>JAHBTU010000001.1:0-75000 GCA_019638455.1 Saprospiraceae bacterium
CTATGAATACGCAAACGCCAGTTTTCCCAAAAATTGCAAACACCCGACACCGCCAAGTCTGCGTGATGCCTTAGGTTTGCCAATTGTTTTGTTTCACTATTTTTTATTTAGATGAAAAACCGCTTTGCTTTCGTGTTCTTGATGTGGGTGGCAGTACAGCCGCTTTTTGCTCAAAATTGGACTTCCGCCGAAAACCCTGCTGCTGATTATCCCACCTTGCGGCAGGCATTTTATGATTTTTGGGAAGGAAAAACGCCGGGGAAAGGTCAGGGTTACAATGTGTTCAAGCGCTGGGAATGGTTCTGGCAAAGTCGCGTTTTGCCCGACGGGAGTTTTCCGCCCGCGAATATCAAGGAAATAGAATGGGGCAATTACTTGGCGGCTCGCCCCGGGAAGGGCGGTATCTCGGCAGCTAATTGGACGAGCATGGGGCCGAACTATTCCGCTTCGGGCTACAACGGTATTGGCCGGGTGAACTGCATCGCCGTTGACCCGAGTGCTGCCAATACGATTTGGGTGGGCGCGCCAACGGGTGGCTTGTGGAAGACGGAAAATGGTGGCGCGACGTGGACGACCCACACGGACCAACTGACGGTGCTCAGCGTGACGGCCGTGGCCATTGACCCGCTCAATCCGAAGGTGATGTATCTCGGCACGGGCGACGGGTTTGGTAACTTCGAGCCTTCGATTGGCATTTTGAAATCAACGGATGGCGGCCTCACTTGGAACACTACTGGCCTGTCATGGAATCTCACCAATTACCGATATATCCGCCACATCGTGGTGCATCCGACCTCCACAGCGACTGTATTGGCAGCGACCAGCGACGGGATGTACCGCACGACCAACGGGGGCGCGACTTGGGCCAAAGTGTCGAACGGCAATTTTTTCGATGTGCGATTCAAACCCGGCGCACCGGAGGTTATGTATGCCGCGACGAACAACCAAGTGCGCAAATCCATCAATGGCGGGGCCACTTGGGCCAATGTGCAGACCATTCCGAATTCGGGGCGGGTGGTGTTGGCAGTGACACCCGCTCATAAGGACATGGTGGTGGCCGCCAGCAGTTCCGATGCGTCGGCGACCTACGGTTCGTTCAACGGGTTGTATGTCTCGACCAACAGCGGCAGCAATTTTGCCTTGAAATCTTCCACGCCCAATTTGCTGGATGGCTCTTCCACGGGTTCCAGTGATAGGGGGCAGGGATGGTACGACTTCTGCGTGGCCGTCAGTCCCACAGATTCCAACCTGATTTTTGTGGGGGGGGTGAATTTGTGGAAATCGAGCGACGGCGGTGTCTCTTGGAGCCTCGCCACATTTTGGCACAACGGTGCCCCCAGCGGCGTACCCGTGAACCACGCCGACAAACACGCCCTGCTGTGGTTGGACAATGTGCTGTATCAAGGATGCGATGGCGGCATTTACAAGACAACGGACGACGGCGTGTCGTGGGAAGACATCAGCGGCAATTTGGCCATTAGCCAGATGTATCGCTTGGGAGTGTCGCAATCGGACGACAAGGTGATTTGCGGCTTGCAGGACAACGGCACGAAACTGCGAAGCCATTCGGGGGTTTGGACGGACAATATCGGCGGCGATGGCATGGAATGTTTCATTCACCCTACCAATTCCAATATCATGTACGGCGAATACCAATCGGGCAACATTCGCCGCTCCACGAATGGGGGCAATTCGTGGACCAACATTCACCAAAATGTGCCGGGGCAGCCGCAGGGCGCATGGGTGACGCCTTTCGTGATGGACCCCAACATCAGCTCCACGATTTATGTGGGGTATCGGGATGTTTATAAGAGCACGAATCAGGGGAATGATTGGACGAGTATTTCTTCCTTGAATTCGGTGTTTGATTTGCAGCACATCGCAGTGGCGCCTTCCAACAGCGCGGTGATATACGTCAGCGATGGCGACCAAGTGTTTTTGACCACCAATGGCGGCGACACTTGGGGCAACGTGACCGGAAATTTGCCCACCAACGATGGCATTACTTACCTGACCGTGGACCCGCACGATGCGAACATTGCATTTGTGACATTTGGGGGATACACGGCGGGTCAAAAGGTGTTTTTCACGACAACGGGCGGCACGACGTGGGCCAACATCTCCGGCACCTTGCCCAATATCCCTGCAAATTGTGTGTTGGTGCAGCCCAACAGCAAAGGGGTGCTTTACATGGGCATGGACGTGGGCGTTTTTCGCCGGGAGTCTGGCGCGACGGATTGGGAACTGTTCAACGAGGGGCTGCCCAACGTCATCATCACGGAATTGGAAATTCGGCACAGCACGGGAAAAATCCGCGCTTCCACTTATGGGCGCGGTCTGTGGGAATCGGACCTCGAACCGCTTCAAAGTTGTGTGCCCGTGAGCAATCTTTCTGCTGCAAACGCCCAGCCGCGTGCGGCCACCTTGCAATGGGGCACGGTGAATGTGGCACTTGGCTATGAAGTGGAATGGCGCGAGGTGGGCGAAACGGAGTGGCAGTTGTGGCAAGACGTTGCGGGCACTTCGCTGACGTTGACCTATTTGAAGCCTTGCACGCAGTATGAATTTCGGGTGCAGGCGATTTGTGGGGGCGAAACGGGCGGGTATTCGGCCACTCAGACCTTTCAGACGACGGGTTGCAGCCAATACTGCAATGCTTACGGTAGCGCCGCTGCCGTGCAAGGCACCTTGCCGCAGGAATGGATTGAAAGTGTGTCGTTTGGCAGTATTGAACAGGTTTCTGGCAACGACTGGGGTTACAATGATTTTACCCATCTCACCACGGAATTGCTTCAAGGCGAGACGTTTGCCATTGACTTGAAGCCCGGCTTTTCGGATACGGCCTTCGCGGAGGCTTGGGCCGTTTGGATTGATTTCAACAAGGACAATCAATTTGGCGACGACGAATTGGTCTTCGCGCACTCTGGAAGCGCTGGCCCGGTGTCGGGCGACATAACGCTGCCCCCCGTGTCTCTCCCGGGCAACGTGCGGATGCGGGTGAGTATGCGGCGCGATGAGGCAACGAGTGCCTGTGACTTGTTCGACTTCGGCGAGGTGGAGGATTACAGACTGACCATCAAAAAAGTGGTGCCGGAAATGACGCTCGTGCCCGCCGTGGTGAATTTCCCTGCCGATGGCGGGAGCCAAGAACTGGTGCTGACGACCAATTGCGATTGGAGTGCGGCGAACGTGCCTGCCTGGCTGACGGTGACCCCGCCATCGGGTGGGGCGGATACGGTAACGCTGACCATCGCGGCGGCAGCCAACGATTCCGTGGCGGGCCGAACGGTCACGCTTAATTTTACGGGCTGCAATGGACAGATTGTCAGAAACTTGGTAGTGACGCAAAATGGGGCGACTACCTCCAGCGCCGATGCCTCATCTTTCACTCGAAACAACGTTGTATGCGTGCCCAACCCTGCCAATGAATCCGCTTGGTTTTTGATTCAGGCCGTGCGGATGCAGACGGTGCGTATTGAATTACTCGGCGCTGATGGCCGCGTGAGGACTACCCTGAACAACATTGCGGTGAACACGGGAGACAACCTCGTGGCTTGGCATCCGCGTGACTTGCCGACGGGTGCTTACTGGTTCAGGTGCTTTTTTGAAAATGAGGTGGTGAGCGGGAAAGTGGTGGTGACGCATTGAGGAATTATATTTGTCTCCCAAAAAAACAGGCCGTGCGATTTCAATGGGACATAAAAAAAAGGATGCCCCGCTTTTCGAGAGTGGTCAATTTTCGGAAAGCGGGGATAAGGTTTGTGGCCCTCGTTCGTCGGCGCCCCAAAACGAGCGTTTCCTGTCTCGCGCTCTTCCTGCTCTGGCTCTTTTGCCTGCCGCGCCCCTTGTTCGACAAACCCATTTCAGTGATTTTGGAAGACCGGGACGGCGAATTGTTGGGCGCCCGCATCGCGGCGGACGGGCAGTGGCGATTTCCACTGACTGATTCGGTTCCTGAAAAATATGCCGCCTGCGTGGTGGCATTTGAGGACAAACGCTTTTGGTGGCATCCCGGCGTGGACCCCTTGAGTCTGGGCAGAGCCTTGTGGAGCAACCTGCAACATCGGCGCGTGGTCAGCGGCGGCAGCACCCTCACCATGCAGGTGGTGCGACTCATGCGCGACAACCCGCCGCGCACCGTTTGGCAAAAAATGGTGGAAATGTTCATGGCCACCCGGCTCGAACTGACTTATTCCAAACGCGAAATACTTGGCCTCTATGCAGCCCATGCCCCTTTTGGCGGCAACGTGGTGGGGCTTGAAGCCGCTTCGTGGCGCTATTACGGCAAACGACCTGAATTGCAGACTTGGGCCGAAGCGGCGACATTAGCCGTTTTGCCCAACGCCCCCGCGCTCATTCACCCCGGAAGGAATCGCGATTTTTTGTTAAAAAAAAGAAACCGTTTGCTGGAAAAATTGCGCGACAAGGGCAAACTCACCGCCGTCGAGTGCGAGCTTTCCAAAGAAGAACCGCTGCCCGACGAACCCGTGCCACTGCCGCAACTCGCGCCCCATCTGCTCGACCGGTTGAGGGTTGAGGGTGGAGGGTGGAGGGTGAAAGGCAAAAAAAATCCTTCCACCCTCAACCGCTTCCACACCACGATTGACCTCCACTTGCAACGCCGCGTAATCGAAATCCTGCAACGGCGACACGCGATTTACCGGGGAAATGGGGTGCACAACATGGCCGCTGTGGTGCTGGATGTGCAAACCGGCGATGTGTTGGCCTACGTCGGCAACATCTCTGACGCGGGCAAGGAACACGGCGAATCGGTGGACATCATCGCCGCGCCACGCAGCACGGGCAGCATTTTGAAACCCTACCTCTATGCCCTCGCGCTCGAAAGTGGTGACATCCTGCCCAAGAGCCTGCTCCACGACGTGCCGACGCAATTGGGCAACTACCGCCCCGAAAACTTCCATGAAAGCTACGACGGCATGGTGCCAGCCAAACGCGCCCTCATCCGCTCGCTCAACATTCCCTTCGTGTTGCTGCTTCAGCAGTATGGCCTTGAAAAATTCCACTTCAACCTTCAGCGCCTCGGCATTTCCACCCTCAGCCGCCCTTCCGCTCACTACGGACTTTCGCTCATTCTTGGTGGCGCGGAAGCCAATTTGCTCGACATCACCAACGTGTATGCTTGCATGGCTCGCACATTGGGCAGTTTCTACGACCGCAATGGCCGCTACGCCCCCGACGATTTTCACCCACCCAATTTTTTCTCAACCCCTCAACCCCTCAACCCCTCAACTCCCCAACTCACCACCCCCCAATTGCTTAGCGCCGGCGCCATCTGGCACACTTTCGAGGCCATGCGCGAGGTGGAGCGCCCCAACAGCGCGGGCGAATGGGAACTCTTTTCGGCCAGTCGCCCCATTGCTTGGAAGACAGGGACGAGCATTGGCTTCCGCGATGCCTGGGCCGCTGGGACGACACCGCGCTACGCGGTGGGCGTGTGGGTCGGCAATGCGAGCGGCGAAGGGCGACCGGGGCTGTTGGGCGTGGAATTGGCTGCGCCAGTGCTGTTCGAGATTTTTGAGCAATTGCCCGGCGGGGGGACGACGGAGTGGTTTTACCCACCTTACGATGACATGGAAGAAGCGGCAGTGTGCCGCCAAAGTGGTTTTCGAGCAGGCGATTATTGTGACGTGGATACGGTCTGGATTCCAGAAAGTGGCTTGAAAGCGGCTGTTTGCCCCTACCATCAATGGCTGCATCTGGATGCGAGCGGGGCTTGGCAGGTCAACAGCGATTGCGAGTCGCCTGCTTCGATGCAACACCGAGCGTGGTTCGTGTTGCCGCCTGTGGAGGAGTATTATTTCAAAACCAAAACCCCGTGGTACCAATCTCCACCGCCGTTTCGGGCGGATTGCCTTGCCTCCAATATGGTGCAGCAAAACGCGCCGATGCAATTGATTTATCCGAAAAACCCCGCTCGCATTTACGTCCCGGTGAATCTGGATGGTCAATTGAGCAGCACCGTGTTCCAAGTGGCGCATCGCAAGCCCGACACGGAGGTGTTTTGGCACTTGGACGGGGTCTATCTCGGTAGCACGAAGACGTTTCACCAAATGGCCCTTCAGCCTCCGGTGGGCACGCACACCCTTACGCTGGTGGATAAGGACGGCTATCAGTTAAAACAGGGATTTGAGATTGTGGGGAAGTAGCGGTGGTGCTTGAACCCCGGTGAGTGCTATTACTGAACAAAAACTCACCCAATAGGACTCAGGGCAAACGCATCAAAATGGCACAAACCTCTCCGAGGTCGGTTGTATTTTGATGCGTTTGCCCTGCCCACCGGGACTCAAGCTACTCATGTTGCTGCGATTTATCTCAACACCACCATCTTGCGCACGGCGCTTTCTGTCGGCGTTTCCAGTTTGTAGTACAACACTCCCTTAGCCTCGACGAGATGCCTGTCGAGCCGGATGGTGTTGTAGCCGCTTGGGTAATGTGCCGAGTGTGCGTGGAGCAAGCGCCCTGTCTCGTCAAAGATGCGCAGCGTGGCTTCGCAGGCTTCGGGCAATTGGAAGCCGATGAGGGTGTGCGCGTCGAACGGATTCGGACGATTCTGGTAGAGAGCAAACCCTGGCCGAACGTTGGTACCATCGTCGAAGCGCAAGGCGATGTTAGCGTAGTTGAATGCATTGTGGGAATTTCCTTCCTCCATCTCGTACCCTTCCGCCCGCGTGATGCGGCTGGAAATGGAGAGCATATCGCTTAATTGCCCGGCTTTGCGCGCGCGGAACGCGACGGAAAACGCCTGTGCGCCATGTTCGACCGAAGTGGTGAGGGCATCCTCAAACACCCCGAAGTTGGTCAGACTGATTCCTTCGCCCGGCACCACTTCCAAGAGTTCCAAGTGGTGGAAATCCAGCGTGAACTGATAACCCAGCAGGGCGGCGGCAGGTCGGAACGGGACGCTCAGCACTTCGCCTGCCTGCACCCTTCGGTTGCTCACGTCGAAGAACAACGTTTTGTCCCAACGGTCGTCGGAGGGCAGCAGGCTATCGCCGCTTGCCGAGTTGTTCACGTCGCCCACTTTCACGCCCACGAAGTCTTCGTTTGTGTAGCTGGCACTGACATTGTTGCGGGAGATGTTTTCAGGGAACGGTGTTTCAAACGGGTTTTCGGGATTTGGGAAATCGAAGCTTTTGTCCACGAAACGCCAAGAGGTGTTGGCGGGCAATTCGTCGTAGATGCCGAGGATGAGTTTGCGCAGCTCCACGATGTCGAAGGTCGTGATGGAGTTCGACTTGTTGGCATCGGCGGCAATCATCTTGTAAGGGCTGCCGAGCGGGTCAATGGCCAGTATGTGTCTGCTGATGAGCAACAAATCGGCGGTGCTGACTCCGTTGAGGTGGTTGATGTTCTTGACGGGTGTCACGGAGTAGTCGCCGTTGAGCGGCACCGCGCTTTTGAACTGATAAAAGCCCTGCGGGTCGTTGTCGGTGCTCAAATTGGTAGGCGGTGGGGAGACTGCGAGGAGTATTGTTGCTTGCGCGACGGCAGTTCCCAGTTCGGTGGTCAGTTGCCCTGCCACATCGAAGTTGATGTTTTGGCAGGAGGTGTCGCCGACGAGCACGGTTACTTGCGCGGTGCAAAAATTCGTGTTGCCAGCCAAGTCCATTGCCCAGAGTTGTACCGAGTTGTTCCCCAAATCGGTGCAGTTGAACTCGAGGGAGGTTTCGGTTGGGAAGTCGGGGCCGCCGCCTTTTTTAAGGCCAAACACCAAGAGGTCTGGGGGCGTATGGTTGTCGGTCGCAATTTGCAGGATGTCGCTCACTTGAAGCGTCACAGGAGCGTTGTCGAAAATGGTCAGAGAGAAGGGGTCGCAAGTGACTTCCGGCGGATGTGCATCTTTCACGACGAAACTGTATTCGCAGGTGGTTTCGTTGCCGCAGTCGTCCGTGACGGTCCATTCGATTTTGTGCGAGCCGTAAGGCAGCTCTGGCACGGTGAATTGGCTGGGGCTGGCTTCCGAGTTCCAGACGACGTGTCCTGTTTTTTTCTTGCCCGACACGGTTGTTTGCAAAGCAAAACGGTATTTCTCCGCAGCATCCACGGGGCGGTTGTCGAACTCACGTGATTCGCCGCCGGAATAGTTTGGATTGGCGGCGTTGCCGAAGTTGACCGTGCCGGGCGCGGGCGGGTCTTCGCTGTTTATCACGGTCTCGTGCACGGTGTCATTGTCCAAATCGAGGAACAGGAGGTATCGCATGGTCACTGCCGAATCGGTGCAGAGGTCAGTGGCCGTCAGGGACAGGGGAGCCATGCCCTCACACAAGTCGGGTCTGTTGGTTTGAGGGTCGAACCAATTTCCACCATTCCAGAGCAGTGTGTCATTGACGGAAGTGTCGCCAAACATGAGCGCGGTGGGGTGGCAGTCATCAATGGTGGGGACCTGATTGTCAATGATTTTGATAAATTGCTTGTACCTATAACCATTGGTCGTTAGCGACCAAAAGGTGCTGTAATCGGTCGGTTCGGGGTCGTCGAAATTGACGTTAATTACCGTAGGTGCCCAAGGGGCGGCTGTTCCCGGCGCAGAGATAATCGGCCCCGTCAGGTTGTCGGGGTTGTTGGCTGCGGAGTCAGGTTCGGGATTGGGCACGTCGGTAATGGGTAAGTTGGGATTGTAGTCACACCAATTGATGATGGTCCAATGCCGCTCGATGATGCGGCAATAACCTTGCGGGTCGGGAATTTCGACATCCTCATAGGTCATGGACATTGATTCGCAATCCACGCCGAAAAAAAGCGGCACGCCGTAGTCGCTGGAGTCGTTGCAACCTTCCACTACGGCATCGTCGGGGAAGCGTATGTAGTAATCTTGTTGGTATGTCACCACGATGCTTTGGGAGCATTGGGCGTTTTGACCAGAATTAGTGTCAAAAACGCGGTAGATGCGCGTGATGGTGCCGCGACTGCAAATCGTGTCGAACAAATCGTATCCCGCCAAGAGCTCGACGGAGTCAACATTGCAGGAAAATTCGGCATCCCCATACGACACAAGCGTGGGGTCGAAATTTTCACACGTCACGGTGACATCGGGCGGCAGGTCGCAACGCGGTGGGTTGTTGTCCACGATGCTGGCCTGCACAAAGCAGATAGCCGATTGCCCGTCGCCATAATCTGCTGAGACTGGGCCTGCCGGAACAAACACGTCGTACACTTTCAGCATGAGTATTACGGTCTTTCCAATATCCGCGCAGCACAACAGGGTGGTGTCGTCCAACTCGTTCGCGCCGCCGCAAGGAGGGTCCGGGTCGTTGCGCTGCACTTTGAAATAAAGGGTGCCACAGTCGTCAGTCGAACCTGTATTGAGCGATTGCGCACTGATGGCTGCCGTACCGTCTGCGGTCAAATTGACCGTGATATTTTCGGGGCAGTCCGCAGTAGGTGGTGTGCCGTCCCAGACGTGCAGTGCGATATCGCACTTGCTTTTGTTGCCACAGCTGTCCGTAGCCCAATAGGTGACCCCGGTGATACCGAGCGGGAATCCCGAAATGGTGTCGAAAGACACACGCACTTCCGAGGCGTTCCCGCCAATGGGAGCCAATTTGCCTTCGAGCGTGTCAGCCAAGTTGTTGATTTTCCAAACTGCTATCACGGAGGCGATGTTCGAGCAGCCATCCGCGACCACCACCTCTGGCAGTACGACCTCGCCTTGGCAGTTGACTGTGTTGGCCGTTACGGTCACGTTTGCCGGACATTCCTCAAAGAGAGGTCCAGCCTTGTCCTCCGATTCGATATTTTGGAAAAAATCGATGGTAGAGCCGGTGCACCAGTTGAGGATTGTCCAATGCCGCAGGATGTTGCGCGCACAGGGGCTGCTACTCGTGATGGAATCTGAATGGGTGTAGCCTATCGAGCAAAGGTTGGTGAATTTTCTGCCAGCATATTCATAATACGGCTCGCCCGTTTCTGCGGGGGACAGGCCTGCTCCCGAACAATCCACCGTCACGTCTGGTGGCAGTTGCACGTCGTCCATTTGTATGCGCGTTAGGCTGATGATTTGTTCGCAAGTGCTCGAATTTCCAAAGTTATCCTGTGCCGTCCACCTGCGCCGAATGTATCCGGTCAGATCGCTGGCGCAATCCAATGGAATAGATGCGTCCGTATTAAACAGGTTCAACGAATCGTTGGGACTACAGTTGTCGCTCACAGCTGGCACAGCGTTGCTGATGCCAAGACTGTCTCTCATAAAATAGGGTGAGACATTGGCCGCCACGCACGGGATCGTGATGCTGTCGCAGGTCAATGTGGGCGGGAGAAAATCAGAGACCGTGACATTCCCCAGACAGTTGTTGCCTGCAATCGTGTCCGTCACTCGAAAGGCGTAAGTTTTGCCGATATCTGCTGGGCCAAATACTGCTGGCTCCCAGGGGCCATTGCCCAACGGATGGTTTTTGTCCAACTCCACTATGTATCCGTCGGGGCAGCCATAGTTGCCACTCAGAAAAAAAGCAACGTCGGCATCCAATGTGCAGTTGGAGCCTATGGACACTTGCACATTGGATTTGCAACTGATGACGCCGAAATACTGCTGCACGGTGAGCGTGAAGGAACAAGTGGAGGTGTTGCCGGCAGCATCGGTGGCTTGGAAGAGGTTGACCGTGTTGCCAATCGGGAAACCCGAACCTGACGCGAGACCCGACAGTTGCACGAGCGTGTCGCCCGGCTCGTCGTCGCCAGAAACAACCGCATAAAAATACTGAAAGGTGCAAATTCCGCCGGGGCCGAGCGTAACGGTGTCGGTAAGCGGGCAGAAGATGAAGGGCGGGATGGTGTCTTGACCTTTTAGGACAGCTTGAAACGAAAGCAGTAAAAGGATGAGGTAAATACGGTTCATAGGAAAATTTGATTTTGTTTGGAATGTAGGCTTTGTTCGAGAAGCATGAGTGTTTGCACTGCCAAGCCCTCATACTACTCGAACAACACCTTGCTTCCCTGTTGACATTTATTGTAAAAACTTAGGCAGGAGA
Organism: Saprospiraceae bacterium; assembly: GCA_019638455.1. Classification (GTDB taxonomy): domain Bacteria; phylum Bacteroidota; class Bacteroidia; order Chitinophagales; family Saprospiraceae; genus M3007. The sequence continues at coordinate 10,989 of JAHBTU010000001.1, forward strand.
GCAGACATTGAATTTCTGACAGGATTACAAGATTTATAGAATTTTTGGCGGCGAAGCCACTCCATCTATCCTGTAAATCTTGTAATCCTGTCAAAAACCTGTAAGCCTGTCAACCGAGTCTTATGCGCTTGGGGCTGCCTAAGTTTTTATCATTTATTTATGTTTTGCTCCGCCGGGTTTTGGGCATTGCTAAAAGCGCAATCTGCTCAAAATCATGGAGAGCGAGCATGGTGAACTGACAAATCCTAGCGAATCAAGGTGTGAGAACAACCATTTTGCGAGTGGCACTCTCGGTGGGCGTGTCCAATTTGTAGTAGAACACACCGCTGCCCAATCTACTCTTTTCGATGGAAACAGCGTGGTAGCCGGGTGAATAGGTGGCTGTTTGGGTGTGCAACAAGCGCCCCGTCTCGTCGAAAATGCTCAGGGTCGCGTCGCAGCCTTCGGGCAACTGGAAACCGATGAGCGTGCGGTCGCGGAAAGGATTGGGTTGGTTTTGATACAGTTCAAAGCCGATTTTGGAAATTATGCCATCGTCGAAGCGCAAAAGCGGATTGAGATAGCGCCCTACGCGACCCTCCAATTTGTAGCCTTCCGCACGGGTGATACGGCTGGAAATGGAGAGCATGTCACTCAGCAAGCCTGACTGCCGCGCATGAAAGGCGATGGCGAATTCCGAAGCCCCGTTCTCGACGGAAGTGGTCACTGCGTCATCGAAGCGTGCAAAATTGCCGAGGTTCATGCCTTCGCCCGGCAGGATGTTGACGGTTTCCAATCCCTGCGTGTTGAGCGTGAATTGATAACCCGACACCTGTTCCGATGCTTTGAACTGGACGGTGAATGTTTCCCCGGCTTCCACGGCGCGGTTTGTCACCTCAAAGAACAAGGGGGCGTGTTCGTAGCGGTCGTCCGACGAGGCGAAATCGTCGTCGTTGTAGAGTGCGGAGTTGTTCACGTCGCCCACTTTCACTGGCTCAAAATCGTCGTTGAGTTGGTCTTCGGTCACGCCGTTGCGCGTGATGTTTTCGGGGAAAGGCACGAAGAACGGGTTTTTCGGGTCGGGGAAATTGAAAGCCTTGTTCACAAATCGCCAAGAAGTGTTGTCGGGAAATTTGTCGTAGATGCCAAGGATAAGTTTTCTGATTTCCACCACGTCGAAGGTGGTGACGGCGTTGTTCTTGTTGGCATCGGCGGCGATGATTTTGTAGGGCGTGTCCAATTCTTCCAGACCAAGAATATGCCGCGAAATCAGGACCAAGTCAAAAGTCGAAACGCCGTTGAGGTGGTTCTCGTCGTTGAGTGGCTTCACCGTGTAGTTGGTTCCTGCGCGGATGGCATTTTCAAATTTAAAATTGCCTTGATTGTCCGATGTCGCCATGAGCGTCACCGGAGGGCCGGATGGGGGTGTGGCATTGAGTGTCACAGCGGTGTTGCTGACCAAGAGATTGCCTGCCACGGTCAGCAGGTCAGGTGTGCAGGAGCTGTCCGCGTCGGTGATGTGTATGGTGAGTGTGCAGGAAGAAGTGTTGTTGGAGCGGTCTTTGGCCCATACTTCGAGGTCGTGAGTGCCCAATTGGGAGCAGTCGAACAAAAGGGTGTCTATCGGATTGCCATTTGCGTCTTCAGGGAAACCCGAGCCAGCCCCGACCTTGCGCATGCCGAAATGGAGCAACTGTGGCGGCGTGTGGTTGTCCTCTGCGGAATTGAGCGCCGTCAATGCCGTCAGCATAATCGGTATGTCGAAAGAGGTGATTTCAAAACTCAGTGTGTCTGCACATTCGACGACGGGTGCTTGCGTGTCTTTCACGGTGAATTCGTACTCACAAATGGTCTCGTTGCCGCACACATCATTTACAACCCATCTTATCGAATGGGTGCCGTAGGGCAACTGAGGCGATTCGCCCGGCGAACCAAACGGGCTGCCGGGGGTAGGCAATTGTCCCTGTGTCTTCCACTGCACGCTGGATGTGCGCGTCGAGCCAGATATTTCGTGGTGCACCGCCCAGCGGTATATTTGGTTGGGCGGCAAGTTGCGCCCGTCAAAAACGCCCGGTGTGCCGCCTGAGTAGTTTGGGGTATTGATATTGTTGTAGTTGATGGTGCCCGGTGCTGGTGGGTTGTTGCTGTTGACAACGGTTTCCTTGCTCCCATTTCCGTCCAAATCCAAAAAAAGCAAGTATGTGGTACTCACGCCTGCCCCCGTGCAGTCATCGCTGGCCGTGATGGATAGCGTTACCTCAGTTTCTGGCACATCGTTGAGATTTGTCAGCGGGTCTTTCCAGTATGATTGGTTCCAAAGCAGCGGGTCGTTGGTGGTTGTATCGCCAAAAGTGAGCGCCTCTGTGGGGCAGTTTGTGATGATGGGTTTTTGGTTGTCAATGATTTTGATGGTTTGCTTGTACCGGTAAGCATTGGCATCGGTATTCCAGAAGACGGAAAAATCGGTGGGGGTCTGGCCGGGTGCGACGGCTACGAGACTGGGCGCCCACGGGTCGGGTGTTCCAGAGGCCGACACGATGGGGCCTGCCAAATTGTTGGGATGGTTGGACGTCGCGTTTGGTTCGGGGTTCGGTATGACGGTGACGGGGCCATCGGGGTCGTAGTTGCAGGTGTTTCGGATGGTCCATGTTCTGTCAATCCTGAAACAAGCATCGGGCACCACATTGACCACCTCGTCTTCATAAGTGGCAAGCAAAAGTCCGCAGCCATTATTCAAAAACGTGGGTTCGCCATAGAAGCCCGCCGGATTGCAAACCGTCACCACCACGTCGTCGGGCAATTTGATGAAATACTCTTGCACTGCCTCTACTTCTATCTGGTGCGCGCACGAGGCGCTGTTGCCATTTTGGTCAAACACAATAAACGTGCGCACAATCACCCCGTTCGTGCAGAGCGAATCAAAGTCTGTGTAATCGAGCGATACTTCAAGCGAATCAACCCCGCACGACAACATGGGCAAGCTATATGCCGCGAAGGTGGTGTCGAAACTGGTGCAACTCACCACCACGTCGGGCGGAGCGATGCAAGAAGTCGGAAGCGTGTCGAGCACTACCACTTGAACCACACACTCGCTGAATTGACCTTCGGCAAAAATCGGCACCACTGGTCCGTTGGGAAGCGGCACATCATACACTCGCAGCGTGAGTTCCACCGTGTCGCCAATATCGGCACAACAGAACAGCGCGGCATCGCCGAACACGCTATTGTCCTGACACTCATTGACCAATGTGCGGCGCACTTTGAAGGAAAGGTTCAAACTGCAAGAATCGCTTGACAAGGAGTCGAGTGCGCTCGCCGCCAACAAAAATGAGCCGTTTTCAGACAAAGCAACCGTCATTGCACTAACGCATAGCGCCTCTGGGGGCGACATATCCCACACCGTCAGCGCAATTTGGCAAGTGCCCGAGTTGCCACAATTGTCGGTAGCGACGTAAAGCAAGTTGGTGGTAGCGCCGGAGGGAAAGTTGAAAGCCGTGTCGAGCAAGGCAAGAGAGTTGCCGAATATCGTCCCAGCCAACGAGTCTATGTTGAACCCGTCGGTCCAAAACGCGGTGACAGCTACCACCGGCGAACAATCATCGCTGACGAGGACATCCGGCAAATCCACGTCCGCCAAACAATTGAGCGTGGTTGCGCTGATGATGACACTGGAGTCGCAAGTAAGTTTTGGCCCGCTATTGTCCACAAAATTGATGAGTTGAACACCCGAGTAAGGATTGGTCGCCGAGATAGGGTCGCACAGGTCAAAGACCTTCCATGTACGGGCATATTGTGCGCCGTTGTTGCAATCTGAGACCAGCAGTGTGTCGAAAAATTGAATTTCAAACTCGCAAAAAGAAGTAGGCCACAGCTTGAACTCGTAGTTGCCGGCCACCAGCACAGGAAGACCTGTGGAAAAAATACTGTCTTTCAAACTACAGCTCACGGTCACATCCTCTGGAAATTGGATGCCCGCGAAAGAGCGTTGGCGCACGATGGTGTGCTGGCAAGTAGCTGTGTTGCCACTCGAATCGGTCGCCGTCCAGAATCGCGTCACCAAACCACTGATATCGGTGAGCGGGTCGCAGGGCAAATCCTCCGAAAAGTCAACATACGACAATGTGACACCAGGGCAGTTGTCCATCACCTGAGGCACCCCGGCGGCGAGACCGAGGCTGTCGCGGAGGAAATAGGGGTCGAGGTTGCTCATGCCGCAGTGCACGATGACGGGCGAGCAAGACAAAGTGGGCTTAGGGTCAAGGGTTCTTAATCTGCCAAAGCACGAATTGCCGACACTTTCATCCACCACCCGATAAGCAATCAAATTGCCAACATCGCTAAACATCAGGTTGGCAGGCACCCACGGGCCGTTGCCATAAGGAGGCACCCTGTCAATGTCCACCCGATAATTTCCCAAGCAACCAAACGGAGGCACCAAACCCTCCTCCGGCAACACCGCCTTCGCGCAGTTGGCACCCAACTCGACCACGACCGTGTCCTTGCATAAAAGAGGCCCGCCGCCGGCCGGCTGCACCACCGTCACCGTGAAAGAACAAGTGGCGGTGTTGGCCGAAAGGTCAGTCACGAGGAAACTATTGACCGTCGAGCCTATCTGAAAGGCGCTACCCGAAGCAAGGCCATTCAATTGAATAAGCAGAAATCCTGGCTGGTCATCGTCGGCGGTCACCGTGTAGCTATACATAGTGTCGCAATGGCTTGGGTCGCCAAGCGTGAGAGTGACACTCGGGGGGCATTCAATGGTGGGTGGTATCGTATCCGAAAGATTGGAGGCAAAAACCGGTGGGTCAAAAACATTCTTGGCGGAAAGCGGCAGCCCATTGGTACAAACAGCAAAACCTGCCAATAGGCACAGGAGTAGTAAACGGCTCATAGGAAAAATTGTCTGGAAATGAACAACGTAGTTTTTCGTTTCAAAAAGTCTGCGAAAACTACGCCGCTCTAAGGGACACGCCAATACCAGCGGTCTAAAAACCCATATTCGAGCCTGAAAATTTGCAGATATGTCGGGCAGTTTGCATACTCCACGACCATTGCTTGTCGCAAACCCACCGTTGCTTGCCACAAGTTGCCGTACGTTTGTTCAAAGTGTTTTGTTCGTTAATAAGCGCCAATCCACTTTCTCCACCCCGCATCATTTCATCTTCTTCGCCATTTTTTTCGGGAACAAGCCGTCATCCCTTTTTTTGCTTGTCTTGTAACTGCCGTCTTTGCCCGATTTGGGCTTTAGGCTTTCAGTAGATTCGCACCCGCTTTTGGTCTTGCAGGCAGGAGCCGCCACAAAAGCGACAAGAAGAAAAAAACACAATGTTGCGATGCGGTAGTTTTTCATGTATTTATAGTTTGAAGCGCACAAAAAATTGCGCTCCGTAGTTTGTCATGCGCGACTGGCGTTTGGTTTTCGGGGTCAAATCCAACTCGCCGTATCCTTCCACCCCAATTCGAATCATGTTTGACTCCCCGATTTCGCGGCCCAAACCACCCCTTATGGTGAAAAGGTTGCCCGTGTTGGTGCCCAAAGGCGCTTCTGGGTTGAAAAAAGTAGAGGCATATTCCCGCGCCTCGCCGTTGCCGATGCTGTTCACGATGGTCGTGGCGCCAAAGCCGAGGTCTTTCACGAATTTATAGCCGCCGAGAAAATTGAAAAAATAATCCTCGTCGAAGGTGAGAAACTCTTTGCCGACCCCAACAACGAAACCATAGGCCATTTTCTGATACGACGACGGCGAGCTCATGGCTTCGATGGATGCCAACAGCGGCCAATCCTTGTAGGTAAAATGCGCCGAGATGCCAAAGCGAGGCTGCACGAACGACGTGCGGATGTCGTAATCCTTCTGGAATTTCTCCCATGAGTACTGATTCGGGCGGTGAGAAATGGCCGTGAATTGATACAAGTCATAGAGCGGCGTTGTCTCAAAGCGTGTTTCGTGGAAAATCTGCGACATCCCGACGTTCACGCCGAGATTCACTTTCAAGTTTTGGGCTTTGGCAGCAACGGAGAAAAGGGAAAAAACAAGGGCAAGCGTAGAAATCTTCTTCAACATCATGGTCGTTAAAAAAAGGTGAAATGATTGGGCGTGACGGTTTTCACCAAAGACCGGGCGCGGATTATAGAACGACAAAAAATGTGCTGGTTTCAGACGAATTTCGTCGGCGAAGTTACATCTTATCGTTAAATACAAAGCCTATTGCCGCGAAATGTGTCAATCTTACAAATTTTATGGTAAAGTTAAACCCCATTTGGAGGCGGCAATAAAAAATGGGCGAGGGGCATTTATAGCGCCGTAATCGCTGACGAACCAGCAACATTTAAAAAATCCGTTCTCATCATCTTTCAATCAGTTATTCCATGAAAAAGTCATTTTTCAACCTTTCGGTTCTCTTCATCACCGCACTCTCTTTCGTTGCTTGCAAAAAGGAAAAATCATTCGAGGAAAAAGTCACGGGCGAATGGACTTCCATGAGTGTCAAGCTCAACGGCAACGACGTCACCAACTACTTTTCGCTCGACCTCAACTTGCGTTCCGACAAGGATTTCCGCGCCACGCTCAAAACCGTCAACATCGTCACCGGAAAAAATGAAACTTCTTACCCGCGTGGCGCTTGGTCTGCCGACGATGGCAAGGAAATTGAGCTGACTTACAACGACACCGGTAAAACCGAATTCTACGAAGTGCTCGAATTCACGGGCAACAAACTGACGGTGGAAACCATCCAAAACACAGACAAGGTGGAAATCACTTTCGAGCGTGCCAACCAATAAAGTTGTTGTGGTGGAGGGCTTTGAGTGAAGGGGATTGTCATTTTTTCGACTGGCGAGGCAAATTTTGCAGTCGAAATCGGGCATATTCGGCGACAAATTTAACGAAGCCAGTCGGAAAAAGGGCTTTTCCCTCGCCAAAGGCCTCCACCGCAACAACTCTAATAATGCCTTGAGAAGGGCATCATCCAATCAACACACATATCCGAGCAATTATAATCCTGTGATTTTATCCCGCTTAAAATGTTGGCGGTCTGGCGAAAAGGGTTTCGCCGGGCCGCTTTTTTTTACCCTTTTTTTGTAAAAACGTAGCGTGTCAACCCCTCCCCGCCAGCCGGGAAGGGTCGGGGAGGGGTTGACACGCTACGTTTTTACGTTTTTTCTAAGAATACAAGGCGCTAATCCTGCAAATCTTGTCAATCCTGTCAACAACTATCACTTGTGAGACAGCCTGAATAAGTGCTTGAACATCAGAGGCCAAGAGGATTCAACTCTTAAGTTCGCATTTTCAGTGCCGCGCTACACCGTGTTCTCATCGCAGGAACTTTCGTTCGAGCACAGCCTCGTTGCCTCTGTCATCTTTTACTGCCAAGCGCAGCAGATGCTCCCCCGTGCCGATGCGCCCGTCGAATGTGTGGGTGAGTCGGTCGCGCTTGCGGTCGTACTCGAAAAGCACCCACTTGCCATCCACGGTGCCGCGATAGCTGAGGTGGTCGGCGTTGCTGCCAATGGCGAAGTTGTCGCGTATGCGGAACGACATACTGTTTTTGCGACGCATATCACCGTCGAACACGACGGGCGTGATGGTGGGCGGCTCGTCGTCCACCATCACGCAATAGTCGCCGAACTGCCGCACTTTCGTTGTCAGGTATTCGCCACGCCAAGCACCGCCGCAACTGGCCGGGCGGCCTTCGCCACAGAGCGCGACGACAGCTTTGTTGCGCAATTCGGGCGGCAGGTTGTACGGCCTTAAGCCAAGCTCAAAATACCGATGCACAGGGGTTTGATTGTCGTGCAGGTGATGTACCGAAGAGTGTATGCCCTTGCTGCCGTCGGTGGAGGTTTTGTATTGGAACTGTAATTTTTCGTACAGCGAGCCTTTGGGCAGCGCCATGAAAAAGTCCTCGAGGTCAATGCGGCTGTCGGCATCCCACGGCAATTCAAATTGATAGGGTTGGCCGACGATGGTTTCCATGTTTTCGTCGCGTTTTACCCAAAACATAAGGGTGGAGGCATTGCCGCTGGCATCCGTGATGCGCAGGTTGATTCTGACGGGTTTGTCTTTCGAGAGTGCCACTGCCCCGAAGGTCTCGGTGCGTGTGTAGTTGGAGAGGCGGTCGCCGGGCAGGATGAAGCACCTGTGAAACCACGCGCCGTAGCGTTTTCGGGCGCTGTAATCAATGTGTGCATTCATGTAGCGCGTCTCGTCGAAGTCGAGTTCGTCCATGCGCCACTGATATACTTGCAGCCCGTCGGCGTGGAGCGTCAGGGTGTAGATGCCGTTGTCGTTGCGTTGCCCGGTCTGGCGGTCGTAGGCCTTCACCCCAAAGCCGATGCGCCATGCGCCAAAACTGACCGTGTCGCCTTCCACGCCCACGGTGCCGTCTTTTCGACGCATGAGGGGCAGTGGCTTGCTGGTCATCACCTCGCGTTTGTCGTTGAGGAAATACACCTTCATGTCGCGGATTTCGGGCGGGGTTTTGTCATTGATGGGCATGCTGAACAGGAGGGGGTTCAGCGCCTTGTTGGAGCCGGATTTGCGGATTTCAAAATGCAAATGGGGACCTGTGGAACTGCCCGAATTGCCCAACTTGCCGATTTCTTGCCCTTTTCTCACGCGGAACTGATTTTCGGAGGGGTATAAATCCACCTCAAACCGCTCGCGTTTGTACTGCGTTTCCTTCACGAATTGTTGGATGTCGGAAGCAAAACGGTCGAGGTGCGCATACACGGTCGAATAGCCGTTGGGATGTTTGATGTAAATCACGTTGCCATAGCCGCTGGCCTGCACCCGCACCCGCTGCACATAACCATCGGCGGCAGCAAACACTGACTGGCCGAGCGTCCCGTTGATGTCAATGCCAGAGTGAAAATGGTCGGAGCGCAACTCGCCAAAGGTACCGGTCAGGCGCATTGGCGTGGTGGCCACGGGAGCCATAAAATAATCCTTCGGGTAAGCGGCCATTGCTACCTCAGGATCGGGTGGGGGGGCGATGCCGGGGTTGTCGAACGACAGCGCCGGGAGCACCAACGCGCTGCCTATCAGCCATTTCAAGCAAAAATTCCGCATAACCAATGTTCGTTTTACAACGCAAATTAACACCTGTTTGTGGAAAAAAGCGGGGAAACGGATGTTAAAATTGGGAAAGGGGGGTGGGGATTTTACGATTTTAGATTTGCGATTTTGGATTTGCGATTGCCCTGAGGGGAGTCCCTCTCAAGCTGGCGGGTTTCTTTTTGACAGGATTGACAGGTTTTTAAGCGCAACAAAACCAATCCTGCAAATCTTGTAAGGCCTGTAAAAAAAAATTTCTGACCAAACCTGTCAGCAACCTGCGAACAAGGCTCCTTGTTCTTCTCCGAAGTTGCCTACTTTTGCCACACAGATTACCGCATTGCTTGTCCAATCGCATCTTCTCATGTTGAAACCCGGCGACAAAGCTCCCGACTTTGCCCTTCGCGCCAGCGACAAATCGCTCGTGAGGCTCTCCGAACTGCGCGGCAAACATGTCGTGCTGTTGTTTTTTCCTTTTGCTTTCACGGGCGTTTGCACCAAGGAATTGTGCTATATGCGCGACAGTTTGGCCGAGTACGAAAGTCTCGATGCGCGGATTCTGGCTGTGTCGGTGGATAGCCTATACACCCTCGCCAAATGGAAACATGAAGAGGGGTTCAATTTCCAGCTGCTTTCCGATTTCAACAAAACGGTCAGCAAGAAATACGACAGCCTTTACAAAGAGTTCGGTTTGGGCTTCAAAGGAGTGTCGAAACGCTCGGCATTTGTCATTGATCAAACGGGCATCGTGCGCTATGCGGAGGTGCTCGAAAACGCAGGCGAACTACCGAACTTTGGGGCGGTGAAACAAACCTTGCAATCGTTGAAGCAGCCCATGCCCTCGTAAAGATTCACAGAACTATGCAACCCGGTCCATACATTTCCAATTACGAAAAACCCCTTTGGGAAGAAGACGAGGATGTGCTCGTGGAAGACGACATTGGCTCCAATATGCCCGCGCATATTGTGGTCTATAACGACGATTTCAACACCTTCGAGTGGGTCATCGAATCTTTCATGGCGATTCTGAAACACACCCACGAGCAGGCGGAGCAACTTTCTCTTATTATTCATTTCAAGGGAAAGGCCACCGTGAAATCGGGCGGCAAGGAGGAGCTGATTCCACTCTGCGAAGCCCTGCTCGAACGCGGCCTTTCTGCCGAAGTCATCAGCGAGGATTGATGCCTCGCCTTTTCACCCTCTCACTCTTCTCGCGCCCTTGCCCGTATTTTGGCTCAACGACACCGAACTTTCTTTCCCCCATCCCTCACTCGCTGAGGGGGGCGGCTTGCTGGCCATCGGTCGAGATTTGAGCGTCCAACGGCTCGTGCTGGCTTACCGCAATGGTATTTTCCCATGGTTCGAGGAGGATGGATATTTTTACTGGTACTCGCCCGACCCGCGTTGGGTGTTGTTTCCCAGAGAGTTGAGGGTGCATAAAAGCATGCGTTCCATATTCAATGCCAACAGGTTTCGCTACACCCTCGACACGGCCTTCGAACAGGTGATGCAAGCTTGCGCAGCGACCCCCCGGCGGGGACAGCACGAAGGCTCGTGGATTACGCAGACGTTTGTGGAACAATACGGTCAGTTGCACCAGCAAGGAGTGGCACATTCCGTCGAGGTGTGGGAAGGGACTGCGCTTGTGGCTGGGCTTTATGGCTTGGCGCTGGGCAAGGTCTTTTACGGCGAAAGCATGTTCACCCTCGTGCCCAACGCTTCCAAGGCGGGTTTCATCACCCTCGTGCGGGCGCTCGAAAGCGCCGGGTTTTGGCTCATTGATTGCCAACAGCAGACCAACCATTTGCAAAGCCTAGGGGCGAGAGGCATCTCCCGCGAGTTGTTTTTGGAGTTTATGGCCAAAAACGTGTATGAAAAAACCTTGGTGGGCCGCTGGGAATTCGACGACGCACAAGGCATCCGGCTGGCGCATCAAGGATAAGCCACCGCGATGTTCCCCTCTCCCGCAAAAGGCCGTCGTTCGCCCGTTGCGTTGAACAAGTCGCATCGGAAACTTACCCGCAGGCTTCGGGTCTTTTGCCCCAATTCGTTGTTGTCGTAGGGGGCCGATTCGCTCACCTCAAAAACGGCTGTCCCATCCTGATTGCCTCCATCAGTGCGCCATATCATGCCGTTTTTATCCACCCACTGAATGGCGACCTTGCCCTTTGGCGCAGGGTATGTGATTTTTTCAACGGTGTAGGTAAAATCAGTGGAACGGGCCGGCAACACGGATGCGGAAAGCCCAAATAGCATGGCCGAGGCAACGTTGGAGCCTTGCGCCACGAACACACTGTATGTGCTATCGAGGAAAAAGACAACCCTGCTGACCTCGTCGCTTCCGTCACCCCAAACCAACGTATCGTATTGAGACCCTCCTACCGCCGCTGTCAATTGGTAGCTGATGGTATCCAGTTCTTGCACTTGTATATTGATTTGGGGGAAAGTGCTGCTTCCGGGAGCGGCCAACGAAACCAATCGGCGCACCTTGCTGCGCAAACCCGTCGGAGAGACAGCCTCCAGCTCGACTCTCTTAGGCGTGTCGTCGAGAAATACCAACTCAAAGGAAGAGCCAGTCCCGGTGAGTTGGTCGTCAATTGTCCAAGAGAAACTGGCGGCCCCCCCCAGCGTATCGGCATAAAAAACAGTGCGATAGACCACCGAATCGCTGTTCGTGGAATCATTGCCCAAATAAGCGTATTGACCCAAGTTGAAAAACAAGCTCGGCTCGCTCAACTCAATGGTGGTGCCTTTGAACTCAAACGTCAAACTTTCTGGACAATCGGCAGCGGGGCAATTTTCCTTGGCAAACGAACCCTTGCAGACGACCTCTTGCCCCGTCGTCGTGAAGCGGGTGAACAAATACACCGAATCCACGCCCGCCGTGAGCGGCTTGAATTGGGAAATGTCGTCGGGTGTCACCATGAAAACCGGAGCTTCGGTGGAATCCGGCGGCAACCCGGTTTTTTGACAGGCCGTCCCGAGCAAACCCCAGAGGAGGAATATCGTCGCAGCCAGTAGATATGATGCGTTTTTCATAGCAAGTCAGTAGATTCAGATTTTTGAATCGCGGTTTTTTGGGGCACACACCAATCAACTCTCAACGCTCAATAAACCCTCCAGCGCACTCCCACGTCGAGCCAGAAAAGACCATTGGTTTGATTGGCATCCGAAGTCTTTTTAACAAGACTGCCGGGCCGGTAATGACCGCGCACCCCCAAACTCAGCCGATTGGCGAACCGCCATTCCGCGCCGAGGAAAGGCGCCCAGTAAGCCGAGCGATAAGGGGCGGTGTCGGCCCAAACGCGCCGACTTTCCATCTTTTCCTCCAACTGCAGGGATTCGGAGCGCCGTTCGAGCAGCACGGCCCGCACGCCGAGCAGCACACCCGTCGAAACGCCACCTTCCACGCAAAAAGCACCCAACTGTCGGCTCACGGATAAGGGCAGTTCGATGAAATGCGAGCCAGTCTGGCCCAACTGCCACTTAATCTGCCGGTAGCCAAACCCGTAGCGCACTTGGCTGCTGGAGAGCGGATCTCCCGATGCAGCCCAATCGCCCTGCAATAGGCGGTATTGCACTCCCACGCCGAGCTGCCATTGGGGGCGGAAGGCAAATCTTGCGAAAGCCCCGCCCGTGACGCCCCACCGTTTCCCATCGGGCGAGGCATCATGTCGAGTGGCGGCACCAACTAGACCAAACTGCCATCGCCTAACCCGATGTGGGTCAATGGATAACGAGTCGAGCGAGACGGGTTTCGTGGGCTGCTGGCGCGTCGGCGGTTCGAGCAGCAACAGCAGCGTGGGGAGCAACGCCAGATGTGCCATGCGCGAGGGCGCATACTCGAACTCAACAGGAGGTGTGCCAACAGCCGAATCCTCTGCTTGGGCAGGCGGGGCGATGAGCAACACTTGCTCGCCGTTAGTTGTTTGGGATGCCTCTGGCCGTTGCTGGGCGCGGTTGTCGCGTTGAGGGGCGACAGGTGGTTTTGAATCGCCTTCCGCCACAGCCTTGTTCGAGTGTTTGCCCAATGCTGCGTCACCGCTGATGGCTCCTTTTTCGCGCAGGCTTTTCGCTTGTTCCGCCGTTTGCGAGTCGAGGCTTTGGTTTTCTGGCGCCTCATTTTTTATCCCCTTCTTTTCTTGCCACGACGAGTCCGCGACGGGCATTTTTTCGCTCAAAACCAAACCCTCGCGCTGTGTCTGAATGTCGTCTTTGATTTCGGCAAGGCCCGCTTCTTTGCCGGGGCGAGTGGCCACGCACCAGCCTACCAACACGGTCAGCAATCCCGCGAAAAGCCACCAGAAGAATCGCCGCCGCCGTCGTTTTTCATCGGCTTCGAGCAATGCCTGTGCCTGCTCCCAATATTCCTCACGGAATTCGAAGCGCGGTTCCGAAGGGTCGGAGTCGCCGTTGAATTTTTGCCGCATGAAGTCGTCCAGATTTTCCATAGTCGTTGGTGCGTCAGATGGCGGGGTTAAGTTCGGTTTTTATCCAAGCTTGCAGTTTTTGTCGGGCATGATTGACGTGCCATTTGGAAGTCCCTTCGCTGATGTCGAGCATTTCGCCGATTTCGCGGTGGCTGAACCCGTCGAGCGCGAACAGGTTGAACACCTGCTGTGTCACCGGAGGAAGGCGATGCAACAAGGTTTCGAGGTATTGTATCGAAAGGCGCTGCTCGGCCTCGTTCCAGTCAATGGCTTCGTCGCAGTCGCGTTCCACCGCATCCGTGAAGACGGTCAGCTCGCGCCATTTTTTCTCGCGCCTGAACTCGTCAATCACCGTGTTTATCATGATGCGCCGAATCCATGCCTCGAAGGGCACGTCCTCGCGGCGATAGCGAGCGAGGTTTTGAACGATTTTCAGAAACCCGCTATTGAGCGCCGCCGCCGCCGCTTGCTCGTCGCGCCGATAACGCATGCAAACAGCCATCAGCACCGGGAAACACACACGGTAGAGGGCATATTGTGCCTTGCGGTCGCCTCGGTGCGCGGCGGAGAGCAATTGCGGGTCAATGTTCATGCATTCGGAAGGTTCTTGGCCGGGGGCAAGTCAGAGATACCCCATTCACGCAAAGGTGGGGACGGGGGTTGGGTGCGTCGGCGTTTTTTTTTGAAAAATATGCGAAGCAATAGTTGATGCTGCTTCAGCGGGGCGGAATATTTTCGAGGGCGCCCCACATTTCGTCCCGCTGGGACTTGAACTGTCTCATCAAATAAATCCTACCAACATTTTCGCCTCTCTGAGGCGTTTTCACCCCACTGCTGGACATTATTTTTGTGCTACAAAGACACAAAGGCACAGGTATAGTCGGCGCAAAGTGGTTTTGAACAGAAAGATTAGAAAAGATTGGGTTATTCGTTCAAAACCACTTTGCGTTGACTATAATGCGGCAAATCAATGCGTATTTTGCTTTGCGTCTTTGCGACTTTGTGGCAAATTTGAAAATGTCCAGAAGTGGGGTGAAAACGCCCTCATTGCAAAAACACTAAAAAAACCATGCTGCATCGAGGCATATAAAAATAGCGGCTGCTCCGAACATACCGGAGCAGCCGCAGCCTAAAAAGTAGTTTTAGTGTGACTTGATTAAGATTTGGCAGGGAAATAAATTACCCGTGTGAGCGCCGCAAATATGGAAATCGCTGCTCAAGGCCATTTGTCAAAAAAACTGAACCGGGAAAAAGAGTGGCTGAACGGGGAGGCGCTTACCGTCAGATTCAACACCCGACAAGATAAGTCCCGAAATTTAACATGCTGCCCCATCGGTTCTTTGGCACGTTTTGTATGTTTGCACAGCCTTTCGAGATTTGGTACCAGTCTTGGGAGGCGCGTCATCAACCCTCCTTCTTCATTTCAAAAACGCTCATCACGCACATGAAATCAGTTCTTTCTCTCCGAGATGTGGCACAATGGTTGTCACACACACACACTTGCAATTGCCATGCTAATGCTTTTGCGATGTGCCGCCGTTAATGCGCAACAAGCCGGGGTCTTTACGATTTCGGGCTTTGTCAACGACCCTGCCACAGCCACCACGCGCTGCACGATTAATTGGGAAAATCTATTTTATTCCTCTGTCCATCTGCTCAGCGTGGACATTTCGGTGGATGGTGTCGAGGCGGTATGCCTGAACGACCTGCCTCAAGCCCCCGGCATATACGGCATCCTCGTGCAAACTTCCGCGGGTCAGCGCTCGCTTCGCTTCGTAAAACTTTGACAATGTCTTCGCGGTATGCCGACAACGAGCCTTTTACCCGTTGTCGGCATACCTTATTTTCTAATCAACACAACCGCTCATCCCATGACACTTCGGCTGCCAATACTCTCGCTGTTGTTGCTTTGGAGCATCAACCTTTCCGCCCAGTTGATATATTATGTCAGGTCAACTAACCCCTATGACCTATCCCTGCCAAATACCAAATTTGATTTCGGGGTTATAGACGTGAGCACCTGCAAGGATTCCACCATCTTTCCAATAAAACCCAATGATTCATTAACCTTCGCAATGGACATTGCGATTTGTCCCGACGGCAATTTTTATGTGTCCGGCTCGGGGATGGATGGAAAAACAAGAGTCGGGGTGTTGAACCTACAGGATTCCTCGATACATATCCTTACCGATAAACCAATGCCTGGCTCCAACTCGCTCACCTGCGATGCCAACGGGGTGCTGTACGGCGGGAGCGTGTGGAACCTGTTCACCTACGACACGAAAACGGGCGCCATAGACACGCTTGGCTTTCTGGGGCACTCCTTAGCGGGCGACCTGACGTTTCGCGACGGCAAGTTGTACGGCACCACATCGTCCAACCATTTGCTCGAGATAGACACGGCCACCCCCACTGCCTCGCAGCTTGTTTTTCAGTACTAGTTTCCCACCCCCCGTGTTGCTTGGGGTGTCGTGACCGACGCAAGGAGCTGCGATTCGGCCATCACTTACATCACCGTGACAAACGAGCAAATCCTTGGCATCACCGACACCATCAACGAAATCTACGCCATAGACCCCGTGGCGCAGACCACGACTTTTGTTTGCGAGACACGAGGGGTTATTTTCGGTGCCGCCTCCCCCACCGAGTTCCTCGCCTCCGACTGCTCCGTCCGCCTCGACCTCGACGCGGACAATTCCAGCGGGACGCCCGGCAGCGACTACCTCGCCCCGCCCCTCTGCCCCGGCACCGCCCTCGTGGCCGCCGCCGACACCGATGCCACCTTCCACTCCGGCTACCGCGTGGACTCGCTGCACGCGCGCCTGCTGCCGCCCGCGCCCGACGCGCCGCTCGAATACCTCACGGCCCAAGCCTCCGGCTCGGTCGGCGTGGCTGGGCAAGGCACTATCTGGCTCACGCTGAGCGTGGCCGCCGGCACCGCCCTTCCCGCGGCGAACGCCGATTTTCAGGCCGTGCTGCGCTCGCTGCGCTGGCACAACGATGCCGCGCCCTTCACCCCCGGCCAGCGCACGTTGGAGGTGGTGGCCTTTGCCGCCAACGGCTTGCGCGACACTGCCCGCGCCTTCATTCCCGTGCCGCAGCCGCTCAGCGCCGGGCGCGACACGGCGCTGGCGCTGTGCGCCGACGCGCCACCTTTCGACTTGGCCGCGCTGCTCGAGGCGGGCGCTTCCCCCGGCGGCGCCTGGTCGCCTTCGACAGCATCGGGCAACAGCGTTTTTTCTCCAAAAAATGACGCGAGCGGCACATACATGTACCTCGTCAGCAACAGCGTGTGCCCTGCGGACACTGCCACGGTGAGCGTGAGCGTGCTGCCCTTGCCCGCCTTCTCGCTGGGCGGCGATGCGTCTTTTTGCGCGGGCGATACGCTCGCCCTTGCCGCCCCCGCCGTCGCCCTTTGGCAGGACGGCACCATGGGGGCGAGTCACGCCGTGAGCTAGCCGGGGCTTTATTGGGCTGAAATCGCCGATGCCAACGGCTGCCGCTGGCGCGACAGCGTGCTGGTGGAGGCGAGGCAGCCGAGCGTGTCGCAACTCTTCGCCACGGCTTGTTTCGGAAAAACGTACGCATGGAACAATCAGGCGTTCAGCGCCGACACGAGCGTGTGCGCCACCTATGCCGCCGCGAACGGCTGCGACTCGCTGGACTGCCTGAACCTTTCCTTTTTTTATCCAAGTTTGGCGCTCGACACCTCAGTGTGCGCCGGCCAGACGCTCTCGTGGCTGGGTCAAACCTTCCCCGCACAGCCGGGCGTTTTTCAGGACACATTGCCCCACGACGGCTGCCTGACCGCCGTGACGCTGAACCTTTCGGTGACGCCCTTGGCTACGGTCGCGCTCGCCCGGAGCGTTTGCGCGGGCGATTCGCTGGTTTTCAACGGGAGGACACTCGTCGCGCCGGGGGTTTACCTCGACACGCTGCCCGCATCCGTGGGCGGCGGCTGCGACACCGCCGTGACGTTGACGCTCGGCTGGCTGGCCTTGCCGAAGCCCGAGATAACGGGCGCGACGCAGGTGTGCGCGGGCGCTGCGGCGACGCTCTCTGCGGCGGGCGATTTCGTGGCGTGGTCGTGGTCGGGGGGCGAGAGCGCGACGGGCGTCGTCGCGGGGGCAGGCACCCATTCGGTGACGGTGACAGATGCCAACGGCTGCCGTGGGGCCGACACGGTGCTCGTGGCCGAGGTGCCGCCCGTGGCGGCCGTCTGGGACACGGCCCCGCCGCTTTGTCACGGGCAGGCGAGCGGGTTCATCGAGTTGGCCGATGTTTCCGGCGGTGCGCCGCCCCTTGCTTTTCGACTGAACAACGGCGCCCCGTCGGGTTCCGCCTTTTTCCAAAACCTTGCCGCGGGTGAGTGGCAAGTGTCGGTGAAAGACGACGCGGGCTGTGAGGCCGTTTTTTCCTTCGATCTTCAAGACCCGCCCGCGCTGGCGGTGGATTTGGGCGCCGGGCAGTTGCTCCGGGAGGGCGAGTCGTACGCCATCCCCGTGAGCATCAACCAGTCGGGGCAGTTCAGTTACGCATGGTCGCCGCCCCAAGGGCTTTCGTGCGCCGATTGCGCCAACCCCGTGGCGATGCCCTCGCAGACGACGACCTACACGCTTTTTCTGGAAAGCGCCAACGGCTGCGCGGCCTCCGACTCGGTGATGCTGCGCGTGCAGGCCGCCGCGCCCGAGGTGTACGCGCCCAACGTTTTTTCGCCCAACGAAGACGGCTGGAACGATTTTTTCACGCTGTTCGGCAACGCTGAAAATTTTGCGCAAATCGAGCTGCTCCAAGTCTTCGACCGCTGGGGCGGCTTGATGTTCGAGGGCAGGGGGCTGCCGCTCAACGACGAGCAGCGCGGGTGGGACGGCACTTGGCGGGGCAAAAAAGCCCAGCCGGGGGTGTACGTGTGGCGGGCCGAAATTCGGCTGGCCGACGGGACGCTGGAGCGCAAGTCGGGGGAGGTGACGGTGTTGCGGTGAGCGCCGTGCGATGATTTGCCTTGCGCTTCGCGTCGTCAAGTTTTCAACAACGTATCTTCAATCGCACATCTCTTATGAAAAATCGCATCGCTGTTCTAGGTGCATTTCTGCTCTCATTTCTTGCGCTGCATGGCTGCAAGAAGGAGGAGGAGCCATCGCATGGGTCTTCGACAGTGAAGCTCAACAATACGTCGCTTACCACATTACTGGACGTTATTTTTGTGCGGCAAAGGCACAAAATGCGGCAAATCAATGCGTATTTTGCTTTGCGTCTTTGTGATTTCGTGGCAAATTTGAAAATGTCCAGAAGTGTGCTTCTGGACACCATACATGGAGAAATAAATGCACTGCCTCCCCCCCTCTGACCACACCCGCCTCTTCAATGCCCGGCCAAAGTGGTGGTCAGGGCGGAAAGGGTTGGCTTCGGCAGCGTCATTGTTTCCACGTCGAGCGGCTGCTCTGTGGCTTGATTAAAAAAAAAGGTACAAATGCTCCATAGTACGCTGCCAACAGCGCATCGCAAATCGGAATCAGGGAAAGCAAAGAGGATTCGCGCAGTTTGGGCAAGATTTTCCAATACAGAAACAGCAAAGAAGCACTGCGCAGGCAAAACAAAAACACGACACTTACCATGCCAAACCCCGCCGCCAACAACGCCACAAACATCAAATAGTGCAAAACGTGAGACAAACTGATACTCGCCAGCACGGCTTGATGGCGCCACCGATACCGCTTGCCGGCACCCAAGTGCCGTTGTTTTTGCCACACCCACTCGCGCCATGTTTTTTTGCTTTCCGAAAACACGAAGGCATCAGGGTGCAGACAAATCGCGGTGTTGCGGGGGGTGGCTGCCGCGTTCACCAGCAAATCGTCGTCGCCGGAAGGCACATCCCAATGCGCCTCAAAACCACCCACCCGTTCGTATGCCGCTCGTTTGAACGCCAGATTGCGGCCTACACCCATGTAGGGCATGCCAGCCAGCGCGAACGATAGGTATTGCATGGCCGTGTGCGCGGTCTCGAAGCGCGACCAAGTGTTCAGCCAGCCGCTCTCAATTCTTTTCATCGGCCCGTATCCCAATACAATTTCTGTCTCCGGCCTTTCGCCCAGCACCCTCGCCATTTGCGCCAGCCAATGCGGAGACACTGGCTCGCAGTCTGCGTCGGTCAGCAGCAGATGGTTGTGTTTGGCCGCCGCAATGCCCTGCGCAAGGGCGTGTTTTTTCCCAGCATGTCTTTTTTCAGAAAGGCGAACCACGCGCAAAAGGGCATTTTTTTCCAAAAAAAACTGCAAAACAGCGGGCGTTTCATCCTCCGAAGCGTCGTCCACGACGATGACCTCCCATTCGCCCGGATATTGTTGGGCCAAAATTTTTGGCAAATAGCGGCGCAGGTTATCAGCTTCGTTGCGGGCGCAGAGGATGATGGAGACGGGTGGGGGGTGGAGGGTGGATGGTGGAGGGTAGGGGGTAGAGGGTAGAGGGTGGAGGGTAGAAGGTGGAGGGTAGAGGGTAGAGGGTAGAGGGTGGAGGGTAGAGGGTGGATGGTGGAGGGTAGAGGGTGGAGGGTAGAGGGTAGAGGGTAGAGGGTGGATGGTGGAGGGTAGAGGGTAGAGGGTAGAAGGTGGATGGTGGATGGTGGATGGTGGATGGTGGATGGTGGATGGTGGAGGGTAGAAGGCAGAAGGTGGAAGGTGGAGGGGGGCGAAGGCCAACTTGCCGAAAACACGCCACCACACCAACAACTGTGTCAGTGTGGCGGCCACATAGAGCCAGAACAAGCATGACCAAACAAAATCTTGCAGCATGAAAAAATTGATGCGCAAAGGTGGTGCATCGGCGCAAATTGCCCCCCACATATCAAGGTTCCCAAATTATACCCAGATGCAAATAATTTGCGAGGTTTCCTTGATTGATAATAATGATTTTCAAGGATTTAAACGGGCATTTCTTCGAAAATCACTTTTCGTTGAGTATGGCACATCAGCACATTCCCAAATTGTCTCACTTTTGCGGCATCATTATGAAACGAATCATCATCGCCATTGACGGCCACTCTGCTTGTGGCAAAAGTACCTTGGCCAAAGGACTCGCCAAGGCGCTCCACTACGCCTATTTGGACAGCGGAGCCATGTATCGCGCCGTGACTCTCTATTTTCTCGCTCACCAGATTGACTACCACGCTCCCGATGCCGTGGAGGAGGCCCTGCGCCACATCGAGATTCATTTTGAACGCATTGACGGTCAGAACCGTACCTTTCTGAATGGCCGCGACGTAGAACGCGATATCCGCGAGATGCGCGTGAGCGAGCACGTCAGCCCGGTATCGGCCATTAGCGCGGTTCGCAGGGCGATGGTGGCGCAGCAGCAGGCGATGGGCAAGCGGCGCGGCATCGTGGCCGACGGGCGCGACATCGGAACAGTCGTGTTCCCCGATGCCGAAATTAAAATTTTCCTCGTCGCCGACTTGGATGTACGCACCAGCCGCCGCCACCTTGAATTGGCCGCCAAAGGCATTGATGCGGACTGGAATGAAATTCAAAAAAACCTGCTCGAACGCGACCGGATTGACTCCAGCCGCGCTGACAGCCCCCTTCGGCAAGCAGCCGATGCCATCGTGATTGACAATACCTTGCTCTCGGAGGAGGAGCAGTTGGAAAAGGCGCTGGCGCTGGTGCGGGCGCGGGTGGAGTCCTAACGTTTGCTTCGAGGGCAAGCGACTTAATCGAGCTGCTTGAGCTGTTGGTTCAGCTGCTTGATTCTACGCGGCAACCCCCATGTGAGTGCCGACAAAATCAGAAGGTTGACCAAAACCAACGGCACAACGAGGTAGAGCGACCAACGTACCCAAGCGTATTTCCAGAAAATGACGTAGAGGGCCACGGTGAGTGTTTCCCGAATCGCAAATCGAATCCAACGACTGCGCAAGGAAGGTTGCATGACGGCGTAGATGATTTCCAACCGAGCCAGTTTTTGTTCGAGCGCGTCGTGCTGCGCAAGTGGGGTTTGATTTTCCATGACTTTCAAATTTCGGCCACTAACGGGCAGTTTGAAGTGAAAAGTTCCACTAGCGTTTCCCTACGTTTACGAAACCTTCAAGGTTTCGTAAACGTCACGCACAAACGTCGCATACAATAAGTTTTCGCTAAGTTTTTCATTCCCATTGTTTTAACGACCTCACGCGCAGGATTTTTGCCGATTGAAAAATGCTGCAACATGACTGCTCCCGCACTATTTTCTCTCTACGGCAAAACCGCCATCGTCACTGGTGCCACTGGCCTGTTGGGCCGCCAACATTGCCTTGCGCTGGCTGAGGCGGGCGCGTGTGTCGTCGTCGCCGATTTGGATTTGGACACCTGCCGTGTGGTGGAAAGCACCTTGCCCGACCGCGACCATCTTTCGCTGCGGGTGGATGTGACCGACCCTACCTCGCTCGTCGCGGCGCGGAATTCGATTTTGGAGAAATACAGCCGCATACATATTTTGGTGAACAATGCCGCCGTGAACGATATGTTTGAAAACCCCGCGTTGGCCGCCGAACAGTCAAAATTTGAACATTATCCGCTCGAAATGTGGCGCAAATCGCTGGAGGTGAACGTCACGGGCGTTTTTCTCGCCGCCCAGATTTTCGGCACTCCCATGGCTGAGCGCGGCGCGGGCAGCATCATCAACATCGCTTCCACTTACGGCATGGTCGGGCCTGACCAGTCTTTGTACCAAAAACCCGACGGCGAGCAGGTGTTTTACAAATCGCCCGCCTACCCCGCCACCAAAGGCGCGGTGCTCAACTTCACCCGCTACCTCGCCGCCTATTGGGGCAAAAACGGCGTGCGTGTCAATTCGCTCTCGCCCGGCGGCGTGGTCAATGGTCAGGACGAGTGGTTTGTGGACAATTACAGCCGCCGCACCGCCCTCGGTCGCATGGCGCAACCCACTGATTACAAGGGCGCTTTGGTGTTTCTCGCCTCCGATGCCTCGGCCTACATGACGGGCGCGAATGTGGTGGTGGATGGTGGATGGACGGCGGTGTGAGGGGGGAGGAATCACGTTCCGAATCACGTTTGCAAAACCTTGAAGGTTTCGTAAAAGACGCGTCAAAAGGTTTCGTAAACGTCGCGTCAAAACGTCGCGTCAAGTGCTTTATTCTTCTTTTCTTTTGTCATCTCCACATACAACCCAAACAAATACGCCACCCGCTTCGCCTCGCTCGCAAATGGCTTTTTCACCCCATAGCACGCATCCACCGCCCGGTCGAGCGCCTGATGCGCGGCCAGCAGGTCGGCGGGCATTTTGTCGGGGTCGTAGAGTTGGGCGAGATTGCGCGGGGCAGCGTCTCCCCTTCCCGAAGTATCGGGAGAGGGGTCGGGGGTGGGGTTGAGCCAGTGCGCCCGCACATCCAGCACGGCTTGCGCGGCGGCTTCCACGGCGGCTTTTTGGTCGGGCGTGGTAGCGGTGGGGAAGGGGAAGTTGTTGTAAACGATTTCGTTGGAATAACGATAATCGCTTTTTATACGACCACACACATATTTTACCCAAGCCATGTGCATTTCCGAAGTGAGAATTCCAAAATCGAAAATTGAAGCATTAGCAATGGACAAACAACTGTCACTTGCGATGAAATCAGGACTAAAAAATCCCATTGGAATATACTTTCGATTTTCGGAAGAATGTCTTGGTATCAAGATAAAATTCGTCTTTGGCTGCCTGTTTTCCCCAAAAAGAGCAGGAGTATGAGCGAGTTTCCGGGTCGCCTCTCGTGTACTTGCGCTGCGGTATCTTTTCACCTCTTCTACTCTTTTCCCAACCTCATTAAGTGCTGCCAATTCATTTTTTGAAATATCAACCAACCAGAGACACCATCTTTTTTTCCCGTTCAAAAATTCATGCGCACTCAACATTGGTTTTATCCATTTCGCCGCTTCCGGCTCTTGGGTCAAAAACGTCTTCTTTTCTTCATCAGAAAATAACAAGTACCCACCATCATTCGGCATACTGCCGAATGAAATCTCTGGCACCTTCAAAATAGGCTTTCTGCGTTTTTGAATGAAAAAATCCCCCGCCTCCACCAAATACGGGTTGATGTTTTTCACTTCCGACACGATGGGTTCGCCCTTGATGTCGGCGTATTCAAACAGCAGTCGCCGGGCGGGTTTTGTTTTTCCAAAACCGACGATGATGCAATACACCGCCGCCACGCCGGGGGCCTCGTTCGTCCATTTGAACGTCTGGTGCGCGAAATGGATGGTGATGCCGTGTTTTTCCAGCATCGTCCCCCAGAGCATCCCGACCTGCTCGCCCTGTGTGATGCTGTTGGTGCTCACGAAAGCGACTTTGGTGTCGGGATGTTTGTCCAGATAGGCTGCGGCCCTGATGTACCAGCCGCTCACATAGTCGAGCGTGCCGCTGCCGGGGGCGTTGCCGAAAAGGGTTTTGATTTCGTCGCGCTGCGCGTCGTCCATGATTTTGGAGCCGATGAAGGGCGGGTTGCCGATGATGAACGCGAATTCACCGGGTGACTTGGAGACACCCGGTGAATAGAGCAATCTTTCCCAATCGGTTTGCAGCGCGTTGCCCGTCACGATATTCGGCGACTCATCCAGCGGAATCGTCGGCACGGTGACGCCAAAGGTTTGCAACAAGACGCGGTTGGCTTGGTGTTCGGTGAGGTGCAGCGCGACCTGGGCGATGAGCGCCGACACGGGTTTTATTTCCAGCCCGTAAAATTGGCCAAGTTGGACATTGGCGAGCAGGCTGGTATCGGTCACATATTGAATGCCTTGCAGCACTTTCACCACCTCCATGTCGAGCACACGCAATTCGCGGTAGGTGACCACGAGGAAATTGCCGCAGCCGCAGGCGGGGTCGAGAAAACGCAATTTGCCGAGTTTGAGGCGGAAGGCATTGAGTTTTTTGGTGTCGTGGCGCACGGCGTTGAACTCCGCCCACAAGTCGTCGAGAAAAAGCGGGTCTATCAGTCGGCGGATGTTCGTGTCGCTGGTGTAGTGGGCACCGAGGGCGCGGCGTTCGGTGTCGTCGAGCACGGCCTGGAAAAGCGAGCCGAATATTTCCGGGCTGATGTCGGCCCAGTCGAACATGGCGCAGGTTTCGAGGGCGTTGCGCAGCCCCATGGAGCCGGGCGGGGTTTTGGAAAGTTTTTCGGCAAAAAGGCCACCGTTGACGTAGGGGAATTGTTTTAAAGCAGCGCCCACGTCGTCGCGTCGGCGGACGGGCGTGTTCAAAATTTCAAACAATTCCACGAGCGCCTCTCCTATGTCGCTGCCGTTTTCGAGGGTGTTGTTCAGGATGTATTTGGAAAATTGTTTCGGCTCAAAAATGCCCGTGTCTTCGGCGAACATACAAAACAGCATCCGCACGAGGAGCAATTCGAGGTCGTGGCCAGTGTAGTGCGAACTCTTTAGCACTTTGTGGATGCTGGCGATGCGTTCGACGGCATCTAAGTTGGCTTTTTCCTCGGCGACAATCAGTTCGCCCGCAAATTCGGGGATGAAGGCAAACTCAGTGAGGCGTTGCGGCAGTTCGGCGATAGCGATTTCTACAAAATCCCCCGCCTTTCTGTCTTCGAGGTTGTAAATCCTGAACCGTTTGAAATTGCATAGCACCACGCGGCGCGGGCGCTCTTCGGGCGGCAGGCCATTCACATATTCCATCGCCTGCCTGAAAGTTCTGTCAAAATCTTCGGGTTTGTCCAAGTGCGCCGACTTCTGCTCCACGAGCATTTTTCCTTTCCAAATCAGGTCAATAAATCCCTGTCGGTTGCCTTCGCGTTTCACTCGGCCTTCGTGGCGGGCAAAGCGGCGGCGTTCGAGATTGAAAATTTTCAGAAAAGCATCCCAGTAGGAATGTGCCTCGCCTTTTTCGTCGCGCTCGTGCGCCCATTCGTGTACGAATGCGGTGGCATTTTTTCGGTAGGTGTCCCAGAGGAGTTGATTCATGTTGGCGTGTCAGATTTGGAGGGCAAGTATAGCACTCTTCTTTCTAACTCAATCCCGTTCTACCCAGAATACGTTTACGAAACCTTGAAGGTTTCGCAAACGTGATTCAAAAAACGTTACGCTACTCCAGCACCACCCGCACCGCGCCCACACTCGCTCCGCTTTGCAAACGCAAGAAGTACAAGCCTTTCGGCAGGTCGGAAAGGTCGAGCGAGGTCTGCAAGTCGCGCACCTGCTGTTGCGAACGCACTATTTGTCCGAAGGCATTCAGCAAGGTGAGATGCGTGGCTTCGGAGGGCCATTCGTTCCATTGCACCGTGAGCGCGCCAGCGGTCGGATTGGGGAACACGCGCACCTGCTCGTTCAGCGCGACATCGTGGGTGGAGGTGCTGGGGTCATATTCGAGGTAGGCATCCAACAGGGCAAGGAAGACATCCACCAAGTCATTCATCGGCATTTGAGGGGTGCCGTTGCGGTCGTCATTCTGCTGCACGACGATTGAGATGTTCAGGTCAGGGAAGTAAAACCCAAACGATTGATAAATCAGGCTCCCATCATGTCCCCAGTTTTTCAGAGGCTGCAGACCGATGAGCGAATAAGCGCCAAGACCGTATCGAATGCCTGTGGAGGCATTTTGCAGATAGTCCGTCTGCATGGCGGCCAAAGTGGCGGGCTGGAGCAGGTGGCCTCCGAACAGGCGCTCACAAAAACGCGCGATATCCTCCGGCGTGGAAATCAGGCATCCGGCCCCGGCGGCGATGCTGAATAGGCCATCCATCGAAATGCCGATGCCTTGCAGCCCTTCCACGGTGCCGTTGTTGTCCGCGTCGGCGAAGGCGTGCGAAAAAGGCTGGTTGCCCGCCGATTCCCACGGGTAGGCGAACGTGCGCGTCAGATTCATGGGGGTCAGGATGCGCTCACGCACCGCTTCATACCATGTTTTTCCCGTGATATTTTCGATGATACGCGCTGCCAACAGGTAGTTGGTGTTGGAATAAGACCATGCAAGGCCGGTGGGGAAATTGGGTGTCAGCACATAGTGTTTCAGGATGGTGTCGGTGTCCCAGATGCTGTCCAAGTTGGCCACCCAAGCCGCTGTCATGGCAGGATTCTCGTTGAGATAATCCGAAAAACCCGAACGGTGGCTCAGTATCTGGCGGATGGTCGCCTTGCCGTTCACGTTGGGGTAGGGCGCGAGAAACTTCCCGATGCTGTCGTTGAGCGTGAGCAAGCCTTCGTCCACGAGCGTCAGCAGCGTGGCGGACACGAAGGTTTTGGTGATGCTGCCCATGCCCATCAAGTGATTGGTGGTCAGCGGGATGGGGAGCGGGAGCTCGGCGGCGACCCCGTGCGCGCGTTTCCAAGCCGAGCCGTCGGGCAGCAGCAGGGCGGCGTTGATGCCTTTGATGGGCGTGGGGGCGCACACATCGTCGAAAGCTTGGTTGAGGGCATCTTCGAGGCTTAGGAGAGCGGAAGGCGATTTGCCCGTCGGTGTTTTTTGGGCCAATCGGTCATGCAGTGTATGGGCGGCTTCGCGGAGCGGGGCACGCAGTTGAAGTTGTTGGGCAAAAACGCTGGCTCCGAAAAGCACGCAGAGGAGGAGGAGGGTTTGTTTTTTCATCGTTCAATTTGTGTGGTGAAATAATGGGCTTGTTGCGGTGAAGGGCTTTGAGTGAAGGAGATTGTCATTTTTTCGGCTGGCAAGGCAAATTTTGCAGTCGAAATCGGGCATATTCGGCGAAAAATTTAACGAATCTAGTTGGAAAAAGGGCTTTCCCCTCGCCAAAGGCCTTCACCGCAATAAGTCTAATGGTTCAAAGTTCAGGTATTCGTTTGGTCTGATTGTTTGCAGGGGCAAACCCGGACGGCCTTTTTCGACGCATCGGCTTGTTTAGCCGTTGGGTGAATCGGTTCAATTGACTACTGGCAGCGTCGTTCGACACACTCCGGGCGCTGCCTAACTTCGAGCATCTCCTGCCAATTTTTCGGGGCGCTGCCCCTGCCTATATGGTCGTGTAAACAAGCGTTTAAGCAAGTGCAAACTCTGCGTAAAGCTGCAATAAAAGATTTAAAATCAACATAACCCCCACTTCATTTTCACGAAATACGCGCCCCGCACCTTTGCTCTCATGCTTGGGGCCGAATTATCCCGCTCATTTATCGAGAAAGCCACGCGCATCCGGCTCCTCCTGACCGATTGCGACGGCGTACTCACTGATGCCGGGGTGTACTACTCCGCTGACGGCGAAGCACTCAAGCGCTTCTCCATGCGCGACGGCATGGGCGTGGAGCGCCTCCGCCAACTTGCCGACGTGGAGACGGGCATCGTCACTGGGGAGGACTCGCCCATCGTGGCCCGACGTGCCGAAAAACTCCATATTGTGGAACTTCATCTCGGAGCAAAAAACAAACACCAGGTTTTATCCGACATCCTCGAACGCCGCCAACTCGACCCCGAACAGGTGGCCTATATCGGCGACGACGTGAACGACCAAGCCGTCATGCAAGCCGTCGGCCTCACCGCTTGCCCCGCCGATGCCGAAGACAACATCCTCCGAATAGCCGACTACATCTGCCAAAAAAACGGTGGGCACGGGGCCTTCCGCGAATTCGCCGAGCGCATCATCCAAGCGAAAATCAGCTCGCCCACACACGGCACCTCTTCCAAAAAATCAATCCTTATCAACTGAAAACCAACAATTAAAAACCATCAACCAGCAACGAACAACCACTCATGATTTGGCTCAACACAAACAAAAAAATAGGGCAAGAAGCCCCCACCTACATCATCGCCGAAATCGGCATCAACCACAACGGCTCACTCGACATCGCCAAAAAACTCATTGATGAGGCCGCCAGCGCAGGTTGCTCCGCCGTCAAGTTTCAAAAACGCACCCCCGAACTCTGCGTCCCCCGCGACCAATGGAACATCGAGCGCGACACGCCCTGGGGCCGCATGACCTACATGGAATATCGCCATAAAGTGGAATTTTCATTTGTCGAATATGTGGAAATAAATCGCCACTGCCGCGAGCGCGGCATTGACTGGTTCGCCTCCTGCTGGGACGAGCTCTCGGTTGACTTCATCGAACAATTCGACCCGCCGCTCTACAAAGCCGCCTCCGCTTCCCTTACCGACCACGCCCTTCTCGCAAAAATGAAAGAAACCGGCAAGCCCCTCATCATCTCCACCGGAATGTCCACCCTCAATGAAATCGTGGAAACCGTCGAAGCCATCGGCACCGACAACCTGCTCATCGCGCACTCCACTTCCTCATACCCCTGCCCCCTCAACGAACTCAACCTGCGAATGCTCCACACCTTGCGGAAAATGTTTCCCGACACACTCATCGGCTATTCGGGACATGAAACGGGATTGGCCACGACGGTGGCGGCGGTGGCAATGGGCGCCTGTTTTGTGGAGCGGCATTTCACGCTCGACCGCGCGATGTGGGGCAGCGACCAAGCCGCCTCGGTGGAACCCACCGGTATGCACCGCCTCGTGAAAGACATCCGCGCGGTGGAAGAGGCCTTGGGCGACGGCGTGAAGCGCGTCTATGAAAGCGAAATGAGCAGCCGGAAAAAACTGCGTCGGGTGCAAAGTGAGGAATTGGCCAATGCCTAAAATGTACGCCGGAACGCTGTTCCGGCTTTTAAACATTTTGCTGGAACAGCGTTCCGGCGTACCGTTATGACTAAAAAAATCCTCTTCATCGGCGGTTCACTCAACCAGACCACCATGCTCTGGCGTGTCGCGCAAGCGTTGGAAGAACATGAGTGTTGGTTCACCCCCTACTACGGCGACGGCGTGGTGCGGACCTTGGCCATGCGCGGTTGGTTGGATTTCACCATTCTCGGCGGAGTGGCGCGGCGCGCGACGGAGGCGTTTTTTCAGGAAAAAAAATTGCAGGTGGACGAACGCGGCGAACGCAACCACTACGATTTGGTCGTCACTTGCTCCGATTTAATCGTGCCACAAAACATTCGTCACATACCCATCGTGCTGGTGCAAGAAGGTATGATGACCCCCGAAAACCTGACCTACCACTTGGTGAAGCAACTCGGTTTGCCGCGCTATTTGGGCAATACATCCATGACGGGGCTTTCGCACGCTTACCAAAAATTCTGCGTGGCCTCCGAAGGCTTCCGCGAGATGTTCGTCCGAAAAGGCGTGCGACCCGAACGCATCGAAGTCACCGGCATCCCCAACTTCGACGATTTGGAGCGATTTCAGGACAATGATTTTCCGCACCGCGACTTCGTTTTGGGCGCGACCTCCTGCTTACGCGAGAGCTTTCAGTACGAAAATCGCCCTGCTTTCATCCGCAAGGTGCTCGAAGTGGCCGACGGGCGGCAAGTCATTTTCAAATTGCATCCCAACGAAAACCACACCCGCGCCCTGCGCGAAATCGAGCACCACGCCCCCCAAGCCATCACCTACACCAGTGGGAACATACACCCCATCATTGCCAACTGCACGGCGATGGTCACGAAATACTCCTCCGTGCTCATGGTGGCGCTGGGAATGGGGAAAACCGTTTACAGCGACCTCGATCCCAGCCTTGCGGAGCGGTTGAGGCCAGTTCAAAACGGCGGCACATCGGCCAACCGCATCGCTGATATTTGTCGCAATTATTTGTAAACCAACTTTTTTGCCGTTCTGGCAGAATCTGTCCACCCTACGGAAAATGCCGAATGCGATTGCCGATTTAGAGTGGACAGATGCTTACAGCATGACAAGAAAGAGTGAATAAACATGAAAATCCTCCTCGTCGGTCTTGGCTCCATTGGGCGCCGCCATATAAAAAACCTCTCTGCGTTGGGCGTTCGGCAGTTGGCCGCCGTCACGCGGCACCGTTGTCAGTTGCCCGCCGATGACTTGCCGCCCCATCTAACTTTTGAGTCCGTGGAAAGTGGTTTGGAGTGGCGGCCCGACGCGGTGTTTGTGTGCAATCCGACCGCTTTGCACTTTCAAACCGCGCTTGAAGCCGCCCGCGCGGGTTGTCATATTTTTTTGGAAAAACCCGTGTCGCACACGCTCGAAGGGTTGGATGAATTGACAGCCCTCGTGGAACGGCAGGGGCTGATAGCCCAAGTCGGGTTCCAATTTCGCTATCACGCGGTTTTTAGGCAAATAAAACAGGCACTCGCGGCAGGCCAAATCGGGAAAGTAGTGTCGGCGCACGCGCATTGGGGCGAACACTTGCCCGGTTGGCACCCGTGGGAGGACTACCGCCACTCGTATAGCGCCCGCGAGGATTTGGGCGGCGGCGTGGTGCTCACGCTGTGTCACCCATTCGACTACCTGCGGTGGTTGCTCGGCGAGGCAGAGGTCGTCGGTGCCGTCGGGGGCCAATTGTCCGATTTGGAGACCGACACGGAGGACGTGGCGCTCGTGACGCTCCGTTTTGAAAATGGCGCCATCGGCTCGGTCTATCTCGATTATGTGTCGAACCCCGCCAAGCATACCCTGCAAATCATCGGCACCCGGGGGCGCATCGAGTGGGATGCGGATTTGGGTGCCGCAAAAGTTTATTTCAAATCGTCGGACGAGTGTGGGCTTGCCTTCAAGACCATTTCCCCCGGCAAATTCTTCGAGCGCAACGAAATGTTTCTCGTCGAGGCCGCCGACTTCTTGGACTGCATCAAAAACGACCGCCGCCCGGCCTGCGATTTGGGCGACGGCATCCGGGCGCTGGAAATGGCGCTGGCGGCAAAGGCTTGTATATCCGCAGACGAGGCTGTCTCACAGGTTTAAATTTCGATAGGATTAACAAGATTTACAGGTTTTTTTACCCGAAAAAGGGCGCGAATCTTGTCAATCCTGTCAAACAAACATCACTTATGAGACATCCTTGTCTTATCGCACAAAACTGAACAAGTATGCCCGTTCATCCTAAAACAGTCGCCCTCATCCCCGCGCGCGGCGGCTCGAAAAGCATCCCGAAAAAGAACATTCGGCTGCTGGGCGGAGCGCCGCTGCTGGCTTACAGCATAGCCGCCGGCTTACAAGCCAAATGGGTGGACAGGGTGCTCGTCTCGACCGACAGCGCGGAAATCGCGGAAGTCGCGCTCGCATGGGGCGCCGAGGTGCCGTTTTTGCGGCCTGCGGAACTGGCCGAGGACACGACGACGGATTTTCCGGTGTTCGAGCACGCGCTACGCTGGCTGGAGGAAAACGAGGGCTACCGCGCCGACATCATCGTACAGTTGCGCCCCACTTCGCCGCTGCGCCCACCGCATCTGGTGGACGAGGCGATTGAACTTTTGCGGAACGCTCCCGATGCCGACAGTGTGCGCGGCGTCACGCCCTCGGGGCAAAACCCGTTCAAAATGTGGCGCATCGAAAGTGGGATGTTGCAGCCGTTGCTGGCACTTGACTTGCCTGAACCGTACAATCAGCCGCGACAGGCTTTGCCCGACACTTTTTGGCAGACGGGCCATGTCGAGGTGATGCGCCGAGAGACGATTATTCAAAAACATAGCCTGACGGGCGACGTGATTTTGCCCTGCGTGGTGCCACCCGAATACGCCATTGACCTCGACAATTTGTACCAGTGGGATTATGCGGAACACGTTTTGGCGAAGTGGGATTTGGAGATTGTTGCACCTGTGGGTCTGGCGCCAGCATGAAGCGCGTCGGTGCGATAACGTCGGAAGGGTTTTGAACCCTTCCGACGTTCAAGGTTCATTTCCGGTGTTGAATCCGCCGCATCACCACGGCACCAGCTGACACCTGAATTCTCCGCTTTTAAACGAGGTGTGTTTGGGATATAGCCACAGGTTGGCGTTGAAAAAAGTATCGGCGACAAAATGCGCCGAAAACTCCCCCTCCGCCACTTTGGCCACGGTGTCAATCACCGATATCTTGATGTAGTTTTCATCGCTGTATGACTCGTCTATCTCATAGCCCATTACCACCTCGTCGCCTTCACCCAAATAACGGCCTACTATTGCAAAAGCGATTCCGTCGTCCACATTCCAGTTCACGTTGTTTTTGAGCGGGTAGGTTTTGGGCCGCAACGTCAGATTGCCAAAAGTGAGTTGTTCTCGATAGAAATCCCAGCCCGGTTCGTTGGTCGCATGCGTGGAAAAGTCGCAAAAGAAGAAGTCGTTGCGCAAAAAATGAAAGCTGGCCCTCGCGGAGGCCTGCCAGTCTATGGTGTCGTTTTTGATGGCGCTGGCCCAGCCCTATTTGCGCTGCCCTGGCGGGAAGTCGTTGGGCTTTAGCGCGAGAGGTAGCTTAGGCTCTATGGGTTCCGTGGGGTCGTGGTGGCAAGAGAGAGTCAACATGGGCTGCCATCGCAGCGGCGATTATTTTTTTCATGACTGATTCGTATATTTTTATTTGAGTGGGGAAGATTGTTAAAAAAGGCGGGAGGTCGGTGAACGTCGGTCAAGGGTTAGGCCGGGAGGGTTGGGGGGGCAAATTGAATGAGGGAAGTCTGTGCTGACAGATGTGGGGCAAAAGGGAGCGATATCGCCATAAGAATGCTGTGACAAAAGACTTTTTTCATGCGGAGAGGAGGTAAGATTGTTAATGATGATTTCTTCGAGGTCAAAATTATGTGACAACTGCGCTTCTTTTGAAAAATTTTTATCACAAAAAATTATTGATGTCAATCCTGTCAAAAAACACCCTTACAAATGTTCGACCTCGACAAATTGCTCCGTCGCTTGCTACCGATTATCTGTGTCGGCGTGCTCATCAATCTGGCTGTAACATGGTATTTGGCAGACCAAAATGCAGCGCCTGATTGGTCGAAATTTTCTCCCGCTTATTTGCTGCTGGCGGCGTTGCTGTCGCTGCTGCCGTGGTTTTGGCACTGCGTTCGGCTAGCGATATGGGGGCGGTTTTTTGGGGTAAAAATCTCCAATACGAACCTGCTGCGCATCGTGGTGGCCACCGACGTGGGCGGCACGGTAACGCCGCAGGCCGTCGGCGGCGCGCCAGTGAAAATGGCGATGCTGGTGCAACAGGGCTACAAACCCGGCGAGGCGGCGACACTGACGCTGTTGGGCAACTTTGAGGATGTGGTGTTTTACGCTTTCGCGATTCCGGTCTCGCTCGCGCTTGCGCGACCGTGGGAGAATCCGCTATGGCAACATACGGGTGCTTTTTTGGAAAA
Source organism: Saprospiraceae bacterium (assembly GCA_019638455.1). GTDB lineage: Bacteria > Bacteroidota > Bacteroidia > Chitinophagales > Saprospiraceae > M3007. The sequence goes on from JAHBTU010000001.1 coordinate 44,513, forward strand.
AAATGGATTGTGGCTCGTCGGCGTTTTGCTTGCGGCGCTCGTCGTTTTTTTGTTTTTTAGGAAAAAATCATTTTCAAAAAACGGGCAGGCCAAACCCGAATCGCGCTGGCAACTGCTTAAGTCGGAGTTTCGGGCGGCGGTGCGGCTCGTTCGTAAAAAAGGGCGCAAGGCATTTGTTTTGAGCATTTTGGCCCTGAGTGCCCAATGGCTGACGCGGTTTTCCATCCTGCTCGCGGTGTTGCTGGCACTGGGCCTGCCCGATGGTTTGCTCCATTTTTTCCTGTTGCAATGGATGGTGTTTGTGGCGATGGCGCTCGTGCCGACACCCGGCGCGGCGGGTGGGGCAGAGGCGGCTTTTTTGCTTGTTTTCGGAAAAATTATCCCCAAATCGGCAGTTGGCCCGGCGCTTACGGGCTGGCGCTTTCTCACTTACTATTTCATGTTGTTGGTGGGTGTGGCGATATTGTGGGCGACGCAGCGATGGGCGGGTCAAGTTCAGCCAAAAATACCCGACACATAATTTCGGGTCAACTCCTGTTGGGGGTTATTAAAAATGTCCGACGTGCGATTGTGCTCAATGAGGTCGCCGAGGTACATGAACGCGGTGAAATCGGCCACCCGCTGCGCCTGTTGCATATTGTGGGTGACGATGACGATGCAAAAACGCTCGCGGAGGCGGAGCATGAGCTGCTCTATTTTGTCGGTGCTGATGGGGTCGAGCGCGGAGCAGGGTTCGTCCATCAAAAGCACTTCTGGCTCCACGGCGATGGCGCGGGCGATGCAGAGGCGTTGCTGTTGGCCGCCCGAGAGTTCGAGCGCGGATTTGTCGAGTTGGTCGTGCACTTCTTCCCAAAGGAAACTTTCCCGCAAGGCTTTTTCCACTTGCTCGCGCAGGCGTTGCGGGTGATGCTCGCCATTGATTTTTAAGCCATAAGCCACGTTTTCAAAAATGGATTTCGGGAAAGGGTTGGGTTTTTGGAACACCATGCCGACGCGCCGACGGATGCTCGTGACATCCTGTGTTTTGCCCAAAATGTTTTTGCCATCCAGCATGATTTGCCCGCTCAGGTGGGCATTGGGGTTAAGGTCGTGCATCCGGTTGATGCTGCGCAGCAAAGTGCTTTTCCCGCACCCGGAGGGTCCGATGAGCGCCGTGATGGCATTGTCCGGCATTTCGAGGGAGATGCCCTTCAGGATTTCTTTTTTGCCGAAATGCAAGTGGAGGTTTTGGATTTTTAGTTTTGCTTGCATGGTAATTTATACCTTGATTCGCTAAGATTTGTCAGATGACCATGATTGATGTCCTTGATTTTAAGCGGATTGCGCTTTTAGCCATACTCAAAACCTGGCGATGTGAGATATACTTTGTCGTCACAAACGTGTCGTGGGAAAGGGGAGCCTTTTTTTAACGAAGTTTTTGCCGGTAACGCGCTCGTATGAAAAAGGCCATAATATTGATGATGAGCACAAAACCGAGCAGTACCAGCGCCGTGCCGTAGGCCAAGGGCCGTACCTCCCGAATCGCGTGATGCTGCGTAGCCATAATGAACAGGTGATAGGGCATGGCCATGAATTCATCCCAGACCGACGTGGGCAAGTATCGCAGGTAAAAAGCAACCCCGGTGAACAGAATAGGGGCGGTCTCGCCAGCGGCCCTCGACAGTCCGAGCAGGCTCCCCGTCACGATGCCCGGCACAGAGGCGGGCAGCACGACCGAGTAAACGCTTTGCCACTGCGTGGCGCCCAGCGCGAGGGCGGCTTCCCGCAAGCCATTGGGCACGTTGCGCAAGGATTCCTCGCTCGTCGTGATGACGTAGGGCAAGGTCAGCAAACCCAGCGTGAGTCCCGAAGAAAGCAGGGAGGTGCCCAACCCAAATCCTTGCACGAAAATGGCGACCCCGAAAAGACCATAAATGATGCTCGGCACGCCCGCAAGGTTGCGGATGGACGCGCGTATCAGCCGTGTGCTTGCGTTGTCGCGGGCATATTCATTGAGATAAATGGCAGTGGCCACGCCAAACGGCACCGCAAAAACAGCCGTGATGAGGGAGACATAGACGGTGCCGACCACAGCAGGCAGTATGCCGCCCTCGGTCATGCCCTTGCGCGGATTGGTGAGCAGAAATTCCCAAGTAAGCACGCCTACCCCTTTGGAAAAGATGTCCCAAAGGATGTAGCCAAGCATGGCCACGACCACAAGTGTGCAAACAAAGAGGAGGCGCATGGTTAGATTTTATACCTGAAACGCCGGGCAATTTTTTCCGACAAGATGTTGACCAACAAACTAATTCCGAACAAGACGGCACCGACGGCAAAAAGGGAAAAATAGTGCGTGGTGCCTTGCGCCGTCTCACCCAATTCGATAGCGATGGCGGCGGTCATGGTGCGCACCGGCGCAAAGAAGCCACTCGGAAACGCGGATGCATTGCCCGCAGCCATGAGTACCGTCATGGTCTCGCCCAATGCGCGACCCAACCCAAGCATCACCGCGGCGAGAATGCCCGACATGGCGGCTGGCAGCGTGACGCGCCAAAGCGTGACTGGCCGATTGGCACCTAAGGCGAAAGACGCTTCCCGAAACGATTGCGGCACTGCCCGGATGGCATCTTCCGCGACCGTGATGATGGTGGGCAAGGCCATGACCGCCAGCAGCACCGAGCCGTTGAGGGCGTTCAGGCCGTTGCTCAGCCCAAAAATCTTGGCAATCGCAGGCGCGACGACGGTGATGCCGATGAAGCCGATGGCAACGGACGGCACCCCGGCGAGCAATTCGATGGCGGGTTTCAGCGCGTTGTAAACCCTCGGTGGCGCCACCTCTGCCAAATAGGCCGCTGTGCCAATGCCCAACGGCACCGCCATCAACATGGCTCCCGTGGTGACGAGTAAAGTGCTGGCCACCAACGGCAAAATACCGTAGCGGGCTTCCCCAAAAGCAGCAGGATTCCACACCGTGCCAAAGAAAAACTCGGCGAGCGAAATGTCGGTGAAAGCTTTTGCCCCATTCCACACAAGCATGGCGAATATGCCAAACAGCACGACAACAGATAGCCAACCCGCCCATTGAAAAACAAGGGCAGCCAATCGGTCGCTTTGGTGCGCGGTCAATCTCATAAGCCTTGTTATTTGCTGATGGCTATTTTTGCATTGAGCAATTCTAAGTTTGCCGCGTGTTGTGCCTTGGAAATAGGGTAATAGCCATTCTTGCTGACAATGGCTTGCCCTTCCGCGCCGATGGTGAAAAGCAAAAATTCGAGCAGCCGACCGTTGGGCTTGCCGTTGACGTACTGATAGAGCGGGCGCACGATGGGGTACTGGTCGCTTGTGATGTGCGAAGGCTCCATTGGCGAATAGGCCGTTTGTCCTTTGGCGCGGCTCACTTTGAGCAATTTCACGCCTTGGGGCAGGTCGCCGCTTTTTTCCAACAAATAGCCGACACCAACATAACCAACTCCTGCCGGGTCATTCGAAATGGCCTCTACGATCTGCGCCGTGCCGTTCATTTGCTTCAACGATGAGCTGTATTCGGCATTGAGCACCTCGTCCCGAAAATAGATGAACGTCCCGGAGTTGCTTTGCCGCCCATAGAGCGACACGTTCATATTGGGGCCGCCGCCTATTTCGGCCCAGTCGCGTATCTCGCCTTTAAAAACACGCGCTAATTCGTCCATTGTCAGGCTGTCGAGCGGGTTTTGTTCGTTGACGATGATGGCAAGCGCATCAATGCCAAACACGATGGGCAGCGGCCTGACACCCCGGCCCTCTGCCATCTTCAGTTCGTCGGGCTTCATGGGGCGGGAGGAGTTGGCGATGTTGGTTTTGCCGCTCAACAAGGCAGCCACACCAGTACCAGAGCCTCCACCCGTGACGGCGATGGACACGTTTGGCTCTTTTTCCATGAACGCCTCGGCGAGCGCCAAGGCTACGTTCACCTCCGTATCCGAGCCTTTGATGAGGAGGTTCTCGATGGAGTTTGAACTTTTTTGACAGGAAATTGGCAAGAATATAAGCAAGGCCCAACCTGCGATGCGGCTCATAGAAGCTCTTTTTTTCGGCTTCAAAAGTAGAGGGGAAGTAGCGGGTGCACGTTAAGCCAAAGCTAAGTTTACGGGGAGGCGCAAGATTGTCGTCAGCGGCTTGGGCATGGGGGCTATCGGACGGGCCTTGCGGCTTTTAGAGGTACGGGAGCGGGTAGTGTTTTGGGAAGAGAAACACTGTCGGCAACAAATTGACTATCAACGATTTTTATACTTTTTGCAAAAAACGCGCCTGCTCCCTCCAAATCATCCGTGCTAATCAAATCCACCCCGGCCTCGAGCAAGGTCTGCCAAGCGTTCGGCTCGTCGGGGATGGCCCAGAATCGGAGTTTTTTCCCATGTCGGTGCGCTTCGTGGGCAAGCCTTTCCAACTTTGATTTTTCCTGAGCGGGCATCGCGCCTTTGCCGCGCCATTTGAAGTGTTTTTTGAAATTGTCGCTCACGACGGGCATCGCGCTCGCGGCGAAGTTTTTGCTCAGGTCCGGCAAACGGCCATCTACCGCCGCCACTTCTTCCGCGTCATTCAGGATGTGCTGCACGGCGCGGTTGCCTGAGATGAACACTTGAAAATGAGGGTTGCACTGAAAGAGCGGGTATTGAAGCAGTTGTTGGCGCAACACGCGGTAGGTCGCCAAAGAGTCGGTTTTTACGTCAATCATCAGGTAAAATACACCTTCGTAGGCAGGGTAAATTTTCCCGTTTTGGCGGGCCAACAGTTTGCTCAAAGGCTCGAGATACACTTCGCGGAGGGTTTTCGCCGGAAATATTTGCGGGAGCCAATGCCCCAAATACAATTCGCCGCCCACCAAATGGACATCCGCTTCGATGCTCGTGAAACCTTTGGACAAGGCCTCCCACAATGGCTTGTCGTGCAAGTAATCGTTGTGGGCATGGGCGTTGGGCAACGCGACCGAAGCAACGAGCGGTTCTCGATTTTGAGAAGGAAAATCTACGGCCCGGTCGCTGTGGAACGAAGGAACAATCAAGAGCAGGAGCGAGCTTTGCCAGTAATTCCTGATGGGCCAGTGCCCTCGCCGGGGTGTCGGCAGGTGTTTTTCGTTTTGCATGAGGAATTGGTTTTTACGCCGAAATTCCTCGTAAAGGACGGAGGGGGGTATTATGCCTGGATGAACTTAAAATCAAGTGTGTGTGAAAAATCACGGGTTTTCATACCACTGGTCATCAAATTCGGCAGGATGCTCCGCCACTGGCTCTTTGTGGCGCAAAGCAATGATGACTTGCCAAATAATGAGCGGCGGCACCGCCATCATGGCCAATGCAGCGGCCACAGCGTGGAGGTTCGACACCGCTACAAGCCCCAAGAGGACAATGAAAATGAATAGGATGGACTGTTGAAGTTTCATGCAAACGTTGCGTTGAGCGCGAACGCCATTACCGCAGGAGCGCCCGTATCCCCACAAAAGCTCGCGCACCCTGCACCGGCGCGTAATTGTACGAAGGATCGAACGTGTAACCGTTGGGATTGTTTACGGGGTCGTCCACCCGTTTGTCGAAAGGGTCGTGCGGGCGCATGATGACATCCTCGCGGGGATAAAAATTGAACAGGTTTTTCACGCCAGCGTACACCTCAAAGTCACCCGGTGACTGGCGCCGAGGCTTCCAAGTCACCTGAATATTGTGAATGCTGAACCACGGCGACTGCTCCGGGCGGTAGTCGTTCGGAAAAACTGGCAGCCGCATGGGGCTGTTGAGATGGCCGTTGTAGTCGAGCGTCAAATTCCACTTCACAATAGGGTAGGAGAGCGACCAATTGCCCGTGAAGCGCGGCGTGTGGAGTTGCCAAGTCCTGATGTTGCCCTCCACCACGCTCACATCCATGAGCGTAAATCCCGCCATCGCCTTTAGGCCGTTGACGAAATTCCAATCCGAGTTGAGCGAAAAACCCATGTTTTCGGCGTAGCCGTTCAGGTTTTGATAAATAATTTTCTCCGGGTCGGTGTCGTAGTCGGCCACTATTTTGTTGAAAAAATAAGAGTAAAAGACCGTCGCGTCGAAGTTGATAAACCCGAACGAGGTGTTTTGAAAGCGGGTGTAATTCAGGTTCGTGTTCCAAGTGCGTTCCGGCTCCAATGCCTCCGCAAACACCACCTGCCGCCCCCCCGTGAGCGCCGCGTGGTCTTCGCTAAACACATTGACCACCCGGAATCCGCTGCCCGCCGAGAAGCGCAACGTGTTCTCACTGTCGGGGTTGTATTTCAAATTCAGGCGCGGCGAAAGGATGTGGCCGTGACGAGGGTCGTGGTCGTATCGCAAGCCCGAAAGCAGTTTCCAGCGTTTGTTGAATGTCCATTCATCCTGTACAAATACGCCGGGTAGCCAAGTACGTTGGGGTGCGTTTTCGAGGCCACTTGTGCTGGCTGTGACGGGCGTATTATCGTCGTAAAATGTATAGCGCGCGCTCGTGCCGAACAGCAAATCGTGGCGTCGGCTTGCCTTTCGCTCCCAAGTCAGTTGGCCGAAGCCATTGCGCTGGTCGGCGAGATAAGGCACATCCCCATAGTAGCTGTCCTGTTTGTGGCGGTTGTAGGAAAAACTGAACAGCACTTTCTCATTTTCAATAGGCAACTGGTAATTGCCGATGATTTCGTAGCGGTTCGTTCGGATGCTCTCGCCATAGATGCTGTCGGTGCCGCGCCAGCGAGGCTCCCACTGCATTTCGCCGCCATAGCGGTCTTCCCAGAGGTAGCGGAACGCGACCGAGGCGAGGCGATTGTGTTTTCTTTCAAAACGCCATTTGTTGAACACCGAGAGCCGTTTTTGCAAAGTCACGTCGGTAAAATTGTCGTCGTTGAGGTCCCAGCGGTTGGTGAAGTGAAAGTAATTGGCGCTCAAAAGGGTGCTGGCCTTTCCAAACATGAGCGAGCCAGCGGCATCGGCGTTGTATTCCCCGTAGGTGGTGCCGTTCAAATCAAGGTGCATTTCGGGGCGTTCTGCCGGGTCTTTCGTGATGATATTGATGAGGCCGCCCATCGCTTCCGAGCCGTAGAGCGATGCGGCGGGGCCTTTCACGACTTCCATGCGCTGGAGCACACTGTTCGGAATCCCGCTGAGGCCGTACACCGTCGAAAGCCCGCTCACAATCGGCATCCCGTCTATCAATACCATCGTGTACGGTCCCTCCATGCCGTTGATGTGGATGTCGCCGGTGTTGCACACGTTGCACTGGAGTTGCGGGCGCACGCCGTTCACCATCTGGATGGCATCGAAGAGGCTTGGCGTGGGGTTGCGCAGGAAAAATTTGGGCGAAAAAACCTCCACTGGCACGGGACTGTCGGCCTTGCGCATTTCCTTCATGGTGCCAGTCACCACCACTTCTTTTAGGTTGCTTTCATCGGGAGCAAGGCGAATTTCGATTTCCTTATCGTTGGTTTTCAGCGGAATGACCTGTTTGACGTAACCAATAAGCGACACAACAATTTTTACTTTATCAATCTGAGTGGGTACATTCAGCAGGAAAAAACCCGCCGTGTCGCTCAACGTTCCGGCGGGGAGAGGGGCAGTCATTTGCACGGTAGCAAAAGCGAGTGGCTCACCCGTGTGCGCGTCGGTGATGCGCCCCTTCAAGATGTCCGTTTGGGCTGATGCAAATAAGGCCTCAAGCAAGATTAAGACGGCGAGGAAATGTTTTTGCATTGTAAAATTATATTTTTAGCCTTGTCTAAAAATTTTTACAAAGGTATTTTTAATTTCTTTTAAAAAGCAATAGGGCGCGTGTGTTTTTGCAAAAAAAATCCCCGATGCGTGTCGCACATCAGGGATTTTTGCGTGTAGGTGGTGTTTGCAAGGCTAATCCGGCTTGCTGTACGCTGGATTTTTCACAAAGTCCAAATCCGTGAACGTTTTTAAAAATGCCACCAAATCCGCCTTATCCTGTTCGGTCAGTTGCAAGCCGCCTGATTGCAAATTGACCTGCATGAGCACATCTACGGTTGCAGACTTTTTCACGCCAGTATTGTAATGCTCAATCACTTCTTCCAAGGTGGCGAAACGTCCATCGTGCATATAAGGAGGGGTAATAGCCACGTTGCGCAGGCTTGGCACTTTGAATTTGCCCCGGTCGGCTGGATTGAGTGTGACGTTTTGGAGGCCCGCGTCAGTCATGGTCGCGTCCGAGTCGAGGCCGTTGTTCACATAATCATCAATGGTCAGATTGTGCCCGACGTGGCAATGGAAGCATTGTGCTCCCTTTTCTATGCCGCTGGGGTCAAATTGACCAAAAAACAGTTTTCGCCCGCGCTCTTCCGAGGCGCTCAAAGTCGCGTGTCCTTTTTCCCAATGGTCGTATTTCGAGCTGTGGGAGACAATGGTCAGCATGAATTGCTCCAAGGCCAGGCCGACTCGTTCAGCCGTCACTGTGGCATCACCAAAAGCGCGGATGAATTGGTCGGTGTATCGTTTGTCGGCGCTGAGCTTAGCGACCACGTTGGGAAGGGCCTCGTTCATTTCGAGCGGGTCTTCTATCGGCATCAGTGCCTGTTCGCGCAGCGTAGCGGCCCTGCCATCCCAGAAAAATCGGTGTCGGTGCCAAGCCAGATTCATCACCGACATAGCGTGGCGGTGTCCCGGCAGCCCTTCCACGCCGATGCTGAATTGGCGCGTGTCTGTGAAAGCATCCTTTTGCTGGTGACAATCGGCGCACGATTGAGAGCCGTCTTTGGAGAGTTTTTTTTCGTAAAACAACATTCGCCCCAACTGTACGCCCGCAAGGGTGAGGGGATTGTCGGTCGGCAACTGCGGAGGGTCGAAGTGGCCGTAGTCCAAAGTGTACGGTGTCGGGTCAAAAGTGACAGGAGGTTCCACAGGCTCCTTTGTGCCGCAGGCGGACAAAAAGACGAGTGTGGCCCATGCAAGGCAACAACGGTTTTTCATGCGTATTGGCGCAAGCGTGTTCAGACGCTAACGGCGGGCAAAAATACGCATAACGGCAGCACTTATGCAGCCTGCTGGAAGAGGCTCATTTGCCCGTTGTGCAAAAAGGTGTCAAGCAGGCGTGCGTATTTGAGTTTGTCCTTGCTATTGGTGCGGAGCGCGATGAGTTTGGCCAGTTCGAGCGTGATGAAGAAGTCCTCAATCGGCTCGCCGGGACGCGGGCGTTTGGCGAAGTCGCGATAAGGCTGCGGGCGGCGGATGCCGTCGGCAAATTCGTAGGCATCGCGGAGCCAGCGACGCACTTGGGCACCGTATTGACGAACGGGCAATTTGAGGGCGGCGTGAAGGTTGGAGGCGGTGACGACTTTGGTGCCGTGCTTGCTTTCAAATACTTCGAGTTTCATAAGCCACTCGTTTTGTTGCTGTTAACTTGTTTGTTTTAAACACGGTACAAAAATAAACAAGTTGTTTTTAAACACAAATTATTTTGTAAAATTTTTTGAAAAAATTTTTTGTGTTTAAAATAAATCGCTTAAAATCAATCTTTTGTAAAATGAAAACAAATTTGAGCGTACGGGTTTTATGCAAAAATTTGTGGGTGGTGCTGGATTGATACTAAAAACTCACGGTACCTTCGCCCGCCAATTTTATGCGCTGACGACACCACACAGCGCCAATTTTTTTCCCTAACCACTTTGTCCGTTTTTCATATTGCCCAATGGCGCTAGTCATTGGGAGCAAGTATTTTTTTGAAAAAACTGCTCGCTTGTGTAGGTGCGGGCAATGCAAAACACACACACTCAACTATTCGCAATCAACTCATGGCGCTACTTCCCATCGGCATTGACGACATGGCCTTCTATGTGCCCAAACTTTACCTTGACATCTGCGCATTGGCCGAAAAACGAAACATCCCTTACGAGAAACTTTCGCTGGGCCTCGGCCTCCACAAAATGGCCGTGTGCGATGCGCACGAGGATGCCGCAACGATGGCCGCCGAAGCGGTGGCCGAACTCATCGAACGCAACGGCCTCGACCCGCGCCACATCGGGCGCATCTACCTCGGCACGGAGAGCGCGCTCGACATGGCCAAACCGACGGGCACCTACGCGGTGGAGATGCTCGCGCAACGTTTCGCCGACCGCTACGGAACCGACTGCTTTCGCCATTGCGACGTACTCGACATGACTTTCGCCTGCATCGGCGCGACGGATGCGCTGCAAAACACGCTTGACTGGGTGGCGACCGACCGCAACAATATCGGTATCGTGGTGGCCAGCGACATTGCTAAATATGAACTCAACTCCACGGGCGAATACACACAAGGCGCTGGCGCGGTGGCCATGCTCGTGCGCTGGCATCCGCGACTGTTGGTGGTGCGGCGGCTCTTTGGCGTGGCGATGGAGAGCGTGCATGATTTTTACAAACCCCGCCGGGAAAAATTCAGCGAAACGCCGGTGTTCGACGGGCAGTTTTCCAACCTGTGCTATCAGAATCGCATGAACGAGGCGCTCGACGATTTTCGCCGTCGGGCGGTGGCGGCGCGATTGTTTCGCGACGACCAGTTTCAGGCGCTGAGCGAGCGTTGGGCGCGGATGATTTTTCACCTGCCCTATGCTTTTCACGCCAAGCGGATGTTTGTGGAGCGGTTTGTTGAGGAGCGAAAAACGAAGGGTGCTTGGGAAAATGACGTTGCCAAATTTGGCTTTCAGGAGCCAGATGCGGGGCAGTTTTTGGAGAAAAAATTATTTGGGAAAGCACACGCTGCTTTTTTGAAAAACGTCAGCGAATCAACGCTTTATCGCCGTTTTGTCGCCCAAAAATTGGAAAAAGCCCAACGCGCCAGCATGGAGACTGGCAACTTGTACACGGCTTCTATTTTCCTCGCGCTCATGAGTACGCTCGAATGTGATTTGGCGGGAAGTGGCAATTTGGCGGGAAAAAAATTGGGCTTCGTGGCCTACGGCAGCGGCTCGAAGGCGAAGGTGTTTGAGGCCGTCGTACAGAAAGAGTGGCGCGAGGTGACGCAACATTTTAAGGTGTTTGAAAAACTGCGCGACCGCCGGGCGCTCGACTACGACCAATATGAGCTGCTGCACACCGGGCAGCAACAAGGGGCGGTTTTCGCAGAGGAAGGGCGTTGGGGGCTTGAAAGAGTGGGTCACGAAGGCGTGACGTTGGGGGCGAGGTATTATGCGGCGTTTCCCTGAATTTCTTACAATATAAAGGAAAAGTCACTTTGATATTATATGGGATGGAAATTCCAAAACCACTACATTTGCCCACACTCAAAACGCAGAACACCAACTGAATGCCTGCTCCACTTAAAATATTCATCATATACGCCCGCGAGGACGTGGATTACAAGGAAGGCCTTATCCGCGCCTTTCGTCTGTTGAAGCGTCAAGGTTTAGTGGAAGAATGGCACGATGGCAACATTAAACCTGGCGCAAAATGGGAAGAAGAAATTGGCGATAACCTGCGTAGTGCCGACATTATCCTGCCACTCATCAGTTACGACTTTTTTGGTTCGGATTATATCCAGAATGTGGAAATCGAAAAGGCTTTCGAGCGCTTCGAATCAGGTGAAGTCAAAATCCTGCCTGTAATTGTCCGCAAATGTTCGTGGCAGGATGACGGCCGTCTTGCCCAGTTCCAAGCCTTGCCCCGTGATGGTAAACCCATATCCACATGGTCAGACCGTGACGATGCTTACACAGATATTATTGACTCGCTAAAAACCTTTATTGCGGATATTTATGTTGAGCGCGAGCGGTACGAACGCCAACATGAAGACGATTTAATCGCTCTTAAGCAACGGGAAGAAGAACAAAAGCGCCATAAAGAAGAACAGCGGCTTGAAGAGAAAGGTCAGCTACTTTTTCGCGAAACAAAACTCCAACAAAAGGAAGCCAATCTTAGTAAAATAGTGGAGGAAGAACACCATGGCAATAAAAATAAACTTATCCACCTGCAAGAGACAGAAGAAACTGGCCATCGGGAACACCTGAAACATGGCGGGAGAAACGCTGTATTGCGTCGTAACAAAATGATCTTTTTGGGTGGATTAGGTATACTGATACTGTCTTCAATTGCGATACTTGTCAATTTGAAATTCCGCAGTCCCAGCCAAAAAAACGGTAACGTTAAAACACAGATTCCCGCCAAACCACAAGAACCTCTTTCGCACAAAAATATGGTCGAGGTCGCAGGCGGCGTTTTCCTCATGGGTAGCAAGTTTGCTGGAATACCCGGAGCCCAACCTGTTCATCAGGTTACCATTCGTGATTTCAAAATCAATAAATATGAGGTGACCAATGCCGAATTTGCCATGTTTTTGAATGCAATCACAAAAGAAATTAATACCAATGGATTCACTTTAGCCTATCACGATAATATCATTTTTGGCACTATTTGCGGCGATAAGAAAGGTGGTTGTAAAGGATTTAACGAGCAAATTGAATATAGTGGTGGCACAAATTTCGGAGGGGAATTCTCAATTCTCCCCGGTTTTGAAAACCATCCGGTTTCGATGGTTTCATGGTATGGTGCAATAGAGTATTGCAATTGGTTGAGCCGACAACACAATCGTCAACCTGCCTATAATGTGAGTCAAGGGCAGGTAAGTCGAAATATTGGCGCCGACGGTTATCGCCTGCCTACTGAAGCCGAATGGGAATTCGCAGCTCGAGGCGGCACTTTGAGCAAGAATTATAAGTTTGCAGGAAGCAACAAATTTGCAGATATTGCAGTGGTCACCAAAGATATTACATCAACAAGCCGACCTGTTGGACAAAAAATGCCCAATGAACTTGGCTTGTATGACTTGGCCGGTAACGTAACTGAATGGGTCGAAGATTGCTGGCACGACTCTTTCAAGGGAGCACCTGCCGATGGAAGCGCTTGGCTTAGTGGCGATTGTTCAATGCGTATGTTGCGAGGTGGCTCAGACTGGTATACACAGATGTATGCTGCTAGTTATGAATCCCTTTCTCTTTCCTATTCCTACCTGTTTTCTCAAATTCCTTATCGGTACACTCCCGCTGCTGCAAACACAGTATCGTTCGCATATGGCTTCCGACTCGCTCAAAACTGATAAATGCGGTTCAAATTAATTTTTTTTCAATTTTTCCACTTTTTTCGTTTCCTTCACATGAGGCATTCTGTTTTTATTTCATTTTTTCATTGAAAAACTGCGACTTGCCATCCAAATCAATACAAGTTTCCACAACCCCTTCACCGCCACCAACGCCGCAATCGGCATGGCCGCCACTGGCATTTCCTGTGGAATGACTTTCCAAAACACGAGTGCCAGCAGCGCGAGTGCTCCCGCCGCGATGAAATGCTTGCGAATCCAGCCGCCTTTATGGCTACGCCAAAACACAAGCAAATATGTGGGGAGCGCCCACAGCAGGTTGAAGTTCGTCTTTGTGGCCGAGTGGTCGGTGGCGAACCAAAGCAATGCGATGAGCAGCCCCGACGCGCCCAACACGAACCAAAAAACTGTATCGAATATCCTTTCCGTTCGGCGGTGAAACATGCTCAACAGACCGAGCAGCGCCACAAGGCTCATCACCCAGAGGGGGCGGTCGAGGAAGCCGGGCCTGAACTCGGTGGTCGGAAACGGGTATTCGGGGATGTTGCGCACCGACGCGACGAGCGGGGTGGTGTCGTTGATGCGGGCTGCGGCAAACATATCGCGCACATAGTCAGGTAGGAACATGAAGTCTTGGGCTAGCGCCCGTCGGTCGGCGGCGTAGCCCAAGCCGAGGTTCATGCCGAAATGTGTCCAGGGCTGACTGGTCATGTAGGGGTTGAGGAGTTGGCGCATGGTGGTGCCCAGGGCGAGTCGGCTGCTGTCCCATTGGATGGGTTGGTCGAAGGTCTGTCCCACCACGTCGCGGATGCGGGTGGCGCAGTTGTCGTAGAAAAAGTCGTATTTGTAGTAGCGGTTTTCCTCGAGGGCGTTTTCTTCCAACACCTCGAAAAGGCGTTGCTTTTGTGTTTGGCTCAAATTGAGGGTTTGTTCCTGCATGGCACGCTGGTCGCGCAGATTGCCGCGCTCGAAGCCGCGATAAGGCTCGACATCGAGGTAATAGAGGAGTTTGCCGCGACAGAATTTGAGGATAAAATTGGGCTGCTCGAAATCGAATGTGCCGTAGTTGTAGCATCGGTCGAGTCGGTTGGCGGGGTCGAGGATGCGCAGGGCGCTGTGGCCAAAAGTGCTGTATAGGAACTCGCCCGGCGCGACGGTCATCAGGCTGACGCGGGCGCTATCGGAGAGGACGGGCGTGTTTTGTGACGGCAATGTTCCCGCGCAAAGCAGGAAGGCAAGCAGCATAAGGTGTTTCATCCGAACAATTTTTGCGGGAGCGAAGGTGGCAAAAAAATCAAAAAAGCCCCCACACCCATGAGGCGAGCATGGCTGCCATTTTCCAAATGCCCCAAATCAAAAGGGCAAATAGCACGAAAAACAAGATGCTCAGCAAAGCTATTGACCACCGGGCGCTGGGTTTTGCCTTTCCGTCGGCATAATATTTTTTCAATAAATTCACATTGCGGCGGTTGGCTTTGAAGCCAAAATCGAACAAGTCGCCCACAAGGGGGACAATGCCCGTGATAGCATCGAGGGCAAAATTGCCCATCATGCGCAGCATGAGCAGGGGGCCAGCGCCGCGCTTGAGCATGGTGCGCATGAGGATGCCCGACACGACGAACCCGGCCACATCGCCCAAATAGGGCACGAGTCCGATGATGCCGTCCAATCCAAACCGGGCATTGGTGCCGGGGATGCGGAATTGGTCGTCCAAGATTTTGGCGAGCGCGTCGAGTCGGGCGAGGTCGGGGTCGTTTGGTTGTGGGTTGTTCGTTGATGCCTGCCCGACTGGCTCGTCCGGGCGGAGTTGTTCGTTGCTGGTTGTTGGTTGTTGGTTGTCCATGCGGAGGTTGATTTGGGGGCAAAAGTAGGGTTGATGGCGAAGATGTGGCAGTGGGGAAATAAAAAAGCAGCCGCTTGTTGGGGCGACTGCTTTTAGGGCTTGCCCATCAAAAATCCTATTGCACCCGTAACGTCTCTCCGATTTTCACGGTGTCGCTAGTCATGTTGTTGAGGCGTTTGATATTGGCGACGGTGGTGTTGTATTTGCGGGCGATGCTGAACAGGGTGTCGCCTTTCGCCACTACATGGGTGCCGGGGGCGGCGGGGTTTGTGGGGGAGGGTGGTGGGGTGCTGGGTGGCGTGGCGATGGGGGGATAGTTGGTGCTGCCCGTCACCACTGGTGCTGGCGCACTGGGTGGCGGAGTGGTTGGTGGGGTAGTGGTTGGTGGTGTGGAAGGCTGTTGGGGCTTGTTCCCCTCGCCGCCGCCGATTTCTTCGAGCAGGCCGTCCTCGTCGGGGGTCATGCTGCCGGGGTTGGGAGTTGGCCAATAGCCGCCGGGATTTTCGGGCTTTGTGGTTGCCATGCCGTCGCGTAGGCGCACGGGGTCACTTTTTGAGCGATTGCTGTTGAGGCGTATGCGTTCGCCTTCGGCGGGTTCCTGGCCTCTGGTCATGTAGTTGCGCTCCAACAGTTTGCTCAGCTTAATTCCATATACTTGGGAAATGTCGAACATGGTCTGGTCGGCCTTCACGACGTGTTCGTTGGCTGGCCCGCTCGTCCATTTGTCTTTTTTTGGCTCAATAAAAATCCGCGTGTTGGCTTTGAGTTTTTCAAGGGGGGTGTAGCCTCGGTCGTTGTATTCAGCCACCTTGTCAGGTTTGAGCATATAGGTGCGGGCAATATCGTTGATGGTTTCTCCTTGGCGCGCGATGGCTACTTTCACGTTGTTGATGCGCCCCACGCGGTTGGCGGGGTTGGGCAGCGCGACATCTGCACCTGTTTCCGTGCCGTATTGAGGGTTTTCGGGCTGGGGCGGGGCTGTGGGCTTGCCGCTGGCCACGTCGTATTCGTAGAGTTTGTATCGCTCGATGATGTCAATCAGTTTGTCGGCATAAGTGTTGGAGGTGGAATAGCCTGCGGCTTGCAGCCCTTGTGCCCAGCCTTTATAGTCAGTTGGGTCGAGTTTGAAAAGAAATCCGTAGCGAAATTCTTTCTTGGGGTCGCGCAGGAAATGTCCGTGGTCTATGTAGCTCTCTTCCACCTTGGTGTATTTGCGAAAGCATGATTCCTTGAGTTTGCCGTCGGGGCCTCGGTCATCGTCTTTTTTCATGTAGGTAGCGCCTTTCCAGTCGTTGCCGCATTTGATGCCGAAGTGATTGTTGGCGTTTTGAGCCAATTCACTGGTGCCTGCTCCGCTTTCCAGTATGCCTTGGGCGAGGGTGATGCTGGCTGGCACACCAAGGCGCTGCATTTCATAAATGGCCGCCGACGCGAATTTTTCGGTGTAAATCTGGTTGCGGTCGGCACCGGTGCGCGAGCTGAACATGGAAGAGGCGGGTGCGGGTTCGGGCTTTTTTTTGAAGGCGCTGCAAGAGGGCGCTGAGAAGGCTGCTACGAGTAGCAGCACGGGGAAAATCTGTTTCGTCATCATGTAATGCGGAAATTGAGTTTTGGAATTCTGAATGAACGGCCAAATGTAAAACGCCTTCGCAAAAAATCTATTCTGCCAAGAGGGTTGTCTTCGTCAAACAAAAAACGGCGCTTCCGTTTGCATCGGAATCGCCGTTCGAATATCAAAAAAGGTTAGGTGTGTTATTTCAGGATGAAGTTGTACTCAATCCAGCCGCATTGCACCTCTGCGCCCGGCTCTGCGGCAAATCTGCTTTTCAGCGCAGCAGCTCTGGCGGCTGAGCGCAGTGTGGCATCTGTCGTGGTGGAGCCGGATTGGGTGGGGTCGGCTTCCACCACCGTGCCGTCGCTGTTGACGCATACGCGCACGCGCACGGTGCCTTGTTTATTGGAGTCATAATCTGCTTTGGCAAGCGTCAGCACTTTTCGGCCACCCAGCCCTCCGCCGACCGAGCCGCCGGTGCCAGTGCCGATGCCTCCTCCCGAACCGCCTCCGCTGCCGGGGCTTTGCCCGAATGGGTTGCTGCCTGTGCCTCCGGGGATGCCTTGGTTGCCAGCGTTGCCACCCGAACCGCTACCTGCGCCCGTGCCGCCCGTGCCAAGTCCAGAATTTTTGATTCTATCCCGTCTTGCTTGCTCTTCCCTTGCTTTGGCGGCAGCGGCTTCTTGCTCTTTCCTGATGCGTTCGCGTTCGATGGCTGCCAGTCTGTCTTGTTCTTCCTGCTTGCGCTTGGCTTCCTCTTGCTGCTGACGGCGCAGTGCCGCCACGTTGGGGTCTTCGGTCGTGGGCGTGTTGACCGGAGGCTCTGTCTTGGCTGGTGGGGTAGGGGTGGGAGGTGTGGGTTTAGGCTCGGCGGGCGGCACCTTGGCGGGCAAAGCAGGCTCTGCCACGTCGGTTGGGTCGCCAGCAGGTGCTGAAGTGCTGTTTCTGCCCCTGTCCGGTTGGCCCTGTGCGGCATTGTCGCCGCCACCGCCCCAGTTCGACATGTCAATATTGATATAGACGGGTGGTGGCTCAATTGCTTTTTCCGGGACGGAAAATTTATAGAACATCAGCAGGGCCAGCATGCCAAGGTGAACCAGCAGGCTGGTAAGTATCGCCTTGGTGCGGTCTTCTTCTCTATGGACTATGGCTTTCATGACTATTGCAGTTTTGGGTGAATGGATGCCGAAACTGTGTTGAATGCACAAAAATTATTTGTCGTCTTTCAACTGATTGGTGGCCAAAATAGTTCGCACCTTCAATTTATTGGCAATATCCAACACGAACACAACATCTTCAATGGGCACTCCCTGCTCGGCAGCGATGGTGATGGTCACTTTGGTGGGGTCTTCGTCTTCGGCTCTTACCCGCGAGCCGAGCACAGGCTGGAGCGATTGGCGGTCAATGGGGCTATTGCCAAGGTACATCTGACCGGTCTTTCTTATCGAGACGGCCAACGGAGTGGAGGCGATGGGGGCGGAGGAGCTACTCGAAGGCAGCTGTAGTTGCAGCGAGTTGGTGGTGACGAAATTGGATGTCAGCATGAAGAACATCAACAAGAGGAAGATGACGTCAATCATGGCTGCCAAACTGAATTCCGGCTCTACTCGTTGTCTTCTTTTGAGTCCCATATTTTTTAGTTGTTCGTTGTTCGTTGTTCGTTGTTTGTTGTTTGTTGGTGGTTGGTAGTTGTTCATTGTTCGTTGTTAGTTCGTGGAGTTGACTTTTTTGTAAAAGTTTGAAATTCAACCACCAACAAACAATGAACAACGAGAAAGAAATCAGCGTGAGGGTTCTTGGAGCAGGTCCATGAACTGCATGGCTGTGTTCTCCATTTTGAAAATAACTTGGTCGAGTTTCGACACCAGCAGGTTGTAACCCGCCATTGCCATGATGGACACGAACAGGCCAAAGGCGGTGGCTGTGAGGGCGTGGTAGATACCGTCGGAAAGCGTTTTCGCGGTGATGGCTCCCTCGGCGTTGGCCATGGCTTGGAAGGCGATGATGAGACCTATTACCGTGCCCAACAGACCTATCATCGGTGCGATGCCAGAGATGGAGGCCAAGGTCGAGAGGTTTTTTTCGAGTTTGAGCAGTTCGAGGTTGCCGACGGTTTCGATAGACTTGTTGATGTCGTCCAGTGGTTTTCCGATGCGGTCAAGACCTTTTTCCACCATGCGGGCCATGGGGGCATCCACGCTTTGGCACAGGGCTTTGGCTGCTTGAAGGTTTCCGTTTTCCACGCTGTTTCGGATGCTATTCATGAAGTTTTGGTCCACTTGGCCTGCTCTGCTGAGCGTGAAGTACCGCTCCACGATGATATAAACAGCGTAAATGGATAGCAAAGTGAGGATGCCAATCACCACTTGGCCAGAGGCGCTGCTGCCCGTGATGAGGTCGAACAGGCTTTGCGATTCGGCGGGCGGCGGCGTGGTCGTGGCGGGAGTAGTGGCACCAGGGGTGGTGCTTGGGCGCGTTTGCAAAAAGAAGAAAGAGGTCAAAAAGGCGTTTACTATCATGTTAGGTGTTGCAATTAGTTGGTGAAACTGATTGTTTCCTTTGAGCGATTGCGAACGCCAAAAGTAGCGCATTTTGTATTCGGCCAAATTTTTTCCTTAACATTTTTCGCATCAAGGGGCTTGTTTTGGCGGGGAAAAGACAAATATCAGTGGTTGAGAATGAAAGTGTTATCGAAAATAACCTTTGTCGCGCATCATCTTTTGCCCCTCCCAAATAATCAGTTTTAAAATTGTGTGAAAATTTCGCTTGCGGCTTTTCAACTGATATGGCTTTGTTGGCTGTCGCTTGCGGTTGTTGACGTACCTTTGCCAAACAAATGTTTGATATGAATTCAAAAACCGGTTTCTTGCTTGCCGCGCTCCTCGGGTTGATGGCTTGTGGTGGCGATGCCCCCAAGACCAGCGATGCCCCGCCGAACACTGCTCCTGCTAAAGCGGACGCTCGCCCTATCACTTGGCTCGAAGGTATTTACGCGACCTCCAGTTCGCCCGCCAACGAAATTTATGACTTGTTTGACGACGACCCCTCCACTGGCTGGCGCACCCAAACTGGGGCAGGGCCAGACGAGGGCATTATGCTCTATTTCCCCAACGCGCTGCCACTCCAATCCATTCAGATTGTGCCCGAAGAGGGGCGTTTTCAAGGCGCGGATGCTTACATCCAGACGTACGTCAACGGTGCCTTGGGAGGAGGGGGCAAGCCCGGCGATAAAATCGCCTTGGGAGGCGAGCTGGTCAAATCGCTTTACATACGGTTTGTGAAATCTGGTTTAGAGGAAGTCTCAAGACCTCAGAACAAAGATGAAGCGGTGGTCGAAATAGAGTCGTTTCCGGCCAATGAATATATCGGTGTGAAAGAACTCAAGGTGTGGAACGACAAGGGGGAGCTCCTGCGGCTCAAACCACCCAAACGGGTGCGCGGGACCCTGTCGGCATCCTCCACGCTTCAGCCCGAAATCGCGTACAGCGTCGCCAATTTGTTCGATGCCCGCAAGGAGTTCGTCTGGGTGGAGGGCAACAAAAAGACATCTGGCGAGGGCGAATCGCTCACCTTTGAGTT
Source organism: Saprospiraceae bacterium (assembly GCA_019638455.1). Lineage (GTDB taxonomy): Bacteria > Bacteroidota > Bacteroidia > Chitinophagales > Saprospiraceae > M3007. The sequence continues at coordinate 64,507 of JAHBTU010000001.1, forward strand.
CGATGAACCAGTGAACATCACGGCCATCCAAATCTGGAATGGCTACCAACGCTCCGATGAGCATTTTGCAGCCAATGCGCGTGTGCGTGATTTTGGGTTTGGCCTGCAAGGAGGCGAGGCGACAACTTACACGCTGCGCGACACGAAGGCTGGCCAAAAAATTGAATTGACGGCGCCCTTGAAAGGCAAATCGTTCACCTTGACCATTCAAAGTATCTATGCCGGAAGCAGATACAAGGATTTGGCCATCAGCGACATGGTTTTTTTCGATGGTCAGAAGCCATTTGTGTTGTACTCAAAATTGCTTGAGCGCACCCAGTCGAACTTGCGCAACGAAATTGGCAGCTCCCCGCTCGTCCAAATTCTAAATCGCCGCGTCAGCAATGTGGTGCAAGAGGTCGGTGTGATGACCCAACAATCGCTCATCCTGCGTTCCGACGGTACTTTTGTCATGTATAGCAGCGACATCATGCCCGACGACACGGAAGTGCAAACACTTGCCGACGGTAATTGGGAACTCATTTCCTCTGACCCTGCGGAGGCAGTCATCAAAGTTTTTGGCAGGTGGAACAACGTCTCCGATTTTGCAGACTACTATCGAGGCAACACTACCCAAAACGTCACGCGCATCTTTAGCGACCAAGTATTGACGGATGGCAACATCGTGCGCGGAAAGCGGATGCTCGGGACGTTTTATCTGAGATAAGGTGAGAATAGGCTTCATCTCCGTACAAATTGTTCGTTTGACCGCTTTTTCAAGACCAAAACCCATCGTGGCTGCTCTGGTGCTGGCAACGGCATCAGCGGTGTTGCGCTATTGGTCGCTCGCGCAAACCTCTTTCTCAAATGGTTGGGACAGCTATTTCTATCTCGTGCAACTAAAATCGGTGGAGGAGACTGGTAGAATGCACTCCCCCGATGCCTCCATCATTTATCCTTATTTGAGGTTGTTATATTGGCTCACAGGCGATTATGTGATGGCCTTGAAAGTAGGCACGGCGCTTTTGTGCGCACTATGGACGGCATTGATGTGGCGCATGGGCGGCTTGGTGTTGGCGGCCTGGTCTGTCTTTTCTCCGCATCTGGTCTATTTTGCCGCTCAATATCCCAAAAATCTGCTGGGCGTGGTGCTGCTCGTTGCGTTCATTGGCGCGCTTGAACACAGGCCACGCGGTGGGCCGGGAAAACCATTCTATTGGCTGTTTCCCCTTTTGTTGCTCCTGCTCAATTATTTTGGCCATCGGCTGACGTTCGTTTTGGCGCTATCTTACCTTGTTTCATGGTTGGTTGGCACATGGAAGCCCGAGCCTGCCCGGCTGATTTTCTCCCGCAAGACGTTGCTCGTGGCGGGAGCCGCGATAGGCGTTTTCATGTTGGTCGGGCGTTTTTTTCCCGGCCTTTTTCATGTCGTTGACTTGGGGCGCTTGAAGGGCGCTTGGGCATGGCCGCCACAGTTTGCGCCTTATTCGTTCGTTGTGCATTTTGGTTTGGAGCGTATTTCGGGTTGGTGGCTGGCAGAGATAGGGGTGGTGACGGGTTGCTGGCTGTGGGCGCTGATTCATGGGGCGAGGGAGAAGTTCAAACCATCGTCCACCGTGCGGGTCAATGGTTCATTGGCCATCCTTTCCACCCTGCTCTTGTTCCCTTTTTTGGAGTGGTCGTTCACGGGTGTTGCGTGGCGGTTGTTCCTTGTTTTTGTGCTGCTTACCCCACTCTCGGTAATTGGTTTTCAAATTTTGGAAAATAGGCGAAGCGGCTTGGTTTTTGTGACCGTTATGCTTTGCTGTTCTTTATTTTCTTGGAAAACTTATAGCCCCAAAATGCACGACCCGGACTACTCGCGTTTCTCGTCCATCACGGAGCAAGCACGAGCAGTGTTGAAAGAAAAGCAGGTGGAGTTGGTCATCGCGCACAACGCGCTGGCTGAGTTTTTCACCTACACGACGGGCGCCGATGCCATGCCGTGGCTGCCAGAATACGAGGCGGACTCGCTCCGCCTGTGGCGCATCGCAACCGGCGCAAGCCTGCAAATGTTGAGATACTACGCCGGAGCCAACAGTGGCACCATCAAGCCGTTGGGTTATGGGTACTTCATGCTACCTGAGTATGTGTGGCAGGTAGCCCGCCGACGAGCCGAAGAAGAGCAAGATGAGTATTTTCTGACCGAAACGGCCGATTGGCGCAATCCATCGCGTATTCGGCCCTCTTGGCTACTGCATAGAAAAAGAACCCATTAACCATTGTAAAACCATATATTCGACCGTTACCTTTAAAAATACCGCCGTTTCCTTGATGGTATCGGATTGTAACGTACCTTTGACGCTAACTTTCGCACACCTTAAACTGTCACCGTCTTATGATTTTTCCATTTGGCAAAAAGAAAGACAACAATGCCGAAAACGAGCAAGACAAGAAAAAACGCTCGCTCGACGACATTGAAGCCGACCTCACCGTGCTCGACAAAGACGAGATGAACAAAGTGGAGGGCGGCAAAACGAACAACTCGTTCGGCAGCCTTGGCGACCTCCGCGACAGCCTCGGCAGCACTATTCCCTTGTAATCAACCCTTCCCATACTTCGGAAGCCTTCTGTCGCTACGAGCGGCAGAAGGCTTTTACTTTTGCAGACGGCTGACGGTGCACCGTCAACCCTGCACTGTCAACCGCATATCACATGGAAATTTTGGAGCGCCTTTGGGAGGGATTGCTTGCCACCACGCCGCTTGAGTTCGTCGCCGTGTTTTTCGGCATTGCCAGCGTGATGTTTTCCCGGTTGGAAAACATCTGGGTCTATCCGACGGGTATCGTCAACACCACGATTTATATCTATCTGAGCATCGTCGCAGGGTTGTACGCCGAGGCTGGGGTGAATTTTTATTACACCGTGATGAGCATCGTCGGCTGGTGGTTGTGGGCACAGAAACGCGAAGGCAAAAAAGTGTTGCGCATCACTCGTTCAAGTCAGCGCGAATGGCTGGGCGCACTGGTTTTCTTTGGTTTATGTTGGGCAATCTTGTTTTTTATCCTGAAAAAACTCACCGACAGCACGGTGCCGCTCGCCGACGGCTTCGCGGCGGCGGCGGCCTACACGGGTATGTGGCTCATGGCTCGAAAGAAGTTGGAAAACTGGCTTTGGTGGATTGTGACGAACGTCGCTTCCATGCCGCTTTACTTCGTCAAGGGTTTTGTGTTCACGAGTTTTCAATACCTCGTTTTTCTCGTGCTGGCGATTTTGGGCTACATGGAGTGGCGGAGGAAAATGAGGGTTTCTATCCTTCCAGAATCATCAGAGCCAGCCAAGCAAACGGCAACACGAAGATAAAAGAATCGAATCGGTCAAGAAACCCTCCGTGGCCCGGCAAGATGGAGCCAGAGTCTTTGATGTGCGCGCTGCGTTTGAGCATGGACTCGACAAGGTCGCCAAGTGTGCCAAACAGTGCTACAATTGCCGCAAGCACCATCCATTCCTCCCAGTCAAAGTCCGTGATGATTTTTGACAGGAGGATTGCGACGATGAAGGTGCATACAATGCCGCCGATGGTGCCTTCCCACGTTTTTTTTGGAGAAATACGGCTGAAAAAAGGTGTTTTCCCCAAAAAAGAACCAGTAAAATAAGCCATTGTGTCGTTCGTCCAGGTCAGGAACAACAACCCGAACACACGAAGCGGCGCGTAATTGTTGTGCCAGTAGGAAATCGAAATCAACAAAGCAAAGGGAACGCCGATGTACACCACCCCCAGCAGGTAGTGGCCGATGTTGGTGAATGGGCGCTCCGATTCCAAAAACAACTCGACGATAAAAAGCAAAAAAACGAACAGCATCAGCATGATGATGGACATCAGTATCGGGCTAACGTTGTCAGACAAATCGGCCACAAACAGATACGGTGAGAATTGAGCGCCAGATGGCATGGAGAGAAACAGGCTGAAAATCTTGCTGCCAAATACAATGAACGGAAGACAGCCGAGCACTGTGCCCACGATGCGTCGGAACCTTGCATGATTGGTTTCCTGACTGAACATTAGCCCTGTGAATTCCCACAAACAACCCGCCGTGATGAGGATAAATAATAGGTAGAAAGCTTTGTCCCCGCCAAAAACACCGCCGAGCATAGCGATGACGAAGATAATAGCGGAGATAACTCGTTGTTGCATTTTGATGGTGATTTTGCCGGAATGTTGATGTTGTTACACTTCGCGCCGTTAGGTTTTGTGCGTGGCCAAAAGCGCAATCTGCTCAAAATCATGGGAATCAATCATGGTAAACTGACAAATCCTAGCGCATTAAGGTATAGTTCGTGTTCGGTCATTTTCGCCCACTCACAATTCGCTCCCACAGTTTCTGAAACGACTCCTCGCTGCCTTTCACGCTGCTGCGGTTTCGGTTGTTTTGCTTCGCGTCCCACTCGCCTTTTTCATTTTTGAAAAGCAAAAACGGGAAAACGTAGTTGTTGCCGAGAATGGAATCGCCCAACAGCCCGAAACGCAAGTCGTTCACTTGCAAGGTGTCGCCATTGTAGGGCATCACGTTGAAATAGTCGTCGGAAAACCAGCGCAAAAAACGCAGTGCCCGCGCATCGGGGGGGATGCCCTCAAGCAAATGGTGATTTTTCGGAATCACCGAAAAAGGCGCGTATCGCTCTGTTTTGTCGTTGAACCCGTACAAGCCGTAGTAAAAAGCCGTGTCATCCTCCGCCACCCCATGCCAGACGATGTTGTTGAAAATCGTCGGGTTAGTCATGAATCGGTGGTGCCGGACATCCTGTTCTTCCAGCGTTTGTCGGAAAATGCGGTTGGCTTGCACTTTGTGCCACGAGGCATAAATGCCCACATACCCGACAAACCACGCGACGCCCAACCATGCGAGCGCCGCCCGCATCGGCTCGTTTTTCTGAAATTTTGCCGCGAGCACCAAAAGCAATCCGAAAGGAATCGTCGCCAATGGGTCCACCACCGAAATGGTGTTCCATTGCACCCGAAAATCGCTGAACGGTTGCCAAATCTGAGTGCCGTAGTTGGTGCAGCAATCGAGAATCGGGTGGGTGAAAATGCTCAGGAAAAACAAGGCGACCCAAGTCAGATAAGGCGCTTCCACGAGCGGAAGGTCGCGTCGCCAATACTCATTCCACAATTTTCGAGCGAGCCATATACCTATCGCAATCGTGGGTAGCAGCACATAAAAACTTAGCCCTTCTCCCACCAGCACCGGAATAAAATTGATGGCTGCCGCTGCCCCAAAAAAGAACAGCAACCAGATGCCCATTGCCCAGGCCTTGTAGCCCCGCAATCGGTATATGTTGTTGTGATAAAACCATCGCGTCAGCCATGCAAAAGCCCAGGGCGCGAGCGCCGCAAAAAGAAACGAGTGCATGAATCCGCGATGAAAGGAGGTGCTTGCGATTTCGTCGGTAAAAAAAACGGCCAACACGTCCAAATCTGGAATCGTGCCACCCACAGCACCCCAAAGCATGGCGCGGTTACCGAGTTTTTTGCCCGCCACCACCTCGCCACAAGCAGCACCGAGAACGATTTGTGTTAAGGAATCCATTTTTTGGTTGGTAAGGGCTGATGAAAGTTGATAAGGGTTGACAATCAACATTTATCAACCTTCATTAACTTTGTCAACCTTTACTTTTTCTTCAAAATTGCTCTTTGAAACACCCCAAACGGGTATGTTTTTACTTCGGGAATATCTTCCTCGCCATGCTTGGCATTGCCAGTGGCGCTAATCTCTTTCTCAAGTCCCGACATCACCTCGAAAATCATGGTGTCGTCACCCGTCTTTTCGTAGGTGCACAAAACACGGGAGCCTTGCACCGTGAACCAACACAAAAACTTAGGCCCCAGCAAATAGCTCTCCATCACTATCGAGTTTTTCTCATCCACCTTCCAGATGCCGCGTTCGGGAGCGACCGGCACAAGTTCGTAAGGCCGCCAATCATTTTCCTTGGAGCCGTATATGAGGCCAAATGTGTAACGCCCCTCCGTGGAAGTATCAATTTTGTGAATTTCGACCGTCATCTCGACGGATTGCGCCTTTCCCTTGGCGTTGAAAATATCAAGGGTGCCCGTCCAATTGCCTTGCCAAGAGGCGGGAAAGGCAGTGTCCGTTTGAGAAGAAAGCGTTTGAAAAGAAAACAAGAAAATGAGGAAAGACAAAATGCGCATGGGCTCTGCTGTTTGTGGCAGCAAATGTAGCGAACAAACGTTACTTCTTGAAAAACACCTACTTTTCGCCGCGAACAGATTCAAGCGTCGCCTTTTTTCTCAACCCTTTTCGACGGTTTTTCATGAAATTACCTTCTCCCGGCTTTCTCCTCCATGCTTTATGGCAAGCCTGCCGCCGATTTCCCGGCGCGATGGTGTGCGCTGTTGCGGCTGTGGCCGCGGTGTTCGAGCTCATCGGCACATCCGATATGGCTCGGGAAAATTCGTTGGTTCGCTTGTGGCTGCCTTTCCAACTTGGTTTGCCGCTAATGACTGGACTCGTGGCCCTGTCGGAGTCGAAAGGCTGGGACGAAAAACGCGGCTGGTTGCTGCAGGGCTTGGGGCTGGTCGTGTTGGCGGGCTGCTGGTTTCTGTTCGACCCCTCCCAACCTTCCTTTGAGTATCTGGGACTGCCGCGATATTTTACCCTGTTTTTTGTGGCACATCTATTTGTGGCCATAGCCCCATATATGAATGTCCGCTCCGTGCGCGATTTTTGGGAATACAACCGCGAGTTGTTTGCACATATAATAATAGGTGCGGTGTTCACCCTCATTTTGTTCGCGGGGCTGTCGCTTGCCATTTTGGCGGTGGACCAGTTGTTTGACATCAATGTCCAAGAGCGTGTTTATTTGCGCTTGTTTGTGCTGCTGGCAGGTGTTTTTAATACGGCTTATTTTCTGTTTCACTTTCCCAAGCAATACGAGTTTGCGGAAGCCGACGCTGGGTACAATGCCGTTTTCAAAAATCTTTGCAAGTTCATCCTCATCCCGATTGTACTGCTCTATTTTTTGATTTTGTACGCCTACGGCACAAAAATCCTCATCACATGGAATTTGCCGCGAGGCTGGGTGAGCTCGCTCGTGCTGGGATTTTCGGTGGCAGGCATCTTCACCTACCTCCTGAATTTTTATTTGCCCCAATACGACGAAAGCGCCCATGTGCGCGGGTACAAAAAATGGTTTTGGTGGGTCGTATTGCCGCTCACGGTACTGCTTTTTGTGGCGATTGGCAAACGAATCGGCGACTACGGCGTGACGGAGGGACGTTTCCTCGTGGCTCACCTCGGCGTGTGGCTCGCCGCTACTTGCCTCTATTTTTTGTTTTCAAAACACGACAACATCAAGTTTATCCCCATTTCGCTGGCGCTTTTTGGGGTAGTGTTTGCCTTTGGGCCGCTCAATGCTTTCAAAGTTTCCGTGCGCAGTCAGGCCGGGATTTTGGAAAATTTGTTTGAAAAAAACGGGCGCTGGAAAGATGGGCGATTGGTGCAAGGCACCCCGGATGTCTCCCCAGAAGAAGTCGCGCAAATCAGTTCCGCGTTGCGTTTTCTCCATCAGCGCGATGCTTTGCGGCGGATGTCGTGGCTGCCCATGCCGTTGGACAGTTTTCCCAACGTCATATCAGCTTACGATGCTGCGGAACAAATCATGGCTTGGGCCAGTATCCAATCCAAAGAACAAAAACGAAAACCCGCGTTTCTGAACGTGGTTGTCCCGGCACCTCTTCTCACAGCCGATATTAGGGGGTTCGATTCTTTTCATCAAATTGATTTGTACCCGCGAACCAACGAAAAGCCTAAGGCGGGAGATTTTTTCAGCATTTCCGACAATCAAAAAGCCCTTGAGTGGAAAGAAGTACGGGCTGGCAAGGTCAGCCTCGTGGAATCGTTCGACCTTCAACCCGCGCTTCGGCAATGGTGGGAAAAAGGCCAGTACACGGGCTACTTGGAATTGGATGCAGGCAATTCCACACTCAACTTTGCCGGGAAAAAGGGCAGCCTTCGGCTCTTGTTGCAGGATGCGGATGTGCGCAAGGAAAACGACACACTTGGCGTGAGGCATCTGAAAGGGTATCTTTTTGTAAAGAGAAAATAGGCCACACTACTGGACATTATTTTTGTGCTGCAAAGACACAAAGGCACAAAATGTGGCAAATCAATGCGTATTTTGCTTTGCGTCTTTGTGACTTCGTGGCAAATTTGAAAAAGCCCAGTAGCGTGAAAATAGACTTATTTTCCCGTCACGCTCATCGCCCGTTCCAACCCGACGGTGACAAAGGTTTTCACCACTTCTGCGGCTTTCTCAAGGATGCGCGGAATTTCGGCCTTTTCATCCTCCGCCCATTTGCCGAGCACATAATTGACTTGCCTGCCTTTTGAAAAATTGTCGCCAATGCCGATGCGCAGGCGTGGGTAAGCATCGGTGCCCAGCAATTCTTGGATATTCTTCAAGCCATTGTGTCCACCATCGGAGCCTTTGGGTCGCAAGCGTTGCTTCCCGAAAGCCAGATTCAAGTCGTCAAGAATGACAAGGCTGTTTTCAAGCGGTATTTTTTCCTTTTGCAACCAATACCGAATGGCTTTCCCGCTCAGGTTCATGTAGGTGTTCGGCTTCAGCAACACTAAGGTGCGACCTTTGAACTTCACCTCTGCCAAATCGCCGTGGTGGTCGCTGCGCCACGTTCCCTCCAGCTGCTTGCATATAAAATCCAAAGCATCGAAGCCGATGTTGTGTCGAGTGCCCTCATATTCGTAGCCTACATTGCCGAGGCCAGTAATCAAGTATTTCATCCGAGCCAAATGTATTTTGACAATTGCGCCGCAAATGTAGAGAATGTCAATTGCCTGCTTCCAAAACCACTCGAATTGGCGACATTTGCGCCGTTTTTTCATCGTTCAATCTTTCATTTCTGATAATACCAACTATGCGTAAGCTGATTTCGAGTCTTTTTCTGAGCCTTATCCTGTTTTGCTCCTGCACCAACGGCGCTGAAAAACAAATAAATAGTCTCTCGACTGGGTCTTTGAGCATCCCCCCAGCCGACACCATCTCTGCACAGGTCTCCATCGTTGACCTCAACTGCTGGGTGGAGCAGGAGCGTTTTTTTGTGACAGGCATTTGCGACAACCTGTCAAGCGATTGGCAGAAAATATGGCTAAAAATGTCGCCGTTGGATGCTGCGGGGAATCCTCTGACAATAAATGGGGAAGCAAGCGCCCCGTTTGCCACATTCTCCGAAGCCGTACCGCCGCGAGGTCGCACCTCTTTCTTCGCAGAATGGCCGCTCAAAACCTTTTCGGGCACCCCGGATTCCTGCATCATTTCTGGCAACGGCGCACAAGTACTTGCCGCCGGCCCGATACTCGTAACGGGCGAGTATAGCGGGGTAAGGGCACTCTATCCCGAGCAAGTTGGAGATTCGGTCATATCTGTCGAAAAAGCATGGCACGCAAACGTAGTGGTTGAAAACCCACTCAACTTGGTAGCCACTCATCCAAGGGTAGCAATGTTGTTGTATGGCACCGACAATCGCCTGTGGTTCGTCACTGTTTTGAATCCAGAAGATAGCCTTCAGAGAGCTTATGTAAGCGCCGAACGCCAAGGCCCCATGCAACCACAAGAAAAACGACGTTTTGGAGCCATCATCACCTACGACAATTTACCAAGCGCCTTGAAAGAAAATAAAATAGGCCGCGTGGACTTTCAGCCATTTGAGTCAAGACAGCAATGAACTCAAAGCTCTTTCTCCAGAATGATGCGAAGGCGCCCATCCTTGCCAACATAAGTGCCAGTGATGAGAAACCCGTGAAGTAGATTGAGCGCCAGCATTTCGCGCCAGCGATTGAGCGTTTTTGTCTGAATAAAACGATAACCCTGTCGCCGCGCCCAATCGTGCTGGTGCTGCATCAGCTGAGTTGCCACCCCCTGCCGGCGATATTCTGGCAAGACACCACCTAGCCATGAATAAAAGGTGTCAGGGTCTTGTCTGTATCCGACTTTAAAACCAACCGCGACATCGTCGTCGTTCAGAGCCAACACCATTAATAGGTCTCTGCTGTGAAGCAACCGCTCATGCGCCTCCTCATTGGGTTCGCTATTGAAAATGGTTCGGTAAAGGTGAAAAACCTCCTGCTGCGTTGCCTCATCAGGCGTCCCAACATGTTCGATATATCTGAGCATTGTAGAGTCCGGTTGTTCTGACACTGCGATTGGGCGCGAAAAGTAATATGTTTTGAAAAAAACACCTGCTAAAATCAGCCCTTTTCAGGCTGCTTCAAAAATTTTGCAAAAAATAGTGACCTGACTAAAGACACGTCGTTTAAACGCCCGCTAAGCACAAAGACGCGAATTTGCCCGAAGAAAATTTTTTAGAAAATTTTTCAGGGTATGCTTTGCAAAACAAAATTCGTTTCTACCTTTGCGCCCGCTTTCCGAAAGAGGAGGCAACGATTTGGAGAAGCCAACACTTGATGTTGAAAAAGTGTTAAAAAAAATCTCTGAAAAATT
>JAHBTU010000001.1:77500-1590138 GCA_019638455.1 Saprospiraceae bacterium
CCGAATGGGGCAACCCGTCACGCTGAAGGCGTGAAGACACAAGTCGCGAACCCGCCGAACTGAAACATCTAAGTAGGCGGAGGAAAAGAAAACAAGTAGTGATTCCGCGAGTAGTGGCGAGCGAAAGCGGAGGAGGCCAAACCGTCCCGCGTGCGGGTCGGGGTTGTAGGACTGCGCCGTGATGTGGCGCGCGTTAGCCGAGGCTCATGGAAAGGGGCACCGGAGGGGGTGAAAGTCCCGTAGGCGAAAACGCGCGGCGCGCTAGCAGTATCCTGAGTAGGGCGGGGCCGGAGAAACCCTGTCTGAATCCGCCAGCACCATCTGGCAAGCCTAAACACTACCGGGAGACCGATAGCGAACCAGTACCGTAAGGGAAAGGTGAAAAGAACCCTGAGCAAGGGAGTGAAAAGACCCTGAAACCATGCGCCTACAAGCGGTCGGAGTCCGCCACCCGGCGGATGACGGCGTGCCTTTTGCATAATGAGCCTACGAGTTATACCTCACTGGCGGCCTAAGCCCTTCAGGGGCGGAAGCGAAGCGAAAGCGAGTCTTAACAGGGCGTTCGATGTCAGTGGGGATAGACGCGAAACCGAGTGATCTATCCATGGGCAGGCTGAAGGTCCGATAATCTCGGAGTGGAGGGCCGAACCGGTAAGGGTTGAAAACCTTTCGGATGACCTGTGGATAGGGGTGAAAGGCCAATCAAACTCGGAGATAGCTCGTACTCCCCGAAATGCATTTAGGTGCAGCGTCGGGCAATGTGTGTCGGAGGTAAAGCTACTGAGAAGGCTAGGGGGCTTCACCGCCTACCAACCCTTAACAAACTCTGAATGCCGCCACACAGTACCGGCAGTGAGCCCCGGGGTGCGAAGGTCACGGGGCGAGAGGGGAACAACCCAGACCATCGGCTAAGGTCCCCAAACGCGGTTAAGTTGCGAGAAACGAGGTGGGAATGCAGTGACAGCTAGGATGTTTGCTTGGAAGCAGCAATTCATTTAAAGAGTGCGTAACAGCTCACTAGTCGAGCGTTCCCGCGCGGAAAATAAACGGGCATCAAACCGCGTACCGAAGCCATGGTTCCGACTCAGGTCGGGAGGTAGGGGAGCATTCCGCGGCGACGAAGCGGCCCCGCGAGGGGTGGTGGAGCCAGCGGAAAAGCAAATGTAGGCATAAGTAACGATAAGGACGCTGGAAAAGCGTCCCGCCGCAAGACTAAGGGTTCCTTGATCTACGTTCATCGGATCAGGGTGAGCCGGGTCCTAAGGATAAGCCGAGAGGCGAGGCCGATGGCAAGCGGGTCAACATTCCCGCGCCGGCACGTGCTGCGAAGGGGGGGACGAAGGCGGGGAGTCGCCGCGCCGAGACGGAATTCGGCGTTGAACCGCGCGCGAGCGCGGGATAGTACCGCGATCCCTTCGGGGAGAGCGGATAGAGCGCCCGACCGACTTCCAGGAAAAGCCCCCGAGCGTCAGGCACGCGCCGCCCGTACCGCAAACCGACACAGGTAGTCGAGGAGAGCATCCTAAGGCGCTCGAGTGATTCGTGGCTAAGGAACTAGGCAAAATGGTCTCGTAACTTCGGGAGAAGAGACCCCCGCCGCGAGGCGGGGCGCAGTGAAGAGGCCCAGGCGACTGTTTAGCAAAAACACAGGGCTATGCCAAATCGCGAGATGAAGTATATGGCCTGACACCTGCCCGGTGCCGGAAGGTTAAGGAAGGGGCTTAGTGCGCAAGCGCGAAGGTCTTGACTGAAGCCCCGGTAAACGGCGGCCGTAACTATAACGGTCCTAAGGTAGCGAAATTCCTTGTCGGGTAAGTTCCGACCTGCACGAATGGTGTAACGATCTGGGCGCTGTCTCAGCCACGAGCTCGGTGAAATTGAAGTATCGGTGAAGATGCCGATTACCCGCAACGGGACGGAAAGACCCCGTGAACCTTTACTGCAGCTTTGCGTTGGGCTTGGCTATTCGATGCGTAGGATAGGTGGGAGGCTTTGATCCGGCGGTTCAGGCCGTCGGGGAGCCGACGTTGAAATACCACCCTTTGACTAGTTGAGTCCTAACCCCCGCTTGTCGGGGAGACAGTGCATGGCGGGCAGTTTGACTGGGGTGGTCACCTCCAAAAGCGTAACGGAGGTTTGCAAAGGTGCCCTCAGCACGGACGGTAATCGTGCGCAGAGCGTATTAGTACAAGGGCGCTTGACTGAGAGGCCGACGGGCCGATCAGGGTCGAAAGACGGCTAAAGTGATCCGGTGGTTCCGCATGGAAGGGCCATCGCTCAAAGGATAAAAGGTACTCCGGGGATAACAGGCTGATCTCCCCCAAGAGCTCATATCGACGGGGAGGTTTGGCACCTCGATGTCGGCTCGTCGCATCCTGGGGCTGGAGAAGGTCCCAAGGGTTGGGCTGTTCGCCCATTAAAGCGGCACGTGAGCTGGGTTCAGAACGTCGCAAGACAGTTCGGTCCCTATCTGTTGTGGGCGCGGGAAGACTGAGGAGACCTGACACCAGTACGAGAGGACCGTGTTGGACGAACCGCTTGTGTGCCTGTTGTGCCGCCAGGCGCATCGCAGGGTAGCAACGTTCGGCCGGGATAAGCGCTGAAAGCATCTAAGCGCGAAGCCTACTCCGAGATGAGTCTTCCGATGTAAGGGCCGCAGGAGACGACTGCGTTGATAGGCGGCAGGTGGAAGCGTGGCGACACGTTGAGCCGAGCCGTACTAATTGCCCGCAAGCTTCCTTTTTTTTTTGATTTGCTCATGCCCCCCCGGCATGAGGGCCGCCGCGCCGCCTGCGCCCCTGCCCCTTGGCTCCTCCCGCCCCTTGTCATGTTTCGCCCCCGCTTGCGCGGCCGGCGAGAAGAAAAACAGGACGGGCCGCCTCCGCGCGGCCCCTCAAGACATGTTGGCGTCTTTGGCGGCGGGGACCCACCTCTTCCCATTCCGAACAGAGCCGTTAAGCCCGCCAGCGCCGATGGTACTGGGGTCGATGCCCCGGGAGAGTAGGTCGGCGCCAACCCAACACAACCCTCGCCCCCGTCGCCTTCCGGCGGCGGGGGCTTCTTTTTTGCCCCCGCCCAGCCCCAAAATCGCCAGACAGGAAAAATCGAGCGGAATGGACGTTCGCGCCGCGCTTGTATTTCACAACTCACCTCGCGTTATTGGTGCAAGGCTTGAAAATGACATGGGCTAACTCTGATGAACAGGGTTAGCCCATGTCAATATCGAACATCAATTGATTGTAGGCGCAATTGAACGAATCTTCATCAATTACCATCCCGGTATAAAGTTTAGCCCCCACTGCCATTCGCGCCGTTCCTTGGCTACCGAAATAGGCAGCGCGAAATAAGGCTCCAACACCAGTGCGCCAAACAGGTTTACTCGAAGCGAGACACCTGTGGACAAAAGTGGCTTGTGTTGGACTGGTGTAAAGCCATCGAGCGGGTCATCATCCACTGGATTCTTCTTCAGGTCATTCGATTTGAAAAATGCCAAGCCTGCGTCGAAAAAGATGTTCAAGTCTGTGAGCAGGAAGTTGGAATTAATGACCGCCAACTGGCGCGGCCCAGTGAAAGGCAGACGGATTTCCACATTGCCCACCATCATCTTGCTGCCCAGACTGGTCTCTATCAGCTCGCGTTCGTCGTTGAAAAGCAAATTGTAGGGATAGCCGCGCACAAACCAAGGCTGCGCCACGAAAAGTGGCTGCACCGCATAGTTGCCCGATTGGTAGCCATCATCCTGATTGCCCCAAAAACGGCCATAGGCCATCCCCCTCACGGCCAACGTGAAAGGTCGTTGATAAAAATACCGTCGGCCATCCATTAAGAAACCCGTGAAGCGCCAGAAGCCGCCCATGTATTGCTCCGCACTGATGCGATAGCGCCAGCCCTGCAAGGGCGCGGTAAAGCCAAAAAAGGAGTTGTCGCCCACAAAGGCCGCGTTCACGCTATAGATGCCAACCGGCCCAAATCGGTCGCCGCGCTGGCGCTCTTGTCCGATAAGTGGCCCGATGAACAGATTGCCAGAGAGCGTGTCGAAAATCCCTGCAAATACATTTCGGTAAGAAGTGTTTCGAATGGAGAAAAAGTCCGTGGAAGCGCCCAATTCCACCCGCTTGGTGGCTGAAAACGGGTAAAAAGTGAAGGCATTTATTTGTTGTAAGAACTGTCTTTGCAACAATAGTTCGTCAATGACCGCCACGTTGAACTGGCCTGAAGGCTGCGCGAGCGGTTCAAGATACAAAGGCAATCGCGCCCCGCCTGTCACGAAGGGAATATGGCCAGCACCAAAACCCCAGCCGATGGGCTTTTTTCGGTTGATGTATGAAGCCTGAAAAGCAGCATCCTGAATTTCTCCGTTGAGCGCAGCGCCCATGTAAACTTGGTTGTTGCCCAGCACATCGCCGAAGAGCATATCCACGCCACCCAAACCACCAGCTACATTGCCAAAGCTTCGGTTGCCCGTAGCCACGCCGACCCCGGCGCTTCCCCCGATATAGTCCAACGAAAATTTTGGCCTGTACTTCACTGCTTTCAAGGTGGTGGTGTCTTCCACTTGTTTTGTGTTGATGTCGAGCAGTCGAAGATTGGTATTCACCACATCGCGCTTGCTGGGGGTGAATGGCGGCAAAGTGGCTGCCACCATGTCCACACTCATAGGGTCCACCTCTTCCGGGGTGAAGTCAGAGGATTTGGCTTGATAAACCCGATACGCGCCATTGACGTAGTAGTTGTAGAGAATGCGGTCGCGGTCGTCTGCCACCGTGATGGCTGGTGCATAAGGTGTGATGCCAGTGATGCCAGTGGTCAGTTTGGTGAGTTGAAAGACCTTTTTCTCATCCAGTTTGTACCAATAGAGGTTGCGGAAGCCATCGCGGTTGCTGAGGAATATCAGATTGCCAGCCTTGTCGAAGTGGGGGTTCATGTTGTCGGCACCCGGAAAAATGTCAAGTTGCTCGGTTGTTCCCGAGGCGACATCCATGATGGCAAGGTTCATCGTCCATGCACCATTGGTACGGCCGCGTTCAAGGCTGATTTTATCGGTTGAATAAGTCAGGTAACGCCCATCGGGACTCCACTGCGGCAGTATTTCGGAAGCGGGGTCGTCGGTGAGCCGCCGCACTTTTTTTGTTTTCATGTCATAGGCATACAAATCGGTTTGGCCATTCACGAGGCCGCTGACCACGATGGTGCGTCCGTCGGGACCCCAATTGGGGTTGCTGAATGCCGGAACGCCCGGTATGGGTATTTTGTCCACTTGTTTTCCTTTGGCCACGTCGTGCACGACAAGCACACTGCGGCCTTTTTCGTAGGCATCAAAGGCGAATTGCTTGTTGTTCGGGCTCCAAGTGCCAGCACTTTCGATGAAGTTGAATTGGTCAATGTGTCCGTCCGAAACGGTGCTTGCCACTTTTTTGATGATTTTGCCGGAGGCGGCTTCCGCCAGAAAAAGGTCGGTGGAAAACAGACTTTTCTCCGAAAGGAAAATGACGTACTTGCCATTAGGGCTAAGCACAGGGCAAATAGTCATGCGTCCGGCATCGTTTTCATCGAACAATTTTTTGCCCGGCGCTTTTTCCGCTTTTGCCATTCTGCCCAATAGTTTTTCACGCGCTTCTCTTTTCTCCTTCGATTTTCTATCCAATTCTGAGGCTTCGAGAATGGAAATACTTTCTTTGTCCAGCCCCACATAGCGTCCGTAATGGTTGCGCAACGCTGCGCGCCATGCGGTGGAAAGCTGTTCGGTGGTGACACCCAGTGTCAACTGGGTGGCGGGTTCGAGACCGTACTTGGCCGTGTTCATGAAGTAATCCCTGATAACCTCGTCGCCATAAGTGCCAGTGACGTAGGCCCAAAACGCTTGCCCCCAACGGTAGGGGAAGTACCTGCCAGTATTCAAGTCGTTAATGCTTGGCAAGTCGCCATGCCGCACCGCATCGCGCATCCAGAGCGCCGTGTGAGGGTCCACCCGGCCAATGGACAGGTACTCTGCCAACCCTTCGATCATCCAAAGGGGAAGGTTGGCGAGGTTGCGCATGGAAGTGGAGTCGCCGCCCAGCACCATGTTGTATTGAAAGGCGTGTACCAATTCGTGGCCCAGCACATGGTGGGTTTGCTGATTGGTCATGGCTATGGGGAACACCACGCGGTTGCGCAATCCCTCGGTGACACCACCCGTGCCAACGCTTATGCTGCCCATGATGGTGTTGGTCTGCTGGAACCCGGCGTGGTCGTTGTAAATGATGAGGGGGTTTTTTTGTTGGATGGTGTCGCGCAGCACCGCTTGGTGCATCGAGTACCAAAGCTCGGCAGCTGCGGCGAGCTCCTTGAGCTTTTCGGGGTTGTTCATGTAATCATAGATTTCAAAGTTCTCGGTTTGGGTCACTTTGAAATTGTGCTGCTGATAGCGGGGCTTGTTGCGCCCGAAGTATTGAGCCTCCAACGTACTGGTGGTGAAGGCAGCGAACAACAATGAAAAAAACAAAAAGCGTCTCATGGTTACGTGATTTTTGCTGATTGGGCAACAATCAAGGTTTTTGGTTGTAAGCCCATTGTGGCTTTAATGTTTGGCTAACAAAAAACTTGGTTTTAGGAATTACTTGTTCAGACGGTTGTGCGTGTGCAAAATGTTGGTTTTTGCAGAATTAAACTCGTTATTCCGCCGAATGGCATTTAACGCTCTTAACATTTGCCGTGACGAAAAATTATACGAGCGGATGTTAGCGCGTGGTTAAAACAAAGGGAAAGGTAAATGTTTGTCCAAAAAGAAAATGTTTCAATCGGGTAACAAAATATCAGTGTCGCTCCGCCTGCTGTGGATTGGTCTCTGCGCATTGGCCATGCTGGCGCAAACGCGCTTGTTGCTGGGGTTTTCGCTTCGGCCCGGCTGGCTGGATGGGTTTGTGTTGGGCGGTTCGGTGTTTGCCTATCATTTCACTCACCCCCACAGGCGGATGAGAGCTGGCGCTTGGTTGGCGGGGGGGCTGGGCGCAATATGTTTTCTGCTATCGTTATGGGGCGATGGGGTGTCCAATTTGAGGGTGAGCTCGTGGCAAAGCGCGGTCTTGGTGCCAGTCGCTTTGTGGTCGCTTTACTATGGCTTGCGAAGCCCCGGCAACGCGGGGCTTCGGGGCGTGCCAATGGCCAAGCCCCTTGCGGTGGCGCTTGCATGGGCTTGGGTGACGGTGCTGCTGCCCGTGCCGACGGGGCGTTGGGGCGAGGCGGGCATGATTTTGCTCGGCAGGACAGCCTTTGTTTTTGCTCTGGCTTTGGCTTACGATTGGGCGGATTTGGCTTACGACCAACAAAGGGGGCTTCAAACTTTGGCCGGAAGATTGGGTCGCAAGCGCACGTTTCTGCTCATCAATGGCGCATTGCTGTGTGCGGCTCTGTGTAGCGTTGCCAATGTTTATCTAAAAATGTACGAGCCGGGTATGGCTTTTGCATTGCTCATATCGCTCGCGTGGAGTGCCGGGTGGTTGCCTTTTGTCTTGTCAAAAAATGCCGACGTGGTGGCTCAAAAAATGCTGATTGATGGGCTTATGCTTTTGCAGTGCTTGATGCTTGGCATCGTCTCCTTTTGTGCTGAATAAGTCCTCCTTTTCCCCCCCTCGCCCTCGATATCTCTACCTGTTTTGACCGCGTTGTTTAGCGCCTCTTGGCAAAACGTGGTTTTTAACCAAGATAAGTTCTTCTTGGACATATCATCGCACTACCTTTGACCACCTCTTGAATCACAACCTGATTCTTCATTTCAAACATTGGTACTTTTTCCAAATCAAACTTCGTGTCTATGATTTTGCTCCGTTTACCGCGCCTTTGGCTCGCGGTGGCTTTTGTGTTGTTTGTGGCGAATGCCACGCAAGCACAAACCGCTGACCGCCCCCGTGAGACCGCAATTCGTTTTTTACAAGAAAACCCCGCTCAGTTTGGCCTTACAAAGGCCGATGTGTCTGACCTCAACGTGACGGACGAGTATTTGAGCAAGCACAATGGCGTGACCCACGTCTGGGTGCAACAACAGCACAAGGGGATTCCGTTGTTCAATGGCCTGTTTGGCCTGCATGTGAAACCTGATGGCAGTGTGCTGACGTTGGGCCATCGCTTTGTTCCCGAGTTGTCGGCCAAAGTCAATACCATACTGCCTTCGCTCAGCGCGAGCAAGGCCGTTGAGATGGCCTTTGCCAACTTGGGCTTCACGGGGTTCCAGGCCCCTGCGCTGCGCCAAAAAATCAACGACCGCAATTTCGTGTTTGACGGCGGCGCTGTTTCCAAAAGCGAAATTCCTGTGTCTGCCTGTTTTGAATTGCAACGCGACGGTTCCGTGCGGTTGGCGTGGACGCTCGTCATTGAGCAAGCCACTTCTTCCGATATCTGGAATATGCGCGTGGACGCACAAACGGGACTGATTTTGAGCAAATACAATCACACTGTTTATTGTCAGGCAGGCCACGCGCATCGGGTGGGCGATGTGTGCGACGATGAGCAACCTGCCGCCGCTCCGGCTGTCGAAACATCGAAGGCTTCGTCGCCTCCTCAGGCTTCGGGCACTTACAACGTGTTCGCGCTGCCAGTCGAAAGCCCTGCGCACGGCGACCGCAGCCTCGTGGTCAATCCCGCCGACCCGGTTGCCTCCCCCTACGGCTGGCACGATACCAATGGCGCTCCCGGAGCCGAATACACCTACACGCGAGGCAATAACGTGTGGGCTTACGACGACCGCAACAACGACAATGTGGGCACCGCCGCCGAATCGGCACAGGGCGGCCCCTCGCTCATTTTTGATTTTCCCTACGACCCCAACGGCGAACCGTTGGAAAATCTGGATGCGGCCATCACCAACCTGTTTTACATGAACAATATGTTGCACGACATCACCTATCGTTTTGGATTCGACGAACAGGCGGGCAATTTTCAGGCAAACAACTACGGAAAGGGTGGCGCTGGTAACGATGCCGTGCAAGCAAACGCCATTGATGGCTTCACGGCTGCCAACCAGTCGGTGAACAACGCAAACTTCTCGACACCGCCTGACGGCAGCAGCCCTCGTATGCAAATGTTCGTGTGGACGCGTTCGGGTGGTCAATTGCTCACAGTGGATGAGCCTGGGCCCGTAGCAGGCTCCTACTCTGTTTCCACAGCCTCAGGTTGGGGCGCGCCTATCACTGATACACCCGTGACGGGTTTGGTGGAAATTGTGAACGACGGAACTTCGGCACCTACCCTCGGTTGTGGCCCCCTTCAGAATGACTTGACGGGTAAAATAGCGTTGGTTGACCGTCAGGTGTGTCAGTTTGGCGTGAAAGCCCTCAATGCTCAGAATGCGGGTGCCATTGGCTGCATCATTTGCAACTTCGAGGAAGGGCTGGTCAACATGGCCGCTGGCACCGCTGGAGGACAGGTGAACATCCCTGTTGTCATGTTGAAAAAATCGGACTGCGACCAAATTCGCCAATATGCTGGCAGCGGCCTCATCGTGTCGTTGGTGCAGCCGGGTTCTGCCGGCCCTGAATTCATAGATGGTGACTTTGACAATGGCATCATCGCCCACGAGTACGGTCACGGCATCTCCAATCGCCTCACGGGTGGCCCTAACAACACCGCTTGCCTTTCCAACGAGGAACAAATGGGTGAGGGCTGGAGCGACTTTTTCACGCTGGTCAAATCAGCCCGCCCGGGCGATTTTGCCGAAAAACGCCGTGGCATCGGCACTTTCGTTTTGCGTCAGAACAACGAAGGCACCGGCATTCGCCGGTACCCCTATTCCGCAAACATGGCTATCAGCCCTGTCACTTACGGAACGGTAGCCGAAAACACACAAGTACACGCCTTGGGAGAAGTGTGGGCAGCCATGACGTGGGACCTCTATTGGGCAATGGTAGAAAAATACGGCTTTGACCCTGACCTCACCAACCCGAACAGCGGCAACGCACGCGCCATCCAACTCGTGATGGATGGCATGAAATTGCAGCCTTGCAGACCCGGATTCGTGGATGGCCGCGACGCCATCATGGCCGCCGATATCCTCAACTACGACGGTGCCGATACTTGCCTCATCAGCGCCGTGTTTGCGCGTCGGGGGTTGGGCTATCTCGCCGACCAAGGGAGCAATGCCGACGCAGCCGACGGCGTGGAAAATTTTGACCCGATTCCAACCTGCATAAAAGAAGTGAAAATCAAGAAGGAAACGACCACGCCGCTCATCGAGCCGGGCGAAATCGCCGAATTCAAAATCACGATTACCAACCATCGGGACGAAACAGCCAACGATGTGGTCGTGCTCGACGAATTGCCCAGCGGACTCACGCTCGTCTCGGCTTCCGATGGCGGCACCTTTGCCAACGGGTATGTGACTTGGAATCTCGGTGCAATGCCAACCGGACAGGTCAAAACCCTCACTTACTCGGCCAAGTCTGCCGATTTTGTCGGCTCTTTGCGCTATTTCCAAGACCCATTGGATAGCGATGGCGAATGGCTTTCTTTCGATTATCTCGAATCAGGACACTTTTTCTCTTTCCAGTCAGACGAGTTCGTCAGCGGCGACGGCGCTTGGTTGGCAGAGACCCCGCTTGCCGAAAGCCGGTTCTCCCTTGAATACATCGAGGAGACACTTTTCACGGTCACTGGCAATCAACCCGTGCTGCGTTTTTGGCACCAATACGACACCGAGCCCGGCGTTGATGCGGGCATCGTGGAGATAAAACGCACGGGCGAACAGGCATGGGCCCCGTTCCCCGAAGACAGGCTGATTCGCAACCCTTACCCCCGCAAAGTCGCTTACAACACCTTTGCCCAAGCCTACTTGAGCGGCTTCTCCGGCCATTCGGACGGATGGGTGCAGACCTATATTGATCTTTCCGACTACGCGGGGCAAAACGTGTCCATTCGTTTCAGGGTTGGCACGAACGCTGGCTCTGCGACCGGGGTGGTCGGCAAGTGGTATGTGGACGAAATCGAAGTGTTGGACCTCTACAACTTCGACAGCGAGGCTTGCGTGAGCAGCGAAGGGGAAGTGGCTTGCGCCAAAGCGCCTGCTCGTGGGGTCATCGTGCAGCCGGGCATCGTCAGCACCGACGCTCCCGGCAGCCATCAGTTGCCGATGCAAGTGCAGCCCAACCCCGCCGCCGATTTTGTGCACATCAGCATCGGTCAGGCACTTACTGGTCAGGTGCGTGTGCAGCTCATTGGCGCGGATGGCCGCACGGCACTCGTTCGCCAGTTGGAAGGCATCGCTGCGGGTCAAATCGTGACCCTCGACGTGCAGCAAGTACCTGCGGGCATTTACATGGTGCGTCTTGAAAGCGCGACGGGCAGCAGCGTGAAAAAGGTGGTGATTCGTTGACGAGGCGCTGATGCCGCCCCGATGCGGATGGCAGGCACTTTCTAAAAATAGCACAGTTCGGGTCGTTCGGTTTGGAAGCCGGGCGACCCGTTGTGTTTTGCAACTTAGGCATTTGGTAAAAAAACTCCCCTTCCCCACAAATCTGTCATCCCGAACCGCCAGCCAGCGGAGAAGCATGACAACATGGCGGGTGAAAGTTGCTGTCGTTTTTTCTTGTAAATCCTGTCAAAACATATAAGGCTGTCGTCCGATTCCACTGCGTTTGGAGGCTGAATAACTTTTTACAAATACTCAAATTTTGTTCGAAGGCATCATCCCAGCCATCATCGCACCCGTCGCATGGAAAGTAGCAGAATTGCGCGAAAAGTAATCAGACATCATAAAAAAGCCCGAACCGCGATAACGCGGTTCGGGCACACCTAAATCATTTCTATTAGAATCCGCTCGCCCTGCGAGCGGGCGGATTCCAAAGACTTCAAATCCACATCACCGTTTTCAAAATCACCTGGCGGTTGCGAAACTCGTTTGGCTGCACCTGCTGGTTGCCGCTGTAAATCAGGAAAAAATCGCTCAACGGGCGGAAACGCCACTGAAAACGGGCATAGAGGTTCAGGTTTTCCGCAAGGCTGTTGTACTGCAAAACCGTCGTGAAAAACACGCTGCGGGACAACGACAATTCCAGTTTTGGGCCCAAATACCAAAAGTCATGGTCGCTGAACGGTTCCGGGAAGCGCAGAAAACCCACGTTGTAATTCAGCGCAAGGATACCCCAAGGTTGCAGGCGATAGCCAAATTCGCCGTCGGTGCGGACTTGCGAGCCGTGATAATAACCCCCGGCATCAACCGCCATTTGCCAGTAAAGTGGTCGGCGACGGTCGGTGGTGTAGGCAAGCCGCAGGTAGTCGAAATCGTAAACCATGCCAGCATCCAGTGTCTCGCCCTTGTTGCGCAACGAAGGGTCGAAGGGTGCGCGGAGCGTCACCCGCTCGTTGATGTGGACGAGCCAAAAATCCACCGTTTTTTTCGAGACGATGTTGATGCCAGTAATGACGAACCTATCCATGAACTTGCCATCTTCGGAGCGCAGGAAAAACTGTGGGTTGGTCAAAAACTCTATGCGGGCGAGCCGCCCTTTTTT
Source organism: Saprospiraceae bacterium (assembly GCA_019638455.1). Lineage (GTDB taxonomy): Bacteria > Bacteroidota > Bacteroidia > Chitinophagales > Saprospiraceae > M3007. The sequence continues at coordinate 89,980 of JAHBTU010000001.1, forward strand.
CGGGTAAATGCTGTACGCCAAATGGAAATTCAGCCCAATCGCGTCGGGTCTTGGCACAAACCCCGCATCGGGCTGGAAGCCGGGGCTGACCTGCACGAATTGCGCCCAGTTGCGCCAACGATAGGTGTTGTGCCGCAGCAGAAAACCCCGTGCAAATGGCGTTTTTCCCTCACCCGGTTTGAGTGAAATATGGTAAAAGGCCTTGCCCGAAATCTGGTCATTCTTTGTGGCAAAATTGTATTCAAGGGCTGGCAAGGTGTTGTAGTCCTTTCTGTTGAGGGCAAAATGCTCGGTGCTGTCCGTGCCAAACGCCTGCCGCTGCACTAGCATGGCGGCGAGGTTGGAGCGGCTAAACATTTTGCGCTGCACGGCCAATACGCTGTAATTCTGCACGGGCGAGTAAGCGAACGCTCCTTCATTTGCTGTCTGCAATTTTTCCTGCCCGGTGAAAAGCGTCATCGCGCCCAGCCGCCAATCCTCGTTGATTTTGCCGGAAAGCCTCGCTCCGCCGAGAATTTTGGTCTGCACATAGCCTTGTATTTCATCGTCGAAACGCAGCCCGACCCGTCGGCTGTAAAACGGTCGCGCTGGCGGGTTGCCCCACGACACGTCGCCGAACTGGGCGAAGAGGTCGCTGTTTTCGGTGAAAAACAGGCGGTTTTCGGGAAAATCCAACTCAAAGCGAGTCAAATTGAGTTGCACTTTATCCACCTCCGCCTGCGAAAAGTCAGGGTTGATAGTAAGGTCGAGGTTGAGCGAGGTGCCGATGGCGATTTTGGCGTCGAGCGAAGGTTGGGCTTTCAATTCATCGTCTTTGCCTCGCTCGCGATTGCTCGAAAGCGTGAGGCTGGGGATGATGGAGTAGAGTTTTTGCGATTGTTCGAGCGGGTTTTCCCAGTGCATTTTGCCTGAAAAAGCAAGATTGCCAAGCAAAAACTGGATAGGTGTGCGTACCCAAGCGGTTCGCTCGTTCGCGCCTCGGTCGGTGCGCACGAAGTTGATATTCCAAGTATCGCTGCCCTTGTGCCGCAGGTATTTCAAAGGGATGGCGATTTCTACCGCCCAGAAATCGGCGCTTCGATGTGTCTCTGCTTGCCATTTCAGGTCAATGGTCGGGTCTGGCATGGAGCCGCCGCTGATTTGCTCATCGAGCCGCGAGCCATAGGCGTTCACATAAAAACCGTAGCCGTTGGTGAAGTCGGAAAAAGGGTCTAGGATGATGCCGAAAGCGTCGTTTTCGTAAAACACGAAATCCTCTTTGAGCGTGGTGACGGCGTAACCCTCGGCAGCGTTGCGCTCCATGCGGGCGGCGACGTAGAGATGCTCCCGGTCATAGGCAAGCCAGACGGTTGTCTGAAAGTGTGCCGCCGTCGTGTCGTCGGGGAAATTGCGCCAAAAGCCAGAGAGCGGCTCGGCGTTTTCCCAGAGCGGCTCCCTGAGTAATCCGTCAATTGTCGGGGCGGCGGCGGTGGTTTTTATGGAAAACTGCTTTGTCGTTTGCGCCGGAAGGCACAAAGAAAACGCACCAATAAAAAGGAATAGAATGGTTGATTTTGCCCGCATTTGCCTGATTTTTTTGGTAAAAAACCAGCGACTGCCGCGAGCGGCAAAAGTGAATTCGATGAACAGCGGGGTTTTCTGCAAACGGCTGGAAAAGTGAGGCGAGGGGTGTTGGTGGTGTGCCGTTGTGGTTGGTCGAATTGCGCCATGCTCGATGTTTGCTTTTGATAAATTTGCCCTTTTCGAGGCGATATGAACAAAGAACTCCGCTTCAACTTCTTTTTCTGGGGTGCTTATTTCCTCTACGAATGGCTCGGCCACGCCACCATCGAGGACGAATATTGGCGCTACTGGGTCAATGCGTTGGTCATCGTGCCGCTTGCCTTCGCGGCGGCGATGTTCACGGTGCATTTTCTGTTGAAGCGATATTTTTTGAAAGGGAAAAAACGGGCGTTTTGGTGGGGGTTCGCGGGTTGCGTGGCAGTGTTTGCGCTGATACGGCGGGCGTTCAATTATTTTTACACCTACCCCCTCTACTACCCCGAGGGTTTGAAGACGATGCCTTATTTGTTTTTGCCGAAAATCGTCATTGAGGCCGTCAATACTTGTCTCATTGTCGGGGTCTATGTCATGTTTTACTTCGTCAGGGCGTGGTACGAGGAGCAGCGCATTTCCGCGTCGCTCAAAAAAGACAAAGCCGAGGCCGAGCTCGAACTGCTAAAATCGCAGGTGCAGCCGCACTTCATTTTCAACACGCTGAACAACATCTACTCGCTGGCGCAACACGGCAACCCGAAAACCCCCGACCTGATTTACCGCCTCTCTGCCTTCTTGAGCTACAGCCTCTACGACGGTCGCCAAAACACCATCAGCGTCCAACAAGAACTCGACTACATTCGACACTATATCGAACTGGAAAAAATCCGCTACGGCGAGCAACTCGATATTTCGGTCAACGTCTTTCAGCCGCTCGACGGCTTCCAAATCAGCCCAATGCTGTTCTTGCCGCTGGTTGAAAATGCCTTCAAACATGGGCTTGCCGATGCCGAGGGGAACTGCTGGATTCGGCTCGACTTTACGGTGCAAGACGATTGGCTCACGCTCAAAATCGAGAACAGCCTGCCCGATTTTTTGCCCGAAAATGGCGCGAAAAACGGCGGCATCGGCTTGGAAAATGTGCGGCGACGACTGGAAATCCTTTATACTGACCGTTATGAGTTTCGCTGTTTGAAAGAAACGGATTCGTTTATGACTATTTTGAAAATCAAGACCTCTCCCTTGCCCTTGCAAAAAGAGGGGGACCAACTTGCTTATGAAAATTAAATGCCTCATCGTGGACGACGAGCCGCCTGCCCGGGATTTGCTCGCCGCTTACATCGCCCGCCTCGACGACCTCGAGGTCTGCGGGCAATGTGGCACGGCTACCGAGGCGTTCAGTTTTTTGCAAAAAAACGAAGTGGATTTGCTCTTCTTGGACATCCGAATGCCCCGCATGAGCGGCATCGAACTCATTAAAAGCCTGCTCCGCCGCCCGCAAATCGTCATCACCACTGCTTACCGGGACTATGCTGTCGAGGGCTTCGACTTGGAAGTGTTGGACTATTTGGTGAAGCCAGTTTCCTTCGAGCGTTTCCTCAAATCCATCGCCCGTTACCACCACCTTTTGCCCGGCGAGCGCCCGGCAGAAAAACCCGCTGCCGATGCTTTTGAGCAAGCCTACCTGTTTTTCAAGGTGGACCGCAACATGGTCAAAGTGTTCCTGAAAGACATCCTTTACATCGAGAGCATTCGGGATTATCTGAAAATCGTCACCGCCGAAAAAACGCACGTCACCTATCTGCGCCTCGGCTACATGGAAGAAAAATTGCCGGAAGGGCACTTTGTGCGCATCCACAAATCGTTCATCGTGCCGCTGGCGAAAATCGAGGTGTTCCGGCATGACACGGTGAAAATCGCAGGGCATCAACTGCCAGTGGGGAGGGTGTACAAACAGGGCTTGACAAGAGCGATGGAGCGGTCGGGGGTGCGATATGAAGGGGCGAAAACGTGAGGCGTTTTCTTTTGTGAAAATCGCCACATCAGGTTTCAATGTAAAACGAAGAAGCCGAACCGCAGGGGCGCGATTCGGCTTTTCTCATTTCTATCAAACTTTGTCATCGTGCCAGATTGGCAATAAACATCACATCATCACCTCCGGCACATAATTCTTATACGCTCCCGCTTTCAACTTCGCGCCGACGGCAGAGAATGCCTCCAGCGTGATTTGAATATCCTCCTCCGTGTGCACGGCAGTCGGGATGAGGCGCAGGATAATCATGCCTTTCGGGATGACGGGATAGACGACGATGGAACAGAACACACCGTAATGGTCGCGCATATCTTTCACCAATGCCATCGCTTCTTCCACCTCGCCGTGCATATAAACGGGTGTTACGCAGGTGTTTGTGTCGCCGATGTCGAAGCCACGCGCTTTGAGACCACTTTGCAGGAGGCGGACGTTGTGCCAGAGTTTTTCGCGCAGTTCGGGATGGTCGCGCAGGAGTTCGAAGCGTTTGAGCAGGCCTTCCACCAGCGGCATGGGCAGCGATTTGGCGAAGATTTGCGAGCGCATATTGTATTTCAAAAACCGGATAATCTCCGGGCGGGCAGCGATGAAGCCGCCGATGAGCGCCATGCTTTTGGCGAAGGTGCTGAAATAGATGTCCACGTCGTCGGTCACGCCTTGTTCTTCGGCTGCGCCAGCGCCGGTTTTGCCAAGCATCCCGAAGCCGTGCGCGTCGTCAATGAATAGCCGGAAGCCGTATTTTTCTTTCAGCGTGCAGATTTCGCGGAGTTTTCCCTGGTCGCCGCGCATTCCGAACACGCCTTCGGTGATGACGAGGATGCCGCCTTCGGTGCCGTCGGTGAGGCGCTTGGCGCGTTCGAGGCATTTTTCGAGACTGGCTATGTCGTTGTGCGTGAAGGCAAAGCGTTTGCCCATGTGCATCCGCACGGCATCCACGATGCAGGCGTGGCTTTCGGCGTCATAGACGACCACGTCGTGGCGGGTGAGCAGCGTGTCAATGGCCGACAGCACGCCCTGATAGCCGTAGTTGACCAGCAGGCCGGCTTCTTTGCCGACGTAGTTGGCCAACTGTTGCTCCAATTTTTGGTGCAAAGTGGTTTCGCCCGACATCATGCGGGCGCCCATTGGGTAAGCCAAACCCCAGCGGGCAGCGGCTTCCGCGTCGGTTTTGCGGACTTCGGGGTGGTTGGCGAGGCCGAGGTAGTTGTTGATGCTCCAACAGACGACTTCTTTGCCCTTGAATTTCATGCGGTTGCCGAGTTCGCCTTCAAGTTGGGGGAACATATAGTAGCCTTCGGCGACTTCGGCGTATTTGCCGAGCGGCCCGGCTTGTTTGAGAATGCGGTCGAATAAATCCACTTTTTATTGGAATGATGAATGATGAACAATGAATGAAGAATGATGAATCTATCGCGCTCGGCGACATTTATACCCAGATTAAAGAGGATTTGAACCTGCCGGTTGGCAAGGCAGGGATTTCCTTGATTGATTTGTGTGATTTTCAAAGGATTGCGAGCACCGTTCGTTCAAAACCACCTTGTCAGACCCTGTGCTTAGGGGCCTGCCCAGCCAAGTGAAGCGGACGGGGCTGATTTGCGTTGACTATATCAGTCATCACTATGAATAGCCTCTTCTGCCCGTTTCATGGCCTGCGTCTCTTTCCAAGTCTTCCATTTTGGCCCGAGCACGGTGTTCATACCCTTGTCAATGACGAAGTGGCGGGCGATGTTCCAAAGCCCTTTGGCTTGGGTCAGCACACTGTCGCGCGAGCGCAGGCTGATGGAAAATCCACCATCGAGATAGACGATGTAGTGCCACCACAGCGCGGGGATGAAAAGCGTCTCGCCGTGATAAAGTATGGTTTCGTGGCCAGTTGCTTTGCGCAGCGCGGGGTATTTGTCGTAGTCGGGCTGCAGCGGGTTCACATGGCTTTGCACGGTGTAGGGGTGTTGGTAGAGGAAGGGGTTTTGCTGTTGGTCGAAGAGGACGATGTGCTTGCGCGTCCAAAAGTGAGTGTGGAACACGTTGGAGCAGTCAATGTCGTAGTGCAAATTTGTCACCGCTCCCGCGCCGCCGAAAAACATGAATGGGTATTTATCAATCCAGCCGTCGCAGATGGTTGGGTTCGACACGTCGTGGATGAGGTCACGGGCGTGGTCGAAAATGTTCCAGAGGAAAATGCGGTATTCCGTCGGGCCTTTCTGGATGAGGTCGAGGTAGTCGCCGAACTTCATGGTGATGTGGCTTTTCATGTAATTCGCCCCCGGTTTGTGGTAATCCGGCCCGGCGATAGGCACATCAATATGGCCGTGTTCCTTTTTCAAAAACTCAAACGTCCACTTTTGCGTGGCAGGCCAGTCTTTGGCGAGGTCGGTGAAGACGACGGGTTTTTTGGGTTTGAGATAATTTTCGATGAACTCCTCGCGGGTCAATCCCGTGCGGCGTTCGATTGGGAGCAATTTCATTCGAGCGAAAAATTTTGTCCTGAAAAATTGATTTCGGACGGAGGGTTTTTTCCGGCAGGATTTACATGATTTGCAGGATGTTAGATTTTTTCTCCAACAAAAAAAACTTGTAAATCCTGTAAACCCTGTCAAAAAACACTCCTCGTCAATCGGCAGCCCAAAGGTCAGGATTCAGGCGAAAACGAGACTCAGACGAATGTCAGTTTTGGAAATGATTTTGATTTCAACACTGCAGAGACGCGGAGGCGTAGCATTTTTTGTCATCCGACAAAGGGCGGAACTACTCCGTTTCTACGCCCTGCCCCTCTGCGGTGAATGAGCTCAATTCAGCACAATTCGGCGATTTCTTCCTCTTGCAAAAAGCCTTGCTCGACCATCCATTTGTCGCTGAAAACCTTGCTGACGTATTTGCAGCCGTGGTCGGCGAAAAGCAGCACGACGAAGTCGTTTTCGGTAAGTTCCGATTGGATTTGCTGGAGGCACTGGAGTGCTGCGCCGCTGGAGTAGCCGACGAGCATTCCCTCCTGACGGGCGATTTCGCGGGCGCGCAGGGCGCTGTCTTGGTCGGTGACTTTCACAAACCGATTAATCAATTCAAAGTCCACGTTGGCCGGGATGATGTTTTTGCCCGTGCCTTCGATGCGGTAGGAGTAGATTTCGGCTTCGTCGTACACGCCTGTCTCGTGGTATTTTTTCAGCACCGAGCCGTAGGCATCCACGGCGATGACTTGCAAATCCGGGTTTTGCTCGCGCAGAAAGCGCCCCGAGCCGCATAGCGTGCCACCTGTGCTGGCCGAGCCGATGAGGTGCGTGATGCGGCCTTGCGTTTGTTCCCAGATTTCCGGGCCGGTGCTCAGGTAGTGTGCGTCGGCGTTGTCGAGATTGAAGTTTTGATTGGCGTAGTAGGCGCCGGGGATTTCTTTGGCGAGTTGCTCGGCGCGGCGATAGTAGGAGCGCGGGTCGTTGGGCGCCACGTCTTGTGGGCACAGGATGACTTCGGCGCCCATCGCCCGGAGGTTGTTGAGTTTGTCCTCGGAGATTTTGCTCGTCACGGTGAGCACACACTTGTAACCTTTGATGGCGGCTACCATGGCGAGGCTAAACCCCGTGTTGCCACTGGTTGCATCCACCACCGTGCCGCCAGGTTTGAGATGACCAAGCCGTTCAGCCCGCTCTATGATGTGCAGGGCGATGCGGTCTTTGGCGCTCAGGCCGGGGTTGAATGCCTCGACCTTGGCATATACGGTGGCTGGAATGTGGGAGACAACATGGTTGAGCCGAATGAGAGGGGTTTTGCCGATGGTTTCAAGTATGTTGTTAAAGACCATTCCTTTTGTTCTGATTGATTATGAATACGGGTGAAAGTTGGTTGACGCGAAAAGTAGAGAGGATTCTGGAACCTCTAGGAAAAAATTGTGCAAACGGAAGACAATTTAGTGCAGAACGTTGAGAAAGAAAGCATTCTCGTGCCTCAAAAAGCGGGTTCATTGACACAATTTGAACGCGAAACCGGGGGCAAAAATAATTCAAAACCCCGGGAAGCATCTTGTGGGTTTGAAAATGAAAAATTAACAAAAAAAACGCGGCAAATGCTTGACAGGTTGAAAACATTTACCACCTTTGGGCGATAACACGGAATAATCGTTGGGGACATTCTTTAATTCTTACACACAACGTTCATTTTAAATCCTCCCGTTTCTATGCTTATTTTGGGTATCACACTCGGCTCGCTCGTCGTGGTTTTTGGCGCGCCAAAGTTAGCGGCGATGTGGTCGGCAGGTGCGCGTCGCTTTTCATGACGGCCTCAAAATGTCGCCCAGTTTTTTTCACTAATGCTTGTTTCATGAGAAACGGCTGCTTAGAGTTACGTCCAAGCAGCCGTTTGTGTTTTTACAAATCCAGCAGCAGCGAGAGCGGGTCTTCTATCAGGTTTTTCACCTTCACCAAGAATGTGACCGATGTGCTGCCGTCAATGACGCGGTGGTCGTAACTCAGCGCCAAGTACATCATGGGGCGGATTTTGATTTCTCCGTTGACGACTGCCGGGCGCTCTTTGATGGCGTGCATGCCGAGGATGGCGCTTTGTGGCTCATTTATTATAGGTGTGCTCATGAGGCTGCCAAATATGCCGCCATTGGTGATGGTGAAAGTGCCGCCGGTCATTTCTTCCAAGGAGAGTTTGCCGTCGCGTGCCTTGGAGGAAAGGTCTTTGATGGTTTGCTCCACCTGAGCAAAGTTGAGGCTTTCCACGTTGCGCACAGGCGGCACCACGAGGCCATTCGGCGTGGAGATGGCGATGCTGATGTCCACGAAATCGTGATAAACGATGTCGTCGCCGTCAATTCGTGCGTTCACGTCGGGCATTTCGAGCAGCGCTTTTGCGCAGGCTTTGGCGAAGATGGACATGAAACCGAGTTTGATGCCGTATTTCTTGACAAATGCCTCTTGGTATTTTTCGCGTAATTCCATTACACCTGTCATGTCCACCTCGTTGAAGGTGGTGAGCATGGCCGTGTTGTTTTTGGCGCTCACAAGGCGCTTGGCGATAGTGCGGCGCATACGGCTCATGCGTTCGCGCCGCTCGTTTCGGGTGAAGGGTTGACTGGTGCTTGGTGGTGGGGGTGGTGGCGTGCTTGGTGGCGTGCTTGGTGGCGGCGCAGCCTGCGGATTGCTACCTCCACTGCTCACTGCTTTTTGCGCGTCGTCCTTTGTGATGCGTCCGTCGCGGCCAGTGCCGGTCACATTAGCTGGGTCAATGTTGCCTTCCGCGAGTATTTTGGCGGCGGCGGGGGAGGGGGCACCGGTTGCGTAGGTCTGCTTGGACGGTTCGGAGTGGGGGGGGGCTGTGGTGGTTGCTTCCGCTGGTTTTGAGGGGGCGGGTGCGCTACCGCCGCCGTTGGAAGCCGCTGCCTCGGTGTCAATTTTGGCAAAAACAGCTCCCACCTCAAGGTCTTCGCCTTCTTTGGCTACATGGATGAGTTTCCCGGCTGAATCAGCCGAAAGTTCTTGATTGGCTTTTTCGGTCTCTATCTCGCAGAGCGGCTCGTCCATCGCCACGATGGAGCCATCGGGCTTGAGCCATTTGGAGAACGTGACGTTGGATATGGACTCGCCCAAATTGGGGATTTTGAGTTCGATTACAGGCATTTATGTAATGATAGATGATGAGTGGTGAACGAGCAATCAATTTTCGGGGCAAAAGTAGAGGTTGGTATGCATTTTATACGGTTGTGAATCGGATTACTTTGCTCTCCGATAGTCGAATTTTAAGACCAGCCCCTCGCCTTTTTTCCCCTCGCTGCTCAGGTAAAGATTACCCTCCTTATCGAAAGCGATGCCCTCTGGTTGTGGCAAGATTGTCTTGTTGAGCCGAATGGCATAGCGGATAGCGCCCGTTTTGTAATCAAGCACCACGAGGCGCTTTTGTGCCGTGGAGATGACATAGACATCGTTGGTGATGGGGTGAACAGCGATGCCGGAGGGGCTGACGTGGCGGCGCTTCTTGTCTTCCTCGTTGAGAGGCACGAGGCGGTTCACTTCTTCAGGGTCAATGGTGTAAACAGGCTCTTTGCTCAATTGTTTGGTTTTCAGGTCGAAGGCAAAAATGCGTCGCAGCCCGGCGCTATCCGGGTTCTGCTTGCAGGCGAGCAGCAGGGCGAATCGCTTCGCATCGTAGCAGAGTCCCTCCACGTCGTCTTCCTTTTTCAAATGCGTTTTGTATTCCATGATGTTGGGGTGGTCAGTGTCCCAGCAGCCGATTTCGAAGATGTCGCCGTTGCTTTTTGCGGCATAGAGGCATTTGCCTACCATTTCCACTCCTTCAAAATCGCCTTTCTCGCGGAATTTGACCCGGCGAAGTATCACCCCGCCTCCCGCGCCGTCAATGAAAAATATCTCGCCCACCTCATCGGCTATGGCAAGAAACACGCCGGGCGTGTCGGTAGGGCTGAGGCCGGAAATCTCCTGAAGCTCCTCGCTGACGAGGTTGATGATGAAAGAGGGATTTTCTATGTCGTAGGGTAGGGTGTCGGTTGGGGTGGTTTGTAGCAGGAAACAGAGCGCAAAGGCAAGGGATGTCATGCGTTGTCGTCGTTTGATGGTGTGAGTGTTTTGCGGGACAAAGGAACAACGTTTATTCTTACCGTCCTTATTGCGCATATCCTGCGCACCGTTAAGTTTTCAGCATGGCTGATGCCGCAGTCCATTCAGAATCATGTGTGTCATTCATAGATACCTGAACAATCTTGGCAAATCAAGGCATAAATGACAGCCCGTCCGATGGCTGCTGCTCCAACGGACGGGCTACAGATTCGCTGTATGAGCGAATTAGGTGTTTTTTATTCTGAAAACACTTCGATTTCGTGTGTTTTCACCACTAAATCGGTGAATTTCCCCTTAAATCGGGTGGCGCGCACGATGTGGTTGTCAATCCAGTGATAGTTGCCGCCGCGTGGTTTGCCAAACAGGATTCCGTGATACTTGAACCCGTGCTTGCGGAGCCAATACTCGGTGATTTCGCGGTGGGCTTCGGTGCGACTGGTGAAAAAATAGACAACGTGGCCCTCGTCGTACCAGCGATTGAGCATGGCCAATGCGTCGGGGTAGGGGAGTACCGTGCCCATGCGCTCCGGCTCTTCGTTGGGCACGTCGTCGCAGATAGTGCCGTCAATATCAATCAGGAAATTTTTGACGTGTTGGGGCAGCACGGGGCTGATGCGTTCGCCCTTTTCGTTGAAGGTTTCTTGCAACGTGGTTTGGGTATGGTCTTGATGTGTCATCGTGTCAGTTTTACGCAAAGGTATGGCTTGCGTCACAAATTATGCCACCTCTGTGCTCATTCTGCATTTGCTCGACGAACTTTCCCAAAAATGATGTTGGGCAAATTATCTTTGCCCGCGACGGGCTTTGGTTGTTTTATTTTCTGTCGGAACGAACGGCGGGAAAAAAAGCAACCGTCGCGCCTTGTTCTTTTCTCATTTTCGTAACTTAAACATAATAACATGAAAACGAACCTACTGTGTTTGGCGCCAGCCTTTCTGCTGGCCATTTTTCTGACTCCCCTTTCCGCTCAAAACAAGCTTAAGCTTCCTGAAGGCGTGCAATACGTCACCTCCGTGGAAGGCATCACCGAATACCGATTGGCCAATGGCTTGCAGGTACTGCTGTTTCCCGACCCCTCCAAACCAATCATCACGGTAAACATCACTTACAAGGTCGGGTCGCGCCACGAGGCTTATGGCGAGACGGGCATGGCGCACCTGCTCGAGCATTTGGTGTTCAAGGGCACCCCCAAACACCCAAACATCCCGCAGGAATTGACTGCTCACGGTGCTCGCCCTAACGGCACGACGTGGTTTGACCGAACCAACTATTTCGAGACATTTGATGCCACCGAAGAAAACTTGCGCTGGGCGCTCGACCTCGAAAGCGACCGCATGATTAACTCGTTCATCGCAAAAGCAGACTTGGAAAGCGAGTTCTCGGTGGTGCGCAACGAATATGAACGCGGCGAAAACAGCCCTTTCGGAGTGCTTTACAAGCGGATGCTGGGCACCATGTATCAATGGCACAACTACGGGAAATCCACCATCGGCGAAAAATCCGACATCGAGGGAGCGCCCATCGAGCGTTTGCAGGCATTCTATCGGATGTACTACCAACCCGACAACGCAGTATTGGTGGTAGCAGGCAAAATTGACGAGCAAAAGACACTTGACCTCGTACACGAGTATTTTTCACCGATTCCCAGACCTACCCGCCAACTCATTCCCACATACACGAAGGAACCCACGCAGGACGGCGAACGCCACATCACGCTCCGCCGCACCGGCGATGTGCAAGTGGTGTCCGCCATGTATCGCATCCCAGCGGCCTCTCATCCCGATTTTGCTGCATTGTCGGTGCTGGCTGATTTGCTGACACACGAGCCTACAGGCCGACTCTACAAGGCTTTGGTGGAAACGAAAAAAGCTTCGAGCATCAGCGGGAGCGCCTCCGGTTTTGCGGAAGGCGGCTTTGCGGGCTTTTGGGCAGAGGTGCGACAGGAAAACTCGCTGGAAGAGGCAAAAACGATTTTGCTCAACGCGCTCGACGACCTGAAGAAGAACCCGCCCACCGATGATGAAGTGGAAAAAGCCAAAGCTCGGCAGCTCAAGAATTTTGAGATGTTCATCAAGCAAAGTGACCGCGTGGGGCTTAGGCTGAGTGAATATATCGGCCAAGGTGACTGGCGCTTGGCTTTCTGGTACCGCGACCAATTGGAGAACGTGGCAACCGAGGACGTAAGCCGCGTGGCACAACGCTATTTCAAACTCGCCAACCGAACCCTCGGATTTTTCCTGCCAGAACCAAACCCTGACCGCGCGGAGATACCCGATGCCCCCAACCTTGCCGAAATGCTCAAAGATTACAAAGGCAAGCCCCCCATCTCGCAAGGGGAAGATTTTGACCCCTCTCCCGGCAACATCGAAAAACGCACCACGCGCGGCAAGTTTGCCAACGGGATGCAGTATGCCCTGCTGCCCAAGGAGAATCGCGGCGACGCAGTGAACGCCACCCTGACCTTCCGCTTCGGCACGCTCGAAAGCCTGCACAATCAGCAGATGGTGGGCAACGTCACAGCCTCCATGCTCGACAAAGGCACCCTCAACAAAACCCGCGAACAAATCCGGGAAGCACAGGACAAACTCAAAGCCCGAATCAACGTGTTTGGCGGCCCCACCGCCGTCACGGTGAACATCGAGACCGACCGCGAGCATTTGGCCGAGGCCATTCGCTTGGTGGGAGAAATCATGCGCAAACCCTCTTTCCCACAGAACGAGTTTGAAAAACTTCGGGAAGAATACCTTGCTGGCCTTGAGCAGCAAAAAACCGACCCGGCGGCCCTGTCGAGTCTTGCCTATCGGCGCATCACCAGCCCCTATCCCAAGGGCGACCCGCGCTACAACATGACCTTCGAAGAGGAAGAAGAGGCCATGAAAGCCGTCACGCTCGACCAAGTAAAGTCGTTCCATCAAAAATTCTACGGCGCATCCAACGCGACCTGCGCAGTGGTGGGCGACTTCGATAAGCAGCAAATAGAGACGGTGCTCAAGGAAACCTTTGGCGACTGGAAAAGCCCGTCGCCCTTCAAGCGGGTAGAGAACAACTACATCCCGGTGGCGGCCAAAACAGAGGTCATCAACACGCCCGACAAGGCCAACGCCAATTATGTGGCTGGCTACAACTACGCCATGAACACCGACCACCCCGATTACCCGGCGCTCACCATCGGTGGCTATATCTTGGGCGGCGGATTCCTCAATTCGCGCCTCGCCACACGCATCCGCCAAAAAGAAGGACTTAGCTACGGGGTGCGCGGCGGCTTTTTCGCCAGCTCCATGGATGAAAATGGGGGTTTTTCTGCCAATGCCATTTACAACCCGCAGAATTTGGAAAAACTCGAGGCCGCATTTAAAGACGAAATCGAAAAAGCCAGCAAGGACGGTGTCACACAGGAAGAGCTTGATGCCGCCAAGACTGGCTGGCTACAGTCGCAAAAAGTGAATCGCTCTGCCGACAATGGGGTGGCGGGCCGGCTCAACCAGTATCTTTTCATGAATCGAACCATGAATTGGGATGCCGATTTCGAGAGCAAAGTGGAAAAACTCACGGTCAAAGACGTGAACTCGGCCATGAAAAAATACCTCGACTACTCGAAGATGATTATCGTGAAAGCGGGCGATTTCAACAAAGCAAAACCATGAAAAACGTCTGGCTTCCTTTGTTTCTCGCGCTCGCGCTCGTGCATCTGGCGGGGGTGGCTATGGAACACAGGACATTGGTTGTCATTACCAAGCCGATGCTGATGCCTTTGTTGGCGGTTTGGCTGGCCGTGGAGACGCGCCACGGCCAGCCCCGCTTCTTGAAAAAAATGATGTTTGCCGGGCTGTCCTTTTCCACACTGGGCGATGTGCTGCTCCTATGGGGAGGCAAACCACTTTTTTTCATACTGGGCTTGGTAGCTTTCTTGTTTGCCCACTTGTCTTACATCGGCGGTTTCTCCTCCATGCTTCGTCGTTCGGACAAAGGCTTTTTGAGCCGTCGGCCCGTTTGGGCATTGTGGCCTGTATTGGCTGCGGCAGCCTTGGTGTGGTCGCTGTGGCCAGGCATTCCCGAAGAGATGAAATTGCCCGTAGGTATCTATGCGGCGGTCATCACCACCATGGTGTTGAGCGTGTTCAATCTCAAGGGAAGTGTGGCTGCTCCCGTTTTCCAAACATTGCTTGCAGGGGCGCTGCTGTTCATGCTGTCTGACAGCCTGATAGCATGGAACCGATTTGGCAGCCCATTTCCATTTTCGGGTTTGGCCATCATGGGCACTTACATTGCCGGGCAGTTTTTGCTGGTGCGTGGGGCACGGGAAGCATTGCGTTGACTGCGGTCAGGCCACTGCTCTCCTGTTCTTTCGCCACACATACACCATGCCGCCCACACTGACAAGGAAAAGCACGATAGAGATGATTTCTGCTTGTGTCAGTTCCATGCCAAGCACCTTGTGCACCACGTTGACGCGAATTTTTTCAATCAAAAACCGCTCAATGGCAATCAGCGCGAGATAAATGAAAAACAGCATTCCCGGAATCTGGATGCGCTTCCGCAAAGCCCAGAGAATGCCAAAGACCACCACCATCATCATCGTTTCGTAGAAGGGCGTGGGGAACACGGGTTGCGCCAATTGCATACAGTAGTCCCAGTCGCAGTTTTCTATCGGCACATTGGGATTGGGCAATTCGGTGTGGCCGTCGTTGAGCACGTTGTGCGGGTATCGGGTAGCCCACCAAGAATCGGGCATCCAAGAGAGCCAGCCGGGTTTGGGCGCGTTGTTCACAATGCCCCAATCGCCGTCGCCGGAGAGCTGGCAGCCGATGCGGCCCACCCCATAGCCAGCCGTCAGAGCAGGCGCCACCGCGTCAGCCGAAGGCCAAAACGGGATTTTTTGCCGCCACATATACCACACCACCAGCACAAACCCAAGTACCAATCCGCCAAAAAACGCCAGCCCGCCGCCAGAAAGCAAAGAGCCTAAGGGGTCGCGGAGAAAAGACTGCCAGTTATCAAAAAGGTCAAAAATTTTAGCCCCCAAAATGCCGCCCACCGCCGCCCACACCGTCATCTCGCTGATGCGGTCGTGCGGCCACACCAACACTTCGCGGGTCACGGGCACATTTTTGCGCTTTCGGTAGGCATCCCACCAAGTAAGCCCCCCCAAAACGGCGGCCCCCAAAAGCCCGGCCAACCAGTGTATTTTGCTGGAAAGAATCACCGAGGCAGGGTCTGCTCTGAACACTTCATAGTGCTGATAGGCATACAGCCCTTTGCCCGCCAAAATCAGCCCAACCAGCGCATTGGACACTATTTCGCCCGTCGTGGCGGGAGCGCCCTCCGTCACCGTGGCTTTGGTAGGCTGGTAGTAGCCCTCTTGGGCTTTTCTCTTCAGTTCGATGTAATAGACCACCGCGCTGACCAAAAACGCGATGGCAAGAAAAAAGCCGAAGGTTTTGAAAATGGAAAGCCAGTTGTCGGGTTGGGTGCCAAACAACGCATGGGCCAAATATGAAAGGTCGGGATACATGAGTGAGCGATAGGGGAGGTGGGGGTGAGAAGTTTAGGTATAAGTGCTTGACAAACAGATTTTTGGAGAAAAGATGCGGCAAAGATAAGAAGGGTGATGTGAAATCAGGGTTATTTTAAGGCTGGGGAAGCAAGGTATCGAAAACGTGTCTAGCTCGGGCGGTGTGTGCGCTATTCACGCTACTGAACATTTTCAAATTTGCCACGAAGTCACCAAGACGCAAAGCAATATACGCATTGATTTGCCGCATTTTGTGCCTTTGTGTCTTTGCTGCACAACAATAATGTCCAGCAGTGTGGTGCGCTATTCAGGCCGTGATTTCAAATCACCGCCTGAATAAGGGCTTGAATATCAAAAGTTTCAACTCATAATTTGCATTTTCAACAGAAAAACGACTTTTGCGCCGCCAACGCCCCCACGCGAACATCCTATAGCCACAAAACATGGGCAGAAAAAACAAGCTCCGCAAATTTGCCGAAATCCTGTCGTTCCCAAACGTGTATGAATGCTACAACGTGCAGCAACCCGCTCTTGTTGGCGCGGGCATGGTGCACGTTGATTTGAAAGGCAAATGGAACACGTCGCATTTTCGCAACCAGCACCCCATCACGCTCGAACTGGCCTGCGGTGGCGGCGAATATACCGTCGAACTGGCGCGACAGTTCCCAGACCGCAATTTCATTGGCGTGGACGTGAAGGGCAACCGCCTTTGGAAAGGTGCCAAAACCGCCCTCGAAGCGGGCCTGACGAATGCCGCCTTCTTGCGCACACGCATCGAAATCATCGAACACTTCTTTGCACCGGGCGAGGTGGCGGAAATTTGGATAACCTTCCCCGACCCGTTCCCTCGCGCCAGCAAGGAAAACCGCCGGCTCACCTCCCCTTATTTTCACGAAAAATACCGCCAAATCCTGCAACCCGGCGGTCTTGTCCATTTGAAACACGACGCTCCTGACTTTTACCAATTCACGCTGGACACTATTGCCGCAGACCCGCGCTGCAAGTTGATTTTTAAAAATGACGACATCTACGCCGCCGCGCTGCCCTACCCGGAGCTGGCCATTCAGACCCTTTACGAGTCCTTTCACTTGGCCGCAGGCAAAACCATCAAATATGTGCGCTACACGCTCGGGTAACTTTTTGAAATGTCCAGAAAAAACGGGTTCATTTCAAATAGCCGCAATCAAACCGGAACGCTGTTCCGGCATACAAAAGCGACAATTTGAAATGAACCCGAAAAAACCAATTCACGCCGAACATCTTACTTCCGGCGCTGTTTCAACCATACCGTTCACCACTTTAACATCTTCAAACAATTCAACAAAAAATATGGCTTTTACTCTGCCCGAACTCCCCTACGCCTTTGATGCGCTCGAACCTCATGTGGATGCCCGTACCATGGAAATCCACCACGGCAAGCACCACGCCGCTTACGTCAACAACCTGAACGCGGCCATTCAAGGCACCGAACACGAAGGCAAGACCTTGGAAGAATTGCTTGCCAACGTCAGCAAACTCTCCCCCGCCGTGCGCAACAATGGCGGCGGCCATTGGAACCACACCATGTTTTGGGAAATCATGGCTCCCAATGCAGGAGGGGAGCCGACAGGTGACTTGGCATCCAAAATCAACAAGAATTTTGGCTCGTTCGACGAGTTTAAAAAACAATTTGCACAGGCCGCTGCCACCCGCTTCGGCTCCGGTTGGGCCTGGCTTTGCGTGGATGCCGACGACAATCTTTTCATCACCAGCACGCCCAACCAAGACAACCCCCTCATGGATGTGGCCGAGAAAAAAGGTCGCCCTATCCTCGGCCTCGACGTGTGGGAACACGCTTATTATCTCCACTACCAAAATCGCCGCCCCGACTACATCACCGCTTGGTGGAATGTGGTGAATTGGGAAGAGGTCGGTCGCCGCTATCGCAGCGCCGTGCGCACCAATTGAGGGGAGTGAGATTGGTGAGAGGTAGTTGAGAGGGCGCAGTCCCGAATGGCTGTCGCAGATTCTTTTCACAAAAAATCCGCCCGGTCTCGCAGATGCGAGCCGGGCGGTCGTGTTTGTGTTTGTTTTGTCCCCAATGGCAAGACCATTGACCAAATATACTCGAGAATAACTCGATTTTCGGAGATTAAACACACCACGATTTGACTTTTAATGCCAGAACGCAATGGCTTAACAACCCATTTCTTCGAGTCTTTGCGCCTTCGTGGCTGCTTTGCTGTTTCGTCGTTGGCCCTCCTCGTCGTCAACCATCTCAACCCCTATCACTCAGGCATCTTCGAGTACACGGCCTGCAAAAACTCGTGTTTGGTCGTGTCGCTCAAAAATTTGCCAGCATATTCGGCGGTGATGGTGCTGGCGCCGTGGTGCTCCACCCCACGCGCCTGCACACACAGGTGCCGCGCATCAATATAAACAGCCACGTCGTCCGTCTTGAGCACCCGCTTCAGCTCCTCCGCGATTTGCATGGTGAGGCGCTCCTGCACTTGGGGGCGGCGGGCGTAGAACTCCACGATACGGTTGAGTTTGGACAGGCCCACCACACGCCCGTTGGGAATGTAAGCGACATGCGCCACGCCAAGAATCGGCTGGAAGTGATGTTCGCAAGTGCTTTGCAGCGGAATGTTGCGCTCCACCACGAGGCGGCGATACTGATACTTGTTTTCGAAGGTGGTGATGTCAGGTTTGTTGGCGGGGTTAAGCCCCCTGAAAATTTCGTTCACATACATTTTCGCCACCCTGCGAGGGGTGCCGCGCAGACTGTCGTCGCGAAGGTCAAGCCCCAGAATATCCATGATTTCGGCGAAATGGTCGGATATGCGTTCGATTTTTTCGGCGTCGCTCATGACTGCGGCGCGTGGTTTCATCGGGGTGTCAGAAGCGGTTGCAATATGCAAGTCTCCCAAGTCATCCGAATCGGCAAGGCCCTCTATGTGGCCGTTGAGCAAGAAGTCAGACATTAAAATGTGGCTGGTTGTAAAAATTAAAAAAAGCAGATTGTGAGTGTCATTGGAAGAGAATGAAGCATTTCAAATTGTCGCTTTCATACGCCGGAACACCGTGCTGGCATAAATAAGAAGGACGGCGTTCCGGTTTACACACTAAAATTTAAAAAAACACTCTTTCATGGGCGTGTTTGTTTCGAAGACAGATGACCCACACATAACAGCAAGCCCCTCAAACTGTTTAATCTTTTTGTGCTATTCTAAAAATTGAGTTAAACAAAATATGCCTAAAAGCGACATTTTGCGAAAAGTAACACAACCAGCCGGAGGAGCAGATGTTAAGACAGCATCCTGCTTATCCGTTCATTAAAAAACAAAAAAGATGCAAAAAACAATCACTACCCTACTGTTCGTCGCGCTGACTTTATTCGGCCTATCCGCCCAAACCGCCCGTGTTCAAATCATCCACAATTCACCAACGCCTACGGTGGATATCTATGCTGGTCCCGACAAACTGCTCGACAATTTTGCTTTCCGTACTGCCACGCCTTTCATCGATGTGCCTGCTGGGGTTACGATTCCAATTGGGGTGGCGCTTGGCAACAGCACCTCCGCCGCCGATGCACTCGCCACTTTCCCCGTGCAATTCGATGCTGGAAAAACGTACGTCGTGGTCGCCACAGGTATCGTGGGGGGCAACCCCGGCTTCGAGTTGAAAGCTTTTGACATGGGGCTGGAAAACACGGTGGAGCCAGACAATGTCGGCATTCTATTCTTCCACGGCTCACCCAACGCGCCGACAGTGGACGTGCTGACGGGCGGTGCGCCAATCATCAACGACGCTTCCTACGGCGACTTCCAAGGCTATCTGGAAGTGCCTGCCGCTTCTTACGACTTGGACATCACACCCGGCAACGACAACAGCGTGGTGGTCGCTTCCTACCGCGCAGACTTGTCGTTCTGGAAAGGCCGCACCGCCGTGATTTTTGCCAGCGGCTTCCTCGGCGACATCCAGCCAGCCTTCGAACCCTGGGTGGCGCTCAGCACGGGTGGCACATTCCCGCTTCAGACTTTGACCGCTCCGCCGCCTCCCACCCCGACGGGCGCTCGCTTGCAGGTGATTCACAACAGCCCCACCCCGACGGTGGATGTGTACGCCAACAATGACTTGTTGCTCGACAATTTTGTGTATCGCACGGCTACGCCTTTTATTGATGTGCCCGCTGGTGTGCAAATCAACATCGGCATCGCACTTGCCAATAGCACTTCCGCTTCCGATGCGCTGGCGGTTTTCCCGGTGACGCTGGAGCAAGGGAAAACATATGTAGCTATCGCCACGGGCATCGTGGGCGGCAACCCGGGCTTCGACATCAAGATTTTCGATGCCGCCATCGAAACCACTGTCGAGCCAGACAATGTCGGCATCCTTTTCTTCCACGGCTCACCCGACGCGCCGACGGTGGACGTGCTGACGGGCGGTGCGCCAATCATCAACGACGCTTCCTACGGCGATTTTCAAGGCTATCTGGAAGTGCCTGCCGCTTCTTACGACTTGGACATCACGCCCGGCAACGACAATAGCGTGGTGGTCGCTTCCTACCGCGCAGACTTGTCGTTCTGGAAAGGCCGCACCGCCGTGATTTTTGCCAGCGGCTTCCTCGGCGGCGGCAGCCCAAGTTTCGAACCCTGGGTGGCGCTCAGCAACGGTGGCACTTTCCCGCTTCAGACTTTGACCGCTCCGCCGCCGCCCACCCCGACGGGCGCTCGCTTGCAGGTGATTCACAACAGCCCCACCCCGACGGTGGATGTGTACGCCAACAATGACTTGTTGCTCGACAATTTTGTGTATCGCACGGCCACGCCTTTTATTGATGTGCCTGCTGGTGTGCAAATCAACATCGGCATCGCGCTTGCCAACAGCACTTCCGCTTCCGATGCGCTGGCGGTTTTCCCGGTGACGCTGGAGCAAGGGAAAACATATGTAGCTATCGCCACGGGCATCGTGGGTGGCAACCCGGGCTTCGACATCAAGATTTTTGATGCTGGCAAGGAGCAGACCGCCAATCCCAATGATGTAGGCATCCTCTTCTTCCACGGCTCGCCCGACGCGCCGACGGTGGACGTGCTGACGGGCGGCACGCCAATCATCAACGACGCTTCCTACGGCGATTTTCAAGGCTATCTGGAAGTGCCTGCCGCCAAATATGTGTTGAGCGTGACACCCGGCAACGACAACAACACGGTGGTGGCGAAATACGATGCAGACCTTTCATTCTGGAAAGGCCGCACCGCCGTGATTTTTGCCAGCGGCTTCCTCGGCGGCGGCAGCCCAAGCTTCGAACCCTGGGTGGCATTGAGCAACGGTGGCACATTCCCGCTGCCCGTCAACAATGACTTCACGCCTGACGACAACGGCATCGCTGCTCGTGGCACTTCGCAGATTTCTCAAATCAGCGCGTTCCCGAACCCGGTCGCTGACCGCTTCACGGTGAATCTGATGATGAACAACGAAAGCGACTTGCAAGCCATCGTGGTGGACCGTTTGGGCCGTGTGGTGACGGAGCGCAACTTCGGCCTCTTGCCCAAAGGATTCAACACGCTCGAATTCAACTTTGGCAACCTCCCAACAGGCAGTTATTTCCTCAACCTGCGCAGCCAAGAAGGTGTGCGGACGTTGAAATTCATGGTGGGGCAGCCGTAAGCAACTGTTGACCCATTAGGTTGAAAAAAACACCCCCGTTGTGCTTCGACGGGGGTGTTTGTTTTAGTCTTGTTCATTGAATGATAAATTCAACTCTCCTGTTTTTTGCGTGAGCCTCAGGGGTGTCCTCTGTGGTCAGAGGGCGGGTGCCACCGTAGCCATTGGCTGTGATGCGTTCGGGGGCGACGCCTTTTTGAGAAAGGTAGGCGGCTACCATCTGGGCACGCTCTTTTGAGAGTGTCATGTTTTTTTCCGCATCACCCACGTTGTCGGTGTGGCCTTCTATGGTGACGCGCAAGGAAGGGTGTCTTTGGAGCATGGCGGCCAAATTGTCCAACTCGGCAAATGACCCAGACAGCATGGTGCTTTTTCCTTTCACAAACAGGATGTTTTTGGGCGTGTATTTTTTGATGGTATCGGCCTGCGCAGCGGGGGAGGGAGGTGTGTTTTTTTCAGGTTTCGGCTCGGTAGGGGTTGCTTTCTTCTTGGGCGTGGCGGTATTGGTTGGTTTAGGCTTGGCAGGGACAGGTTTGGGAGTTGGGGGCGTGGGTTGGGTGGTTGGTTTGGCGGAGGGCTGCTGCACAACCGTCGAGGGCGGTTGCGAAAAGTATTTTGTAGCGATGGGTTTCAAGTTGTTGCCAAACAAGCCTCCCAACATCGGCTCCTCGCCCGGCATTTGCCAGAGGAGTTGAATTTCCCCTTCGAAGATGGCATTAAAGTACTCGACTTTCAAATCGTATTCCTGTTGGCCTGTCAGGGTGATTGTGCCAGTGAAGTGTTCGTTGTCGTGCAAGTCCCATGCGTCGAGCACCAGTTTGTTGCCTATCCAGACACGCAGCCCATCGTCCACGATGGCCGAGAAGAGGTATTTGCCCGTTAGGGGCGGCGTGATTTTCCCCGTCCAGCGAATGGAGTATTCCGATTGGCCCAGCCCGGGCGCGGGGCTTTTGCCCGTCCAGTCAAAATTGATTTGGGAGTCTATTCGGGTCAGTACTTTTTTTTGGAAGTTGCGGCCTGTGTAGTATTCGCCTTGCAAACCGGGTTGAGCAGGCGCAATGGGGCAATACGACAGGAACGCCAATGCCCAGAGGATGGTGTTTTGTTTCATAGCGTGACAGTTGTTTAGCAATTGGACACAAGAACGCTTGCGACCGTTGCATATTGGCAAATACCTTCCAAGCAAATTGGACGTCGTAGAATCTGATGCGGTTGATTGATTTACTGAAATTAAAATTTTGCTACGAAGGCGCTAAGGCACAAAGATTCTTGAATCAATTTCTTAGAGCCTTTGCGACTTGGTAGCGATGCCGAGAAACATAAATTACGTTGTGCTACGGCAAAAACACCCCATATTTGTACCCTGACAAACTCTCATCCGCTTATGAAAAAATTGATTTTGCTGGGTTGCTTCGCGCTTGTCAGCGTTGGTGTGCAGGCACAATCATTCCCGTGGCTGCAAATCGGCAACGAATGGACGTACGACCTGTATCTCGGCTGGAACCCCCTTCATGGGCTACACCGCATAGTCATTGACAAAGAAGTGGTGTTGGACAACAACGTTTCGTGGATGCGCTTCAGGCGCAACCATGTCCAGGGAGGAAACATCCTATTTTATTACGCCCGACAGGAGGGGGACAAAATTTATACTCGGGATTTGTCGGGATCGAGCATTTGCATTTATGATTTCGCCATGCTGCCCGGCGATACGTTGTTTTTCACCCCTTCTTTGGGTTATTACGCCGTTCTTGATACAGGTTCTGCGTTCATAGCAGGGCGCGTGCGGCGCACACAGACGATACAGTTGTCCAATTGGGGTTATCAAAATCCGCTACTGGTTGTGGAGGGCATCGGGCCAGTCAGCAATCCCCAAAGCCTAGACTACCCAAACGTGTGCTCGTTTTTCTTCATCAATATGCTTTTTTGTCACGCTGCTGTGGATGGTATGTCGGCCTATTTCAAATGCTTTTCCGACATAGATGGCATATATGCGCCATTCGATGCTTGTTTGGTCAGCACCGACGAGGCCGAGGCCCCCGTCCCGATTCGGGTGTGGCCCAACCCAACAAGCGAACGCCTGTTTGTGCTGGGTGCTTTTCACGCTTATCAAATGTTTGATGCAGTGGGGCGGCTGGTGCTTAGCCAGATCGGGTCTGCGGGTGATGTCACCGAAATTCCAACCACCCACCTGCCCAATGGTGTTTATTTCCTGCACGGCCAGACGGATGTTGGTGAACACTCACCCGTGTATAAAGTGGTGGTGGCGCATTGATGGTTGGGGAGCTCGTTTCGTCCAATTTCAGTAGGGTTCATTTTAAATTGTCGCTTCTGTACGCCGCAACGCTGTTCCGGCATATATCGGAACAGTATTCCGATTTAATTGCGGCAATTTGAAATGCACCCTTTCAGGAGAGCGAGGTATTGATGTGTGGGCTACTTTCTTTCAATTTGAAAAAATTGCCCCACCAACATTTCAAAGTTCGGCAGGTGCGCCTTGTCGGCGGGGCACCATCGGGGTTGCCAGCCATTTTTCAAACAAAAATAATCTGCCACGATGTCGGCCTGCTGCTCGTAGTTGAAGTCGGTCAATGATTTGCCCTGCGACAGCGCCTGCGAAAGGGCTTCGATGCCGCCGTAATCATAGCCTGCCGCTGTGCGCTGCGCCCACAAGGCGCGGGGGATATAGACCGAGCCAAGGCGCTGATACTGCCAAACATGCACCAGTTCGTGTATCAAGATGGGGTCGGGGAGTTGGCCCCATGCGTTGACCACATAAAAACCGACATAAGCAAAGCGGTATTGGCGGCAGCCGATGTGTGAGCGTTCGTCCACCCGTACTTTTTGATAATCAATGGCATCGCCAAACACAGTGCGGGCGAGCGCGATTTCCCTTTCTGTCAAACGCCGGGTATTGGGTTTGAAAATCCGGTTGAGGAACATGAGGATGTCGGGAAAAAAGAGGAGGTCGGCGAAATAGAACGTCGTTTCAAAAATGCGCCAAGTCAATGTGTCGGGATGACTATTAGTTTCCCTGACCCTTTTTTGGGGAAGGGAGCGCAAATGTTGGGCGATTCTTTGAAAACGCATCCTCAAAGGTAAAATCAATTCGCCAAGGCTCCCGCCGACCACTGCAAACCTGCCTCGGCTTTGCGGTATTCGCTCAATAGTTTGAGGAATTTGATTTGCGCGTCGAGCCAGAGCTGTTCGCGGGTGTTGACGAGAAAGACGGTGCTTTCGCCAAAATTGAATCGTTCGATTTCGGCATCCAGCAGGGTGCGGTAGTTGGTGGTGACGTTGCGATAGAGCGAGATTTGGGCGGCCAACGTGTTCAATTCGTTGGCGTATTGTTGCACTTTGTTTTCGATGTCCTGCCTTTTTTGGCGCAGCTCGAAATCGGTCTGCGCGATTTTTATCTGGGTCACTTGTAGGTCGCCACGCGCTTTTCGGTTGAGGAGCGGATAACTGAAATTTAGCCCCCATTTCATGTCCTGGCCGAACACTCCGATGCCTTCCGTGCCTGCGGTGGGGAAGAACTGCCAGCCATTGCCAAGCAAATAATAATTGAGGTCGAACACGGGTTTGCGGTATTCGTTTTTCAGGCGGCGCTCCACGTCGAGGCTGCGGAGTTTGGCATCGTAGAGGCGGAGTGTGGGGTGTTGGATAGTGGCTTGTTGTGCGAGTTCGAGCAGGCTTTGCGGGGGCAATGGCACGAATTCTCCGGCAAGCAGGGCAGGGGAGGGGGGGATGAGCGCGGTCTCGACAACCTCGTTGTCGGTTTCCCACAAAAAGACTTGCAGCGCGAGCAATGTGTTTTGTACATCCACCTGCGCAAAATTGACATCAAGCAGGCGGTTTTGGAGTTGGATGAAGGTTTCGAGGGTGTCCATGCCGGAGCGTTCGCCTTGCAGGAAGCTTTCGCGGATGGCGGCGTTGCGCAGTTCGGCTTGGCGGAGCGCCTCGCTGTACACACGCACGGTGTTTTCGGCGGCTACCCAATTCCAATAGACCTTGGCGGCCTCCAGCAGGAGGTCGTTGAGGGCGGCGGCGCGTTCGGCTTCGCCTTGTTGGAGGCCGATGCGGGCCTGCCGCAAGCCTGCGCGTCGGTCGTCAATGAAAAGTCCTTGGCCAAGCGTCCAGTTGAAGCCAAAGTTGGCTTGACCGTTGGAGGGCAGGTTGGCTTCGGGGTTGAGGAATTGGCCGGAGGCATAGTTGTAGGTGCCTTTTAGTTCGAGGCCGAGCCAAGTGGGCCATTTGAGGCCGGCTTCGGTGTGCTGGAAGTATTGCTTGTCGTTGAAGTTTTTGGAAGCGAGGTCGGTGTAGGCTTTGGGGTCGAAGCCGCCTTTTGCTCGGAGCAGCGCGGCCTCGGCTTGGTTGCGATACAGATTCGCCTGTTTGGCTAAGGGGTGATTATCGAGGACTTGGCGGCGAAAGGTGGGCCAATCGAGGTTTTGGGATTTTGCATTGGAAAGAAAGAACGTCAGATAAAATAGCGCCAGCAAGCCATTGCGGAATATCGCACCAGACCCTTTTTTTACGGATAAACGAATCGTGAAAAGTGTCGTGATGCACGCTTTTCTCTTCCTTTTTGGAAAAATTTTGACAGATGAGGTGCTTTTCATTTGGGTTCCTCCTTTGTATCTCTTGTTTCCAACCCTTTATACAAATCCGGCGGGAACCCATTGACAATCCGCCAGAGCTCGTAGCCCAACAGCACGTCGTTGAGCAGCGCGATGCCTTGCGCGCCGCCACCGGGCTGGAGGGCGGTGGGCCATGGCTCGTCGGTAGGGTCTGGCGCTACGAGCACGCGAAACTTGCCGTTGGCGCTGATGTTGCGGTCAATGGCGACGATTTGCCCGGCATAGGTGCCGACTGACACGCCCGGCCAACCGCTAAAAAACAGTGCGGGCCAGCCATCGAACAGAAAGCGCACCGTGCGCCCTACATCGAGCAGTGGCAGGTCAATAGGCTTCACATACATCTCCACCGCCAATTGGTAGTCGGCAGGTTGGATGCTTACCACCGGGTCGCCTTCTTTGATGATTTCGCCGATGCCGGGCTTCATTGCTTTCACGATGTAGCCATCCTGTGGTGCCACGATGAAATAGAATGCCGATCGGGCGGCGTAGTTGTCGCGCTCGATTTGGAGTTTGTTGACTGATGCCCGTGCGTCGTATTGCTCCGATAGGGTACTGAATTTATCGCTTTGTGCCTTGGCTATTTTGTTGGCGTATTCGTTCTGCGTGAGACGCAGGTCGGTGCGGTAAATGTCGAGTTCGCGTCGGCTGGTTTCAAGGGCGTTTTGAGCGGCGATGAGTTTGGTCTCGGCTTCTTGCAATTTGAGGCGGCGTTCTTCCAGTTTCGTGAGCGCCTCTATGCCTTTGTCGTATAGGTTTTTCATGCCGCTGAATTGTCGCTGTGCCACTTGCAAGTCAATGTTGGCCTGCACCAACTTGATGCTGTCACTTTCGACCTTCAACCTTCCCTGCACGATTTTTTGCTCAATCTGGGCGATTTTGCTGTCCAACTCGCGGCGCATCGCCGCAATTTGTTCTTCCAGCGCGCCGACTTTGTTGCTGTATGATTCGATGGCGCCTTGTTTGGCCAACACTTGCCCGCTCACGCGCGCCACCAAGTTGGGGTCAAAATACTCGGCCTTGACTTCGGATAGGTGCACGATGGTGTCGCCCCGCCGGACGGCTTGCCCTTCCACCACATACCAATGCTCTATGCGTCCAGCGATGGTCGCGTGGATGGTCTGCGGGCGCTGTTCGGGGCGCAAAGTGGTGACCCTGCCGTCGGCCTGTATGTTTTGTGTCCACGGCAAAAACATGAAGGCCACAAACAGTCCAAGGAGCACAAGCACGAGTCTGCGAAAAGAGAGGTGTCGTTTCGACATCTCCGACTTTTTCGGCGATTTCAGCCCCAACATATCCGGGTCGCAACTGACCACGTTTTCGGAAATGTTGAGCATGGGGTTTGTGGAACTTTGTAGTGCCATATCAGGGTGTCGTTGTTTGTTTATAAATACTTTGGTAGAAGGTTGAGGGTAGAAGGCTGATTTCATCTTCATTTGAACAGTATGCAACCCAAAATCAGGTCTCACAGCCCTCTATCTTCCGCCTTCTACTCTCTACCAAAGTTTTTGCGTTTTTTTGTTCATTTTGAAATGCGAGGGGCATCACCACGCCTCACTCATATCGGTTCTGAGCACTCGCCTGTAATGCTCTGTCTTTTTGACCTCGTCCAGACTGCCGTCGAACACGATTTCCCCTTCTTTCAAGATGACCACGCGCTCGCAAAACGAGACCAGCAGAGGGTCGGCGGTGGTGCAGACAAAGGTCCAAGGTTGTTTTTTGTCCGTAAGGAGGCTGGCGATGCGGAGGCGGTCTTGTGGGTTCAGGTTGCCCAGCGGTTCCTCCATCGCCAACAATCTGGGCTGCCCGATGATGGCTCGCGCCACCAATATCTTCGTGACGATGCTTCGAGGAATGTTTTTTCCGCTCGGCAACAGTTCCGTGTCAATGCCTTGGGGGGCTTGGCGAATGAAGTCGCTCAGCCCCACCATTTCGGCCACTTGCAATACCTTTTGAAGCGTAATGTGCTCATTGCCGATATCAATGTTTTCTCGAATCGTGCCTTTGAATACCTCTTCTTGCGACGATATATCGCCGATGCGCTCGCGCAAGCTGCGCAGGTGCAGGTTGCGTTTGGGCAGGCCGTTGAACAGCAGGGAGCCTGTAAAGTCGCGCTTGCCCACCGATAGCACCTGTAGCAGCGTGCTTTTGCCGGAGCCGTTGTATCCGGCAATGGCTACTCGTTCGCCCGCCTTAATGCTGAGATTCAGGTCTTTCAGCACTGGTTTGTCGCCGTCGTCGTATTGGTAGGAGAGGTTGCGCAACTCGATAGCCAAAGGCTTTTCGCCACAGAACTCCTCGGCGCGCACACCATCCTCCCGCTCGATGGGCAAATCATTCACCTGCCCAAGTTTTTCGGCGGCAGTGATGACATCGTAGCCCGTTTCGTGCAGCAGGATCAGTTTTTCCACAGATTCTATCACGAACAGGACAAGGATTTCGGAGGCTACGAACTGGCCGATGTTCAACTGATTGTCCATCACCAACACGCTGCCTAGCACCAAAAAGCCGCCCAACACCAGCACCCGAAATACGACGCTGCTGATGAACTGCGTCACCAATATGCGCCAATGCCTTGCGCGGGCGTCAAGGTAACTGACCGTCAGTTCGTCGGCGCGAAGCAGAGGGAAGCGGTTTTCGCCAGCGAGTTTGAAGGTTGTGGACACGCGCCCCACCTCTTCCAGCCAAAACGCCAATTTGTACTTGTATTTTGATTCCATCAAACTGGTCTGTATGCCGCGCGGCCCAGTCCATGAGAAAAGCACAATCAAAATACCTATCAACAACAAGGAGAACAGCACGAAGGAGGTGTGATAAAACGACAGCAACATCAAGCTGAATAAGATTTGAAGCGCAGCCGTGCTACCCTCCATCAAGATTTTGGGCAATCCTTTTTGGATGGTGAGCGTGTCGAAAAAGCGGTTGGCCAATTCGGGCAGGTGTTCCCTGCGCAGCATCTCCAAGTTGAGGCGCGGCAACCGAACGGCAAACTCTATTGCCGAAGCAGTAAATATGCGGCGCTGAATAGATTCCATGATGGAAAGCTGCATAAGCCTCAAAATACCGACCAACAAAGCACCAACGATAACGAACAATACCAACACTCCCCATGCCGCCGAAATGGCGCCGCCCGCGATTTGTCCGATGATGGCTTGTATGCCCAGCGGCAACGATAAACTGATGAGACCCGCCACCACAGCGTACAACACCGTGTAGCGAATCTCTTTGCGCAATTGCCCCAAAAGCCTAAGCAGGCGCTGCACGGGAGTCAAAGAAGAAGTATTTGGGTCAGACATTTATGTTCCTTTGTAATTTCCATCCGAAACGAGTTTGAAATTACTATGTTTAAAAGGTTGGCTTTTAATTTTTCCTTTCATTTAGTTTTGTCACACAAGAATAGAAAAAATGACACTTTTTATCAAAAATATGGTCTGCCAGCGGTGCATACTCACCGTCGCGCAGGTATTGGAAAAAAACGGCATCGCCCCGGTTTCTGTCTCTTTGGGGGAAGTTGCGCTCTCCCAGGCACTCCGCCCGGAGCAGGAGCAAAACCTGCGCGCCGACCTTGAGGCAGTGGGTTTTGAATTGTTGGACGACCAGCGAAGCCGCCTGATTGAAAAAGTGAAATCGCTCCTCATCGAACAAGTACAATCGGGCGAACTGCCGGAAAATTTCAGCCTCGTCGAGTTTGTGGGCAAAGCCCTGCACCGTGATTATTCCGCAATTTCCAAACTGTTTACCGAAGTGGAGGGTATCACATTGGAGCAGTATTTCATTTTGCAAAAAATCGAAAAAGTGAAAGAGTGGCTGGTTTACAACGAATTGACTTTGAGTGAAATAGCCTTCCGGCTGGGCTACAGCAGCGTGGCTTACCTGAGCAGCCAATTCAAAAAAGTGACGGGCATGACCCCAACCGAATTCAAAAACAACCATAGCGGGCATCGCCGCACGCTCGACCACGTCCATTAAAGTGCAACCCTCTTCCACTAAATCGTAACGCTGCTCGGCACACTCGGACGGAACTTTGCATCATTAAAAACGAAGTTTTATGAGCACAGCAACCACCGTCCGCAAACAATTCCCCGTGACCGATATGACCTGCGCTGCCTGCGCCGTGAGCGTCGAATCCGTGCTGGGGCATCAGCCCGGCGTGATGTCCGCCGCCGTGAATTTCGCTACGCAGAGCGTGTTGGTGGAGTATGAACCTGCGAAGATTTCGCCCGACGATATGAAAAAAGCCCTTCAGGGCATCGGCTACGACCTCATTGTGGCGGAACCCGAAGCGGCCAAAGAAGAGGCGGAAAATATTCAGCGCAAGCATTACGAAGATTTGCGACGTCGCACGATTTGGGCGGTCGTACTCGCCGTTCCGCTCGGCATTTTGGGGATGTTTTTCATGGATTTGCCTTACGTCGAGTATGTTATGTGGGCGATTTCCACGCCGTTGGTACTTTGGCTTGGCAGGTCTTTTTTCATCAATGCCTGGAAACAAGCCCGCCACCGCTCGGCAAATATGGACACGCTGGTGGCTTTGAGCACGGGCATTGCCTATATTTTTAGTGTGTTCAACACCCTTTTTCCCGATTTCTGGCACAGCCGCGGCTTGCACGCGCACGTCTATTTTGAGGCCGCCGGATTTGTCGTGGCATTCATTCTTTTGGGAAAACTGCTCGAAGAACGCGCCAAAGCCAACACCTCGTCGGCCATCAAAAAACTGATGGGTTTACAGCCCAAAACCGTCACCATCGTGCATCCGGGAGGGCATACAATGGAAATTCCGGTCGCGCAAGTGCGCATCGGAGACCTCCTGCTGGTGAAGCCCGGCGAGAAAATTCCGGTGGACGGCATCATCGAATCCGGCGCGTCGTATGTGGACGAGAGTATGCTCAGCGGCGAGCCGGTGGCGGTGGCAAAATCGGCGGGCGACCGCATTCTGGCAGGCACCATCAATCAAAAAGGCAGTTTTCAATTCAAGGCTGAAAAAGTTGGCGGCGACACCTTGCTGGCGCAAATCATCCGCATGGTGCAGGAAGCGCAAGGTTCCAAAGCGCCCGTGCAAAAATTGGTGGACCGCATTGCCGCCGTGTTTGTGCCGGTCGTCATCGTCATCGCGTTGATGGCGTTCGGCACATGGTGGATGTTGGGCGGCGAAAACGGCCTGACGCAAGGACTTTTGGCGATGGTGACCGTGTTGGTCATCGCTTGCCCCTGCGCGCTGGGTTTGGCTACGCCGACGGCTATCATGGTTGGCGTGGGCAAAGGCGCGGAACAAGGCATTTTGATTAAAGACGCGGAAAGCCTCGAACTGGCGCACCGTATTCAGGCAGTCGTTTTGGACAAAACCGGAACCATCACGGCGGGCAAACCTGTGGTGAAAAACCTGATTTGGGCTGAAAAAACGGATAGCGCCGGGTGGCAAAACGTCCTGTTCAGTTTGGAAAAAAACTCCGAACACCCCCTCGCCGAAGCAGTCGTTTCCTTTCTGGAAGAACAGGCAAAACCGGTTCATCTGGAAAAAATTGAAAGCATCACAGGCAAGGGAATTATCGCAGAATTTGAAGGGAAAAAAGTTTTTGCAGGCAATCTCGCACTCATGCAGGAACATGGTCTGACCTTTCCTGAAAGCCTTCAAACGGCCTCGGCATTGCAAGAAAAAGAGGCCAACACGGTCATTTATTTCGCTAACAACCAGCAAATTCTGGCACTTGCGGCCATCGCCGACCCGGTGAAACCCTCTTCCGTCGAAGCCGTCCGCGAGTTGCGCGACATGGGCATCGAGGTGTATTTGCTCACAGGCGACAATCGTCGGACTGCCGCCGCAGTAGCGGAGCAAGTCGGCATCGGGCATTTTCAGGCGGAGGTTTTGCCAGCCGATAAAGAAGCGTTCGTGAAACAACTTCAGGAACAAGGGAAAATCGTGGCGATGGTCGGCGACGGCATCAACGACAGCCAGGCTTTGGTGCGTGCCGACGTGAGCATCGCGATGGGCAAAGGCTCCGACATTGCGATGGACGTAGCCAAAATGACCCTGATGAGCAGCGACTTGGGCAAAATTCCGGCAGCCATCCGGTTATCGCGCCACACGGTAGCCGCCATTCGGCAAAACCTGTTTTGGGCCTTTATTTACAACGTCATCGGCATCCCGATTGCCGCCGGAGTACTTTATCCTGTCAACGGTTTCCTGCTCAACCCGATGATTGCCGGCGCCGCGATGGCGCTCAGTTCAGTGAGTGTCGTCAGCAACAGCCTTCGGTTGAAGTGGCGCAAGTGATGCCATTTAACTGTAAATCTCATCCAACATATCGTAACACCCCCGGCACTCGCCCCCTCTACCTTTGTGTCATCAAAAACATTCAACATCAATAATTTTTTGCGATGAAACAGGAATTAAAATTCAAAACCAATATCAAGTGCATGGGCTGTGTCAGCCAAGTCACGGATGCGCTGAACGAAGCCGTCGGCGCGGAAAACTGGGAGGTTGACATCCAATCGCCCGACAAACCCCTGACCGTCAAAGGCGAAAATCTCGATGCTGAAACGGTGATTGCTGCCGTGAAAGAAGCGGGATTCAGAGCGGAAGCGGCGTAGTTTTTAAAAACGGCATTGACAACGGAAACTTCTCGTCCTTTTTACATTTGCCTCCAATATGAAATATCGCATCGGCCTCTTGTTTTTCATGTTCGGTTTGTTCGCTGTTCCAGCGAGCGACCTGCAGGCTTGCGGCAATGCTGATGCGAAAAAAACGGAGCAAAAATCTTGCTGCTCCCCAGAAGCAAAAGACGATGTCGCTCATTGCACTCAAAATGCCGACGCTTGCGACCAGACGCACCCCGGCGAGTCATGCCCGCCCGACAACGACGGCTGCGGCGGTTGTCACTGTC
The DNA here is from genome assembly GCA_019638455.1 of Saprospiraceae bacterium. Classification (GTDB taxonomy): domain Bacteria; phylum Bacteroidota; class Bacteroidia; order Chitinophagales; family Saprospiraceae; genus M3007. The sequence goes on from JAHBTU010000001.1 coordinate 122,784, forward strand.
CGGGTTGTGGCACGGTGAGCCACTCTGGTGCCACATTCGCGTTGGAGACACAATCCTTGCTTCCTCTTTCCGACCTGAACGCCTCGCTGCAAAAGCAGGCGTTCTACTTTGCCGACCACCTGCCCGAAGCGGTTTATTTGCCCATTTGGCTGCCGCCCAAGATTTGACGTATAGTGCCACGTCAGCCTGACGTGTGCCCATTTTTCTGGTTGAGAAAAATTGAGGAAAAGTTGAGGGAATCATTCTCAACCCTCCTCGACTATCTCAACCCCTCTCAACATTTTTTTCAACACTCTCAACATCATTATTTTATGAAAAATATGCTCATCGCGGGCCTTGTGCTCGCCATGTCGGTCGTGGCATTCAACGCCTGCAAACACGACCATCCCAAACAAAACACCCAAACGACGGAGGCTGCTGCGCCGGGAACAAAGTACATCTGCCCGATGAACTGCGAAAAAGGTAAAACCTACGACCAGCCCGGCACCTGCCCCGTCTGCAACATGAAACTCGAGCCGATGAAAGTAGAGGCGGGCGCCAATACCGCCGAATATTTCACCGCGTTCGCGGCCAATCCCGCTCAACTCGAAGCCGGAAAGCCGGCTATGCTCTCGTTCACGCCGAAAATCAAAGGCAACGAAAGTGCTCCTGTCCCGCTCGACCTCGTGCACGAGAAAAAAATGCACCTGATTTTGGTTTCCGACGACCTTTCGTGGTTCGACCACATTCACCCTGAATACTCATCCACAGGCAGTTACGACATCAAAGTGCTGGCAAAAGGCGAAAATTTCACTGCCGGTCGCGGCCACAATGAAACCCGCTTCGACGCTGGCGGCAAATACTGGGCATTCGCCGATTTCAAACCTACCGGTGGCCTGAATCAGGTGAACAAAATCGAACTCGACGTGGCCGGCGCTCCTGCAAAAACGGTCGCTTACGCCCAGCCGAAACTGACCACTTCGGTGGACGGCTTCGCACTCAAGATGGAAGCCGGGCATGAAGGCGCGGGTTTCAAATCAGGTACCCAGCAACACATCCCGGTCACGATTACGAAAGGCGGTAAACCCGTTGACCCCGCCACTTTCGAGAATTATTTGGGTGAAAAAGCCCATCTCGTGCTCGTGGAAGTCGCCACAAAAGAATTTGTCCACACCCATCCCTCCGCCGAAGGCGGCAAATTGGACATCCACACCACCTTCGCCAAACCCGGCACCTATCGCGGCTGGCTGCAATTCCAGACCGACGGCAAAGTCCACACGGCCGATTTTGTGGTGAAAGTGGAAGAAGGAAAGGCAGGCGAAGCGGGGCACGAAGGACACAATCATTGATTTTGAAAATCAAACTTGTCCGACGACTTGAAATCGTCGGACAAGTTTTCACACGAAAAAAATGCTCAACGCACTCATAAAATTCTCCCTCCAAAACCGCCTCTTCGTGGTCGCCGCTGCCGCGCTGCTGCTCGTGTGGGGCAGTTGGACGGCGATGAACCTGCCGGTGGACGTGCTGCCCGATTTGAATCGGCCTCGCGTCACCGTTTTCCTCGAAGCAGGCGGAATGTCGCCCGAAGAAATCGAAGCGCAGGCGGTTTTGCCTATCGAAACGGCGCTCAATGGCTCGCCCGGCGTGGAAGTCGTGCGCAGCAGTTCGTCGCGCGGCATCGGTTTGGTGTTTGTAGAATTCGACTGGGACGTGGATGTGTTTCGTGCCCGCCAACTTGTAGCCGAAAAACTCAGCACCGTACCGTTGCCCGACGGTATTGTGCCGGTCATGGGACCGATTTCCTCCGTCATGGGGCAAATTATGCTCGTGGGCGTGACAGCCGAACCCGACAGCGCGAGCGGAAAAACACTCAGCACGGCAGCCGACTTGCGCACGTTGGCTGACTTCACCATCCGGCGCAGGTTGTTGGCAATCAAAGGCGTAGCGCAGGTCATCCCGATTGGCGGCGACCGTTTGCAGTACCAGGTTTTGGTTTCCTCTGCGAAATTGAAACAGTACAACCTGACGCTCGAAGACCTCGACAATGCATTGGCGAACGCCAACCTGAACTCGACGGGCAGTTTTTTCAACCGCTACGGCTCGGAGGTTTTGATTTCAATTTTGGGGCGTTCCAACAATCTGGAAGATTTGCAAAAGACGGTCGTGGCAAACCGTGAGGGTTCGCCCGTTTTGCTCAGCCAGGTGGCCGAGGTGCAATTTGGCGCAGCCATCAAACGCGGCGATGCCTCGGTGAATGCTCGCCCCGCCGTCATCCTCACAGTGGAAAAACAACCCGGCGCAAGCACGGTTGCTTTGACCTTCGACATCGAGCGGGCATTGGCAGAACTCCAGCCTTCGCTCCCGCCCGACGTGCGGCTCAATGCGAAAGTTTTTCAGCAAAAAAACTTTATCGAACACTCGCTCACGAACGTGGAAATCGCCCTCCGCGACGGCTTCATTCTTGTGGTCATCGTGCTGTTTTTGTTCCTCCTGAATTTCCGCACGACGATTATCACGCTCACGGCGATTCCGCTGTCGCTGGTCATTACGGCTCTGATTTTCAAATGGTTCGATATTTCCATCAACACGCTCACGCTCGGCGGCCTCGCCATCGCTATCGGCGAATTGGTAGATGACGCCATCGTGGATGTGGAAAATGTGTTCCGCCGGTTGAAGGAAAACCGCGCGGCTGGCAGCCCTAAAAATCCGCTGCTCGTCATCTATGAAGCCAGTAGCGAAGTGCGTAATTCCATCGTGTACGCGACCATTATCGTCGTGCTGGTATTCCTGCCTTTGTTCCAGTTGCAAGGCATCGAAGGGCGGATTTTTGCACCGCTCGGTATCGCTTATATCACCTCGATTTTGGCTTCACTGGTCGTGTCGCTCACCGTCACGCCCGCATTGTGTAGTTATCTTTTGCCAAATTCAAAATTGAACGAAGGCAAAGAATCGGGTTTGGTGACATGGCTGAAAAAGCAAGATTTGAAACTCCTGCGTTTTGGCCTCAACAACTCGAAATCAGTCATTGGCGCGGCGACGGCGCTCGTTTTGGGGTCGGCGGTCATGGTCACTCGCTTCGGTACAGAGTTTTTGCCGCCGTTCAATGAGGGAAGTTTTACCGTCAATTTGTACGCTCCGGCGGGTACGTCGTTGGAAGAAAGCAACAAAATCGGCACCGTTGCCGAGCAACTTATCCTGCGTGTCCCGGATGTGCGCTATACCGCTCGCCGCACGGGTCGCGCCGAATTGGACGAACACGTGGAGCCGGTTTCCAATTCAGAAATCGAAGTTGAATTACGAGAAGATGCCCGCCCGCGCACGGAAGTTGTCGCCGACATCCGCAAACAACTGGCAAACCTCGCCGGGGTGTCGGTCAGCATCGGCCAGCCGATTTCGCACCGCCTCGACCACTTGCTGAGCGGGGTGCGGGCGCAGGTGGCGATTAAAATTTTTGGAGAAGATTTGACCGAACTGCGTGCCATTGCCGGACAAATAAAAGAGGCTGCCGGGGCCGTGCCCGGTGCGGTGGACGTACAGGTGGAACGCCAAGTGCTTGTGCCTCAACTGACTATTCGCCTCGACCGCGCCGCGTTGCAACGCTACGGAATGCAAACCGGCGAAGTTGCCCGCGACCTCGAAGTGCTTTACGGCGGCAAAGTCGTATCGCAAATTTTGGACGGCCAAAAAACCTTCGACCTCGTGCTCCGCGCCGTCCCGGAAGACCGCGAGAATCTGGAAAATATCCGCAAGACGCAAATCCATACGCCGGAGGGCGTTTTGATTCCGCTCGAAAGTATCGCGCACATCGAGTACGAAAAAGGCATCAATTCGGTGAGCCACGAAAACGGCCAGCGCCGTCTCGTGGTGTCGGCCAACGTGCAAGGCCGCGATTTGGGCAGCACCGTCGCCGACATTCAAAAGGCCGTGAGCAAAAAAGTCCGAATGCCGCAGGGGTATTTTCTGGAATACGGAGGCCAGTTCGAGGCGCAAAAAGATGCTTCGCGGCTCATCGGCATCTTGAGCTTTTTTGTGTTTTTCGGTATTTTCCTTGTCCTCTACGCGCACTTCCGTTCGTGGCGTATCGTAGTGCAGGTGATGCTCAATATCCCGCTCGCGCTCGTTGGCTCGGTGGCAGCCGTTTGGCTCACGGGCGGTACCTTTTCGGTGGCGACGCTGGTGGGCTTCATCACGCTCACGGGCATTGCTTCGCGCAACGGCATCATGATGATTTCGCACTACCTCCACCTGATGGAACACGAGGGCGAACAGTTTGACAAACAAATGATTGTGCGTGGCTCGCTCGAACGCCTCGTGCCGGTTTTGATGACGGCATTAGTCGCTGCATTGGCCTTGATTCCCCTGACTTTGGACCCACAAGCGGCGGGAAAAGAGATTTTGTACCCGGTGGCGACGGTGATTCTCGGCGGGCTTTTGTCCTCGACTTTGCTCGATATGATTGTCACGCCGACCGTGTTTTGGGCATGGGGAAAGAAGGCGGTGGAGGAGTATTTCAAGGGAAAAGCGAATGTTGGCCACCTTCCTCCTTAAGCATCAATTTAATTTTTGCATGAAGATCAGGGACGTTGTTCTGGCAAACATCAAAAATCACCTCATGATCGGCGTTCTCATAGTGGTGTGAAATAAAATCTCGAAAGCGAATAATCGGTTGTGATTCTATACCATACGGTTGAAATATACCTGGAGACAACGACTCAATTTTTTCACTTTTTCACCTATAACTTGCAACCGCATGGCTATCGAATCTAATAAAACCAAGCCTTGATCAGAATTGATAAAATCATCAGCATTGGCAATCGCCCTTGACCGTTGAGAAATGATCTCAAGACACTGTTCAACGATTTCCAAACTGTCTTTAACAACTGGGTCAAGCATAGATTAAATCCGATTCAATTGATTTTATAAAGCTTGGACGAATATGAGAGCCTTTGCGTATCAAGTCGACAGGTCGGCCAAAGCTGGTTTCCAGAAAAAGAAGAAGGGACATCAGTTTGCTAAATGTCGGCTCATCTAAATCCACCAAAATGTCAATATCACTATCATGACGTTGGGTGCCTTTGGCATACGAACCAAACAATCCAATTTGTTGCACACCCATCTCTTGCAAAGTGGATTTGTGCTCACGCAAAAATTGAATGATGTCATAGCTAGTCATAACGCAGGCAAAATTATGAAAAAAATAAAAATCCTTACCGGGTTGCTCTTATTCGTGCTCCCGGTTTTTTCCCAAAAAATCATTACCCCCGACGCCGCCATCCAAGCCGCGCTCCAAAATCACCCCTCGGTCAAAGCCGCCACATTCGGGGTGCAGGCAAAAAAGTACGAAGAAAAAACCGCCCTCAACCTGCCCAATCCCGAAGTGAACGTGGAAAGCCCGACCGGGGAGTTTTACGCCGTCGGCGTGTTGCAATCATTTGAGTTTCCGACCGTGTACAGCCGCCAAAAACAAGTCGCCAAAGCCGAAACCGCCCTCGCTCAAGCCAGTCAGCGCGTGAGCGAAAACGACTTGCGCTACATGGTTCGTTCATTGTATCTGGAAACGCAAGTCGCTGAATTTCAAGCGCAGCAATGGAGAGACCGCGACACGCTCTATCAGCAAATTGCTGCCACAGCCGCCCGTCAGTTCGCCTCAGGCGAGATAGATTTTTTACAAAAAACGCTCGTCGAAAATGAGGCAGGCAAAGTGCACCAAGAGCGGGTGGCTGTCGAGATTACAACATCTGGATTGTATGTCCGCTTGCGGGAATTGACAGGACTGAACGATTTGGCGAGCATACAGCCTTTGTCCCCGGATACCATTAAACCGTTTAGCCCGCCGGGCTCGAATACGAATCCTGCGGTTTTGTACGAGCAGCAAATTGTGCAAGTGGCTGAAAGTCAGGTAAAACTGGCAAAAAGCCGTGCGCTACCCAACTTCTCGCTCGGCTATCTCAATCAAGGTGTGCAATCCACGCCGATTGATTACCGGTTTCGTGCCAGCGTCGGCATCCCGCTCTGGGCAGGACAATATCGCGCGGGCCGCCAAGCTGCCGAAAGTGAAGCGCAAGCCGCACAAAGTCGAGCCGAAGCCCAAACCCAAGTCATCTCGCTTGAACAAGAACGCATCGTAGGCGAGCATATAATCGCCCTCAACCAAGTGGATTATTACCAGCGAGAAGCATTGCCCCGCAGCCGTGCGCTCATAGACGCCGCCGTTCGGATGCGCGAGGCAGGGCAGGTGGACTACGTCACTTTTTTGCGAACTTTGGACGAAGCCTACGCCATCCAGCGCGATTACGTCGCGCAGGTAAACGCCCTGAATACGGCCCATATCCAGTTGCTGTACCTTTATGGGCAGTGATTTTTCACACAACGACACGACGACACAAAGAAAAAATTGGCGTTGCGCCGTCGTGTCCTCGTGTGAAACTCTTTTTCAAAAATTCAATCACGAACAATATGAAACCGCTCTTGCTTTCTCTTTTCGCGCTCGTCGCATTTTTCCCCACAAACCTCCTCGCGCACGGCGACGAAATCCCGACGGACCCCGGCGTGGCGACCGACCACTTTACCGCCTACGGCCAATCCGACAGGTACGAACTGACACTATACTATCCCGAACTGACCGCAGGGAAAGAGGCGCACCTGACGCTTTTTGTGGCCGATTATTTCAGCAATCGCCCGATTGAAAAGGCTGAATTGAAAATCAGCGCGGCGGAAAATCCGCAACTCGTTTTTGAAATAAAACCGCTCTCGCCGGGTGTGTACGAGTTGCACACCGCATTTCCCGAAAACAAAATTTACACCCTCAATGTGCAGGTAAACCATCCGAACGGCGCCGATTTAATCGGGTTGCAAGGGGTGGAAGTCGGGAAAACGCTGGCGAAAACAGAGGAGGCTCATTCCCACGACGAGACTGGAACAGATAATTGGTGGATGTTCCTGTTCGGCGCATTGGCTGGCGGCGCGTTGGTATTTTTTATTTCCCGAAAAAGAAACCGCGTACTGACAACGCTATTTTTATTGGCAAGCGCCTGGTTTTCAATGCCAAACTTCAATCCTGCCTTCGCGCATGGCGACGAAGAACACGGCCCTGCATCGGGCGGCAGCGGCTACGGCAAATCCGTGTACGCGCCCAAAGAGACGCAATTTTTATTCGAAATCCTGACCCAGCCGATTGCGATTGGCGATTATCAATCCGCCACGACGATGTTCGGAACTATCGTCCCGGCTTCAGGCGGCCTGGGCGCAGTGGTGGCTCCGCAAGGCGGACGCATCACGCGAGTTGCCGTAAATGTGGGCCAAACGGTGCGGGCCGGACAGGTTTTGGCCGTTCTGCAACAAAACATCGCCACACCCGATCAGGTCGGTATAGTGGCCAATAATGCGGGTTTGGCGGTGCAAATTGAAACAGCGAAAGCGCGCGTCGCAGCAGCCAAACGCGAGTTCGACCGTTTGAAAAAAATCGAAGACATCGCCGCTGGGCGCGACGTGCAAGCCGCCGAAGCAAATTACAATCAGGCATTGGCAGAGTTACAAACACTTGAAAACAAAGCGATTGGGGCAAATACTTCGGCCAACAGCCGTACGGTGTCGTTGGTGGCGCCGATTTCGGGCGTAGTCGGGGCATTCACGCTTACGCCCGGCGCAGAGGTCGTGGCAGGACAAACGCTGCTTTCCATCACGAACTTGAACAAAGTGTATGTGGAGGCTCAGGTTTACGACCGCGACGTGCCGGTAGTGCGGGCGGGCAACAAATTCCTCGTCACTTGCTCTACTGACGACCACAAGAGCGCCGAGGTACGCCTGCTCGCGCCAGCGCAGATGATGAATCCGGGCAACCAAAGCCAGCGTGTACTTTTTGAAATGGACAACCCGAAAGGTGAATTTAAAATCGGCGAGTTCGTGACGTTGAAAGCAATGAACCAGCAAAGCAGCCGGCAAATCGCGGTGCCAAACTCGGCATTGACCGAAATCAACGGCAAAACGGCGGTTTTTCTGAAACACGCCCCGGAAGAATTCGAGTTGGCTTATGTGCAAACGGGCGAGGACGACGGCACGCGGACTTTGATTTTGAAAGGCATGGAAGAGGGCGAAAAGGTCGTGGTGAACGGGGTGTATGAAGTGAAAATGATGTATTTGAACCAGTGAGATTTCACCGCAGAGGCGCGGAGAACCAAAATTTTGTCATTCTGGAAGAAACTACTCCGCGCCACTGCGGTGATTTTTTTATAGTCAACGCAAGGTGGTTTTGAACGAACGGTGCTCGCAATCCTTTGGAAATCATGCAAATCAATCAAGGAAATCCCTGCCTTGCCAACCGGCAGGTTCAAATCCTCTTTAATCTGGGTATACCAATAAGCATCTCTACCTTTGCTCACAAAATTCACCCGACTTTGACGCTCCACGAACGACTCGAACTGCTCGCCGAACTCGGCCATTATTTGCGCTCCGGTGGCGATGCCGAACTGGATGCGGCGATTCAACAATCGTACATTGAAAATCGCTGGTTCACAGAGGAAAACACGCGCAACGCCCTCAAAGCCATCGCCGAAGCCTTTTTGGAAAAAGAAAAATTGGAGGCTTGGGCGGCGCAATACCCCATTTCAACTTCTCCACATCCCGATAAAACCATTGGCCTCGTGATGGCCGGGAACATCCCGTTGGTGGGTTTTCACGATTGGCTGTGCGTGTTCGTGGCAGGCCAGCGAGCAAAGGTAAAACTCAGCGACAAGGACAAACGCCTGTTGCCGTTATTGATAAAAAAAATAGGCGAGTGGTCGCACGAAGCGTGGGAATACACGGAGTTTGTGGCAGAAAATGAATCCCTAAGCGGCTTCGATGCGGTCGTCGCCACAGGCAGCAACAACACCGCCCGCTACTTCGAGCAGTATTTCTCGAAATACCCGCACATCATCCGCCGCAACCGCAACGCCGTCGCCGTGCTCAACGGGCTGGAAACGATGGCCGATTTATACGCTTTGGGCCGCGATATTTTTACCTACTTCGGCCTCGGTTGCCGCAACGTGTCGAAAATCTACATCCCGCACGGCTACCATTTCGACACGTTGCTCGAAGCACTGCACGAATACCGCGACATCATCCACCACGACAAGTACAAAAACAACTTCGACTACAACCTCACCTTGTTCATTCTCAACAAAATAGACTACAAAAACAACGGCTGCCTGCTGCTGAAGGAAGACCCCGCGCTACAAGCCCGCATCGCCTCCGTGCATTATGAATACTACGACGACCTGTTCGATATTGATGCTCGTCTGGCAGAAAAAAAAGAGGAAATCCAGTGCGTGGTGAGCAATGTGAAACTGCGCGATTTCGCCGCGCTGCCATTTGGCAAAAGCCAGATGCCGGGCTTGGGCGATTATGCGGATGGGGTGGATGTGATGCTGTTTTTGACGAGGTTGAGGTAATGAGCAAAATCCAGAATCAGCCACTGTTTTCGCCGTTTCAACGACTCATTTCGCCCGTTCACCGATATTGAGTAGGTTGTTCGAACGGTGCTGTCTTACCTTCGCACAAGAAGATTGTTTTCATTTGGTTTTTTGGGGTTTAGCCGTTGAGAAAGCGTAAGCGAGTACCAACGGCTTTTTTGTATCCCATCGTTTGCCTTGTCTGTCCGCACAGCGCCTTACCTTTGTGATAGTTTTTTCCCCAGCCCCCCGTTCGCGGCACTTGGCCGGACAACCCCCTCAACTCCCTCTTCCCACTATGCGTTTCGACATCATCACCGTCCTGCCCGAATTATTGGAAAGCCCGCTCAATCACTCGATTATGCAACGAGCGAAAGACAAGGGCTTGCTTGAGGTACACCTCCACAACCTACGCGAATATGGCCTGGGCAGACATCGGCAGGTGGACGACTATCAATTTGGAGGGGGCGCAGGCATGGTGATGCGCCCAGAGCCGCTCGCGGCCTGCATCGAAAAATTGAAAAGTGAACGACCCTACGACGAAATCGTTTACACAACCCCCGACGGCGTTCGACTCGACCAATCACTGTGCAATCGGCTGTCGCTCAGGGAAAATATCATCATTATTTGCGGCCATTACAAGGGGGTGGACGAACGCATTCGACAGAAGTACGTCACGCTGGAAATCAGCATTGGGGACTATGTGTTGTCGGGGGGCGAATTGGCGGCGGCCGTGCTGGTGGACGCGGTGGGTAGGCTCATTCCCGGCGTTTTGAATGACGAGACATCAGCCTTGTTTGATAGTTTTCAAGACAATTTGTTGGCTCCGCCCGTCTATACCCGACCTGCGGAATGGGATGGCATGACCGTCCCGGAGGTTCTGCTTTCCGGCAACGACAAACTGATTGACGAGTGGCGCCACGAGCAAAGCATCGAACGCACCAAAACACGCCGTCCCGATGTGTGGGAAAAGTTTGAGGGCGGCGTTTGAGGGCTTGCCCGACCAAGTGCGGCGAGAGTATTAAGAAAACAGTGTCATCCCAATCGGGGCAATGAGAAAACACGGAGGCGCGAAGACGATGAAGCGCAACATTTTGGTTTTCAATAACTTATCCCTTCTTTGAGTGCAGCATTTGCCATTTGAAAAAACAAGCGGGAAGGTCTGACACACTATTCTGAACGTTCTCGATAAAACTCCCTCCGCTCCGCTTGGCCGGGCAAGCCCTCAAATAACTCAAACCTTCTTCCTCCGACACCGATCGCTGCAATACTTCACCTCCTCCCACACTTTTTCCCATTTTTTTCGCCAAGAAAATGACCGCCCACAAGAGGCACACACCTTTTGGGGCAGGTTTTCCTTTTTGACTTGCTTTGCCATGTTGAAAAAAAAGTTGTTGCAAAAACTTGTTTTTAAAAACAAATAGTTTTATTTTTGTCGCCTGTAACGAGCGTCATTGTGGTCATTAGGAGTAATTGAAAAATGACTTTTAATGACGCGATGCACTCAACGATACAATGACTTTTTAATGACGCTATGAACCTCTGTCCGAATTGCGCGACCGAAATCATCCCGGGGGCAAAATTCTGCCATCGCTGCGGCGACGCGATTGTGGAAAAAATGAAGCCCTGCCCGGCTTGCCACGAGCAAAGTCCTCTGGCATCTGTTTTCTGCCATCATTGCGGGTTTCACTTTGGCCGCAAAAACATCCGACAAAGCGCCTACGAGCCTGTTTACCCGCTTGATTTCGATGCGGACGACTTAACCGAACAAGTGAAGGGATTGTTCTTTGGCAGTCTGCGCCGTCGGGTAGAAGCGGAGCACGATATTGCCCGTTACAGCGAATTTGTCGAGCGGTTCTACGATTCGCGCTTCCGGGAAATCTATTCGGTGCGAGCCGAACAGATCGCGGAGGATGCGCTCACGCAATGGGAGCGATTTGGCACGGAGGCTTTGCCCGACATTGACCGCCGCATGGATGCTGCTTTTGAAGGCTTGCTCGATTATTTCATCATCCAATTTTGCCCCGATTTGACGGGGGCGGTGTTGCCGCCCGCTATCTTGAAGTACGAAAAAGTACAGGCGGGCAAAACGGACTTGGGGCTTATGATTCGAGATTTTCTGGATTTTGACAGAGAAGACGAAGTGTTTTATTTTGATTTTATCGCAATGGAGGAGGAGTTGATGGCCAACGTGTGCAAACACTTTCTTTTCGCGGAGCGCAAAGAGCGCGTCTGGTTTATCTGCGACCTATCGCTGAAAAACAACGGCAAGGAAGGGTTTGCCATGACAGACCGAGGCATCTATTGGCGCGCTCCGTTCGACAAGCCACGTCGGGTGTCGTACGGCGAACTGCGCGAAATCAAACTGGAAAAAAAATGGATGACCATCAACGGTCATTTTTTCAACGCCAACCCTTCTCTGAATCTGAAACTGTGCAAATTGCTCAAAAAACTCAGGGGATGGCGACCTGTCGGGGCGGTGGCAGTTTGAGTGGCGATCCCATGATTCTTGGTTTTGAAAAAAATCCCGTTCACAAGTCTTGCCAAAGTTCAAAAACACAAAGTATCTTTGCCGCCCGAAACGGAGGTTGTAGCTCAGTTGGTTAGAGCGTCGGATTGTGGTTCCGAAGGTCGGGGGTTCGAGCCCCCTCATCCTCCCAAAAACAAAAAGGGCGACATCGCAAGATGCCGCCCTTTTGTTTTTTATTTGCTTTCATGCTCAATTGCTCGGCTTCACAAAGCCTTTGAGGGTCACGATGGATTCGTTGGGATAAGTGTTGGCGGTGATATAAATGTTCTTTTGCTGGCGGCTGGGTTTGCCGTCGGTGTTGAATTTGGCCGTGATTTCGCCCGTTTCGCCCGGTGCGATTGGGTCTTCAGGATACGATGGTACGGTGCAGCCGCACGATGAGCGAGCTTTTAAGATGGTCAACGGCACTTTGCCCGTGTTCGTGAATTTGAACTTATGCTCCACGATATCCCCTTCTTTGACTTCACCAAAATCAAATTCTGTTTCCTCAAAGGTGATGCGGGCCACGTTTACCGTGTCCATAGGTTGATTGGCACTGACGGGGTTGCGTACCATGTCGGCATTGGAAGAGCCATCCGAGTTGATTTTTTGCACATTTTCCGAAGGGGTATTGTTGCAAGCAGCCAACGTGAATGTCACCAAAAGGTTGAAAAGGAGATGCTTATTCATTTTATCCATGTTTTTTCTCGATTTTTGGCAAAAATACGGCGCGGGCCGGCTGCTAATTGGCACTTTTGTCAAAACAAAAAGTGAATGGACAAACATGTTTTTCTCGTAGGGTTCATGGGTAGCGGCAAAACGCATTGGGGCAGCGTGCTGGCCGAACACTTGGGTTGTCCCTTTCTTGACCTTGATGCGTTCATTGAGGAGGGTGAGGGGCGCAGCGTGTCCGAGATTTTTTCTGCGGAGGGCGAGACCGTGTTTCGAGTGCTTGAGCGCGAGTATCTGCGCCGCCTTGTTGCTCTGCCGCCATCCGTCGTTGCCACTGGTGGGGGGGCGCCTTGTTTTTCCGACAACATGGCTTGGATGAAACAACACGGCACTACCATTTACTTGAAGACCTCGCCAAGCGTGCTTTCAAGCAGGCTGCAACACGAAAAGGAAAAGCGGCCTCTGTTGAAGGGGGTAGGGGAGTCGGAATTGACTGCCGAGATTGAGCGCCGTTTGGTACCGCGCGAGCCATTTTATGAACAGGCGGAAATTGTGTTGGAGTATGATGGCGACGAGCCTTTATTTTTGGAAAAACTGACGACCGCCGCGCGCAACGGATGCTTCAAGAACACGCGATTTTATTGACCCTCCGCTCGTGTCGCCCTCCTTCAAAATCGGTTTGCATAAAAATACGCACCATTGCCTGTGCCAGTATTTCTGGCACAAACCGAGCGGGCAAGGCAATGACATTGGCATCGTTGTGCTGTCGGGCGAGCGCGGCGATTTCTTCCGTCCAACACAAGGCGCATCGTATGCCCTGATGTTTGTTGGCGGTGATGGCTACCCCGTTGCCGCTGCCGCAGAGCACCACCCCTTTGTCCGCTTGGCCGGATTCGACCGCCTTGGCCACTTCATGCGCGAAATCGGGGTAGTCCACAGAGTCAAAAGAGTTGGTTCCGAAGTCGAGCACCATGTGTCCTTGCGATTGGAGCATCTCGACGATGCCATCTTTGTAGGGGAATCCTGCGTGGTCGCAGCCGATTGCGATTTTCATGTGTAGGATGTGAGAAGTATGAGGTGAAGTGATTTTGTGGCAAAGATAGGCGTTTGCTGATTTTGGCCGGGCGGGTATCTTGCGAGGTTTTACTTTTGGCCCGTCCCGATACGCCTTGTGGAATTCAACTCGATTATACCCAGATTAAATAGGATTTGAAGATTTCCTTGATTGATTTGCATGATTTCCAAAGGATTGCGAGCACCGTTCGTTCAAAACCACTTTGCGTTGACTATAACTTTTAAATACTTGATTTTCAAATCAATGAAAAAACTTCTGCTCTTCGCGCTGCTGTCGTTTTCCAGCACAATTTCTTTTAGCCAAAACACCGCTTGGCGGGCAAAGGTCTCTGCTGAAATACTGTCCACCTTGAACGAGGGGCATTCAGCCGATTTGCTGGTGGTCTTTCGGGAACAGGCTGACATCAGCGGCGCTCGCTTTTTAAAAACCAAGTCTGAAAAAGCGCATTTCGTCTATCAGCGCCTAATGGAAACGGCTACGCGCTCGCAAGCCAACGCGGTGCGGCTATTGAGGGAAAAGGATGTTTCCGTCAACGGTCTTTATCTCGTGAATGCGCTTGCGGTGAAGAAGGCGGACCACCAATTGGTGCGCCTATTGGCCGAATTGCCCGAGGTGCGCTGGCTCGGAGCCGACCCCTGGGTGCAGTTTGATGGGCCAGTGGAGACCTCATTGGCTGCTCCCACCGCTGCGGGGCGGGGCGCTGTCGAATGGGGGGTGGAACGCATCAACGCACCTGCTGTGTGGGCACTCGGGTACACGGGGCAGGGCATTACCATCGGTGGTGCGGATACTGGATACGACTGGGTACACCCCACCTTGCAACCGCACTATCGAGGCTGGGACAATTTTTCGGGCACCGCTCAGCACCATTACAACTGGCACGATGCCATCCACGATTTCAGCCCGCTCAATTACGACACGCTCGGCAACCCAGTCGGGACGAACCCCTGCGGGTTCAACGCGCCAGCCCCCTGCGACGATGGCTCACATGGCACTCACACGATGGGCACTATGGTGGGCGACGACGGCCTCGGCAACCAGATCGGTGTGGCACCGGGTGCCTCATGGGTCGGTTGCCGCAACATGGAACGCGGCTGGGGGCAGCCGTCCACCTACCTTGAGTGTTTTCAATGGTTCTTGGCTCCTACCGACCTCAATGGCCAAAACCAAGACCCTTCCAAAGCGCCGCACGTCATCAACAACTCTTGGTACTGCGCCACCATCGAGGGGTGCACAGACTTTGTTATCAATGATTTGTTGCGGGTGGCGATTGTCAATCTCAAAGCATCTGGTGTGTTCGTGGTGGTGAGCAATGGCAATTTTGGCCCCAATTGTGGAAGCACTTACGCCCCGCCTGCATACTTCGAGGAAAGTTTCAGCATTGGTGCCACGCGCTTTGATGACACCATCGCCACATTTAGCAGCCGTGGGCCAGTGCTCATTGATGGCAGCAATCGGCTGAAACCAGAAGTGTCCGCGCCGGGTCAGTTCGTCCGCTCTTGTACCCCTAATGGCAACTATGCCGCATTTAGCGGCACCAGCATGGCTGGGCCTCATGTGGCGGGATTGGTGGCGCTGGTGCTTTCGGCGCGACCCGACTTGGCTGGCCAAGTGGAACTCATAGAGCAGTTCATCAAAGAAACGGCTGTTCCGATTGGCGACACATCGAACTGTGGCGTACCCAGCGGGCAAACGCCCAATCACGCCTATGGGCATGGCCGGGTGAACGCATTGGCAGCCGTGAACGCGGCGCTCGCCTACAATCAGGTCTCCGCTCCCGAGGCGCCAACGCCCCAAGCGCGGGTGTTCCCCAATCCTGTGACCGACGAGGCGATATTCGATATTCAAAACACAGTTGGGAAGACGGTGTTGGAAGTGTTTTCTTCCGATGGCAGATTGGTGTATAGCAAAAATTGGACAGCGCAGTACCGCGAACTGGTACAGGTGTCCATGAAAAACAACCCGAGCGGGATTTATTTTTGGCAGATAAAAACGGCTACCGCGACGGCAACTGGCCGCTTGGTGAAGGAATGATAAAGGCGGGGCAGGTTACTCAGACATATCCATCGTGTGGAACACGTTGAGCACATCGTCGTCGTCTTCCAAGCGGTCAATCAGTTTGATGACCTGCTCCACCTCTGCATCGCCCAATTTTTTTGTCTGGTTCGGTATCCATTCCAGGCCCGCGCTGGTGGTTTCGATGCCTCGGTCTTCCAATGTTTTTTGCATGGTGCCGAAATCAGTGAAGCTGGTGTATAGCACCACCTCGTCTTCCTCACGCTTCAGTTCTTCCAGACCAGCATCAATCAGTTCCAGCTCAAGCTCGTCCCAGTCCCTTCCTTCTGCCTTCACCTTGAACACGCCTTTGCGAGCGAAGAGAAAGGCCACGCTGCCAGAAGTGCCGAGCGCCCCGCCATTCCGGTCGAAATACATCCGAACGTTGGCCACTGTTCGGGTCGGATTGTCGGTCGCGGTCTCCACCAATATCGCAACCCCATGGGGCCCTTTTCCCTCATAGAGGACTTCCTGAAAGTTTTCCGCTTCCTTGCCCGAAGCCTTTTTGATGGCGCTCTCCACGTTGGCCTTGGGCATATTGGCCGATTTGGCGTTTTGGATAGCGAGTCGAAGACGGGAGTTGTACTCTGGGTTAGCGCCCCCGGCTTTCACGGCCAGCGCGATTTCGCGCCCGATGCGGGTGAAAGTCTTGGCCATGCCGGCCCATCTTTTAAATTTTCGCTCCTTGCGGAATTCAAACGCGCGTCCCATATTGTGCGGTGATGGTAAGTTGAGAGTGTTAGAAGTTGAGTGTAGAGATTCGATCGCCGAAAAACGGCGCAAAAGTAGATATTTTGCGCAGAGCAAATAAGCGTTCGGCAAAAATTGAAGGGAAGGAAATGTGGTGCAAATTGCCCACCTTTGCGGCGTTTATTTAACCAAGCAAAAATTGATTTCCCATGAAAAGAAATTTGTGTTGCTGGGCTTTTGGCCTCCTGTTTTTTCAAACGTTGAATATGTGGGGACAAGATGCTCCTCGCACCCGAACGACCACAGACCCTGCCTCCTCCACCGCGCCGCAACGCACAGGCTTAAGCTTGGGCACTGGGGCTTTGGAGACGCAACAATCCACCAGTACTACCACCATCCTATCTGCTGACGGTACCGAAACGCCGCAAAAAGGCGCCCATGAGGAATGGAAGCCTCCAGTGGAGTCTATCACCGTGGTGCCGGACTCGCTGCGCAAAACGTATGAAGTGGAGATTTTCCAGAACGTGCTGAAAATGGCCGATTTGGCCAAAGTGAGTTATGTGGATTTGGTGGAAAAGGCCAAGGCTGGCGATGCCGCAGCGATTCGCAAACTGCTCGAGTTTCACAAAATTGTTGATGGCGTGGATGCGCTCAATCACGCTGTGACCTGTTTGGAAATCCTGCCGCTCAGCGGCGACGTTCCATTTGCCTCGGCGGTGAATTATTGCAATCCGAATTTGAAAAAACTGATTTTGGAGCGCACGATATTGGCGCAAGGCCGCACCAAAAAGAAGTATTTGCGCCAAAGCCTGACGGAGTGGGCACCAGTCAGTTGGGCATACCTCAACGGCCAAACGTATGATTTTGGCGGAGGCGCCGCGCCAGATGCCGAGCCTTCTGCCGCGCCAGCCCAACTGGCACCCCAGCCAAGTACCGCCCCAAACAAGAAGCAATGATTGTTCGTTTTTCTGACAACTATACAAGCCTGCTCGCCATGCTCCTGCTGGCAGCAGGCTTGTTTTTGCAATGTGCGCCCCCGCGCAGCGCCCAACGTGCCACCGATGCCGATTTGGGAACGCTCGTGGCATGGATGATTGGCGATTTTAGCAGCGAAACGCAAAGTCTGCGCGATTCCGATTTTCTCGACATCCGCTTGCACATTCGCCCAATTTGGTTGGCTGATAGGGCCAATTATTGGCTCTATGTGGAACAGGCCACCGCCGCCGCCGAAGACAAGCCCTACCGACAGCGCATCTATAAAGTGGAACGCGAGGGCCGAAAAGGTTTCGTAAGCATCGTATATACGCTGCCTGAGCCAGCCAAGTGGGCCGGGGCGTACAAAAACCCTTCCTCATTCGACCAATTGGAACCGTCGGACTTGACGCTGCGCGAAGGCTGCGCCGTTTTTTTGGAAAAACAAAAGAACGGGGTGTTTGTGGGCGCTACGCGGGGCGAGGGCTGCGAGAGCAATATACGAGGAGCCAAATATGCTTCTTCCAAAGTGACCATCACGAAGGATATGTTGCTCAGTTGGGACCAAGGCTTCGACGCACAAGGCCAACAGGTGTGGGGTGCCACCAAAGGCGGGTACGAGTTTTTGAAAAAATAACATGGCTTTCAGAATCTACACCAAAACAGGAGACAAGGGCGAAACCGCCCTTTTTGGCGGTCGCCGGGTGCCGAAAAGTCATCTTCGGGTAGATGCTTATGGCACGGTGGACGAGCTCAACTCGTTCGTGGGTTGGCTGCGCGATTCGCTTGAAAACCAGCATATACGAGAAGTTTTGGCGCAAATCCAACATCGCCTTTTCACCGTCGGCGCACATTTGGCCTCTGACCCGGCCAAGCACCCGCCCGTGCCCGACCTTCTGCCTTCCGATATTGAGATTTTGGAAAAGGAAATGGACGAAATAGACTCAATCCTTCCGCCGCTCAAACATTTCATACTGCCCGGCGGGCATTCTACGGTGTCGGTATGCCACGTCTGCCGCACCGTCTGCCGCCGCGCCGAGCGCCTTGCCGTGGCGTTGCACGGCGAAGAACCTGTGGAGGATATTGTGCTTCAGTATCTCAACCGACTTTCCGATTATTTCTTCATGTTGGCTCGCCAATTGGCGCACGACTTGGGCGCGGAAGAGGTGAAATGGAATCCAAGAGGCACTTAGGTTGTTGTTCGTTGTTAGTTGTTTGTTGATAGTTAAAAAAAACAACGAACAACTAACAACGAACAACAAACGAGCCATCAGTATCCCGGATTCTGCCTGATGCTCCCATCCGTCAGATCCACCTCGCTTTGTGGGATGGGCAGGAGCCAGTGTTTAGGGGCAACGAAATTTTTTCCGACGGCTTGCATCACCTGTTCCGCACGTCCCCACCGCAAAAGGTCGAACCAACGGTGCTGCTCCATAGCCAATTCGGCTCGGCGCTCGCGGTAGATTCTTTCCCGAAGCAGTGCTTGGTCCGTCACCGTCACGTCGGGCAACACCACTTGGCTGGTGCCACGAGCGCGTTTGCGCACTTGATTGAGGAAAATCAATGCCTCGGCGGGCTTGTTGTTTTCGTTCAAAGCCTCTGCCGCCACCAACAGCACATCGGCATAGCGCAGGATGCGAATGTTGCCCGGCCCGTTGTCTTGCAAGCCGGGATGGGGCGGCACCCATGCTTTCTGATTGAAGCGTGGCACAAGTATTTCTGGGTTGGGTTGCACCACCGTCACGCCATCGGGCAATACTTCGCCGACATAAATCACCGTCGCGTCGCGCCGAGGGTCGCCATTTTCATAAAAAGACACGAGGTTGTCCGAAGGGCGGTTGAAACCCCAGCCGAGGTTGGGGTTGCCCCGCACGCCTTGAATCATGTTGTAAGGCGTGGCGCCCGGCCCCACCACGCCGCCGGCATCGGGCTGCAATGCGGCGGCGGTGATTTCAAACACGGATTCAGCGCCATTTTCGCCAATTGGCAAGAAATTGTCGGAGTACCTCGATAGCAGGCTGTACTGCATCGAATTGATGAGGTCGAGGCTGTACTGCTCCGCCTTGGGGAAGTCTTTTTTCAAAAGATAGAGTTTTGCCAGAATGCCTTGTGCCGCACCTTTTGTGGCACGGCCCAAATCCTTCGGCTCGTAGCCGGACTTGTTTGGGAGTGCTTCTATGGCATCGAGCAAGTCGCGCTCGATGAGGGCCTGCACCTCACCGACGGGTCGGCGGCTCTGGTTGTAGTAATCCTCGGCGCTCAGTGGCTCGGTGATGATTGGCAAATCGCCGAACCACTGCATCAACAAGAAATACGAATAGGCCCGCAGGAATTTGCACTCGCCGATGAGCCGCTTGCGCAAGGTTTCGTTCATGTTTGGCACATCGGGTATTCGCTTGATGGCGATGTTGGCGCGTGCGATGGCGCGATAGTAGCCCGTCCAGACTTGGCTGAAGTAAGTGTTGGCGGCATCGAAGTTGAAGTTGTCAATGTCGGCCAGCAAGGGCTGGTCGTTGGGCGTGGAGCCTTTGTCCGCGTCGTCGCTGAGAATGTCGGTGACACCGAGGTAGCCCAAGCCCACACATTCCCACGAGCGGAATTGATTGTAAACGGCGTTGGTGGCCTGTATGGCTTGCGCTTCCGTGGCGAAAAAGGTGTCGTAGGTCAACTCGCCGAGTGGTTTGCGGTCGAGGAATTCTTTTTTGCAGCCTGCGACGGTACCCATGGCGAGGGCGAGCGTGAGGATGATTTTTGGCGAAAAAGCAAACATCTGTTTCATATTGCTCTTATTTTTTTGAACTCGCATTTTTTAAACTTTGATACTGCACTCTAGAATGACACATCCAGCCCAAAAAGGAGCGTCTTGGCAATCGGGTAGTTCCCGTAATCAAGCCCGGCGGTGAAAACACTGCCGCCGGGAAATTCCGGCGAGTAGCCCGAATACTGCTGCTTGGTCCAAAGGTTGGTGCCGCTGGCATAAATGCGGAAGCGGCTCATACCCATTCTGGAAACCACGCTGCGAGGTAAGGAATAACCCAACACGATGCTTCGCAGTCGGAAAAACGAGCCATCCTCCACCCAATAGTCAGACATTCGATAGTTGTGGCCGCCGTTGGTGATGCGTGGTTTGTCGGTACTGGTGCCTTCACCCGTCCAGCGTCCGTCGAAGAACGATTGTTCCCAGTTATAGACCGCGAAACGCGCCAAAGCCTTGGTGTTGACCACTTTGTTGCCCGACACGCCGAAGAAATCCGCGGCAAAGTCGAGGCCTGCAAAGTCGAAGCTTGCCGTGAAGCCATAGTTGAACTTTGGAATCGGGCTGCCCAAATAGGTGCGGTCTTCCGAGTTGATGACACCGTCGCCATTCAGGTCAACATAGCGCAAGTCGCCCGCTGTTTCGTTGCCGAGGCGCGGGCTGCTCGCGGCTTCGTCGGCAGTTTGGAAAACGCCGTTGGTGACAAAACCATAAAAACTGCCGATGGGTTGGCCTACCTCTGTCAAAGTGGCGAAATCGCCCTGTGCCGTGCCCCCGTCGAATACGCGCGAAAGTCGTTTGTCCAACTTTTTCACCTCGTTGTCCACCGTGGAAAAAATGCCCGTGAAGTTGTAGGAAAAACGGTTGCGCGTTTCGCGCCAGCCCAATGTGAAATCCCAACCCCGATTTTGGACATCTGCCACGTTGACGACAGGATTGCCCTGCGAACCGACGTAAGAAGGTATGGGTGGGGCGGAGAGAATGTCGTAGGTGTAGCGATTGTACCAGTCCACCTCTGCCGTCAAGCGATTGTTGAGCAGCGCAAACTCTACCCCCACATCGGTCTGGCGGGCGCTTTCCCAGCGCACGTTCGGGTTGGCGAGGAAGATGAGCGATGCGCCTTGGTTGAGCGTCTCGTCGGGGCCGAGTATGACCCCCAGATTGCCCGTGATGGAGCCGAACGAGGGGTAAAGTTGGGTTTTGTCGTTGCCCACTATGCCCCACGAAGCGCGTAGTTTCAAGCGGTCGAACACTCGCTGGCTGGCCATGAATCGTTCTTGTGCGATATTCCAGCCCACCGCAAAAGAAGGGAAATAGCCCCAGCGGTTGGATGCCGCGAATCGGGAAGAACCGTCGGCACGGATGGAGGCGGTAAGGAGGTAGCGGTCGAACAAAGTGACGTTGATGCGTCCGAGATAGCTCGCCATGGCCCATTCGCCAGCGCCGCCCGAGTTGGTCTGCGTGAGCACGTCGCCCGCGTTCAGGAAGAGCAGCTCGTCGTCGCCGGAAGGAAAGTTGCGCCGCCCCGCGCCGAAGAATTCAAAGTAGTTTTCCTGCGCGGTGTATCCGCCCAACACATTGAGGCGCAGGTCTTTCCACTCCTTGTCGAAGTTCAGCGTGTTTTCCCAAAGCCATGAGCGGTTTTCGTTGACACCGATATTGAGTTTGTCCTCGATGTTCAGTTGCGAGTTCGACACCCGGAAAACCGGTTCGTAGTATTTGTCGCGGAAAAAGGCGAAGTCGCCGCCCAAGTTGCTGCGGAAAGTAAAGTGCTTGAACAATTTGATGTCGGCGAACACTGTGCCCACGAGACGTCGCCCGGTGGTGTGATTGTTGTTTTTGTAAAACAAATCCGCAGCGGGGTTGGCAATGGCTGCACCGAAAAACGTCGGGTCGCTGAAATTGCCAACAGAATCGCGTACCCCAAACACTGGCGGCATTCGGTAAGCGGAACCCAACACACCCGGCGGGTTTTGCGATTTGGCATTAAAAAACACGACGTTGTTGCCCAATTTGATGGATTTGTTCAATTGGTACTCGTTGTTGAGCCGCAGCGAAACCCGCTCAAACTGCGACTCGCGAATGATGCCGTCCTGCTTGAAGTAGTTGGCCGACACATTGTAGAGCAGCTTGTCAGAGCCGCCCATGGCGCTGACCTGCACGTTTGCGATGGGGGCATCGCGGAAAATCACATCCTGCCAGTTGGTGCCTGCGCCCAATGAGGCTGGGTCGGGGAAGTAGGAGGAGTTGGTCAGTTCGTTGTAGAGCTGCGCGAACTGCGCGGCGTTGGCCATCGGTATCTGGCGCGTCACTGCTTGGGAGCCGTAATAGCTGCCCAGCGAGATGACCGCGTCGCCTTTTTTGCCCCGCTTGGTGGTGATGATGATGACCCCATTGGCGCCCCGGTTGCCGTAAATCGCCGTCGCGGAGGCATCTTTCAGCACCTCGACCGATTCCACATCCTGTGGGTTGACGAATGAAATATCGTCCAACAACATACCATCCACCACAAAAAGCGGGTTGGCGTCGTTGAGGGTGCCGGTGCCGCGTATTCTGATGATGGCTGCCGCGCCCGGCTGCCCGCTGGCGGGGGTCACATACACGCCCGCGATTTTGCCCTGCAAGGCTTGGTCAACCGACGCGGACGGGATGCGCTCAATGTCCTTGGCCTTCACCGTGCCGACCGCGCCCGTGAGGTCGCTCTTGCGCTGGGTGCCATAGCCGACCACGACGATTTCGCCCAACAGACTGACATCCTCACCCATGGCTACCTCTATGTACGTCTTGCCATTGAGCGGAACTTCCTTGAGCAAAAAACCAGTGTACTCGAACACCAGCGTGGCATCTGCGCTGCTCACCTCGAAGTCAAAGTTGCCGTCGAAGTCAGTGGTAGTGCCCGCGTTTGCGTCCTTTTCCCTGACGGTGGTGCCAATGAGCGCCTCGCCATTGCTGGCATCGGTCACGCGCCCCGTGACGCGGACTTGTGCAAATGTCGTTTGGAACGACAGCAAGCCGAACAGCAGCAGTGGCAGTGCTGCCCGCCTTTTTTTGAGTGTTGTAAAAATCTGCTTCATACGATTACGGTTTTTATTTCCAAAATGAAAAGTGATTGGAAAAGACTATTTTTGTTTCGCAAATTCAACTTTTGAACAATGACGACCACGCTGGAAAAAACGCTCACCGTCCGCGAGTTTCTGGAACTGAACATTTTTGAGCCGGGCTATTGCTATGAACTTATCAATGGCGAAATCGTCTTGGCTTTTTTGGGCGAAGAAGGCGGCGAGGTGGAATCGAAACTGCTGGCGGGCTTTAAAGTCAAGGTGGACGAGGTGTTCGCTTAGTCCGCCATCCGCACCCGCACTTTTTTCAAATCCACCGAATTGCCACCCACCATGATGTCGAACTCGCCCGGCTCCGCCCCGAACGTCATGTCACGCCGATAAAAACTGAAATCCTGCTCCGTCAGCGTGAATTTTACCTCTCTCGACTCACCCGCTTTCAACATGATTTTTTGGAAACCTTTCAATTCTTTCACGGGGCGCGTCGCGGAGGCCACAAGGTCGCGGACGTAGAGTTGCACGACTTCTTCCCCTGCGCGGCTTCCCGAGTTTTTCAGGCTCACGGTGATTTGCAAATTTTCTCCTTTCTTGAAAACGGCTTTGTCAACCTTCGGCTCGCCGTAACTAAACGTTGTGTAACTGAGGCCAAAACCGAAGGGATAAAGAGGAGAATTTTCCTCGTCAATATACTTGCTCGTCCATTTCGAGTTCGGGTCGAAAGGCCGCCCGGTGCTTTTTTCGTTGTAAAAAATGGGGACTTGACCGACCGAGCGCGGGAAGGTCATCGGCAGTTTGCCGCTTGGGTTGTAGTCGCCGAAAAGCACATCGGCGATGGCATTGCCCGCTTCGGTGCCGAGCCACCAGGTCTCCAAAATGGCGGCGGCGCTTTCGGCGATTTTTGGGATGGCGAGCGGCCTGCCGTTCATCAAAATGACGATAACAGGTTTGCCCGCTTTCACGAGCTCCAGCACCAATTCTTCCTGCACTCCGGGCAAGGTGATGTCGGCGCGCGACGCTGCCTCGCCGCTCATCATGGCTTTTTCGCCGACGGCGACCACCACCACGTCAGCGTTTTGCGCGATACGCAAGGCTTCGGCAAAACCGGATTTGTCTGTGCCTTCTACTTCGCAGCCACGCGCAAAAGCGAGATTCGCCAACCGAAGGTTAGCGATACCTTCTTGCAAACTCACACAGTCGTTTGCGTTGCCCGCGCCGTTCCAGTTGCCGATGAGTTCGCTTTTGTTGTCGGCCAGCGGGCCGATGAGGGCTATTTTTTGACTCTTGTTCAGCGGTAAAACGTTGTTTTCGTTTTTCAACAAAACGATGCTCTTGCGCGACACATCGCGGGCGGCGGCGCGGTGCTCGGGGCTGAGCAGGGTGGTCGTTTGGCGGGTCTCGTCGCAGAATTTGTAGGGGTCTTCAAACAAACCCAATTCGAATTTCAGCCGTAAAACTCGCCGCACCGCCTCGTCAACATCGGCCATTTTGACCTTGCCTTCTTGCACGGATTTTTTCAAAAAACGCTGATAGACCGCGCCTTGCATATCCATGTCCACGCCTGCGTTGAGCGCAAGTTCGCCAGCTGCTTTATCGTCGGCGGTCACGCCGTGATTGACCATTTCGTTGATGCTCGTGTAGTCGGTGACGACGAAGCCCCTGAATCCCCACTCTTTGCGCAGGATGTCGGTGAGCAAGTAATTGTTTCCTGTGGCGGGCACGCCGTCGTAGTCGTTGAAAGAGGTCATCACCGTCGCTGCGCCCGCCCGAACGGCGGCTTCGTAGGGCGGCAGGTAGAATTCGCGGAAGTAGCGCTCGCTCATGTCCACCGTGTTGTAGTCGCGCCCGGCGATGGGTGCGCCGTAGCCAGCGAAGTGTTTCACACAGGCGAGCATGGCATCGGTGTCGCCGATTTTTTTGCCCTGAATGCCGCGCACCCGCGCTTCGGCGATGCGGCTGCCGAGGCAGGGGTCTTCACCAGCGCCTTCCATCACGCGGCCCCAGCGCGGGTCGCGCGAGATGTCCACCATCGGGGCGAAGGTCCAATTGAGGCCGGCGGCAGAGGCTTCAGCAGAGGCGACGCGAGCGGATTTTTCGATGGCTTCCAAATCCCAACTCGCGGCTTCGCCGAGGGGGATCGGGAAAATGGTTTTGTAGCCGTGAATCACGTCGAAGCCAAAAAGCAGCGGGATTTTCAGGCGGGTTTCTTCTACTGCAACTCGCTGCAACTCGCGCACGAAGCCGACGGTGTGACTGTTAAACAGGTTGCCGCAAGCACCGGATCGGATGTCGTTTTTGTAACCTTCGCGGATGGTTGGCCCGGTACTGCCCCAGTCGGTGGTGTAGAGGGTAAGTTGGCCGATTTTTTCGTCCAGCGTCATTTTGGCGAGCAAATCATTCGCGCGTCGTTCGGTGGCGGCGGACGGGCGGTAGATTTGAGCCTGTATTGTGTTGAGATACAGGAGATTTAGCAGAAAAAAAAGGCAGTTTAGTTTTTTCATTTTGAAGGACTGCTTGGCAGCGATTTTGAGTTTCTGATTTTATCTATCACGCCACTTTCAAATGCTTGCCGCATTTTGATTCGGTCGTCTTCGTCGTCGCAAATTGTTTCGCAACTGAGCATTGAAACAATGATTGAGCTGTCGTTCAAAACTGTGATGAGCAAATCGTAACGTGGCAGTCGGGGGCATGCTTCGGTTTTAATTCTGATGGTTATGGTGTCTGGGTTTGAATTTGAAAACCCTGAGTAAAAGTTCGATGCATCCTCCTGAGTCAATTTCTGTAAGCCTTTTTCAAAATCATTTTTTGACATTTTCAGCAAGTACGGCTTGTCGTAAGCGACTGTTCCATCAGCTCTGCTTGTGGCCGTAAACGCGAATATGCTAATCATCATCGGAAAAACGGGGTTGACTTTTAATGGCAAAGCAGGTAGGGAGCGATTGCAAAATCTGAACGCCAACGGCAGCACGGACAAAGCCAGCAAATCTGAATAATCCACCACCCGCCCTATTTGCCACATTCCCAAAGTGTTCCAGCCGCCAATCAAACACTGGCTGAAAGGTGATTTCCAAAAAATAAAAAACACGGCGACGGCTGTGAAAATCAAGTGTTTGTGTTTTGGGAAAATTGCCGTCCAGAAAATCGGGAACACAAATAGCCCTGCAAAATCGGAGAGTTTTCCAGTGAACCAATTGCCGTATTCGGTCTTCCAAACCCAGTCGTTCAGCAGCAGCAACGCCAGCGCAAGGAGGAAGGCGGGCACAGTTAGTAAATCAAGACGCTGGCTGCGGTTTTGCATTTTTGAAAGTTTGATGCCTGAACTGTATTTTTGTCCAATCAAAAATTTACGACATGAAGGACGAAGTTTTGACTACCAACCGCCCGATGACCGTCGAGGAATATATCGAGTTCGAGGAACGCTCCGAAATCCGCCACGAATTCATCAATGGAAACCTGATACCTATGCCCAGCACTACCCTATTCCACAATGACATCTGCATCAATTTAGTCATTTTACTCCGTTCTTTGCTGACAAAAGGAGATTACAAAATCCAACAGGAAAACGTGAAAGTCCAAATCTCAACCGAGAAGGATTACACCTACCCTGATGTTGTTGTGACCGGCGACTCACGCGATTTCTAACAGCGTTACATCATCCAACACCCTTCCATCATCTTCGAGGTCATGTCCAAAAACTCCCGCATCGAAGATTCTGCCGACAAATTCATCCGCTACAAAAACATCGCCTCGCTCCAAAATTACATCCTCGTGGACTCTGAAAAAATCTTCGTCGAGGTGCGCGTCAAGTTGGAAAACGGCGATTGGGAAGCCTCCACTTACCTGCAATCCGATGAGCGTTTCCCGATTCCGGCTTTGGGAATTGAGTTGGAGCTACCAGCTGTTTATGAGGGGGTTAGTTTTCTGGTTGAGAAGGGTTGATAAAGTTGATGAGGGTTTAAGAAGGTTGATAATCCAACCCGGGAATGTTGAGAAAAACGTGTCAAACCTTCCTATATCTTTTTCACACGGCGAACGCTGCATTCAAAGGAGCATAAGTTATTGAAAGACAAAACTCTGTGCCTCCGTGTCTCTGTGTTTTCTCATTGCCCGAATTGGGGCGACACAGTTTTGTAGGCACTCTCACCAACCCCGATAAACCTTCATCAACTTCATCAACCTTCATCAACCTTCATCAACTTCATCAACTTCATCAACCTTCATCAACCTTCATCAACCTTCATCAACCTTTTTTCTTCTGTGCAAAAAGCCACTCCAACACCGCCGGATTGTAGTACGTCGCGTCCCACACATTATGCCCCAAAGTCGAATATTCTGTGTACCGCACTTTGCCGCCCACCTTTTTCAAAGCCTCCACCATTTCCCAAGAAAATTTTGGCAGAACTGCCTCGTCCAATCGTCCGTGAAACACCCACAGCGGGATGTCTTTGATGCGCTCCACGCTTTTCGGGTCGCCGCCGCCACAGAGTGGAATCCCGGCAGCAAACAAATCGGGGCGGCGCATCAAGGCATCAAAAGTCCCGAAGCCGCCCATACTCAAACCCGTGATATACACGCGATTGCGGTCAATGTCTGGGTGTTCCTGCAAAGTTTTTTCGAGCAACTCGATGACCATACGCCCGGGCACGGTTGGATTTTTTTCATCAAAAACAAGTTTCGCGTCGCGGGAGGAGCCAGCCCAGCGTTCGTTGGGCGGGCATTGCGGCACGAGCAGATAACAGGGGTGTTTTTGGCGCATTTCTTTTTCCACGAAGGCATGGACGCTGTTTTTCATTTGCGAGGAGTTGTCCACGCCGCGCTCGCCGGAGCCGTGTAGGAAAATGACAAGGGGGTATTTTTCTCCTTGCTTCGCATTGGCTGGCTCCATGAGTTGGTAGGGAAGTTTGTTCCCCGCCGCGTCTTTGTAATCCAGTCTTTTGAAAAAGCTGTTATTGTCCACCGGAACGTCGGGGTTGGGCTTGGCTTTTTCGCCATCGGCCCAAGTAATGCCTTTGGCAAGTTTTTGAAAGTCAACTTTGTCGAGCCAGCCGCCGGCGAATCCCGCCCGTTTCAGCCCCTGCACGATGTAGGGATTTTTTTTCATCAAATTCCAAAGCAGGCCGCTTCGGTAGTTCTCAATCATCAGCACAATCGGGCCTTGGTCAATGCCGAGTTGGTCACGGTCAACCCAGTACGGGTAGCCCGCTTGGGCGTTCGGCGACTTGGCGAGAGCGGTGAAAGTTTCATTGTAGCCGTCGAAAAAACCGTAGGGGCCGACAGGCCAGCGATTCCACATCGCCTCTGCGGCGGGCAGCACGACTTCGGGCGCAAAAGGCATGGAAGCGAGCGCTGCCGTCGGGGCAATCGTACCGTCGTCGTCGAGGTAATCAATTGCCACGCCGCGCGCGGCATAGCCGGGGCAAAAGATGCGTTTGCCCTCGTGTTCCATTTCGGCATCGGGGCCGTCGCCAGCCGTGAGGCCCCAGATATTTTCGCCATAGCCTTTGAATTTGAGGGGATTGTCAATGCAGTGCTGGCGATTGGCGAGGGTGGCGCGGCGGGAGTTTTCAAAATAATCGAAACCCGCTTTTTTCATGTGCGGGTCTTGAATGCCTTTGAAGTCTATCCAGACATGGCTGTACTGGTGGCCAAAATGGGGGCCGAAATTCACCATGTCCTGCCCTTTGAAGTCAGTGCGGTAGTATGATTGGCACCAAGCATCCCAACCTGCGGCGGGAATGGGGTGAGTGGGTGAGCCGAGCGCCATGATGACCAAAATCATGGCTTCGTTGTAGCCGCGCCATTCGGCGGCGAGGAAGCCGCGTTCGGGAAACCAGCCCATGCTCATGCGGTGGTGCTCGTTGAGGTACCAGTCGAACTCAACGCGGCGGAAAAGGAAGTCGGAGACTTCGCGGATTTCTTTTTCGGCAGGGTTGTTTTGGTCAAAATAACTCATGCACGAGAGCACGCCCGCCATGAGCAAGCCCGTGTCAATACTGGATAGTTCGACATTTTTGTAACGTAGCGCGTCGTCGTTGTTGAGAAAATGATAGAACCAACCGCGATAACCTGCTGTGCCGGAGGCTTCGGGGCCTTGTGGCAAATTTTTCAGGAATCGAAGGGTTTTTAACACGCGTTCGGCCGCTTGTGCGCGGGTGATCCAGCCCCTTTCTGCGCCAACAAGATAGGTGGAAAGACCAAATCCTGTGGCGGCGATGCTCGAAAAATCGTCGCGGGGGTAACGGTCGGGGATTTGAAAAGTCGTCTTGTGCGCCAGTTCCCAGAAATAAAGGAAATGGCGGCGCTGGAGTTCGTCGAGGGAAAAGGGCGGTTTTTCCGCGCCGATGGCGGGAGCGGGTTTTTGTGCTTTTGCAAAAGGAAATAAAAATAAAAGGCTCAATGCCAGCAAATAGCGATGGAGCATGACGAAACGATTAGACGGTGAACGATGCACGGTACACGGCACACGGTACACGATGCACGGAATTTGAAACGCCGTGTACCGTGTACCGTAAACCGTTCGCCGTTTACTGCTTCACAAACTTGGCGTTGCCAATCAGTTGACCCTGTTCGTTGTAACCCGCCATGGTGTAAATGCCCGCAGGCAATGAGGTCACGTCAATGCGCGTCTGTGCGTCGCCGGAAGTATTGACCGAGGAGAGCCGTTGACCAAAGATGTTGAAGACATCAATGCGGTTGATGCCCTCGAAATTCTCCACGCGCAAGTAGTCCGACACGGGGTTGGGCAGGATGCGCATCGCGGCCACCGTAGGCGTGAAGGTACTGACCGCGCCGCACACGCCATCGCCGATGATGATGTCGTCGAAGTAGGTAATGCGGTCGGTGCCGATGCCGGTGGAGCCGATATCAACGAGTACCGTGAGGCGATTGTATCTGTCGTTGTCGCCCACGGTGGGGAACGCGAACACGAGTTCTTCCCACTCGTTCACCTTCGTGTTGTCGGCGGTGATTTCAATGGGCGGAATCGGGTTGCCAAACACCTCCACCTTCATGGTGAACTTGCCGATGTGGTCCATCAGCACTTTCGTCCTGATTTGTTTGTTGCCTTTAAAATCTATGGCTGCGTCCAAGTCAGCGAATGCACCAGAGAAAATAGGCGCAGACCCTGACTGCACATATCGGATGACCTTGTTGCTGGTGTTGATGCCTGCTTTTAGGGGATTGTCCACGATGGTGGTTGTTTGGCCATCCAACGGGTTGTTGTTGAAGTAGGCGAAATTGGGCAAGGTGGTGTTGGCCGTTTCATTGTCGCCCACGCAGCCACTATACCCCTTGCGCCGCCAGCGAATGTTGTCCACATAATAGGTGCCGCCGCCAGTTGGACTTAGCACGTTGAAGAAGATGACCAGTTTGTTGCCGGGGGTGCCTTGCGCGGCGCTAAAATCGAGACTGAAAGTGTGCCACTTGTTCTTTGTTGGGAGCGTGTCCCATCTTTCCACGTTGGCGCCGTTGCCCTCTATTTTGAAGAGGAATGGCACATTGTCGAACGGCGACCATACCTGCACCTCCAATTGATTGTTCAAACTCAAATCGGGGGCTGCGGGCAACGTGAAGCCGATGCCTGCAAACTCGGTGCCGGCACCTGCCGGGTCGTTGTATTCACCCACTTTTAGCGACGAGTTTTCGACCGCTTGCTGCGGGTTGTTGATGACTTTCAAATCGCTTGCGCCATAGAAAATCTCGACAAAGTTGCGTTGACATTCAAAGTCGTCAATGAACACCGGATTGGGTTGCACGTCAATGCAGGGGTCAACGGTGGCAACGCCCTGACGGAGGTTGTCAATGCACCACGACTGGCCGGGGGAGGCGGCATCGGGGTTGAAGATGATGCGAATTTCGCCAAAATCAGTGACAGCGGAGAACGGCGAGAAATCGAAGCCAAGCGTCTCCCATTCGCCTGGTGTGGCAATGGCGGCTTCCACCGATTGGTTGCCCGCGATGGGCGAGAAAAGCTGCATCCTGACTTTGGTGCCTGGCGCGACGCTGGCTGGGCTGAGCACGTCGAGGTTGAATTGGGGGAAATCCGTCAAGTCGAAGTTGGCCGTCAGATTGATGGCTTGCAAAGTGGAAAGGGGCGACGAGCCTTTCGAGTAGCAACCCACCTGCGACGAGCTGTTCACCGCGTTCGGGCTGGGGTTGGCTGTCGGGGCGGTGAAATTGCCGTGGATGACGTTGTCGCCGTTGAGCGGCTGCCAACCCAGGTTGAGCGGCGACTCCTGAAAGTCTTCCACGTTGATGCCCTTGGGCGCATACAACTTGATGTCGTCCGCATAGTAGATTTCGCCCGGCTCGCCATTCACGCCGGCATTGAAGAAAATGACCAAGCGCGTGTGTCCTTTGCCGATTTCGCTCTTGAAGTCCACGAAGTATTCCACCCATTTGTTGACCTCGGTCACGGGTACGCCTACTTCTTTGGCCCCCGAACCGCCCTCTATTTTGAGCAGCAAGGTGCCCGTTTTGGGGGCCCATACTTTGAGGCCGAACAGATAGCGTTCGCTCAGGTCAATGGGCTTGCCATTGTCTATCACAAATGCGGCATATTCGGTGCCGGGGCCGGTGCGCCGACGAAATTCGCCCACCTTGCGCGAATTGTTGTCGGGACTGGGGGCTGGGTTTTTCACGACGTGGATACTGTCCCATCCAATGCCATACACCGCCCGGCGGTTGCAGTCGAAGTCGTCGAGTATGTCGGGGTCGGGCGTGGTGCCTGCGCAAGCGCCTTGTGGCAGCGCCTGAATGTCGTCGATATAAAAGGTGTCGCTGCTGCCAGTTATGAAAGGAGAGAACACGATGAGGATCTTGTCCAATTGGGTCAGATTGGCTGCCCCGGAAAAATCGAAGGTGTATTCCTGCCATTTGTTGGCGACGGCGATGTTTTTGAACTGCTCTATTTGCCCGCCGGGGCCTTCCAACTTGAACAGCATCTCCGTGTTTTTCGGTGCCCACATCTTGATTTTGAACTGATTGTAGGTGGACAAATCAAGCGGCGTGGAGCGGGTGCCGAACGCAAAGTTGAAGTCGAAGTTGGGGTTGTTGACGAAAGCGCCCACGGTGGCCGAGCCGTTCACTGCGTCAGGTGCGGGGTTGGCGATGGCACCGAGGTAAGTGCCGTTCAGGCTTGTCCAAGTGATGCCGGAGGGAGCCTCGAAGGTTTCGATGTCTTGCGGGGCTTTCACGGCACGGAGGTCGTCGAAATAGTAGGTGTGGGCGCTGCTCTCGGTGCCGGGGTCGAAGAAGATGATGATTTTCGTCAGCCCCGTGTAATACTCAGCGGCGCTAAAATCAAAGGTGAGCTCCACCCACTGGTTGGCGGCGGGCATCACGGCTGTTTTTTCGATGGCAGGCCCGGTGCCTTCGAGTTTGAGCAGCACGGGGGTGGCGGTGGCGCACCAGACTTTGAGTTTGAATTGATTGAACTCCGTGAGGTTGAGTGGGGGCAGGTTTTGCACCCAGAAAAGGCTGTAAGCGTGAGAGCCGCTTTTTGTGTAAGAGCCGACGAAGCCGCTGCCGTTCACGGCATCGGGGCCGGGGTTGGCGATGACACCGTTGTAGGTGCCATTGGCTGCCTCCCATGCGAGGTCGGATGTGCCGCCCTCAAAGTCTTCATAGACGATTTGGGTTTGGGCTGTTGCCACGACAAGGCTCATCAAGGCGAGCAATGTAGTAAGGAAGAGCTTTTTCATAATTTTTAGATTGGTTGTGTGTGTATGAAAGTGCGTTGCAGTTTTGTGCGTTTGTTATTTCACCATTACCTTCCCTGTCCATCTTCCGCTTTTGCTGCCTGTCATTTCCAAAAAATAAATTCCCTGCGGAAGGTCTTTCAAGTGAAGTGTTTTTTGAAAAAGGCCCGCCGGCATTTCCATGTCTTGGAACAATGCTCGGACGGGCCTGCCCTGCGTGTCAATTATTCGTAGTGTCAGTTTTTGCGGCGCGAGAATGGAACATTCCACGTTCAACATTTCTTCGGTGCTGATGGGATTGGGGAAAACGAACACGTCGAAGCCGTTTTTTCCCAAAAAATCTGCTTGTGTGCCGCTCGCGTCGGGTTGAAAGCCGAGTGCCTCAAGTGCGGGCTGTATCTCCGGGTTTTGCATGAAGAGGTTCCACAACAATCCCGTGCGATGGTTTTCCAGCATCACCACGATGGGGCCTTGGTCTATGGCGAGATAGGACGATGCGAACCAGTCCAGCTTTAGGTTGAAAGCGTCGTAAAAACCGTAGGGGCCCCATAGCCGCTCGCCTTGCGCACGGTAGAAATGGCGCAGGGCAGCAAGGCTCTCGCTGGGGGTGTAGGGCATGGACGACAGGGCTGCGGTGGGCGCGATGGTGCCGTTGTCGTAGCCGGGGTGGTGCTCGCGGTAGCCAGCGAGGGGGTCGTCGCTGGAGGTGAGGCCCCAACATTCAGCCGAGTAGCCCGTGAAGTTGGATGGGTTGTTGATGCTGTAAGCGTGCTGGATGAGCGAGTGGTTTCGATTGCGCTGGAAATAGTTGCAAAAGGCATCTTTCACGTTGCGAGGGTCGAAGCCGAGATAAGAGTAGTGTGCGAAGAAGAGTGGCCCGCCCGCTGGCGGGCCGCAAAATATGGGATAGCCGTAGTAGGTGCTTCCATTGGCATAGTTGCCAGCCGTCCAGCCCGTCTGATAGAGGCTGCCCGGCACCCCGTGTGTCGGGGAGGCTGCGGCAAGCAGGTAGGTGATGTGTGTTTCGTTGAAGCCGCGCAGGGGGAAGTTCATTTGCCAGCCGTGGTTGGGCGACCAATGCCAGTAGAGGGTTCCGCTGCCGTTTTTGCGATACCAGTCCCACTCCACCGCCTCCCAAAGACCGGTAATGGCGTTGCGCAGGGCATTTTCAAGGGGTGTGTTCTGGTCAAAATACTGCCGCGCCGTCAGTAGTCCTTGCATCAAAAACGCTGTCTCCACCAAGTCGCCGCCATCGTCGTATTGGCTAAACGGGATGGCCTTGCCAGTGGAGCCATTGAGCCAGTGCGGGAAAACGCCGTGAAAGCGGTCGGCCAATTGCAGGAAGGAAATGATTTGAATCATGCGGTTCACGGCGGCTTCTCGCGTCACCCAGCCTCGTTCTGTGGCCACCACGATGGCCATGATGCCAAACCCCGAGCCTCCGGTGGTCACTATGTTATTGTCGCCATTGCTGCGTTCGCGTGCCAGTCCGCTAAGCGGGTGGGCAAAGTCCCAGAAATATCGGAAGGTATATTGCTGCACCATGTCCATGAGTTGTTCGTCGCTCATGGCGGCGGTGGTGGCGGAGGCGGGTTCTGAGAAATCGCTGAGCGCACCGAGCGCAGCTGTCGTCCGTACCTTGTAGTGGCGCGTGAGTGCCTGCCCCTCGTCGCCCGTCCAGTCAATGATGGAGCGGGTGGAGGGGCCGACGTTTTGCAAGAGGTCGAATTGCGAGCCGTCGGTGGAGCGGAACACTTGGTAGCCTGTGATGTTGGCTGAGTTGCTGGGTTGCCAATGCAGCTCGATGTGGCTGTCGTAGCCCGAGGCGGCCACATTGGCAGGGGGCGCTGGGGTTTGCGCCGAAAGGCATCCTGCCCAAAGGGCTGATGCGAGGAGGGTAAATCGGATTATGGTCATGCCGTGCGGATTTTTCTTTCGGCGTGTGCGATATTCTTTTTTGAGAAATAATTCGGCGCACGCCTTTCATTGCAAGACAAAATTCCGACATCGGTTTTCTTTTTAGGCAAAAAAACACCTCACCACTACTACGCCATGTAAAAAACAAGCAAAAAAAACGCCGAGCGGAAAT
Organism: Saprospiraceae bacterium; assembly: GCA_019638455.1. Lineage (GTDB taxonomy): Bacteria > Bacteroidota > Bacteroidia > Chitinophagales > Saprospiraceae > M3007. The sequence continues at coordinate 157,762 of JAHBTU010000001.1, forward strand.
CCCGCCCGGCGTTCGTTAGTTGGCTATGTTTGTATTTTGTTCAGCGGCTCACGTTGAGTTTCGCCACATCGGCCTTGCCAGAATACTTGTTTTCCAAACGAACAAAATAAGTGCCTGTGGGCAGCTTGGCCACATCCAGATAGAAGAAGTTGCTGCCCGGCTGCACCCGCACGGCGCTGGCCGACACCATCTGCCCGCCGAGGCTGTGGAGCGTGAGGCGGGCATCGAAGGCGGCGCGGCTTTGGAAGGCCACTTCCGTGCTGTAATTGGCCGGGTTGGGGTACACGACCAAGGGGCGCGTGGTGTTGAGCGGGTCGAACACGGAGGTGACGCCACCGATGTAGCAGTCGGGCGTGACGACGGCCATGTCGTCCACCGCTGGCAACTTGGTGTAGCCCTCGAACATGGTTTGTTCGAGCACATAGTTGTTGGCGCCCAACCAGTCTTGCAGCAGGGTGGCAAAGACTTGGCGATAGTCGAACTGCATATCGCTGAGTTGGTTGTCCTGCGTCAGCACGCCCAGATTGGGGTTGGTGCCAACGACCCCGGCTTTGATGTTTTTGCCAAACAAGAACATGGGTGCGAGGGTGCCGTGGTCGGTGCCGAGCGAGCCGTTTTCGCGGGCGCAGCGACCGAATTCGGAGAAAGTGCAGGCGGTCACTTGGTCTCCCACGCCCAATCCTTCGAGGTCGTCGAAGAAGGCTTTGATGGCATCGGAGAAATCCTTCAACAAGTTGGCGTGTGTGCCAGCGGTGGTCTGATTTTCAAACACCTGTGCGCCGTGCGTGTCGAAGCCGCCAATGGAGCAGAGGTAGATTTTGGTCTTCAGGCCACCGGAAATCAACCGGGCGATGGTCTTCAGTTGGTCGGCCAATCCGACTTGCGGATAGGACGATATGGAGTTGGTGCCGGCGTTGAAGGCATCGCTGATGCGCTGGGCATAGAGGCTGAGGCTATTTTCCACGCCTTGTATGTACTTGATTTCCTCGCCGTATTCTGAGTTGGGAATGTTGAGCAGCGGGGCGCCGCCGATGCTTTGGATGAGGGAGTAGAAGCCTGCGGGGTCTTGGCCGCTCAGGTTGAGCATGTTTTGGTGCTGCGTCTCGGTGTGAAAGCCCAACGACGGGTTGGGGTCGCCCACTTGGATGCCGAGCGGGTCGGGCATTTCGGGCGTGGGTGCTCCCATCACGTCGGGATACATGGCCTGTAGGGCGCGACCCATCCAGCCGGACTGGATTTCATTCTTCTCAGGGGTGCCGTCGCCGCCGGAGAGCCACAGGTCGGTGCCTTTGAAGTGCGAGCCGTTCATGTCGGCGTAGCCCACGCCTTGCACGATGGCTACTTGGCCGTTGTCGTACATGGCTTTCAGCCCCGTCATTTTGGGGTGTAGCCCCACCTTGTCGGGGTTGGGCAGGGTGTTGTCGAGGTCAATGAATTTGGTGCCGCCCGATTCGGGTATGCGAATGCTGGGGCGGAGGGCGGCATAGAGTGGGTATTGTTGCACGGGTACGAGCATGTTCAGCCCGTCGTTGCCGCCTTTGAGTTGGATGAGTACCAGCACGCGGTCTTCCACATCCTCGCAGGAATTGAGGATTTTGGCGATTTTGCTGTTGGCAAATGGCCGCATGGCATGGCCATTGACCACGAGCGAGGATACGCCCGCGGCAGGAAATATCTTGAGAAAATTTCTACGTTTCATGATTGACGTGGATTTGTTGAAATGTGGATTTGGTGATGTGTGGGTTTGATGATTTGGTGAGTTGTGGATGTGGTGATGTGCCTGTTGGGAGGTAACTTAGCTTTTTTCAATTTTTAAAACTTGGGCATTGACCTCGAATTTATCCGCGAAGAGATATTCACCGAAATGAGGCCGCTCACCGAAGAGTTCTCAAACAAACTGAACAAGCTTCGTGAAAGCCAACTTTCCCCAAAAAAGCAACTGAATCCCCAATCCCCAACTCCCCAGATTTACATCAGCTGATATTCCGCCGAATACATAATGGCGTTGATGAGCCTGCCCAGCGGAATTTTCACTTCCGTGTCATCGCCCGTGCTCAGGTAGTTTTGCCACTCGTAGGTCCAGTCGGCGGGTGGCAATTGGTCGAGAAAGACGATGTTGTAGAAGTAGTTGAACCGGTCGGTGTCGGTTTCTTCGGGCAGGAGATATTCCAACAAATCTTGCACGAGCACGTAAGGGTCGCCTGGGTCGCTGATGGTGCCACTGTTTTTCACCCAAGCGGCCACGTCGAATTTGGCCCCCAGTGGCTCGTCGGGCGAGGCACCTATGGTCATTTTGCCGGAGAGCAGCATCGTGGGGAATTTGTAGCGCCCCACTATGGTGCTGGCGTTGAAATACTGGCGGTAGAAGTCTGGTTTTTGAAAATATGCCGGATAGCCTGCCACGTCGGGCGGGCTGAAAAGAGGCAGGTTGGCTTCGTTGAACAGGCGACCATAAATGCCTCGGCCAAAGAACTGGAAATAGGCTTCCAGGTCGCTGTCGGGCGTGGGTGTTGGCAGGTCGAAGAACGCGATGGATTGCAACGACAGTTCGAGGGGCGATTTGATGATGCCTCCCATGATTTCGTCTTTGTTGTCGGAGTCGTCGGCATCGAAGAAGTGCTGGCTTTGCAGCAGTTGTTCGAGCACGGGTTTTATCTCAAACCCGGCGGCGATGAACGTGTCGGCCAACGGTGCGATGATGTCGCTTTCTATTTCTGGCGTGATGTGGCGGCTCACGAAGAAGCGATAGAGCCGGCGGCAGAAGTTCTTGGCCGTTTCGGGCTGCGCGAAGGTCATGTTGACGAAAGCATCCAGCTCTGCCCACATTCCGGCATCGTCGGTGCCGCCTTGAATGACGGTGCCTTGAAATTTGTCGCTGAACGTCTTCGGGTCTGTGTCATGCTGGTCAATGTTGGTGCCGCCGCGTGGGATGTTGGTTTCGGGGTCGAGCGTGTTGCGCGGCCCTTTCACGCGGAAGCCCGTCAGCAGTCGGGCAGCCTCGTTGATGTCGTCTTCTGTGTAGTTGGTGTAGTCGCCCGGGCCGATTTGCAGGCCCTTGCCGATGGTGAACAGTTCGAAGAACTCGCGGGCGAAGTTGGTGTTTGGGTTGGCCTTCACGTTGTCCGTGTTGTTGAGGTATTTCAACATGGCATTGTCCACCACCATTTTGGTGACAAACTTTTTGAAATTGCCCAATGCTCCCCAACGCAACAGCATGAGATAGTCGAAGTAGTGCGAGGTGAGAAAAGCCGTGATGGCGACGGAGTTGAACTGGTGCAGGAAGAACGTCATGCGGTGGCCGATGCCGGGGTCGTTGAGGGCTTCGTGAAGCCACCAACTGGCCAGCCACGGGCGCAATTTGAAATCCTCGGTGGGGGGCAGGCTGCCGGGTGGCAAGCACCAAGTGCCGGGCGATGCGCTGCCAGACGCTTCATTTTGGTCGTAAATCGGTTGGTCGTGCACCAAAGGGTAGAGTTGAAGTAGCGAAGCCACCGCTTGGCCGGCTGTCTGCCCTGCCATTTCGTCCACCTTTGTTTTGGTGAAGCGGTAACTCGTCCGGCGCAGCAGGTGTGCTGCATGCCGATGACCTAAGGCGCCTTGCATGGGAGATAAAGATGCCATGTTCGGAAAGGATTGTTTTTAGGCAAAAGCTTAGGTTGAGGGTTGAGGGTAGAAGTTAGAAGGCTGATTTCATCTTCATTTAAAAGGTATGCAACCCAAAATCGGGTCTCACAGCCCTCTGCCTTCCGCCTTTTGCCCGGCCTAAGTTTTTACGTTTTTGTTAAAAAAAAAGAAAAATCGGTTCAAAGCGCAGCCGAAGTGATGAGTTGGGTGGTTTGCCCGGCCAAACGAAGCAGACGGGGTTGAGGGGGGGGCTTCAATCCGCCAACCAGTAAAAATCCGGTCAACCAGCAACAAGCAAATAAATAATGGTGGGTTGTTTGAGGCGGGGATGTTCAGCGCGGACTTCAGTCGGCGTCGGCTGCGCATTGGACAGGTGGATTAAAATTGGTGCATAAACGAGGCGTTTAAGATTTTATTAAGGGTGTTTTGTTAAATTTTGAAAAATTAAGTCTTCAAGGGTAGCCTTGCAAATTGCATCAGCCCCGCCTTCCCGCAGTATCATTTCGGGTTGTGATTATGAGCGTTGGATATTCATTGTCGTGGTTGATGGGCGCCAACAAAGTCGAGAAGGTGCGAGACCTCACCGCAGAGATGCAGAGCTTTACCTCATATTTGTGACTACCTATGAAGGTGCAGCGCCCCGGAATGTGTTTCGGGGCGCTGTCCTCGCCTAAGTATTTTCCTTTACTTTTAAAAATCTCCGCGTCTCTGTGGTGAAGAGGGACAATATCCAATTCCCTAAGTCATCACATCCGCAGCAACTTGACGATGCCGAACCGACCGCCCTGCGTCACGCGCACGGCATAAATGCCTATGGGCAAATGCTGCACGGGCAGTGTCATTGTTTGGCGCTCGTGGCCGTTGCTTGGAAACCGGTATTGCTGGGCAAGTCGTCCGAATGAGTCGAACACTTCCACCATAGCAGGCGCATCGCCAGTCAAATGGGCAGAAAGCTGGGTGGTGGAGGTGGCAGGATTGGGCGACAGCGCCAAATCGAAAGCAGCGTCCGCTTGTGGCAGGTCGAATATACTGTTGGTCAGAAAATCGGTGGGCACCTCGAACCAATTGATGGTATTCGTGGTTGCGCTATGATTGGTTCCCCACACGTTAGAACCGGGTATGCCGTCTTGCTGATAGAGCACCCACACTTTGTCGCCCACGATGCGTCGCTGGATGGCTGGCCATGCCGACTCGACAAACCCGATGAACGCTTCGTCCACAAATGGGGGGGCCGTGAGCTCAAACGGCTCGCTCCAAGTGTCGCCATTGTCCTCCGATTTCATGATGTAGAGGTGGCGGTAATACTGGTCTTTCTCCGCGCCCCAGTTGGAGCGGTACAACTCGTTGACTGCGGCATATACGAGATAGATAGAGCCTTCGGCATCCATCCCAGTGGTGGCAAAGCTGGAAAGGCTGTTGTAATATGGGCCAATCGCGCCACCGCCGCCTACCAATGTGAGCAAAGAGTCGCCGTCGTAATCGAGCGCGCCCGTGATTACTTGAATGTTGTCGCTCCCCCAGCTTTCCTTCCAGTAGCACAGTCCGTTCGTGCCGGGATAGTAAAAGGTGTTGGCTGCCGGGTCGTTGTCAATGACATACATCCGACCGAACCACACATGGGCCTGCAAGGCGTCGTCAATGAGCAGCGACCCGAACCCGTCGTTGGTAAATACGGCCAGCGAATCTGGTGCTTCAGGGTCGAAATAGCCAATGTCGTCGAAAGTGTAAAAATCACCATCCGCCCCGACGTAATTTTCGAGCGCATCGGGGAAATCGTTCACCACCGTTTGCTCCCAAGTATCCCCGTTGTCGAGGGATTTGAAGAGCAAAACATCATTCCAAGTGGGGAATATGGCAATGCCTACCGCGTCGCCGTTGACATCTATGGTGTATTCGTCGGCGGCCAACGCTTTGACCTTGCTGCTGTCCAAACCCGGGATAATCTGATATTTTTTATCCCAAGTCAGGCCGCCGTCGGTGGAACGCCAATAAAGCAAGTGCCCGTCCACGCCTTGGTAGATGACGCCGTTGGTTGAACCACCTGTTGGCGAGGTGATGGCGATGACGTGTACCGACTTGCCATCGGGACCTCCCACCGCGACTCTGGGCCACAGGCATCCCGAACCGGGCGGATTGTCGAGGTCGGTTTCGACCCAAGTGGAGGCACCGGCGGCTTTGCGGGCGACATGAATGCGGAAGGGGTTGAACCCGGTAGCGTGAGAGACCACCAGTTCCGTCCCATCGTCGAGCCGGGCAGCTGCCGGAAAACCTGTGCGAATAGCCTCCAAGCGATTGTTGACATTGGGCCAGCCGCCCGAAGCACGCACGTTGTAGCCAGTGCCGCGCTCGGGGTACCCGCCACTCAAATCGCTGCCGTACAGCCAAGTGGCTACTGGGTTGCCATTGGCATCGCCATAGATACGCGAAGGCATGCTGCCATAGGATTGGGCATCCCAAGTGGTGAAGCCCGCAAATTCTTCCTGACGGGCACTGACGGCGGGGTGACTGATGGGGTGGGGGTTTTCAGGCTCAGGCAGGTAATGCTCGGGTGCTGGGGCGGTGTGTTTCCAGTAAGGCGCGGGCTGCGCAGCCGACGAGGCAGGTGCTTTGCCTGCCCTTTTTCCCTGTGCTATCAAAGCACTTGCCCACACGAGGGCGAGGATGGTGTAGAAGTATTTTGTTTGCATAAAATCCATGCTTTTGAAAAAAAGTGAAAAATATCTCGCAGGTGTGGTATGCCCACGTTGAGAGCAATAATTTGTAACTGCTTAGCCGCTTTTAAAACAGCCTCTAAGACATTTGGGACAAAAGAACAGCTGAAAAGTCTGAATTAGGCAGTCTGGCATTAAAAACCTTTTTGGGGTTATTGTAAAATTTTGACCGAATTAGCTGAAAAAAAATGTTCGGGTTTTCCCGTGCTCTACTTTTGCCGCACAACTAAAATTGATTGCTTTTTCAACTCTTCTTTCTACGTTATGAATAAACACTCCCTACTTTCGGCAAAGGCTGCCATGCTCAGTTTTTGCTTCCTCTTTTCCGCCCTCGTCGCAAACGCACAGGGCGACCCCGGCACCGACGACGACGGCTTTATTGTCAGCATCGTGTCGCCCCCCAGCATCGCCAAATACATCAGCAACGGCTTCTTGGACTGTGGCTGGGTTGGCACTTCGGGCTTCGGTCCCGATGTGACCGAGGAACTCTGTGGAGAAGTGGTGTGGGCACCCGATTCCTTGGCTTGCTCGCCGCTCCCCGCTGGTAGCCTCGAAGGCAAAATCGCGCTTATCCGCCGTGGTGCTTGTGGTTTTAGCTTGAAAATTTACCACGCTCAGCAAGCAGGTGCCAAAGCTGTCATCATCCTCAACCACTACGCCAATCCTTTGGATGGGCCATGCGAGGCGCGTATTGATGCCAGCACTTACTTTGGTGGAATGTCGGGTCTCGACAGCGCGAGTGCCGTGACCATTCCTGCCATTTTCCTCCAACGCTTGACGGGCGAGGAGATTGATGGCGCCTTGAAAGCGGGTGAGACGGTGGAAGTTTGCTTCGTGTTCCCGCGTTTCACGCAAGCTTGGGCAGCCTATTCCTACGCAGTGCCTGCCAGCCAAGTAGATACATTGGGCGCTATGGTGGTCAATTTCATCAACCGCGACAACAATGTGGTGGACAATTTGGTCATCAAGGTGGACATACAAGGGCCGAATGGCTACAGCGAGTCCTTTGAGGCGCTGCAAGACCCCATTGACCCGGGTGCTGAATTGTTGGTAGGATTCGGCGAGTTCTATGTGCCGCCAGCAGTACCCGGCGAGTACACCGCCACTTTCTCTTCCAATCTGTACACCGAAGGGCGCGACACGCTCACACGCAAATTTGTCGTCACGGACTATACCTACGCGCTCGACAACCTGAACCTGCGTCTGGACGGTGGTGCTGCCCTCAACACCGACTTTGCCAACGGTGGCTTTCAATACCAAACAGCGGCGCTCTATTTCACGGGCGATGCGGGCGCGGTGGCTACTCATGCCACTTTTGGCATCGCCAACATTGACTCCGTGTACGTGCCCGGTGGCGATGATGAAACCAACGCTGTCTTCGTTTTCCTCTTTGATGGCGACTCGGACGAAGATGGCGCCATCAACCTGTCTGGTGGTTTCAACAGCATCGAATCCGATGTGGTCGCTATCGGAACTTACATCATGAAAGGCGGCGAGCAAGAAGACAAATTGATTGACGTGGCGCTCGAAGATTTCTTTGAGCCAGGCCAAGCCCCTGTGCTGAAACCCAACCACCCCTACTACCTGTCGCTTAAATACGACGGTATCAACAACGGCTCTGGCCGCTGCATTGCGTTCACCAACACGGCGAACGAGAGTTATCTGGTCATCAATGGCGGCTCCACCTCGCCCATTTTCATCGGGCAGTATTACGGCGGTGGTTGGAGCGACCGCACCATTGTGCAACGCCTACAGTTGGAAGGTTACACTTCCTCTGCCAAGCCTGAGCCAAAGCTCAGCGCCGACAAGTTCAGCATCACGCCGAACCCCGGCAACGAGTATGTCTATCTGAACCTTGATTTGGAGAGCACCAACAAACAAGTGGTCGTGTCCTTGTTTGACATGGGCAGCCAGCCCGTGCGCCAATCAGTGGTGAGCAATATCCAAGAAGGGCAGATTCGCTTCGATGTGAAAGACCTGCCCGTAGGCACCTACATCATGACCATCCGCACGGACGAAGGTGTGGCAGTGCAAAAGGTGGTGGTGCTCCACTAATTTTTGCACCACTAACCAACGACAATACGAGTCATCGTCGAGCTTTCGGCGATGACTCGTTTTTTTGGGGGGGGAGCTGAGGGACTATTTTAAGACTCCGTTGAGCAGGTGTGGCATGACCGCTTTGAGCGCAATAGTAAACTATATACCCAGATTAAAGAGGATTTGAACCCGCCCGTTGGCAAGGCAGGGATTTCCTTGATTGATTTGTATGATTTTCAAAGGATTGCGAGCGCCGTTCGTTCAAAACCACCTTGTCAGACCCTGTACTCAGGGGCTTGCCCGGCCAAGTGAAGCGGACGGGGCTGATTTGCGTTGGCTATAAACACAGAGTGCATTGAGTGCTGCACAGAGAGCCATAGAGGTTTGATTTTCGCATATTTATTCTCTGCGGCTTTCCGTGTATTTCTCTTTCACTCTGTGTTGAAAGAAACGCTGCTGAAGACTTGAAACAGTTTTTTGAACACCCTCTCAATCTGGGTATAGTCCGCGAAAGGCGGAGGCAAGCTATCCAATCAGACGTGAATTGTTGCTTTTTTAGGTCGTAAAGACCAATTTTTGATTTTGTCAGTTCCTCACAAACAACATTTTTTGAGAAACATGTACGTTGGTCTACCCAAGACTATACTTTTGCAGCACAAACAGTTTAACTTAATCTAAAAATACTTCGTGTTATGAAAAAGCAACTTACACTTGCTCTGGGACTTGCATTCGCATCGCTATTCCAGTTTGCGGTGCCCAATCAAATCGTTGCACAGGGCACCGATGGCCTGAACTTGGTACTCCGGGTGACCATTAACGGCCAAGATTATGAGTACTTCCAAGGCACATGTGGCTACGAGACGGCCAACTGGGGTGGTACCGTTACTGCCGAATTTTGTGGTAATCCCGCATGGGGATACGACATCACTCCCGACTCATTGGGCTGCGACTCCATTCCCGCAGGCCAGTTGACCGGAAAAATTGCGATGATTCGCCGTGGCGCGTGCGAATTTGGCCTGAAGGCGCTCAATGCCGAAAAAGCAGGCGCCATCGCGGTGATGATTGTGAACAGCGATGCGGCAACTGCCGGCGACGACTGCAACGCTATCCCGATGGGTGCCGGAGCGGTCGGCGCCCAAGTCACCATCCCGGCTATCTTTCTCTCTCGTGTTGTCGGCAACCAAATTGACGCAGCTATTTCGGCGGGTCAAAACGTGGAAGTCTGCTTCTTGCTGCCCAATGTGGGCACCCCCTACGTTGCCCGTGCTTATGCCACGCCTGTAACACAGGTTATCGAAAATGACGTGATGAGCATGGTGTTCTACAATCGCGGCACCACTGTGATTGACGACTTGGTCGTCAAAGCCGACATCACCGGGCCAAACGGCTACACGAACACCATAGAGACCGCCGCCCCGCCGCTCGACCCCGGATTTAGCGGCTTGGTTTTCTTCGACACATGGTTGCCTCCAAGCGTGCCGGGCAAATACGATGTGGTGATGTCCAACAACAAATTCACCGAATCGCGCGACACGCTCCGCCGTTCTTTTGAAATCACCGACTACACGTTTGCGGTGGACAATTTGAACCTTATTGATGCGCGTCTGTGGAACAATGGCTCTTTCGTCGCCGGCAACTTTCTTTATCAGACGGGCGCACTATACTTCACTGGCTCGAATGGTGGCGTTGCCACTTACAGCACTTTCGGCATCTCCAACATTGACTCCATCTACACGGGCGACCCCGAGGCGGACTTGATTCAGGTGTTGGTCTATGATGCCGACTCCGATGAGAATGGTGTCATAAACTTCCAAAGTGGCGGCTTTAATGATTTGGCTGCCGACTTGGTTGGCACGGGTTCGTACATCCTTCAAGGGAATGAATCTTTTGACAAAGTGGTACACGTCCAGTTGGAAGACTTTTTCGACCCCGGACAGCCAGTGACCTTGAAGCCCGACCACGCCTACTACATCTCCCTGCTCTACGACGGCATCAACAACGGCTCTGGCCGTTGCCCCGGCTTCAACGCCAGTGCTAGCGAGGACTATCTGGTTTACGATGGTGGCGGCCTGACCACTCCGTTGCAAATGGATGCACTTTATTCTGGCTGGGGCGGCGGCACCTTGGTCAATCGCATGGAACTGGAGGGCTTCGACCCGACCATCTCCGTGAAAGAGGCCAAGCCCCAATCCCTTGATGCCTCCAAGTTTTCCATCACGCCGAACCCCGGCAACGAGTACGTCTATCTGAATCTCGATTTGGAAAACGTGAACAAGAAAGTGAACATCACGATATTGAGCGCGTCGGGTCAGGTGTTCCGCACGAAGTTGCTCAATGACTTCCAAAGCGGCCAGATTCGCTTCGACGTAAGCGACGTGCCTTCCGGCTACTACTTGATGTGGATTCGCACCAACGAGGGCAACACGATTCAAAAAGTGGCGATTTGCCATTGATTCCACCGCTCTCGTTTCAATAACAAGCGGCCTCCCGGAACATCCGGGAGGCCGCTTGTCGTTGAGCCATGTTTGTTTGCTCAGTCATCGCGACACTTAATTAACGTGAGTTCTGAGATTAATTCTTTGAAAATCAATTTCGGAGAGAGCGTTCTTCCTAAACATTCCAAGTTTTGAAAACTTGGAATGTTTCGTGGAGCTATAACCCAATAATTTATGAAACAATCGTTGCTAAATGAGCGAGTGATGCACCAGCTCACATACTGATGGGCTTCATTAGCCCCGAACTCACGTTAATTTTACATTCATTTTGTTACATTTTATACTCAACGCAAAGTGGTTTTGAACGAACGGCGCTCGCAATCCTTTGAAAATCATACAAATCAATCAAGGAAATCCCTGCCTTGCCAACGGGCGGGTTCAAATCCTCTTTAATCTGGGTATAGCACCTTTTTTTAGTTGTCCAATACATATAAAAAGAGATTTTGTCAAAGCATAAATTGTTTTATGTATAAATTATACAAATAAAATTTTTCAAAAAAGCATTCTTTCAGTTTTCCTAATGCCTTATATTTGCCCCACAAACATTTCGTGAACTTTTAAATCCTCCGTGTTATGAAAAAACAGTTTACCATTCAAAAAGGACTTTTGCTTGTGTTGTCACTGCTGCTTGCAAGCGTTCAGTCCAATGCTCAAACCGCCAACCTAAATCTGGTGATTCGTGTCACAATTGATGGTGAAGTCACCAACTTTTTCCAAGGCACATGTGGCTACGAGACAGCCAACTGGGGTGGTACCGTTGCTGCCGAATTTTGTGGTAATCCCGCTTGGGGATACGACATCACTCCCGACTCATTGGGCTGCGACTCCATTCCCGCAGGCCAGTTGACCGGGAAAATTGCCATGATTCGCCGTGGCGCGTGTGAATTTGGCTTGAAGGCGCTCAACGCCGAAAAAGCAGGCGCCATCGCGGTGATGATTGCAAACAGCGATGCGGCAACTGCTGGCGACGACTGCAACGCTATCCCGATGGGTGCCGGAGCGGTCGGCAGCCAAGTCACCATTCCGGCCATTTTTCTTTCTCGTTTTGCTGCCAATATCATTGATGCTGGTATCCAAGCAGGCAAAAACGTGGAAGTCTGCTTCTTGCTGCCCAATGTGGGCACCCCCTACGTCGCTCGTGCTTATGCAACGCCTGTAACACAGGTTATCGAAAATGACGTGATGAGCATGGTGTTCTACAATCGCGGCACCACTGTGATTGACGACTTGGTCGTCAAAGCCGACGTCACCGGGCCAAACGGCTACACGAACACCATAGAGACCGCCGCCCCGCCGCTCGACCCCGGCTTCAACGGCTTGGTTTTCTTCGACACATGGTTGCCTCCGAGCGTGCCGGGCAAATACGATGTGGTGATGTCCAACAACAAATTCACCGAATCGCGCGACACACTCCGCCGTTCCTTTGAAATCACCGATTTCACGTTTGCGGTGGACAATTTGACGCTAATCAATGCAGGCTTGTGGAACAATGGCTCTTTCGTCGCCGGCAACTTTCTTTATCAGACGGGAGCACTATACTTTACTGGCTCGAATGGTGGCGTTGCCACTTACAGCACTTTCGGAATCTCCAACATTGACTCCATCTACACGGGCGACCCCGAGGCGGACTTGATTCAGGTGTTGGTCTATGATGCCGACTCCGATGAGAATGGTGTCATAAACTTCCAAAGTGGCGGCTTTAATGACTTGGCTGCCGACTTGGTTGGCACGGGTTCGTACATCCTTCAAGGGAATGAATCTTTTGACAAAGTGGTACACGTCCAGTTGGAAGACTTTTTCGACCCCGGACAACCAGTGACCTTGAAGCCCGACCACGCCTACTACATCTCCCTGCTCTACGACGGCATCAACAACGGCTCTGGACGTTGCCCCGGCTTCAACGCTAGCTCTGCCGAAAGATATTTGGTTTACGACGGTGGCGGCCTGACCACTCCGTTGCAAATGGATGCACTTTATTCTGGCTGGGGCGGCGGCACCTTGGTCAATCGCATGGAACTGGAGGGCTTCGACCCGACCATCTCCGTGAAAGAGGCCAAGCCCCAATCCCTTGATGCCTCCAAGTTCTCCATCACACCGAACCCCGGCAACGAGTACGTCTATCTGAATCTCGATTTGGAAAACGTGAACAGGAAAGTGAACGTCACGATATTGAGCGCGTCGGGTCAGGTGTTCCGCACGAAGCTGCTCAACGACTTCCAAAGCGGCCAGATTCGCTTCGACGTAAGCGACGTGCCTTCCGGCTACTACCTGATGTGGATTCGCACCAACGAGGGCAACACGATTCAGAAAGTGGCGATTTGCCATTGATTTTAACCCTTTTCTTCAAAAAAGAGGCCGTCTCACAGCAATACTTGTGAGACGGCCTCTTTTTTGAAAGATATGATGCTGTAAAAGCAATCGATCAGTTTGAGAATCACCTAACCAGAAGTGATTTTTGTGACAGAAACATTGCAGTTTCGATATAGCGTTATTGACATGGATTCACCGGGCAGCAATGCAATAGGAGAGGTGTTTGAAACAGACCCGTTTGATGTCACGGTCACATCAATAGTTTTTAACGACTCTATATTTGTTAAAATTAGACATATTGAGGTCTCGGTTTCACCAAAATTAAAACAAAAACAGTTGCAACCATCGAAAGCGTCACCAGTACTTCCACTTCCACAAGCATCACACGGAGGACAATCGAGCTTAGTGCAAACACCTTTTCCACACAGAAAATAATTCCCTGCTGCGGATTCAGGATTTGGGGGAGTAAAACCACGAATAACAATTATGCAGTCAAACTCGCTACAAGGGTTTTCGCCACAAGCCCTCCCTTGGCTAAAACATGGGTCAGTTTGTTGATCTGATCTGCCCAAAATTTCAGAACCTTCAATGTTGGACGGGCTTTTGTGTCGGCTCCCCGAAAATAGTACGGTTCAAAAGTAGAGAAAACTACTAATTTTGAACCGTACTATTTTCGGGGAGCCGACATTTGGATGTAATTGTTTCACCGGATTTTATACACTGCCAGCCTGCCAAAAGTGCAAGTGCTAAAAAAAGATTTTTTTTCATAACGTTTAATGTTAAATTTGTAAACGAATATGCAAAAGTACAGATACAACATATTCTTGTCAAGAGACAAGTTTAACTTTGACAATATCAGCAATAAAGTTGTCTCTGTGGCTTTTTATTGAAACTGCTCAAAAAATGCAAGGGGTTCTCGTTGTTTACAAAAACTTTACATTAGCGGCTTGATAAAACCGCCGCTACAATGAAACACCACATCTATTTCTGGAACCTCGAAAACCTCTTTGACGTGGTGGACAGCCCCACACGTCCCGCATGGTTGCAAAAAGCCCTCAACAAGGAACTCAAAGGCTGGACGGCCCCCGTGCTCGCTCGCAAAATCGAACAATTGTCCAGCATCATCATCCAACTCAACCCCGACATCTTTTGCGTCTGCGAGGTGGAGAACGAGGCCGTTTTGAAAAAACTGACCGCTGCGCTCGCGCCCTTGGGCCGCAACTATGTGGTGCGACACCACGACACGAAAGACCAACGCGGCATTGACGTGGCCTTTTTCTACGATGCCGACCGCTATGAAGACGACGGGCGCCTGTTCACCCTCGAAATCATGAAGCGCACCTACACCCGCGATTTGGCGCAAATCAACCTGCGTACCAAACCGGGTGGCCACGACCTCATCCTCATCGGCAACCACTGGCCCTCGCGGTCGGGTGGCCAATACGAAAGCGAGCCATATCGCATCATGGTAGCCGAAACGCTGAGCTATTGGATAGACAGGATTTATGAAATCAAGGGCAACAACGCCCCCATCGTGGTGATGGGCGATTTCAACGACGAGCCGTTCAATCGCTCGCTCGAAGACTACGCCAACAGCACCCGCAACCGCGACAAGGTGCTCAACGCCCGCTCAGTACCTTATCTACACAACCTGATGTGGCCTTTTTATACCAAAGGGCTGGGCACGCACTACTTCAACCTGCCCGTCCTGCTCGACCAGTTCATGGTGTCGCGGAGCATTGCCTCCAGTGCTGCGTCAACGTCTTTCGTAGTGGATTCGGTGGACATCATCAATCTGCCGGGCATGACGAGGGGCGAGTATCGCATACCCGTTCGGCACAGCCGTCCGTCGCAACAGGACTACAACCCAAATGGCTACAGCGACCACTTGCCGATACGCCTGGTGCTGAACGAGCGTTGACGCGAGCGGCTAAGTTTTTACAAACAGGGATAAAAAAACACAAGAGCCATCACTCTATCCCACTGATGGGAGGTGATGGCCCTCGTCGAAAGGCTGGAACTTAAAACAACCTCAAATGGATGCGGAGGGGGAGGGATTCGAACCCCCGGTGGTGTAACCCACGACGGTTTTCAAGACCGCTCCATTAAACCGCTCTGGCACCCCTCCTGTTATAGTGCTTTCAAATTCGGCGGCAAAGGTAGCCAAAGAACCGAAATGCCAAACGCAAAGTTCGGATGTGGAAAAAAAGCAGGTTGGGGGGCGCAACTTCTTCCCGTGCCTCTTGCACTTTTGTATCTTATGCCTCGCGCCACCAAGTTTTGAGCAGATTGTGCTTTTGGCCATGCCCATAACCTAACGGCGCGAAGTAATAAGACAGCCAACTTCCAACATCGTTTCGCCGCAATGAGGGATGAAGTACTTTCACGACAATTTTGTGCTCAATCGAAGTGCAGTGTCTATATTGTACTTTTGTGTCCCTTCACCATGCCAAGCCACCTCATCGCTTCAACTGACAGATATATGCACGACTACGCTCCAATTGCTCCCGCGCCTGCCCGCCCCCAGTTTTTCGTGGTGCCAGACGACCCCATTCAGGTGCAAATGCACACTTTGTCGAATGGCCTCCGCTTGTTTTTTACCGTCAACAAAAACGAGCCGCGTGTTTACACCGAAATAGCGGTGCGGGCAGGCAGCAAGCACGACCCGCCAGAGACAACCGGGCTGGCCCACTACTTCGAACACATGATGTTCAAGGGCACCGATAGGCTCGGCAGCCTCGATTGGCCAAAAGAAAAGGCCCTGCTCGCTCGCATCGAGCAAAAATTCGAGGAACACCGCAAGGAACAAGCACCTGAAAAAAAGAAAGCTTTGTATGCGGAAATTGACCAGCTTTCGTTCGAGGCGGCCAAATATGCTGCTGCCAACGAGTACGACAAACTGGTGAGCGCCATCGGTGCGAAGGGCACGAACGCCTACACTTGGGTGGAGCAGACGGTGTATGTGAATGATATTCCCTCCAATGAGCTGGAGCGGTGGTTCGAGCTGGAGAGCGAGCGATTCCGCCGCCCGGTGTTGCGCTTGTTTCACACCGAACTGGAAACGGTGTTTGAGGAATACAACATCAGTCAGGACAAGGATTTTCGCAAGACGCTGAAAGCGATGCAGGCGGCGCTCACTCCCTCGCATCCCTACGGTACTCAAACCACGCTGGGGCGCGGCGAAGACCTGAAAAACCCATCGCAGACCAACATTTACCGCTTTTTCGACCAGTATTATGTGCCCAACAACATGGCGATTGTGTTGGCGGGCGATTTTGACCCAGTGCAAGCCCTAGCTTTGGCCGAACGATATTTCGGTCACTACAAAGCAAAACCCATCCCGACGTTTTCCTTTGAAAAACAGCCCGCGCTCCGCGCCCGTGTCCGCCGCGACGTGTATGGCAACGAGGCCGAGTGGCTGGAAATGGGATGGCGTTTTGAAGGAGCCGCCTCAGAGGAAGCCATGATGTTGCCCCTCATCAGCAATATGCTGCACAATTATCAGGCAGGCCTTTTCGATATGCACCTCGTTCAGAAGCAGCAACTGCTCGAAGCATTTGCCTACCCGCGTGTCTATGAGGACTATTCGAGCCTTCTGCTCTATGGGAAGCCCCGCGAAGGCCAATCGCTGGAAAAGGTGGAGGCGCTTTTTTGGGAACAAATAGAGCGCCTGCGCGAAGGGCGTTTCGAGGATTGGTTGCCACAGGCGGCGGTGAACGACTTGAAATTGTCGGAAATCAAGGAGTTTGAAAAAAATCAAGGCCGTGCGGGCGCGCTCGTGACGGCTTTCGTGCTTGGCCTCGATTGGAACGACATGGTGCAACGGTGGAAAAAATTGGAAAAGGTGACAAAAGCCGATGTGGTGGCGTTTGCTCAAAAATACCTGCGCCCCGACAATTATGTGGTTGTCTTCAAGCATCATGGCGAAGACAATTCGGTGATGAAAGTGGAAAAGCCGCCGATTACCCCGATAGAGGTGAACCGCACGGATGTTTCGGAATTTGGTCAGGCATTTTTGGCGCAAGAAGCCGCCGAAATCGCGCCGCAGTTCGTGGATTTCAAAAAGACAATTCGGCAGGCCACCATCACGCCGCACCTGAAGCTTCGCGCCGTGCAGCAGCCCGACAACAAGCTTTTTCGCCTCTACCACACTTTCGACATGGGGCGCTTGAGCGACCGGCGCTTGGGTTTGTTGGCTTCTTACCTGCCCTTCCTCGGCACCTCCCGACACTCGGCGACGGAGATGCAGCAGGCTTTTTATCGCCTTGGAGTCAATTTCTCGGCTAGCTGTCAGGACGACCATTTCCACTTCACGCTCACGGGGTTGGAAGAGTCGTTCGAGGAGGCTGTGGCGCTCATGGAGCACCTGTTGGAAGATGCACAGCCCAACGCGGAGGCTTTGCAAAATCTTGTGGCCGACACCCTGTTGCGTCGGGAAAACAACAAAAAAGACAAGCGCACCGTGCTGACAAAAGCCATGGCCAATTATGCCAAATACGGCCCATTGTCGCCATTTACCGACAAGTTGACGAAGGAACAGCTGCTGGCGGTGCGACCCGAGGAATTGACGAGCCTGCTGCGCGATTTGCTTGGATACAAACACGAGGTGTTTTACTATGGTGCCAAAAGCCCGCGTGCGGTGGCAAACGTGTTGAAGCGTCACAAACCCGCATCGCTGGTGCCGCCGGCTGCCCCGCTACCCGCCAAAAAATACCCTGAGTTGCCGACTCGAAAGGACAAGGTGTTTTTCGTGCACTTCCCCACCGTACAGGTGGAACTGATGTTGCTCTCAAAAGGAACGCCCAAGTTCAATTTGCAGGAGTTTGTTTTTGCGGAATGGTACAATCAGTATTTCGGATATGGGCTGTCGTCCATTGTGTTTCAGGAAATCCGCGAATCGAAGGCGCTGGCCTATTCCGCTTATGCCTTTGCGGCCAATCCGACCAAAAAACAACGGGCGCATTGGTTGCAGGCTTACGTCGGCACACAACCCGACAAGTTGCGCGAGGCGGTGGAGGCCTTCCAAACGATTTTGGAAACAATGCCCGTCTCGCTCCCACAAATAGAAAACGCTCGCCAAAGCGTGCTGAAACAAATAGCAGCCACCCGCATCACGAAAACCGATTTGTATTGGACTTGGCGGGCCAATCGCGACAAAGGGTTCCCTAACCGCGACCTCCGCGCAGACATCTATCACAAATTGGAACACGCTGATGCCGCCGACCTGATTCACTACCAACAGCGCCACGTCAAAGGCCGCCACTACACTTGGTTGGTGCTGGGCGACCGCGAGCGTATTGACTTCCAATATCTTCAGAAAATAGGGCCAGTACAGGAACTGGCCATGGAAGAGGTGTTTGGGTACTGAAGCGAATCAAGGTTTCAAAAAGCCTCGAAGAGGCAAAAATTTGAGTGGAGATTCAGCGCCTCCATCATGCTAAGCCCTGCCTGTGTCGGGACGCAATGTGGAACGCCTATATCAACGTTTCGCCCCGCTGAGGGCGAGCAATTTTTCAACCCTCGACTCGCATTGCTAATGAACCACACAATGACACAAACTGCAAAAACACTGCGGCTGGCTGCCATCTTTGGGCTGACCGCCGTCGCCATCGGAGCCTTCGGCGCGCACGGCCTGAAAAGCGCCTTCGAAGCGCGACAACTCGACACGCGCTATCTGCTCGACATCTACGAAAAAGGAGTGCAGTACCAGTTCTACCACACGCTGGCACTTGGATTGGTGGCGTTGCTGTTGCATCATCGCCCCGGCAGCAAATGGCTGGTTCGAGCAAGCGCCTTGTTTGTGGCAGGCATCCTACTCTTTTCGGGTTCGCTCTATCTGTTGGCTTGCCGCGATTTGTTGCCTTTTCCGAGCGGCTGGGCAGGGCCAGTGACACCAATGGGCGGGCTGTGCTTCATCGCGGGTTGGGCGGCCCTGCTGTGGGCCACTTTTGAGAAGCCATGAGAGGGCGGAACTATTGCGCGAGGACGAAGGTTGTGTTGCGCCAGCGCAGAGTCACAACATCTCCCCCTTTCAATTCGTCTAAATTGCTATGCAAACAAAACAACCCTCCGTGCGCAATCCTTACCTCGCCATGCTCGCCATTGCGTGGAAATATGCTCGCAACGAGCGGCGGCGCTACCTGCTGGTGTACGCGCTTTTTATGCTTAGCAACGTGGCGATGGCGATGTACCCGGTCATTTGGGGTTTGTTCATCAACGCCGCGCAACAGCAAGGTGCCGATGTGCTGAAAAGCGCGTGGAAGTACGGCCTCGCATATCTCGGTATCCGTTTCATTGACTGGAGTTTTCACGGCCCGGCGCGGCTCATGGAGCGCGAGCTGGCTTTCAACCTGAGCCGCAATTTTTTGCAGGAACTCTACCACAAAGCACTGCATCTGCCCGTGCGCTGGCATCAGGACAACCACTCCGGTGCCACCATCAACCGCATCCGAAAAGCCTACGAGGCGCTGCGCGATTTTTTCCAAAACGGCTTCGAGTACCTCCACACCTTTTTCAAATTCGTGTTCTCATTCGCGGCCATGATTTATTTCGCGCCCGTTTTTGGCCTCGTGGCGGTGGCAATGGGTTTCGTGGTCGTGTTTATTATTCTGAAATTTGACAAACCCTACATCGCCACCCAAACCGAAGTGAACGAACGCGAAAACGTCGTGTCCTCCACGCTTTTCGACAGTCTATCCAACATCATCACCGTCATCACACTGCGGTTGGAAAAGCGCATGGAAAGTGGCCTGCTCCGAAAAGTCGCTGACATCCTGCCGCCGTTCAAGCGCAACGTGGCTGTGAACGAGTGGAAATGGTTCGTCACCGATATGCTCGTCGGCCTCATCTATGCCGTCATTTTGGTCGGTTATGTCTGGCAAAACTGGAAACCCGGCGAGGTGTTCCTGCTTGGCGGACTCGTGATGCTGGTCGGCTACGTCGAGCGTTTCACGAGCGTTTTTCATAACGTCGCCTATCTCTACACCGATGTCGTGAAACATCACACCGACGTGAAACAAGCCTACGCCGTGCTCGACGCTTACGACGAGCATCACCTGCCGGAGAGCGACCACCAGCTGCCCGAAAACTGGCAAATCATTGACATTCAAAACTTAAATTTTACGCACCGCGGCTACGACGAAGCGGTTTTGCCCGACCCTGCCCGAAAATTTGTTGGTCTGAAAAACATCCATCTACGGCTCAAACGCGGCCAACGCATCGCACTCGTGGGCGAAAGTGGCAGCGGCAAAAGCACCATCCTCGCCCTGTTGCGTGGCCTCTATCCCGCCGAACCGGGCGTGCGGGTCACGGTGGACGGCCAGCCGCAAAATAGCCTCGATATCATCACTGGCGACGTGACCTTATTCCCGCAGGAGCCGGAGATTTTTGAAAACACCATCGAGTACAACATCACGCTCGGCCTGCCTTTCGAGCCAGCGGAATTGGACGCGATTTGCCGGACCGTTCATTTTTCGGAAGTCATCGAACAACTGCCCAAAGGCCTGCAAAGCAGCATCATGGAAAAAGGCGTGAACCTCTCCGGTGGCCAAAAACAACGGCTGGCACTGGCGCGGGGCGTGTTCGCGGCCAAAGACAGCGACCTCATTCTGCTCGACGAACCCACCAGCAGCGTGGACCCGAAAACCGAAATGCGCATATACGCTCGGATGTTCGAAGCTTTTGCCGACAAGGTGGTGGTGTCGGCCTTGCACCGGCTGCATTTGTTGCCGAAGTTCGACTATATCTACGTCCTCGACCAAGGCGAGGTGGCCGACGAAGGCACGTTGGAAGCGTTGTTGGAACGGAGTGCGGCTTTTAGGGAGTTGTGGCGGCATCAAGAAGAAGCGGGTGCTTTGGCGGGGTAGCGTATGGGGGCTGCGCTTATGCGTCTCGCCGAACCCCAACAGCGAAGCCTTTTCACTCCTTTCCCTCGAGGAGTCGGCGCAAGCCAGCCATCATGACTGGCCCCGTTTGTTTGCCCACCGACATGGAGGTGAGGTAAGGCGCGTGAGGAAGCGAGGCATTGTCGAAATAAGCGGGTTTCAAGATGTATCCCAATGCGTCCATGCCCAAGCCAAGCACAAATTTCGGCCCATTGGTCTGCATCATTTTTTTTGTTTCCAGACCATAGAAAGGGGCTGTTTCGCCGGGATGCGTGGCAAACTGTGCATCACCAATAGCGAACCATGCGAGCTCGGTAGCTACCGAATCGCTGAGCGCCCGTTTGATGGTGCCCATGGCGGCCAATTGTTTCCAGCCAGCGTTGTCCAATTGGAACTGGATGGGCAGGGTGCGAATGCGGAGGGCGTTGCCGCGCAAAGGAGTGGGGCGTTGGAGTGCTACAAAGACGGCATCTGCCAGTTGCTCGCCGCGCAAATAGGCTTTTTCGGGTGTCCCTTCGCCATCCACTGGCTGCACCCAGCCACCGATAGCGCCTTGCAAAAACAAGTTTTCGCCGCCCATCTGCTGCGCCATTTTTCGGTAAAACCCCGCTACATAATCCGAAGAAACCTCCGTGTACTTGGCATCGAGGTAAGTGGGGTGGCAGGCAAAGTTGGTGAGCGATGCCACGTTCTGACCGTTTGCACCGACGAATTGCAGCACCGTCACGGAGCGGTCTATTTCCTCATCGCATATATTTTGCACCCATTCCGTTCCGAATTGTGTCTCTGCGCTGCGGGCGGTCACGGGTTGAAGCCGTTGGGCGGCAAGGTTGATTTGGGCGGCAGCGGTGTGTATGAGTTGTTCCATATAGGCGCTGTCCACGCCGCTATGCAAATAGTCCACGCCCCAAATGCCCACCACGTCGGGGCCAGAGTGAGTGTGCGTTGAACTGACTACAATGTGCCCCGGGGGCAGGTTGATGTTCGTGACCAATTGGCTGGCTCGTCGGCGTATTTGCTCTATGTCTGGATAAAGCAGCCCAATGCAATCCACCGTGACGAGCGCGAGTGCGGCCTGACCATCGTGTAGCACCACAGCTTTTGCGAATAGGCTGTCCAACACGCCGGTAAAACGGCGATTTTGCTTGTCGCCCGCGATAAACGCGCCGATGGGTGGGTTGACATGAGCCGATGCCGCGCCTGCTCGAAGCTTCGATACCGAAATCTGTGCGGAGGCTTTGTTTGCCATGCCTATCAAAGCGCAAAGCAGCAATCTGAGACAAAGTTGATGATAATTCATGTCGTGGTTGTTTGATTCTATGTACTTTGCTTGGTTTTGCCGTTGGTGCCTCCCGCCGGCATTTTGATGCTCATTGGAGGCATCCTGTCAATAGCGCTCCCTCTCTCATCCGTCCGCTACCAGAACGCATACCCTATGTGCAGTCCCAAGAGCAAATCCAGCAAGCGGCGCTTGCCAACAGGATATTCGAAGGAAAGCAGCCCTCCGGGCTCCAACAACTCCGCATCAGGCGGCAAGTCTATCGAGACGCGATGGAACACCACACCCAGCCCAACGTATGGCTCAAAAAGCAAGCGCCTCCTTGCGCCTTGATAAAAATACCCCCCGAAACGCCCTGCCATGCCCCAACTCCGTACCGTCCGCTCCGTCAACAGCGTCTCCTGATATTGCCCGCCTTGTCGCAGCACCTCCCTGTATTTCAAGTGGCGGATATTGTTGTGTTTTGCCTCAATGCCTAAATGGATAGGAGCGTTTTCTGCGGCGTTGGGGAAAAATTTGATGCCGGAGCGCAGCCTAAGCCCTTGATACGATTCCCCTTTGTATTGGGTGAAACTGGCGGAGTGGAAAAAGTACCCCGTCCCCAAGTCAAGGCTAACATTGGGAGCGAGGCGCACATCCGTCGTGAGGGCGATAGCCTGCTTGCCCGGGCTGATGAGCGTCCCGGCATTGGCTTTGAGCGTGAAGGAGGGCAGGCCATCGCGTTGTGCGCTCGCAGTGGCCTGCCAAATGAGCAAAAGGAATAGGGTGGGGCGCATTTACTTTTCTATCAGACCAATTCGGCGTATGGCTGTGATGTCACTGAGGTCGTAAATCTGAAAGTCGGTCTTCGTGGACACGAGCATTTTTTCGCCATACACGATAAGGTCGGAAGGGTCAGTGATGGGCACCGAATAGTCAGTCAACTGGAGCGAGCGCGGATTGGAGATGTCGAACACTTCCAAACGGTCGGAGCCTTCGTCGCAAACGAAAAGATAGTTGTCCTTGTAGCCCAGCCCATTGGGAAGCGACAAAGGGTAGATTCCCACCTGTATGGGAGCCGTCCGGTCACTCACATCGTACACCAGCAAGGCGCTTTGTGCCGCTGCCTGACCGCAGATGTTTGCAATGATTTTTATGGTGGAATAGGCAAAGTTGTCTTTCACCACCACTGGGTCGCAGCCTCTGCTCAACGCTTCTATCCGTGAGGTTTGGGAAAGCAGAACCGGTGCGGCAGGATTGTCAATGCCAAGAATATAGAGCGACGTGCGCGAGCCGAGAAAGATGGTGTTGTCGTACACGATAATCGTTTCCAGGCCATAGGCCGTCGGAAGCCGATGCACCAAAACCGGCTTGTCCGCATTAGCGAGGCTATAGGTTTGCACCTCGTTGAGATTGAGCACATACATATAGTTGTTGTGCACGGCAAACCGTGTTATCGAGCCGGATTTGCCAGTGGCATCCGCGAACTCCGTGTTGTCCTGAGTGCAAGAAACGACCAAGAGCATGGCCGCGATAAGTAGTTGTGACAACTGTTTCATGTTTGATAGGAATGAATGGGTGAAAGCAAGGTTCCAATTTGCGGGTGCTATATTAAGAGGTCGGATGCACAATGCCAAAAAGTTTCTGGTCGCATAATTTTTTGTGTCAAACATTTTTTCAAAAAATAAAACTATTTATTTTTGTCCTGTTTTTTTGTGAAACACAAGTTGTTCAAAAACAAGAAGTAACCAAACAGCACCCCACACGACCCTAAAACAAAGGCCATCAATATCCGTTTCATCAAACAAACAATTTATGAAAAAACAACCCGGCCATCGCAAGTATAACGTCTCAGAAGCCGACCTCTATGTCACCTGCATGGAGGCCATCAGGGCTGCTCACCGCGACATCGAACTCTTCAAGCAATATGGCTACGGCCTCGACAGGCTCAAGGCCTTCAAAGCCCAATGCGACCAATTCCAAGCCATGCCCGGCGACGACGAGCTCGTGGGCGACCAGATGATTTGCACCGAAAAAAAGAACATCGCCGCCGATAAGCTGCGCACCGCCATCCGTTCCGTGATGACCCGCGTGGCGATGAAATACCACGACCGCACGGGGCGCTACCGCAAGTTCGGCACCGCCAAACTCGGCGACATGAGCGACCCGCAACTGCTTTTTTGTGGCCGCCGGGTGGCTCGCGTGGCAAGGCAACAGATTGATTTTCTGGCAGAAGTAGGCATCAATGAAAATATCATCCAGCGCGTGCTTGATGCTTGCGCCGAGTTTGAAAATGCCATGAACATCCAGCAGGACAAACTCCACGACCGCGACATCGGCGTGGAGCGCCGCACAGATTTTGGCAATAAAATCTACAAAGAATTGGTCGTGTTGGCAGACATCGGCAAGGACATCTGGATAGAGCGCGACCGCGTCAAATATGACCAATACTGCCTCTACGACAGCAATGCCGACCAAAAACGCGCCTTGCGCGAGCGCAAAAAGGCAGAAGCGGCGGCAATGGCGCAGCCAGCGTGAGCAAATGGGCTACAATCTGGCAATCACCTCCGTCAGATTCGCGTCGTTCGGCAATCCCAATTTTTTTCGCAGCCGATAGCGGCTCGCCTCCACGCCGCGCACCGACACGTTCATCAGCGGCGCGATTTCCTTGGTCGTCAGATTCATGCGCAGGTAGGCGCAAAGTTTACAGTCCGTAGGGCTTAATTGCGGGTAGCGGTCGCGCAGCCGCTTCAGGAAATCAACGTGTACTTGGTCGAAATGGACGGCGAACTGTTCCCAGTCCTCGTCCAATTTAGCATCGAAATTCAGCAGATTGAGCAATTGCTGAATCTCTTTTTTGACCGCCGGGTTGGTTGATTTTTCCAAGATATGATTTAGATTCTCCTGAATCGTTTGCAAAATCTCGCCCTTTTGCACCAAGTGCATGGTCGCAGTGGCCAACTCCTTGTTTTTGAATTGGATTTCCGCCTCCAACTTTTCTTTCAACACATCGGTCAGCGCCGCTTTTGATTCCTCCACCCTGCGCTGCTGCTCCGCGGTAATCTGCTGGTGCTGCACGGTCAGGCTCTCCTTTTCGCGCTCGAACTTGCGCCGCTGCCGAATCAAAAAGCCCGCAAAAAAGCCCAAAAAACACAGCGCGTACGCAGTGAGAGCAGCGGCGCTGGCATACCACGGCGGGCGGATGCGAAAAGTAAACGCCAACACCCCGCTTTCACGCCCGTTTTTCTGCCGCGCCTGCACCTCGAAGCGGTATGTGCCCGGGCGGAGATGCATAAAATTTTGCGTGTTTTCGCTCGACCATTCCGACCATCCGCCGCCCAGCCCATCCATCCTGAAACGATATTGCAACAAGGCCGGGTCGTCGAAATGGGTCGCCGAAAAAGCGAAGCGGAGCGTGTTCATGCCTGCCTCCAAAATGGGCAAATTGGCTCGGCCTTGCTCGTTGGCCAAGCGCCCATTTTCGACAAACCAACCCCCAAAAAGCACTGAATCCCGCGTCGTTCCGCTCGCCACCACCTGCCCTAAAACCACTTGCAAAACGGTGTCGAAACGGCTGCGCTGCGCTGCGTTGAAATGGATGAAACCCTGCTCCGCGCCGAAAAAAACATTGGCTTCGTCCAACGGAAAGACGAACTCGAAACCCGCCACCAACTTCCCAGTCAGTTCGGGAAAAATCTGTTTGCGAATCTCTTTTTTCAACCCGAAATCATCCACCGTCAACACGCCCACCTCTTTTCCCGCCACAAACCATATACGCCCCTCCGCGTCCTCACGCAGATATTTCACAGGGTTATCCTTGCCCAAAAGCCGCTCAAAATCCTCGTCGGGCACGAACGCCCCAAGCTGTTTGTCAAAGCGAAAAACACCTTTTTCGGTGGCAAAAACGGCTTTGCCCGCGAGCGAGAAAACCAAATTGTTGAGGTCGGAAGGCAAGCCGTTTTGAGCGTTGAAAAACTGCACGCGCAGCTCGCTTTTTCGCTCAGCCGACCACTCGACGCGGAAAAGCCCCCGGTACGGATGGGCCACCCAAATCGAGCCATCGGCATCCCTGACCATGAATCGGCAAGACTCATTCAACCCGTTGAGTTTTTGGTCGAAAACCCAGTTTTTTCCCGATTTTCGATACAAGACCAGACCCGCATAGTTGCCGCCAAGCAAGTAATCGTCGGTCAATCGAACAAAAGTCCACGCGCCCGGTTCGCTCGAAATCCTGCTGCACACTTGCCCGGCAAGTCGAAAACTGCCCTCGTGGTGGCCGAGCAAGAGCGCATCGCCCGCCGCGTGCAAGGTCCAAACCTGCCCATCCGTCGAACCGATTTTTTCGTAATAAGGCCTTTTTTCGGGGTCGAAGTAGCTGCGCCAGGGGGTTCGATAAACACCATTGGAAACGCCCAGAAAAAGTTGTCTGTCAAAAACGGCGGCGGCATAGCCCGTGCCTTGCAGGTCGGCATCCGGGATGACGCTCGTGAACGGGGAGTGTAGCAGGGCGCAGTCAATGCCATTGTCGAGGCCGAGCCACAAATTGCCCGCGCGGTCGGCGAAAGTGTGCAGGACGTTGTTGTTCTGAAGCCCGTTTTTTTTATTCAGATGTCTAAAAATTCGGCATTCGAGGTCAATCTCAACAAATCCGTCGAGCGAGGTGCCCAATGCAAGGTGGCCGTCGGGAAGCGTGGTCGAGGTGTAGATTCTTTTTTCCCGAAAAAGCGCGTCGTGGGTGGTTCGCCAGCGAGCGAATTGATTGCCCGAAAAATGAAACAACCCGTTTTTCAAGGAGCTGAACAGCAAGGTGTCGCCTTGCCAGCGCATCATCCCGGTCAGTTCGCTGGCCAATTCCGGGGCCTGAAAAAGCGGTCGAAAACCATTGTTTTCAAAAAGCAAAATCTCGGACAGGTCTTTCTGGACGAGCAAGCCGCGTGGCGTGGCAAACATGGCCGTCAAGTCGCCGCCCGGCTCGTGGATACTTATTCTATTGTCCAAAAGTTGGAGCACGGCGCGTTGGGTTCGGAAAAAAACGGCCTTGCCCACCACTGCGATGTCCCACACATCCTCAAAGTTTCGCTTATCGGGCGGCAATAGCGCCACGAGGGAATGGTAGCGCAGTTGCCCATTGGCAGTTGGGAAAAAGTATCCGAGTTCGCTCTGCGCCCCGACGAAAATTCGCCCTTCCGGGTCAATCGCCACAGAGCGCACGACGGTTTTGTTGGCGACGGGATGGCAGGCCCAATGACTGCCATCGAATTGGAGCAGTCCCTCGTTGTTCGCAAAAAATAACACACCCCGACCATCCTGCGCCGCGTCCCAATTTTGCGTGCCTGCCTGATAGATTTTTTTTGAAAAATTCCGAACGGGCGGGATACCCAAGTTGCTCTCCTGCGCCACAGATACTTGCCCGACATGGAGGGCAAGCACCCAGCACACCAAGTGGGCACGGATATGACGCGGTTCTATCATCAACAATAAAAAGACTGTGACTCGGGGCGAAGATACGACGCGATGTGGGCAGTTTTTTGCGGGCGTGTGTGGTTTTGTCGTAGTGCCGATAAGTGTTTTGAGTAGTTGAGTTGTGGTATAAAATTACTATAAGGGGGAGTAATGTCCCCACTTTTGCTCGCCAATGAAGCCGTTTCCCAAAATTTTGTTCTAAAAATTTCAAAATTGAATTCGTATGAAGAAGTTGCTACTCCTTTTCCAGTGCTTGGTGCTTGCCGTAGTCGTTTCGCGGGCGCAGACCACCATTCTGGACTTTGAAACTGCTGCCACGAGCACGGTTTTCCAGTATTTTGGCTCCACGCTCGACGGCACTTTCAACGAAGTGATTGCCAATCCAAACCCAACAGGGAGCAACACCAGCAGCATGGTGGGGCGATACGTCAAACCAGCCGTCGCCGAAGTATGGGCAGGGTGTTTCTCCAACCCCGACCCAACGGTGGCAGTGGACTTGGCCGCCAACGGCAGAATCGCGGTGAAAGTCCATAGAGACCGTATCGGCAACCTCACGCTAAAACTGGAAAACTCCACCAACGGCGGCGCGAATTGGGTGACCACTGTGCAAAACACCAAAATCAACGAGTGGGAAGAACTCGTTTTTGATGCCAGCCAACCTTCAATAGAGCCGCCTTTCGCTTCGGCAAGCGGGTTTGTTTACACCCGCGTGGTGCTGTTTTTCGACTTCGGCGCAAGCGGCACAGGCAGCGACGTGGTTTCTTATTTTGACGACATCGTCGCTTTGCCCAATGCCACCGTCACCACCACTATTTTGGATTTTGAGACCCCTGCGACGGGCACGACCTTTCAGTACTTTGGCTCCACGCTCGATGGCACGCTCACCGAAACCATAGCCAATCCCAACCCGACAGGCCTCAACACCAGCGCGAACGTGCTCAAATACGTCAAGCCAGCAGTGGCCGAAGTATGGGCTGGCGCATTCTCCAACCCGGACCCGACCACGCCCGTTGACGTTTCGGGGGGCGCAAAAGTCTGCATAAAGGTACATCTCGACCACATCGGCAACCTCGCGCTCAAACTCGAAGGCTCCACCTCCGGCAAGCCAAACTGGATTACACAAGTCCCGAACACCAAGGTCAACGAGTGGGAGGAACTCTGCTTCGATGCCAGCGTGCCTTCCATAGAGCCACCCTTCGAGGCCGCTTCGGGGATATACACCCGCGTGGTGCTGTTTTTCGACTTCGGCACCCCGGGAACGGGCACAGATGTCGTTTCGTACCTTGATGATGTGGTGGTCAAAAGTGGCGGCGCGCCCCAAGTCCGGACCGTCAATTTTAAAGTGGACATGAACAGCTACACGGCCAATTTTGACCAAGTGTACATCTCCGGCAATTTCAACAACTGGTCGGGCGATGCCAATCCGCTCTCCGACCCTGATTTGGACGGCATCTGGGAGGGCAGCATCACTGTGCCCAATGGCCTATACGAGTACAAGGTGACGCTCGACAACTGGGCGGTGCAAGAGCAATTCGGCGGCTTCGAGGAGTGCACCAAAACCGACCCCTCTGGTCAGTTTGTCAATCGCTTTTTGCCCGTAAGTGCCGACACGGACGTGCCGCGATTCTGTTTCAATTCCTGCTATGCCTGCGGCGAAGAGGTGAAAATCACGTTCAAACTCGGCATGAACGGCATCGCGCCCAACCCCGACGGGGTTTGGTTGGCCGGCGGCGGAAACTTCGACGTGCCGGGCGGCAAATACAAAATGAGCGACACCGACGGCGACGGCATCTTCGAAATCGTGGTACCGCGCAGACAGGGGTTCTCGTCCTATTACACCTTCGCCAACGGCCCCTGCCCAGACTACAGCTGCAAGGAAAACTTGGAGGGTTTGCCCTGCGGCAATCCCGCGAATTTCAACGACCGCTTCTTACCAGCAACCAACGCCAACGTGACCGTAGCGACCTGTTTTGGGGCCTGTTTCACAAACGCGGAATGTATTTCTTCGGTGAAAAACTTGGTGCAGGATGCCCAGATTTTCACCCTCTTGGGCAATCCGTCCAACGCTGGCACAACGGTCCTGCAGTTTGGCAATTCCATCTTTGAAGACAAAAGCATCATGCTGACCAACACTATCGGGCAAGTCATCGGTCAATGGCATTTGTCGGGCGGCATGCCGCAATTCGAACTGCATACCAGTGATTTTCAACCCGGCATCTACTTCGTGACGGTTCGCGCTGGCGAGCGGTTTTTTACCCGCAAGTTGGTGAGATAAGTTGACTAATGTTTTGAGGAGGTCTCACAAGTTCAAATTTCGACAGGATTGACAAGATTTACAGGTTTTTTCCAAAAAAAGTGCTAATCCTGTAAATTTTGTCAATCCTGTCGACAACTATCACTTGTGAGACATCCTCAAAACAACCCTCCCGTTTCAAAAGCAAAACCCATGCGTCTTTTATTTACATTCCTATTTTTGAAAATCGCGCTTGCCACAGCCGCACAGACCCGCATCAGCGGGCGCATCACGCTCGACCCGACCGGTGAGGCGGCAATAGGCGCAACGGTGGCGGTAAAAGGCACTACCGTGGGCGCGACGACCGACTTGGACGGCTATTATTCCCTCGAAATGCCCCCCGGATACACCGTTTTGGTGGCATCCTACACAGGTTTTTTGACTCAAGAAATTGAGGTGGGTGGGCGCAGCACCCTCGACATCCGACTGGCGGAAAGCGCCACGCAAATCAACGAGGTCGTCGTCACGGGCTACGGCTCGCAAAAGCGGTCGAGCATCAGCGGCGCGGTTTCCTCCATTTCGGCGGCGGAAATCGCCGAACGACCCATCTTGCGCGTCGAACAAGCCTTGCAAGGCCGCACGGCAGGCGTGCAAGTGGCTCAAAATTCCGGCTCGCCGGGCAGCCCGCTCACAGTGCGTGTGCGCGGTGTGGGCACCATCAACAACGCTGACCCGCTCTACATCGTGGACGGCATCCCGGTGGATGGGCTGGACTTTCTCAACCCGAACGACATCGAGACCATCAACGTGCTCAAAGACGCAGCCTCGGCAGCCATCTACGGCTCGCGCGGCGCAAACGGCGTGGTGCTCATCACCACCAAAGGTGGCCGACGCAACCAAGACGGGAAAATCAGTTACGAAGCCTACTACGGCATCCAGCGGGCGGCGCGATTCGTGGAATTGCTCAATGCACGGGAGTATGCCACCCTGCAAAACGAGGCGTATATCGCCGCCGGGCGCACGCCGTTGCCCGAATTTGCCCATCCCGAATTTTTGGGCGAAGGCACCGACTGGCAAGAAGCCATTTTCCAAAATGCCCCTATTGCCAGCCATCAAATCACTTTTTCGGGCGGCGGCGAGCGCTCGGCTTACACGATTTCGGGCAATTATTTTTCCCAAGACGGCATCGTGGGCGGACCCAAGGCCAATTTTCAACGCGCCACCGTTCGTTTCAACGGCACGCACGATTTGAAAAAATGGCTGACTATCGGCAACAACCTCGGCTTCACTTGGCTCGAGCGCAACGGCTTAATCGAAAACAGCCAGTTCAACTCGCCCGTCATTCGTGCCCTGAACATGGACCCCATCACGCCCGTGCGAAAGGCAGACGGCACTTTTGCCTACTCCAATTACACCAGCACCGACATAGCCAACCCGGTGAACGCCATCGAGCAAACACACAACACTTGGCGCAGCAACCGCTTTGTCGGCAGCGTTTTTGGCGAACTGAAATTGGCCAAGGGGCTGACGTTCCGCTCGACATTCAGCCTCGACGCGACGTTTGCGTTGCAGCGGATTTTTTTCCCAAAATTTGATTTGAGCAACGTGCCAAGCCTTAGCGAAGCCCCCGTGGCGGAAAAATCGCTCGTCAACTCGGTCAATATCGGCAACAACAACTGGCGCAACTGGCAGGCCGAAAACGTGCTGACTTACCAAAAAAACATCGGCGACAAACACGACCTGACCCTCATAGCAGGCACCACCGCGCTCCACAATCGTTACGACGCAAACGGAGGCGCCAACACCAACCTGCCTTCCAACGACCCCAAAGATGCCTACATCTCTAACACCATTGACCCCATCACCTCGCAAAGCGCCTATCAATGGGCCACCGAATCGTCGTTGTTGTCGTGGTTTGCAAAGGCAAATTACGAGTTGAACAAGACCTATCTGTTCTCCGCCACTTTCCGCGCCGACGGCTCCTCGCGTTTTGGACGAAACAACCGATTCGGCTATTTCCCCTCCTTCTCTGCGGGCTGGATTGCCAGCCACGAGGATTTTTGGAACATCGGATTGGTCAATTTTTTCAAAGTCCGGGCAAGCTGGGGGCAAAACGGCAATGACCGCATCGGCGACTACTCGTTCACGACCGTCATCAACAACGGGCAGAACTACACCTTCGGCCCCAACGAAATCATCACCAATGGCGCCGTAGCCCTCACCTCTGCCAACCCCGACCTGAAATGGGAAACCAGCACGCAGACGAATATCGGCTTGGATGCCGAGCTGCTCGACGGGCGCGTGCAGTTCACGACCGATGTGTATGTGAAAAAGACTTCCGATATGCTCTATGCCGCGCCGATTCCGCTCGTGGCAGGCACCGCACCGCCCATCCAGAACGTGGCTACGGCAGAAAACAGAGGGCTGGAGATGTCGCTGAACTATCGAAATTTTGACCGCCCGTTGAAGTATTCGTTCGGCGGCAACATCGCCTTCGTGCAAAGCGAGGTCACCGGGCTAGGGCGCGGCGGCGAGCCAGTCCTTTCGGGCTACGTCCAATTCGCCAACGCCAACGCCTCAAAAACCGACGTGGGGCACCCGCTCGCTTCGTTTTTTGGCTACGTCACCGACGGCATTTTTCAAAATCAACAAGAAATCGAAGCCGCCGCTTTCCAGAGCAACGAGACCGTACCCGGCGACATTCGCTTCAAGGATTTGGACGGCAATGGCGTGATTGATGAAAACGACCGCACCTACATCGGCAATCCCACGCCGCGTTTTGCGTACGGCCTCACCGCTGACTTCGAGTGGCGCGGATTTGAAGTCAACCTGTTTTTTCAAGGCACACAAGGCAACGACATTTTTGTGAACACCACCCGTTTCGATTTCAGTTATGTCAATCGCCCGGCATCCGCGCTCAACCGCTGGACGGGCGAGGGCACCTCGAACACAGAGCCGCGTGTCAGCCTGAACGACCCCAACCAAAACGCCCGCGTGAGCGACCGATTCGTCGAGGATGGCTCGTATCTCCGCTTGAAAACGCTTCAAATAGGCTACAACCTGCCTAGAAACTGGCTGAAAAAAGTGCGCTTGGAAAAAATGAAAATTTACTTCACGGGCCAAAACCTCCTGACTTTCACGAAGTACTCCGGCCTTGACCCCGAAATAGGAGCCGTCGGAGGAAGCTTGGAACTCGGCATTGACCGGGGCTTTTACCCCCAAGCCCGGACGGTTTTGGGAGGGGTGAGTTTGACTTTTTAGATTATGCTTCGCGCCGCCAGATTTTGGGCATGGCCAAAAACGCAACCTGCTCAAAATCACGGAGAGCGAGCATGGTGAACTGACAAATCCTAGCGAATCAAGGTATAAATCGTCAGCGATTCTCGCTTTGTGGGGTTCTGAGGTGTCATCCCGGAAGAATGGAGGGGCGACACCTCAAAAACAGGCCGAGATGCCACCCTTTTCGTTCCTCAAAAGACGACACCTCTTACAAACCGAGAATAGCTGATAAATCGTTGGACGAAAAAGATTTTACAATGAAAAAAATAGCCACGCTCTTGCTGCTTGCCCTTGCTTTCACGGCTTGTCAAAAGGAGTTTTTGGAGAAAAAACCCATCGTCGGGGTGACGGAAGAAAATTTCTACCGCACCGAAGCCGATGCCATTGCAGCGGTCAATGCCGCCTACGCGACTATGCAATTCGAGCTGTCGCCCGCTGGTCATTTTCGTTGGTTTTGGGGCGACATCATGTCCGACGATGCCATCAAAGGCGGCTCCGGCGACAACGACGTGAACGCGCTGCTGCAGCTCGAAACGTTTAAAGGCCCCACCAATACCGACTTGCTTGAGTCCGAGTGGGGCGCGAATTTCGAGGGCATCTATCGCGCCAACGTAGTGTTGGAAAAAGTGCCCGCCATCGAGATGGACAGGAAGTTGAAAGCGCGGATTCTGGGGGAGGCCAAGTTCATACGAGCCTGGAATTTCTACAACCTCGTCGTCATGTTTGGCGGGGTGCCGCTGGTTGACCATGTGCTGGCACCGTCGGAGTACAATATGCCTCGCGCATCGGCAGACGACATCTGGAATTTGATTGAAAAGGACCTGACCGAGGCCAGCGCAGACCTGTGGAGGCGCAGCGAATACCCGGCGGCGGATTTGGGGCGCATCACAAAGGGCGCGGCACAGGCATTGCTGGCAAAAACCTATCTCTGGCGCAAAAAATGGGCGGAGGCCAAAACCATCACCGCCGAAATCATCGCCTCGAACGAGTACCAACTCACGCAGAACTATGCCGACATTTTCACGCTCGACGGTGAAAACAACGTCGAATCGGTCTTTGAAATCCAATACATGAACGCTTCGGGCGGCAACTGGGGCAAAAACAACGCGAACGAGGGCACTTTCACCAACGTCTTCCAGCGGGCACGCGGCCAATTTGCGGGCTTTGGCTTCAACATCCCGACCCAGGATTTTGTGGACGAGTTTTTTAAGGAAGGCTTTGAAGACCCGCGACTGAAATCCACCGTGTTTCGCGTCGGCGAACCGATGGGCGACCGGGGCATTTTCACGCTCGCCGCCACAGGCGATATGCCGCATATCTACTACCCGAAAAAATACTTCAGCAACAAAAGCGAGGACGCGCCTTTTGGCGACCCCAACCCGAACGGAGGCTCCAACGACCGCGTCATTCGATACGCCGACGTGTTGCTGATGCACGCCGAAGCCGCTTTCCAAACGGGCGATGAGCCAGCCGCGCGCGCCTCGCTCAATCAAGTGCGGGCGCGGGTCGGCATCCCATCCATCGGGGCTTCGGGGGCGGATTTGCTCAATGCCATTTACCGCGAGCGGCGCATCGAACTGGGCTTGGAAGCGCATCGTTTCTTCGACCTCGTGCGCACCGGACGGGCCGCGCAGGTGCTCGGCGGTCTTGGTTTCAGGGCCGGCACACACGAACTTTTCCCCATTCCGCAGTCGCAGATTTTGGCGACAGGCGGAGCGTTGACCCAGAACCCCGGATATTGATTTCAACCTGTAAAAACTTAGGTAGAGGGGGCAGAAGGTAGAGGGTTGCGCGGTGTTTTGGGGCTGAACGCAACTACTTAGGCAGGGGCAGCACCCCGGAAAATTGGCTGGAAATGAAATCAGCCCTTCACCTTCTACCCTCCACCCAAGTTTATACTTCACTTTTTAAAAATGATGAAAAAAACACTCTTTCCGATAGTTGTGCTCGTGCTTGCGGTGCTCAGTTGCGCACCCGACCGCGACGACGAATTTCAATTGCCTCCTGCGCCCGCCGCACCCGATTTCAGCGTCGAGATGCTCGCCGGCGATTCCAATCGGGTAGTGGTGAAAGACCTTTCCGAGGGGAATTTTCAGCGGCTCTGGGACTTTCCCGGCGGTTCGCCCAAAACATCGGCGCGGGCGGTGGATACCGTGCTGTTTGCCAAAAAAGGCGAGTACGTCATCACGCTCTTCGTGTCGAAAAAGGATGGCAGCGGCTCACCGTCGGCATCCAAAAAAGTAGTCATTTTGACCGATGCGCCCGTTACGTGCACGCCTAAAATGGCGATGCTGACGGGCGATTGCAATCCGTTGGGAAAATGCTGGACTTTCTCGCGCGACGCGGGGGCGGTGAAAGTCGGCCCCACTTACGACGACTTCTCTTGGTACACTTCGCCAGCCAACGGTCTTCAAAACGAGCAGTACGACGACGGTTTTTGTTTTGTTTTTGAAAATTTGGTGTTCCAAAACCGCAACAATGGCGCATCGGTCAATCCATGGAACGGGTACACGCCACAGGCATACGACCCCGGCGTGAGCGAGTTCGTTTTTCTGGAAGGAACGGGCATTCTCGGGCGCGACCAAATCGTGCTGCCCGACGACCAGTTCATGGGTGTTTGGGATTGCGACAACGTGCTGGACGTGGTCAAGCTGACCGCCACCGAGCTGATTGTGCGCGGGCGACAACGGGCGCAAAATGGCACCCCGTTGGCACAAGGGTGGTTTGAACTTCGATTTGTTCCTCAATAAATTTTGCACCTGAACTTTATGAGAGTAGTTTTTTTGTGCGCGTTTTACGCACTTTTGGGACTGGCCTTGTTGCCGACGGGGTGTTTTTCGGGAAAAAACACGGCGGCCGATAGCGGCAAAAAACGCCTTGTGTGGTCAGACGAGTTCAACTACACGGGCTTGCCTGATTCCTCGAAGTGGAGCTACGACGTGGGCGACGGCTGCCCTAACCTCTGTGGCTGGGGCAACAACGAACTCGAGTTTTACACCGCCAACCGACAGGAAAACGCGCGGGTCGAAAACGGGTGTTTGGTCATAGAGGCACGGCGCGAGAAAATGGGCAGCCGCGATTTCACTTCCGCCCGCATGGTCACGAAGCAAAAGGGCGATTGGGTGTACGGACGCATCGAGGCGCGGGCAAAATTGCCGAAAGGCAAGGGCATCTGGCCGGCCATTTGGATGTTGCCGACGGACTGGGCCTATGGCGGCTGGCCCCGAAGTGGCGAGATTGACATCATGGAATTTGTGGGGTATATGCCCGACAGCGTCTTCGGCACGGTGCACACTGACCGCTTCAACGGCATGAAAAACACGCAAAAAACAGGGGGATTATACTCTAATTCGCTCTCTGACGATTTCCATCAATATGCCATCGAATGGGATGCCGACAAAATTGATTTTTATTTCGACGGCCTCAAATACCATACCTTCCGCAACCTCCGAGAAGGCACGGATGCTTGGCCTTTCGACCGTGCTTTCCACCTCATTCTGAATGTGGCGGTGGGCGGCCATTGGGGCGGAAAAATGGGCGTGGACGAGTCCATTTTTCCGCAAAAAATGTTGGTGGACTATGTGAGGGTATATCAAATTGAACCGCCGGCAACGGCTCAAATTTCTAAAAAATGACAATTCGGTTTTTTTGCAAGTCACTCATTTTCACGTTTCTAATGATGGTGCTCGCCTTTTCGAGCTGCCTAAAAGATGATGACGGCTCTCCTGCCGAGCGCGATTTGCCAACGATTTCGGTGACTGACATGACCGTTGAGGAAAGTGATGCCGACCAGATTTTTTCGCTGGAAATAACGCTCTCCGGGACGCACCGAACCAACGCCGTGGTCAAGTTCGCAGGCGTGGACGGGACGGCGACTTCTCCCGAAGATTTTGAAATTCTGACGACGGGACAACTCGTTTTCGCACCGGGCGAGACGCGAAAGGCCATTGAGTTCAAAATCGTGGGCGACGAAGTGAAAGAACCCAAGGAGTTTTTTGAAATCAAGTTTTTCAATCCCATCAATGTGCGCTTGGCAAACGACGTGGCAAGGATTTTCATCGACGACGACGACGACAACACGAGTGGCTTGGTCATCCCGACGAGCGGCTACACCTCGCCGACGAGTTACCCAGGGTACACTTTGGTGTGGGCGGACGAGTTCGATGGCACGGCCGTGAACCCTGATTTCTGGACTTTTGAGACAGGCACGGGCAACAATGGCTGGGGCAACAACGAGCTGCAGTATTACCGCGAAGACAACGCCACGATTTTCAACGGGCACTTGGTCATCACCGCCAAGAAGCAAAAATTCGGCTCGAGCGACTACACCTCCGCTCGAATGATTACGAAGGGCAAAAAGGCGTTCAAATTCGGTCGGATTGACATTCGGGCGGCGCTGCCAAAAGGCAAAGGCTTGTGGCCGGCGCTTTGGATGCTCGGCACCAACATTGACGCGGTGTCGTGGCCTGCCTGTGGCGAAATTGACATCATGGAACTGACTGGCGACCTGCCTAATCGGGTGTTGGGCACGGTGCACTTTGGCGCGAATTTTAGCCAACACCAGTACATCACGCAGTCGAAATACCTTTCAGGGAACGCCAACTTCCACGATGAGTTTCATGTGTTTTCCTTGAACTGGGAAGCAGACAAAATCGAATTTTTGGTGGACAACGAGGTCTATCACACCATCACGCCAGCCAGTTTGAATGGCGCGGCTTATCCGTTCAACAAGACCTTTTTCTTTATTTTCAACGTGGCGGTTGGCGGCAACTTGCCGGGAGCGCCCGACGCATCCACTGCTTTTCCGCAGAGCATGATTGTGGATTATGTGCGGGTTTTTCAATGAAAAGAACTTTGTCGGATGTGTCAAAACCATCCGACGGATTCTGCCGTGCGTGGGTTTTGCGCTCTCGCACACCGCGTTGCATTTCGCCCCCCCGGCCAGAGGCGAGGGGGCGAAATGCCATGCGCGGCTCATAAGCCTTATTGCGCCGCTATCCGAAAGACTTCGTTCTCAATGTAGTAAGTTAGTACCCCACTCAAATAGCCCACCAACGCATACGGCGAGATACGCCTCAAATACCACAAGAAGTCAATCTTCAGAACGCCCATCGCCGCCACGCCTGCTGCCGAGCCGATGATGAGAATGCTGCCTCCCGTGCCGGCACAGTAGGCCAGCAATTCCCAGAAATCATGGTCGGGAGGGAACTCCGACAATTCGTACATGCCCATACAGGCGGCTACCAACGGCACGTTGTCCACGATGGCCGACAACATCCCGATGAGTGTGTTGATGACATAGATGTTCCCAAAAGTTTTGTCTAATTCCTCTGCCAAAAGATGCAGGTGGCCGGAAGCATCGAGCGAGCCGACCGCGAGCAGGATACCGAGAAAGAACAGGATGCTCGGGGTGTCAATGCGGTGCAGCATGGCGGCCACCGAGAATTCGCGGCGAAAATCGGGTTCCTTGCGCCAATGGAGCAGCTCGGTGATGTACCACATCACGCCCAGCGCGAGCAGGATGCCCATGTAGGGCGGGAAGCCAGTAATCGTCTTGAACACGGGCACTGACAGCAGCGCCATGCCCCCCATCACAAACATCAGGTTGCGCTCGAAGGGGGTGGTGGTGTGTCCGTTGCCGTTGCCATGCCCGTTGCCGTTCGGTATTTCTGCGACATCGGGCGGCTCCACTTTTCCTTTCAGGAAATAGGAGGCGACGAACAACGGTACCAGCAGGCTAACCGAGGAAGGCAGGAATATCTCCCGAATGATGTTTAGCGTGGTGACTTGCCCACCAATCCAAAGCATGATGGTGGTGACGTCGCCGATGGGCGACCATGCGCCACCCGCGTTGGCGCCGATGATGACGAAGCCGCCAATCAGCCACATATTTTCCTTGTCCTTGATGATGCGGCGAATCAAGGCACACATCACGATGGAGGTGGTCAGGTTGTCCAGCCCTGCCGAAAGGAAGAAGGAAACCCACGAAATTATCCAAATGAGTTTGACCCTATCCGTTGTGGCGATGCGGTCGGTGATGGCGCGAAAGCCATCGTGCACGTCCACCAGTTCCACGATGGTCATGGCACCGAGCAGAAAAAAGAGAATCCCGGCGATTTCGCCCAAATGCTCAAACAGGCTGTGTTCGATAAAGGCGTGGTTGTTGGGATAGACCGCCCGGTCAATGCCGGGGAAACCCGGCATCGCCTCGATGCCATAAAGTAGCAACAACCAGCAAAGTACTCCCGTGAGCAGGGCAGAGGCGGCTTTGTCAATTTTTAGGGGATGTTCGAGCGCAATCAGTGCATATCCGGTGATAAACACCGCGACAATCAATAAGGCCATGAGTGATGGACGGTTCGAGAAACAGGTGTTCGAAGATGAGTGGATACAGGCCTATCGGAGCAATGTCGGGGGGAGAGCAGGTTAGGTGCCGGAGATGTATTGCTCCAAGAACGTGATGTGGTCTTTTTGTTCCCGAATAATAGCCGACACAATATCACCAATGCTAAGCATACCAACAACTCTGCCATTTTCCATGACGGGCAGGTGCCGGATTTTTTTATCCGAAAAGAGCTGCATGCAATCTTCAATATCCATAGTGGGCGACACCGTGAACACGTTGGCCGTCATCACTTCCGCTACGGGGGTGCTTTTCGCTTTGCGCCCCTGCACGATGCCTTTGCGAGCATAGTCGCGCTCGGAGAAAATACCTGCCAGACGGTCGCCTTCCATCACGAGCACCGCGCCGATGTTTTTTTCGGCCATCAGCTCGAGCGCGTCAATGACCATGTGGTTGGGCGTGACGGAGAAAGTCATGTTCAATCGTTTTCCTTCGAGCAGTTTCTGTACTGAAATCATAAGTAGTGGTGGTGGATTTTAGAAAAACTTGAAAAGGTGAAAAGGCCATTTGGCGGGAAGGGCTTCCTGCTCGCTAAGGTATGGCGAACGAGGCGACGAGCCAAATTTTCAATGGAAATTTCTGCTTCCGGCTGGCTTTGAACATTCGGTCGTAACTTTGTCCGAAATTTGAATCTTATGCTGCCTGTTTTGCTCCTCTCCATTGCCCTTGTGCTTGTTGCTTTTGCCTTGTTTAGTGTGCGTATCTTATTCGTGACAAAAGGCGAGTTCAGGGGGACATGCGCCACCAACAACCCCATGCTTCAAAAAGAAGGTGCGGTGTGCGGGATGTGTGGCCGCAAGGCTGGGGAGGCATGCGGGAAGGATGAGGCGGCCGCCTCATCGTGAGGCCGAACGCCTCTTGCGGGGAGTCCTTCTTGCTCGAACTTTCACATTTCGCCCCCCCCCCGCTTATCAGTCTTTTCAGTACGCTATAAAGGTTTTTGATTTCTTCGAGCAGGGAGGAGATTTGCTCGTTTTGCGCGGCAATGATTTTTTCCCACCGTTCTTCTTTTTCTGTGGGGGCGGGTCCAGGCACCTCGCTTTCCTCGATTGGCCCCTCGCCGATTTGGAGTAGTTCAGGCACACTTTTCCCGCAGAATTGGGCGATGAGTTCCAACTCAGAATGTGTCAGGTCGCGTTTGCCCGCTTCGATTCTTTGCAGTGTTGAAAGAGAGAAAGGGAAAATTTCGACGGCTTTTTCCTGTGTGAAGTGGTGGTGCTTGCGCACGGCGCGAAGAATGTTTGCATAATTTGGCATGACAACAGGCGGTGTCGGGATGAGATGAAGGCGCACGTCAGATTTGACGTGCAAATATGCCAAAATTGACGGGCAACCCGTCAAATCTGACGTGGACTTTAACAATAGGGGGCGGGCAATTTTGCACCGTGCAACGCTTGGCGGCAAATCGCTTGCCGCGCCAACGCTCGCGCGGTGGTCAGCACCCGAACCCACCCAAAAAAGAAGTAGGGCGTGAAGCAGGGTACGAAAAGCCCGGCATCATCAACAAATTTTTCACACCACACATGAAAAACATTCCATTATCACCGATTCTTGCCCTTTTCGTGCTTGTGTCCCTCTTTTCATGCGCGAAAGACCCTCAAACGCCAATTGCCAGAGATGCCGACTTGGGCCATGCAATCAGCATGGTCAAAGACAAGGAGGGCATTTTGCACCTGACGGTTTCCACCGAGCCTTCTCAAGGCGCCGCCGCCAAAGACCGCGACGGATGCACGATGTATGAAGCGATAAGGTTTACAGAATTCACCGGATTTGCCCCCGACAGTAGTGATGACCGTGTAAAGGTTGACACGGTAAGATTTCGCCTTATCAAAATCAACAAGAATACCAACGCTCGAACTGCCTTGACCAGTTATATAACCGCGACCAATGTGGGTGGACTGAATATCAGTTGGTTCGACCAATCGCCGCTCTCGGACTACTGGTATGCCACCGAGTTTGACAAATGTGGCCCAGTAAGCGGCCTGGGTACCGAACCTGATTTCACTATCACCGACTTTTGGGGGGATGACTATTTGGTTCAAGTGAACCCGTGGGACTGCAACAACCGTCGTGCCGCAGACTTTATTCCCGGCCCAATTTTGAGTAGTGCCTTTCAGGTAATTGTTCGTTGCTCATTAAACGAGAACTGTACGATATCTCCTGTCCCGTTCGAAGACCCCTGTTATTTTTGAATATTGACGCACTAGTATTCTAATGATTGCAAAATCAATGGGATGGTTACTGCTTTTATGGTGACCATCCCTAGTACTCGGCGCTTGATTTCGTAAATCGAAAGACAAAAGCCCTTTCTCGGAATAATTCTTGTTGAAATCAAAATTCTCCCCGCCATTTTTTCCCTCTATCAAAATTACATTTTCCCATGTCACATTTTTCATCTCGCGGCTTTATTTCTGTTGCTTTCTGTCTGCTCTTCACATCATTATTCGGCCAAATTCCCACCTTTCAAAAAGCCTACGTCGGGGAGTTTCGCGACGACTGCCTGTGGGGACTCGAAACAACTGACGGTTTTTTGCTGGCAGGCCGAGGGCGTCCTTTAGCCGGAGGGACTGATGGGCTGCTCATTAAAACGGATAAGCACGGCAAACTCATTTGGAGCAAAAATTATGGAGATACAAGGCCCGATTGGTTCACATCTGCGATAGTGGCCAATGACGGTGGATTCGTAGCCTACGGCATGAGCGGCGGCACATCATCGCTCGATGCGGGTGTCTGGTTGGTCAAAGTGGACAGCATGGGCGAGTTGATTTGGCAAAGGACTATGGGGGACACAATATCTTTGGAGAATCCGAGCGTACCTATGGTGCAGGTCCCTGACGGGCACGTTGTTTCGGGCACTGTTAATCAGCCACCATTAGGTATTCGGGGGGCTTTTGTGACCCGAGTGGACAACAATGGAGAAACGTCTTGGAGCCAGTTTTACGCTACCGATACAGCGCTGGGCAATAACATTGTTCTCCAAAAACTGGTTGTTCAATACGCGACAGACACCATGCTGTTTGCTGTCAGTTCAGCAGGGAAAAGCGCGGGGTTTGTCACCCTAGACCCCTTTTCTGGAGACATAATTCGCACCACTGAATACAGTCATCCTGATTACAGGATGGACTGCACTGCCTTACAGCCCACAATTGATGGAAATTTTGTGCTTAACGGCTTGGCCACTCCTAATGACCCTAACACCTCCCGTTTATTGTGGTTATTGAAAGTCCGTCCCGATGGGAAGATAATCTGGGCAAAAGCATATCCACCTAACTTCAATTGGTCTAACCTTTTTATTACCTCGTATTTCAGCACAGCTTCGGATGGAGGGTTTATTATATGCCCTTCCGAAGTAAAACAATCGGGAGGAACAGACTACAGAATGTTGATGAAACTTGACCGTGATGGCGAAGTGCTTTGGAAAAAATCCTATACAAGTATCTCATCAACGCCTAACTGGGTTTTGCGCTGTTTTGAAACATCTGATGGAGGTATTGCTGCACTTGGAAACTTTACCTTTCCGAGTAGCGATGATGATTTTTTCCTGATGAAAACCGATGCCGACGGCGAAGTAGCGGGCTGCTGCTCCGAGAAACGCGACTTCCTGCCGCCCGTTGATTTTCCCATAGAGGCCGTACCCGCATCCTACCATCAAGAAGATTACTTGACCTTCCAGCCAATAAACCTAACGCCTACCTTTTCGGTGTCCTACTCTGACACCAGCATCTGCACCGTCTCTTCTCGCCCCACCCTCCACGACACCCTCCGCTTCTGCCCCGGCGAAAGCGTCACCCTCGGCGACTCCACCTACGCCCAGCCCGCCACCGTCTCCCTCCTAATCCCCTCCGCCACCGACGACTGCGACACCCTCGCCACCTACACCCTCGAACACGAAGCCCCCGACCCCAACGCTGCCCTCCAACTCGACTGCCCCGCCGACATCTCCGTGCAGGCCAATGTGCCCACAGCCGTCCACTACAACGAGCCTGCCGCTTGGTCGGACTGCAACTGCCCCGACCTGACCCTCGTCAGGGCCAGCGGCCCGGCCAGCGGCGAGTTGTTTCCGGTGGGTGCCACTACTGTCTGCTACCAAGCTGACGATGCCTGCGGACTGTCGAAAAACTGCTGTTTCACCGTCACCATCACGCCCGCCCCGCCCCCGCCCAGCGACGCCTGCGACACCAAGACCAGCGGCTGCCTCCAATTCGAACTCCTCGAAGTCAACCGCGACTACGCCCAAAACTGGGCCTACCACGTCCGCCTGACCAACTCCTGCGCCGACGCGGTGCGATATGCCTACCTCC
The DNA here is from genome assembly GCA_019638455.1 of Saprospiraceae bacterium. Taxonomy (GTDB): domain Bacteria; phylum Bacteroidota; class Bacteroidia; order Chitinophagales; family Saprospiraceae; genus M3007. Next base: position 201,759 of record JAHBTU010000001.1, read on the forward strand.
AAGTCCCCAAGGGACTGCAAGCCCTCGCGCCCATCAACGACATCGTCTATACCACCTCCAACGGCCACACCTTCACCGCGCGCAACCCCAACTTCTCGCCCTTCTACTCCGTCCGCTACCATTTTGCCGCCCCCACATTGGCCAACGGCCAATCGGAAACCTTCCGCTATGTGCTGCCCCAACAGGCCGACGTCAAGTACATCCACGCCGCCGCGCGCCTCTTTTCGGGCGCCTTCGTCGAGACGCACCTCAACACCTTCTCCTGCCCGGTGGGCACGGAGCCGCAGCCGAGGCCAGAGGCGGGTGAGCGCGGCGGCTACGGCGGCAGCGGCATGCTGAGGGCCTACCCCAACCCTGTTTCCTCAGATGAAGTCCTGTTCATCGAAGGCCTTGACATGGAGGGGAGCGATTTCGTGCTTCGTGACCTGACGGGCAGGCTGGTGCTGGAGGCGAGCGTCAAAAGCGGTCAGGTCAGGGTGAGCGAGGCCAAGTTGGCAAACGGGCTTTATTTTTTCAATGTTCTGAAAAACGGCTTGCCTGTGGGGAGCGGGAAAGTGGTGGTGGCGAGGTGAGCCGCTGGTTTGCATAATCTGGCATAACTATAGGCAATGTCGGGATGAGATGAAGGCGCACGTCAGATTTGACGTGCAAATATGTCAAAATTGACGGGCAACCCGTCAAATCTGACGTGGACTTTAACAATCGGGGGCGGGCAATTTTGCACCGTGCGACGCTTGGCGGCAAATCGCTTGCCGCGCCAACGCTCGCGCGGTGGTCAGCACCCGAACCCACCCAAAAAAGAAGTAGGGCGTGAAGCCGAGCACGACAGGGTAGGCATTCTGAAAACAAGTTTTACCGATGAAAAAGTTAGTCCGATTACCGATTTTGCTGTTTTTCGCGTTGGCGATGTTTTTTGCCTGCACGAAGGAGGCACAGATGTCCGATGACAAGACCGACCCGCAAGGCGGTGTCATCAGCGCGACCCAAGACGCGGATGGAATCCTGTACCTGAAATTCAAAGCCGAGATGGGTGCGGTGGGAAGCCGGGATGAAGAAGAGTGCACACTCTATGAGGCTATTCGTTTCTTTGAAATTGATGAGGAAGGTCCTAACTGCGATGAGGACCGTGTCCGCGTTGACGTAAAGTTCCGCCTTATCAAGATGCATAAACAAACGCTTGCCCGCACGGCGCTAACTTCGTTCGGCACATATTCGGGTGTGGGAGGGCTTAATATCTCTTGGTACAATTATCCGCCGCTTACTGATTATTGGTATGCTGTCGAATTTGAATACTGCGTGCGTAACCCCCTATGGGTTGAACCCAATGAGGACCCTAACGAAAAATTCTGGATAGCCGATTTTTGGGGCGACGATGGTGCTGGAACCCATCTTTACCCCTGCGATTATTCTGATGTCGGAGGCTCTATGGAGGGGCCTGTCGCTCCGCCTACTATCTCAGGCCCCGGTGAGGTTGTCACCCAATGCACCCTTAATGCTGATTGCTCCATAACGCCTTGACGGACGAAACTTGCGGGACGGATTTGCCACAGCGGATTCGTCTCGCTTTGTTGCACCAAAGTAAAAATTGTTGCTTGTCCTTATTGTTGCTCTTGCAAGCGGGCAGACAAAGCGGCACATAAGGAACGTTTTTTGTATCCTCCTTGCCTGTTGACTGAGCGACCCAATATTTTTGTCAACCAAATCAACACCATCCGTAATGATACAGTTTTTACATCGCAATCTTTTGCTCGCTGGTTTTTGTCTTTCGTTTAGCGGCTTATTCGGCCAGCCCCAGACTTTTCAGAAGCGATATTGGGCTAACATTCCCGCTATCGCTCTTCGTCATGAAGGCTTGTCCTGCCTCGAAACAAGCAACGGTTATTTGCTCGCCGGGTGGTCAAGGAATTCGATGGGTTCCGATGGGTTTCTTATCCGCACCGATTGGCAAGGAGAGATACTCTGGCACAAATTTTACGGCGGCCCTGCTTTTGAGTTGTTTCGCTACTTGTCAACAGCCAATGATGGTGGGTTTATCGCTTATGGCAGGACGGGCAACTTTGGAAGTCTATATGATGCTTGGTTGGTTAAAACAGACGAAGACGGCAACCTACAGTGGCAGAAAAGCATAGGTGCGCCTCTGACCTTCGAATCGCCCAGTGCCCCTGTTATCCCTTTATCTGATGGCTACCTGCTTTCTGGAGAGGTGGGGCAAGGAACGACCCTCAGATTTGGCTCATTCATGACTAGGGTGAACAACAATGGCGAGACTCAGTGGAGCAGACTTCTAAAGATAGGCGACCAACCCGATAGCAGCGCCACAAAACGCTATGGTGTCCACCATGCTGCCGACACGGCCCTGTACGCGACGGGCACCAACGGCAATAATACTGTTTTTGTTTGTCTTGACCCTATCACGGGCAATGTGACGCGGGCTATCGAGTATAGGAATCCCTTTTACAATCTGTCCTCATCCGGCCTTAGGCCTACGCTTGATGGCAACCTAATCCTCATGGGAATAGCCGAGTCCGTAGACCAAACAATACCTAAATCTATCTGGGCGCTTAAAATCCGGCCAGATGGCGAAGTCATTTGGAGCAAGGCATATATGTCTAACAAAGCATGGTTATCGCCGTTTTTCCGTTTCAATAATGTATCTGATGGTGGCTTTATCTTAACGATTCAGGAGCAACAAGGTCTCTCACAACCAGACCGAATCATGCTGATGAAATTCGATGAAGCAGGCGAAGTGCTTTGGAAAAGGGCTTATCCTGTTGAGGGAAATCCTGTCACACCCAAAGATTTGAACTACGTTTTTGAAACGTCTGACGGAGGATTCGCCTCCATCGGCTGGACAAGGAATTTAATGAGTACTAGTAATGACGATGTGACCTTCATAAGGTCTAATTCAGATGGGAATATACATGGCTGTTGCTCGAAGACTAGGAGCAGCATTCCGCCTGTTGATTTCCCTGTGGAAGCGGTTGAGGTTCCATTCGAGCAGACCGACTATCTGCCCTTCGTTCAGGTTGACCTGGCTCCGCAATTTCAGATGGACTTTCTCGCCGAAGACATTTGCTTAGTCCCGCAGCCCACCCTCCACGACACCCTCCGCTTCTGCCCCGGCGAAAGCGTCACCCTCGGCGACTCCACCTACGCCCAGCCCGCCACCGTCTCCCTCCTCATCCCATCCGCCACCGACGACTGCGACACCCTCGCCACCTACATCCTCGAACACGAAGCCCCCGACCCCAACGCTGCCCTCCAACTCGACTGCCCCGCCGACATCTCCGTGCAGGCCAATGTGCCCACAGCCGTCCACTACAACGAGCCTGCCGCTTGGTCGGACTGCAACTGCCCCGACCTGACCCTCGTCAGGGCCAGCGGCCCGGCCAGCGGCGAGTTGTTTCCGGTGGGTGCCACTACTGTCTGCTACCAAGCTGACGATGCCTGCGGACTGTCGAAAAACTGCTGTTTCACCGTCACCATCACGCCCGCCCCGCCCCCGCCCAGCGACGCCTGCGACACCAAGACCAGCGGCTGCCTCCAATTCGAACTCCTCGAAGTCAACCGCGACTACGCCCAAAACTGGGCCTACCACGTCCGCCTGACCAACTCCTGCGCCGACGCGGTGCGATATGCCTACCTCCAAGTCCCCAAGGGACTGCAAGCCCTCGCGCCCATCAACGACATCGTCTATACCACCTCCAACGGCCACACCTTCACCGCGCGCAACCCCAACTTCTCGCCCTTCTACTCCGTCCGCTACCATTTTGCCGCCCCCACATTGGCCAACGGCCAATCGGAAACCTTCCGCTATGTGCTGCCCCAACAGGCCGACGTCAAGTACATCCACGCCGCCGCGCGCCTCTTTTCGGGCGCTTTCGTCGAGACGCACCTCAACACCTTCTCCTGCCCGGTGGGCACGGAGCCGCAGCCGAGGCCCGAGGCGGGCGAGCGCGGCGACTACGGCGGCGGCGGCACGCTGCGGGTGTACCCCAACCCTGTTTCCGCTGAGGAGGTGCTGTTCATCGAAGGCCTTGACATGGAGGGGAGCGATTTCGTGCTTCGTGACCTGACGGGCAGGCTGGTGCTGGAGGCGAGCGTCACGGGCGGTCAGGTCAGGGTGGGCGAGTCCAAGTTGGCAAACGGGCTTTATTTTTTCAATGTTCTGAAAAACGGCTTGCCTGTGGGGAGCGGGAAAGTGGTGGTGGCGAGGTGAGCCGCTGGTTTGCATAATCTGGCATAACTATAGGCAATGTCGGGATGAGATGAAGGCGCCTGTCAGATTTGACGTGCAAATATGTCAAAATTGACGGGCAACCCGTCAAATCTGACGTGGACTTTAACAATCGGGGGCGGGCAATTTTGCACCGTGCGACGCTTGGCGGCAAATCGCTTGCCGCGCCAACGCTCGCGCGGTGGTCAGCACCCGAACCCACCCAAAAAAGAAGTAGGGCGTGAAGCAGGGTACGAAAAGCCCGGCATCATCAACAAATTTTTCACACCACACATGAAAAACATTCCATTATCACCGATTCTTCCCCTTTTTGTGCTCGTGACATTCTTTTCATGCGCGAAAGACCCTCAAACGCCAATTGGCAAAGGCGCTGACCTGAGTCACTTGGTTAGTATGACAAAAGGTGAAGGAGGCATCTTACACCTGGAATTCAGAAATCCGGCTGAGGCCATTTCTGCCAAAAACCGAGAAGAAGAGGAGAGCTGTACCCTGTACGAGGCCATCCGATTCTTTGAGATTGATGAAGGCGACTTCCCCGATTGCGATGAGGACCGTGTCCGCGTTGACGTAAAGTTCCGCCTTATCAAGATGCATAAACAAACGCTTGCCCGCACGGCGCTAACTTCGTTTGGCACTTATTCGGGTGTGGGTGGGCTTAATATCTCTTGGTACAATTATCCGCCGCTTACTGATTATTGGTATGATGTCGAATTCGAGTACTGTGTGCGGAGCGCATCATGGCTCCCTATTGGCACTGGTGCTGACGATCCATTCTGGATAGCCGATTTTTGGGGCGACGATGGGTATGGTGTCCATCTTTACCCCTGTGATTATGCAGATGCGTCTGGGTTTATTGATGAACCTATCCCTCACTCGACCATCCCGGGCGTTGTCATCACTCAATGCACCCTCAACCCTGATTGTTCTATAACGCCCTGACAAGCGAATTTTGCGGGACGGGCTCGTCATAGAATAGGCTCGTCCCGCCTTTTCGAAAAAATGCCAAAAGCGAGTTTGTAGCCCTACTTTTTTTGGCAAAATAATAGACAAATCACCCCTCATGGAGTAATTATTGATGCAAATCTCATTGCTAAGCCTCCCCCTTTTCATCATCTAAAATTAAAACAACCCGTCATGACACAGTTTGGACTTCGCAGTTTTCTGATTGCTTTTCACTTCGTTGTATACAACGGAATTTTCGCTCAGAATCCAACCTTTCAGAAAATCTATCGAGATATTTATCAAGACCAAGGCTTAGATTGCATTCAAACAATTAACGGCCATTTAATTGCTGGCTGGACAAGAAACTCGATGGGGTCTGATGGGTTTCTTATTCGTACCAACTGGCAGGGCGATATACTCTGGCACAAATTTTACGGCGGACCCGCTTTTGATTTGTTTCGCTATTTGACAGCGGCCAACGACGGCGGATTTCTTGCTTATGGGGGGACAGGAAATTTGGGGAACCTTCGTGATGTATGGTTGGTCAAAACAGACGAAGACGGCAACCTGCTGTGGCAAAAAAGAATGGGCGCGCCCCATACCTCCGAAGTTCCCAGCGCCCCTATCATTCCCGTAACCGACGGCTACCTGCTCTCAGGGGAATTAGGGCAGGGTACCACAGCAAAACTTGGTTCTTTCATAACTAAAGTAGATAACAATGGGGAGACCCTTTGGAGCCGACTTCTGACAATAGGCGATCAATCCAACAGCGCCGCTACCAAATACTACGGCATCTATCATGCCACGGATACGGCCCTGTACGCAACGGGGACCAATGGCGATCATGCCGTTTTTGTCCGCCTTGACCCAAGCACAGGCGATGTTGACAGGGTCATTGAGTACAGGAGTCCCCTTTACAAGCTGCGCTCTTTTGGGCTAAGGCCCACGCACGACGGCAACTTAATGATCATGGGAATGGCCGATTTCGCAGACCAAACTATGCCTAGGGTTGTATGGGCGCTCAAAGCCCGGCCCGACGGAGAGGTGGTTTGGAGCAAGACATACATGGCCAATCAAGGATGGCTGTCGCCCATTTTCCGTTTCAGTAATGTGTCTGACGGCGGCTTTATCTTATCTCTTGAAGAATCACAGATAAACGGGGACGTAGATCTAACCTTGTTGATAAAAATTGACGCTGATGGCGAGTTTACCTGGAAAAGGGTCTTGCCTCTCGATGGAAATCCCAACAAATACAAATACTTTTCCCATATTTTTGAAGACTCGACGGGACAGTTTGTTTCCACGGGATGGATCAATAACCCCTCTAGTGAGGTTCTGTTTGTAAAAACCAATCCAAGAGGAGAAACATCGGGCTGTTGCTCAAAGACCAGAAACGCCATACCCCCTGTTGACTTCCCTGTGGAAGCAGTTGAGGCACCGTTCGAGCAGAGCGATTATCTGCCGTTCGAGCCCGCGGATCTTTCGTCACCACAATTTCAGTCAAACTTTGTAGCCGAAGACATCTGCTTAGTCCCACAACCAACCCTCCACGACACCCTCCGCTTCTGCCCCGGCGAAAGCGTCACCCTCGGCGACTCCACCTACGCCCAGCCTGCCACCGTCTCCCTCCTCATCCCATCCGCCACCGACGACTGCGACACCCTCGCCACCTACACCCTCGAACACTAAGCCCCCGACCCCAACGCCGCCCTCCAACTCGACTGCCCCGCCGACATCTCCGTGCAGGCCAATGTGCCCACAGCCGTTCACTACAACGAGCCTGCCGCTTGGTCGGACTGCAACTGCCCCGACCTGACCCTCGTCAGGACCAGTGGCTCGGCCAGCGGCGCCGCCTTCCCCCTCGGCGCCACCTCGGTCTGCTACCAAGCCGGCGATGCCTGCGCCAACGCGCGCTCGTGCTGCTTCACCGTCACCATCACGCCCGCCCCGCCCCCGCCTAGCGATGCCTGCGACACCAAGGCCAGCGGCTGCCTCCAATTCGAACTCCTCGAAGTCAACCGCGACTACGCCCAGAACTGGGCCTACCACGTCCGCCTGACCAACTCCTGCGCCGACGCGGTGCGGTACGCCTACCTCCAAGTCCCCAAGGGGCTGCAAGCCCTCGCGCCCATCAACGACATCGTCTATACCACCTCCAACGGCCACACCTTCACCGCGCGCAACCCCAATTTCTCGCCCTTCTACTCCGTCCGCTACCATTTCGCCGCGCCCACTTTGGCCAGCGGCCAATCGGAGACCTTCCGCTATGTGCTGCCCCAACAGGCCGACGTCAAGTACATCCACGCCGCCGCGCGCCTCTTTTCGGGCGCTTTCGTCGAGACGCACCTCAACACCTTCTCCTGCCCGGTGGGCACGGAGCCGCAGCCGAGGCCCGAGGCGGGCGAGCGCGGCGACTACGGCGGCGGCGGCACGCTGCGGGTGTACCCCAACCCTGTTTCCGCTGAGGAGGTGCTGTTCATCGAAGGCCTTGACATGGAGGGGAGCGATTTCGTGCTTCGTGACCTGACGGGCAGGCTGGTGCTGGAGGCGAGCGTCACGGGCGGTCAGGTCAGGGTGGGCGAGGCCAAGTTGGCAAACGGGCTTTATTTTTTCAATGTTCTGAAAAACGGCTTGCCTGTGGGGAGCGGGAAGGTAGTGTTGGCGAGGTGAGTAACGTTTTTCGGAGATTCATTCTTTGAAAATCAATTTTGTAAAGTATGCGCACTAGAAACTTTGCAAGTTTTGAAAATTTGGAAGGTTTCGCGAAAATGAAGGCGGTCTGCCAGCATCATGCTACTGAAACCCCCGCGTGGCCTGCACTTGCAACGCGCCTGTTCCATCCTCGTAAATGCAGTAAGCCTCCAAATCCAGTTGCTGCGCCAGCTCCATTGCTTTTTCCATGCCGAGCACCAAAAAGGCCGTCGCGTACGCATCGGCGGTGGTGCAATCGTCGGCGATGACCGACACGCTCAAGAGATTGTGCGTGATGGGGTAGCCGGTTTTGGGGTCAATGGCGTGGCTGAATTTTTTGCCGTCGCGCTCCACGAACTTGCGGTAGCTGCCGGAGGTGGCGAGTGATTTTCCGCTCAGCGCGATGGTGGTTTGCAAGGGCCGGCCTTTTTCATTTTCGACGGGTTTGTCAATGCCGATGTTCCAGACACTGCCGCGTTCATTCACGCCAGCAGCGCGTACTTCTCCCCCAATTTCCACGAGGTAGTTTTTCACGCCGTTTTTTTCCAAAAAATCGGCCATCACGTCCACCGTGTAGCCTTGCGCGATGGCGTTGAAATCAATTTCCATGCGCGGGTCGGTTTTTTGCAAAACGCCGTTTTCGAGCCGTATTTTTTGAAAACCAACAAGTTGCCGCAGGCTGTCCACTTGCGCCGAATCTGGCGGTGGCAACCCTTTTTTGATGCTGAATCCCCAAGCCTTCACCAGCGGCCCCACCGTCGCGTCGAATATGCCGTCGGTGGTTTCAGAGATGCTTCTTGCTTTTTCAAAAACGGCGATGAAATGCTCGTCGGCCACCACCCCCGGCTCGTTGCGATTAATTCGGCTGATGACGGAGGCACTGTCCCACAGCGACATGCTTTTGTCCATCAGGCGAAAGAGGCTGTCAACGGGTTGGGAAAAGTCGCGCGCGAGCGAATCTTGGTAAGTGATGGTGAAAGTGGTGCCTTGCGCCTTGCCGGTAAGGGTGGTGTAGGCGGGTTTTTCTTTTCCGCAGGAGGCGAGAAGTGTCAATAACAAAACATACTTTGTGATGCTGTAAACATCTGTCCGCTCTACGACGTGAAAACGTAGAGTGGGCAGATGTTTACAGCATGACAAAAAGAAGCGCAGGACACCCTTGCAAAGCAAACGGGGGCGCTTATCGGCGGATGACAGGAAAAGGTCAAATCCCAAAATCATCGAGGGCGATATTTTCTTTGGGCACGCCGAGGTTGTCGAGCATTTTTTTCACGGCTTCGTTCATCATCGGCGGGCCGCAGAGGTAGTATTCGACTTCTTCGGGTTCGGGGTGTTTGTCCAAATACTCTTTTAGCACCACGCTGTGGATGAAGCCCGTGTAGCCCGTCCAGTTGTCGTCGGGCAGCGGTTCGGAGAGCGCGATGTGAAATTGGAAGTTTGGAAAATCCTTTTCGATGGCGCGGAATTCGTCTTCGTAGAAAATCTCGCGCCGGCTGCGCGCACCATACCAGAAGGAGACTTTACGCTTGGTTTTCGCTGTGTGAAACAGGTGAAAAATGTGTGAGCGCAAAGGTGCCATGCCGGCGCCGCCGCCGATATACACCATCTCTTTGTCGGTGTCTTTGATATGGAATTCTCCATACGGGCCGCTGATGGTCACTTTGTCGCCGGGCTTGCGCGAAAAAACGTAGGAGGAGCAGTAGCCGGGCGGCACGTCTTTCCAGCCTTTTTTCTCGCGGTCCCAGGGTGGCGTGGCGATGCGGATGTTGAGTTTGATGATGTTGCCTTCCGCCGGGTGGTTGGCCATCGAGTAGGCGCGGAAAATCGGCTCCGGCACCGTTGTTTTCAAGTCCCAGATTTTGTAGTTGTCGTAGTCGTCCTTGAATTTGTCGGGGATGTTGTAAAGGTCAGTTTTATAGTTGATGGTCATCTCCGGAACATCCACCTGAATGTAGTCGCCTGAGCGGAATTTGAGGTTTTCGCCGGGCGGCAATTTCACCACGAACTCTTTTATGTAGGTCGAGACGTTCTCATTTGAGACGACCTCGCACTCCCATTTTTTCACGCCAAAAACGGCATCGGGCACACGGATTTCCATGTCTTCCTTCACTTTTACCTGACAGGCGAGGCGCAGTTTTTCCGCTACTTCGCGGCGATTGAGGTGGTTGGTCTCGGTCGCTAGCACCTCGCCGCCGCCGCTGTACACTTGGCATTTGCACATGGCGCAAGTGCCGCCACCGCCGCAAGCAGAGGCCAAGAACAGGTTGTGCGACGACAGGGTGGTGAGCAGGGTACTGCCCGGCTTCACGATGAGTGGCCTGTCTGCATTGCCGTTGATGACGATGGCCACATCCTTCTGTGGCAACAATCGGTCTTTGGCCGTGAGGATGAGGAAGGTCAGCAGGAAGATGACCAGAATGAAAACGACGATGCTGCTGGAAATTATCGGGAGCATTTCTATTATTAAGTTGATGAAGGTAAATGAGGATTGATAAGGGTTGATGAAGGTTGATTTTTTTTATCAACGCTATAAACCTTCATCAACCTTTATTAACCTGTTTCAAAGTTGTATTCCCGAAAAACTCAAAAACGCCATGCCCATCAGTCCCGTGACTATCATGGCCATACCCAAGCCTTGCAATGGTTCGGGGATGTTGGAATAGCGCAGCCGCTCTCGAATGGCTGCCAACAATACGATGGCAATGAAAAATCCGATGCCCGCCCCCACGGAGAACACGGCTGTTTCAGCAAAATTGTACTCGCGCTCCTGCATGAAGAGCGAGGTGCCGAGGATGGAACAGTTCACCGTGATGAGTGGGAGGAAAATGCCGAGCGCGTTGTAGAGGGCCGGTGTGAATTTTTCCACCACCATTTCCACCAATTGTACCGCACCCGCAATGGTGGAGATGAAGAGGATGAACGACAAAAAGGTCAAATCCACCGTTGCCAGTGAAGGATGTATCCATGCCAACGCGCCGTCTTTGAGCATATAGGTCAAAATCAGGTAGTTGAGTGGCGTGGTCAGCACCATCACGAAAATGACGGCGAGGCCGAGGCCAAATGCCGTTTTTACTTTTTTCGACACCGCCAAAAATGAACACATCCCGAGGAAGAACGCAAACACCACGTTCTCCACGAAAATGGATTTGATGAGTATGTTGAGTAGATTTTCCATATTTTAGTTGTTGGTTGTTGGAATGTTGGAATGTTGATTTGAGGAACTGGTTATTTGGTGATTCGTGTAGTTGACCGCCTATAACCAAATTCCCAAATCAACAAATAACCAATCACGATACGTTTATCAATTTTCGATTGTACCCCCGTTGCCACCAGATGTATATTCCGATGACGAACAGTGCCGCAGGTGGCAGCACCATGAGGCCGTTATTGACGTAGCCCATGTCGTAGGCCCATTGCGGAACGATTTTGTAGCCCATGAGTGTGCCGGCCCCTAGCAACTCTCGGAATATCGCCACCACCACGAGGATGATGCCGTAGCCCACGCCGTTGCCTATTCCGTCGAGGAAAGAGGGCCAAGGGCGCTGAGCCATTGCGAAGGCTTCGAGGCGCCCCATAATGATGCAGTTGGTGATGATGAGGCCGACAAATACCGATAGTTTTTTGCTCACATCGAACATGAAGGCTTTGAGCACTTGGTCCACAAGCGTCACCAAAGTGGCCACCACGATGAGCTGCACGATGATGCGCACGCGGTTAGGGATGCTGTCGCGGATGACGGCTATGATGAGGTTGGAGAACGCGCAGACGAATATGACCCCCAACGACATGATGAGGGCTGGCTTCACCTGCACGGTCACTGCAAGGGCAGAGCATATACCCAGCACCTGCACGGTGATAGGGTTGTTGTCGTCGAGCGGGTCGCGCAGGACTTTTCGGTTCTTTTTGGAGAACAGGCCCTCTTTCTTGACTTCGGGCGGTGCGATGGGTGCGGTTTCGACGCTCATATTTTTTGTGTTGATGAAGGTTGATGAAAGTTGATGAGGTGGCTGGAATGGGATTTTCACTTCGAGCAGTCCACACAATACATACTCTGTGGCATCAGCAACAATCGTTTTTCAGGTATCGGTTTCTTGCATTTGGCGCACTGGCCAAAATCAAGCTCGTGAATCTTTATTTTCACCGTCATCAATTGGTTCAATTTGTTTTGTGCCTCGCGCAGGGCATCGTCCACGATTGACTTGCTCACGATATAGTCAACGCAAAGTGGTTTTGAACGAACGGTGCTCGCAATCCTTTGGAAATCATGCAAATCAATCAAAGAAATCCCTGCCTTGCCAACGGGCAGGTTCAAATCCTCTTTAATCTGGGTATAGCGTCCATCCGAGACACCCTTCCTATTGCGTTGTCGGGCGCTATCGGCTCCGCCATTTCCTTGTAAGTCTCTGTTTTTGATAGCGTTTTTTCTATCTCGGCTTCCAAGTTTTCTATAAATCGTGTTTTGTCCATTTTTCCTAATTGCACCTTGCTTTCACACGGGATGATTAAAATAAGGGGCGATTTTTTCGGGTTCAGTATTAGTGTCCGCCGTTTGTTGGCTGCGGGATGCCGAACGGTTGCAACAGAAAAATTGCTTTCAAACGCTAACCTTTCCTCTTCCCAAAATACCCCAAATACGGCTCCAACCAATCCCGCAGCATCTTGTCCGTCCCATTGGAAGTAATCGTGCCGCCAGAGATGCCGTCCACGCGGTGCTGAGGGGCGACCTCGGTAGGTGCTGTTTTTTTCACGACACGAACAGACACGAAATTGTTGTCGTTACCCATGATTTTTTTGCCTTGAAATTGTTCCTGGAAAGGCCGTTCCGAAATCTCCGCACCCAAGCCCGGCGTTTCCGATTTGTGGTCGAAAAACGCGCCATACACCGTGTTGAAATCCTCCTCGATGCTGATGTAGCCCCAAATCGGCCCCCACAGACCGACACCATGCATCGGCACGATGTAGCGTTTTTTGCCGTCGTCGTCCGAGTATATGTATAGTGGCAGTTGGCGTTGTTCGACGGGTTTTGCCAGTTCGTTTTTCAGCACAATGGCCTGCGCATTCACCCCGTTGAGTTCCTCGCCCTTGCTGTTGACGACCAATTCCCTGACGCGCTCGTTGTAGATTTTTTCGATGGCGGTGCGCTCTGTGGCATCCACCCGCACAGCGCGGAGAATGCTCGTTTTTTTGTCCAATGCGATGTTGGCATCCTGCAAGGGCTTCAAGCCCTGCGAGGCGAAGGCCAGCAAGACGGCAGCGACGACCGAAATGATGGCTGCGTAGATGAAGGTATATCGGTTAGTGTGCACAAGAGTTAGTGATGAGTGATGAGTGATGAGTTTCCTAAACAGTCTAAAATCTTTCTATGCTCTCCCTAAATCGTTTTCATCCGTCGCATCCTTCGCTTGATATGCCTTTCCACCACGATGTGGTCAATCAACGGCGCAAATACGTTCATCAACAGAATGGCCAACATCACGCCTTCGGGGTAGGCGGGGTTGAACACCCTCAGTATCACCGTGAATGCGCCGATGAGCAGCCCGTAAATCCATTTCCCTGTTTCCGTGTGCGCGGCGCTTACGGGGTCGGTCGCCATATAGACCGCGCCAAACGCGAAACCACCTATCAACCAGTGATAGTGGGCAGGCGTGTGCATCGCATGGGTCGGCACGTCGGCAGGGGCCAAGCCGTTGAGCGCCAGCCCCATGAGCAAAGCGCCCGCAAACATGGACACGATGATTTTCCAACTGCCCACGCCTGTGACGATTAGAATAAATGCACCGATGAGGCAAGCGGCCACGCTCGTCTCGCCGATGCTGCCCTGCTCAAATCCCCAGAACATATCGGACACGGACTGCATCTGGGTGTAATCGGCATCAAAAGTCACGAGGTTGGTTGCGCCGGAGTAGGCATCCACGAGGGTGTGTCCGGCCTCCGGCGACAAATCCGTCCAGATGTCGCCAGACATATAGGCCGGAAAAGCAAAGAACAAAAAGGCACGGGCCAGCAGGGCGGGGTTCATGAAGTTCATGCCCGTGCCGCCGAAAATCTCCTTGCCAATCAGCGTGCAAAAAATCGCAGCCAGTGCCACCATCCAAAGCGGCACCGTGACAGGCATCGTGAGTGGGATAAGCAGACCCGTAACCAAATAACCCTCGCTCACCTGGTGGCCTTTGAGCACGGCAAAGGCAAATTCTACCCCTAAGCCCACCGCGTAGGAGACAATGACGATAGGCATCACTTTCCACAGGCCAAACATAAAATTGTCAATGTGCGACACCTCCATGCCATATGCCAGATAGTGCTGGTGGCCCACGTTCCACATCCCAAACAACAAGGTCGGTATGAGCGCAATGATGACGGTGAACATGGTGCGTTTCATATCCATCGCATCGCGCACATGCACACCATGCTTGGTCGTTTCGGCAGGCACAAACAAAAACGTCTCAAAGGCATCGAAAGCAGGGTGGAGCTTTTCAAACTTCCCGCCTTTGGAGAAATGCGGTTTTACTGAATCAACTAAGCGTCTGAGTAATTTCACGAGTTATACTGACTTTGGTGTTAGACTTGTTGCCAAATAATCATTGTTTTTTCAGAGAAATCCACGTCCACACTGCTCCCAATAAATCTACTCCGCCAAAAAACAGGAGCGCTGGTTTTGCCCATCCCAACATGACGAACAACGCGAACCATGCAGCCACCAGCGCACGGGTGTAAACGGTGGTTCTGTTGAATGTCTCATTGTTGGTGGGGGCGGTGAGGATGTAATATAAGCCGATATTGATGACCAAAACACCAACCACTTTTATCCACACCTCATTCGTTGCATCCATGCCAAACATGGACAATAGCACATTGGGGGCGAAAATGAGCGTTATGCCTACCAAGAGTAGGTAAAACCCAAAGTAATAGATGGTTTTAGATGCCTTATTCATGGCTATGAGTTCAAAAGGTGAACGTTGCAAAAAAATCCCCCCGTGGGGTGCTGCGGTGTTCTCCGACCCATTCAACCCTCCAACCGCACATACTCCAGCCCCTCCGCCACTATCTTCTGCACCTCGATTTTCGAGGTGCACACAAACTCGCACAAGGCAAAGTCTTCTTCCGAAATTTCATAAATCCCCAATGCCTCCATGCGCTCGATGTCTTTTGCCAAAATAGCCTTCAACAGGAAAACGGGGTAGATATTCATCGGCAGCACTTTGTCGTATTGTCCGCTCATCACGAACGCGCGTTCCTCGCCGTGCAGGTTGGTGTCGAGATTGTAGGTGCGATTGGGGAAAAGCCACGACAGATAGGTGCGTGATAGGCTCAATTTGTTGAAGCCCGGCAGCAGCCAGCCCAGAAATTCGGGTTGGTCGCCTTCCGGTATCGCCGTGATTTGGTTGGTGTAAAAAGAAAGAAAATCCTCGGCAGAGGAGGTCTGTCCGGTCAGCACATTGCCCTGAATGACGCGGCTGTGTTCCGCTTTTAGGCGCCCCCCCACAAGGTCGCTCATGCGTTGACCCGTCATGGCTCGCAGGTAGTGCGGCCAAGTGGCACAACTTCCCGTGAGTGCCACCAATCGTTCGGCGCGATAGCGTCCTTCAAGGAACAAGCGACCAATGATGAGCAAGTCTTGCAGATGCACATACCACACCGTGTCGCCTTTTTCTATGGGGTCAATGTGGTGAATCTGGATGCCCACATTGCCAGCAGGGTGGGGGCCTTTGAAAAAATGGTGATTGAGGCAGTGGGTGCCGGGGAAATCGCCTTCCTGTTGGCCAGGTTTGAGGCCGAGATGCACTTTGTCGGCAGAAAGTTTGGCCAATACTTCGAGGCCAGTTTTCAAGCTTTCCGGCTCAAAGTCTTTGATGTAGTCAAGGTCAGGCGCAAGCGGTGCGGAGTCGAAACAAGAGACGAAAATGGATTTGGGCGTGTCGTCAGGGTTGGCAATCAGCGAATAGGGGCGTTGGCGGATGTAGTTCCAGCAGCCGCTTTCGAGGAGCCGCTTGACGATGTCGTCACGGTGCATGTTGGCGGGGTTTTCTTTCGGGAACTCCACATATCGCATCCCACCCTTGTCGGGGATGATGCGAATCTCCATGATGCGGCGTTTTTCGCCGCGCACCACTTCCGCGATTTCGCCGCTGACTGGCGAGGCGAAACGCAGGTCGGGGCGATTTTTGTCAAAAAATATCGGTTGTCCCGCCAGCACCTCATCTCCCGGCTCGACCAACAGTTTTGGCGTGACGGAGGGAAAGTCTGGCGGTTTGACGGCGATGACATCGGAGGCCGCCACGTCACTTATTTTCTTTTCGGCGGCGCCTTCCAACTTAATATCGTACCCGCGCCGGATGGTGATTTGTTTGCCCATTTTTTGCCTTTCTTTTTCCTGACAGGCAAATGAAAGGCGTTTTGTTTTGACGGCAAAGAATTATCCCCCAAAAAATTTTGTTTTTTCTGGCAAAAATTTACAACTTGGACATCTCGGCATGAGATTTCTGAAATGCTCGGGTTTTTATTCAAAATGCTTTATTTTTATTTTTTAAAAATACAAAAATAAAAAATTATGTTCTAAATTTAAAATAATAAAGTGTTGTTTTTGTATAAAAGGGCTTTAATAATAGAATTTCATACTACCCAGAGATGCGAATCGTTCTAAACTGGAAATCTGCAAGTTCGAGTTCACGCTCTCTTTTCTTCTGTCATTAAACGGAGCAATCAATACCCTGCCTTCCTTCGGATTTGCTCTCTCTTCATTTTTTCATTTCAAATCGTTTACCAATGAAAATCAAACTTTTGACCTTTTTCCTCGCCATTTCTGCGCTCTTTTTTCTCAACGGGTGTTGCAGGCCTGAAATCATTGGCAATGTCCCCAATACACTTCGGCCACAGGAAACGAACAACTGGTGCTGGGCAGCTACCACACAAATGTTGGCGCAGCATGTAGGTATCGCCGTCAACCAATGCGACCTTGCCAACCATCGTTTTAGCAAGACAAATTGTTGCAATCCTCAAACCGCGGGTCGAGCGTGCCCCAAAACCAATGATTGCAACACGCCCGGCTGGTTGGAGCTTGATTTTGCCGGGGTGGCCTTCTCTGAAAGCGCCACCGCGCTCACATGGGATGCGCTCCGACGACAAATTTTTTGTGCCAAAAAACCCATGGGTTTTGCCTACGGCACTTCTGGCGTGGTCGGACACGTCGTCGTCATCAAGGGCTATGTCACGGTCGGTTCTACTAGTTATGTTGTCTTAAACGACCCTTGGGACCCCTGTGTGGGCCAAGAACGCCTCATCACCTACAACGAATATCAGGACCCCGCCGGCACGGCCACGCACTGGAACACATGGTACGACATTCGGAAAAAATAGTTTTTTCAAAAAAAATACATGGTCATGAAACTACTCATCTTCACCCTCATATTTGCAGGCCTTTCGCTCGTTTCCTGCTCCCAGCGCAATCAAAAAATGAATGAGCCTACACCCACCACCCAGTATTTCCCCACCCGGGAAGAAGCGGTCAACCAAGGCAAAAACGACCTGTTGGAGTTGATTCGGCAAAAGGGTGTCTTTCAAGCGGACATCAACCCGGCTGACTTGGAAAAAGCAACGCAAGGCACTCCGCTCGAAACTTTTCAACTCAACTTCGACAAGCTGATTGGCGGCGACTCCCTATCCAATTTCGCCCAAATCTCTGGTGGGAAAGAATACACCGTGGTGCCGCTTGTGGCGAACGGCCAAACCCTTTCTGCTGTGGAAGTTGTCCAAAACGACAAAGGCTGGAGCGTGGCTGGGCTGAACAACAACGAGTACATCCGTGGGCTTAAATCGGTGCAACAAAGCCTTCAAGGCATCAATTACAGCAGCCTTGCCGTGTACGAAGTCCCTAATCTTCGGGCGAAAATCTACATGGCCACGACTCCCGAGGGCGCGTTGTACTTCGCCGACTATCCCGGCAGATACAGCCCCAACGAACGAGTACAATTTGGCGAGCTCGCCAAAGTGATTCAAGTGGATGCAAGAGAATTCTACTCGAAATATGGCGAATTGCTGAAAAAACAAAAATTGGTAGATTGAGCCGCGCCTTGGAAAGATTCAATTTTCGCCTTGTCGGGAAACGACCGACAAGGCTTTTTTTGCTATTGGCCAAAATTAAAATCAGTTCAAATACACCGCCATTTCCTCCACGTCCCGAATCCGAACGTCAATGTCATCGAGCAGGGTAGTGGCTAAGGAAAGTCCCACATAATCAGCCTTGATGGGGAAAGATTTGTGCTTGCGGTCCACCAGCACGGCCACTTCCACTTTCTTCGGAATCACACTCAACAAGGGCTGCACGGCATAAAAAATCGTGCGGCCAGTGTTCGCCACATCATCCACGATGATGACGGGCTTGCCGCGCAAGGCATCGGCGGGCATCTCGATGACCGGGTCGTACTCCACCGGGTTGGCGGGGTTGAGCCGGATGCGCGTGAGCGATATTTTCACGTTGCCGGGCGCGAGCGGCAGCAGCTCATCCACGAGGAATTGCGCAAACCCCACGCCGTTGTTGTTTAGCCCAGCGAGTATGATTTCGGGTTCGCCGAAGTTGCGCTCCAGGATTTCGATGGCGATGCGGCGAATTTTCTGGCGGATTTGACGAGCAGTGAGAATTTGCATTTCAAAAAAAGGTTGCTGGTTCCTGCCTGCCCGGATGAACATCCGAGCTCCGAACAGATGTTCGGACGGGGTTTCTGATTGTATATTTTTTTCCCTTGCAAAAGTCTTATCCTCGCACCGTATTTTTCGCCCGAAATCGAAAATTTATGTTTCAATCAATCCTTTTTCTCCTTGTGCTCGGCATCACCGGGTGGTTTGCTTTGCAAGGCTACCGCCGGGTGTGGCGCAACATCCAACTCGGCAAACCCGAAAAGATCGGCGGCCACGCCGGGCAACGTTGGCGCAATGTGCTGCTTGTGGCGTTTGGCCAGCAAAAGATGTTCAAAAACTGGCTGCCCGCCGTCATGCATCTATTTATCTATGTGGCTTTCGTCGTCACGCAGGTGGAGCTGATTGAAATAATCGTGGACGGTGTTTTTGGCACACACCGATTTTTTGCGCCCCTCTTGGGTGGTTTTTACACCTTCGTCATCAGTTTGATAGAAATCTTGTCGGTGTTGGCGTTCGTCGCCACCGTCATTTTTTTGGCGAGAAGAAACCTGCTGCGGGTACCGCGTTTCTGGAAGCCCGAAATGAAAGGCTGGCCCTCCCGCGACGCAAACCTGATTCTTTTGGGCGAAATCGTTCTCATCGTCGGCATCTTTTGCATGAACGGCGGCGACAAAGTGCTGCAAACGCGCGGACTGGAACACTACCAGCCCACGGGCGCTTTTGCCGTGAGCAGTTGGCTTGGCCCAGCGTTATTTGGTCATTTAAGCAATTCAGGGGTCATTTTTGTGGAGCGGTTCGGCTGGTGGCTACACATCCTGACGGTGTTCGGCTTCCTGTGCTATTTGCCCTATTCCAAGCACCTGCACATCCTGCTGGCTTTCCCCAACACTTGGTACGCCAAACTCACGCCCAAAGGCGAAATGGAAAATATGCCGGAAATCCAAAAAGAGGTGCGCATCATGATGGGGCTGGAGCAGCCCGATGGCAACACTCCCGCTGAGCTCCCTGAATTTGGGGCGAACGACGTGTTTACGCTCAGTTGGCAAAACATTCTACAAGCCTACTCCTGCACCGAATGCGGGCGCTGCACCGCTGCTTGCCCCGCCAACATCACCGGAAAAAAACTCTCGCCCCGCAAGGTGATGATGGATGTGCGCGACCGAGCCGAAGAGATTGGAAACAAATTGGAAATTGAGAAGCTGGAAATTGGAAGTTACAATGACGGCAAATCGCTCTTCGACCGCATCACGCCAGAAGAAATCCACGCCTGCACCACTTGCAATGCCTGTGTGGAAGCCTGCCCGGTGCTCATCAATCCGTTGGACATCATCCTGAAAATGCGGCGGCACGAAATCCTGACCCAATCGGCAGGCCCCGCCGAATGGCTGCCGATGTTCAACGCGCTTGAGAATAACGGTGCGGCGTGGGCGATGAGCGAGGAGAGGGAGGCGTGGCGGAATGAAAATTAAAAATTGCCACAAAGGCGCAAAGACACAAAGAAGTTGGTTCTAAAAACTTCGAGTCTTCTTGCCTTTTCGGTAAAACACTAAAACACGCAAGGTCTCATGGAAACGAACAAACTTTTCGAACAAGAAGAATACATTGGCAAACAGATTGTCAACGCGGCTTACATAGTCCATAAAGAGTTAGGTCCCGGCCTTTTAGAAAAGGTGTATGAGGCTTGCATGGAACACGTTTTGAAAGAGGCTGGGTTGGAAGTTGCAAGGCAGATAGACATACCCATCCAATTTCAAGGAATTCAATTCAACGAAGGTTTGAGGTTGGATTTGCTTGTACACGATTTGGTACTTGCCGAATTAAAAGCGGTTGACCAAGTTAATCCTGTTTGGGAAGCGCAGATAATCAGCCATTTAAAACTCACTGGCAAAAGACTGGGATACCTCATAAACTTCAATGTCCCACTTATCAAGCATGGGATAAAGAGATTTATAAACTTGCCACCTTTGTGACATTGTGCCTTTGTGGCATTATTTCTCTCGCCACGAAGGCTCGAAGAAAAACCTTTGTGACTTTGTGCCTTTGTGGCATTATTTCTCTCGCCACGAAGGCTCGAAGAAAAACCTTTGTGACTTTGTGCCTTTGTGGCATTATTTCTCTCGCCACGAAGGCGCAAAGGCTCGAAGAAAAACCTTTGTGACTTTGTGGCAAAACACTCTAAGGATGAACGTAAAAACGATAGCCGAACTTCAAGCCGAAGACCGCAGCCCCGAAATCCTCTTCTGGGTCGGCTGTGCAGGCTCCTTTGATGCCCGCGCTCAAAAAGTGACCCGCGCCCTCTGCGAAATACTCAACCACGCGGGGGTCGAATTCGCCATTCTCGGCAACGAGGAACGCTGCACCGGCGACCCTGCCCGCCGCGCTGGCAACGAGTTTTTGTTCCAAATGACGGCTGCCATGAACATCGAGACGCTCAATATGTATGGCGTGAAAAAAATCGTGACGGCCTGCCCGCATTGTTTCAATGTTTTGAAAAACGAATACCCCGTGCTGGGCGGCAATTACGAAGTCGTGCATCACACGCAGTTGCTCAACGAATTGATTTCCATCGGAAAATTGAAACTCAAAGAAGGCGGCGACTTCAAAGGTCGGCGCATCACTTACCATGATTCGTGCTATTTGGGAAGGGCCAACGACGTGTACGAAGCCCCGCGTGCCCTGCTCGAAGCCCTCGACGTGGATTTGGTGGAAATGAAACGCTCGCGCAAAAACGGCCTTTGCTGCGGCGCGGGTGGCGCCCAAATGTGGAAAGAGGACGAACCCGGCGACAAACGCATCAACATAGAACGGGTGGAAGAGGCACTCGAAACCGACCCAACCGCCGTCGCTGCCAATTGCCCGTTCTGCCTCACCATGCTCCAAGACGGGTTAAAAGCAAAAGAAAAAAATGAACAAATTCCCGTTTACGACCTTTCGGAAATGGTACTGACACGGTTGGCTTGACGCTCCTTTAAGCGCGTGAACGACTCTTGTCGGCAATCGGCACCTTGCCATCGCACACAACACATAATGACTACGACGACTTCCATATCCCTCACGCCTTCCCTCGCACACCAAACCTCTTTCGCGCCCGAGTCGCGTGTTTGGGTCTATACCGCCCACCGCCCCCTGACGGACGAGGAGGCACTCGCGGCGCAGCAGACTTTGGATGTGTTTGCCCGGCAGTGGACGGCGCACAATCAAGCCTTGCAAGCGCAAGCCGAAGTGTTTCAGAATCAATTCGTCATACTAATGGTGGATGAGACGCAAGCAGGTGCTAGCGGCTGCTCCATTGACAAATCCGTGCATTTTCTCGAAAGGCTGGGCCAAGAACTCGGCGTTGATTTTTTTGAAAGAATGCGATTTGCGTGGGTGGAAAATCACGACTTGAAATTTGCCAACCGCGACGAATTGGCGGCACACGTCGGAAGTGGTCATATTTCTCAGGACACTTTGATGGTAAACACGCTGGCGCAGTCGAAACGGGAGTTGGAAGAAAAATGGCTCGTCCCGTACGGGCAAAGTTGGCACCGACGCTTGGTATAAGCGAAACTCAAACTCTCATTGTTATGAAAAGCTACGCTACCCTCACCGAAGCCCTCGACGACCTCAAACGCAGGGGTTACACCGCCGATTTTGACTTGCGCCCTCACTGCATCGAATGCGCAGCGGCACAACTCGAACTGCATCCCGACGATTTTGAAATCACGGAATTTTATCGATTCGAGGGCGCCAACGACCCCGGCGACAGCAACGTGGTATATGCCATCGCAGGGAAGAACGGTCTCAAAGGCGTGTTGGTGGATGCCTATGGGGCGTACTCCGATAGCCTTACAGCGGAGATGCTGGAAAAATTGCGGATGCGGCATTGACGGTTTATGTCTTGATTCACCAAGACTTATCCGTTCACCATGTTTTGATGTCCGTGACTTTAGAATGAACTGGAAGCTTCATGCCGAGAAACTGTTTTAAAACCATCCGAAACCCAATACTCAATGGAGTCTTAAAACATTCTCTGAAAACCTGACGACGCAAACCATCAGTCCATAACTCGCATAAGCATTTGGTCATGCCAGAACGCACGCCCTCCATTTCGAGACCTCAACGCGACGAATACCCCGAATGGTACGCCGAAGAAATCGAGCGGGTGCCCCACGACAATTTGCTCACCGGATTGGAAGATTCTTTCCAACAGACAATTATTTTTTTGCGCGGCTTGAATGCGGAAAAACTGCTCTATCGCTACCAGCCCGAAAAATGGACCATCAAGGAAATATGGCAGCATGTCATTGACACGGAACGGGTTTTGTCGTACCGCGCCATGCGTTTTGCGCGTGGCGACAAGACCGTGTTGCAGGGGTTTGACCAAAATAAATACGCGGAAGTCAGCAAAGCCAATGCTCGCGATTGGGAAGATATTTTGCGGGAATATAGTGCCGTGCGAGAGTCATCCTTGATGCTATTCAGGAGTTTTGACGAGGAAATGTGGATGCGGCGTGGCACGGCGGGGCGTTCGGAGGCATCGGTACGCGCGGTCGGTTTTTTGATTCTGGGCCACGAGACACATCATGTGAAAATTATTCGAGAGCGGTATTTGAATTAATTTGTCGCCAAATGATTGGTTTTAAAAAAATGAGGGTCTCGCCACTATTGTGCGGCGAGACCCTCTCGATTTTTCAAACACCCGATATCAACGATTCACCACCAACTTCCTTACGCCTACTTCAGCACCCGTGCGGAAACGCACGATGTACATCCCGTCGGGCAAGGTCGAGCAGTCGAGTGATATTTCGTACTGCCCTTCGCTGATATGAGCGAGCAGGATTCGTCCAGTGGCATCCGTCACGCTGATTTCCAGCGTAGAGGCAGGAATTTGACTGAACAGCACGCGGGTCAATCCGCCAGTTGGATTGGGCTGCATACGCACCCCCTTGAGCCAAGCCGGTTCTTTCGTGCCCACCGTGTTGCCTACCACGATGCTTTCTTTCACAATTTCACAGCCGTTGGCATCGGTGACCACAACGGAATAAACGCCCTCAGAAAGCCCGCTCAAATCTTCGGAGTCGCTGAAATAAGCGCCATCTTTCGTCCATTTGAACGTGTAGGGCGCTGTGCCTCCCGAAGCGGTAATGTCAATGGCTCCGACCCCCTGACTGTTCACATCGTCAGCGACGGCCACGATTTCGAGCGCTACTGGCTCAAATATCGTGACGGTGAAGGTACAAGTGCCCACATTGCCGCCATCATCCGTGTAAGAGTATGTCTGGGTAGTCGTGCCGATAGGGAAAACCGCGCCGCTTGGCAAACCGTTTTCCAACTTCCAAGTCCCGCCATTGCCGAGGCAGTTGTCCACCGCGACTGGTGCGCCATAGCTCACCAAGTTATCGTCGGCGCATCTGCTGAGATTGCTTGGACAAGTCACAGTGGGAGCCGAGTTGTCCACGATGGTCACAATGGCCGTAGCCGTGGAGGTCAAGCCGGATTGGTCGGTGACGGTGACGGTGACTTCATGTTGGCCCAACTGGGCACAGTTGAAGGTGTTGGGCGAAATGCTCGACGAGGCAACGCCACAGTTGTCCGACACTTGAGCTGCCAATGCCGACAGGGTTACAGTAGCCAATCCGGAGGCGTTCAGCGGCAGGGTCGCGTTTTGTACTGCGACGGTAGGCGGCACATTGTCCAAGGCCACCAGCGCGACGATGGTGCTGGTATTGCAGCCATTTTGGTCAACGACCATCACGGTGTAGTTGCCTGCCACCAGATTGATGGCTGTGTTGGATGTTTGGCCATTATTCCAAGTAAACTCGTAAGGCATGGTGCCGCCGTTGATAGAAACTGTGGCCGTGCCGGTGGCCTCGTTCGCGCAGGATGGATGGGTTGTTTCCACCGTCCAGCCAGAGAAAGGCTCTGGTTCGGACACAGTCGCTGATGCAAGTACTTGGCAGCCATTCACATCCGTCACGGAGACGGAGTATTCGCCACCCGTCAGGTTGGAAATAGTGGCTGTGTTGCCACCATTGCTCCAGAGATAGGTGAAAGGAGCCGTGCCGCCCGTGAGCGAAACGGTGACAGCACCATTGTTGCTGCCAGCACAGGTTACATTCGAGATGCTGGTCTGAACAGCGATGATGCAGTTGAAGGAATTGACCACTACTGTTTGTTCGTCGGTACAGCCATTTTCGTCTGTCACCGTGACAGAATAATTGCCGGGAGCCAGTCCGCTAATGGACTGTGTGGTGGCATCGTTGTTCCACTGGTAACTTACACTGCCGGTGCCACCTGTTGGGTTAGCCGATGCGGTGCCATCATTGGCACCAGCGGCTGATTCATGGGTTGCGGTGGCATTGGCTTCCAGCGCGGCTGGTTCGGTGATGTTGACGCTTAGCGACGCAGGGCAGTTGTTGTCGTCCACGAGGGTGACGGAATAGAGGCCCGGTGCGAGATTGGAGACGGATGGCGAGGAAGCGCCATTGCTCCAATCATATACGACAGGCTCTGCCGCGCCGCTTAGCGAGACGGTAGCTGTGCCGTTGTTGGCGCCAAAACAAGTCGCATTGGTAGCGGATATGCTGGCGGCCAAGGCACAGTTGAACGAGTTGACCGTCACCGTTTCCACGTCGGTGCAGCCATTGGCGTCGGTGATGGTGACGGAATAGCTACCCGGCGCGAGGTCGGTGATGGTCTGTGTGGTTTGGCCATTGCTCCAAGCGTACTCATAAGCGGGCGAGCCGCCTGTCGGGTTGGCGGTGGCTGTGCCGTCGTTCACCTCGTTGGCGCTTTGAGCAGTGGCACTGGCGTTGGCTTCCAGAGGGCTGGGTTGCGAAAGCACCACGGAAGCGGAGGCCGTGCAATTTTCGCCATCGGTCACCGTCACGAAGTAAGTTCCGGCAGGCACGTTGGAAAGTGTGGCGTTGTTTGAGCCATTGCTCCAGTTGAAAGTGAAATTGCCATTGCCGCCGCCGTACACGACCGATGCCGAGCCGTTGGCGAGGCCGTGGCAGGTGATGTTGCTTTGAGCGCCAATGTTGGCTGTCACGGATGCGCTTTGCGCCACATTGGTGGAAGCGGTGGAGGAGCATCCATTTTCAGTATTGGTCACCAACAGGTTGTAAGTGCCTACTGCGTCCACAACGGGCGTGAGGGTATTGCCCCCTGACACGATGTTGCCGTTTGAAGTGGTCCATTGATAGGTAAATTGCTGGCCTTGCGAGGAACCCGCGCCGCTGAGTTGCACCTGTTGGGTGTTGCAGTTCAGATTGCCGGGCGTGGAAGCGGAAGCGGCTGGCGGGGTGTTGTTCAGAGCCACCGTTGCGTTGGCAGAGGAGGTGCAGCCATTGACTTGGCTGGTGGCCGTGAGGATGTATTGACCTGCCGCGTTGACGGTTGGGTTTTGCAGGCTGGAAGTGTAGCCGTTGGGTCCTGTCCAAGCAAAAGTGGCGCTTGTATCGGGCGATGCCCCGCTGAGCGTCACATTGTTCACGACACAAGTCAAGGTGCCGCCATTGGCTGATGCGCCGGGCGGCGCGGTGTTGGTGGTCACGGTGGCGACGGCGGTGTTGGTGCAGCCCGTGTTATTGTCGGTGAGCACCAAATTGTAGGAGCCGGATACCGTCACCGTTGGGCTTTGTTCGGAGGATGAATAGCCATTGGGGCCTGTCCAAGCAAACTGTGGGCTGTTGGCATTGGTGGTCGTTGTCAGCGTTGCGTTGTTGGCAGTGCAAGTGAGCACGCCATCGGACGTGGTGACAGCGGGCGGTGTGTTGTTGCCCACCACGAGCGTGGTATCGGTGCGAGAGCAGCCGTTAGCGGTGTTTGTCACCTTCAAGGTGTATGTTCCCACCGCATTTACGGTTGGTGTCAGGGTGTTGCCACCCGACACGATGTTGCCGCCATTGGAGGCCGTCCAGAGATAAGTGATGTTTTGCCCTGCCGAGCCGCTGCCTTGCAGCACGGCGCTGGGCTGGGCGCAAGTGACCGTGCTTTGAGGCCCGGCATCCGCGTCTGGCAGGTTGATGGTGGCCGTGACGAGGGTGTTGGCAAAAGACACGCAGTTGGTGATGGTGCTGCGTACTTGCAACGAGTAGGTGCCTCCCGCGTTCACAGTTGGCGTGAGGGTGTTGGCTCCCGACACGATGTTTCCGCCGCCCGATGCGGTCCATTGATACACGAATTCGTCGCCTTGGCTGGAGTTGGTCGCATCCAATTCGATGACGGGTTGCAGACAGGTGATGACTGGTGGGGGCGCGACACTCGCGGTCGGATACACCACCGGAGCCATATTGACCAGCAGGGTCTTCGTGCAGGTGTTTGCGTCTGTGACGGTCACGGTATAGTTGCCGGCTCCGCCAGTCACTGTTGGTCCGGCTTGCCCGTTGCTCCATACATAGGTATAATTGGACGACCAGCCGCCTACTCCTTCCACGGTGGTGGTGCCTGCGATGCCACATCCGACGGGAGTTTGGTCCACCATGACCAAATCCAAAGGTTCCGAGGGGCCTTCTACCTCAATGGGGCCAGTTTCGCCGGGCCAGCCATTGCTGGATGTGATGGAGCAGGAATAGGTGCCCGCTGGGATGTTGTTCAGGTCTTGGGTGGTAGCGCCATTCGACCATTGGTATGTGTAGGGTGGGTTGCCGCCAGAGGGTGTGATGTCAATGGAGCCAGTGTTGGTGCCGTAGCATTTGACAGACTTCACGTTATTCACGGTAACATTAACTATCAAAGGGGGGCAGGTGTTTTCACGAGCAGCCCACAAGCCTTCCATGCCTTGTTGGCCTACTTCATAGACCTTTTTGTTGGCTGGACAAACCATGTAGATGGTGGGGTAGTAGGCTACCGCATATTGCGCCCGCACAGTGTGCGATTCCACGATTGGGTAGGGGGTGCCGTCCACCCAGTTGCCTTGTGTGCCGCCCACACAGCCTGCGGGGCCATACAGGCAGGCGGTATTGGTGTTGGCATCGCCTTCAATGAAAAACACAAATGCCTCATCGGTGCCGGGAGGCCCGTAGGTGTTCCACAGATTCGCCAAAGCGTGCGTGTTATGATAGTTCCAACACGGCCCGCACCATGTGGCAGAGAAGTCAATATACACCGTCTTGCCTTGGTCGAGCAGGTTGTAAAGATTCCAAGAGTTGCCATTCAAGTCGGTGACGGTAAAATTGGGGGCAGTACTGCCGGGCGGCAATTGCGAATAAGCAACCGATGAGCCAGCAAAGCAGAGGGCGAGCAAGAGTAAGACTCTTTTCATAGGCGGTGAACAGGTTGTTAGATGTATGAAAAATTGCGCAGCGAAAGTAGGGAACGTTGCAAGTATTTTACCCTGTTCGAAAAATAATTCTCAACAGCGACGCGAAGGCGACAGAATTTGCTTTGCAAACCACTAAATTTGCTCTGATTTAATTTGACTTGCCCGCCGCGACAAGTCCATTTCTTTACAAAGCGACAAGACCATGAACAATCCTTGGCATCAAGTACCCATAGGCAAACGCGCCCCTGAAATAGTGACTGGCATCATCGAAATCCCGAAGGGTAGCCGCGCCAAATACGAACTGGATAAAGATACCGGTATGCTACGCCTCGACCGCGTGCTGTATTCCTCCTTCTACTACCCCGCCAACTATGGCTTCATTCCGCAAACCTTCTGCGACGACGACGACCCGCTCGACATCCTGATTCTCTCCCAAATTGATTTTGTGCCTCTGTGCCTCGTGGAGGCGCGCGTCATCGGTGTCATGCAAATGCTCGACAACGGGGAGGCCGACGACAAAATCATCGCCGTGGCCGCCCACGATGTGGCGGTCAATCATATCCGAAGCATGGACGAACTGCCGCCGCATTTCACCCTCGAACTCCGCCATTTTTTCGAGGAATACAAAAGGCTGGAGAAAAAAACGGTCGTGGTGGAAAACTTTCAAGACACGGCAAAAGCCCATCGAATTGTTCAGCAAAGCATAGAGGACTACGCCCGCAAGTTCAAATAGAGCGGGTTGGAAAGCCCCCCCCACGGGTTGGGATTGCCTCCGCAGCCGAGCCTTCCCTGCAACCTTTTCTTCGCCGAAGGTGTCATTCACGCATTTGCGTGTTCGCTATTCGTTTGCCCCAATTTATTCGCACATCACCACAATCTGTCCCGATCCGTCGGAATTCCCCAGTTATCACATCGTGCCTGCACACACACTTCCGTTTGCTTTGCTCATAATGAAAAAAACACTTCTGCTACTAGCGCTTTGCTGCGCATCGCTCGCTTCGTTTTCCCAAGTTGCCATCAGCGGCAAAGTCGCCGACGAAAGCCAACAACCCCTTGGCTTTGCCACCATCGCCCTCGTAAATGCACAGGACTCGCAATTGGTCAAAGGCACCTTGTCCGACGAACACGGCCTGTTTTCGATTGCCAACGTACCGCCCGGCCAATACCGGGTGCTCACTAATCTGGTCGGTTATGCCACCCAATATACCGAGCCATTCACCGTGCAGGCCGACAGCAAAAACGTGACCGCCGACATCACACTACGACCCGCCGAGAATATGTTGGGAGAGGCAGTAGTGGTGGCTAAGCGCCCCTTGTTCGAGCAAAAGCCTGACCGCCTCATCATGAACGTGAGCGACAGCCCGGTGGCAAGCGGTGGCTCCGCCCTCGAAATGTTGCAAAAAATGCCCGGCGTGTTGGTCGTGCAAGACCGCGTCACATTGGCCGGAAATGCGAACGTGCAAATCTGGATTGACGGCAAGCCTTCCCAATATGCCGATATGAACGCGGTGCTGCGCGACCTGCCCGGCGACCAGATTGACCGCATCGAACTCATCACGCAGCCCGGCGCGCAATTCGACGCGGCGGGCGGCTCCATCATCAACATCATCTTAAAACGCAACGCCAACCTCGGATTCAATGGCACGGCTGCCCTTACCACAGGCGGCAGCATCTATGACCAGACCGACGCGGGCACCGACGACCGCGCCTATTATCGCGTCAACCCCTCCTTGTCGCTCAATTATCGCAAGGGGCAGTGGAACCTTTTCGGCTCCTACAGCTACTTGCACCGCACCTCCTTTTCGGTCATCAACGTCAAGCGTTTCATCGGAGAGGAAGTGTACGCGCAGCGCAACTACAACCCTTCCACTTGGGAGGTGCACAACTACCGTTTTGGCGCCGATTTTTTTGCCACTCCCAAAACGACCGTTGGGGTGTTGTTGCGCGGCTTCGACCGTACGGGCGACAGCCGCGCCAACAACGTGACCGATGTGTTCAATCAAGACCAAAGCCAACTCATCGGCTCTTTCACCACGCTGAACGACACTCGCTCCGCTCGAAGCAATTTCTTCGGAAACGCCAACGTGCGCCATGAGTTCGATGCCAAAACAGGCCACACGCTCAACCTCGATTTCGATTACAGCCAATATCAAATCAACAACGTCAGCCGGCTCAACATTTTCCAAAACGAGCTCGGCAGCCCTGAATCCCGCTCCGAACAACTGCTCGACCAACCCATCCAAATCTATGTGGGCAAGGTGGACTACTCCCTCCCGCTCGACTCGACCTTCAAGGCCGACATCGGTGCCAAATCGAGTTTCGCCACCATTGACAACGACCTCAAATTCCTGCGCGGCAGCACCATTGACCCCGGCCAGTCCAACGATTTTCTCTACAAGGAAAACATCAACGCAGGCTATCTGAACTTGTCGAAAAAACTCGCCCGCTTCGACTTGAACGCCGGCATTCGCACAGAACAGACCATCATTTCAGGCGAAACCGCCGGCAAGACCGTGCTCGACCGCAACTACTTGCAGTGGTTCCCCAGCGCCAGCGCCCTTTACAAATTTGGGCCACATTTTGGCCTCCAGTCTTCATACAGCCGCAGGGTCAATCGCCCCGGCTTTCAGCAGCAAAACCCCTTTGCGTTCTTCATTGACTCACTCACCTTCCAACAGGGCAACCCGACCCTACGCCCCGAAATCAGCAACAATGCCCAACTCGCACTCACTTACGACAATCAGCCCTTCATCCGCATTTCCTACTCAAAAACCGATGACGTCATCATCAACAACGCCCCGCGACTGGAAGGCACCAAGACGTTCACCACTGCCGCCAATTTGGCGACATACAATCGTTGGGCTTTTGAACTGAATTTCCCCATCAAATACAAAAAACTGATTGACGGATTTGGCGGAAACCAGTTCATCCTCAACGCTTACGATGCCGAATATCTGGACACGCGATTCCAGCGAAGCAAATGGAACTGGCTGGCCTACTGGCAAGTGAACGTGAACTTGCCCGCCGAATTCAAAATCGAGCTCGGCGGCTGGTACATGACCAAGTTCTTGGACGAATTCTTCGACATTGGCGCTATGGGCGGGCTGAATTTGGGGGTGTCGAAGACCTTCTGGGACAAACGCGGCAGACTCTCCCTTTCCCTGAACGACATCCTTTACACCCAATTCTCCAACGTCTATGTGAACTATGCCAACATCGAAGTGGATTTTTTGCAGCGCAATGATACGCGCAATGCCCGCCTGACGTTCAGTTACCGATTTGGCAACACTGACCTCAAGGGCGCTCGCCGGCGCGACACGAGCTCCGACACCGAGACATCAAGGGTGAAGGTCGAATAAAGGAATAGCCGCTCCGCTCTCAAAAAGGTGCTCAAGTGCTTGTCAGCCCGACAATTGAAAAAGACCTTCGATTTTGAATCGCTCAGTATGGAAAACCTAACAAGACGACTTGCCGTGGTGGAGCAAATGGCTCGCGCCTCGAAGCTGCGGCGACTGGTGTCGCATCCCTTCAAATATCTTTTCGGCGTGGGATTTAGGAACCTCGTTTACCCTTTCACCCAGAAAGGCATCTTGGTGAGGGCGAGGACGTTCTTTGGCAGGGATATGCACGTTGCTTTGCCTGCGGGCACCGATATCTACCTGACCGGCGGGAAATCGCACGACTCCGAAATTCGACTGGCCAAGTTCATCATTGACCAGTTGTCATCTGGCGACACCTTCGTGGACGTAGGGGCGCATTTTGGGTATTTTTCGCTTTTGGCTTCCAAAATACTGGGAAGCAACGGGCGCGTTTTTTCGTTCGAGGCTTCAAAAAACAATTTCGCTGTGTTGCGCCAAAACACGCAGCTCAGCCACAATATCCGTTGCTTTCACAAAGCAGTGTCCGACACAAGCGAACCCATTCAGTTTTTTGAATTCCCAGTCTTGTTTTCTGAATACAACACGCTCGATGCGACCCAATTTGAAAACGAAAAATGGTTTGCAAAATATAAACCCGAAAGAAACATCGTGGAAGCACTAACTTTGGACGAGTTCGTGGAGAGCGAGCAATTGCAGCCCAAAATCGTGAAAATTGACGTGGAAGGAGCAGAACACCGGGTGCTGCAAGGCATGAAAAAATGGCTCGACACCAATCGAGACGGCTTCATCGTGATGGAATATCTAAGCCCTGAAAGGCACAACACGGAACACAAAAAAGCCGCAGAGTGGATGCGACAGAAAGGTTATGGAACCTTTTTGCTCGACAAAGATGGCCAGTTGGAAAAAGTGGAGGATTTGGACACTCATTTGCGGCTTCAAAACGCCGAGTCCGACAACCTGATTTTCAAAAAAACAAACTGACACCCTCATGGCGCGTTCATTACCCAAAAAAATCGGCCTCATGGCGATGCTCTTTTGTTGTGGCCTATTCGGTAGCTGCGTGAAAGAAGAACTCAGCGGCTACACTGGGCCGGGCAAACGCCCCGTGTATGTGCCGTTTTCTGCCCTCGACGACATCAAGAACTTGCCGCCCCAGCCGATTGGCCTCACCGGTACGATTTTTCTGCGCGACACGCTCTTTTTCATGTTGGAGCAGCGAAAAGGCATCCATGTGTTCAATATCAAAGACTCCTCGAACACCGTCAGCCTGACGTTCATCCAGATTCCTGCCGTCACCGATTTCACCATCACGGGCAACCGGCTCTACGCGGATAGCTGGCGAGACCTGCTCACCATTGACATCAGCAATTTGCTCGATGCCCGACTGCTCACCCGACAGCCGGATGTGTTTTCCCCCGTCCTCTATCCGCTGCTCTACAACGGGTATTTCGAGTGCGTGGACGAATCCCGGGGCGCGATAGTGGATTGGGTTGACGCCGATTTGGAAAATGCCCTCTGCCGCACGGTCAACTAAACCAAATGGGCGAGACCCCGCGCCCTTTTCCGCGCTTCACGTCGTCAGGTTTTTTTTTGACACGCTCAGTTTTTACGACGAATCAAGGTTTCATTTCTCCTGTTGCAATGCTTCAATCGTGCTCGACGGCAGTTGGGCAATGTCGAGAATCATCAGCCCGTCGAGGCAGTCGGCAAAGTTTGGGTCCACGTTGAAGGCGATGAATTTCGCGTTCTGGCGCAGATACTGCCGGAACAGCACAGGCACCTTGAAATGAGCGGGCTCTATGGTTTCCACGAGGCTTTCGAGCGCATCGAACTCGCCGCGCAGCTGTTCCGCCAAAAGACGAGTATCCACCGATTTGATGTTGGCTCTGAAAGGCTTGCGCGGCTCCACCAGCGCGGCAAGTTTTTTGTCGAAAAAGAAGCGCCGCACAAACTCCACGATAATCGCTTTGGAAGCGTCAGAATAATCCTTGCTGATGCTGACGGGGCCGTAGAGGTAGCGATATTGAGGGTTGGCCAGCAAAAAATGCAGGATGCCCTTCCAGAGCAAAAAAAGCGGCAGCCGATGCTTTTGGTATTCCGGCGTGACGTAGGAGCGCCCCAACTCCACGGCATCTTGCAAGATGGGGTAAAACCCTTTTTTTATTTTGAACAAGCTATTGATATAGAAGCCGTTGACCCCGAATCGGCGAAAAATGAGGTCGCCCTGCCCCAATCGGTATCCCCCTACGATTTTCCGCTCCGTGCGGTCCCAAATCAACAACTGCAAATAATAGAGGTCGTATTCGTCAAGGTCGCGCGGCTTGCCCGTGCCCTCGCCAGCGGCGCGAAAAGTGAGCTCGCGCAATCGAGCAACTTCGAATATGGTGTTGGGCAAGGCGCTGAACGGCGCGACGAACACATCGAACTGGCCGCGCGAGGTGATTTTGCAGGTTGGCGGCAATGCCTCGATTTCGGCGGCGACCATATCAGGATTGACAGGCGCTGCAATCGGCTGCTGGCGCTCCGATTTTTCTTGCGCGAAGAGTTCGGGGCTGACATCGAAAGACGAGCCGAGCGAAAAGATTTTTGCCTGCAAGAACTTGCCCCACAAGCGCGTCTTTGAAAACGAGGCAATGTCGTCGGGCGTGATGGCATTGCCCACCCTGACATTGATGCGCACAGGCTCGGTGGTGAACTGGTAAGGCAGGCCGGGAATGGCCTTGCGCAAGTAGCCACCCGGCAGATGGTCGGCCTGCAAGTGGATAGGGATAATGGTTTGTTGCGCCTTGCGGAGTTGTTTGAGAATTTGCTGGCGCAAAAGATTTTTTCCAAAATGGCTCAGCGGGTTGTCGGAGAAGTCAATCGGCAAGGCAACCGCTTCACCTTTTTTGACCGACTTGGCGATTTTTTTAAAAAAATTGACTTGCAACAATCGGTCGGTCAACTTGCCTCGCAAAGGACGTATCGCTATGGCTTTCAGCACCTTGGGCGGCGGGGTAGGGTAGGGGTACACAATTTTCACCGTCTCGGCGTGTTCGCCCAAAAGTGCGAGCATCAGCCACTCGTCAAGCCCCGGCAGGAGCTGATTGCAAACGAACACGGCACCCCGATTTTTTGTCAACAACTTGCGGTCATATTCATCAAGGTCAAGCGTGACTTTGGCGCGGGCGAGCTTGGACTGGGCGAGGCGCGATAAATCGGTGTTCATAATTTTACGATTAGACTGTTAACATTGTTATCGCATCTCAAGCACCAAATGCACCAACCCATCCACGATGAACTGCACCCCAATGGCAATGACGATGAAACCCATGATGCGGGCAATGGCATTGAGGCCACCCGCGCCAAACACCCGGAACAGGAAAGGCGCCACGCGCAAACACACCCACACCAACACCGTGACGGCCAGTATCGCCGACAAAATCATGGAGCGCTCGCTCCACTCCGGGTGCTGGCTGAACTGCGTGATGAGATATGAAATGCTGCCCGGCCCCGACAACAATGGCATGGCGAGCGGCGAAAAAGCAATGTCGGTGCGTTCCTCTGCCTGTTTTTCCGCTTCTTTGTCGTAGCCGCGCCTACGAGTGAAGCGTCCCGACATGAGGCCAAAACCGCTGATGAGCAGCGTCATGCCGCCTGCGATGCGCAGCGAGTGCACGGTGAGGCCGAAGAAACTGAGGATATAGCTGCCTGCCAGAAAAAAACTGACCAGAATCAGCAAGAAATAAAGGCTGGTCATCAGCGCGATTTTGTTGCGTTCGGGGCGCGGTCGGTCGCCTGTCATGGCGACGTAAACAGGTATGGCGCCGGGCGGGTCCACAATGGAAAAGAGCGAGAAGAGCGTGGCGAGGAAAAATTCCATGTTGCAGTGTCAATAAGGGCAAATGTAAGGAGCCGCCGGATAACGCGCCATGATTCCATTTTTGCGACACACACTCTTTTTTCCCAATTCCTTTTATCGGCATATTTTCGCCCATCAATTTCACGTTTTTTCACTGTTAAAATTTACAAAAAATAATCAGTGGGCGAATAGCCGCCAGTCGGAGCGGCGTTCGTTTGCCAATCGAAATCCCAACTTTCATATCAAAAATCAATTTCAACATGAACCTTCGCAAAGGTATCTCCTCCTTCCTGCTCGCGCTGTTCGCACTCGCGCTGCAAGCACAACAAACCACCGTTTATACCGAAGCCAATCTCGCCTATCATCGCGGCGTGGATTTTTTCAACCAACACATCTACGGGCTGGCCCAAAAAGAGTTCAAAACCGCCATGACGCTGCTCCGCCCCGTGAACGAGCCGGAATGGAGGTTCCTCAAGACCGAAGCCGAGCTCTATCACGCCAAATGCGCCGTCCGCCTCGACCAACCAGAAGCCGAGAAGCTCGCGCTTGATTTCCTGCGCGCCCACTCGCCTTCGCCAGAGGCCAGTCAAGCCGCGCTCGAAATCGGCGACTACTACTTCAACCAAAAAGAATACGACAAAGCCATCACCTACTACGAAATGGCGCCCGGCGGCAGCGGCAGCGTCCGCGATGAAGTGGAGTTCAAAAAAGGTTATAGCTATTTCATCACCAAGCGATTCCCGCAGGCCAAGGCAGAGTTTGCCCGCTTGAAGGAAAACACCGGAAGCGAGTGGTACTACCCTGCCAACTACTACTCTGGCTGCTGTTCGTTCTTTGAAGGCCGCTACGACGAGGCGCTCCGCTCGTTCCAGCGTTGCGAAAAAAGCGACAAATACAAAGCAGTCGTGCCTTACTACATCGTGCAGATTTACGCCAACAAGAAGCAGTACGACCAAGTGATTTCCTACGGCGCTTCAAGAGCGCAAGACCCCAATTCAAAAAATCGCGCGGAAATCAACCTGCTCGTCGGGCAAGCCTACTACGAGCAAGGCGACTACAAAAAAGCCTTGCCCTATCTCGAATACGGCGTGGTGAACTCCCCCGACCTCCGCCATTCGGACTACTACCAACTCGGCTACGCCCAATATCGGAGCGGCTACTACAAAGAGGCCATCCAGAACTTTGAACAGCTCAACAAACAAGACAGCCTGCTGGGGCAAAACGCCTACTACCACCTCGGCGACTGCTACCTGCGCACCGGCAACAAGTTCAACGCCCGCACCGCTTTCGGGCAAGCAGCCAACCTCAACTACGACAAAGCCCTGCGAGAAGACGCGCTCATCAACTACGCCAAACTGTGCTACGAACTCAAATTCGACCGCGATGCCATTGACGCATTGCAACAGTTCCAGCCCACCTCCCGATACTATGAAGAGGCGCAAAACCTGATGAGCCAAGTGCTGCTCAACACCCGCGACTACGACCGCGCCGTAGGCATTTTGGAAAATGTGAAAACCCGCACCCCGCGCGTCAATGCGGCGTATCAAATCGTGACCTACAACCGCGGGGTACAGCTCTACCAGAATGGTCAGAAAGACGAAGCGCGTCGCTATTTCAACAAATCGCTCGACGCGCCCGTGGACAAGCGCCTCTCCACCTTGGCCTCATTCTGGATGGGCGCCATCGCCAACGAGAGCGAAGAATGGAACATCAGCAAACAACACATCGCCACCTTCATCGGCAACGCCAAAAACTACAACGACCTGCCTGAAGAGAGCAGCCTGTTCATGGGTCACTATATTCAAGGCTACAATCACCTCAAACTCAACGACCACAAAATGGCGCTTGCCAACTTCAAGGCCGCCGTGGATGGTTTCAAGAAAAACATCAGTAGAATCCAATCGGAGAAAATCACAAAAGGCGTGTTGGGCGATGCGGTGCTGCGCGCGGGCGACTGCCATTTCAAAAACAAACAGTACCCCGACGCGCTGGCTTACTACAACGAAGCAGTCAGCAAAAAATACGAGGGTTTTGAGTACGCTTTTTATCAGAAAGCCATCATTCGCGGCCTGCAAGGCAGTTTGGTGGACAAGGCCGTGGCCCTCGAAAACCTCGCCAACCAGTACCCCAACAGCACCTATGCCGACGATGCCCTGTTCGAGCTGGGCAACACATATCTCGAAATGAACAGGCTCAGCGAGGCCACCGTGCCGCTGCGCAAACTCATCTCGGACTACCGCGGGCGCTCGCCCCTCATCATTCAAGCCTATATGCAGCTGGGGCTTATCTCATTCCGCCAAGGCAAATATGACGTAGCTGCCGATTACTACAAACAAGTGTTCGCCAACAACCCCGACGCGGCAGAGGCAAGAGAGGCACAAGTCGCCCTCAAAGAAACCTACGACGAGTGGGGCCGACCCAACGACTACATCACCTTCATGAACACGGTGCCCGGCTACAAAATCAGCCAAGGCCAGCAGGACAGCATCGTGTTCCAGTCTGCCGAATACCAATTCCAAAACCGCCGCTACAAACAAGCCATTGACGGCTTTACCAATTACTTAAATCAATTCTCCAATCGCCCCAACGCTATCGCGGCGCACTATTATCGGGCAGAAAGCTATGCCTCCGACGAAATCAAGCAATACAGCTTGGCGCTTACCGACTATGCTGCCGTGGTGGGGCGCGGTCCGAGCAAATGGTACGCCCGCTCCGCCGAACGAGCCGCCATACTCGCTCTGCGTATAGAGAAAAAGCCCGGGCAAGCCCTTGAATTTGCCCGCAAATGGGAGGAATCCGCACCCAACGACAACGCTCGCTTCCAAGCCCAGCTCATCGCGCTCGAAGCCGCCTACAAAAGCGGCAACAACACGGTGGCTGTCAGCGAATACGCCAACAAAGTGAACACCTCGCCACAAGCAGCCTCCGAACATTTGGCCTTGTCCAATTTCTATCTCGGAAAATTGGCTTTCGACCGGCAAGAATACGCACGAGCCTATCCGCTGCTCGAATCCGCTGCCGAGAACACCACCTCCGAAATCATGGCTGAGGCTTATCACCATTTGGGGCAAATCCTCTACCGCCAGCGCAAATACGCCGAAGCCGAAGAACTCATCACTGGCAGGGCCAACAAAAACAGCGCAGGCTACGACGACTGGATTGCACGCAACCTCATCCTGCTCGCCGACGTGTACAACGACCAAGGCGACAAAAGCAGCGCCTCAGCCGCGCTCGAAGCTGTGCTCGAAAACTACAAGGGCGGCGACGCAGGCATCATGAACACCGCTCGCCAGAAGTACAACCAAATCAACTCGAACACAACCCCGTCGTCGCAGCCCAACAGCTCGCAGCCCAAAGGCAACAATTTCCTCGAAATGGAAGGCGGCGAATAATGCGCAACACGAGGACCGCCAATTTGAAAATAGGCTATCAGCATATCCCATTTTCGCTGCTCCAAAATGACGCGCCCCAACCATCAACCAGAAACCAGAAACCCTCAAACCCTCAAACCCCCAAACCCCCAAACCCCCAAACCCCTAAACCCTCAAACCTTCAAACCTTCAAACCCTCAAACCCTCAAACCCTCAAACCTTCAAACCCTCAAACCCCCAAACCCTCAAACCCCCAAACCCTCAAACCCCCAAACCTTCAAACCTTCAAACCTTCAAACCCTCAAACCCTCAAACCCCCAAACCTTCAAACCTTCAAACCTTCAAACCCTCAAACCCCCAAACCCTCAAACCCCCAAACCCTCAAACCCTCAAACCCCCAAACCTTCAAACCCCCAAACCTTCAAACCTTCAAACCTTCAAACCTTCAAACCTATTCAACTACTTGTCACCATGTCACTCAATCATAAATCAATTTTCACCGCCATCGCACTGCTCGCCCTCGGTCACGTCGTCATTGCCCAAAAGGACAAAGTGACTGGCAGCGTGGACATCTACAAGGATTTCGACGCGCATCTGTTGGAATCCAACAAAATCAATCTCACCCCAACCCTGCCGCCCATTGACACCACCACCCAAAAGCAGGACTACATAGTGCCTGCCCGCCCGCTTTCGCTCTCATACCCCACGCCCAAACTGCGCCCCATCGCCATGAAGTCTGGCAAAAAAGACGACACCTTCAATGGCTATGCAAAAGCCGGCGCAGGCATACCCAAGCAGTTCTGGGGCGAGTTGGGCTATTTTTTTAGCGCGGAGGATAAGTTCGATGGCAAGGCGTGGTTCCGCCACCACAGTTTGAACAACGGCGACAACCGCGAAAACCAGCGTTTCTTCAACAATGATTTCTTGCTCAATGGCAACGTTTATCTGAGCCAGAACCTCGCCGTGGAAGGCAACGTGGGGTATAGCTACGACCGCGTTCATTTTTACGGCTACAACTCCGACACGCTTTCTTTCTCGGAAGAGCGCACCCGGCAAGATGTCAAGATACTTGACCTCGGAGGCCGCCTTTTCAACAAGGAGCGCAGCGATATGGACTTGAATTTCCACATCGCGCCAAAGTTTTATTTGCTCAACGACTATTACGCCAACAAGGAAACCGGTCTTGCATTGGACATGGGTGCCACCAAGTGGTTTGCCGAAAAACACCCGCTTACTTTCAACATCCGCACCGACAACACGACCTTCGAGGACACGGTGAAGCAAAAACTCAACAACATCTACCTCCAACCGTCTTTCACGTTTCATTCCGACATCGTTCGCATAAAGATTGGGGGCAACTTTGCCAGCAACCGCGATGAGTTCACCATTTTCCCCGATGCCGAACTCACCTTGCGCCTCATTGGCAATGGCATTCAAATTTTCGGTGGCGCGGGCGGAGATTTGCGCAAAAACACCTATCGCACCATGTTGGACTACAACCCGTTCAACCAAGTGCGTGGCGTGACGCTTCGCAACACTGAATATCGCAACTACTATGCAGGGGCAAAAGGTGACCTCGGTTTCCTCGAATACTCCGGTCAGTTCACCTATGCAGAAGCTAAAGACTTGGCATTGTTCCAGACCAAATTCACCCCCGAAGGCATCACACGTTTTCAGGTAGTGTACGATGATGCCACCATCACCAACGTGCAAGGCACCGTGAAACTCAACCTCTTCAAGCAATCACTTGCGCTCATCGGCACCCTGAGCCAGAACCTCACCTTCGAGCCAGCAAACGAAAGCAAAACGTGGGGGCTTCCTCAGACCGAGTGGAATTTCAACGGCGTGGTCTCCGTGCTTGATGGCAAAGCCGAGGTGCGCGGCGGACTCTATATCGCCGATGGTATATGGTTCAAAGACATTGAGGGCGTGTCGCGTCAGGGCGATGTCTTGCTCGACCTCAACGCGGGAGGTAATTTTTATTTCTCAAAAAATATCGGCGCGTTCGTCAACGTGAACAACATACTCAACAACAAGCGCGAACGCTGGTACAATTACCCGATGGTTGGCCTCAACTTCTTGGTGGGCTTGACGGCACGGTTCTGATAGTGGTTGAGGCTGTCTCACAAGTTTAGATTTCGACAAGGTTGACAAGATTTACGGGTTTTTCCCAAAAACAAAGGCGCTAATCCAGTAAATCTTGTCAACCCTGTCAACAATCGTCACTTGCGAGACATCTTCAACCCACAATGAGCACCTATTCGTTTTCCTCCAGTTGTTTCAAATTCTCTTTCAAATAGTCCAAGTACTTGCCGAACGCTTTTCGATTGAGCCAGACGGTCATCCAAGCGCCCAATGCGCCTATGAGCAAACCTGTCACGAGCATGGTGGCCAACAACCACGGTCGCTCCCAGATGAACAAAAAACTGCCCTCTTCCTCAATAATGGCAAACGAAAAGCCCAACATGGCTGCGATGGGCGTGAAAACACCCCCGATGATGTTTTCCCGACGGACGATGCCGTGCAGCTGCTCGTGATAGAAATGCAGCACTTCCTTCAAATTGCCCGACATCATTCCTACCTGTTTTTTCATGCGCAGATAGGGCGGCAACACCAGCCAAAGATTGAACAACCCGAACAACAGCATGGCGGCGATGAGGAGTATTATTTCGCGGTTGCCATCAATGGCGATGACTGCCCAGACTCCGTAGAGCAAAATGAACCCGATAATAAACCACACTTTGTAGAGCACCTTGCGCGTCATTTCCGCCATCATGTTCTGCGAGGTGGGCGAAAAAGGGCGCTCCGACGGAGGTGCCTCGTCCAAGCCTGTCCGCCAGTTTTTTTCGCTGATTTCGCGCCAAAGTTTATTCAGTTCTTCCATGATTATTGCTGTTTTAGGCGGTTTTCCAATACGGTTTTGATGCGGTGCAATTTCACGGCGACGTGGTTTTTGGTCAGTCCCGCGATGTCGGCAATGGATTCATTGTCGTAGCCGTCCAGATGCAGCGAGATGAGCGCACGGTCTGCCTCCGGCAATTGGCGAATGGCTTGGTAGAGCAGTTCGGCTTGCGGGCTGAGCGGTTCTGGCGATTCTGCCGACAATTGAGCAGCGGCACCGATTTCGGTGGTAGCGACGCGGCGCAGCGACTTGCGGCGGAAGGTGAGCGCCGTGTTGAGCGCCACCCGATAGAGCCAAGTGCTGAACGCCGCGGCACCGCGAAAACTCGGGTACGCTCGCCAAGCCTCATACATCATTTCCTGATGCAGGTCGCGGCGGTCTTCCGGGTCGTCCACATAGAGGCGGATGATTTTGTGCAAGATGCCTGCGTGTGTGCGCAAAAGTTGAGTAAACTCCGGTTGTTTTGCTTCGCCCATAGTGGTCAGATATCTGTGTTCTGGCCTTGTTTGAAAGTGTGTTTGTTAGTGTCGGTGGGCATTGAAAAAATTACAGGACGCTACACATTGCAAGCGGCATTGGGGTTCGGGTAATTGTCCGATTGGTCCTCGTCGGTGTCGTCGAGGCACGCAAAATCTTTTTCCAGCAACAATTTGAGTGAAATGCCGGGCGCTACTTCCGCCTCATTGTCGAAACCCACGCGCTCCTCGTCGTGCCAGTGTTTGGCAGCCTCAGCGGGCATGAACAACGTGATGACACCGCCCTCGAAAGTAGCCTGTAGGCCGTTGATGCCCTCTCGCGCCTTGAGCGCGTAGGAAAACCGTTGGCTCTCATTGGGGCCAAACCACGTCTCCTCCGTGAGATGCCCTGTTTCTGCCAGGGTCTTCACTTCCGTTTGGGTGAGGCGGTAGCGAACAAAATTGCCTTTAATCCTGATTTTCATGACAAAATTTAGATGGTTTGAGCAGCTTGAATGGGGGTGCGCATCAATATGTGTTGTGTTTGTCCACTTGAAGTCACGAAGAGCCACTTTTCTTTTTGCACAACAGAGTGAATTATTGAAAACCAAAACGCTGTGCCTCCGCGTCTCTGTGTTTTCTTCTTGTCCCTATGGGGATGAGACAGTTGTCCGAACGCTCTCACTTCCTCTTTCAAATCCCCGATTCACCCTCCCGCATACACATTAAACCTGTTGTCGCGCAAAAAGCCGATAAGCGTGATGCCAAACGATTCGGCGGTCTCCACTGCCAAGCTGGAAGGTGCGCCCACTGCACACACCACTTGCATCCCTGCCATCGCCGCTTTTTGCAGCAGCTCGAAGCTCGCCCGCCCACTCAGCAATAAAAGGTGTTGGTCGAGCGGCATGATGCTTTGCCCCAAGTAGTGGCCGATGAGTTTGTCCAGCGCATTGTGCCGGCCCACGTCCTCCCGGATAGCCAGCAGATTCCCCTCCGGGTCGAACAAGGCCGAGGCGTGAAGCCCACCAGTCGCATCAAAGGTACGCTGGGCTTGGCGCAAGGTGTCGGGCAATGAATAGATAATATCGGGGCGAATTTCCCAATGCCGTTTCTCCGATACGGTTGCGCAGTTTGTGGTGGTTTTCACTGCCTCGATAGAGCTCTTGCCACACACGCCACAGCTCGAAGTCGTGTAAAAATGGCGCTCCAATCTGCTCGGCTCAAAATGCAATTCGGGGCGCAGCACCACCGTCAGGACATTGCCGAGTGGCTGAGCGCGCAAGCCGGCTATGTCGGAAGCCTCTCGCACAATGCCCTCCGTGAACAGAAATCCCCTGGCCAAATCTTCGTCCGCTCCGGGAGTGCGCATGGTGACGGAAAGGCTTTTGGTGGAGCGTTTGGCGGCAGGGCCGTATTCGAGGCGAATTTCCAGAGGTTCTTCCACTGCGAGCACATCGGGTTGCTCCGAAGCGTCAGCGCCGTTGAACTTTCTGATAGAGACCGTTTTAATCGCCTGATGTGCCATGTTTTATGTTCAAAAAATCCGATGGCGTGTCTGCGCTTGTCAGGTTTTCGGGAAAAATAGGCTGCGCCAGGCACACATCCGAACGCCCAAAAATACGCGCAAAGACTGATTTCCCTGTTGCTTTCATGCCAACAGCCACGGCCCCGCCGTCGCTTCGTGAATGCTGCTAAGCTGTTCAGCACATACACTGGCTCAAGGCTGCTGAGAGCAGGCCGTTCATCAGCCCAGCACAGGGATTTGCTCGTCCTTCACTTTTTGCGCATACATGGCTTGAAGTTCATCCTCGTAAAAAAACTTGTCGGAGAAAGCAGGCTTCAGGTCATCCAGCCAAGTGGCTTTTTCGTCGTATTTGGCAAAAAACGGACGCGCCACCCAATCAGGGTTGCGCCCTTGCAAAAAACGCATGGTGAACACCTTTTGAGCGCCCACCTCTGCCACGCCCAATATCTGCACTTTGCC
Source organism: Saprospiraceae bacterium (assembly GCA_019638455.1). Taxonomy (GTDB): domain Bacteria; phylum Bacteroidota; class Bacteroidia; order Chitinophagales; family Saprospiraceae; genus M3007. The sequence goes on from JAHBTU010000001.1 coordinate 245,441, forward strand.
CGGCGTGGCCGACATACTCGGCCCGCGCACTGTGCGGCAAAGGCCACTCACGCGCTGGTAGGCATTGCGGAATATATCCCAGGCTCTCACCAGCGGCACCTCGAAGTAGTGTTTGGCTCCTGTGTCGCGGGCGACGAACATGTAGTAGGGAATACAGTTTTGGTTCACCTGCTCGCGCCACATTTCTGCCCATGCCAGCGGGTCGTCGTTGATGTGGCGCAGCAGCGGCGACTGGGTGCGAATCTGAAGCCCGGTGCGGCGCAAGCGGCGGATGGCTTTTTGCACGGCGGGCGTCCTCAGCTCGTTGGGGTGGTTGAAGTGCGCCATGAATGCCAGATTGATGCCGCTTTTCACCACTTGCTCAAAGAGTTGCAGGTATTTGTCGGCCTCCTCGTCGTCAATGAATTTGTAAGGCCAAAAGCCGAGCGATTTGGTTCCGATGCGAATGGATTGGATATTGGTCTTGTTGTTTTTGTCCAAAAAAGGCTCGATGTACTGGCGAAACACGTCGAATTTCATAATCATCGGGTCGCCGCCCGTGAAGAGAATATCGGTGGTCTCTTGGTGCTGTTCGAGGTACTTGACCAAAAGCTCCGTCTCGCGCATGGCGAATTTGATTTCGTTCATACCCACGAATTGCGGCCATCGAAAGCAAAAAGTGCAATAGCTGTGACAAGTCTGACCCGAGCTGGGGAAAAACAGCACCGTCTCGCGGTATTTGTGCTGCACCCCCATTAGTTTCACCCCATCAATTTCCGGCACGTTCAATTCCACTTGTCCTGCCGGATGCGGGTTGAGATGTAGCCTGATTCCGTGAGCCGTGTCGCGGATTGCGTTGCGGTCGTCGGTTTGCTTCATAGTCTGCGCCATTTCCGCAAAATGTTCGGGGCGCAGCATTTGCTCATTGGGGAAAACAAGATTGAAAATAGGGTCGTCGCGGTAGTTGTCCCAGTCAATCAATTCGTCAATCACATAGTTGTTGACTTTAAATGGAAGCACATGGCCTACAATTTCGATGGCACGCCGCTCCGATTCGGAGAGTCGCCCCATCTGAGGAATGTTGCGAAAATTGTTCAACGCATAGGCTTTGTAGGTTGGCTTCGTTTCGGAAATTACTAGCATAGCGATAGTTATTTTTAGAAAAACAAAAAATGCGTAGAGCGTGCAGCTGACGTGACGGTGGCGTCAGGCTACCGATACAAAAGGTATAGGGGAAAGCAGCACAAAAAGCCGCGGCGCGAAAAATGCCCATCCCGAAGCTTTGGGACGAATGGTGGCAAGATGCGAAAAAATCAGGAAGTGACAGCCTTTTCTGACAGTCACAAAATGTCAAACGCTTAATTGGACTCGAAGTTCAGCCATTGCAGCAGCGAAAAATGCAGGATATGCCGCGTCACCTTGTTGCCAGGGGCGGGGTTGATGTGATGATTCATGTAGCCAAGTTCGAGGCGGGTTTGTTTTTCGTTGAAAATGCCGAGCGCGATGAGCAGTCGGTTTTGGTCAAAAACATTCGAGTTGATGTCGGCGGAAGCAAAATTGAGAAACACCTCATTCTGCAAAGCCAGATAGGGGGCCGCTCTGGGCAGCTGTTTTTTCCCCAACGGAAGCACGACGCGGTTGAAATAGCGAAAGCGGTGGCCTTTGCGATAGTCGTCGGATTCGGGTGCCAGATTTTCCACGAAACGCTGTTCCAAGCGGAAGCGGTGCGTCATGGTGGCTTGGCCTATGGGTTGGTTGTAGAGCAATTGTTGCCAGACGCGATGCTCCGTGAAATAGTCGAAGGCATTGGGGCTGTATGTGGTGACGTAGGCATAGCCGAGTGTGGCCAAGAGTGCGGGTTTCGCGTAGAAGTGAACACCGGCACGCAGCAACGACTGATTGGCACGCGCCACCTTGTCGTCGGTGCGAAACTGGGCATCGAAGTGCATACCCCAGCGCGGGCTGAGTTTATAGGTGCCAAAATAAGTGAACCAATTGTTGTAATTGCTTTGGGTGGGGGCTTGTGCGAGAATGTTGCTGGAACAAAAAACAACGGCGAGGAAAAGGAGTGTTTGATGCTTCATGGGGCAAAGATAGCCAAACCGATTGTGGAAGAATGTCAACCGCTCGTCTCAATTCCATAGTGGTTCGGCAAAAAAAGCGATTTTGCGCCCCAATTTCAATTTGAGATGATTCAAGTATTCCTCAAACCCGGCAAAGAAGTTCCGGTCTTGCGTTTTCATCCGTGGGTGTTCTCCGGTGCCATTGCCCGTGTGGAAGGCGCTCCTGCTGATGGCGACATTGCCGAAGTGTTCAGTCATCGCGGCAATTTGCTCGGCGTGGGGCATTTTCATCACGGCAGCATCGCTGTCCGGCTGCTGAGCTTTGGCGCGGCGGATGTGGGCAACGTAGATTTTTGGATGGAAAAGTTGCAGCAGGCGCTGCGCGTCAGGAATGCGCAGCCACTTGGGGATGCTTACCGTCTTGTCCACGGCGAGGGCGATTTTCTCTCTGGCCTTGTCGTGGATGTGTATGGCCGCACCGTTGTGTTGCAATGCCACAGCATCGGGATGCACCGCCAACGCCACCTTATTGCCGCTGCGCTGCGGCAGGTTTTTGGAGAACAACTCCGAACTATTTACGACAAGAGCGCCGACACTTTGCCGCCAAAATATGCGGAGGAACAATCCAATGGCTTGCTCTGGTCAGCGGAAAACCAACCAGAAAGTTGGGCGGTCATAGAAGAAAACGGCGTTCGTTTCAAAGTGGACTGGGAATCGGGGCAAAAGACGGGGTTCTTTCTCGACCAGCGCGACAACCGTCACTTGCTGTCCCAGTATGCTTCTGGCAAAACCGTGCTGAATGCGTTTTGCTACACGGGCGGTTTTTCCTGCTATGCCCTTAAAGCAGGCGCGACGCTCGTTCATTCGGTGGATATTTCGGCCAAAGCCATTCAACTGACCGAGGAAAATGTCGCCTTGAACGCGCCAGTGCCCGGCAGTCACGAAGGCTTCACCGACGATGTACTGCGTTTTTTGAAAAATACCGATATGCGCTACCATCTGATGGTGGTGGACCCACCTGCTTACGCCAAAAGTCTCGACAAGCGCCACAACGCGGTGCAAGGTTACAAACGCCTTAATGTGGAAGCCATCAAAAGGGTAGCGCCGGGTGGTTTGCTCTTCACCTTTTCCTGCTCACAAGTGGTGGATAGGGAGTTGTTTTATCACACCATAGTGGCGGCAGCTATGGAGGTGGGCCGGCCCGTGCGGGTATTGCATCACCTGACGCAAGGAGCTGACCACCCGGTGAGCTTGTTTCACCCGGAGGGAGCCTATTTGAAAGGACTTGTGCTCTACGTCGAATGAATTATCTGAAACGCTCGGCTACGACCAACTCCTTCGAACCCGGCGTGTACACATAGAAGCCTTCGCCACTTTTTGCGCCAAGTTTTCCGGCAGTCACCATGTTCACGAGCAACGGGCAGGGGGCGTACTTGGGGTTGCCAAAACCATCGTGCAACACGCGAAGTATGGATAGGCACACATCCAGCCCAATAAAGTCGGCCAACTGTAGCGGCCCCATCGGGTGCGCCATGCCAAGTTTCATCACCGTGTCTATTTCCTCCACGCCGCTCACGCCCTCGTAAAGCGTGTAGATGGCTTCGTTGAGCATGGGCATGAGGATGCGATTAGCGACAAAACCGGGGTAGTCGTTCACTTCGACGGGGTCCTTGCCGAGCTGGCGAGAGAGCGTCATGATTTGCTCGCACACCGCATTGGAAGTGGCGTAGCCGCGAATCACCTCCACCAATTTCATCACAGGCACGGGGTTCATGAAGTGCATCCCGATGACTTGGGTTGGGCGCTTGGTGACGGCTGCAATCTGGGTGATGCTAATGCTGGAAGTATTGGTGGCGAGCACAGCGCCGGGTGGCGCGAAGGCATCCAAGTCACCAAAGATTTTGAGTTTGAGGGCGATGTTTTCTGTGGCTGCTTCCACCACGAGGTCGGCATTGGAGACCCCATTTTTCAAGTCCGTCATAGGGTGGATGCGTCGGAGCGTGGCGGCTTTGCCTTCCTCGCTCAATGCACCTTTTTTGATTTGGCGGTCAAGGTTGGCACCAATAGTGGCCAACGCTTTGTCGAGTGCGGCGGAAGCCACGTCCACAAGGGTTACTTCAAAGCCACTTTGGGCAAAAACGTGGGCAATGCCGTTGCCCATCGTGCCACCTCCGATTACAGTAATGTTTTTCATACTGGCGCAAAGGTAAACGAAGGTGTCAACATCACGGAATGTCGAGAAGGTCAAAAAACTGGGGCATCCCAATTGGGGCAACAAGGAAACACAGAGGCACGGAGGCACGGAGTTTTGGTTTTCAATAATTTAGGCTGTTGTGTAAATGGAAAACGCAAGTGAAAGTTTGACACGCTTTTCGAGAGTGTCCACAAAGCTGTATCACCCCAGTTAGGGCAATGAGAAAACACAGGGGCACGGAGGCACAGAGGCACAGAGGCACAGCGTTTTGGTTTTCAATAATTTAGGCTGTTGTGTAAATGGAAAACGCAAGTGAAAGTTTGACACACTTTTCGAGAGTGTCCACAAAGTTGTATCACACCAGTTAGGGCAATGAGAAAACACAGAGGCACGGAGGCACGGAGGCACAGAGGCACAGCGTTTTGGTTTTCAATAATTTAGGCTGTTGTGTAAATGGAAAACGCAAGTGAAAGTTTGACACACTTTTCGAGAGTGTCCACAAAGCTGTATCACCCCAGTTAGGGCAATGCGAAAACACAGAGGCACAGAGGCACAGAGGCACAGCGTTTTGGTTTTCAATAATTTAGGCTGTTGTGTAAATGGAAAACGCAAGTGAAAGTTTGACACACTTTTCGAGAGTGTCCACAAAGCTGTATCACACCAGTTAGGGCAATGAGAAAACACAGAGGCACAGAGGCACGGAGTTTTGGTTTTCAATAACTTACGCTCTTTTGAGTGCAGCGTTCGCCATGCAAAAAAACATACAGGAAGGTTTGACACGCTTTTCTGAACAGTCTCAGTCTCCACTTTTCTGAACATTCCCGACAAACCCTCAAACCAGAAACCCTCAAACCCTCAAACCCTCAAACCTTCAAACCAGAAACCCCCAAACCCTCAAACCAGAAACCCCCAAACCCTCAAACCCTCAAACCTTCAAACCTTCAAACCAGAAACCCTCAAACCCCCAAACCCTCAAACCAGAAACCCCCAAACCCTCAAACCCTCAAACCAGAAACCCCCAAACCCTCAAACCCTCAAACCCTCAAACCTTCAAACCAGAAACCCTCAAACCCCCAAACCCTCAAACCCTCAACCCCCCAAACCCCCAAACCCTCAAACCAGAAACCCTCAAACCCCCAAACCCTCAAACCAGAAACCCCCAAACCCTCAAACCAGAAACCCCCAAACCCTCAAACCCTCAAACCAGAAACCCTCAAACCCTCAAACCCTCAAACCCTCAAACCCTCAAACCCTCAAACCCTCAAACCTTCAAACCCCCAAACCCTCAAACCCTCAAACCCCCAAACCCTCAAACCCTCAAACCCCCAAACCCTCAAACCCCCAAACCCTCAAACCCCTCAATCCACCACTATCTTCACGCTCTCCTGTTTTTTCCTGCCCGCCACGAGGTCAATCGTCTGTTCGTGGATGCCGTCAAAAATGGAAATCATGGCCGTGTTGGGTTCGGCTTTGCCAAAATCGTCAGCATAGACGGTGAGGTAATGCACCTTGCCGGGAGGCAGCTGAATTTCAAACTCTTGCGGCTGGAGGCGCAAATAGAGCCTGTCTATCACTTTTTTATCATTGAGGTACACGGACACAATGTCGCCGTCCTCAATTTGGCTGTCCCATAGTTTCAACTTAACCGTTCGGTTTTTCACCTTGAGCGTTTCGTTCACCTCCACGGCGCGCCCACCGATGGAATCGGGTTTGGCAACTTCCGCCACTGCTGGTGGGGCGGGTGGTTTGGGTTTAGGCAAAGGCTTGGGGGTGGCAGGTTTGGCATCGGGTTTTTTGGCGAGCGGCTTGGGGTCTTCGTCGCAGGGCAACTTAGCCGAGCCTCCAAAACGAATGCTGAACCCCGGCCCGGCGGAAGAGACGTTGCTCACCAGAATCACATACTTTTCCTTTTCCACCACTTTGAGCGGCGCGAGCCAAGCATTGTCGAGCGTGTCGGCGCAGCCTGCGTCCTCGCTGGTGTCGGTCTCGCCGAAGCGCAGTCCTGTCTCGCCCATGCAAGGGCTGGTGAAGGCTTCTTCCGGTGGAGCGCCAGCAGCCATGCAGCGCACAATTTGCTTGTTGTCGCAATCGCCGTTGTCCGGCAGTTTGAACACCACGAAATCAATGTCGTCGGTCAGGCGGTGTGGCGTGATGGCGAAGGTGAGTGTGCCACTTTTGGCCACTTCAAATTTTATCCAAGTCGAGTTTTGTTCGGCATTGCCAAAATTGACGCTGTTCATGAAGCACGCGACAAAATCAGCCTCCGAGTTGTCCAGCCCCTCGCCACCGGCGCGGTCAATGTGATAGACTTGTTTTTTGCAAATATCCATCGCCGAGGAGCAGTCAGCGTTCGCTTGCCCAGCGGCAAGCACGGCAGACAATAGGCACCCAGTGAAAAGGGCAACAATTCGTGTCATGGTAGATGTTTTGTGGTCAGTGATGCTTTTAGCAAGTGTTTGATACCGTTGTCTGGGGGCAATCGCAAATCGTCAATTGCCTCCCCTAAACGAGTATCGGGCGCAAAAGCGTTTAAAAATGATGCGGAAAATTGCCAAAAGTCTTGCAGAACACCCTCACTCTGACGGGAGCGTTTTAGGTTTGCGCCAGTTTTTTATTTTTAGCACAACATCGCCATGACGTACTTGAGCAAAAAAATCGCATTGGCCTGCATCCTGTTGCTTGGGCTGACCCATAGCTGGGCGCAAGCGCCCGCCTTTCCCTACTCCATTCAAAAAGAAGCCCTTGCCGATAGCGCGATGGTGGTGACAGCACATCCGCTCGCCACCCAAGTCGGCCTCGAAACGCTGCGCAAAGGCGGCAACGCCGTGGATGCGGCCGTGGCCGTCCAGTTTGCGCTCGCGGTGGTATATCCACAAGCCGGCAACATCGGCGGCGGCGGATTCCTTGTTTACAGGAGCAAAGAAGGACAAACCGCCGTGCTCGACTATCGCGAAAAGGCGCCAGCCGCTGCCACCGAAAAAATGTACCTCGATTCGACTGGGAATGTGTTGACCAACAAAAGCCGCTTTGGGATGCTCGCCGCAGGTGTGCCCGGCACAGTGGACGGAATGTGGGAGGCACACAAAAAATTCGGTCGCCTGCCCTGGGGCGATCTCGTCACCCCCGCCATCGAACTGGCTGAAAAAGGGTTTCAAATCACCGAGCGGGAAGCGGAGTCGCTCAATGGCGAGCGGTTCAATTTTATTCGCCAAAACACCTTCACGCCCGCTTTCGTGAAAATGGAAATGTGGCAGGCGGGCGATTGGCTTATTCAAAAAGAACTGGCTCAGACGCTGGCTCGCATAGCGGGTTTCGGGCGAGAGGGCTTCTACGGAAGCGGCACCGCCAAGCTCATTGTGGAGGAAATGGGGAAGAACGGCGGCCTCATCACCTACCAAGATTTGCAGAACTACCGCAGCGTGTGGCGCACCCCGCTCGAATTCGACCATAAGGATTTGCACATCATCACTATGCCGCCGCCCAGTAGCGGAGGCATCCTGCTGCAACAAATGCTTGGCATGACAAGCAATTTCCCACTAAAAGAATACGGGATGCACTCCACTGCTGCTGTCCATTTGATGGCGGAAGTCGAGCGCAGAGCTTATGCCGACCGAGCCATGCACATCGGCGACCCTGATTTCTGGAAAGTGCCGATGAAGCGACTGACAGACCCAGCCTACCTGAAATCGCGCATGGCAGATTTTCAGGCCGACAAAGCGACACCCAGCAAGAAAGTGGCAGCAGGGGACATCAAGGAAAGCGAGGAAACGACGCATTATTCCATCGTGGACGCAGCTGGCAACGCAGTGGCAGTGACCACCACCCTCAACGACAGCTACGGCAGCCGCACCGTGGTGGCGGGCGCAGGCTTTATCCTCAACAATGAAATGGACGACTTCAGCGCCAAGCCCGGCGCCCCCAACCTCTACGGAGCCATTGGTGGCGCGGCCAATGCCATCGCGCCCGAAAAACGACCGCTCAGCAGCATGACCCCCGTCATCGCCACAAAAGGCGGCAAAATCTGGCTTGTGCTCGGTTCGCCCGGCGGCACCACCATCCCCAACACGGTTTTTCAAGTATTGGTCAACCTGACGGAATTCGGCCGTTCCTTGCCAGAAGCCGTGCAAGCCAAAAGATTCCATCATCAGTGGCAACCCGACAAAATTCAGATAGAAGAAGGCGCGCTCTCCGAAACGGTCATTGAGCAACTGACGGGAATGGGCCACACGGTGGAGCCGCGTGGCCCCATGGGGCGCGTGGAGGCCATTGTCCGATTGCCCAATGGGCGTTGGCAGGGTGTGGCGGATGGACGGGGCGACGACTCGGCGGCGGGATATTGAGTGTTATACCCTGATTAAAGAGGATTTGAACCTGCCAGTTGGCAAGGCAGGGATTTCCTTGATTGATTTGCATGATTTCCAAAGGATTGCGAGCACCGTTCGTTCAAAACCACCTTGTCAGCCCCTGTACTCAGGGGCTTGCCCGGCCAAGTGAAGCGGACGGGGCTGATTTGCGTTGACTCTACCTCAACCCTTTGATTTGTATAAAAATACGAATCGTGCCAAAAGGGTTCACCCCTCCCTCGTTACATCAACCATTTTTTCGCATAAAGCAACCAAGCAAACGACCCAATCCATCCCAGTAGGATGATTTGCAAAAAGCCGTCGCGCAACAGTGCCCGTGTGGGCGACTCGGTCTTGTTGTACACCATCGTCAGCTGCAAATAGCGCAGAATGCCGATGATGACGAAAAAAGCGGTGAAATAAATCTTGTCGGAACCGATGCGCCCGGTCACTTCTGGCGAAAAGCAATACATCAGGTAGGCCACAATGGCGACGGTGGAGCAAACCACCATGCTCACATCCAGAAATGGCAGATTGTAGCCCTCCAATGCCTTGCGAAACGTGTGGCCCTTCGTCTCCACCAGATACTCGCCACGCCGCTTGGCCAACCCCAGAATCAGTGCCAGCAAAAACGTCAGCACGATGAGCCATTGCGACACTTCCACGCCCGTGACGGCGCCGCCCGCGAAAACCCGCAACAAAAATCCCAAACCAATGAGTGATATGTCAATGATAGCGATGTGCTTCAGCGAAAAAGAATAAAACACATTGACCACAAAATAGAGCAGCCCAAAGAACAGCATCTCGCGGCTCAAACAGGCCGCCAGCCCGGTGCCGCCCAATAGCAAGGCCAGCAAAATGAAAATGCCTTGTCGGGTGCTAAGGTCGCCGCTGGCGATGGGGCGGTTGCGCTTGTCCGGGTGGTTGCGGTCTTGCGGGGCATCCACCAAGTCGTTGAGCACATACACCGCCGAGGCGATGAGGCAAAAAGCCACGAAACCCAGTAGCGCGTTGCGCAAAATATCCGGCTCGGTCAGCCGTGCCGCGAAAAACGCCGGAATAAACAGGAACAGATTTTTGACCCAATGCTCCGGTCGAATGAGCGCCAGAATGTGACGAGGAGACATGGCGGCAAAGGTAGCCAAATGCCTTTCAATCCCCCTGCACCACGAATGCCTGCGGGAAACTTCCCTCCGCACGGAGCGCAATCGCCACTTCATTGGCTGTTTTTGGGTCGTCGAAATCACCAAGCAGTACGCGCACGATGCCCTGTTCGGGCAGTGGCTCGGCGATGATTTTGCCAAAAGCACGGGCCGCGCCATAGCGTGGCGCTGCGGCATTGAAGTCCGAAAGGACTTCAAGATGGACGCGATAGGCACGCGGTTTTGCGGAGGGTTTGGAGGGGGCGGCCTCTCCCAAGTTGAGCGTGCTGCCCGACTCGTCTTTGGCCACCAAACGCGCCACTCGGTCGAGCAATACCACCACATCGTGGTCGTCAGGCAGCACTTTCACTACGCCTGCTTTGTAGCCTTCCCGATTGACCTCCAGCATATATCGAGCGTCGGGCAACAAGGCGAACTGGAAGCTCCCGTTGGCAGAAGGGCGTACTTCCAGCAACCGTTGCTCGCCGTTGGCATCCAATTGATAGAGCGCGACCAAGCTGCCCCCGACGGGCTGGTTGGTGCCGCGCTCCAAGACACTGCCATTCAGTACGATAGGCGGCTCTTTCGGGAAAAACTCAAAAATATCCTCGTCGCGGGTGCTGGTCTTGGACGTGCCAAAAAGACGATTCGACACAAAATATCCGCCATTCCCGCTTTTTTTCAGGGTAAAAAAGAAATCATCGGCGGGTGAGTTCACGGGCAGGCCTGCGTTTTCGGGCTTCGACCATTTGCCTGCCGAGCGCACGCTTTTGAACACGTCAAGTCCGCCAACCGAGACGTGGCTGTTGCTGCTGAACCACAACGTCTGCGTGGTCGGGTCGAAAAATGGCGTCACCTCGTCGCCCGCAGCGTTCACGGTGTTGCCGAGGTTTTGGGGAAATGAAAAATCAAGGTCGTCCGAATCGAGCGAACGCTCGCACACATACAAGTCAAGCCCCCCGAACCCGCCTTCGCGGTCGCTGGCAAAAAATAGCAACTCGCGGCCCCGCTCCTGTGTCACGAAAGGCTGTGTCGTGGTGTGGTTGGGCAGGTTGATATAGTCGCGCAGACGTTCGGGTTCGCTCCATGCGCCATCGGGGTTGCGACGCAGCATGAAGATGTTGCAGCGAGTGCGCAGGCCATTGCCGCCGCGTTCCTCTGCCGAAGGCTCGTCGCACTGGGTGCAATAAAAACGCTGGCCGTCGGGCGAGAAAGTGCCGCTGCCAAAACGCGCTGCCACAGATTCCGGCAGCCCCGTGGCAGGTGTGGGCAATTGCCACGCCCCCGCCTTGCGCTGAGAGCGCATGAACTGCACCCGGCCTTGCGAGAGCGTGGAGAAATAGAGCAAGTCGTCGGAAAAGGCCACCGGAGCGAACTCGTTTTCGATGCTGTTCACCCCTTTCGGCAGAATTTTCACCTCCGCAGGCAGCACCAGCGACGCGGGCTGCTGTGCCATTTCGAGCGCCAATTCGCAGCCTTTCACCTCGCTCATCACCACGCTGACGATTTGCGCCTTGCGGGCACCTTTGTAGCGTCGGGCGAATTCTTTGAACGCTTCCATTGCTTCGGTGTGGCGGTTGCTTTGCTTGAGCGCGCGGGCATAGCGCAGCCCGGCAAGTTCGGAGCGTTCGTATTCTTGTTTCGACTCTGCGTAGAGCGCGGCGGCGCGGCGATAGTCGCGCACCCGGTAGTAGGCTTCGGCGGCTTTGTAAAGCATCACAGGGTTGTCGCCATTGAGCCGGGCCGCCTGCTCATATTGAGCAGCGGCTTCCCCTATTTTTCCCGCCAAAATCAATTCGTCGGCCACCAACGAGACGGGCGTGGCTTCTTGTGCCAAGAGGCAGGAGGGGACGAGCATAAGGAACAATGCTCCAAGACGTAGTGACTTCTTCATTCGTATTCGACTTTTAGGTTGAAAGGGAAAACATACCATCAAGCAGGGGGGAGGGGGGATTATGATGCACGAACCAAGTGTTCGACCACGAGCGGAAAATGCTGGTGTTCGAGTTGCTGCACTTTTCGGGCGATGTCTTCGGGAGTGTCTTCCGGGCGCACCGGGCATCTGGCCTGAAAAACGATATCGCCTTCGTCATAGTGTTCATTGACATAGTGAATTGTGATGCCAGTCTCGGTTTCGCCGTTGGCTTTCACCGCTTCGTGGACATGTCTGCCAAACATTCCTTTCCCACCGTATTTTGGCAACAACGCCGGGTGTATGTTCACCATTTTTTTATCAAAAGATTGTACCAAATACGAAGGTATCAACCACAGAAAACCCGCGAGCACGATGAACCCTATGTCATGTTGTTTCAAAATGCCGAGCAAATCCTCTGTTTCGTAAAACATCTTTCGAGCGAGCACTTGGGTTGGAATGTCATGTGCGCGTGCGATGTCCAAAACGCCCGCATCTTTTTTGTTTGAGACAACCAATGCCACCCGCACGTCGGGCGAATTTTTGAAATGCTCGATGATTTTTCGGGCGTTCGAGCCAGTGCCGGAGGCGAATATGGCAAGATGAGTCATTCGGAAAGTCATTTAGGTCATTAAAAGTCATTGAGGGTCATTCAGGTCATTGAGCACACTACTGGACATTATTTTTGTGCTGAAAAGGCACAAAATGAGGTAAATCAATGAGCTTTTTGCTTTGCCTCTTTGTGACTTTGTGGCAAATTTGAAAATATCCAGTAGCGTGATAATTTAGGTCATTTTCAACAAATCCTCAAATCAACAAATCCACAATCGTAAACGCTCCAAAAATCAGGCTCGCCACGCCGTTGGTGGTGAAAAACGCCATGTTGACGCGGCTCAGGTCGTCTGGTTTCACAAGCAAGTGCTGATAAAGCAAAAGTGCCAGAAAAATGGTAGTGCCGCTCCAAAGAAGCCAGCCCGTTTCCGGCACTGCCGAGTGCAGCCGATTGCTCGCGTACACCATGAGCGCCGCCGTGCCGAGGTGCATCCATTCGGAGATGCGGAGGGCGCGTTTTTTACCAAAAAAAGACGGCATCGAATACAGCCTCTGCGACTTGTCGAACTCCTCATCCTGCAACGCATAAATCACGTCGAAGCCCGCCACCCACAGCAGCACCGCCAACCCGTACAGCACCGGAATCCAATCGAATCGCCCCGTCACGGCCAAATAGGCCCCCACTGGCGCGAGCGACAACCCCAACCCCAACACCAAGTGACAAAGCCAGGTAAATCGCTTCGTGTAACTGTAGCCCAACACCACGGCCAGCGCCACCGGCGACAGGAAAAAACAGAGCGGATTGATAAACCATGTGGTGACGACGAACAGGAGACAGTTTGCCACCACAAATCCCAGCGCCGCCTGCGGCGAAATGACACCTGCTGGAATTTCCCGGACTTTCGTGCGCGGATTTTCAGCGTCAATGTCGCGGTCGAGATAACGATTGAAAGCCATTGCCGCGCTGCGGGCGAAAACCATACAGAGTATCACCAGCGCGAGTTTTAGCCAGTTGATGCCCTCGTTTTGCTGCGAAATGGCGATAAAAAAGCCTGTCAGTGCGAAAGGCATCGCAAAAATGGTGTGGGAAAACTTGACAAGCGAAAGGTAATTCTTCATGGTTGCGCAAATATCCGAAGGTATACCCAGATTAAAGAGGATTTGAACCTGCCAGTTGGCAAGGCAGGGATTTCCTTGATTGTTTTGCATGATTTCCAAAGGATTGCGAGCACCGTTCGTTCAAAACCACCTTGTCAGACCCTGTACTCAGGGGCTTGCCCGGCCAAGTGAAGCGGACGGGGCTGATTTGCGTTGACTATAAAACCCCATTTGCCAAACACAGTTTTCGACATTACTTCCATTTTGCCTTGTAAAAGTTACGATTGCGAAACCTGCGAGGGTTTCATAATCGTGTTCGTAAACCAATTTTCTACTTTTGCGCCCGAAACAAATTCAACCATCGTAATGGGCAAAATACACGCGGCCATCACTGGCGTACACGGCTGGGTGCCGGAAACTAAACTCACCAATGCCGACCTCGAAAAAATGGTGGACACCAACGACGAATGGATTGTCTCCCGCACAGGCATCCGCGAGCGCCGCATTCTGAAAACTCCCGGCTGGGCTACCAGCGATATGTGCGCCGAGGCGGTGAAGGGACTGCTCGAAAAAACTGGTACCAAACCCGGCGAAATAGACCTGCTCATCGTCGCCACCGTCACGGGCGACATGGTGTTTCCCGACACGGCCAATACCGTCTGCGACAAAGTCGGCGCAAAAAACGCTTTTGGCTACGACATCAACGCGGCGTGTTCAGGGTTTTTGTTTGCCTTGGCGACGGCTTCCCAATTCGTTCAAAATGAAACGTATAGCAAGGTGGTGGTCGTTGGCGCCGACATGATGTCGTCCATTATTGACTACACCGACCGCAACACCTGTGTCATCTTCGGCGACGGCGCGGCGGCTGTACTGCTCGAGCCTCGCAAGGATGGCAACGGCATCATTGACTTCCTGCTACGCGGCGATGGCTCGGGGCGCGAGTTGTTGCACATGAAGGCTGGCGGTTCGCTTCGCCCGGCCACTGTGGAGACCGTGATGGCCCGCGAACACTTCGCATGGCAGGATGGCAAGCGCGTGTTTGTGCAAGCGGTGAAAGGCATGACGGGGGCTTGCGAAGAGGTCATCCGCCGCAACAAAATGACCACCGACGACGTACAGTGGGTGGTGCCGCACCAAGCCAATATGCGCATCATCACCTCGGTGGCCGAGCACCTGCATTTCCCGATGGAGCGCGTGATGGTGAACATCGAAAAATACGGCAACACCACCGCCGCCACGCTCCCGCTCTGCCTCTGGGAATATGAAGACCGCCTGAAAAAAGGCGACAACGTGATACTGACCGCTTTCGGCGGGGGCTTCACTTGGGGGGCGCTGTACTTGCGGTGGGCGTATTGAGAAATGGCAGCAAAAAGAAAGACAACATGAAATTGAGCCATTCTTTGAGCGGAGCATTGAGAACTTTCGCCTACTTCATGTCCAGCGGGAGTCACTATATGCTGCAAGGAGTTAACCATATCGAACTGTACGAGAATGAACCAACTGCGATTGAAACAGCATACGCAATCTACATCAACGTGCTGGAACTTGACGAACATGGAACGGTTCTGAACGCGAAATACGCCGAAAAAAGAGCCACCCAGTTTATCAGGTCATATTGCGACCCCAGCTACGTTGTCGAGCCGCCGTTTGAAGAGTGGGAAACGACGCTGCATGGTGCCCCTCCGTTGAAAGATTTAATCTGATGTTGTTTGGCAGCGATTCTTTTGCCCTTGAGGCATCCCGCCAACAAGAAATGGTGGAATGAGGGGCCAGAAGAAATCCCTCACTCCACCTTTTGAGGATTGTTTTCCAAGTTTACCCGATGTCGCTCGTAAGTTTACGCCACAACAAACTTCTTTCCGTGTACATCCACCACGTCTTTGCTGTTAGGCAAGTAAGCCTTTGTTTGCAGAAACTCGAAGGAGTCGCCTTTCGACAGACTTTTCAATTGAGCGGCCATTTCGTCGGTGAGGATGTTGGACTTATTCGTCAGCGTGCTTGTTTTGCCGTTTTTTGTAACGCTTAGGGTAAACTGAAAAATCCGCGAGCCTTTCGCGCAGCCCTCCACCTTTACTTCGGTATTGCTTTCAATTTCCTTTCGGGTAATGTCGCCGCCGTATTTTCCGGCAAAAACAACATAAGCGCCGCCATAATCAGCCTCGATGGCGGCTGCCGGAGTTGTGGCCGGAAAAGATTTGCTGGACAAGAAGCCGGCTGGCAACAGCATTAAGGTCAGGTACATCAAATGCACTGCTTTGTTTTTCATGACTAAAAGTTTTGGTGAACTGAATTTTTTACAAAAATGTCCCCGTGCCTTAGCCTGAAAAACGGAAAGTGTAGCAACTGCCGGCCCCTGATGACCGACAACCTGATTTTTGCGTGGAATGGCGTTGGGCGATTATTTTCGTCGTTGGTCTACCGAAATGAAGAAATCCTTCACCCGCCGTTTGAGAATCGTTTTTAAGTTTGCCCGATGTTGCTCGTGAAGATGGGCTGGACGTTTACGAAACTTTGTACGGTTTCACTTTAAAAACCAATACCTATTCTTGTCATGTTGAACGAACTGAAACATCTACAAAACTCAAGCGACCCAGAATGTCACGAAAACGAGCGATTGCGAGGTAAGGAAACTTGTGTAGATGTTTCACTTCGCTCAACATGACAAGCCGTTTTATTAGAAAATTATGTGGCTGTACCGGCCAATCCCGACTCGTCGGGATGGAATGAGCGCCTTGAGGAAATCCCTCACCAGCTGTTTGAGGATTGTTTTCTAAGTTTGCCCGATGTTGCTTGTGAAGACAGCAGCAACTGATTCAGACACTTAAAATACAATCGCATATCGCATGAAACTTCGAGTAGTCGTGCTTGGCGCCGGGTTCGGAGACCTCGAACTCAGCACAATGCTTTCCGAAAAAATGGGCGACCGCCTCGACCTCATCCTGATAGACAAAAACGATTCGTTTTTCTGCCTCGCTTGGCCTTCCCCCGCCGCGCCGAGGAGTTTTCACCCGCCGCACCCGCGTGAGGTGTCCAGCGCAAGCCCCTACCTCACCAACACCCTTTCCGCTTCCGAAAGATGCTCCCGCAACGAGTTGGGGAACAATTCGTCCTTGTCGAACTGCCGCAAATAGGCGAGAATGGAGGCGATGGTCGGCTCCACCATTTCAGGTTCATTGACCACTCATAATGGCAGCCAAATCCTGCGTTTGGGCAAAATAAGGATGTTCCGGGTCGGCCATGATTTCGTTTGCCAGCGTTTGAAAAGCATTTTTTTGCTTTGAATAATCCTTGCCATAGCAAATCAGCAAAAACCACTGTGCACGCTCGGAAAAAGGCAATTGACGGCTTTTGGCTATCTCGGAAAAGAGTGCTGTCGCTCGTTTTATCTCGTCGAGGTGGAACAATGCGTGCGCTCGAATCTCAGCGGCTTGCCAATAGTTGGGCGCTGAGGTTGGTAGCGTGTCGAGCAATTGCAGCGCTCTGCGAAAATCGTGATTTTCGTATGCCGCGCTCGCTTGCTCTACGACCGAGGAGGGCCGGCCTGCGCTGCGAACACCTGAAAAATTCGGGGCAGTAGCCGAGTACGCCGCCTTGACGAGCGCCGAAAAGCGTTTTTCGGAAGCATCGGTCGAAGATTGGGCGGAGGGAGGAAGAACGGTGTCGGCGAGTCGAGGAATGTTATCCTGCTGCGTGTCATGGCTTGGCGGCGAAACGGCCACTTGGTCGCTCGTGCGCGGCCGGTCTTGCAGCCACCGCCATAGCCCCGCGCTCAGGAGCAAAGCCACAGCCGCTGCCCACGACAAGCGCCGCACCCAAACTTTGCGCGAAACAGGTTGAGTCTGGCTGAAAAAACCTTCGCGCTCAAGCGCGGCGTCGAGCGCGGCAATTTTTTCTTTTAAATTTTGCTCGCCCGCCCGTTCTGTGCCCTCGATAATCGCACGCCGTAAAGCGATTTCGGCAGCGAAATCGGCGTCACGGGCGGCGCGTTCTTCCACTTGACGGCGCTCCGCTTCGCCGAGGCGGTCGAGCAAATAGTCGTCGAGCAGCTGGTCGTCATATAAATTATTCATGGCGAAAGGCAGGATGATGGTCAATTTTTTCGCGCAAATCCTTCATGCAGCGGTGTTTCTTCAACTTAATGTAATCTTCCGAGTAGCCCAGCGATTGAGCCAGTTGATGCAAGGATTGGCGCAGGAAATAAAAGCCGTGCAGGATTTCGCGGCAAGCGGGGTTCATCGCGGCGAGTAATTCCGTCAAGGCGAGGCGTTCTTCTTCGCGCGCTTCTTCGAAGTGTTCGCTTGCAAGGTCTTCATTCGCCGGAACGTCAGAAAGGCGATTTTCCGAAGTGGTGAACTCGGGTTTCGACTTTTGGCTGCGCAAGCGGTAAAGCCAGCAATTTTTGGCGATGGCAAACAAATAAGCGCCTATGTCTTGCCTGTCGAGATGGAAAGTTTCGAGGCGAATGTTTTTGCAAAGCGCAAGAAGGGTCTCTTGAAACACGTCGCGGGCATCGTTTTCAGTGCCGCTGTTGAAGCGTATAAAATTGGACACCGAGCGGTAGTGCTTTCGGTAGAGGTGCTCGAAAGCCTCGTTTTTTTCGAGGCGCAAGTCGTGCAACAAGTGCAGCGGATTGTCGTAGGTGTCCATTGAACAAGCGAAACTACGAACGTTCATTGGAAGCCGAAAGTAAAAAAAACGCAGAAACTGCAGCCTTTTGAGACTAAGAAACCGTTCTAAAACTCAATTGCTTAAGTGTGGCATGTCCGATTTGTAAGCGGTCATGCCACACACTTGTTCAATGGGCACGAGACTTTACCAGCATTCCCACGCGCACAAAGCTCCGATAGTGCCTACAGCCGAGACACAGGCTATGCAACTTATTTTACTCGGCTCAACGAGGCATGCTGCACAAACCCCCGCGATCACCGTGCCCGGAGCAGTCGTGACTATGGAATCATTGATACACTTGCCTACGCATTGCCAATAGCCACTCGCGGCATAGGTGACCTGAAAAGACGACAGATTCAGGTGCATGCCCACGGCCGTGCTGGCATCGAAGAAGGTAGCCGTGCCGACGAACAATTCGTGCACGCCGTAAGAAATTACATTGGGTGAAGTTTCGCCAACCACCCAAAAAAGATAGCCTGCTGCCGTTCCGTCGGGCAAATGCAGTTCCAAAGCGTATCTCACAGGATTTTTCGAGGTGTCTGACTGGAAATAGACGCGCTTCAGTTGGTTGAAATCGGCGTGAAGATTTATTTCGGCCAGCACGCCCGCCTTGTAGTTTTCAAAAATGTTGCGCAGCAAATCGCGCGTTTGCAGGTCGAGCGAGTTCACTTTGCCATCGCCGTTGAAGTCGTCGGTATCCCCCAACACGCCGTCATTGTTTGAGTCAACCGAAATTTGGATTATTCCTGTATCAGGTTCGGGCGGGGGCGGAGGTTCTTTTTTGCATGATTGGTGGAGCAGCAAGACCGCCCCCAATAGCAGCATCGCACTGCTGAACAATTTGAACGTAGTTTTCATGACTGACAACTTTTTTAAAAGGTGAAGGAAAATGTGCAAGCGCATTTCGGCGCCGTTGCAGCATTATTGCACCTTCCTCAAAAGGTTATCATGTTTTTGAAAAAAAATTCACCGTTCAAAAAGACAAGGGAGAGGAATCGCCCAGCAGCACGAACCCCGACCAGAAAAAAGGATGGGCGCTTTCGCCTTTATGTTGCCGAAGGAACGACAATTTGGCCTGCCGGAGCGCCGCGTCTTTAGGAAGCCCGCGACGCAAGTTTTGATAAAAATGCTCCATCAGTGTTTTCGTCGCGGCATCGTTCACCGTCCAGAGCGAGTGCACGATGGACTTGGCGCCAGCAGAGGCGAACGCCCTCGACAAGCCGATGATGCCTTCGCCCCGATGCAGCGCGCCCAGCCCCGTTTCGCAGGCGCTGAGGACGACAAGAGCGACGTTCAGTCGCAGGGTGTAAATTTCGCTCGCGGTCAGTTGTTCCGCTTCGAGGCTGTCGGCCAAGGCAGGGAAAGCAAGAAAGGAAAACTCGCCCTCGCGGTCGTTCGCACGCCCGTGCGTCGCCAAATGGAGGATGCGAAAGCCGGGCGCCAGCCGAACGAACTCGGCTATCGTCGCCGCCGAGCCGACGATGGCGCTTCCCTTCGTCAACGTGGCAATTTTGCGGGCTTCTTCGCCGCTGTGCGGCAGAGGGCGCAAGGCAGCCCTAAGCGGTTCGGTGTTCATAGCTGCCGAGTCGCTCCAAACGCCTGCTTTTTCGTAAAAAGGCGCTATGGCGAGCAAAGCGCTGCTGGCGGTTGGCGGCGGTGCGTTTTTCATCTCCCGCAAGAGCGCCGCTGAGAAACAGTAGCTCAGGTCATGTCGAAGCATGAGGTAGCGGTGCTGCTCAAAGCGGTCGGCGCGCGGCGGCGGCGTGGCGAGCAGTGCCTCGAATGGCAGGTAGTTCAACACTCCGTCGGGAACGATGATGAGTTTCGGCGGCAAATTTTCTTCCATTGGGGCGATGAGCAGCTGGTAGAGGGCGAATGCGCTTTCCGCATATTCTTGCGCCGTTTGCAGGTAGAGCGCCGAGTTTTTTTCAGGAGCGGTAAAATAGGCGTAGAGTCCCCACCGCATTCGCACCACTTGTTTTTTTAAAAAAGAATCAAGAAGGCGATTTTGGTAGAAAAAGAAAGTGTCGCGGCGCAGCAGAAATATGCGGAGGGTCGAGTCGTCCACAGCATATTCGAGCAGCGCCGTGCTGTCGTCGAGCAGATCGGCCTGAATGGCCTCGATGTCTTCGTGCGGAAAAGCGGCATTGGCGGCAAAATAGTCGGGGCAAATGGCTTTTATGCTGCCGCGCAATGATTCGTAGCGGTTTTTTAGCGCGAAAAGCCGCTCTTGCATGGAGTCGGCAACGGCGGCGGCAGGCGGCGGTTTTTGGGAAAAATCGAACAAGGCTTTTTCCACCTCGGCGATGCTTTTTTTCAACTGCTCTTCGGCGCTGCCCAGCGAATCGGGCACGGCAAACTGCCGACGCGCCTTGTTTTCGAGCACCATCTGGTAGAGCAAGAGGCTTTTGTTGATTTCGGCAAACTCGAAGGCGCGGCGCAGCCAATCGGCGTTTTGGGTGGCAGCGTACGGACGGGTGTAAACGTCTATGGCTTGCGTATTGCCCTCAGTGGCCAAACGGTAAAACGCGAGTTTGTTTTTGTCTTGGTAAAGCGCCCCAATTCGCGCCAGAATGATGGTTTGCGCATCGGAAAGCAGCTCGCCTGCTTGCTGTAAGTGCTCGATGTTTTTGTCGCCTGTCGCATATTTATCAGCCATGATTGCTGCTTTTAGCAAGAGCGCCCGGTAAGTGAGCATCCGGTTGGCGAGCGAATCGGGCTGAAGAGGCCGCGTGTAGCCTAATGCGGATAGCGCAGAGTCGAGGCAAGGCAAAGCTACCGCTTGGTCATTCATGGCGCGGTAGGCATAAGCCATTCCCAAGAGAGCGTCGGGGCGGGGCTTTTGAGACGAGCCGTAAACGAGCGCCGCCCGGTAACTTTCGAGCGATTGAGCATAATCGCGCTGAACGCGGTAGGCACGTCCTAAATCTTGGTAACAAGCAATGACGTAGCCTGCATCGCCGATTTTTTCAAACATCTCCAGAGCGTGCTTTTGATGTTCGACGGCTTTGGCGCCGTCGCCCAAAGAGGCATACGTCGAGCCGAGCATGGAGAGGCACAGCGCGCGGTCGTCGTCGTCGCCGTTGGCTTCAATGGCCTGAAGCGCCTCTTCCAGATATTTGAGTGCCTCGTCGGGAGCGCCTCTGCTCAAATAAATGAAGCCTATGTTGTAAAGGTAAGCGCCGAGGTCAGGGTGGTGTTGGGGAAGCGAGCGAATGGCTTTCAGGGCGTATTGGATGCCTTTGTCGTACAGGCCAGCCTCTTTGTAGCAAAGCGCCAGCGCGTTGTAGCATCGCGCAGTGTTCGCATCGTGTTCTCCAAACGCCTCGAGCCACAACGGGAGCGATTTTTCAAAATAGGGATATGCCTGCTTCGGCCTTCCGTTGAAATAATGGCTCTTGCCGATGATGTGCCACACGAAGGCCAAGTCGGTCTTGTTTTGGGGTTCGAGCGCCTGCAACAATTTGGCCGCTTCTTCCAAACATTCGCGCGCTTTTGCCATCCCTCGCCGATGGTCGAAGTAGAAAAAACCCAGCGACCGCACTACACTCAAATACTCGGCTGACTGCCGGTCGCCCTGCTTTTCGAGCGAATCTTTTGAATGGAGCAAAAAAATCAACGCCTCCTCCTTTTGCCCAATTTTGACCAAACTGTCAGCCATTGACGCATAAGCTGAAGTGTTGGCATAATCGGAAGTGTTCATTTGGGCGAAAAGACTGGCGCCTGTCATTGCCCAACAACACCCGACACTCACCAGCCAACCTGCGAGGAAACGCTTTTTGTTTTTCATGTTTTGAGATTTTGGCGATGTGTGTATTTTAATTTCTTATTTATGGCGAATCGCGCAAAAATATCTCAAAAATAATCAAAACTGCAAACTATAAAATTTAGTCTTGTTTGGTTTTGTTCTGCCGCAACCGCATGAGACCTCCAACGCAAACTATTACCTCGCCAACACCCTCGCCGCTTCCGAAAGATGCTCCCGCAACGAGTTGGGAATCAATTCGTCCTTGTCGAACTGCCGAAAATAGGCGAGAATGGAGGCGATGGTCGGCTCCACGTTTTTCAGGCTCACACCGCCGCCTCCACCTTCCCATACTCCTTCAACAACTCTCCCAGCGCCTTTTGCAGCGCGAGGTCGAATGGAATCTTGTATTTCAGCCGGTTGCGCAATTCGGCAGCGTAAGACTCGAACTGTTTTTCCTCAAAATAGGAATTTGAGCCGGGCAGGTAATCCACCGGAATATCAGCGACGGCGGTGAGAGAAATCTGTTTCGCTTGCAGGTCGCCGTCCAAGTCAAGGAAGTAAACAAAAGAGGCGGATTGGACAAGTTGCAGCAGGCTCGTTTGGCGGGAGAGGTATTCAAACAGTTGTTTTTCAGAGAGTTTTATGACGAGCCAGCGATTGCTCGTGTCGTCCATGTCGGTCCAGCGATAGAGGTAGTGTTTTGCCGGGTTGTCCATGTTTACGAAGTGGGCAAGCACCGGGCCTTCCTGATACAGCAGGTCGCCGAGATGCTCAGGTGTGAAGTCCAATTGCGAAAGCGATATTCCTTTGAGTTGCTTCATGTCAGAGTTGTTGCACCGGGACGAACCGGGTTTCGTAGTCGTGGTTTTCGAGCGGGTAGTTGGTGAAGTGCCCATTGGCATCGAGCAGACTGCAAACGCCGTCGGATTCCGTTAATTCAGCAGTGGCAATTTTGGTTCCGAAACGCTGGTATGCCGCCTTGCCGATATTGTCAAACATCACTTGAAAACGAATCTCTGCATTTTCCAACGAATCGAACATGGACAACCCCATCGCCAAACATATTTCTGCCTCCCTTTTCCCAAGAAACCGCTGCGGGTTTTGAAAATACACCGGCAGGAAGTTCCGAGTATCGTTCATATGGTCGAACACCCATCGAAAAGCCGGAGCCTTCATCGGTTAGCAAGTCTCTGACGGGCATTTCACTAAAAGTCGGTCAAGTTCAGTTTGGTACTTGAAAATCATGTGACAAACTTAGGGAGAAATTGATTAGGTTCGTTGTGTCCTACCCCTTTTTTTGCCCTAATGAAAAGCAGCGAAGCGTGAAGGCAAAAAGGTAAATAGTCGCTTGCCTCCTCAAAATTCCAAACCTTCCTATCTTTACCAATCCAAAGAACCGCGTCCGTAACCATCCACCATCCGACTCATGCACTACCACGCTCTTGGAAAAATACCGCCCAAACGCCACACCCAATTCCGCAAACCCGACGGCTCGCTCTACCACGAGGAACTGTTCAGCACCGAGGGTTTCAGCAACAACTACTCGCTGCTCTACCACTGCAACGCGCCCACACAAATCATGCAGGTGGGCGAGCCGTTCAGCGTCGCGCCGAAGACCGTGCACGACAAGCAGTTGAAACACAGGTGTCTGAAAGGTTTTAAAATCGAAGCCCAAGACGATTACCTCCAGTCGCGCAAGCCCGTGCTGGTCAACAGCGATTGCAAAGTCATCCTCGCCGCGCCGCGCAAGAGCATGACCGATTATTACTACAAAAACGCCGATGCCGACGAGGTGCTCTTTGTCCACGAAGGCTCCGGCACGCTGCGCACGATGTACGGCTCGCTGAATTTTGAATACGGCGACTACCTCGTGATTCCGCGCGGCACGACGCACCAGTTGGAATTTGACACAGAAAAAAACCGCCTGCTCATCGTGGAAAGTTACGGCCCCATCACCACGCCCAAACGCTACCGCAACCACTACGGCCAGTTGATGGAACATTCGCCGTTCTGCGAGCGCGACATTCGCAAACCCGTTGATTTAGAGACCTACGACGAGCGCGGCGACTTCCTGTTTTACATCAAAAAGCAGGACAACATTTACCCCTATCACTACCTCAATCACCCCTTCGACGTGGTGGGCTGGGACGGTTTCGTGTATCCGTTCGCGTTCAGCATCCACAACTTCGAACCCATCACGGGCCGCCTCCACATGCCGCCGCCGATTCACCAGACTTTCGACGGTCACAACTTTGTGATTTGCTCCTTCGTGCCGCGTATGTACGACTACCACCCGCTTTCGATTCCGGCGCCCTACAATCACTCGAACATTGATTCCGACGAGTTGCTCTACTATGTGGACGGTGATTTTATGAGCCGCAAACACGTCGAGCGCGGCATGATTACCTTGCACCCCGGCGGCATCCCGCACGGCCCGCACCCCGGCACGGTGGAAAAAAGCATCGGCGCCAAAGAAACCCGCGAACTTGCCGTGATGGTAGATACCTTTCGCCCACTCCTGATGACCGAATACGCCGCCGGCATCGAAGACCCAGAGTATTATCATTCGTGGATACCGGAAGCAGTGTCGGGGAATGGGGTGCAGCACTCGGATATTGCGCCATGATTTTTGAAAAACGAAACCAACTTTTTTCACCTAAAATTTTTTAACATGGATTTGAACACCCTCATCGTCATTCTGGTAATCGGCGCAGCGGCTGGCTGGCTGGCCGGTTTCATTCGCCAAGGCTATGGCTTCGGTCTGCTGGGCAACATCGTCATTGGGATTCTCGGCGGTTTTGTCGGCAACTGGCTATTCGGCATTCTCGGCGTAAGCATCGGCACTGGTTTGATTAACCACATTGTTACCGCCGTGGTCGGCGCTTTGGTGTTGCTGTTTTTGATTGGGTTGATTAGAAAAGCGAGATGATTGTCTTCTAAACCTGTTTTCAGAACTTTCCGGGAGCGGGTTCCGGAAAGTTCTTTTTTTCGTTGTTATTCTGGAAAAATCTGTCAACGCCGCAAAGGGATTTGTCCTCAACCTTGCTCTTCGAGCGGCGGACAAATTCGCCTCGCGGCAGATGACCCAAAATATAAAAATACCTATGATTCGCTCTATATCCTTGTCCGCCATAGTCATGACAACGGCGTGCATACTTTTTTCCATCACAGAATCTTCTTGCAAAAACTTCGTCGGCAACCCGCACCCTACACCGCTGCCGCCGCGTGTGGTGCCAATCACCAACGCCGACCTCCGCGTGGAGCCAGCCAACTGGTGGAGCGGCATGAAGCACAATCAGGTGGAAATTCTCTTTCAACGTGCCGATCTGGCTTCGTATCAGGTGAAATTGGGCAAAACCGACGGCGTGAAATTGCTCAAAGTGGAAAAAGGCGACAGCCCCAATTATCTTTTTATCACACTGGAAATCACCCCTAAAGCGCCCGCGCAAAAGGTGCCGATTGTATTTGGAAAAGGGGAAAACACCTTCACCCACGAGTACCCGATTCTTGCCCGCAATCGCTCGGTGAAAGCGCAGGGCGTGACCTGCCACGACGTGATTTACCTGATTTTTCCCGACCGCTTTGCCAACGGCGACCCTTCGAACGACAACGTGCCGGGTATGCTCGAAGGGCTGCAACGCCATGAACTGACCGGACGACACGGGGGGGATTTAAAAGGCATAAAAGACCATTTGGACTACATACAAGACTTGGGCATCACGGCGATTTGGCTCAATCCCGAACTCGAAAACGACCAGTTGGAAGCTTCTTATCACGGTTATGCGGTGACCGACCACTACCGCGTGGACAGGCGTTTCGGCACGAATGAGCAACTCCGCGACCTCGTGAACGAGTGCCACAAACGCAACATCAAGGTCGTCCGCGACGTGGTACTCAACCACATCGGCGACAATCACTACTGGATGAAGGATTTGCCCACGAAGGACTGGGTGAATCAATGGCCAACCTACACCAAAACGAATTACCGCGCACCGACACTGCTTGACCCTTACGCCTCTGAATACGACAAAAAACTGTTCAGCGACGGCTGGTTTGACCGCCGAATGCCCGACCTCAACCAACGCAACCCGCATGTAGCCAACTATTTAATCCAACAAGCGCTCTGGTGGATAGAATGGGCGGGGCTGGACGATTTGCGCATAGATACCTATCCGTATTCCGACCAGACGTTCTGTACCCGGTGGGTAACAACCATTTTAAACGAGTATCCCAACCTCGGAATGTTCGGCGAAGCGTGGGAACACGCCGTGCCGGTGGTGGGCTATTTTGCCGACGACCAGCCGATGCGCAGGGCGAATTTCGACTCCAATTTGCCGGGAATTATTGATTTCCAACTCTGTTTCGCTGTTCGAGAAGCCCTTGTGAAGAGCGAAGGCTGGTCTGACGGCGTGGCCAAAATCTACTACACCCTCGCCCAAGATTATTTTTACAAAGACCCTTATAGGAACCAAATCATGCTCGACAACCACGACATGACGCGGATTTTTTCTCACGTCGGCGAAAACCTCGACAAGTTCAAAATCGGCATGGCTTTCCTGCTCACCATGCGCGGTATCCCGCAGATTTACTACGCTACAGAAATCCTTGACACAGGTTTTGAGGCGCCATCGCACGGCAATATCCGCAAGGATTTTCCCGGCGGCTGGCCCGGCGACGCGGCTAACAAATTCACCGCCGAAGGCCGCACGGCGGCAGAAAACGATGCTTTCAATTTTACCCGAACCCTCATCCGCTATCGCAATGCCACGCCCGCCTTGCAGACTGGAAAACTCATGCAGTTTGTCCCGGAAGATGGCGTGTACGTTTATTTCCGCTACGATGCCGAAAAGACCGTAATGGTGGCGCTCAATTTTTCGGAAAAGGAGGTGCGGCTTGCTACTGCGCGTTTTGCCGAGCGGATGCAGGGGTTTTCCAAGGCGAAAAACGTGGCGACGGGAGAGGTGATGAGCGATATTTCAACATTGGCGGTGGGGAAGCATGGGGTGTTGGTGTTGGAGATGGGGCGGTGAAAGATTTTCTACAACCTTCACGGAATTAGTAATTTATAGTCAACGCAAATCAACCCCGTCCGCTTCACTTGGCCGGGCAAGCCCCTAAGTACAGGGTCTGACAAGGTGGTTTTGAACGAGCGGTACTCGCAATCCTTTGGAAATCACACAAATCAATCAAGGAAATCCCTGCCTTGCCAACCGGCAGGTTCAAATCCTCTTTAATCTGGGTATAGCGGGAGAAAGGACTCACCTCCCACTCCTATCCACCACCGTTGCGCTTGCCTGTTGTGTCGCGTACATCTGAACGTCCTGCACATTGACGTGCGGCGGACGGGTGGCGAGCCAATAAATCGCTTCGGCCACGTCGCTCGATTTGAGTGGTTGGAAATCGTCGTAGATACGGGCGCGTTCAGCGTCGCCGTCGAAGCGGGTGATAGCAAATTCCGTCTCCTCCACATGGCCGGGACTGACCTGACTGACGCGGATGTTGTGCTTGTGCAAATCGAGGCGAATGCCGCGCGTGAGGGCTTCTACGGCGAATTTGGTGGCGCAATAGACGTTGCCGTTCGCATACACCTCCTTCCCTGCGCTGCTGCCAATGTTGATGATGTGACCCCGGCGGCGGGCCACCATGCCGGGCGCGACGGCGCGGGTGACGTAAAGCAGGCCCTTTATGTTGGTGTCAATCATTTGCTCCCAATGAGCAATGTCGCCCTCGTGGATAGGCGCGAGACCTTTGGCGAGGCCAGCGTTATTGACCAGAATGTCAATGTTTTGCCATGACTCCGGCAGGTTGTCAAGCGCGGCTTGCACGGCGCCTGGCTCTCTCACATCGAAAGGCAGCATGAGTACATCGGCGCGGAGTTCTTCCTCAAATTGTGTTTTCAGCAACACCAGACGTTCCATGCGGCGGCCCGTCAGGATGACGCGGTGGCCGTGTCGAGCAAAAATTTCAGCCGTTGCGCGACCGATGCCCGACGTGGCTCCTGTGACAAGCACGGTCAACACCTCGCGCGGCTCGACAACTGGCTGGGGCGCAGACTCCACTTCGCCGGACGAGGGTGCCAACGCGCTGGGGGCTTCCGGTGCCACCTCTGGCGAAGCAGTGGTAGCGATACCGTAACCAAATGTCTGGTCGAATTCGGCAGAGCGGAGGCTTGGAGCGAGCATGACAGCTTGAGCATAGTGCGTGTTGGCCTCGGCAGCATTGTCATTTTCTTGATAGGCGTGTGCTAAGGCGAGTAGCACTTCCGCGTCGTCGGGTTGGTGTTCGAGGGATTTTTTCAGGTAATGCAGAGCGGTTTCGCGGTAGTCGCGCAGGTGCTCGCTCGTCATTAGGCCGAGTTTTCGGAAAATGCCGGGGAAATCGGGATTGAGGTCTGCCACGCGGTCCCAGCAGTATTTGGCAAAAAGATAGTCGCCCTTCTCGGCGGCCATGTCGCCCATGAGATTGTAGGAGCGACACTCGTTTTCCGCGAGGCTCGGCTCTGCGGAAGCGACCTCAATGGGTACTGGTGGCGGCTCAGGCGCGGCCCAAGTCTCGGTTGCGGGTGGCTGAGGTTTTGTCTTTGCCAAAGCGAGTTGGTATTCCTGTTGAATCCGCAGATTGTCGGGATGCTGCTCCAGCGTGAATTGAAGCAGCTCGATGCCCCGGTCAATGTAGCCCTGCTCTATCCAAACCCACGCATCGCGGATGGCGTGTTCGATTTGGTCTTCGGCATCTTGGATGGGGCTTTCGGTTTCCTCGTCAAAATGGAGGGCATCCATGTTGGCAAAATCCCAATCGGTTTGCGGCGGCAAGTCGTCGCCGGGCGTGGGAGTAGTGATTTCACTGTTGTTGAAATGTCCGTTGGTGTCGCTTTTTTCAGTCTCAAGCGCAAAGTTCAACGCTGCAAAGTCGCTGCCAGTGGCAAGCGTGTCGGTCTGCGGGGGCGCCGGCACCAACCCGCCCGCCACGACGGGCGTTTCGGACAAGGGGCGCATCGGGGCAGTGGGAGGTATGGGCGGAGTGCTGTCTTGTGGGATGTATGAATCCTTGGCAATCAAGCGATACTGCGCGTGCCATTCTTGAAGGCCGAATTGTTTGAAAAACAGCATATAGTCGTCTGCCAAAAATTGCTCCCAACTCACATAGCCGCCTTCGCGCAGCACGCCGATGAGCTCGCCGATTTCGTTGGCGATGTTGCGAGAGGCGTTCATCTCGAGTTCCAGCGTTGCTTTTGCGCTGCCCTCGCTTTGCTGGTAGCGGTCGCTCAGCGCGAGCCATTCGGATTGCCAGAAGTTCATGTATTGCAAGGCGTACACCATGCGGTCGAAGTGCGTCTCCACGCGCTCGAAGGTGGTGCCTCCGTCGCGGCTTATTTTGCCGTCGGCCACCACCACGAGTAGGCGCTGACTGCGTTGGAGGGCTTGCACGGCGGCCAATGCTCCATCCATGCAGTCGCGGCTCTTGAAAAAATTATCAGTGACGAGCAGCACGACGGGGTCTTCCGCGCTGTGCAAGCGGGTGCTCAGATGCCCCGGCTTTTCGTCAGCTTGGTTGGTGATGTGGTCAAAAGGGATGCCGATACGGCTAAGGTCGTGTTCGACTTGTTCGGCCAGTTCGGCATTGTCGTGGCAGTAGGCGAGGATAATTCGGTTCATGTTTTCGTATTTAACGCAGACTTTCCATCAATGAGGCAAAGTCTTTTTTGAACGTCTCGTATTTCGATGTGGCGGGGCCGTCGAATCCGGTATGGATGTGGCGCACCTGATTTTGTTTGTCCACCACAATCATCGTGGGGAAAGCCAGTACTTCGCTCAACGCTGGAAACACCTTCCCGGCTTCGGTTTTGTCGGCTTTTCCACCATATACTATTTCAAACGGTATGCCCATTTTCCGCTTGTATTCCAGCAAATGGGCATTGGCTTGTGCGGTATCCTTGTGGCGCTCGAAGGCAATGCTCACCACTGCGATGTCTTGTGCGGCTGCGGGGTGCTGGGCCAAGTATTCCTTGAGAAACATTTGCTCGTCGCGGCAATTGGGACACCAAGTGCCCATGATGGTGAAAATTTTGATTTTTCCATCAAATACTTGCGAGGGAAACGCCAAATCGCGGCCATCCGGTGTTTGAAGTTGGAAAGAAAAATTCGTCCCCGTCTTCAAAGTCGTCAGCGAATCGGCTTTTCCCAACCTGAAATTCGGGTCGCGCCAAGCCGACCATAGCGTGCGATAATGTTTGCCGGAGCGAAATTCGCCGTTCAGCGAGTCGCCCCGAATGCTTCCACTAAACAGATAAGCGTGCCAACCATCGAAGTTGGACATCCAGAATTTTCGCCCCTGCACCGTGCCTTCGAGATAGCGATAATCGCCTGTTTCTGTGCGGAATGTGCCTTCCAGCCGATTGCCGGTTTGCTTGAATTCGCCAATGGCTTTGGTCGGCTTGTCCGTGTCCGTGCCGATGAGCGTGGCCCATTCGCCACTGAGGTCTTTGTCGGGTTTTTGGGTCAGGTTGGTGAACCGATAGTCGCGTCCGGCATGGGCGTAGAACGGGATGCGGTAGTTTTCTCGGGTTGTCACCACCCATTCGCCTTGCATGGTGCCGCCGCGCACCTCGGCGTGCAGGTAGGTTTGATATTCGGGGAAATGGATGTTCAGCGTGTCGCGGGCGCGGGTGCGGTCGCGGCCATATTGGATGCTGTCGAGTCGGATGCGTTCGCTGCCATTGATGATTTCCACATAAAATTGTTCTTCGTCGAGATAGGTCACCTCAAAATTAAATGGCAACTCGCCTTCCTTGAACAGGTCGTGCAACACGAAAATAGTATCCTTGTCGTGCACGGGCACCTTGTATTTTTCCAACTCCAACACACCACGCCACATTCCGGGCGCTACGCGGGTGAAACTCGTGTCAGTGGTGACGCAGCCCGCGGCAAGCGCCATGAGCATACTGAAAGCCAGATATTTGTGCATATTGAACGCTGTTGAGAAACTGCCGCTGAAACAGGGTGGCGGGCGAGTTGTTCAGGGCGCGGGCAAAAGTAGCGGTTTAGACATTCTCTTGTGCTTTCGATGCCTGCACCCAGCCATGCAGCACCAGCCAGCCAAAGCCCACGGCATTCAAGGTGCCATGCCAGACTTTCATGTTTGGAATGTTGACCCAGCCGATGGGAAACATAAATCGAAGCGCGTACAAGGCGGCGAGCGTAGCGCCTACAAGCAAGCAAGCGCACCCACCCAGCCAAAGCCTGCGAGCGATGCGCGGATATTTTTTCGAGCTGCCTATTTGTGCCATTTTCCCAACAATGCCCATCGCCAGCGCCGCAAAACCCAACGCCGATACCCATTCAAAGACCGGCGAGTTGCCCATTTTTGTCAACGTGATGCCCGCTGCCACCATGGGCATGCCAGCCATGACGCCCCAACCCAACAAGTTGTTTGCCGGACTCGGACTTTCGGACAGTAAGCAATACACCACTACCGAAAGCACGAAACCCGCCACATAAAAATGTGCTGCCGTGAGGCCCACGATGACCGCATCGAACCCCAAAGGTTGGATATCGCCCAAAAAAAACAAGCCCCATGCGGCTCCCGTCGCCCAATAGCCAAGCGCCGCGACGCGTACCCAGTTTTTTAGTTCAAATTTTCTGAAAACCACCAAGTTGACAAATTCCCGCACAGTCATCCATGCTGCCCACAGGAAATAGGGCAGCGCGAAAAAGGCAGCGTAGGCAGCAGGGTAAAGTAAATACGCAACGCAAAACCCCGCAGCTGGTAGCCAAAACCACACGCCTTGCCGATGCCCCAACAGGGACAATCCCAACGGCACCAGCACCAGCGCCGCAAACGCCACCAACGCGCCTTCCCAATGATTGCGCAACAAGGCATCGTCGGCAAGCAGCAGGAACAGTAGCCACGCCACAAAGGCGCCCCAATTTTTCATGACGAATGATTTTGGACAAAAACGAGCATGGACTGCATGGATTCGCGCACAAACTTGCGCTGGTACGCTCGCGCGATGGGATAGGCCAAGCGAGCCATCCAAAACCGAGGCCGCGAGAATGCCCGGAGCCGGTATCGCACCCTGCCGTTCTCGTCTCTTTCCACGATGAACAACTCTTCCCCGCATTCGACATGGCCGGGCAAAGTGCCATAAGCAAAGCCAAACTGGTGCTCGTCGTCAATGACATACACAATGCGGCATGAATTGAGCCACCAAAGCCCCATCACCTGCGCGACCATCCCGACGGTTTCGTGCTGCCGTATGGGTGGTATGCGCGGCACGATGTAGGCCCAGCCGCCGGGAAACATCTTCCATTGCCTGACAGCCTCTTTTGCAGCGAGCCAAACCCAGTCGCCCCGCCCCAGTTCTATGGTGCTCAAATCATTATCATAACCTGCCACAGGGGCTTCGTGTTGGCTACTTCCTATTTCCGGGTAACTGTACGGGAGTTGTTTTTCAGCATCAAGGAAAGCGCGAATGAGGGAATCTTTGGGCCGGGAAAAAAGGAGCATATTGGGTGTTTTTCAAAAGAAACGGTTATTTAGGCTGTAAGTTCGTTGCCCTATTAACTTAGACTTATGGTGGTGGAGGCCTTTGGCGGAGGGAAAGCCCTCCACCGCAACAAGTCCATTATTTGAACTCGCTCAAAATGAGGGGTGATGCCTTGCGTTAACTATCTATGAAAATATCCTGCTTGCCGCTCCTGTTTTTCATCGGGACTTGCTTTCAAACAATCCCATCCGACACGAAAACAACAACCGAAGCCCCCCAGCCTGCTCCCGATTCATTGCTCTGCCAGCGATTTTTCCCGCCACAAGGCTATGAGCGTGTCACCGCCGATTCCAGCGCTTTCGCGCACTATTTGCGCCACCTGCCACTCAAGCCGGTCGGCAGTAAAGTCCTCTTGCATGACGGAAGGGAGAAAAGCAGCTCCGGCGTGTACGACGCGGTGGTGGATATGCCTATCGGCAAAAAAGACTTGCACCAATGCGCCGATGCCATCATCCGGCTGCGGGCGGAGTATCTGTGGCGAAAAGGGCGATACCGCGACATCCATTTCAACCTGACCAATGGCTTCCGCGTGGACTACGAGCGCTGGCGCAAAGGCGAGCGCGTGAAAGTGACGGGCAACCGGACGAGCTGGGAACAAAAGTCGGCTCCATCCGACTCCTACGAGACCTTCTGGCAATACCTCGAGCTGGTGTTCACCTATGCCGGCACCCTGTCGCTGTCGAAAGAAATGCAAGCGGTGGATGTGGCGACCATGCAAATCGGCGATGTGTTCATACAAGGCGGTTCGCCCGGCCATGCAGTCATCGTGGTGGACATGGCTACCAATGCGGCAGGTCAAAAAGTGTTCTTATTGGCGCAGAGTTATATGCCTGCACAGGAAATTCAGGTGCTGAAAAACTCGTCGGACGGGCGATTAAGCCCGTGGTATTCGGACGATTTTGGCGAGGTGTTGGAAACACCGGAGTGGAAATTTCGCCGGAGCGATTTGAAAAGGTTCGTTGGGGGGTGACAAACGCAATGTGCGAAGTTCGGGACGAGTTCGAGAATGTGGTAAGAGTACTATCCCTGCCGACATTAGCAAGGATATAGCCAACGCAAATCAGCCCCGTCCGCTTCACTTGGCCGGGCAAGCCCCTGAGTACAGGGTCTGACAAGGTGGTTTTGAACGAACGGTGCTCGCAATCTTTTGGAAATCATGCAAATCAATCAAGGAAATCCCTGCCTTGCCAACCAGCAGGTTCAAATCCTCTTTAATCTGGGTATACCAACAATGACAAGGATTTGTGTTAAATGGAATTATTGATTGAAAAACGTTGTTTTTTTATTTCTAATGGTTTTAAAAAATTGATGTAGTAAAATGATTGTTTGAATAATTGTTTAATCGCAAAATAAAAACAAATCATAAATTTAGCCCGAATTTCAAGCCGCCACTTTTTTTCACCAAAACTGTTCGGGTTATGACAAACATCGCTCTTCGCTATGGCCTTTGGATGTTCTTGGGCTTCACGGGTTTCTTCCTCCTCATGCACCTCCTTGATTTAAGTCAGAACTATTACCTGCGCATCTTCAACGCCGTAATCCACGTTGGCTGTCTTTGGATGGCTTTGCGTGCATGGTACCGCGACCACCACGAGCCTTCCGACGATTACACTTCTGGTGTCATCATGGGGATGTTTACTTCCTTGGTGGGGGTGCTGCCATTCACGATTTTCATGGTGTTGTTCTTGGCTTATAGTCCCGCGTTTTTGGCTAACATCCAGAACGAGTCGCCAATTGGCCAATACTTCACACCTGTCACGGCCAGTCTTTTCATTCTTGTGGAGGGCATCGCGGCCAGCCTGATTTTGTCTTACCTGATGGTCAGGCTGCTGGAAATCATGCGAGAGCAGAGGAGGGGGTGAGCGGGTTGAGTTTCGCTGTGCGTGGGTCTTGTGGCTCATGCGCGGCGAAACTCAACGACCCCATCAATTGCGTCGTATATGCCTCAGTAAAGTAGAGGACATCTCGTTGGTAATCAGTATGACCTGCCCCGATGTTGCGATTAGCACATTGGGGCTGCTCAATCTTTTAATCAATCGGTAATGCTGCCGATTACCGACTGGCGGATAAGCGGATTGGCTCCCATGGCCA
Source organism: Saprospiraceae bacterium (assembly GCA_019638455.1). GTDB lineage: Bacteria > Bacteroidota > Bacteroidia > Chitinophagales > Saprospiraceae > M3007. Next base: position 279,777 of record JAHBTU010000001.1, read on the forward strand.
AAATAACGGATACCGCAAGCCCGATGAGCGCGTATAACAAGTCTCTTGAAATCGAGTAAACCGCCATTTTGATGTGCTTTTTCCCCTTCTTTTTCCGCATATAGTTGACTGCGATTTCCCGACCGCCAATCACGCCGAGGAATACCCAAGTGGTGCTCAGCGGGATGTTGCTGATGAGCAGCTTGTAAATGAGGAGGATGACATAAGTAAAATCCACCAGCGTGGCAGCGCGCACGTCGGATATTCGGGTCTTTTCGCTGACGATTTTCTGAATCTTGTCGCCGCGCAAATAGAACAGCAGCCCAAGCCCTAAGAAGATGACGACGGTGAAGATGAGGAATTGCGTGAAATTCAGGGTGCGCGGCAAGAACACGGCGATGTTGGCGCCATCCTGCATGAGCCAAACGGCCCATAGGGAGCCGCTCACCGTCCACTGTACCACCGTCCAGAGATAGTGCGCTTTTCTTTTTTTGAAATACTTCTTGATGGTCTGGTAGCTGGCGAGCCACACAATGAATGAAAGCACAAACGCCAGCACATAGCCTGTCACGCTTTTGTAAACGATGGATGTGACCCCAGAAGCATCGGCACTAAACACGCTGAGCAGCAAAAAGGTGGTGGAAACCGGCATCCGCAGTCGGGTGAGGATGAGCAACACGACCGGGGCTATCACCTGAAAGTAGGAAAACTGCTGCGGATGCGGGTATTTGGTGTTGCCTTTGTCATCCAGTAGGCGTTGATAGGTGACATCGCCATTGAAATAAAACCAGCTGAACGCGATGACCACGATAAAAATAAGACCCGTGAACATCCAGAGAATATACCATTTGCGCTTTCGATTACTTTCAATGAAGGTGCCGAGCGATTGGATGCTGTCGTTGGCCACTGCCGCGTAAGCCGCGAATAGGAAGCCGAACCACATGGCGGTGTTGGGGTCGAGCACGGCAAAACCCGCCACGATGAAGGCGCAACCCGCTATGATGAGAAACAACCTGTCCTGGATGAAAAAGTCCAACACGTTCAGGTAAATGCGCCCGTATCTGGAGGGGCTTTGAGGGATGTCTTTTTTCGCCATGCTTCGAGAAAAATAGGGAGTGGTCGTGAATTTAGCGGCAAAGGTAGTGGCTCGTGTGTAGGTGCTGTGCTTGCTGCTTTAAGTTATCGTAAAGTTTGTTGGCTCACTGCTCAGTCGCTTTCCAGCAAGGGCAGCAGCACCTCGACGCGGGTGCCCGTGCGTTCGCCCGACGTGAGGTCGCCTAAGTCGCTGATGCGGATAAAATCGCCCGATTCGTGTTTTTGGAGCTGATGAAGCAGGCTGAGGCGTTCGCGGGTGATGTCCATGCCACGCGAGCGATGCGACTGAAAGGCGGCTCCTTCTTTTTGTTTTTCCTTGCCTTTGTTGTAGCCCACGCCATCGTCCTCGATGAGGCAGCGGAGTATATTGCCGTATTCCGCGAGTTGGAATTCGATGCGCAGATTGCCTTCCTGTCGAGGGCGCAAGCCGTGCTCGATGGCATTTTCCACAAAGGGCTGCAAAATCATGGTCGGCACTTGGAGGTCGGTCATGTCGGCTCCTGCTGGCGGGATGATTTGGTAAAAAAGCCTGTCGCGGAACCTCAACTTTCGGTTGATGTCCAAGTATCGGTCGAGAAATTCGATTTCCTGCTCCAAGGCCACCACTTCGAGGTCGGAGTATTCGAGGGTGTGCCGCATCATTTTGGCAAACTTTGCGAGGTAGGATTCGGCTTCGTTGTTGCGCCCGGAGGTAATCAGCCCCTGAATGGCGTTGAGCGCGTTGAACATGAAATGGGGGTTCATCTGGGCGCGAAGGGCACGAAGCTGAAGGCTCGCCACTCGAAGCTTTGCCATTTGTGCTTCTTGCCGGTTGCGCTCTAATTGGTGCCGTGCCTCTATTTCCTCGCGTTCGCGGTCGCGCAACTGATGGAAGTGTTTGGCCGATAAATCGGTGGCCTTGCGTTGCCATTCGTACGCTTCTTCGTAGTCCTCCTTTTGGCTCCTTAGCGCGGCGAGATTTTGGGCAATTTGGCTCAAATGATACAGGTCTTGTCCTTTTTGCCCCATTTCCCAAGAATTTTTCAACGATTCTTCGGCTTTTTCGAGGTCATTGATTTGAGAAAACAAACCCGCACGCCAGCTTTCAATTTTGGAAAGGTTGGTGAAATCAGCAGGCTTGAGCGGGGTCTCGTATTGCTCTGCGGCCAAATCGAACAGCGCCTCGGCTTGCTTGACGTCATCGTTGAGCAAAGCCAGAATGCCGAGATTGCCCAGCGCGTGGGTGCGTACTTCTTTCTCGCCCTCGCTTGCCACTTCCAGCACTTTTTCAAAACAAGCTTTTGCTTGCCCCACGTCTTGTTGGGCCATGGCCGCACGCCCGGCGTTGAGGTAGTGCCAGGCCAAACGGGGCTGCAGCCCGTGGCGTTCCACGATGGGCAACACCCGACGGTATGCTTCGAGGCTTTTGGCTTTCTCGTCAAGGTGTTCGTGGAGGTCGCCCAATCCACTGAAAATGAGTGTTTGAATGTAAAAGTCTTTGAGGGTGCCCTTGTCCTCGTCGAGCCGAAGCATTCCTCTTTGGGCTTCCATGAGCGCGTCGAGTGCTTGGCGCTGGTTGCCCAGATGGAGTTGTAGGAAGCCTTCGCGGCAGGCTATGTGGGCGCGAAGGTGTGGCGGCGCGTTTTTGTTGAGATATTTTCGGGCGCGGTCGAGTGTTTTTTCGGCGGCGCGCCAATCGCGGCGATTGAGGTGGATGGCAGCGAGGTCGGCCCAAGCTTCGGCGAGCGAGTCGGCTTTGGCGAGGCTCTCGAGGATGGCGATGGCTTGCTTGGCGTGTTCGAGCGCCGGCTCGTACTGATGGCGTTGATTGTTGAGAAAAGAGGCGTTTTGGTGATATGCCAGCCGAATTTCAAAGGGCGACTGAGGCGTGATTTGGGCGCTGATTTCGTTGAGCATTTCCCACGCCTGCTCAAAATCGGTGAATGACAACCGCGAAAGTTGCTCGCATTGAAAGCGGAGTAGAGGGGGGGCTTCGCTGATTTTGCCTGACATTACTGCTGTTTCGGAGCCGTGCATGGCTGATATTTTGCGACAAAGTTAGTGTTTTTTGGATGTTGGCTCATGTTCGCCGGGCTGAACATCCGTTCGGGCGGGGGTTATTGTGTTGTCATCGGCTCCTCGTCGAGCAGGAGTTCTTGGGGCAGCGATTTGGAGGCTCTGGCGCCAAGTTCCCTGATTTTTTCGGCCTTGCCGATGAGGGTGTCGCCGGGGCGGGCGGCGCTGGTGAGTTTGTTCATGGCATCGTCGTAGGCCGTGCGGGCGTTGTCGAGTCGGTTGCCGATGGTGCGCAGGTCTTCCACGAAAGCCACGAACTTGTCGTATAGCAGTCCGCTTTGCCGCGCTATTTCGAGCACCGAGCGGGTTTGCTTTTCTTGTTTCCAAAGATGGGCGACGGTGCGCATGGTGGCGAGCAGGCTGCTGGTGGTGACGAGTACGATGTTGCGTTCGAGCGCGTCGGTGAAGAGTTTGGGGTCGGCTTGCGCGGCTATGGTGAGGGCGCCCTCCAAGGGCACGAAGAGGAGCATGTAATCGGGTGTGTTGATTTGGTAAAGCATCTGGTAGTTGGTGCGGCTTAGGTTTTCGACGTGGTTGCGGAGGCTGGTGACGTGCGCTTTGAGGTGTTGGTCGCGTTCGTTGGGGTCGTCTGTGTTGAAATACCGCTCGAATGCGGTGAGCGACACTTTGGCATCCACGACGAGGTGCTTGTTTTCGGGCAGATGGATGATGAAGTCGGGGCGTTTGGCGTGGCCGTCGTCGTCGCGGTAGGTGACTTGCGTGAGGAAGTGAACCCCTTTTTGCAGGCCCGATTTTTCGAGCAGGGTTTCGAGTTGGAGCTCGCCCCAGTCGCCCTGCACTTTGCTTTGGCCTTTGAGCGCGGCGGCAAGGTTGTGGGCATCGTGGCTGAGTTGTTGGTTGAGTTGGTGGAGCTGCTCGATTTCTTTTTTGAGGCTGGTTTTTTCGCGGGTTTCCTCCAAAAACTTGCGCTCCACGTTCTCCTCAAATTCCTTGATTTTTTCTTTCAAGGGGCTGAGCACTGACTGCAATTGCTGTGCGTTTTGCGCGGTGAACCGCTGCGATTTTTCTTCCAACAGTCGGTTGGCGATGTTTTCAAACTCGGTCTTGAATCGCACCTGCAATTGCTCCACTTCTGCTTTTTGGTTTTGCAAAGTGTTGTCCAAGTGAAATATCTGCTGCTCGCGGGCGGCGAGTTGGGCGAGTGCGTCGCGGAGTTCCTGCTCGCGGTGGGCGAGCTCGTTGCGCAAGGTCTCTGTCTGGGCGTGTATGGTGTCGTAGAGCTCTTTGGGGACAAATTCGCCTGCAACCGATGGGTGGTAGGGCTGACGGCGCTGAAGTAGCGCCACTAATAATATCAACAGGATGCCGCCGAGCAAAAAGTAAAATGTGCTGTCCATAAGGCCATGCGTTTTGCTGACAAATGTAGGCCGAATTTTACTTTTTGTTTGTTTCCAAAATAAAATGAAAAAAAATGTTTTGAAATGAAGATGGCGATATCGTCGGAAACATACATTTGCGTACCTTGCTTCCCAATCGGACATATAGTTCGGTACCCTTGCCAACAAGGGCAGAATCACGCATCATCGTTCACCATTCATCTCTATCTCGGTATGTACCAATTCGCTTGGACCCTCATCGCGCTGGATGTTTTGCTTGTGTTGCTCTGGTTGTGGAGCCTAATATTTCCGAGGAGCGGCACCGACGCGGCGGGTAGGGGATTGGGGCAAGCCTATGTATTGGCGCTGGGCATCTACGTCGCGTTGTGTGCGCTGATGCTGCTTTTGAAAGTGAAATGGCTGACGATTCTGGCGACCATTCTGGCAGCCTTGCCGCTGCTCGTCGCGCTCTACGGATTGTTGCGCTGGCTGAGAACGCGCTGAGCAACGGCAAGGGGTGTGGCCTCAAATTTTCACCACTTTTCCCGAACCCGAGATATTGGTTTCTATCGAAGGGCTGCCTTGGTACCGTACTTCTCCGCTGCCCGAAATGGACACGTTGAGCGTTGCCGAGGCGTTGACTTTGACCACGCCGGAGCCACTTATTTTCACTTCCGCATCCTTCACGGGGAAATCAAGGGTGTTGATGAAGCCGCTGCCTGAAAGGTTGGCCTGCATGATGCCGCCCTCGCCTTGCAAGTCAATGTGACCGCTGCCGCTCAGGCGGGGCTTGACGGAATGGTAGTCGAGGTCACTTGCTTTGATGTGGCCGGAGCCAGACACATCCAATTGGAGCGATTGCCCTTTGAAGGCACCTTGGGTCGTTATCTCGCCGCTGCCAGCGAGGTAGAGCGCGTTCAGGTTTGGCATGGTCACGGTCACCACGAGGCCGTCCACATCGCGCACGTTGCGAGAGAAATAGACGTGCAGGTTCCCATCGGATTCGACTTCTGTCTTGAGATAAGGCAGGAGGTTTTCCTCGACCTTTACTTCCACATTGTGCTTCATGCCTGAGAGCACGTTGACTTTTCCGGGGATGGAAGCGTGTACGCCGGCAAAATCCGCGACATCGCGTTTTTCGGTCACGAGGTCGCCGTTGCCTCTGATGGCGGTGGGGTCGCAAGCAACGATGGATAGGAGGGCAGGGAGGAGCAATAGGGCGAGTTTGCCCAGGTGTTTGTTGTGCATAGCTTGGGAGAATTTAATGAGTAAACGAATGCTGACATAGACAGCATGTTCTCCCGTCGGGGTTGCGTTTTTGGAAAAATTTAGCTTTTATACCTTGATTCTCCAAGATTTGTCAGATGCTCATGCTCGCTCTCCCTGATTTTGAACAGATTGCGCTTTTAGCCATGCCCAAAACACAGCGGCGCGAAGTATTCACACCTTGAATCGCCAAGGATTTTCGGATGATGAGCCAAGGGAGAAAAATTATCTTGTATTCCCTGTTTCCTTAACAATTGAATACCTACTTTTGGCTGCGAAAACAATATCGAAGTCGAATCCGCCATTTTTCATCCAAACCATGAAACACGCTCCCACGGACAAGCATTCAACCCAACCCTCCTTGTCGCAACATCTCTTCGAGGCAGTCCGGCTCTCGCGCCCTTCGGAGAAAAACATAGCCAAATTGCTTGCCACCGTTTTAAATTTGAGCGAGAGCGCCGTGTATAAAAAACTCAAGGGAGAAAATGTGCTAACGCTGGAAGAAGCCGCGACTTTGGCTCAGTTTTTTCAAATTTCGCTCGACAATTTTTTGCTGCCAACGAACGCGGCGGTTCCTATGGCTTTTTATCCCCTGAGCGGCCAAGTGTCAAGCCCTACTTCTTTCTTGGAGCGTCTGCTGAACAATGTGGAGATGGCCAATCAGCTGACCGATGCGCATTTGCACTATGCCACCACGGAGATTCCGATTTTTCACTATCTCCATTTCCCCGAGCTGACCGCCTTCAAACTTTTCGTGTGGGGCCGCACCACTTGGGAGTTGGATGAGCAGCATGTGGAAACCCTTCCCGAGGACTTGGCTATTGACCCCGCCATCAACCATTTGCGCGAGCGCATTTTGGAGGGATACCATCGCCTGAACAGCACAGAGTTTTGGTCGCTGCATCTTCTCGAAAACACGCTTAGCCAGATTCAATACTTCGCTGAGGAAAATATCTTTCGCGACCATTCTTTCCCGGTCTTGCTTTTGGAACAAATTTCACAACTGCTTGGCCTACAAAAAAGTATGGCCAAAAACGCCGTCAAGCACCATATTGGCAAGCCTCCTTCCAAAAATGCAGGTGCCTTTTTGTTGTTTCACAATGAAATCGCCCACACCAACAACACGTTCCTGTTGACCTCGAGGGAGGGCAGCTCGGTCTTTTCCACTTTCGACAACCCCAATTTTTTGCAAACCTCCGAACCTGCTTTCGTCGAGTACACGAAAAAATGGTTTGGCAAGCTTCAAAAACGCTCGACCTCGCTTACTCACGGTGCGGAGCGTCAAAGAGTGCGCTTTTTCTCGAAACTTGAGCAACGAATGAAACAAGGATAAAGATAAGAGCCACCCCACCAAGTGTATCCAATATGTGCTTGGTGGGGCGGCTCTTGTTGCATTCAGCCACTGAAGTCTTGTTCACCTTTGCACGGCTACTTTCCCTTGTCTGCGCATGCTGCCATCCGAGGCCAATGCTTCCAACCAATAGAGGCCATTGGGCCATTGGCCCACATTCAGGGTTTGGGCTCCTGCTATCAATGTTTCGTGTACCATTGCGCCCAAGCCATCCCAGACACGGAGACGATATTGCCCATGAGGCAATGTGATGTTGACTTCTGATGACGCAGGATTGGGGAAGAACCACAAATCACCTTGCGACTCTGCCCGCCTTTGCCAGCGTTCCTCGCCGTTGGAAAGCGACTTGGAAGCATCAATCAGCGTCTTGCAATAAGTGGTGTAACCCGGCAAAGTAGGTTGCCAAAGGTTGGCAACATTGCCAAACGTGGACTTGGCAAGCTCAAAATCCTCGTTTTCTAAATGAGCCATACCTGCCATGAACTCCTGACGCACCGTGGCGGGAGATTCGGGAATTATTTCAGTGGCGCAGTCGTGCGTTTCTGGCCCCTGCAATTCGCGGGCGCAACCCAAGGGTTCCTCCATCCATGCCAGACTTACATCGGCAGCGAATGGGGTGCCGCAGGAAGCCCCTGTTCCAGCGTTTTGTTTTAGCGAAATGTGTTGGTTGGGGTCAGTGTCTGGATAGACATCTCCCCAAATATAACCCCAAAAATTGTATTGTGCCGGAAGTGGTATTGTGGGGGCCTTATCCATGTAGCACACGTTGATGTACTGCTTCGGGTATCCACCTGCGAAACGAGTAAATACGTTGGGGTCGGCTGTGTTGGTGCCATTGGACATCTTGTAGAGCAATAGCGGGTCAATGACCAGCGCGATGTCTTGCCCATAAATGCCGTATTTGCCAATTTCAAGGATACGGGCGCAGTCCATCAATACCAGCCCATTGCTGGCGTTGCCCTTCATGGCAATACCCGTATGGCAGTCGCGAATGGTGGCATGATGGTTCATGATTACGTTGGTCGGTGCATCTGTCAGAGGGTCGGCCACTATGTTCCCAATACCTATATCGCAATTGTTGATGGCCCCACCATCCATCCAAAGCACCCAGCCACCTTCTACTGAGACCCCCATGGAAAGGTCGGATGAAAGCGGTTCGCTTTGAGAGCTGGCGCCACCTGACCTGTGGTCATTGATGACGCAGTCTTTGAGCAAGGTGATGAAATTGTGCCTGACCATCATGCCATAGCTCTTTGAATTGTTCTGGCTTCCCATGAACAGGCAATTTTGAAAAAGCACCCCCGCGCGATGCTGTATATCAGGTCCATTAACATAGTTGTGAAAGTCCGTGTTCCTGACCGCCGTGGACGGCCCAGACAACACGGACGAGCTTCCACTCGCGCCAATGACCCTAATGGGCTGGCCCGCCCCATCGAAAGTGCAGCCATCCACGATAAAATTTCCAATGTTGTAGCCGACCACGCCATCAGGTGTGTTGCCATACACCTTTATCTGCTCCAGATGACACCAACTTGCGATACCCAGTTTGATTTCGCTGCCCAACAACTCCACCGCGCCCTCGGCCAAGTCCAATCCCTTGCCGTCGGGGATAGCAAGTGTCGCGTTATCCCTGACTCGGATAAAAAGATTGGCCTTGCCCGCGCCTGTAAGCCGGAATGCATCGGCGCTTGGCCCCAGCTCGAGGGTGTGTGTGCCCGTGAAATCAAAATAGCCCAACCCGGCAAAATGAATGTCGCCATTGACGACCAGCTTGCCTTCGATATAGATGCGCGACTCGGAGGATTCGAGGATGACGATGGCGCCGGGGTCGAGGATGAGGGTGGCGCCGGGTTTGATAATCAGCGCACTTTGGTCGCTGGTGACACGGAGGGTACCGCCGGGTTTGATGTGGAGAGTGGAGCCGTCACTTATTCTGAGTTGACCATGTTTAGCCGATTGGTCTGCCCCAATCACAAGTTTAGAACTATTTTCAACCGTTATAACAGCCTCGCATTTGGTATATGCATTTAACAGATTTAATGGTGAAACAGGCTCGTTGCCGGTCGCGTACGCTACTTTACCGGTGTTGTTGACAGATAATTTGCCATTGACGCTGCTGACGGATATGGTTGGAATGCCGGATTGGATTGGCAGACCGACATTGTAATAGGTGTTCAGACTGCTTGGCAACAAGCCGCCGGGTATCAGGTTGGCAGCATCCACTTCATCCACGATAATATCTCCTATTCTTGAATCAAGGAAAACATGTTCTTGATTGGTTTCCGGCGTTCCGCCTAATCCATATTCAAGCGGGGTGGGTGTTGGCAATGTGGAAAAAGAGCATCGAGAAGAAGTGCCCTGACCGCAGTTGAAAGGCCCATTGATGGAAAGGCCTTCGCCGATGGACAAGGAGCTTCTTGTCGGAACGAAAGAATAGTGAGAAGCATAAGCGTTAATTTCAATCGGAGTCAATTGAACCCAAACATCAAAACCATTTGGCAAGATATTTTCAAGAATCAACAATGGCATCGGAGTCCCGCTAAGGGCGGCAAGGTCTGCCAAACCCAAGTTTGTTGTGCCGCCGGGTGCTGTATCATAAGCCTTGTCGTTTTCCGGTGTCTCCACATAAAGCGGGGCAATTGTTTTGATTTTGATGCCGGTTAAAAATACTTCCCCTTTCCCGTCATAAAGGATATCTCCAGCGGTATCGGACAAAGCGTACCCATCCACCTCAAACTTCACAAAAACCGTCCAATAAATCGCGGTTGGTGGCAGGATTGAGATAATTCAACCGTCAGTGAACCCGTCAGTTCCCGCATAAAACATGAGAGAGCCGGGAGCGATATTGTTTTCAATCAAAGTGCTCGCACTACCGTTTGCCAGCGCGATATGTCGGATGTTCAATGTCCCCATTCCATTCAACTCTGCCATAAAAATATCGTGTTCTGTACTATTCATCTCCCAATCATCGCTTTCGTCAGCGTCAGCCGGGTAATAGAAGCGGTACAACAATGTTTGTCGGGCAAAAGGACTGGTTAGTCCGTTAAATGCAGCGGCAACTTGTGGGATACTTGCCAACAAGTCAATCCCCTGAGGGGAGGCAATGTAGTTGATATGATGTAAAAATGCCTGAATGCTCACCGGAACATTAGCCCCGCGCAGCGGCGCGTCGTAGGAGAAAAATTTCTCGCACTGGTGGTCGAAACCCGTCTGCTGCGCCTTGAGCAGCATGTACTTGGTGATGATGCCTCCGGCGCTCACGCCCATTATCATGTTCGGCTCGCTGCTGCCGTTCGCGGCCTTGATGTTGTTTACCGCTTGCACAGCGGCCTTCACCACTTCGGCGCTGTTCTGGATGTAGTCTTGTATGTTGGTCAGGTTGACCCACACGATGTCATAGCCTTGGGCGTAGAGCCATTCGCCGAGGGGTTGAGAAGTGCCGGTGATGACCTCTGTTTTTGTGAGAAGTTCCTCTATTCTTAATCTAAACCTTTCAGGTTGATCCACCAATTCAAAACCCTCCACGATTATAAAAGGCTTGAGCAGTTTGTTGCAAGGAGAACCATAAAAAATACGGAGGTCGGCACCAGCATTTACCGGGATAATATCCTCTGGGTCTATTGGATAATTTGGGCCTTCGCCACGCTCCTGAACGACTTGCTCTGCCACGAAGAGAATGGACTGCCCTTCGAGCATTGCGCCGCCCTGTTGGAAGCGGGTCAGAATGGTTTTCACCCCGCCAGAATCGTACTCGACAGTATAAGTTTGGCCTGCTGTGAGCGTTTGCCAGCCTTGGCCGTCGCCGAAATCGGCTTGCAGCGAAGGATTGAGCCAGCCCAAGTTTTGCCAGAAAAGGCCGGTAGGCAGCGTGAAATGCACCGTGGTGTGCCAAGCCTCCGATTTCAAGGGCGCAAAAGCGAGCAGCGTATCCTGCCGATAAGGGCTTTGAGTGCGCCCCGGCACGTCGGACAGTTGTTCGTTTTGCGAGGTAAGCAGGCTGTCGGGCAGCGCGTCTTTATGGATGCGATGATAGCGCAGCGCGAGCGCAGCAAGGGGGATAGTGTCCGTGCCAGTGTAACGGTTTACATAACTCATATAGGCATCTGGGTGGGGCAAGGGGTTTGCACCGGAGCCGACGTAGGCATTTCGTGCCTGGATGTACAGGAAGCCGAAAGTGGCAGGCTGGAGATAGGCCGAGTCCCGACGGGTACCGTCGAAAATGGCAGGTTCAGCGAGACCATTGAGGCCTTTATCCCAGAGGAAGCCAGAAGTGATTTCGCTTTTATCAAGTGGAGCGACCATGTTGGTCAGGAACTCGCCAAGCCGTTGGCTTTGGCAAAAGAGTGGCAGGCCGAGCAAGGCGCTCAGCAAGAAAAGATTGATTTTCATGTCAAGAAAATTTAGAAGTTAGTAAATGCTATTGTGGGTAATATTTGAGGTCGAAGCGACCATCGGTAAATTGCAAAGTGTCTTGTTTGTTCTCTGAAAGCAATGTAAACTTAAATACTCCAGAGATGATGTTTTGGGAAGTGTCCAGTCGGGTAATCTCAAAGTAATTCTGAGCATTATGGTCAATATTTTCCCATGCTTTTGAGCTCTGGCCCGATTCAAAAATTTGCCCAAAATCTAAACTCGAATAAACAAGGTCACTTATCGGATTGTATCCTAATTTTAAAGGTTTTAACCCTACGATAAGTGACTCAAGAGTATCGTTGTCTGACTCCTGAACACTGTAAGTAAGCGCCATTGACAAGAAGTTACTTCCGTCAGATTCTCGCAATGTGCAATCTATAGGCCTAAGTGAGACTACTGACCCATACAAATCCACACAAGGCACCCACTCCTTGCCATTGATTTTGCAGCCGAAGGTGTTCAAGCCTTGAGTCGTGATTTCAGGCCAAGGGCAGGGGTCGGGCTTCACATACGGCGGGGAGTCGTCTTTGTAGCAGGCAAAGAGCCACAAAGCGGTCAGCAGGGGCAGGAGAAAAAGGAAAATCTTGTTTTTCATGTCAGAAGAAAATTTTAGAAGTTAGCGAATGTCACTGTAGATAGAGTGCTTGATGTCGAAACCGCCATCGGTGATTTCAGCCTTTTTGCCAGTTAATGTGTCAATCAGTGTGACCTGAAATTGACCCGAGATAATGTTTGCTTCTGTATCTAAGCGATTTATCATCAAGTAGTTATTGGCAGCAGAATCAACTACTTCAAGGCGATTTTGCTCCCAATCGACAGAAATCACTATCCGGGCACTTTGGAATTCCGAAGGAATTATCAGTAACCCTTCCGAACAAGACCTGAAGCCCAAGCTGACCAATCCATTCGAATCCACTTTGTGGATACGGTGATAGCGCAGGGCAAGGGCAGCGAACGGAACGGTGTCCGTACCGGTATAACGTTTCACATAGTTCATGTAAACATCCGGGTGCGGCAAGGGGTTTGTGCCCGTACCGACGTAAGCGTTTCGAGCCTGAACGTAGAGGAAACCGAAGGTGGCGGGTTGTAGACATACCGAATCTCGAAAAACACCGTCAAATATGGCGGGTTCGGCAAGCCCATTGAGGCCCTTGTCCCAGAGGAAGTTGGAGTTGATTTTGGCTTTGTCCAAAGGGGCGACCATGTTGGTCAGGAATTCGCCAAGTCGTTGGGCTTGACAAAAGAGCGGCAGGCCGAGCAAGGCGCTCAGCAAGAAAAGATTGATTCTCATGTTAGAAAATTTTAGAAGTTAGCGAATGTTATTGCGGATAATATTTGAGGTCGAAGCGGCCATCGGTAATTTCAACTTTTTTGCCTGTTAATGTGTCAATTAGTGTCATTTGGAATTGACCTGAGATAATATTGGCCTCAGTGTCTAAGCGATTTACCATTAAATAGTTGTTGGCAGACAAGTCAACTACTTCAAAGCGAGTCGCTTCCCAATCCACTGACATTAAGATTCGGGCACTTTGAAATCCTGAAGGGATAATAAGCGTCCCTTCAGTACAAGGTCTAAAGCCGAGGCTAATTAACCCGTTAGAATCGATATGCGAATAAGTAGTATCAAGGACACTTCTGAGCGCAGAAATTGACAGTGAATTACTGCCGTCCGATTCAGTCACCAGACATTCAAGAGGTCGCAGGCTTGCCCAGTTACCATACAAATCCACACAAGGCACCCACTCCTTGCCATTGATTTTGCAGCCGAAGGTGTTCAAGCCTTGAGTCGTGATTTCAGGCCAAGGGCAGGGGTCGGGTTTCACATACGGCGGGGGGGCGTCTTTGTAGCAACCAAAGAGCCACAAAGCGGTCAGCAGGGGCAGGAGAAAAAGGAAAATCTTGTTTTTCATGTCAGAAGAAAATTTTAGAAGTTAGCGAATGTCACTGTAGATAGAGTGCTTGATGTCGAAACCGCCATCGGTGATTTCAGCCTTTTTGCCAGTTAATGTGTCAATCAGTGTGACCTGAAATTGACCCGAGATAATGTTTGCTTCTGTATCTAAGCGATTTATCATCAAGTAGTTATTGGCAGCAGAATCAACTACTTCAAGGCGATTTTGCTCCCAATCGACAGAAATCACTATCCGGGCACTTTGGAATTCCGAAGGAATTATCAGTAACCCTTCCGAACAAGACCTGAAGCCCAAGCTGACCAATCCATTCGAATCCACTTTGTGGATACGGTGATAGCGCAGGGCAAGGGCAGCGAACGGAACGGTGTCCGTACCGGTATAACGTTTCACATAGTTCATGTAAACATCCGGGTGCGGCAAGGGGTTTGTGCCCGTACCGACGTAAGCGTTTCGAGCCTGAACGTAGAGGAAACCGAAGGTGGCGGGTTGTAGACATACCGAATCTCGAAAAACACCGTCAAATATGGCGGGTTCGGCAAGCCCATTGAGGCCCTTGTCCCAGAGGAAGTTGGAGTTGATTTTGGCTTTGTCCAAAGGGGCGACCATGTTGGTCAGGAATTCGCCAAGTCGTTGGGCTTGACAAAAGAACGGCTGGCCGAGCAAGATGCTCAGCAAAAAAGGATGTTTTTCATGTGGAACGAAGTGAAATCCCAAACTTGGTTCGAGATGAGTTAAGAGTTACTGTTGGTAGTAAGTCAGGTCAAAGCGGCCGTCAGTGATGTAAAGGGTATCTGTGCCATACTTAGGCAGGAGTATGGCTTCGAACGTTCCAGAAATGATGTTTTTATCTGTGTCCAGTCTCAGAATTTCAAGTTGAAAGCCCGCTCTTGATACTGGAAGTTCCCATCTATCTATAAATTGGCTTCCATACCGTTCACTAAATGTGAAAAAAGTATGTTCCAACTCTTCAGCGGGAATTTTACCTATGCGTAGTGGCCAGAATGCAATGCCATAGGAGTTTGAAGTACTATCCAGGCTGGTCATGCTGTACACGCCCGCAAATGACAACGCATTTGAACCATTTGATTCGGTTAAGCTGGCATCAATGGGTCGCAACGTTGCCACAGAAGCATAAATATCCACGCACGGTACCCACTCTCTTCCATTGATTTTGAAGCCGAGGGTGTGTTTTCCTTCGGTCGTGACTTCAGGCCAAGGGCAGGGGTCGGGTTTCACATACGGCGGGGGGGCGTCTTTGTAGCAGGCGAGCAGCCACAAGGCCACAAGCATTAGCAACAACGTATTTGCCTTTGCAGGCGGAGAGAGCATTTTTTTCATGGTGGAAACATGTTTAAGCGTGAAAGAAAAGATGAGGAATATGAGGCGTATCTTCGGATACAAAAATCGGCACTGCCAAACCTGCCTCCAAGTATTTCATTGGATATCTCGTCCACTCTGAAAACTATTTTTGGACGGTTCGTCCACTAACAACACTCTTGCAAACTGTTTTTGGACGAACCGTCCACTTTTTTGTTTTCGAGTGGACGGTTCGTCCAATTTGGCTGGCGAGGGTAGGGGTAGTGACGTGGCCATTTACGCCGTTGTTGGTATCCTCGTCAGCAACACCTCGCAGGACGCTGGGCAAGTACCTTCTTCAATTTGTTGGCATCGAGCTCCGCCGCTTGTTGTTGGCGGGGATGCCAACAACGGCAAAAAAACCTTTTGCCTGATGAATATATCCACCGCTTGCGCTCACCGCCATGCCACGCCCATCAACCGTTCCGAGTGTGTCCCATTGCGCAGCACCACCTGATATATGCCCGCAGGCAAATCATCCAACCCGCTGATGCGCAGCGTGGTGATGAGGTGGCCAGAAATGCCAACCGTGATGTCGTCTATTTTTTTTCCGAAAACATTGCGCAGTTCAAACACATCGCCGGGGCGGAAATAGTCGTGGGTCAACAGAAATTGCATCTCGCCTTTGTCGCGGTCGAAAGCAAACAACGAGCGGCTGCCAGTGTGAAAGTCGCCCAAGCGCAGCCAAGCCTCGGTGAGGTCGGGCAGCCCGTACCCGCGCTCATTGTCAGGGCGATTGGACTGGTCGGCTGAGGCAAACACCGCGTATAGGATTTCGCCCGCTGTTTTTTCTGGGTAGGCGCTCCAAAGCGCGGCCAGCCCGCCCGCGAGCATGGGCGAAGCCATGGAGGTGCCACTCGAAAGGCCAAGTTGTGTGCCGAAATTGCCCGCTGCCACCACTTGGTCGCCGGGGGCCACGAGGTCGGGTTTGATGCGACCGTCGGGTGTGGGGCCAAAAGAGCTGAAAGATGCGCGTCGCCCCTCATAATTTACGGCCCCTACCGCAATAAGCCCCGGCGCATCTGCTGGGACTCCGATATGTCGCCACCATCCGTCGCCCTCATTGCCCGCGCTGTTGCAGACTATCATGCCCTTGCGAGCGGCAATGGCTGCTCCCCGCGAGCCGATGGCTGTGCGACCGTCGAGTTTGGTGTAGTTGTGATTGAGCGTGGTATCGTTGAAATGCGTGTAGCCGAGCGAGGCGTTGATGATATTGGCTCCAATGCTGTCGGCCCATTCCGCACCTGCCACCCAGTTGGCTTCTTCTACTGGGTATTCGCCGCCAGTGTCTTCCGTTTTGAGCAGGAAGTACGAAGCCTCGGGAGCTGTGCCAACAAAATATCCAGGTAGGTTGGCAGCCATGACCGATAGAACTGCCGTGCCATGATGCGCGCCTTCATATACCGCTCCGTCGCCCTCCACGAAGTCCCAGCCGGGAAACAAGCGGCCTTGTGTAGCCACACTATCAAAAAAAGGCAAAGTGTCTGTGTTGGTGAATCCGCCATCCATCACAGCCACCCATATCCCGTCGCCGCGGTGCCCGGCGGCATACAAAGGA
The DNA here is from genome assembly GCA_019638455.1 of Saprospiraceae bacterium. Taxonomy (GTDB): domain Bacteria; phylum Bacteroidota; class Bacteroidia; order Chitinophagales; family Saprospiraceae; genus M3007. Next base: position 296,100 of record JAHBTU010000001.1, read on the forward strand.
GGCAGTCCCAGCATGTCGAGTTGCATGCTGGCGTAGCCGAGCGGGTTGTCGTCGCCGCCGGGCTTTGGGTAGTCCAGCAAGGTCTCTCGTTTTTTGGGCGGGTGGTTGGGCGGGTTTTTGGGTGGGATGTGCCGCCCGATGTACGTCACGTTTTTGACAAAAGGCAAGTTGAGCAGTCGCGCTGCCTCAGTGGAATCGGCGGTGACGGTGGCGGCGTTCAGCCAACGCGATGTGTTGTGGATTTTTACGCTCTTTGTTTTCAGAGCCTTGACGTAGTGCGGGTTGACGGGCAAATCTTCTGTTACTACGGCGATACCCGCCCGTGCGCGGCGCTCTATGGCGCGAGCGGAGAGGAATTCTGCTGGGCGGCAGGTGCAATAAGGCGAGTTGTCTTTGTCAGTAAACTCTACCCAGTATTTGTTGAGTTCTTGAGCGGGAAGCGCGGCGGCGCTACCGGCCATCCACAGTGTGAAAAGCAATTTTTTCATGTTGACAAATAAACGGGAAAGGGGGGATTTTGTGCATACTGTTGGGCATTTTCCTCGTGCGACATCTCATCCCCCCCCAAAATTGCGCAGCGTGTAAGTCGCTGTCAGCATGAAGAATCGGCGCAGCACTTGGGTCGCGGAGTCTTCTACGAATGTTTCGGTCACGTTGCGGCCAATGCTGTTGTTTTGGTTGAGCAAGTCGAACACGCCGAGTCGTATCTCCAACGATTCGTTGTGGAGCATACGGTAGCCGATGGCGGCATTCCAGAGCCAGAATTGTTGGTTGAAATCATCGCCTAAGCCAGTGTAGAGCGTTTGGGAGACATCGCTGCTGAGCGTGAGTTTTTTCACTATTTCCCAATTGGCTCTCGCGTTGGCATTGTGGAAGAAGAAGTTGTTGTCCAATTGTGGTTGGAAGGTGTTGCGCACCACATTAAAGTTGGCATTGTAGGAAAGGGTGAAATCCACTTTTTCGCTGATGTTGCTGCTAAGCACCAACCCCGTGCTGGTGGTATATGATTTCACAAAGTTTTGCACGCTGTTGATGAGGCTGGGTGAGCGTTGGTAGGTGAACCCGATATTCAGGTTCAGGTTGGTTTTTATGGCTGTGACGGGGAGGCCGTATGTGAAAAAACTGCGGGCGTTCCAGTAGCCTTCAAGGTTGATGGGGCGGTTGAGTTGTGTGCCAGTGAGCAGCGTGATGTCGTCGAGCACGGTAGTGTCTCTTGCGGCAATCAGCGTTGAATTGCCGATGAAATTGTCTGTGAAACCGATGAAGCCGTTTGCCATGAGGCTGGTGGCTTTTTCCGGGTTGGTCTTGTTGTAACGGGCTGTGAGCGAATGGGTGAAAGGTTGTCTCAATTCAGGGTTGCCGATGTAGAGCAGCAGCGGGTTGGAGTTGTCGAGCACGTTCTGGAGCTGGTTCACGCTTGGCACGTTGGTGGAGGTGCGGTACATGAGGCGCAGGTTTTCGGTCTTTGAGGGGCGGTAGTTGAACATGGCATCGGGCATCAGGTTCTGGAAGGTTTTGCTGACGGTGAAGGCGAATGGGAACACCTGCTCACTATTGAAGCGGACGTTTTGGTAATTCAGCCCGACGGCGAAAAACATTTTTTCCTTGCGCAGGCGATAGCTCGTGCCTGCCCTTTGGGTGGTCACTTTGTTTTCAAAACGGTTGGACAGCAGCAAGTCGGGGCGGCTGTATTCGCCCGTGAGGGTGTCGAGGTTGTTGGTTTCCCGGTCCGATTGGTTTTGGTTGAAGGAGGGCGTGTAGTTGAGTTGCAGTTGGCCGAACTCGCCGACAGGCTCCGTATAAGCCAAGTTCGACGAGAGCGTGAGGCCGTTGTTTTCCGATTCAGTCAGTTGGTCGAGGGTTTGGGTGGTATCAATGCCGTTGAAAAACTGATTTTGGGAAAAAAGGCGGCGCTCCCCCGTACGGTCGTTGAGGCTGGTGCCGAGGTTGAGCGACAAGGTGCGCCCTCTTTTTTCAAAGCGGTGGCGGTAGAGCAAGTTGTTTGAAAAAGAGTAGCCCGCGTTGTCGGAGCGGGTATTGTTCTCGGTGATATTGAGTGGGTTGTCAATGGAAAAATAGTTTTGCCCGAAAAAGTTGGTCGTGCGGGAGTTGTCCTGAAAACTGAATTGGGGCTGCATGAGCAGCGAATTGGACGAATCAATGTTGTATTCCAATCGCGCGTTGAAGCGGTGGTTGAAGTTGTCGCTTTCTGTGGTGTTTTCTTCGTCATAGCGTTGGTTGAGGCCTTCGCTCAGGAAAAACTCGCGGGAGAGTCGGCTCGTGTTGTCGTTTGAGTTGTTGTTGAAAAAGTAAGAACCGTTCACCCTGAGTTTTTCTCCCCATCGGTCGGTGTAGTTCAAGCCCAATGAGTTCACCGAGCTGATGCCCGGCTGTTGGCCGGTCAAAAAATTGTTGGCGGCCGCGCCGCCTCCGCCAGAAGGCCCGCCGCCCCTTCCGCGACCGCCGCCGCCGCCACCGCGACCACCAGTGCTGCCGCCGCTGCTCGTGATGCCGAGCAAATCCTGTGAAGTAAAGTTTTGCTGGTTGATGTTGTTGGTAAGCCCCACCAGCGAAATGCGCTGCTTGCCCTTGAAATAGTTGAGGCTGGCACCGCCGATGTAGCGGTTGTCGGTGCCATATCCCGAGTAGATTTTGCCGAAACGCCCATCGGCCTTGCCACTTTTTGTGACGATATTGAGCGTTTTTTGTGTGTTGCCATCGTCGAATCCCGTGAATTGCGCCTGCTCGCTCAAACGGTCGAACACCTGAATTTTGTCCACGATTTCGGCGGGCAGATTGCGCAGGGCGAGCGTGGCATCGTCGCCGAAAAAGTCCTCGCCATCAATCGTTATCTTGCGCAATTCCTCGCCTTGCACTTTCACCACGCCGCCTTCCACGGTGATGCCGGGCATTTTTTGTATCAAATCTTCCACCGTAGCGTTGGGGTTGGTTTTGTAAGCATCGGCGTTGTACTGGGTGGTGTCGCCCAGTTGTTGCACCCGAATTTGCTTGTCCTGCACGAGCACTTCTTTCAGCAAGTTGGCATCCTGCGCGATATAGACCGTGCCCAAGTCAATGTCGGAGGAATCCACCGTCACTTGCATCTCGGTGGGCAAATAGCTGATGAAGGAAGTGCTCAACAGGTAGTCGCCGGGCGGCACATTGCGAATCAAGAAAATGCCTTCCAAATCCGTGATGGCGCCGCGCCGCGACGAATCTGCTTGGTTGAGCAGAAAGATGCTTACGCCCAATTGGGCCGTACCGTCTTTGGCATCAATCGCTTTTCCCGACAAAGTGGCGCCATCTTGCGCCGCAAGGATGAACGAAACGAAGAGGCAACCAAGCAGGGCAAAAGAACGAACGAGGGTAGTAGTCATGTCTAATTGTTTTGTGTTTCCGACGGGAGCCAGCCAATACGCTGGAAAGCGAAGGTAGGTTTTCTCCAACTAGGCGAATCGCGTGAGACCGGAAAAGCCGATGGGTGTTTAATGCTGGCAATAAAGGGGCATTCATCCTCCTCATGCAACTTTTGCCCTCCATTCCTTATCTTCGTGCCATGAATCGCGCCACCCTTGTTGCTTCCATTTTTCAAAAAAAATCATTTCTCTGCGTCGGTCTGGATACCGAATTGGGAAAAATCCCATCTCACCTCCGCACTTCTGACGACCCGGTTTTTGAGTTCAATCGCCACATCATTGATGCCACGCGCGACCTTTGTGTGGCCTACAAACCCAATTTGGCTTTCTATGAAAGTCTCGGCCCCAATGGCTGGCAGACCCTCGCCCGCACGGTGGACTACATTGGCCGCGAGCACTTTGTCATCGCAGATGCCAAGCGTGGCGATATCGGCAACACGAGCCGGATGTACGCGGAGGCGTTTTTTCAAAAAATGAATTTTGATGCCGTCACCGTTGCTCCATACATGGGCGAGGACAGCGTGACGCCCTTTTTGGGCTTCGAGGGAAAATGGGCTATTGTGTTGGCGCTCACGTCGAACAAGGGCAGCAGCGATTTTCAGCGCGATTGGCTGGAAGACAGCCGCGAGCTGATGTGGGAAAAGGTAATGCGTGTCGCGCAGGGCTGGGGCACTCCCGACAATCTGATGTTCGTGTTGGGGGCCACGCATCCCGATGCGTTCCTGCGCGTCCGGGAACTCGCGCCGCGCAGTTTTCTGCTCGTGCCGGGGGTGGGCGCTCAGGGGGGCGACTTGGCGGCTATTTGCCAACACGGAATGACCGACGACTGCGGCCTTTTGGTGAATGCCTCGCGGAGCATTATTTACGCCTCGTCGGGGGCCGATTTTGCCGAAAAAGCACGGGCGGAAGCCTTGAAAATGCAGCGTGAAATGGCTGGTTTGCTGAGCGTTTAGCATTTTTGCCCGCGCAGCCCAAAAGAGCCGAAAGTCTCACAATCCTCCACCTTCTACCCTCCACCCCCCACCCAAGTTCTTTTCTTCACCAAACACATTTTTGCCATGAAACGCTACACTCTTCCTGTTTTGATTGGCCTGCCCTTTTGCGCCCTCCTTTTCCAAGCCTGCCAAACCTGTTGCACCGACCCACTCATCGTCAAAATCCCGAACAACGATGCTACCCCGCCATCGCTGCGCTGGGAAGTCGCCATGTTGTCACAAACGCCATCCGGCCCCATCAGCAGCATGAATATGTACACGGAGGCGGTCACCAATATCTCGGTGAAAACCACCGACAAAGTGGATGTGTATCTGGTGGCCCGCGACGACGAGAGCGGCATCAAAAAAGCAAGCATGAAAGGGGGCTTTGGCTACACCTGCATTCCGCCCGGCGGCGGCACCGCCATCGCGGTGGATGGTTTTGTGCCTGAGCGGGTCATGGATTTTTCCATGCTGACCACCTGCGGCCTCAAGGAGTGGAAAATTGCCCTCGAGGCGCTCAACGTGTCGCTTTCATGCCCCAACAACGGCGCTTTGAGCGGTGCCATGATAGGCATCACGGGCAATGGGGAAAACTTCAAGGGCGGCACTTCGAGCCTGACGCTGAATGTGAACGTGACACAATAGCGCCGATGACCTCAGCGGTTGAGGAAATATGTTTTGAAGTGTTCCAACTCTGCGAGTTCCGCTTCCACAAATTTTTGAAAAACCTTGTCGCCTACCTGCGAACGCAGGGCGGAGATGCCCACGTCTATCAGGCGAATGCCTTGCGGGGTGAGAAAGATATTGTCGAAACGGTCGCCGGGTTCGTTGGAAGGGCGGCGCAAATCGCGGTGGGCAAACCCTGCTTGATGGAGCGTTTGCAATTCATCCTCAAAGACGGAAAAAATCACCTCGCGTTTTTCAAACTCTATACTTCGATAGTCCATGGGGTAGAGGCGCTCCATCACGAGCATTTCCCAACCGTGTTCCTCGTCGTAATCTATGCGTCGAAATTTCACCACGAGTTCATTGACGGCATTGGCAAACTTCATCTTTTCTGCCTCTGAGCCAATGTCGGAGCGTGTGTCGCCCGTGTATATTTTGGCGGCCTCCGTGTCGCTCAGGGCGATCACGATGTTGTTGGCCCCTGCTGAAAGTTGACGTGGATAGCGTTTTGTCAACATGGATTTCATGATATTGGTTAAAGTAAAGCAGTATTGCTATCGCCGGATTTTTTGCTCAAAGCCCGCGGCATCCAGCGCGTTCAGGCAATGGGCTGCCGTCAACGCTCCTTTGCGTGCCACCATCACCCCGTAGCGGACATCATGCACCCCGTCCTTGCTGTGCGCGTCGGGGTTGATGCTGATAGGGATGCCGTGCCGCACAGCCTCCGGGATAAGCGTCCAGTCGAGGTCGAGGCGGTAGGGGTTGGCGTTTAGTTCTATGGCGACGTGGTGGCGGGAGCAAGCCTCAAACACTTTTTCCCAGTCGAGCGGGTAGCCTTCGCGGCTCAGCAGCAATCGCCCGGTCGGGTGGCCGAGGATGGTGGTGTGAGGGTTTTCAATAGCACTCAAAATGCGAGATGTGGCTTTTTCTTTGCTCATTTTCAGGTTGGAGTGTACCGATGCAATGACGAAATCAAATCGCCTCAAAACATCCTCCTCGTAGTCCAAGGAGCCGTCGGTCAGGATGTCGCTTTCGATGCCTTTGAAAATGCGGAAGGGGGCGAGTTCCTCATTCAATCTGTCAATCTCCTCCCACTGCGCCAACACCCGAGCGGGCTTCAGCCCATTGGCATAAAACGCTGCTTGGCTGTGGTCGGTGATGCCGATGTAGGCATAGCCAAGTGAGCGAACGTGTTCGCACATCTCGCGCAGGCTGTGCAGCCCGTCGCTCCAAGTGGTATGGACGTGGAGGATGCCTTTGAGGTCGTGGTCTTCAATCAATTCCTCATGCCGTCCTTTGGCGGGGGAGGGGGGCAGGGTGGTTTCACGCAACTCTGGAGCGACGTAGGGCTGTCCGGCTTTTTCAAACACCTGTTCTTCGTGTTCCAGATTTTTGAAGTCAATGCCGGGATGAGCTTTTGCGAACGTTTCCACAAAAGCGGGACTACCTGTGTGCTTGAACATTTTGGAGCCAAACTCGGAAGGCTCGCACCGGTGGATAAAGGCGCTTGTGTTGTTTTCCAGACGCACTTGCCAAGTGGTGTCTTTTTGATGTTCAAGCGTCAAAGTGGCTCCATCCAGCGCGGGAGAGAGGTCGCCGGCATAGCCAACCAATATCTCCAGTTTTTCGATGACCGGGCAGCGACGGCGCAACTCGCCGACGGGGGCCACGCGGGCACCGGGCAGCTTGCCGACGAGCCACGCGCCGATAAAATCGGCCTCCTCCTCAGCAGCGTCCAGATGGATTTTGTCGCGGCTTTTGAGGAAGTATTCAAGCTTGTTTTTGAGGTCTTCCTGCGTTTTCAGGCCAAAACCCTTGTACTCGATGAGGCGGTTTTCGTTGCAGGCATACCACAGTTCCCCGACGGTCTCGATGCCCATTTCTTGCCACACGACGCGCACTTTTTTAGGGCCAAAGCCATTGACTTCCAGCATCTCCACCACGCCGGGCGGGGTTTTTTCCCGATATTTTTCCAACGTTGCCATCTGGCCGTTTGTGACCAGTTCGCGGATTTTCCCGGCGATGGCCGGGCCAACTCCCTTGATGGCTTTGATTTCGGCATCCGACATTTCGGCGAGCGGGCGGTCGAGTTTGCGCAAATTCAGGTAAGCGTTGCGGTAAGAGCGGATGCGGAAGTCGTCTTCCTCATGGAGTTCCATGAGGTTGGCGAGTTCGTCGAAGGCGTTGGCGATTTGTTTGTTTGTCATTTTTTCCCAAAATAATCAAGCACGAGATAGCAAAAGGCACGCACGCCGAGTTTTAGCCCGCTTTCGTCAATGTAAAAATCAGGCGTGTGGTGGGCGGCGGCATCTTCTTTCTTTTGGCCGATGGGCATGCCGCCGAGGAAAAAGTAGAGCGACGGCACTTTCTGCGCGAAAAATCCAAAGTCTTCCGCGCCCGTGCGGGCTTTTATTTCCACCACTTTTTCCACGCCGGCCGCTTCGCGGAGGGAGGGTAGCATTCGGGTTGTCAGGGCGGGGTCGTTGAAGGTGATGGGCGTTTTGTTTTCGATGCGGACTTCGGCTCGTGCGCCTGCGCTTTCCGCTATTTTTTCGGCGGTCAATTTTATTTTGTGATGAATGAGGCGTTGCATGGCGGTGTCGAGCGTGCGGATGGTGCCCACCATCTCGGCCAATTCGGGAATGATGTTGGCCCGAACACCGCTTGTGATTTTGCCGACCGTGACCACCGCCGGTTGCTCGGTCAAATCCATTTGACGGCTCACGATGGTCTGCAACCCTTGTATGATTTCTGCCGAAACGACGATAGGGTCCACGCCGCTCCACGGCTGCGAGCCGTGCGATTGTTTGCCGTGAACAGTGACGTAAAACCAATCGGAGGCCGCCATGATGCCGCCGGAACGATAGCCGATTTTGCCCACTTCCGTCTGCGAGTTGATGTGCAGGCCAAACATGGCTTCGATTTTCGGATGGTCGAGCACCCCTTCCTTTATCATGAGCGGGGCGCCGCCTTCCTCGCCTTCCGGCGGGCCTTCCTCAGCGGGCTGGAACACAAACACCACCGTGCCGGCAAGGTCGTTTTTCATGGCGGTCAGTATTTCGGCTACCGCCATCATGATGGCCACATGCGTGTCGTGGCCGCAGGCGTGCATCACGCCCACTTCCTCGCCATTGTAGGTGGATTTTGCGAGCGATTTGAAAGGCAAATCCACGCGCTCCACCACCGGGAGTGCATCCATGTCGGCACGCAGGCCGATGATGGGGCCGGGTTTTCCGCCTTTCAACACGCCCACCACACCCGTGTGGGCAATGCCCGTGCGCACCTCCAAGCCCAGACTTCGCAGGTGGACAGCGACTTTTTCGGCGGTTCTAAATTCGCGGTTCGACAGCTCGGGGTATTGGTGAAAGTCGCGGCGCCACTCAATGAGTTTTGCCTCAAGTTGGTCGGCCAGTTGGTCGGCTTGTTTTTTGAGCTGCGGTTGGGAGAAAAGTATTTCTGGGAGCAATAGAGCGGCAAGTGTGGCAATCCAGATTTTCATATCACGCATTGATTAGTGGCGGGCAAAGTAGGGCGATTTTCAGATAGTGGTTCCCACAAAATACATCTCGATTTCCCCGACGTGCTTGGCGGGGAAACGCCCCCGGTAAATGCACTCAAACGCATCTTTCACATGGTGGTAGGTGGCTTCCGAGATGTTGATGTTGTCCGGCTCGCAGGTTTGTTCCATGCGGGCGGCGATGTTGACCGTCTCGCCCCAGATGTCGTAGGCAATTTTGCTGCTTCCCACCACACCCGCCATCACCGGGCCAGTGTGGATGCCGATGCGAATGTCGAAAGGGTAGCCGAATTGCGCTAATTTTTCCTCACGTTGCTCCACCACGAACTGGCGAATCTCCAGCGCGGCTTTCAGCACTGCGGCGGCGTGGTCGGGGCGGGGCGTGGGGATGCCGCCCGCGCACATATAGCTGTCGCCGATGGTCTTTATTTTTTCCAAACCGTGTCGGGCGATGATTTCGTCGAAGGCACTAAAGTAAAAGTCAATCTGCTCCACCAAGGCCTCGGCACTAAGGGTGCGGGCAAAAGCGGAGAAGCCCACAAAATCAGTAAACATGACGGTGGCTGCGGGGTAACTTTTGGCCGACACCGAGCCTTTCTCCATGAGTTCCCTTGCCGTCTCCTCCGGGAAAATATTGAGCAACAATCGGTCGGCCATTTCGTGCTCGTCCTTGACGAGTTTGATTAAAGCCGCCTTGTTTTTCAAAAAACCTTCCATGAGAAAATAAGCAACGGCGGCGGTGAAGGCAAAATTGAACTCGAAAAACAACAGATGCACCTCTGGCGGCAGGTTGTTGGGGTCGGGGCGGGCGATGTATTCCCAAACGCCAGCCACCAACAAGGCAAAAAGGTAAGCAAAAAAAGTGCGCCGCGCTGTCTTGATTTGTGCAAACATCAGTGTGCCAAGCGGCGCTAGAAATGCCGCCAATACCACGCCGCTGCCACCAGTGAAGCCCCCGTGCGTGATTTGGGCTACAAGCGGCAACATGATGGTCAGCACAATCTGTATGTTGCGAAAACGGCGAAAATTGCCACGCTTCTTGAACACCCAAAGATTCACCGTGCTGATGAAAAAGTAGGAAAACGTCGTCCACCAAGTGAAGCGGCCACCGAATAGGTAGAAAGCCAGATTGTAGGTAAAATCCAGCAACGTGATAAGCACAATAATCGTCAGCGCAAGCGTGCGATGTTCGATTTCTTCGGGCGTAAGGTGCTGAAACCCAAAGTGGCGGCTAAAAATCTTGTTCAAATGGGCCGGCAACATTGTGCAAACTTACTGATTCCTCAAAAATCCAACCCAAAGGTTTGAGACCACAACGTCTTTGCCCCAGTCCAATACCGTCGCAGCCACCCTCTACCCTCTACCCTCCACCCTCCACCCTCTACCCTCCACCCTCTACCTTCTACCCTCCACCTTCCACCCTCCACCCTCCACCCTCTACCCTCTACCCTCCACCTTCCACCCTCCACCCTCCACCTTCCACCCTCCACCCTCTACCCTCTACCCTCCACCCTCCACCCTCTACCTTCCACCCTCTACCCTCCACCCTCTACCCTCTACCCTCCACCCTCTACCCTCCACCCTCTACCCTCCACCCTCTACCCTCCACCCTCCACCCTCTACCTAAGTTTTCACCTTTTCCCGAACATTGCCCCCCGAATCTGGTTATGCCAATCCCTTCCCAAAAACAATCGGGAGGGGAGGCACTAATACTCGCGCACCATGACAGGTATCCTCATCGTCAACCTCGGCACCCCCGATGCGCCCACGCGCCCGGCTGTGTATCGCTACCTCAAACAGTTTTTGCTCGACCCCCGCGTCATTGACATCAACCCCATTGCCCGCAACCTGCTGGTGCGAGGCATCATCGCTCCATTTCGTTCGGGCAAATCCGCCCAGGCCTATCGCGAGCTCTGGACGGAAAATGGCTCACCCTTAAAATTCTATGGCGAAAACCTCGTGGCGCAAGTGCGACAATTGCTCGGGCCTAAATATGCCGTCGAACTCGCCATGCGTTACCAAAACCCCTCCATCGAATCGGCCATACAGCGCCTCATGCAGGCCAAAGTGTCGAAAATAAAGGTCTTCACCTTGTTTCCCCAATACGCCAGCGCCACCACTGGCTCCGTGCATGAGGAAGTGATGCGCGTGCTGTCGCGGCAGCAGATTATCCCGGCGGTGGAGTTTGTGAGTGCCTACCCGACTTGGCAACCGATGATAGATTTGTTTGTGAAAAACGCGGCAAAATTCGACCTCTCCACTTACGACCATGTCCTGTTCAGTTATCACGGTCTGCCGCAGCGCCAATTGCGCAAAGCCGATGCTTTCTGCCATTGCCTCCAACAAGCGGATTGTTGTCAAACCCTCACCCCCGTCAATCAGTTTTGCTACTCTGCCCAATGTTACGCCACTACCCAAGCGATTGCCGGGCAGTTGAAATTGAAGCCCGAGCAATACACCGTTTGTTTCCAAAGCCGCCTCGGGCGCGACCCCTGGACGCAACCCTACACTGTGCAAGTCATTGAAAAATTGGCAAAAAGCGGTGCCAAGCGCCTACTGGTCTTTTGCCCCGCCTTCACCGCCGACTGCCTCGAAACGACCATCGAAATCGGCGAGGAATACCGCGAGGACTTCCTCAAATGGGGCGGCGAGCAACTCGACTTGGTCGAAAGCCTCAATGCTCAACCCGCTTGGGCGGCGGCGGTGGCGGATTATTTGCGTGACTAAACGTCTCCCCCCCCATCACTCACACCCGCAGAATTTGTCCGCGAGGTTCCTCACCCGAAAATTCAGGTATCCGTGCTCGCAGGGCTGGGAGGGGCGACTGCGGTGAGCACTCACGATACTGGCAAATAGAGCGCCGTCTTCAAGAAACGACCTCATGCCCCCGCTCCCCCTATTTCACTAACGTCGCAAACCCTCGAAACTCAAATGGCTCGCCACGCGGCCCTGTGAAGGTGACGAGATAGACATAAACTCCGGCGGGCGACATGCCGCCAGTGTTTTGGGCGCGTCCGTTCCATTCCTCGTAGGGATTGTTGGTCTCGAACACTAGTTCACCCCAGCGGTTCCAAATCGTCATGCGGAAGTTGGTGGCACCTTCGAGAAACCCTTTGCCGAGGAAGCCTTCGTTCCGCCCGTCGCCGTTCGGAGTGAAGGCGTTGGGCATGTGCCACAGCACTTCGGGGCGGATGTCGAGATATTTTATCATAGAGTCTTTGCAGCCTTCAGCGTGCGTCACGACGAGGCGCACCTTCATCAGCCCCGTGTCAGGGAAAGTGAATGTGGGGTTTTGTTCGATGGTGGTTTTGAAGCGGTCAAACTGCCAGTTCCAACGCGCCGCGTCCACCGACTTGTCTATGAAACGGACCGTGTTGTTGAAATTGGTCAGGCCTGCGCTGGGGTCACATTCAAAGTCAGCGATGGGTGAAGGCTCCACTCGAATAAGGTCTGGAAAGGTGGCTGAGATGAAACAACCGATGGGCGAGGTGATGCCCACGCTCACGGTGTAAGAACCCGGCTCCGTGTAGAGATGTGTGGGGCTGATGGTGTCGGTCAGGATGGTGCCGTCGCCGAAATCCCACACGATGTCGTAGGTTTCATCAATCGGGGTAGAGAGATTGTCGAAGAAAATAAGTGCCGGGGCGCAACCCAGATAGCTGCTTGGTTCCACGATGATGAGTGGCGGCACCGGGAACCAATTGATGACCTGTACGGTGTCGTCGGAGCAGATGTTTTTGTCCACCACGCGCAGTCGAACGGGATGATTGCCGGGGATGGGATAAAGGAAGTCGGGGTTTTGAAGGCTCGATTGGCCGCCGGGCACCCCGAAACGCCAGTCCCACTTGGTGATTTGCGCGTCGCCGAAGGACAGGTCGGTGAAGGAGACGGGGCCTGCCACGCAGGTGTCGTAGGCATACTCGAAGCTGGCTGTCACTTTGGGGAATATGTGCACCAAGATGTGGGCCGTGTCGTTGCACACGGAATTGGGGTTCAGTATCAGGGTGCCGACGTAGGAACCCGTGTCAGGGAAAGGCACGGTGGCGTTCCAGTTTTGGTTTTCGGTGAAGATGGTGCCATTTTGCAAATCGAAACGCCACTCCCAACCCGTGATTTTGGACTGGTCCACGCTCAAATTTTTAAATTCTATGGTGTTTTGACCGCAGGATTTGATGGCAAAACGCTTGGAGCCGACCACTTGGATGGAGTCTGTGGAGATGTTGGCCAACACGTTTGGTTTGCAATCAGCCACATTGAACTGGAAGTCGCGTCGAATTTCGGAAAGCAACACCCCGTTGCGGAATTCGCGCACCTGCACCCCCACCACGAATTGCCCTTGCATATTCGGCGTGCCTGAAATGAGGCCGGAACTGGTGTTGATGGTGACGGGCGGGTTGCCGCCCAAGGGGTTGTTGAACGAATAGGGGGGCGCGTATATCACGTTGTTGAAAGGCGGCGCGCAAGGCGGGGTAGGCACTGCGCCATTGCAGGAAGTGACGGCGGGTGCTTGCAGCAACGGGCCGCCACCTTGCAGGGGCGCCACGAAGCTATACACCAATTGGTCTCCGTCTGAGTCGATGGCGGAGTGGTCGAAATCGAGGAAAAAGTCTTTGCAGATGATGATGGGGGGGAAGTTCTTGAACACCGGGCTGTTGTTGCAGGCGCTTTGCGCGGCTGCGGTCAGTTCCACCGAGTAAGTGGCCCCCACATCGCCCGGATTGATGAGGTTTGAAATCGTCAGGTTGCGGCAGCAGCGTTGATAGACAATGTAATAGCTCTCGCCCGTCAGGATGGGCAAAGTGCGTTCAAACACATACACGCCTTGCTGCACGCACACGTTGGGGATTTGCGAGATGCACTCTGGCGGCACGGGTGGGATGGTGGTCACCAAGGGATTGGAGAGTTGGAAGTTCTGGTGCATGGTGAAGCTTCCGCTGCCCGGCACTCCCCTGTAGATGGCCATTTGGGCGGGGTTGTCGAAGTAGGCGCCGCTACTGTTGCAGTCGCGGTAAATTTTCATGGTAAACTTGTAGCGCCTGCTGTTGCCAGGGCCGTCGCCCAGACATTCATAAGTGATTTCCCCGCCAATGATGTGCATGGCGAAATGGCTCGCCGGGAAAAAAACAACGGATAACAAGAGTGCAAATAATCCTCGCAAATTCATGGTGTGGTGTGTGTTTACTCGAAAGTAGGTTTTGATGGGCGCATTTTAAATTGTCGCTTTTGTGCGCCGCAACGCTGTTCAGGCATATATTCGGAACAGCGTTCTGATTTACTTGCGACAATTTGAAATGAACCCGTTTTGATGTCGAAAAAATCAGACTTTTGCCTTCCCAAAAATACAGTCACTAACGTTTCAAAAAAGCCTATTGTTGGCAATGTTCCTGCTACGCGACGACATTTCAGAAATTGCACGCCTGCTCGAAGGCGGTAAAATCATCTGCTACCCGACCGATACCATCTGGGGTATCGGCTGCGATGCCACCAACGAGGCCGCCGTGGCCCGCGTCTCCGAACTCAAAGGGCGTGCGCCCGACAAGGGCTATGTGCTGCTCGTGTCGAGCGTTGAGATGCTGAAACAATATGTGCCAAAGATACATCCGCGTTTGGAAACGCTCTTGTCTTATCATCAGCGCCCGCTTACCATGATATATGAGCGTTGTGTTGGGTTGCCCGATGTCGTCAAAGCTCCCGATGGCTCTGTGGCCATTCGGGTTGCGCAGGATGAGTTCTGTCAGGAGCTTATCGCTGCTTTTGGCAAGCCGCTCGTGAGCACTTCCGCGAATGTAAGTGGGGAGCCGTATCCGCCTACTTTTGGCGGCATCAGCAGTGAAATCCTCGGCGGGGTGGATTATGTGGTCAAATACAGACAGGACGACAAAGAGCCGGGCGAACCCTCAGCCATCGCAAAATTGGACAGGCATCACGAACTGGAATTTATTCGCGAATGAACGACGATTGCGGGAACGCCGCTATGAGTTGTCGCAAATATGCGCTTTCCGGCCTTTCAAAAATATCTTCGGGAAAACCCAGAGCTTCCGTTTTCCCCGCCCGCATCACCAGCAGGCGGTCGCACATTTGCTTCACCACGCTGAGGTCGTGCGAAATAAACAAGTAGGTGAGGCCGAGTTGCTCCCGCAAATCCAGCAGCAGGTTCAACACGGTGGCTTGCACCGACACGTCGAGCGACGACACTATCTCATCGCACACCAGCACTTTGGGTTCCACTGCCAGCGCCCTTGCCACGCACACACGCTGCCGCTGGCCTCCGGAAAACTCGCGTGGGTAGCGCCCGAAATGCTCGGCTTGTAGCCCGACGGTCTTCAGCAATTCCATCGCTTTTTCGCGACGAGTCTTTTCGTCTTGATGCAACCGATGCACCCGCATCGGCTCCACGATGGCCTCGCCGACGGTCAGGCGCGGGTTCAGCGAAGCGTAAGGGTCTTGGAACACGACTTGTATCTCGCGGCGATAAGGCTGAAAGGCTTCGGGGTCGAGTGCAAGCAGGTCAGTGTTGTTCCAAACGACGGAGCCAGCATGGGCATCGGTCAGCCGGGCCAGTGCCTTGCCAAGCGTTGTTTTGCCACATCCAGACTCTCCGGCAAGGCCAAAGGTCTCGCCCGGGAACACGTCGAAACTCACTTCGTCCACCGCATGGAGCCATGTGTTGGGTTCGCCGCGCCAATTCTTGCTGGCGGGGTAGCGGACGAGCAGGTTTTTTATTTTCAACAAAGGCTCTTGCGCGTACAGCGTCGCGCGGCGGGCGGCGGTGTCGGCCTCCGACACGACCCGCGCCTCATGGTGTTTTTTTTCAAAAAAATCCGAAATGGTGGGCATTCGGTGCAATTGGCGGTGCAGCGAAGGACGACAAGCCACCAGTCCTTTGGTGTAGGGATGCGCCGGAGACGTGAGCACTTGTTTTACTGGGCCTTCTTCCACGATGTTGCCCTGCGATATGACCGCTACTCGGTCGCAGATTTCCGCGACGACACCCAAGTCGTGGCTGATGAACAGCATGGAAAGGCTGTGTTCTTCCTTCAGTTCGCGCATCAATTCGAGAATGGCTTTTTGCACCGTTACGTCGAGTGCTGTGGTAGGCTCGTCGGCAAGCAGGATGCTGGGCTGGCACGACATGGCCATCGCAATCATCACCCGTTGCTTTTGCCCACCGCTGAGCTGGTGGGGAAAAGATTGGAAAATGCGCTTGGTGTCGGGCAGGCGAACACGCTCAAGCCACTGCATGGCGCGTTCCTCGGCCTCTCGAGTGCTGACTTTTTGGTGTAGCCGAATGGACTCCGTCACTTGCTCGCCGCATCTGAACACGGGATTGAGCGAGGTCATCGGTTCTTGGAAAATCATGGCGATTTCTGCACCCCTGAACTTTGGAAGCTCGGAAGGCGGAAGGGCGAGCAGGTTTGTTTTGGATGCTGAGGGTTGGGCGCTGGATTGATAAAGGATTTCGCCCGACGCGATTTTACCCGTCGCGGGCAAGAGCCGCATGACCGAGAGCGCCGTGACCGATTTTCCCGAGCCAGACTCGCCGACGATGCCGAGCGTCTCGCTTTTGTTCAATCGAAGCGAAAGGCTGCTCACCGCTCGAACCGTGCCGTTGGTGGAAGGGAATTCGATGGTTAAGTCCTTGATTTCGAGCATAGGTAGCGCCAACCTTTGGTTGGTTTTGGTAGAAAGTGTCGCCAATCAGAGGTTGGCGTTACATAGTCAATTTGCAAAAGCCCTCGCTCCATTCCACCTCGATTTTTTCGCCCTTCACGAGCCATTCCACCAGTTCGCGGCCAAGCAATGCCGCTCGCCAGCCTGTCAATAGCGATTGGTCGAAGTCGTCGCTGCCTGCTTTGAGGCGGTTGAAGTCGCCTTTGGGGAGCAGGAGCGCGGCGCTGATTTCGTGTTCGAGGCATTGTTTTTTTACAAAATGGTAGAGGAGTTCCATCGTCCATTCGCGTTCGGGGTCTTCGGGAGTGGGCTTGGGCAGCCCGTTCAGAAATTCTTTTTCCTCGTCGTTGGGTTTTCTGCGCCAGAGTTCTTGCCAAGCCTCCAGGTTTTTTTTCCACACGTTTTCCGGCAAGGTGCGGTTGGCGCGGAAGGCGTTGGGGCCGTCTTTGGTGGCGCGTAGCACGGTGCTGACGAAACGGCTTTGGAGCACCTGCTCTTTGGGGATGTTCAGTTCCATCGCCCGTTCCAAGCGCCAACGGTAGAGCCGCATGAGGAACACTTGTTCGTGGAGGTTTAGTTGGTGCACGAAATCGTTGGAGAGTAGTTCCTTGTTGGGGTCAACGGTGTAGCAATCGGGGGTTTCCCATTTGCGGTTTTCTTCGCGTGCCCAGGGTTCGCGCTGGTGGCGGGCAAGTTTTCGGGTGAGCCGTTCGTGCAGGGCGGGCAGGTATTTGACGTCCTCTACCGCGTAGTCAATCGCTTTGGCATCGAGCGGGCGAGCGGCCCAGTCGGTGACGGTGTGGCTTTTGGCGAGGGCGACGCGGAGCTCGCGCTCCACGATTTTGGCAAAGCCCGCGGGATAGTTGTAGCCTACAAACCCGGCAGCGATCTGAGTATCGAAGGTGTTTTGTGGCACTGTGCCGTAGAGGGTGTTGAGCAACCGGTAGTCGTTGTCGCCTGCGTGGGTGATTTTGAGCACCGTTGGGTCGGTCACGATGTCGAGAAATTTTCGGAGATCGTTGATGCGGAGGGTATCAATGAGATAGATGTCGTTTTCGGTGACGACTTGGATGAGGCACAGCACGGGTATGTAGGTTTTTTCGCCGACAAATTCGGTGTCGAACCCAATCCATTCGGCTCCCGCCAAGGCATCCATGACGCGCTCGAAGTCGTGCTGTCTTTCGAGGAAGTGTACGCGGTAATTCATGGGGTAAAGGTAAATAAGGTTTCAAGGTTTTTGATTTTCCGTCCGTCCGCGTTCCTTACCCCAAAATTTGGGTTATTTATTGTTGGGGATAGCGCTGGCATATATTTTCAAATATCGCTCCGCCACCGCTTCGTGGGTGTATTCGAGCTCTACTTTTCGCCGTGCGGCCTCCCGGTAAGCTGCCAAGGGCGACTTGCCTGCCAAAATTTCGACAAGCCCTGTTGCCAAGGCTTGGCTGTCGCCTTGTGGCGCGACGAACCCTTCTTTCAAATGCCCCACCATTTCTGGGATGCCGCCAGTGGCAAATCCGGCGACCGGGGTGCCGCAGGCCAGCGATTCCATCACCGTGTTGGGCAGATTGTCTTCCAGCGACGGTATGGCGAACACGTCCGCTGCGCCATAGGCCTGCACCAATTTTGCCTGTTCGCTCACCAAGCCCAACGAATGGACGGGGTAGGGGAGGGCCGCCAAAGTCTCTGTCTCGGATTTGCCCAATACCAGTATTTCCAGCCTAATATCCGGGCGTTGTGCTTTGAGCGTTTGCAAGGCTTCGAGGAGAAACCGGAAGCCTTTGCGCTCTTCGCTGATTTTCATGGCGGCAAAGAGCAAGACGTGTGCGTCGGGCGAGATGCCACGCTCTGTGCGGAACGTCTGCCTTTGTGCTGCCGTGGAGGGTTTGAAAACTGCTGTGTCAATCGGGTTGGGGATGGCCGTCACCGGGTAGTCTTTCAGCAGCCCGCTCGAACGCGCCACTTTCGCCAGCCATTCGCTGCAAGTGACGAAATGGATGTTTTTGGGAAACAAAGCCTTTTTGCGATGCCACACGCGGTTCGACAAATCGTTGGGCGCGGGACGTTTCAAAAAAGGACATTGGCCACACGTTTGTTTGAAACGTTCGCATCCCCTGCTGTAATGGCAGCCGCCCGTGAATGCCCACATATCGTGCAGCGTCCAGACGATGGGCTTGCCCAGTTGGGCCAATTGATGAATGTTTTTCAGCGACAGGAATCCCTGATTCACCCAATGCAGGTGCAGCACGTCGGCTTGACGCACCAACGGGTGTCGCGAGAGGTTTTTCCCAAAATTGGCCAAGGAAAACGCAAACCGCACCGACGGGTCGCGCTCAAACGGGACGAAAGAAAGCCGTTCGGCATAGAAGGGCCAATGATAACCGATGTCGTTGGCCGTCAATAGATTAGCGGCGATGCCGGAGGCCTGCAACGCTGTTTGCAGCCTACGGCAAGCCACGCCCGCTCCGCCTTGCGTATATGTGTTGAGGAGCAGGATGTTTGGAGGGGCTGGAGCCAGAGACATTGTTTGCACAAAAAAATAGTCTTTATTTCGCCCCAAAAGTCATGCTTTTTTGTTGGTTCATCCGAATCAACGATAATGCTGCCCAAATCCCGAACAAATACTTCCGTCCGCAATTCAGATAAACATGAACTACATCGTGTATGACCTTGAAGCCACTTGTTGGGAAAACCCACCGCCGGGTTATGTGCAGGAAATCATAGAAATCGGGGCGTTCCGAATCAATCCTTATGGGGAGGTGCGCGGCAAATTCAATCGCTTCATCCGTCCGAAGGTGCATCCCGTTTTGTCCCAATTCTGCCGCCAACTGACTGGTATCGAACAGGTTGACGTGAATCGTGCGCGACCTTTCCCGGAGGTGATTCAAGAGTTTTTGGATTGGGGGCGCATCGAGGAGGAGGACTATGTACTGTGTTCTTGGGGCAACTTCGACCGACGGATGTTTGCCCACGACTGCCGCCTTCATCGCATAGACGCGGAGTGGACGGAGCGCCACGCCAACTTGAAAGAACAGTACAAGCACATGAAACGGATGCGGCGCGGTATCGGCCTGCGCAAAGCGGTGGAAGGCGAGGGCATCCTGTTCACGGGGCAGCACCACCGCGGCATCTCGGACGCGGAGAACCTGACCAAACTGTTTTTGAAGTATTTGGGGAGCTGGAGCTTGTGACAATCAGGTGCTTTGCAGGCTCTTCCACAGCTTCATTTCCCCCATCAAAATGAGGCCAATTGCGGCCAAAATCACCAAACCCGCACCTTGAAACAACATTCCGGCAGGAAAATTGATGAACAAAGGCAGCAGCACCGCCAGCGCGAAAGCGCCGAGCACGATGTAAATCCCCGTCTGCACTTCCCTTAGTCCTTCGGCCTTGGTCTTGTAATGCTTATATGGAAAGAGGCGCTTGTCGAGATAGACAAACAGTCGGTCTTGCAGGATGCCAATGAAGATGATGAGCAACAACACGGCAAACACTTTGTCGGTCTTGTCGCGGCGTGCCAGCCAGTAGATGAGCGAGCCGAGGCCGCCCGTGTTGTTGAGTATTTCGGCGATGATGATGTAAGTCCAAGAGATGGCGGTGAGCACGCGCAGGTCTTCGGTGAATTTTGAAAAAACGGAGGGGATATAAACGGAGCGCATGGTCTGCCAGCCAGTGGCACCGAGGGTGTGGGTTGTTTGCAAATGCACGTTCTCCGTCTCGCGGATGCGCTGCACTACCACCGGAATCATATAGACCAAAATGCCAAAGGCCAGAAAAGCGACTTTCATGCCGTCGCCAAGGCCAAACCACAACATGAACAAGCCCGTCAGTGCCGATATGGGCAAATAGCGCAAGGCATCCACGGGTTTGGAGAACAGGCCGTTGAACAGCGGGATGAACCCAATGAGGCCGCCGATGAACAAAGAAAGGACGATGGCCCAGAAATAACCATTGAGATTGAGCCAGATGGAGTGAAGAGCATGCTTGGCAAGAGCGTCTTCATGGGTGAGTTTCGGGTATGCTTGGAGGACGTGAAGCGGTGTGGGGAGTATTTTATAGATTTTGCCTACTTGCTTGGCGTTGGCGAGTTGGATGCTGTCGGCCAAGAGCAGCGAGTCGCGGTTGAGGTTTTGCAGGGAAGGGTCGTCGAGATTGGGCGCGCGATAGTCGAGCGCGGGCACGGCGAGCATTTCGGCGAGCAACCACCACAGCCCGATGAGCAATGCCGCACCAGCGATGCCGAGGGTAAGGCTTTGGGTGCGTGAGAGTTGTCCTTGAAGATTGAACATAAAAGATATTAAGATGGAAAGTTATTTTCTTCTTAAACCAGCGGTAAAAATACAAGCGCGGTCGTCATTCCGTCATTTTGGGCATCGCAAAGTTGTTGAATTTCCGAACCGTTTTGTGAGAACACGAGTTTTCATGTAGGTTTGCCATCCATTCACCCCCCTCCGAGAACGAATCTGACTTTATGCGCCAGTCCACCCAAATCGGTCTTTTGTTGTTGCTGCTCTTGGCGGTCGGGCCTTTGTCCGCCCAAAACGACCTTGTGGCAGACACGCTCAGCACACGCTTTACCTTGCTCACGCAGTTGTTGCAGGCGGGCAACTACGAACAGGCGCAAATAGAAGCCGAGGGCTACCGTGATTTTTTGCGACGCAACCGCTTGGCCATATCGCCGACGGCACTCGTTTTGATTTCCAATGTTTACAAGGCCAATAGTGACGAACGCAGCGCCACTCGTCTGCTCGCCGATGCCGAGCTAGATGCCCGCAAAGACCCTAATTACGAAACAAAGGTCGCGCTGCTCGATAAGCTGGTGGCAGAATACCGCAGATGGGATTTGCCCGACCAAGCCCTGACTTGCCATAAGCTTCTCACCATCGCGCAAGACACCATCGCGGCGCGTCAGCGTCGGGCAGAACACAACAATATCAAGGTCAAACTCGACTCCATCTCGCGTGTGCGCGAGCAAGAGATGCTCGAATACAACGACTACTTCCACATTGAGCGAAGCAAGGGGATGCTCTGGGCCGGCATTGTGGCTTTGATGTTTATCGCCTTGCTGGTGGCTTACTATCTCAACACCGACCGTTGGCGCAAGCACTTGGAGCGAAAAGAATTGGAGTGGGACATGATGCGCACCAATCTTCGCCGCGAGGCAGAGGAGCAGGCCATCGCGCAGGCGGTGGAGGCCGCCCAAACCGCCGTGGCCGTCCCTCCGCCCCCCGACCCATACCAACTTTATCAAGGCTCGAAACCCGAACAGGTGGCGCTGCTCATAGAGCCTAATCGCCAAGTGGTGCTTTACATGAAGTCGCTTTTGTCCGACCGTTTTCAAATAGAAACGGCCGCGTCGCCCAATGAAGGACTGCAAATGGCCAACGACCTTCTGCCCGACCTAATCGTATGCGACGCGGTGCTCAACGGCCGAACGGGCATCGAAATCGCGCGGCAAATCAAACTCTCCGAACGCACCAACCACATCCCGGTGGTGCTTTTGACCGATAAATTTGGCAACGAAGGCAAGCTCGACGCCCTGCGAGCTGGCGCGGATGTGTGGTTCACTCGCCCGGTCATAGACAACGAGTTCGATGCTTCAGTGCAGCGCCTGCTCGATGCTCGCAAGTTGAAGCACGAGCAGTTCAACCGATTCATGCAACTTTATTTCACCGAAAACCGCATCCCTATCGAAGACCCTTTCTTGCTGCGCTCGGTGCAGATGATTGAGCAAAATCTCGCCGCTCCCGATTTCATGGCCGACGACATTGCGCGTAAGTTGCAGATGACCAAGGCGCATTTTGCCAAGAAACTGAAGGTGCTGACGGGCAAAGAACCCGTGCAGTTCATCCGTGAGATGCGATTGGAAAAAGCCAAAGTATTGTTGGAAAAACGCGCGGGCAACCCTCAGGCCATTGCCGAGTTGGTGGGGTTCACAAGTCCGGGCACTTTTGCGCTCGCCTTTAAAGAGTATTTTGGAGAAAACACCTTGCTGCTTTATGTGCCGCCGCCGCAAAATCGGCTCTATTGAACCGGAATACCTCCACACTACTGGACATTTTCAAATTTGCCACGAAGTCACAAAGACGCAAGTCAAAATACTCATTGATTTGCCGCATTTTGTGCCCTTGTGTCTTTGCAGCACAAAAATAATATCCAGTAGTGTGGGGAGTGAGATGCCGTTCCTGCGGAACGATGAAGAAATTCTGTTCGCAGGCCCCTGCACAGATATAGTCCCTACGGGACTTTTGGCATAAACCCGGCTGGATGCCCAAAAAACAAAAATGTCCAATAGTGTGCTCTCAACCCCTAATTCGCATCACTCATATTTTTGGGTCATCCAGTACATTCCTCCCGCTGGCAGCACATTGTTTTGGAAATCAAAAAACGTGGCGTGTTCCTGATGCGAGCCTTGTCCCCATTGGGTCCAACAAGGCGAGGAGACCCACGCAGGCTCCCAATAAATGACACCGATTCCGCCGCGTTTCATAACTTCTTTGGTCAAATCCACAAGCCATTTTTGCTGGTTGGCAGGGCTGGCGGGCGAATAGTTGGGATGCACCTCGCTGATGATGTTGTTCGCCGCGTCGTTCGATTGAGTGGTCCAGATGTAACCCGTTTCAAAAATCATCACGTCCTTGCTGGGATACTTTTGTCGCAACTCCGCGACGACGCTGCCGGCCTCTGTGATGGTCGTGGGTTTGTGCCAAGCCCAATAATAGGACAAGCCAATCAAGTCGAAATCCCTCACTCCGGCATTCCAAAAACCTTCCGTGAGCCATTTTGCCTCTGCTGGGGCAGCGACGTGCAGCGCCACTTTTACCTTTTTGCCGACGGTTTGTTCCACACTGCGCACGGCGCTAATGGCGGTGTTGAACAATTGGCTGTTTCTGTTCCAATCCAACGACCATCCTGCGTTGTTGACCTGCGGCGAAAGCAGGATGCCCCGGTTGGTTTCGTTGCCGATTTGCACCATTTCGGGCAGCAGTCCCTCCGCGTTCAGTTGTAGGAGTGTCTGTGAGACGTAGTTGTAGAGCGAGTCTTTCAGCACGGGCAGGTTGTCCACCACGGGTTCCCATGCTTTTGGCACCAATTGGCGGCTGGGGTCGGCCCAAGTATCGGAAAGGTGGAAATCAAGCAACACAGCCATACTGAGGTCTTTTGCGCGTCGGATGCTCTTTTTCACATCCTGAAAATCGGAGTAGCGTTTGCCCGCGTTCAGTGTGTCGTGCCAGGAGGGAGTGTGCCAAAGTCTCAGCCTGACGAGGTTGCAGTTGTTGTCGGCAAAAATGCGGTAAGGGTCTTTGGTGGTGCCGTTTTCCTTGTAAACCACGCCGCAGTCCTCCATTTCATTGACGTAGGACAGGTCTGCGCCAAAGAAAAAGTCTTTGCCGGTCGTGTCCTGAGCGGGTGTGTCAATATCTGTGTGGCTTGATTGTTTTTTGCAGTTTGAAAAAAGGAAAAGCGGGGTGAGCAGCAGGAGGCAAGCGAGTCTGAATTTCATGGTCGAAGTGTTTGTATGAAGTGAATGGCGCCTATCGCAGCCTTCCCAACACATTTTTCATCCGTTTGATGGCCTCGCGCAGCTGCGCCTCCGAGGCGGCATAGCTCAGCCGGAAGCAGTTGGGGTCGCCGAATGCCGTGCCCGACACGAGGCCGACGTAGGCGTTGGACATCACATAATCGCAGAAGTCGTCGGCATTGCGAATCGTGGTGTGGCCATCCGTTTTTCCAAAGAAGGCACTGATGTCTGGGAAAATATAAAAAGCACCGTCGGGGTGGTTGGTCTTGATGCCGGGTATTTCTTCGAGCATAGAAATCACGATGTCGCGGCGCTCGCGGAAAGCCTCGCGCATGGTCTCGGTAGGAGTGAGGTCGCTCATGAGCGCGACTGCGCCTGCTTTTTGGCCAAACGACGAAGCGCCGCTTGTCACCTGTCCTTGTATTTTGGAGCAGGCATCGGCGAGGTATTTTGGCGCGCCCATGTAGCCAAGTCGCCAGCCCGTCATGGCAAACCCTTTGGCAAAACCGTTGATGGTGACGGTACGGTCTTTCACGTTGGGAAAAGAGCCGATGCTGACGTGTTCGTGGGTGAAGTTGATGTATTCGTAAATCTCGTCGCTCACGATAAGGACGTGTTTGTGTGGCGCGATGGCATCTGCGTAGGCCTGCAATTCGTCGCGGTCGAACACCGTGCCGGTGGGGTTGCAGGGCGAGGAGAACAGCACGAACTTGGTGCGCTCGGTGATGGCTTCCGAAATCTGCTGCGGCGTGGGTTTGAAATCGCGCTCCACGCCCGCGTAAACGGGCACTGGCACGCCACCGGAAAGTTTCACGATTTCCCAGTAGGAGACCCAGTAGGGCGCCAGCACCACCACCTCGTCGCCGGGGTTGAGCAGGGCTTGGCAGAGGTTATAGACCGTTTGTTTGGCACCGTTGCTCACCACGATTTGTTCGGGGCGGTAGTCCAAGTCGTTGTCACGCTTGAATTTTTCGCTGATGGCCTTCGTCAGTTCTGGCAAACCCGCGACGGGCGTGTATTTGGTGTAGCCGTCCTTGAGGGCTTGGTAGGCTGCTTCCTTGATATGGTCTGGTGTGTCGAAATCAGGCTCGCCGAGGCTGAGGCTGATGACATCGTGGCCGAGTGCGCGGAGCTCGCGGGCCATGCGGGCCATTTTGAGGGTTTCGGATTCGGCGAGGTGGAGGACGCGGTCAGAGAGAATGCTTTGTTGCGTTGTGGCAGTCATTTATTGGACAATGTTTACATTATTGACAGGGTGAAGGGCAGATACCCTGCGAATGGGTCGGTTTAGAAACGAGTGCGAAGATAGAGAGAAAAGGCCTTTGTTAGTTTTGGGCCGTGCGCTACTTTTGACATTTGGATTTTCCTTTCGTCCATCGGTTCGTCGTGCTACTCGAAAATTCTTGCCGCTGTTTTCCTGTTTTGTTCCAATTTTGTAGCGCCTTTTGCAAAGGCACTAACAAATCGAAACATTCAATTTTCACCAAAACAAGAGAAATCCTTACCATGGCACGATTGACCACCTTTTCCCGATTGCTGATTACGCTCGCCATTGTGGCAGGCATCTTCTTCGGCGTGCGCCACTTCTTTCCCGACCTCGGGCTTGGCGGCTCCGATGTTGGCACCTCGACTACCGAGCAACCCGCCACTTCCGCACCACCTGCCAGTTCCGGCGCCCCGACAGGTTCGAGCTCTACTTGGGGCAAACCCGGCAATACTTTCACTCCTACTCCTTTCAGTTACACAGCGCCCATGCCGTCGGGAGGCAAACTGAAAGGCGTGGTCGAGTTGGGTGCCACTGGTTTCAACTCCTTCATTATCAAAGTTGACGACAAGAAAAACTGGAAATTGGAAAAGGCAGAGTTTGGAGTGAGCCTCGTCAAGGAAAACCTTGCCACCGATGAGGATATCAAAAGCGGCTTAAAACGCTTCATCGCCGACATGGTGAGTTTTGGAGTGGGCGCACGCGACATCCACTTCGTCATCAGCTCGGGGGCAACAAAAGAACCCGTGACGCAAAAAATCAGCGCCGCCCTCAAAGGAATGGGCTATTTCGTCAATGAAGTCACCCCACAACAAGAAGCAAAGCTCGCCCTGCGAGCAGCTTTGCCCGCAGCTTTCCAAAGCAGGGCGTTCGTCGTGGATATTGGCTCAGGCAACACCAAAATATCGTGGCTGCCCAATGGCGCGCTCGAATCGTATGGCGCCAAGTACTATCAGGACAACCTAAGCGATGCCACCGCGTATCAAGATGTGAAAAACAAGGCGAGCCAAGTTCCTTCCAATTTGCGCGGCACTTGCTTCATCATCGGCGGGGTGCCTTATGAGCTAGCCAAGCAAGTGCGCAACGGCAAGGAGCGATATACGCTGTTGAAAGCCCCTGCCGACTATACGCCAGATGGTGCCAAGCAAAAATCGGGTCTCAACATCTATCAGGCCATCGCCGACGCGACGGGCTGCAAACAGTTCGTGTTCGATTGGGATGCCAACTTCACGATAGGCTTTTTGCTGAATCTGTGAGGCCTTCCAAGTACTCTAATAAAAAAAGCGCCCGCCCTTGAAAGAGGGCAGGCGCGATTGTTTTCGCAAAATTGGATGCATGATTTCTTGGCGTTAGCCATGAAAGGCAAAAACCACAAAAATGGTCAACTGCATAATTGTTTTCGAGAGGCGCCGGAGACATTAGGAAAAATTTTTTGGGGACATTTGGCCTCTAATTTCTTTGCATCGGTCGCTATGTCTAAGATTTGGAAAAGAGGGAGGTGATAAATTTACCGATATAAATTTGGGGTGTTGCTGCTCACATATCCCAAAAAATCGGGGTGGGAAAATTCCGGGAAAATCTTGGGCGAATTCCGGGAAAGGCTTCGAAAAAACCCGCCGAAAATCCCATCGGAATGTGAAAGCATTTTTGGTAAGCAAGAGCATAAATTGTGTGAAGTTTTTTTTCGCACACTTTTAACCAAGCCCTTTATTATGGATACCATCACTCAAGCAACCACCGACCCCACCACTGGCAACCAATTTATTTCCAAAACGCTCTTTGAAGAATGGGCCGACAACTACACCGCCAACCAACCAGCCGTCTATGAAATGAGCAGCGACTTGCTCGACGACCTCGACGACGATTTTCTTGGAAACACTGGCGTGGTAGCCGTTTCGTTCTACTTCGGCATCCAGAGCGGCAGCAGCGATTGGGTGTTGCTGCTGGCCGGAACCAAAGACAGCGGCGAAGACGTGTTCGACCCGGACAAGGTCTATTACCTGAAAGCCGGCGAGACCGCTCCGCAAACGACAACTTCCTCCAATGCGGCAACGTGGGTCAATGCCTACAAAACCACCATCGGTGGGAGCTACACGGAACAAACCCCGGGTGCCCTTATTTTTTACAAGGGATATTTCAACAACCTCAGAAATCAGACCGGGGTAGCGACGGTAAAA
Source organism: Saprospiraceae bacterium (assembly GCA_019638455.1). GTDB lineage: Bacteria > Bacteroidota > Bacteroidia > Chitinophagales > Saprospiraceae > M3007. The sequence continues at coordinate 323,307 of JAHBTU010000001.1, forward strand.
GTATTCAGAGGTGTGGACGATAGCCAAAACAACGTCCTCATGCTCGCAGCAGCCGACAGTCAAGGTGACATTCTCGAAAACCTCACCTATCAATATCTTGAACGGTCACGCCCGTGCCCACCTTTCCCGGGGTGTGGAAAATTTGCGGAGGGCGTTCGCGACGACCATCAGTTTTGAAAACGATTCCGGCTCAAGGGATGGGTGATTGTGGTGAAAGCACTACTGTTACTTGTTGAAAAACTATACCTTGAGCCGGATTTTAGGCCATTACTCCCACAATCTTCCCATGACTCTGACTGATTTATCCACATACTCTGTTTTTATCCCCTTGGCCTTTGGACTATACTTCTTCAGGTATCTGGCAGCCCCACTCAAAGCTGTTTTTGTGTTGATAGTGGTAGGTTGCACGGTCGAGCTATTGGGGCTTCCCATATTTGAGAGAGCTAGCAATGATTTGGATATTTATACTATCTACACACTGATTGAATATTTATTGGTATCGCTCTTTTATTATCTAATCATTCGTGGTAGCATACAAAAAAAAGTAATAATTTGGGGGAGCATAATCTATCTGCTTGCGGCATTGATTATCGTTAATAGCACCAGTAGCGAAGAGTATTTTGGCCGATTGGTGGTTATTGAGGCGTTGTTTGTTTTGTGCTGGATACTGATGTATTTTAGGCAAGTTATTCTCTATCAAACAGATTCGGTTCTTAAAACTTCATCCGTGTTTATCATTTCGGTAGGTTTTTTGGTAGTGTCATTTTATGAGTGATATGTTGTAGTTGTAGACGAACAAATGGAGGTACAGTTCGTGCATTTCATCGGATTTTGAAAAGGATAGCGTTTTTCTGACGAATCGACAAATTCTCTGGCGAAGGGTGTTGTTCCAGCGTTCCACATGAGAAGTTTCCCCGGATTCTTTTCCCACCATCTTGTGTTTGCCTGTATCAATAACCGCGGCGTATGCCTCCCAAAAATCGCTGAACGTTCGGCATTTTCGATATTCAGGCGGAATCAGTTCCCAAAACCGCCGACAAGATTGTTCGCTTCGGTCGCCGATGAAAAAAGAGACAATTTGACGTGTTCTGCGGCAAAGTGCTATCCAAACCCAGCGTTTAAAGTCTTTGCAATAGACAAAAGACCATAATTCATCCAGTTCGAGAACGTCTTTTTTCTTGGCCGGAAGCAACGTGGTCACGATGTCGGGAAGGGACTGCGCTTTTTTTTTATCCACCTCAGAGCCGTTTGGTGACTGATGCCAAAGGTTCTGGCAAGACCCCGTGACGAACTGCGTTCTTGGGCCGCCCTGACGACCATTTCTTTAAATTCCTCGCTTTTCCGAAGCGTTTGAAACACCCCGCCGAAGCCGCAAGCCTTGCATTTGTACTTCGGATTGCCTGATGCGTTCGACCCGTTTTTCACAATGTGTTCAGAGCCACATTTATGGCAGCATTTTACATCTAATACCATTTCATAAAGTTTGACGCAAAAATACCAAATCACCCCCAAAATGACACTACCGGTTTTTTAATTTACTTTTCGGGTAGTTTTTTTCTATTCGCATCATTTGATTTATTGTTGGGCGACTATGAATTTGCAATGAATATCTATTCCTACATCCACTCATTTTTAAATATCCTAAATAACCTGTTGATATGCGTGGGGTTTTACTTTTCAACAGAGAACTAATGTGGGTGATTATCTTTGGCACCACTTTTACGCTTGTGGTGTCACTATTCTTGGTCATATTTATACTTTATTTTCAAAGAAAAAAATATCAACATGACCAAGAAGTTCGCTTATTGCAAGATACCTTTTTGAATGCGCGTATAGAAATTCAGGAACAAACGCTCGGAACGCTCTCAAGGGAGTTGCACGACAGCATCAATGCCGAGATATTGAATATCCACCTTAATTTGCTGAACATCAAGGATGACCTCGAAAACCTAACCGAGTCGTCCCAAGCTGAGGTTTTGCCCAAATTGGTGGAAACCGACCAAGAAGTCATGGATGTCATGCAGGAACTTCGCCAAATATCGAAGCGGCTTTCTGCTGAGTACTTCGACAATTTTGGGCTGGTGAGGGCCATCGGGCAAGAGATAACATTCATCAACAAAACAAAGCACCTCACAGCTGAACTGAAAGTGGAGGGCTACGAGCGCGAATTTGACAAAATGAAGTCTTTGGTCTTGTTCCGCATTCTGCAAGAGGCGTTGAACAACGTAAAAAAACACGCAGAAGCTAAAAAGATAGAAGTCAGCCTAAATTATGCATCGGATGCTTTGCATTTGCTTATTGCGGACGACGGAGTGGGATTTGACACGAATCAACTGGCAAACCACGATGGCGACGATGGCGCTGGCTTGCGCAACATGAAATATAGAGCCGAGCAAATTGGGGCCATTTTCCAAATAGATAGTAAACCAACCAAAGGGACACGCATTCACATTCAGTTTCCGCTGTCATAATACTATTGTCTGATGACTAAAACTACCATCGCACTTGTGGAAGACTCCGTAAAACTCCGTAAGCATTGGGTGGATGAAATCAAAAAACAGGACGATTTTGAGTTGATGTTTGAGGCGAATGACGAGAACGAGTTGGCGACCTTTTTTGAAAAGGGACAATACCCCGACTTTTTGGTGCTCGACTTGAATCTTGGCTACGAAAATGCCGGGGTTGAAGTGTTGCGCCAATTACAGCAAAGTGAAGCAAGCGTCCATGTAGTGGTCTGCACACACAACGTCAGCGAACATATCGTAGCTCAAACACTGGCCTTAGGTGCAAAAGCATTCGTGGAAAAAGGGACACCCATAGAAATCACGCGAGCCATCAGAGGCATACAACGCGAAGGAATTCATGTCTCAGAAGAAGTGCTCACGGTACTGCTTAGAGTGATAAAAGGGTTGGAAATACAAGTAAATCAATTGAAAATACAGGTAAAGGAAAACATCGGCAATCAGGAGGCCGAAAAGATTCCCCTGATTACCGATGAGCAAATGCGCGTGCTCAAGCATTTGTGTGCTGGCCTGACCTTCAAGGAAATCGCCAAGAAAGAACGCCTCACAGATAAGGGCGTGGAACATACCAAAGACCGTTTGTGCGTTCTTTTTGGCGCCACCAATCGCTACGAGTTGACCTACAAAGCCGGCAAGATGGGCTTGTGAAATATCGTCAGTTGCAACCTGCGGCAGAATCTTTCATCGCCTCCACTTGAGCCAAAGCCAGCGCGATATTGTCGGAAACCGATTGCCATTCCCTGCTCAACAACGCATTGCGGGTGTGTTCAAGGCAGACAAGCGCCGCCTCCGTCACTCTTTCACAGCCCAAAAGTCCTTTGGAAAGCACTTCCGTGTCGCGTAGCACGCGCTCGGCGTGTTCCAATTTCTGGGCAAGAATGTGAAAGTCTTTGGAGGCCAGCCCATCCGTCAGGTCGAGCCGAATGACGGATGAGTTGGACTGCAAAATATCGGAAGGCTTGAAGGAGGTGGATGGTGTGTCTTTGTCTTGTTCGAGCAAGCAGACAGCGGCGGCGTTGGCCATACGGCGAGCTTGTAGCCGCGCTTCCGTGGCACGCACGATGACGGAATTCAAGTCGTTCCCCTCCGTGAAGGAATTGAGCCAGTTGCAATAGTAGCGGCCCATCTCGGCGGCACTGCGGGCTTCGTGGCAATATAGCCCGGCAAAAGCCACAGACTCAAACTCCTCGTTCATTTGCATTAGTTTGGTCAGCAGGTAGGCCCAATCATTGGTGTTAATGGCATCGTTGAGCGTTTTTTCGATTTTGCTTGCGGTGCGGCGCACCCATTCGAGGGTCTCCGGGCTGTCGCTGTTGTTGGCAAAAACGCCGTGGGGATTGAACGCGAATATCAATATGAAAAGAAAAAGCCAGTGTTTCATGTTGCGCTATTTTTAAGGTGAGAGATGATTAAGTATTAACTCTCACGCGAAAAGATAGTTTGAAAAAGAGGCTATTCTCCAAGTGTTTTTTTCAGAAACCAGTGGGATTGCGCTGTTCGAGGCAGGGCCTTGCCGGGGTGGATTTGACGCGCAATATCATCGCCACAAAAGGTGCGCTGGCGGCAGGCTTGGGCAAATCCACTTGCTCGTTTTTTCCCAGCGTCCATTCTGTCTGAAAAAATCGAAAAGCATAGCCAGAACGGAAACCCACAAACAGGTTTTTTCCAAACACCTTGAAACCTTGCTCAAAGCTGACCCCCGTCTCAAACGAGAACGGGATGTAGGTGAAGCGGCGATTGAGACTGTTCAGCGCATCGGTACTCGAAGGGCCCGCGTCGGAGGATTCCGACGAGCGGGTACGCAACACTTGATAGCTGACGCTCAGGCCAGCGAAAGGTAGGATTTTGCTCATGCGGTTGCGGCGGAAGATGTCGAACATCAGGCGAGATTGCAAGGCGTAGTCGCGAAATGTCACGGAATGACGATTTCCCAGATTGTTCCTGCTCGATGAGCCAAAAGCGTATTTGACACCGGATTCCATCACCAAATAGCGCCACGAGAAGGAAGTGCGCAACATCAGGTCGAGGCACGAAACGGGTGATTCGAGACCGGGCAATTCGGCTGCCTCCAAGGCTCGATTCATGTCCTCAAAATCCAAAAAACTGAATCGCGCGCCAGCGCCAAAATCCCAGTTGTCGTTGAGATTGAGCAACTTGCAGACCGGGTGCAGCGTGTCTTGTTGCGCTGCCAGCATCTGGACGAAGAGTGCAAAGAGGAGAGGAGTAAAAACGGCCTTGGCCATCGCGATTATCGGTTTGTGCCTGCTGAATAATTCTTGGATGTGCGAAAAATAGAAAGAAAAACCACGCTGCGGATTTTTTTAACAAAATCAATGTGTGGTCAACCAACAGTCGTGCCATCTTTCGTTGCGAGCTCAGCGCAGCAAGGAGGCTTCCTTGCGGTGCAAGGGCAGCCGCGCCACTTTTTGACCCACTATTTTGCCGAGCCGCAATCCTTCCTCGCAATCCATCCGATAATGGACACCCAAAAAAACGCGAGAGGCCGCATTTTCCTTGGCCATTTCCACAAAAGACTGATAAGTGCGCGGCTTTCCGACAAACTCCTGCCGATGTTCGTGTGTGCGGTCGGTGAGTTCGAATCGCTCGCCCAACTCGGAAGCCAACACTTCCGCTGCTGCTGCGCCAAAGGCGGAGTGCCCGCTTGGATAAGCCGGGAATGGAGGGTTTTCGTGAAGGGAAGTCCAATCGGATTTGATGTTTCGTTGGATGTACGCTTCGGGGCGTTCCAAGTTGTAGGCATACTTGGCTTGCCAAGTCACGATGCCGACATCACAAACGGCCCATGCGACTTTTAGATAGGTCTCCGCGACTATGGGGTAGGGCGGTCTCGCTTGTTCAATGGCTTGATTGGCAATGGCAATCCAACGTCCTGCTGGCGTGACGGTGAGGCCGGGCAAGTCGTCGCTCCATAGCTCGGCAATCCAGTGGTTTTCCCGGCTCAATGGTTGCGACACGGAGAAAACCTCCATCGCCTCGGTGAAAAACGGGGAGCCGGGCGTCTCGTCGAAAGAAGCGGGAGGCGTTGTTTGCACATCACCCTGCCGAATGACAAAACCCCGCACATCGCCCCAGTTGGGCAGCAAGGCTGGCATCGGATGCCGCTTGTCGGGTTGCCAACAACCCTTGCAGCTCGGCGCGACGTAGTTTTTGTCAAAATTGAACAAAAAAGCGTTGTGTCCCTCTTCGTCGGTCGCCGACCACCGCCACACGGCATCCGCGACAGCCCTGCCATACGCCGCCGAATGTTCAAGATGCTCAACGCTCGCTTGTTTGGAGCAAACTTGGGCAAAATGCGTTTCCAAATGGTCCACCTTGTCCCGCCATTTCTTTGGGGCATCCGGGAAAAAATACCGCATCATTTGAGCATACGCGGCATTGAGCCCTACAGGCAAAAAATAACTGTTGCCTTGCGAGCGAAATGACGACGATTCATAGCCAGCGCAATATCTCGACAGGGAAATGTAATCGTTCAAGGCGGGCAGCGAGGCCTCATAACCCGCCATCGCTATGTAGGCAAACGCGCGGGCGCTGACGGGAGGGCGATAGCCCTTGGTGTGGCGTTCCAAATGCAGCATCATGCGATTCCATTCGAGCGTCACATCGGTGGCGAGGCGATAATCTGCGGGTTCTTCCGCGCTTTCGCTTGTGCAATGCTGCATGACAACGCCACAAAAAACGACCATTAGAAGCAGCAAAGCCTTTTTTGGAATTAGTTTTCTCATCGTCGCGGTTTGGTTTTGAAAATCTACTGCATAGCCGGAAAACTGAGTTTGAAAGTGGTGCCTCGCCCCTGTGCCGATGTCACATCGAGCGCGACGCGGTGTAGCCGCATGATGCTGTCCACCAATGAAAGGCCGATGCCGGAGCCTCTGACATGGATGTTCTGCGAGCTGCGATAGAAAGGCTGGAAAATAAGTTGCAGGTCTTTGGCGGGGATGCCCGGGCCTTGGTCGGCGATTTCGACATGGTGCTTGCCAGCTGGGTCGAACCAAATTTTCACCTCCACCTTCTTGTCGGGCGAGAATTTGCAACCGTTGTCCATCAGGTTTTGAAATGCCGAGCGGAGCAGCGGCTCGTTGCCCAACACGCAAAGCTGCTCCTCATCGTCCGGGAGACCCACGATGTCGAACGCAATATGGTAGTCTGGGTGAAGTCGCAGCAAAGTGGCGCGGGTTTGAAGCATGATTTCGTCGAGACGCACCCGCTCGAAAGTAATGTTGGCCCCTTCCGAATGTACACGGGCGAGCTGGAGTAGCTTTTCCGTCACATTGTTGAGTTCGCGGGTGTCTTCCAGCACGGAAGCGAGCGTGTCGCGATATTCCTCTGTGCTGCGTTTTTGGCGGTCGAGCGATATTTCCAACTGCGAGATAATGACCGAGAGCGGGTTTTTCAACTCGTGCGACACGTTGGAAATGAAGCTTTTTTGCATCCGAAAAGCGAATTGGATGCGGTCGAGCAGACGGTTGAAGGTGAGCACGAGGCGCGATATCTCGTCGTGGTTGTTGGGCGCATCCAAGCGGGCGCTCAGGTCAGAGGGCAGTATGTGGTCCACTTGATTGACGATGCGTGCCACAGGCGACATTGCCTGCCCCGCATAGAACCACCCCCCGATGGCCACGATGCCTATGCACAGGAAAAAACTCAGGATGAGAATGTTGCGAAGGCTTTTCAGCTCCTCGGGATTGAACACCGCCTCCGCCACGATGAAGTATTCCCGCCCGCTTTTGCTCGTGTGTCGCAGCCCCAGCACATGGAAGTCGCCCCGCATGAAACGGCTTTCGCTGCACGCTCTCATGTTTTGCAATGTCTTGTTTGGCACAGGTGGGGCTGCGCGATTGAAGGCAAATACGCGCTTGTATGCGGCGTTGTAAATCACCACGTTCTCGCGGAAGGGCAACACGGGTTCTTCCTCCGCCGTGTGGTCGCCCAAAGGTGCTATTTTTTCCTCGTCGTGCAAGACCATCTCGGCGGTCATGAGCGCCTTGGAGCGCAGCCCGTTGTAGAACTCATCCTCCGTCATCCGCTGGAATTTGACATAGATGATGAAGAGCGACAGCAACAAGATGCCCGCCACGAGCACGATGAATTGTAAGGTGAGTTTGGTGCGTATTTGCATACTTTGTGGGTTTGCGGGTTGACGGGTTTCTAATGCCCAACCTCTTCCGATTTCAGCACATAGCCTATTTTGAACTGCGTGTGAATCAGTTTTTGAGAGAATCCTTTGTCCACTTTTTTTCTTAAAAAATTGACATACACCTCTACCACGTTGGTGCCTGTGTCGAAATGGAGGTTCCACACGCGCTCGGAAATTTCGGTTTTTGAAATGACACGACCGGGGTTGCGGAGAAAATACTCCATCAGGGCGAACTCGCGGGGAGTGAGTTGGATGGATTGGCCGCCACGGAAAAACGATTTGTTGTCGAGGTGCATTTCGACATCGGCAAAGCGCAGCACAGGCGAAGATTGGTAGGTGCTAACCGGGCGGCGGGCCAAAGCGCGGATGCGCACGAGCAATTCCTTGAACTCGAAGGGCTTGGTCAGGTAATCGTCGGCACCTGCCTCAAAGCCCGTCACTTTGTCGTCCGTTTGGTCGAGCGCAGTGAGCAGGATGACGGGGGTTTGATTGCCCTGCTCACGCAGCTGGCGCAGCAACTCAAGACCGCTCATTTCAGGCATCATCACGTCCGAAATGATGACAGCGTACTCGTTGCGCCCGGCGAGCTGGCTGCCCAACGTGCCATTGGCTGCCGCATCCACTTCGATGCGATGTTCCTCCAGCCCTTTTTTTAGTGAGCGCACCATTTTAGGCTCGTCTTCGATTAAAAGTACTTTCATCGTAAAAAATGTGTTCAAAAATACTGCTAAAACGTGTTCGGAAATGTCAGAAATACGAAATACCCGATTTTTTTAAGCAGTTTTTAAGCAAAATTCAGACCACGATTGGAATAATGGCGGGTTCTTTGCAATGTCATTGCTTAATGACGATTTGCCCCCCCGGTAGAATTTAAATGTTTAACTAACAAAGTTTTCACTCATGCGATTTTTGAAAAACTACACCTTCATCGCGTTGGCATTTTTGGCAGCGGGCTTGCTCATCCATTCTTGCAAGGATGTCGCCGTTAACGAGACAAACCTCGTGAGCAAGCATGACTACAAGGTAGTGCACGCCTGGAACGAGCTGTTCCTCGATATCGAGCGTTACGCCGCTGGCTATCGCCCCGGCCCCGCGCCGCGTGCATTGGCTTATCTCGGCCTGTCCGCCTACGAAGCCTGCATCAGCGGGATGCCCTCGTTCAACTCGCTCGCCAATTTGTATCCCGGCTTGAGCATTCCAGCCCCCGATAAAGATGTCCCTTATCACTGGCCTACGGTGGTGAATGCGTCTTATGCTCACCTCATGCCGCTCTTTTTTCCTGAGGCATCCAACGACCACAAACTGAAAATCACCGCTCTGGACAACTTCAATTTCGACAAAGGGGTGGCTGAAGTGGGTCAGGACATTGCCAACCGTTCGAGAGACTACGGAAGGGCTGTGGCTGCCGCAGTGTGGGCCTATGCCATCACCGACCCCATCGGTCACGACCACTACAAAGACCCCTTCCAAGGGTATGATTGGCAGGCCAATTTCAAAAAAGACGGCGATTGGAAGCCGACTTTCCCAGGCCCGGGCCTTCCCATGGGCGGCATCTGGGGCGGTGCCCGCACTTTCGCCATCACGCAGAACGACAAAATCTGCCGTCTTCCTTTGCCCTATTCGGACAGCGACACCTCCAAACTTTTCTCACAAGCCTTGGAAGTATATGCTCAAAACACGCCCACCCTTTCTTACGAAGATGAGTGGATTGGTGAGTTTTGGAGCGATGACTTGGTGAACCTCACATTCAGCCCCGGTCCGCGCTGGATTGCCATCGGCAACCAAATTCTGGTGCACCAAAACAGCAGCTTGGAGACCGCCGTGTACATGAGCACGAAAGTGGGCATGGCCTTGAACGATGCCGCCGTGGGCTGCTGGTACTCCAAATACTACTACAACGTGGAGCGCCCGCAGACGTACATCAATCGAGTAATGGACCCAACTTGGAAACCCGCTCTCTACAATCCGCTCACAGGCGAAGAAGGTGTGACTCCGTCCTTCCCTGCGTACCCATCTGGCCACTCCACAATGGGCGCTGCGGGCGCCGAGGCGCTCGCCAGCATTTTTGGCTATGCCTACGGCATGACCGACCTCTGCCACCAGGACCGCACGGAGTTTGAAGGCAAGCCACGCACCTTTGGCAGCCTCTTCGAGATGGCGCAAGAAAACGCTTGGTCTCGCGTGCCGCTGGGTGTTCACTTCCGCATGGACTGCGAGGAGGGTGTGCGCTACGGTACCGTCATTGGACGCAAAGTGAACGACCTGCCGTGGAAAAAATAAGTTGAGAATGTTGAGAGGTTGAGGGGCGCTTGTTGCTGATTTGAACATCCTCGCCCACGATACTTTGCCACGCGGCAAAAAATCAATGATTAGAAACAACATGAGTCATCACCGAAAATTCGGGATGGCTCATGTTTTTAACCCCACCCTTTTGATTGTCAACAACGATATAGTCAACGCAAATCAGCCCCGTCCGCTTCACTTGGCCGGGCAAGCCCCTGAGTACAGGGTCTGACAAGGTGGTTTTGAACGAACAGTGCTCGCAATCCTTTGGAAATCACACAAATCAATCAAGGAAATCCCTGCCTTGCCAACCGGCAGGTTCAAATCCTCTTTAATCTGGGTATACCCTTACAATTTTCCCCCAAAAAACTATCAGCACATTCCCGAATTGGCACATAAGCACGTTGCATGTATGCGCATCCAAAACCTCTATTTTTCATTTTTATTCATCGCGTTCATGGCACAGGGTTGCCAGCAAAAATCCGAACAAAAAACCTACGAGCGAATCGAGCGGGTTGAGAGCGGTGCCATCACTCGTCGCGTTCAGATTGTCAACGGAAAAAAGGAAGGCAAAATGACCGACTACTATCCCGACGGCAAGCTCCGAGGCGAGCGCTGGTTTGAAAACGACCTGCAGACGGGACGCACCGTGCTGTATCACCCCAACGGTCGGGTCATGGAGGTGCAATACTATGTGGAAGGAAAAAAACAAGGCGGCGACACGCTCTGGTACGACAATGGTCAAGTGCAATTCACCACTTGGTTTGAGGGCGGCAAGATGAACGGGTACCTCCGCAAATGGTCGCCCGAAGGCCAGATTATTTTTGAGGCACTCTACCAGATGGATTCGCTCGTGGAAGTGAGAGGCAAAACGGTGGGACAGAAAAACAAGAGTGAAAATTGATTTTAATGAGTTTTTAAGCCTCAAAACTGCAACATGGCACCGAGACTATCGTCCTTTGCCACTGTTTTTTTAAAAACGCGAACCGATGAACTTTTGTAAAATAATGTGCCTCGCGGGTACCTTGCTCGCGAGCGATTGCCTTTTTTCCCAGACATCGCCCCCCGACAGCCTCGACGAGCGCCAACTTCAAGCCGTGGAAATAGCAGTGGAGCGCGAAAATATCGCTCGATTGCCACAGGTGCAGGGCGCATATCTCTGGTCGGGAAAAAAAAGCGAGGTCATCAACCTCGAAAACGTGGATGCCAACGTCGCGGAAAAAACGCCGCGCCAGATTTTTGCAAAAGTGCCCGGCGTGTTTGTCTATGACATGGACGGCACAGGCAACCAGACCAACATCAGCACACGCGGCCTCGACCCGCACCGTGGCTGGGAATTCAACATCCGCACCGATGGTATCATCACGAATTCAGACATTTATGGCTACCCGGCAAGCCATTTCAGCCTGCCATTCGAGGCGGTAGGGCGTATCGAACTCGTGCGCGGCACCGGAGCGCTCCAATACGGCGCCCAATTCGGCGGAATGCTCAATTACTCGCTGAAGCAGCCCGACACGACCAAGGCCGTCGGTTTTGAAACGGTCAATTCCATCGGCTCATTCGGCCTGCTCAGCACCTACAACGCCGTCGGCGGCAAAGTCGGAAAGGTGCAGTATTACGCCTTCTATAGCAAGCGCGTGAGCGATGGCTACCGCGACAACAGCGCATCCGACTACGACGGACAGGGGCTGGTGCTGAAATACATGCCTTCCGACAATTTCTCCATAAAAGCCGAGCTGCTGCGCTCCAACTACCTCTATCGCATCCCCGGCCCGCTGACGGACGCCATGCTTGCCGAAAACCCGCGCCAAGCCACGCGCTCGCGCAACTATTTCAACCCGGAAATCTACATCCCCTCCCTAACGGCGGAATGGAACATCAGCCCGCAAACCCGCCTGCAATGGACGGCCTCCGCCGTTTTGGGCGAGCGCAGCAGCGTCCGCAACGACAACCCGGCTACTGTGCCAGACACCATCAACGCTGCGACTTTGGCTTACAGCCCTCGCGCGGTGGATATTGACCGCTTCAACAGTCGCACCAGCGAATTGCGTCTTTTGCAAGAATATCATCTTTTGGGAAGAAAATCGCTCTTAGCCGCTGGTGTTCAGTATTTTAACAACGATTTGCACCGGCGATTCACACCCAATGGCGGCTCAACGGGTACCGATTACGATGTGTCTATTGACCCCGCCAAAGGATGGTTGCGCGATTTGCATTTCAAAACCCAAAGCGTGGCGTTTTTTGCCGAAAACAAATTTCAAATCACGTCCAAACTTTCCGTAACGCCCGGTCTGCGCTACGAAATTGGCGATTCAAAAATGTCGGGTACACTCGCTTACTACGACCCGGAAGATTTGCCCACGACCATCAAACATAATTTTCCCTTGCTCGGCGTGAGTGCCGAGTACGTCCTTAGCAGCAGGCAAAACCTGTACGCAGGCTGGTCGCAGGCATACCGCCCTGTTATTTTCAAAGACATTATTCCGGGCAATGCTTTTGAGCGCACCGACGACAACCTCAAAAATGCCGATGGCTACAACGCCGAAATCGGCTGGCGCGGCGCGGCAGGCGGCTTCAAATGGGATGTGAGCGCCTTCCGGCTGCAATACAACAATCGCCTCGGCAGCGTCTCGGTGGATGAGGGCGGCGCGTTTTATGTGTTGCGCACCAACATTGGCAACTCACTCACGCATGGGCTGGAAATCTTCGGCGAATATGGTTTCCGCGTGGCAGGGCAACTCCGCGCCAGCGTGTTCACCTCTACCGCCTTTTTTGATGCAAAATACCAAGACGCGCAATTTCGCGTCGGCACTGAAAACCGCGACATTGACGGCAACCGCGTCGAAAGTGTGCCAGAATGGATTAGCCGCAACGGCTTGAACCTCAAATACAAAGACTTGAGCGTATCGTTCCTGTACAGTTACACGGGCGAGACTTTTGCCGACCCACTGAACACGGTGGAACCTTCCGCGACCGGTGCGGTTGGGCTTGTGCCGTCTTATGGTTTGCTGGATTTGAATGCGTCATACCGAGTTCGCAATCTCTTGTTTCGCCTGAGCGTGAACAACCTGACCGACGAGCAGTATTTCACCAAACGCCCCTCGTTTTACCCCGGTCCCGGCGTGTGGCCTTCGGACGGGCGGAGCGTGGTGCTGACGGTGGGGGTGCGGATTTGAGAAAAGGAAGTAGAAAATGTGGTTGTTTCGGAAGGTTGTTATACATTTGAACAATGTATTACCTAAGCACAGCTTTATGAAACAGTTTTTTCTCTCCGCCTCCATTTCTCTACTTTCTTGTCTCATAGGGTTCTCCTGCAAAAAAGAAGAGCCCCCTCACCCTGATAAAAAACATATCGCAGAAGTAGATTGGCCTTGCTATATTGCTTCAGACTTCGGTTGCAACGGCATTTCTGCCGAGCAATATTTTTATTGCAAACTGAATGACAGCGAATTCTGTATCAACGCATCCGGGCCTGACACGAGCTTTATCACGAAAGCCCAAGTTATTGTCACAGATGTTCCATACATTTCTGTTGGCGGCAATAACTCTGTCGCAGGTTATCTCTACAATATGGGAATGGGAGACAAAGACCTTCTTTTCTTGAGCGATAAGTTTAGTGATGATGGAATTTCGGACAGCAGACCCTTCGTGAAAATAGGTTATTTTGGCAGAGAGGATGTTTCTTGGGGGTATGTCATGGACAGCATCGTAAAAACAGGTATTCCGCTTGACTTTTTAAAATCTGACTACGATAGCAGCAGCATTTCGGGATTTTTGATTGTAATAGACTTACAATGCGATACAAGAACTAATTCTCAGGGCACCATGGCAACAGGTCTTGACTTCACCAGCGCCGGCCCCCAGCCCTCCACCTCCTACCTGCGCTGCACGGAAAAAATCCGCAAAGACCAAGGCGACCACTACCTGTATTTTCTCACTTTCGAGTTTGCTTGCGACCTCTATTCCGACAACAGGGGCGAGCGGCTCTGGCGCACACTGGAGGACGGCGCGATGACAATCAAAGTGCGCGTGAACAAGTAAAAAACCTGATTCTCTAAGCGAAAAATGATTTTATGCCTTTCCCTCCTGTTTGCCCTGCGCCAAGAGACAACAGCACAACTACAAACCATTGAATCCAAAAGGAATTTCTGGACAGGCACCCGCTACTACATGGGCAGCGAACGGCTGCGCGTCCCGGAAGTGCAGCTGCACTTGGACAAAAACGCGCCCGAAGCGGGCAAGGCTTTTCAGCGCGGGAAAGCACCGGCCACTTGGGGTTATATTTTTATCGGTGCCGCCAACGCCACTGCAATCTACACGCTCGTCAATATCAAAAATTTAGACTCGGGCACGCGAAATGCACTAAGTTGGACCACATTCGGGCTGGCCATGACTTCTGGCTGGGTTTTCATGAACACGTCGAACAAAAGGCGGCAAAAGGCTTTGACACTTACAACGGGATGGTGCGGCAACGATAAACGATGCCCAGTCGCTGATTTGAGTCGGTTTTTGACAGCCTGCCTGACGGCAGACAGGCTGTCAAAAGCCCTCAATGCCCACAAACACACTTCGCTTCATGGCAAGTGTGTGTCATGCCCGCACCACTCGTCTGGCTACCCGGCTGCTCGAACCAGAATTTCGAGCGTTTCCGGTCGTAATTTCCAATCTCATTCAGAGTCTCCGATTCATACAAACGCCCGTTGACCATGACGTAACGGATGGATTCCGAGTTGCGAATGTCGTCCAACGGGTTTTTGTCCAACACAATCAGGTCGGCCAATTTGCCGGGCGCGAGCGAGCCGATTTCCTTGTCCATGCCGATATACTTGGCACCGTTGATGGTCGCGCATTTCAGGGCTTGCAGGTTGCTCATGCCACCCTGTTGGAGCATCCAGAGTTCCCAGTGCGCGCCGAGTCCGTTGAGTTGGCCGTGCGCTCCGAGGTTGATGTTCACGCCCGCGTTTTGAAGTTTGGTGCAGGATTGCGACACGAGGATGTGGCCGTTTTGATACTCTTCTTCTGGCACCATGGTGCGGTGGCGGCTGCGCTCGTCGAGGACGTGTTTGGGGGTGAAATTCAGGAGCGGCTTTTTTGCCCAGACTTCGCTTTTTTGATAAAACTCGTACTCGCCGTTGAGGCCGCCATAGTTGACGATGAGCGTCGGCGTGTTGTGCGCGTCGGTTTTGCTCCAGAGAGAAATTACGTCGTTGTAAAGCGGTGCGACGGGTAGGTTGTGCTCCACACCCGTGTGGCCGTCAACGACTTGCGTGAGATTGTGATGAAAAAACGACCCGCCTTCCGGCACCACGAGCATACCCAGTTCGCGGGCGGCGGCGATGACTTGCTGGCGCTGTTCGCGGCGCGGCTGGTTGTAACTTTTCACCGAAAATGCGCCCCAAGCCTTTGTCCGCCGCAAGGCCGAGCGCGCGTCGTCGAGCGAGTTGATGGGTGCTTTGAAATCGCCGTCCGCGCCATAGAGAATCGTGCCAGTGGAGTAGAGGCGAGGCCCTACCATGCGCCCTGCTTTGAGCATTTCGGCGTTGGAAAAAGCCATTTCGGAATTCACCGACGGGTCGTGCTGGGTCGTCACGCCGTAGGCGAGTTGGGCGTAGTATTCCCATTGTTTTTGCGGGTTGAGGCCGAAGCGGAAATTGCCGGGGTGCGCGTGCACGTCAATGATGCCGGGCATGATGGTTTTTCTGGCGCAATCAATGATTTTGGGGTTGTTAACTCTAACTTTTGCCGCTTGATACTCGGTCTGCGAGCCGACAAAAACGAGCTTGTTGCGCTCCACGACCACGACGCCGTTTTCGATGACGCGGTCACCCTCCATCGTGATGATGCGGGCATTTTCAAAAACGAGCGTCCCCTCCGGCACGTCGGTTTTCAAAGTCAAACCAATTTTCAGCCCGACGGAATCCACGGGCGGTAGGCTGTCGGGCGCGCCGGGCAGGAAGGCAAAACGCTGAGTCAGGTCAATGTTGAAATACTCGTCGCCAAGCGTGTAGTGAAGTTTTTTCGAGTCGGCGCTCCAGTGAAGGTTGTAGCCCGCGTCGCGGCTGACTTGCGTGACTGGGATGGCTTTGGTGTCGGCGCTGAGGTCAATGGTTTTGCCGGTTTGCGGGAAGGCGCAGACGTAGGTTTTGTGCAATTCGATGAAAGCCAGCCATTTACCATCGGGTGAAAGCGTGAACGAGTGGCCGTATTTTGATTTGAAATGCACTTTTTCGTCCTTGCCGTTGAGGTCGTAGGATTTGAAAGATTTGTCCAAAGGGCCGAACAGCGAGCCGCCCGTGCTGACGTAGATGCGTCCCCCGTCGAGGGAGAATTTTGGGTTTTCGCCGCTCTCCGTCACGAAGCGCATATTTTTCCCGTCGGCGTCCATGATGTAGATGCCCGGCTTGTCGGTCATGCCGGGGCCGAGCTCGTCGTCGCCCGATTGGATGCGGAAGACGATTTGTTTGCTGTCAGGGGAGAATGAGGGGGTGCGGTAGATGGCTTGAATAGGTCTTAGGGTTTCTGGTTTCTGGTTTTTGGTTTCGAGGTTGAGTTTGGCGATAGAGCCTTTTTGTTCGTCGTTCCAAGTGACGAACAAGAGCGATTTGCCGTCGGGCGAAAAAGAAGGCTCGAAGGCCAGATTTTTGTCGTCGCCTGCGAGGTGTTCCACTCTTCCATTGTCCAAATTTTTTCGGTACAAATAACCTGCCGCGTTGAAAACCAGCCATTTGCCATCGGGGTTTGTCACCGCTTGGCGTATGGCTTTCGCCGTAAATTCATTGTCAAAAACCTTGTTTTCAAACTTCAAAGTCTCGGCGACCTTGGTTTTGACATTGCAGGTGAAGGGGATTTCACTGACAGAAACTTGCGGCTTGTCGGCAATCGTGTTGCGGTCGTCTGGAGCGATTTTGGTCCAATTGAAATTGATTTTTTGAAATTTTCCTTTTGCCCAGATGACAATGCCCTGCATCGCTCCGGCGCGGCTGGGTTGTTCTGGCAGCCACGCAAACCCCGGATAACACCCGAACGTCGTCCACGCTTCCTGCTGGTCTTTGTCAAGTCCGTCGTAAATCGGGTATTCTTGACCTGTTGCCAAATTCCTGACACACAACACCGTTTTCGTGTATTCGCGTCGCACGAAAGCGAGCCATTGGCCGTCGCGGGAAACCTGCGGGCGACAAGCGCCGCCGGAGCCGCCGGTGACTTCCTCTATTTTTCCCTCCTCGCGGTCGTAGCGGCGGATGGCAAAAATCTGCGTATTGGGGTTTTTGTTGTACTGGAAAAAACCGCCGGGATACATATCCTCGCTGAAATAAATATAGCGTCCGTCGGGGCTGACGCTCGGCTCGTTCACGTCCTGCTGGTCGTTTTTGCGCTTGGTGAGTTGAAGCCCTTCGCCGCCGCTAAGGTGGTAGAGCCAGAGCTCGCCGGCACCGAGCGAGCGGCTGCTGGTGAAGTGCTTGCGGGCTACGATGTATTCATTGTCAACCCAAACGGCATTGTTGAGCAGCCGGAAACTTTCTTTCGTGACTTGTTTTGGTTTTTTGCCATCGGCATCCATCACCCAGATGTTGTCGCCGCCGCCCGCGTCGGAAGTGAAGGAGATTTTTTTTCCGTCGGGCGAAAAACGCGGCTGCACTTCCCAAGCCAAACCCTGCCTTAGCGGAGTCGCCGTGCCACCTGTTATCGGCATCGAATAAATGTCGCCGAGCATATCGAACACGATGGTTTTGCCGTCGGGCGATACATCGAGACACATCCAGGTCCCCTCAGTGGTGGTGAATTCCACGTCTTTGTGCGGCACGTCGCCGGGGGGATTGGCAACATCCCATTTGGGTTTTTCTTGGGAAAAAAGAGAGCGTGCGGAAATGAAAAGAGCGAAAATGGAAATTGTTAGGCGAACTAACATCATGTTATATTTTGTGAGTGATTGGGTAGTTGTGAGTTATTCTTGGGCGGGTGCTTTTTTCTTGCGAGCCTCCCACGCTCGTTTGGGGTCGGACTTGAAGCGAAGCAAGAAAGCCGCGAAAGGAACGCCTGCGCCGGGCTTCGACAAATCGGTCAACACATCACCGTCCAAGGTCCAGTCCGACGACAGGACGTTGTAGGTGTATCCGCCGCGCACGCCGATGAAGAAATCGCCACTTTTGCCTCTGAACCCTTGCTCCAGCCCCAGCCCAATTTCCAGTGGAATGGAGCTGTTGCTGAAATTATACCGCCGCACGTCCTGATTGACGGTTGACACAAAACTGCCGTTGCCGGGAATGTTGCTGTAAGTGTTCAGCGAGCGATAGGTATTGCCCAGCCCCGCAAAGGGATACAGTTTTGTCAGGTTTGCCGGGTCGGATACATGGTAAAGGACGCGCAGGCGCAGGGAAAAATCCCTGTAAACGACGGCAGCCCCATTGATAGCGTTGCCATCGTTGGAGCGGCTCGAAGTGGCATCAAACGAAAACTCCCCCACCCACCGGCTTGTTGCGGAGGGGGTTCGCAAGGCAAAAAAACCGCCATAGCCCGTGGTGCCCAATTCCGGCAAGTTTGCTTGCCTCAACATTCCGTTCAAATCGTCGAAGTTGTAAAAATCGAACCGCCCGCCGCCAGACAGGTCAATCAATGCCGAGCGTTTGTAGAACTCGTATTCGAGGTCGAGCGAATCGGAGCGTTGGGTGCTGGCAATGGTGGTGCAAGCCACCGATAAACAAATGATAAAGAGCGTTTTCTTCATGGTCTCGTCATTTTGATTGTTAAAACGTTAGGACTTTTCAACTGGCAAATTACCGACAAAATATGCGATAGAGGGGTGTGTTTTTGGAAAAAATGAACAGCTGCTCTACGTCGTTTCAAAAAAAGGCCAGATGTTTGGCAACGTTATGCACTCCACTGATATACTCGACAATTTTGACTTCGATGAAAACGTGCAGCCCGGCCTCGCCGAGGAAGGCGAGGTAGTAGCCAAGTTTTTTTCCCTGATGGAAGCGGAAGTGGCGGCTGCGAGGCTGCGCGCCGAGGGCATCCATTGTTTTCTTGCCAACACGACCTCGCAAAGCGTGCTGCCGCACCTGCAAGCCATCGTGCGGCTGCACGTCCGTCCGATAGATTCGGCTCGCGCGCGCGAAATCCTCCAAGAGGCAGCTATCGAGACGGTTGGCCCCAACGGCAATTCGGCTGGTAGGGGAGCCTTGATTGCGTTGGCAGTGCTCATCGGCCTCATCCTGGCAGCCTTCCTCGTGCGGGCGCTCACGTTGTTTCGGTAATGTGCTAATTTGATAATCCCGCTGCGCTTGGCCGGACAAACCCCCAAACCCTCAAACCTTCAAACCCCCAAACCCCCAAACCTTCAAACCTTCAAACCCCCAAACCCCCAAACCTTCAAACCTTCAAACCTTCAAACCCCCAAACCCTCAAACCCTCAAACCCCCAAACCCCCAAACCTTCAAACCTTCAAACCCTCAAACCCCCAAACCCCCAAACCTTCAAACCTTCAAACCCTCAAACCCCCAAACCTTCAAACCCTCAAACCCCCAAACCCTCAAACCCCCAACCCTCAAACCCTCAAACCCTCAAACCCTCAAACCCCCAAACCTTCAAACCTTCAAACCCCCAAACCCTCAAACCCTCAAACCCCCAAACCCTCAAACCCCCAAACCTTCAAACCCTCAAACCCCCAAACCTTCAAACCTTCAAACCTTCAAACCCCCAAACCCCCAAACCCTCAAACCCTCAAACCCCCAAACCCTCAAACCTTCAAACCCTCAAACCCCCAAACCCCTTATTTTATTCATGCACACCCTCGTTTTTGCAACCAACAACCCCCACAAAGCCCGCGAAGTAGAGCAAATCCTCGGCGGTCAATTCCAAGTGAAAACGCTGCGCGACATTGGCTGCCTCGAAGAAATAGAGGAGACCGAATCCACGCTCGAAGGCAACGCGCTCCTCAAGGCGCGATACGTCAAGGAAAAATACGGCTTCGATTGCTTCTCCGAAGACACCGGTCTCGAAGTTGAGGTGCTCAACGGGGCGCCGGGTGTCCACACGGCTCGCTATGCGGGCGCTTCGCGCGACCCTGACGCGAATATCGCCTTGCTCTTAGCAAATTTAGAAGGGAAAGAAAATCGTCGCGCTCGATTCCGCACGAGCATTGCCCTCATTTTTGATGGGAAAGAAACGCTGCTCGAAGGCATTTGTGAAGGCCGCATCGCCACGCAAAAAAGCGGGACTGGCGGTTTTGGTTACGACCCGGTTTTTATCCCCGATGGCTACGGACAAACGTTCGCGGAATTGGGCGAAGACGTGAAAAACAAAATCAGCCACCGGGCGAAGGCGATGTTTAAATTTGTAAATTATGTAATTCATTAGAATAAAATTTGTTTTAATTTCTAATTTCTAATTTCTAATTTTTAATTTTGTTAATTTTATGATATAAAATAATTTTTATTAAATCAAATTGCACTACCTTTGTCGAACCTTTAAAGGGTTTATTGGCCAAGAACGGCGTGAGACGAAAAGCCGAAAAAGAGTAGTCGCGATCTTTCATCTTAAAATTTTTTCATCTGATATGAAAAAGAAATTTCTAGCAAAAGGCATTATTGTCTTGTCTGCATTGTTTTTCAGCACCCAAGCTATTGCTGGTACATGGATTGTTTACAGGTTTAACGGAGCAACTCATGCTTATTACACCTCCCAAAACATCAACTGCGACACGTTTGTGCCGGGGCCAGGTATAGAAATAATTGATTGTTTTAATATAAATTAATTCAACGAATGACTCTTGTCCACAAGGGAAAACGCTGGGTGGAGATACTCCACCTAGCGTGTTTTTCAATAGTTTTAATATCGGAAGCACATTCTCAAAACTTGCTCAACAACCATTCTTTTGAGCAAATTGATTCTAATGTGCGTCAAGATTGCTCCATTGGTGTCGGCTATTTAGATGCTTTGTCCGCTTGGGAAGGATTTAATACGGTCGATTTTGTACATCAAAATTTCCCTTTTACTAATCGCTCTGGAAGCCAGAAGATTGCTCCTCACACAGGCAAATCTATGATAGGGCTTTATCTGATTGACTGTGGGGAGGGTTGGCTGCCAGAATATTTGTTCCAACAATTGTCTGTCCCTGTGAGGGAAGGCAAGAAGTATCGTTTAAGTTTTTATCTGCATTTCAGATCGAGGGATGGCTTTTACCCGCGCAAAATAAGTTTTAATCTGAGCGATGAAAACCCATGTATTGCCCTTGCTGCGGGAAAACTGAAAGGGGGGAAAGTGGACATTGAAATTGAGCCTTCAAAAAGGGTTGATGACTATTGGTTGTTTTTTTCCAAAGAATTTGTCGCCGCCTCTGATGCGAACTACATAATAGCTGGCTCATTTGAGACTCAGCCTAAAACCTTTCGTAAAAAAGGTAAGGATTTGGAGAAAGGTATTTATGTCTTTATAGATGATGTGGAATTGGTCGCCCTGGAGTACGTGGCTCCGATACCGGACGTTTCTGCAATATTGACAGAGCAAACAGCGAATCAACCTGATACAATGGCTTCCAAAATAGTTGTATCGCGGCAAGATACCCTCGCTACAGTTTCTCCCTTAACTGATTTTGGAGCCTTGCCAACGGTTTCGTTTGAATACAACTCATTTTCCATCAATCCGTATTATCAAAAAATCTTGTCGGAAACCGCTGCAAACCTCCTTCGACGAGGGTGCCCGATTGTTGTCATTGGCCATACAGACAACACAGGAAGTGATGAACACAACGAACAGTTAGCGTACAAACGGGCGCGGGCAGTAGCAGATTTTCTGATGAGCAAGTCGCTGCCTAAAGAGAGAATAACTATTGTATCTCAAGGCAGTAAAACGCCTTTAGCCTCAGGGGAAGATGATTTTTCCCGCAGCATGAATCGTCGGGTTGAGATTACACAAAAATGCAATTGAATCTGTCCGGCATGATTGACGTACACGCCCACCTCGGCAGTTGAAACTGCACAAGAATGCAATTTAATCAAATTGCTATTCTGCGGTTTTTCAATCCTCGCTAAAGTAATCTTCATCAGCAATCATCCTTGCCTCTTGTACTGTACAACGGCGAACGGTATCCGCCATTTTTGGGCATCATTTGTCGGCAGAAATGTAAAAAGATGTAAAAGAAGTGTGGCCGTTTTTGCTGCGATGCCGCAATATGCAACCTTTGTTCTCACCAATTGACTTTTACCGAAACTTTGGCCCAGCCATTTGCAACGAAAACTTTGTTTCTCGCACCAATATGGCGACGAACGGCATCAAACATTTCTGCGTCAACGTTCGCCGCCGATTCCATCGCATTAGTCTAAGTGTCCGAGTCCGTTTGCGATAGCCCCATAATTTCGACCTCGAAAATCTCCAATTTCCACTTTCTGCCCATTTCAAATTTATGCAAAAACACTTCTTCCTGCCCGCCCTTCTTCTCTTTTGTCATTTTCTTTCCGCCCAAAATCCTTCCCGCATCACCATCAAAGGCATCGTCGTTGATTCTACTGGCGAGGAGATTGTGATGCCGACCGTCATGCTCCTCAACCCCACGGATTCCGCGTTGGTCAATTTTACACGCGGTGATGACAAAGGTGTTTTCCAATTAAAAAATGTCAAGAACGAGCCTTATTTGCTCAAAATCTCTTACGTCGGGTATTTGCCCCTGCAAGTGCGCATCGAGCCGTCGGCATCGGCAGTCCACGATTTGGGCGAGTTGACCATCAAACCCATCACCAGCGAACTGCTCGAAGTCGTCGTGAAAGCCGCCAAAGCGACGCTGAGCATTCGCGGCGACACCATCGAATACGACGCATCCTCCTTCAAAGTGCCGCCCGGCTCCACGGTCGAGGACTTGTTGCGCCGGCTGCCCGGCATCGAAGTAGATGCCGACGGCAACATCAAGGCGCAGGGGCGTGATGTGCGGCGCGTCTATGTGGACGGGAAAACCTTCTTCGGCGACGACCCGAAGGCTGCCACCAAAAACCTCGGCGCAGAGACACTTAGCAAGGTGCAGGTGTACAACGAAGCCTCCGAGCAGTCGAGACTGACGGGCGTGGACGACGGCAAGCGCGAAAAGGCGATGAATCTGGAATTGAAGGAAGAATTCAAAAAAGGCTCGTTCGGCAAAATAACAGGGGCTGTTGGCACCGAAGAGCGATGGGCCGCCCGAGGCAACTACAACCGATTCAACCAGAAAGAGCAACTCTCCTTTATCGGCTATGGCAACAACATCAACCAGACGGGGGTGAACTGGGAGGACTATGGCGAGTTCAAGGGGCAAAGCTCTTTCAGCGATTTCGACAACGGCGACTTTGGCTTCAACAGTGGTGGCGGGCGCATCTTCTACTTCGGCGGCGGCGATGACTCGCCCCTCAACAACTTCGACGGACGCGGATTCACCGAAAACTTCGGCGGCGGCGCGAACTACAATTTTGACAACAAAAAAACCAAGCTCAACACCAGCTACTTCTACAACCAAACCAAGCTCTTCCTCGACCAATTCACCGACCGCCAGACCTTCGTGGAGGGCAATTCGTTTTTCAATGCCGACACCACGACAAAGGTGGAGCTTCGCCAAAACCACAGCCTCAACACCCGTTTTGAAAAAGACCTCGACTCAAACAATCTCTTGATAGTGAAAGCCAATGGCCGATTCAGCCTCAATGACGCAACGACTCGACAATCCCAACTTTTCTACCTCGAAGACGGCACGACGACCAATCGCCTCAGCATGGACAACGGCAACGACCTCAACTCTTGGCGGGTGAACAGCGCCGCCATATTCCGCCACCGGTTCAAGAAAAAAGGCCGTTCGCTAGCCGCCAGCGCCGGCTTCAACCTCAATCAGACGGATGCCTCAGAGCAACTTTTCTCCCTCAACCAGTTCTTCAACGCAGGTTCCTTCACCGAGCAAATCCGGCAGATGAACGCCAACGACACCCGCGTCATGCAAGCCAAGTCGAGCCTCCTGTTCACCGAGCCGCTCTCGAAAAAATGGTACTGGGAAACATTCTACAACTTCAGCACCACCCAAAACGAGGTGGACAGACAAGTGGCCGACCCCGAAAACAGCGGCCAACGCATTGACAGCCTCAGCATCTATTACGACTACGACATCCTCTACAACCGCCTCGGCTCCAGCATCCGTTTTTCCAACGAGGGTCTCAACGTGTCGGTGGGCGTGGCTGCCCAACAACTCGACCTGCGCGGCGAGTATTTCCGCGCCCGCAACACACCCCTGCTCGTGCCGCCCATTGACAGGCAATTCCTCAACGTCATACCCAATGTGGATTTGTCGTACGAGCTGAAAGGCGCAGGCAGGACGTGGCTCAATCTCGGATATGGATACAGCGTGCGCGAACCCCAACCCAACGACCTCCAACCCGTGCCCAACCAAAACAACCCCCTTTTTCGCACGGAAGGCAACCCAGGACTCGACCCCGAACGAAATCACAGCTTCAACCTCAACATCAACAACTGGAACCCCGCCTCGCTCAGTAACGTGGGCATAGGTGCCAATTTCGACCTTTTCGATAGCCAAATCGTTTACAACCAAACCATCGAAGCCATTGACAGCATCGGCATCCGCACCACCTCGCGCCCCGAAAACCTCTCAGGTGGTCAGCGACTCAACACTTACCTGTGGTCCAATTTCCCCATCGTGAAAACAAAACTGACCATGAACCTCAACGGCAGCCTCAATTTCAGCAACACGCCCTCCTTCGTCAATGGTCAGGAAAACGAAACGCGCAACCGCGGCTATCGCCTCAACGCAGGTTTCAACTTCACCCCCGGCACCAAACTCATCCTGAGCGCAGGCGGCTCCATCAATCCCAACAACATCACCTATTCCATCAGCCGCGAGCAAAACCAGAAAATCAGGAACTACGGCGTGAATGCCGCCACCAAGTGGCAGTTCGCCGACAAGTTCTTCTTGGAAAGCAATTTCAGTTACAACATTTATCGCAACGACAGATTCAACTTCAACCAGGACGTGCCCATCTGGAACGCATCCGTGCGCAGACTTTTGGGGAAGGAAAACCGCCTTGAGGTACGGCTCGCCGCTTTCGACCTCCTCAACCGCCGCGTCAGCATCACCCAAAACGGCACCCAAAACTTCGTGACGCGCAACATCGCCCCCACGCTGGCGCGTTACTTCATGCTGAGCGTCAGTTACAACGTGCGCGGCTACGAAAACAAATTGAACAAGAATAATTGGTGGTGATAAACAGTCCCGTAGCGACGACACGTTTTTAGCCGCGTTAGCGGCGACACTATAAACGTGTCGTCCCTGCGGGGCTTATTCCAACACTCATTTTCAATTTTTATGAAAAAAACACTGCTCCTCCTCGCCCTTTTCATCTCGCTCTCAGCCATTGCGCAAAAGCAACCCCCTCTCGAAGGCCGCATTCGTTACCTCGTCATCCACGACTGGACCAAAAAAATGGCGGCGGTGGACTACCTCAGCAAGCAGCGCAAAGAGCGCATCGCCTATATGTGGGGCAACCGCTCCGAATGGAAACTATACACCCAAATGTTTTTCAACGCCACCGAAACACGTTATGAAGACTCTGAGGAGCGTGCCGAACCCGACGACGAGGGCTATTCATGGCGCAAGGACGTCTATCAAATCAAGCGAAACTTCGAGGAAAACACCCAGTATGACGTGATGGAAATGCTCGGCAAAACATACATCATCGAAGACTCGCTCCATTCGCCCGAGTGGAAAATCCACAACGACCTCAAGGAAGTGGCTGGCCATATATGCATGAAAGCCGTCTGGGAAGATACCGTGAAACGCCAAAAAGTGGTCGCGTGGTTTGCGCAAGACATCCCGCACAGCGGTGGCCCGGAGCGTTTCTCCGGCTTGCCGGGCATGATACTCGAAGTGGACGTGAACAACGGCGCAATGGTCATCACCGCCGACTTAATCGAACTGAAAAAACTCGACAAGCAGTTGAATCTGCCTAAAAAGTATAAGGGCAAAAAAATAACGGAAGCCGAATATCAAGACATCGTGAAAAAATACATCGAGGAAAAGACGAAAGCCGAAGAGCCGTATTTTTGGGGGATGCGATATTGAGCTTTGCTTTTCCTCCCACATTGCGAAGGATTCCAACTTTTTAGAAAGTACGAATTAAGTAGAGCCGCCCGGCGAGACGCATTCTCGCCGGGCGGCTTGCTTTTGCGCCGTTCCCACTTTTCCCCACCTGCGTTGCTTCTTCGAAGCAGCAGTTTCCACTTCTTACCACTATGTTGCCGCTAAATCGTTTTTGGGTAAAAATTACCCTTCAATGTATTTGTTTTTCCCTCCTTGAGTCCGCCATAATTTTCATGAATCTTCCTCAAAAATTCGCTCAGCCAACTTTTTCTCAAATTTTAACAAATTTACGATGCCTCATAAAAGATTGAAAAACAATGATTTGAATTTTTATTCAAAAAAAATTTGACAAAAATTTGAAAAAAAATGTCGGTTTGTGGGAAAATGTGGGAAAGTGGTTTACATTTGTGGCGGTGAATTGTAGGCGAGTTCCCACAAACAAGCGCCTGTAAGGCTCACCGAGCAGAAATAATTTTCAATGTGCCAATGAGAAAATGTGCCAATGCGATACCTAAAAATAGCGCATCAGTACATTGACAAAATGGCGCATTGAGCAGTCCCACACTCAATGATGCAACTCATAGGCGAATATCCTGTCGCTCTCGATGAAAAGGGGCGTATGCGTTTGCCGACAGCGCTGCTTCGTCAGTTGTCCAGCCAAACAGGCGACAACGGCGACGGTGCAGGACATGAGTTTGTGGTCAACCGGGGGTTTGAGAAGTGCCTCACACTTTACCCCAAACCGGTCTGGGACGGTATTACTGCCAAGTTGAGCCGTCTCAATCGCTTCAATGACCGGAACCGCGCCTTTATTCGCTCCTTCTACCTCGGTGCGTACCCAATCGCGACCGACAGCGCGGACAGAATTCTCTTGCAAAAACCTTTGATGGATTACGCCGGCCTCTCGAAAGAAGCGGTACTCGTCGCCATGGACGACCGCATCGAGATATGGTCGCCGGAAGAGCATGCCCGCGTGGCCGCCATTGACTATGGCTCGTTTGCCGACCTCGCCAACGACGTGATGGGCGGCGGCTTGGATGGGGTAGGGGATTTTGAAACGGTTATGAGTGACAAGTGATGATTGCCGCCAGGCGCGCAGTGTCCATAACTCATAATTCATAACTCGAAAAGGTGTATCACGAAAGTGTCCTCTTGCGCGAATCCATTGAAAATCTGCGGGTTGTGCCCGGCGGGATTTATGTGGATGCCACATTTGGCGGCGGCGGGCACTCGCGCTTGATACTCGAAAAACTGGGTGGCAAAGGCCACCTGTACGCCTTCGACCAAGACGAAGACGCGAAGCGAAACACCGAGCAGCAGCCATTTTCGGCAAACCCTTCCTTCACGTTCGTCCACTCGAATTTCAGGCATTTGAAAAGGCAGTTGAGAGCCGAAGTCGTGCGGCCCGGCACCGTGAACGGCATTTTGGCCGACCTCGGCGTGAGCAGCTATCAGTTCGACACGCCGGAGCGCGGCTTCAGCTATCGCTTTGAGGCGGCGCTGGATATGCGCATGAACACGCAGGATGGGCAAACAGCGGCAGACGTATTGAATGAATATGACGCGGACGAATTGCAGCGCGTGTTCAGCGAGCTCGGCGAAGTGCGCAACTCCAAAACGCTGGCACAAGCAGCCGTCCGCCTTCGGGAGCAAAAGCCCTTTCGCACCACAGGCGACTTGCTGGAATTGTGTGGCAAAAACCTCATGGGCGAGCGGATGCGCTACTTGTCGCAAGTGTTCCAAGCCCTGCGGATGGAAGTGAACGACGAGCTCGGCGCGTTGGAGGATTTGTTGAAAGAAGCCTACGAGATGCTTGCCCCGGGAGGGCGATTGGCCATCATCACCTTTCACTCGCTCGAAGACCGCATGGTGAAGCATTTTTTAAAAACAGGAAACGTGGCGGGAGAACAAGAAAAGGATTTCTACGGCAACATCACGCGGCCATTTGAATTGGTGACAAAAAAACCCATCGAACCCTCCGACGAAGAAATCAGCCAAAACCCCCGCGCCCGTAGCGCAAAACTTAGAGTGGGGCAGAAACTCGAAAATTGAAACACTTTCTTTTTCAAATACAACAAAACAAAACTTAACCGTCTCGCAAGAGGCACAAACTTTAAAAAAATGCGAACATTCCTTTCTGCTTTCGTCCTGCTGCTCGTAGCGGCCTGCAATCAAAAAAACGCCGATGTCGTCAAAACCATCTATGTCAACAGCCAAATGGTGGATTGCACAGGCGTGGTGCCCATGCGTTGCCTCCAATACCGCGAAACCCCCGACGGCGACTGGAAAAACTGGTACTCCGGCATTGAAGGTTTCAACTTCGAGGATGGCTACTTCTACACCCTCGAAGTGAAAGAAACCAAAATCGCCAACCCGCCCGCCGACGGCTCCTCCATCAAATGGACCTTGGTGAAAGAAGTGAAAAAAGAAAAAGACCCCGAGTTCGGTGCCGGAGAATTTGGCATACCCGACCTCACAAGCGCGGAGAATATTGACAAATACCGCGAAATCGTGCTCACCGGGTTTGATGACTATCAGAAAAAAGATGCCGAAATCAACCGTGGCGACAACACGATGAAAGTCACCACCGTCACTGACAACAACGGACAGCCGCGCATGATAAAGGCCGAATCAACCGCCAAAGGCCCCATCACCACTTGGGAATACTATCTGGCAGGGGGCAAAGTGGTGATGCTGCGCGAGACCATCATGGGCAAAACCAACACCGAAAACCGCTTCTACTACGCAGGCGGCCAATTAGTGAAAGCAATGGGCAAAGACGTGCCCGGCCGCATGGCACCAGAAGGTGTGCCTTTCAAAGACTTTGTGAGCAAAACACCCGACACAGACTTCCGCCTGAAATACGACGAAGTGCAAAAGTCGGCAGATGATTTTTTGGCAGGTAAATAAACACGATTCGCGAGCGTCAGGAGTCATCAATATCAGCAAGCATGACTCCTGACGCTCCTCAAAGACCCTCAACAACGCAAATCATGGCCAACAAACTCCTATCCGCGCTCAACGTCAGCCAGCACACGACCAACCTCGTGTTTGGCAACTTCTCTTATTTGATGTTCCTCGGATTTCTCGGCATCATCTACATCGCCAACGCCCATTTTGCGGAAAAAGGAGTGCGACGCATTCAACTGCTACAACGAGAAATCAGAGAACTCAAATGGGAATACACCTCCATAAAAAGCCAAACAATGTATAAATCCATGCAAAGCCAGATAGATGCCAGCCTCCAACCAGTCGGGCTGGATTTGGAAAACAAAGGGCCAAAAGTGATAGTGGTGAAATAGTCATCGGTGCCCGATTCCCAAGCATCGGCCCAAAAGTGAGAACCACCAACGAACAACCACCAACGAACAACAAACAACCACCAACAAACAACAAACAGCGTCATGTTAAATGTCAAAAACGAAGTCCTAGTCCGAGTGTATCTGGTGGCAGCCATGATACTGGTGGCGGCGTTTGTGATATTCTGGCGCTTGTTGCAGCTCAGTGTAGTCGAAGCTCCTGTGTGGCGCGAAAAAGCCAAAAACCTCTACATGAAATGGGTGGATGTGCAAGCCGACCGCGGCAACATCTTGGCCGACGACGGCAGTCTGTTGGCCACCTCGCTCCCTTTTTTCAACGTCCATTGGGACGCGAAGGCAGAAGGACTGACCGACGAGGTTTTCAACACGCAGGCGGTGGACAGCCTCGCATGGCTGTTGTCCACCCACGTTGACCAACAATACACACCCGGCGCATACCGCGATTGGCTGGTCGAACTGCGCAATGCGCCCAAAGACACACGCGGCATTCGCTATGTGCCGATTGCAAAAGACCTGCCTTACAACAAGGCACTGCTCGTCAAGACCTTCCCCATCTTCCGCGAAGGGCGCTACAAAGGCGGCTTCATCTTGGAGCAAAACCCGCGTCGGGAGCGGCCATTCAAGATACTGGCGCAGCGCACCATCGGCTACACCCGCGAGGGCGCGTTGCCAGTCGGATTGGAAGGCAGTTTCGACAAAGTGCTCGGCGGCTCGCTCGGCAAGCAGCTTCGCATCCGTGTGCCCGGCGATGTCTATATCCCCGTCAACGATTTGGCCGAAATAGAGCCAGAGGCTGGTGCCGATGTAGTCACCACGCTCGATATCAACATACAGGACGTAACCGAAAATGCCCTGCTCAATGCTTGTCGTACCCACAATGCCGACCACGGGTGCGCCATCGTGATGGAAGTGAAAACCGGGAAAATCCGCGCCGTTGCCAACATAGGCCGCACCCCCGAAGGCTGGTGGGAAACCTACAACTACGCTATTGGCGAGCGCGTGGAACCGGGTTCTATGTTCAAGCTGGCCTCATTCATGGCCATGCTCGAAGATGGGTTCATCAACAACTTCGAGGAAGCCGTGCCAGTGTATGGCGGCAAGGTGAAAATTTACAAAGAAGAGTTGGTGGATGCCGTGCCGCATGGCATGGACACCATGACCATCAAGCAAGTTTTCGCCATGTCATCCAACGTCGGCACCGCCACCTTGGTGCAGCAACATTACGGAAAAGGAAGAGCGCCCAATTTCGTGGAGCGCCTCAAAAGTTTCGGACTTGATTTGCCCACCAATATCGAGGTAGGCGGTGAGGAAACCCCCATCCTCAAACACCCCAACGACCCCAAGAGCGATTGGTCAGGCACCACACTCCCTTGGATGAGCATCGGCTACGAGATGTTGCTCACGCCCCTGCAAATGCTTGCTTTTTACAACGCGGTGGCCAACGACGGGCGCATGATGAAACCATATCTCGTGCAGCGCACCGAACGCTACGGCGAAGTGCTCAAAGAGTTCCGCCCGACCGTGGTCAAACGCAGCATCGCATCCAAAACAACCATCGCAAAAGCCAAGGAACTCCTCAAATCAGTGGTGCAAAAAGGCGGGACGGCCCATGGTATTCAGTCGCCCTACTACACCATCGCCGGGAAAACAGGTACCGCCCAGCTGAATTATCACAAATTCAAAGCCAGCAAAGGCATACGCCACCAAGCGAGTTTCTGCGGCTTTTTCCCAGCTGACAACCCCGTTTATTCCTGCATCGTAGTCATCAGCGAGCCACAGCGCGGTGGCTATCACGGCGCAGAAGTGGCGGCCCCCGTGTTTCGCCAAATCGCGGACAAATGCTTCGCCATGAAACCCGAGCTCCACGAGCCTATCAATGCCCAAAAACCCGAGAAGCTGAAGACACACCAGTTGCCTACCTACGATGCGGGCAGCACCGCCGATATGCAAAACGCCCTTCGTCGCCTTGGCTTGGACTATTTTCTCGAAGGCGAGCTGACCGATTGGACAGTCATCACCGCCGCAAGCGGCGATTCCTTGGTGTTGCGGCATCGAGGCGTGTCAGACAACACCGTGCCCTCCGTCATCGGCATGGGGCTGAAAGACGCGATATATCTGCTCGAAAACAGGGGCTGCAAAGTGAAAGCGGTCGGTATAGGCAAAGTGCGGCGGCAGAGTCTGGCGGTGGGGACGCGGGCGAGCGGGCAGACGTGCGTGTTGTATTTGGAGTAAATGTTAGGCCACCGTTTCAAAGGAAACGTTGCGGCAAATTTTTGATAGCGGAACCTTCACATCAATGCTTTGGAAATAAGCCTCGCTGTCCAAACCAGAGACGGCGGTGGGTTTCCAAATGCCATCGGAATCGCGGAAGTGAACATTGATTTGGGCTTTGTCTTGGTGAATCAGGGCGTACTCGCAGAAAGAGGGCAGGGCTTTGTATTCGGCGAATTTTTGCCCCTTAGCAAACTCGGCTGTTGAGTCGGAAAGCACTTCGACAATGAGGATAGGACTCAGGATTGCGCCGATTTCTTTGCTGGCAAATTCGGGTTTTCCGGCCATCACGAGCGCATCAGGATAGTAATAGTAGTTGAATTGAGGGAGTTAGATTTTGGTTTCGCTGCTGAAAACTTCCAAGCAGGACTGGCCTTCCAAAATCTTGTAAAGTTGACCGAATACATTGCCAGAAATGCGAAGGTGGGGAGGTTTTGCGCCAGCCATAGGATAAATGAGGCCGTTGATGAAAATATGCTTTTGATTGGTTTTGCGCTCGATTTCGAGGTATTCCTCTACCGAGTAGCGGCGTTGCAAAACTTGGGCTGGTGCGGTTGGCGGAATTGCTGCGGCAGTCATTTTGAAAAATTTAGGATATAAAAATACAAAAATGCGCTTAAACCATCTCCTCCAAAACGTCCACATACTGGACACGCACGGCAACCTCGCCGTCGAAGTCGGTCAAATCCGCTTCGACTCGCGTGCGGTGCAGCCCGGCGATGTGTTCGTGGCAGTTCGGGGAGCGCAGGTGGACGGCCATCAGTTCATTGACAAAGCGATAGAAAAAGGAGCGGTGGCAGTAATTAGCGAGCAGTCATTGGAGTCATTAAAAGTCATTGCGGTGCAGGTCGAAGATTCCGCCGAAGCTTTGGGAATAATGGCCTCCAATTACTTTAATGATCCCTCAAATGACCTTCAATTACTCGGCATAACCGGCACCAACGGCAAAACCACCGTCGTCACCCTGTTGTGGCAACTTTTCACCCGGCTGGGCTACAAATGTGGCCTCATCGGCACCGTTGAAAACAGGGTAGGGGAGGAGCGCCTCGCCAGCACCCACACCACACCCGACGCGGTGCAACTGCACAGATTGCTGCGACAAATGGCCGATGCCGGGTGTTCGCAAGTGTTCATGGAAGTCAGCAGCCACGCCGTGCATCAGCGGCGCATCGCGGGCGCGACGTTCGCGGGCGGGGTGTTCACCAACCTCACCCACGACCACCTCGATTACCACAAAACCTTCGCCGACTACCGCGACGCAAAAAAGAAGTTCTTCGACGATTTGCCCAAAGCTGCATTTGCTCTCACCAACACCGACGACAAAAACGGCGCGGTGATGCTCCAAAACACCCGGGCGGCCAAACACACCTACGGCCTCAAAAAAACGGCGGACTTCAAGGCCAAAATCATTGAGAACAGCCTGAGCGGCCTACACATGGAACTGGACGGCGCAGAAATCCACGCCCGAATGATTGGCGAGTTCAACGCCTACAATCTGACTGCGGCTTATGCGGTGGCGATGCTCGTGGCGAGGTTTACTAAACCTCAAAGGTTTAGTAAACTTGACATCCTCACAGCCCTCAGCGATTTGCGCGGCGCGGAAGGCCGATTTGATTACGTCAACCACCCCACAAAACCCGGCTGCGTTGGCATCGTGGATTATGCCCACACACCCGATGCGCTTGAAAAAGTGCTCGAAACCATTCAAAAACTCAAGAAAAAAAGCGCCCGCGTTATCACCGTCACCGGTGCGGGCGGCGACCGCGACAAAACCAAACGACCGCTCATGGCGCAAGTAAGCGCCCGGCTAAGCGACCAACTCATATTGACTTCCGACAATCCCCGTACGGAAGACCCCGCAGCCATTCTTCGGGACATGGAAGCGGGTCTGGATGTCGAAGAGCAAAAAAAAACGCTCGTGATTCAAGACCGCGAGCAAGCCATCAAAACCGCCGTCCGGCTTGCTGGGCCAAATGACGTGATTCTGGTGGCAGGCAAAGGCCACGAAAAATATCAAGAAATCAACGGGGTGAAACACCCTTTCGATGACAAACAAGTTCTTTTGAAAGCGATGAGTTAAAATTTATGAGTTATGGACTTCGTAACTCATCTCTCATAACTCAATAAGACATAATAGTGGAGGGACTATTATTTTGAGCAGGTTGGGGGGCGATGCAATATCGCCCCACAGCCGATTTTGAAGCATAATCGCAACAATCGCAACAATCGAATCAATCGCAACAATCGAATCAATCGAATCAATCGCAACAATCGAATCAATCGCAACAATCGAATCAATCGAATCAATCGAATCAATCGAATCAATCGAAAATACCATGCTCTACTATCTTTTTGATTATTTGGACAGAGAATTCGACCTGCCGGGAGCAGGTTTGTTTCAGTACATCTCGTTCCGGGCGGGCATGGCCTTGATACTGTCTCTGGTAATTTCCATTATTATCGGCAAACACATTATCAATTGGTTGCGCTCTATGCAGATAGGGGAGACAGTGCGCGAGCTTGGTTTGGCTGGTCAGACCTCCAAAGCAGGCACCCCGACCATGGGCGGCATTATCATAGTGGCGGCTACCCTGATACCCTGCCTATTGTTGGCACAATTGGACAACATCTACATACTTCTCATGCTGGTCAGCACAGTGTGGATGTTCACAATAGGTTTTTTGGACGATTACATCAAAGTGTTTAAGAAAGATAAAGAAGGACTGAAAGGAAAATTCAAGATAGCGGGTCAGGTAGGCTTGGGGTTAATCGTAGGCATCACAATGTTGGTGAATGATGAAGTAGTGGTGCGCATGGACCCATCCTTGGCGACACAGCGCGGCTATGAGGTGACACAATCACTATTTGTGAAAGACAAAGAAAAGCCCAATACATACAAAGAAGTGGTTTATGTGAAAGCACCTATCACGAACGTGCCTTTTTTTAAGGACAACGAGCTGGACTATTCGCGCATACTCTGGTTCTTGGGTGATAATGCTCGCGGCTTGAGTTCTATATTGTTTGTGGTCATGGCAGTGTTCGTAATTGCTGCGGTCAGCAATGGAGCCAATTTGACCGACGGGTTGGACGGGCAAGCGGCAGGGGTGTCAGCTATTGTCATTGCCGCATTGGGAGTAATGGCTTATACGAGTGGCAACTCTCTGGCGG
Source organism: Saprospiraceae bacterium (assembly GCA_019638455.1). Classification (GTDB taxonomy): domain Bacteria; phylum Bacteroidota; class Bacteroidia; order Chitinophagales; family Saprospiraceae; genus M3007. The sequence goes on from JAHBTU010000001.1 coordinate 358,122, forward strand.
CTGATTTTCTTCGCATATTTTATATCCCTTATATTGGAGAATTGGTCATTTACATTGCGTGTTTGCTGGGAGGTTGTCTCGGGTTTTTGTGGTACAATGTATTCCCCGCTCGTGTTTTTATGGGTGACACAGGTAGTTTGACCTTAGGAGGCATCATCGCTGCGTTAGCTATTGTTGTTCGCAAGGAGTTACTGATACCAGTATTGTGTGGTGTGTTTTTGATTGAAAATTTATCTGTCATCATACAGGTTTGGTATTTCAAAAAGACGAAGAAAAAACATGGGGAAGGGCGCAGGGTATTTCTCATGGCACCTTTGCACCATCACTATCAAAAAAAAGGCTACCACGAGGTCACGATTTCAATCCGCTTTTGGATTGTGCAAATTCTGTTGGCGGTGTTGGCTGTAATAACTTTGAAAATCAGATAAAATATGACGGAACAGACTTCCGCTATACATAAAACATGAAAAAACGCATCGTCATACTCGGCTCCGGCGAATCCGGCACAGGCGCGGCCCTTTTGGCCCACCGTCAGGGTTTCGATGTGTTTGTGTCCGACAAAGGCGCCATTAAAGAAGAATACAAAAAACAACTTGATGCGCACGGCATCGCTTGGGAAGAAGGACAGCATACGATGGATAAAATTCTGAAAGCCAGTGAAATTATCAAAAGTCCGGGCATCCCGGAAAAGAGCGAAGTGATGCGGGCAGTGCGAGCAAAAGGCATCAATGTGATAGGCGAAATTGAGTTTGGATGGCGCTATGCGGGCAAGTGCACAATCGTTGCCATTACTGGCTCCAATGGCAAGACCACCACTACTGAATTGACATATCATCTGTTGAAATACGCAGGGTTGAACGTTCGCATGGGTGGCAACGTGGGAAACAGTTTTGCGACGATGGTCTATAGTGATTTGGAACACGGAGACATGGAGGCGCAGAGGATTTTCGTATTAGAAGTGTCGAGTTTTCAATTGGACGACATTCAGAGGTTTCGGCCGAACATCGCCATGTTGCTGAACATCACGCCCGACCATTTGGACCGCTACGACTACAAACTGGAAAACTATGTGCGCTCAAAGTTTCGCATCACCATGAATCAAAAACGCGGCGACCTTTTTATCACTAATTACAATGACCCAAACATCGCCGATTATTTGAAAACGCACCCTGAGGCTATAAAATGCCGCATGGAGCGGGTGCGGAAAAGCGAATTGAAGAACGGATATGCCCGTATTGGCCGACACTTGGCTTTCGACATTGCGAGCACACCGCTGAAAGGCCCACACAACGCTTTCAACGCCGCGTGCGCTATTCGGGCCGCATTGCGGCTGGGTGTGGAGCCGGAGGTGATAGAAGAGGGATTGTACTATTTCACGCCGCCGCCGCACCGCATGGAAAAGGTGGCCGAAGTCAACGGCGTGACCTACATCAACGACTCCAAGGCCACCAACGTGGATTCGGTTTATTATGCCTTGCAGGCGATGGACGCGCCGATTGTTTGGATAGTGGGAGGTACGGATAAGGGTAATGATTATAGTCCATTATTCAAACTGGTGCGCAGGAAAGTAAAAGCCATCGTGTGCATGGGCGTGGACAACTCGAAGATTCTCAAGACTTTTAAGAAGTTTAAAAAGCCGATGATAGAGACGCGCAGCGCAGAGGAGGCGATAATAACAGCAGCGGGTTTTGCAGAAGAAGGAGATACAGTTTTGTTAAGTCCGGCTTGTGCGAGTTTTGATTTATTTAAAAATTATGAGGATAGAGGAGAGCAGTTTCGAGATGCGGTTTTGAAACTATACCCAGATTAAAGAGGATTTGAATCTGCCCGTTGGCAAGACAAGGATTTCCTTGATTGATTTGTATGATTTTCAGAGGATTGCGAGCACCGTTCGTTCAAAACCACCTTGTCAGACCCTGTACTCAGGGGCTTGCCCGGCCAAGTGAAGCGGACGGGGCTGATTTGCGTTGACTATAAACCAGCAACCAACAACCAACAACCAACAACGAAAAAATGTCACTCGGCAACCGCATTGCAGCAGAATTAAGAGGCGACCGCACCATCTGGATGATTATCGCCGTGCTGAGCCTCTTCAGCCTGCTGGCCGTGTACTCGGCCTCGGGGTGGGAGGCGTGGCGCTCACGCGGCGGCAACACGACGGTGATGTTCGTGTCGCATCTCGTGCGGCTGGCGTTCGGGTTGTTCATCATCTATATGTGCCATTTGCTGCACTATCGGCAGTATCAGCGCGTGGCACCGATATTGATTTTAGCGGCCATTCCCCTATTGACATTTACCCTGTTCTATGGCGAAAACATCAATGATGCCAACCGTTGGCTCAACATCGCCGGGTTTAGTTTTCAACCTTCCGAGTTTGCCAAAATTGCGTTGCTCATCTATATCGCCAAAGAACTGACACGCAAACAAGACTACATCAGCAGTTTCAAACAAGCCTTTTTGCCGATTATCGTCCCAGTATTGATTGTCTGTGGGCTAATCGCTCCAGCGAACCTTAGCACTGCCGTGTTATTGTTTTTCACTTGTTTGTTGTTGATGTTTATAGGGCGAGTGAGCTGGAAGTATATTTTTCTATTGGGGCTATTGGGGATGGTCGTGTTTGCCGGTTTGCTTGCAGTGGGCAAACTCTATCCCGATTCCGGCCTCGTACGGGTGGACACCTGGGTGTCGAGGGTGCAAGAATTTCTACATAGCGAGGATGGCGGCTTTCAGGTGCAACAAGCCAAAATCGCCATCGCCAAAGGTGGGGTCATCGGCGAAGGCCCCGGCAATAGCATCATTCGCAATTTTTTGCCCTATGCCCACGCCGACTTCATCTATGCTATTATCTGCGAGGAGTACGGGCTGTTGGGTGGCACAGTCGTCCTTGTGCTCTATGTGATGTTGTTTCTGCGGAATGTGAAGCTCGTGACCCAAAGCCCCAAGGCATTCGGTGCTTTTCTCGCTATTGGTCTTAGTCTGATGCTGACTGTGCAAGCATTGGCCAATATAGCCGTCAATGTCAATCTCGTGCCAGCCACTGGCCTCACGCTGCCTTTGATTTCTATGGGCGGCACAAGTATGCTGTTCACCTGCGTGGCACTGGGGATGATATTGAGTGTGAGTAAATTTATAGAAAGTTTGGAATGAAGTTGATGAAAGTTGATAAAGGTTTATGAGGTTGATGACATAATGTACTTACCTGATCATATAAACTTTTATCAACCCTATAAACCCTTATCAACCTCAAATGACGAACAACGAAATGACGAATAACAATAAACAACTGCGAATTTTAATCACTGGCGGCGGCACGGGCGGCCATGTCTTTCCGGCTATTGCCATCGCGGACGCTATCAAAAAGTTGCGACCCAATGCGGAGTTTCTATTCGTCGGCGCAAACGGGAAAATGGAAATGGAGCGAGTGCCGAAAGCAGGCTATGCCATAGAAGGGCTGAACATCGCGGGGTTTCAAAGAAACCTGAGTGTCAGGAACTTGGCCTTCCCCTTCAAGCTACTGACAAGCCTGTGGAAAGCGCGCAAAATCGTCCGCCGATTCCAGCCCGATGTTGTTGTCGGCACGGGCGGCTATGCCAGCGGGCCGGTGATGCAGGCGGCCCAACGGGCGGGAATCCCGACGCTGATTCAGGAGCAAAACTCCTACGCGGGTGTGACGAACAAGATTTTGGGCAAAAGAGCCTCGACGATTTGCGTCGCTTACGACCACATGGAGCAGTTTTTTCCGGCAGATAAAATCGTATTCACGGGAAACCCCGTCCGCTCCGACATTTTGAATTTGAATGGCAAGCGCGAGGAAGGCGTGAAACACTACGGCCTCAATCCCAGAAGAAAGACGATTGCCGTCATCGGAGGGAGCATGGGCGCGAGAACTTTGAACGAAGCTATGCGCGACAACGCCAGGTTTTTTGAAAAATACGAAGGCGTGCAGGCGCTCTGGCAGTGCGGAAAATTTTACGAATACGAGTTTGCCGAAAGCGACACAGCCAAATTGGAGAACGTCCACCTAAAGCCCTTCATTGACCGGATGGATTTGCTTTTTGCAGCAGCGGATGTCGTGATTTCCCGCGCGGGCGCTCTGACCATCAGTGAGTTGTGCCTCGTCGGCAAACCTGTGATACTCGTCCCTTCGCCCAACGTAGCCGAAGACCACCAGACAAAAAACGCCCTCGCGCTCGTGGAAAAAGGCGCCGCCCGCATCGTTCGCGACGCGGAAGCAGGCGAAAAAATGCTGCAAGAAGCCCTCTTGATTTTGGAAAACGAAGCCCTTGCGTTCAGCCTCAGCGAAAGCATCCGGCAGTTAGGCCGGCCCAACGCGGCAGAGGCGATAGCAAGGGAAGTGTTGAAACTGGTTGATAAAGGTTGATGAGGTTGATAAGGGTTGATGACGTAGAGTGTACCGCGATTTATCAACCTTCATAAACCTTTATCAACTCTCATCAACAAAAAAATTAAAAACATGAAAATCAAACTCTTAATCCTCTTCGTCGCCCTTGTGCTGACCGCCTGCCAAAGCACCAACGACAAAAACCCCGCCCTGCTCGGACAGTGGCAAGGCACGGAATGGCTCATCTTCGACAAACCATCCGGCATGGATGCCTCGAAGGTACATTTTGAGTTCAAAGACGACGGCACCTATTCGGCCTCTTTCGGCAATCAGAACCAAAGCGGTATCTGGCGCAGCGACAAAGACAAGCTCTACACGACCGAGACGGGCAAAAAGGAAATCATGGTGAAAATACTCAAGGCCGATGGTACATCGCTCGATTTCGAGATGAACCGAGGCGGCCAGCAAGAGACTTTGAAAATGGTGAGAAAATAGGTTGATAAGGGTTTATTAGGTTGATAAAGGTTGATAACATAGAGTACACCGTGAATTATCAACCTTCATCAACCTAATAAACCTTCATAAACAGAAGCAAATGAATTTCGACGACATAAAACGCATCTACTTCATCGGCATCGGCGGCATCGGGATGTCGGCACTGGCGCGCTATTTCAAAAAGCACGGCGCCGACGTGCATGGCTACGACCGTTCCGAATCTGACCTGACCCGCGCGCTGGCCGCCGAAGGGATGCACATCCATTATGACGACGACGTGAAATTCATCTCCGCCGCAGGGCGGATTGATTTAGTGGTGTTTACCCCAGCCGTGCCGAAAGACCACAAAGAGTTGAATTGGTTTTTGGAACGCGGCTACCCGGTGAAAAAACGCGCCGAAGTCCTCGGCATCATCAGCCGGGCCAAACGCTGCGTCGCCATCGCCGGGACGCACGGCAAGACGACCACCAGCACCATGACGGCCCACCTGCTCCGCGCTTGCGGTGTGGACGCGACGGCTTTCGTAGGAGGCATCTCGCTCAATCTCGGCAGCAATTTCGTGGAAGGCGCCAGCGACTGGGTAGTGGTGGAAGCCGACGAGTACGACCGCTCGTTCCTCCACCTGCACCCCGAAGTGGCCGTGCTGAATTCGCTCGACCCCGATCACCTCGACATCTACGGTACGCCGGAGGCAGTGGTGGAATCGTACAAGCAATTCATCCGCCAAATCAAACCCGGCGGCAAGCTCATTTACCGGCACGGCCTCCCGCTCGACGACGTAGCGGCGGAACTCGTCGCCAGCGGTCGCCACGTATTCACGTTCGGCATCGAGGAGGGTTATTACGAAGCCTACAACGTCCATGTCGCAGACGGGCAAATGGCGTTCGGTCTTAAAACGAGCATCGTAGATTGGAGCGATTTGCGGCTCAACTATCCCGGCCTCCACAACGTGCTGAACGCGACGGCAGCCATCGCAGCCACGCTCGTGGCAGGCGGTTTTACTCCGGAGTTACCCGTCGCGTTGGCCGATTTTAAAGGTGTGAAACGCCGTTTCGAGACGATCTTCAAAAATGAAAAAACGGTCTACGTGGACGATTACGCCCACCACCCCGCCGAACTCGAAGCCGTCATCGCCGCCGCCAAGATGCTGTACCCAACCCGCAAAGTCACGGGCATTTTCCAGCCGCACCTCTACACCCGCACCCGCGATTTCGCGGAAGGTTTTGCGGCAGCATTGGACGGGCTGGACGAGTGCATCCTGCTCGACATTTACCCCGCCCGCGAACTGCCGATTCCCGGCGTGACATCGGCCATGATTGCAGGTTTGATGAAAAACAAAAACGTGACCCTGACGAGCAAAGCCGATTTGCTAAATGCCCTGAAAACCAAAAATTTGGAAGTGCTGATGACAATGGGCGCGGGGGATATTGATACGATGATTGAGCCGATAAAATCACTTGTTTCCCACCGATAAATCGGTGGGCTGAAAATAAAAATGAAGTCTGCAGGACTTTTTCAAAGAAGAAGAAAACGACAAAATGCTAAAAGCACCTCATCTCCGCTACGACCGCATCGCTTGGGTGGTTTTCATCCTGGTGGTAGGACTCGTGCTCTTCTCGGCCATCCGCCGGAAGAAGGATGCCTTTGCCGAAGGGCTGCGGGTAGAGGTGGTGCCGTTGGCGAGTGGCGACAAACTCATCAGCGAGCGCGACGTGCGGCAGGCGCTGTTGCTGGCTTTCGGCAACACCCTTGAAAACACCGAACTCAGCCGACTCGAAGTGGAGCGCATGGAGCGTGTGCTGGAGCAAGACCCCTTCATTCTGGATGCCGAGACCTACATAGACCAAAAGAACATACTGCACATCAAAGTGAAACAACGCGAACCCGTGGTGCGTGTGCTCGACAACAACGGTGGCAACTATTACATGGATAAAAACGGTGTGAAAATGCCGCCCTCCAAAAACTTCGCCGCTCGAGTGCTGGTGGCCACTGGCAACGTGTCACCATACACCCCCAAGTTTTGGGAAGGCAAGCGCAGCACCCTCAAAGACCTTTTTACCCTGACTCAAACCTTGATGGCCGACGAGTTTTTGGCCTCGTTCATCCAGCAAATCCACGTCAACAATGCGGGCGAATTCATCCTCGTGCCGCTGGTGGGCGACCAAAGAATCGAACTGGGAAGTGCGCGGAAATTGGACGACAAACTGAACCGCCTGAAGATTTTTTACCGGGAGGGAATGCCCTACGCGGGGTGGAGAATATATGAAACAATAAATTTGAAATACAGTGGACAGGTCGTATGCAGATAGTAGAGTCTTGCTTAACATCATGGTTGGGTTAAGCATATTATTCAACTTGATGTTCGCAGGATATGGCTTAATTTTTTTACTCGCAAGTCTGAGTTGGTCTTGGCAGCTTTTGGTAATCCATATTTCGGCATACTGCTTAAAAATTGTTGGATTGTATAAAATATGGAAAGAATCGAAATCGGGAATCGTAATGCTGGCAATTGGAATGTTGATTTTAGTTGTGTTTCGATGGCCATTATCCCTTGAAGATGAGGTAGTTCAACTAATATTGTTAGATGTGACAATTTTGATTTTTGGGCTGTGGAGTTTTAGCAAATCGAATAAAAAATGAAAACCCCGAAAAGGTCAAATCGAAGGAGGTCATCACGCTCGGTTTTGTCATCCTGTAAGGAACTGCCCAAACTAAGCCATTTCGGATGATTCTGAAAAATAGATGTTGGGAAGATCCGCCTGCTGGCGGATGACAAAAAAGAAACAAAAAATTTTGAAACAAAAATTTTAAAAATACCTTTGTTGCCGGAAAAGAGTTTCGTGCCGGCAGCAAGGGGAAAACGAGAAAACAAACTGAAACTCGACCACTTAAACAGATACGTTATGACGGAATCACTCCCACAACCCCAAGACGTTGTAGTTGCCCTCGACATCGGCACCACCAAAGTCTGCTGCCTCGCCGGCCGCAAAAACACCCACGGTAAACTCGAAATCATCGGCATTGGCAAAGTCGAAAGCGCCGGCGTCCTGCGCGGCGTAGTTTCGAACATCGAAAAAACGGTCAATGCCATTCGCGAAGCCGTAGAAATCTGCGAGCGCAACGCCCGCATGAAATTCCGCGCCGTGCACGTCGGCATCGCCGGCCAGCACATCAAAAGCCTCCAGCACCGTGGCATCCTTACCCGCGAGAGCGACCACACCGAAATTGCCCGCCGCGACATTGACCGGCTGGTGAACGACATGTTCAAACTCGTGCTGCCGCCCGGCGACAAAATCATCCACGTCTTCCCGCAAGAGTTCACCGTGGACTCCGAGCAGGGCATCACCGACCCTGTCGGGATGTGCGGCGTGCGGCTGGAAGCCAATTTCCACATCATCACCGGCCAAATCACCGCCATCAACAACATCTACCGCTGCATCGAGAAAGTCGGCCTCAAAGTCGCCGACCTCACCCTCGAACCCATCGCCAGCGCCGACGCCACCCTCAGCGAAGAGGAAAAACAGGCAGGCGTGGCGCTCGTGGACATCGGCGGCGGCACCACCGACATCACGATTTTCCACGAAGGCATCATCCGCCACACGGCGGTCATCCCCTTCGGCGGCAACGTCATCACAGCCGACATCAAAGAAGGCTGCACAGTGATGCAGCCGCAAGCCGAAAAACTCAAAGTCAAATTCGGCTCCGCCCTCGCCAACGAGGTGTTCGACAACCGCATCATCACCATCCCCGGTCTCAAAGGGCGCGACCACAAGGAAATCAGCGAGAAAAACCTCGCCCGCATCATCCAGGCGCGCATGGAGGAAGTGCTCGACTATGTGCTTTGGGAAATCCGGCGCAGCGGCTACGAACGCAAACTCATCGGCGGCATCGTGCTCACAGGCGGCGGCGCGCTCATGGCACACTCGGAAAAACTCACCGAATTCCACACCGGCATGACCTGCCGCATTGGTGTCCCGGTCGAGCATCTCGCGCACGGCTACCACGAAAAAGTCAATAGCCCGATTTTCAGCACTGGCATCGGCCTCTTGCTGCGCGGCTTGCAAGACATCGAGCCGGGCAACGGCCAAACCGTTGACAACCACAACGTTTCCGACGACGACCGCGAGCCTTCCAATGTTTCCGAAGAAAAAGGCCCGACTTGGTTTGATACCGTTTTCAAAAAAACCAAGGAGTGGTTCGAGGCCGAACCCGATTTGGATTTCAATAAAAAATAGGGGTTTATGAAGGTTGATAAAAGTTTATGAAGGTTGATAAAACGCGAATTACACTACGCTTACCAACCTTCATCAACCCCCATCAACCCTTATCAACCCAAATTCGATAACTCTCTAAATTTCAATATCATGCTTTTTGATTTGCCAAAAGATGAGCCGAGCATCATAAAAATCATCGGCGTAGGCGGCGGCGGTTCGAACGCGGTCACCCACATGTACAAACAAGGCATCGTTGGCGTGGACTACGCCATTTGCAATACCGACGCACAGGCCATGAATCTCAGCCCCGTGCCGACCAAAATTTCGCTCGGCCAACTCCTCACCGAAGGACGCGGCGCAGGCAGCAAACCCTCGGTGGGCAAACAAGCCTGCATCGAGAGCCTCGACGAAATCAAACGTTTCCTCGAAGACGGCACCAAAATGGTGTTCATCACCGCAGGCATGGGCGGCGGCACCGGCACGGGCGCGGCGCCCATCATCGCCAAAGCTGCGCAAGAACTCGGCATTTTGACCGTCGGTATTTGCACCCTGCCGTTCACATTCGAGGGCAAAATCCGCGTCGGCAACGGCATGGAAGGTTTGGAAGAATTGCGCAAAAACGTTGATTGCCTTGTCATTATCTCCAACGACAAACTGCGCGACATCTTCGGCAACCTCAGCATCTCGGCGGCGTTCGCCGAGGCGGACAACATCCTTTGCACCGCCGCCAAAGGCATCGCCGAAATCATCACAGTGCCGGGCTACGTCAACGTGGACTTCGAAGACGTGAACACCACGATGCGCGGCTCCGGCGTCGCTATCATGGGCACGGCCTGCATCGAGGGCGAAAACCGCGCTTTCCGCGCCGCCGACGAAGCCCTGCGTTCGCCGCTGTTGGAGGACAACGACATCTACGGCGCGAAAAACATTCTGGTCAATATCACCTCCGGCGCGAAAGAGGCGACGATGGACGAGATTTTTGAAATCACGCAATTCGTGCAGGAAAAAGCGGGCGAAAACGCCAACCTCATCTGGGGCAACTGCTTCGACGAGCGCCTGGGCGAAAAACTCGCCGTCACCATCATCGCCACAGGCTTTGAAGTGAGCGAGCGCCGTGTGCCCGGCCAAGTAACGCCGCTGCGTCAGGCCAATCCGCACGAGCGCCAAGTCGTTCACCTCGACGATGAGGCTTCTGGAAAAAAGAACCAGCCTTCTCTCTTTACGATTACGTCCGATGAGCCGTACGCCCCGGTGGACGAGAAGGCCGCCAGCGCGCTCGAATTCGAGTTCGACAACATCCGGGAGACGGTGGACAAAATCCGCCGCACGACACCTGTCAACAGCGACCCCTACCTCCGCCAGCCGGAGGAGGACGAAATCTCGCCGGAAGAACGCCGCCGCCGCATCGAAGAGGCGCAACGTCGCCGCCAAGAGGCGCTCAACCGCCCCATCAACGTGGTGAAGTTGAACTCGCCACAGACGATTATCGAACTGGAAAATCAACCGGCTTACCTCCGCAAGAGCATCAATCTCGACGATGTGCCTGATTCGCAGCAGCCCGAAATGTCCAATTGGACCATTTCACTCGAAGAAGAAGGCGAAATCCGCGTGGGCGGGAACTCGTACCTGCACGACAATGTGGATTAAAAGGTTGCGGGGTTACAAGGTTTCATGGTTTCAGGGTTGGGGACAACCATGTAACCTTGAAACCCTGCGACCTTGAAACCTCAAAAAGATTATTTCTGCTAAGTGGTAGCGGCCTCGGTGTGTGGGACACCGGGCCGCTTTTTGTTTGTACAAAACATTTTATACCTCGCGCCGTCAGGTTTTGTGCATTCGGTTGGCGACGTTTACTAAACTTTCAAAGTTTAGTAAACGTATTTTCGGTTTAGACCATGCACAAAACCTGGCAGCGCGAGGTATAAGTACCCCGTCGTGTGAAATGCTGGAATAATTTTGTCTTGGTACTTATTACACTGTAAAATAAATATCTTGATTTTGCCACAAAGGCGCAAAGACTCTAAGAAATTGACTGATAAACCTTTGTGCCTTCGCGTCTTTGTGGCAGATTTAATTTACAATGTACTTATTACACTGTAAAATAAATATCTTGATTTTGCCACAAAGGCGCAAAGACTCTAAGAAATTGACTGATAAACCTTTGTGCCTTCGCGTCTTTGTGGCAGATTTAATTTACAATGTACTTATTACACTGTAAAATAAATATCTTGATTTTGCCACAAAGGCGCAAAGACTCTAAGAAATTGACTGATAAACCTTTGTGCCTTCGCGTCTTTGTGGCAGATTTAATTTACAATGTACTTATTCCCGCTTTTTTACAAAAATACTTATCCTTGCCGTGACAACTCATTAACCAAGTCGCCAGATTTCCCGTGTCTCCCGCATCGTATTTTATACCCGCTGTATGCCTGATTTTTAATGCTGCGATGACGCTCCATGCGCAGCACCAGTTTCGCCATGCCGAAATATTTGGTAAAGAAACCGGGCTTGATGGGGTAAGCAGCATCGTAGAGGACAACGAGGGGCTCTTTTGGGTTGGTACTTGGGATGGCTTGTGCCGGTTCGACGGCCTTCACGCCCGGAAGGTTTATTTTAAGCCGGAGGAAAACCTGATTTTCAACTCTATCTACGCCCTTGTATTTGATACGACGGCCAATACTCTTTGGATTTGCTCTGAAGAGGGCATCTGCTGGTATAACCTGTATACCAAAGCGATGGAGTGTTTCGACCCGATCCAATATTTTCCCCCTAATGAAGTGGACAAAGGCAATGAATGTATTTTTCAGGACAGACAAGGCGATTTGTGGGGAGATTTCAACTCTATGGGTTTGACTCGTTTTATGCACCGCGAGAAAAAAGCAGAGCGATTTGTGGTCCCCCAATCACAATTGCCGGTCGCCGGTATTTTTTCACTTGCCAATACCGTGATGTCTGTGACGCAGGACGCGCTGCATGACTCTATCATTTGGGCGGGGACCAGACACGGCTTAATTCGGGTGAACAAGTTCGCCAGTACCATGCAGTATTTCCGGTATGAATCTCCGAATGTCGCGCTGGAAGAGGTCTCTAATGCGATGATATGCCTCTTGTCGCATGCCAACGGGCGGCTCTATATCGGAACCTGGAATGGTGGATTGCTCGAATTCAATCCGGCTACCCGTCAATTCCGGCAGTATTTACCCGATGCGGGCAAATTTGACCTGAACAATCGCAACAACAGAATTTATAGCTTGCTCGATGACGGCCCTGCTGCAATATGGGTTGGTAGTGGCATCGGGATTTGCAGATTCGATATTTCGAAAGGAGAGTTTGTCCTTGTAAAAAAAGACGCTGCATTGCATTATCGGGATAAAAAGGGCAATTATTGGGGCTTCAAACAAGGTTTGTTTCGTTACGATAGGTTCAGAAATCAGCTGCCCGTCATACCCACTCCTGCTGGCGAGATTAAAAAAATCAGGACGGATAGCCAGGGGAAGGAGATTTATCTGAAAAAATATGGCCAGCCGGGAGTGCTGGCATTGGACCCGGTCAGGCAAAATATCCGGGAGCTTCCTTTCCCGCAAAACAAAGGAACACCTACGGACGGCTCGGTGCTGGAGTTGACATCTATGGGTTTGCTGGCCAACGACATGGAGCAACTGTATCTTTTGCCACAAGGCGGTAACAGCTTCGTGGCTATGGACTTTCAACTACCTGCGAATGCGGGGTGGTTCAAATCCAAAGCGCTGCCCGACGGTGGGGCAGTGATTAGCGGTATGCGTGGGTTTCTCGTACATTTCAAGCCGGGTAATAGCAAACCGGATGTGTATCCCCCGGAAGTGGTCGGTGGAGGGGCGACGGGATTATCGGACGAATTTTATGTATGTGCCACTGACCAATGGGGGCGTGTCTGGTCGCGTGCTTCGGGCGGATTTGTCATTTTCGATGCACGTAACCGCCAATTTCATCGTATTGCCTATCAAAATATACCCGACAAAATTTTTTCAGATATCCGGGAATTTTGCCCTGATAATAAAGGACGTATGTGGTGCATCGGCCCGACGGAGCTGGGCTGGATGGATGCTGCGCACCCGGAGCTGGGCATTCAAAAAAGGTACGAAGCTTCTAACGGTTTCAGATTTAATGAAAACAGGTGTCTCCTTGCTCATAAGGACGGGTCAGTCTGGTTTCATTGTGCCAGAGGGTTGGTTCGGTTCTCTCCCGACGACGAGACGTATAAAATTTATCCAACTGGCAGCAGGGTCATGGAGTTCTTACCCGATGGGAAATTGTGTCTTCAAACTCATAACGCAGGGATAAGCATTGTCCACCCTGATTCCCTTCTCACTGATACGTCGTCGCCCCGTCCCTACGCCGCCTGGTTCAAAGTGCTGGACAAAGAAAAGCCCCTTTTGGGTAATCTTTTCACTCCCAATGAGATACGCCTTGCTTCGCACGAAAACTTCATTTCCATTGGGTTCTCTGCATTGGGCTTTTTTAGGCAAGCGGACTACCAGTTCGCTTATCAACTCGTGGGCGTGAACGACGATTGGGTGAACGCCGACGCCGACAATTTGGTGGCGGCTTATACTGCGCTCGATGGCGGCGACTATGTGTTTCGCCTGAAAGTCCGCGACGCTACCGGGCGTTGGAGCGAGCAGCCTTACGAACTGCGAATCCATATCGCCACGCCCTGGTATCGCAGTTGGCCGGCCTGGCTATTGTACGCTGGCCTGATGGCGCTGTCTGCCCGGCTTTGGCTGCGCAACCGCGACCGGCAATTGCTCATGCAACAAAAACTCCGCGAGGAAAAGCGAGAAGCGGAACGGCTGAAAGAACTGGACAATTTCAAAAATCGGTTTTTCACCAATATCACCCATGAATTCCGCACACCGCTCACGGTGATTCTTGGTATGGCAGGTGAATTGGAAGCGGAGACAAAAATTGGTCAAACGGCGCAGGAACTGCAATCGGCCATACAACGCTCCTTAGCTCCCATCCAACGCAACGGGCAGCGATTGCTCGATCTGGTCAATCAAATGTTGGCCCTCGCCCGACTCGATGCAGGCAATTTGCCCGTGCAGATGCTGCGCGGCGATGTAATGAACCACTTGCACATCCTCGTGGAAGCCTTCCATTCATACGCTGTGTCGCAAAAAATCGGACTTCAGTTCCATGCCGACCCAGCGTATTTTGAGATGGATTTTGATCCCGAATTATTGCAGCGCATTGTCAGTAATTTGATTTCCAATGCCTTGAAATTTACGGAAGAATATGGCAACGTGCTTGTCACTGCCAAAGCGGTAACGGAACAGGGACAGGGAGAGCAACTGCTGTTGGAAGTGCGCGACACTGGCACAGGTATTCCCGCGGAACAAATCCCGCACATTTTCGACCGCTTTTATCAGGGCAACGCTGCGCCTTTGCGGGGAGAAGAAAGTTCGGGTATCGGCCTGGCATTGGTGAAAGAAATTGTCACACTGCTGCACGGTCGTATCGAGGTGGCCAGCAAAGTCGGGCATGGCAGCATTTTCCGGGTTTGGCTGCCTGTGACGCGGAACGCGGAACCAGATGCCGGGCCTCAAATCTCCATGCTCATTCCTCCTGTTGCCTTCAGCCTGCTAAAAGAAGCCGACGAGATGGCTGAAAGCGCCAAGCCCCTCGCGTTGGTCATCGAAGACAACGCCGACGTGTTGGATTATATCCGCGCTTGCCTGCTCCCGGCGTGGGAGGTGGTCACCGCTCGGAACGGAACGACAGGGCTTGCGCTCGCGCAGGAAAAATTGCCCGACGTGATTATCAGCGACGTGATGATGCCCGGCATGGATGGCTTTGCGCTGACCGAAGCGCTCAAATCGGATTTACGCACGAGCCACATCCCGATTTTGTTGCTTACTGCAAAATCTACACGGGCGGACATCCTCGAAGGTCTTTCAAAAGGCGCGGACGATTACCTCGTAAAACCTTTTGACAAAGCCGAATTGTTATTCCGTTTGCGCAATTTTCATTTGCAACAACTGCGCTGGCAAAATCGCCCCGCCGAACCCGAAGCCCCCGACCCGCTCCCCCCTACCGAACGGGCTTTTTTGAATAAAGTGGATGCTGCCATCGAAACGCACCTGGACGAAACAGATTTCAGGTCGGAACATTTGGCGCGTACCGTGACGATGAGCCGGGTGCAGCTGCACCGCAAACTGACCGCACTGGCAGGTATTTCCACCGGGTTGTACATCCGTCGTTACCGATTGCTAAGGGCGAAACATTTCTTGACTACGACAGATTTGACGGTTTCCGAAGTCGCCTGGAAAGTCGGTTTTGAAAACCTGTCGTGGTTTTCCCAAGCCTACCGGGAAGAGTTTGGAGAAAGCCCGCGTGATGCTCGCAAACAGTAACATCTCTTATTCGCGCAACACACAAGAACCTGTTTTTCAATCTCTTGCAGCGCACTGTTTCATCGTTGATGTAACAATGCCCACACTTTTTTTTGTCGGAACTAAAGTTTATGAAATCCCGGCTAAATTCGAGGGGATAGGCCGGGGAATACATTTGAGCCATATTTATGCTTCGCGCCACCAAGTTCTGGGCATGACTGCAATCGCAATCTGTTCAAAATCTGGGGCATCAATCATGAGCATCTGACAAATCCTGAAGAATCAAGGTATCATTTCATCACAAAATCTGGCTTATGAAACATTCTTTCACCCTTCTCATCCTCTGCCTTTCGCTCGCCCTCAAAGCCCAAAACGACACCTGGGCCTACTTTGCTCCTCCGCCCGGCCTGACCTGTCTGGCGGCACGAGGAAATAACATCCTTGCAGGAACACTCGGCGCAGGCATCGTGCGCTTCGATACGCTGGGCAACCGCACTGTGCTGAACACCGCCAATTCAGCCATACCCTCCGACACCGTTACTTATCTTGCCATTGATGCGGAAGAAAACTGGTGGATGATTCAAGCCAACGGCATCAGTCGTTTTGACGGGGTCAACGTACAAACCTGGACACCGGAGCAAATGGGGTTGTCCGCCTTTACATTGATACGCGAAATGAAAGCCGCGCCCGACAGCAGTATGTATGCTGTTACCGACAACGGTGTGGCGATTTTCAAGAACGGCGTCTGGTCGGTATTGAACACCTCCAACTCGGGATTGCCGACCAACAACGTCTGGGATGTGGCTTTCGGCCCCGACGGAAAACGCTATTTCGCCACAACTGGTAGCGGGGTCGTTGTTCAAGATGGCAGCAATTGGACTTCCTATACCACGGCCAATACTGGAATTACCCTTTTTAATAACGTATTTTCTGTGGCACTTACAACGGAAGGAGTACTTTGGGCTGTCGGTGGGACATCTCCTTTCGCTGCACCCCGGCTTGCTAAATTTGAAGCCGGGACCTGGTCAAATCTTACGCCTGCCAATATCGGTATGACTCCGCCGGTGTTTTTTAGAAAACTGACAGCCGGTAGCGCAGGCCAGCTTTTTATGACTACTTCTTCCACCGTTTCCATCTTGAAGCAAGGCACATGGGCGCATTATAAGTCGCAGGGAATTGGCTGCCCTCCCAATGGAATAGCAACCCCGGTTGAAGATGGCGCGGGGCATATCTGGGTATTCATCTCCTGCCAATTGACTCGATTCGACGGTCAGACATGGCAACAATTTGGCACGGGTTTGCCCGGCCCGCCCGATGGCTCCCTGTTCGACGGTATCGCCGAAGGCTCGGATGGTAGCATCTGGTTCGGCACCTACGAAGGAGGATACATCACACGCCTGAAAAACGACGATTCCTGGGAGCAATACTTCCCTAGAAATTATGGCACAACAAATAGCAGAGTGACCAGCATACAGGCCGCTCCCGGCGGACAGATGTGGTTTGGTCTCGAAGATAGCGAAATACTGCGGTATGCCAACGGCGAATGGACCTTTTTCGACACCTGCACTGTCCAATTCCCCAACCATTTTGTCGTCAACGCTGCCACTGCGCCCAACGGCGACCAATGGTTCTCCTTCCTGCGATTGTCAGGGCAAGGCTTCTTCGGCCTGGCTCGTTACAGCGCTGATGGACAGTGGCAGTTCTTTTCTGCTGCGAATGCTCCTTTGACCAATTGTTATATTCGGAAAATAATTTTTGAAGCCGACGGGACGGCGTGGTTCTCCACCGATTTGTCCGGAATACTCCGCTATAACGGCGCTGTCTGGGAATCCCTCACTGTCAGCAACTCCGGGCTGCCCAGCAACAAGGTTTATTACATAGACCAAGCGCCTGATGGCGTCATCTGGGCTTGTACGGAGTCTGGCCTGGCTCGCTACGATGGTCAAAACTGGACTACGTTCAACACCTCCAATTCGGGCTTGCCTTCCAATATGATAACAAGGGTCGCTTTCGACAAGGCTGGCGGTATGTACGTGGGTTATCCCCGCCCCGGTATGCTCCCGACTGTAGCCGTATTGCGCGGTGGCACCTGGACTGAACTTATGCCGCTCATGTTGCTTCCCGGGCAAAATTTCAGTTACAATGAACCGGATGCCTTTATCGTGGACAGCCAAAACCGGCTGTGGTTCGCCGACTTCTACAATCCCGGGGTGTACCGTTACGACCCGATGCTGGTGAGTACCGATGACATATTTTCATCGGAAAAGCAAATTCATATTTTTCCCAATCCTGCTTCTGATTTGATTTACCTGGAAATGTCCGATTGGGGAAACCAACAAATTCAACTCCGCGTGACGGACACTTTTGGACGGCTAATATTCCATCAAAATCCAACTTCAAATGCCGGAGTGTTGACGCTCGAACTGCCGACAGACTGGCCGACAGGCATTTACTACCTCGAAGCCCTGAACGAAAAAGGCGAGAGTCGAATCGGGCGTTTTGTGCGTGCGGCGAAGTGATGTTTTCTCTTTTCCCCAAAATGAAAGTGGCTTCCGTGTCATACGCGGAGGCCGCTTTTTGTGTAACGCCAACTTTTAGTTGGCGATTTGTGTAGCGCCAACTTTTAGTTGGCGAAACGGCCACCAACCAGAAGGTTGGCGTTACATTTGCCCCAGCCATCCAACAATCGAATGCCGCAGCCTTACAAACTCTTCACCATCTACGCCCGCGAAGACGCGCAGTACCTCGAAGAACTGCGCGGCCAACTCCGCCCGCTCGAACACGCGGGCCGCATCCGTGTCTGGAGCGACCGCGAAATCAACCCCGGCGTGGACTGGGAGCGCGAAATCGTGCATAACCTCGACACTGCCGACATCATCCTCATCCTCGTCAGCGCGGCCTATTACAACTCCGCCTACATCCACGAAAAGGAAATAAAACACGCCATCAGCCGCCACGAGCGTGGCGAGGCGAAGGTGTTGCCCGTCATCGTGCGCCCCTGCTCATTCCTCGACGACCCCGTCATCAGCCGCTTGCAGGTGCTGCCCACCGACGGAAAGCCCGTGACCGACCGTCGCCATTGGGCGGAGCGCGACGACGCCTGGTTGGATGTGGTGGCAGGCGTGAAACGGACGCTCGATTTGCTGCGAAACGCCGAACTCCAGCGCGAACAAGCCATTCAAAATAAAAAAGCAGACGAAAAACAGGCCCGCGAGGAAGCCGCCCGCCGCGAGCGCGAAGCCAAAGAACGCGCTGAAAACGAGCGTCTTGCCCAACTGCGCCGCGAGCAAGAACAGACTGCTTTAGCCGCTGAAGCCCAACGAGCGAAAGAGGCCCGCCGCGCCGATCTCAACGCTTGGCAGCAAGCCGCCGATGCCCACGACTTGCCCGCCTACGAAAACTACCTCGCTCGCTACCCGCAAGGCGAGTACGCCCGCGAAGCGCGATTCCGCATCAAAGAGTTGAAGAAAAGAGAGGCCGCCCCCCTCCCCCTGAAACGCTACGCAGTCATCGGCGGCGGGGCGCTCGCGCTGTTGCTGGCCTTGTGGTTGGCGCCAAAGATGTTTAGCGGCCGCAGCCCACAACTTTCCGAAAGTTCTCAACTTTCGGAAAGTTCACCCACAAAAAAATCCGGCCTCGAAATGGTGGCTGTGAAAGGCGGCACCTTCACTATGGGCAGCCCCAAAAACGAAGAGGGCAGATTTGATGACGAGTGTCAGCACTCCGTCACCGTCCCTTCCTTCAGCATTGGAAAATACGAGGTGACGCAGGCCGACTGGCGCGAAATCATGGGCAACAATCCTTCCCATTTCAAAAACTGCGACGACTGCCCGGTAGAAAATGTATCGTGGGACGACATTCAAGATTTTCTCAAGACCCTTAACAGGGTGACAACCAGCGGCAAAAAATACCGCTTGCCCACCGAGGCCGAATGGGAATACGCCGCCCGTGGTGGGAGCGCAAGCAACAACACTTATTTCTCCTATTCGGGCAGCAACGATTTGGACGCAGTGGCGTGGCATGACGGCAACTCTGGCAACAAAACCCACCCGGTCGGCACCAAAAAAGCCAACCAACTCGGCCTCTACGACATGAGCGGCAACGTGTGGGAGTGGTGTCAGGATACCAACAAGCCCTATCCTTGCGACAGCAAAAACACTGTGGAGGGCGTCAACCGCGTCTTCCGCGGCGGCTACTGGGGCGGCGGCCCGCGGGGCTGCCGCCCGGCCTCTCGCCCCACCTGCGGGCCGGGCGACCGCGGCGACGCTCTCGGTTTCCGCTTGGCTTTGTCCCTGCAGTGAAGTGGTTAGTCGGACGGCTTCCCGTGAGCGAGCCTCACTCCGACCCTCTCCGGCGGAGAGGGAGGAGGTGCAAAAGCGACGCCCTGCAACGGAGCGAGCAAGGAGGGAGGGACGACCGACGGCGAAGCGAAGTGGCAGTGCGGAGCAAGTCGCGGGAGGTAGCAGGGGGGCCGTTGTTGGCGTCCTCGCCAACAACAAGCGGCGGAGCTCGAAGCCCAGCAAAAGAACTCACTTTTCGCCGGGCCTCCCGCGCGAGGTGTCGTTGGCGGGGATGCCAACAACGGCAAGGCAAGACCAACGTACTCAAAACATCTACCATCTTGTAACCGCCGACTTTCAATCGGCGGTCAAGCGAACCCTACTGGCCACATCTATCATGTTTACAAGACATCAACATTTTTGCCGTTGTTGGCGTCCGGCATCCTCGCCAACAACAAGCGGCGGAGCTCGAAGCCCAGCAAAAGAACACACTTTTCGCCAGCCCCCCCCGCGCGAGGTGTCGTTGGCGGGGATGCCAACAACGGCGATGAAGCAACCTCCGCCGACAAGGATTGGGACGAGAAAGGCCACACCGCTGAGCAATTCAAAAAAGAACATACGCATCGCAATGACCTACACCGAAGTAGATTCCTCCATGATAGACCTTGTTGGCTACGATGAGAAAGAACAAGTGCTGGAAGTGCGCTTTATCAATTCCGGTCTCACCTACCGCTACTACGACGTGCCGAAAGAGAAATACGAAGAGCTGATGAAAGCCTCCTCCAAAGGCAGTTATATGCGCGGCTGCATCATTGATTTTTACGACTACGCCAGAGTGAGGGGCGGCAAACGGCGGCGGTGGTGAGCCATGTCACCGCGCCACTACCATTTTCCGCGCGAAAACTTGATGGTCTATCACGACCAATATGTAATAGGCGCCGGGGGCATGGGCGCTCAAATCAATCGGAAGGCTCAGCGTGCTGGCGGTCGCTTCAGGTACTGCCCAAAGCAAGCGTCCTGCCGCATCGCTCACCGTCACCCGCACGAGTGCAGGCCGATGCAGTTGAATCAGCAACAAGGCACGTCCGTTCGTTGGGTTGGGCGAGAGCGCGAACTGCTGGAAAACGAGCGTTTCGAGCGTGCTGACGAGGGTTCCCACCGTGATGGAAGCGGTGTAAGTGCATTGCCCCGCGTCGGTAATGATGACGGTGTAGGAGCCGCCGGGGATGTTCAATAGGTGCTGAGAAGTCGCGCCATTGCTCCAAAGAAAAGTGAAGGGCGGGTTGCCCCCCGCGATGCTCAATTGGATGGCGCCGTCGTTCGCGCCGGGTGCGGATTCAGGTGTGCTGGTGATGGAAACAATGCCGTCGGTGGGCGCTTGTGTCACCTCGAAGGGGAATGTGGTGGTGCAGCCATTTGGCCCGGTGGCGATGTAAGTGTAGTTGCCCGCCTCGCACACCACGACCGAGTCAAACGTCAATTCAGGAAAAAGTTGGTAAAAGAAAGCCGTCACGCAGGGGTGTTCGCAGTCTAATTGTCCGTAAGGCTCCAAAATGACCAGCGGGCCAATTGTGTCAATAGTGACCATCGCCGCCGCTTGCACGCTGCACCCGTTGGGCGAAGACACTGTCAGCAGGTATGTTCCCGGCACCGTCGTGCTTGGGTCTTCCAGCGTGGAGGTGAAGCCGCCCGGCCCTGTCCACAGGAACGTGCTTCCGGGTGTGGAAGAGTTGCCGGCAAGTTGCACGGTTGGGTTGTTGCAGGTGATAGAGCCACCAGCGGCGGTTATGTCGGGCAGCGTTCCGTCGCCTTCTATCTCAATGGAAGTGGTGGTGGTGCATCCGTTGTCTGGATTGACCGCCGTCAGGAAATAAGTGCCGGGTATGGTGATTTCCACGTTGGAAGCGTTGGAATGAAAAGCGCCGGGCCCCGACCAAGTGTAGAGCGTGCCGGGCACGGACGAGGTGGCCATCAAGGCAATAGTTGGCGAACTGCAAGTGATGAGGCCAATCCCTTCAATGTTGATGAACGGCGAAATGGTGTCGGCAAAAATTTCGAGCGGTTGGCTCGCGGAGCAGCCATTGAGCGTTGATTGGGCGAGTAAAGTGTAGGAGCCTGCCGCACAGAGGCTAAATGGGGATGTGCCGGGCAGCAGCACACTGTCCAAATAATATTCGATTTCGGGAAAATCGGGAAGATGAAGCGCAACGCATAGGTTGTTGCAATCAATAACGAGGTCGGGCAAGGATGGAATCGTCGGGATACTGTAATCGCCCAAAATGGAGACCTCATCGAATTGAACACAGCCATCGGGAAAAGTAGCGGCCACCGTGTAAATGCCCGTCGTGTCGATCGCGACACTCTGGCCGCTCGCGGCAAAATTGTTGGGGCCTGACCATTGAAACGCTGCACCGGTTGAGTCGCTAAAAGCCGTCAGGGTTATTTCTGGTGTGGCGCAATTCAAGGTATTTGTTTCACTAACAATGCTCACGGTTGGCGGCGTATATGAAGGCGAGAAGACGGATGCCCTGCCCCCTGTGCTATTGTTCCAATAAACGCCACCGCCCGGTGAGGTTTGCGATTTGATGGCTCGAACCTGATAGTGCAGCGTATCCGTCGAGGGGTTATCGTCCGTGAATGTCGTGGCGGCGATGGCCTCTGTTGTAAGGCGCGTGTAGGCTCCGTGTTTTTCCTTAGAGCGATAGATGTGGTAGCCCACCACGCCGTCGTCGGGCGAGGGCTTCCACTCCAACGATACCTTGCCGCAGGCGGCGACGGCGCTCACGTTTGAGGGAGGAGCCACAATGTGTGCCCGCACGGTGGGGTCGCCGAGTAGCGCGACATGGGCGCCACTCCTGCCAAAAGTGTTGAAATAAGCGTTGTTGAACTGCGCGTTTTGCGTTTCCTTCATGCAATAGCCCATCGTCTCGCCCGAAGCCAGCGCCTGATAGAAATGGTGAGGCCGACCCGCCCATGCGCAAGTGAGAATGCCGCCCCGCGAGGCCAGTGCCGCAGGCATGAGCGGGTTGGTTTCGTAGTCCCAGTCGCCGTGATAGCTCCCAAAGATGTTGGAGAAGACGATGTTCACCGTGTCGTTGGCAAAGTTTCCGCTATTGCCCACGCCTCCCGCGCTAGTGTATGTGCCGGGGCCAGTGCCGTAGCCCATCAAATAGCTTTGCGGATGCGTGTCGTCAAAGAAATCCGCACTTGACACATTGGCCGCCCCCACCAATGGATAAGCATTTCTGAACCCGTTGGCAGCGAATGCTTCGCCGCTGAAATAGCCAAAATTGTCGTCCACCAATGCTTTTTGTTCCACCGTGTAGGCTCCTGTGCGCCAGTCGTGGTTTTTATTCAAATACCGTCGGAGCAAGTCAGTGGTGGAAGCGCCGAAAGTCCCCATGGTCAAGCGCCGAAAATCCACCCGACCTACTTCCAGTTCCACCGCCGAGGGAATGATGCTCTGGTCGAATTTGCCATCGCTGGGCACATTTTTGTTGGCTGCGCGTGTGGGCGAGCTGTTGTTCACCGCGATGTCGGTCCATGTGCCATCCACGTCGGCGTAGTAGGCATCGGCGGGCCAAGCGCCGGAGTGGTCGGAGTGGCCGTCCCAGGCGGTATTGCCCGAATAAGGCACGGGTATTTTGCCCAACAGCAATACCGCTCTCACCTCGGCGGGATTTGCGTTGAAGTCGGCCACGATGAGGTTTTTCACCGATTGCACCGTGGCAGTGCCATCCACGAGGTGTTCTTTTATGCGCCAGCCATCGCCCGAAAGGTCGTCGCGCAGGCGTTCCAGTTCAGCAGCCAGCGGCACTGCGAGGTCGGCATCCACCAGAAGCAAGAGCGTGCCGCGATGGTCTGCCACAGGCGCTTCCACGGCGACGTGGGCGTAGCCGTGCGCGGTAATGTTTGTGATGCGTGCTATCCGGTACTCATAGGTTTGGCCCGTTGCCACGTTGTTGTCCGACAAAGTGTTTTGAGTGCTGTTGGTCGCGCTGAGCAGCTGCACCCATTGGTTGCCCGCCTGTCCTTTGGTGCGGCGCTGAATGAGCAACGTGGAGGCGGTGGGGTTTTCCCAATTCAGGGTAATGTTGGCAGGGTTTGTGCTGACAGTAGCTGTCAGTGGAACGGTGGCGTCTTTCGGTGTTTGTGCGTTTGCTGTTCCGATTTTCAAAATAAAAACCAAACAGGCGAGGGGGAATGTTGTGTTCATGGCCGTTGCAGATGAAACAAAGTGGAAATTGAATGCAAGATTCAACTTTAAGCGGTATCTGCTGCCCATCGAGCGCGTTATTTTTCAAAACACATGGCCGCCGAGAATTTTAAAATCCGCACTTTCGCGCCTCGAAAACAACACTCGCACACCGCGACAAATAATCATCATCATGTCCCACATTGTCAAACTATCCAATGCCGACATTCGCCAACAAGATGGCAACGTCGTGCTGGAAAACATCAATCTCACCATCGGAGAGGGAGAATTCACCTATCTTATCGGCAAAACAGGGAGCGGAAAAACCAGCTTGCTCAAGACGCTCTATGGGGCGCTGCCTCTGACGAAAGGATTTGGCGAAGTCGCTGGCTATGACTTGCGGAGCCTCCATCGCAACAATATGCACCTGCTGCGCCGCAAACTCGGCATCGTCTTTCAGGACTTCAACTTGCTGACGGATAGGAACGTGGAAGAGAACCTGCTCTTCGTGTTGCGCGCCACGGGATGGACCGATGCGGGGCTGATGAATCAACGTGTGACGGAGGTGTTGGAAGGAACAGGGTTGCCAGCCAAACGATATGCCATGCCTTACGAACTTTCCGGCGGCGAGCAACAGCGCGTGGTCATCGCTCGTGCCTTGCTCAACAAACCCGCGCTGCTCATCGCCGACGAGCCTACGGGCAACCTCGACCCCGAGACCAGCGACGACGTGCTGGTGTTGATGCGCAATCTCGCCCGGCAAAACCACACCGCCGTGTTCTGCGCCACACACGACTACCGCATTCTGCAAAATTTCCCCGCACGCATCATTCGCATCCAGCACGGCAAGTTGATTGACGATGAGGGAGTGGCGATAAAATAAGTGGGGTGAAAGGGGAAGCGGGTTTTTGAATTTGCGTGAGACAATGGCCCTGCCAACCTACCCGCATACGAAACCCTCCGTTTCATGCCATTCTGACTAAAGGTTTTTGGGAGAATTGTTTTTTGACAGCCTGCCAGCCGACGGGCAGGCTGTCAAAGGCGAAACAAGAGCCAATCCATGTCAATCAAACTGCTTCCAACTGTGCCAATTTTACTGACATACGCTTGCGACGCACTGTTTCCACGGGCTTGCGATGTTCCGTCTGAGCACGGAACCCTGTGGTGAACACATCGGACTTGCAAGCGGCGGCATACTCCACATGGTCGGCAAGGCGAGTGAGCGCCACGAGCACCATCGCTTCTTTTTCGCGGATAGCATCGGTGCGTTCCTTGCGCTTGAGTTCGGGGTCGTCGAGCACGTCGCGCAGCTCGATGGATGCGTCGCGGAGGTTTTCCCACAATGTTTGTGGTTTGGGCAGATATGGATTTTGGTGTGTGTCGCGGAGAACGCGCTCGGCGAAGACGGTGAGTTTGGAGCCGTGCAGAAATAGAAAGTGGCGGTCGATATTCAACTTAGCGTGCATGACAAAACACATTTTTTTGAAAATTGGCAAACGTCAAATTCTGTTCCACAGTTTTGCCACAGTTAGCGATTTCGGGAAAAAAATATTCGGGAAAGTCTCGAAATCCAAGAATTTAACTTTTCAGCCCGCGCCGTTAGTTGTTCTGAAAAATATGCCCGCAAAACCTGTCAGTTGCGAAATCGCCTTACTTTTGGCCGCTACTCATTTTCACCACTCGCTACTTACCATTTTCAAACATGAATCTGCACGAATATCAGGGAAAAGAACTGCTCAAGTCCTTCGGCGTAAAAATTCAAGAAGGCATCGTCGCATACAACGCGGCAGAGGCCGTGGAAGCTGCCAAAAAATTGAAAGAACTCCACAACTCCGATTGGTGCGTGGTCAAAGCCCAAGTGCACGCAGGTGGGCGTGGCAAGGGCGGCGGCGTCAAACTTGCCAAAAGCCCTGAGCAAGCGGGCGAAATCGCAGGAAATATGCTCGGGATGCGCCTCGTCACCCCGCAGACCTCTGCCGAAGGCAAATTGGTGCGCAAGGTGCTGGTCGCGCAAGATGTGTTTTATCCTGGCCCCAGCGAACACAAAGAATTTTACATCAGCATTCTCACTGACCGCGGGCGCGGCGGCAACGTCATCATGTACTCTCCCGATGGCGGCATGGATATCGAAAAAGTGGCGGAAGAAACACCCGACCGCGTATTCTTTGAGCCAGTTGACCCCCTGTTGGGCTTGCGCCCATTCCAAGCGCAAAAAGTCGCTTTCAACCTCGGGCTAAGTGGACAAGCTTTCAAGGAAATGGTGGATTTTGTGCAAAAACTCTACGCGGCTTTTGTTGGCTCCGATGCCAGTTTGTTTGAAATAAACCCTTGTCTGAAAACCTCCGACGACCGCATCATCGCAGTAGATGCCAAGGTAACGCTCGACGACAACGCGCTTTTCCGCCACAAAGACCTCGAAGCCATGCGCGACAAGGACGAGGAAGACCCCGCCGATGTGGAGGCG
Source organism: Saprospiraceae bacterium (assembly GCA_019638455.1). Taxonomy (GTDB): domain Bacteria; phylum Bacteroidota; class Bacteroidia; order Chitinophagales; family Saprospiraceae; genus M3007. Next base: position 384,483 of record JAHBTU010000001.1, read on the forward strand.
CAGGAATATGACCTCAACTACGTCAAACTCGACGGCAACGTGGGCTGCATGGTGAATGGTGCCGGACTTGCCATGGCTACCATGGACTTGATAAAGCTTTACGGCGGCGAACCTGCCAACTTTCTCGATGTGGGCGGCACCGCAGACGCGGAGCGGGTGGAAAACGCCATGCGTTTCATCCTCAAAGACCCGAACGTGAAGGCCATTCTCATCAACATTTTCGGCGGCATTGTGCGCTGCGACCGCGTGGCACAGGGCGTGGTGGATGCTTACAAAAAAATCGGCGATATCCCCGTGCCGGTCATTGTCCGACTACAAGGCACCAACGCCGACATTGCCAAAAAAATCATTGACGAATCCGGCCTGAAAGTAATGGGCGCGGTGGAGTTCCAAGAAGCGGCGGATTTGGTGGCAGAGGTGTTGAAAAAGTGACAAGGCGCGAACATCGCGCTGACAGGTATGAAGCCAAGGTGCCATCCCCAAAAGGGGTGGCACCTTTTTTTGAACACGCTCACGAAAAACCTGAGTCCGCGCCCTCCACTCTCCACCTTTTACCTTCTACCCGAGTTTACCGCAAGCGGCCTACAAGTTCCCCTTTTTCAACTCCTCTACTGCCCAATTTGCTGCTCGTGCCGTGAGTGCCATGTAGGTGAGCGAGGGATTTACCACCCCGTTGGAAGTCATGCAAGCGCCGTCGGTGACAAACACGTTGGGGCAAGCATGGATTTGATTCCAGCCGTTGAGCACCGAAGTCTTGGGGTCGCGCCCCATGCGAGCCGTGCCCATCTCGTGGATACAGAAGCCGGGGGCTGGGTTGGAGTCGTAGGTGTTGACGTTTTTCAGGCCGGCGGCTTCGAGCATCTCGGCGGCATCGTTGGCCATGTCCACGCGCATTTTGCGTTCATTCTCCTTGAACTCGCAATCAATATCGAGCGTCGGCAGTCCCCATTTGTCTTTTTTGTCGTGATTGAGCGTCACCTTGTTTTCATAGTAGGGAAGGTGTTCGCCCCAAGCGCCCACGCCGAAGCCCCATTTGCCTGCTTGGGTGAGCGCCTGTTTGAAGTCCGCGCCGATGCCCTCGTCTATGGATGCGCGGCCACGGCTTGCGCCACCCTGATAGCCGAATCCGCGCAGGTAGTCGCGTTTGTCGGCATCGTTCACATTGCGGAAGCGGGGGATGTAGGTGCCGTTGGGTCTTCTGCCGAAATAGTAAAATTCCTGAAAATCGTCAGTGTCGCCATAAGCGCCCACGCCGTAGTGGTGGTCCATGAGGTTGTGGCCGAGTTGTTCGCTATCGTTGCCGAGGCCATTGGGGAAGCGGCGCGAGGTCGAGTGGAGCAGAATGGCTGCCGTGCCGAGGGTGGAAGCGTTGCAAAAGATGATTTTGGCAAAATAGTCGTAGGTCTGCATGGTCTCGGTGTCCACGATTTTTACGCCGACGGCGCGTCCTTTTTGTTCGTCATAAATAATGGAATGAACATTGGAAAAGGGGCGAATCGTCAGGTTGCCAGTGGCCTTTGCGGCAGGGAGGGTAGCCGAGTTGCTGCTAAAATAGGCTCCAAAGGGGCAGCCACGCTCGCAGCGGTTGCGAAACTGACACGACCCGCGCCCATTGTGAGGCACTGTCAGATGTGCCACTCGACCGATAATCATGCGGCGTGCTCCTTTGTAGTGTTCCTCGATGCGCTTGGCCACATGTTTTTCCAGCACGTTCATCTCCATCGGGGGGAGGAATTCGCTGTCGGGCAGCACGGGGATATTTTCTGTGGAGCCGCTGATGCCCGCGAATTTTTCCACATGACTGTACCAGGGCGCGAGGTCGGCATAACGAATGGGCCAATCCACCCCGTATCCGTCTTTGGCATTGGCTTCAAAGTCGAGGTCGCTCCAGCGATAGGTCTGTTTGCCCCAAAGGATGGAGCGTCCGCCGACGTGGTATCCGCGAATCCAATCGAAGGGCTTGATTTGATTGTAGGGGTTGTCCACGTCGCGCACAAAAAAGTGTTTGCTGGCTTCCCCGTAGTTGTACACCTTGCTTTGGGTGGGGGATTCGCGACGGTCGGCGGGGGTTACGCTGCCGCGATATTTCATTTCCCAGGGGTTGAGGTTGGCGGTGGGGTAGTCGGTGACATGTTCCACCATGCGACCACGCTCAAGCACGAGGGTCTTTAAGCCTTTTTCCGTCAATTCTTTGGCAGCCCAACCACCGCTGATGCCGGAGCCGATGACAATGGCATCGTAGGTGTTCTCAAGGGTAGCGCGTAGATTTAAGTTCATTTTCAGAATGTTATACCGTGATTCGCTATGATTTGTCAGATGCTAATGATTGCTCTGCTGGGTTTTGTGCAGATTGCGTTTGTGGCCATGCCCAAAACTTGGCGGCGCGAGGTGTTGAAGCTTTTTAAACTCTGCATGGGGTTCATTTCGCCTTCGGCAATTTCACGGTGAAGGTTGTTCCTTTCCCGATTTCAGATTGTTTCACGAAGATTTTTCCCCTATGGTATTCCTCCACTATTCGCTTGGAGAGGGAAAGGCCAAGTCCCCAGCCGCGTGTTTTGGTGGAATAGCCGGGCTTGAAGACGGTTCCGAATTTGCTGGGCGGAATGCCTTTGCCATTGTCGGTGATGTCCAAGCAGACATATTTGCCCTCTTCATAGACATGGGCCGTTATTTTTCCCACCCCGCCTTCTAATGCGTCAATCGCGTTGCGGAGCAAGTTTTCGACGACCCAATCGAACAAGGGCGCATTGATGCCGACCATGATTGGCGAATGTTCCGATGGTGTCGGAAAATCGAACTCGACCCTTCGCGGGGCGCGTCGCTGCATATAGTCGCGGTTTTTCTCCAACTGCTCAAACACATTGGTGGGGGTCAAATCGGGGGCGGCACCAATTTTTGAAAAGCGGTCTGCCACCAGTTCAAGGCGGGTCACGTCGTTGCGCAGCTCGTCGAGCATTTCTTGGTTGTCGGGGCGCTCTTCGTTGACGGCTTTGAGTGTCTCTATCCAACCGAGAATGGCCGTGATGGGTGTGCCCAACTGATGGGCGGTCTCTTTGGCCATGCCGAGCCACACCTGATTTTGCTCGGCCCGACGTGCCGTGCTGAAGCCGATATAGCCCAGCGCAATGAAGGCTGCTATGAGCAGCAATTGTACGACGGGGTACAGCTCCAGCCACCACAGCAGGCGAGAGTGGGTGTAAATCAGCGTTTTGTGGATGTCGGGTGGCAAATGGATTTCGATTCTCCCTGTGTCTTGTTTTGTCATCCGGTCGAGCGCCTTTCGCACCTCCTCTATTTCCATGGTGTCCAAGTTGCGTTCGTCAATGTTGCGATATGCCTCGATTTCGCCTTTTTCATTGAGCATGACAATGGGGATGGTGGTGTTTTGCTCTATGATTTTGAGATGCAGGGTGAGGTCTTCATAGTTGGCGAGCGTGTCCGTTCGGGTTTTGGTCAACATACGCATGGCCTCGGCAAATTGTTCGGCCTGCTGTTTCTCTCGCTCGATGAGCTGGTCGGCCAGGAATCGGGTATAAAAAAGCGAAATGATGATAATGAGCACACCGCCTGCGGCCAAGTACCACTTCCAATATGATTTGCGGGTATAAATGTCCATTTTGCTCGATAGAATGGGCGAAAGTATGATTTCGATGAAAAACGCCCCGCAAAGATTTTTAGCGTTTAGGGGGACGATTGTGCGAACTTTACCGAACCGATAAGCCGCCTATGCCCGTATATTTTGTTTTACGAAGCGCAAGTTGTTTAACTTTTGAGCCTCCGTGTGTTTTTTGTTTAAACAAAATGGCTTTGTTCGTGTTTGAGCGGCTTGTAATATTGGTCACGTAAAAAAAGTCCATGTCGAAAAAAGTAATAGTCATCGGTTCTGGTTTTTCAGGGTTGTCGGCTGCGTGCAATTTGGCCGCCGAGGGTTTTGATGTCACCGTTTTGGAAAAAAACGAGGTGCCGGGCGGTCGTGCGCGCCAATATGAAGCGGAGGGTTTTGTGTTCGACATGGGGCCGTCGTGGTATTGGATGCCCGATGTGTTTGAGCAATTTTTTGCCCGCTTTGGCAAGAAGGTCTCGGACTATTACGAATTGAAAAGGCTCAATCCATCATACTCGGTTTGGTTCGGTGAAAATGAGCGCCTCGATGTGCCAGCCTCTATGGACGAGTTGGAGGCCATGTTCGAGCGGCTCGAGCCGGGTAGCCCGGCCAGTTTGCGCAAATTCCTGAAAGAGGCGGCATATAAGTATCGGGTGGGGATGACGGAATTTGTGCACAAGCCCAGCGATTCTATCATGGAGTTTGCGGATTGGCGCATCGCGTCCAGTTTGTTTCGGTTGCAGATGTTTACCTCACTCTCGAAACACGTTCGGAGTTTGTTTCGCAACGAAAAACTCATTCAGCTGCTCGAATTCCCGGTGCTTTTTCTGGGAGCCACGCCACAAAAAACGCCCGCGCTCTACAGTTTGATGAACTATGCCGATATGGCGCTCGGTACTTGGTATCCGCTCGGCGGGATGTTCAAAATCGTGGAAGGCATGGTATCGCTGGCACGCGAGCTGGGCGTGACATTCGAGTTGGGGCAAGAAGTGTCGCATATCTACGTCCCGAACGGCCATGCCACGCGGGTCAGCACCAAACAAGGCCGCGAATATCAAGCGGATGTGATAGTGGGGGGCGCTGATTATCACCACATAGACACTCAGTTGCTCGCTCCTCATGCGCGCAATTATTCCGAACAGTATTGGGAAAAGCGCACGCTCGCGCCTTCGTGTTTGCTCTATTACATTGGGGTGAACAGGCGCCTCGGCAATTTGGAACACCACAATCTTTTCTTCGACGAGGATTTCGGCCAACACGCCAAAGAGATTTACGAAAGCCCTCAATGGCCCTCCAAGCCGCTTTTTTACGTCAGCGCCCCTTCCCAAACCGACCCCTCGGTCGCGCCAGCAGGGTGTGAGAACTTGTTTTTGCTCGTCCCCGTAGCGCCGGGGCTGAACGACACGCCCGAAATCCGCGAGCGGTATTATCACCTCACAATGGAGCGATTGGAACGATTGACGGGGCAAAACATCCGCGCTCATGTGGTTTACAAACGCTCCTACGCACATTCCGACTTCGTAAACGACTATCACGCTTTCAAGGGAAACGCTTATGGCTTGGCCAACACTTTGCTCCAAACCGCTTTTTTAAAACCAAAAATGAAAAGCAAACGAGTCAAAAATCTCTTTTACACGGGCCAACTGACCGTGCCGGGACCGGGAGTGCCGCCCTCGCTCATCAGCGGTCAAGTGGTGGCGAAAGAAATTGCCAAAAGATTCCTCTGACCCCTTACATCCCCAAAAAAACCGTCCGCTCCGCTCGACCGGACAAGTCTTCAAACCAGAAACCCTCAAACCTTCAAACCAGAAACCCTCAAACCTTCAAACCAGAAACCCTCAAACCCTCAAACCAGAAACCCTCAAACCCTCAAACCAGAAACCCTCAAACCCTCAAACCAGAAACCCTCAAACCCTCAAACCAGAAACCCTCAAACCCTCAAACCAGAAACCCTCAAACCCTCAAACCTTCAAACCCTCAAACCCTCAAACCTTCAAACCCTCAAACCACAAACCTTTCCTTTGCATGAACCATCTCCAACTTTATCACAACACTTGCTTTGAGTGCAGCAGCCTGATTACCCGAAGGTATTCCACCTCGTTTTCGATGGGGATTCGACTGTTTCACCCGCGATTCCGGTCGCCCATTTACGGCATTTATGGTTTTGTGCGCTTTGCCGACGAAATCGTGGACACCTTTCACGACTATCCTAAGGAGGCGTTGTTGAGGCGTTTCCGCGACGACACTTGGCGAGCCATCGAGGAGCGCATCAGCCTCAACCCTGTGCTACATTCGTTTCAGCAAGTGGTGCATCAGTATGGCATTGAAGCCGAACTGATTGACGCATTTTTGCGCAGCATGGAAATGGACCTCACCAATGCAACCTACGATTCGGAAGGCTACGACGAATATATCTATGGTTCGGCAGAGGTGGTGGGCTTGATGTGCCTGAGGGTGTTTTGTGAAGGCAATGAGGCACAATATCAGAGTTTGAAAGAACCCGCTCGCCGCTTGGGCGCAGCTTTTCAGAAAATCAATTTCTTGCGCGACATCAAAAGCGATTTCGACGAGCGCGGTCGGGTTTATTTCCCCGGCGTGGACTTTCAGCGTTTCACCAACGAGGAAAAAAAGCGCATCGAAGCAGACATCAAAGCCGACTTCGATGCTGCCTTGGAAGGTATTCGCAAGCTGCCACGCGGGGCGCGGTTTGGGGTCTATCTGGCATACAAGTACTATACACAGTTGTTTGCCAAAATTAAAAGTGCCCCTGCGCAACGAGTGGCACAGGAGCGCTTTCGAGTGTCGGACAAGCGAAAAGTCTATTTGCTGTTCAGTTCAGCCGTGCGGCACCAACTGAATTTTTTGTGACTTAACAATGCTTTGCCGTATCAATCGGCGTATCCGACAAAACGATACGAACTATGACTATGGCCCGTGCGCGCGCGCACGGGCCATTTTTGTGTCTCAAGGCTTCAGATTGGCGAGCCAGTTGGCGATTTTGTCCATGTCAGCCTTTGGCACTTTTTGGGCGGCCATTGGCACATAACCCGGCCAGTTGGAAGGTTCGGGCTTGGCGACTAATTGGGCGATGCGCTTGGCGGAATATTTTTTGGCGGCAATGTCCGTCCAAAGCGGGCCGACGAGTTTGCGGGTCATGGAGTGGCAAGCGGCGCAGCCGTGTTTGTCCAAAAGCACCTGAACGTCAGCGGGAATTTCTGGTGGGGTGGCGGGGCGCTCGGCGGGTTTGAAGGCTATGAGCAGCAACAAGAGGGGGAGGAACGCGAGTGTTTTTTTCATACAAAAACTTGATTTGGAAATATCAGACGCAAAAGTTCAAAGAATATTCGAGGTGCATAGATAACGTATATCAAACAATATCAAAATGGGTTTGGGATTGCTCACATCCCTACTTCATTTGCCAAAGGCCGCTCTTTTTCAAAGTCCGTGATGTTTTGCAAAGTCACGGTGGCAATTTCAGACAGCGCCTCGTCGGTGAAAAACGCCTGATGCGCCGTGATGAGCACATTGGGGAACGACATCAAACGCAGGATGAGCTCGTCTTGAATGATGGTCTCCGAATGGTCCTGAAAAAACAGGTGTTCTTCCTGCTCGTACACATCAAGGCCAAGGTGCCCCAAGCGTCCCGATTTTAGCGCGGCCACCACTGCTTTGGTATCAATCAACGCGCCGCGCCCGGTGTTGATGAGCATGGCGCCGTGTTTCATCTTTTTCAACGAGCCGGCATTGATAAGGTGGCGTGTGTGCTCGTTGAGCGGGCAGTGGAGCGATACAATGTCGGCGGCAGCAAGCAATTCATCGAGCGCGACATAGCGAACGCCCTCACCGACGAGCGCAGCGTTTTCTTGCACATCGAAAGCCAACACGCGACAACCAAAACCAAGCATGATTTGGGCGAAGACGGAGCCTATTTTCCCGGTGCCGACCACACCTACCGTCTTTCCGTACAAGTCGAAACCCGTCAGCCTGTCGAGCGAAAAATTGCCCTCACGCACTCGGTTGTAGGCTTTGTGCGTCTTGCGGTTGAGCGTGAGGATGAGCGCGACCGTGTGCTCTGCCACCGCATGGGGCGAATAGGCAGGCACACGCACCACCGGGATGCCATGCGCTTTTGCGGCGGCTATATCCACGTTGTTGAAACCCGCACAACGCAAGGCAATCAGTCGTATTCCTTTCTCTTTCAGGATTTTAATCACTTCTGCATTGCATTGGTCATTGACAAAAATGCAGACCGCTTCGCATCCGGCGACCAATGTCGCGGTTTGCTCGTTGAGCGGTGTTTCCAAAAAAAGCAAGCGGTGGCCAGCACTGGCATTGAACCGTTCGAAGTAGGCGCGGTCGTAGGATTGGGTGGAAAAGAAGGCAACGGTCATGGGCATCCATCGTTATGTTTGAGAAAGTATTGGAGCAACTTCGGGGGGGGCGGGGTTGCGTGATTAACAGTATGTGTCGCGCCGCCAAATTTTGGGCATGGTTATACTTCGCGTCGTCAAGTATCGAAGTCCTGATTCATTCAAAATCAGGGAGAGCAATCACATCTATTCTCGGTTTGTAAGAGATGTCATCTTTTGAGGAACGCAAAAGGTGACATCTCGGCCTGTTTTTGAGATGTCACCCCTCCATTCTTACGGGATGACACCTCAGAACCCGACAAAGCGAGAATCGCTGGAGCAATCACGGTCACTGTGCACATCCCAACGAATCAAGGTATGACTCCCTGCGAGACTGCTTCTTCACAAGTTTCGTTTCTTCATCTCTTTCACCGCAAAATCCGCTGCTCTCGCCGTCAGCGCCATATAGGTAATGGAGGGGTTCTGTGCTGCGCCCGAGGTCATACACGAGCCATCGGTGACGAACACATTGGGCACGGCATGGAGTTGGTTGTTTGCGTTGAGCATGGAGGTTTTGGGGTCGCGGCCCATGCGAGCGGTGCCCATTTCGTGGATGCCGCGCCCGGGTGGTTCGTGCGAGTCGTCGGCGCGAATGTTTTTGAAACCAGCCGCTTCGAGCATTTCCTGCCCTGTCGCCAGCATATCCTTCACCATCGCCTCTTCATTTTCTCGCCATTGGCAGTCAATATCGAGTGTCGGCAGACCCCAAGCATCGCGCAAGTCCCGATTGAGCGTCACTTTGTTGTCGAAATGAGGCAGGCACTCGCCCATGCCGAATAGGCCGCCGCCCCAGAGGCCAGGCTTTGTCATTGCCGTTTTGAAATCCGCGCCAAAGCCGTCTTGCCCCGCGCCGCCATAGAACGCAGGCCCGCGCTCCACGCTACCGCCGAAGGCATAGCCGCGTGTAAATGCCGTTTGTTTGTCGTTGGCAAAATTACGGAAACGAGGCACATAGAATCCCACAGGTCGCCGCCCTTTGTGGTAGTGGTCGAGGTAGCCCTCGTACTCTCCCGACACGCGGGCGCGGTAGCAGTGGTCCATCAAGTAGTGGCCGAGCGTGCCAGAGTCGTTGCCCATCCCCTCGGGGAAACGGGCGCTCACGCTGTTGAGCAAAATCTGGGTGGTGGGCAGTGTGCCAGCGTTGAGGAAAATGATTTTTGCCTGATATTCAATGACTTCTTTGGTGTTGGCATCTATCACGCGCACCCCCGTCGCGCGGTTTTTCTTTTCATCAAAAATAACGGACTCCACGATGCTGAATGGCCGCAGCGTCATTTTCCCGGTCTTTGCTGCCGCAGGGAGCGTCACCCCATTGCTGCTGAAATAGGCCCCATAAGGGCATCCTCGATGGCATAGGTGTCGGAACTGACAGGGAGTGCGCCCATGGATGCTTTGGGTAAGATTGGCGCTGCGCCCATGCACGAGCGTGCGTCCGGGAAAGTTTCGCTGAATCGCGTCGCGCAGGTGTTTTTCCACAATAGTCATCTCGATGGGCGGCAGGAACTCGCCGTCGGGAATCTGGCGCAGCCCGTCGCGGTTGCCATTGATGCCAGCGAAACGCTCCACATAGCTGTACCACGGCGCGATGTCCTCGTACCGAATCGGCCAGTCCACCCCGTGGCCGTCCAGCAAATTGCTTTCAAAGTCAAAATCCGCCCAACGGTACGTCTGCCGCGCCCACATGAGCGATTTGCCGCCGACATGGTAGCCTTTTATCCATTCAAAAGGCTTCGCCTGCGTGTAGGGATGCTCGGAGTCTTTGGCCCACAGGTGTTTGGTGCCTTCGTTGAAGGCGTAGCAGACGGACTGAATGGGGTAGTCCTTTTTCACATCCTCGTACGGCACCCGATTGCGGTGCGGGAACTCCCACGGGTCGGTCAGGGCGGTCGTGTAGCCGCTGATGTGTTCGAGCGGCCGGCCGCGTTCGAGCACGAGGGTACGCAGGCCTTTTTCGCAGAGTTCCTTGGCGGCCCAGCCGCCGGAGATGCCGGAGCCAACCACGATAGCGTCGTATTTTCGTTTTTTCATAGTGAAGGTAGAGGGTGGAGGGTAGAGGGTGGAAGGTAGAAGGTGGAGGGTAGAAGGTAGAGGGTGGAGGTTTGGTTAGAAGGGTTTGAGGATTTTGAGGAAAAACCAGCCGAGTTGATTAAGGGGATTGTCGCCGCCTCGGGCTTTTATCAAATTTTTAATAGCAGCTCGTAGTAAGTCTGTTTCTTGTTCAAGGGCTTCGAAGACTTCCTTTTCCAGATAACCAACACGATTAGCAATGTGTAGTTGGGTGATGACCTCAGCGGCAGAGCCTTTGGCGATGTTGAAAAAATGAACGGACTGTCTATTAGAACCCCGTTCATCTCCTTCTGCGAGGTTTGATGAGATAGAAACCGTAGCCCGCCTTATTTGGTCTTTCAGCCCATAATCTTTCGAGAATAAAGTCGTGTTGGTAATGGCATAGATTTTTTCAGCCAGCGACACGGCATCCTGCCAAACGCGAAGTTCTTTGAATTTGCCCATATCCAGAACGTTATTTAAAAAGTGAAAAAAGTAAATTAAAAGACAGTATTCACAAAACTGTGTCATCCTGATGGTGACAATAAGAAAACACAGAGACACAAAGGATACTGAGTTTTGATTTTCAATAACTTACATTCCTTTAAACATGGCATTTATTGTGTAAAAAGAAAACACCTAGGATGGTTTGGCACGCTTTTCTGAACCCTCTCATTTAAAATTCGTGCCCCCCTCTACCCTCCACCTTCTACCCTCCACCTTCTACCCTCCACCCTCTACCCTCCACCCTCTACCCTCCACCCTCTACCCTCCACCCTCTACCCTCCACCCTCTACCCCTCTGACCCGTCCTAAAAAAAGTTTACAAATGTTAGTTTGTGGAAAACCCCAATCTGGATTTCTCTGTCTGATCGGAAGTCCGGTAGTAGTTTTTCCAACGTTTTTTCAGTTTTTCGCTCATGCTGTGCGCTACGTTTGGGGTCAACATATCGATGCTCAGGTGCGGGCGTTCGTCGTTGTAAATGTGGACGATTTGTGGAATGATCTTGCGCATGGTGGACTTGTCCATTTTGCCCATGTCATATAGCCACTCATCCTTCAGAATCCCGTTGACACGCTCTGCGATGGCGTTCTCCAGCGGGTCCCCGTTTTCCGTCATGCTGATCAGGATGTTGTGCTTGTTCAGCAGTTTCACATACTTGTCAGAACAATACTGCACGCCGCGGTCCGAGTGATGGATCAAGCCGGAGCAGTCCTCTTTCATCGTTTTGAGGGCCATTTTCAGTGCCTCTACTGCATTGTCCGCATCCAGATTGTCCGCAAGTGCAAAGCCCAGTATCTTTTTGGAGCACGCATCTGTTATCAAAAACAGGTACAGATAGCCTTCCTCGGTCTCCAAATACGTGATGTCGCTTACCCAAAGCCGGTTGGGGCGCATGGCCTCAAAGTGCCGGATCAGGTTGGGGTATTTCCGCAGCCAATGGCTGCTGTTGGTGGTTCTTGTCCCGTTCCGGCGCCGCCTTACCAGCAGCCCGTTGTCCCGAAGCATGTCAAAAAGCGCATCGCGGCCTATCTCGATCCCTCTTTCTTCCAACTTCACCACGAGTTTCCTACAGCCTATCCGAGGTTGCCGTTTGCGGATGCTGCGAACCTCGCTCAGGACAAGGTGCTCCTCCAGCGCCCGTTCATATATGACCTGTTGCCTTTGGTAAAAGGCTTGGCGACTCTTGTCAAACAACCCGCACAAGTGCCCCAGCGGTACTTGTGGATGCAGGTCCTTCATTTTTTGGGCTGTTTGACACCAAACTTTTTTTCGATCGGGATGTCAAACTCCTCCTCCGCTATCTTGACCATCAATTGATAAGCCTCTCTGCGAAGGCGCTCATCCGCCAACTCCCGTCGCAATAGGGCCAACTCGGCCTTTAGTTCGGCCACTTCTTCGCTGTCTTTTCTTTTTGTTGACATGGGTACGAGTTCTTCCGTCGCAAATTTATCAATCCACCTGGATATCGTCATACTTCCGCCTATCCGGTATTTCCGACGATAGTACTCCAGGCTCTCTTCGCCTGACAAAACCTCGTTTACTACCCGCTTTTTGAATTGATCCGAGTAATGGTTTGCTTTTTTCATCTTTGTCCTGTTTTTAGTTTACTTTTTGTGTAAACCTATTTTAGGACAAGTCACCTCTACCCTCCACCCTCTACCCTCTACCCTCCACCCTCCACCCTCCACCCTCTACCCTTTAAAACACCGGTGTCCAAGCCTTTGTATTTTCATTGATGAGCATATCGGGAATCCAGCCGCCGGGGATGGGGTCGTAGTTCAGCGCCTGCGTTGCGCCGATTTCTGAGGTAAAATAGCCGCTGATTGTCAGCCCTTTGAGTTGTCGCCAGAAAGAGTCCCCGTTTTTTTGCTCGGCTTCCAGCATTTGGAAAAATGCCATGCGTTCGGCGGCGGAGCAGTCCGCGAACGACCTGCTATGCTGGGCGATGCATCGTTTTTCGGTCGCTTCCAGACCGCTCCAGAAGGCAGGGCGGCGGTCGGGCGGAAAACAATTTTCCACGATGACCGCAATGTATTCATGGACTTTGGCGGCTTTTGCCCCGGGCGTGTCGGTATCGGGCAGGATGGTATCGGCCATTTCTGCCAACAGCACGAGACGGTCGGCGGGTTGTCGCGACAGGGTGGGGTAGGGGTCGGCCATTGCCTTGGCGATGAGTTCTGGGGCGATGGTGATGCTGCCGATGATGAGGGCGGCTTTTTTTAATGCTTCGCGTCGTTGCATGGAGAAAGTTGTTTGGCAAAAAAAGAACGAAGCAAAAGTAGTTTTCGCAAAATGCACACCAAGCGTTGTTCGACTTTTTTCACTTTATTTTTTCCAAACAGTTCGCCAAATGCACGTTAAGCCAAGTATGCCGCCTGTTGCCAATCCGATGAAACTATATCGCTCTGAGATGTTTTGGAAAAACCACTGCGTGAAGTACAAACTCGGTATGCTAATCTGAAAACCGATGCAGGTGCTGATGGCTGTGGCGCAGTATTCAGGAATGGCGTTTTGTGCTACCAACGCCGAGAATTGTGGCGAATCGGGCACCACAGTAACGCCAACTTTCAGTTGGTCGCCAACTGAAAGTTGGCGTTACTTCTTCGCCGCAATCTTCACCAACTCGTTCAACTTCCAAAGCGCGTCCATCGGGGTCATCGTGTTCAGGTCTAGCGCGAGCAGTTCTTCTTTGATTTTCATCGTGTAGTCGTCCACGTCGAAGATGTGGAGTTGGAGGGTCGGTTGGATGTTTTTGACTTTTTTGCGCATTTCGGCTTGGGATTCTGCTTTTTGCTTTGGGAGGCTGCTTTCTGTAGCGGATTCGCCAACCGGAAGGTTGGCGTTACTTTCTATTTGTTTGTCCTCCAACGTTTTCAAAATCTCGTTCGCTCGCTCCACAATCGTCTGTGGCATACCTGCCATACGCGCGACGTGGATGCCGAACGAGTGGTTGGAGCCGCCGGGTACGAGTTTGCGCAAGAAAATGACCTTTTGGCCGACTTCCTTGGTGCTGACATGAAAGTTGTGGGTGCGCTCGTGGGTTTCGGCGAGTTCGTTGAGTTCGTGGTAATGGGTGGCGAAGAGTGTTTTGGGCCGGGCGCGCTCGTTGTCGTGGAGGTATTCGGCGAGGCTCCACGCGATGCTGATGCCGTCGTAGGTTGAGGTGCCGCGCCCGATTTCGTCGAGCAGGATGAGCGAGCGGTCGCTGATGTTGTTCATGATGAGCGCCGTTTCGTTCATCTCGACCATGAATGTGCTCTCGCCGCCGCTGATGTTGTCGCTCGCGCCGACGCGGGTGAACACCTTGTCCACCAAGCCGATGCGGGCGCTTTGGGCTGGCACGAAACTGCCCATTTGCGCCAGCAGGACGATGAGCGCCGTTTGGCGGAGCAGGGCGGATTTGCCCGACATGTTGGGGCCGGTGATGAGGATGATTTGCACTGTTTCGTTGTCGAGATACACGTCGTTGGGGACGTAGGTTTCCCCGATGGGCAGTTGCGTCTCGATGACGGGGTGGCGGCCTTCGCGGATGTCGAGCACGGTGCTGTCGTCGAGTTCGGGGCGGATGTAGTTGTTTTTGGTGGCGACTTTGGCGAAGGAGAGGAGGCAGTCGAGCCGTGCGATGAGGTGCGCGTTGTGCTGAATGGGCTGGATGTACTGTCCGATTTCTTCCACGAGGGCGCGGAAGAGCCGTTCTTCGAGTTCCAGAATTTTTTCCTCCGCGCCCAAGATTTTGGCCTCCAAGATTTTGAGCTCTTCCGTGATGTAGCGTTCGCCGTTGGCGATGGTCTGCTTGCGCGTCCATTCGGGCGGCACTTGGTCTTTCCATTTGGAGGTGACCTCGATGTAGTAGCCGAACACGTTGTTGAACGCGATTTTCAAACTGGGGATGCCCGTGCGCTCGATTTCGCGTTGTTGGATTTCGAGCAACAACTCGCGGCTGTTGCGCACGACGTGGCGCAAGTCGTCCAATTCGGCGCTACAGCCATCGGCCATCGCGCCGCCTTTGCGAATGTCGGCGGGCGGGTCGGGCGCTATGTCTTTTTCGATGCGTTCGCGCAGGGTCAGGCAGGGGTTCAGGCCTTCGCCTAATTTTCGCAAGGCTTGATGGTTGGTCAGCAAAAGTTGCGTTTTCAGATGCTCGATGGCGAGCAATGCCCGCCTCAACTGCATCGCCTCGCGGGGATTGATTTTGCCCACTGCCGTTTTGCTCATCAGTCGCTCCAAATCGCCGATGTGCCGAATGTGCGGCTCTATTTCGTTGGCAAAGTCCTGATTTTCAACAAAAAAAGACACTACGTCGTGCCGCTCCTGAATTTGCACGAGACTGGTGAGCGGCAGCAACACCCATTTTTTCAAGAGCCTTGCGCCCATCGGCGACACGGTTTTGTCCAGCACTTGGAGGAGTGAGGTGCCTTGCTCGTGGTTGCTGCTCACGAGCTCGAGGTTGCGTATGGTAAATCGGTCGAGCCAGACGTACCGTTCAGTTTGCAGGCGGCTGAGGGAGGTGATGTGCGCCAGCCGAGTGTTTTCCATGGCGGCGAGGTAGTGCAGGGCTGCGCCGGCTGCCGTTTGGCCGAGGTCGAGTTCATCCACGCCGAAGCCTTTGAGACTTTGGGTCTGGAAATGTTGGAGCAATTTTTCGCGGGCAAAGTCGCGGGTGAAAATCCAGTCTTCGAGGGTGTTGGTGTAGAACTTGTCGCCGTACTGCGCCATAAATTCTTTCATGCGGCTTTTGGGCAACACGATTTCGGCGGGTTTGAAACTTTGCAGCAGTTTGTCCATGCTCGCTGCGTCGCCTTCACTCACGAAAAATTCGCCAGTGGAAATATCGAGAAATGCCGCGCCGAATTGCTCGTGTGGCCCCCACGTCAAGGTCGCCAGGAAGTTGTTGGCGTTGTGGTCGAGCAAGGCATCATCGGTGGTGACGCCGGGTGTCACCACTTCTGTCACGGAGCGGCGCACCACTCTGCCCGGCACGGGTTTTTCCATTTGCTCACATATCGCCACGCGATAGCCCGCCCGCACGAGGCGCGGCAGGTACATATCCATCGCGTGATAGGGGAATCCCGCCAGTTCGATGTCGGAGCCACCGTTGTTGCGGCTGGTGAGCGTGATGCCGAGGGCGCGGCTGGCCTTCACCGCATCCTCGCCGAAAGTCTCGTAAAAGTCGCCTACGCGAAACAGCAAAATGGCATCGGGATATTTGGTTTTCACCTGCACATATTGCTGCATGAGGGGCGTGGTGGGGGTGCCTGTGGTGGTGGTTCCGTCTTTTTTCGTTCGTGCCATGAGGATAGTCGTTGTGCTCGCAGGGTCAGCGCGAGTAGGGGGCAACTAAGGTGGGGGGTAAAATTAGGGTGGGGCAAGCAACCCCGCTTTTTTTTCTTTCCACAAAGCGTTGGTCTTGCTGCTTTGGGATAATTTTGCCACCGCAAAAAGTCTATTTTCAAAATATCAGGCTGCACTCCTCTCATGTGGACCATTATCCAAGGTTTCAATCATCTTCAAAGAGAAGAAATAGACGCGCTGGTGGAAGCGCCCGCACTCATCACCGTCCTCGTCGGCATGGCCGACGGGCATCTCGACGGCGAGGAACGCACATGGTCGGAGCGGCTGTTGCGTTCGCGCACCTACAACAATCCACTGGAACTGAATGAGTTCTATCGCGTGGTCGTGGAAGGTTTTTGGGCGCGGGTGCAGAGCGAAATCACCCATTTGCCAACTGACGCGGAGGTCCGCAACCGGGAAATCGAGAAACGATTGGCACGCCTCAATCCTATCTTGGCAAAATTAGACATTGAATTGGCTGCAGACCTCTATAAAGGCTTCGTGGGGTTGGCACACGAGACGGCGAAGGCTTCGGGCGGGTTTTTGCGCATAGGAGCCATCAGCCCGGAGGAAAAAAAGTGGGTTGGGCTGCCCATGCTGACGCCGATAGTGGCACCGAAAAAGCCGGGGGAAGAAACCGATGTGGAAGAGACTGATGAATGGTAATTATGGTCACCCACCAGTTTGCTCCAACTGCTCCCATAGACGCACCACCTCCATGGCTTCTTTCACGTCGTGTGCCCGCAAGATGTTGGCACCTTGTTGCAAGGCAACAACATGGAGGGCGGTTGTGCCATTCAGCGCGTGTTCGGGGATGACTTTCAATACCTTGCAAATCATGGACTTGCGCGAAATACCAGCCAGCACGGGTAGGCCCGTCGTGTTGCCAAAAACATGCAGATGCTTCAGCAATTGATAATTGTGCTCCACCGTTTTGCCAAAGCCAAAGCCGGGGTCGAGCACAATGTCCTTCACGCCCATGGCTCGCAATCGCGCTATTTTTTGAATAAAATAATCCAGCACTTCGAGTGTCACATCGTCGTAGTGCGGGGCTTGTTGCATGGTGGCGGGGGTGCCTTGTATGTGCATCAAAATGTAGGGTACTTCCAAACGAGCGACGGTTTCAAACATTTGTTCGTCGAACTGTCCGCCCGAAATGTCATTCACGATGGAAGCGCCTGCCGCCACCGCCGCTTGCGCCACGCCTGCCCGCCATGTATCTGCCGAAACGATGGTTTTCGGAAAATGCCGCTGAATGGCCTCAACCACTGGCACTACTCTTTCAAGTTCCTCTTTTTCAGACACTTCCGCTGCGCCAGGTCTCGACGATGCGCCGCCCACGTCGAGAATGGCTGCCCCCTCGGAAAGCATTTTTTCAGCCTGCCGCAAAGCCGCGTCCACTCCTGCGAATTTTCCCCCGTCGAAAAACGAATCGGGCGTGACGTTCAGGATGCCCATGACGACGGGGCGCGAAAGGTCGAGCAGTTGGCCGCGACATTGGAGGGTCGTTTGTTTCACGAGAATTACTTGATTTTGTAAAAACTTAGGTAGAGGGTTGAGGGTAGAAGGCTGAGGGCTGAGAGACTTGCTTTTGGGGCGCATGCTGTTTCAATGGGGATGGAATCAGCCTTCTACCTTCCACCCTCTACCTTCCACCCTCTACCTTCCACCCTCTACCCTCTACCCTCTACCTTCCACCCTCCACCCTCTACCCTCTACCTTCCACCCTCTACCTTCCACCCTCTACCTTCCGCCCTCTACCCTCTACCTTCCACCCTCTACCCTCCACCCTCCACCCTCTACCCTCCACCCTCTACCCTCCACCCTCCACCCTCCACCCTCTACCCTCCACCCTCCACCCTCCACCCTCTACCTTCCACCCTCTACCTTCCACCCTCTACCTTCCACCCTCTACCCTCTACCCTCTACCCTCCACCCTCCACCTAAGTTTTTACTTGATTTTTAAAAATTTAACCAAATATGCCTCACCCTTTGTGATAAGGCGCAAAAAGTATAAACCGGGTGAAAGATGGTCGGTTGAAAGGCGCGTGACCTCGCCTTCCACGGGCTGGTTGCGCTTCACGCGATAATGAAAATCGAGGATATCAATCAAAGCGCCCTCGTCGGTGAGCGTCGGCACGTCGAAGTTTTCCAAGCGCACCCGGATGTCACCTCCGGTGGGATTGGGGTAGGGCAGCAGGCGTTTGATGGGTTGGGGGCGTTGGCCGGGTTTGGCGCGTTGATAGACTTTGATGTAGTCAATCTCCATCTGATTGGGCATCTTGGTTTCGGGCGGCGGTGGGCCGGTGAAGGGTGTGTTTTTGGCTCCAACTGCCACGTTTGCAATCACTTGCACCGGGTCGCCAAATCGAGGATACGCGGGGTCTTGCAGATAAGGGCCGGGAGCTATGTCGCAAGCGGCGACGGGCAAGCCGCTCAGCGTGTAGTAGCGCGGAAACGAATAGACCCGCACGCTATCTACCTCGACGTGCATGAAAAAAGGCTCATAGTCGAGTGCGATGAGGTGGAAATCTTTGGAAAAGTCGGGGCCTTGGAAGGTGTGCGAGGTGTGGATGCGCTCGTCGCCCCCCAGATATTTGAAAAAGCCTGTGTGAATGCGATTAGGTTTTCCGGTGCCAAATTCAAAAATATCAATTTCCACGCTCCAACCAAACACCCAGAAGGCGGGCCAAAAACCGTCGCCTTCGGGCAGTTTGCAGCGAATCTCGTAACGCGCATAGTCGGTGAATGCTTGCCGGGAGTGTACCATGCCGGAAGTGTAGTTGCGCTGCAAGCCATACCAACTGTCCGGTTCCTTTTTCACGATGAGTTTCAGCAGCCCATCCTCGACCACCGCGTTTTCATCGCGATAGACCTGCCCTTCTTCGCCGTGGGTGCGGCAAAACGAACACTGGTCGGAGCCGCCGTCGCCGTAGGGATACCAAGTCATCCACTTGTCGCGGTCGAGCGAGTCACCGTCGAAGTCATCGTGGAACACAAGTTCCCACGGCTCGTCGGGGCAGACATTGCCCCCCGCAAACCACACCTTCGAGAAGTGTTCGACTTGAGCGTACAAGGGGGCATTGCCCATGCTCAACAGTAGCCAACAGCACAAAGCGAGTGTGTTTTTCATGGTAGCCTATTTCATTTCTTTTATCCAAGCCTTCACGAGTTCAAGTCCTTCTTTGTGAGCGAGTTGTCGCCCCAGTTCAGGCATTCGGATGCCGGGGTCGTTGCTTTCCATGCGATAGACGAGGATGCTTTCGGCGGGTTTGCCGGGCACGATGCCGAATCGCGCCTTGCCGCTTCCGCGACCTGCTGCCACGGGTGGTTTGTTCACGCCAAGTCGCTCCGGGTTGTTTTCAAAAATATCGAGAAACATACCGCTCGTGCTGGCTGGGCCGTGTGGGTTGTGGCAGTGGCCGCAGTTGGCATCGAGGTAGGCGCGGGCGGCGGATTGTTGGTTGTTGTTCGTTGTTTGTGGCTTGAGTCGGTAGTCGGTGAGGCGGGGGGCGGCATTGGGGTTGAAGTGGTCGGGCAAAGAAAGTTTTCCGGCTTTTTGCCAAGCAAGCAACTGGTTTTCGGCACCTTCCACGCGGTTGAGTTGGCGGGCGGTGATGCCGAGCGGGACGAACTGGCCATCGTAGGAGTGGCAGCCTTTGCATTGGTTGAGGTTGGGTGCCACATATTGGATGCTTTGTTTCTTGCCATTTGCGTCGAGCCAACTCACGGGGAATGTCGCCCCGGTCACTTCGAGCAGGGCATCGGTTTGTTCGGTGTTCCACACATATTCGAGTGCTTTCCAGTCTTTTTCCTCCTTTACCAAAAGCCGCGTTTCGAGTATGCGGCGCCCTTTTTCGGGTTTTGAAAAATCGTGGGGGTAATAGAAGTTTTTGATAATGACCGCCCCGACGGGGAAATCAAACGCCGCGCTGTCGCGGTAGTTCATCGCAGTTCCTTCGGGCAGGTAGATGAAGCGGGCTTTTTCGGCATAGTCCGAGAAGAGCGGCGCGTTCACCTCGTAGGGGAACACGTTCGGCGCGGGCGAGAGCGCGGCGAGCGCGCCGGTGAAAAATGGGTATTCCGACAATTTCATTTTTGCGGGAAAACCATTTCCCTCCCATCGCAAAGCAGACAGGACGAACGTGGCGGTCAAGATGGCCAAGAATGTTTTAGTGTTTGTCTGACAACGAATTAAGTTCACAGTCGTAAGGTTTTGAGTCTCTGCTGATGTCGCTTTTGAACAGGCCGATTTTGTGGGCGCGGATATTGGCGAAGGTGCCGTTTTCGTTGTTGCGGATGCAGATGCGGTAGCCGGGTTGTAGGGAGCCGTCTGCTGCGAGCCAGCCGGGATTTTGGATGCCGTCGTAGATGATGTGTGGCACCCGGCGGCCAAATTTCAACCAGAACAGCGTCCCCATTTTGTTTTTGCGCGTGGGTGTCCGCTTGCCTTCCGAATACACGTTGTCGTGGATGTGGATATTGGAGGGGTAGGGGTTGTATTCTTTGTCCTTGATGGGCAGTTCCGTGATGAAATAACTCACGATGGCGGTGGAGGCGGTCTTGTTGTCCATGATAAAGTTGTCGTGCACCTCCACGTCGTTGGTGGCGAGAATCATCACGCCCGTGCCGGGTGGCACTTGGCCCACGATGTTGCCTTTGGGCGCGAAGTTTTTGTGGTTGTTCTGGATGATTTTGTTTTTCCAGACCTTGACGTGGCCGCCGCGTTTTTTGGGCAAATCGGGCAGGTCGAACACCAACACACCGCCCGTATTGTAGGCTGCGATGTTCTCATACACCCATGCGTTGGTGGTGTTCTCGATTTCGATGCCCGCCACGTTGTTTTTTGCATAACACCTCGTCACCCACACACTGTCCGACTGGCCTACATAAATGCCCGCATCGGAGGCGCCGATGGCCGTGCAGCGTTCGATGCGGACGTTTTGGCACTGCACGGGGTAGAGCGCATAAGCGCCGTTGGTCTTTTTGGGTTTGCCATTCCAGCGGGCGGTGATGTCGCGGAAGACGAGGCCGTTCACCGCTTGGGTTTTGATAAGGTCGCCTTTTGAATCTTCTATGGTAAAGTGTTCCAGCACAATGTTTTGTGCATTTGTTACCTTGATGCCTTCGGCACCTTGTTGTTGGTTTTTGAACGATAAAGTGGTCTTGTCTTGCCCTGCTCCACGAATGGTGATGTCTTTTTTGGCATCGAGCGAGAGCGTGTTGGAGAGGATGATATTGCCAGCGGGTAGCGCGATGGTGTCGCCGTCGGCGGCGAGGATGAGCTGCGTTTGCAATTGTTTTTCGAGCGCGGGTTGGGCCGATAAGGTGGCGGCTATTGCAACGAGCCAGCAGCATATTGGGAGGGTTCTCGACATCGAAATTTCTTTTTGCCCAAAAGTACGGCGATGGAGGCACAAAAAAACCCCGACGGTCATTTCCGCCGGAGTTTTGACATTTCCTATCAATCCAATGTCTGCTTCGCTTACGCGATTTGGACATTCACTGCATTCATGCCTTTTTTGCCTTGTTTGGTCTCGAACGTGACCGTGTCCCCTTCCCGGATTTTGTCAACCAACCCGGTCGCGTGGACAAAAACTTCTTGCCCGGAGGCATTGTCAACGATAAAACCAAAACCTTTGGACTCGTTGAAGAACTTGACGGTTCCTTTGAACATTACTGAAAAAAATTTAAAAAAATGAAACAAACGGCCAAAGCCGCCACAAAGGTAGGAGGGGGGCAATGGATTGTCAAGTTTTTTTGTTCGCGTCTTTGCTCTGCCGCTTCTTGTTATACCCAGATTAAAGAGGATTTGAATCTGCCCGTTGGCAAGACAAGGATTTCCTTGATTGATTTGTGTGATTTCCAAAGGATTGCGAGCACCGTTTGTTCAAAACCACCTTGTCATACCCTGTACTCAGGGTCTTGCCCGGTCAAGTGAAGCGGACGGGGCTGATTTGCGTTGACTATAGCAAGGACACCAACAATGGCAGTATTACCCTCAATGCCCCCCAATGACTCTAAATACCCCTCAATACCGCTTCACCGATTCGATGATGTAGAGCGGTCGGTTTTTGATTTCGTTGTAGATATTGGACAGATAAATGGACATGACGTAGAGATTGAGGCAGGTGATGGCGAAGAAGACCGACATCAATACCACTAGCGATGCCCAGCCTGTCAGGCTGCTCGTGACGTGCTCGCCAAAAATATCCACATTGGTTAGTTTCACTTTTACCGCATTAAAAATGGCTATTCCTGCCACGACGACCGACAGCAGGAAAATCCACAAGAGCAGGGTGCGCAAAAAACTGGTGAACGAGGAGATGGCCACCAAAGAACTGCGAAACTGCTCGCTTAGCGTCGCTTCCGGGCTGGGCAACAGCGGTTCGTCCACCGGCAAGTGGTTGATATTGTAGCCCACCAGCGCGTAGTTGGCCTTGAGATAGTGGCTGTTTTCGCGGAGCCGAAGGAGCGAATTGAGCGCCCGACGACTGATGATGCGCGTGTGATGCGCGCGTGGGTCGAGCCGAAGCCCCGAATACCGCTGCATGATGTAGTAAAACACCCTGTACAGCACACGACTGGCCCAGGGCAAGCGCCTTTCGCGGGCACGCAAATACACGATGTCGGCCCCGCGCTGGCTCTCTTCCCAGAGTTGGGTGACTAACTGGGGTTTGGCGGAGAAATCGAATTCAAAAATCACCGTGTAGTCGCCGTTGGCGCGGTCGAGGCCCGCCAGCAGCGCATTGTCGCGGCTCACCGGGGCGCTCAGGTTGAGCAGGAAGATATGCTTGCGCAGGTCTTCAGCCAGGGGGGTGATTGCTGCGTCTATCGCCGACTGGTCGCAGTGGTTGTTGACCAACACAAACTCATAATCCGAAAAATGTGCCTTCAATTCGGCGTGTAGCCCCACAAGCCACACGGATAGCTCATGTATCTGGCGGGTGGATTGTATGACGTTGACGATGGAAATGAAGGAATGATGCACTGGGTGAGGTTGGGTGTGGGTTGAATGGTCATTTAGAGGGTCATTTAGAGGGTCATTTAGGGTCATTAAGGGTCATTGAGGGTCATTAAGGGTCATTGAGGGTCATTAAGGGTCATTGAGGGTCATTATAGCCCCGTGCATTTTTAAAGGAACAAAGGGCGTATCTTTGCTTCATTTTGAGCATGAAAAAACGTTTGAGTTCAGTTTCGTATGAAGGGATGCGCCTGCGAGCGGTAGAGATGTTCCGTTCAGGTAAGAACCGCCAAGACATCATGTCCAGTTTGGGGATACCCAAATCAACGTTGTCACGATGGCTTGCGCGATACGATGCAGACAATCCTGCTTGGTACAAGAGCCTTCCGCCAGGCGGAACCCAGAGCAAATTAGGAACCGAAGACCTGCGGCGCCTGGTGGAAGAATTGAACAAGGGTTGTACAGCGCAGGGATTTGAAGGGGAAATATGGACGCGGGGTCGCGTTGGTGTTGTGATTGAGCGACTTTTTGGGGTAAAGTATGACCCATCCCATGTGGGGCGGTTGCTGAAAAAGGTCGGATGGTCGCTGCAACGGCCTTCCAAACAGGCTCGCCAGCGTTCGGAAGAGCGGGTGCAGAAGTGGTATGCAGAGGACATAGGTCGCATTAAAAAAAAGTGAAGCGGAAAACCGCGTATTGTTTCATGCCGATGAGTGTGGGGTTTGCTTGCTGCCCTTTTGCGCCAAAACTTGGGCCCCCAAGGGCCAGACTCCGGTGCTTCAAGAATTCAAAAGCCGCGAGCATCTGAATCTGTTCGGCATGATTTCAACCCGGGGTGATTTGTGCTGGCAAATCCAACGCCTCCCTTTCAAGGCTGAAGATTTTGAGGAGTTTTTCACTTGGTTGAGCACCGAAGAACTGACGAACACCAAAATGCTGGTCGTATGGGATGGTGCTTCAATTCATAAGGGTCAGCCGGTAAAAGATTTTTTGCAACACAACCCCGGTATAATACACCTCGAAGCACTACCACCTTATTGCCCACAACTAAATGCCATAGAATTACTTTGGGATTACCTCAAGTGCCACAAACTCAAAAACCGGATTTTTCTCAATTTGGACGATTTGCAAACTGCCGTAGAATATGCACTTCACGAAATCGCTGATGACCCCGAACTCATCCGCTCTTTTTTCACTAAATCATCCGTCTCGTTCCTTTAAATATGCACGGGGCTATAAGGGTCATTAAGGGTCATTAAGGGTCATTAAGGGTCATTGAGGGTCATTTAGGGTCATTTAGGGGCATTTAGGGTCATTAAGGGTCATTAAGGGTCATTTAGGGTTCATTGAGTTGAATGGGGAGGGCGGCCAAACGGAGTGGACGAGGGCTAATAAGGTGTTGCTAGCGGGATGCTAAGAAAAGGTTGTTTCTACCGACATGCCACCCCGCTGGGGCTGGCATACCCTTCAACCCAAATAAGACTTCAGTACATCACGGTTGTACGACTTGCGCAGGCGGCGGATGGCGCGTTCCTTGATTTGGCGGACCCGCTCGCGGGTGAGGCCATATAGTTCGGCGATTTCTTCGAGGGTAAGCGGTTTTTGACCCCTGAGGCCATAGTAGGAGGCGATGACCTCCATTTCGCGGGGCGATAGGATGTGGAGGCCTTGCGACACCTCGTCGCGGAGCGATTCGGCCATTAGTTCGAGGTCAGGCTCTTCGGCATCGGAGAGCATCATCACGTCGAGCATGGTCGCGTCGCCCTCCTCTGCACCGGGCAGGGGCGCGTCGAGCGAGACGTGGCGGATGCCGCTGCGCACCATCGTTTGCACTTCCTTTTCGGTCATGCCGAGCAGCTCGGCCAATTCTTCTTCGGAAGGTTCGCGCTCAAATTCTTGGATAAAGGAAATGTAGGCCTCGTTCACCTTGTTGTACGAACCTACCTTGTTGAGTGGCATCCGCACGATGCGGCTATTCTCCACGATGGCTTGCAGGATGCTTTGGCGAATCCACCACACCGCATAGGAGATGAATTTGAACCCCTTCGTCTCGTCGAACCGCCGTGCCGCCTTGATGAGGCCGACGTTGCCCTCATTGATGAGGTCCGACAGGCTAAGCCCTTGATTTTGATATTGTTTGGCCACCGACACAACGAAGCGCAGGTTGGCCCGTGTCATGGCGTCCAATGCTTCTTGGTCGCCTTCGCGGATGCGTTGCGCCAATTTGACCTCTTCCTCGGGGGTGAGCATCGGGATTTTACCAATGTCATTGAGGTATTTGTCGAGCGCAAGGCTCTCACGGGTCGTTATTTTATGGGCAATTTTTAACTGACGCATAGTTGAGGGTTGTTGAAAAGGTCATTTAGGTCATTGAGGGTGATTGAGGCCATTGGGGGTGATTGAGGGTCATTTAGGGGTCATTGAGGTGATTGAGGGTCATTTAGGGGGTCATTGAGGTCATTGAGGGTCATTTAGGGGTCATTGAGGTCATTGAGGTCATTGAGGGTCATTTAGGGGTCATTGAGGGTCATTTAGGGGTCATTGAGGTCATTGAGGTCATTGAGGTCATTGAGGGTCATTGAGGTCATTGAGGGTCATTTAGGGGTAATTGAGTTGAATGGGAGGTTGAAGGGCTTGTCCGGCCAAGCAAAGCGGACGGATTTTCTGCCCGATGGTATGAGCATCCGTTCAATTCCTCAGACCGCTCTTACAAAACATATTTGAAGCAGAAAGTTTCTGGACGGCCTCAAACAGACGCGAAAATTCTGACAAAAAGTTGGATGTGCTTGTGCGTTTGCAAATCTTTTGATTTACGATTTACGATTTATGAATGACGATTTACAGCCCAGCCGATTGCAGCGGATGCGAATGCCTGTCTGGTTGAATCCCTTCCGCTGCAAAAAACAAGCCGCAAGGTTACGGGTTTTCCAAGGTATTCGTCCGACGAGTTAAGGAATCACGTTTGCGAAACTTTGAAAGTTTCGTAAACGTATTTAGAAAATCGCAAATCGCAAATCTCCATTCTACCTCTTTTTAGGCACGATGTTTGTCGTTTATCTGACAGACTGCCGGAAAAAAGTCGCCGAGCAGACATAAACCAACACATCGGTCGGAACAGAGAATCAACAGTGTAGCGCACACACAGACAAATACTTACACCTGAAAACATTTTTTTACCCACGCAATACGCTCCATTTTAACACCCAAACAGCAAGAAAATTAACCCAAACTGGGGTGAAAATTTCAGGCGGTGCTTTACTTTCGCGCTGTTTTTATGCTAATCCACATAGCCCTCACAGCAAGGGGCAGTTTAATCCCATGAGTGTTGAAGTTGCCTCCCTCGATGCCGGTCAACCGCTGACCTATACGCACCGACCCGCCTTTCTCACTCAGCATTGGATACTTACTCACTGACCGATTTTGGACGAGCGTTCGGACGCATCCCCCCGACGCTACGGACAAGACTCTGTTGTGCGCCTTGATGTTGCAAGGCCGAACAGCACGCATCTGTGTTTATGCACCCCGACCTTGTGAAAAAAGCCACGGAGCAACAAAACCGATACCAACCATGATGCATCCCGCTTCCCTCCGATTACGCGCCCTCGCGACCCTCTCGCGTCGCGCTCCTTGTTTTTCCACGACACACCATAATAGCATTGTATCAACCGACCACCCGCCCGACTCCGGCCCTCCGCCGGATGCCGGGCAGGCTTATCCGTACACTCGACCGATAACCTGCATGACAAATCTCCTTTTTTGCTCACCCTCTCATCCCTTCACGATTATGAGAAACAAATTAAACCTAACTAATTTTTGCTCGCTCGCTTGCGCTTCAGCCCGCGATGCTTTCACCAAAAGACTGCCCATGCTGGCTGCCGTCGCAACACTTTTGATGGTGTGCGCCGTGCAAGGATGGGGGCAGACGACGGGCGACTACCGCAGCCGCCAATCAGGCGACTGGAACGATGGCTGCACTTGGGAACGATACAACGGTACCAACTGGGTAGTGCAGTGCCCCTTCCCGGAGGTGGCGGGCACTGCATCAAGTTCAAAAAACATTACAACTGGTACTACTCATGCAGTCTCTCTCCCTGCGGGTATTGCGAGTGGTGACTTATTACTTATTTTTTGGGCTGATGCAAATGACGTAAATACTGCACCGACCACGCCATCTGGCTGGACTCAACTTTATACAAATAATGCTGGTTCGAGGTATCGTGTAGCTTGGTATAAAGTTGCAGACGGAACGGAAAGCACTACTATCAATATCACAGCTGGTGCAGAACGCAGTGCGCACAACTCTTACCGTATTGCTGCGGGTACTTATCAGGGGGTGCCAGTAGCGGCAAGTCCAGCAACCGGCAACTCCAATTCCGCAAACCCTCCAAACCTAACTTCAGGATTTGGCAACGTCAATACCCTCTGGATAGCAGCGGCACATTCTGTGGGTGATGAAAACGCGGTAGGTGCTCCGACCGATTTTGGCAACCAAGTAAGTGGTTATACAGGAAACACGGGTAATGCTCATGCCAGAATGGTTACTGCCCGCCGAGAATTTCAGGCCACAAGCCAAGACCCGGGGGCTTTTGGCAACTATTCTGCCAACAGGGAGTGGGCCGCCAACACCATCGCTATTCAAAGCGTAACAACTATCGGCACGCCCACAAGCACCAGCGGCGCCATTACCATTCGCAGCCCGCATACGGTGACCTTCAACGCTGCTATCACGGTTGACCAAGTGGTCATCGAATCGGGCGCGACAGTGACTCAAACTGCCAACATGACCATAGCTAATGGCCTAGGTGATGACCTCGTGGTGGATGGCACACTAAACCGTACCGGAGGTGACTTGACCATACAAAGTGGTGCGAATATGGTAGTGAATGGCACTTACTCGCGCAATGGCGGCAACGTGACAACCACGGGTACTTTGGCCTTCAATAATGGAGGCATATACATTCACAATATAAATGGCGGCACCGTCCCCACCGCCACTTGGAATGCCAACTCCAACTGCAATATCACCGGGATGGCAGGTACCTACCCCGGAGGCATGGGGCAGACGTTTGGGAATGTGGCGTTTGTCCGCTCTTCGGCTAATAATGTCACAATGGGTTCAAATCTAACCTGCTTGGGCAACCTTACTCATTCAAACTCGAACACTGGTGTGCTGAGCATGACGACCTCTGGTACTAACAGAACCATTGATGTTGGAGGGAGTTTCTCAATGACTTCCGGTAATTTTACGATGGTTGGAAACAATGGCACCGCTACTATCAATACTACTGGTGATTTTAGTATATCTGGCGGCACACTCAATATGAAAACAGGCAACGGTGCAGCCGCCCTCAACGTTACCGGCAACTTCACCAAAACAGGAGGCACATTCAACCAGCGCGCCAACGCCACATCAACGTCTATCATAACCGTTGGAGGCAATTTCAGCCACAGTTCCGGCACTTATGATATGTCCGGTGCAAATGCAATAGGAGTTTTGAACGTTGCTGGCAACTTCTCCATAACTGGTGGTACTATCACAGAATCTTCCACTGGCAGTGGCTCCATCAACTTCAACGGCTCAGGTAACCAAACCTACACCTCCGGCGGCACGGTGTCCAACATCATCAACTTCACCGTGAACAGCGGTGCTTTCCTGCAAATGGCTGCGGCGGGTACTACGGTAACAGGTGGAGGCTCTTTTACGCTGTCCAACGGTGCCACGCTCGGTATTCGCTCTACAGCGGGTATTACTTCTTCCGGCGCTACGGGCAACGTTCAAGTGACAGGTACCCGCACCTTCAACACCGGCGCCAACTACGTCTATAACGGCACCGCCGCTCAAAACACGGGCAACGGTCTGCCCGCCACGGTGAACAACCTCACCTTCGACAACACCGGCGGGGCGGTCACCCTCAACTCGGCGCGAAATATCACGAACGACTTTTCCATCACAACGGGGTCAATCGCCAATCTTGGAGCGGCTTTGACCCATACCGCCAACACCCTGACGTTGGGTGGCGCGGGTACCGTGAATGGCTCATGGGGACACCCGTCCTCTCCTGCCACCAACACGAACAACGTTTTCTTTGCCAACGCAACGGGCATCGTGAACGTGGCGACCAACTCTTCCCCATGTGTGTCCCTCACCACCACAGCAGGCTCCAACAGCCCTGTCTGCGAAGGAGAAGACCTGCTGCTCACGGCATCTGATGCCACAGGTGGCACTCCACCCTACGAATACAACTGGGAAGGCCCCGGTGGCTACACCTCCGATGAGCAAAACCCCACCCGCGCCAACGCGACCCCGGCCATGGGCGGCACCTACACCGTGACCGTGACGGATGCTGATGGCTGCACGGGCACGAGCAGCATGTCGGTGACGGTGAACGCGGCACCGGCTTGCAGCATTACAGGCTTCGACCTGATATGCGCCTTCGACGAAGGCTATGTTTACACCGCACCTCTCTCCTCCAATTATGAATGGTCGGTAACAGGCGGCACCATTATCGGCTCCAACACCAACCAATCGGTTGTGGTGGATGCAGGCAATGTCGGCACCATGACGGTTTTCCTGACCGTGACGGATGCGAATGGTTGTACCTCGACGTGTGAGGAGTCGTTTACCGTGAACCCGCACCCCGACATCACGCTCACCGACTCAGACCTTGAGGTGTGTGCAGGTGATACGGATGCGGAACTTCCATATTCTGGCACTTCTGAAAGCCCCAACCAATACAGCCTCAACTTTGATGCGGCGGCGGAAGCAGAGGGCTTTGTGGATGTGACCAATGCGACCTTGCCAGCCAGTCCCATTTCGGTGGTGGTGCCCGGCGGCGCGGCCCCCGGCACCTACAACGCCATCCTGACGGTGCGCAATAGCACGACAGTTTGCGTCAGCCCAGAATATCCCATCACCATCACCATCCATCCGTTGCCCGAGGCAACATGCCCCGATGATTTTGAGGTGTGTATCAATGCTGGCTCGCAGACGCTGACAGCCACGCCAGCGGGTGGGGTGTATAGCGGTGCGGGTACTTCAGGCAATCAATTCAGCCCATCCACAGCGGGTGTTGGCACACACACCATTACATATACTTACACGGACGGCAATGGCTGTGTGGATGTCTGTGAATTCGACATCACCGTGAACCCCCAGCCTGCGGTAACCTGCCCGGCTGACCTCACGGTGTGCATCAACGGCACTCCCATTGATTTGACCGCATTGGCAGGCGTAAGCCCTGCGGGCGGCACATTCAGCGGTGCTGGTGTGACGGCCAATACATTCAACCCAGCTGCTGCGGGCGGCGTGGGCAACAAAATCATCACCTACGTCGTGACGGACGGCAATGGCTGCACGAATGCTTGCACTTTCACCATCACGGTGGCTGCGCTGCCAACAGTGACTTGTCCTGCGAACCAATCGGTGTGCGTGGATGAGTTGCCGCTCGACCTGACTACTTTGGGCGCTTTGCCAGCAGGAGGCACTTTCTCCGGCACGGGTGTGACGGGCGATGAGTACTCCGCTGGTGCAGGCACGACCAACACCGTGACTTATACCTTTACGGATGGCAACGGCTGCACCAATTCCTGTAATTTCAATATCACGGTGAATGCGTTGCCAGTGATGGATTGTCCTGATGCTCAGGAGGTGTGCGTGGATGAGTTGCCGCTCGACCTGACTACTTTGGGTGCCTTGCCGGCAGGCGGCACTTTCTCCGGCACGGGCGTGACGGGCAATAGCTACTCTGCTGGGGCAGGCACGACCAACACCGTGACTTACACCTTTACGGATGGCAATGGCTGCACCAACTCTTGCGATTTTGATATTACAGTAAATGCACTACCCGTAGTGACCTGCCCGGATGATGTCACAGTTTGCTTGAATGCTTCTCCGCTCAATTTGACGGGAGGCACTCCCGGCGGCGGTGTCTTTACAGGCACTGGCGTGACAGGCAATCAGTTCGACCCATCGGTGGGTGTGGGTGACTATACCATTACTTATACGGCATCGGATGCCAACGGCTGCTCGAACACTTGCACGTTTGTCATCACGGTGGTGGCGCCGATTCCTCCGACTTGCCCAGATGACGAAGAGGTCTGCGAAAACGATGACCCATTCACGTTGACCGACGGCACACCGGGCGGCGGTTCATTCAGCGGTCCCGGCGTGACGGGCAATACGTTCAACCCCGCGGCTGCCAGCCTCGGCGCCAACGTCATTACCTATACCGCAACGGATGCCAATGGCTGCTCGGCTTCTTGCACGTTCACCATCACGGTGAATGCGGCACCCGAACCCACCTGCCCCGAGCCTATCACGGTTTGTGTGGATGGCGACCCGGTTGATTTGGAAGAGGGCGACCCGACAGGTGGCACGTTCAGCGGCGACGGCGTGACGGGCAATCAATTCAATCCCGGAGCAGTAGGCGGTGCGGGCAGCTATACGGTGACCTATACCGTGACGGATGCCAACGGCTGCACGGGTACTTGCGAATTCACGGTCACGGTAGTGGATGGGCCAGTCATTGACGAATGTCCGGAAGATGTGACGATTTGTTTCGATGAATTGCCATACACATTGAGCGGCGGCGACCCATCGGGTGGCACGTTCAGCGGCGACCATGTGGATAATGGAAGTTTTGACCCTCCCGGCCCCGGCACTTACGAAGTCACCTACACCATCAGCGATGATAATGACTGCGAGACATCTTGCACATTTGAAATCGAGGTGCTTCCGCTGCCAGCCATTGATGTCTGCCCGGCTGATGTGACCGTTTGCATTGACGAGCTGCCGCTGACCTTGACGCAAGGTGAACCGGAAGGCACGTTCAGCGGCGACGGCGTGGATAGCGATGCTGGTACCTTCGACGCGACAGAAGGTGGCGAATACACCATCACTTACACGGTGGAAGATGCCAACGGTTGTACTAACACCTGCGAGTTCACCGTCACGGTGAACGAGTTGCCCGAACTGGATTGCCCGGTTGAGCCAATCACCGTTTGCGTGGATGAAGAGCCGTTTGAACTGACGTACGTCACCCCAGCAGGTGGTGATTACAGCGGCGACGGTGTGGACAACAACACATTCGATCCAGCAGAGGCGGGTGTTGGCGACCATGATATCACTTACACCTACACCGACCCGGTCACGGAGTGTACCAATACTTGCACGTTTGTGATTACAGTCGTTGGGTTGCCTGTTGTGGACTGCCCGGAAGACATCACGGTGTGCATTGACGATGAACCATTTGCTTTGGATGCCGGTGGCGAACACACGGGCGACGGTGTGGACAACAACACATTCGACCCTGCAGCCGCTAACCTCGGCGAGAACATTATTACGTTCACGGTGACAGGCAGCTTTGGTTGCACCGCAACTTGCACATACACCATCACGGTGAAGGAATTGCCCGTCGTGGAGTGTCCTGAAAGCTTCTCGGTGTGTATCAACGCATCGCCGTTTGCTTTGGCGGGCGGCACACCTGCGGGTGGCACTTATAGTGGCACAGGCGTGAGCGGGGGCAATTTCAACCCTGCTCTGGCAGGTGTCGGCTCGCACCTCATCACCTACACTTATGCTGATGAGGATGGCTGCGAAAGTTCTTGCACTTTCTTTATCACGGTGAACCCGCTTCCTGTGGTTGAATGCCCAGCTGGTTTTGAAGTGTGTATTGATGAGCCAACTTTCCCGCTGACGGGCGCTACCCCAGACGGCGGCACTTATAGCGGCGACGGGGTGGTTGCTGGCAACTTCAATGCTGCACTGGCTGGCGCAGGTGCCAAAACCATCACCTACACCTACACAGACGGCAACGGCTGCACCAATTTCTGCGACTTCACCATCACGGTGAAACCGCTTCCGGTGGTGACTTGCCCGAATGAAGCGATTGATGTATGCGTGGATGACGAAGCGATTGGCCTAACCTCTTTGGTATCGCCGGCCGGCGGCACCTTCGAAGGCCCAGGTGTGACGGGCACCAACTTCAACCCTGCTGATGCAGGAGTTGGTAGCCACACCATCACCTACACCTACACGGACGACGACACGGATTGCACCAATTCTTGCTCGTTCACGATTGATGTGAATGCGCTGCCATTGGTGACTTGCCCTGCTGCTCAAGATGTGTGCATTGATGTCCCGGCATTCTTGCTGACAGGTGGCACGCCCGCAGGTGGCACATATAGCGGCGACGGCGTGGACAGCGACACGGGTGAGTTTGACCCGGAGGAGGCAGGTTTGGGTACGCACACACTCACTTACACTTACCAAGACGACAATGGCTGTGAGAACAGCTGTACGTTCGACATCACGGTGATAGAAGCACCTGTGGCCACTTGCCCGACGGTAGATGCTGTTTGCTTGAACGAAGCGCCCTTCCTGCTTGCAGGTGGTCTGCCTACAGGCGGCACTTACAGCGGCCCGGGTGTATCGGGTGGCATTTTCACGGCATCTACGGCAGGTGTTGGCCTCCACACCATTACTTATACGGTGACGGTGGCTGGCTGCACGGACGACTGCACGTTCGACATTCAGGTAAATGGCATCCCGGCTGTCACCTTCACAGGCCCCGGCACTTGCCTGAGCTTGGATGGCGCTTCGGTTGACCTGACCGCTTTGGCTTCCCCCGCAGGTGGCACGTTCAGCGGCCCGGGCGTGGTCGGCAACGAATTTGTTCCCTCCGAAGCAGGGGTCGGCATTCATGTCGTGACCTACACGGTGACCGATGGCACTTGCTCGAACACCGCCACCGCCGCCTTCGAGGTGGTGGACCAACAGCCGTTGGTGCTGGCCATCGAAGCGCCCGCAACTGCACAGTGCAACGAAACCGTGACGGTGAGTGTGGTGGCGCAAAGTGGCTTTGATGCCATCACGGGTATCAGCTACACCCTTTCTTGGAATCCTGATGAGTTGGAGTATGTGTCAAGCGCAGGCGACGACTTCGACGGGTTCTTGTTCATTGATGACTTGAATGCAGCAAACGGACAGTTGGGCTACTTCTTCTTCTCGCTCTTTGACGGTATCACCATACCTACCCCTCCGGACGTTGAATTGTTGTCCATCGAGTTCATAGCCAAAGCATGCAACGGCGCTGCTTCCATCGTCTTCAGCGAAGAAATTTACCCAATCGAAGCGACCAACGAAAATGCGTCCTTGTGCCTGCCGCTTGAGGTAGATGCCGCTGGCGCTGAAATAGACATTCAAGACGACATCGAACCAGAGGTGACTTGCCCGACCCCGGATGCGTTCCCGGCAGTCAACTGCGAGGCGTTGGTCACTTTCGACCCCGCCGTCGCGACCGACAATTGCGACACGGATGTGGAAGTCACTTATGTGGACGAAGACAACAACCCGGTTGACCCGGCTGGCACTACTTTCCCAGTGGGTCAGCACGTCGTGACCGTGACGGCCACGGACGACTGCGGCAACACCGCCACTTGCGAAATCCTTATCAAAGTGGTGGACGAAGATGCTCCGGTGATTGACTGCGATTTGATTTTAGACCTTGAGTTCGTGGCAGGCCCGGATTGCACCAGCGATGAAAACGTGGCGGTTCCGGTTGCTGAAGATGACTGCGACGGTGAAATCACCGCCACAGGTGTCCGCAGCGACGGTGAGCCTTTGGATGCTCCGTGGCCACTTGGTGCCACCACCATCACTTGGACATTCGAGGACCAGTTTGGCAATGCCACCATCTGCGAACAAGTCGTGACAGTAGTGGACGAAACCGCACCCGAAATCACTTGCCCAGACCCGGCTACCATCACGGTGTCGAACGACCCGGGTGAATGCTCGGCAGTGGTGAACTTTGCGGCCACCGCCATAGACAACTGCGACGAAGCAGTGACAATCGTTTATCAAGACGAAAATGAAGACCCGGTTACGCCGGGTACCACGGTGTTCCCGGTGGGTACCACCATCGTGACAGCGATTGCTTCCGATATTTCGGGCAATAGTGCCGAATGTACCATCACCATCGTGGTGAACGACGATGAAGACCCCGCGTTGGATTGCCCGCTCGACCCGATTGAAGTTTCGACCGACCCGGGTATATGCACGGCTTCCACCGCAGCCATCGGCGCTTCGGCAACTGACAACTGCGACGACGACGTTCAACTGACGTTCTCGCCCGCAGCTCCCTATCCGCTCGGCGAGACCATTGTCACCGTCACCGCTACCGATGAAGCGGGCAATACTGCCGAATGCACTGTCACCGTGACAGTCATAGACGACGAATTGCCAACCATCGAGTGCCCAGACCCGGTTGAGGTCTTGGCAGATGCAGGTGCCTGTGTGGCAACGGGTGTGCTTCTGGGCGAACCAACCGCGTCGGACAACTGCGGCGTGGATGAAGTGACCAACGATGCACCCACCGAATTCCCTGTGGGCGAAACCACCGTCACTTATACCGTGACTGACGTGAACGGCAACACTGCCACTTGCACACAAGTTGTCACGGTCATTGACGACGAAGACCCAGAACTCATCTGCCCATCCGCACCGCTTGTTTTCGACAACGACCCGGGCGAGTGCTCGGCCATTGTGGAGTTTGCGGACGACGCGGTGACAGCCTTCGACAACTGCGGCACGCCAACAATTACTTATGCTCCGCCAAGCGGCTCGGAATTCCCCGTCGGCACCACACAAGTTACCGTGACCGCCACGGATGCTTCCGGCAACACGGCTACCTGTATCTTGGAAGTGACCGTTGAGGACAACGAAGAGCCGACATTGACTTGCCCGGGCAACATCACCAAGACGGCTGATGCCGGCGAGTGCTCCACCCGTGTGAACTTCGCTGCGACCGCTACGGATAACTGCGGCGATGAAGACCCGTCCATTGTGTACACGAACCAAGATAATGTCGAAGTCTTCCCCGGTTTGGTGGATGGCACGCAGTTCCCAGTCGGGACGACCATCGTGACCGCCACGGCGACCGACGAGAACGGTGGCACGAGCACTTGTACCTTCGCCGTGACCATCACAGACGACGAGAAGCCGACGATTGACTGCCCAGCGAATGTGGGGCCAATCGTGCCTGTTGACCCGGTGAACTGTGTGTTCAAAGTGGACAACGACGACTACAACCCGGCAGTAGGCGACAACTGCGGCGTGGAAACTTTGGAATTCACCGCTGACAACGGTGCCGACCCAGCTTCTGGCAGTACGCTCAACGGCAGCATTTTCTTGCCGGGTGTGACCACTGTCGTCTGGACAGTAACCGATGTAAATGGCCTGACCAACACCTGCGCTTTCACCATCACGGTGGAGCCATGCCGCGAAATCTCGGGCAAACTGATTTGGAAAGGTGATGCCATCAAAGGCGTGGGTCAAGGCACGGTGTTCCTGACAGGCGACCAAAATGCGACCTTCGGCCCGACGGCTGCTGACGGCCTGTACTCTTTCTCAATTGGTAGTGGCAGCAATTTTGTCATCAAGCCTGAGAAGAAAATCAACCCGCTCAACGGGGTAACTGCGGCTGACGTGACGGCTATCTTGCAACACATCGTGGGCTCCAATGTGATACTCGACCAGTATCGCCGTGTGGCTGCCGACATCAACAAAGACTTGCTCATCTCGGTGGTGGACGCAAACTTCGTGAACCAAGCACTGCGCGGCAACGAAACGGCACTGGATACACTGACCAAGAACTCTTGGACATTCATCCCGGAAGACTTTGTCTTCCCGGCACCCGCGCTGCCCCCGCTGCACAATGCTATCCCGGCCTATCCACAGACCATCGTGCTGACGGGCCTCTTGGGCGATGCCATAGACCAAGACTTCTTCGGGGTGAAAATGGCTGATGTGAACGAACAAGGCTTCCCCGGCCCAGGCCCCGGCATCGCCGACCCGGCCAACAAGCCGAGCGAAGGAGTCGAGCCAGTACTCTGGACGGTGCAAGACCGCGTGTTGCAAGCAGGCGAGGAAGTGGTGGCAGAGTTTGCGGTGTCGAACTTCAACGACATTGCGGCTTACCAGTTCGCGCTGAATTTCGACCCATCGCGCTTGAAGTTCGAGCGCATCGAAACAACAGGCAACCTCCCGTTGAGCATGAATGCCAACTTCGGCCTCTTCAAAGTCGAGGAAGGTGAGATTCGCGCACTCTACGCAGTGGTACAAGGAAAAGATTTGAGCAACGGCACGGCGGTGTTCCGCGTACACTTCACCGCATTGGAAAGCGGTCAGAAACTCAGCGACCTGTTGGGTCTCGCGCCAAAAGTGCTCCCAGAAGTGGCCTACAATACCGCGCTGCAAATGCGTGAGGTCAATCTGGTGTTCACGGAAAGCGAAACGACGAACACCAACAACCCGCTGCAAGCACAAATGCAATTGCTGCAAAACCAGCCGAACCCATTCACCGACCGCACGAACATCATCTTCGTGTTGCCGGAAGCGTGCGAGGCTGAGTTGCGCGTGCTCGATGTGACGGGTCGCTTGCTGCGAGCGTACAACGCATACTACTCGGCTGGCACCCATCAGGTGACGTTCGAGTTGAACGATGCGAGCGCCACTGGTTTGCTCTACTATGAACTCATCACGCCTTACGGCAAACTGTCGCGCAAGATGGTTGCTTCGGGTAATTGAGGGTAATTGAGGGTAATTGAGGGTCATTAAGGGTCATTAGGGGTAATTGAGGGTCATTAGGGGTCATTAGGGGTCATTAGGGTCTTTTGATGATACCAAACTATCCTTAACAAAAACCCGATACATTCATTGAGGTCATTGAAAGACAAACATATCTTTCAGTGGCCTCAATGTTTTTTGGAAAATTAGACTCGGCTTGCCGCACTCCTTTTTATCAAGATGCCCCAGCGGGGCAAGATGTTGGTAGAATATGAATCCACAAGCCGATTCGAGTCCCCCCGCCTTTTCGGCGGCGGCTGTTTCAACCCCTGATTCACATGAAAAACAAATTGCTGTTGGGCTTCGGTGTTCAAAACCATCTTGCGTTGACTATATGTCGCCCAGCCATAATGCAGACCATAAACGGACGGCTCACATCGCATGGTTTGTTTGAAAAATGGAGCAACATTTACTAAAAAACCCTTGCACGTTAGCCTGTTCAGACCAATGTTTTAAAAAAGTTTGGCAATATGTTTGACAGTATATGCAAATTACATGATTTGAGGTAAGCAGGGTGGGGCGGTTGCTTGCGTTAATGAACCTTGAAACGACTGTTTTGGCATCCATGACAGTTATGTTGAAAGTTTGGGAAACAAACTTCGTTAAAGCAACATCTATCCGCATTCCAAGACCCCAGTCCCCAATTCGCATTAAAAGCATTTTACCAAAACCGATTTTCTGGTAAAAGGCGTCAAACCGATTTTTTTTAATTTTATCCGCACCACTACGACATGAAAGGAAAGCTACGCACACTCAATCTGTGGCTTGATGCCTCCGCCCCTTCTTCCTACTTAAATTTTAATTTCATTGGCCAATTCACCACCCATGCAGCGATGCTGGTCTTGCTATTTGCAACGACCGCACACGTAGCTTGGTCGAACGGCGTCCCGACACCCCGACTGAACGCGGTGCCACCCATGCTTGACCTTGAGGTGACTGGGCCTACCGACGCTGCTTGCGGCGATTTGGTGGACATCACCGTCACTGTTTCCAGCGGCTTCGACGGCATCGGCGCGCTGCAATACAGTATCAATTGGGACGAAACCAAATTGGAGTATGTCAGCCACAACGCCCTTGAAATCGGCGGGCTGGGTGGCGACCCGTTGATTGGAGACTTTAATGTCGCCAATGGCGAGTTGCTCTACATTTGGCTCGACCCCGACGGCACATCGGGCGAGAACTTGGCAGATGGCACGACAATTCTGACCATCACATTCCAAGTGGTGGGCGGCGGTGCGGCCAGTGTGGATATCACTGGCACCCCCTTGACGATGGAGGTGCAAAATGATTTGCTCGAAATCGGCACATTGACCCCACTCAACAACGTGAGTATTACCCTCGCCGGGCCTGTGGTGACCCTCACACTCGGCACCAACATAGCCTGCCCGAACGACACGATGGTCGAGCTGACAGGAGGATTGCCGCTCGGCGGCACTTATCTGGGTCTCGGTGTCACGGGGACCAATTTCAATGCGACCATTGCAGGTGTAGGCATCCACACCATTACCTATTTATACGATTTAGGCGGCTGCTCCGGTAGTGCCACCGATGACATGACGGTGGAGGACATAGAGCCGCCCATGATTACTTGCCCGGTTCCAGTAGTGACAGAAAATGCCGATGCCAACTGTGAGTTCATGGTGATCGGCACAGGCTTGGATGCCATCGCTACCGACAACTGTGCGTTGTCCAGCCTGACCAACAATTTCAACGCTACCGCAACTCTTGATAGCGCGGTATTTACTGCCGGGACAACGGTGGTGGTCTGGACTGCTACTGATGGGGTAAGCCAGACCGCAACTTGCACGGTAGAAATCACCGTGAACGACGTGACGCCACCAACGGCTGAATGTCAGGATATTACCGTCAATCTGGACGCGGAAGGCAAAGCGTTGGTGATGGGAATGGACCTCGACAATGGCAGCAGCGACAACTGCGACAACCCCGTAGGATTGTTTGTGACGGGGTTTGCCTACTACTACGCTTTCAACAACTGGACGTTTAGCTCCACGGGCGACGGGAGCGCGGATGACTCCGGGTTGCCCACTTCGGTGGCGCTCACTTCCAACGACGACGGCAATGCCGGCGACACCAAAATTTGCATTGATATTCCACAAACCACCACGGTGGCGTTCACCTGGGACTATTTCACCCCCGATACTCCGGAGCTCGACCCCTTTGGCTTTGAGGTCAATGGGGCTTTCACGCAATTGTCGGATAACGCTGGCGGGTTTTTCCAGTCTGGTTCTGTCGTGGTTGCCTTGAACGAGGGCGACAATTTCTGTCTGGTGGCCAATTCGTTTGATGGGCTTTTTGGAGCGGCCACCACGACGATTTCGCCGTTCCACGTCAGCAAAACACAATTCAGCTGCGACGACATCGGCGACAACGGCGTGACCCTGACCGCTTTGGACAGCGCCGGAAATACCAGCACTTGCAGCGCCACCGTGACGGTGGTGGATGTGAC
Organism: Saprospiraceae bacterium; assembly: GCA_019638455.1. Lineage (GTDB taxonomy): Bacteria > Bacteroidota > Bacteroidia > Chitinophagales > Saprospiraceae > M3007. The sequence continues at coordinate 424,431 of JAHBTU010000001.1, forward strand.
ACCTCCTGTGCTTTCCTACACATTCCCAGATACTTACAACGTGAACGTGACCTCTGGGGATTGCTCTACGGTGGTGACTATCGAAAGGCCGAGCGTGACGGATTGTGTGGTGCCAGTTTTTGATAACTTTGAATTAAGCGTGTGTGGTGCCATCATGCTCCAACCGACCGAAGGCCCCGCCATCATAAATGGCGTGCCCGACCCGGATTTCCTCAATGTGATTCCCGCGTTGGATGTGTGCGACCCTTCGACAAAATTTGTGGCGATTCAATTCCCGGTGGGTATCACCGAGATTCCTTATATCTGGTGCGATGGCTTTGGCAACTGCGACACGGTGACGATTACCATCACGGTGATTGAGACAGGTGTCCCGGTCGCCAACTGCATTGGCACGGTGATACCTCTTTCGTTGAACGCCAATGGCTTCGTGGTGGTGAATCCCGATTTGGTGAATGCGACTTCCGGCGACAACTGTGGCCTCGACTCGATTTGGGTGACTCCCGATACGCTGACTTGCGCCAATTTGGGCGACAACATCGTGACCCTTACGGTGAGTGATGGCGATGGCAATACATCCACTTGTACCGCCACCGTGAACGTGGTGGACGAACTGGCGCCCATCGTCAATTGCCCAACGGATTTTGTGGCTTCCACGGATACGACTACCTGCGATGCGCTTTCTGAAAATATTCCGGGCCTGTTGCTGACGGAAATTCCGGCAGATGGCATCATTGATGCCCCCGGCCAATACAAAGACAATTGCGGGGTGGTCTCCATCGGCTACACCTTGACGGGCGCCACGTCAGGCTCCGGCACTTACCCGATTCCAGATGGGACAGTTTTCAACATCGGTGCTACGGCAGTCACCTATATTTTTGAGGATGCCGATGGCAACACGACTTCTTGCAGTTTCAATGTGACGGTGGAAGACCTCATGCCGCCGCAGACGTTGGATTGCCCAACTCCGGCACCGGTGAATGCGAATTTGGGTGGATGTCAAGCATTTGTGGACTGGATTCCACCGACTTTTATGGACAACTGCCCAGGCGTGCTGACCCTTTTTAACTCTCACAATCCGGGTCAACCATTTCTTTTTGGTTCGACATTGATTACTTACACCGCGACCGATGCCGAGGGCAATATCGGCATTTGCACATTTGAGGTCATAGTGAACGACATTCAACCTCCTGTGGCTGTTTGCAAAGATATTGAGGTGTTCTTGGGTGCCGACGGCACGGTGTCGGTTGATTCGACGCAATTGAACAACAACAGCACGGATAACTGTGTCTTTAAAATTCTAAACGATACAGTCATATACAATTGCACCAACATAGGCGCGAACGATTATTTATTAATCATCGAAGACTTTGGTGGCAATCGCGACTCGGCGCTTTGCGTCGTGACCGTCAGCGACACCCTCGCACCCGTCATCACCGACTGTGATCTTTTTGTGGCGCCCGATATTGACTTGGATGCCGATTGCCAATTCGTCTTGAATGCTGCTGACTACGCGCTGAATTTCAACATAGAAGACAACACCCTGAACGACGCGCCACCCTGTCCGCTCTCGTTCGACGTGGATGTGGATGGCAGCGGTTTCGCGGCGGAATATCAATTCACTTGTCAGGACAAAGGCGCGAACATCGTGACCTTCCGCGCCACCGACGTGTTTGGCAATACCGCCGTTTGCACAAAAACGGTGACGGCAAACGATGTGACACCGCCCGTCATCATAGATGCCGACGTGGTTGCACCGCCCGATGTCACGGTGGAATGCAGCGACTACGATGCCAACGACTTTGCCACACTGGGCCAAATCACGCTGGCTGATGTGACGGATGCCTGCGACGATGCTTGTGGCGCCACGCTCGACATCGCCTTTTCCGATTCGGAGGTGCCCGGCTCGTGCGCCAATTCGTTCTTCGTGTTCCGCACATGGACGGTCAGCGACCAATCGGGCAATTTCACCACGCATTTCCAGACGATTACGGTGCTCGACACGCAAGCGCCCGTCATTTCGGGTGTTGATACGCTCGTGAATTTGGAGGCCAACAATTACGACGACGTGCCGCAATGCGTAGTGACACACACGGTGGAAATACTGGATGCCAACGTGACGGACAACTGCACCACCGACTTTGCGGATTACACGCTCACATACGTCATTGACTTGGCCCCATTGGGCGTTGGCCCCAACCTCAACGGCACGGGCGCGGCGGCGACGGCAGATTTCCCAATCGGTACTTCCGAGGTGACTTTCACCGTGACAGACCCCTGCGGCAACAGCAGCGAAGTGACCGTGACGGTGGAAGTGGCAGATGTGAACGGCCCAGTCATAAATGAGCCGTTCGGCGCTTATTTGGGCAATACGAATTTGGTGTGCGACAGCACTTTTGTCATACTCAATGCCACTGGCAACTGCGGCAACATCTTCTCTTGGTACCGCCCGTTTGCAAACGCGAATGAGGAAAGTTTCTTTGATTGCTCCAACTATACGGTGACGGAGACGATTAGCGATGCCTCGGTGCAAAGCGCCATCAATGCTTCATCGCCTTTCACCTATGTCAATCCACCCGTGTTTGGCATTTTCCCCACCACCTTCTTCCCGGTGGGCAACACGGTGATTACCTACACGGCGACCGACGAGGTGGGCAACACCACGGTGTGTGCCTTCACGGTTCGGGTGATTGACAACGAGGCCCCTACCATCCTCTGTCCTTCTGACCAAAACCTGTCCATCACGGCTGGCTGCACCGACGAGACGCTCGTGCCCAGTTATATCAACGGCTTGCAAGTGACGGACAATTGCCCAAGCAATGTCTTCATCACGCAAACCCCCGCTGCCGGCACCACACTTTCCGATGTGGTGGCCAATGTGCAGGCGGGCGAAACCTTCATCGTGACGATGATGGCCCAAGACGGCCAAGCGGATAGTTTGAGCGCCGTTCCCTGCACGTTCACTGTCACGCTGTTTGATGGTACCTCGCCTGTTCCGGTGTTGCCTTTCTTGCCCGACATCCTTACGTCTTGCGGCTTGGATACTGTGGAGGCTCCCATGGCGCTTGATTGCAACGGGATTGACTTCGACACGATTTACGGCACGCCTTCTGCCCCGGTGGTAGAAATCCTGCCTCCTTTGGTGCCGGGCGGCCCGCCGCGTTATGTGCTCAATGCGGGCAACTACGCCATCACATGGTCGTACACGGACCCACAGAACAACACGACGACGCAATTGCAAAGTGTTCAGATTCAACCCGATAACAACCCTCCGTTGGCGTTTTGCCAACAGCCATTCACAGTGGAACTGACACCTGCTGGCGACTATGCCCTTAGTGTTGCGGAAATTGACGACGGTAGCACAGACCCCGACGATTGTGGGCCTGTTGACTTGGACATCAGCCCTGCGGTGCTGACCTGCGCGGATTTGAACGACCCAGTGGCGGTGGTGCTGACGGTGACGGATGTGAGCGGGAACACCGCCCAATGCTCCACCTCGGTGCTTGCGCTGGACGTGACGGCCCCCGAACTGTCGCCCATCCCCGCCGACCTTGCTTTGGAGGCTTGCGACCCGATTCCAAACCCAGCCAGCGTGACGGCCGCGGATGCCTGCGACAACAACGTGGAAATTGCGTTCCAGCAAGATACCGTGTTGTTTCTCAACGACTATTCCTACGTCCTGCAACGCCTCTGGACGGCTACCGACGATGCGGGCAATGTCACCACGGGGACGCAATTGATTGTGATATTGGACACTCAGGCACCCCAAATCATTGGTGCTCCCGATACACTTGTGGTGTTCACGGACTTGAACAACTTGGACTGCAAAGACACCGTGAGTTTCAATATCTTCCCCTTCATCAACGATTGCGACACGACTTCGCTGACCATTACCAACAACCTGAGCGACCAAGGCACGGAGTTTTTCGATGTGTTGGCGGTAGGCACCTACACGCTCATTTACACGGTCAGAGATGGGAATGACAATGAAACGACGCACGATATATTTATAGAGGTGAAGGACGGCACCGACCCCATAGCGGCTTGCATCAATGGGGTGAGCGTGTCGCTACAAGCCTCTGGCACTGTCACGGTGACAGCTGCCAACATCAATGCGAGCAGCTCGGACAACTGCACCGCACAGAATGATTTGGCCTTGACCATACAGCGTCTCAATCCGCTTGGTCCCATCACTTCTGCCATCGTTTTCACTTGCCCCGACGCGGATGGGGTGACGCAACATCCGGTGCGTCTCTATGTGGAAGACGAAGCGGGCAACCAAGCCATATGCGAAACATTCATCGTGGTGCAGGACAACGTGGTGCCAACCATCACGGCTTGCCCCCCCGATAGAACGGTCATCTGCAATGCCGACCTTTCGCCCGATACACAAGGTTTTGCCTTGGCCAACGACAACTGCCCAACGACAACGGTCTCCTTCACGGATGCCATAGTCGCGGGCACGGGCAATGCTTGCTACGATATTCAACGCACTTGGACGGCAATTGACCAAGCGAACAATTCCGCCACTTGTGTGCAAATTTTGAGCGTGCTGGACACCGTAAAACCAACACTCTCGCTTTTGCCCGCCGATATTACCATCGGATGCACCGACACTTTGACGGTGCCGCCCGTCGTGACAGCCTTCGACAACTGCACCAACGATGTGAGCGTGGTGTTGGAACTCGACACCGTGAACGTCGGACAAGGCAGCTGCGGGCAATTCAGCTACACCGTGCAACGCACTTGGATAGCTACCGACGATTGTGGCAACTCCGCCGTGCACACGCAAAATGTGGTGGTGACCGACGATGAGGCCCCTGTGTTCACGGGAATGCCAGATACGGTGACGCTTTTCACGGCGAGTTTCCCCATCAATTTGACCTGCTCGGTCGATTGGTCGTTCGATGTGGCGCAATTCGTGAGCGATTGCCAGCCTGATAGCCTGCTTACCATCACCAACAATGGCCCACAAGGTGATGGCAACTCGGATTTGAGCGGCGAATATGTGGTAGGCCTATACAACATCCAAATCACGGCAAAAGATGCCTGCGACAACACGGCTGTGGACTCCATCATTCTGGTGGTGATTGACAACAGCATCCCGACCTTGATTTGCAACAACGATATCGTCATTGCGCTCGGAACCAATGGCCAAGCCCTCTTGTCGCCCAACGATGTTGACCTCGGCAGCACCGACAACTGTGGCATTGACACCATGTTCCTCTCGAAAAACCTGTTCGATTGCAGCGATTTGGGCTTCAACGAAGTGACCTTGACTGCTGTGGACGAGGCGGGCAATTTGAACGCCTGCACCGTCAACGTGAACGTGACACCCGGCCTGAATCAGGTGTTCACCCTAGTGACCACCTCCACACCCGAATCCGTGTCGGGTGCCAACGACGGCACCGCCACCGCCACCCCCAGCGGTGGCAGCGGGCAATATACCTACGAATGGAGCACCACAGCCACTACTCCCACCATCACGGGATTGGCCGCGGGGACTTACACCGTCACGGTGATTGACCAATCGAACGGCTGCCGTCAGGTGGACACCATCGTGGTGGACGAGGGCTTGAGAATCACGCTCAGCGTGGGCAACGCGGAGGGCTGCATCGGCCAAACGCTGTCCGTCCCGGTGACGGTCGAAAATTTCTCGGATGTGGTTGGGTTCAATTTTGAACTAAGCGTCACGGACAACAACGTGGGCACACTCCTCGGCATCACCGCCAATAGCGTGCATCCCAGTCTGGCAGCGGCGTTCATGTCCACCCTCAACGCAGGGTTGCTGGAGGTGGAATGGGCAGACACCGCATTGACCTTGCCCAGCGGCACCGTGTTGTTTAGTATTGACATTCAACTGGCTGCGGCGGCTATCGGTTCCGCATCGCCCGTCGTAGTCACCAACGAGATTTTTGAAATTCTGGTTAATGGTGACACCGCAACGGCCAACGTGACCGTAGTGAATGGCTCGGTGGAAATCACTTGCGACGAACCCGAACTCGAAATTGGTGGCGATATTCAAACTTGGAACAACCCGCAGCCCGTGCCGGGCGTGTTGGTGTCGCTCACTGGCGATGTCGTTGCCGACCAAACAACTGGCCCAGCCGGGACTTATCTGTTCGGCATCCCCAACAACACGAATACCACCGTCAAGTGCTTCAAGTCCACCCCCGGCAACGATGCCATCACGGGGGCTGATATATTGCTCATCAAACGCCACGTCTTGGGGGTTCAACTGCTGACATCCCCCTACCAATTCGTGGCAGCCGACGTGAGCAGCGACGGGAACCTGTCCATCCTCGACTATGCCCGCATCCAACAAGTGGCGCTTGGCCTGCAAGACCACATCACTGGCTCGCTCGACTGGAAGTTCATCCCCAAATCCTACGTCTTCCCATCGCCCAACCCCATCAGCGTGGAGCCGGACAGCACCATCAGTCACCTGCCAGCGACGATGAGTTTCCTCGACGACGATTTCGTGGCCGTGCGCATGGGCGACGTGAACGGCAACATCGTGCCGAGCTTCACCGACGACGATGCCGACGACCGCTCCGGCGGCACTTTCTTGTTCCGTCTCGACGAGCGCAGCTTCCAACAGGGAGAAACCTTCGAGGTGGCATTCAAGGCGAATGATTTCAACGAGCGTTCCGGTTGGCAAATGACCCTCCAATTCGACCCGAAAGTGTTGGAATTGGTGGACATCATGCCGGGCGCGCTGCCCGACATGAACGATGCCAACTTCGGGGCGATGCGTGCGAAGGAAGGGCTGCTCACCTCGCTGTGGGTGAATGCCGTGCCAATGACCTTGCCTGACGGCACCGTGTTGTTCACGCTGCGTTTCAAGGCCTTACGCAACGGGGCTTCTTTGGAAGAGGTGCTGCATCGCAGCTCCCAAATCACTCGCGCCGAAGGCTACGACCGCGACGGCCAACCGCTCTACCTCGATTTTGCCTTCACACAAGGACAAAACGGGACCGATGCTGCCACTTTCGCACTGTATCAGAACCAGCCCAACCCTTTCAACAGCCTGACGACCATCGCTTTCCGCCTGCCGGAATCAGGTCCCGCCACGCTGCGGGTGTTCAACACCGCTGGTCAACTGCTCAAGCAAATCAGTGCCGATTTTGACAAGGGATACCACGAATTGCGCTTCCGCCGTGATGAACTGGGCGCTCCGGGGGTCTATTACTACGAACTCGAAGCGGCCCAACACAGCGCCCGCAAGAAGATGGTTTTGTTGGATTAATTTTTTGTTTGAGTTGCCTGGGGCTTGCCCGGCCAAGGGCAGCGGACAGGGTTTGAGCGACCCCTAAAAAACGAAGCGCCTCGCCAGTCGAATCAACTGGCGGGGCGCTCAGTTTTGCACCATGAGGGGCAGCACCTAAAAAATTTCGTAAAAACTTACGCAGCCCCAAGCGCATAAGACTCGGTTGACAGGCTTACAGGTTTTTGACAGGATTTACAAGATTTACAGGATTTTTGGCGGCGAAGCCACTTCATCTATCCTGTAAAACCTGTCAAAAATTCAATGTCTGCTGTCCTGCCTAAGTTTTTACGAAACTTCTCGCAGCATCAAGCCATTGAACATTGAGAATTGGCCATTCCCGAATTGGTTAAGCCCTTCAACGAACCGCATCATTTCAACACATAGCCCTGACCAAACTGCGTGTGGATGAGTTTTTGCTCAAAACCCTTGTCCACCTTGTTGCGGAGGTAATTGACATACACCTCGATGACGTTGGTGCCAGTGTCAAAATCCAAATCCCAGACTTTTTCGGCAATTTCGGTTTTGGACAACACGCGCCCGGGGTTGCGGAGAAACAATGTGAGGAGGTCAAATTCGCGCGGGGTGAGCAGGATGGGGCATCCGCTGCGCCGCACCGTCTTGGCATCGAGGTCTTGCTCCAAGTCGCCGAACCGCAACACATTTTTTGGCCGGGTGTTGGTGGCGGGCCGCCGCGCCAGCGCCCGCACTCGTGCGAGCAATTCACGAAATTCAAAGGGTTTGCTCAGGTAGTCGTCGGCTCCGGTTTCGAGGCCTGTCACTTTGTCGTCGGTGTGGCTAAGGGCGGAGAGCAGGAGAAAGGGCGTTTTGTTGCCTTTTGCGCGCAAGTACCGGCAGATTTCAAGCCCCGTGACACCGGGCATGATGATGTCGCAGACGATGACATCATAGGTGTTTTCCAAGGCGAGACGCAGCCCCGTGTCGCCATCGGTGGCGGCATCCACGAGCCATTGTTGTTCGGCCAAACCCTGCTGGAGCGATTGAATGGTCTTGATTTCGTCTTCGATGAGCAGTATGCGCATGGCACGAAGTTACGGCGGCGTATCCCGATAAACAAAAACCCGCGTCTGGAACAGGTCCAAACGCGGGTTTTAATAGTTGGGAACAACGTCACATCAGGCCAGCAATGCCTCTATTTTTTCTTGAAGCACTTTTTTGGACTGTGTTCCGACGAGTTTATCTTTCAATTCCCCGTTTTTGAAAATAAGGAAAGTCGGGATGCCACGCACGTTGTATTGCATCGGTACCTCTTGGTTATTGTCCACGTTGAGTTTGCCGACCAACGCACGGTCTTTGTATTCGTCGGCCAATTGCTCCACGATAGGGCCCATCGCCAAGCAAGGCTGACACCATTCTGCCCAAAGGTCCACTACCGCCACTTTGCCGCTTTCGATGACGTCCGATTTGAAGTTCGAATCCGTGAGTTCGTATGCCATTTTGGAAAAAAATTAATTGAGTGAAAATTGCAAGTTTGAAAAAATCGAGTGTTGAAACACCGTTAAGACCGAAATGGTTGCAAAGGTAACACGCCAACTTGTGCGCGTCCTTGAATGGACAGTCGAAAATGTCCGCGCCCCAACGTTTATATACTTTGATTCACTGTGATTTGTCGGATAAATATGATTGGTGTTCTTGATTTTGGGCAAATTGTGCTTTTGGCCATGCTCAAAACTTGACGGCGCGAGGTATAAGACTTGTATCACTCATAAAACAAACTCGCCACTCAACTCTCTCGTTTTGAGTTGTCTTGCTGGCCTGCCAAGCGACAGGGAAGAATCTACACAGCACGAGAGAAGCATCAGGAAGTCTTTCTATTCTTCCTTGCCCAGCCTGCTCAATAGAAAATAGCCAGCGGTGCCGCCTATGAGCGAGGCGAGCAGGATGCCGAATTTGGCCTGCAAAATGTAGGTCGGGTCTTTGAAAGCCAGCTCTGTGATAAACAGCGACATGGTGAAGCCCACCGCTGCCAAAAGCGAGGCGCCGTAAATGTGCCCCCAGCGCACGCCAGTCGGCAGCCCAGCCCATTTGAGCAACACCATGAGTTTGGTCATCGTCACGATGCCGACGAATTTGCCCACCAGTAGGCCCACCATCACGCCCAGCGTGACGTTGCTCCCGATGTTGGAGAAAAAATCGCCCGAAAAGGTAATGCCCGCGTTGGCCAAAGCAAATATGGGCATCACCACAAACGACACCAAGGGGTGCATGCCGTGTTCGAGCCGTTGGAGTGGTGTGAGCGCGGCTAACGAGTAGTAGCGAATCTTGTCAAGCACATGCAGTTGCTCCTGCGTCACCAGGCTGACGTTGTTGGTCTCCGCGTCCTCAAATGCTTTCGCCAGCAGGTTGATTTTCTGGACGAACTTGCGGTCTTCTATTTTCACGTTGGCCGGGATGGTGAGCGCCGCCAACACGCCTGCCACTGTCGCGTGAATGCCTGACAACATGAACGCCAGCCACAACCCGCCGATGCCCACGATTCCATAAAACACCGTGTTTCTGACACCCAGCAGATTGGCCGCAATGAGTACCATCATAAACGCCGCCCCAATGCCGAGGCTCAACGCCGAAAACTCGGAAGTGTAAAAGATGGCAATCACCAGCACCGCGCCCAAGTCGTCGGCGATGGCAAGCGCCGTCAGGAAAATCTTCAAAGAGGTAGGCACCCGGTCGCCGAGCAGATACAAAATGCCGAGTGCGAATGCGATGTCGGTCGCCATTGGAATACCCCAACCGCTGCTCGCGCCCGTGTTGCCGTTCCAAGCCAGATAAATCAAGGCTGGCACAACCATGCCCCCCAGACCCGCCATCAATGGCAGTAGCGCCTCTTTGGGTTTCGACAACTCCCCGGCCAGCACTTCCCGCTTCAACTCCAAGCCTATGACGAAAAAGAAAATCGCCATCAAGCCGTCGTTTATCCAGTGATGCAGTGTGTTGGAAATAAAGTAGTCATCGTATCCGATGGTAAATTTATGCTCCCAAAGGTGGTGATACGATTCTTTCCATGGCGAATTGGCCCACACCAAGGCGACGACTGCCGAAAGGAAAAGCATGATGCCGCCAGTGGTTGAGTTGTTGATGAATCGGCCAATTGGTTCGAGCAGCCGGTCTATAGGATCTTTGCGCATGAGGCAAACATAAATCAATCGCCGTGTTGGGTGTTTAATTTTTTTGGTAAAAACTTAGTCAGCCTCCAAACGCAGAGGACTCGGATGGCAGCCTTATACGTTTTGACAGGATTTACAAGATTTACAGGTTCAATGAGGCGGCTTCGCTGCGAAAAATCCTGTAAATCCTGTCAAAATTCAATGTCTGTTGCCCTGTCTAAGTTATTACTTTTTATGAAGTAAATATGGAATGCACAACCCTCATCTCGTCAAAACGATTGTGCCTGCCTTTATAGGCAGATTGTTGCGGTCAGCGATGCGGTAAAAGTAAAAACCTTGCGCGATGCTTGTTGGCCTCCACTTGACCATGTCTCGGATTTTGTTGCAACCCCAAACCCGGACACCGCTGTGGTCGTAAACCTGAATGGATACTTCGCCCTGCCGACCGCTTGCATCGAACGTCACCTCATCGCTCGCCGGGTTGGGATACACCACAACCTCCACTTTCTCCTCGACAGGCACGGGCGCACTGCTCGTGATGCACAACGTGTCCACGCACCCGTCTTTGTCTATTTTGATGACCCAGCCTTGGTAGTTGACACTCACAGGCGCGAACCGTTCGGTATAGCCAGCCGCCACCACGCTGCCGCTGGGCAGTACTACCACCCCGCCCAAAAAATTTCGGGTGCCGTCGGGGCTGTCGGGCCAAGCGGTGAAATGCCTGTTCCAGAGCGTGTCGCCGTCCAACACCAAGTTCCTGAATGTTGTCGCTGGCAGAGAAAGGTCGTACTTGTTATTGAAGCCCGTTTGGGAAAAGACAGGGAATAAGTGCGGCAATATTATACCCAGATTAAAGAGGATTTGAATCTGCCTGTTGGCAAGACAAGGATTTCCTTGATTGATTTGCATGATTTCCAAAGGATTGCGAGCACCGTTCGTTCAAAACCACCTTGTCAGACCCTGTATTCAGGGGCTTGCCCGGCCAAGTGAAGCGGACGGGGCTGATTTGCGTTGACTATAAAAGTACAATTAGAACTTTTTTCATGGCATAAAAAATTAAAGCCCTGCTCCGTGTGAAGCAGGACAAGGCCAATTGATTTTAAAAGACTATTTATGAAGAACGATTCTCCCCGTGCCGACAAAGTCGCCCACTGCTACTCGGAAAAAGAATATACCAGACTTGAGGTCAGTAGTTGCCCAATTGACCATGTTTCTATTGTCTGCTGTTCCAATGTAAGACCAAACAACCTGCCCCGATGTGTTCGAAACAAGGATTTGGACATTTTCTTCACCCTTGAAACTTTGCAAGTCGAACGTCACCTCATCGCTCGCCGGGTTGGGATACACCACCACCTCCACTTCCTCCTTGACAGGTACGGACGCACTACTCGTGACGCACAATGTGTCTATGCACCCATCAAGGTTCACTTTGATGACCCAGCCATAATATTGAGTAGTCGGCGGCGCAAAACGCCGGGTGTATCCTGCGGCCACGATGCTCCCGCTGGGCAACACCACTAAGCCACCCAAATAGTTCTCAGACCCGTTGGGGCTGACCGGAAATGCAGTGAACAACTTGCTCCAGAGCGTGTCGCCGGAGTCATTCAGCCTGTGAACGCTGCCACCAAGATAGTTGGACTGGCCCGGAACGATGGGCGTTGACCAGCGCCCCACTGCTGCCCATGTGCCGTCGGGCATCGGCTTCATGTCCACCATGGAGTTGGTGGAGTAGGATGTTTCGCTCAGGATGCGCGTCCACAGGAGGTTGAAGTTGCTGTCGCGGCGGACGATTTGGCAGCGGCTGCCCCAGTCGTTGGCCGAGAAGATTTCGGTCTTGCCGCTGCAATATATCCAGCCGCCGTCGGGCGCGGGGTTGAGGCCCGCCACGCCCGCGTCCACATAGTTCTCGCTCTCCTCGAACTCCCACAGCACCTCGCCGAGGCTGTCTATGGCGAAGAGCCACGCACGCGCCCATTTCTGGGAAATCGGCGTATTTTGTGGCGACTGGTGCGAACCGCCAATGATAAATTCGTTGTCGCTGATTTTGACAAGCGAACCTTGAAAGTCTTGTATTCCCGGCTGACCGTAAGATTTTTCCCAAAGTTTGTTGCCCGACTTATCTGTCTTCAAGATAAAAATGTCATTGGTGAAATCTGATTTTTGTTTAAAGCCACCGATAAGAAAACCCTCGTTAATCTCTAAGATATTCCGCTGGTGAATATTTTTAACTAAAGGGTCTGGGTATTCCTTGAAAAAAAGCATATCGCCTTGCCAATTAGTTTTTAGCAAAAAACCCCAATTCCTCTCATGCAAGTTGCCCACCATCGCGTAGCCGCCATCGCTCGTGCGAATGATTTGATAGCGCAACTCCAAAATGTATTTATCCCCCAGACTGTCGGTGAGAAATTTAAAGTCAAGAATGTTTCCAAACGTGTCCAATTTCACAAAGGTGATACCTTGTTGAAGCGAGGGTGTATCCACGCCCACCCCGTAAAGTATCAACGTGTCTTCAACGAGTGTGATGTTCATCAACGCAACCAGTGGCATATCAAGGTCATACTTCTTGTTGAAGCCTGTTTGAGCCGTTGTACGGAATGAAAAAAACAAAAGAAAGATGAAAATAAAGACCTTTTTCATGGGAAAACGGAACGAGGCCATGCCTGCAGGCATGGCCTCGTTTTTAAAATTGTTTGGAAAGAATGATTTTGCCAGTACTGACGACCGCACCATCCGTCAGGACGCGGTAGAAATAAATTCCGGCGGGCGTTTTCTGCGTGTCCCAGTCAATGGCTTCGTCGGCTGCACCAGCATGAGCAACCCAGACGATTTTTCCCGAAATATCTGAGACTTGCACAGTGACTTTTGTAGAGGGATGGGGGCTGTGAATCTTGAACGTGACCTGATTCGTGGCTGGGTTCGGAAATACCGATACCTTCTCTGACAAAAGCGTTTTCGTTTTCTCGTTCGGCTTTTGCCCCCTTTCTTCCCCCGGCAAAAAGCCGATGGGCGGGTAATCCCTGCCATACAGCCGAAGTATGGTCTGCGACATCCCGGTGGCGTAACTAGCCGAATCCGCAGCAAACACCTCCAATTCATCAATGATATTCTGGCTAAGATTGTAAATGTTTTTGCCGTACAATCTCCCAAACAGGTATTTGACCTTGTTGTAGTCGGCTGTTTCTGCGGGCGTCAGGTCGTGCTGGTTCGGGATATTTTGGAGGACTGCCTTGGCGGATGTTGTGTCGCCCGCAGCCCAATAATCTCCTGCGAGCGATATGCGGGCGCCGTAGGTGTCCAAGTTGCCAAGCCAGACGCGGAAAGTGTCGCGGTGAAACACGGTGGTGCCGTGCAGCAGGTGCGACACGATGCTGTAAGCGTGAACGTCCATTTGCTTGCGATGGCAGCCCGCCAGTTTGCTTTTCGCTGCCGCCAGTTCGGGGTTTTCTGTTTGCACGGCTGTCTGGTAGTCTGCCAAAGCACTGAGGAAAGCGCTTTTTGCTGTATAATACTGCTGTTTTCGCTGAGTCTGCTCCGTCGGTGTTTCACAAGGTGGTACGCAGAAATTGCTTTCGCACGAGTTCTCTTGCGATTCTACTTCTTTTGAAATTCCTGAAAAATCTTCTGGCTCTTCATTGGTTCCAAATTGGTAATAGTGATAGTTAACGCTCGAACCCGTGTTGGAAAAATCCCTGTCGTCAGGGCTGCCCGTGTAAGCAAATTTGTTGCCCGAAGCGCCATACTCCACATCTGGCGGGTCACCACTTTCCAGCCCCTGCTCACTCTTGATACTGCCGTACACCAAGAAGTCGTAGCGCCCGGTGTTTTGGTTGGTGTTGCAGTCGTAATAGAGGCCGCGTGGCGGTATCGTCGCTTCGGCGTTTTGCAGGAAAGCGAAGTTGGAGGCGGTCAGTCCGATGAAGGTGTTGCGTCGGATGACGTTGTTGAATCCGCCGAGCGCCGCGGCCCAGATGCCGACCGCCGAGCCGGACTCCGGGTCGGCGTTGGTGAAGATGTTTTCCTCAAGGGTGAAGCCGTTGAGGTTATTGCCCAGCGCCACGCCAAACCGCGTGGGAAAGCTGCTGCCGGCTGGCCTGCCGAGGTAAAAGTTGTTGAGCACCATCAGGCCGCCCGATACACCGGAATTGGAGAGGCCGATTTGACAGTCGTGAAAATCGGCTTGCCTGACGGTGTAGGCGATGTGGGCAAACTTCTCGCTGCCCAGCCAGATGCCGTAGCCCAGCCCCCTGAACTCCGAGCGGGCGTACGTATCGCAGGGCAGTGTGGAAGAGACGCAGCGCGGCAGCACCTCGAAGCCCGCATCGTGCGCGAAAATGCCGTATCCGTAGTCGGCTATGTCTGTCGGGGAAGGCGGGTCGTATTCGCTGACATAGCGGCACCCGATGAAGCGCACGCCCCGTACACCTCTCAGGCTGATGTGCGACCGGAAGGGCTTGAGGTGCGGGTATCCCTCGTCCACGATGAAGTTGCAGCCGGTAAAGACCGCGCTGTATCGTAGCGGCACGGTGTCGTTGAGATATTTGAGGTAAGGCGCGATGTCCAACGCTTGGCGGCAGTTGACAAAGGTGGTGCCGACACAATTGGCCATGCCCCCCGCGCCCTGGGCCGCGTCTGGGCCCCAGAGCTGTAGGCCAATGTCGGCGTTTTCGATGCTCGCGCCGGAGTAGCTCAGCAGCCAGCCTTGCTGGTAGATGCCGCCCGAAGGTTGCTGGGTTTCGGAGGCTTTGCCCCACACTTCCACCCCCTTCCATGTGTCGGCGCAATCGTTGTTGGTGAGTTTGCCGTGCAGATAGAGCCGGGCACCCGGCTCTATGATGAGCCGTCCCTGCTGGCTGAACTTGACGGTCGTGTTGCCGCCGATGGTCAGGGCGCTGCCCGATTTCACGACCAGTATGTCGTCAATCTGGATGTTGGCTGTGTTCCAAGTGGTGTCGGAGCTGATTTGCGTACCCGTGATGGTCACGCCAGTTAGGGTGGGGCTGTCTCGCAGGTGGCGCTTCATGCGCTGCGCTTGCAGGTGCGTGAAGTACTGATAGCATCTCAAGTCGCTGTATGACATGATGTTCAGCTCATCGGGGTTGTAGGGTGTTCCGTTGCAGTTGTCGGTGCCGCTCAGGGTCCACTGACAGGTAAGGGGGTCAATGTTGGGATGTGTGGAAGTCTGAAGTTTGGGGTCGGCCGGGGTGTCGCACACATAGTCGCCCGCGCTTCCGCAATTGGAGCCGTCGGCACATTCTGAAGACACGTTGCAGAATCCCGCTCCCCCAAGCGTTTCTCCCGTGCCTGCATGGGTGTGATAAAGCCCCAAACAATGCCCCATCTCGTGCGCCAACACAAAAGAGCGAACCATTGAGGTGTTGTTGGTAGTCGTGTCTATCAATCCAAACAGGGCAAGACCTGCTGACGGTATCCCAAAAGCGCTTCCTCCATCCAATTGGGCGTTGGCTAGGCGGTCAGGAAAAAGGAATAAATTTATGCCGCCCGGAATGAACAAAGATGGGTCTGCACAATGAGGCATGCCGGGTGTGGAAAATGATGGAGCATTGAAGCATGGCTGCTGGTCAACAAACACTGATTCACAGTCGCGCACAAAAAATATCCCATGCGGGTTGAAGGCCCTGTCGAGAAAAGTCAGCGCCTCCTCCACCTGTGCGGGGCTTTGGCCGCCTTGCCCGAGGCTGTCACGGATGATGTGCAAAAATATCCGCACATAGAAAGGGTTGGGGAAGGACATGGTGTCGGAGTCGTTGTCGCAAAACTCGCCGCCAGCCCCTTGCTCAATGACACAAATAGAGCTGGATTGCGCGAGCGAAACGGACGGGGCAGCCCACAGCAGCGATAGCAAAAAACACCATTTATTGAAGGGGCGGGCAAGGGTGGGGAGCAATGAGATTGATTTCATGTCGAAGATGTTTTTAGTGAACGAAAAATATCTGCAACATGCGTCAGATGTAGGAATCGCGGGGAGAGATTTGGAGCGATGTCACAGGCTTCGTTGACACTCGGCAAATATAAGCACCCGTTTCGCAACCAGCACAACCCAAGGTTGGAATCAAACAACGGATTTGTAAAAAATTGCCCCATTTGGGCTAAATGCCAAATGGGGCAAGCAATACTTCATCAGCATTTTACGCACATTCACTTTGCCACGACGAACCGCTCCGACACGGCTGAATTCGCCGTTTGCAAAGTCAGGACGTACACCCCCGCACTGTAATTCAAGGCATTCAGTGATAGGGTGTATTGGCCCGCCATCCTGAAATCGTCGGCAGCAAACGTCTCCATGAGGCGCCCTTGCAGGCTGCGCACATAGAGGCTGTAAGTCCCGTCGGAAGGCAGGTCGTATTCCACCAACAGCCTATAGGTGGTTGGGTTGGGGTAGCATCGCAAATGCAGCTTGCCCGAAGCGGCAAGCGGGTTGTTTTCCCTCATGGCGGCGCTCGAAGCCGTCCGTTTTTCCTGTTCATCGGGCTGTTTTGGGCCGATGCCACACGCCAAAATCAGCGCCCAAAAATCGCTCCCCGCTTGTGCCCAAAAGTTGGGGGTTAGGCTCACATATTCGCCCGCATGGAAAATGACCTTGGTACCCGGGCTGATGGTTCCGTCGGAGCTGACCACGTCCCTCGCCATATAGATGCCCGGCGCGATGGCCCCCGGCACGTTGAGGTTGGCTACACAGGTGTTGAGCAGCGTAAAATAGTCGGTGGTGTACATGCCGCGCCCGTGCGTGGCGGCGGCCACGAGGTGGTCGGAGCTGCGGTAGCGGAGCATATCCACGCGCACATTGGCGAGGCCAAAATTGTTGGTCGGCCACCATTGAGTGTTTGTGCCGTCGAGTTGGTCGGTGCTCCACACCCCGATTTCGGTGGCGAGTATGAATTTGGTGTTGTCGAAAGGGTGAAACATCGCCCAACGCACCGGCATATCGGGCAAGTCGTCGTCCAAGTCCACCCAAGTGACGCCGCCGTCGGTGGATTCCAGCACGCTGTTGGTGCCGAAATTGGAGCAGGTGACGATGATGTGATTGTCGTCGCCGTTTTCCACCACGATGCAGGAGATGAAGCCGTTGACGGGTCTGGTCAGCGTGGTCACGGTGATGGCGCCTGCTTGGTCGGCATTGTCCACGCGGAGGAAACGCCCGGTCTCGCTGGCGATGAACAGTCGGTTGGCGGTGTTGGGCGAGATGGTGAGGGCGCTGATGCGTGTGTTGTTCAATTGCGTGATGCGCTCAAAAGTGAGGGTGTTGGCCCCGCCTATATCCGAAATGCGCCCTAAGGTGTCCCTGCTTTCCGAGATATAAAGAATGTCGTTGGTGTCGTCATATTCGGCTGGCGTGATGAAGAGGGTGCCGTTTTTTTCGCCCAGCAGGTTGCCAAACGAGGTGCCTCCATTGGTGGAAATAAAAAATTGGCGATTCTGCGAGCCAGTGATTTGGATGTTCGGGTCGTCGCGGTCAATGAAGCAAAAAGCCCCGTCGTTGCCCGTAGGCTCATCGGTACTGCTCAGCCCGGGGAGCGTAAACCGCTGTGTGCCGTTGTCCTGTGTGCCGCCGAGCATATAGTTGGAGCCGCTGTTCGGGTGCAAGGTGTTGGCGTAGAATTGCGTCACGTTGTACCCGTCGTTTCTGGGTATCAGCGTCGGGACGGCAGCGGAGCCGTTGGTGCTTCTATACACGCCGCCGTCATTGCCAAAAATAACTTCGTCGGAGTTGCCGGGGCGATACACAATGACATGGTGGTCAACGTGCACACCGCCGATACCTGTCCACATCACACCCGCATCGCCAGAAACGAACAGGCTCACATCGCCCGCCCACACCCGGTTGGAGTTGTTGGGGTCCACGGCCAGCACCAGCGCATACCAGCAAAAGGGGCCAAGTGCCGGCACGGTGCGCGGGGTCCAGTTGTCGCCGCCGTTGGTCGAATGGACGATGGTCAGGCAGGGGTTGGTGCCGTCCGTCTGGGTCAAATCTTCGAAGGCGGCGTAGAGCACGTTGGCATCGTTGGGGGCACAAGCCAATTCGACGCGGCCATAGTTGCCCAAAGTGGGCAAATCGGTGGTCAGTTTGCCCCATGCACCTGCCCTAAAACGATAGATGCCATCGCTGCGCACGCCAGCGTAAAAGTCGCCATTGGCGGCGATTTCAAAATCCTGCACATTGTCTTGTATGGCACCGTTGCCTGCGCCGAGTATTTCCGTCCAGCTGTTGCCATTGTCGGTGGAGCGGAACAGCCCACGGGTCGTGGCGGCGTACACCGTGCCAGCGTTGTCCACCACTATTTTGTTCACGTTGTTGAAGTTGGGGTTCATGGTTGAAGGTAGCGTGGAGGGCAGCAGCGTCCAGTTGGTGCCTCCGTCCTCCGAGCGCCAGATGCCCATGCCGCGCTCGATGCCAAAGGCAAAGCCTTGCTCGCCCGTTCCGAAATAGAGGCGGTTGAGGTTGGAAGGGTCTTGAGCGATGGTGGTGATGTTGAGGTTTTCGAAGAAGTCGTTTATCAAAGTCCAAGTGGGTGCGGGGGCATCAATGTTGGTGGTGCGCCACAACCCGCCCGAAACGCCGGCTGCCCACACGGTGCGCCAAGTGGGGTCGCTGGCATCCAATATGAGGCCGCGTGTGCGACCGCCCACGTTGTTGGGGCCGCGCTCTTCCCAGTAAATCGGGATAGCGCTGTCCTTGAAGGCCATTTCGGCGCGTTTTTCCTGTGCCTTGGCATAAGCCTTCAGCAGGCGCTCGCGTGGCACAGCATTGATGGCCGGGTCGCGGGTCATGAGAAATTCTTGCTCAAAACGCCCGGCGACGCGCTGTTGCAATCGAGTGCTGCGACCCGCGTCCTCGTTGGTTTTTTTATATTGGGCTACCCATATAGCGGCGAAGGCCAACAGGCCCAGCAGCAATAAGCCGAAGATGTCGTGTGTTCTTTTTTTCATGTTGGAAGAGCATTTTTTTTTTTAAAACTTAGGTGGAGGGTGGAGGGTAGAGGGTAGAAGGTAGAGGGTAGAAGGTAGAAGGTAGAAGGTGGACGGTGGAAGGTGGAGGGTGGAAGGTAGAGGGTGGAAGGTAGAGGGTAGAAGGTAGACGGTAGACGGTAGACGGTAGAGGGTAGAGGGCGACTTCATTTTAATTGATGCCCTTTTCAATGCAAATTAAAAACCCTCCACCGTCTACCCTCTACCCTCTACCTTCCACCCTCCACCTTCAACCCTCCACCCTCTACCTTCCACCCTCCACCTTCAACCCTCTACCCTCTACCCTCTACCTTCCACCCTCTACCTTCCACCCTCCACCTTCAACCCTCTACCTTCCACCTTCCACCTTCTACCCTCTACCCTCTACCCTCCACCTTCTACCCTCTACCCTCCACCCTCCACCCTCTACCCACTTTTTTTCAATCCACCTTGACCACGCTCACTTGTTTTTGCCCAAAAGGCGCGATGAGTCTGCAACTGTATATGCCGTTTGGCAAATGATGGGTTGGTACCGTGATGCTGTGCGGGCCCGCTGCTTGGTTGTTGTTTTGATAAACCGTCTGAACGAGCCTGCCCGTGAAATCAATCAGTTGGATTTGCACCCTGCCCGATTCTTTCAACTCAAAGTTGATGGTCAGATGATGGTTGAAGGGGTTGGGCGACACCGCTACTTCCGGCGTGGAGAAATTTACCTCGCTTTGATTGCGCAGGCTGGTTTCATCCTCGTAGAAATACACATTGGGATTCGCCTTTTCGTCCGCGAGACTTTCTGGTTTGGGACTGACGCAGGGGTTGCAGGTTTGAATTCTTGCGATAAAATCGCAGCCTTGTTGCGCCCAAAAACCATCTTTCAAAACGATTTCCTGTCCCGCAAAAAATCTTGCGGACGTGGACGGCGCCACAACGACTGGGCCGGATGTTTCGAGGTACACCCTCGACTGGTAGGTGCCACTGGCGGGGTTGTCGGTCACGGTAATGTTAGCTGGACAGTCAATCACAACGTCCTTTTGATTGACATTCAGGAAGATGTTGTCAGAGCAAATCACCATGATTCTGCCCAATTGGGTGATGGCGGTGGCAGGCACATATACCGAGGCCGAGCCACTATTGGGCAAGCTGCCCGCCAGCAAAGTGGGGTAGGTGAACCCACCGTCGAGTGATAGCCAGATGTCAACATTGGCGCAATTGATGGGCGCGGCTGTGGTGTTGGCCACGTCCCAAGTGATGAGCGTGTTGTCGTCGGCAAACAGGCAATCGTCGTCTGGGCCAATACCTGTCACCCTGAACGGTCCGGCGTTCGCGTCGAATGTGACCACCATATCATCCTCGTCGGTGCAACCGGCTGCGGGGGCGTTGTCCCGCACCGTCACCCTGAAATTCATGGTACGCGACACGCTCGGCAACACCTCCCAAGTGGAAGTCGCGGTGTTGCCCAAAATAACAGGCAACTGAGGAAAATAGCGTGTGGGGGTAGGTGCGGGTGGAAACGTGCGAAAAACAGGTCCCATCGTGACGTTGGAAGCTGGCGGATGGAGAATCAACTGGTTGTCCATCTGCTCCCAGCAGAACGTGAGCGGGTCGCCGTCGGGGTCGTTGCTGGTAGCAGTCAGTCTGAATGGCGTGCTCACGGGGACGGTAAAATTCGCTCCCGCGTTCACGGTGGGTTGGTTGTTGGTAATAGGTGTGATGGTGGGGCAGGTGCTGCCGTTATCCACCGTCACATAATTGCCTATTTCTTGTAGGTTGATGGCGTGGAAATAACGGTCTCGATTGCCTTGCACGTTGTTCGGGGCGCAGGTGCCCGCATACGACATGATGGTGGAGCCGCTTCCCGGCTCGAACGACGAGATGATGTCCAATTGGCCTGCGTTGCCACAGGTGCTTGCTGTTGCTTCATTGAACGTATGTCTCGCGCCAAATTGGTGGCCGATTTCGTGCATTTCCAAGGTGGCAAAACCTCCGATAGTCGGGTTGGCGGGGTTCATCACGGTCGCTCCGTTTGCTTTGATAGCGTTCACGCACACGTTGCCGAGCTGTAGCGCCACGCCTGACGCCGAGTTGGCAGTTGCCGTAGTGCCAAAAGCGCGAGCGATGTCGTAATTGGCGTTTCCGATGATGCCATCCACGACGGCTTGGTTTTCAGCAGCCATGGTGTTTTGGTTGCCGTTGGTGAAGCCATCGGTAGCTGGGTCGGTCAAAATCAGCAGGTTGTTGTTGGCCACCAATTGAAGCCGAATGCTCAGCTCGTTGATAAAAACGCCGTTGATGACAGTGACCAAAGCATTGATGTTGGCCATCGTGTTGTTCACGCCTGTGGGGTCGGCAAGGGTGGAGTTGGCCGCTGTAAATTCCCCAGAAGTCGCAATGGCAAGGCGATAGTTGCGCAGCTGGCAGTCTCCCGCAGCGGTGCTGCGATTGTTTACCGCGGTGTGGAGTTCGGGCGCATCAGGTGTAAAGCAGTTCATCATCTCATGTTGGGACTGAAAATCCCTGTCAAAATAGTTCATGTGATGCACCGCGTCGCCTTTTTGGATTGGCTCCACAATGACCGGATTTTTCCCGGTAGAAAGTACAATGGCGTGAAGTCCCACCGGGCTGAAAGCAAAATATATTTTTGCTAACGGGTCGCTTAGGCCAAAGCCACTGTAAGAATTGATATCCGGGAATTTGGCGGCCAATTCGGGGTGCATCACCGGGTCGCTTTCCACCGCGAACTGTTGAATGGTTCCGTCTGGAAAAGGTATTTCGAGGGGGACTCGGATGCCTTTTTGCTTAGCGGTGCGGGCAAGCGTGCTTTTCATTTGCTCAAAATCCAACGCCAAAAGCCTGAATTTTTCAGGTAGCAGCGGGGTCTCTTTGCCGTATTTTGGGAGCGCAATCTCCCGCACGTCTTTCCACAACCCATTGCTTGACGGCTGCCCGAGTTCGTTTGGCACCTGTGCTTGCACGCCTATGACCAGCCCGCAGCACAAGGCTATGATTGATAATGATTTGTGATTCATTTTTCAACTTTGGTTTTAGGCACCAAATGACACGTTTGATGCTCTTTTGATTGAGTGGAAGGTGTGGAGAATGAATGGGTGGTGCCTGCGTTTAGCGTTGCCCCAATTGTTCTACCTTGGCTTTGAGTTGCTCGTTTTCCACCTTCAAAGCGGTCACTTGTTTTTCCAGCTCAATCAGGTGCAAGAACAACTCCTCGATTTTTTCCATCTGCGCTTTTTGCATGAGGCCAACGTCGAGTCCTTGTTCCGCCACTTCTTTTGCGGATGCCACGCCCGGCAGGTGTTTGTGCTGTTGGATGTATGTTTCCACTTCTGGAAGTGGCTTCAGGTCGTAGCTTTGCTCAAATACATAGTCGGGCCACGATGGCTCCAACATCACGCGCACTTCGTCGGTGATGATTTTGCCATTCACGCTAAGCGCATACCCGGAGGCGAAATGGTCGGTCGGGCCGATGGCCATGCGGCCAGCGAAATAGCTATCGCCCACAAGGTGCATTTTGTATGCGGGGGCAATGGTGCCGACCCCCAAATTGCCATCCACGAGCGCGTTGATGCCCACGCGAGCGGTGCCATTAAAGAATGTCCGGCCATTGACCGTGAGCACGTCGGCGGCATCGAAGGCGGGAGAGGCTACGGCGGGTGCGGCGGGTATGTTGCCGATGACTACGTTGGCGCCATCGTCGAAAATTTGACCGTCGGTGAGTGCGCTTGAAACCGGGCCGGGCGGGCGGAAGCGGGCCACGAGGTTGGGGCGGCCAGATATGTCGGCGCTGGAGAGCAGTTTTTCCCAAGCACCTGTCCAAGCGGCGTTGTTTTCTGCTTCGCGGCGATTCCAGACACCATCCTGACCAAAGAACAATTGGTGGTCGTGGGCACCGCCACCGGGGGCGAGGCTAAGTATGCCGCCGAAATTGTTGATGCCTGCCACGGCTGGCACACCGAGTGTGGCGCGGAGCTTTCTTTCAAAATACGCCTCGTTGGTGTAAGTGTTAGGGCCGTTGTTGCCCGGCGCGTCAAAGTCGAAATGAATGCGTCCGTGGAAGCGCCCGGTGGTGTGGGTGTTGCCTACGGTATGCAAGTCGAACAGGGGGGTCATGGTGCCGATGCCGACGCGACCATCATCCGTGATAATGACGCGATTGGTCAATCCGCCCGCGCCGCTGGTGCTGAAAATCATGTTGGCTTGAAAACCGGGGCCTACCGGGGCCGTCACCACGGAATGGATGGATGCGCCGGTGCGGATGTCGCCGTAGTTGACCAAGCCATTCCAGCGGAAAGTGCCGAGCAGGTTGCCTTGTACCACAGGCAGGGGAGAGATGGTAGGGCTACTGTTGTAGCGATACAAGAAGATTTGGGGATTGGTGCCTGCCGATTGCGCAAAAATTTGGAAGGACGATGCGGCGGCGACGAAAAAAACCAACGTACAGAGAACGAGTTTTCTCATTGTTTTCGAGTGTTTTAGAAATTATCTGAAAAAAATAGTGAAAAAAAGAGTTCACAAATTTTTCCTCACGCCCACTAAACCAATTGGAATTAGGTTGGAAATCATTTGGAAACCAATCGAAATTCAGTCAAATTTGCCATGCCAAAAAATCGCTCATCCGCTAATCTTTTCAACAAGCGATTCAGAAAAATGGAAGCTAAAGAATTCTCCGTATTTCGCTCTCTCCTTACCGATGTCCACTCCAAAGCCTTTGGCGAACCGCTCTCCAAACTGCCTCACGGCAAAGCCCAAACCCTCTGCTGGCTCATTTATGAAGACACGGGCGAATTGCTCAGCTACAAGACGTTGGGCAATTACTTCACCGCCATTGTGGAGGGCGCTCCCGAACGGGTGAACCCATCCGATGCCACGCTCGCCATTCTGGCCAAGTTTGTCACTGGTGAAAAAAACAAACCCAACCCCCTCGCCATGCAAATGGGCGCTTATGCCGCGTGGTACAAGTATCGAAGCAATGCCTTGACACGACCCCTGGGCGCGGCGTGACTGTGGCAATAAGGAATTAGCCCTCGTCTTCAATCAACACAGGTGCGGCGGCAACATCCCCCCTAAATTTCTTCATGCGACTCCCCGTTGATTTTTATACCCGTCCAGATGTGGTGCAGATTGCCCGTGACTTGCTCGGCAAAGTGTTGCTGACCGAGTTTGACGGTGCGCGCACGGCTGGGCGCATCACCGAGACGGAGGCATACCGTGCGCCCGACGACCGAGCCTGCCATGCATATAGCAATCGGCGCACAGCCCGCACCGAAGTGATGTTTTGGCAAGGCGGCAGTGCTTATATCTACCTGTGCTATGGGATTCATCATCTGTTCAATGTGGTTACGGCTGAGGAGGGTGTCGCACACGCGGTATTGATACGCGCCGTGGAACCGCTCGAAGGGGTAGATGTCATGGCGCGTCGTCGCAACCTTTCACATCTTGATTGGGGGCAACATTCCGCGCCCAATACAAGGGTCTTGCAACGCCTTTCGGTGGGGCCGGGCGCTTTGTCGCAGGCATTGGGGCTGGAAACCAAATGGACAGGTCAAAGCCTTTTGGCTGCCGATTCGCCAATATGGATAGAGGATGACGGATGTGTGATTTCGCCCGCAACAATTGCGTCGGGTCGGCGCATCGGCGTGGACTACGCCGGGGAATGTGCCGAGTGGCCTTGGCGGTTTTGGTTGAAATACTCTCCCTTTGTGAAAAAAAATTGAACGAAATTATCCGTTTTTGGCCGCTCCGCTGTCTTTTGAAAGCACGTTCATCACATTCACAATCCAACGTTCGCTGAATCCCGCAATAAAGGCCACGATAAAGAAGCCATATTGCGAGCCTAACAAATTCTGGCTCAAAAACGCATCCAACAACCCGGATTTAAAAAGCAGTAGCGTGATGAAAGCGGCAGTGCCACCAATGGCAAGGCGAATGAACGTAATCATGGCGCCCATGATTTGGTCGGGTATTTTCATGTCAAGCGATGAGGCGGTGAGGGTATATGCCATGCTAAAACTTGCGCCCAACGCGCCCAAGAAAAGCCCGGACACGGCCTCTTCCCAAAAGAGCAATTCGCGTTGCTGGCCTGTGCTGAGCGATTCCATCCAAGCAATGCCAGCGATGACGATGGCTGCCAATAAAAAGGCGAGGGTGCGGAGGCTTGATTTGCGCAGGTTGATTTTGTGATACTTGGTGTTGTAGTGGTCGTCGCGGAGCCTGACGGCTCTGTATAGTCGCTCCGGGTTGGGCGGCTCAATTGCTTCACTGCCCAGTATATCAAGTATGGCTTGCCCACGGCTGCCTCCAATTTTCTTTGCCTCTGTGAGGAGGGATTTGGCTCTTGCCAATCGGCTATCGTCATTTTGCCCCCATATCAAATGCTGCTCTATGAGGTGGATGTAGCTCCAGAACAGCTCGCGCTGACCTGTGGGGAAATACTTCTCTTGCTCGTTTTGCTGCGCCAGCTTGGCATCGGCGAGAATGGATTGCACGGCCAGTATCCACGGCTCCTCTTGGTTTTTTGAATGTCTTTTGAGCCGTTCAAACTCTTTTTCCACATCATAAAGGGCGGTTTCGATGCGGTCGGTCAGCGCGGGGCGCAAGGAGAAGAAGTTGAGCAGGTTGGTGAGAATGTGGGTGATAGTTCTCGTTAGTTTTTTCATGGTGGTAGTGGGTTTAGGAAAGTGTGAAGAATCAGATTTGGCAAATTTCCTCGTAGTCTGGTCTGTCGTGTGCGTAGCGATGGATGAACGAGTTGCGGATTTCGCCTCGATAGAGCACAAACACGCCAGGCATCTGAAAGCCATCGCCGAGCTCTTCGTTGTGATAGGTGGCTCCGTGCCCTTCGATGACGGCGGCTTGAAAGCCGCGAATCCAATTCATCAGGCCAAACAACTGTTGCGGAGTACCGCGTCCCAACCCAAACGCTCGGTAAAACCGCTTGTCGGGGTCGGCGATATGGTCAATGGGGAACAACTTGTATTTCTTAAAAAACTTCTCTGCCGTTCCCTGCTCTGGGGCCATGTGCACGAATACGATGCGCAAGCCGCGCTTTTCCAACTTGTTGCGCCGCTTGGCGATGTCGCTAATGGCTTCCCGACAAAAAGAACAGCCGAAAAAGCGCAGAAACACAAGCAACACCGGGCGCTCGTCAGATATTTTTGCTAACGACTCGCCGCCGTTCAACGTCACCATTTCACTCCAAAAAGTGGGTGGCGGAAGTAAGGGTGTCTCGGTCATGATGTTGTGAAATTATACCTTGATTCGCTGGGATTTCTTAGTCCGCCATAATTGACAGAACTTCACGGATGGTTGCCCCGCGAGGTTGATAAAAGCTTATGTCAAGGCTCAACTAATATCACCTGTCGCATATTTTATCACCGAAAACCAACCTTGCCACAACATTTATCAACCTCACGGGGCAGCCTTTCTAAAACGTTCGTTTAGAGCAATTTCATCGCGTCCAAGGCATCGGCCACCTCTTTCACGGCAGCGGCAGATTTGTGGAGCGATTCCAGCTCGTCTTTTTTCAGGCGCAATTTCACGATTTCCAGCACGCCCTTGCGACCCAGTTTGACGGGCGCGCCGACGAAGATATCCTTCAATTTGTACTGGCCGTTGAGCCGAACGCAACATGGGTAGATGCGCTTTTCATCTTTCAGTATGGAAATGGCCATTTGGGCCGCTGCTGCGCCGGGCGCATACCATGCGGAAGTGCCCATCAAGTTGACCAATTCGCCGCCGCCAAATTTGGTGCGCTCTATGATGGCTTCGAGTTTGTCTTTGCGAATCATTTCCGTCACTGGTATGCCGCTCACGGTGGTGTAGCGAGGCAGCGGCACCATAGTGTCGCCGTGACCACCCATGAGCATGGCTTGAATGTCTTTGGGCGATACGTCGAGGGCTTCGGCGAGGAAGGCGCGGTAACGTGCCGTATCGAGCACGCCGGCCATGCCGAGCACCCGTTTGTCGCTCAGGCCAGAGGCTTTCCAGCAAGCGTAGGTCATCACGTCGAGTGGGTTGGATACGACGATGATGATGGGGTTTTTGGTGTGCTTGAGGATGTTTTGCGTGACGGACACCACGATTTTGGCATTGGTGGAAATAAGGTCGTCGCGGCTCATGCCGGGCTTGCGCGGCACGCCTGCCGTGATGATGACAATGTCCGAGTTGGCGGTGAGCGCGTAGTCGTCGCCCCCGTTCACGCGCGTCGAATAACCGTCCACAGGTGCTTGCTGCCAAGTGTCGAGGGCTTTGCCTTTGGCCATATTCCCTTGAATGTCAATCAGTACGACTTCGTTTACAATGTCTTCGTGGGCGAGCACGTTTGCGCAGGTAGCGCCTACATTGCCGGCGCCGACGACAGTAATTTTACTCATTCGTTAAGGCTTTGAATATTTGGTGAAAAGTTGCTGTTGTTGGCGGGCAAAAGTAGAGAAAAGTTTGCGTAGGGAAGCAAACAGGCTGTTTTGAACTGAAAAATTGCGGGTAGTGTCAAACTTTTACAATCGTGGCTTGTGCAGGAGATAATGCACCACTTCGTCTTGGTGGTTCATCAAGATTTGGCCGCGGATGTAGTCGCCGATTTCCTCTGGAAAATACCAATCCTCTTCGCCGTGTCCGCGTTTCAGGCGGTCGCGGGTTTTCATGGGGCCTAAAATCAGTTCGTACACCTTGATGCCGGTGCGGTCCACTTCTCTGGCCAAAGTTTGCATCAGCGACTTCTGCGCGGCAGCGGTCATTGCTACCGGGCCTGCCATCGGGAAGGCTTCTTCGGCGCTGAATCCGTTGATGTGAAAATAATAGCCGCTGTCGGGGTTCAACATGGGCACCAGCGTCTTGATAGCCAAGAAGTGGCTCGTCAGGTTGTCGCGCAAGATGCGCTCCCAATCGCTCACCGGATAACCGTAAAGCGGATAGCCCTGATGCCAACCGCCGAGCGACGCCACCGCGATGTCTATGAATTTATACTGTTGACTGAGAAATTCCGCGAGTTCGCGGGCGCTCTCCTCGTTGTTCACAGAGCCTTTGCGGATGAGCAGGTTCGCAGCCAATTCGGGGCCGACGTATGCTTGCAGCCGCTCTATTTTGTGGTCTGAGCGAGTGGGCACCACGACGGATGCTCCCGCGCTCAACAGAGACTTGACGATGCCTTCGCCTACTCCTCCGGTGCCGCCCAGCACGACGGCCGTTTTGTTGGATAACGCAGCCATATTTTGGCGCCCGTTGGTTATCAATGGTTCGTGAAGAATTTGAATAGTGACAAAATGACCCTACAACTGGACATTTTTCACACAACGCCACAACGATGTGAAGTGCAAAGCGGGTAGTATCAATTCGTTGTGTCGTCGTGGCGTTGTGTGAGATAAAAATGTCCGGTAGTATGCAAAATGACTTAATTTTTTGAATTTCAACATCTCGAAAGCACTCGTGACGTAGTTGGAGTGAACGATGATATTTTTTTGCGCAGTTGGGGAACCTACAAAAAATAAGTGATTTGCGAACATCAATTGACCATATAATTCAAATTCTTCACGAACCATTGGTTATGGAATGCGAGAAGAATAAGTGGTTGGGTTGACTTGTTGCTCAATGCAAGCGGAAGGGGTTATTTTTCCAGACTTACGTTCACGGCATTTGCCCCCTTGGGGCCCATTTCCACTTCAAAAGTTACCCGGTCATTCTCCCGGATGGTGCCGTTGATGTTGTTGATGTGGACAAAAACGCTTTCTTTCGTCTCCGCATCCACGATGAAACCATAGCCCTTTTCGTCGTTGAAAAACTTGACCCTGCCACGACGTGTCGTTTCTTCCTCCTCGACGTAGCGGGATGATGCGCCGAGCACAATGTCTTCGACCTTAATCTCTTTGCGTTTGGAAGGGTCGGGCGGGGTAGAAGTGAGGTTGCCGTTTTCGTCCACATATGAAATCATGTCCTCGAAACTCTTGGTGCCGCCTTCGAGCTTGTCGGCCTTGCGCTGTTCGCGGCGCTCTTGCTTTTCCTGATTTTTCTTTTGACGTTTTTTTTCTTTCTCTTTCTTGTTGAAAGAGTCTTGTGATTTGGCCATATTTTATTTTTAGTGAAAAAATTGATTTCCGCCTGAAAGCGGAAGCGCCTGCCTCAAAGGTAGCGAATGTCGGGCGATTTGGGTGGGGAAAGATTTTGAAGGGGGAATGCTCCTTGCACTACTATCTCGTGAAAAACCGCAGGCGGAATAATGACTCGCCCAAACAACGCCGGGACAAGTTCGAGATGCTCAACAGCGGCGAGATTGATAATAGGAGAGGTGTCGCTGACGACTATCATAGGCCGATTTTTTCCAAAGTCGCCAGTTCTTCATGCAGGTCGGACACCTCGTAGTGCAAGTGGATGTCCCTGTCTTTCAACTCTTTTTGGAATTCGAGCCGCGACAAGCCGACCCACTCCGCCGCCCGCGCCAGCGACATGACCTGCTTTTGGTAAAGCATCACGGCGACATCCAACTTAAAATCTTCAACCGTGTATTTTGAATGCGACAAAACCCGGTCGGGAATTTCTAAGACCATGATTTTTATGTTTTGGAAAACAAAAGTAAGCGTAATTCAGTAAAATTCACTGCGTGTGCATTGCAAAACATCAAACGGCTTTCTCGCTATCTTTGACCCGAAAACGCAACCCTTTGCATGGCCTTCCTCCGAAAATTTCTGATTGTCTTTTTGCTGCTCGTCGCAATGGCTTCTTTGACGGCCATTTTTGGGCTGACGACAAACTGGGTTTCGGGGCTTGTCGGGCCAGACCAACTGCAACATTTTTTGGGTAAAAACTTCTTTTGGAAACTCGCCGGCATTTTGGTTGTGAGCGCAGTTTTGTTGGCGATGCTGACTGTTTATGGTGAAAAATGGCTTTCCAAATCTGAAAATAACATAAAACCCGCCTCCAAAAACTTCGAGCCAGAAATCCGAGTGGAGGAGAAAAAAGCCACCGCCCAATCGTCGAAAAGCGAGGCGAAAACTGAAAGCAACAATGGCCTTCCGGCTTGGATGTGGCGGAAATTGCCAGAGTGGTTACAGTGGATTTTAGCCAAAAATGGCTTCATTGAAGCGCATCATCCTTGGAAACCGGCACTTTATCTTTTTACCAAAGAAAGAGAGATGTTCCAGAAACATTCGCTTGATGGCTGGATAAATTACATTCAAGTGAAAATTGCGGATGGAGAACGAGAGAAAGATGAGTCCTCAAAACTGGAATATTTCAGGCTAGCTTGAGGATTATGTAGGTCTGTTACAGAAGTGCTTGAGAAAAAGAATTACCCGGAGTCAGAAAAGATACGCATGGCTGCTCTCTTTGAAATAGTTAAGAAAAAATATAGGTAGTGTCATTTTATGAGTGATATGTTGTAGTTGTAGACGAACAAATGGAGGTACAGTTCGTGCATTTCATCGGATTTTGAAAAGGATAGCGTTTTTCTGACGAATCGACAAATTCTCTGGCGAAGGGTGTTGTTCCAGCGTTCCACATGAGAAGTTTCCCCGGATTCTTTTCCCACCATCTTGTGTTTGCCTGTATCAATAACCGCGGCGTATGCCTCCCAAAAATCGCTGAACGTTCGGCATTTTCGATATTCAGGCGGAATCAGTTCCCAAAACCGCCGACAAGATTGTTCGCTTCGGTCGCCGATGAAAAAAGAGACAATTTGACGTGTTCTGCGGCAAAGTGCTATCCAAACCCAGCGTTTAAAGTCTTTGCAATAGACAAAAGACCATAATTCATCCAGTTCGAGAACGTCTTTTTTCTTGGCCGGAAGCAACGTGGTCACGATGTCGGGAAGGGACTGCGCTTTTTTTTTATCCACCTCAGAGCCGTTTGGTGACTGATGCCAAAGGTTCTGGCAAGACCCCGTGACGAACTGCGTTCTTGGGCCGCCCTGACGACCATTTCTTTAAATTCCTCGCTTTTCCGAAGCGTTTGAAACACCCCGCCGAAGCCGCAAGCCTTGCATTTGTACTTCGGATTGCCTGATGCGTTCGACCCGTTTTTCACAATGTGTTCAGAGCCACATTTATGGCAGCATTTTACATCTAATACCATTTCATAAAGTTTGACGCAAAAATACCAAATCACCCCCAAAATGACACTACCAAAATATACGGCTTTAGAAAAAGCCAGAGACACTCAAAGACAAGCAGAGTATGATGTAAGGGCTAAGGCGTATTATGACGAAGTTGACCGTAAAAGAAAGCGTGCTTTTGAAAAACATCGGTTTGAAAATTATATCATTGAAGTTCCGATAGAGTGGGCTATATGGTTTTTTAACGGAAGCTTATGGTACTTCTTTGGCTGTCCCAAAAGCAAAACTAATAAAATGTATGTAGGGGAAGGAGACCTAATCCAAATAGGAGAGCCGTTTTTCGGAGAATATAGGATTGATTTACGAAGTCCAATAAGCGGATTAGTAACTCAAAATCCCTATCGCCAATTACAAATCCGGCCAATCATTGGTCAAGATTTGCCAACCGATTTAGGGCTATTCGTGTTTGGGGATTTGATTGAATATATTGAGAACCTTGAAAGAACTAATCCTGATTGGAACAGCGGATTAAGTAATAAATACCCAAAGGAGGATATTAGAAAAGGCGTCGAATAACTTAAAAACATCGGTAGTGTCATTTTGGGGGTGATTTGGTATTTTTGCGTCAAACT
This sequence comes from Saprospiraceae bacterium, assembly GCA_019638455.1. Classification (GTDB taxonomy): domain Bacteria; phylum Bacteroidota; class Bacteroidia; order Chitinophagales; family Saprospiraceae; genus M3007. The sequence continues at coordinate 456,465 of JAHBTU010000001.1, forward strand.
TTATGAAATGGTATTAGATGTAAAATGCTGCCATAAATGTGGCTCTGAACACATTGTGAAAAACGGGTCGAACGCATCAGGCAATCCGAAGTACAAATGCAAGGCTTGCGGCTTCGGCGGGGTGTTTCAAACGCTTCGGAAAAGCGAGGAATTTAAAGAAATGGTCGTCAGGGCGGCCCAAGAACGCAGTTCGTCACGGGGTCTTGCCAGAACCTTTGGCATCAGTCACCAAACGGCTCTGAGGTGGATAAAAAAAAAGCGCAGTCCCTTCCCGACATCGTGACCACGTTGCTTCCGGCCAAGAAAAAAGACGTTCTCGAACTGGATGAATTATGGTCTTTTGTCTATTGCAAAGACTTTAAACGCTGGGTTTGGATAGCACTTTGCCGCAGAACACGTCAAATTGTCTCTTTTTTCATCGGCGACCGAAGCGAACAATCTTGTCGGCGGTTTTGGGAACTGATTCCGCCTGAATATCGAAAATGCCGAACGTTCAGCGATTTTTGGGAGGCATACGCCGCGGTTATTGATACAGGCAAACACAAGATGGTGGGAAAAGAATCCGGGGAAACTTCTCATGTGGAACGCTGGAACAACACCCTTCGCCAGAGAATTTGTCGATTCGTCAGAAAAACGCTATCCTTTTCAAAATCCGATGAAATGCACGAACTGTACCTCCATTTGTTCGTCTACAACTACAACATATCACTCATAAAATGACACTACCAAAACATCAAACCAACCATCCATCCAATTGAGCCAGAAAATTAACTTCACCACGCCCCCCACAAAACTCTCAAACTCCAAAAAATCACCACCACGCCCACCAGCACGAACATCGTCCGCACGGGCAATTTCCCCGCCAGCCGTGCGCCCAGCGGCGCAGCCAGCACCCCGCCAATCAGCAGCCCGGCAATCACAGGCCAGTGCGACAGCCCGATGACCGAGAAAAACGTGACCGCGCTCGCTAGCGCCACAAAAAACTCTGTCAAACTTACCGTGCCGATGACGTACTGCGGTGTCTTTCCTTTTGAAATCAGCGTGCTCGTCACCAACGGCCCCCAGCCACCTCCGCCAAAAGAATCGAGAAAACCGCCCGCCCCGGCCAGCCAGCCAAGATTCCTGACTTTCGTTCGGCTCTTTCTTTTCACAAATGCACGGCTCAATATCCTGATGCCCAGCAGCAAAATGTACGCTGCGATTACTGGCCGCACCAACTCGACATAGTGCCCGCCCAACCACACCAACAACAGCGCCCCCGCGATGGCTCCCAACACCCCCGGCCCCAGCAACCCCCGAAAAAGCCGCCGGTTCACGTTGCCGAAACGGTAGTGTGAGTAGCCCGAAGCCGCTGCGGTGAACACTTCCGCCGTGTGGATGCTCGAACTCACCGCCGCCACTGGCACCCCTGTTGTCAGCAGGCAAATTTGCGTCACCACCCCATAGCCCATGCCCAACAGCCCATCCACCAACTGCGCCGCGAAGCCCACGCCCACAAACAGCCAAAACTGAGGGGAGATGCTCCCGATGATTTCAGGCCAAGTCTGGAAAGGGATGTAGAAAGAGATGACGTTGCAAATCAGCAGCAAACCAAAGGCTGCCATTGCCACCGTAGCGATGCGCCGCCATTTTCGGTCGCCGATGCGCTCCAGATTTTGGTGTGGGAAAACCGCCGCGAGTGCCTCTTCACCTGCTACAAGCGAAGCCGTGAGCGCGTTGAGCGTCCGCACTTTTTCCGAAAAATCGCCCTTGAGCCGGCTGCGGATGGCGGGCATATTTTGCAGGAGGTCGTTCAGTTCGTTGGGGAGTGCGTCGTTCAGGAGTTCTTTGAGGCGTTTGGCGATAGTCGGCGACTTGCCGTTGGTCGAGATGGCGATTTTCAAGTCGCCTTTTTGCACAATCGAGCTCAGGTAAAAATCGCACTCGTCGGGCGTGTCGGCCACATTCACGAGGATACCGCGTTCGTGAGCAATTTGGCGGATAAAACGGTTCAGCGCCTTGTCGTCCGTCGCCGCAATGACGAATTGTTTCCCTTCCAAATCGGATTGCTCGAAAGGTTTTTCCAATAAAACAACTTGGTGAAAATCAATGACAAACCTCCGAATTTCTTTTGAAATCTTTTTCCCCACCAAAGTCACCCGCGTCGCTGGGCTGTTCCGCAAAATAGCCGTGATTTTTTCCAAACCCACCTTGCCGCCGCCGACAATGAGCACGTCGAAATTTTCCAATTTCAGGAAAATGGGAAAGAGGGTGTTGCCCGTCGGCGGGGATTCGGCGACTGGAGAAGCGAAGTGGTAAGTTTGTATTGGTTCGTCCATTTTCAGGAGTTGTTTTGATTTAAGATTGCAGATTACATGATTTTTGATTTTAGATATTTGCCGAGTTCGACATCGAGTTTCTTACATAAATCATTCACCATCAACAATCTGAAATCATGTAATCAATCGGCAATCTTAAATCAAACCTCATGAATGAAAATTCGTCCCGTGTGTCGTCTCTTTCACGAAGCCCGCCCGAATCACAAAATCGCCGAACCGTTCACCCTCCGCTCGCTCGCGGGCGTAGGCAGCGATGACTGGCTCCAACTCACGCAAAATTGCGGCTTCGTTCAGCATTTCCTTGTAAAGTTTGTTCAATCGCTCGCCGTTGTGCGCCCCGCCGAGATAAAGATTGTAATAGCCCGGCGACTTCCCAACCAAACCAATTTCGGCCAGATAAGGCCGCCCGCAACCATTGGGGCAGCCAGTCATGCGGATGTTAATCGCTTCTTTTTCAAGACTGTGTGTGCGAATGAGCAAATCAATTTTATCAATCAGAGACGGCAAATACCGCTCGGCTTCGGCAAAGGCTTGGGAGCAAGTGTTGAGCGCGACGCAAGCGATGGAGTTTTGCCGCAAAGCCGTTTGGCGGAAGGTGGCTTCCAACACGCCGTATTTTTCCAAAATGGCTTCGATGGCGGGGCGTTTTTCGGGAGAAATATTTCCGACAATCAGGTTTTGATTGCCTGTCAGCCTAAAATCGCCGTCGTGGATTTTGGCGACTTCGCGGAGGGCTGTTTTTAGGAGAAAATCACCAGCGTCGGCCACGCGCCCGCCTTCGACAAAAAGGGTCAGGTGAAAACGCCCGTCGTGGCCTTTCGTCCAGCCGTAGCGGTCGCCGGAGTGGGCAAATTGGTAAGGCAGCGCGGGCGCGAACTGAACGCCCGAACGCTGCTCCACCTCGTGTTTGAATTTTGCCAGTCCCATGCGTTCCACCGTGTATTTCAGGCGGCTGAACTTGCGGTTTTCGCGGTTGCCAAAATCGCGCTGCGTCGTGATGATGGCTTCGCAAACGCGCACAACATCTTGTTTGTCAATGTGTCCGAGCATGTCGGCCAAACGGGGAAAAGTCTCCGGCATCCCGAAGGTCATGCCCAGTCCGCCGCCAGCCGCCACGTTGAAGCCCGCCAGTTCGCCGTCTTTTTCGATGGCGATGAGGCCGATGTCGTTGGCAAAAATGTCGGTGTCGTTTTGCGGCGGCACGGCCAGCGCGATTTTGAATTTGCGGGGTAAATAAGTTTTCCCGTAAACCGGTTCTTCATCTTGCCCGCCCCTTTTTTGGGTTTGAAATGGCTGCGTCTCATCCACCGGCTGGCCCTCGAGAAAAATCTCGTAGTAGGCTGTCGTGCGAGGCGTGAAGGCAGCGCTGATTTCCTCCGCGACTTTCTGCACGGCAGCGTGGACGCGGCTTTCATCGGGGTTGGGGCTGCACATGACGTTGCGGTTCACGTCGCCGCAACCCGCGATGCTGTCGAGCAACACTTCGTTGAAACCCTGAATCGTGGCCCTCAAATGGCGTTTTCGCACGCCGTGCAGTTGGAACGCCTGGCGGGTCGTGAGTTTCAAAGTGCCGTTGGCGAAGCGAGCGGCGAGCTCGTCCATGCGCAGCCACTGGGCGGGCGTGGCGACCCCGCCCGGCACCCGCACCCGAATCATGAAAGAGTAGAGCGGCTCCAATTTTTGCGCCTTGCGCTCGCTGTCGAGGTCGCGGTCGGTCTGCTGATAAGAGCCGTGAAACTTGATGAGGTTCGTGTCATCGGGAAAAAGCGCGCCCGTGATGGGATTGTCGAAGCTCTGTTTGAGCGTCCCGCGCAGGTAGTCGCTTTTGGTTTTGATGTGTTCGACCTCGGAGTGCGAGGGTTTTGTTTCTAGTTGCATAATAAAAAATGTACCCCGGAATGGCATTCCGGGCTGAGTTTAGTGGCGGAATGTCATTCTGCCACACAGTTTTTCAATACACATCCTCCAAGTACCGCCGCTGCTTTTTCAGTCCTCGCAAATACTCGTCGGCAAACGCCTCGTCGCACCCGCTTTCTTTCTCGATGATTTGTAAAACAGCGTTTTGCACATCGGACGCCATGCGCTCCTTGTCGCCGCAGACGTAGAAGAACGCGCCATTTTCGAGCCGCTCAAAAATCAGCCGGGAGCGTTCGAGCAGGCGGTGCTGGACGTAAATCTTCTGCTCCTGGTCGCGGCTGAAAGCCACGTCGAGGCGGTCGAGCGTACCGCGTTTGAGGTGATTGAGCCACTCAGTTTGGTAGAGAAAATCCGTCTCGAAATGCGGGTTTCCGAAGAAAAGCCAGTTTTTGCCCGAACTGCCGCGTTCTGAGCGTTCTTCCACAAAAGCCCGGAATGGCGCCACGCCCGTGCCTGGCCCGACCATGATGATGTCCGCCGAATCGTCGGCGGGCAGTTTGAAATATTCGTTGTGTTCGATAAAAACCGGCACCGATTCGCCCGCTAAAACCCTGTCAGCCAGAAAAGTAGAGGCCACGCCCTGATGCGGGCGACGGTCGAAATCGTAGCGCACCGCTGCCACTGTCAGGTGCGCCTCGTCGGGATGCGCGGCCAGACTGGAAGCGATGGAATAAAGGCGCGGCGGCATTTTTCGGAGAAAACCGAGCAGGATTTCTTCCGTCAAGTTCGCCGGAAATTCACGCAGCAAATCGGCCACATTGCGACCCCAAAAGAATCGTTTGAGCGCGGCAGGGTCGTTGGGCAAGGTTTTGAGCGAAATATTTTTCGTTGCGTCAGCAAATTTGTCGAGCAGGTCGCGGGTCAAAACGGAGAGTTCGACCTCACGGAGAATTTCCCGGAGCGGCGCTTCTTTTTCGCTGAAAATCAAATTTTTGTCGCCGTCCAACTTCGCAGCAGCAAGCACTTCCTCCACGAGCGAGTCGGAATTTTTTGGAAAAATGCCGATCGAATCGCCGGGTTCGTAAGTCAGGCCGGAGCCTTCGAGCGAAAGTTCCAGATGCCAGGTTTCTTTCTGCGAACCGCGTCCGTTGAGTTGAATTTTTTCCAGAATCGGCGCGGCGAAGGGGCGTTTGCGGTCGTACTGCGCCTGTACGCCAGAACGCTGTTCCGGCAACACATGGGCGGCCGCACTTCCATTGGCCGACGAACTCAGAGCGGAACGGCGTTCCACCATACTGCTCAAAACCGCCTCCATCCACCGTTCCACCATTTCTTCAAAATCCACATCACAGTCGGCTCGTTCAGCGAGTCGAGTAGCGCCAAGTGCCTGAAAACGAGCGTCGAACTCTTTTCCTGTCTGGCAAAACTGGAGGTAACTTTTGTCGCCCAAGCCGCACACGGCAAATCGCAACCCGTCCAATTTTGGCGCACGCGGACCGAGCAACCAGCGATGAAATTCCTCAGCAGACACAGGCGGGTCGCCTTCGCCCTGCGTGCTCACCACGAGCAGGACGATTTTTTCTTCTTTCAAATTTTTGGTCGGGTAGTCGTTCAAATCGGCGACGGTGACTTCCCAGCCCTGCTCACGAACACGAGCGGCGACTTTGTTTGCCACTTTTTTACTGTTGCCAGTTTGCGACCCGAAGAGGACGGTGACTTTTTCGGTCGTTTTGCCCGGATGTTGCATCGGCGCCAAATCGCTGACAGCAGCAGGATTTCCGGCCAAAGTCCTGACTTCGGCGGGTTGGTGGCGAGCGATGGCGATGCCATAAAGGAAGCCGCTCAGCCAGAGTTGTTGTTCGGGCGAGTGGTCGGCGCTGAGTTTGCGGAGCAGGTCGTCCTGAAAGCCGACGGGCGGTTGCGGGAGTGTCGCGGTCATGGATTTTGAATTAAAAATATGAATGCGACGTTTACGAAACTTTGAAAGTTTCGCAAACGTGGTCAATTAGCGTGTCTTGAATTCCAGACTTTCCAAGTTTTCAAAACTTGGAAAGTCTATGTTGTCACCTTGAATTCGGTGTCGCACCACCTCCCCAATCACAATCACCGCCGGGCTTCCAATTCCTGATTCCTGCACTTTTTCGGAGATGTCGGCGACCGTTCCAAACATTTCTCGCTGGGTTGGCAACGTGGCGTTTTGAATGATGGCGACGGGCAAATCGGTTTTCCCGGCAGCCATGAAGGCCAGCGCGATGTCGGTGATTTTTGCCACACCCATGAGGATGACGATGGTCGCATCGGTAGCGGCAGCGCTGAAAATTTCCGGGTTCAAATCGCCTGTGTCGGTCGTGGCGGTCAAAACCCAAAAGCCCCGGCTCGCGCCGCGTGCTGTGACGGCGATGCCCGCCGCTCCTGCGCCCGCAATCGAACTCGACACACCTGGGATGTATTCGGCTGGAATGCCCTGGCTTTGAGCGTATTGCATTTCTTCCAACCCGCGCCCGAACACGAAGGGGTCGCCGCCCTTGAGTCGGACAACGTGGCCGCAGCAATGGGCGTAAGCGACAATGCGCTCGTTGATTTCTTCCTGCGTGAAGGCTTTTTCGCCGCGTCGTTTGCCGACATAAACCTTCGCCGCGCCGGGCGGGGCGTAGTTCAACAATTCTTCATTGACCAAGGCATCGTACAGCACAGCATCGGCGCTTTGCAAAGCCCTGACGGCTTTTAAGGTGATGTGTTCGGGGTCGCCGATGCCTGCGCCGACGACGCTGAGGCGGGGCTGGGTATTTTTCTGAACGGGCCGGCTGATGATGGTGCCGCGTTCATTGATGAGTTGAAAACCAATGAGATGGGACATGATGTTTTTATTTTTTTGACAGGATTATCATGATTTACAAGATTGTCTTTTTTGTCATTCTGGCGGAATGCGCCTACTCTACATGGCTCACACTGAGAGCGGACAGATTCTTACAAGAATGACAAAAAGCGGCTAATGCAGCATCCCTGCCGCGACGGTGTCGAAAGTGTTTTCGTTTATCAAAATCAGGCCACCGGTGGCGCGGTTTTTCTTGTAAGCGTCGAACACGAGCGGCTGAGCGGTACGGAGCCGGACTTGGGCGATGTCGTTGAGCGCCAGACCTTCGGCGGGTTGCTGCACAAATGTGTGTACGTCGGTGCGGTGGCGAATTTCCTTGACGATGGCCTTGACGGTAGCGGCATTGTGGCGCAGCAAGTAGCGGTCGCCGACTTGTAGCGGGCGCTCGCTCATCCAGCAGATTTCGAGGTCAAGGTCTTGGCTGACAGCGGGTTGCGCGTCTTCGAGGCGCACAATCGAGTCGCCGCGCGAGATGTCAATGTCATCTTCCAAATGCAGGACGACAGGCTGCGGCGCATAGGCTTCTTCGACTTCCTGTTGGTGGACTTCGATGGCTTTCAGGGTTGTTTCGATGCCCCCCGGAAGTACCCGAACGCGGTCGCCTTTTTTGAAAAAACCGCTGCGAATTGTCCCCGCATAGCCCCGGTAGTCGTGCAAGTCATCCGTTCGCGGACGGATGACGTATTGCACCTGAAAACGCGCTTCGTCTTCTGGCAAATCGTGGCTCAGTTCGACGGTTTCGAGGTGTGCGAGCAACGTCGGTCCCTCGTACCAAGTCATATTTTGCGAACGTTCCACCACATTGTCGCCGACGTAGGCGCTGATTGGGACAAACAAAACTTCTTGCAAATCAAGTTTTTGTGCCAATTTTTGATAGTCGGCGGCGATGCGGTAAAAAGTCTGTTCGTCGTAGCCGACCAAGTCCATTTTGTTCACCGCGACCACCAGATGCGGAATGCCCATGAGCGACGCGATGAGGCTGTGGCGGTGCGTTTGCTCCACCACGCCGTGCCGGGCATCAATCAGGATGATGGCGAGGTCGGCGTTGCTTGCTCCGGTCACCATATTGCGGGTATATTGAACGTGGCCTGGCGCGTCGGCGATGATAAATTTGCGGCGTGGCGTGTTGAAATACTTATAGGCCACATCAATTGTGATGCCCTGCTCGCGTTCGGCGCGGAGGCCGTCGGTGAGCAACGAGAGGTCGAGTTCGCCATCGGGTTTGTTACGGCTTTGGCGTTCGAGCGTGTGCAGGATGTCGTGCGAAACGGCTTTCGAGTCGTAGAGCAAACGACCGATTAAAGTGCTTTTGCCGTCGTCCACGGAGCCTGCGGTTATGAATTTTAGAATGTTCATTGTCAAAATATTGTACGCCGGAACGCTGTTCCGGCTTTGATTTCTTCATTGGATTTGCCGGAACAGCGTTCCGGCGTACAGTTAGAAATACCCGTTCTTTTTCCGGTCTTCCATCGCCGCTTCGGAAAGGCGGTCGTCGAGGCGGGTAGCGCCGCGTTCGGAAATTTTTGTTGTCAAAATGTCTTGGATTATGTCATCTACCGTCGTGGCCAGGCTCTCAACAGCGGCGGTACAAGTGGCATCGCCGACGGTGCGGAAGCGCACATCGCGGACGGTGATTTCATCTTCCGGGTCGAGGCGGATGTGCTCGGTAATGGCGAGCAATTGGCCGCCGGGTGTGACCACACAGTCGCGGGAATGGGAGAAATAGATATTGGGCAATTCGATTTGCTCGCGGCGGATGTAGTTCCAAACATCGAGTTCCGTCCAGTTGGAAATGGGGAACACGCGCACGTTTTCACCTTTGCGAATCGCGCCGTTGTAGATATCCCAGAGTTCGGGGCGCTGGCGCTTCGGGTCCCAAGCGCCGAACTCGTCACGGATGCTGAAAATGCGCTCTTTGGCGCGGGCTTTTTCCTCATCGCGTCGTGCGCCACCGATGCAGGCATCAAATTCAAACTCCTCAATTGTCTCCAATAAAGTATTGGCTTGCAGTGCGTTGCGGGTGGGGTATTTGCCTGTGCCGTCTTGCAAACCTTGTCGCTGAATCGTGTCCTCTACTTTTCGGATAATGAGTTTTTCTCCCAGCTGATTGGCCAAACGGTCGCGGAATTCGAGGACTTCGGGAAAGTTGTGGCCAGTGTCAATGTGTACCAACGGGAACGGAAACTTGCCGGGGCGAAAGGCTTTTTCAGCCAAGCGCACGAGCGTGATGGAATCCTTTCCCCCTGAAAAAAGTAAAGCAGGGCGTTCAAATTGACCGGCGACTTCTCTTAAAACGTGAATGGCCTGAGCCTCTAAATTATCCAAGTAATCAAAGCGTTTTGACATAAAGTTGTTGATTCTGTTGATTGTAGGCCGGAACGCTGTTCCGGCGGGTTCATGCCGGAACAGCGTTCCGGCCTACATCGTGGAGGCCACATTCTTTTTTGGAAGCATCCTCCCACCACCAGCGGCCCGCGCGGAAATCCTCGCCGGGTTGGACGGCGCGGGTGCAAGGGGCACAGCCAATGCTGACGAAACCTCTGTCGTGCAGGGGGTTATAGGGAATGTTGTGTTCGCGCACGAAGTCGCGCACCTGTTGGAAAGTCCAGTCGAAGAGTGGGTGAAATTTGAAAAGTTGATGCGCCTCGTCCCATTCGAGGGAAGTCATGTCGTGGCGGTTGGGCGATTGTTCGGCGCGGATACCCGTGACCCAAAGTTGTTGCCCTTTAAGCGCCCGGCTGAGGGGCTCCACTTTGCGGATATGGCAACATTCCTTGCGGTTGGCGATGGAGTGGTAGAAACTGTTGGGGCCTTTTTCAGCCAAAAGCGTTTCGACGGCGGCGGCTTGGGGTGAGAAAACTTCGATGGGCTGCTGATAGCGTTCGAGGGTGCGCGCCCAAGTGGAGTATGTTTCCTGAAAATTGCGCCCCGTGTCGAGGGTGAAAACGCGAATCGGGAGTTTGTTTGTAAAAATCAGATGCGCGACGACTTGGTCTTCGATGCCGAAACTGCTGCTGAATACGGCTCGCCCGGCGAATTGTTCGGCCAGAAAAGCCAGCGATTCGAGCGGACTTCGCCTTCGCAACTCGGACTCTATTTCTGAAAAATTGTGCGTTGAAACTTGCATGAGACGGGTGCTATTTTGAGTTTTTTTGACAGGATTTACAGGGTTTACAGGATTTCAAAAAATGGGGTGTTACCCAAAAAACTTGCTTATCATGCCAATCTTGTCAAATAAAAAAGCCCTTCGGCGGGCGGTACACCGAAGGGCTTTTATGCTGAAATGTGTTTTGTCAAACATGAATTTTGTTCGCCAAAAATGCATCGCAGCCGCTTCGGGTGACCGGGCGGAGACAGCAACAGCAACAACAAGCGGCGAAGTGCAATGCGTTGAAATTCATGTGTTTGAAAAATAAAAGTTGAAACTTGTGACCCCGGGGGGACTCGAACCCACGGCCCGCTGATTAAGAGTCAGCTGCTCTACCAACTGAGCTACGGAGTCAGGTTTTGGGGTCGGGCTCTTTATCTTTTACGATACGTTTACTAAACCTGCAAGGTTTAGTAAACGTGTTCATACGGTATTCAAGATTTTGCCAATTCCGGCTGTGCTTCTTCCAGATAGGCCAAAATGCCACCTTTCAGATTGTACAGATTGTCGAAGCCGAACTTGTCCTCCAACTCCCGAATGGCTTTGGCGCTGCGCACGCCGGAACGGCAATGCACGACAACTTTTACATCTTTCTCAAAACGAGCGGCGTTGGCAGCGACGGTGGCGAGCGGAATCAACTCGGCGCCGATATTCGCGGCTTCGTATTCATGTGGCTCGCGCACGTCAATCAACTGGTATTTCTCGCCCAGCGTTTGCCATTGCAAAAATTCCTGTACGGTGATTTCTTTCACCGAACGCTCCACGACTTTCATGCCGCAGAACATTTCGTAGTCAATCAGTTGCGTGATGGTCGGATTTTTTCCGTTGATGGGATTGTCGTCGCGGCGTTTGATTTTGAAGGTGCGGGTTTCAAAATTCAATGCATCAAAAATGAAGAAACGACCACTCAACGGCTCGCCCACTCCCGTGATGACTTTGATGACTTCGCTGGCTTGCATACTGCCGATGATGCCGGGCAAAACGCCCAAAACCCCGCCTTCCGCGCAACTCGGCACCAAGCCCGGAGGCGGCGGTGTGGGATAGAGGTCGCGGTAGTTCGGCCCCAGTTCGCCGGCGGCGTTGCGATAATTGAACACCGACACCTGTCCTTCAAACTGGAAAATAGACGCATAAACGTTTGTTTTTCCGAGCAATACGCAAGCGTCGTTCACGAGGTAACGGGTCGGGAAATTGTCCGTGCCATCGGCCACCACGTCGTAGTCTTTGATGATGTCGAGAGCATTTTGAGAATTGATGAGGGTGTCGTACACCTTGATTTCGATGTGCGGGTTCAAGGCTTCGAGGCGGCGCTTGGCGGCTTCGACTTTGGGTTGGCCGACCGATTCCACGCCGAACAAGACCTGCCGTTGCAGGTTGCTGTCGTCCACGCGGTCGAAGTCCACGATGCCGATGGTGCCCACGCCCGCAGCTGCGAGATAGAGCAATACCGGGCTGCCGAGCCCGCCCGAACCGATGACCAAAACTTTGGCTGCTTTCAGTTTTTGCTGGGCTTCGAGGCCGAATTCAGGGATGATGATGTGGCGGTTGTAACGCGCCAGTTCCGGTTTTGAAAATTGAATTTCTTTATGAGACGGCATTGTTTTTTGCTTTTAAAGTTTTGAAAATGAAGAGGGTTTGAAAGTTTGAAGGTTGGATGGTTTGAAGACGCGAAGCAATTTTTCTTAAACCTTCAAACTGTCCAACCTTCAAACCATCTCAAACTCCCCCTGCAATCGCCGGAACTATGCTCACGACCGTGCCCGGTTGCAAAGGCGTTTTGCCTTCCTGCAAGTCGCGGATATCGTCCTCGCCGATGAAAATGTTGAGAAAAGTGCGAATCTGGCCTCCCTCGTCGAACAGATGTTTTTTGAGGTCGGGATAGTTGGCCGAAAGGTCGAGCAAGGCTTCTTCGACGGTGCCAGCCGAGATGTCCAACTTGGCTGTGTTGTTGGTGAATTTGCGCAAAGGCGTGGGAATGATGACGGTTGCCATATTTTTTTATTGGTTGGTAAAAGTTGATGAAGGTTGAGAAGGGTTGATAAAAGTTGATGAAGGTTGATAAAAGTTGATAATCAAGATAATAAACCTTTATCAACCTTCATCAACCCTCATCAACCACTAATTCGTTGATGATTTCTTCCTCAAATTGCTGGTTGTCGTTCAGCCGCCACGAACGTGTGTGGTCAATTTTTCCATTTTGCACAGAAACAATGATATAGGAAAAAAACGGTTGCGCGGCGACACGGTCGTGTTCGGATGGGATGGCCGGATGGCTTGGGTGCGAATGATAGACGGCCAAGAGCGTTTGGCCTGTTTTTTCGGCATAACGTTCGGCTTTGAGGTAGTCTCTGGGCGCGATTTCAAAGCGGCGGCGTTTATCGCCTTCTTTGGAATTATTGACCACCATAATATCCGTCAGCAAGCGGTCATCGCCTTCTTCTTTTCCAAACAAAAAGCCGCAGCACTCGTCGGGAAAGGCCTGCCGGGCGTCGTCCAGCATCAGTTGTTCGATGTTCGGTTCGATTTGTAACATATTCATTAAGAGAAATTTAGGTCATTAGGAGGCATTTTTGGTGCCACACGTGGACAAGTGTTTTTAAAAAAGTTTTTTGATGACTTCACCGTATTTGTCGGCATTGTCGGGCAAAATGGTAAAGACTGTCCCGGTCTCCAATTTTTCGGCAACCTTGATAGCGCCAACCAAGTTGGCTGCCGACGAGGGGCTGAGCAACAAGCCTTCGTGTTGTTTGGAGGCTTTGATGATTTCGTAGGCTTCGGCAGTGTCAATTTCAAGAAATTCGTTGGCCAGATTTTCATCGTAAATGCCCGGCACCACCGCCGTCTCCAAATGTTTCCAACCTTCCAAACCATGCAAGGCCGAGTCCGGCTGCAATGCAACCAACTGAATATCAGGGTTCAACTCTTTCAGCCGTCGGCCAGTGCCAGTGAAAGTCCCGGTCGTACCCAAGCCTGCCACGAAATGTGTGACTTGTGGGAAAGACTCAATAATTTCCAGTGCCGTGTGCTGGTAGTGTGCCTTCCAGTTGTTGTTGTTTTTGTATTGGTCGGCGTAGAAATAAAGGTCAGGCCGTTCGCTCGCCAGTTCGCGGGCAACTTCCTGCGCGCCGTCGGTTCCTTCAAATTTTGAGGTAAAAATGATTTCTGCGCCCAACGATTGCAAGATGGTTTTGCGCTCCGGCGAAGCATTTTCCGGCAGGCAAAGCGCCACGCGCAGACCCAATTCTTTGGCGATGGCCGCGTAGGCGATGCCCGTGTTGCCGCTTGTCGCATCCAGGAGGATTTTGCTTCGATGCAAGTCGCCGTTTTGCACCGCCACCCGGATGATGTTGAATGCCGCCCGCGCTTTCACGCTGCCGGAGAGTTGTTCCCACTCTTTTTTGGCATAGATCCGAACGCCTTTTTTGGAAAACAAGCCGCTTATATGGTGAACGGGCGTGTTGCCAATCTTCTGCCCCACTTGCCGCAATCGGGAAAGCAAATCAATGTCGGTTTGAATCAGATGTTCGATGTACATATTCGTGTTGATGAGGGTTGATGAAGGTTTATGAAGGTTTATGAGGGTTTATGAAGGTTTATGAGGGTTGATAATCAACTTCATAGACCTTTTATCAACCCTTATCAACTAAAAAACAAAAGCCCTGCGGGTCGACACCGAAGGGCTTTGTGCAATTCACTTTTTGAACACAGGGTCATGTCTGTACGCCCGTCAGCCCAAAAGTCATCGCAGCCGCTTCGGTATTCCGAGCAGGACAGCAACAACAGCAACAACAAGTGGCCGATAAAAACGAGTGCATGACTATATTGAGTTTTTTAATGACCCTTAATGACCTTTTTTAATGACCCTTAATCCTGCAAATCAGGCTGCGGGGTGTAGCGCAAGTAAGGTTTCACGATGTTGACCCCTTTCGGGAATTTTTTGATGGCATCTTCCGTCGAGACGGCTGGCACCACAATCACGTCCTCGCCGCGTTGCCAATCAGCAGGCGTAGCGACGCTGTAATTGGCCGTGAGTTGCAGCGAATCCAGTACACGCAGCACCTCGTGGAAATTGCGCCCCGTCGAAGCTGGGTAAGTGATGGTCAATTTCACTTTTTTGTCCGGGCCGATGATAAACAGCGAGCGGACGGTAAAGTTTTCGGAAGAATTGGGGTGAATCATGCCGTAAAGATCGGCCACTTTGCGGTCGGGGTCGGCGATAATCGGAAAGTTGACCGTCGTGTTTTGGGTTTCGTTGATGTCTTTCACCCAGCCTTCGTGTTTGTCGAGCGGGTCCACGCTCACGGCGAGCACTTTGGTGCTGCGGCGGCGGAACTCCTCTTGGAGATGTGCCGTTTTGCCGAGTTCTGTGGTGCAGACGGGGGTGTAGTCGGCAGGATGGGAGAACAGGATGCCCCAACCGTCGCCGAGGTATTCGTAAAAGTCAACTTCTCCGGCGGTGGTTTGGGCTTTGAAGTTGGGGGCGATGTCGCCAAGTCGTAAACTCATGGTTGATGGTAAATTTAGTTATGGTAGTGGTGAAAAAAATAGCCCTCCGGGGCATTTAGCGCACCGGAGGGCTGTCTGATAAAACTTGTTGGGAGAAAATTTATGTCCTGATGAATTTCAACTAACAAGCCATCGTCGCTGCTCCGGGGGGCCGGGAACAACAGCAACAACAAGCGGCGTTTTTAAAAGCGTCAAAATTCATGCGGCAAATCTACGGGCGGGTTTTTCAGAAAAACAAACACCCGACGTGAATTTTTTTTTACTGCTCTGCAAAAATTTTCTCTAAAGCATTGAGATAGACCTTGCTATCGCGAGCTCCGGTGACGGCATATTTTCTGTTGAAAAGAAAAAATGGCACACCAGTAACGCCTATTTGATGAGCGTCGTCAATGTCCTTGTTCACTTCGTCGGCGTACTCATTGTTGGCGAGTGCCAATCTTACTTCACTTGAGTCGAGGCCTATCTCTGTTCCGATTTGAATCAATGTTTGATGGTCTGCGGTGTTTTTCCCTTCAAGGAAATAAGCGGCAAACAATCTTTCTTCCGCTTTGTCTTGCAGGCCGTGCTTTTTGGCCAAGTGCGAGAAGCGGTGTGCGTCGAAAGAATTGGCCACCACAGCCTTGTCAAATTGATAGGTCAAGCCCACCGTTTTTGCCATATCCACGACGTACGACATGGCTTCGTCGGTCTTTTCAAGAGACCATCCTTTGCTTTCGGCCAGCGACTGTCTCACGCTTTTAGTGGTATCAGTCACCAAATCGGGGTCGAGTTGAAAACTTTTCCACACTACCTCGACCTTTTCTCGATGCGGGAATTGCGATAGCGCTTCTTCGAATTTTCTTTTGCCAATGTAGCAAAATGGACACATCACGTCCGACCAGATTTCTACTTTCATTTTTGTTGTTGTGTTTGTTATTGGAAAATTAGTTGTGCTGTCAGGCGCTTGGCATGAGGCATTGGTAGTGGTGACAAAAAGGATAAGTAGAGGCAATAAAATTGCCCTTAGTTCGGAAATAATCATAGATTAAATGGAAAAGACTCGCAAATGGAGATGCCAACGGAACAAGGTTTCGGGGAAAGGGTTGACGTGGGCGAGAGATTTTTGTAAAAAAAATGCGAGAGCCACTCTACTGGGAGTGACTCTCGCACCAATAAAATATAGGGAGGCGTGCTTAAGCGCCCAAGTATGTTTTCAGCAGCTTGCTTCGGCTTGTCGCGCGCAACTTGTTGATTGCCTTGTCTTTGATTTGACGAACTCGCTCGCGGGTGAGGCCAAATTTATCGCCGATGTCTTCCAGCGACATGGGGTGCTCCACGCCGATACCAAAATATAGTTTGATAACATCGCATTGGCGGTCGGTGAGGGTGCCCAAAGAGCGTTCGATCTCGCGGCGGAGCGAGTCGGCATATTCCAGATGCGCGTCGGTGCCGGGCATGGTGTTGTTTTCGAGCACGTCGAGCAGCGAGTTGTCCTCGCCTTCCACGAAGGGGGCATCCATGGAGACGTGGCGAGCGGCCACGCCAAGGGTGGTTTCCACTTCGTCGGTGGTGATTTCGAGCAGTTCGGCCAGCTCTTCGGGGCTGGGTTCGCGCTCGAAGGTTTGCTCCAGTTCGGAAAATGCTTTGTTGATTTTGTTGAGGGAGCCTACTTTGTTGAGCGGCAAACGCACGATGCGGCTTTGCTCTGCCAGCGCTTGCAGGATACTTTGGCGAATCCACCACACGGCGTAGGATATGAACTTGAAGCCACGGGTTTCGTCGAAACGCTGGGCTGCCTTGATGAGACCGAGGTTGCCTTCGTTGATGAGGTCAGAAAGGCTAAGTCCTTGGTTCTGATATTGTTTGGCGACGGAAACGACGAAACGAAGGTTGGCTTTTGTCAATTTTTCGAGGGCTATCTGGTCGCCTTGTTTGATGCGTTTGGCGAGATCTACTTCGTCTTCGGGGGTGAGGAGGTCCACTTTGCCAATTTCTTGCAGATATTTTTCAAGCGACTGGCTTTCACGGTTGGTAATGGACTTCGTAATCTTAAGTTGCCTCATGTGCAGATGCTGTGTTGAATTTTTTCGGCTGCAAAGTTATGATTTTCAACCTGCCGATGTCAAGTTTTTTTCAACTTAGACGTGGGTTGATGTTTTTCGTTGCAAAAATTTTCGGTAAAAGGAATCTGAAACGGCTTTAATTAAATTTTGTTTCGAGCAAGCGTGCCGGGCGTTCTTTGAAATAATATTTTTTGAAGGTTGTTAACACCAGTGGTTTGGCCAGAGGTGTTTGTGGGGATGCTCGTTTGAACCGGTGAAAAAGTCTTCGCACACAAACACCTCATAGCTTGTTCAAATGTTCTATTTGACCACCAATTTTTTCAAGATGGTTTGGTTGCCCGTTTGAAGCTGCACGAAATAGGTGCCGGGCATATAGCGTGCCGCATCTATGAAGTAGTTGGATGGGCCTGCCGGGAACTCTCCGCCAAAAACGTGTTCGACCATCTGGCCTAGTGCGTTGAATACCCAAATGTTGCCCGATGTCTTGGCGGTGGTGGATACGGGTATGACCGTGATGGCCGATGCTGGGTTGGGGTAGATGTCGAGCAATTGTGCCTTTGGGCTTTCTGTGGTGCTGACGGTCTCAGTGGTGCAAAAATGCCAATGTCCTTTGGGTGCTGGCAAGGGGCGTGCGAGTGTTTTGCCGTTGTTGGCGGCTCCTTCTATGTAGTAGTACACGGTGCTGCCGTCGGGTTGGAGCGGGATGTAGCCCTTGTGTGTCCAGATAGTGTCATCAAGCGGGTAGTGGGGTAGGTCGGCGGATTGCCAGGGGCCTTCGGGGGTGTTGGCGTAGTGGATTTTTGCCGAAGCGATACCGCTTTTGTGCTGCAAGGTGGCCCATACGGGGTATCCGAGCGGCCAGTCGGCGTTGTCCATGCAAGAGGGAAGCTCTTGGTGGACGATGCGCAAAGGGTCGGCCACGCCGACTTCTTTGGTGATGCAGTGGATGGCTCCGTAGGCGGGAATAATGGCGTTGGAGTTGATGCCCACAATGTTGTAGCCGGGAAGCGCCTCTTCCCAGATGCGTCTGGCGGTGGTGTCGAATTTTTCTTCGTAAAAAGGGACAATGACAGTCTTGTTAACAAAAACGGCGTTTGCATAGGTGCGGTAGTTGCCTCCGTTGTTCGGGTACAGATTGTTGTGCGGGGGCATGGGGATGCGGACTACTTTGTAGGGAGTGCCAAAAGAAGAGGTAAAGTTGTTGAGCACATATTGGATATTGGCCTCTATTTGAGGGCCATCGGCCACGCCTGTGGGATATTGACCTACCATGATTGTCTCTTCGTCGAGCAGTTTCATGTGCATATCTATGTGGTGAATGGCATCGTGTGGGAGCGTGTCCATTTTGATGTAGCGTCTGATGCCCATGAAGTCTTGGATAATGTCGTCAATCTGCGGCTCGGTTTTGGGGCTTACGCCGTATTTGTTGCCGACCTTGTTCTCGTCGAGTATGAGTTCGGAAGAGAAAGCAGTGCCCATGCCGTCGGACATGAAATTGCCACCTGTATTTACCAAATCGTTTGGTGCGATTAGGGTTCTGTAAAGCGGCACGTTGAAATAAGGCGCAAGGGTGGTGGACATGGTGTCGTCTCGAGGGCGGGTAGGGCGGTTGTAAATCCAGTCAACAAACAGAAGTGAGTCCACGTTGTTGGCATACACGCAATTGGGACCATAGTCGCGTACCCAAATTGAATTATTGGGCACGACAACGAACTCTACGTTGGAGGAAATGTCCACGTTGGCTGCCGTCAGCGTACTTTGGGCATTTGTGACGGTGCTTTGGCTCCCGCAATTGATGACCACGCGACATTCCTCTCTGGCTGCTCTGACGATTTCGGTCAGTATGTTTAGCCATTGACTGTTGCCGTTCCAAGTAATAAGCAAGGCTTGCAATTCTTCCCACTCTGCCATGGTGCGCACGGGTGCGGAGGGCGGGTCGGTGAATCCGCTTTGCGGCAACTGGCCCGGGGCTTTTAAGTGGGGCAGCATCAGTTTTTCCTCTTCGGTGAGGTAGCGCGGCAGATGAGGTGTCGTTTGGGCGGAAAGTTGAGCCACAAAGAGGAGGGCAAGAAAGGCGTAGAGTAGTTTCATGCTGAAAAGATTTGACCACAAAATTCTGGTTTTTGCGGCACAATTGTCAAGCAACATTCGAGCCTGTCAAAAATTTACTTTTCGTCCCCGACGATAGGCGGTTGGACGCAAAAAAAAGCGGCACGCCATTGCGCACCGCTTGAACAAAACCCATTCTATCGTATGAAGCAAAACTGTTAACCTGAGTTGGCAGATGGTTCATTGGTGAAGATGAGGCGCTGTCGTTTTTCCAATTGCCGAACATCCAAGAACCCGCGTAATTATACGGCCAATGGGAGGGCATTCAAATCGCGGAACAAAATCTTTTTCCGATTGAAATACAGCACATTGGAGCGTTTGAGTTGATTGAGGACAGCGGTGACCATCTGGCGGCTCGTGCCGGTGAGGTCTGCTATGTCTTGGTGAGTCATGTTGTGTTTCACGAGCGTCTCGAAGCCAACTTGTCGCCCTTGTTCCACCCCCATTTGATGCAGGTATTCGAGGATGCGGCTTTTTGAGTCTTTCAACACCACCTTTTCCAATTGTGTTTCGGTGTAGCGGAGGCGTTCTCCAAGGAAATGCAATAGCGACTGAGCAAAGGCGAAGTTGTTTTTCATAATTGCCAGCAATGTGTTTGCATCAAACTCGACGACCTCCACTTGGTCGTCCATCGCATAGGCAAAGTCGCGGCGCTGAGTTTCGCCTGTCAGGCATGACTCTCCAAAAAGATTGCCACCTCGCACCACATATTTAATGATGTCTTTTTTCTCGGCATGCACGGCCACTTTTACCAACCCTTTCAGCAAAAAATAAACTTTGTTGGCAGCTTGGCCGGGCTTATAGAGCACTTGATGTTTTCCAAAAGAATTAATCGTGGCAGCACGTTGCAAAATCATTCGTTCATCAGAGGAAAGCACCGCGAAAAGCGGGCTGTTCTCCAAAACGGGCAAAGTAACTTTCGTATCCATGTTCAGCAGTTGTGTTTAGTTCGGTCACGTTTCTGCACATTAGGACAACGCTTCTTTCAAAATCCCCTACCTTTTCGGAAAAAATTATTTTTTGTCTGTTATTTTCCAAAAGGCCAAATCAAGCACAAATGTTCTTTTTTGCAAACTATGTTCGTTATTGACGTAAGATTTTGACAAAAAATTCCGTTTGCGACGATTATGTTTCACCTTTGCCGAATAAAAATTTTTTGTGAGTTCTCAACCCGACATCTTGGAGCAACAATGGCTGGCCGCACTCCGGGCAGGTGACGAAAGCGCCTTGCGCCGGATTTTCGACCGTTACTACCCCTCTTTGCTCAGCGATATTTACCGTGTGGTGCCGGATGAGAACACCTGTGAAGACCTCGCGCAGGAAGTGTTCGTGGAGCTTTGGCGCAAGCGAACCGAACTGGACATCCACACCTCTTTAAGGGCTTACCTCCGGCGCTCCGCCGTCAATAGGGCGCTCAACCACCTGAAAAGCAACCGTCGTCTCCTATTTGACCAGTCCGAGCAGTTCGAACAGGCTGCCGACGAATCCGCAGGCGACATCCGACGCAAAATAGAACAGGAAACCCTCGAAGATGCGCTGCACGCCGCCATCGAAACTTTGCCGGAAAAATGTCGCGTGGTGTTTTCGCTCAGCCGTTTCGAGCAAATGAGCCACCGTGAAATCGCCGAGCAACTCGGCATCTCGGTCAAAACCATCGAAAACCAAATTACCAAAGCCATGAAAATTTTGCGCGAGGCGCTCGTGCGTCACGCCGAATTGTCGCCCGTTGTCATTTGGGCGCTAAAATGCTGGTGGGAGGCGTAGGGGGTAAGCGCCTCCCCGTTGTCTTAATGATGACTACAACCAAAATCCCTCGAAAAACATCGAATCAATGCAAGCGAACGACGACTATATTCTCCTGCTGAGTAAGCAATTCTCCGGCGACATTTCTCCGGCGGAATCGGATGCGCTGCAATCTTGGCTCGCCCAATCGCCCGAACACGCGCAACTCGCAGCCGAATTGCGCCAAGTTTGGGAAAAAACCGATGCCTTCGGAAAAACATTCTCCCCCAATCTCGATGTGTCATTCCGACAGGTGCAGGCCAAAATCAAGGCTGCGGAACGACCCCGCGCAAGAGTGGTTTCGTTTGGCCAGCGCTGGCTCCGCGTGGCTGCGGCGCTGACATTCCTGCTCTCCGCTTTTTGGGCTTATCGCCAACTGTCAGCCCCCACAGAACCCCTGAAAATTTTTGCCAACCGAGGCGACAAACAATTGGTGCTTCTGCCCGATGGCTCACGGGTGTGGCTGCGTGCCAATGGCCAGTTGGAGCATCCCGTCGAGTTCAGTGGCTCAGAGCGTCATGTAAAACTCTTGGGCGAAGCGTATTTCGAGATAGAACACGACCCCGCAAATCCTTTCGTGGTGGATTTGCCCAATGGCGATAAGGTGAAAGTGCTTGGCACCGAGTTTGGCGTTCGAGCATTGCCCGACCAAACAAGCACAGGTGTTTTCGTGCGCTCCGGCAAGGTCTTGTTTGCGCCCAAAGCAAGACCCCAAGGGGTTGTGCTGACGGCTCACCAAAAAGCGACCTATATCCAAAACGCCGCGCAGATTATTGTGGATAAACACGCTACGCTCAACGAACTGGCATGGCAAAGGGGAGGCTTGGAATTTGTTGGCACCCCGATGGAAAAAGTCATCGCAGATATTGAAGCACACTACAAAGTAAAAATAAACCTCCGAAACACTTATATGCGAACTTGCCTGCACACCGCGCTGCACACCACACAGCCGATTGATACCGTGCTGGAAAGCCTCGCCCTAACCCACCATTTTCGGGTCTTGCGCCCGGCCCCCGGTCAGTATGAACTGGCTGGCGGTACCTGTAAGTAAAGTCGAAATCCATTTTTTGGCTCAAGCGCCTTAACTTGCACCGTTTGTTTTTCCAAGCAAGATGGTTGCACGAGTTAAGGCGCTTTTTATTTTTCCTCTCTTGTGCGCGGCGCACTTCGCGGTCGCGCAACAAACACTTCCGCAGACGGTTGATTTTGAGTGCGAAAACTGCCTGCCAACCGAGGCACTCGTCAAGCTCAGCCGCCAAACAGGGGTCAACATCGTGTTTGGCGACCGCTTCTTCGGCCAATGCGAGCGGATGGACATTCGGGAGCGCGGCACCCCGTTTTTCACAGTATTGGAAAAAATCACGGCTTGCGCAAAAGTCTCCTACAAGGCCTCTGGCAACCAAGTTGTTTTTTTTCGAAAAATTTCCAAATACACCCTGAGCGGATATGTGCAGGATGCCGAAACCGGCGAACGCCTCATGGGCGCGAGCGTCCGGGCCAATTCGGACAAAGGAGTCGGGGCTGTGAGCAACGAGTTTGGGTTTTTTAGCTTGAGATTGGACGAAGGCGAGCAAAAAATCACGGTCGCGCTCATCGGTTATCGCGGCCAGACGCTCCATCTGTTGCTCGCGGGCGACCGTTTCGCCACAGTGAAGATGCGCCCGAACATTTCCTTGCCAGAGGTGGTCATCTCAAATCTATCCGGCACCGACAGCCGATTGCAAAGCGTGGAAAGCCAGCAAAACCTTCCCCTCAGCGAAATGCGCCAATTGCCCATGCCCGGCGGCGAGGCAGACCTGCTTCGTTTGGCAGCGCTCCAACCCGGCATCCAGACCGGCGTGGATGGGGTGGGGGGGCTTCATGTGCGCGGGGGCAATGCCGACCAAAACCTCATCCTGCTCGACGACGTGCCCGTTTACAATCCCGGCCATGCACTGGGGCTGTTTTCGATTTTCAACCCTGCGATGGTGAGCAATGCGCGAATGTGGAAAGGCGATTTTCCGGCGCGATACGGAGGGCGAGCGTCGTCGGTAGTAGATGTGCGCACGCGCGACGGCGACCTTCAGCACTATCGCGCGGCAGCATCGGTCGGTTTGTTTGCTTCCTCGCTGACGGCGGAGGGGCCTATTGTGCGCGACCGCAGCGCCTTTTTGGTGTCGGGGCGCATCACCTACTTGGAGCCGTGGATTCGTTTTTTCAGCAAACGGGGCGACTTGGTCAATTTCTCCGGCGACAACGCGGGGTATCGTTTCTATGATTTGAACGCAAAATTGAACTATGTTTTCTCGGAGCGCAATCGCCTCTATTTTAGCGGCTATTTCGGCGGCGACGTTTTTCAGAACGACTTTGAACAACTCATCATTGACCCCGAAGGGCTACAGGCCGACCGCTACCGCTTGAACACTGACTGGGGCAATCACATAGCGGCGCTGCGCTGGAACAACGTGACGAGCAAGAACCTGTTTGCCAACACCACACTCCGCTACAGTCGCTTCACTTACCAAAGCAGGTTGGGGCTTGACTCAAGGTTCTATTACGCCAACGGACGAGAAACCGCCTTGGCGGATTACGGCCTTCTTTACCAGACGTTCATCCGCGACTGGTCGGGCAAAACGGATTTCACTTACTACCCCGATGATTTGCTGACGCTGCGCTGGGGCGGTTCATTCACGCTGCACGATTTCCGCCCGGGCGCCATCTCGGCCAACTTTCTCCAGCCCGGGCAGTCGCCTATTTCCATTGACTCGCTTGCCAACTTGCTTGACAACAATGAAAAACTCGGTGCCGACGAGGCGGAAGCTTACATTGACGTGGAACTTCATCCCACAAAAAATTGGCGCATAGAGGCCGGCATGAACGCCTCGGCGTTTTCGGTGCGCAACACAAATTACAGGGCACTGCTGCCACGTTTCCGGCTCCACCACAGCGGCGCTCGCGGCTGGAGTCAGTGGGTGGGATTCCACCGCATGGCTCAATACTTACACCAAATCGGCTCCTTCAACATTAGTTTGCCCTTTGAGCTGTGGGTGCCATCCACAAGGAAAGTGCCACCAGAGGAAGTACGACAAATCACAGCTGGTATCGGTTGGCAACGCCGCGGTTGGGGCTGGCAGGTGGAAGGCTACTACAAAAATCTCGACAGGGCGCTGACCTTCTTGACCACCAACGACGCATTGGTGACGGGTGGCGCCGAAGACGCAAGCGGTTGGGAAGACCGCATCGCGGTGGGCAGGGGCGAGAGCAAAGGCGTGGAAATCACGCTTGAAAAAACATCAGGCCTCACGACAGGCTCTATCGCCTACACACTCTCCAACACGACCCGCCAGTTTCCAGAAATCAATTCCGGCAACGTGTTCCCCTTTCGCTACGATAGGCTCCACGATTTGAAAATAACCCTGAATCAGCGCCTCGCACGTTGGCTTGATGCCAGCGTGGTGTGGGCTTTTGCCACGGGCAACCCCATTACATTGGCCGGTGTGAAATACACGCACCAGTCACCCGAAAGCGATATCAAGCGCGAGGTTGTGGTCTTCACGGAGGTCAATGGCTACCGACTGCCCAGCTATCATCGGCTCGACTTGGGCCTCAACGCCCGATTTGCCTCTGGTCGGTTCTCGCATGGCATCAACCTCGGCGTTTACAACGCCTACAATCGCTACAACCCTTTCTACCTTTATGTGGACTCGCGCAGCGGTGTGCAAGGGCGGGCGATTCAGTACACGTTGCTTCCACTGTTGCCGTCGTTTCGATACGAAATCAAATTTTAATACCTAAATTTAATACCTAAAAAAGCCGCACCTTTGAGCTGCAAAACTGTCAGCCTTGAATCGTCGGACACCACCTATTTTGTTGTTGCTTGCCATGCTTTTCGCGCAATGTGCTCGGGAGGTGTTCATTGATTTGCCGGAAGAGCCGACCCGCATCGTGGTGATTTCGCATTTTTCGCCCGGCCAGCCCTTCAAGGTGCGTGTGTCGCTCAGCCAGCCACTATATGATTTGCGCGACCCAATCGTGCCCGACAAGGCCGACGTTACGGTGGCGCAAGAGGGGGTCTTCCTCGACAAGTTGTTCCGAGTGAGAGACGACTTTGGCAACGTGTTTTGGGAAAGCCGCGACTTGGCCGAGACGGGAGTGCCTTATTCCGTCGCGGTGCGTGTGAGCGGCTACCCGAACGCCGATGCAGCAGGATTTATCCCTGTTTTTTCCGCGCTCAAGCCCATACAGATTGACCCTGCGAGCATCACCGAAACCCCGCTGAACGACGGGCGACTGCTGATGACCTTCCCGCTCCAATTGCAGGTGGAAAATCTGCCCGCCGACAAACGTTATTTCGCTTTTTATCTCCGGCACGACATCGAGGTGAATGATGGCACTGGCATCACCACCTACGAGGGCATCAGCACCAACTATTCTGCCGACGGCCGCACGCTCTCGCTGCTGCACGACCTCGAAGCAGAACCACTGGTGCTAATAAATGAAAAATTCTGGAGCGACAACCGCGATTCGTTGGTCATCAATGCCCGCATCGCTTACAACCCCGCCGAACATGAAAAACCGCGCCGCCTCTTTGTGGAATGGCGCACCCTCTCCGAGGACTTCTACAAATACCACCTATCGCTCGACCGCCAAGGCAGCAACCTGCCCCTCAGCGACCCAGATGCCGTTTACAACAACGTGTCGGGCGGCTACGGCAACTTTTCCGGTTACTCTGTGCGGGTGGATATGCTCGAGCTGCCATGAGGCTGCGCCGCGCCTTCAGTCCGTTATCACCAACTTTCCTGTCGCGATGCGGGAACAACAATCTGACAATTCGTAGAAGTATAGGCCAGCGGGCAGCCTGCTGCAATCCAACGCATGGGCTGGGATTGTTGAAAAATGCTCCGCCCAAACCACCTGCCCTGTTGGAGTGACCAACGACAGCAAATAGGGCGATTTGATGTCGCGCTCATTCTCGATGTAAAATCTTATTTCCGTCGAGGCTGGGTTCGGAACCACCCTAACGTTGTGCGCCTTCTGTGTTGGCTCTGCCTCGGAAGAAACAACGGAAAACGATTGGCGCCATTTATCGTCCTCTGGGAGTGAGTCGAGGTGGCCATCAGGCAGCGAGACCCAAAGGCATAATTCAAAAAGGGAGACATTTTTTTGGGCTTCCAGATACAGATGGTCTTCAAAAACCAATTCGAGCGAGTCGCCGGGTTGCGTGGAAGCGTAATACTCATTCGATATTTGATAAAAGCCTTTGCAGATAGTGATGCAATTATCGAATTGGGCATTCACCCGAAGCGTTTCGACAGGTTCTTTGCCTGTGTTCTTGACCGTCACAAATACTTTTCCAAAGCTTATTGAGAAGTCCTTGTCGGGGTCTGGTTCAAAGCAAGAGTTTGCGAACTCCTTTGACTCGCTTTCCAAACGAATATTAGTTAGGGCAACAGAATGCGGGAAGAATGGCCAACGCATCCAAGGGAGCGGATTAGGAAATCCGTCTGGTTTTTGTCGAAGTTTGTGTTGCCGCTCAGCCATACGAACGTGGCAGTGTCTATGCGTTGCAAAATAGAGTTCCCCTGTCAACCAGCCGATAGCATCGGTCAAAACAACCCTCGACCACGGCTTTTATACCCAGATTAAAGAGGATTTGAACCTGCCGGTTGGCAAGGCAGGGATTTCCTTGATTGATTTGTGTGATTTCCAAAGGATTGCGAGCACCGTTCGTTCAAAACCACCTTGTCAGACCCTGTACTCAGGGGCTTGCCCGGCCAAGTGAAGCGGACGGGGCTGATTTGCGTTGACTATATTCCGGCAATAGGCTGTTGGGAAAGTATCGCGAAATTAGGCGACACACGGTAAAGAGTTTCGTAGCCCAAAAAGAGCCGGTTGCCTGAAGGCAGTTGGCACGCATACACGATTTCTTCGAGGTGGGTATTTCATTTATTTGCACATAAAAATACATCGCAACCGCCGAATCCAACTGCCTAAAATTGGCATTTCGGGTTTAAAGCAAAAACCGATAGCGCATGACTGCATCCCCGCCTTGCCCGCCACACATCCCCCTAAAACGGCTTTTTATCTAATTTTCAAAACAATGGGGCGGGCTTCATTCTTTTTTTGCATGATTTTACTGTGTCGCATCTGCCATTTTCAAGCATAACCCTTTCAAAAAGGAAAATTATGAGTCAGTTTTTCAAGTTCGTTTTTGCCTCTTGCCTCGGCACGGCGCTCGCCCTTTTGTTGCTGTTCTTCCTCAGCATCGGCTGGGTTTCGAGCCTTGCCTCCACCGCTTCGGCCAAGCAAAAAAAAGCGGTGAAGCCCAACACCGTGCTCATGCTCGATTTCAAGAATCTCATCCCTGAAAAGACGAACAACCTCCCGCTGGACCCATTCGATTTTGACCAAAAGAACGTGTTGGGCCTGACGGACATGGTCGCAGCCATTCGCCGCGCCAAAGAAGACCCCGACATCAAGGGCATTTACCTCAACGCCACCTACGTCATGGCGGGCAAAGCCACCTCTTCTGTGTTGCGCGAGGCATTAGAGGATTTCAGGTCGGACGGCAAGTTCATCGTTTCCTACGCCAACTACTACACCCAGGGGGCCTACTACATGGCTTCGGTGGCCGACAGCATCCTGCTCAATCCCGTCGGCGCGGTTGATTTTCGAGGCCTTTCGAGCATGATTGCCTTTTACAAAGGACTGCTTGACAAGCTCGATGTGCAAATGAAAATTTTCTACGCCGGAAAATTCAAAAGCGCCACCGAGCCTTACCGCTTGGACAAAATGAGCGAGGAAAACAGGCTCCAAATCCGCGAATACCTCACTGCGCTCAACGATATTTTCATGCGCGACATCGCGGCAAGCCGCCGCATCCCGGAAGCAGAACTCCGCCAAATCGCTGACCGTTTCGATGGTCGCAGTGCCGAAGCATCGCTCAAGATGCGTCTGGTGGACCGCCTTGCCTACGAGGATGAGGCGTTCGATTTGATAAAATCCAAAATCGGGCTGGACAAAAAAGACAAGCTTAACCGCATCAGCATTGAAGACTACTTCGAGTCCAGGGGCAAAAAACTCGACATGAGCGTGAAAGACAAAATAGCGGTGGTGTATGCAGAAGGCACCATCCTTGATGGGAGCTCCAACGAGCCGGGCGACGTGTATGATGAGAAATATGTGAAGATACTGCGCAAAATCCGCCAAGACAACACCGTGAAGGCAGTCGTGTTGCGCGTCAACTCGCCGGGAGGCAGTGTGCTTGCCAGCGAGAACATCTTCCGCGAAATCGAGCTCTGCAAACAAGCTGGCAAACCCATCGTGGTCAGCATGGGCGACGTAGCTGCGTCGGGCGGCTACTACATCGCCAGCCATGCCGACAGCATATTCGCGGAGGAGAACACCATCACAGGCTCCATTGGTGTGTTTGGCGTGGTGCCAATGTTGCACAAAACCATGAAAAACAAGCTCGGCGTCACCTTCGACACCGTGCGGACCGGGAGGCACTCGGCTTTCGGCAGCCCGTTCATCGAATTCTCATCGGAAGAAGATGCCATGATTCAGGAGCGTGTAGAAGCCGTGTATGAGGATTTCCTGAAAAAAGTGTCCACGGGGCGCGACATGAGCCGCGAAAAAGTGCATGAAATCGCGCAAGGGCGTGTGTGGCCGGGCAAAAAAGCCAAAGAGATTGGGCTTGTGGACGACCTCGGCGGCCTCGACCGCGCACTCTCCGCTGCCTCCAAACTCGCCGGGCTGGAAAAATACCGCACCACCGAGTTTCCTCGCACCAAAACGGGCATCGAACAACTGCTCGACCAACTGACACGCCAGAAAGACTCGGACGATGGCATCAAATCATGGGTGGTGCGCTCCGAGCTGGGGGAGATGTACCCGATATACAGAACCCTGCGCGACATCCGCCGAAGCGTGGGCATTCAGGCCCGTTTGCCGTTCGAGTTGATTTTCAATTGAGCACGTCGTGATTGAAAATTCTTGAGTTTGCCACAAAGTCGCAAAGGCTCGAAGGAAATTGATAAAAAATCTTTGCGCCTTAGCGCCTTTGTGGCAAATTTTTAACGAAGGTATGGCACAAAAAAAAAGCCCCTCACCGCGAGCCAGACCGGAGGGGCAACCATGAGATTATAATAATACAAACTATGGAACGGTGGGGTCGCGCACCTATGAGGTACGCTACACCCGAACCACAATAAGTAAAAGCACGGAAACTTGTGGTTGGGACTGAAGCTTGCGCTTGCAATCGAGAATAAAATCGGTTGGGAAGAAAAAATGAGCCTCTCGGCCCGGGAGTAAAAGGAAAGAATCGCGGGCAAATATACGCCCGGTTTGGTTCAGCACAAGAGGGGCGAAAAAAAATTGCCGGAGCCAAGTCTTCGGACTCGACCCCGGCAAGGGGGGAGAACCAGTTTTGAAACAGTGAAAATCAATGCTCTAAACCGGCAATGGGAATCATTGTGTGGAGGCTGCGGGGCGTCGTTCTTTGAAATCAATGCGGAGTGAAAAAATGTGCGAATAATTGACCTGCGACACATCGCCGATGTCGGTCAGGGCATAGTCGAGCTGCACACGGCCAAAACGCAGCCCGATGCCAAAATTGGGTTGCAAGGTCAGTACCTCTTTATTAGGGTCGAAGTCGTCTTTCACGCGCTGAAAATTGCCTACTCCCAGCCTCAGTTTCAAAAAATTATCATAGTCGGCTTCCACGCCGAAACGTGGGTCAATGTTGAACGTTTTTGAGCTGATGAGCACATTGCGCTGGCCGTCGGTGGTCCATTCAAAGTCGAGCGCGGGCAGGAGAGAAGCCTTTTCGCCCAGTCGCAGCAGATAGGCGGCACCGAGCAAAAAGCGTGGTTTGGTGATTTCGGTATTGCTGACAGGTATCTCGTTGTTGGTGGACGTAAACACCTCCTTCTCGCGCTCGTTGAGATTGAACGACCAAGCGTTGAACGTGGTGGTGAGGTCGCGTCCTTGGATGCCGATGAGCAGACCGCCCTTGCGATATTGGGCACCCAAGTCTGCCCCAAAGCCCCAAGAGCTGCCAAAACGCCCAATGACCCGTCGCACCACCTTCACCGACCCCCCCACGGAAAAAGCCGGGTTGCGCAGTTGGCGGGCATAGCTGCCCAGCAGTGCGTAGTCGGCTGCCGAAAATTCCGTCACGTTGTCGTAATTGATGGTTCCGTCGGGGTTTACGAGGTTGATTGTGTAGGGAATGTTGTCAATGCCGAGGCGAATGAGCGAAAAGGCGAGGAAAGAGTTGTGGTCGCGATTGAGCGATTTGCCAAAAGCCAGATAGTCGTACTGCCCCACGCCCGCAAACCATTCGGCGTGCATGGCCGCCACTTGAAATGGCGCTTCGATGCGTGCGAGGCCAGCCGGGTTCCAATAGGCAGCCGTGATATCGTCCGCGAGTGCCGTTTGCGCCCCCGACATACCGTGCGCACGGGCGCCGACACCTATGGCGAGAAATTCGTTGGAGTATTTTTGAGAAAAAACCTTCGGTATGCTCAAAAAAAGCAAAAGGGCATGAAGGAGGAATTGTTTGTTCATAATGCGCTCTACATTCGCCACCCTGACGTTTGACTGCTTGGCAGGGTTGCCTAAGACGGCAAAAATACAAGCCGAGCGCTCAAAATCAGTCAAAAACATGAACCATGCTCCAATATCTGTCACCCTCCGTTTTTTTATGAAAAAAAATCTATTGCTCGCCTTTGGCTTTTGTCTTGCTCACACGCTGCTCGCGCAGGACTCGCTCAACATGAAACGCTTGGCTCGCTGGGACGACGAATCGCTGCCCATCGCTCCATTTTACAACATCCAATATAGCGGCTGCTGGGGCTTGGCGCTCAATGGCCGCGAGTATGCAGTGCTCGGTGGCGCTTTGCACGTTTTGTTTTTCGACATCACTGAACCCACACAGCCCAAGTTGATTGGAAAATTCGAGGGCGCTTCCCCCACAGCGTGGCGCGAGTTCAAATCCTACAAAAATCGCATCTACGGCGTGTCGGATGCCACCAGTGAGGGGCTGATGATTTTCGACATGAGCCAAGCGCCCGACACTGTGATACGCACCTACTACAGCAACGAGTTTTTCGCGCGCTCGCACACCATCACGCTCGACA
Source organism: Saprospiraceae bacterium (assembly GCA_019638455.1). Lineage (GTDB taxonomy): Bacteria > Bacteroidota > Bacteroidia > Chitinophagales > Saprospiraceae > M3007. The sequence continues at coordinate 487,223 of JAHBTU010000001.1, forward strand.
CCACATCGGGCCGCATCTATCTGAATGGCAGCAATGTGGCGAACACTGGCCTTTTGGTGCTCGACGTGAGCCAAAATCCCGACCAGCCCATTTTTTTGAACAGTGTGGCGCTCGCCGGGGGGTACGTTCATGATTCTTATGTGCGCAACGACACCGTTTACACTTCTTCGGGTTTTGAGGGGTACTATATTTTTGATTTCACCAATCCGCTCAAGCCAGATACCTTGGCCAGCATCTCTACTGGCGGCTACAATCACAACAGCTGGCTCAACATGGAAGGAACATATTCCTACTACACTGAGGAAATCCCCGATGGGCGGCCTGTCCAAATCATTGATTTGCAGAATCTCGCCAACAAGGAGTTGGAAGTGGCAGGCGCTTTTCTCGACCGTTTTTCCACACCTACCAGCGACCCATTCCACGATGCCATCCCGCACAACGTTTATATCAGGGACAATCTGCTCTTCAACTCTCAATACGAAGACGGGCTATTGGTCTATGACATCAGCGAGCCTCTCAACCCCAAACTCGTGGCTCACTATGACACCCATCCGCAAAACACGCAGTACAATGGCTATCGAGGCAATTGGGGCAATTATCCGTGGCTGCCTTCCGGCACCATCATCGCGGGGGATATGCAAAACGGACTGCAACTCCTGAAACTCGATTTCACGATAAGCACTCAGACTCCCACATCCGAGCTGAAAGTCGGCGTTTCGCCCAATCCTGCATCCGATGCCCTGACTATCCGCCTGACAGACGCGCCCGATTTTTGGTCGTATCAGCTGTTCGACGCGATGGGGCGAGTGGCAAGTACCAGTCAAGTGCACGGCACCGCGCAGCAAACATTGTCGCTGCACGGTTGTTCCGCTGGTTTGTACTTTCTGGAAATCCGGGCCAACGACGGGAGCCGGGCAGTTCGGAAAGTAGTGGTGGAAAAGGGATAATGTATCAATGTGGGGAATGTGGGGTGCATTTAAAATTGTCGCTTTTGTACGAGGCCGTCTCACAAGTTTAAATTTCGACAGGATTAACAAGATTTACAGGTTTTTTATTCGAAAAAAGGCGCGAATCTCGTCAATCCTGTCAAACAAACATCACTTATGAGACATCCCCATATATCGGAACAGCGTTCCGATTTACTTGCGACAATTTGAAATGCACCCCACATTCCCCACATTGGCACAATCCCTAATTATCGAATTTATCATGGAAACCCTTTTGGCTGGCAGTGCCCTTTTGAGTATTTTTCATGCCCTCATTCCGAGCCACTGGCTTCCTGTGTTGGCCATTGGCCGACAGGAAGGCTGGTCGAATCGGCAGGTCTTGTGGGTCACTTTTTTGGCGGGTTCGGCACATGTGACAAGTACCGTATTGTTGGGCGGCGGCTTGGCGGTGCTCGGCGGTATTTTGGCGAGCCAAATGGAGGCCTTCACGCGATGGCTTGCCCCGACTTTGTTGTTTGCCTTAGGCGCTTTTTATGTGTGGCGGCACTACTATCACCACCATTTTCACTTGCACCATCAAAATATGCGCTGGGGCTTATTGGCTTCCTTGACGTTGGCCATGTTTTTTTCGCCTTGTCTCGAAATCGTAGGCTACTTCGTGGCGGCGGGTCAATACGGGTGGCCGTTCGTAGGGTTGGTGGCGCTTCTCTATGGGGCGCTTACCATTCTCGGTATGTTGGTTTGGGTATGGCTGGCGCTGCACGGGCTGCATCGGCTAAACTGGCATCGGTGGGAGCACAACGCGGGACTGATTACGGGTTTCACGCTCATGGCATCGGGGGTATTGTTGCTGGTTTTTGAGTGAGGTATCGCGTTTTAGACCTCTTCGTTCAGCGCCTCGCGCTCGGTTTTTTTCAGTGTTTTCACCACCTGTTCGTAGGAGTGGTCAATCAGGCGGCGCAGCATCCCGTCGCCCAATGTACCCTCGAAATCCACCGTGTTCCAATGTTTTTTGCTCATGTGCCACCCGGGCTGCACTTCTGGGTGGTGTTCGCGGAGCTCGAGCGCGAAATCGGGGTCGCATTTGAGATTGACCGTGAAACGCTCGCTGTCAAGGCCAGTGATGGCGAAGATTTTGCCCATCACCCGCAGGCAGAGCGTCACTTCGTCGAAGGGGAAATCCTCCGTCACCGCTTTTTTTTCAAGGCAATATGCGCGGAATTGTTCGATGTTCATAGCGGCTGCAAGGTATTGAAAAATAGTGGTTTAGGGCAATTTTTGATTGTTTTTGGTTTTTGTTTGGCCTGGCATCTTTGGCGCAAAATTTTTAAAAGATTAGGAAATGTTTGGCGAGTTGTGGGTTTTGTTACATTAGCTCCCGCAAAATTTAATTTTTACCAAACCAAACTTTTCTGTCATGTTCAAACATGTACTCACCTTCGCCGCGCTGGCGCTGTTTGTCGTCGGCATTTACTCCTGCACCAAAAATGAAATCACTGAGATTCAGGGTATTGACTCGTCTGTCATCAATCGCATCAAGGCACTCGGTTTCAGCACCGAGAACGTGCGGGCACTCGACGGTGGCTACCTCGTGGAGGGCGACATCTTTTTGACGGACGACCACTTGAACAGGGAATTCTACGCTCAATGGCTGATTATCGGCAACTCTGAGCAGTATCACACTTTCAACGTCGTCGGCGGGCTTCCGCGCCTCATCAAGATTAGCACCAGCGGAAACGTCAATTCAAACGTGTCCAATGCCATCAACGCGGCCATTGCGCGTTACAACGCGGAAAACTTGCAGCTGACTTTCCAACGTGTCACAAGTGGCGGCAATATCAACATTAAGGTTGTCAACGGCGCACAATACATCGCTGCGGCGGGGTTCCCTTCCAATGGCAACCCTTATCCTGAAATACTGTTCAACCGGCAATATCAGAACTGGAATGGCAACACGTTGGCCACGGTGTTTGCACATGAAATCGGCCACTGCATCGGCTATCGTCACACTGACTGGATGAACCGCGCATACAGCTGTGGCAGCGGCGGCAGCGAAGGTCAGCAAAACGACGGGGTTGGCGCTGTGCACATCCCCGGCACACCCACTGGCCCTGATGCTGGCTCCTGGATGTTGGCTTGCATCGGCAATGGGGTTAATCGTCCGTTCAACACCAACGACAAGACTGCGCTGAACTATCTCTACTAATTGAAGGAATAAAACGCGATAGCGTGGGGCTGCCTTGCAACGTTATTGACCAATTTTTTCATTGCTCAATGACGCGCGGGGCAGCCCCATTTTTTTCTAAAAACCCACCAGCAGCATCCCCCCCGACGTCAAGCGCCCGTTTTCGCGCAAAAAACAAGGATAGTATCCTTTGGGAAGGCCAACGGGCAATTCGACCGTCTGAGGCAGGGCGTTCAGTTCTTCTTCCAAAATCAAACGGCCCAACAGGTCGAACACCACAAACGAGACAATTTCTGTCGGAGCTGCCACGACTTGGATGCTACCCGAACGTGTCGGATTGGGAAAAACCAACACAGCCTTGGCCCCCCAGAAAAACACCGTCGCCGTGTCGCTGAGCAAGGTGATACCGTTGTTCAGCAGCAGTCTGGCGCGATATTGATTAGCGCCTTGCTGCGGCGGGTCCTGGAAGGCGAACTGTTCTGCTTCCACAGGCTGCCAAGTGTTGAGCAAGACAAACCCAGTGTCATTCATCTTTTCCATGCTGACCGATTGCAACCCATATCGGGTGCCGATATTGAGCAGTAGGCTTGTGTTGAAATCGGCATCCAATTCGGCCAAAAAATTTTTGAAGTAACACGCCACGCCCTGTTCTTGGATGTCGGGGGCAGGGCTGCGAAGCCCCAGCGTGCTGTTGCGCCCCAATGGCGTGACGCTGAATCTTTGTTGCGGGAAAGCCGTTTTTTGCAACACGATGAACGTGTCGCTCAGGAGCATTAAAGGCTCCAAATACTTTTCGTTGAGGCCAGCCAGCAAATAAGTGGCTTCGGGTGCGGCAGCGTTCCAATAGAGCAGGGTCGAGTCGGCGCAGTTGAACCCAATATCCATGCGCATTTGTCTGGCAATCAGAAAAGTGTCAGACTCAAATGTCTGCCCGTTCACGCGCATACGCACCTGCGCTTCGGCAAACGAGTCTGGCAATAGCCACCGATGCCAACCTTGCCGCAAATCAACGGCAGGGGCAATCTCGCTCCAATCGGATGCGTCGAGCAAGCGATATTCCAACAAGCCAGTGGTGCCTGCTTGAAAGGTGTGCGACCAACGCAGCAGCACATCGCGCCCCCTGATGGCGGCATCGTTTTTCAAGGGAAAATCCCAAGTAAAGTGGGTGCTTTTTTCCCAAGCCCAAACCAGCGAAAAAGGTTGGGCAGTCGCCTGAATGTCTTCTCCCGTCACCCATATCTCATACTGACCCGCTGGTGGGTTGTCCAGCGCGACCTGTTCGGCATTGTTCAAAGTGTCGCGGCGACGGGCGGCGCTTATTCGCAGCGAATCGGGGTGTGGAAAAGGATTCGGCACCCACGGGAGCCATGTGGAGCCATCAGACGCGACGACTTTCAAATCAAGGTCGTTGGTCAAAGCCTTGGGCGCACCGGGCATGGCAGGAGGCTCGTCCCAAGCAAGCATTATTTTGAGCGAGGCAGTGCCGTTGGGCACTTGAATGTAAAAGACCTGCGATTCGCCAGCCCCGATGAGGTCGTTTTCAAATTGTTGGCTTGTCGTGGTTTGCATGGCTTTTGCGAGGTTTAGGCTGCCAAAACCGGTGAAAAAATCAGGCCCGGGCGGGGCCACATCGTCGGCGCTGTTGAGCAAAATGGCTCTGACGAGGGCTGCTTTCGGCAGCGTGCCCGTTTGTTCCAGCAGTGCTTGTTGCAATATCGCAGCCGCGCCCGACACCAGCGCAGCGCTTCCCGAGCTGCCGTCTTGGCCGAAGGCGACTAAATCAGGCTTGATGCGGCCGTCGTAGGCAGGGCCACGAGAGCTGAAGGGTGCGATTTGGCCGAAAGAATCCACCGCGCCTACGGTCAGCACGTTTTTAGCCATTTTGAAATTGCCAGTCAGGTTGGCAAAGCCAGCCAAGCCGCCATAGGCGCCCGTGTTGGGTGCTTCAGGCCCTTTGTTTCCGGCGGAAAAAACATGGAGCAAGGTTGGGTGGGCGACCACACTTTGGTCATAAGCCATTGCCAATGCACCGTAATAGTTTTCAATATCGAGGCCGTAGGCGTGGTTTTGAACGCTGACTTTATGGGTGGTATAATCTTCATCGGGGAGCAAGTTGTTAAATCCATTGGAGCGCAGATTGGCACCCCAAGCCACGCCGCGTCCGGCAATTGCCGAGTTGCCTGCCCCGCCCACGATGGAGGCGACTATGTTGGCATGGGAGGTGATGGGAGGCATAGAGTTGGCGGCGTTCGTCGCGCGTTGCTTGAAATCCACGTCGGCGGTGTCGAATTGGTTTTCCTTGATGGAAATGGTAACAGGCGAACCATTCTGTGTGGGATAGCGCGTGTGCGCGACGTTTATCCGGTTGACAAAAAAATTGTGTCCCGGCACGGGCAATTCCTCTTGTGGCTGAGTCGAGGCCATATCCACAAACAACACATCGGGGCGGGGTAGGAGAGCGTTTTTGACATCTTGGGGAACTCCTCTCAACACCAATAGATTGGCAGGTGTGTATTCGTTCACAATTTCCCAATTTTGCGCCGTCGCCCATGCTCGAAAAATGTTCAGGTCACTTACTGTTACCATGAAATTTTTGGCGACAGCGCTGTTGTCGCGCCATTTCACGGAGGGCGAACATTTGTCTTGAAAAGGCTGCTGTGCGAATAGCAAGCTTTTGAGGGTGAGCAAGACTATGGGCAAAACCGTCTTTTTCATAAATTTGACTCAACAATATGTGCCACAAAAGAAACATCTTTTCAGCCTTGTTTGTGCTTTGCTTTGTTTATTCTTGTCAAATGGATAAAAAAACGACCGAACCTCCAGTGTCAACCGAATCAACCCATTCCGCTGAGGGCAAGGTAGCCGAGCAACCTACGGTGTTGGCTATTTTGGATGGCAAGGTGGTGCTGACTGATAGCACTTTCACTCCTATCCCGCATTGGGCCGACAAGTCCTACACGATTTTTTATTGCGTGCGGCACGCGGAAAAAAGAAAAGACCAAGGCGACAACCCCGAGTTGACGGAAGAGGGAATGGCCCGCGCCCAGCGCCTGGGCTTGATATTGTCGCAGGAAAGATTGGACATGGCCTTTTCCACCAATTTCAAACGGACGGTGCAAACCGCCGAGGAGGTGAGAAGACAAGCCGAAAAAGCGCCGCCCGGCTCTTCCTATCCCCCGTCCATGCAAGATGTCTGGCTGGACGAGACATTGAGAACGGGTGCCGGGAAACGTTTCTTGGTGGTGGGACACCAAAACACCGTGCCGCAGCTGCTCAACAGGCTGACTGGAAGCACGGAATTTCAGGACATACCCGACAACGACCACGGGCGGCTTTATGTCGCTGTCTCGAAGGGCATCGGGGAGACGGAGGTGCTGGAGTTTCGATATTGAGTGCGTGTGAGACAGCCCCTTTCGGGGACTACTCTTTGACGAATTTGAGTGCAGCCGAATTGATGCAATAGCGCAGGCCCGTAGGTGGTGGGCCGTCGTCGAACACATGGCCTTGGTGACCTCCGCAACGCGCACATTCTACCTCGGTGCGCACCATGCCATAACTTTTGTCCTGATGTTCGGTGATGTATTCACCTTTGATGGGCTGATAAAATGAGGGCCATCCCGTGCCGGATTCAAATTTTGTCTCTGAGCTAAACAAGGGCAGCCCGCACCCTGCGCAGATGTAAGTGCCTTTTTCTTTGTTGTCCCAAAGGCTGCCAGTGAACGCCCTTTCGGTGCCTTCCTTGCGAAGCACATAGTATTCCGTGTCGCTCAATTGTTTTTTCCACTCTGCGTCGGTTTTGGTGACTTTCACCAATTGGCCGTTTTCGTATTTCGGCGGCACGATGGTGTCGGATGCCATGTTGGTAGCGGCTACGGTGTCGCTGCTGCTGGGAGATGGTCTTTCAGCGGCGTTGCAGGCGAGCAACACCAGAAAAATAGACAGGTACTTCATAGTTGTTGAAATTTTGTGTGTGCTTAAAAAATACGAGGACACACGCCCGCATGGATTTTTAAAACAGTCACTTAGTCCCGTCGGTCACTTGCGTTTTCTTGGCTGGTTCCATTCCTCGCGCTCCGCGAAATTGACAATCTTTTTCATGAAATTCACCATTGACAAGAAGACAAGGAAACCCACTGTGACCACGAAAAAAATCCATCGGTATGTCCCTGCCTCGCGCAGTGGAATGCCGGAGAACATCCATGCGGCAAGGCCCGTACACAACGCCAATCCCATGTAGGCGTACATGGAACGGCCCCAATACTTTAAAAAACTGTCGGCGCGAAGACTCATCAGGCTGTTGAGCAAGGCGAAAAGCAGCATGAAGGCGGCGGCAATGGACCACGCGAACAGCGACTCCACGGGATAGATTTTCGAGACGGTGAGCAGCCAGCCGCCCAACATGAGGAAGAGCGCCCCTGCCAGCACAACCACAGCCTGCGCCACCGGGTTGTCAATTTTTTTGAAATCAGATTCGAGCATACGTCATCATTTTATCATCACGCCCTTGCGATGAAGCAAAGGGATTTCGGTGAAGTTCATCTGGTCGAGGCTGCCAGCCACGAACACATATTTTTTGTCGTAGAGATAGTCGTTGAGAGAAAAACTGACCCAGTACTCGTTGGCGATGCCCAGCACGTCTTTTTGCACCGGTTCGATTTTTACGGCTTCCTGCGGGCCTATTTCATCCCAGAAGTAGCGGAGTGTGGTGGTCTGGCGCTCCTCGCCATCAATGATGCCGTAGCCCCGTGAGTTGACCAACACGGAGCGAATCGGCTCGTCTTTTAGATTGATGAGCCATGTGTCCCAGAATTCCTCGTGGTCTTCTTCGAAGTCCATGCGCGGCACGACGGCGACAGCGAGGTTTTCCACTTTCAAAATGGGAATGTCTTTTATCATGACGTTGGTGATGTGTTGGTGTGGTGATTTGGTTAATTGGTGATTGCTTGTCGGTCAAGTTGCTGAAGTAGTGTGTCAGCCTGCAATTTCGCATTCGAATACTGCGGCGAAATGGCGTTTGAGCCGTTCTTTCACGGCTTGCATATCCACTGGGCGGCCCGTTTCCGCAGCCAATGACGTCACCGTTTTGTCCTCATCGGCGATGCCACAAGGTACGATATAATTGAAGTATTCGAGCGGGGTGTTTATGTTAAAAGCCCAGCCGTGCAAAGTGACCCAACGGCTTAAATGGACCCCGATGGCGCAGATTTTACGGTTGACGGTTGAGGGTTCAAGGTTTGAGGTGTTTTTCACCCAAACGCCTGTGTAGTCCTTGATTCTAAATGACTCTACATCATACTCGGCGAGGGTTCGGATGATGACTTCCTCGATATTGCGCACATAGCGATGCACGTCGGTAAAAAAACATTCGAGGTCGAGAATAGGGTAGCCGACGATTTGGCCGGGGCCGTGAAACGTGATGTCGCCTCCGCGATTGATGGGGAAAAATTGGATGCCGCGAGCGAGGAGTTCGTCCGCCGAGAGCAACAAATTGTCCATTGAGCCGCTTTTCCCAAGTGTGTAAACGGGCGGGTGCTCGACGAACAAGAGTTGGTGCGCTTGCGGATAGTTGCCGGGCTTTAAATCCCTGTTTTTCAATTTATTTTCAACCAAAACGCGATGCAGCGAGGTTTGAAAATCCCACGCCGATTGGTAGTCCATGAAGCCCAAATCCCGAAACTGGACGGTTTGCATGGTCGGTAAAACAGCGAAGGAGAAAGGATGTTTTGAGCGATGTGGCGGCCAATACTCGGCTGCCGAAGTCTTTTCAAAGAAAACAAGGTGTGCGCAACCTACAACGGCGCGGAACACCTACCTTTGCATCCCGTAACAGCGATAACGTACTATGACGAAATACATCTTTGTTACGGGCGGTGTCACCTCTTCGCTCGGAAAAGGCATACTTTGTGCCTCGCTCGCCAAACTGCTTCAGGCTCGCGGCTTCTCCGTAACAATTCAAAAATTCGACCCTTACCTCAACGTGGACCCCGGCACGCTCAACCCCTATGAGCATGGGGAGTGCTATGTGACGGACGACGGCGCGGAAACCGACCTCGACCTCGGTCACTACGAGCGATTTCTCAACAAGCCCACTTCGCAGGCCAACAACGTCACCACGGGGCGGATTTATCAAACGGTCATCAATCAAGAACGAGAAGGCGCCTATCTCGGCAAAACGGTGCAGGTCATCCCGCACATCACCGACGAAATCAAGCGCCGGATGCTGCTATTGGGGCAATCGGGCCAATTTGATTTGGTCATCACAGAGTTGGGCGGCACGGTGGGCGACATCGAGGCGCTGCCTTATATCGAATCGGTGCGTCAGCTGCGCTGGGAACTTGGGCGCGACAACTGTTTGGTGATTCACCTGACGCTGATACCGTTTTTGAACGCCGCAAAGGAACTGAAAACAAAACCCACGCAACACTCGGTGAAAGAGCTGTTAAGCCTCGGCGTTCAGCCCGATGTGTTGGCTTGCCGCACGGAGCACCCTCTTGGCCCCGACATACGGCGCAAGCTGGCACAGTTTTGCAACGTGGAAACGGGCAGCGTCATAGAGGCGCTCGACGCGGAAAGCATCTATGATGTGCCATTGTTGCTTTTGAAAGAGCGCCTCGACGCGGTAGTGATTTCCAAGCTGCATCTGCGCGACACCAAAGAGCCGAATCTAAGTTCTTGGAAAAACTTTTTGGGCAAACTCAAAAACCCCCTCCACGAAGTCAAGATTGGTCTCATCGGCAAATACAACGAACTGCCTGACGCTTACAAATCTATCTACGAGTCCTTCGTTCATGCGGGAGCGGTGAACGAGTGCAAAGTGCGCGTCACCCCCATCCATGCCGAGGATTTGGAAGGCAGTTACAAAGATGTGAGCAAGGTGCTTGCGTCATTCAACGGCGTACTTGTCGCGCCGGGCTTTGGTGAACGCGGCATAGAGGGAAAGCTATCGGCGATTCGTTATGCTCGCGAACACAACATCCCATTTTTTGGCATCTGCCTCGGCATGCAAACAGCTTGCGTAGAGTTTGCCCGCAGTGTTTTGCATCTGGAAGGGGCGGCCTCCACAGAGGTGATGCCCAACACGCCTCACCCAGTCATAGACATGATGAGTGAGCAAAAAACGATCACTCAAAAAGGCGGCACCATGCGTCTTGGGGCATATCCTTGTGAGTTGAAAAAAAAGTCGAAGGCGCACGCGGCCTATGGCGAGTTGCTCATCAGTGAGCGCCACCGCCACCGCTGGGAGTTCAACAACGCCTACTTGGAGCATTTTGAAAAGGCCGGGATGAGCGCAACCGGCATCAACCCCGAATCGAAGCTGGTGGAAATCATGGAGCTAAAAGACCACAAGTGGTTTGTGGGGGTACAGTTTCACCCTGAATTGAAGAGCACGGTGGAAAACCCGCACCCCTTGTTCGTTGCTTTTGTGAAAGCGTGCATGGGCTGAGAGTCTATTCTGAGTGTGGAATAATTTTTGTACCTATGCACTTTGTTTTACCCGTTCATTTTAAACTCTTTAATTGTCATGCAAAGACTGATTCCCGCTCTTTTGTTCGGCCTTTTGGCTTTTGTCTCGTGCACCAAATCTGACACGGACGACCAGCAAAAACTGCTCAACGACCAATGGTATGTGGCCTATTTCGAGACCATTCCAACTGGCACGACCGTGCCGACAGACAAAACCTCCGATTTCACTGGCTTTACTTTTGAGTTTAACGACAACGACGAATTGGTGGTTCGTTCGCCCAACGGCAGCAACGCCACTGCTCAATGGAAGGCGCTGGACAACGACACCAAGATGGGCATCAAAATGGCCAATCCCTTTGCCCCGATTGATGCATTGATGGGCAACTGGCATATTACAGAGAAGACAGCCAATAGCCTTGAGCTGAAAAGCATTGATGCCTTTGCCACTGGCCCTAATTTCTCAAGCACAACGGTTTACTTCAAAAAACAGTAAGCACCTAACACTATATCCATTTTAAGAGCCTGTTTTGCCTGACGCAGTGGTAAAGCAGGCTTTTTTTGTGCCTCAAACCAAGTGTTTTTGGAAAAAAGCGAGTGTTCGTTGCCAAGCCAATTTGGCGGCAGCCTCGTCGTAGCGGGCAGCAGAGGTGTCGTTGTGGAAAGCGTGGTTGACCCCTTCGTACATATACAGCTCGTAGCGCGTGCCAGCCTTTTTGAGCGCCTCCTCAAATGCGGCAATACCAGCGTTGACACGTTCGTCGAGGCTGGCGTAGTGGAGTTGAAGAGCTGCCTTTATTTTGGGCACTTCGCCCACATCAGGCTGACGGCCATAAAAGGCGACGGCAGCGCGAAGCGCGGGCACATTTACGGCCAAATTGTTGGCCATCAGCCCGCCCCAACAAAAACCAACACAGCCAAAGCTGCCGTTGCAGTCTTTCCGTGTTTTTAAAAAATCGAACACTCGGATAAAATTTTGCAGGCTTTCCTCGGCCTTGAGGGTGGTGAATAGTTGGCGGGCATCGTCCTCGTTGGGAGGTGTGCCGCCCAAAGGAGCCAAGGCATTGGGGGCAATGGCCAAATAGCCCGCTTGGGCCGCTCGTCGAGTCACATCTTCTATGTGTGCATTGAGGCCCCGGTTTTCATGCACGACGACGACCGCCGCGTATCGCTTTTGCTGCCCGGGTCGGGCCAAGTATGCTTTCATCTCGCCATTCACGCCGGGATACGCAACATATTCGGCGAACAAGCCGTCTGCATGAGTTTTGGCTGCTGCGGAGCAGGATTCGAGCAAAGGCAACAATGCCATGGCTGCCGCCGCGCCGCCGGCAAGTTGGGTCAGCTGTTCCAAAAATTCCTTGCGCGACAGCGGCTTGTGGGTGTATTCGTCGTAGAGGCGGATGATGCGTTGGTCCATGCGTCAAAAAAATGGTGAGCGAACGCGTAAATGTAGCGTCTGCTTTCCATGCAAGCACAAAAAAATGCCCAACCCCGACAAAACGGGCATCGTCTTGCGGTTAAAATGGCTCTTGAAAAGAATTTTGCTGCGACAGATGCACGGGCAATTTCTTTAAAAGCCTACTTTTCGGCTTCTAAATTTAATCCTTTAATCCTCGCGTCCAAACGTCGTTCCCGGACTTGATAATCTCCTGAATTTCTGTCAGGACTTTAAACAATCTCTCACACGGATGAATCGCATTACTGGCTTGTTCCAAAAACTACTGCTCTCTGTTTTTCTTCTATTTTTCCTCACGACATCCATACGAGCGCAGCTGATGCAGGCGACCGGGGCCAACACGCCTCCGTTCACGCCGCAAAATCTAATTTCCAATATCTTCCTAGGCGATGGGGTGGAAGTGACCAATGTCACCTTCAATGGCAATGCGGCCTCGATTGGCTATTTCACGGGTGCCACGCAGGCGATTGGCATAGACAGGGGCATCGTGATGACAACTGGTCGGGTGGAAAGCACGGGCGGGCTGTTTGGCTCGGTCGGCTGCACCGAGACGGGCGTGGCGTTTGCCTCCACCGACAATTTTATTTTCACCAACGACCCCGATTTGGCGGCGCTTACCAATGGCGTGCTGCGTGACTTGGCGATTTATACCATCACTTTTATCCCGACCGATAGCTTGCTGAGTTTTCGCTATTGTTTTGCTTCGGAAGAGTACCCAGAATATAGCTGCAACGTTTTCAACGATGTGTTCGGCTTTTTTATATCGGGGCCGAACCCGGCAGGTGGCAACTATACCAACACCAACATCGCGCGCATACCCGGGACGGCGCTTCCCGTTGCCATCAACACCATACACCCATTTTATCCGCCCAACTGTGCCGCAGTCAACGCACAGTATTACAACAACAACGACTTTTCAAACAAACAACCCACCTACGATGGGTTCACGGATGTGTTCACGGCGGAAGCAAAGGTGATTCCATGCCAGTCGTACACTATAAAACTTGCTATTGCTGACGTGACCGATGGCATCTATGACTCCGGGGTGTTTTTGGAGGCCAAAAGCTTTGGCACAGGCTCGCTGCGCGTCGAAGTGACCACCGCTAGCCTTGATGGCGCCCTCGTGGAAGGTTGCGCTGCTGGCACACTGACCTTTAAAGTACCCAATGTTGCCCAGCAAAACATTCCGATTGACTACAACGTGTGGGGCACGGCCACCAATGGAGTGGATTATCAGACGATTCCCAGCGGTCTGTTTATTCCAGCTGGGCAATCCCAAGTGACCGTCCCGCTGATCGCTTTTGAAGACAACATGGCGGAAGGGGATGAGTTTATCGTCGTTGACGTGCAGCGCGACCCCTGCAATCGAGACACTATCTACATCGCCATCAAAGACAATGGCTTGGTGAAACCCACGCTCCGCCCCGACACCACGCTTTGCGTCGGAGCACCAGCCATCGAGCTGGACGGCACCCTGCCCATCTCCCTGCCTGCTCCGCCTTCTTTCACCAATCAACAGGATTTTGTGATTCAGCCGACGAACGTGCCAGTGTTTTCGCCGATTAACGTGGTTGGTGTGCAGCCTACGGTGCTCCAATCGGGCGTGATTCGCTCGGTATGCCTCAACATCACACACGCTTGGGTGGACGACCTCGATATTTTCCTAATTGCCCCAGGAGGGCAGTTTCTCGAGCTATCTACGGACAATGGAGGCAATGGCGACAATTACACCAACACTTGTTTTACCGAAACAGCCACCACGCCCATCAATTTTCCCGGCCCCTTTGCGCCGCCAAGCGCTGCCCCTTTCACGGGCGATTGGTTGCCAGAGGGCGTGTGGTCTGACTTGTGGGGCAGCCCCACCAACGGGAACTGGCGCTTGCAAATCATTGACGATGCCAACGGAATCGTAGGAACGCTGCGCGATTGGACCATCACATTCGAGCCATCTTATCGCGTGGATTATCAATGGTCGCCTACCACCGGATTGAGCAATCCGACCTCCCCAGTGACTACCGCCAACCCAACCCAACCCACCACTTACACCATCGTCGCCACGGATTCTTATGGCTGCACGGTCACGGATTCGATTACCATTGACGTGCAAATGCCGCTGCCCGCACCTGTCGTCACCTGTGGCGGCAGTTCAAGTAGCACCATCACGTTCGATTGGGCCAACGTAGCGGGGGCCAACGGTTACCAAGTCAATGTGAGTGGGCAAGGCTGGGTTCCCGTCGGCAATGTCAATACTTATTTGGTGGAAAATCTTCCGCCGAGTTCTGCTGTCACCCTTCAGGTGCAAGGCATTGGCGGAACCAACATCTGCGACCCGCTCATCGGAACAGTGACTTGTTTCAACTGCTCGCCGCCAACTGCCACGACTGCTGCCACAAGCGTCAGTTGTTTTGGGGGGAGCGATGGTTCTGTCAGCGTCGTGCCCGACGGCGCGAACCCGCCCTACACTTTCAAATTGGGCGCTCAAACCTCCACCACAGGTATTTTCCAAAATCTCACGGCGGGTCTTCACATCGTCACCTTGACGGATGCCACAGGCTGTTCGGTGGATTTGCAAGTCACGGTCGGCTCTCCTTCGCAGTGCATCGTGGAGACCAATGTGTTGCAAAACGTATCTTGTTTTGGGGGCAACAATGGCTCTGCCAGCGCCTCTGCCACGGGTGGCACACCGCCTTATACCTTCGTGTGGAGCGCAGGAGGGCAAACCACGCCCACCGTGTCGAATCTCAGCGCAGGCAGCTACACCGTCACCGTCACGGATGCCAATGGCTGCACCTCCACCGCAACGGCTACCGTGACACAACCTGCCGACTTGGCGCTGAGCGCGTTGGGTTCTTTTGCCAAATGTTTTGGCGAACCGTCTGGCGCAGCCACTGCCAGCGCAATGGGCGGGGTGGCACCCTACAATTTCGTGTGGAGCAACGGTGTGAACGGAACCACCAACCCAAACCTGCTGGCAGGGAATTATTTCGTCACCGTGACTGATGCCAACAATTGTGCTGAGACAGCCTTTGTCACCATTGGTCAGCCGCCTCAACTCACCGCGACAATCGCCACCCTGTCAGTCAAATGCGCTGGTGGCGCTGACGGCTCGGCCACCGTGACCGTCACGGGAGGTGTCGGGCCATACACTTACAAATGGAGCGACTCAGCAGGGCAAACCACCCCAACAGCATCGAACCTTAGCGCACAGGATTATTCCGTGACCACAACCGATGCCAATGGCTGCACTTTGGTGACAACGGCCAGCGTGCTTGCACCGCCACCACTATCCGTGCTCATATCGAACACCAACGCACTTTGCAACGGTGGCACCGCCACCGCCACCGCGACTCCCTCCGGCGGCACCGGGCCATACACTTACAAATGGAGCGATGCCGCCGGGCAAACGACGGCGACGGCCAACAATTTGCTCGCTGGCAATTACACTGTCACCATCACAGACCAAAATGGCTGCACGCTTATCAACAGCGTTAGCATATTCCAGCCAGAAGCCATCCAACTCGCAGCGACGGTGCAAAACGTCACTTGTTTTGGCGGGGCCAATGGACAAATAACCGCACAACCTTCCGGTGGCGTGGCGCCCTTCACATTCCTGTGGAGTTCCAACGAGACCACAGCAGCCATCACAGGAAAAATGGCTGGCGACTACGCCGTCACAGCCACCGATGCCAATGGTTGCACCGCTGTTTTGCAAGAAACCATCACCGTGCCGACAGAAGTGCTTCTCAACGTGAACACATCCGATATCAAGTGTTTTGGAGAAAACAATGGCACCATTAGCGCCGCCGCTTCGGGCGGCACACCCGGATATGCCTTCGCTTGGTCAGGGCCAAACAATTTTGCCAGCACCCTCTCCAATTTGCCCAACCTTTTCGCCGGAACGTACAACCTAACCTTGACTGACAACGCAGGCTGTACCCTGACATGGACAGGCGAAATTCTACAGCCCGACTCCGCATTGACGCTGACATTGCCCGCCATCGCTGACACGATTTGCTTTCAAGCCAGCAACGGCGCCGCGACCGTAGTGCCGTCGGGCGGCACCTCGCCTTACACCTACCTCTGGGATGTCAATGCCCAAACGACACAAACCGTCACAGGGCTTGCTTCAGCTCCCTACAAAGTCACCGTGACCGATGCGAATGGCTGCACCAAAGAGGCATCCACGGCCGTCGTGCAAAAAGAGGAACTCTTTGCCTTCGTGCAGGGCGCTCCGCCTCCGTGTTTCAACCAAGCACAAGGAACCGCCACCGTGACGGCCGTTTTCTATGGGGCCAACAACGCGGACATCAGCGCATTCTCCTACGCATGGAGCACCGTGCCTGTTCAAACGGGTTTCCAAGCAACAGGGCTACAGCCGCTCCAGACATATTCCGTCACGGTGACGGATAAAGAGGGCTGCACGGCTATCCAATCCGCGAGCATCGGCAATGCCCTCGAATTTTTCGCCAATATCCAAACCTTTGAAAACGTGAAATGCTTTGGGGATGCCACAGGCTCGGCCACAGCTGGGGCCATTGGCGGCGTGCAACCCTATTCCTTTACTTGGAGCGCGGGCACCCCCAACGGTGCTTCCACGCAAAACCTCGCCGCAGGCACTTATCGGGTCACGGTGACGGATGTCAACAATTGTCAGGCTACCACTACCGTCACCATCGCCCAACCGCCGCAACTCCAACTCGATATCGTGGCCACACCAGCCAAGTGTTTTGGCGAAAGCAACGGTAGCGCCAGGGCCGTCCCATCGGGCGGCACCTCCCCTTATACCTACCTATGGTGGGTTGGAGGCCATCAAACACAAGAAGTCAGCGGTCTCCCGGCTGGCCCGGTAGGGCTGACTTTGATAGATGCCAATGGCTGCCAGACACTTGACTCCGCACTCATCACGCAACCTGCCAGCCCCGTCGGGGGCACGGCGGAGAAACGCGACCCAAAATGTCATGGTGGCCGCGACGGTGAAATCACCATTAGCGCCACGGGTGGCACTCCCCCATATCGCTACACCCTCGACGACAAGCCGTACAATGGCTCGCCCAAGCAAATCAGCATCGGTGCAGGGGTTTACACGCCCAAGGTCATGGACAAGAATGGTTGCGTCTTTGTGTTGCCTCCCATCGAGGTCAATCAGCGCCCCCCCCTGCAAGTGGAGCTCGGGCCGGACATTACCATTGAGTTGGGGGAAAGCACACAACTCATCGCCGAAGTGCTCAATGCGGTCGGCGCGGTCACTTACGCCTGGAACCCTAAGGACAGCATTTGGCTCAGTTGCCTCGACTGCCCGGACCCGTTCGTGGACTCGCTCTACTACCAAAACTACTTTGATGTGCGGGTGAAAGACTCGCTTGGTTGCGTCGCCGAAGACCGCATTCGGGTAGTCGTGGAAAAACCGCGCAGGGTGTTCGTGCCAACAGGCTTCACGCCCAACGGGGATTTCAACAACGATTTACTTTTGGTGCATGGTCAAATTTCAGCCCGCGTGCTGACCTTCCGCGTGTTCGACCGTTGGGGCGAACTGGTCTATGAAGCAGGTGATTTTCAAGTCAACGACGACACCATCGGCTGGGACGGCACTTTTAGGGGAAAACCCATGGACCCTGGCGTGTTTGTGTGGGTATTGGAAGTGCAATACATGGACGGCGCAAAAGAGGTGCTGAAGGGGAATACGACGTTGATAAGATAGTATGGACTTGGAGCGTGATTTCTTGAAAAGCAATTTTAAGGAATCACGCTCCGAATCCTAGTGAGTGGTTAATCGTGGTCTCTGTGAGCACCTCCCCTCCTCGTTTTCCACAACAAAATAGCAAATCCAGCACAGACAAATTGGGCAAAAAACCACTGCGCTCCTCGAAGACTTGCGGATAGCGGGCGGGCGACAACCATGAGGTGCCCCCGGCTGGTTCTGCCAGCACGAGCCTGCGCAAATCAGTGCCGTGCGGCCATTGATGCGGCGAAAAAAAAGTCTCGCTGAATTGAAAATTGCCCGCCCAGCCGAATTTTTTCTGAAGAACAAAGGTCAACAGTTCGAGATTGTAGTCGAACAAAAACGCATAGCGCCGCTCGTAAAATGGCGCAATATGGTCGGCATAATGCTCAAAAAAAGGGGCATTGCCATAAGCCGTCTGGATGCTTCGCCAGTGGTGGCGCTGCCACGGCTCGTCGTAGGCGATGCGAACATCCCGAATGGGGGTCTGTTGGTGTTTGCCTTTCGCCAAAGGGATGCTTAGGCGCTGCACCCCGTTGGGGCCTGCGATGTGGCATCGGTTGCGCAGCGACCCTTTTTGATAGTTTTCATGCGCCTCTATGGCCACCGCGTCGTTTTGCCAAGCGACAGCGCACCACGCGATGGGGGGCAAATAGGCTATGGAAAGCAAGGGAAGCATCATCGGGCTTGGTCAAGTTGGACGGGTTTTACTTTGAACCCCGCTTTTTTCAGCAATCTCAACATTCCCTTGCCGCCTGCCAGATGACCTGCGCCAACGGCGCAGAAGAGCGTGTGCTCACGGGCGATTTCCGCAAAGCGCCCGGCCATCAATTCGTTTCGCTCGTAGAGCAACACGCGGCGCATTCCCTTTGCGTCTTTTTTGGCTGCTTGGTAGAGTTGCCGAATGTCGCCGGAAGCATACCAACTCATCATTTTTTTGAGGCGGCGTTTTTGGTGCCCGTAGTTTTTCAAGAGCCAAGTCAGACTTTTCAAGTGCTGCTCAAGCGGGATTTTGCGGAGCGTTTCGAGTTGGTCGGCGAAGGTTTCCACACCCGTTGTTTTTTTGCCGACAGCGCGCGCGTGATGCCATAGCGCCTCATCCAGAGAATGTGCTGATTCGTCGGTCAGGAAAGCGGTCGAGAGGGCCGTCATCACGGCCATCGGATGCTGGGAGCGCATCATCTCGGCGGTGCAGCCGAGTTTTTTGCGGCAGTAAAAATCCAGGTTTTTCCAAACGCTGGGCTTGAGCAAGGTGTCCAACGTCGCGCCGTTGGGCAATCGAAGCGCCTCGGCAAGGGCCGTTTCGTCGGCATCCGAAAAATCGAATTCTGTGGCAAACGTCTCGCACGCATCTATGTGGCGCTTGGCCGTTTCGAGCCAGCCAAATGCCCGCAGGTCGCGCACGTGCATTGTGCCAAACAAGTATGAGCTGGGGCCTCCGTCGGGAGGTGTTATTTTCCAGAGTAGGGAGTTTTTGGTCATCGTGTCGTTGCTGTTATTCAAGTGTCACTGGGCGGCATTTGTGTTTTGCGCCGCTGGTTTTTGGGCATGGCTAAAAGCGCAATCTGTTCAAAATCAGGGGTAAAAATCATGGCAATCTAAAAAATCCTCGAACTCCTTAGCGGAGGCGCTCCCCCTGCCTAAGGAGCTACAAACCCTCATTAATTAGGTTTTAATTGTCGGCAGGGGATTTCTTCCATTTTTTCAGCGGATGGGTGCCAAGGCCGCACATGGAGTATGAAAAGACTGGCTTGCTCAGGCTCGGAGGCGCAGCGGCAAAGGTATCTACCCAATTGTCGAAATGTATGTCTCGTGGCGAACATAGGCACTTTGAGTTCGTCGTTGGCCCAATCGTCGAAGAAGAGTTTGGTGCCGTCGTCGTAGGCATATTTTTCCCAGACCCAAAATGACTCTGCGGTGGCGTTCACCTTGCCCGGCTCGGCGAAAAAAGTCGCTTCCGGTTGGGTGTTGGAATAGAGTTGCCATGAGAGCGCGTGAGGCCAGCACCTGAAAAGACCAAGTGCTGGAGCGAGCCATACGAGGAGGAGGATAAGCCATGCTGCTTTTGGGGCTTCGCGAAGCGAACGGGGGATGGGCAGAAAGCGTCGGGACACATTGGCAGTTGTTCCCGACACAGGGGCGTTGGAAGAGAGCACCCACACCATGCTTGCCATAGCCAAGTTCCAAGGAATTACCACCCAATTCCAATGTTGTTTGAGCAAAAAAACGACCACTAAGCAATGGAACCCGAGCACCAGCCATCGAAAATAGGGGCGTGTCTTGTCCCAAAGCAAACCTGCCGCGAACGATGCCTCGAGCAGGCCGAGAGCGTAGCCAAATATCGGATGATGACCCAAAGAGCGGGTCAGCTCAAACGTTTCGCAAAACCAAGCGAAGGTGTCGTTGGCGAAGTAGGGTGTTAGCTTGTTGATGCCGCTCCAAAAGTAAATGCCTGCGAGGAGCCAGCGCATCAGGCTCGTGTTGCTTGCCTCGTCGTCTTTTTTCTCCCATATCGCCGCCGCGAAAATCAACAGGTACATCCAAACCCAAGGTTGCAGACGGTTGAGGTCGAGCAGACAGAGCCATGCGAGCCAAACAGCGAGCAAACCGGGCAGTATTTTTTTTCCGGGAAAAACGAATGGGCCAATCAGTAGCAATGCCAACCCTGTTACCCAGGCCGATTCGCTCCAATGGCTCAAATGCGGGGCCTGCGGCGAGCCACCCCACAGCGGAAGGGTGGGGAAGCAGCATCGCGCTGCCACGTTCCAAAGCGGCCACGACAGCACGATACCCGCCAGCAAACCCAGCGCGGCAATGAAAACGATGTTTCCCGAAATGCTTCTTTGCTTGAAAATCATGCGAATCAGGGGGTGAAGTAGCCCCACCTTCGCCGGGGCTTGCTATGGTTGTTGGGGGTTCGTGCTTTGCCGACATTCCGTCCCGCCGGGGCTTGCTATAGTCAACGCAAATCAGCCCCGTCCGCTTCACTTGGCCGGGCAAGCCCCTGAGTACAGGTTCTGACAAGGCGGTTTTGAACGAACGGTGCTCGCAATCCTTTGGAAATCATGCAAAACAATCAAGGAAATCCCTGCCTTGCCAACGGGCAGATTCAAATCCTCTTTAATCTGGGTATACGGCTACCGTCGCTGGTGTCCCTGCCAGCGGCTAAATTTTGCGCAGCAGTAGTTTCCCTTTGCGCAGCCCTTTTTCTTGCAATGTTTTTTCCAATTCGGCGGCGGCTTTTCGGGCGGCTTCTTCTGAGGCGTGCACACTGCCAAGCCAGACGATGTATCCCGTGCCATTCGGTTCGATGCAACTGCGTGGGCTGGATTGGGCAGCCACCCCTTTGGCCCGCAGTGCCGCCGCCCTTGCCGCTGCATAATCTTGCAGACTGAAAGCATTGTCCTGCACGAGCCATCCTTTTTTTCCAGCGATATTGGCGCAGGGGTTTATGGGTTTGGTGGCGGTGGGCTTGGTGGTCGGCTGTGGGGCGGGCTTGGGTTTGGGGGCGGGTTTGGGCTTTGGTTTTTCCGCTGCGATTTCTTCATCGTCGTCGTCGCCGCCGCCGCTGAGGTTGATGGTTGGGATTTCAGGCTCAGGAGCCTCCTTGCGAATGGGGTACTGTTTTGGCACTCCCGTCGGCTTCCCGTCGTATGGTATCGGCGCGCCATCAATCAAATAACCCGGTTGGTCTTCGGGGTTGGCGCCGCCTCGCCAATTTTGCAAAGCTTTGAGGTCTGCCAGATTTTCCTTCTTAAAGGTCAGCACATCCCAGCACATGGGCACTATGACGAGAGTGGAGAGCACGAACACCCATTTTTGCACTCCCTGCCCGCTCATGAATCGGCTATATGCCGATTTCGTCTGGCCAAACGGCTTGCTCAGGATGCCCCACACATGTTTTTTGAAAGGTTCTATCAAAAGATACTGCACCCATCTGTTGAGTTGATTCCAATAAGCTCTCACGGTATCGGGCGGTTTCAAGTTGCTCATGTCGGTCATGGCCGACATTTTCTGATACCACTGCGAGCGTGTCAGCCATTGCACCATCTGTCGGTCTTTGCCGAAGACGCCGAGTCGCGAGGGTGCATTGAGCACGCGCACGGCCCCTTCCTCCGGCACCAGCGCCAACCCGAAGCCATTGTAGATACACTGACTTTTCAACTCCAACAAAAAGGGGTCGTTGGGAGATGGGAACACATCGTCGGCCAGAGCTACCCATTGTTCATCCGCGCCGTAGCGTTTGAACTGCTCTATGGCATAGATGTAGCGGTATTTTCGCCAGCCTTGCATCGTGAAATACCACCCAAAAAAGGCGATGGTGAAAGTGCCGACGATGAGACCCAAATTGCCCGCGATGTGTAGGTCAAGCAGCCACGGGAAGCGTGTTTCATAGAAAAAGGCATAAGAGACTGCCGAAAAGAAAGCCCCGAAGGCCGCAGCATCCCAGAGAAAATAGAGCAGGTTGAGGGAGAATTTCACTTCGCCCGCCTTGTCGCGCGAAGTCGCCTCGCAGGCGCACACGAAGGGCGAGTCGTCGTTTTTGCGAAAGGTCATCACGATGTCGGCCACCAACCCGCCCTCGCCCACGTTGTCGAAATCAACTTGGATGGAATCGGCCTGCGGTTCGTAGCGATGCTTGTAAAAATCTCTCAAAAAAGGCACAAAACGTCGCTTCACGGCATCCTCCGCGAGTCCGCCCGGAATCTGTTGATATGTATGACCATCTTTGTTCTCCATACGCTTTGTATCATACTCGTTTGCCCGGCATTTGGTGCTCTACCTTGCGGGCATCGTATTGGCGCTGTTTGATGATTTGGATGTAGTTGCGAGCCTTTTTGTTCCCATAATCGTTCCAAGACTTTTGCGCCCATTGGAGTGCGATGTCGAGGTTGCCGTTCTTCTCGGCGGCCACAGCCATATTGTAGGCGGCGCGGCCAGCGGCCTTGGGGTTGTCTTTGCTGGCGCGGGCCTCCACGTTTTTCCATAAACCTATGGAGCGTTCCCAATCGCCTCCTCGTGCGTAACGAACTGCTTGTTGCATTTGGTCTTTGTATCCCTTGGCTTTGTGGTAATACTGCCGCGTCACCTGCACATAAGTCGGGGCAATGCGGGCACCGTATTTCAACCCTACGTTGAAAGCGACGTCGCGGGTCACGTTCACTTGGTGGGGCAGCCGCGAGACGGCATCGTGCTCGGAGCGGCCAGAGGCAAAACGTTCGAGAAAATCGTCGGATACGATTTCGTCGAGAATCACCCGCGTCTTTGGGTCATAGAGACGCCAACCCATGCGCACGGCTGTTCGCATCCGCGAGTCGTATCGAGTCTCGATGTACTCTTTGCCCTCTTTGTTTTTCTTTTTTTCATCCACCCGGCGTGTGTTGATGGCGTTGTCTGAGTCAAAGGATTCTATCGTAGCCACCGCATCCGCGCCATATTGCGCACAGATGCGCTCGATTTCTCTCCATTCCAACGGTGGCGGCAGATTGACTCCGGCCTTGCTGCCCGTGAGCTCGATGCCTGTGTTGACGACGGTGAACCGCGGCGTGCGCGTAAGTGCGTTGGTAAGTCCCTTCACCGCCTCCTCGCGGCTGCGCCGGTCTTGCCCTATGGCTTCTCCGGTGAAAAGCCCTTCCAGCACATTGAGCCAGCCGTTGGAGGGTTTGCTGCGGTCCACTACGGCGACCTTGGAGATATGTTCAGGGACTTTGAATTGGGCGGGCTGCAACACTGTGAGCGAGGTAGAGCGCATGCAACTGGACATCAAGAGCGTTGCCGCCAATATGAATACAGGGTTTTGATTCTTTTTCAGAAGGTGTTTTTGAAACATAAATTTTTGATTTTGAATTTTTTACAAAAAAGAAAAACGCTCGCAAAAATCCAAAATTTCTGTCAACCCCTTGAACCATTTTTTTAAAAAGTCATTTTGCCAACTACAAAATGACAGAACTCAATTGGGACATTGTTTTTGCCGGTTCGGGTCTTTCCGGCCTCTCGCTGGCACTCGAATGTGCGCGCCGTCCCTTTTTTCAAGACAAAAAAATACTGCTGCTCGACCGCGACGAAAAAACCAAGAACGACCGCACTTGGTGCTTTTGGGCTACCGACGAGGAGATGGCTTCGCTGCCGCCGGTGGTGTTCAGCACCTGGGACAAATGTCTTTTCTTCGGGGATGGCTTCGAGGCCGCGCTCGATATTGCGCCCTATCGCTATCGTATGGTGCGCGGGTTGGATTTTTACGACTGGGCCAAAGCCATTCTTTCAAAAAGCTCGCAAATAGAGCGCATCATGGCCAATATCAACGGGATAGATGCCCTCAATGGAATAGTCCATACGGATAAAGGGGATTTCGGGGGCGACTGGGTGTTCAACTCCGCGCTCACAAAAATTCCCGTGTTGCCAGCGTCCAGCGCCATGTATCCCCAGCCTCCGCTGACCTCGCTTGGTCACGATTCGGGGCAGGATGCGGCAGCCCCCCACACCTTCCTTTTGCAGCATTTCAAAGGCTATCTCATCAAGTCGCCATCCCCAGTCTTTGATGTCAGGGCGATGACTTTCATGGATTACCGCATTGAGCAAAAAGGAGAGACCCGTTTTGTGTATGTGTTGCCTTTTTCCGCCACGGAAGCACTTGTTGAATTTACGGTGTTTTCCCCGGCGCTTTGCCCTGCCGACGAATACGACGCGATGTTGCGTGGCTACATCCGCGATTTTTTGAAAATAACAACCTACGAGGTGTTGGAAACCGAATTCGGGGTGATTCCGATGAGCGATTATCCTTTCACTCCACACACGGAGGGCAGGGTGGTGCATATCGGGACGGCTGGCGGATTTGTGAAGGCTTCAAGCGGATATGCGTTCAAGCGCACACAGCGCAGAATAAAGGCTTTGGCCGATGCTTGGGAACGAAGTGGCCAGCCTGCTCCAGAACTGCTTCGCTCCAAGTGGCGCTATCGTTTCTACGATGCCGTCCTGTTGCGGGTGTTGAAAGACAACGCAGTAGCCGGAAAGGACTTTTTTACCAGTTTGTTTCAGCAGTTGCCCGCCCCGCTCGTGTTTCGTTTTTTGGACGAGGATGCTACCTTCGCCGATGATATTCGTTTGCTCAATGCGCCTCCTGCTTGGCCTTTTTTCAAAAAAGCGTTGCGGCAGATGCGGTATTATTCCAAAATTTAGAATTTCAGACAATGCCCGTTCCTCAACCTCTCTGTCTTCGCGTCGGCATCACTGGCGGCATTGGCAGCGGGAAAAGCCTTGTGTGCCGGATGTTTGGCACCTTGGGGGTGCCTGTTTACTATGCCGATTTGTGGGCAAAGTACCTGATAGATACCGACGCTGAAATAATGGAGGGCATCAAGGCTATTTTTGGTCAGGAGGCATATAGCGCATCGGGCGAGTACAACCGCCCTTATGTTGCAAAAATCGCCTTTGAAGTACCCGAAAAGTTGGCGGCCCTGAATGCCTTGGTCCATCCGGCTGTGGAGCGGCACAGTCGCGCATGGCACGATGATTGGGCAGCTGCTGGTCAGCCCTACACGCTCAAGGAGGCTGCTTTGATGGTAGAAAGTGGCAGCCATCGGTATCTTGATGTGCTGATAGTGGTCACAGCGCCAGAGCGGTTGCGCATAGAGCGCGTGATGCAACGCGATGGTTTGAGTGCCGAGCAGGTGCGAGCACGCATGAAACACCAGCTTCCCGAAGCGGAAAAGGTGCGGCTTGCTGATTTCGTCATTGAAAACGACGGGCAGCACGCGCTGATTCCGCAAGTGTGGGCGATTCATCAGGCTATTTTGGGAAAACGTTGACAGGTTTTTTTCCAAAAAATGTTTTGAAAACCCCGTGTTGACTTCTTACTTTTGCGGCTCGAATTTTGAAAACGAAGGTTTACAACAAATTTTTGCAAAAAATACAGTCATGAAAAAAGATATCCATCCCGGCAGCTATCGCATGGTGGTGTTCAAAGACATCTCGACGGACGAGGCTTTTCTGAGCAAGTCCTGTGTGAACACCAAAGACACCATCGTGTGGGAAGACGGCAAAGAGTATCCGCTCGTGAAAATGGAAATTTCGGCTTATAGCCATCCGTTTTTCACTGGCAAAATGAAGTTTGTGGACACGGCTGGCCGTATTGACAAATTCAACAAGAAATTCGCAAAGTTTGCGAAATGATTTCCACGCCATGCGTGGCGCGATTTTTGAAAAGTCCCGATTCGCTCTCCGCTTGTTGGGGCTTTTTTGTTTTCATGCCTCGGTTCGCCAAACGCCCATACTTCCAACCGGCTGACGGGTTTCCCTTTTTTGACTTTTGACAGGATATACATGATTGACATGATTTTTTAGCCCTTTATACCCTGTTTATCCTGTCAAAAGAACTATTCCCCAGAAAACTGTCAGCCAGTTGGGAACATAAGCGCCATGATTTTTCTGATGCCCATAATTGCTCCGCTTGATTAATGAATATCATCTTGTTCGACTCCGACGCTCGCAATCACCTGCTGCCACTCACGGCCACCCGACCAATGGGAGAGCTGAGAGTAGGCGTACTCACGTTGCGCGAAAAATGGGAGCGTATGCTGCGTGGCTCTGCCTCCTACATCACGCAGGAGTACCTTCAGGAAAAATTTCCCATCCACATCGAAGATGAAAATCTAATCGTCAACGCGGGTGTGCTGCCGAATGAAAAACTCTGCCGGCGCATCAAAGAGTTGAAACCCAGTGAGGCCTTATTGCTCAATGGGGAACTGTTGGCGGCTCGTCTCAACGAACATCAATTTGAGCAATTGATTGAGGATGAGGAGGTACATTCGCTACAGGGGACGGAATTGGATGCTGAAATTCCAGTGGTCGAGATAAAGCGACTGTGGGAGCTGACTTTGCTCAACAAACAAGCTATACCCGACGATTTCGCCCTGCTGACCAAAGGCCGCAAATCGCAACCTATCTCAGACACCAATCGTGTCGTAGGCCCTATTCAAAATTTGTTTGTGGAAGAAGGGGTGACGATGGAGTGCTGCACGCTCAATGTCACCACCGGGCCGATATACATTGGCAAAAACACCGAGTTGATGGAAGGGGTCGCCTTGCGCGGCCCAGTAGCCATCGGCGCGGACACGATTGTCAAGATGGGCGCAAAAATATACGGCCCCACCACCATCGGCCCCGGCTGCCGGGTGGGCGGGGAGGTGACACGTTCGATTATGCTTGCCAATTCGAACAAGGCTCATGACGGCTTTTTGGGCGATGCGGTTTTGGGCGAGTGGTGCAACATCGGTGCGGACACCAACAATTCCAACTTGAAAAACAACTATGGCGAGGTAAAACTGTGGAATTACGAGACCGAGCGTTTTGAAAAAACCGGCCAGCAGTTCGTCGGCCTCATCATGGGCGACCACTCGAAGTGCGGCATCAACACGATGTTCAACACTGGCACGGTGATAGGAGTGTTTGCCAATGTGTTTGGTGCAGGTTTTTTGCGCAACTTTATCCCCGATTTTGCGTGGGGCGGCGACGGCGGTGGCTATCGAACCTATAAATTCGCCGATGCCTGCACCACCGCTGCCGTCGTGATGGCACGCCGCAACCAACAATTTACGGACCTCGACAAGGCTATTTTCTACCACGTTTACGACCGGACGATGAAATTCCGCTCGTGGGAAAAGTAGGAAACCTACATCCCTCAACCCAAGACCTGCAATTTCGCTTGAAAGAGAACCTAAAATATGATTTGAGAGGAGTGTCTGCTTCCAAAACGGAGGTGCATGCCGCTATCAAGCACTTGGACAAAGGCTTGTATCCCAACGCTTTTTGCAAAATACTGCCTGATTGGGCAGCAGGCAGCGAGCGCCATTGCAACCTGCTTCACGCCGACACGGCGGGCACCAAAACAAGCCTTGCCTACCTTTATTGGCGCGAGACGGGCGACCTATCCGTGTGGCCGGGCGTGGCCCAAGATGCCATCGTGATGAATCTCGACGACATGGCGTGTGTGGGCTGCACCGACAATATCCTGCTCAGCAGCACCATCGGGCGCAACAAGATTTTGATACCCGGCGAAGTGATTGCTGCCGTGATTCGGGGCACCTCTGATTTTGTGGAGAAAATGCAGCGCCATGGCGTGAATATACATCTGGCAGGGGGCGAGACGGCGGATGTGGGCGACATCGTGCGGACGATTGACGTGGGTTTTACGGCCTTTGCGCGCATGAGACGCAGCGAGGTGCTGCTGAATGATATTCGCCCCGGCGATGTGATTGTTGGGCTTGCCTCTTTCGGCCAGTCGGTCTATGAGGACGAGTACAATGGCGGCATGGGGAGCAACGGCCTCACCGCTGCGCGTCACGATGTGTTGTCAAAAATGTATGCGGAAAAATACCCGGAGAGTTTTGACCCAAAATTGCCGAACGAGGTCGTTTATACTGGCAATCAAAAACTTACCAACCCAATCACCATCAACCACCACCAACTCACTATTGGGAAACTAATCCTCTCCCCGACGCGCACTTACCTCCCCGTGCTACAAGCGGTGTTGAGCAAATACAGGAAAAAAATTCATGGGCTTATTCACGTCACGGGCGGTGGGCAGACGAAGGTGCTGAAATTCGTGAAAGACGTGCACATCCTGAAAAACAACCTTTTTGATTTGCCGCCGTTATTTCGCCTGATTCAAGAAAGCAGCAGCACCGATTGGCGCGAGATGTATCAGGTGTTCAACATGGGCCACCGCATGGAGATTTATTTGCCTGCCCGATATGCCGACGACGTGATGGCAATTGCCGAAAAGTATGGCATCGAAGCCCGCATCATCGGGCGAGTCGAACGAGCGCAAGGCGAGCAAGTAACAGTGGAAAGCCCTCATGGGAAATTTGAATTCAATAGCTGATAACGGTTGATGAGTGCGAGGAGGTTGAGAGCCAACCCATCGCCCATGCTCGTCAATCCCGATAAACTTGTCTATGCAATGAGAGAACTGCTCTTTTTCATCCTGTTTGCAAATGCATTTTTGGCCTGCACCGACAAAGAGGCAACGCTTCGTGGCCGCTTGGCCGCGCTCGACAAGGAATTTGGCGGAGCAGCGGTGACAGATACGTCGAAAGCCCAAGAGTTCATCGTCACCGCCGAGCAACTGGCCAGCATCGTGGAAAAATCCGATACCAACCAAAGTGTCGAATTGTTGCTAAAGGCTGCTGGTTTGGCCAAAACAGTCGGTAGTTTTGACAAATCACTCGCACTCTACAAGACTGTGACAGAGCGCTTTTCGCAACACCCGCAAGCGTCCACGGCGTTTTTTATGGTTGGCTTTGTCTATGCCAACGATTTGCGCGAATTGGAAAAAGGAAAGGCTGCTTACGAATTGTTTTTGGAAAAATACCCCAACGACCCCATGGCCGAATCGGCTCGCGGTGAGATTCGGAATCTTGGCAGACCTGCCGACGAAATCATCAAGGATTTCATGCAAAACAACCCAGACAGCACGCTGGTGAACTGAACCCTCTTGCTATGCGCTTTTTCATCCTCTTGTTTGTTGGCCTCATCCTTCTTGGCTCGGCTTGCCGTCAGCCCGACCTCTCGGTGCAAATAGCCAATTTGGAAATGGCTCAACAACAAACTCACAGCCCTGAAAGAGCCGATTCGTTGCTATTGCTTTACCATGCGACGGTGGAGAAGCACCCCGACCTATCCGAACAAAACCTGCGTTTTCTGACCAAGGCCGCCGAGATAAAGTTTTTCAGGCAAAAAGACAACGTGACAGCTGTACGCTGGCTCAATGACGCAATTGCACGGCACGGCAAAGGACAAGACGTGTCGGAGCCAATCGGTCTGCTGGCTCGTATATGGCTGGCCTACAAGTACAGGGCGACCTTCGATTTGACCGGAAAACCCGATGATATTGACCTCATGCGTGCCAATTTGATGCGCAACATGAGGTGGATAGATTCCTGTTTGGTGCGACTGGAAAGAGAAATGGGCACTCCGCCCGCACTCGATGCGACAAAAGCAGCGGCATATATCGAGGTGGCGGAAGGTTATGCCATTTTGCTTGAATCGGGCAGCCCCGCCAAACATGGTGATTTGATGTTTAGCGCCGCCCAAGTCGCCCATGCCATTGGGGAGGCAAATAAGGCGGTACAGTTGTACTATAAGGTAGGGGAGGGGCTTCCGTGGCACCCGAAAGCGCCCCATTCGCTGCTTGAAATGGGGCGCTTGTACGAAAACGACAATGATACGGAGAGAGCAAAATCTGCTTACGGCACCATACTCCGAT
The DNA here is from genome assembly GCA_019638455.1 of Saprospiraceae bacterium. Lineage (GTDB taxonomy): Bacteria > Bacteroidota > Bacteroidia > Chitinophagales > Saprospiraceae > M3007. The sequence continues at coordinate 517,253 of JAHBTU010000001.1, forward strand.
ACTATCCGCAGCACCCCGATGTCGCCGACGATGCCCAAGCAGCCCTAAAAAGGCTCGGCACGACAAAATGACCACCTCCTTCGCCCAACAGTTCCTGCGTTTTGCACGCGATGCCGGGCCAAGCTGCCGATTGCGCCTTGCGCCCACGCCTTCTGGTTTCCTGCATATTGGCAACGCCCTGAACTTTGCCCTCAATTGGCTTGTGGCGCGACTCCACGGCGGGCATATCCTGCTACGGATTGACGACCTTGACGCGGAGCGCAAACGCCCCGAATATGTCGCCGATGTTTTCGAGAGCCTCGAATGGCTGGGGCTGGATTGGGATGAAGGGCCGGGGGATTTGCGAGTTGCGATTGAGGGCGTGTTGCAGGATTTTGAAAAAAACTGGTCTCAACATCGGCGTTTGCCACTCTATTTCGGCGCGATGGGACGATTGCGCGAAACAGGGCTTCTCTTTGCCTGCCGAAAATCGCGCCGCGACCTCGTGCCGTTCGGGGGCGATTACCCGCCTGAGTTTAGAGAGCAGGGCTTGAGCCTCGACGTTCCCGACGTGGCTTGGCGCATCAAAACGCCGCCGGGTTTTCCGCTACCCGATTTCGTGGTGCGCCGTCGCGACGGTCTTCCGGCCTACCAATTGGCCAGTCTGGTGGACGATGTCCATTTCGGCATCACGCACGTCATTCGCGGGGCAGACTTGGAGGCTTCCACGCAGGCGCAATTGTTCCTCGCTTCGTGTTTGGAAGAGACCAATTTTCTAAAAATCAAATTTTTGCATCACCCGCTCATCGAGGATGAAGCGGGGGAAAAACTCTCCAAGTCGGCAGGAGCCAGCGCCTTGAAATCCATGCGCGAACGCGGGGAGGATGCTGGGGGGGTATTTCGGCGGGTCGCTGAAATGTTGGGCTGGCACGAGCACCAAAGGCCTGGTACGGCAGCGGCGCTGCTTCGCCTCATCCGTGCGGCTTAGTTTTCTTCTGCATATTTCATTTGCCAGTCCTCTACTTTTTTGGTGCGTTTCCAGCCCTCGGCAGCGCAGAGGTCGGCAATTTCCTTCGCTCTTTTTGCCAGTTCGGTGCCGGGGTATTTTTGCTGGATGTAGGCCCACACTTGCTTGTAGCGTTCATCAATGGCCTGTGTCTCGTAGTCGTAGGTGGGCGTGTTGTCGGCACCGTTCACGAGCACAAGGCGCGTCCATTGCTCGCTTTGCTTCGTTTGTTCGTTCAGTAAGAAATAAGGGTTTTCCCGATTGAATTTTTCCCAGAACGCGCTGCGGTTGGCGAGTTCTTCCAGGGAAATGATGATGCCGCCATCGTCCCATGCCCGGTGATTGATTTCGTGGGTTTGCTGGTCGAGAAACGCCTTCATGGTAGGGGTTGTTTTTGGGCCAAAAAAGGCTCGCAGTTTGTTCCAGTCAGTCGTTGGGAATATCATGCCCTCGCCTTGTTCCAAACCAAAGCCATTTTCTGCCAACGATTTTGAGAGGGGATATTTGTTCATGTCGAACTTGTTTTCGGAGATGGCTTGGTAGTCGTTTTCCGTCCAGTTCATTTGTTCGGTAAGTTGATAAAACTCGCCTTCGGCCTCCATGCGACGAAGAAAACGTTCCAATAGGATAAAAGCCGCATCGGCGAGGGGGCCGTTTGCTGTGCCGAATTGGGCGGTCACATAGTCCCACGCCTTTTTGCCGCTGTCCAATTTTTTGGCATCCAGCGTGCGGAGAAAAGTGGCGAGTTGCGCGATGCTGGCAAAATCGGGGCTTCCGTCTTTGGGGCCGGCATAGATGCGCATCAAGGCTCCGCCATAAGCCCAGCCCGTATGCTGCGTAGGGCTGTTCACAATTATTTTGTGATATGGCTCATTGTAAGTGAGGTTGCGCAAGGTAGCTTCTTCGCGGTTGTTCGAAATGTCGCCAGTACCTTCCACGAGGGTGTTTTCCGCGATTTGTACGAGCACTTTACCGCTTTTGTTTGGCTCTTCTCGCAGGTTGAGTTTGTCCACCGTGACGATGTAGAGGATGAGTGCTGGCTTGGCGGCAGAGGGGGTAGGGGAGGAGGTGTCGTCCTTTTTGTTGTCTTGCTTGCAGGCCGCAAAGGTGACAGCCGACAGGATGATGGTGCTGAGGAGAGCGTAGGTTGATTTCATCGTGTGTAGTGATTTGTCAAGCCCCCGTTCACGCAAGGGAGGACGGGGGCTTGAGGCATTTTTAGAATGGAGGTTATTCGCAGGTCACGCGCTCGAAGGTTTCCGACCAAGAGGCGGTGGCCTTGTCTTTGAGCCGGAGCACGCCGTCTTGACCTGATTCCAGTTCGCCGTTGGCTTTCATGGCTTTGCCGCCTTCGATTTTGACCATGATTTCCTGCGACTGGGTTTGGCCTTCTACGGTATGTGTCCAAATGGCGGTGATGATGTCGCCTTCTTTTTTTCCTTTAAAAGTGCCGCGTGCGTCGTCTTTTTCCGCAAAATCGTATTCAAGCACGCCGCCTACCTCGGCATTGAGCTCGGAGAATTGAAGTGTGAGGACCGAACCATCGGGTAGGCGAGATTCGAAGCACTGGATGGTGGCTTGAGGGGCGGTTCCCTGGGTGGTGGCAGGTTTTTCGGGTTGCTTGCAGAAGGCAAAGATGAGACCGATAATTAGGGCGCTTAGAGAGAGTTTGTTCATCTTATAAAGTTTTAAATAAAACATTCGAATCGTCAAATGAGCGCATAGACGCTCCCCGGTATCACGGTGAGCAAAGCAATCAGCCCCAGACCCACCAAGACGGCCCAACGAATGCTCGCGGGGAAAACTACATCGTGGTCAAATTTGACCTCATCGCGCGAGAAATACATGGCGATGATGATTTTGAAATAGTAGTAAATAGAAATGGCGGAATTGACCACCGCCAACACGACGAGCCAGGGGTACTTTGCAAAAGCTGCCGTGAACAAGAAGTATTTTCCGAAAAAACCAGCCGTAGGCGGAATGCCCGCCAGCGAGAGCATGGCAATCGCCATCACCGCCGCCAGAAGCGGTTGTTTTTTGCTCAAGCCGTTGAATGTCGCAAACGAGCCGTTCTCGTTTTGCTCCGCCACTACCATATACGCGCCAAACGCGCATATAGTGGCTAATGAATAAGTCAGTGCGTAGAAAAGCAGTGCGCGGTCGCCGCCAGTCACCCCAATAGCCAATATGGCCATCATCAAATAGCCTGCATGGGAGATGGAGGAATAGGCCATCATGCGCTTGAAATCCGTCTGGAAGATTGCGGTCAGGTTGGCGACCGTCATCGTCAGGGCAGCCACTATCGCCACAGGAAGGTGCCAGAAGCTCTCCGCGCCGGGGAAAGCCATCGAAAAAAGCCGATAAAAAGCCGCGAAACCAGCCGTCTTCACCACCGTCGCCATGAACGCCGTCACTAGATTGGGGCTGCCTTGATACACATCGGGTGCCCAAAAGTGGAAAGGCACGGCAGAGACCTTGAACCCCAGCCCAATAATGAGAATCACCATGCCTGCGTTGAGCATCCCAGCCGAGTGGCGCCCGTCGCTGACAGCCGCCGCGATTGCCCGGAGGTCGAAACTGCCCGACGCGCCATAGATGAGTGCCATGCCAAAGAGCAAGATGCCAGTGGTGAAGGCGCCCATGAGGAAATACTTGAGCGCGGCTTCGTTGCCCGAAAGACTCTCCCGGCGGCTTCCGGCCAGCACATAAAGCGGGATGGAGAGAATCTCTATGCCGAGAAACAACATGACCATGTTCGTGAACGACGACATCACCAAGGCACCGCACAGGCTGAAAAGGATGAGGCCGTAATTGTCGCCCAGCGTGTCGCTTAGGTCGCGGAACCCCCAGCCCGAAAGCCCTATGATAAGCGCCGTGGCCAACACAACCACGCCGGAAAACGCCAGCGCAAAGTTGTCAAAGTGGAACATGGAGGCGTACACGTCTTTCCAGCCGTAGGAGGGGGCGAATACTATTCCCGCCAGCGCGAGCAGGCTACCGACGAGGGCAATGGGTTGCAAAAAATGGCGGCGCTTCGTCAGTCCCGTGAAAAGGACGATGATGGCCGTGAAGAAGAGTATGAGTAAGGCTGTCATGTTCTTATGTTGATTTGTTTGTTTGGGGATTCGTTGATTTGAGTTATCCGCATATAGTAATGCTGGTCTTCTGAAACTCCACCTTGTCTCCCGCCCTCAGCTTCTTTCTTTTCTGCGTTTCCACCAACCCATTCACCCGCACCTCGCCGTTGCTGATTCGGATGTTCGCCTCGCCGCCAGTGCCCACCAAGCGCAGCACTTTCAGGAGGTTGTTGAGAGTGATGTGGTCTTGGTCAGAAAGGTTGAATTCCATTTTTTGACGTTTTTAGGTTGAATCCCCGTTTACTGTGTTCGTGCTGTTTCGCATTTTGAAAGAGTTTTGCCTTCAAGGTGGGGGGGGGCTGTGCGTTTTTTTGGCATCCGCCTATTGGCGACTGGCGGATGACAAAAAAATCAAAACTGCACCGCCCCCAATATCTTGTTCACGCTCCCGTCCGTCAGGTTCAACACGAGTTGCGGGAAAAATCCCAGCACCACGACCAACCCGGCAACCACGCCCAGCACCACCCACTCGTTGGCATTAACATCCTGAAATTGAGTGGTTTCACGATTCGCTTCGCCGAACATCGCCAGCCCGTAAGCCCGCAACATATATACCGCACCGAAAATAATTGTCAATCCCGCCACGCCGCCGAGCCAGACATTGTAGCTCCAAACGCCATTCAAGAGCAGGAACTCGCCGGGGAATCCGTTGGTGAGTGGTACGGCCACCGCGCCCAGCATCACGAGCATAAACAGCGCGGCAAATTTCGGCGCGGACTTGGCTATGCCGCCCATGTCGGCCAGCGTGCGCGTGCCGATGCGCCGCTCGATGAGGTCAACGACGAAGAACAACCCCACCACATTGATACCGTGATTGAGCATTTGGAGCAGGCTGCCTTGCACGCCCGCCTTGTTCCAAGCCAGCACCCCGGCAGCGATGAGGCCGACGTGCGCGATGGACGAATAGGCAATCAGTCGTTTCAAATCAGACTGTTTCACTGCGATAATGCTCGCGTACACGATTCCGACCACTGCAAGTGAAATGAAAATCGGTGTCCAAAAGTGCATGGCTTCCGGTGCGAGCGGAACCATCCAGCGAATGACGCCATAAACACCCATTTTCAGCATAATGCCCGACAAGAGCATCGTGCCGCCAGTAGGCGAGGTCACATAGGTATCGGGCTGCCAAGTGTGGAACGGAAAGACAGGCATTTTCACTGCGAAGGCGAGGAAAAAGCCGATTAAGACCCAATTGGCGGCCTCCGGTGAGAGTTGCGTGCGTACCAGTGCGTCCCAAGCGAAGGAATGATGGCCCTCCACATTGGTTTGCAAATACACATACAGCAGCGCCACCAACATGAACAACGACCCGACAAAGGTGTAAATGAAGAACTTTAACGTGATGCGGATGCGGTCTTGCCCGCCCCAAATCGCGCAGATAAAGTAGATTGGGATGAGCGCCAGTTCGTAGAAAATGTAAAAAAGCAGTCCGTCCTGCGCGAGAAACACGCCGTTCAGTGCGCCGAGCATCATCAGCACGAGACCGTAGTAGCGCGGTTCGTTGTCGAAGGCGCGGCTGTGGCTACTCAACACGATGAGCGGCGCAAGCAAGTTAGTCAGCAGCACCATGAGCAGGCTCACCCCGTCCATGCCGAGGCTGAACGAGATGCCCGCTTGTGGCAACCACGGGATGCTGAACGTGTGGTTCTGCGAGCCGTCACTGTTGAAGCCTACGGTGGCAAAGATGCTGACAGCGAGGTTCGCCAAAGCCGTTCCCAGCGCAATCGCACGCACCCCCGCAGGACGGGTGAGCAGCACGAAAAGGCTGACAATCAGGGGTATTAGAATGAGTATTAATGACATGATTTTTCGTTAAGTCAGTTCTTGCAAAATGGCCTCCATTTGTTTTTCGAGAATTGGCAAGTCTTGTTCAATCGTTTGCCAAAGGACAATCTCATCTATTCCGAAATATCTATGAATCACGATGTTGCGCATTCCGGTCATCATGCTCTAAGCGACTTCCGGGTGTTTGGCTCTCAATTCTTCCGTCACTCAGGACGCGGCTTCGCCGATAATTCCAAAATGTCTGACGCAGGCCGAGAACATCATGGCGTTTTGCCGAAAATCCTCGAAAGTCGCACCCTCGACGAATTTCAGTATCGAGCGAACCGAGTCGCGGATGTGACTAAGTACACTGTAAAATAAATATCTTGATTTTGCCACAAAGGCGCAAAGACTCTAAGAAATTGACTGATAAACCTTTGTGCCTTCGCGTCTTTGTGGCAGATTTAATTTACAATGTACTAAGCCTCGCCTTGTCTCCGATGGCCTTTTTCATAAATCAAAATTTTATCGGCTTCGATGTAGGGTTTCACATAAGGCGAAAGGCTTTCAGAGGTCAATAAATCAACCTTTCGGCCAAGCAATTCTTCCAATTCTGCTTCCATTCCAAAAAAAGCCATCCCTATTTTCTGCGAATAATCCAACTCCACCAAAATATCAATGTCGCTTTTCCGGTCGGCTTCGCCTCGCGCGTATGAGCCGAACAGATACGCTTTCACGACGGGTTTATCCTGAAAGTAGGTAGCTATGGCTTTTATTTTTTGCTTGGAAAGGCGCATGATTCAGTCTTTCTTTTTAAATCTGAAAATCGTTGTTTTCGTTGATTTGGGATTGATGCGGATTGGAAGAGCAGGGCTTTTATTTTTTCGGTGTTCATAGTTTGGCATCAATGGCCTTTTTTTTGTCATCCTCGAAGGGTATCTGTCCGCTCTACGTTTTACTCGCACTTGGTTTCTCTCGTAGAGCGGACAGATTCCGGCAGAATGACAAACGTAGGTTTCGCTTGGCCGCCGATTGAAAGTCGGCGGTTACAAGATGGTAGATGTTTTTGGGATGCGAAAATCTATTCGCCTCCAAACAACTCTTTGATTTTAAGAACATATGAACTCCATTGCGGCTTGTCAAAATTGTAATGCCCATGTCCGCCGCGATACATTGGAATCAAAGTCCGTTCGAGAAAATTTTCGTCGGGTTCGACCAATTTCGCTTCAAGGTAATGCAAGCCGCGGGGTTTCGGTTTTTCAGCCAAAACATCAAAGACAACCTCTGCTGTAATAAAGACCGGCACTGATTTTTCAAATTGACTGTCCAATTCTTGTTTTAAATACTCCTTCCAAATGTGTGCAAATTCAGCCCATTGCTTGTTCCTTGAAGTTTCTTCTGCGCAATAATTTTGAACCAGATTCTGCACATAAACATCTTGAACCGAAAGCCCAACTACTGCCAAGTTTTTGCTCATTGATTTAAAATAAAGGCTGTCGGGTTTTTCTGGAGTAAGGTCGAAAACAAAATCAAAGCGGTTGTTTTTGGCTTTGTTTGTTGGGTCAGCGCCCAAAACGACTGCTTTGATTTGCCCCCTTTCAAATGTTGGAGGGAACGCTTTCGGCAATTCTTTTACTTCGTCAATGAATTCCTGAAGTCCTTTTCGCACTTCATCCATCGCTGTTTTTTGCAGAGAAGTCATTTTTTTGTTTTTTACACAAACAACGTCAACAACAACAGCACCGCCCCCGCCACCATGCCGAGCAGGTAATATTCGATGTTGCCGTTTTGCAGTTTCCGAAACTCCGCGCCCAGCCGCTGCACCCCTGCGCCGATACTGTCCACGAAGCCGTCTATGCCCTGAATGTCCACGTAATGATGTAAGAAACGAGAGAGGCGCTGTATGGGCTTCACGAACAGGAAGTCGTAAATTTCATCCACATAAAACTTGTTCGCAATCACCCCCGTGAGGCCAGTTTGTTCGGCATCCGGCACCGGAAGGTTCGATTTTTTACCATACACAAAATACAACCCGACGATAATCGCCATCGCTAGCGAAGTCGTGAAAATCATCAAAGTCCATTCGAGGCTGGAGTCGAGGTGCATTTCGGCGAGCGGAATCACGGGTGCTCCGGCAGCGCCAAGGCCGGAAAACCAGTGCGCCAGCCATTGGTCGTTGCCCATGTGCAGGAAGTGCGGCGTGTTCAGGAAGCCGCCCACGACGGAGAGCACGGCCAATATGATGAGCGGCACGGTCATCACCTTGGGGCTTTCGTGGAGATGGTGTTTTTGTTCGGAAGTGCCGCGAAACTCGCCGAAGAAGGTGACGTAGAGCAAGCGGGTCATGTATATCGCCGTGAACATCGCGCCAAGTCCGGCCAGTCCCCACCAGAGTGGGCCGCCGTGCTGCCATGTGTAGGCGAAAATTTCGTCTTTCGAGAAAAAGCCGGACAGCAGCGGGAAGCCCGAAATGGCGAAAGTGCCGATGAGAAATACCCAAAACGTGACGGGCATCGCTTTTCGGAGGCCGCCCATGTTGCGGATGTCCTGCTCGCCGCCCATGCCGTGAATCACACTACCCGCTGCGAGGAAGAGCAGGGCTTTGAAAAAAGCGTGGGTGGTGACGTGAAACATCGCGCTGGCGTAAGCGCCCATGCCGAGCGCCACAAACATCAAACCCAACTGAGACACAGTGGAATACGCCAGCACTTTCTTGATGTCGTTTTGCCGCAGACCAATAACCGCCGCGAAAATGCAGGTGATAAGGCCGATAACTGCCACGAACTGCATCGCGTCGGGCGAGAGCGAGTAGAGCGGGTTGCAACGCGCCAAGAGATACACCCCCGCCGTCACCATCGTGGCTGCGTGGATGAGCGCGGAGACAGGCGTCGGGCCAGCCATCGCGTCGGGCAACCAAGTGTAGAGTGGGATTTGGGCGCTTTTGCCCATCGCGCCGATGAAAAGCAGGATGCAAATCGCCGTCACGATACCTGCTTCGAGGCGAACTGTTGGCAATGCGGCGAAAATTTCTGAAAAATTGATGCTGCCGAAGGTTCTGAAAATCAGGAAAATGCCGAGCAGCAGCCCCAGGTCGCCGATGCGGTTCATGATGAAGGCTTTGTTCGCGGCCTTGACGTATTCGCGGTTTTTGTTCCAAAACCCGATAAGCAGGTAGGAACACAAGCCCACGCCTTCCCAACCAAAAAACAGCATCAAGAGATTGTCGCCCATCACCAGCAGCAGCATGGCGAAAATGAAGAGGTTGAGGTAGGCGAAAAACTTCCAAAATGCTTCGTCGTCGTGCATATAGCCGATGCTATAGACGTGAATCAGGAAGCCTATGCCCGTGACAATCAGCATCATCCACACGGAAAGATGGTCCACGAGGAAGCCGAAATTGACCGCGAGGCTGTCCACCGTGAAAAAGTTGTAGAGGACAGAATGAATCGCTCCGCTGGCGGCGACCTGGTTGAAACACGCCACGCTCAACAGGAACGAAGCCAGCAAAGTGCCACTGCCGATGACGCCGACAACGCTTTTGGGCAAACGACTGCCGAACAAGCCGTTGACAAGAAACCCGATGAAGGGCAGGAAGGGGATGAATGGTATGAGTTGGTTCATCTTTTATGTTTTCGGCTGTTTTTCCAAATCTTGGACAATCAGTGCGATTTTATTTTTTCAATTCGGGCAAAAACACTTGCCTTATGTTCCAAAGCATGGCGTAGTCAACTCCAAAATAGTTGTGAATCAGAACATTTCTAAAGCCGACAATCCCTGCCCAATCAACTTCAGGATAATTTTCAATGAGGTCTTTTGGCAAATTATTGGCCGCTTCTCCAATGATTTCAAAAATGCGCACCGCGGCATCCCGCGTCTTTGTGTCTTTAAAAAACGCTTCGAAGTTCAGGCCGTCGGTGTATTCCTCGATAAGTCTTGCTGATTCGAGAATATCTTTCAAAAGCAAAATAGCGTTGCGTTTAGACATAAATTAGGTCGGGCTGAATCTCTTTAAAATATGCCTCTTTGATGCCATTTTTTGATACTAAATCCACTTTCTTCTGCAAAATTCGCTCTAACTCGTAAGCCAAATGGATGAACTGCATCCCAGCTGGTTGAGAAAATTCCACCAAAATATCCACGTCACTGTCCGACACGTCTTCCCCTCTACTCACGGAACCAAAAAGCGCCATGCTTCTGATGGGATAGTTCTTGGACAGCGCAGGTTTTGCCTGCGCGAGTTTGGATAAAATGTGTTCTCGCGTTGTCATAATTTTAATTTCGCAGTTTGTCGAGGAGTGAAACATCCGTGCTTTTCGTGTTCCGGTAAATCATCACCAGAATGCCCAGCCCGACCGCCGCTTCCGCCGCCGCGACGACCATGATGAAAAACACCATGATTTGCCCCTGCGCGTCGTTGAGGTAGGTGGAAAAAGCGGCCATCAGAAGGTTCACGGCGTTGAGCATGAGTTCGACGCACATGAGCACGACGATGGCGTTGCGGCGTACGAGTACGCCAAACACGCCGATGACGAACAGCACGGTGCTGAGCCAGACGTAGTAATCAATGGGGACGGATTTTATCGTTTCAAGCATTTTAATACTTTTTTTGGCGAATCTTGTCGGCATCAACTACCAACATTCTGTATTCAAAAACCATGTTGGAGTCTTTCAGCAGTTTTTCTACAATTTGACCGGGCAATTCGGGTGTAAATTTTTCCAATCTGAAATAAATCACGCCTGCAGGCGGACGATGCCGATATTTGAAAATCAACTCTCCGTAGTCGCGGTCGAAAGTGAGAATAATCCGATTTTCATTTACGGCCATCAGCAGCACTTCTTCGTCTGAAATACCTCTCGCGGCAAATCGAATCGCTTTTACGTCGAACCCTGCGTTTTGCAAATAGTCAATGCTTGCGATCGGGAAATTCTCGTTTGCCAAGAGCTTCATTGTCAGGCTGCTTTAAGCGGTGATTCGAACATCAAGCCGTCTTTTATCAAATCTTGTACATAAGAGAAAACAGCTGCCAGTTCCTCCTTTTTTAGGTCGTAATTTTTCAAAACCATCTCCTCCGTCCAACCTTGAGCAAACAAACTGACGATGAATTCCACCGAGAGCCGAGAGCCTTTTATTATTGGCTTTCCGAGCAGAATTTTTGGGTCGGAAACGATGTATTCTTTCCAGTTTTGCATGGCATAAAATTTTGATTTTCAGATTGATTTAAACCAGTCAGTTTTGATGTTCACTTTTTCAACCATTCCAACTTCAACACCCAACCCTAGCTCTTTGAGTTTTTCTGCCAATTCGTTGCCATCAATCAAATCAATCGGCGGCGCGCCGTCTCGAATTGCTTCTTTCTTGGCTTCCCTCGTAAATGTTCCAGTCATGATTATCACGCCCCGGTCTCCTCTTCCAATCATTGCCCCTCTGAAATCTCGAATTATGTCAGGGGAAACGGTGTTTTTGTATCTTTTTGCTTGAAAAACGCACCTGAACGAGATGACCGAGCCGATTTTGAGAATGCCGACACCGTCAATTCCACCGTCGTTACTTCTTTGCGTAACCTCGACATTTTGAAATCCAAGTTCCCTCAAAAACCGCTGGCAAAGTCTTTCAAAAGCAATCGGGTCAATTTTTTTGAGAAGTTCAATTAGCGACTCTTGCCAAGTTAGTTCTCGAATTTCCTCTTCAATTTCGATGTTGGTTTCTACTGCTTCTGCCCCTGCTAAATCTGTTTCCAATTTTCTTTTTTGCCTTACAAAACGCTTTACTTCTACCTTATTTACCTCTTTTGTTTTTAACCCAATTTCTGTCAACGCCCAAACTCCTCTTGAAGAATTTTCTAACAACCCATACCCTTTCAAATAATTCCTTGTCCACCCGAGCCGATATGATAAGCTGGTGATAGTTCCTTTATAAAGAACATTCACTTCGTCTTCGCTTAGATTCAAAATTTTAGCAACTTCATCTTCAATCTCATCAACAGAACCTGAGCCGCCTAAATTATGAAGCGCCTGTAGAGTTGAACAGGCCATCAAATTTGTATTTCAGTTTCATAATCATTTGATTTTTCAAACCTTCAAATCCCTTTTTCCCACTAAAACCGCCCCCACCATCGCTGCCAAAAACAAAATCCCCGCAATCTCGAACGGCACTACAAAGTCGGTGAACAGCACCTTGCCCAGATTTTCCACCAGCCCGACATGGCCATCGGCATTGGGTGGTGTGTCCACCTGAATGCTGCCTTTCAACGCGCCTACCAACGTGACGAACAACATCCCCGCGGCGATGCCAGCCCCCAATTTCCACAGCCTCGACTGGGTGGGTTCTGCGGCGGCGTTGAGATTGAGCAGCATCAGCACGAACAGAAACAATACCATGATGGCGCCCGCATACACGATGATGTGCACCACTGCGAGGAACTGCGCGTTGAGCATCACATATTGCCCGGCTATGGAGAAGAAAGTGATAATCAGGTAGATGACGCTGTGAACGGGGTTCTTGGTGAACACCATGAGCAGCGAGAATACAACAGAGACGACTGCAAGGGTCAGAAAAACGTATAGTGCCATGTGTCGGTTGGTCGTTCGTTATTGAGGTCGCGTTGGGCGCATTGGGGTGGAAAACTGGGCGCAAAAGTATAAAACTGCCAACAGCCCATCTTAAAAGATGCCTGCTCGGGCGAATGGCGCTAAACGCCGACAGCTGTCTTTTTTTCGGTAATGTGTTTTTGCCGCACGGTCACGTCCACCCGCTTTTCAGGTTCCACGCCCTCCACGAGCATATCTTTCCCAAAAATGAAGTTCTGCCGCACATAGTCTGCCGGGATGAGGCGGTCGGTCAGGAAAATCGCCTCTTTCGGGCAGGCCTCCTCGCACAGGCCGCAGAAGATGCAGCGCAGCATATTGATTTCGTACACAGCGGCGTATTTCTCTTCGCGGTAGAGATTTTCCTCGCCTTTTTTGCGCTCGGCAGCCTCCATTGTGATGGCTTCCGCCGGGCAGGCGACGGCGCAGAGGCCGCAAGCGGTGCAGTTTTCGCGGCCTTGCTGGTCGCGTTTCAGGACGTGCCAGCCGCGATACACGGGCGCGAACTCCCGTTTTTCCTCCGGGTAGTTCAGCGTGTTTTTCTTGCGGAAAAAGTGTTTCAGCGTCGTCCACATCCCCTTGAAAATGGCGGGCAGGTAGATGCGCTCCCAGAAGGTCATTTCCTTGTTGACGACGTTTTTCGAGCGGTTGGTGAGTTGCATATTTTTGAATGTACGAATGTGGTCAATGTGATAATTACTTGGTTTCGAGCGGTTTGATTTTGATTTTCAGCCATTCGGTGAAGGGTTCTTTGTCCATGTCACCGGCAGCAACTTTGAGAATGACGGCTTCTTGTTCGTCGTCGTCGGCATCAATAATATAGCCGTTCATGTGCAGAAAATGAGCCATTGCACCGTGTCCAACCCTTTTATTCCCGTCAATGAAAGGGTGTTGAGTTACGAGTTCAAAACACAAAATGGCTGCCTTTTCAGCAATTGTTGGGTACTGCTCTTGCCCAAAATACATGGCTTGTGGCGCGGCAATAGCGGATTCGATACCTGCTTCATCTCGCATTCCGTGACCCCTCCTGAATCTACAATCGCGTCTTCGTGGATTTGGAGAATGTCTTTGCGGGTCAAATAAAAGATTCTCATGCCAGCCGCTTGTAAAGTTCGCGATAGCGTTCTCTCACATAAGCGCGGGCGGCTTGGAATCTCTCCTCTTTTTCCTTCATGTAGTTGTCAATTGCCTCGTTCATCAACTCGTCCACCGAGACATTGAGGCTCTTGGCGGTTTCTTCCAAAAGCATTTTTTTCTTGTCGTCAATTTTAAATGTTATCGAACTCATTGTTTTTCAATTTAAATGGTGAAACAATGTCATCCTAACCGGCCAGAGGAGATTTTAGGTTTCAAAAGTGTTTCAAAAAATATTTCCAGAGCAGCTGCCCAGTGCTTGTCTTTTTCATCTTTAAGGTTGAAAAAAAGAATTTTCGTGCCGGGGCTTTTTGCCAATTCTTGGATGCTCCAGTATCCATGCGCAGTCCCTTTGCCGCCGTAGTTGATATGCTCCAATGCTCTTTTTCGGGTGTTGCTAAAAGACCGACCTACTTTGACAACTTCATTTTGAGCAAACCAAACATAGACACCGGGCTTCCAAATGTACTCCGAATTTGCCTTTTGGGCTTCCTCAACTGTCAGGTCAAAAACTACAAACTTTGAGTCGTGAGGGTGGAATTCAACCCTGAACTGGTCTATTATTTCTGGAATTTTCATTTGAATCCATCATTTATCATTCATAACTCATCACTTTCCACCCATCACTTCCCAAACAACAACACCCCCGCCCCGGTCAGCAACATATTCAAAATCGCCAGTGGGATGAGCGATTTCCAGCCGAGGCGCATCAGTTGGTCGTAGCGGAAACGCGGAATCGTCCAGCGAATCCACATAAACACGAAGATGAAAAAGAATGTCTTGCCGAGCATCACGATGGGCCCCATCAAGCCGCCGAGCCAGCCGGGGTCCACGCCGGGAAAGTTGTAGCCCCCAAAGTACATGGTGGCGATGACCGCGCAGGCGATGAACATATTGATGTATTCGGCAAACAGGAAAAAGCCCAATTTCATGGAGCTGTACTCGGTGTGATACCCTCCCACAAGTTCTGTCTCACATTCGGCCATGTCGAACGGAGCGCGATTGCATTCGGCGAGGCTGCACACAAAGAAAATCAGGAACCCGAGTGGCTGGTACCAGATGTTCCAGTTAAAACCCGCCTGTTGTGCGGCCATTTCTTTCAGGCTCAAAGTACCTGTCAGCATCACGACGGCGATAATGGAAAGCCCCATCGCCAGTTCGTAGGAGACCATCTGCGCCGAAGCGCGAATGGCGCCGTAGAGTGAGAATTTGTTGTTCGATGCCCAACCGCCAATCATAATGCCATAAACGCCGAGCGAGGTGAAACCGATGATGTACAGGATGCCGATATTGAGGTCAGCGACTTGCAAATCAACAGCTCCGCCAAATGCCGTGAGTTGTGTGCCCCAAGGAATCACGGCGCTTGTCATCAGCGCGACGAACATAAACGCCCCCGGCGCGAGGATGAAGAGCCATTTTTCTGCCGCGTTGGGCATGAAGTCTTCTTTGGTGAAAAACTTAGCGCCGTCCACGAGCGGCTGAAGCAAGCCCCAAGGTCCGGCGCGGTTCGGGCCGAGGCGGTCTTGGATGAAAGCGGCGACTTTGCGCTCGCCGTAAGTCGAGTAGGCCGCCACCGATAAGGTAAGGACGAACAGCACAAGGATGAGGATGGCTTTTTCAATAAAAATAGCCGATGTAAAAAGTATAATCGCTGTCATTTTCTTTCTGTTCTTTCAAATTTAGATTGGCTCACCGCAGAGGCGCGGAGGCGCAGAGAAGCAATTTTTTGTCATCCGCCCAATGGTGGAATTTCTCTGCGTCTCCGCGTCTCTGCGGTGAATTTTATCGAACCGTCAACGCCTCGCCTTCATAGTGATTTTGCCCAATCACCGAATGACGGTCAATATCGCGCGGCCCCTCAATCGTCCAGTCTGACATATTTTTCTTTTCAAAACGGCAGGTGTTGCAGATGAAATCATGTACCTCGCCGTATTTGTCCTTGCGGGCGGTGACGCGGTAAATTTCGTTGCCGTACATCCACACGACCGCTTTGCCGGAGCAAGTCGGGCAGTCGCGGTGCGCGTCCATCGGGTTGAGAAACCACACGCGGCTTTTGAAGCGGAAGGTGCGGTCGGTCAAAGCACCAACGGGGCACACGTCAATCACGTTGCCGCTGAAGTCGTTGTCAATCGCTTTTTCGATAAATGTGCTGATTTCCGCGTGGTCGCCGCGATTGATGACGCCGTGTACGCGATTGTCGGTCAATTGATTCGCTACCATCACGCAACGATAGCACAGGATGCAGCGCGTCATGTGCAGTTTGATGTAGGGGCCGATGTCAATCTTCTCGAAAGTGCGGCGCTCGAACTCGTAGCGCGTGCTTTCCGCGCCATGCTCGAAGGCCAAATCCTGCAACGAGCACTCGCCCGCCTGGTCGCAAATCGGGCAATCGAGCGGGTGGTTGATGAGCAGGAATTCGACTACTCCTGCCCGTGCCCGCAGCACTTCCTCGCTCGTGATGTTGGCGACTTCCATGCCGTCCATGACCGTTTGTTGGCACGAAGCCACGAGTTTGGGCATGGGGCGCGGGTCTTTTTCCGAGCCTTTCACCACTTTCACGAGGCAGGTGCGGCACTTGCCGCCGGAGCCTTTGAGCGTGGAGTAGTAGCACATGGCGGGCGGCACGATGTCGCCGCCGATTTGCCGCGCCGCGTTCAGGATGGTCGTGCCTTCTGGCACTTCGACTTCAAAGTTGTCTATTTTTACTTTGGGCATATTGCGAGTAAAAAGAGTTTTTTAACACAGAGAAAACAGAGGCAAAACACTGAGAACCACTGAGATAAAACTCTGTGAAACTCCGTGAAAATTCTCTTCGCACTCTGTGTTTAAAATTTTTCAAACACAGAGGGAGCAGAGGCAAAACACAGAGTGACACGGAGTTAGAATCCGTTGATTACTCGTTTGACTCCGTCTTTCAGCCTCAAAACATTGAAATTTATGAGCAATCCAAGTTTGTAGTTTCCAACCCGAAGATAGGTCAGCGTTTGCGCAAGATGAAGGTCGTTGAGCGCTTCGACTGATTTCAATTCGAGCAAAAGTTGGTTTTCCACGAGCAAGTCAATTCGGTAGCCGCAATCCAGTTTTACTTCTTCATAAATGAGCGGAAGCGGTTTTTCTTTTTCCACTACCAGTCCGGTTTTTTGAATTTTATGAAACAAGCACTCCTTGTAGGCACTTTCCAAAAGTCCCGGCCCGAGGGTGCTGTGGACTTCCATCGCCAAGCCGATTACTTTGCCAGTTAGTTCGTTTTCATTCATACTTTTAAAATCTAACTCTGTGATTTTCTGTGATTTTTCCTCCTTTTCTCTGTGTTTTAATTTTTTAACACAGAGAGGCGCAGAGGTTTTTCACAGAGTGCCACAGAGGTTTTTTCTGTTCAGGTTTCAGGGCGGTGAGTTTGTTTTTGATGTCGGTGAGGGTCATTTTTCTATCGTTTAATTTTTACGCCTGCTATGGTTTCGAGGGCTTCAATATCTTTTTCATAAATCAAATCCATCGCAGCAAAAGGGTCAGTTTCTACCGAAAGTTCTCCATCAATTAAGCCAACCTCTTGCAGCCTTTGCCTCCATTGCAAAAACTGAATGAACTGCAAGACCTCATTCTGCTGCGCTTCAGGCAGGTTGTGCAGTTCGCGGAGAATAAGTTGCTCAGTCATGGCATGTGTTTTTTTTTTTTGAGTTCGGGTTTCAGGGCAGTGAGTTTGTTTTTGATGTCGGTAATTAGATTATAAGCCTTTCAAAAATTCAACAAATGGTTTGAAACATTGCGGGCATCTTTCGGCCAGAAAGTCGTAATGCACACCGTCAAGTATAGCAGTAGCATCGACTACTTCTTTATACGAAGATCCATTTTCAGCAAAAATTTTTTCAACAATTCTTTTCGGAGGTGTGTCAAAGTTCTGGTCTTCTACCGGCTCAATCCAAGAAGTTCGGAGATTCTGTATCTTTAGGTATGCCATCATCTCGTTTTTTGCTGCTAACAATAAAACCTCCATGTCATGTTTGAAACAAAAAACTTTGAACCGATTGAGGCAATAAGTTGGGTCTTTTACATTTTTTTGTCTAAGCCTTTGCAAACATTTTTCATGCAGCCCCTTCTCTAAATCATCAAAACTCTCATGCGGGAACCCTACATTTTTAGGATATAAGTCAGGCATTGCCACTACCCAATGGTCAGAATTGTGTGCTATATAGTCACATGCTTTGATCGGAACTTTATTTAGAACGGAGGCTTTTTTATTTCCCGCAGGAGCTTCATGAAATGAAACATAGGTACCTGTTTTTCTTTTTTCTTCGATAAGGCTAGAAAAAAGCGATTCGAGTATTTTCTTGTCAGAAATACCTTCGACGAATATCATTATTTTTTTCATATGGCTTGCTCGAGTTCATCGTTACGATGCATTAATTCAATTTCTTCAGCACCGAATTCAGCAAGGTTTAGCTTAAGATATTCCGAGTCAGTCGGCTTGTAAAATTTAGCTTCCCCTAATTCCTTCCTCATGATTGCAATTTTGCTAATATCGAATTGAGTCAAAAAATATGATGAGTGAGTCGCTAATAAAACTTGGGTTCTTTCCGAGGCTTTTTCAAACATACCGGCCAAAATAGGTAACGTTCTTGGGTGGACACCTTGATCTGGTTCATCGATGCATATCAAGGCTGGAGGGTTGGGCTGCACACACAAGGACAGCCAGCAGATTAAACGAAGAATGCCGTCTGATAAATCAGCCAAGCTCATCTCTTCTCTAAAACCTTCTTCTTCCCAAAACGCAATGACATGACCAGGAGCTCCTTTTGCTTTCACAGTTAGGTTTTTGAAACCTGGTATTATCAACCGTAGATTTCTTTCTAGGGTTTCAAATTGTCGATGATGTTCGCTGTATAAATAAAAAAGGATAGCACTTAGGTTGCCCGCATCTTCATCTAAGACAGGGTCTTGCTGAATCGGAACGGGTTGTTTTATTTTTTCATTACGAATTCTGAAAGAACTATAAAACCGCCAACTTTCAATATACTCTCTTAGACTGTAAAGAGTTATCATAGCAGGGTTTGTTACAGTACTCAATGCTAATTGGTTAGGCCGACGTAGGTGTATTTCCTGTTGCGCTAATTTTCTACTTTTAGGGTCTCTAATTGTACCTTTCCTATCTTTAACATTCATGAATAGCAGTCCCCTATCATATCCCGGGAAGGGCAGTGTAACAACCCTTTCAAAAACTATTTTGGTATTGCCGACAGGCCCAAGCAACTCTCCCTGATATCTTAGGTGTTGCTCTAAGCCAAAATCCATTTCCAAACTCCACCAGAATTTTTCAGGAGCTCCTAAATGGAAAATTTGCTGTCCGATAGAGCCAGCAACAATTTCAGGAGGGATATCATCTTTCAAGCTGTCCCTAAGGAACTTAAGAAATTCAAAAAGACTAGTTTTGCCCGAACCATTGGCTCCAACAATCACTTCCAAACTGCCGAATTTGGCAATGAAATCCTTAAATGGTCGATATCCCCGAACTCTTATCGAATTTATTTTTGCCACGGTTAAACTTGTTTAATGTAATTAAAATTTATTAGCAATCGCATTCTAAATCCTCACCCCTGTACCCCCTCCAAAAACACACCCACCTCGCTCACCAATCCGTAATTCCGCTCCATGCACAACTTCGGCTCCCTGACGTGCCACTCGAATTCCTCGCGGAAATGGCGAATCGCCGCGCTCACTGGCCAAGCCGCCGCGTCGCCGAGTGGGCAAATCGTGTTGCCCTCGATTTTTTTCGCCACGTCGGCCAGCAGGTCAATGTCGCTCATTTTGCCCTGACCGTTTTCGAGGCGCCACAGCACTTTTTCCATCCAGCCCGTGCCTTCGCGGCAAGGCGAGCATTGGCCGCAGGACTCGTGATGGTAGAAGCGCGTGAAATTCCAAGTGTTGCGCACGATGCACTGGTCTTCATCATAGACGATGAAGCCGCCAGAACCAAGCATGGAGCCGCTGGCAAAACCGCCGTCGGCGAGACTTTCATAGGTCATTAGGCGAGGCTCGCCCGCCGCTGTTTTGGTCACGAGCGTGTGCGGCAGGATGGGCACCGAGGAGCCGCCCGGCACACAGGCTTTGAGGCGTTTGCCGCGTTTGATGCCGCCGCACCACTCGTCGGAGTAGATGAATTCCTCGACCGAAATATTCATCTCAATTTCGTAAACGCCTGGTTTATTGATGTTTCCGCTGGCGGAAATGAGTTTCGTGCCGGTGCTTTTGCCGATGCCGATTTTGGCATATTCGTCGCCGCCGTCGTTGACGATAGGCACGACCGCCGCGATGGTTTCCACGTTGTTCACGACCGTCGGGCTTTGCCAAAGGCCCTTCACGGCGGGGAAAGGCGGCTTGATGCGCGGGTTGCCGCGTTTGCCTTCGAGGCTCTCGATGAGGGCGGTTTCTTCGCCGCAGATGTACGCGCCCGCGCCGGGGTTGACGTACAAATCGAGGTCGTAGCCGGAGCCGAGGATGTTTTTGCCGAGCCAGCCGTTGGCGTAGGCCTCGGCGATGGCTTTTTCCAAAATGAAAACAATCCACGAGTACTCGCCCCGGATATAAATATAAGAGGTGTTGGCCCCCAGCGCGTAACTCGACGTTATCATCCCCTCGATGAGCAGGTGGGGGATTTTTTCCATCAGGTAGCGGTCTTTGAAAGTGCCGGGTTCCGACTCGTCGGCGTTGCAGAGCAGGTAGCGCGGCACGCCTTCGGGTTTGGCGAGGAACGACCATTTCATGCCGGTGGGGAAGCCCGCGCCGCCGCGACCGCGCAGGCCGGATTTTTTCACTTCTTCCACCACCGCGTCGGGCGACATGGTTTTCAATGCCTTTTCCGCCGAGCGGTAACCGCCGTGTTTGCGATAGACCTCGTAGGTGTGGATGCCCTCGATGTGGGCGTGTTCGAGCAGGAGTTTACGTCCCATTTATTTTTTCAAAAAATTGAAAGTCAATTATTTAAGCCTTTGGTATTGGCAAACAATGTCTTTGTTCATTTGGTCTTTAAAAATTGATATTGCCATTGTTTTGTCTGGATATGAAATGGCAAAGAGTTCTTTCGTCGTGGTTTTATTTAGCTTGCCATTCATGCCTTCTTCAAATCCCCTCAACGCTGTTTTAGTCATTAACTCAGAAGTACAAGAACATTTAGTATCAGTATAACTTAAATGCAAATCCGAAATGCTATGCTTCCATGTGAAAGGTGCCAAAATTGTACAGGAAATATCTTTGGAACTTAAAAATATTTTAGTCTCACTCAAACCCGTTTGATTTGACTTTAAGTAAAGCGTCCTATGATTTAGCCATATATCGTTGGAAATCGTATCAAAGAATGTTGTCTTCCAGATTCCGACCACATCGTTTTGCGGGTCAAGTGTAACCTGTCTTAACTCTGAGTATTCATCACCTTCTTCCTTTTTTTGAGAAAGATGCCATGCATACCAAACTCCCAATAGGCCAATTAAGGCTGCTAATATTGTGTAGAAGCCTCCAATATGGGCGCTCTTAGTTTCATTCGCCATAAGAGATAATAGGTGTTAAAATATTTAAAGTCAGTGATTTAGTCTTGCTCCTTGTCGAACTGCTCTTGAAAATCAATTTTCAAGCGTTGAGGTGTCATCACCGCGCTCTGAAAGTCTGGCGTGGGAAACACCGCGACTTTCATTTTTTCCTTTTCAAAATCGTCGAGCCATTCCATGAATTCGTACAAATCCAGCGCCTCCACCTGAAATTCCCCGAAATCGCCTTTTTCCCTGAAAATCTCTGCGAATTCGGGATTCGGAAAAACGGCCAAAACTTCCGTGTCGTCGTCATCGTCTTCCAATAAGAGCCAGCCTTCTTTGTCGGCCAAACCCCACACTTCTTCCTCTGCCGCTACGGTTTTGATAAAATATTTGTAGCGGTTTTCCGGCTTTTTCGCCAGTATTTCTTCGATTTGTTTTTGAGTCAACATTAGGGTTGATAAAAGTTGATAAGGGTTTATGAGGTTGATTTTTAAAAAGGAAGGCCTACAAATTGAGATTTTATCCAGCCTTTTTTCCCGTCGGAACACTGTATTTTGTACCACTGCGGAATATCATAGGTTCTCCCGGATTCGTCTGTCATTTTGGTTTCCAGAATATAAACCGTCTCGTATTGTTTCAGTGTGGCGATTTTGGCGGCGTTTTGGGAAGGTTCTGCCTGCAAAATCGCCTCCTTTTTAGCGACATATCCCGGCGGCCCTGGCCGTTCGACTCGCTTGCCTTCCACTTTGGTCGGCGGGGCGGTGACAGTCGTGTTCAGTTCCGCGTCTTTTCCCATCGGCACCGAGCCGATTCTGTTCGTTTTGTTTTCACGCAATTCTTCCACCGATTTTCCGGCGGGTTTTTCTTTTGTTTCTTGCGTCTCGGTGGGGGCTGATTCGACCGAAGCAGTTGGTTTTTGAGGAGTCGGAGCAGCCGTCGTTTCAGGCTGCGAAACCTGCGACGTTTTTTTGTTGTCGTTGGTGCAACTTTGGAGCAACGACGTGACAATCAACAAGATAAAGTAAAGTTGCTTCGCAGTCATTTTCAGTTGATTAAAGTTGTTGCTTCAATTATTTCGATTGTTCGATTGAATTCGATTAGTCTGATTGAATCGAATCAATCGGATTTAATCAAAAAATCGAATCAATCCCCTCAGTGCATTTTCCAAGTTCCCTTGTCAATTTTCCCTGCTCGGCAATCCTCCAAAAACTGGTCAATTTTCGCTTCGTCGAGGTGCTCGTGAAAAAACTCGCCGACCTGCATCATGGGCGCGTAGCCGCAAGCGCCAAGACATTCCACTTCTTTTATGGTGAAAAGGCCATCGGGTGTCGTCTGGTTTTTTCCGATGCCGAGTTTCAGTTTCGTGTACTCGATGATGCGCTCCGCACCTTCGATGGCACAAGGGCCGGTGTGGCAAAATTCGAGAACGTATTTACCGACGGGTTCGAGGTTGTACATCGAGTAAAAACTCGCCACCTCATATACCTCAATCGGCGTGATGCCCAGCACTTCGGCGACGTGGTCCATCGCGGCGACGCTGAGCCAGCCGTGATTTTCCTCTTGGGCGATGTGCAAGGCGCGAATCAGGGCGCTTTTGCCCCGGCCTTCGGGATATTTTTTCGTCAAGTTTTGCACTTCCGCGAGCGCGGCGGGCGAGTATTTGAATGGCGTTCCGTTTTGAGCAGGTGCGTGCATGTGTCGTCTAAATCAGAATTTTCAGAATTTTGGAATTAGCAGAATTCGTTGGTTTTCAAGAAGCAAGTTGAACACAGAGGCACGGAGGACACAGAGATTTTATTTTTAAACGCTGTGTCCTCTGCGTCTCTGTGTTTAAAACTACTAAGCATCGAGTTCACCCGCGATTACATTCATCGAACTCATCGTCAAAATCGCGTCCGACAACATCGAGCCGCGTATCATTTCCGGGTACGCTTGATAATAAATGAAACACGGGCGCCGGAAATGCAGCCGATACGGCTGGCGGCCTCCGTCGCTGATGAGGTAGTAGCCGAGTTCGCCGTTGCCGCCTTCCACCGCGTGATAGACCTCGCCGACGGGAACGGGCGTTTCGCCCATCACGACTTTGAAATGGTAAATCAACGCCTCCATTTTGGTGTAAACGTCGGGTTTCTCCGGCAAATAAAAATCAGGCACATCGGCGTGGTAATCGCCTTCGGGCAGGTTTTCGTAAGCCTGTTTAATAATCCGAATGCTCTGGCGAATCTCCTCCTGCCGCACCATGAAGCGGTCATAAGTGTCGCCGTCGCCACTGCCGACAGGCACGATGAAGTCAAAATCCTCGTAACTGCTGTAAGGGTTCATCACCCGCACGTCGTAGTCCACGCCGGCGGCGCGGAGGTTGGGTCCGGTAAAGCCGTAGGCCATGGCGCGTTCCGCCGAAATTGGCCCCGCGCCGACGCAGCGGTCTATGAAAATGCGGTTGCGTTCGAGCATGTCGTTGAACTCTTCAAAACGCGCCGGGAAAGTTTTGAGAAAATCCTTGAGTTTGGCGTGAAAAGCTGGCGTAAAATCGCGCTCCATGCCGCCGATGCGCCCGATATTGGTTGTCAAACGCGAGCCGCACACCTCCTCGTACATCTCATAAATCCGCTCGCGCTCCTGAAACATATAGGTGAAGCCCGTGAGCGCCCCCGTGTCCACGCCGATGACGGCGTTGCATACCAGGTGGTCGGCAATGCGTGCCAACTCCATGATAATCACGCGCATATACTGGGCACGTTTGGGCAGTTCGCAGCCGATGAGTTTTTCCACCGTCATGTGCCAGCCCATGTTGTTGATGGGCGAGGAGCAGTAGTTGAGGCGGTCGGTGATGGGCGTCACCTGATTGTAGGGGCGGCGCTCGGCCAGTTTTTCGAAAGCACGGTGGATGTAGCCGATGGTCGGCTCGGCGGAGTGGATGCGCTCGCCGTCCATTTTCAGCACATTCTGAAAAATGCCGTGCGTGGCGGGGTGCGTCGGGCCGAGATTGAGGGTGGCGAGTTCACCGTCAATGCTGTCGAGCGAGGAGAAGTATGATTGGACTTGCATGGAAGTCAGAGTTCGTTTTTCAAAATTTCTTCGATTTCTTGTTTCAATTCCGGCAATCGTTCTTGGATGATTTCCCAAATAATTTGGTTGTCAACGTGGTCGTAAGCATGAATGACGCGGTTGCGCAAACCAGCTATTTTTCGAGCATTGGAGAGCAAGGGCGTGTCCGATTCTTTTTCCAACCTGTTCGTTGCCTCTCCAATAATGCCGAGCATACGTTCGACTGCTCGCATGACCATTCGGTTTTTGAGATAATCTTCGATTGCGGATATTCCCGTTGTGTATTCTTGGATTTCTCGAATCGAATTCAAGATGTCAAACAAATGCTTCTTCTCGTTTTCGCTCGTAAACCAAGTGCCGGGTTGATTCAATTTCTTTTTTAAAAAATGGATTTTGAAGGGGCTGCTCGGTGAGCATATCTACTTTTCTTCCGAACAAATTTTCCAGTTCGTCCCAAAAATTCCATTTCAACTTGCCCATTTTAACTGGGTCTCCGTTTGCTTCAAAAAACACCTGAACATCCACATCGCTTTTCTTTGAGTCAAACTTGTCGGTCAAAATCGAGCCGAACAAATACAGCCGCTCCACTGGGTAGCGGCGGCACAACTCGATGAGTTGCGCCTTGTGTTGCTCGAAGAATTTTTGGCCGGTTGTCATTTTCTTTTTGTTTTTCAAAATTCCTCACCGATGCTGTCGAGCGAGGAGAAGTATGATTGGACTTGCATTTCAAGTTTGATTCAGTATTTTTTCAAAATCATCTAACCGCAAAACGACAACTTTTGGGAAATCAATTTTTTGCAAAATGTTGAAATCGCGGTCTTCCGAAACCAAATAATCCGCACCAGAAGCAATCACAGCATCTACAAGTTTGTTGTCGTCGGGGTCTTGAAGAAGTTTCCATTGAAAATAAACTTCGACCATATCTCCACGTTTTCAGAATCTTTTATCGAGCGCAAAAAATTGTCAACCGCTGCGATAGCGTATTTTATTTTCAAAATCTCCTCGTATTCCAGCAACATTTCGTGCGTGACGACCAAGTCAAAATCCTTTTTCAAAAAGGCTTGAATGACCCAGTTCGACTTGGAACGCCGGGAAAGCGACGAAACCAAAATGTTCGTGTCGGGTACAACTTTCACTTTTTCAACTCGCTGCGTTTAGTTTGTCGCCATTCTTCCATCAACTTGTTGGTGTAGCCGCGCTCATCCCAAACCTTGTCGGCTTCGTCCATGGCTTTTTCCATAAAGTACTTAGCCAACATCCGTTTGATGTCGCGGAGTTCTTCTTCCGAGACTCCCATGGCGTAGAGTTTCAGCAGTTCCAACTGCAAGTTGCTCAATTTTTGAGATGCTTGGATTTCTTCCATGACCCTCAAATTTTTGATTTTCAAAAATTTCAATCAAATTCCCTCCCCTCATGCCCCTTTCTCCCAAAAAACCTATCGTCCTTGTCCGTCCGCGTGCCATCTTCCAGCCGGTACTCCTTGCGCATGGGGAACACGTCGAGGTCGTCCACGTTCAGAATGCGGCGCAGGTCGGGGTGGCCAGTGAAGATGATGCCGAAGAAATCGTACTCCTGCCGTTCCATCCAGTTAGCTGTTGGCCAGAGCGTGGTGACGGTCGGTACATGCGGGTCGTCGAGCGGGACAAATGTTTTCACGCGGAGGCGGCGGTTTTGGGGCCAGTTGTGGAGGTGATAAATCACGCCCAATTCGCGTCCCGCGTTTTCGGGATAGTGGATGCCGCAAAGCGAGGTTAGGAAGTGATAGTGCAACTCCTCGTCATCGCGCAGAAATTTCAACAACTCAAAGACTTGTTCTCGCGGCGTTTCCACGTTCAGGATACCGTCGTGCGCTACATCGTGCGACACGATGAAGCCGGGATGCTGTTGTTCGATGCGAGCGAGGATGAGTTCGTTTTTCATAATGTGCTAATTCACTATACCCAGATTAAAGAGGATTTGAATCTGCCCGTTGGCAAGACAAGGATTTCCTTGATTGATTTGTGTGATTTTCAAAGGATTGCGAGCACCGTTCGTTCAAAACCACCTTGTCAGACCCAGTACTCAGGGGCTTGCCCGGCCAAGTGAAGCGGACGGGGCTGATTTGCGTTGACTATAATGTGCCCTAAAAAAATCTCATTAGCACATTCTCAAATTGGCACGTTATACCCAGATTAAAGAGGATTTGAATCTGCCCGTTGGCAAGACAAGGATTTCCTTGATTGATTTGCATGATTTCCAAAGGATTGCGAGCACCGTTCGTTCAAAACCACCTTGTCAGACCCTGTACTCAGGGGCTTGCCCGGCCAAGTGAAGCGGACGGGGCTGATTTGCGTTGACTATAGCGCATTTACCCGATTTGATATTTCTCCAAAAGATGTTGATACTCCGGCGAATAGCGGCGGCGAAGCGGCTCGTTTCTCACCAGTTCCTGTATTTTCATCACGCCGTCAATGATTTGCTCCGGGCGTGGCGGACACCCGGGGACATACACATCCACCGGAATCACCTTGTCGATGCCCTGCAACACCGAATAGGTGTCGAAAATGCCGCCCGAACTGGCGCAGGCCCCTACCGCGATGACCCATTTAGGCTCTGCCATTTGGGTATAGACTTGCTTCAACACAGGGCCCATCTTTTTGGCAATCGTGCCCATCACCATGAGCAAATCGGACTGGCGTGGAGAAAAAGAAAGTCGTTCCATGCCGAATCGGGCAAGGTCGTAGTTCGTGCCCATCGTGGCCATGAACTCAATGCCGCAGCATGAGGTGGCGAAAGGCAACGGCCATATAGAATTGGCGCGGGCCAAACCCAACGCTTTCTCGACGGTGGTCAGCTGATATCCTTCGCCGATATACCCTTCGAGCACTTCTGCTTTTGAAATGACGCCCATGATTGAGTTATGAGTTGGGAGCTATGAGTTATGAGGTTTTCGCGTGAAAAACTCATAACTCATAGCTCATAATTAGAAATTTATTTGTCCCACTCGAACGCGCCTTTGCGCATCACATAATAAAATCCGATGAGAAACACGGCCACAAAAATGAGCACAGCATAAAACCCTTCGAAGCCCATCTCCCTAAAATTGACTGCATAGGGGTAGAAAAATATCACCTCCACGTCGAACAAAACAAACAAGATGGCGGTCATGAGGTATTTAATGGAAACTGGGAAACGGGCGTTGCCGACGCTGGCGATGCCGCTCTCAAAATTCTCGCCCTTTTTGGCGCTTTGCCGACGCGGCCCAAGCATCGGCACCACGATGAGCACCAAGGCGACAAAACCAAGCGCGACAAGCGACTGAAGTACAATGGGAAAATAGCCGGACGGGTCCATAATATGCGTTCAAATTTGCGTAGAAAACATCAAAACGGGAAATCTGTTTGCCAAAAGCGTAGAAAAAGCCCGTTCCAAGCACCTTGCGTGGTGCGCCGCAAAGGTATCACTATTCGGCTCAACTTTTTGAGATGAACCTTGTCGCATCCGCAGCGCCGCATTTTAAAACGGGTATAAATTTCGAGACGGGCAACCAACATTTCAACCAAATTCGTCAAAGGCTGGCAAGGCTGGTGCTTTTACGTCACGAACAAACGCCTACCTTTGTCGCCGATTTTTCTAGTCCAAACATTTTACGATGAAAAAACTGCTCCTGCTTGCCCCTTTTTTGATGTTTCTGGCCGCTTGCTCCAACGAATTCGATGTCACCACCAACTGGAAAGAAATCCCGGTGGCCTATGCCTTTCTTTCGCCCCAAGACACTGCCCACTACATCCGCGTCGAGAAAGCATTCTTCGACTCCGAAAAAAGCGCCCTCGAAATCGCGCAGATACCCGACTCGCTTTACTACCCCGAAAGCGACATCGCGGTGTACTTGCAGCGCGTCAGCACCAACCAACTCTTCCAACTTTATCGGGTGGATGGCACGCAAGAAGGATTCCCGCGCAAGGGGGGCATTTTTGCTACTCAACCCAACTACCTATATAAAGTAAGAAACACGGAAATGGATAGCCTGAGAAGAGGCGAGCCCTACCGGCTGGTCATAAAACGCGCCGATGGAAAACCAGATATCACGGCTCAGACCACCATCCCGCGCGATTTTGCTTTTCAGCGTCCCAACCCTTCGACGATACCACCAATCGTTTTCTTCGACCCGGGTAAGGATGTCAGGGTAGAGTGGCGAGGCGACACCAATTCCACTTACTTCAACCTGATGTTCAATATCCGTTATCGAGAAGAATCTGGCGATGGCAGCGTGCTCGGGCGCGACACCTTGACATGGGTGGTGGCTACCAATCTCAAGCGAGGCAGTTCCATCATCAATACTCCCTTTGGACCATTCTACCGGACGGAGCACTTGGTGCCTTCCGACAACTTCTTCCGTTTTCTGGCCGAAAACATTCAGCCCACCACCGACAAATTCCGCTACTTTGAATTTATGAGCATCACACTGCTGGGAGGGGGCAAGGAAATAGAGGACTTGTTGCTGGTGGCTTCTGCCAATGCTGGCCTCACGGGCGCGGAGATATTGCCTGCCTACACGAACCTTTCGGAAGGATTCGGCCTCTTTACCGCTCGCAACAGCACCACGCTCCAAAATGTGCTGATTGACATAAGGACGGTAGACAAAATGAACCAAAGCCCGCTCACGCAGGGGCTTAATTTCCGGTATTAGCCTTTTGTGCAGGCGGACGCGCGAAAAGGCCGGGTTCTCCGAGAAGAGGAGGCCCGGCCTTTTTTTATGTTGAAGCCATTCAAACAACTTTTTCCATGATTTTTTGAAAAAAATGTAGCAATTCGAGTTTGTTTTTGTTTTTTATTTTTCACAATAAGCATCATATTGGTAAGCCAAAAATCATTCTAAGACATTGATAATCAAATTTATTTTAAAAAAATAAAAACGAAAAACAGATGTATTGCTCATCACAACGCCCAAAAAATGTCATTGGCAGAAAAAAAACCTCGCCGCACTTTTGTACCATGAAAGGTGGTGATAAAAGAATTGCCGCCATGAGATATGTTCATGGGATTATACAAATTCAGGTGAAAAGGCAAGTCCTTCCGTTCATTCTGGGAGGACTTGCTAAACCTGAAATGCGACCTGAACAATTTGTTAAGGCTTGATTTTTCGCAACATAGAGATGCTGCAATCGTTTATGTGTCGTGCAAACCGCACGATACCCCCGCCCAAAAGACCCACTCCACTCGAAATGTTCATGGGATTATAATTTGTTGTTTACAGGCCGCGCCAAAAGAGGCGCGGTTTTTTTATTTATAGCCCTACCTTTCGGCGGAGAAATGTCACTGCTGTCATTCAAAGTCATTTCTTCGTTGCGCGAGCTCGCAAATCACAACTCACAACCTACTCCTTTTCACTTCCCATGTCTGCAACAACCGGCGAAATCAAGCGCGTTACCACCCACGTCATTCAGGCCATGAAAACACGCGGCGAAAAAATCGCCATGCTCACGGCCTACGATTTTTCGATGGCCCGCATCCTCGACGAGGCGGGCATTGACGTGCTGCTTGTGGGTGATTCGGCATCGAACGTGATGGCGGGCCACGAGACCACGCTTCCCATCACGCTTGACCAGATGATTTACCACGCCCAATCGGTGGTGCGAGCGGTGAAACGCGCCATGGTGGTGGTGGATTTGCCATTCGGCAGTTACCAGTCAAACCCAGAAATCGCTCTGTCGAGCGCCATACGGGTCATGAAGGAGTCGGGGGCGCACGCGATAAAACTGGAAGGGGGCGCAGAGGTGGAGAAGTCCATCAAGCGAATCCTGATGGCGGGCATACCGGTCATGGGGCATTTGGGGCTGACGCCGCAGAGCATTTACAAGTTTGGCACATACACGGTGCGAGCTAAAGAAGAGGCAGAAGCCGCCAAACTGCGCGAGGATGCCAAACTGCTCGAAAACCTTGGCTGCTTTGCCATCGTGCTCGAAAAAATACCTGCCCAACTCGCCAAAGAAGTGTCAGAAAGCCTCGAAATACCGACTATCGGCATCGGCGCTGGCAAGCACGCCGACGGCCAAGTGCTAGTAACGCACGATATGCTGGGCATCACCAAAGATTTCAAGCCGCGCTTTTTGCGGCGCTATCTGGAACTGTTTGACGAGGTGGGCAATGCTACCAAACAATACATCGCCGATGTGAAAGCAATGGATTTCCCAAGTGACTCTGAGCAGTATTGAGCTGGTAAACGATGGTGTGAGGTGACGCAGGTGTTGCAATTTGCAACAATCACTATTTTTGCCCAACATTAGTGCCTCAACTGTTCCCCCCATGATGACAGTTTTTCCAAACACCGCATCTGTTCGACCCTTTGATTCACGATTAACATTCAGCATGAGTCCACAAAAATCGTCGCGCTGGAAACACCTGTTGCCCATCCTCTTTTTGCTCCTCCTAGTGGGCGGATACTTCGCATGGCAGCCATTGAAGGCCATCTATTTTTCGGGAGTTCCCGAACATTTGGAAGAACGCTACGTCTGCATACCAACGGGTTCCTCTTTTGAGGAAGTGGTTTTTCTTTTGAAAAAAGGGGGCTTCGTCACCGATGAATCGGATTTCAGGTGGTTGGCAGAACAGATGAATTACAAGAAAGACAAAATGCGCGCGGGCAGGTTTGAGGTGAAACCGGGATGGAGCAACCGCGACCTGATTCAACATCTGCGCAACGGCGCCCAATCACCTGTGCGCCTTATACTCAACAACGAGCGCCTGCCGGAAGAAGTGGCTGGCGTGGCGGCCCGGTTCATCGAGGCGGATTCTCTTTCCCTCATCAACACTTTTCGCGACAGGATTTTTCTGAACGAAATCGGATACACCGCCGAAAACCTGCTGACCGCTTTCATCCCCAACACTTACGAGATTTATTGGAACACGGATGCAAAAGGGTTCGTAAAGCGAATGCTGAAAGAACACGAGACGTTTTGGAGCAAGAACAATCGTCGAGCAAAAGCCCAAGCTCTCGGATTGTCAGAATCGGAAGTTTATATTTTGGCTTCCATCGTCGAGCGGGAGACGAATGCCAACTCGGAAAAACCAACCATCGCAGGGGTCTATCTCAATCGCCTGCGCATCGGCATGAAATTGCAAGCCGACCCAACCTCGGTGTTTGCCACACGCGATTTCGCAACCCGTCGCGTGACAGAATATCACACAACTTACGACTCGCCCTACAACACATATATGTACAAGGGTTTGCCGCCGGGGCCTATCAGCATGGCTTCTATTCCAAGCCTCGATGCGGTGCTCAATCCCACCCAGCACAAATACCTTTACTTCTGCGCCAAGCCCGATGAGTCGGGCACACACGCTTTTGCGGAGACCTTCGCCGCGCACAAGGTCAATGCCGAGCGCTTTCAGGCTTATGTGCGAAAAAAAGGGCGTTGAATTGCTGCGCGGAGGCACTCGCAGAACCTTCGCACATGATGCTTGTTGTACACCCAGATTAAAGAGGATTTGAATCTGCCCGTTGGCAAGACAAGGATTTCCTTGATTGATTTGTATGATTTTCAAAGGATTGCGAGCGCCGTTCGTTCAAAACCACCTTGTCAGACCCTGTACTCAGGGGCTTGCCCGGCCAAGTGAAGCGGACGGGGCTGATTTGCGTTGACCATAGTTTTTTTCTGTAAAAACTTAGACAGGACAACAGACATTGAATTTTGACAGGACTTAGAAGATTTACAGGGTTTTTCGCAGCGAAGCCGCCTCATCTATCCTGTAAGTCTTGTAACTCCTGTCAAAACATATAAGGCTGTCATCCGAATCCTCTGCGTTTGGAGGCCGACCAAGTTTTTACTTTTTTCTTTGTCAAAAAAATGAAACTGCTACTTATTGGAATGGGGCCGGGCATAGGCCTGGCATTGGCAAGGCGTTTTGGGCGCGAGGGCTTTGACATCCTGATGGTGGCCCGCAATGAGCAAAAACTCAAGGATTTCGAGGCGCAATTGGCTGCCGAAAACATCCGTGCGAAGGGGTATCCCGTTGACATTGCGGCAGAAGAATCATACATTCGTATGCTTGAGAAAATGGCTGCCGAACATTCGGATATCGAGATACTGCACTACAATCCCAGCGCCTTCAACCCTGCTCTTCCCTCTCAGATTTCGCTCCCTGTTTTTCTCAACGATTTTAAAATCAACGTGATGGGCGCTTTATCGGCAGCACAGGCGGTATTTCCCCAGATGAAAGCTCGCGGGCGCGGCACCCTGTTTTTCACGGGCGGCGGCACTGCATTGAAGGCTCCGCCTGCCATGGCTTCGTTGGGCATTGGAAAAGCCGGGCTACGGAGCCTGGTGTTTTCGCTCGCGCAAGAGTGCAAACCGCTTGGCATACATGTCGCCACACTCACCATCTGTGGTGCGGTAGAGCCTGGCACGAGATTCGACCCCGATTTGATTGCGGGAGAGTTTTGGCGCATTTATGCCCAGCCGAAAGAACAGTGGGAGACCGAGGTCGTATTGCAATGAGGCGATGACAGTCACGGTTTGGCCGCCGCGAAACCATTGTATCCCTTTATCAACGACTGATACAGGAGCTTGCCCTGCACCGCATAGCCCAGTTTGGAAAAATGCACAGAGTCTGATGACATCAGGCCGTTCGATTTCCATTGCTGGGCGGAGTTTTCGCCGCCTGCAAAATGGTGCAAGTCCCAGAGCGCGTAGCCCTTTTCGCGGGCCAGTTTGCGAATAGCATCGCTCACGGAAGGCATATTGGGGTTGAAACTCTTGCCACCACGCAAGTATGAGTCGGCGGGTGTGGTGAGCATGATGAGGGCATTGGGAGAGTGTTCGTGTATTTTCTCGATGAGGTTCTGAATGTTTCGGGTAAAATACTTGGGGTCTATTTTGCCCTGTGCCTCGTTGGTGCCGAGGGAGATTATGACGAGGTCGGGGGCAAGTTCGGACAGTTGGCGGGTGAAATGTTTGGCGCGCACAAAGTCGTTGAACTTGGCCCCATTGACACCTACAGAATGATAAACCACGCCTGACAGTTCGTTTTCCAGCGCAATCCCATCGAGTGTGAAATAGCTTTGTTGGCTTGTGAGTTTGCGCGTCCGCACGGTGGCTTGGCTCACTGGGCGCTCAAAGTAGTACGACTGCGAATACTGGTCTTCTATGAACAGTTTTGCCTTTTGTCCCGAAGTCTCGTCAAGTACTTCCACATTGTATTCGTAGCCTGTTTTATTCTGAAAAACAATGACTTTGGTGAACAATCGCGTCTCCGATGTGGCGGTGTCGCGGAGTTTGAAAGTCAATTCGGCATTTAGATTGGAAGTCTGAAGCGAAAAACCCGAAATGCCAAATGGCGATGGCGAGCTCAGAATGCGTTGGCAATTGGAGCCAATCCAGCGTGTGTTGGTTTCCACAAGATAGTCGCGCGGCCCCCAGGCGTTCGCCAACCGATATGGGAAAATCAGCCCCCGCCCCGCGTCGCCAAAGGCATTTTGCAGGCGTGCGCGCACCTCGCGGGTCAGGTAGTTGCCGAGGATGTGCGAGTCGCCGATATGCACGATGCTGATTTTCTTTCCGCCACGCACCCGTTGCTCGTATAGTTTTTGAAACAGCGGGTCGAGATACCCCACATTTTCAATTTGATTTTCATCCTGCCGCAAAAAAGCGTAATCCACGGTATCGGCCATCTCGATTTCGACCTGCGGTGGGCGAAATTGGGACTGGCATTGACTGACAAAAAAAGTCAGAAAAGCAAGGCTGGCCACGAGGCGCATGACGGTGGTGTGGGGTAGGAGGGGGAGTAAAGAAAAACGCATAGTATGTCTTGCAGAATTTTGCTTGATACGGTTTTGCGCCGCCAAAATCCCCCGAAAAATTGGAAATGACAAATGCCAGTTTCCAAAAAGCGTATGCAAGTCCCTCATATTTTAGGCTTGCCTGCTCGCCATGCCGCCTGCTCTTCCACGAACAACTTGGCAAACAAGTGCCCCATCACTCTGCCGCCCTCGTGCGTCAGGTGCGTGTAGTCGGTATTGGCGTAGCGCGGTTTGTGGTGCGCCATCTCGATGATAGAGCCGGGGCCGCCCATGCCCCAGTACAAGTCATAGAATAAAAAGCCGTGTTTTCGAGCCAGGTCACGCTGCATGGCCACAATGGCCGGCACCCCGCGCATGGTGACGAGCTCGGTGCCGTTTTTGCCCGCTCGGTCGCCCACGCTGACAATCAGAATCGTCTTTCCGGGAAAACACGCTTTCAGGTGCTGAAACGTCCGGTCGAGCTCGGCCTCATACCATTTGATGTTGTTGAGCGAATTGGTCACCGCGTTCAGGCCAACTTGCAACACAACGAGGTCGTAGTTCTGGTAAGCATCGAATTGGCGAATAAAGTCGGGTTTTAGCAGGCGCAAAGGCCCACCGCTGTTGCCACGCACCGAAAAATTGTCGAAGTAGATGCCCGGCCCGCTTTCGAGCGATGCGCCGTAAAGAAACAGCCCCGTGGCAGAGTCGGGAAACCGACAGGCGAACCCCGTTGCGCCGGGGTAGTTCGACTCCCAAATCCATTGACCCACCCGGCCCGATGTGGCTTTCAAGAGCTCTGTTTTGGGGGACTCGCCTTGTTCCTGCCACACAAAAAAACGGTCTTGTTGGGCTGTATAAAAAAGGCGGAACTCCGTCCATGATTTGCTTCGGCGGAAATAGTCAGACCCTTCGTAATGAATTTTTGCATCTGCCTCCATGGGGCAATAGGCATAACCATTGATGCCGAGCGGCGGGCGGCTTTCTGTCTTTTTCACAATGGAAAAGGTGTTCCACCCCCTGAAACTATGCTTGAAGGTGCGTTTGAATTGCGCCACCTCCGAAGTAATCGGCACGAAACCAACCCCCGCGCCTCCCCAAATGCTTTGCAACGTGTCGCGCAAGTCGCCCACCAAAATATCGCCCTCCACAAACGAATCGCCATACCAGGCAACACGGACTTTGCGGCCCCATCTGATTGAATCAACGGCTTCAAAAAAGCGACCCAAGCCTGCTTGTTCAAAAGTGTAATCCTCTATGATTTTTCCAAAGAAGGCTGAGTCCTTCGGCGGCAATGGCCCGACGGAATCGGTTGCCAAAGTGTCCAAATCCACCCAAGCGGATGTGTCTTGGGGGGTAAAGGCGGTCGTGTCCGGCGGTGGTGTTTCCTGCTTCGGTGGCATGGCCTTGGCATCGCTGCGGATGTCTGCAAAAATATCCATCTTGCGGAGCGGGAGGCCTCCAATGCTCATGTTCTCTGGCAAGAGCGAGAGGCCAGTCAGCAGGAGCAGCACGAGAAAAGCAAGGCTCAGTGTCTGGGAGAGGTAGTTTTTCATGCGGGGCAAAAGTAGGACGGATTTCCAAATCTGCCGCAGTGCCATGTAAACGACGGATTTGGAAACCTGGCGTACATTTTTCTTTCAAAAACCAAAATTCGCCCTACCATTGGCCTCGAAAACAAAAGGGCTTTTTTCATGTCAACTTCTTCCTCCGAAACTCCCGAACGCGGCCTCATGCAGGTCATACTCGCCTCGTCGGTAGGCACGCTCATCGAGTGGTACGACTTTTACATTTATGGTGCGATGTCCACCATCATCGCCGGGCAGTTTTTTCCAAAAGAAAACCCGACGGCGGGTTTTTTGGCGACGCTGGCGAC
This sequence comes from Saprospiraceae bacterium, assembly GCA_019638455.1. Lineage (GTDB taxonomy): Bacteria > Bacteroidota > Bacteroidia > Chitinophagales > Saprospiraceae > M3007. Next base: position 553,059 of record JAHBTU010000001.1, read on the forward strand.
GTTCGCGGCGGGATTCATCGTGCGGCCTTTTGGGGCGCTGGTGTTCGGTCGGCTGGGCGATTTGATTGGCCGGAAATACACTTTTCTGCTCACGCTCTTGCTCATGGGCGGCTCCACGTTCGCCATCGGGCTGATTCCGGGCTATGAGCAAATCGGGATGTGGGCGCCGTTTATCATCCTCGTGCTCAGGCTGTTGCAGGGGTTGGCGCTCGGAGGCGAATACGGCGGTGCGGCGACTTATGTGGCCGAACACGCTCCCGCTGGCCGACGCGGCTACTATACGGCTTACATCCAGACGACGGCGACGCTGGGCTTCTTTCTCTCGCTCGGCATGATTTTGCTCGTGCGCAATGCCGTGGGTGTAGAAGCCTTTGACGACTGGGGCTGGCGGGTGCCGTTTCTTGTTTCCATTTTCCTGATTGGCGTTTCTGTTTATATCCGGCTGCGCATGGCGGAGTCGCCTTTGTTTGCAAAAATTAAAAAAGAGGGAAAAATTTCGAAAAACCCGCTTAAAGAGTCGTTTGCCAAAAAAGACAATTTGAAAATGGTGCTGCTCGCCCTGTTCGGCGCGGTGATGGGGCAAGGTGTGGTGTGGTACACGGGGCAGTTTTACGCGCAAACTTTTATCGAACGAACGCTCGGCGTGGAGTTCGAGCAGACGCGCTACCTGCTTTGCGTCGCCATTTTGGCGGCCACGCCGTTTTTCCTCGTGTTCGGCGCTTGGTCGGACAAAATCGGGCGCAAACCCATCATGCTCGCCGGGATGCTGCTGGCGGTGCTGACCTATAGGCCGATTTACAAGGCGATGCACGGTTTGACGGAGGTGGACACGGCAAAAACAGCCCGTGTCGAATCCGTCCATGTTGCTCCTTTGCCCAACGGAGATTCTCTGATTGTCAAAACGTTGTGGGAAACCAACTCGAATGGCACAGTCGTAAAAACGGAAAAAAAGCAAACTGTTTTTTCAGATAAAACTTTGCAAGCCAAGAACGAAACGGCCCGCACCACATGGCTTTCCTCGTCGGCTTTTTGGTGGATGACCTTTCTCGTTTTTCTCCAAATCCTCTATGTCACAATGGTTTACGGCCCCATCGCTGCCTTCTTGGTGGAGTTGTTCCCGACGCGTATTCGCTACACGTCCATGTCGCTGCCGTATCACATCGGCAACGGGATTTTCGGCGGCCTCACGCCCTACATCGCCACGCGCTTGGTGACGGAGAGCAAAAATTTCAGCGCCGACGGCAATACCGACCCTTACTTCGGGCTTTGGTACCCGATTGCGATTGCGGCGGTTTGCTTTGTGATTGGGCTGCTTTATTTGCCATCAAGAAATAAGGTTGATGAAAGTTGATAAAAGTTTATGAGGTTGATAATAAACCTACTCAACCTTTCTCAACTCTCATCAACCCTTCTCAACTCTTTTGATTATGAACACGTTGAAAAAAACAGCCGGTTTTCTCTGGATGGCGCTCGCCGCGGCGACGGTCATTTTCATGCTGTATCGCGCCAACCTTGAAATCAGCCACGCCGTCGCCTCCGGCAAAGCCGACGAAATCCTGAACCAGCGAATGTTCTGGTTTATCATCATCCCGATTTTCACGCCGATTATGGCGGGGCTGGGGTTGTTTGGGTGGTATGCGTGGCGAGGGGAGTATGGTGGCATGGAACGATAAGACCCGTATTTTTGTACTCTTAAAAAAAATCGAACCATGCCAGTTTTGAACTACGAGGTCTCCGCCGATGAGTTGAAAGATGACTTTGTTCAGGTCGTGAAAACCCTTTTTAAGGGGAAAAAGGTGCGCATATCCATTCAGGAAGAAGCAACTGAAAAGAATGGCGCAGGGAAACCTAAACAAACTTTGTCAGAAATAATTGCAGAACGGGAAGGAGACCCCGTGCGCTATGTTGTGCCGGGAGAAGTGTTTTCAGTATTGGCTGACAGTTTTTTGGAAAATGAAAAATTTGACATTGTCAGCGAAATCAAAAAGTACAAAGTCGAAAGACCATGAGAAAGGTCGCTTTCAAAGGCAAGTCCTTTGATGAATTTAGCGATTAGATAGTCAATGACCACAAGGTTGCTCAACGTATTGTCCGTTTGCTGAAAGAATGTCAGCGCACTCCATTTGAAGGAATCGGAAAGCCGGAACCATTGAAAGGAGGCAAATCAGGCCTTTGGTCGCGCCGCATTGACGAAGAACATCGCTTGGTCTATGAAGTAACGGACGATAGCATCGATATGCTCTCCGTTTATGGCCACTACGACGACTGACGCATTTCCCCCGCCTCCACTGTTTCCCACTACACTTTTCCTGTTGTCGGCATCTCTTCTTCGCCACCCATGCCCTACATTTGCCCACACAAACCAAAACCATGTCGTCCCAACCTCCTTTGGCTTTCATCATCTACGCCCGCGAGGACGAACCATTCCGCGCCGAACTCAAAGCCCAACTCCTACCCATGGAACGGGCAGGGCAACTGCGCGTGTGGACCGACCGCGAACTCATCGCAGGGGAGCATTGGGAGCCTGCCATCAAGGAAAAACTCAAAAGCGCTGACATCATACTCCTGCTGGTCAGCACTGATTATTTCTCCAGCGACTACATCCACGAGGTAGAACTCAAGGAGGCCATCGAACGCCACAACCGAGGCGAGGCCCGTGTGCTGCCCGTCATCGTGCGGCCTTGTGATTGGGAGATTGACCCGGTCGTGAGCTCCCTGCAAGTGCTGCCCACCGACGGCAACCCCGTGAACGACCCCAGCAAGTGGCACACCCGAGAAACTGCTTGGGTGGACGTGGTGCGCGGAGTGCGCCGCACCTTGCAGCAGCTGCAAGCAGAACGCGCCCAAGCCGAGGCCGCGGCAGAAAAAAAGCGCAATGCTGCCGAGCAGCAAGCCCAAACAGAGGCGGAGCGGAGCCGCCGGGCGGAGCAGGCGCGTGCCCAAGCAGAAACGCGTGCCCAAGCAGAAGCAGAAAAACGCAGGCAAAAAGCCCTCAAAAAAGCCGAGGCCGAGGAGCAGCCATTCTTCCCGCGACGGCGTGCTTTGTATGCCTTGGGCACCGCGCTGTTGGCCGCGCTGCTCTATTGGGCTTGGCCCAAGCCTGAATATGCCGCCACATCAAGCCCGCAACACGAAGCCTTGCGTGCCGATTGGGCAGCAGCCAAACAAGCAAACACCATCCCTGCATACCGCCAATTTTTGAGCGCACACGCCGAAGGCCTTGAGCGCGACACCGCCCAACAGCAATTGGCCGCGCTCGAACAAAAATTCCTCGCGCACCGGACTGATGCCTTCAATCTGCTGAACGATGGATTGGCCTCCCCCGCATTGGCACACCTCGACTCCATGTTGCGCATCTGGCCGGGACACTCCGCGCTGCTCGATGCGCGAACCCTAATCCAAGATGGGATGCCGCAAGAGGCCGCCGGTATGGTGAAAAAAGCGGGGATAGCGCACACAATCCCCATAAACTAACAAGAACCCAAGCCCGAAGTGCGCTATTCCTCTCGCGTGTTGTTGGCGAGGATGCCAACAACGTCAAGAACACTATTGCTTGATTTGTGCATCCTCCAGTTTTCGCCGAACAGCAATGTCCTCTGGTCGGTTGAAATCAAAAATTTGAGCCGTCGCCTCCCCGGTGGGCGTTTTGGGCAGAATTTTTCCGTGAGACAATTCAAAGTGTTCCGACCAGACATCTTTGCGGGGATTAAAAAAACGGACAAGTTGGTTTTCGACAAATGTTCCCAAATCGCTGCCTTTGTTGCCGTTGCAGATGGGACACGAAAAAGCAAGATTGTCGGGGGAGGAACTGCCGCGATGTTTGATGCTGACGATATGGTCAATTTCAAACTGAAAACCCGCAATGTGTTGGGGTAGTAAACAGTATGCGCATTGGTAGTTTGCCCGTTCTGCGACAAACTGGCGGATGGATTCAGGTATGTAACGGCTCATGGCTCAGCAGGGTTAGTGCGTGCGCTTTGGCGGTGCGGATAATTCGTTCCAAAATAAAAAAGCCTTCCAATTCACGCGCCTCATCCTCGGTCAGTGCAGTTGAGGATTTCTTTTGCAGCAATTCACTTAGCCGTTTTTGTTTCCTTTCGGAAGGGCGATAATTGAGCACTTTTTCGGGGGATAGGCTTGCCAAAAATTCAGCCAGTTCGTCATATACATTGCTTGATTGTTGTGCCATGTTACCAAAAATTTATACAAAAGAAGCCTTTTTGCCTCGAAGCATCAAATCTATTTTTCTTTTCCATCTTTGCACCACCCACCCACCAACACCGCAAAACATGAAACCTCTCCTATTGCTCGCCCTCCTGCTCGCCTTGCCCGCCGTGGCCGAGGCCCAATGCTACACTGCCTACCGCGACCGCGGCAAAGCCCTCGTGACGGAAAAAAAATACGACGAGGCCATACAAATGTTCCAAAAGGCCAAAAACTGCCAAACCGACAAACCCGCCAACGGCGACCGGGAAATAGATGCCCTCATCGCCGATGCCAACAAACGTAAGCAGCCGACACCGACCAAAACGGCCCCGCCCACCAAGCCCGCCGGCCCGACCGAAGCGCAAAAACAAGCCGAAGCCGCCGCCCGAAAAGCCGACGACGATGCTTGGGACATCGCCCAAGGCTCCAAGACCGGCTGCCAGCGATACCTCGACAAGTACGAAAACAAAAACGGCCGCCATGTGACCAAGGCCCGGCAGTGCGTGCGCGACTACTCCGACGACGACGGCGATGGCGTGCTGAACAAAGACGACCGCTGCCCCCGCGAAAAAGGGCCCGCCAGCAACAACGGCTGCCCCCCCACCGACCCCGCCCGATGCGAAGGCTGCCCCGAAATGGTGCTCGTGCAGGGCGGCGCCTTCACCATGGGCTGCCAGAGCAGCAGCCGCGACGGCGAATGCTACGACTGGGAAAAACCGCCCCACTCGGTGACCCTGCGCGATTTTTATATCGGCAAATATGAGGTGACCCAAGCCGAATGGCGGCGCGTGATGGGCAGCAACCCGCCGGAACTGTACAACACCGGCTGCGACCAATGCCCGGTGGAGCGCGTTTCGTGGGATGACGTACAGGAGTTCATCCGAAAACTGAACGCCCAAACGGGCAAACAATACCGCCTGCCCACCGAAGCAGAGTGGGAATACGCCGCCCGAGGCGGCAACAAAAGCCGGGGCTACCTGTACAGCGGCAGCAACGACCTGAATGAAGTGGGGTGGTACGACGGCAACGCCAAAACCGGCAACACGCACGGCAGCCAAAAAACGACCCGTCCCGTGGGCGCCAAAAAAGCCAACGAATTAGGCATATACGACATGAGCGGCAACGTGTGGGAATGGGTGCAGGACGACTGGCACGGCAATTTCTCCGGCGCGCCCACCGATGGACGAGCCTGGGTGGACAGTCCCAGGGCTTCCGACCGCGTGCTTCGCGGCGGCGGTTGGAACTTCACCGCGCAGCGCTGTCGCGCTGCCTTCCGCAACTGCAACGCGCCGGCGCTTCGCAGCGGCAATGTTGGCTTCCGCCTTGCCCTCCAGTTTGGAGGATAGCCATGCCGTGCTTTCTCATGTGCTGTGGGGACGAGCCTAAGCCGGACAGGACGGCGCATGGCGGGAGGGACGACCGCCTGCGCGTCCTGTCGGCTTAGGCGAGTTTTTTAGGGTTTGGGGCGCAGCCCCAAAAAAATTTTTGTTTTCAGGGGGTACACATTTTTTCAAGTAAAAACCCAGTCAAAGTTCTTTGACAAATCGGAAAAGAAATCTAAGGCGATGTGAAAGGCTTCGTCCCAACACTTTTGGGCCAGATGGATAGGCCCCATTTTTTCGATTTTGTCCTTTCGGAGGAATGTTTTGAGTTTGCCGACGGGGCAATAGTGTTTGACGAAACAGCCCAGGCAAAAGGTCAGGACAAACGCCGTGGCGACGATCAAGATCAGTTTGGCGATTCTGTCGGCATCCTTGATTTGGGTCTTGTGGAGTTGAAACCCCTTTGATTTGAGGTTTTTGAACATGGTCTCTATCTTGAACCGCTTTCGGTAGTAAGAGCAGGCCATGTCTCCCACATCCATGTTGGTGAGCAGGAAAATAGGTTTGTCGAAGCCTTTTTCGTGCCAGCACACGGCGTTGATGCCGTCCACGGCATCGGGCACAAACACCGCCCGCTCGCCCTTGGCGGGCGACAGGGCATCCATGCGCGCCGTTTCGCCGCCACAGTCCACCACCCGGTCGCAGGAAGTGCGCAGGACAAACTCCCAGTGCTGGTCGGCGCACCATCGGCGCAATTGCTGCCCGTCGAACTCGCCGTCGCCCAAGAGTACCTTGCGGCAACCCTCGGGTACTATGGGCAGCAGCGTGTGCAGCAGGTCCAAGTGCATTTGTTCGGGAAAGTGCCCCTTTTCCCCCTCCTTGACCAGCCAAACGAGCGGCAGGGCAAAGCCCCCGCACAAAACCGAGAGCATCAGGCTGCTGTGCTTGGTGCCCGTTTGGCTGCCATCGATGACGAAAACCAACTCGCCCCCCTTGGCCGCCATGCCCAAAAAGCGTTTCGCCAACGGCAGGAAGAACAACTGCCAGTCCACCCATTTGTTCCCAAGCCAGCGCTTCGCCTCTTGCAGCAGGCTGTTCTTGTTGCCCGTACCCTCGCCGTGCCGGGGCTGGCTCATGCCCTCCACCGCGCACGACTTGCTCTTCATGCAGCCGTGGACGAGGCTCGCCATCGTCTGAAGGCGGCGCAGGTGGTTGCCTCGGGGTGCAACTTCACTGGTCTTTGCCAGAAAATCCACAATATCTTTGTAGGCGCTTTTGCGCATAAGGAAGGGGGGGATTGTTGTGTCAGAAGCCACAAAACTCCCCTTCTGTTTTCTTTTCCGTTTGTCAAAGAACTACTCCTGTTTTCTTTAGACTAAAATGTGTACCCCCTGAAAATTTTTGTAAAAAAACGACTATGCAAATCAAGTTTTTTACCATTCCAGTCATGGGCGGCGAGGCGCTCGCCGAGGAGCTGAACGCGTTTTTTCGCCCTGCTTGGTGTTTTCACCAAGCGCACCTCCGCGAGATGCCAGACCGAAAGCCTTTGCTCCGCCGTCGTTGTTTGGTGAGAACACCAAGCGCGACGGGAAGATTTTCTGCGGTGGAAGTGGAGTTTGGGCTGGTAGTGGGTACGGGGAGGTGTGATAAGGAGCACCTCTGTGGCTTAATTTTTGGCATACATCAGTTTAAAGAATAGTTACATCATGTTTCGCAACCCGCCTTATGCCATCCTTTTTCCTAACCGCACCCGATCCCGACTATCGCATCAAAGGCTCTCGTGACCCGCTCGGGTTTCAGTCGTTGTGGCAGCAGACAGGTCGCCTCATTATCCCGCATCTGTCCACGGTCTCCAATTTTCTGCAGGATTTTCAGACGCTCGCGCTCGCGTGGCAGGTGCGCAGCGGGCAACATTGGTCCGATGCCGAGTTTGTGTTTTTTTTTCAACGCTGGGAGCAGATGATGGCTTATGTGCGCAAGAGTATGGGTGACGAAAGAGTGCTCGGTATAGTGCGGGTACAAAAACGCTGGGGAGACGAAAAACTGCCCGTTTCGAGCGAGGCCAGCGATGTGATATTGTTGGAAAACCAGCGTGGAGTCGGTGTTTGGGGGCGCTACAACAGCCCATTTACACAAATGCGTATACTGCAAGACAGGCGTTTTGAGGAGATTTTCTCCGGGAAAATCAAGGGAATAAGTCGACTGCCTCGATTTCAGGAGTGTTTGAAAAAGTCAAAATTCAACATCGAAAAAACCGACTTGGCCGACTTTTGCTCGCTTTTCAACCTGCCCGAGGTCGAGCGGCAGTTTTGGCAACACCATTTGCTTGCCGACCATGCTCAAGATGATTTCAGGCATCAAGTATCGGCGCGGCGCGATGCTATTTCCGGCAATAATTTTTTTGCCCAATTGGCCATTCTCCGCACGGGTGCGGGAGAGGCACTCGCTCAAAAGCTGCTGGCCATAGAGCATACGGAACGATTGCTCTGCCCGCTCAGTCGAGTGTTTCGTTACTTGCAGTCGCGTTCATTTTGGTCAAAAGACGACCTTGAGGCAGATTCCTTTATTCAAAAATGCCGGGCGTCGGCGGCCAATGTGCAATCCGAACATTTGGCTATGCCCACAGAGAAAAATGCGGAAAAACGCCAACTGCTTGCCATGTTTCATGCAAAAAGCAACTGGCAACTTGTTGAATGGCTCGCTGCCCGAAACCGCGAAGTGGCGGAACGCCGCGGTGGCGCGGCTTGGGCAGGTTTGGAAAACGGAGGCGTGGAAATCTATCATCGGGAGGGCGCGAACCACGATACTTCTTTTGACCCGCAAGACGGGCATGACAACGATTATTTTATTGGCAGTTACTTGGGGCTTTACGATGCCCTGCGGCCTCAAAACTGACATTGAACATGGAGCAACATCTGTTAAAAACGCAGCTGCGCGATGCTATTGGCTCCAAAAAGGTATCGGCGGCAGCATTTTTTACCTTCAATTTTGACCCAGTTTTCTTTGAAAACTATGTGTTGCCGCTGCTGACACCGCGCCCCGACCACTTCAGCGATAGCACAATCGCCAACCAAGTGCTCTGGCGTGAAGTGCTCCGTCTGGGCGAAATGCCCGAGGTGACCGTCTATTGCGACTTTCACGCCAAGAACAACGCCGAGGCCCCGGCACTCGGCTACGAGGTGCGCTGTCTGCGGCTGCCGGAGGCCTCAAACACGATTTGCAATTTTCACCCCAAGCACCTTTTCATCTTGCTTGAAGATGACAGTTTGATCGTGCTCACGGGATCGGGGAATATCACACCGGCGGGCTGGTGTCAAAATGTGGAGGCGTTTCACCTTCAAAAAATCTCGAAAACAGCTTGGCAGCGACCATTCACACAGCAAACCAATTTTTTGCAAAGGCAATTCAGAAGTTTGTGTAGCCTGCTGAATCTTCCTCCGAGCAAGGCCGAGCAAACCATCAACGACCGTTCGCTTCGCTATTTCTCGGACGATACGCTTTCCGGGGCGATACGGGCCGCCTATTTTTCGAGCCTGTTCGAGCCGTTTTCTGCTTTTCTCGACCGCGAGGTTTTCAAAAAAGCGAAAATCGAGCGGGCGGAGATCATATCTCCATTTTTCAGCAACGACACCGACTGCCTCGACCTCCTACATAAAAAAGGGGTTGCGCAAATCCGTTTCCTGCTTCCCACAGCCCTGAACGACGAAATCTTGATGGACAAAGTGGCCTTCGAGCAGCACAGCAAAAAAGGGGTGTCGTGGCACCGATGGGCAAACGGGGATTTGAACAATCGCCACAACCACGCCAAAATCTACCGTTTTTACGACGAGCGAAACGTGTTCAGCATCATTGGCTCTGTGAATTTTACCGTTCCGGCCTGGGGCGCGTTTATACTCGAAAAACGCAACCGCGCTAATTGGGAAACTGCGGTATTGTTTACGGAAAAGACGAGTAACATGCAGCATTTACTTGCCGAGCGCGAGGAGGACACCTCCGCGATGCGTTTCGTTTCAAAAAGCGACCTTGAAAATTCAAGTGGATTTTTGGAAGAACGCGCCCGAAGAAACGCGCCCGACCTAAAATTTACGCTCGACTGGAAAGCCAAGGAACTGCATGTCCAGTTTTTGGAAAAAAGTCGCTCTAATCTTTGTTTCAAGGGCATATTGAACGAAAATCAGCTGTTCAAAAACGACCGTATCGCGCTCGAGGCGCCGCTTTTGCGCCGTCTGGCCAAAAACTGCCTGATTGAAGTACTCGAAACGGTTGACGGGCTGAAACACACCCATTTCTATTACCCCGAGCAAAAGAACTTCGAGCACCGGCCCTTGCCGTTCCGACTGACCGCAGCCAGTATCTTGCAATGCTGGGACAAACTCGGCGACACTGGGCTTGCGCTTGCGCTCAGTATCCGGTTAGCCGAAAACACCGATGATGATACTGGAGAATTAGGCTCTGGGGCTTTAGATAGGCCTTCTTTACTCAACGAATGGGCGCAGCATTTCAACGGCTTGGTCAAGTTGGAGCGTTCATTGTTCGCCGAAAAGCGCCTCATGCGCGAACGCGAGGAACAAGACAAAAACATCTCGTGGTATTTGTTGCACAAGAGTTTTGATACTCTGCCGACCTATCTGGACGAGTTGCGGGACCAATACGAAGAAGGCAAAATTTACGGCACGTTTTACTGGACCGTGCTACAAATCGTATCCCAGAATTTCTACGAAGCCGCAGCCGAGCGCTTGGGCAGGTCGGACGACGGCAAGCGTTTCAGAGAAATAGGGACCGAATTGACAAAGGCCGCGACCGAGTGCCTGAAAAAACTCGGTGTGCACGAAACCGAAAAATGGGATTGGCTCCGTGAAAAACTCAAAGCAAGCATTTGAACCTATGCCACTCGATTCAGCATCTACCAACGAACTGCTCCACCTCCACGCGCGTGCGCTCATTGCCTCCAACATCGCCGAGCGGCAAACGGAGGTCGTCCGCAAAGCCTTCAACTACCTGACGGCTTCGGAGAACCACAAGGTCGTCTATATTGCCGACGAGGTAGGTTTGGGCAAAACCTACATTGCGCTCGGTATTGCTATGCTCTTGCGACATTTTTCCCAGGAGAAAACCATGCACCGCGATTTGGTGCTCGTGCCCAAAGCCAATTTGCAGCGTAAGTGGGCGGATGCGGCCAAGTCGTTTGTCCAAAACAACTACCGGGGTAATCGGACGGACATCGCTCCACTTTTTGATGTCGAACTGAATCGGGAACGCCTCCAAACCCTTCTCCCCGATGCTGCCATGACGATATTTCGCATGACCTCGTTCAGCTCGCTCGCGGCAAAAAGTAGCAGGCGGGCCAGATTGCCCCTGTTGGAAAGGTTGAAAGAGCAAGTCGGGCCCGACAAGTGGGCACTACAAATTCTGGACAAAGCCTGGACGGGGCATTTGTTTGAAAACGAACGCGCACGGGATTTGCTTTGCCTCGCCGCTTATTTGCTCAATGCACTTTCGGGGCGTGTGAACACGCTTATCGTGGACGAAGCGCACAACTATCGTCATGGCATAGATTCTTCATTTCGCAACCTGGCCACCGCCTGCTTTTTGGGGGTTCATCGGCACGAAGCGGTTTTGAAAGCCTTCCCGGAACTCGAAAAACGGCTGCATTTTCCGCTGGCAGACAAAACCATCTGCTTGTCGGCCACCCCCAAAGACCGTGACTTGTGGGAAATAGCCCGCCAATTGGACTGTTTGACTGCCAAACACCCACTCGCCGGAGTGTCCGATCCTGACGAATTCCGTCAGCGACTCAAATCTTTTTTGATTCGAGGCAATCTAACCTACGACATCAACGGGCAATCCGTTTCCCGGCACGAATGCCGTAGCGAGCACCGGCAGGGTCATGTGGACAAAAACAAAAGCGCGGAATGGCTCGATGTGCCGAACGACTTTATGGGCGCATTTTGGCAATTGATTCAGTACCAGTCTATCAAGCACCTGCGGGCCAAAGGCAATACAACCTTTGAAATGGGTATGCTCGCGGGTTTCGAGACGTACCATTTGGATGCTCAAAAAATACACGCTGCCGGTAACATGCCCGCCACCGACCGCGATGAAGACGACACGGATACCCAAAAAGAATACGAACAAACCGCTACCCGTGAAATCCGCGAAAGCGAAGACAGGCAGGTGATCGAAACGCTGGTGCGCGATTTCCAGAAAAAATTTGGTGAGCCGCCGCATCCCAAACAGACCCCACTGACCCATGAACTGGGGAAGCAGATGTTCGAGCAGCAGGAAAAATCGCTGGTGTTCGTACGGCGGGTACACACGGCGACCGAACTCTCGGGGCGGCTTTTGCGCGAGTATGAGCGGAGGGTAGCGGAAGATTTGCGGCGGTTTTTTGAAAAAACGGACACAAAGCCTCGCTTTCCACGCGAATTTTGGCGCTTTGCTTCAGACAAACTTACCGATCTGCTCAAGGAATTTGAGATGAAAGATGTGCGCGAAGAGGTTATGGCATTTTTCAGGGACGGCAAGTTGTTGGAAAAAATAAAGGCAGCACACGGTTTTGGATGGTTTGAGCGCCGCGAGTTAGAAGGCCAACTGGATTTTTGCTTTTTCGCTTTTAAAAACAACGAGACGGTGCAGGACGAAGTCAAGCGATTGCGCGAGCGCAAAAAGTGGCACATCAATGAAGATTTTTGGAAAGCGCTCCGAGAAGTGGGCAAAAGTTGGCAAATGAAGCGTATCGAAAATCCCGATGCCGACGACGACAGCGAAGGGGGGGACGAATTGGAGAGTGCCTATTTTTTCAACGATTATTTCAGAAAAGGCCGGCCCGGGAAGTTCTTTCGCAACAAAATGTACCGAAAAAAAAGCAGTGGCGAACAGTTGTTTTCATTGCCCGACGACCCACAGACGAATGACAACGGTTTTTTGAGTCGCTTGCTGCACGAAACCTGTGCCATTGAGTTTGCTCGTTGGAAAGCAAGAGAATCCTATTGCCCGGAGGATTGGCAAATGCTGTCCGAGATTTTGAAAGGCATTTTCCGCAACGGAACGGGATTACTGCCCGCTTTTTTGGCAGATTCGGCCAAGTCGGGTGCCTTTGCAGACAATCTGCTCCTGTTGCTTCGGGCGGATGCGCCCTTTGCCCATGTCGCAGAGGAAGTGCGCACCATTCTCCTCGATTTTGATCTCCTCATGTCCGTCAATTTCGGACAACAAACACCCGGATCAATCCATAAATACTTCAGGATGCTAAGCCCTGTTGTGAGCCGAACAGGTATGACCGGGGCCGACCGGAGCATTGTGGCTGCGCAGTTTCGGATGCCTGGGTTTCCTTATGTCCTTGTGGCGACCGACATTTTCCGCGAAGGGGAGGACCTGCACACCTATTGCCAGAATGTCTACCACTATGGTATTGCGTGGAATCCCAGCGATATGGAGCAACGTACCGGCCGCATTGACCGCATCAATTCGCTCAGCCACCGAAAATTGATCGCCGAAAATAGCGGGGGTAATTGCCCGGTCAATCAAGTACAGGTATTCTATCCTTACTTGCGCCAATCGGTTGAGGTCAATCAAGTGACCAAGTTGTTTGGGCACATCAACCGGTTCATCGAAACATTCAATGAAATCGAGTTGACTCTCAAACGCGAAAGCCAAGTTGCGTTGGATGTGCCGGTATCTGAAGGCGATATATTACCTCTCCTAACGCCAGTTAGGCCTAAACGTGGGTATTTTGAAGTGGAGGACTTCATAGATTTTTCCCATGTTTCAGAAAAGTTATAGCATCGCCCCCGATTATTGCAAAGTTCGATGATACCTGCTCCGAGCATATAGATGTTCCCTAAAGTAAGGCTTTCCCCAACCACTTCAAAAAACTTCCCCGTCCAGCTCGCCTCCACCTGCGCCACTTCTTCGGGCGTGCCTATGTACAAGAGGACACTGTCGCGACCGCCACTCTCAGGGCCAGCGTCTTCCCAAACACGACCCTCAACCTCAAATCACATACTGGCTCACAAAATTCACATACCCCTTCGCCCCGTCCTTTTTGTTCCAAAGACGCATGGAATCATGCAGTCGCTCCAAACAAAGGACCATGATACGTATCGGCACTCGATAGCCCGCTTCAGTCACCACCACATTGGGCGAATCACGGGTCAGGCGTGTCTCACACATTCCCGCATGGCCTCAAAGAGGAGTAGGTTTTTGCCGGAAAGTTTCAGCGGAAGCGCTGGCAATTTCTTTTTCTCGCGGGTGTAGCGACTGATGAGCCGCTCTGTGGCCAAAATCACCTCTGCATCTTTCAATTCGGGGTTTTCGCGGCAAACCGTCACGATGGCGGCCTCGATGTTTTGCAGCACGTCCAAAAATTCTCTCGTAACATCCATATTTTAAAGGTTTTGCTTTTACAATCAGGTGAAGGACGAATCCTGCTGTCATAGTTTGACCATGATGGATTCCACAATTTGCTCAGTCGGCGCATAGATTTCAATCAACTCGCCAGTTTCCTCGTTGAGGTATTCCTCTTTTTCGCCGCGCACCTGCTTGAGCAGCGCCTCGTGTTGCTTGATGCGCTCTTTGAGATGCTGGGATTCATCGTGCAGTTTTTGCCAAGTAGGGTCATTGTCGAAATTGAACACCGAGCGTTGAGTGTTCGATACCTTGGCACCGGCATAGTCGAACGATTTCATTCCCGTCTCCTGCGCTACCACAAGCGCCGCTTCGCGTACCTTGTCCATCACGGTTTTGAAATACAACTCGTAGCGTTTCATTTCGACATAGACCTTGAGGAGGTCATATTGGCCGCTTTCAATGACTTCGTGCGCATTCGACTCGGCCAACGCGATAAGTTCGTCTTTGCTTAGCCCGCGGTCAAGCGAGCCGATTGGTTTTACAAGACCCATGGCAATGTGGTGTGTTTTTTGAAAACAAATCAGTGGTAAAGAAAATGAAAACACAGATACTCCCGTATTAAAAGACCTGCCTATTTTTCGCCCGCTTCAAATTTACTCCTGCGAATCTCTAAACGTGCCAACGATGTCTTTGCAAATCAAATCCTTAGAGCAATACCGCGAGGTCTATGCCCGCTCCGTCGCCGACCCAGAAGGTTTTTGGGCAGAGCAAGCCGCCTCTTTTCATTGGAAAAAACCCTGGCGGCAAGTATTGAAATGGAATTTTCAAAAAGCCGAAACCAAGTGGTTTTTGGGCGGGAAACTCAATATCACCGAAAACTGTCTTGACCGGCACTTGACGACCCGCTCCAAACAAACCGCCCTCATCTGGGAGCCAAACGACCCAAAGGCAAAGCCGAAAAAACTGACTTACAAACAGTTGTACCAACAGGTCTGCCAGTTCGCCAACGCCCTGAAAGCGCAAGGCGTGAAAAAGGGCGACCGGGTTTGCATCTATATGCCGATGACACCGGAACTCTGCGTGGCCGTTTTGGCTTGCGCCCGCATCGGAGCGATTCACTCGGTTGTGTTCGCGGGATTTTCAGCCGTTTCGGTGGCTGACCGTATCAAAGATTCAGAGTGCTCCATCGTCGTCACTTCTGACCACAATGCACGCGGCGCGAAGAACATACCCGTCAAAGCCGTTGTGGACGAGGCGCTTGCGCTCGGGTGCGACTCTGTTCGAGCCGTTATTGTTCATAAAAACACGGGCGACCCGGTGGCTTGGACGGAAGGCCGCGACTTGTGGTGGCACGATGCCGTCGCTGGAAAACGCAAATCCTGCAAGGCCCAAACGATGGACGCGGAAGACCCGCTTTTCATCCTTTATACCTCCGGCTCGACGGGCAAACCCAAAGGCGTGGTACACACGCACGGCGGTTACATGGTTTACACCGAATACACTTTTCGCAACGTGTTCCAATACCAAGACGGTGACGTTTATTGGTGCACTGCCGATGTGGGCTGGATAACCGGCCACTCCTATATTATCTATGGCCCGCTGCTCGCCGGCGCCACGACGATGATGTTCGAGGGCATCCCGACCTACCCCGACGCGGGGCGCTTCTGGGATGTCATCCAGCGCCACAAAGTCAATATTTTCTACACCGCGCCGACGGCGATTCGTGCGCTCATGGCGGCAGGCGACGAATGGGTAAAAAACCGCCGGATGCCCTCACTGCGCGTGCTCGGCACTGTGGGTGAGCCGATTAACGACGAGGCTTGGCATTGGTATCACGAGAAAATCGGCAAAAAACGCTGTCCCATCGTGGACACCTGGTGGCAAACAGAGACGGGCGGCATGATGATTTCGCCACTCGCAGGCATCACGCCGACGAAGCCATGCTACGCCACCTTGCCCCTGCCCGGCATCCAACCTTGCCTCGTGGACGCGAACGGAAAAGAATTGGAGGGCAATGATGTGGAAGGGCTGCTTTGCATCAAATTCCCGTGGCCGAGCATCATTCGCACCACTTGGGGCGACCACGAGCGATGCCGGCAGAACTATTTTGCCACGTTCAAAAACAAGTATTTCACGGGCGACGGCGCCCGGCGCGACCACGACGGCAACTACCGCATCATCGGGCGCGTGGACGACGTCATCAATGTGAGCGGCCACCGCATCGGCACGGCGGAAGTAGAAGATGCCATCAACAACCACGACAACATCGTGGAATCGGCGGTGGTAGGCTACCCGCACGACATCAAGGGGCAGGGCATCTACGCCTACGTCATCACCAATCACCCCGTAGAACCGGAAGACCTGAACCAATTCAGGAAAGAGGTGCTGGAGGTAGTGACGAAGGAAATCGGCCCCATCGCCAAGCCCGACAAGATTCAAATCGTGCCGGGGCTGCCCAAAACTCGTTCGGGGAAAATCATGCGGCGCATCTTGCGGAAAATCGCCGAGGGAGAGACCTCCAATCTGGGCGATATTTCCACTTTGCTGAACCCGGAGGTGGTGGAGGAGATTAAGAAGGGGGCGGCAAGCATCTGAGCAAAATCCTTGTTGAAGGATGCCCAGAAAAGGGAATTGCGCTAAAAAAAAGTGGCGCACCCAATTGCTTCCGGGCACGCCACAAATCTCAAAAAAAGAGGAAATTCAATTGGTCAGAGCATCTGCCTTTTTGCCCTTAGGTGGATGCCCGTTTTTCCATGTCTTGCCCGCACCCTCTTCCGTTGGTTCGTAAGTCACAAAGTCCGATTCGCCGATGTTGTAGCGTTCGTGGAAGCCTTTGAGAGTCACATCAATATCCATGTTGGGGGCTTTCACGTTGCAGAAATCCTTGATTATTTCCAACACGTCAAAATCAATGTAAGCCGTGTCGGTGGCATCTATCAGCACACGCGATTTTTCTGGCAAGTGTTCGAGCGTTTGTTTGATGCTGGCTTTGTTGAGGAAGGAAACTTCTTGCGACAGTTTGATGTGAATCAAATCACCATCCTGATATTTTTCCTTTCGGAAATAGTAGGAGTTTTTCATGTTGCCGCGCAAAATGGCAAACGCGCTGGCTGCCAGGCCGATACCCACGCCAGTGAGCAAATCGGTGAACACCACCGCCACCACCGTGATGATGAATGGCCACCATTGGTATTTCCCGTTGTTCCACATTTCTTTGAAAATAGAAATTTTGGCGAGTTTGTAACCCGTCAGAATCAGCACGGCAGCCAGAGCAGCCAACGGGATGAGATTGAGCACGCTGGGTATGAGGGCGAGACAAACGAGCAAAAGCACACCGTGCGAGATGGTGGCCATTTTGGTGCGAGCGCCCGCATTGACGTTGGCCGAGCCGCGCACTATGACGGAGGTGATGGGCAAGCCGCCAATGAGGCCCGACAGCAAGTTGCCCACGCCTTGCGCCTTCAATTCTTTGTTGGGGTTGGTGCTGCGTTTGTAGGGGTCTATGTTGTCCACAGCCTCTATGCACAGCAAGGTTTCGATGGATGCAATCACGCAGATGGTGAAGGCGGCGGTGTAAACTTTCGGGTTGGACAACTGGCTAAAGTCGGGTAGGGTGAATTGCCCCAAAAAGGCCCCCATGTTTTCCGGCACTGGAATGCTGACGAGATGCTCCGACATGATGACCCAAGAGCCGCCCCAGGTTTTGAATACCTCGTTGAGGAGAACACTGGCTATCACGGCTACCAAGGCGCCGGGCACAAAACCCGTCCGCTTTTTGATGGCAGATTTTTCCCAAAGCAACAAGATGCCAATGGCCACAAGCGATACCAATGTGGCACCCGGATGAATGTAATGCGTCACGGTCTGCCATATAGAGGTGAAGGTATTGCCGCCGTTGTTTTCAAAAAAAGATAGATGTCCCTCGGCGGTTTTGTCGTAGCCCAGCGCGTGCGGTATCTGTTTCAAAATAATGATGACACCAATGGCTGTGAGCATACCCTTAATGACGCTGGAGGGGAAAAAATCGGCGATAGAGCCTGCGCGGGCAAATCCCAGCACCAGTTGCAGCGCCCCTGCCAGCATCACGGCCAGCAAAAAGGTCTCGAAAGCGCCGAGCTGCTGAATGGCAACCAGAACGACTGCCGTAAGGCCTGCTGCTGGCCCGCTCACGCTTGTGTGCGAACTGCTCAGCATCCCGACGACGATGCCACCCACAAAGCCGGCAATCATGCCTGAAAAAAGTGGTGCGCCCGATGCCAGCGCAATGCCGAGGCACAATGGAAGCGCTATGAGGAACACAACCAGGCCCGCTGGCAAATCTTGTTTCAGGTGTGCGAAAAGGTTAGTCTTTTGCATGGAATTAAATGTTTTGTTCAGCCCGTCCGTAGAGGGATGAGGAGAGTTGTTGTGAAAAAAAGATGGGTCAGCCGGGAACGCGACAATTCGCCGTCAGGCGCTTGCGCGAGTTTTAGGTGCTGAAAACAATAACACGTGGGAGATACAGCCGGGTAGTGGGAAAGTCAGGATTGACTCACGACAGAAACGCCCCCCGAAAATGGGGGCACTTCCTCACGATTGAGAATGGTTGGGAGGGGGAGAAAAAATCGGGATGAAAGCCAGATGTCTGACCTTGTCGTCCCTGATGAGATGTGCGACGGAGGCCTCCACTTCGCAAGAGACAAAGAACCACTGTTGTAGGCGCTCTTTGTGGGAGGTGCTTTTTACCTCCTCCTCGAAAAAAGAATATGTGTTTTGGTCTTTGTTGTTGTCGTCTTGCTCCTCATCTCCGCTGTCTTGCACGACAAACGTCTGTTGCGCAAAAGGGAAGACCAGTCGCGCAACATCATTGACCACCAAACAAGCGGCGGCAACGAACATGAAAACTCGGAACAATTTGAATACGACAGACATAAATTAAAGCCAAACGCAAAGGTCTGCTTATGATTGGGGGACTTTTGCACCTGCAAAGTTAAGGAATTGCAAAGAAATGTGTTCGCCAGTGCGATGCCCCGTGTTTTCGGGGGGGCTTTTCTAAGGCAACAATGAGGAAGCGCTTGTCATTTTCAATCCTTCCGCTCCCACACATTGTCTTCCCGTTTCACATCCGCCATGCGTCCCGAAGGGTCTATCTCTATTTTGGAAATGTTTTTCAGGCGTTCCGGGATTTCAAACTCGTAAGTGGGGTCCACCCATCTGTGGGCGGGCAGCAGGGTGCGCTTGGCGCCGTCCTCGGCGGGTTTTTCGCCGCGCATACTTTCGAGCGGGACGTAAAACAGTTCCTGCTCGCCTTTTTCGTAAGTGACCACGATGTCCAAAGGCATGGCCATGCGGCCATTTCGCCCGATGACCACCTTGGTGGCGCGTCTGCCGTCGGCCACCACCTCATTGATGGAATAGTCAATGGTGTTGGTCGTGTGCACCCAATCTTCTTTGTACCAATCCAGTTCAAGGCCACTTTGCTTTTCAAACACACGAATCACGTCGTTGGCGTTCGGGTGTTTGAATTTCCATGTGTCGAAGTAGCGGAGCAACCCCTCCGCCAAGGCTTTTTTCCCAATGACATATTCTAATTGGTGAAGAAAAACCGATCCTTTCACATAAGCGGCCAATCCGTAAGCATAGTTGGTGTTGAATCGGTCGGCGTGGGTGGTGAGCGGCTCTTCCAAGCCGCTGAGTGCCAACTGCCTATAAGCCGAATAGGTGCCTGCAAAGGGATTGGCGCTCGCTTTTCTTCCGGGCAATAATCCCTCGCGGGCAAGTTCGTTTTCCACAATATCGGAGGCATAGGAGGTGAACCCCTCGTCCATCCATGCGTAAAGGCTCTCGTTGCTGCCCAGCACCATTTGGTACCACGAATGCACTTGTTCGTGGATGGACACGCCCACCAGACTATTGAGCGGGCGGTTGCCGGTGATGAGGGTGGCCAGCGGATACTCCATGCCGCCGTCGCCGCCTTGTATGAAATAGTACTCGCGGTGCGGGTATTTTCCAAAACGCTCGTTCATAATTGTGCGGGCGCGGTTCATGATGCTGGGCAGTTTTTCCCACTGGGCATCGTAGCCCATGCCTTTTTGCCACACAAAATGCATCACCGTGCCGTCGTCGGCGTTGATTTTCGTGTGCGTGAAATCAGGGTCGGCAGCCCATGCAAAGTCGTGTACGTCTGGGGCTTTGAAATGCCAGAGCAATTTGTCGCCTGGGGGGCGGGTGACGAGCTGCCCGGAGGCCTCGTACCCGTAGCCGACTTCCTGAGGGTTTTGCAAATAGCCGCCCGCGGCGACGAGGTAGTTTTTGTCAATCGAAATTTTCACGTCGAAATCGCCCCAGACGCCGTAGAACTCTCGACCGATGTAGGGGTTGGCATGCCAGCCTTGATAATCATACTCGCACAGTTTGGGGTACCATTGGGTCATGGAAAACCGCACTCCCTCATTGTTGTCGCGGCCAGAACGTCGAATTTGGAGCGGCACTTGGGCGTCCCACTCCATCTCCAACAGGACGGTGCTGTGCGGGAGTATGGGCTGGGGAAGGGACACTTCCAGAATGGTCTCGCTTATTTTGAAGTTGGCTGGTTTGCCGTCGTGTTGGAGCGATTTGACTTTTATCCATCCCTGCTCGTTGGCTTTGAGCTTCGAGATGCGGTCGGCCACGCGGCCATCGGCATCGGCGATGGTGCGCGAGCGCACGTCCATCATGCTGCCCGGCTGAAAGGCATTGAAATATAGATGGTAAAACACTCGGTGGAGCGTGTCGGGGCTGTTGTTGGTGTAAGTGATGCGTTGCGAGCCGCGATATTGGTTTTTGGCGGCATCCATGTCAATGGTCATCTCATAGTCGGCGCGTTGCTGCCAGCGTTCGGGCTGGGCGAAGGCGTGCGAGGCGAGCAGTAGGATAAAGAGCGAGAGCGTTTGTTTGAGCATATTCTTCGAGTGATTGAGCGGGTTTTGCGAAAAAGATATTTCCAGATAGAACGCAAAAATCGTGATTCAGCGTGGGCGCAATGATACAGCAATTGCTTTTTGGCAAAACTGTTTTTCCGAAAAACGGCATAAGTCAAGCCGTGTTCGCCGTATCTTCGCCCCGCAAACAAAATTTTGACAAGATGAAGATTCGTCTCGCAATAGCCCTGATGTTCCTTGCCGCTTTCACCCGTTTGGGATTGAACCTGCTGCCCCATCCGCCCTACAATTTTTCGCCCATAGGCGCTATGGCACTTTTTGGCGCTGCTTATTTCAGCCGTCAGGCACTGACCTTGGCCATTCCCTTTTTGGCGCTGTTTTTCAGCGATTTGATTCTGAACAATGTCATCTACCAGCAGTATTACCCGAGCTTCACGTTGATTACGTCGTGGTGGATTTATGCCGCGTTTGGCATTGTCATGGTCGTGGGCTGGTGGATGCTCAGCAGGAAAGTGGCGCCGCTGCGCGTGGTGGCCGCAAGTCTTTCCGCTTCCCTCATTTTTTTCCTTGTCACCAATTTTAGTGTTTGGTTCGAGGGTGCGATGTACCCAAAGACGGCTGCCGGCCTTATGGCTTGCTACACGGCCGGTTTGCCTTTTTTGAAAAATACGGTGATGGGTGATTTGTTCTTTTCGGGCGTGTTGTTTGGCACTTATGAATGGGCGATGAGGGGAAAATGGCTGATGGGTGTGGAGAAAAGTTGATGAAGTCCTACCCAAGGGGCGCTCTTTTTTATTCTTGATCCGCTAGGATTTATCAGATGTTCCTGATTGCTCTCCCTGATTTTGAGCAGATTGCGCTTTTTGCCAAGCCCAAAACCCGGCGACGTGAAGTATAACCAACACTAACGCAACAATTGTTGTCAATCCTTTTATGGCAAAACAAAACCTGACACCCAAAAAAGTATCTGAAAGCAAGACCGTGATGACGGAGCTCATCATGCCCAACGACACGAACCCGATGGGCAACCTGATGGGCGGTTATCTGATGCGATGGATGGATATTGTGAGCGCCATTTGTGCGGGCAAACACTGCGAGGCTCATGTGGTGACGGTGGCAGTGGATTATATTTCGTTCCAAAACCCGATTCATCTGGGCGATGTCATCACTTTGGAGGCATCGGTGACGCGAGCCTTCAACACTTCCGTTGAAATTTACGTCGAGGTTTTTGCCAACGACATCAAAGGGCAAAAGCCCCGGCGCTGCAATCACGCATACTTCACCTTTGTGGCGGTTGACGATAAAAGGAAAAATCCAGTGCAGGTGCCACCCGTCCTGCCCCTTTCCAGCGAAGAACAACAACTCTACGAGAGCGCCGCTCGCCGCCGCGAATTGCGCCTTATTCTCGGTGGCCGCATCAAGCCAAAAGATGCGACCGAGCTAAGGAAATTCTTTGCGGATTTGGAATCATAGATATGCTTGTGCCTCCTCACATTACTGGACATTATTTTTGTGCAGCAAAGACGCAAAGGCACAAAATACAGAATCAATGAGTATTTTGCTTTGCGTCTTTGTGACTTCGTGGCAAATTTGAAAATGTCCAGTAGTGTGATGCCACCTGCCTTTCGGGTAATTTTTTTATTGATTTTTTATTTCAAAACGGCATGGTTTTTCCCGATTAAATAACTGTCCTTTGCACCCCATATTGATTTGCCATCACGACTGCTTCTATAAAAACAACCAAGGATTATTGCCAAAATGATGCGTTCGTTCCCTGTGCCAAAGTGATTCGTCGGTTTAACAATTAAAGCATCAAAATCTAGCAGTAAATGTCTGATAGTCAGCAGAAGTTGACCCGAATAGGGGTCTTTTACGACGGTAATTATTTCCTTCACGTTTCCAACTATTACGCCTATCACCACGAACGACGCAGCCGACTCAGCATCGCTGGTCTGCACGAGTTCGTTCGGCACCGCATCGCGGAAGAAGAGGGCAAGGATTTTCATCTCTGCCAAATCGTGGATGCGCACTATTTTCGGGGGCGCCTCTCTGCTCAGGAAGCCAGCGCCGAGGGCAATCGCCTCTTCTACGACCGTCTTTTCGACGATATACTTATGATGGAGGGGGTGACGACCCACTACCTGCCTGTGCGCACCACTTTTCAGGGCTTTCGCCAAGAGCGTGGCATTGATGTGTGGATGGCCTTGGAGGCTTTTGAGTTGGCGTTGCACAAGCAGTTCGACGCGGTAGTGCTCATTGCTTCCGACAGCGATTTCGTGCCGCTCGTGCGCAAGTTGCACACGCTCGGCGTTCGCGTGATGTTGTTGGGATGGGATTATGAATACTTCGACGAGGAGGGCCGCCGCCGCACTACCGTCACCTCGCAGTATCTTTGGGAGGAGGTGACATACCCGATTGCGATGGAAAAGTTCATCGAAAAGGACGACGATGAGGGCTTCGCGGTGAGCCGATTGTTTGTCGAGCGCAAAAAGATACCCGTGTTGAACGGCGGCGAGGAGACGGTGGAAGTGGAGGAGGGCGAAGTGAAGACCAGCACTATTTTTAGCATGAAAGATGGCTACGGGTTCATCTCTTACCCTCAAACCAACAACTTGTTCTTTCACTATTCTTTCCTCGTTGACACGGATTTCAACGACTTGCGCGAGGGTGATATGGTGGAGTTCACGATGGGAAAAAACGAGCGCGGGGAGCCTATCGCACGCAACGTGAAATTAATCAGGTAGAAAAAACAAGCCCGGCAGACTCATCCGCCGGGCTTTTATACTACTGCTAAAATGTTGTCGGTTTTTGAAACGCATCAGCTTGGAATAAAGTCACTTGTTCGGCTTTCCGGGCCAGCGTTGGGGGAGCGGGGCCAGCGGAGTTTCCCATGCCTCTTGTGCTTTTTTTGCCAGTTCGGCTTTGAGGCGTTTGGTCGTGTTGGGCGACACGGGCATTTTTTCAGCAACAGATTTTTCGACGGTTTCTGACTGTGCAGACTCGGCTTGGGGTTCATTCGCTGCCTCTGACTCTGCCTTAATTTGTGAGGCGGTTGGTTGCCGCACGAATGCCTTTTTCTCTTGCTTTGGTCTCGGTGGCGTAGCAAGTTGTTCTTTGTGAGCGACGCTGATTTCTTCCTCTGTGCGTGCTGTCGCTTCGTCGAGTGTCGGGTCGTTGGCTTCGACGTTGGCTTCGACGTTGGCTGATGGCAATTCCGGCGCGACGACAGGTGTCTCCATTTCTGCGTCCGGTCGGTTCAGGAGCAAATACAGGCCCAACACAAGTGTGACGGCAAAAGCCGCCAAGAGTGCAACGGTTTGTGTGCTCCAACCCGAACGAGGTGGTTTTATTTGCTTTTGAACGTGTTGCCAAACCCGCTCGGAGGGTGTGTCCCAACCCGAAGTGGAGGGCGTGTCAGGCAAGTCCTGAAATGTTTTTCGGAAGAGTTCGTCGAGCGACTCAAATTCTTTGTGCTCAGCCATTGGTTTGAGAATGAATCAATTGAAAGGCGTGCTTATGAGATAAATGATTTGTCCAGTATTTTTTTGAGGTATTCCCTCGCCTTGAACAACTGGCTTTTGCTGGTTCCGATGGAAATCCCCAATTGTTCGGCAATTTCCTCATGGGTGAAACCCTCTATGGCGTATAAGTTGAACACGGCGCGATAGCCGGGTGGTAATTTTTGGAGGTATTTCATCAATGTTTCAGCATCCAAATTGGCCGCAAAATCTTCTTCGGTGCGGAATCGGCTCTCGAAGGGGCTGAAATCGCCTGTGTCGCGTATGAAATCGCGCTGCTTTCGGAGGTGGCTTAGGGCAGTGTTGACCATGATGCGTCGAATCCAACCCCCGAGCGCCCCATCGCCGCGAAACTGCGTCATGTCGCGGAACACCCGGATAAATCCATCTTGCAACATATCTTCAGCCTCGGCCTTGTCCCGAGCAAACCGCAGCACCACCCTGAACATGGGCACGCTATATTGGCGATAAAGCGCCGTTTGGTGCGCCGGACTGCCGCGTAGCACGCCACTTACCAATTCCTGGTCGTTCAACTGTTGCATGAGGCTGTAAACGCTTAATTGGTGGAAATGATGGGGAAAGGGTTGCCCGGATGTAAAATATTTTTTGGCTATTGTTCTCTATTGGGTGTGTCGTAGCCATTAGCAGGGGCAAAATAAAGAGTGGCGCACGTCTCGCCGTGAATTTTTTGAGGAAAATTCACGGCGAGACGTGCGCCACTTCCAGCGTCATTCAACATTTATCGAATCACTGTCACATCTCCTGACAGTATTTGCGAAGTGCCGTCAAAGTATTCCACTTCCACCACATAGACAAAAACGCCCGGATTGACCAGATTGCCCTTGGCGCGTCCTCGCCAGCCCGATTGCTCATCATTAGGGGCAAAGTCTTTGTTTTCAAACAACAACTCGCCCCAGCGGTCATAAATGCGCATGAATCGCACTCGCGCCACCTCGGCACCTGCGTACACCGTGAAGGCATCGTTCAGCTCATTGGACTCCGGCTTGATGATATTGGGCAGATAAACGCGGTTTTGTTTTTGGACGATGATGCGCAGTTGGTCGGTAGCCGGGCAGCCAGTCGTGTCAATCACGGTGATGGAGTATATCTGACTCACGGGGGGCTTGGCCATAGTGGAGAGCGAGTCGGGCGTGAGCAAATAGTCGGTTGGCGACCATGCGAACGACTCAAAAGCGGTCATGTTGAGCCTTGCATCCAGTTGAATACTGTCACCAAAGTTGATGGTCACATCCGGCCCCAAGTCAACTGTCAACTGGGGAGGTGCGACAATATCCACACTTTGTTCCGTGACGCAGTCATTCGCATCGGCCACTGCCAACAGATAGGCGCCTGCTTCCAGATTGTTCAGCGTGATGGGGAATGAATTGACCACCGTATTGGTCAAGTTGTTCAGCGTCAGAATAAACGGGGTGGCTCCGCCAGAGATGGATTGCACGGTGAGCGAGCCATCGCTATCACCAAAGCAAGTCGGCGAAGTGCTGGACACTTGTATGCTCAAACCCGGTGGCGCGGAAAGTTGGAACGATTGCGTCCAAGTGCAGCCAACTGCATTGGTCAGGGTGACGGCATAATCGCCGGGGGGCAAATTGTTTAATTGCAGGCCAGTGGCACCGTTGTTCCAAACTGCCGTCACCTGCGAAACATCGCCGCTCGGGGTGATGGTGATGCTGCCGTCGTCGCCGTTGGGGCAACTCACACCAAACCCATTGTAGTTCGATACGGTCGCATTTCCCGTCAAATCAGAGACCGTCACTGTGGCCGTCAAGCCAATCACGGGAGGGCACGCATTGCCCTGCGCGATAAGGTTGGTGATGGTATAGGTAGTGGTAGTGGCTGGCATCACATCAACGGTCGCGCCACTTTGGACACCCGTCAGCACGATGGGAGTGCTGCCTCCGCCGATGGTCACGTCGTAGGAAGCGCCGCCTGTGAGCGACAGGCCCAAGGTGGTCGAACCTCCTGCGCATATCGTCGCGTCGCCGATAAGTGAGCCTGTGGGCGGCGGGATAATGCTTACATCGGCTTGGCCGCTGACTGTGCCTGTGCAAAACGCATCTTCCACGGAAATCAACGTGAAAACCTGATTCTGCTGAACGTTATTGGTGCTGATATTGAATGTGTTGCCGGGTGCTGTGATGGGCGACTGAGGGTTGCCGTTGACCGCATAGACAAATTTGAACGGTGCGGTGCCGGTAAATTGAATCTGAAAAGCAGCATTGCCGCCCGCGCAGAAAGATGAGCTGCCAGCGAGCGTCGCCGTGGGCGGCTGGCGGAACACGACAGGCACGCCCGGCGAAATGGAAAGGCACAAATCATTGAGGTTTACGTTGCCGGTGCCATCATTGTTGCCCGCTATTGCCGACACGAAATAGGTCGTGCCAGCCGTCATGCCCGTTTGAAAGCCGAGTTGCGGGTTATTGCTCACCGCCAAGATGCCGTTGGGAAGTTGGGTCGCATCTTGATACAGAATGTACTGCAACACGTCGTTGGCATCGAGCACTTGGCCATTCACTTGCACAGACACCTGGCCGTCGGGCAGGCAGGCGTTGGCGGCCACTACGGTGAGCGTGCCTGCTTCCGTTGTGCACAAGCAGTTCGCCTCGCCAGCGATGGTCGTGGAACAACCATCTGGACTGGTGATGGTCACGTTGTAGGGTTGTGTGCCAGGTATGGGGTTGGACACAAATGAAGTATCCGTCAAAGTGCCTGTGACACCCGTAATCGTGTAGGTCGTGTTGGGAGCGGCCCCATTGCTGATGTCGAATTGAAGGGTATAAGTCTGGGTGGCAAAGTCGCATATCGTTTGCACGTTGAGCGCCTGAACGGCGGGCGACACTACCACGTTGCCACTTACTGTGCCAGCGCAATTGCCCGCCCCCGCCACGCTGTTGAGCGTGATGCTGCTCACATTTGTTGAAGGTGTGACGGCCAATGAGTAAGGATTGTCCGAAGTCGTGATGGTCTGTGGGGTTCCGTTGTTGTAGGTAAAAGTGAAAGGCCCGGCCCCGGTAAATGCCACATTCAGAGTGGTGGGTACACCAGCGCACACACTCGTGGGGCCAGAAATAACCGCAGTGACGGGTGCTCGCCAAGTCACCGTTGGCCCCACAGCGACGGAGAGGCATATATCTGTAAAATCAACCCCGCTACCTGTGCTATTCCCAGCCACCGCCACAATAAAGTAAGGCGTATTAGGGCTCATGGTGGCCGCGTTGAAACTGAAGGTGGGCGTGCTGTTGGATGCTAAAATCGTCCAAGTGCTTGGATTCGTTGTGGTGACGAGCAGATATATCAAGGCATCGTTGCCGTCCAGCACAGTGCCTGTAGCGGCAGGTAGCGCCGCCACGTCTTGCGAGCAAAGCGTGAGCGGGGTTTGTACCAAATTGCCAGCCATAGTGGAGCAATCGCAAGAGTATGAACCGACAAGGAAGGTCACGCCACAGATGTTGGCATCGCTCAGGTTAATCGAATACGGGCTGCCAGACGGGATCGGGACACTCTCAAATTGATTGCCCGTCACCGTGCCCATGACACCTGTCACGCTGTACGGCGGCTCTCCTCCTTGAATAGTGAAGCTTACCGTGTAATTATTGCCAGTGGCATCGCAAATGGTCTGCACATTGGTTATCAACGGGATGCCCTCAATCGTGATATTTACTTCACCTTGCACGATGCCCCCGGAACAGAACTGGTCGCTTACGCTCACTAAGCGGATTTGTGTGTTTTGAGAGTAGGTGGTCGTGAAGGAAAAAGTATTTACGTTGATACCCGTCACGGCAGGTTGAGGCACATTATTGACGGAATACACAAACGAGAACGGGGCTGTTCCCGTGAAATTGACAGTGATGGTCACCAACCTGTTTTCACAAATGCCCGTGTCCAAAGCTACCAAATCGGCAGTCGGCTGCGCATAGAAAATGACAGGAGTGCCCTGCGCGATGGAAACACAAGGGTCGTTCAAATCAATCTGGCCGGGTGCGCCGGGGTTGCCCGCAATCGCCGACACATAGTAGGTGGTGTTGGTCAACATACCCGGTTGAAAATTGAACTGTGGGATATTGTTCCAAGCGAGGATCGTCCCGGGCGGGCTTCCGGGCGTGGTGTGCAGGATGTAAAGCAATTCGTCGTCTGCGTCCAAGGTCTCGCCAGTGGTGGGAGGCACGTTTAAAGTGTCGTTTTCGCAAACGCCGACTTGGGTTTGGCTCATGGTGCCGGCGTTTGTGGGGCAGTTGCAATTGGCAGTGCCACTCACCGTCGCTTGGCTGCACATATTGGCATCCGCTATGGTGAGCAGATAATTGGGGCTGCTCACCGGGATGGGGTCACTGGTGAACACATTGCCCGCAAAACTGCCACCGATGCCCCCGCTCACGGTGTAAGGTGGCGCACCTGCCACGTCGAGCGTCAAGGTGTAAGTTTGCGTCTGAAAATCGCAGGTTACGAGCAGATTGGACACCTGCGGCGGCGTGTTGACCACCACAATGGCAGTATCGGCAACAGAGGCGACACACCGAGCATCACCCACCGAAATCAAAGTAATCGTGACATCGTTCACTGGTGTGATGGCAATTTGGTAGGTCGAATTGGTGATGTTGTTCACGGTGGGTTGGGGCACTCCGTTTACAGCCCAAGTGAGCGAAAATGGCGAGATGCCCGTCAGCGTTACAGGGATGATGGCCTGATTGCCAGCGCATATTGTGTCGCCCGGCCCAATGTTGGCAGTAGGTGGTTGGAAGAAAGTGACGGGTGTGCCTTGCGAAACGGAGCGACAAGGGTCATTCAAATCCACATTGCCAGAGCCGTCATTGTTTCCGGCAATAGCCGAGATATAATAGGTGACACCTGCTGTCATGTTGGCTCCAAAAGTGAATGATGGCGTGGTGTTCCAGCCCAGAATGGTGCCGATAGGCAAAGCCGGATTGGTGTGCAGAATAAACCTCAAGATGTCATCCCCGTCGTTCACAAAATTGCCATTGTGCGTGGCAGTAGCCGTCTCGCCCACGCAAACTTCGATTGGGGCCAAATTCATCGTGCCAGCGTTCGTCTGGCAATTGCAATTGGAAGGCCCACTAACGGTCACGTTGCCGCAGTCATTGGCATCTCTAAAAACAAAATTGTAGGGTTGACCAATAGGAATAGGGTTGCTGGTAAATTGTGTCCCCGTAAAAGTGCCGGAGCCGCTCAGTAATGTCAGCGGAAGCGTAGCCCCCAACACATTGAAAGAAATAGTGTAAGTGCCTGCTACAAAATTGCAATTCGTGGTCAAGTTGGTGTAGGAGGGGGCGTAGTTCACAGTTATAGTGGCCGAGCCCATGGGTATGCCATCACATCCCGGCGACTTGATGCTATCCAACGTGATGGTAGTCGTCACCGTCGTCACGATTGGGATAAAATAAGGGTCGTCGAAGGTCGTGTCCGGAATTTGCGCTATGCCATTGATGGAATAATAGACAGAAAACGGCCCGGTGCCAGTAAAGTCAATCATGACATTTGTGTTGGCCGAATCGCAGAAGGTCTGGTCTCCGCTCAAAATGGCTGTAGGTGGAGTGAACACAAACACCACCGCTTGGCCCGAAACCGTCCCGTTGCAAAAACCATTGCTTACACTCGACAAGCGGTAAATCGTGCCGTTTGGTGGGTTTACGGGTATCGAATAAAAAGTCGTATCCGTCGTGATAGTATCAATCGGCACGTTGTTGGCCGTCAGAATAAAAGTATATGGCCCTGGCCCCGTGAAATTAATGAAGACATTCGTGCCGCTGCCACCTGTGCAAATCTGTCCGCCCCCTGAAATGGTCGCGGAAATGGCTGGGGCCAGACTCACCGTAGCCATGCCTGACACCGTGCCGGAGCAGCCGTTGGAAGCAACGCTGTCCAGCATATACGCAGTCAGCGTTGAAGGCACTACTTGAAGAATGTAGGGGTTGTTTGAGGTTGTAATGGACGGTTGATTGATGCCGTTTGCTTTGTAAACAAAAGTGAAGGGAGCCGTTCCGGTAAAATTGACAAGCAGATTAGCCGTGTCCCCTGGGCAAATAATCGTGTCGCCGCTAATGCTCGCAGTGGGCGGCGTCCCTACCGTCACGGTGTAAGTTCCATTGACGGCACCGTTGCATCCCCCGCCCGTCACGCTGACCAATGTGTAGGTGCTGTTGATGGTTGGGTTTACCGTTAGGGTGTAGGTGCTTTGCGAGGTGTTGATAGCGGGCTGGTTGACGTTGTTGACCGAATAGACAAAACTGTAAGGACTTGGGCCAGTAAAGTTGAACGTCAGCACGACAGGCTCCCCGTTGCATATTGCACTGTTCCCACTAACCAACGTGCCCGTCGGACTGGGATTCACGTTCACGATGGCGATGCCTTGCACGGTGCCCGGACATCCATTGGCGGTCACGTCCGTTAGTTCATAAGTAGTTGAGGTGGCAGGCGCGACACTAAAAAGATATGTGTTGCTGGAAGTCGTGATGGGAGGTTGCGGGTCGCCATTCGCGGTGTAATTGACGGTGTAAGGCCCCCCGCCCGTAAACGTGATGGTCAGAGTAATGGGCTGTCCAGCACAGACGGTGCCGCCACCTATGAGCGTTGCGGTGGGCGATTGGACTACGGTAAGCGAATAAGAGCCGCCTACGGTGCCTGTGCAGCCGTTGCTGGTCACGCTGGCCAAAGTGTAGTTGAACGTGCCGGGTGTATTGGGCGTTACCGTGAGTGTATAATTTGGCCCGGTCGTGGTGATGGGCGGTTGGTTGACACCATTTATTCTATACACAAACGTGTATGTTCCATTGCCCCCATCAAAGTTGATTTCCAAATTAGTGCCCTGCCCCGTACAGGCGGTGCTGTTTCCGCTGGTCAGGGTTGCGGTGGGGGTGGGGGTTACTGTGATGTTTGCGCTGCCAGTGCCATTTCCTTCACAGGTATTGCTGGCAGTCACGCTTACCAAGCTCACATTGGCACTGCTCGTGATGGGGAAATTCCAAGTGAACGGGTTAGTGTTTGCGTTCACGGGTGGCTGTGGCACCCCGTCAAGTGCATAAACAAAGGTGAATGGGGCGCTGCCATTGGTCATGTTGATAGAAAACACCGCGTTCTGCCCTTGACAGATATTGGCCGGGCCAGTCAAAGTCAAATTGCCACTTGGGCTGGGAAAACCCGAAACCGTGAAGACTTGGGGCGGCCCGGTGCAACCGCCGAACGAAGCGGTCACGGTCACGGTAGCCGTTATCGGGAATGGAATGATGGGCACATTCGGAATGATAATGTTCCCTTGACCGCTGCCACCCGCGCCGGGTATAGGCAGGCTTGCCGTCCAGTTGTAGGTGGCACCCGGAGTATCGCCCGAAAAAAGGATATTCACAGCATCCCCGGGGCAAACGGTAAGGTTGGCCACAGGGTCCACTGTTGGGCCAGGGTTCACGGTGATGTTGAATGTTTCGGGTGTGCCCGTGCAACCAGCCGAGGTGGGTGTCACGGTTATCGTGGCCGACTGTGGACTGCCCAAACCCGCCGGGGTGGTGAAGTTGATGTTTCCGGTGCCGGCAGCGCCCAAGCCAATGGCGGTGTTGCTGTTCGTCCAAGAGAAAGTCGGCGGCGGGGTACCCATCCCGCTAAAAGTCACGCCAACCTGCTGCCCAGAGCAGGCAGTGATGTCGTTTACCGGGTTGACCGTGGGGCGCGGAATGCCAGAAACGGTAACATTGTCGAACCAATAGGTCTCTGCGATGGCTTTATTGGCGGGTCTTATTCTGATTCGGATGGAATTGCAGGTGAGGTTATTGACAACTGCCGTCCCCGCTTGACCGCCACAGATGTAGGCGAACTGTACCCACGTTCCGTTGTTGTCGAGTTCATATTCAAACACCATCTGGTCATGGCCGTTGTCCACAAATGGGTCGCCGGAGCAAGCGAAATAAGGGCCACCCGGCGAGCACTCAAACGTCCCAATGAATCCATATTGAACCGAAATGCCGATGTTGCAAAAGTTCTCCGTGTTGATGGCATTTGTGAGCCACTCGTTGTTGTTGGCACCACCCGTGGTGGCGCCAGTGGGGCAGCAGGGAGAGCCTTCCATGTCAATTACTTCGAAGCGGCCATTCTGCACGCCCGCAGAGCCAGCGCCGTCGCAATCGGTAAAATCTTGGGTCCAACCTTGGTTGGCACCACTAAAGTTTTCTTGCCAAATCGTGACTTGGGAAAATGACTTTTGGGAAGAAAAGCAGAGCGCAAAAAATGCAAATGGGAGTAAAAAGCGGGATGACATAATTGAAATTCGGACTTCAATAATTGGATGAAACACGGGATTTTTTGTCAAAAAAACAGCTTTTGGTATAGTCGGCGCAGAGTGGTTTTGAACGAACAATCCAACCTTTTCTAATCTTTATGTTCAAAACCACTCTGCGCCGACTATAATCAGGGCGGCTAAGGTATGGCAAAAAGCCGCAAAGCATCTCAACGATAACACGCGATGGGTAAGGCTTTGCAAAAAATTCACACGCGAACCTTTCCGTTTTCTCCAAAAGTTGACTTTCACCCTACTTTTACTGCCTGCTTTTCATTTATAGCCAACGCAAGTCAGCCCCGTTCGCTTCACTTGGCCGGGCAAGCCCCTGAGTACAGGGTCTGACAAGGTGGTTTTGAACGAACAGCGCTCACAATCCTTTGAAAATCATACAAATCAATCAAGGAAATCCCTGCTTTGCCAACGGGCAGATTCAAATCCTCTTTAATCTGGGTATCAAAAATGATGCTAAACGAACTACTCCGCGAACTTGCTGCCAAAAATGTCACCTTGGTTGCCGTTTCCAAAACCCACCCACCCGAACGAGTGATGGAAATCTATCGGCAGGGCCATCGCATCTTCGGCGAGAACCGCGTACAAGAGATGCTTGCAAAACAAGCCGCGCTGCCCGCCGACATCGAATGGCACTTGATTGGCCATTTGCAGACAAATAAAGTGAAATTCATCGCGCCTTTTGTGCGGATGATTCATTCGGTGGACAGCCTTAAGCTGCTCCAAGAAATTGACAAACAAGCAAGCAAGGTGCATCGCGTCGTGGATTGCCTGCTACAGTTTCACATCGCTAAGGAAGTGACCAAGTTCGGTCTCGACGAAGCGGAAGCCCGCACATTGCTCGCCAGCGAGACATTCCAGCAAATGAAAAACGTACGGGTTTGCGGTGTGATGGGCATGGCTACTTTCACCGATGATGCGGAACTGGTGCGCCGCGAATTCCGACATTTGAAATCTATTTTTCAAAACCTCAAAACGAATTATTTCTCCTCAAGCCTCCATTTCCGCGAAATCTCGATGGGAATGTCGGACGATTGGCGCATTGCCGTGGAAGAGGGGAGCACGATAGTGCGCATCGGGAGTTTGATTTTTGGCGAGCGACATTGACCCCCGTTTTACAAATGTTATGACCAAGTGGGCCGTCCGAACGGCTCAACCATGCGGATAATCGAATCAATCGAACTCTATTATGACATCACATCTCTCCTTGCTTCCTTTCTGCTTTGCTGTCCTGTTGTTGGTAGCCTGCAAACAAGAGGCCTCTCAAAAAACGTCCTCGAAGCAATCTCGTTATGCCACTACTGGCAAAATCGAACGCTTCCACCCTTTGCTTGACAGCATCATCGCCTTCGATGCCAACATCGAAATACTGGCCGAAGGATTTGAATGGACAGAAGGCCCGCTTTGGATAAAAGATGGTGCCTTTCTCCTCTTCACCGATATTCCGCCCAACCGAGTCATGCGCTGGAAAGAAGGGGAGGG
Source organism: Saprospiraceae bacterium (assembly GCA_019638455.1). Taxonomy (GTDB): domain Bacteria; phylum Bacteroidota; class Bacteroidia; order Chitinophagales; family Saprospiraceae; genus M3007. Next base: position 587,143 of record JAHBTU010000001.1, read on the forward strand.
GACGAGCATCTATTTGACACCTTCCGGCTATACTGGTGAGCAAGCTCGCACGGGCGAACCGGGTGCAAACGGATTGCTGCTTGACGGCAAAGGCCTGCTCGTGCTTTGCCAACATGGCGACCGTCGTGTAGCTCGCATGAACGCGCCGCTCCAACAACCCCGACCCGAATTCACGACCCTCGCCGACCGATGGGATGGCAAGCAGCTCAACAGCCCTAACGATGCTGTCTTTGACAGTAAAGGCCGATTGTATTTCACCGACCCGCCTTATGGTTTGGAAAAACAAATGGATGACCCGTTTAAAGAAATCCCTTTTCAAGGAGTTTACCTGCTTCAACCCAATGGCACGCTGGACCTCTTGGTTGATTCGCTCACTCGCCCCAACGGTATCGCTTTTTCGCCTGACGAAAGGACGCTGTACGTCGCCAATTCCGACCCAAACAAAGCCATCTGGGTGGCTTACGATGTGCGACCCGACGGGATGCTGGGCCATGGCCGCTTGTTTCACGATGCCACCTCCAAAGTGTCGAAAGAGATGCCTGGTTTGCCAGATGGCCTTAAGGTCAATGCACAAGGAATCATATTTGCCACAGGGCCGGGAGGTGTGTGGGTATTTCATCCAGACGGAACGGTACTCGGCAGGATAGACACGGGGCAGGCAACTTCCAACTGCGCTTTTGGCAATGAGGGGAAGGCGCTTTACCTCACGGCGGACGACTACCTGATGCGGGTCTGGCTAAAATAAAAAAAGTCGCACCTGTGGGATAGGTGCGACTTCTGTTCTCTCGTTTACTTTCGGGTTGATATCAGAAGATTATGGCAGATTGACAGCCTTTGCTTGCGGCTGTGGTCGTTCCTTTTCGAGCTTGACTGGTTCGGGGATGCGCGGTTGGTTCGAGGACTCCTCGCTCGTGTAGAGGTACAAAAGGGCTGCAAGAGCAAGGTGGAGGGCGATGGCCAGCACCAAAGCGTGGCGTCGGCTTTGGCGCTCGTTGCGTTCTGCGAGGTAGTGTGACATGATAGAAAAAAAGTTTAACTGGTTAATTGTTGGGAAAAACAAAGCGTGAACGATGGAACTCATAAAATTAGTTCATCGCCAGGTGCTGACATCTGTTAAAACTATCATAAAAAGTCACGCAAGGCCGCATACACCAAGTCAACGGGTAGTCCCATCACATTCTGAAATGTGCCTTCAATCCGGGTGATTTTACAGTGGCCAATCCAATCCTGCGCGCCATAAGAGCCTGCCTTGTCGAAAGGCTGCCAGATGCGGATGTAGTAGTCAATTTCCTCGTCGCTCAGTTCGGCGAACCAGACTTTTGTGATGCCTGCAAATACCTTTTCCCTTTCTTTTGCCAACAAGCAGACCCCAGTGACGACGGTGTGTTGCTTGCCCGAAAGCTGCCGAATCATGCGAAAAGCTTCGCTATAGTCGCTGGGCTTGTTGAAAATGATGTCGTCCAGAATGACGACCGAATCGGCGGCCAACACAACTTCGCGTGCTTTTATCAGATGTGCCGCCGCGTGGGCTTTTCGTTGGGCCAGCCACGGGGCCACCTCCGTCGGAGGCATTTCGGGGGGGAAGCTTTCATCCACATCAAACGCTTGCACCGAAAAATCAAAGCCCGCCTCCTGCAATAGTTGCTTGCGACGCGGGCTTTGAGAAGCGAGAATAAGGGGACGGGAAAAATTGAGCATCAAAAAATTCAACCTTTATGGCTTATGGCGCTGCTTTGGCGGCTTCAATCATCAGGCTCAACTCCTCCACCAGCGCATCGGCGCTGCCGCTGTAGCCGATGCTTTTGAAGCGGATTTTACCCTTGCCATCCACCACAAACTTGGTGGGGATGCCAGACACGCCAAACGAAGTGACCACTTTGTTGTCGTTGTCCATCAACACATTGAAAGTGTATCCGTTGTTCTTGATAAATTCGTTCGCGTTTTTCTCTTTTTCCGCGACGTTTTCCCAAGTGTCCACAAAAACGAAGGCCACGTTGGGGTCGCTCTGATATTTGTCCACAGCCTGCTGCATACCGGGGAAAGACGCTTTGCATGGGCCGCACCATGTTGCCCAAAAGTCAACGACGACCACCTTGCCGCGCAGTTTTTCGAGGCTGACCGTTTCGCCTTTCAAGTTTTTCAGCGTGAAGGATGGGGCAGGCTCGTCGAGCATTTTTTTCAATAACTCTTCCCTGCGATTGTTGTGCGCGATGCGCTCCAAAGCAGCCAGATAGACCGCATAGCCGGTGCTGGATTTGTCTTCGGCGAGATATGCTTTCTGGAACTGTTCTTTCATTTTTGCGCTGGCCGCGCCTTTTAGGATGAATCCTTCGAGTTGATGACGGAGGTCGGGCGAGCCTGCGCGTTCGAGGTAGCCCGTGAAACGCTCATTGAAGTCCATGTTGCCGTACTCGTTGATGGCCACTGCTTCTGCTTGATATTCGGAGGCTTTGAGCGGGTCGCCAGCCTTGTCGAGTATGTAGGCGTAGGTGTCGGCGTACATGGCGTAAGTATTTTTGCGCCTGTCGTCCCATGCTTTTTTGGTCAAAACCGCGGGCTTGGCATCAGCGGGGGCTGAGATTTCTCGCTTTGCCCATGCGGTGGCTTCGGCGGCCAATTTTTGGGCCATTGCCAAATCCTCTCCCTTTTCGGCCAATTCCCATGCGATGTTGTTGTAAGCGTTGGCACGTTGCGCGGCAGAAGTCTTTGCTGCTACGGCGCTGAATGCTTGCCAGCTTTTTTGCTCGCCCAACTGACCCAGTATTTGTGCGTACTGCTGTTCCAGCGCGTTTTTTTCCTCGTCGTTTTTTGGCGGAAAATCTTTCTTGAACGCATCCAGCAATGCTTCTCGCTTGCTCAGGTCGGACTCCGTGCTGGCCGCTCGGAATCGGTCTTGGCGGGCGGCAGCGTCTGGGAATTTCGATTTGAATTTTTCTCGCGCTGCGGTGGCCTTATTGGTCTCTTTGAGGCGATTGTAGGTGTTGATGAGCGAGTTCAAGTCGCTTTCCGATAGGCTGGGGTTGTTTTCCATTTCTTCCAACACTGCCAGCGCCTCTCTCTTGCCGTCGTCGCCGCGTTTGGCTCGCAGTGTAGCGTTGACGTATGTATTGAAATACTTTTTCTTCAAATCGGGACGGGCGACGAAGGCTTGGTTGAGCCAGTCGAGCGCCCATTCGGGTTGGTTTTCCAAGTCGAGCAAGCGTCCCCAATCGGAAAACAGAACGGCCTGTGCGGCAAGTGCCTCCGGCATCGGATGCTTCGAGGCATCGCACATTTGAATGAAATAACCTTTGCGCTGGTTGTTGTCGCGCCGTTCGCCAGCCTGTATCATGATGCCCGCCACCAATGTCTGGGGATGCGAGGTGTAGGTGCCAACGACGCGATTCCCTTCGCTGCGCAAGTCCAACTCCTTCAATTCGGGGGTCTTTTCCACATATTCCAACACCAACATTTCAATCGTTTCCGCGTCTTTCAACGGGCCTCCGAGCCAGTTGTACTCAATGCGAATGGCTTCTCCGGGCTTGGGTTGCGCGGGTGTGATTTTTAAGTTTGCCCAGTTTGATTGAGCTGCGAGCGAGCAGGGAAGCAGGAACGCGAAGAGAAAGAGGGTATTTCTCATAGCAAAGGGAATTTTAAAAGTTCGGACAGACGATGCGTGCCCGACGTTCGCCTGGATGGAAGTAACTCAGCGAAATCTCAAACGCGCCGCGAGAGTTGTTCGCTGCCGTGAGGCTGGAAGTGGTGATGTCGTAGCTAAGGCCAAGTGTCCATCGGTTGAGTTCGAGCATACCGACGATGGTGATGGCATCCATTTGCAGGCCGCTGTCCAATTTGTTGCCAAGCCTTGCCCATGCGCCCGCACGGAGCGCCAGCTCGTTCAAGTCATTGTTGGAATAGCGAAAGTTTACCCCAAAATCAGTTTCAAAAGCGGGGCCTTGTTTCATCACAAGCACTCCGGGCAGTGCGCTAAAGTTGTCGGTGAGCGGGAATTGTCCCCCTGCGTGACCCGACCAGCGCGAATAGAGGGTTTCTTGGTCGTCATCGTTGAGTGAGATGGCTGGGGAGTTGATGTGGTGCAAGGCGCCCCCGGCATAGAGGAAACCGTCGGTGCCAAACAACACATACCACAGTAGCCCCGCATTGAAATCAAGGTATGCTTTAGAGTTGGCGTTGGCGTTAGGCTCGCCATTGGAGAGGTCTGTGTTGGGGCGTTCGTTGGCGCTGTCAAATTGACGGCTGAACCACAAACGACTCCAGTCAATGGAGTTTTGCCCCAGCCCCAGTTGGGCGCCTGCCGATAGGTAGTTTTGCGCACGATAACGCCCGCCCGTGAGCTGCTTGAGAAATGCCCCCCCGATTTGTGCCTTGTTTTGCACGAAGCGTGCCGTGCCGGCCTCGTCGTGCATGGCGCCGATGCCAAAGGCTGCGTAGTCGTCGCGCCCTACCTCAAAACGCGCATCAAAAGCTGCCGCGTAGGTGCGGAAGGGTACGGGGTTGAGAAAACTGCTCCATTGGTCGCGGTAGTTGGCCGTGACGCGCCAGCGACCGTTGAAAAGCCCTGTCATGGCAGGGTTGAGGTTCCAAGGGGAAGCGTAGAACTGGGAGAAACGGGGGTCTTGGGCGGATGATTGGTCGAGGAGCAGAATTAGGAAGGCGAACAGCAGAATCGGTTTGGAAAATTGCCTCATGGTGGATGATGTGTAAGTGTGATTAGAATTTCGAGGCGAAAAAAACGGATTATTTTTCGATTCGCCCTCATCCAAATTGTTTTTGTCAAAATGAGGCATTCTTTGGAGGAATGTGTGCTCGTCTCGCACAACTATTTTTGACAGGATTATACCCAGATTAAAGAGGATTTGAAGATTTCCTTGATTGATTTGCATGATTTCCAAAGGATTGCGAGCACCGTTCGTTCAAAACCACTTTGCGTTGACTATAACAGGATTGACAGGTTTTTCACGCCCGTTTTGAATTGGGGTAGCCTGTCAATCCTGCCAAAAACCTTTTTATTTCACCCACTGCCCATTTTTCATCTTGAAAGCGGAGGCACGCACCTTGAGTATATTGGTCAGCGGGTTGTCGTTGAGCACTAGAAAACTGGCTTCGTAGCCCTCCTCGATTTTGCCGATTTTTCGCTTGGGAAAAATGGCTCGCGGGGTGTTTTCGCAGAGGGTTTTCAAGACACTCGCCTCATCAAGGCCGCCGAGTAGGTGCCAGTAGTTGAGTTCGGCCCTGCCGCCGCGTTGCGGGTCGTCGGAGCCGAGCACCACGTTCACTTTGTTGTTGAAAAGGCGTTTGAGCGTGTTGGTGTGGAAGTTCTGCACGGCTGGGCGCGGTGTGGCGGATTGCGCGTGAGAGAACAAGGTGGCTACGGCCGTTTTTTTCTTTGCCAAGAGTTGTAAGTCAGCATCGGTGAGCTCGTATTGCTTCACGTCGCCGGTGCCGTCCCAATCGTGGCCGGGAAGATTGGCGAAGCCATCCACACCGAGTTTGAGGCCGAGCCGTACGTCCTCAACGGTCTCCACGTGCGCCCACACGGGCAGCTTGGCCTTGTGGGCTTTTTTGACGACGGCCTTGGCCACATCGGGCGTAAGCCCCCTGTTTTCTTTGCCGCCATTACGCTGACTATCAAGCAGGTATATTGAAATGACACCGGGTTTTTGGGCCATTATTTTTTCCCAGTTCTTGTCGAGGGATTGTTTGCTGTCAATGAACCAGTACCCATCGCCGAGCATCTTGCTGGAGGCGCGGAGCGATTCGTAATTCTGAGCGATGGCCTCTGGGTTGCGGAAACCCTGCGCGGGAGCCTCGTATTTGACGAAAGGGAAACCCAGGGTGCAAGTGATGCCACCGTTGGCAAAAACCGCATCGGGTGCGCCGGGTTTGTTGAGCAAAGTCTGTGTTTTGGCGCGTCCTTCTTGCGTGTTGGAAAGGATTTGCAGATAAAATGAGCCTTCATCGGTATATATTTTCACCATGTTGGCTGCCGAAGGGTTGTCGGCCACGTTCGAGCAGAACGCGTCGCCCATAGGGGGTATGACATAACGATTGAGCAAATCAACGACCGAATCAACTTTTGCGGGCGCTTTTTTGCTGAGCAAACCATTCGCCACATACCAAGTGCCGGGCGTAAAATCTTTGCCGTTGTACCAGCTGCCGTTTGTCAACTCGTAGTTTTTTTGAGCGTAAACGGTGGGCAAAATCAGGGCAAAAAACAAGAAGGGAAGTAGCGCTTTCTTCATGAGAAAAAGTCAGGGCAGAGCCGATTTTTTTTGAAAATGAGCGGCAAAAATAGCAACACACCCCACACCCATTGGTAGGTTAACAAACTATTCAATGCCGAAAACACACCTTGATTTGCCAATACTGGTCAGATGTTCGTGATTGATGTCTTGATTTTGGACAGATTTCACTTTCAACCGTGTTCAAAACTTGGCGGTGCGAGGGGTAAAAGCCCTAATGCGCGAGGCGGTAAAGTGCTATCGCTTTTTGTTTTCCAACTGACCTGTTCAACGTCCCGTCATTTGTTGCGCTGCCTGCAAGTCTGCCTGTGCCTTGGCTGGTTGGCCGAGTTTGTTGTAAACAGCGCTTCGGGTCTGATAGGCTCTTGGGTATTGAGGATTGACGGCCAACGCCCTGTTCACGTCGTCGAGTGCTTCGTTGAGTTGGCCCGCTTGCAGATAGGCGTTGGCTCGGTTGGTCAGAATCATCGGTTGCACCTGTTGGGCAGCGGTTTTCAGCGCCTCCGAATAATCGGCGATGGCCTCGTTGAGCTGGCCTGCGGTGTAGCGCAGCAGGCCGCGATTGACCAATGCTTCCACATAGTTGGGGTTGAGGCGAATGGCGCTGCCGTAGTCGCGTATCGCGTTTTCCGGGTCGCCGGTTTTTTCGCGGGCAAACGCGCGGAAGTAGTATGCTTCCGCAGATTTTGGCTCCAGTTCGAGGCTGCGTGTCAAATCGGGGATGGCTTCTTTCGGGCGATTGAGCATCACATGGCATTTGCCGCGATTGAGGAAGAGCTTCGGCGACGACAGCCCGGCCTTGATGGCATTGTCGAAGTCGTCGAATGCTTCGGGTATTTGGCGCATTTGAAAATAGGCTTGCCCGCGGCCGTTGTAGGCTTCTATGGTGGTAGGGTCGTATTTCAGCGCCTCGGAGTAGTGCCGGATGGCCCCCTGAAAATCGAGACTGAGCAGTTGGTTGTAGGCCAAATTGCACTGGCAAAGCGCCGATTCGGGTGTTTTTTCCGTGCAATTATTGAATAGCGCCACGCCATTTTCCCAGACGGCTGTTTGTTTGAACGCAAGAAAGCCCAACATGGTGGCCAGCGCCACCATGATGCCATTGCGGACTTGCGCTTTTGTTTTTTCCAAAAAAACACCCGCTATAAAGAACAGGCCCACGCAGGAAAGGTAAACGTATCGGTCGGAGCGGAGCTCGAAGCTGCCCACCGTTCGGAAGGGCAGCATCACCGCAAGCGGCAACAGATAAAGCGCCAAGCCAAGCAGCAGATTGGGTTGGTCGCGCCATTTTTTCCAAACAAAAAAAGCCAGCGCAGCGAGCACAAGCGGCGCGGCATAGTACGTCCAATCCCATGTGCCGCCTATTTTGACAAAGGGGTATGAAATGGAAAACCCAAAAGGCAAGAGCATTTTCACGGGGTAGAACAAAAGGGTTTGGCACACCATGAAAAAACGGTCGAGCGCGGTGAAAGCTGCTGAGGTGGCCTCAATGTCGTGACCTTCTTGCTCCCGCGTCACAAAAGTGTAGAGGCCAAAAGCAAGTGCTATGGCAAAATATGGAACTTTACTTAGCCAAAATTTCCCCAACTGGTTTTTCCTGCTCAAATAATAATCTATCGCAACGAGCACGAGTGGCAACGTGACGGCGGCGGATTTCGACAAACAGGCAGCCGCAAACGCCAGGAGCGACAAGCCAATCCAGGTCGTGACGGAGGAGCGTCGCCATTGCAGATATGCCAGCACGCTACAGAGATAAAACGTGGAAAACAGGACGGTGCTCAGCGCGGCGGCCCAGCTCACGGCTTCCACTTGCACGGGATGCACGGCAAACAACAATGCCGCGAAAAACGCTGCCCAGTGTTTGTTGGTCAGTTGCTTGAGTAGGGTGAACACCAGCGTCGCGTTGAGCGCATGAAGGGCGAGGCTGAGCAAGTGATAGCCCCACGCCTCTTGCCCCGAAATGAGGCTGCCGACCCAATAGGCCATCCACGAAAGCGGGGCGTACATACCGAGATTTTGGCCTGAGAAGAACTTGGCGAGTGATGGATTTTGCAGGGTGTGGTTGTAAAGAATGGCCTTGTCGTCGTCGAAAAAAACCAGCCCATTGTCAAGCGAGGCGGCATAGACCGCCACGACTGCGGCCACCAATATCAAATGGGGCAGCCACGGGCGCTCGAATAAGGAGATGCCGACCGCGACGGGGGCTTTGGCCACAGCGGGTGTTTTTACCGACGGAGGAGCAGGCGCAGAGGCCGCTTTTTTGTTTTTCTTTGCCATAATTTCAGGTAGGGAGCGCGTCTATTTGTTTCCCGGTTTTTTGGGCGTGTTGGGTTCTTCGTAGTCAATTTTGCCGCCCCACATACGCATTTGCCCAAGCACCCAAAGCTGACGCTCGCGCACTTCTGCGGAAGGTTTTTCCACCTTTCTGACGATAGGGTTGGGCAGTACGGCTGCGAGCAGAGCGGACTCTTGACGGTTGATCTGTGCGGCATTTTTACCAAAAAAATGTTTGGCCGCTGCCTCCGCGCCGTAGATGCCATCGCCGAATTCGATGCTGTTGAGATACACGGTCATGATGCGTTGCTTGCTCCATAAGGTCTCTATGAGGAAAGTGAAATACACTTCCAATCCCTTTCGCAGCCAAGAGCGTTTGGGCCAGAGGAACACGTTTTTGGCTGTTTGTTGGCTTATGGTGCTGGCACCGCGCTTGCGTTTGTGGGTTTTATTGTGGGTGTATGCTTTTTCGATTGCTTGAAAGTCAAAACCCGTGTGTTCGAGAAAGTACTGGTCTTCCGAGCAAACAACGGCGAGTTGGAGGTGGGGCGATAGCGCGTCGAACGAAACCCATTGGTGGCGCAGGCGCACGCTGCGGTCGCCGTCCCAAGCCTGTTCCCAGCATCGAATGACCATCAAGGGCGTGAGCGGCACTGGCACGACGGCGTAGAGCAGCGTGAATCCAATAGTGAGGCCGAAAAACCACAGCGTCAGCCGGAGCAACAAGCGTCGGAAGTATTTGCCCCACAGGAGTTTGCCGCTTTCATCTCGAGGGATGGAGCGGTACCAGCGTCGGAGCATTCGGGCAATGAAATTCACGGGCAAAGTGGTGATGTGGCGGGCAAAAGTAAGGATTCGTTCGGAACAGAAATTTTTGAAAAACCAAACATTGATTTAAGTGTTTTAATCCTAAATTTTTAAACAACAAAGTCATGCCTGTCCGAATCATTCCAAAAGAACAACAAGGCTACGGCGCTTTCAATGGCGGCGAGATTGTTGAGAACAAACCCATTGGCTTCCCGCAAGACCATTCGAGTGTGCGGCCTTATTCCAACCTTTTTTATTGGGCGCACGCAAAAGCCGTCACCGATAGCACCATCGGACTGCACCCACACCAAGGATTTGAAATCTGCTCCTTTGTGTTGAAAGGAGAAATCCGCCACTACGACACCAAACTGAAAGAATGGCGTCCGCTCAAGGCAGGAGATGTGCAAATTATCCGCGCCGGAAACGGTATCAGTCATTCGGAATTTCTTGCCAAAGACGGCGAAATTTTCCAAATTTGGTTTGACCCCGACCTCACGAAAACACTGGAAAAACCTGCCAGTTATGACGATTACAAAGCCGCCGATTTTCCAGTAAAAACAGAAAACGGTGCGACGCTGAAAATACTCGCGGGAGTAGGTAGCCCATTTACGATGGATACGCCGGGCGTGGGAATTTTTCAAATTGAATTGGAAAACGGTTCCTATTCACTGCCTGCCGAAAAAGGGAAAATCTACTCGGCTTATGTCATTGAAGGCGAGGCTTTGCTCAACGGTGAAGATGCCAAAGAGTCGGATTTTGTGCAAATCACGGATGTCTCGAATATCGAACTTCAAACCCTCTCGGGCGCCAAAGTCTTCATTATCGCTTCGCCTGAAAACCCGGGCTACCGGACTTATGGGCAGTTGATGCAGGCAAGGGCTAGGCATTGAAGTCATTAGGGGTCATTAAGGGTCATTAGGGGGCATTAAGGGTCTTAGGGGTCATTAAGGGTCATTAAGGGTCATTAGGGGTCATTAGGGGCCATTAGGGGTCATTAGGGGGCATTATGAGTCAATACAGGTCATTTTTCTTGTTTTTCAATGACCCCTAATGACTTTAATGACTTTAATGACCCTTAATGACCCCTAATGACCCTCAATACCCCTCACATTCCCATGGCTTTCAAAAATTCCTCGCTGCTGGGCTTTATTTTGGAGGCGAAAAAATGGGTGAGCGTGCCGTTTTCGTCAAGAACATATTTGCAAAAGTTCCACGACGGCTCTTGACTGTTCCAGCCGTTTTTCGCCGGGTCGGTCAGCCATTGATAGACGGGCGATTTGTCTGCGCCTTTTACTGCTACTTTTTCAAACATCGGGAACGTCACCCCATAGTTTTTTTGACAGAAACTTTTGATGTCCTCCTCGGAGCCGGGTTCCTGACCGCCAAAGTCGTTGCAAGGGAAACCCAGCACCACGACTTGGTCTTCGTTTTCGGCATAAAATTTCTCCCAATCGGCGTATTGCGGTGTGTAGCCACAGGCGGAGGCGGTGTTCAGCACAATGATTTTTTTGCCGCGATATTGTTCGAAGGAAACAGTCTCGCCATCAATAGAATTGGCTGTGAGACTGAAAAAAGTGGAGGAGTCAGCGGCGGCGGTGTGCGTATCCATGGGGCGAGAAAGAGTTTTGCTATTGATGGTGTGATAAGTGAAGGCTGCTGTGCCCAGTAGCAACAGTGCACCTACTAACAACCAAAGCGTTTTGTGCATAGTGTGACTTTTTTTCCTACCAAACAAGTGCTGCCTCAAAGTGTTCGTTCCAAAGCAAGAATCGGGCGCTGAAAACGTTTCCATTGCCTAATATTTATCCACATGAAAAATCTGTTTTCTTTTCTCTTGCTGCTTGGCCTTTCTTTCGTTCTTCATGCGCAGCCGCTCTCCGTCCAGTCCGTCACTATTTTTAAGAATGGCCAATCCATTCTTCACAAATCGGGCAAAGTCTCCGTGGCGGGCGCTCGTCATTCGATGACCGAGTTGCCAGAGGCATTGTTCAGTACCTATTGGGCTACTGGCGCGGAGTTGTCGTCGGTTTTTGCCGTGCTGGATTCGGTGGAAACTACCGACCCATTGGTCAACATGTCGGATTTGTTGCGCAAGAATCTCGGCAAGCAACTCATCGTGTACCTTGCTGCTGCTCCTGCTGGAATCAGCGATGCCCCGCTGCAAGGCGTTGGGGAGCAGATTATTCGGCTCCACAACGGAGCGGAATACTTGGTCGTCAGGACCAAAGAGGGGGCGATGTCCATGGTTGCGCTTCACGACATTCGCCGCTTTGATTTTTTGGACAGGCCAGACCTTAAAACGTCGGGCAAAAAAGCCCAGAAGCGGCTGGATTTAATTTTTAGAACAAACAAAAACGAGCAGGAAGTTGGCTTGTCCTATTTGGTGAATAAAATCGGGTGGACACCTATCTACCGGCTTGAGCTGATGGACAAAAACAGAGGCCGTCTGTCGTTGCAGGCCGAAATCGTCAACGACGCAGAGTCTTTGGGGGAGGCTGAGTTGCGACTGGCGGTGGGCATTCCGAATTTCATGTACGCCAGCCAATTGTCACGTTTGGTGACGTTCGATGAGCATTTTCGACCCGTCAACCCACTCGGGCGAGGCGGCTCTGGCGGTGGTTTTGCGCAAATGTCGAATTCCTATCAGGTTAGCTACCCCACCGAATATCGGGATTTTGAAATGCCACCCGCAAGCGACATGGTGGATGGCGCTCAGGCAGAGGATTTTTATTTCTACACGGTCCGCCCGGGCAATTTTCCCAAAAACAGTCGCTACCAACACCCCATTTTTGAAACGGATGTGGAACCCACGCATTTCTATGAAAGCGTGTTGCCCACCTCCGCCACGCGGCGCAGCTATGCCTATCAGGAAAGAAGCAGCATAGAGGAAAAAATCCCGGTGTCGCATTTTGTCGAGTTCAAAAACACCACCCGCTATCCTTGGACAACGGGCGCTGCCAACCTGCTCTCACAAGGTGCCACAGGAATGCAGCCACTCAGCCAAGACATGTTGCCCTACACCGCGCCCGGCGGCACCTGCAAGGTGAAAATCGCGCAGACACCCGAAATAAAAATCACGCATGGCGAAGGCGACGTGGACCGCCAAGCCAACGCCAAAAAGTTTTTTAGCACTACCTACGACAAGGTGAAAATAGAGGCGAAGGTCTTTGTGATCAACTACAAGAAGGAGCCCGTGACGCTCAAAATATGCCGCACCATAGAGGGGGTACCGCTCGTTTCGGAGCAAAAATGGACTACCAAACAAGATCAGGCGACGCTTATGGTGAACCCGTCCAACACACTCGAGTGGAACATCGAACTCAAACCCGGCGAAGAGCGCAAGTGGACGTATTCCTACGAGGTGTTCGTGAATATGTGATTGAGTTTTTGACAGGATTTACATGATTCACAGGAAAAACGACTTGTAAATCATGTAAATCCTGTCAAACAATCCTACCCCTCGCTCGTAAATGAAAACCTGATTTTCGGAAAGTTCTCCTGTGCCGTCTGCAATATCCACGGCGTTTCGGCAAGGAAAACCAACTGCCCCTCGCTGTCTTTGGCGATGTCGCGTTTGCGGCGGTCGAGGAATTCTTCGAGCGCTTTCGGGTCGGTCGAACTGATCCAGCAGGCTTTGTGCAGGTTGACGGGTTCGTAGCGGCATTTTGCGCCATATTCTGATTCGAGGCGATGCTGGATGACCTCGAATTGAAGCTGACCCACCGTGCCGATGATGCGCCGACCATCGCTTTGGCGAGTGAACATTTGTGCCACGCCTTCGTCCATGAGTTGGTCGAGACCTTTGGCAAACTGCTTTTGTTTCATCGGGTCGGCATTTTCGACATAGCGGAATTGTTCGGGCGAAAAAGAAGGAATTCCTTTGAAATGCAGCATTTCGCCCTCCGTCAGCGTGTCGCCGATTTTAAAATTGCCCGAATCGTAAAGCCCCACCACATCACCGGGGTAGGCTTCTTCCAGCAAAGTCTTTTTCGAGGCCATGAACATCGTAGGGTTTGGGAATTTCATGTCCCTGCCCAGCCGGATGTGGCGGTAGTTTTTGTTTCGTTCAAACTTGCCGGAGCAGATGCGCATGAAAGCAATGCGGTCGCGGTGGCGTGGGTCCATGTTGGCAAAAATCTTGAACACGAAACCGCTCATTTTTTGCTCTTCCGGCTCTACAAGGCGCTCCTCGGCCTCACGCGGGAGTGGGGTAGGGGCGATTTCGACGAAACAATCCAAGAGCTCTTTCACGCCAAAATTATTCACTGCCGAGCCGAAAAACACGGGGCAAATCGCGCCTGACTGGTAGTCTTTTATTTTGAAAGTTGGGTAAACCGTTTCAATCACTTCCACGTCGTGGCGCAGTTCGCGGGCCGCGCTTTCGCCGATGTGTTTTTCCAAATCGTCGCTCGCAAGATCTTCAAATACAATGATTTCCTCGTCCTCTTGCTTGCCGTGTGGGTTGAACAGCACGAGTTTTTTCTCGTACAAATTATACACGCCTTTGAACCTTTGACCCATGCCAATCGGCCACGAAAGCGGGCGCACTTTCACATCCAACTTTTGCTCGATTTCGTCCAGCAGGTCGAACGCATCCTTGCCCTCGCGGTCCATTTTGTTTACAAAAAAGATGAGCGGCGTGTCGCGCATGCGGCAGACTTTGGTGAGCTTTTCGGTCTGCTTTTCCACGCCGTTCGCCACGTCCACCACCACAATGGCCGAGTCAACGGCGGTCAAAGTCCGGTAAGTGTCCTCAGCAAAATCCTCGTGACCTGGCGTGTCCAAGATGTTGATTTGCAAGTCTCTGTACTCGAAACCCATGACCGACGTGCTCACGGAAATGCCGCGTTGCCGCTCGATTTCCATGAAGTCCGACACGGTGCTTTTTTTGATTTTGTTGCTCTTTACCGCCCCGGCGGTCTGGATGGCACCGCCGAAAAGGAGCAGCTTTTCGGTTAAAGTCGTCTTGCCCGCGTCAGGGTGCGCGACGATGGCGAAGGTGCGGCGGCGGTGGAGTTCTGAAAGGAAATTGGACATGAACGAAGTGGTCATTAAGGTCATTAAGGTCATTCGGAGTCATTATTTTGAAATCAATTTTTGAAAAAAGACTTCAATGACTTCTTCGAATGACTGGTAATGACCTTTTTCAAAAACGGGCGCAAAGGTAGGTATCCTTCGAGCGATTTTTTCACGGACAATTCCTTGCGTTCTTCGAGGCATTGCGTGACATAAATTCCATATAGTGCACTTCCTCTCCATCGGCCACGCCTGCCACGACCGCTTCGGCACTCGGAATGGTTTGGGCGGCACGGCTTCCTATTCCAGTTGGTGCCAAACAGTTGGGCTTGAAAACTGGCATCCTCACTAGGGCCGGCGACGACTTCTGATGTTTCAAATTGAGACCGAAAAATAGGCATTGGCCTGTAGATGGGGTGGCAATTGAGTTTGTCTTCAAATGAAATAAAAAATTATCTATCTCGAACAAATGTCAATTCAAACCAACGCAATGACAGGCTGACTTTTGTCTCAGTTTTTAAACAAGACCCAGCAAACATTGCTGGACAAAATTGGTAAACACTATGAAAAGGACATTTTTGTTTTTCGTCATTGCATCCATCATACTGTCTTCCTGCGCCGACGACGGACGCCGATTGCTGCTGAAAGCTGTTTTCCCTGAGGTCGAAATCACCTGCGACACCACAGGCAAAATCTCTCCTGCGGGTTTTTCGGCACTTGAACCCGGCTGGATGCTGTCATCTGTGCGCTTAACCAATGGTTCCTACGCACTCTTCACCACCCCCGATGGGGTAGCGTGGTATGATGTGCAGACTGGTACCACGTTGGAACGGGCAAACTCCATCAGTGCCCGGAGGGTTTTTTCCAGCGCCACCCGATTGTATTCAAACGGCGATTTGGCCTGTGCCGCCTCGAGCGCCGCTGTCGTTGCCATGAACACGGGCACAGGCCGCTTGGCTTGGGAGCTCAATTTGCCCGATTGCACCCTCGATGGCAAATCTCTCACGGGAATAGGTTCAAGTTTTTTTGTGGCAGGCAAAATCATGGATGCCAACGGCAGACATTTTGAGACGCTTTACAAAGGCTCGCTTGCCTCATCGGTGGGTTTCGGCGAATACATCACCCCAAAATATAGCCGTCAAGTGTATACGCATTGGTGCGGTTACGGAAGAGTGGCCAAGTTGGCCACATGGGCGGATTCCGACAACAAAGAATACCTGATTGTGATTTTCATGGAGCCAACGGACGAATACAAGACGTTGACTTTCATGGGGCTTTACGACATCGCCCGTCAGGAGTGGGTGTACGAACGCAAGCAACTCAATGCACAGCCCTCTCATTATTCCGTCAATGATGTGGCGGTGGCGAATAGTGGCCTTGCCTACATCCTTTTGCTTGATGAGATTTTGGAGTTGGATATACTGACAGGGGCGATTAAGGCATCCGTCAAACTGCCTGTTGGTGAGCATGGAGCCTTTGTGCATGGCGAAAAGGTCTGGGCAAATCAACAACTGATGCTGGTAAAAACGAGTGGGCAAGACATTATTGCCTACGATATGGCCACGCTTTCTCAACGGTATAGATTGCGGCAGGCCGCAAGTCCATACACTCACGCGGATTTCCAACTTGGCCTGCTCATTACAGCAAAATACGATGAATGCACCGTCTTCAATATTTACACCGGGCAGTTGCGAATGTTGGTTTCGCCCCCTTGCGAAGGCAACCAGCCTGCTCGTTTGGGCGATGCCGCTGTTTGCTGGAGGAACGCACCGGGGGACACTCAACTCGCCTTGACGAGTGATTTGAATATCTACAGGTACCAACTGCCTTAGCGGTACTTTGAACAAGTCGTTGCATCGGTGGCGATGGGGATATGGCAATTCTTTTCCGAGAACTCCTACTTTTGCCGCGAGTTGGCTCAATTTCAACTGTTCGACTAAATGCAAAAAATTCTTGTCGCCAATCGGGGCGAAATCGCCCTCCGCATCATGCGTACCGCCCGGAAAATGGGCATTCAGACAGTCGCCGTTTACTCCGAAGCCGACCGCAGCGCGCCACATGTCCGCTTTGCCGACGAAGCCGTGTTGCTCGGCCCCGCACCCTCAGCCCAAAGTTATTTGAGGGCGGAAAAAATCATCGAATTGGCCAAAAATCTCGGCGTGGACGGCATTCACCCCGGCTACGGTTTTTTGAGCGAAAATGCGGCCTTCGCCCAAATGGTGACGGATGCAGGCATCACTTTTATCGGGCCACGCCCCTCCAGCATAGAGATGATGGGCAGCAAACTTGCCGCCAAGGAAGCCGCCAAAAAATTCAACGTGCCGATGGTGCCGGGCATTGAGGAAGCCATCACCGATGTGGAAATGGCAAAGGAAATCGGACGGCGCGTCGGCTACCCGATTTTAATCAAAGCCTCTGCGGGCGGGGGCGGCAAAGGAATGCGAATCGTGGAACGCGAGCAGGATTTGAAAGAGCAGATGGAACGCGCTATTTCGGAGGCCGTTTCCGCCTTCGGCGACGGCTCGGTTTTCATCGAAAAATACGTACCCGGGCCGCGTCACGTCGAAGTGCAAGTCATGGGCGACACGCATGGCAACATCGTCTATCTCTTTGAGCGCGAATGTAGTATCCAGCGTCGTCACCAAAAAGTCGTGGAAGAAGCGCCCTCTGCCATCCTGACCCCAGCGTTGCGCAAGGCAATGGGCGAGGCCGCTGTTCGGGTGGCTCAGGCCTGCGATTATGTGGGTGCTGGCACGGTTGAGTTTCTCGTGGATGCCGAGCGCAATTTCTATTTTTTGGAAATGAACACCCGTCTCCAGGTGGAGCATCCCGTGACGGAGATGATTACGGGTCTCGATTTGGTGGAATGGCAAATCCGTGTGGCGCGTGGTGAGAAACTACCTTTCTCGCAGGATGATTTGCGCATCAATGGCCATGCGCTCGAGCTGCGCGTCTATGCCGAAGACCCCCTCAACAATTTCCTTCCGTCCGTCGGCACACTTGTCAAATACCGCATCCCGACCGGCCCCGGCATCCGGGTGGACGGGGGCTACGAGGAAGGCATGGAGGTGCCGATTTATTACGACCCGATGCTTGCCAAATTGGTGGTGCATGGGGCGACCCGCGATGAGGCGATTCAGAAAATGAAAGAAGCCATAGCCGCTTACGAGGTGGAAGGCGCGGCCACCACTTTGCCTTTCGGCCAGTTTGTGCTCGACCACCCGGCATTCGTCTCCGCCGACTTCGACACGCATTTTGTGCAGCAGTATTTTTCGCCGGAAAAACTCATTGAAAGCCAACAAGTCGCAGCGGAGGCAGCAGCCATTTTGGCGTTGAGGCTGCATCTGGAACACAAACGGCAATTGAAGGTAGTGGAGCCGACGGAAAGCAGGTGGCGGGAGCGGGTGTGATGTGTTGTTTTTGGCCAAAGCAGGTATTTTGTCTCGCCAAGTACCTTTTTTATCGAAAATACTTTTTCCCTCGCAGCGTTTACGAGTTGCTTTGAACAACTTGTCATCGCTCTTGCTATGAAAACACTACAAGACTTCTTTCTTTTTTGCTCCGGTGTGGATGCCTCCGTTCTGGAAAAATGCCCCACCGACCGCAACAAGTATGCTGGCATTGGCGCCACCGTTTTTTTCACGGGCGTGCTCGCGTTTTTCTCCTCCGGCTATGCGCTTTTCACCGTTTTCGATTCATATCCATTGTCCATTGCGTTTGGGTTGGTGTGGGGGCTGATGATTTTCAATCTCGACCGCTACATCGTGATGAGCATGAAAAGCAATGGCCAATGGTGGCGCGACCTGTTTGTGGCTTTTCCGCGTCTCGTGTTGGCCATCCTGTTGGCCGTTGTGATTTCAAAACCGCTTGAATTGAAAATTTTTGAAAAAGAAATCCGCGCGGAGATGGTACAGATGGAGCAAGAGGTCTTCAAACAACAAGAAGACCGCGTGCAGGAACGCTACCGTGCTCAGACAGAAGATTTGCGCACCCAAATCGCCGCGCTCAAAGGAGAAATTGCGGCAAAATCCGCCGCCCGCGATTCGCTTGCCCAAGCAGCCGTGCAGGAAGCCGATGGCACAGGTGGCTCTCGCCAGCGCAATCTCGGGCCCATCTACCGCGCCAAAAAGGCCGAGGCGGAGCAGGCACAGGCAGAACTTACCTACACCCTCGCCGAAAATCAGCCACTTATCCGCGAGAAAGAACAGGCGGTACAGGCGTTGGAAGCGGCTGCGCAGCGCGATGTCGCCACACTTGACCGCTCGAAGTATGATGGTCTTGCGGCTCGCATTGATGCGCTGTCGAGGTTGTCGGCAAAAAGCCTTGCCATCTTTTACGCCAGCCTCTTCATCACCCTCTTGTTCGTCGCCGTTGAGACCGCCCCCATCGTGGTCAAGCTCATCTCCTACCGCAGCCCCTACGATTTTGTGTTGCATCAACAGGAACACGTCTTTCAAATGGCCAACCTCGAACAAACAACCCTGCTGAGCAATCAAGTGAAAAACAAACTCAAGTTCGATACCGAGACGGGGATACATCGCGTGCAAGCCAACATCGCTGCCGAGAAGGCAGTGATTGACCAAAAACTGAAGGAAACTTTGGAAGGACTAAAAAATCGAGGCCTTGAATGGGAAGGGCAAACCTAAACTCGAACCCCGTCCGTTGCGCTTGGCCGAGCAAGCCTTCAAACAACCCTCATGCCCAAGCGCACACCATCCCACCCATGATGGCGAAGCAGAGCATCCAAAAGCCGACGTTCACGGCGATGTAGGCAAAGCCCTTTCGTTCGTAGAGCGCGATGGTGCCGCTCACGGGCAAGGCTAAAAAAATGCCCGTAATTAGCCCATGAAACGCGCCGTGGCGGAAAGTGCGAAAGTTGTGGCCGTATTTGTCCATGAATCCACTCGCAAATTGGCCTATTTCCGACTGAGGGTCCCGAAACCCCGGCTCATCCGCCAAGACGGAATAAAAACCAAGTTGGTGGATGGTGAGAGGCATCAAGGCGCTGGCCGCGAGCAGCCCAAACAAGTAAGTCAGCCCAAGCAACTTCACCATGTTGGCTCCCCGGGCGGGAGCCTCAGTCATGCCAGCGGCAGCCATCCATGTTCTTCCAAAAACTTTTGGGTGATACCACGCGAAGCCTACCACAAGGGGTACCAATGCAGCGATAAAAAGGACATGCCAATTGAATTGCATAGAGAATTAGATTTTTGATTCGGGCACAATATAAGAACCCCATTGCCAATTCGCATCTTTGCCCCATGCTCGGCCAATCACCATTGCTCCTCAACGACGATTTTCGCTACGCGCTCGACGTGCTGGAAAAAACGGACAACTCTTTGTTCGTCACGGGCAAGGCAGGCACGGGCAAAAGCACCTTGCTCCAACTTTTTCGCAGCACCACCAAAAAAAACTGTGCCGTGCTCGCCCCGACGGGCGTGGCGGCGCTCAATGTGCAGGGGCAGACCATTCATTCGTTTTTTGGATTCCCGCCCCGCATCGTCACGCCCAAAGAAGCAGGGCAAAAAGTCACGCGCAAGGACAAGTTGCGAATCTACAACAACCTCGAGGTGCTCATCGTGGACGAAATCTCGATGGTGCGAGCCGATATGCTCGACGGCATGGACAAATTCCTGCGCGTCAACCGCGAAAATTTCCGCCCTTTCGGTGGTGTGCAAGTGGTTTTTTTCGGCGACCTGTTCCAACTACCTCCGGTGGTGACGCGCGACCCCATAGAGGCAGCCTATTTTCGAGACTACTACAATTCTCCTTATTTTTTTTCGGCAAAAATTTTCAATGAGCCTGATTTCCAATTAGAAACACTCGAACTGCGCAAAGTCTATCGCCAAGAGTCACGGCATTTCCTGCGGCTGCTCGAAGCAGTGCGCGTCAATGAAATTGACTTCGACGACTTGGAAGACCTCAACGAGCGGCATCTACCGAATTTCAAGGACACGGACGGATACATCACGCTCTGCTCGCGCAACAACACGGCGGATGCCATCAACCGCCGCGAACTCAGCCTCCTTCAGACACCCGAATTTGAATTTATGGCAGATGTGAGAGGCCATTTCGACCCGATGCTTTATCCCACAGAGGCGGCCCTTCGGTTGAAAAAAGGCGCACAGGTCATGTTCGTGCGCAACGATGTGGAAGAACGACAGTTCGTCAATGGCACCATCGGCAAAATCACCGAGTTGGGCAAAGAAATCATCGTGGTGCAGACCGAAGAGCAAGGTGGCAAAAAGCGAAAAATAGAAGTACCAAAATCCGAATGGGAAATCATTCGCTACAAAAGTGGGGCAGCGGGTGGCATCGAAACCGAGAGCATCGGCTCGTTCATCCAGTACCCATTAAAATTAGCTTGGGCCATCACCATCCACAAAAGCCAAGGCAAGACCTTCGACCGGGTGCTGATTGACCTCGGCGGCGGCGCTTTCGAGCATGGGCAGCTCTATGTGGCGCTCAGTCGTTGCCGCACCTTGGAAGGCATCGTGCTACGGCAACGCATTAGGCCACAAGATGTGATTACGGATGAACGAGTAGTGTCGTTCTATGGAGAACGGTTCGGGTAGGCGTTTGGAAGGGACCAATCTCTCCCCACGAACGATGCCCACAATGCTGTTCAAAACAATAATGCTCTGATTCTCAATGAACAAATTCATAAATGGCACAATTTTTTGAGCCGCCTCAAACTCCCTCCGCTCCGCTTGGCCGGGCAACCTCTCAAACCAGAAACCCTCAAACCAGAAACCCTCAGACCTTCAAACCTTCAAACCAGAAACCCTCAAACCCTCAAACCAGAAACCCTCAAACCAGAAACTCTCAAACCTTCAAACCCTCAAACCAGAAACCCTCAAACCCTCAAACCCTCAAACCAGAAACCCTCAAACCCTCAAACCCTCAAACCAGAAACCCTCAAACCAGAAACCCTCAAACCCCCAAACCCTCAAACCCTCAAACCCCCAAACCCTCAAACCCTCAAACCTTCAAACCTTCAAACCCTCAAACCCTCAAACCCTCAAACCCTCAAACCCTCAAACCTTCAAACCTTCAAACCCTCAAACCCCCAAACCTTCAAACTGCTTTCCAAACATGAACTACCGCAACAACATCCTCGAAACCATCGGCGACACGCCGCTTGTGAAACTCAACCGCATCGCTGCCGACATCCCGGCCCTCGTGTTGGCGAAGGTCGAAACCTTCAACCCCGGCCACAGCATCAAAGACCGCATGGCTGTCAAGATGATTGACGATGCCGAAAAACGCGGCGACCTCAAGCCCGGCGGCACCATCATCGAATGCACGTCGGGCAATACTGGCATGGGCCTCGCGCTCGTGGGCTGTGTGCGTGGCTATCGCTGCATTTTCACCACGACCGACAAGCAGAGCAAGGAAAAAGTGGATATGCTCAAAGCCCTCGGCGCGGAGGTCATCGTGTGCCCCACCAACGTGGAGCCGGAAGACCCGCGCTCCTACTACTCGGTGGCTCGGCGCTTGAGTCAGGAGATTCCCAACTCCTTCTGGTGCAATCAGTACGACAACCTCTCCAACCGTCAGGCACATTACGAAAGCACCGGGCCTGAGATTTGGGAACAAACCGACGGCAAAGTCACCCATCTGGTGGTGGGTGTCGGCACAGGCGGTACGGTGAGCGGTGTGGCGAAGTATTTGAAAGAGAAAAATCCGAACATCCAAATTTGGGGTGCTGACACTTATGGCTCAGTGTTCAAAAAATACCACGAGACGGGCGTGTTCGACCCAAAGGAAATTTACCCCTATATCACGGAAGGCATCGGCGAGGACATCCTGCCCGCCAACGTGGATTTCAGCCTGATTTCAACCTTTGAAAAAGTGAGCGACAAGGACGCGGCTTTGTGGGCGCGGCGGCTGGCGCGTGAAGAAGGTTTGCTGCTCGGCTATTCGGCGGGCAGCGCGATGGGGGCGCTGTGGCAACTGCGCAAGCAGTTGCAAAAAGACGATGTCGTCGTCGTTATATTTCACGACCACGGCAGCCGCTATGTGGGCAAAATCTACAACGACGACTGGATGCGCGAGCGCGGCTTCCTGGAAGATGAGTTGAAAATCAGCGACTTGATTGCTCGCAAAAAAGACCGCCATTTTTTCGCCGTGCAGGTGAACGATACGGTGCGCAATGCTTTCAACTTGATGAAATCGCACGACATCAGCCAGATGCCGGTGCAGGATGGCGAGCAAATCGTCGGCTCCATCACCGAGACGCAGGTGTTACATTTCCTCTTGGAAAACCCGATGCAAAATTCGGAAAAGACAGTGGGCGACATCATGGGCAAAGCGTTTCCCATCGTGCGCGATGATTTGCCTATCAGCCAACTCAACCGATATATCAGCAAATCCATTCCAGCGGTCATCGCCACCGACCGCTCCGGCGGGCTGCATGTGCTGACACAGTATGACGTGATTCAGAGTTTGTGAATCTTCGTGTTTTGAATTTTGCCACAAAGTCACGAAGGCGCAAAGATTCCTCACGCAACTTCTATGCGTCTTTGCGACTTTGTGGCAAACCCCAACAACTTATCTACACTTCGCGCCGCCAAGTTTTGGGCATGGTTATAGTCAACCCAAATCAGCCCCGTCCGCTTCACTTGGCCGGGCAAGCCCCTGAATACAGGGTCTGACAAGGTGGTTTTGAACGAACGGTGCTCACAATCCTTTGGAAATCATGCAAATCAATCAAGGAAATCCCTGTCTTGCCAACGGGCAGATTCAAATCCTCTTTAATCTGGGTATAAAACCGCGCAGAGCGAGCATGAGCATCTGACAAATCCTATCGAATCAAGGGTGTAAAAAGGTAAGCCACACAAATCGGCCGTTGCTGCCTTCAATACCCACCGCCATCATAGTAGTATCGCCCTTCCGTGCTGGTGCTGATGTATCGCTCGCGGTTGGCAAACCGCATCTCGCCAATTTTCTTGCTGATGTATTCCTCCTTTTCCTTGCCGTAGAGGTCGAGCATGAACTGTACGGAGGGGCCTCTATTGCCGTGGCGTTCGTAATAGTAGTTAGGCTCAGCGATGTAATCGGAGTATTCACCTTCCTCATAAATGACTTCCTCCTCGCCGTCGCTCGTTTCCTGCTCTTTGAGCAAGTAGCCAAAATCTCTTGGTATGACCACGCTGGCCAAACCCCATTCTTTGTCGCCTTCGCGTTTTACGTCGAAGAAATAAAGCGTGGCTGGCTTGTTGTGTTGCACTGTTCGGTGCCCGCTGATGAATTGCACGGAATCCACTCCCCGTGGTTGGCCTTTGCCCACGATGTAAGAGCGGGCCAATGCGGTTGTGTCTTTGAACCACGCGGTGTATCCACGCACTTTTTTCATTTTGACCAACTTTTCAAAAAGCAAATAGCGGGTTTGGTCGTCCTCGCTGAATGGCTTGAGTTTTTCGGGCGCGACGGGGATGTTGTTTTGCAGATAAAAACCGTAGGCCAGTAGTTGGGTGGGCTTGTTGCCAAAGCGCACGGCGCGTTCCACAATCGCCTGCACCTCCTTGTCCTTTTGGTAGAAAGCCCCCAAGAGGTTGAAATTGCGCTCGATGGTGGCTTCTGCGGCAGATGAGCCATAGGCGTAGTATTCGTAGCGATTATAGTCGTTGCTGCCTTTTTTCGAGGAGCGTTTTTCTTCTTCCTGCACCTGCAATTGAGAAAGGTACCAAGCCGTTTCGCGCAAAAGCGGGCCTTTGAGGTGGGCGTAAGTTTTGGGCTTCACCAATCCTTTTTTCACTGCGGCGTTCAACAAATCCAGCACTTGTTCGCGGTTGGTTTCTATGTCGGCAAATTTCAACAAATCAGGGAACAGATGGGCTGTCAGAGCCAAGGTGTCGCGCAGGTTGTGAAACACCTGTGTCAGGCTGTTGCGCATATACACCGGGCGCTCGAGCCAGAGGTCGAGCAACGTCCTGAATGCCTCTTTGGTTTTCAAATTGGAGAGCGACTGCAGCACAGTTGCCTGATAACGCACGGAGTCGGGGTTTTTGCGATAAAAGTCGCGTAGCCACGGTATCGCGGCGGGCGATTTGGTGCGCCCGATGGCATCCAGCAGTTTGTAGCGGTCGCTGAATTTCAGGGAATCAAAAGCCGGATGCTCCACTGTGGCTTTGAGAGACGAGAAATCAGAGGCTTTGTAGCGGGAAGGCCAGAACTTGCGCATTTCCGACAAAGCGGCATTGCGGGTGAGGGTGTCGGGGGAATAAATGTTGTTCAAAAAGGCGGTGCTGTAGCCTTCCCCAAATCGCACCGGGCCATCTATCGTATCGGTGGGGGTGAAAGAGGAAAACACCGATTGCACGAACTCGCTTTCGGGCGCTTGCAAGTTCACGGTGGCCAACAGGATATATTGACGTTTGCCAGCCACCACCACTTTTGCGCGGATGCCGCGTGTGCTGTTGGTGTCTTCCAGCAGAAAATGGCCTATGAGCATGGAGTCTCGCGTTTCCCATCGGCTTTCTTTAATTGTCATCTTTTGTTCGCGGGAGAATCTTTTTTGGATTTCCATCTCGAAAGAGTCGCGCGTGGGCGGGGCCATGTTAGTCCTGAACTCGGAAGAGCGCACTGACACTTCTTCGCCCGTGAGGGGTGATTTGAAAATGCGTGTGCCATTCTTGGCCCATTCATAAGGGTCGTCCGGTTCTTCGCCGTAGTAGCCACGGCTGCGTTTGCGGTAGCCTTCCTCGAAGATTTTTTTCAAATTATCCAGATAGGCTTGGCGGTTGCGTTCTGGCACGGGTAGTGCTTTCACCTCGAAGCTGAGCGTGGTGTCTTTCGTGTCTTTCCAGCCTTCGGGATATTTTGTGGTTTCTATTGAAAACGACTCAAAAAATGCTGTGGGCGTGTTGCTGGTTTTGTTGCGGCTGCCGAGCAAGTAGTAGTGAGGGCCGTCTATCACCAAGCGGGCAAAGTAGAAGCTGCTATCCCGGTCTGAGCGGAATGTCACATCCTGCGTGGGGTAAGGTGAATCGGAGACGAGCGTCATTCGCGGAGGTGTCTTTGTGAATTGCTCTGCTATTTTTTCTCCAATTATGTTGAGTTCGAAGGAGTCCTCTTCGATAAAACTCCAATCGTGGTATTCGGTGCGGTACAGAAAATACCATGCGCTATCCGAAGGGGTCTGGGTGGCAGCGAAATGTTGGGCTGCTTTCTTGTCTTCGGTCGTGTTGAGCAGCAGGGTAGCGGGAAACGTGACCCGATAGCCGCCATGTGTGGGGCGCAGCGTGGTGGGCTGGTTTTTCACCGACAAAAGTTTTTCGGAGAACCGGATGTTGTTCAAAAAACGGTCGGCTTCTGGGCCAAAGGCGTAGTCGCCATTGCCACCTGTGGTGAACATGACCACCTCGAAGGGGGTCACGAAAATCTTGTATCGCTGCACATCGCCCCGACGGGTGCGGGTGGTGATTTCATGTCCCGGGAAAGGAGTTTCGATGCGTTTGCGCTCTTGAATTTTTCCGGGTATTTTTTCGTAAATGAGACTATCAAGACGCTCTGCGATGTAGGCTTGGCTTTGCCCCGTCCACCAACCGTTGGTGCTCATGCGATAGACGGCATAAAAGACCCCGTTGTTCATGTCGGCGCTGAGGTGTTGAGTGAAGCCCTGATAGTTGGCTGTAGGGTAAAACTTGCCGGGCGCGTCCGTTGACCAAAGCGAATCGTGCGCCCATTGGGTGGAGAGTTGCGCGGGGAAGCGAATTTTGTCAATTTGTTCTTTGTCCTTCTTGTCGGGGGTAGCGGTGAAACGCACGGGGCGCACGGTGTATCCTTTGTTGCGGAGCAGGATGATGACGCCCATTTCGCCCGGCAGGTGCGCTGCGCCCACGGCGGAAAAGAGCGAGGTGCCTGATTGCAAAACAGAGTCTATCCGATTGGCCATCACGATGTTGCGCTCGTCGAGCATCCAGCGTTGAAAGTTTTTCCCAGGGCTGCTTATTTTGTTCAGCGAGTCGAGTAGGGTAAGGTCTTGGTTGCGGTAGGCTTCTTCCATTTTGGATGCGTCGAAGTAGCCTCGATAGGGGCGGTTGTTGCGTTTTTCCTCCTCGTCGTCGGGGATTTGTGCGCGCATCGCTGCTTCGTAACTGCCCTCGATGGTTTCAAGCCCAATGACCTTTTTGCCCAGTTTGCGGCCGGCCTGAAATATGAAAAGGTCGAGGTAGGTGTCTTCTTCGTATTCCTGTCGGTAAGAGTTGGATCGATAGAGGAATTCATTGGTCATCATGGGTTTCGACGACAGGATGGCGCCCAGCAAATCGGTCTCGGGCGCTGCAAATTTGAACGACTCGTTGTAGAGGTTTTGGTAGTTGCGGCGGCTACCGAAGATGCCTTGGAAAAAAACAGTCTCGTCGTCGCTGCTATTGATGTCCTCCGTGAATTGTTGCCATTCGTCGTGGTCGGTCTCCAAGGCGACCATGTCCACGTCGCGCAGGGCGATGAAGAAAGAGTCGCTGAGGTTGAACACCAGTTTTTCGGAGACGTGCATGGTGCCGTAAAGATAGCCGGGCTTGGCAGCGCCGTTGCCGGAAATTTGCCACAGCAGGCCCGTCATTTTTTCGGTGTTGTTTTGGGCGGAAAGCGCGGGCGCGACAAGGCACAGCGCAAACAAAAGGGCAAAGCGGAACATCATTTGAAACGAGAAGCTCAAGTAGGTGAACATTTTTTGGTGGGTCTGGCTTGGGTGTAAAGATGCGGGGCTGGCGAGTTGTGACGCAATCGGCGTTAAGAAAATTTTAAGGCAGAAAACGGCAGATATTGCAATTTGTTATGCGGTTTTTTTCACTCTTTCAAATACTTGTCGAGCCAGTCAAAAAAGGTGCGCTGCCACAAAATACTGTTTTGCGCTTTTTGCATCCAATGCCCTTCGTCGGGGAAATACAGCAAGCGAGAGGGGATGCCGCGCAGTTGCGCAGCGGTGAACGCTTGCATGCCCTGCGTCACTGGAATGCGAAAATCCAGTTCGTTGTGAATGACAAGAATAGGGGTGTCCCAATTTTGCACATAGAGGTGCGGGCTGAACTGCGTGTAACTTTTAGGCTTGGGCGCTTTCCAATACGGCCCTTCGAGGTCGTTGCTGACAAACCAAATTTCCTCCGTCTCGCCATAAAAACTCTCCAGGTTGAATATGCCACAGTGTGCGATGAAGGTTTTGAATCGCTTTTGGTGGTTGCCTGCCAGCCAAAACACCGAATAGCCACCAAAACTGGCTCCTGCCGCGCCTAAGCGGTTGCCGTCAATATATGGCTCCTTGGCGGCATAGTCGGCCGCGGCGAGCAAATCCTGCATGGCTCCTCCGCCCCAATCGCCCGAAATCGCGTCGTTCCAAGCCGAGCCGGAGCCGGGCATCCCGCGTCGGCAGGGCGCCACCACGACGTATCCGTTGGCGGCCATGAGCTGCATGTTCCAACGGTACGAAAAAAACTGGCTGAGTGAGGATTGGGGGCCGCCTTGGCAATAGAGCAACGCAGGATACCGTCTCGAAGGGTCGAAATCAGGAGGTAAGATGAACCACACATTCATGTCTTTGCCATCTGCGGTTTTCACGCTGCGGCGCTCCACCTTTCCTTTGGCGATGTTTTTCCAGGGGTCGTCGGTGACGGTGGTCAGCCGCCGCGCCGCGCCGGATTTTGCGTTCACCGCAAAAATCTCCGCAGGGTCGGCCATGGAGACCCTTGTGCCGAGCAGTTCGCTGCCAGCCACTTTGAGCGATTGATAGTCGTGTTGGCCATCGGTGATGCGGCGTATCTTCTTGTCGGACAGGTTTATCTGATAGTATTGGTAGGTGAAGTTTTCGGTGCTCATAAAATAGAGCGATTTACTGTCGGCAGCCCATTGGGGGTGATTGGCCTCAAAATCCCAGCCATCGGTCAGCTCTTGGCGCTGTTGAGTGCGGGTGTCGAGCACGAACAATCGGGTTCGGTCGGATTCGTTGCCAGCGCGAGCCATACTGGTCCACGCGAGGTAGCGTCCGTCGGGCGAAAACACAGGCTCAAGGTCGTAGCCGGGCAAATCGGCGGTGAAGTTGAGCGTTTGTCCAGAGGCCAATTCGTAGGCATACAGGTCGGAATTGGTGCTTTGGGCTTCTGCGGTGCCGTGAAGTTTGCGGCAGGTATAAACGATGAAACGGCTGTCGGGACTCCATGTGATTTGCTCCATGCCGCCCATCGGCTTGAGGGGGCTATCGAAGCGTTCGTTCATGATGTTGAGCGGTCGTGAGGTCAGTTTGCCATCGGTATAGTTGGCGTAGAAGATGTTGCTGTACTTGTAGTCGTGCCAGCTTTTCCAATGGCGGAAAAACAGCCCATCAATGACGCGCCCGGAGGTGTTGGGCAAGTCCGGGTTGTTTTCTGCGGCGGTGTTGTCCAATTTTACCTCTTGGGCAAAAAGCACATATTGGCCGTTGGGCGAATAGCGAAAGCCACTGATTTCCAAGTCGCTAACCTGCTGAATGGCAGAGCCTTCCGGCGACACCTCGCACATCTTGCCATTGCGGAGGAAGCCTATGCGCTTGCCATCGGGGCGAAACTCGGCACTGTTGGCTGTCTCGTCGGGATTGGTGAGTGCCCGCGTGTCGCCTGTTTGAATGTTCAGGATGTAGAGGACGCGGGTGCTTTTATTCTTTGGCACGTCGTAACGTTGCACGCCGTAAACAGCAAATTTGCCATCGGGAGAAACACAGTCAAGCGTGACGCGGCCAATTTTCCAGAGCAGTTCGGGGGTGAGGCGCTGATTTTGAGCAACTATTGCAGAAGCGATGAACATAAGGGTGGAAACAAAAACAAGCGAAATGCGAATCATGGTTTTGAAATACTTTTGAGCGGAAAGTTTGCGGCAAATTCGCATTTTTCAACAAATTCAAGTGAAAGACTTATGAAAAAGTACCTTGTGGAAGCCATCGGCACCCTTTTTCTCGTGCTGACGGTAGTGATGACCTCCAATAATGCCACGTCTCAAATGGCGCCACTGGCGATTGGTTTGACGCTTGTGGGGATGGTGTATGCTGGTTGGCACGTCTCCAGAGCACATTTCAATCCTGCGGTCACGATTGCGGTGCTTGTGCGCGGGCACATTGACCGCACCGACGCGCTATATTATATTGTGTCGCAGATGGCGGGGGCGGTGTTGGCCTCATTGTTTGCGGTGTTTCTACTTAATTGCAGCGAAGCTGCCACCGTCACCGCGCACGTTAACAAGAACGGGCTGTGTTCTTTTGTGAGCGAGTTTTTGGGCGCATTCGCATGGGCATACGTTGCGTTGAGCGTGTCGTACGCACGGGCGAATCACTCGCACTATGGGGTCGCCATCGGCTTTGCCCTTACCGGCATGATATGGGCGTTTGGCGGTATTTCGGGCGGTGTTTTTAGCCCAGCGACTGCCTTTGGCGCCTCCATCGCGGGAATGTTCGATTGGAGTGACTTCTGGATTTATCTGCTCGCCACGCCGCTCGGCGCGGCAGCGGCAGCCTCTGCGTTTCAACTGACACAAGAGCATTGACCATATTGGTGTTTTGCGGTTTTTCTCATTTTTGCCGCTCAAATCCTCCTCCATCTTTCACCCTATTTAGTCTTGACTCGTCTCTCATGCGCATCATTGGTTACATTGAGCACCCACACCTGAAAATCACCGTGTTCAGAATGGACGAGCGCGTGAGCGTCAAGTTTGAGAACGCTCTGTACGAATTAACTTTCAAACTGGGTCAGGACGAACGCCTCGCCACGCTGGAAAACGTGCGACAATGGGTGGATGCCGCGTTTGTCGAACAGGTGCTCGACCATTTTCAGCGGATGCACCAAACCCGCATGGGCGCGATGGCTCGCGCTTTCCCGCTCGAAGAGCACGACGTTTTTGAGGAAATCATTTGAAAATCCCGATGTTTCGGGGCGGATTGTGCTAATTTTTTGAGAAGGTCATTGCGCTCAAAGCCCCTTTGCTCGGCGATATCATCGTAACGATGAATTGTTTCTGCTCCTCAATCTCTTAAAAATTTTCAAACCCCGTTCGCTGCGTTTGGTCGGGCAAGCCCTCAAACTCCTCAAACCTTCCAATTAACTTATATTTCCGTATCATTGCCCCCACATTTAAAGACATCAATTTCAAAACCCGTCAGCAGTCAGTTTAACATGAAAAAAATGCTTTTTGCCTTGCTCGCAATTTTGCCCTTAGCCGCGTCGGCGCAAAGTGGCAAGTCGGTCAGGCCGCTTTTCGACAAAAAATCAATTGGTGAAATTCGACTCACGTTGCCAGCTACCAATTGGGTGGACGCGCTCGACTCCATGCGTATCTACGGAATGGGTATGCTGGGCGGGTCGGCTACGGTAGATGGAGTGAAGTACGACGGCGTGGGCGTGCGCTTTCGCGGCGACAAGTCGTATCAAATGGGGCTTAAAAGAAACCCATACACCATCAGACTCAATCACGCCGACCCAGAACAAAACCATCAGGGCTACACCTCGCTCAAACTTTCCTCCTCTTTGCGCGACCCCAGCATGGTGCGCGAGATTTTGTTTTATGAAATCGCGGCCAAGTATATGCCCGCCTCGCAGGCTTGCTACACCAAACTGTATGTGAACGACGAGTATGTCGGCATATTCGTCAACGTGGAGAATCCCGAGAAGCAGATGCTGCAAACCCACTTTGGCTCCAGCGGCAATGCTTTTTTCAAAGCCGGGGTTGACTACAAGCCCGAAGTGCCAACCTCCTGCAAACAAAACATTTTCGGCTCGCTCGAATACGAGGAAGACCTTGAATGTTACAAAGGCAATTTTGAGATGAACTCCGCCAGTGGGTGGTCGGAACTGCAAGAGCTCACCCGTATCCTGAACAAGGAACCAGGCAAAATCGAGCGAATCCTCGACGTGGACCGCGCCCTTTGGATGCTTGCGCTCAACAACGTGATGGTCAATCTCAGCAGCTACTCTGGCAGCCAAAGCATCAACTACTATCTCTACCGCGACCAACACGGACGCTTCCAGCCGCTGCACTGGGACCTGAACCTGTCTTTCGGCAGCTTCAAAAACACCGGGAAGGGCAGCGACCTCGACCTCAAAGGGCTGCAAAACCTCGACCCGCTGCTCCATGCCGACAATCCGTACAAACCGCTGATTCGCCAGCTGCTTGCCGACCCGCTCTACAAGAAAATCTACTTGGCGCACATCCGTCAAATCGTGGACGAAAACTTCGCCAACGGCGCGTACGAAAAACGCGCTCAGGAATTGCAGGGCATGATAGTGGTGCCTTTCAACGACGACAAGAACAAACTGTACAGCCTCGATGATTTTCAGCGCAGCCTTCGTGAGACGATAGGCAAAAAAAGCAGGATACCGGGTATCTCGGAGTTGATGTCGCGACGCGCACGCTACCTCAAATCACACCCAGAACTTACCCCTTTGCCTTCGGCCATCAGCCAAGTGAACGTGGTGGGGCGTGGCAAGTTTGAGAATCAGCGCGTCAATTCGTTCCACATCACTGCCCGCGCCGACCGGTTCCCACAGCGGGTGTCGGTGTACTATCGCTTCTCGGACAACGACCCATACTCTATGGTGCCCATGAGCGAGGAGACTGCAAGTAATTTGCCTTCCGGCACCAAAGCATATTTCGCCACCATCGAAGCCAAAGACCCAGACGCGAAATTGACCTACTACATTCTTTCCGAAAATGCTGGCACGGTCGCTTTTGCCCCGCTCGACTATGTGAATCGGCCGTACACCGTGAAACTCGCTGATTTGAACAAGTAGTTGCCGAAATTTTTCGGATAACCCATGTTCACAATAAAAACCACCGGGCGGATGTTTTGCCGCCCGGTGGTTTGTTGTTTTTTTGCGCAAACTTGTTACCCATCAGATGTTTTGCCATTTGGCAAAAATTGAATCGTAAACTTAGCACACCGTTTTTTTATGAAAAACCTCCCACTTCTACTGCCTTTCATATTCTCCATCGCGCTCCAGACCCATGCACAACAAAGAGCAAAATCTACCGATTTCTACGGCGCGGGCATTCAGGAAGTGCGCGTCGAATTGCCTTACCCAGACTGGGACTTTAAACTCGACTCCATCAAACGTAAAAACCCTGACGCTCGACTTACCGGCATAGCTTCGATAAACGGTATCCGATTCGATAGCACTGGCATCCGATTCAAGGGCAACAGTTCCTACCACCGCACCCGCAACGAAACCTACAAGAAGTTGCCCTTCAACATCAAACTTGACTACAAGATAAAAACCCAGAAACTGCCGGGCGGCCACACCAGCGTCAAGCTGTCCAACGCCTTTCTCGACCCCAGTTTTATCCGCGACCCACTGGCCTACGAAATTATTCGCGACTATATGCCTGCTCCTCAGTGCAACTTTACCAAGATGTATGTCAACAACAAATTCTACGGCCTCTACGTCAACACGGAATCCATCGACTCCAAATTTCTGGAAAAGCATTTTGGCACCAGTGAGGGTTTTCTCATCAAATGCGACCCTGACAACTGGCAACGAGTGCGCAGCCAAAGTGGTTGCCCCAAAGGCGAAAACGCCTCCCTCGTCTATCTGAACGACAACATCGGTTGCTACGACGCATTCTACGAGGTGGACGACCCCGGCGCTTGGAAGCCCCTGCTCAATCTCATTCGGGTGTTGAATAAAAATCCCGAGAAAATAGAAACGGTGCTCAATGTGGACCAGACTCTGTGGATGCTTGCGCTCAACAACTCCACCGTCAATCTCGACAGTTACAACGGCTCGCTTTCGCACAATTATTATCTGTGGGCAGACACGACGGGGGTATGCCATCCGCTGATATGGGACCTCAACATGGCGTTTGGCGGCTGGCGCCGCAATTTTTCTTTTGAGGAAATGAAAGACGAGGAACTGGTCAAATACCACCCGTTGGCAGAAATCAACAACACGCGCCGGCCACTCATCTACAAACTGTTGCGCAATCCGCTCTATCAAAAAATCTATCTTGCTCACTACCGCACCATTATGAAAGATTGGCTGACCAGCGGCAAATGGCTCACCCGCTCTCAGGAAATGATGAAGGAAATAGACCCGTGGGTGAAGGCCGACTCGCTCAAACTTTACTCTTACGCAGACTTCCAAAATTCTTTGGACAAAACGATGAAAAGCGGCCCTGACAACGTCATCGGTCTGCGCCAACTGCTCGACAAACGCACTCAATGGCTCAACCAATTGCCGCTGCTCAATCGCACCCAACCCGTCATCGGCGAAGTGAAACACACCAAAGAAGGCGATAAAGTGAAAGTGACGGCGCAATTCACGGGTGCCGAAAAAGGCTGGCTCATGCACCGCCCACACAAGATGTTTGCCTTTGCCCGCGTGGAAATGTACGACGATGGCACCCACGGCGACGCAAAGGCGGACGACGGCATTTTCACGGCGACCGTCTCGGCTGATTTGGCGAAGCACTATTATGTGGTGGCGGAGAGCGACGACGCGGCTGCCGTGATGCCAGAACGGGCCTCTTTCGTGTTCTATGAAGTGAAGTAGGGGTGGGGCGGGGGCTATTGACTTGTTGCGGTGGAGGCCTTCGGCGAAGGGAAAGCCCTTTTTCCGACTGGCTTCGTTAAATTTTTTGCCGAATATGCCCGATTTCGACTGCAAAATTTGCCTTGCCAGTCGAAAAAATGACAATCCCCTTCAATCAAAGCCCTCCACCGCAACAAGTCTATTGAAGAAAATCTGATAACCGCCCCGCTTTTTCGAGCACGATTCTGCCAGATTCATCGCGGTGGACGGTGCCACACTCCATAGTAGGGTCGTGCTCGAAAAACAACAGGTGCCTGTGCTGCGCCGCATCGGCCAATATGCGGGCTTTTTCTTCCAACGTGACCAATGGGCGCACATCGTAGGCCATGACGTAAGGCATGCCGATGTGCCACCGAGATGGCATGGCATCGGCGCAGTAGAGCACGGTGCCACTTTCGGTGCGCAGCAGTGGTGCCATCATGGCTTCCGTATGGCCATTGTAAAAGCGGACACGGAACCCCCTGTCGAACTCAACTTCTTCTTTCACTTCCAAGAACCGAAGTTTCCCTTGTTCGTGCAGCGGAAGAAAATTTTCCTTCAAAAAAGAAGCCTTCTCGCGTGCATTGGGCTGCATCGCCCAATCGAAGTGGCGCTGATTGGACCAATAAGTGGCGTTGGGAAACGACACTTCGACCTCCCCCGTGGTTTCATTTTTCCACAATGCGCCACCGCAATGGTCGAAATGCAAATGCGTGAGAAACACATCGGTAATGTCGTGGCGGCTTAGCCCTGCTGCCGCGACGGAGGCAAACATGGCCGCTTCGTCGCGTGGCTCGAAATGTGAGCGAAACTTGTCGTCCTGCTTATTGCCTATGCCTGTGTCAATCAGGATGTTGCGGTCGGCTGTTTGCACTAGCAAAGCCCTCATGGCCCAAGTGCAGAGGTTATGTTCGTCGGGTGGGTTTAGTTTTTCCCACAAGCGCCGGGGCACGATGCCGAACATGGCCCCGCCGTCCAGTTTTAAGAAGCCGCAGTGTATGGAAGTAAGTTTCATTTCTAAAAACCGATTTTCCGCTTGCCTTCCTTGTCGTCCCGCTTGAGCGCCGCCATGCGAATGGCGGTCACTGCGGCTTCCACTCCTTTGTTCCCATGCTGGCCACCTGCGCGGTCGAGTGCCTGCTGCTCGTTGTCGGTGGTGAGCAATCCGAAAATGTAGGGACGGCCCGTAGCGATGCTAAGATTGACCAAGCCGTTTGCGACGGCGTGGTTGATATACTCGTTGTGGCTTGTTTCGCCCTTGATGACACAACCTAAGCAAATCACCGCATCCACATTGTGTTTGGCGACCAACAATCGCGCTCCTGCTGGAAGTTCGAAGGAGCCCGGCACCTGCATGGTATGTATGTTGTCTGCTTTTGCGCCGTGCTTGAGCAGGGTGTCGTAGCACCCCTCATAAAGCGCATGGGTGATGCGGGGGTTCCAGTCCGCCACCACGATGCCGAAGAGCATTTCGTCGGCTGCGGGCAAGGAGCCGTCGTCGTAAGCAGAGAGATTTTTTAGCGCGGATGCCATAGTGGAATATGTGAGCGGGTTTTAGCTTTCTTTTTTCTTTCTTGTCAGGGTGTAAGCCTTGGAGCCTATTTTGTGAGCATCCTTTTCTTCTGGATTGGTATTCACAAGGTTGAAGATGGCAAGCGTGTCGTTTTGGGCGCTGTAGCGGTAGCCAAAGAACTTGGCCGAATTTGCCACTTTTGAATTGGAAAGCGTCACCACGTCAATATCCTGACCTGCCACGAAGCAGTCTCCGCCGGCACAAATCTCATAGCGGTCATAATCTTTAAGGCCTTGAATGAAACCACCTGGTGTGAATTGGATGTCGCCCGTAGCGCCTTTGCCTTGCAGTGTGAAAAGACCTCCGAAAACATTGTGGTTGAGTGCCACTTGGAATGAAGCGTAGCCATCCTTGGCTCCAGCCTTCGATTTGATGAATTTGTCGAGGTTGACTTGTCCGGTGGTGGCATCGAACATGGTGAGGTCTTTGTCGTGTTGAGAGTCATAGACCAAGAAGACGGATTTGCCTGGGCGTGCGCCGACAAGTTCGAGGGTGTCGGCGAGGTATTTCACTTGCAATTTCCAAGACTCGAATCCATTGTAGCAGGTCACGCTGTCTGGTTCGCCGGGGTTGAAGGTGATGGCATAAGCATAAGGAATGTGCGCGTTGTTCATGGCTTCCAACACGGAGCCGTATTGGTGGGCGCGTGAACAAAAGTCAATCGCTATCCAGTCGCCACCCAACAGGTCAGGATTGGCGGTCAGAGGCGCATTGGGCGTATCGTTTGATTTTGAGTCGCGTTTGCAGGCAGCAGCGCAGATAAGGCTGAGCAGGAGCGTCGTAAAGAGTAGTTTTTGCATTTCTAATGAAGTGATTCGGTAAATCGCCGCAAAAGTAGTCATTTCAGAAACTTTACTTTTACGAAGAACTTGGGGTCGAGTGCGCCGATGTTGCGAGCGGCTTCGGGCGAGAGCACCACTTCGATGTTGCGCTCATATCCATTGGGGATGCGGCCAATCACTTTGGCGTACACGGAGCGTTCGCCCATGGGGTTGATGACGCAAATGGGGGAGCCAATAGCGGCCTCGCGGTGCAGGGCGTAGAGGTCGCCTTTTTCTTTGCTGTCTTTTTGCCAGAAACAGACTCCTTGTGAGGCGACTTCCTTGCGCTTCGTTTTTTCCAAATCGTATTTTTCTTTTAATGCGGAAGACTTGGTGTGCTGGCGGACCGGGCGCCATTCGGGCAACACGCCTTCGGTGCCGAGCCAAGCGACCAATAGCGTCTGGCCGGGGCGGATGCTGCTTCCTTTCAGGTTGTTGCGCTTCACGATGCTGTCCACTGGCATATTAAAGTTGCGTTTGCAGATGCCGTACAGATTGTCGCCCTCCTGCACCACATAGTAAATAGGTGCGTTTTTGCTGGCCACGAACTTTGCGTTTTTGTATCGTTTGATGGCCATGTTGGGTATCGGGATTTTGAGCCTCGTCCCAGCCGATAGGGTAGGGTTGGTGCTTAGCGATGGATTGTTGGCGTACAGCTCCTCCATGGTCAGGCTGTAATACTTCGAGATGGCGTAGAGTGTCTGCTTGACCTTGACCGGATGCTGGATGAACTTTTTGCCGTTCTCGATGAGGAGGAAAAGTGAGTCTTGTGGGGTAAGCAGCGGAACGGGTTCTTTTGATTCGCCGTTCTGCGCAGGGGCCATGTTTGGCAACCAAAATAGGCAAAGTAAAAAAAGGGGTAGTCGGCTCATAGTAAACAGGTTTTTTTGTTCCTTCTTTGCGCAAATATACATCAATCTGCCCAATGCTACTTGCTGTTATCCCGGCCCGCTGGGCCTCTACTCGTTTCCCCGGAAAACCGCTCGCCGACATTGGCGGCAAGACCATGATTCAACGTGTGTATGAGCAGGTCGTCCGCTGTGGGCGTGTGGACAAGGCCGTTGTCGCTACTGACGACGAGCGCATTTTCGAGCATGTTCGTTCGTTTGGCGGCGAGGTGATGATGACTCGCGCTGCTCATCCGAGTGGCACCGACCGCTGCGCTGAAGTGGCTGGCCATTTTCCGCAGGCTCGGTGGGTGCTCAATGTGCAGGGCGATGAGCCTTTCATCCAGCCGGAACAAATTGATTTGCTTGCTGACACGCTTGCGTCAAGCGCCCGTTTCCCGATTGCGACGTTGGCAAAAAAGATAGAGACGCAGGATGCGTTGCTCAATCCGAATGTGGTGAAGGTAGTTTTTTCCGAAAAAAGAGGCGCGCTCTATTTCAGCCGTCATCCCATCCCATTTTTGCGCGGTGTGGAGGGACTGGATTGGCTGGAGCATCATGTTTTTTACAAACACATCGGATTGTACGGGTTTCGTCGCGCCACATTGTTGCGTCTTGCTCGCCTTGCGCCTACGCCCCTCGAACGCGCTGAATCGCTGGAGCAGTTGCGTTGGCTTGAGCATGGGATGCGCATTGCGGTCGGTATTACAGAATTGGAGACGAGGGGGGTGGACACCCCTGCGGATTTGGTGGGCCTTTGAAAGCGCGGGTCAGATTTCCTTTTCGATTAGGTAGTTGTTTCGAGTGGCCGAATTGCGGTTTATCATCTCCCCCACGAAGCCCGTGAGAAAAAGTTGGCTGCCAATGATGAGCGCCAAAATGCCGAAATAGAACAATGGCCTGTCGGCAATGCCATATTCCTTGAAAATTGTCTTGGCGATGCTCAGGTAAGCCAAAATGGCGAAACCGATAAAAAATGAGAGTAAGCCCAGCGTGCCGAAAAAGTGCATGGGGCGTTTGCCAAATTTGCCCACGAAGGAGATGCTCATCAAATCGAGCGGGCCATTGATGAAGCGTTCCCAGCCGCCGAATTTGGTGTGGCCAAATTTTCGGGCGCGGTGCTCGACCACTTTTTCGCCGATTTTCGTGAATCCCGCCCATTTGGCCAGCACCGGGATGTAGCGATGCATCTCGCCATAGACTTCGATGGCTTTCACCACGTCGCCGCGATATGCCTTGAGGCCGCAGTTGAAGTCGTGGAGGCGGATGCCGCTCATCCAGCGCGTCGCGGCGTTGAAAAGTTTGGTCGGGAGTGTCTTGCTGAGCGGGTCGTAACGCTTTTTTTTCCAGCCTGATACGAGGTCGTATCCTTCTTCTTTTATCATTCGGTATAGTTCGGGAATCTCGTCGGGGCTGTCCTGCAAGTCGGCATCCATCGTGATGACGACTTCCCCCCGCGTGGCTTGGAAGCCAGTGTGCAGTGCGGCGGACTTGCCGTAGTTGCGGCGGAATTTGATGCCGCGCACACAAGGTTTGCTGGCCTGCAATGCTTCAATCACCTTCCACGAGCCGTCGGTGCTGCCGTCGTCCACCATGATGATTTCGTAGGAAAGATTGTTGGTGTCGCACACGCGGCGAATCCATGCTTCGAGTTCGGGCAGGCTCTCGACTTCGTTTTTGAGCGGGATGACGATGGAAATGTTCATTTCAAAAATCTCAACGGCGGGAGTGGTCTGAAAGAATTTTGGAGGCGAGTTGTTCTAGTTCTTCTAAGCTTAAATTTTTGTGTTCATCGAACACTTCTTTTGTCATTTGGACAAAGTGGCTTTGAGTACCTATACCATCAAGATACTTGAAGTTATCAATTCTTCGTCGAAGAGAAGTTTTTTTCTCAATTTGCATTGTCTTACGAATCTCTTCTGCCTTCGCAGAACTTATTTTTATACCTGGTCGGTATAGGTAAAATGTAATGATGTCTTGTTCTTTCGTCCAAGTCATATAAAAATCGTTATCTTATAGTTCAAATTTCGTCAATGGCATTATCTGAATCTTCGACCTCGGCACTTCGTCTTTCCGCCGGATGTAAACAGGCAGTAGCGGTTCGCTGTCCTTGCTGACTATCAAGGGTTTTTGGTGGTCTTTATCGCTTTTTAACATGGAGGTCCAACGCTCAAAAAGCTGCTCTTGCTGCACCGGTGTGAGGCGCGGGTTGTCGTCGTAAAAACCTTTTTCAGCCCTTTGCCGCTTTGCCTCGAACAAGGTGACGGCGCAGGCCACCGAGATGTTCAGACTTTCGGCAAAGCCCGATTGCGGAACGGTGAAACTGCCATCCGCCAATGCCAGCGCTTCGGCACTAATTCCCTCATCCTCGTTGCCGAAGAGCAGCGCGGTGGGCTGGGCGAGGTCGTGTGCGTACAACGATGGCACACCTTCTCCGGGCGGCAAAGTTGCCAAAATTCGCCCGTATCGTTCTTTCACACGTTTGAAACATTCCTCCATGTCTTCAAAGAAGTACACGTCGAGCCATTTGAACGTGCCGCCCGAGGTGCGCTTGCCCAACACAAGCCCGCGTTTGTCCAAGTATTTTTTGGTGTAAATCACGAACACCTCGCGCACCCCCACTGCGTCGCAGGAGCGCAGCACCGCCGAGATGTTCAGCGGGTCGAAAATGTTCTCCAGCATCACCGTCAGGTCGGGTTGCGACTGTCGGATGACGGCGCGGAGCTTTTGTTCGCGGGTAGGGTTCATTTTTCGCATGAGTTGTTGGTCGCAGGGGGCAAACCGACAGATTTATTCCGCTGGTGCGAATCCGAATGTTCCGAACTTCAAGATGTGGACAAAGGTGTTTTCCTGATAGTCGGGTTGGTTGCGCCCGTCGTCCACATTGCCTGAAACGAATATCCTTGAAAACCGGAAATCGCTGCGCAATCCTCTGAAGGTCTCGTAGTGAAGTTTTTCCGGGAACGAAAGGCCGTATCGGCGCAGCATTTTGCCCGTGAACAGCGTCACGTCGTAGCCGTTGAACGCCTCCTCGTCGGGGAGGGTGCCGGTGGCCTCATAAAATTTTTGCTGAAATGTCTTGATTTGTGGCAGCGAGTAGTCGAGGTAAGAGGCCGAACTGATATGGACGTTCATGCTCGCCAGATATTCGGGGTCAATGCCATCGTAGTTTTTCCATTGCGGCATACCGTACACTTCCACTTTGGCGCTGCCTTTCACGTCTTTCAATTTTCGCAAAAAGGCCATCACGAAATCTTGGCTCGCCCAAGTGGGCAGTATGAATACCGAGGTGCGGCCTGGCTTTAAGTGTTTTTTCAAATCAACTTTGTCGAAATTCAGGGCTGCATCTGGCACCATAAGTTCGGTGAAAAGTGTGCCGCTTCTATTTGCCTGATGAAAATAGGGCAGGCGGTCGGCCTCTTTTTCTTTGCAGACGAGTGTGACGGCATCGGCGCGGTGGCTGTTGAGCACATACTGCGTGATGGCTTCGCAATGTGCCCGCAAGGAAGGGTTGGTTTGGATGAAGTCGGGGTTCTGGGTGGTCAGTTCGGAGGTGGGTGTTTCTGGGGAGACGAGGATTTTTCGATTGCGTTTGGTCCAATTCGCAAAAGCCTCCACGTGCGAGTTGCGCACTGGCCCGATGAACACGTCGGCTTTTTGCAAGCGCGGGGTGTTCATCACTTGAAGGAAATCGGCATCGTTGCTCTGTGTGTCGTACACATCCACGATGAGGTTGATTTGCTCTGTTTCGGATATTTCCTGCAAGGCGATTTTGGCGCCTGCGTAGAACTGTAGCGCGAGGCGGCTTCTGTCTGGCACTGTGTTGGCGCTTGCTTGGTTGGTCAGGAAGGGCATCAAAAGGCCTATGGTATAGGTGTCGCCAAGTCCGCTTGAGGGGGGGCGCGTCGGTTGGGTGGGTTGAGTGCCGATGGGTGGTTTGGGGGTGGCTGGGGCAGCCCATCGAATGGTATCTATCGGTGTGTTTTGGGCGGGCCGTTGGGCGGGTGGTCTGGCGGTTTGGTTGGGGCGAATGGTGGGCGCTGCCTTGGGGGTGCAGGCGAGCATGAAGGGTGAGAGCAGGAGGGAGAGAAAGTATTTATTCACGATGTATTTTTTTGAAAAACACTTCAAAATCAGGCTGGTGCTGAGCAGGAGTGGTAGGGCTTAGAGTTGAAAAGTTGGGTTGTTGAAGGTGTAATACGAGCCATGAGCGGGAGGTCGTATATCGCGAGTGAAAAAATTTTACCCCCCTGCTTTCTTCACATTCTTGAACCCCTGTTCTGTCAGCAATTGTAGCACTTTGTCGCGGTGGTCGCCTTGTATGATGATAACGCTGTCTTTGGCATTGCCTCCGGCTGCGCATTTGTTTTTCAGCAGTTTCGCCAATTCTTCCAGCTGTCCGCTGGGGCCGATGAAGCCTTTGACGACGGTGGCTTCTTTGCCGCCTTTGCCGCGTTCGAGCCAGATACGGAGGACTTGCTTGTCGGGTGGCAACGAAGTGTCCGGCTCGTAGTCGTCCTGCTCAGGCTTGAAATGCGGGTCGGTGGAAAAAACAAGGCCGCCGAGGGTGTTTTTTTTGCTCATTGTTCGATGTGAATGAGTGTTGATATTAGGTGTATGGCGAGGGGCAGCGCCCCAGAATAGGTTTCGGGGCGCTGCCCTTGCCTTAGAGGCTGTTTATGAATCAATCTTTTGTTTCGGCACCAAGATTTTTAGTGCCTTTGGTTTTATTTCAAATTCCAAGTCGCCTTCGAGCACCAGTCCTTCGCCGTCGAGGTGAACGTGGTTTTTGCCCGGTGCGGAAATTTTGACCCGCTTTGTGGTAAAATGCTCGACAAATGCCGCATCGTATATTTTTCCGTTCAAAGTGGAGGGAACGGCGGCGAAATACTGCCATTTGGGCGCTTCTTTGAGGATGACCACTTCAAAAAAACCATCATCGAGGCGAGCGTCGGGGGCGATTTGGAAATGATAGCCCCACATGGGGCCGTTGGCAATGGAAATGATGAAGCACTTTTCTGTCAGCACCCGGTCTTCTAGCTCGATGCGACATTCTCTGGGGGTGTATTTCAAGCCTGCTTCCACCGATTTTAAAAAATAGGGCAAGAAGCCTCGCCAATTGCTGCCCTTCATCATGTTGCTCACCAATCCGTCGAAACCGATGCCTGCGATGTTGATGAAAGGATGACCGTTCATCAGGCCGATGTCAATGAGGTGTTCCTCTGCGGTGTTTATTTTTCTTACAGCCTCATCAATGTCGCGGCCATAGCCCAAGTGCATGGCAAGGCCATTGCCAGAGCCTGCCGGCACGATGCCCAACACCACGTCGGTGCCCAAGAGCGCCGATGCCACTTCGTTGATGGAGCCATCGCCTCCCACTGCCACGATGATTTCGTAGCCTTCGGCGATGCCTTCTTTCGTTATTTCTTTTGCGTGTTCCGACCTTTCGGTGAAGCGAAAACCATATTCAAACTTCCGGTGATTGAGGTGCTTGTTCACACTTTCGCGGATATGTTTGTGCAAATGGGTGCCCGCTTTGGGATTGACGATGAAGAGAATGCGTTTGGGGCGGAGCAAGCCCGCCAGAAACTCGTTTTTTATGTAAGGATGGGATTCTTCCATTGTTCGTAGTTGTTACAAGGACTCCTTTCGGGCGTTCACATAGACCCGCCATCTGTCAATCACCGTTTGCATGTCCTCTGGCAGTTCGGATTCGAAGCGAATGTGTTCGCCTGTTCGTGGGTGCGTGAAGCCGAGCACTTTGGCGTGAAGTGCCTGGCGTGGCAGCATGGCAAGCTGGTTTTCAACAAACTGCTTGTACTTTGAATAGAGGGTGCCTTTCAAAATTTGGTTGCCACCGTATCGAGGGTCGCCGAAAAGCGTGTGTCCGATGGATTTCATGTGAACGCGAATCTGGTGAGTGCGGCCCGTTTCCAACTGACACTCGATGAGCGTGACGTAATAGAATCGCTCGAGCACGCGCCAGTGTGTTTTGGCCCATTTGCCGTCTTCGCCTTCTGGGAAAACCATGAACAATCGGCGGTCGTTTGGGTTGCGCCCGATGTTTCCTTCAATAGTGCCACT
Source organism: Saprospiraceae bacterium (assembly GCA_019638455.1). GTDB lineage: Bacteria > Bacteroidota > Bacteroidia > Chitinophagales > Saprospiraceae > M3007. The sequence continues at coordinate 630,373 of JAHBTU010000001.1, forward strand.
ATCTCTCTCCATGTCGCCCCACACCAAAGCCCAGTAGCGACGCTCGATAGTGTGGTAGTAGAATTGGGCGGCAAGATGGGTCATGGCCAAATCGTTTTTGGCCACCACCATCAGGCCAGTTGTGTCCTTGTCAATGCGGTGCACGATGCCTGCACGGTCGGGTTCGTTGCCTTCTTTGACGGGCAATTCTTTCATTTGTGCTTGCAAATGCCAGGCGACGGCGTTCACCAGCGTGCCATTGGGTATGCCCACGCCGGGATGCACTGCCAAACCAAAAGGCTTGTTGATGACCAACACGTCCTCGTCTTCGTACACTATTTGCAGCGGGATGTTTTGTGGGTTGATGTCATACACCTCTTCCAACGCTTTGGGCAACACGATGGTGATGACGTTGCCGGGCTTTACTTTGTAATTGGGCTTTACCTCGCGGTCGTTCACTTTCACGGAGCCAGCCCGAATCGCGTTTTGCACCTTGTTGCGGGAGCGGTTGGAAAGTCGGTCGTTCAGAAACTTGTCAAGTCTGATGACTCCTTGCTTAGGGTCGGCCACAATCTCGTGGCGTTCATACAAATCTTCAACAGCAGGTATGTCCTCGCCATTGTCCGTATCCGAGATTTCGGGCAGGGGAGCGCGTCCTTGCAAGTCTTCCAATGGGATATCTTCCTCTATGTGGCCTTTCTGGTTCATTTCGGTGCCTATTTGAAATATCAGTAGATGGTTGCGCAAAAATAGGGCTTTCTACGGCATTTCCAGACCCAAGCTGTCATTCCTCTCCTCCAATCGGCGGAGAAGAATGGCGGCCAGCAGGGTGGGGGATGTGAATCTTGCTATCAAAAAGTTATTCTAAGGGCGAAACTTTATGACGCACAACACAAAAGTTTACGATTTGGATATCCCCCGAGCTTCAGCCGGGAGAAGAAGAAACGGGCAAGAAAGGGATGAGTTTTAACCCGGAAGGTAGGCTTGGGGGGGATAAAACCCGGCTTAGATAAGCTGCGGTCCGCTACCCGGCAAAGCATGGGGGCCGTCAAAAGCATAAGTTGTTTCTTAGGCGTGTTTAGTCAATATACCGCTTCGTCAAGTCGCCATAAGCATCAATCCTGCGGTCGCGGAAAAAAGGCCAGATGCGGCGCACGTCCTCGGTGCGTTGTTTGTCAATTTCCACCACGACGTTTTCCTCTTGGTCGGCGCTCGAAAGGTGGAGGATTTCACCTTGCGGCCCGGCCACAAAGCTTTGCCCCCAGAACTGTATGCCGCCGGTCACGCCCGTCCAGTCGGGTTCGTGGCCAACCCTGTTGACGGTGATGACGGGCAGGCCGTTTGCTACGGCATGGCCGCGCTGGATGGTGAACCATGCGCCGTGTTGGCGCTCTTTTTCAGGCTGCGGGTCGCTGCTTTCCCATCCGATGGCGGTGGGGTAAATCAACATTTCCGCTCCGGCCAGCGCCATGAGGCGGGCGGCTTCGGGGTACCATTGGTCCCAGCAGACGAGCAGGCCGAGTTTGCCGGCGGAGGTTTGGATGGGGGCGAAGCCTAAGTCGCCGGGAGTGAAGTAGAATTTTTCGTAGTAGGCCGGGTCGTCGGGAATGTGCATTTTACGGTATTTGCCCGCGAGAGAGCCGTCTTTTTCAAACACGACGGCGGTGTTGTGATAGATGCCGGGGGCGCGTTTTTCAAAAAGGGAGGTGACGAGCACCACGCTGTGTTTTTTGGCGGCGGCGGAAAAAACCTCCGTGTCGGTGCCGGGTATCGGCTCGGCGAGGTCGAACATTCGAGTGTCTTCGGCCTGACAGAAATAGATGCCGCAGTGAAGCTCTTGCAGCACGACGAGTTCGGCCCCTTTGGCGGCGCATTCGGCGATGCCGCGCAGGGATTTTTCGATGTTCGATTTTTTGTCTTCGGTGCAGGATTGCTGGACGAGGCCTATTTTCATGGGACGATGAATGATGAGTTAAGAATGCGAACGTTTGCGAAACCTGCGAGGGTGCGCAAAAGAGTTTCAAACCACTCCCGCAGGGTATTGCATGGTGACACAATGCAGCGAGCCATGTTGCAAAATTAGGGGGCGGCAATCAATCCCGATGATTTGGTGAGCGGGGAAAACCGTTTTCAGGACTTCCAAGGCTTCTGCGTCTTGAGCGACGCGGTATGTAGGCACAAGCACGGCACCATTGATGAGCAGGAAATTGGCATAGGTGGCTGGCAAGCGTTGCCCCTGCTCGTCATAGCAGGCATCGGGCCAAGGGAGCGCGACGAGGCGGTAGGGGGAGCCGTCGGTTTTTCGGAAGGTTTGGAGTTCGGCTTCCATTTTTTGTAGTTCCTCAAAATGCTCGTCCTCAGGGTCGGGGCATTTGATGTATGCAATCGTGTCGGGAGTGCAAAAGCGGGCAAGGGTGTCAACGTGCGAGTCCGTGTCGTCGCCGGCAAGGTAGCCGTGATGGAGCCAAAGCACGCGAGCGAGGCCAAACAGGTCTTTGAGTTGGGCTTCAATCTGGCTTTTCGAGAGGTGGGGGTTTCGGTTGGGCGAGAGCATACATTCGGCGGTGGTGAGGAGGGTGCCCCGCCCGTCGCTTTCGATGCCGCCGCCTTCGAGCACGATGCCGCCGTGTTGGATGTAGGCATTGAAAACACCATTGTTATGAAGGTGTCGGGTAATTAGGTTGTCCTTGTCTGCCGCAAATTTCAGTCCCCAGCCGTTGAAGACGAAATCCAGCACGAGGGGTTTCCCATTTTCAAAAACGGTGATACCGCCGTGGTCGCGCGCCCAAGTGTCGTTGGAGTCGCATTCGACGAGGAGCAAATTTTCTTGAACGGCATTTTTCAAAAGCCTTTTCGTGGATGCCATGCTTTCACAGACTATGAGCACTTTTTGAAAGTGGCTGATGGTCTCGGCGATGTTTACGAAACACGGCAACACCTCGTCGAGCACATCGGCCCAGTCGGTGTTGGCATGAGGGAAGGTGAGTTGGACGGCGCTTTGCGGCTCCCATTCGGCAGGGAGGCGGCGGGTGGAGAAAGGCGAGATGGGCATTTTTTCGAGCGTTGAGGGGCAAAAGTAAAGTTTGGGCAAAGAAAAATTTTATTTCAAAAGGAGAAATGAAGACAAGGCTGTTGTGAGAGGGTCGGGGGCTTTCTAAGGACAATCTAAGCCTTTTCTAAGGACAATCTAATTTGGATTTTTTGGAAAAATAAAAAATTTAAAAAAAGGCATTGTGAGTATGACGAACGTATCACTACCTTAGCCCCGCCTTGAAGGTGCACCACACACCTGCTACCCTTCCCTTTACGAGCCTTCGCCTTTCCGAATAAAATCCTGTTTCGCAGCACGCTTAGCTGGCAGTTTTAATCCGCGTCTTGGCATATTGCCTAGACACAGCGAAGGATTTTCACCTCAAGTGACACATACTTTTCACTAAACTAAACTCAATTTCGTATGAATTTTTTGCACACCTTTACTAGGGGCGGATTGCTGGCAGCTGTTTTTCTGCTGTTGGGCAATGCCGCACTGGCACAGCGCACCGTGACGGGCAAAGTCACCGATGCCGAGAACGGCGAGCCACTCATAGGCGCTACCGTTTCTGTGGTCGGCACGACTCGAGGAGCCGTCACTGACATTGACGGCAATTATTCCGTCGGTGTTCCTGATGGCAGCACGCAGCTGCGATTCGCCTATACCGGCTACAAAGAGGAAGTGGTGGAAATTGGGGCTTCCAACACGGTTGATATCGCCATGAGACCGGGAAGCGTGTTGGACGAAGTGGTGGTGATAGGGTATGGGGCGGTAAGGAAGTCCGACCTTACTGGTTCGGTGGTCTCAGTTGGCGAAAAGGATTTCAACCAAGGGATTTTTGCCGCGCCTGACCAATTGATACAAGGTAAGGCGGCTGGTGTTCAGGTGCTGAGCAACAGTGGCCAACCAGGTAGCGCAGCAACAGTTCGCATTCGAGGCAATTCTTCTATTCGTGCGGGCAACGAGCCTCTGTGGGTCGTGGATGGTGTTCAGCTCACAGGTAGCTCGACCAAACCCGGCACCAACGCAGGAGATTTGGGTGCAACTGCTCCCTCTAACCCGTTGAATTTCCTCAACCCCAACGACATCGAATCTATTCAGGTGTTGAAAGATGCCTCCGCTACTGCCATATATGGTTCGCGTGGGGCCAATGGCGTGATTATCATCACCACCAAAAAAGGCAAAAGCGGTACTCCTACCATTGATTTCAACACCTCTGTGGGAGCCAGCTCTGTTTTGAGAAAGTATGATGTGCTTGATGGCAATGAGTACCGTGCCGTACTGCGTAATTATGGTTTGGCCGATGGTGATTTTGGCGACAACGTGGATGCATTCGACGAGATTACCCGTACAGGTTTCGTTCAAAACCATGGTGTATCCGTCACCGGAGGCACTACTGGCGGTTCATATCGTTTTGGCTTGAACTATTTCGACCAAGGGGGTATCATAAAGGAAAACGATTTGAAGAGACTAAGCGCCAATCTTTCAGGCTCCTTTAGCTTCTTGGAAAGCAAAAGACTTGGGCTTGATATTGGCCTGATTGCATCCCAAACACGGGAGAATGGCCCGGCAGTATCCACCAACGCAGGTTTTCGTGGCAGCCTTATCGGCAATGCCCTTCAATGGAACCCTACCCATAAGCTTTACAACAATGATGGCACTCCAGTCATCATTCCTGATTTCGGCAACTTCACCAATCCTGTGGCATTGATTCAGGCTTTTAAAGACAGGTCGAATACTGTTGACTTGATTGGCAGTATTTCGCCGTCGTTTAAAATTACCGACGCATTGACTTACCGGTTCTTTTATAGCGTCAACCACGGGGTAGGCGATAGGAGAACACAGATTTCCAGCTGGATAAATATCCAGGATATCGAGGGCCGGGGACTGGCTTCCTTTAACGAAGTGAAAAACACCAACCAAATTTTGACCCATAGCCTGAGCTACAATACCAATTTGGGGAGGTCGCTCAATTTGAACGCAGTGGCTGGCTATGAGTATCAGAAACGGACGGAGAAAGGCTTTGGCATATCCGCAAGGGACTTTTTGCCGGGCAGCGAGCCGGGAGACTTTTTTGACTATACCAACATTTTTCAAAACTCGTCGCCCAACAACAGAAATGTCTTTAGCTACCACAATCCCGATGCAGAACTGCAATCTTTTTTTGTACGAGGCATTTTTAATTTGAGCGACAAATACTTGTTGACTGCCACCATGCGCGCTGACGGTTCTAGCAAGTTTGGTGAAAACAACAAATACGGATATTTTCCAGCTGCTGCCCTTGCATGGAATTTACACAATGAAAGTTTTCTGGAGAACAGCGTGTTTGACAATTTGAAACTTCGCGTTGGCTGGGGGCAAACGGGCAACTCAGAATTCCCGGCTGGAGCATCTCAAGGCAGATATGGATTTGGTAACTCTGGAGGCCAATCAACTGTGGAGCTGGAGAACTTGGCAAATCCCAATCTCAAGTGGGAAACTACCACTACAACAAATTTTGGGGTTGATTTTGCCTTTATGAACTATAAAATCTACGGTACGTTGGAGTACTTCAACCGCAACACCAAAGACTTGTTGTTCATCGCGGATGCCTCATTGCCAGGCCCAGCTGTGAAGTATTGGACAAACTTGCCGGGCAACCTCATCAACTCGGGTGTAGAAGCTTCACTCAACGCATTGTTGGTGGACAAAGAGCGTGTTTCTTGGACAGCCGGGTTCAATGTCACCTTTCTCAAGAATGAGTTGACGAATTACGACGGGGCGGAAATCCTTTACGGACAGTTGTTTGGTCAAGGTAGCACGGGAGCTGTCAGCCAACGGTTAGCCAATGGGCAACCGCTCAACGCGTTCTACCTGCGGCAACACCTCGGAATTGGGGAAGATGGCCAAAGCAGATTTGTTGGCGGAGACGAAGAGACACCTGCTTTTGTGGGCGATGCCAATCCCAATGTTTTGTTGGGCTTCTACACTGGCGCTACCTTCGGCAAGCTCAGTATGAATTTGAATTTCAATGGTGCAATGGGGCACCAGATATTCAACAACACGAAAATGTCGGTCATTCCAATTGGCAACTTGGGAAGCCGTAACATAGATGCCAATTTGCTTGGAGGAGCCAACAGAGAAGCCACATCCAATGCGATTAAAGCATCTGACCGCTATCTGGAGAAAGGAGATTACTTGAAGTTGGCTAACGCCACCATCGCGTACAGCTTGGGCAATATCGGCCGGGCCTTCCGCAATGCAAGGCTTTATGTCACAGGCCAAAACCTTTTTGTGATTACCAAATACACAGGTTTTGACCCTGAGGTCAACACCGTCAACATTCTTGAAGGCCTTCCTTCCACTGGTATTGAGTACATTCCGTACCCATCTGCCAGAACCTTCATACTTGGCGCAAACTTTTCATTCTAAACTACTTAAATCATCGCATCATGAAATTTAAACAAATCTTTCTCTTGATGCTCTTTGCGGGCGTTTTCGGCTGCACAGACCTGAAAGAAACACTCAGAGAGGATTGGACTCCAGAACAGTTCGATGCTTATGATAAGGCTAATGCCGATGCTGGCGCCTTGCTCAACGCCACCTATAATAGCCTTCGCAACCCATTCATGGACCAATCCCGTTTCTGGGCTGCACAACAGCACACCACCGACGAAACACTCGGCCCAACACGTGGGCCTGACTGGGATGACAATGGTATCTGGCGTGTGCTTCACAACCATACATGGACTGCCGAACACGCCTTTTTATCGGCAACCTTCAACGAATTGCTTCAATCGCAATTCAGAGCCACGGACTTGTTGAGATTTTCACCCACTTCTCAACAAGCTGCCGAAGCTCGCTTCCTTCGCGCTTTCGTTATTTTTTGCACAGCCGATGGATGGGGACAAGTGCCTTATCGTGAACCGGGCGAAGACCTGCTTCAACCCGCACGAGTCTATAGAGGCAGTGAGGCATTGGACGTGGTTATTAGTGAGTGTCAGGCCATTATCAACAACTTGCCTGATGGCCCCGTTAACCGAGCCAACAAAGATGCGGCACGCGTACTTTTGATGAAGGCTTTCCTAAACAAAGGAACCTTCGCCAATCGCCAATCGCCTACTTTCCCAGCGGGCGATATGCAAGAGGTAATCAACGCTGCGGACCAAATCATCAATAGCGGCAAATACTCACTTGCCAACAACTACTTCGACAATTTTGCGCCCAACAATGACCAGATTTCTACTGAGAATATCTGGACAGGTGAAAATCAAGGCGGGGTAAGTAGTGGCAATGTGCGCTCTCGTTGGTTCTGCACTTTGCATTACAATCAGAACCCATCAGGCTGGAATGGTTTTGCTACGCTTAGCGACTTCTACAACAGCTTCGAAGCTAACGATGGGCGCAGAAGAGCGGATTATGATGGCATGACCAATGTGTCGGGTATCAATGCTGGGTTCCTCGTTGGGCAGCAGGTTGACCAAAACGGTAACGCTCTGCAAGACCGCAGGGGTAACCCTTTGGCCTTCACTCCACAAGTCAGCCTTGTTGAGACGGGCAACAATCTCGAGATTACCGGGATTCGTGTTATCAAATATCCCATTGACTACACCGGTGGTGATAACGCCAACAACGACTATGTCTTCTTCCGCTACGCTGATGTCTTGATGATGAAAGCCGAAGCGCTTTTGAGGAGCGGCAATGCTGGTGCGGCACTTGATATCGTCAATCAGATTCGCACTAAAAGGAATGCCACTCCATTGGCGAGTTTGGATGCGGATATACTGCTCGCAGAGAGGGGAAGAGAGTTTTACTGGGAAGGTTGGCGCCGACAAGACCTTATCCGATTTGGCAAGTTCTTGCAGCCGTTTGGTACCACCAAACCTGCTTCTGGTCCCGAACGCCTTTTGTTCCCAATTCCAGTGCAGGCACTAGCGGTCAATCCGAATCTTGAGCAGAATCCCGGCTATTAAGGGGACAGATGTTTTTTCCGTAAATTGAAAAAAGGCCGCCTGCCCCTCGTTGGGCAAGCGGCCTTTTTTCAAATGAGCTGTTGGCGCTTACGTCAATTATCTGTAAAGCATTACATCGCCCGAATATACTTTCCTTTCAGAATCAGGAAACTCTATCTCTGCCAGCCACAAGTAAATCCCGGGCGGCATAATTTTTCCTCCTCCGCGACCATCCCATCCGCCTGACATCTCATTAAACACACAACTTGTGGAGGAAAAAAGGGCATTACCCCATCGGTCAAAAATAGTTAAGGAACGGATAATGCCCTCATCGGGGCTTTGAAGATAGAAAAAATCGTTGATGCCATCATCATCTGGAGAGAATACGTTGGGCGCATAAATTCTTCTTGTTTTGTCCACCCTCACTTCAATAAAGGCTGTGTCCGAACAAATCTCATTGGACACTTGAATTTTATAGGCAGTACTTTGCAAAGGCATGGCAACCGGGTTCGGGCAATCCAAGCATGAAAGCGAGCTGCCAAAAGGGTCTGTCCACGCTACAAGGAGTGTATCGCTTTCGTTGAAAATAAATGGCTTAAAGTGTATTTGCTCACCCTGATGTATAGATATGGGATTTGTCGGCGCTACTTCAATGTGTGGCCCTCTCTCAATTTGCCAAAGGATTTCAACATCCTTGCATCCATCAAGTAAAGTCAATTGGTATTCACCGGGAGAAGTTACCACGAAATTGGGTTTAGTTGAGCCATCTTCCCATAGAAATCTTTTGCCTAAATGGCTCGCATCTAGTGTAATTGTTGCATCCTGACAAATGGCACCAGCAAAAAACGAGGTGTCTGAGAACACCCCCAAGAGATGAAAGGAAGAACTATCAAACAAAAATGTGCTGGGGTCGTCTGACCAACGAATAGGCCCCATCAACTGAGGCAAGTTGTGAATGCTTGCCCGATTTTTATAGTCGCCAGAACTAACATCCCCAATTTCTACCAAGATATCAAGGGTATCGCGTCCAACTTTAAGGGATAGACCTTCCATCTGTATCACATTGGGTGGCAAATCCTTCCTAAAATCCCCACCCATTGAATTCCTCAAAATCTTTTTGAAAGAAAAGCCGGATGGAAGCACGTCCACCAATGAGACATTGTATCGTGGTTCGCCAGAGTCGTTGTCAAGAACAAATCGCAATGTCACATCGTCGCATGGGAACAGCGTGTCTGGCAAAAACTCAAGCCATAACCGAATGGTAAATGGACAAGAAGTCGAAGTGACTTTGTGGCTAACAAAAACGCTCTCGCAAACGTTGCCCGCTTTTATTGTGTACAGACCGCCTTTCTGCACCGACAAGGTTGAACTGGTAGCCCCATTGTTCCATTGTATAGTGTTCCCATAATCTGAGGCATCTAATATCAATGTGTCTCCGTGACAAATTAACCAATCAAAATTAAGACTGTCAGCATCAAAACGATTGACGAGTATGGATGTGGAATCGCCAAACCTTGCGGTCAAAGGGTCATCGGAAATGCATTTGAACCCATATAGCGCGGGCAAGTTCTTCAGTACCGCTTGGCTACTATATTTTCCTTTCGGAATATCATCCGTTCTTGTTCTGATGGAAATCTTCTTCACGCCCGGCGCCAACGTTAAATTCTCCATGATGATGGAGCCCGGAACACTTAGGGTGTCTATTGCAGCTCCGAATGGATTTTGCAAAAAATTGGCGAAGTGAAAACCATCTGGAAGGGGATGCTTAAAGCCTACACCTGACAACGTCTCTCCGCTGCCGTTGGCAATGGTATAGCGAAAAACCACGTCGCTGCAAGGCAAAATGGTCGTGGATTCGACGGCATTTTTCAACTCAACAGAAAATGGACAAGATGCTACATCGGCAATTATATTGGGAGGGCCGGTAGCAAGAAGTTTTTCTATCCCCGTGTTTTTATTTATCGAAAACAAGGCATCCACAACGCCGTAAATAGTGCTGCCATAGGCATATAAATCACCAAATGCATCAAAGTAAAGACCGAAAACATTGTTCTGGCCATTTATTGGCATAAAGACGTTGATTGCACCCGAGTTAAAGTTAATCGTGACAACAGCACGTTTTAGGATGTCGAAACCAAACACATTTCCTGAGTAGGGGTCGAAGGCGATATCCGACAAATTCCAGTTGCCATTTAAGGGCACGAACGAAGTGCCAAGACCGTCCAAATCTGTTTTTGCCAAATGAACCCCAACGCCCTGCGAATTGACCCCCACACTTGCCAAAAACTTGCCGTCAGGGCTAATATCGCCTGCCAAGTAATATAGCGTATTGTCAAGCCCTACCAAGCCCAAGTCTTGTGCAACTGCATTTTTGCCAACCCTATAAAGATGGTTGTTTTGAGGGTTGATTCCGTATAGAAAATTGTCGGTTTTTCTGAATCCGAGTGCGTTTAGCCCCCCAGCAGGTAATTTTCCTATAATAGTGGTTTTGAGCGCGTTATCCACGCTAAACTCTACCAACTCTTCAGTGCCTTGCAAAACAAGGAACACCTGCCCTGTTCTGTCGAATGGGGTCTGTCCAAAAAGCGCCGGGCAAATAACCATCAAACAAACTAGCAGCGCCAACCCTCGATTGAAAAGACAAATACAACTTGTGCTCATATACATTTAAATTTGGTAATTGGCTCTGTAAAGATATGGTAGCCTTACTTCAGTTTAGCTAGAATCAATCGTACATTTGGCGTTATTTTTTCAAAAAGCAACATCAAATCCATGCGTTATTGCGTAGTAGCCAGCTTGTTTGCCCTTCTTTTTGCCTGCAATACTGAAAAATCGGCACCTGTACTTTTTGAAAAAATCCCTTCCGACAAATCAGGCATCACGTTCATCAACAAAGTCGAAAACACCGAAGACTTCAACATCTTCAATTACCGCAATTTCTACAACGGCGGTGGCGTGGCCGTCGGTGATGTCAACGGCGACGGGTGGGCGGATATATTCCTCACCTCTAACATGGGCGAAAACAAGTTGTACCTGAACAAAGGCAACTTCCAGTTTGAGGACGTGACCGAACAAGCAGGCGTGGGCGGCTCCAAATTCTGGAGCACTGGCGTGGTCATGGTAGATATCAACGCCGATGGCTTGCTCGACATATACGTTTGCAATGCAGGCTACGAAAAAGGGGAAAAACCTGAAAACGAACTCTTTATCAATCAAGGCAACAAAGACGGCATTCCAACATTCATCGAAAAAGCCGCCGAATACGGACTGAACGACGACGGCTACACCACCCACGCAGCCTTTTTCGATTACGACCTCGACGGCGATTTGGACTGTTACATCCTCAACAACAGCTTCATGCCCGTCAATACGCTCAACTACAGCAACAACCGCGAACTCTACGCCGAAGACTGGCCTGTGAGAGACTTCTTGAAAGGAGGCGGCGACAAACTGCTTCGCAACGACGCTATCCCCCCTCTTGGCGGGACAAAAGGGGGCTTCGTCAACGTCACCAAAGAAGCGGGCATTTTCGGCAGCCTCATCGGCTTTGGTCTTGGCATCACGGTCGGTGATGTCAATGGCGACCATTGGCCCGACCTCTTTGTATCAAACGACTTTTACGAGCGCGACTATCTTTATATCAACCAGAAGAATGGAACCTTCAAGGAAGAAATAGAAAATTGGATGATGCACCTCAGCCATGCTTCTATGGGGGCCGACATGGCCGATATCAACAATGACGGCTTTCCCGATATTTTCACCACCGAAATGTTGCCCGGAGATGAAACCCGCCTCAAAACGACCACGATGTTTGAGAACTATAACATTTATCAACTTAAACAAGAGCGCGGTTTCTATCATCAGTATATGCAGAACACGCTGCAACTCAATAACAAGGACAAAACATTTAGTGAAATAGCCTACTATGCTGGTGTTGCCGCCACCGATTGGAGCTGGGGCGCCCTTATGTTCGACATGGACAGCGACGGCTGGCGCGATATCTATGTCTGCAATGGCATTTACAAAGATGTGATTGACCAAGATTTCATTGATTTCTTTGCCGACGAGGTGGTGCAGCGCATGGCCTTGACTGGCAAAAAAGAGCAACTCAACGAAGTACTGAACAGGATGCCCTCCGTCCCCATTCTCAATAAAGCCTTTCGCAATCGCGGCGACCTTACATTTGAGGACTTCGGCGAAAAATGGGGCTTCGTCACCCCCTCTTTTTCAAACGGTGCCGCTTATGGCGACCTCGACAACGACGGCGACCTTGACTTAATCATCAACAACGTCAACCAACCCATTTTTCTCTATAAAAACCGCTCGAAGGAAATACTTAAGCCCCATCATCTGACCATTGAATTAAAAGGCAAAGAACAGAACACATTTGCTATTGGCTCCACCGTTTCCGTCCATGTTGGCAAAGAAATCCAGCACTTTCAACTCATACCCTCTCGCGGCTTCCAATCGTCTGTGGACTACAAGATGGTGTTTGGTCTCGGGCAAAAAACAGCGGTGGACTCGGTCGTCGTCGTTTGGCCAGACAGAACCCAATCAGTACTCCTCAATCCTGCCATTGACACAACGCTCTCTATCTCTTGGGAAAAATCCTCCAACTACTTGGCGGGCAATACCTTCGACTTTTTTCCAGAAAATGCATTTTTCCAAGAAATTAGTCACAGCTTAGAGAAGCATCGCGAAGACGATTTTATAGATTTTTATCAAGAAGGATTGAGCTACCGGATGCTTTCAAGAGAAGGACCACGCGCTGCCGTTGCCGATGTGAACGGCGATGGGCGCGACGACATCTACATAGGAGGTGCCACTGGCCAGCCCGGGCAACTTTACTTGCAAACCGGCAACGGTGCATTCATCCGGCATAGCCGCGCCACATTTGACCCCGACTCCCTTTTCGAGGATACCGCCGTGGTGTTTTTCGATGCCGACGGCGATGGCGACATGGATTTGTTCGTTGGTTCGGGCGGCAACGCCCAGCCGCTTAATTCGAGATTTATGCAGAGCCGCATTTACCTCAACGATGGCAAGGGGCATTTCACCCACCAGCAGCGCGCCCTGCCACTCAATGGCTTCAATGCCGCAGTAGCCGTGCCGCTTGATTTTGATGGCGATGGCGACCTTGACCTGTTTGTGGGCAGCAGAAGCATGCCAGCGCAGTATGGAGTGCCACCGCGACATTTTTTATATGAAAACGACGGGAATGGAAATTTCCGCGATGCCTCAAAAACCGCAGCGCCCGATTTCCCACGCCTCGGCATGGTGACTGACGCAAAACTGGTCAATCTTTTAGGCGATGCCACTCCAGAGCTGGTGATTGTGGGAGAGTGGCGCAACCCAAAAATTTTTGAAATCAAAAACAAACAACTCATCCCCGTCCAATCCAACTTAGACAACTATTCCGGCTGGTGGTATGCGCTTGAAGCCGACGACGTGGACGGCGACGGCGACATGGACTTGATACTCGGCAACCGAGGAGAAAATTTTTATTTTACGGGAAGCCAACAATCTCCCGCAAAAATCTGGGTCGGCGACTTCGACCAAAACGGGACCATTGACAAAATACTCACCCGGCAAATTGATGGCAAGGATATGCCAGTGGCGATGAAGAAGGAACTGACGGGGCAAATACCCAGCCTCAAAAAGTCGAGCCTCAAACACGCCGACTATGCCAAAAAGTCCATTCAAGATTTATTTGAGCCGGAAATGTTGAAAAAAAGCATCGTCATGGAGGGGAACTACTTTCAAGCAGTGGTGGCGCTCAACGACGGCCAGGGTCAATTCACGCTCGTGCCTCTGCCACGCGAAGTTCAGTTCTCCTGCGTCTGTGCTATATGGTGCGGCGATTTGGACGGAGACGGGAGAAACGACCTCGTGTTGGGCGGCAATGACATAGGCTTCATGCCCCAGTTTTCAAAGTTGGATGCAAGTTTTGGTCATGTACTGCTCAACCGGGGCGGCGGCAACTTTGAAAGGGTTGAAAATCGAGATGCTGGTTTTTTTGTTCGGGGCGATATGAAGCAGATTGTTGAAATCAAAGCAGGCGGCGAACACTGGTTAGTGGCGTTGGTGAACGACCAAAAGCCGAAGGTTTTTAGGATAAATCGTAGTCGTAACACAAGTTTTTCACAATAGCCATCACCTTCGGAGTGGTGTAAGGAGGTTGATTGCTGCTCCACTGGATTTTCACATAATCAATGCCCGATTCGGTCACCTGTCCGTGCAGGGTGCAGCCGGAATAGACAATTACCGAATTCTGGCTGTTGAGCCAGGTGCCCCAGAATTCGTACTTGTACGAGCATGAGTTTACTTCGTTTTGACCCCAAATGGTAAGGGTGCCGGTATCTGTTGACAAGGGCGGGGATAATTACTTCTCTACGACAAAATCTACCGCCATTTTGCCTTCTTCTAATTTACCAATGTAGGTACCCGTCCCCCCTAAATATAAGTCACACGCCATTTCGAATTCGATATGGTAAGTAACAGTCTCCCCTAAATCAACTCGATCTAATTTTGTACAGCGCAGATATCCGGCCTGCTCAGTATTAGTGCTTTGAAAAGCAAGCGTTACCCCTTCTGGTATTATTTCTTTACAATCACAAACACACCAGTAATTTATTTCAAATCCATCAGTTAAATCAGGGTCGCTGCTTTCCCAAGTATGCTTTTGTTTTAACTTTAGGTCTCCTACTTGGATATACTTGTCGATAAACTCGACAACAGTAAGACTCTCCTTTTTTTGCAGAGCGATGTAAACCTGATCTGAAGAGGGCGAATATATTTTAAATATTGGTTCATTGTTTGTGTTTATATTAGGCTGGTCGAATCCGATCTTTAGCAAGTATTGCTTAGAGCTATCCCCAAGATTAAGAACTGACCCTGAGGTTGTGAATGTCAGCGCAATGTCGTTGAACTGCTGGTACCCGTCGTAGCCGTCGCTGAACAGAATTTTTCTGCCGTTCAACTTGAACTGGGCATATTCCGCGCCGGGTGATTTCGGGCTGTTGGCTGCCGACGAGGCTATGCAGTCGTTTAGAGCTTTTATTTGCCAGCTATAATCGTTTTCTTTCTTGCAGGTCAGCAAGAAGGCGAGTGCAGAAAAGAACAAGAGAAAATATTTCATAACAATGGAATTAAAACAAACAGCGGCTGCCCGATATTAAATTCGGGCAACCGCTGCCAAAGGTACATTTTTTAGTGAACGATGACGTTAGACCATGTTCAAAAATTATTTGTTTTAAAAAACATGGGAATCGGTGCGTAATTTTGAGTTGACCAAAACTTAAAAATTATGCAAACGCAGTTTACTGAGTTGACCGATTCCCAATGGGAAGTTCTGAAAGAAGTTTTGCCCTACCAAAGGAAACGCAAACATAATTTGCGAGCCGTCGTGGGTAGTGTCATTTTATGAGTGATATGTTGTAGTTGTAGACGAACAAAT
Organism: Saprospiraceae bacterium; assembly: GCA_019638455.1. Classification (GTDB taxonomy): domain Bacteria; phylum Bacteroidota; class Bacteroidia; order Chitinophagales; family Saprospiraceae; genus M3007. The sequence goes on from JAHBTU010000001.1 coordinate 645,770, forward strand.
GGAGGTACAGTTCGTGCATTTCATCGGATTTTGAAAAGGATAGCGTTTTTCTGACGAATCGACAAATTCTCTGGCGAAGGGTGTTGTTCCAGCGTTCCACATGAGAAGTTTCCCCGGATTCTTTTCCCACCATCTTGTGTTTGCCTGTATCAATAACCGCGGCGTATGCCTCCCAAAAATCGCTGAACGTTCGGCATTTTCGATATTCAGGCGGAATCAGTTCCCAAAACCGCCGACAAGATTGTTCGCTTCGGTCGCCGATGAAAAAAGAGACAATTTGACGTGTTCTGCGGCAAAGTGCTATCCAAACCCAGCGTTTAAAGTCTTTGCAATAGACAAAAGACCATAATTCATCCAGTTCGAGAACGTCTTTTTTCTTGGCCGGAAGCAACGTGGTCACGATGTCGGGAAGGGACTGCGCTTTTTTTTTATCCACCTCAGAGCCGTTTGGTGACTGATGCCAAAGGTTCTGGCAAGACCCCGTGACGAACTGCGTTCTTGGGCCGCCCTGACGACCATTTCTTTAAATTCCTCGCTTTTCCGAAGCGTTTGAAACACCCCGCCGAAGCCGCAAGCCTTGCATTTGTACTTCGGATTGCCTGATGCGTTCGACCCGTTTTTCACAATGTGTTCAGAGCCACATTTATGGCAGCATTTTACATCTAATACCATTTCATAAAGTTTGACGCAAAAATACCAAATCACCCCCAAAATGACACTACCTTATTTCTTTTATTTTATCGTTTATTGCACGATACGCTCCGCCTTGAATTTCCATATTGGGGGGTAAGTCAATGCTTCCTAACCCGTCAATTTTTATGGTTGTCCAAGTATCCTGACTTTGACAAGTGAAGACTAAAAGCAAAAAGAAAATTGATGCGACAATAGATTTATTCATGATGTTAACTATTGCATGCTCGTGAGAGCAAAAAGAAAAATGAAATTATTATCCCCAAAACAATTTGAATTGCAAAGACATTTACCGCTTCCTTTGCGGCTGCTTTTGTGCCAGCCTTGACCATTCCTTTAAAATCTTCGATGGTTTTTTTGGCTAAATCAACGGATTGTTTTTTGGCATTATTCATCCATTTGTAAAGTTCCTCATCGTAAATTTGGTAGTCTACGTCTTCAAATTCTTCATATTGATGTCCCTCATTATCGGTTGACTTTTGATTTTCATTTTTTCGGGTTTCTTCTTTCTCATATTTTTCTTGTTCTTTTTTTCTCTTTTCAAATTGATACCTGTTGTACTCAATGTCATATTTCCTACGTGCCTCTGTGTCCAACAAAATCAGTTTTGCTTCATTGATGACTTGCATCTTTGAAGTTGTATCTACCCCAGGGTTTCTATCTGGATGCCAATTTAATGCCTGCTTCTTGAAAGCAGATTTAATTTCTTCCGAAGTAGCATCATTCCCAATTTCAAGAATTGCGTAGTAATCCTTGAACATAGGGTTTAGTTCTTATCAAGTTTGTCAATGTCGGTAGTATTCTTTTCTTCCGGCTTTTTTGAGTCGTAATTCCAAATGGCTCTGATACCAGCAAAAAGAGCCAAAGCAATAACAACTCCAAGCGGACCATATCCACCACCACCTCGGCTTTCCTTCATGACTGCCAAAACTGCCCCGCCAATCATGACGGCAACAACGATGAGAACAACTTTCATAAATCCTTGCATAACTCTTGATTTTATCTTGTGATTTTATTTTTGATTGCGAAGAACGTGAGCACTCCCGCCCGTGCCGCCTGCGTGGGCTTTGCGGGTCGGGCTTGGGCGGCATGGTCGGGAGTGCTTTGTTCGTGGCATTTTTCATTTATATATCTCTGTCAGGTTGTTTCTTGTTTTCCATGAATAGGCTACCCAAAAGCATAATCGCCCAGATAACATCAATTACATTCCATAAAGTCCTGCCTAATGAAATTTTGACTATTGGGTTGATAAGAATTGCCGATGCAAGCCAGATGACGAAAAAAATGTTGTCCTTTTTTACATTGGCGTTATATGCGAGAATGCCGAAACCTATCATTCCAAAAAATCTGACAAGTTGAAAATAGCCATAAGGCATATCAGTCAGGCAGCCTATGAAAAGTATCGCAAGGACAATTTTTATTATTTTATCTGTACTATTCATTTTATTGTTCTTGTTCAAGTGGTATTGTCGCACCAAGTACCAAGGCTAATGTTAGTTCGATTACTAAAACCGTGAAAACGATTGCCGCAAAAATCATTTTACCAGAATAATCATCTTCCAAAGTCCATGCGTTGTAAATCATTCCGAAACCATTCAGTACGGAAAGGACTGTGATTGTCCAAAAACTCACGTTTTTGTTGGGAGAAATCGCAGATGTTAAGGCTACAAACATTCCTGACAAGGCTCTAAAAAGTCCCCAAATCAAACTACCAAAAAAGAGAAGGACTATGATTAGCCAAAAGGTACTTAACCCCATAAACCAAAGCACCAAATGACCAAAAGCTCAATTTATTATCCCCAAAGCAATTACGCAAATGGGGAAAAATAGCAAGTACCTGATTATATTCATTTTGGGTAGTGTCATTTTGGGGGTGATTTGGTATTTTTGCGTCAAACTTTATGAAATGGTATTAGATGTAAAATGCTGCCATAAATGTGGCTCTGAACACATTGTGAAAAACGGGTCGAACGCATCAGGCAATCCGAAGTACAAATGCAAGGCTTGCGGCTTCGGCGGGGTGTTTCAAACGCTTCGGAAAAGCGAGGAATTTAAAGAAATGGTCGTCAGGGCGGCCCAAGAACGCAGTTCGTCACGGGGTCTTGCCAGAACCTTTGGCATCAGTCACCAAACGGCTCTGAGGTGGATAAAAAAAAAGCGCAGTCCCTTCCCGACATCGTGACCACGTTGCTTCCGGCCAAGAAAAAAGACGTTCTCGAACTGGATGAATTATGGTCTTTTGTCTATTGCAAAGACTTTAAACGCTGGGTTTGGATAGCACTTTGCCGCAGAACACGTCAAATTGTCTCTTTTTTCATCGGCGACCGAAGCGAACAATCTTGTCGGCGGTTTTGGGAACTGATTCCGCCTGAATATCGAAAATGCCGAACGTTCAGCGATTTTTGGGAGGCATACGCCGCGGTTATTGATACAGGCAAACACAAGATGGTGGGAAAAGAATCCGGGGAAACTTCTCATGTGGAACGCTGGAACAACACCCTTCGCCAGAGAATTTGTCGATTCGTCAGAAAAACGCTATCCTTTTCAAAATCCGATGAAATGCACGAACTGTACCTCCATTTGTTCGTCTACAACTACAACATATCACTCATAAAATGACACTACCTCATTTTGGTTATTTGTTTAATTTCTTCTTTTTCTTTTTGAATAATAGGTTCTCCCAGGTGTACTTACAGTTTCAATGTAGAATACCCATGAGTACTTGTATCCTGACAAAAGGGTATCGTCTCCGAAATACGGAATAACCGAAGGTGCAGAAGCGACAAATGAGCAATCCCCGGGAGAAAATGAAATTGTTTTTTTCTCTCTTGGGTCAAAGTAGTAATACGACGAATTCATTCTTAATGTCATTGAAAGAGATGTGTTGTTCGTCACTTCAATTTCGCATTCCGTTCCTGTTGTCCTTCCTTCGGGTGAGAAGGGACTAACATCGCTCTTGGGAATTTCCTTGACAAGTTTCACTAAACTACTGTGAACCCAGCCTTCTTGGTCAGTTTCAATATCAATGACGTTGTAGTAGCCGCTTGTTGTCTCGGATGAATAAACAAAAAGTTGGACATTGGCTTTGAGCAAGTCCAATACTTCTGACCCTTTTTCGGGCGCATCTCGGAGATTTGCTTTTTGAGTGGTTACTGCCAAGTAGGATTGCCCCAAGACTATTGAGATGCAGAAAACAATTAGGCAAAGGGTAATTGTGATTTTTTTCATCTTTTATTTTTTTATTTTTTTTTCTTGTTTAGTTGCCACGAACGAACGGGGGCATGGACGACGTGGCGACGCATAGGAGCCATGTGCGGCCATGCAAAGTTCAGCGCACTACATTTTTATTACTTTTTTTGACAATTTTATATATTCTCCTTCAAGTACAACTATATAGACTCCTGGTAGATACTCATTAAGCCAGAGACTCTCGGTTTCACCTGTTATTTCCCGTCGAGTTAATGTCTTTCCCTGCTGATTGAACAGACAAATCCATTTAAATTTCTTAACGTCAATTTTTTCTATTCTTACTTCAGTAATAGTTGGATTTGGCGATAGTATGATTTCGTCTGTTTTTTCATAATTGTCTATTGCTGAGGATACACAAGGAAGCCTTATACATGTTGTCAATGACAACAGATTATTTATAGTGGATTCAAATCCTATTGCAGCATGGTACATATAGTTTTTCATCGTTATTATGTCACTACTCCATGTTGCATTTTTTTCTTTTATTATTATGTTATATTTCTCATGTCCATTGGATTTGTCTAAAACTATAACAATACATACGATGTCTTCATTTTCTAGTTGAGATTTCCCGGCCAAATAGAGGTAATTATTGTCGATGTTTAATGATTCTCCTAAATCTACAAAATTTCCATTTGAGTTATTATGCGTTTCTTGCCATATCGTTTCACCTTCTTTTGAAAATTTTGTAGCAATAACTTCTGTATAGTTGTCTAATGTTTCTATTGCGCCGATTGCATAAGTAAATAATGAATCATCTTCAACGATGTCTATTGCAAAGTTTTCTTCTGAATTAAGTTGTGTCTGATGCACATACGCCCAGAGCGTATCCCCTTGCACATTCACTCTCGTCACATTGTACCCAAAAGATCTGTTCCCAAAAATCACATCGCCCGTCTTTGAAATATAGTTGACGTCAATTGTATATCCTGAATAAGGCTTTTCGTACTGTGCCATCGTGTTTCCGTCAAAATCAACCAGCGTGTTCACAAAATACTTGCTGTCAGGCTTGTACTGTGTTGAAAGCAATTGGATATGTTCCTGTTGAATGCGCATGTTCTGCGGGCGGAAAACGCCGGAAATTTTTGTTCTCCATATCACGCTGCCGTCGGAGGTGTCAACGGCCTGCACGAACAGGAAGTTTTCGGCGGGGTCGGTTTCGTGAAGATTCATTCCCAGCGTAATCAACCTGCCGTTGAGGGTGTCTATTTCGGAATAGTATATGTAGCTGTCGCCCGATTGGTCAAGGCCATAGTTGGCCTCCCAGGCTTTCGTGCCGTCCGGGGCGTATTTTATCAGCACCGCATCAGCATCGTAGCCCGGCAAGCCGCCGTCGTACCATTGGCCCACATATGCGTTGCCCAGGCTGTCCACCGTGAAACTGCCATACAGGATGCCTATGATGCCCGGCTGGGAATGTCTTTTCCACAACACGTTTCCTATCGTGTCATACTTGACCAAAGTGAACCCGCTGAATGGACTCTCATCGGTTTGGTTGGTGAGCATATAGGTGTTCTGGAATTTATCGAGCGAGATAGTTGGCCCTTTTATGTTCATGGATTTCACATATTCCGCTGCTTGCCACAGTTGCACGGGTTGATCTTGAGCGGACATGGACGCTAACAAAACAGAACAAAAAAAGAAGATACTGAACAATTTCATAGTTGTAAGTTTTTGCAAAACCAGAGCGGGCATCCGTCGCGGGAGACGAATACCCGCTCTGAAAATTAGAATTTTATTGTTTGCTCACTCGGGCGGTGTGCAGGGATTTCCCGTCGAAGATGGAAATGTTGAGCACGCCCACGGGCAGGTTGGCAAAGTCGCTGAGGCTGATGATGTTGCGACCTTTGACAAAATTTTGCGCGACGGCCTGCAAAAGACGGCCCTGCATATCGTGCACGAGCAGGTTGCCGTCGAAATCTCGGTCAGCATCGAACAGCAAGGTCAACTGGTCGCTCGCCGGGTTGGGTAGGCAAAAGATTTTTTGCCCGGTCGTCGGCCTGTTGTCTGCCGATTGTCCGTTGCCGCGCTCTCCGCCGCCCAGGTTGTTGACGCTGATTTCGAGGCTGGCGTTGCTCACGCAGCCCCCCTCTGCCGCAAGGAAATAAGTTTCCAGAATGGACTTGTCCAAAGTCAGTACTTGGCTCAGGTCTGTGATGTTCTCCTTCGCTCTCAGGGTGACTTTGAACAGCGAGCCACCGTCGGTCAATGTCTGGGGGGCAAGGTTGTCGCGCATCCAGACGGCCTTGATGCCCTCTGCAACTTGGTTGAGGTCGCCGGGCGCGTTTTCTGTTGTGGCAAAGTCGCCAATGGAGCCGTTGGCTTTACTGATGAACTCAAAGTCATCCTTTGGCGCCCTGATACCTGTCTGAAATGCCACTACGGATTGAAAGCCATAGCCTTTGACATTCAACTCTATGATGTCGCCCTGCGCCACCGAAACATCGGGGACGAGCAGGGCAACGTCGCCCGGGCAGTCCTCCGCCAACTCGTCGGGGGCCACCGGGCCGCAGATGTTGCCGAGTTTCACAGCATCGAACCCGTTGCGGACGGTGCCGGACCTCATCAGGAAAGGCCATGTGGGCTCGCAGTATTGTGTGGGCGGCACGGCGGGGCCGCCCATGGCGGGAGGGACGGTCAGGAACGGATTGTCGTAGCCGACCCCATCAAAATCGGGCTGTAGCCCGCCGCCTATAACGTTTTGCGTCACCACTTCCGGGATGAACCGCCACGGCTGCTCGTAGGCGGACAATGCCGTGTCAATGCCGAGAATTAGTCTGCGAAACAGCAAAATATCGGCAGCGCTCACGCTATTGCTTTTGTTGGCATCGGCAGCCAATTGTTTGTAGCCGTCGAGCGTGTCAAGAGCAAGCACATGCCTCTGTATGCAAAGCAAGTCGAACGTGGTCAGCCCGCTCAGCCAGTTGTCATCCAACTTGGTCACGTCGCTGCTGCGGAAGCGCTTCACATCGGCCCTTACTTGCACGCTAAAGGTGGATAGGGGCAGTTTGCCGCTGAAATCGCCGCTCGCGCTCACGATGGTTTGGGTGTAGTCGGCAGGGTCTGCGGTGGGAGAGACGCGCAATCGAACGCGGTCAAGCCCCGTGCTCGTGCCCTCAATCTCCACGCGGTCAATGAGGTTGCCGCAGAGTTGTTCCTGATAGTAGTCGTTGAGGAAGAAATTGGTTATCATGTCAGCGCGACCCACTTGACCGGGCGTGAAGTTCTGGCGACAAGAGCCGGTGTAGGACATGATGTTTCGGGCCAGCACGTTCAGGGTGTCCACAATCAAATCGAAGTTGTAGTCGCGATAGTCGCCCGTGTAGGTGCAGTTTGTGTAGTCCCAAGAGCAGCCGTTGACGCAGGGGGTGTTGGGGTCGCCGTCGAGGCAGCCGTTGACGCAGGGGGTGTTGGGGTCGCCGTCCAAACATCCCGCGATGGTGGCGGACGAAGGGTAAAACGCCGCACGCTGGGGGTTGCTGTCACAGCCGGGAGGGGTGTCAACAACGCGGTCGCCTGCGATATCTCCATTGGGATTTGGAAATAGTTTTATTGTGTCAACGGCAGTCAACATCAATTCCCTCCCGCCTTGAGTGTATGGGTGGTCTTGCTGGCCGGGAACCACGGGCACGGAATATGTCATCTCTGGTGAAAAAGTGTGCAACAGGCCAAGCGTGTGGCCGAGTTCGTGAAAGCCCGTGGCATCTGAAGTGCCTGCGATGCCAGAGGGCATCCAAACGGCCTTAGGCTCTGGGTGCCACGGGAAGGTTGCCGACGCTGGCTGCCCGGGCTTGTTGTAAATGTACAGGTTGAGGTAGTTGCGGTTGTAGGAGTACGCCTCCGGCGGCAATGAGCCGTTGTACAACTGGTCAACGTCAATGTAGTTGATGGGGCCGCAGCGAAAGAAGTGAAAGATGTTGGGGCCGCCCGCCATTTTTGCGTTCATGTTGGACAGGAAAGCGTCCATGAACGCGTCGTCGTAGGTGATGCCCCACCCGCTGCCGTCGCTCTTGCGGAACACGGTGACGCGCACGGGGATTTCCCATGTGAGCGGCCCCGACGAGGCGTTCGCGGTGCTGTTCATTTCTGCCTCAAATGCGGCCATCTCCGCTTCGGTGGGCGGAGGCGTGGCGCACGGGGTGTACTGGGCTTGGAGGAGCGGCAAAGCCGCCAGGAGGGTGAAGAATGCTGCCAATAGGTGGCGGCAGGCGACCAAAGGTTGGGTTAAACCGTTCATAATGAAACTGTTTGGTGGGTGAAAAAATTATGGTTTCAATTATGTTGAACGCAGCGACAAACAGGTGTTGAGTTCTGTTGTCTTTGCGCTGAACTACTGTTTCCCGTCAACCCCAATTGACGGTTAAACTCGCTTTGTCGCCCCGCCGGTTGCGTGTATCCAGCTCGAATCGGCTGGATACACGCAACCCCGGCCACAAAAAAAGCGCAGCATACCGGACTATGCGTGCCGGCAAGCTGCGCTTGAGAATGTTGGCGGGGCAAGGCAGATTGTCCATGAGAGGTTCTTTTGACGGGCAAAAATAAGCATGTCCATCACAATTCCAAATCATCCAAGGGACTTTTTAATTTTTCCCAACTTTTTTTCGTGATATGGGTGTATATCTCCGTCGTTTTGCTGCTCTCGTGGCCAAGCAACTCCTGTATGTTGCGCAAATCCATGCCTTTTTCCAACAGATGCGTGGCAAAGGAATGGCGCAGCGTGTGGGTGGTCGCCAAAGGGTTGATGCGCGACTGTTCCTTGGCCGCGGTGAAAATGGCCTGCACACTTCGGTCGCTGTATTGGCCACCGTCGGCCCCCTCGAACAGCCAATGCACCGGTTGGTACAGCGCCAGGTACTCCTTCAAAAGGCTTTCGGCTTTTTGGGCAAGAATGGTGCAGCGGTCTTTTTTCCCTTTTGCGTCGCGCACGAAAATGCGGTGCTGCTCAAACTGTAGGTCGGTCAATTTTAGTTTGGTGACCTCGCCGAGGCGCAGTCCGGCTGAATAAATCATCGTCAGTATGCACCGGTGCTTGAGGTTGTCCACTGCCTTCAACAGTCGGGTTACTTCACCTTCGGTCAGCACTTGGGGTATTTTTTGCGGTTTTTTCGCTTGCACCAGCCCTTCCACTTTTTCCGCCTGATTGACCACCTCGCAGTAGAACATCTTGAGCGCGCAGCATATCTGGTTTTGGTAACTCTCTGTGATGCGGTGTTCCTTGATTAAGTGGTGGATATAGTCGTTGATTTGTTTTCTGGTGAGCTCGCTGGGCTTGGTGTCGTCGTAGAAACGGATAAAATTCCGCAAGGAGTTTTTGTAGCTCTTCACCGTGCGCCAACTGTACCGCTTCAGGAGCAGGCACTGCTCCAGCGCGGTCACGGCGGCCTCGTAGCGGGCGGGTTTGGACTGTTGTGGCTGCCATGGTTGTGCAGGCGAGGCCTCTTCCCCTTCCAAGCGCTCAGGCACGTTTTCATCGGGCACAAAGTCCCAGCGCAACACACCGTCGAAGTATTTGCGCAGGAACCGCAAAGTGAGTCGGGTGTAGGGCAGTTCCCACCACATCCAGCGCTGGTCCCAGCGGCGGCCGTGTATGTTCTTCACGGTTTTTAGGTATTCCTTTATCAGGGCGAGGGGCAGGTCGAGGCAGAGCAGGTGGGGGTTTTGCGGGTGCGGCCGCACGCTCATCCTCGCGCTCGTCGTTCCGGTCGGTTGGCTTTCGGGCGGCGGCATACGGTGTATCGCTTTGATTTTCTCCCAATTTTCGGGCGTGTCAGGCACCGACCAGGCCTTGCGCTCAGGGTGCCACTCACAGCCTTCTATGCGCTTTATCGCGGCCCTCCTCTCGATGCGGGCTATGTCTATCCTGTAGTAGATGCGGCCTCTTTCGAGCGCGGCGACTGTTTCAGGAGAATGTTGTTGGGGTTGTATGTTTTGCACTGGGATTTGCGGTCGAGGAGCGCCGTCTGTAACGGGCTGGGCATCCGTGTGCTGTTCTACCGGAGGGGCCGCTGTGGTTTGCGGGAGACCAGCCCAGGCCCTGTTCACAGGGGTCTCGGGCAATGACCACATCTTGATGTCGGGATGCCAGAATTTGCCGGGCTTCATTTTGACCAAGGCGATTAGGTCATGCTGTTCGGGGCCAATTTTGAAAAAGATTCTCCCTTTTTTTACAAATTTTTCCTGCATATCAGCATATTTTTTCACAAAATTGCTTAAAAAAATTTCATGCAACCAACTGTAAATAAGTTATTTGAAAAACTTAATCGTTTGAAACGGTTAACTATCGGATAGTAAACCGTTATATCCGTTGCAAACGTTTTGAACAAAAAGGGTAGTGCCATTTTGTGAGTGGCTGTCATTCTGACTAACTAAACGCCGTGTCGAAATGACAAAAGGCACCCGATCACTCATATTTTAACACTACCCCGTCGTGAACGGCATTTTGTACTTGCACCGGACAGGCGGCCAGTGGCGCAACCTGCCCCCTGTTTTTCCGCCTTGGAAGAGCGTGTACTATTATTTTCATCGGTGGTCGCGCCAGGGTGTTTGGCAAACGGTGAACGACTGGGTGGCCGAACTGGAGCGGCTTTTTTGGGGCAAGGAGGTCAGCGCAAGCCTTTTCTGCATTGACAGCCAATCTGTTAAGGCAGCGCCTTTTGTCCACGAAGAAAGGGGCGTTGACGGCAACAAGAAAGTGAACGGACGCAAGCGGCACATCCTGGTGGACACTTTGGGTCTCGTCATTGGTGTGGTGGCCAGTGCCGCCAACAAGCCCGACGGTCAAATGGGCATTCAATTGTTGAAACAATGCTCGGCCCACTTTGGCCGGTTGAAAAAGATTCTGGTGGACGGGGTTTACGCCGGCGCTTTCAGCGAGTTTGCCGCCTCCGAACTCGGCGTGGAGGTGGAGATATCTTCACGTCCGCCAACCTCCAAGGGCTTTGTGCCCATCAAAAAACGCTGGGTCAATGAACGGACTTTCGGCTGGTTCAATTTCTTCCGACGATTGGATAAAGACCATGAAAAAACAACAAAAAGTTCGGAATCCATGATATTGCTGGCGAACATTCAAGTGATTTTAGGGCGAATGGCCGCTTGACAAAAAGTTGTTCTGCACTAACCCCACCTCACTAACCAAAAATTTTTGAACATGCTCTTAAGCGTTTTTGTCAAAGTCTGGTTGCTGCACAGGTTTTTCACGATGGCTGTCACTGACAGGATCTGCCTACTTTTCCACTACAAAATCTACGACCATTTTGCCGTTTTTGATGTCTCCTATCACTTCATAAATGGGTTCTGAATCAGACAATCTTTTCCCATACAACTCACAGGTGAATTCAAATTCAATATGATAGCCAACGCTTTCTCCCAAGTCAACCCGGTACAATTTCGTACAACGGAGAAAGCCGTTATGGTTGAGACTCGAACTCGTAAAATAAAATGTTCCTACTGTCGGGTCGTTTTCATTACAACAATGAACACATCCATAATTGATTTCAAACCCGTCTTCCCAAACAGGATTAGGGTCAAGTGTAACATCCCACCAAGGTTTTTGTCTCAGTTTAAGGTCGCCAACTCGAACATACTTATCTATGAATTCAATAGCCGAAAGGTTCTCTCTTTTTTGTAGGGAGATAAAAATTTCATCGGACTCAGGCACAGGCAAACTGTACGGTTGTCCTGCCGGGGGGGGGGGAGCAGGTTGTCTAAAACCAATCTTCAACAAATACTGCCGGGAACTGTCAGTGCCGGGGTTCAAAACCGGCCCTGAGGTGGTGAAAGTCATAGCGATGTTGTTGAACTGTTTGTATCCGTCGTAGCCGTCGCTGAAAATAATATCTCTGCCGTTCAAATTAAAACGAGCATACTCAGCTCCCGGCGATTTTGGATTATTAGCAGCCGACGAGGCGATGCATTTTTCCAATGCCTGTTCTTCGTAACTGGAAGGCGGGTTGTCTTTTTCGCAGGATACTAAAAAAGCAAGCATCAGGAAGAAGAGGAGCGATTGTTTCATAACTATTGACTTTTAAAGTGAAGCGGCTGCCTGAAAATCGAGCAACCGATGTCAAAGGTAAATTTTTTTAGTGAACGATGACGTTGAGCGTTTTTGTCAAAGTCTGGTTGCTGCACAGGTTTTTAACGATGGCCGTCACCGTCGGGACAGGGTAAGGAGGTTGGTTGGTGTTCCATTGGATTTTTACATAGTCAATGCCCGATTCGGTCACTTGGCCGTGCGGGGTGCAGCCGGAATAGACAATCACTGAATTCTGGCTGTTGAGCCATGTGCCCCAGAATTCGTACTTGTACTGGTACGAGCCTGAGTTTACCTCGTTTTGACCCCAAATGGTCAGGGTGCCGGTGTCGTTGACAAGGAAGGGGATGCTTACATCTTCGATTGTGAAGTAATCAGGGGTAATATTGCAAGACAGACTGCAAGCCAGTTTTATCGGCACGTTCGGATTGTTTTGTCGCACTTTCACTTCGGGGCTGATGGTGGTGATGCTGGTGGCGTTGTTGTTGTCGGGAAAAACGCCGCCTTCCACTATCCAGTTGAACACCGTGCCGGGCGGAGCGGTATATCCCCATGCCTTGAACACCTGCTCCAAAGGGTTGCAATCGCCCGGGAAGATTGAGATGCCTTTGGGCTTGGAGCATACCAAGCCGGAAGGTTCACCGTCGTCGCACCTGCAGTCGGGGTTCAAATAAATGCCGATATAGCCCCGTGCATATTTAAAGGAACGAGACGGATGATTTAGTGAAAAAAGAGCGGATGAGTTCGGGGTCATCAGCGATTTCGTGAAGTGCATATTCTACGGCAGTTTGCAAATCGTCCAAATTGAGAAAAATCCGGTTTTTGAGTTTGTGGCACTTGAGGTAATCCCAAAGTAATTCTATGGCATTTAGTTGTGGGCAATAAGGTGGTAGTGCTTCGAGGTGTATTATACCGGGGTTGTGTTGCAAAAAATCTTTTACCGGCTGACCCTTATGAATTGAAGCACCATCCCATACGACCAGCATTTTGGTGTTCGTCAGTTCTTCGGTGCTCAACCAAGTGAAAAACTCCTCAAAATCTTCAGCCTTGAAAGGGAGGCGTTGGATTTGCCAGCACAAATCACCCCGGGTTGAAATCATGCCGAACAGATTCAGATGCTCGCGGCTTTTGAATTCTTGAAGCACCGGAGTCTGGCCCTTGGGGGCCCAAGTTTTGGCGCAAAAGGGCAGCAAGCAAACCCCACACTCATCGGCATGAAACAATACGCGGTTTTCCGCTTCACTTTTTTTTAATGCGACCTATGTCCTCTGCATACCACTTCTGCACCCGCTCTTCCGAACGCTGGCGAGCCTGTTTGGAAGGCCGTTGCAGCGACCATCCGACCTTTTTCAGCAACCGCCCCACATGGGATGGGTCATACTTTACCCCAAAAAGTCGCTCAATCACAACACCAACGCGACCCCGCGTCCATATTTCCCCTTCAAATCCCTGCGCTGTACAACCCTTGTTCAACTCTTCCACCAGGCGCCGCAGGTCTTCGGTTCCTAATTTGCTCTGGGTTCCGCCCGGCGGAAGGCTCTTGTACCAAGCAGGATTGTCTGCATCGTATCGCGCAAGCCATCGTGACAACGTTGATTTGGGTATCCCCAAACTGGACATGATGTCTTGGCGGTTCTTACCTGAACGGAACATCTCTACCGCTCGCAGGCGCATCCCTTCATACGAAACTGAACTTAAACGTTTTTTCATGCTCAAAATGAAGCAAAGATACGCTCTTTGTTCCTTTAAAAATGCACGGGGCTATAACATTGATTACGAGCGCGATTCCGCCCGCCTTGAAGGCTGCTTTTTTTAGTTTTTTCCAAACATCTTCTCCTCCACCGTCCAGCAGAATACCCAACCCGGCTTTGATGGTGTCCAAGGCTGTTTGTCCAATCGCCTTCCACCAGCACTTCAGTTTTCTGCCGAGAAAACAGTCGTTGCCTCTGTCATCGGCGATTTCTCCTGTTTCGTAAGCATATTTCATCACGTTGCGCAGCGCGGAGGCTTGCAACAGTATCAATTCTTTATCGTCATCTGAAATCGCGGCGTTATTTTGGGTTTGAATTTCCCAGTTGCGAATCAGGTACCACGCTTGGCCGAAAGTAAGGTCAGTGTTCTCCTGCGCAACTACCAGGTTGTTGAATTCGAGCATGAGGCTACGCTCATTCTGCGTCAGAATGCCCTCTGAAAAGTACTCATCGAGCATCTGAGGGTATGCTTTGTTGACAGAGATGGCAAGTTGGTTTTGCATATTCTGCACAAAAGCCTGCCGCGAGCCGCTGGCGATGTATTGCTCTGGTGCGACTGTGCCGTGTCGGTAGCGGAGGTGCTTGTAAATAAATTCGCCTTGTTCCTCGTACTCGTCCGTGACGATTTCGTTGTAAGCCTGCTCTGAAAGAGGGTCACTGTCGCGTTGTATGGTCGGAAAGTCTGGGTTAGATGTCGCTACCTGGCGAAAATCTTCTTTTCGGCAGTTCTGTAGCCCAAAGAGGCTGAACAAGATGAAGGTTAAAAGAAGGCGTTGGCAAATGAATCGGTGATTAGACATAGGCCCGAAGTTGAAAAGTGAAAAGTTGGCCTGCCTCTTTTGGCAAAATTTTGTTTCGATTAGCGCCCTTGCATATACAAGCAACGATAGGCAAAGATGCCGAGCCATGTTCAACAACACCAAAAATACCGAGTTCTAAAAAAGAACAAAACGATTCTTTTTTAGAACCGGGATTGCGCATATTTTTGTAGCGATTGTTTGTCTTTTTCAAATTATACGCTTCATCATGCATCAAGTGAACGAAAAAATCCGCTTACTTCGCCTTTTTTTTGGTTATTCGCAGCAAAACATGGCTGATGACTGCGGCATTTCCCAACGCACTATCAGCAAAATCGAACGCGGAGAGATGAAAGACTTTCAGAAACATCTGCCCGGTATCGCTCGTGTCTTCCGTTTGGAGCCGACTGAGCTCCAACACAAACCACTTGATGAACTGCTGAAAAAATTGTCAAATCCCCCCCCCCCCCGAATTCCAACAATGAAGGCTTCTAAATCAATGTCGTTCGAGGCTAAATTTTCTTAATTTGGAACTGTGTTCGTTTTCTTTCCCTGGAATAATTAACCCCATAATGAGTCGTCCCTTTTGTCAAAAGACAAACCTTTTTCTTACCCTCATTGCAGTCATCTGCCTCTTTGGTTGCCACCAAAAAGATGCCTCACCCGCCCAGTTTCAGCTGCTACGCAAAGACGCGACCGGGCTGGATTTTGAGAATGTGCTCAAGCCCACTACTGAGTTCAACGCCTTGACCTATATGTATTTCTACAACGGCGGCGGCGTGGCGGCAGGCGATTTCAACAACGATGGCCTAGTGGATTTATACTTCACCAGCAACATGGGGCCCAATAAACTCTTTCTCAACGAAGGCAATTTGAAGTTCAAAGACGTGACCGAACAGGCAGGTGTGGCAGGTATGGGCGGGTGGACAAGCGGCGTCTCCGTAGTGGATATCAACAACGACGGCCTGCTTGATATTTACGTCAGCCAGTTGGGCGACTTTCTCACTATGAAAGGCCGAAACCAACTCTACGTCTGCCAAGAAATAAAGGATGGCATACCCATTTTTGAAGACGAAGCCATTCCATACGGGCTGGATTTGGTGGGCTTCGGCACTCAAGCGGCATTTTTCGACTACGACGGCGACGGCGACCTCGATATGTTCCAACTCAACCACTCCGTACACGCCAACGGAACTTTCGGGCAGAAAAAAACTTTTCAAGGTACCCAGCACCCGCTTTCGGGCGACAAACTGATGCGCAACGATGGAGAAAAATTTACCGAGGTGACAATGCAATCAGGTATCAATAGTAGTGTCATCGGCTACGGCCTCGGCCTCGCCATCGGCGATCTCAATAATGACGGCTGGCCCGACATTTACGTCGGCAATGATTTCCACGAAAACGACTACCTTTATATCAATCAGCAAAACGGCACTTTCAGGGAAATTCTCTCCGAAGCCACCATGCACACCAGCCAGTTTTCGATGGGCGTGGACATTGGCGACGTGAACAACGACGGCTGGAGCGACATCATCTCGCTCGATATGCTACCCGAAGACCCGTATATCCTCAAAAGCTCGCTCGGCGAAGACGAATATGGCATTTACCAGTTCAAACTCTCCTATGGTTATCATCCTCAAAATGCCCGTAACACCCTCCAACTAAACAATGGCATTTCTGACTTTGGACAGAAAACAATTAAAGGCCAAACCCCAGCATCCAATGTCTTCTTCAGTGATATTGGAATGTTCGCCAGTGTTTACGCCACCGACTGGTCGTGGGCATCGCTGTTCGTGGACTTCGACAATGACGGTTACAAAGACCTCTTTGTTAGCAATGGCATCGAGCGTCGCATGAACGACATTGACTATGCCAACTTTCGCACCTCCGACCAAAGCGAAGAAGTGCGCTGGAAAACCAATACCAGCACCCTTGACGACAAAGACCTCGCAGTGGTGGATAAAATGCCTAAAATCAAGCTGACCAACAAATTCTTTCAAAACAGTGGAAACTTGACCTTTGAAGACATCGAGAAAAGAATCAAAAACAACCTCCCCACTTTTTCCAACGGCGCCATTTACGCTGACCTCGACAACGACGGCGACCTCGACCTCGTGGTGAACAACCTCGAAGACGAGCCTTATATCTACAAAAACCTGCTTCAAGAAAATGCCACTGCTACTTCTTCCTCTGCCGTTGCTGCTATCCGCGCCAGCAATTCCTTCCTGTCCTTCATCTTCAAAGGCCAGCCGGGAAATATTCACGGTATCGGCACTAAAATTTTGATTTACAGGAAAAACGGCGAGAGGCAAGTTGAAGAATTCCACCCCGTTCGAGGCTATCAATCCAGTGCGCACATACCCTTGCACATCGGCATCGGTGACCCAAACGCGATTGATTCAGTCGTCGTGATTTGGCCTGACCGTAGCTGCAATAGGGTGTTAGATTTGAAATTCAACACCTTGCAAACGCTCGCTTGGCGTGCAAGTTTGCCAATCTTTGATTTCAATAGTTTACAAAAACCAGCGCCACCTTATGCTTTCGGCAACGCGACAGCCACAACAAATTTGAATTTCCAGCACACCGAAAACCCTTTTGTCGAGTTCAACCGCGAGCGACTCATCCCCCACATGGTCTCTTCCGAAGGCCCCGCGTTGGCAATAGGCGACATAAACGGCGACGGATGGGATGACGTGTTTTTTGGTTCGTCCAAGCGAAAAAAAAGCGCCTTGTTCCTACAGCGGCCCAACGGCACTTTCTACGAAAACACCCCCTTGACTATCCAGCAAGACAGTCTTTTTGAGGACGTGGATGCCTGTTTTGTGGACATAGACAACGATGGCGACCTCGACCTCGTCATCGCCGCCGGAGGCAACGAATACCGAGGCAAGGAAGAAGCCATGAAACAACGCGCCTACCTCAACGACGGCAAAGGGAACTTCACCCGCGCCGACCCCTTCCCCAGCCTCTTCATGACCGCCTCCTGCGTACTCCCTGCCGACTTCAATGGCGACGGGTTGATGGACTTCTTTTTCGGCGGGCGGTCTATTCCTTGGAACTACGGTCTCACACCCAACTCATACTTGATGCTAAACAAAGGCAATGGTGTGTTCGAGGAAGTCACCCAACAAATCGCGCCGGGTTTGCAAGATGTTGGCTTGGTGAAAAACGGTGTCTGGGCCGACTTGGATGGCGATGGCGATTTGGATTTGTTGCTGGCTATGGAGTGGGAGCCGCTCACGGTATTTCTCAACAACCGTGGGCGTTTTGAGAAAAAAGTGCTTGAAACAGGAAAAGGTTGGTGGAATTTCGTGCTTGCGCACGACTTCGACGGCGACGGCGACGTGGATATTTTGGCTGGCAACTTAGGTGAAAACGCCAAGTTCAAGCCCACGCCCAACGAGCCTGTGAGGATGTACGTCAACGACTTTGACGAGAACGGACAAGTCGAGCAAATACTAACATACTACCTCAAAGGCCGGGAAATCCCCTTCGCCAACCATGCCGAAATGACCAAACAACTGCCTAATCTGAAGAAGAAGTATCTATATGCCGCCAATTTCGCCAAGGCAACCGTGCCAGAGCTGTTGGGCAAAGAAAAATTAGCCAAATCTGTCGTGCGTGAAGCCGACCATTTCAAAAGCACTTATTTTGAAAACACAGGCAATTTCACGTTCAAGGCGCACCCCCTGCCCGACGTGCTGCAATTCAGCACACTCAATACCGCTGCGCTCCACGACTTCGACGGCGATGGGCACATGGAAGTGCTCCTTGGCGGCAATTTCTATGACTGCAACATAGAGATGGGGCGTTATGACGCCAACTATGGCAACGTACTTACCATCGGCAAAGACGGCAAAATGAAAGCATTCCCTATGGGCGACTTGATAGTGAAGGGTCAGGTGCGGCGCATCAGACCGATAACAATCAGAGGCGAGACGTTTTTTGTGTTGGCGCGAAACAACATGGCAACAATGGTCGTACAGCCGATACGCCCAACGCAATAACCCTTTATCTGCCTTTTCTCAACAGCACCAAAAACGCCTCATATTCACGCAAATAAGCCTTCAATTCCTCAGGCTTTTCTGGGTCGAAGATGAACAAGGAAAGTTTGTCAAAAATGACCTGCATGGAGGCGAACCGTTCGCCGTCGGGAGCCTGCTTCGCCTCCTGCTCAACCGTGGCACGAACATCGCCCAGCAAGTCGGCGTGGTGGCGCACCATGGAAGAAACATTGTTGTCGTCTATGGCAGCGCGAAGGTTTTCCAGCCGCCCCTGAAAACGTTCGACTGCTACGGCAGCCCATTCTTCGGAAGTTTGAGGCGAGGTGCGGCGGCTCGATTCTTGGGCGAAAACAAGCTGTAGCGAAAAACTTAGCAGGAAAAGAAAAAGATACTTCATCGGAAAATGAGTTGAGCAAGTTGAGTAAAACGAATGTGCAAAGATGCGGGATTCACCGCGATTTCAATGAAAGCACCCAAAAATACAACGTCTCCTCCAACCGTACCCCCTTATCCATCACCTCGTGGGTCAGGCGCATCTCTGGGTCGCTCTTGATTTTATCCGCGTATTTTTTTTCAACAAACAGCACTGGCTCGTTTTCTTTTAAGTTTCTCAAAACCAGCGCGTTGTTCTGCCCCATTTCTCGCTCCACGACCCAATCAAGTGGGAGCGGAGGGCGAGTGCGTGTCAGAAAATTGGCCTGCGGAAATGCCGGGAGGGTTTTAAAATTTGGATAGCGCACCGCCAAATTTTTCAAATCACGGTAGAGCAGCATTTTCTCTTGCGTGGTATAGATGCCGTGAAGCGCCGGAAAAACATCGCCGAAGTGAGCAGTCATTTCGCCGCGCCGTCCGTCGCGATAAACAAACTCATAAGCAAGGCGAAAACAACCCAGCAGCGCCAATAACACGACGACTCCCGGCCAATGCCTGTGCCAACTACCATCACACACAGGATGGCTCTTTGTCCAGAGCAACCTCGAAATGTCCATCGCCGCGAAAACCCACGGCACCGCAAACAAAATGGGCAGATTGTAGCCCCAACTGACAGAGGCGCACCAAGAAACTGCGAGCAAAGCAAGCAGAGGAGTGCTCAACGCCGCGAAGAACGCACCCGCGTTCATGCGGATGGATACGGATGCCCCTCGCGCTTTTGCGAAGTTGACAACGGGCCACAACACATATACAACCCCAACCCAAAACAACAACCTCGACTGCGCAAAAGGAGCCACAAAGCGCCGTTCGCTCAACAATTCGTAGGCATAAAAAGCACCGAGAAAAAACAGCCAAAGCAACCAAGCCCGCTTGGCTAAGCGCAGATTTTTTTCTTTCCAAAAATACCAAACAACGGCTGGCAAACACGCGAGACTGGCAAGGGCCAAAATGGGCTTCACGCGAAAATAGTCGAGCAAGCCATGCTGGAACGCCTGCGAACCCGAAGCCGCGCCGCCCGTCCATTGCAAATAGTTGAGCAGCAAATCGTTGTGTTTTAAATAAGCAAAAAAGCAAAGAAAAACCAAACAAAAAGCCGCTACTCCCCAGCCCAACCGGCCCCATCTTTTATCAAGCAGCAACATCCACAGAAAGACCACCGCCATAGGATAAAACGACTGCTTGCACAGCAGCGAAGCAGCGATTGCAATGCCCGCCAAAGCCGCCCCCCAACCCACCGAAACCTTGCTCCAAAACCAAACCCCCCACACGGCGAACAATATCCCATCCACGGTGTGCCAAGCCATTGGGGGGTAACAATGCGCGGAAACCACAAAACCCAACGTGGCAAGCATCCAGCGCCGCTCCCCAACAGCCAACACCGAGGCGCCAAGCCACGAGTACGCCCCCACTTTCAGATAAAAAATCCATCGCTCCCACAACACCGCGCCGTGTTCCGGCAACAGGCTCATCTCCAGCGCACGCCACCACACGGTCAGCGGAGGGCGCACATAGATAACTTCATCGTACAGCGTTTTTCCGCTTAACACTTGCCACGCCAACCCAGTGATGAAGCCCCCATCGGTTTCGTTGATGCCATAAGGCGAATAGGCAAGGCAGTAGGCAAGCACTACCGCCCCAAACAGGAACTTCCAAGCCCAGTGAGCTTTGGAAGTCCCGATGCCCGCATTTTTTCCAAAAATGAAGTCCAAGTAACTTTCTGTTTAAATTACCGCGAGGCGGGTATTGGCAGGCGAGGCTTTTGACCTACTTTTGTGCCATATAATCCGCCTTCTTTTTTGAACAGCAAATTATAATCCTGTGAATGCCGTTCAGCCATCCTTCCTCCCCCCGCCGCAGGCACTCTCGTGCGGCCTCTTCAGATTGCTGACTATGGGCTGACAAGTTTTGAAGTTTGATGCGATGCACGGATGCGCCCAATTTGGGGCGTGTCGGGCATTCTTTTCAATAAAGATGTAATCGGTTTTTGGGATGTCCTCTCCGGCAGCAATGTCGGGGGGGATTTTTTTTCGGTAAGCGATATATAGTCAACGCAAATCAGCCCCGTCCGCCTCACTTGGCTGGGCAAACCCCTGAGTACAGGGTCTGACAAGGTGGTTTTGAACAAACGGTGCTCGCAATCCTTTGAAAATCACACAAATCAATCAAGGAAATCCTTGTCTTGCCAACGGGCAGATTCAAATCCTCTTTAATCTGGGTATACTCTCAAAGGGCGCGTTTCAAATTGTTGCAAAACGTATAACGGGATGGCATTTCGTTTTGCAAGTGGGCCAATATGAAATGCGTCACTCTCAAAAGTCTGTCCCCATCCCCATGCCACTTAGGATGCTACCTGCCGCGATGGTGCCTATGATATACAGCACAATGGACACAATGGTAAAGATGCCATTGATTCTGAAATAATTGCGAAGGTTGCGCCATGCCGACTCGAAAGCTTGCTGGCTATCGTACTGCATCGCTCGCTGTATGTTGCTGGCAAAACGAAGGTGAAAAAGGCTGATGAGGAAAATGACGGCAACTGCCAGCAAGAATAGCAGCATTATCCATACTCCGGCTGAGTCAATTAATCTTGCCATGGCATCCTGTCCGCTCATTGACATAATTGTTTGCAGCATCGGCATCAGGGCAAACGACACGATGAACATCAAGGCAACATAGATGAAACCCAGAACGGAGAAAAAAATCGCCCATTTGGAGGTGGTGAGCCAATTGAGGCGCATGTTGCGCGTCACCTGCAAACCTTGTTCGCTATGAGGCGCTTGTGAGAATTGATTGTCAAAGACTTCCATGTCAGTTTGAGTTTTTGAAAGTTAGAAATTGCCGAACAAATTGCCTGCCGTGAACAGACCAAAAACAAGTATCAGCAGGTAAAAGCTGAGCAAGACGATGACGAGAGTGCCGACAAAGTTGTAGAAGCGCCGCAGATAGGCAAAGCCCTCGTCGAGTATCTGGTTGTTCTCGAAATCAACCCCTTGGCGGGTAAGGCTGGCAAATTTGTAGTAATACCACGCCGGGAAAAACAAAAGCACCCCGTATAGCCCCAAAAGCACAACACCCACAAAAAAACCGCTTGGTCCACTCACCATGGCGAAGAAAGCGCCAAAGGCAATAAAGCCCAGAACGATGAAAAGCAGCACGGCAAAAAACATCGCCCATTTGGAGGTTTCGATGAGGTCGGCTCGTACCGATTCGGTGAATTGAAGCCGCTGTTCAGGCACATTCGAGCCTATGCCCGAATCTAAAGGCTGGTTCATGTCTTCCATTTTGATGTGTTTTTAGTTAAAAAAATTTGATTGTTCGACAGCGAAGGTAGTCAGGCTTTTTTGCACAAAACGTGACATTTGCAGAAAATTTCTCTGACATGAACATCACTCAAATCGAGTTTGCCACGCCTGAATACGACGAAGCCGTGCGCCTGCGCTACGAAGTGCTGCGCCGTCCATTGGGGCTGGAATTCACGCCCGAACAACTCGCCGCTGAATACTCGGACATCCATCTTGCTGCCTACGACACTTCCGGCCAATTGGTTGGCTACCTGTGCCTGACCCCACTCGATAAATCAAAAGTGAAAATGCGGCAAGTGGCGGTTCATCCAGATTGGCAAGGCAAAGGAGTGGGGAGGAAACTGGTGGAGGCATCGGAAACTTTGGCCAGGCACTCAGGCTTCAAAACAATGCTCCTGCACGCCCGCGACGTCGCTGTGCCATTCTACCTGCGGCTCGATTATCACACCGTTGGCGAACAATTCGAGGAGGTCACGATACCGCATTTCAAAATGGAAAAAACACTGTGAATGTTGGGGGCATTTCAAATTGCCACTTTTGCACGCCGGGACGCTGTCCCGGCATATATCGGAACAGCGTCCCGATTTACTTACGACAATTTGAAATGCCCCCGTGAATGTTCCCTTGCACTATTTATGCGAATGAGGGGTTGAATATCAAACGCCGGGAAATTTCACCCCCTCATTCGCATCTTTAATGTTAAAATACTTTGCAAATTCATACCGAACAGTACTTTTGCAGCAATTGCTTGCGAAATATCCTTGCGCTTACATACAAACTTGGGTCATACTTTAATCCGCCCATCACTTGAATAAGTGAATCCCGCTTTTCTTTAATCCATTAACCAATTCAGTGTTCCCAAATGCTGATGCCGATAGTCTCGACACAGCTTTACGACACATCATGCGGACGGATGCAAGATTCCGCCCGCATTTTTATTTGAGGTTCGTTGCGGGAGATCGTCGCATCAAGTTGAGCAAAAACTTTCCACCCTCATTCGTGTTTCCCAGCCATGTCGTCCGATGAAGAAATCAAACAAACAGCAACACCAGTGCCTTTGGTGGAGGGAGTGGACTACTACATGGAGAAGGGCTTGTTTGTGCTGACGGAGCATTTTCTTCTGAAACGCGGCCATTGTTGTGGCAGCGGCTGTCGGCACTGCCCATATCGCAAGAAAAAGGGAAAGAGGGTGGAACACTAATGCGATGGGCGCTTAACTTACCCACTTTTCGATGCGAACCAACGGCTTAGGATAACCATTCACGCCAAACTCCTGACGGTCGGCAGGCGTGAGCAAATCGGGTCGGTGAATTTTGTCTATCGGCACCTGACGAAGCTCCGGGCACCACAAACGCACGAATTCACCGCGCGGGTCATAATTTTTAGCTTGGGTGAGAATATTGAAGTACCGGTCTTCGCGGGGGTCGCTTCCCACGCCCGCCACATAGTTCCAGTTGCCCCAATTGCTGCATGGGTCGTAGTCGAGCAATTGGCTTTCAAAATACTCTGCGCCCATTTGCCAGTTCACCTTGAGGTCTTTGGCGAGGAACGAAGCCACGTTCTGGCGGCCGCGGTTGCTCATCCAGCCAGTGGCGTTGAGCTCGCGCATGTTGGCATCCACAAACGGCACACCTGTTTTGCCCTCGGCCCAAGGCTTGAACGTTTCCCAACTATTCTTCCAGCATTTTTGAGTTTTGTTCTGAATGCCGCCTTTCAGGAAAATATGGTTGCCGTGTTTTTTCCCCATGAGCCTGAAAAAGTCGCGCCACAGCAACTCGAAAAACAACCAATAGGTGCTTTCATTGCTGACGCGCTCGCGTTCGTATCGCTTGAGCTCATGGTAAACCAGTTTGGGCGACAAGCAGCCTTGCGACAACCACGGGGAGAATTTGGAAGAATAGTCGCCACCGAGTAGCCCGTTGCGCGTCTCTTTGTATGTCGCGACGAGGTCTTTTTCCCAAAAATAATGTCTCAAACGGCGGAGACCTTCGGTTTCCCCGCCCTTGAACGGCAATACGGCTCGCGGGTCCGTTTCAAAAGGCTCGTGTCCAAAGTCGGTCAGTGAGGGAAGCTCGCCCGGTTCCAAGCCAGCGGGCAAAGGCGGCATGGCCGACGGGGTGGGCAGAGGCTCCCGAACCGGGGTGATATGCTCATTGTCTTTGCGGAACTGTGTGAAAATATCGGGCGTGTGATGCACTGGCACGGGAAGGTCTTGTGTGTGATAGAGCATCTTGCCGCGCACATAGAGCAACTCGATGCCGCCAGCCCAGAGTTTTTGCTCCAGCGCATCCTGCACGAACACTTCTTCTTGCGTGCGCTCTCGATTGCACAGCACCCACGAGGCTTTGAGGTCGCGGGCGAAATCGGAGAGGATACATTCGGGTTTGCCAACACGAATCAAGAGGTCAGCACCAAGTTTGCGCAAGTTTTGCCGCAAGTCGGCTACGCTTTCGACGATGAACTGTGTGCGAAATTTTCCCGTCTTTGGAAAGCCAAAGCGCGTCTTGCCCATAAAAGTCCGTTCGTCAAACACATATACGGGGATGACCTCTTCTGCCATTCTGAGCGCTGTACTGATTGCCTCGTTGTCGTGGAGGCGCAAATCCTGCCGGAACCAAACAATTGCACGACGTTTCATCTTTCTGCTGGCGTGGTTTCTTGTTAAAGAAAATTCCTTTGAAACACGAGTGGTAAAACTTTGAAGGCGGTCTTTTGTTTGCCCGAACTGTTCCTTTTTTCCTGTTGGGCAATTAAGCCTAATATAGGTTTGGCCCTTTAAATATCCCTAATTTGCCCCCATGTCGCGCATCCTTGTCCTTTTTGCACATCCAGCCCTGGAAAAATCGCGGGTCAACATTCGCCTGGCGCAAGCGGCCAAGTCCGTCAATAGCCTGACATTCTGCGATTTGTATGAATCGTACCCTGATTTTTTCATTGATGTAGCCACTGAGCAACAATTGCTCACCCAACACGACATCATCGTGTGGCATCACCCCATGTACTGGTACAGCTGCCCTCCTTTGCTTAAACAATGGATTGATTTGGTGCTCACGCATGGCTGGGCCTACGGCTCTGGTGGGCGGGCGTTGGAGGGCAAATATGTCCTGAATGCTATCACCACGGGTGGCGGGGAAATGGCTTATCATCCGAACGGATTCAATCGTTTTCCCTTGCGGCAGTTCCTCATCCCTTTCGAGCAAACGGTTCGGCTGTGCCGAATGAGCTACTTGCCGCCTTTTGTGGTGCAAGGCACGCACCGCATGAACAACGTGGAAATAGAGGCGCAGGCAGAGCGGTACGCGACGCTCCTAAGAGATTTGCGCGACGACAAGTTCGACCTTGATGCGGTCGGGCGCGTCGAATTGTTCAATCAATTGCTTTAAAACCTATGCAATCTGGCTCTTTTTTCTACATTGCTTTTGTATATCTCGCCGCTGCCGTCGTGATGGTGCCGCTCGCCAAACGCTTCGGGCTTGGCTCCGTGCTCGGCTATTTGTTGGCAGGTCTTATCATAGGTCCCGAGGTGTTGGGCTTGGTCGGCGAGGAACGCCAGGAAATCATGCACTTTGCGGAGTTTGGCGTGGTGATGATGCTTTTCGTCATTGGCCTTGAGCTGGAGCCTTCCGTCTTGTGGCGGCTGCGCATCAATATACTCGGCATGGGTGGGGTACAGGTGGTAGCGACGACTTTGGTGTTTTTCACCATCGGTCTTGCGTTTGGGTTGCCGTGGAAGGCGGCGATTGCGGTAGGCTTGCTGCTTTCCTTGTCCTCCACCGCCATCATATTGCAGACCTTGCAAGAAAAAGGACTGATTCGCACACCCGCTGGGCAAAGTTCTTTTGCGGTATTGTTGTTTCAGGACATTGCCGTCATTCCGATTTTGGCCCTGTTCCCCTTGCTCGCCGACGCATCTTTCGTGCAGCCAGTGGCAGACGACGCGCCTTTTGAACAACAAGGCTGGATGAACACGCTACTTGGTATCGGCGCCATAGCCGCCATCATCGTGGGCGGCAAGTATCTGGTTCGCCCGATTTTCCACGCGGTGGCAAAGACCAAATTGCGGGAGTTGTTCACGGCCACGGCATTGTTGTTGGTCATCGCAATAGAATTAGTCACGAGTTCAGTGGGATTAAGCCCTGCTTTGGGTGCATTTTTGGGCGGTGTGGTGTTGGCCAATAGTGAATATCGGCACGAATTGGAAAGTGATATCGAGCCATTCAAGGGGCTGCTATTGGGTACTTTTTTCATCTCCATCGGCGCATCCATCAACTTGGGATTCGTTGCCGAGCAGCCCATTTTCATTTTAAGTGCGGTTTTGGGTGTCATGCTCATCAAGGGGATGATTCTTTTTGCGATAGGGAGAGCGTTTCGCATGGGCATTGACCAAAACAGCACTTTTGCCTTTGCACTCTGCCAAATGGGAGAGTTTGCATTCGTCCTGCTCACGTTTGCCTCGCGCTATGGCATTTTTCCTGAGGAACTATCCGGCTTGCTGCTGGTCATCACCGCGCTCAGTATGGCGCTTACGCCGTTGTTTTTTCTTGTCAATGAAAAAATGGTGCAGCCGCGCATCACTGCTGCCCTAGCCAAGGATATAGCCCCTGATGTCATAGAGGAAAAAAACCCGGTCATCATCGCGGGTTTTGGCCGTTTTGGGAGTGTGGTGGGGCGTCTATTGAAAGCCAAAGACGTGGGCACCACAGTACTCGACAACGATGCCGACCGGGTGGAGTTGTTGCGCAAATTGGGTCTTAAAGTATATTACGGGGATGCATCAAGACTTGATTTGCTGCAAGCAGCAGGCGCTAAAGAGGCCAAATTGCTCATCATCGCACTCGACGACCCCGAGCAAACCCTCCGCTTGGTGGAGGAGGCACAAAAACATTTTCCGCATCTGGCGCTGTTGGTGCGAGCTACCGACCGCCCCGATGCCTACGACCTGCTTAGCATGGGGGTGAAACACGTCTATCGAGAAACGCTCGACACTTCGCTGCGTATGGGTGCCGACGCAATGCAAATGTTGGGCTTCCGCGCATACAACGCTCGCAACATCGCTCAAAAAT
Source organism: Saprospiraceae bacterium (assembly GCA_019638455.1). GTDB lineage: Bacteria > Bacteroidota > Bacteroidia > Chitinophagales > Saprospiraceae > M3007. Next base: position 673,087 of record JAHBTU010000001.1, read on the forward strand.
TCTACGAACACGATGAAAAAGCCTTGCGCGACTTGGCCGACACTTGGGCCGACCGAAACCTCTACATCAGCGCAGCCCGCGAACGCATCGCCGAACTGGAACAACTTCTGCGAGCCGACGGCTTCGACAATGACCTCAATTTTGACAAGGAATGGGATTCTGACTCTTTGCGGGAGGATGTTTTGAAAGGAACCTTCAAGTAAGGTACCTTTGCTATCGCAACAGGGTCACGTTTCCCTTTTTTTCCAGCACCTCCCCTCCGATGCAGCCGACGCGCAGGTAATAACCGTAGGTCTCGGCTGGCTGAGGTTTCCCGCGAAAAGAGCCGTCCCACGCGTCGTCGAGCGAGCTGGCCTCGAATAGTTTTTCTCCCCAGCGGTTGAAAATGACCCAATATACTTCTGTGGCTATGCTGCTTTCCAATTTGAGCGCGTCATTTTGATTGTCGCCGTTGGGAGAAAAGCCTGTCGGAAAAAACACATAAGGCTCGTCGCAAACAATGGAGCGCACCACCACACGAACCGTGTCGCGCAACACACATGAAGCCGATACTGGCACGGTGACGACGTAGTCAGTCGTCACACTGGGTGTGGCAATCGGGTTCTGAATGTTTGGGTTGGAAAGCGAGCCAGAAGGCTGCCACGAATACTGAAACGCGCCAGAGGCCACTGCATTTAGTTGAGAGCTTTCCCCTTGAAAAATCGTATCGGGTGATGCCGAGGCTTGCAACACGCCCGGGTCGGTCACTGTGACCAGCACATTTTTTTCCACCAAACAAGGGCCGTTGCCGCTTATGGTCACTGTATAGTTGGTGGTGGCGTTGGGGAAAGCAAGAGGGTTGGGCGCGGCAGCGTCGGAAAGTGCGGTTTCGGGCATCCACGAATAATTGTACGAAACATCGGCGCCGGGAAACAACGGGACGCTATCGCCGGGGCAAATGAGCAGGTTGGGCGGGAGCATATCGGTCGGCGGAATTGGAGCGACAAACGGCAGCACGAGCGTGGATGTGCAACCATTCCCAGAAGTGGCTACCAGACTGAGCGTGTATGTCCCAGATTTTTCCACTGTGAAAAGCGGGTTTTGCTCCATGGATTGCGCCGAAAACCCGCCGGGGCCACTGAGCGTCCATCTCCAAGCCGTCACGCCATAAAGAGTATCGGTGCTGAGGTCAGTGACCTGCACATACAACCCCGTTTCATCACAATCAGGATAGCCGACATCAAGCCCCGCCTCGACATAGCCATTGGTCAGATAAATGGTTTTGACCGTCGTGTCGCGGCAGGTGGGTTTTGATTCCGCAATCAACATGACCGTGTAAAGCCCAGTGTCTGGATAAACCCATGTAGGCGAATATGCCGATGAGGTCAGGTTGGGGTTGCCGTCCAAGTCGAAAAACCATTGGTACCCGTGCGTTTGCAAACCTTGATTGAGAAATCGAACCCCCAAGGTGTCGCATACCACTTCCGGCACAAAAAACGCGGCGATAGGCTGCCCACAATCAGACACGTTATATTGGAAGTCACGTCGTGTCGTTGAAATCAACGAGCCATCGCGGTATTCGTCCACGCAGACACCCACCACAAAGTTGCCAATCAGATTGGGCACGCCCGTCAGAAAACCCGTGACGGGGTCAATGGTAAGCGGGTCGCCTCCCAACACGTTCGACAAATTGTAAGGCGGGTCGCGCCACTCTACTTCCAAATAGGGGCCGGGGAGGGGCGGCTGAGGAATGGGTGCCAGCGAATCGGCTCCTTGCAAGGGGGTGCAAAGCCGATAGACCAAAGAATCGCCATCCGGGTCAGTGGCTGAGTGGTCGAAATCAATCGGCTGATGGATACAGATAGCCACGGGAGGCCATTGATTGAAGGTGGCGCTGTTGTTGCAGCCCAGCAATGCCTGTTCGGAGATATTGGTGATGATGGTGATGCCCGTGCGCAAAGGTCGGATAATGTTGCGAATCAATTGGTTGCGACAGCACCGCTGATAGACGAGCGAATAACCGCCCGCGACAAAAGGCAACTCCACAATGCCTTTGTAGCGTGTGCCATGCGCACAGACATCGGGCGGAACTGATAAGCAAGGGTCGTTGAGAATGATGGGCAACGTGTCGTTGGAGGTAGCGTCGTAAGGTATCTTTAGCTCGCCTTTCAGTTTCCAGCTCGAGTCATAAATACCTATCGAGGCGGGGCTGTCGAACCACGGGACACCCGTGTAACAGTCCCGAAATACCGTCAGGGTGATTTCATACCGGTTGTTGCCGAGACACTTGTAAGTGAGCTCGCCGCCGACGATATGGGTGGCAAAAAGTGATGTTTGTAATGCAAAAAAGAAGAAAAAGAGATAACAAAGACGATTCATCATGCACTAAGGAAGGTACAGCAGCGAAAGTATGGAAACTTCCGAAAGCGCATTGCCGCGTTTTGTCAAATGGACAATTAAGAAAGAGGGAAGCGAATAATCGCTCTTGCTACTTGCGCTGCTCCAAAAATGCCCCGACTTCCCGGCCCAACCGTTCCCCCTGCAAGCGCCAAAGATTGCTGTGCCCTCCGCCCTCCACCGTCACCCAATGCTTGTCAGCCGATGGGACGGCCTCAAAGTTGCGGCGATTGAACTCAAGGGGGATTTTGTCGTCCGCATCGCCATGAATGAAAAGCATCGGGCGAGCAATGGTAGCGGCGGCTTCCACTGGCTTCACCGCGCGAGGGTCAAACTGAGCAATCTGCGCAGACTTGCTTATCACACGTTGCACGAGATATTTGCTGCGAAGCCCAAGCATATAATCAGCGCCGTATTCCTCCGCTACTTTTTCAAATTCGTCAAAAGTGCTTTCAATGATGCCGAATCCTATGCGCTCATCCAATGCCATCGTTTGTAAGGCGATGGCGGCCCCCAGCGAAGCCCCCCAGATGCCCACGGGTTTCCCATTCGTCCACCCCGACACCGAGTCCACGGCTGCCGCAATGTCGTACTTTTCATAAAAACCAAAAGTGCAATAGTCGCCCCCGCTTTCCCCGTGCGCCCGCAAGTCGAGGGCAAGGCTGTTGAACCCTTTTTCAGCCAATATCTTGGCTCGCCCGAACTGGGTTTCCTTGCAGCTGCTGATGCCATGCAGGATGATGACCGTGCCTCGCACGGTGTCGCGCTGGGTTTTCAAAAGCCATCCTTTGAGCACAATACTGTCGGGAGTGGTGATGGAAACTTCCTTGCCGCGCAAGTCGTAGTTTTGGGGCAAAAATCCGTTGGGGAAACGCCAAGTGTTTTGTGCAGCCACCATTCGGTAAGGCTTGATGCCCGTGTAAGGCAGCACGTTTTCCACCACCAAAAAGCCAGCGGTGGCAAGCAAGCCAAATACGACGGAGAAAATTTTCAGGAATCTTTTTAATCGCATGGAGGGCACTGTATTTTGGATGTAGGACAAATTTTCTTTTTAAAAGGTTGTATTCGCTGCGCAAATGTCTTGCAAATGGCACCAGGAAGTAAGGCTCAAGGGAGCACTTCGAATTGTACCGAAACATATCGCGGAATGTTATTTCGCGCGTCCCGGAATGGCGTTCTGGGTTGCAAGCATGGCAATTTGAAATATACCCAACCTCACTTACGTCGTTCAACGATGAAACTGCTCAATATATGTTTTGAATAGCCATGACACACCAACCGACAACATTGCTAGTGTTTTTTCTTCTTGCCAACTTTTGCTGCGAAACTGCTTCGCCTCTTTTCACCCCCCAAGACTTCACCGCCGAAAACCTGTTCTCGGAAAACATCGAAGGCCCCGCGTTTGACAAAAAGGGCCAACTCTACGTCGTGAATTTTCAACGCGATGGCACGATTGGCAAGGTCCATGCCGACGGCTCTTGCGAGTTGTTCGTGCAGCTGCCTCAGGGAAGCATCGCCAACAGCATCCAGTTCAATAGCCGAGGCGAAATGCTGCTGGCAGATTTCCCGCAACACAACATTTTGAAAGTGGATATGCAGACCAAACAGGTCAGTGTGCTTTGCCACGACGAACGGTTCAACCAGCCCAACGATTTGTGCATCAATGCCAAAGACCAGATTTTTGCATCCGACCCGAAATGGGCAGATGGCACTGGGCAACTTTGGCACATCGGACCGAACGGGCAGGCAACGTTGCTCGAATCGGGCATGGGCACGACCAATGGCATCGAACTCAGCCCCGACGAAAAATTCCTGTATGTGAACGAGAGCGTTCAGCGCAAGGTGTGGCGATACGAAGTGGATGCTGCTGGCAATGTGTCGAACAAAAGCCTGTTCATCGAATTTCCTGATTTTGGCCTTGATGGAATGAAATGCGACAAGGCTGGCAATCTCTACATCGCACGATGGGGAAAGGGGGCCGTTGCGATAGTTTCGCCGGAAGGAGTGTTGCTGCGAGAAATTGGGTTGAAAGGCAAAAAATGCAGCAACCTCGTCTTCGGTGGCAAAGACGGACGCACGGTGTACGTCACCTTGCAGGATAGAAAAGGCATGGAGATGTTTCGCAGCGACACACCAGGAAAGCAGTATTAGACCTTGATTCGCTAGGCTCTGTACGGCGCGAAGTATAGGCCGCGATGCCAAGAGCCTATTCTGGCAGGCCGAATTCCGCGAAAAAGCGCCACAGGGCTGCCGCGTGGAGCGCCTGCGACACCTCACCGTTTTTCAACATTTCCAAGGCATCGTGGGGCGAAAGGAGCCGCACCGCTATGTCTTCCGTGTCGTCCAATTGTTGATTGTTCAGTCGCCGCACACCAGTCGCCAGAAAAATGTGGCAGTTGTTCGTGTGGGTCGCTGGGTTGGGCGACAGCGTCACCCAGTGCTGCCATTCTCCTCCCCCATAGCCTGTCTCCTCCAACAATTCGCGCTGAGCGCCAAGCAAATGCGGTTCGCCGGGGTCTGCCACGCCGCCGGGCAACTCGTAGTGAATGCCCTCGTTGCCGTGACGGTATTGGCGCACCAACACAAATTGATGGTCGTCGGTCAGTGCCAGCGCATTGACCCAATCTGGATATTCAAACACGAAATAATCATGGATAAGGGTGCCGTTGGGCAATTGCACCGTGTCTTCTCGCAGCGTCATGTAAGGTTGGCGGTCGAGCACATAACGGCGAGCGAGCACCTGCCAGGGTTGTGGGTCTTTCACGGAAGATGGTTGTTTTTCTTTGCTTCCCATGCACAAAAATCGCGTTCGGGAAGAATGTGATGAATTGCTGTATTTTGGCCGCTCAAACAGCCGCATTTTCAAAACAATGTAAAAAAAGAGCCTTTATGAGAAATCTCGCGTTGCATTGGAAAATCATTATTGGCATGGTGCTGGGGGTTGCCTTCGGCGCAGTGGCCGCTTGGGCAGGTTGGAACGACTTCGTCCGAGACTGGATAAAACCGTTCGGCAATGTCTTTCTCAATCTGCTGAAGCTCATTGCGGTGCCGCTCATCATCGGCTCGCTCATCAAGGGCGTGACCGATTTGAAAGATATTTCCAAACTTTCCTCCATGGGAGCGCGAACGTTGGGCATATACATCGCCACCACAGCCATTGCGGTGTCCATCGGGCTAATCGCGGTCAATATCACGCAGCCGGGTCATTTTGTCAGCAAAGAAACGCAAGAACGTTTGAACAGCACCTACGCAAGTGCCGCTACCGCCAAGATTTCCGATGCCGAGAAGGAAAAAAGCAAATCCCCTTTGCAGCCTTTGGTGGATATGGTGCCGGAAAACGTGTTCGGGGCTGCATCGTCGAACGGCAATATGTTGCAGGTGATATTCTTTGTCATCTTCTTCGGCATTGGCCTGATACTCATACCCGAAGAAAGTGCGCGGCCGGTCGTCGCGTTTTTTAGCGGCCTGAACGACGTGGTGATGAAAATGGTGGACCTCATCATGCTGGCTGCTCCGTTTGGCGTGTTTGCGTTGTTGGCTGCCCTAATAGTGGAATCTCCCACACCCGATATTTTCGTGGCTTTGTTGGGATACATGGGGACGGTGGTGGCAGGGTTGGTATTTATGGTATTGGTGTTTTACCCGACGCTGGTGCGCATTTTTGCCAAAAAGAGTCCGGGGTTTTTCCTCAAAGGCTTTGCGCCAGCGCAGTTGCTGGCGTTCTCCACCAGTTCCAGCGCGGCCACCTTGCCTGTAAGCATGGAGCGCGTGAAAGAGCATCTTGGCGTGCATGAAGATGTGGCCAGTTTTGTGATGCCCATCGGGGCGACGGTCAATATGGACGGCACGGCGCTTTATCAGGCGGTGGCGGCGGTTTTCATCGCCCAAGCTTACGGTATGGATTTGTCGCTAGGTGCCCAACTTGGCATCATCCTGACGGCTACCTTGGCATCCATCGGTTCGGCGGCAGTGCCGGGCGCAGGCATGGTGATGTTGGTCATTGTGTTGTCTCAGGCAGGCATCCCGGAGGCGGGGTTGGCGCTCATTCTCGCGGTGGATAGGCCTTTGGATATGTGCCGCACGGTAGCAAACGTGACGAGCGATGCTACTGCCTCCATGATAGTGGCCAGCAGTTTGGGCAAGCTGGGAGAGCCGAAGCCGGAAAACTGGGGTGATTCTTACAGGGCTGGTGAGGTTTAAAGCATTATTCTGAAAGATTGGATAAACCAGTATATGCAAACCAAAAACTTCAATCAGGCTTCTTCTGATAAAATCCTCAACGCCGCCGTCATCGTCGCCGCGCTTGGTTACTTTGTGGACATCTACGATCTGCTCTTGTTTGGCTTTGTGCGCATCAAAAGTCTGACAGACTTGGGATTCGCAGGCCAAGAACTGACCGACCACGGTCTTTCGCTTCAAAACTGGCAAATGGGCGGCATGCTCATCGGCGGCATTCTTTGGGGCGTGTTGGGCGACAAATTGGGGAGGGTGCGCGTGCTGTATTTTTCCATTGCTCTCTACTCTATCGCCAACCTACTCAACGGCTTTGTCACGGGGTATGGCGACTATTCATTTTATCGCCTCATCGCGGGCATTGGCTTGGCCGGAGAGTTGGGTGCGGGCATCACGTTGGTGGCAGAAGTGTTGCCCAAGGAAAAACGCGGCATTGGCACAATGGTGGTGGCAAGCATTGGTCTTTCAGGGGCGTTGTTGGCTTGGGTCATTGAGTATTTTTTCCCGTGGCGCGTATGCTACTTTATCGGCGGTGGGTTGGGTGTATTGTTGCTCATCGTGCGCATCAGCGTGTCCGAGTCGGGCATTTTCCGCAATTTACAGACACAGACGCATATTAGCAGAGGCAATTTTTTTGCGCTGTTCAACAACTGGGACCGCTTCACGCGCTTTCTGCGCTGCATTTTCATTGGCACCACTACTTGGTTTGTGGTGGGTATTTTAGTCATGTTGGCACCGGAGTTTGGGAAAGCCAAAGGGCTGGAAGGCATCTCTGCCCCCAACGCCATTGCCATCTGTTATTCCGGTCTTATCTTGGGTGATTTGGTGTCAGGCGCACTCAGCCAGTTGCTCCGAAGCCGGGTCAAGGTGATGGCCATATTTCTTGCGTTGGATGCCATCGCTATCGCGGTTTACTTGACATTGCCGTTCAGTAGCCCGTTCATGTTTTATGCCAGCCATTTTCTGCTGGGGTTCTCGGTCGGTTTTTGGGTCATTTTTGTCACCATTGGCGCGGAGCAGTTTGGCACAAACCTTCGCTCTACGGTCGCCACCTCGGTCCCTAATTTTGCCAGAGGAATGCAAGTGCCCATCAATGAATCTTTCAAATACCTGAAAAGTGCGGCAGTGACGGGGAGTGTAATCACGGCGGGCTACATCGTGGGAGCGGCTTGTCTGGGCATTGCATTCATCGCTTTGTGGGGCATGAAGGAAACCTTTAGCAAGGACTTGGACTATGTGGAGGAAATTTGAATCAGTCTTTGACTTTGGCCAATAGAATCGCGTCCATGTACTGCTCGCCTTTCTTTGCGAATTTTCGGGCAAAGCCCTCGCGCTGAAACCCCGTTTTTTCCAACAATCTCGCAGAAGCGGGATTGTGCGCAAACACCCATGCCTCTATGCGCACCAAGGGTCGAGTTTGGAACATATACGCGGTCATCTCGGCTACCACCGCTGTCATGATGCCTTGCCCCCGAAAAGGCTCGGCCAACCAATAGCCGATTTCATCCCGATGTCCTTCTATGCCCGTGTGCACGAAAGTGCCAATGCCGCCTATCAGCCCTGCCTCTCGATGGCGAATGGCCCAGTTGGTCAGCTGTCCATATTTTTCGAGATTGACTCGTGTTTTTTCGAGCCATTCGCCCGCGTCGAGCTCCGTGTAAGGGTTGGGAATGGTCAGCGTGTTTTGGAACACCACAGGGTCGTTCAGGTAGCGCACCAAATTGGGTTTGTCTTCTTCCCTGAACTCTGTGAGCGAGACCCAATCGCTGACAACGATTTTTTCTTTCATGTGCAAAATTTATCCCTTGATTCGCTATGATTTGTCGGATGCTCATGATTGTTCTCCTTGATTTTGAGCAGATTGCGTTTTTAGCCATGCTCAAAACCTGGGGGCGAAGTATAATTGGGTTTTGGTGCTATCGAGTGCGGGTTTTCCAAACTTTTAGGTAGTGACTTGGAATTACGGCCTGAACGAAAATCAGCGAGCATTTTTTGCAAACCGTTTTCCCATGCGTATAGTTTCAGCAACGAGGCCAAGGCACTCGCCTTAACTGCCTACTCTTTGTAAATGGCCACGCCACGCGCTCCCGGCTTGGCAAATCCTCGGTACATCCCCTCGGAGTTGAACGGCATAGCAATGTTTCCATCCTTGTCCACCGCGATGAGTCCGCCCTCGCCGCCTTTTTCCACCAGTTTTTTATTGACCACAAAATCGGCGGCTTCAGCCAGCGCAAGTCCTTTGTAGGCCATGAGCGCCCACACGTCGTGCGCCACGGCATATCGAATGAAAAACTCGCCATGCCCCGTGCAAGAAACCGCGCAGGCATCGTCGGAGGCGTAAGTGCCAGCACCAATCACGGGCGCATCGCCTATGCGGTTCCAGCGTTTGTTGGTCATGCCGCCCGTGCTGGTGCCTGCGGCGAGGTGACCGTTTTTGTCGAGCGCGACGCATCCGACAGTGCCGAATTTTTCATCGGCAGTTGGTTCGGACGGGCGATGCTGCGAAAGTTTGAGGTGTCCTTGTTTGCCGGTTTTCTCTTTTTCTTCCCTCAAAAGTTTTTGCAAGACCTCCCACCGCTCTTCCGTGTAAAACCACGCTGGGTCAACGAGTTCGAGGCTGCGTTCGGCGGCAAATTGTTCCGCGCCGCGCCCGCTGAGAAAAACGTGAGGCGATTGCTCCATGACCGCACGCGCCAATCGAATGGGGTTTTTGACCGTCGTCACCCCTCCGATGGCTCCTGCGTTTTGTGTGGCGCCATCCATGATGCTTGCATCCAACTCGTTTTTCCCATCGTGCGTGAAAACGGCACCGCGACCCGCATTGAACAGTGGGCTGTTTTCCAAAAAAACGATGGTTTGCTCCACCGCGTCGAGTGCCGAGCCTCCGTTCCGCAGTATGTTTTCCCCGATGTTAAGTGCTGAATCGAGTGCCGCACGATATTCCACCTCTTTTTCGGGCGACATGGCTGCGCGCCTGAGCGCACCTGCTCCGCCGTGTATGGCAAGTGCGTATTCGGGACGATTGGCTGTCGGCTGTTGGTTTTCAACGTCTTGCATTTTGTTTTTACAACTGATGATGAACAGGGCTGTGATAGCCACCGAAAAGGCAATTTTTTTCATAAGCCAGAAAGATTGAATTTTGCCCAAAATCGAACACTCACAAAAGTCATCAAAATCATCGCATCTGCGGACAAACATCTCGACATAAAAAATGAAAATCCTCATTCTTGGCGGCGGCAATATGGGCATGACTTACGCTCAAAGTTTTTTGCGCAGCCGCATCGTGACTGCCGACAACTTGACGGTGCTTTGCCGCACCTACGAAAAGGCCAACCAACTGAGCGAAACGCACGAAGGCCGCTTTTTCAGCGACCCTCGCCTTTGCGTCCCTGATGCCGACTTGCTCATTTTGGCCGTGAAACCGCAAGATTCCCCCAAACTTTTTGAGGAAATCGGCGACCTCACACAACCCGGGCAGGTTTACCTGAGCATCATGGCTGGTGTGCGCATCTCGACCATCAGGGAAGCGCTCCGCGCCGATAAAATCATTCGCGCCATGCCCAACCTGCCTGCACAAATCGGCGCAGGCGCGACGGCTTTCACCTCCACCGACGCAGTGACGCGCATCGAGTTGGTGATGGTGCAAAATCTGCTCAGCACCACCGGGAAGACCATCTATGTGGAACGGGAAGAAATGATTGATGCCTCCACGGCCATTTCGGGTTCTGGCCCGGCGTACATCTATTATTTCATGAACGCGCTGATGGAATCGGCCAGACAGATGGGGTTTTCGGATTCGGAGGCTGAGCTGTTGGTCAGTCAGACTTTTACGGGCGCGGTAGATTTGTACAACAAAACCGACTTGAGCTGTCAAGATTGGATAGCGAAAGTCGCCTCGAAAGGCGGCACGACGGAAGCAGCCTTGCGCGTGTGGGGCGATACGGGTTTGCACGAAGGCATCATGGCTGGTGCAAGGGCAGCATTTGAGCGGGCAAAGGAGTTGGGCAAGTGAGCGCTGCCTCAAACCATAAAGCGCGAGGCAATTAACACATTTTTGTACTTTTTTGAGTTTATTCAAATTTTCTTTTGGCAATTTCAGATTGCTCCCCTACTTTCGGGACGAACTTGAACCGTTTCACAAATAAATTTTCACGGCCTATGATGAACGAACCTATACGCCAACACATGACGACCAACGTCATCACCCTCAAACCAGACAGTACGCTCGGGGAAGCACGCGATATTCTGCTAAAAAAACGCATCCATCACATTCCCATCGTGGAAAACAAGATGCTGGTAGGCATGGTGACATCATGGGATTTGTTCAAACTCGGCAAAGCAGCCGACGACTACCAGTCCATGAAGGTCAGCGAAATCATGACGACCAAAATTGCCACGCTGGAACCCGACCAGCATCTCGGCGCGGTGGCTGACGTGCTCACTCGCCACCTTTTTCATGCGGTGCCGATTGTGAATGACAAACGCGAACTGCTTGGCATCGTGACCTCCACCGACATCATCCGCTACGAACACTCGAAGGAATATCCAGAGAATCTGGATAAGTTCGTGCATGAGAACATGGTGTGACGAGCGATTGATTGGCATCGGCCCCCGTCTCCATGAGGCTGCGCCACAAGCCCGGTTCAGGATGGCCTGAATTTCATGCCACCGGGAACCGGGCTTTGTGCCGCAGCCTTTTTGTTTGAGTGACTTTTCCTTGTCGTATCGCAGTGTTTGAACAATATGACCATGTGCTGGTTATGAGGGCCAAAAACAAACACTCACCCCGACATTTCGGGAACAACACCTTGTTTCATGGCCGTTTATTCGTTGAAGCGCGTTCAGCGCCTCCCCATCTCGTTGGACGAAGCATGGGATTTTTTCTCCTCTCCACTGAATTTGAAGGAAATAACGCCCCCCTACATGGGCTTTCACGTCACGTCCGACCCAGCCTTTTTGGAAAAAATGTATGCCGGGCAAATCATTACTTACACGGTGAAACCCTTGTTGGGCATCCCGCTTTTTTGGATGACCGAAATCACGCACGTCGAAGACAGAAAATTCTTTGTGGACGAGCAGCGCGTAGGCCCGTACTCCATCTGGCACCATCAACATCATTTCAAATCCGTCCCGGGTGGGGTGGAAATGACGGACTTGGTGCATTACAAAATCCCTTTGGGCTTTTTGGGCGATTTTGCCAACTGGCTTTTCATTCGCCGCCAACTCAACGAGATTTTTGACTACCGGTGGAGAAAGTTAGAGGAGATGTTCGGAGCCAACGCCCCTTAATTCCGCGTGGGCACATTCTTATCCGAACAATGCCTTTTCATATCGCAGCCCTACCTCTTTCCAATTGATGAGGTTCCAGAAGGCCGTCACATAGTCGGGTCTCTTGTTTTGATACTTGAGATAGTAGGCGTGTTCCCACACATCGAGGCCAAGAATGGGGGTGCCTGTTTGTTTCACGATGGTGAGCATCAATGGGTTGTCCTGATTGGGTGTCGTGCTGATGAACAGGCCTTTGTCTTTTCCCACACACAGCCAAGCCCAACCAGAGCCGAACACGCTTTTGGCCGCGTTGCCAAATTCTTCCTGAAATTTTTCAAACGAGCCGAATTGACTATTGATGGCGGTGGCCAATTGCCCAAAAGGAAGGCCTCCGCCTCCGTTGGATGGAGGGGCCATGATTTGCCAGAAAAATGTGTGGTTCCAGTGGCCGCCCGCGTTGTTGCGAATTTTTTTGTCCTCGTCACTGGTGGTAATGCGCGTCACGATATCTTCCAACTCGTATTCAGCATACACGGTGTTCTTGACGGCCTCGTTGAGGTTGGAGACGTAGGCGTTGTGATGGCGGCCATGATGGATTTCCATCGTCATTTTGTCAATGTGGGGCTCCAGCGCAGCGACATCGTAGGGAAGTTTGGGCAATTCGAAGGGAGTGGTGCGCCGCATTTTGGGAGGCGGAATAACCGGGTAGCCTGTGGTGGCGCTTGGATTTTTTGACGAGCCTTTGCAAGCTTTTAGAATGGGGGCAGCCGCAGCGGCGATGCCAAGAACAAGGCTTGTTTTTAGAAAGGTTCTTTTTTCCATAGAAGTTGTGAATTTACGAATGGTGAGTTGTGAGTTAGGTTCGGAATCGTCAAGGATGGGGCAAACTTACACGATTGATGCTTGTTCAGTTCGACCGAGCCAAAAATAGGGCATTCCCGAAAATCAATGACACTTGTGGAGCGCCCGATTGGGCACTCAACAAAATATCCGGAGTTTCATTCGAAGATAGGTATGCGAATAATGGGTTGAAGCAAGGTGTTGAAAATGTGTGGTGATTTCAAATCATCGCCTGAACAAGAGATTGATGTCAAACGCCAAAACAGTCAACTTCTATACCTCGAACTGTCAAGTTTTGGGCGTGGCAATAAGCGCAATCTGCCCAAAACCATGAAGAGCAACCATGGTGAACTGGCGAATCATAGCGAATCAACGTATAGTTTGCATGAATGCCAAACGCGGTCATCAACTCGCCAGCCAAGCCTCCATTTGAGGCCTGAAAAAGATGATGACGATGACCACAAAAATCGTGATGACCATTGTCAAAAAGATATATCCCAGCAAGATAGACAATCCTCCCTTCAGCCAGACCCCAATTTTGCGATGCTGCAACAATTGACTGTAAGCCCAGCCAAAATATACCACCCAAAGCATGAGTGAGAACAACGTCATCGGCCAAGCAGTAGTCGAAACGCTGCTCAAAAATTTTGAGATGGGCAAGGTGACGACGCTTGCCATAGTTAGTTCGCCCATCAAAAAGGTGTTGAGCACAAAATGTTCGGCGTAGTTGTAGCCTCTCCGTCGAAACAATAGCCACGACCAGAAGGCAATGAAAGGAATCATGCAAAAAAGCATGAGGGCAGGGTGGTCGGTGAGCACCTGAAAAACTTTCTGCGACAATTGCTGGCCGATGGGGTGACTGCCTTGTTGTTGGTCCGACAACTTTTGCATCAACTCCTTGTCGAGGCCGATGTAATGGAAAATCAAAAAATTGATAGCTGCTGACCAGAACAAAAATTTGAGGGGCTTGAGATGTCGCACCCTTTTACCCTCCAGATACTCTCTCACGCTATGGCCGGGGCGCACCAACATTTCCTTCATCGTGTAAAAGAAGCCTTGGTCGTAGTGGAAGAGCCGTTCCCGCGCCTCTTTGAACACCTGCTTGGTGGTGATGCGTTTCGTCTTTGCTTTCTGCCCGCATTGAGGGCAGAATTTTCCCTCGAACTCGTGGGCGCAGTTTTTACAAGTTGCCATGGCCTGATATGCGATTTACGATTTGCGATTGATTGGTCGGATTTTGTCGGAAACATACAAGTTTCCCGATTCCCAAACCTGCCGTACATTTCGGTTTCATGAATTTTACTCAGACTTTTGCTCGCCCAAATCGCAAAGTCTTGCTCGGCAATCGTACATCCAAAATCGTAAATCGTAAATCGAACCAGTCCGACCATGTCCACCACAAACACTCTCAATCTTGAGACCGAAAAAAACACCGACGCTTTCAAACTCGCCATCTCCAACCTCAATCGTCAACTCGACAAAATCCATGAAGGCGGCGGCCCGAAGCGCATCGAAAAGTTACACAGTCAAGGCAAGATGACTGCCCGCGAACGCATTGACTACCTGTTGGACAAAGGCAAACCCCGCATCGAAGTCGGCGCGTTCGCAGGTTTTGAAATGTATCAGGAACATGGCGGCTGCCCGGCGGGTGGGGTGGTGGTCGTCATCGGATATGTGCGCGGTCGTCAAGTCATCATCGTTGCCAACGACGCGACCGTAAAGGCAGGGGCGTGGTTTCCGATTACAGGCAAAAAGAACCTGCGGGCACAGGAAATCGCGATGGAAAACCGCTTGCCCATCATTTACCTCGTGGACTCGGCGGGCGTTTACCTGCCCATGCAGGACGAGATTTTTCCCGACAAAGAGCATTTTGGAAGAATTTTCCGCAACAACGCAAAGATGTCGTCCGCTGGCATTCCCCAAATCGCCGCCATCATGGGCGCTTGCGTCGCAGGCGGCGCCTACCTGCCCATCATGTCCGACGAGGCGTTGATTGTGGAAAAAACCGGCTCCGTTTTCCTCGCCGGCCCCTACCTCGTGAAAGCCGCCATCGGTGAAAATGCCGACCAAGAAACATTGGGTGGGGCTTCCACCCACTCCGAAATCTCCGGCGTGACCGACTACAAAATGCCCGACGACAAAACCTGCCTCGACACGGTGAAGGATTTGGTGGACAAATTCGGCAGGTTTGAAAATGCAGGATTCGACCGCATCGAGCCGCAACCTGCCTTTGGCAAATCCGACGATATTTTTGAAATTTACCCTGAAAACGGCGCAAAACCCTACGACACCGTCGAACTCCTGCGCCGCCTCGTGGACGAGGGCAAACTCACGCAGTACAAAGAACATTACGGCAAAACCATCATCACAGCCTACGCCCGCATTGATGGTTGGGCGGTGGGCATCGTGGCGAACAACCGTTTGGTCACGAAAAACGCTAAGGGCGAAATCCAGTTCGGCGGTGTCATTTATTCGGACTCAGCCGACAAAGCCACGCGGTTTATCCTGAATTGCAATCAGAAAAAAATCCCGCTCGTGTTTCTCCACGACGTGACGGGCTTCATGGTCGGCACCCGCTCCGAGCACGGCGGCATCATCAAAGACGGCGCGAAAATGGTGAACGCCGTATCCAACTCGACCGTGCCGAAATTCAGCATCGTCATCGGCAACTCCTACGGCGCGGGCAACTACGCCATGTGCGGCAAAGCCTACGACCCGCGCCTCATCGCGGCCTGGCCGACCGCCAAAATCGCCGTCATGGGCGGTGAACAGGCCGCTAAAGTGTTGACACAGATACAAGTAGAGACTTTAAAAGGCAAAGGCGAAGCCCCCGACCCAGCTGCGGAAAAAGAACTTTTTGAAAAAATAAAAGCCCGCTACCTCGCCCAGACCTCCCCTTACTACGCCGCCGCCCGCCTCTGGGTGGATGCCATCATTGACCCGCGCGACACCCGCCGCTGGATTTCGATGGGCATCGAGGCGGCGAATAACGCGCCAGTGGAGAAGTTTAATGTGGGGGTGTTGCAGGTGTGACGACCGACGACTTTTGTGTACTCTACGGTTGTCATCCTTGTAAGGATCTGTCCGCTCTACGGGCGGGTTATTTGCCAGTGCGATCGCTATACTGTAACTTTGTAAAAATTTTAAAAAATATGCGCCTGCAAGAACGAATTACTGTCAACCCGGAAATATGTCATGGCAAGCCTACCATTCGCAATTCCCGGATGTCGGTGGCGACTATTTTGGAATTATTGTCAGCGGGCATGACGCACGAAGAGATTTTGGCCGACTATCCCGACCTGGAGAAAGAAGATATACTTGCCAGTCTCGAATTTGCTGCCCGGCTTGCCCAGTTCAAAACGTTTGACCTTCAATCGGCGGCATGAAGTTTCTTGTGGATGAACAGTTGCCGGAATCCCTCTGCCGTTTCCTTTTGGCAAAAGGATTCGATGCTGTTCATGTCAACACGTTACGCTCCGGGCAGAAAATGCCCGACCTCGATATCTGCAAGAAAAGCGTAAAAGCAAGCCGGGTGGTAGTTTCCAAAGATTCCGATTTTTCTTGAAACGTTTTTTGCTCATGCGCGAGCCTCACAAATTGCTGTTTCTCACCACCGGAAATATCAAAAACAGTGATTTGATTCTTCTCTTCGAGGCTAATTTTTCCCTGATTTTGAGAGAGTTGAACCATAACAACGTGGTCGAAATGAACCAGCGGGCGATTGTGGTTATTGCGTGTTCGCCTGCTCCTTTTCTTTTTTTGTCATTCTTGTAAGCACCTGTCCGCTCTACGGCGGGTTTCACGCGATGTACCCCACCGTAACGTGGACAAATGTTTCCAACATGACAAAATCTCCTTCTAACATCTACCATTTTGAAACCCCCGAACTTCAGTCGGGGGAGTAAGCGAAACAGAAAATCACATCTATCATCTTTACAAAACATCGCCATCAAACTCAGAGAGATGTGATGCCCTGAAAAGAAGATAGATGTGAGCGGAGGTAGTTCTTGCCCCGCCGTTCAAACGGCGGGTTACAAGATGATAGATGTGAGAAGGCTCGTCATTTTTTGGAAGCGCTGACGACTAGCGCCAGCACATAACCGATAAAAGTAACAAGGCCGAGAAGAACAGGAATTATACTGATTGATAAATCATGGCCAATCCCTTCAATATTGCCATTGAGAATCAAATATGGGATTGTATAGAGAAGGCAAAGCAGAGCCGCCCCTCCCCATAAATACACCGTAATTCTCCCCAACAGCCCGGCGGCAGAAGTTTTCTTCCCCATCATACTCCCTGGCAACACCCTCCCCTCACTATCAAAAGCCCCCAGCGCGACGAGGATTTTGTCATGAATCACATTCAGCCGCCGCGTCGCTTCGCTGTTGTCAATCGTGCCTTTGAGCCG
Organism: Saprospiraceae bacterium; assembly: GCA_019638455.1. Taxonomy (GTDB): domain Bacteria; phylum Bacteroidota; class Bacteroidia; order Chitinophagales; family Saprospiraceae; genus M3007. The sequence continues at coordinate 690,212 of JAHBTU010000001.1, forward strand.
TTGCGAAGTCAAGTCGTTGAACTCGGCCAGCACGATGTGGATGGCATCGTGGAGTTGTTTGTTGTTTTGGCTTAGTTCGAGCAGGCGGGAAAGCGCATCGCCCGTGCGGTTTTCGGCGACGGCTTTTTTGATTTCTTCGATGGGTGAATTCATAAGTAGGGCGATTTTTGTGCCAGCAAACCTAATTGTTTCCTCAAAAAGGCCAATCTACTTTGGCAAATTTCCAAAATTTGCGGGCGAAAAGACATTGCCCATGACCATCAAAAAAGTCCAACCAGCCGATGCGGAAATCCTCCGCACCCTCGCCGAGCGCACCTTCCGCGATGCGTGGCAGACCCAAAATGACCCAGTCGCATTTGAAGCATATTGCAGTAAGAATTTTTCATTGGAAAACGTGCGAGCCGAACTCGCCGCACCCGGCACGGAGTTCTATTTTGCCATGACAAATGACGCGCCGATAGCCTATTTGAAATTGAACATTGACAAACAGCCCCATTCACCGGGTGACTTTGAGTCACTTGGCGAATACTCCGGCCCAGCCCTTCAACTCGAACGCATTTACGTTCTTCAGACTATTCAAAGCCGGGGACTTGGGGCGGAATTGCTGCGCTTTACGGAGCAACGCGCTCGCGAAACTGGCGCAACATGGATTTGGCTCAGCGTGTGGCAAAAATCGCCCCGCACCGTACAATTCTACGAGCGGCACGGATACACTATCTTTGGCATCGAAACCTTTTGGGTGGGCGACGACCCGCAGCCTGATTGGCTCATGCGAAAACCGCTTTAGAGAAAGTTCGGTAAAGTATTGAAAATGACTACTCAAACATTGAAATCCAACTTGTTCTTTTGGTTGCACCTGTTCGTCACGGCATTGGCGTGGGTAGCGCCATTCCTGTTTAGTTGGCAGTGGTCGTTGCCGGTGTATGCGGCGGTGATGGTGCAATTTGCGGTTTTTGGCCAGTGTTTGGTGAACAAGGAGCACAATTTGAGCGAAGAAGAGCACACGACTTTTTATTCTCACCTTTTTGAAAAAATGGGCTTCAGGCCCAATCGCCGTAGGCTCAAGTTCTATGTGCGCAATGTTTATTATCCTGTTATGGCGACGGTGGCGGTGGTTTGGCAAGAAATTTTGGACATGAGGCCGTTGCTTTTCTGAACAGCCTCCATCCGTCTTCTACCCAAGTTATGCCCCTTTTCTTTTGAACGACCAAGTAATCCATATCCTCGCTGCTTCCGTTCCGTCGGGTAGTGTGCCAATGGAAGTTGCCCTGAACATTTGAGGTTCGCCCGTCTCCAAGGCCTGCTGAATCGAAGCCTCCAAAGCCTTCCCATCCTCACAGGTAAACAGCAATGTTGCAGATGCTTTTTTTAAAAACTCGGCCTCCACTTTGGTCACAAGCATCGAAACGGCAGCCTTGCCTTGCAGGTGCATGAGCGCCAACATTCCGGTTGACATTTCTCCCGCAGCACATTGTGCCGCGAAGTAGATGGAGCGAAAAGGATTCTGTGAGCGCCACCGATAAGGCAAGCGCATCACCGCTCGCTCACCGTCGCAGTGGCGGATGCTAACCCCCATAAACCATGCTGCGGGAAGTTTCCACAACATAAAGAGGCGCATGCGCCACGGAGTATTGACCAATTGTTGGAAAGATGCTGGTGTCATGTTGTCTCGGAAACTTAGCGGGCAAATGTATTGTTTAACGGAACATTAAATTTTGTCGAAGCGTAAAACTTTTTAGGGGAAAAGTGCCATTTTTGGCCGTGCAAATTTTGCGCAGCCCTTTTTGGCCAGCACATTCGGGATTCAAAGTGCCATCATTTTTCATAACCAATCAGTAAACACCATGGAGTGGAGAAGGCTCAACGGCCAACGCATCGAATTGCCGCTGCTCTCGGCGGTGGAAGAGACCATCCGGCGTGAAAAAGCGGCTGGTCACAAACTCAAAGTGTGCATCGGCACCGATTCTCAAGTCATCGGCGACGAGGTGCATTACGCGACCGTCATCGTGTTTTTGCGCGAGAAACGCGGTGGTTTCATGTTCATCTCAAACGACAAAACGACCCGCAAGACAACCCTGCGCGAGCGCATGATATTGGAAGTGGGGCGCTCGGTGGAGGTTGCCTACGCGCTCTGCCACTTGCTCGACGAGCACGATGTGGCGCTTGAGGTGCACGCCGACATCAACACCGACCCGTCGTTCGAGAGCAACACCGCACTGAAAGAGGCAATGGGCTACATCCTGAGCATGGGCTTCGTGTTCAAGGCCAAACCCGATGCTTTTGCCTCGTCGTCGTGTGCCGACAAGGTGATTTGACGGTGCACGGTACACTGTTTTTATTTTGGAAAACTCTTATACACTATAAGGGGCGGCCACAAGTCGCCCCTGTTTTTTTGAAAAAATCTTATTTTTGCCTAAAATTTCTCAATCTTATGGTGGAGGCAAAAAGTGCGACGGCGACAAGGCCATATACTGCCGAGGAATGCTTCGAGTTGGAAAAACGCTCGGAAGAGCGCCATGAATTTGTTTACGGTAACCTTGAACTCATGCCGGGCGAATCTCTCGATGCCAATCGTATTGGCCAAAATTGCGAGGTTTTTTTTCTTTCTTTGTTGGATGGGGACAAGTACGATGTCTTTCGCTTATCCATCCGTCATTGTGTCATCGAAGGCAAGTTGTACCGTTGCCCCGATTTGGGGGTCGTGCCAACGGCTACCATCCGACACACACATGAGGTGAAAGGTGCTGAATTGATTATCGAAGTAGCTTCGGAAGACTCGTACAATCGTGACCACAAAACCAAACTCAAGGAATACACCGAGCATTTCCCCACCCTGCGCTATTACTTGATTGTGGGCCAAAATGAACCCTCGGTGGCTGTTTACAGCCGTCAGAACGCTAATGAAAAGTGGAGTTGTGAGACGTTCAGTCATTTGGAAGATGAGATTCCACTTGATTGTTTTCAGGCAAGACTTCCCCTTCGCATCATTTACAAAAAAAATCACTTTTGGCGAAGCCAAAGCTGACTAAGAGAAACCTAAAGCCCGGCTGTTTTGACCGGGCTTGTTTGTTTTTTGCCGAACGACGACAAACATTCATCTAAACCCCTGCGTTTTCGCCAGCAATTGGCCCACCTTCGCGGGCATTTTTTCACACTAACACAATAACAGGCTATGAAGAGTCTCTCTCTGTCCTTTTTTCTTTGTGCTTTCTTGCTCCAAGCCGCCGTTGCCCAGAACATCAAGTTCGTGGAATACGAGCTGCCCAACGGTCTGAAAGTCATCCTTCACGAAGACCATTCTACACCCATCGTGGCGGTGTCCGTCATGTATCATGTAGGCTCCAAAAATGAAAAGCCCAAGCGTTCGGGCTTCGCGCACTTCTTTGAGCACTTGCTTTTCGAGGGTTCTGAAAACATCAAGCGCGGCGAATTCGACGACTACATCAACAATGCAGGTGGCAGCAACAATGCCAACACTTGGTACGACCGCACCTACTACTTTGAGGTGTTGCCCAGCAACCAACTCGCGCTCGGCCTTTGGCTCGAAAGCGAGCGCATGCTCCACGCAAAAGTTGAAAACATCGGCATCGAAACCCAGCGTCAAGTGGTGAAAGAGGAGCGCCGCCAGCGGGTGGACAACCAACCTTATGGTCGCCTGCTCGAAGAGACCATGAAGCGGCTCTACAAGGTGCATCCCTACAAGAGCTCCGTCATCGGCTCCATGGAAGACCTCGATGCAGCGGAAGAAGAAGATTACAAACAATTTTACAAGGATTTCTATCGTCCTGACAATGCCATTCTATCCATCGCTGGCGATATTGACATAGAGCAGACGAAGAAACTTATAGATGCTTTCTTCAAAGACATCCCGCGTGGCAAAGGAGAAATACAGCGCAAATTTCCGCAAGAACCGCCCATGACTCGTGAGTTGCGCGACACGGTGTACGACAACGTGCAACTGCCAGCCGTGGTGCTGGGCTACCACATCCCTGCGCAAGGCACCAAAGACTTCTATGCCGTGAAGATGCTCGGCATGCTGCTCAGCCAAGGCGAAAGCAGCCGGATGCAAAAAATCATCGTGGACGAGCAGCAAAAGGCCGTGTTCGCAGGCTCATTCCCGCTCGAGCTCGAAGACCCCGGCGTGAACATCTGCTTTGCCATCGGCAACATGGGCGTGGACCCCTCCGATTTGGAAAAATCAATGGATGCCGTCATCTCTGACGTGCAGACCAATCTGATACCGGAGACGGAGTTTCAAAAACTTCAAAATCAGGTTGAAACAGATTTCGTGACGGCCAACAACACGGTGGCCGGCATCGCTGAAAGCCTCGCCAACTACAAAATGTACTACGGCGATGCCAACCTCATCAACACGGAACTCGAACGCTATCGCAAAGTGACCCGCGAAGACATTCGCAATGCGGCCAACAAGTATTTCAACAAGAATGCCCGCGTGGTGCTCTACTGGCTGCCCAAGACAAGACAACCCTGATGAGCCCGCTTTTTACCCGCCTTTTCTGCCATCCATCAGCAACAAACAATTTACAATCAATCATTTGCCATATAGCACACAATGAAGTATTTTTCAAAAATAACAGCCGTGACAGCTCTTTTGCTGGCGGCAGCGTTTTGTTCCACCGTTGTAGCCCAACAAACGCCCAGCGGCGCACCTGCCATACCCATGCCAAGTGGCAATGTTCGTCAGGCCGCTCCCGCTCCCGGCTCTGCTCCCAAGATTCAAATCGGCAAAGCGGAGACGTTCAAACTCGACAACGGCCTCACGGTCATCGTGGTCGAAAACCACAAATTGCCCAGAGCTTCATTTCAAATTTTTGTGGACAATGACCCCGCGCAAGAGAAAGACGCGGCCGGCTATGTCCAAATGATGGGCGAACTGCTTTCCAAAGGCACCAAGACCCGCACCAAATCGCAGATAGATGAAGCGGTGGATTTTATTGGCGCCACACTTTCTTCCAGCCAAAATGGGGTGAATGGCTCATGCCTGTCCAAACATTCCGAAAAGCTGTTGGAAATCATGTCCGACGTACTGCTCAACCCAAGCTTTCCGGCGGAAGAGTTGGAAAAAGCAAAGCGTCGCCAAGAGAGCGGCCTCGCGGCCAACAAAGATGATGCGAACGCAATTGCCAACAATGTAGGCTCGGTATTGCGCTACGGTAAAAACCATCCTTATGGTGAAATCATGACCGAAGAGTCGCTGGCAAAAATCAACCTCGACCAGATTCGAGGCCACTACAACACCTATTTCAAGCCCAATATCGCCTATTTCGTGGTGGTGGGCGATGTGACCAAAGCGCAAGCGGAGAAATACGCGAAGCAGTATTTTGGCAAATGGCAAAAAGGCGATGTGCCCATGCACAAATACGCTGTGCCACAAGCACCCGCCAAGACACAAGTGGATTTCGTGCACAAACCCGGGGCTGTGCAGTCGGTCATCAACATCACTTACCCGGTTGACCTCCTGCCCGGCACTCAGGAGGCCATTAAAGGGCGTGTGGCCAACGCGTTGTTTGGAGGGTATTTCAACAGCCGCATCAACGCCAATTTGCGTGAAGGACACGGCTGGACCTACGGTGCGCGCAGCTCGCTCAATCCCGACCGTCTGGTAGGTTCTTTCAATGCCACCGCGAGCGTCCGCAATGCGGTGACCGATAGCTCTATCATCGAGTTGTTGAAAGAAATGCGGCGCATGGCCTCCGAGCCAGTCCCCAACGATGAACTGCAAGTGGTGAAAAACGTGTTGACTGGGCAGTTTTCGCAAAGCCTCGAGCAGCCCGGCACGGTGGCCAATTTCGCGCTTTCGACCGCCCGCTTCAAGTTGCCAGCCGACTATTATGAGAAATACCTCCAAGTGCTGCAAAACGTGACACCCCAAGATGTCGCCGCTATGGCCAAAAAGTACATCAACCCCGACCGCGCACACATTCTCGTGGTAGGCAACAAAGATGATGTAGCCGACCGCCTGAAGCAATTCTCGCCCGAAGGAAAAGTCAATATGTACGACGTTTATGGCAATCCAATCATTCCCTCTGGTGCCACGCTGCCTGCTGGCATGACTGCGGAAAAGGTCATTGAGGATTATGTGAACGCTATCGGCGGCACCGCGAAAATCGCGGCCATCAAAGACCTGATGATGACAAGCGTGATACAAACGGGTGGGCCTGAACTGACTTTGTCCACATGGCAGAAAGACGGCAAAATCGCCACCGACATGACCATGAACGGTATGTCCATGTCGAAACAACAGTTCGACGGCACCAAAGCAAAAGAATCAGGCATGGGCGGCTCGCGCGACTTGGAAGGCGAAGACCTCAACGACTTGAAGGAGCAGGCGCTGTTTTGCAAAGAAGCCACCTACCTGACAGGCGGCTATAAACTAGCCCTCAAAGGGCTGGAGCAAATCAACGGTAGCGATGCCTACATCGTGGAAGTGGAACGCCCCGATGGAAAAAAGCGCACGGAGTATTACGACATGAAGACCAGCCTCAAAGTGCGTGAAGTCAGCAGCGTGACTGGCCAAGACGGTCAGCCAGCCAGCATGACGACCGACCTTGCCGATTACAAGGAGATGAACGGCGTTTTGTTTCCCCATACCGTGACGCTCATCGGCATCATGCCAGTGCCGCTCAAGGGCGTGGTAAAAGAATTGAAAGTAAATGGTGGCATTGACGATAAGGTTTTCAAGCTGTAAACCGTAGGGCGCAGCCCTTTGCCTTCAAAAAATACTACATTTGCGCACCCTGTCGCTTCGGCTGCAGGGTGTTTTTCTTTCACAAATAATTGACAACCATGTTGCAATTTATCTTCTTGCAGGCACAGCAGCCCGGCGGCAGCGCATTTCTCAGCATGCTGTTCCCCTTGCTCATTCTCGTTGTTTTTTACTTCTTTCTCATTCGGCCTCAAATCAAGCGACAAAAGGAAACCCAAAAGTTTCAGGAAAGCCTGCGCGAGGGATTGGATGTCATCACCAACGCGGGCATCATCGGGAAAATCACCAAAATTGATGGCCCTGTCGTGCGACTCATGGTGGACGAGAAAACCTTCATCCGCGTGGTGAAATCTGCCATTCAAAGCGAGTACAAACCCTAACGGCGCCATAATTTGAATTTTTTGGAATCGCCACAAAGTCGCAAAGTCCCTAAGGAATTGATTTTAAAACCTTTGTGTCTTAGCGCCTTTGTGGCAGAATTAAGCTGCATTTTACTAGCCGCATTCAATGTCTCATGCCTACATTCTTGCCTATTGTATTTTGTCTCTTGACAACGTTTTGGGCAAGCGCACCAGCAACCCTGAACGCGCAAAGCCCGTGGACGCGCAACAAGGCAGGCTTTTATGCGCAGGGAGCGTGGCAGTTTATCCCGACGTACGATGCCATTTTTGACCGAAAAACATCTGACGGTACGCGCCCCTTGGAGCGCGAAATCACGGAAAACGCCTTTCAATTTTATGGCGAGTACGGCATTGCCCGAAAAACGACAGTGTGGGTGGCAGTGCCTTATCGCGTGTTGAAATCTGGAAACATCGTGACCGTAGGTGGCAACCCGATTGTCCGGGAAGGCATACTGACAGGGCTGGGCAACATCACGGTGGCGGTTCGGCAAAACTTTGTGGCCGAAAAATGGACGCTGAGCGGCCAGCTGCGCGTGGATATGCCCAACAATCGCTATCAAGAGGGAACGGGCTTGCGAACAGGGTACGACGCGCTCACCCTACTGACCACCGTCAGCATCGGTCGCGGTTATGGCAAGTACTATTGGTTTGGCTACGGAGGCTGGGGAGGCAGGGGTATTTGGGAAAATCATTTCGTCAATTTCGGCTTGGAGGGCGGTGTCAAAATAGGCAAATGCTGGGCCATCGCTTTTACCGATTTGTGGGAAAACACTGGCTCCAAGGTGTATTTTTCCCCGATTCCCAACCTCAACACCGGAATGTTTCTTCCCAACCAAAGCTACTGGTCGTTTGGCGCAAAAGGCATCTGCGAGTTCAATCGCTTTTGGGGCGCTATCGTGACTGCGGCGGGCGCTTTTCAGGGAGATTTGGTGCCACAAAGACCGGCGCTCTCGCTCGGCACTTATTTCAAGTGGGACTAAGCCGTTTTTTTTGTTCAACTGACAGGCTTTATTGGAAATTTTTGTTGACAAGATTGACATGATTTTTTCAGGGGGTACACATTTTAGTCCAAAGAAAACAGGAGTAGTTCTTTGACAAACGGAAAAGAAAACAGAAGGGGAGTTTTGTGGCTTCTGACACAACAATCCCCCCCTTCCTTATGCGCAAAAGCGCCTACAAAGATATTGTGGATTTTCTGGCAAAGACCAGTGAAGTTGCACCCCGAGGCAACCACCTGCGCCGCCTTCAGACGATGGCGAGCCTCGTCCACGGCTGCATGAAGAGCAAGTCGTGCGCGGTGGAGGGCATGAGCCAGCCCCGGCACGGCGAGGGTACGGGCAACAAGAACAGCCTGCTGCAAGAGGCGAAGCGCTGGCTTGGGAACAAATGGGTGGACTGGCAGTTGTTCTTCCTGCCGTTGGCGAAACGCTTTTTGGGCATGGCGGCCAAGGGGGGCGAGTTGGTTTTCGTCATCGATGGCAGCCAAACGGGCACCAAGCACAGCAGCCTGATGCTCTCGGTTTTGTGCGGGGGCTTTGCCCTGCCGCTCGTTTGGCTGGTCAAGGAGGGGGAAAAGGGGCACTTTCCCGAACAAATGCACTTGGACCTGCTGCACACGCTGCTGCCCATAGTACCCGAGGGTTGCCGCAAGGTACTCTTGGGCGACGGCGAGTTCGACGGGCAGCAATTGCGCCGATGGTGCGCCGACCAGCACTGGGAGTTTGTCCTGCGCACTTCCTGCGACCGGGTGGTGGACTGTGGCGGCGAAACGGCGCGCATGGATGCCCTGTCGCCCGCCAAGGGCGAGCGGGCGGTGTTTGTGCCCGATGCCGTGGACGGCATCAACGCCGTGTGCTGGCACGAAAAAGGCTTCGACAAACCTATTTTCCTGCTCACCAACATGGATGTGGGAGACATGGCCTGCTCTTACTACCGAAAGCGGTTCAAGATAGAGACCATGTTCAAAAACCTCAAATCAAAGGGGTTTCAACTCCACAAGACCCAAATCAAGGATGCCGACAGAATCGCCAAACTGATCTTGATCGTCGCCACGGCGTTTGTCCTGACCTTTTGCCTGGGCTGTTTCGTCAAACACTATTGCCCCGTCGGCAAACTCAAAACATTCCTCCGAAAGGATAAAATCGAAAAAATGGGGCCTATCCATCTGGCCCAAAAGTGTTGGGACGAAGCCTTTCACATCGCCTTAGATTTCTTTTCTGATTTGTCAAAGAACTTTGACTGGGTTTTTACTTGAAAAAATGTGTACCCCCTGAAAACATGATTTAACAACACCACGACCAATCCTGTAAATCATGTCAATCCTGTCAACAAAATGAAGCACTCCCAAAGCATATTCCTTATCCGAACACCACATCCAAACTTGCGCAAATTTTTTCTGCGGCAAAATCCAGCGCGGCCTCCGTGTGCGCTGCCGACACGAAACCCACCTCATAGCCGGAAGGCCCGAAATAGACCCCGCGTTTTAGACACTCAAGGTGCATTTTTTTGAAATAATCCATGCGCGAGCCATCAATTTCGTCCGAACGGCGAATGTGTTTTCGAGTGAAGGTGGGCCAAAAAATGGAGCCGATGCTCGGGAACGTGACCTCATAGCCCCGCCTGTTGCAGAATTCCTGCAAGTGCCCAGTGAACTGGCGCGTCTTTATTTCCAGATTTTCATAAAAACCGGGCTTCAGCAGTTCGCTCAGCGTGGCGAACCCCGCAGCCATGGCGACTGGGTTGGCACTCAAGGTGCCAGCCTGATATACTGGGCCGACTGGCGCAACGTGTTCCATGATTTCCTTGCTGGCGGCGTAAGCACCGACTGGCATCCCGCCGCCAATAATTTTCCCAAAAGTGATGATGTCAGGCTGGATGCCAAACAAACCTGCCGCGCCCTCAAACCCTACGCGGAAGCCGGAAATAACCTCGTCGAAAATGAGCAGCACGCCGTGTTCGCGAGTCTTTTCCCTCACAAATTGCAGAAAGCCAACATCTTGCAGCAACAGGCCATTGTTTGCCGGAATCGGCTCCACAATGACACAAGCCACTTCCCCTACATGGGCGCTCAACGCTGCCTCGAGCGCCGCTGGGTCGGCCAATGGCACCACAATAGTCTCTTGAGCAAAAGACGCCGGGATGCCCGCCGAGGTGCTGATGCCAAACGTGACCAGCCCCGAGCCGGCTTTCACCAAAAGCGCATCCACATGACCATGATAACAGCCCTCGAACTTGATGACTTTGCTGCGCCCCGTCACACCGCGAGCAAGGCGCAAGGCACTCATCACGGCCTCCGTGCCGCTGCTCACGAATCGAATCATCTCGATGTAGCGGTGGTGAGCGAGTATCAATTTCCCGATTAAATTGTCGTGTGGTGTAGGAGTGCCGAACGACATCCCATTGGCGACTGTTTCCTGCACGCGCTGCACCACCGCTGGATGGCAGTGGCCAAGAATGAGTGGCCCCCACGAACAGCAAAAATCAACAAACGTCTGTCCATCAACATCGTGCAAATGGCAGCCCTCACCCCTTTGAAAAAATATCGGCGGGCCTTGCACGCTCTTGAATGCGCGTACGGGCGAATGTACCCCGCCAGGGAAATACGTCTTGGCGCTCTCAAACAGTTCGCCGCTGCGGGTGCGGGTAAAGGAGTCAGGAGTGGGATAGTTATGTCGAATCATGCCCGCAAAAGTACAATGCGGCCAAATACGGTGAAGCCCCCGGTGCCCGAAGCAGGGTTGTTTCGAGCGATTCTATCTTTATCTTTTTGCATTCGTTGACAAATTGACGGCACAGACATTCTGCCTACTTCCGCTACCTTCGCCCAACAAAATCTTGTAATCCGCCAAATATGTCGTTCCCTCCTGCCCGTTTATACTTGTTTTTGCTGCCCTTGCTGGCTGTTGGTTGTTGGTTTGGCCTGCGTAACCATCCCGACCCTCTGTGGGATGAAGCGGGTATGCTGTTGAGACAGCGCTATTTGACCCTCGAAGAAGCGCCTGACTCGCTGCAACTTCTTTACTGCCGAATACACAATATCCCCTATGAAGCGGGCGACTCCACTGCCCTCAAATTGGTTTCCAAACCCTACATCTCTGTCATTGAATGGTCGCGTTTTCGAGCACTTGCCGAGGCGGTGTTGGATAGAAAGTTTGTGGTGGTCTCAGGGGTGACCGGAGTGGGCGGCACGAAACTGCCGAGGCATCTTTCCCGCCTGATTGCCAATCGCCCGGAAAACTTGCTTGAAATCAACTGCGCCCCGCAGTTCGATTTGGATTTCCACAAAAAATATATCGGAGAAGAAGAGGATGGCAAGTTCGAGCCGGGGCGGCTCCTTGAGTTTTGGGAAAATTGCAAGCGTTTCCCCGAACAAAAATTCGTGGCGGTGGCCGATAATTTTGATAAAATCAACCCCGAAACGTTTTTCGGCCCCGAGTTGTGGGAATCCTTGAGCAGCTCGCGCGACACCGCTTATTTAGGCGGTAAACCAGTGACAGTCCCGCCCAATTTTTATTTCATCTCCGTCACTCATCTCGGACCGGGCTCGCTTATCGAAATGAACGAGGAGCATTTCAAGCGCCTCGGACGACAACACATCCTTCATCCTGATGCTCGAGAACTGCTTGGCCTGCTTCACCAACAAGCCCAGAAACTTTCCAAACAAACCGAGCTTGACAGTGCCGACGCAAGCCGCTTGGCCGCGCTGCGTGACACCGCGCAATTGCAGAAATTTTTATTTTATTTCCTGAAAACCAATCAATTGATAACCACGCGATACGGCCAAGGCTTTCAATTGGGACACGGTAGCAATATTCGCAACTATTACCGCGAGGAAGATTTGCCACAGTTCAAGGAGACGTATCTCAACCATATCAATGCGCTGCGCCCCTCGCGTGCATTGACGGAAGAAGATTTCGAGCCGCTTGACTTCACGGTTCGCACCAATGGATTGGAGCAAGGCTCCAATTTCCTGTCAAGGCAGATACAATATCTCGACGACACGGGCTATCTGGTGGAAATTACGATGGTGGCATCTACTGCTTTGCTCACCATGTTGTTTGGTTGGTGGCTCTTTCGTCGGCGGGAGCAAATCATTCGGCGCTATGGCGAACGTGCGCAGCAGGTGTACAGCGGCTTTGAAACGCAGGTAATCAGTGCCGATGTGGCTGGACGCCGACTGGAAGAAATCAAGAATGAGGTGGATAGCCTCGTGATGCGCCGTCGGCTCAATTACACCGAAGGGCTTTATTTTCTTGCTTTTATTGAGGACAAAGTGAAACGCATCGAGTTTGCCCGAAATGTGAGCGAAAACTTTCTCGAGCTGTTCAACGCATTCATGGAAGATGATATCTTGACGGAAAGCGAGTACCTGAAGCTGCGTCAGTTTCTGCAATCCATCCGGCACAAGATACCTGTTGAGATTTATGAGCAGTTCCGCGAAAAAGTGGAGGCTGCATACGAGGCGCACCACGAGTAATGTAATCGCTCAAAAACGACGAGGGGGCCTTCGCATACAAGCGAAAGCCCCCTCGTCGTTTTTGAGCGGGTCGTGTTCGTCTCTATTCGTCTCCCTCTACGTCAAAGTATCCCAACCTGTTTCGTTCAAACTGTTTGATTTCCAACCCGTTGTTGTGAAATTGCGCTCCGGGTTTCAGAATGGCGCCTGTTTCGTGGGCATTCACCAATAGCAGGCCGCCGTAGCATTTGACCAAAAATTTTCCGCTGTCAAAAACAGCCGCCACGGTGCCTGCTTTTAGGGTTTCGTAGCCAAAATCGCTCACGTCGAACATTTGAGCGTCCAGAATGACCACTTTGTGGGTTCCGACAAAGGTGAATGCGCCATTGAAGGGGCGAGTGACCGCTCTGACAAAACGTTCGATGAACAAGATGTCTTGATTCCAGTCAATCAAACTGTCTGATGGGTTGCGCTTGGGGTAGTAGGTGGGCGTGGTGGAAATATCCTGCGGGAAGGTTTTGAAGGTGTTGTTGGCGAGGCGCTCAATGTTACGCTCGATGAGAAATTTCATGGCAAGCGTATTTTTAAAGTGCATGGTCTCTGCGGTGTCGCGGGGCGTGATTTGGAATTTGAAAGTATCCACTATGTCGCCAGAGTCCACGCCGGGGTCATATCTGAAAAGGTTGGTGTAGAAGGCTTGCCTGCCCTCGATGATAGACCAGTTCATGGGAGAGCGCCCTCTTCCCAGTGGCAGGTTCATGGCGCTGCCGTGCATTCCGAATGCGCCGATACGGAGGCTGTTTAATATGTCTGCGGGCACGAGTCGCTGCCATCCAATGACAAAGGCCATGTCTATGCCAAGGGAGCGGATGTAGTCTTGGTCGGTCTCGTTTTTTAACGAATATTGTTTAGCCTGATAGAAAGTAACGCCGTGTTGGCGAGCGAGTTCCGACAAATCGTCATAATCAGCCACTTCGTGTCGCTCGCCCTGCGCCGGGCTAATGGAAATAAGATGTCGGATTTTGAATGGGATTTGTAGGTTTTCAAGCAGAAATCGCGTGGTGGATTTGCAGCCAAACAGGGCGATATTGTCAAACATGGGCGTAAATTTCCCGGAAAGGTAGGCAGTTGTCGAAGAATTCTTTTTTGAGCAATTGGGTGCGCTGGCCAAAATACTTTTGCAATTTGTCGAGATTGGACGCGCCGCCCACCATCCACCACACAGGGTGAATGAGTACATGGAGCGACTTGCCTTGTAAAAACTCTACGGAATCGGTCGGTGCGCCAAAGCGCCATTGGCCAGTCGAGTCAGAGAAGTATTTGATGTCTTTGAAGTACTTGGACTGGTAAGTATGCTCTATGCCCTTGATAGGCGAATCATATTCTCTGAAAAACTGGTTGGGACGGTGCAGGCTGATGATGTTGACTGGCACATTGAAATACCGTTGGAAAATGTCTGCCTCCAACAACAAACCTTCGTGAAAGTCATCGTAGATGACGGGGTCGAAATGGATGCTGACGGTGTGGCCGAGCTCTTTGATTTTGTGCACGTTTCGAGCATCGTCTGCCGAAAGGATGTTGTAGAAGTTGGAGCGCAACAAAAAGAAATAGGTTGCTTTGATGCCCAGTTCGGCCTCGATGTGTGCTGTGCGCAAGGCGAAATGGGTGTCAAAATCAATGTCGTGGCGCAGCGCCAGCTGGCCCATTGGCTGGGTCAACTCCCGAAAAAAAACGAACTGATAATTCCGCGAGAGGAATTTTTCGAGCAGGTCTTGGTAAGAGCCTAAATCGTTAGTCTCCAGACTGGAATGTTCCATTGGCCTATTTGCTTCTTACCCTTTTGATGACGATGTTGTAAAAAGCTCTGCAAAAGTAGCGAAAATCGGTGAGCAACGGGTTGCGCTCATAAGCGGCTAGATAGCGCCCTTCGATGGCGACCACGTCTTCCAGCGTCTCCGGGATTTCGACATAGACCGGAGGAATCAAACCGGGCTTGAACCGCTGGCGATATTCCTGAAAATCTTTCGGGTAGAGGCTCATGTAGTGGCGGCTGAGCGGGCGCACCCCGATGAGTTTCATGTCGCCTTTGAGGAAGTTCCAAAGCATGGGCAGCTCGTCGAGCCAGTATTTGCGCATGAAGCGCCCGGCGGAATTGACACGGGGGTCTTCTTTGATTTTACCACCCGGTTGCAGGCCATTGTGCTGATAGACAAACTCTTGGATGTATTCCGAGTAGGGATACATCGTGCGGAATTTATACACTCCGAACACTCTGCCGTTTTTGCCCACGCGCCGAAGTTTGATGAGCGGTCCGTAGGAGGCCTCGTTGTTGTAGTCTGGTTCGCCCGTTTTTTCGGCCACGAAGTAGAGCAGACCGTCTGAGTTGAGGGTTTTTTTCAGGCGGAAGCCACAGGAGTAGAGCCGTCCGTAGGTTTCCATTTCGGAAATCACGCGATTGCGTCCTGTGGTGATGAAGAAATAAAGCTGCTTGAGATAAGGAAGTTTGGGCCACACCCGCTTGGCCCAAAAGTCGAAGAAGTAGTACACTTTGTTGAGCGGGAATGGGAATTTTGCCATGAGGCGGTCTTTGCGTTGTTGCGCTGTTTCGACGCAACCTATGAGGGTGCCCCCGTAGCGGAGACATTCGTTTGCGGATTCCAAAAATTTGTTGACGAAGCGGATGTCGTTGATTTTCTTGAGGTTGGTGATGGAACCGAGACCTGATTCGCCAAAACCGCGATTGGAAGCAAAATTGACAAGGTTGACGGGCGAGGAAGTCTGCAAAATAGCGGCATCCCAGGGGTTGTCCAAATCAACGGTTTCTTCGATAAGGTCAACTACCTGAGCAGGCACCTCGCTGTACAGCATCTTGCGGTACGCATTAAGCTTCGTAGTTTGGGTTTGGTCGGCAAAATGGTGTAGAGGTTGTTTCATCGTTTGAATTCGGTATTGAATGATTATCGCACGGTCGCCCGAATAAGTGGGCAGGCACTTGCTTGCTTGAAAAGAGTGGAATCAATTCGCTCCGTAATGGAACAGGCGGGGGGAGAGATTGAACCGGAAAATACAGACCGCTATGGTTGGGCTGCCTTTTTCACGCCGGTGCGTTGTGGTTTGGGGTTTTGTTTTGTCTGAACTTAATAAGCAAATACTTAGCCAGATTCTTTGCTCGCTGGATATTTTTTTCTTTTAGCCAAAGTAGGGGAGCGTCGGTCCAGCGTTGCGGATGGAAGTTAAACATCACTTTGTCAGGCAATTTCCCATGGCGAATACCCTCAATTACATCATATGTCGAATGGAAAGATAGACCGAAATGGTTATCCACTTTGTCTCTCACGCTTACTTTGTAGCCATCCCATTGGCGGCCAGTGTCCGTGAGATAATACACTTTTGAAAAATCAACATCGAAGTATGGCTCCCCGATGATGCCGTATTTTTTGTAGTCGTAGTATTTCCATACATCCTTGTTGTCGTATTTGGAGCGTGGGCTACCATGCATGCAAATCGTGGTGATGGGGGCTACTTTGCGGAGTTTTTCCAAGTGTTTTTCAAACAGCTGCACCGCGAGGTGTGGGTCGCCGTTGGCAAAATCCATGTCTTCGTAATGGTAGCCGATTTCGTGCCCCATGTCGCGTATTTCGCGTATCACCCCTTCATCGAAGCTCTCCGGCACCATGCGAAAATAGTAAGTGCCCACGATGCCGCGTTCGTGTTGGATTTTGGCAAATGCAAGCGAGTGCAATTTGCGGTCGTCCACGTCGTGGCGCAGCATGGCGGTGCGTTCTGCCGGATTTTGCAGAAAAGCCGAGAATGTTTGAAACCCATATTGGGCTGCTTGCAGGTGGTCGAGCAGCGCATGGTAAGCCGATAGAGTGAAGTCGCGCATTTTGTTCTTTGACAGGATTTATACCTTGGTTCGCTCAAATTTGTTAGATGGCCATGGTTGCTCTCCCTGATTTTGAGCAGATTGCGATTATTGTCATGTTCAAAACTTGGCGGCGCAAGGTGTCCGTTATCAATGGGTTTGGTTGACGAAGATGGAGTCATTTCAGGGCTGCACCTGCATGAGCCGCTCTTCGTACACTTTTTTGTTCCACTCATACACGCTTTTCATGCCCTCAAACATTTTGACTTTGGGTTCGTAGCCCAATTTTTCGCGTATCTTGGAAATGTCGGCGTTGGAGTGTTTCACGTCGCCCACTCGCTCTGGGCCATAAATCGGACGAATATCCTTGCCCGATATTTGGCGGAGCATATCCACCATTTCGTTCAGGGTGACTTGTGCGCCGCAAGCGACGTTGTACACTTGGTCGAGCGCGTCGGCATTGTCGGTGAAAAGTGCCAAGTCGTTGGCGTGCAGCACGTTTTCCACGTATGTGAAGTCGCGGCTGTGAGAGCCGTCGCCGTTGATGCGCGGCGAGTGGCCTTCTATGAAGGCTCGGCAGAAGAGCGGTATGACGGCGGCATAAGGGTTGTCGGGGTTTTGTTTGGGACCGAAGATGTTGAAATAGCGGAGGCCGATGAAGTGAAGACCATACGTTTTGCAAAACACTTGTGCGTAGTGTTCGCAGGCGAGTTTGCTCACGGCATAAGGCGAGAGCGGGTTGCCGATACGCTCTTCTACTTTGGGCAGTTCGCGGCTGTCGCCATAGGTACTCGAAGAAAATGCCAGCACCACGCGGTCGGCACCCGCCTCTTTGGCAGCGTGCAGCACATTGACCGTGCCGCCCACATTGACCTCATTGGTGCGCATGGGGTTTTCGATAGAACGCGGCACGGAGCCAAGCGCAGCTTGATGCGTGACTTTATGAATGCCTTTCATGGCGTGCCGACAGGTTTCGTAGTCACAGATGTCGCCTTCGATGAACTCAAATTTTGGATGGAACTCAAAGGGGGCGATATTCTCGAAGAGACCATTGGAAAGGTCGTCGAGGACGCGCACAAGGCCGATTCGAGGGTCGTCGAGAAAACGCTCCACAAGGTTGGAGCCAATGAAACCGGCACCGCCGGTGATGAGTAGATTAACTTTCATGTCGGGTGCTTTCTATCAGGTTCAAAGCTTCGTTAATGGTTGATACCGTGATGCCGCGTTGCGCACATTCTTGCACGGCTGACTCAAAATAGGCTGGCGAACAGCCCCATACCGAGTATTTGTCGGTGACATCGTGGGTGTAGAATATGAGCCAAGCATTGCTTTTTTGGGCTTCGCTGATTTTCAGGGAGATATAGTCCAATGTGTGTTTGCCTTCGTAGAGCTTGACTGTTTTGAGATTGCAAGCATCGGTAGTGCCGACGTTGAGACCTTCTTCGATGCCGCGAGCGGTTCTGAATTGTTCGCTGGCGAATTTTTTGATAGGGCGGGTTTGCGCACCGAAGGGATAGGAAAAGTTTTTGAATTCCAAGCCCGGCAATAGTTTATGCAGCGTCTCTTGATTTCGTTTTATGTCGGCGATGCCTTCTTGTGTTTTTGTTTGGGCCAAGTCAATGTGGCTGTATGTGTGGCATCCGAGTTCGTTGTTGCGAGCCAAGGCTTTCCTTAAATGCGTGGAGGTAAACCTCGTGTCTGCTTCTGGGCCGTTCATCAGCGACAAAGAAATATAAAATGTGCCACCAAACCCATATTTTGCCAAAATATCAGCCCCGTGTTCAAAAGCGGACACTGGCGCGTCGTCGAACGTGAACGACACGATGGGGTGGGGGAGATGCACATTTAGTTTCTTCGAGAAGGTAAGGCTGGCCCATTCTCTTTTGGCAAATTTTGTGAGTTTGTCAATCATGACTGGAAAGCTGCTGGTTGTGGACGACGAGTGGTTTGATGTGACGCACCAAGTCGCTGGTAAACAGGCGGGCACCTTCCACATTCAAGTGATTGGGGTCTGTGAAATAGTCGGGCTTGGTGATGAAGGCCGAGTCATTGGAATAGACAAAGAGTGGGATGTCGCGCTCGCGCGAAGTCTTGCGCAGGTATTCTATGGTGGTGGAGGAATCCACCGAGCGCCCGAAATTGGGCGATACCACCATAAACATTTTGCAGCCTTTGTCTTGGAATTTTTTCACGAGGGCATCGAACAAGGCGACTCCCTCCGGATTGAGCGGCATCTTGGGCGGTTCGGGTTCCAAATTTTTGCCCATCTCGACGCTCATGGTATCC
This sequence comes from Saprospiraceae bacterium, assembly GCA_019638455.1. GTDB lineage: Bacteria > Bacteroidota > Bacteroidia > Chitinophagales > Saprospiraceae > M3007. The sequence goes on from JAHBTU010000001.1 coordinate 708,946, forward strand.
ACGCGGGGCTTCCAGCCTTTGTCGCTCGTCTTGCCATCCAATCCTTGCACAAAGTAGGGGCGAATCAAATAGTAGTAGCTCGAATTGTAGGCATAAAGGCGCGATTGCATCAGCAACCACTCAAAGGTCGAGGTTTGGTCTAGTATGTGGTGAATCTCAGGATGATTGTGGTAGAATGGCCTGAGCACGCCAGCGTGTTCGTAGTTGGGCGGAAACTCCAAGTCATAATCATCCACGTTCAATATCACTACTTTGGGCGCGTATCTATTCAAGATGCCTTCCTGAATGGCGCGAAAATAGGGCATGCCTTGCCCGCCACGGCTGGCGTTCCAGCAACTCATTCCCAGCGAATCTTCGATTACTTGCGACACATAGTTCATTTCGCCACGCGAGCTGCCTAGCACGATGACATCCTCCTGAGCGATTTCCAGCGAGTATTTTGTCTTAAAATACCGCCCATCGGGAGAATGGTCGCGCAGCCAATCCAATCCCCAGCCAGCCAGTCGGTCCACGACGGCAAGCAACGCGAGCACAATGGCAATATGGATGAGTAGTTTTTTCATTTTAGAATTGGAAATAGATGAATTGGCTGCCATCAAAAACGCCCAATGTGATAATCCAAACCAGCATGGCCAGAATGGTCGCAAAGCGAACAGGTGCCCAGCGGTGGTGTAGCAGGCTCACGTTGGGGAAGTATTCCACGGCGATTTCGATGCCTAGCAGGAGAAAAACACCCGCAAGGGAAAACGCCATGATGCCGATGTCGCCCACATGGATGCCATGCCCCGGATTGATGAAGATGGCACCAACAATGTGAAAGGCATCCTGTACGGTGGCAGCGCGAAAGAACACCCAAGCAAGGCAAGCTCCCACAAACACCAACGGTATGCTCAACCATTTGGGCAGTCGGGGGAAATTCAATTCTTGTGCCAGACGCTCCACTACTTGATAAGTGCCATGAATGGCGCCCCACATCACGAATGTCCAATTGGCTCCGTGCCACAGACCACTCACCAAAAAGGTGGTGAACAGGTTGGAATATGTGCGAGCCTTGCTGCCTCGGCTTCCGCCAAGCGGTATGTAGAGATAGTCCCTGAACCAAGTGGAAAGCGAGATGTGCCAGCGACCCCAAAATTCACGAAAAGAGGCAGAGAAATAGGGCCGATTGAAATTTTGCATCAAATCGAACCCGAAGAGCCTTGCCGTGCCAATAGCGATGAGAGAGTACCCCGCGAAATCGCCGTATATCTGAAAGGCAAAGAAAAAGGTGGCAAGCATATACGACCAGCCTGTGTGCAGCCCGACGTTGTTGTACACCGCATCCACATACAGCGCGACCCGGTCGGCCACGACCACTTTCATGAAAAAACCCAACAGCATGATTTTTAGCCCCCCCGACATCATCTGATAGCTGATGGTCTTTGGCTTGAAAAATTGAGGCAACAGGTGGGAGGCCCGTTCGATGGGGCCTGCCACCAACTGCGGGAAAAAACTGACAAACGCCAAGAAAGCAATCAGGTCGTTGGTGGGCGTGAGCTTGCGCCGATAGATGTCAATGGCGTAGCTCATGGACTGAAACGTGTAAAAACTGATGCCGACAGGCAGGATGATGTTCAGCCGACGGGCGCTGAACTCTTGCCCAAAAAATGAAAACGCATGAACGAAACTGTCAGCAAAAAAATTGAAGTACTTGAAGAAGCCAAGCAACGCAAGGTTGACCCCCATGCTCGTGACAAAAAGCACTTTTCGCTTGCGCCCGTTCTCCTCTCTGTGCAACATCCCTCCCACAAAATAGTCAACCACCGAGCTAAAAGCCAGCAGCGACAGGAAGCGCCAGTCCCACCACCCGTAGAAAACATAGCTGGCGGTAAGCAGCAGCAGATTCTGCCATTTGATGCTGCGCTGGGCAACGAACCAGAACAACAAAAAAACAATGGGCAGGAATATGGCAAAGTCAATCGAGTTGAAAAGCATGGTATCGGTTTTTTCAATTGCCGAGAGGGGGGAGGATTAGGGGCGTAGTATTAGGCGGAGGCCAACGGAGAGAAATCTCGTTTAGTTTTTCATGTACTTCTCTTGGATAAAGTCGTAGAGGAACTGCGTGACGTTCACCTTTTCGGCCAGCATTTTTTTGCTTTTTTCCCGAAACGCTTGTCGGTCTTGTCCCAGGATTTCGTCCACGAGGGAAAAAACGCTTTCAGCTTCGCTCGTGTTGAACACCAACCCATATTTCTCCTGCTCTTGACAGTAGGCCATAGGCATAGGATTGATGTAGATGGCGGGGGTGCCCAACACGCCTGCTTCCGATGCCACTGTGGAACCCTCGCTCACGACGATGGAGGCATAGTTGAGCGCGTGGTGAAGTTTTTCGGGGCCGATTTTGAAGCGGTAAGGCTCCAGCTCGTCTGTGAGTTTCGCTTCGGAGGTGATAAACACGCGCATTTTCTCCGATAGTTTGTTTACTAATTTCACTTTGTCTTCGTTAGACAGCCCTTTGTGTCCGATGTCGTGCGTGGCCTTCCAGGCAACAAAGCGAACAATCGCGTATTGCTCGCCTTCATTTAGGCCAAGCCACTGATATATTTTCGGGTCGGGCGTGAAGTGGTCGGGATGCAGATAGGCGATTTCATGGAAGCCATTGTAGCGCACTTGCTTGGGGCCAAGCTCTCGATAGAATACGTCGGGGGTGAGAATGGTGTCGGTGAAAGGGCGATAGAGTGCTATTTGCTCCATATTGCCCGTGTCTTCCATAGAGAGGTGTTTTTTTCCTAGCAAAAAAGAAATTGGGGCTGCATAGACGGAGCCGTGACTGATGAACAAGTCTGGCTTGAACTTGAGCGCGGTCGCCAACATCTGCGCGTTGAACTTGAGCAGTCCCCATAGTTTGCCAGTGATGCTCAGATAGTGCTTCCCGAAGCTTTTGTAATCGAGATTTTCGGAGCGCAAGAGTTCTATCTCAAATTCTTTTTGACGAGTGGTGAAGAGAACTTTCCCACCGTTTTTGTTGAGCAAGTGCGCCAGGTTTTTGAAGAGATGAAAATCGCCCGGGTGCCCGACGTCAATTATTACGCGCATGGTAGATGATGTTTTTATACCTTGATTCGTTAGGATTTGTCAGTTCAACATGATTGCTCTCCCTGATTTTGAACAGATTGCGCTTTTAGCCATGCCCAAAACTTGGCGGCGCGAAGTGTGTCTGATTAGCAAGAGACTTCTTTTTTTTTTGTTTATCGGACGGTCTGATAAATTTTCAATCCGATTTTGCCTATTTGGAACAAAGGTTTGTTCACAACGATTTCATATCTGCCGTAGGCCATCTCGTCGCCTCCAAAACGGGCTTTGAATTCGCGCACGCCATAGTCCTCGTCGGGCTTTCCCGCTCCCATGAAGTCGAAATGCTCAAAGCCGTTTCTGCATCCGTACTCTATGGGCGCCCAGGTTGCCAGCACGCTGGGATGCAAACCCTGTGCCAAGCCATCCATCCCACAGACGTACCATTCGTATATCACTTTGTTTTCAAAAACCGGGCACATAATGCCTCCCACGACTTTTTCCTCGTGCAGCACGACAAAGGTTTTTCCGATGCCTTTTTGCCAGAATTTTAAAAACAATTCGTGGCTTGGCAGCGGTTTTTTCACTTTTTCCTTGTAGAGCTGGTGAAGGATTTTGTAGAATGCCACCACGTCTTCCTCCGAACGTGCCTCCACGATTTCCGCACCCATTTTCACGCTCGATTTTATCTGGCGGGTGCGGCTGCTGCTCATTCGTTTTTTGGCTGCGGCCTCGTCGTCGCATTTCACCAGATAGTTGAGGTGTGGCTTGAACACGAATCCTGATTGTTCAAAGGTTTTGCGCAGTGCGGCGGTGTCGAAAAAGTTGCGAAACTCGATGTAGATGGAGCGGCTGTTGGCGTGTTTTTTCATCTCGTCCAACAGGCCCCGCGTCACCGATTGGGTCTGAGCAGTGGACACGGAGGCGACGACGGGGCCGCCCCACACGATAAGCCTGCGCGACAGCCACGATTTCACGCCCGTGCCATTGGTCTGGAACACGCCGAGCAGCGACCCCGCTATGCTGCCTTTGTCGCTAATGGCGACTAGCAAAAAAGGTTGGTAGCCGGGCACGTCTTCAATGAATTCAAAAAATGGGGCGCTCTGAAAAAAATTGCCATGCGGATGTGCTCGCATAAAATCTCCGAACGCTTCGAGCAATCCGGTTTCTTTGAATTGGGCGTGGGTGGTGAAGAGTTGAATTTTCATGGGTTAGCTGACTTGTTCGCTTTGAAGGGTTGGTTGCGTTTGTTTGTTGGTTTTCAGCAGGCTTTTGTAGATGTCTATGATTTTGTGGGCAATGCTTTCCGCGTCGAGGCCGAGTTCGAGCAGTCGCTCCCGACCTTTCGTGCGGCCTTTTTCCGAGGCATATTGTAAGGAAAGAGCAATTTTCTGCGCAAAATCGGCAGGTTCGAAGGAGCCGACGTGGCAGCCTTCTGTCTCGCTGACCACCCATGCCGCGTCGCCCACATCGGTCACGACGGCGGGGCAGTTGCAGGCCATTGCTTCTTTCACCACGTTGGGCGAGCCTTCGGAAAAGGAGCATAGCACGAACACGTCGGCTGCGTTGAGATACTCCACCACTTGGTCGTGGGTGATTCTGAATGGGTTGATTAACTCCACGTCGGGGCGATTGAGTGTTGCCACTGCATCGGCTGCCAGCGCGTAGTTTTTGTTGGGGTCGGCTTTGTTGCCGAGAAAAAGCACATACTTCTTGTCGGGATGCATCCCCAGTTTTTCTCTAAGCGTTTTTCTGTCGAACAGGCTGAACTGCTCAAGCCGAACGCCGTTGGGGACAAGGTGCGATTTTTTCTTCAGATATACGAACGACTCGATGTTGGGCGATTTGGAGATGATGGCATCCATGAAGGGTTGGATGGCCCAAGCAAGGAACATGAGCACGCGGCTCTTGAAAGTTATTTTGTTGACACCCGCAAAAGTCCCGGTTGCGTCGTCGCCCATGAGCGACAGCACTATGGGGCGGCGTGTGCCGGTGAGCAAGGGAATCCAGCCGCAAAAGGAATAGTGGGCGTGAATGACATCGTAGTGGTTTTCGCGCAGTTGTCGGCGGAGCCTGCCCACATTGTTGAGGTATTTCAAGCCTTTTCCTTTGATGCCAAAATAATCCAACTCAAGACCTGCCGCTCGAAGCGACTCGCCTTGTGATTTGATGAATGGGGCAACTTCGTAGTGCTTGTTGTTGCCGCTGACAACGAATAGTACTTTCATTGTTTTTCTCTCTGTGTTTGATGTTCGGATGGATGTGATGGTGTTTAGCGTTCCACTCGGTTTGTCCAGCCGTAGCCTTGTTTTTTGCCGTTGCGGGTTTTGAAGAACTGCCACACGCCGCTTGCTTTCACGGCCAGTTCGTCCAAGTCGGCAGTATCGTTCACGCTCAGCCGCTTGAGGCGGTATGGGTCGGTTTGGAGTGTGTTGTAGCCAAAGTCAACCGTGATGGCACATGCGTAGCCGGCCTCTTTTGCCAGCGATATGTCGCGGTCGGAATAGTCGCCGTTGGGGTAGGCCAGCGCGTTGATGCGCAAGCCGTAATCTTTTTCAAGCACTTTTTTTGATTCGATGATTTCCTCTTTTGCCTCCGCGTCGGTGCATCGGGGGAGGCATGGATGGGTCATGGTGTGTGCTTGCAGGTCGAAATGGTCTTTGGCTTCGAGTATTTGTTGGCGGTTCATGGCTTGTGGGGTCTGGAATTCGCGTTCGGGTGTGAACCCTGCTTCGCGGAGCATTTTGAGCCGTTGTTTGTTGGAGGCGCGTTTCAGGGCGGCCTTCGAGAGGTTGGGGTGTTTGAAGGTGAACCAGTAGTGCCGATTGGTATTGATGATGCCGGCGCATAGGAAAATCGTGATGGGGAGTTGGAGGCGCTGTGCCACTGGCAGCAACTGATAGTTGCGGATGTGGCCATCGTCGAAGGTGATGACGAGGGCTTTTTTGGGCAATGAGTGTTTGTTTGGGTCTTGATGGGCTTTTATGTAATCGGCAAGCGGGATAATGTTGTAGTGTTTCTTCAGATAGGGGAATGTCTTTTCCGCGGCCTCTCGGCTCAGGTCGTGATAGAGCAGAAGGGTTATTTTGTTCCGCTGAATGATTTCTCGGAAAATAAAGACCAAGCCGGAGTGTCGAAGTAGTTTGTAAAGTAGTCTCTTCATAGAATGTTTAAGCCTGTAGTCGTTCGGTTGGGGATGGTCGTGTTCCTAGCTTTTTGTTTGACACTTGCTCGTATATGCCGATGACCTTTCTTGCTGTGCTCTTTGCATCCAAACCCAATGCCAGTATTCGCTCTCGGCCTTTTGTGCGGCCATATTTTTCGGAATACTGGAGCGCGTGGCGCAATTTTTTTGCAAAATCGGTGGGCTTGTGGGAGGGCGAAAGGTAGCAGCCGGGGGTGTCGCCCAACACCCATGCCACATCGCCCACGTTTGTGGCGACGATGGGGCAGTTGCAGGCCATGGCCTCTTTCACCAGATTGGATGCCCCCTCAGAAAATGAACTGACGGCGAACACATCGGCGGTGTTGAGGTATTTTGGCACCGCATGATGCGATATTTTGTATCGGATGAGCAGTTCCACATCCGGCTTGTTCAGAATTTCCAAGGCGGCTTCCACCAGTGCCACGTTTTTGTTGGGGTCGGAAGGGTCAGCGAGGAACAGGACGTATTGGGTGTTTTTGTCCAGCCCTAGTTCTTTTCGATGGATTTTCTCTTGTGCCTTGAATCTTTCGAGCCTGACGCCATCAGGTATGAGGTGACATCTTTTTCGGGTGATGGTGGCTGCTGCTATTTGTTGTGACTTGCATATTGTGGCCGACATGAAAAGCTGGACGGTTTTTCCCAGCGCCGCCAGCAACTTGCTCCTAAGTGTTCGTTTTCCTGATGCGACGAAACTGCCGAGCACATCGGGGCCATCATAGGATAGCACGAGCGGCAGGCGACCGAACGCCGCCAATGCTGCCACCCACCCCGACAGGGCGTGGTGCGCGTGGACGATGTCCACAGGCTCAGCTTTCAGATGTCTGCGCAAAGATCGGGCGCTGCGCCAATGGTGGGCAATGCTCCCGCCTTTCACCGTGAAATAAGCCACATCCACTCCTTCTGCTGCGAGGGAATCGCCCAGCGAGCGGGTAGATGGTGCGACATTCTGATACTGACTGCTGCCGCTGACCACGAAAAGTACTTTCATCGTTGGATTTCCAATTGATTGGAAGTCAGTACTTCCACAAAGTATTCGAGGCGGAGCAGGTAGGATTGATATTTGTTGAAATCGCCGGGTTCAAAGACCCATTGTTTGTCGTGGAGGCAATAACGACCCGGCACACCGTCCACAAGCATCTGATAGGGGTCGCTCTGGCCAAACGTGCACTGCATTTCGTTGACGAGCCAACGACCATCGGCGGCTTCGAAGATATCCACCGATTGGGAGCGAAAACGACGCTTGTCGGTCACTTCTTTTACGAAGTCGAGCAGCTCGAGGGGTGGGTTTTCGTATCCTTTGATGAGGCTGCCGCTGGCTTTCTCGCCCTTCACTATTTTTTTGTGGGCAAAAAAGGAGTCGCCGATGCGCACGCATCGCCACTCAAATTGGTGGGGAATATATTCTTGGAAAATGACGTAGTCTTTCTGGACTTCGGAGCCTTCCACCCGATAATGTCGGAGGCGCTCCATGAAGGCTTTCGGGTTGCTCAGTTTTTTGATGGCTCGCACCACCAAGCCGCTTTTTTGAAAGTTGGGGCCTGTGCTGCGGGCGGCGCCTTTGCCGGAAAAGGTGTCCTTTACATACTCGACGGCTTCGTCGTTCGATTTCAGGATGGAAACTCCGCGTCCCGATGCGCCAATGTTTGTTTTGCCCACGATGGGCGTTGGGGTGGTTGAGACAAAATCGAGTGCCTCATGCTGTTCATAAAACACCCAGGTCTTGGGGTGTGGGATGTCGTTGGCGGCAAGCCAGTAGGAAAGGTATTTTTTATTCTCGTAGATTTCGATTTCTTCCAAAAAAGGAAAGACAGGCAGGCCAAGGATAGTGTTAAGGATGCGTACCCGCTCGTCGTACATGTTTTTGCTGGCGTTCGTGATGTTGGGGGGCATGGCAAGCAGCCCGTCGAAACGACCGTTTTTCACAACTTCCAGCCAGTCGGAGCGCCATATATCCACCGTCTGATATTCCACAAAATCCCGCATCTCGTGGCAGACGTTTTCCCACAGCTGGTAGTCCTTGTCAATTTCGATTTTCAGAATGGCGAGCCGAAGTTTTCTCATTGTGTTTTGACTATCGGATTTGGAAATGAATCAGTCTTGGGATTTGACTTGTTTTTTGGGGCGAAGCAAGGGTTTCATTTTTTCGACAAAAAATTGTTTGATTTCGGGGTGGGCGCTGACCTGCTCTCGAAGGATTTGCTTGATTTTCACTCTGAGAATGAAGGAGATATTGGAAAAAGGCGACAGAGAGATTTCGTTCAGTTCGCGCTCTTTGTTGGTGTAGGCATATTTGTAAGGCTCTGCGCCTTCGCCAAAATCAAGGATATTGAGGTTGTGGTTTTTCATCCACTCGGCGATGACCAGTATCAATGCTTTGCCGGGGCTGTATTTGTAGTAGTCGTCATCGTAGGCGGTGGAATGGTGAACGAGCGAGTTTTGCTGGATGAGGCAGATGACGAAGGCGATACGCTCTCCGTTCACTTTCACGGCGAATCGCACGAGGGTTTGGTCTTGAATCCATGCCATGAGACAGTTTTTCAAAAAAAGTTGCTCCGACGCATCCTCATAACGTGAGGGGCTTCGGGTGCCTTTCCAACGCTTGATGTGCAATGCGCAAAACTTGCGTACCCACTCATCCAAATCATGGGCGTCTGTGAGTATTTCGTACTCTCCACCCAGTTGGCTTTTGATACGGTTGACTCTGTAGCGCAGCTCCCGAGAGCTGTTCAATTTGTCGAACAATGCCTTGGGGGATTCTTCCTCCAGAATGGGACAGACCGAACGGCTCGACACATTCCAAAACAGACCGCTGGTGTTGGCCGCTCTTACAAACGCGGGGGAATATGATGCCCACAAAGGAAGTACGCGCATCTGAACCGTCCATTGCCGCTCCTTCACCGCAGCGAGAAAACAACGAAAAAATTCGTCAACTTCTTGAGGGGTGCAGGACTTGTGGAGCACAAAAAAATTGTGGTCGGCCTTCACATCCGTCAGCAGCCTCAGCATATTGTTCTCTTTTCGAAAAAACACCATGCCCTTCAACTCGCCGTTTTTGCTGAATTTCAATATCGCCAAATTATCCTTGTATCTATCCGCCAGATACTGAATGTAGTGAGGCGATTTGAATACTGGCTTGTGTAGGCTGTTGTGCCAGAGCTCGCTGAATTCGAGCCAGAATTCTTGGCCGGGAAACGATTCGATGATAGATGCGGTCATAGGTTGCCGACTACTGTTGGCGGTTTGGTTGGTGGGGTTCGGAGTGGCAAACACGATGGTGTTGTTGGCTTGCACGTCTTTCAAGTTTGAATGGTTGGTACATTTTGAGCAATCGGTACCGACGCGACATCGGCCGCTTGCCAACCCGTCGCAATGGAGTACATCTTGATATGCTTATCAATATCGTGCCCCAATGGAATCTCGGCGTTGGCTCTTTCAAGATACGGGCGGAAAAGCGATGAGGTTGCGTCTGTCAATTGTCGTGCGATGGTCAAATGGTATTTCTGGATGAAGGCTTCCACAGAGTTGTCGTCTATGTCATTTCGATTCAGGTATTTGTGCCACACGACGCGGCCTGCTAACAGGGGCAATCGCCAAGGCTCCAACACGTCGGCGGGGCTATACCCTTTGTTGGTGTTCAGATGGTAGAGTTGAGGGGCGATTTGGCGGATAAAGGTGGCGTAAAACACTTGACCTTTCATCCGCTTGCTTTTCATTTTTTCAAACAAACGGGCGTGTACGCCCGACCATATCGTTTTGTTCAGTTCTTGGAACAAATGTAGGTTGAGGTAGGGTGTCCGGTTGTTGAGATATGTGCTTTGCATCACCAATTCTGCGCCAAAGTATTTTCTAAAAATCTCGTTGAACACAAAATGGTAAAATTTGTGGTTGGCATCCCAACCTTGCATTTTGACAAGGTAATTTTCGATGTCCGCGATGAGAGATTCGATTTCCTCTTTGAAGAAATTTTGGTCCCAATTCTGGGCAGCCTGCCGCAAATAATCCTTCCAAGAATCATCGGTTGATGAAAAAACGCGAATCAGGTACTCACTGAGCATCACGCCGGGTTCGTGTAGGGCGCGGAAAAGTTCGCTGCCAAAATTGCCGGTGAGAATGTAGTTTGTTCGTTCGGACAAGGAGCGGGCGGCGTAATGATAGTGAGGGCGCCCCCAATTGCCGTTGTACTCGGTCAGTTGCATGAATTTCCGACCTGAATCAAGGGAATGCTGCTCCACATACACGCGGTCGAGCAGAATAGGCCAATAAGGGATGCCGATTTTTGTGGCTTGCGCGGTAGGCATACTTACGTCGGTGGAGTCCGGTCGCCCAAAACTGTATGCCACGAACTCGCGGTCTGCTTTTTGTGCTGCTGCCACGAGTGTGCGCCCATCGAATCCGCCTGTCAGCGAGACCGCGAAAGGCTCGTCGGGGAAGAACAATTCGGTTTCGCGCTGGAAAAGGGCTGCCAGCTCCGACAGGCAATCCCGGGTGGTGTGCGTGGGGGTGCCGAAGTAGTCGCTCACCTCAAAAGTGCCAGATACTTTTGTGCTATTTTCCCCGATATCAAGATAGCGGTGCGCGTCCAGCAGGTGTATGTTGGCCCACCATGTAGAGTTGAAAAAAGGGTAGTTGAACAGGAGGCGCTCGAGCAAGTTGCGCTTGTCTCGGACATCGGCGTTGGTTTGTCGGGCGAGCGTGAAGGCCGACGAACTGGCGAGTGCGCCGTGTTTCTCAAAATGGTAATAGATAGGGTAAATCGCGCCGAACGAAGTGCCACATTTGAAGTGCCCCGTTGCTGATGATGGCATGTAGAACCAGTAGTAGTGACCTTTGATTTTGTTGAAAAGGTGGTCCAGGTGCACGGTGTCGGCAGTGGGCGCGATGCGCTCAAACAGATTTTCCTCCGGTTGAAAGATGGGGTCTCCCAAAAGCAGGAACTTGCCTGCCGACACTTCAAATTCCAACAACTTCTGCTTGCCGACTTGAATGTAGAGCACATTGGCTTCAGGAATAGACGGCAGTGCCGCCCCTTCCTGCAAGCGGATATTTTCCGACGGTCTTATGTCGAGGTAAAAAAACATGGTTCGGTTTTTTTGCCAATCATTTGCCCATAGCCCGGTTTTTCCACTCGTTCAATTGGGCGATGGCATGATAAGGCTGTCTGTGATAGTGTGCTGCCAGTTTGAAACTAAATTTTTGACGGCTCATCCATGGCCCATTGTCAAAGTCGCCGCCTATGCGCGGGATGCGGTCGGTATTGTTCTGCTCGCGCGTCATCTTGCCGGAGGTGGTAGCGGCGTAGCCTGCTTCTCTGGCCAGCGTATGTGCGGCAGTGCTGTTGTCGCCGTGTGGCCAGCAAAGAAATTGAACAGGTTTGCCGAGCTTTTCCTCGATGATTCTTTTGGAGTCAACAATCTCGTAGTGAAGGCGAGCACGGAAATCCTCATCCTTCTCCATGCTCTCCAGGAGCTTTCCTGCTCTGGCGTATTCGTCGGTTAGTTGCCGGACGGCTTTTTCATATTCAGGGCGTTCCGTTTCGTTTTGCGGTTGATGCTTGGTGGCGAGTTCGCTGACTTCTTTTGAAAAATCGGCACTGATAAAATGCTTTCGGGCCACTACCGCCGATGTTTCCTCAAACAGCGGGGTACCCAATGGCAGTCTTTTTTCAAAATCAGGGTCGCGCATATAGGTGGCCCTCAGCTCTGGGTGGGTATTCAATATGGGATGGTAGCCCGAAAAGCCACCATAGTAGAACCCTCTCAAATTGGTAGAGCAGGTGTATTTGGCGTGGGTCATCGTGTGTGACTGCACATCCACGATGCCCGATTCCTGCATGATTTTGAGCTCATCCCAAGAGAGATAACCCAACGCCTCCAGCTCATCCTCCTTGCATTGGCCGTTCCAGACATCTTCCAAAGTGGGGCGCACGATGGAACGCGGCTCTATACATTCAGGAGAGACGAAGATGGTGAACTTCATGCCGTATTTTTTGGCAACCGGCCAAGCATACACCCAATTGTCGAGCAGGCCGTCGTCGAAGCTGAGGCACACTTCTTTCCCTGTGGCTGATTTGTGGCCGATGCGGACTCGGAACCAATCATCCAGAAAGATAGCCTGATAATGATGTTGCTTCAGCCAAGCCAATTGTTGCTCGAAGCTCGCCAACTTGATGGTCAAGAATTTGAGCAGCCAGCTCTCGAACATATTGGGCGCGACCGAGTGATAGTAAAATATCGGCGGACTAATGTTTTTCATAGACTTTTTCTATCTGCTTTAAATGGTTTTCTATGCTGCATTGCGTCTCAATGGAATCGCTGATTTCCAAAGCGGCTTGTGCCAAGTGGGGGAAATTGTCTATTGCTTTCAGGAAATTCTTTTTAATTAAGTCGTATTGTTGAGGGTTGCCCAAAACAAAACCATTTCCTTGCCCAAAAATTTCCTCGAACACAGGCACATCGCTGGTCAAAGTCGGGAGGCCAGTCAGAAGCGCTTCGGCAATAACGTTGCCAAACGATTCGTGTGCGCTCAAAAACAAGAAGATGTCCAAAGAGGCATAGAACGACGGAATGTCTTTCAGATACCCATGAAAGAAAATACGGTCTGCGAAGCGCGTCGCTTGGGCCTGTTGCTCCAAGGCTTCCTTCAAAGGGCCTTCGCCCGCAAAGTGCAGTTCCAGTTCGGGATGTTGGTCTGCCACCTCTTCAAAAAGCCGAATGAGCAACTCCGTGTTTTTCCCTTCCCAAAGCCTTCCTGCATAACCGATGCGCTTTACGCTTGTGCGCAAGTGTTTTTTTGCGGCAAATTTCTGCACATCGAAGCCGTTGTAGATGACCTCGGTTGGCACGGGCAGCACCTTTTCCCTAAATATGGACGCGCTATATTTTGAATTGGCGACGAAGGTGGCTTTCACCTTGGGCAGAAGCCTTTTTACCCAACGCCAACCCGCCCCCAGGTAGATTTTTTGGAGCGCGGATTTCCAATAAATCGTGCCGTGAATGTGGTAAATCACATTTTTCCCGCCAGCAAGCAGATGAAGCAACAGAATGAGCGGCCCCACGCTTTGTAGGTGAAAAATGTCGTGGCGATACTTGCGGCAATACCGATAATACTGCCAGTAAGGGCGCAGCTTGCCACTATCGCCTGCCGCTACCTCTACTTTCGACTCGTCGTATATTTGGTACCAGTTGGGGCGCAAGCCATAAGCATAGAGTTTTCTATGCTGATAAAAGTATTCACTATACTGCTTCACCACCAACTCCAAGCCACCTGGCCCGATTTGCCACATGACGTAATGCACTGGTTTCATAGTCTATTTGTGTTCTTCTGAAAGGTGGTACATCAAAGCTGCCATGCTGAAAAAGACAGCTTGGATAATGCCTATGGTGACATATTGGTAATAAGAGAAAAACTGTTGCGAGGAGGAATGCAACATGAACCAAGCAAGAAAGAAGAGGGGGAAAAGTCGGAGGGGGTGCGTGTAAGGACTACCCCTTGTCTGATTGAGGCTGCGGAAAAACAGCGTCACCCCAAAATAGAGGAAAAACAAGTGCATCAGCGCATATCCGATGATGCCTGAGTGTAACAGTATATTTTGGTTGCCGACGTGAAAGTCATTGGCATCCATGAACTCATTGGAAAATCCCCATCCTGTTAGCGGTGATTCCGCCCATTTTTTCATCACGGCGGGGCCGCGTGTGTTGAGGCGTATCAGGGTGCCGCCAGCCGTGGTGTCACCTTCTGCCAGCTTTTCCAATGTCAAGAGGCGTTTCACCGCGTTTTGTATCTGCACGCCTATAATCGGCAAGGATTGTGCGCCAAAGAGAAAAATACCCCCCAATATCGCAATGGTGACGAGTCGTCGAGGGCTAAGTTGCAGCACAAAAAGCATGGCCAAGGCCAGCGACAAGCTAAAGCTCAATACCCAACCCCGCGTGGCGGAGAGAAACACGGAAGCAAAATTGGCCATGACGACGGCAAAGCACAGCCAGACCGGAAGATACTTGCCCGGCTTGAACGCCAAGAAGAACAGTGCTCCGAAGTACGATATAAGCAAAATCGCCTCGTTGTAGAGGCCGCGATAGGTCTTCTCTTTCGACACTTTTATCGCAAACCACGCCTTGTTTGCCACACCAACATATTGTGGGGGGCTTTGCGACGTGGCAATGGTGAATACCTGCGCTGCCAACGAGAAAAATGCCACCAAGAAAAGATAGAGGAATAAATCGCGGTATTGCCTTATGTCGGTGAATAATCGAGGAATCGAGTAAAGCAGAAATAGCGGGGCCAACCATTTGATAAGCCTGAACTGCACATTTATCTCCATATCCACACCGATGACGTATCCTTGAACCAACAAGAAGATGGTGTATATCAACAATATCGTCAAAAACCCGGAGTAAAATATTCGGTGATTGAGCGGCCTGCTGGCGGCTTTCACCAATGTCAGCCAAATGTATATCTGACCCACCTCAGCCTCCGGCAGACCCGGCAAAACGGAAATGTTTGTCTTGTATAGGCCAAAAAAACCAAAAAAGCCATCGGACATTGTTAGGAAAAACGCAAGCCAGAAGGCTTCGTCCTTAGAGCGGAAGTAAGCCACTAAGGTGCCGAGGAAAAAAATGTCGCCGATGAAGCTCGGAACGTAATAGTTCGCCCCGATGGACAACATGACCAGCGCGAAGAACTCAGCCAGTTTCCGAATGTCCGAACGGTCGGAGGTCGGCTCTGCGTGCGTCGCGTCGGGAGCAGCTTGCTCAGCGGAGACGTAGGGTGTTGGATAAGAAATCTGCATTGTTTGGGATGGAGTATTTTTCTTCCATGACTTTTCGCATCCACCGCACCTTCTCGACGCGCTTGTCCTCGTGTTGGAGGTAGTAGCGCACGATTTCGGGGGCTTCCTCGAAATTCTTCACCGCAGGCACATCGGCATCGCCGAATATCTCCACCACGTTTTGCTGCCATTCCAAGATGGGCAGCGCACCGGAGCAAAGGGCTTCCACAAAGCGCCAGTGAATGGCATGGAGGAGGCCGGGATTAGCGTCAACTGGGGCAAATTTGGTGGCGTTGTACATATCGTTCAGCTTTTCCACCGTGATATGCCCACTGCCTTGACGCGGTTTGTAACGTTTTTTGAGTTCGGGAAAATAACCAAACCAGCGCACCCACGATTCGTCGCCGTGTATCTGTAAGTCGAATTCCGTGAAACAGCTCAAAAACTTCGCCTTCTTCATGCCCCAACTGGTCTTGTAACACATACCCACATACAGCACCTCTGACTTCAATTCATCGTACTTTTCCGGCGAGAGTTTTTTCTCAAAATGCTGGTTGACGGGAAGGTTGGGGTAAAGGTAATGGATGTTCTTGATGCCTAATTTTTTCATTGCGTCCACCCAGAAAGAATCGTAGGTGTAAATCGCGTCGGCATGAAAGAGAATGGGCAGAAAATGCCGGTTGGTGGGGGTGTAGTAAGGGCAGTCGCCAAGGAAGAAGGCAATCTTGGAGCCTCCCTTTTTGAAATACTCAATCGTGTCGGGCACCAACAATTCGTTGTTGTATATGAACACCAAGTCGGGTTTCAGACGGTCATATTCTTGCCTGTAAAACTTGTTGATTCGCTCATAGTAGTATCCCTCCCATTTGAGGCGGTACTTGTCGGGCAAGCGGTACATCTGTGTGTTGACTTTTTCTTGCCAACCTTGCACAAGATGGTAATAGTCAATGGTTTGTATTTCGCCACCCATGTAGGTGAACAGTTCCTTGAAAGTATGGTGGAAACCATATCGTTCGGGGACGAGCAGCAAGACTTTCATCGCGTATGTTTTGATAGGTTTTGTATGGTGTGATGAGGGTTGATGAGGGTTTTTATTCAATCCGTAGGGTATTTTGATTGAGAGTGCGCGCACATCTCACCTCTCATCAATTTTTATCAACCCTCATCAACCACAATATCAAAGATTGGAGAACACTTTCACGACTGCTTCCGCCACCTTCTCGCGTTCGCCCACCGTCAAGGAGGGATAGATGGGGATGCGGAGCAGGCGGTTGAAAAAGGTCATGGAACCGGGGAAGTCGGCATCGGTGCCGAGGTCTTTGTAGTATTTGTTGCGGTGGAGCGGTGTGTAATGCACATTCGCCATCACGCCTTCAGCCCGGAGCGCATCCATTATCCAGTATTTCTTTTCGGCGGGCACCAGTAGGCCAAACAAGTGCCAGTTGTGTTCCGCGCCTTCGGTGATTTGCAGGAAATCGAGGCCGGGCAAACCTGTCAGTGCCTTCAAATAGAACGCTGCAATCTCGCGGCGCTGCCCGTTCATCTCGTTGAGTCGGGCCAGTTGGGTCACGCCCATGGCACCGTTGATGTTAGATTGCACATAGCTGTTTCCCTTGTTCACATACTCATAGTAGCCGCGTGTCACGTTGTCGGTCAAGAAGGAGTACTTGTCTGTGCCCTTTTCGCGCATAATTTTGATGAGGTCGGCAAATTCGTCATCATTGGTCACGATGGCTCCGCCTTCGCCGGTCGTCATGTTTTTGGTGCCATGAAAAGAAAAGGTGCTGACATGGGCTTGATTGCCTGTGTAGAAGCCTTTGTACTTCGAGCCGATGGATTGCGCCGAATCCTGCACCACATAGAGGCCATGCTTGCGGGCAATGGCGTTGATTTCATCCATTTCGGCAGGATTGCCTGCGTAATCCACAGGCATGATGGCCACCGTTTTGGGGGTGATGTAGGATTCCAATTTCTCCACGTCGAGGTTCCCGTTGTCGGGACGCACATCGGCCAGCACGATTTTCAGGTTGTTCAGAATCGGGCCTAACGCAGTGCTGGTGTAGGTGAAATTGGGCACAATCACTTCGCTCCCCGCGGGGAAGTTTTTAATCATAAAGGCCAAATCGAGGGCGGTGGTGCAAGAGTTGAGAAACAAAACGTGTTTCACGCCCAGATAGGCGGCGAGGCGTTTTTCAAACTCGCGGCAAGCAGGCCCATCGCCGCTCACGAACGTGGTGCGCATGGCTTCCGCCACTGCTTGGATGTCTTCTTCCGCGATGGTGGGTTTGTGAATCAGGATAGGCTCTTTCGAGATGGGTTGGCCACCATTGATGGCAAGTTCGGTAGATTGCAGAGCAGTCATCGGGTGTTGCTGACTTTTTTTCCGTGAACAAATTTTTGTTTTTGAAGGGGATGAAAGATTAAAACAAGAAGGGTTTTATACCCTGATTCGCCAAGATTTATCTGATGCTCATGATTGATGTCCGTGATTTTGGATGAATTAGGACTTCTTCCGTGCTGAAAACTTGACGACGAGCGAAGTGTATCCACGCCAATTTTAGTGGTTTTCCTCGTACCACTTGATTGCCTGAGCCACGCCTTCTCGAAACGGAATTTCAGGTCGCCAGCCAAGCAGTTGCTCGCCGCGTGTGCCATCCACCGTTTTGTAGGCAGCGCCATCAGGTTTGGTGGGGTCGAGTTTTATTTCGCCTTGGTAGCCGACGAGTTCTTTGATGAGTTCGCACATTTCGATGACCGATATGCCTTGCCCAACGCCTATGTTGACAAAATCCTCTGTGGCAGGCATTTGGATGCTGCGTATCATCGCTTCCGCGCCATCGTCCACGTGCATCCACTCGCGCACGGGCTTGCCGCTGCCCCACACATTCACGAAAGGAGCGCCGGAGCGTTTGGCTTCTACGAATTTCATGATGAGTGCGCCTAGGGCGTGCGAGCGCTCTTCCTCAAAGTGGTCTTCGGGGCCGTACATGTTGGAGAGCACGATATTGATGATGTCCATGCCGTATTGCCGATGAGCAGCCCATGAACCCACCCAAAATGCCTTGCGGACAAAGCCATAGACCAAAACGGATTCGTGCATGGGGCCATCCCATATTTCTGGCTCTTTGAAGAGCGTGGCCTTGGCAGGATAGACGCAGTTGGAAATCGGATTGACGATGCGTTTCACGCCAGTCTGTCGCGCTGCTTTGAGGATGTTGACGTTCATCAGGAGGTTGTTCTCGAAGAGGTCAACGGGGTACTTGTAGCCAAATTGGATGCCGCCTACAAAGGAGGCGCAGTTCAACAGGATTTCGGGTTTTTCTTTTTCAAAAAATCCGATGGCTTGTTCCCAATCTCTCAAATCAACGCCGAGGCTCAATGAGGTGACAGTGGGTTGTTCGCCGCGTTCCTTCAATTTCTTGACAATTCGCCTCCCCAAAAATCCGGTGGCGCCAGTTACTGCGATTTTCATTAGCAGGTTGCGATAGTGTTTTGATTTATGATGTAAAGTCCAAATTGCATACCAATATGGTCAAATGCTCCGATTTTTGAAGATTGATTCGATTGAACCGATTGAAAACCTTCGGGCTGCCGTTTTCAAAATCACCTTGTCCGACCCTGTGCTTGGGGGGCTGATTTGTGCCAGCTAACAATATAGGGCATTTAGTCATTGCTGACGACGGGGTGCTGCACCAAAGTCGGAAAATTGTATTCGCGCAGGGTTGCCAGCACTTTCAGGTGCACGCGCTTAAAGGGGCCGTTTATGCCTTTGGCGATTCTGAAGTATTGATAGGCGAGGTTGTATAGGCCTCGTTGGTCTCCTTTGGAGGCTTTTTTCAAAAATTCCAAGGTCTTGTCTTTTTGCCCAAGCATATAGTAATCGGTGGCTGCCGCAAATTCCCACCATGCGGTCTCCATGGGAGGGAAGATGTCTTTGCCGCGTTCGAGCAGCACTAAGCGGGCGCGCACTTTTTTTTCGGTAGCGGTGCTGGCGGAGTCTTCGGTAGGGTAGGTGACGGCCACGATGTCGTCGTGCAGGGCGAAAGTCTCGTGAGCAGCCAAGCGGGCGCTCAGTTCGATGTCTTCCAACGGAGCGGCTGCTTGGTCAAAACCTCCCACCTTGTCGAGCAAGTCTTTGCGAATCATCCAGCGCGAGGGGAAGCCGGTGCAGGATGCTTTCAATTCCAGTTTTTGCACCTCAAGCACTGTTCCTGTCTCGCGGTCGCACGATTGAAAGCCTGAAACCAGAAATCCGTTACCGGATTTTTTCATGGCCTTCAGTTGTGACTCGAATCGGTGCGGCAGGTTGATGTCGTCGTCGTCGAGAAAGGCGATGTATTGCCCTTGCGACATTTTGATGCCATAGTTGCGGGCGGAGCTCACTCCTTTTTCGGGATTCAGAAAATACTTGACTCGAGGGTCTTTCGTCGCATAAGATTGGGCCACTTCGGCGGTGTTGTCGGTGGATTTGTCGTCCACGATGAGCATTTCCCAATGCGGGTAAGTCTGCGTCAAGGTGCTCTCTATCGCGTCTTTCAACAGATGAGCGCGATTGTAGGATGGCACGACCAAGGAGATTAAGTCAGTCATTGTTGTTGTTGATTTGTTGATGGGGGGATTGGTTGTTTGTTGTTGGTTGTTTTAGCCTAGTGCGGGCTTTCTTATTTTTTGCAAAACAATCTCTTGTATTTCCAAAAAAGGCTTTATTTTGAACTGATTGGAGACAAACACGGTGAACAGCGCGCCGAGCGAGACCTGAATCAAGAGCGTGAGCAACGGGTGCAACGTCAGCATTTGACCGATTAGCCAGACAAAGGTGCCCAGCGCCAAAGCAAATAGGAAGCACGATAGAATGTCGCGGATTTGCTCCTTGAGCGGGTAGTTTATTTCGCGCCCGGCGGTGGAGGAAGTCACCAGATAATCGAGCGCCCATGTGAAAATCATGCACACTATCATGGCCTTGATGCCGAAGAAATATCCTGTGACCAACGCTGGCACCGCAATGAGTTTGGTCAAAAATTCCAACTTAAAATGTGTGCCAGATTTTCCTTTGATGACCAATATGTTGAGGTTGATGTAGTGTAGCGGATAAAAGATGCCAGCTATGCTGAGCAATTGGAGGTACGGAATTGCGTCGGCCCACTTGGGGCCTATCAGCCCCAGAATAAAGTTGTCGGCGGTGGCGGCCAGTCCAAACATCAAGGTAGCGGTGAGAAAAGTGGTGATTTGCACCAGTTTTCGATAGGCGCTTTTTAGCCGCTCGTTGTCGTCTTTGATGGTGGCCAAAGCCGGGAAACTCACGGATTGGATGACGTTGTGCAGTGTCCGCGAAAACATATCCTTGTACCCATTGGCCCGCGTGAAAAGACCCAGCTCTCTGGCGCTGAAAAACTTACCGATGAGTATGTAGTAGAGGTTGTTGTAAAATTCGAGAAACAGACGCGATGCGAGCAGTTTGGAGCCGAATCCGAAAATCTCGCGGAAAGAGGCACGGCTAAACTCCAGCCCGAATTTTGGCCTCGAAAAAACAAACACCAACAAGGTGGAGACAATGCTTTGCACGATGCTGCGCCACACCAGGCTCCAAACGCCCCAACCTTGAAAAGCCAACACGATGGCAACTCCACCAGAGATGATATTGCTCGTCACTGAAATAGTGGCCAGCGATTTGAAATCCATGTTTTTGGTCAGCGGCACTCTTGCTACCATGCCCAAGGCGCTGATGACGATGGTGCTGCCCATGACCCAAATGATGGGGGTCAGCTGCGCCTCGTTGAAAAACCAACTGATGCTCGGCGCAGCGACGCACAGCAGCCCATAGAACAAAATACCGGTGGCGATATTGACCAAAAAAACGGTCGAGTAATCTTTTCTCGAAGGGTCGCTTTTCCTGATGAGGGCTTCGCTGTATCCAGCCACCACGAAAGTGTCGGCGATTTCAAAAAATATCGCCAACATCCCAATCAACCCGTATTCGGCAGGCGACAGCAATCTTGCCAGAATAATCCCAAAAATGAATTGAGATATTTGGTTGGCGAAGCGGTCAACAAATGCCCACGACAACCCCTTTATCGTCTTTTGTTTCAGCGACATGGAACGAGTTCAACCCTTTTGCTCAATCTTCTTTTCCGTAGTAAGAGGTGTAGTACCCTCCGTAAGTGTCCTTGTTGAGGTTTACCGCATTGAGTACCATGAAGGGCATGGGCAACTTGTCTTTTTCCACAAGGTCGCGGACGTATCGGAGCTGTGCTTTGGGCGTGTAACCCGAACGCAGCACATACATGGTGGCATCGGCCACGTCCTTGATTTGCACCGCATCGGCCACGACTACTACTGGCGGGGTGTCGAGGATGATGAAATCGTACCGTTGGCGCAAGATGTTGATGAGTTCGCGCAGGCGCTCGGATAGCAGTAGCTCGCTTGGGTTTGGCGGCTTGATACCGCATCGAATCACGTCGTAGTTGTGGTGCAAACCGGTGTTCTCGATAATATCATCCACTTTGAGAGATGGGTCAATGAGGTAATTGACCACACCTTCTTCGGAGGTTTCCAAGTCGTCGAATTGCTGGCTGGGCTTGCGCAGGTCAAGTTCGAGCAGAATTACTTTTTTGCCAGCCAATGCTTGTGTCACGCCAAAATTGAGCGCGACAAATGACTTGCCTTCTCCGGGTATGCTGGAGGTGACAATCATGGTCTGGATTTTTTTGCCCGGCGCGATGAAGGCGAGGTTGGCACGCAATGCGCGGAACATCTCGGCGGCGGCGCTAGTGCTGTTTTCCTTGACCACCACGCGCGATTTTCTCCGGCTCAATGCCAGCACGCCGGCCATGGGGGCCGATACGGCGCGTTGCACGTCGTCTTCTGTCATCACCTTGTTGTTGAGGCTGTGGATGGCGAAGACAATGCCCGTCGGGATGGCCAGCCCCAAGAAGAGCGCGATGAGGTAAATCTGTGCTTTTTTTGGGCTGATGGGGTCGAACGCCTTGGCTGGCTCGATGACGCGGCCTGTGGCGGTGGTGACGGCCAGCGAGATGGCTGATTGCTCGCGTTTTTCCA
Source organism: Saprospiraceae bacterium (assembly GCA_019638455.1). Taxonomy (GTDB): domain Bacteria; phylum Bacteroidota; class Bacteroidia; order Chitinophagales; family Saprospiraceae; genus M3007. The sequence goes on from JAHBTU010000001.1 coordinate 731,025, forward strand.
AAAGATAAAGGTAGAGGTTTTCCTTGAGCGTTTTGTTGCGCTCCAGGTCCACCAACACGCGCTCGCGGCGGGGAAGGCTCAACATTCGATTTTGCACGTTGGAGCTCAGCTGCTCTTTGGCGTTTCGGTTCAGTTGGATGTCGGCCTTGATGCCGCGTATGTTCTCGATGATGGTTTGGCGGAGGTTGCGTATTTGCTTTTCCACTAAAATCAAGTCCGGGTGAGAAGGGCCGAGATTGGTCTTCATCCTGTCGCGGTCGGACAGCAGGGTGTTGAATTGAGCGAGTTGGTTGGTCAGCGTCAGGTTGTTGATGCTGATGTTGGTCGGGACAAACTCGAAGTTCTCTTTGTTGGCCATCAGGAAGTCCTGAATGGAGTTCAGGATTTGCAATTGCACGTCGGTCGCGGCGATTTCTCTGTTGTGATTGGCCATTTCGCTGAGCAAAAGGCTTCCTTCCGCGCTGATTTCGTAGATGCTGTTGCTTCGCTTGTAGCTTTCCACGTTGCTTTCCGCCGCAGAGAGCTCTTGGGCAATCAAGTTGATGCGTTCGTTGAGGAGGTTGAGGCTGTTTTCAAAAACTTTGTTTTTCTCGTCAATGGATTGCTGGTTGTATAGTTTGATGAGTTCGGTCAGCGTGGCTTCCGCACGGGAGGCGACGTGGTCTTTGAGCGTGAGGCGCAAGATACTTGCCTCTTCGCCAACTGCCTTCACGTCCAGCCCTTCAATCAGTTCCAACGCCTTGATGGCCGGGGTCAGCACCCTGATGCCGATTGGCCCGTCCGATTCTTTGGAGCGATTGAAGGCCAGTGTTAGTTTGCCTTCTGGCATCCGCAGTTCTTTGCCAAACTCTCCTTGATACTCGGCTTCTTTCAGTTTTAAAAGATAGCCGCCATTGCCGACAAAGTGCACGTCGCCTTCCACGGTGGCGTTGTTGTAAGCGGGTTTCCAGTCCACCACTTTCACGGGGCTGTCCTTGCTGATGTCGCGGCGTTTCATCCACTCGATGCTGTAGTACTCGTATTGGGTCTCCAGGTTGCGCACCACGTTTTCCATCAAGGGGGTGGATTTGAGGATGTGCACCTCGTTTTCCAAGCCTTTTTTCTTGATGTCTTTGATGCCCAGCCCGTCAAGGACTGCTTGCTCCACCACTGCCCCTGATTTTTCCTCGTCTTTGATGAGCAACATGGCGGTTGCCTCGTATTTGGGGTGGGTTTTGCGGAGGTAAAGAACCGAGAGGCCCACGCAGAGCGGGAGGATGAGAAGGTAGAGCCACCAGTATTTTATTGCTTTGCGGAGCAATTGGCCGTAATCAATTTTATCTTCTTTATTCACGATTGAAGTGCTTTTTTGATGGTTTTCGACTTGCTTGTCAGGCCGAACCGACGCGCATTGTCATCGAAAACTCGTTTTTGAAAATGGCTTTTTATCTGGTAATCGCAATGCCCAACACGAAGGTCACCAATGAGACTATTGGGAACATGGCGTTGGCGTATCTCGACCAAAAGTCGCCTTGTGTGGCGAACTCTTTGGCTTTCAGCGGCTCCACATACACCACGTCGTTGGGGCGGAGATAAAAATAGGGAGAGTTGAAAAGGGAAGTGTCCTGTGTGTTGATGCGCCCGAATTCGCGCACTTGATTGCGTTCGCGGATGACGAGGACGTTGTTGCGGCGGGCATAAGGGGTGAAGTCGCCTGCCATGCCGACGGCTTCGAGAATGTTGAGGTGTTCGTTGGGTATGGTGTAGGTGTTGGGGCGCGTGAATTCGCCAATCATCGTGACGCGGAAATTCTGAAAGCGTATTTGCACGGTGGCGTCGGCGAAAAACGAAACCAAGTCGCTTTGGATTTCTTGCCGGAGCTGGAAAACCGTCTTGCCGGTTGCTTTTATCTTGCCCAAGTAAGGCATATAGATGTAGCCTCCCTCGTCCACTCGATAGCCTTCCAAAACACCCAGTGCGGTTTCGCCAGAGCCTGCAAACGATTGAATCTGTTGAGATTGAAAAGCCCTGATCGCTTCTTCGGATTTGCTGGTGACGTGGATGTTCAGGATATCGTCCGTTTGGATTTTAAGGGCTGGGAATGTGTCAATGGCGCTCAGCTGTGATTGGATGTCTTGCAACATGAGCATTTCGCGGTGTTTGACGCTGCCACAGCTGCTCATCAGGGCAATAAAAGCGACGACCAAGGCCGCCGCGAGTGGGGTAGGTGTATGATTCGTCATCGTAACTATTGGGAAAATGTTTTGTGAACTATTTAGGACACCAAAGACTGGAAAACAGCGGATTAAATTCGACGATTTTTGCATTAACAAAACCGTGCCAAGTGTGCGAAGGGCATTTGGGGGCGTTGAGGCGATGAGCTGGGTTGCACTTACGCCAATTGCAAGAATTGCTCGTTCCGAAATTTTTGGGAAAATCCCGCCTTGCTCAGATGCTTCAAATGGGCTAGGGTGTGAATGTCGGTGCCGATGAATTCGTACCAACCATGGTCGAGGATTTTGCGCGCTCGTTTGGCCATTTCCTTGCCTTCCAAGCCAGAGACGGCCATCGCGTTGCCTTGGAAAAGAAGCCCGCTCTCCTTCAATCCTTCCATGGTATTCCAGTTGTTGCAATAATAGGCGTAGCGTTCTGGGTGGGCAAGAATGGGGGCGTAGCCTTTTTTCTGGATGTTGGACAGTATTTTTTGCAACGCCGGAAGTATTTGCACTTGTTGAGTGTTGAGCTCCACCAGCAGATATTTTCCATGCAGTGTGAGCAAATCGCCGCTTTCCAGATGGGCATCGAAGCCCGCGTCGAGCATATATTCCGCGCCCAGCGCCAATTCTACCTCTATGCCTGCTTTGTGCACTGTTTTTTTGAAGTGCTCGAAGACGCGCCGAAGGTTTCGAGGCTCGTTTGGAAAAGTTTCTTTGATGTGTGGTGTGGCGACAAGCTTCCGATAGCCCAGCTCGACCAACCCCCTTACCATGGCCAATCCTTCTTTTTCGGTTTGAGCGCCGTCGTCAACACCGGGAAGCCAGTGGGCATGGATGTCCACCGAAAGGTGTGTTCCTATTTTCGTCTGTCCTCCAAAATAAGGCGAGAACAGGTTCTTGAGAAATTGAGCGGGTCCGGTCGGCATAGCCGGAGGTGTTTGATGTGCGTAAATCGAGTTTTTCATAGTGGGATGTGGGATATACGATTGTTTTTTTTGTGATGGATTGAAGGATTATGAAAGAAGGGCTTCGAGCCGCGCAATATATGGAGAAAATGTGGCTCGAAGCCCAACATTGATGAAGATTTATTGGAACTCAATCATTTCCTCCCTTTCGAAAGGGTGCGGCGACAGGGGCAAAGATACCAAGCGGTGGCTGTTGTCGGCAAATCCTTTCGGCTTCGCGTTGCGAATGTCGTAGGTGATGCGCACCGCCTCTTCTGCATCGTCGAGACCAAAGCCTTCTCCTTTGAGGACAGCTTCGTAACTTTTCGTGTGCAAATCACGGAAGCCATCGCTGAACTCGATTTCTTCCCCGTCCACCAGAAAAGAGCGGAAGGTGCGTCCGCCACTCACGCGCACGTCGGTGGGGATGGTGTCGTAATTGATGCTGAGGAACCAGCGCACCCGCGCCCGGTCAAATTCAAGGTAGCCGGCTGCTCTATCGTGTGTGTGCAGATGTACCTCGTTTTCTTTCACGTTGCCAAAAATCCAAGTCAGCGCATCAAAGAAGTGGATGCCGATGTTGGTGGCGATGCCTCCTGATTTTTCGGATTGGCTTTTCCAACTGGTGTAGTACCAGTTGCCACGAGAGGTGATGTAGGTCACCTCCACGTCGAACATTTTGTCGGGAGGGGCTGCTTCCACCCTGCGCTTCAGGTCGAGCATGTGCGGGTGTAGCCGCAGTTGGAGGATAGTGTACACGGATTTGCCAAAATACTCTTCTTCTGCGCGTAGCGCGTCCAAGTTCCATGGGTTGAGCACGAGTGGCTTTTCGCAAATCACGTCGGCACCGATGCGCAAACCGAATCGGATGTGCGCGTCGTGCAGATAGTTGGGTGAGCAAATAGAGACAAAATCAATATCCATATCTTCCCGCTTCAATTTGCTCACGAAGCGGTCGAAACGTTCAAATTCCGTAAAGAAGTAGGCCTCCGGAAAATAGCTGTCAATGACGCCTACATTGTCGTGTTTGTCCAAAGCTGCCACGAGGGTGTTTCCCGTTTCTTTGATGGCCAACATGTGCCGCGGGGCGATGTAGCCAGCGGCTCCGAGGAGGGTGAAGTTTTTCATTCGCGTATTAAAATTGTGGAAAGATGACATGGTCGGAGTTGCTCATTATCAGGAAAATATGGCTTCGCCGATGATAAGTCGCAAAGGACTTAATCTGGCTTGGCATTGCAAAAATTTTTTTTTGACTTTTCGTCATTGTTAACTTCGGCGGTTGTGAATTATATCTCGCGCTGTCAAGTTTGGGCATCGCCACAATCGCAATCTGCTCAAAATCACTGGCATCAATCATGGTGGACTGAAAAATCCTATCTAATCAAGGTATACCCAGATTAAAGAAGATTTGAATCTGCCCGTTGGCAAGACAAGGATTTCCTTGATTGATTTGCATGATTTCCAAAGGATTGCGAGCACCGTTCGTTCAAAACCACCTTGTCAGACCCCGTACTCGGGGGTTCGGCCGGCCAAGTGAAGCGGATGGGGCTGATTTGCGTTGACTATATAAATCGGTTTTTAAGGGGAAAGCACATTTTTTTAAGAAGGTCAATTGGGTAGGGCTGGGGCGCTGAGAGGCCTAAGGATGGTGGGGTCAACGTGGATGCGTAGGGAGCAACCAATGGTCCGCAGCTCCACCACAAAGCTTTTTTTTCGCTCTTTTTCCAATAAAATGCCTCTGACACCAGCCAAATTTCCTGCCACTATTTCTACTTCTTCGCCTAGAAGCATGGATGGGGCCGTTGTCTCCACGCCGATGCCGTCGGCAGCGATGCGTTGGAGCAGTTGTATCTCTCGCTCAGGAATGGCTATCAGATTTTGGGAAAACTTGACGAACTGGAGCACGTCGGCAGTGTCCAAGACGGGGACGTAGTTTTGCCGGGTAATCCTCGTGAACACATAACAGCTAATGAGTGGCAACTCTACCGTTTTCACCTTTCGTTCGTAGCGCCGAGTCAGTCGCTGTGTGGGGAGGTAGGCATGAATTCCTTTTTCTTGAAGGCGTTTCTGCACCAGTTTTTCCCGTTTGTATTTGGTGTAAACCGCAAACCAACGAGGCTCTGACTCGTCAAGGTGGTTTTCATATTGTTTAAGTCCGTCGTACATCGAAGTTTAGTTTTTGAAAATGCAAAAACCGTGATTTGGATTAGCCTGCGCACATCGACTGAACGGCCGCAGGCGTACCGTTCTTTCGCAAAGATTTATTCGCTCAAGGGAAAAATGATTATTGAGGGGAAACAGCCCGATCTTTAGCAGCTGTTCGGTTGAGGAAGACGAGGCAAATGTTGTGCAAATTACGCGCTTCCCAAATTGAGGTCAAAGACATGGCTGATAAATTCTTCATTAAAAAAATTTAGCGCCAATCTTGGTGTTTGCCTTGTCAACCTGTCCGAAAATCGTGCCAAGAGTTTTGCTCTTTCGAGAAACAAACATGGCTTTTCGGCACATTTTGAGATGTGGGGTTATTTAAATTCGCAGCTCCTGATTTTGCCGAATTTTATTTCAAATTCTCAAAAAACAGGCACCTTTGTCCAAAAAAAATTATATGGAACGCAACACACTCATCGGCCTTTCCATCGCGCTGGCAGCGGTGCTTTTTGTGCTTTTTCAACAGTCGCCCGGGAGGAAGGCCTCCGAAGCGGATGAACTCGCATCAAGACAGCGTTTTGTGGCAAACTACGGCACCCCCACCATTGATGGCACAAGCGACGACCTTGCTTGGCAAAACGCGGTGTGGCTTCCGCTCGACCAAGTTTGGCTGGGCGACCCGCCTCCCACTACAGCGGATTTTTCCGGGCGCTACAAGATTCTTTGGGACGAGAACAATTTGTATGTGTTGGCCGAAATCACGGATGACACCTTGCTCGATATTCATGCAGATGGCTTGTATCATTACTGGGACGATGACTGCCTCGAGATTTTTGTGGATGAAGATGCTTCGGGGGGCGACCACCAATATAACCACAACGCCTTTGCCTACCATATCGCGCTTGATGGCAGGGTGGTTGATATCGCTTCGGACAAAAAACCTCGCTACTATGACGACCACTGCACCATGCGGCGTGTCACGAACGGCAACGTGACCACATGGGAAGTCGCTATCAAAATCTTCGACGGAAACCGATATGTGGAGGGGGGCGACAATATCCCTCGCATGCTCAAAGCGGGCAAAAAGCTGGGGTTCGCATTGGCGTATTGCGACAACGACTACTCGCCCGAACGAGAGCATTTTATCGGCTCGGTGCGCGTGGAGGGCGAGGACAAAAACAGAGGCTGGATTGATGCTGGCATTTTTGGTCTGCTCGAACTGAAATGATATGGATATCGAAATGCTTCGCACCCTTTGTCTTTCTCTTCCCAGTGCGACGGAGGACATCAAATGGGAGAATGACCTTTGCTTTTGCGTGGGCGGAAAAATGTTTTGTGCCACAGGGCTGGAGCCTGACAGTCCCATATCATTCAAAGTGCCCGACGATTCGTTTGATGAAATTTCCACCCGCCCCGGCTTCAAACCCGCCCCGTATTTAGCGAGAGCCAAATGGGTGTCGGTGGCTGAATATGGCTTGTTGAGCAAGGAGGAATGGGCGTTTTTTGTGCGTCAGTCGTACGAATTGGTCAGAGCCAAACTGCCCAAAAAAATCCGCGACCACCTTTGATTCACCACTAAAAGTGCTTCTTGCACATTGACCTGCAACAAGTAAAACCTCGTTGACGATTATCACAGCATCTCCAAAAACCTCACAATTCCCACATTATCACGTTCTCAAATTCCCACATTTCACTCATGCACATTGGCTTAATCGGTCTCGGCAAAATGGGTTACAATCTTGCCCTCAATTTGCGCGAGCATGGTCATCAAATCGTCGCGCACGACCATTCCGCAGCGTTGACTGCAAAAATTTCGTCAGAAAAAGATATCGTTGCCGCCAACTCCCTCGCGGAATTATGCGGTCAGCTCTCCCCCCGGCGTGTCATCTGGCTCATGGTGCCGGCTGGCAATGTAGTGGACGAAGTGATTGAGAACTTGCTCCCTCATCTGGTGGCTGGCGATATCCTGATTGATGGTGGCAACTCCAACTTCAACGATTCGATTCGGCGCCACCACCTTCTGAAAAAAATGGGTCTCGAATTCCTCGACTGCGGCACCTCTGGCGGTACTTCGGGTGCCTTGCATGGGGCGTGCACGATGATTGGCGGCGAGCGAGCGGTGTATGATTTGTGCCGTCCTATTTTCGATGATATTTCCTTGCCCGGAGGCTCTCTCTACATTGGCGGGCCGGGGGCTGGCCATTTTACCAAAATGGTGCACAATGGCATAGAATACGGCATGATGCAAGCCATCGCCGAAGGCTTCGAGGTGTTGGAAAAATCAAGTTACGACATTGATTTTAAGCAAGTCGCCACGCTTTGGAATCATGGCTCGGTAGTTCGCTCATGGCTCATGGAACTCACCGCCAATGCCTTCTCCAAAGACCCCCATCTGGATGCTATTCGCGGCGTGATGCACTCATCTGGCGAGGGCAAATGGACCCTTGAGACCGCACTTGACCTCGGCGTGCCGACCCCTGTCATCGCACTTTCGTTGCTGATGCGTTATCGCTCTCAGCAGGACGACACATTTGCTGGCAAGGTGGTGGCCGCATTGCGCAATGAATTCGGCGGCCACGCAGTGGAAAAAAAATAGACTTGCGTGTTATTCAGGCGGTCGCTTCAAGTTATACCTTGATTCGCAAGGATTTGTCAGTTCACCACGCTCGCTTTCCCTGATTTTGACCAGATTGCGCTTTTAGCCATGCCCAAAACTTGGCGGCGCGAAGCATACTTCCTGAACAAGAGCTCCCTTGTCCGTATCTTATGCTCATCAGTATAGACATTGGCACCACGAATGTGAAAGCCGTCGCATGGAACGACGAGGGCCATGTCGTGACGGCCGCCGAAAGAGCCAGCACCACACTGACCCCCGAATACGGATGGAGCGAACAAGAGCCTGACAGAGTTTTCCGACACACACAAGAGGTGCTGGAGGCCGTAGCGCCCAAGAAAAATAAAGTCCGAGCAGTCGTTTTCTCTGCGGCCATGCATGGGCTGGTCGCGCTCGACAAGGCAGGGCGGCCCCTGACGAATTTTCTTCTTTGGTCGGATTTGCGTGCAGACTCCATTGCCAAACAGCTCCGGCAAGATGGCCGAGGCATGGAAATCTATCGTCGCACAGGTGTGCCCATCCACGCCATGTCGCCATTGTGCAAGTTGATTTGGCTAAGAAAAAACCAGCCAGCGGTGTTTCAAAATACGCACAAGTTTCTGGGTATCAAGGAATTTGTGTGGCACAGGCTAACTGACAGGTACGAGTCCGACCTTTCTTTGGCCTCCGCGACGGGTTTGTTGAATATCTGGACGAACAACTGGGACGAAGACGCTTTGAGGCTCGCGGGCATCTCCGCCGAGCAGCTACCCCAATTGGTCTCGCCTTCCGCCACTTTCCCTGCCACGGATATGCTGCCCATGCTCATTATTGGCGCCAGCGACGGTGCCTTGGCCAACATCGGTTCCGGCGCGACGGCTCCCGGTCAAGTCGCCGTCACCATCGGCACCAGCGCCGCCATTCGGATGGTTGCACATGAGCCATTGGTGGACGAAAAGATGCGCACATTTTGTTATCGTCTGGATGAGGGGCGCTGTATCGTAGGGGGCGCGAGCAACAACGGAACCAATGCCTTGGAGTGGCTGCGCCGGCACATCATGCAGTCCGAACTTGATGCCGATGCGTTTGCCAATCAGGCTTTGAGCATCCAGCCCGGTTCGGATGGACTGCTTTTTTTGCCCTATCTGCATGGCGAACGCGCACCCCTCTACGATGCCGCCGCACTCGGCAGTTTTCAGGGACTGAGTGCGCGACACACATATAACAATATGGTGCGTGCGGTCATGGAGGGCGTTTTGTTCAATCTGAAAATTATCGCCGAGCCGTTGGAAGCGCGGCAACCGACGCTGACGCTTCATGCAGGCGGTGGCTTCTCCAAGAATCAAGCATGGGTACAAATGCTGGCCGATATTTTCCAAAAACCTGTCTGGGTGAACGATGAAGGGGCAGACGCATCGGCATCGGGAGCCATGCATCTGGCTCGCGTGATATTGGGCATGGAGCAATCGCCCGAACAAAAGGGGGGAGTAATGGTAGTGCCGAACCTTGACCACAAGGCTCTTTACGAACAATCATTGAGAAAATTCAGTGGCCTCCTTCGCGGCTACTAAAACTGCCTGCCTTCCGATGCCGGGCATTACCTTTGCCCAAAACATTCATACATGCAACTACTTGACGGAAAACTCCTTTCTGAAAACATCAAAGCCGAACTTGCCGCTGAAGTCGAGGCATTGCGTGGCAGGGGCGGCAAAACGCCACACCTCGCCGCCGTTTTGGTGGGTGAAAATCCCGCGAGCCAAGTTTATGTAAGTTCCAAAATCAAATCATGCGAGCAGGTGGGCTTCAAGAGCAGCCTAATTCAGCGCCCTGCCAGCACATCGGAGCAAGAATTGCTGGATGTCGTTCGACAACTCAATGAGGACCCCGACGTGGATGGGTTCATTGTGCAGTTGCCGTTGCCAAGCCATATCAACGAGGAAAAAATCACGCTTGCCATTGACCATCGAAAAGACGTGGATGGCTTTCACCCCGTCAATTTTGGGCGCATGGCGCAAGGGTTGCCAGCATTTCTGCCAGCCACTCCCTTTGGCATTGTGGAAATGTTGCGCCGATACAACATCGAAACGGCTGGCAAGCATTGTGTCGTGGTGGGGCGGAGCAACATCGTGGGCACACCCATAAGCATATTGCTTTCGAGAAAAGGTTATCCCGGTGATTGCACGGTGACACTGACGCATTCGCGCACCCAAAACTTGCCCGCAGAAGTACGGCGCGCAGATATTGTGGTGGCCGCCATCGGTATTCCACAATTTATTAAAGGCGATTGGATAAAAGAAGGCACGGTTGTGATTGATGTGGGCATCAACCGCTTCCCAGACACGACCAAAAAATCAGGCTATCGGTTGGTGGGCGATGTTGATTTCGAGGCAGTCGCCCCCAAATGCAGCCACATCACCCCCGTGCCCGGCGGCGTGGGGCTGATGACCGTGACGGCGCTTCTGATGAATACCCTGAAAGCTTGCAAAAAGGAAATTTATCCGTAATGTTGAAGCCTTACGCACTCGCCGACTGACAGATTTTATTGGAAGTGTTTTTTTGACAGAGCATTCAAACAACAAAACCAATCTTGCAAATCATGTTAATCCTGTCAAAAAAAAAGAAATTCGTCAGTTGGGAACAGGCGATGTCGAGCGAATAGGATTTTCAAAAACAAACACCCATCATGGAAGACAACCTGTCACTGCTTTATCAAGATGTGATACTTGAACATAACCGAGCACCTTTGTTCTACGAAAAGCGCCCCGACGCGCAATGCGTGATAGAAGCGTACAATCCTCTTTGCGGCGACAAGTTCAAGTTGTATATAGATATTGATGGCGAAAACATTGCCGCCGCCACGTTTCATGGCTATGGATGTGCGGTCTCAAAAGCCTCAACGTCGGTGTTGATGCGAAACATCCAAGGCCGAGCCTTGAAACAATTGCCGAGCCTGATGGACGGTTTTTTAAAAATGGTCGAAAATGGCACGGAAGACCAGCCTGCCGACCCTGAAATGGCGACTTTCCTGATGGCACACCGATTCCCGAGCAGGAAGAAATGCGCCGCCCTGTCGTGGCAAGCTTTGAAAGACTGGATGACTGACAGGTAGGGCGCAGACAAGGTGTCACAATCCTCCAAAAACACACTTCCCGTCACCAAATTTTCAGCATGCTCTATAATCAACGCAAATCAGCCCCATTCGCTTCACTTGGCCGGCCGAACCCCCGAGTACGGGGTCTGACAAGGTGGTTTTGAACGAACGGTGCTCGCAATCCTCTGAAAATCATGCAAATCAATCAAGGAAATCCTTGTCTTGCCAACGGGCAGATTCAAATCCTCTTTAATCTGGGTATAACATCGGTCTCCCATGCACACGGCCTCCCTGCGACACGATTTTCCCTTATTCCGACATCGTCCAGAATTGGCCTATCTCGACAATGCCTCCACGACCCAAAAGCCAACCGCTGTCGTGGACGCCGAGCGATTTTTTTATGAGCATCTCAACGCCAACGTGCATCGCGGTGCTTATGGGCTTGCGGAGAAAGCAACTGCTGCTTGCGAGGCCGTTCGGGAAAAAACACGCGCTTTCCTGAATGCGCCAAGCGCCCGCCAAATCATTTTCACGAGCGGCACCACGGCAAGCATCAACCTTGTGGCACAAAGTTTTGCAGCCGAGCGGGTGAAGGAAGGGGATGCCATTCTGGTCACGGCGATGGAGCACCATGCTAACCTGATTCCCTGGCAACAAGTTTGTTTGAAAAACAAAGCAAGATTGCTCGTCGCGCCCATTTCCCACGAGGGGGTTCTGGACATGACGGCCTTTGAAAAGATATTGAGAAGCGAATCGGGCAAGGTGAAAGCCGTTGCCATCTCCCACGTTTCCAATGTGTTGGGCACGGTGAATCCAATAAGCGATGTACTCGCGTTGGCACGAAAATATAGTGCGGTGGTGCTGGTGGATGCCGCGCAAAGCATAGCGACACACTCGCTTGATGTGCAGGCGCTTGATGCTGACTTCCTTGTTTTTTCAGGACATAAAATGTTTGGGCCAACGGGGACAGGTATTCTCTACGGCAAAGAAAAATGGCTCGACTCGATGTCGCCAACAGTTTTTGGCGGTGGTATGATTCGGGACGTGGCGTATGAAAAAACCACTTTTGCCTCAACACCGCAAAAATTCGAGGCAGGCACACCCAACATGGCGGGCATCGTTGGGTTGGGGGCGGCGCTTGATTGGATAGAAAACATCGAGCGGGAAAACATCGAGCGGCACGTTCAAACGCTTTTGGCGCACGCGACGGCTCGACTTCAATCGGTGCCGGGGCTGCGTATCATCGGCCAAGCGCCGAAAAAATCGGGCATCATCTCGTTTTTGCTCGGCGACATTCATCCACACGATTTGGCTACTTTTCTCGACCAAAGGAGCATCTGCGTTCGCGCAGGCCACCATTGCGCACAGCCGCTCATGGATTTTTTGGAAATACCCGGCACGGTGAGAGCATCTTTTTCGATTTACAATTCAAAGGAGGAAATTGACCGTTTGGTGGCGGCGATAGAAGACGCACAGGTGTTTTTTGGAAGGCTTGCCATCAAATAACCTCTATTCATGCTGCGCGAAGAAGCGCATCCATTATCAACACACCTGCCAAACCTGCCACCGCCACGATGGTTTCCATCACCGTCCAAGAGCGCAGGGTGTCCTTGATAGAAAGATTGAAATACTCTTTGTACATCCAAAAACCAGAGTCGTTGACATGAGAAAGCACGAGGCTGCCCGCGCCCACCGACAACACCATCAGGTTAGGGTCAACGCCCGATTGCATCACTACTGGCACCATAATGCCAGCCGCTGTCAATCCTGCCACGGTGGCAGAGCCAACGCAAACTCGTATGACGGCGGCGATTGTCCAACCCAAAATCAAGGGATTGATGGACAATCCCTGCAACATCGCCCCGATTTCGTTGCTTACGCCGCTATCCACCAGCACTTGCTTCAACGCGCCGGCACCCGCTACCACAAGCAAGACGAGCGACACGTCCTTCACCGCATCCCCATAAAATTCGGAGATGGTTTTCATGCTTTTTCCATTGGCCAGCCCAAGAGAAAACGTCGCCACCAACAAGGAAACCAACATGACGGTGATGGAATCACCAACAAAGGCGACGATATCGCGGGCAATAAAGTTTAGCGGGAAAAATAGCGGAATAGCGGTGGTGAGGAGCAATAAGATGACAGGCAATAGCGCCGACAAGAAACTGTTCGTCGCGCCGGGCAGGTGTTCAGCCGGGATGGGTTTTGCCTGAAAAGTTTGCAGTGGCGTGGAGCGAATGTTTTTCAAAGTTTTGGCGAAAACAGGCCCGGCCAGAATGATGGTCGGCACGGCAATGACAATCCCGTAGAGCAGCGTCAGGCCGAGGTTCGCACCAAACTGATTGACCAAAGCGGCAGGGGAGGGGTGTGGCGGCAAAAAGCCATGCGTGACCGATAATGCCGCGAGCATCGGAATGCCGATGTAAACGGCGGGCAATCCGGTGCGATAAACGACAGAAAAAAGCAGCGGCACAAGCAGCACAAACCCGACATTGTAGAACAACGGTATGCCGACCACAAAACCGGTCAACATCATGGCCCATTGGATGTTTTTTTGCCCAAAGGTTTTGAGCAGCACATCCGATATTCTTTGTGCCGCGCCACTCTCCGCCACCAATTTCCCCAACATCGCGCCCAGACAAATAATGATAATCAGCTCGCCCAGCATATCGCCGATGCCTTTCTTCACCGCGCGGGCCAGCTCAGAGACCGGAATGCCAAGCATCCAACCTGCCAGAAGCGACACAAGCAAAAAAGCAATGAAAGCATTCAGTCTGCCCCAACTAATGAGCAAAATGAGCAGGGCTATGCAGCCGAAAATGATGAGAAGAGTCATGGCGGCGTTTTCAAAATTTCGCCGCAAAGTAGAGAAAAGAACACAGCCGATGCCGCACGCGGCATCGGCTGTGTTCTTTTTTACTACCGATGAGAGGCTGGCTCACAGGTCGAAATTTCGACAGTATTGACAAAATTTACAGGTTTTTCCCGAAAAAGGCAGGAGTCCCTTTAAGTCTCGTCAATCCTGTCAGCAACTACCACCTGTAAGACATCTTCGCATAGCTAAGCCAACTTGATTGACCTGTCCAAGTAAACATCCTGAATCGCGTTGAGCAGCGCAACGCCTTCTTTCATCGGCTTTTGGAAAGCTTTTCGACCGCTGATAAGGCCCATGCCACCAGCGCGTTTGTTCACGACGGCAGTGATGACAGCCTCCTGCAAATCGCTGGCGCCTTTCGATTCGCCACCCGAGTTGATGAGGCCGACGCGACCCATGTAGCAGTTCGCCACCTGATAGCGCGTCAGGTCAATCGGGTGGTCGCTCGTTAGCTCCGAATACACCTTCGGATGTGTTTTGCCGAATTGGAGGGCATTGTAGCCGCCGTTGTTGGTTGGCAGTTTTTGTTTGATGATGTCGGCTTGAATCGTGACGCCGAGATGGTTGGCTTGCCCCGTCAGGTCGGCGGAGGTATGATAGTCGGTGCCGTCTTTTTTAAAGGCGTTGTTGCGGGTATAGCACCAAAGAATCGTCGCCATGCCGAGTTCGTGCGCCATTTCAAAAGCCTGACTAACTTCCACGATTTGGCGGCTGCTTTCGGCGGAGCCAAAATAAATGGTAGCGCCCACTGCCACGGCCCCCATGTTCCATGCGTCGCGGATGGTGCCAAACATGATTTGGTCGAACTTGTTGGGGTAGGAGAGGAACTCATTGTGGTTGATTTTCACCACAAAAGGGATGTTGTGCGCGTATTTTCGGGCGACAATGCCCAACACGCCATAAGTGCTGGCGACGGCGTTGCAGCCACCTTCCATGGCGAGTTTCACGATATTTTCCGGGTCGAAAAAAGCCGGATTGGGGGCAAACGAGGCACCAGCCGAGTGTTCTATGCCTTGGTCAACAGGCAAGATGCTGACATAACCTGTGTTGGCGAGCCGACCCGTGCCGAGAATCTGCCGAATGCTGCGGAGCGTTTGGGCGTTGCGGTTGCTTGGCAGCCATATTTTGTCCACATGGTCGCGCGAGGGTGCGTGAAGGGATTTTTTGTCAATGGTTTTGCATTCGTGTTCGAGGTAGAATTTGGCCTTGTCGCCAAGCAGGTCAAGTATTTTTTGATTTGCCATGAAGAAAAAAATTTGGTGGTTGGTTATAAGCGCTTTATTGTAGCAAGTCTAAAAGTTCCAGGTGAATCCGAGGCGGTATTCCAACGGGTTTTCATAAGTGTCGAGGTCATTGGCGATGGCAAAGTTGTACATAATAGCGATTTCGGAGCCTGCCCCGCCTCTGCCGCCAGCGAAGTTGTAGCCCGCCCCGATGCGCTGATTGAAACGGGTGCGTTTGAACTTGCTCGTCGTGTTGCGGTCAACCCCTTGATACCATTCGTTGGTCAGTTCGCCTTGCAGGAAGAAGCCCTGATACACGCGGAAACGGATAAAACCGCCAATGTCGGTGTTGAAAAGGTTGGTTGCCTTGAAGCCGGGCTGCTTGTAAGAGCCAAAAACAAAGGAAGCCCGCGGGCCAATGGAAAGCGGCTCCACAATTTTGTAGCCCACTTGTGGGGCAAGGCCGAATTGAAACAAGTTGCCGAAGCTGCTGCCGGAGAACCCCAGCAACAACCCGCCGCCATACCACAGCCGCGACTTAAACTCCGAAGAAGAATCGCTTTTTTTCTTGCTTTTGCTCTGTGCAAGACCATCTTGGGCAAAGAAGAGAAGACCAACGGCCACTAAGGCCATACAATACTTTTGAAAACGCATATTGCAGGGTGTTTAACAGTGAGATTGAATTGTTTAGGCGCAGCAAAGGTATAAGTTTGAACAATTTTCACACGATTCGACAAGGATGCACGGGGCGCGGTATTTCGTCTGGTTTTTGACTAAACAAGCATTTTTTTATTTTGAGTGAAAATGAAATTTGGGACAAACGCTACTTTCGCCGATGAAAATGAGCGCCCTCTTCACCTCATTCCGAACACCGATTTCCCCTTTCTCACTTATAATGCTGACATGACTCGACGCAACCCCGTATTCCGCGAGGTCGTTGTTTTCTTTTTGTGCCAACTAATTTTTCAATCACTTAAGTCAAACTAAATCAGACCATGACTCTACGCTTACGTCTGTTTTACCTGTTGTGCGCGTGCTGTTTTTTTACCGCCCAACTACAGGCGCAGATTTTCAACGGAGCTCCCAACACTGTGTTTTCCAACGCCTTGAATGAGCGTTTCACCACCGTCGAAGTCTATCAACTTGATTTGATAGCCTTCAACAATTGGGTGAAAAGCAACCCGAATGTCAGTCAAAATGAACTGCGTCTTGGCGGCCACCACTGGAAATTTAATTTGTTGCCGAGCGGCATCATCAAACCCGGCCAATACACGCTGCAAGTGCTCACCCCGACGGGCCTGCAAGTGACGAAACCAACCGAGAACAAGGCATTCAAAGGAATGGAATCCAAAGGCGGCGAAGTTCGCTTCGTGGTGGATGCGGACTATCTGTCGGGCTTCGTCACGGAAGGCGACAAAACATGGTACATCGAACCGTATCGCAACTACGAACCCTCCGCCACACCTGATATGATTGTGGTGTACGAGAGCACGTCCGTTAGGCGGGACAACATTGAGGGTACCTGTATGCTGCTGGAAATGGAAAACAAAATGAAGGAGATGGCTCCCGATGATGGACACGACCACGATTCAGCTTCCAAAGTGCTGGCTTGCTATCAAGTGGAAGTCGCTTTGGCAGCCGACAATTCTATGGTCAACAAGTACGGTTCTGTGTCTGGGGTGGAGAATCATGTCACCACTGTTTTGAACAACGTGCAAAACAACTACAATGGCAGCTTCAATCACGACCTTGAACTGGAAATCGTGACGATATTTGTCTCAACGGGAAATGACCCCTGGTCAAACTCCAACAACGCTGGCACTTTGCTGGCAAGTTTTCGGACTTGGGGCCAAGCAGGCAATTTCGGGGTGACATTTGACGTGGCTACCCTCTGGACGAACCGCGATTTTGATGGCAGCACCATTGGCATTGCCTATTTGAGCGGCGTGTGCAACAGTTTTAAATACAATTGCTGTCAGGACTTTAGTGCCAACCAGCAATTGTTGCGTGTGCTGCAAGCCCATGAATTGGGGCACAATTTCAGCGCCAACCACGACAATTCGGGCTGCCCTAACAACTGGATAATGTGTCCCTCCGTCAACACGTCCAACTCATGGAGCAACCAATCTATCAATTCCATCAACAATTATATCGGCCCAATTATCAACAACGGGTGTTTGTCGCCTTGCGGCCCGCCGCCACAGCCATTGGTAGCAGATTTTGATTGGAGTCCTAACCCCGGTTGCCAAGGGCAACCCGTTCAATTTACTGACCAATCCTCCGGTAACATCGCAACCCGCGTATGGAGCTTTCCTGGCGGCAGCCCACCCTCGTCCACGCAGCAGAATCCGGTGGTGACATGGAATAATGGCGGCACCTTCAACGTGACTTTGACGCTCACCGGGATAGGTGGCCCAGTTTCTACCTCAAAACCAGTCACGATATTGGCTAACCCAACCTCCGATTTCAACTTTACGGTGACCGGATTGACGGTCAACTTTACGGCAACCGCATCCAACGCCCTTACTTATTTCTGGGATTTTGGGGATGGCAACATCAGCAACGAGCAAAACCCCGTACACACCTACGCGCTAGCAGGTGTTTACACGGTGGTGCTGACCGTGACTAACGAATGCGGTACTGCGACGAGAACCAGAATTGTCAATACTGCCCCGACGGCGGATTTCACCGCTAACCCTACAAGTGGTTGTGCCACATTGACGGTGCAGTTCACCAATTTATCTTCCCCCAATGCTTCATCCTACTCTTGGCTGTTCCCCGGCGGCATACCTTCGTCGTCGAATCAACAAAATCCAGTCGTGCAATATCCCACCTCTGGGAGTTTCAACGTCACTTTGGTAGCCATCAACTCGGTCGGCACTAACACGATGATTAAGAATAACTACATCAACGTGACGGCCATTCCATCCGCCAATTTCACTCAATCAGTCAACGGGCTGACGGTGACGTTCACCAACAACTCCAACGGCGCCACGTCCTATATGTGGAGCTTTGGCGATGGCAATACCAGCAACTTGCAAAACCCCGTACATACCTACGCAATTGGGGGCACTTACAACGTGACATTGACCTCCACAAACGACTGCGGCAGCAACACTATCGTAAAAACAGTGGTTGTTTCCTCCCCGCCTTCGGCCAATTTTAGCGCAAACCCCACTAGTGGTTGCGGGCCATTGTCAGTTCAATTCAGCGACCAGTCCAGCGGCGGCCCCACCTCGTGGAGCTGGCAGTTCCCCGGCGGCACCCCGTCGAGTTCGACGGCACAAAACCCGACGGTGACGTACAACACGCCGGGCACCTACTCCGTGACGCTGACGGTGAGCAACGCCGCAGGCTCCAACACCGCCACGCAAACCAACTACATCACGGTGAACACGGTGCCGACGGCAGGCTTCACAAGCAATACCAACGGCGCGACGGTGACATTCAACAACACGTCGAACAACGCCACATCCTACCTGTGGAACTTCGGCGACGGCAACACCAGCAACGCCACCAACCCGACACACACCTACGCCGCCGACGGCTCCTATTCGGTGACGCTGACGGCAACCAACGCCTGCGGCACCACGACCGCCACCCAAACGGTAGTCATCGTGACCCCGCCGACGGCTGGCTTCACGGCCTCGCCGACAAGCGGCTGCGCCCCCCTGACCGTTCAGTTCACCAACCAATCGTCGGCCAACGCCACCAACTTCAACTGGCAGTTCCCCGGCGGCACACCGTCGAGTTCGACGGCGCAAAACCCGACGGTGACGTACAACACGCCGGGCACCTACTCCGTGACGCTGACGGTGAGCAACGCCGCAGGCTCCAACACCGCCACGCAAACCAACTACATCACGGTGAACACGGTGCCGACGGCAGGCTTCACAAGCAACACCAACGGCGCGACGGTGACATTCAACAACACGTCGAACAACGCCACATCCTACCTGTGGAACTTCGGCGACGGCAACACCAGCAACGCCACCAACCCGACACACACCTACGCCGCCGACGGCTCCTACTCTGTGACGCTGACGGCAACCAACGCCTGCGGCACCACGACCGCCACCCAAACGGTGGTCATCGTGACCCCGCCGACGGCTGGCTTCACGGCCTCGCCGACAAGCGGCTGCGCCCCCCTGACCGTTCAGTTCACCAACCAATCGTCGGCCAACGCCACCAACTTCAACTGGCAGTTCCCCGGCGGCACGCCGTCGAGTTCGACGGCACAAAACCCGACGGTGACGTACAACACGCCGGGCACCTACTCCGTGACGCTGACGGTGAGCAACGCCGCAGGCTCCAACACCGCCACGCAAACCAACTACATCACGGTGAACACGGTGCCGACGGCAGGCTTCACAAGCAACACCAACGGCGCGACGGTGACATTCAACAACACGTCGAACAACGCCACATCCTACCTGTGGAACTTCGGCGACGGCAACACCAGCAACGCCACCAACCCGACACACACCTACGCCGCCGACGGCTCCTATTCGGTGACGCTGACGGCAACCAACGCCTGCGGCACCACGACCGCCACCCAAACGGTGGTCATCGTGACCCCGCCGACGGCTGGCTTCACGGCCTCGCCGACAAGCGGCTGCGCCCCCCTGACCGTTCAGTTCACCAACCAATCGTCGGCCAACGCCACCAACTTCAACTGGCAGTTCCCCGGCGGCACACCGTCGAGTTCGACGGCGCAAAACCCGACGGTGACGTACAACACGCCGGGCACCTACTCCGTGACGCTGACGGTGAGCAACGCCGCAGGCTCCAACACCGCCACGCAAACCAACTATGTCACAGTGGGCGCGTTGCCTACAGCAGGTTTCAATAGCAGCGTTGACAGTTTGACCGCGACGTTCAACAACACGTCGAACAATGCCACGTCCTACCTCTGGAGCTTTGGCGACGGTAACACCAGCACTGTCACTAACCCCACGCATACCTACGCGCAAGACGGCACCTACTCGGTGACGTTGACCGCTACAAATGCCTGTGGCACCACGACGTTCACCCAAAATGTTGTCATCATCACTGCACCCAGCGCAGGCTTCACCGCCAACACAACGACAGGCTGCGCAGCCTTGACCGTTCAGTTCCAAAATCTCTCTTCTGCCAATAGCACGTCTTGGGAATGGACATTCCCCGGCGGCACGCCGTCGAGTTCGACGGCACAGAACCCCGTCGTGGTGTATAACACGCCGGGTGTGTATGATGTGACGTTGGTGGCTTCCTCACCGGGCGGTAGTAGCACCTACACACAACAAGGGTTCATCACCGTGTTGGGCCCTCCGGCCACGTCTTTCACCAGCAGCACGAATGGCACGACGGTCGTTTTCACCAACACTTCCCAAAATGCGACTTCCTACTTGTGGAACTTTGGCGATGGCAGCACAAGCATAGAGACCAACCCAACGCATAAGTATGAAACCAGCGGGACTTACACCGTGACGCTCACAGCGACCAATCAATGCGGTACCACTACCTTTACGCAGCAGATTGTCACAGAGGCCGCTCCCAACGCGGCATTTACCATGAGCGGCTCAGAGGGTTGTGCGCCATTTACGGTTCAGTTCACCAATCAATCGAGCCAAAACGCGACCTCGTTTGAATGGCTCTTCGAGAACGGACAGCCTGCCACTTCCAACGAGACAAACCCATCGGTGACATGGAACCAAGCGGGTACCTACACGGTCACGCTTATTGCTTCCAACATAGTGGGCAGCGACACCACTTCCGCTACCGTGACGGTGAATGGATTGCCCAATGCAGGCTTCACGGCCCAAACCGCAGGGCTTTCCGTAGTGCTGAACAACACCACCACGGGGGCTGATTCGTATTTGTGGGATTTCGGCGATGGCAACACCAGCACGGAAGCGAATCCAACACACAACTACGGCACTACCGGAACATTCACCGTTGTCCTCACGGCCACCAATGAATGTGGCACCAAGGAATTCTCCCTGCAGGTCGCTATTGAAGGCAGTGCGCCTATCGCTGCTTTCAGCGCGAGCGAAAATGCCGGTTGCGTACCTTTTGATGTGGTGTTCACTGACCAATCTGCTGGCAGCCCCATTGCATGGTATTGGGAGTTCCCCGGCGGTGTTCCGCAGACCTCCACAGACAAAAACCCGACGGTCGTTTACAATACCACAGGCTCTTTCCCCGTCACGCTTGTTGTCACCAATCAGTATGGCTCCGACACTTTGACGATTCCGAATGAGGTATGGGCGCTGAATGTGCCCACTGCGGGTTTTGCATATAATATCAATCAAAACACGGTGTCGTTCAATAATCTTTCGATGGATGCGACGACCTACCAGTGGAATTTTGGCGACGGAAATACCAGCTCGCAAACCAACCCGACGCATACCTACTCGGCCAACGGAATGTACACCGTAGAACTTACTGCCATCAATGTGTGCGGAGCCAGCACCCTTCAGCAAACCATAAACATCACAATGGTCAGTGCCGAAGAGCCAACATGGTTGAGCGAGTTCAAATTGTATCCAAACCCAAACACGGGAGCCTTCATCGTGGAAATGACTGGTACGCCAACCCAAGAAGTCGAGTTTGTGCTTTTCAATACTTACGGCCAGATGGTCAAGCGCGAAGTTGTTGACTTTGGCGCAGGTGTATTGAATCGCAATTTCGACTACGGGCATTTGCCAGCAGCCATGTACACTTTGCGCATTCAGGCAGGCAACGCAGCCAAGTATGTGAAAGTGGCAGTGCAGCGATAGGCTTGTACTTGTCGAGATGTTAAACTTTCCGCCGGTTGTCCTGCATTGGGACAACCGGCGTTTTTGTACCTAATCTGACAATTCGCCTTTTTTTGGCTTGGTGTTTGAAATTGTTTGTCAAAACCTTTTCTTATGAAAAAGATAATTTTCTCGCTCTCATGCACCATAGCCCTGATGACCGCCTTTGTTTCTACGGCTCAAACCCTGAAAGCAGTGGACGACACCCAGAACGTGGGTAAAGTGGAATGGCTCAATCGTTCGGCCGACGCGGGAAAGACTGCCTTTGGCACACCCGTCACCCGCGAGTTTGCGGTCAAAAACATCAGTAAGGAAAACCTCATTCTGCTTCAAGTACGCAGCGCCTGTTTTTGCGTGACGGTAGATTGGTCGCAAGAACCCATTCGCCCCGGCGAAACGGGCATCATCACAGCCACCTACGATGCGCAGCGGGAAGGCGATTTTTACAAAATCATCACCGTCAACACCAATTTTGACCCTACCCATTCCGTGCCGTTCGCGTTTGTGGGCAAGGTGGAACGGCTCTTGGAAGCC
This sequence comes from Saprospiraceae bacterium, assembly GCA_019638455.1. GTDB lineage: Bacteria > Bacteroidota > Bacteroidia > Chitinophagales > Saprospiraceae > M3007. Next base: position 753,407 of record JAHBTU010000001.1, read on the forward strand.
AATGCGGGGCAGTAGGTACATAAGCCGCATTTGTCGGATGATTTTTCATTCGTCCGATAAGCTGAAGTTCGACGGCATGAACTAAAAACAACAGCCGATTCGGGACACTCCCGAATCGGCTGTTGTTTTTAGTTCACCCTTCATTTCTCGCAAAATTTGCTCCGCAACGCTCATCCCCTCTTTGTCAGCCAAAACTTTCCTAGTTTCCAAAACCTTGTAAAGCCTTAATTCCCAGCCCTCCCTCGACTTAAAGCGAGGATGGGCGACCCGGAAAACGCTCGGAAAAGTGTATCAAGCCCTCCACCGCAACAAGGCCATTATCCCCCATTAGGATGAAATGGTTTTCTGAACACTCCCGCGACCCGAGAGTTGACCAATCAGCAGATTAGCGCATTGTCAAGCCACCTCAATTTGCCACCTGCTTCATAAGCGCCTTTCTTTGGGAAAATCTCTTGTAGCGCCTGCGGATATACTCCAACGCTGGCTTTTCCACCAAATAGGTAATCAGGGTCGCCAAAATAATGACCAAAGGCAGACATACCCCGAACACGACAAACCAGAAATTGAGGTGCATTTCCTCTTCCAACAAAGGAATAATCAGGCTCTTGCAAACAAACTTGTGCACCAAGTAAAGGCTGTAGGAAATGGTGCCGAGAAACACCGTTGCGCGATTGACGATGTGTAGCGGCACATTAAAGGCATAGAGAGAGAAAACAGCGAAGTACAGCGACAGCATCACGGCATACTCGGCTTGAGAGATGTAGAGATAAGAGGTGCCGCCATCGGGATAGAGGATAATCTGGGTGACAAAGCAGGCCGCCAACAAAGGTACTTTAAAGCGAATGCGCCCTTGTCGAAACTTGATTTTATAGAACAAAATGCCTGCGAAGAAAAGCGGGAAATGATTGACCAAACTGAACAAACCACGCGAGTATTTGAAGATAAAAGGCGCGGATTGGCTTAAAACAAAGTGATTGAGCAAAACGAACGACAAACCACCAATTCCAATCAACGTGATGCGGTCGAGCCATTTGAGGTAAAAAAACAGCAACATCACCGCATAGAATTGCATCTCAATCAGCAGCGTCCAATACGGCTCGTCGAGATTGGGGATTTTGAAGTACCATTGGAACATGGTCATGTTGGCCAAATCCTGCATAAGCAACCCCGACATGGACTCATGGTGAATGAGGCGATAGACCACCGTCATGATAGCGGTGAAGGTCACCGCCGCCCAGTAAGTGGGATAGAGGCGAGAGAATCGGCTGACGACAAAATCCTTCCAGTTTTTGGTGTTGGAGAGCGTCAGAAAAATGACGAAACCACTGATAATGAAAAAGAAATCAACCCCGGTGACCCCGTACTTGAACCCCATATACATTTCCGGGCGGTCCATCGTAAAATGAAAAAGCACCACCATCAATGCGGCGATGCCTCTCAAAGCGTCCAATTCGAGCAGCCTGACTTTCCCTTGCTGTCTTGATTCTCCCATGGTTTGCGACATTGAAATCGTTAGTTATTAGGAACGTCGCCCTAAGACAAATACTGTACCATTGCCTCACTTCCAAAAATGAACCCACCGCGAAGTTCGCCACCCATACGACAATAAGTTTGTTGAGCGAACGCTCACTTGCCCCCAACGATTTCCACAAAAACCCCGTCGGGGTCTTGGCACATGAGCAACTCCGTCCCGTCGCCCATGTCTATGGGTGTTTTGCCGAGCAACGGGATGCCGCTTCGTTGAAGATTTTCCTTGATGATTTGTGTGGAGGCCACCTCGAAGGTAAGGTAGCGCATCCCTGGAAGTGCGCTGGCGTGCGTCGTGCGAATGGCCGTCGAGTCGCTGCAACAAGCTAGCTTCAGGATGGTGGCGGAGGGGCTGTTCACCAATTTCAATCGCCTGACATTGAACGCTTTGCCATTGGAAAGGCCAATGTCGGCGCTAAAATCACCCTCCACCTCAAAGCCGCCTATCTCTTTCATGCCAACGATGTTTTTGTAAAAATCCAGTGATTGCGACAGGTCGGAACATATCAGGCCGATTTCGAGCACACCCGATTCAGCAGGTGCGGGTTTGTGTTTGCAACATACGGCTGAAATGGTCAGCAGGAACAGGCTCAGGCACCATGGCGATGTCTGGAGCCGAGCAAGGGGAAGTATTTTCTGCATTGTCACTTTATGGATTTATGTATTCACCATTTCTCCACCAAAAAATGATAAGGCCCCGGCAAATGGTGAATGAATAATTGGGCAGGGTCGTTGTCGGGATATTGAGCCAGATAAGCCGCGTCGGGAATCAGCACAATCATGTTCCCGGTGCGCACATAGTGGTTGCTGTCGTAGTATTTGGGGGCTTTAAACTCGGGAAAAGTTTTCTGTACTTCCTTCGACAGCATCTTTCCCAAGTATTTTTGATAACGGCGCTGCGCTTTCAGCGAGGGCTTGGTCATTCGCTTGTAAGCCCCTTTCAGCACCATGTTCTTCGGAAAACCCTGTTTTTTGATAACGGCTCTTGCGTTCACAAAAGGATTGATTCGGTTGTAATCGTTCACGGTCTGCACCGAGAACGGCACTTCCGGCACCCAGTCCAAAGCGTTCACCACGTTGAACGCCCAGCCATCGCGCGTCAGGTTTTCGTAATCGTAAGCATAGTAGAGATTGCCCGGTTTGGGGCCAGCCCCGCAGTAGGTCTTGAAACGGATATCTTTGGGCAGTTTTCCTTCTTTTTGCAAATAATTTAGGTGTGAGGTAAGCAAATAGGTGATGGCACCGCCTTGACTATGCCCTGTCAGCACAATATCGCGCACCCCTTCGTCATAAATGCTTTTTATTTTTTCCACGATGTCGCCTTGCAGGCAGGCCAATGCCACGAGCCAACCCACATGAACGGCTGCGCGAGGGTTTTCGGCGAGTTTGTAGTGGAAGGTATATGCGTTGGAAATTTGAATGCTGCCGTTTGCCGGCACCATCGCCGCATAAAAATTGGCGAGCCAACTCACGGGCTTCGATGTGGTGCCGCGCACACTGACCACCGCCCGTCCGTCGCGGCTGCGCCACAAGTCCCATTTGTTTTCCAGCCCCACCGTTGGGGAGCGATACACCAACTTGTAAAACCTCGGTTCCGGCAATTTCACGCTTTCAGAAGTCCACGGTGTATCCGCCACCCGCGCCGCGATACGCAGCATATCCAAGTACTCCAATTTGTCGAAGCCAGCTTCGAGTTTTTGGGCATATAGGGTGGGGGGGGCGATGAGCGTTGCGAGGCAAATAAGCCAAGCATAACAGACTGTTACGGCGCTCCAGCGGGAGGCGCTCATTCCGATGTGCTGCATGAGGAGTTTGTTCAGTTTTATTTTGTAAAAAATCTTTTGCGGTGCAAAAATCAAATAAAATCGCAACCACGAGCCATTCAATGGGTTGTATTTTTTTTGAGGTTTAATTTGTCAAAAACATGAAAAATCTACACTGCCTGCTACTGTTTTCCATCTTTGGTCTTAATGGAATGGCTGCTCAAATCTCCCTGCGCGGGAAAATCGCCAACGTGCCGCCGAACGCTGTTCAGAAGGCCATTTTGGAATACTGGAACGCCGAACGCTGGCAACAGTTGGAGACCATCACGCTCAACTCGGACGGCACTTTCAGCGTCAGCATTGACGCGCCTGTGCAAGCCCAAGCCCGGTTTCGCATGGTGAACCAACCCAGATATTGGGCGGATTTTTTGTTGCCGGCGCTCGCTCAGGAGGAGCGAGAATTGGTGTTCGACATGGATTTCAACCTCATGGATGGAGGCCCGGCGCGAGTCGTAGGCTCGCCCGAAAACGCCTTATACCACACCCTCATGTCGGCGCAGCATGGGTTGACAAAGCTGCGCGACAGCGAGCGCAAAGCCACCCTAGCCCAGATAGAGGCTGCCGAACGCGACCTCAATCTGCTTTGCCGCGACATCGCAACGCAGCACAAGGGTACTTTTTCGGGCGACATCGTGGCCCCCCTCCTCATCCAACCTCAAAAGCAAGACTACCCAAACAACCCGAAAGTGGCCAACATGACTGCCAACGAGTTTGCGGTCGCATATTCGCTCTACGAGGTGCCGTTTCGCTATGAGCGAGTGCTCTATCACACAGGTTTTGTGAAGGCGCTCAATCGGTACTACCACTATTTCGACCGCAAGTCACCCGAAGGTGGCAAGCAGTACATAGATGGCGTGATGTCGCGGCGCAATGGCAACGACGAGGTGGATAACTATGTGTTCCGCTATCTGCTCGACAAGATGATGGACTACAAGGACGAGGCGGGCCTAACCTATCTGCTCACATGGTATTTGCCAGATTGCCCCGACGAAAATCCTTTGCCCAACAGCACTCTCAACCTGTTGGAAGCGCTCAAAAACTGCGAGCCGGGCAAACTCGTCCCGGATTTGAGACTGCCCGACTTGAGCGGCCAAATCGTCTCGCTCGGGGAAGTGTGCGCCAAGAACAAAATGACGCTTCTGCTCTTCTGGCGCAGCAACTGCTCGCATTGCAAGGAGTTCGAGCCTCGATTAATGGAGATTTACGGGAAATATCGTCCGCTGGGTGTGGAGGTTTTTGCGCTTTCGAGCGACAAGATGGAGCAAGACTGGAGAACGCATCTCGAAAAAGAACCGACCCCATGGCTCAATGTCTTCATCCCGATGCACCAGCGTCGGGAAATCAGTCGGCAGTTCCCTTCACCAAGCACCCCTACCTTGATTTCGATTGATCGCGAGCGAAAGGTGCTGTCCCGCCTCATCGTGCGGAGTCAATTGGAGGCTTACTTGGAAGAGGTGCTGCCGAGTTTGTGAGGTTTTTGGGGGGAGGAGGTTTGCTATTTAAAACAACCTCCCTTCCCGCCCCGGCATTACCGCCCCGATGTGTTTATACGCTTTCTCCGTCGCGGTGCGTCCTCTTGGAGTGCGCTGAATGTAGCCTTCCATGATGAGGAAAGGCTCGTGCACCTCCTCGATGGTGCCAGCCTCTTCGCCTACCGCTGTTGCGATGGTGGTGAGGCCTACGGGGCCGCCTTTGAATTTGTGGACAATCGTCGTCAGGATGCGGATGTCCATTTCGTCGAGACCTGCCTCATCCACGTCGAGGGCGGCAAGGCCGTAGCGTGCGATTTCCTGATTCACAGAGCCGTCGCCTTTTATTTGGGCAAAGTCGCGGATGCGGCGGAGCAGCGCGTTGGCGATGCGCGGTGTGCCTCGACTGCGCCGGGCGATTTCGTGCGCGCCCTCTGGCACGATGGGGATGTCGAGGATGGCCGCCGAGCGGTGAAGGATGCGTTCGAGCGTCGGCACGTCGTAGTAGTCGAGGTGGCAATTGATGCCGAAGCGGGCGCGAAGTGGCGAGGTGAGCAGCCCCATGCGCGTAGTGGCACCGATGAGGGTGAAGGGGTTGAGTGTGATTTGGATGCTGCGGGCGTTGGGGCCGGAGTCAATCATGATGTCTATGCGGTAGTCCTCCATGGCGGAGTAGAGGTACTCTTCGACGACGGTGTTGAGCCGGTGGATTTCATCAATGAACAGCACGTCGCCGGGTTCGAGGTTGGTGAGCAGGCCAGCGAGGTCGCCGGGTTTTTCGAGCACGGGGCCGCTGCTCATTTTCAATGAAGCGCCGAGTTCGTTGGCGACGATATGCGAAAGGGTCGTTTTGCCAAGTCCTGGGGGACCGTGCAGCAGCAGGTGGTCGAGGGCTTCGCCGCGCTGCTTGGCTGCTTGGATGAAGACTTGCAGGTTGTCCACAATCTTCTGTTGGCCGCTGAACTCATCCAGCAGTTTTGGGCGAAGCGCCTTTTCGACAAGTTTTTCTTCGCCGTTGTTGGGTTCGTTTGCGAGATTTTTTGACAAAATTTGTGGGTTTGTTGATGTGGTGGTTTGGGGATGCGATGAGGTATTGGCGTGGCAAAATTCAAAATTTTTTGTTTTGAAACAAAAATAAATTTCATTTTGCTTCAAACTCCGTCCGCTGTTCGTGGCTGGTTGTGTAGTCGTAAATCGTTCGAGTCAAGGGTTGGAATAGCCCCAGCGGGCGAAGTGTGGAATGTTCGTGCCAGCATTCCGCCTCTCCGAGGCTTGGGTTTGTTGTGTGGGCTAAATTTCTACCAACATCCCGCCTCTCCGAGGCTTGGGTTTGTTGTGTGGGCTAAATTTCTACCAGCATTCCGCCTCTCCGAGGCTTGGGTTTGTTGTGTGGGCTAAATTTCTACCAACATCCCGCCTCTCCGAGGCTTGGGTTTGTTGTGTGGGCTAAATTTCTACCAGCATTCCGCCTCTCCGAGGCTTGGGTTTGTTGTGTGGGCTAAATTTCTACCAACATCCCGCCTCTCCGAGGCTTGGGTTTGTTGTGTGGGCTAAATTTCTACCAGCATTCCGCCTCTCCGAGGCTTGGGTTTGTTGTGTGGGCTAAATTTCTACCAGCATCCCGCCTCTCCGAGGCTTGGGTTTGTTGTGTGGGCTAAATTTCTACCAACATCCCGCCTCTCCGAGGCTTGGGTTTGTTGTGTGGGCTAAATTTCTACCAACATCCCGCCTCTCCGAGGCTTGGGTTTGTTGTGTGGGCTAAATTTCTACCAGCATTCCGCCTCTCCGAGGCTTGGGTTTGTTGTGTGGGCTAAATTTCTACCAGCATTCCGCCTCTCCGAGGCTTGGGTTTGTTGTGTGGGCTAAATTTCTACCAGCATTCCGCCTCTCCGAGGCTTTTCAATAATTGATTCGCACAAATCGTAACTCGTGGAAATTTTGCCTACTGCCAATTTTCAGCCCGACATCTCTTTGTGGGGCTTTCGCATTGGCGAACCAGTGATTGCGCTGACCTCGCTGTTGGTGGCGCTTTTTTGTTTTTACGCATGGCAGCGGCTCGGAAAAGCAAAAAGTGCCGACGATGCCGCTCGGCTATTCCGTGTCTTTTTTTTGCTCATGGGCTTTTCCAGTTTGCTGGGAGGGTTGGTGGGTCATGCGTTCATGCACCAGTTGCCTTTTGTGTTCAAGGTTCCCGGATGGGCGTTGGGCATGATAGCAGTTTCGGCTTTGGAACAAGTTTCCATCCTGCGGGCCGCGCCTTTTTTGGGAGGGCGATGGGGGCGGGCGCTGAGCTGGGCGAACATTGTGCAACTTGCTGTTGCGCTGTGGTTTATGTTTGCTACTTTGTGGTTCCCTGCTGTTGAAATTCACTCTGCGGTTGGGTTGTTGCTTGTGGTGGCGCCTTTGGAAAGTATGCTGTTGTTAAGGTTTCGCTCGGAAGTCAGTCGCTTTGTGTTGTGGGGCATCGCGGTGCTTGTGGTCGCGGTGTCCATGCACATTTTCAAAATATCGGCGAGCGTGTGGCTCAGTTATTTCGACATTGCTCACTTGTGGATGTGCGGAGCGATTTGGCTGTTCATGCAGGGAGCATTGCGGGTGGGCAAGGCTGGGCAGGCTTGATTGTCACAGGGTTTTCACGGCAAAGCCTGTGGGGTGTCGTTCGGCGAGCAGGTGCGCAATCGCTTCAAAGACGGCATCATCGTGTTCGAAGCTCGCTTCGCCAAGTTCGAGTACCAGCACAGGGGTTTGTGTCTCGGTTTTCAAGTATTCCAGATAGGCGTTCTGGATGTCTTCGAGGTAAGCCGCGCTGATATTGCGCTCGATGTCGCGTCCGCGTTTGTGAATGTGGCGCAGCAGCACGTCCACCGGGCGGTGAAGAAAAAGCAGCAGGTCTGGTTTGGGGAATGTGGAGTTCAGTACCCCAAAGAGCCGCTGAAACAGGCGAAATTCTTCTTCGTTGAGGTTGTTTTTTGCAAATAAGAGGGTTTTTACAAAAAAATAGTCTGCTACGGTGCAAGTGTGAAAAAGGTTGGGCTTGGAGAAGTGCTCGAGCAGTTGCTTGTGGCGCTCGGTCATAAAAAACAACTCTACTGGGAAGGCATACCGCTCGGGTTGCAGGTAAAAAAAAGGAAGAAAGGGGTTGTCGGTAAATTGCTCAAGCACCAAGGCGCAGCCAAAACGGTCGGCCAGCCGATGGCACAAGGTCGTCTTGCCTGCTCCGATATTGCCTTCAATAGCGATGAAAGAATAGGAGGGAGATGATTGATTGCCCCGCGTTGCCGGGGAAGATAGTGGAGTTTCCACTGTGCGAGTTATGTCGTTTTTGCAAGTTGAGAATAACTGCCAAAGCAGCCATGAGAATATGTGGCAAGTGGGTCTCAACTGATGTCCAACATGACCACCTCAGACTCGTCCGCGCACTCCATGAATAGTTCATCTATTTGTTTTTTCAGCAAGGGATGTTCCAGGTCGGGCGCGATTTCAAGCATTGGTGCCAAGACGAAAGCGCGTTTGTGGAGCTCTGGGTGCGGGATTTCCAGCCCCTTGTCGCGTACCACCCGTTTGCCGTAAAAAAGGATGTCAATGTCAATGGTTCGAGGTCCCCACTTATCTTGGTCTCGGCGGCGTTCGCGGCCCAATTCGCGCTCAATTTTCCCAATTTTTTCGAGCAACTCACGCGGGGAGAGCATGGTGTTGACCATGATAATCTGGTTTAGAAAAGCCTCCTGCTCGGTGTTGCCCCAAGGTTGGGTTTCGTAGATGTGGCTTTTTCTGGCGACTTTTCCGATGTTTTTTGAAATCAACTGGGTGGCGGAGTGGAGCTGCGCGGCACGGTCGCCCATATTGCTCCCCAATCCGAGATAGACGTTGATGTACTTCTTGGCAAATTCAGGCTGCATATTCAGGTCGTTATTCGGCGGCAAATATGCACAAAATGTGGAAGCCGAACAGAAAGCAAGCATGGGCAAACAAAAGAAGATGATTTTTTTTGCGCCTCTATGCGTCATGGACAGTCGTGCATCGCCATACCTTTGGCTTTTGTTTCAACAATCAACTAAAACACAACGACATGAAGAATCTGTTTTTGCCCGCAATTTTTTCAATACTGTTTTTGGCAACAGCCTGCAATAAAGTGGACCCGGCACTAGTCAGCACGATGCAAAGTGACATCGCTAATGCGGAGGAATTGGCGCCAACGTTGGGAAAAACCGTAGAAATGGCCAACATGACCATTGAACAAATCAATAAAGCCCCTGAAGCCCTCAGGAGCAGCAACACGCCCGAAATGCAATCCATATTGGAGCGTAGTGTTGCGTTGGCGGGCAAAGTGCAAGCCACCGAAGCACAGTACAACGATATGCTCAACAGATTCAAGCAGTTGTCGGCGGACTATGCGGCAGGAAAAATCAAGACCGAGGAGGCCAAAAAAGAATATGAGATGCTGAACACCAGCCTTAAAGGCGCCGCCGGTACGTTGGAGCGCATTGACAAATTCTGTGACCTGTTGCAGGCTGATTATGCAAAAGCGAGCGCCGGTTGGAATGCCGAGGCCGAAAAAGAATTGAAGTAAGCAAGCGGCTGTAACCTGGCATCTGGCAGCAAGGGCACAAGCAGCGAAATCATTCCTGCGCGTGTCCGGTATTTTGCTTTTTTTTGTCCTTTAATCCATCCCGTGCACATTAAACTCATACCTGTAATGACAAAACCGATAATCCTATTCTTGTTCACGGCACTTGCCGCACCCGCCTTTTCTCAACCCTGCCCCCAACCCATCATTTTGACGCTCGCGGCGACGAATTCAATTTGCAATGGAGACCCCAGCGGCTCCGCGACAGCTTCGGCTACGGGTGGCACAGGTACCATCACTTTTTCTTGGCAGGGATGTGGGGGAGGCCCCGTCACCAACGGCGCGACGGTGACAGACCTCTACGCGGGTTGTTATCGAGTGACGGCGACGGATGCTAATGGCTGCACTGCGGTGGATAGCGTGGCAGTGGGCGAACCGCTGCCTTTCGCTTTCAATTCGTCACAGACCCCAGTGAGCTGCAAGGGCTACTCGGATGGCTCGGCCACGATAGAGGTATCAGGGGGCACCTCGCCATATCAGTATATCTGGGACAATGGCGACACCACTCCTACTGCCGATAGCCTGAATGCGGGATTTCATTTTGTCACTATCACCGATGGCGCGGGTTGTTTGGTCGCCACGCTTGTCATCGTATTGGAGCCTTTATTGTTCGCATTGGATAGCACGACCTCGACCAATACCTCTTGTGTCGGGGCTGCCAACGGTTCGGCCACTGTGTTCGCAAAAGGGGGCACCATGCCCTACTCTTACGAATGGAGCGACGCACAAGGTCAGATTACGCAAACAGCGGTGAACCTTGCCGCAGGCACTTACACGGTCACGGTAACTGACCTGAAAGGTTGTTCGTTCACTGCTTCTGTGACGGTAGGCTCTTCTCCTGCCTTAACGCTTGGATTCATAAATGTCGTGAATGAAACTTGTGCTGGCGCTTGCAATGGCTCGGCAACTGCCCAAGTGACGGGCGGCGCGCCGCCCTACGATTACTTTTGGGACGACCCTTCCTTGCCGGATGGTTTTGCGACAGTGAATAATCTCTGTCCCGGCACATATCTGCTGGAAGTTCGGGACATACTTGGTTGCGCGGTGATTGACAAAGTGACGATTAGTGGGGCTACTCCGATTGAGGTTTTTATTGACAGCGTGCCTCCTTCATGCGCGGGCATTGAAGATGGCTCCATCTTCGCCAATGCGGTGGGAGGGCAGCTGCCCTATTTGATTCAATGGAGCAACAATATGACGGGCAATAGCATCTCAAATCTTGCCTGCGGTGAATATCGCATGACCCTGACCGATGGAGTAGGTTGTGTTTTCAGCGATACGATACAGCTGCCATGCCCAGAGGCGATTGTGGTGGATAGCATTGTGTCGCAGTCCGTCAATTGTTTTGGCAACAACAATGGGCAAGTCAGAGTGTATGCGCGAGGCGGCACGGGGGCGCTTGGCTATCAATGGAACGACCCAAGCCAACAAGTAGGCCCTGTGGCGGTGAACCTGTCTCCCGGCAATTACACCGTCGTCGTCACGGATGGTAACGGGTGTGTCGTCACGGCATCTGCCCAAGTCACGCAGCCCGCACCGTTGAGCGCCACCATCAACAAGACCGATGTGGCCTGTTTTGGGGGCAGCGACGGCATCGCTACGGCCAATCCAGCAGGCGGCACAGAGCCGTATCAGTACGCATGGAATTGGGGGCCGACCACTCAGACCATCAGCAGCCTGCCAATTGGCAACTACATCGTCACCGTCGTTGACGCAAATGGCTGCACCACTACGGCCAATACATCCGTGACGCAGCCAGCCACTCCTTTGGAGATTATCGCATCACAGACCCGGACAGCCTGTTTTGGGGAAAACAACGGGGAGGCGGTCGCTGCAGCTTTGGGTGGCAACGGGGCACCCTTCTCGTATATGTGGAGTAATGGGCTAACAGGCGCTTTTGTCATTGGGCTTAATCCCGGGCTTATCAATGTGACAGCCACCGACAACCGGGGCTGTACCGCCATAGCCAGCGTGGCGATTCAGCAATTTTCAAAAATAGAAGTCGGCATCGCGTTCGTGCAACCGACCTGTCATGGGCGCTCCGACGGTCAGGCGGCTGTCAATTTGGTGGTGGGAGGGGCTGGCATGGGTGATACCGCAAAATACAACTATCAATGGAACATCCCCGGCACGCCCAACGCGCTGTTTGTGGATGGGCTGTTGGGTGGGCAGAACTATTCCGTCACGGCCACAGACTCTGCGGGTTGCTCGGGCAGCACCTCCTTCTTTATGCCTCAGCCACCTCCTATCGTGGCGCAAATTGCCCAAAAAAACATTACCTGTTTCGGCCTCTCCGACGGATTGGCTCAAGTGATGGGAGTGGAGGGGGCCACACAGCCTGTCGTATACACTTGGAGCAACAACACGACAGGCCCCATCATCCAGAATTTGTTGCCCGGCACTTACTTTCTCACCATTCTGGATGCCAAAGGATGTACGGATGTTGACACTGTAATCATCACGCAACCCGACCTTTTGCGCGTTGATTTCGCGGTGCAAACATTGGTGTGCCCAGATGATAGCAACGCCGTCATTGCCGCCAACGTGGCAGGTGGGACACCAGAATACATCCTGACTTGGAGCAATGGAGCCAATACCTCTCAAATCGGCAACCTTGGCCCGGGGCTATATGTACTTGATGTGGTAGACAAAAATGGTTGCACGGTCGTTGATTCTGTCATCATCGAGCGCCCTGGCGCATTGGAAATTCGAACAGAAAAAACAGAGCCTAAATGTTTTGGGGGAAAAGACGGTCGCTTGCGGGTGGTTTTGACGGGAGGGCAAGGTCCATTTCGCTACAGCCTGAACGATGGGCCTTTTGGTGGAAGCAGCATCTTCTTAGGCTTGGCAGCGGGCGACTATATCGTGCGGGTGCAGGATGGGAATGGGTGCATTACCTCGCTCGCGGAAGTGCTCGGCCAGCCGATGCAGATAGAGGTGTCGGCAGGGACGGATACAACTGTCACGCTTGGCGACAGTCTCGTGCTAAGCGCGGATGTATTCAATGCCGTAGGGCTAGTGGACTACGAGTGGCGAAGTTTTTTGGTGGAAAACTTTGTGTGCGTTGACTCGCCGGATTGTAGCATGATTCTGGTGCGGCCCTATCAGCCAAATACCTATGTCGTGAAAGTCACGGACGAAAACGGATGCAAAGGCGAGGCCCAAGTCACGGTCAGCGTGGAAAAACCGCGCGGCGTGTATGTGCCAACGGGTTTCACCCCCAATGGCGACCTTAACAACGACTTGCTCGTGGTGTATGGCAAAAGCTTGCAAATCCGCAGTGTGCTGACCTTCAATGTCTATAATCGTTGGGGCGAATTGGTCTATCAGGACAAAGACTTCGCAGTCAACGATGATACGCGTGGTTGGGACGGTTCATTTCGAGGCAAGCCCTGCGACCCCGGCATTTATGTCTGGTATGTCGAAGTGGAGTATCAAGATGGGTATGTGGAATCCAAGAAGGGGGATGTGGTGTTGATACGGTGAGGGGTGGGAACTTGCTTGGCGACAAGCGCTTTATGGCGAGTTTATGCCATTATATCAATTTTTCGTCTAATTTAATTGGCGTTTCGCATAATTTACTATGCTAAACATTTAACTTGCCCAAACTTTAATCGAGAAGGACATGCTTTGGATAATGTTGTCGATTCAAAACCAAATGTTCCCCCGCATGACAACCAACGACACATTCCAAGTTTGGCTGCAAAGCCCTGCTCCCAATGGCGCCGATGGGCATTTTCATTCTATTGCCGCGCAACTGCAAACCTCCCGCATCGAATGTAACCCCTGCCAAATGCCGCCGGAAGGGAGAAACACCATTCTGCTTTTGCTCAACGACCAAACTACTGAGGAAGAAGAGCAAGAATGTCTGAAAGAATTGCTTGAGCCGGAGCGACACGTCATCGCACTCTACACCGGAGAAAAAAAACTGCCCTTTTATCGAGTGTGGCGTTTGCTTAGCATGGGCGTGGACGATGTGTTGGACCTTCGTGGCAAAATCAGGCTGGCCGATGCCGTGCAATCCCGTCTTCACCGCTGGTCTGTCATTGACAGAATCGTTGATTCGGAGCAGGTGCAAAAAACGCTCCTCGGCAGCTGCCCAGCGTGGCGCAAAGTGCTCCGACAGGTAGTTGAAATCGCGTGCTTTTCCACCGCCCCTGTCCTTATTTTGGGAGAGAGCGGCACTGGCAAGGAACTCATCGCCCGTCTCATTCATGACCTCGATAAGCGGCAAGACAAACAAAGCCTCGTGCTGCTGGACTGCACGATCATTGTGCCGGAATTGTCAGGCAGCGAATTTTTCGGGCACGAAAAAGGCGCTTTCACCAATGCGGTCGCCAACCGCGACGGCGCTTTTTCTTTGGCGGACAGAGGCACACTTTTTTTGGACGAAATAGGCGAACTGCCGCTCCGCTTGCAGGCCGAATTGTTGCGCGTCAGCCAAGATGGACTGTACAAGCGGGTGGGCAGCAATATTTGGAAAAAGGCGCAATTTCGGCTCGTGTGCGCCACCAACCGGAATTTGTTACAAGAGGTGGAAAAAGGCGATTTCCGGCAGGATTTGTACTACCGCCTCAGCACCTGTGTGGTCCAATTACCTCCTTTGCGCGATAGGCGGCTCGACATCCCCGAACTAGCCGAATATTTCCTCGCACAAGCTCTCCAGACCAACACGCCCCCGCCTTTCGACCCGCTCATGCTGAATTTCCTGTTGACGCACCCCTTTCCCGGGAATGTGCGCCAACTGCGACAGCTCATCACCCGCATTGCTTATCGGCACACGGGAGACGGCCCCGTTACCATCGGCGACATCCCTGATGCCGACCGCGACAGCTTGTCATTTGCTCCACACGGCTGGCAGGAGAACGGTTTTAAAGACGCCATCCGCCAGGCCATTGCTGACGGCGTTGGGTTGAAAGACATCAAACGCATTGCTGCCGATGTGGCGATGGACATTGCCATCGAAGATGCGGCCGGGAATCTTCAGGAAGCCGCCAGGCGCCTCGACGTGACGGACCGGCTGGTACAAGGGTATTTGGCGGAAAAGAAAACAGCATAGCTACAATAGGTAAGGATTCAATGCTATTTCGACAAACTTTTGGTTGTTTCTATTGACTTTCTCTGCTTCAACCGTGGTGTCAATTTTCGATTGCAATTCGGCAGCGTTGAATTCTTCAGCGAGCAGATGAAAGTTATTCAGCGTCTGGGTGATTTCATCGAATCGGGATTCTGCTTCCTTTTTTATTTTTTCAATCAAATAGCCATTTCCGACGATTTTTGAGGTGGATTTTTTTTTGAAAAAAACCTTTTCATCGGCGCAGTAAAAATTGTCGCTCCAAAAATGTCTTCCCAATATCCGAAGGAATAACTCGTGCCTGCTTTTTACGGGTACAGTATAGAATGCGAAGTAAATGTCCTGCCCCGGCGATGTTCCTTTTGGCACGTCGTATCTGACGGCCTTTTCTGTTCCAATTTTTACCGTTGTTTCATTCGTCAAAAATTCGGGCGTCTGGATTTTGAGTTCGTCAAACAGTCTGGTTTTCGTTTTGGCAAGATTGCTGTCCTCGAACGCTTTGTCGTCGAGTTGTCCGACCTTTTTCAAGAGTTGCCGGAGGGTTTCGTTTTTGAGTCTTTCTATCAATTCCATAAGTTGAAATGGATTTGTATGGTATTGGCGGTTGTGTCATTTCTTTATGAACAACAATTTCTAACTCCAAATCTTCCAAGTATGCCTCCTCGTATCAAAGTGCCATTAGGAGAAATATTTGAGTATCTTTTCCAAGAGTTGTCGCGGCCCGCGCATCCACCATTGTAATGGCCAAAAACGATTGGATTGGTTAGAGATGCGGCTAAATGGTCATACAAAGATTTTGCAAAGTTGTTAATTCCTTCGGCGGTATTGCACCCATGCAAATAAAAGACTACGTTGTTTGACAACGTCAAAGTAGGAATGTCGCCAACTGTTCGACCACCATTTCCCCTTGAAGTTGGGTCAACTGGTGTGTTATATAATCCAACTGCTCCAAAAGGATCTGTTCCGAAAAAACCATAGCTGCCGCTATGTCCGAATATATGAACAGTTTCGATCGGAAGCCCTAAGCATGTATTAGCTGATTGTATTGCTGAAATTATGCCTGCGCCAGTGTCGTAAGCTGAATCTCCTACTCTTGGCTGACATGGCGATGCTGTCGTTGCTGCAATTGCTCTGATTGCCCTTGCCCAGCGAGTTGCTTGGCAAGAAAAGTGATTCCGATGGCTGGAGATGCTGGCGTTTTGATACAGACAAAGCCTTGCATTTGGCCGGGTGGGAGTGGGGGTTTCGAAGTCAAGAGTTTCAAACATTTCCATTTCGGAAGAAACACTCCGCTGAGGCACGGCGCAACTGGTTTGCGGATCAGGGGGGATGTAGTTTGGCCTGTGCCCTCCCCTAAGTTCGGGTCTTACTAATTGATCCCGAATCCGTAACCATTCTTGGGAAAGCGTATGAAAATTCGGCTCCCCTTTTTGTATCAATCGCCCGTTTCGTTCCGGGTGGCGACGGAAAAAAACCAGGTCGGACAGGCGGTTTTCATTGCGGTTGCCTGCTGCTATGGCCGCCTGAACGGCTGCTCTTTCTTGCGCGAGGTTTGCCAAAGAGGGGAATTCCTCATCCTGTAGTCTCAAAGGTTGAAAAGGCAGATAGCGTTGGCTCCTATTGGCGGAGTGCTTGCAACCGCAGGAATGAGATGCTTGGGCAGTGCCGGTTTCCAAAATTTCGTCAATCAAAGTCCTCATGGTCAAAGATTTTACTCAACCTTGAAAGGCTGGAAAGTGAAAAAATAAAGTTTCAAACCACCACCCTATTTCGCAGCCAGGGGTCGGTGGCAACAGGCAGACCGGAGGCAGGCGCAGCGTACAAAAGTTTGGTTTTCAGAGGTTGTCGCCGCACATTTGAAATGAGGCGCAGGAAATTCCCGCCCAACACCATCGCCTCCTCTTTTGGCGGAAAGTGCAGTGCAAAGACTTTTTCCAATTCTACCCCCGGATGTAGCCACGGGCCATCCGAGCCAAACAGGATTTTGTGCGCCCCCGCCCGTTTGGCAGCCATTTCCAGCAAATCGAAACGCCGGATGCCAGAGGTGTCGGTAAATACGTTCGGGTGACGCTCCAGCATGGGGATAAAATTCAGTTGCGCCTTCCAGTCGTCGGCAAAACTGCTGAGGTGCGGGATGATGAAATTCACGTCGGGGTATTCGGTCGCCACCAATTCCACCGTAGCAATCTCGCCCGTGGGGTCGTACAGAATCGGCAACCCGAAAGCCCGCGCCGCTTCGCAAATCTCCCGCGTGATACGCGCATCGTGACGGTGGACTTTGATGCCGCAAAAATTAAACTCCTGCACGGCTCTTTTCACCATCTCAAACACCCGCCCGGCATCACGTTCGGGGTGAATGAAGGCAAAGCCAAAAAACTGTTCGGGGTGCTCATTCACCAACTTTGCCACATATCCGTTCGCCCAAGCGTAGTCGGAATGGAAGGCCGCGAACAGGTTGGTTTTGTGTATGCCCGCTTCTTTCGACCAGCGCATGAACTTAGTCAAATCGGCGCGGGTGTCCCATGGGCCGACCAGCCCGTCGCCGGGGCCATAGTGGCAGTGGCAGTCAATGATGAGCATGGTGTTCTTTTGTTCGGGTTAGTACAACTCGTTCTCTCCCAACTCACCCATGTTGCCAGTGAACGCAACGTGTATCCTGAACTTCTGGTCGTCGCTCATGCGGCTGGGCGAGATATTGGGTGCGACGATGTTGCCGTCGCCGTCCAAATAGTTGCCCTGGCCGTCACGAATCATCCAGTAGCCGGTAGCCGTATGCACCCAGTTCTGGTCGGTGCCTTTTCTGCGTGGATTTGGGCGCATAAACCGAATCCGTTCATTGCCCTTGTCGTCTATCATTTTCCAGCCCCGGCCTGAAGTAGCCGTCATTATGCGCCAGCCTTTTGGTATTTTTCTTTTAACTTGATTGGGCGATTGGCCAAAAAACTGACGCGTAGGGTTAGGGATGTTGCTAAAATTGCCTGCCGGAAAAACATAACTGCTTTCCCCCTCCATTTCCACATCCAACGGCCAATCGTGCCGCAACTGCCGTCGCCGCCGCCAATAGGTGTGAAAATCATCATCGCCATACTCAAACTCGGCCTCCTTTTTTGCCTTGCATTGGGCGCAACCACACTGGGTCGAATGTATTTCTGCTGCTCCGAGGCGTTGCCGCCGTCTTTCTTTCCAATGCGGATAGAGGTCGGATGCTGGCACCGCCTTTTGGGCACAGGCTGCGCATCCGCACCCACCGGCATGGCGGCTACCCGATGTTTCTTGCGATAAAATTTCGTCGAGCAGGGTTTTCATAATTGTGATGTTTTAGAAATGGAGACTTCTGAGTCGCTGCAAAAAATGCCCGGCAGGCGCGTTCGATATCTTCTTCCGAATGACGCGCATTGAGAATCCAACAAAGTTTCGCGCCTTTTCCGTGCGCCAACACTGGCACAGTTCGGATGCCTTTTTTCCACAAATTGGCGTGCATACGCCTCGTCTGTTCTTCGTCAAGGTTGGTCACAGTCTGCACCGGAAAAAAACCGCCCTTCGTTTCAAACCCATTTTGTGCCATGTATTCTTTGAAAAAAATGATATTTTGAAACAACTTTTCTCGCAGTTCATCGCCAAAAGCAGCATTCAATCGAAGTGCGTTTTTCCCTGCCGCCAGTGCCGCCGCCGAGGGTGGGCTGGAATTGATGCGGATTTCGCTGCGCATTTTGAACTTCTGAATTTCGCGCTCTGAGCCGCACAGCGCCGCCAACGGAGCGCCAAAGGCTTTAGCCAAAGAAGTGATGGCGACAACCCGTTCGCTTTTGACATTCAGGTACTTGAGCAAACCAACACCGCCATAGCCATAGGGCATAGTTGCGCCGGGTTTTCGCCCCAAAATCCCCAGTGCTTGCGTATCGTCCACCACCAGCAAACCATCGAAGGGTTCGATGATGTGCAGGTAGTCGTGCAATGGCGAGGCTTTTCCGCAAAACGGACACCAGCCGTCGGTGACAATAACAGGCTTCTGTTTTGCGCCCAATGATATTCCGATGAGCCGGTGCAACGAGGCTGCACATTGGTGCCGGAATTTTACTGTCAGCACTCCTTTCCCCGCTGCCCGCTCTACCCCCCATGCGCCCACCCGATAGAGTTGGGCATCGGCGAACACAACGTGCTTGCGGCTGTCGAGTCCGCCAAACCAGTCCCAAAACAAGTGGAGCGTGGAGGGCGCGACCACTCCATCTGCCAGTCCTTGTAGCCGGGCGATGGACTTGCCCAGCGCAACAGCGGCAGGTGGTTCGAAGAAAGCAGCGGGTGCTCCTGTGGTCAGAGCATCCCAATCACGGAGTTCCCCGCTGCAGTGTTGCATTCCCAAATAGAGGGAAGAACTAAAATCCCGTTTCATTTGACTGCTGCCGCGGCGGCGGATTTTTTCATTTGACCATTGCCATTTTGTTGTTCGGCCAGACGGCGGAGCAAGTGAACGGATGGCTGTTGAGCATCTACCCGCTGGCCTGCTATCACGCCATCGGCGCTGAGATCAACACCAGTGACGGCGCGGTAGGAGTGGATGTAGCCTTGTATTTCGAGCCGCCAGAAATTGGCCCAACTGGCTGCTGCGGAAGAACGGTTCGACGGGTCAGCCCAGTTGCCGAAGCGAATGGAGAGCAGGATTTTTTCGCCGAAAATTGCCAGATAGTTGAAATGCAAAACAGACGTTTTGGTGTGCCCCAACAGTTGGTTGAGCGCCGCGACTCTGTCCATCCAGGGTTCTGGATATGCGACCATGATGCGCGTGGGCAGAAATTCTCTGAACTCCGGTCGTGCCAGCAACCACTGTTCCATGAGCATTTCGGCGCGTGCGGTGGAAGGCAAATCGCCGTATTGGTTGTGGGCGCCTTCGCTGAGGATGAGGTGCGTTTCCCGCAGGCCATTGAGGATGGGGAACCCGTCGGGCTGCACCGTCATGTCGTCTGCCTGTTTGTAGAAACGGCTTACCAAGTTCAGTAGCGTATGGAACGCCTCGATGAATTTTGAGCGCGGGTCTGCAAATCGCATATCCTTGGCCGCCTCGCCTTTGAGCGTAATGCCGTAGTGGTGATTGTACTCGTAGGCACGGCGGCGGACGCTGAGACGGTGCTGGTGGTCTTGGATATAGCCCCACATCAGGTTGTTGAGCGGGCGGAGCGGGTCAATCTCGAGATTGGCCAACGGGTCTATTTTGCCGGGGCCGCGAATGTTTTGGAAGCGGCGGCTCACGGCATTCAAGCCTTGCACCATCATGCTTTCTTCGTGCCAATACGACCAGATGAGTTCGAGGAAACAGGGTCTTGACAGTTTTTCGCTGATAAGGCCGTAGCAGGTATCCGCTTTCGTATTACTGGCGAAGTAAGCGTCGAAGGCATCTTCAAAAGTTGAAACTTTGAGTCCCTCGTTGGAGAGTTTCCTTCTTATGACTGCCAGATATGGAATTATCGAGGAACCGCCATTGACTTTCTCTTTGTATTCGTTGAAAAATTTTGACAATTGTGTTTCGTCCGGCACGCCGTCCACAAGACGCACGCTTTTTCGCAGATCTTCAATATCATCGCTTGTAAAACGTCCATCAACCATGCAGTTGACCATCACGAAAGCTTCGGTAGCGATTTTCACAGCCCGGTAAGCATCCACGTTCATAAAGGGTGACGAACGGCGGTTATTAAGTGCGGGGGCTTTTTCTTTCAATTTTTCATTCGGTGTGTAAGTGTCTGCCCCGCAAAAAACAGTCTCCATGTAGTTGAAGAACTTGGTGAAGGAGAGTTCGTCTGCGCCTTTTTTAATTAAAACCCAGAGTGCTACGTCATCGGTGAAAAACTGTCCGGCAGGTTGGAGCTGGGTTTTGAACGTACTGGTGAGGTTGGCCGCGAGTGTGTTGGTCAGGTTTGCGAGGCTGTCCGTGAGTTCGTCCGTTGCTCTGCCGATGGGGCTGGCGACCTCTCCGCCAGTAGCCGATTCAGGAATAAAGGTTAATTCATAGTTTAACCTCAGTTCGTCATTGAAAGACTTAAAAAGTTCGTCATTCTCTGTGATTCCAAAAAAGAAGGGGTTGTCGCTATTTAAGTTTTCATCTGATGATGGTAGGCTGAGTTCTGGATACAGCACAGCTGGAATTAAAGGGTCTATAGAAGCGTGAGATAAGTCAGACGTAACTGCGTGAAATTTAATTTTTATTGTCCACTTAAAAGCAAACACGTTGCTTGAGTCAGTATTAGTGAAAGTTGCTAAAACTTGCAGTGAAGAGTTCGGAAGGTCAGGGGCTGCTGGAGGTATGGCAATATCATGAAAGATTAATTCTAAATTGTCGTCAGTGAACACCTCCGTCTCCAACACTTTTGTGATTTGCTTGATTCGGTCTTCATCAGTAATCTTTTGGCCAAGAGGGGGCTTGGGCGTAGTGTCAGGAAAGTGTTTATCCAATCCAACGGCCAAGTCACGAAGGCTGCCAAAACTGGAGGCCTCGCTGTCCTCAATGCCCACCATAAATGACAATTCGGAGGTGAAAGGTGTTGAAGCGCCAATAGTGGCATGGTTAATATCGAAATTCAGCGAACTCAGGTTGAAGTCTATTGATAAGTCTGGAATAGCCGGAATTGCATCTGTAAAATGCTTGTACCTGAGCCGCAGATTTGAAAAGTTAGCAGGCATGGTTGAAAATTTTTTAATGGTTAACAATTTTCATCAACGCCCATTGCCGCAGCACTTGCGTCAGCAGGCGGTTTTCCTCGTCGGGCGACATCGCCGAGTCCGATCGGGCTTGTCCCACGGTGGCGAACACCAGCCCCGGGCGGGCTTTGTAAATCGCATCGGGCTGTTGCTGCCAAAGTCGGTGCAGTCGTCGCAACTGCCCCGGCTGTCGCGTGGCGATGGGAAAAACTTCCCGGAAAGCCTCGCCATGCAGCGAAGTGGGCCGATGGTTGAGCACGAGCTGCGCAAAATGCGGCAGTGTCTTGCTCAGCACCCGAAGGAGGTCGCGCTGCGCCGGCTTGATGGCGTTGGTGGGGTACATTTGTTCCCAGAGACTCTCCAACCTATCCCACTGCGGGTCGGGGTAGAGCGCCCTGCCAAAAGCGAGGCTGATTTTCACCCGAATCCACGGGAATGGGTGTGGGTCGCCATCGGGCATTCGGAACACGAAATAAGATGGCAGACTGACCACATTTATCAGTCCTGTGGTGGCGCTGATGCCGATAGTCGCTACACTCCACACATCGGAAAGGATTTCCGAAATCCAGAGTTCGTACAGTTTCCAAGCCGTCTGTCGCGTCGGTTCCGCCATCGCCTTTTGTTCCAGTAGAGGTTTGAGCGATGGAATCAGTCCCAGCAACGCAGCACCCTGATGACCAACTTCGTGTACCAGCGAGGAGCCAATGCCGCTACCGACCATCCGCTCGCGCGGGACACGAATAATGGCCACTGGATTCTCTTTTCCCCCCGGTAGGCGCGTCCGGGCGCGGCGAATAGCCGCTCCGTGTCCCCGGTCGAGATAACATACCAGTTCGGGTGCTTCGTAATAGTCATCGTTCAGACGCAGGGCATCGCGGGCGAAAACGTCCAGCCCCGATATCCACACCCCGGTATCGTGTTCGCTGCGCTGGTTGACCACATCGGCAAAAATGTCGAACTGGTCGAGCAGCGAGTTGAACTGCAATTTGAGGATGCTGTAAGCCGATTGGCACGTGTGAATCGGGCGGCTTCGGTCGTTTTGTATGACCTGAATGAACTGCAACACGCGCTTGCGCAACTGTTCCCGGCCAACTTTGATGAGCAGGTGGATTTTTCGCAGCGCCTCCGAAGAAGGAGCGGCGGCCATGGCCATCGGCATCGTCCATTCAAAAGGCTGCACCTGTTGCAACCGCATGAGTAGGGCTTCGGCTTCGGCAATCAATAGCAACCTGCCATCCTCCGAGGTTACACCCCTTGGATGATAATCCGGTTGCCTTGCCTGACCCATGTTCCCCGATTTTGGAAAGTGGAATCTGTGTAGTCGCCATGCTGGAATCCCCCATCGGCTGGCATAGGGGAAGGCAGTCCCGGAAACCAACGTTTGCCTTCTTGCAGGATGATGTTGCGGACGGCGCGGGCGCTCATCGGCTTTCCACTTCTGGCATAAGCTGCGATGCGACGGGAGGCGGCTTTTGCTATGCGGACGAGCCTTTTGGAGCCTTCAAAACGTTTGTCGCGCGGGCTGGCTCCTTCAAATTCGAGGCCGAGGCCGCGAGCAGCCAAGTTGCCGAGTTGACTGCCGACCTGCGCACCGGCAGGGCCAAAAAAGCGACCGCCGAGTTTGCTGCCCAGCCCCGGCAAAGCACGTTTGCCAAGTGATTTCAACCCCGCTACCGCTTGGCCTTTCAGTTGTTGGCCAATAGGAGAGTTGTATAGCGTTTTCGCGCCGCTCCATGCTTTTTTGAGCAGATTTCCGAGAAAATACTCCAACTCTTCCTCGTTTTGGATATTCATCAACTCGTGCGCCAGTTCGTTTTCGTACGACTCTTGGCTGAATTCGCCCTCGTACTCGTATTCGGGTTGGAATTCGTATGTTTCCTGATATTCGTAATTCATTGGTTGAAAAATTTTGTTGGTGAACGAATAGGCTGCCCTGTGCGCGATGAGCAGTTGCGGTCATCGTGCTGGCACCGATTTTTTGAAAAAATACCTAAGTGAAAAAATGGACAACCGGGTGCGACGTCACACGCCGTACAATACAATTTGGTTGCCCTGACGGCTCCATGTGCCGGATTGGCCTGAAGCGCCGTTGCTGCTCATGCCGCCGCTCATGCCGCCGCCGATACTGCTGCCGACCCCACCGGGGTTCAACAGTCCGGGCGCGTGTTTCACGGCTGCCTGTTTGATAGACTTGGAGACGATTGCTTTGGGAGAGCCTCCTTTGGGTGCGTTTTTCACCGTGTTGCGAGTGGAAGCTGCGGCGAGGCGCACAAAACGGCGGGCCACTTCGAATTCGAGGTCTTCGTTGCTCATGCCTCCTGGTTGAATTTCAAACAGATTGGATGCCATACTGCCAAGTTTACCGCCAATCGCGCCGCCCAATGGGCCGCCGAAGAAACTGCCCGCGACTTTGCCGGCGATGGGCAAACCTACTTTGGCCACCGATTTCAGGCCGCCAACGAGCGAACGCCCGATGCCTGATTTGGCAAATTTGGAAAGGCCACCCCCGACTTTTCTGACCAATTTGCCTAGGAATTGCTCGAGCTCTTGTTCGTTGCTCACAGCGAGCAACTCGGCAGCGAGCTCATATTCCATCTGCTCGCCCAACAATTCATACTCGCCTTCGCCCTCCCATTCCCATTCACCCTCGCCTTCCCACTCGCCTTCCCATTCGCCTTCCCATTCATAGGCATATTCCCATTCGCCTTCACCTTCGCCCTCATACCCAAATTCGCCTTCGTTGAGGAAACCATATTCTTGATTGAATTCCTCGTTCATGATTTTATCCATATCGTGCATGACTTAAGATTTAAAGTGTGAAAAAATGAGGTGGAACATTCCCCGTCGGGAAAAAATGTCATGACACCCCCATTTAGGCAAGCGATGTGCCATGTGCCAAAAAGAGGGGTTTTCGGCTCTTTTGGCGAAAAAGTGTTCGGGATGGGTGGAATATGGGTGGGCGCGGGCGAAAAAAAATTCGCTCATCAAACATTATTTGGTTGAGAAACATCAGAGAAATCCCATTTCCATCGTTCTTGTGCCGCATTTTCAAAAACTACTCGAACCCACCATGCGATTTTTCATACTCGTTGCGGCGCTGCTTGCCGTTTTTTCTAAAAATATCATTGCTCAAAAGTTGGAACAAAAAGTCGTTAGCGGCATCGTGTTGCTCAACGACAAAACAGCACCTGATGCCCAGAAGATATTGGCCGCGCTGAGAAAAGATTGGAAGTTGAAAACCGATTCGGTCAACGTGGGCGAGAAAACCGTCGTGTTTGTGGGGCCGGGTGCAGCCACCGTGATGGTGGCCTTTCTCGATTATCCGGCACCTGCTGCCGATGTCGCCACTGCCGCTCGTCTTTCTTGGTTGTGGAAATCTGGCGCCGAAGAGGCGCTTCGCCATCAGAGTCAAGTGCTTATTTCGGTCGTTGGCACCGAAAACAAGACATTGGATCTGTACAAGTTGTTTACTGCGGTCGTGGCGGGCGTGATGGAGCAGACCAATGCCTGTGGCGTGTACATGGCTGACCAATACCTGCTGCTGTCCAAAGGTTTCTATGTGGCTGCTGCGCAAAATATGCGCGACCACCAGACCCTCCCGGTGTATTGTTGGGTATATTTTGGCATGAAGCAGGAAGGCGAGCAAAGTGGCGCCTTCACTTGGGGCTTGCAAGAACTCGGTTTCACGGAAATGGAAATCGTCAATGCGCCACAATCTCTGTCGGAAGTACATTCTGTGCTTTATGACGCGGCGCAGACCGTGATACAATACAATCTAAAACTACAGGATGGCCAAAAATTCACCACCGTGGAAGGCCAAACGCTCACGGCCAAACGTTCCGTAGGCGCGTATCAAGAAGGCGATACCTTCAAACTTGGATATTGATGTTGAGTTGGGAAAGAGGAGGCTCCTGAAAACTCGCAGGGCAAAAAGTGCTTCAATTGACTACCGTGACGTTCCCGTGAAATTGCTTTTGCCTGCCATCCTCATATTCCACAATAGCTGTCCACGGATACACCCCCGATTGGACGTATTTGCCTTGCCAGCGCCCATTCCAGCCCTTTATGGGGTCGTTGGGCGCAAAGTCGCGGCGCTCGAACACCAATCCTCCCCCCCGACTGAACACTTGCATCAGCACCACTCTCGTCACCCCTTCCCCTGAGAATATGGTGAAATAAGCATCTTGATTGCTGCCGGGCTTGATGACATTTGGGAAAAAAAGGTTAGCTTTTTCTACCTGCACGGTTGCTTGGTCGCGGGCAAGGCAGCCGTAGGGAGTTCTGATTTCGACAGCAAAGGTGGTGGTTTCGTATATCCGGGTCATTTGTGTCAGCATATTCTGTTCTTGAAACAGATTCGGCGGGCGCCACTCAATGGCCGAAATGGGCGTGCTTTCTGGGGTGACAATCGCATTTAGTCTGAACGGCTCCCCCTCTGTCACCGTGTCGGCATCCGGTATCAAATAAACGCGCAACTCTTCAGGTTCCGGCACATTGACCAGCCATTCACGCACACAGTTGGAGGCATCGCGCACATAGAGCGTGTAAGTGCCTGGCCATAGATGGTCGAATGTCGGGTTGGTGCTAAAAGTTTGACCATCAAGAGAGTAAAAAAATGGTTTCTCGCCACCGTAAACGGTGTCTATGCGGACGATGCCATTGCGCAAACCATAACACTGCACAGAACTGATTTTTAAGCCCACACTATCGGCGCAGGAGGCGTAGCCAGTGTGTTGGCACAATAAAAACAACGATGCGGCAGGGAACAGCCGGAATAAAAAATTGCTCATGGCAGTAGTCAGATTAGAAATGCTCGGGTTTCGCGGCGAAAGGTATCAAAAAAGTATCTTCGATTTTGCCTTTGGCCCATTCACGAAATCAACCTTGTCACCAACTGGTGAAAATGATGCACCCCCCGCTCCTGTTTTGGCGAAAAACGGCCATGCCGATAGAAGCGCGAGCGGGTGCCGATTTGCACTTGCTCCACGACTGCCTCGTCTTCGCGCTCCACGAGATCAACATCGGCCCCAGCGCCCCGACCCAATTTTGAGGCATCCCAGACGTACGCACGAAAACTGACTTTGGTCAAATCCAACTGCAACGGTCGCACGATGTTGAGCGACAGCCCCCAGGGGTAAAAATTGAACATGATGTTGGGAAAAAGCCAAAAGTAGTAGCCCGCTATGACTTGTCCGTAGTCCTCATGCCCGGCGGGAAGGTCGAAAACATCCTCGCCTCCTTTGGAAATCCCAACCTGCACATTGCTCCAATTGAACAATTCCGTGCGATAGGCTCCCCAATCCAGCGAAGTGGCTAAACCCTTGTGAACGAACGGAATATGGAATCCTTCAAGGTAGTTGTCGCAATACAAAGCCCAATTTGCCTTCACCAAATAGTCGCGCGAACGCGCCGCGTCGAATCGAAAATGCTCCACTGGCATAAACCCGATTTTGCGTTCCATGTCGGCAACCCAGTCCTCGAAAGGAAATGCGGGCGCGAGCGAGGTGAACACAAACTGCCTCCATTGTCGCACAGGGATTTGAGTTAGATTGTCGTCGGCGCATGGAAAATTTTCCATCCCCTCGGTTTCGGGCATCGCGGCAAAATTTCCGTTCAAAAGAAAGCGCCGGCCATGATAACCACAGACGATGCCGCGCTCGAGTTTGCCCGGATGTTCCACCAAAATTTTCCCTCGGTGCGTGCAGACGTTTGACATACAGCGCAAGGTGTTGTCCGCGTCGCGCAACAACAGCAGCGGCTCCTCGATGAACTTGTCCATGAACTGAAATGGCATTGCATCGAAAGGCAACTTCACGAGCTCTTCCGCGTGTGTGACCATTTGCCACGACCGGGCAAAAATCTGCTCCCGATAGGAGGCAAAACCTTCTGGCGAATTGTAAAACGCGCCGGGTAGGGTAGTGGCGCGACGAATATCAGGTTCTATTTGATACATGACAAATGACGGTTGAATCAGCAAGGCAGGGTTCGTCCGCAATTCCCGTGGACCGCTCGACGAAAAATTCTGGAAGCCAAAAGTAGTGTTAGAGTGTTCTTTTTTGGAAAAAAACAGGCTTCTTATGTCTCGTGTTGGCAAGTTTTTTTAGTATAATTGACGTTTCAACCCATTCAAAATCAAGAACATCAATCATGCTGGACTGAAAAATGTTGTCGAATCAAGGTGCGTTTTTCGCTACGTTTGCCGATGGCAAATCGCCCGAAAAGCAGGTGGGCGCACCCTCAATACCTCACGCCGTCAAGTTTTGGGCATGACTGCAAGCGCAATCCGCTTAAAATCATGGAGAGCAATCATGATGAACCTGACCAATCATGGCGAATCAAGGTGAACATTATGAAGCAGCACATTCGTCAACTCGCCGCCATCGCTCGCAAGCGTCGCCGACGCATCATCGGTCTCATGTCCGGCACCTCATTGGATGGGCTGGATGTCGCGCTGTGCGCATTTAGTGGTGCCGGACAACGCACGCGCGTGAAGGTCGAGCGATTCAGGACCGTGCCTTACGACGGACATTTCAAGGCGGAAATACGACGGGTCTTTGCCCAAAAAGAAATTGATTTTCAGCACCTCGTCTTGCTCAATGTGCTGGTGGCCGAACGCCACGCGAGCATCGTCAACCAATGCCTTTTGGAATGGGGCATTGCCGCCTCTGACGTGGATTTGGTAGCAAGTCATGGGCAAACGGTGTTTCACGCGCCCCGTGTGTTGCATGGCCTGCTCGATTACCCCAACGCGACTTTGCAAATTGGCGATGGCGACCATATCGCTCGTCGCACAGGCATTGTCACAATATCCGATTTCCGGCAAAAACACTTGGCAGCAGGTGGCGAAGGCGCTCCGCTTGCCCTCTATGGAGACTACTATTTGTTCTCAAAAAAAGGTGAAGAACGCTTTTTGCTCAATATCGGCGGCATCGCCAATTTCACTTATCTGCCTGCCGACGGCAACCCCGCAAAGGCTTTTGCAACGGACACAGGCCCGGGCAACACACTTTTGGATGCCTTTGCTCGCGCTTTGTTCGATGTTCCTTTCGACGAGGAGGCACTCCTCGCCAAAGCAGGTCGGGTAGATGAACGCTTGCTCGACATTTTTAAAACGGAGCCTTTTTTCGCCAAGCCTTTCCCCAAAACCACTGGTCCCGAACTTTTTTCCACTCGCTGGGTCGAGGCCGCCGTGCGCCAACTACCCAAGGGCAACCCCAACCCTTATGACTTGTTCGCTACGCTCACTCGCCTTACCGCCGACACTATCGCGGATGCTTTGAGCAGCGTCGCACACCAAGACGAACCGTCGCTCTATCTCAGCGGCGGCGGCGCTCACAATCCGTTGATTGTGCAATATCTGAAAAACAATCTCCGCGGTTGGAAGATTCGCCCGATGCGCGTGTTGGGCGTGGATGGCGACGCAAAGGAAGCGGTTCTTTTTGCGGTGTTGGCCAATGAGTCCGTGGCAGGCGAGGCGATGCAAGGCGCGGTGCTGGGCGGAGTGCCGTTGGTGGGAATGGGCAAAATATCGCTGCCGGGCTGATGAGGGTTTGGGTGGTATTCCTATCTTCGCCATCCTGTCGTTACTGAAAAAAATTCTGTTGACATGAAAACTCAACCTTACCTCGTCCCCTTTTTTGCGCTCATGCTGGTCGCTTGCCAATCGTCGCCAAATCAGGCAAGTCAATCGGCACAGCAACCCACCGCTCCCGGCCAGCCTCAGCTCGTTGCGAAACAAAATGTGAAAACCCTCGACATCGGGTCGGATGCGCCAGACTTTAACCTGCCCGACGTGGATGGCCGATACTACACCTTGAAAGATTTCAAGGACGCGAAGGCTTTGGTGGTCGTTTTCACTTGCAATCACTGTCCTACCGCACAGGCTTATGAAGACCGCGTCATCGCCCTGACGAACGACTACAAGGAAAAGGGCGTGGCGGTGGTCGCTATTTCGCCCAACAGTCCTTTGGGCCTGCTGCCGGAGGAGCTGGGGTACAGCGATTTGAACGACGACTATGAAGCGGGCAAGCTTCGCGCAGCGTACAAAAAATTCAATTTCCCCTATCTCTATGACGGCGACACCCACGCTGCCTCTTTGCAGTATGGCCCTGTTGCCACACCCCATGTTTTCATCTTTGATGCCGCGAAAAAACTGCGCTACACAGGTCGCCTCGACAAGTCCGAAAAACCCGGCAGCGCCAATGCCGAAGATGCTCGTGCGGCGATTGATGCCATTCTTTCAGGCGGCACCATCGCAGACCCCGTCACGAAAACCTTTGGCTGCTCCACCAAATGGGCTTGGAAGGCTGACCTTAAAGAAAAAGCCGAGCGCGACTGGGCCAAGCGCAAAGTGACGCTCAACAAGTTGGACGTGAAAGGTGTGCAGGCACTTTTAAAAAATGAGGATTCCAAAAAGTTGCGCCTCGTGAATGTGTGGGCCACTTGGTGCGGGCCTTGTGTGAGAGAATACCCGTCTTTCATCGAGATACAGCGGATGTATGGCGAGCGCGATTTTGAGTTTGTCTCCATCTCCGCCGACAAACCCGAACAGGAAGAAAAAGTGCTGGATTTTCTAAAAGGCAGACAGTCCGCGGTGACGAACTATCTTTTTTCCGAAAACGACAAGTATGCCCTCATCGAAGCAGTGGATAAAAATTGGAACGGCGCCTTGCCCTACACCCTTCTTGTAGAGCCCGGCGGCAAGGTGGTGTGGAGCTACCAAGGCGACGTGGATTTTCTCGAACTGAAACGAGCCATCGTCGAGCACCCGATGATGGGGCGGTATTATTGATTGTTTGAGGGCTTGCCCGGCTAGGCGGAGCGGACAGAGTTTGAGTAGTTTGAGAGTTGTTGACAGGATTGACAAGATTTGTAGGTTTTTTCCCAAAAAAACGGGCACTAATCCTCTAAATCTTGTCAATCCTGCCAACATTTAAGCTTATGAGACGGCCTCTATTGCTTCACCACTCGAACTGGCGCTGACACGGCGGTGTCGTTTGCGACGGTGACGAGAAAAACGCCGGCAGGCAGATTGCGCACCGAAAGGTGGACGGTGTTGATGCCTTTTCCCGAGAAAAAAGGTTGCTCCAATACGACACGTCCCACGATGTCGGTCAGCCGAACGACCGTGTCCTCCTCGTGTTGGGTGTTGAACTGAACGGTCAGCCCATCGCTCATAGGAGATGGGAAGGCGCTTGTGATGCCAAACACCTCCGAGCGCCGCGTCAGCAAGATGACTTGCGACATGGAGACGGTGCCATCAAAATCCATCGAGCGGAGGCGATAATATGCCTTGGCAGGAGGCAGGCGGTCTTCCAGAAAATAATGGAGCGGCTCGGTCGAGTTCGCCTGGCCGGGCTTCCGCCCCACCTCTACCCAAGTGCTTCCGTTGAGCGAACGCTCGACGATGTGCCACTGCACGTTTTGCTCTGTTAGGGTGATCCATTCGAGCAGGTTGTACGTGCTTTCCACCTTTCCGCCGAATGATTTGAGTTGCAGCGGGAGCGCGAGGGCATCAAGCCTTGCGCCAAACTCGCCCAATGAATCTGTGCTAAATTCCAAGTAAAATGTTCCGACCATCGGCACGGGATTGACCCCGCCGATTAAATGGAACGCCCCTGCATTGTTCGTCATGAAACAGTCGGAAGTGTCTCCGTTGAAGCGGGTGACTTCGAGATCGCTCAGCGTGGCCGCGGGCGCGTTGGCGCTATCTTTCAACGCGGCAAATTCCGCGTCGGTGAAAAACAGGCGCAGTGTGACGTTGCCCGTGAATGATTGCGAGGAGGAAAAATTGTAATAGAGCGGCAGGTAGGGAAAGTTGGGGGACAAATATGGAATTTCGTCGTACTTCAAAGCGCGACAAAACACGGTATCCAAGTTGAGGCCGTGGGGGTTGATGGCCGCCACCAAGGGGCCAATGTCAAGGTCGTTGACCGTAGCATAGATGTTGTACCACTTTTCCTCATTTACGTCGGCGACAAAGAAATCAACGTCGCAGTTGGCCTCTTCCACCCGTTCCACTGTTTCGAGCACCGAGATGCAAAATGCGCCGCTATTGACACCCCAGCCGTCCACCTGAATGTAGTAGTAATCACCGTCCACCAAGCCCGTATAGGACACCACAGAGTTGAAGCCCAGATAGGTGTTGCCGTTGTCCTCATCGCTGACCAACAGCTCATAAGTGGAATAGTCCAATGGGTCGCCGACGCGGTAGAGCGCCACCTGCGTGTCGTCGTTGGGCTGATGTGTGCCGAATGGGTCCGTGAAGATAGTGACAGTGCCAGAAGGTGGCGCTTGGAACTTGAACCACACCGTTTCGTCCGCAGCATCGAGCCAGCGACCGACCAAGCCATCCGAATCATCTGCGTCGGGGTTAGGTTCGTTGGGGTCAATTGTAGCGCCGATGTTGGAGTACACATTGCTGAGGCAGGGCGAGCCAACGATAATTTCGATGGCATCTTCTGGCTGGTCATTTGGCACACCACAATCCGTGATTCTGAAAGTTTGCGATACGTTGGTGGTCACTTGTGGGTCGGCAAGTATGTAGTAAAGCGTTCCAGCGGTCAATGTGGCATCGGGTATGGGGGGAAAAGGCGAGCTGCCCGGCACGTTAAAATCGCCTATGCATTGCCAGTCGTCCCCGTTGCAGTCATCGCTTGCTATTTTGTAGAAATAATTGACAAAACCGCCGGAGGCGTTTGTTACCTCAAAAGAGTAGGAGCGAGTGTGCGGAGCCACAAATCGGAACACGCGCTCCTTGCCGGGAGAGTTGGAGCCACATTCGTTGGAATTCCAGATGCCCGTTTTTGCGGCGCTAAACATAGCGGGTGAAGCACACTGTATCTCTATGCCATTGCAGTTGACGGGGATGATGAACACTAAGGTGTCCCAATCACTGCTAAAATTGTTGATGCAATTGCTGCGAATGGCAAATTGGTAGGCAGTGCCTGCTTCCAAACTGTTGAAATTGACCGAGCTGCCCACATATCCCATGGCCGATTGTATCACGGACGATGAGCCGACGTAGGGAAGTTCCACCAACTCCCAATCGTAGTCGGCGGCACCAAAAACCTCTTGCCACGACATATCCGCTCCCGTGAATGTGATATTGGTCACTTCAAGCCCAAGCACGGGGTAGCAGGTGTCAGGTTCTAAGGCTGCGCAGCTTAGAATTGCTATCCATCCGTTGCCCTCATCGGTTTCGTCAGAGGTGAAATAAAACGTTAGGCAACCAGAGGCTGAGGTGGCTGTAAAAGGCCCCGGAACCGGGTCGTCATATACTCCAGTTAATGCTGCCAATAGTGGCGACAAGGTATCGTTGCCATTGTAAATACGCAAGGTGTCTCCACTGCCGATTGTGATGGGGGTAAAAAAAGAAATGGTCAACGCATTGTCTGGAATATCCGGGCAAAGTGTCTTTAAAACACTCGTGTCTGCGCTATATGGAAATGCAAATCCACCGGGGTCTGCGAAAATATCGTTGCAGCTAGGGTCGGTTGTGAAGTTAAGTGGGCCAGTCCATCTGCTCACCCCGTCGCCACAGTCGGAGCGCACCCAAAGTGCGTATGTGGTGATGCCATTCAGTCCGGTGATGGTAGCGTTTGGCGTGGTAGTGGAGCCGCCGCCGAGCGCACTACCCGCGCTGCCGGGGACGTAACCTTCCAGGCCGTAGGTGTAGTCGTATCCAGCCGGGTCGCCGCCCGCCGGGGCAGTCCAGTTCGCAGTGGCTGTTGTGGAGGTCACGTTATTCAATGTAAGCGCTGTGGGTGGGTAGCAGAAGGTGAGATGGAGGACGGGGCGGCTGGTCGGGGTGCCATCTTCATTGTTTGCCGTTGTTGAACAAATGCTCGAATTGTTGTTTTGCGCTCTCGTACGCGAGCCATTGAACGCCAATCCCGTAGTCCATTGCACGGATGCATTGTTGGATGCAAAAGGTCCCGGGTTAGGTGGATAGTGACAGATTTCCACGACCAAATTGGCGTTGGATGCTCCGTTCCAGTAAAAAGGAGCCGAAAGCGCAAACTCATTCAGCCCAAGTGTTGGCGTATAATCAACAGGCCCGTAAAGTATTTCTGCGCCATCTTGCCAAGTGCCTGAAATGAGCGAGACGGAACTGGTCAACAGCAATTTGATGGTGTAATTGTCATGCAAGCCTGCGTCGTTGAGGCTTTCCACAAAAAAGCCCAATTTGATGATGTTGCCCTCCGACACGCCTGCATCCACCAACTCTGAGGCGCGATAAAGGTACTGTGCTCGGGTACTCGAACGGTCGTCGCCAAACGGCGTGGGGTAACTCATGTTCGTGTTGCTTCCGTTGTTTGCCCCGATGATAAACGACTGCGCTCGAAGGGCAAAGGGGCAAAGCGCGATAATCAAGGGTAGAAAGAAAAGGCTTGCGTGGTTGCGAGAAGTCAATAGACGTGTAATCAGTTGTAAGGTCTGTTTCATGTTCACGGAGGAATTGGATGATAAAAGCAGTGGTTTTTGAGCCAGACGAAGGCACGGATGCGAAACACCCCTGTCGGTTCGGCATTGATTGTCAAATGATAAGAAGGAAGAATTGTCGTCCGGATTGAAAAAAGGCGGGTAAAAATAGGTGAATAGCGATATTACTTTTTTTGGAAAATAAAATTTGTCGCCTTTCCTCCAGAAGCCCGTAGTCATGTTTGCGTGGTTTTATCGCCATATTTGCCCCTCGATTTTATCTCATCTTTCCAGTCCTCAAGATGTTGCATCACTTTTTTTTGCTTGCGTTGGGCATCGTGTTGGTCAATTATGGCGCGAAGTACTTGGTAAGCGGTGCGTCCTCTGTGGCCAAGCGGTTCAAGGTTTCCGACTTGGCTATTGGCCTCACCATCGTGGCCTTTGGCACTTCTGCTCCCGAGTTGGTCGTGTCTGTTGTTGCGGCGAAATCCGGCCAAGCGGATGTGGCCATTGGGAACGTGGTGGGTAGCAACTTGGTCAACATCTGCCTCATCTTGGGGTTTTCGGCCATTTTAGCGCCACTACGCATTCATTCTAGCACGGTTTGGAAGGAAATCCCGTTCAGCCTCATGGGCATCATTGTCGCGTTTTTGGTGGCCAACGACATACTGATTGACAACGACGCACCCTCCGTCATTTCGCGCAGCGATGGTTTGGTCTTGCTCTGTTTCTTGTTCATCTACCTGTATTATATGTTCGAGATGGCCTTAGAAAACCCCGTGGTGGACAATTCCGATTCGCCTCAGGTGGCAGTGTGGCTGTCAGTGGCGATGGTGGGGGGTGGTGTGGTCGCCTTGGCTATAGGCGGGGATGTGTTTGTGGAATCGGCGGTCGAAATCGCGCGCTGGTTGGGGGTGAGTGAGGCGGTCATTGGCCTCACGTTGGTTTCCATCGGAACCTCTGTTCCCGAATTGGCTACCTCTATCGTGGCTGCCCGAAGGGGCAACGCGGACCTCGTGGTGGGCAACGTGGTAGGCTCCAACATTTTTAATGTGTTCATGATTTTGGGCTTGAGTGCTGCGATTGCCCCTTTGCCGCTCGCTGGCATCACCGCCACAGACTTCGGCACTTGTGTTTTTGCCACCGTCCTGCTTTTTGTTTTTTGTCTGAAAAAGCCTCGGGTGATTTTCCGGTGGAAAGGAATCGTGTTTCTGCTTATCTACGCTACCTATATTTCTTATTTGCTCGCCAATTTGTAGCTTGCGGTAGGGTAAGCAAGATGCTCATGCAACTTGTACCTGTGCGTTTTGGCAAAATAGGAGATATTTGGCGCTGCACAAACCATGCGAACTTATGATGCACCGCTACATACTCCGAGCCGGAAGTCTAGCCAATATGAAACTGCGCGAATTCACCCTGCCAGCTCCTGCTCCCGGCGAGGTGCGCGTGGCTGTCCGTGCCGTCGGTTTGAATTTTGCCGATATTTACGCGATTTGGGGGCTGTATGGCGCCACTCCTAAGGGCGAGTTCACGCCCGGGCTTGAATACGCAGGCATCGTGGAAGCAGTTGGTCCCGGCGTGAATCACCTAAGCCCCGGCGACCGGGTGATGGGTGTGACGCGCTTTGGGGGCTACACCTCACATCTCAACATTGACGCTCGCTATGTCATCCCCCTGCCTGTGGATTGGGATTTCAAAACGGGCGCTGCCTATCTTGTGCAAACCTTGACGGCTTATTACGGCCTGAAAACGCTCGGCGCATTGGAGCGTGGGCAGAACGTGCTGCTTCACAGCGTGGCGGGTGGCGTGGGTTTGCAGGCGCTCAAAATCGCCAAAGCGCACGATTGTTTTGTCGTCGGCACGGTGGGAAGCATGGCCAAAGTGGATTTTGCCCAAAAAGAGGGCTGCGATATGGTTATCGTGCGTGCCGCGGATTTTGAAAAACAACTGAAGGACGCGCTCGGCAGCCGCCCGCTGAATCTCGTAATTGACACGGTAGGCGGGCGATATTTTTCCATCCCGTTCAAATTGCTCGCCCCGATGGGAAGACTCATTGTGGTCGGTTCGTCGCGCTACACCAGCGTGGGCAATCGTCCCAACCTCTTTCGGCTGCTCTACTACTTTCTCACGCGCCCCAAAATTGACCCGCAGCAATTGCCGGAAACGAATAAGGGTGTTTTGGGCTTCAACTTGATATGGCTCTACGAACGGGCGGAGTTGATGCACCAACTTTTGGGAGAAATCAATGAGTTGAGGCTTGCACCGCCCCACGTTGGTCATGTCTTGCCTTTTGAACAGATGCATGAGGCTATCAAGTTGTTTCAAAGTGGAAAAACAAGGGGCAAGGTAGTGTTGGAATTGTGAATAATTTTTGATAAAAACCGCCTAATCTCCCTTCCCTTTCCATCTTTGCGCCATGAAAAATATGAATACATCCGACCCTGACCTCAAGCATACCCAAGTCGTCGAAATCCTACAGCAAATCGAACGCCTCAACATTATGATTGCGGAACACAGCAAGGCGGATGCTGACGATGCGCTCATAGTGGAGCAGTACGAGGTGTTGCGGGCCGATTTCCTGAACGATTTGGATGCCGTGTTGTCTGACTACGGGATTGAGGCCAATCTCAAAATCAAGGCTTAATCCACCCTTTTTACTCATTCGCGTCTCAATATGCCCCTGCTCCTCACCCGGCATCCCGCTCCCGACACCATGTTCGGCATCTGGCAAGCAGCCGAGGAAGAGGCTTTTTTTCGGCAGGAATTGCCGTTGTCGCCAGAAGAGGAGGCCGAAATAGCCCGCCTCAAACACGACTTGCGCCGTCACGAATGGCTCGCCGGGCGGTGGCTCCTCCACAAACTCACTGGCGCCCCCCAGCGCCTGCCGCTTGCCAAAGACGCATTTTCAAAACCTTTTTTTCCTGAAAATCAGCAACTTGCCTGCTCTCTTAGCCACTCGCACGGCATTGTCGGCGCATTGATATTGGACGAGCAGCAAACAACCAGCAACCAGCAACCAACAACCAACAACCAACAACGAATCACCTGTGGTTGCGACATCCAAGTACTGGTGAGCAAAATGCCGCGATTGGCCTCGAAGTTTTTGAGCGAGGAGGAAGAAAAATTTATCCGGCAACACTCAGCAACTGCTCAGTTTGACCTACTGCACGTTTTCTGGACGGCCAAGGAAAGTCTTTACAAAGCGTATGGCTTGAAGGCACTCGACTTTCGCGCTCATTTGCGTGTGGAGCCGTTTGTGTGGAAAGAGCAGCGTGGCCGCTCAATAGGGTGTGTTGAAAAAGAGGGGGTTCGGCAGTCATACGACCTTCAGTTTGAAAAGATAGCCCTGCCAAACGAGGATGAGTTGGTCTGGACGGTATGTTTGCCCCTTAATGTCTCCTCATCGCCCGGGCTTTGATGGTGGAAGGCGAAACACCCATGTCCCGAGCGGTCTGCACACGAGGAAAATGGCACAGCAGCCCAATCTTGATAATAGCCAAATGGTGAATGGCATGGTCATAAACAAACATCAGTTCACGACCCACAGTGCTCGAATAGGAAGGGCGCTCCTGCCCGCCAAATTCTGCGCGGACGCCGATGGGTTTGGCGGTGTCCAATTCGAGCAAAACGTCGGCAAAGGCCTCAAAGGCCGCCGCTGCGATGCCCGGATTGTCCTCGTAGAGCAAATTTCGCTCGCGGGCAGCGTAATCCACCATGCCCGCTGAAATGCCTTTTTCGAGGCATTGAAAAAATTCAAGTATGTGGCGAAAGTGCTGTCCTAATGTATTGCCCTCAAATTCGGGCAGTTGGCGACGATATTCGTGAGGCTCCAACTGTTCAAGGACATGGTTGATTTGTTGGACGACGGCCAAGATGGCGCTGTTGACTTGCATGGAGGCGTTGCGCGGGATAGGTGTTGGCAAAATGTTTTCGGTGCTTAAACAAGGCTATTGCGGCTGTAAAAATAGATACGATTTTTTGCTTTCAATGGATTCGCCTGATTTTTGTCCGTCTTGCGACTTCTGAATTGGATTCTTTGATTTCCACACACCATGTTACCACGGCTCGGAAGGAGGCCATAACCTGCTCTTCCGTGATTCTTTGATTTCCACACACCATGTTACCCGCTCCATTCCTACAAACGATGCGAGAACTCCTTGGCAATGAGGGGTTCGATAGATTTGTCGAGGCCATGCGGCAACAGGCTCCCGTGAGCATTCGACTGAACCCCTTCAAGCAACCGAAAAGCGATATTGGAGATGGGTGGGGTAGGGGAACCGCTAAGGTGCCTTGGCATCCGGGGAGCCTTTATCTGCATGAGCGCCCTGTTTTCACACTCGACCCGTCTTTCCACGCGGGGACATATTATGTGCAGGAAGCGTCGTCCATGTTTTTGCATGAGGCGCTGCGGCAAACCGTAGATTTTTCCGAACCCTTGAAGCTCTTGGACTTGTGCGCAGCCCCCGGTGGGAAAAGCACCCTTCTGGCGGATTTGGTTTCACCCGAGAGTTTGTTGGTCGCCAACGAGGCCATTCGCCCCCGCGTGGCTGCCTTGCGAGAAAATCTGGAAAAATGGGGCGCTTGGAACATCGCCGTCACCCATGCCGACGCGGGGGAGTATGCGGCGTTGGAAGATTGGTTTGATGTGGTTGTGACCGATGCGCCGTGTAGCGGTGAGGGCTTGTTTCGCAAGGACCCCGACTCGGTACGCGAGTGGTCGCCTGCCCATGTTGAGATGTGCTCGGTTCGGCAGCGCCACATTCTGGCGGCAGCAGTAGCCACCCTTAGGCCGGGTGGGGTGTTGGCGTATAGCACCTGCACCTTCAATACCACAGAAAACGAAGACAACGTGGATTGGCTCTTGAAAACGTTCCCCCTCGAAAGGCTTTCTTTGGAAATCCCATCCGATTGGGGCATCACTGCCAGCGCCAACGGCTATCGCTTTTTCCCACACAAGCTGAGAGGTGAAGGTTTTTTTATCGCCATATTGAGGAAAAAAGATGGGATAGGACAAAAACACCGCACGGCAGCGGCTTTCAAAAACATCAATCCTTTGGCGAAAGGGATTGTCCCTGAAATAAGCAGATGGCTACATCCCGACACGGAGGCAAAGTACTTTCAAACACCTTCTGGCGAGATGCTGGCTTTGCCCGCTCGATTGGAAAGCGACTACCGCGTGCTGGACAAATTTTTGAAAATCAAGTGGTTCGGCACTATGGTCGGCGAATTGAAGGGAAAAGATTTTGTGCCATCTCACGCTTTGGCACTGAGTCGGCAGGTAGCCACCAATTTGCCTGCGCTCGATTTGGAGCGAGAACAGGCCCTGCGTTTTTTGAAAAAAGAGACGTTTGAGTTGCCGCTTGATACATTGCGTGGTTGGGCACTTGCTCGATATGAAGGGCTGAACCTCGGTTGGGTGAAGGTATTGCCGGGTCGAATGAACAACTATCTGCCGCCTGAGCGCAGGATTCGGATGAGCTTGGAGGCGCAATGAAAAGGCATTTCTTGACTTCGGTCGGGGGATTAAGCATCTCTGCTCATCACATCCGTCTTCTTTGCAAAAACATCACATCTGCCACGTCTTGAAGATGCGATGTTTTTGCAAAGAAGACGGATGTGGTTAGTGGGTATTCCTGACCGCTCGTTGAAACGAACGGTTTCAAGATGATAGATGTGTGTTGTGTTTGTCCACGTGAAGTCACGAAGAGCCAATGAAAAACCCCGTTTCCGCAGCTGTTTGCTGCAAAAACGGGGTTGGGCGCTTCATCAAACAAGACTTGCTATATGCCTTGCACCGCTCAATTTTGGGCATGGCCAAGCGCAATCTGCTCAAAATCAAGGTATGGCTTTATCCTTCCACTGTTTTGCCTCGCTCCTTCTTTTTGGGCGTATCAGGGTCGCTTGGCGTTTCAGGTGCAGCAAAAGCAATCACCAAACCATCTTTCGCTTCGTTCAGTGAGGCTGTCAGCAGTGAGCCTTCGCCCGGGTTTTCGTTCAGGATAAACTCCGCAAGGGGGTCTTCAATATATTTTTGAATGGCGCGATGCAAGGGTCGGGCGCCGAACTGTGGGTCGTAACCTTTTTCAGCCACAAAGTCTTTGGCCTCTTCCGTCAGGGTGAGGGTGAACTTCATGTTGTTCAGGCGCTTCATCAATCCTTCGAGCGCGTTGTCAATAATTTTGAAAATTTCATCGCGGCCGAGGGAGTTGAACACCATCACATCATCAATGCGATTGAGGAACTCTGGCGAAAAAGTCTTTTTCAATGCGTTCTGGATAATCATCTTGCTGTTATCCTCGGCGGCTTCCATGCGTGCCTTGGTGGCAAAGCCAACACCTTGACCGAAATCCTTCAATTGCCGCACCCCGATGTTTGAGGTCATAATGATGATGGTATTTTTGAAATCCACTTTGCGGCCCAATCCGTCGGTCAACTGACCATCGTCGAGCACCTGAAGCAAGATGTTGTAAACGTCCGGGTGTGCTTTTTCGATTTCATCGAGCAACACGACAGAGTATGGTTTGCGGCGTACTTTTTCGGTCAGTTGCCCGCCCTCTTCGTAGCCTACATAGCCCGGAGGCGCGCCAATCAAGCGGCTGACGGTGAATTTTTCCATGTACTCCGACATATCAATGCGGACCAACGAATCGTCGCTATCAAACAGGTAGCGAGCAAGCGCACGGGCCAGTTCGGTCTTGCCCACCCCGGTAGGCCCTAAGAAGATGAATGAGCCGACTGGCTTTTTTGGGTCTTTAAGGCCGACGCGGTTGCGTTGGATGGCCTTGGAAATTTTTAAAACCGCGTCGTCTTGGCCAATGACCATTTTTTTAAGGTCGTCGGCCATGTTCACAAGTTTTTTGCTTTCGCTTTGCCCCACTTTGCGCACTGGAATGCCCGTCATCATCGCCACAACTTCGGCAATGTCATCCTCTTCCACCGGATAGCGCCGTGTTTTCGTCTCGTCTTCCCATTCCATTTTGGAAAATTCGAGTTGGCGAACCAGTTTGCTCTCCTGATCGCGCAAGTTGGCTGCATCTTCGTACTGCTGATTCTTGACAGCCAAATTTTTCTGCTCTTTGAGCTCCTCGATGCGTTTTTCCAAATCCTCGATGTGTTTGGGAACGACGATGTTTTTCAAGTGAACACGCGCCCCGACTTCGTCCAGCACATCTATGGCCTTGTCAGGCAAGAAGCGGTCGGTGATGTAGCGGTCGCTTAGCCGGACGCAGGCTTTGATGGCATCCTCCGAATAAGTGACGTTGTGGAAGTCTTCGTATTTTGGCTGGATATTTCTGAGAATGTGGATAGTGTCTTCTTGGCTGGGCGGGTCCACCATCACCCGTTGGAAGCGGCGGTCGAGTGCCCCGTCCTTTTCGATGTATTGGCGATACTCGTCGAGTGTGGAAGCGCCAATGCACTGCAATTCGCCACGGGCGAGGGCGGGCTTGAATATGTTGGAAGCATCAAGCGAACCTGTGGCGCCACCTGCGCCTACCATGGTGTGAATTTCGTCAATGAACAAAATCACGTCGCGGCTTTTCTCCAGTTCGTTCATAATCGCTTTGATGCGTTCCTCAAATTGGCCTCTGTATTTCGTGCCAGCCACCAAAGCCGCCAAGTCGAGCATCACGATGCGCTTGTTGAACAGGGTTCGGCTGACTTTTTTCTGATTGATGCGAAGGGCAAGACCCTCCACGATGGCGGTCTTGCCGACTCCCGGCTCGCCGATGAGGATTGGGTTGTTTTTCTTGCGGCGGCTGAGAATTTGGCTGACGCGCTCGATTTCGCGCTCGCGGCCAATGATGGGGTCGAGCTTGCCCTCTTCGGCCAATTTGGTGATGTCGCGCCCAAAATTGTCGAGCACCGGAGTGCGGCTTTTTTGTTCGCGTTTGGGGGTGGATTGGTAGCCACGGCGCTCGTCGTCGTCGTCGAAATCGCCTTCGCTGGGGGCTTGGGCAAAAATATTGGGCGACGCGAGGTCTTGCTCCGAGCGCACATACTCCAGTTCTTTTTTAAAGGTATCGTAGTCCACGTCGTATTCGTTTAAAAGTTTGGTGGCAAAAGTGTCCTGATGTTTCAGGAGCGAGAGCAAAAGATGCTCTGGGTAGATTTCCTCGTTTTTCATCATTTTGGCTTCGAGGAAAGTCACCTTCAAGACGCGCTGCACCTGAGTGGTCACTTGGTATTCGCCCACATAAAGATTTTCAGCGGGTGGGTAGGCGCTGTAGCGTGGGATGGAGCGCTCCAAGCGTTTTTTTAGTTCAGGCACGTCCACCAAAAGTGCGTCGAGTACCCTTACTGGCAGGCTATCGCGTTCGGCGATGATGCCGAGCAGCAAATGTTCTGCGCCGATGTAATCATGTCCCAAACGCCTGGCTTCTTGGCCGCTTTGGTTGATGATTTGTTTGACAACAGGGGAAAATTTCTTATTCATTACGAGAATTAGTGTCGTTGATGCTGTCGCAGTTGTTTCCGAAAAAGTGGCGTTCCTTGCCATGAATCTCGAAGTCCTTGTTCGCTTGACTTTTCAACAGCCTTTCTTTTGCCGGGACAAGTTTAGGATAATCGCAGGACTCTTTTTAGTGGGTTTGTAACAATTTTTTCTGCGTTCGGTTTTGGGGCGCAATTTCTCTATTTGTATGGCACGCGATTCTTTTTTTTTTAAGTTTTGCAAAATGCCGAAAAAACAATGCCATTGTGAATAGGGGCTGACGCTATGGCAGGTGCGGTGCATCTCTGAAAATTTTCTTGCAATCAATTGGGTATTGGTTACTTTTGTCCTTCCTAAAGATTCGTTTCACAAACTTAATCAAATTGATTTTTCTGAAAATCAGGTTCTTATGAAATATCGGATTGACAAACAGGACCAATATGCCGTGCTCACGCTCGATGAGGAAAACCTGAATTCCACGATTGCGCCGAATTTGAAAAGTGACCTTATCTTCTTTAGCCAAGAGGGTGTGCGCAACCTGATACTCGACCTTTCCAATGTCAAATTTGTGGATAGTAGTGGTCTGAGCGCCATTTTGACAGGCCATCGCCTTTGGAAGGATGGAAGTTCTTTCGTCATCGCTGGCCAATTGCACCCGATGGTGGTCAAATTGATTGAAATTTCGCGGCTCGATACCATTCTCACCCTCTTGCCTACGCTGAGCGAGGCAGTTGACTATGTGAAGATGGAAGAGTTGGAGCGCGAGTTGCAGGAAGAAGAGTAATTGACGACGGATATTCTGTTGTGTTCGACTGACGTTCGAGGGGG
Organism: Saprospiraceae bacterium; assembly: GCA_019638455.1. Classification (GTDB taxonomy): domain Bacteria; phylum Bacteroidota; class Bacteroidia; order Chitinophagales; family Saprospiraceae; genus M3007. Next base: position 796,296 of record JAHBTU010000001.1, read on the forward strand.
AGCCGTTTGCTTTTTGGGCGAGCGGCTCCTGCTTTTTCAGCGTATATCTTTTTATACCCAGATTAAAGAGGATTTGAACCTGCCGGTTGGCAAGGCAGGGATTTCCTTGATTGATTTGCATGATTTCCAAAGGATTGCGAGCACCGTTCGTTCAAAACCACCTTGTCAGACCCTGTGCTTAGGGGCCTGCCCAGCCAAGTGAAGCGGACGGGGCTGATTTGCGTTGACTATACCAAACAAACAACATGGCGTTTATGGCAAATTTGCACGCTCGCACTTTTCCCGCGAGAAAACGAATTGCCCTCGTGGCCCACGACAACAAAAAAAAGGACCTGATTGACTGGGCTTTTTACAATCGAGCCGTGCTGTCCCGGCACGAATTGTACGCCACCGGCACCACTGGCAGGCTGCTGACAGAGGCGCTCGACAGACCTGTGAGTGCCTTGCACAGCGGCCCATTGGGCGGCGACCTCCAGATTGGGGCGCTGATAGCGGAAGGAAAAATAGACGTGTTGATTTTTTTCTGGGACCCCATGGAGGCCCAACCTCACGACCCTGACATAAAGGCGTTGCTGCGGATTGGCGTGGTGTGGAATATCCTAATTGCCTGCGACCGCGCCACTGCCGATTTTTTGCTGACTTCCCCGCTCATGCTTAATGAATATCAGGCAATTTTGCCCGATTACAGCGAATACACGGGGCGGAAAATGAGGTGAGGCCGGGGCTTTCGATTCATCGGACGACTTTGATTTGTTCGCAGCCCTCCACCTGCTACCCTCTACCGGTTTTTCACCAAACTACATAAAAATGCCCGTTCTGAAGGCTCAACACGCCGATGCCCCCGCATTGCTTGCTTTGGTAAACGGCGCTTTTCGCGGCGATTCGGCCCGCCGCGGCTGGACACATGAGGCTGATTTGTTGGATGGTACGCGCCGCACCGACGAATCAACGCTACGCACACTTCTCGACACGCCCGGGGCGGTCATACTCAAATACTGCGATGAGCGCAACGAACTGCAAGGCTGCGTTTCTCTGCAAAAAAAGGAACGCGGTATGTATCTCGGCATGCTGACCGTGAGGCCAGACTTGCAGGGCGGGGGCATCGGGAAAAAACTATTGGCTGCCGCAGAAGCACATGCCAAGGAGCAGGGCTGCCAATCCATCTACATGACGGTTTTCTCCGTGAGGGAGGAATTGGTGGCTTGGTACGAAAGGCATGGCTATCTGAATACGGGGGAGCGACTTCCCTACCCGGCAGACCCCCGATTTGGCGTTCCGACGCAGCCGCTCGAGTTCGAAGTGTTGGAAAAGTCGTTGCGCTGAACGCTCCCACATATCTCTCAGGTACTGCCCATTTTCATTTCCACCTTTGGCTCAACTTCTCAAATGTAGGAATGTGGCGGTGGTGGTACATATCGAGCACCTTGCCGTCTTTCCACACAACGATGCCCGGATTGGCGCGGATGATGGTTTTGAGCAATTTATCGTCGGCCTTGTAAAACGGATACCTCGCCTGCACTCGTGCGGCAAAATCATCTGCCGCTTCCGCGTCGCCATAAGTCGTGATGGCATATACTTTCCAACCCGCTTTGGCTGCCGATTCGGCTAGCGGGTTCACTTCCTTTTGAAATCGCTCGGCATAAGCAGGTGTGGGAATGAAGGCTTCGCGCTCAATTTTTCTTTGCTCTACGGAAACGATTCTTTGCTGCAGATGGAAAGAATCCTTGCTCACGCGGACAGTATCGTTCGCCCATACAGTGTCGGGTTGCACGAGGGTTTCCGTTTGCTTTTGTCCTTTGAGTTTGTAAGCGACAATCATAAGGCTGTAGCCTTCCTCTGCGAGTATTTCCTCCGTTACCTCTCCGTTTTCGGTGCTTTCCACGGCAAAGTCGCTCACTTTGGTCTTGGTTATCGGCATTTTTTGACCGTCAATTTCCACATACCAATCGGTCTGGATTTGGTCTTTCACCTTCCAGCCATCGGTTTTGGGATACTCTTTGTAATAGGTTATTTTGCCGGGTTCTGGCTCCATGAATTTCACCACTTTGCCCAGACTGTCATTTTCCAAAACCCATCCGAGTATGTCAATTTTCGCGTTGGATTCCAGCTCCAGACGCTCGCGGACATTGGAGCCGATTTTGAAGGGTCGAAAATCAACCATTGGGAGATTCCAATAGGTATTTTGAAAACAGAAAAGGAGCGAAGCAGCTGTCGCTATGCCTACTGACAGATTCTGTACGGTGCCGTTCCACAGTTCGTGCATATTGCGCCAGCGGAAGAGGAACAACAGCGCGGGAACCATCAGGCCCACATCTTTGAAAAAGGAAATTTTTGGGTCCAGCTTGATGAAATCGCCGAAGCAGCCGCAGTCCGTCACGCGCATTTGGGTTTTTATGTACGGCCCCCATTTTGCGAAATCAAAAAAGTTGGCTTCAGAGGGGACGAACCCTGTCAGATAGGTAAATCCCGTCAACACGGTGAAGAAGAAAACAACGAGAAAAAAAAGCCAAGCGGTCAGGCGCCGCTTGAAACCCACTATGAGCGTCACGCCGAGCGCGATTTCGAGCACAATCATAAATATCGAAAAGCCCTCGCTGTATTTGCTCAACCACGGGAACAGGGGGGCAAGCCTTGCAAAAACATTGCTCAGCCCTGCGAAGGTCGGCTCGAAAGCGGCGAAATAATCTTCCATTTTGTAAGCCGTCCCGATGGGGTCAACGGCTTTCACCAACCCCGAAAAGATGAACCAAACCCCGCAAAAATGCTGTAGAAAAGTGATAAAAATTGATTTGTGTTCTTTTATCCGAACCGTCCATGCGGTCAAGCCTGCGCCGATGACGGCGAAAGAAATCAAAAGGGTAGGTAAGGAAGTCATGCTTTATCGTCGAATCTTTTGTTTGCGTGATGGTTTGTTCATTCAGGCGGGGTGGTTTTCTTCCAGACGGATTAGCGCGAATACTGCGTAGTTGATAATGTCGCGATAGTTCGCCTCCAACCCTTCGGATACAAGCGTCTGGCCCGCGTTGTCTTCTATTTGTTTGATTCTGAGTAGTTTTTGCAAAATCAAATCGGTCATGCTGCTCACGCGCATCAATCGCCACGCTTCCCCGTAATCGTGGTTTTTGGCTTGAAGCAGCCGAATGTTTTCCGCGACGTGTTGGTCATAAAGTTTGGCGGCTTGTTGCACGTCGAGTTCCAAAGTGGCATCGGGGGGCAGTTCGAGTTGAATGAGCGCCAACACGCTGTAATTCACCAGCCCGATGAACTCGGATTCCACGCTGTCGGCCACTTTTTGTGTCCCTTTTTCCTCGATGCTGCGAATGCGCAACGCCTTGATGTAGAGCTGGTCGGTGATGCTGGCAGGCCGCAGAATGCGCCAAGCCGTGCCGTAATCGGCGGTTTTTTTCAAAAAGAGGTCACGGCATCGGCTTATTATTGCCTGAAATTGTTCGAGTGTGTTCGTCATGCGGTTAGGTTGGCGAGGGCAAAGATAGGAAAGCATATTTCCGGGCTGCCGCGACTTTTGAATTTGTTAACTTGCTACTGCGCGGTGCTTGAAAACAAATGTTTTTAAACACAAAAAGTTTTTCTTTTTCAAAAAGAAACTACTTTTGGCCGAACAAAAATTATTGAGCTAAGAAAGCAGTCACATGAAACGAGTTATTGGCATTGGCGGCGTTTTTTTCAAATGCCGCGACATGGAAAACACGCGTGCCTGGTATGCCAAACATCTGGGCATTCGCCTCGAAAGCTGGGGCGCACAGTTCAACTTTAAAGATGAAGTTCACCCGGAGGCATATTCCGTGCTGAGCTTTTTCAAACAAAGCACGGACTATTTCGACCCGTCCGAGTCTCCTTTCATGCTCAATCTGAGGGTGGCTGACTTGGACGCATTGGTGGCCGAGCTGCGCAACGAGGGGGTGGAACTTATCGGGGAGCCATTGGAAGAAGAGTTTGGCAAATTCGCTTGGTTGCTCGACCCAGAAGGGAACAAAATCGAATTGTGGGAGCAGCCCTCGAAGGCATGATGTGCCTCGCACCGCCAAGTTTTGGGCATGGCTGCAATCGCAATCCACTCAAAATCAGGGAGAGCGAACATGGTGAACTGACAAATTCTTGCGAATCAAGGTATAAAATCGCAATCAAATGGACGATAAAACCGAAGGCTTCAGGGCTAAGCTCCATGAAGTTATATTCGAGGCCGATACCAAAGCGGGCAAGCGGTTCGACCTCGCATTGTTGGGCCTCATCCTCTTGAGTGTGGCGGTGGTCATGTTGGAGACGATTCCCACCCTTCACGAGCGGTACTTCCATTGGTTTTATGCCATCGAATGGTTTTTCACCGTTATTTTCACCATCGAGTATCTCCTTCGGCTCTACGTCGTGAACGCTCCTTTGCGATATGCCAAAAGCACTTTCGGGTTGATTGACCTTGTGTCTATCTTGCCCACATATCTCAGTTTGTTCGTTGCTGGTTCGCAGACGCTTTTGGTTGTGCGCATCTTGCGCTTGCTGCGTGTGTTCAGGATACTTCGGATGGGGCGTTTCCTCTGGGCAGGGCATATCATCTCAAGGGCGCTTAAAGCCAGTCGGCATAAATTAGTGGTGTTTGTGTTTTTCGTGGCGCAACTGGTCATCATCATTGGCGCGGTGATGTATTTCGTGGAGGGGCCATCGAATGATGGTTTTTCGAGCATACCGCAGAGTATCTATTGGGCTGTTGTGACGCTGACCACAGTAGGATTCGGCGATGTCACTCCTGAGACCCCGTTCGGCAAGTTTTTGGCGACTTTGGTCATGGTGATTGGCTATGCCATCATAGCCGTGCCGACGGGTATCGTGTCGGCTGAATTGGTAGCCAATCAGAAGCAAAACAACACGCAAGTATGCCGCCATTGTTCTCAAGAAGGGCACGATGACGACGCGACTCACTGCAAGTATTGCGGCTGGAAGCTGTTCGAGTAGTCAAGGTCGGATGCTCAAGACAATTTTACCGAATTGCTCGCCTTTGTCCATTTTTTCGAATGCATCATTACCCATAGAGAGGGGGAACACCGAGTCCACAATCGGCACGATGCCATGTTTTTCCACAAATTTGAGCATGTTGCCGAACTCATCCAAAGTCCCCATGGTGGAGCCGAGTATGCTGATTTGCTTCCAAAAAACTGGTTGCATACTCAAACCGTTTATTTTTCCCAACGAGCCACCATATATGCCTATGCGTCCGCCCGGATTGCACAAGGCAGGGAAAGCGCTGAACCCGTCGCCTGCCGCGGCATCCACAATGACATCGAAGCCGCCTGCATCTTGTTTGAGTTTTTTATCCCATCCTTCCTCGCGGTAGTTTGCCCCTCCTTTGGCGCCCATTTTTGATGCGCGTTCTATTTTTGAAGTTGCCCCCGAAGTGACAAACACCTCTGCTTGGGCAGCGAGCGCAAGTTGAAGGGCCATAAGCGCGACTCCACCTCCAACACCCGAAATGAGCACCTTTTCGCCTTTTTTTAATTGACATCGGGAAAAAAGCGTTCGCCAAGCCGTGAGGCCGGCAAGCGGGAGGGCGGCAGATTGCTCCCAGGTCAAGTGAGCTGGTGCCGGGAAAATGTGGCTGCTTGGCACCCGAATCATTTCGGCGAAAGTGCCATCTTCTGGCATCCCCAGCACCCGAAATTGCTTTCCCTGAAAATGAGGGTTGTCGCCCCAGTCCAATGCCGGGTAGATGACCACCCTTTTGCCCTCCCACTCTCCAGCCCCGTCAGAGCCGAGCACGCATGGAAACTTGATATTGGCATACAGCCCCTTGGTGATGTACACGTCGCGGTGGTTGAGCGCGGCTGTATGCAAGCGAACGATGGTTTCGCCCTTGACGGGTGCAGGTTCTGGCATATCGCCGAAAACGAGAGGTTGGTGCAATGCGTTGAGGATAAGTGCCTTCACAATGAAATGATTGAAAGGCGAAAGGTAGGGAGAATGGGATTCCGAACGTTTGGGCGAAGGGCATGTTTTATGCCTTGATTCGCCGGGGTTGGCCTGCTGTTCATGATTGCTTTCCTTGATTGTGAGCAGATTGTGCTTTTATCCACGCCCAAAATTTAACAGTGCGCGGTATAAAAGAGAAAAAGGCCCCCCGCTTTTTGCAGAGAGCCTTTTTATGCAGCTGATGATAAACGATTACAAAGAAAACTCCATGAGATTATAAAGGACGTTGAAATCCGCGCCAGAATCGTGCCACATTTGGTTAAAATGAAAATTTGATGGCGCTCCCATGTATTTTGAATACCGCGTTCGGGTTAAAAAGTGCTTGTCTGTTCATTTGCGAATCCAGCCTTCTGGGTTCATGCGCTCTTTTTGGTTCCACACTTCAAAATGGAGCTCCGAAGCACCCGTGACTACGTTGGTGCTGACGCGCCCGATGATTTGCCGACCGCGCACCTCGTCGCCCTTTGCGACGCTCGTCTCGACCAAATTGGAATAGACCGTGTAATAATTGCCATGCTGTATAATCACGGTGTAGTCGTGGCCGGGAATGTATTGCACGCCCGCCACAAAACCATCATAAACGGCTCTGACGGCGGCGTTTTCCTCGGTGCGTATGTCAATGCCGTTGTTGGTGATTTCTATGTTTTTCAAGGTGGGATGTTTTTGGCGCCCAAAGGTGCGGGCCACGAAACCGCCCTCGACTGGCCAAGGCAACTGACCGCGTTTTTGTTGGAAAGCGCGGGAGAGGTTGTCTTGCACTTCGGGGGCAGCCGTGGGCGCTGCCGCGTTTGGGCTGGGAGTGGTGGCGGTGTTCGACTTTGGCTGCGAAGGGGTGGCGGCAGGGCGATTGCGGGACTCTGCGGTTCTTCTGTTTATTTCGTCTTGAATAATGCGCTCTATGGCCTTGTTGAGGGCTTCATGCGCAGCTTGTTTTTTTTCCAAATCGGTTTTCAACCGTGATTCGTCTTGGGAGAGGGATTTTAACAGGTTGTCTTTGTCGCTGAGCTCGGTGGTAAGAATGGTCTTTTGGCTGCGCAACGAAAGCAAAAGGGTTTCTTTCTCACGCCTTGTGTCTTCCAGCGAAGAGACTTTTTTGGAAAGCATTTCTCGCGTGTCGGCGATTGCGTCTGCCTGTTTTTTTCTGAAACTGTCGTATTTGCGCATAAAAAGCCAGCGCCGGAATGCTTGGTTGAGATTGTCTGCCGAAAGAATATAAAGGAGCGGGTTGCTGAGCACCCGCTGGCGGAATGCGCTGCGTACCATTCTGCCATACTCGTCCTGCATCTTCTCGATGTCGCGATTGAGCGATTCCAACACGGCTGCGTTGCGCGTGATGCCGCGCTCGGCGAACACGATTTCGGCCTCGATGTTGGTGATGAGTTTTTCCCGGCGCTCTATCTGCTTTTGCAGCGCGATGTATCGGTCGTAAGTTGCCTCTTTGGTTTTGGTAGTCTTTTTCAGCAGATTGTTTGTCACCTCTATGTCGCGCATGAGCTTTTTGCGCTTGTCTTCCAGTTCCTTTTTGCTTTGAGAAAAAGCATAGGCGGGGCAAAGGAAAATGGCGACAAGCAGGGCGAGTGAAAGCGGTGCCAAAGTGTGAGTTTTATTCGATTCGCTCATAATGCTCGGGAATTTGAAAGCGATAATTTTTGGGAACATTGACTTCCACATCCGACAATTGTAGTTGCAGTCGAAGGGTGCCGGTCTCGGGGCTATATGCTTCAATGCTGCGAAAATAAGGGAAAAAACCCGCTCCGGCCAGTTTTTTATAGCGGTCAAAGCCGAACGTCACTACTCGTGTGTCGCGTGTCTGCACAAATGTCTCGCTCCTCAGAACGTATGAGCCTTCTTCCATTTTGTACTCCGTTCCGGTGCTACCATTCGAGCCACTCAACCTGTGGAGGCCCTCTTTTATGTCGGATTGCAGACTTATATCTGGAAAAAACCATGCCGAAGCGAGCACGGCACTTTGCAACAGGCCGAATCCGTCTGGCAAACTGTATTGTCGTTGCAAGGATTCCAGGCCCTGTATCGTGTATGTCTTGTCCAAGCGATTGATGAGATAGACCGAATCTTTTGTCACCAAAGCCCGGGCTGCTTCGATGCCCAGCTTTTTCACGTTCACCCACAACACGCTGTCTCGAATCCAGATGATGTTGGCGTTGGCAGAAACGGCTTGCCCGTCTCCTTCGGCATAAATATCGGCACGGGCCGAAAGGGTCTGGATACCAGACACATCTCGGCTCCGCAGTTTGTCCTGCAAAAAATTGGCAGGCAACACTTCCGTGGCAGGCTTGGCGGGGCCACTTGCTCCTTTGCGGCGACGACAACCTGAATCCTGCGCCGATATGCCAATGAGCAACAAGAATAAGGCGAAATATCTGAACTTGTTTACGAGGCTTGTCGCGGAGAGCCGGGCATACCGTTCCGCTTTGCCGTTGTCGGTTCTATCCATACATGGTTTATTCATTCTTCCGGGTCCTCCAGATTTAAGAGCGCTCCTTGCAGTTCGCCCATAGCATGAAAATCATTGGCTTTGCGTGCCGTTTCGATGCCTTGTTTATAGGTAAGGATAGCGTTTTCGATATCCAATTGCCGCTCAAAGAGCTTGCCCAGATGATAATAAAGACCCACATATCTTGGGTCGGCATCGCGCAATCGCAAGTAGAATTCCATGGATTTAGCCCAGTCGCCAGTTATTTCATATTCTTTTGCGACGGCAAATAGCAGGAACGAATCCTCAGGCGAGGATTCCAGCAACTGTAATAAATGTGGGAGGCGTTTGCTCATTTTTGAGTGTTGATGAACGCTTGGGCTGTTTGGTTGTTTCGGCAAGCGAAAGTTCGCGCGAAGTTTTTTTGAGCAAAACGCGCTTCCTACCTTTGCCCGCCCGCAAAAGTAGGGCTTGAAGTTTAACCCGTTGACCCAAATCCATTCAACCTGTTCTCAGCATGAAATTATTAGTCTGCATCAGTCAAACACCGGACACCACCGCGAAAGTCTCCTTTAATGCCGACGGCACGGAGTTCAATGCTGCCGGTGTTCAGTTTATCATGAACCCCTACGACGAGTGGTACGCGCTCGTGCGAGCCTGCGAGTTGCGTGAGGCTTTGGGTGGGGCTGTCGTGGCGCTCAATGTCGGCCCCGCGAGCAACGAAACCACTATCCGCAAGGCGCTCGCCATTGGTGCCGACGAGGCCGTGCGCATCAATGCCGAGCCTAAAAGTGCGGCATACACCGCAAAACAAATCGCGGAATATGCCCGCAATGAAAAGTTCGACATCATTTTTTTGGGCAAGGAAACGATTGACTACAACGGCTCCGAAGTGGGTGCTATGGTCGCTGAATATCTCGATTTGCCCTACATTTCTTATGCGTCCAAGCTCGACCTGAACGGTAATGTGGCTACGCTTGAGCGCGACATCGAGGGTGGGGTAGAGGTGTTGGAAGTGGATTTGCCCTTTGTGGTGAGTGCCGCCAAGGGCATGGCCGAACAGCGCATCCCGAATATGCGCGGCATCATGACTGCTCGCACCAAACCGCTCAAAGAGGTGCAGCCTGTATCGTTCGATGAGCCTGTGAAAGCCGTCCGTTTCACGCTCCCTCCCGCCAAAGCGGGCGTGAAACTCGTGGAGCCGGACAACATGGACGAACTGGTGCGCCTGCTGCACGAGGAAGCCAAGGTAATTTGACGTGGATTCTAAAACTCCCCAACTCTCCAATCTATTCACTCGCCAATTCTCAAATTAAGATATGGTACTTGTATTTGCAGAAAGCCCTCGCGGCAACCTCAAAAAAGCAGCCTTCGAGGCTGTCACTTATGGAAAAAAAGTAGCCGAATTGCTTGGCACGGATTGCGTCGCACTCACATTAGGCACTGTGAAAGATGCCGCCGAGCTCGGACGCTACGGAGCCAGTCGTGTCTTGAACGCTGGCGATGCGTCGTTTGAAAAATTCGACAGTCAATCGCACGCGGCTGCTATCGCCGATGTGGCAAAAAACAACGGCGCTTCCGTCGTTATCACCAGCCATACCTCGACAGGCAAAGCAGTGGCGGGGCGTCTCGCCATTCGCCTGAACGCGGGGTTGGTCTCCGGGGTGAATAGTCTCCCAAGTGTGGAGGGCGGTGCTTTGCGGTTGAAAAAATCGGTTTTTTCAGGAAAAGCCATCGCCGAATACGAGATAAATAGTCCGGTAAAAATCATTTCGCTCATGGGCAATGCGGTCAAGCCGGAGGCTACGGGCAATCCTGTCTCTGTGGAAAACATATCCGTCAGCACTGGTGCGGGCCGCATTCGTGTCAAGGACGTGAAAACCCAAGAAGGTCGCGTGCCGTTGCCGGAAGCGGAAATCGTCGTTTCGGCAGGTCGGGGCATGAAAGGGCCGGAACATTGGGGCATCGTGGAAGAGTTGGCGGAGATACTAGGAGCCACCACGGCTTGCTCGCGTCCGGTGGCTGATAGTCATTGGCGCCCTCACCACGAACACGTTGGGCAAACGGGCATCGCCATTCGACCCAATCTTTATATTGCCATTGGCATCAGCGGTGCCATTCAGCACTTGGCCGGCGTGAACAATTCAAAAGTCATTGTGGTCGTGAATAAAGACCCAGAGGCTCCCTTCTTCAAGGCTGCCGACTATGGAGTGGTGGGAGACCTGTTCGAGGTGGTGCCTCGGCTCAACGAGGCCTTCAAGAAATTCAAGGCATCTAATTGACGCTGAAATTCAATTTCTTAAACGAAAAACAAGCGCCCTGCGACCAACGGGGCGTTTCTTTTTTGACAAACTTTTGTTGGTATATTTTGTTCCCCCAGCCACAAAACGAGCCGTATTTTTGCTGTTGAATTAGCGACGGCTTTTCTACTTTTGCTCCCCCATGTAAGCACCTTTTAAATCGTTTGCAATGAAACGCATTGAACTGGACATAGTGGCGCTATCGCACAGCATGACCCAATCGCACAACTACGCCGTCGTACTCGGCGAGCGACGTGGGCAGCGCCGGCTCCCCATAGTTATCGGTAGTTTTGAGGCGCAGGCAATCGCCGTCGCCATGGAGCGCATGGTGCCCAACCGCCCGCTCACGCACGACCTTTTTAAAAGCACGCTCGACACGTTCGGCATCCAATTGAAAGAGGTGGTCATCAACAATCTGCTCGACGGCATTTTCTATGCTCGCTTGGTGTGCATGAAAAATGGCGAGCTCTACGAAATTGATTCCCGGACTTCCGATGCGATTGCCATGGCTGTGCGGTTCGAGTGCCCCATTTTCACCTATGATTTCATTTTGGAGGCTGCCGGCGTAGTGTTGGAGGATTCGGAAGAGGGCGGTGCCAGTGTGGTCGGCACATCTAAGATGCCTGCCAATTTGGACAGCGATGCGCTGGAAACATATTCCATTGATGTCTTGAAACGGCGCCTTTCGGAAGTGCTCGAGGCCGAAGATTATGAGTCGGCTGCAAAAATTCGGGATGAGTTGAAAAGGCGGGAGGCGAAGGATTGACGCCTGTTTTCTCAGTATTTGTAATTACTTGCCAGCATGTGTTTATCGCCACAGATTCACAGATTTAACCCTATTTTCTTCACAGATTTGGTGTTTTTATCCTTCCTCCCTAAAAAAATTGTGTGAATCTGTAGCTGCCTAATCATTTACGAAAATCTATCGTTTTTCAGGCTGGCTAAGTTTTTACCTCATAAAGAGCACAGGCCAAACGGGCATCCCGTTTGGCCTGTGCTTGTCTCAATGCTGCCCGATGGAAGCAATCACCGCTCCACCACTATTTTTTTGCCGACCACATCGCTGCCAGCCAAGATTCTCAATTGGTACATTCCACTTGGCAAGTTGTTCAGGTCCAATGGAATATGCTGTTTCGTCACCTTGTCCACCGTCCACGCATGGAGCGTGCGGCCTGTTGCGTCGGTCAGCATGAGTTCCAATTGTTGAGGTTGGGCAAAGGCGACCGCGAGGATAGCGCGTTCGTGGGCGGGATTTGGGAACACTTCTGCGTAGAAAGCATCGTTGGCCTGATAGGTGCTGGTGGTTCCCGTCAAGTTATAGGTAAAAATCGCTTTGCAGCCATTGGCATCCGTCACCTCCAACCGATAGTCGCCTGCGGGGACGTTGATGAGGTCTTCCGTGCCGCTGGCAAACAGCGTGTTGTTTCTATACCATATAAAACTGTAAGCGCCCGTGCCGCCCGTTACTGTCACATGGATGGTGCCATTGCTCTGACCTTGAGTGGGCTGCACAATGTTTCCTTGCGCAATTTGAAGTGCCGGAGGTGCAAGGAGTGTGCGCGTGATGGTGGCGCTGCAGCCATTGGCATCCGTGACGGTGAGGGTGTATGGGCCTGCTGTCAGATTGTTGAGGTTGGCTGTGGTTGCGTTGTTCGACCACTGATATTGGAACGGGGCTGTGCCTCCATCCACGTTTATGGAGATGGAGCCGTTTGCTTCTCCACTGCATTTGGGGTTTTGTGGGAATGCGGCGATAGCAATGGGGTCGGGCGCGGTAAGCGTTCGAGTGGTGGTGCCGGAGCACCCGTTCACGTCGGTCACGGTGAGCAAATAAGTCCCCGATGCCAGATTGGTGATATTGGCTGTGGTCGCGTTGTTCGACCATTGATACTGATAGGGTTGTGTTCCGCCTGTGACTACTGTGGCGATGGCGCCATTGGTTTGGCCAGAGCATAGTGGGTTCGTGACGGTAGGGGTGATAGCCACGGCAGCGGGGGCGCTCAAGTTTTGGCTAAGCGTGATGGTGCAGCCCGTGGCGTCGGTGATGGTGACGGAATAGTTGCCAGCGACCAAGTTTGCAATGGAGGAAGTGGTGGCAGTATTGGACCACTTGAATAGATACGGAGCGGTGCCGCTGACCAATGAGGCGCTCAGTATTCCATCGGCACTGCCAAAACACTTGGGCTGCACTACTTCTATGGTGGCAGCCAGCGCACAGTTGCCCGATTGGCAATCATCTACGATGCCAGTGACGCTTCGCTCGCAGCCATTGGCATCGGTGACTATGACAAGGAATGTGTCGCCGCTGGGAAGCACTTCACCGTCCGTATTGGCTGAATAGGAATAGGGTTGCACGCCGCCATTCACCGTCACTTGCAATTCGGCAGTGCCCAGCCCAACGCAGTTTTCGTCCACCTCCAATGAAAGTGGCTGGAAATCGGGCGGGTTGGCACCATTGACAATTTTCAGACAAACGTCGCCAGCGGCATTGGTGCGCGAGGCAATCTGGACATAATACGTTTCTCCGGCCTCCAAACCTATGGCGGTCACAAATCCATCGCAGCGCCGAGGGTTGGAAGCGCAGAAGACCTGCGAAAGGTTGTTGCAAGTTCCTTTCCAGATGGCCAACGAATGTTCGAAGTCGGCACCGCTGTTGAGGTGCACGGAGCCGGAAGGCGGCGCGGTGAAGGAGAACCAAATATCTCGCTGCACGGACTGGATGCAAGTCGGAAGGTACCCCGAAGGAGTGGCGCTTTGGTTGTTGCCAACCGTGCATTGGCTGCCGAGGGAAACAGGGTTGGCTGTCAGGCAATTGTCGTTGGAAGGGGCATCGGCATCTTTTTTTATCAGTTGAGGGCAAAGACTGCCTTCAATGGTGGAAAAATTGCCTGCTATTTGAACCCAATAATTTTGCCCCACCGTCAAGGGCGGCAGTCGGAGCGAACGCCCATGATGATTGCTCGACAGTTCTTGCAAACTGTTGCATCCCCCTGTGTAGAGCGTGATGATGTCAGAAAAAGACGCATTGCTTTGAATTTCCAAAATTTCATCGGCTGCGATGGCTTCGGCAGTGAATGTGTACCACAAATCGGCGCGGGCCAAACGGTTGAGCGACGGCAATGCCGACGACATCGTCGCATCAGAGTTGCTGGCTATGGTACAGTTGTGATTGGCCGTCAGTGGAATAGCGTCGGCACAGTTGTCGTTGGTGGGTGGATTGGGGGCGTTCCCTTGCGTTATTTCGACACAAAGCTCGCCGCGAGGCGCCCCAAAGTCGCTCTCCACGCCACTGACCCGAATAAAGTATTGTGTGCCGGATTGTGCCTGAAAATAAGTTGTTTCACCTCCAAATCCGTGCTCGTCGCGATTGCCGCACACAATCAATTGGGGGCTGGCGCACCCACCAGAGAACACATCCACCACGTCGTTGAAAGCCGCACGGGTGGTTATTTTTGCTGACCCCGTGAAGTCAGCCTGCCACTTGTACCACAGGCTGGCAACGCTTCTATTCCAACAATTGACGAGCGGGCCATCAAAGGTGGCCGAGATGTTGTTCTCCAATGTGCAGGGGGCGCCAGTCGTCAACTGTACGGCCTTGCTGCACAAGTCATGCGAAACGCCGGAGCCAGTCACTTTCACATTGTCAACGCCGCCCCACCAACCCCAGTCTTTGCCATCATCGTACTCGAACACAATGCGCATCTGTTGAGCCCGATAGGGCGATATGTCGTACGATTCATGGGCGAAATTGGGGAAATAAGGGCCGCCCACGTCGCCATTGGTTTCTCGGATGAGAAATTCCTCGCCTGAGGCGTGTTGCACGAAAACCCTCATTTTTTCCTTGTAAAAACGAAGTATCCAATCATAGCTCAATTGAAAGTTGGAAAACGGAGTGCCATCAATCCAAGGGGTCATCAACCGCACAATGGAGGGTGCGGCATTGCCGCCATTGTTGTCATCGTCGAAAAAGGCAAAGCAAGTGCCGTTCATCGAATTGGAATTGCCCCCTTGCAAGGCGTTCGAGCCAGTCGGGATGAGGCCAAATCGCCAATCCTTGTTGCCCGTCACCATTTGAGTGGCCCAACCAGCGGGTTTGGCGCAGTCGTTGAACGACTCTCGTACCACGTTGACGCCCGTGCCAGAGCCAACCACCATGATGTTGTCCACGCCGGCCCACCACGCCACCGCATTCCCGTCGCTGTAACGGATGATGAGCCGTGCCGTAGCGGATTGAGTCAACAAGGCCAAGTCGGCCTTGAGTTTGAAATGGTCGGCGATGTTGGAGCCATTCTTGCGAAATCTATCAAAGCGAGAGACGAGTTTTTCCGTCGTGCCATCCGTCACGAGCACCTCTAAATAGTCGTTCGTCCCATCCAAGTCTCGATAGTGAACATCCATGGTGAGCTCCACGGTCGTATGTTGTGAGGCATTGAAGGGAGGAGAAGTGAAGCTGAGAGTGTAGCCTTGAGTATTGCTGCCCAAGCCCCGGTCGTCAATAAAAAGGAAACAGGAGCCGTCAATACTTTGTCCGAGGGAGCTGTTGTTTTGCGAAATGCCGACTGACCATTTGGGGTTCTGGTTGCCGACAGAATTTACCTGCCAACCGGGCGGCAAGGTGCAATTGTTGAAGTTTTCAGAGAAAAGCGTCACCTGGGCGTTCAAGCTGGTGAGCGCAAATAGCAGAATAGGGAGGAGTATCCGCAGGCGCATGACAAGTTAGTTGTCGAAAATTAAAGTGAAGGTACACCTTTCCACATTTCCCAGCAGAAAGATGTTTATGTTAAATGTTCTTTCGGGAAAATGTTTTGCGGGTTTGTAAGTTTAACAAGGGCAAGTGAACAAACTTTTTTAATCTTTGCTTTCTGAAAACGACCGTAAAGCATCGTCCTATGCCTGCCTCCCACACGGATTTTGCAAAATCCAACTCAACACTTCCTCCTGTGTTCGACCCGCTCGCGCCGTACGTCCCATCGGCCTCCAAACCGTGGAACGCACGCCGGGTAGCGCACCTTTACCGCCGGCTCGGATTGGGCGCCACACACACTCAGATACAGCAAGGCCTTCAAATGTCGCCCTCCGCGCTGGTGGACCAGCTGCTCGACAACGCCGCAAGTTTGGCGCCTCCCACGCCAACCAACTGGGCGAACTGGAACGCCAACCAATACGGCAACGACCTGCCGCTCGTCATATCGCACCAGCGCGAGCTGAAGCGCCGCTGGCTACTTGACATGCTCAACGAAGGGGTGCGTTCCAAAATGGCCTTCTTCTGGCACGACCATTTCGTGGTACAACTCTCCGGTCACATGTGCAACGCATGGCTGTGGGACTACTACAATCTCCTGCACAAGCACGCGCTGGGCAATTTTAAAAATTTTGCCCTCGACATTGGTAAAAGCCCCGGCATGCTGCACTACTTGAACGGCAACCTAAACGTGGCGGGACAACCTAACGAAAATTATGCCCGCGAACTCATGGAACTGTTCACCATGGGCGAAAGCAATGGATACACCCAAGCCGATATCGTGGGCATGGCCCGCGCACTCACTGGCTGGACTTCCGACGACGATGATTGCGACCCATCGTGGTTCAATGCTTCCAAGCACGATAACGGGCAAAAAACGATATTCGGCCAAACCTCCAACTACAGCTTCGAAGCCGCCCACGACCTGATATTCACCGTGCGCTCAGAGCAAGTGTCACATTATATCCCGGAAAAAATCTACAAGTGGTATGTGTATCAACACGCCGACTCTGTGGTGGTTGATGGGTTGGCCAACACATTCAAAAGCGCCAATTGGGAATTGCTGCCCATGCTCAAACGCCTCTTCAAAAGCGAGCACTTTTTCGAGGAGCAATTTATTTGTGCAAAAATCAAAAGCCCGTTGGAGGCATTTGCCTCACTGCTGAAAATGGTGGGGGCCACCTATCCGGCCCAAATCACTGACCACTGGCTCAACGAGGTAAACTATTATGCTTACATACTCCACCAAGAACTCTTTGAACCGCCCAACGTGGCAGGCTGGAAAGAACACCGCAATTGGATTAACGAAAGCACACTTTCCCTGCGCTGGAAATATGCGGCGGCCATAGTCAACTCCATTGGCCAGAATTACGACATTCACAGCAACCTCCGAGCCATGGCGCTTGACCTAACCAACGGTAGCAACGACCCCGGCGTGATTGTGCCCGCTCTCATAGATTTCTTTCTGGGACAGAGCTTGCAACCCATTCACCTTCAGGCTGCAATTGGCTACTTCAAGGCTGGCATCCCCGAAAATTATTTCCTCGACGGCTCTTGGAACCTCTATTGGGATGAGGCACCCGAGCAAATCCTCAACTTGTTGCTCTACTTGACCAAACTTCCAGAGTACCAACTGACTTAATCATTTCAAATCAACCATTTATCGCAATGTGCGAACAACATAAAAAACGCCTCGGCGCTGCCCTTGAACACGGGGAAGCCCACACCAACGACCATCGCAAATGGTCGCGCCGCGATTTCCTCACCGCTACGGGCCTTTTTGGAGCCGGAAGCTTTCTGTTGGGTAATTTGCCCGTCAAAACCTTCCAGCCCACGCCTTTGATGGCCGCCCTGTCTGCCGCAGGAGGCAATGACCGAATGCTTGTCCTCATTCGGCTTGATGGCGGCAACGACGGGTTGAACACCGTTATTCAGCGCGGCAATTCGCAGTACTACAATATCCGCCCGAACATCGGCATCAAGGAAAACAATATGTGGGCGCTCAGCCCTCAATATGGCATGCCTCTTTCCACCAATGCCCTGCAACCCATGTGGAACAACGGGATGATGAAAGTCATCTTCAATGTCGGCTACCCGCAACCCAACCTGAGCCATTTCCGCTCCTACGACATCGTCGCGTCGGCCAGCGATGCCGATACCGTTTGGGAAACTGGCTGGCTGGGGCGATTTCTCGACACGGAATATGCCGCCTTTGTCGAATCGCCGCCCATCGTGCCTCCCGCTTTGCAAATAGGTTTGCAAAATGACCTTGTGTTTCGGTCAGACCAAGCCAATATGTCGCTGGCCATCAGTAGCCCGCAGGAATTTTATCAAATCGCGCAGAGCGGCCAACTTTACGAGACAGCCTCATTGGGCAACTCGCTTCGGGAAATCGAATTGGCCTTCATCCGAAATGCAGCCAATTCGGCCTTCCGTTACTCCGGCACAATACAGCAGGCCTATTCGAAGGGCAAAAACGATGTGGCCTATCCAAATTCCGACGACAACCCCTTGGCCGAACAACTTGCCATTGTCGCACGACTCATCAAGGGGAATCTCGGAACCAAGATTTATATGGTGGAGCTCAGTGGGTTCGACACACACGCCACCCAATACAATACCCACCTGCAATTGCTCAATCAGGTCGCAGTGGCGGTCAAAACATTCTTTGACGACCTCTCGCATGGGAACAGTGGGTTGGAGCAAAAAGTACTGGGCATGACATTCTCGGAATTTGGCCGCACCATTTTTGAAAATGGCTCGGGCGGCACCGACCATGGGTGGGGCACCCATTCGCTTTTGTTCGGTGGTGGCTTGGGCAACGGCTTCATGGGGCAATATCAAGACTTGAGCAACCCCGACCCATACTCCGACCCAGAGTTCAGCGTGGATTTCCGCTCTATTTACGCCACTATTCTGCAAGACTGGTTCGGCAACACACCCGAATTGGTCAACTTCGTGATGGGGCAACAACAATTCCCCATACTGAATGGCCTTGTGCCAGCGGCCACGCCTTCGCTCGGCGACAACGACAGATGCGCTTTGCTGGGACACAACCCCCACAAGACCATCGCTGGCACGCTGGAAATCAAGTACGCCATCATGAAAGAAGGGCCGCTGCGCCTACAAATTTTGGACAAAGCAGGCAACGTGCTCCGCACGCTGGTGGATGAATACAAAACGCCGGGCAGTTACATTTTCAATTTTAAAGCAAGCGATTGGTTTTTGCCTCCCGGTGCATACCAGTACCGGTTGCAGTCGGGAGGACAGGCGTTCCGGCGTGAAATCCGATTCTGAAAAAACTATTTCACCACGTCATCTTTATCTTCCACAAACATCACGGATACCGCAGCACAAATTAGTAGCACACCCGCCATCACCAAGGCGTAAATAGCTTGATTGCCAAAGAGATATTTTACGATGGGGCGATTGGCCACCCCACTGATGATTTGTGGAATCGTGATGAAAAAATTAAAGATGCCCATGTAAACGCCCATTTTGTGTGCTGGCAGCGCTCCCGCCAGCATAGCGTAGGGCATCGCCAGAATGCTTGCCCATGCGATGCCCACCCCCACCATCGAGAACAGGAGGAAGGACGGGGAATTTGCAAAATACATCGAAATCAGACCAAGCCCCCCGCACACTAAGGCAACAGCATGCGTTCTTTTGCGACCGATGCGCTTGGCCACAAGTGGCAACGTCAGCGCAATGACAGCAGAGACGGCGTTATAGACCCCAAAAATCACCCCTGTCCAGTTTTGAGCGTCGCTGTACAGTTGGGATTTAGTATCGTTGATAGCAGCCCCATAGACGTGGTGCGCTATCGCGGGCGTGGTGAACACCCACATGGAGAAAAGGGCAAACCACGAAAAAAATTGGGTAAGTCCCAGCTGGCGCATCGCTTTGGGCATAGCTGCCAAGTCTTTGAATATAAGCCCTAATCCACCTTTTTCAGGCTCCGACGTTTCTTCGCCCGAGTAACGCGCCTGCTCTTCCGGGGGATACTCTTTCGTCGTGAACACCGTCCAGAGTATCGCACCGAGAAAAATCATCGCGCCAATGTAGAACGACCATTTCACGTTGTCCGGCACCAAACCCTCCGGGGCGGTGTCTGTCACCCCCGCCTTGTTTGCCAAAAGCCACGGTAGCCAAGAGCCGAGCACGGCACCAATGCCAATCAATGCGGTTTGCACTGAAAAGCCGAGTGTACGTTGTTCAGAAGGTAGTTTGTCGGCCACCAAGGCGCGAAACGGTTCCATGGCCACATTGAAAGAAGCGTCCATTATCATCAACATGCCAGCGCCCATGAGCACGGCGGGCAGTGCGGTAGTGAGCGCCCCCGCATTGGGCATGAGCATCATGCCAAAGCAGGCAGCGATGGCCCCCGCGAGGAAAAACGGCTTGCGCCGGCCCAAGCGGTTCCAAGTTCGGTCGGAATAGTGCCCGATGATAGGCTGCACAATCATGCCGACGATGGGAGCCACCAACCAAAAGTTGGGCAATTCGTGCACGTCAGCACCATATCTTTGAAGAATGCCGCTTGCATTGCCGTTTTGCAGGGCAAATCCAGCCTGAATGCCAAGGAAGCCGAAGCTCATGTTCCAGATGGCGCGGTTGGAGAGCAGCGGTTTTTGTACGCCGCCGCTTTGGGTGTTTGTAGTGGAGGAAAAGGCCATGTTGAAGAATGGAGGTGTGTCTGTCAGTTTGAAGAGAAGTGAATATACCCAGATTAAAGAAGAGCAACCATGGCAAACTGGCAGATACTAGCGAATCAAGGTATAGATTCTCTTAACCGAGGGCAAAGATGAAAAAAAACGGAAACGCTGCGAAAATTCAAAAAAAAGAACCCGAAGTGGCTTTGCTCACTTCGGGTTCTTTTTTAGCGACTCTACATTCTACCTTTAGTATTCCGTATCATCGGCGATGTCATGTTCTTCATCGTCGCGGCGGCGGGTCACGATGATGTGGTCGTCCTCATCAGAGGTGCCGTCGGCCATCTCATCATCATCTTCGCCTTCGCCGTCGAACTCATCATCCACTTCAACATCGGCAAAATCCTCACGCAACACACCTTCTTCGTCAAAATCTTCATCTTCCTTCACAATGCGTTTGGCTTCGAGGACGGTCATGCGAATGAGATAATAAGTGTCGTCCGTTTCAAATGGTAATGCGGAGACTTTTTTGCCTTCCTTGTCATTGTAGGAGACAAGATGGTTGGCGTACCCGGTGGGGTACTTCATTTTTACGAGACGAACGATGTCTTCAGGGAGGGCATCGTAGTCTTTGACAACGCGTTTTTTACTCAATGTCTGGGTGTAATTTGGTTCTGATAATCAAGGCTATGCGGTGAAAGCCCAGTTTCTGCTTGCGGCAAATTTAAACGAATGGCATTTGAAACGGCAAAAATTTTTTTTGTCACAAATTTTTTGCCGCGTCGCTACGCTTGTTTTTCAGCGTTCCCGAATCTCTACAATCTCCACTCTCCTCTCCCGCGAAGCGTCCGGGTGATATATCGAGTTTCGCTCATCGGCGAGGTCGTCGCTGATGTCGGAGCGAGCGGTAGTTTCGCCAAAACTCACTTCGGTGATTTTCAACTGCCCCGAACGCAGAAAAGGCCCAAAAACGCCATCCGAAAAAGCAGCAAAATGATTTTTCACGCTGCTGACCCGCCGTTTGCCCAGATTCAGGTTGTACTCGGTCCGCGCCCGGGGGCTGGTGTAGCCTTTTATCATGACCTCGATGGATTCTCCTTTTTGCAAACGGGCGAGCAACACATCGCAAAGCTGCCCCAAGCGGTCGTGCCCGCGTCGCACTTCGTTTTCAAAAAAGGCATCAATCATGCTCTCCGCTTCATCAGCCCTCAGAGGCGGGAGGCCGGCAGAAAAACGGTCGCGGTATTCACGTTGGCGTTCCAGATAGGACTGCACGGTTTCCTCATACGTTTTTTGCGTAGTGGTGCGTCGGGTGCGCTTGTCTGGCTCGTCATTGTCAAAATAGAGCGGCAAACCCACAAAATCCTGTAATTGAGGCGCTTGGGGCAGCTGCGGAAGTGTTTCTGTTTCCACAGGTGGCGATTTGGCAGAGATGGTCGGAACGGAATCGGTGGCGGCCAAGTTGGGCGGTGTCACTGGTTTGGGCAACTTGAACGACCACAAGTCATTGCAGCAAGCCTTGTTCACCTCATCAAGATAAAGCGCCCCCGGGCGATTACTGCTGAGATAACCGTGTTGTCCGTCCTCTTTCAGGAAAAAATACACATCGTTGTAACTCGTGTTCACACCCGGCCCCGCATTTGTGGGTTTTGAGAAATCGGTTTTCTCTTTTTGCGCCGAAAAAACGTCCCAGCCGCCTAAGCCCGGCCAACCCTCTGAACTGAAGTAAAGTTGTTGGGTTGGCGCGAAGAAGAAAGGCATCCCATCGTTTTCGGGCGTGTTCAACGCGGATGCGTTGAGCGGCTCTTGGAATCGAGGTAGCCGCGTGATGGTTTTGCCCGGCAAAGGCAAAGCGCAAGGGCAGAAAAAAACCGTATCAAGCGGCACATACCACAAATCGAGGTTGCCCTTGCCGCCGGGTCGGTCGCTCGCAAACCACAACACTGGGCCTTGATAATACTCATCATAACCGATGTTGGGCTGGGTGGCGGTGTAGCCCGGCAGGTTGATGGGCTCGGGCAGACGAATGGCGGGCAGCCAACGGTTGCGGCGGTCCACCACTGTGAGCCACAACTCGCAACGAATGTCGTAAGCGTTCAGGTTCTTGCAGGCGCTGAACACCATATAGTGGCCATCTGGCGAAAAAGCCGTGTGCGCGATGTGAGCGGTGTCGGTAGTCGGGAATCCCCTGCCCGGTTCGCGGGCGCGGCCGCCCTTGGAGGAAATCATGACCCTCGTCAGTTTTGATTTGGGTTGGCTCCGGTCGCCTTTTTTGTCGAAACGATAGGATGAAAAAAACAAGGTGTCGCCCATCACGACGGGCGCAAAATCGCTGTAAGGGCTATTGATGCCCCTTCCTAAGTTTTTCACTTCCACTTGCTGGCTTTCCGCCATCATTACCTTGGCAGCGCGACACACCTCAATCTCGTCGAGGGCTTTTTCAAAAAATTCAGGCCCTGCTTTGATGGGTCTTTCTTTCAGGAATTTTTCAAAATAATCAATCGCTGCGTCATACTTGCCCTGACTTTTTTTGACCTCGCCCAAGCGAAAATTGAGCAGCGGGAAATCCTTGTTGGGGCGTTTGGAGGCAGCAATTTTTTGGTACGACTTGTCCGCTTCGGCATAGGCAAAATACAAACGCGCACTTTCGGCGTATTTCCATAAAACGGAAATGTTGTCTTGGTCGCGCTTGAGAACAGTCGCATAGTGTTGCACCGCCGCGCCATAATCTTTTTTCTTGACGGCATCGTCGCCGGCGCGTTCGTAAGAGCGAAGTGACTGCCCAAAAATAGTGGGAAAAGAAAGGAAAAGACAGAAGATTGGGAGGAGAAGGCTGGATGTGGACTTCATAAAATATGGATTACGTTATCGGATTCGGGATTTTTTGATGGTCGGAAGTTTGAACGAACGATAAATGGGTTTCAGTCTGTGAGGATGGCATGGCAGCAAAGAAATGACGAATTTTAACAAAATGAAATGGTTCAAAAAATAGGACAAGATTTGAAGGTTTTTACTGGCGGCACGGGCAAGGTGCGATACACAACGGCGATTTCGATGCCGCCGCGACCACGAGTGGCCACATCAAAATCGGAAGTATTCAAATCGTAGCTCAGCCCCGCCGTCCAATTGAGCCAATCTACCTGAAAGGCAGGAATGATGGCATCGCCCACGCGCGTGCCGAGCGTGAATTGTACCGCCACATCTTCCGATACCGCCCTGCGCACACCCGCGCCTGCGAGTATCTCACGCGCTTTGCCCATTTGTTGGGTTGCGCCAAAGACAACCACATCGGTGAATTCACCTGTTTGCATGGCACCGCTGAACATCAACGCGAGGCGCATGGGCAACCGTTGGTCGGTATCGTCGCGGAAATTCACCTTAGGCGTATTGAGGTGAAAGGCACCTGCCCCGATGTCGAGGCGAGTGCGCGATTGTGCGGGTTCGTAGTGCCAGTTGAGGCCAGCCGATAGGGTAGGGGCGAAGCCAGAGTTTTTGCCAAAATCCTCGCCTGTTGGAAGGGAGGAGGAGAACTGGTCCCCTGCCCATTGGTTTTTGAAAGTCAGTTTGGAAATGTCGAAGGAGCGCTGGGCCACAGCCAATCCCACGCCTGCCGATAGGGCTTGCCGCTCGCCCAAAGCATGGGCTACGCTTGCCGTCGCGCCCACTTGTGTCCATGTCAGGCTTGCGTCGCCTGCCCCGTCGTGCTGAATTTGAAGACCGACAGAAAGAAGGTTTGCGTCGCGTTTAAGTGTTTTCCAGTCCACAGTGCCAGCAAAGGTTTGGTAAGAAACAGGCACACTTTTCCATTGGCTGCGGTAAGAAGCGGCTGCCCTGAGGTCGCCGCGAAAGATGCCGGTCAGTGCGGGGCTAAGGTGGAGCGGGTTGTGGTAGAATTGCGAGTAGTGCAGGTCTTGTCCGCGCAATCCATTCATTGCCAAGGCAAAAAAAAGAAGTAAAGTGAGTAGTCGAAGTGGGAGCATATTGGTGCTAAGAAGATGTTGCGGGTTGAAAGTACAACAGTTTTTGAAATTACTGCGACCTTTGGTGGGCAACGTGTTCGCCAACTCGCTCCGCCCATGCAATTTGAAATCTGCACCGTCAACATCCAATCAGCCATCGCCGCCGAACGCGCCGGAGGACATCGCATCGAACTCTGTGTCGCACTCGACATCGGCGGCCTCACACCTTCACACGGCCTCATTCGAGCCGCGGTGCATCAGCTCAACATCCCTGTCAATGTGCTCATCCGCCCGCGAGAGGGGCATTTCCACTATTCGGATTATGAATTGGACATCATGCTCGACGATATTCGATTTTGCCGCGAAGCTGGTGTGCATGGAGTGGTCGTGGGCGCACTGACTGCCGACCGGCAGTTGGATTTGCCCAAAATGGAGGCCATGAAAAAAATGGCCGGCGATATAGAGATTGTCTGCCATCGTGCTTTCGATTTCACAGCCGCCCCTTCGACGGCCTTGGAACACCTCGTCTCCCTTGGCTTTCACCGGGTATTGAGCTCTGGCCAAGCGGCCTCTGCCTACGAAGGGCGTTTCACATTACAACGCTTGGTGCAACAAGCAGCGGGGCGCATCAGCATCATGCCGGGCGCTGGCATCACTGCCCAAAATATCAGGAGCGTCGCAGAGACAACGGGGGCGCAGGAATTTCACTTCACCGGAAAAAAACGGATAAAGGGCGATGTCGCAATACCGGGTTTGGAGGGAGACTATTGGGCGAGCGACGAGGAAGAGATTCGGCGCATTGTAGCACAATTGGACTGAGTGTGTTTCAACTGTTGTTTTAAATTGTCGCAAGTAAATCGGAACGCTGTTCCGATATTGCCGGAACAGCATTCCGGCGTACAAGAGCGACAATTTGAAATGCACCCGAGCACGATGGGGCTTTCGAGTTTTCCCTACATCCTAAAAAGGAGGTTTTGAAATGCCAGCGGATTGAGTTGGTGCAAAGTTGGTCGTAAAATGTTCGAGCAAGAATTTTATCCGCTGCGGAAATACTGTGAATAACTTTTCCGCTCAACTGCCCCCTGTTTTTCCCCGAAAACAGAAATTTGCCCCCCCCAACAACAACCACCAACAAACAACGAACAACCACGATGTCCTACGCTCCCCGCATAGCCCCCCTCCTCAATATTTCCGCCCGCCGGGTGGAAGCCGTCATCGAACTGCTCGAAGGCGGCGCCACGATTCCTTTTATCGCTCGCTACCGCAAAGAAGCAACTGGCGAACTCGACGAGGTGCAAATCGCCGACATCCAAGACACATGGAAAAAAATGCAGGAACTCGACAAACGCCGCGAGGCCATCCTGCAAAGCATCGAAGAGCAGGGGAAACTGACACCCGAACTCCGAAAGGCTATCGAGGGAGCGGCGACAATGACCGAGTTGGAAGACCTGTACCTGCCTTACCGCCCCAAGCGCAAAACCCGCGCATCCGTCGCCATCGAAAAAGGTTTGGAGCCGTTGGCGAAAAGAATTTTCGCGCAAAAAGACAAGGAAGTGGAAACCATTGCTGCTCAATATATTACCGAACAAGTGCCGACGGTGGAAGACGCGCTGCAAGGGGCACGCGACATCATCGCCGAGTGGGTGAGCGAGGACATCAAAGCCCGCGACAAGGTGCGGCGGCATTTTCAAAAAGGCGCGGTCATCGCCTCCCGACTCGTGAAGGGCAAGGAAACAGAGGGGGCGAAGTACCGCGACTACTTTGAGTGGGGCGAGCCGCTCAAATCCTGCCCCTCGCACCGCTTGCTCGCCATGCGTCGGGGCGAGGAAGAAGGTTTTTTGCGGGTCTCCATCGCGCCGGAGGAGGAACGCGCCGTGCAGAGTCTGGATGAAATGTATGTGATTGGGTACGGCGAGTCGGCGGCACAGGTACGGACTGCCGTCAAGGACAGTTACAAACGGCTGTTGCAACCCTCTATCGAAACAGAATTTCGCAATTCGAGCAAGGAAAAAGCCGACGCGGAGGCCATCCGTGTTTTTGCCGAAAACCTGCGCCAATTGCTTCTGTCGGCTCCGTTAGGGGAGAAAAGGGTGCTGGGCATTGACCCCGGTTTCCGCACGGGCTGCAAGGTCGTTTGTCTCGACGCGAGCGGCAATTTGCTTCATAACTCGACCATTTACCCGCACGAACCGCAGCGACAAGTATTTGAAAGCCAATCAGAAATCGAGCATTTGATAGAAAGATTCGGCATCGAGGCCATCTCGGTCGGCAACGGCACTGCCGGACGCGAAACGATGGATTTTTTGCGGAAAATCAAATTCCAACGCCCCATCGAGATTTTTCAGGTGAACGAGGCGGGGGCTTCGATTTATTCGGCTTCGGAAATCGCCCGAGAGGAATTTCCGACCCATGACGTGACGGTGCGCGGCGCAGTCAGCATCGGGCGACGGCTGCTCGACCCGTTGGCGGAGTTGGTGAAAATTGACCCGAAAAGCATCGGGGTAGGGCAGTACCAGCACGATGTGCACCAGACCCAACTCAAAGAAAGCCTCGACCGCACGGTGGAAAGCTGCGTGAACGCCGTCGGCATCAACCTCAACACGGCAAGCAAACACCTACTCACCTACGTCTCCGGCCTCGGCCCCGTGCTGGCGCAAAACATCGTGAACTACCGGGCAGAAAACGGCGCGTTCAAAAAACGCAGCGACCTCAAAAAAGTCCCCCGCCTTGGCGACAAAGCCTTCGAACAATGCGCGGGGTTTCTCCGAATCCGCGAAGCCGCAAACCCTTTGGACAACACGGCTGTTCACCCCGAACGCTACGCGCTCGTGGAAGAGATGGCCGCCGACTTGGGCTGCAAAGTCGTTGATTTAGCACAAGATAAATCTCTGCGGGCGAAAATTGATTTGAAAAAATACGTTCGTGGCGACGTGGGTTTGCCAACACTTCAAGACATCCTGAAAGAACTCGAAAAACCTGGCCTCGACCCGCGCGGCGCGGCCAAACCCTTCGAGTTTGCCAATATTCACTCGCTCGAAGACTTGCATCCCGGCATGGTGCTGCCCGGCATCGTGACCAACATCACCAACTTCGGCGCGTTCGTGGATATTGGTTTGAAAGACAGCGGCCTTGTCCATGTCTCGCAATTGGCCGACAAGTTTGTGCGCGACCCGATGGAGGTCGTTTCACTCGGCCAGCAAGTGACAGTGCGCGTGGTGGAGGTAGATTTTGCGCGGAAACGGGTGGCGTTGAGCATGAAGGGGGGGTAAGTCTGTCGCTGCATTTGAGGGTGCAAGCAATGTAACACGACAGTCATGTCGGAGCCTGCCCATCGTTATTTGAGCGCCGCCACGATGGCCGCAAAATCATCTGCTTTCAGCGATGCGCCGCCGATGAGTCCGCCGTCCACATCGGGCTGGGCAAAAAGTTCGGGCGCGTTTTGCGCGTTGCAAGAGCCGCCATAGAGAATGGTTGTGTCGTTGGCGATGGCTTTCCCGTATTTTTTTGCCACCAACACCCGAATCGCATAATGCATCTCTTGGGCCTGTTCGCTCGTGGCCGTGCGGCCCGTGCCGATGGCCCAGATGGGTTCGTAGGCGATGACCACTTTCCTGAAATCCTCTTCGCGGAGGTGAAACAGGCTTGCTTTCAACTGTTTGGCCACATAGCCAACGTGCGTGTCCACTTCCCGGATGTGAAGCGGCTCGCCACAGCAAAAAATGGGGCGCATTCCTCGCGCCAACACAATATTGACTTTTTGTGCCAGCACGTCGTTTTTTTCCTTGAAGTATTGGCGACGTTCGGAGTGGCCGATGATGACAAACTCCGCGCCCGCCGAGGCAACCATGTCCGCCGACACCTCACCGGTAAAAGCGCCTTTCTCCTCGTGATGGCAGTTTTGCGCCGCAAGGTGGAAGTGCTTTCTGACCTTTAGCATTTTGCCCACGTCGCGCAAGTGCGTGAGCGGTGGTGCCACCACCACCAAGCCTTTGGGCTTTTCTACTTTTTCGAGGATGTTTTTGGTCAATTCCAGCCCTTCGTCAAGGGTCTTGTTCATTTTCCAGTTTCCGGCTACGATTTGCTGGCGCATTTTTTCGTTCGTTGTTCGGTGAAAGTTGTTCGTTTCGGAGAATCAATTTTTTGCGCCAAAAGTAGAAAAAACGATAAGCCACGGACTTCCTTTTTCAAAAAAACACAGAACAAACAACGGACAGGAAGCAACGAACCCCGAACTTCCTACTTTTGCTCCGCAAATGGCCACCACTCAATACCAACGCATCATCTTCGGCCTGAAAATCAGGCAGTTCCGGCAGGAACGAGGCTGGAATTTTGAAGAGTTGAGCCGCCAGACGGGCATCTCGGTTTCGTATCTGAACGAAATCGAGAAGGGTAAAAAATATCCGCAACCCGAAAACCAGCGCCGTTTGGCCAAGGCGTTGGGCGTCACACCCGCGTTTTTGACCTCATCCGAGTTGACCAAGCAATACGCACCGCTCGGCGACTTGCTCAAAAGCAATTTTCTCAACGAACTTCCGCTCGACCTTTTCGGCATAGAGGTGCAACAGGTGGTCGAAATCATCGCCCGTGCGCCCGACAGGGTGAACGCCTTCATTTCTGCACTGCTCGAAATTGCCCGCAACTATTCACTGCGCGACGAGAACTTTTTCTTCGCAGCATTGCGTGCGTATCAAGAGTTGCGTAGCAACTATTTCGAGGAGATAGAAGGGGCTGCCGATATGTTTGTTCAGAAATACAATTTGCCGGAAAACGGCGGAGTGCCTTCCTCGCTATTGGCAAGCCTGCTGCGCGAGCAATTTGGCTATCAAATAGACGAGCGCGGGCTTGAAAAATATCCAGAGCTGCACAGCCTGCGCTCGGTGTTCAACCCGCACAAAAGACGCTTGCTGCTCAATAGCCGCCTCAATGAGCGACAACGAGCATTTCAATTGGCCAAGGAATTGGGCTTCAACGTGCTCAACCTCAAAGAACGACCCCTCGCGTCGAACTTTCTACGGGTCAATTCTTTTGAAGAAACCCTGAACAACTACAAGGCGGCTTACTTCGCGGTGGCTATTCTGGTCAACCGCCATGCTTTCGTGCGCGACATCGGTAATTTTTTTGCGCAAGAAAAATGGGACGGCGCGGCGCTTCTCGACATGATGGCGAAGTATCAGGCCAGCCCTGAAGTCTTGTTCCAGCGATTCAATGTGCTTACCCACGATTTTCACCTCGACAAGGTGTTTTTCCTCCGCTTCATTCACGACCTCGACCGTAATATGTTTGACATTGACAAGGAACTGCACCTCAATCGCCGCCACCAACCTCATGCCTCCGGGCTTAATGAGCACTATTGCCGTCGCTGGCTTTCAGTCACTTTGCTGCGTGATTTGCAACAGCAGCAGGCACAAGGGGGAGGCGAGCGGTTTTTGAGTGGCGTGCAGCGTGCGGCCTTTCTCGACACAGGCGAGGAATACCTCTGTATCGCTGTCGCAAAACCCGGCTACCCGACCAAAGGCCGCAATGTGAGCGTCACCATCGGCGTATTGCTCGACGACCACGCCAAGCAGACCATCCGATTCTGGGACGACCCCGCCATCTCTCGCGCCACCGTGAACGTCACTTGCGAGCGTTGCGCCTTGGCCGACTGTGCCGAACGCGCCGCGCCGCCCGTCACCGTCCAGAAGCGGGAAGAGCGAAAGCGAATGCAGGAATTGTTGAAAAAACTGACCGACAAATGATTATTGTTCAAGACAAACTCGTGTCCGACGACTTGGTGGAGCAACAATTCATCTGCAACCTAACCGCTTGCAAAGGCGCTTGCTGTTGGGAGGGCGACTATGGCGCACCGTTGGAAGAGAGCGAGTTGCCTGTCTTGGAGGCTATTTTTGAAAAAATAAAAGCATTCCTAAGCCCGGCAGGCATTGCAGCCATTGAGGCGCAAGGCAAATACGTTCGGGTGCAAGAAACGGGAGAGTGGGCTACCTCCTTGGTGGACAATGGCCCTTGCGCCTACATGACGCTTGACGCGACGGGCATCGCCCAATGCGGAATAGAGCGGGCATGGAAAGCAGGTGCCGTTGATTTTCAGAAGCCGATTTCTTGCCACCTCTACCCAGTGAGGGTTGCAAAGAACGAGGTGGCGGGATTCGAGGCGCTCAACTACGATGAGTGGCATATTTGTAGCGCCGCCTGCGAGTTGGGCCAAAAGGAGCAAATGCCGGTATATCAGTTTGTGAAGGATGCCATCATACGCAAGTACGGGCAAGCATTCTACGACGAATTGGACGGTGCCGCGAAGTTCATGGCTGCCCAAGCCGAACAGACTTGACTCACTCTCTCCACACCAACACGCGCAGCGACAATCGGTCGCGCACCACACGCCCAGTCATCCAATCGTACTTTGCGTTGGTCACGTTGTGCAGATTGTTGACGCAGTGCGAATAGACGAACTCTGGCTGCAATCGCCAGCTCTTTGATTTTATTTCCACCCCAAGCCCCACGTCAAGACCGACTCTTTCGTTCAGAAGCCTTAGGTTTTCAATATTTTGACGAGCAAAATTCCACCCCAGCCGCGCACCCAACAACAGCGAACCGTGCAAGGGTGCGCTTTTCTTTGCAGGATTGGTTAGCACGAAATGCAAGGGCAACTCCGCGTCGGTGAAACGAAAATACTGCAAGCCTTGCGGATGGAAATGAACCCCGTTGCGCATCGTGGCGACAGACAAGGATGTTCGGATGGCCAAACCTTGTCTGAACCGCCACGAGCAAAAAGCACCGAGGCTTGCGCCATGTGCAGGCCCTTTCGACTCTGCCCACATCCGGTCAGGCTCGCTATTGGGCAAAGTCTCGATGCCGAGCAATTGGTGCTCATATCCTGCCATCATCCCCCAGAAAAACGACGATTCGTTTTCTTGTTGGGCATTCAATGAAAATGCCAAGACGATAAGTGCCGTGAGCAATGAGATTTTTTCCATAAAATCGGGGGAAGTGTTGAAATTGCGCGGCTGATGACCTTGAACAACCAAAAAGACCCATTTGAATGGCCAGCCATCATTCCATTTCGCTTTCCCCATTGGTGCTTATCCGGGTCGCAGGGTTGCCTTTGCGATGGCTCGAAGCAATTTCTGCCAAATGGCCATCAGAAGAGGCGGCGGATGATTGGGTGGCCGAGCGTGTGCGGGAGTGTTTCGACGCAGCCCTTCACGCGCTTGATACATCCACTATCCGCACGGCCGTTTACAATGCGCGACGAGATTTTTTTGCAAAAAAGAAAACGCCGAGCGCGGCCTTTTTTCAACTGCTTATTGAAAACCAGCATGAGCCAGCCATCGCTCAACTCCTTGAAAATCTGCTTCGTTGGGAAGAAAAAGCGAAGGCGCTTGACGCTTTCGACCAGCGATATGAACAGGTTTTGAAAGACAATTATCGCTTGATGCAGGAGGCAGCCAATGAGGAAAACCTGCGTCGCGCCTTGCTTTTTGCCAGTCACGATTTGCTCCACTGTTTGCCAGAATTTTCGCAATGCCCGCTCGACCGCTTGAATAAAAAATCCCGGCAGACGGCGCTTTCGCTCTATCAATACTTAACCCGCGCCGTGGTCAAAACCTCGCCCTTGAGCCGATTCACGACAGTGGCGCTGTGGCAACACGGCCCGCAAGCCGCAGTGACTTTTGGCAAAGCACAGGCTACGCCCAATGTTGCGATACTGCCTGCGCTCTACGAGATGTTGCTGCGCGAACCGGCTTTTTATGAATCCCTCCAACTTGCACTGAATCCAAGCATCGTTCGAATGGCCACGAACACTCGCTGGACTTGGCTTTATTTTGATGGCGAACAGGAGTCTTTTCAAAAGTTGGAAGGCGACCCGATAGCAGGCCTTATCGTGGAATGGCTGTTGGAACAGGGCGGAAAAATGCCTTATTCGGATCTTCTCTCACGATTGGAGGGAAAGGTGGACGCTGCGCGTGCTCAAGTGGCAACAAGGGTTTCTGACCTGATAGATTATGGGCTCTTGGAGTGGGAGTTGCCCGAAAAAGGGTTGTCACCTGCATGGTGTGGTGCTCTCTACAACTTTCTCGGCTTTTTGCCCGCCCACACGCCTTTGCTCGTGGATGCCGCGGCGTTTTTGCAGTGGATGCGTGTGGCGGCCCGCAGCTTGCCTCACCAGCCGCTAGAGGATGCGCGGGTCATGCAGCATGAGACACTTGTGATGGCGAGCGTTTTTTTTGAAAAATATGGCGGCTCATTCCCTGCCATTCCACCCGAGCAAATTTTTTTCGAGGATGTGACTCAATCGGTGGAGTCCAATGTCCCCTTGGAGGTGATGGAAACACTCGCAAAAGACTTGACAACCTACTGGCAAGCGAACAAGGCATCAGTGTTGTCGCCCTTCCGTGCGAGACTTGTCGCGTTTGCCCAGCGCAATATGGCAGATGGGCAGTGTGTCGGGTTCCTTGATTTTTGCGAACGGTTTTTTGCGTCGAACACAGCGACATCGGAAAATCGAGCGGAGCGGTGCGCTCAGGATTTTGTGGGTAAAATGGGGGCGCTTTTGCAAGTCTTTCGCAATGACTCAGGGGACTTTTCCGCTGTTGTGAACGCGCTTTTTGCGGGGGGAGGCAAAATGTTCGCTCGCTGGTTGCATCTTTTCCCGGCGGAGGCAACATCGCAGCTGCAGCATTGGAACGTGGGTGGAGCCAAAGGGGCGGGCTTCGATGAAGAGGTGCTGACAGTAGCCTTCCCGTGGCAGGGGTGGTCGAACGCTAATTTTCAACCAGCTTTGTTTCACAACGCTCTTGCTGTTCCCGATGGGCGAACAAATCCAATACGCGACGGTCGGATGGTGTTGCTTGGCAATTTGGAGGTGCGATGGGAGGCAGGTTGCTTGCAATTGATTGACCGTGAATCCAATAAGCCCATTGTTTTTTCTGACCTCGGCCTTGAGGCCCCAGAAACCCGCCCGCCCGCCATGCAGGTGCTGTGGCACTTGGGGATGCCGCAAATATCACTGGAACGGCTGCTGGCTCATCGTCGTTGGGCGGAAGGTGGGGCAGGTTGGCGCGTTGCGGAGCGGGTGGCGCATGGCTCTTTGTTTGTAGCGCGAAAAATGTGGAACATAGAAGACGTGCTATTGGAACGGTGGCGTTTTGAGCAGCGCGAGTCGCGTTTTTTTCGGCTGGTTCGGAAAGAACTGTCAGACATGGAAGTGCCTCAAAGATTCTTTGGCCGATTGTCACATGGGAAGCCCCAATACTTTGATGTGAATAGTCCTTTGTCCATGCAGCTGTTTGCAAAAATGCTCCGAAATCAACGCGGGTCTTTGCTCGTGACCGAGATGTTGCCCATGCCTGAGCAATGCGTGGTGGAGCAAGAGGGGGCGCGTGCTGCCGAATTTGTGGTTGAATTTCAGTAAAAATTGCCCCGAACCTCCACATTCACGGACTACCACATTGCACTTATGAATACTGACGAGACCTATCAATTTCAATCTGTTTTGGAAGCCTCTGGCAACAACTTGTGGGGCTTTCATTTTGTCGTGCCCGATGCGGTGGCAGGAGCACTCATTCAGGGGGATGACCGCCGTGTCGTGTGCGTGTTGAATGAAAAAATGGAGTATCAGTGCGCGTTGTTGCCTAGGGGAGATGGTTCTTTTTTGATAATGGTCAACAAAAAGACCCGCGATAAATTGGGGCTGCACCCCGGCTCGATGGTGCGCGTCGGTCTTCGCAAAGACGAAAGTGAGTATGGTTTGCCCATGCCAGAGGAATTGGCAGAGGTGCTGGCGCAGGATGAGGAGGGCAACCGCTTGTTTCACGCGCTCACTCCCGGCAAAATACGCACCCTCCTCTACATCGTTGGCCAAGTGAAAGCCTCGGAAAAGCGCATTGAGCGGGCGCTCATCATTGTGGCGCACCTAAAAGTCAACGGTGGGAAAATCAATTATCGGCAGTTGAACGAAGACATGAAAGGGCGCTAAGTGGGAAAGGCTCGTGCTCCCAACCGGTGGTTGGAAGCACGAGCCATGGGCACGATGTTCTTTTACTGCTTGGGCAAAGGTGCTCCGACGGGTGTGCCACACACATGACCCGGTTGGCCGTGGGGCGGGTTGGTGCCCGGCTCGACGGTTACGTTCGCGGCGGGTTGCGGTGTGGGAGCAGGTGGGGGCGTGGACGCGGGCTGGGTAGCTGCTGGCTTGGCAGCGGCCGAGCCGTCCAACGGGGACCCAACAGGCACTCCGCACACATGACCCGGTTGTCCGTGAGGCGGGTTTGTCTTTGGCGCGGCACCGCTGCCGCCAGTGGCGGGTGCAGGTTGTTGCGTCGCAACTGCCGAGCCGGGAGCGGACAAGGTGGGCATATTGCTTTCTGGAAGTGCAATTTGTGTAGCATCTTCGGTAGCGATAGCATTGCCCGTAGGAGCGGCATCAGCCGGAGGTGTTGTCTCTTGTTTGGGGGAGTCGTTTTTGCACGAAGCAAACGCAAGGGTGATTGCGATGATGGCGGATACGATTCTGATGGTCATTTTAAAAAATTGAAAGTGGTGAAAACAAGCTGCAAAGTTAGTGTGCGCCGATTCAGGATTTTTCAAAAAATTAGACTGACATCGGCTCCACTTTCTCGCTCTCCACGCCGTATTTTTTCATGAATTCCAGCACGGCTTTTTCCGTCACCTTGCCTTGTTTTTGCAAAAGGCGAACTGCTGCGAAGGCGATGTATTTAGGTGAAATCTCAAAATAGTCGCGCAGGTTCTCACGGCTATCGGAAAGGCCGAAGCCGTCGGTGCCGAGCGCGGTGAAATCCTGTGGCATCCAGGGGGCGAGTTGGCCTGCTGTGAGTTTAATCCAGTCATTGGCGCTGACGAACACGCCTTGTTCGCCTTTCAAAGCCTGTTGGATGTACGGCACTTTCTCTTCTTTGCCGGGGTGCAGCATATTCCATCGGTCGCAAGAGACTGCATCGCGGTAGAGTTCTGTCCATGAAGTGGCGCTCCACACGTCGGTACTGACCCCTTCGCTTTCGAGGATTTCAGCGGCTTTGAGCACCTGTTCCATGATGACGCCCGAACCCAGGAGGTGTGCCTTTGCGCCATCTTTTGCGGGTTTTTTATCA
Source organism: Saprospiraceae bacterium (assembly GCA_019638455.1). Lineage (GTDB taxonomy): Bacteria > Bacteroidota > Bacteroidia > Chitinophagales > Saprospiraceae > M3007. Next base: position 831,466 of record JAHBTU010000001.1, read on the forward strand.
GATTTTTTGTAACGATAAAGCCCTCGTTTGATGCCTTCCTCGACCCCTTTTGGCATGGGCGGCATCAGGAGGTTTTCGTTGTAGAGCGTGATGTAGTAGATTTTATGCTCGTTCTCCACATACATCCGCCGCAGGCCGTCGTGCACGATGACCGCCAGTTCGTAGGCAAATGCCGGGTCGTATGGAATGACGGAGGGAACCGTCTGGGCGATCAGCACCGAGTGGCCGTCTTCGTGCTGCAAACCCTCGCCATTGAGCGTGGTGCGGCCAGCGGTGGCGCCGAGCAAAAAGCCTTTGGCCATCATGTCGGCAGCCGCCCACACCATGTCGCCCACGCGCTGGAAGCCGAACATGGAGTAGTAGATGTAGAAAGGTGCCATCGGCAACCCATGCAAGGCGTAGGCTGTGCCAGCAGCGGTGAAAGAGGCTGTCGCGCCGTCCTCGTTGATGCCTTCTTGGAGCACTTGCCCTGTTTTGGACTCTTTGTATTTGATGACCGAAATGCCGATTTCGAGCGGGGTGTAGAGTTGGCCTTTTTGATTCCAGATTTGGAGAGAATTGAACAGGGACTCCATGCCGAAGGTCTGTGCCTCGTCGGGCACGATTGGCACGATGTATTTGCCAACTTCCTGATTTCGAGCCAACTGAAGCATGATGTCCACCATTGCGCCAGTAGTGGAAAATGTTTTGCCGGAGTCGCTGCCTTTCAGTTGTTTTTCAAAAAAATCGAGCGACGGCAGGTTGAATTTTTCAAAGGTTTCGGAACGTTCCGGCAAAAAGCCGCCTAATGCCTTGCGGCGTTCCAACAGGTATTTTGTCTCTGGCGCATTGGCATCTGGATACCAAAACTTGGCAGCCTTTGCTTCCTCGTCGGAGAGCGGGATGCCGTAGCGGTTTTTCGTTTCCACGCGGCTGTCGTCGCTGAGGTCTTTGGTTTGGTGCGCCTTGTTTTTGCCTTCGGCGGCTTTGCCCATGCCGTAGCCTTTGACGGTTTTGACGATGATGGCGACAGGCTTGTTGGATTTCACGGCGCGGTCGTAGGCTGCGTATATTTTTTCCGCATCATGACCGCCGCGCCGCATTTTGGCCAGCTGCTCGTCGGAGATGTCGGACAGCAGGGCACTAATCTGCTCGCTCAGTTCGTCGCTGCCAATCAGCATTGTGCGCGTCAGTGCGCCGTCGTTGGCAGAAGCCATTTCCTGAAATTGGCCATCCACTAGGCGCTCGAAGCGCGTGAGCAGGATGCCTTCCTCGTCTTTTGCCAACAATTCATCCCAATCGCTGCTCCAAATCACTTTGATGACTTCCCATCCCGCGCCAAAAAAATGGCGCTCCACTTCTTGAATGACTTTTCCGTTGCCGCGCACGGGGCCATCAAGGCGTTGCAAATTGCAGTGAACCACAAATACCACGTTGTCCAGATGCTCGCGGCTGGCAAGGCCGATGGTTCCGTACACTTCGGGTTCGTCAATCTCGCCGTCGCCAATGAAATGCCAGACTTTGCCGCCATTTTGAGGCTTCAATCCTCTGTTTTCCAAGTATTTGTAAAAACGCGCCTGATAAAGCGCCGTCATGGGGCCAAGCCCCATGCTGACGGTGGGTGCTTGCCAAAATTGGGGCATACGGCGCGGGTGGGGATAACTCGACACGCCGCCAATTGTCTCTTGCCGGAAATCGGCAATCGCCTGCAAGGGCAAGCGGCCTTCCCACACGGCGCGGGCATAGATGCCGGGCGAAGCGTGGCCTTGAAACATGAAGAGGTCGCCGCCATAGTCTGCCGAGCGTTTGCGGAGGAAGTGGTGAAACAGCACCTCCGTCATGGTGGCAGAGGCCGCATAAGTGGCAATGTGGCCTCCCAATGCAAGGTCTTTGTCCTGTGCTTGCAACACCATCGCTTGGGCATTCCAGCGGATGACGTTCTCGATGCGTTGTTCGAGCTCGAGGTCGCCGGGATATTCGGGTTGGTCGTCGGGCGCGATTGTGTTGAGGTAGGGTGTGTTCAAGGCAGGGCCGCCATTGGCCACCCCCTTGCGGGCAATGAGGTAACGAAGGCGCTGAAAGAGTTCTTCCGTGCGGCCTTTGCCCTGATTTTCAAGGACTTCCTCGATGGCTTCGAGCCACTCTTCCTGTTCAAGTTTCCAGTCGTCGAGTTGTATATCTCCCATAGGTGTAGAGCGATGAGCAATGAGTGCGAATGAAAAAAATCTTGTGAGATGGTGTTTGGGTCGTGTTGATTAAGATGGGGCGAAAGTAGGTGTTTTTGCCAAAATAAGAAGGGCGAAACCAGTGATGGCATCGCCCCAGATGGGTGAAAAAGGTGTAAAAACTTAGGCAGGACAGCAGACATTGAATTTTTGACAGGATTTACAAGATTTACAGGTTCAATGAAGTGGCTTAGCCGCCAAAAATCCTGTAAATCCTGTAAATCCTGTCAAAAACCAATAAGCCTGTCAACCGATTCCTCTGCGCTTGGAGGCTGACTGAGTTTTTACAAAAAGGTTATGCTCTGTGTTTTCCAAGCCAGCATAGTTACACCTTCCACAATCTCAAAAACAACACTTCCAGCGCCAAAAACAGCAGGGCAAACATGACGCACCAGCGCCACAGCACGATGCCGCGTTCGCGCTCGTCCACCACTTGCCCAAAATTGGCTTCGGCGGTTTCCGCAATCAATTTTATGTTTTTAGGCAGGTTCTCCGCGAGTTTTTCATTGGTCAAATAGCGGAGGTCGCTTTCTTTTCTGTCATAATTGAACGCGAACACCGCAAGTGTGCTGTCGCTACGCAGACGGAGCCGATACCAGCCAGCATCGCGCATCTGTGTGCCGGGGGTAAGCAGCACTTTGGAACCGAGGATGCGTTGTTCGGGAATGAACTCTTCCGTAGCTGCCAGCGCGACATTTGGGTCGGATGTTGGGGCATTTTCCGCTACTCTTTGCAGTTTGTATATGCTCTCGCCGCTTATGGAGACTTGGTGCTTCGATTCCAACACTTCGTCTTTGCCGATGGTGTAGGCGACTTGACGGCCTTTGGCGCCAGCAATCGCCATTTTGAACAGCATGGGCACGAAAATTTCCCCGTTGCGGACGAGGTCGTTCAGCTGCTCGTTGAGGGGTGCGGCATTGAGGTAGAGCGCCCCTTCTCCTTGCGGATATTTGGCCAGCATGGCGGAGCCATCGCGATAGGTCAAAATGTATTCGCCACGAGCGGGGGCTATTTTGAAATTGCCTTGCGTGATGGGCAGGCGCAGGTTGGAGCCTTTGTTCAGAAACACGTCCTTGAACACGAATTCTTCCGTGTTGATTTCGCTGGCTTGTCGGGGTGTGGGTTCGTAAGCGCCGAGATTGCCCGCGTCGAAGTTTTGGAGAAAGGCATTGTACGAATTGAGGTCGGCAGTCTGGCTTGGAAATACCAACACATTGCCGCCGTTCTGAACAAAATTCTTCAATTCGTTGGCCAAACCTGACGACACGACACCTAGCTCGTTGAGCACGATGAGTTGGTAATCGGAGAATTTGGAATAATCCAAGGCGCCCGCGCTGACGTTGTTCAGTAGAAAGTATCGAGCGCCCAAAAAAGCGTTTTCCAAATACTTGTTGGGTTGCAGGCCATTGATGGACAACACGTTGATGCGCTCGGCGACATGAAAGGCAAGATAGTAGTTGTCGTCGAATTGGATGGGGTAGTCCGTCACCGATATTTTGGCCTCATGCCAGCCGGAGCGCAGGATGTTGAAACTCACTGTGTCAATTTTGCTGCCACGCGCTGGGATATTGAGGGAGCCGACGGGCTTCGACTGGCCGTCGTGATGGAGGCTGAGCCGAAGTTCGGTCGCTTCTTCTTCGCTGCGATTGCTGAGTTTTACGAGCAGGTTCGCGGGTTGATTGAGGATTTGGACCGGGCTTTCAAACCACACACTGTCCACCGATACGTTTCGCTCTTGCACTGCCCGCATGGGCACGAGATTGACCTCTATCAAGGTGTCGCGGAAATCGGCGACATCGGCGATGTTGGCCTGAAAGTCACTGACGACGTAAGCCGTTTTGTTTTCCTGTTTGCCAGAGTTGAGGCATTGTTGTTGGCGGATGAGCACTTTTGAAATGTCGCGCGATGCTGGGCTGGTGCGGATTTCCTCAATTCGGTCGAGCGCATCCTCCTTGCTGATGAGGCGTTGGTCGCGTCCTTCAAAGTCGTTGGTCAGCACCTGAAAGCGGTCTTCCACGCCGTATGCGTTCACGATGTCGCGGGCGCGTTGCTTGGCCAATTCGAGCAGCGGCGCGTTTTTCGACAAGGCATTCATGCTGAATGAGTTGTCCACATACACGCTGATCGCTCGCTCTCCCTTTTTCACGCCTGCTGACAAGGGGATGAATGGCTGCGCAAAAGCCAACACCATCGCGGCAATGGCCAGGCAACGCATGAGCAGCACGAGCAGGTTGCGCAGTTTCTGGCGATTGCTTGTCTCTTCCTTCACCTCTTTCAAAAAACGGACATTGGTGAAATACACTCTCTTGAATCGCCGGAAATAGAAAAGGTGGATGATAATCGGAACAGCTAAAACGGCAAGGGCGGCGAGGAACGCGGGAAAAACGAATTGCATACTTAGTAGGTCGCGGATTTTCTGGTTGTGAGGTTGGTAAAGACGTTTTTTTGATAGAATTGTTTTTGTGGGGGCAAAAATGAGGCAAGTCTAACTTATTTCAACGAGTTCATCGCCGGATTGCAGGAATTGTGGCGCGATTGGCAGAAAGTACAGGATGTTCAAAGCGGCGAGCGACGTAAGCATGGACGGCTTGAATGTCAGGCATTTCCTAATAAGGGGGTACTTCTAAAACCTCTTTTGGCGAAAGGCCATTTGCCAACAAATCCAGCACGTCGGAGACGCAGATGCGCATTCCTCGGATGCATGGTTTGCCACCGCAAACATTTGGGTCGGTGGTGATTCGCTTCGGCAAATCCTCTTGTTTCATGTCCAAAAAAATTCCACAAAAATAAAGCAAAACGGCCAATCAATAAGGGCTTCGGCAACTTTGTCTTTTTTTGCTGCACCTCTCTTGCAACCAGTTTGCGAACCTCCTAAAAATTAACACTAAACGGCTCAAGGTTTTTTTTCTTTGCAAAAAAATTCAGATGAAAAATCTTTTCTCAATCGCTGTCGCGCTTGTGTTCATGCTTCTTTTCTTGTAGTGCAAGGAGGAAAAGCCCGTGTTCACAAACATTTTGCTCGAGTTCCCTTCTCTGCGCCCTTTGGCTGATGTGTCGGTCGCTATGCTTGGTTGTCGTCAAGATAATTTGCACCCTGACTCCACCTGCAAAGACTTTGCATCACTTTGCGTTGACTGTATATGTGCCTTGCTACGAGGGCGACACCAATGTGGTGAAGTTGCTTTATTGACTTTTGGCGTTTTTCCCAAACTACAGCTATTCTCGGTTTGTGAGAGGTGTCATCTTTTGAGGAACGAAAAAGGTGACACCTCGGCCTGTCCTTGAGATGTCACTCCTCCATTTTTCCGGGATGACACCTTAGAACCCGACAAAGCGAGAATCGCTGAAATCAGGAGAGCAATCACGGCGAACTGACAAATTCTAACGAATCAAGGTATAAGTTTGACTTACCTTTGTAAGTGTTTAAAAATACAGATTTTTATACCCCGATTAAAGAGGATTTGAACCTGCCCGTTGGCAAGGCAGGTTCAAATCCTCTTTAATCGGGGTATACAGTTGGAAATAGTCAAATCGACACCTTGGGACCTTTGAAAGAGTTGATGGATTTGCCGATGTTGCCGCCTTTCAATTTGACGAGCGGCACAACTTCCGTGCCCCTCCAATTTTTCAGATAAAGAAATGCAAGCCTACCACGACCTCCTCCGACACATTCTCCAGCACGGCGCCCGAAAATCCGACCGCACTGGCACTGGCACCATTTCGGTGTTCGGCTACCAGATGCGGTTCAACCTTGCCGAAGGTTTCCCGCTCGTGACGACCAAAAAAGTGCATCTGAAAAGCGTCATCCACGAACTCTTGTGGTTTTTGCAAGGCGACACCAACATTCGGTATTTGAAAGAAAACGGCGTGAGCATCTGGGACGAGTGGGCCGATGCCAACGGCGACCTTGGCCCCGTGTATGGAAAACAGTGGCGCTCATGGGCTGCTCCCGATGGCAGGACAATTGACCAGATTTCGGAAGTCGTGAACACGCTGAAAAAAAATCCCGACAGCCGACGCATCATCGTGTCGGCGTGGAATCCGGCGGACATTCCCGACATGGCGCTGGCACCGTGTCATTGCTTGTTTCAATTTTATGTAGCCGACGAAAAGTTGAGTTGCCAACTCTACCAACGCAGCGCCGACGTGTTTCTCGGCGTGCCGTTCAATATCGCCTCCTACGCGCTTTTGACCCTGATGCTCGCTCAGGTTTGCGGCTTCGAACCGGGCGATTTTGTCTGGACGGGTGGCGACACGCACCTCTATGTCAACCATTTGGAGCAGGTTGGCCTCCAGCTTTCCCGCGAGCCACGTCCCCTGCCGACCATGCGGCTCAATCCGGCCACCCGCGATATTTTTTCTTTCCGATACGAGGATTTCGAGTTGTTGAACTACGACCCGTGGCCGGCGATAAAGGCGCCAGTGGCAGTGTGAGGGGCATTGGGATTTTGGAAGGACGTGAAAGGATTGAGAAGGAACATGGAAAATCAGCCAATCTCAATCCAATACGACCCTCCATGCCGCTCCACATCTTTCAGGTTGGGATGTTCCCAGAGTGGCTTCACCATGTCGCTCAAGGTCTCATCCTCGGAGATGAAGTAGTTGGGCAAAATGGTCTTGTATCGCTTTGGGTTGGCCAATAGGAACATCGCCAAGCCATACTGTTCGGAATAGAACCTATCGCACATGAACTGAGGGTAGTCGTAAGGCAAATAGATGTCGTGGATGTGAACGAGCACCCCCAGGGGCAAGCGCGGGAGTACTTCCAAAAAAAACACCATCGCATCGGAGTTGGGCAAAATGCGGTGCGAGTTGTCAATAAACAATATGTCGCCCGCTTTGAACTCGGCCAAAAAAGGTGCAAAATCAACATTTTCAAAGGGTTGTCGAATGATGCTGTTGGCCAGATGGTCAATTTCCGCTCGTGGGAATGGGTCAATCGAGATGATTTCGGTGGGTAGGTTTTGTTCTTTTTTTGCCTTGAAAGCCACTTTGGTTGAGTTCCCGGAGCCGACTTCCACATAACGTGCAGGCCGATATTTGGCGAGCATGGTGTAGATGCCCGCGATGTCGAGGCCGGGCAAAAAGCCGTTGTTCCAACCCGGGTTGTCTGGGTTGTTTTCTTGTGCCATTGGTTTGATGGTCTGCAAATTTTCTTTGAAGCTCAGCATTGCGCGCAGGTTCTCCACATATTCAGCGCGATTGGCTTGGATGATTTCGTAGAGTTCGCGGTGAGGCGGGCGGCCGTGTCCGTAGCGCGGTTTGAACGCCACACGGTATTCCAAAAAAAGGGTTCTGAAACGCGGATGGAGGAAACGGTATATCTCTTTCAGCATAATATGGCAACGGTGCGGTGGCTCGGTTCTATTTTCTTTTTCAGCGCAAAGACACAGAACCCCGACAGGCTTTCATAATTTTGCCCCCGAATTTTAAGCGACACCATGTTTACTATCAATATCTATCTTCGTTTTGCCCTCATTGTGGGTGGCATTTTGGGCGGTGCCATCTTGTGGGCCGCTTACGGATTCTGGTATGGGTTCCCGTTTCTTTTGCTGGGCATCGTCATGCTGGCTGGCTACCTGATGCTCGGCACCATCCTCTCCGCCAATCAGCTAATCGCTCAACAACGCCTCGATGAGGCAGAAAAAAGGCTCGGCCTTACTTTCTTTCCAAAAACATTGCTCGTCGGCTACAAAGGGGTCTATTATATGACCTACGGCGCATTAGCCATGCAACGCCGCGATTTCAATGCCGCGGAGGCGTGGGTGAAAAAATCGCTCGACGCGGGCCTGCCCTCCGAAAACGAAAGGGCGACCGCCTTGCTTCAACTGGTGATGATTTATGCAAACAAAAACAACTTGAAGCAGGCTCAAGCACACTTCAACGAAGTGAAAAAACTAAACGTCACCGAGTCCATGCTCAAGGAGCAAATCAAGGAAGTGGAAAAACAACTGAAAATGGCCGGCCAAGCCATGAGTCCTTCCATGATGGCCATGATGGGTGGCAAGGGATTTCGCCCCGGCGGCAAGCGCAGGCAGCCTAAAATGAGATAAATCAACGGGTTTATCGCTTTTTCCCCTCCGAGTCGTACACGATGACCTTTTCCCAAAGGTGTGCGTATTGCTCCACGAACTTCAAATGGTCTGGATGCTTTTGATAAACTTCCTCCGCTTCGAGCGTGTCGAAAAAAAGCAACCAAGAAATAGCGTACGAACGTTCTATCACGCTTCGGTGGGTAGAGGCAGGGGTGCCAATGTGAGCCAAGCGAACGCCCGGTATTTTCACAAGCGTTTCGAGCCCCTCCACCAGCTTGTTTTTGTCGGCCTCGCTACCCGGATTTTTCAGCCAAAAGAAAACGTGATGCACGAATATGTTCTTCTTTTTCCCGCCTTCATTGGGTAGCGGAACCGCGACGGCGGCAGCGGCAAGGGATGTGTTTTTCATAAAACCACGTCTTGATACTTTTTTCATTGTCAGAAAGTTAAATTTTTTTCAAAAAAAGGACTTGCCCTTGTCCGGCCTTCTCCATTTGAAGTTTTAGGGTGTCGGCTGACAAAAACAGGATTTTCAAAGCGCGTTCTTTGGGTTGTTTGGCGGTCGTGTCGGTCAGAAACAAAAAACTGTCTGCCACCCTGAACGGCCCCGCCTCGCGGTAGAAACCTATGGTACGAAATTCGTAGTGGCTGTCGGCCCAAAAAGAAATAGCGATGGAATCGAGCGGCGCTGGTGCATCTTGGCCGTTTTCGTAGAAAGCGATAGCCTGCCATTGCCCTTCCAACAGGTTGATGTCCAAGCCGCAAGCGGCGAAGAGCAACGGCAACAAAGACAGGAGGTTTTTCATTCTATTAAGCCAAAAATTGACGGCGAAAATAGAAAAACCACCGACACCGAGGGTCGCTGAGAATTTTTCAAAAACTTTGCCCGTCCAACAAACTCACATACCTATGCCAAGAGTCCGATTTTTACTTTTCTTGTTCTTGATGTTTGCGTTTCATGCCTGTGTGAAACCCAAAGTGTACCAAGCCGAAATCGCCACACGCGCCGCGGCGGAAGCCCGCGAAAAAGTGCTGGTAAAAGAATTGCTTGAGCGCAGGCAGGAAAATGCCAATCTGATAAAGCAGCTCGGCGAACTCAACCGCACCATTGGCAATCAGGAAGAAGAAATCAAAGACTTAAACGCAGAGCTATCCGCCCGCACCCAAAAATTGGGCGAATCGTCGAGCAAATTAGCCAGCGAAAAAGCGGCTGTCGAAAACGAATTGGCCTCCACGCGGGCCACTCTTTCCAAGCGCAACGCCTTGCTTGAAAGCGTTCAAAAAGCACAACAGGAGCGCAAGAAGGCATTGGAAGAACTTCGCGCACAGCTAACCAAACAGTATGCAGGTCAAGCCGATGTCAGCGTGGTGGTGGAAGGAGAAGCTGTGCTGCTTTCTTTGCCCGACAAGACTTTGTTCGATGCGAAAAACGGTCAGGAAATCAGCAGCTCCGGCAAGGCGTTGTTGTCCGCTTTGGCCCAAATCCTGACGGAACGCCCGGAGGTGTCTGTAGAAGTCGCCAGCCACACCGACAACGCCCTGCCAAAGGACAAAACCCTGCTCGACACTTGGGATTGGAGCCTGCGGCGTGCCACCAATCTCGTGCGGCTCCTTGTGCGCGACTTCAATGTGAATGCCAACCAGCTCACGCCAGTCGGCAAAGGCGAATACTATCCGCTCACATCCAATGCCACTGCTGAGGGGCGCCAAAAGAATCGCCGGACAGTCGTGATGCTCAAGCCAACGGTGCCTGCCGTGCCAATGGTGGAGTGACAGGCTTTACTGGTGCTGATTTTTCACAGCCACTATTTGCGCCATGATGCTTAGCGCGATTTCTTTCGCGGTGCGCGACCTGATGGGCAGGCCGACAGGCGCGTGTATGCGCCGAAACTCATCTTCCGAAAACCCCGCGTCCAGCAATCGCTCGCGCCGGCGCTCATTGGAGGCTTTGCTGGACAGGGCACCAATGTAGGCAGCACGCGAACGAAGCAGCAAATGCAAAGCTTGGTCGTCTATTTTGGGGTCGTGTGCCATCACTACCGCAAACGAGTATTCATCAAGCGAATAATCGGGCAGCACCTCTGCTGGATATTCCTCCACGATGCGGTCTGGTGGGGTCGGGAAGTGGGTGTTGCGAGCAAAAGCCGCTCGCGGGTCAATCACAGTGGTCTCAAAATCAAAATATCGGGCGAGATGCACCAGTTCCGCCGAAGCATGCGCGGCCCCGATGACGAAGAGTTGAAGCTTGCGAGGGAAGACCCGCAAAAACCACTGCTCGTCGCCCTGTTGCACTGTTTGGCTTTTGCGCTCGCGCCAAGCGCGATGCGCGTGTTCGTGCAAATCGAGCGGTGATTCGTGTGTGATATTTGAGGCATCCGTCAACAAAAGATGATGCGCCGCTGGCCCTTCCGAAATGCGGGTGGCCCACACGCAACTCTTGTTCTCGGTCAGGCATTGACGCAATGTTTGCCAAAAAGCGGCATTGTCGCAGCCGGGAAATTTTTCCAAAAAAATCTCGATAGTGCCGCCGCAAGTCAACCCGACCGACCAAGCATCGTCGTCGCTGACACCAAATTTCAGCAATCGCCCCGCTGCTCCCGCAGTCGTTTCTTCTGACGACTGCAACACGACTCCTTCCACACAACCGCCTGAAACAGAGCCGAGCATCTCCAACGCTTCGCCGATAAACATGGTGGTGCCTACAGGTCGTGGCGCGCTGCCCCAAGTGTGGATGACGGTGGCAACGCTGAATGGCTTGCCCCCGGCGAGCCATTGGTCTAATTCGTTCAGATATTCCCTCATCGTATGGGTTGGCGGGTTAAGTATACTTCGCTCTGCCGGGTTTTGGGCATGGCAAAAAGCGCAATTTGTTCAAAATCACGGACATCAATCATGGTCGTCTGACAAATCCTTGCGATTCAAGGTATAATTGGCGGGTTTGCGAGGTTGGCGGGGGTTGGATAAAAAACCATGCGGGGCATAATTTGTTTCGTGAGCAAAATTATCAATTTGACTAAATACTTAGGTTGAGGTTGGAAGGCGGAAGGTAGAGGGCTGAAAGACTTGCTTTTGGTTCAATGGAGATGGAATCAGCCTTCAACCTCCTGCCCAAATTTTTAGCAATTTGAAATCCGGCCACAGTTAATGAGCCTCGCAAACTTGTCAGCCCACTATGCCAATCTCTATCTTTTGGTTTCGCCGCGACCTGCGCCTTGATGATAACGCGGGGTTGTACCACGCATTGAAAGGCAAGAACCCCGTGTTGCCAGTCTTCATTTTTGACCGTCACATTCTTGATGATTTGCCTCGAAAAGATGCGCGCGTGGAATTTATCCACCAAGCCGTGTCAGGTTTGAAAAAGAGACTGGAAGGGTTGGGCAGCACCCTTTTGGTTTTTTACGGCCATCCAGAAACCGTATGGTCGCAACTGCTGGCCAACCACGATATTGAAGCGGTATATACCAACCGCGACTACGAGCCTTATGCGTTGGAGCGCGATGCCGCCGTGAGGGCTTTGCTTGCCGAACGCGAAGTCGCGTTCAACACCTTCAAAGACCATGTTATTTTTGAAAAAGACGAGATACTGAAATCGGATGGCACGCCTTACACGGTATTCACTCCATATAGCAAAAGGTGGTTGGAGAAATTGCAAACCAAGTGGATGCTCACCACGAATGAACATGGCGAAGAGGAGCGCAATTCGTTTTATCTCAGTTCTTACCCCAACGCCGCATATTTTGCCCAATTCCTAAAAAAATCGCCGCACCCGATGCCCACTCTGGAAGAAATGGGCTTTGAGCCAGCCAAAGTACCCTTCCCTCCCGCGACGGTGACGCGAGGACTTATCAAACAGTATGACCAAACGCGCAACTTTCCCGCGCTACATGGCACCTCTCGATTGGGGGTGCATTTCCGTTTTGGCACCATCAGTATTCGGGAAAAAGCCCGCCATGCGCAAAAACTCAACGCGACGTATCTCAACGAGTTGGTCTGGAGAGATTTTTACAGCCAAATTTTGGCACATTTCCCACACGTCGTCCATCGCCCCTTTCAACTCAAATATGAGCGTGTGGAATGGCGAGACTCGCCCGAAGATTTTGAAAAGTGGCGGGAGGGCAAAACGGGTTATCCCATTGTGGATGCGGGTATGCGCGAGCTGAATGTCACAGGCTATATGCACAATCGTGTGCGCATGATAGTCGCCAGTTTTTTGACCAAACACCTATTGCTCGATTGGCGACTTGGTGAGGCGTATTTTGCCCAAAAATTACTCGACTTCGACCTTGCCAGCAATTCTGGCGGTTGGCAATGGGCAGCGGGCTGCGGCACTGATGCCGCGCCGTATTTTCGCATTTTCAATCCCGCCGAGCAGGCCAAAAAGTTCGATTCGGAAAACAAATACATCCGCAAATGGGTGCCGGAGTTCGGCACTTCTGCCTATCCGTCTCCTATGGTGGAGCACACATTTGCACGGGAAAGGTGTCTGGCTGTTTACAAGAAAGCCTTGGGATAAGGCCTGGTTATCAGGGTTCGCTTAATTTCAACGCCCGGTTCGCACAAGTCCTTTACAAATACCGCTACAAATACCACCCATGCGGGTAGTTTTTCGGTTTCACCGTGTGAAACGCCTCTGTTTGCTTGAGCATCCGCTGACGCAGGTATGCGAGGCGCGGGGGGGGCAACACGGGATGGCCTTTCACCAACACGGGCTGGTAGAGGTTCTGAAAGCGGTTCATGCGGAGCTCGGTCGGTTGGCCCGTGTTTTCGTCCATGAAACGAACACTGGTCTTGCTCACGCTGGCTTCTTCCTCCTGACTTTGTGTGAGCCACACGTCGCCCAATGGCTGATTGCCCTTGAACAGTCGGCGAATCTGCACCATTGGCTCGCCTGTTTCGTGTTGGATTTTTATCAAGCCCTCTCCGGGCAGCGTCTCTCGGATGTGCTTGCGCACGTTTTTCAGGATTTCGTCAGCCGACGCCCCTCCGATGTATGCCGCTCGAATTTTCCAGCCCTCTGGATTGAAAGGGTAGGGTGGTGGAGAAGGGGTGTCCTCTTCCGTCCATTCGCCGCGCTTCCATCTGGCCATGGCCGCCATAGTTGCCCAATGTGTTGATTCCCATAGCAACAGTCGGAAAGCCGAAGCCATCAATTGGATTTGCGCCCACGGGCCTTGCACGACCAAGATGGGTTCTCCGGGCATCAGCAGGGCGCCTTCCGGCGCGATATTTACCTGCACCCGTAGGCGTAGTCGCTGCAAATAGTTCAAGAAGCTTTCCCGGAATACCGAGCGGCCATGTTCATCTGTCACTTGACCGAGATGCTGTATCACCTCTGCCGAAAATCGGAATCGTCGAATATGCTCGGCCAGCAAGCCGGCACCGCAGGATATGGCAAAGGCACCTTCTGATTTATACATCAGGTGAAAAAGTGCCTCTCGATTGTAGGAGCCGTCAAGCCACGACGCTTGGGCGGCAAAAGCAGGTTGGAGGTCTGAAAGCCAGTCGAATGGAGCGGGGGAAAAGTTGGATTTAATCATGCTGAACTACAAGGTGTTGCCAAAGATATTGACACCTAATGCGAGGTAAAACATATCGCCGCGCAAGGCATCGTTTTTCTTGTCCCAATTCAACCAATTATAGCCGATTCGGATGCGGGCGCTGAGGTAAGAAGCGTCCTGCACCCTGTCGTCGTAGCTGCTGAAGTATTTCAGTTTGATGTCTGCGGTGAGGGCTGCGCCGAGGTAACCTTTCGTGTAAACAAAGTTGGAGTAGTAGTCTGGCAGCGGGTCGTCCTCCTCTTCGTCGGGGCTGGGGGGCTTCAGTATGCTGAGACCCGCCACGGCCGAGGGGTAAACCCTTAGTTTCTTATTGTTTAAAACATCGTACCCTATTTCCAACGCAGGCATGATGAGCGTACTGGGGTCGTTTTTCGGCCACTCGAAGTTGCCCTCGAAGATGGGGCGATTGAGTTTTTGCCAACTGAAATTGCAGCGCAAGCCAAAGTTCCATCGCCTGAGCCAATAGTTGAGGCCAATATCGAAGCCATAGGGTGAGCGGAGGGTTCGTTCCAGCTCATCGCGCCAACGACCACTTGTGAACAAAAAGTCTATCCCAAATCCTTGATTTCTGTTGACCTGAGAGCTTTTGGGCTTGTCTTCTTGTGGTTTCGGGGTGTAAAGATTTGATTGAATGTAGTTTTTGAACGGTGAATCGGGGTGCAGTGCCAAAAAAGCATCAAGGCGCTTGTTCCATTCGCCAATCTCTACCTCATCCTGATTCAAGCGAAGCAAATAGTCAAACAGAATAAGGGCAAACTGTTTCTCCTCCGCTGTCAAAAAACCTCGACTGATGTTTTCATAGACTTGAAAACGATTTTCATAGAGGACATAATCCAGCCATTCGAACAAGCTGTCTTTCGGGGGCGGGATTTTGAGTGCCAGCTGCCGCCGGGTTGCCGCGTCGAGGCGCGGCACTTCGTCGAACAGGTTGCCGTAAGCTTCTTCCCAGTAATAGAGAAGCCAGCGTTCATCCCACACCAACGCGACGCGGACACTATCTTCCAAGCGCATGAGCGAGTCTTGCCAGAGCGAGGTGGCAGCGGGGTCGTTGTTGAGGAAAGATGCGAGGAGCTCTTGCCGAGTCGCTGCGATGCGTTGCGGCTTAGGTACTGGCAAGCTGTCGTTTTGCGCTTGCAGCGCGTTTGAGAGCAAGATGAGGCTAAACAGTAGAAGCTTCGCCATTGATGGGTTGTTTTTGTTTCAAAATGTTGGAAATGAATGTTTGCGCTACGGATGTTTCGTTTCGTCAACTTTTCAGCACGATTGAAATCGCAAAACGTTTAAAATTAAGGGCATCAATCATGGTCGTTTGAAAATCTTGACGAATCACAGTAGGATTTCGCCTTCGAACACGCGCTCGGCTGGTCCGCAGAGCCATACGTCCGAAAAAGAGCCATCGTTGTTTGCTTTGAACCGTACTGCCAGGTCGCCACCTCGTGCGTGTACTTTTATGTCGGCTGCCCCGGCGCTCGGCGCACGGAACAAGAATGAGGCAATGGCTGCTGCCGTGACACCTGTGCCACAAGCGAGTGTCTCATCCTCGACACCACGTTCGTAAGTGCGGATGTCGAGACTTCCGTCGCTGTTCAATTGGGCGAGGTTCACGTTGATTCCTTGCTCCTTGAATCGCTCCGAATATCGGATGGCGCGGCCTTCTTGCACCATGTCGGCATTTTGCAGGTTTTCTTCAAAACGCACATAGTGCGGCGAGCCTGTATCAAGCACAAAGACGTTGCCTGCGCGTTCGACGTTTCTCACATCCGACATTTTGAGCTCTACCCAGCTGCCTCGCCCCATTTTTACCTCATGCTCGCCATCAATGGCAAGAAATCGTCCATACTCCTCTATGATGCCCAGATGTTTGGCAAATGCCGCGATGCAGCGTCCGCCGTTGCCGCACAAGGTGCTTTCGTGCCCGTCGGCATTGAAATAAATCATCTCGAAGTCGAAGCCGGGGCGATTTTCCAGCAAAATTAACCCATCCGCCCCGATGCCGAACCGGCGGTGGCAGAGATGGGCGATTTCGTCTTTACTATCGCGTGTGAGCCAGCGGCGGTGCCGTTGGTCGAGCATCACGAAGTCGTTGCCGGCGCCTTGGTATTTCCAGAACTTCATTTTTGTCAAATTTTCACCACAAACGAATGGTGTATATTCCTTGTTTCCAACTTTTCGGCAGAGAAATTGTCCATCCAAACTAAAAACCAATGGGCTGCGTTTTCGTTTAAATTTGGAATGCCCATCAAAACAACTGGCTAAGTTCTATGAGAAAGTACCTGCCATTCATCCTCATCTCGATCAGCAGTTCCTTGCTGTCCGTTGCTTTTTACAGCCATTTTGTGCGCCCCAGCCGAGTTGTGTGGAACAACAACGACGGAGAGGTGCGCTACACGGGGCTGGTTGACAAGTTGTTCAACGCTCGCTCCAACGGCAATTTTTATTCTGCCGCTCCCAATCATTTCACCGATGCGGCTGAGATTGCCACGCCTGCGGTGGTGAACATACGCGCGCTGTTGGAAACGGGTGGCGGTATTTGGGGAGGGGGCACACTTACTGGCTCTTCCGGGTCGGGGGTTATTCTTTCGCCCGACGGTTACATCGTGACGAACCACCATGTCGTGGAGCGCAGCACCGACATCAAGGTGACGTTGGCCGACAAGCGTGTTTACAAAGCCAAGCTGGTCGGCTCCGACCCTTCCACCGACATTGCACTATTGAAAATTGATGAGGTGGAATTGCCTTTTCTCTTGTTTGGCAATAGCGATTCTATTCGCATCGGTGAGTGGGTGTTGGCCGTTGGCAACCCTTTCAACTTGGAAAGCACGGTCACTGCGGGCATTATCAGTGCCAAAGGGCGCAACATCAATATTTTAGGCGGGGCGAGCATCGAGTCTTTCATTCAAACGGATGCGGCAGTCAATCCCGGCAACAGTGGGGGCGCTTTGGTCAACACTGCTGGCGAATTGATTGGCATCAACACGGCCATCATCACGGAGTCGGGGAGCTATGAGGGCTATTCGTTTGCGGTGCCTTCCAATTTGGCGCAAAAAGTTATTCGAGATTTGCGTGAGTTCGGAGAGGTGCAACGGGCTTACTTGGGGGTCGGTATTCAGGACCTGGATGGCGAGACCGCGCGCGACATTGGTTTGCCCAATGCTCAAGGGGTGCTTATCAACCGCATTGCGCTCAATGGCGCGGCTGCGGATGCAGGCATGAAGGTGGGCGATGTGGTGACGGGCATCAACAATACACGGGTGAAGAGCACGTCCGAATTGCAGGAATATGTTGGCCGGTTCCGCCCGGGCGACCAAGTGAGCATTGAGTATTGGCGAACTGGCAAGAAATCGCGTATCCGGGTGATATTGAAGGATTTGAACAACTCAACTTCGTTGGCGCGGGTGCGCGGCGATGAATTGGAGGGACAATTGGGCTTTGAGCTGCGCGACCTTTCGCGCGACGAGGAGCAGCGCCTGCGTTTGAAGGGGGCTATGGTGACGAGTGTGCGGCGAGGCAGTATTGTCTTTATGACTAATATGCAGCCGGGCTTCGTGATTTCGAGCGTCAATGGGGACCGGGTCAACAATGCCGCAGAGGCAATTGATGCCATCAGAAACGCTTACAACAGTCTTGTGCTTGATGGCTACTACGAGGGCGAGACGGATTTGTATTCATATCGTTTCAAAAAAGAGGAGTGATTGGGCCGTTATCGTCATATTCATATTTTAGGGGCGCCCGGCTCGGGGGTCACGACGTTGGGAAAAGCCTTGGCCGAGCGGCTGGGCTTTTTTCATTTTGATACTGATGACTACGTTTGGTTCACCGACGACGATTTGCCTTTTCGGAGAAAAAGGAATGTGGAACATCGCAGGAAACTCATGGAGAGAGATTTGACAGATTCGGACGCTTGGGTGCTTTCTGGTGCCGTGTGTGGTTGGGGCGATGTGTTTGCCTCGCGTTTTGATTTGGTCGTGCATCTCGGTTTGCCAACGGCGGTGCGGCTTGCTCGCATCCAAGAACGCGAAGTCCGTCGCTACGGGCGGAAAAGGCTGTCGGAAGGTGGTGACTTACATTCGGTTTATGAGAAGTTTTTGGCGTGGGCCGAAAGCTATGATTTTGAAAATGACAACATAAGAAACCGGGCAAGCGAGTTGCGATGGTTGGAACAACTTGCCTGCCCGGTTTTAAAATTCGAGTATGATGCGCCCGTGGAGAATTGGGTGGAGAATATCCTGCAATTCATGGACTTATGAGGCAAATCTCACTCTTTCTTCTTCAATTTTTCTGCCTCTTCTTTTAGCCTTCGCAGCTCGTCTTCTGCTTTTTTCACCTCTGCTTGGAGCTGGGTCAATTTCTGTGCTTCGGTCGTGTGTTTTTTCTGCGCCTCCTCCGCCTTTTGACTTTCGGCTGCTTGGCGTTGCTTGGCTTCCTCGGCTTTTTTGTTTTCGGCAGCTATGATTTGCGCGGTTTCATTTTTGACCTTGGCCACCTCGGCTGCGCTTTGGGACTTGATGCTTGCTATTTCCTTGGCTTCATTCTCGCGGGTTTGCGCGATGGTAGCCGCCGATTCTTGCCTTGCCTTCTGCACCGCGTCGGCGGTTTCTTTCTGCACGGCTGCAATTTCCTCGGTGGTGCGTTTGCGGGCTTCGGCTGCTTCGGCTGCGTATTGCTTGCGCTTGTCTTCGGCGTCTTTACGCGCCTCGGCCACGGCGGCGGCGGCTTGTGTCCGTGCTTCGTTGACTTCTTTGCGCGAGCGTTCTTGAGCATCCATCACTTCTTTGGCATAAGCCGCCTTTTTTTCATCGGCATCTTTCTTGGCGGCTGCTATGGCTTCGATGGACTGTTGCTTGATAGCGGCCACTTCTTTAGCGGCATTTTCGCGGGTTGAGGCGATTTGTTCGGCGGCTTCTTGTTTGGCTTTGCCGACTGCTTCTGCGCTGAGTTGTTTCTCGCGGGCCGCATTTTCACGCGCAGTTTTCACTTCGTTGGCTGCTTGTTGGTTGGCTGCGGCTATTTCGGTGGCGGCTTTTTGGCGAGCCTCTGCTACCTCGTTGGCAAGGGCTTGGCGTTGGGCGGCGCTGCTTTCGCGGGCTACCCGGATACTGTCGGCCTCAGCAGTCTTCACGGCGAGGATAGCTTGCGCGCTTTGCCGTTTTGCCTCGGCGACGGCGTTGCTGCTTTCCTGTTGCGCTCTCACTTGTGCTTCGCGGGCGGCGGCGATTTCCTGCGCTGCCTTCTCTTTGGCTGCTGCAATTTCTGCCGCGGCTTTTTCGCGCGAGCTTGCCACCTCACTGGCGGAGGCGGTCATGGTTTCCTGCTGTTTCTTTTTGGCTTCCGCCACTACGGCGGCGGCTTCGGCTTGGATTTGTTTGATGCGTTCTTCTGCTGTCTGCTTGGAACTTGCTACTTCGTCGGCATAAAGTTTTTGCGCTTGGTCTGCTTTGGTATTGGCCTCCTGCACTTTGGCGCGGGCTTCTTCTTGGGCTTTGATGGCTTCCTGCGCGCTGCGCTCTCTTGCTTTTTGCACTTCTTCGGCGCTTTGCTGTTTGATTTTGTTTTCCTGCTCTTTGGCGGCTGCGATGGCCTTGTTCAATTCTTCTTGGATGCGTGCAATTTCTTCATCTGCCTTCTTTTTGGAGACGGCGACTTGGGTAGCGATGGAGTCGCGTTGTGCTTTGCTGCGTGCTTGCGCATCCGCGATGGCCTTTCGTTCCTCATCTTGCACTTGTTGGATGGTTTGAGCCGCTTTTTGCTTGCTGTCTGACACCTGTTTGGCGATATCGGCTTTTTCATCATCTGCGGCTTTTTGTTGGTTGGCCACCTCGCTGCGGATGCGGCCTACTTCTTCTGCGGCGCGTTTGCGAGCCTCTGCCACTTCGGTGGCGGAGGCTTCTTTTTGCTTGGCCACGTTCTCTTTGATTTCGGCCAGTTCATTGGCGGAGTTTTGCTGTACGAGCGCCTTCTCTTCGGCGGCTTTGCGGCGGCTTTCGGCGAGTTCGGCTGCGAGGCGTTGTTTTTCGAGCACGGTGTTTTCCCGCGTCTTGGCTATTTCATTGGCGGTTTCCTCGCGGATTTTGAGGATTTGTTCTGCCGCGGATTTTTTGCTCGTCACCACATCCTCGGTGGTTTTGTCTTGCTCGGTTTTGGCCCGTTCGCGAGCCTCGGTGATTGCGCGGGTGTTTTCGGCTCGGATACGCTTGAGTTCTTCATCCGCATTGCCGCGGGCGGTGGCGATTTCGTCGGCATATTGGAGTTTGGCCTGTTCGAGTTTTTCCTTGACGGAGGCGATTTCTTTGGCTGCGTTTTCACGCGCTTTTTGCACTTCTTCGGCAGAGGCGAGCCTTGCTTTTTGTATTTCCTCGCCAGCATTACGGCGAGCTTCTTCCACATTTGCGGTGATTTTGGTGACTTCGGATTCTGCTTTGGAGCGTGTTTGGGTGATATAGGACTGTGCCTCGGCTTTCGCTTTTTCTATTTCGGCAAGGCTGTTTTTGCGGGCTTCTAGCACTTCGTTGGAGTATTCCAGCTTTTTTTGGTTGGCTGCTTCGCGTGCCGCGGCTACTTCTTGTTGCAATTGGGCTTTGATGGCCTCTGCGCGTTCTTTTTCCAATTGGATTTCTTTGCGCAGCGTCTCTTTGGTTTTTTCCAATTCGGCCCGCAGATTGGTCACTTCGTTGTCGCTGGCGGGTGCGCCGCTTCCGGTGGTGGCGGCAGTCTTTGCGCCAGGCTTGCCGGTTCCTGTGGTGGATGCGCCTGATTCTGCTGTTTTGCCGGGGGGTACGATAGCCGCTCCGGGGATGTCTTTCACCGAGCCTTGGTCAAGGGCGGTCAGGAAGCAGGAGGCAAGTGTTTTTAGTTCTGATTGGCGGTTGGGATTGATGGTAAACTTGTACTTCTGGCGGTCCACGAAGTTGATGAAGTTGATGCCTGTGATGGTTGTGCCTGCAATCCATCGGAGGGCGTCGAGGTCGAGGCGCAGATTGTTTCGGTGGGTAGGGACGGTGCCTGTGACCACTTCATCCATTCCAATGAATTTGTAAATCTGCTCTTTGCCGTTGGCATCAACGAATGCGACTTGGTCATCTTGGTTGAACTCGATGCCGCCCACAGAGGTGAAGCGGGCGAAAATGCCTTTCTCATCGGTAAAGAATTCGATGCCGTAGTTGTAACTGCCACGCACGACGACGGTCAGCGAAGAGGTGCGAGCCAGCTGAACACCCGATATTTTTTTGTTTTCGATAATCAGGCCGGCGCAGTCCTGTGCGAAAGCGATGTGTGAGAAAAGAGAAAGGAGTATGGGGAGTAGTGTGCGGATGGAAACTTGCATAAAACTAAACTAGGGCTTGGACGACAATGCGTTGTGAAAGTTGGCGCGGCAATTTATATTTTTTCCAGCGAGAAAAAAAAGATGCCTCGTTGAATGGCGGGTTTCCCCAAACTTTTGGCCTTTAAAGGTCGGCTTTGGCAATATATTTTTCGGAGTGCAAATTTTATGTTTTTGAAAACACATCAAATGTTTCAGTGCTTTTTCTGATAAATCTCAACCCACACGGAGGCTGCTGTCCACCTTTTTCGCAGCATCCAATCGCGTTGCAGGGTGTGAAAATCCTCGTCGGAAATGTCGTTGAAGACATTGGATGCGAAAACATATTGATTGCGCACAAAGTCTTTCTCTGAAAAACGTCGAGGGTCGCCATTGAGCAACAGGTGTTCTCCGGTGTTCAGATTGGGGAAATATGAGCCGACGAGCGCAAAATCAATGGATTCTTGTTCTAGAAATGAAACGGCCTCTGCCCGCAGCCGATGGTAAGGAATGTGCGCCAGGGTAGCATCCCAACCCACAGAGATACCGCGAGGATAGACCCACAGGTTGTTCAAGGCAAAGAGGATGGTGAGGGCTGTCAGCAAATGATTTGGTTGGATTTTATTGAATTTTATGGTAGCGAGTAATTGAAAAACAAGGAAATGAAGCGCAAGAAACGCTGGCAAAAAATAACGATGCGCAGACACGTTGGCGAAGAGCAACGCAGATGGAGACAAAAATGCAACGAGGCACAACAACAACAAGACGAAATGGTGGGCGGTATGGTTGCCCTTTATCTGTGGCCAGTATTTCCAGCCGAGCCATGCCAAAATGAGCCATTCGAATAAGCGGCCAAAGTCGAGCCAGCGCCAACCAACGACCATTAGGTTTCGGAAAAGCATCGCGTCCTTCGCTGGCTCGAAAGTGGGTGCCCAAGGTGAGTTTGGATGCATTCCTACCCATCCGGTGGTCGCTTGGTGCCACCCGAAAAACCAGACGGCGAAGGCAAAGCCCGGCAAAAAGGGGGCTGCCCCCCCGACGAGCTTGCTCAAATTACGTCCATGCAGTATTGCCTGCCACATGAACAAAGCGCCAGCGGTCATCATGCCGCGCAGGCTTATCATACAAAGCATGAGAATGCCGAACACGACGAATGTTCGGTGTTTGCCCAGTATGCCATCGAGGGAAAACAAGAGTCCGCACATCAGCACCACATCTGGACTGACAAGGGTGCTTTGGCTGGCTACCACGGGGTCTAACAGGACGAGGGGGAGTAGCCAAAAGGCCCAACGGCCATCGCCTATTTGCTGCCCCAAACGATGGAGCAGCCACACATTCAGCAACAAAAAAGGCAACATGGCCCAATGGCTGACGGGTAAGGTTTTGCCGAAAAACGACCATGCGCAGGCCAGATAGTAGCCAAAAGTGGGTGGGTGGCCGCTATCAATGTCTTCGGGGAGAGGCAGCCACAGCAGGTCGTTTTCGTAAAAGTGATGGGCGTGTTTGGAGGCCAACTGCACCGTGTCCCAGAAAAAAGGGTCGTGTTGTGCGGAGCCGACGAAGGCAATGACGCAAGCAAAAAATGGGAGCAGTTGGAAAAAAGGCTTAGAGATAGCTACCGTGATTTTGGGGCGAAATTAGTGGAGTTTCGCCCCAATCAAACGAAGAAACTCGCTTCTTGTCTCCTCGTTTCTAAATTCGCCCGTGAAGGCCGAGGTGGTGGTCACGGAGTTTTGCTTTTGTACCCCGCGCATCATCATGCACAGGTGCTGGGCTTCCACTACCACAGCCACACCGAGCGGTTGGAGGGTTTCCTGAATCACATCCCTGACTTCGAGGGTGAGCCGTTCCTGCACTTGCAAGCGTCGCGCAAACACATCCACCACGCGCGGGATTTTGCTCAAGCCAACAATATGGCCATTCGGAATGTAGGCAACGTGGGCTTTGCCAAAAAAGGGCAGGATATGATGTTCGCACAAGGAGTACAGCTCAATGTCTTTCACGATGACCATCTCGCTGTAATCCTCCTTGAACATGGCGGAGCGAATAATCTGCGCCGCATCTTGCTTGTAGCCCTGAGTAAGGAATTGCATGGCCTTGGCGGCTCGTTCGGGCGTTTTCAGGATGCCTTCTCTGGAGACATCCTCGCCTAAGCCAGCTAGCATTTCGTGGTAGCCATTTTTGAGGAGATTGGTGAGCGAATCGTCGTAATGGTCTGATTTCCGGTAAGCCATGCGGTCGTTGAGTTGTGGCGCGTTGAAATCGAGAGACTCGGCGGGAACGTTCTGTCATTGAGGCATTTGCGAGAGATGCTTCTGCATTTTCCCCAATCGGCGTTTCCACTTTATTCTCCGTAATACTCTGCGTAAATCGTCTCTGTTTCCCAAAGTTTAAGGGCGTGCAATTGGCAAGGGAAAGGCTCAATGGCCTTAGCCAAGCGCTGCCAGATGACCATAACAAGGTTCTCCGTGGTTGGTTGCATCCCCTTGGGGATAAAATCAACGTCGAGATTGAGGTTGCTGTGGTCAAGATGCTCAATGACGTGCAATTTGATGAGGTCGCTCAATTTCTTCACGTCCATGATAAACCCTGTGACGGGGTCGGGGCGACCTTTCACCGTGACGTGGAGCGTGTAGTTATGGCCGTGCCAGTTTTTGTTGGAGCATTTGCCAAACACTTCGCGATTCTGTTCTTCTGTCCAGTCGTCCACCCAAAGTTTGTGGGCGGCATTGAATCTTTCGATTCTTGTGATGTAAACCATTGGAAAAACCCTTCTTTTTGCGGGCACAAATGTATGCCTAAAACCGCTTTTGTGCCTTTAGTCGTTGATGCCGTTTGGAAGTCACGAAACCGCTGCTTCATCCGCATGGTTTCCTGTTTTATCTAAAAATAAAAACTACGCGACACGTCAGCGGTTTTTTTGCAGTCAACCGTCACAAACCACCGACCACCATTCCTCTGAACGGCATGAGAACCCGTCAGCTGCTCGACAATATCTATCGCTTCCTCAACAGGCGACCTGTCTATCACGGGTTGTTCTGGCTGATGTTGTTCGGCATCATGCTCTGGTCGAATTACCTCAAAAACGGCGACCTCCAAATGGCCATTATAGACGAGGCCATTCACCTGCTGTTTTATGCTTTTTTGGTCTATACCAACCTGCTGTACTTGATTCCCAATTATTTGGCCAAACATGGATTTGTCTATTTTGGGTTGGTCATCGCGCTCTGCGCCATCGTCACGCCCATCATGGTCTTGGTTTTTTACCTGAAATACTTTGATGAGCCAACTTATCGCGTCAATCTCATAGAAGGGCAGTTCTTGCTTTTCTTGGGCAATCTCTTTGTCACGTTGCTTTCCACCGTCCTGCGGGTCATCATGGATTGGTGGCACTACCAGACCGAAAAACAAGAGCTGCTCACGCAGAGCATGCAATCCGAGCTGCGTTTTCTGAAAAGCCAAATCAACCCCCATTTTTTGTTCAACACGCTCAACAACCTCTATGCCCTCACGCTCAAAAAGAGCGACAAAGCGCCAGAAATCGTGCTGAAACTCAGTGAAATCATGCGTTATATGCTCTACGAGTGCAACGAGCGGCGCGTGCTTTTGAGCAAGGAAATTCAGTACATCCACAATTATCTCGACCTTGAGCGCCTTCGCCAGCCAAAAGAGGCCGACATCCGCTTTGTCACCGAGGGCCACATCAGCGACCAAATGGTCGCTCCGCTCTTGTTTGTGCCCTTTTTGGAAAATAGTTTCAAGCACGGCCTCAATCATCACGTTCAAGGCGGAGGGTTCGTGCGGCTGCGCTTGCGCGTGTCGGGCGAAAACCTCGAGTTTTTTATCGAAAACAGCAAAGCCGCCGAAAGCGTGCCGCGGCAAAACCACCCTCGAAGCGGTGGCATCGGGTTGGCCAACGTTCGTCAGCGCCTACAGCTGCTCTACCCCGAAAACCACACGCTCAGCGTGCAAGACGAACCACACCGATACGCCGTGACCTTGTACCTGAAAATGATTTAGCAAAAAAATCCTTTCCCGATATGTTTTCTTGAAAGTTGTAAATTTGACCCTGTTCAAATCACAATCACCGTTTTCAGAAACCGAAGACAAGACCGAAAACCCTACTGCTCATGCTAAACGTACTTATCGTTGACGACGAACCCCTCGCACTTGACGTGCTCGAAACTTACATCGGCCAGATGTCCGAACTCAACCTCGTGAAACGCTGCACCAATGCTCTTGAAGCAAACGATGCGCTCAAAAACAACGACATAGACCTCATGTTCCTCGACATTCAGATGCCGCAACTCACCGGCATTGATTTCGTGAAGACGCTCACCAAGCCTCCCATGATAGTGTTCACGACAGCTTACCCCAATTATGCCATTCAGGGTTTTGACCTCAACGCGCTCGATTATTTGCTCAAGCCCATCTCGTTGGAGCGATTCGTGAAGGCGGTGAACAAGGCAGTGGAACACGCGGATATGGCCGTTCGAGATGGCGCCCCCGTTCAGCACCACGACGGGCAGGAGTTTTTCTTCGTGAAAGCCGACAAAAAGCTTGTCAAGGTCAATTTCGACGACATCATCTACATCGAAGGGCTGAAAGACTACGTCATCATTCGGCTGCTCAACGGGCGCGTCATCACGCTGCAAACCATGAAAAGCCTGGAAGACAAGTTGCCGCAAGGGCGCTTCAAGCGCATCCACCGCTCCTACATCGTGGCGATGGACAAGATAGCGGCCATCGAAGGCAATATGGTGGAGGTGCAGGAAAAAGACAAACCAAAACTTCTGCCCATCGGCAAAAACTACCGCGAAGACCTCTTGGAACTCATTGACAGAAACAGGTTGTGACGTTGCGCGACCATCTATAGCCCACCCCTCAAAATTTATTACTCGACCGAGCGACTTTATGCAATTTGGAACCCATCAATCGCAAGCGCCGCAAGAAAGCGGGGAATTCAAACGCTGGAAATTCCGCGAATTGAAGATATACGCCTCCACCGAATGGCTGGCCGACAACAAGAAAAAGTATCGCCAAGTGTTCGACCGCTTGGAGACCACCTACATATACGCCGAGCTCTCGTTTTACAACAAATACTTCGACATCGAGGATTGGGAAGTGAATGTGGAGATTCGCTGCTACTCGGTGAAAAAACAACGCAAGGAAATCTGCAACCTGCCTTTCCGCCGCAAAGTGAGTAAATACGACCCAGTAGGCTACATCCGCGAAGGGTGGGGCAACAAGCAAGAAGGTGTTTTTTGGAAAAAAGGAACCTACTATTGGGAGGCCTGGATTGAGGGAGAGAAAGTCGCCACCAAGTATTTCTACATCGAGGACGCAGGTCGCCAGCTCACCAAGACAGAGAATCCATATTGCCAAATCACCTCTCTGCGAATGTACGAAGGGCCTTACGACGACACGCCCGAGTTCGAGCGTGCCTACATGAAGCGATTTCACAGCGAGGACACGCGCTACATATACGCCGAAGTGGCGCTCAAAAACCTACTGCCGAGCAAGCAATGGCAATGCGAGTTGTTTATCAAATTTTACAACGATGCCCGCGAGTTGAAGGGGCAAGTGGTGCGGCTCCATCGGGTGGAAAAAAGCGACGACACTCTGAAAATCACCGCCGGATGGGGGAGCAACGTGAAAGGTTCGTGGCGCAATGACCGCTATACCGCCGAAATCGTATTCATGGACCAACTGCTTGCCATCATGCCATTTGAAGTGGGGCTGGACTGGGAAGAAGGCGTGAACAGTGTGTGGCTGCCCGACAAAGGTCAACACATTTTCTTGCAACCCGAAGTGGAAGACACCGAGACATTCGAAGAAGTGTTGCAAAAATTGGACGCGCTTATCGGCCTCTCCGAAATAAAAATGAAAGTCCGCGAACACGCGCAATACATTCAATTCCTGCAACTTAGAAAGGAAAAAGGCTTCGAGGAAAAAGATGGCATCAACGTGCATTCCGTGTTCATCGGCAATCCGGGAACGGGCAAAACCACCGTCGCCAAAATGATGGGCCGCCTCTACAAAAAGATGGGACTGCTCACAAAGGGCCACGTCCATGAAGTGGACCGCACCGATTTGGTGGGAGAGTACATCGGCCAAACCGCACCCAAAGTGAAGGATGCGATTGAGATGGCACGGGGCGGCGTGCTGTTCATTGACGAAGCCTACGCGCTGGCACGCAGCACCGAGGATTCCAAGGATTTTGGCCGCGAAGTTGTTGAGATTTTGGTGAAAGAACTCTCCAACGGCCCCGGCGACATTGCCATCATCGTGGCAGGCTATCCGAAAGAAATGAAAACTTTCTTGGACAGCAACCCCGGCCTCCGCAGCCGCTTCAAACTCACCTTCGAGTTCCCCGACTACCTGCCGCAGGAGCTCAGCCAAATCGCCGAATACGCCGCCCGTGAAAAAGAAGTCACCCTCTCCAAAGAGGCTAAAGAACTGGTGGATGAACTTATCACCGAGGCATTCCGCAGCCGCGATCGTGCCTTTGGCAACGCTCGTTTCGTGCATGATTTGATAGACAAGGCTAAAATACAACTCGGCCTTCGAATCATGGCGCACCCTGAAGTGCGCGACTTGCCATCTGAGTCACTAAGGGTGATACTTAGCGACGACGTGGATAAAGTGCGTGTGGCACGCAAACGCATCCTGCCGCACATCCCGGTGGACGAAAATCTGCTCATCAAGGCTCTGCACGAACTCGACAGCCTCATCGGGATGCAAAACGTCAAAAAGGACATTCGTGAACTTGTCCATCTGGTGCGCTACTACCGCGAAACAGGGCGCGACGTGCTCGGGCGCTTCTACCTCCACACCGTATTTGTAGGCAACCCCGGCACTGGCAAAACCACCGTCGCCCGCATACTTGCCAAAATATACAAGGCGCTTGGAGTGCTGGAGCGCGGCCACACCGTCGAAACCGACCGTCAGGGACTGGTAGCAGGCTTTGTGGGCCAGACGGCTATCAAGACCGCCGAGCGTGTGGACGAGGCAATGGGCGGTGTGCTTTTCATAGACGAGGCGTATTCCCTGACCACCCCCAGTCGCGGCTCGCATGGTGGCGACTTTGGCGACGAGGCCATCCAAACCTTGCTCAAGCGCATGGAAGACAAGCGCGGCGAGTTCTTCGTGTTTGTAGCCGGCTATCCCGAAAGCATGGACAACTTCCTAAAGGCAAACCCGGGGTTGGCCAGCCGATTCGACAAAGTGCTGCGCTTCGAAGACTACAGTCCAGAGGAATTGCTCGAAATCGCCCTGTTCATGTTCCAACAAGAAAATTACCGCGTGGAAGAAGAGGCTCGCGAGCACTTGGGCAAATACATGGCCTTCCTCCACCAGTTCCGTGACAAATACTTTGGCAATGCCCGCACCGTGCGCCAAGTCGTGTTGGAGGCCATCAAAAACCAAAACCTCCGTGTCGCGGCAGCTAAAATCAAGGAAGAGTCAGCCATTCACACCATCACGCTCGACGATGTGGCGACGTTCACTTTCGACAAGGATAAATTGAACCTGTTTGTGCGGAGAGGGATAGGGTTTGGGAAGTAGCGCCCCTCCCAATTCTATTGCTGAACAGAAGCACCCAACCAAACGCGGGGGCCATGCCGTCTTTTTCTACCCAGATTAAAGAGGATTTGAACCTGCCGGTTGGCAAGGCAGGGATTTCCTTGATTGATTTGCATGATTTCCAAAGGATTGCGAGTACCCTTCGTTCAAAACCACCTTGTCAGACCCTGTACTCAGGGGCTTGCCAAGCCAAGTGAAGCGGACGGGGCTGATTTGCGTTGACTATCTTAAAAACAATGCGCGATGAAAAAAATATCTCTTCTGGGTAGTGTAATTAATTGGGTGGTTCAATATCTTTGTGTCAAATTTTTTTGTCATGGTAACAGAACATAAATGCTGTCACAAATGCGGCTCCGAGCACATCGTCAAAAATGGTTCGAATAGTTCGGGAAACCCCAAGTACAAATGCAAGGCATGTGGTTTTGGCGGGGTCTTCCAAACGGTTCGTAAAAGCGAGGAGTTCAAAGAATTGGTCGTCAAGGCGGCTCAAGAACGCAGTTCGTCACGGGGGCTTGCCAGAACCTTTGGCATCAGCCACCAAACTGCCCTTAGGTGGATTAAAAAAAGCCCAATCCCTGCCTGACATCGTGACCACCTTGCTCCCAGCCAAGAAGAATGATGCGCTTGAACTGGACGAACTGTGGTCTTTTGTGTATGAAAAAGCACAAAAACGATGGGTTTGGATAGCGCTTTGTAGACGGACGAGGCAAATCGTTTCTTTTTTTATCGGAGACAGAAGCGAGAAAACCTGCCGTAGTTTTTGGAACTTGATCCCCAAAAAATATCGAAAATGCAGGTCGTTCAGCGACTTTTGGGAGACCTACTCCAAGGTCATTGATACGGGCAAGCATCAATTAGTCGGCAAGGAGTCGGGCGAAACATCCCATGTCGAACGATGGAACAATACCCTGCGCCAGCGGATATGTCGCTTTGTCAGAAAAACCCTCTCTTTCTCAAAGAGCGATGAAATGCATGAACTCTATTTGCACTTGTTCATTTTCAACTACAACGTATCACTCATAAAATGACACTACCCTCTTCTGTTGTTGCTCTTGCTGGTTTTTGGCTGCAAAAAAGACACCACTTCTCCCCTAGACCTTGACAAACTCGACTACTTCATCTTTGGAAGGGCTTCTGGCTTTTGTGTGGGTAGTAGTTGTGTAATCCTGTATAAGTTAGAGAACCAGCAACTTTTCCCTGATGCCGACATCGCCTACACTCAATTTTCGACGGGCGACATCGCCTTTGGCACCACGAGCCTTCCTACCGATAAAGTCCTTCTTGCACAGGCGCTCTTGGCCGAATTTCCCTCAAGTTTGCTAAACGAACCCAACGGCACACTTGGATGCCCCGACTGCACCGACCAAGGTGTCTATTACATCAAAATGAAATCAGGCAAAACCGTGCGCGAGTGGCAAATAGACCCTTTTCTCGACCAATACCATCCATTTTGTAATGCCATATCAATCACGTTGAGTCAACTAAAATAGAGGTGATGATTCAGTAAAACCTCACTTGATAATCTCCGCCCAATTCACCGTGTCATTGTGCGAATGCGTGAATCCCATTGCCCGTTCTTCGGCAATGGTATTGGCATCGCGGAAAGCCATGACGTAGGTTTTGCGCCACGCGTCGGTGTAGTTGCCGCCGGAGCCGTGCACGATGCGCTCGTCGTGGATGGTGACGCTGCCGCGCTTGACGGGCAGAAAAATGATTTTATCGTCGGGTTTCATTTCGATGACAAGGGTGTGCGAGTCGTCGCGGCTGACTTCGCCTTCCTGCTGGTGGCCGTAATCTTTGGGGCGGTGGGGGCGCAGTTCAGGCTCGCGGTTCGAGCCGGGCACGACTTGGAGGCAGCCGTTTTCGACGGTCGCGTCGTTGAGCGCGAGGGAAAAAGTCGCCGTCCAGGTGTTTTTTGTTTTCGGCCAGTAGCCGAGGTCTTGGTGCATGGCAAATTCCGCTTGCGACTTGTTGGGTTTTTTCGCTAAAAACTGCTCGTAATCCATCGCTGCTTTGCCTTCCGGGTAGAGTTGAGCGGCGATGCTCTGTGCCACTTGATGGAAGATATTGTTCTTAAATTCCGGGCGATACACGCTCGGCAGCATGGCGTTGACGAGGCGAAATTCCTCCACTGGCGTGCCGTAGGGCTGGCTCATGTCGCAAAAATCCCGCCCCATGTTCGGCTCTTTGCCCGTGATAAAATGCTCGAACCACGGGTCAAGCGTCGCCATTTCTTCCTCCGTGAGCACATTGTGCAGCACGAGGTAGCCTTGCTCGCTGTACTGGCGGATTTCCTCAGGCGTGAGGCGGTAGGTGGTGGCGTGGCGGCGCGACATAACTTCCGTTTGTAGTTTAGATATTGCCGTCCGTAGTCTCGACATCGAAATTGAATCGCAAGGATTCCACAAATTGAAAGATGTCGTCTGCGACGTTTTTGAAGTATTTTTCCTTGTATTCCTGATGGGGGTTATAGACAAAATCTGGTGGAATATCCTCTGGGAAAACGCGATAGATTTTGTCAGCGTTTTCCGGGCCAAATCCGAGATACAGGCCCGCACCCCAAGTGTATTCGACGTCTTCTATTTGAATCAGGTTCCATTGATATTCATTCTGCAAATCCTTGCCAAACAACCCCCATTTTTCATAAACGCCTTTAAACGTTAGCAGGTGGTGATAATTCGCAATCCACTTCCCATTTTCATCAAAAGATGACTTGAATACATAGTCAAAAAGTTGATTTTCCTCTTCTTCCAGTTGAAGATGGAACAAATATGGCTCCCCTCCTAAAATATAATTGTTGGTGAATTCCCTGTATTTCTCTGGTAATTTAAAGCCTAAATACAGCTCCTCCAAAGAATTATAGCCCCGTGCATATTTAAAGGAACGAGACGGATGATTTAGTGAAAAAAGAGCGGATGAGTTCGGGGTCATCAGCGATTTCGTGAAGTGCATATTCTACGGCATTTTGCAAATCGTCCAAATTGAGAAAAATCCGGTTTTTGAGTTTGTGGCACTTGAGGTAATCCCAAAGTAATTCTATGGCATTTAGTTGTGGGCAATAAGGTGGTAGTGCTTCGAGGTGTATTATACCGGGGTTGTGTTGCAAAAAATCTTTTACCGGCTGACCCTTATGAATTGAAGCACCATCCCATACGACCAGCATTTTGGTGTTCGTCAGTTCTTCGGTGCTCAACCAAGTGAAAAACTCCTCAAAATCTTCAGCCTTGAAAGGGAGGCGTTGGATTTGCCAGCACAAATCACCCCGGGTTGAAATCATGCCGAACAGATTCAGATGCTCGCGGCTTTTGAATTCTTGAAGCACCGGAGTCTGGCCCTTGGGGGCCCAAGTTTTGGCGCAAAAGGGCAGCAAGCAAACCCCACACTCATCGGCATGAAACAATACGCGGTTTTCCGCTTCACTTTTTTTTAATGCGACCTATGTCCTCTGCATACCACTTCTGCACCCGCTCTTCCGAACGCTGGCGAGCCTGTTTGGAAGGCCGTTGCAGCGACCATCCGACCTTTTTCAGCAACCGCCCCACATGGGATGGGTCATACTTTACCCCAAAAAGTCGCTCAATCACAACACCAACGCGACCCCGCGTCCATATTTCCCCTTCAAATCCCTGCGCTGTACAACCCTTGTTCAATTCTTCCACCAGGCGCCGCAGGTCTTCGGTTCCTAATTTGCTCTGGGTTCCGCCCGGCGGAAGGCTCTTGTACCAAGCAGGATTGTCTGCATCGTATCGCGCAAGCCATCGTGACAACGTTGATTTGGGTATCCCCAAACTGGACATGATGTCTTGGCGGTTCTTACCTGAACGGAACATCTCTACCGCTCGCAGGCGCATCCCTTCATACGAAACTGAACTCAAACGTTTTTTCATGCTCAAAATGAAGCAAAGATACGCCCTTTGTTCCTTTAAAAATGCACGGGGCTATAAACTGTCTTGCATTGGCAAGTTTATCCCTGCTGTCACAGCGGTCAAAGAAGAAATCATATCCTTTGAAAACGCTGTATTTTTTCAAAATCTCTTCTTTCGTCATTTTGCTATTTATGCACAGCTGGGAAAAGTATGCTGGTGA
This sequence comes from Saprospiraceae bacterium, assembly GCA_019638455.1. GTDB lineage: Bacteria > Bacteroidota > Bacteroidia > Chitinophagales > Saprospiraceae > M3007. The sequence continues at coordinate 864,230 of JAHBTU010000001.1, forward strand.
ATTGAATCTTTGAAAAAATAAAGGCTCCGTAAGAACTTTGGAGGTTAATCTAAAGAATCCAATTCTGCCTCTTTATATCTTCTTTTGTCCAATTTGCCCTCCTTCAATAAATAGTAGTAGTACTCACCGTCATTATGATGCCAAAAAAAATCGTGGATTTCAGCGCTCTCTACAGGTTTTGACTTGATACGAACTCCTTGCTCCCAGCAAAACTTCGGGGCGGGCAGTATTTTTTTTACTCCTTCTTTTTTCGCTCTGACTGTAATAGACTTAATCTTCAATTTTACAAAGCCATTTCGGTCGTCAATGCAATACGCTATTCCAAATCCATGCGAACTCAGGTTTGGCAAGTCTTCTGGATGAATTAAATAATCAAGCCCCTGATTTGGAACCCAAGGATAAAAAATCCATTTTTCAGATAGTGCTATATCCATGTGCAATGTTGACGGGGGACACAATGGCTGTTTTTTTTTACTGCTGGCTAAACACGGTACTTTTCAATGTAGGACTCATCCACAATTTTTCTCCTACTCTCCAACAACAAAGCGTCCAGCTTTTTGGCGAGTTCAAGTAATGGTAGTGTCATTTTATGAGTGATATGTTGTAGTTGTAGACGAACAAATGGAGGTACAGTTCGTGCATTTCATCGGATTTTGAAAAGGATAGCGTTTTTCTGACGAATCGACAAATTCTCTGGCGAAGGGTGTTGTTCCAGCGTTCCACATGAGAAGTTTCCCCGGATTCTTTTCCCACCATCTTGTGTTTGCCTGTATCAATAACCGCGGCGTATGCCTCCCAAAAATCGCTGAACGTTCGGCATTTTCGATATTCAGGCGGAATCAGTTCCCAAAACCGCCGACAAGATTGTTCGCTTCGGTCGCCGATGAAAAAAGAGACAATTTGACGTGTTCTGCGGCAAAGTGCTATCCAAACCCAGCGTTTAAAGTCTTTGCAATAGACAAAAGACCATAATTCATCCAGTTCGAGAACGTCTTTTTTCTTGGCCGGAAGCAACGTGGTCACGATGTCGGGAAGGGACTGCGCTTTTTTTTTATCCACCTCAGAGCCGTTTGGTGACTGATGCCAAAGGTTCTGGCAAGACCCCGTGACGAACTGCGTTCTTGGGCCGCCCTGACGACCATTTCTTTAAATTCCTCGCTTTTCCGAAGCGTTTGAAACACCCCGCCGAAGCCGCAAGCCTTGCATTTGTACTTCGGATTGCCTGATGCGTTCGACCCGTTTTTCACAATGTGTTCAGAGCCACATTTATGGCAGCATTTTACATCTAATACCATTTCATAAAGTTTGACGCAAAAATACCAAATCACCCCCAAAATGACACTACCCAAGTAATAATGTTATAGTCAACGCAAAGTGGTTTTGAACGAACGGTGCTCGCAATCCTTTGGAAATCATGCAAATCAATCAAGGAAATCCCTGCCTTGCCAACCGGCAGGTTCAAATCCTCTTTAATCTGGGTATAGTCGCTTACCAGTAACTTTATCCATATCAATTCCGATGACAGAGTAGGTTTTGTCTAAAGTTGCCCATAGTCTGGGATAGCCTTTTTGGGGATGAGGATAGGCAACTGCGTGAAACTTATAGTTGAAGTTCTTTGGGTCTTGTTTCAAATCTGCCTGACCGGCAGTGGTGTCTTCATACCATTCCAGACCATCTATTTCGCCCACCGCCATCTCCCACGAAGATTGAGTTATCTCCGGTTTGCTGTCATCTATAGACTTGAATTTTGACTTGGCAATGTAGTAGCGTTTCATGTCACAGGTTTATTGATGTCTGCATTGGCCTCGCTTGGTGTTTTTCACCAAGCGAATGCAGCGTGAGTGGTTCGGTATCAGTCGTACATCGCAAGTCGTAAATCGTCCATCACAATTCCTTCAACTCCCCCACCAACTTCTGCAATGTATCCTTCGCGTCGCCGAAGAGCATTTTGGTTTTTGGTAGGAAGAAGAGTTCGTTTTCGATGCCGGCGTAGCCCGCGCGCATACTGCGTTTGAGTACGATCGTGCTTTTCGCGTCCCACACTTTCAGCACAGGCATCCCGTAAATCGGGCTGCCGGGGTCGTTTTCGGCGGCAGGGTTCACCACGTCGTTCGCGCCCACGACGATGACCACGTCGGTCGAGGGCATCGTCGGGTTGGCATCTTCCATTTCCACGAGTTTCGGGTAAGGCACGTCGGCTTCGGCCAACAGCACGTTCATGTGACCCGGCATCCGGCCCGCCACCGGGTGGATGGCGTAATAGACTTCTACGCCTTTTTCTTCGAGTTTTTTCTCCAATTCATGGCAAATATGTTGCGCCTGTGCTACTGCAAGGCCGTAGCCCGGCACAATAGCGACTTTGCTCGCATACGCGCAGGTGATGGCCGCGTCAGTCAGGTTGATTTCTTTGGCCACTTGTTCTCCGCTCGCGCCTTTCGCGCCTGCTCCGCCACCGCCGCCGAAGGAGCCGATGATGACGTTCAGCAGTGAACGGTTCATCGCTTTGCACATCAACACTGTCAGAATCGTGCCCGCTGAACCGACCAGAATACCGCCCGTGAGCATGACCTGATTGTTGTATAGAAAGCCGCCGAAAGCCGCCGCCATGCCTGTGAACGAGTTGAGCAGTGAAATGACGACTGGCATATCCGCACCACCGATGGGCATCACAAACAACACACCGTAGAGCAGCGACAAGGCCAGCAAAACCCAAACGACCGAGTGCCCGAACGTCGCCGCCGAGAATACCGCCACGCCTAATACAATGAAAATCAATGCCAATAAAGCGAGATTCAGGTAAGTCAGGTAAGAAGCGTTGATGTCTTTTATTTTTTCGTCCAACTTGCCGTAAGCGACCATGCTGCCGCTAAACGACACGCTGCCGATGACCAGGCCGAGGAACACGGTGAGCAAGTAGCCCGCCGAACCTTCGGGGTGCGCGTTGTATTCGACGATGGAAATAATGGCCGCACACGCGCCACCCATGCCGTTGAAAAACGACACCATTTGCGGCATGGCAGTCATTTTGACTTTCATCGCCATGAGCCAGCCAATGACCGTACCGATGGCGATGGCCGCCAAAATCCAGGGAATGTTGCCGATGGGTTGGCCGTCTTTTTCATGAAAAAAAATCGTCGCGACGATGGCGATGAGCATCCCGGCTGCCGCCACGAGATTGCCTTTGCGGGCACTGTCGGGATGGCTCAACATCTTGAGGCCGACGATGAAGGTGATGGAGCCGATGAGGTAGGAGAGTTCGAGTAAGAATTTAGACATTTTTGGTAGGTTGATGAGGGTTGATAAAAGTTTATGAGGTTGATAAGGGTTTATCATCAAATTTTATCAACCCTTATCAACTTTTCATTAACCCTTATCAACCCTTCTTTTTCTTAAACATTTCGAGCATCCGGTTGGTGACGACAAAGCCGCCGACCACGTTGAGCGTGCCGAGCAAAACGGCGAGGAAACCCAGCGTGAGTGCCAAGTAATCGTCGCTCGCGGCGTGACCCATCACGATGATGGCACCGATGATGACTACCCCGTGAATGGCGTTCGCGCCCGACATGAGCGGGGTGTGCAGGATGGCCGGCACATTGGAAATCACCTCGATGCCCAAGAGGATGGACAGGATGACGATGTAGATAATAGATTGATTTTCAAGAAAAAATTCTGACATCTTAAAACGGTTGACGGTTGACGATGTACGGTTGACGGAAAAGTTTTGGGGCGAATTTTATTCAGTTTTCTGACAAAATTTCAGGAAAACAGCATTGGCAGAATGTTTGAGCAGCCCTGCGGATGCGTCGGTATTTGAGGAAATTTATTTTTTCTTTCGCTTTATCCCTGATGGTGGTGGCAGCCTCTTTTTCGCCGCAAATCCCGCCAGATAATAACCCTGTAAAAACTACGCAGCAAGCCAAAAAGGGTAAAAAGAAACAAGGCGTCACCACCATCTGATTTTTTAATGACTTCAATGACCTGAATGACTTAACTGCTCTGCATCACCTGCTTCAATCTTTCGCTCACAATTTCCCCTTTGTGCGCCACACAGGTAGCCGCCACGATGTCGTCCTCAAAATTGAGGTTCAACTCGCCTTTTATCATAATGAGTTTGAGGAAGTTGATGATGTTTTTGCCGTACATCACGCTCGCGTCTTTCGGGATGGAGGCGGGCAAATTCGAGTCGCCGATGACGGTCACGTTGCCGGAACGAATCGTTTTCCCGTTTTCCGTCACCTCGCAGTTTCCGCCGGTGGAGGCTGCCAAATCCACGATGACCGCGCCGGATTTCATGGCAGCAACAGTTTCTTTTTTCAAAAGAAGCGGCGCCCGCCTGCCGGGAATTTGCGCGGTACAAATCACCACATCGGCAGCGGCGGCGTGGTCGTGAATGAGTTGTGCCTGGCGTTGTTTGAATTCTTCGGTTTGCTCCACTGCGTAGCCGCCTGCCGATTTGTCGTCAACGGCACCTTCCACTTCCACGAATTTTGCGCCGAGACTGAGCACTTCTTCCTTCGCGGCAGCCCGCACGTCGAAGGCTTCCACCACTGCGCCGAGGCGTTTGGCCGTCGCAATGGCCTGAAGGCCCGCCACACCCGCGCCGAGAATGAGAACTTTGGCGGGTTTGATAGTGCCGGCGGCGGTCATAAACATTGGGAAAAAAGTGGGCAAGTGGTTGGCAGCCGTCAAAACGGCTTTGTAACCCGCCACCGTCGCCATTGAGGACAAAACATCGAGGGCTTGGGCGCGGGTGGTGCGCGGCGCGAGGTCGAGGCTGAACGCCGAAACGCCGGATTTCAGCAGGTCGTCCACCACGTCTTTTTGCACGAGCGGGTTGAACTGGCCGATGAGAATTTGCCCGGAGGAAAGTTTGCCGAGTGCGGCTTTTGAAGGCGGATGGATTTTGACCAAAAGGTCTGAATCTTTCAGAACGGTCGCTGTGTCAGCGATTTGCGCGCCTTGTTTGGCGTAACTTGCGTCGTCGAAAAAAGCCGTTTCGCCCGCGCCGCTTTCAACCAGAATTTTTTGAAAACCTAATTTCATCAAGGTCGGAACTGCATCGGGCGTGACGGCCACGCGCTGCTCTCCGTCGCCTTCTTTCAAAATGCCAAGCGTCATGTGTTGGTTGTTAGTTGTTGGTTGTTAGTTGCCGGTTAGACTGCTCTTGTCGCTGTCAACTGCCACTGAATTTAGAGTGCCGAAAGTAGGAGTTTTCTGAAAAGTGGAAATTGAAAGAGAAATCTTATTTTTGAAAATTAAAATTTTGCCAATGGGAATCATTTTCACCACCGTCGTCACAGCTGATGAAGTGCGACAAATTCTCGATTTGCAGGCGCAAAACCTGCCAACCTCGATTTCTGCCGAAACGATGGCGAGCCAAGGGTTCGTCACCGTGCGCCACGACCCTGCGGTGTTGCAGCGTATGAACGAGGTCGCGCCCGCTGTCATCGCCAAAGTCGGAGACAGGGTAGTGGGCTACGCGCTCGTGATGCCGCGCGAGTTTGCGCCCGACGTGCCGATTTTAGGGCCGATGTTTGAAATGCTGAATGGTTTGTTCTGGAAAAACCAGTCTTTGAAAGATAGCCCGCGCTGGTTCGTGATGGGGCAAATCTGCGTCGCGGAAGGCTATCGCGGTATGGGCATTTTCGATGGTTTGTACCTGAAAATGAAGGAAGTGTATCGCCCGCAATATGATTTCACGGTGACGGAAGTGGCTGAGCGCAACACCCGTTCCATGCGTGCGCACGAGCGGGTGGGGTTTCAGACTTTGCATATTTATCCCGATGCGACGACTGGTGAGGTGTGGCGGGTGATAGTGCTGGAATTTTGAGGTTTCTGGTTTGAGGGTTTGAGGGTTTGAAGGTTTGAGGGTTTGAAGGTTTGAGGGTTTGAAGGTTTGGGGGTTTCTGGTTTGAAGGTTTGAGGGTTTGAGGGTTTGAAGGTTTGAAGGTTTGAGGGTTTGAGGGTTTGAGGGTTTGAAGGTTTGAGGGTTTGAGGGTTTCTGGTTTGAGGGTTTGAGGGTTTGGGGGTTTGAGGGTTTCTGGTTTGAAGGTTTGGGGGTTTCTGGTTTGAAGGTTTGAGGGTTTCTGGTTTGAAGGTTTGAGGGTTTGAAGGTTTGAGGGTTTGAAGGTTTGAAGGTTTGGGGGTTTCTGGTTTGAAGGTTTGAGGGTTATGCCCTTATGAAGGGAATGTTCAGAAAAGCGTGTCAAACCTTCCTATATGTTTTTTTACACAGCGAACGCCGCACTCGAAGGAGCATGAATTATTGAAAACCAAAACGCTGCGCCTCCGTGTCTCTGTGTTTTCTCATTGCCCCTTTTAGGGTGACACAGTTTTGTGGACACTCTCCTTATGAGCCTCAAACCCTCCAACCAGAAACCTTCAAACCCTCCAACCCTCAAACCCTCAAACCCTCAAACCCACTATTCCTCATTCTCAAAATACACCTTATAGTATTTTTTCCCCTTCTCCTCGTCGAAGCCGCGCTCGATGAGGTCGCGCCGCCCGTGGACGTAGATGTGGAAGTTTTTGTCCAATTTCAAAACGCTCTTGAACACCTTGAATTCCTTTTTCACCGCCTGACCGCTGATGTCAAATTTGTCCTCCAGCGGCACGGCGTAGGCCTTCGCGTATTGGTCGCGGAATTCGCGGAATGCCTCTTGCTGCTCTTCTTCCGGGAACAGGCTATCGGCGAAGTCGTTCAACTCAAATTGCTCATTGTCTTTAAAATAGTCGCCCGAACGGTTGAGCAAGTCAATCGTGTCGGTGCGGTCGAGGCCGAATTTGAACGGCGCTTTTTGGGTGATAAATTCGCTCGACAGGCTGATGTAGTGGCGCGTGTTGAAGTAGTTATCTTCGATAGGGCGCAGGCGCAGGAATTCGTCCTTCCAGAACGAGCGCTCGTCCTTTTTGGAAACTGTGTCGAGGGCGCAAATTCGATAACCTTCCGCCTCGTCGAGGCTGAAAATCAGCGCCGCGACTTCGGGCTTGCCCGTGACGGGAATGCCCTCCAATACATTGAGCGCGAAGGACTCGGCGGTGCGCTCAGTCTTTAAATACGGGTCTTTCGATTGGATTTTCCAAAGGCCGATGGCGCTCACCGGCTCGCCTTGCAAGAGCAAGTCTTCGAAGTAAGCGACGAACAGTTCGCCGCCCTGCACTTTGGGATTGTCGCAGTGCTCATAAAGCATTTGAGCAAGTTTGCCCGCTTGTTCCGACAGCGATTCGGGGTCTTGAAAGACCGACATACACGCTTGATAAACAAGGTGATTGCTCACATCCTCCTCGTGGTGGAAGTAGAAAAACTCCTCCGTTTTTTCAAAGGGTTTGAGAAATGCCGAGATGAGCATTTCCTCGGCCACATCGTGCAGGGGGATGAGGGTTTGTTTCGGGATGACCACGCCTTCGTAGCGGTTTTTGTTGCCGACCCAAGTGGCGGCGAAGCGGGAGAGCCGGGCTGCTGAAAAATCGAGCATCAGGGAGCTGTAAGTTATGAGATTTGAGCGATGAGTTTTGGACTTTGTGGCGGCAAATGTAGCAAAGCCATCGAGGGATGTGGGCAGGATTTTCAAGTCTGGTGAAAATATGCCTCAAGTTGCCACTCACATCATTTTACCATAACTTTGAGCGACAAAGAACTCTTTTTAAAATACTGGAAAAATGAACAAGGTTGTGCTAATCAATGAAATAGAATCGCTACCTATCGAACTGCAAAAACAGGTCGTCGCTTTCGTCGCTTTTTTAAAATTCAAAAACCTTCGCCAACAGCAAACGGGTGATTTTGAGTTTACGGAAGAAGAATTGGCCGAACTGGAACGCCGTTGGGAAGAGTACAATGATGAGCCGGAATCCGCGATGGACGCAGGAAGTTTCAGAAATTTGATGTAATACTGGCGTTATATTCTTTGAACGCAGGGCTTGCACAGTTGAAAAAATATTACGTCAGACTTTGTCAACATATAATTTGTTCGTTTATTTGTGCGGTTTCACATTCACTCTTCACTAAAATTTCAAACTTATGAAAAACATTTTGTTTGAAAATGGGGGGGGCAATCCAAACGTACTGCCCTTTTTCATTTAGGCTTCCACGGCCTTTCGCTTACCTTAGTTTTGTCCTGTGCGGCTTTCAAGGCAAATGCCCAAACTTCCACTTCTTTTCTCAATCCTGTTTATCTAACTGATGCGCAGTTGACCTCCAGCCAGTTGGCTGTCAAACAAAAGTATCAAAGCTCACCGCACACCGAATCGCTCCAACTGGTGCAATTGGGAAATCTTCCTCAAGTTCAGACAAACGGCATTATGGCAATTCAGATTCCTGGCGACTCTAAGCTCTACGAGTTCAGAGCAAAACACGTCGAATCATACACCAGCAGCGATTTTGTCTGGATGGGAGAAATCATTGCCCGAGACACATGTGGGGAGATAATCACCGACGACGAATGTTACTCTGGTTACTTGCGTGTCCTGAAAGAAAGCGACAGAGTATATGGCGAAGTGCAAATTGACACAAACTACTACGATATCAAGTATCTTGGCGAAGGGTTGTCAGCGTTGGTGAAGCTGGACGGCGAATCGTTCCTGCCTGCGTCGGGAACTGATTGCCTCCTGCCGGAGGCCGCTCCAAGTTTTAGGCTTCACCAAGAGGTGGCGGCGGTTGATAGAAACGCGATTTGTCCAGTTAGGGTGGCGGTGCTTTTTACGCAAGCCGCCTTGGACAACCACCCGGATATTCTCGACATAATAAACCTTTCTGTCTCATCCGCCAATCAGGCATTTCGGAACAGTTTCATATCTAGTAGTGAACTGACTATCAGTCTCGCCGGGACGCAACTTCTGACGACTGCGCAATTTAGTGAAGGGGATGATTTACTACAGGATGTTCACTCTCTAGTATCGAACACGACTGTGGCTGCCGCTCGCGCATCCATGCATGCTGACCTTGTAATCGTGATGACAAGCGGAGGGTATGCGGAAGGTAGAGGGGTTGTAGCTGCGTTTGGGGATTTCCCGACGGCGAGTGATAGCGCATTTGCCATTGTTGAGGCAGCTTTTGCCAATCATCCCAACTACACGTTTCATCACGAATTAGCGCATCTTTTTGGCGCACGACATCAAGACAGCGACAATTGTTGGACAAATCACGACGATTCAGGTCTGGATTACGCGCATGGCTATGCATTTGAGAAAGGCTGTGCATGTTTAGTCTGGGACAATAAAAAATGGTACCACACCATCGTCTCGGCATGCTTCGACAATGGGCGACGTCAGCGAATTCCTCATTATTCCAATCCGAACGTGAAATACAAAAACAAAAAAACAGGGACAGAAACCACCAATTACAATGCAAAAGTGTTGCGAGATGCCGCTTGCCGGGTGGGTAATTATGTAGTGTCCGACATTCCGCAGGTTTTTATTCAGGGCTACGATAGGATATGCCCCGGAGAAATCGGCATTTTCGATGCCATCATTCAAGAGGTGCCGGGGCCTTATTCTTACGAATGGTATGTAAGTTATGACGGGTTCACTTGGGGGAACCCCATTTCAACTGCCAGTTGGGCACAAGTATTGATACCTTCTCAGTCGGGAAGCATGGTATTCATCAAGTTAGTGGCTGGCAACGTGAACGGCCCCATGATAGAAGTCTATAAGGCTGTGGAGGTATTGAGCACCACGGGCGAACAATGTGCGAGAAATTCAAACATACCTTCTTCCTCCACAATTGCCTATTCCTTGGGGATTTACCCAAATCCGTTGGGCGCAGGCGAATTGGCCCTGAGGTGGCAAGGCGACAACAGTGGACATAATACGGTGAGTATTTTCGACTCATTTGGTCGAATGGTCGGTACTCTCAATCGTCAAGTGAGTGAAGGAGAGAACACAATGACGTTCAATCTGGCATATCTTCCCGATGGTGTGTATTGGTTGCGGTTGCGAAGCAAAACCTTCGACAACACGCTCCGGTTCGTCATCGTGCGGTAGTTTTTTCCAACATCTATTTCTTTCACGCTCAAATTTGAAATTGGCATGAAAACGTTATGCACCTTGGCGTGCTTCCTGATACTGTTTTTTTCCTGTAAAAAAGAGCCGCTTCCCTCCGAGCCTCAGGGGCCTTGGTGGGGGGATGCGGCTGCTTCAAAAGACAACATTATTTGGGAAGCGCGTCCTTATGCCGTAGTGAGCAAGAATTTTCCTGACAGAGTGAGTATTTTGATTGATTCACTTGATAGGAACAATTTTCTTAGAGAAAGACTGTCATTTTACAGAGTTCCACCAATCAAAGGCACCTACCCCGTACTGGATGCCCCGCCCGGAGTGGAAGACTCGCTGGTCAGGAGCAAATTCTTCTATGTGGATGTTGACATACTATACGGTGTCTATAAGATACTGGAAGCCGACAGTTCGAGTTTCATCACGGTCACATCCTACGACACGGTCTCGAAGGAGTTGAAAGGTACCTTTGATGTCACGTTCATCACGGAAATCAAACCTTACGCAGGAGCACCAGACACTATTCGGTTGCGAAACGGCTCGTTTCACACAAAAGTGATTAAGTGAGATACTTTGAGCCAAACCTTAACGGGATTTCCAGCGCCATCCTCCACAAAAAGGAGATGGCGCTTTGGTTTTGCGTTACTTTTGCCCGCCATTTCGTGATGCTCGGATTTGTTTTGTCATCTATCGTCAAGCACTTGAAAATCGCTCTCAACACCCGATTCCTCCTGCCCGGCCAACTCGAAGGCTTCGGCTGGTACACACACGAAATCGCGCGGCGAATGGCAGCGCAACATCCTGGAGACGAGTTCATTTTTTTGTTCGACCAGCCTTTCGACGCGCAGTTTGTCTATGGAAAAAATATCACACCCATCGTGCTGCCGCCCCGTGCCCGATTTGCCCCGCAATTCTATTTTTGGTTCGAATGGGCGGTCCCAAAAGTTTTGAAAGAAATCGGTGCCGATGTGTTTTTCTCCCCCGACGCGATGTGCAGCCTTTCGACCAAAACGCCGACTGTGATGACTTGCCACGACCTTGTGCCGCTGCACTACCCCAAACAAATTCCCCTGATTCACCGCCACTACCTCTTGCATTTTTTGCCGAAACACCTGCGCCGCGCCGACCGGATTTTGACCGTTTCAGACTATGTTCGCCAAGATATTTTTCAAACTTGCGGCATCCCGTTGGAAAAAATCACGACGGTACACAACGGCTGCCGCGAGGGTTTTTACCCCCTTCAAGTTCATGAAAAACAACAAATTAGGGATGAATACGCCGACGGACAAGCCTTCTTTTTTTACGCCGGAGCCATCCATCCGCGCAAAAACATTCCCCGCCTGATTCGCGCCTTCGATTTATTTAAAAACAAAACCGCCGCGCCGGTGAAACTCCTGCTTGCAGGGCGCTTCGCGTGGGAAACCGGCGAGGTGAAAACAGCTTTCGAGCAGGCAAACAGCCGCGCCGATATTCGTTTTCTCGGCCACCTTGAAAATGAAAAACTGCTGAAACTCATGGCCTCGGCGCTGGCTTTGACCTACGTTTCCATCAGCGAGGGGTTCGGCCTGCCGGTGCTCGAAGCGATGAACACGGACACGCCGGTTTTGGCCGCCAACACGACTTCACTGCCCGAAGTGGCCGGCGACGCGGCTTTGCTCGTTGACCCTTTTTCCGAAATTGCCATCGCCGATGGTCTGGAAAAACTTTGGCGCGACGGTGCCTTTGCTCAAAATTTGGTGGAAAAAGGACGGGCACAGCGCCAAAAATTCAGTTGGGATGTGGCGGCGCAACAGGTTTATCAAATTCTAAAAGAAACGGCTGCAAAATGAAGGTACTCCACTTGTTCGACATCTATTTGCCGTCCACGCTCAGTTGGGTGGCGCAACTGCTCGATTCGCTGCAAGAGGTCGAAGTGGAAATTGGCTCGCCGTGGATGGTTCGCAACCAATTTTTCAACCCAAAATTCAAGCACCACATCTTCCCGCCGCAGCGTTGGTTTCTTCCAACACCCGCCACCGAATTCGATTTTCCTTTTTGGCAAAAACTCTTCACCGCCTCACAGCGCCACTTGCCGACGTATCCTTTTTTTCTCGAAAAAAAACTTGGAAACGCTCCGCCCGACCTCCTGCACGCACATTTCGGCCCAACGGGATGCCTCTATTTGCCGTTGGCAAAAAAATTGAACCGCCCGCTCGTAGTCACCTTTTACGGCTTTGATTATTCCAAACTTCCCAACTTGCGACCTGTTTTTCGGGAAAAATATCGGCAACTTTTTGCGGAGGCAGCCAAAGTCGTGGCGGCAAGCGAGGTAGGTTGCGAAAAACTGAAAAGCATGGGTTGCCCGGCGGAAAAACTCGCCCTCGTGCCACCAAGTCCCCGCATCGAGGCGTTTCCTTTTTTTGAAAGGAAAAAAATGGCGGGTCAACTTCGCCTCGTGCAAGTCTCCACTTTTACCCCCAAAAAAGGCCACCTGACCACCCTCGAAGCCTTCCATCTCGCTTTGAAGGATTGCCCCCATCTGCATTTGACTTTGGCAGGCGAACAACAAGATAAAGCATTGGTCAGCAGGTTGCGCGACTACATTGCAACACATCGTTTGGAAGGCAACATTACTTGGCTCGACTTCATCAGCCACCACGACATGGCTGGCTTTCTCCGGCAATTCGATGCCTTCATCCACCCCAGTTGCCATGCGCCCGACGGCGACCACGAGGCCACGCCCGTCGTGTTGCTGGAAGCGCAGGCCACCGGGCTGCCGGTGTTGGCGACCGACCATTTTGACCTGCCCAACGAGGTGCTGCACGAGCGCACCGGCCTGCTCGCTCCCGAAGGCGACGCGCAGGTTTTAGCCGCTCACATCCGCCGCTTCTATTTCATGGAAAATGCGGAATATCAGCAGTTTAGCCAAAATGCCCGCCACCACGTCGAGCAAAATTTCGACGTAAAAAACAGCGCCCAAAAACTCCGCGCTCTCTACGAAGCCCTCACTCCTCGCTCCTCACATCTCACACTTTGAAACTACTTATCGTCACGGCTTGGTATCACCCTTTCATCCACCCGCGCGCGCATCGCTGGACGGCGCTGGCGGAGCATTGGGCGGCGACGGGGCATGAGGTTCATGTGGTCACGGCCCGGCACCGCGATTGCCCCGACGAGGCGGTGGTGAGCGGTGTGCGCGTCCAACGTGCGGGTTTCGATTCTTTGAAGGAAGTGGTGTATTATTATTTTGGAAGCAAAAACGCGCGAGGCAGGGTGGGTGTGTTGCCAAAAAAGCCGGGTGTGTTCACCCGGCTGGCGACTTGGCTTTACAACGCCGTTTGGAAAAAAATCTATTTCCCCGACGATGCCTGCCTGTGGTATTTCCCGGCGAAAAAGAAGGCGAGACAATTGCTCGAACAAGAAAAATTCGACGCGCTGATTACGGTGTCGCTGCCGTTCACGGGGCATCTCATCGGGTTGCGTTTACGAAACTTTGAAAGTTTCGTAAACGGACAAACAGTATGGTTAGCCGACATCGGCGACCCTTTCAGTATTCAGGCCAAACCGTTGAACAACAATTTCTTGTATGGAAAAACAAGCCGTCGCCTTGAGCAAAAAGTCCTCGAAAATGCCGATGCCGCGACCGTGACGACTGAATTTGCTCTGAAAAAATATCGTGAGCAATTTGGAGAAAAAGCCGTAGCGAAAACGCACGTCATTCCTCCACTGTTACACCCCGCACCCAACCCTCAAACCCTCAAACCCTCAAACCCCCAAACCCTCAAACCCCCAAACCCTCAAACCCTCAAACCCTCAAACCCTCAAACCCTCAAACCCCCAAACCCTCAAACCCTCAAACCCTCAAACCCTCAAACCCTCAAACCCTCAAACCTTCAAACCCTCAAACCCTCAAACCCTCAAACCCTCAAACCCTCAAACCCTCAAACCCTCAAACTCGCCTACTTCGGCGCTCTCTACGCCTCCGTTCGCACTCCCGACGTTTTGTTGGATTTGCTGGAAAAAATGTTCGCCTTGCGACCAGATTTGAAAGGCAAAATCGAAGTCCATTTTTACGGAGAAATTTTCCCCGAATTTTTTAAAAAACTTGCCGCGCAACCAGCCATTCGCCTGCACGGCCTGCGTCCTCGCGAGGAAGTGCAGGCGGCCATGCGCGACATGGATATTTTGCTGAACATCGGCAACACGACCGATTTTCAATTGCCAAGCAAGGCGGTCGAGTACTTGGCGGCAGGCAGGCCGATTCTAAATTTGTCCTACACCGACGACGACCCTTTCGCCGCGTTTTTCGGAGGCAACGATTTGGTTTTCAGTTTAAAAATAAAAAACGGAAGGGTGGGAGAGGAGGAAGTTCGGCGCTGGCTGGTGTGGCTGGAAGGTGAGAAAGAAATGCCGAGCGAAGCCGATTTGGAGCGGGCGATTGCGCCGTACAGGGTGGAAGCGATTGCGAGGCGCTATCTCGATTTGCTGGCGGGGGAAAGCGCCTCCCGAATGATTTGAAGATACTGCGGCAGCACGACGCGGTTGCTGAATTCGGTCTCCGCTTTCTGGCGGCTGTGCAGCCCCATGGCCAATTGCTGGTCGGGCGAGAGCGATAAGTAGCGCAGCATGGCTTGGGCGAGGGCTTCGGCATTTTCAGAAGGGATGATGAAGCCGTTGCGCCCTTCGTCCACCGTTTCGCGGCAGCCCACGCTGTCTGTGGTGATGACGGGCTTGCCCATCGCCATGCCTTCGAGCAGGGCACGCGGCATTCCTTCGCGGTAGGAGGGCAGCACCACGACGCTGGCGCTGGCGATGAACGGGCGCACGTCGTCGCTTTTTCCCAGGTACTCCACGCGCTGGTTTTCGACCCAATGCGCCAGTTCCCCTTGCTCGATGGAAGCGGGGTTTCCGCTGTCCACGCTGCCGAGGATTTGGAAGCGGGATTGGTGGGCTGCCTCTTTCACTTGCTTGGCCGCTTGTACAAATTCGCGGACACCTTTGTCGCTCAATAGCCGCCCGATGAACAAGAAGACTGGTTCCGTCACGGCGTTTTTTTCAGGATAAAAATATGTGGTGTCAATGCCTGTTCCTTTGACGACCAACGTTTTGTCGGCAGGCACGGCGTGGTGAGAGAGAAATTCGGAGCGGTCGTCGCGATTGAGGAAAACGACTTTTTTGACAAAACGAAACGCGAGGCGATAGAGGGTGAAAATGATTTTTCTGAAAAAAGGCGAGGCGGTGGCTGCGTAACCCAGTCCTTCCACCGTCGCAATGGCGGGCGTGTCGGTCAATCGGGCGGCCAAAGCGCCGAATATGTTGGGCTTAATTGTATAAAAAATGGTGAGGTCGGGGCGTTCATGGCGCAGTCGTTGTGCAAGTTCGGCAAGGGTTTTCAGGTTGCTCAGAGGCGATAGGCTTTTTCGGGACAACGTATTGAGCGGTACAAACCGGACACCGTCTAAGGCTGATACTTTTTTTGAATAGCCATCATCGGGTGCGATGCAGACAACTTGAAATCCTTCGCGCACCAATAACTCAATAAGTGAACGCCGAAAATTCCAGAGGTTCCAAGCCGTATTGGCGACAAGGGCGATGGTGGGTGGTGACTTTTTGGTCATAAAAAAAAATCGCTCCGAACCGACCCTGTGAAGGGCCAATTCGGAGCATATTTTTTCAATGGAAACAAATGACGAATCGCTTAGGTTAAGCGCGGCCGCCTACCACATCGGGGCGATTGAGCGGGCCTGTCACAAGTGATTTGATTTGGTCAACGGTGTAATGCTGCTTCACAAGGTCGTGTACTTCTATGGCTTGGTCGCGTGTGATAGAAGGAAATTCTTCTAGGAACTCGCTGACACTAACACCAATTCGCATGAAATCGTAGAAGGTTTCGATTCGAATGCGCGTACCGCTGAATACGGGGGCTCCATCCTGAATTTCGGGGTGGACTGAGATTGCGGTGAAGTTTCTCATCCGGACTGCCGTTTGTGTGTAAGTGAACTAAAAAAACCAAATCAGGCCGGGACTTTTACAAATTCAACGGAGTAAAGAAAAAGCGGATTAAAGTGTTAATAGCAACGGACGAGGCAACAAAATATTCGTTGGTTTGCCCGTAAAACAATTACAGGGGCTAATGTATGCAAGTTTTTGATTGCCAAAAATTTTGCAAGGAATTTTTTTTTAAATTGTGTTAACAGACGTTTGGCAGGTGTTTCACAGATAGGTATCGCCAAACTTTTCCTTGACCATAGCGGTTACTTGTTTGATTTCTTGCTCTTTGGATTTTGGGTACACAAGCAGCACATCGCCCTCATCCACGACGATGTAATCGCGCAAATCTTTCAACACCACAAGTTTTCCTTTGGGGGTGCGCACCAAGCAATCCGCGATATCCATTGCCAAGATGTGGTCGCCTTGCAGCACGTTGCCGTGTTCATCCTTTGGGCACTCAGCGTATAGGCTTGCCCAAGTGCCGAGGTCTGACCAACCAAACTCTGCTGGCACGGTGAAGACGTTTTTCGCTTTTTCCATGATAGCGAAATCCACGGAGATGTTTGGTGTGGTCGGGTAGTTTTTGTCAATAAAATCCTGTTCGTGCGGGGTGTTCCAAAGGCCGTCGCCTTTTTGCAAAATGCTGAAAATGTCAGGCGACAGGTTTTCAAAAGCGTAGAGGATGGAGCGCACGTTCCAGACGAAGATGCCCGCGTTCCAGAGATACTCGCCGGAAGCCACGAATTGTTTGGCAGTCTCCAAATCTGGTTTTTCGGCAAACCTTTTCACCTTAAAAATGCTGGGAGCCGTTTCGTTTTCCATCTGAATGTAACCATAACCCGTATCGGGGCGGGAAGGCTGAATGCCGAGCGTGACCAATGCGTCGTTTGTGGCGGCAAAGTCAAGTGCAAGGCTTATCTTTTCAAGGAAGGCGTTTTCTTTCAGCACGATGTGGTCGGACGGTGCGATGACGAAATTGGCCTCTGGGTCGAGCGCAGCGAGTTTAAACGCAGTATAGGCCACGCAGGGGGCGGTGTTGTTGCGGCTCGGCTCGCACAAAATCTGGTTGTCCGTCAGTTCCGGTATCTGCTCTTGGATGAGGCTTTTGTATTTGGCGTTGGTGACAATGAAAATGTTGGAAGCAGGGCATATTGGCAGGAAACGCTCAAAGGTGAGGCGCAGCAGGCTCTTGCCCACGCCGAGCATATCGAGGAATTGTTTGGGACGCGCCTCGCGGCTGCCCGGCCAAAAGCGGCTGCCAACGCCGCCGGCCATGATGGCAACGTAGGTGTGTTTTGCGTTTTTCATATATTCAGACAGGAAAGATTAAGGCTTGGAGAGTGCTTCAAAATTGAGCAAATCCATATAGTCCCATTCGCGGTAGGCCATCATGTAAATACCTTCTTGTGTGCCTACGTCTATCAACTCCTCATCAAAACGAAGGCTTGAAAAAACAGGGGTAAGTTGCAAGTGGTCGTATTCAGGGAAAAGTTGGCGAAAGCGAGGGATAACCTCGTTTTTGAAAGTAGATATTTGTTCCTTCTTGGGGCTGCTTTTGGTTTCAATCAGAAAAACGCGGGAGGCCGATGCAGCGATGACATCAAATTCGCCTCGAAGATTTTGAGCCTTGTCTTTTTTCCGAACATTGACAGCCAAATAAGTTACCTCTTCCTTGAAGTATTGTTCCATCACTGGGCGAACGGCTGGAGCGATGATGTCTTCCACCAAGGTGCCCATTTTGTTGGCTAATTCACCCCATTGTTTCTTCATTTCCCGGAACTCTTGGCGTGATTCTTCCTTGTAACTTTTCATCTCATCTTTGAAGTCTTTCATCTCATCTTTGAAGTCTTTCATCTCATCTTTGAAGTCTTTCATCTCATCTTTGAAGTCTTTCATCTCATCTTTGAAGTCTTTCATCTCATCTTTGAACTCTTTCATCTCATCTTTGAACTCTTTCATCTCTTTGGACAACTGCTCCAGCGTGCGTTCGAGCCTGAGCTGGCTGCGGTTGGTGGTGATGATATATTCGGCCAAAGCGGCCTCCACCGTCGTGAATCTTTCTTCTATTTCCGGGCTTGTCATGGGCAAGAGAATTTTATGACACAAAAATACATTTTATTCTGGGATTTGGTTCCTTCACAATTGTCCTTTCACGCTGTCGTACACTGCGCTTATGCCCTGTTTTAGTCCAATTTTCGCTTTCCAGCCAAGTGTGTTCAATTTACTGACATCCAACAGTTTGCGCGGCGCGCCGTCGGGCTTCGAGGTGTCGCAGCGTATTTCGCCTTCGTAGCCCACGATGCGCTGCACCAACTGTGCCAGTTCCAAAATAGCGATATCCTCTCCCGTTCCGACATTGATGAACCCCGGCTCATCGAAGTGTTGCATTAGGAAATAGCAAGCGTCGGCGAGGTCGTCCACATGAAGCAATTCGCGGCGCTGGTTGCCAGTGCCCCATATTGTCACATAGGGGTCTTTGTTGACTTTGGCGGTATGGAACCTTCGAATCAGCCCTGGGAGGACATGGCTGTTTTCGGGATGGAAATTGTCGTTCGGGCCATACAGGTTGGTGGGCGTGAGCGAAATAAAATTGCAACCGTATTGTGCTCTGTAAGTGTCGCAAAGTTTGATGCCAGCGATTTTGGCGATGGCATAAGGCTCGTGGGTTGGCTCTAAAAGACCGGTCAGGAGGTATTCTTCTTTCATCGGTTGGGGAGCCAATTTGGGATAAATCGTGGAAGAACCGAGCCTCAAGAGTTTTTTCACGCCAAACTGGCGAGCCGCCTCGACGACGTTGGCCTCAATCATCAAGTTGTCATACAAAAATTCAGCGCGGAAAGTATTGTTGGCGAGGATGCCACCCACTTTGGCGGCAGCGAGGAAGACGTAGTCGGGTTTTTCTTTTCTGAAAAATTCGTTGGTCTCCAACTGGTTGCGCAAGTCAAGTTGGCGCGAATCGGCAAGCGCGAAATGCTCGAAACCCTCTCGTTGCAGTTTTCTCAAAATCGCCGAACCGACCATTCCCTTGTGTCCGGCGATATAAATTTTGTCGTTTCGATTCATGGTATGTTTCTCTCAAGGACGCGAAGTCGCAAAGGTAACTTACTCTGCGACTTCGCGTCTCTGCGAGCCATGCTCTATTCAAACTGGTTCTGAATCGCAAAACCGCCGCTTTTCAAATACTCCTCGCGCTCGAACAACTTCAGGTCTGACTGCACCATGTCCTGCACCAATTCTTCCAGCGAATGCTTGGCCGACCAACCCAATTTTGTTTTTGCTTTCGATGGGTCGCCGATGAGCAAATCCACCTCTGCAGGGCGGAAATAGCGCGGGTCAATGGCAACCACCTCTTGGCCGACGCTGATATGGGGGCTTTTTGAAGTGACGACCATGCCTTTTTCGTTGATGCCTTCTCCATAAAAATCCACCTCGATGCCAGCCTCGCGGAAGGCCATTCGGACGAACTCGCGCACTTCGGTCGTCTTGCCGGTAGCTATGACGAAATCTTCGGCCACAGGCTGCTGGAGCATGAGCCACATGGCCTCCACATAGTCGCGGGCGTGGCCCCAGTCGCGCTTGGCATCGAGGTTGCCGAGCCAGAGTTTGTCCTGAAGGCCGAGCGAAATTTTGGCGACGGCGCGGGTGATTTTACGGGTCACGAAAGTCTCGCCGCGAATCGGGCTTTCGTGGTTAAAGAGGATACCGTTGCAGGCGAACATCCCGTACGATTCGCGGTAATTGACTGTAATCCAGTAGGCGTACAGTTTAGCTACCCCGTAAGGCGAGCGGGGGTAAAATGGCGTCGTTTCCTTTTGCGGCACTTCCTGCACGAGGCCGTAGAGCTCGGAGGTGGAGGCTTGGTAAAATTTTACTTTCTCGGTCAAACCCAGCAGGCGTATGGCTTCCAAGATGCGCAACGCACCCACCGCGTCGGCGTTGGCGGTGTATTCGGGTGTGTCGAAACTGACTTGGACGTGGCTTTGCGCGCCGAGGTTGTATATTTCGTCGGGCTGAACCTGCTGTACGATGCGGATGAGGTTGGTCGAATCGGTCAAGTCGCCGTAGTGCAACACAAAGTTGCGGTGATTGACGTGCGGGTCTTGATAGAGGTGGTCAATGCGGTCGGTGTTGAACAACGAGCTGCGGCGCTTGATGCCGTGCACTTCGTAGCCTTTTTGCAGGAGCAGTTCTGCGAGGTAAGCGCCGTCTTGCCCAGTGATGCCAGTGATTAAAGCTTTCTTCATCTGAATTTGATTTTTTCTTTCGCTCTTCGGCGACAGGCTTGGTTTTGTTTTTCTTTTTGACAGGATTTACATGATTTACAGGCTTAAAAAAATCATGTCAATCTTGTAAATCCTGTCAAAAAACATTTCACCAAAAAACCTGTCAGCCTAGAGCCGATTTTTTTGATGCGGGCAGGCAAAAACCTTGCCCTTCAATCGGATTGAGGAAACAAATTTACCAGAATTTTCGCAATTCGTCGCCCGGTTTGCCCGTCCCAGAGTGGCGGCACGGTGCCGGGTTTCCACTGGCCTTCAAGGGCTTGGCAAATTTTATTTCTGACGAGCTCCGCGTCGGGTGTCGGCATTAACTCGTTCGTTCCCAGTTCGATGGTCACGGGTCGCTCGGTCGTGGTGCGCAGGGTCAGACAGGGAACGCCGAGAAAAGTCGTTTCGTCTTGCACGCCGCCAGAATCGGTGACGACGAGGGCGGCATTTTCCATGAGGTTCAAAAATTCGAGATAACCCTGCGGCTCAAGGAGTTGGAGATTTTTCAATGATTTTAAACGACCTTTCAAACCAAATTTTTCCAAAGAAAATCGCGTGCGCGGATGCAGGGGAAAAATGACTGGCACCTCTTGGCAAACTGTTTCCACTATTTTTACGACGGCCTCCAAACCTTCGGGGGTGTCCACGTTGGAAGGGCGGTGCAAGGTGACGAGGGCGTAGTTTTTTACCTGCAAACCAAGTTTTTGGAAGGTCGAAGTGGCTGCGGCTTTTTCCCGAAAACGCACGAGCGTGTCGAGCATGCAGTTGCCGGTGAAATATACTTTTTGAGTTGCGTCAAACATTCCAAGTTTTGGAAACTTGGAATGTTTGGGAAGTTCAAGATTATTCAAAGCAGCTTGTTCGGTCACGAACAAATAATCCGTCACGTTGTCAATCAAAATTCGGTTGATTTCCTCTGGCATCGTGCGGTCGCCGCTGCGTAGGCCTGCCTCGACGTGGGCGAGGGGAATGTCCATTTTCGAGGCGGCTAAAGCGCCAGCGAGCGCCGAGTTGGTGTCGCCGACGACAATGACGAGCGCGGGATTTTCTTTTTCAAAAACGGGTTCGAGGCCGAGAAGCATTTGCGTCAACTGGCGGGCGGGCGTGTCGCTGCCCACGCCGAGGCAATGGGTGGGTTCGGGGATTTCGAGTTGTTGGAAAAAAATTCGGTCGAGCGCCGCGTCGTAGTGTTGGCCTGTGTGAATGACTTGGAAATTGACCTGCGGGTATTCGCGGAAGGCTTGCCACAGCGCAGCTGCTTTGACAAAATTGGGGCGAGCGCCGACGATGAGGTGGATTTTCAAAGGCTAAAATTCTTGTTCCAAGACCTTGACTTTCTTGGCAGTTTCCACACGGTTTTTTACAAAATCAAGGTCGCGCAGGTAGAGCGTGTTCCCATCGTTCGGTTCAGCGAGCGGCGATAGTTTTCGGGAGAAAGGCTCGTACTCGAAAGGGCGAAAATTTTGCTCGACCAATAATTGGTGTACCTCTTCGCTGTTTTGGCCATAGCGATTGGAGGCGCTGTTGATTTCAATGATGAGTGCCTTCAGCGACGGGTTCGCCAATGTTTTGACCGCGCCTTTCAGGACGGCCATCTCGAAACCTTCCACGTCAATTTTGATGAGTTGCGGCGCTTCCGACAGGGTTTCGTCGAGCGTTCGCACGGGTATTTCGAGGGTGTCGGTCTCACCCTCCATTGCGACGTGGTTGGTCGTGTCGAGCGATTTTGTGAAGGGCAGTGTGCCGTTTTTTTCGCCGAGGCCGATGTTTTTCAAAATGACTTTTTCGGCTAAATGGTTGATTGCCACATTCTCCGCGAGTATTTTAAAGGTGTCGGGCAAGGGTTCTGCGGCAAGGGTCTTGCTTCCGCAAACGCCGGCAGCCAGCACCGTGTAACTGCCCACATTCGCCCCGATGTCGGCGAAAAAATCTTCTTCGCGGAGAAAATGAAGGAGAAACGCCATGTCCTCGAACTCGTGTAGGCCAACGTAAATGTTGCCTGTGACACCCGTCAGCCTTTTCCACGCCAGCAGCTTGGTGTCGCCGACGAAGGGATAAACGACAGGATGCGGATTTAACCGGGCACTGATTTGCCATTTCAAAAAACGGCTGAAAGCCTCCGTTCGGTTTCGGCGGGCGAGCGGGTGGGTGAGCAGGAATCGAAGCGTGTTGTAGAGCGACATTATAGGTATTGCGGGATTTTCAGAAGCGGTTTGAGGTAGAGCGTGTAGAATTTGGGGCGAAGTCCGTTCATTTTCCAAGCTAACCTGTCTTCGCGGTTGGCAAGGAAACGGTTTCGCAGGTTCGCGTTGCTTGCCCCGCCTGTGCGCATTTTCACCGTTACTTCTGGCAGATAACACACTGATATATGATGTTTTAGGATGAAACGCAGCATCAGTTCGTAGTCTGCCGAGAATCGGAGCTCGGGTTTGAACAAACCGTACTGTTCGTACAAATATCGCCGCACGAAGAAAGTAGGGTGGGGTGGCATCCAGCCTTTGTGAAAGCTGTTGGGATGAAAATGCCCAGACTTCCAGCAGCGCACCACGCGGCTTGTGTCGTTGGCGGCGACGTATTCAAGGTCGGCATATAGCGCATCAGCACCCGTTTGCTCAAGCAGTGCAGCCACCCGACTCAACACCTGTGCGTGTGTGTAATAGTCATCGGAATTGAGGATGCCGACCACATCGCCTGTCGCCAGCAACACCCCTTTGTTCATAGCGTCGTACAGCCCCCGGTCTGGCTCGCTAATGACTTTGCTGACGTGCGGGTAATCAGCCAAAATTTCCAGCGTAGGGTCGTTTGAAACGCCGTCTATGATGATATGCTCCACGTCGAGGTGGTCTTGCATCTGCACGCTTTCGAGGGTGTCGCGGATGGTCGCGGCGCTATTGAAGGTGGGGGTGACGATGGAGAGTTTCAAGTTGTTGTTTTTCAAACACAGAGACACGGAGGCAAGGGTTTTTTTATCGTGTTTGTAAAAGTTTGCGCTGTGCCTCTGTGTTCCATAGAGGGTTTCAAGTTTTTTTTTAGGTAGTGTCATTTTGGGGGTGATTTGGTATTTTTGCGTCAAACTTTATGAAATGGTATTAGATGTAAAATGCTGCCATAAATGTGGCTCTGAACACATTGTGAAAAACGGGTCGAACGCATCAGGCAATCCGAAGTACAAATGCAAGGCTTGCGGCTTCGGCGGGGTGTTTCAAACGCTTCGGAAAAGCGAGGAATTTAAAGAAATGGTCGTCAGGGCGGCCCAAGAACGCAGTTCGTCACGGGGTCTTGCCAGAACCTTTGGCATCAGTCACCAAACGGCTCTGAGGTGGATAAAAAAAAAGCGCAGTCCCTTCCCGACATCGTGACCACGTTGCTTCCGGCCAAGAAAAAAGACGTTCTCGAACTGGATGAATTATGGTCTTTTGTCTATTGCAAAGACTTTAAACGCTGGGTTTGGATAGCACTTTGCCGCAGAACACGTCAAATTGTCTCTTTTTTCATCGGCGACCGAAGCGAACAATCTTGTCGGCGGTTTTGGGAACTGATTCCGCCTGAATATCGAAAATGCCGAACGTTCAGCGATTTTTGGGAGGCATACGCCGCGGTTATTGATACAGGCAAACACAAGATGGTGGGAAAAGAATCCGGGGAAACTTCTCATGTGGAACGCTGGAACAACACCCTTCGCCAGAGAATTTGTCGATTCGTCAGAAAAACGCTATCCTTTTCAAAATCCGATGAAATGCACGAACTGTACCTCCATTTGTTCGTCTACAACTACAACATATCACTCATAAAATGACACTACCTTTTTTTAAAACACAGAGACACGGAGGCACAGAGTTTTTTTATCGTGTTTGTAAAAGTTTGCGCTGTGCCTCTGTGTTCCATAGAGGGTTTCAAGTTTTTTTTTAAAACACAGAGACACGGAGGCACAGAGTTTTTTTATCGTGTTTGTAAAAGTTTGCGCTGTGCCTCTGTGTTCCTTAGAGGGTTTCAAGTTTTTTTTAAAACACAGAGACACGGAGGCACAGAGTTTTTTTATCGTGTTTGTAAAAGTTTGCGCTGTGCCTCTGTGTTCCTTAGAGGGTTTCAAGTTTTTTTTAAAACACAGAGACACGGAGGCACAGAGTTTTTTTATCGTGTTTGTAAAAGTTTGCGCTGTGCCTCTGTGTTCCTTAGAGGGTTTCAAGTTTTTTTTTTAAAACACAGAGACACGGAGGCAAGGGTTTTTTTATCGTGTTTGTAAAAGTTTGCGCTGTGCCTCTGTGTTCCATAGAGGGTTTCAAGTTTTTTTTTAAAAACACAGAGACACGGAGGCACAGAGTTTTTTTATCGTGTTTGTAAAAGTTTGCGCTGTGCCTCTGTGTTCCTTAGAGGGTTTCAAGTTTTTTTTTAAAACACAGAGACACGGAGGCACAGAGTTTTTTTATCGTGTTTGTAAAAGTTTGCGCTGTGCCTCTGTGTTCCTTAGAGGGTTTCAAGTTTTTTTTTAAAACACAGAGACACGGAGGCACAGAGTTTTTTTATCGTGTTTGTAAAAGTTTGCGCTGTGCCTCTGTGTTCCTTAGAGGGTTTCAAGTTTTTTTTTAAAACACAGAGACACGGAGGCACAGAGTTTTTTTATCGTGTTTGTAAAAGTTTGCGCTGTGCCTCTGTGTTCCTTAGAGGGTTTCAAGTTTTTTTTTAAAACACAGAGACACGGAGGCACAGAGTTTTTTTATCGTGTTTGTAAAAGTTTGCGCTGTGCCTCTGTGCCTCTGTGTTCCTTACCTCCTCACCACCCAATTTTCCAAGACCAGCATATCCATTTTCGTTCGCAGAAAACACTCCAGCGCGTGTTCGGGGGTGTTCACAATCGGCTCGTTTTCGTTGAATGAAGTATTGAGCAGAATCGGCACACCTGTTTTTTCAAAAAAACGGTGGATGAGGGCATGATAACGCGGATTGTCTTGTTGTTCGACCGTTTGCAAACGCCCTGTGCCGTCCACATGGGTCACAGCAGGGATGAGTGGGCGCTTGTCGGGTTTGATTAAAAACACTTTTTCCATAAACGGCACGCTATCATCCTGCTCGAAGTATTCGGCGGCAAATTCTTTCAAAATCGAAGGGGCGAAGGGGCGAAAACTTTCGCGGCGCTTGATTTTGGCGTTGAGCAAATCTTTCGCGTCAGCGCGGCGGGGGTCGGCGAGGATGGAACGGTTGCCAAGCGCGCGCGGACCGAACTCTGCCCGCCCTTGAAACCAGCCGACCACGCCCCCGTCGAGCAAGCGAGCGGTCACGGTGTCAAAAAGTTGCGCGTCGTCGAGGCGCTCGAAGGCAATGTTGCGGCTGTGCAGGTATGCCTCGATTTGCTCGTTGGAAAATTGCACGCCCGTGTAGGCTTGATGGCGAAATGGCGAGCGCGGATTGCCCAGCATTTGATGATAAAAAAACAAGCCTGCGCCTACCGCCGTGCCCGCGTCGTGGCCTGCCGGGGGGACGAAGAGCCGCTCGAATGCTGTGTTTTGCACGATTTTGCCGTTGGCGACCGAGTTTTGCGCCACGCCGCCCGCGAGGCAGAGATGTTTCAAACCCGTGCGGCGTTGCAAGTCGTCGGCAAGTTGAAAAATCACTTCTTCGCAAACCCTTTGAACAGAAGCGGCCAAGTCGCGGTGGTGGTCGTCGAGGGGTTCGTCTTTTTGCCGCGCCGGGCCGAATTTTTTGACAAATTCGCTTGAAAAAAGCGGCTCGATGTGCGGCGCTCCCCCTTCCCAACTCATGTTCACGCCTTCGCGGAAATGGCGGAAGTAGCGCGGGTTTAGTTGAAATAAGCCATTGTTTTTCAAAAAAATAGTTTCTCGAACTTGCTCTACGAGCGAGGGCTTTCCGTAAGGTGCCAGCCCCATGACTTTGTACTCGTCGCCGTAATGCGGGAAGCCGAGGTACTGCGTGAAAGCCGTATAAAAAACGCCCAGCGAGTGGGGGTACGACACGCTGTCGAGCACTTCGATGCGGTTGCCGCGACCGACGGCGCGCATGGTGCTGCTGAAATCGCCGAAGCCGTCAACGGAGAGCAGTGCGGCCTCTTCAAAAGGCGACACGAAAAACGCCGAGGCGAGGTGGCTGCGGTGGTGTTCGATGAAACGAGTGGCGGGAGATTTAGTTAGATTTAGGGGGGATTTAGAGGATTTAGAATTATTGAGGGCGGCAGCCAAATCTTGGGTGATTGACCTGATTTTTAGCGAATTGGCGGCGCGACTGCGCAAGGCACCGAAGGCTGTGCCGCTTTTGAGGGCGTAGATTATTTTTTCCAAAAATTTCGCTTTCGGGTCGCGGGAGACGGTAATGAAATCTACTTCTTCCAGTGAAATGCCGGCTTCTTGCAAGCAGAACCAAGCGGCTTCGACGGGCAGGCCTGCCCAGTGTTTCACGCGGCAGATGCGTTCTTCTTCGGTGGCAGCGATGAGTTCGCCGTTTTTAAAAATGGCGGCAGAAGCGTCGCCGTGGTAGGCGTTGAGGGAGAGGATGAACATGGAGAAGTAAGGAGGCGAGGATTACTTGTTAGGGAGTTTTATTCCAAAGTTTTCAATCAAAATTTGTCGCACGCTCTTGCCTTGTTTTTTTGCCAAATACTTGATTTGGTAAATTTTGGCATCCACCAAAAACTGGAACCAGAAGCCTTGCAGGACGTGCCAAATCAACCCGGGCTTGCCTTCGAGGAAGCCGAGACGCAGGCAATAGCGGTAGAAAAAGTAGCCGAATGGCCGCACAAACAGCGGCAACTGCGTGTACAACTGTTTGTGCCACTTGATTTTGCTGTCGCTCGTCTCGTCCGGCTCTTTTTCCAAAAAATGATACTGTGCGTTCAGCCGCTCCACGGCTTCGCGGGTGGCGTAGGCATTGTGTTTGGCCGTCCACCAAGTCAGGTTATTGAGGTTGTGGTCGGCCATGTCGTGTTGCAGCACTTCCATTCTTCCGTGTTTCAATCGGATGTGTTCGTCCATCCACTTTTGCTCGATGTAGGCCGTGCCGTTGCGCCACACGCGCAGCAGTACCATAGGGTAGTAACCGCGGCGTATCCATTTGTCCATGAAAAACACGCGGCGCTTGATGCTAAGCCCGGTCGTTTCGGGGGGAAATTGCGAGAGTCGGGTGGCAAGTTCATTGGCCAGTTCGGGGAAAATATATTCGTCGGCATCCATGCGCATCACCCATTCGGAACTGACGGGGACATTGTCCAATGCCCACTGGAATTGCTGTGCCTGATGGACGAATGGGTTTTGAAACACTTCTGCACCAAGCAATTGCGCGATTTCCAGCGTTCGGTCGGTCGAGTAAGAATCCACGATGATGATGCGCTCGGCCACCGATTGCAAACTTCGGATGCAGCGTTCCAAATGCAATTCCTCATTGTAGGTGAGGATGATGACGGTTAGGGAGGTCGTAGTCAAATTTATGATGGAGGCAAGGCAATGAGATTATCTACCGCCGATTTTACTTCGACCATTTCCGGCAGTTGGTTCGCATCGAAAACACGATACCCGTGAAAGCGAAGGTTGGTAAAAATAACCTCCCAGTTGGTCTTGAACACTTCGCACATTACGACAGGCCGCACGTCGCGCAGGATTTGCTGCATCCCTTCGAGCACAAGTTTTTCAGCGCCTTCCACGTCAATTTTGACGAATTTCGGTGCAGGGATTTGATGGAGCAAAAAATCGAGGCTTGCGATGGGCACCAAGAGCGTTTGGCGAACGCCGCCGGTTTGCGTGGAGCCGCTCGCTTCGGCTAAAAAGTTGGTGGAGCGGGCGCGTTCAGCGATGTTGAATTGGGCGATTCCCTGCCGGTCGGAGGCTGCAAGAGTCAAAATATCAACGTTCAAGTCGGGGTTGGCGTCTGCGGTTTTTCGCAGCAAATGCGCCAAAAACAAGTCTGGCTCGAACACGACGACGCGCCCGCCCGATCCAGCTTTCGCCGCGGCAGGAAAGGCGAAAAAGCCAAGATTGCCGCCAACATCCCACACCGTGTCGCCGGGGCGGATGAATTGCCGCACTGCCTGTGTCAACATGGGGTCTATCGCCTCGAGGCGCGGCTTCCAATAGCGCAGGCCGCCGCCTTCGGGCGACACGAAGATGGTGCGGTTGCCAAATTCTGCCGGGAGTTTTTTCTTCAAAACAACTCCCCGACTCCATTTTTCCAAAAGCGAGCGCAACATGGTTGGGTTGATTCGATTGTGGCGATTAAGGCCGATTTTTTTCGATTTAAAATTGCGGTCTGGTAAGTTTATGTCAAATAACCGCTTTGGACTCGATGTCGAAGATAGGGACGGTCGGACTGAACAAGGGGCAATCGTTTTTGAAGTAAATGGTGGTGCAGCCTTGCATGACGCATCCCGGTATGTAGCCGTAAAAATCCACCTTTTGAAAGGACTTATCATTTGCGAAACCCTCATAAAAGCCATAGCCATCAGCGTTGTCGCAGATAATGGTGCCATTTTCTTTCAGGTGCTGTTTGGCTATTTCAATGAGCTCAAATCGCCACAACCCGTCGATGATTACTATATCAAACTGTGAAATCGGAATTTGTGACAAACCCTTTTTCACATCTTCGACACAAACCTGCGGGTTGTCTGCTCTGGCGAATCGCAAGGTAACATTG
The DNA here is from genome assembly GCA_019638455.1 of Saprospiraceae bacterium. Classification (GTDB taxonomy): domain Bacteria; phylum Bacteroidota; class Bacteroidia; order Chitinophagales; family Saprospiraceae; genus M3007. The sequence goes on from JAHBTU010000001.1 coordinate 893,086, forward strand.
GCTGGTATTTGGGTGAGCAGGTAGTCGTACCATTCTTTGTTCCCTTCAAAGGAGATCACTTCTGCCGCGTTTTTGGCCCACCAAAGAGTGGACTGACCCGCTCCGAACTCCAGCACTTTCATGCCCTCAAAAGACCTGCACCTCAGGAAATCAATGCAGGGATAAGTGTACCAAGGGATGGGCGTGCCGTGTCGGTCAACGGCTTTCACCAGCAGGCTGCTTTTGAAATGACCTTTTTTGATTGAAAATCGAATCGGTGTCAGTATCGCGGTCGCTATCGAGCGGAGTGGCTGATGCAAGAACCTGGGCGATATTTTTTTCAAACCCGCGTAGAACTTATGATATGTAGTGGCAGCCATAAAATCGAGGATGCAAAGTATGGTTTTTATTGGCTTGCATGAAGAGTGGTAGCATATCGGTAGGCTTTCACCCATTTGTCTATATTGGTTTCGATGTCGAAACGCTGCCGGGCCAGCGAAAGGGCATTTTCCCGAAAAATCTGGTAAGCGCCCGGTGGAAGATTCAGCGCTTTTTCAATAGCGGCTGCCAGCGTGGCAGGCTCGTTGCCAGTCCAAAATCCCGCTTTTTCGATTTCTAAAATCTCCCAGGGCGTTCCCTTGGAAGCGATGACCGGAGTGCCTTGCGCCAGCGATTCGATGACGACGTTGCCGAAATTTTCTGTGTGTGAAGGCAGAATGGAAAAATAGGCGCCGGCATAAAGCCGCTGTTTTTCTTCTCCTTCCACGAGTCCCAGAAATTTGACTTTTTCGCCCAATCCCAACGCTGCGACTTGTTGTTTCAATTGCTCGCCGTAGGCGTTGTAGTAATCGCCGGCGATTTTTAGGGTAAAATTCGACTGCATGAAACGATTGGAAAGTGGAAGCGCCGCGATAAGGTTTTCGAGGGCTTTTATCGGGTGAATTCTTCCCAAGTAGAGTAAGTAGGGTTTGTCAGAATATGCCGCGTGATGGGCGGGGAGTTCCATAAAATTTGGAATCTCAACCATTCGTGCCGTAGTGCCAAAAAACTTTCGCACGCGGTTCGTTTCTTCTTCGGATGTGCTGTGAAAACATACTCTTGAAGCCATAAATCGCTTGACAAGCCACAGCAAAATATTTTTTCTTCGCTTTCCATAAGTCAGGGCCTGCTCGTCGAGCACTCCCCTGACCGACCAAACGATTGGTTTTTTTTGCCACATAGCTATCCACGCGACGATTACCGAGGGGGGGTAAAACAAGGAGTTTAAATGGACAATGTCGCATGGAGGCAGGGTCTTCCAAGCAGTGCGCAACATTTTTAAAGGAAACAGGTGGGATCGCTCGGCGTGGTAAATCACTCGCCCGTAGTCAGTATCAAGCCAAACGTCGGCGGGCACTTTGTCCTCTGCGAGCAAGTTGGTGGTAACGATTGTGACATCCATGCCTTTTTTCACCAGCGCCTTTGCCTGCCAATATATCGTGTTGCTGGGGCCGCCATGTTGCGAGGGGTAGAGCGTTCCGATGGGGAAAAGGATTTTCAAGCGGCGACGTTGTTGCGTTCGAGCCAGTCTTCCAAAACGGCTATTTGAAAGACCTGCACCCACGTGTTACCATTGGAAGTTTGGAAAAAATGGCTGCTAAGTTGTTGAATTTCATCGGCGTTGAACTCCGTGCGTTGGCAAAGATTGTCCAATTTGCCTTTGCACCAAGTGCGCAATTCATTGCGCAGCCAATACTTCCATGGCAGGGAAAACCCCTTTTTAGGGCGGCGGACAATTTCGTTGGGCAGGAGCGGCGACATGGATTCGACCAACAGGCTTTTCGGGTAATGCGGATATTTGAGCGCGTCGGGTATTTGCAGCACATACTCCACGAGTTTGTAGTCGAAAAACGGCTCGCGCACTTCGAGCGCGGAGGCCATGCTCATTTGGTCGGTGTCTTTGAGCAGCACATTGAGTGTGTAGCCGAGCAGCTCGGCAGCAGAATATTGGCTCAATAAAGGCAAACGATGCAATGCTTCGCGACGTGCTTGAAGGATGCTTTTTGCAAAGGGTCTTCGATATGCCCGACGTTGCGCATTAGTTTCTTGGCCTGTTGGGGCGCTAAAACCTGCCGCATAGAGGGGTAGATATGCTCGATGCCGGATGATTTTGCGGAAGCAATGTCGCTCAGGCGCATCATACGGGCTGTGCGGCTGTATTGGTGCAGCGTCTGCCCGACGAGTGTGCGCAGCCCGGCAGGCAAATACCACCACCATTGCCGGTGAATGCGAAGCCAGTATAAGAACGTCGAATATCCGGCGAACAACTCATCGCCGCCGATGCCGGAGAGCGCCACGGTGATGCCTGCTTTTTTGGTAATTTTAGCAACCAAATAAGCATTGAAACCATCGGCGCTGGGGCTGTCCAAGGCGGCCAAAGCTTCGGGCAAGGTTTCCAAAAAGTCGTTGGCGCGAAGCAGCAGGGGGGTGTGGTGCGTCTTGAATCGCTTGGCAATCAAGGAGGAATACTTCGACTCGTCGAACTCCCGCTCTGCAAAATTGATGGAAAACGTATTCACGGGTTGCGACGAACATTCAGCCATCAAGCCTACCACCGTGCTCGAATCTATGCCGCCCGACAAAAAAGCGCCCAAAGGCACGTCGCTCACCATGCGTCGTTCCACCGATTCGGTCAGCAAGCGGCGGATTTGTTTGCGCACCTGTACAGGGTCGTTGTCTATTTGGACTTCGACGGGATGCTCTATTTGCCAGTAAAGCCGCTTGGTGAATTTTCCATTTTTAAAAATGCCACACTCACCCGGCAACATACGCAACACGCTTTCCACAATCGTCAGGGGAGCGCACACGGATTGATACATCAAATAGTTGCAAGTGGCGGCAGGGTCGAGCCGCGCAGGCACAAGCCCTGAAGCGAGCAACGAACGCATTTCGGATGAAAAAGCAAAAACATCGCCGTCGTGGTAATAGTATAATGGCTTCACGCCAAGGCGGTCGCGGGCGACGAAGAGTTCCTGCTGCTTCCTGTCCCATATAGCGAAGGCAAACATCCCGTTGAAATGTTGGAGGCAATCGGCCCCCCATTGGGAATAGGCGGCCAAAATAACTTCCGAATCGGAATGGGTGCGGAAGGAATAATCGGGCAGCATGGCTTTCACCTCGCGGTAATTGTAGATTTCGCCATTGAAAACCAGCACGTAACGCCCGCTCGCATCGAACATGGGTTGATTGGAATCGTCGGAAAGGTCAATGATGGAAAGGCGGCGATGCCCCAGCGCGATTTCATTTTCAATGAAAAAACCTTCCGCGTCGGGGCCTCGGTGGGCAAGCCGTTGTGTCATGTGCCGGATGCGCGCTCGCTTGCCGTCAATCAACTCAGGGCCGATTATTCCGGTTATTCCGCACATATTGCGGATTTGAGGGTGGGTTATACGATTGAGTAGGTTTCCCTGACGGTTTTGGGGACTTTGGGGTATAAACTATCGTACACCTTGGCGTATTGGCTGGCGATTTGCTCGACCGAGAATCGCCGCACGTTTTCCAACCCCTGCCGAACAAGTTTTTCACGAAAATCGGCATCGTACAGGACTTTAAGTATTCCGGTGCGAATGGATTGCACATCTGTCGGGTTGACGAAACAAGCGCCGCCCTCGCCAGCCACCCAGGTCATCGGCTCTATGTTGCTCGTCACTACAGGCCGCCCTGTGGCTTGCGCCTCTATGATGGGCATTCCGAAGCCTTCATAAAGAGAGGCAAAAACCACCAAATCCGCAGCGCGATAGCGTTCGGCCAACGCCTTGAGGCTCAGGTTGAAGCGATTTTCGTAGCGAACACCCGAAGCTGCGAGCATGGCCTGCTGTTCTGTGTTCAAATGGCCTACGATTTCCAACACGCAGTTAATGCCTTTCAAAGCAGCGACGACGCGGGGCAAGTTTTTGTGCGGCGCGGTCCCGATGTGCAAAATGCGTGGGACATCCGCTCCAAATGGCTGCGGCGAATAGCGATATATCGGGTTTACACAGTTTGGGATGACTTTTATCTTTTCAGGCGAGCAGCCCGTGTAGCGCACTATTTCTTCTTTGGATTTTTCAGAAATGGCGGTGATGACGTCGGCCTTCCGAATCGGCCATTTGTACCAAAGCCACTTATACAAGTGGTATTTGAGAGGATGGCGGGGTGTGCGAGCCAGCAGGATGCAGTCATGCACTGTCAGTACCGTGCGCCCCCGGTTGATGCCCAACACGACATAGTGCGCATCGCCAGTGATGTGATTCACGCCATTTATAGCGTTGCGGCGTGCAGCTGCAATGTTGCCCAACAAATTCCAGATGCTGTTGGTAGGGTGGGGAAGTTCCCATTCGGCCACTGGCCGTTGTTCGGCCAATGCTTTTGCAAGGCTCTCGAAAATCTGGCCGATGCTGAAAGCTCCTTTGGTCTTTTTGCGGGAAAAAAATGCAAGTTCAGTCATGGCGAAGGAGGAAGATTTAAAAGATTAGGGAAGAGGTATATCAACCATTCTCGGTTTGTAAGAGGTGTTATCTTTTGAGGAACGAAAAAAGTGACATTTCGGCCTGTTTTTGAGATGTCACCCCTCCATCCTTCCGGGATGACACCTCAGAACCCGCCAAAGCGAGAATGGCCGGTGGATTATATACCCAGATTAAAGAGGATTTGAACCTGCCGGTTGGCAAGGCAGGGATTTCCTTGATTGATTTGCATGATTTCCAAAGGATTGCGAGCACCGTTCGTTCAAAACCACCTTGTCAGACCCTGTACTCAGGGGCTTGCTCGGCCAAGTGAAGCGGACGGGGCTGATTTGCGTTGACTATAGCGATATTTTGAAAAGCAAGTTTGCCGACTTAAACATGACAAAAACAAAAAAGGCACTTTTGACGAACGAGTTTAAAAAACTGAGCACATCGTTTTCCATCGTGAAAAAACTGATGAACAACAGCGGAAACCACAGGATGAGCGAAGGCGTGTTTCTTGCAATCAACAATGCCTTTTTAAATAAAAAATTGAACAAGAGGCCGTAAACAAACATAAAAACACAGCCGCCTATTTTGCCAAAGTTGATATATGCCTCTCCGATTGGGCCAACGTTGTAGCTGATGCCGCGCAAGGCCGATTCGCAGTCTCCCACATAACGACACACCATGTCCGCGCCTCCCGCTCGTGGTTTGTCGGGCCACAAAAAACGAGGCGCCAAAGAGGCCGTCACAGCATTGAGTACGGTGCGCCCTTGCGCAAACGGCTCGAACTTGGGCACATGGCTCATCACTTTGGAGACGATATTGCCCTGATTCGCCCGCACGGCCATGTTGAAAATGCGTTCGGGCTGGAAGATTTCCGAGGGGTTGGTGAGCCGCTGCCAAATCAACTGCCCGAAAAGCGAGGGGTCTGCGCTTCTTTCCAAACCCGACCAAGTGCCGGCTCTATACTCAAACTTGATAGATTGAATAAGAAATATCAAGAAGACCCCACCTCCCAATACAAGTATTTTTGTGCGCCATTTGATTTTTTTACCCGCTAACAGGATGAGCGTGCTAATGACCGTCATAAAAACCAATTGGCCATACATTCCCGAACTGATGGATTGCGCCAAAGTAAGCCCCACGCAAAACAATACTACTTTGGTTTTATGCTTAAAAGGCGAATAGAGTACATAAAACATACCCACATAAGTGAGTAAGGCGAAATTCTGAACGATGTTCCTAAGTGCCTCTGGTGTTATTCTTATCAAAAAAGTGGCTACAATGCCAGTGACTATTAGATAGATGCCAACGTAAGATTTGTTGGCAAGATGATTTTTTAATCGCGCATTGTAATGCGGCATTTTCCAGACACCGCCCATCAAAGGCATTTTTAGCCCCAAAGCAAACAGCAGGGTAGCAGGAAGTGCATAAGAGAAGTATTCAGGCGCCGGGGTCGGCATAAACGTTACCCAAAGTTTTGCCAACACGTCGTACTCATTAAAAACTTCATAAGCCACTACGGGCATAGCCAACCAAGTCAAAAACGCTATGGTTGCCACAATCTCCAAAAAAGGCATTTTCCTGCCGATTGAATCAATCAAATCGAGCAAGAAATACAGCGACAGCGCCAATGCAATCGCTTCATACCAAACAATATGTGCGGCGAGAAAAATGAACAGTACAGTAGCTATGAAGAGATTGAAAATCATTTCCAAATGAGCCTTAGTTTCGGCAAGGTCAAAGCCTGCCGCACAAACTCAAGTGCCGGCTGCTGTAGCCAACCAAGACTTGTCCGCAACACTATCAATGAAAACACGGCATCGGACAAAATCAGCACAATCGGCAAGACGCTAAGCCCCATAGAACCCACACACAGATATGCCGATACAAGCACAAAGAGGCTTGTCATTAGGTAGTATCGGGTGATTTTCTGGTGGCGATTGCAGCCCAACAGCAGTGTCCAACTGCCGAGCCACAAGCTGTTGACCAGTATGTGGCAAAGATAAAGCGTGAAAAAAGGCTCTTCAGCCGTCACCCGCCCTTTGGTCCAAAAGTCAAGTATAAATGGGCCGAAGATTTTAAGACCTAATACGGAAAGCAACGTCAGCCCTACGATTGCCTGCACCGAACGGGCGTGCAAGCGGCGCAGCGCATCGAAATCTTGCTTGCCAAGACTGAGCGCATATTCCGAAAAAACCGAGAGATTGATGATGCCGATGACCTGTTTGGCAAAGTTGCACAACGTGCGCACCGTGGAAAAAAGCACCACGCTCGCCGCCCCGAGGGTAATGCCAAGAATAGTGACCAACCCCTGTGTCAAAAAGTTTTGCCCCATGTAAACCGTCAGCATCGAAAGCGACGGAGGCAACAAGCGACGTACGATTGGCCATTCAAAATCAAATTTTTCGACACGAAGCCACCCTGCCAAGCCTCGAATGTCAAACCAGATAACACTTGCGTAGATGATGCGGGCTGCCAAGAAAGCGCCCGCCGCCGCAACCACTCCTGCTCCTGACATTACTGCTGTCAACAAAGCCACAAATTCCAACAATCTGAACAAATTAGAGATTACCTGCCCGCGTGCATAGCGCCCGATGGTCCGGTAAGCGCCCAACAACAACGTGAGAAAAATGGCAAAAAAAATATACCATGTCAATAGAAGCATGGTCAAATTGAGTTCGGCAGGGGCGACTTGTTGAAGTTTGAGCCAATCGTGCCACGGCAAGGCAAAAATGAGTATTGAAAATGTCGCACAAACCGTCAGCCCGATTCCCACGATGCTCAGGAATGCCCCGCGAAAAATGCGTTTTGCTTGTTCGTAGTCTTGTTTGGCTGCGCACATGGACATTTCGGTAGTCGCCACCGTGCCAAGTCCCAAATCGCTCATGCCCAGATACCCGGGTATTGTGAAAATCAATAGCCACTCACCGTAGTATTGCATACCCCAGTAATGAAGCATGAGCGGCACGCCGGCTAGCTGCACACATACCGTGACGAATTGGCCGAACACATTCGCCGAGATGCCAGCGAGGATTCTGCTTTTTCGACTGCCGTGAATCATGTGAGGACGATCTTAATGAGGAAAGAGTCGGTTGGGGCGCAGTTAGAGCGAGGCGAGATTCTTGATGGTAATAGTGTACGAATACTCTGCTATTGTCTCGTGAGAGACTTGACGGGCTTTCATTCGCCATTCATCGTTTTGGAGGATGTAGAGGAGTTTTTCGGCCAATTGCTCCACATCGCCGGTGGGGACTACAAACCCGTTTAGCCCTTCCTTCACCAAGTCATCAGCGCAGCCCACCATGTCGGAGACAATGACAGGCAAGCCAAAATTCATGGCCTCGTTGACGGCAAGCCCCCACGCCTCACTCGAAGAACACAGCACCAAAACATCTGAAACGGCATAGAATTGAGCGATTTTTGATTGGTTGACGAAGCCGAACAGGCGTACCTTGTCATCTAAATTGTATGCTGCTATTTTGGCTGCTATTTCCTGGTTCATTTCTCCATCGCCTACTATCGCCAACACCGCATTGGCATCATTGGTGATGGTGCTAAAAGCCATTATCAAATCAAGTGGACGTTTGATGGGTATGAGTTTTCCTACAAATAGGATAATTTTTTTGTCAGGAGGTAGCCCAAGTTCTTGTTTAAGGTATTGTTTGTTTTTCAGTAAATCGGTGGCTTGTCGGTGAAAGCGTTCATTGTCAACTGAGTAGGGCGAGTTTACTAATTTTGAATCAGGCACACCATAACGTTGATAGAAAAGTTTGTTTTGCTTGCCTATGTAAAGAAAATGGTCAATGAGCGGGAACAGCAAGTGTTGCAGTAATTTTCTTTGAAATCGAGACATAAAGCCCTTACGCAGCTTCTCTCTTAAATATGGGGTGTCGCAGCGAATAAGGACTGCCTGACCACTTAATTTGCAAGCCATGACGGCTGCGAGGTAGGTGAAGTTGTTCCAGCCAAACAACACGACGGCGCTTTTGCGGGGTAGCCGAAATATCTCCTTGAAGATGCTTAGGTTGATAATTCCCCAAATGCTGTATAGAGATGGTTTGGGAGCATGATTTTTGAGAAATTTATGTGGATAACCTTCTAAAATTGGGATGTCCCACTTTACCGCTTTGCCGAATTGTTTGTCCATCTCGGCATTTAAACCATGTCTCGTACAGTACCAGACTTCAAAATCAAACGCTTTACTGTGGGTCAGTTCTTGGTACATGGGGGCGAAATACTGAATAGGATGGGTGTTCAGAAAAACAATCTTATGATAGTTCATATTCAGGTTTCGCTTGTGGTGCCTTCCAAGATTTCAGTATTCGCGCAAGTCCTTCTTCCAATGGCAGCAAATCTCTCTTTATTATGCTTCTCATTTTGGAAATATCAGGTTGTCTTCGTGTCATGTCGCCTTCTTTCAACGGTGGGAGATAAACGATTTTCGATGTTGAGTTTGTGACTCGAACAATCATGTCAGCAAGCTCCGCAATCGAGTATTGATGGTCGTTGCCAACATTTACGACCTCGTTTATACAAAGATTTTCCTCCAATATCTTTCTCGTAAATTCCACATTATCTTCTATGTAACAAAAAGTGCGGGACTGGCTTCCATCACCATATATCGTGATGTCTTTATCTTCCAAAGCTGCCCTGATGAATTTGGATATAACAAAGTCGTCGCTTTGTTTCTCTCCGTAGGTGTTGAAAAAGCGGAATATCGTGTAGTCCAAGCCAAACGCTTGATGATAGGCCCTACAAAAGGATTCGCCTAAATTTTTGACAACGGCATAAGGCAGTCTTGAATTCAATGGAGTCGTCTCTTCGTGTTGCGGAGTGTTTACAGGCTCTCCATACACTTCTGAGGAAGATGAAAAAAACACTCGCTGTACTCCCGTTTCCCTGCTTAGTTCCAAGATGTTTTTAATGCCGTCTATGTCTTGAAGCACCATAATTGGATTGTCCAATGTGCGCTGGACTCCCACTACGGCGGCATAATGAAAAACATAATCGAATTTAGTACGGAGCATGATTTTTTCCATCGCTCCGTATTCATTCACGTCTGCTTTTATGAACATCACGTTTTCTTTGTGGGGGATATTTTTTTCTTTTCCCGTCAGCAAGTTGTCAACCAGAACAATCTGGTTTGCACTGTTTTTCTGAAGTTCGTCGGCGAGGGAGCTGCCAATAAATCCTGCTCCTCCGGTGATGAGTATTCGTTTCATGTCGTTGTTTACAAGAACAAATCAATGATGCTTTGAGCGCGATGTAAGTAGGTGTTTTTGTCAATCGTGATCTGATAGCCAGATTTTCTAATCTCCAGACACCTTTTATCATTAGACAATGCACTTTCTATTTTCGTGCATAATTCTTCCTCGTTGTTGAAGTAGAGCAAATGTTTGGAATCAATATATTCGTCTTCCCATTCTGGGCATTTGCTCGATAGTTGCAGCGATTTCGCTACACAGGCTTCGAAGAAACGCATATTCGCTGCCGGATAATTCGTGTCGTCTATGATGTTCATCGCAATGCGCGACTGGTTCATCAGTCTTGCAAACTCATTTCCAAACAAATGTCTGTTCACGATGTGTGGGTTCAAGCCGTTGGAGTTGCTTTTAGCCCATTCCGCGCCGTATATCCCTAATTTAAGGGCTGGGAAATTTTTTGAGACGGATTCAAGCGCCTTAATCCTTTCGGGACGCGGGTTGCCGATAAAAATCACATCGTGTTGAAAATGTTGGGGCAAGTCAAACCCGCCGTGCAAAGCTTCATCGGCAGCCAATGGCACCCAATGAACATTGGAAAATCCCATTTGCTTGAACACTGGAATAGCATCCCGACTATAAGAGGCCAAACCATCGTAAAGCGACGCAGCAGTTGCTACATGGGCGCTGATGTTGAACAAGGTGTCAGGCCACAACAAGATGATTTTTCCCTTGATGATTGATTTCAAAAATGCCAGTGCGTTGACATGAATGGGTGCGTTGCAAAACACTATAACCAAGTCGGGGTCTATGGACTTTACTTGAACAACAAATTCTCGCTGCATTTTCTTAATCCACGCATTGATGCCAATAAAGCTGTTTATGTATTGTCCAACTTTTCCCAACCGAACATATTTTTGCTGAGTGCCAATGGTATCAAACCAGTGTACTTCAAAGCCCAAACGTTGGAATGCTCTCCTGTATGAGGCTTCCAAACAATAGTCATTTATTGATGAACCAGCAAAAACAACTTTTTTCATGAAGTCTCACTTTTTTCGTCGCGGCTTTTTATATCTACGTTCTTGAACATCTGCATGCCGACTATGTAAATGATAGCGATGAGTAGTCCAATGCCCAAGCCCAATGCCAGCGCCACTTTTTTTGATGCGTTGACGGGTTTTATCGGTGCCAATGGCCTGTCAATTTCCATAAAAACAGGCGTGGCGTTTTTCAGCAGGAAAGAAGCCGTTTCAAGGTTTTTGATAGCCTCTGCGTACATGAGGTTGAGGATTTGTATATCGGTGCCAAGGCGCTTTTGCGGCACTTTGTCTTCTTTCAGAAGCAATCCCAATGTGCGGTCTTCGGTGCGGGCGAGCGTCGTTTCGGCGGTCGTCAATACTGCGCGGATGGAGTCGCGGCGGAGTTCGAGGTTGCGCACGGTCTGGCGCGACTGGGCGGTGCTCTGTTCTATGTAAAACTGGCTCAAATGACGGTAAAGCGATTCGACCAACGCGATGGAGAGGTCTTCTCTGCGAGCATACGCGGTGATGTTCAAAATGCTGGTTTGCTTGGAATAGCCAGCTTTGACAAATGCGGTTTTTTCGCCGACCATGTATTGATGCAGGTGTTTGAGTGCCTTGTTTTCCTTTCTGTCAAACTGCTCCACATTGCCATGCACGAATCGAAAATCTCGCAGCAACTTGTCGTCGCTCCATTTTCTGTGGAAATTATAGGTCTCGATGATGTGGTTGGCCAGATAATCGGATTTCTCTTGAATGGTTGCCGAGTCAAAAAGGGCGGCTTGCAGGATGTGGCGCGACTTAGCCAATTCGGTGATTTTGTCAAGATTGAGGTCTCCGCTGTTACCGCTCCCAAAGCCAAACTGGCCGAGCAAGTTCGCCACGCCGCTCAAGCCATTCTTCGAATCTTCGCGCACCATGAAAGTCAGTTGTGCGGGATACTTGGGAGGGGTCAGCAAGGCAATGAGCAGGAATGTGCCCGAAAAGAGAGAAACGGAGAGCAGCACAAGTTTCCACTGCGCCCGAAGCATTCTATACATGTCAATAACCTTGGCGACCAAATCGCGCAGCGTCATTTCCTGTTCTTCCTCAGGGCTGTCTTGTCGCTTTGTTGTTTCCTCGTTCATGGATTATATGTGCGATGGACGTGGCTTTTCGCTGCCTCTAATTTCTCCGTATCGCCGCCACCGCCACCACCACCGTTGCCAACGTGGCTGCTGTGGAAAGTATCTGCGTGAAGGCCTTGTCCCAATCAAAGGGCTTTTTCTCTCCGGCGGCTTTTTTCTGCTTCACGGGTTTGCTGCCGACGGTGATGATGGAGCCGGGTGTCACTTTGGGATAACGTTTAAGTAAGAGGTGGTTGCGCGTGTGATTGATTTTGCCGTTGGGTTGTTCCACCGTCACGCGGGAGCGTTTGGCGCTTTGACCAAATCCCGCGGCGTATTGGTGCACATACCAATCGGCGCGTTTGCGAGGGGTGTAAGCCGAATTTATCAAGCCATTGGCAATGAGTGGCGCGGAGATGATTTCGGCTGCTCTGGTATTGATGGTGCGTATGCTCACGAGGTCTTCGCGTTTGGGGACGGTGATGATGTCGCCTTCTTTGAGGATATGATTGTGCAAAGAGCGTCGGTTGCGCAGGGCTTCGACAAGGTCGGTCACGACGTATCCCTTCTCTCCTTCTGTCCGATAGAGCGATGCGCCTTCCGCGAAAGCCTCCGAAGTGAGGCTGCCCGCGCGGAGTATCACGTCGGAGAGGGTCTCGTTGTCGCCCAACAAGGCATAACGACCGGGATAGCGCACTTCGCCTTGCACCTCTACAAAACGTTGAAAATCAAATTCCGGCGCTGTGCGCACCACAATTTCGTCGTAAGGAAAAATAGCGAATCCGCCCGGCGTGACAAAATTGTTGTCCACTTGCAAAGTAGCCACAATGACGCGGGTGGGCTGATTGTCTCGAATTTGAACCCGAAAAACATCTACGCGATTTCGAGCCGCTTCGAGCTTAAGGCCGCCCGCCAGCAGTAGCGCCTCTCGCAAGCTCATATTGTTGCCATAAACAAATTCCCCCGGCCTGCGCACAGCACCACTTACTTTGATGGTGGCGGTATCTGTAAATGTTGAGCGCGACATGACTTCCAAGCGGTCGAAGGGTTGCAACAAGATATTGGCAGGCGATTCGGGGGCATCGAATGCAGCGGCAATATCCACTTCCAAATACTCCAATTCTCTGACGCTGTTCAGGTTGCTTCGAGTTATCAGCCCCATGCCGTTCGCGTCGGGTCGCAAGCCCCCTGCGAGCAAGATGGCGCGCTGAAGCGTCAGGGAGGAATCTCGCGTGTACGGGTAATTCACCACCGAATCGCGCACGGCGCCGACAATGCTTATGCTGCTCAAGTCGGTGTATCGCCCCTTTGAATAAATGGTGAGCACGTCTTTGGGTTGTAGCAGCAAGTCTTTATCCGTACCCGGAGCGGCAAGCACTTCTGCAAGGTCGAGTTGGAGCAGTTGGGTCGTGTTGTCGGTGTGCGTGCGCAACAGAAAGGCGGCGTCGGTGCGAGCCTCTGGGCGCAACACGCCTCTTTTCACCAAATCGCTCAGACGAACAGCTTCGGTCAGGGCATATTTCCCGGGCAACTCCACCGCACCTTCGATAGAAACCGTGTTTTCGATAGGGGAGGGGATGGCCCGAATCTCGACTATGTCGCCGTTGAGCAGCGCGAAATCCTGCTTTTTTTCCAAAATCTCTTTCAAATTCACATCGAGCAACACTTGTCGGTCATTCACAAAACGTTGTACCTGAATCAGCTCACGGTAAGCATTAGCGTTCAGCCCGCCCGCAAAATCGAGCAATTTGACCAATTGTTCCGCGCCTGCCAATTCGTAGCGGAACGGGCGCCGCACAGCCCCGCGAATGGAGACCACACGTTCCGCCACCGGGACGTGTATGATGTCGTTGTCTTCCAAAAAAAAGTCGAATTGAACGGCGGGGTTGTTCATGAACTCGTAGATATCGAGCCGTTTGGATTCGCGCCCGCGAATGACTTTGATGTTGCGCACTGTGCCCAAATCGCTGGGGCCGCCAGCGGCGACCAGCGCGTTGAATGCCGTGTTAATCGCCGACATGGAAAAGCTCCCATAGTTGACGGTCTCTCCAAAGATGTTGACCGTGATGCTGCGGGCGGTGGTGAGGCTGACGGCGAATTGCTCAGGCGCAAACCGGTAAAACTGGGCGAAGCGGCTTCGCAACAATTCCCTTGCCTGCCCCAATCGCACACCCTTCAGGAAAATCTTGGGCATTCCGCTTGGCGCGATGTTGCCGTCCTTGCTTATTTCAAACTGGCTGTCGAATTGCGAGGCACCGAATATGCTAATGGTGATGATGTCGCCCGAGCTCAGCACATAGCTATCGGGTGGTTTCACCTCGTTGGTGGTGCGGAACACCGAGAGGGATTTTTCGCGGAAAAGATGTTGGCCATACACCACCGCTGGGGGCAGGCTGTCGGTAGCCAACGCGGCAGACATTTCCTCCGCTATGGCCTCCTCGATGCTCACCCCTTGCTTCACTTTTTGCTGAATAGCCTCTGAGCGTTCGCGGGCGACGCGGGTTGCGCGGTCTTCGCTTGGCTTGGGCGATTCGGGCGGCTTGGTGCCAGCATCGGTAGTAGTAGGTTTTGTGGCAGGCGGTTGTTCTTTTTGGGTTTGAGATGCTTTTTCAGCCTCCAGTTCTTTTATGACTTCCTCAATGGTGTTCTGCAATTGTGGCAATTGTTCGGGTGTCACTTTGTCCATGTCAATGCCACGTTGGAGCAAACGGGCGCGCACCTCGTTCTCGTCAAGGCCTCGTCGCTGGATTTCTCGCTTGGCCTGCTCCTGCACGGCAGGCGAGGGTGCCGATGGGTTTTGCGCCGAAAGGCAGAGCGAAAATATCAAGAACAACAACAAGCTCATGCCGCGAAGCCGCTTGTTGCGAGAAGCATTATGAAAAAATTGGCCGATTTTATGGTAGAGTCGGGCAAAGGAAAAGGACATGCTGAATCGGTTTTGTAGCATAGCAGGGGGGATTATCGGTCGGGGGCAATTTTATGGTTTAAAAAAAGCCCGCACCGCGCCTGTGATTTTTTTCAAAATTTCCTCCGTCATTTCTGTGTGCATGGGCAGTGAGAACACAGAGTCGCATAGTTGTTCTGTCACGGGTAATGTTTGTCCGTCCCAATACTGCTTGAAAGCTTCTTGTTTGTAAAGCGGAACGGGGTAATAAATCATGCAAGGGATGCCTTGCCCGCTCAAAAACGTTTTTAGTTCATCGCGGGTTGCACTGGGGTTGGGTGTTTTGATTTGCAGGGTGTATTGGTGAAAAACGTGCGTGGAATGTGCGCTTCTTGTCGGGGTTATCAATTGAGGGATAGTTGAAAAAACAGTATCGTAGTAGTCGGCGGCGCGGCGGCGAGCATTGCAGTACTCATCCAGATATTTGAGTTTGACATCTAAAATGGCTGCCTGAATGGCATCCAGGCGGGAGTTCACGCCGATTTTGTCGTGATAATACTGTTTGGATTGCCCGTGGTTGGCAATCATCCGTGCGGCATCGGCCAAGGCCGGGTCATTGGTCATCAACGCGCCGCCGTCGCCATAGCATCCGAGATTTTTGGAGGGGAAAAACGAGGTGCAGCCGAAGTGGCCGATGGTTCCGGTTTTTTTAGTGTGTGTGTGACTCGAAGTCACCCCCTCACTGTTGTAGTCGGCCCCGATTGCTTGTGCGTTGTCCTCAATGACATAAAGGTTGTGCTTTTTGGCCAATGCCATAATCGGCTCCATGTCAACGCTTTGGCCAAAAAGATGCACTGGGACGATTGCCTTGGTCCGCGGGGTGATGGCCGCTTCGATATGGTCGGCGCGGATATTGAAAGTGTCGGGGTCAACGTCGGTCATGACCGGGGTAAGCCCCAGCAGGCCGATGACCTCTGCAGTGGCGACGTAGGTGAAGGCTGGTACGATGACCTCGTCGCCGGGCTTCAGCCCCAATGCCATCATCGCTATCTGGAGCGCGTCCGTGCCGTTGGCGCAAGGGATGACGTGTGTCACGCCGAGGTATTTTTCCAAGTTTTCTTTAAAAGAGATGACTTTAGGCCCACCAATATATTGTGTGGACTCAATCACACCCAAAACCGCTTGGTCTATTTCTTCCTTGATGCGGTGATACTGGGTTTTGAGGTCAACCATTTGAATCATAATGTGCTGATTTTTGAATGTGCTAATGTGCCAATGAGGGAATGTGCCAATGAGACGCTACTGATTTGCACATTTCCTCATTGGCACATTTGGAAACGGCTTCGCCTTTCATAAGTTGCGGGGGGACTTATGGCACTTGATTGGCAAAAAATTGATTTACAAAGCATTATTGTTGGGTTCTGAGGTGTCATCCCGGAGGGTATGGAGGGGCGACATCTCAAAAAAAAGGCCGGGATGCCACCTTTTTCGTTCCTCAAAAAGTTGGCACCTCGTGCACACTACTGGACATATTATTTTTGTGCTGCAAAGACACAAAGGCACAAAATGCGGCAAATCAATGAGTGTTTTGCTTTGCGTCTTTGTGACTTCGTGGCAAATTTGAAAATGTCCAGTAGTGTGCACCTCGTATCTCATCGGCCATCACTCATCGCTCAATTAAAGTCGCCAATAGTGAATATCGGCATCCACCTTGTCGTATAGTGCCTTTAGGTCCATCAGGATGGGGTGGCTCTTAGTGATTGACTTGAAGTAGGCGCTGTCATACTGTTTGTATTCCTGATGTGCTACGGCTACGACAATGGCGTCATAGTCGTCAGAAATGTTGTCCACCAGCGTGAGCTTGTACTCGTGAGCCACCTCGTTGGGCGACGCATGCGGGTCTGCGACGTGCACGTTGATGGAGTAGTCCTGAAGTTCATGCACGAGAGCGGCCACTTTGGAGTTGCGAATGTCAGCCACATCTTCTTTAAAAGTGATGCCGAGCACCAGCACTTTTGATTTGCCGGGGCTTTTGTCTTTTTGGATGAGCAGCTGAACGAGCTTTTTCGCTATCCAAGCGGGCATCCCGTCGTTGATGCGCCGTCCGCTGAGAATTACTTGGGGTTCGTAGCCGAGCTCCACGGATTTATGCAGCAAATAATAGGGGTCAACGCCGATGCAATGGCCGCCGACGAGACCCGGATACAGTTTGATGAAATTCCACTTGGTACTGGCTGCTTTGATGACTTCGTAAGTGTCTATGCCCATGCGGTCGAAAATCATCGCCAGCTCGTTCATCAAAGAGATGTTGAGGTCGCGCTGTGTGTTTTCGATGACCTTGGCGGCCTCTGCTACTTTGATGCTGCTGGCTTTATACACACCAGCCTCTATGATGTGGCCGTATGTCTGAGCGATTTCCTCCAATGCCTCGTCGTCGGAGCCGCTCACTATTTTGAGTATTTTGGTCAATGGGCGCGATTTGTCGCCGGGATTGATGCGCTCTGGGGAATAGCCCAATTTGAAGTCGCGCCCCATTTTCAGGCCGGACACTTCTTCCAAGATAGGCAGGCAGTCTTCTTCCGTGCAGCCGGGATACACCGTGGACTCGTAGATGACGTAGTCGCCTTTCTTGAGGGCTTTGCCCACGCTGGCTGAGGCTTTCTTTAGTGGGTTGAGGTCGGGCACTTTGTGTTCGTCAATGTCCGTTGGCACGGCTATGACAAAAAAATGAGCCTTTCGGAGTACTTCTATCTCATGGGTGAACGTGATGTCGGTGTTGTGAAATGCTTCCGGTTCGAGCTCTCTGGAGGGGTCTTCGCCCCGGCGCATCATTTCGATGCGGGCCTTGTTGATGTCGAAGCCGATGACGCGAAAGTGGCGGGCAAATTCCAAAGCGATGGGTAGGCCGACGTAGCCGAGACCAACTACTGCGATGGTTTTCTGTTTGTCTTTAAGTGCTTGATACATTTTGCTGAGGATGAAAATCTTGCATTCAGTGATTCAAAAGAAGGGGTGTGCTTAGAATAGGGTGAACTTCAAATTGCCGCAAATAAACTGGGGCGATGTTCCGATAAATGCCGGAACAGCGTTCCGGCGTACAAAAGCGACAATTTGAAGCGCTAGCCTTAAAATTTTTAAACCTTGTTTTCACTCCAAATCAAGAGGGGTTCTGGGTTGTGTTTTTTCCAGTCAATCATCGCTGTTTCCTCGCTTTCGTAAATCAGATAGCGGATTTTTCGACCGATGATTTTCTCTGCTTTTTCCACCAATGAGGTCAAGTAGGTTTTGTCAAAATCGCCGACAAACACCAAGTCAATCACTTGGCTGTCCATGCCTTTTGAAAAATCGCCGACAAGATACACGCGCTGCACTCGGCCAAGTCTTTGAATGACGTTTTCAATGACTTGGTCAAGGCCGACGTGTTTCATCACAATGTTGTGAATCTCGTTGAACAGCGGATGGGATGTGTTGGCACGGAAGATTTTTTTGTTGCCTTCGCTTTCGGAAATTAGCAGGCCTGCGCCTTCCAATCGGTTGAGCTCCACCCGGATGCCGTTGGAGGATTCGCCGAATTCGCTCTCCAAACTGCGCAGGTACGCGGTGGCGTGGCTGTTGAGAAAAAATTTCAACAACAGTCTGATGCGTGTTTTGGAAGAGATGAGTGCGTCAATCATACTCAAAATTGAGCAGCAAAATTACTCAAAGTTGAAAGTGTGCAACCCTGTTTGACAAATTTAATGCCGACTTCACGGGTCGTAATTCAACACGGGCATCAACCAACGCTCTGCCTCGGTGAGGCTCATGCCTTTGCGTCGTGCGTAATCCTCCACTTGGTCTTTTCCGATTTGGCCTAGGCCAAAGTATTTGGAATCGGGGTGGCTAAAATACCAGCCGCTCACCGAAGCGGTCGGGTACATGGCGCAGCTTTCGGTCAGCTGTATGCCTGACCGTTCTTCGGGCTGGAGCAACTGCCACAGGGTCCGTTTTTCGGTGTGTTCGGGGCAAGCGGGATAGCCGGGGGCTGGCCGAATGCCTTGGTATTTTTCGGCGATGAGTGAGTCGTTGTCGAGGTTTTCGGCGACGGCATACCCCCAGAATTCTTTGCGCACCCGTTCATGCATTCGTTCGGCAAATGCCTCCGCCAAACGGTCGGCGAGCGCCTTGAGCATAATGGCGGCGTAATCGTCGTGGACGGCCTCAAATCGTTTGACGTGCTCCTCGATACCGATACCTGATGTGACTGCGAACGCGCCGAGGTAGTCGGCTTTGCCCGTTGTGGCGGGGGCGACAAAGTCGGACAGGCAGAAGTTGGCTTGTCCCGCTGCTTTCACATTTTGCTGCCTTAGGTTGCGCAGCGTGGTCAGCACGGCGGTTCGGCTTTCGTCGGTGTAGAGCTGGATGTCGTCGTCGTCAATGGCGTTGGCTGGGAAAATCCCAATCACGGCCCGCGCTGTAAGCCACTGCCCATCAATGATTTGACGCAGCATGGATTGGGCATCGTGGTACAGTTTTTTTGCTTCCACGCCCACCACTTCGTCGTCGAGAATACCCGGGAATTTGCCTGCCAACTGCCAGCTTTGGAAGAAGGGGGTCCAGTCAATGTAGTCCGAAAGCTCTTCGAGCGAATAGTTGTCGAAGGTTTTTATACCCACAAAATTGGGTTTGGGAGGCGCGTAGTTGAGCCAATTCAATTCTAGCTTATTGGCGCGGGCTTGTTCAAGCGTCAGATATTGTTTTGACGACTGGCGGTTGGCACGCTGAATGCGTATTTGCTCGTATTCGACCTGTACGCCTTGCACGAAGGCCTTGTGCTCTGTTTCGTTTTTGGTGAGCAGCGAGCTGACCACGGCGACCGAACGGCTTGCATCGAGCACATGGACAACGGGCGCGTTGCTGTATTGTGGTTCCACTTTGACGGCGGTGTGGGTCTTGGAAGTGGTGGCTCCTCCTATGAGTAAGGGGATGTTGAAATTGAGGCGTTGCATTTCTTTGGCGACGTGCACCATCTCGTCGAGCGAAGGGGTAATCAGCCCTGACAGGCCGATGACATCTACTTTTTCCTCGATGGCCGTCTTTAGTATTTTTTCGGCAGGCACCATCACGCCCAAATCCACGATGTCGTAATTGTTGCAGCCCAGCACCACCCCGACAATGTTTTTGCCGATGTCGTGCACATCGCCTTTCACGGTCGCCAAGAGAATTTTGCCTTTGGCTGAGAAGGTCGCGCCTTTTTCAGCCTGAATAAATGGCTCTAAATAGGCTACTGCTTTTTTCATCACACGGGCGCTCTTGACCACTTGTGGCAAGAACATTTTTCCGGCTCCAAACAGGTCGCCCACCACGTTCATGCCGTCCATCAATGGCCCTTCGATAACCTGCAACGGGGCGGGGAATAGGCGGCGGGCTTCCTCAGTGTCTTCCTCGATAAACTTGTCGAGACCTTTCACCAGCGCGTGCGTGATGCGTTCTTGCACACTGCCTTCTCGCCACGAGAGGTCTTCCGTCAGTGTTTTTCCGCCTGTGGACTTGAAGGATTCCGCCAGTTTGACCAATTCCTCGGTAGCATCGGGGTGGCGGTTGAAGAGCACATCCTCGATGCGTTGGAGCAATTCTTTGGGTATTTCCTCGTACACCTCAATCATGCCGGCGTTCACGATGCCCATGTCCATGCCGGCCTGAATGGCATGGTAGAGGAAGGCCGAGTGCATTGCCTCTCGCACCACATTGTTTCCTCTAAATGAAAAGGAAAGGTTGCTCACGCCTCCCGATATTTTGGCACCTGGGCAGGTGGCTTTTATGATGCGCGTGGCTTCTATAAAATTGATAGCGTACTCGTTGTGTTCTTCTATGCCTGTTGCGACGGCGAAGATGTTGGGGTCGAAAATGATGTCGGTGGGGTCGAACCCAACTTGCTCCGTCAGTATTTTGTAGGCACGTTGGCAGATTTCCACCTTGCGTTGGGTCGTGTCGGCTTGGCCTTGCTCGTCAAATGCCATCACGACCACTGCCGCGCCGAAGCGGCGGCAGATATTGGCTTGTCGGACAAACTCGGCTTCGCCTTCCTTCATTGAAATTGAGTTGACGATGCTTTTTCCCTGCAAACATTTCAGGCCTGCCTCAATGACTCGAAATTTGGAGGAATCCACCATCACGGGCAGTTTGGCGATGTCGGGTTCGGCGGACATGAGGTTGAGAAACTTGACCATAGCGGCCTCCGAGTCGAGCAGTCCTTCGTCCATGTTCACGTCAATGATTTGGGCGCCGCCCTCTACCTGTTGACGTGCCACACTGAGCGCCTCTGCGTAATTGCCCGACTTGATGAGTTGTGCGAACTTGGCCGATCCAGTCACGTTGGTGCGTTCGCCGATGTTGACAAAATTGGTCTCCGGGCGAATGATGAGCGGTTCGAGACCCGCGAGCATGGTGAAGCCCGGCTGAGCCTTCCCGTTGGGGGAAGGGGAGAGTTCGTTCCGCAGTCCTGTAAAGGAACTATGGGGCGGCACGCGCGGCGGATATTTACTGACGTGTTCCGCGATATGCCGAATGTGTTCGGGGGTGGTGCCGCAACAGCCGCCGAGGATGTTCACAAAACCTGAGCGGGCGAAATCTTCCATCAAAACGCACATTTCGTGGGCGCTTTGGTCGTATTCGCCAAATTCGTTGGGAAGGCCTGCATTGGGATAGGCACTGATGAAGCAATCTGCGATTTGGGAAAGTGTTTCCAAGTGTGGCCGCATTTCGGCGGCGCCGAGTGCGCAATTGAGGCCCACCGCAAAAGGCTTCGCGTGTTTCACCGAAATCCAGAACGCTTCCACCGTCTGGCCGCTCAATGTGCGCCCGGAAGCATCGGTAATAGTGCCAGAAATGATGACGGGCAGGCGCGTGTTTTTTTCCTCAAAAACTTCCTCTACTGCGTAAATGGCTGCTTTGCAGTTGAGCACATCAAAGATGGTTTCAATCAGGATGATGTGGGCGCCCCCGTCCACAAGACCCCGCATCTGCTCTGCGTAGGCATCCTTAGCCTCATCGAACGTGAGTGCCCGGAAGCCGGGGTCGTTCACGTCGGGCGAGAGCGAAAGGGTTTTGTTGAGCGGCCCGACGGCACCTGCCACCCAGCGCGGTCTGGATGGTTCGGCGGCTGTGTAGTTGTCTGTGGCGCGGCGGGCGATTTGCGCGGCAGCGAAGTTGATGTCGTAGCAAACACCCGCTGGCATATCAAACTCGGCCTGCGAGATGGCGGTGGCGTTGAAGGTGTTGGTCTCTATAATGTCTGCGCCCGCGTCGAGGTAGGCGCGGTGGATGCCCTCTATGATGTCGGGCTTGGTAAGGCACAGCACATCAAAGTTGCCTTTGAGGTCTCTGTGGTGCTGGGCGAAGCGTTCGCCGCGAAAATCGGCTTCATCCAATTTGTACGATTGGAGGAAGACGCCCATGGAGCCGTCTATGATGAGAATGCGCTCGCGAGCAGCCGAGTGCAGGGAGGCGAGCATGTGGTCGAAGTTTGTGTCCAATGTTGCAGCGGAAATTTGACGCAAAGAAACGAAAGTGGCAGGGAAAAGTTTTTTGCGTTGAGTTGTGAGGCTTGGGTGTTTTTCATGAGCGCGATGCCCGTGAAAGTTGCCCCCAAAAGCCAATTTTATGCCAAACAGAAAAGAAAAAACAAACAACCTGCCGTTCATCGAAACGCAGTTCAAAAAAATTCTGCTGCTCTTGGCAGCGTTTGTCGGGATGCGCTCGTTTTTTGTGCGTTCATAAGGAAGAATACCCAGCCTCGATAAACCACACGGAGCATAAAGCAGGTTTTTTAGTTGGTTTTGTTTGTTGCAAAGGGTACGCCAGTGGCGTACCTTTTGTATTTTTGGGCGATTTTTTGAAAAATACTCAAAATATGCAAAAATCGCTTGCATTCGTTGCTTGCACTCTGCTCGCCAACACCCTTTCTTCCCAAACATCCAACCAAGCGCCCCTGATTTCCAACTTTGCCGCTTCGGCGGACTGGCCGAACAATACGCTTACCTTGACGTACGACCTCTTCGACGAGGAAAACGACCCAGTGGAAATATCGCTCGCCTTTTCCAACGATGGCGGTCAGACCTACAATCTCACCTCCTTGGTGTCTGCTTCGGGCGATTGGGGTTTCCCTGTGACACCCGGAACGAGCCGCACCATTGTGTGCGATATCAGTGCATTGGCACCTATACAGGGTGCAGCCTTCACCGTTCGTCTGGTGGCCGACGACAAGAAAAATTTTGATATTCAGGCTTTGGTGGAAGAGGTGGATAGCCTGCGCTTGCGCAACGACCTCGCATTTGTGGAGGGTATCCGGCACCGGGTCACGGGGTTGACCCACCTCAACGCTGTGAGGGATGAATTGCGCCAACATTTCGACCAGCTAGGACTGACCTTGAGCGAGCAGACATTTGCATACACAGGAGCGACTGGACGCAACATCATCGGCACGCTATCTGGTACCGGCACTTCGGAGAAGGTTGTCATCGTGGATGCGCACTACGACACGGTCAACAACTCGCCCGGAGCCGACGACAATGGCAGCGGTGTGGCAGGAGTCATGGAAGTCGCCCGTATATTGAGCCGCTACCCATCCAAAAAGACGCTGCGCTACATCGGTTTTGATATGGAGGAAGATGGCTTGCGGGGTAGTCTGGCTTACGTCGGAAGTCTTCCGCTGAATGAGCAGGTGGAGGGTGTGTTCAATTTTGAAATGATTGGCTACTACTCTGAAGAACCCAACACTCAAGATATACCGCCGGGCTTCAACCTCATTTTTCCCGACGCGACGGCTCAAATCAATGCCAACCAGCGAAGGGGCGATTTTATTACCAACGTGGCCAACGCCAATTGCGAGCCGTTGGCACTTCTGTTCAGCAGCGCGGCAGCAGAATTTGTGCCTGACTTGAAAGTTGTCACGCTCATATCGCCGGGCAATGGCACGTTGGTGGCGGATTTGCTGCGCAGCGACCACGCACCTTTTTGGTTCAGCAACAAACCCGCGCTGATGCTTACCGATGGTGCCGATTATCGCAACGACTGTTACCATACCCCACAAGACATGGCGGATGACAAACTCAACTTCACGTTCATGGCCAATGTGGTAAAAGCCACCGTTGCCGCAGTCGCCCAATTGGCCGAAATCCAGCACGGCGATTGGGCCACCACGACTTTTCAAGGCACCACCCATACATGGAATCCATCCGATTGCTCTGTCGCAATATGGCATCACACAGGCAATGCCGATGTCCTGAGCCTCACAGTGTCCAATTGCCTATTCACTTCCGCCAACGTGGAAATCGTGGATGAAAACGGCAGGTTGCTGCACAGCGAGGTTTTCCACCTCAACGAGCGCGAACAACAACACAGCGTGCTTTTTCCGCGATTGCCTTCGGGCATATATTTTGCTAAAATCACTTGGCCGAGTGGTATGCGTACCCAGAAATTTGTGGTCGCTCGCTGACCAGCCCAAAACTCCACGAACCCGGTTTCCCCATTCTATCTTTGCGCCCATGCGGGTTTTCACCGATTTATCTCAATTGCCTTCCTTTCAAAATGCCGTCGTCACCATTGGTTCGTTCGATGGGGTACACGCCGGTCATCGACGCATCTTGGAACAGGTGCAAACATATACCCGCTCCTGCGGGGGCGAGAGCGTGGTCGTCACTTTCGACCCGCACCCGCGCACGGTGCTCCAGCCGGGCGACGGGTCATTCAAACTGCTGACAACAACCGACGAAAAAATCACGCTGCTTCGAGGATGCGGCATTGACAATGTGGTCGTGGTGCCTTTTTCGACAGATTTTGCGCGTCAGGATGCTCGCAAATACGTCGAGGATTTTTTGGTGAAAAAATTCAACCCGCGCTACATCGTGATTGGATACGACCATCGCTTTGGCGCTGGCCGCGAGGGCGATATTTCTTTCTTGAAAAAATATGAGGCGAGCGCGGGTTTTGAAGTGCTGGAAATACCCGCCCAAGAGGTGGATGAAATCGCGGTGAGTTCCACCAAGATTCGCCGCGCCCTCGATGCTTCTGATATTGCGCTGGCCAACAAGTTGTTGGGGCATCCTTTCTTCTTCACGGGTAAGGTGGTGGAAGGGCAAAAAATAGGCCGCACACTCGGCTTCCCCACCGCCAACCTGGACATAGAAGACCCGTATAAATTGGTGTTGCCTGCGGGAATATACGCTGCGCAAGTGCGCATCAACGACGCAGTGTTCCCCTCTATGCTTTATATCGGCTCGCGCCCCACGCTCAACGACACGCGACCCCAAACCATCGAACTGAACATTCTTGACTATGAGGGCGACCTTTACGGACAAACACTTACGGTGGAAGTCCTTGATTTCATTCGTCCCGACAAAAAACTGGAAGACTTGGAAGCATTGAAGCATCAAATAGAGCAGGACAGAGTAGAGATACAGCGGCGATTCGGCAGCGCGGCCCAACCATCGAAAGATGCACCGCCTGCCCACCATTTGTCAGGTGTGGCGGTCGTCATTCTCAACTACAACACTCGACGGCATTTGGAGCAATTTCTGCCCTCGGTGGTGGCCAATAGCCCCGGCACACGTATCGTGGTGGCCGACAATGGCTCGCCAGATGACTCGGTTGATTTTTTGCGCCGACATTACCCCGATGTAGAATTGCTTGATTTGCAGCACAACTATGGATTTGCCGAAGGCTACAACCGGGCACTCAAACAGGTGCAGGCGGATATTTATGTCATTCTCAATTCGGATGTGGAAGTGACCCCCGGCTGGATGGCTCCTGTGCTTGAAGCCATGCGCCGGGACAGCACCATCGCCATAGCACAGCCTAAAATTTTGGCGTGGAGCGAGCGGCATCGCTTTGAATATGCGGGCGCTGCGGGAGGGTGGCTCGATGCGCTTGGCTACCCGTTTTGCAGGGGGCGCATTTTTAGCAAGCGTGAGGAGGATGAGGGGCAATACGACGCGCCGCAAGAGTGTTTTTGGGCGGCAGGTGCGGCGTTTTTTGTTCGCGCCGAGTTGTACCACGCATTCGGCGGGTTCGACGGGGACTATTTCGCTCATAATGAGGAAATAGACCTTTGTTGGCGGCTCAAGCGAGCGGGCTACGCCGTGTGGTGCATTCCCCAATCAGTGGTGTATCATCTGGGAGGCGGCACTTTGGAATATGAAAACCCGCGCAAAGTATTTCTCAATTTTCGCAACAGCCTCTTTTCGCTGCTGAAGAACGAGCCAGCCAGAAAATTGCTTTGGCTTGTTCCCGCCCGGCTGTTGTTGGATGGTTTGGCGGCTGCACGATTCGCAGCGAAGGGGCAGTTTTTGGCGATTTGGGCGATATTGCGGGCGCATTTTTCATTTTACAAGAATTTCAACAATACGGTTCGCAAGCGCCAAGAAGCCGTGGAAATCATTGATAAACACAAGTTTAGACCGCAAAACAGAAACGGCATCTATCCCGGCAGTATCATCGTGGCGTATTATCTGCGTCGCGTGCGGAAGTTTTCAAAATTGATAAAAAATGGGTAGAGGGTGGAGGGTAGAAGGTAGAGGGTAGAAGGTAGAGGGTAGAGGGTAGAAGGTGGAGGGTGGAGGGTAGGGGGTGGAGGGTAGAGGGTAGAAGGTAGAGGGTAGAAGGTCAGAGGGTGGAGGGTAGAAGGTCAGAGGGTAGAGGGTAGAAGGTCAGAGGGTAGAAGGTCAGAGGGTAGGATAAGTCCCACCCTCCACCCTCCACCCTCTACCCTCCACCCTCCACCCTCCACCTTCTGCCCTCCACCCTCCACCCTCCACCTTCTACCCTCCACCCTCCACCCTCCACCCTCCACCCTCCACCTTCTACCCTCCACCCTCTACCCTCCACCATCTACCCTCCACCCTCCACCTTCCACCCTCCACCTTCCACCTTCTACCCTCCACCCTCCACCCTCCACCCTCCACCCTCTACCCTCCACCCTCTACCCTCCACCCTCCACCCTCTACCCTCCACTCTCCATCATGCACTACGAGCTATTGTACGAAGACGAACACTTTTTGGTGGTCAGCAAACCCGCCGGGATGCTCACTATCCCCGACCGTTTTGGCAACAAGGAAAGTTTGCAGGCGGTGCTGGAGCGAAAATATGGCAAAATCTTCGTCGTGCATCGGCTCGACCGCGAAACGAGCGGTGTCATCTGTTTCGCTCGCAACGAGGCGGCGCACCGACACCTGTCGCTCCAATTCGAGCATCACACGGCGGACAAGTTTTACCTTGCTTTGCTGGATGGGGTGCTGCACCACGACGAGGGCGAGATTGACAAACCCATCGGCGAGCACCCAGTGGTGGCGGGGAAAATGGCCATTGTCTCATCTGGCAAGCCATCGCTTACTTTCTACCGCGCATTAGAGCGTTTCAAACGGTTCACTTTGGCCGAGGCGCTTATCAAAACCGGGCGAACGCACCAGATTCGGGTGCATTTTCAAAGCATCGGCTATTCCCTCGCGGTGGATGCTTTGTATGGCCGCCGTGCCGCCTTTTATTTATCGGAATTAAAAGGGAAGTCGTACAAAACAGGCAAGCACGCCGAAGAGGAGCGCCCTATGATGGAGCGTACCTCGCTTCATTCGTCGCGGCTCCGGTTGGAGCACCCGGTCACGGGCGAGCGCATGGAGTTTTTGGCTCCGCTACCCAAGGATTTTGCCGCGTTGCTCAACCAACTCCGAAAATGGGGCAGCGAGCCAGGTTAGTAGCCGCTCCGCAAATTCACGCGCAGGCCATTGGCCTCCGGCGCTTCAAACATAGTCTTTCTAGCGGCGATGGCCGTGCGGTCGCGGTCGTCGAGGCAAGTGAAACCAGTGGCCAATATCTCTTCCATCTCTTTCAAAATCGAGGTAGCGGGCTGCCAGTACACCGTGTTTTTGCCCAAAATATCTTCCAGCAATGATTCTTTGAGGGCGACGAGTTCCGGTTGGAAAAGCGAGCCGGTTTTGAGTGCGGAATCTATCTGACGGAGTATCCGAACGTGTGTGTTGGTGCCAAGTTGACTGGCTGCTTCGTGTTCGGAAAGTTGAAATTTCCATGCGGGAAAAAAAGATTCGATGCTATCGGAAGGGAAAGCGAGAAGGCAGGTATTGACGAATGCGTCGTCCTGCGCCCCATCAGTCGTGGCAGCGATTTTTTGGAAAAAGCGAAAATCGGCAAACAAGTACGGCTGGGTGCCATCGGCTACCCACTGGAACACAAAACCCTTCAAGACATCGCGCAGCCAGAAAAAATCAGGTTTGCCGCTGGCTTCGTTGGGGTCAGGCCGGCGAGCCAAGAGCAGGGCAAACGTGTCGCGCAAGGCCATCGCTTCCCGATAATGCGCGGCAAACTCCGAATCGTTGGAGATTTGCCTTTCTGCCGCAAATTGGTGGTAACGAGCGGTGAGAGCCTTGCCAAAATAACAATGAAGACGTTTGTCCAACAGCCATGAGTCCGTCGCGGCGAGGCTTGGCTGCCAATACCCCGCGAACACCCAGCCTTTTTCGCCCTTGCTGGTTTCTACTTTTATCCATGGGGCAAACAGCAGGGTGTCGTCGAAAAGCAGTGGGGTTTCGAAAGGGCTTACTTCTCGCAAGTCCAGCGTTTTTTCTCCTGCTTTGAGCGAGCGAATTTCACGTCCGCGCTCACCCGGTGCCTCGCGAAGGGGCTGCTCGCGGGTGGAGACCAATTGATTGGGCGGGGTTTCATTTTTGCAAAAAAGAAAAATCGAGAGGAGTAATAACAGCAAGTACCGCATTTGAAATAAGTTTACGCAGAAAACTAACACAACGACCCAAAAGCAATTTCAGCATGACTTTCCTTCGCCTTTTGTTGCCGTCAACCGCCAAGATACTGATGTTGGTGGCGCTGCTTTTCCCGCCCTCGCTCGGCGCTCAAATTTTCGACGATTTCTCGGATGGGGATTTCACCCAAAACCCGACTTGGGTGGGCGACGTGTCCAATTTTGTCGTCAACGCCTTCGGCGAGCTGCAACTCAACGCGCCAGAAGCAGGCTCCTCGATGCTGGCAGTGCAAGGCGACATCCCCGACAACGCAGAATGGAACCTCCGGTTTCGCCTCGATTTCGCGCCCTCCAATTCCAACCTGTTGCGCATATACCTACAAGCCGACCAGCCCAATCTCGCCACTGCCAATGGCTATTTCATAGAAATCGGCGAAACGGGTAGCCTCGACGCCTTGCGACTTTTTCGCCAAAGTGGTGCCGCCAAAACCCTGCTGGCATCGGGGACTCCGGGATTTGTGGCGACCAATCCAGATGTCCGGCTGCGCGTGACGCGCACCAGCACGGGCATCTGGGAGGCGACGGCCGCGGCTGGCACGGGCGCTTTTGAGCCTCAATTCACTGCCACCGATGCCACGCACGATGGCGGCGCAAATCGCTTTTTTGGCTTTCAATGCGTTTACACCGTGACCAATCGGACGAGGTTCTTCTTTGACGACATCGCCATTGTCAACGGCCCTCCCGACACGGCCCCGCCCGTGCTGCTCCTCGCAAATGCGGACGATGCACAAACCGTTCGCGCCGTTTTTGACGAAAAATTGGACTCCGCGTCGGCGCTCGACCCTGCTCGCTACACCGTCAGCAGTGGGGTAGGGCAGCCAGTTTCCGTCGTGTTCGGCAACAATCAAAAAACGGTGCTGCTGTCGTTGCCCAATGCGCTTCCGAACGGCAGCCACACGTTGCAAGTTTCAGGCGTGAAAGATGTATTTGGGAACACAAGCATGACGCAGACGGCTGATTTTCAGTTTTTAAAAATAGATGTGGCAATCGAGTTCGACATTTTAATCAATGAAATAATGGCCGACCCCTCGCCCTCCGTAGGCTTGCCGGAGGTGGAGTGGTTCGAGTTGTTCAACCGCTCCAACAAGACGTTTGACTTGGCGGCGTTGCGCGTGCAAGACGCGACAAGTGCACCTGTCTCTTTGCCCTCTTTTATCCTAAATCCGGGGGAGTATGTTGTGCTGACAGCCAATGCCAACGCCGCGACCCTGCAAGCAGTGTCCGCTGGGCCGGTACTGGGCATCTCCATCAGTGCTTCTCTGCTCAACAACGACGGCGACGTGCTCACGCTCACACGACAGAATGGGGAAGTGATAGACAGGGTGGATTATTCCGTCACATGGCACACCATCACGGCAAAGCGCGACGGCGGTTGGTCGCTCGAACGCATCAATCCAAACCTTCCCTGCCTCAATGCGGAGAATTGGCAGTCGTGTCCCGTCGCGCCGGGTGGCACCCCCGGTGCACAAAACGCTTCTTTTCAGAACACGCCGGACATGGAGGCGCCGCGCCTGCTATCGGCATTTCCCGAATCGGCCACTTCCCTGCTGCTCGTTTTTTCGGAAGGTCTGGACAAAAATGCCGCCCAAGACCCCGGCGCATACCGCATAGAGCCGTTGCTTGATATCGCTTCCGCCGGAGTGTTGCCCGACGACCGCAGCCGGACACGCCTCACCTTGGCCACCCCCTTGCAACCGGGCATCATCTACGAAGTGTCGGCAGAGGCGGATGTGTTGGATTGCAGTGGAAATACCGCCGTCACGGATAACGTGATGCGCGTTGGCTTGCCGGAAAAACCTGCTCCGCAAGACATTGTGGTGAACGAAATGATGTTCAACCCGGGCACGGGCAACAGTCGCTACATCGAGTTTTACAACCGCAGCGAGAAAATCTTCGACTGGTCCGAATTTGTTATAGCCAACTTCGCACGCGCCACCGGAACCATCACCACGCCGATTACCCAGAAGCGCCTGTTTCTTCCCGGGCAATACGATGTGTTCACGCCCAGTCCCGACAACGTTCGGGGTGTTTTTTCCAATATCAACAGCGAAAACGTGCTGCAAAACACGCTCCCTTCTTTCGACAACAACAGCGGCAACGTGACTCTTTTCTGGTCAAAAGCGGGAGAAACCGTCAACGTGGACTCGTTCGACTACACACGGGATTGGCACAATGCCTTGCTCACCATCAGCCAACGAACGGGGGTGGCTTTGGAACGCATTGACACAGAGGCGCTTACCAACCAAGCCTCCAACTGGACTTCCGCCTCCTCTGTCGTGACGGGAGCGCCCGGCACACCTACCTTGCCCAACTCCCAACAACGCCCCGCGCCGCCTGCGGGCAACGATTGGATACAAGTCCCTCGTGCCCGTCTTTCACCCGATGGCGACAGTTATGAGGATTTCCTCGAAGTGTTTTATGCGCTGCCTCGTGAAGGGTTTTTCGCCACGACGACCATTTTTGACTCGGAAGGTATCCCAGTGAAACGCTTGGTGCGCCAAGAATTGCTCGGCACCGAAGGAACCCTGCGCTGGGATGGAGACCTCGACGACGGCACTCGCGCCAAACCCGGTATTTATGTGCTTTTTGTCGAACTCTTTGCCCCCGACGGCACAACGGAGCGGACAAAGAAGGCCATCGCCGTAGTGACTCGTTTCTAACGAACAACCAACAACTTCAAATGCCGCTGGGCTGACATTTGTTGGGATTATGCCCTTGCTTTAAAATAAGATACCTTGCCGCGCATTTATGGTGTTATCTGCTCAAACTTCAATCTTAATCCTTATGCTTATCAAACCGATATCCTGCCTTTTTCTCCTTTTTTGCTGCGCTCATGCAGCGATAGCCCAAGACCAACCCATCGTTGCCGAAAGTCGCTTGTCGCGCTTTGTCGAGACCGGCAAATCGGACAACGAGCGCGCCACACTCCATGTCTATATTCGTGAGGCCGATACCGCGGAGCCTATTCTCGGCGCCACTGTGCTGCTCCAGCGACAGCACCCCGACCAAGTGCACGGCAAGGTGACTCAATGGGACGGGCGCTGCAAATTCAAGGTGGCTCCCAGCGACTATCATCTGAGGGTGCAACTGACTGGCATGGTCACTTTCGAGATGGCACATATTGAATTGCTCGCTGGGCGACAATATGAATTGGAAGTGGAAATGGCAAGGCTAGGACAACCCGTACCCAGCGCAAAACAGCAGGCGGGAAACAATTGAGGCTGCTTATACATGACTTGAGAGATGCTCCCACCAACCCCTACGAGAGCGCCTTCGACAAAATGTAGTTCAGGTAAACCTCGTCTTGATTGTGGATGCCCAGCCGGTTGTTGGTGAGGTGCAACAGACTGGGGAGAGCCTTGTCCAAATGTTCGCCCAGCTCGCCCAAAATCAGTTGATTGCCTCGCAGCCATCGCAGCCATTCGGGTTGTTGTTTGTCTATTTTCCCGTCTTCCAATACCTTCCACAAAGTGCCGAGGGCCTCGCGCAGGTGAGCGCGTTGTTTCTCGAAAATTTCCTCGAACCCTGCCGTTGCATCGGCGCGAATCTTTGCATTATCGGAATCACTCGTGTCGGGAACGTGAAAAAAAAGCCCGAGCCATTGCTCACACAACTGAGCAAAATACCAGGCTGCTCTATCCCGATTCAGGCCAGCGGCAAATGCTGTGATGGTGTGAAATCGCAAAGCATCGTACAAAGCATCCCCGTAAGTATGCGTGGGCGAAGCGATGCGCTCCAGCACCACTCGCGTGGAGACATGAAAATGTTCCTCCGCCAAGAGCAATGCCTCTGGGCCGCCAAAGCGGGCTTCTTCTCGCTGGTAGGTCACTTCGTGCCAATCGCCGCGCCCCTCAAACCAGCCCTTGATGGCAGGGCGAAGCGTCTCCGTCAGCCAATCGGCCTCTCCGCGCAGCCTCAGGCGGATATGTTCGCCACGCTCGTCGTCGTAGCGTATGAAAAACGCGCGTGCCCCTTGGCGTGGCCAAATATACTGCTCCAAAAATGGCTTGAGGGCGCGAGTAAGGAACACCTCTTGCGTCTCAAGCGGATAAAAGTGTATGGAAAGCCATGTCATTTTTGCTGGTGTTTTGCCAATGGTGGATAATGGATGCAAATAAAAAAAGCCCTCGACTTTAAGTCAAGGGCCTTTTAGTGGCGGAGGCAGGACTTGAACCTACGACCTTCGGGTTATGAGCCCGACGAGCTACCAACTGCTCCACTCCGCGATTTAGCGGCTGCAAAGGTACGCAAAACCTTTGGGGATTTTAAAAGGGTATTTTCAAAAAAATAAAAAAAGCCTCTGCTGACTGGTCGCCAACAGAGGCCTTTTGCACTCCATCAAGTTGCGCTAAAACCTTCTCCTGATGTAGTCCGACAAGTCGAACGTGTTTTCCCTCTCCTGCTGGTGTGGAGTGCCGCTCGCGTGGCTCCACGCTTTCGGATAGATATTGAGGTGAATCAAAGAGCCTTCGCACACCAAGGCTGCGCCACCAGACAGCTCGCCGTCGTAGCGCAGGTCTTCGCCTAAGCCAACTGGCTGAAACGGCAACTCGGCAGCATCGCTGAGCGAACGCAATATCTTGTGGGCTTCGATGGCTAAATCGGCAGCGTGGGCCGCCTCCCCCGATACACGTTGCACCAAGGCTTCCATTGCAAAACTTTTCACGATTTTTTCGTGCAAATCGGCATAAGCCGTTGATGATGAGAGGTAGTCCACGCCTGCTGGCTGGCCGTTGAGCAGCACAACCAAGCCTTTTTGTTCCTCCTGTAAAGGAAATGCGGCAAGAAAGTCGCGCAGGTCGTCGTCGCGTTGAGCGAAAGCGTCGGCCATCGCACCGGAGTTGGAGTGTGTGCCCAGCGACGCATGGTAGTGGTGCACCTCTTTCCACACATCGCCCTGACCTGCATCGTAGCCCCGGCTGGCATATAGGCTGGCATAAACGCGGCTTGATTTGGCCATGCGTGAGCGGGCGGGCATGAGGTTGCCTGATTCTCGAAAATGACGGCTGTTGTAGTTCCAACGACCTTGTTCGGTGCAAGATACGGGAATCACCGTCTCGCTGTGAGCCGCCAAAAGGATGGAAGTGTTCATCACGCGGTTTTGTTTGGCGCCCATCACCTCCTCGCCGTCGAGCAACAGCACTGGCTTGTCGCCTTTGTTGATGACTTTCAGATTGGGCACCGCGCCGCCTTCGCTCACCTCGCCTATTTCAACAAAACCCCGCGCAAGGGCGGTTTTCATGGACAGGTACTCGAAAGGCGCTTCGGTACCTTTGAACAACGGCACGATGGCCAAATGCTTGAACACAAGCGGTTCGCCCAAGCGAAAGCCCTTAACGGCGGTGGATACAATGTCTCTCATGTGATTGCAATTTTTTGAAGGTGAAAAATTGATTTTAAAATTTTCAAAGGCAAAACGAAAGAAACAAAAATTAAGTACCAAAATTTTAATTTGCTACAATAGTTCGCAGACGAGTCGTTTTTCAAAATAAAAACGTAAAAACTTAGGCAGGGCAGCAGACATTCAATTTTTGACAGGATTTACAAGATTTACAGGATTTTTGGCGGCCAAGCCACTTTATCTATCCTGTAAATCTTGTAAATCCTGTCAAAAACCAATAAGCTTGTCAACCGGGTCCTCTGCCCTTGAAGGCTGACTAAGTTTTTACATAAAAACAAAAGTAGTGTTTTGCTTTCATCGAAGTCGTGCTGCGCAATAGTTTTGGAGAGCCTCGTTGAAAAAAAGTGTCGCCTTTCCCCAAAATGAGAACGTTTGGTTAGGTTTTCATGGAAAAATAAGATTTTTACCTCGAAAAAAATGCTTCCATGACTCGTTTGTTTCCCGTTCTGATTTTTCTCTTCTTTGCTTCAAAGTCTTTTTCCCAACTCAACCTTCAGCAAATCGGCCATCTGCCCTACGCCCCGCTTTCCTTGGCGGGTTGCAAGGCGCATGTGGACGCACAAGGAGGCGAATGGGCCTTGGTGGGCACCAGCGCGGGGCTGAGCATCGTGGACTTGAGCGACCCGACGCAGCCTGTGGAGCGGTTTGCCGTGCCGGGGCTGCCCAACAACTGGCGCGAGGTGCGGACGTGGAACGGGTTTGCCTATGTGGGATCGGAAGCGGGCGGCAGCGGCATCACGATAGTGGATTTGCGCTACCTGCCCGACACGATTTACTGGAAGGTGTGGCTTGGCGACTTGGCCTACGACAGTCTCGTGCAGCGCAGCCACACGGTGCAGGCGGTGGATGGCTACCTCTATATCTTTGGTGGGGGCAACGTGACGGCTGGCTGCACCATCGCCGATTTGAGCGACCCTTGGAACCCACACATCGTGGGCACCTACACCTCAAATTATGTACACGATGGTTTCATCCGTGGCGACACGCTGTGGACGAGCGAGATTTACGAAGGCCAGTTTGGCGTGGTGGATATCTCGGACAAAACCAAACCTCAACTTTTGCGCACCCAACTCACACCCGGAAAGTTCAACCACAACTCCGAACTCTCCGACGACAACAAACTGCTCTTCACCACCGATGAGGTGTTCGGCGCCCCGATGGGCGCTTTCGACGTGTCGGACTTGGACAACATCCGCTTGCTCGATGTGTACTATACCAGCCTGTTTCCCAATGCGCCTGTGCACAACGTGCGGGTGAAGGGCGATTTCATCGTGAATCCCTCCTATGGCGGGCAGCTGACCATCGTGGATGCCTCGCGCCCCGACAATCTCATCGAAACGGCCTGGGCGCTCATGGGCTCTTCGCTCGTGTGGGATGCCGACCCGTACCTGCCATCAGGCATTCTATTCGCCACCGCCAAAAACGAAGGGCTTTTCGTGTTCCAGCCGACTTACCAACACGCTTGCTGGCTCGAAGGCACGGTGCGCGACAGCGCCACCGGGTGGCCGCTCAACAAGGCGCGGGTGTTCGTGCTCGACACGCCCAACGCGGACACCACGCTCCCAACGGGCATTTTTAAAACTGGCTCGGCTTTGCCCGGCTCCTACACCGTGTTTGTGGAAAAAGACGGATACGAGAGCCTGACCATCACGGACGTGGCCTTGCAATCGGGGAGCGTGACGACACTCGACCTCGCGCTGCAACCCATACCCGTCCGCACCGACGACGGCCCCGCCTCAACGCCCGACGTGCGAGTATCGCCCTCGCCGTTCGCGGATTGGCTGGCGGTGGACATCGCGCCGGGAAGCCCTTTTGCACAGGGAGGAGGCATCCTTGTCCGACTGAGCGATGTCGCTGGGAAAACGCTCGTGGAGAAAAACGCTGGTGGCGCCCGAATCATGCTCGACGGCTTGCAGCACCTGCCAGCAGGCGCGTATTTTTTGACTTTGCAGCATGAGGAAGGGGTAAGCCGGACGTTTCGGGTGGTGAGGTGAGGGGGCGCCCTGCCTACTCCACTCCGAGCATCCCATCGGCGAGCATGAAGCGCAGTTTGAGGTAGAGGCCGTTGTTGGGGCCTTTGATGAAGCGCACGAAAGCCAGCTCGCCCTCTATGTGTTGGCGAAAGCGATTGAGCGCCTCTGCCGAGAAAATCTCTTGCGCAATCATCTTGTCGGAAGTGAGTTGCTTGTAGGTTTTGATGTCTGCCTTCAGGTCCTTCACAAACATATTGCTCAGGTCGGGCTTGCCGTCCTCTTTCAGCGCCAGCCCGCACACTTCCGGCTCGTCCTCTATTCGATGTTGCTGAGTTTTTTCGTAGTTGAGCACAAAGTCGTTGCCCTCGATTTGTTGCCGTATGATTTCCACGCTTTCGTTGGAGAAGCGTTTGGCGCCGGAGAAGGTCATGTCGTCGGCGTAGCGCGTGTAGGTCCAGCCATGGTCGCGCGAGAGCTTGTCGAGCAGGTGGTCGAGTTCGAAGCATATCAGGTTGCTCAGCACGGGGGAGGTGGGCGCGCCCATGGGCAGGCGGTTTTTGGAGGTGACGAGGCGGGCCACCACCTGTGCCGTGTCCTCCGGGTATTCGAAGGGGATGCGCATGAAGAGTTCCTTGATGCGGTGGGCCGAGATGCTGTGGAAAAAATCTTTCAGGTCGAGCTGAAGTATCCATTTCGACTTGCAGTGCCGCAGGGCGTTGGTGTAGATGTTGCACGGCGAGGTTTCGTCGGCGGTGGAAGGGACGAAAGCATAAGAGGCGCGAGGGCGGATGCCGTAATAGACGCCCTGCAACATATCCGCCAATGCCCGTTGAAACTCCTTGAGCTTCGGGTGCGGGTTCTCGATGAGGCGGAACGTACCGTTCGCCTTGGGTGCTTGGAAAGCGTAGTATTGCGGGTTGACCGCTTGTTCGCGCATCCAAGTTTCTTCCGTCATGGTGAGCGCGGCGATGGCCTTCACCGTGCGGGCTTTCACGAGCAACTGGCCCTTGGCCAGCACTTGCTGGGAGGTGAGTTTTTTGAATGACTGACGAAAGTATTGCATGACGTGTTGAATTTGAGTGAAAAAAATGGTGAGAACTTTGGTGGAGGGTAGAAGGCGGAAGGTAGAGGGTTGAGAGATGTGCTTTCGGGTTGCTGTTGTTCGGGGGTTGCAAGATGATAGATGGCTACCCACGCGAAATCACGAAGAACTAAAAAATGGTAAAAACTTAGGCAGGAGAGCAGACATTGAATTTTTGACAGGATTTAGAAGATTTGCAGGGTTTTTGGCGGCTAAGCCCCTCCATCTATCCTGTAATTCTTCTAAATCCTGTCAAAAACCTATAAGCCTGCCAACCGAGTCTTCTGTGCTTGGGGCTGCCTAAGCTTTTATACCCAGATTAAAGAGGATTTGAACCTGCCCGTTGGCAAGGCAGGGATTTCCTTGATTGATTTGTGTGATTTCCAAAGGATTGCGAGCACCATTCGTTCAAAACCACCTTGTCAGACCCTGTACTCAGGGGCTTGCCCGGCCAAGTGAAGCGGACGGGGCTGATTTGCGTTGACTAGAAAAGGCATGGTCGCTGGCAAGGATGCCAGCAACAGCAGCAATCGAGTCGCCAGACTTTTTATTATTGAAAAAACCTCAACTTGTTATCGTTCACCACACTGGCTAGTGGCGGCAAAGCGCCGGACTGGAGAATGCGTCCAAAATGCTCGTTGCTCATCGGCATCACGAATAGCCTATCGGTGCGCTGGTTGATAGTGTTGGATAGTTCGCCGTTCAGCACCTTTATTTGCTTGCTCTTCAACCTTCCCAAAAACACGGACTTCTGCACTCGCGTCAGACCATAGAACTTGCAGCGTTTGGCCACGCGGTTTCTCACCTTGTTTTTGCGTATGTCGTAGATAACCCAAATATACATCTTTTGCAGCGTTTTGAGGCGCTTTAGGCCGTATGTGTCCCGTTCTCTTTTTCCAAAGCGGCCAGTTGGAGCAAGCGGCGGGCGAAACGCACTGCCGTCTGGCGCAAAAAGTATATGCGGCTGACTGTTTTTCCGTCGAGTATCTCTTTTTTCTCCTCGTAAAATTCCCGAATACCCTCGGTGAGCAGTTTTTTGCCCTCTTTGTTGAGTTGAAGCCCTCCCTCTATTGCCTCTGTGTGTTTCGACGTGATTTTTTTGCCGGAAAAAAGCCGGTACACGACGCGGTCAATCCACACGCGATATGGCTCCATGAAGTCGAACACCATGCTTTTCTGTCGGTAGTCGTCGCGATGCAGGAACCCGATATAGGGGCTGATGCCAGCCAGCAACAGCGCCCGCTCAACATCGGCTTGCAGCACAGCATACCCGTAGTTGAGAAAACAATTGAAAGGGTCGCGGGCAGGCATACGGGAGCGCGTGTTGAACCGATATTCAATCGGCAGCAAATCGCTCAATGTCTTAAAGTAGGTCTGCCCCGCAGCCCCTTCCAGCCCCCGCAAACTGTCGGCGATGTCGCTCACGCGCTTGCCATCGAGTGCCAGCACCTCCTTGCGCTTTTTCAGGATTTCTTGCGCGCCTTTGCCAAGCATCTCCCCCTTGCTTTCGTCGCGCCGGTTTTTGAGCTTTTCGAGAAAAGCCGATTGGTTTTCCAGTTTTTGCGCCGTCCAGTTTTTCACGAACGCCACCGCTTGATGGCTGATACTGACAATGACCTGCGATTTCTGAACGGCGGGTGTGCTGTGGAGCTCGAACCCGTAGCAGCGCCCCTTGGGCATCCCGTGCAAGTCGGCCACCAGCACGTCAACGTCGTGTTGGAGCGCCAGCAGCAGCGCCGCCGTGGTGACGACCACGCCATCTTGCAGGAGAATGGTCTTGACGGAGAGCGGCGAATGTGATTCTTGCTGCCGATTCTGTTGCTCGTCGAACCACGAGACCTCGAACATCTCGTCCTTAACGGAAACTTTTGAGCCATAACGCGTTACATGGATTTCCATAATTAAAAATTTTTGTGAACGATATACAATTCCGAGTGGCAACACGCCTCGTGTTGCCTCTTGTCGGATTGTTTGTTTTCGGATGAGAATGTCTGCTTATTGGCCAAAGGATACAGGGATTCGCTCTCGTCTCGGCTACTATATTGCCGTCAAGTGGATTGGTTTCGGTGAGCTGTGGAAAATTGCTTCCCCTTTGTGAAGGGAACTTGCTCGACTGTGGCGGTGAGAGGTCATAACCGATGCGTCATCGTGCCTCGAACGTCGGGAAAAAACTTTTCCGAGTGTAGATTAGCGGCCTGCTTTCATTTATTATGAGACAAAAGTATCGTCGGGTTACAGACTTTGCAAAAGTTGATGCGCACTAAATGTCGCTGACGCGGAAAATTGTACACGGCCACGCGGTCGCTTCCGCTCTCTTTATGCGGGTATTTTTTCGCGCAATACCCGCGCAACAAAGAGATTGCAAAAAAATTATGCATATCGTTTGTTTTTGCTGTGTTGGGGGAATATATGTTGGCGAGAGGGGTGTTTGGGTGACAAAAATTCTTTCGGGATGCGGAAAATTTATGGCTTTTTCTCCGTGCATACGCACGCAAAATGGCTTATCTTGAGGCTGATTAGGAAAGAGGGGAGGGCTGGCGCATGGAATAATCGTTATGTATAACTTGCGAGAAAAGCCCGTTTGCAACTCCCTTTTTATGAAAACGCCTTCGAAAAACCGTGCAACACATTGTTTGTCAGACTACTATGACGCGGAAAACGCATCGTGACCGTTCACATATATCGAAGATGAATTGTTATTTTGAAAAAAGCGCACATTTTTTTGCAAAAAAACTTGCAACGACGCGGGGGAGTTTTCTACCTTTCGCCTTGAATTACAAATGTTTGCTTCAAGAGACCCTCTTCCAACCACTCTCCACTCAAATAGGGATTGCGACTCGTGTCACTGGTGTTTTGGAGCGATGTATTTACCTTCCAACCACTCTCCACTCAAATAGGGATTGCGACCCTGATGATACAGATTAAAGGGCTGAGTTTTATTGCTTCCAACCACTCTCCACTCAAATAGGGATTGCGACTTGGGTTGCCCTTTTTTACGCAAGGGCACAGCGTCTTCCAACCACTCTCCACTCAAATAGGGATTGCGACTCCATTGAGGGCGTTGTAAACGTGAACGAACGTGCCCTTCCAACCACTCTCCACTCAAATAGGGATTGCGACTTGCAGGTGGCGGTGGAGTCTTAAACACCACAGGTCTTCCAACCACTCTCCACTCAAATAGGGATTGCGACACAACCGTTTGAACCCATGGTCGTGGATTGAAACTTCCAACCACTCTCCACTCAAATAGGGATTGCGACCACCAATCATTGCCGTGAGGCTTGGGTCTTTGGAGCTTCCAACCACTCTCCACTCAAATAGGGATTGCGACCAATTCTTGCCCGGAAAGGCAATTAACCTGACCACTTCCAACCACTCTCCACTCAAATAGGGATTGCGACGAGGTCGGTGGCTTCTGTGGCACCGAGGTTGTTGACTTCCAACCACTCTCCACTCAAATAGGGATTGCGACGATTACAACCGGCGAAATGATGCCGGAGGTGGTCCTTCCAACCACTCTCCACTCAAATAGGGATTGCGACTTGCTGAATAAGTTCTTTGGCGAGCCAAATGGCTTCCAACCACTCTCCACTCAAATAGGGATTGCGACTCTCAAAAGTCAAACTCCCAGTTTTCCGAGTGGCTTCCAACCACTCTCCACTCAAATAGGGATTGCGACCAGCTGACAACCATAGCCATGTTCTATGGCTTGACCTTCCAACCACTCTCCACTCAAATAGGGATTGCGACGAGTTACTGAGAATTTACCGGCTCACGCGAAACCTCTTCCAACCACTCT
The DNA here is from genome assembly GCA_019638455.1 of Saprospiraceae bacterium. GTDB lineage: Bacteria > Bacteroidota > Bacteroidia > Chitinophagales > Saprospiraceae > M3007. Next base: position 933,802 of record JAHBTU010000001.1, read on the forward strand.
CCACTCAAATAGGGATTGCGACTTGAATGCCAAAAAAGTCCTCCTTTTGTATATACCCTTCCAACCACTCTCCACTCAAATAGGGATTGCGACTTGCTCTATTAGATGCTTATACAGATTTTCTGCTTCCAACCACTCTCCACTCAAATAGGGATTGCGACAAAAAGGCGCAGTCCCGGACGGGAAGGCCTTAATACTTCCAACCACTCTCCACTCAAATAGGGATTGCGACCTGCAAACTTCGATGGTTGGCAACACCGTGAACTTCCAACCACTCTCCACTCAAATAGGGATTGCGACTCGAATCCACCACCCTGATTGACCCCGTCCGGGCCGCTTCCAACCACTCTCCACTCAAATAGGGATTGCGACTTGGAACAGCTTTTTTTTGTGGCCCCAAGTAGACCTTCCAACCACTCTCCACTCAAATAGGGATTGCGACTTGGGAAGGTGTTGTTCTTACCGCGCGGAAATGCGGCTTCCAACCACTCTCCACTCAAATAGGGATTGCGACTTCACGTTTCTGGTTGTCGTCTTTGTCGATAGCTTCCAACCACTCTCCACTCAAATAGGGATTGCGACTTGCAGTCTCGTGGGTTCATCCGCAGCTTCTACTTCCAACCACTCTCCACTCAAATAGGGATTGCGACGGGACCAGCAACCTTGTCATCGCGACGCTCCAGAGCTTCCAACCACTCTCCACTCAAATAGGGATTGCGACGTTGGAGGTTGAGGCCGAAGCCCTTTACCTCTTCACCTTCCAACCACTCTCCACTCAAATAGGGATTGCGACTTCAACTGGCAAGTTTGTATTTTTTTTGCCCAAAGGCTTCCAACCACTCTCCACTCAAATAGGGATTGCGACCCCGAAGGCGAGATTTTCCTCGATTACATCCGACTTCCAACCACTCTCCACTCAAATAGGGATTGCGACTGCTTTGGCCGAAAAAGGCATCGAAATCGCTATCTTCCAACCACTCTCCACTCAAATAGGGATTGCGACTATAATTTTGCCGGTCTACGCATACCGGCGAAGCGCTTCCAACCACTCTCCACTCAAATAGGGATTGCGACTGTCCGGATTTTTCTGCCAGCCCCATTCGGCTTCTTCCAACCACTCTCCACTCAAATAGGGATTGCGACAATAATAGAAAAATTACACGATAAAACACGGCATCTTCCAACCACTCTCCACTCAAATAGGGATTGCGACTTGCACACAAAAACTTTTTTCACTTCCATAGACACTTCCAACCACTCTCCACTCAAATAGGGATTGCGACTATTGAAAGTTCCATCACCTAAATCAAGCAGACTTCTTCCAACCACTCTCCACTCAAATAGGGATTGCGACCATAGCCCTCGAAACCGGCCTTACCGTTTGTGAACTTCCAACCACTCTCCACTCAAATAGGGATTGCGACGTTTTGCCTGCAACCGCGAGCGCAATCACGACTCCTTCCAACCACTCTCCACTCAAATAGGGATTGCGACTTTGCACCTGTTGCTCGAGTTCCTCCGCACGGGTTCTTCCAACCACTCTCCACTCAAATAGGGATTGCGACTTGTGTGCTGCCGCCAAAGTAGCTGACGGATTTTCTTCCAACCACTCTCCACTCAAATAGGGATTAGATATATTTTCAACCAACAGAAAGTTGAAAAAAAGTCACGCCGTCCCCCTGTTTTTTGTCTCGAAGCCGTTGTCGAACATGGATTCGTTCATGACTACTCCCAGACCTTGCGCAGTGGTTTGTGCGCCACTGCGATGAGGACGACTTTTGGCGGTTTACCCTTGTTTCTGAGTTTTTTCGCAGTTCGATGCGAGATTTTTCCATGCATTTGGTCGGACTATATGGCTGTTTGTCTGCTCCTTTGCCTTTCTCTTCACTGACAACGGGCATTTTTTGCTTCGAGGGGCAATTGTGCGCTGCGAAGGGTTATGTTGTGTTTGTAAACCGGATGTGCCTCGCGCATCGGGCTATCCGCTTGGTCGAGGGGGAGGGCGCTTGGGCGCGCCAACTAAAAGTTGGCGTTACTTTGTACATGGATAGTGTCGGCGTGTTCGGTCTTTTTGGTGCCCCTCCTAATGTTTATGTGTCTGCATCGATGTGTCAACCGCCAGAAACCACCTCCATTTCATCCCCTCAAAGCCCCAATTTTTTCCATAAATGTTGTGAGAAATCGCCGTACCCTTGCGGGCGCAAACCAAAATCGAGAGACAATCATGGCCGCCCATCTTCGAGTACTGTCCGTCGCTTTCGACACCCCCATCCACCCGTGGGAACTGCCCGCCTTTCGGGGCGCCGTAGCCGCCAAAGCTGGCTACGAGCACGAACTTTTCCACAACCACAACAACGAGACCGGGGGCTACCACTACCGCTTCCCGCTCATCCAGTACAAACACAACCACGGCCGCCCCATGCTCGTGTGCCTCAACGAGGGCATCGAGGAGCTATACCATTTTTTCTCACAACCCGACTGGACGCTCAACCTCAACGGCCGCGCCACGCCCGTGCGCATCCACAGCCTCGACGTGCGCCAATGCTTGCTTGAAGTGAGCGAGCGCCACTCCCGATACCACATCCGCCAATGGCTCGCCCTCAACGAGGAAAACTACGGCCTCTACACGCGCTTGCTGGGGCTGCCGGAGCGCCTCGTGGTGCTCCAACAGATTTTGCAAAACCAGTTGGTGAGCTTGCTCCACCAGTTGGGCCATGAAAAAGACGGCAGGGTGGAGGTGCGGGTGCAGCATCTCAAGGACGAGCGCTGGGTGAGCTACAAGGGGGTGAAAGTGCTGGCTTTTTCGCTGGAATTTACCTGCAACATGGGTTTGCCCGATTTTGTGGGCATCGGAAAGGGGTGCAGCATCGGGTGGGGCGTGGTGCGTCGGCTGAGGGACGCGGCGAGGATTCCTCCTGCATGACAAAAAATGCGCGAGGTGTTGTTGGCGGGACGCCAACAACGGCAACAAGGGCGCTCGCTTCACACATGTTTGATTGCGTTCGACTACTTTGTTCCGTTCAAGATGCGGTACTTTGCGCCATGTTGAACCTGTGGTCAAAAAATCAACCCTTCCCCGAGCCTTTTCCCGGAGGCATGGTCGTATTGGTGGACAAGCCTTTGGGGAAGACCTCCTTCGACGTGGTGAGCAAGGTGCGTTGGGCGCTCTCGCGGCGGCTTGGCACAAAAAAACTCAAAATCGGTCACGCTGGCACCCTCGACCCCTTGGCGACAGGTCTGCTCATCCTGTGCGTGGGCGAATACACCAAAAAAATAGAGATGTTTCAGGCGATGCCAAAGGCATACGCCGGCACGTTCACGCTGGGAGCCACCACCGCTTCTTTCGACTTGGAAAAACCAGTGGATGCCATTTTCCCGACGGGGCACCTTGACGACGCGCTGCTGCAAAAAGTAGCAAAGCAATTCGTCGGCGACATCTTGCAACTGCCTCCCGTGTTCTCCGCCGTGAAGGTGGACGGCAAGCGGCTCTACAAGAACGCCCGCACGGGCGAGACGGTGGAATTGCCCCAGCGTTCCGTCCGCATCGAGTCGTTTGAAGTAGGCCCGCTGCACCCCGTGCCGCCTGCCGAGCGCCGGGCGCCGACCAACGTGGGAAAAATCATGCTTCATGCTGACTATGCCGACGGCGTGCAGGTGAATTTTCTCGTGGTGTGCGGCAAAGGCACCTACATCCGCTCGTTGGCGCACGACTTTGGTCAATCCGTCGGCAGCGGGGCCTACCTCAGCAGCCTGCGACGCACGGACACGGGCGGCTTCTCGGTGGAAGCGGCGTGGGATATGGAAGCGTTGGTGGAGACCTTGAGCGGCTCCCGATAAAATCTGTCCGTATTTGTCCAAAAACCAACTTTCCTACGCTGCTGAATGTCAGAGCCTTGCTACCTTGCTGCGGCAAATATCGGCGATATGAAACACCCCGTTTTTTTACTCCTCTTTTTGTGTGGCTTGTTTCCACTCGCCGCCCAGACGTTCCACCCGACTCCCGAGGCGCTCTTGGAGCAGGAAGTCGCCTTTGAGCAGGCTAATGAATGTTTTATTTATTTTGACAATCCCTCTGGCGACACGCTGCAATTGCGCTGGCGACGCTTCGAGGTGAGCGTGCCGGAGGGCTGGGTGATTGATATTTGCGACTACGGTCTTTGTTATGCGGGCATTCCTCCGAACGGCACCATGAACCCCGTGTACGACACCATCCGTCCTTACCTGAAACTCGTCGTGCAGCCCGGCACCACCGCTGGCTCGGCGTGGCTCTGGTTTAGGGTGTTTGAAAAGGACAACGATACCAATTTTGCCGATGTGTATTTCAGCCTTCACACGCCGGGCATCACATCCATCCCCGAGACCAAGCAACCGAGTTATCGTGTTTTTCCCAATCCGGCCTTCGATGTTTTATTTGTTGAAAATACTGGCAAGGGCAGGGACACCGTCTGGCCCAGTATCATCAATCATGCAGGTCAGACGGTGTGGGCGCGTCCGCTGGGGCAGGGCGAGCAACAGAGTATAGACATCAGCAGTTGGCCTTCCGGTATTTATTATTTGAAACAGGAGAGGCTCGTCCAAAAGATATTGGTGTATAAATAATGCGAATAATGGGTTTAAATAGCCCGCCTTTGGCGGGTGAAATGTGGGAGCCAAGGTAGCGACATAAACTCGTGGCTACCGACATTTCGCCCCGCTGGGGCTGGAAGGCAAATGGAACTCGTGGCTACCGACATTTCGCCCCGCTGGGGCTTGTGCGCATGGGGGGGGCGCTCTACCGACATTTTGCCCCGCTGGGGCTGGAAGGCAAATGGAACTCGTGGCTACCGACATTTCGCCCCGCTGGGGCTTGTGCGCATGGGGGGGGGCGCTCTACCGACATTTTGCCCCGCTGGGGCTGGAAGGCAAATGGAACTCGTGGCTACCAACATTTCGCCCCGCTGGGGCTGGAAGGCAAATGGAACTCGTGGCTACCGACATTTTGCCCCGCTGGGGCTTGTGCGCATGGGGGGCGCTCTACCGACATTTCGCCCCGCTGGGGCTGGAAGGCAAATGGAACTCGTGGCTACCGACATTTCGCCCCGCTGGGGCTTGTGCGCATGGGGGGCGCTCTACCGACATTTCGCCCCGCTGGGGCTGGAAGGCAAATGGAGCTGTTGAATACCCATATTTCACCCGCCAAAGGCGGGCTATTTAAACCCCATTATTCGCGTAAATCACTAAATCACCAAATCACCAAATCACCGACTTGTGAGATAGCCTCCCCTCAAACAACTCAAGCAGTTCACTAAAATTTCGCTCGCTTTCGCAAATAGTTTCCAACATGAAGAATTTGATTGCCTTCTTGCTTTCTTGTCTCTCGCTGTCGGGTGTCGTCGCTCAGGTGGTGAACGAGACACAAGTCCGCGTCGTTTCCCAATCGGCTGCCGAGACGGTGCTGACGCTCACGCTGACCGGTGCCGACAAACACGCCGTCGGCACGCCACAAGGCGAGGCCTACACCATCTCCATTCCTCAGGGCACCCCGATGCTGCAACTTGGCAAACCCGATGTGCCCAAATTCGCCACTGCGCTGATGGTTCCAGCGACGGGCAACATGGCCATAGAGGTGCAGGCTGCCGAGTACAACGACTATCCCAACGTGGAAATAGCCCCCTCGAAGGGGGATTTGAAACGCAATGTGAACCCCGACTCCATCCCATACAAATATGGGGAGGTGTATGAGCAAGATGCGTTTTTTCCCGGCCAACTGGCTGATTTGAAGCAGCCGTTCGTCATGCGCGACGTGCGCGGGCAAGCCCTGTGGATTTACCCCGTGCAATACAACCCCGTGCAGAAAACATTGCGGGTTTACTCCAAAATCACGCTGCGCGTTCATTACAAAGGCGGGCAAGGGGAAAACGAATTGTTGTTTGCGCCGACACGGGGAGCAAGCCCCACTTTTGAGCAGGTCTATCGGAAATTGTTTCTGAATTACGAGGAAAGAACGCAGGGGCGCAGCGGCTTTGAGGAGCCTGAAAAAATGCTCGTCATCGCCAAAGACGAACTGCTGCCCGAACTCGAGCCGCTTTTGGTGTGGAAACGCCAAATGGGCATTCACACCATCGTGATGCCCCTCTCGGAAATAGGCTCGTCGGAGGCGGCGGCCATTTACAACGTGACCAAAAACCACTACGAAAATGAAGGAATCACTTACCTGCTGCTGGTAGGCGATGAGAACGCCATCAAGTCGCAAATGCGGCCCAGTGGTGGCACGCTTTACACTTGCGACAACTGTTTCGGCTACATGGAAGGCGACGACCATTTTGTGGAGGTGCTGGTGGGGCGTTTGCACGCAAGAAATCTTGAGGACATGAGAATCATGGTCAATCGCAATTTGAACTATGAAAAAACACCTCTCGTGGATGTGGATGCAAATTGGTGCGCCACAGGTATGGCTTCCTGCTCCAACGAAGGCGCGGGTTTTGGCGATGATGGGCAAGCCGACTGGGAACACGGCAACGAATGGAAAATCAAGCACTTGGCCGATGGCTATGAAAAATACTGGGAATTCTATGACGGCTCTCAAGGCAGTTTCTCCCCGACTCCTGGTGACGAAACCGCCGACAAACCCGGCAACCCGGTGAATACCTCGTTGGTGAGTCTGATGAATGGCCGCGGCGTGAGCCTTTACAACTACACAGGTCATGGTTGGGAGCAGGGCTTGGTCAGCGGTAATTTCAACAACGATGCAGTGGCTATGCTGCGCAACACGCATCGCTATCCGGTGCTTATCGCGGTGGCTTGTTGCGCGGGCAACTTTACCAACGGCGAATGTCTTGGCGAGGTGTGGCAACGCGCCGGCGACCCCGCCACAGGCGAGGCTTGGGGCGGCATCGCGGGTTTCTTCTCCAGCGATTTTCAGAGTTGGTCGCCGCCAATGGAAGGTCAGGACGGCATGAATCAATATCTTGTGGATGCCGATGGCATCACGCTTCGCCCTTCGATTTGCGGCATGCTGGCCTATGGCAACGCGCTGATGATAGCGGCTTATGGCAACGGTGGCGAGGTGATGGCCGATTTTTGGAATCCGTTCGCGGAGCCATCCACTATGCCACGCACCAAACTGCCACAGGTTTTGGCTGCATCGCATCAGCCCGCTGCTTTTGTCGGTGCCAGCAATTTGGCGGTGTACTCTCCTGTGGAAGGCGCATTGGCGAGCCTCTACTGGCAGGGGCAGACCCTCGCGGTGGCCACTGTGGAAAACGGTGTGGCCAACCTGAGTTTTCCTGCCTTGAACAACGTGGGCGATTTGACGCTCACGCTCACGCAGTTCAATTACATCCCTTACCAAAGCACGCTCACCGTCACGCCCGCGAGCGGAGCCTTTGTGGTAAATCAGGCCGTTGTGCTGGACGACTCGGCTGGCAACAACAACCAACTGGCCGATTATGGCGAGACCATCAAGATGAACGTCAAGTTGGCCAATCTTGGCGTGGAAGTGGCGCAATCCGCCTCGGCCACCCTGAGCGTGGCGGATGCGAACGTGGTCATCCTCGACGGTTCGGAGTCGTTTGGCGATATTGGGCCGGATGCCTCGGTTGAAAAACTGGCGGCTTTCTCCTTCAAAGTCAATGACTTCGTGAATGATGGCCAAGTCGTGACCTTTACCATGCAGGTCAAATTCAACGACACCGCTGTTTTTGAAACGGTGGTGCCCGTCAAGTTGAACGCTCCCAAACTTTCCATAGGCTCCATCAAAATAGATGACACACATGGCGGCAACGGCGACGGCTACCTGCAAAGCGGCGAGACGGCCACCATCATCATCACCAACCTAAACACGGGCAACAGCGTCAGCCCCAACGCCCTCGGCTTTCTCAGCACGAATTCCCCGTGGCTCGTCGTGAATGGCACGGCCTCGGTAGGGCCTATCGCGGCGGTGAATGGCTCGAGTACGGCGAGTTTTCAGGTGAGTGTGCTCAACGATGCGCCCAAAGTGATTCCAACACATTTCCAATATCAACTGGAGGCTGGCAACTACGGGAAAGAAGCCACTTTTGGTGCTTTCATCATCAACCCGATTTTAGAGACTTTTGAAAGCAGCAATTTCAACACCTACAACTGGGTGATGAGCGGCAACAAGCCTTGGGTGATTTCTTCGGCCAACCCTTATTCGGGGCTGTATAGCGCCCGTTCTGGCATCATCTCGCACAATCAGAAATCGGTGATGGAGCTGTCGCTGAAAGTTTCGGAGGATGGCAACATCTCCTTTGCGCGACGCACGCACTGCGAGCAAGAGTTTGATTTCCTGCGCTTTTCCATAGACGGCGTGGAAATGGGTCGCTGGAGCGGTTTGCTGCCGTGGGAGGAGGTTTCGTTCCCGGTGTCGCCCGGCTACCACACTTTTACATGGAGCTACGAAAAGGATGGGTTCGTCTCCGAGGGACAAGACCGCGTGTGGGTGGATGAAATTTTGCTGCCGCCGAATGAAATCATCGTCAGCACCGACCCGACTGCGCCGCAGCGCGGCTTTGAGTTGAGCGCGCAGCCCAATCCTACCGCAGGCCCAACTATGTTGAACATACATCTGGCTCGAGAGGAGTTTATCACCGTCGAGGTGTTCGACAACCTAGGCCGGCGTGTTCGCTCCGAGCAGTCGGAAACGCGCTTCCCCATGGGCGGGTTTATGCGTCCGCTTGACCTCAGCGGCCTCGCTTCCGGTGTTTACATGGTGCAGGTGCGCACGGAAAACGAATCAAAAGTGGTGAAGGTAGTGAAAGAGTAACGTGCTGCTTTTTTTCGCAAAAACTTAGTCAGCCTCCAAACGCAGAGGATTCGGATGGCAGCCTTATGTGTTTTGTTGACAGGATTTACAAGTTCTATGAGGCGGCTTCGCTGCGAAAAATCCTGTAAATCTTGTAAACCCCGTCAATATTCAATGTCTATTGTCCTGCCTAAGTTTTTACAGTTTTTGCATGTTTTCACATAAACTGCTTAGGCTGCCACAATTTTCACGGAGGAACGATAGAAATATCAAATCAGTAAAGAGTCAGGGTAAATCTGTGGCGATAAACATACGCTGGTATAGTCAATGCAAATCAGCCCCGTCCGCTTCGCTTGACCGAGCAAGTCCCTGAGTACAGGGTCTGGCACAAGGTGGTTTTGAACGAACGGCGCTCGCAATCCTGTGAAAACCATGCGTATCAATCAAGGCTATCCTAACATCCTCTTTAATCTGGGTATATCTTCCTGCTGGCAACTTGTTTTCCCATCCTAATGTTGCGACAAACACTGCTGCCACCGCCAAGCATCTCTCAACGCTTCTTCCACTTCTCTTTTGGCCGACCAACCCAATTGTGTCCGAATTTTGCTCACGTCGGCATACACGGCAGCCACGTCGCCCGGTCGGCGCTCGCCGATGCGATGGTTGAGCGGCTTTCCGCTGACCATCTCAAAGGTTTTGACCAATTCCAACACGCTGACACCTCGCCCCATGCCTACGTTGAACACCTCGTAAATAGTTGGTCCATTTTGTTTAAGTAAATACTGCATGGCGGCGACGTGCGCCTCGGCCAAGTCCATGACGTGAATATAGTCGCGCAAGCAAGTGCCGTCCGGGGTGGGGTAGTCCTGACCAAACACCGTCAGCATCGGACGTATGCCGGCCGCCGTCTGGGTGATGAAAGGTACCAAATTGTTGGGCACACCTAAGGGCAGCTCCCCGATGTGGGCGGAAGGATGCGCCCCAATGGGATTGAAGTAGCGCAGCGAGATGGCTTTCAGCGGCTTTTGGGCGGCTGCCACATCGCGCAGGATTTCCTCGCCTATCAACTTGGTGTGACCATAGACGGACGCAACTGGCTGTTCGGGGGTGTCTTCCTTGACGGGCAGTACATTGGGTTGGCCATAGACCGTAGCAGAGGACGAAAAAATGAGGTTGGGGATGTCATGTTCGAGCATGGTCTGAAGCAGCACAATGAGCGAGCCGATGTTGTTGTCGTAGTATTTCAACGGTTCTTGCATGGATTCGCCCACTGACTTGAAAGCGGCGAAATGTATCACCCCATCAATTTTTTGCTCCCTAAAAACCCGCGACAACACGGACGGAGAGTGGCAGTTTTCGGCATAGCAGTGGGGTTGTTGTTTCAGAATTTTTTCCAAACCCCGCAAGACGCGGCGGTCAGAATTGGAAAAATCGTCGAGGATGATGGGTGTGAACCCGGCTTCGGCAAGTGCGATGACGGTATGCGAGCCAATGAATCCGGCTCCGCCAGTGACAAGAATGTTCATGTATGATACTCGTGTTTGTTGATAATCGGTTTTGCAATGACGGTTGGTCTAAGGGGATGGAGCAGTCGGGCGTAAGTTCCGGGCTTTGTAGTGTTCTTTGGGCATCTCACGCAAAATCGCCGCCGCTTTTTCAGGGCTGACGTCGCGTTGCGGCCCAGCGAGCATCTCGTAACCTACCATGAATTTTTTGACCGTTGCCGAACGCAGCAAGGGCGGATAAAAAACCATGTGCCAGTGCCATGCTGGATGAGCGCGACCATCAGTGGGCGCCTGATGAATCCCCGCTGAATAGGGGAACGATACCTCAAACAGGTTGTCATAGCAAACAGTAAGCCGTTTGTACGCTTCCGCAAAAGATTCGCACTCGGCATCATTCATGTCGGTGATGCGCGGCATGGCGCGTTTAGACACCAACATCGCCTCGAATGGCCACATCGCCCAATAAGGTACCAACGCGACAAAGTGCTGGTTTTCAAAAAGTATGCGTGTGTCTAAATCCAATTCCTGACGCAAATAATCTTCCAGCAATGTGCGCTCGTGTTTCTTGAAATAACGGGTCTGATGCTGTTGCTTTTTCAGGGGTTCGTTGGGGATATGTTCCTGTGCCCAAATCTGCCCATGCGGGTGCGGGTTGGAGCAGCCCATTGTTTCGCCTTTGTTTTCAAAAATTTGCACATACCGGATGAACGATTTGGAGCCTAACTCCGCGTATTCCTGTCGCCACAAATCAACAACCCGGCGAATGGCAGGCAAATCCATTTCGGGGATGGTCAAATCGTGGCGCGGCGAAAAACAAACCACTCGACAGATGCCGCGTTCGGGCGCGGCACGCAAAAGTCCTTCTCGTGTGCCGATGAGCGGGGAGGAAGAGGGAGCAGGCGATTCCAACAAGGCAGAGAAGTCATTCGTAAAGGTGTGAACGTCTGTATAGTGAGGATTTCGCTGACCGTTGGCCCTGATATTGCCGGGGCAGAGATAGCACGATGGGTCGTGTGCGAGGCGGTGCGTATCGGGCAGTTTTTCCACTTGGCCTTGCCACGGGCGATTGGCCCGATGGGGCGACACAAGCACCCATTCGCCCGTGAGGGGATTGAAGCGCCGATGCGGAAAATCCGTGTTGAATAATACCTCATTCATATCTCTTCCCGGACAAGTGGCGTGGAATAGACCATTTCAACGCCATCTGTGATTTCGACGAGGTGAAATTTTAGGTTTTTTCCCCAGCGTTTTAGATAGGAAACCTGCATTTTTTCTTGAAAACCAACAACAGCATCTCGACGGACAAGGTTGAGTGTGCAACCGCCGAACCCGCCGCCCATCTGGCGCGAACCCGAAACGGCGACATCGCCGCGAGTAAGTTGCACTAAAAAATCGGTTTCGGCACAGGTGACATCATACTCGTGTTGCAGCCCTTCGTGCGATTGGTAGAGCAGTTCGCCAAAAAGCCCCAAGTCGTTGTTTTTTAAGGCGTTGCAGGCTGAGATTACCCGCGTGTTTTCCTCGATGACAAATTTGCAGCGTTGGAGCACAACATCGCGCAGGCGTTTTTTTTCGGAAAAAAGCATCGCCAGAGTCACGTCGCGCAGGCTGCGGATATTTGGAAAAATGGTCGAGAGAACTGCCACGCCTTCTTCACATTCGCGTCGGCGGGTATTGTACGCTGAATCCACGAGCTGGTGCTTCACGCCAGAGTCGCAAAGCACGAGAGCATGGTCGGGCATACGGATAGGGAAGTACTCGGCCTCAAGGCTGCGACAGTCGAGCTTTATGGCGTGATTCGCCCGACCCATGAGCGAGGCGAACATATCCATGATGCCGCAGTTCATGCCGACGAAATTGTTTTCGGCGCGTTGAGCAAGCCGGGCGAGGGCAGGGCGGTCAAGGCCGAGGCCAAATAGTTCGTTGAGCGCAAACAGCATCCCGCTCTCCACCGCCGCCGAACTGGAAAGCCCCGCGCCGGTGGGGATGTTGCCGCCAAGCGTCACATTCACACCTCCCAATGTGTGTCCGTCTTTCAGCAGTTCATCAAAGGTGCCGAGCAAATAGTTGGGCCAGTGTTGCTCGGTTTTTTGCAAGCGTTGGATAGTGCCTAAATATGAATGTTGGAAATCAAGTGCCTGAAAGTGAAGCGCCTCGTCGCCTCGTGGCGACACCGCCAGCCATACGGCCTTGTCAATGGCGGCTGGCAGCACGAAGCCCTCGTTGTAATCGGTATGTTCGCCGATGAGGTTGATGCGACCGGGAGCGCGGACGACGAGCGTGGGTGCGGTGCCGAATGGATGTCGGTGAGCGTGGAGGATGGATTCCAATGAAATGATGCTGTTCATGTTCGGATGATGGAGGGCAAAGAAAGTCAATCGATCATCAATGAGTGCTTAAAGGCTCAGAGGCAAGTATGCTTTCATCTTTGTTTGTGTTCATTGTTTGTCCTAAAGTGTTTGTTTTCAATATCTAACGTGAGTTCGGATTTAATGAAGCCTATCGAGATTACAGTCGGCGCATCACTTGCTAATAGTTCTGAAATGACGTTTACGAAACTTCCAAAGTTTCGTAAACGTAAATCGCTTGAGCCGCCAAAAACAAATTCCAATGCGTACTTTCACCGCGAAGTAAAAGCATTTTTCGAAACAACCACCCAATCTTATGACCCGATTGTTCGCTTTGTTATGCTTTTTGCATTTGCCAATTTTTCTTTTTTCGCAGATGCCCGAACCCCAACTTCCGCTACCCACGCCAGCCCAACTTGCTTGGCACGACACGGAATTCTACCTCTTTTTTCATTTTGGGCCAAACACTTTTACCAATCTCGAATGGGGGCACGGAACGGAGCCGGAAGACGTGTTCAATCCGACGGATTTGGACTGCGACCAATGGTGCCGCATCGCCAGACAAGCAGGCGCTCGCGGGGTCATTATCACGGCCAAGCACCACGACGGGTTTTGTCTGTGGCCATCAAAGTATTCCACGCACACGGTTCGAGAGAGCAAATGGCGTGACGGAAAGGGCGATGTGCTGCGCGAGCTCTCGGATGCCTGCCGCCGACACGGACTCAAGTTCGGGGTCTATCTCAGCCCCTGGGACAGAAATCACCCGGAATACGGCACTCCCGAATACAACGATGTCTATGTCAACACGCTGACTGAGCTGCTAACCAACTACGGCGAGTTGTTTGAAATTTGGTGGGACGGCGCCAACGGAGAGGGGCCAAACGGCAAAAAGCAAGAATACGATTTCCACCGTTTTGAGCGCGTAGCCGCACAGTTGCAGCCCGATGCGGTGATATTTAGCGACATCGGTCCCGGCTGTCGCTGGGCTGGCAACGAGCGAGGATTGATTTTGACCGAAACCAACTGGGCCACCCTCGATACGGCTGGATTCCAACGCGGCTTGGGCGCGCCACCGGAGGACACGCTCAATCAAGGCAACGTCAATGGCCAGCTTTGGCTGCCTGCAGAGTGCGATGTGAGCATTCGCCCCGGCTGGTTTTACCACCCCGAGGAAGATGATAAGGTGAAGACTCCGGGACAACTCTGGGATATCTACTTGAAATCAGTAGGAAGAGGAGCAAATCTGATACTCAATGTGCCGCCCGACCGGAGGGGGCGCATCCATGAGCGCGACTCGGCGTCTTTGGTCGCTTTTGGACAAAAATTGAGAGATGCTTTTCGTCACAATCTGGCTGAGGGGCGCCCCTGCCGTTTAGGCAATGGCCGCCATTGGTTCGATGCTGGCCTGACGGATGTCAACCAGAATACCTTTGCCGAGTTTGAAATCGTGCCGGGCGAATCTTTTCTCGAAATTGATTTGAAAAAGAAAAGAAAGATTAACACGCTGCTGCTCCGAGAAAAAATCAGCACACATGGCCAGCGCGTGGAGGCATTTAAAGTGGAGGTGTTTGAAAAAGGGGGGTGGAGAGAAGTGGCCCACTCCACCACCATTGGCGTGCGAAAAATCCTCGTGTTTCCCGAAGTGAAAACTTCCAAAGTGAGGATTGCGATTTTGGCTGCCAAAGCGCCGCCTGTCATCAACGATGTGCGGATTTATCGCATAAAGTCTTGAAAAAGCGGGGTTCTAAGGTTCTGTATCCGTGGGGCGGTCGTCAGAAAGTCCGTAGAAAGCAGTGATAGTGAGGGCAAGGAAAAGAATGAAATAGGTCGTCATCGCAGAGGGAGTGGGGGAGGTGTAAACCGATAGTTGAGTGTGGATTGAAAATACGAATGATGAACTTTCACCGTCCTTTGTTTAGCATAAACTATGCCACAAGTAAGGTAGGCACATTCTGCCTGAAAGAGCGAGAGCCACCCCATGTAACGCTGGGATGGCTCTCGTGTTTGCCGCGTTTTCCCTTTTAAATTTGAAGTAGAGTTGGCATTTGTCACAAATTCTCGAAGGCGCCAAGAGAAAAGCTGCTCGTTCGCTCTTTGTGCCTTTATGGCAAAATCATCAAGCCTTTGCAACTTTCTTGGAAGGCTTGGCTTTGTCTTCGGGCTTTGGCTCAGGAGCCACCACTTTGCCTTCGAGCGCCTGACCCTTTGTCAAATCCACCACCAAAGAAGATGCGACGAAAATAGAGGAGTATGTGCCGAACAAAATGCCCACCGTGATACCGAACGCAAAGCCTTTGATAGCACCGCCGCCAAAGAAGAACAGCAAGAACACCACGATAAAGATGGTGCCTGAGGTGATGATGGTACGGCTCAGTGTGGTGTTGATAGCTTTGTTGAAGACCTCTTCTTTCGGACGGCCGGGATATAGGCCGAGGAATTCGCGGATACGGTCATACACAATCACCGTGTCGTTCACCGAAAGACCAATCACCGTCAGAATACAAGCAATGATGGCTTGGTCAATCTCCAGGGAGAAAGGCACAAGGCCGTGCAGCAAGGTGAAGAAAGTCAGCGTGATAAGCACATCATGCAACAAAGCCAAGACTGCGCCCAACGAAAATTGCCACTTGCGGAATCGAATGAGCAAGTAAAGAAAAATGAGCGCCAATGCCCATGCGCCTGCCTTGAAAGAGGAGTCGCGGATATCGTCGGCCACTGTCGGCCCGACTTGGCTGGACGAGGTAATGTGTGTGCCTGCTGCATCCGTCTTGATGAAATTGGAGTCGGTCCGAATGCCTGCCGCTTCGAGTCCCTCCCGAAGTTTGGCTACCACTCTGTCGTTCACATCCTTGCTTTGGTCATTGATGAGGTAGGATGTCGTGATGTTGTAGGTGTTCTGCGTATTGACGGCCTTTATGACGGGGTTGCCACCAAAAGCCTGCGTGAGCGGGCCGCGCAATTGTTCTATTTCCACAGGCTGTTCAAACTGAACGTTGTAGGAGAAACCGCCCTTGAAATCAACGCCCAACTCGAAGCCGCGCATGATGAACGAAATGATACCAATGATGATGATGGCACTGGAGAACATATACGCATACTTGCGTTTGCCAATCCAGTCATAGTTGGCGCCCACCAGCCACTTTTCCGACCATGGGAAACTGTAAGCGAGGTCTTTGCCGCGCTCTATCCACCAGTCGGTAATCATGCGCCCTACCAAGACTGCGGTGAACATGGAACTAAAAATACCCACGATAAGTACCGTGCCGAAGCCTTTGATGGGGCCGAGACCAAAATACATCAAGACAAAGGCAGTGAGCAGGGTGGTGGCGTTGGCGTCAATGATGGCGGGCAGCGCGCGAGAGAAGCCAGTTGACACGGCTTTGGCCATTGTCAGCCCCGCTCGCAGTTCTTCTCGAATACGCTCGTAGATGATGACGTTTGCATCCACAGCAGTGGCCAATGTCAGCACGATACCGGCAATGCCCGGAAGGGTCAGTACCGTACCCATGGAGGCCAACGTGCCGATGATGAAGAACAGGTTGGCCAACAACGCGATGACACTCACGATGCCTCCTTTGTTGTAGTAGGCTATCATGAAGACGCAGAGCAAAGCAACCGACAACAGCATCGTTATCAAAGACTTATTGATATTGTCGGCACCCAGAGAAGGGCCTACCTGACTTTCTTGCACGATACGGGTGCCTGCGGGCAACTTGCCCACCTGGAGAATGTTGGCCAAATCTTTCGCCTCCTCTACCGTGAAATTGCCTGTAATGGAGGAGTTGCCACCCGTGATGGGGTTGATGACACGAGGGGCGCTCACCACTTCGTCATCAAGGACGATGGCGATTTCGCGGTTGCCAGCGTTGGCCGCTCTGGTCGTCATGTCTGCCCAAATACGCGCTCCGTCGTTGTTCATGGCCAAGCTAACAGTGACCTCGCCACTGCTGGGGTCGGGTTGTTCGCTTGCGCGGGTCACTACGGAACCATCCAAACGGGGCTTGTCGTCGTTGCCGACTTTCCGAATGCCATACAGCTCGTATTTGCCAATGGTAGTGCTGCCGAACCCCTTGTCCTCTTCCGCTTTCTGGCTCCACCGAAACTCAAGGCTGGCGGGGAACAGTTGTTTGATTTCGGGACGTTGGAGGTGTCTGTCAATGGTCGAGATTTTGTTTTTGTCGGCATAGCCCAACACGGCACCCGTGGTGTTGCTTCCCAAAGTCAGCAACGAGAGCAAGGGGCCGCCGCCTTCCTGCGAAGTGGGAGGAGCATCCACGATGCGCATCTCAGGTGTCTGAGACGAATCTGGTTGGCCATCCGCGCCAGTTGGATACACATATAAGGTGTCCTTGCGTGCGCCCACTTGATTGGTAGTGTCGCCGGAAAGCAGCCTGCGCAGTTTCAGGTCGGCATCTATGAAGCGTTGCTGGAGGTTGTCGTCGGTGAGGCGATATGTTTCCCAAAACTCGAGCTTTGCGGAGCGTTGCAGCATTTCGCGGGCGCGCTGGGGGTTGTCAATGCCGGGCAGTTCCACCAAAATCAAGTCGCGGGCAGCGTCGAGGCTGACGTTGGGTTGCACCACGCCCAATTTGTCAATCCGCTGTTTGAGGCGGTTGTAGGTTTCTTTCACCGTGTTGTTGGCGAGCTCACGAATGACGCGCACCACATCGGCATCGGGCGACTCGAAGTTGATTTGACCTTTGAGCGCCTCGTTTCGGGCGAAAATAGAGGCAAGTGGCTTGCCGCCGCTGCTTTCTTTCCATGCTTGGGCGAACATGGTAATGAAATCACCTTGCTGTGTGCGGAGCTGTTCGTCTGCCTTGCTGAGTGCCTGTGCAAATGCGGGGTCGCTTGTGTTTTGCGCAAGGCTTTTCAAAAAGTCGTTCAAATCCACTTGCAGCAGCACGCTCATGCCGCCTTTTAGGTCGAGGCCAAGCGCCAGCTGGCTTTTCTTCAGGTCAGCGTAGGTGAATTTTTTAATCAGTGGAATGCTGAATACTGGTTCGGAGGAAAGAGAATCCAGATAGCCAGCGTAGCATTGACGCCAAGTGACGGCTTCGTTTTTGGAACAGTCATCAGCATAACGTTCTGCCGCCTTCTCGATATTGTTGGTCGGAATGGTCAGCGAGAACTGGTACAGACACACTAAGGTCAGCGCAATGAGGAAGAATCGGACAACGCCTTTGCCTTGCATACTTTCGATGTAGTAATTTGCGAAAAATGTTTTTACGAATGTTGATTTCCGGCATGATGCCTTGAAGCATACCCTCCGAAAAAAGTGCGCAAATATAGGGACATTGCTCGAAACCAAAGGGTGCGACGGAAAAATCGTTCAGAATCTTGTGAAACTTGCGTGGATGTGGCACATCCGCTTTGAGCGCATTGACAAACCAACAATCCCGTAGGCGGTCATGTCACACCTGCCCTGCGACGAGATTCAGGCAGGCCAGAAGTGCAATATCAGTGGCACCCCGAACAGCAGTATCAAAATCTCCAAAGGCAGCCCCATGCGCCAGTAATCGGTGAATTTGTAGCCTCCCGGCCCCATTACCAAAGTGTTGGATTGGTGGCCGATGGGCGTTAGGAATGCGCAAGATGCGCCCAGTGCCACCGTCATCAGAAAAGGGTCAACCGACGCGCCCAAGCCATTGGCCACACTGACGCTGACAGGTGCCATGAGTACCACCGTTGCCGCGTTGTTGATGATGTCAGACAGGAACATGGTGACCATCAAGAGCACGGCAATCATGCCCCACACGGGAATTTGGTCGCCCAATCGCAGTATCTGAGCCGCTATCAGGTTGGAGCCGCCCGTCGTCTCCAATGCAGTGCCGACAGGCAACAATGCCCCCAGCAATACGACTACCGGCCAGTCAACACTCGTGTATATTTCCCTCACAGAAATTACTTTGGTCAAAACCATCAGCAAGGCGGCCAGCGTGAAGGCTATTTGCACTTGTGTGACATTCGTGATGATGAGAAAGAGCGCCAAGGCAAAAATGGAGAGCGCCAATACGATTTTTTGAGGTTTCTCGATGATGTACCCCCGGTCGGCTAATGGCAGACACCCCATATCGTTCAAAGTGTCGTGGATTTTATTCGCATCGCCCTGAAGCAACAACACATCGCCAGCCCTGAATATCACATGGTCGAGTCGCCGACGGATTCGACTGCCCTGACGGGATATGGCCAGCAGATTCACGCCGTACCGCGAGCGCATCCGAAGCCCAGCGGCTGTTTGGTTGAAAATGGGCGCGTTGGCCATCACCACCACTTCCACGGTGGTGATATGCTCTCCTCCAATCGTCTCGTCGTCGCTGCTTTCCCCTTTGCCTACCAATCTGCCCTTGCTTTTTTCCACGAAGGTTTTTAGTTCTTCCGAGTCCGCCTCTATCGTGACGATGTCGCCCGGACGTAGCACCATGCTCATATCCGGCGCGTGAATGAGGTGATTGTCGCGCACGATGCGCAACACTTGAACATCACATTCGGTGAGGCCGCCTATTTCGCTGAGGGAATGTCTATTGAGTTTCGATTCTTCTGTTATTTCTATCTCCGTAATGTAGTCTTCTATGTTGAACTGTCCTTTGTCTTGTTCCTTGCTGCCTCTTTCAGGCAACAATCGCCAACCAATTATTGAGATAAAGGCAAGCCCAGCAACAGAAAGTCCCACCCCAACATAAGCAAAGTCGAACATCTGGAAAGGTGTCCCTAATGCCTCTTCTCTAAAAGCGGCTACTATTATGTTCGGTGGTGTGCCTATCAAAGTCGTCATGCCGCCCAATAGTGAGGCGAAAGCTATTGGCATCAGGATATAGGAAGGGGAATGCTTGCTTTTGTTGGCTATGTGTATGGCTACTGGCATCAATACTGCCAAAGCGCCCACATTGTTCATAAATGCAGAAGCAACACAAACTATGGTGGATAACACAGCAATTTGCAACACAAGACTATCGCCCAATTTCATTACCCAATGGCCAATTACATCTACGAGGCCGGACTTCTGTAAACCATTGCTTACTATCAATATAACGGCAACTGTGATGACAGCCGGATGCGCAAAACCCATGAACGCCTCGTTGGCAGGTACAACTTGCGTGAACACCAATACCAATAGACAAATAATAGCGACAATATCGTGTCGAATTTTACCCCACGCGAACAAAATCAGCGCGAGGACCAAAGTTGAAAAAACGATTGTTTGTGCCATTGTTAAGGAGTATAGACGAGCTTGCCTTTTATTGTTTTTTCACCAGTTATTTCATAAAAATAAGTGCCAGCGGCGGAAAAAACGTCTGCCGCTACGAATATCCTTTCCGCGCCTGCCACAGCACGTTGCAACACAAGGCGGCGCTCTTGGTCAAAGACGCTTAGGGTGGCCTCCGCTTCCATGCCTTTCGTTTCAAGCCAAACGCCTGTGGCGCCAAAAGGGTTGGGCCATACTCGAACGGATGGCGACTGCAAAGTAGGGGCGACTTGCATTTCCAATACGGGCTTCAAGCTCGTGCCATCTGGTTGGAAAGCAATCGAACGGGTGGGGGACTCGCCAAGTTGCAAGCTACGGTGCATGGCTCCATCAGATTTTGCTTTGAAGACGACCCTGAAAAGGGGCTTGGGCGCTTGGCTCGTATGTAAGGGCTTTTTTATTGCACTCATGTTTTCAAAGCAGACTGTCAAAATGCCATTGGCTACTCGGTGAGTGCCAAAATTTTCGCTCGTCAATCCCGGTAGAAGCGGTTCCACTTTCAAAAAATCCAACTTATCGGTGTCGAAACAGAGGGTAAACTGTATGCCAGCCAATTCGTCAACGGCTCCGCTCAATTCGGCCACCGCGATTTTATCTTTGTCAAAATCAATGGCCTGATAGTAAACAGGCCACTCGCCTGCGATGCGCTCCTCCGCCGCGCCGGACAAGTTGGCGATGACCGAGCCATTCACGTCGCCGACTTTGATGGCCGTAAAGTCAAGCCCATTGACAGATGCGTCCTGCACAAAGACTTCGAGGTTTTCGGGAAAATGGGTTTGGAAAGGGTTGGCTTGGTTGGGGAAGAGGAAGGACTTGGGCACAAAACGCCAAGAGGTGTTGTTTGAGATAACCGTGTCAATGCCAAGAATGAGTTTGCGCAACGTCACAATATCGAATGTCGTCACGGAATTGCTTTTGTTTGCATCGGCGGCAATTATTTTATAGGGCGAGTTCAGGGGTTCCAAACCGAGTATGTGCTTGGAAATCAGTACCAAATCGAACGTGCTAACCCCATTGAGCGGAGTGTCGTCTCTGTAAGGGGCAAGCGTGTAGGTTTGGCAGCCTGGCACATTGGCGAGGCCGAAAATGCCACTTGCGTTGGTCGTTTGGCCACTCACGTCCGTGAAAGCCACCCCTTCGCCTGCCTCTGTTTGTATGGCTCCGCCTACGTTGACCAATGCGGCGGGTGTTTGCAAAAAGACCGAGTCGAGCGGGAACGTCCAAATACCTCGCGCATAAGTGGCTGCCACGAGTTCCTTGCGCACGGGATTATGTTCCAAATCGAACACGGGGACAAAGGGTATATTGCCACCCAACCGACCCCACGAGCCACCCCCGTTTAGGGTGAAATATACGCCCGCATCAGTTGCCGCAAAAAGGATAGAGTCGGCGTGTTGGGGCAGGATGAGCAAGTCGTTGACTGGTATCTGGGGAAGGTTGCCGGAAATGTCCTTCCACGACTGCCCGTTGTCGTCGGAGCGATGAACGTGGGGTATGTAGTCGTTGTCGCGGAAGCCGGAATGACTGACAAAAATGCGGTTGGGCAGGGTCGTGGAGCCATGCACGGAAGTGACGTATCTATCTGGCAAACCGTCGGTTATGTTGACCCAGCCTGTATTGGGTTCGCGCCGCCACACATTGCCGTCGCTTGTGCCCGCATAAAGTTTTTGCGACAACAGGGGCGATTCGTTGAGGGCAGAGATGGTATGAAAACGCGGCCCATAAATGATGCCATCGGTCAAATCGCCAGAGATAGGCGACCAGATGTTGCCATTGGAGGAAGCATAGACGCGATAAGTGGCGGCGTATTGGATGTCGGGATTGTGAGCGCTCATGAAATAGGGTGTATCCCAGTTGCAGCGGTCTCCCGTGCCAAGACAAGTTTTGCCTGTTTGCCATGTCGCGCCGCCATCGGTAGTTTTGTTGATGCTGCCATTTTGAATTTCCACCCAGTAGGTGTTGGGGTCGCTGGGGTGAAACACGCTGCGAAAGCCATCAGCGGGATAGACACTTGCCCAGTTGTTGATGGCCGTGCCATTGCCTTTGTTGATGCCGTTGTCCTGCGCACCGCCCCAATAAACGTTGGGTGTGTGAGGGTTGTAGTTGGTGTGGTAGAAT
This sequence comes from Saprospiraceae bacterium, assembly GCA_019638455.1. Taxonomy (GTDB): domain Bacteria; phylum Bacteroidota; class Bacteroidia; order Chitinophagales; family Saprospiraceae; genus M3007. Next base: position 955,762 of record JAHBTU010000001.1, read on the forward strand.
TGCGTGGTTGGCAGGTTGTTGCAGCGTATCCAATAGGGCAGGTTGAGTTCTTTTCGATACACACCGCCGTCGTTGGCCCAATATCGCCTGCCGGAAGGGGTGAACGCAAGGTCATGGCTGTCTGCATGCCCGCCCGCTGCTGTCATCCAAGCGGAGCTGTTGGCGGCTTTCCGCCACATGATGATGGCATGAAAGTAGATTTCCTCGTCGTCGTTGGGGTGCAAGTCTATTTTGCCAAAATACCAGCCAAAATCGGCGCACTTGTCTTCCAAGGCATCAATGTTTATAGATGTCCAAGACGTGCCGCCATTGGTGGTTTTGTAAAGTCCGCCCGGCGTGGAGAGCGAATCAATGTAAACGACGTACAATTTGTCGGGGTTTTGAGCGGACATAGCTAACCCGGTGCGGCCCATGATGCCGGTAGGCAACCCGCCGCCGAGATGCGTCCAAGTAGCGCCTCCGTCGGTGGTTTTATAGACGCGGGCATGAGGGCCATAAATGACCGACTCTTGGTTGTTGCGAATGCGGTCCCAAAAAGAAGCGTACAGTATCTGTGGGTTGTTTGGATTGATGACAAGGTCGCTCGCGCCAGCCTGATTGCTCACAAAAAGCACCTGTTGCCAAGTGAGGCCGCCATCCGTTGTTTTGTAAATCCCGCGCTCGTTGTCGCGCATAAAGGGGTTGCCCATGGTGGCGACGTATATGATTTTGGGGTTGGTGGGGTCAATCTGAATTTTTGACACGATGCCCTGTTGCTCCAGCCCAAGATATTGCCAAGTATCCCCTGCGTCGGTGCTTTTGAACACGCCATCTCCGTTGAACACGATGGAAGGGATGTTGGGATCGCCTGTGCCAGCGTACACCACGTTAGGATTGGTGGGGTCAAAGACAATGTGACCAATGGAGAGTTCGATATGTTCGTCGAACACGGGTTTCCAGTTGATGCCGCCATCCGTGCTTTTGAAAATGCCCCCGGCGGAAAAGCCCGCCAACACCGTGTATTCGTCGTCGGGTTTTACGGCAAGGGTGTTGACGCGCCCACCGATATTGGCAGGCCCTTGCAGGGTCCAGTTGGTGGTGTTGCCCACACACCCCGCGCCATTGCGCTCCTGCACGGACCATTCTGCTTCGCGGGCGGTGTTGATGGCTTTTTTCCAGCCTTTCCAATCAAAATCGCGGTCGGGGAAAGAACGCTGAAAGGCAAACTGGTCATAAGGTTCCGACTTTTTTTCAAGTCTGTTGCCAACCGGAACACTCGATTTTTGACAGGAAAAAACACACAGCAAGATGAAGACGTAGCAGTGAATGTGTCGCATGGAACGGTATTTTTTTGATTAATGCTTCGCAAACCTACATAAAAGCCAAGATATGCGCTCGACAAAGCGCGAAAGCATAACATACCTTTACCCGTCCAAAATTTTCGACTCATGTTTTATCTGCTGTTGGCGGTGGCCTGTTCGGTGTTGCTTGGTTTCATCTTCAAACTTTTCGTCCGCTTCCGGGTGGATGGCTTTCAAGCAATCGTGTTCAATTACGTTACCTGTGTCTTGTGTGGATGGCTGCACATCGGGCACTTCCCGCTCTCTTTTGCCAACTATGCCAAACCTTGGTTCGTCTATTCAGTGGTGTTGGGTTTGGTGTTCATCGGGGGCTTCAATGGGGCGGCGTTGACTGTACGTTATTTCGGGGTCATGGTCAGCCAAATCATGCAAAGAATGTCCATTTTGATGACCGTGCCATTTGCGGTTTTGGTGTATGGCGAATCTGCTGGCACGGGGAAAATTGCGGGCTTTTTACTGGCCTTGGCCGCGATTGTCTTGGTGAACTGGCCCCATGCGAAACCGCCCGTTCAGTCGCATAATGATGGTGTCCTGCCGTCGTCGGTTGAACAACAACAAAACACGCTGACCTGGAAGGGGAAAAAAGTGTTGTTGTTGATTCCGTTGCTCACATGGCTGCTGGCGGGGGTTATCGAAATACTGTTTATCAGGGTTCAAAAAGAGGGGCTGGCCGACCCGAACGACCCTGCGTTCATCAGTGCTGTGTTTGGCATGGCAGGTATCATAGGGCTGTGCGCCGCCATTTACGGCTGGTGGAGTGGGCGATTGATTTTTTCATGGCGCAACGTGGCGGCGGGCATTGCGCTTGGCATCCCCAACTACGGCAGCATGCTTTTTTTGTTGATGGCGCTGGGTAGTGGGTTGGAAGGTTCGTTCCTGTTTCCCGTTCTGAATGTGTGTATCATTTTCATCACAACCATCGGCGCGGTTTGGCTGTTTCAGGAGCGGCTTTCGCGGCTCAATTGGCTTGGTATAGTCTTGGCTTTGTCGGCCATTGTCCTCATGTCTCAGTCTTTTTAATTTCTCACATCGTGCAGCAAAATCAAACACAACAAAGAGACGAATTCATTTTTCATCCCAACAACGTCATGTTGTTCATCCTGCTGTTTGGCCTTTCGGCGCTATTTTTGGCGCTCACTGTGTCATACGTTTACACGCGGGTGACAATGAACGTGCCGCCAGTTCAGATACCCTTTTTGTTTGTTTTCAATACGCTAATTTTGCTGAGCAGCAGTTGGACCATGATTCGCGCCAAACGTTGCTACCTCAATGATGACACCGAAGGTTATCAGCAAAACCTAAAACACACAATTTGGCTCTCTTTGCTCTTCATGCTGATGCAGACCGTCGCTTGGTGGTGGTTGTTTAGCCACAATGTCGCCCTCAATACTTCTACCACGACGGCTTATCTCTACGTCATTTCCTTTGTTCATCTTGCGCACGTGGTGGCGGGATTGCCATTTCTAATGCTGTTTTATCGCACCGCCAAAAAACGCATGGTGGACCCCGTCACGGTATTGGTCTATTTCTCCGACCCGGAAAAAAGGCTGAAGCTCCGCTTGTTGACCCTTTATTGGCACTTTCTCGACGGGCTTTGGATTTATCTCGTTTTGTTTTTCGGCATCAATTATCTGATTTGAAACGAGCATTCGCCGGACAGTAGCCTGTCCTGCCAATACAAATGCCCCGACCGCGTCACCACGAAGTCGGGGCATTTTCTTTTGTGCATTCGTCGGACGATTTCAATTAGCCCGACGAATCAGGTATCCCATCAACAATCCCCTCACTTCGTCTGCACCATTTTCTTGGTTGCCGAGTCGGTGGAGGTCTCCAGTTTGTAGTACATCAGGCCGCTGGCGCCCAGCAGGGCGCGGTCAACGGCGATGGCGTTGTGACCCTTGGCGAACGAGCCTTTCTGCACGAACAGCAGGCGGCCGCTCTCGTCGAACACCGTCAGCGTGGCGTCCGCAGCCTCCGGCAGGTGGAAGCCGATGACCGTCTTGTTCACGAACGGGTTGGGCTGGTTCTGGTACAGCTCGAAGCCGACGCCCGCGATGGTCGCGCCGCCCGCGCCGTTGAAGCGCAGCGCCACCTCCATGCGGTCGCTCGACAGCGAGTAGGCCTCCGCCCGCGTGATGCGGCTCGACACGCCCAGCATCTCGCTCAGGCGGCCGGCCCTCGCGGCGCGGAACGTCACCGAGAACTCGGCGGCGTCGCCGTCAACAGACGTGGTCAGCGCATCGGCGAACACGCCGAAGTTCGACGCCTTCACTTTCTCGCCCTCCTCGATGGAGGCCACCTCAAGACCCGACAGGTTCAGCGTGAACTGCCAGCCCTGCACGCGCTCGGCGGCGCGGAACGTCACCGTCGCCAGCTCGCCCGCGCGCAACTCGCGGTCGTCCACGTCGAACAGCAGCGTGCCGGCCGTGCGGTCGTCGCCCGACAGCAGCGAGCTCGTGATGGCCGTGCCGTTCACGTCGCCAACCTTCACCGCCACGAAGTCCTCGTTCAACTGGTCAACCGCGGAGCCGCTCACCGTCTTGATTTCGGGGAACTGCGTCTGGAACGGGTTGGCCGTGTTGGGGAACGCGAACGACTTGTCCACGAAGCGCCAAGAGGTGTTGTTCGGAAGCTCGGTGTAGATGCCGAGTATCAGTTTGCGCAGCTCCACGATGTCGAACGTCGTGATGGAGTTCGACTTGTTCGCGTCCGCCGCTATCATCTTGTACGGGCTGTTCAACGGCTCGAGGCCCAGGATGTGCTTCGAGATGAGCACCAGGTCGAACGTCGACACCCCGTTGAGCGGGTTGTCGTCCTTCGTCGGCGTCAACGTGTACGGCGCGTTCTGCGCCACCAGGCCGTTGAACTGGTACTTGCCGTCGGCGTCCGTCATCGTAAAGTGGCTCATCGCACCGCTCTGCAGGTTCACGTTCGCGTCCGCGAGGCCTTGCGCGTCCTCGGTCTTCAGCGCGCCGGCCACGTTGATGTTGTTGTTGCCGCAGTTGCCCGCGTTGTCCTGAACGTCAAGGTACGTCAGGCAGAAGTCGGCGTTGCCCGCCAAATCCTGCACCCACAGCTCCACCGGCTGCTGGCCCAGCTCCGCGCAGGTGAACGTCACCGACGTGATGGGGTTGCCCAGCGCGTCGACCGGGAAGCCCGTGCCCTGGCCGGCCTTGCGGATGCCGTACTTCAGGAGGTTCGACGGCGTGCAGTTGTCCTCGCCGTACTGCAAAAAGTCCGATGCCCACAGCGTTATCATCTTCGTCGGCATGATGTTCACCGACAGACCGTGCAGGCACACCACCGTCGGGGCCTTGCAGTCCTTCACCACGAAGTGGTACTCGCAAGTCTCCTCGTTGCCGCAGCCGTCGGTGATGGTCCACTTGATTTTGTGCGTCCCGTAGGGCAGCTGCGGAACCACGCCGGACGTGCCGTTCGGGTTGGCAGGCGTCGGCAGCTGCGCCTGTGTCTTCCACTGCACCGCCGCCGTCCGGCTCGTGCCGCTCGTCGTGTAGTGCACCGCCCAGCGGTATATCTGAGCGGCCGGCACCGGGCGACCGTCGAACACCCGCGGCGTGCCGCCAGAGTAGTTCGGCGTGCCGAGGTTGTTGTAGTTCACCGTGCCGGGGGCCGGCGGGTTGTTGCTCGACACCACCGTCTCCATCGAGCCGTCGCCGTCCAAATCGAGGAACAGCAGGTAGGTGATGTTCACGTTCGCGCCGGAGCAGGCGTCCGTCGCCGTGATGCTCAGCGGGGCGTCGCCCTCGCAAAGGTCGTGCGACACGCCGTCCCACCAGTACGACTGGTTCCACAGCAGCGGGTCGTTCGCCGAAAGGTCGCAGTACTCTACCGGGGAGGCCGGGCAGTCAACCGTCGGCTTCTGGTTGTCTATTATCTTGATGATTTGCTTGTACCGGTAGCAGTTCGCCGTCGCCGACCAGAACGTGCAGAAGTTCGTCGGAGCCTGGCCGGGAGCGATGGCCACGTTCGTCGGCGCCCACGGAGCGGGCGTGCCGCACGGCGACACCGTCGGGCCCGTCAGGTTCTGCGGGGAGTTCGCCGTCGCGTTCGGCTCCGGGTTCGGCACCGTCACGCAGTTGGCGTTCGGGTTGTAGGTGCACCAGTTGATGATGGTCCACGTCCGCTCTATCTTGAAGCACGCGTCCGGCACCACCGTGAACACCTGATCCTCGAACGAAACGCCCAGCAGCTCGCAGTCCTGCGCCCCGTTGAACGTCGGCGCGCCGTAGTTGCCGGTCCCGTCGCACACCGTCACGATGACGTCGTTGGGGAACCGTATCCAGTAGTCCTGCTCGTACGTCACCACGATGCGCTGCGTGCACTGCGTGGACTGGCCGTGGCAGTCGTACACCCGGAACGTCCGCGTGATGGTGCCGCGGTTGCACAGCGTGTCGAACAGCGCGTAGCTCGCCGAGTGCTCGAGGCCGCACTGGCCCTGGTACACCCGGTTCTCGTCGAGGCAGCAGTTGTCCTGCACCGTCGGCTTGCCGTAAGCCCACAGGCTCGGGTCGAAGGCCTCGCACGAGACCGTCACGTTCGCCGGCGAGATGCAAACCGGCTTGATTTTGTCCTGAACCAGCACGTCTATCATGCAGGTGTTGTGTATCGGCGTGCCGTCGGGGCCGATGGCGAAGTTGCCGAAGGCGTCCAACTGGTACACGCGCAGTATCACCGTCTGCGTCGTGCCGACCTCGCAGCAGTAGAACTTGATGGAGTCCTGCTCCGCCACCGCGCGCTCGAACTCGCTCGGGAAGTCCGGGAACTGGTCGTCGCACGGCAAAAAGCCGTTGATGGAGTTCAGCGAGTTGATGCAGTCCGAGTACGGCGCCATGCGCTGTATCGTGAACTTGATGTTGTTGCAGTTGTCGTACGAGCCTTGGTCGAACGTCGAGGCCTTCACCCACGTCACGCCGCCAAACTCGCAGTCGCCCAACGCGGGCGGCACGCCCAGGAAGCCGCCCGGGCCGTAGCAGTCGTACGGGTCGTCAACCCCGATGCTCACCACCGTGAACTCGGTGCAGGCCGCCACCGGCGGGACGTAGTCGCGAACCGTCAGGCGGAACGAGCACGTCGAGGTGTTGCCGCAGTCGTCCTCCGCCTGATAGATGACCGTGTGCGTGCCGGCAGGCAGGCACGGCGTCAGGCCAAAGGCGCCCAAAGTGTCGAGGTCCCACAGGTTGTTGCCCGGGAAGTTGGTCAGCTGGCCGCCGATGGGGAACATCCCGATGGTGTCCAGCGTGAACGGGTCTATGCCGATTATCATGCCGCCGATGTTGTTGATGCGCGAGCAGTTGTCGCGGATAATCACGTCGGGCAGGTTCACGATGGCGCAGCACGAGAACGGGTCGGTGGAGACCGTCAGGTCGGCTGGGCAGGAAATGGCGGGGCCAGCTTCATCCACTACTTTTATCAATTGCACATGGAAAATGGGGTTTGACGCGCCTATTGGGTCGCACCAGTCGAGAATGGTCCATGTGCGCAAAATTTTGACGGTGCCGTCGCAGATTTTGATGATTTGGTCTGTGAAGATGGCGTTCAATTCGCAATAGCCCGCATCAGGATAGAGTGGAAATTGTTGGCCAAACGCATTGATAAACGGCGCACCTGTGACGGCAATGTTTCCACTATTATCGTTGGTACAACTTACTGTCACATCGGCTGGCAGATTGATACTGGAGGTATTGATGCGGGGGAAGTAGATGTACTGGATGCAGGAGGATGTGTTGTTCCAGCTGTCTTTGGCTGTCCATTTGCGTGTGATGTAGCCGCTCAGGTTGTTGAAGCCGTTGAAGTTTTGATTGCAATCCAAGTTTGTCCAAGTATCAATGTAGGAGGAACTGGCCGGGGAGCAATCAATGACATTCGGGAAGGCGGTCACGATGCCCAACACGCCCGCCAAATAATTGGGGGAGACGTTGGTGATGGCGCAGTTGAGGGTAATATCCGCGCATTGGATGGTAGGAGGCAACTTGTCTTCCACCTTTATATTTCCCCAACATTTATTTCCACTCACCAAATGGGTCACGGTGGCTACAAGTGTTTGACCCACGTTGGCAGATGTTACGGTGTTGCCCACATTTTGACCAGTTGTGGTTTTTAGGGAAACGGTGTAGTCGTCGAAGCATCCATAAGTGCCGTCCAGAATCATGTCTGGCGTGACTTCTGTGACACAATCCTGCCCCAACGAGACATACACCAAGTCGTTGCACGCCAGATTGCCGGGCGTTGCCACTACGTTGACAAATACCGTTATTTTTTGGATGCAACCAGGGTCGTCGGGGCCTGCTGCTTTGGGCACGCCGCCATTGACCGTGTATTCTATGACATAAGGACCTACGCCTGCGCCGGGGTTGAAAACGGTGGCTGGCGCGCCATTGACGGTGAAGCCTTGGCTGACAATGTTGTTGTCACCGGGTATGCCTGTTAGATTGACTGGCTGGGAATATAGGCAGAACGGTCCGCTCAAATCGGCGGTGATTTCTGGATTTGGGTATTTGCAAGAGTTGCCTACGGTAAGCACTTCGCCGCTCTCACTCTGGACGGTGATGGAATAACCGAGGTCGTCAATGTGTACACCGCTCAGGAAATAGTCGCCGCTGTTCAGTGGGTTTTCGACGAACTGTGTTCCAATTTGAATTGCGATGGGCGCAGCGGGCGGCGGCGGGCTGTTGGCTGCGAACAAGCCGTTCACCGCGATGACCGTCCAGGTCTTTCCAGCCAAGGATTCGATTTTGAGTGTTTCCCCAAATTGGCCATTAAACAACGTGGTCGCGTTGTTTTTGCAGACACACGGGTCGGAAATCAAAATTTTTGGAACACAGCGCGGGAAGGGCAGTATGGTCACTTGCGCTGTGCAAACGCCGACGTTGCCGCATGGGTCTGTCACTTGCAAAACGTATGGCTGGGTGGTGCCAGCCTGTGCGCAGGTGAAAGTCACCGGGTTGGCCAACACGTTGAGGTTAGCGGGTGCCGCGCAATTGTCCGTTGCCGAAAAGCCAACCGATGCGCCCGTGATGGTCACGGTGCCGAAGTTGTTGAGGCTGACCGTGATGTTTTGACAATTGACGACGGGGGCTTGATTATCCTGCACCGTGATGATTTGGGTGCTTGCGCCCATGTTGCCGCACACGTCGGAGGCCGACCAAGTGCGCGTGATGGTGTAAGTGTAAAAATTGCAGTTGGCGGGGTTCGCGCCTTTTGTGCTGACTTCGTTGAAAATCACGGGCGAAGTGGCGGAGCAATTGTCGGAGGCTGTCACATTAGTCGGGGCAGCGGGTATGGGTTGTGCGCAGCTAAGTGTCACATTGGCCGGTACGCCATTGAACGTCGGCGGTGTAATGTCTTGAACGGTAATCACTTGAACATGGGTGTTGCCGTTGCCGCAATCGTCCTCCACCGTCCAAGTGCGCGTGATGGTGTAGTTGTAGAAATCGCAGGATTCAGGAGAGTCGCCTTGGGTGTTGGTTTCTTCAAAATTGACTTGCAGGCCAGTTTGCACCGGGGTAAAAAACTGGTCGGTGTTGATGGCGTTAGGGGTTGCGGGCGCGGGAGGGTTCCAAGCGAAGTCTGAATACTTGTTTCCGGTGCCGCTCAGTCGGAGTGAAAATCCAATCGGGGTGTTGCCATCTTCTTCCACGCCAATGTCGGTGGAAAGCAGGCCATTGGCCGGGCCACCCACTGCCACGAATGTGCCTTCATAACTCAAAAATTGCACGACCATGCCACCCGTCACGAGTGCCACGCCGTCGGGCGAGCCATTTTGCAAGCCGTTGACGGGGTAGAAAAATGCGACTGTGCCAAATCCGTTGCTTTGGTTGGGAATGATGCCGCTCAGGGTCATGGAGCCGTAGGTGCCGCCGCCCGCGCCGTTGTAGAGGAACAAAGAGTAGGCGGAGAGGTCAACACCTGCCGTGCCAGCAATTTCGATAAATTCATTCACGTCGTTGCCCACGTTGTCGTAGTGAATCTCATTTATCCAAACCATCGCCGGGGCGCCGGAGCCGTCGTCGCAGAAATCGGTGGCGAGCAAATCGGCGGCGGGTGGCACGGGGTCGCTGCAGCTAATCGTGATATCCTGTGGTATGGGGGGGACAAAATTCGGGGCATCGTTGTCCAACACGAAAATCGTCTGCGTGTGTTGGGTGCTGTTGCCGCAAGCATCGGTGGCTGTCCATGTGCGCACCACGAGCATTTCGCCCGCGCAGTCGCCCATCATCGAGGTTTCTTCCAACGTGGCCAGAATGGTACCCGGCAGGGGTTCGAGTGACTGGCCTGCATTGAGCGAGCCGGGGGATTCGGCTACTGGGCCGACCCAGTTGAAATCGCCGTATTGCTGGCCTGCGCCCGTGAGTTGGAGTGAAAGGCCGATGGCAGGGGGCGGCTCTTCTGCCACACCTATGTCTGTTGAGGTGAGTCCGGCGGCTGGGCCGTTGGTGGCGACGAACGTGCCTTCGTAACTCAAAAACTGAATCACGGTGTTGGGCAGTTTGATAAGCGCCATGCCGTCGGGCGAGCCGTTTTGGATGCCGTTGACGGGATAAAAGAAGGCCACCGCGCCGAAGCCGTTGCCCTCGTCGTCAATGATGCCGCTCAATGTTCTTTCGTCGTACACCACGCCGCCGTTGCCGTTGTACAGAATGAGTTGATATTGAGACAAATCAATGCCTGCTGTGCCAGCGATTTCGATAAATTCGCCCACGTCGGCGCCGACGTTGTCGTAGTGGATTTCATTAATAAAAATAACTTCCGGCACCGCGCCTTGGTCGCAATTGTCGGATGCGGTCACGGAGGGTGGGGTAGGGAGGGGGTCGGAACAGGAGACGGTGATATCCTGCGGCAAGGGAGCGTTGAAAACGGGGGCTTCGTCGTCGGTGACGGTGATGATTTGAACGAAAGAAGCCACATTCCCGGAACAGTCGGTTGCCGTCCAAGTGCGCGTGATGACTAATGGGCACGCTCCGTTGTCGGTTTCAGAAATAGAAACTTGAACATCCGGGTCACAGTTGTCGGTAGCTGTCACTCCCGATGGGGCGGGCAATGGTTCGTTGCAGTTGATGGTCAGGGAAACATCGTCTGGGAGGTTTTCCAAAGTGGGTGGGGTGTCATCGTGAATGGTGATTGTTTGGGTGTGTTGAGTTGAATTGCCGCAGTCGTCGGTGGCAGTCCATGTGCGGACAATGGTAGAAGTGCCATCACACGCCCCCGGTATTTCATTTTCCGAAAACGTTACTTCAACGTCTTGGTCAACATTGTCTGATGCGGTAAGCGTAGCGGCATCTGGCACAATGTCCCCGCATTCATAGTTTTCATCTTCAGGTAAAGGGCCGTTAAAGACGGGCGGTACGCCATCTCCAGCGTTCACTGTCGCTATGCCGACATCCGTGCAATCGGGGTCCGCACTATCGCGCACTTTTACATTGTAGGTATTAGGTGCGAGGCCTGTGAAAACATTGTCCGGTTGATAATTGATACCGCCATCTATAGAGTATTCAATAGACTCGCAAGTAGTGCAGACAGCATTAATCGTTATAGAGCCATCATTGTCGCCCGGACAGGTTTCATCAATTGTTTCTATACTGACTATGTCAATATCGCAGTTGCAACCTTGTGCTTGTTCCAATGTGACAGATGCGTTCGCCTCACACCCATTCACATCCGTCACCAACACTTCGTAAGTGCCTGCCCCCAAGGTCGTCTGGTCTTCGTCGTCGGGGTTCAGGCCACTGCCTCCGTTGGTCGTCCATAAATAATCATAAGGGGCCGTCCCTCCTGTCACGTTGATGTCAATAGCCCCATCGTTGTTGGCACAGGATGGGTCGTTTTGGGTGACAATTTCAATCTCCGGCAAGGTTTCCGACACATATCCTATCGCGTTGCCACTCAAGTCACCCGCCGTGCATCCGCCTGCATCTTCCACAGAAACCAAAGTGAAGGTTGTGTTGGTGCTAACGGTCTGAACGAGGGTGGTCCCGCTGATAAAATCTGTTTCAGTAAATTCATTGACTCCATCTGTGTAAACCACTGTGTAAGGGCCAGTACCGCCCACTATATCAATAGTGATAGGCAATTCGCCCTCTATGCAAAAATTGCCCAAACCGCTGATGAGCGCCACTATCGGGGTTCCGTTGATTTCAATATCATCTATGCCTACCCATTCGTCGCTGCCCGGCGCGTCGGTGGTCATGATGCGCAGATAAACAACTGATTGGTTGTTCGCGGCAGCCGGCAGCACCACGCTGATGGGTGTGACCAGCGTAGCCATGCTGGGGCCTGTGGTGGCATCCGGGATGTAGGCTTCGGGGATGTTCGTGTAGTTGCCGCTATTGCCCACGCGGTAGTGCAGCGCCACTTGTTGCACCGCGTTGTCCGCCGAGCCGTCTATGTCGCGCACATTGTATGACACGGTGATGTCGGAGAGGCAAAGGGTGTTGATGGCGATTAGGATATAAGGCGCTCTGGCTGTGCCGGAGCCTTGCAATGCCACCACCGGGTTGACGATTTCAAATTCCGCGACCCCGCCCGTGGTCAGGCCGTTCGGGTTGGTTTGGTTTGCGATTACGTTGACCACGCCGGGGTTGTTGTCCACCAAAATGGTTTGGGGGTCAACAACCGTTGCGCCTGCAAGCCCATCGCCCCGAAAGCCAATGATGCCGGGTACCCCCGTCCAGTCATTGTTGGCGGTGATGAGGCTGGTATTCGACCAGTTTTGCGAAAAAGGAAGCGGTTGCGCCGCAGGCAATTGTCCAAAAGTTCGGAAACAAACGACAATAGCGGTGACAAGGAGTAAGGCTCTTTTCATGAGAGAAGTGTGATTAGGATGTTCTTTTTGTGCTGTTTGAGCATTTATACCTTGATTTTAAACAGATTGCGCTTTTAACCATGCCAAGACTTGGCGAGGTGAAGTATAAAGGCAGAATGGTAATGACCGCGAGCTTGGCAGCGCGTCGCTACATCGTTTTGATAAAACCAGACTTGGGATGCTCGGATACTTCGAGGGGAACGGGAACCTGTGCGAGGAGAGCCTGTTCGGCCAAAGCCGAAGTATTCATGAGATTAGGATTAAAATATTCTTGCGGTGCAAAAATAGCGCCGCCGCCTCGAAACAGGAAAGGCATTTTTGGTTTTTCCCAAAAACTTAATGTTGGGAAAAACGGGCATCGAAAAGCAGGTGTGGCATGACCGCTACTGGAAATTTTCAAATTTGCCATGAAGTCACAAAGACGCAAAGCAAAATACTCATTGATTTGCCGCATTTTGTGCCTTAGCCCCGGAGGGGCGAAATATGGGTAGTCAAGTAGTTTCTTTTATAGTCAACGCAAGGTGGTTTTGAACGAAGGGTGCTCGCAATCCTTTGGAAATCACACAAATCAATCAAGGAAATCTCTGCCTTGCCAACCGGCAGGTTCAAATCCTCTTTAATCTGGGTATAGTCCCGTGATGGAGGTGTAAACCAGTTTTAGTTGCCCGTTGGAGGTGCCGACATATTTATCCAAAATAGAGCCGTCATGTATGTTTTCTATAAAACCGGAGCGTCGCTGTTCGAGATGCAGCAACTTCCCTGTGGCACCATCCATCTGCATACCCACATACTGCTCTGCAAACACAAACTTGAGCATCCCTTTGTCGTGGCGCACATCTATTCGCTCGATTTTGGCGGACATTTGAGGAGGAAATGAGTCCCGGAGTATTTGAATCGCGTTTTTATGCAGGCTGTCCAGCGGTAGCCAATCGCGAAGGTCCGTGGATGTGCCCTGATAAGATTTGGGCAAAATAAGGCCCCCGCTATGTTTTTTCCAGCCCAACAACAATCCGGTGAGGGCAATGACAATAAAAAAAAACAAACAACAGAATGCCCAATGTGCGGTGCATTTTCCGCACGACCCGCAAGACGCGGGCATCGTAATTTCTGTTCATCTTTATTGATTTGGTGATGCTGTTGGATGAGCAGACCCTCCAAGTTGTTGAAACTTGGAGGGTCTGAACAATCCACTAATGGCCTAAAACTTAGCTCGCAGCGAAAGAATAAAATTCCGCCCCGCTGCCACCAACCCCGAGCTGTAGGGCCGGTATCGCTGGTCGGTCAGGTTTTCCACGCCACCGCTCACCGACCAGTTTTCTGAAAATTGGTACATCGCCTTGAAATTCAGTGTGTACCAGCCCGGGGAGAAGGGGTTTCCATCGGCATCAATGGCGTAGATGAAACCCTTGCCGCGCTCCTCCTGGGGCATTTCGGCGAAAGGCACTTCGCCGTTGTACATGGAATAAAAATCAAGGCTCAGTCGCGGTGCGGTATAGGTCAGGTGCGTGGCCCCAAACCATGGCGCTGCATGGCGCAACGGACTGATGGTGCCGTCGTCCAACTCTTCCTCGCCTTTCTGATAGTTGATTTGAGAACTCAGACCGAACCCGCCCGTCAATTTGATTTCCATGCTGGCTTGCAAGCCATACACCGTTGCTTTGGCCGCATTCTGAATGGCCAACACTTGGCTCAACTCTCCCGCATAAACAATGCTGTCTTGCCCGTTCAACGTAAATGGGCGCCGCACAAGCGCGTTTTGGAGTATAGTGTAGTAGCCTGTCACGTCAACTTTCAATCTTTTCCCAAACACTTTGGCAATGTCAAACTCAACATTGTAGGCGTACTCGGCATTCAGGTTGGGGTTCGGCACCATGACCGCTCCCGGCTCAGAGTCGAACACTTTTCCCAAATCGTCCACATTGGGCGAGCGAAAACCCGTGGAGGCGTTGAGCGCCAGCGACCACGATTCGGCAGGGTCGTAAACCATGCCCACGCTACCCGTGAGCGCCCCATTGTTCAGGTTTGCCGTGGTATAGGGGAATGGGTAAAAAGTAGTGTCGAAGGTGGCGTTGAGCGCAAATTGATTGTACCGCGCTCCCGCTTGGAGCAGCAATTGCTTGGAGAGCCGATGCTGATAAGTGGCAAATGCCGCGTACGATGCCCAGTCGGAACGCGGATAGCGCGCCGGCCCTGCCACTTCCTCGTTGGTAGTGATGTTTTTGTCTGTCCCTGTCGAACGGACATCGTTGTAAACAGCCTCCAAGCCATAAAACAACTTTTGGCGTTGGCCTATTTCCTTGAAAAAATCAAGGTTGGCGGAGTAGGCTTGCACCTTTTCCACGCGGCTGCGCCGTAAGGCATTGCCGAAGTTGCGGTCAATGCGGCTTTCCTCAAAAAACTGATGCGCGAGGCGAATGGTCATGCCATCAAAAAGCCGATTGCCAGCCTCATAGTTGGCGGTCAGATTGTTCATGGCCCAGGTTTGGGGGCCGTAGAGCCATTCGGCGCTGTTCGGCAGCCCGTTGGCACGCACACGCAGCAATCGGTCGTAGCGCGAATAGTCGGTGGTGGTGGAATAGTGGAAGCCGTAGTTGAAATCCCATTTGTCGTTTGGCACAAACCTTATTTTCTGCATCAGGTTGATTTGCTCATAACCAGTCGGGCGCTGCACGAGTGGGTCTTCGTTCTTGACCATCACATCCGCATTCGCTTGCCGCTGGACAAAAAAAGGTCGCAGATACTCCCTCGGCCCATGTGTGCCCATGCGCAAATCGGCAAAATCGTGGTGCGAGAAACTGCTGACGAAAGCCCATTTCTCCCAGCCGACATTTATGTCGAAATGTCCGGTGCGCTCATTGTTCGCCGATGCCATGCGGGCCACGGCGTTTCCGCTCACGAAGTTTTTATCCTCCGTTGCCAATTGAGGCGTAAGGGTTTGGAAATTCATGGCGCCGCCAATGGCATCGCTCCCATACACCACCGAGCCGGGGCCAAAAAACACCTCTGTGTTTTCGATGGAGAATGGGTCGAGCGAGATGACGTTCTGCAAATTGCCGCTGCGAAAAATGGCGGTGTTCATGCGCACGCCATCCACCGTCAGGAGCACGCGATTGGTGGAAAATCCCCGAATCATGGGGCTTCCCCCGCCTTGCTGACTTTTTTGGATAAAAACCTCACCCGAACCGCCGAGCAAATCGGCGGCGGTTTGTGGGTTTTGCAAAGCCACGACCCTCGGCGCGATACGGGTGATTTTTGATGGCACCTCGCGTTTCGATTGGTTCCACCGGGTGGCTGAAATGACGACCTCTTGATTGAGGGACAGACCTTCGGGGGAAAGATAGACCAAGAAACCGGTGCTTTCCAACTCGGTAAAGCTAAATGCGGCGGACTTGTAGCCGAGCAGCCGCACTTCGATGCGCTCTGCCCCACGAAATGCCGATAGGTCGGCCTGCCCGGCGGCATTGGTTGTCCGTTGCGCTTTGGGCACCTCACTGATTATGGTGGCCACTTCCAAAGGTTGTCCAGAGTCGCGGTCTTTCACGGTCAATATCTGTGCATAGCCAAGGCTACCCGCACACAGGAGCAGCCCCAGCAAGAAAGATTTTTTCATGCTGTGATAGTGATTGGATGAGAAAAATTGAGCAAACAGAAAAGATGAGAAGGGCAGGCGCTAATCGGCGCACGACTAGCCCATTTTCCCGTCGGGCGGCGGCGACGGCGGCGGCGACTCCGCGATGCTTTGCAAGCTGTCGCATTCTGATAGTGTCCCCACATACTCCATGGAGATGCAAGGGAGATGTGCATTGGGTATTTCCACGAAAAAAAGGGAGAGAAAAAAACACACCAAACGCCGCTCTTTTTCATGGCGGCATGGGTCGTTGTTTTGGCTTTTTGCGAGCAGTTGCCGGAGTTGTTTGTTCAATGCTGTTTCTTCATGGTCCCACCAGCACCAGAGCAGTATGGAGTCGCCTTGCTCGATTTTTTTCACCACGTCGTACATCTGTTCTTCGTACTCAAATTCCCGCTCGTGTTCCCATCGAAGTAGTGTTTCGCTATCATGTTTGGAAAACTGGAAAAAAACGAGGTCGATGTTGTCCGCCCCTGCCATCAATCGTTTTTTGACTTCTTTTTTCACACGGCGTTTTTCCTGACGCAGACTCGCATACGTCCCGACAAGCGGGGCGGCCAATACGGACAGAAGCAGGATGCCAAGAATGGTGCGCATGTGGTATCTTCTCGAAGGGCACAAAGAAACTGTGTTTAAACCAACCTGATGCGGCGCGGAACGGACTTGTTGCGGTGGAGGGCTTAAGCACTCGATACCGGCTACATAGTTTCTTGTTTGGCCGCCTGCGACTTTGGTGAGTTTTTCCCCGTCGGCGGTGTAAGTGAAGGTGATGTACGAGTCTGCGGAGTTGTTGATGGAGTTGGGGAGGTTGAGGTGGTTGTGGCGGGAATTATTACACGCGATTGCGTTTGTTCAGAATACACAAGCGCGGCGGGGGGAAGGCCAAGCAAGGGGAACTTTTTTCTACCCATCTGTAACATAATCTTTCCCTTTGCGTCTTGCTTCCATAAGCGCAGCAATCTGGATGACTCAGGCAATTTTCCAACAACATATATTCCCTATCCGCGACAAGCTCTTCCGATTTGCGTTGCGCATCACGGGCAGTGCGCATGAGGCAGAGGATGTGGTGCAGGAAGTGATGGAAAAAATCTGGAAATCCTCAGAAGAGCAGTCTGGCAGCGTACAAAACTGGGAGGCCTGGTGCATGACTTTGACGCGCAATCGCTCGCTCGACAAAGCCCGAAGTCAGAACTTGCGTCGCACCACACCCCTCGACGGCATGGCCGAACGCTCCAACGGAACAACCAATCAGGCCCACACTATCGAAAACCGTGACCTTGCCGACCAAGTAAAACAAATGATGCAGGCATTGCCGGAAAAACAGCGCCTCGTGATGCACCTGCGCGACATTGAAGAATTGACGTATGACGAAATCGCGGAAGTGCTCAACATCAGCCTCGACCAAGTGAAAGTCAATTTGCACCGTGCCCGTAAATCTATCCGCGAACAATTGCTCGCAACGCTCAACCACATAACCATACCCTAACCACCCCCAACCACATAGAACTATTCAACTTAACGCGACATGAAAGACTTCAACGACATTCAAACCTTGCTCGACCGCTATTGGGAGGGCGAAACCACGCTGGAAGAAGAGCGCGAGTTGAAGGCTTATTTTGCTTCCGGCCATGTAGATGAGCAGTTCCAAATGATTGCCCCGCTTTTTCAGGCATTCCGGGAAGAGCAAAACGTACGGTACAAAAAAACGCCAATGGTGGTACTTCGCCCCGCCATGTTCTCTTGGCAACGCATGGCAGCAGCGGCCTCGGTGGTGTTGGCTTTGAGCGCCGGTCTGTGGTGGCAGTTGCGCGACGTAGCCCCTGCGCAGCAGCCAATTGCACAAGAAACGCCAGCCATCTCCTCGCCAGCGCCACAAGCGGAAACACCGCCTGCTTTAGTGCCACAAATAGCGCAAACGCCCGTGACGAAAGAAAGTCCGAGAGCGATAAAGAAGTCAAATCCCAAGCGCAAAAAAACAAGCGACACCCCAACCCTCGACCCCGAGACGGAGCAAGCGATGGAGGAAATTATCGCTGCGTTGGCACTCGTATCTTCCAAAATCAAAAAAGGGAAACAAGAAGCCGCCAAAGGCACCATATATCTTGACAATGTGGAAAAGGTCTTCAAGAAAAAAGAAGGATAGCCCTTTGTCGCACTGTCGCCATCTCATCGCAACTAAAACATTAAGTCATGAATAAGTCCATTTTGCTTCTGCCCCTCTTCTTGTTTGGGGCCATTTTCAAAATCGCGGCACAGAACGATGCCATCACCCGTTTTTTTGATAAATACTACGAAGACGAGCGCTTCACGGTAGTCTATGTCAGTCCCAAGATGTTTCAGTTGGTTTCCAAAATAGAAACCGACGATGAAGAGTGGAACAAGGTGCGCGAAATCGTGAAAGACCTCGGTGGCTTGCGCGTGCTTGTTGCAGATAGTATTGAGGACGGCCTCTCCTTTTACAAGGACGCGCTCAGCAAAGTGCCCGCCAACGAGTATGAAGAACTGCTCACCGTGCGCGACGGCAAGGAACACGTCCGTATCTGGGTCAAGGACAAGGGCAACATCATCGAAGAGCTGTTGCTCCTTGTGGGAGCGCCGGACGAATTTGTCCTCTTGAGTTTCACCGGAAAAATTGACCTCGACAAAATCTCTGAGCTCTCCAAGACCCTCGATATTGACGGTGCCGAACATTTGGAAAAGGTAAAGTCCAAAACCGCTAAAAAAACAACCAACAACTAAGGCTAACCATGAAAGCAATTACCATGCTATGCCTGTTTTTCAGCGGCTTAGCCGTTCAGGCGCAGGACTACGGCCTGTATTGGAAGTACAAAGATTACGATGGCATTGCCTTCACCGTCCCCTCCGCTTTGATAGACATCGGTTCGTGGTTTGTGGACGAAAAAACCGACCGGGCCTTGTTGCGCAAAATCAACAAAGTGCGCATTCTCTATTTCGAGGACGGCAGCCCCGTGAAAGCGCGTGATATGCAAAAGTTCGACCGCAAGGCGAAGCGCAAGCATCTGGAAGACATGGTCTATGTGCGGGAAGGGAAAACGCGCGTGCGGGTGTTGGCAAAAGAACGGCGCAGTGTCGTGCGGAAAGTCGTGGTGTTGGTGCAGTCGCCCGAAGAATTCGCGCTCGTCAGCGTGAAAGGGCGCTTGAGGCTCGACGACATCAATCGCGTCATCGAAAAATACGGCAAGGAAAAAAAGAAAGACGGCAAACAGATTGTGCCGCCAGCCGTGAAGGTGCCCGTGTATCGAATTTGAGGTTCCCGCCCGCCCAGATGTTCATTCACGGGCGGGCGAGGTTTTGATGATGACATGAATTGGGGAAAAGGAATTGTGTGTACCTCGCGCCGTCAGATGTTGTTGAACATTTGTAAAAACTTAGGCAGGACAACTGACATTGAATTTTGAAGGGATTTACAAGATTTACGGGATTTTTGCCTCATCTATTCTGTAAATCTTGTAAACCCTGTCAAAACGTATAAGGCTGTCATCCGAGGTCTCTGCGTTTGGGGGCTGACTAAGTTTTTACAAACATTTTATGGTAATCGCCCAAATCCCCGGTTCACCCCTTCGACAAACCCCCAATATCGCTCCTTCACGATTCGTCGTCGTCGTCGAATTTGCGCCGGTCGTAGCCAGCATCTTCCAACGTTTCGTTGTCAATCTCCCAGTCGTCGCTACTGTTTCGGACGGGCAATTTTCCGCCAGTCAGACGTACCTTGTCCCCAATCGGCTTGCCTGCGGGGCGTTCGGATTCGTCTGTGGTGCCAAAAGTATCAGAGCCGGACTCGCCCGACACTGCTTCGCGGTGGCCTGAATTGGCGATGTTCTTGCCGTCCACGCTTTTTGTGGCGTGCGGCACGAGGCGCAGGCGCTCCTTGTCAATCAGGTTGCCCGTGACCGTGCAGATGCCATAAGTTTTGTTGTGAATACGCAGGAGTGCATTTTTCAAATCTTGCACATGGCGCTGTTGGCGCGTCAACATCCGTTGCAGCATTTCCAAATCAGTATGGGCTGTCGAGTCGTCGTACCAGTCGCCGCCTTGCTGGTTGAATCCGTTTTCGTTCAAGTCGTCAATTTGCCGTTGCGTCGTATTCAGCTCCTCTTGGGCGAGAGCCAATTTCTGCTCAACCAGCGTCTTGAATTCCTGAAGCTCCTCGTCGCTGTACCGTACTTTGAGTTCTTGTGACATGAGTGGAGGTCATTTTAAATGAGAGAAATGAAGCAGGGTTTCTTTCGGGGGGCAAAATTAGGGCAAAAAAAACTCTGGCAATCAAGGGGTTTCAAAAATTTAATACGCGACATGAGAATTATTTTCAAAAAATCCTTTTTCGGCACTCGTTGTTGATTTTGAAAATCAGGCGCTTAAAAACAACTGTCACGTGTGTGGCAAAACCTGAAAGCGGGAAAAATGACGTAGATTTGCGCCAACGAAATGCTTAACCAAACAAACAAGAATGGCAGCAACCATCACCACGCCGCGTCGCAAAAAACAGCCCGCCCAATTCACCGAAGCTTATCGCAAGGAAGTGCTGAACGATTTCAAAATCTGTTGCCTTAGCCGCGAAGCCAGTGTCGTCGCCCGCAAGGAAGTGCTCACAGGCAAAGCAAATTTTGGCATCATCGGCGACGGAAAAGAAGTCGCGCAGGTCGCCATGGCCAAAGCATGGCGAAAAGGGGATTTCCGCTCCGGCTATTACCGCGACCAAACACTCATGCTGGCTTTGGGTTTAATGAACCTCGATGAATTTTTCGCCCAACTCTATGGCGACCCTTACAACGACCCTTTCTCAGGGGGGCGCCAGATGAACTGCCATTTCGCCACACCCTTCGTGGATGGAGAGGGCAATTTTCTCGACTTGAAAAATCGCTACAACATCTCCTCCGATGTCGCGCCGACGGGCGGCCAAATGGCGCGCGGATTGGGCCTTGCTTTTGCCTCCAAAAAATTCCGCGAGCTGCCCGACCTATGCGGCGACCTTTCCGACAAGGGCAACGAAGTCACCTTTGTCACCATCGGCGATGCCTCCACTTCCGAAGGCCCTTTTTGGGAAACCATCAATGCGGCAGGGGTGATGCAGGTGCCGCTCGCCGTTTCCGTGTGGGACGACGGCTACGGCATCTCGGTGCCAAAGAAATATCAAACCACCAAAGAAAGCATTTCAGAGATACTTGAAGGGTTTCGACCCGACGGCAAAAAAGATAGCACAGGCCTCGATATTTACACTGGCAAGGCTTGGGACTATCCGGGTCTTTGTCAGCTCTACCGCGATGCGGTGGACAAAATGCGCGTCACCCACCGCCCAGCTCTTTTTCACATTCAAGAGGTGACGCAACAACTCGGCCACTCTACCTCTGGCGACCACCGCCGCTACAAAAGCCCCGAACGCTTGGCGTGGGAAGAAGAATTCGACTGCAACCGCCGCATGGCCGAATGGATGCTCGCCAACGGCATCGCCACACCCGAAGAAGTGGAACACATCAAGGCGGAAGCCAAGCGCGAAGCCACCGAGGCTGCTCAACGCGCCTATCGTGCCTATCACGACAAAGTGGCAGACTTGAAAAAAGAATTGACCTCGCTTTTGCAAAAACTGCCTGCCGAACCCTCGGTGTCCGCGTTGCTCAAAGAACTGGAACAAAGACGCGACCCCTTGCGCTACGAACTGCTCGAAATAGCGCGTCGCGCCCTGCTGTCAGCGCCTGATAAAAACAGCGCCGAAGCAACAGGCTTGCAGACGTTCGTCCATGCCGAGCGGGTGGAAGGCGATATGATTTACTCGCACAACCTGCTCAGCGAGTCGCCCAAGTCGCCGCTCGAAGTACCCGTGGAGCCTGCTGTCTATTCCGGCGAGTCGCCGCTCAAAGACGGCTACGAAGTGCTCAACGCCTGTTTTGACAAGAATTTTGAAAAACACCCTGAACTAATCGTGTTTGGCGAGGATGTCGGCCATATCGGCGACGTGAATCAAGGCATGCGCGGTATGCAGCAGAAATATGGCGAATCCCGCGTGTTCGATACCGGTATCCGCGAGTGGACCATCATGGGGCAAGCCATCGGCCTCGCCATGCGCGGCCTGCGCCCCATCGCCGAAATCCAATACCTTGACTATCTGCTCTATGGCTTGCCACCGCTTTCCGACGACCTTTGCACCTTGCGCTGGCGCTCCAACAACCTGCAAATTGCCCCTGCTATCATCCGTACACGCGGCCACCGATTGGTCGGCGTGTGGCATGCAGGCTCGCCGCTCGGCATGATGCTCGGCTCCCTGCGCGGTATGCACATCTGTGTGCCGCGCAACATGACGCAAGCAGCCGGAATGTACAACACCTTGCTGCGAGGCGACGACCCGGCCATCGTGGTGGAAGTGCTCAATGCCTATCGCTTCAAGGAACGCCTGCCCGACAACATCGGCACCTTCACCGTGCCGCTCGGTGTGCCGGAAATCCTGCGCACCGGCGATGCTCTCACACTTATCACCTACGGGGCTTGCGTGCGGGTGGCAGAAAAGGCTTGCGACTTGCTGGCGCAGCAGGGCATCTCCGTCGAACTCATTGACGTGCAGACTTTGTTGCCTTTCGATTTGCAGCATACTTGTGTGGAAAGTTTGAAAAAAACCAACCGCGTACTCTTTCTCGACGAGGATTTTGAAGGTGGCGCATCCGCGTTCATGCTTCAGCAGGTGTTGGAAAAACAAGGCGGCTATCGTTGGCTCGATGCCAAACCCGCCACACTCGTCGCCAAGCCGCACCGCCCAGCCTACGGTCAAGATGGCGACTATCACTCGAAGCCACAAGTGGAGGATGTGGTGGAGACGGTGATGCGCATCGTGCGGGAAGACTGGTGAGGCGGATGGCTTTTTGCGGCATAAATTTGCCAACCTTTCGTTGAGGAAATTGCCTATTATTATAGTCAACGCAAATCAGCCCCGTCCGCTTCACTTGGCTGGGCAAGCCCCTGAGTACAGGGTCTGACAAGGTGGTTTTGAACGAACGGTGCTCGCAATCCTTTGGAAATCATACAAATCAATCAATAGCATCCTAAAATCCTCTTTAATCTGAGTATAGTCACTAAGTTTGCCACATGGCAAATCCTTCTGTCACAGACTTTGAGGCACTTCAAGCCACGCGACGGCTGTTCTTGAAACAATGCGCGTTCGGACTTGGCTCTTTGGCCTTGGGCCAATTGCTCGGTGGCTGCGGGCCATCGGGTGGGGGAGGGGAGACCATCGCTTTCAACCCGGCCAACCCACTTGCCCCCCGCCCACCGCATTTTCCGGGAAAAGCCAAATCGGTGATTTATCTGCACATGGCAGGCGCTCCCTCTCAACTCGAATTGTTCGACTACAAGCCTGCCTTGGCAAAATTGGACGGGCAAGATTGTCCACAATCATTCCTCGAAGGCAAACGTTTCGCCTTTATTCGGGGGGTGCCGAAGATGTTGGGGCCCCAAGCAAAATTTCAACAACACGGACAATCGGGTGCATGGATTTCCGACTACTTGCCACACCTTTCCACCGTTGCCGACGAACTTGCCTTTTTAAAAGCCGTCCAAACCGACCAGTTCAACCATGCGCCCGCCCAACTGCTGATGCACACGGGCAGCCCGCGCCTCGGCAGGCCAAGTATGGGGGCTTGGGTCACTTATGGTTTGGGGTCTGAAAATGCCAATTTGCCTGGCTTTGTGGTGCTGACTTCTGGTGGTAAAGACCCCGATGCCGGCAAAAGCGTGTGGGGCAGCGGCTTTTTGCCTTCCGTTTATCAAGGGGTCCAATGCCGCTCGGTGGGCGACCCGGTGCTGTTCCTGAAAGACCCGGAGGGTATAGACCGCGCCTTGCGTAAAGCCTCTATCGAGGCCATCAACAAGGTGAACCAAGAGACCTACCACGAGTACGGCGACCCCGAAATCCTCTCGCGCGTCGCGCAATATGAGATGGCCTACAAAATGCAAATCACGGCACCTGAGGTGATGAATATCGAAAACGAGCCAATCTACATCCATGATATGTATGGAACCAAGCCGGGCAAGGCGTGTTTCGCCAACAACGTGCTGCTGGCGCGAAAATTAGTGGAAAAAGGTGTCCGATTCGTGCAACTCTACGACTGGGGCTGGGATACACATGGCTCCGACGCATATCTCTCCATTGATATCGGTTTGGTCAACAAATGCCGCGAAACGGACAAGGCCATCACCGCGCTGATACTCGACCTGAAACAACGCGGCCTGCTCGACGAAACGCTCATCGTGTGGGGAGGAGAATTTGGCCGGACACCCATGATGGAAAACCGCAACGGCGTGACCATGCCCTACAAGGGGCGCGACCACCACACCGATGCTTTCACGATATGGATGGCAGGCGGTGGTGTCAAAGCAGGTGTGTCACATGGAGAGACCGACGAGGTGGGCTACAACGCCGTGAAAGACAAGGTTTCGGTTTATGATATTCAGGCCACCATTTTGCACCAATTAGGCTTTGACCACGAAAAATTCACTTACCCATTTCAAGGCCGCCCCTTCCGACTGACTGACGTGGAAGGGCAAGTGATAGAGGCGGTGGTGGGGTGAATAGCACACTACTGTACCCAGATTAAAGAGGATTTTAGGATGTCATTGATTGATTTGCATGATTTTCAGAGGATTGCGAGCGCCGTTCGTTCAAAACCACCTTGTCAGACCCTGTACTCAGGGACTTGCCCGGTCAAGTGAAGCGGACGGGGCTGATTTGCGTTGACTATGGCAATTTTCAAATTTGCCACAAAGTCAAAAAGACGCAAAGCAAAATATGCATTGATTTGCCGCATTTTGTGCCTTTGCGTCTTTGCAGCACAAAAATAATGTCCAGTAGTGTGGGTGAATAGGTATGGTGTGGGGGCATTGTTCATTGAAGTATCCTCAAAAATGCCGTCCAAGGCCCGACTTCTTCTTTGTACTGCTTGGCCATGATTCTTGCGATTTGTGCTACATGGTTGAGGTCATGCACGACCCAAGTGGACAGCAACTGAGCAAGTGTCACCTCGCCAAATGTGGGGTGAATGCCGGTTTTTCGCAGGTCGGCATCCGAGATGTTTAGGCGGCGTAGTTCCGACAGGCTCTCTTTTCGCGCATCACGAAATTCCTCCAACAGCGTCTGAATGTTTTTGCCCTTGCTAGTTTCATACTGCGCAAAGCGGTCGAACGGTTCAAAAGTCTTGTCGGCCCGGTCCGAGAGGATGAGCGTCGCCCTTGGTATCCAGTCCGTTTTTTCTCCGTGGAGCAGGTGGCCGACCACATCAAACACCGACCATGTGTCCGGTCCTTCGTTTTGATAGGTCCAATCCTCAGAAATTTGATGGAGCATGGTGTGTAGCGCATCGGGAGTTCTTTCGAGAATTTCCAGCGCTTGTGTTGTGGAAAATGTCATGGCTTTATAGTCAACGCAAATCAGCCCCGTCCGCTTCACTTGACCGGGTAAGTCCCTGAGTACAGGGTCTGACAAGGTGGTTTTGAACAAACGGTGCTTGCAATCCTTTGGAAATCATGCAAATCAATCAAGAGAACCCCTGCCTTGCCAACGGGCAGGTGCAAATCTTCTTTAATCTGGGCATAAGTCCCTCGACCCTTTGTGCCTCTTTGGAAAAATTTAGTATAGCTTTACCACCGCCCCTTCCGCAACCGTTCTTCCAAATTTCCCGCACCTTCCGGCTTCGCCCCCGTCTCATGTCTCCGCTCGAATGCCGCTCGGTCGAGCAGCGGGATGGGTACTTGCTTGGCCTTTTGCAAGGCTGCGTTCAGCACGACCAAGTCTTTGCCGAAAAAGCCGTCGGCCTTGGTGCGGGCCTGTTGCAGTTCACCGCGCACGAACTGCATTTTGTCGAGCACGGACTGCGTGGGTAGTTCGTCGGAGATTTCCGTGAACACATACAGCCGTCCGAGGCGGGCGCGGAGTTGTTGCTCGCCAGTGATGCCTTTGGACTCAATGGTTTCGGTCAGCGTTTTGCGGAACGCTTCGAGGTCGGTGCTGAAGCGGTCAAGCCTGTTTTTTAGTGCCTTGTCTTTCACGATGGCGGCGCGGCGGTCGGCGCTGTCTTTGGCGTTTTGCACCTGAGCCACCAGCAGGCCGAGGTCTTCCACCATGCCGAACAGTTCGTCGGACAGGGCGCGGCGCTTGGCGTAGTCGAGGTCGGGCTGCACGGGGTCGGGGATGAGGGCGAGGGTGCCCGTGTCGGTGTGGTCGCCAGCGGTGAGGCGCACGGTATAGGTTCCGGGCAGGGCCATTTGGCCGATGAAACCTGCGTACACCCCGAACTCGCCCTGTACCAGTACACCCTTAGCGGCCTTGGGCGGTGCGGTGCGCAGGTCCCAGCGCACCATGTTGATGCCCTTGCGCTTGGTGCCGGGCATGGAGGCCACTTTTTTTCCGGCAGGGTCGAAGATATCGATAAGCACGTCGCCCGTGTTTAGGCGGTCTTTGAGGTAATACTGGATGACGGCGTTTTCCGTGGGATTAGGGCCGACGTAGGCATCGGTATTGGGGAATGCCTGCCCGTAGTGGCCCGTGGTGACGGGTATGGGTCGTGTGGGCAACAGGGCCGCAGGCTGCTGAAGCAGGTCGGGCGTGAGGCGGCGGAACGGCGAGATGTCGTCGAGGATGAAAATGCCACGCCCGTGGGTGGCTACGACGAGGTCGTTGGTGCGGGGCTGGACGACAATGTCTCGCACGCCCACATATTCCGGGAAGTTGGACTTGTACTGCACCCAGTTTTGGCCTCCGTCATTGCTGATGTACAGGCCGAACTCGGTGCCGAGGAACAGCAGGTCGGGGTTTTCCAAATCCTCGATGATGACGTGGGCGTAGCCTTGCAATACGTCGCCGGTGCTGATGGACGACCAGGTGCGGCCGCCGTCGTCGGTGCGGGCGGCGTAGGTGCGCATATCACCGAAGGCATGGCGGTCGAAGGTAGCGTAGGCGCGGTTGCGAGCGTGGCGGCTGGGGGTCACGCGGCTCACCCAAGTGCCGAGGGGCACGCCGGGGATGTTTTGGGAGATGAGCGTCCAGGTTTTTCCGCCGTCGCGGGTGACCTGTATGTTGCCGTCGTCGGTGCCCACATAGAGCAGGTTTTCGTCGAGGGGCGAGGGGCCGATGGAGTAGATGGTACAGTGGTTTTCGGCGGAGGTATTGTCCACCGTGAGGCCGCCGCTGGCGTACTGTTGCTGCTTGACGGTGTCGTTGGTAGTCAGGTCGGGCGAGATGCGCGTCCAGGAGTTGCCGCGGTCGGTGGTTTTGAACAAAAACTGGGCGCCGCAGTAGAGCGTACCGGGTTTGGCTGTGCTTTTCACCAAGGGCGTGTTCCAGTTCCAGCGGTACTTGGGGTCGCCCTGTTTTTCTTGGGGCTGGATGAACTTGTTCTGCCCAGTTTTTAGGTTGACGCGGTTGATGTTGCCGCCCTGGCTTTCGGCGTACACGATGTCGGGGTCGGTGTCGTCAGGCTGCACCCAGAAGCCGTCGCCGCCGAGCAGGCTTTCCCAGTCGCGGTTTTCGATGCCGCCCTTGCTCTGGGAGGGGCCGCGCCACGAGCCGTTGTCTTGCAAGCCGCCATAGACGTTGTAGGGCGTTTGCTCGTCGGTGGCCACCTGGTAGTACTGCGACACGGGCAGGTTTTTCAGGTGCGTCCACGACACGCCGTGGTCGAGGCTCATGTACACGCCGCCGTCGGTACCGAGGTAGAGGTGGTTGGTGCTGTTGGGGTTTATCCAGAGGGCATGGTGGTCGGCGTGCACCCAGCCGCTGGTGCGCCCGCCGTCGGAGAAGGAGTAGCCGCCGTCGGTGCTGATGGAGAGGGAGAAGGCGGGGCGATAGACGCGCTTGGGGTCTTTGGGGTCCACCACGAGCGTGCTGAAGTAGAAGGGCCGGGCCGTCACGTTGGACGTGGCGCTCTGGTATTTCCACGATTCGCCGCCGTCGGCGGAAATGAGCAGGCTGGTGTTTTCGCTTTCGACGATGGCAAACACGTTGTCGGGCGCGCTGGGCGCCAAGGCCAAAGCGATGCGGCCAAACTCACCCGAGGGCAAGCCCGTGGTGATTTTGCGCCAAGTTTTGCCGCCATCGGTGCTCTTATGCAGGGCGCTGCCGGGGCCGCCCGACGCGAAGGAATAGGGCGTGCGGCGCACCTGCCACATCGAGGCCAACAGCACGTCGGGGTTGCGCGGGTCTTGAATGACATCGGCGCAGCCGGTCTTTTCGTCGGTGTAGAGGATTTTTTCCCAGGTTTTGCCGCCGTCAGTGGTTTTGTAGAGGCCGCGGTCGGGGCTGTCGCTCCACAGCGGGCCGGGCACAGCCACATACACGGTGTTTGGCTCGGTGGGGTGAATGACAATTTTGGAAATATGCTCGCTTTTTTCGAGGCCCATGCGGTTCCAGTTGCGCCCGCCGTCGGTGCTCTTGTAAATGCCGAGGCCGATGGCCACGCTGTTGCGCATGTTGCTCTCGCCGGTGCCCACCCACACGGTGTTGGGCTTGACGGGGTCAATGGCCAAAGCGCCGATGGATTGCGGGTGCTTGTCGAACACCGGGTCGAAGGTCATGCCCGCGGTGTTGGACTTCCATACGCCGCCGCCCGCCGTGCCCACATAGAGCACTTTCGGGTCGGTGGCCACGCCTTCGATGGCTGTGATGCGCCCGCTCATCACGGCAGGGCCAATGCTGCGTGCCTCAATGGCGCCAAAGGTGGCGGAGGAGAGTTTGGTTTGGGCAAAAAAGTGGGTGGAAAAAAAGAGGGGCAATAAGAAGAGCAGTATTTGCTTCATGGCATTATCTTATTTGGCAGTAAACGATTGTAGAGAGTTATGAGAAGGGGGCTGTGATTTTCAATTTAAATTAACTCCCTTCTCATAACTCATCCATCATAGCTCATCCCTCACTTCTTCGGCATTTCAAAAATCTTCTCGTCCACTGTTGGGTTGAGCGTGACTTTTGTCAGAGAAATAGTGGTGCTGCCCATCATTGGGTTAGCTTGTTGCATGGTATAGGGCATCGTGATGCCGTCCACAGCCTTGAAGTTGGAATATATTGTGGCGGTTTCGACCTCTTGGCCATCCACGTTGTCCACCCGGACGTTTTTGATTTCGTAGTAGCTTTCCGGGTCGTAGAGGAGATACTCCAGTTTTCCTTCGCCCTTGTCCACCTTGATTTTGAGCGCCTCGGTGCCTTCCACGTCTTCTTTGCCGACATATTCCACCTTGTAGCCTTTCTCCTTATATCCAATGATTGTTCCGTCAATGTCGGTCTGGTCCATCATGTTTTTGACTTGGTCGGGGGTGAGCGGTTCGGCAGAGGTCTGGCCAGCGAAAGGATTGATGGTCCAGCCTTTGTCGCCGTTGACGACAGAAACTTGGTTCATGTCCATCACCGACACGTCCATGCGAGCCGCTTTGTCGCGGATGGCCGTCATGGAGTAGCTAATGGTCATTCCGGCGGCTGCTTCAGCGGCAATGGTAGCTTCCATTTTTATAGAGTTTACTTTGCTCCAATTGTCGCCACCAATGGCTTTGATGTGTTTGGCAATGATGTCCTCGGCGCTTTGAGCAAAGGCAAAAGCGTTGAGCAAAAAAAGAGATGCTGCGAAAAAGAGCGATTTTTTCATGACAGAAATTTGATTTGAGTGAATATTATTCGTGAAGGTTTTCAAAATTGAATTGCAAAACAACGGGAAGCAAGAGCCGATGTTTAGAAAAATTCGATAAGCAGAAACAAGGAAACGATGCAAACCTCATTTGGGAGGGCTTTTTCCAATGTGATGAATGCACTAAGCCAATGTTTGCAATAGCTGTCGTTCAAGGAGCTCGCCGCCACTCAACATGGATTTTTTATCCAGCATTGCCAGTGCCTGTTGGGCCAATCGCTTCGCTTCGGCCAATTCTCCATTTACTTTTGACAGTGCAGACTTGATGCGCAACGCCGACACATCCTTCCGTCGGGCCAATTGCTTTTCGATTTTTTTCCAACAAGCATTTGCGCCTTCCGAGTCATTTTTCAAAAAAGCGGCGGCAAAACACACTTCTTTCAACAATTCGGCTTGAAAAATTGGAGGCATCTCGTCGGGCAAATCGCTCAATCGTTCGGCCACTTGCAAGGCTTGTTCTGGCTGATGAGTGGCCAAGTAGTGAGAGTAAGCGTAGAGGTCGGCGTAGATGGCGTAGTCCTTGTCTTGTCGCACGGTGTCAACATCGGCCATGTCGAGCGTCTCTAAGGATTTGCCCGAATGGGCGTGCGCTACCAGCGAGAGCATGGCTCGTTCTATCTCGGAAGTTTGGCCTCCGGCGGTCAGGCGAAAATAACGCGCCCGGTCCGTGAAAAACATTCCGGTTCGGCTCGGCACCGTGGTGGCCAAAAACAAAAAAAACGAGGTGATGGCGCTGACAAAGAAAAACACCGCGAGCCATCGCAGTCCAGCCGGTTCGGCTCCCGTCAGGCACCATCCAGCCCAAGCACCCACCACCGTCAGCAGTAGGGAACCTATTGGCCCCGCAATGACCAGCCGGGCAAAACGTCGGGTGAGGTCAGGTGTGTTTTCGACAGGCAGGGTCGCTGCCACACCGCCGAAGAGTTGTGGGTCGGTATTGAAATACACGACCACACGCTCCGTTTCCGGGTCGCGGCGTATGCCCAAGAATCCAGCTACATAAAGGTGAAATCGAAACCCCTGCCGCAGACCTGTGGCCAGGTGCGCCAGCTCGTGGAACGCCAGCGCAAACCACAACGCAAAAAACGCCGTGGCGATGGTCACGACCTTTTGAAACAGGTTGTCGGTAGGGGCGAAATGCCCCAAGTGCTTGCCCATCTTCATGCCGACATATCCCCCCAACACGCCCAGCATTAAGCCAGCCAACATTTGTGTGAGATGCTTCTTCTTGATTTTCATATTTGCAACTTGTTTCCCTGTCAGTGTTCGAGGGGTAATCGCAAATTACATAGGCAGTGGATATTTTTTGTTTTTCACAAAACAAACAACCGCTCAAACTTCCGTCGTTTCGCCACTTTTGGATACCATGTTTGACCGAGCATCTGTCCGGCGCAATCAAATTTTATTTTTTTTTGAAAAAAGGAAAAAATTTTCTCCGGGAAGTTGACTTAGTTTGCCCCTCTGTTTTTCACTCATCGTTTTATCGCTCAAAAAAATGCCCACACGTCGCCGCGCACTCAAAACCATGCTCGCCGGAGCCGCCGCCTTGACGGCTTCGCCCGCGTTTTCTTTTACAAAAATCTCTGAGCACGAAGGAACGATGGTGCGAAAAGGCAACATTCGCCACTCCGTTTGCCGATGGTGTTTCAACGACACGCCGCTCGACGAGCTTTGTGTTTTCGCCAAACAAATCGGCATCACTGCTATTGACCTCGTGGGGCCAAAAGATTGGGACACGCTGAAAAAACACGGCATAGATTCCTCCATGTGCAATGGTGCCGAAATCAACCTTGTGGATGGCTTCAACGACCCGAAATTCCACGACAAACTCGTGCAGAATTATTCGGAAATGATACCACTCGTGGCGAAGGCGGGCTATAAAAACCTGATTTGTTTTAGCGGCAACAAGCGCGGTATGGACGACGAGACAGGGCTGAAAAACTGCGTGACGGGGTTGAAAAAAATACTGTCGCTGGCTGAAAAACACGGCGTAGTGCTACAGATCGAAGTGTTCAACTCCAAAGTAAACCACCCCGACTACATGGCCGACAATACCCCCTGGACGGTGGAACTATGCAAACGCCTCGGCTCCGAAAATTTCAAAATCCTGTGGGACATCTACCACATGCAAATCAACGAGGGCGACGTGATTCGCACAATACAGAACAACCACCAGTACTTCGGCCACTACCACACCGCCGGGGTGCCGGGCCGTCACGAAATTGACGAAACGCAGGAACTTTACTACCCGGCCATTATGCGGGCCATTGCGGCGACGGGTTTTAAAGGCTATGTGGCGCAGGAGTTTATCCCAACAGCGGCGGACAAGTTGGGGTCGCTGGCGAAGGCGATTGACATCTGCGATGTTTAATTTTTTGTCATTCTGTCGGAATCCGTCCGCGCTACGAGAGGCACACTTAGAGTGGACGGATTCCGACAGAATGACAAATATCAAGTGTGAAAAATCTGATTATCAAAACTTTATCATAAAGAGAAAATGGCTGAAAAATACGATGCTATCGTCGTCGGCTCCGGCATCGCTGGAGGCTGGGCGGCAAAAGAGTTGACTGAAAAAGGCCTCAAAACCATCATGCTCGAACGCGGCAAAAACGTCCGGCATGTCGTGGACTATCAAGCCGCAACGAAAAAAATCTGGGAATTCCCGCACCGCGGCAGGCTCACCAACGAGATGAAGGCCACCCACCCCGTGCAAAAACGTGACTATCCCTACAACGAGTTCACCCCTGACTGGTGGGTCAACGACCTCGAATGCCCTTACACCGAGGTGAAGCGTTTCGACTGGTATCGCGGCTTTCATGTCGGCGGCAAATCGCTCATGTGGGGTCGCCAGAGTTACCGCTTCAGCGACTTCGACTTCGAGGCCAACGCCAAGGAAGGCATCGCAATTGATTGGCCGATTCGCTATGCCGACATTGCGCCGTGGTATGATTATGTAGAAGAGTTTGCTGGCATCAGCGGCTCCTTGGAAGGACTGCCACAACTGCCCGACGGCAAGTTTTTGCCGCCGATGGAGCTCAATATCGTTGAAAAAGAAGTGGCTGCCCGCATAAAGGCGAAATGGGAGCACCGCCGCATGATAATCGGTCGCGTGGCCAACCTGACCCAAGAGCACAAAGGTCGTGGCTCTTGCCAGTATCGCAACCTGTGCGCACGCGGTTGCCAGTTCGGGGCGTATTTCAGCACACAATCTTCAACTTTGCCAGCCGCCGTCGCCACCGGGAATTTGACCCTCCGGCCATTTTCCATCGTCAACCAAATTTTATATGACAAAGACAAAAAACGAGCGAAAGGCGTGCTGGTCATAGATGCCGAAACCATGCAAACCATCGAGTACGAAGCAAAAATCATCTTCGTCTGCGGCTCCACGCTCGGCTCTACACAGTTGCTCCTGAACTCCATCGAGATGGGTGGCCTGCCCGACGGCATCGGCAACTCGAGCGGTCAACTTGGCCACAATCTCATGGACCACCACTTCCGCTGCGGCGCTGGTGGCATCGTTGAGGGCTACGAGGACAAAATCACTTATGGCCGCCGCGCCAATGGCATCTACGTCCCGCGTTTCCGCAATCTCTTCGGCGACAAACGAGATTACTTGCGTGGCTTCGGCTATCAAGGTGCCGCCAGCCGTCAGGGCTGGAACCGCGAGGTGGCCGAACTCAGCGTTGGCGCTGCTTTCAAAGAAGCTCTTTGCGAACCCGGCCAATGGAGCATTGGCATGGGTGGCTTCGGCGAAATGCTGCCCTACTACGAAAACAAAGTCACGCTCGACAAAACACGCAAAGACAAATGGGGCCAGTACGTCCTCGCCATTGACTGCGAACTCAAAGAAAACGAGCACAAAATGCGCAAAGACATGATGGCCGATGCCGCCGAAATGCTCGAAGCCGCCGGCGTGAAAAACGTCAACACCTTCGACAACGGCTCTTTCCCCGGCATGGCCATCCACGAAATGGGCACGATGCGCATGGGCGCCGACCCGAAAACCTCCGTGCTCAACCGCTGGAACCAGATGTGGGACGTGCCCAATGTATTCGTCACCGACGGCTCCTGCATGACCTCCATCTCCTGCGTCAATCCCTCGCTCACCTTCATGGCGCTCACGGCAAGGGCGGCGGATTATGCGGTGGGGGAGTTGAAGAAGGGGAATTTGTAGCCATTTTTGTCATGCTGTAAGCATCTGTCCGCCCTACGTCGAAAAGCTGAGCACGACCGCCAACGTAGATTGGACGGATGTTTACAACATGACAAAAATGCCTTTATTTTTGCAAAAAATACCGCTATGACCACAGCCTTGCAAAAAGTAGAAGCCTTGCTGCCCGATATGTCGCCCAGCGAAAAAGCGCAGGTTGCCAAATGGGTCAGCGACGACCTGAGTTGCCGTTTTCCCGGCATAGAAAAAACACCCGGTGTGTGCGGCGGCAGTGCCTGCATCGTCCGTACTCGGATACCCGTTTGGCTGCTCGTTGAAGCCCGTCAGGCAGGTGCTTCGGAAGCCGATTTACTGAAATCATACCCTTCCCTGCGGGCAGAAGATCTGACAAACGCCTGGGCGTATTACCGTGCCAATAAAGCGGAAATTGAGCAAGAAATTCTTGAAAACGAAGCGGTGGAAGCGGCATGACTCGGCTCTACGGTAACGAAAACTTCGACCTGCAAGTGATTGGGCATTTGCGAAAATTAGGCTACGATGCGCTAACCGCCCATGAAGCAGGCAAAGCCAACCAACGAATTCCCGACGAGCAAGTGCTTGAGTTTGCCATCTCAGAAAACCGGGCAGTGCTGACTTTTAACCGGAAAGGTTTTTTCAGACTGCACAAAACAACGCCAAGTCATTTGGGTATCATCGCTTGCACTTACGACGCTGACTATGAAAGGCTTGCCCGCCGGATTCATGCGGAAATCGAGAAGCAGGGAGGACGCTGAATGGGAAATTAATTCGGGTTTACAGACCTGCGTGATTTCGTAGTGTCTTGTCATGTGTAAGCATCCGTCCGCTCTACGTCGAGAAAAGCCGCGCGCGACAGCCTGCGTAGATTGGACAGATGTTTACAACATGACAAAGGAAAAATAATCACCGTCGTTTGGCTGCTCACTCCGTCGCTTGATGTCGGCAGGGACGCCGACAACAGTAGAGTCGAAATTCAAACATACCCCGACAATAACTATTTTCATAATACTCATCCAATGGTTTGTGAAGAATTTGAGTAGTGACAAAATGACTTTATTTTTTGAATTTCAACACCTTGAAGGCACTCGTGACGTAGTTGGAGTGAGCGTTGATATTTTTATGCACAGTTGGGAAATATAGAAACCTACAAAAAAATAAGTGAATTATGGCTCACACTATAGTCAACGCAAATCAGCCCCGTCCGCTTCACTTCGCTGGACAAGCCCCTGAATACAGGGTCTGACAAGGTGGTTTTGAACGAACGGTGCTCGCAATCCTTTGGAAATCATGCAAAGCAATCAAGGAAATCCCTGCCTTGCCAACGGGCAGATTCAAATCCTCTTTAATCTGGGTATAATACTGCATTGATAGGTGCTGCCGGACCTCGCCAAGCGCGAAAACATCGCATGAAGCAAACTCTTAAAGAACCAATCCACTCATTCACTCACTCGCACATTCACTCAATAAAAAATGAATAGAAGAGAACTTCTCCAACGCACATCCCTCCTCATCGGCGGCAGCCTGCTCGGCGCCGACAGCCTGCTGGCAAAAAACATCAACTGGGACGCCCTCGACAACTTGCCCGAAGATTACGCGGGCATCGGCTTGTTCAGCAAAAGTCAAATCAAACTCATGAACGAAGTGGCCGACACCATCATCCCCACAACCGACACGCCGGGCGCGAAGGCTGCCAAAGTCGGGCAGTTCATGGCCGTCATGGTGAGCGACTGCTACGAACCCGACGACCAAAAACGCTTCATGGACGGCCTCGCCACTTTGGAATCTGAGTGCCAAAAACGATACGGCAAAAAGTCGTTCACGAAACTCTCGTCCGCACAACGCACTGAGTTTCTGACCGCTGTGGACAAGGAACGCCGGGAATTTCAGAAAAACAAAAAGAAGCGGGAAGACCCGAATCACTACTTTCAGGCATTCAAAGACCTCGCGCTGTGGGGCTATTTCACCTCCGAAATCGGCGCGACACAGGCGCTGCGCTTCGTCGAATATCCCGGCAAATACACGACGGTTGACTACAAAAAAGGCGACCGAGCATGGGGAGGGTTTTGAGGTTTGAGGGTTTGAAGGTTTGAAGGTTTGAGGGTTTGAAGGTTTGAAGGTTTCTGGTTTGAAGGTTTGAAGGTTTGAGGGTTTGAAGGTTTGAAGGTTTGAAGGTTTGAGGGTTTGAAGGTTTGAGGGTTTGAAGGTTGGAAGGTTTGAGGGTTTGAAGGTTTGAAGGTTGGAGGGTTTGAAGGTTTGAGGGTTGGAGGGTTTGAAGGTTTGAAGGTTGGAGGGTTGGAGGGTTGGAGGGTTTGAAGGTTGGAGGGTTTGAAGGTTGGAGGGTTGGAGGGTTTGAAGGTTGGAGGGTTGGAGGGTTGGAGGGTTTGAAGGTTGGAGGGTTTGAAGGTTTGAGGGTTTGAAGGTTTGAAGGTTTGAGGGTTGGAGGGTTTGAAGGTTTGAGGGTTTGAAGGTTTGAGGGTTTGAAGGTTTGAGGGTTGGAAGGTTTCTGGTTTGAAGGTTTCTGGTTTGAAGGTTGGAAGGCTTGTCCGGCCAAGCGGAGCGGACGGAGTTTGAGGGTTTGGAGGTTTCTGGTTGGAAGGTTGTTCCTGAGAGGATTTCTTCTTCGGGAGTTTTTTAATTTTTTAAAAATCAGCTGATTATGACATTCAAATCCTTTGAAGAAATCG
This sequence comes from Saprospiraceae bacterium, assembly GCA_019638455.1. GTDB lineage: Bacteria > Bacteroidota > Bacteroidia > Chitinophagales > Saprospiraceae > M3007. The sequence goes on from JAHBTU010000001.1 coordinate 992,089, forward strand.
AGGCGTGGCAGTTGGCGAGAGAAATGTGCAGGATAGTCGGGCACTTGACCGCAAAGGAAGAATTTTCGAAGGATTGGGAATTGCGAAAGCAGATACGCAATGCCTCCGGTCGTGTGATGGATTGCATCGCAGAAGGGTTTGAAAGAGGGCAAAACAACGAATTCAGAAACTTTTTGGGCATTTCAAAAGGTTCATGCGGCGAAGTTCGCTCACAAGGCTATCGCGCTTTGGACAAAGAATTTATTTCCGAAGATGAGCGGCGCGAACTTGACAATATGGCTAAACGAACCGCAGCGGCTATTCAGGGGCTGATTGATTACCTGAACAGAACCGAATTTCGAGGGCAACGCTACAAAAAAAAACCACCTAAAAACACAGGTGACGAATTCTTTCCCGACACACCACCAAAAGGTATTTAACAAAACCCTCCAACTCCGTCCGCTCCGCTTGGCCGGACAAGCCTTCCAACCTTCAAACCTTCAAACCAGAAACCTTCCAACCCTCCAACCCTCCAACCCTCCAACCCTCCAACCTTCAAACCCTCCAACCTTCAAACCCTCAAACCTTCAAACCTTCAAACCTTCAAACCCTCCAACCCTCCAACCCTCCAACCTTCAAACCCTCCAACCCTCCAACCTTCAAACCCTCCAACCCTCAAACCTTCAAACCCTCCAACCCTCCAACCCTCAAACCCTCCAACCTTCAAACCTTCAAACCTTCAAACCCTCAAACCCTCCAACCCTCAAACCACCTGAAACCCATGCACGTACGGGTCGTCGTCGTCGAAAATAATGTGATTGAACCCGTGAACAATCGCCCAGCCTTCAATGCTGGGCACAATGGCCGGGCGGCCTGCCAAGGTCGTTTCTTCTTCTATTCGGCCTATGAACTGCGAGCCGATGATGCTCTCGTGAATGAACTCCTGACCCAGTTTTAGTTTCCCTTTCGCGTGCCACTGCGCCATGCGTGCCGAAGTCCCGGTACCGCAAGGCGAGCGGTCAATCGCTTTGTCGCCGTAAAAAACGGCGTTGCGGGCTGTCGCGTTGGCGCTCATGGTTTTACCCGTCCACTGTACATGGCTCATGCCTGAAATCGTCGGGTTTTCGGGGTGAACGAACGAGTGTTTTTCATTGATTTTTTGACGGATTTCCCGTGCCCACGCGACGAGTTGTTCCGCCGTGAAATGCTCCATACCGGGGAAATTTTCCTGTGGGTCAATGATGCCGTAGAAATTGCCGCCGTAGGCCACATCAAGTTTCAGCCTTCCCAACCCCGAACATTTGACTTCGATGTTTTCGGAGTGCAAAAACGACTTTACATTCCTGATTTTCACCGACTTAACTTTTTTCCCTTCCTGCTTATACTCAGCCAAAATTTCCCCAGCAGGAACTTCAAGTTTTAAAAAACCGGGCTGCTTTGGCACTACTAAACCCTGCTCAATGGCGACAGTGACCGTGCCGATGGTGCCATGCCCGCACATGGGCAGACAGCCGCTTGTTTCGATGAAAAGGATGCCCACGTCGTTCGCCGGGTCACTCGGCGGGTAGAGGATGCTGCCCGACATCATGTCGTGACCGCGTGGTTCGAACATGAGTCCATGCCGAATCCAATCAAAATCGCGCAGGAAATGCTGGCGCTTTTCGCTCATGTTGGCGCCTTCGAGCGCCGGGCCGCCGCCCGCGACGACGCGCACGGGGTTGCCACAGGTGTGGGCATCAATGCAGAAGAAAGATTTGATAGCCAAAATCCGGTGATTTGTTGATTCGGTTATTTGTTATGCCTTGATTTGCTAGGATTTGTCAGTTCACCATGCTCGCTCTCCTTGATTTTGAGCAGATTGCGCTTTCATCCATGCCCAAAACCTGGCGGCGCGAAGTATAGTCTGGTTATTTCACTCGTTCGAACAAAGCCATGTAGAATCCGTCAAAACCTTCGTCGTGGGGTAAAATTCTTTTTTCTTCCAGCAATTTGAAGTTTCCGCCTGCCTCACTCGCCAAGAATGTCTCTATTTGTTCTTGGTTTTCCGAAGGCAATATGCTGCAAGTGGCATAGACCATGCGCCCGCCGGGCTTCAGGATGGGGCTGTACGCTTGCAGGATGTCTTGTTGCATCACGCGCAGATTGTCAATGGATTCGGAAGTGAGTTTCCATTTTGCGTCGGGGTTGCGGCGCAGCACGCCGAGGCCGCTGCACGGCACATCAAGCAGCAGGCAGTCAGCAGAACCGTATAGCCGTTTGATAATTTTGCGATTTTCGATAGGGCGGGTTTCGATGTTGGTGGCTCCGGCGCGGCGGGCGCGGTGTCGGAGCTCCTCCAACTTCCATGCGTGGGTGTCGAGCGCGATGAGGCTGCCGCGATTTTGCATGAGGGCGGCGAGGTGGAGCGTTTTGCCGCCGCCCCCTGCACAAGCGTCCACGACACGCATCCCGGGGGCGGGGGCAAGCATGAGCGCAACTTGCTGACTGCTATAATCCTGCACCTCGAAAAAACCGCTTTTGAAGGCTTTGGTCTGGAACACGTTTTGGCGACGAGCCAATAGCAAGGCATCGGCATCGCCTACTGGAAGTGTCTCTACGCCTTCGTCGCGCAAGGTTTTTTGCAAGGCGGTGCGGTCGGTTTTCAGGCGGTTGGCACGGAGCACGACTTGGGTGGGCTGATTGAGCGCGGCGAGCGTGTCGTCCCAAAGGGGGCCGAGTTCGCGGCTGCCCATTTCGTCGAGCCAATCGGGGATGCTTTCGCGGAGCGCCCTGATGTGTTGGGTTTGTTCCAACTTGCTTTTTATCTCGTTCGCTTTCAGTGTTTTGAATTCTGTCCAGTCGGGTAGGGGAGTGTCGTTTTTCACCAAGTGTACGCCGATGGTTTTCCAAAAATCAACTTCGGAAAAAGGCATTTTTCCCAAAACTTCGCAGTAGAGGCGATAGTGTCGAACGACTTCGTAGGTGGTCTCGGCGATGAACGCACGGTCGCGGCTGCCTGCTTTGGGGTTTTGTTTGAGCATCTTTTCGATGACTTTGTCGGCGTGGCGATTTTCCCTAAAAATACTTAGTAGCGCCTGTGCGACGGCGCGGACGAGGAGGGGGTGAAGTCTGGTTGGATGGTGCTGCACTTAATCTTCCTTTTTCCGCACGGTGGCGAAGGTGGCGAGCATTTTTTGGTACAGGCGCTCGTGTTGGGATTTGGGATATACTGCGTTGATATTGAGGGTGCTGAGTTTGTCCCATGAGCGGATGTACATAATGCCGTAGAAATGTTCTTGCTCCGGCTCGTCGGCAGGTGGGGTTGCTTCGGTGACCATCAAGTAGCCTGCAAGCCCATTAACGGACATGGTATCTTTTGAAATCAACTTGATGTCGTCTGGCATCGTGATTTCCATAAAATCCGCCAATACGCGCTCGTAAGGTGCTGGCAAGGCCGAGCAGACCAATTTGGCGCGTGTTGTTTCTTCTTCCCAGCCTTGCTCTGTCGCTGTAAAAGTGGCATCGGGTGCCGCTATTTCAAACTTCATGCTAAAAATAGCCAGCATTTTCTCTGCGGTCATTTCCTCTTCCTGTCCGCAAACGGCCAAGCAGAGGCACAACAGCAGAGGGGCAATTATCAACTGTTTGACTAAAAAGTTTTTCATTGAAATTGTGATTTTTAACATGATTCGACGGGTTTTGTCGGATGAGCATGATTGATGTCTTGTAAAAACTTAGCCAGCCTCCAAACGCAGAGGACTCGGATGACAGCCTTATATGTTTTGACAGGATTTACAAGATTTACAGGAATAGATGAGGCGGCTTCGCAGCGAAAAATCCTGTAAATCTTGCAAATCCTGTCAAAATTCAATGTCTGTTGTTCTGCCTAAGTTTTTACGATGTCTTTGATTTTGAGCAGGGTTACGGTTGTAACCATGTTGAAAAAAACGTCGTGCTGAATTCGCAAATCAACCTTTCCACCGCACGAACGCTTCCATTGCCTCGTATTCCGCCAGGCCGAGTGCTCGGTAAGTGTTGGCAGTTTCCTTGTTGCGGTATTCTGCTCGCTGCCAGAACTCTCGGTCGTCGCCACCGGGGAATGGCGGATGGTCTTTTTGGCTTTGGTGCATGAAAATCGCCTGCCGCTTGCGGCGCAGCTGTTGTGGACTCATCGGCACAGCCATTTCGATTTCATGGACGGCCCATTCGTGCCATGCGCCTCGGTAGAGCCAAAGCCAACAGTCTTTTATCCAAGATTCATTTTCGAGCTGTTGGTATGCGCCGAAAATGGCATCAAGGCAGACCCTGTGGGTGCCGTGTGGGTCGGCCAAGTCACCCGCGGCATACACTTGGTGTGGTTTTACGCGCAACATCAAGTCCGCAATGATGCGAATATCCTCCTCGCCAAGCGGTTTTTTGCGGGTGCGCCCTGTTTCGTAAAATGGCATATCGAGGAAATGAATGAACTCGTCGGCCAGCCCTGTGAACCGAGCGCCCGCACGGGCCTCGCCCCGGCGTATCAATCCTTTGATGCTTCGTACTTCGGGGCTGTCAGCATCGCCGGAATGTTTGTTCCGCAAAAAATGAATGACGCGCTCATAGCGTTGGCGCTCTGCGTCGCTGACGCTGCCGTGATGTTCGGAAAACTCGAGCATGAATTCCGCGTAGCGCAGCGCATCATAGTCGTGCACCGCAATGTTGCCGGAAGTCTGATATGCCACATGCACCTCATGTCCTTGGTCCACCAGACGCTGAAAGGTGCCGCCCATCGAAATCACGTCGTCGTCGGGGTGGGGGCTGAAGATGATGACTCGCTTTTGGGCAGGTTTGGCTCGTTCGGGGCGGTTGCTGTCGTCGGCGTTGGGCTTGCCGCCGGGCCACCCCGTAATGGTGCGTTGCAGGCGGTTGAAAATGCGTATATTCAGTTCATAAGGTTTGGCCTCCTCTATAATCAACTCGCTGAGACCGTGTTCGTTGTAGTCTTCATCGGTGAGTTTCAGGATGGGCTTGCCAGTCTGTTGTGAGAGCCAGACGACTGCTTTGCAAATCAAATCGTCCGTCCAATTGCAGATACCAGCCAGCCATGGAGACTTCATTTTGGTCAGGTCGCTTGCTGCACTTTTGTCCAAAATCACCTTCACGTTGGGGTGTTTTTGCAAAAACGAGGCGGGCACCGAATTGCTGATGTCGCCCTCGATGGCTTGTTGGATGATGCTGGCCTTGTGAGGTCCCCAAGCCATCAGATAGACCGTGCGAGCCTTGAATATGCTGCCCACGCCCATCGTGATGGCGCGGTATGGCACATCATCCTCGCTCTGAAAATCCTTGATGGCATCGTGGCGCGTGAGGTGGTCGAGTCGTACCATGCGGGTCGGCGATGTTTCCCAAGCGCCCGGCTCGTTGAAGCCGATATGTCCTGTGCGGCCAATGCCAAGCAATTGGATATCAATGCCTCCGGCGAGGTCTATCAACTTTTCGTAGCGTTCGCAATATGTCGCCACTTGCTCCATAGGCAAAGTGCCGTCGGGGACGTGAATGTTTTCCGGCTTGATGTCCACATGGTCGAAAAGATACTCGTGCATGAAGCGCCAGTAGCTCTGTTGCGCCTCTTTGGGCATGGGGTAATACTCGTCGAGATTGAACGTGACCACATTCTGAAAACTAAGCCCTTCCTCCTTGTGCAGCCGCACCAATTCTTCATACACTTTGATGGGGGTGCTACCGGTAGCCAGCCCCAACACGATTTTTTCGCCTTCCTGCTGGCGCTGCCGGATGGCCAATTCGATGGAGCGGGCTACCGAGCGGGCGGCATCAATGGCATCGTCCCAGATTTTCACGGGCATTTTTTCGTAGCTTTTGAGCTCGTATTTCAGGTAGCCGGGAGAGGTTTTGTCTTTGGTAGTGGGCGTTGTGGCAGCAGCGGAGGTAGGCATCTTAACGGTGAATTTGTTGACGACAAGGTGTTAACATTCGGGGTCAAATGTAGTGCGTGTTTGGGTCTGGAAAAAGAATTTTGCGCGGCTGAGGAGAATGTTGCGGCCCTGCTCTACCTTCCCAAAATCGCATCCCTTTCTTCCGGCGTGTTGGCGTTTGTCAAAGATTCGGGCGAGGGCGCGTCGAGTAGGTGGATGAAAGAATTTATCAGCACTTTGCGCGGGCAACTCACTCCCTGCGCGAGGAACAGGAGCAGGCGCGCATAACTTTTCGGCTCCCATAGAGCGACCAAAGGCTCGGGAAATCCCGCCTCGTCAGACGGTTGGCGAAAGGCCGTCGCCACAGCCGACGAATTGCGATTGGAAAGTAGAAATTGGAGTGTCGCTTCGTCGAACAAAGGCAGGTCGCAGGCCAACACCAGCCACGCTGCGTCAGGGTCGTGGCGAAAAGCAGAGAGGATAGCGCCCATCGGTCCTAAGTCTGCAAATGAGTCGGTTATGACTTTTTCTCCTGCAAAATACTCGGCCTGCTCTACCCGACAGGAGATGTAAACATCGAGACCATTTTTGCTCAATAAATTTTTCAAAAACTGCCAGTGCGGCTGCTCGTGATAAGCAATGGCGAATTTATCCTGCCCCATTCGGGTACTTTTCCCACCCGCGAGGACTAATGCCCTTATCGCGGGAACCCCGATGTTTTTTTCTAAAAAAAAAGCGATGCGATTGGCAGCGTCTATGTCGAGCACGGGAATACTTGCCCAATCAGGCAAATGATTTTTTAGAAATTCCGGCATTTCGGCTGGCATCACGAAATGCGCGTCGCTGCTTTTTGTCAACAACAAATCCACTTGCGTCAGGCGCTCTAATTTGCGCGTCAGGCTGTCGAATTTCCGGCGGTCGAGCGCCAAGATTTGTCGGGCAGCTTCAAAGTGGTTGCCGTTTGCCAACACCATGTCCAATTCGTTCATCAAGGCGCGTTGCTCCCACAAGTTGGGCGTTTGCAAAAAGTCGAGGCGGTGAAAGCCGATTTTATCGGTCCAGCCAAGCGAGAAGGGCAAGTTTTGTTCACCCTCATTTGCTTCTTTGTGGTCGGCATCCACATATCCCACCTTCCAGCGCGGCGACAAATGTGCACATACTTCCTTTGCCAGCGATTGGATATTGCCGCACGTCGTTCCGAGAATGGCCCATTCCGCTCGCGCCCATTGACCGAGCGCAGGCTTGGCGAGTTTGCTGTGTTTTTGATGTTTCATTCTCGAAAATCAATTTCTGATTGCCCCTAAACGCTCATTTACCAGTCGAGATGGGTAAGGGCGGACATGGATGACAAAGTTTTGAAAACAAAAGTCTGCAAAAAGCGTCACATTCGCGGGGTTATCATTTAAAACGGCCTTGCCCTCTTTCAAATATCAACGCCATGCTCAGCGTCGCCGAAGCGGAAAAAATCATTTTGCAAAATGTCTTCTTGCCTGCCTCGGAAGAGGTGGAGCTGACAAGTTCCTTGGGGCGGGTTTTGGCTGAAGACCTCGTGGCCGACCGCGATTTTCCGCCGTTCGACCGCGTGACGATGGACGGCATCGCCATTTGCCATGCGGAATGGGATGAGGGCCGGCGGCAATTCGCCATCGAGGGCATTCAGGCGGCAGGAGCGCCTCGCATGACGTTGGAAGACCTCGCCAACTGTTTAGAAGTCATGACGGGCGCGATGCTTCCCGATGGTGCCGACACGGTTGTTCGCTATGAAGATTTGCGAATTGAAAATGGAATAGCGGCCGTTTTATGCGAGACAGTCTTTCCTCGGCAAAACATTCACTTTCAGGGAATTGATAGGCAGGCTGGCGCATTGATTGTTCAAAAGGGACAAAAAATAGGCCCTGCGGAGATCGCCGTTGCTGCCACTGTTGGGAAAACAAAACTTCGAGTGGCGCGCCTTCCCCGAACGGCCATCGTGTCCACCGGCGACGAGTTGGTGGATGTCGGCCAAATACCTTTGCCACACCAGATTCGCTCGTCCAACGTGTTCGCTTTGCGTGCGTTGTTGGAATGTGAGTTCAAAATGGAGAGTCAAATTTTTCATTTCCCCGACGATAGGGGGGGGATTGCGAGAGGACTGGAAAAGATTTTGCGCGAATTTGAAATTGTCGTTCTAAGTGGCGCGGTCTCGGAAGGCAAGTTCGACTTCGTGCCTCAGGTACTCAATGCACTTGGTGTAGAAAAGTGCTTCCACAAGGTGTCGCAGCGACCCGGCAAGCCTTTTTGGTTCGGACGGATAACCGGGCGCGCGGTCATTTTTGCCTTGCCAGGCAATCCCGTTTCGGCGTTTTTGTGTGCTTGTCGCTATTTGTTGCCGTTTTTGCGCAAAAGCATGGGCGAATCGCTGCGCCATCCCGAAATGGCTGCTCTGAATGAAGCAGTTTCGTTCAAACCCGCACTGACTTATTTTCTGCCTGTCCGGCTGACTTGGTCAAACGACGGCTTGATGCGGGCGCAACCTTCACCGGGGCACGGCTCTGGCGACCTCGCCAATCTCAGCGATGCCGACGGTTTTTTAGAGCTACCTGTGGAAAGAGATGTTTTCCGGGCTGGCGAAGCGTTTCCGGTTCATCGCTACCGATTTTAAAATGCTGGCTGAATGGCAGTCACTTAAAACCCAAAACCAATGCTTCCCCCAAAGGGCATGAAGGTTGTTTCGTCAGGAACATTGTCAATTGCAAAAGGATGGATAAAAAGCCTGAATGAAATGCGAGAACGAATTGCCCTGAATTTATACCCCAACAGCGGCAAGGCATTGTAAGAATTGTCTCCCTTCACATTGGAAAAATTGCCCACAATGCCCACTTCAAGGCAGTGCCGAAACCCATAATTGAATGAAAAAGAGTGTGGTACGCCGATGCCAGTATTGTCCTTATTGTCTCCGGTTTGAAGCCCTCTCCAAGGCAATCCAAGCCCTAATTTGGCATCCCAAAATGTTTTTTCCTTCATTGGGAATGTGCGGTTAAACTGCAAGGAAATCATGTTGGCCTCACCGATTGCTCCGAATTGAATGCCATTCAAACATTCGACAGCGCTTTTTTTCGCTGTTTGTGAAACCGCTGTGAAAGCGAGCAAGCACGCAAACAATAGAAGTTGATTTCTCATAACTTTCGTTTTTAGATATACCCAGATTAAAGAGGATTTGAATCTGCCCGTTGGCAAGGCAGGGATTTCCTTGATGATTTGTATGATTTTCAGAGGATTGCGAGCGCCGTTCGTTCAAAACCACCTTGTCAGACCCTGTATTCAGGGGCTTGTCCAGCCAAGTGAAGCGGACGGGGCTGATTTGCGTTGACTATAAAAACACGTTTGCAATACTTTTAAAAGTATCGCAAACGTGCGCAAAGTGCTCACAACACCCCCTCCATCACTCCATCTGCTTCATTTACAAACGGTTGGTTTCTGAATCGTTTGCCCATCGCTTTGTAAAAAGCATTCGCCACCGCGCCGCTGAGCGGGGGCAATGCAGGCTCGCCGAGGCCCGTCGGGTCAATGCCGTTGTCCACAAAATGGACTTCCACTTCGGGGATTTCGTGGATGCGAATCAGGCGGTAAGTGTTGAAATTCTTTTGCTCCGGCTCGCCGTTTTTGAAAGTGATTTGCCCGTACATCGCGTGTCCGAGGCCGTCCACCACGCTTCCCACCACTTGGTTGAGCGCACCGCTCATGTTCACCACGATGCCGCAGTCCACCGCGCAATAGACTTTTTGCAGGGTGAATTTGCCTTTTCGCTTCACTACTTCGGCTACCTGCGCCACATACGACAAGTGGGAGTAATAGATGCTGAAGCCCAGTGAAACGCCTTTTTTCCGCTTTTTGAACCAGCCTGATTTTTCGGCAGCCAGCTCGATGGTCTTGATGAACCGTTCCGGGTCGTAGGTCGGCCTGCCCTCATTGTTGAGTGGTGGCTTGGCTTGCCGGAACAGTTCGAGCCGCATGGTCACGGGGTCTTTCCCGGCCGCTTCGGCCACTTCGTCGAGGAAAGTCTGCTCCGCGCCCGCGAGGAAATTGGTAATGGGCGCACGCCAGGGGCCTGTGGTGATGGGTGAGCTGTGCTCCACCGATTCGATGAGCACATTGGGCACCGCGCCCGCCGGGAAGTTGTGTTCCCGTACGGGGTTGCCAGTGTTGATGCCCACGCCTCGTAGCTCGTATCCAGTGATGTTGCCTGCTTTATCCAAAGCCGCACGGAAGCGATAGCGCGCCGCTGGCCGGTAGATGCCGCCCGTCATGTCGTCTTCGCGGGTCCAGATGACTTTCACGGGCGCTTTGATGATGTTGGAAATTTCTGCGGCTTCCAGCGCGAAGTCGGGGCGTAGCCGCCGCCCAAAACCGCCGCCCATGCGTGTCATTTCCACCGTTACTTTTTCTTCGGGTATGTCCAATAGTTTGGCGACTTGTGTGCGGGTGGAAGCGGGCACCTGTGTAGGGCCGATGAGTTCCACTTTGTCGGGACGCACATCGGCGAAGAAGTTCATCGGCTCCATCGGGGCGTGGGAGAGGAAGGGGCATTGGTATTCTGCCTCGACGATTTTGGCAGCGGCGGCGAAGGCAGCAGCAGTATCGCCGTCCTTGCGGCGCGTTTGGGCCTCGCCTTTTGCCATCAATTGCTTGAATATACGGTCGTGGTCGGCGCTGCTTTCCAATGCAGCGGCTGGCTCATATTCCGCTTTGAGCACTTCGCGGGCTTTCATCACTTCCCAAGTGGACCTACCCACGACGGCCACATTGTTTTTGAAAGAAACCACGTCCACGATGCCGGGCATGGCCTTGGCTGCCGCGCCGTCGAAAGATTTGAGTTGCAACCCAAATGCGGGTGGGTGCTGCACCATAGCGTGCAACATTCCCTCGCGGTAGAAATCCATGCCGAAGAGGGGTTTGCCCGTGATAATCTCGTGGTTGTCAACACCCCTGACGAAAGTGCCGATGATTTTGAAATCTTTGCGCTCCTTAAGTGGCACGTCGGTCGGCGGCGTGAGTTGGGCGGCATCGGCGGCCAATTCTCCGTAAGTCGCTTGTTTGCCGCTGACGTGTCGCACCACGCCATTGTCGGTTGTCAAGGTATGGGTATCCACGCCCCAGCGGTTGGCAGCAGCTTCCATGAGCATTCGGCGGGCGGTGGCGCCAGCTTGGCGCAGCCGCATCCAAGAGTGTGGGGTAGAGTAGCTGCCTCCTGCCACTTGGCGGTCGAATTTGATGGTGTCCAAGGGCGCCTGCACCACTTTTACTTTCGTCCAGTCGAAGTCCAACTCTTCGGCCACCGTCATCGGGAAAGAGGTCTTGACCCCTTGGCCGACTTCTGGGTTGGGCGAAAAAATGGTCGCCGTGCCGTCGCTGTTGATGGAAAGATATGCGTTGAAATCGAACGCGCCTTCGAGCGCGGGGTTGGCCACCGCTGCGTTGAATTTGCCTGCGCCCAGCAGGTCGAATCCGAGGAATAGCCCGCCGCCGATGAGGGCTGAGTTTTTGAGGAAATCGCGGCGGCTGTATGTTGTGGAGGAGGATTGCATAGCCTGAAAAATTTAATGATTGGTTCGATTGTCTCGATTATTCGATTGAGTCGATTGGCTCGAGTAGGCTGGTTTTTTCTATTGTTGCGAGAAGTTGTTTGCAAATTGAATCGAAATAAACGAATCATTCGAAGAATCGGTTAAATCTGCTCAAATTTTCTTCGCGGCCAACTTCACCGCATCGCGTATGCGATGGTAAGCGCCGCATCGGCAGAGGTTGCCGAGCATGGCCAGCTCTATTTCTTCGTCATTGGGGTTGGGGTTGCGGCGGAGCAGAGCGGCAGCAGACATAATTTGGCCCGCTTGGCAGTAGCCGCATTGGGGCACATCCACTTCGTCCCAAGCGCGCTGAACGGGGTGGTCGCCTTTTTCGGAAAGTCCTTCGATGGTGGTGACTTTGGCCGATTCGACGGAAGAGACCGGCAAGACACAGGAACGGACTGCCGCGCCGTCGAGATGGACGGTGCAAGCGCCACACGCCGCGATGCCGCAACCGTATTTGGTGCCAACGAGACCGAGGTGGTCGCGCAATACCCACAGCAGGGGAGTGTCGGGCGCCACGTCAGCGCGATATTCACGGCCATTGATGTTGAGTGTGTAAGTTGCCATGTTCGACAGAATTTTGACTTAAAAGTGGCGAAAGGTAAAGTTTTTTGAAGGATGGGGCAAATTAAGTTTGCCCTTATTTGTCAGAAAAACAACTTGAGCGCTATCAAGTTTGGGGCACGGCTAAAAGTGCAATCTGCCCGAAATCAGGGAGAGCAATGATGGTGAACTGACAAATCCTAACGAATCAAGGTATGCTTTGAAGCGTCTTGTGGCCTTTTATCTCCTAAATTCTATTTTTCAGCACCTCAAAATCTGCCGCTGTGTCGGCATCCCTCAGAATCGAATCGCTCGAAACGGGGACGCGCACCACGAATTCCCGGTTCATTTGCACTATGGGTTTGCAGCCTTCAGGGTGTTCGAGCGCCAAAATTTCATTTTTAAAAACGGCAGAAAAGATAACAGGGTTGCCCGGCGTGCCTTCAAAGACAGGCTGGACGATAATTCGCGGCTCCCTTCGGGCTTCTTCAAAAAAAATCTTTGCTAATTGGCTGTATATCGTTGAGGTAATAAGCGGCATATCCGACAAACAAATCATAAAGCCAGCCGCGTCTGGCAACGCGGCTCGAATACCTGCTTGAATGGAAGAGGTCATGCCCGTTGGGTGGTCGGGATTGTAAACCATCTTTACTGGCCTGTCGCCCAGAGTGGCTTGGATGCGTGTGCCGTCGTGTCCCAAAACGACTACAATATCCTCCAGCCTTGCAGCGAGAATGTGGTCGAGCGTGGTTTCCAACATTGTTTTGTCGCCGAATGGCAGCAGCAGTTTATTTTCGCCTTCCATTCGCCGCGACATTCCGGCGGCTAATACGATTGCTGTGAGCATTTTATACCCTGATTCTATGGGATTTGTCAGATGCCCATGATTGATGTTCTTGATTTTTACCAGATTGCGCCTTGGGTCGTGCCCAAAACTTGGCGGTGCGAGGTATATACCTTGATTCGTCAGGATTTGTCAGATGCCCATTTTGATGCCCTTCTAATACATCGTCGGAATGCTATTCCGGCGGACAATCAACAAAACGAATGATAGAAGATAAACTCGCCGAACTCGGTTTGTCGCTTCCGACTCTTCCCGCCTCCAAAGGTATTTACAAAAGTTGTCTCGAAGTCGGCAAACTGCTCTACGTCTCCGGTCATATCTCCGTCAACAATGATGGTTCTTACATAACGGGCAAATTGGGGAGGGATTTGGAGGAGGCGCAGGGACAAATCGCCGCGCGGCAATGCGGGCTTGCCATGCTTGTATCCATCAAAAAACACCTCGGCGACTTGGACAAAGTGAAGCGCGTGGTCAAAATACTTGGAATGGTGAATGCCACACCGGAATACGAAAAACACCCCGTTGTCATAAACGGTTGCAGCGAACTGTTCGTGCAACTTTGGGGTGAAGACAACGGCAAAGGCGTGCGCAGTGCGGTGGGCATGGGGTCTTTGCCCGGCAATGTGGCGGTGGAAATCGAGGCGATTTTTGAACTCAAGTAACGCCAACTTTTAGTTGGCGCGTCGTGTTCCCGCCAACTGAAAGTTGGCGTTACTGCGTCGTGTTCTCGCCAACTGAAAGTTGGCGTTACTGCGTCGTGTTCCCGCCAACTGAAAGTTGGCGTTACTGTGAATTATGGCTTGGTATCAAATCTCTGACATCGAACAATTGGACTCTCCCGCGCTTGTCGTTTTCCCCGACAAGGTGCGAGCCAATATCCAAACGGCCATTCGAATGAGCGGCGACGTGGCGCGTTTGCGCCCTCATGTCAAGACCAACAAATCGCCCGACGCGACCCGGTTGATGCTAGAAGCGGGCATCCGGAAATTCAAATGCGCGACCATCGCTGAGGCCGAAATGCTGGGTGTGTGTGGTGCCGAAGATGTTTTGCTCGCTTACCAGCCGCTCGGCCCGAAGTTGAGAAGGTTTGTCGAGCTGTTTAAGAAGTACCCGACTACGAGGTTCTCCTGCCTTGTGGACAACCTCGTGGCAGCGGCAGAGCAATCGGCGGTTTTTGCTGAAAATGAATTGATTGTACCGGTTTTTATTGACCTGAATATCGGTATGAACCGCACGGGCATCGCGGGCGAGGAAGCGGCGATTCATCTTTACATGGCTTGTGCTGCTTTGCCGAGCATCAAGCCAGTAGGTTTGCAAGCCTACGACGGGCACATTCGCCAGGCAGATTTTGCTGCTCGAACTGCCGCTTGCAACGAGGCGTTTTCTGTTGTTGAAAAAATAAAATCCGAATTGGAAAATGCGGGGTTGCCCACCCCCACGATTGTTGCGGGTGGCTCGCCGACTTTCCCCATTCACGCCAAACGACCCGACGTGGAGTGCAGCCCCGGCACTTTTGTTTACTGGGACAAAGGCTACTGGGACACTTGCCCGGAGCAAGATTTTTTGCCTGCCGCCGTGCTTGTCACAAGGGTCGTTTCCTTGCCTCAAAAAACGCGCGTTTGTACCGACCTCGGCCACAAGTCCGTTGCTGCGGAGAACGACCTCGACAAACGCCTCTTTTTCCTGAATGCAAACGACTTGGCACCTGTCGGGCAAAGCGAGGAGCATTTGGTGTTGGAAGCGCCGGAAGGCCACACGCATGAAGTCGGGGAGGTGTTGTACGCCTTGCCTTACCATGTATGCCCCACTGTTGCCCTGTATGAAAAGGTGTTTGCGGTGGAGAACGGCAGACTGACGGGCGAGTGGAAAAATATAGCGCGAGACAGGAAAATTGGTGTTTGACAAGATTCACATGATTTGCAGGATGTCGAAGGAATCGGACCAATGAAAAAATCAAATCAATCGCCCATGTTCACCATAGACGCTCATCTTGACCTTGCCATGAACGCGATGGAGTGGAACCGCGACTTGCGGCAGCCCATTTCGGCCATTCGTGCACGGGAGCAGGGCATGACCGATAAGCCCGACCGGGGAAAGGCGACGGTTTCTTTTGAAGAATTGAGAAAAGGGAACATCGGCTTCGTGGTCGCCACACAAATCGCTCGTTATGTTGCGCCGGAAAATTCCTTGCCGGGTTGGCATTCGCCCGAACAGGCTTGGGCGCACACGCAGGCGCAACTCGCTTGGTATCAAGAAATGGAACGCCAAGGCGAGATGTTTTGGGTGAAAGATTTGCCGTCGTTGAAGTCTCATTTAGCGAATTGGGATGATGAAAAAAGTCTTGTGAAAAAACCCGTGGGCTTCATGCTCAGTCTCGAAGGCGCCGATTCGCTCGTGACTTTGAAGCATCTCGAACGCGCTTACGAATACGGTCTTCGTACGGTTGGGCCAGCGCACTATGGCCCGGGGCGCTATGCCAACGGTACGGATTCGACGGGCGAAATGGGGGCGGCGGGGCTTGCTCTGCTCGATGAGATGGAGCGGCTGGGCATCATTCTCGATGTGACTCATTTGTGCGACGATGCTTTTTGGCAGGCCATCAAACACTTCAACGGAAACTTGTGGGCGAGTCATCAAAATTGCAGGAGCCTCGTGCCGCACAACCGCCAATTCAGCGACGAGCAACTCAAGGTTTTGATTGAAAGAGAGGCGGTTGTGGGCTTGGCGCTCGATGCTTGGATGATTGTGCCCGGCTGGGTGCGCGGCCAATCCACCCCCAGTTCGATGGGGTGCAACTTGGAAAAGGCACTGGCTCATCTCGACCATGTTTGCCAACTGGCGGGCAACGCTTTGCATGTTGGCATTGGCTCGGACTTGGACGGCGCGTTTGGCACGGAACAATGCCCTTCCGACTTGGAGACGATTGCTGATTTGCAGAAAATACCCTATTTGCTGCACCAACGCGGATTTATGGAAAAGGACATTGCAAATGTCATGCATGGCAATTGGCTGCGATTTTTAGAAAAGGCATGGTCGAAACAATAAAATTCCGTTCATTTGCCGAACAATAAAATATCTGTCTGAAAACCATTTTTTTTTCAAAAAAACTTCAACCATGAGCTCACTCAGACTCGGCGTATGCGACAGCGGCGCCATTCCTGCCAACAAGGCCCAATTCCTGTCTATTTATCACGACACTTTTGGAGAAAAACTCAAACCCAAACTCGAGTTCCGCGACGAGTCGGGGTGGCGGGGCTTCACCCAATTGGAGACACAGGGCTCGAGGGTCAAGGAATTGCAACAGTTTTTGAAAGACACGGGGTTCATGCCCAAGGCCAACGTGGATGGCGTTTTTGGGTATGCCACCCAATCCGCCGTGCGGCTTTTTCAGGAATACTTGCGCACGGTGGAAGGAATCGCGGCTATCGGCGCGCCAGACGGGGTAGTGGGGCCAAACACGATGAAATATGTCGAGCAATGGAAAAAGGAAAAAGCTGGCACGGATGCCTTCGTGTGCGAATGGGGGAGGGCGAGCGCCCGCAAGCCAAGCCCGGAGTTCAGCCGTTGGATAGAGATATTGAGGCGGGCAAAGGAAAACTTCCTTAATGAGGAAAACCCTATCGCGGACTTGGTCAACAGATATAACAAACCCACAGACACGCGAAAAGTGGCTGATTGGGACACTTCTCCAGATACCATTCACCTGATTGGGTTGCGGTCCAACGAGTTTATCGGCGACGAAAAGCGGCTCAACGACGACTTGTTCATCCTGCTTATCAATGGCATGATGTTCAAGTTTTGGGGCTCAACCGACCCAAACCCCAATTTGGCCAAACGCTCGGACATTCCTTTTTTGGTGGAGGGCCAACACGCCTACCAATTCGGCTGGCATCACATCAACGACCCATTGAAAATACAACGCGCCATGCGCCCTGCCACGAAGGGGGTGCTTGTGTTCCGCGACCAAAACAAAGACCGCCGGCTGACGGACGAAGACGTGGTGAAGGGGCTTGACCCCAATCCCAACACGACCATCAACATTCATTGGTCTGGCTTGGGCGGCTACAATTTCTCGTCTGGCTGCCAAGTAATCGCGGGAAAAAGTTACGTCAACCACCAAGGCAAATTGGTGGACTGCTCGACTTATACGGCAAACAACGACGCGGGGTTGGGAGGCGCCAAAGGGAGGGGCGCTTTCAATGTGCTGGGCGACCTCATCTTGACGTACGCACCGCCGGGAGTGCGCACCATTGCCTACACGCTGGGACGCGACCGCACCCTTGCTCGGTTGGACCCCGGCAATACGGATTTCGTGGCAACCTCCGTGTCACGGATGCAAAATAGCAGGGTAGGGTAGGGCGAGACAGAAGACTGTATGACAAGTCTAATTTTGATAGGACTGACAAGATTTGCAGGATTCGCGCCCTTTTTCGGGAAAAGCCCTGTAAATCTTGTCGAGCCTGCCAACCAAAATCGCTTGTGAGGCATCCTCCCTCAATTGTTCAGCATCACGGGCATCACGAGCATCAATATCTCGCGGTCTTTGTTTTCTTCCTCCACTGGCGTAAGAATGCCCGCACGGCTGGGTGTGCTAAATTCCATTTTCACTTCATCAGAAGCAAGCACGCTCAGCATTTCCACCAAAAATTTGGCATTGAAAGCGATTTTCATAGGGTCGCCTTCAAAGGTGCAGGCCATTTGCTCGGTGGCTTCATTGGAGAAGTCCAAGTCTTGGGCACTGACGGTCAGGCTTTTGTCAGTGATGTCCAACACCACTTGGTTGGTGGTTTTGTTGGCGTAGATGGCGATGCGCTTGAGTGAGTTTTGGAGGTCCATACGGTTCACCGTCATCATGTTGGGGTTTTCCACCGGAATCACGGCATTGTAATCCGGGTAACGCGCATCAATGAGTCGGCACACCAAGCGGATATCGGCAAATGCGAAAAATGCATTTGCTTTGTTGAACGAGAGCGTGACGCCATCGTTGGCGGGGAGGGCGTTTTTGAGCAGGTTGAGGGCTTTTTTGGGCACGATGAATGAAGTGCTCACATCGCCTGCAAGATGGTGTGTGGCGAATTTTACCAGTTTGTGCGCGTCGGTTGCCACACAGGTTAATTTGTTTTGTTCCACCGAAAAATACACGCCAGTCATGGCCGGCCGCAATTCGTCGCTCGAAGTGGCAAACACCGTATTGTTGATGGCATCCAACAAATACTGGCTGTTGATTTTTACCGTCTCCACCGAGTCTGGTTCCGGGATGTTGGGGAAATCCGCACCGTTTTCGCCTGCCAGTTTATACTTTCCGTAGGAAGAGGTGATTTCGATGCCCCAGTTTTCCTCGTTCACCGTGAAAGTGATGGGCTGTTGCGGCAGCGCCTTTAATGTATCGAGCAGGATTTTTGCTGGCACGGCCACAGAGAAATCGTCGTCGGCGAGCACCTCAATGGAAGTGGATATGCTCGTCTCGAGGTCAGTGGCGGCGATGGTGAGTTTTTTATTTTCGATTTTGAACAAAAAATCTTCCAGAATAGGCAGTACTGGGTTGGAGCCAATGGCGCCGGAAGCGATTTGGAGTTGCTTGAGGAGTTCGGAAGAAGAGACGCTGAATTTCATGGATAAGAAGTTTTGCAGGTTCTCGGTATGCCCACTTTGAGTTGCCGCAGGGACGTTGGTGCAGGGACGTTGGTGCAGGCTCAGTTATTCGCGGCAAATGTATGCGCAACCTTTTGCCTTTTTATTTGAAAAAACTAACAACTTGTGGAAAAATGGAAAAAACTACCTTTGCCCCCCGTTTGCGTTAGCAGCGCCTCAAAAGCGTGGCGCGATGCTCTAAACCAGTGAGACCCGACGCTCCCAACATCACTTCCGTTTGGCATGATACTCAATCGAAAATCCGCTCCGCATATTCATCAGGTTAGCAATTTGGTGCTGCCCGACCCGCGTTTGGAGCGGCTTGACAATGGCGTACCCGTCTATGTGCTCCATTTCCCTGAGCAGGAAATTTTAAAACTGGAAGCTGTTTTTCGAGCTGGGCGCCCCGAGGAAGACAAACGGCTGGTCGCACGCGCCACTTCGCGGCTGCTGCGCGAGGGCACCTCGACCCGTTCTGGCGCCGACATTGCCGAGCACATAGATTTTTACGGCGGCTCCCTGAGTGTGCCCACCAATCTGGACACGGCAAATTTCATCCTGTTTTCCCTCAAAAAGTACGCTGCCGAGCTCATCCCCGTTTTTGCGGAATTGCTTCAAGAGCCTTCCTTCCCCGAATCAGAGCTGGAAAATTTCAAGCGAACCAGCATTCAGGAACTCTTGGTCGAGCTCGAAAAAGTGGAAGTGCTGGCTTATCGGAAAGTGACCGAGCTGATTTTTGGGGAGGCGCATCCCTATGGCTACAATTCTATGCCCTCCGACTACGAGGCACTTCAACGTGCTGATTTGCAGCAGTTCTTCGATACATGGTACACACCTTCCAATCTCACGCTTTTTGCCAGCGGCAGAGTGGACGACGAGACGCTGACGCTCCTAAACCGCAATTTTGGACAAAACAAAAAAACAGGCAAAACACCTGCCCGCGGTTTGTCGCAAGCCGCTCCGTCGTCCCCAGCTCAACCCGTACGGATGAGCCATTCCGGGTCCCTCCAGACGGCGATAAAAATCGGTCGCCGCACCTTCAATCGCCATCATCCTGATTTCAATGGGTTGTTTGTGCTCAACACCGTGCTTGGCGGCTACTTTGGCTCGCGCCTGATGATGAACATTCGAGAAAAAAGAGGCTTCACCTACAACATTTACTCCACCCTGGATACCTATCTCTATGATGGTTGCCTCTATATCGCCACAGAGGTGAACCCCGACAAGGCCGCTGCGACGGAAAAGGAGATTTATTCGGAAATGAAAAAACTGCGCGAGAAGCCCATACCTTCCGATGAATTGGACATGGTGCGCAATTATTTGCTCGGGATGCTCCTCAACGGTCTCGACGGGCCGCTCAACTCCTCCGATGTGGTGCGCGGTCTCATCACGGAAAGCCTCCCTCGCAATGCTTTCGACGAGCTCGTGCACACCATCCGGCACATCGCTCCCGAACAACTGCAATCTGTGGCCAACCAATACCTTCGTCCGCAGGACTTCTGGACAGTGACTGTCGGGTGAGAGACGATGCGTGCATTAGTGGCGCGTTAATTTTTTTCCGGGTTTTATTTTCACAAAAAATCCTCAACAATCTGCGTAGTTTTGCCCGATTTTTGGAATAAACACCAATACACACCTCACTTTTTAAAATAATCAAGCATTGAACTTCTTTAAGTTTTTCAGACAGGAATTAGCTGTTGACCTAGGAACCGCAAATACCCTCATCATGGTGGACGACCAAGTGGTTGTGGACGAACCCTCCATCGTGGCAATGAACCGCCGGACGGGAGAGACCATTGCCGTCGGCCACCGGGCGATGCAGATGCACGAAAAAACCCACGAGAACATCAAGACCGTGCGACCACTCAAAGACGGCGTGATTGCCGATTTTCAGGCAGCGGAGGCGATGATTCAACACATGATAAAGATGGTGGGGCGGAAAAACAGTTTTTTCAGCCACCTGAAAATGGTGATTTGCATACCCAGCGGCATCACAGAAGTGGAAAAACGCGCCGTGTTTGACTCTGCTGACCATGTGGACAGCAAGGAGACCTACCTCATACACGAGCCAATGGCAGCCGCACTTGGCATTGGCCTGAACATCGAGGAACCTGTGGGCAACATGATAATTGACATCGGCGGCGGCACCACCGAAATTGCCGTGATTGCCCTTTCGGGCATCGTCTGCGACGAGAGCATCCGCATCGCAGGCGACGAACTGACCAACGAAATCA
Source organism: Saprospiraceae bacterium (assembly GCA_019638455.1). Classification (GTDB taxonomy): domain Bacteria; phylum Bacteroidota; class Bacteroidia; order Chitinophagales; family Saprospiraceae; genus M3007. The sequence continues at coordinate 1,012,817 of JAHBTU010000001.1, forward strand.
TGGGCTACATGAAGCGCGAGCACAATATCCTCATCGGCGAGCGCACCGCGGAGCAAATAAAAATACACGTCGGCTCGGCCCTCCACGAGATTGACAACCCACCACCGGACTATGCAGTGAATGGCCGTGACTTGATGACCGGCATTCCCAAGCAAATAAAAATCAGCTATCAAGAGGTTGCCTACGCATTGGACAAAAGTGTGAGCAAAATCGAGGATGCCGTGTTGCGCGCCCTTGAGTCCACGCCACCAGAGCTGGCTTCCGACATTTACAAGACCGGGCTGTATCTCACGGGCGGTGGCGCATTGCTACGTGGCTTGGACAAGCGACTCGAGCAAAAAACAAAACTTACCGTACATATCGCCGACGACCCCCTTCGCGCAGTGGTGCGAGGCACTGGCATGGCTTTGCGCAACACCCACCAATACTCATTCCTCATAGACCGCAAAAGTGTGTAATCACGAAAGGTGAGCGACGAGGGACTGGCCCACCCATTCCTCGTCGCTCGCCTTTCGTTTTGTTCTCCCTTACATGGGCCAGCTGCTCCGACTAATTCTCCGCAATGGCGGCTTCCTCACTCTTTTGTTGGTGGAGGCCTTTGCGTTTTATATCATTGTGCAATGGAACACGAAGCAAAATGCTATATTCACCCACTCTCTGGGTCTTTTCACGGGAAGAGTGCTGGATAAGCGACAACAGATGTCGGACTATACATCATTGAAAGAACAGAATAGAAAATTGCACGATGAGAACACAAAGTTGCACGAACAGTTGAGTTTGATAAACTCAATAGAGATATCTAAAAAAGATACTTCTTTCATCACGATTAGGATAGATACTATTCGATTGGGTGACTCAGTGGCTGTCTCTAAAATTGTGCGCCCGCAGTATCGCTACATAGCAGCAAGGGTCATCGGCAATTCCATTGATGGTGCCAACAACTGGATTTTTCTCAATCGCGGCAGCGACGACGGGCTTCGCCCGAATATGGGCGTGTTGACGGGCGACGGGATTGTTGGCATAGTCAGGCACGTTGACCGCCATTTCTCCGCAGCGATGTCAGTATTGCATCGCGAGGCCAAAATCTCCGTGAGTTTGAAGAAACAAAAAGCCTTAGGCTCGCTGATATGGGATGGCGGCGACCCAACCATCGCATTTCTCAAGTTTGTGCCCAAACATTTTGATGTGAAGGAGGACGACGAAATCGTCACGAGCGGCTTTTCCGATGTTTTCCCCAAAGGTATCCCTGTCGGCAAAGTGTTGGGCGACCCGCGACCAGACAAGGAGAACCAATACTTTTGGGACATAAAAGTGCGCCTTAGTCAGGATATGTCGTCTGTCAGCGATGTGTATGTGGTGGACAATATCTTCTCTGTCGAATTGGATAGCCTGAAACAGAAAGTACAAAGATGAGCAACAGCATTTTTCCGAATATCTGGCGATTTTTGGGACTGGTGGCGACACAGGGCTTGTTGCTGCATCAGGTCGGATTGACTGTTAACGAGTACTTCAATATCATCCTGTACCCTCTTTTCATTTTGCTACTGCCGATTCAGTTGTCCACCACCGCGGCGGTGCTTTTAGGCTTTCTGGCAGGCTTGGCGGTGGATATGTTCTACGCCACACCGGGTGTGCACGCCAGCGCGGGAGCGTTTTCGGGTTATGCGCGTTTCATTATTTTGAAAGGCTTCGAACCCAAGGGCGATTACACAGGCAAGGAACCGATTCCTGCACCAGTGTATTTTGGCTGGCCATGGTTTTTGAAGGTGTCGGGCGCGTTTTTTGCCGCGCATTTGTTTTGGTACTTTTCGGTCAGCGAATTTTCGATTATTTACTTCACAACCATCAGCGTAAAAACAATTGCATCTTGGCTGCTGACCATGCCCTTTGTGATACTGTATTGCATTATGTTTGTACCTAAAAACTGACGACATGAACATAGGGGCGCTAAAGCAACGCTACATTCAAATAGTGTTTATCGGAGCCGCTGTGGCTTTGGTGGCACAGGCTGCATATCTGCAACTTATCAATGAAACTTACCGACAGCGTGCCGAGCGAACCACCGTTGAAAAACTCACCGTTTATCCGCCGCGCGGTTTGGTTTATGACCGCAAGGGCCGCCTCATCGTGAACAACGAGGCCATGTTCGACCTCATGGTGATTTACAATCAGGTGGATTTCGATAATATCAATGTCGAAAAATTTTGCCGCTTGGTGGGCATAGACGAGGCCGGATTCAAGAGCCGTTTGGACAAGGATTTCAAAAGTGGGCGATTCTCGCGCTCCGTTCCTTTTGTTTTTGAGAAAAAACTTTCCATAGAGCAATATGCTCGCTTGCAGGAATGCCTGTATGAATTTTCGGGATTCTTTGTGCAGCCGCGCAATATCAGGGGCTATCCATATAACGCCGGTGCCCATGTGCTGGGCTACATCAATGAGGTGGACCCACGCGACATCGAGCGGTTTAAAAACAAAGAAACTGGCATCTCCAAATACGAATCGGGCGACTATATCGGCGCGGCGGGCCTTGAATCGCAGTACGAGGATGATTTGAAGGGCAAGAAGGGATATAGCCTGTTGCTCAAGAACAACTTGGGGCGCATCGTGGGGAAATACGCGGGTGGGAACTTTGACTCAACCGCAGTGCCGGGGCGCGACCTCATTTCATCTATTGATATTGACTTGCAACAGTATGGCGAGTTCCTGATGCAAAACAAGACCGGCAGCGTGGTGGCCATTGAGCCTCGCACGGGTCAAGTGCTTTGTATGCTTAGCGCTCCCTATTACAATCCTAACCGGCTGGCCATGACGCAGGAACGCGGGAAGATTTTTAGCGAATTGCTCAACGACACGCTCAAGCCGTTCTTCGACCGCACCGTGATGGCCAAGTATCCGCCCGGCTCGATTTTCAAGACCGTCGTATCATTGGTTGGGATGCAAGAGGGCACTTTGAATCCCAACAGGGGCATGAGCTGCGGTGGCGGTTATTTTTACGCGGGGCGGCTCTATAAGTGTCACGGTCATGGACGTATTGGCAATGTGGTGGACGCATTGGCCTATTCGTGCAACACTTACTATTTCAATGAATTTCGCAATGAGATAGACAAGTTCGGGTTTTACAATTCCGATAAAGGGCTGGATATGTTCGTGGACTATTGTCGGCAGATGGGGCTTGGCGTAAAACTTGGCATTGACTATCCAAACGAAAGCGGTGGCAACGTCCCAACCACTGCTTACTATGATAAAATATATCCCAAAATACTCGGCGGTTGGCGCTCGCCTACCATTATGTCGGTTGGCATCGGGCAGGGAGAACTTCAGTTGACCACTTTGCAAATGGCTAATCTCGCGGCTTGCATCGCCAATGGAGGATACTGGTACACGCCCCATTTGGCAAAGGAATTCAAGGATGGCCCCATCCCTAAGAAATATGTGGAACGGCATGATGTGAACATTGACAAGCAATGGTTCAAATTAGTGCAAGAAGGCATGGCCGAATGTGTCAACAGGGGCACCGCCCGCATCGCCCAGGTGCCCGGCATTCAGGTGTGCGGCAAAACAGGTACCAGCCAAAACCCACATGGCAAAGACCACTCGGTTTTTTATGCCTTTGCGCCTAAGGAAAACCCCAAAATCGCTATTGCGGTCTATGTGGAGAATGCGGGCTGGGGGGCTTCTTACGCCGCGCCCATCGCGGGCTTGATGATTGAAAAATATCTCAACGACACCATTGCCACCGCTCGATTGCCCGTGCAAGACCGCATGGTAAGGGCAGACTTGATAGGCAGAGGCAATGCCGACAAAATCCAAGCACAGGCGCCCAAAAAGCCTGAGGCGCCCGAAACGCCCACTGATATGCCGGACAGGTCTCCGGCCTTAGGCGCAAACACGGGTGAGGGGCAAAGGCGGCGGTGAGGGCAATTGTATTGCCTCATTTCGCCCACAACACCGTCCCTGCCCGTTTGGCAATCTCGTTGCGCGTCTCGTTGAGTTTTTGCTGGATTTTCATGTACCGAATCATGGCCTCCATGTCGCCTGCGTCCGAAGCGGCTTTCACACGCCCCAGATTGAGGTCGCACATCTTCTGGATTTTGCGCAGCTTGAATCGGTCGAGCGCCTGTCGCATGTCAAGGTCGAAATTCAGGTCGGGCATCACCTGATTTTGCAGCGGGTAGTTCCATTTTTCCTCCCAGTTGGGCGATAGTTCCCACGGAGATGCCAGCAGGTCAATGGCCAAGTCACTAAACTCCTTTTCTGCATGATGGAGAAAGTAGTTTTGGTCGAATGATTGGCCCGCCACTAATAGCGCGTGACATTCAGCGGCGATTTTGCCATATAGCAGGTTGTCGAAGTCGCCCAGCGACTCCTCTATGTCAGCGAGCACATACGCTGCCACAGTCAGCCCTTCCTTGTCGAGCATTTGGTGGCCGTATTGCACCAATAGCCTGATGATGTCACGTTCTTGAAACTCGTCGCCGCGCACAAGTGGCTTTTCTTTGGCCAACGGGACAAACGACTCGCTTTCGGGCGTGCCGGGCGGCATCTCGGTAGGCCAACCGAAGTCGCCATCAGCGGGGCCGGGCGAGTCGCTGGCAGCGCCCGGTTGGCGTGCCGCTTTTTCCTCGCGTTTTTTGAGCGTGGCCGTTATCAGTTTGTTGGTCTCGCTGTGCAGGGCTTTCTCATCCACGTCAAGCAGCGATGCACATTCTTTCAGATAAACGCTGCGCTTGATGGGGTCGGGGATTTTGGCGATGCTCGACACGATGTCTTTTATCAACGCCGCCTTTTTCACGGGGTCGCCCCGCGTTTCCGCCACCAACAGCTGTGTTTTGAAAAGGATAAAATCCTTGGCGTTTTCATCTACATACTGCTTGAAAGCATCCCCACCAAACTGCTGCACATAACTGTCAGGGTCGTGTCCGTCGGGTAGCAGACAGATTTTCACGTTCATATCCTGCTCGAGCGCGAGGTCGAGGCCTCGCAAGGCGGCTTTGATGCCTGCGGGGTCGCCATCGTACAGGATTTTCAGGTTGTTGGTGTTGCGTTTGATGAGTTGCAGCTGCCCCTCCGTGAGGGCGGTGCCAGAGGATGCCACCACGTTTTCGATGCCTGCCTGATGAAGCGATATCACGTCCATGTAGCCTTCGGTGAGCAGACATTCGTCGTGCTGGCGAATGGCTTTTTTGGCTTGAAAAAGGCCGTAGAGCGTCTTGCTTTTTACATAAATCTCTGTCTCGGGGCTGTTCACATATTTGGGTGTCGTCTTGTCGGACGACATGGTGCGCCCGGCAAAGGCGGCAATTTTCCCCGACAAGTTGTGAATGGAGAACATCACACGCGCCCTGAAAAAATCGCGGGTGCCATCCTGACTGCACAGGCCATTTTTTTTCAGCAAATCAAGGTTGTGACCAGCGCCTTTGGCGCGTCGCAGGAGCAGGTCGCGCTGGTCGGGCGCATAGCCAAGTCCAAAGGTGCGGATGGTCTCTTCGCGCAGACCGCGCTGCTTGAAATAGGCCAATGCCACCGACCGACCCTCGTCGGTATCAAAAAGTTGTTGCTGAAAATGTTCGAGCGCAAAATCGTTGACGATGTAGAGCGATTCAGCCAATTGTTGCTCGGCTATCTGCTCGGGCGTGCGCTCCACCTCCCGAACCTCGATGTTGTATTTTTTGGCCAACCAACGCAGTGCCTCCGGGTAGGTCAGGCTCTCATGCTCGCGCAAGAAAGTGACCGCGTCGCCGACTTTGCCGCAGCCGAAACATTTGAAGATATTGCGCGTGGGGTTGACGTTGAACGAGGGTGTTTTTTCGCTGTGAAAGGGACACAGCCCAATCAAGTTCACCCCGCGTCGCCGCAGATTGACGAATTCGCCAACGACATCCTCGATGCGTACTGCATCGAGAATCTCTTGCACCTGTTTGGGTGAAATCATGTCGGCAAACTTACATGAAGTTGATGAGGTTTGAGAAAAAAATTGGGCCATGTGCCCAATTGGCCGACAGGTTTTCTTTTCGGTATTTTTGACAACTTACCAACCCTCTGGCAGGGATTCACATGATTAACGAGATTGTTTTTTGTTTTTGTAAAGAACTGGCAACTGCTTGGGCAGGGGCAGTTGCTTGGGCGGAAGGTGGAGGTAAAAGGTTCACGACCCTTTACCTTCCGCCTTCTACCCTCCGTCTTAGTTTTTGGTAGGCACTGTGCTCACATTTTCTTCAAAACCAGCACATCATCGCTGCCGCGCCCCTCGCAGGGGTCACTCACTTTGGTGAAAGTGAGCGTGTCGCCATCCAGCGCGTAGGTATAGACCCCCTTTTGGTCGCTGGGGCAGGCGAACTCGCCACTGACATCCCACACCGTGACGCGATTGCCCTCGGTGACGTGCTTGCCGACGACATCAACCTTCCCTTTCATGCCCATGTCAACTTCATAACCGTCCTCGCTGATGGACATTTTGAATTTGACCACTTGGCCATCGGGCATCTTGCTTTCGCCGACCCAGTCACCAGCAAAAGCCGTTTGGGAGAATCCAGTGAACGAAAAGGCCAAAAGGAGCAACGCAGACAAGAGTGATTTTTTCATCTAAATCAAAAATTTGGTGAATAAAATGGTTTGAAGTGCGAATATAATTTCAATATCCGTTAAAAAATCAAAATAAAGCACATTTTTAAATGCAAAAAGGGTGCTTGAAATTGATACGGGCTGATTTTCAGCGCGATAAGTCCAATGCGATGTAGAGCATTCTTCTCCAACAATCTCCGAAAGGGGAGCCATGTCGCCATGAATGGCAAAATCCCGATTGTCTCGTTGGGCTTTTGAGGTTCGCCTTATTTTAGCGGCCGTAATCACAATTTTGCTTGCATGAAAAAAACAACACTACTTGCCCTCGCTGTGCCCGCCGTCGCTGGTGCGTTGGCATTTTTCCCCATCGAAAATCAAGAGCCTGCCTTCCACACAGCGGCGGAAATGGCATTTTTCAAACAACATTTCAGAAAAAACGCCGATGCGCCACTTACTGACCCTTCCGCTCACGGGATGATGGTGCCTATTGACTCGAATATCCTTTTTCCTACGGCCTCTCTCTGCTCTGGGTGTCATGGGCACGACCCCAACGGCAAGGCGATGGTACTCTCCGATGGCACCGACGTGAACATCTACGACGACTGGCGCTCTTCCATGATGGCCAATGCAGCACGCGATCCTTTCTGGCGGGCCAAAGTGAGCCATGAGATACTCACCAACCCGGCGCACAGCCTTGAATTGCAAGACAAATGCACCTCTTGCCACGCACCGGCTGGCCATTACCAAGCTAAACTGCGCGACCATAAAATGTTCTATACGCTTGCCGATTTGTACGCCGACACTTTGGGTCTGGACGGCGTGACGTGCCAAACCTGCCACGCGCAAGCACCTGCCTTGCTGGGTAGCCTGCACTCGGGCGAGTTGAACTACGACACCAATTATATCCGAGTCGCTTATGGGCCTTTCGAGTTTATTTTCGAGCCACCCATGCGGGAGTTTGTGGGCATCACACCCGTCTATGGCGAACACATTCTCGATGCAGGGCAATGCGCTGGCTGCCACACGCTTATCACCAAAACAGTAAACAACAATGGGGCTTATACGGGCAATACTTTCGTGGAGCAGGCGACCTACCACGAGTGGCTCAACAGCCGATACGACAAAGACCACGACAACGTGACGTGCCAAAACTGTCACGCGCCATACCTGCAAGAAGCGGTGGTGATTTCCGCAAATTACCAGTTCTTGACCAACAAATTCCCCTTTGCGGTGCACGAAATGGCGGGTGCCAACGTGACCATGTTGAAACTGATGAAGGAACACCGCATGGCACTCGGCATCCCGGCAGAACCCCAACACTTCGACAGCACCATCGCCGCCACTTTGCGTATGTTGCAGCATCAAACCCTCGACCTCTCGATAGAAACAGGTGCCTTGCAGGGCGATTCCGCGCTGTTCAAAGTTAAAGTGGCGAACAAGGCGGGGCACAAGTTCCCCTCCGGCTACCCCGCACGGCGGGCTTGGTTAGAGTTTGAGGTGAAAAACCAAATCGGCCAGGTGGTCTTTCATTCGGGGCGCTGGAACCCCGACTTCAGCCTGCCCGGCGAAGACAATAACTTCGAGCCACACCACGACCTGATAGACCAGCCCAGCCAAGTCCAAATATACGAATTAGTGCCGGGCGACGTGAACGGGCAATTCACGAGTGTGCTTGAGCGCGCGCACATTGCCCTGAAAGACAATCGCCTCGTGCCGCAAGGCTTCTCGCTGAGCGACCCTGCCTACGACACCACGCGCATCGTGGGGGCTGCCCTGCAAGACCCTACCTTCAATCTTTACGAAGGCTCCGATGTGGTGCATTATCGCATCCCGACCCACGGTTACACGGGGCTGCTGTTCGTCACGGCGCGTGTGTGGTATCAGAGTCTGCCGCCCAAATGGATGGCACCGATGTTTGCCTTCAGTTCGCCAGAGATTGATGCCTTTAGGGCGATGTTCGATGCAGCAGACCGTTCGCCTATTTTAGTGGCCGAGCAGGTGCTGGACTCTGTTTTCGTGTCGCCAGTCTCAATAAAAAACATTGACAAACAGGAACTTGTAAAGGTTTATCCCACGCTCAGCCGCGATGGTCGGGTACTGGTGGAGGCCGCTTCGGGTGTTCGGGTGCAGCGAGTGCAGGTCTGGGATGCAGCAGGAAGGCTGGTCTGGGACAAAACCGATGCGCAACAACCCCTCCATCTGCCCGAAAGGAGGGGGCTTTATTTTGTGTCGGTGACCACCCAGCAGGGTAGGGTAGTGGAGAAGGTGGTGCGGGAGTGAGTGGGGGATGCCTAACCATTAAATATATGTGGCCCCCCTTCACGACGCATACGGCGAATCATACCCCAAAATTCGCAGCATAGAATCGGCATCCTGCTCTTGGAAAACTTCCCAGTCGGTGAACTCGCCGTAGTAGTTTTTGTCAATTAGGATATGCTTGGGGGAGGGGAGGAGGCAGTGTTTTAGCCCGCCGTAGCCGCTGAGTGCCTCTTGGTATGCACCTGTGTGGAAAAAACCCAAGTAGAGTGGCTCGTCCTTTTCCTCATTGTAGGCAGGCAGATAGACTTGGTTGATGTGCGCCTCGGAGTTGTAGTAATCAGCGTTGTCGCAGCTGATGCCGCCGATGTTCACCTTTTGATACTCCTTGTCCCAGTGGTTTACTGGCAGAAGGATGAATCGCTCCTTGATGCCCCAACTATCGGGTAGGGTATTGATGAGAGAGTTGTCGAGCATATACCACTGCTCGGCATCGTTTTGTTGTTTCTTGCCAATGACTGAGAAAATCGTGGCACCGCTCTCGCCTACGGTGTACTTGCCAAATTCGGTGTAGATGTCAGGCTCCGGCACCCCTTCATCGTCGCAATATTCCTTGATGAGGCGCACGATTTCGTTCACCATGTATGGATAATCGTACTCAAAGCCCAGCGAGTTTCGGATGGGCATGCCGCCACCGATGTTCAGGCACGATAGGGTAGGGCAGACCTTCCGAAGTTGGCAGTAGGTCTTGATGCCTTTTTTGAGTTCCGTCCAGTAGTAGAGCGTGTCCTTGATGCCGATGTCCACAAAAAAGTGGAGCATTTTGAGTTCAAATTTTGGATTGGATGCCACTTTTTCCTGATAAAAATGCACCACCTCGCTCTGCCGGATGCCCAACCGCGAGGTGTAAAACTCAAAATTCGGCTCTTCCTCGGTCGCCATGCGGATACCTATGTTGCATTTTTGCTGCTTTTGGAGCAATTCGTCATACAGGGCCAATTCATTGGCGTTGTCGCACACCGGGATGACGTTCTGGAATCCTTCCTCAATGAGGCGCACGATTTTTTCGGCGTAGGCGCGAGGCTTGTAGCCGTTGTTGACGATGGTCGTGCTTTTGTTGATTTTCCCCAACTTGTAGAGTCGCCATATCAGGTCAATATCAAAGGCAGAGGAGGTCTCCAACTGGGTGCCGTTTTCCAACACCTCGTTGAGGACAAAGGCGAAATGCGAGCTTTTGGTGCAGTAACAATAGACGTATTTGCCGTTGTAGTTGTATCGCTGGATGGCATCGCGGAAGAGCTTTCGGGCAGTCTGTATTTTTTCGCCAATCTTCGGCAGGTAGGTGAGTTTCAGCGGCGTGCCATATTTTCGGATAAGTTCATAGATGTCAATCTCATTGAACAGAAGACGGTTGTCTTTCAGACTGAAGCCGTCTTGCGGGAAATCGAAGGTTTGGGCGACGAGGTCGTAGTATGAGTTTTTCATTGAAAACCAGTCAACAAAGGGATAGCGCAGATTCTTTTATCTGAAAATGCGCACAAATGTAACGGATGGCGCGAAAATGGGGGTGTAAAGTTTTTACGCCTCTATTTAACATAATATAAATTATAGGAGTTATTTTGGACAAAAAATCAACTCTTTTTCTTGAACCAGTTGGTCGCACCCGCAATCATGTCGCTGAACGAATCATAGTCCTTGCGAAAACTGATGCCGAATCCGTACCGCGCTCGGCGCTGGCCGCCTGCTATGTCCGGTTCCGTGCGCTGATACACCTTGAGGCGCCATTGGCGATTCTCGGTGAGTTGAATCTCGACAGTGACATCCTCGCCCAAGAATCCTTCTTGCACGGCGGTGCCGGGTTGGCCCAAGCCAAACTGTGAGCCAAATTGGACCGTCACCCGGTCGTTGGCAAATCCGCTGGTAAGGCGCAACTGCAACTCGCGGCCTACTTGGGTCGTTTGTCCCGGGTCGGTCAAGGCATTTTGATACTCATTGTAGGCAATGTCGAATTCGATGCTCGAAACCGCCCCCCCAAACCATTCAATGGCCAATTCAGACAAATAGTTTGATAATTGGTTGCTCAAGACTTGGGTGAGGGTGTTGAACGCAGAAGCCAGATAATCGGAGTTTTGAATGAAGCCGCCCGCGTTGGAAGGAAGGAACGAACCCACCACCACCAGTCCGAATACCTGTCGGTTGAGTTCGTTTTGGTCTTGGCGCAAAAGGCGCACCTTGTTTTCCACCAACGACCGGAGTTGACTTGAAATATTGGGGAAATCCAAGTCAAAACTGATGGTGGGTTTCATCAAATCGCCTTTCAAGTGCATCGTCACAACGACCCGTGTGGCTTTGCTCGCTTCGTTAGCCGCATTGGGAATCAATTCAATCACATCTCGCAACAGGTTGTAGAGCGATGTGTTTTCCTCGTAAGTAGCGTCAAGGTTGATTTGAGCGCCATAAGGGTCGCCATACCAATTGATGGTACCTCCGTTCAACACGTTGAAGGGTTTATTAACCCAGTTGAGCAAAGTGAAAAGGTATTCTCCCCGTCGAATTTGATAACTGCCGTACATCTTGAACTCCCCTGCTCGCGTCATCACCAAAGTGATGTCGCCCTCTCCCCTACCCTTTATGATGTCGCCGCTTTTTTCGTCGAAAATCAACTGAACCTCGGCATCCTCAGTGATGGTGAGGTTCATTTCGATGTTCAGCCCATCATCATTAGATTTGACATTTTTTGTTTCTTTTTCGGTGTCTTCTGCTTGGCGCTTGGGTTTGTAGTTGATAAAATTCGCTCCTTGTGCATCGCTTGCCGAAGTGATGGGGATGTATAGTCGTGTATCCTTCCCGGTCGTGGCATCCACCACGATGTTTGTTCGCACAAACGAGCCGCTAAATACGGCCTTGAATTTTCCGATTCCCTGCCCGTAATAGAGTGCGTTGTCGCCTGGCAAGGTATTGAGTATCAAAAAATTATTGTTGATGGAAGCGACTTCGCATGCGACTGACCAATCGTGAAAATGGTTGTGGATAAGCCCGCCGTTCACGATGGCCATGTTTTTTTCTGTGGCATCCCATATCTCCACGCTGTCGGCCCATATTCTGTATTCCGTCAGGTTTACTTGCTGATTTTTGATGTGGAACAATGAGCCTAAATAATCCATCTGAAATTGGCCGTTTAGGATTTTTGCATTGCCCCGCACGCCAATTTGGTCAAAAGTGCCAAAAAGTGTGGCATCGGCATTGAACCTGCCCGCCGTTTTTGATATGCCGGGAACAATGGTCTCGAGTATGGCCAATTGGAAACTGTCTGCCACCACTCTTGCCCTAACTTCGCCGGGAACGATGTCAATGCGTTGTTGCAAGAACTCGATTGTTTGTGGCTCGTTGCCCGGTGGCAGCCATGTGCCCAAAAAACGCAAGGTGGGCTGTTCGATGCCTTTTTGTGTCACAAACCGCCATTGAAGCGGCGCTTTTATATGGGGCATTCTCACAAACCCATAGAAACTGCTGTAGGATTTTTCCTTTACGAAAAGCTCGTCAATATCAATGTTGGCCTCAATGTCCTGCAGTTGGTACAATTCTTTTATAGTGACATCGAACCCGGCTATCCTGCCCTTGATGTTCAAGGTGGTGTCGTTGATGAAATCATTGACAAACTTGATATCGAAATTGGCCATGCTGAGCCGGAGGCCTCGCCCTTCGTTGTGCTTTTCCACACTCAAGCGCAGATTGCCGCTCATCAAATCAAAGTTGTATGGCTCGAACACATCCTTGCCAAAACGAATGTAGTTATTGTCGTCCATGTACCAGGACGTGTTGAACAATGCAATCTCGGACGCATTGAATTTGAGTTGCCAAAGCGAGTCCACTATGTTGAGCAACCCGTTGAGGTGAATACTTTCCACAATGGCGCTGCTATCTTTTGCATCAAAGTTGAACGCCAAGTCCTCATCGGTCATGAAGCCGTCGAGCCGGAGTGGCGGCAACTCGTATTTGCCTGACAAGGTGGTGGTTGGGATGCGGAGGTTATAGAAAGAGGTGTCAGGCTCGCCCGTCCATTTGAAATAAAGGTCTTGCACCCGGACACCGCCGTATTTGATGGAAGGAGCGGTCAGCAGCATGTTTGTCAATCCTTTTCTTGCCTCCACAGATGCGGTGGCGCGTACACCACGCAATGTGTCGAGGTCGTCGGAGAATAACCGCGTAAAGCCCTTAGTGTCTTTGACTTGAAGCCACATTGTGAAGTTGTCGGCAAGCACCGTGCTATCAGGCAACAACCCTATCCGCTCAGCAAAAGCTGGGTGTTGGCGCGCAAACAACTGCCCCAAGGTGTTGGGCATGGTCGGCATATCGAAGTAGCCGTTCATGTCCCCGTCCAATATATCGGAGCGAATGGAGAAAAAGCGAGTGCCGTCGGGGCGGTAGCCCGACGCAAATCGCAAGTCGTCCATGCGATGGGTTTGCTCCCTGTCTTGCAGAATCATAAAATCGCTCAACTCGATTTCGCCTACCACGTCTTCTATACGCCTTGCTTTCAAGTAAATACGTTCAATATCGGCGGAAAGCACCCAGTCTTCGTCGAGAAGGTTGAGGGCGCCGAGGTCGAGGCGGGAAAGTTTGGCGCTAAAGTCGAACAGGGGCACCGAGTCGCGCAGGTTGATGTTTCCTTTCAGGTCAAAACGGATATTGTCGTCGTTCACGCCGAGGTCGCCTTTGAACACATATTCCTTGAAATTGCCGTTCAGGCTGATATTCTGGTAGTTGTAATTTCGGAAGCGCACGGAATCCACCTTCCCTATCACGCTCGCATCCAAAGTTTTGAGGGTTAGGCCACGAGAAGGTTCTTTGATGCGGATGTCGAAACTCGTTGGGCCAAAGTCGGGGTTGTCTGTCCAAGTGGCGAGGTCAAAATTGGCCATGTTGATATGGCCTGAGTAAACGGCGTTGTCACGGCCTGCCGAAAGGTCGAGTTTCAGGTCAACTACTCCTTCACCGAGATCTGTGAGCAGTTTGCCTTCGAGGATGTGGTCGTGGCCATAAAAGTTGTCATAGTGGCCACTGAACCCTATTTGGCCGAGCCGATAAAAATAGTCTGGCGCGGAGAAGCCCGGTATGATACGAGTGATGGTGGTGAAATCGGAGCGCAGGGTTTCAAATTTCAGGCTAATAATCTGTGGGCCGGGGTCGCTGCCCGTCAGGTTGTTCCCGTCGAATTTGCCCTTCATGTAGGTTCGAGCATCCAATTTAATGTCCAATTCGCGGCCTTTCAGGTTGTTCACCTTGTCGTAGATGAAGCCCGATATTTCAGCCACTTCCTCCGCGTTTTGAATAAAAAACGGGTTGTTGGCCACAGCCTCACTAAAATAAGAAATATCCCCAATGCGCAGTTTGGAGCCTTTGTCCAACTGTATGTCGAGCCGCACTTTATCGGGAAATCTTATAAAATCCCGGTAGGTGTTGTAGTGGAGCGCGATAGTGTCGCCCAAAGAGGTGCCCGGGGTTTGCAAGGTTGCGTTGTAAAGCCCGACCAATGTGTCGCAGACCACTACCCTCTCTGCTTCCACATGGCTTAGGTGGAAACCCGATTTTTCTTTGGCGGACAAGTTTTTGAGAATGCCGCGAAACACCAAGTCGTCGTCGAAAACAATGCTATCTGCCTGGAGGCTGATATCTCGCACTCTTATGTGTTCGTAGTCTATCACATCCTGCCTCAGGACGTAATCTGGCACCGCATCGTACTTATCCAAGGAAAACCGCCCGTCTGCGAGCGAAAAGCGACTGATGGAGAATCGCAATGGTCTCTTGGGTTGTGCATTTTCGATGGTGTCAATAGCGGATGCTATGGCTTGCGCGACAGGGACGGCTCGTTCGGGCAATGGTCTCGAGGGGCTTTCTTCCAGCGCAAAGGACAGCCCGTTGATATCGGCCGAGCGAACGTCCACGATTTTTGATGGCAAATCAAGATTGTTGACCCGAATGGTGGCGGATGGCAGTTTGAAATGCATTCGTTGCCCTCGCACTTCGTCGTCCTGTAAAAACTCTACGTCGCTCAAATGCAAATTTTGAATGCGAACCCGAAAAGGCGCGGGCTTTTTGGGCGGCGTTTTAGGCTCGGAGTCAAAATAGTCAAGGATGAATTGCAGGTTGTTGTGGTATTCTCCCGTTTTTCTGCGAATGTTGAACCGCGCCTTGGTAAGGCTTATCTCGTTGAATTCCAATTTGTTGCTGAACAAGGTAAAAACATTGGTATTCAGCCCCGCGGTCAGTTCGCCGGCGTAGAGGAGGGTGTCGCCTTTCAAATCCTGCACATAGAATCCTTCCAGTACCAAATTGTCAAAAAAACTGATGTTGATATTGCGCACCTGTACGGTGGTGTTCAACTCGGAAGAAAGGTAGGCCGCCACCTTGCGCACCAGCCAATTTTGCACTGCGGGCATTTGCAAAACCAAGTACAACATGATGAGCGTCAGCACAATGCCAAACACGATGTTTTCAATGCGCCGCCACACCATTTGCGAGAGCGCCAGTATGCGCTGCAATGGTCTTTTTTGCATTGGTGAATCTTGTGCTTGAGGCTGCTCGGCCATTTGCTTGAGAAAAAATCAGGCAAAGAAACGTCGAATCTGCCCGATATGTGATGAATATACCCGGATTAAAGAGGATTTGAGCCTGCCCATAGCGTTGTTGATTAAAACCACCTCTATTTTAAGGGCTTGCCCGGCCAAGTGAGGCGGACGGGGCTGATTTGTGTTGACAACAAAATGGTTTTGTGGAACACGACTACCTTCGCCTCTACTATGTCCATAATACTCAAAACAGACGTTCTCATTATCGGAGCAGGTCCGGCAGGAGCCACCGCCTCGCTTTTTTTGGCGAAAATGGGCATCCCCCACCTCATTTTGGATGCCGCTGTTTTTCCCCGCGACAAGGTCTGTGGCGATGGCCTCGACCTCAAGGTGGTGCGGGTGCTGCGTCATCTCGACCCTAGCATCGTGGAGCATGAACTCCCCAACAATCCAAATTTCACTCCGTGTTGGGGCACGCGATTCATAACGCAGAATGGCCGTCTTGTTGATTTTGTTCATCGTTCCCATCCGCAGGCGCCCCTACCCCACCCTCTCTTTTGGACGGCCAAACGTCTTTACTTTGACGAGTATTTGGTGAAAAAGTTTGACAAAACCTACGCCGATTTTCGACAAGGCGCCCCGGTTAAGCATATTTTTCGAGATGGGAATGTTTGGCGGGTATTGGCTCTTGCTCAGTCAGGCGAGGGGTTGGAGGTTCGAGCGCCTTTGCTCATCGGAGCGGATGGCGACCATTCGGTGTTGTTGCGGCACTTGGGCGAGCGAAAAATTGCCCGACGCCACTATGCGGGCACGTTGCGGCAATACTGGCGTGGTGTAACGGAGATGTCCCCTCAGAACCTCATCGAAGTCTATTTTCCGCCTCGCTTGCCTATGTCTTACTTTTATGTTTTTCCGCTGCCCAATGGTGAGGCCAATGTAGGTTATGGCATGGTGAGCGAAGTGGCAGCAAAAGGGGGGCATAAGTTGCGCGATATTTTCCAAAGACTTATTCTGGAGGACCCGGTGCTTGCGCCGCGTTTTCAAAGTGCCATGCCTTTGGAGATGCCTGTGGGTTGGGGGCTGCCGCTGGCATCGCGTCGGCGAAAGGCCTTTGGTGATGGCTACTTGTTGGTGGGCGACGCCGCGTCTTTGGTGTGTCCCACGAGCGGCGAAGGGATTGGGACGGGCATGATTTCGGGATACATTGCCGCGAAGTTTGCCCACAAAGCATTGACGGACAGGCGCTTTGATGCCGAACAGTTCAAGCACTACGACCGCGAAATATATCGTCGGCTACACGCCGAAATCAGATTGTACCATTTGATGATGGCGCTTTCTCCTAAAATCTATGATGCCGCACTAAATTGGTTGGCTCCCAACCCTCTCTTCCAATGGACATTCAGACATCGGGCAAATGGCTGGCTGAAAACAGCGTATGAGCGCGAAATCGAGGTGCTTTTTTGAAAAATCGTCAGTCAGTTCTTCATCACGAATTCGTCCAGATTCATCACCGCATTTGCGACCAATACCAACGCCGCTTTTTCGGGTGTGTCGTGTCGCGGGTCGCAGCCGACCATTTCGCTGCGAGCGGCTGGGTTGCGCCGATATGCTTGCAGCGCAGTATCGTAGAGTTTTTGCAAGTGCTCCAATTTGGCTGCCGTGATGGGTTGTCCGGTGGCTTTTTCATAGAGGCTCGCTATGAGCATCTTCGCGCCCTGATTTTCATTTTTATCCCATGTTTTCAATGCCAGATGCAACGCCGTTTCCACATAAACGGAGTCGTTGAGCGTGACCAATGCCTGTAAGGGAGTGTTGGTGCGAATGCGCCGAGCGACGCAAACCTCTCGCGCCACGCCATCGAAAGTGAGCATGGAGGGATATGGGCTACTGCGTTTCCAATAAGTATAAACGGCCCTTCTGTATTGGTCTTCCCCTTCGCTTTGTTGCCAAGAGGTGCCATTCCACGGGGACTGCCACACACCATGAGGCTGGTAGGGGTAAACGCCTGCACCGTACATTTTCTCGCAGAGTAAGTCGCTGACTCGCAGCGCCTGGTCTCGAAGTTGCTCGGCTCCAAGTCGCACCCGACTGCCACGGGCGTACAGATGGTTTTCGGGGTCGTGCTCAAGTAGTGCTGGCGATGTTTTGGACGACTGCCGATAGGTGGCAGACAAGACTATTTCGCGGAGCAGCCGTTTGATACTCCATTGATAATCATTCATTAATTGCCAAGAAAGCCAGTCCAACAGTTCTGGATGAGTGGGCGCTATGCCCTGCGAGCCAAAGTCTTCAAGTGTTTCCACAATGCCGTGCCCGAACATTTGTTCCCAAAGGCGATTGACCAAGACACGGGCGGTTAGCGGGTGTTTTTTATCGGTAAGCCATTGTGCAAGCCCCAGACGATTGGAGGGGGCGCTTGTCGGGAATTTTGGAAAAATATCCGGCACGTCCGGTGTCACCTTTGCTCCCTTCACCAGCCAATTGCCGCGTTCAAAGACGTGGGTCTCGCGCATCATGTCTTTTGGGTTTTCGAGCATGATGGGCGTGAAGGCTGATTCCGCACGAAGCAGGTGCCAGAAATCGGCCTCGACTGTTTTGTTTTTGACTGGAAAAGATTCGGCGAAGTGATACCAATCGAAACTCATTCCTGTGTCTTCCTGCTTTTTCAGGTTGGGGTTTTCGTAAAAAAACCAGAGGTCGTGGGTTTTTAGCCCTTCGTTCTCAAAATTAAGTGACGTGATTTCCCGCTTGCCTTTTGTGTTTTTCACTAAGGTCGAAAACAACACCGGGCCGTCGGGGCGGTCGAGTCTGACCGTCCATCGTCCGCCATTCACGTTGCTCCAATAACGCCAGAGCAGTTGGTTTTTCCCGGCAAGCGCGACATTTTTCAGGCGGCTTGCCGCATGGTTGCGCATGGTGAGCCATTTGGTATCGTACAGCTCGCAATTGGTAAAGGAATCTGCCGCGATGGAATAGATGGCTGGCTGCCAAGTTTTGACAAATAATTTGATTTCGGCTGCCTTTTCGGGCGAAAGGTTTTCCCCAAGCCATCCAGCGAACTGGAGATACCTCAAGCTGTCCGCTTCGATGGTAAAGTGGCGCAAGGCTGGGTAATCTTCCCAAGTATCCTCGTCGCGAGTGTTGTTGAAAAATGCCACGAACCGGTAATAGTCTTCGTGGCGGAATGGCTCGTAAGGATGTCCGTGACATTGGGTGCAGGCAAATGTGGTGCCCATCAGCGCCTCCCAAGTCGTGTTCACGCGGTCGAGAACGGCGGCGATGCGAAACTCCTCATTGTCGGTGCCTCCTTCGTCGTTGGTCATGGTGTTGCGGTGGAACCCTGTGGCGATGTATTGGGCATCGGTGGGATTGGGCAACAAATCACCCGCAAGTTGTTCTGTCAAGAATTGGTCATAAGGCATGTCGTCGTTGAACGCCCGGATAAGCCAATCTCGATAACGCCAGATGAAGCGTGCCGCGTCACGTTCATAGCCCTTCGTGTCGGCGTAGCGGGCGAGGTCGAGCCAGACGGCGGCCCAGCGTTCGCCGAAGCGCGGAGAGGCGAGCAGGGAATCCACCAGTTGGGTATATGCCGCTGAGGATGTGTCGTTTAGGAAACGTTCGGCCAACGAGTCGGGCGCTGGTAGGCCAAGCAAATCAAGGCTGACACGGCGCAACAAGGTGCGTTTGTCGGCACGTTCGGAAGGCTCCAATCCTTCTTTTTTCAAACGAGCGAGGATGAACCAGTCAAGGTCGCTTATTGCCCAATCGTTTTTTTCGGGAGCCAACAGGCCGAAAAAGCGGCGCGACGGCTTGGGGATTTCCGGCCGTTCCACGGGCTTGTAGGCCCAATGCGTTCCCCATTCGGCGCCTTCCTTTATCCATTGTTTCAGAATGGCGATTTCCTCGTCGAGAAGCGGCTCTTCACGATAAGGCATTCGCTCCTCTGGGTCGTGGCTCATGATGCGCCGGATGAGCTCGCTCTGACTTGGTTTGCCCGGCACAATCGCTGGTTTGCCCGATTCGGTGGGCGCAAGCGCATCCGCGCGGGTCATCAGGCTGAAACCCGCTTTTTGCTTTACTCCGCCGTGACAGGAGATGCACTTTTTGTTGAGGATAGGTTTGACCTGCGTGTTGTAATCTATTCGGTAGCTTTTCAGCAAGGAAGGCAAAATGAAAAGTGCCGCCACGAGCAAGGTCGCAGCGAGAATTTGTTTGTGGCGAAGCCTTTTTAGCCAGAGATTCATCGTCGCAATTTTCAAAAAATGAATTGAAACGATGCATTTTTGTTTCCACAAAATCAAAGTTTATGACGACCGCGCGTCCTTACGAAGATATTGCGGAGAAGCTCTACACGGTGGAGGAGTGGCTCGAGCTGGAAAAACGTGCCGACGTTCGGCACGAATATGTTTACGGCAAACTTGTGCCTATGGCAGGTGAAGCAATAAAAGCCAATAGAATCGCTACCAACATCCTCAAAAGGTTGGATGACCCGCTCCTTGAAAAAGGGCTTTTGATTTACGACCACGACGTAAAAGCTCAAGTCGTTCTCGATGGCATCTATCGTTATCCAGATTTAGTGGTCGCACCGGTCGCCGACGATGAACACGGCTATATCGTGAAACACCTGGTACTGATGGTCGAGGTCGCCTCTGAAGATTCAAGCCATCGTGACCGGGTGAAGAAGCGACAGGAATATCAGAAAATCCCTTCGATATGGTATTATCTTGTTGTAAATCAGGAAGAAATGTTATACCCAGATTAAAGAGGATTTGAACCTGCCGGTTGGCAAGGCCGGGGTTTCCTTGATTGATTTGTGTGATTTCCAAAGGATTGCGAGCACCGTTTGTTCAAAACCACCTTGCGTTGACTATACCGCGCCGCGCCCGTGTGGAGTTGTTCGTAAAAATTGGTCGCGGGTGTGACCTCGTTTTGTGGCTTTTCATTTTGAAGGCAGGTGGCAAAGGCAAGCGCCATTAGGAAAAGGACAGAAAATGGTTTCATCGCAAAGAAGGATTCTGGAAATGACCTACTTTTCGCCCAAAAGTAATCAAAATGGATTTTGGAAAGTTGCCTTCCGTTGACAAAGTGGATTTTGCCCTTGCGCCAGAACCACCTCAAAACGCGGAATTGTTGGCTGCCCTGCCGCCGCTCGCCAAACCAACGATTTATCTCGGCGCGACTGGCTACAACATGAAGTCTTGGGTCGGCCAATGGTATCCGCCTGGAAGCAAGGAAAAAGATTTTTTGCGCTGTTACGCCACGCAGTTCAATACCATCGAACACAACACCACGCATTACCGCATTCCCGATGCCGCCACAGTGACACGTTGGCGCGAGGACACGCCCGCCGATTTTCGATTTTGCCCCAAGATACCCCAAACCGTCAGCCACGCCCGCGATTTGGGGCTGAACGGCAGGGAACTGTCCCTTTTTTGCGAAGTCATTGCTGGCTTGGAGGAGAAATTAGGCTGCTGTTTTTTGCAGTTGCCGCCTCATTTTAGTGTGCGAGAGTTGAATTTGCTCGCTCGTTTTTTAGACCATTTTCCTTCGGATGTGCCGCTTGCCGTCGAGGTGCGGCACGAGTCGTTTTTTCAAAAAACAGCTGCGGCGGAAAGTTTTTTCCAATTACTTCAAAGCCGTAACATTGCGACCGTCATCACCGACGTGGCGGGTCGGCGAGATGTGTGTCATCTCCGATTGACCCACCGACAAGTGTTGATTCGTTTTGTGGGGAACGCTCTCCATCCGACGGATTATCAGCGGGTTGCAGATTGGGCGAACAGGTTGAGAACATGGTTCGATGGCGGCTTGCACGAGGTTTATTTTTTCGCCCATGAGCCAGACAATTTACTTGCACCCGACTTGGCTGCGTTCTGCGCCGACACATTTTTGAGTAAAATGCCCGGCGTGACTTTGCGCGGGCCTCAAAAAGTGGGCGGGGTGCAGGGGGTGTTGTTTTAAGCAATCCATTTGCTCGGTGTTAAATTTACGTTAGCCTTCATGCATTTTTTTTGAGCGTCTTCGATATTTTCTTCGAAAATCTCACATTTGCAGGTTTTCAAAATTCATCAAATCCAGCTTGACTATTTCATCTCCGCAATGGAATCCCTGCCCTACGTCCACCGTGATATTTCTTGGCTCTCGTTCAATTACCGTGTGCTTCAAGAGGCCAAAGACCCCGCCGTGCCCCTCTTGGAGCGTTTGAAGTTTTTGGCCATCTATTCTTCCAATCTCGACGAGTTTTTTCGCATTCGCGTGGCGGGCATTCGGAACCTCAAAAAGGTGGGCAAGAAAACCAAAGCGCAACTTGACTTCGACCCGCGCGTGGTGCTCAAGGAAATACACCGCATCGTCAATCGGCATCAAGAAGAAATCTCGGAGATATTCGAGCAACAAATCGTGCCGGAGCTCCGTAAGCATCACATTCACATTCTGCGCAGGCTCGACCTGAACCCCGAGCAGCAACAATTCGCCGAAAGTTATTTCCGCGACAATCTGCTTCCATTCGTGATGCCCGTGCTCTTGGTGAAGCGTCGCATCCGGCCTTTTTTGGCCAATGCGCACCTCTATCTTGCCGTGCACCTGCGCCAGAAAAAGAGACCGCTTGCCGATAGCGAGTATGCGTTGGTGAAAATTCCGTCCGACCAGCTGCCTCGATTCATCCAGCTCCCCTCATCCGGCGACCGGCACGATTTGATTCTGCTCGACGACATTGTGCGCAACTCGGTGTCGTGGCTCTTTCCGGGCTACGAGATTCAAGATACCTACTCCATCAAACTCACCCGCGACGCGGAGCTCTACATTGACGATGAATACTCTGGCGACTTGGTTCAAAAAATAAAGTCGAGCCTCCAGAAACGGCAGGTAGGCCCGGCCAGCCGTTTTGTCTATGACCGTGAGATGCCATTGCATCTGCTTGAATATCTGCAAGATACTTTTGACTTGGGCAAAAATGACATGCTGCCGGAGGGCCGTTATCACAACAATTTTGATTTTTTCAAATTTCCCGACTTCGGGATGACCCACCTCAAAAACAAACCGCTTCCAGCCCTCCACCACCCTGCCCTCCACGACGCGGAAACCCCTTTTGCCGTCATCAGCAAAAAAGACCAGCTGCTTCACCCCCCCTACCAGTCTTACCAGTCGGTCATCCATTTTTTTGAAAAGGCTGCGGACGACCCCGCCGTGACGCACATCAAAATCATTCAGTACCGGGTGGCGCGGCACAGTCGGATATTGGAAGCCTTGATGAAAGCCGTTCGACATGGCAAACAAGTGTCTGTTTTTGTGGAAATCAAGGCTCGGTTCGACGAGGCTGCCAACCTCGAATGGGGCGAAAAACTCGAAAAAGCAGGCGTGCGTGTCCATTATTCTTTTCCCGGCGTGAAAGTACATTCCAAGTTGGCCCTCGTCCGTCGTGTGGAAAACGAACAGCCAAAACTGTATGCGTATCTCGGCACTGGCAACTTCCACGAAGAAACCGCCAAAATCTATTCGGATTTCAGCCTCTTCACCGCAGACCCTCGGCTGACTACCGAAGTGAGCAACGTCTTTTCTTATCTGGAAAACATCAAACCCCCAAAGCAAGAATTCGAGCACTTATTGGTCGGAAAATTCAATCTGCGCCCGGCGCTCTACCGATTGATTGACAACGAAATCCAGGCAGCCAAACGCCGGAAGCCAGCTAGCATGATTCTGAAAATCAATAGTTTGGAAGATAAGGACATCGTGGCCAAACTATACGAAGCCTCCAAGGCAGGCGTTAAAATCAAGCTCATCGTGCGGGGCATCTGTTGCCTCGTGCCGGGATTGAAAGGCTTGAGCGACAACATTGAGGTCATTAGCATTGTTGACCGTTTCCTCGAACACGCCCGTGTGTTTGTATTTCACAATGGTGGTGATGAGCGCATTTTTCTCAGCAGCGCCGACTGGATGGAGCGCAACCTGAGCTATCGCATCGAAACGACTTTCCCGGTGTACGATGCAAACCTCAAACGCGAAATCAAAGAGCTCCTTGCCTTGCAACTCAACGACAACGTGAAAGCCCGCATTATAGACCGCTACGACCAGAACGAATACCGCCGAAGCAACACCGATATACCTGTGCGAGCGCAATTGGAAACCTATTTTTATTTCAAACGAAAATTGGAAGCAAGCATACCGGAATGATGTTCCGAATGGTGCTGCCGAGCCTACTTTTGCGTTATGAGTCCATTCACCGAACAAGAACGACAAGAAATACAAGCGTTTTTTGGAAAAATGCCAGAACACTTGGAAGCGGGGCATTTCAAAAAAACGTTGCGCGAGCTCCGCGCCAAATACCACCCTGACAATTTTGAGAAATTCGGCGACGACACCGTGCGCCAACTCGCAACCGAACGTTTCCAGCGCATCGAGCGACTGGCGGAAAAAATAGAGCAGTGGCTTTCAGGCGGCACGCCCAACGAACAACTTCCGTCCACCAGCAAAGACCCCATTCATCACCCGCAGGCTCGCTTCGCTTTTCGCGAAATGAAAATCGAGATTCGCACAGGCGACAAGGATTTGAAATACCACTTGTTTGGCACGTTTTATCGTTGGCTTGCGCTGGGCGAACGTTTCAAAATACCCGAAAGCAAAGCGTTTTTAATCGCCGATGAGGAACATCTGGGGCGCAGCATCGGCTTTGTGGAGTCCATCCGGGTATATCTGACTTTTGAAGAGGACGACTCGGTAGAGACCATCGCGCATTGGCTGCACTCGAAAATCGAAGGCCGTGCCGATGCTTTGCTCATCGAGGGAGCGTTGGTGCCGATAGACTACGATGCTATTCTGACAGAGATAAAGCGGCGTTCCTTCAAATTGCTTTCTGCCGAGACGGCATAGATTGCCCCCTGAAAATCAGGCGATTGAAACAAAATGTAATTTTTTTTGAAAAAACATTTGCGCACCTGAAAACTGTGCCGCTATCTTTGCCGCCGCTAAACGCCGGAATAAAGATTTCGGCATATCTACTACGCGGAAGTAGCTCAGTTGGTAGAGCGCAACCTTGCCAAGGTTGAGGTCGCGAGTTCGAGTCTCGTTTTCCGCTCCATTTAAAGCCTGCGACAGTCGCGGGCTTTTTTGTTTGCGCAACGTACTGCTGTTTTTTTTTATCTTGCCTAACTTTGCGCACAAAGCCCGGGTGGTGGAATGGTAGACACGCAGGACTTAAAATCCTGTGGCTGTAGAGGCCGTACGGGTTCGAGTCCCGTCCCGGGCACAAGTTGGGGGTACTTCTCTCGGAGTGCTCCTTTTTTTATTTGTTTCCAATATGAACGCAGCTTTTTTCCGCCGCATCGCCGACAGTCGTTGGTTCAATCTTATTGTGCTCGGAGTGATACTCGGAGCTGGGGTATTGGTAGGAGTGGAGACATATCAGCAAGACCCGGACTCGCCGTGGAGAGACACCCTCGCATGGTTCGATTTTCTTGTGCTGATTGTCTTTACCCTTGAATTTGCCATCAAAATTGGCGCAGAGGGCGACCGACCTTGGCGATACTTCAGCGACCCATGGAACGTGTTCGATTTTGTCATCGTGGCAATCTGCTGGCTGGCACATCTCACACCCAGCGTGGATGCTAGTTTCGTGGCGGTCATCCGTTTGGCTCGAGTCCTGCGGGTATTCAGGTTGGTGCACGCCTTGCCCCAGCTCAAAATGCTCGTGAACGCCATGCTGAAAAGCATCCCATCTATGGGCTACGTGGGCCTTATGCTGTTGTTGCTCTACTATATTTATGGCGCCATGGGCGTGTTTCTTTTTGGAAAAAACGACCCCTTGCACTTTGGCACCCTGCACACAGCCATGCTCACCTTGTTTGAAATCAGCACGCTCGAAGGCTGGGTTGACATACTGAAGGTCAATATGTTTGGCTGCGACCATGCTGTGTGGGGTTACGAGGAAGGTGCCGACTGCGCCTACCCCAACGCTCAGCCGAACGCAGCGGTGTTGTACTTCGTCTCCTTTGTGCTGTTTGGCACCATGATTATCCTCAACCTATTTATCGGGGTCATCATGAACGCTATGGACGAAGTGCGTGCCGAACAATCGCTGGAAGAACGGCAAATGAGAAAAATCGCTGGTGTTCAAAATCTGGAGGACGAAATCGTGGAAATACATCAGCAATTGGACAACATCAAAAAACAGTTGGATTACATCGCGTTCCGGCTTAAGAAGTGACCTCCAATCATTTCAAGCGCAAGATGTTCCCCATTTGATAACACGAACGGCAACGCGGCTCGTAGTGGCCTTTTTCTCCCAACAGCACGACTTCCTCGCCAACTGCCAACCGATAGGAGTGCGTGGCTAAATTGCCGCAATGCACACAAATTGCGTGTACTTTGGTGACATATTCGGCTATTGCAAGCAGATTGGGCATCGGGCCAAAAGGCACTCCGCGATAGTCCATGTCCAAGCCAGCCGCAATGACTCGGATGCCTCGCAAGGCTAACTCGGCACACACTTCCGGTAAGTCTTGGTCAAAAAATTGCGCCTCATCAATACCAACCACCGCCGTTTTGTCATTGACCTTCAACAATTTGGAAGAATGTTCGACGGGTTGCGCCAACACAGATGTGGTATCGTGCGAGACGATGGCCGCTTCGTCGTAGCGCGTGTCGGCACGAGGCTTGAACACCTCTACCTTCATTTCGGCGATTTTGGCTCGTTTGAGTCGGCGTATGAGTTCCTCTGTTTTGCCAGAGAACATGCACCCGCAGATGACTTCTATCCACCCGCTGCGCTGACCTTTGAAATGCGGCTCAAGAAACATGCACGAATTTTTGTTTGAAATGTCTAATGGTTCTTCGCATTTTTTTGAACTTCGCCGCAAAAGTATAAATCCCCCAAAGCCTTCATAAATCCCTGCCATAAAATCAGCACCTACCACTTTCACCATAACCGTCCCGCTATTGGGATTGACTGCATTCCATGGATTTACTGAAAACTAAAATCTTTCTCGACAAACTACAGCGAGAGTTCAATCGCCTGAGCAAAGACCCCGAAAACATCGCCCGTATTGATGTTGACATCATGGCATCTTATGTGCGCGATTTGTACGACGCGCTCCACTCAGAAGAGGCCGCCGCTCCCGCAAAGCACCCGGCACCGCGCCGACACGCGCACGAAAGACCAGCAGAAGTAGTTGTGAATCAAAGCGCACCGCCGCCTGCCTATGTGCCACCGCCCCCCCCACCCCCTCCGCCACCACCTGTTTACGAGGAGGCCGCTCCTTCCGCCCCTCCGCCACCTCCGCCACAAGAAGAAAGGCCAGCGCCCGCCCCGGCGGCAAAATCACACCATGCGCCGCGCCATCACCACGGCGATGCGGAACTCCTTTTTGAGGAAAAACAGGCGAAGGAACTCTCCGAGAAGCTCGCAGAACAACCCATCGCAGACCTGAAGAAGGCCATTGCGCTCAACGACAGGCTGTTGCTTACTCGCGAACTGTTTGCGGGCGATGGCAAAGTATTCGAGACGACTGTTCATGCGCTCAATCACTTTACCAATTTCGACGAGGCTAAATCTTATTTGATTGAACATTGCGTGACCCGCTATCTATGGATGGATAAAAAGCGCGTGGAAGAGGCCAAAAAATTTATCAAACTCGTGAGGCGGCGCTACAAACAATGAGATTTCTGATTGTCGGGCAGGGCATCGCTGGCACCCTACTGGCTTGGACGCTACGGCGCAGCGGCGCATCCGTCCTCATCGCCGATGGGGCGTTGCCCGGCAATTCATCACTGGTAGCTGCGGGTGTCATCAACCCCGTGACAGGCAAACGCTTCGTCAAGTCATGGCGTTTTGATGAGTTTTTCCCTGTCGCGCGTTCCACTTACCGCTCACTGGAAATAGAGCTTGGCATACGGATATGGATGGAGCAACCCATCATCCGGCTATTGGCCACGCCCGAAGAGGCCAATGATTGGTCCGCCCGCTGTGCCTTGCCTGATTATGTCCCCGTGCTTGCGAATGCTGATGACGCGGGCGAATGGGCCGGTTTGGTACGTCCAAATTTTCAGTTTGGCGTGATTCGTCAAGCTGCACGGGTTGATTTCTCCAATTTGCTCACAACGTTTAGAAAGAAAAACGAGGATGCAGGGCTTTTTTTAGCAAAAAGCGTGACCTATAAAGAAGCGGAAAGAATGTCGGACAATTTTGACGGGGTGATTTTTTGCGAAGGGTGGCGCGGGAGAGACAATCCATATTTCCCGCGCTCGCCGTGGCAGGTAGCCAAAGGCGAGGCGTTGATGATTAGGCTTGATGAAACACGAGGGGCACACATCAATCATTTGCTAAAAAAAACAGTGACGCTTGTCCCAATGGGCAGCAGTCTCTTTTGGGCAGGAGGTTCGTACCAATGGCACTTCTCGGATTTGTTGCCAAGTGAAAGAGAGCGAGCGTTTATCCAAAAAAATCTGGACGATATGCTTGACGCGCCTTACACACTCATTGACCACATCGCGGGCGTTCGACCTGCTGTGAAAGACCGCCGTCCCTTGATTGGAAAGAGTGATGCGCATCCAAAAATGCACATTTTCAACGGATTTGGTTCTAAGGGCGGCTCGCTTGCTCCTTTTTGGGCGGCCCACTTTGCCGCGCACTTGTTGCGCGGGGAGCCACTTGATGCAACGGTGGACATAAAACGATTTTCAGCCCCTCTATAAAGTGCTCTATCGGGGTTTGTTGAAAAATTTGTGAAAAAAGACTGCTTGGAAGTCAAGTGCGTTGCCCCAATAATCGCCAGTGTGTCCGCCCGGTCGTTCCGTGTATTCGTGTGGGATTTTATCTTCCAGCAGTCGTTGGCGCATGGCGCGGTTTGCCTCAAGAAAAAAATCGTCCAAACCACAATCAATGATGATGGCGAGCTCGGCTTTCTTTAACAAAGGCACCAGATTGACCACCGAGTAATTTTCCCAATTCGACCAGTATGCGTTGGGCGTGCCAAGCACCCCTTCCAAATCCCAACTGTTTTTCTTGAAGGGGCGCAAGTCCAGCCCGCCTGCCATGCTTCCAGCCGCGCCAAAGACATCGGGATGTCGAATAGCCACCGACATGGCACCGTGCCCACCCATGCTCAGCCCTGCAATGGCACGCCCTCCCCTACTCTGCCGAGTGTGGTAATAGTAGTCAACGTACGACACCACCTCCTTGGCAATATGTGTTTCATAGCGAACAGTCGAATCCACCGGACTATCCAAATACCAGCTGTCATAACCCCCGTCGGGACAAACAATGAGCATCTGATAGTTGTCGGCGTGCTGACTCAATTGAGGCGCGTCGCCAAGCCAACTGGCAAAATTGCCACTCCACCCATGCAGTAGGTATAACACTGGATAAGGCTCGCCCATGACACTGTAATTGTCAGGAGCGACCACGAGGCACCTGATATGTTTCCGCATGGATGGGCTATAAATTTCCACCGTGTCCACGCGGCCAGCAAACGCAGCATTTGCCATCAGTAGGCTGAAGATGAGGGCAATGAGTTTCATAAAGCACCGTAAAAAATGCTTTTTCAGAATTTTTGGTCAATCACATAAGGCAACATGGCACGCCATGTGGGCCAGTCGTGTCGCATGTCTGGCCCCCACACATCGAGGTCGTGGCCGATGCCTTTGGAGGAGAGAATGCCTGCCAAATTGCGCGAAGCCTCAGGGTCTTCGTAGTCGCCAGAGCCACTCAGAATGTGGATGTGCCCACTTTTGCGCAGCAGATAGAGCAAATGCTCATCGTTCAGGTTGGGCAAATAGTGGCAGGGCGAATTGAAATAAACATCTTCGTCGTAATAGCCCTTGGTGTATGAGGTCAAATCATACACACCCGACATGGCTATCGTGCCTTGAATCAAGTCGGGGCGACGGAAAAAAAGATTGGCAGCGTGCAAAGCGCCCAGCGATGCCCCACTCGTGATGATGGACGTGTTTTCGCTCGTGTGTGTCCGAATGAAAGGCACTACCTCATTTTCCACATAAGCATTGAATTGCTGGTGTCTGATGGCCTTGTGGCGCGGGTGCATCCGGTTGTTGAGCCATGCTTCAGAGTTGATGCTGTTGATGGAAAAAACTTTGACTTTCCCTGCATCAATGTAGGGCTCAAGCGCCCCAATCAAGTGGAATCGCTCGTATTCCAGATAATCTGCGGCGGCGGTAGGCAGCAGCAAGAGTGCAAAGCCAAAGTGCCCGTACATGGCTATTTCCATGTTTTTGTTGAGGCGGGGGCTAAACCATTGGTGGATTTCTCGATTCATGTGCAATGTAAAAAGTTGATTCGAAGGTTTGATTTGTTCTGAACGTAGTCCGGCAAATGTAGAAAAAGAATTTTCAGAGAAAAATAAACATTTTGTTTTTGTATTTTAAAACAAAATGTAAATCTTTGTGCCGTCTTGGCTCAACCGCCCTTTTGTAGGGGGTACAGCCCTTGAAAGGCAATTTTTCACCACTAAAAAATTTTTTTCTATGGAATTCAAAAACGCCATCAGCTGGTTTGAAATACCAGTTGTCAACTTCGCCCGCGCAAAAACCTTTTACCAAAAAATCCTCGACTTCACCATGGAGGAAATGGAGATGGGAGGCATCCGCATGGGTATGTTGCCACACGACCGCGAGAACGGCGGTGTGGGCGGTGCGATTTGTTTCGGGGAGGGCTACGCGCCATCTGGCGAGAATGGTGTGAAAATTTACTTGACCGCAGGCAAAGACCTTGATGATGTCCTGAATCGCGTGGAAAATGCTGGCGGCAAAGTGATACTGCCCAAAACGGAAATTGCACCAGACATGGGGCATTTTGCTTTCTTCGCCGATACAGAAGGCAATGTGTTGGGGCTTTATTCGTAGAAGGCGCTGACCCGCGTGATTTAAAGTTTGCCACAAAGTCGCGGAGGCGCAAGGTTTTGGGAAACAATGTCTTAATGGCTTTGCGGCTTTGTGGCGACCTTGATAAACTTCGCGCAGCCAAATTGGGGCATGGCTAAAAGCGCAATTTGCTAAAAATCAGGGAGAGCGAACATGGTGAACTGGCAAATCCTAGCGAATCAAGGTATAAATTCAGTTAGTCACCCCCTAACAAATGCGATTTTGAGTAAATTTTTGGTGGTCTCACTCACCCTGAAACGCTCGTCGAGCCGATAACCCACTACCCAGACGATGGCACCGTCCCCATTTTCGAGCACCAGGGCTTTTTCTTTGTCAAAGCGCGACAGCTTCAGGTTGGTAAACAAGTCTTGCAATTTTTGGCTGCCCCCACCCATGCCAAACGGCTGAAAAACATCGCCCTGTTGCCATGAGCGCAGATGTAACGGGTACCTCAATTTCTCGGCATCCACCACGATTGCTTCTTTTCCATCGGGCAAATTAGAGGTGTCGAAAACGGTGGTCAAAATCATGCGACCTCTCTCTGCGACGCTCACCATCAAGTCGTCTTGATAAATGGTGTGGCTTTCGACAGCTGGATGGAGAGAGTCGGTCAGCATAATCATGTTGCGGTCGTTGAGCAACCGCCAGCCAGTTGTGGACCGAATCTCGAGACCAATGTGGGAGAGATTTTCGGCTATTTGGCGGGTCTGCTCCTCGGTGAAGCCTTGTTTTTTCAGCAATGCTCGCAAGGCGAGGTGAGGCGAAGGAAGCAGCGAAAGTTTGTGTTTGTCAATGTGAAACACTCTTTCTCCATCTTCTTTTTCTTGAAAAAAGTAGCGCCACAGCAAAAAATGCAGGTTGTCATCGGTCTCGCGCAAACGGGTCAGATTGCGTGCTGCCGTGCCCAAAAAATTTGGGTTGAGTTCCTCCAACAAGGGGATGACACGGTGGCGCAGAAAATTGCGGGCATAGTCCTCGGTGGCGTTGCTGGCATCTTCCCTCCAAGAAATGCCTTGGACTTCGGCATAAGCTTCCAATTCCAAACGCGACGCGAAAAGCAACGGACGAATCACGCGCCCCGTCTTGGTCGCTATACCTTTTAGACCACCTAACCCTGTGCCTCGCACAAAATTGAACAAGGCAGTCTCCACCGAATCGTTCAAGTGATGGGCTGTGGCTACGCTGGCGAATCCATTCTCCGCGATGACTTCGCGGAACCATTCGTAACGCAGCTCGCGTGCGGCCATTTGGGTCGAAAGCCCGTACTGCGCTGCGTACTTATCCGTTTCAAAACGCCTTGAAAAAAATGGAACGCCCCAGCCCTCCGCAAGCGTCCGCACAAACTGCTCATCGCTGTCAGATGCCTCACCCCTCAATTGGAAGTTGCAGTGTGCAATGCCAAACGGCCATTGCGCCGTGTGAAACAAGTGCGCCATCACCGTCGAGTCAAGACCTCCGCTCACGGCCAACAGGGTCGGCCTCGATTCGTCGAGCAAGTGTTCGGAGCGGGCAAAGGCCTGGAAACGTTCGAGCAGATTCATTGCTCAAAGGTAGGCGGGAATCGCTTTTTCTTATTCTTGCTCTCATTGAATGTTGAGTTCACCGCAAAGAGGCTGTTTACTGTGTGCGTTTGATTCAGAAAATGCGACGTAAATTTACCACCGCAAAGACAACCCTGCATTATACCCAGATAAAAGAGGATTTGAACCTGCCCGTTGGCAAGGCAGGGATTTCCTTGATTGATTTGCATGATTTCCAAAGGATTGCGAGCACCGTTCGTTCAAAACCACCTTGTCAGACCCTGTACTCAGGGGCTTGCCCGGCCAAGTGAAGCGGACGGGGCTGATTTGCGTTGACTATATCCCTGCCCTAATGAGCCGTCAGACCGGACAAATTTGCAGGACAAATGTTTTTGGCAAGGCTTTGGCTAATGCAGAGCGTCTGATAATCCTTCGCCTCCCCCACCTCGGTTTCACTTCAACAGTGTAGATAAACCATGAGGAAATTTTTACTGCTGCCGCTTTTAGGTTTGCTTTTGGCTTGCCACCATGCATCGGGACAACAAGACCCGATGTTCACCAACTATTTTTTCAACAGCCTGATTTTCAATCCCGCAGTGGCTGGAACAAATAACCATCTGACCGCTCATCTCATTCATCGCTCGCAATGGCTTGGCTTGGAAGGTGCGCCCACGACACAATCACTGAGCGTCCATTCGCCCATGAAAAACGAACGAGTGGGTGTCGGCCTGAGTTTGGTGAATGACAAAATCGGCGCGAGTGGCACGTTCGACCTCAACGCCGCTTACGCTTATCATTTTTCAGTAGGGAAAAAGATGAAGCTGTCCATTGGGCTTCAAGCGGGTTTGACCAATTGGCGCGGCACCTGGTCGAAACTCCTGTTGGAAGACAGGACGGACGATGTGTTCAGCGAAAACCTAAATGTTTGGAAACCCAACTTCGGGACGGGGCTTTTTTTGCATGGCGAGCGTTTTTTTGCCGGTTTGGGTTGCCCCCGGCTGCTGGAGCATGACCTGCGAGCCAATGACGGCAATGCCAGCGTCAACGCCCAAAATTACCGTCACTACTACTCCATCATCGGCGCGGCTTTCCCGCTCGGCAGCGAGTTGGTGGTATTCCGCCCATCAGCCCTGTTGAAAACAACTGGTTTGTTCAGCAAGATGAAGGACAATCAGCAGGCACTTGGCGCTCCTACAGCTTTGGACGTGAACGCTTCGTTTTTCTTTCACAAAATGCTTTGGGTGGGCCTTGCCTATCGCACGGCACTCGAACTGAGCAACTCGTCGAACGACTCCGCCGACCTCTGGACTGCCCTGTATTTTCGCAACGGGCTTCGCCTCGGCGCGTCCTACGATTTGCCTCTGAGCAAGCTCAACAAAGTCAATAATGGCTCGTTTGAGTTGATGGCTGGGTATGAATTTGACATTAAGGTAAAGCGTGTGACCTCTCCGCGTTATTTTTAGTCAAAAGCCCTCCTTTCTTGAGCGTATAACCTATCAACCGATACATGAACTACAAGAACATTCTCACGAGTCTTTTTTTGGTGCTGAGCACTAGCCTCTCCGCGCAGAACTTTTTGCTAAAACAAGCAAACGACGCGATGCGCGACCTTGACTATATGACCGCCATTTTGCTGTATCAGCAGGTGTTGGAAAAAGACAAGCACCCGGAGGCGCTCATCAACATCGCCGAGTGTTATCGCAAAATCAACGACAAACAAAACGCCGAATTCTGGTATGCCAGAGTGGTGCAACTGCCCAGTGCCAAGCCAATCCACAAGCTCTACTACGGAATGATGCTGCAAGCCAATGGCAAATGCGAAGTGGCTAAGGCATGGCTCAACCAGTACGTCAAGGACGTGCCAGACGACGCTCGCGGGCAGCACTTGGCTCGTGCCTGTGAGATAGAGGAAGAATTGAAAAGCAAAAGCAGGGGAGTTTACGTCATCAACCCCATGCCTTTCAACTCAAACTTGGACGATTTCGCACCAGTCATTATTGGTGATAAAATTGTTTTTGCCAGCGACCGCACGCAGACAGGCCCGGTGAAACGCACCAATATGTGGACGGGCAGCCCCTTTGCGGAACTTTACGCAGTGTCATTCAAAATGAAAGGCGCCACGCCCGGCAACTTCCAATACGGCGAGGCAGAAAAGTTCTCAAAAAACATCAGCACAAAATTTCACGAGGCAGCAGCAGCTCTTTCGCCCGACGGGAGAACCATTTTTTTTACTCGAAACAATTTTTCGCAAGGCAGCACCGGAAAAAGCGACGAAGGGCTGGTGAAATTGAAAATCTACGCGGCGCAGTCCGACGGTCAAGGCGGCTGGCACAACGAGACGGAACTGCCTTTCAACTCCAATGAGTACAACGTGGCACACCCCACCATGAGCGCCGACGGTCAGCGCCTCTACTTTTCCAGCAATATGCCCGGCGGCTATGGGGGCATGGACCTCTATGTGAGCACATTGGAAAATGGCGTGTGGGGACCTCCCATCAACCTCGGCCCAGTGGTGAACACCGAAGGCAACGAAATTTTCCCCTATATAGACCCCAACAACCGCCTCTATTTTGCTTCCAATGGGCATATCGGTCTGGGCGGCCTCGACATCTACTACTCCACACCAGCCTCCAACAGTGGCGACTCGTGGAACTTCCCGGTCAATCTCGGCTACCCCATCAACACAAACGCCGACGACTTCGGCATCACGTTTGGCAAAGACCTTACATGGGGTTTTTTTACCTCCGACCGCGACGGCGGGGCTGGCCGCGACGACGTTTATGGGTTCCTGAAAAGCGCAGCCTCCTTCGAAGTATACGTTTATGATAGCAACACTAAATTGCCTGTCAGCGGCGCAACAGTCGTCAACAGCAAGACGGGTCTGACCATGACCACCGGGCCTGACGGAAAAATCGCCTTTGATATGCGAGCCGCCGAATGCGCCGATTTCACGGTGGAAAAAAAGAATTATGAGGCGGCTTCCAAAAGCGGATGCGGCGACCCATCCAATCCAAACGCCATCACCCGCATCGAAATCCCGATTGCCAAGCAACTGAACCTCTACCTGCAAGGCATCGTGTTCGATATGACCGATGGCTACCCGGCGGAGGACGCGCGTGTTATCCTTACAAACAATTGTGGCAAAGAAATACCCGAAGCCGTCTTTACAGGTTCCGACGGGCGTTACAAATTCAAATTAGACAAAGAATGTTGCTACACGGTGCGGGCGGTCAAAAATGGATTTATCGCGGGCACAGCTGACCGCATTTGCACAAATGGACTGACTAAAAACTCAACCTTGAAATCAAATCTCACCCTGCAACCCTATCTGGATGGCGAGGGCTTTATCGTTGCTGGCAAAGAGAGCAAACCCAATTTCAATCACGTTAGCGGCTTGTACGAAAACCGAGACGGCACCCCCGCCAGCTTTGTGATTGGAAATGGTTTGGAAGTCCGGAATGGCATCTTGTTCGACAATGGGGCGCCCAGCAAACCCGAACGAGCGACATGGGAGCGCGGAAAGGAAGGTTTTCTCGTGCACCTATATTATGATTACGGCCAATCCAACGTGAACGACGAATCCTTGCCAGAACTGGAAAAGCTGCGCAAAACCTTGCAAGAAAACCCCGACCTGCAAGTAGAGATTTCTTCGCATACTGATTCGAGAGGCTCCGATGAATACAACCTCGACCTTTCTCAACGCCGTGCGGATTGGGTGGTAAGTTGGCTCGTTCGACAAGGAATCGCACGAGAGCGGCTTGTCGGGAAAGGCTACGGCGAAAGCAAACTCGTCAACCGATGCAAGGACAACATCCCGTGTTCCGAAACCGAACATCAACTCAACCGGCGCACCGAGTTTCGCGTCACGGGAACGGGTGTGACCATTTCACAGCCCAAACCAAACCTGAAGGCTGGACCATGCGATGGATGCCCCTTTTAGGTCGGAAGATTGTTCACCAACCTTATTATATTATGAAACAGGTACTTCTTCTCGCACTCCTAATGACCGCTTTGAGTTGTACCTCACAAAATCCCAAGCACAAGGTTGCCCTCGAAGGGCGTGCGTTCAAAATCGAGAATTACACAGGCGGGAAACTTGACGGCATCGAAACGATGACGTTCAAGAACGGAATGGTCGAAAACGACGAGTGCGTCAAGTGGGGCTTCGCTCCCGGCGCTTACACCAGCGACGACGACGGAAATTTCAAATTCACGCTCCTAAGCGAGCAGGAAGGCAAGATGGAATGGGAAGGCCAAGTCGCTGGCACCGCTGTCAGCGGCAAAATGGTCTGGACAAAAGCAGGGCAAGACGACATACACTACACTTTCAAAGGGGAGGAAATCAAAAATTGAGCAAATGCTTGGCCTGCCTAAAAAATGCCCGCCGGGATATTTTCCCGGCGGGCATCGTGCATCATTAGTCAATTGTTTGGCGACTCAAGCAGAGAACGAAGTCCCGCACCCGCAAGTAGAAGAAGCGTTCGGGTTGTTGAACGTGAAGCCACGATTCTCCAAGCCGTTCAAAAAATCAACTTCCATCCCGAGCAGATAAATCGCGTGAGCCTTGTTCATAACGACGCGAACACCGTTGGCTTCAAAAATATCGTCGTTGTCCTTCGGCAGGTCGAAGCCCAAAACGTAGGAGAAGCCAGAGCACCCCCCACCTTTCACACCTACGCGCAAGCAGTATTCGGAGGGTATGCTTTCCTGTTGGCGAATATTGTTGAGTTGTTCGACGGCCCCTTCGGTAAGAAAAATAGGAGCCGAGACCGTTGGAGCATCAAGCAAAGTTTCCATCAAAACATATTGAATTTAGTGGCAGCAAAATTACGCTGACAAAACGAAAACAAGACAAAAATGTTTAGCCCCCACCAACTACCTTTGCCGCCCTTTAAAAAACGAACCTGAGCGAACAACGCAACGGGTTCGCGCAATCCAACCCTCTTCTGATTATGGAAATGTTTTTGGAACTCCTGAAATACACCATTCCCGGGCTGGTCGTATTTGTCACTGCCTACTATTTGCTAAAGCTGTACTTGGACGACAGACTGCGTTACGAGATGAGCAAACAACGCAACGAAACCCTGAAAATCACCCTCCCCTTGCGGCTACAGGCCTACGAACGGCTCACCCTGCTGTGCGACCGGGCAAATATCCCCAACACTTTGCTGCGCATACGAATGCCCGGCATGACCGTGAACGAACTGCGCGGGGCGCTGATGCTCGCCGTGAGCCAAGAGTTCGACCACAATACCTCACAACAACTATATGTGTCGGATACCCTTTGGCAAATCATCACACTCGCCAAAAACGACACGCTTCAAACGGTCGCTCAAACTGCTGCCGAACTTGACCCAAAGGCGGATGCTGAATTATTGGTGAACGCCCTGCTCCATGTGATAGACGAACAGCAAGGAGCCACCATGCTACAAAAAGCTTTGGTCGCCATAAGAACGGAAGCAGGTCAGTTGTTTTGATGCAAAGAAGCGCCCATTCGACACTAATACGTTGATAACGATGCGCTTGAATCGGAAGGCAAGTTCATAACAATACAATTACGAAATCTTTTTGTGTTTCCCCATCGGTTGACCTCTTTTTTGGGGTCACGACCGACTTTCCGAAATCTACATTTGGCAGTGCCCTGAGCAACATGACATCGTTTAAAAACCTTAGTTCCTGAACGCCAGTTCTTTGGGCATTAGACAAGTTAAAATAGCATCGTTTTTGCCGCTAAACACGCAAATGGGGCGATTCTGCCACAAGCCCTGAAATACCTCTTCTTCAAAATTTTTATTCTTAAATAAATTTTTTTTCAACATTTTACATTAAAAATTACACATTTTACCAACATTGCCTTTGTCCCCACATCCAATCAAATCACAAACGCCCGCCTCATTTCGTGTTCATTTTGCCCCTGTTTTTGGCCTTTTTCAGACCTCAAAAATTTTTTGTCGAAAAAAGTAAAAATCTCTTTCGCGGAGTTGAAGGAAAAGCCAATCTTTGTCTCCCTGCTCGACTGAACAGCACTCAACACACAAAACGGATAGGAACTTTTCCCGCTTTCCAAATGCGCCATAAGGTATGACAAGCGACTACCAAATGGTATGGGACAATTGTCTGCGTACCATCAAGAAAAACGTGAACCCACAGAGCTTCAAAACTTGGTTTGAGCCAATCAAACCCGTATTGCTGGACCGCGAAGTTTTGACCATTCAGGTGCCGAACAAGTTCTTCTTCGAATGGCTCGAAGAGCACTATGTACAGCTATTGAAGAAGAGCATTCGCCAAGAGCTGGGCGAGCGTGGGCGCTTGGTTTACCACATTCCCGAAAATGGCAACGGACACGATGCGCTGAAATCGGCACTGCCCAAAGTCAGCGGCAAACCGTCGTCGGAAAAAGACAGCGAACCAGTGCCCGGCGCTTTCGATGCAGAGATGATAAAGAATCCCTTTGTCATACCCGGCATAAAGCGAATCAAGGTGGAGCCACAGCTCAACCCCAACTACGTTTTCGATAACTTTATCGAAGGCGATTGCAACCGCTTGGCCCGAAACGCAGGGCTGGCAATTGCCAAAAAGCCGGGCGGCACTGCTTTCAACCCCTTGGTGATTTTTGGGGAAGTGGGATTGGGCAAAACCCACCTCGCACAAGCCATCGGCAACGAGGTTGTGAGTCGTTTCGACAACAAGGCAGTACTCTATGTGTCGGCTGAAAAATTCACCAACCAAATCATTCAGGCCATCAAGAACAACTCTGTCAATGATTTCGTCAATTTCTACCAGATGATTGACGTGCTTATTATTGACGATATCCAGTTTTTGTCGGGCAAACAAAAGACACAAGAGATTTTCTTCCACATATTCAATCAGTTGCACCAAAACGGAAAGCAAATCGTATTAACCTCCGACCGTGCGCCAAAGGATTTGGAGGGCATCGAGGACAGGCTCATATCACGGTTCAAGTGGGGCTTGAGCGCCGATTTGCAGGCTCCAGACTTGGAAACGCGGATGGCCATATTGGAAGCCAAGATGGAAGATGAGGGAGTGGATATTCCAACCGATGTGTTAGAGTTCATCTGTTACAATATCAAAAACAATATTCGAGAGCTCGAGGGGGTGATGATTTCATTGCTCGCACAAGCCACGCTCATTCGCAGAGACATTGATATTGAATTAGCCAAAGAAGTGATTCGCAACTTTGTGACGACCATCAACAAAGAAATCACGGTCGAATTCATCCAACAATTAGTCGCGGAGCATTTCAACGTGCCAGTGGAAAAATTGCATCACGAGACCCGCAAACGCAACATCGTCATCGCCCGGCAATTGTCCATGTATCTTGCCAAGAAGCTGACCAACAAGTCTTTAAAATCAATCGGTGAGCAGTTCGGCGGGCGCGACCACAGTACCGTCATTTATTCCTGCAAAGCGGTGCAAGACATGATGGATACAGACATGATTTTCAAAGACACGGTGGAAGAGGTGGAAAAGAAATTGAAAATGAGCCTAAACACCTGACAAAAGACGGTTTTGCCGACACACTTGGCAGATATGCTTCCTTTCTGAACGCCTTGTGCCCGATATGCGCAAGGCGTTCACTTTTTTTGCATGAAATTTTTGCAAAAACTTAGGTTGAGTTCCTCGCGCTGCTCGACCCGCAAGGCAATTTTGTGGACACACTGAATTTCCCACAACAAATAACCGACATGGGCTTCGCACGGGTGCCGAACGGCACTGGCCCGTTTATCATACAGCATCGCACATTTGCCGCCAACAACTCACCCTCTTCCAACACGACATTGGGTCAAGTCGATTGGGCAAAACTATATCCGACTCTTGCGAACGATGTCCTCAATGTTGACTTGTCCATTGCCGAGGGTGGGCAACTCAACGTGTACGATGCCTTGGGCAAAAAAATACTTGAACAAACACTCCCCTCTGCTATCAATCGTCCGAACATCGGCGCATGGCCGCAAGGGATTTATTGGGCGCATTTTTTTGCCGGAGGCATGACCTCCGTGCAAAAACTCATTGTCATTCACAAAAACTAAACAACCAATTCAAAGAGTGCGGGAAATGCGAGGCCCCTTCATTTGGCACAACCCCATGCTTGACAAGCTTTGATTTAGAGAATGGAACGCCAAAACACTTATACACGAGCGGCTGCGTTTGAGGTTCAAACATTCCGTATCTATGGCAAAACCGCTGTTACATTCTCTTTTTTTGCTTTCCCCCTTTTTGCTCTTAGGTCAAAAAACGCCAGCCCAACAAACAAAATACGATTTGGCCGAGGCAGTGAAACAAAATCTCATCTCCCTTCACGCTGAAGGAGCAGGAGGGCATCAAGGCGAATGTTTGAAGGTCGTCCTCAAAAATTTGCATGGCAAACCCTTGCGTGTGCGCATTCCTCAAGGGCAATTCATGGAGCCTTCTGATTCGAGTTTTCAGACCCTCGTGGTCGCGCAAGAACAAACATTGGTGGTCGGCACCAGAGTCCCCGCTGAGGCTGTGCTAACAACTTTTTGCGCAGAGGCGGGCGACCGTTCGCCCCTTGCTGGTGCGGCGTTCACGGTGGGAGCATTGGGCGCGGAACATCTGCGCAGCTTGCTCAAATACATTGTAGAGAAGGGCAAACTTGGCAAATCAGAGGCGCAGGCGGCAGTCTGGTGCATCACGAGTGGCGGCTCGCTCGGCAGCATTGGCGATGCGGAACTGACCAAATTCACCGCCGACCTTCTGGGAAAAGACATGCCTGGCTACAAAATAAAGTACCAAACCGTGCAAGCCGTGCCGGGCGAACGCGCGGCGCTCGGCACGGCTCTTGTGGTGGAGGGCAACTACCGATATTATTTGGAAAAGGACGAAAAACTGGTGATGAATCTATTGGATGCCGATAGCAAGCTCATCAAGCAAATTTCAAAAGAAGAGCTCATGAAAGCGGGAGAGCATCGCAGCAGCTTTCACCTGCAAGTTTGGAATCTGCCGCCCGGAAAATACATAGTTCGAATTCAGACAAAAGACGCTCGAGCGCTCAAGGATATTGAGGTAGAGTTTTAAGGCAACGTCACCTTTGCGCTACATTTGCCCCATCGTGTTCACTAAAATCAACTTTTCATGCGTCGTTTGTTCGTCCTGCCTTCCCTGTGTTTCCTCCTGACCAATTGCCCGCTTTACAGTCAGGAACTTGTGTCCGCCACGTTGCTTGGCACTCGGACACAAGCGCAGCTGCTAACACAATTTGGGGTTCCATTCATTCAATTTGGAGCAAAATTTTACAAAATAACCTACACGACACCGGATGTCCAAGGCGTCACGGATACCGTGTCCGGGCTTTTGGCCATTCCTGACAATCCCAACAAAATCTATCCACGGCTCGTCTATCAGCACGGCACATCCAGCTCGAAACAGGACGTGCCATCGGTGACTTACAATAGTGGTGGGGAAGGCAGTCTCGGGTTGCTGTTCGCCGGACTGGGCTATGTGGCCTTGCTTCCCGATTATCTGGGATTGGGCGTTTCAAAAGGATTCCATCCTTATGTCCATGCCGAAAGCGAGGCATGGGTAGCAGCGGATATGCTTCGCGCGGCAAATGATTTTGCGTTGGAAAATGGCGTGCAGACCAACGGGCAACTGTTCATAACGGGCTATTCGCAGGGAGGCCACGCAGCGATGGCCCTGCACCGGGAAATCGAGCAAAACCTGAGCGGCGAATTTGTGGTCACGGCAGCAGCGCCCCTGTCGGGGCCTTACAGCATTGGCGAGGTGATGCGGACACTGATACTGAGCGACACCATCTACAACTATCCGGCCTATCTACCCAACACCGCTCTCTCTTATCAGACCGTGTACGGCAACATTTTCAACGAGTTGACGGATATTTTCAAACCTGCCTACGCCACCGCGATTGGTCTTTTTTACAACGGCCAAATCACGCTATCGCAACTGAACAGCGAACTCATCTCGACTTTGACAGCCAACGAGGGCGCGTCGCGGCCTTTTAGGATGTTGCAGGACAGCATCGTGCAACTCGTCATCAACGACCCCACGCATCCCATCAACGTCGCCTTGACAGCCAACAACACCTATAATGGCTGGACCCCAAAAGCACCCATGCGCTTGTTCTACTGCATGGCCGACGACCAAGTGCCCTTTGAAAACAGCCTTCTCGCCCGCGACACATTTTTGTCGGTCAATGCCCCAAATTTTATGGCACAGGATGTCAACCCCACTGCCGACCACGGCGGATGTTTTGTGCCAGCGCTAACCAACACCTTGCTCTTTTTTCTGGGTTTTCAACAAATTGGAGACGTGACACCCACCATTTCGATAGAGCGTCGCCCCTTGGAGTTGTACCCCAATCCAGCCAGTGCCCATATTACCTTGAAAAATTTGCCCGCCCAAGGGCAAGTTCTCATCGCAAACAACATGGGACAAACTCTCAAATCCGTGTCGGTAGAGGAAGGCGACCAGACTCTTTTCGTCAACGACTTGCCGAATGGCATTTTTTGGGTGCAATACTTCGCCCAAGGCAAAGTTTGGCGCGAGAAAATGGTCGTGCAGCGGTGAGC
Organism: Saprospiraceae bacterium; assembly: GCA_019638455.1. Taxonomy (GTDB): domain Bacteria; phylum Bacteroidota; class Bacteroidia; order Chitinophagales; family Saprospiraceae; genus M3007. The sequence continues at coordinate 1,055,162 of JAHBTU010000001.1, forward strand.
CACGCACATAAAAAAAGGTCAGCCCTTGTCGGACTGACCTGCTCCAATGAGGAGAATGTGCATGGGATTATAACGGGAAGGTTGCAAGTGAGAGGGTGGTTGGATTAAAGGTAAATGGCAGAATCAAGTGATGGTTGCTTAACTGGGTGTAAAAGTAGGCGACTCCCCGATGTCGAACAACTGCACTCAGCCAAAAATGTGCCACTATGTCGTTTAGTTGGCAATGTTTCGGGTAAGCAGTTCACACCCCGATTGTCCGTCAGCTGCATTTTTTTCCTTTTTGGAAGGGCTTGTTGAGCGGTTTTATTTTTCACAAAAAATCGCTTTTGCTCTTTCTCATAAACTTCCTAAACGCCCCCGTTTTAATTCCATGATAGCATTTTTAAAATTTAAACTGCTACTCTACTCCATTTTCTTATTCTATGTTCAGCAGGCAGATACCTTTCGTTCAACTTTTTTTGTCTTCACAACAGGGAAAAAATGTTATTGGTCGAAAAGAGATTTAACCCCCATTTTTGTCCCGTACAATTTTGATTATTTCACAACCAAACTTTTGCAGCAGCTTATGGCTAAACCTGTTACAATTAAAATCAAGAATGGCACAGTCCGCGTTTCGAGCAATCGCTAATCCGAATCCATTCTGCCCCCAACTACAGGTGAGACACGCATAGCCGCCCCTAATTTGAAAATGTTCATGGGAATATAATTGCAAAGCTCTGTCAAATGAGGCAGGGCTTTTTTCTTTTGGCCTGTCCCCGAATGCCCGCCCCTCCCTACCTTCGCGGCCAATTGAACGTTATGAGAAATCTGAAATCTGCTCTTGCCCTTTTTCTGTTTGCCCTTGGAGCCGGTTGGCTCCCCGCTCAGACGGAGGTGGCCGACACGACCATCTATGAACTTTCCGACCGAGCGCCCTACCCTATCTTGCGAAGTTGCAACCCCGAATTGCACCAAGGCTGGACGGATGATAGCATTCGCCGCTGCGCCGAGATGCAACTGTTATCCTTGCTTAGCCAAAACATTCTCTACCCCGAGGCGGCGCGTGAGAAAAACACTCAAGGCACCGTGGTGGTCTCCTTTGTGGTGGAGCCGAATGGCCGCATGAGCAGCTACAAATTGCTTAAAGACATCGGGGATGGCTGTGGCGAAGAGGCATTGAGGGTTTTGATGGCTCTCGACACCGTTGGGTTGCGCTGGCAACCCGCCTTGCGCGGCGGAGTCCCCGTCAGGATGAGGCAATCGCTGCCTTTGCGGTTCAAGTTGAGAGAAGCCCTTCCCTATTATGTGACCGCCGACAACGATACCATTTATACCATTGTTGACCTCGACCCGGAATTTGAAGGAGGCGTGGACTCGCTCATTTCATTCATCCACCATCGCCTACAATACCCACAAGCCTACTTGGATAGCTGCAAGACCGGCGTGGTGGAAATGTCGTTGTTTGTTTACGACGACGGTTCGGTGGAGGTGGAAAACCAACTTGATTTCATGAATTTAGGCCCCGACTTCCAATGGGAAGCTTTGCGCCTTGCCAACCGAACCGATGGCCGCTGGACACCCGCGCAATACCACGAGGAGGCCGTGACCACACTCCAGCCATTGAGGGTCTTTTTCAAATCGCCCAAGCCCGGCTGTAAGGCAGCAAACGAACGATTCGACAGGGCTACTTTGCTCGCCGAGGAAGGGGCCTTCTTGCTTGCCGAAAACAAGCCAGAGGATGCCGTGAAAAAATGGACAGAGGCGCTGAAAATAGTACCCAACAATACCGAATGGCTCTACTACCGAGGCACCACCCTGCTCAATCTCAATCGTCGCGAAGAGGCGTGCGCAGACTACAATCTGGTGAAAGAACTGCTGGGGGTGACGTGGTTTGAGGATATTCGAAGGGTCATTTGCGGGTGGTAATGAGGCATAGAATTTTTGGAAACTTAACACAGACTTAAACTTGCCCCCAAACAGAGGCGTTTTGAGTGCCTCTACCTTTGCCCGAAATCAAACGTATATGAAGGACAACGCGCCTGCGAAAAAAATCCTTATCGTGGACGACGAGCCGGACATCCTCGAATTCCTCCAATACAACCTCAAAAAAGAAGGCTACCGGGTGGTGACCGCCAACGACGGACGGCAGGCCATCGAGGTGACAGAACGCGAAAAACCCGACCTCATCATACTCGACATCATGATGCCGGAGCTGGACGGGGTGGAGACCTGCCGCATTCTGCGCAGCAGGAAAGAGTTCGCCATGATTCCGGTGGCCTTTCTCACGGCTCGAGATGAGGATTTTTCTCAAATCACCGCACTCGACGTGGGCGGCGATGACTACATCACCAAGCCCATCAAGCCTCGCGTCCTCATCAGCCGCATCAATGCCCTCTTGCGGCGCTCCTCTCGCATGGCAGACGACGAGCGGGAAACCATAGAACTGCATGACTTGGTGATTGACAAATTGAAAGTGCTGGTGTTCAGGCAGGGGCAAGCCATCGAATTGCCCCGCAAGGAATTTGAAATCCTTTGGCTCTTGGCGACCAAGCCGGGGCGCGTGTTCACCCGCGAAGAGATTTTTGACAAAATATGGGGCAGCGATGTCATTGTCGGCAACCGCACCATAGATGTGCATATCCGAAAACTGCGCGAGCGCCTTGGCGAAGACTACATCAAGACCATCAAGGGAATCGGCTACAAGTTTGACTTTTGAATTTTAATTTTGCCACGAAGGCGCAAAGAAAACCTTCGTGGCTCTGCGCCTTCGTGGCAACCTCAAAAAGGCTTCGTTTACGCTGCACTTGAAGAAGAATGTTTAAAAACCAGACACCCCAACAACTCTCGTTTTACGTCGCTGCCGTCTCTGCCGTGCTAATGGCGCTGCTCGCCCTGTTTTGCAAGCTAACCCACATTCTCGTTATTTCATGGGAAAGTATCGGCTTATTGGTGCTTGGAGTTTTCACTATCGCATTTTTGGCGAATTTTTATTTGGTGCGTTACTACATTTTTCGACGCATCAAGCTGATTTACAAAATCATACATCGCCACAAACTGCCATCCGACTTCAAAGCTGGCAAAATTGACATGGGCAAAAATATCCTTGATGAGGTGGAGCAAGAAGTGGATGCTTGGGCCGAGCAAAACGAGCGCGACATAGAAGAACTGGAAAGATTGGCAACCTATCGCCGCCGCTTCATCGGCGATGTTTCTCATGAGTTGAAAACCCCTATCTTCAATATCCAAGGCTTCATACACACCTTGCTTGATGGTGCCATTCACGACCCTGCCGTGAATATGCAATACCTGCAACGCGCCGCCAAAAACGTGGACCGGCTGCAAGCCATCGTGGAAGACCTTGAGACCATCAACAAGTTGGAAGCCGGCCAGATGATACTCGATTTGCGCGAGTTTGACATCCACGACCTTTCCGATGAAGTGTATGCCGACCTCGAGATGCGTGCCCGCGAGCGCAATATCCGACTGACTTACAAGGAGGGTGCCCACCAACATTTTCGCGTCCGGGCCGACAAGGAAAGCATCCGTCAGGTGCTTATCAACTTGGTACACAACTCTATTAAATACGGAAAAGAAGGTGGCATCACGAAAATCAGCTTCTATGACGTGGAGAGCTACATCCTCGTGGAAGTCAGCGACAACGGCATCGGCATAGAGCCGGAGCATCTGAAACACGTTTTCGACCGCTTTTATCGCGCCGACAAACACCGCTCACGCGAGGCAGGCGGCACCGGGCTGGGGCTTTCCATCGTCAAGCATATCATAGAGGCGCACAAGCAAACAATCAATGTGCGAAGCACACTGGGGCAGGGCAGCACTTTTGGCTTTACGCTGGAGAAAGCGTAGTGAATTGCATTATTCTTTGACAAGCTTCCTCAAAGACACCTCGTCGTTCGAGCGTAGCAGCACGATGTAGGTGGCTGCGGGCAAGTTCCCAATATAAAGCGACGTTAGCCCATCATTCAAGTGGTGTGCCCGCACCACTCTCCCCCATTGGTCTCTAATCTCAAGAATTGCGTTGTGAGGAGTTGCTGTTTGAACAAAGAGCCACTCTTTCGCAGGATTGGGATAAATGCCAAACACCCCTTCTGCCACTTCATCCGTGTCTATCAGGCATTGTGTTTTAAGTTCTGTGATGTCGGCGCATCCGGTGGCATTTCCGCTGACTGTGCCGGAGCCGCCGTTGGCGAGATATTCACAGATGCTTTGCACCGCACATTCAGAAAGCAGGCCGGAATTGAGAATCGTCAAGCCCGAAATAGAGGATGGGCTGATATTGTCCAAGCCTGCCAATGTTGTCAGAGCGCCATTAAGTCTTATGGAGACCACCCCGTTGATGGTGCTCAAATTGCTTAATCCTGTCAGATTGACCAACTTTGGGTTGTTTTCTATCCACAAGTCGCCGCCAATGCTGTTCAATGCCGAAAATCCATCCAAAGTTTCAAGATTGTTTTGGGATTGGATTCTAAGATACCCACCTGTTGAAGTGAGTGAGCTAAAAGCGGTCAAATCCGTCAATTCGGGATTTTGGAACAAGAAAATACTGCCACCCACCGTACTCAAGTTTTCCAATCCTTTTACAGAGGCCACATTATTGTCCTGAAGCCTGAACAATCCGCCTATTGTTTCAAGGGCATTCAACCCTTCCAAGTCATTCAATGCCTTATTGCCCCTGATGAACAGGTAGCCCCCAACCGTGGTCAGTGCGCTCAAGCCGTTCAAGTTGGAAATGGCATTGTTGGGCGCAGACTCTATGATAAGGTTTCCGTTTATCATGTCGCAGCCGGGATAAAAAAGCGCAAAGTTGTCAACCTGTCCTTGCGTTTTAAGTTCGACTTTGCCCGGCGGGCAAGGATAAGCATCGCAGGCTGCCTTCACCTCTGCCACACTGTTGCAACCGGGGGCGTTATTACTAATAGCGGCGGGTTTTCCTGCATCAATATAGTCGCAAATATTTTGGACGACGCAGACACTCAGTTGGTTCATATTTTCGAGTGTCAGATGGGTGATGCTGTTGTAGTCAATATTCTCTAACGCTTTGAGATTGTTAAGCGAAGCATTTCCCCGCAATATAAGCGTGCCTCCCAGATGCTTCAAACTATCCAGCCCTGCAAGATTGACCAACGCGCCGCAGTTTTGGATAGTGAGGCCATTGCCAAATGCCTTCAATTTTTCAAAACCCGGTAGATGCGTCAGTGCTTGACTAGTGGAAATAGACAATCGCCCTCCCAGATACTTCAGTTTATTGGGCTGGAAGAGTTCTGGGTAGTGTCAACCTATGAGTGATTTTCGATAAAGATGATTGATTTCATCACTCGATATTTGGCACTACCGAGTTCTGTTAGCGAGGCGTTGTTCGTGATGCTGATGGTGCCCATGACGGAGTCGAGGCTCGATAAACTATTGCAATTGAGAATTTGTGGGTTGTTTGCAACAACAAGTTCGCCACCAATGGAAATCAGGGCGCCCAAGCCAGCAAAGTTGGACAATTGAGTGTTTTGGATTATCCTGAGATTGCCAGCAATATGCGTCACGCTGTCAAAACCTGTGAGAGTGCTCAGTTTCGAGTTTTGCATGATAATGACATTGCCCATCAATCTGGATATGCCTTTTAGCGAGCTTAATTCAGTCAGAGCCGAATTTCCTTGCAGGGTTATGCCGCCTCCTATTGTTTTTAGGGCTTCTAGTTCTGCCAGCGTTTCGAGATTGGTGCAATTTAATATGGCGAGATTGCCTCCTATCGAGTCTATGTTGCCCAGTGCGGCGAGGCTCGTTATGTTGGATGATTGAATGGTCAGGTCCCCTTTAATGTTGGAGCAGTTTGGATAGTTGGTGACGAAGTCGTCCAGTTGACCTTGACTCGAAAATGTGAGGTTGTCCGATATTGGGCAGGGCAGTGCGTCACAGGCATTTTTTATGGTGGTTATCGTGGCACATCCAGAGCTATTTGAGAAAATGCTGGCAGGTTTGCCCTGCTCTAAATAGTTGCAAATGCTTTCAACCGCGCAAAAATCAAGCGAATATGATTGTTGTATGATTAAGGAATCAATGGAGGCGGGGTCAATGTTGTTTAGCCCCACCAAACTGGTCAGGCCAAGGTTTTGAGATATTTGCAAAAAGCCACCGATGGATTCGAGCTTGCTCAACCCTTTCAAGTGCCTGAGCGCGTTATTGTTTGTAATTTGCAAATAGCCTCCAACAGATTCGAGGGATGACAAGCCATTGAATGTAGCCAAATTTGAGTTGGCGTTGATCAACAAGTGTCCACCGATAAATTTCAAGTTGCTGAGCGCGTTCAGGTGCGTGATGTTCGTATTGCCAGACAGCTCGATGTTTCCGGGGATGGAGGTCAAGCCGTTCAGTCCGAATAAACTGTTCAAGGTGTTGTTGTTGTTTATTTGCAAATAGTCTCCGATGCTTTGGAGCGAGCCAAGCGCCTGTATGTTTGCCAAAAACTTGTTGTTGGTCAATTGAAGCCCCCCTCCAATGAAAGCAACGCTACCCATTCCATTAAGCGTGCCGATGCTTGCGTTGCTCAATAGTCGCAAACTGCCTTGAACATGCGTTAAAGCGCCCAAGCCTGTTAGGTTGAGCAGCGCCGGGTTGTTGTCAATATCAAGGTTGCCCCCCACTGATTCGAGGCTGTCCAAGCCAGTGAAATTTGACAATATTTTATTGTCTCGGATTACCAAGTTGCCTTGCACCGATTTGAGGCGGTGAAGGCCGAATAAACTCGACAACGCATTGTTTTCCTGAATCCATAAAAAATCGCCGACGGATGTCAGAGCGCTCAACCCTTGCAAATTGGTGATGGAATTGTCTGGTATTGATTGAATCAAGACATGACCCTCTATCGCTGTGCAGCCCGGGTAGTCATAGGAAAAGTTGTCAATTTGCGATTGAGTCGAAAATGTGATGCCACTCGCAAGGCAAGATTGCGCGACGATGCGAGCCGACGGGCAGCAGACAACAAAAGATAGGAAAAACAGGAAGGACAGTTTGTGCATGGCTGAATCAAAAAAAGGTGAATGAATAAATTACAGGCCTGCACAGTAAGAATTGGATTGGTGCACTCGAGGAGCGCACATGGCAAAAATAACAAACTTTCAATTTCCCCCAAAACTTTATTTTTACCACGCAAAACACACAACACACAACACACGCCATGCGCCTCCTTTCGTTCTTCTGCCTCCTTACATTCCCATGCTCGATTTTTTCTCAAAAAATGCTGTGTTCTGGCGAGTGGTGCGCGGCGAGAAAAAACTTGCTCCCCCCGTCTTTGTCATTCGCTGCCGACACGCGCAGCGATTCGCTCGACCTTTTGCACACCGAGATAACGCTCAACCTGCTCAACGCTCCCCAAATCAGCGCCCAATGCAACATTCAATGGACGCCCCGCGTGGCCGAAATCTCGGAGATTCGCTTGGATTTGCAGGGATTCACCATTGACTCAGTGTCCGTGAACGGAAACCCGGCATCTTTCACGAAAACCGCTGACCTGCTGACAATAGATTGCCCAACACCTGTGGCATCGGGCGACACGGCCTGGCTGAGCATCGCTTATCACGGCCAACCAGCAGCCGATGCAAGTGGCTGGGGCGGCTTTTACAACCAAAGCGGCTACACCTTCAACCTCGGGGTGGGCTTTGCCGCCGACCCTCATTCTTTCGGGCGGGCTTGGTTCCCTTGTTTCGACAATTTTGTGGAGCGCAGCACTTTTGAGGTCAGCATCATTTCGCAGGCCAACAGGCCGGGTTTTTCAAACGGCGTATTGGTCGAGGAAACGCAACAATCGGGACAGGTGCGGCGACGCTGGCGCATCGAGCAGCCTATCCCTTCCTACCTCGCCTGCTTTGCCGCCGGACCATACACTACATGGAGGCGGGAATACGATGCCATCCCGGTCGAAATAGCAGCCGCCCCCGCCGATACGGGCAAAGTGGCCGCCACCTTCAAAAACCTGCCGGACGCGCTCGCCTGCATGAAATACTGGTTTGGCCCCTACCTGTGGCCCAAAATCGGTTATTCGCTTGTGCCATTCAACTCGGGCGCGATGGAGCATGCCACCAACGTTGCCATCGGGCGTTCGTTCATTGATGGCTCACTGAACTTTGAATCTTTGTGGGTACATGAACTGTCGCATCATTGGTGGGGCGATTTGGCGACTTGCTCCACCGCCGAGGATATGTGGCTCAACGAGGGTTGGGCAGTCTATTCAGAACATCTTTTCGCCGAATGGATGTACGGCCAAGACAAATACCGCGAAGAGGTGCGAACCAATTTTCTCAACGTACTGGAAAACAGCCACGTCGCGGAAGGGGGCTACCGCGCCGTGTCGGGGGTGCCTCACGCCTTGACGTATGGCCAACACGTCTACAACAAAGGCCCGGTAGTGGCGCACAACCTTCGCGGTTATCTTGGGGATTCTTTGTTTCGGGAAGGCGTTCGTTCGGCCTTGGCGCTCACCCAGTTCGCCGATTGGAGCAGTGCCGATTTGCGCGACAAAATGAGCGCCGCCACTGGCCAAGACCTGACGGATTTCTTTGAAGATTGGGTTTTTAACGGAGGCTTCCCGCACTTTTCGGTGGACTCTTTTCGCATTGAGGTGCCTGTGATTGATACCTATTTTGTCTGCCGTATATTTGTGAAACAAAAACTGCGCGGCGCCCCGCATTTCCACCAGAAAGTGCCGCTTGAGTTCACCTTCGTGGATGAAAACTGGCAGCGCCAAACACGAACCGCCACCGTGAGCGGCGAACATTCGGAAGTGGTCTTTCACTTTCCCCTACCCCATCCCGTGCCGAAGTTTGTCTGGATAAATACCGAACAAAAACTACTCTTCGCTCGCGCCGAGAAGGAATTGGTGGTGAAAACGGGCGGCAGCAAAAATTTTTCCCCCGCAAAAATGAATATGAACATCAGCGCCTTGCCCGATTCGGCGCTCATTCGGGTGGAACACCACTATGCCTTGCCCGACACCGGCGGCCTCTCGAATCCCAACAATTATGTGCTCAGCAACCGCTATTGGAGTATCGAAGCGGACTTGCCGCAAGGGTTTGTGGGGAGCGCCAGCGTTTTTTACGACGGCAGAGGCCAGCTCGACCAGCTGGACACCGAACTCTTCGCCCAAACAAGCCCCAGCGAGGACAGCATCTTGCTCTTGTTTCGTCCAATGGTTGGGCTGCCATGGACAGAGTACCCCACTTACCTGCTCAACAAAATAAATTCTTCTACCGACAAATATGGGTTCATCAGGATTGACAATGTGCAACCCGGACAGTACACCATCGGAAAAGGCGTTTCCACCGTAGCCACCAAAACTCCCACCCAGAGTTCCGTCCAGTTGAAGGCGCTCCCCAATCCGGCCAGCAACACAATAAGGTTAAAAGCATCAGTATCTTTTGATAAGGTTTTGGTTTTCAACGAAAAAGGCCAGACCATGCGGGAAACGAGCATGCCCCCGACAAATGAAGCCGAACTCATGGTGACAGGTTATCCGGCAGGGCGATATTGGTTCGTTGTGTTCACCAAGCGGGGCGCTGTGTCTTGTTCGGCAGTGATTGTTCCTTGAAAAACCGAGAGCGGAAACCCTGGCTGAGTATCCGGTGGTGTTTTGGAATGGTACGGCCTTTGCAATCTCAAAAATACGGCAGGCAAAAAATGATGTAAAAAGCGGTTACGTCGTAGTTTTGTCTCGTCTAATCCCTCGTTTACGTAATCAAATGCACTGCTAATTATGAATCTTCTCACCCACACCCGAATGGCGCTCACTTTGAGCGCAGCAATGTTCGCTTTTGTTGCGACATCCCACGCCCAAGACCCCACCCCTCGCACCAGCGTGCTGCATGCCAAGAAAGAGGCCTCATCCGGCCTCGATTCGGTTATGGTACGTTCCATCGCCCAAATGATTTCCGACTCCTTCGGTGCCGCTGTGCCGCTCATCGAAGAATTCATCTATGAAGCCAAACAATTGGAAAAGGACGAAAAAGTGCCTGCCACAGCCTTCATCGGCATTGCCATCCTCGAATCCACTGGCTTCACCAGCTACCTTTATCAAAATGCCAAAAACCCCTTCGGGATGCGGGCCACCTCCATCTGGAAAGGCCCAACTTTCATCATGTTTCACGAAGGCAGGGACTCTAAGTTCCGCAAATATGACACGCCCCGCGATGCCGTGCGCGACTTCGCCGTTTTTCTCAATAGCCGAAAGTGGTTCCGAGATGCCTTTGAGTGCGAAGTGCTCGATGTCGAGTGTTTCATCAAAGGCTTGAGTCCCAACTGGAAAAAGAAAGAGCCTGGGTATGCCAGCGACCCGGAGTGGCCGAACAAGGTGCGGCGCGTGATTCGTACCTATAAGTTGGAGCAGCTGAAAAACTGATGTGCCCGCCGAAAGAAGTGGGGGGGCACATTTTCCTCACCAAGACTGATTCCAAAACGGGGGAATGATGCGGTCGTCCTGTTCCTGTTGTCTTCGTGCAGCCTCTTCCTCTGCGGCGCGTTCTCTTTTTGTCTTGTCAAAAACATCGCGAGGCAAAAAGTATTGGCGCTCCACGTTTCTTTCGTCGGCAAAAGGGTCATGTCGCGTCGCCTCATCGTCTTCGAGCTCTTCCTTGTACCAAAAAGAGGCGAGGATGCCCGCCAAACTCCCTAGCAAGTGGCTCTCCCATGAGATACCTTCTTGGTCGGGCAAAATACCCATGAACATACCGCTGTAAAGCAACATCACCACCGCCGCCAGAATGATGGAGCGCAGACTGCGCCGAAAAATGCCATTCCAAAAAATGAACGCGACCAATCCATACACCACCCCACTAGCCCCTATATGCGAGACCGGACGAGCAAAAACCCAAACTGCCAATCCCGTGAGCAAGTAAATCATCCAAAATGCGCGAATCGCCACTTTTCGATAAAAGTAGAGCGAAATACCCGTCAGCACAAAAAGCGGGAAAGAATTGGAGATGAGATGCCCCCAACTACCATGCACCAAAGGCCCCGTGAGTATGCCGCGCAACCCCCACAAACGCCGAGACATGATGCCATATTCGCCGGGGTCGAACCCCACTGCCACTTGATAAAAATGCACAAGCCAGAGCACCGCAATAGCAAATAGCGGGAAGCGCATGCTTTCGTAAAAATGCCTGCGGGTGAGTTCGAGGCTATCGGATTCGCTTTCGAGGATGGATTTCACGCCTTAACACTATGGGCTTGAAAAAGAAAGTTGGTGTGTGGGTGGTTTTTGCGGGAGGCTTCTGCCGAACTGTAAACTCACGCCCGCGCCAAAAGTTGCGCCCAATCCATAAGTTGTTTCCATTTTTGGCCGAAAACGCAAGCTCAGGTTTTCGCTCACATCAAAACTGTGCAGGTGCGCGTCCACGTAAGCATCGGTCACCTGCATCAAATACGCCACCCCCAGAAGAATGGAGTTGATTTCCACATAGCGTCGCCATTGGTCGCGGTAGTTTCTCAAACTATTGGCATCCAGACGATTGTAGGGCGGTTCGGTGGGATTGGTATCGGGGTCATCGTCTACCAGCCATTTGTAGTTGTCGCGCAACGCCCGATGTTGCCTGATGTTGTCAATCTCGAAATACAGCACGGTTCCCAAGCCGACATACACGATGGGAACCTTCCACCATTTCTTGTTGTAAACCTGACCCGCGCCCGGCAACACGAATGCCAGCAGCGCCGCTCGCCTGGGATTGGGATAATCCTTAGACCAAAAGCGTTTTACAAATCGCTGTTTGGAAGCGGGGGCCATGCTGTCAAGTTGCACCACCATAATAGAGTCAGGAAAAACCAGCAAACTACTATCCGGTTCTTGTGCTTTTGCAAAAGAAACTGACAGCACCAGCATTAAGGCAAATGCAAATTGCTTATGAGACCTCATCGGGCAAAAGTAACGCCGGACGAGGGAAAAACGTTGCTCGATTGGTACAAGTTGATGTTTATTGCAAAAGTATCGGCTTGGAGGCAATCCGCTTTCCCTGCCTGTTTACCAGCGACACAAAATAAATCCCTTCCGGCAAACCGCCCAAGTCGGCTTGATTCTCTGCTGCCGTTTGTTCCAACACCAACACTCCCAGTTGGTTGTAGACCCGCACCGCCACCGGCTCACCCGCCGGACTACCGCTCCACTGCACCATGCCCGTCGTGGGGTTGGGCCACAGCCTCACGTCTCCCCCTCCAAAGGAGGGGGCCGGGGGGAGGCTTGTTGTCTGCTCCACCCACACCGTTTTGCACTTCGTATCGCTGCCGTATTGGTTGCTCACGGTGAGGCACACCTCGTAGGGGCCTGCTGCGGGATAGAGGTATGCGCGGGGTGCTTTTCGGTGCTGTGGTTGGCCGGGCCGCTGCCGGGGTCGCCGAAGTCCCACCACCAGTCGGTAGGCTCGTACCACGACACGGAGGTGAAGTCCACCCCGAGGCCGGGCGTACGGTCGTAGCGCCAGTTGGCTAAGGGATGGTTGTCTATGCCGAGTGTATCGCAGGGCGAGCCGTCTATGGGGCCGAGACGGAAGTTGGGGAAATGGGGGAGGCCATTGAACGGGTATTCTAACTGAAAGTAATTTTGCTCAAAAGTGCAGGCTGCGCTGGCCCGTTCGGGGTGTTTTATGCGGTGCAGACACCTTTGCCCATTGTAGGGCCGGCAGTAGATCATACCGTCAGGCCCAAGCTCCATAGTGCCGATGCTGCCGCTCAGAAAACACACGGGCGGATCGGCGGTGGCCACGACCTGCATGGAACTGCCTAAGTCGGTAGCATACATATCAAATTGCAATAGTCGCCTGTTTTCGGCCGCATACAGATACCGGCTGTCAGCAGACCAGGCCAAGCCAGCCAGTATTTCGATGTCGGCCTCATTTTGCATTTTGATATGGACAGGGTTGGACAAGGTGCCCGAACAACGGTCGAACTCGAATACCCTGAGGTCGTCCTGAGAATCGAAGCGTGCCAGTTTGGAGCCGTCGGGAGAGAAGACGATTTCGCCGCCATACACTACTCCTGTGTCTACCGCCCCAATTTCCTGATATCTGGTTTCAATGCCGTTTGGCGTAAGCAGGATGAAGTAGTATCGGTTGCTGAATTTTTTTGCCGCCACGATCCACCAGTCACGTCCGTTTGCATGGCGAACGGCGTGGAGGCCGTGGTAGTGGATGGTATCGGAAACAGTTGATTCATTTTTGACGAGGGTAGTTCCAATGTTGTTGTTTGCCGATAAATCTACTACTGTGTGTAGTACATCTATTACATACAGAGGATCTACTAATGGTAAATGAAAAAAATGAAATAATTCCGGTTTCTCCGGGTCTGGAAGAAGGATCATGCTATTTTCAAATCTGTATCCTCTATTATTTGCGCAAGAAAGATTGTATAGTAGACCAGGGTTCAATCCTTCGCTATTTACCACCATACTTCCGTCGGCTTTTTCGATGTAACACCCGTTGCTATACAAAAGGAGATTTCCTTCAGGGTCACATATCGAAGCATTCGTGTGCACAACAGGCATATTTCTGGGTGAATAAACGATCATCATTGTATCTTCAAAATTGAATAAATACCCCTCTGCTTCAGGAGTATCTGGATCATAGTTGTAACCCAGCACCCACAGATTGTCTTCTTTTTGGGCTTTTATATCTGTCGTTGACGCTGTTAAAAACAGCATCATAATTATTTGCCATTTCATAGTCTCAAAAATAAGAAGCCTGCCTGTATATCGTCCGGGAACACACAGGCAGGCAAGGTGAGAAAGATTAGTGCTGTATCACCTGTAGCTTACGCGTAGCCAACACAGCGTTGTCCAAGGACAACAATTGAACATGGTAAATGCCCTGCTGCAAATGGCCCAAATTGGCATAGCCCGTGGTACTGACCACTTCGGTCAGTTGCTGGCCAAGGGCATTGAATGCCCGTATGCGAATCGGTTGGTCATCCGTGCCGGTCCAGTACACCTGCCCGGTTGTCGGGTTGGGATACAAGACGATAGCTTCTGTGTGCGGGGCTTCGTGTTTTTCAGCCCGCGACCGCTCTGCCGATACCGCGCACAAGTCCGTATCGTCGTAGCTCGCTCCGGTGATGTGTGCTACTATCGCCCGCGCCTCGTACACGGCATCGCCGCCCTCCAACGGGCAAGTTTCGGCTATGGCCTCCAGCGTGGCGAGGTCACCGGTTTGCAGGCTGTCGTTCAGCAGCAGACCGAACACGATGGCGTTTACGGTCTTGTGGTTGTCGGCGGGCGTGATGGCGGTACTGATAGCCGCGTTCTGGGTCAGCAGCGACTGGATTTTTGCCCGGCGGGCCATGCCCAAGGTGTCTAAGTACAACGCGTATTGCTCGCGTGCGGCGGTAGTGAGCGACACCGCCGAATCGTATTGCGACACCAACGTGGACGAATCGCCTGATTGGCGCAGGCTATCAAGCGTCAGCAGGTCGGCCATGCCGTCGTGCCAGGCGAGGCGATAGACCTCCAACAGGGAATCTTCCACGGCGCTCAGCGCAAAAATGGTACTGCGTTGTTCGGCGATGTAGGCCAAGCGGCCCGTGGAAAGGCTGTCGTGTGCAGCCTTGAAATCGGCAAACTCCGTGGCGTACGATTCGATGGACGGGTGGCGCAGCATCTTGCGGTACAGCCGGAAGGCGCCTTTCCAGTTTGTTTCGTCCTCGAACAGTTCGGGAAACAACTTGTCGGTGGCAATGGCCTCATCCAATTTGGTCGGCACGGAACTTTCGGGGAGACGGAGCGGTATGAAAGACGGAAAGGTACAGGCAGCAGCGCAATCGTCGTATGTGGAACCTGTCTCAGTGAAGAACCACCCCTCATTAGGCCATACTTCGGGATTTAATGCCGGGGAATTTTCAACATAAAAACGTGAAAGCGACGGATTGCTAAAATTCCTCCCCCCCAAACAATTGCCCGCGATCGCGCTCAAATCCCACAGGTTACCGGTATGGTTTTGTTCCCCGATGTAGGCGCCGGTGTTGAGTTGCAGGCCGGTGCAGTGCGTGTTGAAGTTGTTGCCGCGCACAGCGTCGCTGAAATCGGCCAAGTCGAAGAACTGCATCCCGACGTTGGTGTTGTCGAGGCAGTTGCACTGGAAAGTGTTGTTCCAGCCGGCGCTGCTGCGTATGGCATCCGAAACACCCAACCCGCCTGACAAGGTTTGGGTGATGGTGTTTGCAGTAATACTGCTGTACGAAACGCCTTCCACACGAATGCCAGTATAGTTGTTGGCTTGCGATGCGTTGGTAACGGCATTGTTTTCTATCGAGCCAGCCAAACCGTTGCGGTAGTTTATGCCGTGACCGCCCAATTCCATGGCAACGGCATTGCCTGTGACCCTCCATCCACTTAAAGAAAGGCCAAATGCCCCTTCCTCCATCTCAATACCAGTAGCGGTAATCACGCCCGCACCCACGCCAGTAATAGTGATTTCATTGTCCCGAATCGCGCTAATGGGATGCACCGGCTCATTCAAGAACGAGCGGATGCCGTATTTTCGGGCGGTGATGGTGTTGCCGTCGAGCACCACATCCTTCGTCTGGCATTGCGCCACGTCAATGCCCACGTCCACGCTGGTCATGGTCGTGTTCTCGATGTTGAGCGCGTGCTTGAAGGCATAGATGCCCGTCTTGCAGTCGTCGAAGGTCATGGCTGTCCAGAACTCGTTGATGTTGAAAAACAGCGGGCGGGTGGTCCTGCCCGACAGGTGGATGCCAAAGCCCTCCAACCCGTAAACGCTGGCGTTGCCATTCATGTCGGTGAAACTCATGTTGCCGAGGTTGCCGCTGGAGTTCCACGACAGGATGCTGTTGGCCAGCCGCTTGAAATCGTTGCCGCCCCAGAGGTTGAAGTCGCGGTAGTTGCTGACCGATATGCCGCACAGCCCCCGAAACGCCACCGCCTCCGGCATGCCCGCGAAAGGCGCCTTCAGGCCGTTGTCGGTGGAAAACGAGTTGCCGGCAAAAGCGTTGATGAGCACGCGGTTGGGCGTGTCCTCCATGTGTAAACGCGCGCCGATGTAGTTGTCGGCGAAGGCCGTGTTCGTCACGGAAATGGTGGAACCTTGCTGCGCATCAATGCCAAAACGCGAGTCGGACACCGTGCAACCGTCCATGACAAGGGTGGCGCCGGGCTCGACGACGATGCCTTGGGCGAGCTGGTCGCAAGTGAATATGTCGGCATTCGTAAGCGTGAGCCTGAACCCCGACTTCACAAGGATTTGCGTACCTGCGCCTAAGTATAATTTTGGGCGGGCAAGGTCAGAGGTGCCGGTTCCATCGAACCAGTAATTTTCATTCACCTCCAGTACGCCCTGAATAGTTTTCTGCTCAACAAGCGAGCTCGAGCCCGAATTGCTCAACAAGCGCCCAGAAGAAATCAGGCTTGTCACCGTCCCGCTTATGGGAGGCTCCACGAGGTTGAGCGCCGTCGAAATAAAATCTGTGTAGGTGTGCTGCTCGGGAATAAAAGTATTCTCACACTCCCGCGACTGCGGCACGACATCTACATGCACATTGTATACCGGGTCGAGAAAATAAAGGTCGGGGTTCAGCGAAAAGCGCAAAAGGCTGTTCACGGACGAACTAGCCGGAATGTCGCTTGCCAGAAAAAAGAACCTTCTGAAAAAGATTTGGCCAACAAGCGTCCAAGTATCTTCTGCCAGCAAAGGAAGATTGCCCAGATAGGTAATGCCCAACAACGTCTCGTTGATGGGCGACTCGCTGTTCGTGCCGAAAGAGACCCGTATCACCAAATCGGCCTCGCAATCCTCCGTATCAATGTTGTCAATGGAAACGTTCATTTCGAGTTCGTCGCAAAATGGCAACAGCTCTCTTTGACTGAGTGTAACACTCATCCCATAGTCGGCGCAATCACATTGAGCAAGTGCTTTTTGAGTAACGGCCCCTACGAAAATCTGCATCAAAAGAAGTAATTTTACGCACTAGCTAATGCGTGTTGCGTGTTGGGCACCTCATACCCAACATCGGCGGGGGAAAAGGATTTTTTCATCGGTGGAAAAAACGTTTTGATAACTGAATTGGGTGAATGCGCGCCAGCGGCAGCCCCTCGAATCCCGGACACTCTCAAAGGCGACAACCGGCTAAACTTCGCATGAGAGTACAAGGCGATTAAAAAAAAAGAACTAGCACTAAGGTAGCCCCCTCTGCCCTTATACCCAAAACCACTTTTTTGCAATAGTCAGGCTCGTGGCAGCGGCGACGCGTCGGGAAAGCGGTCGCCTTCGCCGGGCAACGGCGCGAATCAAGCCTAATGCGGCAGGCCCGGCACAGGATAAGTCAGGTTTCCAAGCGCGAGAAAGGTGAAGATTAAGCTTTTGTGAAGTCAGGGTCATACATGCGCGGTGCTTGGGAATAAAAACGGTCATCCACAGCAATCAGCTGTTGGATGACCGTTTTTCACCAGAGGCTTTGCATCAAAAGTATTCCTACTGCACCTTCACGTCGTCGAACCGACAAGTCGTGGTGTTGGTTGTTCCGTCGCCCACATACTTGAAGCCTATGTAACCTTTGCCATTGAATTGAGGCAACGGGATGTTGCCCGATGGGACAAAATCGGAGTATCCACTGGCGTTGACAGGCGGTTTGGTATAGTTGAGTTGCGTCCAAGTGGCCGTGGCGGGATTTTGGCCGTTGAAGTCGGATGACACCCATACAGAGAGGCCGTCGTGGCGCCAGAATCCGGTGGAGGACTCAAAACTGAGCGTTTTTTGCGTCCGAAGGTCGAGCGGTGGCGTGATGAGCCACGTTTCCATAGCTGGCAAATTCGATTGGAATGCGGTGGCAGAGGCAAACTTGTCGCCAGAGAAAGTCGCGCCGCGCCAAATACGGTTGCCTTGCACGGCCACATTGACCCAACCGGGCAAATCAATATCCTGATTGTTGGTGGTGGCATCGAACTTTTCATTCAGGCTGGAAAGTCCGGGGCCGTTCGGGTCTATCGCGCCACAGCGCAGGCTGTCCATTTTCACGCCGTTCTGGTCGCGCAGGTATAGTTGGTAGGTATTGTTGAAAACACCCAACACGCCTTCTACGGTGCCTCTCCCGCCGGGTGTTTTTACGTTGGCAAAGTCCGAATAACCGCTCGTGCGGATGATGAGCTGTTTGCCAGAGCAATCTTGCAGGGTGCGGTTGAGGCTAAATTTGGTCACGGCATCCGCATACGTTTTACCCGTGTCTGCTTTGATGAACTCCACATCGGACAGTTTGATGAAGGTGCTCAAATGGCTGGGATTGATGTCGGCTATTGAGATTTCGCGCGGCGCGACAGGTGTGGCGTTGTAAGCCCCTTTCACCAGTTTGGTGCGCACTTGCGTTTCTGTCAGGCCGACTCCCTTTAGTTCGCCGCCTTCTTCCACCGTGCCGCCAGTGAGTTGCGTCAGCCCCGCATAATCGGTGAGCAGCAAGTCTTTGCACCTAATATAGATGGTGCGGCCAATGGGCAGGGTCTGGTACAAGAAACCGTCGTTGAACTTGATTTCCAGACCGCCCGAAGCATCTTGGATGACCAATGTTTTGTAATAGTTGCCAGAGCGGTCATCCATCACCACTTCGCCACCTATGATGTAGTCATCCGTGATGCGGTCGTAGCCGCCCGGTGTGGTGTGCAGCGCCTTCAACTCGGCGATGGTAATGTTGGGGTCGAGGGTGTTCGGTTCTCCCCCTGCTGGCGGTTCGTCAAATTCGGTTTTTACGCAAGCGACCAACCCTGAGAGCAGCAGCAGTGCCAAGACTGCGAAGCGGTGATTTTTATTTTTTGAAAAAAACATGCTGTTCGTGTTTTTTAAGTTGAAATGACGTGAAAGTGGTTTGAAGGTTTGGGGGTTTGGGGGTTTGAGGGTTTGAAGGTTTGAGGGTTTGAAGGTTTGAGGGTTTGAGGGTTTGAAGGTTTGGGGGTTTGAAGGTTTGGGGGTTTGAGGGTTTGAAGGTTTGGGGGTTTGAAGGTTTGAGGGTTTGAAGGTTTGGGGGTTTGTGGTTTGGGGGTTTGTGGTTTGGGGGGTTGATGGTTTGGGGGTTTGAGGGTTTGAAGGTTTGGGGGTTTGAGGGTTTGAAGGTTTGGGGGTTTGTGGTTTGAAGGTTTGGGGTTTGGGGGTTTGAAGGTTTGGGGGTTTGTGGTTTGAAGGTTTGGGGTTTGGGGGGGGTTATATTCGGAGGGCGAGCATGACAAAGTAGTTGCGCCCAAAAGCGTAGAGCAATTCGGAGGTGTAGAAACGCGGGTCGCGCACATCGTTGCGAAAAGCATTGCGATAAACTTCGCGGCCCGAAATTACGATGTCCTGATTGTCCAAGATATTGCTCACGCCTACATTGAGGTAGAGGAACATATTGCGACGAATGCGCCATGATTTTCCGCCGAAAAAGTCGAGGGTGTATTGCGCGGGTGCTTTTTGTTGCTCGATGATGGTGTTCCAAATTGGCTCGTTGGGTGTCAGGCCACTCACATAGCGCGAGGTGCGGCGCACTCGGTCAAACTCATACCAGAAATTGTCGGCGTAGTTCAGATTGAGCGAGGCAAACCAGAAACGGCGCGACTCGTATTTCACGCCGACGGTGGCAGCGGTTTGTGGGGTGCGCGGCACATAGAAATTCTCTTGATAAACCACTCCCCCATCAAGGACTTGCTTGGCGCCTGCGTCGAGCGATAGCAGCAGTTTGGGGCGGGAGGTGTAGATATATTGACCCAACGAGGCAGCTCCCGTGAATACCCAGCTGGTGAATGGCCGCGCTTCAATGGCAAATTCCAATCCAGCGTGGCGGCGGTCAACTCCTTGCAGCACCACTGAACCAAAAAAGTTGGGTTGTTCCAAAAAAGCATCGCTGCCCCCTGCTTCCAACACACTGCCCAAATCGAGTTCGTCAATGACGCGGTTGACCGACCAAACGCTGGCAAATATGTTTTCGGTTTCGTTCTTGAAATGGGTAAGATAGCCAGTCAGACGCGCCTTGTACTTAGGCGAGCGCAATATGTAGCCTCCTTCAAGGCTCTGTATTTCGGAAACTTCCAGATTGGGCACCACCAAATCGCGGGTGCGCGGCGCGATGAACGCATTGCGGAACAACGGCGCACGGGTGCCGTAGTAGCCATTGGCATAGAGGTAATGACGACCGGTCATTTTCCATGTGACACCGCCCTTGGCGGAATAAGTCGTGAAGGAGAGTTTCTCCGAATCACCCAGGGAGTTGTCGGGAAAGCGCCCATTCTGCATATACCCGGTGCGCTGAAAGGTGGTTTGCCCTGCTTCGCCGCCCACAAAAAACTGGAAATGGGGCAACGAATACTGCATTTGCGCCCAGCCGTTGGCGCGTCGGATATGCTCGTCGTAGTCCCAGCCAAACACCTCTCCCTCGCGCACCACGTTGTTTTTCACCTGCAAGTCGCTGTTGCGCCCGTCGGGATTGTTCGGGCTGTCGAAATTGCTGAAAAAGTCATAGTCGGTCCAGAAATCCCCTCCGAGCAAGTCGTCGAGCAGTTTGTAGTTTTTGCCTTTGTACCACTGATATTGAACCCCTCCATTCAGGTTAAGACGTGGGTTGAAGGTGTGGTTGACAAATATATTGGTGCCGAGTTCGGTATTGTCCGAACGCTGGTTTTCAATGACATAAATGGATTGTTTGCCACTGACCGTGTTGCCTACGATGCCGTCAGCGTCTTGCACGGTGACAGGGTTGTTTAGGTTGGACTCGTACAGTTCGGCCCAGTTCACTTGGCGCAATGCTTTGTCGTTGGCCAAGAGGTTGGCCCATGCGGCGGCTTGTTCGCTATCGAGCAAGCTGCTTGGCAAGCGACGGTTGAAGTCGGGAGCGGGGTTTTGCCCATTGATAAAATTGATGCGCGTGAAGTCGTTTCTGCCGCGCTGCCCATAAGTGGAGACCATCAGGTTGGTGTTCGGGGAGGGCGTCCAATCGTAGCGCAGCACTGCTGTGGGGGTGTGATTGAAAGTCGTGGAGGAGTTGCGTTTTTCGCCGTTCCAATAGCCCCAGAGCGGGTTGTAGTAATTCGAGCCTGATATGTCGAACATTTCCTGAAAAGAATCGGCGGCGCGGCCTCGTCGGGTGGGCGCGCCGAACACGGTCAAGTTCAGATTGTGTCGCTGGTTGAATTTTTTGTCAACCGCCAAAAAGTAGGAATAGCCGTCAAAGTGTGTGCCTTCCACATAGCCTTCTTGCGCCCACCGCTTGCTGCCTGACAAGGATACCGCCCAACCGCCCGGCATAAGGCCAGTGTTGGCGGTCAGCATCACGCGATTGCGATAGATGCGGTTGCTCGCAGAGTAGGAGGCGCGTATCTGTTTGCGCTGGATGCTGGCACGGGTGTCAATGAAGGTGGCGCCTCCCACGCCGCCAAAAGCGAACTCGGAAGGCTCGAGGCCGACAGCGGTATTGCGGATGCGCAGCACATCATTGAGGCCGCCAAATTCGCCAAAAGGGGTGAAGCCCGTTTCCAAATCATTGAAGGGCACGCCGTTCATGAATGTCTGGAAATGCCCTCCGTCGTAACCGCGTTCGCGGAAACGAAAAGTGCTCCAACCAAAACCAGAGACCGTTTGGAAAACATCGCGCGTGGCCACCAGCAAGTTGGCGATTTCGCCGATGCTTTCAGACACCGCCTCGGCTTCCTCAAGGGTGATGGTGGGGATGTCGGTGGGCTGGATTTCCACGTTAGGGATGCGGCGCATCGCTATGCGCAAGGCGGACTCGGCGGTTGCTTTGTCGTTGATTGCCAAGGTGTAAGGCTCGTAGCCTGTGTGAGTGACGCTGAGCGTGCAGACGGGGCAGGCGGCTCCGCGAAGCCAAAACTTGCCGTCTTGCCCGGTAGCGGCCACTTGCCCCGTGCCAGTCACCACAATGGCCGCATCTGGCAACGGGCGTCCGGTTTCGGCATCTGTTACCCTGCCGCGCAGAGTGAGCGTTTGGGCATGAAGCGCCTCTCCCGCAAGCAGGAACAGGCAGACAAAAAGGATTTTTTGAAACATTAAAAGGTGGTATGTTAAAAATTTGGTTGCAGCAATCGGTGCGGGTGAGCAGTCACAGGGTTCTGAATAAGCGCCCAAAGGTAGATAAGGGGTTTTCAAAGGCGATGCATATTTCATTAAATAATTGCTAAGTGCGCCATTTTTGCTCATAGATTGCTGTTCCTTTGCCGGGAAAAATTGACAGATTATGAAATTCTCGTTTCCCGCGTTTCTGTTGCTGCTCCTTTTGTTTGCCCCGTGTCAGGTTTTTTCCCAAAAAGACATCAAGCCCGAAGAGTACAAAGTAGCGGCGATTGGTTTTTACAACCTTGAAAACCTTTTCGACACCATTGATTCTCCCACCACCAACGATGCCGATTTTTTACCGGGCGGGCGGCTTGCTTGGAACACGGAAAAATATGTGTCCAAACAAAAAAACATGGCAAAGGTGATAAACCTATTGGCCACCGAGCTCACCCCCGATGGCGTTGCGCTGCTGGGTGTGGCGGAAATAGAGAACAGAAAAGTGCTGGAAGATTTGGTGGCGCAGCCCGACCTCAAAGACCGCAACTATCAAATCGTGCACTTTGACTCGCCCGACGAGCGTGGTATTGACTGTGGCATTCTTTATCAGCCAAAGTACTTCACGCTCGCTGGCGCGAAAGCATATCCTGTTTCGCTCAAAGACCCCAAAACCGACAGAGAGGATTTCACACGCGATATCGTGTACGCTGCCGGCACTTTCGATGGAGACCTTGTCCATATCATGGTCGGGCACTGGCCCTCGCGCCGCGGGGGCGAATCCGCTTCCGCATGGGCGCGCAAAGCCGCAGCGGGCGTGTGTCGGCACATCACCGACAGTCTGCTGGCCATAGATGCCGACGCCAAAATCATCATCATGGGCGACCTGAACGACGACCCAACCAACAAAAGCGTGACGGAGGTGCTGAAAGCAAAAAGCTCCACCGAAAAGATGAAAGAGGGTGATTTGTACAACACGATGTACGACCACTTCAAAAACGGAAACGGCACTTTGGCCTACCGCGATTCATGGAATCTGTTTGACCAAATGATTGTTTCTCAAGGACTTGTTTCAAAAAAGGTGGGAGGCTGGCAACTTCATAAATCTGTGGTTTTTCGCAAGCCCTGGCTCTTGCAGACCGAGGGGGCATTTCGCGGCTACCCGTTCCGCACTTTTGTCGGCGATATTTTTATCAATGGATACAGCGACCACCTTCCTGTTTATTTGTTTCTGCTGAAAAAGAAGTAAATGAAGGGCTTTATTGGAAAAAACTTGTAAATCTTGTCAATCTTGTCAAAAAAAGAGACAGTCTTCTCATCGGCGATATACCCGCACACGGAAAGTGCCATTTTCGATTTCGGCCATTGTGCCTGCTCCGCTCAGCAAGACTCCTGAAAATGTGCCGATAATGGTGTCATTTCTGAATGCCGTCACCTCAACGCTCAAATCGCTGCTGACGGAGTTGGTCACGCCAGTGTAGTTCATCGTGTCACGAGTGTCGAACTCTACCCCACCCCAGCCGAAGTCTTTGAGTTGCATTGCAGCGAAGGTTGGCTTGTAGGGATATTCTTCTCTTTCCTCGTCGAAGTCAAAACCCAACGCCAATCCGATAGTGGGATGCGTGGGGTGGTCTTGGCGAATGATTTCGACATATTGTCTTTCCACGTCGTACCAATTACTCAATGAGTCCAATTTTTTGTTGCTGAAATTGCCGCGCGAGATGTCTCGTGGCATATAGTTTCCCTTGCCCTTGCGCATGGGATGCAGCAACAGCATTTCCCGCTCCTTGAATCGGAAGTATATGCCTCTTGGTGGTTCTGCCGCCCAAAAGAGGAGGATAACAAGTAGAGTGAGATAATTCGACAATGTGCCAATGTGATAATTACCAAAAAGGAAGTTACAATTTGGCAAGGCTCTCTTTCAAAATGGCGATGCGAGCAAGGCCATCGGCGAGTTTTTTTCGCTCGTTTTCCACTACCTGTGGGGGCGCGCTGCTCACGAATCGCTCGTTTGAAAGTTTTGCCTGCACTGACTGAACGAATTTTTCTTGGTGTTCCAGTTCGCCAGCGAGTTTTTTTTGCTCTGCTTCCACGTCAATCTTTTTTTCCAACTCGACATAGTATTTCTCTGTGCCGGAAATGAAAGATTGGGCATTGGTCGGCTCTGTCGTCGCAAGACTGAGCTCCTTCAAAACTGCCAATTTCATCACCATTTCTCGCAAGCCCTCTTGCGCAAAGAGTGCCTGCGCGGTGTCGCTCTGCTGCACAAAAACCGTCAATGGCTCGCGTGGTTTGAGTTGATGCTGATTGCGAACGTCTCGGATTTTGCCGATTATGTCCTTGGCTGTTTCCATCTGCTGTATCAGCGAATGAGCGGCCGGGGCGGCTTGTGGATAACGCTGCCTCATGCAATCGTCGCCTTCCTTGCGGTCGCGCAGTTGGTGCCACAACTCTTCCGTGATGAAGGGCATAAAAGGGTGCAGAGCCACCATCATTTCGGAAAACATGTCGAGTGTGGCTTCGTAGGTGGCGCGGTCAATTTGACCCTCGAAAGGAGGTTTTATCATTTCGAGGTACCATGAGCAGAAATCGTCCCATATAAACCCATAGAGGGTGAGCAGCGCCTCGCTGAGTCGGAACTGCTGAAAGTTGCTTTCCACATCAGCCAAGGCCGCTTTGAACTTCTCGCGGAGCCAGCGCACGGCAAGTTTGTTTTTTCGCGCAATATCCTCGTTTTCAGGGGTTTCTGCGACTTTCCAGCCCTTCACAAGCCGCAGGGCGTTCCACAGTTTGTTGCAGAAGTTGCGGCCATTCTCGCACAATTTTTCATCGAACAAAATATCGCCGCCCGCCGCCGCGCTCGACATGAGGCCATAGCGAACGCCGTCGGCACCGAAGTCTTCCAACAATTTCAGGGCATCGGGCGAGTTGCCGAGCGACTTGGACATTTTGCGGCGCAATTTGTCGCGCACCATGCCCGTGAAATACACTGATTGAAATGGCTTTTTCCCTTTGAACTCATAGCCCGCCATAATCATGCGCGCTACCCAGAAAAAAATGATGTCCCACCCGGTCACGAGGACGCTCGTCGGGTAATAGTAACTGATTTCGCCGTCTGGTTTGTCAAAACCGTCGAAGACAGAGATGGGCCAAAGCCACGAGGAGGCCCAAGTGTCGAGCACGTCCTCGTCCTGCCGCAAGTCGCTCATTTGCAACTGCGGGTTGGCAGTTTGACTTCTGGCGATTTCCAATGCCTGCTCGGCGGTTTCGGCCACAAACACCTGTGTTTCTTTGCTCAACGCCTCTGATTTCAGGTACCAAGCCGGGATGCGTTGGCCCCACCATAGTTGCCGCGATATGCACCAATCGCGCAAGTTTTCCATCCAGTTGCGGTAGAGGTTTTGAAAACTCGAGGGGTAAAACTTGATTTCCTCATCCACCACCGCTTTCAGCGCAGGCTCTCCCAGCGAGCTCATTTTCACAAACCATTGGAGCGATAGTTTTGGCTCCACCACTGCGTTGGTGCGCTCCGAACGGCCAATGTTGGTGCGGTAATCTTCTATTTTGACCAAGTGGCCGCTTTCTTCCAACGCGGGTTTCATGCGCTTGCGAGCCTCAAAGCGGTCAAGCCCGACAATGGGCGTATATGCGCACAACTCATTGATTTTCCCATCGTCGGCGATGGTGTCAATTACTTCGAGTTGGTGACGTTGTCCCACTTCGTAGTCATTGGGGTCGTGGGCGGGCGTGATTTTCAAAGCGCCCGTGCCGAACTCAATATCCACATAGTCGTCGGCAATGACAGGTATGGCCCGGTTGATGAGCGGTATAAGCACCTTTTTGCCGACAAGGGTTTTGTAGCGGGGGTCTTTCGGGTTGACGGCAATGGCAACGTCGGCAAAGATGGTTTCGGGTCGTTGCGTGGCGATTGTAATTCCTTCGTTATCAGAGCCTTCGAGCAGATATTTGATGTGGAACAGTTGGGCGTTCTCCTCGTTGTAGAGCACCTCTTCGTTGGACAAAACGGTTTTTGCCTCGGGGTCCCAATTCACCATGCGCAACCCTCGATACAACTTTCCTTTTGCATAAAGGTCAATAAACACTCGAATCACGTCGCGGTAATAATTCGCATCCATCGTGAAAGCCGTGCGCTCCCAATCGCAAGAAGCGCCCAGTGTGCGCAGCTGGTTGAGGATGATGCCCCCGTATTTGTCTTTCCATTGGTAGGCATATTCCATGAATTGCTCTCGCGTGATGTCTGCTTTGCGGAGTTTTTTCTCGTCGCGCAACCAACGCACCACCTTCGCTTCGGTGGCGATGCTGGCGTGGTCGGTGCCGGGCACCCAGCAGGCGTTTTTGCCATCGAGTCGGGCTTTGCGAATAAGTATGTCCTGAATCGTATTGTTGAGCATGTGCCCCATGTGGAGCACGCCCGTCACGTTGGGAGGTGGGATGACGATGGTGAAAGGCTCGCGTTCGTCAGGCAGCGAGCGGAAGTAGCCCCTGCGCTCCCAGTGGGAATACCACCGTGTTTCAATATCGGCGGGGTTGTAGCGGGTAGAAATATCAGTCATTATTTGTGCGCAAAAAAATGTTCGGTATTGAGCGGGTGCAAAGGTATGCCTTGATTCGCCAAGATTTATCGGATGCCGATGAATGATGTCTCTGGTTTTGAATGAGCCAGGACTTCAACTACGCCGAAAACTTGACGACGCGAAGTATAAAACGGGGGCGGGCAAATCACAGATTTGGGCTAAAATGTGCCGGAACAAATTATTTTTCCGATAATCGCCGTTTATTTCAGTCAGCCAAATTTTACACGAACGATGACCAAACTTCCCCTGTTTTGCTTGTGCCTTTTGAGCCTGCCAAGCCAACTGCCTGCCCAGTACACCGACTTGATGAACGACCGCAACATCAGTTGGGTCGCGGAATACACCACGGATTTCAATTTCAATCCGGTTGACATCGGCTCGTCGTATTTTTATGCGGACAGCGAACCTAACAACGATGTCAACGTGCTCCAGTTGAGCGCTACCCCAGATGTGGGCGGCTTGTTCAAGGAGCGGCAATTGGAGTCTTTCTTTAGCAAAAAAATGCTCGACGCGATTCGGGCAGGGGTGTTCCCGGTTTTTGAGGACGAACAGTTGGAAAAACCCATAGCAAAGGAACAATTGCCTCAATATCTCCAGCGCAGATATGTGGAGTTTAACAGCGAGCGTTACGATGAGCCCAAGAGCATCGTCAGCAGTGAGGTGGTGGCTTCGGATATTGGTTTTTTCAAGGTGCGTCAGGTGTTTTTCTACAACAAACAGGAAAAGGTGTTCGGCTCGCGGGTATTGGCCATTGCCCCTGTCATAGAGACTTTCGATGTGGGCGGGATGTATGAATCCGTCACGCCTGTTTGGGTCAAAATTGATTTG
This sequence comes from Saprospiraceae bacterium, assembly GCA_019638455.1. Taxonomy (GTDB): domain Bacteria; phylum Bacteroidota; class Bacteroidia; order Chitinophagales; family Saprospiraceae; genus M3007. Next base: position 1,082,571 of record JAHBTU010000001.1, read on the forward strand.
CCAAAAAACGCCGCCAAGTATATTGCCACCGAAGTAGCATACTCTTTTGAAACGAAGATGAATCACAACGCCCCCGGCCTGAACAGTTTTGCCAATCAAAAAGGGCGGATGGATTTTTTGCAATGGGTGGTCGGCGAAGTGGCCCAGCCTTCCCATTCGGTGCTGGACCGTTATTTTCAACCCATTGACCCTTCCAAAATTCAGGACTATGTGCTTCAAACGGACACCATCACGACTTTCGACGCAGAGACGTATGAGGAGCAAGTGCGCATTGTGGAGTCGAATGCCATCAAGGATTTGGAAGAAATCGGCTTTGTGCAGCACTGGTTTTTCGACGACCGAAAAGGGCTGTTGTTCAATCGCGTGGTGGCCGTCACGCCCAAAGTGGCGGTAAAAGACGCGGACGGCAACAAGCGCGGCAGCAAGGTGCTGTTTTACCTTTTGAACAAGTAACTTTGATCCACGCTCTGAACCCACGATGCTTCGACTTGTTCTTCTTGTTTCTTTCAACGTTAACCAAACTGTTTTTCCGATGCGAATTCTACTCCTTTCTGTTTTGCTTGTTGTGCTTGGAAGCTTTTATGTGCTTGAAAAGCAAGACACCAACCCGATGGTGATGTGCCATGCTCCCAACAATGCACTTGACGCTTTCGCGTCGTTGGCCCAAGATAAGAACTTCCGCGACGCGCACCCGTCTCCCCTGCACACCGAAACCGCTCATGGCGGAACCATGATAGAGTTCCCGGTGCAGGGTGGCCCCAACGGAAAAGCCTACTTCGTGAAGGCGCACGGCAGTACGGACAAATACCTTTTCATTTTTCAGGAATGGTGGGGGCTGAACGATTATGTGAAAAACGAGGCGATTCGATGGAGCCACGAATTGGGCATCAACGTGTTGGCCCCAGACCTCTACGACGGGAAATTGGCCACCAATGCCGAAGAGGCTGGCAAGTTGATGCAAGGCTGCGACAATGCTCGTTTGAAAGCCATCGTCGAAGGAGCGGCGAAGCATGTCGGCGATAAGGCGGACTTCCGTACACTTGGTTGGTGTTTTGGCGGTGGGTGGTCTTTGCAGGCGGCGTTGTTGCTCAAAGACAAGGCGAAAGGCTGCGTCATGTATTACGGGATGCCCGAAAAAGATGTGGAGACCTTGAAAACGCTCAATACCGATGTAATTTTCATCCACGCTTCAAAAGACCAGTGGATAAACGACGCGGTGGTGGCAGAGTTTGAGGCAAACATGAAATCGGCAGGCAAGACACTTACCGTGCACCGCTACGATGCCGACCATGCCTTTGCCAATCCCTCAGGTGCGCGCTACAACGATGCCGCTTCCAAAGAATCGCGTGCGGTGGTGAGGGCTTATTTACAAACGAAATAACCGTTGAGCCTGTCAATCTTGTAAATCCTGCGGAAAGAACAACCGTGCCTGTCAACTACAATCTATCGGGCAACCTCACTGGCACTAAAACCCATGAAACTTGACTGTTTATGGCAACAACTGAACAAGGTTCCGAAAGCAACACCATATTTGGCAAACAGGTGTTGTTGTTGGCGCTTATTTGCATCGCGGCGGCTTTGCTATACAACGTTTGGTCGGATGATGGCTTTTCTTTTTTCAGCTCGGCCAGACCAGTGCAACTGACCTATGTCCCAGCTGATTTTCAGCCCAATCTGGACGAGGAGCGCACCCTGCGCATTCTTGCCCAGCCGGAAAAATATCGCCGCGAGTTCGACGACATGGTCTATAACTTCAACATGGCTTTGCTCTATCATGTCGCCAATCGCATGGCACTGCCCGACAGTTTGCGCCGTCGGCTGGAGCCGGAGTACAAAAAACACCACGAGTACCTCAGCCGGCTTTATTTCAATGACTTCGTGTCGCTGAAAGACACCACGGCCACGATGTACGAAACTTGGTACAACGACAACACCAACCAAGCGGTACAGGTATTCAACGAAGTCGCGGGCAAATACACATGCTTTTTCGTCACCCAAGTCATGGCCACGCTCATCAACGCCGAAGGTGGGAAGCTCATGGCCAAAGGCAAAAATGTGGAGACTCCCTGCGGCATCGCCATTCAAGAAGGCCTTCACCCGATGATGTCTCGGCTGCAGAAACGCGCCGAAATCATTGATTTCAGCGCCTCGCGCGGCCTGCTCAAGGAACGGGTGCGCAAAGGCATCGCCGAACTCGCCACCTACGAGCTGCGCAGCCGCATGGGGGTTGACAAAACGCTGCAATACAAACTTTTGGGCTTTTCCATCTCCGAAACGGACATCCGGGTGGAGGCAATCAGCGTCATCAAGGCGGGCTTCAAACTCGACCAGTATTTCGATGTGACGTTTAGCCCTAGCAAAGGCGTTGTGTATGTGAAGTTGCCGCCACCCACCATCCTTTCCCATGAAGTATATCCGCGAGTTGACAAACTCGACGTAGGCTTTTTGGCTGGTGTCAATGAAAAAAACATGAATGAGCCGTTCAACGAGTTGCGCCGCGAATTTCGCCGCGATGCCATTGAAAATGAAAAGGTGCTGGACAAGGCTAAAATGCGTGCCGACTCGGTCATGCAGTTGTTGCTTGGCCCCGTGGTGAAATCCATCAACAAAAAATACACTTTGCAGGTGCGCTTTGAAAATGTCCCGGAAACAATGACGGAAGATGAGTGGCGCCGACGCGGCGAAGATGGCGCTATGCCGCCTGCCGACATACGCAAGACACCGAGGGACAAGGAAAAAGTGTTGGCCAATTGACTACGACAGATACTTGCCCACAATAGGCATCCGCCTACCCATACCGAAGGCCTTGCTGCTCACGCGCAACACCGGTGCCGCCTGCTCGCGCTTGAATTCGTTGGTGTTCACCAATTTCAACACCCGCCTCACCAAAGCTTCGTCGAAACCTATCTCCACCAATTCACGCGGTCCTTGCCGACGTTCAATATACTGATAAAGCACCCCGTCCAACACTTCGTAAGGCGGCAAACTGTCCGTGTCCTTTTGGTCGGGGCGAAGCTCCGCACTGGGAGGCTTGGTGATGCTGTTTCGAGGAATGACCTCGCCATCCTTGTTGATGAACGCAGCCAGCTGATACACCTCGGTTTTATACACATCGCCCAATACGGAGATGCCGCCGCACATATCACCATAGAGGGTTCCGTAGCCTACCGCCATTTCGCTTTTATTGGTCGTGTTGAGCAAAATGTGCCCAAACTTGTTGCTCATGGCCATAAGCAAAATGCCCCGGACACGAGCTTGGATATTTTCTTCCGTCACGTTGAAAGGCGCACCCTGAAAATGCGGTTGTAAGGTTTGCTCAAAAGTTTCAAAAATAGGCTTTATAGGGATTATATCGTATTGGATGCCAAGGTGTTCGGCGAGTTGTCTGGCATCGTTCACCGAATGGTCGCTGCTGAACTGGCTGGGCATGAGCAGCACCCGAACGTGTTCTTTTCCCAAGGCCCGCACCGCCAATACCGCCGTCACCGCCGAATCAATGCCGCCCGATAGACCGAGAATGGCAGTTTTAAAATTGAGTTTTTGAAAATAATCGCGAATGCCGACCACCAGCGCATCGTGGATGAGGCGAATTTTGTCCTTAGGTTGCCCAGCTTCGCGCCCGCCCCGAATCACTTCCTCCAACTCGTACAGTCTCAATCCTTCCTCGAAATAAGGCATCTCATCATACAGCTGTCCCCCATCGGCGGCAGAGAACACGAGGCTGCCGCCATCAAAAATAATATCTGTCTGCGCCCCAACGTGATTGACATAAAACATGGGGATGCCATACCGCTGCACATTGGTTCGCACGACATGGATGCGTTCTTCAGCCTGTGTGTATGAAAATGGCGAAGCAGAGATGTTGATGATAAAATCTGGCTTTTCGTGCATCATCTCGTCCAAGGGGCAAATGGTGTAGAGAGGGTTTTCGTTGCCCACGTTCCAAATGTCCTCACATACCGACAGGGCGATTTTTTTGCCCATGAAAGCTACCGTGCGAAATTCCGACGCAGGCTCGAAGTAGCGGTATTCATCAAAAATATCGTAGGTCGGCAAAAGCGCCTTGTGCTGCACCCCCACCACCTGTCCTTCGTGGAGGAGATAGGCAGAGTTGTAAAGGTCTTTGCCCTCGAGAAAAGGATTGCGCGTGGGTGCCCCGACGACGATGCCGATGCCCCTGCTGGCATGGCGAAGCGCCTTGATGGACTCATAGCTCTGCCTGATGAAGTCGTCGAACTCCAAAAAATCGCGGGGAGGATAGCCACACACGGCGAGCTCGCCAAAACAGACCAAATCGGCACCTTGAGTTTTGGCCGATTCGACGGCGGCGAGCATTTTTTGGAGATTGCCTTCAAAGTTTCCAATGTGGTAATTGAGCTGGGCTATTGCGATTTTCATGCTAACATTTATTTGTGGTCAAATTTCAAAATTTCCTTGCTAACGGGTGTTTGGTTGAGTTTTGCCTCCAGCCACGCAAACACGAGCGCATAAAGGTACTTGGATTGGTCTTTCTCCATGTCTGCTTTAATATCGCTCATCATTTTTGGGAATGAATCTTTATGGATGCTTCGAGGGTTGCGAAAAACGTTCTCCACCGCAACGAGGATTTTTTTCACAAAATCGTCGTCCAAACGAGCCTTGTGAAGCAAGCGTCGGAGGTTTTTGACGGGACTGCCAAGGTCAACATACCTTGTGAATGCGCCATATTCCCAGAGGCATATCAATTCGAGTGTTTTGCACAGTACCGACAGATCGGGGCGTATGTCTGTGCGCATTTGAGCGGCTTTACCAAACCAGTCGCTGGCACGGTCGAAGTCGTCCAGGACGTAATAGACTTGACCGATGCTGAAACAGAGCGCCATGTAGCGGTTCTCCTGCATCCGATGCTTGTGCTTTTCGACCCCCTTGGCGATATGATTTTCTTCCACATACCTGCGACCCTCTTCGAGTTCATTTGCTGCCAAATAGTGTAGCAAGTGGTGGTAGGCAAGATGTTGATATCTGGTCAGTTCGTTCCGCGTCCCTTCCATTTCGGCTTCCAATTGCTCTACCAAATCAAAGCGGCTTAATCGGAAACATCGGTTGATGTAATTGCTCACGGTGATGGAGAAGAGGGTCTGCTCTTGCTCGGCAAAAGCCTTGTGTTCCCGAAATAATTGGATGGCCTCTCCCTGAATCCGAACGGCCCGCTCCAGCATGGCTTTCTTGACCAACCCGCCTGATGTGCTTTTGTTGTGTGTGTGTTTCAGGTCGAAGGCATCGCTCAGAAAGTTTAAAGCGCGTAGCCTTGCTCGCGGGGGTATCGGGTCAAGCTGTCCTTGTTCATACTTTTCCAAAGTTTGCGTGAACTGCTCGTCGAGCGCCTCCGGCAAAGGGGTTCGTTTGCGCAGGAATACCTGTGTTTCGGTGGCAATTGCGTTGAGGTGTGTCACATCTGCCAGATGACGCAACATCATGTCTTGTTCTCGTTTCCAATCGGCAAAACCCACCACGCCTTCGCCGCCAATTTTCCAGCCCAACAACTGGCCTTTCCACCAAAGCAGCTCCAACTGGTAAGTGGGCTTGTCCAATGTTTTGGCAAGTTGCATCGCTTCTTCGATGAGGGAAAGACAATCTTCAAACAGGTTTTTGCTGTGGAGAAAGACGATGTCCTGCATCAAGGCATTGAGGCGCGTAAGATGGGGCACCTCGTCGGGCGTGGAACGCATACTCTCCAATATCTTGCCGTAGAGATAACTGGCAGGCTGGGTGAGGTCGCCGGGTCTTGTGCCCAATTTTTTTTGTTCCAATAGATGCTGCATAAGCGTCTCCATATCCCGGTCGCTGGATATAAATTCATTGACTGCATCGAATAGCGATACATATTTTTGAACCCTCTCCCCTCCCCAAAACTTCACATACTTTTTAAAATCCCCTTTCTGGACGGGTGTCAACGACCTGATTAGGCTGACAAGCCTGCTTATCAAGGGGGAATTCCTTGCTTTTTTAGCGATAGGTTTTTCCCTTTCGACTTCTTTTTTCATAACAACTTAAACAATTGAAAAACAATGCAAAGTAAAGCCATTCACATTGCCCGACTAATAGTTGAACAAATATCTTGCAGGAACACGAGTCAACCATGAATAAAATAGGCCTGTATTTTTGTTGCACCAATTAAACTTCAAAATCAAATTTGCCATGAGCATCACAAAAACCACCTACTCCCCAACGCACTCCATTTCGCCCCGTTACCTGCGCATCGAGAAGGATGCAAGCACCGATATCATTATCATTGACGATTGTTTGTTCGACAACAGCGTTGCGGTACATACCGAGATTGACAAGGATACTGTGTGGCTAAAAGTCTTGCCGGGTTTTGAATTGACCATCTTGGACGATGAGCCATCGAGTATCAACGCATTCAGCCCAAGCCATGAAAATTGGAGCGCAACGCGGGTTTTTGTACAGTCCGCCGAAGCCTTCGTGGTCGGATATACCGACTCTGCGAAAACCACGCAATCATCGGTGACAGGTTACGGAATGGGCAGCAATGATGTGATGTACATAAAAATAGAAAGACAATCAGGTACCGTCACGATATTCCAATAAACACAAAACGAATCATCATCGGCTAATCTTCCAAGCTTATGAAAACGTTCTTCCAGTTCGTCGTGGGTTCCGGCATCTGTGCGGGTGATGCGCTGACACGTCTGGTTCTCTGCCCTGTGTAGCGTCAAGAGATGTTCGAGTGAAAAACAAGTTGCGTGTCATGAAGCAGCTCGACACAGTTTGCCGGCCCCCCTTTTTTGTTTAGTAGTTCATGATAAACTCGGTTAGGTTGGCCTCTTCAGCCAACCCAATTTTTTTGCGCAAACGGTAGCGCTTGTTCTCCACTCCACGTACCGTGATATTGAGCAAAGGCGCAATTTCCTTTGATGAAAGGTTCATTTTGAGATATGCCGCGAGGCGCAAGTCTCCGGGGGTCAGGTCTGGAAACTCGTGCATGAGGCGTTTGAAAAAGTCGTCGTGCACGCGATTGAAAGATTCCTCGAAAATTTCCCAGTCGTGGTCGCCTTCAAGATGCTGGTCAATGAGGCGAATTATTTTTTGCATGGAGCGTGGCTCGTTTTTGGCCACCATCAAGTCATCTCTCAGGCGCTGGAGCACCTCATTTTTCCGAATCAGGTTGAGGGCAGCGTTGGAGAGCTCCCGGCTTTTGTTTTCCACTTCCAACAACAACCGCTCGCGCTCGGCTTCTATGCGCTGGCGCTGGAGTTCGCGTTGCTTTTCGGCCACCAATCGGCGGCGTTGCCATTCGAGGCGGCGCCGATTGAATTTTTCCACTCCCAACATGGCAGCGATGGCCAGTAAAAAATACGCGGCGAAGGCCCAGACAGAGCGATACCACGGCGGGGCAATGCTTAGGGCGAGTGTAGTTTCTTGCTCGTTGGTGTCGGTGCGCAGGCGGAAGATGTATCTGCCCGGCGGCAAATTGATAAATTCTTTTTCCGGGCTGCTTTGCCACGGCGACCAGCCATTCGAGAAACCATCAAGCCGCCATGAGAATTTGGGCGCGCGCTCAAAAAATGGTGCGGCAAAACGAAATCGAAGGCTATTGTGCCGCCATTTAAGTTTCAAAGGCTGGTTGGCAGAAAAATACTCACCCGATGTCGTTTCAATCGAACGAACGGTGGGGCTTGCCATGCTTTTTAGGGGTGATTTTTCCAGCAGTCGCTTGTCGAGCAGAGCAAATCCGTTTTCGAGGCAAAATAGATATTTGGCCTCCGACAGCGCAACGGCATTTTCAAACATCGGCACCAATGAAAAAGGAAAATAGCGTGAGTGCTCCCCGATATGCAGGTGGACACCGCTGCTATCCACCGCAAGCACCTCATCGTCATAGCCGGGCAGCACCTTGCGTCGCGCGAACATGGAGGCCATTGGCTTGAAATGAATCGCTGATTCATTGACCACGATTTCATGCGGCACAGGTGCCACGTTCACGACCAGATGTTGCCCGAATGAGGCAAGGTCAAGGTAGAAGTCGGTTGGCAGGCCATCTTCTCTGGTGTATGTTTTAATTTCACGGACTTGCTCAAGCGCCGCGTCCAAGCGCAAGCGAAACAAGCCCTTGTTTGGATGTGCGCCCCATACATTTCCCGCGGTGTCGAAGGCAATTCTCCTTAGCGGCTCGCCAAAGCCGCGAACGCGATGGCTAAATTCCCATGCTCCTTTGCTGTTTTTTCTTAACACGCACAACCCCGTGTAGGTGCTTTGTAACAGATACGCATTGTTGCCGGGCACTTGCACGATGCACCAACCGCCCGTCAAATCGGAAATTTTTTGTGCGTGGTCGTTTTGAATGACAAATGTGCCGCCGTTGTGCCCGCACAAGAGCTGCTTGCCAAACACTTGCAATTGCCACACCTGTCCTTGTGTGCCTTCCACCAATTGGAATTTGGCATGGCACGCCCCTGCCGCGGGGCAAATTTTGCGAACAAACACCCCTTGATTGGTGCCGATGTAAAGCCTGCCATCATGTTCGGCAGCCGTGTAAACCGTGCCGATACGACCCGTTTGGTCCGTAAAAATGGTCAAGGGGTCGCGCAAGGCCACCAAGTCGATGCCCCTGTCGAGACCAAGCCATATATTGCCGTCGCGGTCTTCATGGATGGCCAGTACGGTGTTGTTTTGCAGGCCGTTCTCACGGTGCAGATGAAATTTTACAGCGCCCGAAGCATCCAAAATGTATGCGCCATTGAGTATGGTGCCGATGGCCCAGCCTCCACCACTTATCGCTACCGCCTTGTTCAATTGGTATTTCTTGAACTCCGCATTGAGCGGACTGTCCCATGCGCGGCAGCTGCCATTGTTGATTTGAAAAATGCCGTGATTGGTAGTGCCTGCCAAAGCGCCCCCCAAACCGTCGGCCACAAGGAATTGCACGATTTTATCGGAAAGCACCTCTGTGCCTTCCATGAAGCGAAAGGTGTTGTCGGGCAACAATTCAAAAAGCCCACGTCCGATGACCGGGAGCCAAACGCGCCCACCCACCGCTTGCGCAAACATGATGGAACTGGGCGGCTGCAATACCACAACCTTCTGATAATCATATTTGTAAATCGTGGAAAAAGACTGAAACAAAACATAGTCCTGCATGGGGAGGATGTGCCATATCTCCTCTTTTTCCAAATGTTCCGCTCGCAATTGATGACTAAGCGAAGTATATCTCATCCGCCCCCTCGTGTCTTTTTCCCAATAGCCAAACTCGGCAAATCCCCCACAAAACACTTCGCCATGCCGCCCCATAGCCACGGCTCGAACGGTTTGTTTTTCGGGCATGGGAAAGTGTCCCCAACTCGCGCCGTCAAACTCGTACAGCCCTCCGTTGTTGCCCACATACATCCATCCGTCGGTGGTTGATTGCGTCAGCGACCAGTTTTGGTTCTGCCCGCCGTAGTCGGAAGGAGTGAAGTTGCGAACACGCGGCACCTCCTGCGCGATGCCACCCATCGGCGAAAGAAACAGACAAAGAAAGAAATAGCGAAAGGATTGCAGCACGTGGCAAAGAAACGCGCTTCGAATCAAAGTCCGATGATATGCCCCGTTCGAGTCACGCTTTTTTCCCAAACTTCTCGACCGCCTTCGGGTCATATTTCACATTAATATTAAGCCACATCAAGCGCGAAATACGAAAAATGTAAATAAAATTGCTCGCCAAAAAAGCAATGAGCAGGCCAAAAGAAGCCATCTGGCTCCAACCCAACAACCAATGGAACAAGGCGATGAACAACAAGCAAAACCACCCCGTCCAAATGTACGAGATGAACATCGCGCCGTAATAGTACCCGGGTTCGGGAAAGTAGTTCAGGTCGCATTGGGGGCAGCGTTGGAGCATGTCTATCGGCTTGACAAACGACCAACTGCCCGTCTCGAACGTCTCGCCTTCGTGACAGCGCGGACATTTCAAATAAAAAATGCTGAAGGCTTTGGAGCCTTTTTTGAATAGCGGCATGGGTTAGTGCGGTTAAAAAACAATGTTGTTTTAAGGTGAAAAACGAGGCCGTCTCACAAGTTTAAATTTCGACAGGATTAACAAGACTTACAGTTTTTTTTACCCGAAAAAGGGCGCGAATCTTGTCAACCCTGCCAAACAAACCTCACTTATGAGACATCCTCACGAAAAGCCAAAAGTAGAACGAAGCGAGGTGTTTTTACGGGTCGGGCAAATTTCCGCCTGCTTGTGCTGAGGAAAGTGTGACCAAAGTCACAAACCCGGTTGATGGTGGTCATTTGGCTCAATACGCACCGAGATGCAATTTTGTGACGCAAACAATTGATTTTCAAAACTTAATTCGAGCGTCATGATTATTGAAATACTAAAAGACAAAACCATCGGCCAAATACAGGAAGAATTCTCGAACACATTCCCATATCTGAAACTTGTTTTTTTTAGCAAACCACACAAAGCCTACAAGGGAAGTCCTGCCAAATTTATCGTGGATGACGGCAATATGCCTTTGGGCGAATTGATAAAAAAACACGAAGGCGGGCACATCTACATCGAGCCGGAGATGCCTACATGGCAAGTGGAACGCCTGTTTGAGTCGGAATTTGGGCTGTATGTGCAAGTATTCCGCAAATCGGGCAACACATGGCTCGTGACCAGCGTGACCGACGACCTCACGCTCGAAGAGCAAAACGTGAAAGGCAAAAACAGCCAGCGTCATCACTTTGACTTGGTGGACCCATTGGACTATCGCGAACAAGACTGACGGCCCAGTGTTTCGCCCGATGTGCGTTCACCGATTTTGATTGCAAACAATTCACATTCGAGATAATGAAGACCATACTTGTTCCTACCGATTTTTCCAAATGTGCAACCAACGCCTACCGATACGCGCTTGAAATAGCTGCTCGCACAGGCGCGGAAATTGTGGCACTTCACGTCATCTACCCGAACGAGGGCGTGGAAAACAATGTGTACAGCGCTTTCTGGATTGACGAGTATTTCAAACAACGAGAACGCGACCTCCGCAACTGGACGCGTCGACAGGCCAAGCGCGAAGACTTGAAAAAAGTGCCAGTGCGCAGCCAATGCACCATTGGGTTCCCGGCCTCATCGGTCAGCGCAGCAGTAGAGCAAGAAAAAGCCGACATGGTGGTGATGGGCACTACGGGCGCTACAGGGCTAAGGGGTGTTTTCCTCGGGAGCGTGGCTTCTGGGGTGATAGCCCGCACAAAAATACCCGTGTTGGCGGTGCCTCAAAAGGGTGCTTTTCAGGAGAAGTCAACGGTGGTTTTTGCGACCGATATGCGCCTGAGGCTCGACGAAAAAACTATCCGCCTGATGCGCGAGTTGCCACAAATGAAGCAGGGCAAAATGCACATCGTTCATGTGCTCGACAAACCGGGAGAGCCAGACAAGGGACAAGAAGCGGCTATCAGCCAAAAACTCGCGGACATCCAACACGATTTTCGATACCTGCACGACCGCGATGTGGCGCAGGCCATCGTCAACTTCGTCGAATCCACCAACGCCGGCCTCTTGGTGGCCGTCGCCCATGAGCACAGCCTGATGCATCGGTTGTTTTTCGACAGCATGACGCGCAAACTCGCCCAACGGGTGAAAGTGCCGATGCTGGCATTGCACGATAAAAGTTGAGCAAGCAGACAGCTGCCACGCTACTGGACATTATTTTTGTGCTGCAAAGACACAAAATGCGGCAAATCAATGCGTATTTTGCCTTGCGTCGTTGTGGCTTCGTGGCAAATTTGAAAATATCCAGTAGTCTGGACAGCTACTCACAGAAAAAAATTACGGCAGCACGGTTCCGATAGTCATGCTGCCGCTTTTCATTGTGCCTCGAATGTTAGTTCAGATAAGCCGGGGCGTAAGGCAAGGTCTCCTTCTGACGCATTGGGAACAAGCGCCGCAGCAGCGTCATGGGGGAAAAGTCACGGGGAGAAAAAATAACCTCGACGAATACCAATTTCAGGCAACGCTGCACGCTGGAAACGGCGATGACCAAGGCATTGCCCTTGTTGTGATGAATCTTTTCCACCGAGTCGAGTCGCCAGTCTTCCGAATGAATTGAGGTGTCTATGTGGGTATCGGCGAGTTGATAGCCTTTGGAGGTAAGGTTCTGGATGGTTTCCGAGAGCGATTTGTGATGTTTCATGTGTAAATGCTATTTTAGATTATGATTATGAGAAAAACGAATTCGGAAATCCAAACGCGGGGTGAAAGGCCTAAATTTCAATCGTCATTTTGCTTAATTGTTAGCGGGTGACAAATCGCGTGTTTTCATTGCCAATCCAATAGGCTTGCGGCGGTGGTGGCCTTTCTCTTCGCTCAAAGGCCACCACCGCCGCAAGCCTATACCCAGATTAAAGAGGATTTGAACCTGCCCATTGGCAAGGCAGGGATTTCCTTGATTGATTTGTGTGATTTCCAAAGGATTGCGAGCACCGTTTGTTCAAAACCACCTTGTCAGACCCTGTATTCAGGGGCTTGCCCGGCCAAGTGAAGCGGACGGGGCTGATTTGCGTTGACAATAATACTTTTGCAGCATTACGCCTGTGCACATCTCTATCATTATTCCAGTGCTAAACGAGGCCGGACGCATCGGCCCTCTTGTGCGATACTTGTTGGAGCAAGGCGCTGCGCTGGTTCGCGAAGTGATTGTGGTGGATGCGGGGAGCTCCGACAACACCGTCCAAATCGCTAGGGAGGCAGGTGCCGCGTTACTCCATTGCCCGACAAGCAGCAGGGCAGCACAAATGAACACCGGGGCCAGCGCCGCCGCAGGCGATGTGTTGTACTTCATTCACGCAGACACGTTGCCGCCCCCATCGTTTGCCGACGACATCGCCGAATCCATTCGGCAGGGCTACATCATGGGCTGCTACCGATACAAATTTGACTCGCCACGTTTTTTGTTAAAAATCAATGCATACTTCAATCGCTTCCAATGGCTGTGGTGCCAAGGCGGCGACAAGACATTTTTTATCAGGAAAGAGGTGTTCCGTCAAATGGGCGGTTACGACGAGCGACACGTCATCATGGAAGAATATGATTTTTTGCGCCGCGCGATGCCTTTGTACCGATTGCGTATCATTCCGAAGTATGCCATCGTGTCCGCTCGAAAATACGAGCGCAACGGCTGGGTGCGCGTACAGTTGACCAACATCGTCACCTTCAACCTGTGGCGACTTGGGGTAGCCCCATCATATTTGAAACGCCTTTACAAGTCTATGCTGAAATCCTGATTTTTTTGGGGGAGACAATCCGTTATCGAGAATTTTGCGTACATGGTAAGACAACAGTTCAAAATCAATTTATGAGAAAAACGCTCCCTGTTTCCCTCGCCCTGCTTTCTGCCCTGCTGCTTTGGTTCACTTGCTCCAACTGCCGCGCCATCAGACGCAACACGGATTCTAAGCCCATCAGCCATGACACATGGAACACATTGCTCAACAAACACGTCAGCGCGGAAGGTTGGGTTGACTATAAAGGCTTTGTTCGTGATAGCAACGAACTCAATCGCTACCTGAAGGCACTGGAAAGCGCCCACCCCAACGACAAAAATTGGTCGAGAAACGAGCAGATGGCTTACTGGCTCAACGCTTACAACGCCTATACCATCCAGCTCATCGTGCGTCACTACCCCGTTGCCAGCATCAAGGACATCAAAAAAGGGGTCGCGTTCGTCAATTCGGTCTGGGATATCAAATTCATTCAAATTCAAGGCTTTACCTACGATTTGAACAATATCGAGCACAACATCCTGCGACCCGTGTTCAAAGATGCTCGCATCCACGCAGCCATCAACTGTGCTTCCTACTCTTGCCCCAAGCTCTTGAACGAAGCCTATACAGCCGAGAAACTCGACAACCAACTCGATGCCGCCATGCGCACCTTCATCAACGACCCGCTGCGCAACCGAATCACGGCGGAACAGGCCGAAATCTCGGAGATTTTCAAGTGGTTCAAAGGCGATTTTGAGCGCGACGGCACGCTCCGCGATTTTTTGAACAAATACGCCGACACAAAAATCACGACCGCCACACGTATCACCCACATTGACTATGATTGGGCTTTGAACGAGGCTAAGTGAATCTCAGCCCCGCAGCAGATGACCCGCTTCCATCACTTTGTTTTCGCCCTGCTGATAAAGCACATAATTGAACCCTTTATGTATGGAGAACGCTCCATGCCTGCCTTTTTTGTCAATGGCGACAAATCCGACCTGTGCATCCTTGACCAGACTGGCATGCTTGCGGGCAATGCGCTTGACGGCAGTCTCCACCGCCTTTTGAGGATGCGCACCGCGCCGCATTTCTTCCACCACGAGAAAGCTGCCCAACGTTCGCAACACTAGCTCGCCCAGCCCAGTAGCGGCTGCGCCGCCCACCTCGTTGTCCACAAACATGCCCGCACCAATGATGGGGCTATCCCCCACCCTTCCGTGCATTTTGAAAGCCAGGCCGCTCGTGGTGCAAGCGCCCGCAATGCGTCGTTGCTTGTCGAGCGCCACCATGCCGATGGTGTCGTGACGCTCGATGTTGATGACTGGCTTGTATTCCGATTTGACTTTCCATGCCTCCCATGCTTGGCGTGCTGAGTCGGTCAGGAGATTTTCTTTTTTGAAGCCTTCTTGTAGCGCGAACTGCAACGCCCCTTCGCCGGAGAGCATGACGTGCGGTGTTTTTTCCATCACCCTTCGCGCCACACTGATAGGGTGCATGATGTGTTGGAGAAAGTTGACCGAGCCTGCGTTGCCAAATTCATCCATGATGCACGCATCAAGCGTCACGTTGCCGTCCCGGTCGGGCAGGCCGCCATAGCCCACGCTGCTATCCTCAGGGTCTGCCTCCGGCACCCTCGCGCCAGCTTCCACGGCATCGAGCGCGCGCCCCCCCTTCGAGAGCACCTCCCATGCAGCAGCCGTGGCCTTTGTGTTCGGCCCCCACGTTGCTATGACCACTGGCAAGACATCTGCATTTAAAAGGTCTATGTTCGGGACGATTCTTTCCCAAAAACTGGCGCTTCCGGCGGCCAAGCCTCCCCAAAGTGTGTGTTGAAGAAATTTGCGTCGAGTGTTCATGTGTTGAGTGTAGTTTGAAAAAACGATTCTTCGGCTTACTTTTGGCGGCAAAATACGCGCTATGATTCAACGTCCCTCTACCAGCATCCTTTTTCTATCGGCTTTTGCACTCATGTTTGCCTGCAATCGAAAAAACACAAGCACCGATGCTCCAAGCGTTTGGAACAAGGTCAAAATTGATTTTTCGAGAATTGACGAAAATGGCCTCGCAGGCCCTCCCGATGGCAAGGTGGCCGTGAACTATGAATTTTGTATCCCAGCGGAGGAAAAATTGTTGAGCGAGGTAAAAAAAATTGATTCGAGCATACAACCGTACAAAGGTAGCAAAGGACGGGTGGGCTGCCAATCAAATCAATGGCTGCTCATAGGCTCCACTCATCAGAAAAACCACCGCCGAGTGATTTACGAACTCGCCAAACTGCCCTATGTGCAGCAAATCCACGAGACTTATTTTGAATGATGGACGCCCCGACATCAAAACCCATCACCGTCCGCACGCAGCAATGGGTGGTCGTGGCATCGGTCGTGCTTTTTGCATTGAAGATGTTGGCTTATTGGCTCACCAACTCCGTGGCGGTCTTGACCGACGCGCTTGAAAGCACCGTCAATGTCGTGACGGGATTCACGAGCCTCTACAGTTTGCGCATCGCCACACGACCGCGCGACGACAATCATCCCTACGGCCATGGGAAGGTGGAACTGGTGTCAGCCTCGTTTGAAGGCATCTTGATTTTGATAGCTGGTTTGCTGATTGTCTATGAATCCATCACCAACCTTGTGCATCCGCATCCGGTGCGACAGTTGGACATGGGGATTCTGATAATCGGTATCACGGCTGCTGCCAATTATTGGTTGGGGGCTTGGTGTATTCGCGTCGGCAAAAAAAACCTCTCCGTAGCATTGGAAGCAAGCGGCAAACATTTACAATCGGACACATGGACGACGCTTGGCATTGTGGCAGGTTTGCTGCTGTTGCGTTTCACGGGCATCGGCTGGATAGACAGTGCCGTGGCCATCATATTCGCCATTCTCATTCTGGTGGAAGGCTCGAAAATTATCCGTCAAACCATCGCGGGCATCACAGATGAGGCAGACATGGAGTTGCTCAAACAACTTATTGTTTTGCTCAACCTACACAAACAGTCTGCTTGGATAGACCTGCACAACCTCCGAACCATCAAGTATGGCTCCGTGCTACATTTGGACTGTCACTTGACCGTGCCATGGTATTTCAACGTGAATCAAGCGCACAAGGAAATAGACGCTCTGAACAACCTCATCGCGCAGCACTTTCCCCATTCTTTGGAAATGTTTGTTCATACGGACGGCTGTGTGCCGCCTCGTTCGTGTCAAGTTTGCCCAATTGCCGATTGCGAAGTGAGAAAAGCACCGTTCAAAGAACGCTTGGAATGGACTTTGGAGAATGTGACCTCCAATAAAAAACACAGCGCAGATTAAATTTGATAAAAAAAACACGGCAGCTGACTGCCATTTTTTCAGCTCCGATGTTTTAATGCCCGAACTTTTTTTCTATAACAAAAATGGCTGACAAGAAAAAACCGAACAACGATGAAGCGTTTGTCAACCCAATTGACAAAGACAAGGTAGCCGAAAACCCAGGGCTGCTTCCCTATGCACACACGATGGGAGGCGCGGTCATACGTCCAGAAGACAAAGGCCAGATTCGAGGCAATGCGATGACCGCCATGTACGACCAGACCGACCGCCAAATGGAACAGCTTCGCCAACAAATGGAGACTTTGGTCAAACAGGCCAAATCACTGGATAATCGGATGAAAGTTTCTGAGGTCATCTATCAAGCAGACGTGCCGTTCCAGCCCGTTATTCACCACATCTACCACTTATACCGACGCAAGACAGACGGAGCCAATGTCTTATCCATGATAGCCCCTTCGGAATGGGGCCGCAAAATACCTTACGAATACCTCGCCACCGTCCGCCTGCTGGGCGACCATACTTGGGAGGTTCTTGAAGGAGAAGTGTGACCATCCACCCATCAACATCACCCGACATTGAATGAATCACCTCGCGCACTGCTTTCTTTCATTCGGCAATGAGGATTTGTTGCTCGGCAACTTCATCGGAGACTTCGTGAAGGGCAGTGCTTGGAAACACTATCCCGAAACGGTGCAGCGCGGTATCCTGCTGCACCGAGCCATTGATGCGTTTACCGACACTCATCCCGCCACCTCAAAAAGCAAAGCGCTCATTCGCCCGGTGGCAGGCCGCTATGCCTCGCCAGTCGTGGACGTGCTGTACGACCACTTGCTGGCTACGCATTGGGAACAATATGCGACAGAGCCATTTGAGGCCTTCGCAGCAAAAACCTACAAACAGTTGAACAAGCGTTCAGGAGAAATGCCAGCGGTGTTGCAAGCGCGGCTGCCTCAAATGCTGGCTGGAAAGTTCCTGCACGGCTACACGCAGCGAACGGGCGTGGAATGGGTATTGTCCCGACTTAGCCACCGCATGGTGGGTGGCATGGATAGTACAACCTTGTCTCAACTTTTTTTCAGCCAAATAGATGCTTTTTCGAGTGATTTTAGGGCTTTTTTCCCTGATTTGTTGGAGATGGCGAAGGGATATTCCGTCTAAATACTCCACTGCTGTAAGAGTTATACCCAGATTAAAGAGGATTTGAACCTGCCGGTTGGCAAGGCAGGGATTTCCTTGATTGATTTGCATGATTTCCAAAGGATTGCGAGCACCGTTCGTTCAAAACCACCTTGTCAGACCCTGTACTCAGGGGCTTGCCCAGCCAAGTGAAGCGGACGGGGCTGATTTGCGTTGGCTATATTAGGAGTCATTAGGGGTCGGCAATCATGTAATCTGTTTATTCTGTCTTTCCCGATTTTGATACCTCCATTTTCATGCGTCTGCCCTGGGGTGAGGGCGGGGATAAAAAAACGGCGCATCGGAAAACCCGTTGCGCCGTTGCAATTTTTTATGGCCGAAAATGTGTGTTATTCTTCTTCTGAATCGTAGCCCCTCAGGCGATACTTTGTTTTTTCGATTGGTTTGAGTTTTTTCTTCTTGTGGTCTTGAAATTGGATGTCGCGGTCGTCCGTGCGGCGAAGGTCTTTTTTACTCTTTTCCCAGTGTCTCATGGCAAAAGTATTTTGGTTTGAGCCTTCCAATGCTTTAGCAAAAAGGGTTTTACGGAAGGCTGATGTGAATAAAGGTGAATGACGTAAGTTCTGCGAAAGCCGAAATTGGAAGAGTAAAACATCCGTTGCTTTCACATTACAGGTACAAAAATAACCCTCATTCCCGAATTGTCAAGAGGAAAGACTGTTAATTTTTTTTGCGGCGCAATGATGCCACCACGCCTACCAACAAGAAAAACCCAATAATACCCAACGACCATCCAATCGGAATATGCATCTTTACCGGGATAAGGAGCATTTTGATGCCGATGAAAAACAGGATAGCGATGAGGCTGTAACGCAGGTATTCAAAGCGGTCGAGCACGTTGGCCAGCACAAAATATAGCGAGCGCAGGCCTAAAATGGCGAATATATTGGACGAGAAAACCAAAAACGGGTCGGTGGTGATGGAGAACACCGCTGGCACCGAGTCGAAAGCGAAGAGGATGTCGGTCGTTTCGATGACCATTAGCGCGACAAACATCGGTGTGACGGCACGACGACCATTTTCAATAGTGAAAAAATTTCCGCCATCATAATGCGAACTGACAGGGTAAAACCTTCGGATAAGCCGCACCACCGTGCGCTTGTTCACATCCGGCTCTTCGTGGTGAGCACGCAACATCTTGAAGGCAGAGTAAATCAGCAACGCTCCAAAGGCATAGAACAGCCAAGTGAAATTTTGAACCAAGGCCACGCCAACACCAATTAAAATGCCGCGAAAAACCAATACCCCCAAGATGCCCCAAAACAAAATACGGTGTTGATATTTTTTTGGCACGCGGAACTGGGCAAACACCAAGGCCATGACGAACAGGTTGTCAATGCTCAAGGATTCTTCCAATAAGTAGCCCGTGAAGAATTTCAAGGCTGCCTCGGCACCGCCCATTTTTTCATAAGCATTGCCGAGATTCCACCAATGGTTTTCGTAAGCGAAGTAAACAAAAACATTGAAAACCAATGCTAACCCTATCCAGCCCATCGTCATAAAAATCGCTTCTTTCGCAGAAGGTGCATGGGCTTTTTTATTAAAAACGCCGAGGTCAAAAGCCATCAGCAACAAAACGAAGGCAATAAAAACTATCCAGACGACTGGGCTTATCATAAAATGCGGTTGAAGGAGATTTGATGGATTTTGGCAAACAAAGTTTTTGAATGTCCGCGCAAAGTTCGCCGTTTGTGCAAACAATCCTACATTTGGGACGCAAGCAACTTTGAAAGACACAATAATCCTTTTGTTGAACAAAAACTGCCTTCTCAAACATGGAAAAACTTTACGCGCTGCTGCTCTCGTTCTTTTTGGTTTCCCCCCTTTTTCCCCAGACCAGCCAACCTGTTTTTTTTGAATCGGGAGCAATTCTCTTTCCCGACAATTTTGGTGAGGAACGACGAAACCCCTCCGTGTCGGCCAGCGAAATTGTCAATGGCCATTACGCCCGGTATGTTCAATGCACACAAATACCTACCGCTTCCGAGCGTGCTTTACTGGAAGCCGAGGGTGTTCAATTCATTGACTATGTGCGTTTTGGCGCTTATCTGGTGTTGCTCCCACAACATTTTGAGATAGGAAAACTGGAAACAATACACGCTCGCAGCATCATGCCCGTGCAGAGCACTTGGAAAATCGCCCGCAACTTGCGCGAGCAGCCCTACGGCGAATGGGCGCTGCATGGCGACTGGCTCGACGTGAACTTGCAGGTTTATCCGCACATCAGTATCCCGCAAGGTGCCGAGTGGTGTGTGCGACAAGGCATGACTATCCTGCTTGAAGGCAATCAGAATGGCTTTTTGCAGGTACGGTTGTTGAAGGAGCACATTAAGACGGTGGCTGCGCTCCCGTGGGTGCGCGGGATGGAACTGGTGCCGCCTCCTTCTGAACCCGACGATACGCGCGGGCGCTCCTTGCACCGTTCCAATGGTCTTGATAGCGACCACGCGCTGGGAAAAAAGTACAATGGAGAAGGGGTCAGCATTCTTGTCCGCGACGATGGCCCCATCGGCCCGCACATAGATTTTCAAGGACGCTTGTTCAATATCACTGAACCGGGTAGCAACGGCAACCACGGCGACGGGGTGGGTGGCATATTCGCGGGTGCGGGCAATCTTAATCCTACGATGAAAGGAATGGCTGCGGGCGCTACGGTGTATGCCATCCGTTACACACCCGAATTTCAAGACCAAACCCTGCCGTTGCATCTGAATCAGAATGTGACCATCACGAACACCTCTTATTCAAATGGCTGCAACGCCGGCTACACGCTTGCCGCGCAAACCGTTGACAAACAGATTTTTGAAAATCCCACCTTGATGCACGTCTTTTCGGCGGGCAACTCCAACAATATTTCCACGTGCACAAGCTACGGGGCTGGCAACCAATGGGGCAACATCACTGGTGGCCACAAAATGGCAAAGAATGCCATCGCTACGGCCAATTTATTCGCCGATGCCTCGCTCGAAATCAGCTCCAGTCGAGGCCCGGCTCACGACGGCCGGTTGAAACCTGATATTTCAGCCAATGGCCAATTGCAAGAGTCAACCGACCACAATCATACCTACATGACGTTTGGCGGCACCTCAGGAGCAGCACCGGGCATCGCGGGGTGCCTTGCTCAATTGACCCATGCATACAAAAGCCTGAATGGTGGCCAAGAGCCAGAGGCCGCATTGTTGAAAACCGCCATCCTGAACACCGCCAACGACTTGGGCAATGTTGGCCCCGATTTCAAATTTGGCTGGGGGCACGTCAATGCCGCGCGAGCCTTGCACCTGCTTGAAGAAGAACGCTACCTGCACGGTCAGACCGACCAAGGACAGCAGCAGTCATTCTCGCTGCAAATACCCGCCAACGTCCGTCAAGTGCGCATCATGGCCTATTGGGCCGACCCTCCCGCAGCCACAAACGCCGCCGTGGCGCTGCTCAACGACCTTGATTTGAGCGTGGTCGCGCCTACTGGCAATATCCATCTGCCGTGGAAACTCGACCCTACGCCCGTTCCATTCTACCTCGACCAGCCTGCCACACAAGGCCGAGACTCGCTCAACAACACCGAACAAGTGTCCATTGACAACCCGCTGCCCGGCACCTATAGCGTGCGCATTGTTGGCACCGAAGTCCCTTTTGGGCCGCAGCGTTTTGTGTTGGCGTGGGAGTTCCTGACCGATGACATCCGTATTACATATCCCACTGGGGGCGAGGCATTTGTGCCGGGCGAAATAGAGCGCATCCATTGGGATGCCTTTGGCGAACACGGCGTTTTCTCCTTGCGCTATTCGACCGATAATGGATTTAGCTGGAAGCAAATCGCCGACGTGCCGGGCAACCTGCGGATGTTTGACTGGGAGGTGCCAAACATCGTTAACGGTAAAATCAAATTGCTGATTCAAAGAGGTCTTGTGAGCCATGTCACTGAGTTTCCCTTGACTATAGCCCCTCTTGCGTCGGACATCCAAATTGAAAAGGTGTGTCCAGACTCAATGGTGGTGAAATGGACACCCGCGAACGACACCTTGTCGAGCCAGATTTATTTGTTGGGCAATAAATACATGGAAATTGTAGGAAGCACTGCCTCCAATACCTTCACCATCCCGCTTCAAAACGGTGGCAAGGAGCAATGGGTATCGGTCAGGGCTATTGGGAGCAATGGGCTGGTTGGGCGCCGCGCCACTGCTGTGGGGTGGCCCGGCGAGTTGAAAAACTGTGTGCAGCCCAATGACCTTGCAGTTCGATTTATCGAGTCGCCTTCTGGTGGGCGAGAGATACGCTGTGCCCCTTTTGTGATCCCGGTGACGGTATTATTGAAAAACGAAGGCTCCAACCCTGTCGTGGGCGCAACGCTTCATTATCAGGCAAACAACAAATTGCCCATTTCGCAAAACGTGCCCAACATATCGCCGGGTCAAATCTTGTTGTTTAGTTTTCAAACCCCTCTTTTGATTGCGGAAAATGGCGATATTGATTTGAAAGTGTGGTCAACTTACGCGCTTGAGAATGCTTTTTTCAACGACACCTTGCGAATGTCTTTCCAGGCAGCTGCAAACCCGCTCAACAATTACTTCACCGAGGGATTCCAAGATTTCAACTTTCCTCCTTTTGGCTGGCGCGTCATCAATCCCGACGGCAATTTCACATGGACGAGGACGAGCCAAAACGTGACAGGCTCCAATGGCTTTCCTACGCGTGCAGTAGTGCTCAATTGTTTTTCATACTTGACAATGAATGAGCAGGATTATCTTGATTTGATTCCTGTGGACTTGAGCAATCTCAACAGCCCGAGTATTGCCTTCGACTTGTCCCATGCTCGACGCAGCAACCGAGTGGAGCGCCTTCGAGTAGAGGTGTTCCCGGCTTGCAATCTTTCCGCCCCACCGGTCGTCGTCTGGGAAAAAAGCGACCCAGAGCTCAGCACGGCAGGCGCTTTGACAGCATCTTTTGTCCCAACCAAAGCAAGCGATTGGCGCAGGGAAGTGGCCGATTTGAGCCAATTCGTCGGGCAAAAAGTGATTATTCGATTTGCCTCAACCAACGGAGCGGGCAATAATATCTATTTAGACAATATCGGGGTGGTAGAATACAATGTGAGCCAGCCCAAGGCTTCGTTCACCGCCTCCGCCGATTCGTTGTGCATTGGCGACACCATAGTATATGTGGCTAACCCAACTGGTGGTGACTTTACCAACTACCAATGGTATTTTGGCCAGTTGGCTTCGCCCTTGACCGCCGTCGGTGTGGGGCCTCACGCGGTCAGGTATATTTCATCCGGCGATAAAAACGTGCGGCTGATTACTTCCAACATCATCGGGGTTGACACTATTATCAACACCATAAAGGTCTCTGCTGACCCCATGCCTAGCTTTTGGGTGCAACAGGACGGCCTGAAAACAACTTTCACCAACACAAGTCAGCACGCGGTCTCCTTTTCGTGGGATTTTGGCGACGGGAACGGCAGCACGGCTGCCAATCCTGTCCATACTTACGCCCAAAACGGTGTGTATCCTGTGCAGCTCGCGGCCACCAATCATTGCAGGACTGCCCAAACGACCTCGGAAGTATCCACCACGCTCGGCTTTGGAGATTTATCTAGCCGCTACGCCATTCGCATATACCCCAACCCCACACCGGGTGATTTTTGGGTGGAAATAGAAAGCTCCGTTGCCGTCCGCGACGCGATGTTCAGTTTGTTCGACAGTCAGGGACGCTTAATTAAGGGAATGGAAATGTCATTAAACGCGGGTCGCAACGCGATGCCCTTCGAGGATTTGCGCTTGCCTAAAGGAGTGTATCAACTGAATATGCAGTTGGCAGGCGAGTGGCAAGGTTTCAAAATCGTAGTGCAGTAAGGCGAATGAATGCAGCAGAGACGCGGAGTATTTCTGAAAGGTAAAAACTTGGGCAAGACAGCAGACATTGAATTTTGACAGGATTTACAAGATTTGCACGTTCAATGAGGCAGATTCGCCGCCAAAAAACCTGTAAATCTTGTAAATCCTGTCAAAAACATATAAGCCAGTAAACTCTGTCCTCTGCGCTTGGAGGCTGACTAAGTTTTTACCCTGTTTGATAACATCTAATAGCGTGGCAAAAAACTGGTCACATAGCGGGAAATATATGCGCAAAGTTCAGGAAAGGTGCCCGTTGCGCATCTACGATTTTTGTCGCAGCATGAGCCAAAGTCATTTCCATGTCGGAATGAGGCCACGCAGGCCCATGTCCACGATTTTTTCCGAAGGTGTCACGCCGTCCCCATAGATGTCAAGTTGGCCGTTGCCGTCGGTGTCAACCCATTCAAAGCTGTTGTTGATGGAAAAAGAAAGTGTCACGGTGATGTCTTCGGTTTCGTCGCCAGTGACAACCAGCGGTTGGTTGAATTTGCCTGTCACCACACACGAGCCAGCCGGGATAGGGCTGCTCGCAAACAAGGGGTTCACTACCGTGGTGGCCCCTGCTGGCGCTTCGCCAAAGTAAATATCGTTGAACATATCGTAAGGTGGGGCAAACGAAGTTTCAAATGCCCAGAATCCTTGTTTTTTATCATCGTTGACGGTCAGCGTTCGAGTGTTCGGCTTCACGGTGGTAATGTATGTGTTGAAGCCAACAAAGGAGGCGACCGTGCCTTTTTGATTGTTCAAATTGCCTACTACGGGCAAATTGTTAAGGTTGAAGGTCACGTCGTAGTTTTGGTAGGTGACGCTGGCCCGCACCCACTCGTAAGTGCCGGGAGGCACATTTTTCAAGTTTATTTTAGCGAAGACTTCGTTTTCTCCAGCCTTTGGTGCTTTGTCAAAATCCACAGCCATTGCGCCGCCTTTGTCGGTTTCCGCCGCGTGGTAAACGATGGCACCCGTGCCAAGCGCGGTAAACGCGCCGGGAGCCAGTTCGATGTAGTGTACGCTCATCTGCCTAAACGCAGGCGTTTGAGCCGCATTTCCAGCGGGGATATTGGCGGGTAAGCCGATGTTGTTCAATCGAGGTTGCGTTGCGTCGAATTTAAACTCGAACTGCAAATTGGCTGCGGAGGAATTGGAGCCATCTTTTTGGCAGGCGGCGGTGCTAATTAGAGTGACCGCGAGAAGTGGGAAATATCGTTTCATAAGAAAAAATTTCCCAAGAAACGCGGAAGGTAGCATACACATTACCGCTTCCCGCGCAAGGAAAAGTTAATTTCCCTGCTTGGCATCACCAACAGGCGTATCCGCCCCCCCCCTTCGACTCAAACCTCCACCGCATTATCCCTTACCACTTGCTCGTAAAACAACCCTGCCTCGGTCATCGCGCGCTCCATCGTCTCGAAATCAACGCGCACCAGCCCAAAGCGGTAAGTCGGGCCAAGGTGCCACTCAAAATTGTCCCAAGTGCTCCAATGTATGTAGCCCAACAGCGGCACGTCTTCTTGCATGGCAGCATGGCACACGTGCAAATAGTCCTTGATGGCTTTGATGCGTTGTGGTGCGTCGTCTGTGCAGATGCCGTTTTCGGTGACGATGATAGGTTTCCCATATTTTTGATGAAAAAAACGAAGCACCTGCCCTAATCCTTGCGGGTCATAGCCCCACATTTTGTCATGCGGGATGTTGCGTTGTTCCATCTCTGGCCGCCGATGGATAGCATCGAGCGGAAAAGGATCGAACGGGACGTATGCGTAGTAGCTAAGCCCCCAGTAGTCGCATTTTTTGAAGGGGCGTGCGGCACGTTCCATGAACCACCAGCGTGCAAAAGCGGCAACTGGTCGCCCCAATATGTTGAGCCCCTCGAATCTAGCCGTGTTGAGCGAAATGCCTACTGGCGCATCCAGTTTTTCCCGAATCATAGTGCGGGCGATGAGGTGTGCCTTGCCCATGTTGTCCAACACTCGATTGGCTGTGAAGTATTGGCGTTTTTTGAATGGCGGAAAATGGCCGAGCCAAAAAGCGTTCATGGCGTACACGTTTGGCTCATTGAAAGTGTTCCAATAGCGCACATATTCGCCAAAATGTTTGACGCATTGTCGCACAAAATCAAGGAAATGAGGGATGTTGTCCTCTTTTGTCCAGCCGCCTTGCTGCTCAAACCAGTTGGGGTGGGCAAAATGGTGCAACACAAACATCAACCCTGCCCCACCCTTTCGCAGCCGCTCAAAAAACGAACAATACTCTTCCACCACCTCCTTGTCGAATTTTGCGAAAGGCCCTCGTTGCAAGCGGCCCCAATCCACGCTGCATCGGTAAATGCTACCCAACCGAACGATAAATTCCGCATCCTCCATGCGTCTTTTTTCGTGGTCGGTGGTTCGCTCGAAGATATGGCCATCCGATGCGCGCACGCCTCGCCACGGATGGTCGAATGCTGTTTCCACCTGTGCGGCGGCGGTGGAAGTGCCCCAGAAAAAACCTTTCGGAAATGTGATAAGCATGCGCTAATTTCTGCCAAAAAGTTCGTACGCTGCATATATTATTGCACCAAAACCCTGCGCCGCACCACGCCGTCGTTCATCGCAAATTCCAGCCAATAGATGCCTCTTGGTAGCGCGGGCAAATCATTTTGGAAAGTATTGTGTCCTGCACGCAGACGCAGGTTGCGCGACTGCAAACGCATCCCTTGCGCATTGAGAATGGACACCATCATCTCGCCCCCATCGGCCTTGTTTATTTCAATGGTGAGCAGGCTCGCCGTAGGGTTTGGATAAAAGTGCAGCTCTTCGGCCCATGCGGGAGCGCCCGCGCTCAGCGTGGAATCCACCAGCGCCAGCACGGGTACCCGGGCGCTCGTGCATGGGTAATCGTAGAAATCTATTTCCCAATTGAAAAAATAGAAATACCGCAATGAGCCAAAATTGGAGCCTTTGATGCTCACCACGTTCGGAATGACGTAAGGGTAATTGACATCTTGGGTGCTGCGGTAAAGTCGCGGGCCTAAGGAACTCAGGTTGGCGATATTGACATTTTCATCCGTCGTTAACACCAGATTGTTGCCGATAGGCACATCCAAGTCAAGTGTAATGACGGTCGTGCCGACAGGAATGTTGACAGATTTGCTTTGAATAGTGTTGCCGATTTCGTCTTTCAAGTCAATTTTTCGCACACCCGCATTGTTGGCATATACTTTCACCTTAGCCAATCTGAAAGGGGCATGGCAATCGAAGACAATAGCGCCATTGAAATTAACATCGCCAATGGGTACGGTGCCTACATAATTTTCCATGCCGACAAACTGATTAGGCTCGTCATAGATGGTGGTGCTGGCGACCCAATAGGTCGTATTTACATCCAAAGGAGGCGTGATGAAGGGGCTTCCTTCGAAGAGGAGATTGCCGCCCGCAGGAGCATCGTACCACGCAATCTGGTCGCCAGTTGCCGTGAGGGTTGCGCTGGTATTGGGCGCGATGGTGTCGCCCGTCGCCATGGGAGGTGGGTTGTCGAGCACCGTGACAGTAACAGGGGCGGACGAAAAAGAAGCGCATTGTCCCTGAATGGCGACCGAGTATGCCCCCGATTGACTGACCGTGATGCTCTGCGTGGTGTCGCCCGTGTTCCAAAGGTAGGAGGCCGCGAGCGAGGAGGTCAGAGTAATGGACGCGCCATTGCAAAAAATCGTGTCGCCAGAAAATGCCACCACGGGTGTCTCGTCGGGGTCAACCACCACCGTCACGATGTTGGACACCGCCGTGCAACCTTCGGAGTTGGTCACTGTGACGCGATAATCGCCAGAAGCGCCGATGTTGACGCTTGGGGAAGCCACGCCATTGCTCCATAGATAATTATTGTAGGCATCCGTCACACCGAGCACGACGCTCTGCCCCGCACAAATAGTGGCAGGACCGTCAGAGTAGGCTACCACGGGTGGCACGATGCAGCCTCCTTCTTCCAACGTAAGATACTGATTGACTACGGGCGCATACAGCGCGTCCACTGTGCCAGAGGGCCAATAGACTTTCACCGAGTCAATAGTGGTTAGTTGTCCCATGCCGAAATGAATCTGCATCGAGTTCATGATGCCATAACTTTCGCCGGCTCGCACTTCGCGGGTCTGTGTGCCTAGCGCACTGTGCAGCTGCACTTTTGTGCCTACGGCGCTTCGATTACTCTGCACACCGCGCAGGGTGAGGCCAAAAAAATTGTTATCGTTGCCTGCATTGAGCCACAGCGCGTCGGGGATGTCGCTTGGTTCCGTGTAGATGTCAGCGTAACCCGCGTAAATATCCATGAAGCCATCGTGGTTCAGGTCGCCGACCGCCACGGACTCTATTTGATTGTTGTCGAAAAGGCCTGTCACGACCGAGAAGGTTTTGTCACCATTGTTGCGCAGCAAATAGTGAACGGTGCCGGAGACAAGAATATCCACAAACCCATCATTGTCAAAATCGCGGAAAATGCCTTGAATGGGCAAGCCTCCCACCGTGTTGAACAACCCCGCTGCCACAGTGATGTCGGTGAAATGGCCTGAGCCGTCATTTTCCAACAGTTGGCTCGACACATCGTGATTGGTGATGAAACAGTCCAAGTCGCCGTCGTTGTCAATATCGCCAAAGTCAGCCGTCCAGCTTTGTGCCCCGATACGCAGCCCTGAAGCATTGGTAGTGTCCTGCGAGTAAGTGCCGTCGCCGTTGTTGAGAAAAAGTTGGTTGATGCGACGACCGTCGTTGGGGCTGCTTACTCCAGAGCGGCATTTGGCGATATACAAATCAAGATAGCCGTCGTTGTTCACGTCGCTCCACACGGAGCCGTAGTTGCCAGAGTTGTCGGAAGGCGGCACTGTTGCGAGATTCATCCAACCGGGCTGTAGGGCAAGATTGCCCGCGCCGTCATTCCCAAATATCCTCGATGTGCCGTCGTCGTGGCACACAAAAGCATCGAGCCAGCCGTCATTGTTGATGTCGGCGAAATTGACGCATTGCACAAAAGTGCCCGGCGCGGTGAGGGTTTTGAGGGAATAGGCAGAGGCGTTCGCATTGGCCATCGCCACTTTGATACCGTCATAAGCGCCACCTGTCAGCACGTCGGGAAAACCGTTGTTGTCGAGGTCGCCCGCGCAGATGCCCCACTGGCTGTCATCGGGGTCGGAGCCAACCAAGCCGATAGGGAGGCGGAAAAAGGGCTGGTTGGGCGCCATCTGGAACTCCACCGCCATTTGGTAGCCCTGATTCATTCGCACAATGTCGTCGCGTCCGTCGCCATCCATGTCGAGCACCGCGATGGCCACTCCGCTGTAGTGATTGTTGGGAGTGAGCAGGGTGGTTTTGTTGATAAATTGAATTTGAGCCTGCGATGTGGCTGTCGCCAGTAACAGGGCAAGCATTGGCAAGAATCCTTTTTTCATGTAAAAAAACAAACGTTGGAGCGCGGGTTTGAATAAAATCGCGGGCAAGATAGCGGGAAACGAAGGTTCGTTGAGCGCGAGCCACGCTATTGCCAATTCCCGACAGAACACACGACAACATTT
Organism: Saprospiraceae bacterium; assembly: GCA_019638455.1. Taxonomy (GTDB): domain Bacteria; phylum Bacteroidota; class Bacteroidia; order Chitinophagales; family Saprospiraceae; genus M3007. Next base: position 1,111,739 of record JAHBTU010000001.1, read on the forward strand.
GTTGGCAACCTGTGGAAAAAAGGAGGATAACTTCTGCCCCCAATGTTCCACGCGATGTTTCACGCCCGACTACCTTTGCGGTGTTCAACACTTGGCAGACATGAAAGTCACATACTACGGTCACTCTTGCTTTTTGGTGGAAACGGGCGGCAAACGCCTCCTCTTCGACCCATTTCTGACGGGCAACCCTTTGGCTTCCAGCATAGATGCCAACGCGATTCGCTGTGATTACATTTTCGTCACCCACTCGCACCAAGACCACATCGGCGACTTGGAAACAGTGGCAGCCAACAACCCCAACGCGCTCATCGTGGGCATCTGGGAAGTGAGCGCCTATTACAGCGCCAAAGGGCTGCGCACACACCCCATGAACAAGGGCGGCTGGTGGACATTTGATTTTGGTCGCGTGAAAATGGTGCAGGCCGTACACAGCAGCGTCTTTCCTGATGGAATGCCCGCCGGCGAACCAGCGGGCTATGTGCTCGACACCGCCGACGGTGTGCTCTATGTGGCGGGCGACACGGCGCTTACGCTCGATATGCAACTCATCCCAATGACCTGTCGGGCACTCGATGCGGCCATCCTGCCGATAGGCTCCAACTTTACGATGGACTACCACGATGCGTGCATCGCTGCCGAATTTATCCGATGCGAGCGCATCATCGGCTGCCATTACGACACGTTCGGCTTTATCAAAATTGACCACGATGCCGCCAAAAAAGCATTCGCGGACAAAGGCAAGGAATTGATTTTGATGCAAATAGGCCAACCCATCGAAATCTGACTCGAATCGTTCATCCACAACTCAAACCTAACGATACCATCATGCTGAAAAACATGGGCAAAATCATCACCATTGCCAACCAGAAAGGCGGGGTCGGGAAGACTACCACAGCCATCAACCTCGCAGCTTCCTTGGCGATTTTGGAAAAAAAGGTCTTGCTGATTGACGCAGACCCCCAAGCCAACGCCTCTTCGGGTGTGGGGCAGGCCGACACTTCCGAATTGGTCAGCCTATATGATTGCCTTGTGCACGGTGCCAACCCATTGGAGGCCATCGTCACCACCGAGACACCCAACCTCGACCTGCTCCCCTCCAACATTGACCTCGTGGGTGCTGACCTCGAAATGGCCGAGAAACCCAATCGAGAATATATCCTGCGCGGCATCGTCGGCGAGTTGCGCGACCGCTACGACTATATCTTCATTGACTGCTTGCCCTCACTTGGCCTGATTACCGTCAATGCATTGGTAGCTGCCGACACGGTGCTCATTCCGGTACAATGCGAGATGTTCTCCTTCGAGGGACTGGCCAAACTGAAAAACACCATTATGCTCGTCAAACAGGGTTACAACCCCAACTTGCAAGTGGAAGGCCTGCTAATCTCTATGTACGACAGTCGTTTGCGATTGGCCAACGCCATCGTCGAAGAAGTGCGCAACAGCTCGAACGATTATGTGTTCGAGACCATCATCCATCGCAATAGCCGAGTCGCGGAGGCACCCATGTCGCACACGCCCGTTGCGCTCTATGATGTGAACAGCAAAGGTGCGGTCAACTTTTTCAACCTCGCGGAGGAGTTTTTGAGAAAAAATCCGAATTAAAAATCATGGCAAAAAAGACACAATTCAGCACTAGTGGCGTGGCTGCCCTGTTGCGCAATGCAGGACAATTTGAAAAGGCCGTGCAGGAAAATCCGCAGGAAGTCGTGCGCGAACTGGCCACCGCAGTGGCCATGCTGCCCGTGAGCCAAGTCAAGCCCAACAAAGGGCAACCCCGCAAACGATTCGACGATGAATCCATGGAAGAACTGGCGGCCAGCATCCGGGCACATGGCATCATACAGCCCATCACCGTGCGGCGCATCCACGACAAGGAATACCAAATCATCTCCGGCGAACGCCGGCACCGCGCGGCACAGCTCGCCGGCTTGAAGGAAATACCCGCCTATGTTCGCCTCGCCAACGACCAAGAACTGTTGGAAATGGCGCTCATCGAGAACATCCAGCGCGAAGACCTGAACGCATGGGAGGTAGCCATTTCTTACGGCCGACTGGCCGACGAGTTCAAAATGTCGCACGAGTCCATCTCGGAGCGCGTGGGCAAAAAACGCAGCACCGTCACCAACTACATCCGCTTGCTCAAATTTGAGGGCGACGACGACATCAAGCACGGTATCATTGATGGGAAAATCAGCATGGGCCACGCACGCGCGCTAGCAGGCATCGAAAACAACCCCGCTTTTCGCAAAGTCCTGTTCAACAGGATTTTAGCCGAAGACCTTTCAGTGCGAGCCACAGAGGAAGCCATCGCGGAATATCACGAAAGCCGCAAGCCCAAAGCACCGAAAGAAGCCAAAAACGTGCCTCAGTTCATGCGCGACATCGAGGACAGGTTCAATGCTTTTTTTGGTTCTAAAATCCAAATGAAACGCGACGAAAAAGGGAAAGGACAAATCGTGCTGAAGTTCAGAAACGACGTAGAGCTGAATCGCTTGTTGGATGCCTTGGAACGGTAAAAGACCTCTGCTTAGGTGTGGCATGAACCTATTGCAGTCATGCCACACCTAATCTACTGTTTCACCACTTTGCTCACCGTTTCCTTGCCGTCGTTGTCCGTTATTTTCAAAAAATAGACACCATTCGGCAAAGCGGCAACATTGAACAATACCATGCCTGCTGCATGAGACACGGATGTCTCGCCTCCTGCCACCTGCCCCAATGCGTCCAACAACTGCACTCGAAAATCTCCGCGCTTAAAAACATCGCCAGACACGGTCAGCACTTCCCGAAAAGGATTGGGGTAAATCGTGACACGCGCTGTGTCCGCTTCCGCGACATTCACTGGCGTGGGCTGAAAATGAGCCACCAAGTAGGTTGGGGCGGTCATCATCAGACCCACCGAATCTGCACTGCCCAGTGCAGCACTTGACCAACCGACAAACTCGTAGCCGGGATTCGCCACCGCCTTCAAGGGCAGCGGCACTCCTTTAAAATAAGTGCCCTTCCACGGGAACTGGGCACCAGCAGGACGCACAGTGTTCACCTCCACCCTACCCCCGCCCGCTGGCTGCACATCCACTGTCAGTTCGGCCAAATCATACGCCTCGTCCATCGCGATAAGAATTTCTTGGCGTGCGAAATCAGGTCGGTGTAAGGCAAAATACCGCGCTTTTTCTATGTTGTCGAGCCATGTAGTATTAAAATCGTCAAACCACCAGCGTTGAAAGTGCCGTGTTATTTCTGGTTGATAAAGTGTGCGAAACTCGTTTAGGCGCTGGCTTACCCGTTGCGGCACAAACGCCGTGTTGAGCATATCGGCCAAGCGGTTGGCGAAGTCGCGGCGAAAGGCTGGGTTTTGCCAGCAGCGTCGAAACAACAAGGTCGCCCAGTCGGGGTTGGGCCACTCTGTGGAGGAGGCATCCAGCAAGCGGGCCAACGCGTTGGGCGAAGGGTCGCCTGTGTTCCAGCCATTGGGGTTTTGAAAAAGGCCAAAGGTGAAATCGAGGTCGTAGGTCAGCCATCGCCATTTGCCAGACTCGCTTCTGTGCCTGAAACGCCGCACATTGTTGCCGGGCCAATCCTGATTTTCCAAATAAATGTTGAATACACAGTAATCCAGGAAGTTGTGATAGTCAATTTGCTTTTTCAGGTTTTCAAACACCGAGTTGTTCTCAAAACCGCTTTCTGTTTGTTGCAGGTAGTTTTGAAAATGATTCCAAGTATCGGCAGTGCCTGACGAGACATCCCCATAGTTTTCAATCATGTCAAACTCGTTCTCTTCCCAATTAAAATGTTGGCGCACATAAAAGCGGTTCATTCGTTCGCGCACGTTGTGAATCCCCCAATATTGACCGTTGAAATACACCACTGCGGGTCGCCACGCTTGCATATAAAGTCGCGGAGGGAGCAAGATATCGCCGATGTCGGAGCGGTCGAGCAGCAGGCTGGTTGCAAAGGCATCGCGGAATTGGAGCACACACCAATCTTGCCCGCTATTGCGCAACACGAATCGTTTGTATGCCTCAAAAGGGCGAGCGGGGAAAAGCGGATAATGAAACTCCCCCAAACCGAGCGAGTTTTTCCCTTTTATTTCCAGCGATTTCTGTGGTTGCGAGGCACTGCCCGTGCCTTGGATTTCTATTTCCGCCAGTTGATTGAAAACCGCTTTGTCTATGCCTTTTTCAAAAAACTCGATGTTCGCGTTCGCCGTCAAATCCTGCGCATAGTTGGTGTAAATGCCCGTCAGCGAGTCAAAAAAAGAAGCGTGGTCGAAAACCAGCGACACAACCGGAAAGGTGTGGCTTATGCCTATGAAGTATGTATGAGTGCCAATGGCTGAAGGAGACAACCCCGGTGCGTAAGCCCGCGCCCGAAGCACGGCGGTTGAGCTGAAAGCCAATGGCGAATTGGGATAAATGGCCGATTGGGCAGTAGGCTCAGAGCCATCCAGCGTGTAGCGAATGGTGGCCCCAGGCGTGGCGCACGACAAAGAAACGCTGATGGGATTGGCGTATAAGCCCCCGTGTGGCGAGTACTGGACGGGTTGTGTCTGGGCATGGAGGAAAGCGCCCCCCATCCATGCGAAAAAGAAAGTGGGTAACAGAAAGCGAAGGCGAAAAGTCATTGCTTGCGGCGGTTCAGTAAAAATATACCTTGATTCGCTAGGATTTGTCAGATGACCATGATTGATGTCCATGATTTTGAACAGACTGCGCTTTTAGCCATGCTCAAAACTTGGCGGCGTGAAGTATAATTGCGGCCATGACCGCTCATGGATGCAAGGTAAAGACTTTTTAACAAGGTATTCGCGCCCAATAAATTTTGCTTGCCAGCCTTTATGCAAAATCCGCATAAACATGCTCTTTGGCGACTTTTTCGGGCAGCGGCCCAAAATGCCCCAACTTCAACTCGGCCATGCGGCGACCAGCGATGGCACATTCGAGCAGCGTCTTGCTGTCGAGCCGGGCCGTGAGATAGCCCGACCAAAAAGCATCGCCTGCGCCAGTGGTGTCTTTCACCTCTACCTCGCGTGCGGGGAGAAACTGCCGTTCGTCCCCATTGCCAACCCAACACCCTTGCGCACCCAATGTGTAGCAAACTTCTTTGGCGCCCAATTTCAGAAAATGGTCAATCACCGCGTCTGGTTTGGGCGATTCGTCCTCGTAGAGGCGCCTCCAATCCACATCGCTCACTTTGACCAACGCACCGTGGCGGCATATCTCGCCCACGGCTTTTTTCGCGTCGCGGCGTTCGGGCCAGATTTTTTCGGAGTAATTGGCATCAATGCTGATGAGGCATTTGGCGCGTTGAGCCTTGTGTGCGGCTTGCAAAATAACATCGCGGGCAGGTTGTTTGCTCAGCGCAAAACAAGTGGTGTGGAAAACCCCAATGTCGTCGAATCGCTGGAAAGGGAACTGGCGAATGGAGAGCATGGCATCCGCGCCGCGGTAGGGTTGAAAATTGGAAACGGCAGAGGAGCGGGTCACGAGAATGAGCGTCGTGGGTTCTTCCACTTGCGCCACATTGGTCACGTCCACGCCCAAACGAGCGACATAGTTGCGCAGCACGGTGCCCATATCGTCGTTTCCAACCGAGGCCACCAGCATACAATTGTTGCCCAATCGAGCCATGTTCATACACAAGTTGGCAGGGCTGCCGCCAGGCACTCGCTTGAAAAGCATGGCTTCTTCGAGGTTTTGCACAAATTCAGCGGTGATGAAATCCACCAGCAGCTCGCCAGCAGAGAGAATGTCAATAGGTCTGCGCATACGATTATTTACACAAGTTCAGCAGCTCGAAGGGTTTGGGGCCGATGCGCGATGCACGTCACGACACTCAGGCGCTCGTCCTGCGATTCCCTTCCATTTGTTTTGTTTGCAGCGGCAATGATACGACGAATTTCCAAGTTTTAGCACCCAATCAAACTCTTGTCGTTTCGATGTATCGCACCAACGAACGCTTGGCCACGGGCAACAAGGTTTCTTCCACCGGATAGGCCAATTTTGTCTCTATTGTGTAAACCGCAGGGGTGGAAAAACTGCGATGCTGTCGCATCAGGTCAGCCTTCACACTTTCATAAGTATTGGTAAGATTTCGCTCCCAGTCGCTGATGAATTGCGAGCGCAACGAGCGATAGCGATTTTCCGACCGCTCTATGATGCTTAACCTGTATTGATAAACTCGAATAGAGCGAAAAGAACCGTCGCATAGAAAAAAATATCCCTCATCTGTTTCAAGAGGCAGTATGCCGACAGGGGCAATAGTCATGTGGTGTTCTATAAATTCATATAAATCGGTACCGCCCGATATGGCGGACTTCATTTTTTGGGTGGCATAGTGCGTGATTTGTTCTATCTCTGACATGAGTTCATCGTCCGCAATCATCTCTTCATAGACCAGTTCCAATTTTTGCAGTTGAATGCCAGTCAACTTGCGCGGAAAACGGTCCTGCATCAGGCGCTTCGTCTGTTTGAACGTTAGCAAGTTGTTGTAGTGAAAAATCACGTCGGAGAGCTGGGGGTACAGTTTCTTCTCGTTGAAGCAAGCGTTCACCCGCTGGAGGTATGCCAAGAGCGTGTATTTTTTGGATTCAAAGTCAATGTTTCCTTCGATGAACCAAGTTTCCGATAATGTGCTCATAATGGATGGCGATTAGTGTAAAAAACTTTTCAGAAATGACGGAATCAAAAGCAAAAATGGCGAGAACGAAGCAATCAGCAAAATATGTGCAACCAATTTTTTGCCAAATTTGAGCGTCGTGAAAGTCATTTTGACCGCCCTGCCAATGTCAACCTGACAAGAACGATGACACGCGGCTGAAAAAATGGCAGAAAAAATGGCATGGCACGAAGTCTGATGGAGGCGGGTGTCCGCAGATAATTTGGTTTTGCGGCATTCAAATTTGTCTCACCAAAACAAAAATAACTTTTCGAATTATGAAACCAATCGCAGACCGTGTTCTTATCAAGCCTGCGCCCGCTGACGAAAAAACGAAAGGCGGCATTATCATCCCCGACACTGCCAAAGAAAAACCTCAGCGCGGCGAAGTCGTCGCGGTAGGCCCCGGCAAAGACGGCAACCTCATGACCGTCAACGTGGGCGACATCGTTCTCTACGGAAAATACTCCGGTCAAGAAATCAATTTCGAGGGACAAGACTACCTCATCATGCGTGAAGACGACATTCTCGTCATCATTTAAGGAGTTGATGAAAGTTGCTTAAAGTTGATACGGCTTTGCCTACCAACATCATAAACTTTCACCCCCACCCGTCAACTTTCCAAATCAACTAATCAACATTTCCACAAATCAACATTTAAAGATTATGTCTGCAAAGCAAATCTCTTTCAATACCGACGCCCGCGAAAAACTCAAAGAAGGCGTTGATGCACTCGCCAATGCTGTAAAAGTGACCCTTGGCCCCAAAGGTCGCAATGTGGTGATTCAAAAATCTTTTGGTGCGCCTGCCATCACCAAAGACGGCGTCACTGTTGCCAAAGAAATCGAACTGGAAGACGCGGTAGCCAACATGGGCGCCCAAATGGTGAAAGAAGTCGCCAGCAAAACTGCCGATGCAGCTGGCGACGGCACCACCACCGCCACCGTGCTCGCTCAAGCCATGGTGACCGCCGGCCTGAAAAACGTGGCTGCCGGCTCGAATCCCATGGATTTGAAGCGCGGCATTGACAAGGCCGTCAAAACAGTGGTAGAAGACCTGAAGAAACAGACCGAGACCATTGGCGACGATTTCGATAAAATTCAGCAAGTGGCCGCCATTTCTGCCAACAACGACGAGGAAATTGGCAAACTCATCGCCAGCGCCATGAAGCGTGTTTCCAAAGATGGTGTCATCACGGTAGAGGAAGCCAAAGGCACCGAAACCTATATGGACGTGGTAGAAGGTATGCAATTCGACCGCGGCTACCTCAGCCCTTACTTCATCACCGATGCCGAAAAGATGGTGGCAGATTACGAAAACCCGTATTTGCTCATCACCGATAAGAAAATCAGCAATATGCAGGACCTCGTTCCGGTTTTGGAAAAGAGCCTGCAAACGGGCCGCCCGCTCCTCATCATCGCTGAAGATGTTGATAGCCAAGCCCTGGGTGTGTTGGTTGTCAACCGCCTTCGCGCTGGCCTCAAAGTAGTGGCCGTGAAAGCCCCCGGCTTCGGCGACCGCCGCAAAGCCATGCTCGAAGACATCGCCATCCTTACTGGAGGCACAGTCATCAGCGAAGAGCAAGGCTACAAACTCGAAAACGCTGGCCTCGAGCACCTCGGCCAATGTGAGCGCATCACCGTTGACAAAGATAACACCACCATCGTCGGCGGCAAAGGCAAAAGCGCCGACATCAAGGCTCGCGTGAATCAAATCAAGCAGCAAATCGAATCCACTACTAGCGACTACGACCGCGAGAAACTGCAAGAGCGCCTGGCGAAACTGTCGGGCGGCGTGGCCGTGCTCTACGTCGGCGCTGCTACCGAAGTGGAGATGAAAGAGAAAAAAGACCGCGTGGACGATGCTTTGCACGCAACCCGTGCCGCCATCGAAGAGGGTATCGTTCCCGGCGGTGGCGTGGCGCTGGTGCGCAGCCTCGGCAGTCTTGGCAACTTGAAAGGCGTGAATGAGGATGAAAACTTCGGTATCCAAATCGTGCGCAAATCGCTCGAAGCCCCCATCCGCATCATCGCTGAAAATGCAGGCATTGACGGTTCGGTGGTGTTCCACAAAGTGGCCGACGAAAAAGGCGCCTTCGGCTACAACGCTCGCACCGACAAATACGAAGACCTGAAAAAGGCGGGTATCATTGACCCGACGAAAGTGACTCGTATCGCCCTCGAAAATGCCGCTTCCATCGCTGGCCTCGTGCTCACGACGGAATGCGTCATCAACGAGAAGCCGGAGAAAAAAGCAGCGGCACACAGCCATCCGGGCATGGGCGGCATGGACATGATGTAATTAGAAAACTGACCAATTATTTTGGGAAATACCGCAGGGGGTGCCTCTTGGCACCCCCTTTTTTATGCAGTGACTGGTTGGATCGGTGAAAAAGCCCCAGCGGGGCGAAATGTCGGTAGAGCCGAGCCGCCCGCCGTTCGCAAGCCCCAGCGGGGCGAAATGTCGGTAGAGCCGAGCCGCCCGCCGTTCGCAAGCCCCAGCGGGGCGAAATGTCGGTAGAGCCGAGCCGCCCGCCGTTCGCAAGCCCCAGCGGGGCAAAATGTCGGTAGAGCCGAGCCGCCCGCCGTTCGCAAGCCCAGCGGGCAAATGTCGGTAGAGCCGAGCCGCCCGCCGTTCGCAAGCCCCAGCGGGGCGAAATGTCGGTAGAGCCGAGCCGCCCGCCGTTCGCAAGCCCCAGCGGGGCGAAATGTCGGTAGAGCCGAGCCGCCCGCCGTTCGCAAGCCCCAGCGGGGCGAAATGTCGGTAGAGCCGAGCCGCCCGCCGTTCGCAAGCCCCAGCGGGGCAAAATGTCGGTAGAGCCGAGCCGCCCGCCGTTCGCAAGCCCCAGCGGGGCAAAATGTCGGTAGAGCCGAGCCGCCCGCCGTTCGCAAGCCCCAGCGGGGCGAAATGTCGGTAGAGCCGAGCCGCCCGCCGTTCGCAAGCCCCAGCGGGGCGAAATGTCGGTAGAGCCGAGCCGCCCGCCGTTCGCAAGCCCCAGCGGGGCGAAATGTCGGTAGAGCCGAGCCGCCCGCCGTTCGCAAGCCCCAGCGGGGCGAAATGTCGGTAGCAGAGAGCCTGATTTTAAAACATCAAAAACAATCTTATCAACCTTTCTTGTCAAAAAAAACATCAACAAGCCTGTGGCATAATTGGAAACGCAAGCGCCATTTTTACTGCTTCGTCAGTGTCCATTCAAACAAATAGGTGCCCGAACCATATTCCAACTCAAGGCCATCCCCTTTTAGTGAGGCGGTTTTCAGTCCCAATGAAAAGCCTATTGGCACACCGTTTTCACGAACCTCTTTATTATCAGCACGGGGCAGACGAATGGTCGCGGTGGTGTTTGGAGGGATAGTGACGCGGAGGGTGATTTTGTCGCCGGAACGTTCCCAACCCGAAGCAATTTCCCCATAGCTGCTTTGGTAAGAGGCTTTTGCATAGGATAATTTGTCGGTCAGCAGCGGTTTTATCACGATGTGCTTGTAACCCGGCTCGCCCAATCGCAACCCTGCGGCGGCTTGATACATCCAATCGCCAATGGCCCCATAGGCGTAGTGGTTAAAGGAGTTCATGCCCGGTGTCTGGAAAGTAGAGTCTGGTTTTTGACCATCCCACCGTTCCCAAATCGTGGTGGCCCCCATCTTCACCGGATAGAGCCAAGAAGGATAAGACTCTTGCAGCAACAGGTCGTAGGCGAGCTCCGCTTCTCCATTTTCCGAAAGCACATGACAGAGATAAGGCGTGCCGAGAAAACCCGTCGAGAGGTGTTTTTTCTTTTGCAAAATATCATTTTTGAGATATTGCAAAGCAGCGGGGCGAAGTTCGTCGGGCATCAAGCCAAAATGCAGGGCCAACACATAAGAGGTCTGTGAGGCCGAGGAAATGGTGCGCCCAGCAGGCGTGATGAACTCATGCGCAAAGACTTTTTTGATTTTCTCAAACAGTGCTTTGTATGCGGCGGCATCTTCGTTTTTGCCCAACACTGCTGCCGCACGGCTCACCAAATCAGCGCCATGCGCAAAAAAAGCAGTGGAAATAAAGTCGTGGTTGGTGTGCGCATCTGGCTGGACGTGGTAATCCAAATGGTCGGGCGAGGGGTGATAAAAGAGCCAGTCGCCAAAAACGCTACCCCCTCTCCATACAAGCGATTCGCCCGATTTTTGATAGATGTAATCTACATATCCCTTCATGCTAGCATACTGGTGTTCAAGCAGTTGTTTGTCGCCATACACCTCGTACATCACCCACGGGATAATGACCGCCGCATCACCCCACCCTGCCGATACGCCCACATTCATCGAATCGGGTCTGTTCAGCACGTCAGGGATCACGAAAGGAACAGCGCCGCTGGGTCGCTGTTCGGCGGCCAAGTCTTGTAGCCATTTGGCAAAGAAAGCCGACACATCCATATTGAAGGCAGCCGTGCGAGCAAACACTTGGGCATCGCCCGTCCAGCCCATCCGCTCGTCGCGTTGGGGGCAATCGGTCGGGATGTCCACAAAATTGCCCTTTTGCCCCCACAAAATGTTGCGTTGCAACTGGTTGACCAACGGGTGCGAGCACTCAAACGTCCCGGTTGGTGTCATATCCGAGTGGACGACGATGCCAAGCAAATCACCCGTGCTCAATTCGCCGGGGAACCCCTCAATGGCCACATAGCGGAAGCCCATGAAAGTGAAACGCGGCTCATACACCTCGCCATCCTTGTCGCCGCGCAAGGTGTAGCGGAGTCGTTGTTTGGCCGAACGCAGATTGTCTGTGTAAAAATTGCCGTTTTTGTCGAGCACTTCCGCGTGGCGAAGCGTGACGGTGGTGCCTTTTTTGCCCTTCATTTTAAGGCGAACCCAGCCTACCATATTCTGTCCCATATCGGCCACGAGCTCGCCTTTTGGGGTGATGAAAAAGCGAACTGGCAAGATTTCTTGTATCTTTCGAACAGGTACGCTGTTTGCGGCCACCAATGCTGTGTTGGGCGCTTTGGCAGTCGTCACGTTGCGCCAACGGCTGTCGTCGAAGGAGGCAGTGTTCCAGCTGGGCATTTCTCGTTGCGCATCGTAGTCCTCGCCATAATATATTTCATTGGTGCGCACGGGGCCTTCGTTGCTGCATTTCCAAGAGCCGTCGGTCGCAACCCATTCCTCGGAGCCGTCCGCATAGCGTATATGGATTTGACACAGAAAGGCCAGTTTTTTCCCATAAAACGCCCAGTTTTCTTCCCAGCCCAAGCCACTACGCCACCAGCCTTCGCCAAGCATGGCACCCACGCCATTTTGTCCTTCTTGGAGCAGGTTGGTCACGTCAAAAGTCTGATACTGAAGACGTTTGTAGTAAGTAGTCCAGCCGGGCGTGAGCACTTCGTCGCCGACTTTTTGACCATTCAGATACAGTTCGTATATGCCTTGCGCTGTCGCGTATGCACGAGCGGAGGCTATTTTTTTATTGAGCGAAAACCCCTTTCGCAGCATCCAAGCGGGCGAATATCGCGGTGGCTGAGCCTCTTGCTCTGGTTCTATCCACGAGGCTTTCCAATCAGCAGGCGAGAGCAGCGCCGTTTCCCAAAATGCAGCGGCACTCCAAGCAGACTCTTGCCCTTTTTCGTCCCACACTTTCACGCGCCACCAGTAGCGTGTGCCGGACTTCAAAGCCGCGCCTTTGTATGGCTGCAAAATCGAGCCATCCGAGTCTATCCTGTCGGAATCCCAAACAAGGTTTTTTGTTGAAAAATCATCTTTGGCGGCGACTTGTATGTGGTAGGCCCCTTGCCGCCAACTGCGTTGTTCAGTTTGAATTTTCCAACTGAAACGAGGTTGTTTGGTATCCAACCCGATGGGGTTGACGCGGTGCTCACAGGTGAGGCTTCCGACGTGCGCATCCTGAGCGGAAAGGCCGAATAGGCCAAAGCAACAGAGCAGGGGAGCAAACATTTTCTTCATGGCGGCAAGCAATGTTGTTCAAAATTTTTTCGGCTCTTGTCTTTAATTGACAGGTGGTCTTTAGGGTGGTCTTTGGCTGGATGAACAGAATTTTGAAAATGTGGTAAAAACTTAGCGTGTCACCCCCGACCCCTCCCCCACCGGGAGGGGTCGGGGGTGGGGTTGACACGAGCGGCTAAGTTTTTACAAAATAAGAAAATCAATTCAATATGGAAGGGCTGCGTTCCGAAAGATATTCCGGGGGGTGCATTCCCTGCCTAAGGGTTACAAAATCCAAAAGTACGTATCGGCTAATTGGGGAAATGAGCGCCTTTTTTATTGTTTTTTATTGTTCGTTTGTGTCAGCACGAGGGTCTCGAAGGGCATAAGTTCCACTATTTCAGCATCTTGTGTCAGTATCCGGGGCTTTGTTGTCAAGTTGCAGTATGCGCAGAAGTGTGCGCCGCCGTTTTCAAAGCAAATTTGAAACACATCTTTTTTGGCTTCAATGACCTGTGTGACGCGGCTGCCAAGCCAATCGAGCGATGCCTCCACTTCGGCTATTTGTTCCGGCGTAAAACGCTCGATTTTATCCCTGTTAAAAAGCAAACTGCCGAGCAACGCGTGGATGGTGAGTGAGGTGTATTGTAGTTCCAGCGTGCGTTTGGATTGTCCTGCCTCTAAGGAGAACACATCAAGCACATCGTGAAAAGCGCGACCGATTAACGGCCAATGACCGAGGGAAGAGCGCAGCGAGGTCAGTGTGTCCGCTCGTTTGCGCAGGCTCAAAAGAGTTTGCAAACGATTATCCCATCCCCGATGCACCTCGCCCCCCAAACGACAATAGTCCACCAGCCCAAACACGGCACCCAAAGGCACGCCGCAGGCAATGCTCTTTTTGTTGCCGGTCAATTTTTTCAAAAACTCCATCGCCTCGTGCATCACTTGCCCGCGCGCCTTGCCCGGCGGTGGAGCCGCGCACACCGCAAACAAATAATCAAGTCGAATCACCTCGAACCCCCATTGTTCCAGCACCTGATGAAACACGCCGCCCAGATGGTTGCGCACCTCGTTGTTGTAAAAATCCAGCGCGTGATACCATCCCCCATATTTGCGAGACCAGCCAACCTTGAGGGGAGCGCCTTTGGCATTTTTTAGCAGCCAGTTGGGATGTTTTTTCGAGAGAATCGAATTTTTTGCCACTGCAAATGGAGCCAGCCACAGGCTGGGCATCATCCCTTTTTCCTTGATTTTTTGGGCTATATGGCCCACGCCGTTCGGAAATCGCTCGTTCGGGAGAAGCCAGTCGCCCATGTCGGCTTGCCAACCTTCCCCTATTTGAAATATCCGAAACGGCAAAGCATTATCAGCCACATTATCAAGGCTTTGCAACACATCTTTTTCGGCAATCTTTTTCGCACCGATTCCGTCGCTCCCCCACCCCAATTGGGCAGGACTTGGAGAAGGCGCGATACCGAGCAGTGCGAAGTATCGCTCAAAAACCTCCGGTTCGCTCCCCTCTCCTATCCAAAAGTCAAGTGCGGGAAACGAATGGGACAATTGCAAGCCATCCATGTCTTTGCGCACCGTGAAAATACCGTTGGGCTGGTCGTAGAGGAACAGAGTGAACCCCGTGCTCTCGTTCAATGAGCCAAAGAACGTTACTCCATTTCTTGCCTCTGCTTCAGCGGAATGGCATACAGAAGTGTAAGTCCACGAGTGCCAATAGCCGCGTCCTCGCGGAATGTCGGGAATATGTTCGTCGCTCTCTTTTCCCGCTCGGATTCTTGCCAGCCAATGTGTGCGCGGGTTTGCCTCGCCAACGCTGAGCCAGCGACTTTCGCTCCCCGATTGGTAGCCGTTTGCAAAAAAACGAGCATGGGCAGAAAGTGGCCAATCAAACTGAATTTCAAGGCGTTGAATCACGACATCTTGTTTGGGGTGCAGAAACAGTCCCCATCGCGTTCCGCCATTCTCGGCTGTTTGCTGGAAATCGGCATAGATTTCATCAAACGAATTGGCTCGCCCGGGCAGGAGCGTGTAGGTCTTGTCGTTAAGTTTCAGAACGGCTTGACGAAAGTGCATGGCGCGGCGAATTGAGCGGGCAAGTTAGCGAATTGTCACTGCCTAATTTCGTCTCCCGTCATGCCCAACACCCCCATCATCCATGCGTATTCCAGTGCCCGTTCCTCCAAGCGTTTGAACCGCCCCGACGAGCCGCCATGCGAGCCAGTCATATTGGTTTTGAAAAGCAAGACATTGTTGTCGGTCTTCAAATCCCGCAAGCGAGCGACATATTTGGCGGGTTCAAAATACTGTACCTGCGAATCGGCAAACGACGTGAGAATCAGCAGGTTGGGGTAGTTTGCTTTTTTCAGGTTGTCGTACGGCGAGTAGGATAGCATATACTCATATTGCTCTTTGATGTTGGGGTTGCCCCATTCCGTGTATTCGCCAGTAGTCAACGGAATGCTCTCGTCGCTCATGGTGGTCACTACATCCACGAATGGCACGCCGGAGATGATGCCTTTGAACAAGTCGGGGCGCAGGTTCGCCACAGCGCCCATGAGCAAGCCGCCCGCCGAGCGTCCTTCGGCAAAAAGCCTGTCGGTCGAAGTGTATTTTTCTTTCGCCAGATGCTCGGCGCAGTCAATAAAGTCCGTGAAAGTGTTCATTTTGTTGAACATCTTGCCGTTTTCGTACCATTGGTAGCCCATTTCCATGCCTCCGCGTATGTGAGCAATCGCGACCACAAAGCCTCTGTCCACAAGGCTGATTTTGTCGCGGTTGAAGTAAGGGTCATAGGAATATCCGTAGCTGCCATAGCCTGTGAGGTGGCATGGTGCGGAGCCGTCGCGTTTGAAGCCTTTTTTGTAGAGAATAGAAATAGGCACCTTCACCCCGTCGCGGGCAGTGGCCCATACAAACTCCGTTTCGTAGTTGTTGGAGTCAAAACCACCGAGCACAGGCATCACCTTTTTTACCGTTTTGGCGCGGGTTTCCATATCGTAGTCAATCACGGTGGCGGGTGTTTTCATCGAATTGAAGACATAGCGCAGCGTTTTGGTGTCAAATTCGGGATTGTTTTCCAACCCACAGCCATAGGTTGGCTCGCCAGTTTCGATGTAGTGATCAGCCTTGTCAGCCCAACGGACTATGTGAATCTGTCCCAATCCCCCTTTTCGCTCCTCCGTCACGAGATGATTTTTAAAAACTGTGAAATCGCTAATCAAAATATCGTCGCGGTGCGGCAACACGTCCACCCAATTTTCGCGTCGAGGGTCGCCAGCAGGGGCCTCCATGATGCGAAAATTCTTGGCGTTCCAGTTGGTACGAATGATGAACTTGTCCGCATGATGTTCGAGCGAATAGAAAAAATCTCGCTCGCGGGGGCGTACCGTTTTGAACTGCCCCGTTGGGTTGTTGGCATCCAAATAATGTACTTCTACCGTCTGGGTGTAGGCGGAATTGATGAAAAAATACTGTTCTGATTTCGATTTGCCGAGATAAGCATATTGTGTCACGTCTTTTTCCTCGTACATCAACACGTCCTTTTTGTGGTCAGTGCCGAGTTGGTGTCGCCAGATTTTGTCGTTTCGCAAAGTGATTTTGTCTTTGGTGTCGTAAAGAATTGTTTTGGAATCGTTGGCCCAGTGAAAAACGCCTCCAATGTCAAACGAATCGGCAAGCACTTGGCCGTTTTCCAAATTTTTGAAAAAAATCTTGAAAAGGTTGCGTCCCGAATAATCCACCGAATAGGCGACGAGTCGGTTGTCGGGGCTGATTCTCAGGGCACCCACTTGGCAATAGGGTTTGCCTTTTGCGAGCTCGTTCACGTCCACGAGAATTTCCTCAGTGGCTTCCAGCGTTTCTTTTTTTCGACAAAAAACAGGGTACTCTTTGCCTGCTTCGAAGCGCGTGAGATACCAGTAGCCATTTTTAAAATATGGCACCGACGAATCATCTTCCTTGATGCGGGCTTTTAATTCGGCAAACAATTTTTCACGAAGCCCTTTTACTGGCAAAAGCACTGAATCCGCGTAGCGGTTTTCAGCCTCCAGATACGCCGTCACGGCGGGGTTGTCGCGTTCGTTGAGCCAGTAGTATTCGTCAAAGCGCGTGTCGCCCCATGGCGTGGTGAGGGTTTTGGGTTTTTGCTCGGGGCGTGGGGCGGTGTATTGCTCTGGTTTGAAAACAGATGGTTGCACAACAATTGAGGTGTTTGAGTTGGGACTGTTTTTTTGTTTGCAGGCGCTAAGGAGCACAAGCAGCGTCCATAGCAAAAGAGGGTATTGTTTCATGATACGTCATTTTAGGGGGTGAAATAACGAGCAAATTATGAAATATGCTTCGCGCTGCTCAAAATCATGGAGAGCGAACATGGTGAACTGACAAATCATAGCAAATCAAGGCATAAAAAAAGGCCGCCCTCCCGGAAGGAGAGCGGCCAAGTTTTTTGGGGCCAGAATCAATCGGAATCAACGGACGAGGAGAATGGACCTCACATCCGTCTCGTTGTCAGCCTCCACGCGCAGGAAGTATGCACCGGAGGCGATGCCCTCGGCGTTCCAACGCAGAATGGTCGTGCCCTCGAGCACGCCGTTGTGGATGGTAGCCACTTCCTGACCGTAGGCGTTCCACACCACCACGCGCGTGTCGGCGGCAGATTTCATGTTGACCTCGATGTTCAGCACGTCGCTGAAGGGCTGCGGGAAGGCCCGCACCTCAAACGCGCCAACCTTTTTCACGCCCGGAACCACATTGTCCGAAGGGTTGCCGATGAAGCCCTTGTCATCGTCGCAGCCAGCGGAGAAGAAGCTCACCGAGCCTTGGTCAGCCTTGCCAGCCACATCGTCGCGCAGCGCGCCGACGATGATGACGCGGTTGAACACGTCGAGCGAAGTGCCGAACTGGTCGTTCTTGTCTCCTTGATAATCAAACAGTTTGGCCACGTTTTCCCAAACGCCGTTGACCTGACGCTGCCACACATAGATGGCGCCGGAGTTGGAGCCTTTGTGGTTGTTGAAGCGTGCGCCAGCCACTGCGTAGTTGCCGTTGACCGCCACCGCATAGCCCAACTGATGGTGGGCCGCGCCGTCGTCGGCGAGCAGGCGAGACACTTGGCCCCAGTTGTTGAGGCCGCCGTGATTGCGCTCGAAGACGTAGGCTGCGCCAGCGTTCGAGCCGCGCAGGTCGTGGAGCGGAGCGCCTACGATGACATGGTCGCCGCTGATGCTCACGCTGTTGCCGAAGTTGTCGAGGCTTTTGCCGTCGTTGGCCGTCAGTTTCTTCGCTTCGCCCCAAGCGTTCGCGCCGCCTTGGTCTTTGTGGAAGATGTATGCCGCGCCAGCGTTCGTGCCTTTTGCGTCGTCGAGGTGCGCGCCTATGATGGCATAGTCGCCGTCAATTTTGAGGCTTGCTCCAAACATATCGCCTGCTTGAAGGCCGTTGGCGGTGATTTTGGTCATCTCGCCCCAGTTGTTGGTACCACCAACATGACGGCCAAAGAGGTAAGCCGCACCAGCGTTCTGGCCCTTCTCGTCGTTCAGGCTTGCGCCCACGAGTATCCGGTCGCCGCTTATGCTAACGGCAGTGCCGAAATTGTCGCCCGCAAAGCCATCAGATGCCCTGATTTTTGTGACCATGTTCCACACGCCGTTGCTGTTTCTCGCAAAAACGTAAGCGGCACCAGCATCTGTGCCAAGGTCGTCGTCGTTGGGCGCACCCACCACGATGAGGTCGGAGTGGATGGCCACACTTGCGCCAAAGTTGTCGTCGGCCTTCACGCCCGATGGGTCAAGCACGGCGACTTCCTGCCAGTCGTCAGGGCTAACTTCGTTGCTGTAAAGCACATAAGCCATGCCGGAGTTCTGGCCTTTGCCATCGGCGTTTTTCGCGCCGACTACTGCATAGTTACCATACACAGCTACGCTGTTGCCATAGAGGTCGCCTGCCTTGCCGTTGCTGGCCAATTGCTTATCCACTTGTTTCCAAGCGTCGTCGTCCTCGTCAATGAAACCGTCGCAGTCGTCGTCGAGGCCGTTGCAAATCTCAGGGGCTGGGCTGACTACGATGTTGAACATACAGTTGTCCTCGTTGCCAGCCGCGTCGGTGGCTGTTACCATCACCATCGTAGTGCCGATGGAGAAGTAGCCGTTATCGGAGGGTGGCCATTCACTGTAAGTGATGACCACGCCGGGGCAGTTGTCGGTGGCGGTAGCCTCGTACTCCACATAAGCCTGACAGGGCAGGTTCGGGTCATTCACCGTGTATATGTCCGCTGGGCACACAACGTGCGGCGGCTGGTAGTCAATCACTGTGATGGTCTGCTGGCAAGTGGCATCGTTGCCCGCTCCGTCAACCACGGTCCATGTGACGGTGGTCACTCCAACCGGATACACATTGCCAACAGCGTTGTTGGTCACGCTCGCTACGCCGCAATTGTCGGCAGTGACAGGTGTTCCCAAGAAGGTTACGGTGGCAGAGCACTTGTTCCAGTCGTTGTTGCGCACAATGTTGGCTGGGCAAGTGATGGACGGGTCTTCGTTGTCAAGCACAATGACGTTGAAGCTGCAAGTTGCCATGTTGCCGGATGCATCGGTGGCTTTGTAGATGACCGTCGTGATGCCCACGTCGAACAGGGCGCCACTTGCCATGCCGCTCACAAAAGTGACCACAACGCCCGGGCAGTTGTCGGAAGCCGTGATTTTTGGCCAAGTGACGACCGCGCCGCATACGCCAGGGTCATTCGACACCGTAATGTTGCCGGGGCAATTGTTGAACACGGGCGGCTGCACGTCGTTCACCGTCACAGTGAAGCTACAGGTGGACATATTGCCCGCCGCGTCAGTGGCCTTGAACACATTGGTGGTGGTGCCTACGGGGAAGAAAGAGCCGCTTGGCAAGCCAGCGATTTGCTGAATGGTAACACCCGGGCAGTTGTCGCTGAATGTCGGAGTCGCATAGGTCACGATTGCCCCGCACTGATTGGGGTCGTTGTTGCGCACGATGTTAGCCGGGCAAGTGATGGTAGGCGGCTGTACGTCGTTCACCGTCACGGTGAAACTACAGGTCGCGGAGTTGCCGGAAGCATCGGTCACGCGCCAGACATTGGTGGTGGTTCCCACTGGGAAGAAGGAGCCGCTCGGAAGGCCGCTCACCAGCACGATACTGGCACCTGGGCAGTTGTCGCTGAACGTCGGGGCGGGGTAGTTCACGATGGCACCGCACTGGTTCAGGGTGTTGCCCACCACGATATTGGCCGGGCAAGTGATGACAGGCAACTCGTTGTCTTCCACCGTGATGCTGAAGCTGCAAGTGGTCACGTTCCCTGCGTCGTCGGTGGACGAGTACGAGATGACGGACACACCTTTCGGGAAGGCCGAGCCGTTTGGCAGACCTCCAGTTTGCGCCAGCGTCGGGTCACCGCAGTTGTCGTGTGTCGTCGGGGTTGACCAATTGACTACTGCGGAGCAGAGGCCCGGGTCGGTGTCAACAACGATGTCAAATGGGCAGGAGAGATACGGCGGGTCGTTGTCCACCACCGTGATGGTGAAGGTACAGTAGGCCGTGTTGCCAGAAGCGTCGGTGGCTTGGAAGCCGACCACGTTCACGCCAAGCGGGAAGGCCGAACCAGCGGGAAGGCCGAGATTCTGCTCGGGGTTTGCGGAGCCGGAGCAGTTGTCCGGAGCAACAGCGCACATGAACATCACAACTGCTGTGCAGGTGTTCGGGTCGGTGTCAACCACGATGTCATCCGGGCAGGTCAGGACGGGCGGCGTGACATCCACAGCGTATGCTTCCATGACGCAAGATGCCGTAAGGCCGGGGCCATCCGACACTGTCAGTGTCACTAATGTTTGGCCAAAACCAACCTCCGTGCCGGGAGCAGGGCTTTGCGTGACGATGAAGCCACCGCAGTTGTCGCTTGCATCCGCAAGGTCGGTGAAATCTGGAAGGGGTGTTTGGCAATCATCATCCGCATCAAAATACTGCGCCCCGGGGCAGGAAATCGTAGGTGGAATGTCGTCGTCGGCAGTTGTTTGGAACGAGCAAGTCGTTGCATTACCTGCGTTGTCAGTTACTGTCATGACAATGGTCAGGAAACCTGCGCTCACGCCGCCCGGAGGAGGGTCTTGCGTGACGATTGGGTTGGGGTCGCAGTTGTCGCTTGCTACCACCAAGCCAGTATAATCTGCCGTGATAGCCTCGCAATTATCATCCGTTGAAACAGAAACATCCGGTGGGCAAACGGAAATAACGGGTGCATCGTCGTCGGAAACAACAACGTTGAATGAGCAATTGGCGCTATTCCCCGAATCATCCTGTGCGCTGAAGCTAACAGTAGTGGCGCCCAATGGGAAGGCGGAACCACTTGCTGGGCCGCTGGTCTGCGTGATTTGCACATTGTTGTCGCAGTTGTCTGTAGCAGTCACATTAAATGTGGCAATGCCATCGCAAGAAGAGCTCGAAGTACCCACTTCCACTACTGACGGACAGTTGATGGTCGGCGCGGAATTGTCTTGCAGGAACACATTGATAGAGCACTGGGCAGAGTTTCCAGCAAGGTCAGTCACCGTGAACGTGACTATCGTGTTGCTCGAAATGGTTGTGCCAGCCATCGGGCTTTGCGTCACACTGGCGGCACCTGGGCAGTTGTCCATATAGGTGACGTTGCCAGTGTAATTACCTAAAGTGGCTTGGCAGTTTGCGTTGGCAAACAGCGTTTGGTCGCTGCCACAATTCGTGATGACAGGTGCTTGGCCGTCTGCTTTGGAGAAAGACCATTCTGGGCAGCCAGTAGCTTCGCCCGCGTCGTTTTTCGGCACTATTTTCCAGTAGTATGTACCCAAACCCAACGTACCTGCATTATATGTAGTGCCTGCCGTGTTTGCTACCAAAGGCGGGTTGGGCGAGTTGCCGAAATACACATCGTAGCTCGTTGCATCAGGCGCCACAGGCCAAGAGAGCGTGGTTGCACCGGGGCAATCCGAGCTGCCATTCGCTGGCGAGTTAGGCCCTGTGAGGCAGGCAGGCGGTGCCACAATGTTCACTAGGTAATCCTCTGCTTCGCCGAAACTATGGCTGGTACAAGGGCCGAATACACTAGTGTTGAACACCACACGCACTCGCATGCGCGTCTGGCCAGTCAGGGCGCCAGCAGGTACCGTGATGTTACCGTTGATGGTAACGCCATTGCCGGAGCCAATGTAGGTATCCTCCCCTGCATCGAAGAAGTCGCCATCTTGGTTGAAGTCAATGAAGATTCTGACGTGCTCAGTGCCGCCCGGGCCAACCAATACGCTGATGGGATAGGTTTGCCCAATTGCAAGGTTGGGGACTGGCAATCCAGTAAGGTATTGCGTGTAGCCCAACGCGCTGCCGTTGGTGCAACCCGAGTTGCCCACTGCGGGATTTACCAATGCGCCAAAAGTAACTTTGTCAATACGGTCGCTGGAGCCGCACCCGCTGGTGTAAATCGGTGTGCAGTAGCATTGTGTGGGCAAGGCCATATCAATAAACAAGTCCGAAGAGTTATCAGACAATCCACTGTTGGTGCAAGTTACCACACAATGATACCAAGTAGCCGTTGTCTGATTTATTGTCAACGTGGAAGAAGTGGCACCGCCAATATTGGAGAAGTTCACTCCATCGGAGGACGACTGCCATTGGTAGGTGATGCCCAAGCCTTGCGTGTTGCCGCTCAAACTAAGGGTAAAGTTCACCCCCGAACAAGCAGGATTAGCAGACGACTGAGTAGTGCCGCCGTCTGGTGCGCCAGCGCACTGAGCAGGTGGTGTGAAAGTGTACATCCTGCCCACACCCGGCCATGCAGTATTGTTGTTGTTTGCAGTTACTGTGCTGGATGTGTGTGTAGTGGTGGTTATGCTGTGAAAATTAGTCGCAGTAGTGCCATTGATACCTACTGATGCTGAAGCAGTCGCACCCCCAACGTTTTCAAAACGGAACTCAATGACGTTAGTCGTTTCGTACAACCAAGCTTGCATAGTACTGTTTGCAGCGCCGACAGTATTCCGTGGAATAGTCACAAACCACTGAATCTTCAACACCCTGTTTGGGGCACTGCCAGTAACCACATAAGTGACGCTACCAGTGGTGCCAGTTGCCAAGTCATCCCAAAACGGGAAGAGTTTGGGGATGTTGGTGGTGCTTACAATACTATTTGTAAATTGGGAAACGGCAGCTGGTGCTCCCAGTTTGATGAAACCATCCGGCGAAACTGAAAATTGGGTGTAGGTAGTCGTTTCATAAACGAAATTAAACCCAATGTCCAACAATCCAGATGGTGTGTCGTCCACATTTGGACCTACTGCTACCGCAGCGCCAGCCATGGGGTCAAGCGTTGCCCCCGTTGACGTGGTGAACACATAGGTATTTGCCGTTTGGGCATTCAAACAGACAAACGCCGTTGCCAACAGCAAAAACGAAAGAAGCGTTAGCCTTCGCCTCACCGTTGAATGAAGATTTGTCAAACTCCTCATAAGTGAAAAAGATTTTGGTAAAAGATTGAAAAAGGTTAAATGAATGCCGAAGCACATTGATACAAACAAAACGACCATTGCCCCCCGCTTCCTCAACGAGGAAGTTGCAAGGGAGCGAATCGGAAGAACCCAACTTGAATGTGTAATCGGCAAAAAAGCACATTAGCGCACATTGCGCATGGGCAAATGACCATGCCAATCAAAATGTGCGAATCGGCCTCAATAGGATATGATAATGCTCATGGATGCAGCACGACGCTGCCAAAGGGATAAGGAGGGCAAAAGATTAAGCGGAGAGAAAAAAGTTTCTCAAAAGTAGAGCCGCTTGTCGAGGTTCCAAACGAAAATCGAAGATTTGTCAAGCAGGTGACGTATATCGCTTGGTTTGCTCCGCCGTTAGAAATGTCCTTGCAAATTATCGGGTACGGAAACTTTAAAAATCTCCAATCTTCGTACCTTCGCGCACCTTTTCAACGGTGGACGGTTCAGGGCGGACGGTTGATGAATGTGACACTCAAACGCTCAAATTTCCCAACTCACAACGACTCGTCCACCGCCAACCATCCGCCGCCAAACGCAAGAGATGCAAGATTCGAGAATCATTTCCATCAACATCGAAGAAGAGCTCAAAGTCGCGTACATCGACTATTCCATGTCCGTGATTGTCAGCCGCGCCCTGCCCGATGTGCGCGACGGCCTCAAGCCCGTGCATCGCCGCGTTCTCTACGGCATGCTGGATTTGGGGCTTAGTTACAATAAGCCATACAAAAAATCCGCCCGTATCGTCGGTGAAGTGCTTGGTAAGTATCACCCACACGGCGACGGCTCCGTGTACGACACGATGGTGCGTATGGCACAGGAATGGAGCCTCCGCTATCCACTCGTTGATGGGCAAGGCAACTTTGGCTCTATGGATGGCGACTCCCCAGCAGCCATGCGTTACACGGAAGCCCGCCTCCGCCGCGTGGCCGACGAAATCGTGGGCGACATTGACAAGGAAACCGTTGATTTTCAACTCAACTTCGACGACTCGCTCGAAGAGCCGAGCGTCATGCCCACCAAATTCCCCAATCTGCTCGTCAATGGGGCATCGGGCATTGCGGTAGGCATGGCCACCAATATGATGCCGCACAATCTTACCGAAGTGTGCGATGCCATCATTGCGGCAGTGGACAATCCGGATATTGATATCGAAGAATTGATGCACTATGTGAAGGCTCCCGACTTCCCCACGGGCGGCATTATCTATGGCATGAGCGGGGTAAAAGAAGGCTATCGCACGGGGCGTGGGCGCGTGGTCGTGCGTGCCAAAACCGAAATTGAAGTGGACGACAAGGGGCGAGAAAGCATCATCGTGACCGAGGTGCCATATCAAGTTAACAAAGCACTGCTGCTCGCCAAAATCGCGGAATTGGTCAATGAGAAAAAGATTCTCGGCATTTCTGATGCTTACGACACATCCAACCGAGAGGGAGTGCGCATGGTCATCGAAATCAAACGCGACGCGGCAGCCAACGTGGTGCTTAGCCAGCTCTTCAAATTGACCCCGCTCCAGACCTCCTACGGCATCAATAATATCGCTTTGGTGAACGGGCGGCCCAGAACCCTGAACTTGAAGGAGCAGATTGACGAGTTTATCAAATTCCGCCTTGAAGTCATTATCCGCCGCACCCAATACGAACTCCGCAAAGCAGAGGAACGCGCCCATATCCTCGAAGGGTTGCTCATCGCGCTCGACCATCTGGATGAAGTCATTGCGCTCATTCGCGCCTCCAAAGATGCAGATGAAGCCCGTGAAGGGCTGATGGCCCAATTTGGCCTCACCGAAATACAGGCCAAAGCTATCCTTGCCATGCGTCTTCAGCAACTCACGGGATTGGAGCGCGACAAAGTCAAGCTGGAATATGAAGAGTTGATGAAAAAAATCGCCGAGCTGAAAGCAATTCTGGCCGATGAAGGTTTGCGGCGCGGTATCATCAAATCCGAAACGTTGGAAATCAAAGAGCGTTTCGGCGACGAGCGACGCACCGCCATAGAGATAGACGAGGCAGAAATCAACATGGAGGATTTGATTGAGGACGAGGAGGTTGTGATTACCATTAGCCACGCAGGCTACATCAAGCGGACGCCTATTTCAGAATATCGCGCTCAGGGTCGAGGGGGACGCGGCGCTCAAGGCGTTCGCACCCGCAACGAGGATTTTGTGGAGCACATGTTCACCGCCACCAATCACAATACCCTGCTGCTCTTCACCGAAAGTGGCCGCTGTTTTTGGCTAAAGGTATACGAAATCCCGGAAGGCACAAGAGTGGGTCAAGGCCGCGTGATTCAGAACCTGCTGAACATCCCCAAAGAGGATAAAATTCGCGCTTTCATCATAGTGAAAAAACTCGACGATGAAACGTTTATCAACAATCACTACATCGTATTTTGCACCAAGCGCGGTCAAATCAAAAAGACCCTTTTGGAAGCATATTCCAGACCCCGGCAAGGCGGCATCAATGCTATTGAAATCAATGAAGGCGACGCACTGATTGAAGCCAAGCTGACCAACGGCAAAAACGAGATTATCCTCGCCGTGCAAAGCGGCAAAGCTATCCGCTTCAATGAGCAAGATGTGCGCCCGATGGGGCGTACCGCTGCCGGGGTGCGCGGCATCTCGGTATCGAACGACGACGTGGTGGTAGGCATGGTCTGTATTGACCCTGCTGATGCCACTTCCACCATTCTGGTTGTCTCCGAAAAAGGCATGGGCAAACGCTCGGCATTGGATGAGTACCGCACGCAAGGGCGCGGAGGAAAGGGTATCAAAACGATGAACGTGACCAACAAAACAGGCCACCTCGTTGCCATCAAAACCGTGACCGATTCTGATGACCTGATGATTACGACCACATCAGGTGTCACCATCCGTACGGCTGCTGACGAATTGCGTGTGATGGGACGCGCCACACAAGGTGTGAAACTCATCCGCCTCGACGAGGGCGACGACATTGCCGACGTGGCGGTAGTGACATCGGCAGAAGTGGAAAACGGCAATGGCCAAGAATCCCCCTCCGAAGAATGAGTTATAGTCAACGCAAGGTGGTTTTGAACGAACGGTGCTCGCAATCCTTTGGAAATCATGCAAAGCAATCAAGGAAATCTTCAAATCCTCTTTAATCTGGGTATAATCGTCTTTAACCACCCGTTTAAAATCTTTTATCCCTAAACCCGTCTTTACAAAACGATTTTTCAAAACTTAATTTTTGTTGAAAACGATGAAAAATGTCCTTTTCTCACTATCATGCCTGTTGCTGCTTCATGGTATCGCCCAAGCACAGGACGACGGCGGAAAACTCGCCAAACAAGCAAGCAAGGCCCTCACCACTTACAACATTGACCCAAACACCAATGCTGCCAAGTTGGAGGAGGCCAAGCAAAAAATTGACCAGGCACTGCAAACGCCCGAAGGCCAAGCACAAGCCTCGGCATGGCTCACCAAAGGAGACGTGTACAACACCATGCTCCAGCGCGACATGGCTCGGCGCATGATTGACCCCAATGCCCCCCTCAGTGGCGACAACGATGCCTTGGAGGCATTCATGGGCTACAAAAACGCCTTCAACAACCCGACCGCCAAAAAATATGAAAAAAGCGATGCGGTGAAAGGACTCGGCCAAGTGGAAGGCCACCTTATCAATATCGGCGTTTCGAAGTACGAAGCGGGCCAATTCGACAAAGCATTCGCATCGTTCGAGGCATCACTTCAAGCACATGAGATACTCAAAGCAAGCAGCCAAAAAAGCGTGCTTGACGACCCCGACCAGTACGAAAACATGGTTTACACCACCGCGCTGGCAGCACAGCAGGCCAAGCGCAACGAGGACGCATTGAAATACTACAACAGCCTATACGCCAAAGGAAAGGCCAAGCCAGCGGTCTATGATGGCATATACACCCTCAAACTTGAGATGGGCGACGAGGCTGGCGCCCAGAAAATACTCACCGAAGGCCGCACCAAATATCCAGAAGACACCGGGCTGCTCTTTTCCGAAATCAACGCTTATCTGAAAAAAGGCAAGCTCGACGAATTGACAGGCAGCCTTAAGCAAGCCATAGAAAAAGAGCCGAGCAACATCGGCCTCTATGTCACGCTCGGCAACGTGTACGACAATCTCTATCAAACGATGTCGAAGGAAAAAAACACGGCCAAGGCCAATGAGTACTTCGAAGAGGCGAAAACTTACTACACACAAGCTACAGAAAAAGACCCAAAAAACGTGGACGCTGTCTATTCGCTTGGAGCACTCTACTACAACAAAGCAGCCGTGCGCACACAGGAGATGAACGCAATGCCGGAGGACTATTCCACCGCTGGCCTGAAAAAACTGCAAGCCGCACGCGATGAGGTCATGTCCTTGTTCGACCAGTCACTCCCCTACTTTCAAAAAGCGGAAAGTCTCGACCCGAACGATATGAACACCCTCATTGCATTGAATGAAATCTACGCCCGCAAAGAGGATGAGCTCTCTCTTGAGTTCAAAAAACGCCTTGAAACTGTCAGAAGCGGCGGGAAAAACGCCTCCTCCTATTTCAAAAAGTAAATAAACCGATTCGTCCGTCGCAAGCGCGAGCTGCTCTGATTTTCAGCGTGGCTCGCGCTTTTTTTTGTTCATTTTTTGACAAAAACAGACCAAAACAATAGAAATGCGCCTAAGGCACTTGTTTTTTTTCTAATTTCGCATTAGACCAACCGTCAACGCACATGAAACACCTTTTGCCGCCTTTCGCTTTCATCGCGCTTTTTGTTCCAGCAACAGTATGCTCCCAACTTCCCTTTGGTTTTGTCCAATACAAAATCGCGGACGAATTGAACCCCACAGATATGGCCATCGCGCCAAATGGTTTGGTTTTCATCACTGAAAAAAATGGCACAATTAAATTGGTGGAGGACGGAAAGATGCTGCCCGACCCTTTCATGGAGTTGGCTGTGGATGATTACAACGAACGCGGTTTGGGTCACATAACGCTCCACCCGAACTATCCCGATTCTCCATTCGTCTATCTTTATTATACTGTTCCGGGGGGCGCATACAATCGCGTGTCTAGGGTCCGTTCACAGGGTTATTATGTGGTGCCCGGAAGTGAGGAAGTGCTGTATGAGTGCGATGTCAAAGTCAGTTCGGTGCATCATGGCGGCGCTATGGTATTTGGCAATGACGGAAAGCTCTATGTCGCTATTGGAGAAAATGGCTCTATTAACCCACCCAGCGATCCCACCAACGATTCAGGCAAAATACTCCGTCTCAATCCCGATGGCTCCATTCCAGATGACAATCCTTTTTATGAAATAGTGGCTGGGAAATACAAATCTGTATATGCCACAGGGCTTCGCAACCCATTTTCTATGGCCGTACAGCCCGAAACTGGTCGCATATTCCTTTGCGATGTGGGAACAGACGTTTGGGAAGAAATCAATGAGGTGCTGCCGGGAAAAGATTATGGTTTTCCCACTGTGGAAGGCAAAAAGGGCGACGCGACAATGCCGGACAATTATCAGGACCCTCTATATGCTTACCATCATGTATTTGGGTGCGCAGCAGTAGGTGCTGCATTCTATCCGATGACAGGGGGCAATTTCCCTGACAAGTATAAAGGGCGCTTCTTTTTTGCAGATTATTGTGCAAGTTACATAGGCGTGTTAAATCCATTGAACGGACAGAGAGAGCAAAATTTACTTACTAATGCAAGCCGCCCCATTTCTATCCGTATTAGTCCACAAGGCGATTTTTATTATCTGGCGCGTGCTGGCATAGGAGGCGGTTCGGAAGAAGACAATACGGCCAGTAACAATGGAAGCATCTGGCGAATAGCCTACACAGGCAGCAATGCCCCATTTGTCTATTCGCATCCCAAAGGCGGCCTCTATACGGTAGGTGACACTGTGAGATTAGAAGTGCTCGCGTTGGGACAAAAACCATTGGAATATCAGTGGCAAAAAAACGGGAAACCCCTGTTTGGCGAAGTCTCCAATACGCTGGTTCTTGAAAACGTGCAACTGCAAGACAGCGCGTCTGCATATCGTTGCATTGTCAGCAATAGTATTAGCAGCGACACCTCGGCAGCAGCCCTTCTGCGAGTCACCACCAATACACGCCCCATTCCGGTCATCACCTTGCCCGAATCCAAATTCTTGTACCGCGCTGGCGAAGAAATCCCCTTTTCCGGCTATGCCGACGACGCGGAAGAAGGCCTCCTTTCCCCTACTGCGCTGACGTGGAAAATAGACTTCCACCACGACAACCACACTCACCCTGCCATTCAGCCCACTAACAGCCTTACAGAAGGCAGCTACATCGTGTCGGACGAGGGCGAACCATCAGACAATGTGTGGTATCGAGTATATTTGACAGCAAAAGATAGCATGGGACTGTCAAACACTATATGGAAAGATGTTTTTCCACATAAATCTGAAATAACCGTCGCAACAGAGCCTTCAGACATAGAAGTAAACGTGGATGGCCTGAAAGGGCTATCCCCATACACATTTTTGAGCGTGGTGGGAATGCAGCGCAACGCAACAGTGCCCGTTATTCAATTTAGAGGTGATTCTATATTGCTTTTTAATCAGTGGCACAATGGAGATAAACATACTACATTATCCTTTGTGACCCCAGAAGAAAACGGAACATTGATAGAAGCCGAGTATAAAACACACTTGCGTTCCAACGGTAAAGGCCTATACGGTGAGTATTTTAAAATAAACGATTACTATGCAGGTTTTGATGGAGAACTCTTGTTAACGCGCATAGACACCACTATCTTCTTTGAATGGGGCATCGAATCGCCAGCAGCAGGCTATGTGCCGGATGATTTTTTTGCCGTGCGTTGGACGGGCGACATCGTGCCTTTTTTCGACGACACGCTTACCTTCTACACCTTCACCGATGATGGGGTGCGGCTGTGGGTCAATGACACCTTGTTGATTGACCAATGGGCCAACCAGCCGAAAACGGAATACAGCGGCACCATTTTTCTGGAAGGTGGCCACCGCTACCCTATCCGCATGGAGTATTTTGAAGCAAGCGGGGGCGCTACGGCGCATCTTTCGTGGGGCAGTAGCCGACTGCCGAAGGGTATTGTGCCCAAATCACAATTGCATCCTCCCAAAGGAGAGGTTTTCAGCAAAACAAGCGGTTTTGTTTGGCTCGACTCTCTGCAAAACAACATGGTTGACGACTCCGAGCCATTCTTGGAAAAAGCCGCCGTTGTTTTGTTGGACAAGGCGAACAACGTTGCTGGCGCGGCCACCACCGATGCCCAAGGCCGATACGAAATCGCCCACCTGCCTTCTGGCCAATACCAACTATATGTACTACCTCCTTTGACTGGCCAGACATTGTTGCCCAGCTTCGGACTGGATGAGGCGGGCTATTCCGACATATTCATCCTAAAAGAGGGCGAGCACATAGAAATGAACTTTGCTTTTGCCTTAAAACAAACTTTGCTGCCAGATGCCTCGTCTCTCCGTTCGTGGAGCATTTCGCCCAACCCCAGCAAAGGAATTTTTACATTCAAAAAACACCCTGCGCATGGCACTTCCGTCATGGACATCAAAGTGTTTAGTCGCAGAGGGAAACTTGTGCTCGAAAGACGACTTGGAGCAAACGAATTGGAGGCCATTCTCGACCTGACCGGGGCAAGCAATGGTGTTTACTCCGTCATGGCCGACGGTTTCAGAGCGAGAATAGTGGTCGTGCGTTAGTGTTGCAAAAGCGAGTATAACAGCTTTGCCCCCAAGCCCAAAAAAATCACCCCAATGACTCTGTTTGCATGACGAGCCGCTATCTCCGAGCGCTGCACCATGAGCTGCCCCAACCAAGCATACAAAGCCAAAGCCCCGGTGGTGCCCACCGTCACACCTGTCGAAAACACAAGCGTTGACGTGAGGCTTTCGGTCTCCCACCAACCCGAAACCCTCAAGGAGCCGACATAAACGAACCAATAGGGCACGGCCAAGAGATTGAAAACGCTTAATAAAACACCCTTTCCCAGTTGTTTCGCTGTCGAGACCTCCACCGCCACACCGCGTGTTTTGGGATTTTTTGCAAAAAAAAGAAAGTAAACCCCCAAGCTGAAAAAAACAGGCGTGGCCGCCCATCGGAACCACCGCTCAGCCGTCGGCTCGCTTAAAAACCAATCCGTCAGCGCCACCGCTGCCCATGCCTGAAAAAATTCAGCGCCTGCCGCGCCCATCGCCAACAACATGGCAGCGAGAAACCCTCGTTCTATTGCGGTTTGCGCCACAGAAAGGCTAATAATACCCGGCGGCAAAGAACCGAGCAAACTCAATATGATGCCTGCTGCAAATAAGAGCATTTCGGAATTTTGCGGGAAAATAACAGGTTTTTAGGCACTACGCGTGAAGGATATTTCATGCAATACCTATTCGGGCAGCGAAATTCTCCTTCAAATGGTCTTATCCGAAAAAACTTGCCGATGGACAAATATGCACTTCCCCTCGTGTGTTTATGTTTCACTTTTCTTCCAAAAACCTCCGCACAGATAGCCGCCGGATCGACCTACCATCTCGTCGGCGGCGAAAAAAACGTACAGTTGGCCGTTTTTGCGCCCAATGCTGGCAGCTATGATTTGAAACGGGACAGTATAGATTTCGATGGCGACGGCAAGCACGACGCCTTGTTCATTGCCGAAGCCGCTTGGGTGCCTGATTATGTCGGCGGCAGCGCCAGCATCGAAGCCTTGCATCCCGGTTTTGAATTGATGATGGATTCGAGTGATTTTGTCCGGCCACTCATGGCAGGCGACAGTATCAACGCCACCCCAAAATGGAGCGTCTCGAGCCATCCGGGGAATATGTACACAAGTGCTTTCATCGCCCATTTTTGGGGATTTTCTGGGCAAATGCAGCAATATGGCAATTGGACACCGCCGACCTCCACCGCTTTTGTGGGCTTTCGGATAGTCACTGCCCAACAAGACACCTTGTACGGCTGGTTTCGCGTCACAGCTTCGGCAAATGCAAACTTTCCGAGTGCCAGCTTATCGGTAAACGGTCTCTGGGCAATCGAACATGACCCCTCACAAAAACCCTGGGTGAAAACGTTCAAAACACCTCAAAAGGATGTCTATTGCCCCGGACACTATGTGATATTTGAAGCAAATACCGCTGGTGCTGAACAAATTGCGTGGCATTTCTGGGACGGCATGAGCGATACCGCCGCTACCGTGATAAAGGTTTTGCCCGACAGCACGGTGACAGCCATCTTCGAAGCAACCAACCAAAATGGGACAACCACGGTCACCCAAAATTTGGAAGTATCGCCGTTAAAACTCACTGCTCCCGACATCGTTTTGGATTGTGCTCACCCAAATGGCACGCTGACCGCCGAGACTAATATCCTTGCCGAAATATGCTGGGTCGTTGTCTCCGATACCTCTTGCAACCCTATTCCTCCGACGATAAATTTCCCCGGCCCAATCACAGTCTTCGCAGAAGATAATTACGGCTGCATTGTCACCGAACAAGTTGAAGTCCTGCTGGATGCGAACACGCCAATTGTTTTCATCGAATACGACGAACCTAATCACCTGCTCATCGCATATTCGAATACACCCAACGTTACTTTCTCGTGGGTCTCGCCGCATTGGCCCATCCTCAACGACTCGGTTTTCATCAGTCAATCGGGCACCTACACTGTTGTTGTCACGGCGCCCAACGGATGTACTTCCTCGGCAAGCATTACTGTTGTTATCACATCAACCGATGAGCCACCATTGGAGCGCGTTCGTGTTCAGCCGAACCCCGCCAGCGATTTTTTGCAAATTGAAAACCGTCTCTTTTCGGATTTGAGCCTCAAAATCTTCGACGCTGCGGGCCATTTGAAAATGGCGAATGGAACGGTGCTTGGGGATAGCGTTGCTCGCCTCGACATCGAGTTTTTGCCCGCCGGGTTGTATTTGCTCATAGGTTGCGATATCGGCGGCAAGCCCCTGTTTTTCAAGAAATTTTTGAAGCAATAAAGTTGATTGTACGGCGGAATAGCATTCCGCATCACAGCCGAAACACGTTTCCGCCGTACATTTGCCGTTCATTCAAAAATGCCAATCACACCTTGAACGAACAACCAGCAACCAGCAACGAGCAACCAGCAACGAACAACCAACAACGAACAACCAACAACGAACAACCAATAACCTTCTCCATCATCACCGTTGTTTACAACGGCGAGACTGACTTGCCCGGCACGATGGAAAGTGTGCGTCAGCAATCTTATACACACTTTGAATACATCTTCGTGGACGGTGCTTCCAAAGACAACTCATTGAAAGTCATACAAGAATTCGCCAAAACGATGCCCAACGTGCGTTGGATTTCAGAGCCGGACAAGGGGCTGTATGATGCGATGAATAAGGGGATGCGTATCGCCACCGGCGACTTTTTATGGTGTCTCAATTGTGGCGACCACATCCATGCACCCGATGTGTTGGAAAAAATGGCGGCGCTCGCCACCCCTCAAACCGATGTGCTTTACGGCGAAACCATGCTCGTGGACGCATCGCGCCGACCAGTTGGCACCATGAGTGAACTCAGTACCCGCAAACTTCCCGCGCAGCTCCGTTGGCGCGACTTTCTCGGCGGAATGTTGGTGGTACACCAATCCTTCATACCACGTCGATCCATTGCACCACCCCTTATTGAAAACAACCTCTGCGCCGACTATGATTGGTGTATCAAAATCCTGAAAAAGAGCCGTGAAAACATCTACACGGGTTTCATCACCACCGACTACCTGATGGGAGGCATTTCGAAGCAACGCCACCGACAAAGCCTTCGCGACCGGTTTATCGTGATGTGCTCGCATTTTGGCCTGCCGTTGACCCTACTGGCGCATGGGTGGATAGTGCTTCGAGCTATCTTGCACAGGGTGAGAAGAATCGGCAAAGCACGGTATTGACCTCCAAACTATATACCCAGATTAAAGAGGATTTGAACCTGCCCATTGGCATGGCAGGGATTTCCTTGATTGATTTGTGTGATTTTCAGAGGATTGCGAGCGCCGTTCGTTCAAAACCACCTTGTCAGACCCTGTACTCAGGGGCTTGCCCGGCCAAGTGAAGCGGACGGGGCTGATTTGCGTTGACTATAACGTATCCGCCATAGCGAACAAACCACGCATGGGAATAAAAAAAGGGACACTCGAACGAGTATCCCTTTTTTTATTCCTCTGCATGAAACTGCCTACTTGATTCTTGTGACAGTTCCGTTCAACTCCCGAACCACATAAGCATCGGGGAAGCCATTGGTTCGCACCTTCTCTTTATCGCGCTCGGCAGCTTCGAGGTTGGAGTATCCCGCGAGCACGATGGCCGTGAGGCCACTATTGCCAACCGGCCACTTTTCCACGCTGCCGTTGACCCCTGAGCCTTCCAATTTTTTTGCATCGAATTTGCTGGGGTCCGACAAGGCGCAAAGACGGACGTAGTACTTAGAGCCGTCGTTAGCCTTCGGTTTTGTGTGTTGGACAGGGGCGACATTGGTCGTCGCACCGGGAGCGGCTTTTTTAATGTGATATTCTTGGATGCTTTCGTCGTTTGATTTTTCCGTCACGATGAGGGCATCCCTGAAGCCTTTTTGCTTCACCTTATCAAGCGCCTCCTCCGCATCATCATAGTCAGACCAGACACCCAGACGCATTCTGACAACGCCGTTGTCCATTTTCCCGTACACATTGCCAAGGTCAGTCACACTTGAGTAGTTATTCACAGCAAACGACTTGCCTGAGGAGGCTGGCTCTAATTGGATGGCATAGCATACTGACGCTTTTGCGGTGCTGGTAGTGTTGGCGGGGGTAATGCCTCTTGCGGCGTTGGTGGAGGGAGTGCTATGCTGGACTGGCGAAGCTGTCGTGCTCTGCTGTTTGCCCAAAATAAGACTTTTGTCAGCTCCGCGCTCGGCCACGATGAAAGCCCCTTTGAATTGCGGGTTGTTATTGACATCCTTCAACACCTTCTGTGCTTCTTCCTTTGTTGGGAAAATACCGAGTCGCACTTTGTTCTTGCCGTCCTCCAATTTTGTGTAAACATTCCCATGTTTTGAGAGTGTTTCGTATTTTCTTGAGTCACTCTGCGTTGTATTGGCGGGTGTGGCCGAGAGTTGCACAGAATAACCATTGAACTCCTGCTGGGTTTGAGGCGGTGTTTCCGGTTGCCCTTGTTTGGCCGTTAACAATGTGGTAGATGCGGGTTGTGTGGTGGCAGCAGGGTTCGTCGTCCGGCTCGCCGTCGTGTTGTGTTGCACGGGTGTTGGAGCGGATTGGTTCCCAGCGGCAGGGTTGCTGAATTGTGTTGGGGTGGACTGTGCTGCGGGATTTGTGAATTGCGTGGGAGTGGAGGCGCTTGTGGGGGGCGGCGTGACGGTGCTGTTGGCGGCAGTCGCTCCGCTCGTTTCCGATGCGAGCGATACTTCTGTGAGTCTGTTGCCCAATGGCGACACCGTTGGGCGCATCTGCATTTTGGCGGATTTGTAGCCATAGCGCGCATACTCGATGTTGTATGTGGCACCCGGCACCAAATCGAGGGTATAACCACCATTTTGGTCGGTTTGCGTGCGGATGGTTTTGCCTTTGTCAACAAAATCAACGGTGACGCTACTCAATGGCTGCCTCGTGCGAGCATCCAACACGACACCGCTAAATTCTTGGCGCTTGTCGTTGGAAAGGGAGACGGTGAGATTGTGCTTTCCGTATTCCCGCACCTCCACTCGAGAGCCTTCGTAACCATTCTTGCTCAAGTCAAAAAAGCAGTTGGGTGCTTGAGCAGAGGGTGAAAAATAGAACTTGCCCTCTGAATCCGTCTGGCCTTTGTCGCCTCCACATTCCAGCATATCCACGTCAACACCGGGAAGTGGTTTGCCAAAGGCATCGGTCACGAGCAAGTAATAGCTTTGGATAGAGGTGGCGGAGGCATCTGGCTGACCAGACAAAGCATTGTATGTCTGTGGGGTTGGCGCGGTAGTCCTCGATGCTCGGCCAGAGAGCACATCAGACAACGAGTTGGCAGAGGCTGGTGTATTGGTCGAAGCCGCTGCGATGCCGCTGCCGTTGTAGGTTATTTGCCATATATCTTCATTGCCGCGCCCGCCGGGGCGAGAGCTGGTCAGGTAGCCCACCTTGTTTTGGCTATTGTAGATAAAGCCATAGTCGTCGTAAGAGGAGTTGATGCCCGGCCCGAGGTGATAAACGTTTTTGACGCTTTCTTTGGCTACTTCGGCGCGGAACACATCAAGCCCGCCCAATCCATTGTGCCAATCGGAGGAGAAATACAAATCCGTTCCGTCATAATAAGGTGTCACTTCATTGCCGGGAGTGTTCACGGGCGCTCCCAAGTTGCGAGGGGTACTCCATTCGCCATTGACGAATTGAGAAAGGTAAATATCCCATCCTTTTCCACCAGTGGTGGTGGCGGGGTTGTTCGATGCAAACAACAGGGAGTTTCCGGTGCCAATCAAACAAGGGAAACCAGTGGAAAAATCAGTGCCGTTGTATGGGAACGGCTTGACGTTGACCCATTCTCCATTGACCACGTCGGCGATATAAAGGCTCATATTCGAGCCTTTTTCGGCGAGTTGACGCGCACCGTTGACAAATGTATTTCTACAAAACGCCACCTTTTTGCCATCAGCGGAAAAACTCACTGGGCTTTCGTTGTAACTGTTTTGCAAGTCGTTGCGAAAAAAATCAGGTTTTTGCAAGGAGCCGTTTTCGGGATTGCGCTGTGTCACAAACAACTGGTTGGCCGAGCCTCCAGTCCAGTCGGAGGAAGGTTTTGATTGCGTTTTGCGAACAATATCCGTCCGGGAGGAGCTATACACCACGCGATTGTTATAGAACGACGGGCCAAAATCGGAGGCCGAAGTGTTGATGGCCTCGTTGCGAGCGATGTAGTCGGGCGTTTTTTTAGCTGTTCTGATGGCGAAATCGCACATATTGGCGAAGTGGCGACCCACTTCGTTTGCATTGTCATTGAGAGCAGCGTACTCGAGAAATTGGCGCTTGGCGTTGTCGTAGTCGCCACGCATCATCAAAGCCCTACCATAGCGCAACTGAACATCGGAGTTTGGCTCGCGTTGCTCTACCGCCCGGCGATACCAGTCGAGTGAGGCTTCCGGTTGGTTCAGCTGCACATAGCATTCGGCGATGCGCGCAAGTGCTTGGCCGTTGTTGGCATCTTTGTCCAGCACTTGCTTGTAGGTTTTGAGCGCGAGATTGTAGGCTTGGAGGTCGAATTGCTTGTTGGCGCGTTGAAGGTCTTCGGAAATAGAGGTTTGGGCCAAAATCACGTTGGCCGCACACACGAGTGCAAAGGCCAACCACCCTGCGCGAAAAATAGTGCTCATAGCAGTGGTTTTAAAAGTTACTGTTTGTGTGAACGTTGGGTTTTGCCGCAGTAATGGAATGATTGAATGGCAAAACCTGCTCATTCAAGGCAAAAACGGATGAAAAACACCCTTATTGCCACAATGAGCTGAAGTGGAGAGACTATCTTTTGAGAGAGGGACGGGGCAAATGTAAACACTTTTTGAAAATGGCGCTATTTCTTTTGCATTGATTTTCAGTTGCAAACAAAAAAACCGTGAATCGTCATATAACAGACGGTTCACGGTTTGTCAAGTATTGAGGCAGGCTGGTGTTCCAATCCCTGCCTTTTCGCCCTTTATACCTAAATGGAAGAGGGTTTGAACCTGCTGGTTGGCAAGGCAGGGATTTCCTTGATTG
Organism: Saprospiraceae bacterium; assembly: GCA_019638455.1. GTDB lineage: Bacteria > Bacteroidota > Bacteroidia > Chitinophagales > Saprospiraceae > M3007. The sequence continues at coordinate 1,149,593 of JAHBTU010000001.1, forward strand.
ATTTGTGTGATTTTCAAAGGATTGCGAGCGCCGTTCGTTCAAAACCACCTTGTCAGACCCTGTATTCAGGGGCTTGCCCGGCCAAGTGAAGCGGACGGGGCTGATTTGCGTTGACTATATTACTTTCCACCGAGGCGATAGATGTACTTTTCGACATCGCGCCAATCAGAGGATGACTGGTTGGGATAGTCACGACGAAGACGCTCGAACGCTTTCAAAGCGGCATCCTTGTTGCCTTGATACTCGTTTAGCAGCGCGAGTTTTTTCAGATAATAACCTGCCAACAGATCATGGTCAGTGGCATCCACCGCTTTTTGGTAATGTTTCAACGCGGCACCGTAGTCCTCTTTTTCAGAATACGCATCCCCAAGTGCTCCGTGCTTCATGGCTGGCAAAAGATTCCCTTTGCCATCGAACTTCTTGAGATACTTGATGGCGTTGTCGAAATCGCCCATTTGAAGGTAACAAATGCCAGCATAGTAGTTGGCAGAGTTGCCGGCGGGAGTGCCGCTGAATTTGTCGGCAAGGGTGAGAAAACCATCGAAGCCGCCGCCGGGGTCTTCGAGTGCCAAGCGAAACGAATCGCGCTCGAACTTCTGTTGGGCATGCCACATCGCGGCCACCGCTTCTTTTTGCTTGGGAGCCACTATCATGCTCTTGTAGAGCCACCAGCCGCCAATCAGCACAGCGATGGCGCCCAATGTATAGGGTAGCAGGTTCGGATATTTTTCCCAAATCTTTTGCGCAGGATTAGCATTCACTTCTTGCACCGTTACTTCCTCAACCGCCGGAGAGACTTTGCGTTTTGCCATTGTTCAGTTCAAAAAATTACAAGGTTTAAAACTTTCCTTTTCAAAAAGGCGGGCAAAAGTACGGAAAGTTTAATTCAGCGAAAGGTTGTGCCGAAAAATTGTTCAACAATGTAGCGCGTCGCCTACTCGCACCCATGCGTCCCCCTCCCCTACCCACACTACGTTTTGACCAAACAAAATTTTGTTGCCCACCTTGCGAAAAGTGGCCAAGGTCTTCAATGGCTCCGCAGCCCGGACGCCTGTTGTTTGGTCGGTTGTGGTGATGACACACCGCCCGCATGGTTTTACACCTTTGAAAGGCACATCTCCGATAGTGAAGTCGGCCCAAGCGTCTTCCTCGAAAGGCTCGCCACCCGTGAAGACAAAATTGGGTCTGAAGCGATTCATCGGCAGCGGCTGCTCGAGGCGGCGGTTGAGGTCGTCGAGCGAGGATTGGCCTATCACCAAAAAGGGAAATCCATCGGCAAAACTGACGTGTTGGCCTTTGGGCGCGTAACGCCCGTCGGCCCAACGACGAGTGGTGTCGGGCATAAAAACCAACCGGAGGTTTTGTTTCAATTTTTCTGAAAACCAATTGTTTGTCTCTTTCGACAACACATTGGCCCAACACTTGTCGCCCCACACTTCGACCCGTATTTTCTCCAGTTTATTTATCGGAACCTCTAAGGGCACATTGATTTTTTCAATGGGATTTTCTTTGACAAAGACACACAAGTGAGGCGGTTCGATGGAGGTGCCGAGCAGCGTCATATTGGGGAGCTCGCGCTGGCTGACAAATCGCCCAGCACCGTCCACCAGCATCCATCGGCGGTCGTATTGTAGGCCGCGAGGCTGCACTTTGGCCGTTGGCAGGGAGATGCCTCCCAAAGATTTGATGGGGTAAATCCAGATTTCGGAAAGCCTTTTCATGGGACAAATTTGTTTACATTTGTCCGAATCAACTTATCAATTTGCATCGCCTATGCTTCGCTCATTATTCACGCTGCTCTGCACCTCCTTCTCTCTCTTTCTCGCCGCACAAGCCCCTGTGTACACGCCGGATTGGTCGTCGCTCGACAGTCGCCCCACGCCAGAGTGGTGGCTTGATGCCAAATTTGGCATCTTTATTCACTGGGGCGTGTATTCCGTACCGGCCTACACTACGTTGGGCAACTATGCCGAGTGGTATCAAAACTCATTGGAAAAAAATTTGCACGACGGCAAAATCCGCGATTTCCACCAGAAGAACTTTGGCTCACGCACCTACTATGACCTTGCCGACGATTTCCACGCCAGCCTTTGGGAGCCTGACGAATGGGCACAGTTGTTTGAGAAAGCAGGCGCTCGGTATGTCGTGCTGACTTCAAAGCACCACGATGGCTACTGCCTTTGGCCTAACGAGCAGGCTTCCGCCACATGGGGCTTTCCGTGGAGCAGCGATGTGCGAGGCCCCAAGCGCGACCTCGTGGGCGATTTGTTCTCCGCGCTGCGCAAAACAAGTGTGAAGCCCGGCTTTTATTTTTCACTATACGAGTGGTTCAATCCCCTCTGGAAATCCGACCAAGCGCGATACGCCCGCGAGCACGCCATGCCGCAGCTTTATGAATTGGTGAACAAATATCAACCCTGGGTGGTGTGGTCGGATGGTGATTGGGATGCCACGCCCGACGTATGGCAGTCGCCGCAGTTTCTCGCATGGCTTTATACCAACAGCCCTGTGCGCGACCGTGTGGTGGCCAACGACCGTTGGGGAAGTGGTGTCAGATTTCATCATGGCGGCATTTACACTCCCGAATACCAGCCAGATTTGGATTTTGAAGACCATGCGTGGGAGGAAAGCCGGGGCATGGGATTCTCGTATGGGTACAACCGCGCAGAGAACGCATGGGACTACAATTCGACGCAATCGCTCGTGCTGCACCTCGTGGACAAAGCCTCGCGGGGCGGCAATTTTTTGCTGGATATCGGACCGGACGGGCATGGCATGATTCCGCCTATCATGCAAGAACGATTGCTCGACATCGGCCAATGGCTCAGCATCAATGGCGAAGCCATTTACGGGACACGCCGCTGGCGCACTCCTTGCCAATGGAGCGAGGGGCGCCGCGACTGGAAAGCCGAACTCGTGGACGGCTGGAAGACCTCTGGCGATGCGCTACTTAAGCAGACCATAGACCCTGCTCCCGGTTTTGCGGTGAAAGAGGTCTTTTTTACCTACAATCCAAAATCGAATGCGCTCTATGCCATTTTGCCAAAATATCCAGACGACAAAAAGTTGGTTTTGAAAGACTTGCAGTTGCCAGCAGGAACAGAAGTGACTTTTCTGGCAACCAAGGAAAAACTGCGCTGGGAAAACTCGCCCGGCAAGACGACCGTTTTTTTGCCAGAATACAATCCCAACAAAATCAAATCGCCCCACGCCTTCGCGGTCAAAATCGCCAACTTTGGCGCTTTCGTGCCAAAACCACAAATCACCGTAAACCATGACCCTTCGACGATGGCGCCTACCGTGCAAATCGGCTCCTCTGCGACCGGCGTCACTATTCGTTACACAACCGACGGCTCCGACCCCAAACCCAACTCGGCTGCTTTTGAAAAACCTTTCTCACCAACCAAAGAGTGCGTGGTGCGGGCCAAGGCTTACAAAACAGGACTGCTCGAAAGCAACGATGCCTCGGCGGAGGTGCTGCTTTACGCCCAAAAGCCAAGTGTACAGTTTGTGATGGCTCCCCAACCCGGGCTGAGCATGGCACTGATGACTACACGCGAAAAATATACTTCCGAAAATGTACAAAATGGTTTTGTGGAAACAAGCGGAGTCGCCCATGATTTCTCGCTGCACCCATTGTGCGTCTCTTCCAAATGCGGTATGGTCTGGAATGGCTACATCAATATCCCGGAGGCGGGTGGATACCAATTCTGGACAGAATCGGACGACGGAAGCGTGCTGTATATTGACAATGAGATTGTGGTGGACAACGATGGAGACCATGGCATGGAAGAAAAGACGGGATTGGTCAACCTCCAAAAAGGATGGCATAAGTTCAAGCTCATTTATTACAATGTGGGAGGAGGATATGGTCTCAAAGTTCGATACGCACCATTAGGGAAGGAGCGGCGGGAGATTCCGGGGAGTATGCTGGGGCATTAACCTCATTTCAGAATCTTGAAACTTTGATGAATCTTCTTGTTCCTAAAATCCTCGGGTACCGTTTGTTTGGAAATGTCCTTTATTGCCGAAGCGCGAATTTCTTCCTCCCAAAGCTTGAAACGGCGGTAGTTGGTGGAAAAATACACCGTTCCGCCCGGCGCACAAAAACGGAGCGTTCGGTTGAGCAACATCACATGGTCGCGCTGAATGTCGAGCGTGTCGTCCATGCGTTTGCTGTTCGAGAAAGTAGGCGGGTCGAGAATGATGAGGTCGAACAGTTCGCCGGGTGGCTGTTCGAGCCAAGCCAGCGCGTCGGCTTGTAGCAAGCGGTGTTTCTTATCCGAAAAATTGTTGAGCGACAAATTGCGGTCCGCCCATTCAAGGTAGGTGTTGCTCATGTCTATGGTCAGCGTCTCTGACGCACCACCCGCCGCCGCGTACACGGTGAACGAACCAGTATAAGCAAAAAGATTCAACACCCGTTTCCCGGCGGCCTCTTGTTGCACCATGAGGCGGGTGTTGCGATGGTCGAGAAAAAGCCCGACATCAAGGTAATCCGCTGGTTTTATCAAAAAACGAAGTCCGTTTTCGCGGACGATATACTCGGAACCAACACGCGAAAACCGTTCGTATTGGCGAAGCCCTTTTTGCCGCTGGCGAAATTTCAGATAAATCAATTCGGATGAAACGCCAAGCACCTCACTGACCACTTTCAAGCAGCCATCGAGCCAAGCGGCGTGATCAGCAGGCTCCATGCCATGGTCGCGGGCATACTCCGCCACATGCACGATATTTTCGTAAATATCAACCGCCAGCGGTGTGCCGGGAATGTCGTTGTCATAAACTCTATAACAGGTGATGCCTTGTCGCCGCGCCCATTTGCCAAAGTGCTTGTGCATTTTGGCGAGACGATTGGCAAATGGTTCAAGTTTTTGTTCGATGTTCATCTGTTCATGGTTTAAACACTCTCGCCGCCTCCACCGCTTTTTGCCAGCCTCGATAGAGACGAGATGCGTCATCTTGAGGCATTAGCGGCTTAAACGAGCGGTCGAGTTGCCAGTTTGTTGCGATGTCCGCCTCATCTTTCCAATAGCCGACGGCAAGGCCAGCAAGGTAAGCAGCGCCAAGGGCAGTAGTTTCTTGCACCACCGGGCGTTCCACATTTGCGCCAAGTATGTCACTCTGGAACTGCATCAGAAAATTGTTGCGCACCATGCCGCCGTCCACGCGCAGGGTTTTGAGCTGAATGCCCGAATCGCGCTCCATCACGTCGAGCACATCTTTGGTCTGGTAGGCCACACTTTCCAATGTGGCGCGAATCAAGTGCGAACGGCTGCTTCCCCGTGTCAGGCCAAATATTGCGCCGCGCACCTCCGAATCCCAATAAGGGGTGCCGAGACCAACAAAAGCTGGCACTACATATACGCCTTCTGACGACGACAGGCTCAGTGCATGATGTTCCGTTTCCGCCACATCGGCAACGAGTTCGACCGTGTCGCGCATCCATTTTACTGCCGAGCCTGCCACGAAAATCGAGCCTTCGAGCGCGTATTTCACTTCCCCATTCAGCCCCCAAGCAATGGTCGTCAGCAAGCCATTTTTGGATGCCACCGCCTTCGCTCCGGTGTTCATCAGCATGAAGCACCCCGTGCCGTAAGTGTTTTTGGCCATGCCTTCGGCGAAGCAGCCTTGACCGAACAGGGCGGCTTGTTGGTCGCCAGCAATTCCACATACTGGAATATCCTCGATGCCCATAATCTCCGATTTGGCATACCCAAAAATGCCTGACGAGTCCATCACTTTTGGCAGCATGGACTTTGGGATGTCGAATGACGCGAGCAATTCGTCGTCCCAATCGAGTTCGCGGATGTTGTAGAGCATGGTGCGCGAGGCATTGGTGTAGTCGGTGGCGTGGGTGCGCTCTTCGGTAAGGTTCCAGAGCACCCAAGTATCAATGGTGCCAAAGAGCAGATTACCCGCGAAGGCGTCGGCCTGTGCGCCGGGTACATTGTCCAAAATCCATTTGATTTTCGTACCGGAGAAATAAGCGTCAATCAGGAGGCCGGTTTTGTAGCGTACTTCCGGGTCTAGACCTCTGGCTTTCAATGCCTCGCAAATATCCACCGTCTGGCGGCTTTGCCACACAATGGCGTTATAGACGGGTTTTCCTGTGCGTTTGTCCCACACAACGGTCGTCTCGCGCTGGTTGGTGATGCCGATGGCGGCGATGTTACCCGCGCCGACTTTGCCGACAACTTCCCGTACGGTGTCGCGCACCGTTTCCCAGATTTCGACGGCGTTGTGTTCCACCCAGCCGGGTTTGGGGAAATGTTGCGTGATTTCCTGCTGCGCGACGGCAATCGTATTACCTTGTTTGTCAAACACAATGGCGCGGGTGGAAGTGGTGCCCTGGTCAATGGCGAGGATGTAGTTCATGTTTGGAAGGTTGCTGGTTGGAGGGTTTCGGGTTGGATAGTTAGAAGTTTGAACGTTGGTTTTCTGTGAGACTCCATTCGTCTTTCAAGCCTGCTAATCGAATCATTTGCAAACCGATTTCATAAATGTCGCCTTTTGGATCTTGTCGTGATACAGCGTGACATCGTTTTCCAGATTTTGCATCAATTCCAAAAGAAAATCCGTCAATCGATTCAACGCTATCTGTTGGAGCGATTGACCAAAAATTCTTGGCGGTGAGCAAACTGTCCATTCGTTTCCAATCTTGTGGCTTCATCTTTTTGTGGTAGTAAGCCGTATCATATTGTCCGCCGGGACCAATTCCCCAGTTTCGTTTTTCACGGGTCAATTCATTTATCCCTTTACCTACTTCCTTCATTTTCAGCCAGACTGAATCGCCGATGCAGTTCAATGTAATCGTTTTTGGCGCTGCTCCGAAAGATGCAAACCAATGTAGTTCGATGTATTCATGCGTAGGCGCGGGTGACATGTTTTGGGCAGATTTGTCCTGACAATGGAAGAACAACATTGTGGAAATACTCAGCATCAGGATTCGCATGGGCTGATGTTTTTCCGGTAAATGTCACTCAAAAAATGAAAACCGAGTAACGCTTATCCAAACTTTCCGAAAGTTGACAACTTTCAGAAAGTACGGGAAGTCAATGTATGTTTGACCCACAAATTTATCCACAATGGAACAATTCACCTCTATCGCCGAAGTTGAGCGAGTTACGGCGCTCGAAAACCCAGCTGTCCGCAATTTGCAAATCACGCAAAGTTATCACGAGTTGTCCGCAGCTATGGTGAAGCGTACTGGCCCGTGCGCAAATTGGTGCACGTTTGCGACATGGGCTTCCAAACAGGCTGGTCAAACAATTCGCCGTGAAGATGTTACACAGGCGTTGGAGGCCAACTTGATGGAAACACCCATCATTGAGCAGGCAATTGGCGAAATAGAAGAAATCATTCGACTGAAAGGCGTGAAACAGAAAAAGGGAAGCGTTCGCCAAATAGTGTGGGAGGCGCTGGACCCCACTGCCGCAATGGAACGGGCCAGCGCAGCAGTGGCACGAGGCAACCAAAAGGTGTATGCGGAGATTGGGCGCGAGTTCGCCCGTTTTGTCTCCACTTGCGTGGATGACCCAACTTTTGATGACGATAATATAGACCGTTTTTGTGAAGCCTTGCGGCCCGGCGACCCGCCCGATGGCCAACAATACTTGCGCCAGGCTTTTTCACGGTATTATCAGGCGTTTTTCGAGCCGGATGCCAAAACAAGGGCTGAACTGATTTTGCTGGCGAATCTCGAAATTGGCTTTCACGAACAAACGCGCCTGCAACCGGAAATTGCGGCGGCGCTCGAATCATCGGTGATAGAGCCTCGCCCGTTTTTGCACCGTCTTGTTAGCGCATTTTTCCCTAACCGCAGTTGGATTGTATATTATGGCTTGCTGGTCATGCGATTTATCGGGCGGCCTACGGCACTGGATAGGGCAATCGAACGGGTTTTTACCATCGCGCGGCAGCGTATTCGCTTGTTTCTCACCGACCGGATGATGGTGCTTGGCTTTCCCAACGGGCTGCGACTGCACCTCGGCGATGACTTGAAAGCGGGGTTTCCTTCCATGCTGAAACAATTGAACAACCCTGACTTGGTTGTTTTGCTGGAACGAATTGACACCTCGCCTGATAGCTTGCGAGACACAGGCGCAGTGGACTGGGCCGATTTGCCCGACCGGCTCCATTTTATCGCCGATTTATTCAGGTGCTATCACGAAACGCCTGACTTGCTGATGCCGCCCTTTTCACCCAAACAGGTCGAGGGCATCAAGGCCAACCGATTGCCAGAAGGGAAACTTTGAAGCCTCTCAAATTGTATTGCCCATCATTTTATACAACAACTCCAGACCCATGCCGCTTATCAGTAACCGCTCCTTTCGGTTGCCGCTCAGCCGTTGCGTCCAGTCGGTGAAACCACCGTCGGCGATTTCAATTTCTTGGCCGCCGAAACCGGGTATGACGACTTTGAACTGCAAACGCCGATAGTATTCTTGCTCAACTTGTTTGCCATCAATAACTTCTATTTGCCAGCTGGGTTCTGTTTTTTGCAAAAAGGACAAGACGGCTTGGAACAAGCGATTTTCCTCGCCATCTGCGTCGAGGCTTTTTAGGCGAATCTTGACTGGTGATAGACCGAGTTTTTCTTCAAAATAAGTTTTGTAAAACTTTGCCTGCCGCCACAGATTTTCTTTTTCAAAATCAAAACCGCCCGTGTCGCGCCCGGCAGAAGTCAAGCCTAAAATGCTGAAATGGGCGCTAAATCCCGGCACTTTCGGAACTTCCTGCGCCCGCACATGGCGATGCACCACGCTGAAATGCGTCGGCGCTGCCGGGAAGCCTTGCGCTTGTCGCCGCACTACGCTTTCTAAAGCCAGCACATTGGTCGCGTCGGCCACCACTTCCGTGCCGCGTAGCGCGCTGAGTATTTTGTCCTGATGCGCTGTCGCCACGACTGAGCAAGTGCCAAGAGGACTTACGGGCGAGAGTTCAAGCGGTTGAAAATCATTTGCTTGTGCCGTCTTTAAACAGTCGAGCGAAAATTCCATGAATGAGACTGCATCTACTGGCGCTGGTCGCACAAAGCGATTTTGCTGATACGCGCTTAGCAAATCGGCTGCGGTGATTTGCTTGGTTTTTTTTGAAAAAACGGCCAACAAAAGGGAAGTCAAGTCGGACGAGGAGAGGCGGTTGCCTAAAATTTCGACAAGTTCGGGAACACCCGTTTGAGCGTGGATTCGGTCGAGTATGCTTTTGTTCATGCTTCAAGTTTTTTGTGGGGGCAGCTTGTTGACGGGATTGACAGGTTTTGAAAACAAAAACAATCCTGTAAATCCCGTCTGCCCTGTCAGAAAAACCTCTCAACACAACCTCTCGGTTAGTTGGGAACGTGAGCCGAGATTCCGGGGCAAATTCTTTGGGTGCGCACCTACCCTCCCAACAATGCCTGATATGCCGCCGCCCCGCAAATCCCGCCCAGAATCGGTGCCATCACAGGAATCCATGCGTAGCCCCAATCCGAGCCTCCTTTCCCTTGAATCGGCAATAGCGCGTGGGCGATACGCGGCCCCAAGTCGCGGGCGGGATTGATGGCCCAGCCCGTGGTGCCGCCCAGGGAGAGGCCAATCGCAACGATGAGCGCCCCCACTGCCAATGGCTTCAACCCCTGCGAAAACTCATTGACGCCCAGCGCGGAAAGCCCAAAAAGCAGGACGAATGTGCCAAGAAATTCGCTGAAAAAATTAGCGGGCTTATGGCGTACGGCAGGAGCAGTGCAAAAGACAGCAAGTTTGGCCGCTTGGTCGGTCGTGCGGCTCCAGTGGGGGAAATAATGCAACCAGACGAGTGTGGCGCCGAGGATGGCCCCAAGCATTTGACCCGTCACGTAGAGAGGCACTTTGGCCCAATCGAATTGGCCTGTTGCGGCTAAGGCCAAAGTGACGGCAGGGTTGATGTGTGCGCCGCTGGCATTGCCAAAAGCATACACGGCAAAGGTGACACCCAACGCCCATCCCATGGTGATGACGAGCCAACCCGCGTTTTCGTTTTTGGTGCCTTTAAGCACCACGCCTGCCACCACGCCATTGCCTAACAGAATAAGGAGTGCTGTGCCAAATAGTTCGGCGATAAAATTGAGCATTTCGCAAAAGATTTAATCACAACCACTTGACAGCAAAGCGATTGAATTCGTTTTTCATTTCGAGATACAATTCGCGGAAACGGTCCATTTTTTCACGAATCTCGCTGTGGTCCTTGAAGTGCACATGGTCAACAGCGATAGGGTGTTCCTGAGCAAATCCGGCCAGCCCATGCTCGTGTTTTTTGATACTGTTGCGCAGGATGTTGATGTGGTCGCGTTGGAGGTCGAAGCGATTTTGAAATGATTCGACCCCAGCCTCCACTTCGTTGTTGGTGTTTTTTGAGACTATCTCCTCCAAGCGATGCTCAAGGATATTGAGTTCCTCTTTGTAAAAATTCAGTTCGTTGCGCCAGAGCTGGTGTTCGTAGTGCAAATCGGAGAGGTATGCGAAATTTTTGTTGTTAGTCATAAACAAGGTGGGTTGGTAAAACAGGTTTGTTGAGATGGCCGAAAGGTAAAACAACCTCTCCGCGCTCCATTCTTAAATCGAGAAAAATTATTCGCCGGATGCTCGTCGGCGAAACACTTGGATTTGCTCCACATACTCATCCACCGCCGCCCGTTGTTGCGCGGATGTCCACCCAAGCACTATTCCCATAAGATAGGCCACTGTGGGGGCGGCTTCCACGGCGGCTTGCCAGTCGGTCGTTTCCAATCGAATGCGTCGGGCCAAAAAATCTCGCAAAGTACACGCCATTTCCTCTTGCGCAGCATAAACCACCTCGGCCTTGATGTATGGCCGTTCGTTCAATAGCCGTTCGCCCAAACGTGGGTCTTGTTTCGTCAAATCCCCCAATTTGCTCGCCCTTGTGCCGTACTTGTCCGCCAAATGTTGGCAAACATCCACGTCGAGGCCATAATCTTGGTGGATATTCTGCCAATAGTTTGCGTCCCATCCCTGCGCTCCGACGAGCAGGTGCGTTTCGGTGCGGCATGGCGCTTCGTGTGGCAACAGCTCGCACACCCTGTCAACGGCATCGCGAGCCATGAGGCGATAAGTCGTCCACTTCCCGCCCAAAAGGCTTAGCAGATTCGAGGTCGGGTCGTGTTCCACCTCATGGTCACGAACAAGGGATTTTGTGCCGCTTTTGGCTGGGGATGCCAGCAACGGCCTTAATCCACCGAATCCGGCCTTGACTTGCGTTTTTTCGACTTTTTCTGCCAAAAACGGCTCCAGTGTTTCCAGCAAAAAATCAACTTCGGATGCTTCCAACAGGGGTTCTTTTCCCAAATCCGCATAGTCGTCGTCGGTGGTGCCGAGCAACAATTGGCCTTCAAACGGAATGGCAAAGACCACTCTTCCATCCGGGGTTTTGGGAATGAGCAGGGCATCGTCGCTGGAAAGCACATTACGCGGCAACACAAGATGCACCCCTTTGGAGGGGCGAATGCGGGAGCCAAGTACCGGATTGGCCAGCTGGCGAATGGAATCGGCGAAAGGACCTGCGCAATTCAAAAACAACTGAGCCTTCACCCAAAAACGTTCACCGGAAAGTCGGTCCAACACCTGAGCCGAAGCCAATTTTCCCATTTTATCTTTTTGAAAACCAACCACTTCCAAGTGATTGGCCAGAGCTGCCCCCGCATGGGCGGCACTTTGTGCTAGCGCGAGGCAATAGCGAGCGTCGTCCAATTGGCCATCATAATACAGCACCGCACTGTGAATCCGCTTCGTCAATCCGCTCATGCGGCCCAACGTCTCCATCCTGCCAAGCCAACGGCTCCGCGGCAAAGCGTCTTTGCCTGATGCGAACCAGTCGTACAGCCTCAGCCCAACGGAAAAATAAAAGCCCTCCAGCCACCCAAACACAGGGGTCAGCAGCGCCAAGGGGCGAGCCAGATGGGGGGCATTGCGCAACACGATGTGGCGCTCCTCCAACCCATGCCGCACTTGTTTGAGCTGCGCGAAATCAAATCGTTTGAAAGCCTGCTCCAGATAGCGCACCCCCCCATGCACGAGTTTTGTGCTTCGAGAAGAAGTTTCTGCCGCGAAATCGGTTTTTTCCAGCAGCGCCACTTTGAGGCCACGCAGTGCGGCATCGAGCGCGCAACCAGCGCCCGACGCGCCACCGCCAATGATGCAGATGTCAAACACTTCGTTTTGAAGGCGTTGCAGATGCTGAGTTCGATTCATTCAGTAGAACGTGCCTTTTTTTATGCCTTGATTCGCTAAGATTTGTCAGATGACCATGATTGATGACCCTGATTTTGAGCAGATTGCGATTGCAGCCATGCCCAAAACCCGGCGGCGCGAGGTATAGTCAGCGCAAATCAGCCCTGTCCGCTTCACTTGGCTGGGCAAGCCCCTGAGTACAGGGTCTGACAAGGTGGTTTTGAACGAACGGCGCTCACAATCCTTTTAAAATCACACAAATCAATCAAGGAAATCCCTGCCTTGCCAACCGGCAGGTTCAAATCCTCTTTAATCTGGGTATATATTCTTGATGGTTGGCGAAGAGGATACGCCAACGAAAACTTTGTTCTGTCCAAAAATTTCGCGGCTGCTTTTCCTAACTTTGCGCCCGTTTTTGAATAAGGTCATGGTGGTAATAGAACCCAGTTGAAGTCATTACCGCATTTTAAAAATGGCCCTAATGACTTTTATGACTTTAATTCCCTACAATTAATGGCTCTGCAATGCGGCATCGTTGGCCTGCCCAACGTCGGAAAATCAACCCTTTTCAACGCCCTCACCAGCGGCAAGGCACTGGCGGCGAACTACCCCTTCGCCACCAAAGACCCCAATTTGGGCATCATCACCGTGCCTGACCAGCGATTGGACAAATTGGCTGAATTGGTAACCCCCCAACGAGTGGTGCCCACCACCGTGGAAATACTCGATATCGCTGGTCTCATCAAAGGCGCGAGCAAGGGCGAAGGACTTGGCAACCAATTTTTGGCAAACATACGCGAAGTAGATGCCATCGTGCATGTGGTGCGCTGTTTTGATGATGACAACGTGGTGCATGTGGATGGCTCGGTCAACCCCGTGCGCGATAAGGAAATCATTGACCTCGAATTGGGGCTTAAAGACCTCGAAACCATCGAAAAACGCATGGATAAGGTGTCGCGTACCGCTAAAGCAGGCAACAAAGACGACCTCAAAGCCCTTGAAATACTGACAAAAGTAAAAGCCCATTTGGAGACTGGTCGAGTGGCACGCGAGCTGCTCGCCGACTTGGACGAGGACGGCAAAACACTCATTGTCCGCGACTTGGCATTGCTCACCGCCAAGCCCGTGCTATATGTGTGCAACGTGGACGAAAGCGCCATCGAATCGGGCAATGCGCACACAGAGGCATTCAAAAAAATGGTGGCTGCCGAAAACGCGGAGGTCATCCTAATCTGCGCTGGCATAGAAGCGCAAATTGCCGAGATGGACACCCCCGAAGAACGTCAGGAATTTCTCGAAATGATGGGGCTTGCAGAGCCGGGCGTGAACAAACTCATTCGTTCGGCGTATAAATTGCTCAACCTCATCACTTACTTCACTGCCGGGGAAAAAGAAGTGCGTGCCTGGACGGTGCGCCGAGGCACCAAAGCCCCAGAAGCAGCGGGGGTGATACACTCCGATTTTGAAAAAGGCTTCATTCGTGCCGAGGTCATCAAATACAATGATTTTGTGGCACTTGGTTCGGAAGCCAAAGTGAAAGAGGCGGGCAAAATGGCCGTCGAGGGCAAGGAGTATGTGGTGCAGGACGGCGACATCATGCACTTCCGATTCAATGTGTGAGGCTGGGTTGAAGGGCTTGCCCGGGCAAGCCCTTCAACTCATTAAAACCCATTAAACCACTTCAACTCATTCAATCTCCAATGCTCAACACCATCATTTTTGACCTTGGCGGCGTACTTATTGACTGGAACCCCGAATACGTTTTCCGGGAGGTTATCCCAGATGGGGCACGGCGACACTATTTTTTTGAAAATATCTGCACACATGATTGGAATGTGGAGCAGGATGCCGGGCGGCCTCTTGCTTTGGCCACCGAAATGCTCGTGAGCGAGCACCCCGACTGGGAACCCGAGATAAGGGCCTATTACGGACGTTGGGAAGAAATGCTCGGAGGGCCGATTCACGAGACGGTGGATTTGTTGAGCGAACTCCGCGCTCGCCAGCAACATCGCTTGCTGGCGTTGACCAATTGGAGCGGCGAGACATTTCCCGTTGCGTTGTCGAAATACGACTTTCTCCATTGGTTCGAGGGCATCGTCGTGTCGGGTGATGAAAAGACGCGCAAGCCATTTGCCGATATTTATGAAATACTGCTCCGTCGCTACGAGGTGAACCCTTCGCAAGCGGTTTTTATTGATGATAGCCTCAAAAACGTGGAAGGTGCGGAAGCCGTCGGGATACGCGGCATCCATTTTCAAGGAGCCAGTCATTTGCGCAACACGCTGAAATCGCTGGGCGCTTTGGCTTGACCAATTTTACTGTGTCGCCAACATCTTTTCATTGAATCATAAACGTACATCATGCTCAAGAACAAACTAAAACAACTCAAACTCGTGCAGGCAGACCCGGCAGTCAGCATCCTGCTCAACACCCACCGCACACACCCAGACAACAAGCAAGATGCCGTGACGCTGAAAAACCTCATCACGGAGGCCGAAACCCGCTTGTTTGAGGCCTACGACAAGCGCACCGTGTGGCCCATCATGGAGAGACTGCGCAAATTGGAGTCGGAGATTGACCACAATTACAATCTCGACAGTCTGGCGCTCTTCGCTACCGCCGAAATCAGCGAGGCCATCAAACTCCCGGTGGGCGTGGAAGACCGCGTGATTATTGACACCAACTTCGCCACACGCGACCTCATGCGTGCACTCCAGCAAACCGAGCATTACTATGTGCTTTGCATCAGCCACAGCAAAGCGCGGTTGCTCCAAGCCGTCAACGACCGCATCGTGAAGGAGTTCTCGGAGCAGTCCAAATTCCCCTTCGTGAACGGCACGGTGTATACGACCGACAACCTTCAAAAATCAATGGGCAACGTGCAAGACAACTTTTCCAAAGAGTTTTTCAATCGCGTTGACAAAGAGTTTCAAAACTACTACAAAGCCGAGCCGCTGCCTGTGGTGTTGGCAGGTGCCGAACGCAACATTTCCTACTATCGCGAAATTGCAGACAAAAACGAATGGATAGTCGGCGACATCGTGGGGAACTACGACGATACCTCTACGCATGAAATCATCAAGAAGACCAGTGAAGTGGTGCGCGAATACAACAAAAAACGCCACGAAACGGCCTTGACAGAACTAGAACAAGCACAGAGCGACCAAAAACTGCTTGATGACCTATCCGATATTTATCGCGCCGCACAAGAGGGACGTGCCGACACGCTCTATGTGGAAAAGGATTTCTTCCAGCCTGCCGTCATTGACGGCGACGCGCTCGTGCCGCATAGCGACCCGAACGCACCGGGCGTGGTGGACGACATCATTGATGAAATCGCGGAAACAGTGATGACCTACGGTGGCTCGGTGGTGTTTATGCCGCCCGGTGCGCTGAGCGCCTATCGCCGCATTGCCTTGCGCGTACGCTATTGACCGATGTATTCAAAGGTTGTTTGAATTTATTCACTGGATTCAGAAGGTGAAATGAATTCAAACAACCTCTCAGTTGGGCAACAAATCCCAGCCGTATCCTTCCCCCGTCCACGGGGTGTATGTGGAAAAGCGAACAATGCCGTGAGGCTTGGCGAAAACGTATGTTTCGCCATTCCAGTCCCAAGCCATGGCTGTATTTTCCACGATGACGTTCAGTTGAGAATATGTCCGCCCGAACAAGTCGTAGTTTTCGGCAAAACCCTGCTGGCGACATTCACACTTGGGAAAACTCGTTTTCCAGCCTAAAATCTCGACCTTAGGCGAGGTGATTTTGGCTAATGGAAGGCCTGTTTGAGAAATTTGATGAGCAAAAATCCTAGAATACAAATACTCCCCTGAGTTGACAGGGCTTACTCGCAAAGTGTCGTTCGATACAAGCAGGTAGTAATAGAACACACTGTCTTTCCACACATTCAGCCAAGGATGCACATAACTGACATAGTGCAACGACTCTGCAACCTTGTAGCCTTTGGCGTCCTTGTCAACAATTTCGAGCCGGAGCGTGTCGTCGGAGTGTTCAAAGGACATGTTTTCAAAGAAATAGGCGCTCCCGTTTAGCCCGATGTATTGAGCCATCTGCCCAACTTCAAGTGCATCAAAACGGATGTGATTGTTGATGGGCAGTGGCATATCGAATGGGCTACTTTTTTGACAAGCGGACAACAGGGAGAAAAGCGCGAAAAAAAGAATGAATTGTTTCATAAATAAACGTTTTTGCATGCAGCGGTTAGGCCGTTCAGGGCTGTCATACTATTATAGTCAACGCAAATCAGCCCCGTCCGCTTCACTTGGCCGGGCAAGCCCCTGAATACAGGTCTGACAAGGTGGTTTTGAACGAACGGCGCTCGCAATCCTCTGAAAATCATGCAAATCAATCAAGGAAATCCCTGCCTTGCCAACCGGCAGGTTCAAATCCTCTTTATTCGGGGTATATCACGCGGTCATCCGCCCCATAATCCAGCGGCGGCCCCACCGCCCACTCCTCGCGCCAGTCGCGCACGGGCAGCCGTTCGAGCGGATACCAGTTGCCCCACCAGTCGTAGTATTCCAAGTTATTGAAATTAAGTTTGTAGTCGAACTCGCTCGGCAAATCGTACACGAAGCCGGGGTAATAGTAATCGCGTCCGGCTTCAATGGCGAACTCGATTTCCTTCAACATCGTGAACGTGCCGAGGCTGCGCTGCGATTCGCGCATATCATAGATGCCGTAATTGCCCGCCACGCTGCGCCGCCCGATGTGGAAAAAACTGGTGGCGACCAAGTTTTTTTTATTTTTAATCACATCAAACTGCATCCCATAGCAGGGCATAAGGCTGCTGAAAAAACTAAAAAAACCGTAGATGCTCATCGGGCGGTTGTAGGCGAAACGGGTGGCATGTTGCTCAAATAACACCTCATGCTCGTGGGTAATTTGGATTGCCTTGCGCTGCACCGTCAAATCGTCGTTGCGGCGAAGGCATTTGCGCTGACTTTTGCTGAACTCGAAACCTTTTAACCGAATACGCAACATCACCACCCGGCAAGGCACACCACGCCACTCCCAAAAGTTGCGGCGAAATATCAAGTCGGCCCAATACACCCAGCCGTCCTCGCAGAAACGGTCGAACACCATCGTGTCCAACGCCTGCATCGGGACATATTCCTCAATGTGGTGCGGGTTGAACGCGATGTGGCGGAAAACAGAGAGCGATTTTTGGTGCATTTCTGAAAAATGTAGGACGAATTTGCAAATCCGATGTACAACTTTGTCGCCCAAAAATAGACATTCTCTCTACTTTTGCCCGTTCCAAAAATTGTAGTTTCAAAAATTTCCAATTTCCAATTTCTAATGTCGAACAAGGTTCTCATCATCGGCGCGGGCGGCGTAGGCCGCGTGGTCGCCTACAAATGCGCCCAGCACCGCGACGTGTTCGGCGACATCATGCTCGCCTCGCGCACCAAATCGAAATGCGATGTCATCGCCGACGCGATTTTTCAAAAATACGGCGGCAAAAAAATCGAAACCGCACGCCTCGATGCCGACAACGTGGCCGAAACGGTGGCGCTCATCCGCCAATTCCAACCCGAACTTGTCATCAACGTCGCCCTACCCTACCAAGATTTGCCCATCATGGACGCTTGCCTCGAAACGGGCGTAAACTACATGGACACCGCGAATTACGAGCCGAAAGACGTGGCGAAGTTCGAGTATTCGTGGCAATGGGCTTACCAAGACCGCTACAAAAACAAGGGCATTCTCGCCCTGCTCGGCTGTGGCTTCGACCCCGGCGTGACGAGCGTTTTCACCGCCTACGCCGCCAAACATTACTTCGACGAAATCCACGAACTCGACATCGTGGATGCCAACGCGGGCAGTCACGGCAAGGCATTTGCCACCAATTTCAACCCCGAAATCAACATCCGCGAGGTGACGCAAAGGGGGAAATACTGGCAGGACGGCCAATGGATAGAAACCGAACCGCACGAAATTTGGAAAGACATCAACTACCCCGAAATCGGCCCGAAACGCTCCTACCTGATTTACCACGAAGAACTCGAAAGCCTTGTCAAAAACTTCCCGACGCTGCGCCGCGCTCGTTTCTGGATGACTTTCGGCCAGGAATACTTGACGCACCTGCGCGTGATTCAGAACATCGGCATGGCGGGCATTGAGCCAGTGAAATACAAGGGCATAGATGTCATTCCGCTCGAATTTTTGAAAGCCGTTTTGCCCGCGCCGGAAGAGTTGGGCGAAAATTACACGGGCTTCACCAGCATCGGTTGCCGCATCAAAGGCGTGAAAGACGGCAAAACCCGCACTTACTACGTCTGGAACAATTGCTCGCACGTGGACGCTTACAAGGAAACTGGCACACAGGCGGTGAGTTACACCACCGGCGTGCCGGCCATGATTGGCGCGCGCATGATTTTGGAAGGAAAGTGGGCGGGCAAAGGCGTGTTCAACGTCGAAGAATTCAACCCCGACCCCTTCATGGAGCGGCTGAACATGGACGGCTTGCCCTGGCACGAAAAGGTGGATATTGATTTGGAGATGGATTGACGGACGTTGAACATTAGAGTTCCATTTTTGTCCAACGTCCAACGTCCAAAAGAGCGGTGATGCGTTTTTAGGCGTGTCGCCGCTTTTTGTATTTTTGAGGAAAATTAAATTTTATGAGCTTACGGCTACTTTTCCCCCTGCTGCTCTCGGTTTCTCAATCTTTTGCCCAAAACACCATCGAACTGGTGAAAGACATTTTACCGGGAACAAGCTCTTCATCTCCGAAAGACTTGGTTGTTTTCAAAGACAAAGTGTGTTTTTGGGTGTCTTCCTACTCGCTCTGGGAAACCGATGGCACCGAGACCGGCACACAACAAGTAGCCTCTATCACAGACAGTTTGGGCAAATATGTCCCGAATTCTCTTACGGCTACTGCCGATGAACTTTGCTTTTTGACCAGAATGCCCGGCGCTTTGAACACCTACACTGTTTGGCGAAGCACTGGGGAATTGGGCAACGCATCGCCCGTTGCGACTTTCAACTACCAGACACAGCCCTTCAAAACTGCGATTGTTTTTCAAAATCAGGCTTGGTTTACTTTCGGACATCATCTTTGCTATTTCGACAGCGGCCTCGACTCGATGGTTGTTTTTCATGTGTCTGACAATAGCACCTTTATCGAAAACCTGACACCCATCGGGGATAAACTGTATTGGGTTTCCGGCATCGCGCAGAACGTTTTTGTTTACGACCTTTATCTTTTCGCAATTGAAGGTCAAAATCCTGAAATCCAACAAGTTGAGCACATTGGGGAAGCCTACTCGACTCCGGCTGGAGGTGTCGGTTATGAAACATCCATACAAGATTGGAAAGGCAAACTGCACTGGACTGCTGTTCGCAAAGTGTTCGGCAACGGCCTTGCCGATGTTACGGGACGGGCTTATGGAGAAGGATTTCCAGATTTCAACACCCCTTCGCCCGCAGAAATCCGAAGTGCTGCTTTGACCGATAATGCCTTTTTTGTTTACACCTACGACTATCCCTTCTCTCCGTTCGGCCCATCGCGGCTGTACGCTTCGACGGGTTTTTCTTTTGAAAACGTGCTGCCCGATACTTTTTCAGAAACAGTGAGGCTGACAGCGACATCAAAGCGTGTTTTTTTTTCTGGCTTCAAAATTCCTAACCCCGCCACAGGCTACGACCCTCTTGGTCATGAACTTTGGACAAGCGACGGGACACCCGCCGGGACTTATGTGGTGAAAGACATCAACCCCGGCACGGGAGGGAGCAGCCCCAGCGACTTTCTTGTTTGCGACGATGCCGTGATATTTAGCGCAACTGACACGGAAGGCCGCGCCTTGTGGATTTCCGACGGCACAGAAGTCGGCACCACAAAATTGGTTTCCTTGCCGCCCGGCACATTTGGCCCTATTGAAGAAGCGATTTTTTATGACGATTGGTTGCTTTTCTCAGTGGCTTCTTCGGAATATGGCAGGGAACTTTGGCGATTGGCAATTACTTGCGAGCAGTCGGTTTCTATCAATGAAAAAACACAAACAGAACCCGGTTTCGACCTCTCGATTTTCCCCAATCCCGTGCAAAATCAAAGCGTTCGGCTGGAAACTAAAAACCTGACTGCTCCTTTCAGCGTATTTATTTCGCAAACAAATGGAAGAGTGACATGGCAAAGTGAAATTCAGTTTACAGAAAATGAAACAACCTTGCCCACCGACAATTTACCTCTGGGTGTCTATTTTGTCACCATCGAAAAAGACGGCTGGCGCGCGACAAAGAAATTGGTTGTGGTACGGCAGCATTAACTTTGCAAGGTTTTATCCCCAACCTTCCAACGCATTAAACCCTCGCTCTAAAATCCTGTTAATCATGTAAATCCTGTCCAAAAACACCTGCTCACCCATGCGAATCCTCCTTGTCGAAGACGAAGAATCCATCCGCGACGCCCTCCGCCTGAACCTCGAACTCGAAGGCTATGAAGTCGTCAGCACCGCCAACGGCCGCAAAGCCCTCGACCTCATCGGTGGCCAACATTTCGACCTGCTCCTGCTCGACGTCATGCTGCCCGACGTGGACGGCTTCACCATCACCGAACAAGTGCGCCTGACCAACACCGAGACCCCCATCCTCCTACTCACCGCCAAAGATATGGCGCAAGACCGCGTCACCGGCCTGAAAAAAGGCGCTGACGACTATCTTACCAAGCCGTTCAACTTGGAGGAGCTACTGCTGCGCGTGCGCAAATTGCTCCAACGCAGCCAGCGCGTGAAAGGCGAATCGCTCGGCGTGTTTGAATTCGGCAACAACAAGGTGAACTTCGAGACTTTTGAGGCGATCACTTTTCGCGGCGAGCAAATCATCCTCACCAAAAAGGAGGCGATGCTGCTGAAGTTGTTGGTCGAGCGCAAAAACGAGGTTGTCAGCCGCAACCAAATCCTGCAAGCCGTGTGGGGCTACGATGTGTTCCCCAGCACCCGCACCATTGACAACTTTATTCTCGCCTTCCGCAAATACTTTGAACAAGATGCAAAAAGCCCGCGCTTTTTTCACTCTATAAGAGGCGTGGGATATAAGTTTGCAATGTGAATAAACAAATCATGTGGCTGTTCAAACAACTCCTCATCCTCCCCATCCGCATTTACCAATACACCCTCTCGCCACTTTTGGGGCCTAAATGCCGCTATCAGCCCACCTGCTCGACTTACATGATTGAGGCCATTCAGGAATGGGGCATCTTGAAGGGGCTTTACCTTGGAATCAGGCGCATCGGGCGCTGCCACCCGTGGAGCGACCACCCGATGCACGACCCCGTGCCGAAAAAAGATGCGTGACCTTCAATTTTTCCACTCAATTCGCTCGAAATCAGGTGCTACCGTGAGGGTGTAGAGCGAACGGTCGCGCAGGCGAATTTCTTTAATGGGTATTTCGGCACCGTCCACCGTGCAATGTTTCACGAAAGCCGGGAAGCCGACGAGGTAAATTTTTGCCGTTTCATAAGTGGGTTGGTAGTTGCCTTCTTTTCGCTGGCGCAAGGTGAAGTTGCCATTTTTCCCTTCCGTTTCAAAAATTTTCAAACTAAAATCACCTGCGTGGTAGCCGTAGCCGTCACCTTCGTCTTCGTAGAGGTGGCTGGTTTCCAACCCATTTTTATAGTAAACATAAAGCGTCAGTTCGTCCACCGGCTTTTCGCCAGTCCATTGGCGCGCGGGGTAAACGGGCAACACCGCTCCCTCCCGAACAAAAAACGGAATTTGTTCGGGCATCACGTTGACGAACACTTCCCCGTTGCCCGGTTGGCCCGTCCAGAAATAATACCAGTTGCCTTTGGGAAGATACACGCCTTGCCGCTGCGTCTTGGGCTGAATGATTGGGCTGACCAGCAGGTGCTCGCCAAATAGAAAGTCGCGCTCCTGTTCCCAAAGGCGCGGGTCTTGGGCATCTGCAAAGGCAAGGTGTCGAATGACGGGCGTTCCCTCCAACGTGTGTAGCCACATCGCGGTGTAGAGGCACGGCAGCAGGCAATAGCGAAGTTCGATGGCTTTCTTGGCCAAATCCGTCCATTTTTCCCCGAATGACCATGGCTCTTGGTCAGAAACGTGCAGCGCGGGGTCGGTCAGTTCGGCCTCGTCAGCCGGAAGCGTGTCGCCGCTCGCGTGTTGCCCCATGCTGTGGACGCGCATCAGTGGGTGAAAAACCGCCAGTTGCAGCCAGCGCACAAACAACTCGCCATCGGCGCTCCCAGCGAAGCCGCCTATATCCGTGCCGCAAAATGAAAAGCCGGAAATGGAGAGTCGTTGGCACTGTATGTTGGCGATTTGCAGGTGTTCCCAATTAGAGTAGTTGTCGCCGGTCCAAACAGCAGCAAAGCGTTGGCCGCCGCAAAAGGTGGCGCGGGTAAGCAAGTAAGGTCGCTTTTCCGGTTGCAATTGTTTGAAGCCCTCCCAAGAGGCCCTGTTCATTTGTTGGCCATAGATGTTGTGCGCTTTTCTGTGACTGCACGGGTAGCCGTCGTAATGGTGCAACACGTTGTCGGGCAGCGTTTTGTGATGAACATGAAACACCGCAGGCTCGTTCATGTCGTTCCAAAAACCACTCACGCCGAGGTTTTGGTACAAGTCTTCGTGCAATTGGCCCCACCATTCGCGCACGGCGGGGTTTGTGTAATCGGGAAACGCGCAAAACCCCGGCCACACAGGGGCCTTGGCCACATCGCCGTCTGCCGTTTTCACAAACATTTCTTTTTCCAAGCCCTCTTTGTAAACGGCATACTCCGGGTCTTCCTTGATGCCGGGGTCAATCATCAAAACCGTTTGAAAACCTTGTTCGCGCAAATCTTGTATGAGCTGTTTTGGCGCTGGAAAACGCGCCGCATCCCAGGTAAACACCCGGAAGCCTTCCATGTAGTCAATATCGAGGTAAATCGCGTCGCAGGGGATTTCGCGCTCGCGGAACTCGCGGGCGATGTCGCGCACCCGGCTATCGGGATAATAGCTCCAGCGACACTGATGGAAACCGAGCGCCCACATTGGTGGCAGTTCGTGCGTGCCAGTCAGGTGTGCATATCCACGACTGACTTCGAGCAATGAGGGGCCGTAAATGAAATAATAGTTCAGTTCGCCGCCTTCGGCTGAAAACGCGGTAACTCCCGTTTCTTCCGAGTCAAAGTCGAAGTGTGTCCGAAAAGTGTTGTCGAAAAAAATACCGTAGGCAAGTCCTTGATGTAGCGAATAGTAGAAAGGCACGGCTCGGTAGAGCGGATTGGTTTCTCGCCCAAAAGCATACGAGTCCGTGCACCAGTTCTCGAATTTTTGGCCTGCCAGATTGGGGCCGCAGGTCTTATCGCCAAGGCCGAAAAAGACCTCTTTGCGGTGGCATTTTTTCTCCATTTTCACCTCGCACCAGCCGCGCAGGATGGTGCGCTTGGCCGAAAATCCCGCCTCATCCTCACAAATGGTTTGGTCGTCGAGGTTGTAAAATTTGACTGCCAATCCTGTTTTTGACACTACCACTTGCAGCAGCTCCGACACCAAAAGAAACTCGTTGTCGGTCTCGTTCAAAGTCACTGTCACTTTTTCGGGCTGAAAATCGGGGGCGAGGGCGTAGGAAAAATCCGGCGCAAACACGCCATCCGGCGAATATCGCAAACGGACGATGCCAGCCGCCAACACCTGCACCCGCAAAGTCACCGCATTGCGACACACGAATTCGTAGGCCCCCTCGCGCCAACGCACCACAGCGACTTCGTCGGGCGCAACTACTTGAAAAACATCGTCGTAGCGTTTACTGACGCTGGCTTCGGCAAAGGAGATTTCCGAAGGTTCGGGCAAAGGAGTTTCTGCTTCGATTTCCGTTTCGGGGAGTTTATCGGGTTGCTCTTTCATTTTGCGTTTTATACTGACATTTTCAGGGGGGGAACGGTAATAACACCTTGTTTCTCCAACAAACGTATGGAGATTATTCAAAATCGAGGTTGGGCATATTTCTATATAGTGACGCGTCCGGTCATTGGCCGATGAGCGTAGTGGCACTAAAGCGATTTCCGCTTGATACGCGCTGCGAGATCTTCTACCGAGAGCGAGATAAACTCAGTAGGTGTGACACAAAAAAGTTCGGCACAGCCAACAATATGGCTGAAGGCTATCTTAATCCTGCCATTCTCTATTTTGAAATAAGAAGGCTGTGTAATTTCCATGGCATTCGCTATGTCTTTTTGGGAGTAGCCGCCCAAATCGCGCAATTCGCGCATTTTTTGACGCAGCTCGTTTTGGAGAGAGTCATCCATGAAGCAGAAGATTTTTTCGCACAATTTGGAAAAAGTGTTTGATGTGGTGAAATATTGTCGTTTTGCTTTTTGTTTACACCAGGAAACGACTGAGTACTCAATTCGCTAAAAATGGCACTTTATATGCCATTCACACGTCCGACACCAACATATTGCTGGCTGAGTACTCAATTCGCTAAAAATGGCACTTTATATCTAAAAGGAATAAATTTCGTAAGAGGGCGATTTTATGCTTTACAGCTGTCAGAATCTATCAGAGTTTGTATCAATTTTGAATCTGCAAATGCGCAGAACACGTTTCGACCCAGAAATCCAGAGTATTTTACACAACTTTTCACTATAAAATTTCTTCAGATTTATGAAAAACAATTTTCTTCTGACAATCCTTTTAGTAATGGCATTGCCTCTTCTAGTAAGATGCAAAAAAGATGCTAATGACTCAAACACATTTCACCACAAATTATTCGAAAATGGTGAGGCCCACCTTCGTAGTGAATTAGCTGAAGTTCATGTCTACTACATAGATGGGACTATTATAGCCCCGTGCATTTTTAAAGGAACAAAGAGCGTATCTTTGCTTCATTTTGAGCATGAAAAAACGTTTAAGTTCAGTTTCGTATGAAGGGATGCGCCTGCGAGCGGTAGAGATGTTCCGTTCAGGTAAGAACCGCCAAGACATCATGTCCAGTTTGGGGATACCCAAATCAACGTTGTCACGATGGCTTGCGCGATACGATGCAGACAATCCTGCTTGGTACAAGAGCCTTCCGCCGGGCGGAACCCAGAGCAAATTAGGAACCGAAGACCTGCGGCGCCTGGTGGAAGAGTTGAACAAGGGTTGTACAGCGCAGGGATTTGAAGGGGAAATATGGACGCGGGGTCGCGTTGGTGTTGTGATTGAGCGACTTTTTGGGGTAAAGTATGACCCATCCCATGTGGGGCGGTTGCTGAAAAAGGTCGGATGGTCGCTGCAACGGCCTTCCAAACAGGCTCGCCAGCGTTCGGAAGAGCGGGTGCAGAAGTGGTATGCAGAGGACATAGGTCGCATTAAAAAAAAGTGAAGCGGAAAACCGCGTATTGTTTCATGCCGATGAGTGTGGGGTTTGCTTGCTGCCCTTTTGCGCCAAAACTTGGGCCCCCAAGGGCCAGACTCCGGTGCTTCAAGAATTCAAAAGCCGCGAGCATCTGAATCTGTTCGGCATGATTTCAACCCGGGGTGATTTGTGCTGGCAAATCCAACGCCTCCCTTTCAAGGCTGAAGATTTTGAGGAGTTTTTCACTTGGTTGAGCACCGAAGAACTGACGAACACCAAAATGCTGGTCGTATGGGATGGTGCTTCAATTCATAAGGGTCAGCCGGTAAAAGATTTTTTGCAACACAACCCCGGTATAATACACCTCGAAGCACTACCACCTTATTGCCCACAACTAAATGCCATAGAATTACTTTGGGATTACCTCAAGTGCCACAAACTCAAAAACCGGATTTTTCTCAATTTGGACGATTTGCAAACTGCCGTAGAATATGCACTTCACGAAATCGCTGATGACCCCGAACTCATCCGCTCTTTTTTCACTAAATCATCCGTCTCGTTCCTTTAAATATGCACGGGGCTATAGCTCGCAGACTTCCTATGAAAATAAACTTGCAGAAACAGGTGTTTACGAACACATTATTTTAGAACCCACCACTACCGAAAATTATTATTCTCATCACCTTTTCAGTAGCAAGGCAGGCTACACCCATTGGGGCGATTCGCTTGGGTTTAAAATTTCAAAAGCAATATATGTGTCCGAACGCCTCGCATTTGTTGCCGATAGCGCAGGATTAAATCAAATTGACACAAACTCTATTGAGACCATCCCTGAATGGTATGATAGTTTGGTGCAACGATTAATCAAAGAGGAACTTGATGACCCTAACGAACTAAATTTCATCTGCTACGCTGTCTATTTCTGGCAAGGTTATTCAGAGACTAATTTTCCAGCTCATACAAAATTTGGCGGCAACGCAGTTTCAGATGCTAGAATATTGTGGAACAACAACAAATTGTCTTCATGGAAACCAGATGTTATGACTTGTCTTTCAAACTACAAGTACGGACATTTGTCAGCATGGGATAAATGGCACTATAAAAAACCAATACCCAACCCTAATGCCTCATTCCCTACTACTATTACGGTGAAAGGAGATGTGTTCACACCTTTTGTGAATATTTATGGTGCGTGGGACAACAAGATTTCGGTAGTGTCATTTTGGGGGTGATTTGGTATTTTTGCGTCAAACTTTATGAAATGGTATTAGATGTAAAATGCTGCCATAAATGTGGCTCTGAACACATTGTGAAAAACGGGTCGAACGCATCAGGCAATCCGAAGTACAAATGCAAGGCTTGCGGCTTCGGCGGGGTGTTTCAAACGCTTCGGAAAAGCGAGGAATTTAAAGAAATGGTCGTCAGGGCGGCCCAAGAACGCAGTTCGTCACGGGGTCTTGCCAGAACCTTTGGCATCAGTCACCAAACGGCTCTGAGGTGGATAAAAAAAAAGCGCAGTCCCTTCCCGACATCGTGACCACGTTGCTTCCGGCCAAGAAAAAAGACGTTCTCGAACTGGATGAATTATGGTCTTTTGTCTATTGCAAAGACTTTAAACGCTGGGTTTGGATAGCACTTTGCCGCAGAACACGTCAAATTGTCTCTTTTTTCATCGGCGACCGAAGCGAACAATCTTGTCGGCGGTTTTGGGAACTGATTCCGCCTGAATATCGAAAATGCCGAACGTTCAGCGATTTTTGGGAGGCATACGCCGCGGTTATTGATACAGGCAAACACAAGATGGTGGGAAAAGAATCCGGGGAAACTTCTCATGTGGAACGCTGGAACAACACCCTTCGCCAGAGAATTTGTCGATTCGTCAGAAAAACGCTATCCTTTTCAAAATCCGATGAAATGCACGAACTGTACCTCCATTTGTTCGTCTACAACTACAACATATCACTCATAAAATGACACTACCAAGATTTCTTCTTATACTTCTTGGGAAACGAAAAATCCGTAATAATTAAGACAAGCTGCCATGATGTAAGTTGTCATGGCAGCTTATCTTTGCCAAAATTGCGCTCGAACATGAAAAAATGTATCTACTGTATTATTTTGTGTCTTTGCACTTGGCTTACCACATCTTCGCAGCAAATAAATCGGGAATGGACTACGAATGTCACAACTGCCCCGACGAATATCCTATCCTCAAATATTCATTTATTTGACGAGAAAATAGGTGTTTCGCTCACTGATGAAGATGCCCTTCAATCTTTTATGGAAGTGTTGGACCCGGAAGGAGACCTGACTGGTCAAATCTCTATTCCAGTTGACTATCTTTTGGTGTCTTACTACAGCAAGGTAGATTCTTGTTTTTATTTCGCCGGGTCGCAAGCGGTTGCCGACTCTATGATTTTTGCCAAAATGACCTCAAATGGAATTACTTTGTGGAGAAAAGCCTTTCTCTTTGATGATTATGCCTCAAACGCACCGTATAAAATTTCGGAAAGAGACGACGAGATATTGCTAAGTTATTCCTTATTCAATTTTTCCGGGCCATTCGTCTCCTCTGCTGTTGGCTACTTTGTATTTGACCGCAATGGCGACATCATTCGTCAGAACCAGCCTTTTGCATTTCCAACTTCGCAAGTCCCGATAATTTCCTACACATCAGCACTTGATAAAGAGGGCAATGCGGTGCTTGCTCTAACCAATTTCTTGGGGCCATGTAGCATCGTAAAATTCGACAAAATGAGCGGCGTGCCACTTTGGACTCAAAACTTCGACTTAGAAAATAACGATATTCAGGCTCTATGGATAGACAATGATGACAATATCTTTTTTTCGGGTCACGATAACAGTTTGATAAAACTAAGCTCCGATGGAAGCTTCATCTTTGAAAAAGAATTGGGGCCTGAAGGGTTTCATGTCGGACAAAACATCTTGGTCCAAGGTGGGTATTTATACGTTGTGGGTTATCATTTTCAGGAAAATGTAGATAACAGCCAGATGTATATTGGGCAGTTCGACCCATTAAATGGCGAGCGAAATTGGGAATGGTATTTTGATGGTATTCCCAATCAATTTGGGCTAGGCATAGAAGATGGGGCTTTTGCCAATGATTCGACGCTCTATGTGCTTGGTAGTGTTTCGGCAGAGTACGAATTTGTGATGAAACTTACTATTAAGGGAACCGTATCTGTTTTTGAGCATCCTGAATCAAATACATTAATTTCTGTTTTTCCCAACCCCACAACTTCAAATATCGTGCGATTAAACACAGGAAGTCTGCAAGGCTCGATCATCCTGAGCGATGTCAATGGGCGGCTGTTGCTTAGCCAGAATGTGTGTGATGGTGAAGAATTGACCTTACCCTCTGGTGGGGTGTTTTTCTTGCACTTTCAAAACGCTAAAGGAAAATTTGTCCAAAAAGTAATCTCCATCCACTGATAATTTTATCGCACCATGTCCCGTAACCGTCTCTTCATTGTGCCATTGCTCATCGCTTGCTTCTTTGGGAGCGCGCTATTTGCGCAAAAACCCAATTATCTGGGCAAACAGTTTTTAGTGGGAACTTCAATAAACGGAAACCCCGGCTGGAACGACCCAGAAGGCCAGCGTTTCTGGCTGTTAGCATGGAATCAAAGAGGAGCAGTGGGATTGACCAAGCGAATTTTTGTTGGGGTTCAAAGCCGTTTTTTTTGGTCAAAAGCAAATAACCTTCCCGTTGTGCAAACGTGGCTCGGCGGTGGTTTTGCCCGATATTATTTTATGGTTCCGCGCGGCGAGAAACGCCGTTGGGCCTTTTCTGCCGAATTGGGCAACTACTGGGGCAATCATTTCCTGACGGAAGATGTTGGCATAACTGGCGCTGTAAAAAAATCGGGGCAGTCCATGCCTAATCTCGGATTTTCGTTAGAGATGAGGGCTTACAAAAATTTGTGGATTGAACTGGCCCACAATTTTCTTTTGGTAGCCCCTTACGACCTAACCGCCTACCCTTCGCTTGGCATCGTATTGCATTGGGGCGAAGCGAACGCTTTCGCACGTTGACTATGCGTGCACACCACCATTTGCCTTCCGCTATAAAAAAACAAAGGGCGAGTTGCCACACCCGCCCTTGTTCATTTGCTTCAAACGAAATGAAGTATAATCAAAAAAACCAGATGCCAGAGAGAAGAAAACTGCTTGGGATTCTATTGTTGTTTTTCAATTTTTCATCCAAATCACCATGCCCTAATTGGTTGTCCTGAAATGCTGCCTCGTAGGTGGCGGAGCCGCCGATAGAAAACCGGTATGAAAGGCCCAACTCCAAATGTTTGCCCAAGCACAGGCCAATGCCAGACTGCCATTGTGCTTGTAGATGTTTCAAGTTTTCGGAGGCTATCCCATTCAAGCTGCTTTTAGCCGAGGAGGAGGATGCTACATACACCTTATTGTTCGCAATGCTTTCATCCGAGGTTTGGGCATTGAGTGTGTAAGAAAACACAAGCCCAGCCATAACCCTTAGTGGGCGTATTGGCTGCCAATACGCCAACAATGGCGCTTCCAAACGATGCAGCCGCTCCACCGACACATAGACCGATAGGGCTTTGGGGTCGAGATTCGAGTTGCTCACGGGTGTGTTGTCGAGAATCACGCTAAAATCGCCAGTAGCTCTGGCGTAATCTCCTGCCGTCAGACTGATGACAGGGCGTTCCGATTCGGCAATCCGATAATAGGCGTACTGCAACCCACTCCGCAATCCCCATTTTTGAGCAAACTGCCAGTTCAAAGCTGCGCCCGCCGCAAAGCCGTTGAGGGCTGTAAACTTATTGGTAGCCGCACTTGTGGCAAGTCCGAATGACCAGCGGCTGGGTTGCGTCGCTTTATTTGTCAATGGAGGAGGGGCAAGAGTGGTTGTTGAGGTCGGCGAAGGCGAGGTTGTTTCGGGTTGTGCAATATCGGCGATTGTATGGGGGGCTTCATCAGGGCTGATGATAGTGTTGTCGCTGATAGTGCTTATGGGTTCAGACATTGGGGTTTCCATCGGCGCTTCGGCATCAGAAGTGCCGCGTGATTCAGGGGTAGCCTCTGCATGGATATTGAGGGGGAGGCGCTCGCTCGAATTTGCGGCATCGCTGCTTTCCTTGTTTGCGAGCCAGTCTCTGCCTTGATTGTTGTACTCAACAATCAACCTATCGCCAAGTGCCGGAACACGACTGATACGCGAGAGTGGCGCATCACGCTTGGATTCGCGGCGGCTTTCTTCCGCGTCGTTCCGAGCTGCTACAGGGGAATCTTTTGCCCTTATTGAGGGTGCCGCCTTTACCACAGGTTCTGTTACTGTTGGATTCGACTTGTTTGATTTTGGTGGATTTGTTGTCTCGGTTTGCGTCGGTTGCGACCACCACCACCATCCGCCAACCCCCGATAGCGGGAGCAGGAGCAGCGCAAAAATCCACCACGCGAACCTTCGGCGCCGAGGCTGCTCTGGCATCTCGCGGTCGAGCAAGCGTCGCATGGACTTCCAGCCCAAGTTGGTCAGTTTATGGTCAAAA
Organism: Saprospiraceae bacterium; assembly: GCA_019638455.1. Taxonomy (GTDB): domain Bacteria; phylum Bacteroidota; class Bacteroidia; order Chitinophagales; family Saprospiraceae; genus M3007. The sequence goes on from JAHBTU010000001.1 coordinate 1,180,647, forward strand.
CTATTCTTCATGTCGCAGTATTTAGTCGTTGGTTGAAAGAGGGGTATTGAATGCTCAGCATCTCGCGCAGTTTTTGTCGGGCTGTGCTCAGATGCCATTTGGAGGTGCCTTCGCTGATTTCCAGGTTTTCGGCAATCTCGGCATGGGAGTAACCTTCTATGGCATAGAGTCGAAATACCTCTTGCGACACGGGTGGCAACGCCCGAACGGCGCGGAGGATGTCTTCCTCGTAAAATGTCTCATGGCCCCGTTCGGGCACTGCGCTATCGTGTTCCTCCAACACGAGGAAATGCAGGTATCGGGCGTTGTCGCGGAAATAATCGGCCATGCTGTGATACACCAGCCGTCGTACCCATCCTTCGAGGCTTCCTTTGAAGGCGAACGTGTGGATTTTTTTGAAAACACGCAGGAAGCCGTTGTTCACGATTTCGATGGTCGTGTCTTCATCGCGGGTGTAGCGGCGGGTCATTCGCATCATTTCTGGAAAAAACAGGCGGTACAGTGCCTCTTGAGCACGGCGGTCATTTTGGACACAGCCGTCCACAAGTTCCTGTTCCGTGTAATTTTTCTTTCCGAATAGGGCCATTTGTCTTGCGTGTGGTATTTGACTATAGCAATATGCCGAATCCTAACTCAAAGCGTTTGTGCAAGATTCTGTCCTGCCCCCATTCGCCGCCCCAAGTGGATTGCCAATTGCGGGTTTTCTTTTGAAGACTCAGACCGCATTGCAAAGTAAAATGGTTGCCCAAACGGTAGCCTATCTGGGCCTTAGCGAGCCAGCCTCCCTTCCAATTCTCTACAAAGCCCCAGCCATCGTTTGAATTGTTTCCTGCAAAAGCCCATCCACCTCCAAAAGCCCAGAAAGGAGTCGTGTTTTTTGCTTTTAAATAACCACGCGCTTCTGCAAAGAGGGGGTAAGTGGCAGGTTCGGCATAGTCAACATTGAACAACTCTACGCCCAACCCGACTCCAGCGCCCAACATTCGATGAAACATCCATCCGATGGTGTGATTCAACGCAAAGCCAACCGTGTTGTAGCCTTGATAGGTTTGCCCGATGAGTGTGCCGAGTCGTGTGGCATTGTAGAGACCGTACTCTTTGAAATCATAGTCTTTCCGCAGTCGTTTTTCCTCTTTGCACTTTTGCACGATACGGCTCACAGTAGATGCAGGTATTTCAATGACGAGGCCATTCCAAGTTTTAATTGTAATGTCACCACTCGGAGCGTAATTGATGATTTGTCCACGAAACTCGGAGCCACTCCGCGTATGCACAATATCGTAGCATTCGTTTGGCGCCAATTGAGCATGGACGGAATGAGCAAAACACAAAAGATGAATGAGAAGCAAGTTGCGGAGTATCTTCATGACTCGTTGTGTTGCGAGACTTTCCAAGTTTTGTTTTCAACTTGGAAAGTCCAAATTGTTGATGTTTCGCCCTTCTATTTGATTACCGGAATGTGGCTAATCTGGCGCGGGTTTGAGGGGTCGCTTGCGTCAAACTGGTAAAAACCACCCTCGCCGATGACGAGCAATTGGCCAGCCCCCAAAGAAATGACATCGTAGGTCTTGATGTTTTTCAGGTGGCTCTTCAATTTTAGGTCGAGCGGGTTTGTTTTATCAAAAATTTTCAACCCATCGTCGCAGAGATACAAGTGTTCGTTGGTGACGGCCAAGCCTTTGGGTTCGGTCATCGGGTACGTTTTGCGCAACGACACGGCGGGCAGGTTTGTGATGTCGAGCACGTCCAACTGGTTGAAGATGCCGTTGCAAGTGGTACCTGCGTGGATGGTGACGTAAGCATTTTCGTCGTCGCATACCACAGGGTCGCAGCCAGTGGCGTGGTCGAAGCGGGCCTCCAACACGGGCCGCTGCGGGTTGGAGTTGTTGAAAATAAAAACGCCGGTCTGAGAGCCAATGAACAGGCGGTCTTTCCACGGGAAAATGGTCTCGATGTTCCAACCTACATGAGTCGAATCAATCCTCGAAGGGCACGAACCATCTACCGACCAAGTGCGCAACATGAAGTTGTCAATGGTGTATAGGTATTGGTTGAACAGCCCAAAGCGAGCGTATGAGCCCCCTATACCGGCGGCGGCAAGTGAGTTTGAGCTGTTGCCGGAGGCATCCGCAAAAGCTACGTCCATAAAAATCACGTCGGCACGATTAAACCAAGGCCGCCCCCATTGGGCGTCTTGGCAGGTGATTTCCTCAGTGATTTGAGTTTGCAGATAATCAACGACATAGCCGCGCTGTGGGTCGAACCCATGCAAGTGAAACGCATCTTCCGAGCGACAAATCAGCTGCGGGTTTTGCATGTCGCTGATGTCAATCGCCAGCAAGTCCACATATTGGTCGGCGTAGAGGTATTGGCCTTTGATGGCGATGTCCACGTTGCCGGGGATACTCCAAAAGGCAAGTTTTTGAGGGCTGGCAGGGTTGCTGTTGTCTATGACGTGGATGCCTTCGTTGCGTTCGTTGACGAACAGATATTGTCCGAGGAGGTAGATTTTGCCGGGATTGCGGAGGTCGCGCGGGGCTTGGGCGCTGATGCCGACGCGGATTTCGGAGGGCGTTTTGTAAATCGGGTCGAATCGAATGTAGGTGCGTGTGGTGTCGCATTCGTCGCGGAGACAGCCGCCCAGTATTGCAACTAGTGCGAGACCCAAGAAAGCAAGCGTAAAGTGTGATTTGTGCTTCATAACAAACGGGTTGAGTGAATGAGTGATTCAGTTCTTGCTCCGGTTTGCCATGATAGACAGGCGGATGGAGGCAGAAGGTTGGGTGAGCGAGAAAAGTCATTAAGAGACTCCCCCAAAGATCGGCACCGTTCCTTAATCCTTTTCCGCCCTCACCAAAAACTTGTTCTTCTTCCCATTTTCTACCATGATGTATTTTCCGTGCATCAAATCCGCCGCCGAAACGGTCGTGTTCAAATCGCTGATTTTCTGTTTGTTGACAGAAATGGCGTTGTTCTGAATCGCCTTTTTGGCCTCGCTGCGGCTGGGTAGGATGCCCGTTTTCTCGGACAAAAAATCGAGGATGTCCGCGCCATTTTGAACGACGGACAAAGCGACTTTCGGTGAGGGGATTTCTTCTGCCACCTGCGACAACGTGCGGGCATCGAGGCCGTGCAAGGTGCCGGCATCGGCTTTTGGGTCGAACAACAGTTTTGAAACCGCGAGCACGGATTCGTACTCTTCTTGGCCGTGCAGGCGCACGGTGATTTCTTCCGCAAAAACGCGCTTGATTTCTTGCGGGCTGGCATTAGCCTCCAAAGCCTCGATTTCCTCCTTCGATTTTAGGGAAAAATAACGCAGGAACTTTGGCAGGTCGCGGTCGTCGGCGTTGAGCCAAAACTGGTAAAAACGGTAGGGGCTGGTCAGGTTCGGGTCGAGCCAGATATTGCCCGCCGTGCTTTTGCCAAACTTGGTGCCGTCGGCCTTGGTGAGCAAAGGCGTGGTGAGGGCGTGCAGTTTGGCATCGTCAATTTTGCGCCCGAGTTCCACCCCGGCGGTGATGTTGCCGAACTGGTCGGAACCACCCATTTGCAAGGTGATGCCATATTGTCTGTGGAGCAAAACGTAGTCGTAGCCTTGCAAAAGTTGGTAACTGAACTCGGTGAACGAGATACCCGTCTCCAACCTGCGCTGAACACTTTCTTTCGACATCATGTAATTGACTGTGAGGTATTTGCCCACGTCTCGCAGAAATTCGAGCACGGTCATGTTTTGCCAGAATTCGAGGTTGTTGAGCAGCAGCGCGTGATTGGGCTTGGCGGTGTCGAAGTCGAGCAATTGTTTGATTTGCTCTACCTGACGTGCGGTGTTGCGGTCAAGTTCGTCGTAGCTTTTGAGTTCGCGCTCCGCGTCCTTGCCGCTGGGGTCGCCGATGCGCCCGGTGGCGCCGCCCATGAGCGCGACGGGCTGGTGGCCAGCGCGCTGGAGGAAGGTGAGCAGCATGATTTGGACATAGTTGCCGATGGTGAGCGAGGGCGCGGTGGGGTCGAAGCCGATGTAGCCGCGCACGGTGCCGCTTTTGAGGTGTTCTTCTATGCCGGGCGTGACGTCGTGGATGAGGCCGCGCCATTTGAGTTCGGAGATAAAATCCATAGTAATTGGTGAGTGGTTTATCGGCAATTCGTGATTTTTGGCTTGGAGAATTTTGTTTCGGAAACAAAAGTTTCCAAAGTAGGGGCAAAATTAGGTTTTGCATGAACAGTCAACGAAGATGTTTTGCTTGTTTTCTTTTTTGCCGTAAAAGTGTTCGATTAAAAGGTTCTTCTAATTTTGCCTTGTAAAAACTCGATGTATGGCTCAAAAAACATTTTTCCTTCTACTTATTGCGCTGGCCTTTGTCAACTGCAACAAAGAAATCGAATCGGTGGAAGTGCCACCGTTTTCTGTTTATCCGAATCCCAGTTTAGGTGTCGTGCGAGTTTCCTTGAATCCGGCTGTCACCACCTTTGCCAACGTGACGCTCTACGACCGCAACGGAAAAACCCTGCAAACGGCGACATTGCTTCCTCAAGAAACAGTCGCTTACCAACTGGGTGAAGACGGGATTTACTACTTGGAAGTCCTCGTTGACAATCAACGTTTCAAAGAAGAAATCCTCAACCTCACCCCATGATAAAGCGACTTTCGATTTTTATCTTCTTTGTTTTCAACTGTTTGTGCACCGCCAATGCACAGATGCAGACTTGGTGCGTCCACCTGAACGGTAACGAGTATTACCCCATCAATGCGCCAGAGAAAGGTTACTACCCGATTCTGTGGTATTCGAGCACGAAAGGGCGCGGCGTGCTGCTCGGCGGGTTTGGGGGAGGCGTTTCATGGAGCAACAGGCTGAAAGGCAAATGGGGGCTGAAAACGCAGGTCAATGTGTTCCGTTCTCGCTACTACGATGAGCCAGTCATCGTCCTTGACGAGAATGGTTTTGCTTATGGCGCGGTCATCGGCATCGCCACCAACCTCAACCTTTCAGCCTTAGGCATTCCTCGATACTCGGTTGCGGACTGGCTGGACGTGGGGGCTGGCTTGGGACTTCAAAGCGTTATTTTGGCGAAATCGGACTATGGGAAGGCAGAGATTTTTGGCGAGGAAAAAGAATTGAATTTCACCAATAAATCCCTCCAACCTGTCGTGTTGGTGCTGCCCGTCGAAACCACCGTGTATTTTTGGAAAAGGTTCTCTTTTTCTACCCGTTTGGAATTCGCGTTGACGAAAGCATCCCGCTTGCCGTATGCTTCCAACGAACGCTCCATGCTCCTCGTCTTGGAAGCGGGCTATCGCCTCAACAGAGCTAACAAACCGATGCCCGTCACTGATAACCAACAACCAACCTCCGCATTTTGAACCTTCCCTTCTTCATTGCCCGCCGCATCGCATTCTCCGGAGAAAACAATTTCTCCCGTGTCATCATACGCATCGCACAGGCGGCGGTGGCGCTTAGCGTGGCCGTGATGATAGCGGCAACGGCGCTTATCGCGGGGTTCAAACACGAAATCAGCCGAAAGATTTTTGAGTTCTGGGGACACATCCATATTTCCGACACGGCCTACTCGCTTTCTTTTGAGCCAATACCCATCGAGCGCGACCAAGATTTTTATCCGTCGTTAGACACGGTCAGGAGCATAGATTATTTCGAGGAGGCGCAGGTCTGGGGAATGCCAATGGGCCGCGAAGTGGAGAAACGTTCGCGTGGCGGCATTCGCCACATTCAGGCATTTGCCCACAAGCCCGGCATCATCCGCACAAAAACGGCGATGGAAGGCATCATCCTCAAAGGCATCGGGCAAGATTTTGACTGGAACAACTTGATGCCTTACTTGCAGGAAGGCCAACCGATTGCTTTGGGCGACACGGTCTCGCGCGACATCATCATCAGCAGACAAACCGCAGACCGATTGCAGGTAGGCGTGGGCGACCGATTCATCGTCCATTTTGTGAAAGGAGGCGAACAGCTGCGCCGCCGCTTTCAAATATGCGGCATCTACAAAACAGGCTTGGAAGAGTATGACCGAAAATTTGCCATCTGCGACATCCGCCAAACACAGGAACTGCTCGGCTGGACGGAGGGGCAAGTGGCGGGCTTTGAAATCTGGCTCGACGACTTGCGCGACCTCGACCTTTACAATGAATACATCTATTCAGAGGTGCTGCCACCCGACTTGCTTTGCGTTAGCATCCGCTCCAAGTTCCCCGCCATCTTCGAATGGTTGCAATTGCAGGATTTGAACGAGGTGGTTATTCTGGGACTCATGCTTGCGGTGGCGATTATCAACATGGTCACCGCGCTGTTGGTGCTGGTGCTGGAACGCACCACCATGATTGGTGTCTTGAAGGCGCTGGGCGAAACCAACCGCCGCATTCGGCGCATTTTCCTGTATTACGCCGCAGTCATCACTTTGACGGGGATGTTCTGGGGCAATTTGCTGGGACTTGGATTTTGTTATCTGCAAGAAAAATTTCGTTTCATCACCCTCAACGAAGCCGATTACTATCTTTCTTATGCACCAGTGAAAATCAATTGGTTGGCGGTGTTGGGGGTAAATGTAGGCACCTTGGCGGTCACGCTGCTCTTTCTGATATTGCCTTCGTTTTTGGTGTCGAAAATCGCACCCGTGAAGGCGATACAATTCAAGTGAAAAAATCTGGGACAAAAATTTCTCCCATCTCTTTTCTTTGTGCTTCGATATTGCCACCCATCACATCATCTACTTAAAATCCTTATCTGCTATGCAAACCCTGCCACTTTTTCAAACCGAAGAAGGCTCCTTGACAAGCCTCTCTTTACAGCCCCAACCATCCAGTTTTTCCGCAGAATACGACGACGATGAACTTGAAGAGCCTTACGAAGAGGGCGAAGACGACGAGGAGTTTATGGACGACTACGATGAGGATGATTTTGAGGGTTTTTCGGAAGACGACGAAGACTTCGACATGGGAGAAGAAGATGAATTCGACGACGACTTATTCGACGATGAAGAAGAAGAAATGGGCTACGAGGAAGAAGAGGAAGAGGAATAATACAAGGTCGAACCAGTCTTTTCGGCTAAGAATGCGAAATGGCTTATGAGAAAAATTTTGCGAAAAGCACAGGTAAATTTTGAGTGAACCGAAGCACCTTTTTCTTAATGACAACTTAGCTGCCCCTTTCTTCGACGACACTCGTTTAGAATCTTCCTTTGTGTGGCAAGTTCACCATTTTCAAACATTAAAAATCGCCACACCATGCAATTTGAAGAAACACTCGATGTGCAAGAAATCGGCCTGAGCTCCGACGAGACTTCTGCCGAAACCACCACCGCGCTGCTCAACGAAGATGAGCCGGAGGAAGAAGAAACGGAAAGCGAAGAAGAGGCAGAGGAGGATGAAATAGAGGAAGAAAACGAAGGGGAAGAGGAGGGGGAAGAAGGTGAGGAAGGTTGAGTAACGCACTCCGGCTTTATGCGACTTGCCCCGCCCCGCACGCATCGGGGCGGGGCATCTGTTTTACTCGCCCAACACTTCCAACTGCAAGATGAGGCCTGAATGAAGGCACTGGTGCACTTCGACCACTTGCCCCGGCATCACCTGCCGAAATTTTTTCAACACAGGTGATAGTTCTCCCAACTCAAAGCGATACGCCCCGATTTCGTAAATCTGTTCAAGTGGGCGCGCCCCCTCCTGTTTGAAATGAACCTTTTCCACCTTCCCGAATATCACACGTTTTTTGCCAGCATCCAAGTCGCGGAACAATCGCAGCGCAAGTCGAGGGTGTTTTTCGAGTAAAAAAAAGGTGCTTGCCAACACAAGACAGAGCGTGAATATGACTGCCAAAACCCAAAGGGAAGACTGCAAACACGAAACCCAGAATGCGACCATCAGCACTGCAACAGAAAGGACATACAACCCCATCCAGAGTAGTTTCGCCCGCAATTTGCTTGCTATCAGGCGTTTGTCTTTTCTCGAGAAAGGGATGATGCGTTCGCCGGGTCTCATGTTCGAGCGCAAAATTCGGGCGGCTGACAGGCTATCGAGCATGAAGATGCGAGACTTTACGATAACTTAAAGTACGCAACCATCCCTACCGTATCACCACATCCTTGATATACTCCTCCCCCATTTCTTCGTTGAGCAGGCTTTTGATTTTGTCCTTCGAGTAAGACAGCTCGTGCTTGAGTGGTGCGGAAAGGATGGTGAGGTGCAGTACGTTTTTGCGCACGGATATATTGGAAGTGTAAGTCGCAATCGTCTTGCCCATGAGTTTTTCCCAAAGCATTTTCACGCGCGTCTCGTCCAGCTGCGGCTTCAGGCGAAATTCCCTGAGCATATCCTGCATGGCCTCTTGAAGCGAATTGTCGTTTTTCTTTTTCATGGGCAAAATCACTTTGTGCAAATGTATGACAGGGCGGGAGCGTCTTGTCTTTTATACCTTGATTCTCTCGGATTTATCAGATGCTCATGGCAGCGCAAGGCGTAAATCCTGCTCACAACCAATCAATGCCTTTCTTGAGCAGGTTCAACGTCGCAGCCTCAGGGCTGCCCGGCTCTGGTTTGAAATTGTACGCCCAATGTGCCACCGGCGGCATGCTCATCAGGATGGACTCTACCCGACCGTTGGTTTCGAGGCCGAATTTTGTGCCCCTGTCCCACACCAAATTGAATTCCACATAGCGACCGCGTCGAAGCATTTGCCAGCGTTTTTCGCGCTCGCCCCACGGACGATTTTGTGCCCGACGCAACAATTCCGTGTACGTCGGGGCAAACGTTTCGCCCACCGCCACCGCAAACTCGAAAAGTTTATCCTGCGAAAGACCGCATTTTTCATCCAAGTAGTCGAAAAAAATGCCGCCCACCCCGCGCGTTTCTTGGCGATGTTTCAGAAAAAAATAGTCATCGGCCTGCTGCTTAAAATCAGGGTAGAACGCGGGATGAAAGCGGTCGCAAGTATTTTTTAGTTGCTGGTGAAAAAACCGGGCATCGTCCTCCACAATATAATGTGGCGTCAGGTCAATGCCCCCACCAAACCACCATCGCCCGGTGCCAGTCTCGAAATAGCGCACATTTTTATGGATGATAGGCGCCATCGGGCTGTGCGGATGCAGCACGATGCTCACGCCCGTCGCAAAAAAATCGGTTGGGGGTAATTGCATACTCTTTGCCACAGCCTCGGGCAGCGGCCCATGCACCGCGCTAAACATGACTCCGCCTTTCTCAATGATTTTTCCTTCGATGACCCGGCTACGCCCTCCCCCACCCTCTGGGCGGAGCCAGTTGTCTTCCAAAAACTTGCCGCCCCCGCCTTCGGCGGATTCGAGTTGGCGGCAGATGTCGTCCTGCAAGGTGCGGAAGCGTTCGGCGATTTGTTCTTTTGTCATTGCGCAATTCGTCATTGAGGTTATTGGAGCTTGAGAGGGCAAAGGTCTTTTTCCTTTTTGGTAGAATGTGAAAATAAGAGGTGATTTTTGGCTGAGGCGAAAAACAAAAGTTGACTCAGAACGAGTTGAGAAAAAGCGAATGTTAAAATCCAGGAAAGCCTTTTTTGAACAAAGCAACCGTACATATCTTTAAAGCATCCTAATGTTTAATGCCGCATCGAAGCAAATTCCTCACTCAATATTTTTCACAAAATTCAATTTTTCCGATTTATGAAAAACACAGCTTGTCCCCCCCCCCCCGAAATTTCAGACTCGCCTGTTAGCGACTTTACTACCACTGCTGGTTTCCAGCGCTTTGACAACAGCCCAGACAACCCTGTTCCAAATGTCTGACCTGACGAAAACAGACTTGACCGGCAGCAAGTTAGTTTCATTTGAGAAACTGGAATCCGGCGATTACGCCGATGCACTGTGGATTGTCGAAGACCTGGACTTCATGCAGCAAGCAGCCGACGGTTACTTGAAAATCAAAGTGCCCGGCAATGACACCATCCACTCTTACAAAGCAAAGTTCGTGGAAGCCGAGCCCAACGGAAACATGGCCTGGTTTGGCGAATCTCTAGTCTCGCCCGACCATTGGGGTTATGGCTACGCCTCTTTCATCATTCAAGATGGAGACCTCTTAGGGCATTTTACAACCGAAACAGGCGCATACTCTCTACATTCAATTGGCGATGGACAATATGTGCTGGTTGAGTACGAAGATGACGGGGTGGCGCCGATTTGCGGCATGCAAGCGCCCAACGATGAAGATGAGCATGATAATCAACCCCCAACGCAAGACCGAAGTAGCAATTGTGATGTGAAGGTTTTGGTGCTTTACACCAGTGCAGCACTTAGCAAAGCTGAAAATATAGACCTTGGAGTAAAGGGCTTTATTGCGCAAGCAAATCATATTCTTCGCAATAGCCAAATATACCACCAAGCATTGACATTTTTCTTGGCAGGGCATGAGCTTTTGCCGGGTTTTGTCGAAAGCAACTCAATTGGTTTTGATCTTGAAGAATTAACTGCCTCTACTTCTCTAGCTCATGCAAGGCGCGATGCATTGAACGCCGACTGCGTGGTGCTATTGACCGACGGAGATTGCGACAACGCTTTAGGACTTACCCCTTCTTGCGGACCTTCCGTAGGCGGTTCGTTTTCCATCGTACAAATAGACGCAGCTGGCCCATGGAAGACATTTACGCATGAATTGGCACATCAGTTTGGTTGCAAGCACAGTACTGGCAACAGCAATGGGGCCTGCGAACCTGTCAGCTTTGAGCAGCCGCATTGGTTCAGGTGTGGCGGCAGGGACAGATATACGGTCATGGAAGCTGGTATTCCCAAGAAGAAGGATAGAATATCCTATTTTTCCAATCCAAGCGTGAACTATCACGGGCATGATTTAGGTACGGCTACTCGGGACAATGCCGCTTGGCTCCGCGCTATGGCTTGCACGGTGTCGGGCTACCGAATATCAGAGGACATGAGCGCTTATATTTATGGTGAGAGCCAAGTCTGTATGTCAAAAATTATTGACCCTGCCATATTTGTTGCAATAGCAAACGGCGGCGGCCCCGGCCCTTATACCTATGCATGGCAAACTGCCATCAACGGGTACACTTTCAGCCCCATTTTGAGCACTACTCATGTTCTGACTTTAGACCTCTCCAGTAAACAACCCGGCGATGTTGTGTTTATTCGAGTCACAGTCACATCTGCCTATCAGCAAGTAGTGTTCGCCTATTTCTCAGTGTTTATCATAGAAGACACCCCAGAGTGTCTTTACACCAAACCGCTTCAAACAAAGGAGACGTTGAAAGATGCTTTTTCATTTCAAGCACAACCCAATCCTGCTGACAAAGAGGTAAACGTGGTGCTGAACGCTAAAGAAAGCAGTCTGGCGACCATCGAACTGCTCAATTTAATTGGTCAAGTTTTCAGCAGTACCTCACTAAAGACAAAATTCAATGAGAGGGTTGAAGTATCAATAAAAACATCTGATTTGCCGACCGGCACTTACCTGATTAGAGTAACCTCAGGAGACAACACCGAAGTGAAAAAGGTAACCATCGTTCACTAAACCCCATAGAAGCCATGTTACACACAAAAACTTATGCCGCTTTTCTCGTCATTACTCTTACGCTCTTTTCTTGTGATAAAGAAGAGGGCAGCCTATACTGGGGTGAAACTTCGGCTTTAAAAAACGGCAGCAATTGGAGTGGAAAGATCAAAGCACCTAAGAGCAATTTTGCGGAATCAAAAATTGAAATCATCGTTCACGCATTTGATGAACAAGGTATATGGTTAGAAACACTTGGCTTTTACAAAGTTCCAACTGAAATTGGGATATACAAGTTGACGCTTACGAGCAATCAACCACCCGATGATTCATTGGTTGGGGCTTTGTACGCGAACGGCTACGACGACGAGCTTTACGATTTCTACAAGATTGCCGATAACGACTCAACCAGCTATTTGGAGATAACCGACTACAATGAGAACACGACGGAAATCAAAGGGAAATTCAACATGATTCTCTGGCGGCGCAAGGACTTACCGGGCGCTTTGAACGCCCCCGACAGCATCGTTTTTTCCAATGGCGTTTTTCACACGCGCATCAGAGACTGAAGTCGAAATTTCAACGACCACAAGACGGCTGGAAGGGGCAACCTTCCAGCCGTTTATACTTTGAGTGCGTACATTTAACGCATGAAATCCTCCGAACTCATCCTCAACCGCGACGGCAGCATCTATCACCTGCATCTGCACCCCGAGCAGGTAGCGCCGCTCGTCATCACCGTCGGCGACCCGGAACGGGTGGCCAAAGTGAGTCGCTATTTCGACCGCGTGGAACACCGCGCCCGCAAGCGCGAGTTCGTGACCCACACCGGATGGCTCGGCAAACAGCGCCTTTCGGTGGTCAGCACAGGCATAGGCACCGACAATGTGGACATAGTGCTGAACGAATTGGACGCCTTGTCCAACATTGACTTGGAGAACCGTGTGCCCAAGCCTCAGCCCACATCACTCACTTTTATCAGAATCGGCACGGCTGGCAGTTTGCAAGAAGAAGTACCCGTTGATTCATGGGTCGCATCGTCGGGAGGTTTGGGGCTGGACGGGCTGATGCAGTTTTATCAAGCGCCAGCCATGCAAAACCACCCATTGGTGGCCGCCTTGAGAGAACACGCCACCGAACAATGGGACTTCCCGGTCAGCCCCTATTTTTCAGAGGGCAACCCGGATTTGTTGCGCTGTTTTTCGCAAGGTTTTCATCACGGCATCACTGCAACCAATTCAGGATTTTACGGCCCGCAAGGCCGCCGATTGAGGGTGCCACTCAGACAGCCCAATTATCTCGACTTGTTGCAAGCATTTGAATTTCAGGGCAAAAAAATCGTCAATCTTGAAATGGAGACTGCTGGCATCTACGGATTGGCAAACTTATTGGGGCATCGGGCGGTGTCGCTGAGCGCAATACTGGCCAACCGCCCCTCAGGGACATTCAGCCGCAATCCAGAGCGTACGGTGCGTCAATTGATTGAACACGCCTTGGAAAAAATTTCGGAAGGCACATAGGCAAAAGCATCTACTTTCATCGTTCATTTGTGCATCACTTTCACAATTGAAAAAACACTAATTATGAGAACTTTTCTGCGCTCTTTGAAGCCAAACGCCTTGTTGCTTTCCTTCGGCCTTGTTTTGTTCAGCGTGACAAGCACCATGCAATCCTGTGCGGCGCGTTTCGACCAAATCGGCCTTGACAACATCACCAACATCGGCGGGCAACTCACCCAATTGATGGGCAAAGCCATAGAGCCTTATGGCAAACACGCCGACTCCGTCACGAAACTCCTGAGCGATTTGAGCGGCGCTGCCAGCCATGCCGCCGGTCAGAAGAAAAACACGGAAATCGCAAAGTCTTGGCAAGTACTCAACGATGAGTTGGCCGCGCCGTTTTTCAACCGTTGGAAAGAAAAAGGAATCCTCGACAAGGACTATGTGAAGGAAGCGGTGGGGCAAGTCGGAAAAAGCCTCGATGCCATCAAAAAAGCAGAAATGGCCAAGAGAAAATAACCTTGCGCGTGATTGCCTCCACACTTCCGTTCCATCAAAAAAATTGAACAATGGCTAGTAAATCAAAATCAAAAAGTATCAAAGATGCACTCGACAACTTGGACAATCAAGTAGTGGGTGTAGTGAGTGAATTTGTCAAAAGACGCAGAGGCCAGTATGAAGAGGCTGCCGCCCGATTGCACCAAAGCCTAAAAGAAGATGCCGCCCGTTACGCCGAGATGTTGGCGGATGAGAAAATCAGCAAGGAAGATTTTGAATTCCTGATGAAAGGCCGCTATGCTCAAATGAAGATTGAGTTGCTGTCCGAGGTGGCCATTTCCAAAGCAAAATTTGACGAAATCGTCGGAGAGGTGTTGAAAATCACCATCAAAGTCTTGTTGGTGGTCATTTAGGTCTTTTCAAACCCACCCACACACAGCCTGTTTTGCTTACGCAAGGCAGGCTGTTTCGTTTTTGCGCATCTGACATTTTGTCATTTTTCATTCGCAAAAACCCTACCTTTGCGGCCTCACTGTACGCCGGAACGCTATTCCGGCTTAAACCTGTAAAATGCCGGAACATCATTCCGGCGTACCGTTATGTACGACAGCAACCCGACATTGGAAGGCATCAAAACGATGGATGAGTCGAAGCAAGGCAGCGTCCTTTTCAAAGAACATTGGCAAGAGACGCTCGCACTGGGTGGAAAACGCTTTTACATCGAGAGTTACGGCTGCCAGATGAATTTCAGCGACTCCGAAATCGTAGCCTCAATTCTCAACGAAGTCGGCTACTCCCCCACCCGCAACGTGGAGGAGAGCGACCTGATTTTGATAAACACTTGCTCCATCCGCGAGAAAGCCGAAGACACCGTGCGCAAACGCCTTCGTTTTTTTGAAACGATCAAGAATCAACGCCCCGGCACGGTGGTCGGCGTGTTGGGCTGCATGGCCGAACGGCTGAAAAAGAAGTTTTTGGAAGAAGAAAAACTCGTGGACATCGTGGTCGGCCCCGACGCTTACCGCGACCTGCCCAACCTCATCGGCGGTGCGGAAGACGGCAACCGCATGGTCAACGTCCTGCTCAGCCGCGAAGAAACCTACGCCGACATCAGCCCCGTGCGCCTCGAATCGAACGGCATCACGGCCTTCATCAGCATCATGCGCGGCTGCGACAATATGTGTTCGTTCTGCGTCGTGCCGTTCACACGCGGGCGCGAGCGTTCGCGCGACCCCTTCAGCATCGTGGCCGAAGCGACGAATTTGTTTGAAAACGGCTACCGCGAAGTCACACTGCTGGGGCAAAACGTGGACTCCTATAAGTGGGAAAATCCCGAAACCGGCGAGCGCGTCAACTTCGCCAACTTGCTGGAAATGACGGCTTTAGTTCACCCGAACCTGCGCGTCCGCTTCAGCACCAGCCACCCGAAAGACATGACCGACGAGGTACTGCACATCATGGCGAAATACGAAAACATCTGCAAGTACATCCACCTGCCGGTGCAGTCGGGCAACAGCCGCGTGCTCGAAATGATGAACCGCACCTACGACCGCCCGTGGTACGAAGACCGCATCCGAGCCATTCGCGCCATTCTGCCCGATGCCGCCGTTTCGAGCGACATCATCACGGGCTTTTGCTCCGAGACGGAGGAGGAACATCAGGATACGCTCAGCATCGTGGAGTGGGCGAACTTCTCGATGTCTTATATGTTTTTCTACTCCGAACGCCCCGGCACGCTCGCCGCCCGCAAGTACACTGACGACATCCCGGAGGAAGTGAAGAAACGCCGCTTGCAAGAAATCATCCGCTTGCAAAACGCCGTGTCGCTGCGCCACAATCAGGCCGATATCGGCAAGACGTTCAAGGTTTTGGTAGAAGGAAATTCCCGCAAATCCGACCTCGACTTTTGCGGGCGCAACACCCAGAACAAAATGGTCGTGTTCCCGAAAAAAGAAGGTTTGAAACCCGGCGACTATGTCATGGTGCGGGTGAAGGATGCGACGAGCGCGACGTTATTGGGGGAAATCGTGTAACGCCAACCTTCCGGTTGGTGGCCAACTGAAAGTTGGCGTTACTTCAAAAACTGATTGATTTTCAATTTAATCGAGCGTAAATATGGAGAAAAGTGAGTTCCAAAATTTGGTGGAAAGAACAATCAAGAGCCTTCAAGAGCCCACGACATCGCTTGATGATTTGTTCGATGAGTTGGCAAAGTTGTTTCTATGGCACGGCATGATAAAGGTTGGCGATGTGGAATTTAAAATTGTTGAAGTGGAATTTTATTTGAACAACAAAGAAGAGAATTTTGACCCATACGCCCATTTTCATAACTCATACCCAACTGGAAGTTTTCGTCTGCATGATTCAGGGAGTGGTTTTGACGTTTCCATTGAAGGAGAAGACTTTTGGGGAGGTGTTTTAATTCGGGGCATCCGATGGCAAAACTCCATGCCTATTGACGGGCCATTTAAGACATTGATGGCTATTTTGAGTGAAATCAAAGACTTTGAAAAAGGGAAAGAAATCAAGCTGCTCTTCTCCTCAATAAACTACGAGAAGACAATTAAAATCACCAATACTTCAAGAGTTGGCCTCAAGGTAGATGAGAAAAAATTAGAGCGTTCAAAATCATCAAGAAGTCATTGGGAGCGGTATTTAGAAATTGGGTGGCGATATCATATTTACGAGCAAGAAGACCCTAAGAAGAAAAAACCTTTGAAGCACATAAAATGAAACACAAAAAAATCACCAAATCTGACATCCTCACCTTCCTTGCCAAAGAGAAAAAGGAACTCGAAAAGAAGTACCGGGTTTCAAAAATCGGCATTTTCGGCTCCTACGCGAGAGGCGAGGAAACGGACGACAGTGATATCGACATCATACTCGAATTTTTGCCGCAAACCGAAAATTTGACTGAAATCAAATCGTCGCTCAAAGAATTGATAATGCGCGAGTTCGGCAAAGAAGTGGACATCTGCCGGGAAAAATATTTGAAGCCTTATTATAGAAATCAAATCCTTCAATCGGCGATTTATGTCTGAAAAAGACGAAGCAAACCTGCTGGCGATGAAAGATGCCGCCGAGAAAATCCTCCGCTATTCCAAAGGTTTCAACAGCGCGGACGACTTCTACGGTGATGCCAAATCCTTCGATGCGACTTTGATGAATTTTTTGGTCATCGGAGAAACCGTCACCAAAATAAGCGAGCCGGTCATTTCCGCAAATCCCAAAATCGCGTGGTCAAAAATTAAAGGTTTGTGAAACATTGTGGCGCATGACTATTTCGGAGTTGACGCTGAGGAGATTTGGGAGATTATTCAAAAACACATTCCAAAATTCATCACCGATTTAGAAGAAATTTTAACCAAGAAAAGTGGCTAACAACCTCCAATCCATAAAATCCCGTTTTGGCATCGTCGGCACCTCGCACTTACTCGATGCCGCGCTCGAAACGGCCGTCCGCGTCGCGCCGACCGACCTCACCGTGCTCATCATCGGCGAGAGCGGCGTGGGTAAAGAAGTTTTTTCCAAGATAATTCACTCTCTCTCAGCGCGTAAGCACAGCGAATTCATCGCCATCAACTGCGGCGCGATACCTGAAGGCACGATAAATTCCGAACTCTTCGGTCACGAAAAAGGCTCGTTCACCGGCGCTGTGAGCGACCGCAAAGGCTATTTCGAGACGGTGAACGGCGGCACGATTTTTCTCGACGAAATCAGCGAGATGCCGCTCGACACGCAGGCATACCTCTTGCGGGTGCTCGAATCGGGCGAGTTCATCCGTGTCGGCGCGAGCAAGGTGCTGAAAACCGACGTGCGCGTCATTGCTGCCACCAATGTGGATTTGCAAGAGCGCGTCCGCAAAGGCAAATTCCGCGAAGACCTCTACTATCGCCTCAGCACGGTGCCCATCAAAGTGCCGTCGCTGCAAGACCGACGCGACGACATCCCTGTGCTGTTCCGCAAATTCGCTTACGATTTTGCCGAAAAATACCGAATGCAATCCATCCGCCTCGACGAGCGCGCCGAGCAGGTGTTGCAGAATTACCGCTGGCCGGGCAATGTGCGCGAGTTGAAAAACGTGGCGGAACAACTGTCCGTGCTCTCGGAGGAGCGCCTCGTCACCGCAGAGGCACTGTTGCGCACCATGCCCCAGCTGTTTGCCCGCAACTTGCCCGTGCCTTCTCAAGGCAACGGATTTTCGGCCACGCACGGGGGCGATTTTCAAGAACGCGACCTACTTTACAAGGTGCTTTTCGACATGAAAAACGACCTCAACGACTTGAAGACGATGTTCTTCGAACTTGTGAAAAGCAACAACCTCAGGATGCCTGATTTGAGCACAATGCGGCAGTTGCCTTCCTCTTACCCAACCATCAGTTACCCGCAAGGCAACGACCGCGACGAGCCAGCGGCTATCTACCAGCCCCTCGACCAAGAGCGCGTGACACCCATCATCATCGAATCTGGCAGAATATCGGGGGCCAGCGCCTATGACAAAAGCGACATCGAGGATGCTCCCCTCGCCATGGACGAAATTGAAAAAGAGGCCATCAAACGTGCCCTCGCCAAATATAAAGGCCGCCGGAAAGAAGCGGCCGAAGAACTCAAAATCAGTGAGCGAACGCTTTATCGAAAAATCAAACAGTATGATTTGTGACGGCTTCCCTACTCCATGTTAACATTTCCAAAAAGCCCACTCACCCTTACCGCGTCGGAGGATATTTGCGCGTCATTCAGGCTGTCCGCTCGCACCTTTTTCAGTTCAAGCATCTCGCTGGGTCGAGCGCCTAACAAAACTACCGATTTCAAAATACATTTTCGGATGAAACGCATTTTCATTATTCTCTTTCTTGCATTCATTTCATCTTCAACACTTTGGGCAAATGGCGGAGGCTACAAAATCCGCGTCAAGCTTGACAACTACCCGGAAAAAATTCTCACGCTTGGCTTTCACTATGGCGAGAAGCAATATGTGAAGGACACCATAGAGGTGGGGACCGACGGGTGGTTTACATTTCAAGCCGACACTTTGCTGCCTTGCGGGGTTTATTTGCTCGTCCTGAAGCCCGACAATTCCTTCATTCAAGTCTTGATTCCTTCCGACGACCAAGATTTTTCGCTTACCACCGACGCAAAGGATGCCGTCACGAAAATGAAAGTAAATGGCTCGAAGGACAACGAGGTGTTCTATGACTATTTGCGGTTCCTCAACAAAATGCGACCCGATGCCGACAGTTTGCGCGCACAGATTAGCCGCACCAACGGCAACGTGGCCGACTCCACCCGTCTGGCTGCGAAATTGACAGAATTGGATAAGGCGGTGAAAAAATATCAGTCAGACCTGATAGCGAAAAACCCCTCTTCCATTTCTGCCAAAATCGTGAAATCGAGCATAGAGCCAGAGTTGCCCGAATTCACGGACAACGACCCACAGGAACTGCAACGCAAAAGGTACTACTGGTACCGAGCGCATTTTTTTGACAACATTGACCTTGCCGACCCATGTTTGCTGCGCAGTCCCGTGCTACACCCCCGCTTGGAACAATATGTGAACAAAATGGTGCCCCAGCACCCCGACAGCATCAATTTGGCGATAGATATCCTGATGGAGAAAATGAAAGACTCCAAGGAAAACTACAAGTTCTATCTCATCCATTTCCTCAACCACTACGCCAAATCCAACCTTGTCGGTTTTGATGCTTGCTATGTCCACATTGCCAAGAAGTATTATTGCTCCGGCCAAGCCGACTGGACGAAAAAAGAGGACGTTGAGAAAATATGCGACAACGCCAGCCGGCTGGAACCCATACTCATCGGCAAAATCGCGCCCAATTTCACCGTCATGGACCGCAACAACAAGCCGCACAGCCTCTGGGACGTGGACGCCGATTACACCGTTTTGTTTTTCTGGGCACCCGATTGCGGGCATTGCAAAAAGGCAGCGCCTCATATCGTCGAGTTTGCACAAAAATTCAAGAGCCGAGGCGTGAAGGTATTTTCGGTCTGCACGGCAGTCGTCACGGCAAAAGAGGACTCCAACACCCTTGAAAAGGTGAACGACCAATGTTGGAAAGGTGTGGAAGAGAAGGAATTCAGCGATGATTTATTCATGACTTTTACCGACCCTTATCTGCGCAGCCGTTACAAATCACTCTACGACGTGCAGACGACCCCGCAAATTTTTATCCTCGACCGCAAACACGAAATACTCTCCAAACGCATTGGTGCCGAACA
Source organism: Saprospiraceae bacterium (assembly GCA_019638455.1). GTDB lineage: Bacteria > Bacteroidota > Bacteroidia > Chitinophagales > Saprospiraceae > M3007. Next base: position 1,200,351 of record JAHBTU010000001.1, read on the forward strand.
ACTCTCGGAGGTAATGGAGATGGTGATGAAATTTCAGGAAGAGAAGAAAAAGGGGACGGGAGGAAAGTAAGCATACCGGTCACGCGCATAAACCACATGAGCCGTTCCAAAAGCTTGGGGCGGCTCATGTGATTTTTAAAACAATGAAAATGAGCAAAATGGAATGAAGAGTAAAATTTTCGGTCAATTGTGAGCGCGAATAAAGAAATATACTACTTTTGAACGCCCTTTTTTCCAAACGGAGAACGGGGATTGACTCAAGAGTTTTAATTGCCATTTTATGAAAGCACCCTACCACAACTACCCATCGGCTTTTGCACTTGCCATTCAGATTTTCCTGCTCGCTTTTTCTGTCACACCCATGAAAGCCCAATGCCCCAAGGTGGAAGCTATTCTCGTTGATGCTTGCGGCCAAGAGCAGTTTAACGAGTTCATCATCATCCATTCCGGCGGCGGATTCAACACTGCGGATTTGCAACTGGACTATAGCTCCGCCAACAACATACTTGGGCAGGTCAACAACGACATCAATATCAACAACGGCAACTGGCCAGCCGACCCTACTCCTTGTGGCCTCATGCCGGGGAATACCGCATTTATTGGGGGATGCCCCAACGTCATAGCCGTCGGGCCGGGAGTAAACATCCCTGCCAATGCTATCGTGGTGCTGCAAACAAGTGCAGGCTCCTCCGTTCAATACTTATTTTCTTCTTTATGTGGAAATGGCGAGTGTGTCTATGTCATTTCGAGTGCCTGCACACGCAGTGCCGGCGCGTTCGTCAACGGGGGGGCTAGCGGCCCCAGCACCACAAACTTCTCCATCGCTGGCGGTTGTAATCAGTCCATCATATACAATACGGGCGGCCTTTCCGGTACCAACGGCGACTACTATCTCCCCCTTTCTAACATGTATGGCAATGGCGGATGCACTGTGCCGCCTACTTCTCCTGCTTCCCCGCCGCCAAATATCAATCCATTAGCCGACATTACGGTTTGCAATTCTTACACCTTGCCACCTATTACAGGCTCCAACCTCACGCCTAATGCTGCGTATTTTACCGGCCCGAACGGGACGGGCACTCAATACAACCCGGGTGCTGTGATTACTTCTTCGCTTACGTTATACGCGTTCGACCAAAACGGACCGGGCTGCTTCGACCAAGAGCAATTTAATGTTACCATCGCCACCGCTGCTTTCACGATTCAATCCATCGGCAACTGCGGCAATTTTCAATTCACGAATCAATCCACCGGTCCAAACCCAATTAGCTATTCATGGAATTTTGATGACCCAATGAGTGGGCCAAACAATACTTCTACTCTGCAAAGCCCTACACACCAGTTCAGCAAATGCGACAGCTTCAACGTTTGCCTCACCGTGACTTGGAGTGGCTGTAGCGCGAGCATCTGCCAAAGCGTTTCTTTTTCGGAATCAGTTCCGCCAGTCATTACAAATTGCCCGCCGAGCGTCACCCTAAGCACCAGTTCAGGCCAATGCTATTATGATTTTACCAGCATGATGCCAATCATGGCGACGGACAATTGCGACCCGATGCCCACAATAACATGTATTTGGGGAGACCCATTTGGGACAATTATGCCATTGACCCTTCCTGCCCAATTCGTAAAAGGCGCTCACTTCATACAATGTGAGGCGGAAGATTTCTGTGGCAATAAAAGCCAGCCTTGTGTTTTTACGATGACAATTATTGATACAGAGCCGCCAGTGTTGGATTGCCCTCTAAGCATGTCGTATGTGGGCGCTTTGGATGCGAACGGAGTTTGTGTGGCACAAATCAACGGCATATCCTCTATGGCATCAGACAATTGCCCTATGCTGGACGTCATGTATGCTATTTCAGGTGCCACCACAGGTGCGGGCAGCCCGGATGCCAGTGGAACAACTTTCTCGCAAGGCACCTCTACAGTTACTTACACAGCGACAGACATGAGTGGGAATATAAAAACCTGTTCGTTCGAGGTGGAGGTGCAATGCTTCCCGGCAGAGGATGATTGCTTAGTGTGGGCGAGGAATATCGGCGGCACCGCAGGAGAGGAAGGGCGATCAATAGGAGTTGATTCTTGGGGAAACGTTTATACCGTGGGGACTTTTAGCGGCAACGCCGATTTTGACCCGGGCACGGGTGTTTTCAATCTCGTTTCCGCAGGAATGGGTGATATTTTTATTTCCAAATTGGATGCCGCAGGCAATTTTGTTTGGGCGAAGCAAATGGGTGGTTCATCCAACGATTACGGCAATGCCATTGCAGTAGATGCTTTAGGAAACGTTTATACCGCTGGCCAATTTTCGGGCACGGTTGATTTCGACCCGGGTGCGGGCGTGTTCAATCTTATTGGCACCAATGATGTCTTTGTGTCAAAATTAGATGCCTCCGGCAATTTTGTTTGGGCCAAACAATTCGGCGGGAGTGGTATCGCGGATGGTTTTGCTATCGCTATTGATGTATCGGGGAATGTTTATACGGCGGGAAGATTTTCGGGAACCGCCGATTTCGACCCGGGGCCTGGCACCGCCAGTCTTACTTCTCTTGGAAATGAAGATGCCTTTATTTCAAAATTAGATGCTTCCGGCAATTTTGCATGGGTGAAACACCTGAGCGGGGCGGGGCCTTACGGAAGTGTTTTCTCCATCACTTTCGACGGCTCCGGGGACATGTACGCAGCGGGATGGTTTGAAGGCACTGTTGATTTCGACCCCGGCGCGGGGGCTTTCAACCTCACGTCTGTTGGCAGCACAGACATTTTTGTGCTCAAATTAGATGCCGCTGGCAATTTCCTTTGGGCCAAACAAATGGGCGGCGCCTCAAAAGATGTCGCATATTCGATTGTCACAGACGCATCGGGTTCTGTTTATACGACAGGAATATTTTCTGGAACCGCCGATTTCGACCCCGGTGTAGGGGTGTATACTCTTGCCTCTGTGGGAGGTCTCGGAGTGGATGACATATTTATTTCTAAATTAGATGCCGCTGGCAATTTTGTTTGGGCCAAGGGCATGGGAGGCCCCTCCGCATTTGACAAAGGGTTGTCGCTTGCTATTGCCCCGCTTGGAGGCGTTTATGCCACTGGCAGTTTTTATTCTACCGTTGATTTTGACCCCGGTCCGGGAGTCTTCAACCTCACATCCAATGCGCTCAGCGAGGACATATTTGTAACGAAATTAGATGCCGCCGGTAATTTTATCAGGGTGAAACATCTAAGCGGGCCTTCTGCAGAACGGTCTTATTCACTCGTCATAGATGCCTCCGGCTGTATTTATTCGACAGGTTATTTCTTTGGCACGGTTGATTTCGACCCCAGCGCCAATGCTTTCCCGCTCACCGCTTTTGGAACGGCAGATATCTTCGTCCACAAAATGTGTCCCTGCTACTTGGTTTCTTCCGAAGAGGTTCAAAAACCCGTAGTGAGTTCTTCACGAGCATATCCCAACCCTTTCTCTTTCTCCACAACAATTGAATACCATTTGTCCGATGCTGCTTATGTCCGACTGTCGGTATTCAACTTGCTCGGGCAAGAAGTGGCGCTGTTGACCGATGAAAAGCAAATTGCGGGAGAACATCGCATTGTGTTCGATGCGGGAGACTTGCCCTCGGGGGCTTATTTTTACAGCCTGAGGGTGGGTGGTTTTAGGGAAGTAAAAAAACTTGTGCTCGTGAAATAGTGGCCTTTCCCTGCAAGAACCTTCTTAAACCCTTTAACCACCCCTACCCTCGGCAAAGGCTCGATTAGCCTGGGTCAGCCACATAGCTCACGAAAACCATCGTGTTGGTCGGGATATGCCGCAACACGAGCACAAAGGGACGATTGAACCAAAAAGTAGGAGGCACTGAGGTGATGCCAAAACCTATGGACGTGACCGCAGCCCCTTCCGCACCTTTCTCGTCTATCTCCAACACAGCTTTGTGCTTGATTTGGTTGATAAAGATGTTTTTGACGGCAGTGCCCATCAACGTGAAGTCGGCATCCCGGTCGGAAAAAGCCGCCTTCATGCCGAGATGTTTAAGGCTCTGAATGAGGTCGTTGTCGTATGCCAATTTAAGTTTGGGGAAAAACACCATTGCTCGCCCGTATTGTGCCGCTTCGTACATGCCTTTCCAAGACGACGGCGTGATGTTCAGATGCCAGTTGGCATCGGTGTTCGCGGTGGTAGGCTGAATAAAACTGACACTAAAAGTGGAATCTTTGAAGGGTATGTCCACGAGGTTGAAAAGCGCCGTTTGCGCAAAAGTGAAATCACGGTCGGCGTTCACAAAATCAACTTGCGTCTGTGAGCCATCCGCTTTTGTGAACGCCTTTTTGGTGGTAAGTTGAGGGGCAAAACCCGTCGCCCAGTCGGCCTTGAAGTGGATTGCGTTGATGAGAAAAGCCACATCCAACGCTGTGATGCGCTCCAAGATTTGAGGGATTTTCCCGTTTGTGCTGTTTTTCACCCAATTGTTGATTTGTTCGAGGGCCGCCTGTTCGTTGTCAAAATTGAGTTTTTGGTCGCCGCAGCTGTAATGTGCCGATAGCGCGTCCAGAAATGGGGGCTTTACGTTAATCCGTGCGGCATCATAGAAATAACGGTTGGCGACCGTGAGCGTGGGGGAGCCGCTCTGTTTGCTCAACAATTGGGTGAGGTCGCGGTGCAGCGGATTCAAGTCATTGACCGCGCAGTTCTCGCAGCCCATCACGGACAACATTTCACCGAGTGTGACCCCTTGCGCGCCATTGGTGGCCATGGTGAGCGCCGTTTGAATGCTGAAAGGAGAAATCAGGACGTTTTGTCCCGGCTTGGCGAGCTGCTCTTGCTTGAAGATATTCCAACCGAGCACTTGATTCATCTCGGCGATTTTTTCCACCTTATCTACCGGGATGGGGTCTTTGATGATGGCAGTCGCGCCTTTGTCGCAGGCAGAAAAGAGGGGCACAAACAGAAACGGTATCAAATAAGCTGCTTTGGTCATAGCCGAACAAATTTTGTGAGACGATACCATAAAAGACAGTCAATCTGCCGCAAAGGGTTGGGGCGCCTTTCAAACAATGGTTATCAAAACATCCTGGCGTTCGATAAAAAAGCCGAATGGGTGCAGCGAATAGCCCTCTTCACGCGCTATTTTTTGAAATTCGGATTCAAAACCCGGCTCCACCGCTACCAAAAGCCCGCCACTTGTCTGAGGGTCTGCCAATATCTTTCGCCTGTACTCGTCGGCTCCTGCTATTTTATGGCCGTAGCTGTCCCAGTTGCGCGTGGTGCCGCCCGGCACACACTTTTGTTCCAAATAAAAATCAAGGATGTCGCGGTCAATAGTGGGCACATCTTCAAAATGGATGATGGCGCTCGCGTCGCTGGCTTCGCACATTTCGGCGAGGTGTCCCAGCAGCCCGAATCCCGTCACATCCGTCATGGCTCTCACGAACGAGAACAACCCGAACCGCTCTCCCACCCTGTTCAATTGCTTCATGCTATCGGGTGCAATATGGGCGTGTTCCGGCTTGAGGCTCCCCTTTTTTTGCGCGGTTGTCAGAATGCCAACTCCAAGCGGTTTGGTCAAAAATAGCTGACAACCGGGTGTGGCACCGCCATTTTTTTTCAAATGCTCGATTTTCAAGCGCCCGGTCACTGCCAATCCAAATATAGGTTCCGGGCTATCAATACTATGGCCGCCCGCCAGCGGAATCCCGGCCTCGGCGCAAGCCTTCCGTGCGCCTTCTATCACCTCGCTGGCTACCTCTGGGGGAAGCAGATTGACAGGCCAACCCAAAATGGCGATGGCCAACAAGGGGGTGCCGCCCATCGCATAGACATCGCTGATAGCGTTGACGGAAGCAATGCGACCAAAATCTTCCGCGTCGTCCACAATGGGCATAAAAAAATCGGTGGTGCTCACCACGGCCGTGCCATCGCCCAAGTCGAGCACCGCCGCGTCATCGCGTGCTTCGTTGCCCACCAGCAATTGCGGGAAATGCTGGTGGGCGGCACTGCTTTTCAAGATATGGTCAAGTACGTTGGGCGCGATTTTGCAGCCGCATCCCGCGCCGTGCGAATACTGAGTGAGTTTGAAGGAGGCCGATGAATCATTCATTTTCAGGCTCTTAAAACTGGTACGTCACACTCAGGGCAGGGATGATGGGCAGTTGGTTCACTCTTTGGTAACGCACCCGGTCGAAGTAAAAGATGTTGTCGCGGTCGTAAACGTTGGTGCAAGAAGCCGTGATTTCGAGGTTGCTGTATTTCGAGAACCTGAATATACGCTTTGCCGAAAGGTCGAGACGGTGGTAGTAGGGAAGACGCCCAGCGTTGCGCACCCGGTCATAAACGATGCCCAAATCGGGGTTGCCCGTCAGGATGTCGCTGCCAATGCCGTCTTTGAAATCGAAGGAGCTGTAGAAGCCTTGCGTAAGAGTGAAGGGGAAACCGGAGCCAAAGTTCCAACGAGCACCCAGCTCCCACTCTTTTTTGCTGCCCATCTGATAAGTGCCTACAAAATTGAGGTTGTGTCGGCGGTCAAACACGGGCGGATAGGTCTGCTCGCCATCATTGCGAGTGACGAAACCGAGAGAGTAAGCGCCCCACAGGTATGCTCGCTTCCACTCTATCTTCATGGAGACGTCAAGACCATAAGCATCGCCTGTTTCAGTGACAAAGTTGGGGTCGGTCTGGTCTTGTTTGTTGCGATTGAGGGCGATGAGTTGGGTGAATTTTTTGTAGTAGCCTTCCACGTTGAGGTCAAAATTCTTCGTCACATCTACTTCAAAACCCGCCACGCCATGCACGGAGGTCTGGATGCGATTGCTGGCCCGTTCGTTGGAATTGGGCTTCAAAATCGCCTCCTCTGGGCCAGAGAGAAACCCTACAAACAAGTTGACGACATCTCGCTCGTTGATGGTGGAAAGCAGGTTTTGCGAATACAAGCCACCTGCGGCCTTAAAGCGCAGGTTGTCGGTGATGTTGTATTTCAAGCCCAAACGCGGCTCCGGGGAAGAATAGTTGAGCGACTGGTAGTATTGGAGACGGAAGCCCGGCTCAATAACCAAGGGGCCAATTTTGCGTTTCCAACGCATATAACCACTAATTTCAGTAGTGTTCTCGTCCTGACCGATGGTTAGCCCCCGAAAGTTGATAAACTCAAAAACAGTATTGAAGCCAGTCAACTCTATCCCGTACTCCAACTCGTTGTTGCGACCATAGTTGGTAAAATTCAACCCCCCGTAATAACCCGAAATGCCGCTCTTGCGAGGAAGGCGGTCCGCCTCTACGATACGTGTGTCGTATCGGGAAAAGGTGAACACGCCATTGATAATCGTGCTCGAATTGGTCGGCACCACAGTAAAGTCCATGCCGCCGCCAGCACTGTTCCAGCCATAGTCCGCAATTGGGAAGTTCACGCCATCGTCGTAGCTGAATCCAAAAATGTTGAGTTTGCTGCCGTTGCCAGTCAAGAGCGACAGTTTGCCGTACATATCTCGGTAGTCGAAGGGGATGCCAATGGAGTCGTTGACATAAGGATAGAGGGTTTTATCAAACTGATTGATGAGCGCCTGTTTGCCAGTCAGCACAAAAGAAATGCTGCTCCCTCCCTCTTCTTTGAGAGGGACTATAGGGCCTTCCACAATCGCGCGTGCCTGATAAGGACTGACCGAGGCCAGCCCAGAGAGGCGTTTTCGGTTGCCCTCGCGAGTTTTTACGTCCACGATGGCCGAAATACGACCGCCATAATCGGCATTAAAACCACCCGTAAGCACGTCCACGTTGCGAATCAGCTCGGTCTCGAACACGGAGAAGAAGCCAATGCTGTGAAAGGGGTTGTAAATCGTCATCCCATCGAGCAGGATACGGTTTTGCACGGGCGAACCGCCGCGTATGTACAGTTGGCCGCCTTGGTCGCCAGTGAAAATCACGCCCGGCAGCACGGTGAGGTATTGAGCGATGTCGGACTGGCCACCCGCTGACGGCAACGAACGGATTTGTTTGGGCGTCACCTGCAATTTGGAAATTTGAATGTCGGCCTTCGCCTGCTCCTTTTTCCCACTAATGAGGATTTCGCCCAATCGCTGCCCGCTCTCGACGATGTAAACATTTTGAAACAAAATCTCACCGCGTTTTACGGTGATGTTTGCCGTGTAAGTATCATAGCCAGTGAGCGACACGACCAATTGGTATTCGCCCGGAGGCACGTCGGGTACCGAAAAAAAACCATTCACATCAGAGATGGTGCCAAGGCTGGCACCTTCGACGCGCACTGTGGCGAAGCCGACAGGTTGTGTGGTTTCCTTGTCGTAAATGTATCCCCTGACAGCAGATTTGGTTCCTGTTTGGGCTGATAATGAGACAGATAGAGCGATTAAAAAAAAGAAACTAAGGAGATTTCTCATTGCAATTTATGTGTTTGGCGGCGGCAAAGATAGCCGTACATTGATATTTAGTTGCGCCCGAAAAAGATAGTGCTCGACATTCCGCTGCATCTGCTAAAAATATCAATCGTAAGTTTGCCTCCATCACCATGCGCCCACACGATATTGTTATTGCCGGTGGCGGCATCGTTGGGCTGGCCACCGCCCTCCAATTGCAGCGCCGCAATCCCCGTCTGCGCATCGCCATTTTGGAAAAAGAAAAACTGGTGGCCGCCCATCAAAGCAGCCACAACAGTGGGGTGATTCACAGCGGCATCTATTACAAGCCGGGGAGCCTACGCGCCACCAACTGCAAACGCGGCTACGACCTTTTGCTCCGATTTTGCAGGGAAAATGGCGTTTCGTTCGAAATTTGCGGCAAAATCATCGTTGCCACAGCGGAGGGCGAACGCGAGCAATTGGACAAAATCTACCGACGAGGAATTGAGAACGGCCTTCGCGGAATTCGCAAAATCAGCCCCGAAGAAGCCCGCGAAATAGAGCCGCACGTTCGGGCAGTGGAAGCCGTTTGGGTGCCGCAAGCAGGCATCGTGGACTACGGCGAAGTGGCGAGGAAATACGCGGAGATTTTTCAGAAAAATGGAGGCGAGATTTTTACCGGGCAAAAAGCAAAGGCCGTCTCCATTGTACGCCGGAACGCTGTTCCGGCAACACACGCAGGCGGAACAGCGTTCCGCCATATGAATGACGGGGTCGTCGTTCAAACTCAAAATCAAGAATTCGAAGCTAACATCTTCGTCAACTGCGCCGGCCTCTATTCCGACAAAATCGCACGGCTGACGGGCGAAAAACCAGACTTGCAAATCCTCCCCTTTCGCGGCGAGTACTACGAGCTCAAGCCTGCAAGCCAGCATCTTGTCCGCAATCTGATATACCCCGTCCCCAACCCGAACTTCCCCTTTCTCGGCGTGCATTTTACCCGCATGATACATGGCGGCATCGAGGCTGGCCCTAATGCCGTGCTTGCCTTCCAGCGAGAAGGCTATTCGCGTTGGGATTTGAACATCAAGGAATTAGCGGAAACGCTGGCTTTTCCCGGCTTTCAAAAAATAGCCCGGAAATACTGGCGCGACGGCTGGGCAGAGATGCTCCGCTCTTACTCAAAGCGTCGTTTTGTCCTTGCATTACAGCGTCTTGTGCCGGAAATTTCGGCGGAGGATGTGATTCCCGGAAGAAGCGGCGTACGCGCTATGGCCTGCGACCGGGCGGGCAACCTGCTCGACGATTTTCTCATCCTCACGCGACCGCGCATCGTCAACGTGTGCAACGCGCCCAGCCCAGCTGCGACAGCTTCATTGGCGGTAGGCGAGACGGTGGCGGAGCGGGTGTTAGAAATGATGAATGATGAATGATTTTTCAGAGAGAGGAATCAATACCTTTGCTCAAAATCATTCCAATCATGAACAAAACCGCCGGGCAAACTCAACATCTGAAGATAATTGCTTCCCACGGCTCTTCTCGGCTAGTTTTGCGCAATGAGGGGCAACTCAACCTTTTTGCCCCCGAAACCCCAATTGCAAAAAAAGTGTCGCCCGGCACGCCGATATTATTGAGAATAAAATCAGGTCGGTTTTTTGGCAATGGAGAAAAAGTGCTTGAACAAATCCTTCACTCTCATAATGCACCCGCTTTTACCGCAAATTCGCCAGCAAAAAACGGCACATCAGCAGGCAAAAACACCTACACTTACGACGCACACACCTATCACACGAAAGTCCCGCCACAAGGGATTGTTGAGTTTTTGAAGTATTATCTGCCACATGGAGGGTTAGTGCTTGACCCTTCTGGCGGTAGCGGCATGACGGGTGTTGCTGCTCTTGTTGCTGGCATGGATGTGGTGTTGAACGAACTTTCTCCCGCAGCCTGTTTCATCGCACACAATTTTACGGAACGTGTTTCAAACACAGATTTTGCCAAAGCAATCAAGTCTGTATTGGCAGAACTGACGCAGTTAAGGAAAGACCTTTACACCACCGAATGTAGGGAGTGCGGGAAACACACCGAAATCCTTTATACTGTTTGGTCTTATCAAGTGCAATGTCCATACTGCCACAACGAATTTCGACTTTGGGACCATTGCCGCCAGTACGGTTCCAATGTCCGGGAGCATAGAATATTGAGCGAATTTCCCTGTCCAGACTGTGGCAAGTTGTTGAAAAAAAGTCGACTTTCTCGAAAGAACGCCGAGCCAGTCATGTTGGGCTACAAGTGCTGTGACAAAGTGCAGCGTGAACACCCTTTGAGCACGAAGGACATTTTGCGATTAGAGCAAATCGAGACAAACCCGCTGTTAGCAGAAGGATTTTATCCCAAAACATATATCTCAGATGGCATCAACCTCAACCAACCCAAGCGGCATGGTTTTGACACCATTGATAAATTTTATACCAAACGCAATCTGCGCGCTCTCAGTCATCTTTGGAAGGAAATACAAAGGCTCGAAGACAGGCAACTGGCATCCATGCTCGCTTTTGTTTTCACTTCCCTTTATCAGCGCGTCACAAGACTCTCCGAATTTCGATTTTGGGGCGGCAGCGGCAATATAGCGCGCTTCAACGTCCCTTTCATTTTCAATGAGGCCAATGTTTTTGTTACTTTTGAAAGAAAAGCAGCCAACATTCTCGACCACCTTCAAACAACAGCCCTACACTACCGAGGCAACAAGGTTGTCGTTTGCAATTCAGCTACCCAATTGGATTATCTTCCAGACAATTCCGTTGATTTCATATTTACAGCCCCCCCCTTCGGTGCGAATATCAATTACTCCGAAATGAATATTTTGTGGGAATCTTGGCTTGGTGAATTCACTGACAACACTTCAGAAGCCATTGTCAACCGGGTACAGGGAAAAGGATTGGCAGAATATGAGAATCTGATGTCCGCTAGTCTTTCCGAATGTTATCGTGTGCTCCGACCGGGACATTGGATGCTATTGGTATTTATGAATTCATCTGGGAAAGTTTGGGAGGCGCTCAACCAAGCGGTGTGTCAAGCAGGATTTGTCCCAGAGCAAATCAACATTTTTGACAAACAGCACGGAACGTTCAAGCAATTTGTCAATGAAAATACGGCTGGGAGCGACTTGGTTTTGCACTGCCGCAAGCCTGTTGACAACGGGTCAATTCAAACACCGTCCGAAAAGCTCTCTTGGCAAAAATCAATCGCCCAATTCTTTGACCAAAGGACTGGTGATTTACCCGTGACCATATTCCTGCACGTTGCTCGTGAGAGTGAATCTGACTATCGTACACTATTCAGCGAATGGATTGGATTTGGCCTTTTGAAGGGACATCAACTCGCGGATTTCAGCAGTTTCAGGGCAGAGGCCGAAAAAATCATAGAAAAAAAACCATGAAAAAAAGCCGTGACCGCTTTGCAACTCTGCAAGCCTTTTCCGAAGTAGAATTCAAGCAAGCCAAAATGCACTTAGCTACCCGAGTGACCCAAATGATGGGGCGCAAACTCGAGGAAGGTGATTGGGGTGAAGTGTACAGCTTAGCCAAAAACATTCCATTGGCCGTGTGGAGCAACCTGCATATAGACATCAACTACAATGGCTTAGGGGTGGAACACAAACTATTAAGGTGCAGCGGATTGAATGGCCGCCCCATAAAATCTGTTTGCGGAACCACAATGATGCACCCAGCGGCCACGCGCTCTACTCGAATCTCAGACACATCACAACCTGCTGAAAAAGTAATGGTCGAGGTGTTCAGGCAATACACAGAACTTATTGAGTTAAGGCGTCAAAAAGTGTCGGCATCTTCTCCCGATAAAAAGCCAGATATGCGCACAGGTTGGCTATTGTGGGAAGATTCACTTTCCGAATTTCTCTATTTTGAAGAATCCCTTAAATCGCCACAACCGAGCGATTATTACGCGGAGTGGAACGCCCCCCCCGCCAAAGGCGCCCGTAAAAGCAGCAAAAGTTTGTGGATATTCGAGCGAAACACCCACAAAAAAAGATTCTCCGTGACAACGAGTGCCGGAGTGAAAATCCAACCTTATTTCGATGTTCCTTCACCCTCTGACCCAAACCTCTATTATTTCCGGGTGCAGGGAGAGCCTTTAGGAGCAGATACTATTCAGATTTGGGTGGCAGCTTCAACCGCCAAATTACTCAATCAAATGTTAGGCAGTTTAGACAAAAACGCTGTAAGTGACGCTATCGTCAAGTTATCCCCCAAACTAGCAAAGCAAAATGCTTTACCAGGCAATAAAAGTGAGTTGGCGACACCTATTCAATTGACATCCAAGGCTTACGAGATACTGACAAAAACATGGGAAGGCGTGAGCGATGAGCATCGCACACAACTTTTTTTGAAGTCCCTTGAAGCGAACCGGCCATAAGCAATTCTTTCCCAGATATGCTTCTCATCACTACCAACGACCGGTTTCTTCTTGAAAAGGAATACACTTTCCACATACTCCTGCACCAGTTGCTGGGGCTTGAATACCGCATCGCCTATACCGAAGAAAAAAACTACCGCCTTCGACTGCCGAATGGAGGAGAAATCGTCGTCGAAGACCATTTTTTCTCGAATCAAAAACACGGAGATTTTCTCCGCATGGAAAATTTGCCGACCGATGCGGCGACTTTTTATTCGCCTTTCGACCACTGCCCTCTGACTTCCATTTTCGGCTACAACCACTTTGTTTTCAACGAAAAAGAAATCACTTGCGGCCTCGACATTTTCGCCTCCGCCTTTTTCATGCTCACGCGCTGGGAGGAGTCTGTGGCGAAAGAGCGCGACCAACACGGGCGTTTTCCGGGGAACAAATCATTGGCATTTAAGGCCGGCTTCCTCGACCGCCCGGTGGTGAACGAGTATGCCGAGCTGCTCTGGCAAATGTTCGCTCGACTGGGCTGGGAACCACCGCGGCCACCCCTACAATACAAACTGTCCATGACCTGCGATGTGGACCACCCGCTTTTGTGGTGGTCAGCGTCGGATAGGTTAAAGACTTTGGGAGGAAGCATTTTCAAACGCGGCGATTTGCGAGAGGCAAATTTTTGGCTACAACATCATTTTTTTCAAAAACAAGACCCTTATGACGTGTTTGACGAGTGGCTGGATTTATTTGAAAAAAACGACCTCGCGGGGCATTTCAACTTTTTGGGAAAACGCCCGCCTACGAGCGATTGCTGGTACCCGTTGGAGCATCCGTTTGTAAAAAAATTGATAGAAAAAATAGCGGGGCATGGCCACATCGTCGGTTTTCACCCCTCTTACGAAGCGTTTGAAAATCAATCTGTTTTTGAAAAAGAATTGGCTTCGCTTCGGGCGCTCTCCCCTACCCCAATTGTCACGGGGCGGCAACATTACTTGCGCTTCGAAGCACCGCACACTTGGCAGGTTTGGGAGGAGACGGGCATGGAGTGGGACTCCTCGTTGGGCTACCCCGAGGCTGAAGGTTTTCGCTGCGGCATTTGTCAGGATTTTCCAGTGTTCAATTTCTTGACTCGAAAAATGCTGCATTTGAGGGAAAAACCGCTCATCGCGATGGATGTCACGCTCGCGATTTACCGACAATACACGCCCGAAACGGCGTTTGAAAAACTCCAAAACCTCCGTCGAGAGGTGGAGCGACACGGTGGCGAGTTTGTGTTGCTTTGGCACAATTCATCTTGGAACACCTACTTTTGGGCCGAATGGCGCGAGGTGTTTCGGAATTTCATTTCACAGTGACCAACCCATGCTCAGATACTTTACCCTAATCCTCTCGTCGCGTTTTTCCAACCTCCGAGATTTTGCGAACGCAGGGCTACTGCTCTTTTCCCCACTGCTCCTTTTTTCCCAATCCTCTGGCATACCTCTTCACGCTCCCGCCTATCACATCCTCGACCGGCTCGACATCAAAAGCGGGGCATTTGGCCCGATTCACCCGGAACTCAAGTTTTTCCCACGTCAGGATGCGGCGGACTACGCTTTGCTGCTGGATTCTCTGGACGGCAGCCTGACTTGGCGTGACCGTGCCGATTTGCAATATCTATTCGATGACAACAACGACTGCATCGCCGACACGGCGCGTTTTTGCAACCGCAATGAACGGGGACTTTTCAAAGTGTTTTACAGAACGCCTGCCAACCTGTTCGAGGTGAACACCCAGTATTTCAAGCTACGGGCAAACCCCATGTTCAACTTCCACATTGGGCAGCAACAAGACGACCCGGAACTAATTTTTATGAACCAGCGCGGCCTTGAAGTGCGCGGCTCGGTGGACGATAAGTTGTTCTTTTACACCAACTTAGTGGAGTCGCAAGCGCGTTTTCCCAACTATGTGACGAAGCGTGTCGAGGAATTCAACGCGATACCCTACGCCGGAAACTTCAAACGCTACAACCCGCGTGTGCTCGACGTGACCAATGCCTACGACTTCAATCAGGCGACGGCGTACATTTCGTTCAAAGCCACCAAACACGTCGGGGTGCAGCTGGGCCACGGCAAACATTTCATCGGCAACGGCTATCGTTCCCTTTTCCTTGCAGATGCGAACAATTACGCTTTTTACCTCAAATTGAACACCCGCGTTTGGCGCTTTCACTACCAAACCTTGTTTCAGGAACTCAGCCCAATCGGCGCCAATGACTTGGGCAA
The DNA here is from genome assembly GCA_019638455.1 of Saprospiraceae bacterium. Lineage (GTDB taxonomy): Bacteria > Bacteroidota > Bacteroidia > Chitinophagales > Saprospiraceae > M3007. Next base: position 1,215,365 of record JAHBTU010000001.1, read on the forward strand.
CAATGTCCGCATCCCCAAAAAATACGTCGCGGCACATTACCTGAACTACCGCATCACCCCCAAACTCTCGGTCGGGTTGTTTGAGGCAACGGTGTTCAACCGCAGCCAGCAGTTTGAGTTGCAATACCTCAACCCGCTCATCCTTTACCGCACGGTGGAGGGCATGATTGGCAGCCCCGACAACGTGTTGGTGGGCTTCGATGCGCGATGGAATCTTCTCGACCGCTTTCAAGTGTACGGCCAATTTGTGCTCGACGAGTTTTTGTTTTCCGCGCTCGTCAAGCCTGAGGAAAAAGGCTGGTGGGGCAACAAATACGGCTTTCAATCGGGCGTGAAATATATCAATGCGTTTGGGGCTGACCATCTTGATTTGCAGTTGGAATACAACATGGTGCGGCCATTTACATACTCCCACGCCGATTCGCTCAACGCTTACACGCATTACAACCAACCTTTGGCGCATCCTTTGTTGTCCAATTTCAAAGAAATCATCTGTATGGCGCGGTGGCAACCCTTGCCCCGACTAATCTTTGCGGCACGCTACATCCACGCCAAAACAGGAGATAACACCAGCACCGAAAACTGGGGGGCCAACCCGATGATTAGCAACCAAAACCGGGTGCTGGACTATGGCAACTTCACGGGGCAAGGTGTGGCTGCCAACATTGACATTTTTGGCTTCGATGCCTCGTGGATGATGTATCACAACCTGTTTGTGGATTTCAAATTTTTGTACCGCAAAAAAGACAGTGCCGACGATGACCGCGATTTGAAAACCCAGATTTTTGGACTCGGACTTCGCATGAACCTCTGGAATGCAAACCTTGACTTTTAACGAAACACCTTTTTTGAAAATGGATTACTACGCGCACCCTACCGCAATCATTGACGACGGTGCCATCATCGGCGAAGGCTCCAAAATCTGGCATTTTTGCCACGTCATGCCCAATAGTGAAATGGGCAAAAAATGCATCCTCGGACAAAATGTGATGGTGGCTCCCCGTGTCAAACTCGGCAACAACGTGAAGGTGCAAAACAACGTCTCGATTTACACGGGGGTCATTTGCGAGGACGACACCTTTTTGGGGCCGAGCATGGTGTTCACAAATGTCATCAACCCGCGCAGTTTTTTGGAACGAAAAGAAGAGTTTCGCACGACGCTTGTGAAAAAAGGGGCCAGCATCGGCGCGAACGCCACCGTGATTTGCGGCGTGACGCTGGGCGCCTACTGCCTCATTGGCGCTGGCGCGGTGGTGACGAAGGATGTGCCGGATTATGCACTGGTGGTCGGCAATCCCGCCCGTCATCTGGGTTGGGTGAGTCGGCGTGGCCTGCGACTTCATTTTGATGAAAAAGGCGAGGCCATTTGCCCAGAGAGCAAGGAGCGATACCAATTGAAAAATGGCGCAGTTGCTTTGTTGTAGAAACACACCGTTGAAACCACTTCCAAATATGCTGCTTCGTTTCACCATGCTTTCGTGGGTAGTGCTATCGGCCTGCAACGCGCTCCACAAAAACACTGACCGGCCGCGCCCGATTCAAAAGGGGTTGCCCGGCACCATTTTTCTGCGCGACAGTCTTTGGCTCGACCAATACGAGTTGACAAACGCAGACTGGCGCGAATACGTCGGGTGGCTCGTTCGGCAACATGGCGCGGGTTCGCCGGAATATCTTGCCGCACTGCCCGACAGCGCATTTTGGCTCACCCATCACGACCTGTCAAATGAGCCACAGCATGAAACCTACTTCCGAGCAACGCGATATGACGACTACCCCATCACCGGCATTCGTTACGAGCAAGCCGTAGCCTACTGCCAATGGCGCACCGAGCGCGTGCGTGAAGCTGTGTGTGCCACACCAGCAGAAAAGACCGCCATGCCGCAGCACTTTCGTTATCGCCTGCCGAGCGTCGGCGAGTGGGAATACGCCGCCATCGCCGGACTGAACGCGGAAGAACACCCCTTTGGCTACATATCTCTTCGAGACAAAAAAGGCCGTCACAAAGTAGTCACAAAAGAAACCTTGCCCGCCAACACTGACCCAAGCGCGACCTTTGGCCTTCCGCGCAACACTGGCTCGCCAAACCGCTATGGCTTTCACGATTTGATTGGAAACGTCGCCGAAATGGTAGCCGAGCAAGGTGTGGCAAAAGGTGGTAGTTATGCGAATATGCTTGAAGAAAGTCGAGTGAAAAGCGAAATCCGGTACGACAGGGCCATGCCTTGGCTCGGATTCAGGTGCCTGTGCGTAGTGGAAAAATAGCCGCTACCCCCGCCACCTTTTTAGGGAATGTTCGGTCAACCATTTCAACACCCACACAAATTATGACAGGTCCAAGTCCACACACTCATTTTCCGCTTGCCGGCTACGAGCGCCTATGTTTTCTAAAAAACTTGGTCAAAAATCCCCTCATCCAAGTCGGTGACTACACCTACTATGATGATTTTGAGGATGTTGCCAATTTTGAAAAAAATGTCAAATACCTATTTGACTTCACGGGCGACCGGCTCATCATCGGAAAGTTTTGCGCCATTGCTTCCGGTGTCACTTTTATCATGAACGGTGCGAACCACCATATCGAGGGTTTTTCGACCTATCCTTTTGATATCTTCGGTCATGGTTGGGAAAATGCGATGGAAGGCCGCATCTACCCTACCAAAGGCAACACGGTCATCGGCAACGATGTCTGGCTCGGTTACAACGCTGTCATTATGCCGGGGGTAAAAATCGGCGATGGCGCGGTGATTGGCTCTTGCTCAGTGGTCGTCAAGGATGTGGAACCCTACACCATCGTCGGTGGCAACCCTGCCCGCGAGATTCGCAAACGATTTTCGGAAGAGCATATCCAGGCATTGTTGGAGGTAAAATGGTGGGATTGGGAGCCTGAAAAAATCACGCGCAATTTGGCGGCATTGACCGGGAACGACATGGAGGCGCTACGGCGGGCGGTGTAAGTGTCAGCGTTTTTCCCCAAATTTGCCCCAAGTTATGTCAACTGCCCATCAACGTTTGTCGTCTGCCGCCATCAACCACCTGCACGATTCTGAGCCGCGGTGGTTTGCCGTGCATACCCGTTCCAAAAGTGAAAAATTCGTGCAGCGTATGCTGGCGAAAAAAGGCATTCACGCATGGGTTCCATTGCAGCGCCTCATGCGGCGCTACACCCGAAGCACGCGCTGGGTAGAAAAACCGCTTATCAATGCGTATATCTTTGTGAAAATCACGAAGGAGCAATATGTGCCTGTGTTGGAGACCGAAAACGTGTCAGGGTTTGTCAAGTTCAGCAAGAACCTCATCGCCATTCCCGAAACGGAAATAGATTTGTTGAAACGCATCACGCTAGAGGAAGGGCTTGACATGGAAGCCGTGCCGGGAAGTCTGAGCGAGGGCGATTGGGTGGAAATCGCGGCGGGCAATCTCATGGGTCTGAAAGGACGTATCGTGAAGGCACAGGGCAAACGAAAATTTCAGGTGGAGCTCAACTATCTTTTTCAAAGCTTGCTCATCACGGTGGATGCGGCGTTTTTGGAGAAGACACGGCTGGCGATTCCTTGATTAAAGATACATTTGCCCTCGCAAACTGAACAATGTTCTCCGACAGCTTCCCATTCTACAAACAGTTAGATGCCTCCGATTGTGGGGTGGCGTGCCTGCGCATGGTGGCCAAGTATTACAACAGGCATTATTCGTTGGAGTACTTGCGCGACCTCTCTTATCTCGACCGCGAGGGGGTATCCTTGATGGGCATATCGGATGCCGCAGAGAAAATCGGGTTTCGCACGTTGGGAGCAAAAACGGGTTTTGGTCGCTTGCAAGACAACATCCCATTGCCGTGCATCGCGCATTGGAAGCAAAACCATTTCGTGGTGGTTTACCGAATCGCCAACGAAAAAGTCTATGTGGCAGACCCCGCAGCGGGAAAAATCGAACTGAGCGAGCAAGAATTTCTCGATGGTTGGATTAGCGATGTGGTCAACACGGAGCCACAGGGCATCCTGCTCTTGCTCGAAACAACCCCCGATTTTTTCAGCCGCGAGGGAGAAAAAGCCAATCGCTCGAGTTTGGGTTTTCTCTGGACGTATCTGTCGCAACACCAAAAGCTGCTCAGACAGCTTTTTTTCGGGCTGCTGCTTGGCAGCCTCATCCAATTGGCATTTCCCTTTTTGATGCAGGCGCTGGTGGACAAGGGGGTTCAACTCGAAGACTTGAACTTCGTTTATCTCATACTGGCCGCGCAGGGAATGCTGTTCGTCAGCCAAGTAGCGGTTGAGTTCATCAGAGGGTGGATATTGCTTCATATTGGCACACGAGTCAACATCAACCTTGTGTCGGATTTTCTGATTAAGCTGATGAAATTGCCCATGTCGTTTTTCGATTCCAAAATGACGGGCGACCTCTTGCAACGCATTTACGACAACGAGCGCGTGGAGCGGTTTCTCACCTCTTCCTCGTTGGTCACCTTGTTTTCGATAGTTAGCTTGGCGGTGTTTGGCATCGTGCTGGCCTTCTACTATCCACCGATTTTCTTTGTTTTTTTCTTTGCCGCTTTGTTCTATTTCGGCTGGATTGCCATTTTCCTACAACGCCGCAGGGCACTCGACTACCGGCGCTTTGAGCAGATGGCCGAAAACCAAAACACCCTTATCCAAATGGTGAACGGTATGCAGGAAATCAAGCTCCACAATGCCGAACGGCAAAAACGCTGGTCATGGGAGCGCATTCAGGCGCGACTGTTTCGAGTCAATGTTCAGTACCTCGCCACCGACCAATTTCAGCGAGCAGGTGCGGCGTTCATCAATGAAGGGAAAAACATCCTCATTTCGGTGATGGCCGCGCACGCGGTCATTGAGGGCCACATGACCTTGGGCATGATGCTCGCGGTGCAATACATCATCGGCCATATGAACGCCCCGTTGGAGTCGCTCGTGCAGTTCATCCTCGCTGCGCAAGAGGCTAAAATCAGCCTCGAACGAATGAACGAAATCCATCTGCGCCCCGACGAGGAGCCGAGCGATTATCCAAAAGTAACGGTGTTGCCCTCAAATGGCGACCTCTCGCTGCACAACGTCTCGTTCCGCTATGGAGGGCCTTATGACCCGTGGGTTTTGAAAAACATCAATCTATTCATCAGAGAGGGAAAAACCACGGCCATTGTTGGCACGAGCGGCAGCGGAAAAACAACGTTGATGAAACTGCTGCTCAACTTTTACCAGCCCACGGAAGGCCAAGTCAGGCTGGGCGACATCAATCTTTCCAACATCAACAATCAGCTCTGGCGCGACCGCTGCGGGGTCGTGATGCAAGATGGTTTTATTTTCTCCGACACCATTGCCCGCAACATCGCCTTGGGAGAGGAACACATTGACCGCCGGCGATTGCTCTACGCCGCCAAGGTGGCCAATATCCAATTGTTCGTGGAAAACTTGCCTTTGGGCTACAACACCAAGATAGGACAAGACGGCGTGGGGCTTAGCCAAGGCCAAAAACAGCGGCTGCTCATCGCCCGTGCCATATACAAAGACCCTCAGTATATCTTTTTCGACGAAGCTACCAATGCCTTGGATGCCTTCAACGAGCGGGTCATCATGCACAATCTGGAGCATGCTTTTCGCAACAAAACAGTCTTCATCATCGCGCACCGACTGAGTACCGTTCGCAACGCGGACAACATCATCGTGTTGGAGAAAGGCGAAATCGTGGAACAAGGGACGCACCAAGTTTTGACCGAGCGACGCGGGGCTTATTTCCACCTCGTGAAAGAACAATTGGAATTAGGGGCTTAGCGAGGCTTGCTTTGTCAGATAGCAGCAGTTTTTCGGCACAATTCATGCCGGGTTCGGCGGCTCACCGAGTAGCCGTTTCTTCTGTCGCTGTTCGGCAAAATTTCTCAATTCCTTTGGTAAAAGCCTACCGAAGCCGGAATTTCGGGCGGCGAAAGTCAAGCACTCTATATTTTGATTTCCCAAGTTTTTCAAGCCGATTAAATTCATTTACATGAGACCTTATTTTACCCTGCTTCTCTTTTTGTGTTGGGCAGTCGCTTTTTCTCAACCCTGCGATTTCAATCTTGGACCCAACATCACGGTTTGCAACAACGCATCTTTTCAGTTGAACAAAAATGGCCCGCAGGTGGGTAGCTACACTTGGGCCGGGCCAGCAGGGCTTAGCTGTTACAATTGCCCTTCCCCAATGGTCACGGGGCTGACGACAGGGGTTTACACATACATCGCCACGTTGCAAACACCTCAATGCACACAGAGCGACACGATAACCATCACAGTGGTGAATGGACAACAACCTCAATACACCATCAGCCCCAACAAAGTGCTTTGTGCAGGTCAGTCAACCAACCTCGGCGGGCCGGGTTTCCCCAACACCTTTTACCAATGGAGCTCTGTGCCGCCCGGGTTTATTTCTTCCTTGCCTAACCCATCGGTGGCGCCACTACAAACCACGACCTATTACTTGGTGGCGGTCAACCCGACCTGTCCTTTCCCTTCCACCGATAGCGTGAAAATAACGGTGTTCCAACAACCCGTCTTAGCGGTGCAGGGCGACACAGCCATCTGCATCGGCGAGAGCGTGCGCCTTGCCAATACTGTGCCCGAGCCCAATACCAATTATTCATGGACGCCCAACAACGGCACCTTGGACACAGCCACCGTCGCCAACCCTGTCGCCACGCCGCAACAAACTACCACCTACATACTGACAGCCAGCAATCCCGGCTGCATCGTGAATCGAGCGGTACAAGTCACGGTCATCAACTTTGACCTGCAACTCAACCAACCCGACACGGTGCAAACTTGCAAAGGAGTGCCACTCACCATTCAGGCCACGCTGACCCCACCCGGCGGCGTGGTGACATGGGCACCGCTGAACAGCCTGCAAGTTGCCCCCAATGGGCTAAGTGCCATCGCAACACCATCTGTACCAACGCTTTATTCTGCCTCTGCAACCGTGCCCGGGTGCATCCGAACCCGCTATGTTTTTGTTCAAGTAGATAGTTTGCCACCAGACTTGAACATTCAGCCATCCGACACCACGATATGTTTCGGCTCGCAAGTGACACTCGTATCAACCTTGTTTGAGCCTTTTGAATACCCCAACATTCGATTCGAGTGGATACCCGCAGCAGGCCAACTCACCCCCGATAGTCTTTACAATATGGTGGTGCAACCCGACACCACCACGCTTTACCAACGTATCACCCGAAACGGCACCTGCGTGGACACCTCAGAAGCATTCGTGAAAGTGATACCTCCTGCGGAAATGTTTGCCACTCCCGACACCATCATTTGCCCCGGTCAGAGCGTCATACTCAATACAACTTTTACCCCAGGAGTGACTAACATCGAGTGGTCGCCCGCCGAAAGTTTGAGTTGCACTACCTGCAACAGCCCCATTGCCACTCCGAGTGCCTCCACGACATACACGGTGAAAGGCGAGTTTCAAGGCTGCCCCACGAGCGCCACCGCTGTGGTAAACATCCGCCCCTTGCCTATCATTCAATTCCCCGCCAATACGCAGATTTGCAGCGGACAGTCGGTTTTGCTCAATCAGGCATTCGACCCCTCCGCCACTTACAATTGGACTTCGACCGACCCTGCGTTTGCCCCGACGGCCAACCCGCAGCCCGTAGCGACGCCTACTTTGCCGACAACCACCTATTTTGTGACCGCCAACAATGGCTGCCCTGCGCAGGGACAAATAACCCTTACACTCGTCAACATACAGCTGACCGTATCGAACGACACCACCGTGTGCCGCGATTTTCCTGTGCTGCTTTCTGCTTCGGGGTCGGTGCCCGGCACTTATGTGTGGAGTACGGGACAAACGGGGCAGGCCATCGAGGTGCGACCAAACGCCACCACAACTTATACCGTCACCTATACTGCCAACAATTGTCAAATCACTCGCCAGATCACGGTCACGGTAGATGGCATGGGGCCGGACATTGCTTTTCCCAACGACACGGAGCTCTGCCCCGGCGAGAGCGTGACGCTCAACAACATCGCAACTCCCGGCGCTACTTACACTTGGACCTCCACCCCACCCGGCTTCACTTTCAACGGAGCCATTCCGCCTCCCGTGTCGCCAAACCAAACTACCCGCTACAACCTTACCGCCACTTTGGGCAATTGCACCATCAACACTTCGGTAAACGTCGTTGTCTATAATGCCACTTTGACCATATCACCCAACCAAAATCTTTGCGCGGGCGAAAGCGTGACATTGACCGCAAACGGCTCCTTGTCGGGCGAATACTTGTGGTCGTCAGGCCAAACCACCCCATCCATCACGGTATCGCCATCGCAAACGACCACCTACGATGTGGTTTACACCTACGGCGACGGATGCACGTTGGAAGCAGCGGTGCAAGTAACCGCGGTCCCCAACTTTACTCTGAACATTGCTGCCAATCCTGATACCAACCGCATCAATATCGGCGCTCCCATTTCCTTGCGAGCGGTGGTGGCACCTTCGCAGAACCTCTCTAATTTTCAGTTTCAGTGGCTCGAAAATGGCCTCACCTTGCTCGGCAACACAGAAACCATCGTGGCCACGCCCTCCACGAGCGACACCACGATTTTCTACAAACTCATCGCCACATCTCCCAATGGCTGTATGCAAATGGTGCAAATCAACTTCCAATTGGTGCAACCCTTGGTGATTGTGCCCAATGCTTTTTCGCCCAACGGCGACAGCGTGAATGATGTGTTCCGAATGAAAATTTTGGAAGGCTCCGCCACCATATTGGAAATGAGCATCTACGATAGATGGGGGAATAAAGTGTTCAGCAGCACCGAAACCAATGCCACATGGAATGGCAAGACCAACGACGGCAAGGACTTGCCCAGCGATGTCTATGTCTATTACATTCGCTGGCAACGAGGCGACGGAGCCTTGCAGCCACCCAAAAAAGGAGATGTGACGCTCTTGCGCTGAGAGCCTGTGCACACAGTTGGGATTTCATTCCAGACAAGTCAGGCTTGGTGCTGCGTTCTGTGAAAAATTCGCAAAACCTTAGTCAGCCTCCAAGCGCAGAGGACTCGGTTGACAGGGTTATATGTTTTGACAGGATTTACAGGATGTTTGGCGGCGAAGCCACCTCATCTATCCTGTAAATCCTGTCAAAATTCAATGTCCGCTGTCCCCCGCCTAAGTTTTTACGTTTTTATTTTTACAAAATGCTTTCTTATGAGGCTTCTGTATACCCAGATTAAAGAGGATTTGAACCTGCCGGTTGGCAAGGCAGGGATTTCCTTGATTGATTTGTATGATTTTCAGAGGATTGCGAGCGCCGTTCGTTCAAAACCACCTTGTCAGACCCTGTACTCAGGGGCTTGCCCAGCCAAGTGAAGCGGACGGGGCTGATTTGCGTTGACTATAATACCCTAACTTTGCGCCATGGTCAAAATCGGCAACGTCGAGCTGGGCGAATTTCCACTCTTGCTCGCCCCTATGGAAGATGTGAGCGACCCGCCTTTCCGCAAGCTGTGCAAAGAGCAGGGCGCGGACATGGTTTACACAGAGTTCATCAGTGCCGATGGCTTGGTGCATGAAGCTAAAAATACTTTCCAGAAACTCGAAATCTTCGACTACGAGCGCCCCATCGGCATCCAGTATTTTGGAGGCCAGTTGGAAAGCATGCTCGAGGCAGCCGAAATCATAGAAGCCAAAAACCCCGATGTGATTGACATCAATTTTGGCTGCCCGGTGGCAAAAGTGGCCTGCCGCATGGCAGGGGCTGGCTTGCTCCGCGATGTGCCACTCATGGTAAAATTGACGGAGGCCGTCGTGAAAAGCACCAAACGCCCCGTCACCGTGAAAACCCGCCTCGGCTGGGATGATGCCACCATCAATATCTTGGAAGTATCCGAACGCCTGCAAGACGTGGGCATTCAGGCGCTGAGCATTCACGCCCGCACCCGCTCGCAGATGTATAAAGGCGAAGCAAATTGGTCGTGGCTCGCCAAAGTGAAGGAAAACCCACGCATCCACATCCCCATCTTTGGCAATGGCGATGTGGACAGCCCGCAAAAGGCGCTGGATTACAGAAACAGGTTTGGGGTGGATGGCATCATGATTGGGCGTGCCAGCATAGGCTATCCGTGGATATTCCGCGAAATAAAACACTACTTTTCCACAGGCGAAACACTCCCGCCACCCACCGTCGAAGAGCGCGTTCGCGCAGCACGCCAGCACCTCCGCGACAGCCTCGACTGGAAAGGCACCAAACTTGGTGTTTTGGAGATGCGTCGCCATTACGCGCCTTATTTCCGGGATTTGCCCAATATCAAGCCTTACCGCGCACGTCTGGTCACAGAAATGCAGCCAGAAACACTTTTCGCCATCTTGGAAGAAATTGAGGCCGAGTATTCCGCGATGGAGATGGCGCTCGCTTAGATTTATGCCTTGATTCGCGTTAGGGTTTGTCAGATTAACATGATTGCTCTCCGTGATTTTGAGCGGATTGCGGTTGTAGCCTTGCTCAAAATTTGGCGGCGCGAAAGGTAAAGAATGGAAGCAGCCTTCTACCCTCAACCTTCCACCTAAGTTTTTACGCTCAAACATTTCTTTCACAAAATCGCCTTTGCTTTGCCTTTCTTTGCCATTGATAATCGCTTGGAACGATTCGTCTAACACGCTGCACGTTCGCACAATTTAAACAAGACGATATCAACGCAGCATCCATGAAGTCATCAGGCTACAAACTTCCCAACGTCAGACCCCAATCGGACTACCTCTACGAGCGTCGCGGCCCCTGGCCCCAACCACAACCCGCCCACCCCTTTGGCTTTGCGCCCGGTGTGGTGCATATTCCCAAAAACGAAATCCGCCACTGGAACCGCACCACCGGCTTGCGCTACACCCGCACCGTGCTGACCTATTGGCCCGTCGCTGCTTGGTATGCGTGGACGCATCGTTCGTTGGAGCCACTCTCCGATGAACAGTACGAGGAATACATCACGCACTCGGCGCTGAGCAAGTTTGTCTCCGACGAGTTGAACGAGCCGGAACGCTCAAAATGCCCACAAAACGAGAAACTCCGCTACTTTGCCGATCTCATGAAAAAAGAGCCGAACCAGTCGTGGTGGGTTTCGGATTTCACCTTGGTCAAAGATTTGAAAAAGATGACCTATCCGGGCGTATATGTGGAGCCGACAATCGCATTGTTCAAAGGACCGCTGGTGAACGGCAAGCGCAAGGCAGTCGCCATTTATTTCCCCGAAAACAAACTGATGCTCACGCCAGAAGACGGCAACGCTTGGGAACTTGCCAAGTATTTCGTGATGCAGGGTGCCAGCTTGCGCATCTCGCTGTCAGCACACGCCAACTTGCATTTTCCTTACGACAGCATCAACGCCATCACAAAATCCGCCCTGCCAAAAGACAGTGTGCTGCTTCGACTGCTGCTGCCGCACCTTGAGCTCTCGTTGGAGCTGAATCACAACGTGCTGAATTCCAAAAACTCGCCCGTCCAGAATCCTCACAATATGCCCTACGCAGCTTTGCCTTCCGATGCCAACGGATTGATGACACTCTTCTTGTATGGCTATCACGGGATGCTCAACGACCCATCGGAAGACGCGCAGGGGAACCTCATTTTCAACCCCTCCTACCCGATGTACGAATATCAGATGGAGCCGCGCTTTTTTCACTCCGATTACGGCACATTCTTGATGGCGTATTATGATGTCATCAATGGATTTGTGCACAAAGTCATTGAACAGATTCCTGAGAAGGAATACGAAGACATCATGGTTTGGGCTGATTATGTCAAACATTGGGTGCCAAAATTTCCCGCTGGTCATGAGATATTTGTCAGTACCAGCTCAGGCGTGAAATTTCGCAACTACAAGGAGGAAAACATTTTGGCCAAGGCGATTTCCAGCATCGTGTGGGACTTGTCAATCGGCCACGCGGCGGACCACTACAACTACAGCACCATCAACATCAACCACATGCCGTTCTGTATCCGCGTCCCGCCGCCCGCAAGCAAAAACATCCCGCCGCTCGACCGCAAGGCTATGGTAACTTGGTGGGATATTTTCAAACACAAGTACGAACGACAAATGTTCTTTGTGGCCCGCAACGTGACTTTGCTCAAAGATGTGCGCTACAACTTCAACAAACCCCACGAAGCCCCCCTCCGCGAACTGAACGAGCAGTTTTTGAAAGATTTGCACAAAACAGAAAAAAACCTGACGGTCTTCAACTACATACCGCTCGACCAGATAGCGAGGAGCATTCAGTATTAAGGTGAACTTCATCAATCCATCCCAATGATAGTTGTCCCGGATTTTGACATAAAAGAGACCCTTCTGTCGGACGAGCGCCGCACCGTCTGCCGTGCCATGCGGCAGCGAGACGGGCAAGCCGTTATTTTGAAAATTTGCACGGGCGAGTTCTCCGATACGCGGGAAATGGCAAAGCTGCGCCGGGAATACGACATCGCCCGGCAACTTGATTTTAAAGGCGCGGTCAGAACGCTCGAACTGCACGAATTCACAAGTGGGGCAGCCTTGGTGATGGAAGACTTTGGCGGCATGGCCTTGAGCCAAATCGCAGGCAAAAAACCGTTGCCGCTCGACACCTTCTTCCCGATAGCCATCCGGCTGACAGAAATGCTGGCCGAACTCCACCACCGCAACATCATCCATAAAGACATCAAGCCCGACAATATCTTGGTGGACCCAAAGCGAAAGGATGTTCGGCTGATAGACTTCGGCATCGCCACCCTACTGACCAACGAAACCGTAGGCATCGTCAGTCACAGCGAGTTGGAAGGCTCGTTGCACTACATCTCGCCCGAACAGACCGGGCGCATGAACCGCCCGATTGACTACCGCTCCGACTTTTATTCGCTCGGTGCCACCTTCTACGAATTGCTCACCGGCACGCCGCCTTTCCCATCGGGCGATGCGGCAGTGTTGGTCCATGCGCATCTCGCGCGGATGCCTATTTCGCCGACAGAAGCCAACCCCACCGTGCCAGTTGTTTTGTCGGAAATAGTGCTGAAATTGCTCGAAAAATCTCCCGAATCGCGCTACCAAAGCTTGAAAGGGCTGAAAGCCGATTTGGAAAGATGCGCCTTGCAATGGCAACGAGCAGGCAGCATCGAGCCTTTCCCGTTGGGAGTAAACGACGTGTCCGACCGGTTTTTGATTCCTCAAAAACTCTACGGGCGCGAATGGGAGACGGAATTCCTGCTCGATGCTTTCGACGAGGCCGCGCAAGGCGACGCGGTGCTGCTCACCGTGTCGGGCTTCTCGGGCATCGGCAAAACAAAACTCATCGAAGAAATCCACAAACCAGTGGTGGCGCAGCGCGGTTATTTTATTCACGGGAAATTTGACCAGTTCAACCGCGACGCGCCGTACAGCGCGGGCATCGAAGCATTCGGCGGCCTGATTCGCCAATTGCTTTCCGAGAGCGATGCTTCCATAGCCGCTTGGAAAGAAAAACTCCTGAACGCGCTGGGGGCTAATGCGAGTGTCATCACCGAGGTATTGCCAGAGTTGGAACACATCATCGGCAAACAACCCGCCCCCGTCGCGCTGCCACCGTCCGAGTCGCAAAACCGATTCAACCTCGCATTTTTGCAGTTCGTCAGCACCTTCACCAAGCCAGAACATCCGCTCGTGTTTTTCGTTGACGATATGCAATGGGCCGACATTCCTTCGCTGAAGCTGCTCGAACTGCTCATGGCCGATAAGGAGACGGCCTATCTGTTGTTTATTTGCGCCTACCGCGACAATGAGGTGAATGCCGCGCACCCGCTCATAAAGACCTTTGAAAGCCTGAAAGCGCAATTTGTCCCAATAAAAGAAATCACGCTCGCTCCCCTCCAATTCGCACACATCAGCCAAATCATCGCCGACACGTTGCACTGCCCGCCTGGCGAAACCGCCGAGCTGTCCAAATTGATTTTGGAAAAAACTGGTGGCAACCCCTTCTTTGTCAACGAGTTCTTGAAGTCGCTCCATCACGAAAAACTGTTTGTGTTCGACCACGCGGAGCACCGTTGGTATTGGGACTTGGAAAAAATAAAACTCCGCGACATCACCGACAACGTGGTGGAACTGATGAGTGGCAAAATCCTCCTCCTCGACGAAAAAGCCCAGCGCCTTTGCCGCTACGCTGCCTGCATCGGCAACAAGTTCGACCTGCACACCCTTGCCACAGTCTATGAAAAACCACTGCACCTCACGGCGAAAGATTTGCGCCCCGCCATCTTGGAAGGGCTGATAGTGCCCGTCGGCAACGCCTACCGCGTGGCCGAAATCCCCGATGCCGCCGATTCGGGTGCCCCAGTGGAATACCGATTTTTGCACGACCGCGTGCAACAGGCTGCATACGACCTTATTCCCGATTCGGACAAACAAGCCTTGCACCTGAAAATCGGGCGGCTCATGCTCGGTCATTTTTCAGAAGACGAAAAACGCGAAAGGCTGTTTGAGGTGGTCAACCAATTCAACGCTGGCATACAACTCATTGAAGAAGAGGCCGAAAGAAATCAACTTGCCACACTCAACCTCATGGCTGGCAAGCGGGCCAAAAACTCTGCCGCCCACGAGCCAGCATGGAAATACCTCTCCACCGGCACCAACTTGCTGCCACCCGATGCGTGGCAGCGACACTACGAACTCACGCTCGAACTCCACAACGAGAGCGCGGAAGCTGCCTATCTCAGCGGCGACTTCGACAGCATGGTGCGGCTCACGGGCGTGGTGTTCGACCATGCCGCCGAACTGCTCCACAAAGTCAAAGCATACAGCATCAAGATACAGGGCTATCTTTCGCTGACCCGCAATGAAGAGGCGCTGAACACCTGTCTGGAAGTGCTGGAATTGCTGGGGGTGAAATTTCCCAGCAAACCAAGCAAACTGCACATCGTCAAAAGCTTGATTGCAACAAAATTGCGCTTGCGCGGAAAGTCCGCCGACCAATTGGTGGGGCAGCCCAACATGACCGACCCCAAAGCGACGGCCATCATGGAAATCCTTCCCTACACCGCCTCCGCCTCCTATTTTGCAAAACCCGACCTTTTCCCCCTCGTCGTTTTCAAACAAGTCAGCCTTTCCGTCAAGTATGGCAACCACATCCAATCGGCATTTGCCTACGCCACCTACGGGTTGGTGATGTGCGGCAGCACCCTTGAATTCGATGAAGGACAAAAGTTTGGAGAGATTGCCGTTCGGGTGCTCGAAAAATTGAATGGCACTGCCGTCTATTCGCGGGTGCATTTCGTCCATTCGGGATTTATTCTTCAATGGCGCGTGCATTTCAGGCATTGCCTCGACGGGCTTTTGAACGCTTATCAGAAAGGATTGGAAAACGGCGACTTCACCTATGGCTCTTACGCGATTTTCAATTATTGCTTTGACAAATTTTATATGGGGGAACTGCCCCTCCCATCCGTAAAAGCAGAAATGGATGCTTATGTGGCAGCTTTGCACAAAATCAAACAGAACACCAGCATCGTCTGGCTCAACATCCCCCAACAAGCAGTGGCCAACCTGCTCGACGAAAACCAAATAAGCGCCCGCTTTCTGGGACCTCACTACGACGAAACGAACGAGACAGAGCGGCAAATCCAAGGCAAAGATTTAAGCGGGCTGTGCGTCTATTACCTGTGCCGGATGATGCTCAATTACTTCTTCGACGAAACCGAGGAAGCATTGGAAAACGGCGAAAAATGCGTGAAGCTGCTCGATGCGGTATTGGCCACACCGCATGTGAAGGCCATTCATTATTTCTACGCGCTCACGCTACTACGCACCGCCGAGAAAACTCCCGCAAGAAGACAGCAACTCATCAAAAAAGCCCAAAAAACGCTGAGCCTAATAAAGAAATTTGCCAAAAGCGGCCCTGCGAACAACTTGGCCAAACAACATTTGGTGGATGCCGAAATCCAGCGCCTCAAAGGCAATGCAAGGGAAGCCATCATACTCTACAAAAATGCCATCGCAGCTGCCAACGCTAACGGCTTCACCAACGAGGAGGCCATGGCAAACGAACTCTACGCTCGTTTTCTGGCGTCTTCGGCACCTGAGCAAAGCCGTCAGCACCTGCTCGAAGCTCGCCGCCTATACCAAAAATGGGGCGCAGTCGCCAAAGTGAACCAACTCGACCAACAGCACGGCCTGAAAGCCCCCGCAACAACTACCAGCGACACCTACTCCTCCCGTTCTGGCAGCCATAGCAGCGACGAACTGGATATGCTCTCGCTCACGAAAGCAGCGCTCGCCATCTCCGGCGAAATCCATCTGGACAAACTCATGTCCAAGCTCATGCACGTCGTCGTCGAAAACGCGGGCGCCCAAAACGGCTACCTCATTATTGAGCGCAACGGCCAGTGGCAACTCGAAGCAAAAGGCTCGGTGGAAGAAGGAAGAGAACCCACAACCAACCCTGAGAGCGCAGTCGCATCACACGAACCCGCTTCCACCCCGCTTTATGGGAACGAACTTGTGCCAGAATCCGTGATTCAATATGTGGCACGCACGCGCGAGGACTTGGTAATAGGCGATATACAGCAAGACACCCGCTTTTCCAGCGACCCAGTGACTCAGAAAAATAACCCGCGTTCCGTTCTTTGCCTGCCAGTCATCAATCAGGGCAAGATAATCGGCATTTTATACTTGGAAAACAAACTCAGCACGGGAGTCTTCACCGAACAGCGTGTGCAAATCATGAAACTCCTGTCCGGGCAAGTGGCAGTATCGCTCGAAAACGCCCTTCAATATGAGCGATTGGAACAAAAAGTGGCCGAGCGCACCGCCGAAGTGATGCGGCAGAAAGATGCCCTTGAAAAATCACTCACCGAACTGAAAATGGCTCAAGCCAAATTGGTGGAGAGCGAAAAAATGGCATCGCTGGGCCAACTGACAGCGGGCATCGCCCATGAAATCAACAACCCCATCAACTTTGTCTCCGTCGGCGTACGCAATTTGGTGCGCAACTTCGAAGAAGTCAAAGAGGTCATGGATACTTATCTCAACCCCAACGCCGACACAGACAAAGTGGCCCAACAACTCTCCGAAAAACAACGCCGACAGCAAATCCTTGAAATCTTCGAAGACAGCGATACCCTTTTCAAAAGCATTCAAAAAGGCGTGGACCGCACCATTGGCATTGTCAAGAGTTTGCGAAATTTCAGCCGACTCGACGAGGGCGAGCTGAAAGCCGTGGACATACACGAGGGGCTTGACTCCACGCTCGAAATACTGCAAAGCCAGATAAAGAAAAAAGCCGAAGTAGTGAGGCGATACGGCGAGTTGCCACTGGTGGAATGTGCCGCCGGCAAAATCAACCAAGTCTTCCTCAACATCATCAACAATGCCTTGCAAGCAATAGAGGAACGCGGCACCATCACGCTGGAAACCAATTATTTGAAAGAAAACAATGCTGTTGAAATCATCATCTCCGACACGGGCAAGGGCATGAGCGAAGAAGTAAAACGCCGCTTGTTTGAGCCATTTTTCACCACCAAGCCAGTTGGGGAAGGCACAGGGTTGGGGCTGAGCATCAGCTACAGCATCATCGAAGAGCACAAAGGCAGCATCTCGGTGGAAAGTCCGGCACGCGCAGTTTACGCGAACAACGAACAAGGCAAAGGCGCTACCTTTGTGATTACACTACCAGTTACACAAGGCGTTTAGATTTGTTCGGCTGAGCTCGTCCAAGAAAAACAATCGCCTCTCCCCCCCTATTCGTGCACGACCAAACAAAGCGCCTCTACACCTGCTAACCTTAAAATAGGCGGTTCTCAATCAAACCCCATCCGCTTCGCTTGGCCAAGAAACCAATCTTCAAAAATCGAATCATTCGACTGTATGAACATACCAGAAAAACCCACTGTGCTATATGTGGACGACGAGGAAGACAACCTCATCGTGTTCAGGTCCGCTTTTCGCCGCGATTTCGACGTATTGACCACCACATCCCCCGATGAGGCACTCGATATTCTCAAAAGCAAGGAGGTTCCAGTGTTGATTTGCGACCAACGGATGCCCATGTGCACCGGTGTCGAATTGTTTTGCAAAATCCCACCCACCGTGGAAAACGTGCGCATCATCCTGACCGGCTACAGCGACGTGGAAACCATCGTGAGCGCCATCAACAGCTGCAACATCTACCGCTATCTCACCAAACCATGGGACCAACCCGAGCTGAAGCACACACTCGATATGGCGGTGGAGAAGTATTACTTGCAAAAACACAACGCCAGCCTATTGCTCGACCTCCAGCAAGCCAATGAACAATTGGAGGAAAAAGTACGACTGCGCACCAAAGAGCTGAATGAGGAAAAAGAAAAGTCCGAACGCCTTTTGCTCAACATACTGCCCGACGAAATCGCGGAAGAGCTGAAGCAACACGGCAAAGTGCAGCCTCGCCGCTTCGACCAAGTGAGCATGATATTTCTCGACATCGTGGAGTTCACCAAAATCGCCGAGCAAATGTCGCCGGAGCAATTGATTGAAGAGCTGGACTACTATTTTCAAGCGATTGACACCATCTTCAGCCGACATGGCGTGGAAAAAATCAAGACTATCGGCGATGCCTATCTCGCCGTCACGGGCCTGCCCGTGCCCAATGCCAACCACGCCCTCCAAGCCTTGCAAGCAGCCATCGAAATACTTGATTTCATCAGTCAGGAAAAAGAAAAACGCACAGCAGCCCAAAAAACATCTTTCGACGTGCGCATCGGCATACACAGCGGCTCGGTCATCGCAGGCGTGGTTGGCAACACCAAGTTTGCCTTCGACATCTGGGGCGACGACGTGAACATCGCTGCCCGACTTGAAAGCAGCGGCGAAAAAGGCCGCATCAACGTGTCGGAATCCACCTGGAGGCTCGTCAACGGACGCTACAAATTCGAACAGCGCGGCAGAGTAAGCGCCAAATACAAAGGAGAAATTGAGATGTATTTTTTGAAATAAAAAACCGCCCAAGAGCTTCCATCGCTATCGGGCGGGTCGAGTTTGAACTGCCAAAATCACTTAGGCAGGACAACAGACACTCAATTTTGACAGGATTTACAAGATTTACAGGATTTTTCGCAGCGAAGCCTCCATCTATCCTGTAAATCTTGTAAACCCTGTCAAAAACATATAAGGCTGTCATCCGAGTCCTCTACGTTTGGAGGCTGACCAAGTTTTTGCAAAGAAAAATCGAAAACCAAGCGTGCGTAAAACAGTTTGATTCCAACCTCCAAATTAGCTCTAAAAAAGGCTGTTGCAAAAAAAATTCCCGTCCATACAACGTCGCCGCCCTTCCCCCCCCTCTTTAAGGCAAACGGTTTTTCGGAAACACTTGACCGAGCAAAACAAATGACCGAGCGCGACCTCATCCAGCAATGCTTAGCCAACGACCGCAACGCCCAACGGCAGTTGTACGAACGCTACAAAAATGCGATGTACACCCTGGCCTACCGGGTCACGGGCGACTTCGACACGGCGGCGGAAGTGTTGCAAGATGCTTTTTTACGGGTGTTTCGTCATCTCGGTGATTTTCAGGGAAAAAGCACGCTCGGCGCATGGATAAAAACCATCGTGGTGCGCACGGCGCTCGGCGAATTGCACCGCCGCCGTGTCCGTTTTGAGTCGCTCGAACCACACCACGAAGCCAGCAATGTGGACTGGGGCGCTGCCTTAGATGTCGAGTATTTGGAACACGCCATTCAGGCGCTGCCCGAAGGTTACCGCGCCGTGTTTGTGTTGGCCGAAGTCGAAGGTTTTTCCCACAAGGAAATCGGCGATATGCTCGGCATTTCCGAAGGCACCTCCAAATCCCAACTTTTTTACGCCAAAAAACGCTTGCGCCAAACCCTCACACTGACATGAAAGAATTGAATCGCAACACCTTGAAAGAGGCCATACAACGCCTGCCTCAGTACGAGCCACCCGCCGGGCTCTGGGATGCCTTGGAGGAATCGCTCAACGCGGAGGAGCAACTTTCGGCGGCTGCGCGGACTTTGCCGCAATACGAGCCGCCCGCACAGGTTTGGCAAAATCTTGAGACGGCGTTGGAGCAAAACCCAGCGACGAAGCCAGTGCTGCGCGTCGCGATTTTCCGGCGGCTCATGGCAGCCGCTGCTGTCGGTTTGATTTTGTTGAGCGCGTGGTGGCTTTTCAAAACCAGTAATGTCGGCGCGGAACGAATTGTGGTTTCGCAAGCAAGATTGGACGAACAAATCCGAGCTTCCGTACAGGAAAAAGAGGACACGGCCTTCGAACTCGTGCAGGCACTTTGCCAATCCCGCGCCCCAGTGTGCGAAGAACCTGAATTCAAAACCCTGAAATCCGAGTTGGACGCACTTACCGAAGCCAAAGAGTCCCTGCGTCAGGCACTCGGCCAATACGGCGACGACCCAAGCCTTGTCGCCCAGCTCATCCGCATCGAGCGCGAGCGTTCGGGATTGCTAAGACAAATGATGTCCATGATTTAAAAACTGATTTTCAATTATTTAAAGCATGAAAATCCAAATATTGCTGCTCATCCTGCTGCTCGCGGCAGATAAAGCGGCGGCTCAAACTACGCTCCAAGTCGTGACCCAAACGGTGCAAAAAACCGTGTCGTGGAAACCCGGCTACGCGGTAGAAATCAACTGCGAAAAGGCGGACATCGAGATAGAGACCGCCCCAGCGGGCCAAAAC
The DNA here is from genome assembly GCA_019638455.1 of Saprospiraceae bacterium. Classification (GTDB taxonomy): domain Bacteria; phylum Bacteroidota; class Bacteroidia; order Chitinophagales; family Saprospiraceae; genus M3007. The sequence continues at coordinate 1,236,034 of JAHBTU010000001.1, forward strand.
TCGGTGCGGGTGAAAGCAGAATTGTCTGCCCGCCACCCCCAACTCGACAGTGCCACGCAGGATTTGAAGGCTTGGAAATTCGTGACTTCCACTATCGGGAAAAAAATCTTTATCCGCGCTTACATCGGCTTGCCTTCGGGCGCGGCATTGCCAGCTTCCAACCTGAAGGCAAAACTGACAGTGACCGTGCCGGCGGATTGCCCGACCACACTCACCAATAAATTCGGCAGCGCCCGACTGGAAAAAATCGCCGCGAAGGTGGTGCTCACCGGTGAGTTTTGCGCTTTCACGCTGCTCCAACTCAGCGGCAAAGTGGAGGTGGACAGCCGCTACGGCAACGTGGACGGGAGCCAACTAACTGGCCCAGTACAGATTGATGCCAAACGTGCCGATATATCGCTCACAGGGCTTGGCAATGACTGCACCATTCGCAGCGAATACGGCAAGGTGCAAATAGAGGCTGCCGCCCAAACGGGCAACGTAAGCGTGCAAGCCTCCAAAGGCGATGTGACGGTGGAAATGCCACAGCCATATCGCCACAATTTCGACCTCAAAGCCACCCATGGAGAACTGACCATGCCGCTCAGCCTCCGCCTTGACGCAGGCGCAGGTATCAACGCGAAACAAGCGTCCATTCATCAGGGCAACAACCGACCCCGCATGGTTGTGGAGACCACGTTCGGAAACATCGTTATCAAATAGAAACAATATGACCCGTTGAGCAAAATAAAAATTTTATGAAAAGAATTGCCTCGCTTTTTGCCACCTTGCTCGCCTGTACCGCCCTGTTTGGCCAGACGAAAGACACTACTTTTTTGTTCTATGGCGAAGAAATCTCGACCCATCAAAGCCCGCGCTTCATGGACAGGTACGACGAGGTGTTCCGCACGATGGACCCCGCCCAGTGGATGTTCCGCTGGGATTTGACTGGCGGCTACGAGATAGGCACTGCGTTGAATTTGGGCATCGAACACAAACTATCGCCCGCTTTTTCGCTGCAATTCGCTTATGGGCTGAGCGGAACCAACCGCTACGATTCCCTCTCGCCGCTTGTGCCTTTTCCCGACCGCGATACATTCTTCTATCATCCGCTAAGCACATCACTGGCCATCCACCGTTTTGGCGTTCAGTCACGTTGGTACTACGACATGGCGCGGCGCATGAGAGCAGGTTTGAGCGCCAACAATTTCAGCGGCAACTACTTCGGGCTGGAGTTGGCCTACACCACTTTCGGACCGGGTTTGAGCGGTGAGGAGGCGCGTTTTGCTTCTGACCAAGCGACGGCGGCTTTGCGCTGGGGCTTGCAGCGGCGTCTTTCCCGGCACGGCTTCATGGATGTCAGTTTTGGTGTCGGTGCGCGGCGCTCCGGCGGGTTCGACGAGAGGGCATTAGGTCAGCGCAGTTATTGGGATTTTTTTGCCAACACGCAGTTTTCTCTTGGATTGGCACTTTATAGACCAAAAGCAGAAAAGAAGGCTTTGGAGTATTGTGACGTACTCCGCTGTTTCCGGGAAGAAAACCAAATGTTCAAGATTGACCTGTACAACCTTGTGAAAATCAGAGACAAAAACAATTTGAAAGGGAAAGCCTCGCTCGCGTGGGAGAGAAAACTTGGGCAGTCGCCATTTTCTGTTGAGTTGTTAGGGTTTGTGAAAGCGCGAAAAGAAGAGGTGGCCGCTGGCGAGAATTACAAATACGGCTATTCAGGCTGGGGATTTGGTGGGCATATCCAACCTCGCTTTTATTACAGTCTCAAAAAACGCATTGCCAAGGGCAAATCTGGCAACAATCTTTCTGGCGCTTATATCGCCCTGCATACTGCAATTGAGCGAAACACGGAAAAGCGTACTGACAGTGACAGGGGCTTTAAATCCGACTTTGACGGCACGGTGGATTATTTGAAAATGGGGCCAATGTGGGGGCTTCAATACCGGATTTTCAAGACTGGATTTATTGACCTAAACCTCGCATTTGTCGGTGGTACAGAACATCAGGACGGTATTAAAGACGGCAAAAAACACATCTACGAGACACGCTCTTTTGAAATTACAGGAGGCCTACGCGTCGGGTTGGCTTTTTGAAAAATAGAGCACAAAATCAAATTTTCATGAAAATCATCCTCGCCATTCTCATCACCACAGCCACTTGTGCAATCGCTTTCGGCCAATCAAATGACACCACATTTGTCAGCATCGGCCAAGACACCAGTCGTTTTGAAAAACAGCGTTTCATTGACCGCTATAATTATGTGTTCGGCACTCATCAACCAGCTCGATGGATATTCAAATGGGACGCAGGCAGTATGTTGCCAGTTGATGAAAGGGGACTGCGGCTCGATGCTGAATATAAAATCAGCCAAGCCATCTCACTCAATGCTTCTTATGGGCTGGGATTCAGTATGAATAGCAGTTTGTTTGATGGCGGAGACCTGACATTTGTCGCTCACCGATTTCGGGCAGAGTCGCGTTGGTATTTTGATATGCGAAGACGCATCCTCAATGGGCGGAGCGCCAACAATTTCAGCGGCAATTATCTCGGTCTCGAATGGGCACAGGACATAAGGATTCGCAAAAGCGATGCAACACTGCCTCAAAGCATATATCACGGTGTTAGCGCCCGATTTGGAATACAAAGACGGTTATTCCGATATGGCTATTTTGACATATCGTATGGCATAGGCTTCAGAGAATACCCCCAGACAGTTTTTTACAGAGGCCATGTCGGCATCTATACCGATGCCCGGCTGGGAGTAGGGTTTGCCTTGACAAGCCCCAAACCAGAGATGACAGACAAGGCGGCCTATTGTAATGTTTTCCAGTGTTTTAGAGAGGAGAAACGAATGTTTAAAATTGATTTGTTCAATCTTTTCCGTGCCGCCACTCTGGACAGAATACAAGGCTCCCTGCGGGTGGCTGTTGAGCAAAAATTGGGCGAATCTCCTTTTTCTATTGAGGGGCAAATAAGGTTGGACGGTAGCTATTATAGCTTCGAGTATGATAGGTATAATAATTCACCCCTCTACAGAACCTTTAAATCAAACACAATAGGCATAGGGGGGCATTTGCAGGGTCGCTACTACTACGGGTTGAAACGCCGCATTGCAACTGGGAAATCCGGCAACAACTTGTCAGGGGCATACTTTGCAGGGCAAGTTGACTTGAATCAAAGCAACACCCAATATACAATCCAAAATAGCAACGGAACGACAAGCAAACAGGCAGCAACTTTCAATCGGAAAAGCGCGGGGTTGCTGTGGGGAATCCAGCACCGCATATTTGACAACGGCTTTGTTGACCTGAATTTTGGTGCCTCTATCGGCAACGACAAATCATCCTCCCAACCGAAAGAACGAACCTTGATTTACCTGCTTAGCGCACTGCGCATCGGATTGGCTTTTTAAATCAGTACAAAATTTGAGAAATCCATGAAACATACCGCACTGACATTTTCTGCTCTTCTAACCTGCGTACTCTGTTGGGTCAGACCAATGATACCACTTTCATCATCGTCAGCCAAGAAGCAGGTGCGTTTGAAAAACAACGTTTTGGCGATGAATACGACCGAGTATTCGGCACCATGGTGCCAGCTCGATGGGCATTCAAATGGTACATTTTAGGCGAATCTGACAATAGTGATTTGACAAGTGCAGCCAGCGTCGAACACAAATTGTCGTCTTCATTTTCAATGCAGTTTGGGCTGGGGTTAGGACTTATCAATCGCTACGATACTTTTCCACTTATCCTGCCGCCTCCTTTTCCCGACGATCTGCCAGCAGTGCCGCGAAGTTTAAGGGTGTTTGCCTATCAACTCAATCTGCAACCACGCTGGTATTATCAAATGGGTAAGGGCGTAAGGGAAGGCCGCAGCGCCAATAATTTCAGCGGCAATTATCTCGGTTTGCAACTTGCATACACCCATTATGGCTCAAACCTCAGCGGTGAAGAGACTCGCCTCGCTTCCGACCAACTCACGATGGCTTTGCGCTGGGGGTGGCAACGCCGGTTGTTTCGGAGGGGTTTTTCCGAAGTCAGCTTCGGCATCGGCGCCCGGTATTCGGATGGATTTGACCAAGCAACTTTGCAGCAACGTGCGTACTGGGACCTCTATGCCAATACACAGTTTTCTTTCGGCTTGGCCACTTTCAAGCCGAAAGACGAAAAACAAGATTTAGCCTATTGCGATGCCCTGCGATGCTTTCGCGACGAAGTGCAAATGCTCAAAATTGACCTTTACAATCTCTTGCGAATTGCAGACAAGGACAACTTGAAAGGCACGGCATCCCTCGCTTTTGAGCGAAAATTGGGACAGTCTCCATTTTCCGTCGAATTGCTGGGGTATGCCCGCATGCGTCAGGAGGTCAGCACTCAATACGTTTCTGAATACAATTTTTCCGGCTGGGGTTTTGGCGGCCACGTTCAGCCCCGGTTTTATTTCAATTTGAAAAAACGCATCGCCACCGGAAAGTCGGGCAACAACCTTTCTGGGCCATACATTGCTTTGCAAACCGCATTTGAGCATAGCACCGAAGAGCGCACGCAGGTTGTGGGAAATACAATAACCTATCTCGAAGACACCAAAGACGCTTGGAATATCGGCCCACTCTGCGGTATTCAATACCGTTTTTTCAAAAATGGATTTATTGACCTGAACCTTGGCCTAGTCGGTGGCCCACATCGCAGAAAAGGTGTTCAGGACGGAAACGACTATTCCGCAGAATTAACCCCCGTAAGATTCACAAGCAGCTTTCGCGTCGGGTTAGCTTTTTGAAAAACAAAACTCGCCCGACAGCTCCTAATGCTGACGGGCGAGTTAAAATCGCAAGTCGTACCTCGAAAATCATCAATCCTCCACTTCCACCGCCGTCGGATTTCGTTCCCACATCAAATATGCTTTGAGGAAGCCGTCAAGGTCTCCATCGAGCACAGCGTCGGGGTTGTGCACCTTGTGGCCGGAGCGGAGGTCTTTCACCCAGCGGTCGTCGAGCACATAGGAGCGGATTTGGCTCCCCCACTCTATTTTGCTTTTGCCCGCCTCGATTTTGTCTTTCTCGGCTTGGCGCTTGCGCAATTCGAGTTCGTAGAGGCGACTTTTAAGCAAAGTCATCGCAATCTCGCGGTTGCGGTGCTGGCTGCGGTCTTGCTGACATTCGGCCACGATGCCCGTTGGGATGTGCGTGACACGCACGGCGGATTCCGTCCGGTTGACATGCTGCCCACCTGCGCCGGATGCGCGAAAAACGTCCCATTTCAAGTCGTCTGGACTGATTTTCACTTCGATTTCGTCGTCTTCGATGAGAGGATAGACGAATACGGAAGAAAACGAGGTCTGGCGCTTGCCCTGTGCATTGAACGGGCTGATGCGCACGAGACGATGTACGCCGTTCTCGCCTTTCAGCCAGCCGTAGGCATAGTCGCCCCGGATTTCGATGCTCGCCGATTTGATGCCTGCCTCGTCGCCGTCCTGTTCAAAGAGTTCAATGACTTTGAAGCCTGCTTTTTCAGCCCACATCTTATACATCCGCAGCAGCATGGCCGACCAGTCACAGGCCTCCGTGCCGCCCGCGCCCGCGTTGATGTTGAGCACGGCGTTCATGGAGTCCTCTTTTTGATTGAGCGTGCTGCGGAATTCGGCATCGGCCAAAATTTGGGCGGTTTTGGCATACTGTGCCTCTACTTCGGCCTCGTCGGCCAAGCCTTCTTTCTGAAACTCGTAAAGGCCTTCGAGGTCGTCCACTTCTCGGGCGAGGCTGGCGTATTCATCGAGCCATTTCTTGTTGAGGCCGATTTTGCGCTGGATGGCTTCGGCGCGTTTGGGGTCGTTCCAAAATGTGGGGTCGAGGGTTTGGCTGGTCAGGTCTTCGACTTCTCTGGCGCGGTTGTCCACGTCAAAGATACCTCCTTAAGACCGCCAGCTTATCCTTCAACTCTTTGAGTTGTTCGATAGTCATGGCAAAAATTTTTGATGGTGTGGTTGGGGGGGGGGAATTTGGGGATTTGTTGATTTGGTTTGTTAGTTGCAAGGCTATTGTGTTTCAATTAACCAAATCAACAAACCCCCATTTTTTTTACAACACCTCAATGTAGAAAACCAGCTCTGCGTTGGGCGGTATGGAGCCTTGGCCGTTTTCGCCGTAGGCAAGATTGGACGGGATGAACAAATAGGCTTTGGCGCCGTGGTTGAGCGTAAGCACCCCTTCGTCGAAGCCCGGAATCATCTGCCCAACACCTGCGCTAAACGGCAGGGGCTGGCCGCGTTCAAAAGAGTTGTCGAACATGGTGCCATTGGTCAGCACACCATAATAGTGTGTTTTGACGGGTTCGCCTTGTTTGATGGGAGAGCCACTGCCCTTGTCCACCGTGAGTATTTTCAAGCCGGAAGGTGTGGTGGTCAGTTTGCTTTTCAATTTGCCGGCACGATAGTCGGCAGCGGTGGCTTTCACCATGGTGGCTACGCCAGCAGCGCGAGCGATGGCTTCCTCTCCAGCTTTTTGCTCTTCCATGGCCCGCTGTTGCGCCTCGGCCATTTTTTGCTGGACTTCCTCTTGGGACACGATTTTCTCCAAGACGATTTCGTAGCGGACCTCTTTTTCGGTTTGCAGCGACTTGGGGACAAACTGCTGCAAAAACGAGTCTATTTTCTCATAGATAGTGACGCTATCGCCTACCCCTGAGAGCAAGAGCGCATCGTAAACAGCTGGGACGCGCTGCGGTAGCTTGTCGGCTGCGGGTAGTTCGTATTCGCGGGGGCCACCGAAGTTGACGCGCGTGCTGCCCATCAGCGAGTCGCCGATGTATGCCTCGAAGTGGAACAACACCGTTTGGCCGGGTTGGGGTTTTTCGCCGCCTTTATTGGTGTGGTTGACGTAGCGGAAGCCATGTTCCGTGGTGGTGCCATCTTGTTTGCAGGCGATTTGAGAGAGAAAAATGGCTGCGAGAGCCAGCATCAAAAATGTACGCATTTTCTTGAAAATGAATGAGTGATGTGCCAAATTGTTGTGATAGTTGAGATTCGGGGGCAATTTAAGGTCTTTAATTTTTCAGCAATTGCTCTTTGTAGAGCGGCAACAGGTTCTTGAATTTTTCGATGGTTGCTTTGAGGCTGTCGTGCGAGTAAGCGCCTGAGGCGTTTTTGTGTCCGCCGCCGTTGAAATGTTTTTTGCAAATTTCCTGCACGTCGAGGTCGCCTTTGGAGCGCAGGCTCAATTTCACCACCGTCGGTTGATTGTGGATGAAGGCAGCGAGCCGCACGTCTTTGATGGTCAGCAGGTAATTGACGATGCCCTCTGCATCGCCGCGCTGAATGTTGAATTGCTCATAGTCTTTCTTCGAGAGCCATATCAGCGCCGTCCGAAATTCGGGGTAATACTCAAAACGGTTGGAGAGGCAATGGCCTAGCAAACGCAGATTTTTCTCCTTTTGGGAATTGAAAATCATGTCTTGCACCGCAGTGTCGTTCACGCCGCGCTCCACCAAGTCGGCTGCTATCCGATACACGAGCGGATTGGTGGCATGGCGAAAGGAACCTGTGTCGGTCACCAGACCTGTGAAGATGCACTCGCCAACGGCCGGGTTGAGCTTCTGCCCGTCTCCCATGCCGATGATGAACCGATACACCAGTTCACAGGTACTGCTTGCCTCTGGTTCACTGAAGATATAGTCGGCCATCGGGTCTGGATAGAGGTGGTGGTCAATCAAAATGCGTTCGCCGGGCAAGTTCTTCATAAAGTCGCCCAACTTGTCTATTCGGCTCAACTGGTTGAAATCGAGATAGATGAACAGGTTTTTCTTGGTCAGGACGTGCTTGCATTCCTCTGTGTGAATGTCCCACACCAAAATATCGTCGGCACCCGGCATCACTTCAAACTCTTCTGGAAATTCGGATGGAAACAACACATGAACGGTGTGGCCATATTGCTCCAAATAGTGCCGCATGGCAAGACTGCTGCCTATCGCATCACCGTCGGGATTGCGATGCGATAGGATGGCTACATTCTGTGGATGATGAAGCAGTTGCTTCAGTTTTGCTGGAATCTCCATCAAAGAGGTTTGAAGTTGGCAAACAAGCGTATCTTTTTGAAAGAACTTGATAGCCCAACGCCCGATTTTTGACAAGGCCTTTCAAAAAGGCGGGCAAAAGTACGCCGTTCCGACTTGAATTGCGGGTCAACCAGATATTATTTTTCTGAAAACCTTTTTTTGCCCCTCATTTGAAATAAAATCTTGCTCTACCTTTGCGCGGCTTTCATCAAATCCATCATTCATCACTCACAATTGTTTGTAATGGCAGGAAACCGCACATTTACCATGATTAAGCCTGACGCTGTGCGTGCTGGCAATATCGGCAACATTCTCCAGATGATAAACGCCGCGGGCTTCCGCATCGTGGCCATGAAATTGACCAAACTTAGCCTCGAAAAGGCGGGTGAATTTTACGCCGTTCACCGCGAGCGCCCATTTTATGGGGAGCTTTGCGAGTTTATGAGCAGCGGCCCCATCGTGGCGGCCATTTTGGAAAAAGAAAATGCCGTGGAAGATTTCCGCACCCTCATCGGAGCCACCAACCCCGCCAATGCCGCTCCCGGCACCATTCGCGCTCGCTATGCCACCAGTGTGGGCGAAAATGCGGTGCATGGCTCCGATAGCGACGAAAACGCAGCCATCGAATCTGCGTTTCATTTCGGCGGAGTGGAGATGTATTGAGGCTGGGGCCGTGATTCTTGACGGGTTTCTGCCGAGATTTTTTTGACAGGATTGACAGGATGTGCAGGGTTGCTTTTGTTGTTTCCTAAACCTGCCAATCTTGTTTTTCCTGTCAAGAAAGGGAAAAAGAAAGTTGTCAGATGGTCATCGCTCGACCTTCGCCTCTGTGCATTACTTTTGCGGAGGGTGTATCAAAGGATTGATGCACCCTCCGTTCTTTTTCCGAATGCCCCTTAGAAACTGTCTCTTGGAACTTTGAACCATCGCTTTTGAGATTATGCTGAACCAAAATAAAATTTGGACGGGTCTGCTCGTCGGCTTGGTGTTGCCCATCCTGGGAGCCATTCTTATTTTCAACATATTCAAGCTCCTCGCCGCGCTTGGCGGTGCGAGTGGGGAGGGCTTCACGCCCAATTTCCGCGAACGCACCAGCCTTGTCATCGCATTTGCGCTCAATTTGTTTCCCATGAACCTCTTCCGCAAACGGCGTTGGGATTTGGCCATGCGCGGCGTGGTGATAGCCACTACCCTTTTGGCGTTTGCTTGGGTGGCATACTACTACTTGAACTTGTTTTAGAAAAAAAACTTGGCGCTTCATGTCTCCATCCCGTAATCTCTTTCCACTCGGCAGATGCGCGTTTTGTAGGCACTATACCATTTCTCTCGGCCAAGCCTTTGGGCCACCAAATGCTCAGCATGCGCTTTCCAATGCCGAATCGCCTCCAAACTTTCCCAATATGAAACGGTGATGCCGACCTCGTTGCGCGCCGATTCGACACCTAGAAACCCAGGCTGTTGGGCGGCAAGTTGGAGCATCTGCTCGGCCATTTGCCCATATCCTTCGTCTATCTGTGTGCGAGTGGAAGAAAAAATAACAGCGTAATAGGGCGGGTTGGGTGTTTTTGCAATCATTGTTTGGATATTTGATTGTTGAATGTTCGGATGATGCAAAATTCGTCATTCGTCATCTTCAACGGCTTTTTTTCTCATCTTTTATCGTTGTCAAAAAATGGAATACAGAAGACTCGGAAAATCCGGCTTGCAAGTGAGTGTGCTTTCGTTGGGCTCGTGGATTACGTTTGGAAAACAAATCGAGGACCGAACTGCCGAACGCCTCATGGCAATTGCTTACGAGCAAGGGGTGAATTTTTTCGACAATGCCGAAATATATGCTCGCGGGCAAAGTGAAATCGTGATGGGGCAAATCCTGAAAAAGATGAAATGGGAGCGCAGCTCGTGGCTTGTTTCCTCCAAAGTGTTTTGGGGTGATGGGGGCAAAAGGCCCAACCAGACTGGCCTGAGCCGCAAGCATATTTTTGAGGCGTGCCATGCCAGTCTTCGTCGGTTGCAGGTGGAATACATTGACCTGTACTTCTGTCATCGCCCAGACAAAAACACGCCCATTGAGGAGACGGTGTGGGTGATGAATCACCTCATTGCGCAAGGGAAAATACTGTATTGGGGCACTTCGGAATGGAGCGCACAGGAAATCATGGAGGCTCACATGGTAGCCCGCGAGAACCGTTTGATTGGCCCCGTCATGGAGCAGCCGCAGTACAATATGTTCCATCGGCACAAGGTAGAAGTCGAGTTTTCACAGATTTACAAAACGGTGGGGCTGGGCACCACTATTTGGTCGCCGTTGGCATCTGGCGTATTGACGGGTAAATACTTGGAGCAGTTTCCAAGTGGTTCGCGCCTCACGCTGGAGGGGTTCGAGTGGCTAAAAGAGCGCAATCTTACCCCCGCACACATCGAACAAGTGCGGGCATTGGATGGCCTTGCAAAAGACATTGGCACTTCCCTCCCCATGCTCGCTGTTGCGTGGTGCGTGCAAAACCCAAATGTGAGCACTGCCATTCTGGGTGCTTCGCGGCCCGAGCAACTGGAAGAGACGCTTGGAAGTTTGGAGGTCGTGCAGAAGCTGACCGCCGAGGTGAATGAGCGCATAGAAGGTATTTTGACTAACAAACCTGTACCGCCTCAATTCTGATTGTTTACCAGAAGTCCATAGAAGTTATGCGTATTTTGCTTGTTTCCGCCACTATTTTCGAGATTGCTCCCACCTTGAATTGGCTGGAAGAACACTTCCAAGTCACCGATGGCGGCACTTTTGAGAATAACGGATTGGGCGTGTTCCCATTGGTGACGGGTGTTGGGCTGGCAGCCACCGCTTTTCATGTGGGTCAATTTTTGGCAATCAACCAGCCCGGGTTGTCCATCAACGCCGGCATTGCCGGGGCGATGGACAAAGACCTTCGCTTGGGCGATGTGCTGAATGTCGTCAGCGAGCGTTTTGGCGACCTCGGCGTGGAAGAAGCCGATGGCCGCTTTACGGATTTGTTCGAGTTGGGCTTGATGGAAAAGGATGCCCCACCTTTTTCAAAAAACAGATTGTGGAACCGCGCAAGCGAACAGGCCGATTTCTTGCCTGCCGCGCACGGGCTTTCGGTCAACAAGGTGCATGGGTTTCCGCCCTCCATTGAGGCTATTCGGGCAAAATACCCTGATGCGCAATTGGAAAGCATGGAGGGCGCTGCGTTTTTTTTCGCTTGCCTGTTGGCAAAAGTTCCGTTCCTCGAAATTCGCAGCATTTCCAATTTCGTGGAAGCGCGCAACCGAGAGCGGTGGGACTTGCCGCTTGCCATCAATAACCTGAACCGCACGTTGATTGCGCTCCTCGAACAAATGATACCACCCCGCTAACCAGCAAACCCGTCAGCCCGCCCTTCATTCTTCTTGCTCGATAAACTTGACCCCGTATTCTTCCAATTCCTGCATCACAGGCTCATACACTTCGGGCATGGTGGGTATGCTGACTCCTGTGGTGGATATTTTACCGAGCATCAGTAGTTTCACAAAAATGCCCAGTGGCAACCCGACGAGGCGCGACATGGCGGTCTCTATGCCGTTTTCGCCCTTCATAATGAGCGTGGAAGTTCGTTTGCGTTTTTTTCGCTGCTGTTCGTATTCGAACACGTGTTGCATGATGACCATGTCCTTTTCATCGGGCTGAAGTGCCCATTTTTCCAAGAGCAAATTTTCCAGTATCAAGGAAGGTGTGGCGTTTTTGACTTTGATGCGGCGTTTGCTGAACAGGCCGAGCCATTCCAACTTCTGAATCACCTCGCTATCGGGTTCTACCTCAATTAGTTTTGCAATGCGCTCTTTGACCGAACCCGTGTGCTGGCTAATGCCGAGAAAAGCCTCCATGAGGTCGTGGTAGGTCAGTTGGTCGCTGTCAACAATAGGGAATGTGGCATCCGTCAGGCCGATGCGCACAAGCGCGTTCCACGCATCGCAAAAGCCGCGATGTCGGATAGTGCCGCGAAAAAGCGTCTTGATGTCCTGAAGGCCATACGCATCCTTGTAGAGTAAGGAATCGCGGTTGGCGTACACTTCCCATTGACCCATGTCGGGAATATCAACCAGCCGATACTGGCGGAACAAGCGGCGGTACGGGATATACTTAAGCTTGCCATTCTCAAGAAACTGTGCTGTGCCTTGACCTGCCAGCACGACGTTGCGCGGGTTCCAGCTGAACTTGTAATGCCAAGGGTTGTCGTCACTTTCTGGCGCGACCAACCCGCCCGTGTAGGAATAAAAGGCGGTGATTTTGCCGCCCTCTGCCTTGATTTTGTGGATGCGTTGCATGGCGCTCATGTGGTCAATGCCCGGGTCGAGGCCGAGCTCGTTCATGAACACGAGAGCTCTTTGGCGGGCTTCGTCGCCCAACCGAAACACCTGCTTGCTGACATAACTGGCTGTCACCATGTGCTTGCCCAGTGAAATGCAATCTTGGGCTACTTCAAGGTGCATTTGTGGTGGCAGGAGCGACACGACCACGTCATGGCGGCTGATAATGTCGCGGCGGTCGTTGGTTTTGGAGGCATCGAGCCAAATCGCACGACCTTTCGGGTGGTCATTGATTTTGCGACGCGCCATTTCGAGGTCGGCATCGGCCAACGTGATGAAAAAATCGTGTTGACGCGCTTGTTCGAGGACGTATTTGATGAGTGCCGTGGCAGAACGCCCCGCCCCGATGATGAGGAGGTTTTTCATTGACAGTTAGTGTTTTTTCCTGCGAAATGTGTGGTTTGGAAAAATATGGCTGGACTTGGACACGGCAAACCTAAGCGAATTTGCGAAGGAGTTCAAAAAAAAGATGGGGCGCGGCTCACATCACCACCAGCTTTTTCGTCACCGTGGCGCCGTTCACCTTTACCTGATAAAAATAATGGCCGGGAGGGAGGTCGCGGGAGCGGCTGAACGTCACTCGATGCGTGCCTGCCGGGTATGTGCCTTCCGTGATGTTTTGCAGCACCCTGCCCGACATATCTATCAGATTGATGGTCACTTGCCCTCCCTCGCTAGTGAAAGTGAAAGTCGTCGTATGATGAAAGGGGTTGGGAAAATTGGATGCTTGCACCTGAGGGGTAGCGACAGCGGTCACGCTGCTGGCACCTGATTTGAAAATAGGCAAAATAGGGAATTGGTCGCCCAAAATGTTTTCGGGATTTGTGGCGCCAAACCAATCTTTCAAGGCGCTGGCATAGACCGCACGGAAATCGTATTGCATGGGCAGGTCGGCTGACAGGTGAGGGTTGTTCGGTATTTGGGGGTTGTTGCCTATGATGCCCGGAATCACGTTTTTTCCAAAGACAAAAAGGGGGGCGGCAGCGCCATGGTCGGTGCCGAAGCTGGCATTGGAGGCAATCGTGCGGCCAAATTCGGAAAATGTCATGCCTGCCACGCGGTCGTCCAAGCCGAGCAGCCGCAAGTCGTCCTGAAATGCGGCGACCGCTTCCGACACCATGCGCAACAAGTTGGCGTGCATCCCCTCCAAGGGGCCAAACGTGCTGTCTATTTGTGCGCTATGCGTATCGAAGCCATCAAGAGTCACGATATAAATAGGTGTCTGTAGCCCTCCGCTAATCAGCTGCGCCACGATGCGCAGTTGGTCGGCCAGAAAGTTTTCGCCTTGCGATGGGTAAAGCGACGATAGGTTTTGCCCCACATCCGCAGCCCCTTTGACGGACTGGTAATAGACTTGGGCCTGCTGTGCCACGAGGCGGATGAACTTTAGCTCTTGCCCGTATGGAGTGTCGGGGGCCGGCTCCACCAAGTCGTTCACAAACTGGTAGTATGCCGTTGGGTCGGCAATAGCCATGCCCACAGGGGCAGTGTTGCCCATAAGCGCCAGAGAAACCACCGAGCCTATTTGTATGGCCAACGGGTCGGGATTTTCGGCGTTGGGATAACCATCCGGGAAGTCTGGATGCAGGTTTTGCTGGTAACGCCCCAACCACCCGGTTTCTACCAACTCGTCAGCTTCGGAGGCGGACATCCAAATGTCGGTAGAACGAAAGTGCGAGTAGTCTTGGTTTGGATAGCCAACATTTTGCACGACCGACACCAAGCCGTTGTCGTACATATTGCGGATGCCCGGCATGGAGGGATGAAAACCGGAGGTGGCGGTACCGGTTATTTTTAGCACATTGTTTTCTGGGATAAGCAAACTGGCGCGAGCGTTCGCCAGTTTGCTGTATTGGTCCAATGGAATGAAGGTGTTCAGCCCATCGTTGCCGCCGATGAGCTGAATGAGCACCAACACCCTGTTGTTGGGGTTTCCGCCATCTTCCAATGCTCGCAAAAAGGGAAGGCGCGGGGCAGGGCTTATGGAGAAGCCGTTCAATTGAAAACTGGCCCATGCTGCCGCTGCGCCGCTATATCTAAGGAAGTTTCTTCTTTTCATAGTTTTGAAATTGAGCAAGTTAAGCGAACATTTTTGACAAAATCCTGCGCGCAAGTCTTCACATCAAGCAAGTTGATACTCGGCCAAATTCATGATGTATTTGTGAAGATTGGCGAGGCGGAACCACACGGCTTCATAAGCCATTGGGTTGTTCGGATTAGCCAAATATGTCAGCCAAGCGGCAGTCCAGTAGAAATCGTTCGCTTGGCCAGAGAGCAGGATGCTTTTGAGCAGCTGCTTTTTTTCTTGCGAAATCGGCATGGGCAACATGATGCGAAGCGTGTCGTCAATGAGCTGATTGGGGTCGCTTGGGTTCGACGACTGCGACGCCATGGCGATGTGGTTGAGTTGCAAGTCTCCAAAACCGAGCAACACGGCGAAAGAGAGCAAATCCGAGAAAATGTTTCTGTTGCGCATGGTGTCGCCATTTATCCAAGTTCGATAAAAAGCAGGGGCTTGGCGAAAGGCGGGCCACCCGGCCACGTTGGGAGGGTCGCCGGGCAACATCTGAAGATTGTTGCAGAAATAATTGATTTGGAGGCGCAGTACGAACTCGTCGTAGGGCGTTGGCGCTGGCAGCGATTTGTCGAAATTGCGCAAAACACCCAATGCGAGGTCAAGCGGTGTTTTTATGAAGCAGCCTTTGTTGTATGCGTCGAAAAAGTGCTCGCTTTTCAACAATGCCTCCATCATTGGTCGGATTTCATAATTGTTGTTCCTAAAAATCTCCGCCAACGGTTCGATTATCTCCGCTTCCACCGTCGCGTCAATTTTATAGTAAACGAAAAAACGGTAAACTTTTCGGCACACAAACTTTGCCACTTCTTCCTTTTTGAAAATCATATCCAACATGGCATCCAGTTCTTGCTCGGCGTTGGTGCTGCCTTGAATCACTGTGTTGTTGTAATAGCTCGAAAAAGACTTGTTGCCAGTATCGTGCGCGTTCACATCCAAATAGGCAGTAGCGTTCAGGAAATTGATGCGCCAACCCGTGAGCACTCTTGCCGCTGCTTCCACGTCTTCTTCCGTGTAGGTGTTGCTGGCATCTTTTCCGATGGTGAATAGCTCTTGCAATTCACGCGCATAGTTTTCATCGGGTGCGGACTTGTGATTGAGAAAACCGTTGAGAAATATCAACATACACGGGTCGAGCGTGACGGCCTTCACCAGCGTTTTGAAATTGCCCAAAGCGTGTTGCCGAAGGGTCGTGTTGTGCAGGTAAGAAGCTCGCCCCCAAAAAGCAGCCTCCGTGCGTGTGGCAAAATGATTGTGCCAGAACAAGGTCATTTTCTCTTGAATGTCCGCCCCGCCGTGCAACATGCGGTCGAGCCACCAGCCTCGCCACGATTCAATGCGATAGCCCTCCGCCTCCACATTGTACATTGCGTTTACCCAGGTTTGACCCGTCGAGACGGCCGGGTCGGTGAAGTTTGCGCTATTGTAGTTGTTGACAGGTGGCAAGGGGGGCGTTTGTGGCACGTCCAGCACGGCATCCACAGCTGCTGACGCGCTGCCTATTGCCACAAGTTGATCCAGTTGCGACTTTTTCACCCCAAAAGTGACGCGGCGCAATAGGTGCGCGGCCTGTTCTTTGCCCCATGTGCCTGCGTACGGATTTAAGCCACCGGATATGACGAGCTCTCCTGATGGAAACATCTCGGCGGCGACATCAGCCTGTTCAGCGGGCACCTGTTCGATTTTGCTCCCCTCCGAGAAAGCGACAATGTGTTGGAAAAAATTCCGGCGGGAAATCGGATGGTGGGACATACGCAATGGAAGTTGAATTAGAGGATATTGTTAGACCGTCTTCTCCCAGATTTGCATCACAGGGAAGGGCTTCAAGGGGCATCCAATAGTACTTTCGCTACCTTTTTTTGCAAAAAATCAAGTGTCACCTTCGTCCACACCTCATATCCTTTGGCATTCAGGTGCAATTGGTCTTCATGCAAAAATTCGGGGTTTGGCCTTCTGTCGGGAGTGAGAAGCGGATTCGTGGCATCAATAAAAAACACTCGCTTTCGATGCCAGCAAGCATACCTTTTAAAGCGTCTGTTCACTTTTCGCTGCTGTGGCATCGTGGTCTCACGAGCAATGCTCGGGCGCAGCGAAAATACGGCAACTTTTGTCTGGGGCAACTTGCGCCTCACCTGTTCCATCAAAATTTTAAAATCCTTGAATATCCGTCGCGGTGTCTTTTTCCCATTCGTCAAATCATTGTCGCCTTCATAGAGCAATATCCACGACGGCTCCAACGGCACCACCACACGGTCGAAATAAAGAATCGCATCCGACATCTGCGAGCCGCCAAAACCTCTGTTGATGACCGGATAGCCTGCCAAATCTTGCTGAAACGAATTCCACATTGCCATAGTGGAGCTGCCGTACAAAAGGATTTGCCCCTTGGCGGGTTTGTTAATCATGTCCGACTGCTCGAATGCACGGATTTCGGCTTCGAACGGCGAGTCGGTTTGAGCGGAGAGAGACATACAATTGAAGGAAAGCGTGAAAAGCAGTAGGCGGATAGTCATGGCACAAATCTCAATACTTCGACGATAAGTTGTGAATTGGCTCGACAATTATTTTTTGCCAAACACAACTAAAACACCCCCATTTTAAATGAATTGCAGCATCGAGTGTTCGTCATTTCTCACAATAAGGGCGGCCAAGTGTTTGAATACTTCGTGGGCAAGGCACCGAGGTGCCCACACCCGCTCCAAAGGAGGAAAGAAGAAGGCGAATTTGGGCGGCCTTTGCGCGACCGTGCCGCCCGCAAGCGCTCCAGAGTAAATTGGACAGGATTGAATTTTTGTTCAGGCTTTATGAGCAGTATGCCGTGCCGATGTGCGGAGGGGAAGAAAAGTAAAGCCCTCCCTCAACAACAACTTTTCCCCGCCTGAACTGGCGGGCATTTCACTGTGCCATAACTGCAAAAAACGCAGCAATCGCCCGGTTCGGGTCTTAGCGTCACATGGCAGTTTTCGCAGGTGTAGAAAAACACGCATTGGTCGGTGGGCATAGTTTCTTCCTTGCGATGCCCACAGGAAGGGCAGGTAAGGGCGGATTGAAGCACAACGGTGTCTTTCATAACTGACTGGTTTCTGAATCAATTTTGGTCAATTTGGGACTGCGTTACCCGGTAGCCCGTTTCGTCAACGGCGGCGTTGATGTCGGCGGCATTGGTTTGGGTTTTGTCGAAGCGTACAATAGCTCGTCCCTGCTTAAAACTGACACTGGTTTCAATGATGCCGGGAAGTTTGCCAACGGCAGTTTTTACATGGCCTTCGCAACCAGTGCAAGTCATGCCCTCAATATCGAGCGTGAGGGTATGCACCGACGTTGCATTGGTTATTTCTGTCCGTTTTTCGACAGACGGATAAAACACCTGTGCATAGTACGGGAAAGCCAGCATCAAGCCTGCAAATACGGTGACTATGCCGAGAAAAGATTTGGATTGCCAAAAAGAAGGTTTGGCTCGTTCGCAGCCGCAATCGGTCGCCGCTTGTTTGGGTTTAAGCTGTTGATACCAAGCCAAGCCAAGCGCGACCACGGAAACCCCGACAAGAAAAGGACGCGCCGGTTCGAGCCATAAAAAAGCGGATGCCAACCCGCCGATACCGGCCAGCAATGTCAGTACCGGCGCGAGACAGCAAAGCGAAGCGGCGGCGGCGGCGAAAACGCCCGCCTTTGCCCAATGCGAGGAAGGATTTGCAGACTTCATTTTTTGTATTTTACGATGCCAGATATATGTTTTCAGGCTGTCAAAACCTGTTTGTCGGCAGTAAAATTTGACGGCTCAATCAGTTGAAAAAAGGCGTTTAGAAATGGCATTGCTTTGGGTGCAAGGGCATTGTAAACGGTAACGCCCTCTTGTTGCGTCAACGTAAACCCGCCTTCCCTCAATTTTTTCAGGTGTTGGAAAACGGCAGGCACAGTCATATCGAGAATTTCGGCCAAGTCGCAAAGGCAAAAGCGGTTGCTACGCCCATAGCATAAAAACAAAAAGGCCACCGAAAAGTGACCTCTTGTCGGGATACCAGGATTCGAACCTGGGACCCCCTGCTCCCAAAGCAGGTGCGCTACCGGACTGCGCTACATCCCGAAAAAAAGCCCGCAGGAAAGCGGGCAAATGATGCGGATAGGGCGGGATTCGAACCCGCGGTACAGGTTTACCCGTACGTCGGTTTAGCAAACCGGTGGTTTAAGCCACTCACCCACCTATCCGAACGGGTCGCAAAGGTAAGCGAGGCCGATGCGATTCGCCAAATTAACTGCCCAACATTTTTTTTAGTTTCATCAATTCTGGATGCTTCGAATCGGTCGAGGCAGCTTTGACAAGATGTTCTTTGGCTTTGGCGCTGTCTTTTTTCGCCAAATATATCCTGGCCAGCAAACGATTTACGTCAATGTTTGCGGGGCGCTTGTTGTATTCGCTTAAAGCCAGCCGCAAGGCTTTGTCATAATTTGGTTGCAATTCCAAATGAAACTCGGCCATTTCCATGCTCATATTGTGTCCTTTGTCGGTGTCTTCTTGCATCATTTCAAGAATTTGCGATGCGAGTGCCTGATATTCTTCCATGCGTCTGGTTTCGCGATAAAGTGTGGCCAACGTTTCATAAAAACTTACTTCGGGGGCAATATCACACGCTTTTTTCAACAGTTCTTCGGCCTTGTCGTATTGGTTCTTTTGCATTTCCACCTCTGCCAGCATTGCGAGGGCAAAAGGATAGTTCTCTCTTTCGAGCAAAATCATCTGATATTGTGTTTCGGCTTTTTTCCAATCGCCGTATGTCTTGTGAATGTTCCCAAGCGTCAGCCTCGCCCAAGCGGTGGCTTCTTGACCGGGGAAACCCGCCTTAACGGCCATGTCAAGCGCCTCTATGGCACCCGGCACGTCGCCGTGAATCTCTCTAAGATAAGAGACTCGGGAATAGGAGCGCAAATCAGGCCGAATGCTCACCATTTTGTCTGCCATTTCGACTGCCTTGGCATAATTGCCAAGCTCCACATGGGCATCTACCAAAGCTCCGTAAATCTGGGCGTTGTAGGGGTTGATTTGCACAGCCTTGTTGGCTGTTGCGAGGGCGCTGGAAAAATCATGCAAGGATAGTTGCACCCCTGCTTTAGCAGACAAAGAGCGAAAAAGCAGGTCCTTTTGCTCAATTTTCATTTTGGCAATATCATCCTGAGGTATTCGCGCCAATACTTCGTCCAACATTTTGAGCGCCGCAGGGTAGTAGTGCGGGTGTTCGCCCGTGACGCGGGCTTCCTGTATGAACAGCTCAGCCAGCTTCAGTCTTGGCTCAAGTGCCGTTGGGTTGGCAATAATGGCTTGTCGTTGTGCGCCATAGATATTTTGCACGTTGTCCCATTCTTTTCCCAACCGGAGGGCTTCGTTGCGGTCAAGAAGCGAAGGGATAGAGGCTGCAACTTCTTCGGGAGTCAAATTGGCTTTTGCAGAGTTTGTGCCTCCAAATTGGGAGCAAGCGATGCAAAGCAGACTTGCGGCAAATGAAAATTCGATGAGAGTTGGGATTCGCATGGTCGTTTTTTTTAGAAAAATGTGTTATCGGTGGAAGATGCGGGCATTATAGTTCAGTTGTCACTTCCAGTAAATGACCACTATATTGAAAAAAAGACATTCCACAAGCCTGCCTGACAACTCATGGCACCTCCTAAACCCTCACTCAATACCCGCACCAACGTGAGACAGGCTTGTAAAACGCCTCTTGTGGTTGCGTTTCAAATTGTCGCCAAACGTGTAGCGGAATGGCATCTCGGCAACTACCGGAATGCCATTCCGGGTTACAAAAGGCGACAATTTGAAATGCAACCATTCTTGTAAGGATTTCAAACTCATTCGCGGGCTTTTGACAACTTCAATGCCTGTACGACCTTGCCATTTGCCACCACCGATGCAAAGTATTGACCAGTGGGCAGGTTGGACATAGACACGTCGAATTTGTAGTCGCCCGCAGCCTTTTGCTCGTTCAGCACCGTGCGGACAAGACGACCATTCACATCATGTATCACCACTTGTATTTTGGCCGGAGTAGCGACGTGCAGGCTGAGCGTTGTGTTTTCTCGGAAGGGGTTGGGAGAGCTCGACATTACTGCCTGCGCTGGTTGCAAGCCCAGCAAACTGCTTCCGCCCCGTACATCCGCCACTTGTTTGACGGGTCGAGCATCATCGGTCAGCGTGCCGCCACAGTCGCCGTCGCCCGGCCAAGGAGTAGCTACATAGGGGAAAGAGGTTTTGAATGGCGCATCGTTGGTATCAATCCCTGTTGTGTAAGTCAATACGTTGAGCAGCTGTTGAGTCACGGGAGAGCCTCCGGGCACAAAATCATCGTACCAAAGCCCTATGGCAGCCAAAGCGATACCGCTAACTGCTTGCAGTTCTATACGGGTGACATCGTCTTCCAAACGGCGGCCGTTGGGAAAGCCATCCATGTTCGGGATGAACTGCAAATCGGCGGTAGCATTGTATGTTGGGTCGGTCAGGCCCAGCACCGCAGCTTGGATGAGGCCAAGCGAGCTAAAGCTAGGGTCGTTGCGCGGCGTCACGGGGACGGCCATATTCAAGCGGAGCATATCGCCTCCGTTTGGCAGGAAGTTGTTGATGAATGGTTTGCCCGGTGCGAGAGGATTGCCGTTCTTGCCCGTCGCCAATTGGTAGGGCGCCAGATTCGGGACTCCAGTATGAAAAATTGGCCACAAGTCCACCGAGCGAGGCTTGGCGGGCCCGGGCAAAAGCAACGTGCCAAATACCGCATCATCCAGTGCCGTGCCAGCTAGGGCAGGGTTGCCCTTAAGCCCAAACAATCCATCGTTGCCATTCCCAAAATCGAACGCGCCCAGAGCGTTGCGCTGAATTCGCAGTTTAGCAAATGCTGGCACAGCAGCACCGAACAGGGAATCATCCATATAAAGTGCCAGTTCGGGATTGTAGAAAAAGCCATCCAAGTTTTGGTCGTTGATTTCCACGTATGGCGAGAGAGAGTTCCAGAGGTCTTTCCAGCCAATCGGAATCACCACTTCATTGGTCAGCGGCATGCCCAGTCTTGACACTTGCACCCAATCGCCAGAGGTTTCGATTTGCCCGTATTTCTTTAAAGTGCGAGTGGCTGGCCTGCTGGCCGATGCCCATACACCGATGACGTAGTCAGCGTCAAGTATGCTGGTCGGTTGCAGCGGTGCACCCGCCTTTAGCAAATTAGCGATGGGTACCTGAATAGCGATGGTGCTCGTGTTGAAGCAAGCAACGCCGTCTCGAGGCTTTCCATTTTGTCTTGGCAAATCGCCGAGATCGAACGCTCCTCCCAAATCAACAAAGAAAGGGTCGTCGGCAGAGCCACAGTAAATCTTCTCGCCAGTCGGCAAGGTGCGTATGGCTTTATTGATGAGCGCATCGTAGGTCGTGTTCAGGCCAACCGGACTCTCGATGGAACGCTTGCCGATATTAGGGGGCGGCACGAAGCCATCTTGTACCAATGTTTGGAATGTGGCGCCGCCATCCGTGCTTCTCTCGAGGGTATAGGTGGTGCGGTTGTTTCGCAAACCAAGCCGCACGCTAAAAAACGTGGTGGGGTCTTCATACACGTTTTTGAATGTGAAGCGATAAATAATATCGTCACCGGGAGTGGCGATGTTGTTGTCAATGTGAATTTCGTAGCGGATGTTTTCGCCAAAAAAGTAGTAGTTCGGACCGCCTTGTGGCAGCTGCAAGGGTACATAATTGGCAATGATGGTAATCGTGTTGGGGTTGTCGGGGCTGCGGAAAGCATACACATCGGTGTTGTCCGCAAGCGGGTCATCAGCGATGAGCGGCGCTTCGCGATGGCTGGATGCCACGGCAAATTGGAATGTCATCAGCACGAACAGAGCTGTGGCGATGATTATTTTTGCTAAGTATTTCATTGCAAATTTTATTTTAAACGGTTTGGAGCATCAAACTACCCATGCCTTTACTGAATGATAATTTGACATACTCGTTGATGAGAGATGATTGTGTTGACAACGGTTCAATCCGGCTCTTGCCCGCTCCAAGGGGAAGCGATGTATGGGAAAGCGGGCTTGAAGGGTTTGTCATTTTGGTTTACGCCTGTTCGATAAGTCAACACATTGAGCAGGTTCTGGGTCACTGGGCTTTCTCCCGGCACAAAATCGTCGTACCAAAGCCCGATAGCAGCCAATGCGATGCCGCTGACGGCTTGCAGCTCTATGAGCGTCACGTCATCCTCCAGGCGACGGCCGTTGGGGAACCCATCCATGTTTGGGATGAACTGCAAATCGGTGCTTGAGTTGTAAGTGGGGTCCGTAAGACCAAGCACCGCCGCTTGTATGATGCCGAGCGGGCTAAAAGCAGGGTCGTTGCGCGGTGTCACCGGGGTTGCCATGTTCAGTCGAAGCATATCGGCTGAATTGGGCAAAAAGTTGTGTATGAAGGGTTTCCCTTCCGCGAGTGGGTTCCCGTTCTTGCCTGTTGCCAATTGATACGGGCGCACGTTGGGAACGCCAGTATGAAAAATCGGCCACAAATCCACCGAGCGGGCGCTATTGGGGCCTGGAAGAAGAAGGCTTCCAAAAACGGCATCATCCAGAGCCGTCCCTGCCAAGGCGGGGTTTCCTTTCAGGCCAAATAGCCCATCCTTCTTGTAGCCAAAGTCAAACGCCCCCAAAGAATTGGTCTGGATGCGCAACGGGCCGAAAGCGGGTACTGCTGTGCCAAAGAAGCGGTCGTCCATGTAAAGCGCAAGCTCGGGGTTCCAGAAGTATTGGTCGAGAAACTTGTCGAAGATATCCTCATAAGCAGTGAGCGAGTTCCAGTAGTCTTTGAAACAGGTCGGGATAATTACCTCGTTGGTGAGCGGCATACCGAGGCGAGATACCTGCACCCAATCCCCCGTTTCGCTTAGCGTGCCATCATTTCCAAGTGTGCGAGTGGCGCGTCGGCTAGCCGAGGCCCACACACCAATCACATAGTCCGGGTCAAGGATGCTGATTGGCTGTGCCGGGGCACCAGACTTGAGCAAGGTGGCAATCGGTATTTGCAGACAAATGCTATGGACGTTGTAGCGTCCAAGCCCGTCGCGGCTGGGGCCATCTTGGCGAGGCAGGTTGCCCAAGTCGAACACGCCTCCCAAGTCCACGAAAAACGGGTCGTCGGCAGGGCCACAAAACACTTTCTCTCCTGTTGTCGCAGTCACGATGGCTTGATTGATGAGCTCATCATAATCAAAAGCGCCCAATCCTACGCCACTTTGTATGGAGCGAGGCCCGATGTTTGGGGGCGGCACATCCCCGTTGCTCACAATGATTTGCCAAGTTTTGCCGCCATCAATCGAACGCTCACAGGTGTAGCGCGTCCGAAGGTTGCGCTGCCCGAGGCGGATGTTGAAAAAGGTGGTCGGGTCTTCATTCACGCGGCTGAAGGTGAACCGATAGGTAATCTCGTCGCCAAATTTTGTGACATCGTTGTCAATGTGAATCTCATAGCGGATGTTCTCCCCGAAAGTATTGTAGTTGGGGCCGCCAAAAGGCAGCTCCGCCGGGATGTAATTGGCGATGATGGTGATGGTGTTGGGATTGTCTGGGCTTCGAAAAGCATATAGGTCTGTGTTGTCGGCCAACGGGTCGTTGGCAATTAGGGGTGCCTCTCGATGGCTTGAGGCCGTGGCAAGGTGTGACCAGCATGCAAATAGCAAAGCGCCAAGAAGCCTGAATCGTCTATTGTTTGGCATGATGAAAGAGATTTTATTGTGTGACAAAAGAAATTGGTTGCGTTGTGGCTCAGAACGAGAACTGCACATACCCTCTCGCAAAAAATGGGGTGCCGGGTGTGAAGTGGATTTCGGCAACAGGCTCCATCTCATCGCGCAGACGCGACTCGGTTTCGAACTGTGCTTCTTTCCATCGGGTGTTCATCAGGTTCTGAACCGAAAATCCCAGCTCGCAGCCGCCCCTTCTCCACCCGCCTACCGCGTCGAGCAGGAAATAGCCCTTGGCTACAAGGCTGTTGTCTTCGTTGGCTGGTCGGTCGCCCAGATAGCGAAAGCGCAAGCTGCCAAAAACACCCTTGCCTTTGTCCCATGCCAAGCCACCTGTACCCGTCCATCGCGGAGCGAGCGGTATAAACTGGTTGCCTTCTGGCTCATCAGTCGCGCGAGCGTGCGAGTAGGTCACGTCGGCATCAATAAAGAAGTGCCTCAGCCACTGGATTCGAGCCGATAAGTCCACCCCGTAACGAGCAGTTTTGCCGCCCGGCTCCACAATGCCCGCATCGCCTACATAGACAAACTCTTGTTCGAGGTCGAGATGCCAACCCGCCAGATTGAATAGCATGGAAGGTAGCGGCTTGAACACAGCTCCCACATCCACCCCCAATGCTCTCGGCAAAATTTGCCGGCCTGCTTGAGGCACCACCACGCGTGCGTCGTTGGAGTGAAAACCATAACCGCTGTTGATATAGAGCCTGACCCTTTTGCTGAGGTCATAGTAGAGGTTGAGTTTTGGGCTGGCCAAACTCGCATTCGCGCGCTGTGGCGCATAGACAGAATCCAACTTATTCTCGTATTGAAATTGGAAAAGGTCGAAACGGCCTCCTGCGTCGAGACTCAGATTAGGCAGAATTTCCCATGTGGCCGAAACGAAGGCACCTGTGTTTGTCTCGTTCACATTGCCCAAAGCAATTGGGTATTGGGTGAAGCTGCGCTGAAAAGTGCGCGACAACTCGTTGTCGCTCACATCGTCGTTGCGGAAAAAAAGGCCGATTTCCGAAACAAGCCGTTTGCCGGACAGACTGCCCTCCTTTTGAAGCGCACCGTTGTAACCAAATATGCGACGACGCTCTTTTTGCCTTATCTCGTCTCCTTTGTCAGGTTCTTCCAGGAAAAAAGTAAAGTTGGAGTAAAGCTCAAAAGCATAATCCGTGTAAAAAATCTGGTTTTTTATCAAACTGTTGTTTTTCAAGCTCTTGAGGTGCTCAAAGTTGAGGTTGTACCGACTTGTGATGCCTCCTTCATTGTCATCAATCGCTCCAAAATATCCAATCAGCCCGTTCTCCACCGCACGGACCGGTATTTGGCCAGAAGCATCCCACTTGCTCTGAAAAGCGGAGGCAGAAAAGGCAACTTGCTGACCGTTATCAAATTGAGTGTTGTATTTGCCAAAAAGATTCAGCCGATGGAAATTTTGGGGGCTATCAAAATAACCATCCGAGTAAAAAACTTCGGATGCCACATAAGCGTGCTGATTGCGGCGAGCAGCATTCCTGCCCAGCAGGTCGAACGCACCGACAAATCTTGCCGTGGCAAACTGTCCGACCTCCGTCTTGATAAAACTATTGGGCAAGGCATCGGCCGTCTTGAAACGCGCCAAGCCCGCCGTGGCGAAATTGCCCGCATCCGCATAATAGGGGCCTTTCTTGAACTCTACGCTGCCAATGATTTCGGGTATGACGAAATGCAAATCCGAGTACCCTTGGCCGTGAGCGTGACTCACCATGTTGACAGGCATCCCATCCACTGTCAAATTGATATCGGTGCCATGGTCAATGTCAAAACCGCGCAAAAATATTTGCTCCGCTTTGCCGCCACCGGCGTGCTGGGCGATAAAAAGCCCCGGCACAAGCCGCAATATGTCCTGTGAGTTGGTGATGGGGCGAGTGCGCATATCCACTGCGCTGATGTTTTGAAACGGGTCGCTCACCCGAGTTTTGATTTCCACGTCTTGCAGATTGACGGGTGCAAAATCAAGGTCAATCCGAATCGTGGTGGTTTCGCTGTCTCGAACATTGACATTGCTCACGGTCTTTGTCTCATAACCCACATAATTGACAGTAAGGGTATAGCCGCCCGCCGCCACGTTGACAAAACTGAAAAAACCCAACGCATTGGTCGCAACATACTGACCTCCCGGTTCTATCCGCACCACAGCACCCGGCAAGGCAAGCCCTGAGGCGTTTTCAATTACTTGACCGTTGATAGAGCCGTTGTGCGCCCAGAGATGAGACACCAAGAAAAGGCATAGAGTGGTGACAGATGATTTCAATATGTTTTTCACGTTCAGGAAGATTTTGTTCGATGTGCCATATCTACGAACCCGACCATGCATTGGATTTCCTGACCGCGAAAAATCTTCTTACAACTTCAAACACTCTTCAAATCCTTCCGCCAATCCGTCGCACCCTGCTACCTTTGCGGCTTGCCTTGCTTATTTATATGGTGGGCATTCAGCTTAATCACCAACATTCAAAACCTGCATGCAAATCCGTTCAGCCCTTATTTCCGTTTATTCCAAAGACGGCCTCGAACCCATCATCCGCCGCTTACATGAACTTGGAGTCCAACTTTACAGCACAGGCGGCACTCAATCATACATCCAAAAATTAGGCATTCCCGTCACTTCGGTAGAGTCGCTCACTGGCTACCCAAGCATCCTCGATGGCCGCGTCAAAACGCTGCACCCGGCAGTGTTTGGCGGGCTGCTTGCCCGACGCGAGGCGGCACACTTGGCGCAATTGGAGGAATATAAAATACCTGAGCTCGACTGCGTTATCGTGGACCTATACCCTTTCGAGGAGACCGTCGCCACCTCCAACGACCCAGCAGAAATCATCGAAAAAATTGACATAGGCGGCGTGTCCCTCATCAGAGCAGCAGCAAAAAACTGGAAAGACGTGGTCGTGGTAGGCTCCAAAGAAGAATACAAGATGTTTCTGGACTTGCTCCATGAGCAGGCGGGCGAGTTTTCAGCCCTCGAGCGCCGAGAATTGGCGCGGCGTGCCTTCAAAGTCACATCCAACTACGACATCGCTATCTTCAACTGGTTCAACGAAGGCACCGCCGACATTTCTTTCAAACACTCGATACACCGCTCGGATATTTTGCGCTATGGCGAAAACCCACACCAGAACGGAGTGTTCTTCGGCGATTTTGAAAAGATTTTTGACAAACTTGGCGGCAAAGCAATTTCCTACAACAACCTCGTGGACATAGACGCGGCGGTATTGCTGATGCGCGAATTTCAAGTCGGCAAACCCTGCTTCGCCATCCTCAAACACACCAACGCCTGTGGGGTCGCACGCAGACACACATTGCTCGAGGCCTGGCAGGCCGCCCTTGCCTGCGACCCCACTTCCGCTTTTGGAGGCATCTTCATCACCAACTCAACGGTGGATTTGCAGACAGCGGAAGACATCAACAAACTATTTTATGAAGTGCTGATTGCCCCAGACTTCGAGCCTTCTGCTTTAGAGCTGCTTCGCAAAAAAGAACAGCGCATCCTGTTGAAAATCAAAAGCTTCGAAGTGCCAAAACGTTCTTTTCGCAGCCTGCTGAACGGCGTGGTGGAGCAGGATACCGATTTGAAAACCGAAACCGAGGCAGACTTGAGAACCGTGACCGAGCGAAAACTCACCGCCAAAGAGGTGGGCGAGCTTATCTTCGCCGTCAAGTGCGTGAAGCACCTCAAGTCAAATGCCATCGCGCTCGTAAAAGAACGACAACTCATTGGCATGGGCTGCGGTCAGCCCAGCCGGGTGGATGCGTTGCGACAAGCGATTGCCAAAGCAAAATCGTTTGGCTTCGATTTGAAAGGCGCCGTGATGGCTTCTGATGCGTTTTTTCCTTTCCCCGATTGCGTCGAAATCGCACATGAGGCAGGCATCACGGCCGTCATTCAGCCGGGAGGCTCCATGCGCGACCAAGAATCCATTGATGCTTGCAACAAGTTCGGCATGGCGATGGCCATGACTGGCATCCGACATTTTAGACATTAACGCGCATGGAGGGATGCCAAAAAATGTCAACCCCTCATACGCATCACTAATCAAAAGTCATTTTTCAATGAGAAAACCGATTTTTTTGTTGCTTGCGCTCCTGTCGGCACAGGCGTTCGTCGCGTGTAAAAAAGACAGCAGCGATGCCCCCAACAATGCACTCACCAACGGCAGGTGGAGGGCCATAGCTTCTACCGCGACCATCACCGTCGGCACCATCAACCAAACAGTGGACGCCTTAGCCATGCTGCCCGGATGTGAGCGCGACAACTTTTTCATCTTTCAAGCCGGGGGCACGCTCATCACAGATGAGGGAGCGACCAAATGCAATTCCAGCGCGCCTCAACAAACGACGGGCACTTGGCTGCTGACCCAGAACGACACGCGATTGGTGGTCGCCAGCAGTGGCTACAATTTTGATGCAGAAATAGTGGAGCTAAACGCCTCCAAGCTCAGGGTCAAATACACCACAACCGTTAGCGGTGCCCCGGCGAGCTTTGATACCACCTTTGAAAATTTTTGAAAAACATGGCGACAAAAGCCCCAGCCGTCAAGAAGCGCCTGTCTCCCACCCTCAAGGCCAAGGCTGCGCGCATCCAAGAAATTCTCGACGACTTGTACCCCGAAACACCCATCCCGCTTCGACATGAGGACGCATTCACTTTGCTGGTGGCGGTGGTGTTGTCGGCACAATGCACCGATGAACGGGTCAATCAAATTACCCCCCTCTTGTTTGCCCGTGCCGACAACCCGACAGACATGGCTCGGCTCCCGACGGAAGAGATACAAGAGATTATCAAACCTTGTGGCCTTTCCCCGGCGAAATCGAAGGCGATTAGCGGATTGTCGAAAATCATCGTGGAGAAACACAGCGGCAAAGTCCCGGCAAGCTTTGAGGAGCTGGAGGCGCTCCCCGGAGTGGGGCACAAAACCGCGTCGGTGGTGATGTCGCAAGCATTTGGGCATCCGGCCTTTCCAGTTGACACCCATATTCATCGTTTGGCCGCTCGTTGGGGGCTTAGCAACGGAAAAAGCGTGGAACAAACCGAGCGCGACCTGAAAATGATTTTTCCCAAAAACACTTGGAACAAACTGCATTTGCAAATCATCTTCTTCGGTCGCCAGTATTGCCCGGCAAGGGGACACCAGCAGGAAAAATGCCCCATTTGCTCGTGGGCCGGATAAAACTCACTGACACCGACGCTTAGAGGCGCTGACGATTTCGTGGATAAAAATGAGCTGAGGCTGGATGGATTTGAACTCTGGCCGTTCCAGACTTTTTTCCAATGCCTGCTCCACTTCCTCAAACTGACCATTGCCGATTGCCAACTCAAAACCGATTTGATTTTCCCGTTGAAATTGCCTGAACGCCACTACATGAGGTTCTTTGGGCTTCAATTTCAAATAAACAAAGCACAGCACCAATGCCGTGACAAAACCGCCCAAACCTGACAGCATCAGCATCTTGAACCCAAAGCCGCCTTTTTGAATGCGGAGCGTTTCGTAGTCGTGCTGCAATCGGTGGTTTTCGTTGCGCAGGTCGCGGTTTTGGTCGTAAAGCGACGACCAGTCATCCTCGAAACTCTTGGCCCGTCGCTCCATAGCTGCCAATGCCTGTTCAAGCGCCTCGATTTGGTTCTGCTGCTCGGCGAGCAACCGCGCCGTATTTTCGTTGTTGGATGGATTTTGTTCCATTTTTTAGTTGTTTTTGCCTCGCAAATGTAAGCACCCCCGACCACGTTGACACTTCAGACCATGACACAAAAAATTGACATTCTAGCTATCGGCATCCACCCCGACGATGTGGAGCTCTGCGCAGCGGGCACTTTGCTCCATCACGCCGCTTTGGGAAAGACATTTGGCATACTTGACCTGAGCCAAGGCGAATTGGGCACACGCGGCACAGCCGCCATCCGACTTCAAGAAGCAGCCCAGGCTGCCAAAGTGTTGGGGGCCGCCTTTCGCAAAACACTCGACATCCCCGACGGATTTTTCACGCACACGCCAGAACACTGGTTGAAAATTGTGCGCGTCATTCGGGATTGTCGCCCCGAAATTGTGCTGTGCAATGCCCCCGAAGACCGCCACCCCGACCACGGCCGCTCTGCCAAATTGGAGACCGATGCTTGTTTCTATGCTGGTTTGGAAAAAATAGAAACTTTCGACGATGAAGGGAAAAAGCAACAAAAGTGGCGGCCCAAGGCAGTATATCACTATATTCAAGACATCAATCTGCAACCAGATTTCGTGGTGGATGTCACGCCGTTCCTCGAACAAAAAAAAGCGGCCATACTCGCCTATCGCTCACAATTTTATGACCCCCACAATACGGAACCCAACACCCCCATCTCTGGCAAAGATTTTCTCGAATACCTGGAGGCCAAGGCAAAAGTATATGGCCGGTCTATTCAAGCACCTTATGCGGAAGGGTTTATCTTTTCTCGGATTCCGGGTGTGAACAACTTGTTTGACCTGCTTTGACTGCCCTTTCGCCCAATCACATTTTTTGAACATAGTAATGTGAAAACGCGCTTTTTCGCGTAGGTTTGCCATCGTTACAAAACTGTCATCAACATGAAAAAAATCACACCTGTTCTTTTGCTTGCTTTTGCAATGCTGGCCATCGGCTGCGCCAGTCCAACCAAACAGTTTTCCAAGCGGCTTCGCGGCACCTGGCAAGTTGCCAATTATGATGTGGAGCGCCCCAACACTCGCTCTGCCTCTGCCTCCGTGACCGATTTTGGCTCCATTACCTTCAATAAAAATGGTACTGGAAGCCTCGAAAACCCTAGCATATTCGACAACCTCACTTCTGGCAGCCGCAATAGCGCCGGCCGATACGATTTCCGCTGGAGCAACACGGAAAACATCGTGGTGCTGAAAGAGGAAGGTTCCATCATCTCAAAATCATGGATAGTCATCACGAACAAAAAAAGTCAGCAGGTGTGGAAATCCACCGATGGCACCAATCAGGTAAAAACCATTGAATTGCGTCGCTAAACAGCGCAGGAACTCGACCATGAAAAAGACCCTTCCCCTTTGTTTGGCACTACTCCTGTCTCTTTGCTGCAGCATGTCCAATGTCGCGGGGCAAACTCGGTTTGGCGTGAAGGCGGGTGTTAGCTTGGCAGACATGCCGCTGAGTTTTGACTATCAGAATGTCTTGGGACTAATCGAGGTGCAGGGAGTTGCCACCCGGCTGGAAACCAAATGGCTGCCAACTTACCACGCTGGCTTTGTGACAGAGTTTTGGCTAAGCAGTAAATTTGGAATCGGCACAGGCCTGCATCTGAACGTGAAAGGCTCCGAACGGGAATTCAGGGGGGAGGTGCTGAACGTCCCATTCACCCGCACCCGAAAACTGATGCCCATGTATTTGCAGCTGCCTTTGTCTTTCGCATTTCGCACCGAGGGCCTTTACATGGGAGCAGGGCCGTATATCGGTTATGCCGTCGGTGGAAACGTAAAAATCAAGACCACCTCAAACGGCTCTTCAAGCAGCGGCTCGGAGAAATTGAAATTCGGCGACGAAATCAACGACGACCTTACCAAACTTGACTATGGCCTCGGGTTTGAAATGGGTTACGAGATAGTGGGGGTGAGGCTTTCTTTGTCCTACAACTTGGGATTAGCCAACGTGTTGCCGAAAAAAGCGGTGGATTTTGCGGCTGACAACGGGGGCAAATGGCACGCAAAAAACAATGTGGCAAGCCTTTCGGTCGCCTACCTGTTTGGCAACGACGAAAAATAACCAAACCTTATAGGTCAACGCAAATCAGCCCCGTCCGCTTCACTTGGCTGGGCAAGCCCCTGAGTACAGGGTCTGACAAGGTGGTTTTGAACGAACGGTGCTCGCAATCCTTTGGAAATCACGCAAAGCAATCAAGGAAATCCCTGCCTTGCCAACGGGCAGGTTCAAATCCTCTTTAATCTGGGTATATCTGCCCACAAACACAGAGCCAACGCCGTTCAGGACAGCGTTGGCTCTTTTTATTGCTCTCAAAGCTGAAATCAATTACGCCTCTTCGGAAGTAGCCACACCAGCCACCAACAACGAAACCTCATTGTTCAGCATTTCAACGAAGCCGCCTTCCACATTAAAGGTCATTTTTTCGCCATTACCTTTTATGACGCGCACTTCACCTTTGGCCAACGAAGAAACTATCGGAGCGTGATTTTTCAAAATCTCGAACTGCCCGGCACTACCCGGAACCTTCACCGATTTCACTTCTCCAGAAAAAATCTCTCTTTCAGGACTCAAGATAACTAAATTCATGTTGCTGCGGATTTGGTGGAATGAGTGTGAATTGTGGGCAACTAAATCCGGCTTCATGCTTCCACTCTCCTTAGTGTCTCGCTAACGAAGTCCTTTTCGCCCGCCATTTTCACGGCTGTTATTTTGATGCTTCTTCCAACATTTTCTTGCCCTTCGCGATGGCATCATCAATGGTGCCCACAAGGTTGAAGGCAGCTTCGGGATATTCATCCAACTCGCCGTCCATAATCATGTTGAAGCCGCGAATCGTCTCATCAATCGGCACCAATACGCCCTTCAAGCCTGTGAATTGCTCCGCGACGTGGAACGGCTGCGACAAGAAACGCTGCACACGACGGGCGCGGCTTACCACGAGTTTGTCCTCATCGGAGAGCTCCTCCATGCCAAGGATAGCGATGATGTCCTGCAATTCATTGTAACGCTGCAATATAGCCTTTACACGCTGAGCGCAGTTGTAGTGCTCGTCGCCAATGATTTTTGGGTCAAGGATGCGAGAGGTTGAGTCAAGCGGGTCCACAGCAGGGTAAATGCCGAGCGAGGCAATTTTACGGCTCAACACCGTCGTGGCATCCAAGTGAGCGAAGGTCGTTGCTGGCGCGGGGTCGGTCAAGTCGTCCGCTGGCACATACACGGCCTGCACGGAAGTGATGGAGCCGCGTTTGGTGGAGGTGATGCGCTCTTGCATGATACCCATTTCGGTAGCCAACGTGGGCTGATAGCCCACGGCCGAGGGCATACGCCCGAGCAATGCGGACACTTCCGAACCCGCTTGCGTGAAGCGGAAAATGTTGTCCACAAAAAAGAGAATATCGCGTCCACCAGCAGGGTCACTCAAATCGCCGTCGCGAAAGTACTCAGCCATCGTGAGACCCGAAAGTGCCACGCGCGCACGCGCGCCGGGCGGCTCGTTCATTTGGCCAAAGACGAGAGTTGCCTGCGATTTGGCAAGTTCAGCCTTATCCACCTTGCTCAAATCCCAGCCGCCTTCTTCCATAGAATGTTTGAAGGCATCGCCATATTTGATTACATTGGATTCAATCATTTCGCGCAAGAGGTCGTTGCCCTCGCGGGTGCGTTCGCCCACGCCAGCAAAAACCGACATGCCGTCATACGCTTTAGCGATGTTGTTGATGAGCTCCATAATCAACACCGTCTTGCCCACACCGGCACCGCCAAAAAGGCCAATCTTGCCGCCTTTGGCATAAGGCTCGATGAGGTCAATGACCTTGATACCTGTGTAAAGGATTTCCCTTTCGGTCGAAAGGTCCTCATAAGCAGGAGGCTTGCGGTGAATCACATAGGCGTTTTTGCCTTTTTTCACTTCACCGATGCCATCTATTGCTTCTCCCACCACGTTGAACAAGCGACCGCGCACTTCCTCACCAACAGGCATGGCGATGGGAGCGCCCGTGTCAACACACTCGATGCCACGCATGAGGCCATCGGTGGAGTCCATTGCAATGGTGCGCACGCCATCCTCGCCGAGGTGACGCTGCACCTCGAGCACGAGCTTGGAGCCGTCGGGACGGGTGATTTCGAGGGCGCTGAGAATTTCAGGCAGTTTGCTGTCGGGGCCGCTGAAGTCAACATCCACGACAGCACCGATAATTTGTTTGATACGACCGATATTAGCCATTGAACAAAATGATGTTTGGTTGGAGGCGCTTGTTTTCCGCATTTGGCCGATTTTTTCGGAACCATTGAGCGCCCAGTCTCTAAAAAGCCGCGCAAAAGTACGCACGTTTGGCAGAAAACAATCGGTGATGCCAACTTTTTCTGCTTCAAAATTAAATTTTGCAAAAAAGATGTATTCTGCGCTGAAAGTGTCAAAATTGTGCCGTTTATTTGATGCGATTTCCATCGTCTGGTGCGGAAATTCCGCAAATGTGCCATGTCGTTGACAAGCATATTTTGCAAACGAATTTTTATTTTAACACTTGAAATGCACAATTACCCGCAAAGAAGCACGACTTTTGCACCTTCTTTCCCGAAAAGCACGACAAACACGGCAAAACAGCCACCCTTCCCCCCTTAAAGAATAAAAATTGGCAATGGGCGTTTTCCGCCTCGTCATTTTTATTTCTGTGTAGTTTTGTTTTTTCTAAACTTCAAATTTGAGTACAAGATGCAGTTGAGAAACCCTGTTTTACGCTGGTTGACCCTGTTTTTGACCGTTTCATGCCTACCCCTTTATGCCCAAACGACCGTTGACGTGATTCAGGATGCGGGGCTGGAAGAACCAGCAGACATTTCAGAATCCCTTGTGGCAAAAGGCGCTCTGCCTTTGCCCACCGAAGCGGAACTGCGCGAGCGACTTTCTTACCTTTCCAGCTGCGTGGAATTGAAATCGCACCCCGTGGTGAAGGGCTACATCAGGACTTATGTGCAGGTGAAAACCGAAAAAACCCGCACGATGCTCGGCAAGCGCCTCACATACTTTCCTCTTTTTGAGCAAAAACTGAAAGAATATGGCTTGCCCGCTGACCTGAAATATCTGGCTGTCGTAGAGTCCGCGCTCAATCCTCATGCGGTATCAAGAGTTGGCGCGACAGGTTTGTGGCAATTCATGCCGGCTACTGGCGCACAATACGGCCTTCATACAAGCAGCGTCGTGGAAGACCGCAGCGACCCAGTGAAAAGCACCGATGCCGCCGCCCGCCATTTGAGAGACCTTTACAATCTTTACAATGACTGGGCTTTGGCCTTGGCAGCCTACAACAGTGGGCAAGGTCGCGTAAACGCCGCCATCAAAAGGGCGCACAGTCGCAACTTCTGGTCTATCCTGAATTACCTCCCACAAGAGACCCGGAATTATGTGCCAGCATTCATCGCCGCCACCTACATCTGCAATTACTACACCTCGCACGGGCTTGTGCCTTATGAGCCTGACTACGACGAACAACTTACCAACTACATTAAGGTGTACGAGGGTATGTCGTTCCGTGATATAGCCGACGCTACGGGCATTGACTATCAGACCGTGAAAACCCTGAACCCCGGCTTCCGCCGCGATTATGTGCCGCCTACTGCCGCCGGCCATTATGTGATACTGCCGGAGCGCGTCATGCCTGCATTCGTCCGCTATCTCAACTCGCTTGGCAGCCGCGCCTATTCTTTGGAAAGCAAGGACAATTATGTCAATTCAGACCTTGGGGATGGCCGCTACTGGCAGCGCTTCATCAACGTTCAGCAGCCCGACCATATCGAGACTGTCGCGCAAAAAGTGGGTTGCAACGCCGACCATTTAAAAGCATGGAACAATCTGAACTCCAACTATGTGTATAATGGCCAGAGCCTCAAAATTTTGCATCCGGTGTATGTGCAAAAGCACACCCCCGGTCGCGTCGAGGCCCCTGTGCAAAACACAAGCGCAGCCAAACCAAAGAAAAATGAGGCAACAACTCGCCCAACAACCACTACCCCACCCGAACGAACGACCGTGCCGCCTCCCATTATCGTGTCGTTGGAAGATTCGCCACGAAAGGGCGAATTCCAATATCACACCGTGCAGCGCAACGAATCATTGGAAGATATAGCGCGACAGTACGCAACCAGCGCCGCGAGCATCAAAAAACTCAACGATCTGGAAACCTTGAAAGTTGGTATGCGCCTGAAGATCAGGGAGTATTGATAAAGAAAAAACTTTCAATCGGGATGATATACCCATAAACGATGCGGGCGATGAGTAAGGTTTGAGGTAAAATCACCTCAAACCTTATTTTTTTGCGATATAGTCAACGCAAATCAGCCCCGTCCGCTTCACTTGGCTGGGCAAGCCCCTGAGTACAGGGTCTGACAAGGTGGTTTTGAACGAACGGTACTCGCAATCCTTTGGAAATCATGCAAAGCAATCAAGGAAATCTTCAAATCCTCTTTAATCTGGGTATAAAGTCAGACTTTTGCATTTCTGTTCATTAATGCGAAACCACTTATCATGACAACAAGGGCGCTACTTATCGAAGACGAACCGGAAGGTTTGGAAAACCTCCAAAACCAACTTGCCAAATACTGCCCCGATGTGGAAGTGATGGCCACTGGCGGTTCCAATGCCGACTTGCTCCGCTTGGCTTCTGAAGACAACGACACGAAGTACGACGTGGCCTTTCTCGATATCAACTTGCCGGACGGCTTGGTTTTCCAAGCCTTGCAGCAATTCGATGAAATACCCTTCGACATCATTTTCGTAACAGCTTTCGATAAATACGCGCTGAGGGCTTTCGAGTTCGCTGCCATTCACTACGTCGTAAAGCCTATCGACGGCGAAGAACTTATCAAAGCCGTGAGCCGCATCCGTCGTCGCAATGCTGCCACCAAGCAACGCATGGAAGTGCTCCGGCAGAATTACAACCCCAATGCCCCCAATGCTTTTGAAAAAATTGGCATCTCCGGCCTCGACGGCATCCATTTTGTACCGCTCCGCGACATCGTCCGCCTCGAAGCAGAGGACAACTATACGCACTTTATCATCAAAAACGGCGAACGCATCACCGCAACCCGCACCATCAAGGCATTTGAGGATACCTTGTCATCTCTGAGTTTCGTCCGCGTGCACAAAAAGCATATCGTCAACATGAACTTTATTCGCACCTATATCAAAGGCGAAGGGGGCTATCTGGTACTCGAAACGGGAGAGACAGTGGAAGTGTCGCGCCGGAAAAGAGCGACGCTCATAGAATCGGTGCGTCGCACCCATAGTGAGCTTTAATTTGATTGGAAGGGAAAAAGGCAAACCTTCCAACATGAGTCTTTTCAAACCCACTATAGTCAACGCAAATCAGCCCCGTCCGCTTCACTTGGCTGGGCAAGCCCCTAAGTACAGGGTCAGACAAGGTGGTTTTGAACGAACGGTGCTCGCAATCCTTTGGAAATCATGCAAAGCAATCAAGGAAATCTTCAAATCCTCTTTAATCTGGGTATAACCTCTTTCATGGGCTTTTTTGACAAATTTTTTAACCGCGAAAAAAAAGAAGACCTCGACAAGGGTCTCGAGAAAACCAAAGAAGGTTTTTTTGACAAATTATCTCGCGCCGTTGCCGGCAAAAGCACGGTGGACGTGGAAGTATTAGATGAATTGGAAAACGTGCTCATCAGCAGCGATGTAGGGCTTGACACCACCGTGAAAATCATCGAACGCATAGAGACAAGGGTCGCTCGCGATAAGTACATCAACACCGCGGAACTCAACGCCATCCTTCGAGATGAAATCGTGCGGCTATTGTCCGAAAACAACACTGAGGATGCCGATGACTTCGATATTCCCGTCGGGAAAAAACCGTACATACTACTTGTGATAGGAGTCAACGGTGTCGGCAAAACCACCACCATCGGCAAACTGGCCTACCAATTCAAGCAAAAAGGACACAAAGTCGTGTTGGGTGCCGCCGACACATTTCGCGCCGCCGCAGTTGACCAACTTAAGATATGGGCCGAGCGCACAGGCTGTGATTTTTACTCAAAAGGCATGAACGCCGACCCTGCCGCCGTAGCTTACGAGACCACCAACTATGCCAACGAGAACGGTTGCGACGTGGCCATTATTGATACTGCCGGACGCCTGCACAACAAAACACACCTGATGCAGGAGTTGGGCAAAATTCATCGCTCCATTGAGAAAAAGCTGCCCGGCGCCCCGCACGATGTGCTGCTCGTCCTCGATGCTTCAACCGGCCAGAACGCGCAAGAGCAGGCCAAGCAATTCACCGAGGTGGCTCCCATCACTTGCCTCGCGCTCACCAAACTTGATGGCACCGCCAAAGGCGGGGTGGCCATCAGCATCAGCGACCAGTTCAAGATACCCATCAAGTATATCGGAGTGGGAGAAAGCATAGACAAACTACAAATTTTCAACAAAAGAGCCTTCGTGGAATCCCTCTTTGACCAATAGTGCCTTATTTGCGCCCGAACACCCAATTCCCAAAGGACAATCAACCGAAATCGTCAAACCAACCAACCACTTTTTTATTATGAGCCGTTTTCGCCCGGGAGTCCTTCATGGACAAGAAGTCACCGACCTTTTCAATTATGCCAACGAACACAACTTTGCGCTGCCCGCTGTCAACGTCATCGGCACCAACTCCGTAAATGCCGTACTCGAAACCGCGGCTGCGGTCAATAGCCCAGTCATTATCCAATTTTCACACGGCGGGGCAGCCTTTTTCGCTGGCAAAGGCCTCTCCAACGAAGGCAACAAAGCCTCCATACTCGGCGGCATTTCAGGGGCGCAACATGTGCACGCGATGGCCGAGGCATATCGCGTCCCGGTCATCCTGCACACTGACCACTGCGCATTGAACATCATCACTTGGGTGGATGGCCTGCTTGACGCGGGTGAAAAATTTTATGAAAAAAATGGCTACCCGCTTTACAGCAGCCACATGCTCGACCTTTCGGAAGAACCACTTCACGAAAACATCGAAATCTCCACTAAATATCTCGCAAGAATGTCGAAAATGGGCATGACGCTTGAAATCGAGTTGGGCGTGACAGGCGGAGAAGAAGACGGAGTGGACAACACCGATGTGGATTCGTCGCGTCTCTACACCCAACCCGAAGAAGTAGCCTATGCTTATGAGCATCTGAAAAAAGTAAGCCCCAATTTCACCGTTGCTGCCGCGTTCGGCAATGTGCACGGGGTTTACAAACCCGGCAACGTCAAATTGCAACCCGTCATTCTGAAAAACTCGCAAGATTACATAAGGGAAAAATACGGCCTGAACGGCAAGACACCCGTCAACTTTGTCTTTCACGGCGGCTCCGGCTCTTCACAAGCTGAAATCAGAGAAGCCATCGAATACGGTGCCATCAAGATGAACATTGACACTGATATGCAGTGGGCCTTTTGGGACGGCATCCGCAGCTATTATGAGGCGAAAAGTGGCTATCTGCAAGCGCAAATTGGCAACCCAGACGGGGCTGACAAACCCAACAAAAAATACTACGACCCACGAGTGTGGCTGCGGGAAGGCGAAAAATCGTTTGTAGCACGCCTGAAACAGGCATTTGAAGACCTGAACTGCATGGGGCGCAACGCCTAAACACCTCTGTTTTTTGAGACGAATCTCCACCCCTGTGGGCTGACGACAAACAGCACCAACCCGTCTCATTTGCACAAATTGCTCTTTTTGGCAAAAAAGAATTTGGTCTTGTAGGCATCGCAACCCTCAAGACACACTCTTCGTTTAGGTTCCCGTCAACACAAACTACTTCACACACCTCGCTCTATGCAGCCAACTCTATCAGAACGAACCACCAACCAAAAACTCCTTCTTTATATCATTGTCGCTTTTTTGCTGGGCGTCACAGCACTCTACACATTGCAAAATGCAATAGATAAAAAGCCGACACCCCAGAATTCCAACACCATATACAGTATAAGTCGGGTGCAAGGATTTCGCAACGTCCAACCATTGTTGCTCGTAGAGACCGCTAACAAAGCAGAGAGCTTTGCCCCACTAAGAGGTGAATTGCAAAAATTGGTGGATAGCCTGAAAGCCGTTCAACAAATCACTCAGGCCTCCATATTCA
Source organism: Saprospiraceae bacterium (assembly GCA_019638455.1). GTDB lineage: Bacteria > Bacteroidota > Bacteroidia > Chitinophagales > Saprospiraceae > M3007. Next base: position 1,276,065 of record JAHBTU010000001.1, read on the forward strand.
TAAAGGAATTCGACCGTGGGGAGTGGACCTCGCTAAACAAAAACGAGCGTTATCATCCTGCCTCTTTGATGAAAGTGGCATTGATGTTGGGGTATCTGCGCATCGCGGAAACCAACCCCGGATTGTTCGAGCAACAATGGTTATACGAACAACCTAACCCCCCCATCACCTCACAATACTATAACTCTAAATCAATAGAACCCGGCAAAAAGTACACCGTGCACGAGCTGCTCTACTACATGATAGCGCACTCAGACAATCACGCCACATGGCTATTGGCCAGCCGATTCGACAATGCGCTTCTGAAAAGGATATTTGCGGAGTTCGGCCTGCCAGAGCCTATTGAAGACGACATTCAATTCACTATGACCGTTAGAGAGTACTCGGTTTTTTTCAATGCCATCTTCAATGCTTCCACTATATCGCCTAGCTATGCCGACTATGCCGCGGACTTGTTGAGCAACTGCGATTTCCAAGAAGGATTTGTCAAAGGTTTTCCAGCTGGCACCAAAATGTGGCATAAATTCGGAGAATGGAGAAATTTTGGCCATGACTATGAGCTACACGAGTCAGGCATTGTCTATATGAGCGACAAGCCCTATCTCATCACTATAATGACCAAAGGAAAAGATACCGACAATCTGGCACTTGCTATTCAAAAGATTTGCAGAAAAATCCATCAAGAGATTCCTGCTCCCTGACTTATGAATTTGGCAGCCATACTCTTAGCTTCACCACATTTTCAGCATGATTGAAACCTCAGTCCATTTGTGAAATCAAGGACATCAATCATGCTTATTCTTTTTTGCCAAATTTCACCCGTGCGAACTCCACAATTATCGGGAGCACCGAAATGCCGATAATGCCAAATACCACAATTTCAAAATTGTTCTTCACAATCGGTATCTGACCAAAAAAGTAGCCAGCCAGCGTAAGGCTTGTGACCCATAGAATACCACCGCCGATACAATAGCCAATGAAACGGCGATACTCCATCTTGCCAACGCCCGCCACAAAGGGCGCGAACGTGCGCACTATCGGCACAAACCGCGCTATCACCAGTGTTCTCCCACCATATTTTTCGTAAAATTCCTGCGTCTTGTCAATGTATTTCCGCTTCAAAAACCAATAGTCGCGTGTAAACACCTTGTCACCAAGAAAGCGCCCGAAAAAATAATTAGTATTGTCGCCCAGAATAGCCGCCATAAAAAGGAGCGGTATCAGCAGCCACACGTTCAGAATACCGGTTTTGGCAGTTATCGCCCCCGCTGCAAACAGCAGCGAATCGCCCGGAAGAAACGGCGTGACCACAAGCCCCGTTTCGCAAAAAATAATCAGCGCCAATATCAGGTAAGTCGCCAGTTCGTACTCCCGCATGATGTTTTCGAGGTGAACGTCGAGGTGTCGGATGAAGTCAAAAAATTGGGTAAGTAGTTCAATCATAGGTGTTTATTTGCAGAAAAGCGTTTTGGCTGAGTAGAAAAGCCGGGCGAAGGTACATTTATTCGCTCGGATGGATTTTTGGAAAAACCATTACGACCATAAACCTACCAACTTGCGCGATTTGTCACCAAAACGTCATACTGCCAAAACGCGCCTTTGAAAATTTTTACCCCACATCTTTATTGGTTGGAATAATAAACGTCGGCATATATTTACCCGCCCGGATTTCAAAAATCAAGGCTCATGTTCCCGATCGGCTGACAAGATGTTTTGAAAAAAATATGTTTCGACAGGATTGACAAGATTTACAGGATTTTTTGAAAACGCCCAATCCAACCCTGTAAATTTTGTCAATCCCGTCGGAAGAAAAAACTGTGGGTCAGCATAAAGGAAAAACGTGTCAATCGTGTAAATCCTGTCCATAAAAACAAACTCGTCGTCATGCAGCCGACCAACATAAAAGACCCGGAATATTTCCACAAAGTCGTTGATTGCCAGTATGCTTGCCCAGCGCATACACCTGTGCCGGAGTACATCCGGCTCATCGCCGCTGAACGCTACACCGAGGCATACATGATAAATTGGGAATCCAACGTCTTCCCCGGCGTGCTGGGCCGCACCTGCGACCGCCCCTGCGAACCCGCCTGCCGGCGCGGTCGCGTGGAAGAAGAGCCAGTCGCCATCTGCCGGCTTAAGCGCGTGGCCGCCGACTTCAAAGGCGAAGTGAAATCGCTCATGCCGCAAGGCCCGTTTCCTCCCAACGGCAAAAAAATCGCCCTCATCGGCGGCGGCCCGGCCTCGCTCACCGTCGCCCGCGACCTCGCGCCGCTTGGCTACGAAATCCACCTCTACGATGAGCAGGAACTCGGCGGCGGCATGATGCGCAGCCAGATTCCGTCGTTCCGCTTGCCCCAAGAGGTGCTGGATGAAGAAGTTGGGTTCATTTTGGACATGGGCATCCACACCCATTTCAAAACCTACGTTTCCAGTATGCGCGAGATGCTGGGCATGGGCTACGACGCGATTTTCGTCGGCACAGGCGCGCCGCGAGGCCGCGACCTGGCCGACCTGCCCGGCAGAAAAGAAGGCGCGGCGAACATCCAAATCGGCATCGAGTTCTTGGCAAATGTCGCTTTCGAACACACCAATAAAATAGGTAAAAAAGTCATCGTACTCGGCGGCGGCAACACCGCGATGGATTGCTGCCGTACCTCGCGGCGGCTCGGCGGCGAAGATGTGAAAGTCGTCGTTCGCAGCCCGCGCAAGGAAATGAAAGCCTCGCCCTGGGAAATCGAAGACGCTGTGCATGAGGACATTCCAATTTACGAAAACCACGTTCCGAAAGAATTTATCGTGGAAAACGGCAAATTGGTAGGGATGAAATTTGAAAAAGTAAAAGCCGTGTACGACGAAAACGGTCGCCGTTCGCTCGTGCCAAGCGGCGAACCCGACGTGTTTTTTGAAGCCGACGATGTTTTGATTGCCGTGGGTCAGGAAAATGCTTTTCCGTGGATTGAACGGGATTTGGGAATTCAGTTCGACAAATGGGAAGTCCCGGTTTTAGACAAAACGACTTTCCAGTCCACGCGCCCGGAAGTTTTCTTCGGCGGCGACTCGGCGATGGGGCCCAAAAACGTCATCACCGCCGTCGCGCAGGGGCACCAGGCTGCCGTTTCGATTGACCTTTTTTGTCAGGGCGAAGACCTCATCATGGCGCGCCCCGCTCCGCGTACCAACCTGATTCACCAGAAAATGGGCATCCACGAATGGATGTACGACAGCGCCGTCGCACCCGATTTGAGATTCAAAGTTCCCCACGCCGATAAATCCAAAACGCTGAAAGACCGGCGGATGGAAGTCGAACTGGGTTTTGACAAAGAACTCGGTTTCAAGGAAGCCCAACGCTGCCTGAACTGCGACGTGCAAACCGTTTTCACCACCAATCGCTGCATCGAGTGCGACGCCTGCGTAGATATCTGCCCGACGGCTTGCATCACCTTCACCGAAAATGGAGAAGAAGCCGACTTGCGCACCCGCCTCAGCGCCCCAGCCAACGAACTTTCTCAAGACCTTTATGTGTCCGACGAACTGCCGACCAAGCGCGTGATGGTGAAAGACGAAAACGTCTGTCTCCACTGCGGCCTCTGCGCCGAGCGTTGCCCGACTGCCGCTTGGGATATGCAGAAGTACTTGTACAACGTGGCGAAGGCGGGTGAACTGGAGTATGCGTAATGTCCTTTCTAAGAAAGTCAAGTACATGAAAATCAACAAAATACTCCGTTACGCCGCTATTATTTTAGTCATTTCCTTTAACATCGGCTGCGACCAAATTTCCAAGGCGGTCGTCCGGGAAAACCTTGAATACCATGAAGACATCCAAGTTTTGGGCGAACACGTCGTATTGACAAAAGTGGAAAACTCTGGCGCGTTTCTTAGTCTCGACGATTCACTGTCACCGATGGCGAAAAACCTTTTACTGACGGTTTTGCCTTCGGCGGCCTTGTTGATGATGTTCTTTTGGTTGTTCACCAACAATCCCGGCAAGTGGGCGCTTTTCGGACTTTGTTGCATGGTGGGCGGCGGCATCGGCAACATCTTCGACCGAATCGTGCATGGCTCCGTGACCGATTTTTTGTTCATCCAATACGGTTTTTTCCGAACAGGCATTTTCAACGCCGCCGATGTTTCGATTACGTTTGGAGTGTGTTTGGTGGTGGCGCAGCAGGTGTTTAAAACCATGAACAATCTCAAAAACAGCCTATTTTTGTAAAAAACTTTGGTCAATGACACAGCTATTGCTCGAAATACCCCGACAACAGGATTTGGAAATGCGCTTGACGCTTTTCAAACGACTAAACATCCGCGTCGTGCAGCGTTCTGGTAATGCAGTTGAACCAAAGCCGGATGACGAAGAAACGGCGTTTATTCTTGCCGGATTACCACCTATGCAAGACTTCGAAGCGTATGAACGGGAATTTGAAGAAAGCCGGAAAAACAAACTTCTGCCCTCGCGGGAAAATTGACCGACATGAAAATACTCGATGCCAATATCTTCATCTACGCGCCTCAGCCGATGTACGCGCATCTGCGTCCATTGCTGATTGACCCAGATTCAGTAGTCTCGGATATAACGCGGGTAGAAGTATTGGGTTTTCATGCCTCGATCAAAAAAGCAAAACCTATTACGAGACGGTATTTCGGCGCATTGCCCGACTTCCAATTACCACAGATGTACTTGACCAAGCCATTTTGCTGCGACAAGCAAAGAAAATGTCGTTGGGCGATTCGATTGTTGCGGCGACTGCTTTGCTGAATAACCTCGAACTTAACACCCGCAATATCAATGATTTTTCACACATACAAGGGCTGGTTCTGGTGAATCCTGTGTGAATTATACCCCGCCACTCACGCGAGGTGTTGTAGGCGGGATGCCAACAACGGCAGAATGATAAAACTATGACCATTCAAGAAGCAAAAAATTTAAGAAAAACAATTCTCGAAAGTAGCACTTTGCTTCAACCCAGTTATGTCATCGAGAAAAAACTCACTGACGGTGAACGGATTTCCAATTTTCATGATTGGGCGAATGGAAAACTTTATGAAGGAGCGTTTTTAATAAGAAATGATTACGGAGAGGCATATTGGCTCGTTCTGATAAAGTGGAATTTAAAAATTGGCTACTATTTGGTTGTTTTCCCAGAAAAGAAAAGTGGGCCAATGATTGAAATTCGCAATTTAGAGAATACAAGTGCCTCTAAATTTTTCACTTGGAGGTATAAACCAAGTAAACGAGATAAGAACAACGAAGAACGTAAGAGAATTTTTGAAAAGTATTCGCTCGATCTGAATGTTTCTATTTCTTTTCCTGAAAAATCTTATGAAGTTCAAGCTTTTTTAGATGAATTGTTTTCGCTTGCTGAAATAAGAATCAAGGCAGATGCTCTTATTGCAAATGAACCAGAAATTAGAGAAGGGTTTCCAGAAGGAAAAAGAATTGAGCGACTTCATTACCGTCGAGAAAGGAATCCAAAGGTAGTGAGACTAGCAAAGAAAAACTTTAAGGAAAAAAATGGAAGATTGTTTTGCCAGATTTGTGGCTTTGATTTCCAACAAGTATACGGTAAAGTCGGAGAAGATTACATTGAAGCACATCATACCCTGCCATTAAGTGAGATTGAAAACGAACAAACACAAACACAGATTGAAGACATTGCTTTACTCTGTTCAAATTGTCATAAGATGATTCACCGGAAAAGACCTTGGCTGACAATGATCGAAATTAAGAATTTGATTGCAAACCATAAATAAAATGGCCGCAAATAATCACCTCACCGCACTCAACGACTTCGTAGTCCGTTTCGCCAACGTCAACGGCACCGGCTCGGCTAGCGCGAACGATATGTTCGCCAAGGCCATTTTTCGCATGGGCATCCCCGTATCGCCCAAAAACATTTTTCCGTCCAACATTCAGGGTTTGCCCACATGGTACGAGGTGCGCGTCAGCGAAAAAGGCTATCTCGGCCGCCGCGAAGGCATAGACATCATGGTCTGTGTGAACCCGCAGAGTATGCCGAAAGACATCGCAGCCGTGCGTCCCAAAGGCTACTTCATCTACGACAACACGAAGGAACTGCACAAGGAGTTCATCCGCGACGACATCCACTACCTCGGCGTGCCGATGATGCAGATGTGCATGGACAAATTCGCCGACCCGCGCCAGCGCCAATTGCTGAAAAACATGGTCTATATCGGCGCGCTCGCGGCTTTGCTCGACATCGAAGTGCCTGTGTTGCACGGTATTATCACGGAAAAATTCAAAGGCAAAGAAAAACTCATCACCGCCAACTTCGAGGCTTTGGACATGGGTTTCCAATACGCCAAAGAACATTTCCAATGTCCGCTCAGCCTCCGGCTCGAACGCCGCGACAAGGTGGGCGACTGGATTATGCTCGACGGCAACACGGCTTGCGGCCTCGGCGCGGTCTATGCCGGTGCGACGGTGTTGGCCTGGTACCCCATCACGCCCTCCACCTCGCTGGCCGACGCTTTTGGCAAATACGCCAAAAAACTCCGTGTGGACCCGGAAACGGGGCAAAACAAATTCGCCATCGTGCAGGCGGAGGACGAACTGGCAGCCATCGGCGTCGTTATCGGCGCGAACTGGAACGGCGCGCGCTCATTCACAGCCACGAGCGGCCCCGGCGTGTCGCTGATGAGCGAGTTTTTGGGGTTGGCCTATTTCGCCGAAATCCCTACCGTGCTCGTGGACGTGCAGCGTGGCGGCCCTTCTACCGGGATGCCGACGCGGACGCAACAGTCTGATATTCTGTCGGCTGCGTATGCTTCGCACGGCGACACCAAGCAGGTTTTGCTGTTCCCCAGCACGCCGAAAGAGTGTTTCGACTTCACGGCGGAAGCCTTCGATTTGGCCGAACGCCTGCAAACCCCAATCATCGTGATGACCGACCTCGACCTCGGCATGAACGACAATATGTCGCCGCCGCTCCAATGGGACGACAGCCGCGTGTATGACCGGGGCAAAGTGCTGACAGCAGAAGAGTTGGAAAACATGGGCGAACGCTACGGACGCTATTTGGACGTGGACGGCGACGGCATCACTTGGCGCACGATTCCCGGTACGCACCCGACCAAAGGCTCTTTTTTCACTCGCGGCACCTCACGCGACGAGTATGCCACTTATACCGAAGAGGGCGCCGCATACGTCCGCAACGTGGACAGGCTGTTGAAGAAATGGGAGACCACCAAACAATATGTGCCCGGCCCCGAATTTTATCAAGAAGAGAAACAGAATGCGTTCGGCGTGATTTTCTTTGGCACCACTACTTACGCAGCATTGGAAGCACAGGAGTTGTTGGCCGAACAAGGCATCACGCTCGATGCGATGCGCATCAAGGCGTTTCCTTTCAACGAGGATGTCAGAAAATTCATTCGGCAACACGAGCGCGTCTATGTGGTGGAGCAAAACCGCGACGCGCAATTCAGAACCCTGTTGATGAACGAATTGGATGTCAACCCGACCAAATTGGTGCCCATTCTCAACTACGATGGCTTCCCCATCACGGCGGAAACGATTCGCCAGCAGATTTACAAAAGCCTGTTGGGAAAACTGTCGCCAGCGTTTGCAGAGCACGAGGCCGCGCCACCGAGCGATTCGGAGGTGGAAGAGTAACGCCAACCTTTGGTTGGCGAGTGCCGCATTTTTTGAAATAACTTTTAAAAAAAGCCAACTAAAAGTTGGCATTACTGATAAAAGCAACTAAAAGTTGGCATTACTGATATGACATTCGTCCGACCCACTTTCCGCCACCCCGAATCGCCCAAAAACGCGCTGGGCTACACCAAAAAATTCTATGAAGGCGCCCTCTCCACGCTCTGCGCGGGCTGCGGCCACGACTCGGTGAGCGGCGCCATCATACAGGCTTGCTTTGAAATGGCAGTCGAGCCGCACAAGGTGGCGAAACTTTCCGGCATTGGCTGTTCGTCGAAAACGCCGACCTATTTTTTGGCTAACTCGCACGGTTTCAACTCAGTGCACGGGCGAATGCCCTCCGTCGCCACGGGTGCCAACCTCGCCAACCGCGACCTGCTCTACATCGGCGTGTCGGGCGACGGCGACTCGGCTTCCATCGGCATGGGGCAGTTCGTCCACGCGATTCGCCGCAACCTGAACGTCACCTATATCATTATGAACAACGGCTGCTACGGCCTCACAAAAGGACAGGATTCGGCAACGGCAGACGTGGGTTCGGTGAGCAAATCGGGCGCGGCCAATATGTACCAAGCCATTGACATGGCCGGGCTGGCGCTGGAACTGGGCGCGACCTTCATCGCCCGCAGTTTTTCCGGCGACAAAGAGCAGTTGATTCCGCTCATCAAAGCCGCCATGTCGCACCCGGGTTTTGCGCTGATTGACGTGATTTCGCCTTGCGTCACTTTTAACAACAATCCCGGCTCCACCAAGTCGTACGACTACACGCGGGAGCACATCGAAACGACGGGAGCCGTTGATTTTGTGCCGATTATGACGGAAATTACCACCCGCTACGACGAAGGAAATTCCGTCACCGTACCGCTGCACGACGGTTCGGTGATTCAACTGAGCAAACTGGCGAAAGACTGGAACCCGCTCGACCGTCATTCGGCCATGAACAAACTTTATGAGGCAAAAACGACAGGCGAAATACTGACCGGGCTGATTTTTATTGACACCCACGCGCCTGACCTGCACCATATTTTGAACACGGTGAAAAAACCGCTGAACACGCTGGGCGAGAAAGAACTTTGCCCCGGCAGCGAAGCGCTCGAAAAAATCAATGCGGGATTTCGTTAGGCGTGGACTATGTGGAGCTTACCAACCAACCACCCTGACAACTCCCTTTGCAAATCTTTGGCCGTCTGTCAAATGGAGCTCCATGATGCTCATCTGCGTGCTAGCAGCAGGAGGCATTTCCACATCAAACTCAAAAGCGCCTGCTAAAGCGGTGGGCACCGCCCACTTCGCCACTTCCTTTCCCAACATGGAGCGAAATATGATGTCCAAGCGGCCATCGAATGGCAAATAGACCTGCAATTTCCCTTGCCCATTAAACGGATTGGGAGACAAACGCGGCACGAGCAAATCAGCTGGCCGCTCTTCGATAGAAAGCGTGGCGCAAGTCGTCGGCACTTCGGGGCACCAACACCGATGCGCCAGGGTGCAATCAAGCACAAACGGGTTGGGCTTTCCATCCTGATAGGTGGCGATGCGCCACGTTTTCACTAATTCTGCCGAATCGGGCGGGTCTTGTTCGTTCCACTGGCAAAGGGTGAGTCGCTGGGATTCAAAGAAATTTGGGTCAGCGGCATTCGCCTGACCGCGATACACCGTATAGAAATAAAACACCGCCCGAGCCACATCGCCTTTTACAGATTCGCGTGGCTCAAAAGCACCACTCCTCGATTCTGTGTATTCATCAATGTGGGAGGCTGGTACGCTGAATAGAATTTGCGTGCCGCGAAACCACTTTTGTGTGAGCGCATCGGGTATTTCGGCATAGGGAGCGTTGCCACGCGCCTCATTGACGGGGATGCGGGCCGGGAACAGATGGTGCATATCGCTGCGCGGATTGCCTTTTGAAGCCCCCTTACTTTGCGGATATGCGTGTTCAGTATTCATGCCGAGGCTACTGCCATTCAAGTAAACATACTGCGTCGGGTCTTGAGTGGGGTCGAGATAAAGCTTGTGGCCAGAATAAATGCAGCGCAACGTGTCGTCATCCACGGCAAGCACTTTGGCAAATAGGGTGTCGCGGGCATTCGCGTAATCCAGCACGGAAGCAGGGCGAAATCGAGCGGCCAGACTATCGCGCAGCTCCTCGCCAACATATTCGGGAAAGACCGGCTCAAACACCTGAGCCAACGCGACATGGGAACAAATACCGAAGAAGAAGAAAAACAAGGAGAGGCGGGTCATACGAATAGAGTTTGTAGGCGAAAGGTACGAACGAATGTGCGACGAGGCAGCAAAATCCAAAGTCTGCTTACTTTGCGCCGAACTTTACATTAAGGTAACATTTTGAAAAAACCTTTAGCAATCATCTTCCTTGTTGACGGTGCCCGCCCGGATGTGATGCAGGAACTTTTGGAATCGGGTGATTTGCCCAACATCCAAAAAGAAATTCTATCGGGTGGCACTTTCCGCACCGCCACCTCTTGTTTCCCATCCACTACCGGCCCAGCCTATCTGCCTTTTCTGACTGGCAGTTTCCCCGGCACCAGCAACATACCCGGCATTCGATGGCTCGACAAGGCCGAGTTTCATCAAAGGCGCTGGGGGCGCAATAGCTTTCGCAGCTATTGTGGTTACGAAGCGTCCTATTTCAACGACGACCTGCCCAAAGAACGGCCAACGCTCCACGAACTGTTCGAACGGCCATTCAATATCTTTTCCATGATAACTCGTGGACTGCCCAATGGCCACGACCTCACCAAAAAAGTGAAGCCGGGCCTCTATATGCGCGCACATTTCAGCCATAAATGGAGCAAAGTGGACGAGGCCTCCCATCAACATCTCATGGCGGGTCTGGAACAAAGACCGGAATTCATGTTCGTCGTTTTTCCGGGCGTTGACTCCAACTCCCATTTGCATCATCCGCGCCACGACAACACGATTCGGGCATACAAATATCTGGATTACAGCGTCGGGCAGGCGGTGGAAAAACTAAAAAAACAAGGCAGATGGGACGACACGCTGACGATTCTGATTTCCGACCACGGGCTGACAGAAACGCATACCCATCTTGATTTGGCGCATTTTTTCAAACGTCGTCGTATCAAGACGCTGGAATATCCGGTCGTCTGGACACAAAACCCCAAAATGTCTGTCATGATTTCTGGCAATGCGGCGGGGCAAGTGTATTGTTTGCAGAATGGCAACGGACAACCGATGTATGGCGAAGAAATACAGCAACGATTGGGCGATGTCTGGCAAGAGCTGCTCGCACGGGAAGAGGTGGATTTCGTCACATGGCGACACGACGAAAATACTTTCGCCGTAGGCTCAGCAGCCGGAGAAGCCCACATCGTCAAGCATGAAAATAGCCTCAGTTATGTGCCTCAAACGGGCGACCCTCTGGGGCTGGGTATCCTGAACACCCCGCTAAATAGAGCCGAGAGCCTCGCTGCCACTTTCGACACTCAGTACCCCGATGCACTCGTGCAAATCGAACAAGTGTTCTCATGCACCCGCACTGGCGACTTCATTGTGACTTCCAAAAAGGGTTACGACTTGCGCGAGGTATGGGAGTGGCCAGAACATCACGGCTCGCATGGCTCGCTGCACCGCGAGCATATCATGGTGCCGCTCATCTACAATCAAACTGGCTGGGACTCGCGCCCTGCCCGCACGACCGATATTTTCAACACTGTCCTAAAATGGTCCGGCAAGCCGACCTTGCACAACACCGATGGAGAATCGCTCTGCTGACACCCCTTTGCTGCCATCGCAAAAAACGATTTTGTATGGCATTCAGATTTTTGTGTTGTGCTCCTTGGCCGGCACTTTGCTGGGAATGTGGTGGAAGCGCCCAGCCGGTTTGGGTGAGTTGACCGCCCGGCTCGACTGGCGCTTTTGGATTGGCTTGTTGCCTCTCATCGGCTTGGACTACTGGCTGGGCGGCTTTCGTTATCGCCTGTTTTTCAACGGGAAACAATTGCCCTTCATCTCGCAGTGGGATTGCATGCGCTCCAACTGGGCCAATATGTTCATGGGAGCAGCCACCCCATTCCAGACAGGCGGCGCACCCGCGCAACTTTATGTTTTGTGGAAAAAAGGAGCAAGCGTGACCAACAGCCTTTTGGTGTCTATGGTCAACTATGTGGCAACCCTGCTCTTTTTCTTGCTCTCAAGCCTTGCGGCGCTGGCTTATTTGCCGGATAACTTGTTCGGCGAAAATTTCGGCGTGATTTTCCGAACTGGTTTTGGCGTGATAACTACGGTGGTTTCTCTCACCTTGATGGTGTTGTTTTTTCCACAAACTGGCAAGTTCCTCATTAAGGGGGTACTGAGCATTTTGCCCATAAAAAAAGAAAAGAAGGAGCGGGTGCTGGAAAAAGCCGCCATGGAATCGCAGCGTTTCAATGACGGATTTCGCAGCATCTTGCAACAGAACAAGTTGGGCATTTCATCCGCATTTCTGGCCACCTGCCTGCTTTATTTCAACAAATACCTCATAGGCTACGTCATTGTGCGAGCGATGGGCATAGGGGTGCCTTTCGACGTATTTTTGTGCATTCAGGTGATTCAGATGCTGCTGCTCTATTTTGCCCCAACCCCAGGTGCGTCCGGGTTGGCGGAGGTCTCCACGATATGGCTGATGAGCGCCTTGATGCCTGCATCCTTGCTGCTCGTTTATACTGTTTTTTATCGTTTGTCCACCACCATGCTGGGAGCACTCGCCGGAGGGGTGGTCATCATACAAGAGATGCGCAGCGCATAAGCGCCGCGAGCCAACTGACAAAAAAGGAACAGATATTCTCCCTTATACCTTGATGCCCGCCCGCTCGTAGATAAAGCTCATGAGCCATGCAGGGCCAATCATGAGAAATTGGACATCTTTCAAAAAAGATGGCTTCTTGCCCTCGATTTTGTGCCCCCAGAATTGGCCGACCCACGCCAACACGAACAAGATGAGGCTTACTTGCCACAACGAGGCGCCGCTCGCCTCAATCACCCGGCAAAGCCACAGACACAACAGCGAAAAAAGCGTCATGCCGATGGCCAGCGTGGGCGATAGCCTGACGTAATAGAGAATGGTCAGCGCCAGCGCGACGATGGCCAGATTGAGCGGCATATCGGGCAGAATGTTCACACCCAATTTGACGCTGTACAGAAGACCCACCACACAGAAAAAAATGACAGGCACACAAACCCAATGCACCAGTTTGTTGGTGGGGTTTTGATGGCTTTCGCCATATTCGGAAAGGAGAGACTGAATGGTACGCATGGCTTCTTTTATTTTGAAAACAAGTGTCGGGCAAAAATAGAAACCTGTTCAAAACTTTGGGCACAAAACTTCCTCATTCTCATACTCGCCCAAATAAGCCACCGAAATCTCGAACGCGCCCTGCCGCTGTTTGGCCTGAATGGCCCGCAGATTCAGGTCGTAGCTCAAGCCTATCAGCACGTTGCTGAACTCCAAGCCCACCAGCGCCACCACAGAATCGAAGCCGGGGCCGTCGTTGTTGCGCACAAAGCGCCCCCAACTGCCCACATGCAGTGCCGTGCTGCCATATTGCCCCACCGCAATGCGGAAGTTGGTGCCTGTGTTGATTTCGGTGTGCGGCCCTTGGCGGGCTATCAAAAAACGAGGCAAAAAACCCACATTGTTCTCCCTGTCCAAAGGGATGTTGGCAGCCAGTTGCGCGGATAGTTTGCGATACAATCTGCCGCCTTCACCTGTGTTGCCGTAGAAAGACACACGCGGCTGGGTGGCATGGTGCATGCCAACACCCGCAAAAATGCGTCCTTCACGGCCTACTTGGGCCATGTAGTTCAACCCCACGTTGAGGTCGGAATACGAGAAGTTGTTTTCAGGCAACTCCTCGCCCGTGCCCATGGTGTAGCCATTCACCCCGTCGAATTGGTCGTGAAAGTTGAGCGAACCGTAATTGACATTGCGCTGCGTAAGCCCCCCTTGCACCCCCAAAGTCAGGAACTGCGTGTTGCTGGACCCAAGTGATTTGTGATAGGCCATCGAGACGGCAATTTGGGTAGTGCTGAAATCCACCACGCTCACCCTGTCGGTAAAAAACATGAGACCCAAGCCAAAAGCATCCTCCGTGACTTTTTTGCTGGGCGCTCTCAAACGCAGGTCGGAAGCCACCGCAAAAGTGGTGATGGGATTGTCGAGCACTTGGCGCCATTGGTCCCGATAAATGGCCGACACCCTGTATTTCCCATCAAAAGCCCCGGTGAGTGCGGGGTTCAAGACCATCGGGGAAGCGTAGAATTGGGAGAAATGCTTGTCTTGCGAATATGTGTTGGAAATGAGCGCGCCAAAAAGGAACACAATGGTCAATGCCGCGACTGGCGAAGGGAGCAGGGAGTAAAGTAACCGTTTTTTCATGTGCTTAAAAATTTGGGCAAAGGTAGAGATTCTCGTCTCGCAGTTGCCTTGTTTTATACCTTGATTCGACAAGATTTGTCGGGTGGTCATAATTGTTCTTCTTGATTTTGAACGGATTGCGCTTTTTTCCATGTTGAAAAACTGGCAGCGCGAGGCGTAAATAAATCCCGAAAACGACCGAAGTCCGAAAAATAGGGGCGAGCGCCAAAGTTTAACACTGGACTTTTGCACGGACGTTGGCTTACTTTCAAAAATTTCTACCTTTCGCGCTTCGTGTTGCCATAAAGAGCAGCAGAAAATCCCAAACATGCTCTAAGTCCTCCACAACGAAACACACCTATCTATTCATGGAACAATCCAACACACCTGAATTCAAGCCCTACATCGCCCCGGAGAATACTTCGGTCAAGGAATTCACCTTGCGAGCCTGCGTGCTGGGAGCCGTGTTCGGCATCCTGTTTGGCGCAGCCACGGTATATCTCGCCTTGAAGGCGGGTCTGACCGTTTCGGCTTCCATCCCCATTGCCGTGCTCGCCATTTCGCTGGGCCGACGGTTTCTGAAAACCACCATTCTGGAAAACAACATCATTCAGACCGCTGGCTCTGCGGGCGAATCGGTTGCGGCGGGGGTGGTCTTCACACTGCCCGCGTTTTTGTTTCTCAGCGATGGCATCGGCAAAGGCTTTTTCAACTACTGGACGATTCTGATGCTCGCCATATTCGGGGGCATACTGGGCGTCTTGATGATGATTCCGCTGCGGCGCTCGCTCATCGTGAAAGAGCACGCCAACCTACCCTACCCCGAAGGCACGGCCTGCGCCAGCGTGCTCATAGCAGGCGAAAAAGGGGGAGACTACGCCCGGACGGCCTATCTCGGCTTGGGCTTTGCTTTCGTGTATGCCCTGCTGCAAAAAGTGCTGCACGTCATCGCCGAAGTGCCGACGTGGAGCACCCACATCGCCAACAAATACCTCCCGGCGGCACGGGTGAGCGGCGAAATCACGCCGGAATACCTCGGCGTGGGCTACATCATCGGCCCGCGCATCGCGGGCGTGTTGGTGGCGGGGGGCGTGTTGGCTTGGCTCGGCCTGATTCCCTTGCTGGCTACCCTCGTGCCGCCCGAAGTAATCGCGGCCCAGCTCGCCAAACTCGGCCTGCTTGACCTCTCGCAACCCAACGCCCGATTCGGCTGGGACCCCGCCAACCGCACCATGGCCGACCTTTCGGAAGCCATTTACCGCGCTTACGTCCGCCAAATCGGTGCCGGCGCGGTGGCCGGCGCGGGATTTATCACACTCATCAAAACCCTGCCCACCATCGTCTCCTCTTTCAAAGAAAGCATCGGCGATTTGCGCAATCGCGACAAGACTGCCGCCGTCTCGCGCACAGAGGACGACCTATCGCTCAAAGTGGTCGGTTTTGGAAGCCTCGCCTTGGTGTTGCTGATGGCGGTGCTGCCCAATGTGCCGGGCGAAAACATCCTTAGCAAACTCCTCATCGGGGTGTTGGTCATCATTTTTGGATTTTTCTTCGTCACCGTTTCGAGCCGCATCGTGGGCATCATTGGCAGCAGCAACAACCCCATCTCCGGCATGACCATCGCCACCATCATGGGCACCGCCCTCGTGTTCATCGGCGTGGGCTGGACGGGCAAATTCTACGAGCCAATGGCGCTCGTGGTCGGCGGCATGATTTGCATAGCCGCTGCCAACGCAGGGGCCACGTCGCAGGATTTGAAAACAGGCTACCTCGTGGGCGCCACGCCGCGCTATCAGCAGTTGGCACTCTTCATCGGGGTTGTTTTTTCATCGCTCATCATCGGTTTCACGGTGCAATATCTCGACACACCGACCGCCGAGCTCCGCGCACAAGGCATCGAACACGCCATCGGTGAAAAATTCAACGCGCCACAGGCCACCCTGATGGCGACGCTCATCAAAGGCTTGCTCTCTTTCAACCTCGATTGGCAATTCGTGCTGGTCGGCATTTTCATTGCCATCACCATGGAACTGTGCAGCGTGAAATCGCTCTCCTTTGCAGTCGGGCTATATCTGCCGCTCGCCACCACGCTGCCTATATGGATTGGCGGCGTGCTGAAAGGACTGACGGACTGGCTCGCCAAACGCAAGGGCGAGACGGTGGAAGACTCCGAATTGGGCAAAGGCAGTCTTTTTGCCACTGGCTTGGTGGCTGGCGGCGCGCTCATGGGACTGGTCGTGGCCCTCTGGCAGGCCAAAGAGGCATCCTACGAAACCGGGCAAGGCTGGTTGCCCAAAGTCAACTTGGAGGGAACTATGCTCAAAGCCTTGGGGCCTGGTGGGTACGAGTTGCTCGGCGTGGCGTTTTTTGCCACATTGGCCTACCTCCTCGTGCGGGCAGCGCGCAAGAAGTAACGATGCGAACCCAGCCCGTTTGTGTAAGCATTCGATGAGAAAAAATGGGGGCGCTTTGCGATTCGTCGCTGCGCTCCCTATTTTTTTTGAAATGTGGTGAAAACGATACGCGCACCCAGACTTGCCCAAAACGGCAAAGGCTCCGCTCCCCCGATGCCTTTGCCCAGCGTGCCATCTATTTGGAACAAGTCGCTAAAAAAATGCCTGAACCCGAACTGCCAAGAGACCCCAGCCCCCGGCACATAAGGGTCGCCGGAGAAAATCTCGCCCACCAAATGAAACCCGCCAAAAGTCTTCACCTGAGTGCCCAGCCCCCAAGTGCCAAGCAAATCGTCTTCGCCCGCGATGTGCAGGTAATTGCCCCCCGCGTTCGCGTGTAGCAGCACCTTTTCCCCTTCGCCCAAAGCTTGCGTGATGGTGAAAAAACCAAAAGTCCCATATCCGGGTGGCCTGAAAGACCCCCGGCCATAAGGCAAAAAAGTGCCTACCACCAAGCCCATGCCGGGCCATTCGTTGGGGAAGTATTCTTTAAACAAAAATTTCGCCTGCAACAATGGCAAGGCATAAGCTAGCTTTGTCTTGTTCTCTCCTGAGAAAAAGTCGGCACCCCACACACCCCCGGCAGTCAGTTCGAGCCAACGCGTCGGCCCATAGGCCGCCAACAGCCAATGTTGGAGATTTTCCTTGTCGGCCCTTTTGCCCATGTCTCCAACTGTGCGAGCCTGTGGCCTACCACGCGAGCATCGTCGGTGATGAACGGGCGAACATCATAAGCCGATTGATAAAATGTTGGGGATTTTCGCCACTGCCCCATCTCGTTGGAAGCCGTATGTGCAAAAGGCAAGGTGGGAGCGGAAAAAGCAGCCGAACTCGATGTGTTTATCTGTGCCGCCGTTTTTGCGTTGAACGCAAGTGACAAAACCATCACAAACAAACAGGGTGTTCTTCTCATCGTGATTTTTTTTTCGTTGAAAAAGCTCATCTGCTCGCATCCCCCACCAGGAAGGTGGGGGATGCGAGCAGATGAGCTTTTACTTCTCGTTTTGCTTTTTCAACGCCTCGCACAAACAATGGTTCGTGAAGAATTCGAATAGTGACAAAATGACCCTGCAACTGGACATTCTTCACGCAACGCCACAACGATGTGAAGCGCAAAGCGCGTAGCGTCAATTCGTTGTGTCGTCGTGGCGTTGTGTGAGATAAAAATGCCCGGTATGCCCAGATTAAGGAGGATTTGAACCTGCCTTGCCAACTGGCAGGTTCAAATCCTCTTTAATCTGGGTATCTCAATTGACCATGCAATTCGAATTCTTCACGAACCATTGGTAAAAGGTAAAAACTTAGGTAGAGAGTTGTGAGACTTGCTTTAAAATCTTTGTAACCGTGGCCGAAAGTAACTCCCCGCTCGCGCACGTCACTGCCGCATACGCCGCCACAGCCGCTCTCCTTTTTGTATACCGAGCAACATCAAAAACGCGCACAAGCCTGCTGCAATGAAGGCGTAGGTGGCAGAGCGGTGGTCGCCTTGCTGCCTCAGCCACCAGCCATAAGCCCCGGCAACCACACCCAAGATGGCAAACAACACCTGCTGAATCACCAGATACAACAGTCGCGCACTGTCGCGCACGTCGGGGTTGAGCGTTTCTATTTTCCCTTGCCGGGCTTTTTGCAACACTTGGCGCAGCTCGTCGGGCAGCGACAGGGCATTGACGATGGAGCCTTGCAGGTATTTGCGAATGAGGGTCACGAAATCGCCGCGCTGACCAAGCACAAAGTCTTTTGCATAGGGGCGCACCACGTCGAGCGGGTTGAGCTTAGGGTCGAGCGTGTTGCAAAGGCCGAGCAAGAGCGTGAGCATCCGGTTGAGCAGCACCCAGTCTTTCGGCACCTGCACCGTGCCGGAGATGCCGCCGAGGCCGATGTCCTGTATGAGGCGAAAAAGGCTGTTGTCGAAGGGTTTTATTTTGATGTCCTTGAAGTTAAGCCCGTCGAGTTGAACCTCGTTTTGCAAAAAATGCTGCATGGCGGATATCATTTGCTCGGCCATCAAGGATGCCTCCCGCCCTTCGGCGAGGAAGCCCATGGTGCGGAAGGCATCCACCATGCCGGAGGTGTCTTTTTTCACCGCTGCCTCTATGAGTTGGGGGATGCCTTCCCGCATGGCGGGGCTGAGTTCGCCTGTGGCACCAAAGTCCAGCAGCACGATTGTCCCATCTTTTTGCACCAAGATATTGCCCGGGTGCGGGTCGGCGTGGTAGAGACCGTCTTGGAGCAACATTTTGCAATAAACGCGCAACAGCCTGACGGCCAAATCACGGCGGTCAATTTTCCAGGCATCCAATTGGCCGAGTTCGGAGATTTTCACCCCTTCGTGGAAAGTGGTGGTCAGCACCCGTGTGGTGGAAAAGGCGGGGTGGACTTCCGGCACAAAAACCCGTTCGCTAGCGGGCAGGTTCGCCGCGATTTGGGTCATGTAGCGGGCTTCGCTGGCAAAATCCAATTCTTCCTCTATCATCTTGCGCACCTGCGTGTACAGGAAGCCCATGCCCTTGATGTGGAAGAAAAAGGAGATGAAGGCCGTGAGCCGCCGCATGATTTCGAGGTCAATGCGGGCGATTTCTTCAATGTCGGCGTGCTGGACTTTTACCACGACTTCGGTGCCGTCGTGGAGTTGGGCGCGGTGCGCCTGACCAATGGAGGCTGCGGCCAAAGGCGTTTCGTCGAAGCGGGCGAACAAGGTTTCCGGCGATTGGCCGAGTTCGCGCTCGATGCGCTCGCGGACTTGGTCGAAGGGTCGCGGCGGGATTTTGTCCTGCAATTCGGCCAGCGGTTTTTGGAATTCTTCAGGCAAAAAATTGCTCAAAATGGACAACAACTGGCCGATTTTGATAAAAAGCCCGTTCAGTTGGAGGATGACAGTTTTCACTCGCTCGGCATTGCGCAGGTGCAACGCGGTGATGCGCCGAGCGTAGTAGGCTTGGCCGAGAAACTTGCTCCGCAGGTTGAGCCAGAAGTAACTGAACATGACGACCGCAGCCGTCCAGTAGGCTTTGCGGACGCGGCGCGGGCCGGAGTAGATGTGGGTGGGTGGCATGGTGGGGCAAAGATTGGAGAAGTTTTGGGAAGTTAGGGAATCTCTCGGATGCCGTTTTCCACCTGCCGTAGCATTCAACAACAGCCGGTACGTCCCCCACCTGAGCAATGGTTGTCGGTAGATGTGCAGCACTCTTCGGGGCAGTCTTCCAGCCCTTCTGAGAGCGAAGCAAGCAAGTGAGTGGGCCGCTCGTTCACCAGTTCAAAATGGGTTCGATTGCCAATTCGCTCGATGACGTTGGTTGTTTTCACCATTTCCTGATAGGTTTCGTAGCAACTCAGGGCATTTTTCATGGCCTCGATATTTTCCTCGCCCAATTCGACGGTCACGGCGATGTCTTCCGGTTTTGTCCACGTCACCCTCGGGATGCCGCCTTCGAAAAACATAGGCAATCCTGTGTCCACGACCGTGAACAGCGCCAGCCGGCGCCAAAAACGGAGTCCATTTACTCTTTCGTAAAACAGCCGTTTTACGACATGGTGTAGGGCGATGTGGTCGTGGTGTCCGCTGCCGCCGTGAACGGGGTATGTGACCACCACATCAGGGCGGAAGGTTGTAATCCATCTTTTCATCTCTTTTTCGAGTTCGATAGGGTCTATTTTCGCAAGCCCACCGTCGGGATAGTCCAATATTTTCATGTCGGCAATACCGAGCGTTTGTTTCACTTTTTGCATTTCCCGTTCTCTCACCTGTCCCATTTCCTCGATGGTCAAGCCAAGTTGATGTCGCACTTTGGTAGCGCCGCCTTTGGTGAGCGTGAGCAAAAAAACTTGGTTTCCTTCCTGAATTTGCTTGTGAATGGCTCCGCCCGGCCCAAACGATTCGTCGTCGGGATGCGGAAAAACATAGAGGATTTTCATGTTGATTGAAATTTGATAAGTGTACGGCGGATTTGCAAATCCGCCGTACCAGATGACAGGCAAAACTGCGAGACCTGAAAGGAGCGGGGCGCAAGACGGCGAGCGCCCTGAACCCCGCCTTTCGTCATTCGCAGCAGAACGGCTCGCAAGGCTCGTCGCAACTGCCGGGGTCGCATTGCGATTGATTACAACAAGCCGTTGCCGGGGTGGCGGCGGGTTTGCTTGCTATGACGGCGGCTGTAGCCGCGAGTGCGAACAAAGCAATGATTGCTCCTTTTTTCATTGAAAATAAAATTGAATGGTTGCACAAACAAAATCGTCTGTGGCAGGAAGACGGGAGCGGTGGGAAAAAGACGCAAAAGAGATTTTAGCAACTGCAATTTTTTTTGTCCACATCCAGCAGATTGCCATAGCGGTCGCTTTCGTAGGCGCAACAATCGAAAATCAGTTCTTTCAATTTTTCCTTGCCGCGTTGCACGCGCGACTTTGCGCCCGAATAGGAAATGTCCAGTCTTTGTGCCAACTCTTTTTGCGAAACTGCCTCGAACTCGGTCAAAATCAAGGCTTCCCGGTATTTGTCGGGTAGTTGCGCGATGAAGTTCCGCACACAACATTCGGCAATGGCGGCATTCAGCGAGTGAGCGGTTTCTTCGACGGGCATCTCGTCGTTCAAATGCAGATTGGCAATCGAGGCATTTTTTTTCCTGAAATAATCCTTGGTAGCGTTGCGGGCAATGCCGTAGAGATAGTGGCGCAGATTGTCAGCCCGCTCAATCTTATCTGAGTGAAGCATGACTTTCAGAAAAATGTCCTGCAAAATGTCGTCCGCGTCGTTGGGGTCTTTCACCGTTTTGACAATTAAACCCTTCAATGCGCGGTGAAATTCTGCCCAAATGCTTTGAATCTCGTTCATCGTAAAAACCTTCGTGAGTCATAAGACACGGGAATCGGAAAAAAGACGCAATCCCTACCGCTGTCCCGCCAGCAAATACAGCACAGCCATCCGCACCGCCACGCCGTTTTCCACCTGCTGGAGGATGATGCTGTGCGGGCTGTCGGCCACGTCGGAGCTGAGTTCCACGCCGCGATTGATGGGGCCGGGGTGCATCACCACGATTTCGCGGTCGAGTTCGTCGAGCATTTCGCGTGTGATACCGAAGTATTGGTGGTACTCGCGGAGGCTTGGGAAGTATTTAATGTCTTGTCTTTCAAGTTGAATGCGCAGCACATTCGCCACGTCGCACCAGCGCAGGGTGTCGCGCACGTTGTGGCTGATTTCGACGCCGAGTGCGCCGTAGTGCTTGGGGATGAGGGTCGGTGGGCCGCACACGCGGACTTTTGCGCCGAGTTTTTTCAGACAAAAAACATTGCTCAGCGCCACGCGGCTGTGGAGGATGTCACCGATGATGGCGATTTTTTTGCCTGCCACGTCGCCGAGTTTTTCGCGGATGGAGAATGCGTCGAGCAGGGCTTGGGTGGGGTGTTCGTGCGTGCCATCGCCCGCGTTGATGATGTTGGCGGGGATGCGGGTGCTGAGATAGACGCAGGCGCCGGGCGCGGGGTGGCGCATCACCACCATGTCCACTTTCATGGATAGGATGTTGTTCACCGTGTCGAGCAGGGTCTCGCCTTTGCTGACGCTGGAAGAGGAGGCGGTGAAGTTCACGATGTCGGCGCTGAGGCGGCGTTCGGCGAGTTCGAAGGAGACGCGGGTGCGGGTGCTGCTTTCAAAAAAAAGGTTGGCCACCGTGATGTCGCGCAGGCTTGGCACTTTTTTGATGGGGCGGTTGATGACTTCTTTGAAATTGTCCGCCGTCTCGAAGATGAGCCGAATGTCGTCTTCGGTA
Organism: Saprospiraceae bacterium; assembly: GCA_019638455.1. Lineage (GTDB taxonomy): Bacteria > Bacteroidota > Bacteroidia > Chitinophagales > Saprospiraceae > M3007. Next base: position 1,298,328 of record JAHBTU010000001.1, read on the forward strand.
ATGTTTTTGATGCCGATGAGGTGGCGTGTGGAGAGCATAGAGCAGGTTGCAAGGTTCAGGGTGCGGGTTTGATTTCACCGCAGCGGCGTGGAGAACTGTCATTCTGGAAGGAATTTTCTCCGGGTCTCTGCGCCTTTGCGATTTATTTTGGTTTGTTTTCAAAAAGCAAAATCTCGTCGTCGCCGTGTGTTTCTTGCCAACGCACTTTTATGTAAGCCTCGTCGAGCGCATCCACGGCGATGCCGAAATAGTCGGGTTGAATGGGCAATTCGCGGTTGAAGCGTCTGTCCACGAGCACGAGCAGTTCCACCGCGTCTGGTCGGCCATAGTGCTGCAAGGCTGCCAGCGCCGCGGAGATGGTGCGCCCGGTGTAGAGCACGTCGTCAATCAGCAACACACGTTTTCCTCCTACGAGAAAATCAATTTCGTTGGGGTGTGGGGTGAGGGGCGTGTCGGTCATGCGGAAGTCGTCGCGGAAAAAGGTGATGTCGAGTTTTCCGTATTCAATGGATTGGTTGCCGGTGAGTTGTGTCAGGCGTTCGTGGACTCGATTGGAAAGCAGGGTGCCACGCGGCTGGATGCCGACGATGCAGGCATTGGAAAAATCGTCCCAATCCTCCAGCAGCTGGTGACAGAGCCGTTCGAGGGTGAGCGCGAAGCGTTCGCGGGTGAGGAGCGTTTTTCCGGTTGACATTTGTTTGATTTACGATTTGCGATTTGCGATTGCTGGGCGAGACTTTGCAATTTATGATTGCCCGACCGGCGGGGATGGCGGCAAAGATAGTTGGGAGGAGACAAGGGTTCAAAGGTTTTGCGCGGGGAAGTTTTTGAGGACATGGGGATTTGTTCGGGAGAGTGTTCAAAAGGACATGAATGGCATTGTTAGATTCGTGTGTGTTGAATGCTTGATAAAAAGGCTATGTTTGCCGCACACAATTTTTGATGATAGACTATGCGCTTTTTTCCGCTTTTGGCCCTTTTGATGGGCTTTTTTCCCGCTCTTGCTCAGGAACCCGGCAAACACGAACTCGCTCCGTGCGGCACGCCGCCCGGCCTCGACCCGTTCCTGCTGGAATACCTTGCGTACCCGGAACAGTTCGTCGAGGAGCGTTCGTCGGACACGCTAAAATTGGGGGTTCAAATCCACTTGTTGGCTCGCGACAACGGCACGGGGCGTTTTTCGCCCGGCCAATTGCTGGATGCTTTTTGTCGCCTCAATCTCGATTTCGCCGACACGCGGATTCGACTGTATTTCAAAAACGAATGGAATTTGATTAACAACACGGGTTGGTATCAGCACCAAACCATCCCGCAGGGCATTGACATGATGCTAACCAACAATGTAGAGGGGGCGCTCAATAGTTATTTTGCCGCGAACGTGGCGGGTAATTGTGGTTACAATTTGCCTTACGCGGGCGTGGCAATGTCTCACGGCTGCTCGGGGCCGAACGACCACACTTGGGCGCATGAGGTGGGGCACAACCTGTCACTACCCCACCCTTTCATCGGTTGGGAAGGCAAGGTGTACAGCTTCGCCAACCCAACGCCCGATACCCTGACATACGACTACACCTATTTTCACGACACGATTGACACGCAAATCCCGGCCCCACTCGACACGGCACTGGTGGAGTATGTGGACGGGAGCAATTGCGCCATCGCGGCTGACTTGATTTGCGACACCAAGCCAGATTACCTAAGTTACCGCTGGGATTGTGACAATCAGGGGAAGAGCCTGGTGCAGCAGAAAGACCCTACTGGCGCGACCTTTTTTTCAGACGGCACGTTGTTCATGTCTTATTCCTTCGACAAGTGCGCCAACCGATTCTCCGACGAGCAAATCACGATTATGCGGGCTGCCTTGCTCAACAAAAAACCCGATTGGCTGACGGACGAGCAACCGCAAGGCGACATTGAGGGCACACCTACTTTGCTCGCTCCTATCGGCGGTCAGCTGTCGCCCACGGTGGGCACGGTGCTGCAATGGTCGTCGGTGCCCAACGCAACACGTTATGTGGTGCAGATGTCGCGCTTTTCCAACTTCAGCATTCGGGAACTGGATGTGGTGACATCCGACACTACTTGGGCCTTGGGCAATTTGGTAGCCAATCAGAACTACTACTGGCGCGTGCGTCCTTTCAACGATTGGTATGTCTGCACCACGCTCAGCCCTTCGGCTACTTTCAAATCGGCGGTCGTCGTATCCACTTCGGCACCCGATGCCGAGGGTTGGCGCTGCTACCCGACGCTGCTTACGGCGGGTCAGCCGCTCACGATGGAGACACCTGTGGGTTGGCTGCACCATTCGGTTCAGTGCTCGGTGTATGATGCGATGGGGCGTATGGTTTGGCAGTCAAATCAGTTGGTTGGAAGCGACAGAACCCTGCTTCATCTGCCATCTGCTTCCTGGGCCGCAGGCACCTATCGTTTGGTGGTGCTACATGAAGGAGGGGTGAAAACAGTGCCGTTAGTTGTTGCGCGATGAGGCAGAAATGAGATTTTCTCAAAAAAATGTCGCGGTTTGGCGCTTGCCTCAACTGACTTTGTTGAAATGTGGCGGTGAAAGCAGACATTTGCCTCACGAACAAACACCCGTACCCAAATTTCCCATCCAACTATTCAAACCTACTCTGTGTTCAATGCAAATCAAACTTTACCCCGCACTTTTGTTGTTGCTGGTCAATCTCTTGTCGAAAGATGTACTTGCGCAACATCCAATTTCCGAGACCGGCACGGGCTGTGGCTATACCGGGAAATCACCGTGGCTTGAATGGTATCAAGCAAACAGGGCGAACATCACCCAAGCCCGTGGCGACAATGACACAGCTTGGCTGTACGTCCCCATCACCATACATTTGGTAGGCACCAGTTTTGGAACAGGGCACTACAAAATGGACCAAGCCTTGCGGGCGGTGTGCGAGATGAATGCTCAGTTTGCCGAAGGCCGGATTCGTTTTTATTTGATGCCGGGCGACCCTGTGCGCTATCACAACAACAGCTCGTGGAACGACCACCAATACTTTCCGGGCGGCGACGAAATGATAAATGCCAATAGGTTGCCCAATCGAATGAATGTGTTTGTGGTGTCGAACCCTGCGGGCAACTGCGGCTATGCTTGGCAAGATGCGATTGTGATTGGGGTCAATTGTTCCGGCCCCGGCAACACGGTATGGGCGCATGAGGCCGGCCATCATTTGTCATTGCCGCACCCATTTGTGGGGTGGGAGGGTTTTTCTTGGAATTACACTCAACCCGCCCCTGCTGAAATATATGGCCACCCGGTGGAAAAAACGGACACCTCAAATTGCTACTTTTCCGCAGATGGCTTTTGCGACACGCGACCGGACTATCTGAACTATCGCTGGCCTTGCAACAGCGAGCAACAAAGCATCGTCATCCAACGCGACCCCGACGGGGTGCAATTCCGCTCCGACGCGACGCTTATCATGGGCTATGCTTATGATGCTTGCGCTTCCCGGTTCACCCCCGAGCAGATAGAGGCCATGCGCTCCAACATCTACTTTGAACATTCGCAGTATTTGCAAATTTTTGACCCACTCCCCGAAATTGATGACAACGCAACGGTGCAACTCATCAGCCCGATAGACTCTCAGACTGTGCATTTCAAGGAAATCACTTTCACATGGGATACGGTGCCGGGCGCCACAATGTACAACCTTGAAATCGGGTTGGCGCCCAATTTCAACCCCAAAATGTATAATCAAGTCCACTACAACACTACCTCCGTGACGGTCACGGGTGGAATCCCCAACAATCGGGACATTTTGTGGCGGGTGCGGGCATACAGCGAGTGGGATGTGTGCCAACCCAACACCAATGCCCAAATAGGTGTTTTCAAAACCAAGAACCTGACATCCACCAATGACTTGGAGCATGTGGCCGTGGCTGAACTATCGCCCAACCCCGTTTCGGGCGGGCTGCCTGCGGTGCTGAGTGTATCCTCCGATGAGTACATTGAGGCTGTGCTCGCGGTGCACGATGCGGCAGGTAGGCTGTGTCAGTCCCAAAACGTCCGGCTTTCTCCCGGCGACAACCGCATCAACATTGCAACGGAAAGGCTCAACACGGGGATTTTTATCGTCTCGCTCCGCAACGAACGAGGAGCGTTGGTAAAACGCCTTGCCATCGCTGAGTAACGCTGTGCCATACGTCTTGTACCCCTTGATTCGCTAGGATTTTTCAGTTCACCATGATTGATGCCCCTGATTTTGAGCAGATTGCGATTGCAGCTATGTCCAAAACTTGGCGGCACGAGGTACAAAAAGAAAAAAGAACCCAACTTTGCGCCGCCTTGGAAGTCTTTTGATACCGAGGCGGCGTTTTCTACCTTGATTCGCTAAGATTTGTCAGATGGGCATGATTGCTCTCCCTGATTTTGAGTAGATAGCGATTATAGCCATGCCCAAAGCTTGGCGGCGCGAGGCATCATTTATTTTTCCACTTTCCAACATGGGAGTCATCCGGCGGCAAAGCCTGAAACATTCTATCGTCAACTTCACGGGGTTGATTATTGGTGCGTTCAGCACTTTGTTCGTGTATCCTCATGCCTTGGAAGCGTATGGACTAGCGCAAGTGCTGCTCTCGGTCGGGATGATAGGGCTGCCGCTGCTTTCCTTGGGGGCCAACACGGTCGCCATTCGGTTTTTCCCTCGTTTTGAAAATAAGGCGTCGGGGCATCACGGTTTTTTGTCGCTCTTGTTGATGATGTGCGCGGCAGGGATATTTTTGTTTGCGGGAGCGGCAAGTTTTTTTTGGGAGCCGTTGTCCGAGAGTCTGGCAGCAAGGGCAAGAGGAGGCTCGGCGCTGCTGTCGCAATACCTGTGGCTCTCGGTGCCTTTGGCTGCGCTATATGTGACTGTGTCGGTAATGGGTCAGTATTCATTCAATTTCAAGCGCATCGTCGTCCCGTCCCTGCTTATTGATTTTTTCCCAAAGGTAGGCTTGCCGCTGCTGCTCATTGCTGTTTGGCAAGAATGGTTGTCGTTGGAGGCCGCGCTTTGGGGTTTGCTGCTGCTGTGGGTATTTATCACGGGCGGCATGGTGTTTTACTTGCGCAGGCTTGGCGAGTGGTATATTCAGCCCGATTGTTTTTTTTTGACGCCGGTCTTGCGCAAGGAATTGTGGCAATTTGTTGGCTTTGGTGCTTTGGGCGGCTTTGCCATGCAAATGGCTTCCAAGATTGACGTGTTCATGGTGGGTTCGGTGGGCACGTTGAATGCTGCGGGGATATATTCAATCGCCGCCTACATCGCAGCCGCCATTGATATTCCGACCAAAAGTTTGTTTTCGGCCAGCGTGTCGTCGGTGGCGAAATATGTGGCCGAAGGCAATCGCCCTGAGTTGGAGGGCCTTTACAAAAAGGTGTGTATCAATTTGTTGGTGGCGGGGTTGCTCCTTTTTGGGGCGGTCTGGATATCGGTTGACAGTCTTTTTCAAATTGTTCCGAACGGCGAGGAAGTGGCTGCGGGCAAGTATGTGTTGTGCCTCATCGGTTTGTCGCGCATTGTGGACATGAGTGCCGGGCTGAACAACTATGTTGTCTATTACTCGCGCTATTACCTGTGGTCGTTGCTTTCCTTGGGGATGTTGGCTGTTGCCAATGTGGCGCTCAATCTTTGGCTCATCCCCCGCATTGGCATGAACGGTGCCGCCATTGCCACGCTGGTGTCCGTTGTTTGCTACAATGTCGTCAACATGGTGTTGGTTTGGATAAAATTCAGGCTTTTCCCCTACACGCGCCAAGCATTGCTGGCAGTAGGGGTGGCATTGGGTGCTTTCGGATTGGCGCAGTTCATTCCTCACACTGGTTTCGCACTGCTCGATATTGCGCTGCGTTCTGGCGCTTATGTGCTGCTCTTGGGAGCACTGGTGCTACGCCTTCGAGTATCGCCCGACCTGAACGAGGGGCTGCGCGTTTTGAAAAACAACATCGCGTCTCGTTTTGAAAATCATTAGTGCGGGAGCAAAAAACTTGCTGCCTCATTTTTGCGAAAAAACAAGCAACAAGGTGCTTTGCTCTGGGCCAACCACTCGGTCAACGCGCACAAAAACCCCGGGTTCCACTTCGTGGTCTTCCCCAAGCCTCATCTCTCTTCGATTCGCCTCTATGACATCTGCCCAAGCACGAAGTGGCGCCTGTTTTGGAGAAAACGAACTTAGGAACACCAATTGCCGAGTAGCTTCTTTGAGCCAAAGCGAGTCGGGATGCTGACTGTAATCGCCCTGCACCGCAAATCGGTATTCTTGACGGGTTTCAGTGCAAATGTCCTGATGTATTTCCAGCAATACGTTGGTATCGAGCAAAAGACTTTCAAGGGAATATCGTCCCTCCACCTCAAAATTATATTGAAGAACATGAGGCAGGCCTGACTCGAAAATGGGTGAAGGTTTGTATTTGCAAGGCTTTTCCGTTTTGCAGGCGAGCAGGAAAAACACGACGAGCGAGAAAAGACTGAATGGGCTTTTTTTCATTTTTATGCCTTAATACGATTGATGTCCGTGATTTTGAGTAGATTGCGATTATAGCCATGTCCAAAACTTTGTGGAACGAGGTATATACCCAGATTAAAGAGGATTTGAATCTGCCCGTTGGCAAGGCAGGGATTTCCTTGATTGATTTGCATGATTTCCAAAGGATTGCGAGCACCGTTCGTTCAAAACCACCTTGCCAGACCCTGTACTCAGGGGCTTGCCCGGCCAAGTGAAGCGGACGGGGCTGATTTGCGTTGACTATAACATGGCAAAATAAACGGATAGGCCGCAAAAGTAGATAGTTTTGCCCCGCGCCCAACCAGCTGGGAGCGATACAAAGTTTATTTTATGATGTCTCTTCTTATCCGCAATATCAAGACCCTTGTGTTGGCAGAGCAAAACCCTCGCCGCTTGGTGAAAGGTGCCGACATGGCCGCGCTTCCCTTGCTGCACGATGCTTTTTTGCTTATCGAGAATGGGCGCATAGCCCGGTTTGGCCCCATGCCCGAATGCCCAGAAAGAGCCGGGCAGGTGCTGGACGCACGAGGGCGGTTGGTCTTCCCAAGTTGGTGCGATTCACACACGCACATCGTCTATGCTGCCAGTCGGGAAGAAGAATTTGTGGATAGGATTCGCGGTCTTTCTTATGAGGAAATTGCCCAGCGCGGTGGCGGCATTCTCAATTCAGCACGGCGACTTCAAGCCGCCCCGGAGGACGACTTGTTTGAAAGCGCCTTGCGACGGCTTCACGAGGTGATTGGCTACGGCACGGGGGCCATCGAGATAAAAAGTGGATACGGGCTTACCGTGGAAAGCGAGCTCAAAATGCTCAGGGTGATACGCCGCCTTAAAGCGGTCAGCCCGATACCGATAAAAGCCACGTTTTTGGGTGCGCACGCCGTTCCGCTTGAGTACAAAGAACGCAGACAAGCCTACATTGACCTGATTGTCAATGAAATGCTACCGCAAGTGGCGGCTGAGGGACTGGCTGACTACTGCGACGTTTTTTGCGACAAGGGGTTTTTCAGCCCTGCGGAAACGGACCAAATACTGCAGGCTGGTTGGCGCTATGGGCTAAAGCCGAAGATACACGCCAATGAATTGGGATACACAGGCGGAGTGGAAGCAGGAGTGGCCAACCGCGCTATTTCGGTTGACCACCTCGAGTACACGGGCGATGCCGAAATCGAGGCTTTAAAGCAAGGCGATACACTCCCAACGCTACTGCCTTCCTGTGCGTTTTTTCTCGGCATCCCCTACTCGCCCGCGCGAAAAATGATTGACGCGGGTTTGCCCGTTGTGTTGGCAAGCGACTACAATCCGGGGTCTTCCCCGTCTGGAAAAATGTCGTTCGTGGTGTCGTTGGCTTGCATCAAAATGAAGATGTTGCCGGAAGAAGCCATCCATGCCGCTACCCTCAATGGGGCAAGGGCCATGGAGCTGGAAACCGAGCTCGGCAGCATTGCTGTCGGGAAAATGGCAAATGTGTTCATTTCCGCCCCGATTTCGTCGTTAGCCGTCGTGCCATATTCTTTTGGCAGCAATCTTGTTGAGAGGGTGGTTCTTCAAGGCAAAGTATGGGAGCCGCCGGTTCGGCAATAAAAAAAGTTAAGGTCGCGTTTTGGGGCGGCTACCGGACGGCGGCTTTTTTTAAACATTTATTTTGCATCAATATGTTGGAGAGACGGTTCTTCCCTACTTTTGCGCCCACTGTCCCGGAACTGGTTGCGTAATAATCCCTTTCCTTTCCCCCAACAAGTGTTAAAACCGCCCGCCGCAGACAGCATGAATCCCCCAATCTGCATCATGCACTTGTTTTTTCAAATCCCGTTTTCTCGAACATATCCATCAACCTTTGTTAAAATTTTTTACTCACGCAATGCACAAGTTTCTAATCCTGCTCGTCGTGTGCTTCATTGGCACAGCTGCACTTGTTCACGCCCAGGTTCCTCAGGTAATCTCAGTTGCTCCTTTTCAATTCGACCCAACTGCCGTCTCGCTAACGCCCGATGCGCCATGCAATGCTGCGGGTACGTTCACGCTTGGCCCCTTCGTCGGGCAAAGCAACGACACTTCTCTTGACACGATTTACCTGTGTGAAGGCGACCAAATCTCTATCGTTCATAATGGCGACTTCAATTTAGCCGGCGACCCCGTGCCTGCCACGCCGCCGGGTATCGCATGGGCCTTTTACACCTGCAAACCAACTGTGGCTGGCGACAGCTACCAAACCTTGCTGGCCAATGAGCCTTGTTTCCTGATAGGCTCAACCGGCAATCCGGTTTTTGCGTTCGGGCAGCCCAACGGCAATATCACCTTTCTCAACAACGGCCTTTTGCAAAGCACCTTCAACGGTGGCCAACCTGTTTCTTTCTTCTTCGCACCCATCACCGTTGACAACTTCGACCCCAACCAAACGTACGAAAGCAGCATCGTGGGGGCACCGCCCGGCCCTTGTGTCAACGTCAACATCGCTGCTGCTTTTCAGGTGGTGTATTTGAACGCCATCAAGGAGAGCGGCGTGTCCAACAACTTTGGGAATGACTGCCTCGGCAAGTTCCGCATCAGCGGCGGCCTGCCACAGTGGAGTTCCAGCGCCCGTTACACTATTGATATCTCATTGGCAAGCGACCCGGCCGTGAAGGCGTTGATTCACAACAGCAGCAGCCAGATAGGCAATAATGCGGACGTGTTTTTTTCGGTGTCGCAGCCCGGCATTTATACCGTCACCATCGAAGATGGAAAAAGCTGCGGCCATACGTTCCAGATAAATATGTCAGGTTGCAATCCGAGCGACAACGCCACTATTGCCCAACCCGACACCATTTCCCCTCCCAACTCTCAAATCTGTATCCCGCTGACCGTTCAGAACTTTCAAGTGGTAGGTGCTTCTTTTTCCATCAATTGGGACCCGACCATACTTGAGTACAATGGGATTCAAAATCCGAGCGACTCTATCGGCTCGGTTTTCGACCTCAACAACTTGAACATCCAATTGACCAATCAAGGGAAGCTGGGTTTTGTGATTTACAACCAATCTGATTTGGGCAAGGTCATCAATATACCCAACGGAAATACTTTGGTCGAGGTTTGCTTCAATGTCATTGGCCCATTGGGTTCTTGCTCGCCCCTTACCGTGACGAGCAGCCCGACGGGTGTGAACATAGAAAACGCGACTGGCAACACGGTAGCCTTGACTGCCATACCCGGTCAGGTTTGCGTGGATTTTTTGCCGTTGACTATTTCGGCAGAGGTCATAAACCCTACCTGCTTCGGCGATGCCTCCATTCGGGTGATGGCTACTGGCGGCACTGCCTCTTATGATGTGATTATCAGAAGTTTGGGGACTGGGCCGACCTATTCAGGCAACATCCTCACCGCTGGGGCATCGTTCACCCGAACGGGTGTTCAAAGTGGTTCTTGGGAAGTCTGCGTGACCGATGCCAACAACGTAGAGGTATGCGATACGCTCGTCGTGGATGTTCCCATCATTGGTGCTTCTTTGGAAAACACCAAGCGGCCTACTTGTTTTAGCCTCACAGATGGTATCGTGACGGCCATTGTCTCTTTGAATGGTTCGGCAGTACCCAACCCAGGGCCTAATTTCACTTTCACATGGTCGCCGCCTAACCCTGCTGGCAATGTCCCGGTTTTCAACAACGCATCAGCAGGCGTGTATTCAGTGACCGTGACCGAGACCAATTCTGGCTGCACGGCTTTTGCCACTGGCACACTCGACCAACCGCAGAATCTTATCATTCCGAATGCCAATTTGCTCATCACACCCACTACCTGTTCTGGCGTCAACGATGGAGCCATCACGCTCACCCCGCTTGGTGGCACGCCTTTTCCCGGCATGGAGTACCTATACAATTGGGAGTATGTGTGCAATGTGAGCGACCCGCCGGCCCAATGGTCTTCTGGGCAAAGCAGCACGGTGCAAATAGATGGGCTAAACGACTGCACTTATTTCGTCACTATCACCGATGCAAATGGTTGCACTGTCAACCGCGAGATAGATGTGACCACCGCCCGAAACGTGGATTTGCAAGTGACCAGCACCACACCTATATTTACTAATTGTTTCGGCGACAACACGGGGTCTATTTGTGTGCGCGTGGTGGAAACCCCCGCATCCGCTACCCCCAATTACTCTTTCTTTTGGCAACCGATTGGATTTCAGCAAAACACGGTCAGTCCTACCGAATCTTGTTATGATGACCTGCCTGCTGGCATTTACAGGGTACTCGCCATTGATGCGATTGGATGCTTGGATACCATTACGGTGGAGGTTTTTTCGCCGGAAGCTTTCTTTCTCGACACGACGGTGTACCAGATACCCACCTGTGCGTTCCAGAATAACGGTTCGCTCACGGTGCAAGGCTTTGGCGGCAATGGCTTCCCCAATGGCTACACTTATCTATGGAGTACCGGAGCAAGCGGCAGTTCTATTGCTAATCTCTCTCCCGGCGATTATTCTGTGACAGCAACCGACTTGAATGGTTGTGTGGACTCTTTGTTCTTCACCTTGGAATTGCCTCCTCCCCCTGTCATCACGCAGGTTGACTCTTTGCCCGTAAAATGCGGCAGCGATGGCAGCATCACCGTGACTTCACCAACAGGGGTTACATACACTTGGCAAACCCTTGACGGACAACCTGTTGGGAACACCGCTACTATTTCAGGCTTGCCGGGCGACACCTATATCGTGACCATCATGGACAATCAAGGGTGCACGACTTCCGACACTTTCACTTTGGCTCCCGTCACGCCCATGTCGTTCTCCGACACGAGCTTCACCGAACCCGCTTGCTTTGGCTACTCCGACGGTATCATAAGTGTAGGTGTGATGGATGGCAACCCTGCCTATCAGTATCTCTGGAGCGCCGACTCACTGGGGCAAGGCACTTCTACCCTTATCAACATCCCCGCTGGAGACTACACGGTAACAGTCACCGATTTGGAGGGCTGCACATTGGTGGGCACCTTCACTTTGGGCCAGCCACCTGAAATCATCGTCACTTTTGGCACTCCCATGCCAACCTCTTGCTTCGGCGTTTGCGATGGCAGTGTGATTCCAACCGTAACTTACGCTGATGGCACGACTGCTGACTTCAATTTCGTGTGGTCGGATGGAGGCTTGGACTCCATGCGCAATAACCTTTGCGCCGACACGGTGAATGTGATTGCCATTGACCCGAACAACTGTTTCGGAACAGACACCATCATTATCCCGGGGCCACCCGCTGTGGCTTTCGACACGCTCTACACCATTCCCACCACTTGTTTCGGCGGCGACGACGGCCAAGCCATCGTGAACGGCGCAGGCGGCAACGGCGGACCGTTCACCTACATTTGGGAAAGCGGCTCGACGAGCTCCACCGCTACTGGGCTTGTGGCACAAGAATACAATGTCACGATTACCGACAATAACGGGTGTACGGGAGTGTTTACCGCCGAAGTGGGTCAACCCGACGAAATCATTGTTTTGCAAAACGGCGCGGAAACCGAGAATGTAAAATGTTTTGGTGGTGACGATGGCCGATTGGGCGTGATTGTCACCGGTGGCAACCCCGGCGGATACACTTATCAGTGGGTTGACCAAGACAGCATGACTGTGGGCAATATGCAAAATGAAGGAGGCTTGAAGGCGGGTGTTTACGCTGTCACCGTGACCGACCCGAAAGGATGCACTGGTGTGCTGCAAAACATGGTCATCACGGACCCGCCGCCCGTGCAGGGGCAATATCTGCCTTTGGAATCGCTGTTGTGCTTTGGCGATGAGACCACCCTCTTCATTGACACCATTTTCGGCGGCTCTGGTGGGCCTTATCAGTTCAGCGTTGATTTTGGGGTGCTTTTGCCACCCAGTTTCCCTGTCTCAATTGGTGGTGGCGAGCATTTCATCACCTACTATGACCGCTTCAATTGTGAATTCACGGAGGTCATCAACGTGCAAGAGCCTGCACCGATATTGGTGGAATTCAACCCGCCGACTTGGGAAATTGAATTGGGCGATACGCTATACCAGCTCAAACCGATTATTTCAGGCCCGGCATTGGACACCTTTGTTTGGTCGCCTGCCGATTTGCTTCGAAATCCGTTTGACTTGCGGCCCTATGTCAACTCTTTCAACAATCAAACATACACCCTGACGGTCTTTGACGCAAACGGCTGTTCGGGTACTGGTTCTATCCTTATCGAAGTGGACCCCAACCGCAACGTCTATGTGCCCAACGTTTTCAAACCGGGCAACACGGGTGGCGAAAATGATTTCTTCTATCCCATCGTTGGATTGGGCGTGGAAAAAGTCAACTATATGCGGGTCTATGACCGCTGGGGCACGCTGATGTATGAGCGCAATGACTTTTACCCTAACCCCGATGTGTTGGCTCAAGGTTGGGATGGGCGATATAGGGGGCAATATGTCAATCCTGCGGTGTTTGTGTATGTAATGGAGGTTAAGTTCCTCGACGGCAAGGTGTTGACCTATCGCGGCGACGTGACAGTGGTTCGATAGTTGCCAACCCCGGTTTTACGAATAGAAAGAGCCATCCCACCTCACAGGGATGGCTCTTTTTTTATGATGCCAAATGCGCTCTATTTCAAAAAAGAAGAGCGGTGTGGAAACAACATTTTATTTTGCAGCAAAAAAATGGACTATGTTGCGTCAATTCTTTTTGCTGTTTGCACTATTTGCGTTTGCGGCTTGCGCCACCGACAAGCATCTGCGTCAAGCGAAAAAAATACTTGCCGACACCCCGGTGGTGGATACCCACATAGACTTCCCATGGCATTTGGTGGAAACTGGGAAATGGCACAAACCCGGCTACACTGCGTTTGCATTGAAAAATCCAACAGGTGACTTTGATTTTGAAAGAGCAAAAAAGGGCGGGCTTTACGGCGCTTTCATGTCAATATATGTGCCTTCTCGCTATCAGGCAGAGCCGGGACGCTCGAAACAAGTGGCCGATTCATTGATAGATGTGGTCTATGCGATGGCACGGGATTACCCTGATAGGTTTGCGCTCGCAACAAATGCCAACGACGTGCTGCGCAATTTTAAAAAAGGCATCGTGTCGCTCCCAATGGGCATGGAAAACGGCTCGCCCATCGAGACGCTCGCCGACGTGGCTTATTTTCACCAACGCGGCATTCGTTACGTCACGCTGGCACATAGCCGCGACAACCAAATTTGCGACTCCTCCTACGATACGCTCAAAACCCATGGTGGCCTGAGCGAGTATGGCCGAGAGGTGGTGCGAGAAATGAACCGCGTGGGCATCATGGTGGATGTCAGCCACCTTTCAGATGACGCGATTTGGGATATTTTGAAAATATCGAAAAAACCGCTCATCGCCACGCATTCAGCCTGCCGCCATTTCACACCCGGCTTTGAGCGCAATCTGCCGGACACGCTCATCAAGGCCATTGCGCAAACTAATGGGGTGATTCAAGTGCCATTTAGCCATTATTTCTTGAGTGCCCGCGCCAGAGAGGTTTTCAAGAATGCAGAGGAAGCATTGAAGAAAAAAGGGCTGTCCGAGAAGTCCCCGGAGGGCCGCGCTTTCATGCGACAACAACTGGTGCTTGGCGGGATAACGGCCCGAGATGTGGCAGACCATATTGACCACATCAAAAACTTGGTCGGGATAGACTTTGTAGGGCTGGGTGGCGACTTTGATGGTGTGGGCCTCGCGTTGCCACCAGATTTGGCGGATGTGGGTATGTATCCGAACCTGCTCGCCGAACTGCTGCGACGGGGGTATTCCCGACAAGACATCAAAAAGATATGCTACGAGAATGTTTTGAGGGTGTGGAAGGCAAATGAGTAAAAAAGGAAACGCCCAGTATGCACACAGATACTGGGCGTTTCTTCTATGGTAAAAACTTAGGCAGGACAACAGACATTGAATTTTGACAGGATTTAGAGGATTTTTCGCAGCGAAGCCGCCTCATTGAACCTGTAAATCTTGTTAATCCTGTCAAAACAATAAGGCTGTCATCCGCGTCCTCTGCGTTTGGAGGCTGACTCTGTTTTTACCTTCTATGAATCAAGGATTCTCAATCAGGCATCCGTTTTTTTGGTGCGCTTAGCTTTCGGCTTCTTTTCGGTCGCATCTTCTTCGACGATGCCCTTCGCGCTCTCCAATTCGTCGCCGACAGACTTGTGAACCACGTCGTCTATGATGCCCTTCGCGCTCTCCAGCTCCTCGCCGACCGATTTGTGAACCACGTCGTCTATGATGCCCTTCGCGCTCTCCAGCTCCTCGCCGGCCGATTTGTGAACCACGTCGTCTATGATGCCCTTCGCGCTCTCCAATTCGTCGCCGACAGACTTGTGAACCACGTCGTCTATGATGCCCTTCGCGCTCTCCAGCTCCTCGCCGGCCGATTTGTGAACCACGTCGTCTATGATGATGCCAGCCTTTTTATCGGCATCAGCTTCTTCATTTCCCTTTTTCACCGCTTCCAAAACATCTTCCACCACGTCGGAGGCTTTTTTCATCACCTCATCTGCGATGTCTTCTGCCTTTTCCATCGCCACAGAGGCTACGGCTTTGACAGAGTCGAGCGCGTCCATCAAAACATCGCCGAGCACAGTGCCTGCTGCTTCAATAAATTCGCCTGTTTCTTCCGTGGTTGAGGGGGCGTTGGGTCTTGTCTTGATTTGCGCGGCGATTTCAGATTTTGCCTTTTCCTTGGCCGCTTCGATTTTTTTCCGCTCCTCGTCTTTTTCTGCTTTGCGGGCTTCTTTGTCCTTTGCCAACTCCAGCTGGCGCTGCACATCGTCGCGCACTTGGGTGAGTTCAGCCAATTTCTCGCGCTTGGATGCCAAGCGGTCTTCAATCATTTTGATTTTGGCGATGCGTATTTGCGCCTCGAGCTGCCCTTCGCTTGTGTTTACCTTTTTATGCTGGAAAGCGAGCTCTTCCTCGTCGCGCCGCACATTGTCCGCCATGCGCTTGATGGCCTCGTTGAGGCCGGCGATGCGGCGAGCATTGCGCTCGACCAATGAGCCTTCGTTGGCCGATGGTCCGAATTTGCGGTTTTTCGCTTTTTTGAATGCGGCATCCAAGCGATTCCACAGTTGGTTGCGGTGTTCGTTGGTCATCTGCACGTCGCGGTAGCGGCGTTGCAGCTGTTTGAGTTCTTCCAACACACTATTGATTTTTTGGCCGCCAGCCTCTATGCGGGCTTCGATGTCGGTCAATGTTTTGTTGAACTCGTCGAATACAGATTGGGATGCGGCCGCGAACTCGCTATTGACGCGCGAGCGGATTTTTTTCAACTCCTCAAAAAGGGCATTGATATTGTCGCGCAAATTGTCGGCATGCTCGCGGTAAAGATTGCGTTCCCGGCTTTGGGTTTGCACTTTGTCCCAGAATGACCTCAGCCCTTGAAAAATTTTGTTGTCGTAGGAAGTCAATGCCTCGATTTTCTCTTTGAACTCTGTCAGCTCTTGTTGGTAGGTTTCGTGAAGTTTGGAGGATAGCACAGCAAACTGCCACTCGGTCTGTGCTCGAGAGATAAGGTCTGTCCGGTCTGTTTTGATGTCGTCGGGCAAAAGCGTTTCGGTGATGCTGAGCGGACGTTCGATGGCGGTGTGCCCTTCTGGAAAGGCCACTTCTTTCCCACTGCGCCACTGGTTCATTATTTTGTTCACGAAGTCATCGGTGGCAATGGCTAATGGGAACGTGTAAAGCATTACTTTGCTGTTATCTGCTTTAAGTTCCAGAGCAATCAGGATTTTTTCGTCGTCGGCGTTGGTTCCCCAAACTACTACTTTGTTCTTCATTTCTTGCTGTTGGCTGTAACTGTTGGCTTTTGGCCTTGAGTTGGTTTGGCAATCGGCGGCAAAATTATGCCGCAGTCGCAGTTTTTTTCACTTTTAATTTCAAAATCCCCTGCGCGAGCAGGTATTCTGCGATTTGAACGGCATTGGTAGCAGCCCCTTTTCGCAAATTATCGGACACCACCCACATATTTAGAGTGTTGGGTTGGCTTTCGTCGCGGCGCAATCGTCCCACAAAGACATCATCTTTGTCGTGGGCAAAGAGCGGCATAGGGTATTGCAGTTCGGCGGGGTTGTCCGTCAGCACCACGCCCGGCGCGTGAGATAGGATGCGGCGCACTTCGTCCAAGTCGAAGTCGCGCTCAAATTCGACATTGACTGACTCCGAGTGCCCGCCAATGACTGGCACACGCACTGTGGTGGCAGTGACTCGAATCGAATCGTCGCCCATGATTTTTTTGGTTTCGTTCACCATCTTCATCTCCTCTTTGGTGTAGCCATTTTCGGTGAACACATCAATGTGAGGCAACAAATTGAGGTCAATTTGGTAAGGATAGGCGCGTGTGCCGGGCTTGCCCTTGCGCTCGCTCATCAACTGGTCAACGGCCTTCACGCCCGTGCCGGTGACGCTTTGGTAGGTGCTGACCACCACGCGCTTGATTTTGTACTTATCGTGCAAAGGCTTGAGCGCCACCACCATTTGAATGGTGGAGCAGTTCGGGTTGGCGATGATTTTGTCTTTCTTCGTCAGCACCTGGGCATTCACCTCCGGGACTACCAGTTTTTTTTCGGGGTCCATGCGCCACGCCGAGGAATTGTCAATGACGACCGTGCCTTGCTCCGCAAACTTCGGCGCCCATTCTTTCGATACGCTGCCGCCAGCCGAAAAAATGGCTACATCAGGCTTTTTGGCCACTGCTGTTTCCAAGCCGATTATCTTGTATCGCTTGCCGCGAAATTTGACTGTCTTGCCTACCGAACGCTCGCTGGCGACGGGAAAAAGCTTGGAAACTGGAAAATTGCGCTCTTCGAGCACTTGCAACATTTTCGAGCCAACCAGCCCAGTGGCACCGACAACTGCTACCTTCATGTTATGAGTGGATTTGTTGAGTTGAGGATTTGCGTTATTGTCACTTGATGGTTGGCGCGTTCCTTTTGTTTGAAAAAAATTTGCGCCACCCGATTTTTTTATGGCCGCAAAGGTAGAAAACCCGAAAGGCAAGGCTCAAAAATTATCTAATTTTGCCTCGTTCAAAAAAACCACGCCTATCCTTCTCAACAATACAGCGCAAATGCTTTATCGAATCCACAAAGAGGGCCGCACCATCCTATTGACCGTATTGGCGGCCTTGGTCGTGCTGAACCTGACGTTCTGGAAGTTTCTCCCTATCGCATTCTGGATTTTTCTGGCGCTATCGGTCGTTTTTTATTTGATTGTGCTTCAATTTTTTAGAAACCCCGTGCGCGAGATAATGGTCGCTGACAACAGCATCATCTATGCGCCAGCGGATGGACGAATATGCGTGATAGAGGAAGCCTACGAATCCGAGTACTTCAAGGAAAAGCGCCTGCAAGTTTCCATTTTCATGTCTCCATTCAACGTACACGTCAATCGCAACCCGGTGAGCGGAGTGGTCAATTATTTTCGTTATCACCCGGGCAAATATCTGGTAGCTTGGCATCCTAAAAGCAGTACCGAAAACGAGCGCACCACCGTCGTGTATGACATAGGCAAAGGCAAGATACTGATGCGCCAAATTGCGGGAGCTTTGGCCAAACGCATCAAATGGTATGTTCAAGAGGGCGACCAAGTGCAGCAGGGTCAGGAAATGGGTTTTATCAAATTCGGTTCCCGCGTGGACTTGTTCTTGCCTTTGAATGCCAAAATCGAAGTAGCCATGAACCAACAAGTGAAAGGCAATCTGACCGTGGTGGCCCGCCTGTGAAGTCCCTGCACCCAAACCCGATTTTTTCACATAAAACAAACATATACAACGCCATGAGAAAGTCTCTTCCTCTTTTTTCATTGCTTCTAATCCCCATGCTGGCCACCGCGCAGAAATGTGTCGAATTGTACGACTACTTCCAAGAAGGCATTACCCTTGAATACACCAACTACGACAAAAAAGGCAAAGCCGAAATGGTGACGACCCAAAAAGTGACCAGCCTGACGGAAAACGCCGATACGGTCATTGCCACCATCAGCGCCTCCGCCGTCAACGAGAAAGGCAAAGACCTGTACAGCAACGTTTTCCCCATCAAATGCCACGAGGGGGTGATTTACATGGATATGCGCTCGCTCGTGCCGCCCCAACAAAATGCAGGTCAGTCGCCCGATATGCAGATGGAAATCAAAAGCAACGATTTGATATTCCCCGCAGGTATGAAGCCCGGCCAGTCGTTGCCTGATAGCGAGATGGAACTGACCGTTCGGATGGGCGGCCTGCAAATCATGAACAACAAATACTACATCAAAAACCGGAAGGTAGAAGCAGAGGAAAATGTGAGCACTCCGGCTGGCACATACAAGTGCCTTAAAATCAGCTACGATTTTGAATTCAAAATGTTGGGTACGCGCACCTATCGCACCGAATACTGGTATTCTCAAGCAGTGGGCATGGTGAAATCAATCAACTACGACAAGAAAGGCAATGTGGAAAGCCGAACAGAACTGACCAAATTCAGCCAATAGCCCATTAACACCCATTTAAGATTTGGGCGATGAAACCCTCCGCGTGTCGCATGGTCTAACGGCTGTTCCTTCTCAAAAAAAGGACTTTTTTCAGATATGAAACTACGAATCTTGTTCAAGTCACTCCCCTTAACCCTCTTGGCTTTGCTCTCTTTCGTCGCGTTGAACGCTCAGACCGAAAAGCCATCACCCTCAAAAGATGCCAGAGCCAACATGGCTGAACGCCGCCAAAGCAACGCGGACGAACTCGCCAAGGAATTGAATCTTTCCGACGAGCAAAAAGCCAAACTCAACAAAATTGACGAGGATTTTGCGGCCAAGGCCAAAGCCTCCCGCGAGGCAAGAAAAGAGAACGCCCAGCAAATGCGGGAAGAACGCATCAAGGCGTACAAATCAGTGATGACACCTGAGCAAGCCGCCAAGTATGACGAATACCGCGAAAAGAAAAAGGCAGAACACAAGCAAAAAAGCCAGCAAAGGCAAGAAAAACGAGCCAACAAGCCCAGAAGCAAGGCTGCGCCACAAAGACAATAAAGAGGCGGTTAAACACCACGAATGAGACCAATGCCCCGTCTGCTCTTCGCAGGCGGGGCTGTTTTTATGCCTGACTTGCCAAGATTTTTCGGATAAATATATTATTCCGTTTCCCCCCAGCGGAAACTATCCAATCCGAATCCCGCCAAATCCAGCACCCTGTCCACTACTGTAGCCGCGATGGCCTCCAAATCGGATGGCTTGGAATAAAAAGACGGGCTGGCTGGGCAGATGATGCCGCCAGCTTCCGCCACTGTTTTCATGTTGTTGATATGAATCAGGCTAAGCGGCGTGTCGCGGGTGACGAGGATGAGGCGGCGACGCTCTTTTAGCACCACGTCAGCGGCGCGAGTCACAAGGTCATTGCTAATCCCAGTGGCGATGCGGGCCAGCATCCCCATCGAACACGGGCAGACAATCATGGTATCGTATCGGGCAGAACCTGAGGCGAATGGTGCGTAGAAGTCATTTTTTTCGTAAAATTGAAAGGGGTATCGAGTAAAGTCAGGGGGGCCGATTTCCAGTTCCCAATTGATTTTCGCATTGTCGGAAAGCACCACCCCCACGGCACCCCATTGGCCTTGCAGCCCAGCCAACTTGTCGAGCAGCACCTTCGCATAAATAGAGCCGGAAGACCCGGCAACGGCAACGATTATTTTTTTCATGGCATCAAAAACTGGAATGGCGAGATAAAGTTTGGCCACACGCCCCCGATTGACTGACAAGTTTTTTTGAAAGCCCGCCCGCCCGTTGGAAACATGAGCCAAAGTTTGGCAGCACGAAGCATACCTTTGCTACTAAACAACTTCCTCCGCTCATGGAAATTTCAACCTTCAAGGCAAATACAATCGCATTCATACTCTTTGCATACTCGTTTTTCGGAGCATATTCTTGCGAAAAAAACAAGTCGAAACCCTCAATATCCGCGCACGACGATGCCACTCCTCCCCCCGGCGCGCTTTTTCAAAAAATTCCTTCCGCTCAAAGCAACATCCGCTTCATGACTGAGGCGAAAGAGGATTTTACCAACAACATCATTCTCAACCCCAATTTTTACAACGGTGGCGGAGTCGGCGTGATTGACGTGAACAACGACGGCCTACCCGACCTGTTCTTCACCAGCACCACCGGGCGCTGCGGGCTTTACCTAAACGAAGGCAACTTCAAATTCCGCGATATCACCGACGCGGCAGGAGTCGCAGCAGCGGAAGGGTTCAAAACCGGCATCGCCATCGCCGATGTGAACGGCGACGGCTGGGAAGACATATATGTGTGCAGGGGCGGCCTCCACCCCAACGAGCAACGTCGCAACCTCCTGTTTATCAACAATCAGAACAACACATTTACCGAAAGCGCCAAAGCATATAAAGTAGATGACTTTTCTGCCAGCAACTGCGCCAACTTCTTCGATTACGACCTCGACGGCGACCTTGACCTGTATGTGGTGAACTATCCCACAGACTTCCAATTGGCCCACCGCATGGATTTGGTACAACAACCGGACGGCAAAATAGTGCGCAACAAAAAACCACACACCGAATTCGATTCCGACCGCTTGTTTCGCAACAACGGCAACGGGACATTTACAGACGTGACCCAATCGGCAGGTGTCGAAAATATCGCTTTCGGACTTAGCAGCCTTGCATTGGACTGGAACCACGACGGCTGGCCCGACCTGCTCGTCGCCAATGACTACATCGAGCCGGACTTCCTTTACATCAACAACCGAAACGGCACCTTTACCGACCATGCCGAAAAAAGCTTCAGGCATCAGTCGAACCACACGATGGGCACCGACGCGCCTGACATCAATCTGGATGGATGCCCCGATTTGATTGCGCTGGATATGCTGGCAGAGGATTATCAGCGACAAAAAACGCTGAGCACCATCATGAAAACCGACCGCTACAAGACGCTTCTGAGTTACGACTACGGCCATCAAATGATGCGCAACGTGTTGCAAATCAACAACGGCGACGGAGGCGGAGGCAAACTGCCAACTTTTAGCGAGGCAGGGTGCATGGC
Organism: Saprospiraceae bacterium; assembly: GCA_019638455.1. GTDB lineage: Bacteria > Bacteroidota > Bacteroidia > Chitinophagales > Saprospiraceae > M3007. The sequence continues at coordinate 1,319,867 of JAHBTU010000001.1, forward strand.
AGGTGTTTTTCAGACCGATTGGAGTTGGAGCGTACTCGGACAGGACTTCGACCAAGATGGTTGGCCCGACCTGTTCATCACCAATGGATATCGCCGCGACGTGACAGACCTCGACTATGTGCAGTTCACCGACGACTCCATACAGCGCAAACACGGTGGCATCGGGCCAAGTGTGTTCAAGACCATTTATGAATATCTCAACTTGATTCCCTCGGTGCCGCTGCGCAACTATGCCTACCGAAACAAGGGAGACCTCACATTTGAAAACACAACCATCGCCTGGGGATTCACCGACAAAACATTTTCCAATGGCGCCGCCTATGCTGACCTTGATGGCGACGGCGACCTTGACTTGATTGTCAACAACATCGAAAGCGAAGCCCTCCTCTATCGCAATACCGCTGCCGACAACAAAAAAGGCGCTTGGCTGCAACTCTCCTTCAACGGCGCCCCCGGCAACCCTTCGGCCTTCAACACCATCGCCCGCATTACCGCAGGCGACAAAGTGTGGCAGCAGGAGCTCGCGCCCGTGCGAGGCTTCTTCTCTTCCAACCAACCCTTGTTGCATTTTGGCTTAGGCAACCTCACGAGCATTGACAAAATCGAGGTGCTATTTCCACCCGGCAACAAACTCATCACCCTGCTAAATCAACCCGCCAACCAACGACTGACCCTCCATGTCAGCGATGCAAAGCCCGGCAAACTGCCCCCCATAGAGCGCCCGCAAAATCAATTTTTCTCCGAAATAAGCGGCAGCAAGGGACTTGACTTTGTCCATAAAGAGGACCCTTATGAAGATTTCGACCACGAACGTCTGTTGCCTTGGCGCTTGTCGTTGCCCGGCCCGGAAATGGCTGTCGGCGATGTGAATGGCGACGGCTTGGACGACTTCTATATCGGTGGCGCCACCGGGTTTGCTGGCGCCTTGTATTTGCAAAACGCAAATGGGCAATTTTCCAAAACCTCACAAGCAACCTGGGAGGCCGACAAAGCACATGAGGATACAGGCATGGTTTTGTTTGATGCGGACGGCGATGGCGACCTTGACTTGTTCGTGGCCAGCGGGGGGAACAGCGCCCAGGGGGGTAGCCCCGCTTATCAACCTCGACTCTATCTCAACGACGGAAAAGGGCATTTTTCACGCGCCGCCCCATCTGCCATTCCCGCCATAACGGACAGCGGCGGCACCGTCGTTGCTTTCGACTACGACGACGATGGCGACCTCGATATTTTTCTCGGCGGCTGGTGCACGCCCGGCTCTTGGCCACTCACGCCGACCAGTTATGTTTTGAGAAATGACAAAGGCATATTTACCAACGTGACCGCACAAGTCGCGCCAGCCTTTGCCTACTGTGGCATGGTGCGCGACCTGCTTTTTGCCGACCTCGACGGCGACAAACGCCCCGAAATGGTCGTCGCAGGAGAATGGCTCCCTATCTCGATTTTCAAATACAATGGCGGAAGGTTCGAGGACGCGACCGCCACATTCGGCCTCGACCAAACGCAAGGAATTTGGCGAAGCCTCGTGGCTGCCGACTTCGATGGCGACGGCGACCTCGATCTGGTGGCTGGCAACTTGGGGCTGAACACACGACTCACAGCCTCACCGGAAGCGCCACTTTTTGTGTACGCAAAAGATTTTGACAGCAATGGCAGCATCGACCCGCTCATGGGTTACACACAAGGCGGCAAGGAATACCCCCTCGCACTGCGAGAGGTGTTACTCAAACAACTCCCTCCCTTGAAGAAAAAATTTGTGCGCAACGCGCCTTACGCATATTCGGCCATGGAAGACCTCTATCCACGCTCCGAACTTAGCACCGCCAAACGTCTCCATGCCAACATACTCACCACCTGTTATTTTGAAAACAAGGGAGGAAAATTCACCTTAAAACCCCTGCCAAATGAAGCCCAAATCGCCCCCTCCCAGTCCCTCGTTGCTACCGACGTAAATGGCGATGGCAGGCCTGACCTTGTATTGGTGGGCAATGACTATGGGCAACAGGTTGAAACTGGCCCCATCACTGCGGGCAACGGTCTTGTACTGCTCAACATGGGCAATTGCAACTTCAAGCCAATGCCTGCCTGCCAATCAGGTTTTTGGGCAAACAAAGATGCCCGCAGCCTGAAATTGCTCAAATCCGCTCATGGAAAAACAATTTTTTTGATAGGCAACAATAGCGGCGCGATACAAGCTTATGAACTGAAAAAAGGGGGGGCGATGGTGCAATAAACATCTGCACAGTGGCACACAAGCCAATGATGTCGGGTTTCTTCAATTTTTGCCCTTTCAGCCCCCGTTCCTTTGCAGCGTTATTTCATTCATTTCGAAGGGCCTACTTTCAGAATATCCGCTCGTTTCTGTCTAATTTTTCAGATTGTTACTGTCCCGTTTTGACCCCAAAAGCGTTTTTTTGAGGTTCACTCAGCCGAGGCTTCACGGTTTCTCCCTTTGCTTTTTTCTGGTAAAACGCGCTCAAACTGTCCTTTTCTGCCACAAAAGGAGAGGCACACCTTTGCTTTCAGAGTTTTGATTCATTCGCGATTTAAGGCTCTTTACCCAATCTTTCTTTTTTCACTTTTAAACTTTGCTCATCATGAAGAAACTGATTTTTATCAATTGTGTCCTCGCCGTGGCAGTCCTATTCACTTTTTGCAGCAAGCCGGACAGACAAGAAGAACTGATTCCGGTTGACACCGTAACAAGTGTCGAGGAACGCACTGTATCCGCCTGCCTTCTTAGTATTACAGGGGCCACCACTTGGGACCTCGTTATTTGCGGCACCAACACCAACCAACAGGCTTGTAATCCTTGTGGCGTGGTGCAACAATTCTTGGGTGTAGAGGTAGCCACAGGAGGCAACATCAACCTTTCGCTAAACACACCAATCGTAATTTCCATTTCTGCTCCCGACGGCCCTCAACAGTTCGACCTGACAGCTGGCGCCAATGTGCTTCAATCCATCAGGCTCCTACAAGGTCAATGTCGCAGTTTCCATATTGATGCAAATTGCGTTATTGCAGCTCTTTAGCCTCCTATTTGGATGAGACAGATGATAAAAAAACGGGTGTCCGCGTATTTGCGGACACCCGTTTTTCTTTTAGAGATTCATGGTCTTATAGCGAATGCGAGCTACCGAATAGAGTTTTTGTATATCACCCCGTTTTTCATAATCAAGATAAAGTTCTTTTCGGGGTCAGCGACCAAGTTGAGATTCTGGAGGGGGTTGCCGTCCACCAAAATCATATCCGCGTAGGCACCTTCTTCCAGCACGCCCAACTTTTTGGGGTACGGGTTTCGAGGGCCGGACAAGGTCAACAATTCGGCATTGTCGGAGGTCGCCATTTTCAGCACCTCGAAGGGCGTGTACCACTGGGACATGGTTGCCAAAATAGCCCCTTGTTTGGGTGTCATGGCGGGGTTGAACAGCATATCAGTACCCCAAGCCGTTTTGATTTTGTATTTCTTGGCAAGCTTATAAGCGTTGTCTGTACCAGTGCTTACCATTTGTTTTTTGGCCTGTCCTTCCGGCGTGGGTTGCTTATTGGCAAACTCATTGTCGAGGAAGGGCTGCATACTGAGCCACACGCCCTTTTCGGCGAGCATTTTTGCAGTCTCCTCGTCCATCAATTGCCCATGCTCTATGCACTTCACGCCACTGCGAATAGCCATCTGCATGGAGCGAGGTGTGTAGGCGTGCACGGTAACATAAGTGCCCCAATTTTCAGCCGCTTCGACGGCGGCGCGAAATTCGGCCTCGGTATATTGGCTCACATCTATCGGGTCGTAACTGGAAGATACGCCGCCGCCAGCGGCCAGCTTCAGCTGCGAGGCGCCAAGCATCAGCTGTTCACGCGCACGCTGAAGCACCGCCGACGGGCCATCGGCTATGATGCCCACGTTGTATATCTCGGCGCGGCTCAACTGAGCGGAATTGGCTGCTGGCACATCCCAAGGCATACGAAAATCGCCGTGACCGCCCGTCTGAGAAATCATGGCGCCCGAAGGATAAATGCGCGGGCCAATGACGATTTCTCTGTCAATGGCAGTTTTCAAAGCAAAGCTGGGGCCACCCACATCGCGGACAGTGGTAAAACCGCGAAGCAGGGTTTGGTTGGCTTCTCTGCCCGCCACCAAATAGATGTAGCCAATATCGGCGGTCATCAGTTCCATTTTGGGCATAGCCGCCATCATGGCGTGCCAGTGGGCATCAATCAGTCCCGGCATCAGAAATTTGCCTTTCCCATCTATGATGGTCACATTGGCGCTTCTGTTGGTCGGGATGGGCGCGGTGGATATTTTGGCGATGGTGTCGCCTTGTATCAACACATTCCCGAGGGTGAGTTTTTCGTCCGTACCGTTGAAAATCTGGACATTGTTGATAAGGGTTGTTTTTTGGGAGGTGGCGCAAAACGCACATAGTGCAAGCAGAAAGGAGAGAATTGGTTTCATTGTTTGTAAGTCTTGTTTTGAAAGATGAATCGTGCGGCTTTCGGCCGGGGTGCATTTCAATAAACACCAACCAATTATTCGCAAAAGAGTTCTTGTAAAAACTGAGGTAGAGGGTAGAGGGTAGAAGGTAGAAGGTAGAGGGTAGAAGGTAGAGGGTAGAAGGTAGAGGGTAGAGGGTAGAGGGTAGAAGGTAGAGGGTAGAGGGCTGATTTCATCTCCATTGAAAGAGTAGGCACCCCAAAAGCAAGTCTCGTAGCCCTTTATAGTCAACGCAAATCAGCCTCGTCCGCTTCACTTGGCCGGGCAAGCCCCTGAGTACAGGGTCTGACAAGGTGGTTTTGAACGAACGGTGCTCGCAATCCTTTGGAAATCATGCAAATCAATCAAGGAAATCCCTGCCTTGCCAACGGGCAGGTTCAAATCCTCTATAATCTGGGTATACCTTCCGCCTTCTACCCTCTACCTCAGTTTTTTATGAGTTCTCAATATTTAAACACCTTCCCTCCCGCCAACACCTCCTGTTTTTTCTCATCAAACGTCACCCGCAGCCCCATGCGGTAAGCAGCCAGCGCCATGATATTGGCTATAGAGTGCTGGTAGCCCGCCTCTATGGGTGCATTGGGTTGCTGGCGGCTGCGCACACAGTCGAGCCAGTTGCGGACGTGGGCGGAGGTGAGCGGGTCGCCGCCTGTGCTAGCTGAAGTTTCCACCTTGAATCCTTCGAGTTTTTGCGGCTCCAGCAGATTGGGTTTCATACCCATCGCCTTGGCGTGGTGTTCCACGAGGCCGCCCGTCGAGGTGATTTCATTCGTGTCGAGATTTATCATGCCCCCATTGGAATAGTAGAGTTCTTTCACGTCGCCGGCGGAGTTTGAGAAGCGGCTGGTGAACACCACCTGAAAACCCGAAGTCGGGTCGTCGAGCGGGCCGTAGTCGAACACGATGGTGAGCGTGTCGGGATTGCTCCGACCGTCTTTCCACTGGTAAATGCCGCCGTTGGCCACCGCGGAGCGCGGGTGCGGAAGCCCGCTGAACCAATGCACCGTGTCAATCTGGTGGCTCATCCATTGTCCCGGAATGCCCGACGAATACGGCCAAAACAACCTGTATTCCAAGTACTTGCGCGGGTCGAAGGCTTCGGCAGGGCGGTTGAGCAGATAGCGTTTCCAGTCCACATCTTCCTCTTTGCATTGCGCCACGAGCGCAGGGCGGCGCCAGCGACCGGGCTGATTGACGTTCCACATCAGCTCGACCATGACGACGGGGCCGAATTTGCCTTGCTGGATGAACTCGGCAGCGGCGTGGTAATTCGGTCCGCTGCGGCGCTGCGAGCCGATTTGCACGATTTTGTTGGAATCGCGCACGGCTTTCAGCACCGCCCGGTTGTCGGCCATCGTTTCGGCCAGCGGCTTCTCCGTGTAGCAGTCCTGTCCGGCTTGGAGTGCCTCAATGGTGTGCAGCGCGTGTTGGAAATCAGCCGTCGAGATGATGACCGCGTCGGTGGCGCGGGCAGCGTACATTTCGTCGTTGTTGCGGAAAGCGACCGTGTCGGGATTTGTTTTTTCTTTCAAAAAAGCCAAACCCTCCTCGCGGCGCAGTTTCCAGATGTCGGACACAGCGACGATTTCAAAGTTCAATTCCCCCTTGTGGCGGTTGAAAGCCGGGAACAAATCGTTTTTGAAGCGGTCGGAAAAACCAACCACACCCACGCGCACCCGGTCGTTGGAGCCGATGATGCGGGCATAACTTTTGGCTGAAAAACTCATGGCGATGCCCGCTGTTGCGGTGGTTTTGATAAATGTGCGTCGTTTCATAATAATTTGTATTATTTTCTAAAACCCATAAGGGCGATAATTTTGATAGGTGTAGTAAGACAAATTGCCCCACCATTCGCAAGCCCCATCGGAGCGCAATGTCGGTAGAACGAAACCACCCCACACGCACCAGCCCCATCGGGGCGCAATGTCGGTAGAGCGAAACCACCCCACACGCACCAGCCCCATCGAGGCGAAATGTCGGTAGGGCGATTCACCCACCCCACGCACCAGCCCCATCGGGGCGAAATGTCGGTAGGGCGATTCACCCACCCCACGCACCAGCCCCATCGGGGCGCAATGTCGGTAGGGCGATTCACCCACCCCACACGCACCAGCCCCATCGGGGCGAAATGTCGGTAGGGCGATTCACCCACCCCACACGCACCAGCCCCATCGAGGCGAAATGTCGGTAGAGCGAAACCACCCCATACGCACCAGCCCCATCGGGGCGCAATGTCGGTAGGAACGTTCACACACCATTCATCAGCCCCATCGGGGCGCAATATCGGTAGAGCGAAACCACCCCACACGCACCAGCCCCATCGAGGCGAAATGTCGGTAGGGCGATTCACCCACCCCACACGCACCAGCCCCATCGGGGCGCAATGTCGGTAGGGCGATTCACCCACCCCACACGCACCAGCCCCATCGAGGCGCAATATCGGTAGTAGGGCGATTCACCCACCCCACACGCACCAGCCCCATCGAGGCGAAATGTCGGTAGAGCGAAACCACCCCATACGCACCAGCCCCATCGAGGCGAAATGTCGGTAGGGCGATTCACCCACCCCACACGCACCAGCCCCATCGGGGCGCAATATCGGTAGAGCGAAACCACCCCATACGCACCGGCCCCATCGGGGCGCAATATCGGTAGGGCGAAACCACCCCATACGCACCAGCCCCATCGGGGCGCAATATCGGTAGAGCGAAACCACCCCACACGCACCAGCCCCATCGAGGCGAAATGTCGGTAGGGCGATTCACCCACCCCACACGCACCAGCCCCATCGGGGCGAAATGTCGGTAGAGCGAAACCACCCCACACGCACCAGCCCCATCGAGGCGAAATGTCGGACTACTACCACGAATTAACATCCAGAAAATCAAACAAATACTCCTCCTTATACTCCACTTCGAACTTTTGCAACATCTCAATATATTCCTCACGAAACGTTTTTTGACGATGATGTTCTTCTTGTTTCTCGATATAATTTATCACGGCACTTCTTTGCGACCGTCCGTATGAAAACGCACCATATCCGACTTGCCAGCTAAATTGATATGGCGTGAATCGTTTTTCTTTAATGAAACTGTTAGAGGACGTTTTGATTTCTTCCACCAACTTGGGGATTGGATGCGAAGGGTTGTAGCCGATGAAAATATGAACATGGTCGGGCATTCCATAGATTTTCAGCATTTTGTGGTTGTGATTTTGGACAATGCCTGTTATGTACATATACAGTTCTTCTTTCCAAGACTTTTGAATGAGGCTTTGGCGGCCTTTCACGGCAAAAACCAAATGGATGTCAATTTGGGTGTAGGTATTGGCCATTTTATTTCAAGATTGATTTGACATTGCGCCCCTACGGGGCTTGAATAACGGGTGATTCGGTTCCTACCGATATTGCGCCCCGATGGGGCTGATGAATGGTGTGTGAACGTTCCTACCGACATTGCGCCCCGATGGGGCTGGTGCGTATGGGGTGGTTTCGTTCTACCGACATTGCGCTCCGATGGGGCTGGTGCGTGTGGGGTGGGTGAATCGCCCTACCGACATTGCGCCCCGATGGGGCTGGTGCGTATGGGGTGGTTTCGCTCTACCGATATTGCGCCCCGATGGGGCTGATGAATGGTGTGTGAACGTTCTACCGACATTTCGCCCCGATGGGGCTGGTGCGTGTGGGGTGGTTTCGTTCTACCGATATTGCGCCTCGATGGGGCTGGTGCGTGTGGGGTGGTTTCGTTCTACCGATATTGCGCCTCGATGGGGCTGGTGAATGGTGTGTGAACGTTCATACCGATATTGCGCCCCGATGGGGCTGGTGCGTATGGGGTGGGTGAATCGCCCTACCGACATTGCGCTCCGATGGGGCTGATGAATGGTGTGTGAACGTTCTACCGACATTTCGCCCCGATGGGGCTGGTGCGTGTGGGGTGGTTTCGTTCTACCGATATTGCGCCTCGATGGGGCTGGTGCGTGTGGGGTGGTTTCGTTCTACCGATATTGCGCCCCGATGGGGCTTGAATAGCGGGCGGGGCGTTTCCCGCCGAAATAATCATTCCTGTGGGTGTCAATTATTTCAACTCCCGAATCTTAATGCTCCGAAACCGCACCGCATCCCCGTGGTCTTGCAACAAAATGGGTCCTTTGGGCGCGGAGGCAAACTGCTTGCCCCAAATGACGAACTTGCTACGTTCGACGAGGGCATTGAACAAGGGAGAAAGTCGTTGGTATTCGAGCATCTTGAAGCCATTGAGATAGTGTTCCACGCGGTTGTTGGGATATACGACGATGCGGCCTTGATTCCACTCGCCGGGTTTTCGGACGGCACGGCTGCGGTGGCCAGTTTTGTCAGCGGGAATGAGGTCGTAGAGCGAGGCGAGGGTGCGATTGCCTGCCGCGCCGAGTTTGGCATCGGGGTGGCGGTCGTCGTCGAGGATTTGAAATTCGAGGCCGATGGCTGAGCCTTTTTGGGCGTGTTCTGCCGGGACAGTCATTGGTTGGCCGGGCTGAAACTCGTGGGTGTATTGCAGCAGTTCGCGCACGAAGTATTTGATGCCCGAATTCGCGCCTTCCGAGTAATTAAAGTCGAACACCAACTCGAACGCGCCAAACTGTTCCACCGTGAGAATATCGCCGCCGTTGGCCGATTCCGCGCCCGCGCTTTTGGCCACCTGTAATTCGCCGTCTCGGATTTCCCAACCTGCCGAAGGGAAAGAGTTTTTGTAAGCCCCGCGCCAGCCATTGGTTGTTTTTCCATCCCACAAGAGTTTGAATCCCAATGACTTTTCTATTTCCGAAAGGTCGTTTGGGAGCAAATTGACCACGCGGATATTGCCCGGCGGCGAAGGTTTCAGGCTGGTAGTTTGGATGCGGATGTTGCGCCAGCGCACTTGTTTTCCCTCCTCTTCCTTGCTGCCGATGCTGTGGACTTGCAGGCTGAAAAAGCCTTCTGTGGTCATGTCGTCAATAAGGTGTGCCACCTCCACGCCATTGATGAAGGTGCGCAACGAGTGGCCGATGGCCTCTATGCGGTAGAGATTCCAGGCGTTGTTGCGGCGAAATGCCGTTTGGGCGGCGGGATTGAGCTCGGGCACATAGAGCCAGCCGCGCCGGGCTTCGTCGTAGATGCCGCCGGAAAACGCGCGGTCGGTCGCGTCAATTTCCATTTGATAGCCGTGGACGCGGCCATTTTCAACGTCGGGTTTCGAGAGGCTGCGAAACTGGATGCCTGAGTTAAGCCCTTCATCCACGTTGACTTCGCATTCAAAAATGAAATTGCCGTAGGTTTTTTCGGTTGTCAGGAAGGAGTTGGGCGTGCCCGCCACCGCCGTGCCGACGATAGCGCCGTCTTTCACTTCGTAGCGAGCCTGCCCGCCGAGTTGTTTCCAACCAGAGAGCGTTTTGCCGTCGAAGAGAGATTGCCAAGCGGGGTTCTGCGCAACCAATCCTGTGAGTGAACAGATGAGCGCGAGGAGAAGGGCCAGTCTTTTCATGGAAGAAAACTTGTGTGTCTGGCAAATATCGGAAATCCTGTCAGTGTCTCACAAAATAGTGGCCATATATGCCACGCACAGCAACGACACATAAACCAAATACCAGCGGACATCGAGCCATTGCTCTATATGTAGCCCGTATTTTTTCCTTAATAGCCACATCAAACCAAGCTTTTCTACCCAAAAGGCCAGTACCGCTGACCATGCCACACCGACCAAGCCCCAATGCTGAATGAAAAACAAACCAAGCGCAATTTTTACGAGCAACTCCACAAACCCAACTCCCAAAACGAGATGTGGGTCTCCTTTTGCCAACACAATGGCATTGGGCAACAACACCCGGCTGGCGGTGATGAGCAAATAGATGTTGAACAGTGGGGCGCTTGCCGCAAAATCGGGATTGAACACCCACGGAAACAAGGGTTGAGAGAGAAACAAAAGCGCCAGCGTAAGCGGAAAGACTAAGTGCATCATCTGGCGCGCTTGGCTTTTGAGCAAAGCAAGCCCGCTCGAAAAATCGTCGGCCAAGAGAGGTATGGCCGACGTAGCCAGCGCGGAGGCAAGTGCCGTAGCCAGTGGAAATTCGCGCGAGCCATAGCGAAATATAGCAAATACGGTCTCATCCTTGAAGTGCCAACCCACCAGCCAAGCATCGAAAAGGATGATGAAGTTGCCCACCAGCACACTGAGTGTCAGCGGAGCGGAGAATCCCAAATAGTGCCGCACAAGGTCGCTACGCCATTGCATACTGCCCGACACGAGCACCAGCCGCAGGGTCCAAAGCAATTTCAAAATACTCAACCAAATAAGCGCCGTAAAGCCTCCGCGCAAGCCATAACCGAACCAGACAGGCAGATAGAGCGCCGCTATATGCAGGCCGAAGGTGGCCATTCCCCAGACAACAATATGACGGGGCTTTTCTTTCAACAGATAAATATACTCGACTGGCAAAGTGGGCAAGTGCAAGAGCAGGTAGAGCGAAAACAATCGAAAATAGGGCACCTCAGCCTGCCCGGTGAGTAGCGGGGTCAACATTTTTTCCCCGAAAAAAAGAAGGAGAAACACGGCGAAAGCAATGCCGCAAAACACCAAAAAATTGTTGAAAACAAATGCTTTGCGGTCGGTATCGCCCAAAGAGGCATACACAGGCGACATCCCCATCAACAGGCCGTTGACCCAAAAAAAAGTCATGCTCGTGCCGATGTACAGCAGCATCTCATAGGTGCCGATTTCGGCGGTGGAGAGGCCACTCTTGGCCAGCAGGATGCTCGTCAGGATGACCGAGCCGAGGCGCATCAACTGAAACAGTTGGAGTGCCCGCGTGGTGCCGATATTGACGGAAAAGAGGTGCTTCATTGCCTCGCAAACATATCGGGAATCATCGAGAGTTGTTTGTCGGGGCGCAAACTACCCTGCTGGGATGCTGCCCACCAGCAGCACTTGGGTAGGAGTTGGGTTGCCATTCGGATTGTCCTCCAAAGAAATGGCGAGTGCCACAGCGTTGGGTTGGCACGCAATCAGTTGCCACCCGCCAGAAGCCTGCAAATCCACCATGCCCATGCTGACGGGCTTGCCATCCACAATGGACCAAAACTGCATATACTTACCCTGTTCGGGAGCGGGCAGGCTATTGAGGTCAATGGCGACCTCGCATCGGGGGGCATTGAGAAAAGCGAGGCCGGCGAGTGATGGGTTTTCGTTGTTGCCCAGCGGCACGTTGCGTGTGCCGCGGTCGCGGAGCAGGTTGTTGACTTGTTGAAGTTTTTCCATTTGCAACCCGCGTTCGGCGCAGTCATCTATTTGTCGCTGCAGATCGGCCAGGCGGCTTTCGAGCACCGTTTTTTCCGAAGTCAGATTTTTTTGTTGGAAAAACAAAAAACCAGCGAGCAAGACAAGTCCCAAAGCCAGCGCCTGAAAGATGCGAAGCGAAACGCGGCTGGGCGCGGGCGACCTTTCGACGGTCGAAGGCGTCTCGGCCTCGATGCGTTCGAGGATGCGGCCTTTCATCCATGCGGGAGGCGGCACGGCATTGGCTGCCGCGTAGCCTTCGAGCGCCATTTCGATAATGGCCATTTCGGCACGCACCTCGGCATGCTCGGCCACCATGCGCTCCACCAGCGCGCGCTCTTCGGGCGTGCATTGCCCAAGCAAATACGCTTCAAGCAAACCCGATTGGATGAAAGATTTAATGTCCATTGTCATTTATGCCGAACAAATACCTCCTCGATAAGGCAGTATCGTCGGTTGCAATCATTTATTGTAACTACTTACCAGCGTGTGTTTATCGCCACAGATTCCACAGATTTACCCTGATTTTCTTCACGGATTTGGTGTTTTTATCGTTCCTCCGTGAAAACTTGTGCGAATCTGTGACAGCCTAAGCAGTTACTATTTATTCAAAATAACAGCCGCCAGCAAGGCGACTGCCGCGACGTTTTCACCAAAAAGTTTTCTAAGTTCCTGAATGGCGTAGCGCAAGCGGGTTTTCACCGTGCCAAGCGGTATGCCTGTCTCCTCCGCCACCTCCTCCTGAGTGTAACCCTTGAAATACACCAGGTCAATCAGCGACTTGTATTTTTCGTCGAGGCGACTCACCACCTCTCTCACCCCGACGTGTTCGGGGTTGATGGCCTCGCCACCGGGTTTATGTACGAGGTGGTCGAGCGAGTCGGTTTTCTTGTAATGTTGGAAATGCGCCGTGCGAGTGGCATCTATGGCTGTGTTGCGAGCGATATTGAGCAACCAAGTGAACAGACGACCTTTGGCAGGGTCGTAACTTGCGCCGTTGCGCCATGCTTTCACAAAAGTATCCTGCAACACCTGTTCCGCCAGTTCCCTCGACTGCACGATACGCAGCACCACGCCAAACAAAGCGCTTCCATAAGCGTCGTATAGCTCGCCAACGGCCGTCCGGTCTTGTTCTTTTAAGCGGTGTATGAGATGGTCTTGCATTCAACTTTTCAACAGCTCGCTCCGGGCGACCTGTTTTGAGGGGCAAATGTGGTGGTTTTTGCAATGCCAGCAAACGGTTTTGAGTTATTTGACTTTTAATTCTACGAGCGCAAGTCCCCTCTTGGTTTTTTTTTGAAAAATATATTTCCTTATCGCGTTAAAATCGTCTGCGAAATTTGGGTGTTTGCGAGAAGCATTTACTTTTGTCGCGCCCAATAAATTTGTTCATCATTCCTTTAATCTGCTCTCCAATGACAAACAATCCCCGACCGATTTTCTCATTCCTCTCCATGATGGATGTAGCGAAATCGTTTTCTGCGCTATCACTCCCTTCCCCCTTATCGCTCCCCCTTTTGCCGCTCGAGAAGCCTATCCAAGTTGTTGCAAGGAACGCACGACGTTTCTTGTCGCGTGATTTTAATTCCACTGTCATCCTTTTTTTCTGATGAAAAAACTGCCTGCCGAGTATCAATTGCTGCTCATGCGAAGGGCGCAAAAACAAGAAAGCGACTTAGAGTCATTTGCCAAGGCGCCCGCCGTGCCTGAGGAGGTGGAAATTCAGTTTGAGTTTAAGGATAGTCTTGAACCGTTGATAGCGCTGGGCTTGCGAGTGGTCGCGCAAGACGGCTTCTTCGCCGATGGGGTGATTGCGCTGAGCCAATTGGAAGCATTGGCGGCACATCCAAACATAGTGCGCATCTCACCCTCGCCACATTGGAGAAAGGCGCTTGATAAGAGCATTCCCGACATCAAAGCCAATCAACTCTGGAGCCGCAGCGGCGATGTATGGAGCGGAAACACGGGCAAGGACGTGATTATTGGGGTAGTTGATACTGGCATTGACTACGTCCACAAATCTTTCCGAAAGGCAGACAACTCGTCACGCATATTGAGTATATGGGACCAGACGCTTACCCCCATCCCGCCCCACGAAAGCTCGCCCGGCACCGTCAACACGCCCGGTGGCAGTGTGACGCTCAATTATGGAGTGGAATATGTGAGAGAAGACGCGGGCAACCCCAACCGTCCTACCATCAAAAAAGCCCTCGATAGCAGCAACCCTTACTCCATCGTGCGGCACAAAGATACCGATGGGCATGGTTCACACGTGGCGGGCATTGCAGGTGGCGATGGCTCCCAAAGCGATGCGTGTTGTGGTGCATATACATACATTGGCGTGGCACCGGAAGCCGAGTTCATCATCGTCAGGCTGATTGGTCTCACGGATGGCGACCCCAGCGCACCGACTGGCTCAGGCAATTCCAAGCTGAACGCCATTCGGTACATACTCGACCGCGCCAACGGTCGCCCATGCGTCATCAACTTGAGCCTCGGCAGCGACTTGGGCGCACGGGATGGCTCCGGCATCGAAGAGCAAAGGGTGGAGACCATCGTGGGGCAGTACGCCAACAAAATGGCCATTATTCAGGCCGCCAGCAACGACGGTGACAGGAAACGCCATGTGTATGGCTATGTGCCGGACAACGATACTGCCGACATTTTTTTCAAAATACCGCTTGACAACGCCGACACGTTGTCGCTCGAAGTGCGATATAGCGGCAACCATCTGGACGCGGCACTCAAGCCTCCCGGCCGGACTTTCAATGCCGCCGACTGGCAGTGGGTGACACCGGGCAACACAAGAACCAACTTGGATTACAACGGCACCAACGGTCTGGTGCTCGACAATGGCAACAACGAGACGAGCGTCATCAAAATCACCTTGTCGCCACCTGCCAATGGCAAAAACACGAGCGGGGTCTGGACGCTCCGACTGCGCAACAATACTAGTGCCGACACTGACATTCATGCGTGGTGCGAGACGGGAATAAAATTCAATGCACCAACAGCCGACGACGCAACGATTCATATCTCATCGCGCTCCACCATCAGCTCAGATGCCTCTGGAAAAAACGTCATCGTGGTCGGTGCCTACGCTGCCGAAGGCAGCAAAAAAGGCCAACTGGCGGGCTTTTCCAGTCGAGGCCCCGCACTCGACACCACCGTCCCAGATTCGCAAAACATCCGCCCGCACATTTCTGCTCCCGGAGTGGCCGTCACTTCGGTTGCGACCGACAAATACCGCAACGATGACATCTGGGACACAATATGCTGCTGCGATTGTTGTCAAGATTACTACACAAGCTTGAATGGCACCAGCATGGCCACGCCACATGTGGCAGGCGCGGCGGCCCTCATGTTTCAAAAAAACAACAACCTCGATTGGACACAAATCCTCGACAGCCTCAAAAACACGGCGCGTACTGATGTGCCCGACGATGACGACAAAGTGCCGCCCTTACCCAACAACAACTGGGGCTGGGGCAAGCTGGACGCAAAGGCCGCTGTGGATGCCGTCCCGAATCCACCCGCACCTTTCCGCGCCCCTACCCCACCGCCCACCGAACCAGTGGTTGTTCGGATGACAGCAGACCACGCAAACCTGACGGCTTTGCGCGACGAGTTTTTCTCCATTCCCAAGGCGAGATTTTATCAGGACCTCGTGAAGCGCCATTTCCAAGAGGTGCGGACACTTATCAACACCAACAAGCGAGTGGCCACCGTGTGGCATAGAAATGGCGGCCCCGCACTCATTCGTTTGGGTATGCAGTCCGCCTTTCGACCCGAACAGCCTTTGCCCGTCGAAATAGAGGGCGTCGGCCTCGTCGAACGCGCCCACAAAATCATTGGCATCATAAAAAGATACGGCAGCGAGGTATTGATACGCGACATAGAAGAACACTTGAACGACTGGGTTTGGGTGCTGAACCAAGGATTCAGTTTAAAACAGTTGCTGTCAGTATTTAAGGAACAAGAGATGATGATGGAAACCCGTTGAACAAGACCATCCCCTCCGCCGCCCCCTGACCGTCCTAATCTTCATAATTCAGTCTTATGCCCAGCGCACCCGGAACTATCGAAATCATCGCCCGCGAGATAGGCAAGGCACTCGAACCATTGGCCGACATTCTCGGCCCCGACATTTTGGAGCGGCTGGGGGTGTCCGTGCCGTCCGCACTTTCGCAACACCAGTCTGTGATAACAGCCTTCGGGCCGCCCGCTGGCATCGTGCGGGATTTGCCGCCCATCGTGCAATCGTTGGCCACTGCGATAGACACGGAAAACGTCTCCGGCATCATTTCTTCGGGGAAAAGCCTGCTGGAAAAAATCATTCAACTCATCAATGCACTGAACAACCTGGGCAATGCCGTCAAGAACGCATCGGGAGGCGCGGGATTCACGCCCGCACAAGTGGCAGAAATCAATCAGTTCGGGGAAAAGTTGGCCATCAAAATACTCCACTTCATGGCAGTGGAGTACATGGACAAGCGGCTTCCCACGCTTGCCTCTTCGCTCAACGTGTTGGGGATTCTCGAAAACGACCTGCTCCCAGCTGACCCAGCCAAATTGCAAGCGGAGTTCCGCAAACGCGAGATTCATTTCCAACGTATCATTGACATCGGTACCGACCCCGTCAAGTACCTCCGCGACCAGTACAAATTCGGGGCAAATGATTTTGACGGCAAGCTGATGCTGGAGCGATTGAAAAACATGCTCGACCGCTTCGGCTTCCCCACCGAACTCTACAAAGTCGGGAGCCAGCCCTACACCCTTGAAGCGTATTACTTTAGCCTTCAAGCCGACCCAACTGCCAACCCTCCCAGCTTGAAATTGGACCTGCGCATCCCAGCCGCTTTCGAGGCCAACCAAACGCTCGACCTCGTCGGCCCTTGGAAAGCGGTACTTAAATCGAAAGGCACCTTCGACGCAGGGGTGCAGGGCAAAATAAGTGCGCCCTTTGAAGTGGAAATGTCCCCACCAAGTGGTCAACTGACATTTGAGGCGCTGTTAGGGCTGAAGGCCGAACACCCCGGCGACCGCCGTGTCATGTTCATAGGCGCCACCGGAGGCAGTCGCTTGGAGAGCAAATCCATTGGAGGCGCGTTGGGTTTCAATGCCCGATGGAATTCATCCACCAACCGCGCCGAGGCCGAGCCAAGCGTGGAGATAGAAATCAAAGGCGGGAAGTTGGTCATTGACCTCAGTCAGGGCGACGGCTTTTTGCAACAAGTCTTGTCGGGATTTGGGATGGAGGCCGATTTTGATTTGGTCGGCACATGGATGCCTTCCACTGGCCTTCAATTGGTCGGGAGTGGTGCCATCGAGCTGCTGTTGCCCATACACATCAATTTGGGCATTGCAGAGCTCAAGGGGGTTTACGTCATCGTGGGTTTTGGCACAGACGCGCCACTAAAGACAGATTTGGCGGTTTTGCTGAATGCCAACCTCGGCCCCTTGAAAGCGGTAGTGGACAAGCTTGGCGTGTCCATACCGATGAAGTTCCCGCCAAATGGCAAGGGCAACCTCGGCCCCCTCGACATCGGGTTCGGATTTCGCCCCCCCAATGGGGTCGGTCTCTCCATTGATTTGGCAGTGGTGAAAGGAGGCGGCTATCTTTATTTTGATTTCGACCGCGAGGAATATGCCGGTGTGCTCGAATTGTCCATCTTGCAAATTGTCACGGTGAAGGCCATTGGTCTTATCACGACCAAAATGCCCGATGGCTCGAAAGGCTTTTCGCTGCTGCTCATCATCACGGCAGAATTTGGCACTGGCATCCAACTCGGATTTGGCTTCACCTTGTTGGGTGTGGGCGGCTTGCTTGGCCTCCATCGCACCATGAATCTGCAAGCCCTTGCCGAAGGCGTGCGCACGGGAGCCATCAACAGCGTCATGTTCCCCCAAAATCCGGTGGAAAACGCGCCGCGCATCATCAGTGATTTGCGCACCATTTTCCCGCCTTACGAGGGCAAATTCCTCATCGGGCCGATGGCGAAAATTGGCTGGGGCACACCTACGCTGGTAAGTGTTTCGCTGGGCGTCATCATTGAGATTCCGGGCAATATCGCCATCTTGGGCATACTGAAAGTGGCCTTGCCTGCCGAAGATGCGCCTTTGATTCTCATTCAAGTCAATTTCATTGGCGCGATAGAGTTTGACAAAAACCGCTTGTGGTTTTTTGCCAGCATCTTCGAGTCGCGGGTGTTGTTCATCACCATCGAAGGCGAAATGGGCTTGTTGGTGGCTTGGGGCGACGACTCCAATTTTGTTGTTTCCGTTGGTGGTTTCCACCCGCGTTTCAACCCGCCACCGTTGCCCTTCCCCAGCCCCAAGCGCGTGGCGCTCAATATCTTGAACACGGATTTTTGCCGTATTCGCGTGGAAGGCTATTTTGCTGTCACGTCCAACACGGTGCAGTTTGGGGCAAAAGTAGAACTAAGGGTCAACCTCTCCGTAGTGCGCGTGGACGGCCACCTCGCCTTCGACGCTTTGTTCCAATTCTCCCCATTCTACTTCATCATCGAAATATCGGCATCGGTATCCCTCAAAGTGTTTGGCATTGGATTGTTCAGCATCCGCCTGCGGTTTGCGCTCGAAGGCCCCACCCCATGGCGCGCGCACGGCACAGGCACGCTCAGCCTGCTGTTCTTTGATGTGTCTGCCGACTTTGACATCACTTGGGGCGACAGCGAAGACACCACACTGCCCCCGGTGCAGGTGATGCCGCTCATCACTGGCGAGTTGGAAAAACTGGAAAACTGGAAGGCAGAGCTGCCCGTAGGGAGCAACCTGCTCGTTTCGCTGCGCAAATTGTCGGAAGCCGAGACCGCGCAGGTGTTGCACCCGCTTGGTTCCTTGCGCATCAGCCAACGTGCCGTGCCTTTTGATTTGAAAATTGACAAGGTGGGCAGCCAAAAACCGTCGGATGCCAACGAGTTCAAACTCGGCGCCAATGGGCTGACGAAAGTGCAAGACACCATCGAACAGTTTGCCAAAGCCCAATACCTCAAAATGAGCGATGCCGACAAACTCTCGCAACGGGCATTCGACCCATTGCACGGCGGGGTGTTGCTCTCGGCAGGGCCGCAACAATTGGGCGCTTCCAAGTTGGCCAAACGCCGGGTTCGATATGAGCAAATCATCATTGACAACAACTACAAGCGATTCCGCCGGAGGTTTAAATTATTCACAGCCAAGTTTTTCGGTCATTTTCTCAATGGTGCGGCTGTCACAAAATCAGCGCTTTCCAACCATTACAAATCCCAACTTGACCCATTCATCAACGAAGCTAAGGTCAAAGTGCAAGACACGGGGTTTGTGGTGGCCTTTACCGAAAACAACAAGGCATTCAACACCGAAGCAACCAGTTTTGCCAGCGAGGCACTGGCCAATCAATTCATACAGCAACAAATAACCCTCAATCCCGCATTGCACGAATCGCTGCATGTGATTCCGAAATACGAAGCAGTGTGACCCGCGTTCCTCGTCTTCGCAGACGTGAGCGAAGAGGCGCGAACAAAACTTTCTTTCTCCTCCGGGTGGCCGGACCGCACGGGACAACAACAAACAAGGAAAAATGGACAAACCCATCGGCACATATTCTTTTCTGCCCTACTTGCGCGTCGGCTTGGCGAACAAAACAGCACAGGCAGACCAAGATGCAAGCGTAAAATTGCGTGCCACCTTTCATCTCCAACTGGAAGTGGAAGGAAAAGCCGTCAACAGTGGCGCCCCCGTCGTGGCGACCATCCCCAAAAACGTGGAGCTCTACGGACCTGGCGACGTGGTGGGCATTGACCCGCGTGCCATCATCAAGAACGAACCACGCAATTGGATAACAAACTTTGAAGCCAACTACCTGCCCTATATTGATTTCTACGACGAGGATTTCCCGTGGCGATACACGCCCAGCAAAGCCAACGAGCCAGCGCATCGGCTTCGCCCGTGGCTGGCATTGGTGGTGCTGGAAGAGGGCGAGTTTCAGGAAGGCAAAAACCTGAAAGACAAGCCATTGCCATTTATTACCGTCCAAAACGCCAGCGCAAAGTTTTTGCCGCCCGAACAATTATGGGCTTGGGCGCACGTCCATGTCAATCGCGACATAGCCGCCACGCCGGAAGAGATTTTGTCTGAGAACATGGGTGTGGTATTGCCAAAATTGGACACGGCACTCAAACAAAACCCCGACTTTGGTTATTCGCGCATCCTTTGCCCGCGCAAATTGAAGCCATCCGCCGCCTACCACGCCTTTTTGATTCCCTCCTTTGAAAGTGGCCGACAAGCAGGCTTGGGTTTGGAGGTCGAGCCAGACTTCGCCTCGCAATATGCATGGGGGCAAAAGCCCGACCAAACCACATTCCCCTACTATCACCGATGGTATTTCCGCACGGGAACGGTGGGCGACTTTGAGTATCTCGTGCGCCTGCTCAAAGCACAACCCGCCGACGAGCGAGTCGGTCGGCGCGACATGGACGTGCAACAGCCGGGCTGGAACCTTCCCGGCCTCGACCCCAACGGCGAACTCGGCGGCATCCTCAAACTCGGCGGCGCCCTGCGTGTGCCAGACGAGGCACTGAGCAACCCCGCCGAGTTCTACAAATACGAAGATTGGCTAAAAGTCAACTACCCACAGCCCATCAACGAAGGCATCGCCCAATTCGTCAATCTTGCCGACGACTACCAAAAACCAGGCGCCAATCCGCAGCCCATTCCAGACCCCGACAACCCACTCGACCCAGACCCGCTCATCACGCCGCCGCTCTATGGGCGCTGGCACGCCGCCGTGGACCGCCTGCTGCACCAACCCAACGGCTCCCCGGTGGCCAACCCAAAAAACTGGATTCACGAGCTCAACCTCGACCCTCGTTTTAGGGTGCCTGCGGGTTTCGGCACAAAAGTCATTCAGGAAAAACAAGAAGAATACATGAACGCGGCTTGGCAGCAAGTGGGCGATGTGGTGAAAGCAAACAGCCTCATTCGGCTGGCACAATTGAGCCAAGAAGCACTCTTTCAGTGGCATACCAAGCATTTTCAAGCACTCCTGACCCAACGCCCCGACAAGCTGTTCCTGTTGAGCGCACCTGTGCAGAAGCGTATTTTGGTACAAAACGCCACCGTTTTTCACCAAATAAAAATGAGCCTTGTGCCACCAGTCGCCGTTTCGCCACCTATGCGAAAAGTGTTGCGGCCACGCTCCCGCGCCATGACCCGACTGCCCTTTGCGGCAAAAAACATTGCGCCAGCCACACTGGTCACGCGGCTCAACAAAGGCGAAATCGTGCCGGCGCCGCCCAAAATCACGCCCGACATACCGACCGAGCAGGTACTCATCGAGCAAACCACTCCCAACCCGCAGCCCAAATGGCTGGCCGATTTGCTGAAAAAGTACAGATGGCTGCCCTTGCTCACGTTGGGGTTGGCGGTCATGTTGCTCGTGCTGCTCTTGCTGTTCAGACCCGCCGCTCTTTGGATGGGGCTCGGCATGGCTGTGGTAGCGGGGTTGGTGCTTTTGTGGAGAAAGATGAACGAGATATTGAGACAGCTGGCCCAACCAGAGATTTTCACCGAGCGAACCGAAACCCCCGAACGGGTGGACATGGCCCCGAAAAGCCCCGACTTTCGCATCACGGAGCCAGATGAGCGCTTCCGCCCGCAAACAGGAGCCTCCGACAGCCCGGAAGCATTGCGTTTCAAAATCGCCCTCAAAGAAATGTACGCGGTGGAGGTGGCAGCCAGAGAAGCAGCCTTTGTGCCGCCCAAGGTGCCGCTCGACATATCGCTCGTCGCTTCCGAAACATTGGCAAGCCTTCATCCAGACAAAACCATCCCGCGCTTGGTGCTCGACCGCATCCTGCTGCCCGGTCGCATTCGGTTCGTTCCCGAAAAGTTTGACGAAATCATGGAGTATCCCAAATTCGACCAGCCGATGTACGACCCGCTCGTCAAACTCTCCGATGAGTATTTTTTGCCCAACATCAACCTGATACCCCAAAACAGCATCACCCTTTTGCAAACCAACCAAAAGTTCATAGAAGCTTACATGGTCGGCATCAACCACGAAATGTCGCGTGAGTTGCTGTGGCGAGAATATCCGACTGACCAACGCGGCAGTTATTTCCGACAATTCTGGGATGTGAGCGCCTATCTGCCCGAGGATGGGGAAGACTTGAGCAAGCTCGGCGAAAAACTTAAAGACATCCCTGAAATACACAAATGGCCGCGTGCCTCCAAACTCGGCGAACACGACAACCGCGAGCAAGGAGGCACCAATGAGGAAGAAGTCGTGCTGGTGATTCGCGGCGAATTGCTGAAAAAATATCCTACCGCCGTCATTTACGCTCACAAGGCTAAATGGCAGACCAAAAACAACGATGGCTCCGGCGGCTTCGACCCAGCCAAAGAGCGAGACCTGTTCGACATTCCCGATGGCAAAGAGGACAACCCGCCACGCGACATAGTGAAAACACCACTATACAGCGCCAAAGTGGAGCCCGACATCTACTTCTTTGGCTTTGACCTCACTTCCGATGTGGCTAAGGGCAACGACGGCAGCAATCCTACCGAACATAACGCAGGTTGGTTCTTCGTCATCAAGGAGCGCCCCGGCGAGCCTCGCTTTGGTCTTGACATCGGCGGCCCCAATGCCGTGAAGCGCACTTGGAGCGACCTTGCCTGGGAGGATGCCGCGCCTGGCTTGCCAGAAGGCGGTTTTCTCCAAATCACCAACGCCACCCCAAACATCAACCTCGTGGCCCCTACCGATACCTCGCAAGCCGAATACGAGGAAGAATTGTTGCAGCACAACGAGGACAAAAACATCCGTTGGCGCAAAGAAGCCGACTCCGCCGATTTGGCCTACATCCTTTATCAAGTGCCCGTGATGGTGGCTGTGCACGCGAGCGAGATGTTGAAGCCCAAAGAGAATCTACTGCCTTGACCTTCCGCCCCCCAGCCCCGCCAACAAAAACAGGTGCTTGAACCTTCAAAACTTATTGAGCAAATGTCTGATTTTCAGCAAACGAGAAAAAACCTGTCCAACACAAGAGCCGCCTTTGCGCAAGCCGAGGGCGAACTGTTTCGCGTGTCAGAGCAACTGAAACAAGTCAACGCGCAGTTGCGAGAGATGGGACGTTGGTTCAACCCCGACGAGCCTGAACACCAGAAGCAACGCCAGCAGTTGGAGGGCAAGCGCCAGCAATTGGAGAGCCTGAAAAAACAACGGGAAAAGACATTCGGGACATTCAAAAATCAACTGGCCAACCTTTATCCCAATTTCTGGCAAACCTGGACCGACCCCCGACAAAACGCAGTCCACCTCAACGACGACATCCCTATTCTGCTCTTCCCGCTTCGGTTGGAAACTCGGTTCAAAACCATGAGCGTGGCAGGCGCGGCCACCCAGCACCAACTGTGGGTGCGGGTTTTTCCCGACGAATGTCTGGTGGACACATTTGAGGAAACCCTCTCGGAAGTCGAACTCAAAAGCGCCGGCATCTTCTGGCGCGAATACTTTCACGCCGCAGGAGCAGAAGATGAGGAACGCGCCGCGTGGCGCGGCTTGGTGGCCAGCCATGGCTCCGGGCGAGCGACGTGGATTGTGCAGCATTTCCGACCACTGAACCCGCTTTCTCCCGACGACGCATTGGGCGACCCGACGTTGGAGCAAAAACCAACATCGAAAACAATGGGAGAACTCATCCTCGTCGTGACAGCCGACGAACATCTGGCAGCAACAGAACGCCCCTTGCTGGCAGCCTATTGGTCTGCATTATGGGAATCGGCAGGCCACGAACCAACAGCGAGCGCCGCTTGGTCCGCACTGACAACAGCCGTGGGAACAACGAGAGCAGAGACATTGACGGAACAATACAAGCCTTACAACCTGACGGAAAAACCTGCCCACGACTTCGACCACTCGACCACTACCGTGCGAGTGTTTTTTATGTATTTGCCAAAAAATGAAGACTTGGAAACCAAAACCACCTCATGGGCGAAGGCCGCACAGGCAAGTCTGCTGCCCGAACGCTTCGTCCTGCTGGGCTTCCAGAAAGGGAACAAGGTGTTGGAAGAAATCAGCGCACCCGTGCAAGCGCCCTTCCATGTAAGCCCCAACCCGACCGCCGACACGGAATCGCAGTTTCAATTCGACGAATTTGGCAACCTTATCATCGGGGATGAGTTGCGGTGGATGCTCGATTTTGAGGAAGCCGTCAATCGAGGGATGGGTTTTCGCGTGAACATCACGGCGCAACAAGCCACCGCTGGTTTCGACCGACTTTTTGTGTTGGGGTTGCGGCTCGGCGCCGACGCTGCGGAGGGCAAAACCGAGTTGGAAGCACTGCTCCAACATCACTACTACAGCCGCTCTGGATTTGCTTTTTTGCCACAGGGTGCGCCCACCAACAACACGGAAGAGGTCAACTCAGCCTACTCGCGCGACGACGATGCGGATGCAAGTTTCGAGGTCGTTTTCAAAGGAAAAGCACAATTCGAGGAAGAAGCGGATTTTTTCAAAAAACGCGACGGCCAATGGTTTGCCGAATGTCTTGGGCTTGACACCGCATGGCTCAAACAGGTGCCGCTCGCCGGGCACACCGACCAATGCGAAGCTCGCGCGATGAACACAGCCCTTTGGTCAGCCACGCTGGGCTATTTCATGGACACACTCATGCAACCCGTTTTCAACGACGACGACATCTACTACACGCGCTGGTTTTTCAACCATTTCGTGAGCGGGCGCGGCATGATTCCCAGCATTCGCATCGGTCGCCAGCCCTATGGCATATTGCCCACCACCGCTTACAGCAAAATAGGCTGGATATATGGCGACCAGAAGGTTTCTTACATTGATTATTCCAAAAAATTTCAGGAAAAACAACGCAAAACCGAGTTTAAAGACTGGCTTTGGAAATATAGCGGCGTGTTGAACCACCTGCGGAAAACGTGGGAGGAAATTGCCAAAAACGTCGCCCGCGTTGACCCCGCCTATCCCGGCGACCCGCATCAAGCCCTGCTGGATGTGGTAGGATTGCATCCCGCATCAGTGGAGTTCTATCAGCGGTATGCCAACACCAAAAAACAGATGGACAACATCGCCAAACTTTGGAAGTACCAAATAAACTGGAAAACGCTCTCGGCCAAAATGCAGCAACAGGCCATGACGCAACTACAGCTCATGGGATATGGCAACGACGAAATGCCCAAATTGCTCGACCTGTTTTTCAAAACAAAGCCTAATCGGCTGAACGGCCCCATTATTCAAGAAGGCCCCATGTCGGAATGGGAGGCACTGCGCATCGTCACCACCAATGGCCGCAATTACATCGAATGGCTGCACGAGTGGGCGACACAATCATTCGATACACTGCGCGTGGAAGACGGCTTCGTGGACAACAAGTGGCCCAACGCGCTGCTTTACATATTGCTCAAACATTCCCTCGAACTCGGCTACCACGACGCTGGGATTCGAGTGCTCGACGATGCTCAACTCCTCAACAACGAACAGAAAAAAATCTTCCGCAGCGAACCGCATTTTTTCCAAATACAAGATACCAAATCAAGTATCGGGACAGTAACCACTGCCTCGCCCAGCCAAGTCGCCGCAGAGCAAAGCCGCTACCAACTGCTCTACACCCCTTTCCAGCAAATCACCGACCACCCCACGCGTACACTCGCCGAACACATCACGCTCAACCTGAGCCACCTGTTTGGCACTCGTTATCTGACCGAGCAACTGAAAGCCCTCGAACACCTGACCCAAACACCCACCGCCCGCCTCGAACGCCTCTTGGCCGAGCATCTCGACTGTTGC
Source organism: Saprospiraceae bacterium (assembly GCA_019638455.1). Lineage (GTDB taxonomy): Bacteria > Bacteroidota > Bacteroidia > Chitinophagales > Saprospiraceae > M3007. The sequence continues at coordinate 1,345,461 of JAHBTU010000001.1, forward strand.
TCCTACCGCCTCGACGCTTGGATAAATGGCCTCGTCCATTTCCAACTCGCCTCTATGCGATACGCTCGTTTGGGCGACGACGAAGGGCTGGACGACGATTCGCTGCACCGAAAAGGGGTGTACTTGGGCGCTTACGGATGGCTGGAAAACGTGGTTTCAGAACAAAAAAAACTTACCCCTTTCGTCCCCAATGACACAAAACTAGACGAGATTTTCAACAAACAAGTGCCTGAAAACCAACGCATACAACTTGTGCGCGACAACAAAAACGAAGGCTACATCCATGCGCCCTCCGTCAACCACGCCGTCACCGCAGCCATTTTGCGCAATGGCTACATAGCCAACGCCACCCCCGCCCATCCAGAGCTGCTAAAAGTCAACCTCGCCTCCGAGCGCGTGCGCCTTGCATTGAGCATGATAGAAGGCATTCGCAACGGCCAAAGCCTCGCCGCTTTGCTGGGCTATCAATTCGAGCGCGGGCTGCACGACCGCTACAACTTCGCGGAATGTGATGAATTCATCTACCCCCTTCGACGTGTTTTCCCGCTTTACACGCGCCCAGAAGACTTGCCTGACGATGTGTCCATCGAGGCCATCGAAGCCCGCAATGTGGTCAATGGGCTGAATTTGATTCGTCACGTCAAAAACCCCAACGGCACCGTGAAGCCATATCCTTTCGGGTTTCCCATGCCAAACAAATTGCCTGCCGCTACCATCCCCCAACAAAACATCATCAATGCCGAAATCAATCGCCTGCTCGACATCTACGATGCGTTGGCTGACCTCGCCATTGCGGAAGGCGTGCATCAAGTGGTGTTGGGCAACTATGACCGGGCGGCAGCCACCCTCGACGCTTACAGCCAAGCCACTTTCCCGCCAGTGCCGGAAGTGGTGCAGACACCGCGCAGCGGCATCGGCCTAACGCATCGTGTCGCCCTTCATTTTGACACATCCGCCGTCGCGGCGGCTTCCGACAACCCACGCGCCAAGGCCGAGCCTGCCATGCACCATTGGCTAAAAGACACGCTGCCCCCAGCGGCACAAATAAGTTGCAAGGTCGAATACGAAGGAAACCCAAATCCCATTTTCGTGACGCAAGCCAATTTGGGGCTTCAACCTCTTGATTTGCTGTATATTATCAACGCCGATAGCTTGGAAACGCGCACGGAATTGGAAGACCGCATCCGCGAATATGTTTTTCGGAACGCCGCGCCAAGCCCCCGACCTGATTCGACTTTGCACATCACTTACACCGAATCTGACGCGGGACACTTTTCTTTTTTTGAAATAGTGCCAATACTCCACAGCCTTCGAGCCTTGTTGCTGCGCTCGCGCCCGCTCCGCTCTACGGACGCGGCGTTGCCAACCGAAGCAAAGTCTGAGCCCGAAAGCGGCATCGTGCTCGAACGCACCCGAGTGGATTTTTTGCTGACAGATTTGGCGAACGAAAAAACAACGCGCCTTCAACCGCTGCTCAACCAACTTGATTTGGTTTTCCCCGAACCCGGCCCTGACACGCCAAACATAGTCGCCAACATTGACAACTATCTTGGCGACCTCGTCGTGGCGCTGCGTTCAATTTCCCTGTATGGTTTGCCGCAAACAGGCTATGGCATTTTTTATGAGACCAAGGGCGCCATTTTCAGCAGCATTTTGAAAAAAGCCTCCGAAATCGTGCAACGGTGGGAGGAAAAATTGGTGGAGTACAATGATTTGCTTGCAGACCTTCCTACCCAACCCGGCGAGCAGGAGCGCATCGAACTGCTGCAAAAAGCGGAGTTGCTCATCTCGACCACTTTCGTTGACACCGCAGGCAAAAACGCTATCCAGGTACAAGCGGAAGTAGAGGCCAAAAAGGCATTGTTCGAGGCGAGGAAAAACGACTTCCAACTGTTGACACAAACTGCCAAGACCAACCTCAGCGAGGTCTGGGCCGACTTTACCTCCTTGCTGCCCGTAGAGAACTTTGATTTGCAGGAAGTCGAAGCAAGTCAGATAGAGCAATCAATCGTCGTGCTTGCGGAAGATATTCGGACAAGGACAGAGCAGCTTATCGCCGATTTGGACAAGCGTATCGAAAGCGTGCAATCCAAATTGGACGAACACGACACGCAAGCAGCCTCCGATAAAAAAGTCCAAATCCTGACGGAGGCAGCCCGTGCGGTGTTTGGGGACGAATTTGTGTTGGTGCCCTCATTCGTTCCGCCAAGCACTCAAGCAGAGGAATGGGAAAAAGCATACAACAACACATCCCAACTGCTTAACTATCAGCAGGCTACACTCAAAAACGCATTTCCGGTGGACGATTGGCTTCACGGCATAGCAAGGGTGCGCGAAAAAATACATCACTTGGAGAACTTGACTTTCCTGACAGAGGCGTTCAGCACCACGACACCAGCGCTACACCCGGCACAGTTTCCATTTGAGGCCGATGTCCCGTGGTTAGCCTTGGAATTCCCGCCGGACGTGAACGAAAAACTGGAACGCGACCACCTGCTCTACACAGCTATTTACACCTGGGCTGGTTTTGACAAAAACCGACCGCAATGCGGGTTGCTGCTCGACGAATGGACGGAAATTATCCCTTCCGAAACAGAAACGACCGGCATCGCTTTCCACTTCGACAAACCGAACGCCGAGCCTCCGCAAGCCATCCTGCTCGCCACGCCGCCCAATTTCAATGGCGCTTGGCAATGGGAGGACCTCGTGACCACCTTGCACGACACGCTTGATTTGGCCCGCCTGCGCGCGGTGGAGCCGCAGCAACTCGACAAAACTGCACTCTCCATGTTTTTGCCCGCTACCATACTGGCAACTACATGGCGCCCCATCACCATCGGGGCGGATTTGGCAAGAGTCAACAAGTTTGTGGAAAAAATGCCTTAGTGTAGCGTAATTGCCACAAAGCCACAAAGGCTCCAAGAATTGGATTCTTGAAACCTTTGTGGCTTCACATCTACATGGCAAAGTCAATCTTCATTTCTTGTAGAGATGCACCCACGCATCGCCCATAGCAAATTTGCCCGCCTCGTCGTTGGGAACAGCATCGGGTGCAGCCAAGCGAGCCACTTTGTCGAACGTGCGCTGCAACTCGCTGTCGGAGACACTGGACCGGGCGGTGGTAGCGACGGCTTCAGTTGCGTAGCCGTGCAGCAGCGGCTCGAATTTGCGGCGGAACAAGTCGGGATGACCAAAAATATCCACGCCCAACACGCGGTCGCCACAAACGACCACCATGCCGACCATGTTGGTAAGGTGCTCCGGCTTGCCGTCGAAATAGCGAATGTATGCGTCGCGCTTGGCCTTGGACTCTTGAGCCGTTTCGAGCGCGGCGTATGTTTTAGTACCTGACACGGCGCTGTTGGATGAGGTCACTTTGGCGACGGCACTCCACACCTCTTCCTGATTCCCAGTACGTTGCACAGCCTCACGCACTTGCGGACTGGCTACGTTGTAATATCCTTTGAAGGCAAAAATTCGCTTTTCGTCCTCCGTTGCGGTAGGGTCGTTGAAGTGCCAGCGGCCTTGTTCCACACAAAAGACCTCAATATTACGCACCGTTCGAGCCATCACTACTTGGTCTTGCGCTATCACGCGGTCTTGGTTGCCGCCCGTCACCACATCACCCGACATGATGAAGATAGGCTCCCCGCTTTTGTTTTGCACGGTGAGTGCGTTTACGCGGGGTTCGACGGAGCGACCGAACTGTTTGAGTTCGGTGATGCGAAAACCGGGGGTTTTCATTCCCTCCGCGAGGGTTTTCAAGTGCCGCAAGCCAGCGTGCTTTTCGAGCAGCGCGGCATCGGCCAGAATGGGGTAGATGCGCAGGTTTTGAAACTCCCATTCGGGGCTGTTTTGAACGCTGAGACGAAGGCCGTGTGGAGTTGGAGTGTTGGCGACAGTAGGGGTATTGTCGTTTTGGCAGGCCGTCAAAAAGAGCAAGACAAGCACAGGCACACAGAGATGTTTTTTCATAACTTTCTGAATTTCTTGTTTTTAATCAGGTGGTGGAAGTGGTTTGTCTTCCAATACGGGGCGCATGGGTTGTTCACGCGGATATTCGGTTTCCAAAGTCGGAACAGGCCGCTCGGCATCTTGACGGCCCACCGTGGCTCGAGGCAAGTCGCCGCGCAAGCCCCGCATGAGCGATATGAAAAGAAAGAACCAAATCATCCAGCCGAGCCATTCGGGTGGATTCAATTGAGACGGTAGCCGGTATTCCAGCGAATCGTCTTCGTCGCCCAAATACGGCTGCGCCTGTTGGCCTGCTGGCAGCGCAGCCCCGTCGGGAGCCGCCAGACGGCTTTGCGCGAACTTGGCCTCATCCAGACCGCGTTGCGCCTCTTTGATGACTTTGGAAAGTTGTTTGGCAATTTCGTAGAACCCCTCCTCGATGGGCTTGACTTCGACCAGCGTTTTTTTCTTTGGGCCAAGAATATCGTAGTTCGACAGCGGCGATTTTTCTTTCCAAAGCGATGGTGCGAGTATGACGGGAAAAATGTGTGGGCTGAGCCAATCGCCATCCACTCTTCTGCCTGCGGCCAATCGCAGGTCGTTTTGTATTTGCGGGTCGTTCAGCGACTTGTAACTCGTCATGAACAGGTAGATGTGGGCGCGTTCCTTGCGGCGCTGGTTCACTTTGGCGTATTCACCCCTAAAATCGCGGGGCTGGAAGATGGGAAGCAACAACGAAATCCATTCCCACGGCAGCGAAAGCGGGCGAGGGGGCGGAGGCGGGTCATTGTACCAAATATCCACCTCGTCATGCATCGGGCGCAGAAAATCGTACAGCTCCTTGACCGTTTTTTTGTCGTCGGGCGTGTGCGAGATGTAAACTTTCAACTTTACTGGCGTCATGGCGTTGTCGGTTTTGCGCTGACAAACGTACTTGAAAAAAAGCAATTTGCAAAAGAGGGCGCTCCATCGGCTAATTTCGCATATTCGTCGCAATTTTGCCCTTGTCGCGCCCCAAGCCCTCTTTTTCGCCTTCATTTGCGATGGGACTTTTGCAAATGCAAACTCAACCAATCTTTTTCAAACCTTTTACCACCCAATTCCACCTAAAAAAATGGTCACAACAAAATCGATTTTTGCCGCAGAGGGGCTGGACGAACGCAGCCTTGAGTTTTTAGCCTCCGCCATTGAGAAAAACAATTTGCCCGGATTCGACTATTACGAGTTCAAACGCGCCGTCGTCGCCCTTTCGCAAATGAAACTCGACGAACCCACCGCGCACAAAAGCGCCTTCACCACCGCAGCCACCGTGGGCGTGACGAAGGAAAAACTCATCGAATCCGCCACTTATTATCGCAACCTTGTGGAAAAGGAAAGGGAACAGTTTGACAAAGCCCTCGAAAACCAGAACGCCGTGAAAATAACCGCCCGACAGGAAGAAGCCAAGCGACTGCGCGACCAAGTGGAGCGGCACAAAGCGGAAATCGCTCGCCTTCAGGACGAAATCGGCGGATACCTCAACCAGATTGACCAAGCCGAGGCCGCCTCCAAACTTGAAAGCGAAAAACTCGAAAAGGCCAAAGCCGCCTTTGAAAAAACTCACAAAGCCGTTTTGCTGCATATTGACAAGGATATCGAGAATATGCACAAGTATTTGTAGTGGTCATACATCTGTGTTCTTATGCAACAAAAATCATTTTGGCAACGCCCGGAAGGCATCACGGGTGCGCTGTTCCTGCTGGGGATGGTGGTGGGCGGCGGCATTTTGTTGAGCAGCCTGCTGCCGGCACTCGTTCTATTGGTTTCCAACACGCTTTATTTCGCGGGACTGCTGGCTGTTTTGGCAGTCTTGATTTATGTGGTGCTCGACCCCAAATTGCGCAACCTCGTGTGGTATCTATACAAGTCCGTGATGCGCTGGATAACGGGTCTTTTTGTAAAAATTGACCCTATCTCGATTCTGAAATCATACATCGAAGATTTGCAGGACACCTTGAAGAAGATGAGTCGCCAAATCGGTTCGCTGCGCGGCCAAATGCGCCAACTAAAAGGCACCATGGATGCCAACACCGACGAAATCAAAAAGAACATGACACTAGCAGAGCAAGCCAAGAAAAAAGGCGACGACAAGAATATGGCGCTCGCCGCTCGCAAGGCTGGTCGGTTGAAAGAAGCCAATGCCAAGTACGAGGAACTCTATATGCGCATGGAGGTGCTTTATCGCATTTTGGCAAAGATGTATGAGAACTCCGAAATCGTACTGGACGACACCAAAGACCAGGTAGCGGTGAAAGAGCAGGAATACAAGGCGATTCACGCCAGCCATTCGGCCATCCGCTCGGCCATGAGTGTCATCAGCGGTGACCCTGACCAACGCGCCATGTTCGACCAAGCATTGGAAGCCTTGGCCGACGATGTGAGCAACAAAGTGGGTGAAATGGAGCGATTCATGGATACCAGCCGCAACCTTATGGCTTCCATTGACCTGCAAAACGGCATCTTCGCGGAAGAAGGGCTTCGGATGTTGGAGCAATGGGAAAAAGAAAGCCCGTTGCTCGCCCCCCCCTCAAAAACCAAGAAACCTGCGGAAAAGCCCCTGGATTTGAACAAGCCGCCCAAAGAGCTATTAAAAGACGAGAACGATTACACAAAACTATTTGAGTAGTGCTCAAAATCGCTTGGTCGCCGATATACAAATACGAACTGCCTGAGGGACATCGGTTCCCCATGCTCAAATACGAGCTATTGCCCGAGCAACTACTCTACGAGGGCACCGTGACCAACAACAACTTTTTCCATCCCGGCCCGCTCTCAGAACCCGTCGCGCTGCGAACCCACACCAAAGAATACTGGGACAAACTCACCACCGTCAGCCTTTCAGACCGTGAAATCCGGGCCATCGGGTTTCCCATCAATGAAAAATTCGTGGAGCGCGGGCGGCACATCTCCAACGGCACTGTGAGGTGCGCCCAATATGCCCTCCAACACGGCTGCGCACTCAATGTGGCAGGCGGCACCCATCATGCATTCGCCGACCGCGGCGAGGGGTTCTGTTGTTTCAACGACCAAGCCGTGGCAGCCAATTACTTGCTCGACCACGGGCTGGCTCAACGAATACTCATCGTGGACTTGGACGTGCATCAGGGCAACGGAACGGCACATATCTTCCGCAACGAGCCGCGAGTGTTTACCTTCTCCATGCACGGCGAGCGCAACTATCCCCTGCGCAAGGAAACCTCCGACCTCGACATAGGGCTGCCCGATGGCATGGAAGATGGGCCTTACCTAAAAACGCTGCGCGAGGCCTTGCCGCGCCTCGCCGATAGAGTGCAACCAGACTTCATTTTTTATCAAAGTGGCGTGGATGTGCTGGCTTCCGACAAATTGGGCCGCCTCCACCTAAGCCGCGAAGGTTGCCGCGAGCGCGACCGCATCGTCCTGTCTTTTTGCAAAACAAACCACATCCCTGTTGCCGTGAGCATGGGCGGCGGTTATTCCCCCCGCATCACCGACATCGTGGAAGCCCATGCCAACACTTTCCGCACGGCCCAAGAGATTTTCTTTTAACGAAGCTTTAAGCCACCCTTGTTTAAACCCTTCGTTTTGCCCGCCGTCTATGCTCCCGTTTTTCATTGGCTGACAAAAGCAAGTGGGGTTTCGCCCCGGTTGATGCGCAGACCATCGGAACCTTATTTGTTTCATTGCCAATGATATGGCCCCCCTGCAACCTTTACCTTTCAAACACAACAACTGATTCAAAAAATGAAAAAGTCCATTTTATTGCTCAGCGCCCTTTTCGTGGGCATCCTCCTCTTCAACGCTTGCGAAAAATCAGACAGTGCCAACGACGCGGATATCACGACTTCCGAAGACATAGCCACCTTGGAAGATTTCTCGGAAGAAATAGATTTCGCCGTTGATGTCGCCATAGAAGAACGCGGCGGAGGCGGCACCTGCCCAGTCGTGACGCTCGCCCAGCCTTGGGGAACTTGGCCGAACACCATCACCATTGACTACGGCACGGATGGTTGCGCCGGCCCCAACGGTCAGCACCTCCTGAAGGGCAAAATTGTCATCACCCAAACAGGCGACCGCTTCACCGCTGGCGCCCAACGCACCAAAACGTTTGAAAACTTCTATGTGGACGACGTGAAAGTGGAAGGCACCAAGTCATGGACCAACAACGGCAAGGATGCCAACGGCCTTTGGTCGTTCACCAAACAGGCCACCAACATGGTGCTGACTTACTCCGATGGCACCACCACCACTTGGAACCATCAGCACACCAGCACCCTCACTCAAGGCGGCAATACCCCCACGCATTTGGACAACGTGTGGAGCACCACAGGAAGCACTTCGGGTGTCAATCGCAACGGGGTAGTCTTTTCGTCTACCATCACACAGCCGCTCATCAAAAAAGCCACTTGCCGCTGGGTGTCGGAAGGCGTTATCCAGTTTACCCGCGATGACAAGAACTCGACGCTCGACTTTGGCAACGGCACCTGCGACCGCTTCGCCACGCTCACCACTTCCAACGGCGACACCTTTACGATTCGGCTGCGCCGATAGATTGACAATGAGATAATCCGGGATGCTGAAGCCGCCACGTTTGACGACAAATGTGGTGGCTTCATTGTTATGGAAGAGCACTATCTTTGATTCACGGAAAATTGCTGCTTTGAAATAATAACCACATCTGACAACCATGCTTACTGCCGACTTCCTCCAGTTCCTCTACGAGCTCTCGCAGAACAACAACCGCGACTGGTTTGAAAAAAACAAAAAACGCTACGAGGCAACGGTGAAAAAACCATTCGAGGCAACGGTGGCAGCTATCATCGAGCGTGTTCTGCCGTTTGAATCGGGCTACGGCCCCATCGTGCCAAAGGATTGTATCTTTCGCATCTACCGCGACACCCGTTTTTCCAAAGACAAAAGCCCCTACAAGACAAATGTGGCGGCTTCATTCAATCCCAAAGACATCAAGTCCACCGCCGATGCCATGTCGTATCCGGGATACTATATGCACATCGAGTTTGGTGCACTGTGGGTCGGCGGGGGCGCGTATTTCCTTGACAAAGAGCCGCTTCGCAAAGTGCGCACGGCTATCATGCAAGCGCCGGAGACCTTTCGCGCCTTGATTTCGGAGAAAAATTTCGTGAAAAAATACGGCGACATCAGAGGAGAACGCAACAAAGTGTTGCCACCCGAATTCAAGGAGGCTTCCAAGTCCGAACCGCTATTGGCCAACAAACAATTTTACTTCATGGCGGAGCTCGCTCCCGAACACGCGCTTCAAAGCGACTTCCCCGACTTTGTGGCAGACTACTTCAAAGCGGGGAAAGCACTCAATGATTTTTTCAGAAAGGCGATTTATTAGAACCACCCCGTTTTTTTCCGGCGTGTGCTCGTGCTGCCACCCAAACCCAATACGCCGAGCAAGCCGCGTGTGAGTTCTGCGGCCACGGTGCGGCCTATCTGGCGGGCGGCGGGGCTGCCTAACACCTGCTCCACCGCCGTTTTTTCCTGTCGGCGGCTGGTGGAGGAAGAGGCTGCGGGTTGTTTGACAGGCTGATTTTTGTGCGCCTCGGCGATTTTTTCATTCAATATCTCATAAGCACTCTCGCGGTCAACGACTTGATTGTACTTGCGTGCCAATGCGGACCGAGTGATGAGGTTGTCAATCTCGACAGGAGTGAGCACATCCATGCGGCTTTCGGGTGCGCGCACAAGGGTATGCGCCAAAGGGGTCGGAATGCCTTTTTCGTTGAGCACGCTCACGATGGCCTCCCCTGTGCCCAGATTGGTGAGCAGGTCTTCCGTCTGATAGTATTTCGTGATGGGGTAGTTCTGAGCGGCCAATTTGATGGCCTTGCGGTCTTTGGCGGTGAAGGCCCGAAGTGAGTGCTGGATTTTCAAGCCCAATTGCGCCAGCACGCTATCTGGCACGTCGGCGGGGTTTTGGGTGATGAAGAAAACCCCCACGCCTTTGGAGCGGATGAGTTTGACGATGGTCTCAATTTGCTGGAGCAACACGGCGGAGGCTTCCTGGAAAACGAGGTGCGCCTCGTCAATGAAAATGCAGAGTTTCGGCTGGTCAGCGTCGCCTTCTTCTGGGAACGAGGCGTAGATTTCGGCCAGCATCTGCAACATGAACGTGCTGAAAAGCTTGGGTCTGTCCTGAATGTCGGTCAGGCGAACGATACTGATGACGCCACGCCCGTTCTCATCCATGCGTGCGAGGTCTTGCACGTCGAAGGATAGCTCGCCAAAGAATACTTCCGCGCCTTGTTGTTCCAGTTCCAACACTTTGCGCAGGATGGTACCGGCCGTCACGCTGCTAAACTGGCCGTACTCGGCCTCTATTTCTGCTTTGCCCTCGTTGCCAAGGTATTGAAGCACTTTTTTGAAATCTTTCAAATCAAGCAGGGGCAAATCCCGGTCGTCGGCGTATTTGAACACAAGCGACACTACCCCTCCCTGTGTGTCGTTCAGCCCCAAAATGCGGCTGAACAAGACCGGGCCGAATTCGCTCACTGTCGCCCGGAGCCGTGCGCCGCGTTCGCCGGAAAGCGTGAGAAATTCCACCGTGTTGCCATGAGGATGCCAAGTGACACCGATTTTGCCCGAACGCTCGGTGATTTTGGGGTTGTCGCTGCCCGGCATAGCGACTCCCGACAAGTCACCCTTGATGTCCATAACCAGACTCGGCACGCCGTTGGCGGCCAGCTGCTCCGCCACGACTTGCAGGGTCTTGGTTTTGCCAGTACCCGTAGCGCCCGCGATGAGGCCGTGGCGGTTCATGGTGCGCAGCGGGACTTTGACCTGAAGATTGGGGATTGCTTCGCCGTTGAGCATGGCACCTCCCAACACGATGGAGGGGCCGTTGAAATGGTAGCCCGCCTGGATTTCCGAGATGAATGTTTCTTTGTTAGCCATTTGAAAGTAAGTGTGCTACGCAGGTGCGCCTGGTTTGTTTTTGTAAATAGGTGAATTGATTTTCGGCTCAAAAATAGCGCAGTCGCTAATTTTTTTGAGAAAAGGGGGTTTGAAAAACGAAGGGAAGTAACTTTGAACCCGAAACGAGCGCACTAAATTTCGCTCAATCCGCCGCCTATGTTAGCTCGCATTCTTGTTGCCCTGCTTGTGGTCGTCGCTTGGCTCATTGTTTTTTGCCTTGGCGCCTTCATTGACACCAACCCGCTGCGCAAAGGACTCTCCGACAATTTCAACTTGCCAGACTTCTTTCTGATTTTGCTGGCTTGGATTCCGACCAACATCGCCTTTCTCTCCATCCTCGCGGGGCTGATGGGCGCTTTGTGTCGGGGTTTGCTGCGCAAGGTAGAGTTGGAGGCCGCCCTTGAAAAGCCCGTCAGAAAGGAGGACGAGGCGCTCGGCGGCTCCATCGCAGGGTTCATGTTCTATATGGCCTTTATGGCTGGCGCGTTTGTGATGATGGACCAACCATTCACCAATACCACGGAAGCGCAGTATTACCGCATCGCGGGGAGCATTTCGTTCATCTCTTTCATCGCGGGTTTCAGACCCGACACGCTGAGGAGAATCTTGGACCGGATTCCGGGATTTTGAGGCTAATGCCTCGGCTCCACCGCACCCACCAAATACACCCGTTTCACCAAGGGGTAGCCGTCCGCGTCCGTATTTTTGAAAACGACATCAATATCCTTGAAAATTTCGCCCGACATGGCGGCTGTGCTGAGGACGATGGCGACAAATCCCCTTTGGCCATTAGATATTTCCTCTTGTGTCCATTCCATCTCCATGCAATCGCAGGCGCTCACGATTTCTATTTCGAGCAATTGTTGGCCGACATTGGTGAATTCAAAAACGGCTTCCACCACGTCTCCTTCCGTCACGTTTCCAAAGGCTAATGTTTCGTGGTCGAATTTAACTTCCGCATCCGCAGGATTGTCCCAATCTGGCACGATGGTGTCGTGTGGTACGACAGGTCGGGCTATAAACAAAGCAGCACCGACAGGTTGTTCGCTCCTTTCGATGCTGCTTGTTGATGGCTCGATTTTATTTAATTCCCGAAAAAAAAATCTGGGCGAACGGACTGCTTGCCGCCGGGGGCTTGCCCTTGCGGTTTTTCGCGTTTCTCGACTTTTTCGATAATGATGCTGGTTGGGCCAGACAGGATTTTGAACTCGGTGCGGCGGTTGAGTTGGTGCTGCTCCTCGCTGCATTCCACACCGTTGGAGCAGCCGTTGAGGAGTTGTTTTTCGCCGTATCCTTTTGCCACGATGCGGTCAGGGGTGATGCCTTTTGCCACAATCCAAGCCTTCGCGCTGTCAGCGCGGCGCTGGGAGAGTTGCTCGTTGTAGTCATCCCGACCACGCGAGTCGGTGTGGGAGGAGAGCTCGATTTTCATGTCCGGGTATTTTTTCATCAAGTCCGTCAAGTATTGCAAATCAGGCTCCGCATCGGGGCGAATATCCGCTTTGTCAAAATCGTACAAGATATATTCAAGGCGAATCGGCTCGTTGATGCGAATGGTATCGTACTCGGGTTCTACGCGCAGCAGGCGCAAGAGTAGTTTTTTCTCGATGCTGGTTGTTTTTTTCACGCCTGTCGTGTTGAAATCCAGCGTGTCAGGTTTGTATCCTTCGCGGGTAGCGATGACGCGATAGGACTTGTCGGGAGCGAGGGTGAAGGGAAATTCGTTGGCGTTGGTATTGGTTTTTTCATCCACGCGGGCAGGGTCTTTTTCCGTCACGTCATAAACCTGAACGGTGGCACCGTTGAGGGGCTGGTTTTCCTTCTCGCCTTTGCGGCGCAGGCGCATGGTTTTGGCCAACAGCTCGACTTTGATGCGCTCGATTTCCCAGCTATAAATGTCGTCGCAGCAGGTTTTGCTTTTTAGGTTGTTGGGGCCGGGGCGGTTGCTGACCAAGTAGCCGCTCATGCCATCGGGCATACGGGTGTAGAACAGGTCGTCCACGCTGGAATTGATGCCAAGCGGCATCCATTTTGGCTCGCTCCATACGGAGCCATTCCACTGGCTTTCGAACACATCAAGCCCGCCGATGGTGGGGCGCCCGTTGCTGCTGAACCACAGTTTTCCGTCCTGATAAAAGGGGCTGGCTTCTTCGCCTACGGTATTGACGACTTCGCCCAAGTTGACCGGAAAACCAAAGTCGCCGTCTTGTTTTTTGGGCGCGTAGTAGATGTCGAAACCGCCTTGCCCGCCGGGCATATTGGCCACGAAGAACAACACTTTTTCGCCGAACAGCTCGCCTTCGCAAGGATGCTTGGCGATATAGTCGCCGTTCACGCCGTTCACTTCCTTTGCCGCGCCCCAACCGTCGGAGCCTTTCAGCGAGTAGTAGATTTTACTTTCGGCGAGTTGCTGACCATCTTCCTCAAACAGAACGCGGGTGAAATACATGGTGCGCCCGTCGGGAGAGATGCTGACGTTGCCCTGATGCCACTCTTCGCGGTTGATTTGCTGGCCGAGGGCAGTGGGTGCGCCGAACTCGCTGCCGCTTTTGGTGGCAGTGTAAATTTTCGCAAACCAATCGCCTTGCTTGCCATCGAGCACAATCACTTCTTTTGATTGAAGCGACGAATAATAGAGCTCGCCACCGCTGTATGAGGGCGAAGCTTCCGTCTGTGGGCTGTTGGCCTTTTTGCCGAGGTTGGCCACTATCAAATTATCGGGCTGCTTGGCTTTTTTGCCGATTTCGCAACCCGCGATTTCGCGCTGTGCTGCTTGCACGAGTTCGGGCGTGGCCACGGGGTCTTTTATGTACTGATTGAACATTTCGATGGCCTCAGAGTATTTCCCGTTGTGCTTGAGGCTCATGGCGTACCAGTATTTCAACTCGCCGTACTCGTTTTTGCGGTCGCGCAACACCAAGCGATTGAACGCGCGCTCGGCTTGCAGGTAGTCGCGCAGTTCGTATTCCAGCATAGCAATCTTGACCGAAAGAGATTTGTCTTTCAAATCGTCTTGTGCTTTTTTGTAGAGTTCGAGCGCCTCGTAGGGGTTGCCGTTGGCGGCTGCCTTTTCGGCTGATTTCAAGTTGGCCTCTGGCGTGGAGCGGTTGAGCGGTTGTGCGACAAGCGCCGCCGATGTTGCAAATAAGAGGGTTATGAGGATGATTTGTTTTTTCATCATAGTGTGATTTTAAAAAAGTTGTTGAGGGGCGAGGCAAGAGCCTTCCAACGGACGAAAGCCGTCAACCGCAGGCCCCTTTGACAATCTCAGCCATTAGAATCTCGGACACAACACTTTGGGCTTGATGACCGAGGGCTTGTAAATTTTCACGATGTAGTTGGCCGCTATTTCAAAACCACCGCGATAATTGCTAGCTGCGTTGAGGTCGGAGGTGTTGATGTCGTAGGCAAGGCCAACGCGGAGGTCTTTGTACTTCATCCCTGCAAGCGCCTGAATGGCGTCGCGCAGGCGGTAGCCAAGGCCAAAATTGATGGTGATGTCTTTTTCCGGGTCGAATAAGTATCCCACCAAGCCTTGCACCTGTATCTCGTCGGCGCCGCTCATGGTCATGTATTGGAAGGAGGGGCTAAGGCTCCAACGGTCGTCGAGGGCCGCGTTGAGTTGGCCATGGAATATGCTCCGACGCGGGATTCTCGCGTCTCCTGCTGTCGGGTTGGTGGGGGCTGGGGCATTGGGGTCTGACCTGCCGGCAAGGCTGTATTTGCCTTGATTGATGTGGTACATGGCAAATCCGAAATTGACATCCATGCGCTTGTTCAGTTGCGTGGAGAGGTTGATGCCCGCGTCAATGTCCGTGAAATTGGCATTGTCCACCACATTGGCTTCTTTGCTCAGGCTTGGCACATATTGCCCTGATGGGTCGTAGCCGTCCTCGTAAAAACGCTCGTCGCCCAATTTCCGCCCGCCGCGACCATATTGGCCGCCGATGGACAAAACGGTGTTGTTTTTTTTGCTCAACGCGAGGTGATAAGTGGCGCCCAGTTTGGCGGCGTTGTGCCGCAGTCCGACAGAACCAGCCTTGTCGGAGAAGAACATAAGCCCCACGCCAATCCAGTCTTGTTTGCGTATGCCGCGAATGATGGGCGCGTCCGCGAAAACAGCGGGGGTTTTGAAACTGTTCGAGCCGCCCACCACGCTGGCCCATTGGCCGCGATAAATGCCGCCGATACGCAGCGTGCCTTCAAACTTGCCTGCCATGGAGGGGTTCATCGTCAGGGGCGACATGGCGAATTGGGTAAAGTGAATGTCTTGCGCGAGCAGGCTGTTCAAGCCGAGGAGAGCGACAAAGGAAAAGAGTAGTTTTCTAACGTACATAATCGGAATGTTTAGCGGAGAAATAGGGATGGCGTTTATTGTTTGGGCGCTGGTTTTGAAATCCGCTTTCTTGCAAAAACGACATTTAAAATCACTTGCGCAGAATTGTTCGGCGAAAAGTAGCGCAAAATTGGAAATCCAAACCTACGCCGTGTCATGCTTTTTGTTAAAAAGGTATTTTTGGTCGTTTCTGGCAAAAGCGAGAAGGGTAGAATGGGCTATAACATCTTCAATCTATCAGCTATCGCCGCCGTCGAAATCTCGTTCATGCACCTGAAATGTCCTTGGGGGCAACGAGCGAATCCAATCTTGGAGCAAGGGCGACAGGCCAAGCCCGACACCTCCACAGACGTGTTCAAATCCACTCCGGTTGGGTAAAAAGGGTACATCCCGAAGGCAGGAACCGTGTTGCCCCACACCGATACGATTTCTTTGCGAAAGGCTGCCGCGATGTGCATGAGGCCCGTGTCGTGGGTCAGCACCTTTCCTGCTTGACGCACGACGGAGGCCGATTGGTGGAGATTGAGTTGACCGCAGAGGTTGACAACATTTGGGCCAACAATCCCATCGGCAGCACCTTGCTCGGCCTTCCCTCCAAGCAGTGCGATGGGTTGGTCTATTTGCCGACAAATTTCTGCGATTTTTTCCACTGGCAGGCGCTTGGTAGCGTGCGTGGCACCCAGCACAAAAGCAACATAGCGCCCTTCTTTGAGCAAGGGCGACCAGTCTGCCAAACGCACTTCCTCGTCGGGCGGAATGAAATAGTCAAGCCCCGCGCCGTCGTAGCGCACCCCCAGATGCGCCACTGTTTGCAGGTAGCGATGCACGATGTGCGTTCGGGGCAATCTGTCTATTTTAAAATTGACCAACAGCCATTTTTCCATGTTCAGTTTGTCGAACACGCGCGAAGGGCGCCCCAAGGCGAGTTTGGTTCGGAGACTGCGAAGGTTGTGGTGCAAATCCACCACGAGGTCGTACCGTTCTTTTTTCAAATCGCTTACCACCTCGCTCACTTCTTTTTCAAAAGAAAAAACCCGGGCAATGTGCGGGTTGGGCAGGAGTATGGGGGCAAAGGCACGTTTGGTGCAAAAATGCACTTCCGCGTCAAGTTGCTTTTTCAAACAACGCGATACTGGGCTGGTGAGCACAATGTCGCCGATGGAAGAGAAACGCAGGAGGAGGATTTTCAAAATACAACTGACAATTGCGCGATGCGCGGGTTTTTCATCGCTTTGAAAAGTTTGAATAGTCGCCCAGATTCAACTCGTCGCGGGAACCGATGTAGCGGCTCGAATTGCCGACCATTGAGTAGTCGAGCACGGCATTTTTGATCTGGGATTTGTTCTGGATGATGCTGTTGGTGATAACGGTGTTTTCGACCACCGAATGATGCCCGACACTGACGTATGGGCCTATCACGGCGTTTCGTATCACGGCGTGGTCGCCCACGAAACAGGGCTGTACGATGACGCTGTTTTCTATCACCGCACTGGGCGACACCAACCCATTGTTGCGGTGAAACTCCAACATTCGCTCGTTGGAATGCAATATGGCTTCCTTGTTGCCGCAGTCGAGCCATTCCTCGATTTCCCCGGTGCGAAAACGCACTCCCTCGTTTTTCAAAATCTCAAGTGCCGTGGTGAGTTGAAATTCGTTTTTTTCTCGAATTTCGTTGGAGATGATGTGATGCAACGCCTTGCGCAAATTTTCGCCCTCGCGGAAATAGTAAATACCGACGATGGCCAAATCCGAGATGAAAGTGGCTGGTTTTTCAGCGAATTCGGTGACGTAGCCTTGCTCGTCCAATTTCACCACTCCGAAGGAAGAGGGGTCTTTCACGCGCTGCACCCAGATGAACCCTTCCTCGTTGGTGTCAAACTTGAAGTTGGCCTTGAAAAGCGTGTCGGCAAAAGCAATCATGCAGGGGCCGTTCAGGCTCTCCCACGCACAGTAGATGGCGTGCCCTACTCCCAAGGCTTTTTCTTGCCGATAAAGTTTGCCTTTGGCGCCCAGTGAATGAGCGATGCCCATCAACTCCCGCTCCACCTCCGGCCCAAAGTCGCCCACGATAAACGCGATTTCCTCAATTTTTTTGCCGTAGGCATCGGCCAAATCCTCCACCAATCGTTGGATAATGGGCTTGCCCGCTACCGGGATGAGCGGTTTGGGGACCGTGAGGGTGTGAGGGCGCAATCTGGTGCCTCGACCTGCCATGGGGATTATAATCTTCATATTCAGAAGGTTGACTGATGATACGGTGTGGTCAAGAAGGTGTATTTATTTTTTTCCCGTGCTGCCAAACCCACCTGCACCGCGTTCGGTCTCCGCCAATGTTTCGGTTTCGAGCCAAGTTATCTGTTCGTATCGCGCAATGACCATTTGAGCGACGCGCTCGCCGGGTTCGATGGTTTGTGGTTCGTTGGAGAGGTTGACGACGATGCACTTGATTTCGCCGCGGTAGTCGCTGTCAATCGTGCCGGGCGAGTTGAGCATCGTGAGGCCGCGTTTGGCGGCAAGCCCGCTCCGGGGTCGAATCTGAGCCTCAAATCCATTGGGTAGTTCGATAAAAAGCCCCGTTGGCACCAGTGCCCTTTCGAGCGGTTGGAGCGTGATGGGTTCGACAAGATGTGCCCGCAAATCCATGCCGGCGCTACCTGCCGTCTCGTACTGAGGCAAAGGGTGTGGCGACTGGTTGATGATTTTGATGTCCAAGGCTTGGCTGATTTTGGCGGCAAAAGTAGTGCGCGATGCCGAATTGACGCACGATGTCTTTGTGGTGAATAAAATTCGAGCCAAAAACGGCGGGGTTATATCTTGCGCCTCAAAAAAATGATGCGTTGTCGTTCCTTGTTCGCTCTTGTCGCGGCAACCACAGGATTGGCACTTGTACTTGCATCCTGCGCCACTTCCCGCCACGCCGAGCGCCGTTTTGACAAAAAAATTCAAAAAGAGGTAGAAAAATCGCCCGTGTTCAGCCGCGCTTTCACTGGCTTCACCTTGCTTGACCCGCAAAGCGGACAAACTTTGGCCGACGTGAACGGCGACAAGTATTTCACTCCCGCCTCGAACACGAAGATTCTCACGCTGGCGACTTGTCTGGAAGTGCTGGGGGATTCGGTGCCTGCTTTGCGCTATTCCCCTGTCCCTGAATCAAGCGACCCTGTTTGGTATCTTGGCTGGCTCATTAGCGGCACGGGGGACCCTACTTTTTTGCACCCTAAATTCGAGGCATGGCAGACACCCTTCGAATTGCTCAAAAAAAACGGTTTTCTGGGGTTATTTTACAGACATCATAAGATAAACCGCTTCGGCCCGGGCTGGGCATGGGATGACTTCAACGAACGTTATTCCCCAGAGCTGGCCGAAATGCCCCTGTATGGCAATATGGTTCGCTTGACCAAAACCTCCTCCGATTGGGAGGTCAGCCCCCCTTTTTTCAAATCTTTTTTGAAACAACGAGATGACTACGACCAAATAGATGGCAACGCTATTTTCCGGCAAGCGTTTTCCGACACCATATCATTGCCCTATTACAGCGAGTCCAACTTCAAACCGGGCTTTTCAATGGAGATTCCGATGTGGCAAGCCAATGCGAAGACGCTCTCTTTGTTGTTGGACACATTGCATTACCCCGCTGAATCTTTGCCTACGACAGTGCAGGGCTATAACACGGAGGATGGTTGGCACACCCTCTACTCTACCCCACTCGACACCATTCTGCGCCGCATGATGCACCAAAGCGACAACTTCATCGCCGAGCAAATGCTGCTGGTGTGCGCAGGACAAAAATTCGATATCCTCCAGCAAGACACCATAGTTAAGTGGATGCTCGACAGTGTGCTCATCTCGCTTCCGCAGCGCCCGCGCTGGGTGGACGGGTCCGGGCTTTCGAGGTACAATTTGGCAAGCCCACGCGACTTCGCGCAAGTGCTGTTGAAACTCTGGAAGGAGCAGCCCCACGAGTCGTTGCGTTCGCTTTTTCCGGCAGGCGGGGTGAATGGCACAGTGGCAAATTGGTATAAAGGCAAGGACGGCAAACCCTACGTTTTTGCAAAGACCGGCAGCATGAGCGGGGTGCACTGCCTAAGCGGATATGTGACGGCCAAGCGCGGCAAAACCCTGATTTTCAGTTTTATGCACAATCATTTTGTGGGCAGCGACGAGCCATGGAAGCAAGAGATGCAGCGGATTTTGGAAATGATTTGGGAACGGTATTGAGCCGTTGCACAACCCTACAACCGCTTTGTGAAGTGCATGCTGCTGATGAAAAAACCCTTGTTAAGGTAAAGTTTGTGGGCATCTTGGCGATGCGTACCCACGCCGGAATCAAGCGTGACACAAGCGCAGCCGCGTTGTTTGGCAAGGTCAAAAACAAGTTCAAGCAAGCGCCCGGCGTAGCCTTTGCCCCGATGCTCTTCAAGGGTGGTGAGGTCGTCCACATAGATTTGTTTGCCATCGAAGAGTTTTTGAAGATGACGGTAGCCGATAGCTGCTGCTGCGATGCCATTTTCTTCGATAAAGGCCAGTTCGTAGCCCTCTGACTGCATTTCTTTCACCAAAGGGATGAACCATTCCTCCTCCAAGTGTGGGCGAAGTAGTTTCATGACTGGCCAACATTTCCGAATGTCGGCATCGGTGCGAGCGAGTTGTATTTGCATGGTGGGTAGTTGTTTGAGGGTTTGAGGGTTTGAAGGTTTGGGGGTTTGAAGGTTTGGGGGTTTGGGGGTTTGGGGGTTTGAGGGTTTGAGGGTTTGGGGGTTTGAAGGTTTGAAGGTTTGAAGGTTTGGGGGTTTGAAGGTTTGGGGGTTTGAGGGTTTGGGGGTTTGAGGGTTTGGGGGTTTGAGGGTTTGGGGGTTTGAGGGTTTGGGGGTTTGAGGGTTTGGGGGTTTGAGGGTTTGGGGGTTTGAAGGTTTGAAGGTTTGAAGGTTTGGGGGTTTGGGGGTTTGAAGGTTTGGGGGTTTGAAGGTTTGGGGGTTTGAAGGTTTGGGGGTTTGAAGGTTTGAGGGTTTGGAGGTTTGAGGGTTTGGAGGAAATAATTTTGTCCTGTTGTAAACAGGGAATGTGAGAGTGTCCACAAAACTGTGTCATCCCAATTCGGGCAGTGAGAGAACACAGAGACACGGAGTCACAGAGTTTGGGTTTTCAATAACTTGCTCTCCTTTGAGTGCAGCGTTCGCCGTGTAAAAAAACATATAAGAAGGTCTGACACGCTTTTCTGAACATTCCTGGGAATTGCCCAATAGTGTGGTACTCCGCGCCTCTGTGTTTTTTTATCAAATCAAACCAAATGCTTGGGAAGGTCGCTTGTGCGCTCGCAACAGATTTGCTCCATCACCTGCTTGAGTTGAATTTTTAAAATCGAAATGGTGTGCTGCCCCCCCCTTTCCCCCAACGCCGCCACGCCGTACATGAACGCTCTGCCCAAAAACGCAAACTCCGCACCACTTGCCAAAGCCCGCGCAATGTCGGGCCCACTGCGCAATCCGCTGTCCATCATGATTTTAATCCGCCCCGCATACTTGGGTGTGATGTCTGCAAGGGATTTTATGGTTGATTGTCCCGCGTCCAGTTGCCTGCCGCCGTGATTCGACACGATGATGCCGTCGAGTCCTAATTTGATGGCCATTTCAGTGTCCTGCTCGCTCGCCACGCCTTTCAAGACGAGTTTTCCTTTCCAGCGGTCGCGGATGGGGGCGATTTTTTCCTCGTTGAGTCGGCCAGAAAAAGTCTGATTCATATACAGCCCTAATTGTTTGATGTCGAGCCCCTTGGGCATGTATTTTTTCATGGTGGCAAAATGTGGCTGGCCGTGCAGGAGGGTTCGGATGGCCCAATGCGGTTTTCCCAATATCTGCAACATATTGCGCATAGTCATTTTGGGAGGCATGGCGAGGCCGTTTCGGATGTCGCGTGGGCGGTAGCCAAACGTGGGCACGTCGCAAAGGATGACCAACACTTGGCAGCCAGCGGATTCGGCGCGAGCAAGGATGTCGTCGCGCATCGTGTTGTCAGCCGGATGATAAAGTTGGTACCAGAATTTTCCTTCCGTCAGCTCGCCAATGCGCTCGATGCTCGCCGTCGTCACGGTGCTGAGAATGAACGGGATATTGTGTTCAAAAGCGGATTTCGCCAAAATTTCGGGCGCGCCCGGCCACATCAAGCCTTGCAAACCGACAGGCGCGATGCCGAACGGCGCATCGTACACCTGACCAAACAGTTCGGTCTTCATGTCCGTGACCCCGTGCTTGCTCAAATAAAACGGCTTCAATTCGACCGCTCGTAGTTCGGCGGTGTTTTTGTGCAGGTTCACATCCTCGTTGCAGCCTCCGTCCAGATATTCAAAAGCAAAACGCGGGATGCGCCGTCGCGCACGCTCGCGGAGGTCTTCGATGGAGGGAAAATTTGGATTGTAGGAAGTGTTCATGGTGGAGGAAGGTGGAGGGTGGAGGGTAGAGGGTGGAGGGTGGAGGGTAGAAGGTGGAGGGTAGAGGGTAGAGGGTAGAGGGTAGAAGGTGGAGGGTAGAAGGTAGAAGGTGGAGGGTAGAAGGTGGAGGGTGGAGGGTAGAAGGTGGAGGGTAGAAGGTAGAAGGTGGAGGGTAGAAGGTGGAGGGTAGAGGGTAGAAGGTAGAGGGTAGAGGGTGGTCAATATCTTTTCAGGGCAATCAGGTTTTGTGGCGGCGGTTTTTTGTTCCAAAAACGGTGAATCGCCAGCGCCGCGCCGAGCGCCGTCGCCTGGGGCACTTCCGCCGCAAAAACTTCCATTTCGGGAAATGCCCGAGCGAGCAACGACATAAAAACCTCGTTTTTGGAAAAACCTCCGTCCACGAATATCCTTCGGGTATTTTCCGTCAAAATCAATTTTGTGGAAAACGCCTGTCTTTCAACCAATTGCCGCATAAAGGCGAGATAGTCTCCCGAAAATTCTTCTTGCTCCTCTGACTCGGAGAATCGAACGCGCTGGTAAAAATCCTCGGCCACCCCGAACTGCGCCGCGATGCGTTTCACCGCCTGTTCGTGCTCGTGGCCGGCAAAAAGCCTCGATGCCTTCACGGGTTTTCCCTGAAAGGTCAGGTAGCAAAGGCAATCCTGTGCCAGTTCATCTAACGTCAAAGGGGTGTCGTTGAACGGATTCAGCGAGATACTCCAAGTGCCAGTGGAAATCAACACAAATGGCTCCCGATAACTGGCGAGGTAGGGAATCAGTGCCGCTGAGCTATCGTGAAGACCAACACCGACATAAAAAGCGTGGTACTCCCCACCGACCGAAATCGGAATTGGCACCAAAGTGGCGCTGTCAGATTCTTTTTGAGGAGGAAATTTCGCATCCAAGCCTTCCCGTTTCACCCACTCGTGGTAATCGTTCTTTTGAAAATCCCATAGCATCGTGTGGCAACCGATGCTCGTGATGTCTGAAAAATACTCGTTGGAAATCAGCGACGCGACGTATTGAGGAAGGTGCAGGGCATATTTGACTTTTTGAAAGTCATCCGGTTTTTGATGTTTCAAACGGTAGAGTTGAAGGCCGGAATTGAGACTGCCCAGCATGGGAGATGCCGTTTCGAGCGATATTTTTTTCTCGCCGCCATGTTTTTCAAAAAACCGTGTTTTCAAGTTTTCGGGAAAAGGTTTTAAATAATTGTAGAGCGGCAACGCTGTCCCGAAATGACGTTCCAACGGCCCCTGCGTGGCTTTTTGAGACAAATAGACGAGGCTCGCGCCATAGGTCGTGACATTCACGCCCGAAACCACGAAACGCCCGTCTTCGAGGAGAGTCAAAAACGTGTTCCAGACCCAGCTGGAGAGCAACACCACGTCCTCGCAAGGAACACCATCCTCGTCAACTGCTTCGGGCAATTGCTCGTTCTTTTCAAAGACAATGCGATAGTCCTCGTCGAATACGAAGCATTTTTTGTTGGTCTTGCCGATGTCGAAAATTACGATGTGCATTCCTCCGTCAAACTGCTTGCACCGTGCCAGCCGCCTGCACCTCCGCCACGTTTTTGCAGCCAGCCAGCCCCATAGTGAGTTCAAAATCCGAAAACCAATTGTCGAGCAGCTCCTCCACGCCTGCCTGACCGTTCACCGCCAGCGCATAACAATAAGGACGGCCAATGCCCACCGCCGTCGCGCCGAGCGCCAGTGCCTTGAAGGCATCCGCACCGCCGCGTATGCCACTGTCGAACAGCACCGGCACCTTGCCACGCACGGCTTCCAATACATTGGGCAATGCCTCGATGGCCCCAATCGAGCCATCCACCTGCCGCCCGCCGTGGTTGGACACATAGATGCCATCCGCGCCATAGTCCAATGCCTTTTTGGCATCGTCGGGGTGGAGGATGCCTTTTAGCACAATGGGCAGTTGGGTGTGTTCGCGCAGAAAAGGCAGGTCACTCCAAGTGATATTGGGGCGCGAATAAATCTGTGTGAACTTGCGCACCGCAGCCAATCCGCGCCCGCTGCGCAAGTTGCCCCAAAAACCGCCCGGATAGCGGCGTGAAGAGGCCAGCAGTGTCCGAATCGCGTCCCAAGTCACCTTCGTTTTGGGACGCGGCGCGGGGTCAGACTCGTCGAGCAGGCGTTGGAACACCGGGTCGGAAGTGTATTGCGCGATGCCCATGCCTTTCAAAAAAGGCAGGGTGGCCAAGTCGAGGTCGCGGGTTCGCCAGCCGAGCATGGTCGTGTCGAGCGTGACCACAATGGCCGAGCAGCCACAAGCCTCCGCGCGACGCAAGAAGTTGGCTACCAAATCATTGGAGCGGCTCCAGTAAAGTTGGAAAACACGCGGCGCATCGCCCATAGCAGCCGCGCACTGCTCCATCGGCACGGAGGCCTGATTGGAAAAAATGTAAGGAACACCGAACGCGGCAGCAGCTTTCGCCACCGCCAAGTCAGCCTCAGGATGAGCCATTTCGAGCACGCCTATCGGCGCGAGGAAAAACGGAGCAGGGATTTTTTTTCCGAAAAAATCAGTGGAAGCGTCGCGCTCTTCCACGTTGCGCAGCATCCGAGGCACGATGCGCCAACGGTCGAAGCCGCTCAAATTGGCAGCCATCGTCCGCTCCAACCCCGCGCCACCCGCGATGTAGGCAAAGGCCTCTGCACTCATTTTCTCCTTGGCGCGGAGCTCCAGCGCGGCACCATCGAACGGAACCACCTGCCGCACACCTGCCGCCCCGCCGATGTACACAGCGCGTTGGCGTTCGAGCGCATTTGTTTTTTTCATAAAAAGGAAGTTGCTTTGGGCTGATTTTCAGTATGTTTGAAAAATGTCTGTATTAATTTGACAAAAAATCAAGAAGTCGGCGTTTTAGCAAGCATCAACAGTCAACAACGAATAACTTTTTAAACTTCAGAATTATGATGCGCCAAACCTTATTTGCCATCTCCTACCTCTGTGTCCTCGCCTTGATAGCAGCCCCCTCCCCCTCCTTCGCTCAGAAAAACAAAACCGAAATCGGGAAATGTGGCTACTACGCCGACTCATTTCACGGGCGTCCGACTGCTAATGGCGAAAAGTACAACAAAGATGCCCTCACCTGTTCGCACAAAACTATGCCCTTTGGCACAAAAATTCGCGTCACCCGACTCGACAACAAAAAATCCGTCGTGGTGCGCGTCAATGACCGGGGGCCATTTGTGGAAGGTTACATCGTGGACGTGTCTATGGCCGCTGCCAAAGAACTTGACATGGTAAAAGCAGGTTCCGTCCGCGTGAAAATCGAGGTGGTAGAGACCGCCCAATCTGCCCTCACCAACGATGCCCAATTTGAAGCAGAAGCGTTCAGCACTCTAGAACCCAACCAAATAGCAAAAGGGGTAAATACCAATACGGCTTCTCGCGCACAATTCGCCAACACTCAAACAAATGACAAGACACCCGTCGCTCATTCCAATTCAGTGGTGACAAAGACAAATGCAGCGCCGACCGCGAAGGTGGCCCCAAGTTCCAACCTTTTTAAGGTGGACATTACGGAATCACAAAAAAAGGGCTTTGGAGTCCAAATCGTATCCCTCAGCGATGCCAATGGCGTGTTGCCTTTCATCAAAGAATTGCAAGCAAAATACCCCGGCAAGGTGTTAGTGAATGTGAAGCGCGACGAGCTGAACAACCCAACCTACAAAGCCATCGTGGGGCCTTTCGCCGATAAAAAATCCGCCGATGCCGCGCAAAAAACCATCAGTCAGAAGTATAAAAAGACAATCGTGGTGGATTTGAGCTTGCTATAGAAAGCCAACGATTTCAAAAGTAGTTTGGCGGCTGATGACACCGTTCGCCAAAACCAATTACCACGAGCCACTCCAAACTGCGGAGTGGCTCGTTTTTGTATGTGCCTTCCACACACCCAAGCGGCGCATTCACCCTGCTCGAGCAGCACTCCGCACACCCGGACTATTTTTCGGAAAACATACCTCGCGCCGTCAAGTTCTGCGCATGGCTAAAAGCGCAATCTGTTCAAAATCAGGGGTATCAATCATGGTCATCTCACAAATCCTAACAAATCAAGGTGTAATTTGTGCAATTTTATTCGCGGCTCGCATCTGACCTGAAAAATCTTCCTCGATATGCTACACCCAATCACGATGCTACTTTTGGCTCTGCTTTCAGCAAGCCTCTCCCCTGCGGACTACCGCACCCAGCCAAACCTCCCACTCACATTTTTCGCCATTTCTGACGCACAGCGCCAACCCTTCGTCTTTGGCGACTCGCTCGTTTTCAAAGACTTGAAAGCCAACCTTGAGCGCCGCCAGAAAGAAACCGCCCCCGAAAAAATCTACCTCCACCTCGACCGCACCCTGTATCAACCCGGAGAAACCATCTGGTTCGGTGCTTACATCCGCAACGCGGGCGACCTCATGCCCTCCTTGCAAAGTCAAATTCTGCACGTCGAACTGCTCGACTCGCGCGGTGCCGTTTTGCAGAAAAAAACCTACCTCGCCTTCGACGGCACGGCGGCAGGCGATTTTGAATTTTCAAAAGACCTGCCCGGCGGCCTTTACAAAATCAAGGCCTACACCCGTTGGATGCAAAACACGAGCGAGGTGTTCGAGCGCAGCGTCACGCTCCAAAAAGTGGTGCTGCCCAACCTCAACCTCAAACTCGAATTCGAGCGAAAAGCCTTTGGCCCCAGCGACGTGGCGATTGCCCGATTCGACGCGCACAGCCTTGACAATAAGCCACTTGCCAACCAAAAGTTGCGCTTTACCGCCGCTGTCGGCGGGCAACAATTCACCAACGGAGATGCCCGGACCGACGCGAATGGCCGTGCCTACGTCCGTTTTCAGTTGCCATCCAACATAGAAACTGCCGACGGTTTACTCAATATCCAAATCGAACACGGCGGCCAAACGGAGGCCATATCGCGGGCGATTCCGCTCGTGCTGAACAAGATTGACCTCCAATTTTTCCCCGAAGGCGGCGACGCCATCGCCAGCCTGCCGTGCCGCATGGCATTCAAGGCCGTCAACGAATTTGGCAAACCCGCCGACGTGGAAGGCACGGTGCTGAACAGCCGGGGCGAGCAAGTTGCCGCATTTAGCAGTTACCACGACGGCATGGGCGCGTTCGACTTCGTGCCGCAGCCCGGCGAGCATTACGAAGCGCGACTGACCAAGCCTTTTTCTTCGGAAAAAACTTTTGCGCTGCCCGAAATTCAAACCACGGGATACGCCCTGCGCCTTCAGGAGCGCAACGCCGGGAGCCTGACTTTTGAAGTCGCCGCCAACCAGCCCGGCAAGGTCTATTTGGTCGGCCAAAGTCAAGATAAGCTGTTCTTTTTCAAAGAAATAAACCTAGCAAAAGCGACGGCTGGAAAGGTCGTCGTTCCCACAAAAGACCTGCCCATCGGCATCGTGCGTTTCACTTTGTTTGACCATCACAAAAATGAACAGGCCGAACGCCTCGCTTTTGTGAACCGCGACCGGAGGCTGAAAATCGAACTCCGACCCGACAAGGAAAAATACCTCCCCCGCGAACAGGTAAAGATGAAAATCCGCGTGGCAGACCATGCCGGGCGACCCGTGCAGGGCAAATTCTCCCTCGCCGTCGCCGACGAAAATCAACTCACTTTCGCCAACGACAAACAGGGCCATCTGCTCGCCAGCCTCCTGCTCGAACAAGACGTGAAAGGCAACATCGAGGAGCCGAATTTCTATTTCGACCCTGCCGAACCCAAGTCCGAACAGGCGCTTGATTACCTGCTGATGACGCAGGGTTGGCGACGTTTTGATTGGAAGGAAGTTCAGGAGGCGCAACCCGTTGCATTTCAGCAGCCGGGCGAGCGCACAGTGGTAGAAGGTCAGTTGTTTCGCAAAAATGGCAAGCCGCTCGCGCAAGCAAAACTCTCCCTCCACCCTAATGGCCCCAGCACGACAACCGACTTGGAGGGCTGTTTTTCGTTCAAAAATGTGGACATCGAAAAATATACGCACCTGCTCTTCGGGCGCGACGTGTATTATCCAATCTATGAGTACGGCTCGAATTATGCGTTGTCCGAAAAAGGTGGCAGCCACGTCGCCCCCGCAAAAATACGCCGCATACCAGCCCCCACGGCGAGCGCTCTTTTGCAGGGAAGAATACTGGACGACACGGGAGAGCCGCTCATCGGCGCGACGGTGAAAGTATTGAAAGGCAATGAGTTGGTGCGCGGCACTATTACCGACTACGACGGCATTTACCATGTGAAACCGCTCAACCCCGGCACCTACAACGTGGAAATTTCCTACACCGGCTACACTACGCAAAAGACGACCGGGGTGAAAGTTTTGGCCGGTCAAATCACTTTCTTGGACGATGCGATGAGCAATAGCATGGTGCTGAATGCGGTGGAAGTCGCTGCCTACAAAGTTCCCCTCATCAAACAAGACCAAACCGTATCCGGCGGCGCACTTACTTCCGAGCAAATCCGCAGCCTGCCCACCAGAAGCATGAACGCCATCGTCGCTACTACCGCAGGAACAACTTCTAAAGATGACGATGACATAAAAATCAAAAGCTCGCGCTCTGATGCGACGGAGTATTACATAGACGGCGTTCGGGTGACAGGTGCGCCACCACCAGCATTGGATGACGAAATGAAAATCATGAGGGGCGGCACGCCAGCGAACATGGCTGGGGAAGCGCCAATGAATGAAGTTACCGTCACCAACTTTAAAATCCCGCTCACCGAGCCTGACAAAACAGCAAGCGGCCAAGCCTTTAGCAGCAGCCAATTGCAACCGCGCTCCTACGCCAAAAGAAGCACATGGGCAAAAGAAGAAAAACCCATGAGCATGGGGCGCTATCGCAATCAAACTTTCAGCCGTGCGCGTACTTTCTACGCGCCCAAGTACGAATCGCAAAAACAGCCCGCACAGCGCAGCGATTTCCGTAGCACCCTTTACTGGAATCCGAATATCCAAACCGACAAAAAAGGCGAGGCCGAAGTCGAATTCTTTACCTCCGATGCCATCACGAACTTCCGCGCCACGCTGGAAGGCATTGGCAATCAAGGACAAGTTGGCCGCACGGAGCAAAAGTTTTTTGTTCAAAAACCCCTCAGCATCGCCGTGAAAGTCCCCGCCTCTGTCATTTCGGGCGATGTGTTGCAATTGCAAATCGCCATTTCAAACAAGACAAATTATGCGGCGGGCGGGTATTTAAATGTAGCCGTTCCCGAACATTTTTCTCCCAAAAACGAAATTCCAGCAAACGCCCAACTCGCTCCCGGCGAAACAAAAACCATCACTGCCGAGTATGTAATTGGTTTGCAAAAAATAGAAAATCAAACTGTTAGCATAAAATTCTCTGCGGACGAGAACGTGTTGGACGCATTCGAGACCACCGTCCGCACCCTTGACCGGGGATTCCCAGTCAAGCAAATCGCTTCTGGCAACGCCGCCCAAAATGCTTTCAACATCCGATTGCACGAGCCGGTAGAAGGCACCGTGTCGGCCACGCTCACGGCCTATCCCAACGCCCTCGAAGACGTGCTGAAAGGTATGGAGCGGATGCTGCGCCAGCCATCAGGATGTTTCGAGCAGGTGAGCAGCAGCAACTACCCCAACCTGCTCGTACTCGACCTCCTGCGCCAAACCGGCACCGCCAAACCCGAGGTGGAAAGCCGCGCCATGACCCTGCTCGAAGACGGCTACAAAAAACTGACGGCCTACGAATGCAAATCCGGCGGCTTCGATTGGTATGGCCGCGACCCGGCACATGAGGGGCTGACGGCCTACGGCATCCTCGAATTCACCGACATGGCAAAGGTGTTTGCGGTGGACAAAAAGATGATAGACAGGACGGTAGCATGGATGCTCAGCCGCCGGGACGGGAAGGGCAGTTGGCAAGTAAACCCCCAAAGCCTGCACGGCTGGAAAAAAGACGGCGTGCTGGATGCCTACATCGCTTGGGCTGTGGCCGAGGCTGGTTACGGAAAACAATTCGCCGCCGAAATCGAACACGCCCGCCAGCAGGCGGAAAAAAGTGGCGATCCCTACCAATTGGCCCTGCTTGCCAATGCTTTGCTCGCGGCAAAAGACAAACAGGGCAAGGTGCTTTTGACACAACTACTTGACAAACAAGCCGCCGACGGCTCTTGGACCGGTACTTCACATTCCGTGTTCCATGCCTATGGCAACTGTTTTCAAATCGAAACAACTGCGCTCGCCGCACTCGCCCTGATGAAATCCGGCGAGACAAGCGCCGCCCTGCAAAAAGCGATAGACTACCTTATTCAATCCAAAACCGAGTACGGCTACGGCAGCACCCAAAGCACGGTGCTGGCACTGAAAGCCCTCGTCGAGTATGCCAAAATCGGCAACCAGTCGGCGGCAGACGGCAGCCTCGTCGTGCAGGTGGATGGTCGGCGCGTGGCAGAGCAACCCTATTCGACCTGCGATGCGAAACGTTTGGAAATCAAAAACTTAGAGCAATTTTTCACTTCCAACAACCCGCGCGTGGAGGTGTTTTTTGAAAATTCAAAAGCCGCGATTCCGTTTGATTTGGAAATAAAATACGCCTCGCGGCAGCCGCGCAACGCGAAAGATTGCCCCATTTCCTTCCAAACAAATTTGGGGCAAAACACCGCCAAAATCGGCGAAACGGTGCGACTTACTGCCTCGCTGAAAAACGAAACCGCACAACCCCAAGCCTCGCCGATGCTCGTGCTGGGCATTCCCGCCGGCCTCACGCTCCAGCCCTGGCAGTTGAAAAAAATCGTGGACGAAAAGCAATGCGATTTCTATGAATTGTGGGACGGCTTTGCGGTGTTCCATTTTGAAAAAATCGGCGCGAACGAAACCCGCACCCTTCACCTCGACCTCCGAGCGGATGTGGCAGGCACTTTCGAGGCACCAGCAAGCCAGGCGTTTTTGTACTACACGAACGACCAGCGGGTGTGGAGCAAGCCGGAGAGGGTGGTGGTGAATGCTCAGTGATGGCATTCGATTGATTCGATTGCAATTTTGGGTTGTGTCAAAATTCCCTCTGGTATTTTTGACACAACCCCGATTTTCGATTGAGCGGCAACCTCGACAGCGGCGCTCGAAACTGGTACCGGTGACGCTTTTTTCATTTTGCCGCCCTACCGTTTTCTCTCAAAACCCTACCGTTCACCCTGAAAAAGGGCGTACTCACACATTTAACAAAAAATGATTGGGAACTTTGCGGAACAGACGGATAACTTTGATGCATTCCTCTTGACCTTTTTGTCCACAATCTAAATACTTTTTTAAGATGCAACAATCAGTTATCTCGCCTCTCGCCTCAGCTCGCTAGATTTATAGCCCCGTGCATTTTTAAAGGAACAAAGAGCGTATCTTTGCTTCATTTTGAGCATGAAAAAACGTTTAAGTTCAGTTTCGTATGAAGGGATGCGCCTGCGAGCGGTAGAGATGTTCCGTTCAGGTAAGAACCGCCAAGACATCATGTCCAGTTTGGGGATACCCAAATCAACGTTGTCACGATGGCTTGCGCGATACGATGCAGACAATCCTGCTTGGTACAAGAGCCTTCCGCCGGGCGGAACCCAGAGCAAATTAGGAACCGAAGACCTGCGGCGCCTGGTGGAAGAGTTGAACAAGGGTTGTACAGCGCAGGGATTTGAAGGGGAAATATGGACGCGGGGTCGCGTTGGTGTTGTGATTGAGCGACTTTTTGGGGTAAAGTATGACCCATCCCATGTGGGGCGGTTGCTGAAAAAGGTCGGATGGTCGCTGCAACGGCCTTCCAAACAGGCTCGCCAGCGTTCGGAAGAGCGGGTGCAGAAGTGGTATGCAGAGGACATAGGTCGCATTAAAAAAAAGTGAAGCGGAAAACCGCGTATTGTTTCATGCCGATGAGTGTGGGGTTTGCTTGCTGCCCTTTTGCGCCAAAACTTGGGCCCCCAAGGGCCAGACTCCGGTGCTTCAAGAATTCAAAAGCCGCGAGCATCTGAATCTGTTCGGCATGATTTCAACCCGGGGTGATTTGTGCTGGCAAATCCAACGCCTCCCTTTCAAGGCTGAAGATTTTGAGGAGTTTTTCACTTGGTTGAGCACCGAAGAACTGACGAACACCAAAATGCTGGTCGTATGGGATGGTGCTTCAATTCATAAGGGTCAGCCGGTAAAAGATTTTTTGCAACACAACCCCGGTATAATACACCTCGAAGCACTACCACCTTATTGCCCACAACTAAATGCCATAGAATTACTTTGGGATTACCTCAAGTGCCACAAACTCAAAAACCGGATTTTTCTCAATTTGGACGATTTGCAAACTGCCGTAGAATATGCACTTCACGAAATCGCTGATGACCCCGAACTCATCCGCTCTTTTTTCACTAAATCATCCGTCTCGTTCCTTTAAATATGCACGGGGCTATAATGTCTTCTTCTTAGTTGCGGTCTCTTCGTTTTGTAATGTATTGTGGTCTCAAAATGCCTCAAATTGCTACTATTTCCATTCTGGAACACCAAAAAGTTGTCTTTCAGCAAAGATAGAAGCAGTATTAATGATTGATGAGGCATTTGTCACAGCCCATCAAGGTAATATAGCCATAGCAAGGCAAAAAGCCATTAACATTTTCTACTCGATGGCTTGGGGCATTGGTCAACCTCAGTCTATAGGCTTGACAGATAGATTTTTATTTCAAGGCTACGATGTAGTTTTTAATCATGTGAATTTCACCGTTGATATCGCTCCTAACTCGTGGAATACAGGTAGTAATACTAATGAATGGGCTATAAACATTCGGAATTACTGGAATTCTCCTACTAAGCGATGCATCTCAAAAGACATGATGGTATTGTTTACGGGCCAAAGCCTTGGTATAGACGGTTTTCACAGTGACTGCAATACGGGTGTATCAATTTGCCAGCCAGGGGTATTGGGGAGTTCGCATGTAGTGGTGGTAAGAAATCAAGAAAATTATGTAAATACTGCAAAAACGCTTGCGCATGAGATTTTACACGCATTTGGCCTTGGTCATCTCAATGAGATACTAACAGATCCGCAAACCGGGCAGTCCTATTAGAGTATGTTTTAAAATTCAGGAGTTTAGATTTGCCAAAATGATGACGATAAAAGCCAATTGATTAAAAGCGATGGCCGAATGGACAGTTTTTTCGTGGTCTTTATCAAGTCTTCGGAAGAAGTTGAGCCAAGCGAAAGAACGTTCGACCTGCCAGCGTCCTTTTTGAGGGACGAATCCTTTTTGGCTTTCGGGCTTTTGGGAGATTTCCACCTGCCATTTGTAGTAGGAAGCAGCCAGTTGGAACTCCCCTTGGTAGGCATGGTCGGCGCGGATGAGCGACAGGCGTTTGGACGCTTCGTCCATTTGCCAGAGCAAATCAAAGCCGGCCATTCCGTCGTTGACGTTGGCGGCGGTGACGTGAATAGCCAAAGGCAGCCCGATGGCGTCCACCGCGAAGTGTCTTTTGCGCCCGTTGATGTTTTTGGCGCCGTCGATGCCGGTTTCTTGGCTGACCAAAGGGCCTTTTTTGACGCTTTGACTGTCAACTGCCGCCATTGAAGGCTCGGCCTGGTGCCCCAGTTGCACACGCATCTTCTGGCGCAAACGCCTCAAAATCAATTTGAAAGCGCCATCTTTTTGCCACTTTCTGAAATAATAATAGACCGATTGCCAAGGCGGATATTTTTCGTCCAGTTCCCGCCATTGCATGCCGGTGAAATTCACTTTCATAATGGCGTTCAACACCGCTCGAAGAGAATTTTTCCGCTTGCGATGCCCCTCGTCAACCAAATCCTCGATACATTGCCACTGGGAATCGGTCAGTTCGCTGAATTTTTTGCGCCGAAAGGCGAGAGATTTTTTAGCCATAACTTTAGATTTTGCAACCAAAAGTTACGCGCCGATTCCCTTTTTATGCCTTTTTTCTTTTTCGCATTTTTCTACACCCCAATTTTAAAACATACTCTAATTTTTCACGGGTTAATCCAGCCTTGAAACTTCCGTTCCAAGGCTGGATTACTATTTGCTATTTTGAGCATGAAACTGTTATTTTTTTACCTGTTTTGTATCTTTAACTTGACACTTTTTGCACAGATTTCAGGGGGTACACATTTTTTCAAGTAAAAACCCAGTCAAAGTTCTTTGACAAATCGGAAAAGAAATCTAAGGCGATGTGAAAGGCTTCGTCCCAACACTTTTGGGCCAGATGGATAGGCCCCATTTTTTCGATTTTGTCCTTTCGGAGGAATGTTTTGAGTTTGCCGACGGGGCAATAGTGTTTGACGAAACAGCCCAGGCAAAAGGTCAGGACAAACGCCGTGGCGACGATCAAGATCAGTTTGGCGATTCTGTCGGCATCCTTGATTTGGGTCTTGTGGAGTTGAAACCCCTTTGATTTGAGGTTTTTGAACATGGTCTCTATCTTGAACCGCTTTCGGTAGTAAGAGCAGGCCATGTCTCCCACATCCATGTTGGTGAGCAGGAAAATAGGTTTGTCGAAGCCTTTTTCGTGCCAGCACACGGCGTTGATGCCGTCCACGGCATCGGGCACAAACACCGCCCGCTCGCCCTTGGCGGGCGACAGGGCATCCATGCGCGCCGTTTCGCCGCCACAGTCCACCACCCGGTCGCAGGAAGTGCGCAGGACAAACTCCCAGTGCTGGTCGGCGCACCATCGGCGCAATTGCTGCCCGTCGAACTCGCCGTCGCCCAAGAGTACCTTGCGGCAACCCTCGGGTACTATGGGCAGCAGCGTGTGCAGCAGGTCCAAGTGCATTTGTTCGGGAAAGTGCCCCTTTTCCCCCTCCTTGACCAGCCAAACGAGCGGCAGGGCAAAGCCCCCGCACAAAACCGAGAGCATCAGGCTGCTGTGCTTGGTGCCCGTTTGGCTGCCATCGATGACGAAAACCAACTCGCCCCCCTTGGCCGCCATGCCCAAAAAGCGTTTCGCCAACGGCAGGAAGAACAACTGCCAGTCCACCCATTTGTTCCCAAGCCAGCGCTTCGCCTCTTGCAGCAGGCTGTTCTTGTTGCCCGTACCCTCGCCGTGCCGGGGCTGGCTCATGCCCTCCACCGCGCACGACTTGCTCTTCATGCAGCCGTGGACGAGGCTCGCCATCGTCTGAAGGCGGCGCAGGTGGTTGCCTCGGGGTGCAACTTCACTGGTCTTTGCCAGAAAATCCACAATATCTTTGTAGGCGCTTTTGCGCATAAGGAAGGGGGGGATTGTTGTGTCAGAAGCCACAAAACTCCCCTTCTGTTTTCTTTTCCGTTTGTCAAAGAACTACTCCTGTTTTCTTTAGACTAAAATGTGTACCCCCTGAAATGCACAGAAAGAAGATTATATCTGGATAATGGGTGATGACAATCAATTGATAGACACGACCCACGGCGGAGGTCTTTTAGACTTCAATTTCAACCCACCCAAAGCGAGCTACCGCTACCGTGACCACAATATGTACACGACCAATTCGAGCGTCTGCGATTCGGCCGGCAATCTGCTATTTTACACCAACGGCTGTGTTATAGCAGGTGCAGATGATGCAATTTTGGAAAACGGTGAGGGTATCAACCCAGGAAATGCGCACACATTGTGGTGCGACCAATATAATGATGGTTATGCGGGAGGCCCGGCAAACTCGCTCATACTACCCGTGCCCGATTCAAGCGGTGTATACTACTTATTCCACAAGCGCTTCACCCTTTTATTCAACCCTACTGATGCCATCCGTGACAAATTTTACTATACGAAAGTTGATATGCATCAAAACAGCGGTAAGGGCAAGGTAGTCGAGAAAAACGCAGTGTTCATGTCGGACACACTGGCTCGGGGCGAGATAGCCGCCGTGAAGCATGCCAACGGCAAGGACTGGTGGTTGGTTACGCCCCGGCGGAACAGCAACCAGTTTTACATCTTCAAGTTCACGAGTCAGGGAGTTGTGGACACCTTTCAGCAAACAATAGGCATTCTCCCGAATCCGGAGGGAGAAGGGTTTGGCCAAATGGTCTTTTCGCCGGACGGCAGCAAATTATACCGCACCTATCGCTACAATCCTGTCATGGTCTATTCTTTTGACCGAGAGGCGGGTGTTTTTACACAATTTGATACGATACCCTTTAATTATGGAGACCAATTAATTGGCGAAATAGGCTGTGCCATTTCCCCCAATAATCGTTACTTGTATCTCTCTTGTAGGAAACTATTGTTCCAAATGGACCTATGGGCTTCGGATATTAGTTCTTCACAAATTACGGTGGCAGAATGGGATGGCTTTGCGAACCCATTTCCTACCATGTTCTGGCAATGTCAGCTAGGGCCGGATTGCAAAATATACGTCATGGCGGGCGGCGACACCCGCTACTACCACGTCATCCACAATCCGGACGAGCCGGGCCTAACCTGCAACGTGGAGCAGCGCGGGGTCAAATTCCAGACCCCCACCGGGGCTTCCATGCCTTCTTTCCCCAACTACCGCCTCGGACCGCTCGACAACCCCGGCGTGCCGTGCACGGCCACGGTGAGCGTGAACAACTTTCCGCCCGTGAGTGGAAAAAACACGGTGCAGGTGTGGCCCAACCCCGCCACCGATGAGCTCACCCTCTCGTACAGCCTGCCGCAGGCAAGGGGCGAGAGCCGGCTCATCCTCACCGACCTGTACGGGCGCGTCGTCCACGAGACGCGCTTGCAGGGCGCGTCCGGGCGCGTGGCGGTGCGGACGGACGGATGGGCGGCAGGGGTGTATTTTTGGGTATTACTCGCCGCTGACAGCCGACAGGTGGGCGCAGGGAGGGTCGTGAAACAGTAAATTCATTTCCCCACCTCCACCACCAATTCCACTTCCACTGCCATGCCACGCGGCAGGGCTGACATACCCACCGCCGAGCGGGCGTGTTTGCCGCGCTCGCCGAACACCTCCACCATGAGGTCGGAAAAACCATTGACCACTTCGGGTTGGTTAGTGAAATCGGGGGTGCATTGCACCATGCCCAGCACTTTCACCACACGCCTAACCTTGCGCAGGTCGCCCAATTCGACCTTAAGCACAGCCAATTGATTGATGGCCGTTAGACGGGCCGCTTGATATCCCTGTTCGATGCTCAAGTCGGCCCCCAGCCTGCCAGTGATGTATTGGCCATCTTTCATCGGCCCTGCGCCAGCGAGGAAAAGCAGGTTGCCCGTGCGCACACATTTAACGTAGTTCGCCACTGGCGCGGAGGGCGTGGGCAGCGTGATGCCCAAGGCGGCCAATGTTGATTCGGGAGCAACGGTGTCAGTTGGCACGCGCTCGATTTTTTCTTTGTCGGAAGGAGCGGTTTCTTTGCAGGAAAAAAACAGGACTGCGCAAAGGAGAAAAGGAAGGCGTTTCATATCGCGTTATTTTTTTGCAAACCTATGAAAAGTTCGCCTTGACTGATTCGCAAGCCTTCACGTACCCATGCAACAATACATCGCCAAAACACTCGCCAACCTCGAACCCGTGCTTGCCGACGAGCTCCGCGCCATCGGTGCCAATGGTATCAGACCCCTCAAGAGAGGGGTTGCTTTCGACGGCGACCTGCGCACGCTCTATCGCGCCAACTATGAACTCCGCACCGCTTTGCGAATTTTGGTGCCCATACACGCTTTCCCGGCCTACAACGAGCGCCATTACTACGAGGCCATTCGTGAAATTGACTGGTCGGACTTCATGCGTGTGGACGACACATTGGCCGTGGATGCCGTGACACAAGGCGAGGCGTTTCGCCATTCTCAGTACGTCGGGTTGCTCACCAAGGATGCCATTGTGGACCAGTTCAGGGACCGATACAACCGCCGCCCCAACGTGAACACCGTGGCCCCAACCTTGCGCGTCAATGTGCACATACAAGGCACCCATTGCGACATCTCGCTCGATGCCAGCGGCGACTCGCTGCACCGTCGCAACTACCGCCGCGACACGGTGGAGGCTCCGCTCAACGAGGTGCTGGCAGCCGGCATGGTATTGCTCTCTGGCTGGGACGGCGTGGGGGCTTTCGTTGACCCCATGTGCGGCAGCGGCACCCTGCCCATCGAGGCGGCCATGATAGCCACCCATACCCCACCCCAGCACAAGCGCGAAGTGTTCGGCTTTTTCAAATGGCCGGATTTCAATCGGAAACTCTGGGAAACAGTCAAGAAAGAGGCCGATGGCCGCGTGCAGGCGTTTGAGTTCCCCATCTGGGCTTCCGACAAGGATGCGCGTGCCCGCAACGCAACAGCCATCAACGCCATGTCCGCAGGGCTGGAAAGCGTGGTGCGGGTGGAAAAAACGCCATTCGAGAAATTGATGCCACCTGAGGCGCAAGGCACCCTTATCGCCAATCCGCCTTACGACGAGCGCCTGAAGATGGAAGATATCGCGGCTTTTTACGCAAGCATCGGCGACCGACTGAAGCGGCACTGGGCAGGCTGGAATGCGTGGTTGATTTCGTCGAACCGCGACGCGCTGAAACACGTCGGGTTGCGGCCCAGTCGCAAAATCACTTTGCTCAACGGCGCGTTGGAGTGCAGTTTTCAAAAATTTGAATTGTATGAAGGCAGCAAAAAAAATTAGAAAGTTGGAAGGCTGGGCGATTGGCGTGTTGCTCTTTTTGAGTCAGACGGGGATGAGCCAATCCTTTTTAGGCGAAAAAAACTTGTTTCCACTGCGAGAAGCAACCTACACGCCAATGGGAGCATATCGCCTTAGCATGGAAAGGCTGCCGTCGAGATATGCGAAGAGCCATCAAACCGAAGGCGTGGGGTCGCCCATATTTCTGCCGCGTTGGTCGGCTGAGCAGCTGCCGTTTTTCTGCCGCATCGAACACGACGTGGCCAAACGAGGGGCGGTCCCCTTCAAGTTTCGATTGGGGTCGGTGGAGTATGTGGATTGGTTGGAGGGCAAGGGAAGCCGGCTTGGGCGGGCTGAGTAGGGCAGCGCCTGTTTTGACAGCCTACACCGTGCTGCCGTTCACAGGCAATCTGCACAATTCAATCACATAAAATCTGCGAGCGACACAACGAGACCCACCTCTTTGAAACCTGACTTTTGGAAAAAAATGGGTTGCACAACGGGCTTCGGGGGGAGTATACTTGGGCAAAAAATCTCCGGTTATGAAAAAAACAATCCTACTCTCGGTTTTTTTGTGTTGGGCATTTGGCAATCTGTTGGGGCAGAATGTCTGGAAAAAAAAGATGAATTCCGCTGAGGTCTCGCTCGGTTTCATGCGCTTCCACACTGACGGCGAACACTATTTTTTTAGCAGCCAGCGCAATTTTGTCCAATACGACCCGCAAGGAACTATCACGGGTTTTGTCAGTCAGGATGCTACTTCTCCTATTTGGATGGATGTTCGGAAAAAACATGATGCCTCGACCGGGCATCCTTATTTTTGGATACTTCGGTATAACATTCCCTCTCAACCAGAATTCACAGTAGCGGCGTATAGGCCAGGAGTCGGCATAGTCAATGAACGCACGTTCGCCGACACGCTGACTGAAATCAATAATTGGAACCGACTGCATATAGTGGACTCTGACGATAGTGCAATAGTGGTGGTTGGACAAAGTTTTTATCGCAAAATCAGGTACTCAGAAAGCAGCGGTTTTGTGGAAGAATGGGCAAGACCGCTGAATTTGCCCGTGACAGCCGCATTGTCGCACAACGGTCTTTTGATTCTATCCGATGAATCGGGTGTTGTCACTGCGTTTGACGCGGATGGCGGCATAGTGTGGGCCAAGAATCTCGGCATGGCTTTGTGAGGTCTCAAGGCGGTGAGTGATGGTTGGATAGGCTGCGGTCGCCGTCTCGACGATAAGGCAGGCATTGTCAGACTCGCACTTGATGGTACGGCTATCTGGTCGTCGGGCACTTCCGATATGGACTATTACGACATAATCAGCACATCCGATGGAGAACTTGTTGTCACGGGCATTTCAGAAAACAATGAAATGTGCCTACTAAAATTTGATGGAGCCGGGCAGCCTATTTGGAAAAAAGAATATGGTACAGGCAGAGGCATCGGTGTGGTGGCAGCAGCTGATGGTGGATTCATAATAGCCGGATTGAGCAATATGGCACATAATCGAGGACAATACCTTATCAAGACTGATGCCTTAGGCGAAACGGCTCCCACGACATTGCTCAATTTGAGAGGCCGTACCATCAAAACCAACTATGTTCAGGCCGATTTTTTGCCCAAAACGTCCTTGTTTTTCGATGGCAACGATGGCCGTTTTGTCTCAATCGCCGATAGCGGCATTGCCACTATTTTTACTTGTTCGCCACATATCGGCGGCTACACCTCCGACAATACACTGCATTTGGCTGCCGACACTTACAGTTTTTCAGACAACAACGACTTCCGACCCGGCACCGCGTACGCGGAAAGAAGAGATTTCAACAGAGTGTGGACAGTAAACCGCGAGGAAATCGCGAGCCTCCGCCGCGATTTTGCAAAAGACAACACCATAGACGAGTTTGTGCCTTATGATATGCTCACTTGGCCCGCCAAAGGCAATCCAAACCTAAAATACAATCTGGATTTCACCGAGGTAACGACCAACCCGAACGAGTTTCCCGCCCCATTCGTGGATGTCAACAGCGACGGCATCTACAACGTGTACGACGGCGATTACCCGCTCATCAAAGGCGACCAGATGGCTTGGTGGGTGATGACAGATAGCTTGCCTCACACTTTCAGCCATACCCCACCCTTTGTGATGGACCTGCTTTTTTCGGCGTTTGCATACGACTGCCCTCAAAATGGCATAATTGACAGAGCGATATTCCTTGATGTTGACGTGACGAATCGCTCCGATAAAGACTATCAAGATGCTTACATGGGGTTTTACACCCATTTCCAGTTGGGCTGCACCAAAGAAGATGATTTCGTCGGGACAATTCCTGACTTCAACAGTTATTATGTCTATAATCAGTATGCAGATGATGCGCCATGTAAAGTTGGGGAAAAAACTTTTGGCACTCAAATACCCGTGCAGTCGGTTACTTTTCTGAATCGAAAAATCAATCACGCCAACACATACCTCATGCCAGCCTTTCAAGGGTTGCCTCCCATTCATCCAAATGAGTTGTACCAAGTTTTGCAAGGCAAATGGCGGACGGGGGCGCCGCTGACTTACGGCGACTTGGGCTACAACCCCAACAGCACGGATATCGCAAACCATATTTTCCCGGGCAACCCCGCCAACCCAGAAGAGTGGTCGCTGTGCACGGTGGATTCCCCTGCTTTGAAAAACATTTTATTCGCCTCTCATGGTCCTTTCGACTTTGCTAAAAGCAACACTTTCAATGTCAGAATGGCCTTTTTGCTGCACCCCGACATCCCCCACCCCTGCCCCGATATTTTTGGCTTGGTGAAACCCAACATCGAACAACTGCAACAATGGCACGACGACGGCTCGCTCTCCGCCTCCGTTGACCTCGGACAAGTCGTCAAATTGCCGCCCGGCCAAAATATCACGCTAAATGCCACCATCCCCAACGCCTCCTACATCTGGTCATCAGGCGAGACCTCGCCGACCATCAACGTCGCCCAACCCGGCACATATAGCGTCACCATCACACCCGCCACAGGCTGCCAAATCGTGGAAACCGTGCTGGTACAACTCGGCACCTCCATCGCGCAGCCCGACCACTCGCCCGCTTGGAGCATTCGCCCCAATCCCGCCCGCGACTTCATCTGGGTGGATTGCCCCGAATGCCTGAGCGCCGAAGGGACGTTGCGTACCGTGTTGCGCAACGCGCAGGGCACTCCCGTGGTTGCCACGCAAGGTCTGCGCGTACAGGCGCGAGATTTGTCGCCGGGCTTCTACTGGCTGGAACTGTGGCACGACGGGCGCTTCTTGGGCAGCAGGAAGGTAGTGGTGGCTCGGTGAGGGTATGCAGAGCGCATTACGATGCCCCCTTCTCAACCACCCTCACTCGCTTCACGAACAACCTCATCACCGCCCAACCAGTCAGGCCACCCAATGCCGCGCCGCACAATACGTCGCCGGGATAATGCACCCCGACATATACCTGAGAAAAAGCAATCGCGGTTGCCCAACCCAAAGCGACCGGACGCACCCAGCGCCGCACATACCCAAACACGCCGACGATAAAAACCGCCACCGCAAAATGATTGGCCGCGTGAGAGGAAGTGAAACTATAGCCCGAACCGCAGGAAACGCGCAAAACCACGCGCTCCACCATCGCCGGGTCGTTGCACGGACGCAGGCGCTGCACATTTTGCTTCACCAGACGACTGCTCGTCAGGTCAGCCAACCCAGCGGCCACCACCATGCCCAAGATGATAGCCCATTTTTTTTTCCCGCTATTGAGCCAAACAAACACCGCCAGAAAAAGATAAAGCGGTGCCCAAAACCATTTTTCCCGAAAAAAAGGCAGCACCGCGTCGAAGAGCGGATTGCTAAGACTGGCGTTCACGAACTGAAAAGCGGCAGCGTCCCAGTGTTGCAGGGTTTGAAGCATAATCAAGACATCAATGGTTTTTGTGCGATAAGAATCAGGCGCTGCGACGAGCCTGTGTCAAACTCGCCCAAGTCGTAGCCCCCATAAGTGCGCAGCAATTTCAAGCCTGCCTCCGCAAATAGCACCTCAAAATCAGGCAACCGAAACAAGCGCACCTGCTCACGAAACCGAAACAGGCGCCCACCCGTCACAAACTCCACCGTCTTGAAGACATACCCTCCCCGTATGTTTCTTTTTAGCAAAAAATCAATGTTATCCACTCGTTTCGTTTCCGTCCGCACGAGATGTTGCCGCACCCAATCGGCATTGAAATAGTCGAGCAAGAACAGCCCCCCTGGTTTCAGCCCACGCTGCACGTTTTTCAAAGTCAGCAAATGGTCGTGGTCGGTCTGAAAATAGCCAAAACTGGTGAACATATTCACGATGGCATCATAGAAGTTGATTCTGAACGGAAGCCGCATATCGTGCTGGTAAAAGGTCAGGCGTTCGTGTTCAAATTGGCGGGCGAATGTGATGCTTGCATCCGAAATATCCAAACCCGTCACGACAAAACCCTTAGCCGCCAAATAACGACTGTGACGGCCTTTGCCACAAGCCAAGTCAAGTATCTGCACCCCCGGCGGCAGGTCAAGCGCCTTGAGCAAATTGTCGAGAGTCTGTTGGGCCTCTTGTTCGTCGCGGCTCTTGTAGAGCATATAGTAGTAGGGAGAGTCGAACCACTCCGCGAACCATTCTTTTTTCATGGAAAGTTGATTAGTCGTGTTGCGCATTCGTCGGACGAAATCAAAGGCCTCCGGCGAATGGTGCTGGCAAAAGGGTGTCTTATCGAAAAAAACAGCCCCGTCCGAGAGGGCGAGGCTGTCATTGTTTAGTCTGAGATTGAGCAGGTTGTTTCGTCACACGGTCACCAGTTCCTTATCCATCGCCAATTCAGCCACGCCCGTGTTTTCGCAGAATTGCAACCAATTGTACTTGTCTGGCTCCAAGCCCGTGCGCAAGCGATTGATATATTTTTTGAGCTTGGTGCCGACGGGGCGGTGCTCGGCATCCACGGGCGGCAACTCCATCCGGCGGTCGCGCCAAGTGATGTCGCTCACATGGCTCACCACCGCAGCAGTGCCAGCGCCGAAGCACTCTTGCAAGGTGCCGCGCCAGTAGGCATCCGCGATTTCAGCGATGCTGATGAGGCGGTCTTCCACCGTGAAGCCCCAATCTTTGAGCAAGGTAATGATGGTGTCGCGCGTGACCCCCCGCAGGATGGTGCCCGTGGTGGCTGGTGTGATAACCTTGCCGTCCATCACAAAAAAGAGGTTCATGGTGCCCACTTCTTGCACATATTTTTTCTCCACGGCATCCATCCACATCACTTGGTCATAGCCGTTTTTCTTGGCACGTTGGGCCGGGAGCAGCGAAGCGCCGTAATTGCCAGCGCATTTGGCCTCTCCAACACCGCCCTGCGCCGCACGAGTGAACACTTCTTCCACCCAGAGTTTGACGGGCTTCGGATAGTAGGGGCCGACCGGGCCGGTGAAGATGAGGAAACGATAGGTCTCGGAAGCGTGCACGCCGAAGTATTCATCGGTGGCAAACATCAACGGACGGATGTAGAGCGCGTGGTCGTCGTCTTCTGGTATCCAGTCTTTGTCAAGTTCGACCAGCATTCTCAGCCCTTGCATGAAGAGGTCTTCCGGCATATTGGGCATACACATCCGTTCGGCAGATACGTTGAGCCTGCGGGCGTGCATATCGGCTCTGAAAAGCACGGGCACACCGTTGATTTTGGTGGCCTTCATGCCCTCAAAGATGCTCTGGCCGTAGTGGAGCGCCAAGTTGGAAGGCGCGATTTCGAGATTGCGATACGGCTCGATGCGCGGGTTGACCCAGTTCTGACCATCGTAGTCAACGATGAAAACATGGTCGGAAATCACTTTTCCGAAAGGGATGTTGGAAAAATCAACCTCGTGAATCTTTGAACGGGTTGCCGGGGTCACACTGATAGGATACTTTACAGCCATAGTGGTGGGAAATTGACAAAGGTGAAAAGCATTTGATT
This sequence comes from Saprospiraceae bacterium, assembly GCA_019638455.1. GTDB lineage: Bacteria > Bacteroidota > Bacteroidia > Chitinophagales > Saprospiraceae > M3007. Next base: position 1,389,684 of record JAHBTU010000001.1, read on the forward strand.
GGACAGCACAAAGTTAAGTACCTTTGGGGCAAACAAAAAAAATTTTATTTCAAAAAAACAAAAAAAAGTGGCTTTTGAAAAATTTTTATTTCCGAAAAGCAACTTATTTTTGCAAAAATACTTTTTTTTCTCAAAAAACGAACACGACACCTCTCGCGTTCCCACATCAAAACGAAAGAAATGTTTGCTGAAAACGACCTGATTTTCATCGCGCCGGAGCGCCGCGCAGCGGAATTGTCGAAAGGCCAGTTCGCTCGCCGGATATGGGTGCTTGCCTTGGCCGAACCCCTACACGGTGCCGCCAACCGGGAGTTTCTTGGAAAGGTGTTGGCGGCTGCCAACCTAAATTTGGAGAAAGATACGCTGTTTGCTGAAATCCCCGTCGGCGAGCCTGTCACATTTTCGACGGACATAAAGGACAAACAACCCGAACACATTTTGGTTTTCGGTTTGTCGCCCGCGCAACTCGGCCTCACGCTGGATATGCGCCCCTACACCCCCTTTTCATTTTATGGCGCCACATGGCTTTTTGCCGATGCCTTGTCCGCGCTGCAACCCGACAAAACCCGCAAAGGCCAACTCTGGTCGGCCCTCAAACAACTGTTTTTGTGAATCGTAAACCGTAAATCAATTTATCGTTCAATGAGAGCTTACGTTTTTCCCGGTCAGGGAGCACAATTTGAAGGCATGGGCAAGGAACTGTACGAGACCAACGCCCAAGCCAAAGACCTTTTCGAGCAAGCCAACGACCTGTTGGGCTGGCGCATCACGGATATCATGTTTCACGGCACCAAAGAAGATTTGACCCAAACCAAGGTCACCCAACCGGCTGTCTTTTTGGAAAGCATCGTGCGGGCGAAAATAGCGGGGGGCGCTTTCCGGCCCGACGCGGTGGCAGGCCACTCTTTGGGCGAATTCACGGCGTTGGCAGCCTCAGGAGCCTTGCCGTTCGAGGATGCCCTGCGCTTGGTGAGCCAACGCGCATTTGCCATGCAAAAAGCTTGCGAGTTGGTGGACAGCACCATGGCAGCGGTGCTTGGCATGGAGGATGCCGAGGTGGAGCGCGTGGTCGGCGCCATTCAGAGCGAAGTGGTGGTGGCGGCCAATTACAACTCGCCCGGCCAGTTGGTCATTTCCGGCTCGCGCAAAGGCATTGAGCTCGCAGTGAACAAACTCACGGAGGCGGGGGCCAAACGGGTGCTGGTGCTGCCAGTAGGGGGCGCGTTTCACTCACCCCTGATGCAGCCTGCGCAGGACGAACTGGAACAGGCCATCAACGCCACGCAGTTTGCCCGCCCTATATGTCCGGTCTATCAGAACGTGCACGCACAACCCGTGACCGACCCGGAAGAAATTCGCAAAAACCTCGTGGCACAACTTACCGCACCCGTGCGATGGACGCAAACCATCGAGAATATGATAGCCAACGGCATCACGGAATTCGTGGAAGTGGGCGCTGGCGCGGTGCTGCGCGGCTTGATTCGGAAAATCAACAAAGACGTGGCCACCGACGGCCTCTGATGCGCGTGCCAAAATAATTGCGCCCCCTGTTGCACCAAAACTTTCTGCCTATTACTTTCGTCCCCGACGAACGATTAAGAAACTCCGAACATGGCAGCAAAATCATTGATTAAAAGCGGCCAAATCTTGCTGGCCGAACCCTTCATGCAAGACCCCTATTTCCGCCGCGCGGTCGTGTTGCTCTGCGAACACCACGATGAGGGCACCATAGGGTTTATTTTGAACAAAAGTATTGACATGACGATGAATGAATTGGTGAGCGATTTTCCACCCTTCGAGGCTGAGATTTTTTATGGCGGCCCGGTCCAAACCGACACGCTACACTACGTCCACAACGTCGGCGATTTGCTCGATGAGAGCGTGAAAATCGCCGACGGCGTGTGGTGGGGCGGCGACTTTGAAAAACTCAAGTTTCTGATAACCAACGGTCTCATCACGCCTGAAAACATCCGCTTTTTTGTCGGCTATTCCGGCTGGACGGGTGGGCAACTGGGCGAGGAGATGGAGTACGGCTCATGGGTGGTGGCACCGATGGATGCCAACTACGTCTTCAAAAGCAAGCCCAGCCAGTTGTGGAGCCAAGTGATGTACAACAAGGGCGACCTCTACGAAATCATCGCGGATATGCCGGATATGGTAAGTTGGAATTAGGCTCTCTCACTCAAACTTCACCCGCACCGTCACCCCCTCCCAATCATCCGTCCGGAACGGGCAGGCCGGAAAACCCTCGGCGTTGAACAGGTTGGCGTCTTCCGGCGCATCCGCCCAAGCGTAGCGTACGGAGGTGGATACCATTCCTCGCGGGTGCTGCACCACGACTTTGTCGCCTTCGATTTCGGCTTTGGCGTAGTGAAAAACGCGGTCGTTGCCCGCTATTTCAAAACCTTTGAGGTAACCATATTGGTCTTTCACGGTGAGGCCACTGCCGGTATGCCTAAAAGACAAAATCGCCTTGTCGTTTTCAAAACGCACGGACTCGAACATGGGGCCGCTGTGCAGCACGTTTTGTTTATAGACGAATTTCAACGCATTGGCAGCCAATCGTTTGCCTACGTCTTGTTTGTTTCGGGGGTGAATATCGTTCGGGTCGCCGATGTCGGTGGTGACGGCCATGCCCGTGTTCGGGAGTCGGAGGGTCATGGTTTGGGCTTCGCGGAGTTCGGCCCAGGGGCTGCCCTGATTGCTGTTTTGCGAGGCGCCGAAGGAGGAAAGTTGCACGAAATAAAAGGGGAAATCCTCGTTCCATCGTTTGCGCCAGTCCTCAATCATGAGCGGGAAGGATTTGCGGTACTCGTAGGCGCGGCCAGCGTTGGTCTCGCCCTGATACCAGAGTGCCCCGCGAATGGCGTAGGGGATGAGCGGCGCGAGCATGGCGTTGTAAATGGCCGTGCCGACGTTGTTGCTCGAATGGGCGAAGCTGTGCGGCTCGGCGAAGGAGGGCATGAGCCGCCAGTCGTCGCCCGCGAGGCTGATTTTTTGGGTGGGCGTGCTGACGTACAAATCGTTTTCAGAGCCAATCAGTCCAAGGCCGAACCACTCAGGCTCAATGGTTTTGTTCATTTTGACCATGAGGCTGTTTGCGCCGGGTCGCCAGATATTCGCGGGGAGCAAAAACTGGCGCGTGCCTTTCAGCAGCCCGGCGGCGGCGAGTTTTCCGTTGATGTAAATTTCGTTGTAACTGAACTGCTCGGCCAGCCCAAGCGTGGTGATTTGACTCGTCATCTCGGCAGGGATTTCTACCGTCCGTGCCATGAATCCGTTGCCGCGCCAAGCCCAGATGCCTTTCCAGTCCCATTGCCACATGGGGCTGGCTTTAAGCCAGTGGGAAAAGTCGTAGCCGGGTTGGAGGTATTTTTTTTCGTCGTCGAGCGAGGGATTGGCATCGGGATTCCCCAATAGTTTTTTCTTGATGTTGCGTTCCAAATGCAGGTCGGCCTCTTCCCAGTTTTTTGGCAGGTTTTCACCGTAGGTTTTCAACACATCGGAGCCGCACATGGCTTCTTTGCTAATCCAGCTTTCCACTTGCGAGCCGCCCCAAGAGGAATTCAGCAGCCCAATCGGGACGCCCGTTTTTTGAAAAACTTCTCTTGCGAAAAAAAAGCCGACGGCGGTGAAATCGCCGACCTTCTCTGCCGAAGCCACTTCCCAACTGCCTGATGATAAATCTTCTTCGGGCGAGAGCGACACTTTGTGTTCTACTTTGAAATGGCGGATTTTCGGGAAGTCGGCATTCTTTTTTTCCTCCGCATAATTGGCCGATTGCGACACGGTCCATTCCATGTTCGACTGGCCAGAGCAGAGCCACACGTCGCCGATGAGGAGGTCGGAAAACACCAACCTGCCGGAAATCGTCTCAGCCGTGAGCGTGAGCGGTCCGCCCGCTTCCATCGCAGCGAATTTGACCTGCCACTTGCCGTTTTTGTCGGCCTTCGCCTGTTGGGTTTGGTTGGCGAGGGTGACAGTTACTTGCTCGTTCGGATTCGCCCAACCCCACACGGGAATCGGTTTTTGGCGCTGCAACACGGCGTGGTCGGTGAAGAGGCGGGCGAAGCGGAGTTGGGCGTTTGACTGGAGGGTCAGAAGGAGGAGCAGGGAGAGAAGGAGGGTTGGCTTTGTCATGGTGTGGTGTTTTAAACCTTGATTCGCTAGAATTTGTCAGATGCTCCTGATTTATATCCCTTATTTTGAGCAGATTGCGCCTTTAGCCATGTCCAAAAGAATTTGGAAGCGCGGGGTTTAAGCGTTCATTAGAGCACACTACTACCTTTTCGGCTCGTTCAGTTCGATGAAATAGCCATCCGGGTCGGCGATGTAGATTTGCGAAGCGCCATCGAATCGCTTTTGGCGAAGGTATGGGTAGTTTTTCTCTTTCAGATACGCCTCCACTGGGTCGGCATCGGGTATGGTGAAGGAGAAATGAGCAAGGTTCGGGTCATTGTTCGTCACCGGGAACGTGCGCCCTGCGAGCAGGTGCAGTTCCTGTCCAGGTGCGATTTTGAACCACGCCCGTATTGATTTTAAATGCTCCGGCACCTCGACCTTTTCGAGGCCAAGAAACTCACCGTAGAACTTGGCGCTTTCTTGAATGTCTTTCACTGCCAGCGCGACGTGGTTGTAGCCAGTGATGTTGACTTGGGCGGAGAGGGCTTGGAGGAAAAGAAGAAAGAGGAGGGTGTGGAGGATTTTCATGATGTTGTCAAAGTCGTGAAAGTTGCATAGAAAACCTTTTTGCTATCGAACACTCAACACCACCACAGAAAAAGATGGCATTTTAAGTGTCACCACATTCTCTTTCAATGCCGCTTGCATGAAAACCGCTGGTTTCACTTTTTCGGGATGGTCGAATGTGTTGTGGTCTTGGAGGCGCTCGCCGCTCAATATCCTGCCCGAAATGTCGGAAAATTTGCCACCACGCAGTTCAATTGTTATACCCGGATTAAAGAGGATTTGAACCTGCCTGTTGGCAAGGCAGGGATTTCCTTGATTGATTTGTATGATTTTCAAAGGATTGCGAGCACCGTTCGTTCAAGACCACCTTGTCAGACCCTGTACTCAGGGGCTTGCCCGGCCAAGTGAAGCGGACGGAGCTGATTTGCGTTGACTATACCTCATGTGTTTTATGGGCATCTGACAAATCCTAGCGAATCAAGGTATAAATTTTGAAAGGATTGACAAGATTTACAGGATGCGTACTTTTTTTGGAAAAAACCTGCAAATCTTGTCAATCCTGTCACCAAAGATGACTTGTAAGACATCCTCAATAGCACACGTTTTCAGTATTTTGCCGGGAACACGAGCCTTTCATTTGAACAAGGTCAAATCGCCCGACAACAGCACCCGGTCGCAAGACCCATTTTTTATGAGAATGAAGTAGATGTACACGCCCGGCGCACAGGGCTTGCCTTTGCTTTTCCCGTCCCAGCAGTCGGCGACATTTTCGGTGCGGAACACCAAATTGCCCCATCTGTCAAAAATACTGAGCTCGAATTTGTCGAAGTTTGTTTCGGAGAAAAAAGGCGAAAAACAGTCGTTTTCTCCGTCGTCGTTGGGGCTGAAGGCGTTGGGCACAAAACTTTCGACGGGATATGTGACCGTGATGGTGTCCGTGATTTCGCAGCCTTCCGAATCCATGATTTTTGCCCAATAGTCACCCGCACTTGCGACAGTTTTGGTTTTTCCGACTGTGCCGTCGAACCAAATCGTTTGGTCGAAAGGGCTTGACAACGTGACTGGTTCGTTTGAGCAAACGACCACGTTTTCGCCCAAAAAATCCTTTGGCGGGGTGTTTCTCCGCCTCCCTATGGCCAGCAGCCCGGCAACAGTCGGGCAACTTCTCGTGTGCACGAGCAAGGTGTTAGCGCCCTCAGTCCAGCCCTTGCAAAGCGCGATGTTTTGCAAATGCAGCACACCATTATAGTTGTATGGATTCGCCGTGTTGTAGTACTGGAAATTGATGAAACCATTCACAGTCACTTGATACACGCTGTTGTCCGCGAGAAAATCCATGTTGAGGCAAAAACTTTCTTCCACCGGAATGCCGCAAGCATTGGTGGCTGGCAAGATGATTTCCCGCTGAAAATACAGGTCGAGGCATCCTTGAGAGACATGGTGGCAGTTGGAGCCAAAATCGTAGGTTATCCAGTCGGCACTGGGTGGCGAACCAGCGGGCCAACTCGCATCGCATCTGCCCACCACTTTCGCCGGGACGAACGCACTTGTCGCTTTCGCCGTGTCGCCATAAGCAACGAGCCAATTGGCATCTAGCGAACCAACCGGAGTGTTGATTCCAGTATTCAATTCCACTGGATTTGGAAACTGGGCGCTCGCCTCTTTCAAGGCTGAAAAACCAAGCATCACAAACAAGGCAAACCCCACTCGGAATAGCACCCCGACCTGAGAAAACATCCTAAAAATGGCTGTTCGTGTCATGTAGCTGCCTATGTCATTGTCTCTGACAATCAATGCCGCACTACCCTACCCGATTCGAGTTTCTCTCCCACGCGCACTCGCCACAGATACACGCCTGCCGAAGGAAACGCAGTCGCGGGCAAGTCCAACCAATGAGTGCCGCCATCAAGCGTCGTGGCCTGCTGATGCATTACTCTCCCCGACAGGTCGGTCACTTCCACTTGTACCGATTGAGCTTGCGACAAACGCATGGGGATGCGCACGCCTGCCGAAGTGGGATTTGGTTGTGGCGCAAACACAAGGAGCGTCGCATTCGGGTCGTGCGCTGTTGGTGAAGGGAAGGCCAATTGCAAGGAACGAGTAGGTTGCCCGTCGGCATATCGTTCGGGTCGGAGCCGCTGTTGGGAGAGCGACACAGCCTCGCTCAGCCGACCGGGTGCCAAAGCCCGCAGCCGTATGTTAAGTATGCTCTCTCCGGGCGACAATGCTTGTGGTTGCAAATCGAACCAGCTGAGGTGCAGCAAGCCTGGTTCGGGTTGCGCCCATGCGTGCTCGTCGAAGTTTTTCAAGATTTCGGAGGTCACGCCCTCCACCATGAGCACATCGGAAGCGAATCGCATGGCCATCTGGAAGCCCAACCAAGCGGCAGATTCTTCTGTGCGAAAAACGATGTCGAACGTTTCGCCGGCGCCGAAAGCACGGTCGTGCAACGTGACAAAAGTGGCCGTGCGGTCGTCGGCGGGTGCTGCGATGGCCGAAGGAATGGCAGTGCCGTTCACATCGCCCAATTTGTAGCCCAGAAAGGTGTGTTCGACAGGCGATGCGCCGTTAAAATTGCTCACGCTGATGATAGCAGGGACCGTGGCTGCGAATGGATTGCTCGGCACCGGAAACACATAATCATCGGGTATGAAGCGCCAAGAGGGCGCGTTGGGGAGTTTGTCGTAGAGGCCCAGAATCAATTTGCGCAATTCCACCACATCGAAAGTGGTGATGGAGCCGCTGTTGTTGACATCGGCGGCCAGCATTTTCCACGGCGCGTCGAAAGGCTCGAGGCCGAGTATGTGTTTGGAAATCAGTACCAAATCGAAAGTGGACACCCCGTTCAAGGGCAAATGGTCCTTGGTCGCGCTCACAGTGTATGAGGAGCCGGGTTGCAAATAGCCCAAGGTCGTGACGCATCCATTCGACATGGAGTTCATCAGCAACTGCGTCGCCCCGATTGCTATGTTGAACTCTACATCCGAAATGAGAGAGTCGTCCCAAAAAGTCTTCGCGCAAACGGTCAAGGATTCGCCACAAGGAGCGCAACCACCCATGTTATCCTGCACAATGATGTAGGTGATGCAAAAACTTGCATTGCCGGCCTGGTCGCGTGCCCATAGTTCGACACCTTGAGTGCCCAAATCACAGCAATCAAAAACAACGTGGTACTCTGGATAGCCTTGTGCATTCAAGGGGAAACCAGTGCCATCGCCCAATTTGCGAATACCGATTTCGATGCGGTTGCTGGGGGTCACATTATCCATCGAATAGTTGAGAAAATCCGATGCCCACAATGTAATCGAACCCGTTGGCATGATGGCCACGCTCAATCCCATCAGGCAATACACTTCTGGCGGTTTGCAGTCGCGTATCACTATATCGCGGACGCAAGTGTCCGTAGTGCCGCCCGATTCGATGAGCCATACGACGCGGTGTTTCCCAATGGGCAAGTCGGGCACAAGAAAAGTATTAGGCTTGTCCTCCGTAAGCCAACGAATGTCGGCAGTCAACGTGTCGCCTTGCAGGGTTTGCCGCAAAGCGAATTGGTACTTTTCTTCGGGTGCCACCGGTCGCACGTCGAAGATACGCGATGTGCCGCCCGTGTATCCCGGGCTGCCCGCATTGTTGAATTGGACGGTGGACGCGGGTGGCGGGCTGTCGCTGTCTATCACTGTTTCCAAAGACCCGTTGCCGTCGAGGTCGAGAAAAAGCAAATAGCGAACGAATGCCCCTCCGCAAGTGTCCAACACTTGAAGGCGCAAATCCGCAGGGCCTTCCGCAAGGTTGTTGGTTTGGTGCACGGGGTCCCACCATTGCGGGCCGGCCCAGAGCTGAGGGTTGTTGTCCGAGAGGATACAGATGGTGTCGGTGTTTGTGGGACAACCCAACACGACGGGGCATTGCGCGGCAAGATGTTGGGAGAAAAAAAGAAAAGCGGCGATTAGGCGAGTAAAATTGCTCATGAGATTGCAGGATGTATTCGGTTTGAGAATATCGGCATGGCTACAATGAGCAATCGAAACAACTTTGGGGCCTTTCCACTCGCTCGTCGCAACCATGCCGATGAGAATGGTGCCGCAATATAGATTCTTGCTCAATACTTGACAAGTTTGCCCACCCAGTAATTTTCGCCAAACCCGACACGCCACCAATAAATACCCTCCGATGGTAAGGAATTTGCCGGAATCTCCAGCCAATGAGCGCCGCTTTCGAGCATGGCCTCCTGCCGAAAGACGGTTTGGCCAGCCGCATCAGTTAGAAACAAATAGACCCGTTCAGGTCGTTGCAAGTGCAAGCCAATCGAGGCCCCACCACGAGTCGGGTTAGGCTGTGGCAACAGGATGGCATCACCCTGCTCCGGCGCAGTATTTTCTTTTTCAAAAAACAATTCTATCTGGCGCGTCGCGTCGGCGGCATGATATGCCTCGGCGCTCAATCTTTCTTTTTGGAGCGTGATATGCTCGCTCAAACGCGCCGTTCGCAAAGCCGTCAGTCGAAGCACCAGCACATCGTCGTCGGGAAATACAGGCTGCGGCGTTGGGCTGAACCAACTGCAATGCAAAGTCCCCGGAGAGGGCTGGGCAAAGGCATCTTCATCCAAACCAGTCAACCATCCCGGAACCACCTGCTCCACGATGAAGGCATCAGGAGCACAAAACAACCCAAACTGGAACCCAGACAACGTGTGCAGCCCCGACAATCGGATAGAGACATCGCGGGTTTCCCCTGCCTCCAATACCCAGTCGGGCAACACCAAACGCGCAGGCTCGTCGCGTGCTTCGGCCAGCCCCATGGCAGACGCGGCATCAGGACTGGCGGAGCCATTCACGTCGCCGGTTTTCACGGCATGGAACGGTAGTTCGGCAGGCAAGTCCAAGATTGACAGCGCGTTGTAAGAGTATTGAGGCAAGCACAGCGTGGCGAAGGGATTGGGCGGGAAGTCGCAATCTGCCGGAAAAAATCGCCAAGAAGTATTGTTCGGCAATTTATCGTAAATGCCGAGAATGAGCCTCCGCAATTCCACCACGTCGAAGGTGGTGACGGAGCCGCTCTTGTTCGCATCGGCAGCCAACCATTGCCAAGGCTGGGTGAAGGGCTGAATGCCCAAGATATGCCGCGATATCAGCAGCAAATCAAAGGTGCTAAGGCCATTGAGCGGATTGGTGTCACATTCGGCGACCAGCGAAAACGCAGTGGCCGGCGGCACAAATGTGAGCACACCGCAACTCGACGAGTTTTGAGGCAATATGTGCGTGACGAGATGTTGTGAGGTATCCACCCACAACATTTTATACTGGACGGGCCGCACCATGTCACTTCCCCAAAAGGTGCGCGCGCACAACACAGGCGGAATGTCGCAAACGCCACTGGGGTCGGCTACTGTGACGAGGGTTTGGCATTGCGATATATTGGCGAGGCGGTCTCTCACCCACACTTCCACCGACTGTTCGCCTCGCTCCGCGCAGTTGTATGTCAGACTGACGACGCGCTGTCCCGCAGAGTCCAATGGGAATCCCGCGCCATCGCCCGCTTTTCGCATGGATGGCTCCAGCATGAAGGACGGCGTGAGGTTGTCTTCCGCGCTTAGCAGCACCTCATCCAAAGAGACAATTTGTTTCCCGGATGCATCGAGCTCTAAGGTGAGGGCCGTCAGGCACTCAATGTCTGGCGGCTGGCAATCTTTTATGCGGAAACTGTGCTCGCAGTATTTCACGACACCATTCTGCTCCACGCGCCAGAGAAGATGGTGACGGCCTTCCGGCAATCGGGGCGACACAAAAATATCCCCCGTTTTCATGCGCAAATGAGCAATCAGCGTATCCCACGAGTAGGTGATTTCCAATGCAAACCGAAACTTGAGCGAATCAGGCAGGTTGCGCTTGTCGAACTGGAGCAAGTCGCCGCCCGTGTAGTTTGGATTGAATGCGTTGTCAAAATACACTACGCCCGGCGGGGGGAAATTGTCGCTCGTCACAGCCGTCTCGCGCAAATTGTCGTTGTCGAGGTCGAGCAGCAGCAGGTATGAGACACTCACGTTTCCGCCGCCCGGGCAGGGTCTAACTTTGAGGGCAAAATCAGCGGCACCCTCATACAAATCCGCCGTTTGGAGCGCCGTGCTCCAGGTGTAAGGCGCGTCGTTCCAGAGCATGGATTCGTTGCTCGACTGGTCGCAAACGACGGGGCTTCCTTGCGGACAATTAAGAACAAACGGACACTGGGCAAGGGCCTCTGCAATTGGCCATGCAGTAAGCAAAAAGGGAATCAACTTTCTCATGAGTGGGTACGTTTTGAACCATCGGGAAATGATTTAACTGATTAAAAAAGAGGAGTTTGCACTCGAAATGACACCTAAACAACATTGGAATGAGGGTATAAAAATACTTTGTTGGCAGATTTTGCCCCGATAAATGTTTTTTGGGCGGCAACGTCGCACTTTGACCAACCAATTTTCAGCGACATGACGCATCTTTGCACCAAGTCCTGATTTTAGCCGTTAAAAGTTGCCTCGACACGCAAGTTCGGCAACCCTCAGACGTTCCAAAGCCGTCGGCATTTCCATGAAAATTTATCGAACAGCGTCAAAAACCAAAATTGCCCTGCCATCACATCAATGGAGGCAAGGACACTCTGCCCAATGAATCAACCCCGCAACAAGTCTTTTCAATAAATGCTCTGAAAAAGAATCTTTTAAAAGTTTAGAGGATGAAACACTCATACTACTCCGCCCTACTCCGCACTATCGTTGTTCTCGCCATTGGCTTCGGGCTTGCGCTCCCCAGCACTCTGCTGGCCCAAACACCGGCTGCATCCAAGTTCCCGGAAAACCCCAATGAATTCGTGGACAAATTGGGCCAATTCATGACTGCCTCCAAGCGTCCCGACATGGAAGAGGCTTTTTCGGTTTTCAAGAAAAAATTCAAGGCAAACGTGTTCAGCGAGCAGGATATGAGGCGCGTCATCGCCATGTCGAACCTACTGGCCGATGGTTTCAAGCTCACTCCTTTCCCCTATTTCAAGAACTACATGAACGCTGTGTCGGCTGCCAAAAGCGACCCGGACACTACATTGTTCAATCGTTGGCACACACTCGCCGAAGAGGCCATCGGAGGCGTGGAAAAAGGACGTACAAAGCCCATCAGCCAGTTCCTCGAATTTTCCGTGGACTTTCTTGAGCAACGCGCCCTCAAAAGTGGCGAAGGCGGCTCCGTGACTTGGAAAATCAGGGGTGGCAAGTTTCATTTTGAATACAACGACAAGCAGCCACAGATGCGCTGCGAAAACGTGGACCTCATCGGGGTGCGCAAACAGGACTCCATCATCATTTTCAACACGTCGGGCAGCTATTCGCCTTTTGAAAATCTGTGGCGCGGAAGCGGAGGAAAGGTCACTTGGGCAGATGCAGGACTGGACTCCAGCGTGTTCGTGAAGCTGACCGAATACAAGGTGGAATCCATCAAGCCCTTGTTCCAATGCGACAGCGCCATGATGTACTACCCGTTGTACTTTCCCGGAGGCAGTATTGCCGGCAAATTTGAGCATAACATCGTGGTGGGCAACAAGGCTGGCGCCACGCAGTTTCCGCGGTTTGAGTCTTTTGATAAAAAATTGAAAATCACCAAAATAGGCGAGGGTGTCGAGTACTTCGGTGGTTTCCGTCTGCACGGCAGTTCGCTTTATGGGTACGGTTCGGGCAACGAGCCTGCCCAAGTAACGGTGTACGACAAGAAACGGAAGAAAGTGTTCTTTGGCACCGGGCCGCTGTTCATCATCAAGCGCGAGCAGAACATCGTGGCGGAGGGCGTGAACGCCAAACTATACATGGACGAAGACAGCCTTTTCCATCCTGCCGTGGACTTGCGCTACGACATCCCGGCGCAGGTCATCAGCTTGACTCGCGGCAACAAAGGCTCTGAGCGCAACCCGTTCTTTTCCTCCTTTTACAACATGAACCTGAACACCGACCGAATCGCTTGGTATCTCAACCGCGATTCGCTCGAAATCGGTGCTCGTGCCGGAACGGGCAAAGGCGTGGAACAAAAAATCTCCTTCGAGAGCAGCAACCACTTCGACATGGCGGACTACAACAAAATGCAGCACATCGCCAGTCAAAACCCCATCTCCACGCTCTATATCACTTGGCTCGAAAGCGACCAAGACAAGGAGGACAATGGGCGGCTCGTGTCGGACGACGAATATGCGCGCCGCATCAACCCCAAATTCGACTACTCCAGCATCCAGACCCTATTGGCCGAGTTGGTGCGCGAGGGCTTCATCAACTATTACTTTGACCGACACCAGATAGAGCTCCGCGACAAACTCATTCACTACGCCCTCGCCAGCCAAGGAAAACGCGACTACGACGGCATCAACATCGAGTCCACCAGTGCCAACGCCAACGCCCGCCTCGACCTGAAAACGAAAGAAACCCATGTGCGCGACGTGAAAAAAATCGAGCTCAGCAATCGGCAAAAAGTGGCGCTCATTCCTTACAACAACGAATTCACCTTGCTGAAAGACAGGGATATGCGTTTTGGCGGGCGACTGTACGCGGGCATGGTGCTCTTCGAGGGGTCGGATATGGAATTCAAATACCAGCAATTCCAAATCAACTTCGACTCGGTGCGCCACATGGACTTCTACCTGCCCACTGGTGATTTGGACAAAAACGGCCAGCCAATTGCCAACGCCATGAACTCAACTGTGGAACTGGTGTCGGGCGTGCTGCTGGTGGACGCGCCCAACAACAAGTCCGGCAAAGAAGACCTCGCCATGTTCCCTTCCTTACAGGCGAAAAAGCACTCGTTCGTTTTTTACGACAACCCTCAAATCCAGAAGGGCGTTTACACTCGCGACTCTTTTTATTTCAAGCTCGACCCCTTCTCTTTCAATGGGTTGGATAGCTACACCAAAGAGCAGTTGAAGTTCAAAGGCGAGATGTTTCCGGCCACCATCTTTCCCTCTTTCAAAGAAACCATCGTAGTGCGCGACGAGGACAAATCGTTCGGCTTTGTCCACAAAACGCCCCCCACAGGCTACCCCACCTATTCCAAAAAAGGGAATTACACAGGCGAGTTGGACCTCAGCAACAAAGGGTTTTTGGGTCGGGGCAAACTGGAATACCTCACCGCCAATATCGAATCGGAAGACCTGATTTTTCGCCCCAAGCAAACGACTGGCACAGCCAAAAAATTCTTCATGGAGGAAGACCGCGCGGGAGCAGTAAAAGTGCCCCAAGCACAAGGCGAAAACGTGTCGGTAAACTGGTTGCCATTCAAAGATTCCATGTATGTGGAAAGCAAGGCCAAGGACTTCGAACTGTTCAAAAAGCCTAACTATTTCCACAAAGGCACCCTCATCCTCACGCCCTCCGGTCTGAAAGGCACGGGTGTGTTCGAGTGGTCGGAAGGTATCCTTACCTCCAAACTCATTTCTTACGGGCCTTTCCAAGCCAGTGCCGACACGGCCGACCTCCAAATCAAATCGCTGGATGGCGCGGGCTTTGCTTTCGACTCGCGCAACATTGACGGCGAATTGGATTTCGACAAACAAATCGGTCACTTCAAGGCCAACACCGAAAACGCCACCACTACCCTACCGCTCGACCAGTATCGTACCTCGATGAACGAGTTCACTTGGGATATGCAGCAAAAAACCATCGAATTCAAAGCCGACCCGAAAAAACCAGGCAGTTTCGTCTCGATTGACCCTGACCAAGACACGCTTTCATTTACGGGAAAAACAGCCTTCTACGACCTGAAAACCAACTACTTGACCATAGGCGGCAACGAGGTCATCAAATCCGCCGACGCATACATCTATCCAGATTCGGCGGACATCATCATCGAGCCGGGTGGCAAGATGAAACAGCTCACCAACGCTCGCATCGTGGCCGACACGGTGAACCAATATCACACCATCAACCGCGCCACGGTGGACATCTTGGGCAAAAAACTCTACAAGGCCTCCGGCTACTACGAATACAACATCTTCGGCTACAACCAAGAAGTGTTCTTCAACGACATCGTGGGCGAACGCCGCGGTCCCGGCAGCAACGCTACCAAAAACGTGCTTACCTCTGCCAGCGGCAACGTGACGGCAGAGGACAGTTTCCGCATGGATGTCAAAACTTTGTTCAAAGGCGAGATTATCCTCAAGGCCAACCAGCGCAATCTGCGCTTCAATGGTTTCGCCAAAATGGAAGCCGACAAGCTGCCGGGCAGAAACTGGTTCAGTATCAATGCGCAAGTGGACCGCACAAACCCCATCATCCGTATCGTGGGCGCAAAGGACGAAGAAGGCAACCCATTGGTGACAGGCTTCTATCTGTCGCGCAACCAAGGCGAGCTATACCCACGCATTTTGCTTCCTGCCTACAACCGCGTTGACCGCGCCATCCTCAACTGCACGGGCGTGCTGAAGTACGATGCCAAAAACGACCGCTTCACCTATGGCGACTCTGCCAAAGTGGCTGAGACAACCCTGCGCGGCGCCAAGATGATTTTTGACAACCGCACGGGCATCGTGCAGGGCGAGGGACGGCTTAGCATCGGCTCCGAGCTGAAGTACATGAAACTGACCACTTCCGGGCGCCTCAAGTCGGATTTCAACAAGCCCGATTCCGTGTTCCACACCGTGACGGGAGAATTTATGACAGGCGTGGAAATGACCATCCCGAAGGCATTGATGGAAATAATGGTCAACGACATCAAAGCTTCCAGTTTCGATGCCCCTGCCGCGATATACAACACGAACCCGACCTTCTACCAGCCTGCGGTGAGCGAATTCATCAGCGACGACAAGGAACTGCCTGAAATGCTCGCCAACCTGACCAACAACCTCATCATCTTGCCCAAAAAGGACAACAAGTATGCGTTTGTGTTGGGGCGTCACCCAGTCATTTGGAACGACGAGTACCAATCGTTCCTCAGCCTCGAAGACCGCATACCGCTCGTGGCGCTCAATGGTGAGTTGTTCGGCAAAGTGCTGAACATCTTTGTGGAATACAAAATGCCCGGTGGTTTTGTGATGCCTTCGCCCAGCAGCATCCCCGATGAGGAAGAGGAGGAGGAGGAAGTCGAAGAGGAAGCTGGCAAAAGCGACAAAAAGGAAAAGAAAACAAAAGACGATGAACGCGCCGCCGCCGCTGCCGCCCCCACAAGCAGCAAAGACGACCGTTTCTATCTTTACATCAAGGCCTCTTCCGACTTGTGGTATTTCTTTGGCTACCAAGCTGGTGCGCTCAACGTGGTGTCGAGCAGCACACGCTTCAACGATGCCTTGCTCGGCCTGAAAGCCAAAGAGACCCAAATCAAAATGCCCGATGGGGAAATTTACGAGATAGTGCCCGCCAACCCATCATTGGCCGATGCGTTCGTCAATCGCGTGAGGGCGGGAAGAAAGAAGGAGTAAAGGGCACACCACTAGACATTTTCAAATTTGCCACGAAGTCACAAAGACGCAAAGCAAAATACGCATTGATTTGCCGCATTTTGTGCCTTTGTGTCTTTGTAGCACAAAAATATAATGTCCAGTAGTGTGGTAAAGAGGCCGTCTCACAAGTTTAAATTTTGACAGGATTAACAAGATTCACAGGTTTTTAGCCCGAAAAAGGGCGCGAATCTTGTCAAACCTGTCAAACAAACATCACTGATGAGGCATCCTCTACGCCGCGTTGCGGGCTGCATTGATAATGCCAAACATGGCTCGCAGCACTAATTTTCTGTAAGTCTCGGCCTCCTCCATTCCCAGCGCGTCATCCTGCAATTTTTGTAACGCGAACTGTTGAATGGCGATGAGCGGCAACACAATTTCCTCGCGGGCCAGCACGCTGTTGCGCGATTGGGGATTGTTGGCGAGCAAATGTTTCTGGCCGGAAAGTTCCTGAAGCACTTCGCAGGTCAGCACATATTCATCTTGAAGCATTTTCCAAAATTTGCCAAATCGCGGGTGGTCTTGCAAATGCCGGGTCACGTCGAAGTTTGATTTTAGCAGTGCCTGCATCGAGTTCTCCAACAGCGTTCGGAAAAAGAGGGAGCGTTGATACAACCGATGCACCTCGTCTTTTTTCGATTCCATAAGCTGCCGAATAGCAGCCCCCACCCCGTGATAGCCCGGCACGTTTTGCTTCATTTGCGCCCAAGCGCCCACAAACGGAATGGCTCGCAAATCCTCCAACTTCAAATGCCCTTCTTCCTTTCGCTTGGTGGGGCGGCTGGCAATGTTGGTATCGCCATACCACTTCAATGGAGTCATATTTTCCAGATAGGCGACGAACTCCGGGTGTTTTTTCAGTTTTAGATAAGCCTTGTAAGCTTCGTCGGCAAGCTCATCAAGCAGCCGTCGAGCGTCCTCGTCAAGGATTCGTTCCTCGTTGGGGAAGAGATGGTTTTCCAGCCCAGCCGTCAGTAGGCGCTCAATGTTGTAAGCTGCCGATGCCCGCGTACCGTAAGTGCTGCTGACCGTCTGGCCTTGTATCGTCACATGAATGGCCCGGTTCTCAATGTCGGTGCCTTGCGCGGCATAGTAGCTGGCGTTGTTGCCTCCGCCACGTCCCGGCGGCCCACCGCGCCCATCAAAAAATATGGCGGTGATGCCAAATTCCCGGCTGACCTGCGTGAGTGCTTTTTTGGCGCGATAGATACTCCAATTGGCTCGAAGGTATCCCCCATCTTTGGTGCCGTCCGAGAAGCCGAGCATGATGTGTTGGATGTTGCCCCGAGCCGCCAAATGGCTGGCGTAGTGTTGGTTGCTGTAAAGCGTGCGCATGATTTCGTCACAAACTTTCAAGTCATCTATGGTCTCGAAAAGCGGGACGACATCTAGGGGAACAGGGTCGTGGACGTGTGGGCGAAGGATGAGCTTGGCCAGAGCAAGCACCTCAATCACGTTCAGGGCGCTTTGACAGTTGCTGATAATGTAACGATGGCATCCGAGCTCGCCATTTCTTGTTTGGATGGTTCCTATGGCTCGAAACGAACGGATTGTTTCCTTCACAAACGAATCGGCAAAATCATTTTCGTCGAGATGGTATTGAGCCGTGAGCAGTCGGTTAATCTTCGTTGGCTCGTCACTGTTTTGATATTCGTCGGCATCTCGCGTGTTTTTGGTTTTCATAATCGTATGCCATACTTCGCCGTGTTTGCGGCTGTCTTGCCGAATATCGAGACTGGCAAAATGAAAGCCGAACACCCTCACTTTGAGCGTGAAACGGTCGAGGCGGTCTTTGAAATCGCCAAGTTTGTCGCTATCTGGGTCATTCTCCATTGCTGCGCGGGCTTGAACGAGCTCGCTCAAAAGCGCATCGCAATTGGGATAAAATGCTCCTTCCTCTGAATTGGGTTTGTAAAGCGTGTTATAGATTTTTCTTTCCGCGGTGGTGATGAAATCCTCCACGCTGCGGAAAGTCAATCGCCGGCGAAGCTGCCGGATGTCGCGGTAGTAGCAGCGGAGCGTGCCCTCTCGCAGGCGTTGAGCCACCAAGTCGGTAATGTCGGCAGTGACGTAGGGGTTGCCATCGCGGTCGCCGCCCGGCCAGAAGCCAAGTGCGAGGAGTTGCGGGTTTTCGAACGCGAGCACATCTTGCCCCAGCCCTTTCAAGAGCCTGAACAAGACATCGGGCAGGGTGCTATAAAGCACGTTTTCGAGGTACCAGCCGAGACTGATGGCCTCATCGTAGGGGGTGGGTTTTTCGCGATTGAGGAAAGAGGTTTTCCCCAGCTGGATGAGCATCAGGCGGATACGTTCCAAATCCTGACTTTGTATCTCCTTGCCCAAGTCATTGATGATGCCCAACACCTTGCCGGGATAAAACTGTGTGGGGTGAGCGGTCAAAACGAATCGAAGGCTGTAGCTGCGAATTTTGTCAAGCAGTTTTTGTTTTGATTGCTCTGAATCCAGGCGCGTGAACAGATGCTTCAACGACCCCACGCCCCCCATGTCGTGTGTTTGAGTGAACAGCGCATCCTCCACGGAGTCGAACAGCACGACTTGGCGTTCGGCGTATTGCACAAAGGAAAGCAAGAGGGCCATCAACCCATTTTCAGCCGACGCATCTTTGGGGAAGCTTTCCCAAAACGACTCCACGATGACAACGGGGCTTTCCCCGGCTCCAAACTTCTCTTTGCAGTGTGCCGCAAAGAGCGCGAGGTGTGTGCCCGTTTGTTGGATGCCTTTGAAGGGCAGGCTCAAGAACAGGCTGTTGTAAGTGTGAAAAAGCAGCCCGGAGGGAGTGTCAACGTTCATAACCTCAAAGTTTGTGCGCCAGGAAATTCAGAACAGGCCGTGGAGCTCGGCTTGCACCATTTCCAATACGTTGGCCGCGTGGGCGTGATTGTTGGAAAAGTCAAATTGGTCCACATTGATGACCAACAAGCGGCCTTCGTGGTAGTTGCCAATCCAGTTGTCGTAGCGTTCATTGAGGCGTTTGAGGTATTCGATGCTGATGCTGCCTTCGTAGTCGCGGCCCCGGCTTTGAATATGCTCCACCAGCGTGGGAATGCTGGCCTTGAGGTAGATAAGCAGGTCGGGCGCTTTGATTTGCGAGATGATGGACTGAAACAGCGTGGTATAATTTTCAAAATCGCGGCGTTCCATCAGCCCCATATCGGCGAGATTGGGCGCAAAAATGTAGGCATCTTCATAAATCGTGCGGTCTTGCACCACCGTTCGGTTGCCTTGCTGGATGCGCAGCATTTGTTGGTAGCGGCTGGAGAGGAAGAACACCTGAAGATTGAACGACCAGCGTTTCATGTCCAGATAAAAATCGGACAGGTAGGGGTTGTTCTCCGTGTCTTCGTAGTGTACGTCCCATCCAAAATGACGAGCGAGGATTTCGCAAAGCGTTGTTTTGCCTGCGCCAATGTTACCTGCCAGCGCGACGTGTTTGATAAGCGTTTTGTCAGAGGGCAAACCTGAATTCATCTTTGTACTTTTGTGCGCAGCGAAGGTAAGATGACGTGTTTCGTTGTTTGTTCAACATTGCCCGTTTTTTACCAACATTTTCTTTCAAAAACCACAAGCCAGCGCCCAGCGCAATTTCCCTTCAACGAGCCACGCCCCCCTTTCAACGAACAACGAGCAACAAACTTCTATCCTTTTTCCATGCAAATTGACGATGCGCTTATTTCGAGGCTCGAAAAACTGGCTCGCTTGCGACTGGATGCTACCGAGCGCCAAAAGCTGACGGGCGACCTTCAGCGCATCCTCGACATGGTGGACACTTTGCGTGCGTTGGATACCGACACGGTGGAGCCGTTGATTTATCTGAACGCCGAAACAGCCCCGCTCAGAGAGGACGCAATCGCCCATCAACTGCCCCAAAGCGAATGTTTGCAAAATGCGCCTAAGCACGATGGGGCTTACTTCAGGGTGCCAAAAATGATTGATTCACACGACTAAAACTCTTTTGCGTTATGGCATCTTCAACAGGTAAAGGGCTTTTTTTCTGGTTGGCCATTCTACTCGCAGTTGCGGTAGCAGTAGCTATCATTGTCAAATTTTTGTTTCCCCAATTGGTCACAGAACTCACAGGCATGATAGTGGGCGCTTGCGCCGTGGTGGCAGGCTTGATTTTTAGAAAGAAAAAATAAGCCACCCAATCAGACAGGCATTTGCCTACCGCCCACGCTCTCCGCGCCCTATCATCGTTCAAAAAGCTATCAAACAATTACGCAAATGCTTATTTCAATAAAAGACCTCAACAAAACCTACATCATGGGCGCCGAAAAAGTGGAGGCGCTCAAATCCGTGACCCTCGAAATCGAGAAGAACGAATATGTCGCGCTCATGGGGCCTTCCGGCAGCGGCAAGTCCACGCTGATGAACTTGGTGGGTTGCCTCGACTCTCCCACGGGAGGCGAGTATTGGCTCAACGGTATTGAGGTCAGCACCATGGACGACGGCGAATTGGCCGAAGTGCGAAACAAACAAATCGGTTTTGTTTTTCAAACCTTCAACCTTCTGCCCCGGCTCTCTGCCTTGGAAAATGTGGCGCTCCCGCTTGTGTATGCAGGCTTTGGGAAAGAAGAGCGCCTCGAAAAGGCCCGCAAGACCCTCGAAGCAGTTGGTCTTGGCGACCGCGTGATGCACAAGCCCAACGAATTGTCAGGTGGGCAGCGACAGCGCGTGGCTGTCGCTCGCGCATTGGTGAACGACCCGGCTATCATTTTGGCCGACGAGCCGACGGGCAACCTTGACACTAAGACCTCTTATGAAATCATGGGGCTGTTCGAGCAGATTCATAAGGCTGGCAATACGATAATTCTCGTCACGCACGAACAAGATATTGCCATGCACGCCCACCGCATCGTGCGCCTTCGCGATGGATTGATTGAAAGCGACCAGCTTAACGGCCAGATTGTGAGCATGGCCGATATGCCTTCTATTTCTGCGGGGTAAAAACTTTGCGGCGCGAGGCATGGCAACGCTTGCGCTACTCAATTCTCCTCCACCCAACATCTTTGCCATTGGTTCAATAAAAAAACACAGGCCATCCCATGATTCGGGATGGCCTGTTTTGTGTTGTGTCAATCTGTGCGTAAGGGCGCTACAAGACCTTAGTTGAAGATATAGCGGAGGCCCAACTGCATTTGCCAACGAGAAGTGAGACCCGTATCCGTCACGAAAGACTGTCCGATGTTCGGGTTGAACGTGAAACGAGGCTTATTGGTGCCCGTCTCGTAGCCTGCGAACTGAATTGGGTTGGCCGTGCGGAGGGTTTTCAACACGCCCCACTCAGGATTGAGCATATTGCCAAAGTTCAGGATGTCGCAAGTGAACTGCAATTTGTTTTGTTTGCCGCCCACGTTGGTGAACAGGTCAACAGCGCCACGGATGTCCAGTTTGTTGAACCACGGGAACACGCCACCGTTGCGTTCCATTACTCGTCCGCGATTGGCCGACAGGTATTCGTCCTGTTCAATAAACGAATTGAGGGCAGTCCATTGCTCGTCAGGCGTGAAAGTGACACCGCCTGTGGTGAGGCTCACCAAGTTGATGTCGTTTCTGTCGCGCGGGATGTATATCAGGTCGTTGCCCTGTATGCCATCGCCATTGAGGTCGCCACCGTAGGTGAAGGAATAGCGAGTGTTGGGGGAGCTGATGGCGGCAGCGTCGGAAAAGAGCGAGCCGCCACGCTGAGCGTTCCAGAAGGCAGCCAAAGTGATGCCGACGTGGTTGAACAATTCAAAACGATAGGAAGCAGAAGCCAAGAAGCGATGGCGAAGGTCGTAGTTTGACCAGCTCAACACAGGCTCGTTCGGGCTGTTCGGAATCTGGTTCGTACTCCAAGATGTCGCTGCGATGGCGCTAAGATTGGAAGTCAAGTCCTTCGATTCGCCGCGAGTGTAAGCAGCCGATGCGAAGAACCCGCGACCAAATTCCTTCTGCAACTGCACAGTAGCAAAGTAGGAATAGCCCTGGTTTGTGTTCGTCAGTTCTATGGCATTGGTGATGTTTGAATTGATGCGGTTGGCGGCGGCGCTACCGTTGAAGATGTCGCGCTGGTCGCCGGGTGAGTCCAACTGGCCTTTTTTAGGCCTGAAGTTCAGGTCACGGTGATAAATCGCGTTCACGTCTTTAGTGTACATACCTTCCACAGTCAGGATATAGCCGCTTTTCAACACGTTCCAGTCAACCGCCAGGTTGGAGCGCCACACTTGTGGGAATTTGAAGTTCGGGTCAGTCGAGTTGATGAGAACAGTAGCGGGCACAGATGCCTGCTGCGGGATATAGGCAGTCACATCAGGGCTGAATGGGAAGTTAACAAAGGGGTTGTTGGCGTTGCCCGTTGCCAAACGCGAGCCAAAGAGCAAGCCATTGTTGCTGGCTTGGTTCGAGAGCCACACGAACGGAATACGGCCCGTGAAAACGCCCGTACCACCGCGAATTTGCAGCACGTCGTTGCCCAACACGTTGTAGTTGAAGCCAAGACGAGGCGACCACAGCGGAGTAGCTTTCGCAAACTTTGACACGTCAATTGTTCTGCCTTCAGCAAAAACCAAAGTATCCAGACGCGGGTTGCGTGCCAAATCTTTGGGATAATAAGGCACATCCACACGAAGACCGGCCGTGAGCTTGAAACGTCGGGTTATTTGGAACTCGTCCTGCAAATAGGCGCCAATTTGGCCTACTTCCAATTTGGCCAATGGCACTGCCACGCCTTCCACTGCCGAATAGGTCAGCTCGTAGCGAACCGGGAGGCCGGCGCCAGTGCTTTCCCCAATAGGAGTGGCGGTGCCAGCTGGCAGGCTATTGTAAAAATCAGCAAAAGAAGCAAAGCGGAAATCGCCGTAAAAACGCGGCGTAAAACCGTTGGAGAACTTGAAATACTCGAAGTTGCCACCCACCGTGACCGTGTGTTTGCCCAAATACATCGAGAAGTTGTTGGTCAATTGATACACATCTTGGTCGAGTTGGTTGTTCGGTGTGAACGGCTCATAGCCAAAAGTGGTGCGCGTGGTGCCGCCCGGGGAGCCGCTCAAAATATCCACCAACGGGAACACACCACCACCGCTTTCGCGGAAGTCGCGGAAACTGTTCCAACCTGCGATGAAAGTATTGGAGAATTTCGAACCAAAAATACTGTTCAACTCCAAACTGTAGGAGTTGAGGTTGTTGTTCTGAATATAGCTGGCATTTTTGAAAGGCAAACGGTCGGAGTTGGGCTGACGACCACCGACCGCACCGCTATTACTAACCGGAATTTCGCGGAGCGACCTCAGACGATTGTAACGGAGGCCCAACTTGTGTTGCTCACTCAGGTTGAAGTCGAGCTTGGCAAGTATCTTATCGCTCTCCGTCTTGAAATTGTATCCCTCATAAGGACCAGTCTCATAGTTGAAATTGCGGCGCAAGAAATCGCTAAGCTGATCGAGCGAGTCAGCTGACACAGCAGAAATGTTGTCGCCCGGAGTACCGCGATTGGCGAAGAACGTGGAGCCGGGGTCAGTACGACGGTCCAATTCAGCGTTGACAAAGAAGAAAATTTTGTCTTTGACAATCGGCCCGCCAAGGCGGAATCCGAATTGCTTCTGGTCCAAATCGAGGTTTTTCACCGTAGTCGTATCTACTTTCGAGCCAATCATGGCATCCGAACGCAGAAAGCCAAACACCGAGCCTCTGAACTCGTTGTCGCCCGAGCGCGTCACGGCGTTGATGCCGCCGCCCGTGAAACCTGCCTCACGCACATCGTAGGGGGCGAGACTGACTTGAATTTCAGCCACCGCATCGAGGCTGATAGGCTGAGAGTTTGTCTGTCCGCCGACAGTGCCAGCCAAGCCGAAGCTGTTGTTGAACAGCGAACCGTCAATAGAGATGTTGTTGTAAAGATTGTTGCGACCAGCCAAGTTGTTGCCGTTGCTTTGAGGAGTCAAGCGAGTAAAATCCTGAATGCTACGATTGATGGTAGGCAATGACTCAAGAACACCCTTTTTGATGTTGGTGCCAGCCCCCGTGCGGTCGAAACTGAAGACATCGGAACGGCTGCCCGTAATGGTAACTTCTCCCAATTCGGCACTCGACTCGCGCATGACCAAGTCAACGTTCACGGCAGTGCCGAGCGTGGTGAATACGCTCTCACGGCTGACTGGCTCAAAGCCCGTGTAGGATACGGTGACGGTGAACGGTCCACCGACCCGCACAGCAGGAAGCGTGTAGCGACCCAATGCGTTAGTGGCAGTACCATATCGAGTGCCAGAAGGAACGTGCGTCGCCACCACGGTAGCGCCGATAAGTCCTTCGCCATTGCCATCGGTCACAAGACCGACAATGGTCGAAGTGGTCACCTGAGCAAAAGACGTCAGACCGCAAAGAAGCAATGCCAATAGCACTACTGCCTTACCCGAAAACGCCGTCAGGTTACGGAAGGTAAAATGATTCATACAAGTAACGGATTTAGTGAAAAAGAGGAAAAATTCGACGGCGAAAGTACACACGCCATGTTAACTTCCAGCTAAGTTTTCTCCATTTTCAGCAAGAGCAAACACACTTGAAGCGTATTTGAACAACACCCAAGAGCCGTTTTTCTAAAACAAAATCAGAGGGGATGACGAGTTGAAAAAATTTTGATGGACTAAGCAGCTACAACAGCCAAACGAGAATCGCCGCTCTTCGCCCGCCAACACTCCCGTCATCTGCCTACCTTTGGGGCAAATTTTTTTCAAAACAACTTAAACATGAAAAAAGCAATCCTGACTTTCGTTTGCTCCGTCTCCTTCTTCATGGCATCCCAAGCCCAAATCGTCATCACCGAAATAATGTACAACCCGCCCGAAAGCGGCACCGATTCGCTGGAGTTTATTGAACTGTACAACAACAGTAATAATCCAGTCAACATGGAAAACTGGTCGCTTTTTGGGGTCAACTTTACATTCCCAGCCATCACTCTGGCACCCAACCAGTACCTCGTGACGGCCGTAAACGCCGCTGCATTGCAAAATCAACTGGGCGTGTCGGCCCTTCAATGGGAAGGCGGTGGCCTCAACAACAACGGAGAGACCATCCGCCTCCTCGACGCAAATGCCAATGTGGTGGATGAAGTGACTTACTCAAGCTCAGCACCGTGGCCTACCGGCGCAGCTGGCAACGGCCCCTCCATCGTGCTTTGCGACCCCAACTCCGACAACAGCATCGCTACCAATTGGCAGGCGGCCACCACACCAACCGGAGTCATCATTAACGGAAATCAAATTTTTGCAAACCCGGGCGCACCCTCCAACTGCGCGACCGTGTTGAAGGTCAACCCCGACAACTTCACGGCACTCCAGTACCAGACCACCAACCTGAATGTCTTGGCCAATGATGCCATTCCCAACCCAGCCAACATCACCGTCAGCATCACCCAAGCCCCTTCGTCGGGTACCGCCACCATCAATCCCAACAACTCCATCGCATACACACCCAACCTTGATTTTTGCGGAAATGACGTCTTTCGCTACCGAGTGTGCGACGGTAGCGCCTGCGACTCAGCCTTAGTGTCGCTCAAAATACCCTGCTACCCGAACTACACCATCGAACAAGTCACAACCGAGAATGCTAACGGCGTGGCCGACTCCGCGGGCGTATTCTGCGAACTTACAGGAATCGTATATGGTGTCAACACAAGAGCCAGCGTCACCGGCTCTCAATTCACCATAATTGACGGCACCAACTCCGCAGGCATCAACGTGTTCAGTGCGGCGGGCACATTGGGCTACACCGTCAAAGAGGGCGACCAAATCCGGGTAAGAGGATTCATAGAGCAATTCAATGGTTTGACGGAGATAATCCCCCAGCAAATCACGCTCCTTTCCTCCAACAACACACTTTCGCCGCCTCTTGTGGTTACTGTGCACACAGAAGACACCGAATCGCGGCTTATCAAAATTCTCAACCTGCGTCTGGTGGACGCAGTCCAATGGGCCACAGGTCAAGGAACAGGTTTTAGCGCACAGGCCGTGTCCGATGACAACCCACTCGACACCATCACTGTCCGCATTGACAACGATGTCGAGTTGTTCAACCAGCCAGTCCCGCCCCAACCTTTCGACCTAACGGGCATCGGCGGTCAGTTTGACCCAACCGCCCCATACACCTCCGGCTACCAGATAGCGCCCCGCTACAATAATGATGTCAGCACCTTGGTGACAACCAAAGAAGCAGACTTTAGCCGCAACGTCCAACTCATGCCCAACCCGGTTGGCAACAGACTTTTGGTCGTGACAGATGTCCCATTCGAGCGTGTGCGCATATTTTCAGCAACAGGAAGTATGGCGCTCAATGTAGAAAATCCTTCGATAAGGCAAGAAATTCAAGTAAGCCACCTTCCCAATGGCGTTTACATGATTCAGTTTGAAAAAGACAACTCCGTTTGGACGACCCGCTTTGTGAAACAATAGGTCGAAAAACACGATTCATCGGAAAAGTCCGAGGCGCCCATAATACGCCTCGGGCTTTTTCATGTCAGACCTGTGACATTTGATAAAAACCGCCCCCGCTTCGCGCTTTTTTGGCTTGACAGTTGCTAACATGGCGCGTTTCCAAAGCAATATCCACACTAACATCACCGCTATGAAATCAAGCATACATTTTTTGCTTTTGTTGGTCGCGTTCATACTACCCGCTTCGCTTATCTCGCAACAAAACAAGATTGCCCGCCGCACCGCCTTACCCGAAGCCCTCAAAGAAGTATCAGGCATGGTGCGCACCCCCACAGGCGACCTTTGGATGCTCAACGACAGCAAAAACCCACCAGAACTTTTTCGCTTCGACCCCTTTACTAAAAAATTACTTGAAACTCGCCGACTGCCCATCCCCAATCGCGATTGGGAAGACCTCGCCGCCGATGACCAAGGCAATCTTTATATCGGCGACTTTGGCAACAATCGCAATGCCCGCCGGGACCTCTGCATTTTTCTATACAACCCAAACACGCACGCGCTCGATAGCATACAGTTCAAATATCCCGACCAGACGGAATTCGCGCCGACCGATGAGAAAAACTGGAACTTCAACTGCGAAGCAATGGTCTTCTACCGCGACAGCCTACATCTTTTTTCCAAGAACAGCTTCAAAGGAAATTTTTACACCAAACACTATGTGTTGCCTGCCGCTCCCGGCAAATATGTGGCGGAGCTGAGAGATAGTATTTGCGTAAAAAATCGCGTCATCACGGGAGCAGCCCTGAGCCGCGACGGCAAAACATTGGCGCTAACAGGTTATATCATCGGTAAAAAATGGGGCATTCTCCCCTACACCAAAGCCAATGTTTTCTTCTTTAGCGATTTTGAAGGAAGTGATTTTTTGCATGGTCAGCAAAAACGCAAACGCTTGCCCAAGTTCCTGATAGCCCGACAATATGAATCCGTCACCCAATGGGAAGACGACTGTTGGATGGTAGCGAACGAGGGACGCAAACCACAGTTTCAAGCTGTTTGGCGAGTCAAAAAAAGCCGCATGGAACAGGAAAAAAACCTCGAATCCAAAACCAGTTTGTCCTTAGTGCGGTAGTCACAACACTCCAATCTCCTTACAACATAAAAAAGGGCATACCTCATAGCAGTATGCCCTTTTTTCATGGATGGCTTAAAAAAAACAGCCCTCCGCCCTTTCTCATTTGAAAGGACCGGAGGGCCCCCGCCTTCGGTTGTCTTTGCTCTTGCGAGCTTTATTTTTTTCGGGCACACATTGTTGAGATGAATGCCTCTCACTTGTCAAAGAGATTTATTGGGGTCTGGCTATGTTTTCTCGTAGTAGTTGTTCAAAAGGTTTTTAGCAGGGCTGTATGGAGCGAAGCTCTATGTTTTCAAGTCTGCCGTTCGATTAAAGTGTATATCGAACAACTTTCTTTTCAAGATACCGGGAAAAACTTATTGTGTGCGAGTAAGTATTTTTCGGTCGGGTCATATTTGTCGTCAGGTGAGCAACAAATCGTGATGCAAATATGAACGAAAAAATCCATTCAGTGATACATGCGCTCGAAGCAACGAGCGAAAAATCGCCGATTTTTCATTTTCAATGTGATAAAATGAACCTGCATTCTTTGAAAACCTGTCAACGGAATCGCATTGTTGAATGAAAAAAAATTGACATTTTTTACTGTGGGATGCAAAGTCTGGAAAAATCATTTTTCCCTAATTTTTTTTGCAAAAATCGCCGTTCCCTTCTGAAAAGCCGCCGCTTACCCGGAAAACAGACCGTTTACTTGACGGGGAAGCGCCCTATGTCAATGCTTTCCGCACAGCGAAAATGACCCAATGGGCAATCGCTTCGGCCATGCAAGCCGCATGGACGGCAGTCGAGATTTTCCGTTGTCTCAATTACAAAACTCTCGTCGGACAAGGGTGTGAAGCCAAATCTCGGTACTGTGGAACAGAACACCCCTACGATGGGGGCATTCACCGCTGAAGCAATATGTATAGGCGCCGAATCATTAGCATAGTTCATGGAAGCCCCTTGCATCAATGCCGCGGATTCGAGAAAAGTGAGTTTGCCAGCCAGATTGACCACCCCTGAATGTTCAGACATTTGAAGAATTCGTTCGCATGGCTCCACATCCTCCTTGCCCCCCAATAGGAACACAACATCTCCGTCAGGTATTTTTTTAATCAATTCCACCCATTTGTGCGCAGGGAACTCCTTGGTGAACCAAACAGAAGTCGGGGCGATGCAGACATATCTTCGCTCAGGGCAAAGTTGTTTTGCCTTCAGACAATCCACCTCCGATGGATATAATCGAGGTCTTTCAAACGAGCTATCTGTCAGGTGCTCAATCAAACCAAGATTGCGCTGCACCTCGTGAACTGGCTTTTGTGCAGTGCCAAATTGATGCATCAATCGCCTGGAGAACAAATAAGAAAATGGATTTTTGTCAAAACCCGCTGTGTTTTTAGCCCCCGATAAGATAGTCATCAGCCCCGAAACAGCGAATCTTTGGCAGTTGACGACCCAATCATATCGCTCTTGGCGCATGAGCCGAACTAATCGGTAAGCGTCTTTGTACTTGCCCTTTTTTTTGTCCCAAACCAAGACCTTTCTAAGATATGGGTGCCCAGTCAAAAGTCGTTCATTGCCCTTGCGCACCAGAAAATCAATCTCTGCATTGGGAAAAAAGCGTCGCAATTTTTCCACCAATGGCGTAGCCAACACCACATCCCCAATGAAGGCGGTTTGAATAATGAGAAATTTCATTGCAAAAAATTGAGGCCGCAAAGAAAAAGGACTTGCGCGAAAAGAAAACGATAGTAACTTTGCCGCCGCTCCTGCGGGAATGGCGGAACTGGTAGACGCATACGTTTCAGGGGCGTACGCCAGTAATGGTGTGCGGGTTCGACTCCCGCTTCCCGCACAAGGCGATCCAGTTGGGTCGCCTTTTTTTGTCCATTCGGTCGCCGCAGTGTCCCGGCATGGTTCCCAAATGTTGTTAAAGCGACTCAAATCCTAAAAATGGCCTCCCAAGCCATGCTACATTTGCCTGTCAAAAAATGTTTTAGCGACCATGAAAGTTTTGGTTCAAATCAGTCTTGGCCTATTCTTTTGGCTCTCATTTAGCCAAATAACAGCCCAATCCATCGAAAAAACCACCGTCCGATGGGAGCCAGACACCCTATTTTTCGATGACATAGATGAGGGGTACATACTGTTGGACTCTTTCAAGGTGACCAACACGGGAGAACACCCCTATGTGATACGGGAGGTGAAAACCAGCTGCGACTGCACTGTGCTGCGATACCCTAAGGATGCGCTCATGCCCGGCCAATCAGCGACGATTCGCGTAGAGTTCGATAGTGCTGGAAAAGCGGGTTTTGCCCTGCCCGGAATCGTGATTTACGACAACTCGCGTCCAAATGCCCGCAGCATTCTATACTTGAACGGCTACATTAGGTCGAATAAAATCCCCAAGAACTCTTCGGGAGGAAATTGAAAACGCAAAAAGAAAGTCCCGCGTTATAGCTTGATTCGTTAGGATTTGTTAGATGAGGGCCTCCTTGATTTTGAGCAGATTGCGCTTTTATCCATGCCCAAAACCTAACGGCGCGAAGTATGGTATTAAAGATATAGAGCCATCTCGACTTGTAAGCCGACGATGGTTCTTTTTTTCGGGAAACATTGTTGCGGTGGGCAGGCAGATGGAGAAGACATAATCAAAGAAAAAGCCCGGCAGCTGTGAGTATCTCGATACCTGCGCTCTCAATTGGTTCTTCCCTTCATGCACAGGGTATTGCTAAGACCAGCCTGCCGGGCGGTGTTAGGCACGCAAGTGGTGCAAAAGTATCGTTTATTTTGGGAAATATAATTTTGTTTTTTGCAAACTTTCACCTCTGTTTCCAAATGATTGCAAAAACTTCATGTATTGTTAACAAATTTAGGTTCAGCACCCGCTTTTTTCCCGTTTTGGAAAAACTTACCTTTGCGCCTCTTTTGAACAAGGGGTACATCTCACTATCATGAACATTCGCAACATCGCCATTATCGCCCACGTTGACCACGGCAAGACTACGCTCGTGGATAAAATGATTCACGCCGCCAAGGTTTTTAAAGACCACGAAGTGACTGGCGAGCTCATTTTGGACAACAACGACCAAGAGCGCGAACGAGGCATCACCATTTTTGCCAAAAATGTCGCCATCAACTATAAGGGCATAAAAATCAACGTCATAGACACGCCGGGACACGCCGATTTCGGCGGCGAGGTAGAGCGAGTGCTCAACATGGCCGATGGTGTCTTGCTATTGGTTGACGCATTTGAAGGGCCAATGCCCCAAACCCGCTTTGTGCTTCAAAAAGCACTGCAAATGGGCAAAAAACCTGTGGTGGTCATCAACAAAGTGGACAAGCCCAATTGCAACCCTGACTGGGCGCACGAGCAAGTCTTCGACCTCATGTTTGCCCTGGATGCCACGGAAGACCAACTGGATTTCCCAGTTGTGTTCGGCTCTGCCAAACAAGGCTGGATGAGCCACGACTGGAAAAAGCAAACCGAGGATATCACGGTTTTGCTCGACGACATCATAAAATACATCCCGGAGCCGAAAGTGTCTGATGGCACAACACAAATGCTCGTCACCTCGCTCGATTTTTCCAACTATATTGGGCGTATCGCTGTGGGGCGTCTCTCACGCGGCAAATTGTCGGCCAACCAACCCGTTTCGTTGGTAAAGAAAGATGGCACCATTCAGAAGCACCGCATAAAGCAACTATTTGTTTTCGATGGGCTTGCCAAAAAAGAAGTGGCCACGGTGGAGGCAGGCGATATATGTGCTGTGGTAGGCGTGGACGGGTTTGAAATTGGCGACACCATTGCCGACTATGAAAACCCAGAGGCGCTCGACCCGATTTCGATTGACGAGCCAACTATGAGCATGTTGTTTACCATCAACGATTCCCCATTTTTCGGCAAAGAGGGTAAATTCGTCACAAGCCGCCACGTTCGTGAGCGTTTGGAGAAAGAACTGGAAAAAAACCTCGCCATGCGCATGGAAGAAACCGGCAGCGCCGACTCATTCATGGTGTTCGGGCGTGGTGTGTTGCACCTTTCTATTCTTATAGAGACCATGCGCAGAGAAGGCTACGAATTGCAGATTGGGCAGCCCCAAGTCATCATCAAGGAAATCAATGGCGTGAAATGCGAGCCAGTGGAAGAGCTCACCATTGATGTGCCCGAAGAAACCAGCGGGAAATGCATCGAATTTGTCACCCGGCGCAAAGGCGTGATGAAAAGCATGGAGCCTAAAGGCGACCGTTTTCTGCTGCGATTCGATATCCCCTCGCGCGGCATCATAGGGCTGCGTTCCAACATCCTCACCGCCACACAGGGAGAAGCCATTATGACCCACCGTTTTGAGGGCTACGAACCATGGAAAGGCGAAATCGCAGGCCGTCAGAACGGCTCCCTCATCGTCATGGAGACTGGCACAGCCATTGCATACTCGCTTGATAATCTACAAGATAGAGGCATATTCTTTGTTGAACCCGGAGAAGAAGTGTACGAAGGGCAGGTCATTGGCGAAAACAACCGCCCCAACGACCTCGTGGTGAACGTAACCAAAACAAAAAAACTAACCAATATGCGAGCTTCGGGGGCCGACGACAAAGCTTCGCTGCCGCCGCCTCGCCGGTTCACGCTCGAAGAGGCGCTCGAATACATTCAAGAAGACGAATACGTGGAAGTGACGCCTAAGAATATACGCCTGCGCAAAGTACATCTGAACGAAAACGACCGGAAGAAGGCCGAAAAGGCTTTGGCCATGGCATAATTTGGCGACAGGTTGGCCGGAGATAGGTTGATTGCAACATAGCAAAACACGAATCATCCCTCCTCCAGCCAATCAATTGCCAAATCAAAACTTTTTAAAAAAATTTCGTTTGCCAAAAAAATTTACTTTTGCAGCCATTTTTTGGAAAAACTACTGAAAATGGGTGCAAACGCAACGTAAAAAGCCTGCTCTCCGTCTTTTCTGGAAAACATTGGCGAACCGTTTGCACGCACTCGCGTCTAAACAATCTGTAACCAACAGCCAATAAACCTGTTCCCACATTTCACGATGCGCACCAAACTTTCTCAGTTCAATTTCAACCTTCCCAAGGAACTCATTGCTCAATATCCCATCGAAGAGCGCGACCAAAGCCGCCTTATGGTGGTCAATCGCAACACGGGCAAAATTGAGCACAAAATTTTCAAAGACCTCCTCAATTACTTCGGTGATGGGGATGTGATGATATTCAACAACACCAAGGTCTTCCCGGCCCGGCTTTTTGGCCAAAAAGAAAAAACCGGAGCCAAAATCGAGGTTTTTCTGCTTCGGGAACTCAATCACGACGCCCGTCTATGGGACGTGTTGGTGGACCCAGCCCGCAAGATTCGCGTGGGCAACAAGCTCTATTTTGAAGACGAAAACGGCAACGATGCCCTCGTGGCCGAAGTGGTGGACAACACCACATCCCGCGGCCGCACGATACGTTTTCTTTTCGACGGAAGCGAGGATGATTTCCAACGGGAACTCTCCAAACTCGGCAACACCCCTCTTCCCAAATACATCGAGCGCGAGCCGGAAGCCATTGACCGCGAACGCTATCAAACCATTTTCGCCAAAGAAATGGGCGCAGTGGCAGCCCCAACCGCAGGCCTGCACTTTAGCCGCGAACTGATGAAACGCCTCGAACTCAAAGGGGTGAATTTCGCGGAGCTAACGCTGCACATCGGCCTCGGCACGTTCCGCACCATAGATGTCGAAGACCTCTCCAAACACAAAATGGAGGCCGAATACTTCCATATCCCACAGAAAGCCGTAGAGACCGTCAACAAAGGAATTCTTGCCGAAAAAAAGGTTTGCGCGGTAGGCACCACGGTCATGCGTTCCATTGAGACCGCCGTCTCCGCCGAAAAATTGCTCAAGCCCGTAGAAGGTTGGACCAACAAGTTCATCTACCCGCCCTACGAGTTCAGCATTGCCAATAGCATGATAACCAACTTTCACTTGCCCAAGTCAAGCCTGCTCATCATGATTTGTGCCTTTGGCGGCTTCGAACTCATCATGGAAGCTTACAATCAGGCCGTGAAAGAAGAATATCGCTTTTATAGCTATGGCGATGCCATGTTGATTCTTTAAAAAAATCACCTCAACAAGCAACCGCCGCCCGACAAGTCTGTTCTTAGAAGCCTCTGAACTTTTAAAAAACAACATCACCTATGTATTGGACACTTGAACTGGCCTCGTATCTCGAAGAAGCTCCTTGGCCGGCTACCAAAGACGAACTCATTGACTACGCCATTCGCTCTGGCGCACCGAGCGAAGTGATTGATAACTTGGATGAATTGGAAGACGACGGCGAGATGTATGAAGGCATTGAAGACATCTGGCCCGACTACCCACGCCACGACGACTTCTTTTTCAACGAGGATGAGTATTGACGAAGTCACCGGTTTTTGGCTTTGTTTACACATTTCTCAAAGGAGCTATCCCCGACTTTCGGAGATAGCTCCTTGACTTTTCCAAAACTGACAAACAGACGACACTCCCGATTTTTTTTCGCAATGGTGTGAAAAGATATGTTCCTTTGTGAAACAAATTTTTCAATCCGCATTGCCATGAACCGATACCTACAGCTCGCGCTATTCCTGTGCTTTGCCTCATACAGCGCATCCCACGCACAAGACTACGAGTCATCCATCCAAGTCATCAGCGCCTCCGGCAAAACAGGCACTCAAAACGGCCTTACTTTCAGCTACACCGTCGGAGAGCCTTTCATCACCACCCTTTCGGGCAATAGTCGCAAACTCACACAGGGATTCCACCAACCGGAACTTTCCACATCCGTCTCCGTCAACAACCCTGACATGGCAGATTGGAATATCGAGGTGTTTCCCAACCCGACCACAGATGTGCTGACCATACGTTTTTCAGACACAAAAGGCTCCGTGCTTCGTGCCAATGTCGTCAACCTACTCGGACAGGTCATGATGGCCAACCAACCCTTGACCCAACCCGACGGCTCTCGACTTGATTGCACGACTTGGCAACCAGGCATCTACATCTTGCAGCTTCAAGACCCTTCCACCCTCGGAATGGCATCCGTGCGATTCATAAGGCTTTGATTCCTCAAAGCTGCTTTTGTCTTGTCAATCCCATTTCCGGTCCCTTTCTTCGGTTGCCGTTCCCTCTGACCAGAAGACAATCCTGCTTCACACTGACGATTCTTTTTTTCCTAAACTGATTTTCCCATGAGAAGTCGTTTGTTCTTTTTCCTACTGGCATTGTGCCTCGCACTTCCACTTGCAGCACAATTTACCCCACAAGGTTTTAATTATCAAAGCATTGTAAGAAACGTGAACGGCGCACCGCTCACCAATCAGACAGTAGTGCTACTTTTTTCCATTCGCAGCGGCGCTCCCAACGGGCCAGTAGCCTACTCCGAAAAACAGACCATTTCGACCAATGAGTTTGGCCTTGTCAATTTGGTCATTGGGCAAGGTGGCACACCGCTGCAAGGCAACTTTTCCACCATCAACTGGGGCGGTGGTGCCAAATTCCTCACTGTGGCGTTGGAAACCTCTCCCAACGTCTTCGACGAATTAGGCTCCTCCGAACTCATGAGCGTGCCTTATGCACTCTATGCCCAAAGTACAGCCACTGGTGGAGGCGGGGGCGACAACTGGGGCTCGCAAACAGTAGTGACTGGACCTACCCTGAGCGGCAACGGCACTGCCGCCAGCCCGCTCTCCATCGCACAACAAGGTGCCACGACAGGGCAAGTGTTGAAATGGGATGGAACAAAATGGATACCCCAAGACGACATTGTTGGCTCCGGCTCTGGCGGCGGCACCGTGACTCAAATCAACACAGGAGCGGGACTCACAGGAGGGCCTATCACAACTTCTGGCACCATTAGCCTGAACAATACAGGGGTCGCACCCGGCATTTACGGTAGCGCCACCGAAATCCCCGTTATCACGGTAGATGCCCAAGGCCGCGTGACCGATGTGTTCAAGACAGTCGTTCAGCCCGGCACAGTGGGCATCACCGGAGCAGCTGGCATCAATGTGCAGCAAAATGGCTCCAACTTCGTCATCACCAATACTGGCGACGTGGACCCGACTGACGACATAACCATTTCCAGCATCGCAGACGGCGACGTTAGCGGGCCTTTCAGCAATTTGCAAATCAAGGCAAACGCAGTGGGCACCAACGAAATAGCCAGTGGAGCCGTGACGGGCGCAAAACTCAACAACATGAGCGCCACGAACGGACAAGTCCTCAAATGGAACGGCACCACTTGGGCACCCGCAGCAGATGCTGGCATCACCACGGTCGGCATAACCGCTGGCACAGGCATCTCCGTGACGGGCAACTCGCCAAACTTCACCATCACGAACACTGGCGACACCAACCCCAATGACGACATAACCATCGTAAGCATCGCTGACGGCGAAATCACCGGCAATTTCACCAATTTGCAAATCAAGGCAAACGCGGTGACGAGCAACAAAATAGCCAATGGAGCCGTCACCAGTGCAAAACTGAGCGACATGGGAGCCTCCAATGGCCAAGTGCTCAAATGGAATGGCACGGCATGGATTCCCTCAGCCGATGCAGTCGGAAACACCACCGTACTGCCGGGGCCGGGCATCTCAATCGTCGCGGCGGGTAATTCCTACACCGTCATCAACAATGGCGACCTCGACCCCTTCGACGACATTACCATCAACTCGCAGGCGGGCGGCGACCTCTCTGGCCCATTCTCCAACCTTCAATTGAAACCCGCCGTCGTCACCAACTTGGAATTGGCCAACAATTCCGTTGGCACCACCAATATCATCAATGGCTCCATCACCGGAAACAAACTCAACAACATGAGCGCAGGTGTGGGTCAAGTACTCAAATGGAACGGAACGACATGGGCACCTGCCAATGATAACTCGGGCGGCGACAACTGGGGCACGCAGGTCGCGCAAACCGATGCCACACTCACTGGCGATGGCACACTCATCTCCCCGCTAAAGATTGCGCAGCAAGGCGCGACAAGCGGCCAAATACTGAAATGGAATGGTTCCACATGGTTTCCGGGCAATGAAACTGGCGACAATTGGGGCGCACAGACCGCCGTCGTCGGAACCGCACTCACTGGCAACGGCACCGCAGGCAGCCCATTGAATCTAGCTCAACAAGGTGCCAGCAATGGCCAAGTGCTAAAATGGAGTGGCTCTGCTTGGACTCCGGCAGCCGATGCTGGCGACGACTGGGGCGCTCAAACCGTGGTGGTCGCGCCCGCACTCACAGGCAATGGCACCGCTGGCAGCCCGCTCAACCTCTCCCAACAAGGAGCCACCGCCGGCCAAGTGCTGCACTGGAGCGGCTCCGCATGGGTACCCGCCACATTCACCGGCGACAATTGGGGCACTCAAACCGTGGAAACTGGCACCAGCCTTGTCGGCGATGGCACCGCCAGCAATCCGCTTGAAATAGCCCCACAAGGAGCCGTGGCGGGGCAAGTGCTCAAATTCGATGGCGCCAACTGGATACCCGGCAATGACGCGGTGGGAGGCACAGGCGATATTTACAACGCTGGTGCAGGTATCAGTATCAGCGGCGTATCGCCCAATTTTGTCATCAACAACACGGGTGATTTGGACCCAACCAATGAACTGCAAACACTCAGCCTCAACGGCAACGACCTGTCGCTGTCCAACGGCGGCGGCACCGTCACACTACCTGCCGGCAACAACTACAATGCCGGCACGGGTATCAGCATTACTGGCAGCGCACCCAACTTCACCATCAACAACACGGGCGATGCCGACAACGACCCCGCCAACGAGCTGCAAACGTTGAGCATATTGGGCAATCAACTGACCCTTTCCAATGGAGGTGGCTCCGTCACGCTGCCCGATGGCGACAACTATACCGCTGGCGTAGGCATCAGCATCACAGGAAACGCTCCGAATTTCGTCATCAACAACACAGGGGACGACGACGACGACCCAACCAACGAGCTACAAACGCTCAGCCTCAACGGCAACATACTCGAAATATCAGGCACTGGCAGCACAGTGGACCTCAGCACAATTGGCGGTGGCACAGGCGACCCCAACTGGAAATTGAACAACAACAACATTTACAATACCAATACTGAAAACGTGCTGATTGGCACTATGACCAGCACGACCGGCAAATTGCAAGTAGTAAACAATGACAATGGCGAAGGCGTATATGCCCAAAACAGCAATAGTTCGGCAGCCATCATTGGCCAAAACAACGGCGTAGGCCCCGGAGGCGTATTCACCTCGGCAGGCGGCCCAGCATTGTTGACCAAAGAGGGCAACGTAGGCATCAATGTCGCATCGCCCGCCTTCCGCTTGGACGTGGACGGCGACGCACACATCAAAAGCTCGGTTTCCACCCCTCAGCTGACCGTAGAGCAGGCAAGCGCCGATTTCTCGCGCGTTTTGCTGAAAAACAGCGGAGCAGGAGGCTGGACTTTGGCCGGACGCGGTGGAGCCACATCTTTGTTCACTATTGACGGAGGCACTGGCACAAGCTTAGGCCTCAACCCCGCTTTTGCAGCCAACGGCACGGGCAACGTCGGGTTGAACGGCATAAACAACGGCCCATCTTCCGTCAAAGTCTTCCAGCGCGATAAAGACGCCGCCTTGTCGCTCGAAAATCAATTGGGCCGACGCTGGGATTTTGAGGTGAACGCGCTCGGCAACTTGGTACTCTACAACGACCAAATCGGCGCTGGTGTGCCTGCTGGCACTTTCAACGCCTTGACAGGGCTTTATTTGCCCTCCGACAGACGTTTGAAAAAAGAAATTGCTGCCATTCCAATGGGCATTTTGAACAAAATCATGCAGCTTCAGCCAGTCTCATACTACTACACGGCTGAGCAAGACATGAAAAAACGCTCGCTCGGATTTATTGCCCAAGAGGTGGAATCCTTGTTCCCAGAGCTCGTTGGTGAAAGTCAAGGCCGCGACGGCCAGACCAATTACCTTTCGCTCAACTACGCTGGTTTTGGCATCCTCGCTATCAAAGCCATTCAGGAACAGCAACAACAAATTGACTCATTGAAATCTGAAAACGAGGCGCTTCGCAAACAAATGGAGAAATTTGAGGCGCGATTGCAGCAGTTGGAGCAAACAAGAAAATAATGCCTTTTGGCGAAAATCACCTTGTTTAGAAAAACTGCTAAGCAGAAGCCACAGAGTCGAAGGGGGATTCTGTGGCTTCATTCTTTCAAACTAAACGGAGAAAACTACCATGCCTCGAAGCGCAATCACTTGGCTAATGGCAACCTTTATCGCCGCGACGACCGCTCACGGGGCAGTCGCCGCTCAGGTCGCCGTCGCAGACACCTCCTATTTCGACTATCGAGACACTTTTTGCTCCAACCAGACCTTGCTGATTGGCAACCAAATTTTCGATGCGTCCAACCCGAGCGGCATCGTTTTTTTGCCCGGAGCGGCCAGCGGGGGCAACGATAGCGTCATTTTTGTCAATTTGGTTTTTTTCCAGCCCCCTATCACCATACTAAGCCAAAGCCTTTGCGGTGGCGACACCGTGTGGGTGAACGGAAGGGCTTACCATTCCAAATTTTTTATCGGGGAGGAAATCGTGGACGACGGAGCGGCCAACGGGTGCGACAGCATCATCCGGGTCAACCTCAGTTTTTACCCCAACGAACTTGAATACGAAGCAACCATCTGCGAGGGCGACACGATTTTTTTTAATGGAAAAGCATATCACGCTTTCAACACATCGGGCGAGGAAAGGATAAGCGGTGCTGGCGCAGCAGGATGCGACAGCATCATAAGAATCAATCTGAATGTCTTGGTGCCCCCGTTTAGTATCATCGCCGACACGTTGTGCGCCGATGATTTTTTAATCGTCAATGGCCAACGCTACGACCGTGAGAATCGCGCTGGTCTCGAAATTTTGCCGGGGGCGGGCACTAACGGCTGCGACTCGTTGGTGTATCTCAGCCTCGACTTCCGCGAAGGCTGGGTCTATTTGGGCGAGGACAGGGAAGTATCGCGGGGCGACACAGTGTGTATCACGCCGCTGTTTGGCCTTGTGCCGCAAAGCCTTGAATGGCAACCTGCCCCACCCTGCCAAGACTCGCTTTGCGTCATACCCTGCATTGAATTGAGCAGCACTGCCTATTATCGCCTCATCGCTACCGACACCAATGGCTGCGCGGCCAGCGATGAAATACGAATTTTTGTTGCCAACGAGGATAGGGTGTATGCGCCCAATGTGTTCAACCCAGATGCGCCTTCTCCGAACAACCGTTTTTTCATAAGCACCGACAGCGATGTGGCCATCGTCCGCCGAATGTTGATTGCCGACCGATGGGGTGGTATTTTGTTCGACAAAAACGACCTCATCCCTGATGACCCGATGCAAGGCTGGGACGGCACTTGGCGTGGGAAAACCGTGCAGGTAGGAGTCTACACCTATTGGATGGAGTTGGAACGCATGGACGGGACACGGTTTGAGAAGGCTGGCACGATAAGCGTGGTTCGCTGACGCGCCGCATCAGGTCAACTCCACGATGGTCACGCCTTCGCCGCCCCCCTCTTGTTGCGGATGATAGACATTGGAGATGTTGCCGCCATACTCGCGCAATTTTTGTCGAACCACCTTGCGCAGCACGCCGTCGCCTTTGCCGTGCAGAATATGCAGGTTGCTGGCGTTGGCCAACAGTGCGTTATCCACGAATCTTTCCAGCACCTGCAAAGCCTCCTCTTTGCTCATGCCTCGCAGGTCAATTTTCGCGTCGAAGGCCGCCGACTGCTGCAAGTCCGTAGCTGTGGTGTGGGCTGTTTGTTGTATCGGCTCGGCAGCGGGAAGCAAGTCGCGCAAGTGAGCCGTGACACGAATGCCTCCCATAGCGAGGCTCGCTTTTTGTCCTTTTATTTCCTCAACGCGACCAATGGCTCCCCCAGCCCTCAATCGCACAAAATCGCCCACCACCAAGGGCTTGCTCGATGCAGAAGGCACCGCTTTTTCTTCCAGACGAATCACCTCTGCATTTACCTCATCCACCTGACGAGCCTTGTCGCTACGCTCTTGCCGAAGCTTGGCCGACACCTCCAAAGCCCGTTCGAGATTTTTTTCCTCTTTTAGTTGCTTGATGAGCTTGTCCACCTCGCGGTTGATATTGGCACTGACGCGCAGCTCGTGTTCTTTTTGATTCAGCTTAAGCTGCTTGCGTTTAACCTCCAAATCGTGGTGCATGGAGTCGTAAGTCTTGACGAGACGTTCGAGCGATTGTTCTTTCTCAGTGACTGATTGCAGTTTTTCTTCCAATTCCTGCTTCTCACGCTGCAGCTCAATCAAGATGTCGTCCACTGCGGTCTCGGAGCCAGTACGGTTGCGGGCATATCCGATGATGTCGCGCGGCAGGCCGCTTTTTTCGGCAATCTCAAAGGCGTAGGAGCTGCCGGGGCGCCCCACTTTCAACTCATAGGTCGGTGAAAGGGTGTCTTTGTCGAAGTGCATATTCCCGTTCAGGATGCCGGGATTGCGAAAGGCAAACACTTTTAAATTGGAATAGTGAGTGGTGATGACAGCATATACCCCCTTGCGGTGCAATTGGCGCAAGATAGCTTCCGCGATAGCGCCACCTGGTTTGGGGTCGGTGCCGCTGCCCATTTCATCAATCAACACCAATGTGTAAGGATTTGCTTTTTCGAGAAAAGCACGGGCATTTTGCAGGCGCGAGGAGTAGGTGGAAAGGTCGTCGTCGAGGCTTTGCTGGTCGCCGATGTCAGCAAATATTTGCTTGAAAATGCCAAACTCGCTCAATTCGTGCACTGGCACAAGAAGGCCGCTCTGCACCATGAGTTGCAACAGCCCGACCGATTTCATGGCCACCGACTTGCCGCCCGCGTTAGGGCCAGAAAGGATAAGAATGTGATTTTCGGGGTTCAATCGCAAATCGAAAGGCACGGTCTTTCTGCCCAAAGGTTTGTTTTTGAGAAACAACAAAGGGTGATAGCCTTTCCGAATGGCGATGATTGGTTTTTCTTTCAAAACAGGCATCCCTGCGCGAAGGGATAGGCCGAGCTTGGCTTTGGCCTGTATTTCGTCGAACCGCACCAACGTCTCCAGATAACTCCGAATCATCGGGCTGTAAGGGCGAATCGTCTCGCTCAAGTCACGCAGGATGCGGAATATCTCCCGGCGCTCGTCGTGCTCAAGGTCGAAGAGGTCGTTGTTGATTTCGATGACGGCCTCCGGCTCGATAAACGCCGTGCGCCCCGTGTCGGACTCGTCGTGGATGATGCCCCTGATTTTGCGCTTGTGCTCGCTGGGTACGGAGAGCACGCGGCGGCCATTGCGGAAAGATTCGGGCGAGTCGGACAGCCAACCTTTGGCACGACATTCTTGGATAATCTGACGAAAACGGGCATCCAACTCCCTCACTTTTTGCTGCATCTCGCGGCGAATACGCATGAGCTCGGGCGAGGCATCGGGGCGAATCTCTCCCTTCTCGTCGAATACCGCATGGATGGATTTTATCAAGCCCTCATCGAACGAAAGCGGTCGGGTGATGTCGTAAAGTTTTGGATAAATCTCTTTTTTAGGCCCGGCGGAGAAAAACTTGAACACGTCGCGCATCAGTTGCAAGATGCGCAAAATGCCCTGAAACGACTCTGCCTGCAACGTGTAGCCTTCAATTTCGAGCATCTTCAAATCCGGTCGGATATCGGGGAACGACTCCAACGGGAATCGGTCGTTTTTTTCCAAGGCAAGTTTGAACTCGCGCGTCTCGCGCAAGGCAAGGTCTATTTCCGAGAAATTTGTCTTTGGAAAAGTCTGTCGCAACGCTTCCGCCGCCATGGGCGTAAGCGCCTCCCTTTCAAGCAAATCAAGGATTTTATCAAACTCGAGTTTACGAAAAACGTCTTTCGGTTCAAAAGTCATATCGGATTCACGGTTTACGGCACACGGTGAACGGTCGGCCGCAAAATTACCGCCCTTCAAACAAAATCCTGACATGGAAGTTCCTCAGAGCCATTCGATGAAAACCCGGCGGATGCTAAAATTGGCTGTTCAAGATATTTTAGTCTAAAACCCGTTGCAGGCGACAGCCTATAATTACATTTGCTGCTCGTTTTTCAAAATTTTAAACTACTGCCTTATGTTGAAAAAACTACTTTTTTTCGTTGTTGCGTTTGCTTTTGCACTGCCTATCGTCGCGCAACATCAACGCCGAGTGCTCATTGAAGAATTCACCAACGCTTCTTGTGGGCCTTGCGCCGCTCAAAATCCTGCCTTTAACGCCACCGTCAAAGCCAATGAGCAATATCTCACGCCCATCAAATATCAGACGAGCTGGCCCGGTTTCGACCCGATGAACCAGCAAACTCAACCTGAAGTGTTGCCTCGCGTACAATACTATGGTGTGACAGGCGTGCCCAACGGACGGCAAAACGGCATCTTGGAGATATTTCCCATGACCTCCTACAATGCCGCCACCATTCAGGCCGCATACAACACGCTCACACCGGTCACGATTGAGTTGAGTCACGAAGTCAACGCTACCTACGACACTATCCACATCACGGTTGCCGTGAAATCCGATGAAGAGTTGACAGGCAACCTGCGGTTGCGCGTGGCGGTGCTGGAAGAAGAGATTCTTTTTGAAACAGCGCCCGGCTCCAACGGAGAAAAAGATTTCTTCCAAATCATGCGCAAGATGTTGCCCAACTCGGCTGGTACCGAAACAGGTGCTTTTGAGGCCGAAGAGGTGAAAGAATACTCGTTCTCTTGGGCTTTGAGAAACATCTACGACCTGAACCAACTGTGCGTGGCTGCATGGCTGCAAAATGATGCCACCAAGGAAGTGTATCAGTCCGAGCGCACTTTCCCGAAAGGCGACATCCCCGGTTTGGGCATCAAGATTCCTTCCGCCAGCGGCTTCGCTTGCGAGTCGGGTGTCTCGCCTTCATTCACCATGACCAACACCAGCACGGAGCCGCTCACTTCGGCCGAGCTGCGCTGGCGTGTGGGCACTGGCGCTTGGAACAACTATTCTTGGACGGGCGACCTCGGCCCCGGCGAGTCGGAAGTCATCACACTCACCGAAGTGGTTATCACTCAATCTGGCCTTGTCAATATCTCGGTGGAGCCGCTTGCGTCCAACAACGGCATTCAGACGAACATGGTGAACCCTATTTCTACCCTTCAAATCAGGGCGATCTTGGGCGCTCCTTCTTCCACGCCGTTTGAGCAAGGTTTCCAAATGGTGGCATTCCCTCCGGCAGGTTGGTCGTCGGAAAGTGTCACAGTGGGCACTGCCACCCATGGCTGGAAATTGTTTACGGGCGGCGGTGCCGGCAGCACTCGCTCAGCACGTTGCAACTTCTTTGACTACGCAACGGGCCTTGCCACGCTCACAACCCCCAAATTGGACCTGAGCCAAGCAGACGGCGTGACCACACTCACTTTTGACCACGCTTACGCATACTACAGCAGCACATTTTTCGACAGCTTGCGCGTGCAGATTTCAAACGACTGCGGTGCCACTTGGCAGACGCTTTTCCACGACGGCAAAGACGGCTTGTCCACAGCCCCTCCCCAGACGGGCGCCTTCACCCCAACTGCCAGCCAGTGGGCGAACAACTCTTTTGACATCAGCCAATTCAATGGCAGCGACCAAGTGTTGATTCGTTTTGTCGGCGAGACTGGATATGGCAACCACCTTTATATTGACAATGTGAACGTGACCGCACTCGTCAGCGTCAAAGAACTGGCGCTCAACACGTTCAGCATTCGTCCCAATCCCACTCGCGATGCCACTCAGGTTTTCTTTGGTCTTGAAAAACCCGAGAGCATCCAACTTTCCGTGTTCAATGCTCAAGGCACTTTGGTGCAAACAAAGCATTTGGGCGACTTGCCTTCGGGTGAGCACACCGTGCGCCTCGATGCCAACAGTCTGCCTGCCGGCAGCTATCGCGTGGTGCTGCAAGGCAAGGAAGGAGTGGCGACTGCCCTTTGGATGATTGTCAAATGACGATTTAAGACCCGCACTCAGTACTTGCGAAATTTTACCAGCGGCGACCGTTTTGTGCGGTCGTCGCTTTTGTTTTTTTGTTTTGTCCATCAT
This sequence comes from Saprospiraceae bacterium, assembly GCA_019638455.1. GTDB lineage: Bacteria > Bacteroidota > Bacteroidia > Chitinophagales > Saprospiraceae > M3007. Next base: position 1,434,465 of record JAHBTU010000001.1, read on the forward strand.
CTGTACCTCACGCTGTCAAGTTTTCAGCATGGATGAAGTCTTGGTTCATTCAAAATCAGGGAGAGCAATCACGAGCATCTAATAAATCTTGACGAATCAAGGTATACTTTTGCCGTCGCCGTTTTGTCGGAATACGTCCGCCATTGGTGCGCTCTTGCAGAATGGGCTGATTCTGACAGCATGACAAAAAATTGAGGAGAAATGAAACTCTACATCATCGCGGGCGAAGCCTCTGGGGATTTGCACGGTTCCAATTTGATTAAGGCTTTGAAGTCGCAAAAACCTGATATCCAATGCCGCGTGTGGGGTGGCGACCTGATGCAGGCAGCTGGCGGCGAACTGGTCAAACACTACCGCGACCTCGCCTTCATGGGCTTTCTCGAAGTGGCGAAAAACCTGCGCACCATTCTCCGCAATATTGATTTCTGCAAGAAAGGCATCCTTGCCGAACAGCCCGACGCGCTGGTGCTGATAGATTACCCCGGTTTCAATCTCCGCATCGCAAAATGGGCCAAACAGCAGGGGCTGAAAGTCATCTACTATATTTCCCCCCAAATCTGGGCTTGGCACTCTTCGCGTGTGCACGATATTCGCCGCGACGTGGACAAGATGCTGGTCATTCTACCTTTTGAGGTTGATTTTTACAATAAATACGATGTCGAGGTCGAGTTTGTCGGTCATCCCTTGCTTGATGCAATAGATAGTGAGAAGGTGACTTCAAATCACTCCCTCACTAAGAACAGCTTAGTGGCCCTCCTTCCCGGCAGCCGCCGCCAAGAGGTCCAGCGCATTTTGCCCCGAATGTTGGAGAGTACGGTTGACTTTCCCGAACACGAGTTTGCCATCGCGGGCGCTTCATCGTTGGCAGCTGAGTTTTATCAACCTTTTTTGGAAAAATATCCAAACGTGCGGCTCGTGCAAGGAGACACCTACAACTTGTTGCGGCAGTCGAAAGCAGCGTTGGTGAAATCGGGCACTTCCACACTGGAAGCGGCGCTGCTTGGCGTGCCAGAGGTGGTGTGTTACGCTGGAAGCCCGATTTCTTTTTTTATTGCAAAAAGATTGGTCAATGTCCAGTATATCTCGCTGGTCAATTTGATTATGGACAGACCTCTTGTGCGAGAGCTGATTCAGGATGAATTGAATAGGGAGAATATAAAAACCGCTCTCGCTGAAATTTTGAACCCTGAAAAAGCGGCGGAACTGCAGGCGGGTTATGCCGAATTGCGCGAGCGATTGGGTCAGGGGGGGGCTTCGGAAAGGGCGGCGCAGGCGATTTTGAAGCACTTGAACAGGCAAAGTGAAATCTCGCCCAATAGCCGCTAAACAGGCATGGGCCATCCCATATCAAACTGGGATGGCCCACGCCTGAAAACAAAACCGTGAGTAGAGATGGTTTATCTCTGCACTATAAACTTCAATGTGCGCGAGCCTTCTTTTGTAGCAATGCGCGCCAAGTAAGTGCCTGCCGCCAATCCGTTGAGGTTGAATTTCCGAATTTCGTTTGTAACCCCTTGGCGGTCTTCGATATTGACAACCCGACCGCTCAATTCGGCGATTGTGATGGTGACATCTGTCGGTTTGTCAAAATTGAGGTCAAGATTGAGGACATCACTTGCAGGGTTGGGGAATACTTTGAACGCGGATTCCGGCAGCGGCTTGTCGTCAGTGGTGGAGAGCAGGCTGATGTACATACGCACTACAGCACTAAAATCATCGCCAAAACCACCCAAAAACCATTGGCTGGTGTAGATGACCGTGCTGATGGTGTTGTAGTACTTGATTTTGCGGTTGAAAGCATGGTTGGTCTGCTTAGCCTCTTCGGGATAGCCAACCATGAGGAAGTAACGCCCCCCCGTCTCAAGCGGAACCCCCGGCAAACCAGAGTCAAAATCAATAATTTCCACTTGTTGAAGTTGTCCGGGTGTAATGGTTGGTGGCGCTGAGTAATCGGCAAAACCCAACCATTCCAAACTATTCCCGGGGAAAGAGTTCAGTTCAAAATTGGAAAAATCAGGCGCTATGTCGTCGTTTACCTTGAATAAGTAAACAGCAGCTTTTACGTCTGTAAGTAGCAATTCAGCAGGGTCGGTCGAAAATGCAAAAACGGCGTTGGTTGCTTGATATTTGTCGTTGGCGCCACTGCCCATGAGGTAATAGTTGCCAACATTCCAAGCAATATCCTGAGCGGTGCGAGTATATGATTGTGGTTCGTCCTCCTTTGCAAAGTATTCATCGGTCACGATAAATGGGCTGCCGCCCACATTGTCGTCAGGACGCAAGTCAATGGAGTCTGCATAAACCTCATATCGAATGAGGTATTCCCCTATCGGCAGCTCCGGCGCATACAAGGTTGAAAAATCTATGGCGCTATCAACCACGCCGGGATTAAGAACAGCCACCACCACACTGTCCTCAAACAAAACTTGTTGGGTCAGGGTATTTTCCACCGCCGCTTTTACGACGATATTGGTCATTGGCTCCAATCCTTTGTTCGACAAGGTGACGAAGAAGCCAAATGTGTCCGTCGCAATTTGCGAGGCAGGTGTAGCATAGCTGGATGCAGGATAGAAAAAGTTGGTCATGGAAATATTGAACCGCGCCGTAGGGTTCACATCGTAGATTTCCACGTCGTCAAGATTCCAGAAATACTCCCAATTGCCCGTCCATTGCCACTGAACATAAACCGTGGGCTTGCCCGCAGCCACAGACGATATATCCACGACGATTTCTTCCGGGTTTTTTGACCAACGCACACCTGTGGTCAGACCGGGAAAAATAACATACTCGGTCCAGTTAGTGCCATCCGAGCTGACACGCAGCACAGCACCAGATTCGGCAGAAACAGTGTAAACACCGATATGTGCCTGAAAGGTGATGAATACTTGGTCTTTACCCGAGCAGTCAATAGCGGAAGTGGTGAGACGAGATATGTGATTTTGGGGCAGCGCAAGTGGTTCGTCCGAGTCCAAAGTCATGAATCCGGTGGAGCTGGTTGTCGCTTTGAAAGGCTCTTGCAGATTGATGCCATCGTTGAAAATGGGCGAGCAGCCAGCGTTTGAGTTCCCAAGCAAGGGGTCTGGGCACCAGGTCCAGAGAATGTTCTGGCCAGATGCGTCGGTGGTCGTCCAACCCGCAGGGAATCCATTGGTAAAATCCTCACTCCAAAAAGGAGTGGGGACTTGGCTTTGAGACGTTAATGCAAAAAGCATTAAAAAAGCCACAGAAAAAAGCAATTTTGATTGGTTTAGCATATCGTAGAAAGTTTAGTGTCCCCAAAAAGAAAGCAAGTCGAAGATGCAGCTCTTATGGCATTTCGGCGTAGAAATAGTCGGTTTAGACTAAAAATAGCGCATAATGGATTCCCTTTGCGCAACGACTTCGTTCGTCAGTTGGCCTTCTTCATCTCCTTCGCCCAGGTATCCTTCAGCGTCACCGTACGGTTGAACACAGGCCTTTCAGCCGTCGAGTCCGGGTCAACACAGAAATAGCCGAGCCGGGTGAACTGGAATTTTTCGCCCGGACGCACCTCAGTCAATGCAGGCTCAACCAGGGCGTTCTCAACGACTTGCAGCGAATATGGGTTGAGCGTGGATTTGAAGTCCTCTTCCGCCGCAGGGTCTTCCACCTGAAAAAGGCGGTCGTAGAGCCGCACTTCGGCGGTCTTGGCCGTAGCCGCAGAAAGCCAGTGAATCACCCCCTTCACTTTGAGGCCAGAGGTGTCGCTGCCGGAGCGGCTTTCCGGGATGTAGGAACAATGTAAGGCCGTGATGTTGCCGTTCGCATCTTTCAATACTTCGTCGCAATGAATGATGTAGGCCGATTTGAGCCGCACCATGCCGCCGGGCGAGAGGCGGAAATACTTGGGCGGCGGGTTTTCCATGAAGTCGTCGTGTTCGATGAAAATTTCTCTGGAAAAGGCGATTGGCCGGCTGCCCGCGTCCGGGTCTTCGGGGTTGTTTTCTGTCTCGAGATGCTCCACTTGGCCTTCCGGGTAGTTGGTAATCACTACTTTGAGCGGAGCGAGCACGGCGAAGCGGCGCAGCGCGATTTTGTTCAGGTGCTCGCGGATGCAAAATTCGAGCAGGGACATATCGGCCACCATCTCGCGCTTGCCCACGCCGATGCGGTCGCAAAACTCGCGGATGCTCTCTGGCGTGTAGCCGCGCCGCCGAAAACCCGAAATGGTGGGCATACGCGGGTCGTCCCAGCCGCGCACATGACCTTCCTCCACGAGTTGTTTGAGTTTGCGTTTGCTCGTGACGGCGTAGGAGAGGTTGCGACGGGCAAATTCGTATTGCTTTGAAGGGAAAATGCCGAGTTGCTCAATGCACCAGTCGTAGAGTTCGCGGTGCGGCACGAACTCCAGCGTGCAGATACTGTGGGTGATATGCTCAATGCTGTCACTTTGACCGTGCGCCCAGTCGTACATCGGGTAGATGCACCAGTCATTGCCCGTGCGGTGGTGGTGCGCGTGTTTGATGCGGTAGAGCAGCGGGTCGCGCATAATCATGTTGGGGGAGGCCATGTCAATTTTTGCCCGCAACACGCAGTGGCCGTCAGGGAATTCGCCTGCTTTCATTTTTTCAAACAAGGCGAGGTTTTCTTCGGGCGAGGTATTGCGATAGGGGCTGTCTTTGCCCGGCTCGGTAGGCGTGCCTTTCAGCGCGGCGATTTCTTCGGGCGTGGAGAAATCAACGTAGGCTTTTCCTTTCTGAATCAATACTTTGGCCCACTCGTAGAGTTGCTGAAAATAGTCGGAGGCGTAGAAGATATTGGCGGGCTGGAAGCCCAGCCATTGCACGTCGGCGATGATGCTGTCCACATATTCGGTGTCTTCGGTGACGGGGTTGGTGTCGTCGAAGCGGAGGTTTGTTTTGCCGCCGTATTTCAGCGCAAGGTTGAAATTGAGGCAAATACTTGTGGCGTGGCCGATGTGGAGGTAGCCGTTGGGTTCGGGGGGGAAGCGGGTTAGGATGTTTTTTTTCTTTTTCTTTTTATCTGTCTTCAAGTATTCGACGACTATTTCCTCCAAGAAATTTTCGGGCGTAGGCAATTCCGCCGGGTCTTCGGCAGAGTTGATTCTAACTATTTTTTCCCAATCAATCTGCCCCGTAGAAGTGCAGAACTCCGACAAAAATTCTCTTGTAAAAGTGTTGATTTTGCCCGCGTAAGCAGAGTCAAACGCCTCATTTCTCTCTTTTGCCTTCTTGCCGAGCGGTTCTATGATGTCAAGGTAAAGTCTTTTATCGCCAGAGATGAACTCCCAGAATTTTTGCCCGCAGTACTTGAAATACTCTCCTTTGTCAGGCTTGTTGTCGCGCCCATAGCAGCAGCCGTTTATGGCCATCACGTTCAGGTTGGAATTGCTGGTGCGAAGTGTCTTTTTTGCGTTTTTGAAATCTTGTCTCAGTTTTCCCAACTGTCGGCTGTTTCCCCAATTAGGGCCGGATTTGATAGAAACGATGTATCGAACATTGTCTTTGTCAACTTCCAAATCAATCCCCGGGATGCCGGATTTTCGCCCGTCATATACTTTTTGATTGACGAAAATAGCGAGACCTTCCAGCCAGTCGCCAAAGATGGCTTCTTCGTGTGATGACAGATGGGCATCCACAATGTTGCGGACTATCTGTTCGGCGGTAGCGACATTTTTCGCCCTAAACAGGTATGGGTTTTTTCTTTTCAGAACATCGGTAAGTTTTAAATTGGTAAGACTGTCGAGCCTTTTTTCGTGGAAAACAGGAATGTTCTTTTCAACGTAATCAACAACGTCACTTAAATGGAGTGGATTCATATACCGATTCAGGTTCAAAGAGATAAAGATTGACGGGTTCGATTTGTTGCTGCATCATTTGGAAGTATTCGGGAACGATTTCGATGCCGATACTATGCCGGCGCATCTGCTGTGCCACTTCGAGGGTCGTGCCAGAGCCGGCAAAGGGGTCAAGCACCGTGTCGCCTTCTTTCGTGAAAAGTTTGATAAACCATTCGGGCAGCTCCCTTGGGAAGGCTGCGCTGTGATTCTTGTTGCTGCATTCGGTGGCGAGATGGAGCACGTTGGTGGGATATACCAACTCCCTGCCGACCCAATTGGAGACGTTTTTGCCAAATCCGCTGCCGTTTTTGGCGTTGTCGCGGCGTTGGTCGGTCGCGCTCAAATTGCGCAGACGCCCTTTTGCCCAATCGCCGACCGGAACACGCACTTCGTCCTGATACATATTGAACTTCCGGTTTTTGTTGAACTGCAAGAGCCTTTCCCAGCTGTCACGGAAGCGGTTCGACCATTTTCCTGGGTAACTGTTTTTTTTATGCCAAATGAACTCTTCTGTCCAGAGCCAACCTTGTTTGCGCATCTCCAGAATCAACTCCAAAACGTAGGTGCTGCGCTCGCCCTCTGACACTTTTTCTTTGATGTTCAGGATGAAAGTGCCGTCAGGTTTCAACACGCGCAGCAGCTCTTCTCCAATCGGCAAAAACCAATTGACGTACTCTTCTGGGGTGATGCCGCCATAAGTGGATTTGCGTTGGTCGGCATAGGGAGGAGAAGTGAAAATCAGGTCCACGGAGTTGTCGTTTAGTTTTTTCAACTCCTTGGCCGAGTCTCCAAGAATCAATCTTGTGTTGATTTGCATTTCAAACTTTTCCGCAAAACTCTTGAAATTGTCTGGCCTTTAAAACTTTTTATTGCGTTTACTTTCGATAGACTTCGGATTTTGCACGAAAGCCCGAACACTTCCTCAAAACAACCCCATCACCCTCCCATGCTCGTCAATGTCAATTTTTTCGGACGAAGGCACCTTCGGCAGCCCCGGCATGGTCATGATGTCGCCGCAAATCATCACGACAAATTCGGCGCCCGCTGCCAGCCGCACTTCGCGGATTTTGACCATGTGGCCGCTGGGCGCTCCGCGCAGTTTCGGGTCGGTGGAAAACGAATACTGGGTTTTGGCGACGCAGATGGGCAAATGCTTGTAGCCCTGCGCTTCTATTTTTTTGATTTTCGATAGCACATCCGGGTCTGCGGTGATGTCGGAGGCGCCATAGAGTTTGGTGGCGATGGTTTTCATTTTTTCCCAAAGTGGCATTTCGTCGGGATAGAGGAAGCGGAAATCGCTGGGGGTGTTTTCGACGGTTTCCACCACGCGGCGAGCCAGTTCTTCCGCTCCTTTGCCTCCCTCTGCCCAATGTCGGCCCAACACGGCGGGGGTGTTTCGCGCTGCCAAGCGTTCCAGCAACAAATTGATTTCCGCTTCCGTGTCGTGCAAAAAATGATTGATGGCCACCACGCATGGAAGGCCGAAGTGGTCTTGGATGTTGGAGAGATGGCGTTCGAGGTTGGCGAAGCCTTTGCCCAACGCGACGAAATCCTCCCGGTTGAGGTTCTCGGCATCGGCGCCACCGTGATATTTGAGCGCGCGGACAGTGGCGACAATCACGACCGCGTGCGGGCGCAGACCGCTTTTTCGGCACTTGATGTCTATGAATTTTTCAGCGCCCAAATCGGCGCCAAAGCCCGCTTCCGTCACCACATAGTCGGCGAGTTTGAGGGCGTTTTTAGTGGCCAGCGCCGAGTTGCAGCCATGCGCGATGTTGGCGAATGGGCCGCCGTGCAGCAAAGCGGGCGTGTGTTCGAGGGTTTGCACCAAGTTCGGTTGCAGGGCGTCTTTGAGCAAGACTGCCATGGCGCCGTGCGCGTTCAGGTCGCGTGCCCGCACTGGTTGTTGGTCGCGGGTGTAAGCCACGACGATGTTGCCGAGGCGTTCCTTCAAATCCTGCAACGAAGTGGCCAAGCAGAAAATAGCCATGACTTCGGATGCCACCACGATGTCGAAACCGTCTTCGCGTGGGAAGCCGTTGCCCGTGCCGCCGAGACTCACCACCATGCGGCGCAGGGCGCGGTCGTTCATGTCCATCACCCTTTTCCATGTGATGCGGCGCACGTCGATGCCGAGCGCATTGCCGTGGTGGATGTGATTGTCTATCAGGGCCGCGAGCAGGTTGTTGGCCAATGCGATGGCGTTGAAATCGCCCGTGAAATGAAGATTGATATCTTCCATCGGCACCACTTGTGAATAGCCACCGCCTGCCGCGCCGCCTTTCATGCCGAATACGGGGCCGAGACTTGGCTCGCGCAGGCAAATGACGGTTTGTTTGCCGATGCGGTTGAGCGCGTCGCCCAAACCAATGCAGGTGAGTGTCTTGCCCTCGCCGGCAGGTGTGGGGTTGATGGCTGAAATAAGAATAAGTTTGCTATCCGGGCGGGGCGGCAAGGCGTTGAGATAGTCGAGGGAGATTTTCGCTTTGTAGCGACCATAAGGCTCGAGGGCTGATTCGGGGATGCCCAATTTTTCTTTGGCGAGTGGTATGATTTTTTGCAGTGTTGCTTTTTGAGCAATCTCGATATCGGAGTACATAGCGAAACGGAGGCAGTGCCAGGAGCACTGGGTTGTGGTGTGATAGATTTATTTGGCAAAAACGCAGAGCGGATTGGAAGAGGAGACACATTCGTTTGAATACGCCTCCCGAAATGTGGTCCAACAATGGCACTCAAGCAATCAGCGTTTACTTTTGCGGCGCAAAATCCGGCAATTATGAAAAAATACAACCTCCTTTTCCCGCTTTTTTGTGGTTTCATCCTTTTAGCGTCTTTCAACACCTTACATGCGCAAAACGTCGGGGTCGGCTTTCAGGCTGGCGACCCCACCGGGCTTAATCTTCACTTTCGCGGCACCAAGCCCATGCGACTCGACTTTCTTTTCGCTTGGGATTTCAGCGATCGCGACCGCAACTTTTTTTTCGTGAACGTGCATGGTTTGTTTTTCAAACCGCTAAGTGCCAGCCCTAAATTCAACTTTTACTACGGGCCGGGAGGCTATGTGGGTGTGCGCGAGCGCAACCGCCGGGATAGGGACGACGAAACGGTGGTGGGCTTGAGCGGCAATTTTGGCCTAAACGTGGAGATTGACCGCTTCGATATTTTTCTGCAACTGACGCCGAGACTCGACCTCGTTCCTGAAACCAGGTTCGACATTGGAGGCGGTCTGGGAGCGCGGTTTTTCTTTTGATTTTTTCACGGAAGCGTGGAGAAGCCCCCCTTGGCAGATTTTCCCAAAAAAATCCGCGTCTTCGCGCTTTTGCGAGAGGTTTCTTTTACATCCGCTCCGGCATCTCCACCCCCAGCAAGCCCATTCCTGATTTCAACACTTGCCCCACCGAACGGCTCAAGGTCAGGCGAAACGCCTTTGCCTCCACCGTGTCGGCATTGAAAATCGAAAGGTCGTGCCAGAAGCGGTGGTATTTCTTCGCCAAGTCGTAGCAGAAGTTGGCGACGAGTGAGGGGTCGTACCCCTCGGCGGCTTTCAGCACCACGTTCGGGTAGTCGTGCAGAGCCACAAGCAGTTCCTTTTCTTGTGGCTGAATATCGCCGTAGGCACCAGCCTTCGACAAGTCAACTTTCTCTTTTTCAACCCGTTGCATGAGGCCATTGATGCGGACGTAACTGTACTGGATGTAAGGCCCCGTCTGTCCTTGCAAATCCACCGACTCTTCGGGGTTGAATATCATCTTTTTGTGCGGGTGGACTTTCACGATGAAAAATTTGAGCGCCCCCATGCCCACGCGGCGCAGGTTTTCCTGCCGCTCTGCTGGCGAAACGCCCTCTATCTCGCCACGCTCCGAAGCCTGCTCGTTGGCCAAGCGAATGACCTCGGCGATGAGGTCGTCGGCATCCACCACCGTGCCTTCGCGGGTTTTCATGCGGCCTGTCGGCAGCTCCACGAGGCCGTATGAAAGGTGGTGCAGCCCTTCGGCGTAAGGCTCGCCAAGGCGTTTTAGAATCTCGAACAAGACTTGGAAATGGTAATTCTGCTCATCGGCCACGACATAGACGTAGCGTTCGCAGCCTAATTCGCGGTGGCGCATTTGCGCCGTGCCGAGGTCTTGCGTGATATAGACGGAGGTACCGTCGGAGCGCAGGACGAGTTTTTGGTCGTGACCCGCATCGGTCAGGTCCACCCACACCGAGCCGTCGTCTTTTTTGAAAAAAACGCCTTTCGACAGGCCCTCTTCCACGATGTCTTTGCCAAGGAGGTAAGTGTCGCTTTCGTAGTAGAGCTTGTCGAACGAGACGCCCAGGTCGTTGTAGGTCTGTTCAAAGCCTTCGTACACCCAGCCATTCATTTTTTTCCAAAGCGCGAGGGTGTCGGGAGCGTGGGCTTCCCATTTTAGGAGCATCTCTCGCACTTCTGCCCCAAGCGTGGAGTGGTCGTTGAACCACTTGTTCTTGTATTCCTTGAAAAACTCTTTTTCTCCTTGGTTGGGCTTTTTCTTTGTTTCAAAAATGCGTTTTGCCTCTTCGGTTTGTTGCCATTCTTCGTACTCGGCTTTGGTTTTTTGCTCGAACAAAACATACCAATCGCCCACGAAATGGTCGGGTTTGATGCCGGTGTTTTCGGGTGTTTTACCTGCTCCCCATTTTTGCCAAGAGAGCATGCTTTTGCAAATTGCCACGCCACGGTCGTTGATGATTTGGGTTTTAACGACCTCATAACCAATGGCTTCCAATATCCGCGAACAGGACCAGCCGAGCAGGATGTTGCGAATGTGGCCGAGATGCAGGGGTTTGTTCGTGTTGGGGGAGGAGAATTCCACCATCACCTTTCTGCCGTTGCGGGGCTGACGGCCAAAGCCCGAATCGGCTGCGACAGATTGCAGGAATTGCTGCCAGTAAGCGTCGCTGATTTCGAGGTTCAAAAAGCCTTTGACGACGTTGAAGGATTTTACCTCTGCTACGTTTTTTTTCAAATACTCTCCAATCTCGACCGCTGTCGCGTCGGGCGCTTTTTTGGCGATTTTCACAAAAGGGAAAACCACGACCGAATAATCGCCCGTGAAGTCGGGCGGGGTGTTGTTCACCTGCACTTTTGAGGGTTCAGTGGCTTCGCCATAGAGTTTTTCAACGGCCCGGGCGACGGTGTTTTGAAGGGTATGAATTATGCTTGACATGGTGCTTGCATGAAAAATGAGGGGGCAAAAGTAGCTGTTTGAGCAAACAAAAAACCTTTCTGCGAGATATCCCCAGAAATCCGTGAAAAGTTCATTTCACGGATTTTAACGGATTGCCTGCATAAGGCGTGGTTTTTTCAAAACCCCTGAGTGCCGTGTATTCCGGGCGGGCGAATGAGCGGACTTTTGCCCATTCTTTAAACTTGTTGCGGTGGAGGTCTTTGGCGAAGGGAAAGCCCTTTTTCTGACTGGCTTCGTTAAATTTTTCGCCGAATATGCCCGATTTCGACTGCAAAATTTGCCTTGCCGGTCGAAAAAATGACAATCCCATTCACTCAAAGCCCTCCACCGCAACAAATCTTTTCATTCAAAACGGATACCCAACAATGAAACAGCACCTCTTTTGTCTTGTATTGTTCCTAATTCATTTCTCCGCCAATGCTCAACCCTTGAAGGGAGCAACCATTGAGTCGAACAATGCAATTTATCTCACGGTATTGGGAGAAGGCATCATGTCCGCACATTACAACCGGGTTCTATTTTCGAGGAACAAATTTTTCGTGGATGGAAAAATTGGTGTTGGAATCACATCATCGGATATCAAACTTGGTGAAATGGGAGGCAACGGCTCGGCAGCTCCCACGTTTTCTCACTCTATTTCTGCCAACATAGGCGCTCGTCATTGTTTGGAAGTCGGCGTGGGTGGATTTTATGCCCATTCCCCAAAGCACAAAAATATGTATGTACCTTATCCAATTGTTGGGTACAAGTACCGAGCGGTTTCCACAAAATTCACCTTGCGCTTGGCCGTCCACCCTTATTTAACCCCTGCTCCGCACACTTTCGGCGAATCGCCGATTCCGGTGGGTGCCAGCCTTGGGTTTATGTTTTGAATTGGTCGCCGTCGCTCAAGGTTGAGCATTTTACGCCGTTTCCACCACGCATTCTTTTTCGGTCAGGTCTGCGAGATTGCGCTCCACCATCGCGTCGAGCATTTTGTTTTCGAGCAAGTCCGCAAAGGCTTCGAGGTAATCAACCGCGTCTTTGCGACTGTTGCGTCGCAGCCACCTGAATCCGCCGGGGAGGTGCCGCAACACCGCTCGGTCGTCGAGATATTCGAGATGGTGAATATCGGTGGGCGTAAGGCCAAGTTCCATCAGTTTTTGTACTATCAAGTCAACGGGCGCCCCGGTTATTTGGCAGTGATTTTCGGCGATTTCTGTCCATTCGCCGGCACTGGCAAGCGCAAAGGCCTGAATTTCTTCCGCAGAAAAAGAGGTGGCGACTTGTGCGAGGTTGCCGCAATTGCACTGCCCGTGATGCCCCCAAGCGTACGGCGCTCCGTCGCGGAGGCGTTGTGCGGTTTCACGGAGGGCATGGATAAGGGTATGATTTGCGTAAGCCATTGTGTTGTGTTCGTTTTGTGGCGAAACAGATGACGGAGCGGGAGGTTTTGAAAATAACAAATTTATGCCAGCGAGGGCATTTCTCTGACGGGTGTGCCGTGTTCCAGCACTTTCAACTCTTTCATGGCCTTGTAGTTCGTCAGGTCGTGCATGGAAGGCACCACCGAGATGAATCCGTTTTGCAAGGCCCAGATATCGGTGTCGTCGGCATTGTCTTCGTTCACGAACTCGCCTGTGAGCCAGTAGTATGGCTGGCCGCTGGGGTCGCGTCCTTCCATGAATTTTTCCACCCAACGCGCATCTGCCTGACGGCACACCCGCAGGCCGCGAATTTGTTCGGCAGGCAGTTTGGGAATGTTGACATTCAGCAGGTTGCCATGTTCGAAGGGATGTTGGAGGGCGTGCTCCATTACTTTCCTGACCCAGGGTTTGGAGGGGCTGAAGTCTGCGTCGAAACTAAAATCGTCGAGTGAAAAACCAATGCTCTTGATGCCTTCAAGTGAGGCCTCCATGGCTGCTGAGAGTGTGCCGGAGTAGATGATGTTGATGGAGGCGTTGCTGCCGTGGTTGATGCCTGACACGCAGAGGTCAATGCTGCGGCCTTTGAGCACGACGTGCTTGGCCAATTTTACGCAGTCCACGGGAGTGCCCGAACATTCCCACGCTTCCACATCGGGCGGGAAAAGATTGACTTTTTTCAGGCGCAGGGGGTCGTGGATGGTGATGGCATGCCCCTGTCCGCTTTGGGGCGAGTCAGGGGCTACCACTACCACATCGCCGAGGGCGGATGCGATTTCGACCAAGACTCGGATGCCGGGGGCGACGATGCCGTCGTCGTTCGTGACTAAGATAAGAGGTCTTTTATTCATGGCGCAAAGTTATACCCAGATTAAAGAGGATTTGAGGATTCCCTTGATTGATTTGTGTGATTTTCAGAGGATTGCGAGCGTCGTTCGTTCATAACCACCTTGTCAGACCCCGTACTGGGGGGGGGCGCCCGGCCAAGTGAAGCGGATGGGGTTGATTAGGGTTGATGAGGGTTGATGAAGGTTTATTAAGGTTGATATACCCAGATTAAAGAGGATTTGAGGATTCCCTTGATTGATTTGTGTGATTTTCAGAGGATTGCGAGCGTCGTTCGTTCATAACCACCTTGTCAGACCCCGTACTGGGGGGGTCGCCCGGCCAAGTGAAGCGGATGGGGTTGATTAGGGTTGATGAGGGTTGATGAAGGTTTATTAAGGTTGATATACCCAGATTAAAGAGGATTTGAGGATTCCCTTGATTGATTTGTGTGATTTTCAGAGGATTGCGAGCGTCGTTCGTTCAAAAAAACCTTGTGTTGACGATATTGGCTGGGATGTTCTTGATTGATTGGTTCGCATGGCCGACAAAATCATGGGGCTGTTTTTTTGCAAAATTGTCTTGTTCTATCAATCTGCCAGACAATGTTGTCGCGCCGCTTGCCGGATTTGTTGAAAAAAAATCGTTCAAGGGTGAATTTTTTTATGATTTTTTTTATTCTACTGATTTTCAGGCTCTTGTTTGAAAATTTTGGCCTAATCTTGCACAGCGTTTCAGAATTTCCATTTTTTGAAAAAATAGCGAATTTTGGGAAAAATCAAAATCACTTCAAACCGTTTTAACCCTGAAAAAAATTATCGCATGAGGCAAGCCACTTTTACTTTCCTAACCTTCCTTTCGGTGTTGCCGGTGCTGAATGCCCAGTCACCGCTCTACATCCAGTTTAACCCCGAATGTACCAACCAGTTGGAATATCAGTACACCTACACGGAGCAGAACCTGCTGATGTATTCCATTCCCAAAGGGGCGAGCGAGTTGTATTTTTTTGTCATTAGCAACAAGGACCCGCTCAAGACGACCTACTTGCCCGCAGGCGCCGTGATGTGTCAGCACGACGAGATTAACGCTACGCTGATTGACAACATTAACGCGGGTGGGCGTTTGGCATATATGGTGTTCAAGGTGCAAAACGGATTTCACTCCTACCCTGTCGAGTCCGCTGGTTACATCGCGCGTTCGGGCACCTATTTCGCCTTCCGCTCTCCCAACTATGATTTTGTCATGGACACAGCGAGCATCAACTACGCCCGCAACCTGTCGCGCCCGGGTGTGGCATCGCCCGTGTATCTGACGGGGCGACGCGGACAGGACTGCCAGCAGCTATATGCTTTCCGATTGGAGCCTACCCGCCCCGACGCGCCACGAGCCGACGTGGAGGTGGTTCCGAGCATTGGCATCATCAGCGACCGAACGGGGCGCAATGGCAGTGAAATGGAGCAAAACATTTATCGCCTGCTGCGCGTCAACGGCATGAACTTGGACGACTATATTTACGCGACGTGCCACACGCCGGCAAACAATGAAGATGGGACCGCCACCTTCATCACCCGTTTGCCCACCGACGCTACCAACCCAAACGACCCAAATAGCAAGCCTTACAACCCATTTGCCGAGCCTGACAAAGAGACTTTTCACACAAAACCTCCTGAGGCGAGTGGCAACGCGCCTTTGGTCAACTGCCCTACCCCACCCGGCTATGGCTACCATGTGGTGCAGCCGGGTGATTCGCTTGCCTCGATTGCCCGCGCTTACAATGTGGACCGCAAATTGCTCTTGTTGTGGAACAAGCTGCAAGACCCCGCGCAAATAAAAGTGTGCGACAAAATTTGGGTGACTGCGCCGCCCGAACCAACCACCCCCGCCACAACAGGGCCACGATACCATGAAGTGCAGAAAGGCGAGACGTTGTTTGGCATCGCTCGCAAATACAACGTCACGGTAGCCAACATCAAACACTGGAACAAGCTTCAAGGCGACGACATTCAAGCCGGGCAGCAACTTGCCTTGGGGCCACTGCCTGCACAGACAACAACAGGAATACCAGCCAACCACACGCTTACCCCACCAGCCACCTCCGCCCCCCCCAACCCCGCAACCCTTCCACCGGGCAGGCTCATGCACAAGGCGCTTGCGGGAGAAACCCTCAACGATATCGCGTGGAAATATGGCTACACTACCCCTTACTTGCGCCACATCAACCGAACCAACAAAAACATGCCGCCCGGCAACGACGATAGATTGCAGGAAGGAACGCTCTTGGTCGTGTCGGATGGGAGGGGCGAACGCGAGGATTTGTTGACCTACTCCCCACCAGTGCAACACAGCCAAGCCCCCACACCGCCGAGCGTAAAAGCTTCTGGCATGGCGCAAGGGTCAAACAACACCCCTTTTTCGCCTCCAGCCATCAGACAACCTTCCAATTTTGAGTATGTGGGCGAGTACATCGTCCAATCGGGCGACACATTGGCCTCCATCGCGCAGCGATATGGCATTTCGCCAGAAAAACTAGCTGCTGCCAACAATTTGGCAACCAACCAAGAACCCACGCCACGCAGCATTTTGAAAATACCGAAGTAATCTGCTCGAAACCCAGCAACTCTAACAACCTCTTTTTCAAAAACAGAATGTCATGAAAAATCTCCTTCTCACAGTCATTGCGCTCTGCTCGCTTGTTTCTTTGGCAACAGCGCAAGTAGCTCCTGCTTATGTGTTGTTCGGCACAAATTGCATGAAGCAATTGGAGTACCGATACACCCGAACGGGAGCGCCGCTCTACGCCTATTCGGTACAGACGAACCCCGACGAACAGTTCATTTTTTGGTCGGGTGGCAGCGGCTTGCCAACAGGCGAACTGCCCGTCGGCACTTTTGATTGCAGCAACCTACGCCTGAACGACGAGGTAGTGAAAATCATCAACGACCAGCCCAACACTCGCCAGCTGTATGTCATCCTCCAACAGCCCAGCAGCGGCTATGTGATGATGCCGATTTATTCGGCCACCCAGATAAAACGCTACGGACAATGGTACCTCGTGGTAGGACAGAAATACACTTTCGCCATTGACACGACCAAACTCAGCTATCAAGACAACCTTCAAAGCGATGCCTCACAGACCATCATCCGTTTCGCAGGGTCTCAATTGGCCAACTGCCGCTATCAATGGCGCTTCAACGGCGAACCCGCGCGCGGATTTACGGAAAGAACCAATTTTGATTTCATCTACGGCATTGGCATCGTGAATAGCCGCATCGGCGCCACCGCCGCTGATTTGGAACAAAACGAAATACGGCTCAACAGTGTCAACGGAGTGGGAATTGACCAATATCTTGCCTCGATATGCCCCTATTCGGATGTCATCAACAGCAACACCACCCCCTCTTGGACAACACCGCCCGGCTACAACACCAGCAAAGAACCCGACAAGGAAAACGCGAATGTGGGCGGAAACAACCAGATAACTGGCCCAACCGCTAACACCGGCGGCACCGCAGGAAACGCTTACAATCCATATAACTGCCCCACCCCACCCGGAAAAGGCTACCACATCGTGCAGCGCGGCGAATCGCTTAAAGCTATTTCTCGCACCTACAACGTTGATTTGAAGTCGCTTATCAACTGGAACGGAATCAAAAACCCCGACCACATCGAGGTATGCCAGCAAATATGGGTGCAAAAACCACCTGCCAGCGCCAAGCCACCCGCCACTTCCACCACCCCCAAAGGGAACACGGCTCCGGCATCAACAGGGCCTACCGTGCAAAACCAGTCTATCTACTGGGGTGGCAACTATCAGGGCACACAACAGACCTTTAACCAGCAGCAACCCCCCAACACGACAGCCCCCACCTCGGGCACACGCATCCACGTCGTGCAAAAAGGCGAAACCCTCTATGGCATATCCAAGCGATACGTCTGCCCCGAGGAATGTGTGCGACGCGCCAACAATTTCGCTTTGGAAGGCAGTGTGGCGCTACAAGCCGGTCAGCAAATCGTGATACCCGATTGCACTTGCCAATTGCCCTCCAGCTCTTCCACTACGCCAAGAACCCCAGCCACTTATGGTCCCCCACCGACCGTTTCAAACGTCTTGACCCCCGCCAACACCCCACCACAGGGTTATCAGCCGGACATATCGCCTAACTATGGCGGTTTCTCGAACCCCGCAGCCACACCAGCTGCGGCTACCAATTTGCCGAGCGGAGGCGTCACCGATGCCAGCCCGACTGCTCCCGGCACACCGGGCGAGTTGCCGCCGACACAGGAGTACATCGTGCGCCAAGGCGAAACGATGAATTCCATCGCCATCAAATTCAAGATGAACGTGGCCGAGCTGGCAGCCTTGAACAGCGTGCAACAGGATGAAAAACTGACGCCGGGCAGGAGAATCGTTGTTCGGAAGTATTGAACCGCAACAAGTTCAGAAACGACATGAGGCATCCCGAACTTTTCGGTGATGCCTCATGTCGTTTTGTTTCCCCGCCTGCTACCATCGCACCCGCACCGTCAGCATCCAATGTCGCCCCGCTTGTGGGAAAAAACCCGTTTGATTGTAAACATTTCCTCCTTCCAAACGGCTGTAAGGGTCGTCGGGGCGGGGGTCGTAGCCCTCAGAAACAAAGCGATACGTCCAGCCATTGGGCGAGTAACGCGCATCAAAAAGATTGTTGACCGAGCCAATGATGCTCAACTGCTCACCCACCACATTTTTCAAATCATAATTGAGCCGCAAGTCAGAGAAGAAAAAACCCGGCAAGGCCGTGTTTGCATTGGAGGTATTGTCGAGAAATTGTCGGCCAACGTATTTGCCAGCCAATGACAGCATCAACGGGTGGCGAGCGGTCGGTCGAACAAGCGCAAACCCCGCCTCGGCACGAGCGGTCACATTGGGCGAAAAAGCCAAGTCCGTGTTGCGATGCACCACCACTTCCTGCTCGCCAGTATCCCAGTTGTCACGATACTCCGTGAAAACACGCACTTTGTTTTGGCTCAAAGCGGCGTTCCCAGTCAATGTGAGGCGAGTGCCGAAGTTGCCGCTGGCTTCCAATTCCACCCCCGCCCTATAGCTGTCCGGCACATTCGTTCGGATGTATGCCCCCACATCGTTCAGCCGCCCGTCGAGCACCAATTGGTCGCGGTATCGCATCCAGAAAAAATTGGCAGAGGCGTTCCAAGCGCGGCCCCGTGCTTTCACGCCCGCTTCCAAATCGTAGAGCCTTTCCGAGCGAGGGCGACTGTTGGGACTTGACTGTGTGAAATCGTCCCGATTAGGCTCGCGGTTGCCGATGCCCCAAAAACCATATACGGCCCACCGTTGCGAAAAAGAATATGTGGCACCCACTTTAGGGTTAAAAAAAGTCAGGTTGGCTGTTTGCGTCACATTGTTCAAGTCATTGTCAAAACCCAAAAACGCGTACCGAACCCCGCGCACCTGCATATCCAAAAAAGTGGAAAACCCCCTTGCCAGCTCCGTTTCTATTTTCAGAAAAACATTGGCATCGCGCTTGTCGGCATTGTTGTCGTAGTAGCGAAAATCCTTGGGCGCGGTAGCTATGTCCGCCCAAATCACCTCGCCAAAATGCGCCCCCTCATATCGGCTTGCCGCCCCGCCCAAAGTTATCGCTGGAGCACCCGACATCCAAGCCAAATTGATAGGCGGCTGCCACCGCAAAGCATAAGTGACACCGTAAAAGTCGTTGTCGAGCCAACGCCTGCGCACCAAATCCGTCGAGGTAAGCGTCACATCACCAGTCACAAAATCGGGCATTCCATATCGGGCAAATGTTTGATTAGCCTTGTATTGCTCATAAAACCCGAAGCCACGCGTGTAGTGGCCGTTGAATTGGAGGCTAAGCCCCAAAGGAAATACCCGTTTGAAATGCAGCAGCAAGTGTCGTTGCGTGTAGTCGTCCACTTCATCTTTGTAGGGTGCGCCGGGGCGTTCCGTGCCAGCGGTGTTGTGTGTTCTAAGCCGCTCGTCGTGCACATACTGGGCGGGCACCCCATTCCAAGCCTGATAGGTAAGCGTATGGCCCGACAAAAAATGCAACTGAAGCGATTGGCGCTCATCTATGAATGCCCCCGTCAAGTGCAACGAGTTCAGGTCAGCACTTGCCCGGTCTATGAAGCCCTCCGAATCTATCTTGGACACGCGGCCGCCAAACGCCACATTTCCCGGCAACAAGCCTGTGCCGAACTGCGCCGAAGTTTTGCGCGTGCCGAAAGCACCCAATGTGCCCGTCAGCACCGCAAACGGCATAGGCTCCACTTTTGACAAGTCGAGATTCACGGTGGCTCCGAATGCGCCCGCGCCATTGGTGCTGGCGCCTACACCTCGCTGCACCTGAATTTCTGCTGCTGAGGCTGCCAAATCCGGCAGGTCCACCCAAAAAACCCCCTGACTTTCGGCGTCATTGAGCGGCACCCCATTGATGGTCACGTTCACCCGCGTCGGGTCGCTCCCGCGAATCCGAAGCCCCGTGTAGCCAATGCCAGCACCCGCATCCGATGTTTCCACCAGCGATGGCACACCCGTCAGCAGCATCGGCACGTCCTGCGCATGATACGACTGCGCGATTTTTTCCGCCGAAAGATTGGTGTGCGGCACCGGGCTTTTTGTGTCCGCGCGAGTAACCTGTATCACGACCGTTTGCAGCGCAAGCGAGTCGGGCATTCTTTTTTGGGCAGCAAGTGCAAGTGGGAAAAAAACGAGAAAAATTGGAAGAAACATTCCCCAACGCGTCCAGCATTTAGAGGAATCTCGAAGCGATGCGCAAGTAGTTCTACTCGACACCGTGTGGTGAATAAACATTTAAGAAGAACAATTTGAGTGAAACATCCGCCGATGAAGGGGCTTCGCCGACGTAGTGATGCCACTACCCGTCTCAGTTCCTTACCCGGAATTACCCGGGCAAGTTCGATGGGTCTAATCTCAGCCGCGACACAGCACGGCACCCCAATGAGAATTGAACGCAAAGGTCAGAAAAGTTTGCGGATTGCCGACAGCGCAATTTGCAGACGCATTCCGTGCCCGCCCGTCAGCGTGATAAAATTGGCTTGACGGCCATGCAACAGTTCTTCGTATAAATCAAACAATGCGTCGCGCTCGTCGGGGTGTTCACGAAGCGGGTCTGGCTGCCACGGAAAATCGGGCGCACACAACAAATAAAGGTCGGCAAGATGGACAGGGCCGTACCCTTTTTGCCATTCGGGAGCGTCGCCGGGTCGGAACCGGTACTCTTCCCAAACATGAAGGACCGTCCAATCCGTGTCGCAAACAAGCAGGTTTGCATAGCTGTTTTCCGCAAATTTGAGCGCGTACCATTGCTCCCAAAGTCTCTGACCCAAGGCAATCGCTTTCAAATCCGCGCGGCGGTAGGGGCGCCCCAAATGTGCCACATAATATCGCGCAAACTCTGGCACCCAAGCCACACCAAGCCGTTGAGCCAACGCCTCCGCCAAGGCTGTTTTTCCAGTGGATTCAGGCCCGGTGACTACGACCTTCAAAAAATTTTTCTTTTCCACGACTTCCTTTTTTTGGCTGAATAAAAGCAAGCAAACATCCTAAATTTGCGGCAGGGGAATGCGCCTGAACCCAAAACCTGCAACCTGCTAATTTTTTCAATCCATGCACGACATCGAACCGCATTTTCGCTGGCGAGACCTCTACATAGCGTCGGAAGATGCCCAGTCGCCATTTTACGGGCGCAAGTACAGCGAGTTTCACTATACGCATCGGCTATACAATTTTTACCTGCACCCCCAATGGGATGCGTTCGGCTCCTCCACGCTTTACGGAAAAATCCTTTTCGCGGACTACGCCGAAGGATATGCCTTTATCGAGCTCATCGGCGAATGGAACGACGCGCTCCACAACGACATCATGTTTTTGAAGCGCAACGTGGTGGAGCCGCTTGAGCGAAAAGGCATCACAAAATTCGTCCTTTTCTGCGAACATGTGCTCAATTTCCATGCCTCCACCGACGACGACTACTACGCCGAATGGGCAGAAGACGTACACGAAGAAGGCGGCTGGGTGGCTATTCTGAACACGCGCCAACACGTTGCCGAAGAGATGCACGAAGCCCGCCTGCAACATTACGTCCACTTCGGCGACGACTACAACGACATCAACTGGCGCACACAAAAACCCCAAGTGGTTTTTCAAATCATTGATGCCATGGTAGCCGGGCGCATCCGGCGACTGGCATGGTGAGCGCATCGAAATGAACTGGACACATGGATTCACAGCCCGAGCGCACAAACTATAAATCCGGCTTTGTCAACATCATAGGCCGACCCAACGCGGGCAAATCCACGTTGATGAACGCATTGGTGGGCGAACGCATGAGCATCATCACGCACAAACCCCAAACCACCCGTCACCGTATCATCGGCATTCTGACTGGCGACCACTTCCAAATCGTTTTTTCGGACACGCCCGGCTACGTCAAAAAACCATCCTACAAAATGCATCAAGCCATGAACCGATTTGTGGAGGGCACTGTGGAAGATGCTGACTTGATGCTATTTGTGTTCGACATGACCGAGGAGCTAGAAGACGACAACCCCGTCATAGAAGTGCTAAAAAAAACCGAAGCCCCCATTCTCTTGGTCTTGAACAAAAAAGACCTTGTGGCACCACAACGCGCACAGGATGTGGCGGGCTGGTGGAAAAAGCGAGTTCCTTTTGCCGACGCAATCGCCATTTCTGCCTTAAAAGGTGACGAGACTCAATCTTTGCTGGAAAAAATACTGCACTACTTGCCAGAAGGAGCGCCATACTACCCCCCCGACCAACTTACCGACCGGCCAGAACGCTTTTTTGTGGGCGAAATAATTCGTGAAAAAATCTTTCTCAACTACGCCGACGAAATCCCCTATTCCTGCGAGGTAAGCGTGGATGCTTTTAAAGATGCCGAAACCAAGGCAGGCGAGCCAATCGCCCGCATCGCAGCCACCATCTATGTGATGCGCGAAACACAAAAAGCCATCATTCTGGGAAAAAACGGAAACGCCATCAAGAAACTTGGCTCCGATGCTCGCATGGAAATCGAGCGTTTCTTGCAATCAAAAGTTTTTCTCGAACTCACCGTGAAAGTGCGCGACAATTGGCGCGACGACGAACGCGCCCTACAACGCTTTGGCTATTAAAATAAAAAGACGGCAGGATGTTAACATCCCACCGTCAGAAATATAACCCCAAAAAACCTATGACAAAGGTAATCGGGCTTGCCAGTATTTAACAAGCAATCCAGAAGTTTTTTTCAAAAAAAATTGGCACGGGAAATTGGCGCTCCGCAAACAGGCGGAAGTGCTGACAAACAAACAGTTGGAATCGAAATAGGGACTAAAAAAAATCCCCCTCCGAGCTTTCTCGGAGAAGGACATCATCAAAACACGCTTCATTTATCTTTGTCGCCTATTCGGTGAGTGAAGGCGAAATGTTTGCTTACCAATTGATGTCACAAATATATGATGCTGGCATCCTCATTTTCAAAATTTTTTGCAAAAAAATTATTGAATTTTTTTTATCGCAATTTGAACCCCTCTGGTTTTCAGGCAATGAGATTCTTCCCGTCATTGTTTTGTTAGGTTGTGGCATGGGGCATCCCCACAGGATGCGCTTCATTCACCCATTCACACTTTGCGCCGTCAAGTTTTCAGCATGGATAAAGTGCTGATTCATTCAAAATCAGGGTGATTACTTAGGCAGGGGCAGCGCCCGAAATGTCGGCAGGTGATGCGCGACATTGTTTCGTGGAAGGGCGGCTCCCCGAAATGTATTTCGGAAAAATGCCCCTGCCTAAGTAATCACGATTCTTCGAGCAAAATTGTCATGCTTCGTACTTTAGCGCCATCAGATTTTCCGATATGCCAACCATACTCATCCGAAACGGCCGTTTGGTGAATCGCGGCACCATCCGCGAGGCCGACATCCTTATAAGGAATGGTCGCATAGACCACATTGCACCCGCCATCGTAGCAGATGCCGACATCGAATTGGATGCAGCGAGCAACTATGTGCTGCCCGGCATCATTGACGACCAGGTGCATTTCAGGGAACCGGGGCTGACACACAAGGCCACCATCGCCACGGAAAGCCGCGCAGCTGTGGCTGGCGGCACCACGTCGTTCATGGAGATGCCCAACGTGAACCCACCCAGCGTGACGCAAACATTGTTGGAGGACAAATACCAAATAGCGGCACGCAACTCGTTGGCCAATTATTCCTTCTTCATGGGCACCACCAACGACAACTACGACGAGGTGATGCGAACAGACCCGCAAAAAATATGCGGCATCAAGATTTTCATGGGCAGCAGCACCGGGAATATGTTGGTGGACCATCCACAAACGCTCGAACGCTTGTTTGCCAACGCCCCGACGCTCATCGCCACGCATTGCGAGGACGAAGCCACCATCCGGCGCAATCTCGAACACTACAAGACTGCCTACGGCGATGGACTGACTGCCGATTTTCATCCACTTATCCGCAATGCCGAAGGTTGCCTGCGCTCTTCCTCAATGGCCGTTGACTTGGCCAAAAAACACGGAACGCGACTCCACATTCTGCACATCAGCACAAAAGATGAGCTGGCCTTGTTTGACAATGCCACACCCCTGAAAAACAAGAAAATAACGGCAGAGGTGTGCGTACATCATCTGTGGTTCAGCGCGGACGACTACGCTGCTTTGGGCAACCAAATCAAATGCAACCCTGCCATAAAAGCCCCCGAACATCGCGCCGCGCTGCTGCCTGCGTTGCTCGACGACCGCCTCGACGTGCTGGCTACCGACCATGCACCGCATACCTGGGATGAGAAATCACAATCGTACCTGCAGGCGCCTTCTGGGCTGCCATTGGTGCAACATTCGCTCAACGTCATGCTCGAATTCTACCATCGAGGCGAAATCTCGCTGGAAAAAATAGTGGAGAAGATGTGCCACGCGCCTGCTATCGCTTTTCAAATAGCAGAAAGAGGCTTTCTCGACGAGGGCTGCTGGGCTGACCTTTGCATCGTGGACGTGCACCATGCCTGGACGGTGAGCCGCGACAATGTCTTCTACAAATGTGGCTGGTCGCCCTTTGAGGGGCACACATTCAGAAGCAATGTGCTTTCCACCATCGTCAGTGGTCATTTGGCATGGCACGAAGGGCGTTTTTTTGAGCAAAAAATGGGCGAGCGGCTGTTGTTCGAGCGTTAAATCGCACCAGAGAGGATGTCTCACAAGTTGGTGATTTGTTTGTGCGGCGATTTGGTCGGCTATTCTCGGTTTGCAAGAGGTGTCATCTTTTGAGGAACGAAAAAGGTGACATCTCGGCCTGTTTTGAGATGTCGCCCCTCCATTCTTCCGGGATGACACCTCAGAACCCGACAAAGCGAGAATCGCGGAGATTTGGTTGTTTAAAATCGTCTCCGGTTAGGGTGCATTTCAAGTTGTGACGCAATAAGCAAATCCACAATTAAACGA
This sequence comes from Saprospiraceae bacterium, assembly GCA_019638455.1. Taxonomy (GTDB): domain Bacteria; phylum Bacteroidota; class Bacteroidia; order Chitinophagales; family Saprospiraceae; genus M3007. The sequence continues at coordinate 1,459,214 of JAHBTU010000001.1, forward strand.
ATAAACAAACTTGTGAGACCACTTGGTTTATTTTTGTGTTTTTTTTCAAAATCCTGAAAATCAATGCCGATAATTGCCCCGCGTTTTTTCCACATCAAAAACCACGAGCAACAATGAATTCAAAAGCACTCGTTTTTGTCCTATTTGCCGCTTGGAGCGGCCTCTGTTCTTGGTGGTACGTCTGCGGCATCAAAAAAGCCTGTGGCCAACAAGACATGGGCGGCCCCGTCATCACGACCCCAGCCATCGAACCCGAAACGATGCCATCGGCAACCAACGAGCAAGCCACGAACAGCACCGGAAACGGTGGGCAATCATCCAACCTGCCCCCCGCAGCCAGCGGCAACACCGCCATTGACGAACGTGGCATTGACAAGGTGCAACTGACTGACTTGGCAGACCGCGTGGTCATCAACTTTCCTTACGGCTCCTCACGCAAAGTAGAGGATGCCGCCATGGACGATTATCTCTCGCGTCTGGCCGCGTATCTTAAAAATAGCGGGGCGACAGTCACGATAACCGGACACACCGACTTTGTGGGCGAGGCCAAAGCCAACATCACCATGGGGCTGCAACGCGCCAATAGTATCCGCGACATCCTGATTAAGAAAGGGGTGGACAAATCACAAATCAAATGCAAATCCTTTGGAGAAAACAAACCCGTGGCGAGCAACGACTCCGCCTTGGGGCGCTATAAAAATCGGCGCGTCGAAATCCAAATCAACCAGTAACGCTTATCTTCTTCCAAACCAAAGACTTAGAAACCGCCATGTTCGAACAACAAATCAACCTCGGCCCCGGCACGGGCACTACCACCCAACACACCTTCGAAATCCTCGTCATGTTGCTCGGCGCTTTCTTGCTCGGGCTTTGGCTCGGCTGGATGCTTTGGAACAAATACAAGCAAGAAACAGAGAAGCTGCGCCTCGAAGTGCAGAGCCTGACGGTCACCACCGATGCGCTCAACAAGGAAATGACCGACCTCAAATCCAAACTCTCCGCTTCCGAGGCCAACAACTTTGGCCTTATCGCCAAAATTGACAAACTCTCTGAGGAAAACCGCCTCTTTCAAGAGCAACTCTCCCAAGAACGGGAAGACTTGGCGGAGACCGAATTCCGCAACCGCCAATTGGAAACGGAACTCGGCTTGTCGTTTGCGCCGCCTACCGCCACGCCAGAGACCATCCCGCTCGAAATCACCGAACAACCAGAGCCACCCGCTGACTCGTCCGCCTTCTTGCCTTCAGAAGAGCTGCCCACCGTGGCCGACGATGCACCCACCACCCATAGCGAAATCATCGAGACCGTTATCGGTAGTGAGGAAACTAATGATGATGCAACACCCGAAGCGCCTGGCGAGCAGGAAGAGCCCGCACCAATAGTGGCAGAAAAGATGGAGCCTGCCTCCGAACCCGCCCCACCCGTGGCAGCCGCAGCGGCAAGTGAAAAAGACGACCTGACCGTGATTGAGGGTATCGGCCCGAAAATTCAGGAACTGCTACACCAATACGGCATCCGCACTTACAAACAATTAGCCGATGCCGAGGTGACGCGATTGAAGGAGATACTCGCCGCCGCTGGCCCTCAACTGGCCATGCACGACCCCGGCACTTGGCCCTCGCAAGCCAATCTCGCCGCCAATGACCAATGGGAACAACTCAAATCCATTCAAGGATTTTTGAAAGGCGGAAAAACGCCTCATTAGCAAGACATTCTTACAGACTATTTCTTTGCCACCGGCTCCCCGCTGCGAAGCACCTGCAAGGCTTTTTCTACCGCAGGGTCGTCGTCGTTGAGCACCGAATAAAGCCCTTCTTCATGGAAAAGTATTTTGGCGATGCGGGCTTTGAGCTGGAGTTGGAGTTCGGCCCGGCACATTTTCAAGGCCGCCTCGTTGCGGGCGATGCCTTGTTTTTCCGCATAATCCACCAACTCTGACAACATATCATCCGACACCACAAAAGAACGCACGAAGGCTGACAGGCTCGAGGGCAAAGTGCCGCGTGGGCGCCCTTCCATCCAGCGTGACGCAAACTGGGGCACATGCTGGCGTACCTCGTAGAAATAATCATTTGAAAACGAGGTGTCTATCGGGATAAAGATGTCGGGCGTGATGCCGCCGCCGCCATACACCACGCGCCCCATCCCGGTGTAGTATTTGGTGCTGTCGGCAAATCGGATTTTGGACGAATCGGCCAACTCGCCGTTTTCGTAGCGGCGTTCGGTCTCAAAATCGTAGTCCAGCGTATGCTTGTAATCACGCTGGATGCAGCGCCCGCTTGGGGTGAAATACCGTGCCACCGTGAGCCGCAACGCACCGCCGTCGCCCAAAGAGTATTGCTCCTGCACCAATCCCTTGCCGAAAGAGCGCCTGCCGACGACCCATCCCCTGTCCCAATCCTGCACAGCGCCCGCCACGATTTCGCTGGCAGAGGCCGAACCCTCATCAATCAGCACGGCTATATGGACGATGTTGAATTTCGTGCGCCCTTTGCTCTTGTATTCTCGCCGTTTTTCGGCGCGTCCTTCGGTATAAACCAGCAATCTGCCATCGGGAAAAAACTGGCTCAGCAAATCGGTGGCCTCCTCCAGATAGCCACCCGGGTTGCCGCGCAGGTCGAGCACGAGGTTCTGCATCCCTTTTTCCGAAAGGGGCATCAACGCCTCCGTGAACTCTTGATTGGTGCGGGCACTAAATCGGTTGATTTTCACATAGCCCGTTTTGTCGTCGAGCATATAGGCAATGTCCACGCTTTTCACCGGAATCACATCGCGAACAATGGTGAAAGCCCGCAGCGACTGCTCTCGCCCGCGCAGGATGCCCAGCCGAACGGTGGAGCCTTTCGGCCCGCGCAACTTCTTGTAAATTTTTCCATTGTCAATTTTAACCCCTGCCACCACTGTGTCGTTGATGGTCACGATTTTGTCGCCGGGCAGGATGCCCGCCGTTTCAGAAGGCCCGCCCGAAAGCGGCGTCACCACCTGAATCGTGTCGTCCACCATGAGAAACTCGATGCCCACTCCCTCGAAGCCGCCGCTCATGTCGTCTTCCACCGCCGACAACTCATCGGGCGTGATGTAAACGGAGTGAGGGTCGAGCTGCTCAAGCAGGTGCTCGATGGCGCCAACCTTCAGTTCGTCGGCGCCCACCGTGTCCACATAACGCGCCTCTATGTAGCGGAGGATTTCGTCGAGCGTGCCGGCCACAGGCCCCGTCTGGCCGCTGGGCACATAGCGGATGTTGGTGCCATAGCGCGGCAACTGTTGGCCTATGAACATACCGACCGCCAGCGTGAGGGCCAGTATCAAAGGGAGCCGGGTTTGAAACTTGGAAAGGGGCGTTTGTGGTTCGGTCATGCGTTTTTGTGTTGGCTGCGAACAGAAGGGCGCTCACAGGACTTTTGTTCAATTTTTTTCGCGGAAAATTATTGCTGTTTCAAAAAGATTATACTTTTGTTTAAAATTTTCCATCACTAATCCAGTTTTTACCCGCACTCATGAAAATCTGATGCCACGGCATCGCAAAAAACTTCGGTTATGATAGAACATCCAGAAATTGACCAACTCGACAAACAAATTCTCGCCAAACTGGTGGAAGACGGCAAAATGCCCTACACCGATATCGCCAAACTGCTTTTTGTCTCGAGCGGCACCATCCACGTCCGAATGAAAAAAATGGAGCAAATGGGTATCGTGCGCGGCTCCAGCGTGCTGCTCGACTACCACAGGCTCGGCTACGACGTGACGGCTTTTCTCGGCATTTACTTGGACAAAAGCTCGCTCTACGACGAGGTGGTGGAGCACCTCAGAAACATACCCGAGGTGGTGGAAGCCAACTACACGACGGGCGCATACAGCATTCTGGCCAAAATCGTGTGCAAAGATACGAATCACTTGCGCCTTGTGTTGCACGACAAAATCCAGAAAATAGAAGGCATACAACGCACGGAAACCTTGATTTCCTTGGAGGAAAGTATCAGCCGCCCGGTCAACTTTTTGGAGGCGGATTGAAAACAAAGAGCAAATGGCGGTGCGCTTGCCATGTATTTCAGCGTCCGCGTTGTTTATTTGCATCTGGTATTTTGCTGCCCGCAACTCATGCTTCTCAGAATCGGCTCGCTGCTTTTTTTTGCACTCCTGCTCTCCTCGGCTGCTTCGGCACAGCCCAACGTGCCCGTTTATTCCGGCTACCGCATCAGCCTCTTCGACGTTTCCATCAAAAAACAAAAATCGGAAAGCCTCTCGCTGAAGCTCTCCGTCGCCAACACGGGCCGCTTGCCCGTCGCTTTGGGCAAAAAAAAGGAGGAAACACCCGAAAGCCTCATCGTCGAGCTCGACACCGTGAAACTCCCCCCCGTGCTGCGCGGGCGCGAACAGCTGCTCTCCGATGCCATCCGGCAAGAAAAAATCGATCTCCTGCCCGGCGAAATCATGCGCGACCTCTCGCTCGACCTGAAGATAAAATCGCTCGACTCGCCGCCCGACACGCCCGAAGGCTGCCCCGACCTGATGCTCGACACGGCCTACATCGTGCAATACACCGACAAGGCAATGTCGCTGCGCTTTGTGGTGCGCAACGTGGGCAACGCCACCGCCCAACTGCTCGGCGCCACCGATAGCCTCGAGGACAATCTCGCCATCAATGTCTATTTCACTTCCGGCACCAAACTCACGCGAGGCTCTATACTGGCCGACGGTGTTTTTGTCCAAAAAGGCCGCGAAACACTTGACGGGATGCTCTTGCCGGGGCATTTTTTGCAAGGCGACATCGAAATCAGCCTCTCCAAACGCACGGCCTTCATGCCTAACCTCGTCTTCGAGCTCGACCCTTTTCACACCGTGCGCGATTGCTCCCGAGCGAACAACACAAAAGCGGTGGTCGTGGAGTTTTAGGGAGGATTTGAGAGTGTATCAGGCTGTCTCACAAGTTCAAATTTCAACAGGATTAACAAGATTTGCAGTTTTTTTCCAAAAACAAGGACGCAAATCCTGTAAATGTTGTTATACCCAGATTAAAGAGGATTTGAACCTGCCGGTTGGCGAGGCAGGGATTTCCTTGATTGATTTGTGTAATTTCCAAAGGATTGCGAGCACCGTTCGTTCAAAACCACCTTGTCAGACCCCGTACTCAGGGGCTTGCCCAGCCAAGTGAAGCGGACAGGGCTGATTTGCGTTGACTATATCACTTGTGAGACATCCTCGCAGTGTGCCAATTTGAGAATTGGTGCCGCTGTTGGTGCCTCCGCCGATAGCAAGCGACGGAGCGAGATGTCGTCGTCAGGCACAGCCCCATTCATTCCACTTCTGTTATACAGTTTGCTGGGCGAAGTAAGAAAATTGCGCGCTTCGGGCTTAGGTGCGCCTCCCATGTTCAATTTGCCGTTGTAGAAATCGTTGGCATCCAGGAAGGCAGTATGTAGGTCTTTCTCATTTTTGAAAAACGCCATTGGAGCGCCAAAGTATTCGAGGTAGGCCGCCTCCATATTGGCAGCGATGTCGCGCAGCGCCTGCTGTTGCTCTTCCGACCATGCGTAAAACGAAACCGTGGAAGGGTCGAACTTTTTGTTCATGTTTTTCAGTGCGAACTCGGCATTGCCCAAACTGGCTATCGTGCCAGTGACCCACCACTCACCGCGCCATTCGACGATGCTTGTGAGCACCAACTCGCCCGGGCTGATGCCCTTCATGGTCACGGATTCCTGCTGCACAAGAAAAAGTCGCTTGGTGTGCAGATACCGAAATTTGTAATAGTCTCCCTCGTCGGCCTCATAGACAAACTCGCCGAGCACTCGCCGGGATAATTTGCGGATATCGTCGTGCAGGGAATCGTCGGGCAACGCGCCACTTCCGCCAGCCAGTCGGGCATGGTGAAAGCGAGAAACGACGAGCATTTTTTGTATAAATAATCATCCTGCATGGTGTAGATGAGTTTGTTGGAGTCTTCGTAGGTGCGGAGCAATTCATCTTTTTCTTCCAAGAGTTTCCGCACTGCTTCATCTATTTCCTGTCTCATCTCGGGCACGGTGAGGTAGCATTGAAAGACCAGCCAATACAGCTTGCCTTTTAGATCGAAGAAATAAATGTCGGGAGCAATATGCAGGAAATCGTCGTAGAAATCGGTGCCGGGCGCTTCGTCGAGCGCCTTATCAAAGATTTCCAACAGCGCATCGGCCATTTTCAGCAAGTCGGCGTTGTCAGGACCGAAGATTTTGTTGGTAGCGTTGCAGCAGAAATGCCACACGAGATAAGCGATGTCCTCGGGATTCATATCGTTGGGGTCGTAGTCGTCGAGATTGTAAAATGGCAGTTCGTAGCCGTGCATCTCCTTGTTTTTGCGAACAAAAGTGGCCCAAAGGCCGATTTCGTTCGCATAGTCCTCAAACCACGACGCAAGCACGACGGCGAGCTCGACTGTGTGCTCGCGGGCAATAATGCCCCGAAGAAGGCTTGATGCGCTTAGTGCCTCGAACACACGGTTGGAGAGCCGCAGGTAATAGCCATCGTACTACGGTGAGAATTGCTTGTAAGGGCGGTGCTTAAGCCAGTCGGCTGTGGTGACGGCGAAAACAGAGAAAACACGCTTGGCCATGTTGAAAAGGAAATTGTGGCGATAAAAGTACGAAGGGCTTACTGCACCAACTCACACTTCCCTGCCCGCAAATCATCTTCCAGTCGCCTGAACTTTCCTTCGCGGATAGTGCCATCCGGGTATTTCACTTTGACCATCTCGTTTCGGGGGATGTTTTTGAACGGATTTTCGCGTACCGCGTGCTTCAATGCAACAACTCGAAATCGTGCCGCTACAGCCAGCCGTTGATGATTTCCGCGTTTTCGGGCGAGGTGTCGAGGCGCACGATGGCTTCCGGGCGGATGTAGTGGATGCGCTCGCTGCCTTACTCTGTCACGCCCAAACGAATGGCGCTGCCCTTTTTGCTGCGCGGGTCCACCTCCACGATTTGTACGTTTTTTTCCTCTGTCGCGCCGCCGCGCAGGGGCAACCGGACGGTGGCGGCGATGGGAAACCTCAGATTGTCGGTCATGTAATAGTACCTGCCCATGAGTTCTTCTTCCTCATCGTAACAGCCCACGACAACTTCGTAGAGGATGCGGTGTTCGCGGGCGGGGTCGTGAGAGGGTGGCATGGTGCTAAGATTTGTAGTGATTGATAAAATCAATCAGCTCGCGGATGCGGGCGAAGAGGGTGAATTTGGAGTTGGCGGAAGGGCAGCGCTCCTGGTTGAGGTTGTGGTAGTGCTTGCCGAAGAACACGATGTATTTCGCAGTGTCGCGCAGGTAGTTGTCGAGCAGAAAATAGTGCGCCTGAATGTCGTCGGGGAGTTTCGTAAACGCTTCGATGTTTGGCACTAGCGGCAGGCTGTGCGCATCGAACACGATGAGGTCGTACTTGTCCGCCGGGACGGTTTTGCCCACCACAAAATCCGGTGCAGGCAGGCCTTCGATGCGGGCGAAGAAGTCCTGCATGTAGGCACTGTCGCCGGGGGTGCGGGAGACGACGAGGATGCGGGCGGTGGAGAGGGAGATGGTCATATCTTTTAACAAAATTTAGTGGCAGAACAACTACAACTATACGAGGATTACCTATCCCAATTCTCAATCAACTCCCGCAACTCACGCGCAACCGTAGCAAAGGCCTGATCCTTGTTAGGCTGCGTATCAACGAATTTTTCATCGCGCGGCAGCCCCTGCAACCGGCCGAATTCAGTCCCTTTCCACTCCACATGCTTGACAAAAATGGGTACCACTTTCGCTTTCCCAGCTGCATGGAGCGACATAGCGAGCGGCACTTCCTTCTCCATGATGTAATCCGAACCCATAAAGCCGGGCGACACCATGAAAAAGATGATGTGCGAATCTTCCATTTGCTGCCTGATCTCATCATCCCAGTCTGAACCGGGCAGTATTTTCCGGTCTTGCCACACTTTGAGCAATCCTTGCCGCTTCATTGTGGCGAGGTGCAGGTCGAGTTCGTTTTTGTAGTCTTCGTCGCGGTGCGAGTAGGAGATGAAGGCGCGAAGCGGCAGTTTGTCTTTCATGTTTTCACGAATATATGTCTGTAGCGGCGGCCCAAAGATTTGCCGGAATTCGAGCAGTTCTTTCAGGCGTGCATGCAGCGTGATATGTGTATTCGCATTGCCCATGCGGGCGTAGATTTCCTGCTCGTCTCTCATTTTTGATTCCAGAAATGGGTTGCTCTTCGAATCGCCAAAGTAGAGCAGGTGGGCGAGCGGCATGTCGAGGGCGAGGCGTTTCATTTCGTTGCGGTTGCCGAGCAGGCCGGGGCAGTTGAGGTCGTCGAAGATGATGACATCGGGATTTTTGAACTCGCTCAGCACGGGATCAGTGTATTTTTGGATGTGCCGGTGGGTGTATCTGGTTTTTGGGAAAAGTCTTTCCCAATCGGTCGGGCTGTCCTTGCAACTGGCAATGAGGATTCGGTTGTGGATGCCTTCCAAGACCTCGTCCGGTTCTTCTGCCAAGATGTTTTCGTCCACGAACGAGACAAGTGCGGTTCGAACCTTGTTCCGTTCGCGGCGGAGTTCGTCGGGTGCAATCGTGCCAAGTCGCTCCTCTTTTCGCAGTCCGTTGAGCCGCCCGCGCTGCGCAATGACCTCTTGGCTTTCCCGAAAATACTCGGACAAAATTTTCAGGCACTCTTCAAGGTTGTCGTCTTCGATGAAGGCTTGGCAGTCGGCTCGGAGGCGGGCGTTTTTTAGTTTTTGCATGGGGTTGCATTAAATTATAGGTAAAATCTTCTTCAATTGATTTTGAAACTTCAATTGCAAGTCCTCAATGTTGGAATACACTGACTCAAAATGCCCTAATTCTCTCAATTTCTTTTGAAAAGATATAAGGGAATTAAGGTCATCGCTTCTTTCCAAAAAATCCCCTGGGATTGTTTCTGGTCGCTTGAAATAGGTGTACACTTTAGGTTTTTGAGTTTCTTGAAATTGTTTAAATGCTGTTTGAAACTCCTCCTCTGTATATTTCCCAACTTTGGTAAAAAAGAGACTGATAAAAACATCGCTCTCTCGAATCGCCTTGTTGTATTCATCTTGCAATCGTGTTGAGGACATAGCCTCGATAAAATCTTCCCAAATTTCAAGATTTAAGAAGATGCCTTCTTTGATAAGTTCTTTATTTTGACGATTTATGAAGATCTCAAACCGTTCCCTATCATCCCTCAATTCACTTGATGATGCAAGAAAAATGGTTATAGTTCTAGTGCCTCCCTTGAGACTGGTTTGCTTTTTCAATTCACCAATTGGTTGTTTTAGATTGATAGAAAAATTTTCACTTGCTTCTTCACTACGCGCTTTAAACTCGGTTGTTTGGGGAATGCAAATCGCAAAATCCTCGCTATCCGGGGCAAATCCTTTCATCAATTCCACGATTTCATTCATAAAATCGCATTTTGCTGCCGGCTGCCCATTCGTACTAATCCAAACCTGCCCTTTGCGACTGTTCTTCTCCACAATTGCTTCTGCAATCAAATAGCCACCTGTATCTCTTTTTTCAAGCCTTATGGCATTATTAGTTTTTAGAACATCTTGATAAATACGGTAGTCAATTCCATTTTTATTTACTGTCTCGAAGGAATTGTTGTTCTCGGTTTCGCCATCTTCCTCAAAATCATCATCAAAATAATCTTGACTATCAACAGGGTCAAATTGGTCAGATAGCAGAATTTTCTTGCTACCTTCTCTATAAAATCGCTGAATTTTTATTTTTTTTATCCACTCAGGTTCGTCAAGCAATGCTTTGAAGATTGTGTTGGCACTTTCCCGATGTTTGAAAAAAAGAAAAAACGAGATTAGGTTTCCTTCTTCGTTCCAACTGGTTTTTTTTCGAAATGAATTTTTCTGATACTCCGAAAAATCAGGCGGGCGGAGGGCGATTAGGTAATCTTGGATTTTCACATTTAAGGTAAACTCCAAATTGTTCACAACATCTTCTTTTTCATCTCGAATTTTTGCCTCTTTAATTTTTTGGTGCAACTGCATCAGAGAAACCAGAGTTTTATCACTCTCATCAGACCCATATTCGGAAGCATATTCCTTCAATACCTCAAAGCATTTTTTATAGTTTCTGACGCTAAGCATAGCATTGCACTCTCGCTCAGTAACGAGTTGTTGCTCAATATGCTCATTATATGTATTTCCTTTGACCATGATTTTAATGGAATTTCAAAAACTCCGCCGCTAAAACCTCCCCTTTCCCACTCACATTTTTCACCCGCAACCGAGCCACCCGCCCAACATCCTCCGCCTTAAAACCCGCGGCATATTTAATATTCACTTCCGGCAAAAAATCTTCGCGGATAAAAAGTTTGAACCGCCCCGGGTTGCCGCCTGCGAGCAGTTCGGCATCCACTTCTGCACCCTGTTTGAGGGTGCCACGCAGGTATTGGGGTGCGGAGGGCGCAGATGGCAAAGCCGAGGCAGGCGTGTTTTCGATTCTTTGATTGGAAACAAGTAGCACAGGTGCGGTAACCGCAGCCGTCGAGTCGTCCAATTGTTCGAGCCAGCCGAGCGGCAAAATGGCATCGCGTCGCGTCGCTAATCGTCGCGAGGTAGGGAAGCGGTCAGGGTTGGCGAGATAGACCTGCCCCGGGCGGCGATTTCTCCAGGCCGATGGGCTGTCGCCGATGCCGAACAAGTCCATGATGTCGGCGAACTGTTTCTTGTGGTTTTCGAGCAGGTGCAGCACCACCGTCATGCCCTCGAAACCCGTGGCAAATCCCAGGTGCAAGCGTCCGCCTCTTGCAGCCTCAACCGACTGTAACCCCTGCTGTATGTTAGAGCGCTGGTAGCGGTCTTGGCTGTGCGCCTCAAAATTTTGAACCCAAGCCGTGAGTCGCACCGACTGTGCGTCGCTGAACCGGCGGCAGCAGTCAAGGATGTGTTCGAGGGCTTTTTTACGGATTGCCGCGACGGCAGGGTGGTCGCTTTTTGCTTTTTCCGGCACGGCATTGAAATCTGCCTCGGTCAGATTAAACAACGTTTTGGCCCTTGCACGCCAGCCGATGAAATGCTCTTCGCGCCCGACTGCCAAGCCGGCATCGCCCGCTTTCCGATGCAAGTGCAGCAGCAGTTCTGCGTTGAAGTCGAGGTGGACATCCAAGCGTGTGCCGGGCATTACAGTTTCCACGCCCGGGGCTTGAGTCTGTTGCTGGCTTTCGTAGGTGTTGTTTCGCCCTTTTTTCACCAGATAGAGGTCAATGTTTTCCATGCTCATTGCCTCGTTTGGCACGAGCGTGTCCGCTACGAGCAGGCAGCGAAGGAGGTCGTTTTGGGCTTCCTGCTGTCGTCTTTTCCCGTTCGAGTCAATCATTTCGGCAAAAAAGGCGAGTTGTTCGAGCCGCTCGCCAAAGTCTTTGACGTGCCGCGCCGGACTCCAGCGGAATTTCCGCATGGCAGCCTCTTCCTTGTCGCGCCGCACACGGGCGATGTTTTCCCGCAAAATTTCCTTGATTTCCTCCGGCTTCGGGTAGTTTTCCAAAAAATGGTAGAGCAATGCAGTTCGGATGCTCCCCTTAACACTTGAGCCGGGCAGGAACGCCCGCCCGTCGGCTCCGCGCTGAAAACCGCGAAATTCCTGCTTCGTTTTTTCGCCGAGCATCGGAATGGAGGGGGCATTATCCCGCAAGTACCGCTCAAAAACATCTCTTCTCTGGATGCTCTGGGCAAAACCGGAGAGCGAATGTTCTTTCCGAAGCCGGGACATTTCCTGATTCAAATCCCTGCCACGTCGTGGGTCAAGTCTTCTGTCTTGGTCGAGTTTGACCATTCGATCCATGATGCTGCTGGACCAATTGACAAACTTATCCCCGGCATCGCCGCCGAGGTGTTCCAAAAAACTTTCAAAGAAACGCGGCGAACAGCGGTAAAACCGCCCGTCAAGAATGGTATAATCGAAGGCGTGAAGCGTCGAGCCGTCGCCGACGTGCAGCGGTGTGAGCGTGCGGAGTTTTAGAATCATGACTTATTCCAGTTGAGGTTGAGCATGAAACCGAAGCCGTTGTCGTACACTTTTTGCCCGTCGGGCAGGGTGCGGTTTTCGAGCACCCGGCCGCGCCAGCGTTCCGGGCCGCCTTTCAGTTTCGGAAAAACCGAGCCTTCGGCAAAAAACAGCGCGGGCGTTTTCTCGAAACCGCCCGTCGCCGACCAGCCTTTGCATTCGCGGTTTTCGAGTCGGTAGGGCAGGAAACGGGTGTCTCCATCTATTTCGGCAAGTTGGTCGCTGTCTTTTGGGATGAAAAGCGAAAGATTGACGAGCGCGTTCGATTCGGCAGGCTCGGCGATTTGGAAATCCTCGATTTCAAATTTGAAAAACCCCTTGCCAGCCGTGCGGTCTGCGCCGATGCCCCAATGCTCCAGGAAGCGCAGCACCGGCGCGAGCACGTCGCGGATTTTTTCATCCGAGCCTTCGACAAGGAAAAACAGACCTGTTTCGGTTTGTTCATCGTACTCATCAGCCCACCAGGTGTCTTCGGCATGGAACAGTTGTCCGCTCGGTTCGCCCTCCGCGTTACGCAGGTTGAGCGTGCCACCGCGCAAGCGGTCAATGGTATTGTGGGTCATGGAATGGTCGTGGCGTTTTGGGGGAGTATTTTGGAGGACTTCGGGGTTTTTAGTGCGGTAGTCGCCTCGGACTTGTCTGCGCTTGCGGAGTTCTTTGTGCTCTTTTTTCTTTTCAAACTCATCGAGCAGCGTGGCGAGCAGGTCATGTTCGGTGAGTTCGCCGCGCAGCATTTTTTCAAAATCGGGCTGGCTGAGCCATTCGATTTTGCTCAGTTTTTTGCCAAGGTGGTATTTTATCAATGCCTCGGCAACGTCCTCGTTCTGGTCGGCTTCGGGCGCGAAACGCAGGAGATTTGGGAAAAATGGCAATCGCTTGCCACCCCATTTTTTGAACGGGAAGGCACTTGAAATGACAAAATCGGGGGCGTCATCCTCATGTTTTTTGAGGAATGCGGCCAACTCGTCGTTGCCCAAAAGGTATCGAATGCCCCAGCAAATCGTACCCCAGAGGGTCACACTGCGCGGCTCGGTGACGTAACCGCTGCGGGGCAGCATCCATACAATCTTCATTTTTGGAAAAGGGTTTTAGTTAGAGGCTGCCTTGGGGATTTCAAATTGAACTTCGCCGAGGCGTTTCAGGCCGTCCACTTCGGCGGGCAGCGGGGCGAACGCCGCATCAAAATTTTTTCCGCCGTTGCGGTAGTCGGCGTTGGAAACCCACACAGGGTCGGTCAAGTGGAACTGAATACGCCCGTAACCGCGCGAACCGCTCTTGCCGATGAAGTTGTGTTCGAGCATCAAGAGTGCCATACGAAGATTGTCCAAATCGGCATTGGCGGCATCGAGGGCAGTTTCGTCACTTTCCGAGATTTTGAAAACAGAATAGACCATTTCAAACTCAAAGCGCGACCCGGCGGCTACGCGCTCGATGAAGCGCGGGTTGGCGGCAGAGGTGATTCGGTTGATGCCGTTTTCGGATTTGATTTCCGTGAATTGGAGTTCGGTGTCCAATTTATCCCACCATGCTTGGGTGTGCTTGTCGGGGTGGCTGTCGCGCACGACGAGGCGCGAGGGCCCGATGTCACGCAGGTCTTTGATGAAATCATCCGAATCGGGGTCTTTTTCGTTCGCGCCGATGCCGAAAATTCGGACGATTTTCGCGTCAGAGGAGACATTCCCTGTGATGTCCTTACCCTTTTCGTTTTTGCCGATGGGCACCACGCCCAGCCCATATTCGAGCAACGAACGCAGTTTCCCTTTCAACGAACTGCCGGGGACATAAGGCATACGGTCTTTTGGGTTGCGGATAACAGGTGAGTCCACGCCACCGATATCCAATTTTTCCTTGCTGCCGCCGATATGCAGCCCGGTGAGGCACTCGAACTTGCCCCGGAGGATGAAGTTGCCGACGAACTCGGCGCCTTTGCTATTTGCCATTTTTCCAGTGATTTTATTGTTTAAAACTCGGTTGACTGAGGGCTACTTATTCACCGCCGTAAAACTTGTGAAAGGCCACGATGCTCTCGACGAACATGAAAAAGTTGTCGTAGGCTTGGGGTTTATCGGCCTCGGAGGCGTTCAGCACGCTGTCCACAGCTTCGCGCATTCTGGGGTAAAACGTGGCTTTCACCGCCAGTTGCCGCCCGGCGGCATAAGCGAGTTTGGGTTTGAGCATCACCAATTGGCGATGGATTTTGGAGGTGTCGCCCGAAGTGTACTCGGTCCGCATCCGCGTGATGCCGGAGTAAAAATTCCGGATTTGCCCGGTCTTTACGCGGTCTTTTTGAGCCAGTTGCTGTGCCAAGGATTCAGCCTCCCGCACGATTTCTTCGGGCGACATTTTTGCGATGTTGGTCATAACCTGAACAGTTTTATGATTTTTGATTGGCTTGCGCCCGGTTTTTGAAAATAGCGTAGTTGAGGGCGACGAGGTAGTCGCGCACGAGTCCGACTTTGTCGCCGTCGCCGAAGTCGAACGATCGCATAAAATCCCAAATCAACGCCCGCTCGATTTTGCCGACATTTTCCTCGGAGCGTTTCTGGTCAAAACCATGTCGTGCAAAGAGGTAGCGCAACCCGGCTACATTTCGGGCAAAGCGTTCGGGATTGATAGAGCCTCGGTTGTGCCAGTTGCCGGCTTGGTCCTGAATCGGCCGCTCGCGGAAACTGGATTTTACCAAGTTGAGAATGCGATAAGCAAAAGCGGATGGGAGTTTTTTCAGGTCGTTTTCCTCGGTTTTTATTTTGGGGTTGAGCGCCTCCGCAAAGGTTTTGCCCAACTCGATTTTGGAGTCGAATTCCTCCCAGCCAAGCGTTTGGTTGAAGACCCGAATCCTGTTTTTTTGCTCGGCATCCTTTGCCATGTCCTGCAATTGCCCTGCATCGAGGTAAAATCTGCCTACGGGATAATGCGGGTTGCCCATGAAAACACCCGCACTGAAATGCACATCTGGGTTTTGGAAGACGAACTTGTGGAAATCTGTGCGCAGTTCTTGGGCAAAATGGAGGACGTTGTCCCATTTGCCGACGGCAAAGGCATCGTCACCGCCTGAGTAAATCAGGTATAGTTTGTGTTTTTCAGCCAACCGGTCGAAATGCGCCGAGAAGAAATACTGCATTTCGCGGCTGAGCGTGAGTATCTCGCCGAGCGAGGCGTTGCTCATACCTTGATTGAAAATGAAGCCGAGGTCGTCCACATCGAGGCGGAGGGCGGCGAGGAGTTTGTTGTCGTCGTCTGCTACGATTTCTTCAAAAGTTTTGGGCCGCTCCTCTTCTTCATCAAATGGCAATGTTTTCCCCAACAAGCGAAAACCAAAGCCGACTGAACCCCACTTTTGATAATCCCAGTCTTCATCCGATGGCAAAAAGCCGGTGTTGTTCAAGGCATAAACTTGTGTGCTTTTCATCTCTTTTTCAGAGTTGGAAAGCAGAAAGGCCTCAATGTCATCAAGTTCATGCGCTGCATAAAGTGCATGAAATCCGGTCGATGCTTTGATTGAGAAGATTGAGAAGGTTTGGCTTTTTTTCGGAGGTTGGGTGGAGAATGTTTCTATTAAAAGATTTTGTTTGGGAAAGATGCGCCCAAGTTCTTTCTCCTCTTCCGCAATATCAACACTCGGTTTTTGCTGTGCTTCAAAGTGTTTTTTGAGCAGCCTTTTGTGGGGCTGCAACTTCTTCTGTTCAAGGATACGATTGATCTCAGAGAAACAAACAGTGGGATTGCCCACGATTTTTTGTTTTTCAAACGCTTTATAGGCGACAACCAACTGCAAATTTTCCCCGAAGCGCTCGCGAATTTGTCCGTCTATCTGCTTCAAAGCCTCTTCCAATTTTTGGGCTTTATTTTCGGGCACGAGCAAATTAAAATGCCCACCGCCCGCAAAAAGCAGGTGCCAAGCCGAAAGCCCCAGTTCGCGCAGTATCACGCCGGCCAGAAAATCAGTCAGCAGCGAGACGATAAGCGAGCGACCGCGCAGTTTTTTGGCAATGTCGCGCAGCCCGCCAGCCTGTTTGGGCTGAATGTTGCCGTAGATGTAGTTTTGGATACCTGCGAGATCGCCTTTGAGAAGGATGAACTTCTGGTCGTTGGTATAATCGCTGAGTATTTTATCCAAGCGGAAGGCATCGCAGTAGGCGACAGCGAGTTCGTTGTCTTCCGTTCGGTCCGGGTCGCCGATGCGCCAGCCGTATTTCTGGAAAAGATGCGGAAGGGTGTCGGCTTGGGCTGCTTCACTCATTTTTTCCAGTAGCGACAAATCGGCCTTCAAGTCATTTTGCAGCTCTGTTTTGAGTTGTTCCGCCGTCTTGTCTTCATCAGGTAAGACAATGTTGGCGTTGGTTAACACTCGTGCCTCATACGTATTATTCAACTTGGCGCGAGCATTGCCCAAGGTAATTCTGTCGAAAACTGAGTACAGTTTTTCGTTTGCATCAATTGCTGCCTGAAGTTTTTTTATGTCTGTATTTGCCATTTTGATCAGGTTTACTTGATTTAACTTGCCCCCCGCGCCCCAACCGCTCATTCACCTCCTCCACCTCAAATTCCTCCGCATCAAACTCCCCGCCGACCCATTCCAGCATGCTTTCATGTTCCGGGTGTTTGGGGTCGTTGATCGCCTCCAAAAACGCTTCGTATCCCCACGGGCCGCTGCAGTGCTCTGGTGGGCAAGCGCGGGCACCAGCAGTGCAGCGCGGGTAGGCCGCGCCGGGTTCGGGGTCGAGTATTTTTTTCCAGCACGATGTTGTGCTGTCAGTCGTCGCCGAAGTCGTAGGTGAACTTGATTTTTTTCTTTCGGGGCGGTCAAGCACTTGTCCAATCGGGCATTGCTCATCAGTTTGCCGCCGATGGGTTCGACGCTTTCTTGGTCATAAAAATAGATTTAGAATTTAGAATTTGAATTTCAATGGTTCGTGAAGAATTTGAATAGCATGGTCAATTGATAGCTATAATCAGACTGCTGGACATTTTCAAATTTGCCACGAAGACACAAAGACGCAAAGCAAAATACTCATTGATTTGCCGCATTTTGTGCCTTTGCAGCACAATATTATAGTCAACGCAAATCAGCCCTGTCCGCTTCACTTGGCCGGGCAAACCCCTGAGTACGGGGTCTGACAAGGTGGTTATGAACAAACGGTGCTCGCAATCCTTTGGAAATTACACAAATCAATCAAGGAAATCCCTGCCTTGCCAACCGGCAGGTTCAAATCCTCTTTAATCTGGGTATAATGTCCAGTAGTGTGAGCCATAATTCACTTATTTTTTTGCAGGTTTCTATATTTCCCAACTGTGCAAAAAAATATCAACGCTCACTCCAACTACGTCACGAGTGCCTTCAAGGTGTTGAAATTCAAAAAATTAATTCATTTTGTCACTACTCAAATTCTTCACGAACTATTGATTGTAATTTAGAATTTTCTGAAATTTTCAATGTTCAATGTCTATTGTTTTGCCGCCGCACCACCCCGAAGCCGAGGGCCGCGCCTTTGCCCAGCCCGATGTAGTCGGGCAGCGACATATTGGTCTCGAACTCGAGGGTGAAGGCGAGCATTTTGATGCCTTTGTGCTCTATCCATTCTTTTTTGAGCAGGTCGGTGATTTTCACCTCGAAGCGCGGCGCGGCCTCCCAGCCCACGCCTGCGGCGAAGGCGATGATGTGGGCGGCCAGCAGGCGCTCCAGGAAGGCGAACTGCTCGGCGATGCCCGTGAGGGTGCGGTAGTGCTCGTAGTTTTCGGGGTTGAAGGCCCTCCATTTGTGGAGGCGGTAGCGTGAGGGGGGTTCCTGCACGTGGAGGGTGTATTGGTTCACGTTGAGTTGGGCGATGTGCATGTCGTGTCGCTGGTCGCCGACGCGCAGGCTCCAGTCGGGCTGACTGAAGAAGTGGTGTGCCTCCTCGATGCCTTGTTCGAGACAGAGTAGCATGGGGCGGATTTGCCCTTTGTGGGTGTCCAACTTGTACTGAATGAGGGGATAGCGCTGGTGGTAGGAGCCTGTGTCGTTGTTGTGGTTGTGAAACCAGTCGTGTTCGAGGCCCACTTTTCGAGCGACCGCGCCGCGGAAGTGCGGGAGTTCCCAAGGTTGGAGATGGGTGTCGAAGGAAACGGATAAGATGCGAAGTTTCCTCATCTGGCGTGCGTGGATTGAATTGTTTGCAAAAATAGTTTCGATGGTGCGTTGGTCGCGGGGAGCGGGTATGGTCGGGAGGGGCGGCTCGGTTTTCAAACGCGCTGCAAGTAAGGTGTTTTGTGTGGAAAAGCGCAAGACATTCGTCGAAAAAAAGTACCGGATGTCAGGTAGGTGGCAAAATCGGGGCTTGAGCGTTCGTTGGCTGGGGGCGTGGAGGGGGGCATTTGCGCGGCGGGAAGCACTTACTTGCTGTGAGGTATTGGATGAAGTGGCGCGGTGGGGAAGGGTTCAGAGCGTTGTAGGGGGTTGGATTAGGGTGGGGGGAGATTTCATAGGGATAGTCGCAATTCTTCCTTGCTCGAATATGCTTTTAGAGGCATACGGTCAATGGTCACTTCGCAGTATTTCGGCTGTCGCAATTCTTCCTTGCTCGAATATGCTTTTAGAGTTGACAAGTTTGAAATTATAGTGCCAGACCCAGTGAGTCGCAATTCTTCCTTGCTCGAATATGCTTTTAGAGAAATGAAACATATAAAAAGGATTTTCCAACTGGACACCATGTCGCAATTCTTCCTTGCTCGAATATGCTTTTAGAGGACTGGTTTGATTCCCTTCGGGCTGGTGCTTTGCCTTTGTCGCAATTCTTCCTTGCTCGAATATGCTTTTAGAGAAGACGAGTGCCATTTGTGTTTACTTGTGTTTTTGAGTCGCAATTCTTCCTTGCTCGAATATGCTTTTAGAGTGTTTACCAATGAATACCTGTATATGTACAATCGTCGCAATTCTTCCTTGCTCGAATATGCTTTTAGAGGGATTGTGAACTTTCGCGGAAGCACCGGATTTCTACGGTCGCAATTCTTCCTTGCTCGAATATGCTTTTAGAGTGTCAATGGAGCACAGCGAAATGACGGTGCGCTCGTCGCAATTCTTCCTTGCTCGAATATGCTTTTAGAGTCACATCCGGTTTTGGTACAGGAAATTTAAATGCCGTCGCAATTCTTCCTTGCTCGAATATGCTTTTAGAGCAACCTACAAGACTCCCACATTCAAATGGGGGTGTCGCAATTCTTCCTTGCTCGAATATGCTTTTAGAGTTAAAATATATTTTAAATACCTTGACTTGTTCTGCCGTCGCAATTCTTCCTTGCTCGAATATGCTTTTAGAGCTTACCCCATCGCAATGTTGTTGAGTGCTGAACCAGTCGCAATTCTTCCTTGCTCGAATATGCTTTTAGAGTAAAGACCTGGCACGCCAACACGGGACTGTTACAGTCGTCGCAATTCTTCCTTGCTCGAATATGCTTTTAGAGAGTTCCTAAACTCATCAGCCTGTTATTGTGTCTGTCGCAATTCTTCCTTGCTCGAATATGCTTTTAGAGATATCTGGATCGTAAATGGCCGTGTTGTGGGTACGGTCGCAATTCTTCCTTGCTCGAATATGCTTTTAGAGGGCTACCGGCATTGGGGGTGGAGATAATGCCGTTTCCGTCGCAATTCTTCCTTGCTCGAATATGCTTTTAGAGGCATCCTGTTCCATTTGGGTTGCAACAGCCACCCAGTCGCAATTCTTCCTTGCTCGAATATGCTTTTAGAGTACCACTGCAACTTTCTTGTGGCAGTGGTAATAGGTGTCGCAATTCTTCCTTGCTCGAATATGCTTTTAGAGTAGTGCAGCTCGTCTGGCAGGCTGGAATAAATATCAGTCGCAATTCTTCCTTGCTCGAATATGCTTTTAGAGCCTTTAAAAGGGAATGTTCTAACATTCTCACATTAAAGTCGCAATTCTTCCTTGCTCGAATATGCTTTTAGAGGCACAACCTTAAATACCACTGCAACTTTCTTGTGGCGTCGCAATTCTTCCTTGCTCGAATATGCTTTTAGAGATATTTTCACAATTTAAACAATTCACTAATGGAACGTCGCAATTCTTCCTTGCTCGAATATGCTTTTAGAGCAATGTGCGTACTGCTGGTGACGAAAAACAGGAGATTGTCGCAATTCTTCCTTGCTCGAATATGCTTTTAGAGAAAGGATTTTTTAATGGAATGCCTAGAAGGGTGCTGTCGCAATTCTTCCTTGCTCGAATATGCTTTTAGAGAAATACAACATGTGCAGATTTACACATGGGCAGATAGGTCGCAATTCTTCCTTGCTCGAATATGCTTTTAGAGTGTTATTGTGTTTAAGTCCACATGCTGAACAGGACTGTCGCAATTCTTCCTTGCTCGAATATGCTTTTAGAGAGCTCACCTAAAGGATTTTTTAATGGAATACTTAGAAGTCGCAATTCTTCCTTGCTCGAATATGCTTTTAGAGCGAAAGAATCGAAGAGTCGATATTCTTCGCAAGAGTCGCAATTCTTCCTTGCTCGAATATGCTTTTAGAGGAAGAAAAGCAACAGGAGGACCCAGGGTTCTTCCTGAGTGTCGCAATTCTTCCTTGCTCGAATATGCTTTTAGAGCGAAATGGCCGACTACCTGGCCAAAAAAAACATAGTCGCAATTCTTCCTTGCTCGAATATGCTTTTAGAGCGAGTTTCAAACGTTTTTCACGGATTTGCTCAAGGGTCGCAATTCTTCCTTGCTCGAATATGCTTTTAGAGAGCCATGGAGCTGTTCCTCAACTACTTAAACAATGGGTCGCAATTCTTCCTTGCTCGAATATGCTTTTAGAGGTAGCACTTTTCGCAGTTATGGGAAGAATCGAACTGTCGCAATTCTTCCTTGCTCGAATATGCTTTTAGAGTCCCACAGAGCGAAACACGGCGAAAAGTCGGGGGTAAGTCGCAATTCTTCCTTGCTCGAATATGCTTTTAGAGTATGTCTGAATATTTAAACACCTTTCCGGTTCTCAAGTCGCAATTCTTCCTTGCTCGAATATGCTTTTAGAGTTTTTAAGATTTGATGAAAGATCTCTTGCCACCTCGTGTCGCAATTCTTCCTTGCTCGAATATGCTTTTAGAGATCGTAGGGGCATCAGGCAAAGGAAAGACATTTATGTGTCGCAATTCTTCCTTGCTCGAATATGCTTTTAGAGGTTAAGCTCTATAAATTCTTTTATTCATTGTCTTACTGTCGCAATTCTTCCTTGCTCGAATATGCTTTTAGAGTCCCACGTCATAACTGCGAACACCTCTTGCAAGGACGTCGCAATTCTTCCTTGCTCGAATATGCTTTTAGAGAAATAAGTGATGGCGTAAACAGCTACACAGAAACGTCGCAATTCTTCCTTGCTCGAATATGCTTTTAGAGCTTGTTCTGTGCGTCGTAGGTTACAGTAGCAAAACGTCGCAATTCTTCCTTGCTCGAATATGCTTTTAGAGCGTAATGCTTTTAAGTGCTGAACCATCAGTACTGTCGCAATTCTTCCTTGCTCGAATATGCTTTTAGAGCCAGATATTCATCCCCATAGAAAGAATCGAAGAAGGTCGCAATTCTTCCTTGCTCGAATATGCTTTTAGAGAGGAGACAAAGTCTTGAGACTCTAATGAACCCCGAAGTCGCAATTCTTCCTTGCTCGAATATGCTTTTAGAGATGTCAAAAAAGACAGAATTCCTCTTGGAGGAGATGTCGCAATTCTTCCTTGCTCGAATATGCTTTTAGAGTAAAGTAAGCTTATCTAAAGAATTCTTCAATGGAATAGTCGCAATTCTTCCTTGCTCGAATATGCTTTTAGAGCTCAATTATCTCAATAATGGTGGGGATATCAAAGAGTCGCAATTCTTCCTTGCTCGAATATGCTTTTAGAGTATCGTTTTACCCTGCCGACTTTGAGAATTCCGATAGTCGCAATTCTTCCTTGCTCGAATATGCTTTTAGAGAGACCCGTCTAGCGATCAGGGGCAAAGACGGGGCGTCGCAATTCTTCCTTGCTCGAATATGCTTTTAGAGAGATTCTCTTCAATGGAATACCAAGTATTCATCCCGTCGCAATTCTTCCTTGCTCGAATATGCTTTTAGAGCGATCCAAATAAACATATGTTTATCCGGATTGTAGGGTCGCAATTCTTCCTTGCTCGAATATGCTTTTAGAGTCCTCAATCGTCACGTCGGTGGCCTGACCGTTTCTCCGTCGCAATTCTTCCTTGCTCGAATATGCTTTTAGAGTCACTATAAACAAAACTCTCTCCGCAACAAAGGGTAGTCGCAATTCTTCCTTGCTCGAATATGCTTTTAGAGCGTCAGTCTTCCAAGAGGACTGACGACGGGAAAGTGTCGCAATTCTTCCTTGCTCGAATATGCTTTTAGAGTAATCTTGAACTTATCCCCATCCGAATTATCCACCCGTCGCAATTCTTCCTTGCTCGAATATGCTTTTAGAGGAGGAGGGTGCTGGTACGGGTGAGTTCACGCAATTGTCGCAATTCTTCCTTGCTCGAATATGCTTTTAGAGAATTAAACCACCGCAGGCCGACAAAAGCAAAATCAGTCGCAATTCTTCCTTGCTCGAATAT
Organism: Saprospiraceae bacterium; assembly: GCA_019638455.1. Classification (GTDB taxonomy): domain Bacteria; phylum Bacteroidota; class Bacteroidia; order Chitinophagales; family Saprospiraceae; genus M3007. Next base: position 1,481,837 of record JAHBTU010000001.1, read on the forward strand.
GCTTTTAGAGGAAAAACCCATCCAAAACCAAATCCGAAAACTAATCGTCGCAATTCTTCCTTGCTCGAATATGCTTTTAGAGCCCCAAATACCCGGCCGCACGTGATCATAAAAATCGTCGCAATTCTTCCTTGCTCGAATATGCTTTTAGAGAGGAAAATAGTTGGAAAAACTGCAAAAAGTAAAACCGTCGCAATTCTTCCTTGCTCGAATATGCTTTTAGAGAGTTTTTCGAAAAGTCATTTGGCTTTCACTTGGCGCGTCGCAATTCTTCCTTGCTCGAATATGCTTTTAGAGCCGTAACGCAGCTTATGCGTACTGCGAAGGTAATCAACCCTTTCTCGCTTCGCCAAGCGTTTCACAGCATTATTTTCAAAGGCTTTTCAGCCAGTGCCGCAATTATATTGTTTGCCCCCAGCACTTCTATGTCGGTCACATATTCCTCGCGCAGTGGCACCAAGAGCAGGCTGTCGTCGGGCGACAGGGGCTGCCGGGCATAACACTGCCTCAGCGCACCGCGCAGGCGCACAAGGTGCTTGCGCTCCAAATAGGGTGCCACAAACACCGAGCGCTGCACCCTATGGCAGCCGTGTCTTTCGAGGATTTTTGCGGTTCGAGCGCGCAGGCGGTCGTTTTCGATGTCGTAGCAAATGACGAAGTGCATATCGGACGAGTTTCTCGTTGTTGTTGACCCAGCGCAATATCATGCGCACGATGAAGAACGCCGCCGCCCCTGCAATGGATAGTGTGGCGGCATCGCTCCAGCCAAATCCACCGGTTGGCTCCACTTGGGGCGGTATCACCACCACCGGGGCTGAATATGGCACGGGGGCCACGGTGGGCAGGTTTTGGGTGCGAGCGGCGCGTTTTTGGCTGAGCTCGCTCATTTCCTCGGCGCTCAGCGGATGGGGGTGCAGCTCGTGTCGGGCGGTGAGTATGTGCACGGTGTCGCCCTCGCGGGTGCGGTACACCCAGAAGCGCACGCCGCCGTGCCCGCTGCAAGCGCCTGTGCTGCGAGTGTCGCTGTGGGTGTCGTCCATGCAGACGCACCCGATGCGAAACGCGCCTTTTGGCACGCTGACGCGCTTGTTCTTGTGCTGGCGCTGGCGGTGGTTGGTGGGGGTTTCGCCTGCTTGCTCGCTGGTGCGAAATATCTCCTCGATGCGGGCTTGCTCATTGGCCTCTATGTCGGGGTCTTGAGCGAAGGCGGCGGCAGGCAGCAGCCACAAGCAGAGGACGGTCAGAAAGTGAAAGATATTTTTCATCGGAATGGAAGAAGTAGAGTGAAACCACCCCGCCCCCGCCCTCTCCCGGCGGGGGCGGGGGCGGGGTTGACTCGCTAAGTTTTTAACAATGTAATTAGTATCGTAAAAAACTTAGGCAGGACAGCAGACATTGAATTTTTGACAGGATTTACAAGGTTTACAGGATTTTTGGCGGCGAAGGCACTTCATTGAACCTGTAAATCTTGTAAATTCTGTCATAAACTGTAAGCCTCTCAACCAAGTCTTATGCGCTTGTGGCTGCCTAAGTTTTTACCTAAAAAGAAAACATCCGGGAAGGCTTGACGCAATTTTCTGAACCATCTCCCTCCACCCCGTCCGTTTCGCTTGGCCGGGCAAGCCCTTTAGCCCGAACAAAAACACGGCCAAATCACGCAAGGGCTTTGACGCGCAGGGCTAATTGCTGCATATCGAGGTCGAGCAGCACTTTTCGGCGCACTCGTCGCCCAGCGTGCGGCAGGGAGGTTTCCATAAATTGGAGCATGGCATCTATCACCAAGTCCTTGCCCGCGCTGGCGAGCCAAAGCCCGCGTTCTTGGTTGTCGGGTTCGAAGCAATCTTCGGCGAGGTTGCCGCTCCAGGCCAGGCGCACGGCCACCTCGTCGGCCCAGGGGCGGTAGGGTTCGATGGCGTCGAACACCAGCGTGGGCGCATTGCCGTGGCGGTCGGCGTGCAGGATGCCGAGGTATGGGTCGAGGCCGCTTTTGAGTTGGGAGAGGTGCACCGAGGTGTAGAGCATGCCGTAGAGGTAGTTGAGCACGGCGTTGAAAGGGTCGTAGGCGGGTCTTTTTTGGCGGCTGGCGAAGTCCATGCGTCCTTCGAGCAGTCGGGCGAGTTGTTGGAAATAGACCCGTGATGCGGTGCCCTCTTGTCCCCTGAATTTTTCGGCTTGTGCGGCGGCGGTCTCGGCATCCCATGTTGGGGGCGGAGTCCAAGCCACGAAGTTTTTTTCGGCGGCTGCCATGATGCGGTCGGTGACCCGCAGGTCGGCGGCGTAGGCATGGGGAGCGTCGGGCCATTCGGCGAGTGTTTGGAGCAAGGCGCGCTGGCGGGCCACCTTTTGGGCAATCACCGAGGCCACCCATTGAAAGCCTTCTGGTGCGCGGCTGAAGAGTGGCTGGTTTTTGCGCACGGTGGCGATGTTGCCCGGTAGTCCGCTGCCCAATTGAGCCAGTGGGCGGTGCGTTTGCGCGTCTATCAGCAGCAGCGGGATGTCGTGTTCGGCGGCCAAGAGTGCGGCATCGCTGCTCAGTGCCGTGCCTTTGGTGAGCAGCACGGCGCTTACGTCGCGCAGGGCAAACAGGCGCTCGCCACCTGCTCGGGTACGCACGCCCAACATCCCGTTGCGCACATACAGATAAGCACCAAAGGAATCAAGGTAAAGTTGCATGGCTCACCAGCGTCCTGCAAAAAACGAGCCTACCCCGAAACGACTATTTTGCCAGCGTGTGTTTATCGCCACAGATTCCACAGATTTACCCTGATTTCTTTACGGATTTGATATTTATCGTTCTTCCGTGAAAATTTGTGCGAATCTGTGGCAGTCTAAGCAGTTACATGACATGAAAAAATAGCCGTTTGCCAAGGGGGGCTTTTCAACTCTTGATTCGCGCAAATCGCAAGTCGTCAGATTCCTTTCTCCACCAAATATCTTTCCGCGTCGAGCGCGGCCATGCAGCCGGTGCCTGCCGCTGTCACGGCTTGCCGATAGATTTTGTCCTGCGCGTCGCCGCTGACGAACACGCCCGGCACTTTGGTGAGGGTGCGGCCCGGTGTGGCGATGAGGTAGCCGCTCTCGTCGCGGTCGAGCCAGTCGGCAAAGATGTCGGTGTTGGGTTTGTGGCCGATGGCGACAAAGAAGCCTGTCACGTTGAGCACCGTTCGTTCGCCCGTTTTGTTGTTGAGGAGGCGCACGCCCGTCACGCCGTCGTCGCCGAGCACTTCTTCTGGCGAGGTGTTCCAATGAACGACGATGTTGGGGGTGTTGAGCACGCGCTCCTGCATGATTTTGGAGGCACGCATCTCGTCGCGGCGGACGAGCAGGTGCACGGTGTTGCAGATTTTGGCGAGGTAGGTGGCTTCTTCTGCCGCTGTGTCGCCGCCGCCGACGATGGCTACGTCTTGCTTTCGGAAGAAAAATCCGTCGCACACGGCGCAGGCCGAAACGCCGAGGTTTTGCAGGCGTTGCTCACCGGGAATGTCGAGCCACTTGGCGCTGGCACCAGTAGCGATAATGACCGTGTGGGCATGAATTTCATGGCCGCTTTCCGACCAAGCCTTGTGTACTGGCCCAGTGAAATCCACCTTTGTTATCATTTCTTGCCGAATCACCGTGTCGAAACGCTCGGCCTGACGCTTGAAGTCGTCCATCATTTCAGGCCCCATGCGGCCATCGGGGTAGCCGGGGTAGTTTTCCACGTCGTTCGTAATCATGAGCTGACCACCTGGCTGGGGGCCAGTGTACATCAATGGGTTGAGGCCAGCACGGGCGGCATATATCGCGGCAGTGTATCCGGCAGGGCCGGAGCCGATGATGAGGCATTTTACTTTTTCCATATTGGGCGCAAAAATAGCAAGCCAAACCGCCCGCAGGATGGAAAGTTTGAAATTTTGAAGAGTAGAGGGCAAAATGTTGGGAGGCGGACAAAACCTTGTGACATGCTTTAAGGTTCACTGTTTGAGATATCTCCCTAAGCCTATTATTTCCCCCGTCTTGTTGCGCAAGCACAACAAAGAGCTTCCCGAGGCCAATGCGTCCAAAGGAATCCGCCATGTAATGTCTCCGGTCTCCTGTAAAATGTTGAAAGATTTGATTTTCCGTCCGGCGGTATCGAACAAATCGAGCCATGCCGGAGAAAGTGTCTTTAGGCTATTTAACTCTAAATTGGCTAAATGAGCGGTTGGGTTTGGATAAATACGAGACCGCGATGCTTCTATCGGCGTTTTGCGGGCCGGAGGCGTCTTGCAGTTCGGTGGCGAGTTGGAGCGAAAACAAAGGGGTCTCGTAAGCGCCCAAGTCCGGCGCGCCATCGAGCACCCTCGGGTTGCCCGCCAAATCTTTTAAAAGTCCAAAACGCGCCACCCAAGTGCTATACCCAGATTAAAGAGGATTTGAACCTGCCGGTTGGCAAGGCAGGGATTTCCTTGATTGATTTGCATGATTTCCAAAGGATTGCGAGCACCGTTCGTTCAAAACCACCTTGTCAGACCCTGTACTCAGGGGTTTGCCCGGCCAAGTGAAGCGGACAGGGCTGATTTGCGTTGACTATGTCTCCAAGATTGAGCAAGGGCGAACAGCCTATCAGCCGGAAATCTCCATTGGCAGTGTCCCGAAAAAGCGGGTCGAGGTTGAAGTACATATTGGAGCCACAGGTAAGGGTGTCGTATTGGGGGTGTATGGCTCCTATTAGCTCCAAGCAGTCATCCAAATCAATTGATGTGTGGTCAAAATGGATAATTCCGCCGCCTTCGGAGAAAATTATATCACCTTTTTCAAAAGCTTTGTTGCCCCAAAAAACACAATTTATTACCGTATCTCTTCTGCCACCCAATAACCTTATTGCACCGCCGTCTTTTTCAGAGGTGTTGTTATAAAAAATCGAGTTTACTATTTTCACGTCACTTGTTATCCGCAAAGCACCTCCCCACCTTCTTGAGTGATTGCCTGTAAAAACACAGTTGACAATATCTACCTTGCCCGCAGAAACAGCACCTCCAAAATTTGCAGTGTTTTTTATAAAGAGACAGTTTTCTATTCGATAATTAAACCCTAATAATGCGCCGCCCACTCCCCCGCCTACCGGATTGTTCCCCGCGTTGTTCGATTGAAAGGTACAATTAAATATGAACGGTTTATGAGTTCCATAGTTTTCAATAGCGACTCCTGAACAAGTAATATTTGCTTTGTTTTCATCGAAAAGTGAATTGACAATTCGCAAATCCAAAGAATCATTAAAAATATTGATACTCATGCCTGTGCTTATATAGCCATAATTTTTCCGAAACACACAGCTGTCAACCCATATTGCATTCTGTGGTTCAGGGCCTGCGAGCATATACATTGCGCCACCCTGTTCTGAGCAGCCGTTGTTCTCAAAATGGCATTTTTTCACTTTCAGCCCACCCGAGCCGAAGCCAAAATTGGCGGCCACGCCGCCGCCAAACCAAGCGCCGTTGTCCACAATGCGGCAGTTCTGGACGGTCAGAAAAGTGGGGGTGGATGGCGTGTGGTTAAAAAGATAAATGCCGCCACCATGGCAGGCAGAATAAGTGGGGCCAAAATCATCACAACTTTGTCCTTGAAAAAGCGCCGCCAAGCCATCGCGGATAGTGAAACCGTCAAGCAGTGTGGTAGAATCCGTGTTTTCGCAATACACCACGTTGGGCAACCCGAAGGGCGCTCCGTCTGGAAGCCCCGTCAAGATGGTCTCGTTTGCCGCCCTGTCGCGCTGGCTGGCATGGGTTTCGGTGCCGACGAATCCCCCCAGCAATTTTGTGCCGCTCACCAGATGAAATGAGATGGCGACGAAGGGGATGTACGGGTGATAGGTGCCTTTGGCGACCCATATTTCGTCGCCATGTTGGGCTGTGGGCAAGGCGACCCTCAGCTCCGTGTAAGCGTTGGCCCAAGAAGTGCCGTTGTTTGTCCCGGTCGCTGTTTTGTTGACGTAGATAACCTTGCCATGCAGCCAGAAAGTGGCGGCAAAAAAAGCAGCGAGGAGAAGGAGCGTTTTTTTCATGAGATGGGTGCATAAAAAGGCGGCTGAACGGGTCTGACAACAAGACCTCGCTCAGCCGCGCTTGATTGTTGACTATAGTCGGCTTGAAGAATAAATTAGAACATACTGCCATTCAGTGGGAACACCTTACCTTTCGTAAGCAACGAGCCTGAAGTGGAAGATTTGTTCCCCATATCTTTCAATGGGATACCTACTGAAAAAGCAGCGAGAAAGGCGGGAATAAATCGAACGAGACGGATTGCGACTGGGAGAGCGAACGTCAGCCAATACGAATGCGTGTATACTTCGCGCCGTTAGGTTTTGGGCATGACTGCAATTGCAATCTGTTCAAAATCAAGAACATTAATCATGTTCATCTAACAAATCCTGGCGAATCAAGGAATAACTTACATAAGCGACAACAAAAGTGGGACAACTCTTTCAGTTTGCCATGTGCATCGAAGAAATTTAACATTTGAAGGAGAGCAAGGCAAATATACCAATCTCGTTTTCTCCGCGCTCTTGTTACCTTTGCCACATGGAATATATCGGCGAAAATCTTCTCCCCGGCCAAATCGGCCATCTGTGCGTGGTGCTGTCGTTTGTGGCTGTACTGCTCTCCACTTTTGCCTACTTTTTTGCTACAAAAAAACGCGACACCGCCGAAGAAGAAAGGTGGCGCAACATCGGACGTTTTTCGTTTCTGCTGCACGGGTTGGCGACTCTCGGCATTATCGGCAGTTTGTTTTACCTACTCACGGGGAAAATGTACGAATACCAGTACGCTTGGGCAAACGTGTCGGACGACCTGCCGGGCCAATATGTTTTTTCGGCTTTTTGGAAAGAGCAACAGGGGAGTTTTTTGCTGTGGAGTTTTTGGCACATCGTGCTGGGCATGGTGCTGATGCTGCGTGCAGGCAAATGGGAGGCACCGGTGCTGACCATCGTGGCTTTGGCGGAGACCTTTATTGCCAGCATGATTCTGGGGCTTTATTTCGGCGATTTTCGGTTGGGGGTCACCCCTTTTGAGTTGCTCCGCGACACGATGGACGCGCCGATTTTCGCACAAGCGGATTATTTGACCAAAATACAAGGCAACGGCCTCAATCCGCTGCTCCAGAACTACTGGATGACTATCCATCCCCCTACCCTTTTCCTCGGTTTTGCCAGCACGATTGTCCCCTTCGCCTACGCAATGGCGGGACTTTGGACGCGCGAGCATCGGGAGTGGCTGAAGCCCGCGCTCTCGTGGTCGCTTTTCTCCGGCGCCATTCTCGGCACGGGCATCCTGATGGGCGGCGCATGGGCTTACGAGGCGCTGTCGTTTGCCGGCTACTGGGCTTGGGACCCGGTGGAAAACACCTCGTTGGTGCCGTGGATTACTTTGGTGGCAGGCATCCACACCAACCTCGTGGCGCGCTCGACGGGCTACTCGATTCGCAGCACTTACGGGTTTTACCTGATGACGTTTGTGCTGATTCTGTATTCGACTTACCTCACGCGCAGCGGTATTTTGGGCGACACTTCGGCACACGCTTTCACCGAGATGGGGTTGGGGTTTCAGTTGGTGCTGTTCATCGCCGCCTTCTCGCTCTTGGGGCTGACGATGTGGATACGGCGCTATCGGGAGGTGCCCGACGTGAAGGGCGAGGAAAGTGCCACGAGCCGCGAGTTTTGGATGTTTATCGGCTCGTTGGTGCTGCTGTTTTCGGCGGTGCTGATTACGGGAGCCACGTCGCTGCCCGTATTGAACAAAATTTTCGGCACCGACTGGGCCTTGAAAGACCCCGTGGAACATCACAACCGCTACCAACTCTGGATTGCCGTGTTCATCGGGCTGTTGACGGCCATTGGCCAATGGATGCGCTACAATGAGCGCAACTGGACAGCGCACGCCAAGACCTTTGCCCTTCATATCGGCATCGCGGCGGCGGGTGCGGTGGCGCTCACGGCGCTCAACACGCTGTGGATAAATGTGCGGGCATGGCAGTTGTTTGCCCTGCTGTTTGCCGCCATGTTCACAGTGGTGGCCAACGCTGATTATCTCCTCACGGCGCTGAGAGGCAACCTGAAACTCGCAGGCTCGGCGATTTCGCATTTGGGTTTTGGCATCCTCATCCTGGGCGTGATGAGCACGGGGCTGGGCAAGGAGTGGGTTTCGAGCAATAGTTTTGCCATGGAGGGCCTCATAGAAGGTATGGGCGACGACGCGATGAACAAAAACGTACTGCTGATGAAAGATGCCCCCATGCCGATTCGCAACTACACGGCCACCTACCTGAAAGACACCATCGAGCGCCAAACGCGGACGTTCACGGTCAAATTCCAGCGCCGCGACGCGGCAGGCAATCTTACTGGCGAGGAGTTCACCCTTTCGCCCAACGTGATGTATGAACGCGATTTCAGCAAAGTGGTAGCCAGCAACCCCTCCACCAAGCACTACTGGAACTACGATATTTTTACCCATGTCTCTTCCCTGCCCAAAGCAGAGCTTGACCCAGAATACGCCAAACAACAAGAGGACAGCCTAAAATTCGTGCAATACGAGGCTGCGGTGGGCGACACGATTTTTACCGAAAAACACTACTTCGTGGTGGAGGAGCTGACCAAACAACCTCAACACCCCGACTACCACCCCCAAAAGGGCGACTTGGCTTTTGGCCTGAAACTTCGCGCCTACGCCAAGGACGCGCCCACGCCGCACCGCGCCGAACCGATGCTCTACCTCCGCATGGGCAAGGGCGGCTTCACCCTACCCGTCATGCTCGGTACCTTGCAAGTGAAGATTCGCCTGACCGAGGCCTCCATGGAGAAAATCCTGAAATTGGAAGAGGAACTCCGCTATACCAACTTTGGCGTGCAGGAAGGCAGCGAGTTTCAATACAACGGCTACCGCATCCGCTTCGCGGGGGCTGACCGAGCCGTGAAACATCCCGCATATTCCCCTGAACCAGACGACATTGCCGTGGGTGCCATCTTGGACATCACCGCTCCCGATGGGAGCAAAACAACCGCCACCCCTGTCTATCTCATACGCGGCAATCAGCCTTTCAGCCTGAAAGACGAAGTACCGCAGCATGGCCTGCATTTTCGTTTTGAAAGCATTGACCCCAAGGCGGGCGTGCTGACCATCGGCGTGGCGCAAGCCAGCCCGGCACAACGCCGCATCCCGGTACAAATAGCAGAGGATGCCCCCCGCTCCGACTATATCGTGTTGGAGGCCATTCTGTTTCCGGGCATCAATTTCGTGTGGCTGGGCTCCATCACGATGCTGCTGGGCTTGTGCATCGCGTTGTGGAGGCGATTGACGCAGAAGATGTGAATCGGGGGGGCGAAAAGGGCTTGCCCTGCCAAGGGGGAGCGAACAGGGCTGATTTGCGTTGACCATATATACCTCTCGCCGCCAAGTTTTGGGCATGGCTGTAATCGCAATCTGTTCAAAATCAGGAGCATCAATCATGGTAAACTGACAAATCCTAACGAATCAAGGTATAACCTCCGTCCCCTTTACGACATCTCGAATTTTTACAGAACAAAATAGAAAGAACATGATTAAAAGAATTTTTGCAACGACCGTTTTATCCATCCTGACACTCTCCACCTCCATCAACGACGCATCGGCTTGCACCAGAGTGGTCTATAAAGGGCCCAACGGTGTTGTCATGACTGGTCGGAGCATGGATTTTTCCATTGAAATCCCTGCAAACTTGTGGTGTTTTCCAAGAGGCATGAAGCGCAATGGCGAGGTAGGGCCAAATTCTTTTGAATGGACTTCCAAATATGGGAGCGTTGTAGCAAGCTCTTGGGACATAGCCACTCCCGACGGCATGAACGAAAAAGGGTTGGTGGCCAACCTCCTTTGGCTTGTGCAATCGAAATACCCAGCCTTCGACAAAAACGGAGACAAAAAGGGATTGACCATCGCCGCTTGGGCCCAATACGCGTTGGACAATTTCGCCACGGTGGCCGAAGCAGTGGAGACACTCAAAAAAGAGGAATTTGTCGTGGTCACTGATTTTATCCCCGGCACTGACAAGTTCACGACCGTACACCTTTCGCTATCAGACGCGACAGGCGACAACGCCATCTTCGAATATGTGGACGGCAAACTGATTATTCACCACGACCCGTCCTACACGGTCATGACAAACGACCCCTTGTTCGAACAGCAATTGGCAATCAACGAATACTGGCAAAGCGTACCGGGCAAAGAATTTCTGCCCGGCACCAATAAGGCAGCAGACCGCTTTGTGCGGGCACATTATTACATCAATGCCATCCCTCAGACCGACAACACACGGATAGCGGTTGCCAGCGTTTTCAGTGTGGTGCGAAATGTATCCGTGCCTTATGGTATCTCCACCGAAGGTTTCCCCAATTTGTCCACCACGCAGTGGAGAGTTGTGGCCGACCAAAAAAACCTGGTCTATTATTTCGAGACAGCACTCACCCCAAACACTTTCTGGGTAGATTTGAAAAAGATGAATTTTAGTGAGAAAGGAGAGGTCAAAGTACTCAGAACATCGAACGAGGCCACCTACGCGGGTGAAGTTTCAAGCAAGTTCGTCAAATCGGTACCTTTTAAATTTCAAGGGCTGTGAACCTCGTCCGTAGTCTTGTAGTGAGTGCGTGGGAGCTGGGAAGCGTTTTTGCCACGCGCGAATCTCATGCCCCCGCGCACTCACTCAATTCTTCTGTTCCGACCGCACATAGATTTCTTGGTCTTTGTACTTCGACGGGCATTTGAGCAGCATATCCGATGCCTCGAAGTGGTCGCCATTCATCTGCCCGGTGAGCACGATGGATTCGGAACGCTCGAAGTCCTGCGGTTTGGCGGCTCTTAGCACCACTTGCCGCACCTCGCCCGCCTCGTCCTTCATATAGAACGCCATATAGTCGGGCGCCTTTTCGGGGTTGTAGTCCACCGGGCGGTCTTTCACCAATTGGCCGATGAGTTTCACCCGCTCGCCGCTCGCCGAGGCTTGGGCAAAATTGGAATAGGTCGTCACGTCCTTGCTGGCCGATATGAGGATGCCGATGGCAACCGCGACGATGGCAATAGCTATGATGTGTGATTTTTTCATCTCCAGAATTTTTTGCAAAATTACGACGCAAAACACGTTGTGAGTGTTGCAATTCGTCATCTCTTTTGGTGATTGTTGACCAAAAAGTCCGCTTGCTGTCGGCGGGGACGCGCAACAGCGGCTAACAACGATAGCACACGTTTTCAGCATTCTGTACCTTGATTTGCCAAGATTTGTCAGTTCACCATGATTGATGTGCCTGATTTTGAACAGATTGCGCCTTTTGCCATGCCCCAAACTTGGCGGCGCACAGTACACCTCAAACCCTCATTCGCGTAGTATGCAAAAAAACCGTCCCATTGGCTTTTTTGATTCGGGCATTGGTGGCCTTAGCGTGTTGCACGAGGCACTAAAAATCCTGCCCAACGAACACTACATTTATTATTCCGACGGCGACAACGCACCCTATGGCACACGCCCAAAGGAAGAGGTGCGGGCATTGGTGCTCTCAGCTGCCGAGTTCATTGCTCAACAAAACATCAAGGCCCTCGTGGTGGCCTGCAACACTGCCACCAGCGTCGCCATCGAGGATTTGAGGCAATGCTACCCATTCCCCGTCATCGGCATGGAGCCTGCCGTGAAACCCGCCGTGATGGCTGGGGGGCGCAAGCGCGTGTTGGTGTTTGCCACCGAATTGACATTGAAAGAGGAAAAATTCAGGAATCTCGTTGCTCGCGTGGACACGGAACAAGTGGTGGACTATCTGCCCTTGCAGGAATTGGTGATGTTTGCTGAGCGGTTCGAGTTCGACGAGCCTACCATCGTCGCATACCTGAACGCAAAACTCGACGGCCTCGCGCTCAGCCAATATGGCGCGGTGGTGCTGGGCTGCACCCATTTTTTGTTTTTCAAAAAAATCATGCGCCAAGTGTTGCCGCCAGAAATTCAAATCATTGATGGCAACCTCGGCACGGTGAACAACCTCAAAAACAAATTGGGCACGCGCCTTCGCGACGACGGCCCCGGCAACGTGCGCTATTATGTGTCAGGCAAGCCCATGGACGCAGCATGGTTTGAGCGATGGCTCAGGCGACTGTCAGCCGACGAGACACGCGTGGCAGAGGGAGCAAAGTGAACTGACCTGCCCTGCTCGACCGTCACTGCAATTGGCCCAGAGCCGCCCGAAACCGCTGCGCCGCCTGCGTGTTGCCCTGCGACTCATAAATCTGTGCCGACATTTCGTAGGCCTGCTTGAAATTGGGCGCCAACTCGATAGCGTTCATCAGGTTTTTGAGCGCGGTCTGGTTGTCCTGCTGCGAACGGGCGATGATAGCCAGATAATACCAAGCCATGGGGTTGTTGGACTCCTTGCGCAAGGCGAGTTCAAACTGGCTTTTGGCTTTTGCCGCGTCGTTTTTGTTCATCCAATACATCCCAATCAAATTGTTGGCCTGTGGGTCGTCGGGCGTGATTTCGATGGCGCGTTCGGCGGCCTTCTTGGATTCTTCCAGCTCGCCGAGGTTCAGGTACGAGAGCGACATACCCACCCAAGCGATGTCGTTGTCGGGATGGGCGGCCACTTCGGATTTGTAGTGTTCGATGGCCGTGGGCCAATCGGTTGATTTGAACGCGGCAGTAGCGGTGGCGCAGTGCTTGGTGTCATCTTTGAGCACAGCCAGCAGCGGAGCGCCGCCAGCCCTCACCACATACACGGCATTGCTGGGCGGCCACGAGCCTTTCTGAAGCGTGGCTCCGTCAATGAACCTGGAAGGGTACAGCGCGTAGTCCCAGGCCTCGTCGCAGCGCCTTTCCCATTTGAGGTACTTCAAATGCACCTTGTCGCCGTATTTGTCGGTCAACTGGCGAGCCGAATAGAACATATTGGTGGCAATGGCCACCGTGTCCTTCATATCGGGCCGCAACACGCCCTGCGATTCCAGCCATTCAAGCCCCTGGCGAACGCTCACGCCCCAATAGTCGGTCTCAAACTTGTCGTAAGCACCCTTCGCCCCACCGACAATGGGGTTGAAATAGACGTAGGGGAATTTGTGATTGGACACGATGAAAGCACCCGCGTCGGCGAGCAACACACCCATGAGACCGTAGGTCGCCCATTGCGCGTATTTTTTTCCCTCAAAAAAACCGACAAGTTCGTTCCAAGCCAACGCTGCCGCAACGCACAACGGCGGATAGGCAAACGTTAGGTGGCGCCACCCGTCGTGAATCACCGAATTTTTGTAAATCACATAAAAAACAGGGAAAACAGCCGCAAAAAGAGCCAGCGACACCCACAGCGGGTTGTATTTTTTGAGCAAAACGAACAACCCAAGCAGGCTGCCGAACACACCCAAAATCACCGCCAACGGTATCGTGTAAAACATCCATTTGAGCGGATAGTGCCACGGTGTTTTGTCCGACATCACGTTGGCGCCCTCGTAAAGCACCCGGATTTTCACCTCCAAATCAGCGAATTTCGACAGCGCCTCAAAGGGGTTTTTCAACGGTGCCTGCAACCCGAAGGGCCAAAAGAGCAGCGCGAACGCATAGCCGGCCACCGCTGCGCCGATTACGACCAGCGCGTATCGCCTCAAAACCGCACCATTGGAAAATGCTGCCAACCCGCCGTTTTTGAGCCAAAAATGAAGCAACGCAAACAATCCCAGCATGGCGAACGACAACAAGCCACCCGCCCTTGTCGCCAGCGCGATACCCAACCCGACCACCAAGCCCACCACGTTCCAGCGCCGAGGGTTCGGCATTCGCTCCAACACGGCAGCCATGTTGTAAATCGCCATCATGTAGCCCGCCGCAAAAGGGATGTCCTTGGGGTTCATCAGAGAGTCACCGACAAAACGCGGCGACAACAACATGAATATCAAAGTGATGAGTCCGGCTCGCCAACCCGCAAACAGCTGCGCGAACAGCGCCGCGCACAGCATGGCGACCCAGCCCAGCACGGCACTTGATGCGTGGCGCACATGGTGGTAAGCCAAAGTCGTCGGCTCGAACCCTAAGGCCTTGTTGGCAAAGCCCGTCACCACTTCGAAAAAGCCGCCGTAGAGGTGCATATTGCCATCGGGAATGTTGAGCGCGGCGGTGTCCTTGCCAAACGTGCTGTAATAGCGGACGAGTTTTTGCGAATAATCCACCTGGAACTTATCGTCGGCATTGATGCCGGAGCCGAAGGAAAAAATGACTAGCACCAACAGCCCCGCAGCGGCCATGCCCCAAAAGATTTTGCGCAGCAGCGGGTCGGAGGGCGAATGGGTGGAAGGGCGCTCCAAGAGGTTGCGGATTTCGACAGGCTTGCGCGGCTTGCTTTCGCGCACGAGCGAGCGGCTCGGTGTCTCAGTCTTTTTCTGGCTGGGTGTCGCCTGCTGTTGTTTGCCAGACTTGGGGTTGGGCTTGCCGGATTTTGCCATTTCTTACGGTTGAGGGTTGAGGGTTGAGGGTAGAGGGTAGAGGGTTGAGGGTTGAGGGTTGAGGGTAGAGGGTAGAGGGTTGAGGGTTGAGGGTTGAGGGTTGAGGGTAGAGGGTTGAGGGTAGAGGGTTGAGGGTAGAGGGTTGAGGGTAGAGGGTTGAGGGTTGAGGGTTGAGGGTAGAGGGTAGAGGGTTGAGGGTTGAGGGTTGAGGGTAGAGGGTTGAGGGTTGAGGGTTGAGGGTTGAAGGTTGAGGGTAGAGGGTTGAAGGTTGAGGGTTGGGGAGGCCGTCTCGCAAATCACTTGGCAATTGAACAATGACCAATCAACAATGAAAAATCGTAAAAACTTGATCAGCCTTCAAGCACAAAGGACTGGTGACAGGCTTATTGGTTTTTGACAGGATTTACAAGATTTACGGGGTTTTGGCGGCCAAGCCACTTCATCTATCCTGTAAATCATGTAAATCCTGTCAAAAATTGAATGTCTGCTGTCCTGCCTAAGTTTTTACGAAAAATCATCAATTCTCAATGTTCGACGATCTGTGAGACACCCTCTTTTGAATTGCGGCGCAAGGTATGGAAAAAGCAGCTGATACTATACTTCGCTCCGCCAAGTTTTGGGCATGGCTAAAAGCGCAATCTGTTCAAAATCAAGGACATCAATCATAGGGGGCAGACAAATCCTAGCGAATCAAGGAATAAAAGGCGTGGAGCAATCTCATTACCCCATTTTCCTCACAAAATACCACACCAAACCGGCGGCCAAAAGCAGTATCAAAATCGCCAGCGCCACCACGCCCAACTGCATGAAGCGAATGCCCCGGCGCTTGGGGCGGCGGTTTCGTTCGAGTTTTTGCTCCAATTTGGCCCAAGCCTGTTCGGGCGGGCGCTCGTGGAGTTTGTTCTCGTTTTCCTTAAAGAAGTCAAACAAATCTGACATGGCGAATCAATAACCTTTGGCTTTCAGAAGGTTTCTAAGTTTTTGCTTGGCTAATATGAGTTGGCTCTTGCTGGTATTGATACTGATGCCGAGCAAGTCGGCGATTTCGTGGTGTTTGTAGCCTTCCAGCACATAGAGGTTAAAAACCGTGCGGTAGCCGTTGGGCAGTTGGTCGAGCAGCTCAAGGATTTCTCGCGCCGACATTTCGGCATCAATGCTGAAGGTGTCGGCGTGTGCTTCGTTCAGTTGCAAGTCGTCGCCGGGAAACACCAACAGTTGCGTCTTGCGAAGCATCATCAGGCACTCGTTCACCACGATGCGGCGCATCCACCCCTCAAAACTGCCCGCGCCCGTGTAATGCTCGATTTGCGAAAGCACCTTGAACAGCCCGCTCACCAACGCCTCCTCCGCATCCTCGCGTGTGCGGAGGTAGCGGCGGCAAAGCGCAAACAACATCGGCGAATAGCGGTCGTAAAGCCATTTCTGGGCTGCCGGGTCTTGGGCCGCAAGGGCTTGGAGGAGCGTTGCTTCGTTCACGCGGTCAAAGGTGCAAAGTTTGGGTGGATTGCACAAAAGATGCGAGCGACGGCGGATTTGGCGGCAAGGCGTTGGAATAAATTTCACCACTTATTTTTCTGGCATCTTGTTACCTCCGTAACCCTTTCCCACCCGTCGGGACCAGCTACTTTGCGGCACCTGTGCGCAACGTTCGACGTTTGATTCTCGACGTTTGACCGTTGAGCATCGCGCCTCGTCCAACGACTAATGCGTAGCACGCCAACATCACTGAATTTTAGGGGCCGAAACAATCGAAATCATACGGGACGGCTGTTGAAAAATTTAACACTTGAACCCTCACGCCAAATGCAACGTGCGCCCCATGAACCGTGTCTTTTCTCGGCAACCAAATCAGTGACATTTCAGGGCAAATCCAAACGCTGTGCGCTCGCGCACGGAGTGGATGGTTTTGCTTCATTTTAATCCTTATTTTTTCACTGATTTAAATTTTGGCTATGCTAACGAAAACGCTCCTCCGCTCCTCCAAAACACTCATTTTCAGCATCGTACTGCTGTTTCTCTTTGCCCGCGCTCACACCCAGCCACCCCTCGTCGCCACTTCCGCCTTCGACTACCTAACCCCCCAGGAAGGCATCTCCATGACCTTGGAACTGGATTTGACGGAACTGATTAACAACAAAAACACGAACCAGTACTACCCCGGCTCGCTCACCACCGCCGATGGGAAAATGCTAAAAGTGGAGGTGCGCGCACGAGGCAAGTTTCGCCGCCGCGTCTGCGAGGTGCCGCCATTGAAACTCAAATTCCCGAAAAAGGAATTGCGCGCACTCGGGCTTGACACCCTGAACGAAATCAAACTCGTGGTGCCCTGCTTCAACGACCCAAAAGGCGAGGAACTGTTGCTCCGCGAGTATGTCGCCTATCGGATGTTCGAGCGGCTCAGCCCATACAGTGTCCGCGCCCGCTTGGTGAAAGTCACTTTCCGCGACAAACATGTGGAAGAAGTGAAGAAGCCCGTCTATTGCCTGCTGGTGGAACACGAAGAGCAACTGCGAGCGAGGCTGGGGGGCCAAATCTCGGAAGACTACGGAATGAGCGTTGACAGCTTGCAGTCGGAGCAAGCCGCCTTGGCTTCCGTGTTCCAATACATGATAGGCAACACGGATTGGGGGCTTGCCGACAACCGCAACATCTATCTCTTCAGAACCGCCCCCACCGAGAAGTTCATCCTGATTCCCTTCGACTTCGATTTTGCAGGCTTGGTCAATGCGCCCTACGCCGTGCCAAGGGCCGACACCGGGCTGAAAAACGTGAAAGAGCGCAAACTGCTGGCCAACAACCTGCCCGACGACGCGCTCAAGCAGGCTGCCGAAAACATGAAAGCCGCACAGTCCGACCTGCTCGCTTGGTGCAACGCCTCGTTTTTGAGCAAAAACACACAAAAAGAAGTCGCTCGCTATGTGGAGGCATTTTTTCAAAAACTGGATGCCGCTCCCATTGAGCGCGAAAAAAACAAGGGCGACTTGCGGTGAATAGGTCGGGAAAGTCGGCAAGCCTGTACCTTCGCGTTTTGAAAAATTTGCTTGCGCAACACTGCATGGAACTTGTCAACAACCACTACCAACTCGCCGGCGGCATTGACCCGCTCGCCCTTTGCAAAGAATACGGCACCCCTCTTTACGTCTATGATGCCTCTGTGATGGAACGCCAATACCGGCGCATCACAGGGGCTTTTTCCTATCCGAAAGTCCACATCCACTACGCCTGCAAAGCACTCACCAACTTGACCGTGATGCGGCTCTTTCGCCAATGGGGAGCAGGACTTGATTGTGTGTCCATTCAGGAGGTGCAATTGGGCCTCATGGCTGGTTTCAAGCCAGCAGACATCCTCTACACCCCCAATTTCGCCAGCTTCGAGGAATACGACGAGGCGGCTCGGCTCGGCGTGAAAATCAACATTGACGCCATTCCAATGCTTGAAAACTGGGGGCTGCACCACAAAGATATCCCCATTTGCCTGCGCATCAACCCGCACCTCATGGCAGGCGGCAATGAAAAAATCAGCGTGGGGCATATTGATTCCAAATTTGGCATCAGCATCCACCAACTGCCCCATGTGTTGCGCGTGGTGGAAAGCCAAGGGCTTATCATCGAAGGCTTGCACATGCACACCGGCTCCGATATTCTCGACGTGGATGTGTTTTTGCGCGGTGCCGACATCCTGTTCGAGGCTGCTCGCAAATTCCCGCATCTTCAGTACATAGACCTCGGCAGTGGCTTCAAAGTGCCTTACAAACCCGACGATATTGAGACCGACGTGGAGGAGCTGGGCGAAAAACTCAGTCAAAAATTCGCTGAATTCTGCGACGAGATTGGCCGCGAACTGACCTTGATGTTTGAGCCGGGCAAATACCTGGTGAGTGAGGCGGGCTATCTTTTCGCAAAATGCACTTTGGTGAAGCAAACCACCTCGACGGTCTTCGTGGGTTTGGACACCGGCCTCAATCACCTCATCCGCCCCATGTTCTACGGCTCGTATCACAAAATCGTGAACGTGACCGAGCCAACGTTCAAGCCGCGCATCTACACAGTGGTGGGCAACATCTGCGAGACGGACACCTTCGCCGTTGACCGCCGGCTGGCAGAGGTGGTGGAAGGCGACATCATCGGCTTCCACAACGCGGGGGCCTATGGCTGGATGATGGCTTCCAATTACAATTCGCGCCCTCGCCCCGCAGAAGTGCTGCTTTTCAAGGGAAAAGCCCTCCTGATTCGCAAACGCGAAACTTTGGAGGATTTAACACGCAATCAAGTGCCAGTCAATTTGGAAGAAATTCTCTAAAATTGCGGTGCGTTTTTTCGCCCAATATCCCTCCACCTCCGTGCCATGCAAGCCCAGTACAACTACATAGAGGATATCATTGACGAAAGCATGGAAATGCAGCCGCTTGAGCCAGCTGTGTTCGACCGCTACATGGCTGAGGGTTGGCGACTCTTGGGGCACTCCATCGTTCGGCACAATTTTTCCGTCTGCCGTGGGAAAATGTGCCGCACTGTCCCGCTCCGCATCCGCCTCGATGGGTTTGAGTTTTCCAAAAGCCAGCGACGCTTGTTGCGGCGCGTCCGCGAGCTGGATGTATGCTACGCCCCGATTGCACTGACACCCGACAAGACGCAGCTGTTCTCCCAACACGCACTGGCTCGTTTCGAGGAACGACGTCCCGAATCCATCGCTTCGTTCCTCAACCACAATTCTCACCGCGACCCAGTACCCGGCATGGAATTTATGCTGCGCAACGGAGGAGGCGTGCCCCTTGCTTGCAGTTTCATCCATATCGGGGCAGAGGTCGTGTCAGGCACCTACTGTTTCTACAATCCCGAAGCCGGACGGCTCAGCCTCGGCGCGGGCACCATGCTGCTCGAAATAGCCAAATCGCAGGAACTAGGCAAAAAATACTACTACCACGGCTACGTCTATGACGTACCTTCTCAATTCGACTACAAGCTGAATTTCAACAACTTGGAAGCACTCAACTGGGAAACGGGCGAATGGCAGCCGCGAGAACGCACGCCCCTGCGCCGCTGGGCAGACTTGGTGACCAATGAGGGGCGAGTGGAAGGCGGATTTGAAGGGTTGAAGGCGTGAGATAGGTTGAAAGGGGGGGGGCAAATGAGTTGAAGGGCTTGCCCGGCCGCTCGGCTTGGCCGGGCAAGCCCTCCAACTCAATTCAACCGAAAACTTGACGCGCCCAACAGCCCTTTGTCGCAATAAATCGCCACTACATAGCTGCCCGCCTTCAGTTTTTCATCGAATTTATGGTGGAACGACAGCCGCTGGGTCTCCCCAAGAACCACCGCCTTCACTTGCTGCGCCTGAATTTCCACCGGCCCCGTAGGCGCGTACACGGTTGCTACCGTAGGGTTCGGATGTGCCACAGGCTTGCCCTTGTCGTCCGTGATGACCATGTACAGTTTTTGTGCGCCTTGGAAAGGCTCTGGCACGTCGGCAAGGTCGAAACTCACGTCAATCTCGCGGCTGCGACGGGCCTTCGTGGTCAGTTTTTCATTCTTTCGGGCTGTCCATACCTTGAACGAAGTCGCTTTAAAACTGGCAGACTGCGTCTTGCGGATTTGCTCAGCCAATTTTTTGGCCAAGTCATCCACCTGCTCGCTCAGCTGAGTGTTGGCCCCTTTCAGTTCGGCATTCTCGCCGCTAAGCCGCTCATTTTCCGCTTTTAGGGAGTCGTTTTCGATGCGCAAGGCACTGATGATGGTCTCCAACTCGATTTTTGCACGTTCCAGCTGCGCCACTTGCTGGCGCAAGGCATCCACATCTCTGGCAGTGGAGGCTTTTATTTGTCTGATGGTGTTTTCCTTTTCAGCCACCAGCGCAGCGGTGGACGTGACGCGGCCTTGCAAGTTTTCGTTTTCGGTGCGCAGCGACGAGTAGGCATTGGCAAGGCTATCGAGCGCTCGTTCGAAGGTTACTTTCTGCACCACCAGCTCTTGGCGTTCCGCCTCGGCTTTTTCTTTTTGTGCCAAATAATTCCTCGATTGTTTCCAAAAAAATAATCCAAGCACGAAGGCCAAGGCCAATAGCGCAGTGACGACGAAACCATACACGCGCGAGTTCTGAGTGTTACTCATAGAGATAGCGTTTTGAAAATGACAAGAATTTTAGATGCACTGGAAAATCGCACAAACGTCCGCAGGTAGAACGAGATTTTTGTCAACCAGCAATTTTATGTTAAAATTTTGTGCCGCGCAAATGTAAAGGAGAGGGATTGGAAAATGTGCCATTTCTTATTTTGCCAAAAATACACCTCGCGCCGTCAAGTTTTGAGCATGGTTAAAAACCCAACAAGAACACGGCAAATTGAAATCCATCCGGCTGAACAGCTTCGACGAAAGCCCTACCTTCGCCCTGTCTGACTTTCAAGTCAAACAGGAGAGGTCTCACACACTACTCGACATTTTCAAATTTGCCACGAAGTCACAAAGACGCAAAGCAAAAAACTCATTGATTTGCCGCATTTTGTGCTTTTGTGTCTTTGCGGCACAAAAATACTGTCCAGTAGTGTGGAGGTCTCAACTCATGGAACATTGAACACCTTGAATTTTCAAATTCAAAAATTGTTTGTAAAAACTTAGGCAGGACAGCAGACATTGAATTTTGACAGGATTTATACCCGGATTAAAGAGGATTTGAACCTGCCGGTTGGCAAGGCAGGGATTTCCTTGATTGATTTGCATGATTTCCAAAGGATTGCGAGCACCGTTCGTTCAAAATCACTTTGTGTTGACTATATCAAATTCTACCAAACAATGCCCACCCTCGCACCGACAAAAAAACAAAAAACCGCCCCCGTCAACCCAATGGCACGCGCCGTTCTGGAGCAGGCCTTCCGCCTCATGGCCACCGCCAAGTCCATGACAGAGACCTACGAGGCCAATTTCAAATTCGTCAGCAAGTATGTCCACGCCACTTCACGCGGCCACGAGGCCATCCAGTTGGCCGTCGGGATGCAGCTGCTCCCCCAAGACTACGCCTACCTCTACTACCGCGACGACGCGATGTTGCTCGGCATGGGGCTGCGCCCCTACGAGCTCATGCTCCAACTCATGGCCAAACGCGACGACCCCTTCTCCGCCGGGCGCTCCTATTATTGCCACCCTAGCCTGCGCCGCCCCGATTTCCCCAAAATCCCCCACCAAAGCAGCGCCACCGGGATGCAAGCCATTCCCGCCACGGGTTCGGCCTTGGGATTTTGGTACAAAGAGCAAATGCGAATACCGTTTATGGAGGACGGCACAGCCCCTGTCGAAACGATGGTTGACTTGGAAAACCCTTACCCTTACCACTTCAAGTCGCAGTCGCCAGCCACCCATCACCCATCACCCATCGTTGTCTGCTCTCTGGGCGATGCCTCCGTCACCGAAGGCGAAGTAGCCGAGGCCTTCCAAATGGCGGTGCTGAAAAAACTCCCGATTCTCTACCTCGTGCAGGACAACGGCTGGGACATCTCGGCCAACGCCGCCGAAACCCGCGTCGCCAATGCCGCCGAATACGCGCGGGGATTTCCCGGCCTCGAGGCCGTCAGCATCGAGGGCAATGACTTTGAGGAATGCTGGAAAACCGTCGCCGATATTGTTGAAAAAATCCGCCGCGAGCGACGCCCGTTTTTGCTCCACGCGCGCGTCCCGTTGCTGAACCACCACACCTCCGGCGTGCGCAAGGAATGGTACCGCGACGACCTCGACGAGCACGCCCGCCGCGACCCCTACCCTATTTTGCGCAAGACTTTGCTGGAAAACGGCTTTTCGGAAAAAGAACTCCAAAAAATCGAAAAAGAGGCCATTGCAACGGTCGAAGCGGATTTTGAGCAAGCCAAAAACGCCGAAGACCCACGCCCAGAAGACCTTTACACCCACGACTTCGCCCCCACGCCCATCACCGAAGAACGCGGCGAACGCTCGCCCCAAAACCGCGAACCGAAGGTCATGGTGGACTGCGCCCTCTTCGCCATCGAGGAGCTCATGCGCAAGCACCCCGAATGCCTGCTCTACGGCCAAGACGTGGGCCGACGGCTCGGCGGCGTGTTCCGCGAGGCCGCCACATTGGCCGAAAAATTCGGCGACCACCGCGTGTTCAACACGCCCATCCAAGAGGCATTCATCATCGGCAGCACCGTCGGCATGAGCGCCGTGGGGCTAAAGCCCATCGTCGAGGTGCAGTTCGCCGACTACATCTGGCCGGGGCTGAACCAACTCTTCACCGAGGTCGCCCGCAGCTGTTACCTCACCAACGGCAAATGGCCGGTCAGTTGCGTGGTGCGCGTCCCCATCGGCGCTTATGGCAGCGGCGGCCCCTACCACAGCAGCAGCGTGGAGACCGTCGTGACCAACGTTCGCGGCGTGAAAATCGCCTATCCGAGCAATGGCGCCGACCTGAAAGGCCTGCTCAAAGCCGCCTACTACGACCCGAACCCCGTCGTCATTTTTGAGCACAAGGGTCTCTACTGGTCGAAAGTGCGCGGTACCGAAACCGCCCGCACCATAGAGCCGGACGAGGATTACGTCGTCCCCTTCGGCAAAGCCAGAACGGTCTTGACGGCTGAAAACGAATGGGTCGAAAAAGGCGAAACACTTGGCATCGTCACTTACGGCATGGGGGTGCATTGGGCCTTGAACGCCGCAAACGACCGCTTCAAGGGCCGCGTGGAAATCCTCGACCTGCGCACCCTCCACCCACTCGACGAAGAGGCTATGTATGCGCTTGCCCAACGGCACGGCAAGGTGCTCGTCGTCACAGAAGAGCAGGTGAACAACTCCTTCGCCCAGACTTTGGCCGCTCGCATCCAAGAGCACTGCTTCCAATGGCTCGACGCGCCCGTGCGCACCATCGGCGCGGCGAATATGCCCGCCGTGCCGCTCCATTCGACCTTGGAGCAGGAGATGATTCCCTCGATTGAAAAAGTGGGCGACGCGATGGAGGGGATGTTGAAATGGTGAGTCGTCCCACTTTACTGAACATTCAAAGCACAGGAGCGCAAGACCCGCACGAGGCGAGAGCGCGGTACTGCCTCGCCACTGCGCGGGCGGGGTCGTCCCTCCCACCGCCACGCTTGTTGCGGGCAGTACCGCGACCCGGCTTGACCTTGCTCAATTGATGGCCGGACTCGACATCCTCTTCACTGCGGAGACGAAGCCACGCGGAAGCCGAGGGAGTAGCCGCGGTTGAGGCCGCGAAGCGAGACGCGGCAATTCACCGCCGAGTTGCCCCAGGAGCCGCCACGGTACACGCGGTTCGAGCCTGTCGCTGGCCCTGTCGGGTTGGTCTGCGCCGTGGTGGGATATTCGCCGTACCAGTCGCTGCACCACTCCCACACGTTGCCGCTCATGTCGTAAAGGCCCAGTTCGTTGGCTTTTTTGCCGCCCACCGGGCGGGTTTTTTTGCCGGAGTTGGACTCGTACCACGCCACTTCCTCCAAGTTGTTGCTGCCGGCGTATTTGAAGCCCTTCGACTTTGTTCCGCCCCGTGCGGCGTATTCCCACTCGGCCTCGGTGGGCAGGCGGTATTTTCGCCCGGTTTTTTGGTTTAGTTTTTTTAAAAACTCCTGCACGTCGTTCCAACTGACCCGCTCCACGGGGCACTGGTCGCAGCCCTTGTTCCACAATTCCGGCGGGTCGCTGCCCATCACCTCCCGCCACTGTTTTTGGGTGACCTCGTGCTGGGCGATGAAATAACCGGAGAGGGTCACTTTTCGGGTGTTTTTTTCGTCGCCGTCGCACTCGCCGCCCTGCTCGGCGGTGCAGCCCATGGTGAAGGCGCCGCCGTCCACGAACACCATGTCCGGTTCGTAGTCGAACTTTTTGACCCATGCTTTGGGGTCTTGAGCGGGGGTTGTGCCGCCGGCGGTGCTTTGCTGTCCTGTTATCTTGAATTGGGCCATGACGGCCAGTTTGAAGGAGCCGTCGTCCATGGGTATGGGGTAGGCCCACAGGCGCTGCGGGCTGCGATAGACGGTGAGGGTTCGGTTGGCATCGTAGCGGGTCACGTCGAGGTTTTCCACTTCGGTGATTTGAAGGATGCGGTCCACCTTGCCGTAGCCCTGTTCGAGTTGTTTGCAGGTGTTGAGCGCCTCGAGGGCGAGGTGATGGGCGGGCGAGCCTTCGATGAAGGTACGGGTTTCCTTGATGATGATTTCGCGCTCTTTGGTTTGCGTCCAGCGGGCGGTCAGGTACTGGATTTGTTTGCGCAGGTTTTGCAGGGCTGCGTTGACGGAGCCGTCTATGTTCTGGGCATCGTAGGACACGCCGAGTTCGCGGCAGATGGCGGCGATTTTCGAGGAGCGGGTGTTGAGGCGGAGGCGGGCGTCCTCGATTTCGCGGTCGAGGCGGCGGATTTCCTCGGTGCCGCGCTGGAGGATGTCGTCCTGCCGGCTGTCGGCGGCGATGTTGTCGCGCTGGATGTCGGCGAGGTAGGGCAGCACGTCGCGCTCGATGCGGGCGATGTGTTCGTCGCTGACGCCTTTGGCGCGCAGGCGGCTGCGGAAGTCGGAGTCGCGGGCGAGGTTGAACACGGCGGCGTTGGTAGGCCTGGCCGCGCCGTCGGGCTTTTGCTTGAGGGGCGTGGCGCCGATTTTGGCCACGTAGAGGAAGTAGTTTTTCTGGAAGTTGGCTTGGTTGAAAAACTCTTTTTCGGCCTTGGCCTCGCCGCCGAGGAAGGCCTGCACCACGTCGCGCACGGGGGCGAAGTCCTGCACTTGAGTGGAGCGTTTGATGTACACGCCCACCAAGTCTTCCACGGCCACGGGGGCAATGGCGGCGTTGGCCTTGCCGATGAGCGCGCTTTTGTTCTCGTAGGGGTCAATGTTTTCGAGCAGCACCGCGAAGATGCCTGTGTGCTTCACATAGCTGAGGTTTTGCTCCAGTTCGACGCGGGATTTTTTCCGGCTCTCTTCGAGGTCGCGAATTTGCTTTTCGAGGCCGCCCACGTCCTTGTAGGTCAGCACCTGCTGGTACTTGATGGAGAGGTTGGACATTTGGGACACCAAGCCGTCGAGTTCGCGGTCGGTGGCGGCGTTGCATTGGTCTATCTCGCGTCGCGCGGCGAGGAAGTCGGCTTCGGCATATTTGGGTTTGTGTTTCTCGAAGAGGCTTTCCAGGGCAGAAGCCGTCGCCGGGTAGGCGGCGCTGACGGGGCTGGCGGGCAGGCAGGTATTTTGAGCGCCGAGGGCATGAGGCAGTAGGAGCAGAAGGTAGAGGAGTCGCATAATCAGATGTGATTTTGGTGGGGCTAAGATAGGGAGGATGTATAGACTTGTTGCGGTGGAGGCCTTTGGCGAAGAGAAAGCCCTTTTTCCGACTGGCTTCGTTAAATTTTTCGTCGAATATACCCGATTTCGACTGCAAAATTTGCCTTTCCAGTCGAGAAAATGGCAATTCCCTTCACTCAAAGCCCTCCACCGCAACAAGTCTCATGTAGAAAAAAGCGGCAGAACTTTCGGTCTGCGCCTACTCATACTGCCGCTCCGTCTCCCGCTTGTGGCGGGATTTTTCGTCCCGGCACCATTGTGTGTGTCGGGAGCGGGGCAATCGCCTGTTCAGAGGATGCCATCCGGCCATCAATTGAGCTGCGGAGACGAAGCCACGCGGAAGCCGAGGTTGTTGTTGCGGTTGTCCGGCGTGTTGTTGTTGCGATTCGAGACGCGGCAATTCTCCGCCGAGTTGTTCCAGGAGCCGCCACGGTTCACGCGGTTCGAGCCTTACGGCGATTGACCTTGTTGCAGGCGCGAAAGTACGTTTTCCCGAAACATCTGCGCGTCGGCGTGCTCCAAAAAAGCCAGCAGGGGAAGGGCGCGACGCTGACACTTGGTGTCAGCCCAAGCACCCGACTGCCAAGCAGCCTCGATGCGGCGTATTTTTCGGATGAAACGGTGCTTGCTCTTGTGCAGCAGCCGGGTGTGGTAGGGGAAGAGGTGGTAGCCGAGGAACGGCAACCCGCAGCGCGTGCGGTTCAGTGCTTCGGGCTTGAGGGTGCAGCGCAGTTTGGACTCCACGTACTCGCGCACAGCGGCTAGGGCCTCGCGAAGCGGCGCCTTCTCGCGGTGCCAGAGCACGAGGTCGTCCATGTAGCGCGTATAAGCCCGCGCCCGCAGCGTTTCCTTGATGAAGCGATCCAGCCCGACGAGGTAGTGGTTGGCGAAGTACTGGCTGGTCAGGTTGCCGATGGGCAGCCCGCGACCGGGCGAGGCTTCGTAACTGTGGATAATTTGCTCAAAGATGCCCACCACGGCCGCGTCCTTGAACAGCCGCGCCAACTGCCCCACCAGCACCTCGTGGTGAATGCTCTCGAAAAACTTGCGCAGGTCCAATTTCAGGTACCACTCCCGGTGGGTGGTGAAAAACTTCGCCCGCTCCAGCGCGGCGTGTGTGCCCTTGCCCGGGCGGCTGGCATAACTGTCGGCTATTTGTGCGCGTTCAAAATGCTCGTGGCACACGTTCATCAGGGCGTGGTGCAGCGCCTGCTCGCCAAAGGCCGAAGCGCAGATTTGCCGCTCTTTCGGTTCGTAAACCGTAAAATGGCGGTAATGACCCACCTCGACCTTGCCGCTCAGAATTTGCGCTTGGAGGCGCTGCACGTTGTCGTCCAGAGCCTCCAACCAAGCCAGCACCTCGGTGCTGTGGCGCTTGCCTTTGGCGGCCTTCCACGCGGCGAGGCTCAGGTTGTCGGTATCGGCCACGCGGGCGAGCAGGTTGGCGGCGCGTTTCATGCGTCTGGAAAAAGTGCTGTGATGGACGATGGCGGCGACGATTGGGCTTCGTTGTTCGGGGGCGATGCGTCGGTTGTTTTGGGCAGAAAATAGCGTCCGTATTTTTCCACCTTGCTTTCGCCAATGCCTTTCACTTTGAGCATGGCCTCGAGGGTGACATCCTCCAACTTCGCTATTTCGGACAGCTCATAGTCGGTGAACACCACATAGGGCGGCACTTTGTGCTCTTGCGCCACCGCTTTGCGAATCTCCCGCAGGGCCGAAAATCGATTGAACGCGGGCGCGTCGAGCAGTTCCCGGTAGTCCACCTTGCTGCGTTCGCGGTCGGTGGCGGCCACGTCGTCCACATAGCGCACGGCATAGGTCCAACACGCCTCGTCAGGCTTCTTCCCCACAAAGCGCTGCTTGACCTGAATGACTTTTTTGCCACGCAAAAAAGTATTCATCTCCTCGACGAGCGCCTCGCCGCCGAGCACCGGAATCGTGAAATGTTTGACTTGCATATCGTTTAAGAATGAAAAAAACGCTTTTTCGCTCCTTCCCTTCACGGCCACGCGGCGGCTGCGCACGCCCGCGTGCCACGCGAAGGAAAGGGCGAAAAAGCGACCTTGCTCAATTGATGGCCGGACTCGACATCCTCTTCACTGCGGAGACGAAGCCACGCGGAAGCCGAGGCCGGTGCCGCGGTAGCCCGGCGCGGCGTAGTTGCGAAGCGAGACGCGGCAAAACTCCGCCGAGTGGCCCAAGAGCCGCCACGGCGCACGCGGTACGAGCCTGTCGCCGGCCCCGTCGGATTTGTCTGCGCCGTGGTGGGGTATTCGCCGTACCAGTCGCTGCACCACTCCCACACGTTGCCGCTCATGTTGTAAAGGCCCAGTTCGTTGGCTTTTTTGCCGCCCACCGGGTGGGAGACAGCACCAGCGTTTTCTTTGTACCAGCCTACTTCGCCGAGGTTGTGCCCGCCAGCATATTTATAGCCCTTGCTCAGGCTACCGCCCCGGGCGGCGTATTCCCATTCGGCCTCGGTGGGCAGGCGGTATTTTTTGCCCGTCTTCCCGCTCAGCCAGTTGCAATACTCCACCGCGCCATGCCACGATACCATGACCACTGGGTGTTTTTCATAGCCTTTCACCACGCTGAACTTGCCGCCCGCCCACGCGCCGCCGCCATATTCGATTTGTTCCTGAAAACTCGGGCATCCGCCCTTTGTGTCGCCGCAAAAATTGTCAAAAATAACGTTGCCGTTGTAAGTCACCTGGCCGCCCTTGGCATCGAGGCTTATTTTATTGCTGATGTCGTTCAAGAACGCCACGAACTGCTCGTTGGTCACCTCGGTTTTGGCCATGTTGAAGGTGCTGAGTTGCACCCAGCGGATGTTTTTTTCGTCGCTTCCGCAGTCGCCGCCCTGCTCGGCGGTGCAGCCCTGCTGGTATTTGCCGCCCTCCACGCGCACGGTTTCCGGCTCGTAGGGCAGGCGGGAAGTAATCGTGGCAGTGGCGCTGCTGCCGTCGGCCTGCACGCCGGTGACCCGGAACTGCACGAGCACGGCCACGCCGTAGGCGCCGTCGTCGCGAGGTATGGCGTAGGCCCACATTTTTTTGGGCGCGCGGAACACGGTGACGGTGCGGCTGCTTTCGAAGCGGCTCACGTCGAGGTTTTCGACTTCGGTGACCTGCAGGATGCGGTCGAGTTTGCCGTAGGCTTCTTCCAGTTGGCGGCAGAGTTTGAGGGCTTCGGCGGCGAGGCTTTGGGAGAGGGAGCCTTCCACGAAGGTGCGGGTGTCTTTGTAGAGCACTTCGCGCTCGGTGGTTTGGTTCCACTGCGCGGTGAGGTCGCGCATTTGGTCTTTTATTTTTTGGAGGGCGGCGTTGACGCTTTGGCCGAAGTTGGAGTTGGAGAAGGGGATGCCGAGTTCGCGGCAGATTTCGCCCACTTTGGCGGAGCGCACAGCGAGGCGGGCGCGGGCATCCTCGATGTCGCGTTCGATGCGTCGGATTTCCTCGGCGCCGTTCTGGAGGATGTAGTCTTGGCGGCTGTCGGCGGTTTTGTTGTCGCGCTGCACGTTGGGCAGGAAGGGGAGCACCTCCTGTTCGATGCGGCGGATGTCGGCCTCGTTGATGCCTTTGGCGGCGAGGCGGGCGCGGAAGTCGGTGTCGGCATCGAGGTTGAGCACGAGGGCACCGGCAGGGCCGGTGTCGGTGCCAGCGGCTTTTTGGCGGGCGGGCGTGGCGCCGAAGCGGCCCACATAGAGGAAATGTTTTTTGCTGTGGTTGCTGGCGTTGAAGTATTCGCGCTCCATGCGCACCTCGCCGTTTTTGACTTCCAGCACCACGTCGCGCACGGGCGCGAAGTCGCGCACTTCGGAAGTGCGGCGCACGTGCACGCCCACGAGGTCTTCCACGGCGCGGTTGGTGACGCTGCGGCCTGCGGCGCCGATAAGGTCTTTTTTCTCGTTTTTGTAAAAATCCACATTTTCGAGCAGCACGACGAAGATGCCGGAGTGCTTCACGTAGCCGAGGTTTTGCTCTAGTTCGGTTTTGGACTTTTTCAGGCTTTCCTGCAAGTCGCGCAGTTGTTTTTCGATGCCCTCCACGTCCTTGTAGCCGAGGATTTGCTGATATTTGAGGGAGAGTTCGGACATCTGGGAGGTGATGCCGCTGAGGGCGACTTCCATGTCGTTGTTGCAGCGGTTGGTGCGGGTTTTGAGGTCTTCGAAGGTGCCGGGCGTGAGTTCGGCACGGTGCTGGGCTTCGGTGAAGAGGCGCTCCAGGGTGGCGGCTGTGACGGGGTAATCGGCGCTGACGGGGCTGGCGGGCAGGCAAGCGTCGGGTTTGGCGGCGGATTGCGCCGCGGCAGTGACGGCGAGCGACAGCAGGAGTGATGTAAACAAATGGCGCATGATGCAGGTGTGATTTTGAGTGCCAATGTATAGGAGATGATGGAAAAGAAAGAGAGTTCAGGGCGTTGCCACAAGGATGGGCGAGGCGCCTCCACCCGATTCGCGGGTTTTCAGCCATTGTTGAAACGCGGGAACTGCGGAATCGGGCAACACGATGCGGCCTTGCTCGTCCCATGCCGCATCGAAGCGTTGGGTTTCGGTGGAAAAATCCGTCGTCCGGCAATAACGCACCAATGGCCCGGAGTGGCGTGGGCCGAGGTTTGCGCCGTCGAGCAGCAGGTTGTTCTGCTCGTCCACGAAAGAGGGGAACAGGACCGGTTGCGAAGAGGCGGCAGCAAGGCGCAGCGCCAACGGTGCTTCGGATTTTGAATCAACGTCGGAGGTGTCGGGCGCGGCATTCGGGGCGGCTATCACGCCGCTGTTGCCGAATATCGGCATACGGAGGGTGACGGTGACCATGCCGTTGGCGACGAGCGGTTGGCCTATGGGCTGAGCGCCTCTGACCATGCCCTCCACCTGCGTTCGGATGAGGTCGCTTTCCGCCGTCATGTCTTTGACGGTGGTGGTGCGGGTGATTCGGACGCCGTTCACGGTTTCCAACAAATTGGCTTTGGCCACCACTTCCGCACCGCGCTGCGCCATGAGGATGGCTTGCGCCTCGTTGGGCCATTTTTCCCGGTTGATGATGCTTTGCCCCTGCGCTTCGATATATTCTTGTGTCCAATTGATGGCGCCGGCAAGGGTGTTTTGCACCACAGGGCGGGCGGCGAGGGCTTCCAGACGGCGGAGGTTTTCCGTTGCTTTCGATTGGTAAAAGCCGTTGGGATAGAGCGCCAGATAGGTTTGGTAGGTCTCGCGGTTGTCCGCGTTGAGCGCCCTGCGCCAAAGGTTGCGCTCGGCACGGCCATGCTCAGCGCGTCGAATCCAGTCTTCCAAGTCTGAAAAAGGAGGCTTGTCGGGGCAATCGCGGGCGTTGACAAGTCTTTTGAGTGCCGTGTTGAATTCTCGGTGCTCGCAGGCCGTTTTTCCTTCCTGGTAAAGGAGTTGGAAACATTCCACTTGGGCGGGCAGGCACAGGGGCAGGAGCGTCAGGAGTAGGCAGATTGTTTTTTTCATTTTTTAAGCAAGGTTAAAAGTTCCTTTACTTCAGGGTCGTCGGGGTTGATTTTCAAGGCTTTTTCGAGTGCTTCGTAGGCTTTTTCTATTTTTCCGCCCCGATAAAGGGCGTTGGCGGCTTTCAGGTTGAATTTGAGCAATTGTTGCAGCTCTGCTATTTTTTGCTGCGCCTTTCCCGCGTGTTGGCTACTTGAGTAATCACGCAAAAAAGCCTCGAGCGCGGGTATGTTGCCTGCCTCGACCGCCAAATTGTAAGCGAGGGAATCGGCTGGCGAGGATACCGACGGAAGTTTTTCAGGCGGAGCAGTCTCGGTGCCGATAAAATACCATGCAGCCAACGCGACCAACATGACGAGCGATGCCCACAACAAAGGCTGGCGATAGGGTTGCCACCCGTTTTTGAGGAGTGGCGGGTTTTTAGGCAATTGTTCGAGGAGTTGGAGCAAAGCGTGGGCGATGTCGTTTCGGCGGCGGTCGAGTTCGGCAGGCGACTCCATGCCTCTTATTTGCTGGTTTATGAGCTCGGCGTGGCGCGAGGCAATCATCAAGGCATTTTGCTCCAGGTGCGTTTGCTTAGTCAGTTTCAGTAGGGCATGGAGGGCTTCGTCGAGGCGGCTGTCGGAGATGAGTTGTTTTATTTGCTCTTTTTTCATCGGCAGGTAGATATGAATATCGGCGTAAAATTACGCCTTGATTTGCTAGGATTTGTCAGTTCACCATGATTGCTCCCCGTGATTTTGAGCAGATTACGCTTTTAGCCATGCCCAAAACTTGGCGGCGCGAGGTATGCATGATGTGCGGCGGGGTCGTAAGACCCGCGTGCGGCGAACTGCGAAAAATGGTAAGTCGTCCATACATTTGACCCGAAAAACCCACGGAAATCCAAACTTGCATCACTTTTCAAAACGTCTGCCAACACCATGAGTTGCACTCTTACACCTCCCGCATCGTCCTCCGGGCGATTCAACGGAAACGCCATCGAAATTTCCTGGTCGGCTGTCGCCGGCGCCTACGGCTACCGCGTCGTCGTCACCAACAAAACCACTCGTCAGGAGTTTTTCAACGGCGACCTCACCGGCCATAGCGTCAGTGTGCCGAACGCCAATCCCGCACATCAATACAGTTACTCCATCAAGTCCATGTGCAGCGCGACCGAGGTGGCGGTTGACGGCATCATTGACGATGTGGTGCACTTCTCTGCATAATTCCTGCGCTGTGCCGCCCAATGCTGCCACAGGCCTGTTTGGGGGCAATACCCAGGGCAATACCGCTGTCTGTGAAGCATGAGAGACATCATCATATATGTAGCCGCCGCATTTTTTGAAATTTTTGGCTGCTTTGCTTTTTGGAATTATTTCAAATCCGGCAGGACAATTTATTGGTTCATCCCCGGCATTGTTTCTCTAATCGTTTTTGCTTTCCTGCAGACGAAGGTCCAAACGGAATTTGCGGGACGAGCCTACGCGATATACCCAGATTAAAGAGGATTTGAACCTGCCGGTTGGCAAGGCAGGGATTTCCTTGATTGATTTGCATGATTTCCAAAGGATTGCGAGCACCGTTCGTTCAAAACCACCTTGTCAGCCCCTGTACTCAGGGGCTTGCCCGGCCAAGTGAAGCGGACGGGGCTGATTTGCGTTGACTATATACGGCGGTATCTACATCGTCGCCTCTCTGCTTTGGTTGTATTTCGTGGAACACCAAACACCCGACAAATGGGACCTCGCGGGTGCGGGCATTTGCATCGCAGGGGCTTTGATTATTTTGTTCATGCCGCGATGAAATGGGGGGACTTACTATTTCCATCGGGGGTTGGGCCGCCAGACTTGGTGCCGCTCAGCTATTCTCGGTTGGTAAGAGGCACCATCTTTTGAGGAACGAAAAAGGTGACATCTCAGCCTGTTTTTGAGATGTCATCCCCTTCATTCTTCCGGGACGACACCTCCGAACCCGACAAAGCGAAAATCGCTGTAGTATGGCAGTTGCACTATCCTTTCAGGCAATGGCAACTGCACACAAAAAAGAAGGCGAACGTGCTTTTCTTTGAGAAGCGAAAGGATGAGTATTCATTTTGGCAATTTATTTTCAAAGACGAGACGAATTACAATAGCATTGAATTGAAGCAAAGTGCCAAATTCGAAGTAATATAAAATCGCGGCACAGCGCACATCCACCATTGGCCGCCCGCGGGTCTTACGCCCCACACATCCTACCCCTCCCAAATTTTGCGAGCGACCTCCCACACCACAATACCCGCGGCCACTGCCACATTGAGCGAATGTTTGGTGCCGTGTTGGGGAATTTCCACAGCCCCGTCGCACAGGGCAAGCACGGCATCGCCCACGCCGTCCACTTCGTTGCCCAGCACAAAGGCGTAGGGGGTATGGTGTTCCGGCATAAAATCGTGCAGCCAGATTTTATGGGTGGTCTGCTCCACGGCAAACACGCGATAGCCGTTTTGTTTGAGCAACGCTACCGCCTCCGTGGTGTGCGCGTGATAAGTCCAATCCACCGATTCGGTGCTGCCCAGCGCGGTTTTTAGTATCTCCCGATGCGGGGGCTGCGCGGTGATGCCACACAGCATGAGCCTTTCCAGCAAAAAAGCATCGGCGCTGCGAAAAATGGAGCCGACATTGAGGCCTGAGCGCACATTGTCGAGCACCAAGACGACGGGCAGTTTTTGTTGTCGGGCAAAATCCGCCACCGACAGGCGGTTGAGGTCATCCATGCTTAGTTTTTCCATTGTTCGCGTCTGCATTTGGGGGGCAAATTTATGGCTCGCATCTACCTTTGCGGCATGGAATTGCACAACACGAAATTGGGCCTTCAATTGCCTACTGACCCGCGCTGGGTCAATCTGGCCGAAATGGACTTGGCCGAAATCCTCACCGACCACGCCTACTGCGAGCAAAAGGCGGCCACTTCCTGCATCTCGCTCATTCAGGCTTATCCAGACCGACCCGAGCTGGTGGAGGAGCTCGCCCCCATCGTCACGGAGGAATGGGGGCATTTCAGGCTGGTCTTGGCCGAGTTGAAAAAACGCGATTTGAAGTTGGGCCGTCAGCGCAAGGACGAGTATGTGAACCAACTTCTTGCTTATCAGCGAAAGGGGATTTCGCGCGAGGAGGCGCTGCTGGAGCGGCTGCTGGTGTGCGCGCTCATCGAGGCACGCAGCTGCGAGCGATTCAGGCTTTTGTCGCTGCACTGCTCGGACGAGGCGTTGCGCAAATGGTATCACCAGTTCATGGTGGCGGAGGCCGGGCACTATCGGATGTTTATTGAGCTGGCCGAGCTGTATTTTGGGAAGGAAAAAACCCGCGCCCGATGGAAGGAATATCTGTTGCACGAGGCTGGCATCATGCAACAGCTGGTGCCACGCGGCGACCGGATGCACTAAAACCCTACTGCCAGCCTTTCACCCGATTGATTTTCCCGTCCTCTCCAAATACTTCTTTGGAGCGTTTGTTGTAGGCGGCGGCGGCTTCCTCCGCCGTGTCGAACATTCCGAGGTGGATGGATTTGCCTTCCACGGAGATGACGGCTCGGTAGCGGTTGTGCTCTTGATAGACACCCGTGTAGCCCGTCTTGCTGGTCGTCTTGCGTTGGCGGCTGGCGAGCGAGCGCGAACGCCACACCAAATTTTCCAGACGACAATCCAACTTATCGCCATTTTTGCTGCCAACCAGTTTGCGGTTGCCCTTGCGCTGGTTCGACAAAAATCGCTCGGCGACCAATTTGTGCAGGTAAATCGTCTCTGTCTTGAACGTGCCGTCTGCTTTTTTCCATGTTTTCTGAAAAACGGCGCAGCCGCTCGAATGCTTTCGCAAACTGTTGATAAAGTTGATTTTGGAAAGATATGGGTCGTTTGAAAGGGCTTCATAGATATGGGCATCGAGCAGCACCATATCGTTCGAGTTTTTAAGTTTTATCTTGTAAGTCACGGCAACAGGATGTTTTGTTTTTGTTTTGAAAAACTGATTAAAAAGGCAAAATAGCCACCTCGAAGGGAGTGCTAAGGGGAAATACGCCGCGGGACCCGAATTGGGTCGCGGGACAAGAGCAGTAGGTGAGAACGCAAGATTCATCGAACACGCTGGCAATGCGCCAAACAAGGTGTTCACATAGAGAGTCCCGAGAGAATGGACGTATTGCGATTATGGCGAGGTTGGGGTGTTGGTAATCATGCGATTGTTTCAGACATCTTCGCAGCAGCGAAAGTAGTGTTTTTCTCAAACTTTAAAGCCCAATTTTTTATTCAGTTTTTTTGAATTTAGCCAAAACTTTACATTATTTAAACAAAAAAAACATCCACATTTCTTTGGCACAACTTGACGAACGCGAAATAACAAGATTTCGGCGTATGATGCCTGTTGAGGCGCTGCAACTTCCCTTTGGGGAAATCATGCGCTCGCTCAGCAAAATAATCGGCCCCCAACTTTATCCGGCCTTCGACCCATCGACATCCATTCCCAGCCCGTTGGAAGGGGAGCGCGACACTTCTTTCCTGAAAACCGCGAACACGGTGGGCATCAACGTTCGGACGATTCAGCATTTCTGGAACGTGGTGCCCTACTCACTTGTGTTGCCCAGGACACAGAATGCTATTCATATCCTTCCGATATGGGAGCCGGGCGTGGTGGCAAGCCTTTATGGCCCTGCCAGTTGGAACGTGAACCCCGAATTCTTCAGCCCTCAGCTGGCTGCGGCCTTCCCCCATCTCGACACGGTGGAAAAGCACCTAAAAGTGACGGTCAACATCCTGCACCTGCTGGGCAAGGCGGTAGGGGTAGATGTGGTGCCACACACAGACCGCTATTCCGAAATGGCACTCGCCAATCCCCATCTCTTTGAGTGGCTTCAACGCCGCGACATGGAAATCGCAGCGCACGATGCTCATCTGCATCGCAAAGTACAGACGCTGCTTTTCGAGCATTTGTTGCAGCAAGGAAGCGCGGTGCAGGATGTTGAGTTGCCCACGTCGCCCGAAGAGTTTTTTGAAAAAACGACAGAAAACACCCGCTTGCGTGTGCTTTTCGGTGAAAAATATGACTATTGGGGCCGGTTGTTCCGACGAAAAGCAATGGTGCGGTTGCTCCATGCACATGGCTACGAGACAGTGCCTGCCACGATGGGCCCGCCCTATCGCGGCCTCGAGGTGGACCCGCGCCCGGAGGCACAGGTGGTGGACGAGGAAGGCCTCGTCTGGCGCGACTATCGGCTTGTCCGGCCACAAAAATTTTCGCGTGTTTTTGGGCCACTGGCCCGCTACAGGCTCTACGAGAGCAAAGACGACAACCAAAACTGGGAACTCGATTTTGAACGCCCCAATCACGCGGCGTGGGCGTATTGCGCCGAACATTACCAGAGCATCGTGGCAGAGTATGGGTTCGACTTCATGCGTGGCGACATGTCTCACGTGCAGATGCGGCCCGGGGGGGTACCATCCTTGCGCGACGAATACTACGACCTGCTGGGAGCGGTGAAACGAGCGGTGCTGCGCGACAAGCCCTATTTCGGCTACTTCGCGGAGAGCTTTTTGGCCCCGCCCAACGAGATGGCTTACGGCGACGAGTGCGCTCATCTGGAAGCGGCGATGGCGGACTCCACTTTGGGCGATTTGCAATCGGAACCCGTCGGCACGGAACAATTCGTGCGAACTTTCTGGCAATACCGACAGTGGCTGGAGACACGGAAGTTCGCGCCCAACTTTACCATCATGACCGCCGACAAGGACGACCCTCGCTTCGACCGGTTTTATCTGGATGGCAACGAGATGCGGCATTT
This sequence comes from Saprospiraceae bacterium, assembly GCA_019638455.1. Classification (GTDB taxonomy): domain Bacteria; phylum Bacteroidota; class Bacteroidia; order Chitinophagales; family Saprospiraceae; genus M3007. The sequence goes on from JAHBTU010000001.1 coordinate 1,518,817, forward strand.
CATCGCGCTGTTTCTGACCGATATGCCTTCCTACATGGGGCTTGGATTTGAGTGCCGCGACCCGCACCCACAGCCCGCGCCCAACGAGTGTTACAGCAAATACTATGTTTTTCAAATGCCGAACGACCCCAAAACCACCAACGGACCATATCGGTGGGGGCAAAACAGGCGGCTTTATGAAAATCTGGTTCGACAAAAATTGTTGTCGGATGAAATCATGGACGACATCCGCGATGCCAAAACGGCTTGGCTCCTGCCGCCCGACCCGAATGGACACGATAAGGTGATAGCATGGACGCAGCACGACACCCCACGGTATTTATTTGTGGCTAATCTCGACACCCAGCATGCGCAATTTGATGTTGCTTTTGAGGCGCCATCGGGCTACGGATGGAAAATGATATTTTCGACGGAACAAGCACAATTTGCGGCTGGTGCCGAACAGTCGGGCAACATCCTTGTTGAAAAATTGCTGCCGGGCGAGGGCGTGGTTTTCAGCCGCGTTTGAAATTTAATTTTACGGAACTGTTAAATTTCGTCCAACACCCAAAATATATTCGGCCATTCAAGCCCAAGAGGTCTATTTTTGCGGCATATTTTTTCGGTGGCACAAGGTTTGCAACAATAAGCCGGACGGCTTTCCGTTTTTTTTCTCGCTTTACCAAGCGCATCATCGTCACTATCAAAATCACTATCGCACAATGAAAAATTGGAAAAAGTATCTCGCCTTTGCATTCATGGCCGCTTTGTTCCTCCTCGAAGCTTGCCATCGCGGTTATGGCTGCCCCGGCACTGACCTCTGATAAAAAAATAATCGAATACCCGAACCGATTTTACAGGGCGCGGCTTGACAGCAGCGCCTTTTTTTATTTTTGTTGCGGACATACCTGCGACCTGCCATGCGCGCACCTTGCGACCCCGCACGCCAACGCCCACATCTCTGAATCTTGATTATACTTCGCGCCGCCAAGTTTTGGGCATGGCGAAAAGCGCAATCTGTTCAAAGTCAGGGAGAGGAATCATGGTGAACTGACAAATCCTAGCGAATCATGGTATATTTTCGCCGCGTGAGCTACCTGCGACTTATTTGGCGATTCCTGTTTTTTGCCTTCTTCACTACTGCCATCGTCGTCGAGATATGGCTGCGCCGCACCTTCATGGGGGCCGATATGCGGGCGGCGATGCGTGTGCGGCGGCGATGGGCGAGGGTTTTGCTGCACAACGTTGGCATACGGGGTGCCACCGAAGGCACCGCACCCGATTTCGCGTGCATTATCGTCTGTAATCACCGCTCCTATCTCGACCCCATCCTTATGCTGCGCGACGTGGATGCCTACCCGGTGGCCAAAGCCGAACTGGCCGACTGGCCCATCATCGGCAAGGGCGCTCTTTTGGCGGGCATTCTTTACCTGCGCCGCGACCATTCTGGCAGCCGCGCCAACGCGCTGCGACTGATGGAGGAAAAAATCAGGGCGGGGTTTCAAATCATTCTTTTCCCGGAAGGCACCACCTCTGGTGTGCATGGCACTTTGCCATTCAAAAAAGGGGTGTTCCAACTGGCCGCAAGAACGGGGATACCGATTGTGCCGGCGGCGCTGATTTTCCACGACAAAAAAGATTTTTGGGTTGGCAAACAAACTTTTTTGCAACACGCTGGTCGGCGTTTCAAAGAAAAAATCATTCGCGTGGACATTTGCTACGGGCCGATATTGCGGGGCGACGACGCTGAAAAGTTGCTTTCAGGCGCAAAAGACTGGATAGACGGGCGCTTGGGAACTGCTACGGGGTAGAAATCGGTTTTTGAAATTCCTTTTTGAAAAAGCCACACAAGCACTACCTTTGCGCCTGCTTCGGCCCCGTAGTTCAACGGATAGAATGGAAGTTTCCGGAACTTCAGATAGTGGTTCGATCCCACTCGGGGCTACAAAAAACGCTGACGACCTTGCGGTTGTCAGCGTTTTTCATTTTTGCGTTCTCAAGTTTTCTGCATGAGCGGAACAAATAATCCGTTCAAGAACATGGCCATCCAAGAAATCTCGACAAGTCAAGGTTTCATTTTTCGTTTCATCTCGCGCTCACAGCCACCCCAAAAATGGCTCTTCCAAAATCTTCTTCAAATCTACCAAGAAGCGAGCGGCATCGGCGCCATTGATGACGCGGTGGTCCCAGCCGATGGTGATGGGCATCATCAGGCGCGGCTCAAATTCCTTGCCGTTCCAATGGGCTTCCATGCTGGCGGCAGTGACGCTGAGGATGGCTACTTGCGGCCAGTTGACGATGCTCAGCATGTTGGTGCCGCCGATGCCGCCGATGTTGGAGATGGAAAACGTGCCGCCGTCCAAGTCATCCAATTTGTTTTTGCCCTCGCGTGTGCGAGTGCTGAGTTCGGTGAGTTCGACGGAGATTTCGGTCAGTGATTTTTGGTCGCAGTTGCGAATGACTGGCACCAAAAGCCCTCGCGGTGTGTCCACCGCAATGCCGATATTGATGTATTTTTTGTAAATCACCTCGTTGGTGGCATCGTCGAGGCTGGCGTTGAACTGCGGGTATTTGCGCAGCACCGAGCAAATCGCCTTGGTGAGGATGGCGGTGGTGGTCAGGTTGCCACCTGCTGCCTTCACGGTGTCCTTGTGCTGTTGGCGCAGTTGCTCCAAGCGCGTGATGTCTGCCTTTTCTGAAATCCACGCATGTGGGATGGTGTTGAATGCATAGTGCATATTTTCGGCGGTCAATTCGCCGATGCGTCCCAAGGGCTTGCGTTCGATGGTGCCAAATTTTTCAAAATTGGGCAAGGGCTTGCGGCTCAGTCCGGCGCCACCTGTGCCAGTACTGCCTCCGCTGGTATCAATTTTTCTTTTGACAAAATCCACCACGTCCTTGTATGAAATGCGGCTCGCGCCTTGCGGCGGACGCACGTCGGAGAGGTTGATGCCAAATTCCTTGGCGCGTTTGCGAGCAAGCGGAGAGGCTCGCAAAGTGCCGGAGGTTTCTTGTTTGGCATCGCTCGTGCTGGGCGCACTACTTGTGGGAGCGGCGGTGGCGGGCGGCGGTGGCGGTGTGGGAGCGGCAGCAGACGTGGATGCGGCGGCGGCGGTGGGGCTGCTGCTTTCTTTTTCTTTGGGTGCGCTGCTGCTGGAGGAGGCGGAGTCGCTTTTCATTTTCAGGATGACGGTGCCATCGGTCACGTCATCGCCTTTTTTCACGAGGATTTCCTCCACGATGCCATCGGCATCTACGGGGATTTCGGCGTCCACTTTGTCGGTGCCGACTATGAGGACGATTTGTTCTTTCGTTACTTTGTCGCCCGGTTTCACGAGTATGTCGAGCACCTTTCCGGTCACGTCGTCGCCGAGCGAGGGTAGTTTGAATTCGTAGGCCATGATAATCAACTGTTGGGCGGCAAAGATGAAGCAAGTTTGTGACATCTTTGCAACAGGCGTTGACAAAAGACTTATATCGCGCCACACAACTTTCGCGTCATGAATTTCTTGCTGCATTTTTTGGCCACGCTGCTGGTGTTTTTGCTCTTGGATGTCGTATGGCTCAAGTTTCTCATTGGCGGCTTGGTTGAATATCCGTTTGTGACGCGCTATGGGTATCCGCCGAATTGGGCGTTGGCCGAGATTTATTACGTCTTGTTCTCGTTGTGGCTGGCTTTTGGCGCTGCTTATAAGAGCATGGTTTACAACAACGTGGCCCCTGCATTTCTGGATGGGTGGCGGGTGGGCTTTCGCGTTGGGGTGCTTTATGCCGCTGTCAATATCGTGTTTGTCGCCCAATGGCCCCTTGAGTTGGTGGTGCTTGATGTCGCATGGGTCACTTTGTCCACTGCATTGGCAGCGGTGGCGAGCTACGCCATCGGGCTGTGGCTTACGAGTGGGGGTTCGCAGGTGAGGAGGAGGTGAGTGGTTGTTGGTTGTCTGAGTGGGATTGTTTGTTTTTTGTGAAAACTTAGGTAGAGGGCTGTAAGACCTGATATTGGGTTGCATACTATTTCAATGGAGATGAAATCAGCCTTCTACCCTCTACCTAAGTTTTTACATTTTTTTATCATGAAAAATTTTGCCCACTTCTTGTGCACCCTTGTGGTTTATGCTGCGTTTGACTTGGCGTGGTTGAATCTTTTTGCCAAAAAATTCATCCAGCAGCAGGTAGGTTCGATGCTCGCTGCCCGTCCCGATTTAATTGCCGGGGGTGTTTTTTACTTGATTTTTGCTTTTGGGCTGCTGTGGTTTTGTGTTTGGCCGGCCCAATCACCGCTACGCGCATTGCTCAATGGCGCTTTGTTTGGCTTGGTCACTTATGGCACTTATGAATTGGTGAACAAGGCATTGATTGACCGATGGCCGCTGCCTTTGGTGGTGGTCGACATCGCATGGGGTGTTTTTGTGGGAATGGTGACGAGTTGGATGTCGTATAAAACGGGCGAATGGCTGGAGGCGCTTTGAGGGTTCAGAAGTAAAACCTTGCACCTGTGTTCAGCCCGAATATAATTTGACCCGGCAACGACCTGTCAGCTGCATCCTTGCGCGAAAAATCGCCTGAGAGCGCGGGGTCGGCAAAAAGCCCCAAATGGCGGGCAAGGCGAAATTCGGAGCCTAAGGATGCCCAATAACCCAAAAAGAAACTGCCTGCTGTCTGGTACTGCATATTGTAGCCGTTGTTGCCCTGCAACAATCGCAAACGCACGTTCTGCGATGCTCTTGCCGTCACGTCGAGTTGGTTTTTCAAAATAAAGTTTCCGACCAGTCCTGCTTTGGCCACTGCCTGCCAGCGTCCCTGCCCGATTCGGCAAACGGCCAAAGCGGGAACGCGGAGTATTTGCAATGTTTCGGTGGTCGTGACGCGCAAAGCCACGCGCTCATTGTCGGGCAATGGGGCCGAAGGATTCACGGGTTCCATGCGAAGCGTCACGTTGGCGGAGCCTCCATAGACTCGCAGGTCGTAGTTGAATTGGCGGACTTGACCGCTTGGGCCAAGATTGCCTTGACTGAGCCTGAACCGGGGGGTGTGCGTGGCTTTGCGCGTCATGGAGCGAAACCCCAGTCCTGTCTCGACCGACCAACGCGAATTGATTTTTTTGCCAATACTCAGCCACCAGTCCGCAGCAAAATCGGCGCTTTCCTGACGACTGATGAATACTGGCCGTGTGCCGGGCACGGGCGAAATCTCCACATCCTGTTCCAGAATAGTGTATGGCATGACGTGTAAACCCAAATGCCAACCAGAAGGGGCGCGAAATGGCTTGATGGGTATGCTGACCTCGGCTCTTGCGCGATGGGCAGCGACTTCTAGCATCGGCATGGCGGCAGGCAGAGGGTCGAGAGCAGGCACTTTCACAGGTTCTGGCGCGAGTGGAGAAAGAGGGGTTATTTGCGACGTGTTTAGGGTGATTTGTTCGACGTTTTTTGATGTTTCGGAGAATAGACTTGTTGGGGCGGGTTCTTTTGTGATTGGCGCATCGGGATTCATGGAGTGGGCATTGGGTGTTTGGCTCGGGCGCTTTTCGCGCCTTCGCATATTTTCCCGCTGCGTGGTGGATGGTTCGTTTGTCGCCTTTCCTCTATGCTGTTTGGCGGAAGCGCGCATTTCCGAGCTGCCCGGAAGGCTGCTCGTTTCTGTTGCCGTGTCCGGGTTTTTTGTCGCGTTCTCTATTGCGGTTGCTTGTTCTTTGAGGTGCTGGTTTTGTATGTTTCTGATAAGTCGCTCGTAGTAGTAATGCTCGCCCACTAGTGCCGCAAGCAGCAGCACGACACCTGCCATCACGAGCCAGTGGCGGTTCCGAAGCCATGTAGGCCGATGGGAGGGCGCAGTTGGCAGCGCCGACTGTATGCGCGTCCACATATCGGGCGCTGGGTTTTCCTCATATTGCTCGAACGACTTGCGAACGTATTGGTCGAGGTGGTCGTCGTGTGTGTCTTTTTCCATGACTTTCAAGTTGTTAGGCTGTTTTCAAGCAGCTTGCGGAAATATGCTTTGGCCCGCATGAGTTGGGATTTGGAGGTGCCGACCGATATGCCGAGTATGGATGCGATTTCGGGGTGCGAGTAGCCTTCGAGCACGTACAGGTTGAACACGGCTCGAAAACCCGGCGGCAATTGTTGAAGCAACCGAATGATATGCTTGGCGGGTGGTTCGTCGTCGGCAAACGAAGGGGGGGCTTCCACAATATCGTGGACTTCTGTTTCCACTACGATGAGATGCTTACGGTGTTTTTGAAGGTGCTGCAATGCTGTGTTGACAAACACTTTGCGCACCCAACCTTCCAAATTGCCTGTGGCGGCGTATTGGTGCAGGTCGCGGAAAACTTTCACGAATCCTTCTTGCAACATATCCTCGGCATCCTCTCTGCTGTCGGCATAGCGGAGGCATAAGGCGAACATTTTGCCCTTGTAGCGTTCGTAGAAATGCTTTTGGGCAAGTGGCTCGCCGCGAAGACAGGCTTGCAAATCCGGTTCTTTCATTGACTTGAACGAATGCCGTGAAGGTAGGTAGGAGACCCGCGCCAAGGGTTGCACGAGGTGTTCTTTTTCTGTCGTGATTCACGATGAAAATATACCTTGACTCGCGGGAATTTGTAAGATGCCCATGATTTACTTGCTTGATTTTGAACAGACTGCGCTTTCACCATGCTTAAAACTTGGCGGCGTGAAGGGAGGGGATTTCAAATTGTCGCAAGTAAATCGGAACGCTGTTCCGGTGTGCAAAAGCGGCAATTTGAAATGACTCGTGTGAAGTATAATTTTCAGGCCCGATGCAACCCTTGTATCTGCGGTTGACCTAACAAGGGAAAACACAACTCAACCATTTCACTCTAAAATTTTGTTTTCGATGAAAAAAATGATGCATCCCGTATTCATGTTGTCAGTATGTGTGCTGGCATTGTTTGTCGCCTGCAACAAACAGGAAGAACAACTCACGGAGGAAGAGGCGATTGCCGAGGCCCTCTACAGCGTTCAGGAGCGCGGCGGCTTGGGTAGGCTTGGCTGCTATGAGCTGCTGTTCCCGGTGGAATTCACGCTTCTTGACGGTAGTACTGCCACAGTCAACTCTTACGACGACATGAAACTGGCGCTTCGCGCCTGGTTTCAAGCCAACGGTCCGGTTCGCTTCGCGCCGTCTTTGGTGTTCCCGATTTCGGTGCTGTCTGAAGAGGGCGACCTTATCACGGTCAACAATGAAAACGAGTTTCGCAGGCTCCGTGCGGATTGCCGGGGCAAATTCGGCAACCAAGACCCACGGCAGCACACACGCCGTCAGTTGTCTTGTTTTGAAATCACTTTTCCCCTCACTATACAGTTTCCAGATGGTACTACGGCATCGGTTGACAATCGGCTCCAACTCTACCAACTCGTTCGGATGTGGCACCACGACAATCCCGGCGCGGGGCGTCCACACATCACGTTCCCGCTCACGGTGAAAATGACGGCCGACGGCTCCTTGGTGACGGTGAATAGTCGAGCGGAACTGCGCGATTTGAGAGCAAGTTGTGAGTGACGTGTTTGGCGAGCGTTCTTTTAGCCAAAGTAGGCGGGAAGGTTATAGCCAGATTAAAGAGGATTTGAAGATTCCCGTTGGCGAGGCAGGGATATCCTTGATTGATTTATATGATTTTCAAAGGATTGCGAGCGCCGTTCGTTCAAAACCACCTTGTCAGCCCCTGTACTTAGGGGCTTGCCCGGCCAAGTGAAGCGGACGGGGCTGATTTGCGTTGACTACAACTTGGCCCTGCTTTATTTCAAAAAGAAACCCTCGCAGACAATTACTGCCTGCGAGGGTTTCTTTTTTTTTGAAAAAGCACGATTGTTCAATTTACTGCTTCGACCCCTATTATCTCTGGTATTTTTCCCCGTATAGCCTCTTGAATGCCTGCGCGGAGGGTCATTGCTGACATGGAACACGATTGGCACATCCCTACCCAGCGAACTTTGACGTGCATATCGTCGGTAAGCTCCACCACCTCCACGTCGCCACCATCCACATGAAGGTGGGGGCGCACGGTGCTGAGTGCGTCTTCAATTCGGTCGAGCAATTCTTGTTTGTTGTCGGTCATTCTTCAGAAATTTCGTGCAAAGATAACCAGAAAGCCGGGGATTTGTTCTTGGACATGAATCCGACATATTTTTACGGTTTCAGCTTGTTTTGATATTGCTGCCGAAACTTTTTCACTTTGGGGGCAATCACGATGGAGCAGTACGGCTGGTTGGGATTGTCCTTGAAATAATTCTGGTGATAATCTTCGGCCTTGTAAAACTTGTCGAAAGGCGTGATTTCGGTCACAATCGGGTCGTCCCAAATCGTCTGCATGGATTGCTTCGCCTCCTCTGCGATGGTTTTTTGCCCCGGTGAATGGAAGAAAATGGCCGAGCGATATTGCGGCCCGGTGTCGGCCCCTTGGCGGTTGAGCGTGGTGGGGTCGTGGACGGTGAAAAAGATTTCCAAAATCTCCCTGTAAGATATGACGGAGGGGTCGAAAGTCACGTTGATGACCTCCGCATGGCCAGTCAGCCCCGTGCAAATCTCCCGATAGGTGGGGTTGTCAACGTGTCCGCCCGAGTAGCCGCTCTCCACTTTCACAACGCCTTTCAAATCTTGAAAAATGGCTTCCACGCACCAAAAGCAGCCGCCGCCGAGGGTGGCGATTTCGGTTTGGCCGAGGAGTGTCGTGGTGTTTGTGTCGGGTGTTGCGATGGATGTGGTCATGGTCGAGTCATTTTTTGGCGTGACATTTTGTGCCGAGTGGCAGCCCGCGCTTAGCAGCGCGAGCAATAGAAATGCTTGCTTCATTTTTTTGCAAAATTTATGTTGGGGAAACAAACGGGCGGGTCGGAAGTTTGGTTTTGCTGGGGCAAAAGTGAGTGTGCAAATGTCGCAGCCGCTACACTTTGGGGGCATTAGGGGTCATTAAGGGTCATTATTGGAGGTTATTAAGGGTCATTATTGGAGGTTATTAAGGGTCATTATTTGAGGTCATTAAGGGTCATTGTTGGAGGTCATTAAGGGTCGTTATTGGAGGTCATTAAGGGTCATTATTGGAGGTTATTAAGGGTCATTATTGGAGGTCATTAAGGGTCATTATTGGAGGTCATTAAGGGTCGTTATTGGAGGTTATTAAGGGTCATTATTGGAGGTCATTAAGGGTCATTATTGGAGGTCATTAAGGGTCATTATTGGAGGTCATTAAGGGTCGTTATTGGAGGTTATTAAGGGTCATTATTGGAGGTCATTAAGGGTCATTATTGGAGGTCATTAAGGGTCGTTATTGGAGGTCATTATAGCCCCGTGCATATTTAAAGGAACGAGACGGATGATTTAGTGAAAAAAGAGCGGATGAGTTCGGGGTCATCAGCGATTTCGTGAAGTGCATATTCTACGGCAGTTTGCAAATCGTCCAAATTGAGAAAAATCCGGTTTTTGAGTTTGTGGCACTTGAGGTAATCCCAAAGTAATTCTATGGCATTTAGTTGTGGGCAATAAGGTGGTAGTGCTTCGAGGTGTATTATACCGGGGTTGTGTTGCAAAAAATCTTTTACCGGCTGACCCTTATGAATTGAAGCACCATCCCATACGACCAGCATTTTGGTGTTCGTCAGTTCTTCGGTGCTCAACCAAGTGAAAAACTCCTCAAAATCTTCAGCCTTGAAAGGGAGGCGTTGGATTTGCCAGCACAAATCACCCCGGGTTGAAATCATGCCGAACAGATTCAGATGCTCGCGGCTTTTGAATTCTTGAAGCACCGGAGTCTGGCCCTTGGGGGCCCAAGTTTTGGCGCAAAAGGGCAGCAAGCAAACCCCACACTCATCGGCATGAAACAATACGCGGTTTTCCGCTTCACTTTTTTTTAATGCGACCTATGTCCTCTGCATACCACTTCTGCACCCGCTCTTCCGAACGCTGGCGAGCCTGTTTGGAAGGCCGTTGCAGCGACCATCCGACCTTTTTCAGCAACCGCCCCACATGGGATGGGTCATACTTTACCCCAAAAAGTCGCTCAATCACAACACCAACGCGACCCCGCGTCCATATTTCCCCTTCAAATCCCTGCGCTGTACAACCCTTGTTCAACTCTTCCACCAGGCGCCGCAGGTCTTCGGTTCCTAATTTGCTCTGGGTTCCGCCCGGCGGAAGGCTCTTGTACCAAGCAGGATTGTCTGCATCGTATCGCGCAAGCCATCGTGACAACGTTGATTTGGGTATCCCCAAACTGGACATGATGTCTTGGCGGTTCTTACCTGAACGGAACATCTCTACCGCTCGCAGGCGCATCCCTTCATACGAAACTGAACTTAAACGTTTTTTCATGCTCAAAATGAAGCAAAGATACGCTCTTTGTTCCTTTAAAAATGCACGGGGCTATAAGGGTCGTTATTGGAGGTCATTAAGGGTCATTATTGGAGGTCATTAAGGGTCGTTATTGGAGGTCATTAAGGGTCGTTATTGGAGGTCATTAAGGGTCGTTATTGGAGGTCATTAAGGGTCGTTATTGGAGGTCATTAAGGGTCGTTATTGGGAGGCATTAAGGGTCGTTATTGGGAGGCATTAAGGGGGGGGCCTAAGCCATTGCCTCCGTCTTTTTTGCTGCTCAACACCCGAAAAAAATTCACGAACAGGGAAGTATGCCAGCCTCCTTACCTTTGCCCAAAATCGCCCGACCGATGCTGCGTATAATCGCTTTGTTTTTATTTTTTTCATTGTTTATAAATGCTTGCGGGGAGCGCCAAACGGAGGAACGCGAACCGCTTGCCGCCGAGCAATATGCCTATTTCCCACTTGAGATAGGCAAATACATCGTCTATCAAGTGGACAGCATCATCTATGATTTTGCGCCCGGCGGCATCACCCGCGATTCCTCCCGGACCCTCGTCAGGGAAGTTGTCAGCGACACGCTGCGCGACCAGACGGGGCAGTTGCTTTTCACCATCGAGCGCCATGAAAGAATGAGCGATGCCGAGCCGTGGAGGTTGAAAAGCATCAACACGGCAGCCCGCACTGCCACGCAGGCCGTCCGAACGGAGGACAATTTTCGCTTTCTGAAACTCGTGTTCCCGCTCAGCCGTCGCAGCGTCTGGGATGGCAATATCTGGATTGACAAAAACCGCGAAATCGAAATCGCGGGCGAGCGGATGCGGCCGTTCATCAATTGGCGCTACGAGGTGGATTCTATTGACATACAGGCCATTGTGGGGCCATTTGTTTTCGACTCCACGCTACTCGTGACGGAAGCCGACGACACCAACATCATCGAACGGCGCCTGTCGCGGGTCCGCTACGCCAAAAACGTGGGCATGGTGTGGCGCGAGCAGTGGATACTCGATTCGCAGTACTGCAACCAAGTGCCGCCACCTGCCGACTGTGAGACGCGCCCGTGGGAACTGAAGGCGGAAAAGGGGTACATTTTGAGACAAGAAATTTTGGAATTCAATTGATGCTAGGAATAAAATGGCTGAAAACCAATACATCAACATCGGCTACACCAAAAAAATGCACGGCCTCAAGGGCGAGCTAAAACTCGTCATTGAAGAGCGTTTTTTGGAAGATTTCCTGAAAAACGAGCGCATCTTTCTCGATGTGAGAGGAGCCAAAGTCCCCTATTTCGTGGCCAATGTGCGCGGCAAGGGCGAGATGATACTCCAACTCGAAGAAGTGGACAATCGCGACTCTGCCTTTGCCTTGCAATCGCGCGAGGTGTTTCTCCGCGAGCAAGACCTCATCCCCGACGAGCAGCGCGAGTTGGAAATAGAGGAAGAGCAGGCCTTGGAATACGAGCATCTGGTGGGTTTTCTGATGATTGACAAATACTTGGGCGACATTGGCCACATCGAAGAAGTCCTCGAAATGCCGCAGCAAGAGATGGCCTTTTTGAAGCACAAGGGCCGCGAAGTCCTCATCCCGCTCAACCCGCAGTTCATCACCTCCATTGACGAAAAATCCGGGAAGGTTTATGTGGATTTGCCAGAAGGCCTGCTCGAACCATAAACCCCATCCGCCCCGCTTGGCCAGACAAACCTTCAAACCCCTCAAACAGCTCAAGCCCTCCTAGATGACCATCCTATTCACCGTCACCAACGACTTGACCTACGACCAGCGAATGCACCGCATCTGCGGCACATTGGCCGCGCATGGTTATTCGGTGACGCTTGTAGGGCGCTCGCTGCCCCACTCTATCCACTTGGTTGACAGGCCGTTTTCCCAAAAGAGGCTGCGTTGCTGGTTTCAAAAGGGCTTTCTGTTTTACGCCGAACACAATATCCGCCTTTTCTTTTTCCTGCTCTTTTCACGCTACGACGCGGTATGCTCCATTGACCTCGACACCTTGCTGGCCGGGTGCTGTGCCACCCTGTTGCGCCGCAAAAAGCGCGTGTTCGACGCACACGAGTATTTCACCGAAGTGCCGGAAGTCGTCGGGCGACCTTTCGTGAAAAAATGCTGGGAGCTCGTGGCGCGGGTGTGCTTGCCCTTCTACCGACACGCCTACACGGTGGGGCCTGCGTTGGCGAAAATTTTTGAGGAGCGGTATGGGTTGCGGTTTGATGTGGTGCGAAATGTCGCGAGTCGCGCGTCGCAGGCGAAGCCCCTCGTCGCTCCGCGGCCGCCCCATGATGGCGCTTCCTTTCCTTCCAAAAAACCGGGCCACCTGCTCTACCTCGGTGCGCTCAATGAGGGCAGAGGCATCGAGACCCTTTTGGAAGCCATGACTTTGCTCCCGACGGACATACATCTTTGGCTGGCAGGCGAAGGCGACCTTTCCGATGCGCTGCGACAGCTCGCTGCCGAGTTGGGCGCGAACGATCGGGTGACTTTCCTCGGTTATGTAAAGCCAGAAGAAACCCATGCGCTAGTCGCCAATGCTTGGCTGGGTTTGAACTTGTTTGAAAACCGGGGTTTGAGCTACTATTATTCTTTGGCCAATAAATTTTTCCACTATGTGCAGGCGGGAGTGCCCGTGTTGAACATGGATTTCCCGGAATACAGGGTGCTCAACGAACAACACGAAGTAGCCTTCTTGCTGGACACGCTGTCGCCCCAAGCGGTAGCCGACGCTGTGAAAAGGCTGTTCCATGATGAAGCGATGTATCGACATTTGCAACACAACTGCCTCGCGGCACGAGATGCTTGGAGTTGGGAAGCGGAAGAGCAGCATTTGTTGGAGTTCTGGGAAAAGGTGTTTGCTTGAGGTGGTTCATTTTTACTTTTTCTTGCTCCCCCTCACCACTCAACAATCGTCCCCGCATACGCCAAGCCGCCCCCAAAACCCAGCAACATGATGCGGTCGCCGCGTTTCACCTTGCCTGATTGGATGCCGTTGTAGAGCGCGATGGGAATGGAAGCGGAAGATGTGTTGCCAAAATCAACAATGCTCTCCAAGGTCTTTTCGAGGGGGAAACCCGTCTCGTTGCAAATCGCCTCGATGATGCGCAGGTTGGCGCTGTGTGGCACGAACCAGTCAATCTGGTCGAGTGTCAGACTGTTTTTTTCAACCAGCACCTTCATTTGCTCAGCCATTTTCGTGACGGCCCATTTGAACACCTTACGGCCATTCTGCACGATGCAGCGATTCATCTTGAGTTCTTGACCATCAATGGAAGGCGCAAAGCCAGAAATGTATAAATCCGCGCCTCCCTCGCCGCTCGCGCCAGTGATGCAGGCACCGATGTGAGGGGTTGGGCTAGCCTCCACCAACACCGCGCCCGCACCGTCGCCGAAAAGGAAACAGGAACTACGGTCCGTGAAGTCAGTTACCTTTGAGAGCGTTTCTGCGCCAATGACCAGTATTTTCCGGTGCATCCCGCCCGCTATAAGCCCTCTTGCCATCACCACGCCATAGCTGAATCCCGCGCAAGCAGCATAGATGTCCAAGGCGCCCGCGTTTGTCATATTCAGGCGATACTGCACCCGACACGCCATGCTGGGCATCGGTTGGTCGGGAGAGGTGGTAGCTACCAAAATCATGTCCACATCGTCGAGAGAAGTGTTGTATTTGGCCGATAGGTCTTGCGACGCTTTCACGCACAAGTCGCTGGTGAATTCGTCCGGCCCGGTGTGATAGCGTGTACGGATGCCCGTGCGCGACATTATCCATTCGTCGGTCGTTTCGATGATGTTTTCAAAATAATGGTTGTCAATCTTACTCTCTGGAATGGCCATGCCAATGGCGGTGAGTCGGGCGTTTGTCATAGTGCGAAGGGTGATTTACGATTTGGGATTTACGATTTACGATTGTCCAACCGGTTAAGTCGTTCGGACGAGCCTGCCCGGCCATGCGCAGCGGACGGGTTCGATTGAGCGTTTTGCCTTTCTTTAGGGCGCTGTTTGTTGGTTGGTCCGCGTGATGCCCTGCCTTGGAGTAGTTAAATGTTGTTTGAGTCAAGAAAAAGTCATCAAGTCGGGAAGGAATATCCGACGGGAAGTGATTTGTGGAAAATATCCGTTCAACATCCCTGAAAATCGGTTTTATCTATCAAGGCGTTTTCGCGCGTTGTTTTCATAGGGAGGAAATACGGTCGCGACAGCTCGGATAAGGCGCGACAAATGTAGAGACGAAGCCGCTTGTTGTTGTTTTTATTTCACGCTACCGACAAATACGAGGGAAAAAGAGGATTTCGCTTTTAAAAACAAGGATATTGAATGTTTTTTAGTCAAATTGAGAAATTTTGTTCTGTCTTCGTGCTTTGAAAATTTCGCTCGCTGGTTCAAAAAGGCAGCTCAGGGTTAATATCCATCGTCAATTTTTGATAAAGCTCCTGCCATTCAGGGTGACTGCGCAGCAGTGCCAAGTGCCGTTGCACCGTGTCTGCATCGCCCCGAACGGCAGGCCCTGTCTGCATTCGGGCTGGAGAGTCGCGGAGAGCTTTGGCAAGGGTCTCTTCCATCAACGGGTGCAGCATTTCAAAGGGCAGGTCTTTCTCTTCGAGTATTTTTTCCGCGATGGTGAAACAGTGGTTGGCGAAATTATTGGCAAAAACCGCTGCCACATGGAGAAAAGCACGTTGTCCGTCGTCCACTCGATAGACGAGGTTGCCGATGGTCTTGGCGATTTTTTTCAAAAACAACACGTCCTCATTGGTCGGCGCGTCCACGCAAAAGGGAATTTTTGACCATACCGGCGAATGTTCGTAGGAAAACGATTGTAAGGGATAAAACACTCCGAAGCGTCGGAAATGGGGTTGCAACACCGCACCCGGTGTCGCCCCGGAAGTATGTGTGGCCAGTGCGTCGGGGGCATGGGGCGCCAAAGCTGCCCCCACTTCTGCTATCGCGTCGTCGCGCACGGCGATGAGCAGCCAATCCGCATCGGGCAACACATCAGCCCACTCGTTCGTCCAGCGGGCATGAAGCGTGTCGGCCAATGCCTGCGCGTGTTCGGCAGTGCGGCTCACCACTTGCGCGATGGGCAAGCCTTTGGCTTTCAGGCGGCGGCCCAAATGCCATGCGATGCGTCCGGTGCCCACGATTACGATTTTTGGCATAGATTGGTCGAGTGTGGGTGAGGGGTCAGTGCGTCAGGAGCGCCTCGCAAATCCAATTGGCGAGGGCTTGGCGGTTGTTTTTCAGCACAAGGCGCTGTTGGTCCCAGCTGTTGCGGATATTGGCCAATTCGATGTAAACCGTCTTGGGCGTGATGGTTTCCTTGAGCATGTAAAGATTGCGGGGAGTCACGGTGCCAGTATAGCCGCGCTGGTTTCGCTTTTTTAAGTATTTCGTGAGAAACACCTGCTGTATGTGCAAAGCCAATTTGTGGCTGGGTTCGCTGCCTGGGCGATAATAGAAAAAGACATCGGTTTTGTGGTCGTGAGAGCGCGAATCCACATGAATCTCAATGAGCGTCTGGTCTTTGATGCCAGCTTTGGTGTGCTGCTTCGTGAACTCGTTGATGATGTCGCAGCGTTGCTGGAGCCGTTCTTTTTGGTCGAGCGGGATGGGTTTGTCGCCCCATACCACTTCGTCTTTGTCGCAATTGAGATACTCCTCGTCGCGGATGCCATCGTTGGGGTCTCGCACAATCATATACGCTGTCGCGTTGTGGCTGAGGAGGAGTTTCAGGAGGCGCAGCGACACGTCGTAGGCATATTCGTCTTCGCAAAGCGTGTGGCCTGCTCGTTGGCCTTGCGCGCCGGGGTCGGGGCCGCCATGCCCGCTGACGATGTAGAAAACTTTGCCTTTCAACTTGTTGCTAATCAGCGGAGTGTGTTGATGTCTTTTCCCAAAAATGGCAAAATTGCGCGAGTTGCCGCCCACGCTTTTTTCGCCCGTGTTGGCTGAGGCTACCACACGCTCTTTGGCGAGCGGAGTGATGCTTGCCGCCTCGATGCTCGGTGGGCAATTGAGCTCGTGCCACGGCACCCACAAGCGTTTGGTCTGAATAAAATTGTCGGTGCGCAGCCCCGCTTCCAAGGCGGAATGGTTGAACAACTCGATGCGCTTGGCCACGCGCCAGTCGGAAATGTCGAGCGTGGTGCGGATGCTTTTGCCGTTGTAGGCAACCACTTCCACTGGTAGCTTGTAAGTGGCTGCGGCCTTGATGACACTGCCTGTTTTCAGGTTGTTCAGTTTGAGAAACTTCGCCACGTTGCACTCAAAGTCGAACAGGCCATAGCGAGTCAGGAGCGCCGCCATATCGTCGCCAGTCTTCGCCACCGCCGTGACGTACGATTTGGCATCCGCCGCCGCTGGCTTGTCGGCAGATGGCTTGGCCGCTGCCGAGGGCTTCTGGCTTTGGGCATCGGAAGCAAGGCAAACAAGCAGGCAAATCATGGTTCGGGTAAATAGCATCTCGGTCGGGAGGTATTTGGGAGCAAGGGTGTCTCATAACAATGACCTGTGAGACACCTTTGCTCCTTAGTTGAGGGCAAAAATGGGGAAAAAGCCTTAGAAGACAAAGGATAGGCCGAACAAGGGTTTTGGCTTTTTCATACCTTGCCCCTATGAAAGAAGCATTGAAACGCCGAAACGAACGATACAACCAGTTGATAAACAACTTGTTCACGGAGATGGAGGCACACAGCGACGCGGTGCTCAACCGCCAGCCCGCCAGGGGCGGCTGGTCAGCGCTTCAAACCATGCATCACCTGATACTGAGCGAGGAACTGTCCCTCGCCTACGTCAAGAAAAAACTGAGCTTTTCACCCGACTTGGAGCACGCAGGCTTGGGTGCTCGCTGGCGAGGCTTTTTGCTGTGGCTCTCCATGAATGTGCCGTTGAAGTTCGAGGCTCCCAAAGCTGTGAGCAAGGAGTATTTGCCTGCGCAGTCCACACTGGCCGAGACCCGTGCCCGCTGGCAAAAAGCCCGCGCCGACTGGACCGATTTTTTTGCCCAAATGCCTGACTCGCTCGCCGACAAGGCCCTCTACAAGCACCCCCGCGCAGGGCGCATGGGCTGGTTTCAAATGATGGGCTTTTTTGAAGCACATTTCAAGCGGCACCTGAAACAGATTCGAAGCGCGATTGGGGATTGACATGAATCTTGGGGGGCGAACCTTCGCAGCATCTGATGTTCAGGCCGAACTACTGGACATTATTTTTGTGCCGCAAAGACACAAAGGCACAAAATGCGGCAAATCAATGAGTATTTTGCTTTGCGTCTTTGTGACCTCGTGGCAAATTTGCAAATGTCCAGCAGTGTGTGTGTTCAGGCACTTATAGTCAACGCAAATCAGCCCCGTCCGCTTCACTTGGCTGGGCAAGCCCCTGAGTACAGGGGCTGACAAGGTGGTTTTGAACGAACGGTGCTCGCAATCCTTTGGAAATCATGCAAATCAATCAAGGAAATCCCTGCCTTGCCAACCGGCAGGTTCAAATCCTCTTTAATCTGGGCAGATTAAGGGCGCCACACAAGTAATAGTTGTTGTCAGGGTTGACAAGATTTACGAGATTGGTGCCCTTATTTTTGGAAAAAAACCGTAAATCTTGTCAATCCCGTCGAAATTTATGCCTTGTTTCGCTCGGATTTGTCAGTTCACCATGATTGCTCTCTCTGATTTGAACAGATTGCGCTTTTAGCCATGCCCAAAACTTGGCGGCGTGAAGTGTAAACCTGTGAGACAGCCCGCACAGCAGGCATTTTCAGCGTTTTTCTCCAACCCCTCAGCTATTCTCGGTTTGTAAGAGGTGTCATCTTTTGAGCAACGAAAAAGGTGACACCTCGACCTGTTTTTGAGATGTAGCCCCTCCGTTCTTCCGGGATGACACCTCAGAACCCAACAAAGCGAGAATCGCTGCCAACCCCTGATTCGCATGATTAACAGAAATTTTCAAAACTGGCCGATTTTTTTCCAGAACTTGACTTATCTTTGCAGCCCGAATTTTCAACAACAAATTTTTTCACCAAATTCAAGGAGAAATTCATGCTCATCGTTGAAGTCAAAGACGGCGAAGCCATTGACAAAGTGCTAAAAAAGTACAAACGCAAATTCGAACGCGCAGGCATTCTGAAAGAACTGCGTCGCCGCAAGGCATTCAGCAAGCCATCGGTCGAGCGTCGTGCGGAAGTACTGAAAGCCGTTTACAAAGAGGAAATGTACGGCAACAAGAACGACTGAGGGATGTGGCAATGTGCCGATTGAAGAATGTGCTGATGCCCCAGTTTTTTTATTGGCACATTTGCACATTGAAAAATTAGCACATCAAACTGGTGTTTCACGAAGAGTCATTCTACGGATATTTGTCGCTCGAACGCCGTTTCTCGCCACACACGTTGACGGCTTATCGCGGCGACTTGCAAAATTTCATTGCTTATTGCACTGAGCAACAATGCCTTACCTCGGTTTCCGAAGTGAGGCATTTCCATATACGGGCATGGATAGTCGCCCAAATGCAAGAAGGGCAAAGCGCCCGCAGCATCAATCGCCGCCTGTCGTGTCTCAAGACCTATTTTCGCTTTTTGAAACAACGCGGCCTGCTCGAAAAGGACCCCATGCGCAAAGTGGTGGCGCCAAAAACAGGCAAGCGACTCCCCGTTTTTGTGCAGGAAAACCATATAGCCGCGCTTTTTACCCACATTGATTTTGGCAACGACTACAAAGGTCAACTGCACCGCCTCGTGTTGGAAATACTCTACGCCACTGGCATCCGCCGCAGCGAGGCCTCCAACCTGAAAATCGCCGACATAGACTTCGAGCGTTCCACGCTGCGCATCGCAGGCAAGGGCAACAAAGAACGGCTCGCGCCTTTTGCGCGCTATCTCGGCTCGCTCTTGAAAAACTTCATCGAGATTCGCAACGCGACCTTCCCCTCCTCCGCCGAGCCATGGCTGTTGCTCAATCGGAAAGGCGAGCGCCTCAGCCCCGACAGCATCTACCACATCGCGCACCAGTACCTTTCCGCCGTCACGACGGCAGAGCAACGCAGTCCGCATGTGTTGCGCCACTCTTTTGCCACGCACCTCTCCGAGCGCGGCGCCGATTTGAACGCTATCAAGGAACTGCTCGGCCACTCCAACCTCGCCGCTACCCAAGTGTATATGCACAATAGTATCGAGCGCCTGATAAAGGTGTATGAGCAGGCTCACCCCAAAGGGAAAGACGAGGAGGAGATTCAATAGGCATGGCATGGCCACTTTTAGGGATTGTTGGCCGCCCATGCACGCAAAGCGTTCATGCCGCACCTATGCGATGACATGTCAAAACAATTCCTTAGCAATCAGCGATAAAATTGCGTTAAACCACCTCCACGCCGTCGTTGCCTCGCTGTATGCCGCCGAATTTTGCCTCAAAAAATTTGACTGAACCATGCAACGTACACACCTCTTTCTACTACTGGCCCTCGGCCTCTTTTCCGCTTGCTCCCCCCAGCTTTCCGTCTTTGACCAAAAACTCTACGAAAGCCAAAACTGGACGGACGACGACCTGCGCCGCATCCAGTTTTTTCTTTCGGAAGAGCTCACCCTCTATCGCTATCTCGACGAAGAGGGCGCCTCCTCCATCACCTCCGGGCAAATCAAAATCGTGGACGGTCGAAAGACCGAGCAAATCCATTTCCCCGCAGGCACCCCCGGCGTGTTCCTGTTCCGCCCCAAAGACGAGCAGTTCGCCGTCAGTTTTGACAATCAGGGTGATACTCACTACCTGACCTTTGGCCCCAACCCGCGCTACGACGGGCAATATATGCTCCAAGCGAGCGAATGGAATCGCAGGACTGGCACGGTCACCTACGCAGGCAAAAAATTCCTCACCGACTCGGAAATCATACCGCGCCTTTTGGTGAATCTCAAAAAGGAATACCGCAACACGGTGGAAGGCCGCACGGTGGGTGGCCGTACGGTGAAGTAGCAAGGCTATACTCAACGCAAATCAGCCCCGTCCGCTTCACTTGGCCGGGCAAGCCCCTGAGTACAGGGTCTGACAAGGTGGTTTGAACGAACGGTGCTCGCAATCCTTTGGAAATCATGCAAATCAATCAAGGAAATCCCTGTCTTGCCAACCGGCAGGTTCAAATCCTCTTTAATCTGGGTATAATGCGGATTTGGGGAGATGGGGGCTCCACCTGCCGAAGATGCCTTACATGTGATATTTATTGACAGGATTGACCAGATTTGCAGGTTTTTTCCAAGAACAAAAGCGCGAGTCCTGTAAATCTGGTCAATCTTGTCAAATTCGTGCCCCCACCGTTGTTGATGTCCCGCTACCAACATGCAGGCGACGGCAGGAACTTCTCCACGTTACAGCGCCTTTATTTTCAAACAAAAAATTTCATCTCGCTTTTTTCAGCGTCCTTTTGCTACTTTTGCGGCTAAATGGTAGAAGGTAGAGGGTGGAAGATAGAAGGTTAAGGGTAGTTCTGGCGTGCTCTTATACCCAGATTAAAGAGGATTTGAACCTGCCCGTTGGCAAGACAGGGATTTCCTTGATTGATTTGCATGATTTCCAAAGGATTGCGAGCACCGTTCGTTCAAACCACCTTGTCAGTCCCTGTACTCAGGGGCTTGCCCGGCCAAGTGAAGCGGACGGGGCTGATTTGCGTTGACTATATCTTCCACCCTCTGCCTTCTACCCTCTACCGCGAGAAATAATGCTGAAACGCCTCCACATCCGCAACTACGCGCTCATAGACGAACTCGAAATCAACTTTTCAGACCGTCTGACCATCATCACCGGCGAAACCGGGGCGGGCAAATCCATCCTGCTCGGCGCGCTCGGCCTTGTCATGGGCGAACGCGCCGACACCAAAGTATTTTACAACGACACGGAAAAATGCATCGTGGAGGCCTACTTCGAGGTGGCAAAATATGACCTGCGCGAATTTTTTGAGGAAAACGAATTGGACTACGACGCGGAAATCGTCATCCGCCGCGAGCTCTCTCCCGCCGGGAAAAGCCGCGCCTTCGTGAACGACACGCCCGTGAACAACCAAGTGCTGCAACGCCTCACCGAGGCGCTGATTGACCTGCACCAACAGTTCGACATATTGGACATCCACAACGTGAATTTCCAATTGCGCATGATAGACGCGCTAGCTGACAATGCGCTGATTTTGAAAGACTACCAACGCGGATACCGCCAGTTTGTATCTGACAAAAAACGGCTTGCCGAACTCATCGCCCTGAGCGAAAACGGCGCAAAAGAGATGGAGTTTCTCCGCTTCCAACTCGACGAACTCCGCCAGGCCGAACTTGCCGATGGCGAACAGGACACCCTCGAAGCCGAACTCGCCCGCCTCTCCAACGCCGAGGACATCAAACACACCTACGGCGCGGCCTACAACTACCTCTCCGAAGCCGAGCAAAACATCGTAGGCCAACTCCAAGAAATTGCCCGCAGCATGAGCGGCACCCGCAAACTCTCCGGCCAACTCTCCAGCCTGAGCGAGCGATTGGACGCGTTGGTGATTGATTTACAAGACCTCGCCAAAGATTGTGAGCGCATCGCCGAAGGCACGGAACACGACCCGGCGCGTATCGCCGAGGTGCAAGAGCGGCTGAATGTTATCTATAAATTGCAGAAAAAACACGGCGTGGCATCCGTCGGCGAGCTCCTCCAACTGCAAGAAAACCTCGAACAGCAAACGGCGGGATTCACCGACCTCGGCGGCGAAATCGCCCGTTTGGAACAGGCCATCGCCGAGCAGGAGCGCCAACTCCGCGCCATCGCGGCCACACTCAGCGAACGTCGCCGTGCCATCCACGCTGCTTTTGAAGAGCGCGTTCATGCCATGCTCACCCAACTCTCCATGCCCCACGCACGCCTCCGCGTGGATATCCGCGACACTCCCTCGCTCACGCCCACTGGTGCCGACGATGTGCAGTTTCTCTTTGCCAGCAACGTCGGCTCGCGCTACCTGCCCATCAAGGACGTGGCCTCCGGCGGCGAACTCTCCCGCCTCACGCTCTGCACCAAGAGCCTCGTGGCCGATGCCATCCCCCTGCCCACGCTGATTTTTGACGAGATAGACTCCGGCATCAGCGGCGACGTATCCCTGAAAATGGGTTTGATTCTCAAAGAACTGAGCGCTCGCCACCAAGTAGTAAGTATCACCCACACGCCACAAATCGCCGCCCGCGCCGACGCGCATTATTTTGTCTATAAAAAAGTGGCGGACAACCGCACGGTCACGAATATCCGCCTGCTCAACCCCGACGAACGCGTGCGCTCCATCGCCGTGATGCTCAGCGGCAACCCGCCCAGCGATGCGGCGGTGGCGACGGCGCGGGAGTTGGTGGGGGGGTGAGGTCAGGCGGTTTGTTAACTCTTGATTTTTAAGAATGCCAAAAAGACAAAAAAGCAAAATTTACTAACGCTTCTCTACTTTTGCCGCTGTCTTTCTGACTTCGACACCTTATGTCAACCAATGTTTTCATTGCTTTTGCCAAAGAAGACCTCGATGTACGCGACAAGCTTTTGCGTCAGATGAATCTTGTGAAAGACCGCGAAGGTTGGGACATCTGGGCATCGCATGAGATTAAAGCAGGTTCAGACTGGAGTGCTGATATCAAACAACGCCTCAGTGGCTCAGAGGTCGTCATTTTACTGATGAGCTCCAGTTTTTTTCAACTCCCCCTATATCTTGAACACGGAGTTGCCAGCCATGATCGCCAAGCATAAAGGAGGCAACTGTCACATTATTCCAGTTATCACACGACATTGTCTTTGGAAGGATACCGCTTTCGGAAAATACGCGGAATTGGGTGACATCCAAGCTTTGCCTTCTGGCGAACGACCTATTGTGTCACGGGGTATT
Source organism: Saprospiraceae bacterium (assembly GCA_019638455.1). Taxonomy (GTDB): domain Bacteria; phylum Bacteroidota; class Bacteroidia; order Chitinophagales; family Saprospiraceae; genus M3007. The sequence continues at coordinate 1,541,986 of JAHBTU010000001.1, forward strand.
TGGGATAGCAAGGAGGAGCCTTATGTCGAGACTGTGACAGGCATCAAATCTTCGATTCGCGCATATCGGCAAAAAAAAGAACAGGCTGTATAGTCGCCCCAGGGTGGTCATGAACAAAGCGGTTCATTCGACGACAGCCCTGCTGAGCCGCTGAAACTTAAAAGAGACAAGAGAGTCAAGTTCATCTTCGTAGAGGTGGAGTTTTTCGAAGAACTCCAAAATAGCCTTTTTCCGCCTCGCTTGGTGTTCCCCGCCGCGCTTGTGTTTTTTGACCAAGCGCATTTCCGCCTCGCTTGGTGTTCCCCGCCGCGCTTGTGTCTTTTGGCCAAGCGCATTCCGCCTTGCTTGGCGTCCCCGCCGCGCTTGTGTCTTTTGGCCAAGCGCATCTTGCCTGAGAAAACACTTACTTTTGCTCAAAAATCACCCACTCATGCCCGCACCATCATCGCAAAAACTCGAACTCCCTGCTATCCTTTTCTGGGACATAGACCCGACGAGGCTCAACTACGACGCCAAGGCGCGTTACGTCATCGGGCGAGTGGTGATGTATGGCAGGCTGGCAGACTGGCAGGCGATTTTGGACTACTACGGCCCGCAGCGGGTGCTCGATGAAATGCTGCAAGAGCGTTATTTGGACAAACGCTCGCTCAATTTCCTCGCCTTTTATTTCAACGTACCGAAGGAACAATTCCGATGCTACACCTTGCAACAGTCCACCCCGACACACTGGGACTTTTGAAAAAGTTGATGGCTTTGCCCGAAATGCAGGGATTCAACTTGGCAGGAGGCACGGCGCTGGCACTCCAGATTGGACATCGCGTGTCGGTTGATTTGGATTTCTTCGGCGACGTGGGCTTCGACACGGCAGAGATGATGAGCGCCATCGAGGAATTTGCAGAAGTTTCCATTATCAGTCAGAGTCGCTCCATATTGATACTCAATGTGAACGGCGTAAAAGTGGATGTGGTTCGCTACAGATACCCACTTCTGAATCCCGTTTTGGAAGTTGAGGGATTGCGTCTGCTTTCTCCTTTGGATATTGGCGCCATGAAGCTTGCCGCCATCACCAACCGGGGGCGAAAGCGCGATTTTTTCGACCTGTTTTTTCTGCTGCGACAATTCACCATGCGCCAACTTATAGACGCTTACAACGCTAAGTATGCCGATGGTTCCGAGTTTTTGGTTATGAAAAGCATGGTTTATTTTGACGATGCCGAGCAAGATGACCAGCCCGGCTTGCTCGATTCCACCGTCACTTGGCCTGAAGTCAAAAACGCGATTGAAAAAGCAGCTCGAAAATTTTGATAAATAAGACCTCTTCCGCCGAGCGACGCGACGGTGGCGACGGCGAGGGAGTTGGTGGGGGGGGGAGCGCGCGGGGTGGGCGCAGCAAACTCGCCATTAGGATGTCGGCGGCATATTCTCTGCGATGCGCTCGCGCAGATGCGCTTAATTTTTTTTCCGCACAATCAAGATTTTTTGGTCCGAAAAATCCATCCAGGCATAGTCATAGACGATGCGGTAGATCTTGCCCTCTTTATTGAGGTAGGTCCCCGTGTGGTATTCGTACTTGAATCCGGTACGAGTCAGCACCAGCCTGTCTAGCTCGACCTTGGAGGTGCCGCCCATCAAAGTGGCCAAAATCTCGCGGTTGCGGTGCAGGTAGCCGTCTATCTCGGCCACGGCGTCGCGCGTCGCCCGCCTGTGTTCGGCGTGCCAACCGTTTTTGCAAGCCACAGAGCAAAAACGCTTGTCGCTGCGGCCTTTGTACTCTGTACCGCATTGCTGACATTTCAATCTGTTCATGTGCTTAACTTATGTGTTTGCTGGTGTTGAAGACCAGCACAAATCTATGAATTTTGGGGTAGTGTTAAAATATGAGTGATCGGGTGCCTTTTGTCATTTCGACACGGCGTTTAGTTAGTCAGAATGACAGCCACTCACAAAATGGCACTACCAAAAAATTTAATGGTAGATTATCGAAAGGATTATTACAAAGAGTTGCGACAATCTGGTTCATACGAACAAGCAGCCGAAAAAGCGACAGATAAATTAATAGATAAATTAGAAAGTCAGAAAGACCCAAACGAAAAGGATAAAGACAATCAAAAAGAAGATAAAAATGAAAAAGCGGCAGATTTGATTAAAGCACAATATGGCGATAAGGGGAAAGAGGACTTTGATAACATAAAAGAAAAGGAGAAACAGAAAGAGCAGGAGCGTCAAAAAGAACAAGAAAAAGCCAAAAATCAAGACAAAAGCAGATAAAATACTGAGGGGGGGGGGGGGAATAAAAATTCATCGAACAACGCACTCACGCCAACCGCCGCCAAGCCCAACCCGCAAGCCCAACGCAGGCGGCGGTATGCGTGAGTGCAACCGTTAGTGGCAAACAACATAAACCAATCGTAACCTAGCAGAAGAGCACGCAAGCCGCGTAGGCAAAAAGAAAAAAATGCTACACATCCCTGGAAACGAACGTGCTATGTTGTCTTGCCTCAGCTTATCTTGTCGGGCATCCCCGCCCCGACAGGAAGCATAACGGGGTCATATCAAACACTTTCAAGAATGAAAAAGTTAATCATCATCCTGCTGTTTTGCAGCGCCATCACCTCGGGCCTTTATGCCCAGTGCGACGTGGGCATCCAAGTCCGGGAAAACCGTTTCGACATCAGCGTCAAAACCCCACAGGTCGGCTCCACCTATTCCTGGGCCACGGACAACGGCCAGAGCGGCGGCGGCACGTCTTTTTCCATCCCGCGCGGCGCCAGCACGCTCACGATTTTCCGCGACGGGGCGCCGGCATCAAAAATCCCGTTTGAAGCCGAAAGCGAATGCCTGCAGGAAATCGGCGGGTTTTCTTACACCAACCCTGACGCTTGCCAGTCCTGCATCTACAAGTTCGTGCCGTTCAACAACAACGCGCTCAGCCACTTGTGGTACTTCGGCGACGGCTCGCCGACCTCCACAGATGTGATGCCCACGCACACCTATTCCGCTTCGGGTACCTACACCGTGACCCACACGGTGACCTATTCGACAGGGAGCGGCATAGCGACCACCGTATGCAGCCAGATCATCACGGTCGTCTGCGGCACGTCGTCCCAAGTGGCCGAGCGGGTGGAATGCTGCAGGCTGTACCTGCGGCTGTGCGGCAGCGGCCAAAGCGGCTGCGGCCACCTTTGGGAGGTGCTCAACGCATCCGGTCAAACGGTGCTCAGCAGCACGGATGTCAGCCCCGATTTTGTGCTCGCCAACATCAACACCTATGTCAACAACACGGTCACCATCCGGCACACCACTGTGTGCAACGGCGTGACCGACGTGCAGACCTTCCCCTACACCATCCAGAGTCAGGGTATTTTTGTGGGCGACCCGACCCAGCCGGCCGCCACGGTCGTGCATTACAGCACCGCCACCGGGCCACTGAACAACAACCAGCCACTCTTCCCCGCCCTCACCGTGGCCAACCAAAACGTTTTCATCCAAAACGTGCTGGAAATTGATGTCACGCCGGTCACGTTCGACCACGACCAGGTGTGCTTTGCCAACGACGCGGGGATTGACGTGGCGGCCAACCGGACGTTCAACGTCAAGACTGCCAACAGGCTCTACAACGGCTGCACGCACGCCTGGCGCGGCATCGTGGCGCGGGGCCGCCTGGACATGAACGGCAACCCGCTCGGCGGGGGCGCCGGACAGGAGAACGAGGTGAAGGGCGCCGTGTTCGCGGTTCGCCCGGAAGGCGCTGGCGCGAACATCACGCTCGTCAGGACCAATTTCAGCCAGAACTTCATCGGCCTTTACGCCGATGTGGCGTTCACATCCTACATCCAGAACAACCGCTTTGTGGGCGGTTCGCTGCCGCCCCTCGGGGCGACCTCCATCGCCGCCGTGTCGGCAGAGACGGGCGGCTACTCGCAGACGGGGGCGTTTGCCGGGGTGTTCGTCCGGGGCATCGCGTTCAGCAGCCCTTACAAGAACCAGTTCGCCAACATCGCCAACGGCTACTACCTGCTGAACACCAACGGCACGATAAGCAACGACGAGTTCGGCAACACGAACATCAACGGCGCCTACGCGGGCGGAAGGACGGGACACGGTATTTATTTCCGGCACGACGGCGGCGTGGGCAGGCTCACGGCCACGGCCAACTACTTCGGCACCCTGGAAACCTCCATCCGCGCCATCAGCGCCGCGCCCGGCACGCAGGTAGTCATCGGCGGGTTCCCGGGCACCTCGAACACCACGGGCAACGTCCGCTTCGGCTTCATGCTGGAGCAGTGGGCCGGCGGCCGCTTCCTAAACGCGACCGTGTCGCACAACAACGCCCCTTCGCCCAACCCCGACCCGTTCGGCGTTTACTACACGGTGGACTGCCGCAGGGTGGGCATCGGCTTCCGCTGCGACCCGGGCGCGTCTTTGGTGAGCAATGTGGACATCTTCAACAACAACGTCGGCATCAAGGTGGCCGGCGGCGACGGCATTCTGCTCGAAGGCCCGAACCCGGGCGCGGGGAATGTTAAGGTCAGGAACAACAGCGTCTCCCTGCACCACACCGGTGGCCGAAGCGGCATCCACCTGCTCAACTTCCGCGGCGCCGAGTTGAAAGAGGGCAACGCCGTCACCGTCAAGAACTTCTTTCACACCAAGGGCGTCTGGCTGGAAGCGTCGGCAAACAACATGCTCGACGCCAACACGGTGACCTACAACCAGCAACCCACCTGGTCGGTCAACGGCATCCAACTCGACAACAGCCCCGCCAACGCCGTGACCAACAACCACATATACAACACCGGCGCTGCCCTGCTCTTCAACGGCGACTGCAGCGCGCAAAACCAGATACGCTGCAACCATTTTTACAACTCCCTGTACGGGATGCACTACACCGACATGGCTCGCACCGGAGATCAGGAAAACACCGGCAACCGCTGGGAAAGCGCGGGCTACAACCCAGGCGGCGGGCTTACCGGCGCACGGCACGACAGCCCGGACAAGGACTTTGTCCAACTGTCCCTCTACCGCACCCTTCAGGGCACGTCCACCCAATACCCCCGCACCTTTGAACTACAGCCGGGCATATTGCCGAGCGATTGGTTTGTGCCAGGCTCCGATGCCCCTTGCGGCCCCACCCCACCACAAATTATCAGCGATGGCGAGGAAATGGCTGCGGGCGCGGGCATCGCTGTCGGCAACGACTTTGAGGACGGCTACAACTGGATCAGCCGCCGACTGCTCTACCGCAAGTTGCGCGAAAACCCCGCTTTGGCGTCCTCCAGCACTGTGATACAGGATTTTTATCAGGACGCGCTCGGCACAAACGTCGGGGCTTACGACCACGTGGACGAGCGGCTGATGACGGCGCCGCCGCTTTCGGCCGCCACGGAGCAACAATTGCTGACGTACCAAACTGCCGCCGACAACGCCGCCGCTGTCCTGGCCATCAAGGAGGACGCCATCTGGAACGGCAACCCTACGGAAGCCGAACTGCAAATATTGCTGGACGAGTTTGCCACAGCGGCCAGCGACTACGCGGCGGCCAACGCGCAAATCAATGCCCTGCTCGCCAACTGGCGCAGCGGCCTGAGCGCGGAAATAGACGGCGCGGGCACAGAGAACGCCGGCCTCAACAGCGTCGAGACCTGGGAGAGCCGGGAAAAGGCCCTCAACGCCCTGTGGCTCGGCAAAGTCCGCAACGGCCAGTGGCTGACGGGCGCAGAACTTGCCTACATACGCGAAACGGCCCAGATGTGCCCCTGGGACGGCGGTTTCGGGGTGTACAAGGCCCGGGCGCTCTGGCAAAGGCTGAGCGACGAAACACTCAGCCCCTCCGATTGTGCGGGCACTTACCGCGAAGGCCCGAAACAGGCGGCTATCACCGGCTTCCGGCTCTACCCAAACCCCGCCCAGGGGCAGGTGGCGCTGGAACTGCCCGCAGAGTGGACGCGCGACGGCGCGGCGCAGTACCGACTTTACAACGCCCTTGGTGCGCTGGCCCACAGCGGCACGGCAGCGGAAGGCGCTGAAACGGTGCTCGTCCCGCTCACCGGGCTGCCCGACGGGCTTTATGTCTGTCAGGTGCTGCGCGACGGGAAGGTGCTCGGAACGGCAAAACTGTCCATCGCGAAAAATTAAACCCATCCAGTTCATGCCCCGTGCGCCGCACAGCGCACGGGGCTTCTTATCCGTCTGATATGAAAAAATGGCTCCTTTTGCTTCCGCTGACCCTGATATGGGGCATACATGCTCACGCCCAACAGCACGACCGCTTTTGGGTTACGGGATATTCGGTCACTGCCCTGCCACCATACTTAGCCAATATCATTGATTTTACAACCTCGCCCCCGACCGTCACCGCCAGTGTCATACCGATTGAGACCAGAGGCGCCACCTGCGCCATGAGCGACGCGGAGGGCAACCTGCTCTTCTATACCAACGGCGGGCAGGTGCGCAACAAGAACCACCAGATGCTCGAAAACGGAGACAGTCTGAACGTTTCCCCGGGTGAGTACCCCGGCCTAAACGGTACGCAGGCAGCATATCCACTGACAAGCACGCTGCTAATTTTGCCCGGCACGCACAACAAGGACTGGTACCACATCATCCACCTCACCCATGTGTGGTGCGGCCCGGCGTTGCCGGGCATCTGTAAGCGCCCGCTTTTGCACACGCTCGTGGATATGTCGGCAAACAATGGCGCGGGGAAAGTCGTGTTCAAAAATAAAATACTGTACGATACCTGGGCTATGGACAAGCCTATCGCTGTCAAGCACGCGAATGGCAGAGACTGGTGGATCATGATGTCCGACCATCTTACCAACCTGCACCACACACTGCTGTTTAACGATATGGGCGTAATAGATTCTTTTACACAAGTCGCCGGCTACAAGCCTGACCCAACCATCAAGCGGGACGCCGGGGGGAACAACGTCTTCTCCCCCGACGGCAGCGTATATGTGGACTCCGACTCCCGCAACGGCCACCGCATCTTCGACTTCGACCGCTGCACGGGCCGGTTGAGCAATTTCCGCTGGATACAATTGCCCGCGCAGCAGCCCTTTGGCGGGGCGGCCATCTCGCCCAACTCCCGCTTCCTGTACATCACCGCCAGCGTATGGGCCATGCAGTACGACCTGTGGGAGCCTGACGTGGCGGCATCGGTGGACACGGTGGCCGTATGGGACGGGTTTTGTGAACCCTGCCCCGGCTCCAATACTACTTTCGGCGAGTGCCAGTTGGGTATGGACGGGAAGATTTATGTCGTGCCCAACAATGGGGTGTACTTCTTGAATTACATAGACAAACCCGATCTAAAGGGCAAGGATTGCAACATGGTGCAACACGGTCTGCAAGTGCCAAACTGGTTCGTCCTTGCCACTCCCGTCCACCCCAACTACCGCCTCGGCGCGCTGTCCGGCTCGCCTTGCGACACGCTGACGGTAAGCGCCACTGAAGCGACAAAGCCGCTTGACGGCTTGCGCCTCTACCCCAATCCTGCGCACGATCGGGTAGCGCTGGAACTGCCCGAAACGTGGACGCGCCACGGCGCGGCGGAGTACCGGATATACGACACGCTTGGCGCACTGGCGCGGGGCGGCACGGTAGCAGAAGGCACTAAAACGGTATTTGTATCTCTGGCGGGCCTGCCCCAGGGGCTGTACGTCTGCCAGGTAGTGCGTGATGGACGGGTGCTTGGCACTTCTAAACTATCCATAGTCAGGTAGTTGCAGGGTTTACTGGCTTCTAAATTTTTCAAAAATTTGCACAAATCAGACTAACGAATAATGCCACTAACAACGGATGTGCGACAACCCTCCCTAAGCGGTCGGGCTGCGCACATCCCCCCGTTGTGTCCAATCATACGAATAAATATCTCTTCACCACTAAATCTTTCTGATATGAAAAGACAAAATTTTTTTCTGCGAGGGTGGGGGTTTCGAGTGGCAGCGGTCGTTCTCACCATCCTTTTCGTTCATTTGGCCCGTGGGTACGCACAGCAGATTCCCACAAATCCAACAATAACGATTTCTTACGATTTGAAGACCTTGTCATATGTAAGTTTGGTCTCTGCCGCAGACACGCAATTTCTGACAAAACTTGACCGACTTCAGTTCAGAAGGGCCTACGAGGAGGAGCATGTAGAAACATTCATTGACGAAAACGATGACTTGGCCACGGTGGTCACCTATTTGAACCCAAGAGAAAATTTGTCAGATTGGTTTCGACCTATCCACAAGATGGTTTTTGACAAAACTGGTGTCAGGTTGCTCGATTCTCTCGGGAACACGATTCATGCCGAGCAGTTTTACGATGTTGAAGTTTTTCAAAACAACCTGCGTCTGGTGGGCGGTTTACTGGGGGCATCCCAACCTTCGTCTTTTGGGCAAACAACTTCGATGTCGCCTTCAGCAATATCGGAATTTGAGGCACTTGGGTTTGAAGTTGAAGAAATCAGCACCGGAAAAATCAAAGTACAGAAAAATGACATGGAAATAATTTTTGATTTTCCGGGAAGGGTCATTGAAAGAAATACCTATCGGGAAGGCGACTTGCAAAATAAAATGACAACTATTTTTGGCGAAACCACCACAGGTGAAGCAGTGCCCAGATTGGTCATCCAGAGAACCTATCAGACGCTCTACGGTGGCGCGTGTGTAGAGCGAGTTACGACACAACGTTATGACAATTACAACATCCAACGGAATACGGGAGGCGGAGAAAGGAGTGCTAGTTTTGGCAATCCACAAGGGAACGAGCCAGCCATTGACGAAATGATTGTAAAAATCTACCCAAATCCAACGAATGATTTCTTGAAAGTTGAACTTGCCACAAACAGGGAACACCTACCAGCGCAAGCAAGGCTCGTGGATACATTTGGCCGTGTACGGAAGACAGCCGAACTTGCCACAGGTTTGGTAGAAATCGAGATCAGCAGTTTGCAACCAGGGGTTTACTTTTTGGAAACGGAAAGGGGCGGCATTGTCAAAAGAATCAAGTTTGTAAAACTTTGACCGTACTGCCTAACAACTTTCACCTTTAAAAATGAAAATACAATGAAAAAATATTTCATCCTGATGTTGGCTTTTCATGTTTTTGCTGCCAACGACATAAGTGGGCAAAGCGAATGCCCGCAAATACCTTACGAAAAAGCCATTCGGTTTAAAGAACGGCAAAAACTGCCGTTTTCCCCACCGTCTTTTGGCCCCTTGCCCTATCCGCCGCCCGACGGCGATACCACCAGAATTATATGGTGGATGCACGGGCTTGGCGGAAACGCGGGCGCATGGGAAGATGCAGGCGCCGCTGTGCAGGACAATGTCGCTCCGGGTTTTGATGCGCGAAAAGTAGCCTCAAGGTGGATGGATTACGCCTTGTTCCAGTCTTCGCTTTCCTCGGCAGCTGTCAAGATAAAAAGCGATATGTTTTTTTCAAGTCCAGTGCAAGATACTGCTGCCCGCTTGAGGAACATGATTATCGCACACAGCCAAGGCGGCTTGGTGAGCCGGTACCTTGATATGCACTACGATGAAGTGGCAAATACCGGGCTTTCGCTGGACATGCGGCGCTTTGGAGGCGTTGCCACATTTGGTTCTGCCCACCAAGGGGCTCAAATCATCAACAATGCATTACCCGATGGTTCGGGCGTTAATTTGGCTACCCAGTTTTTCGAGGAGGGTTGCCAGGCACTCAATTCAGGAAAGTTGAGAGAAATAGATGCCATGATTGATGTAGGCATTGCACAAATTCCGCCTTTCGTTCTTTCAAAGTATTTGCTGAAATACCTGTTCAAGGGAAACGTGGTAGAAAAATTGGCAGACTCGCTCTGTTCAACTGTATCCACTATAATTCCAAATACCTCCTATTTTGATGAGTTCGATCAGAAAATTGCTCAAGAATATAAAGTGGGTGCGCCCGAACTCGGAGAGCTGAACAGCGATACATCATCCATCCCAAAAGTTGCTTTCTTTGGAATAGAAGACGACCCTGTTTTTTGGCGGACATTGCATTATCTCTTGAACGACCCCAACGACGAGGATTATTTCGGAGCGAACAATGACAGCATCACTGTTGCTTTTGCAGACACAAACCGAATAAGGTACAAAACCCGCGCATCACATTGGAAAAAACTAAATGATAATTTATCGGTTATTTTGTCACAAATGGCTGCCGGGAATGTGAGCGCCGAGCAAGTTTGTCAAAATTTGGGTTTAAACCTCGACAGTATTTGCAACCTTAACATCCTCAACTCAAGCGTGATAGTGGATATTCAGCGTGGCTGGTTGGAAGGCGTCGAATGGTGGGAAACCGCCGACGACCGCTACAAAGTATTGATAGGGGCATTAGAGCCGACCATTCAGCAGACTGGCTGGGAATGTTGGTGCCGAATAAAAAAATCGGACGGAACGGTGGTGACAGATTGGCATTTGAATGGATTCGCCACCCAAAATCCGGATGAATGCCAAACCGCACCGCTCGGAATCGGTGGGCTAATCGAAGAATGCGAATGGCGGCCTTTGTTGGAAACCGTATATGTGGAAAAACCCAGCGACGGTGTGGTACTGGCTGAATCGGCATCTATGTACCCTGATGGCTTGGGCGGCGGTGCAAAAGCCGTTCTCCTACCAGGAAGTAGCCACATGCAGATGCGAAATGACGAAAATACTAAAACAGCATTGCGAGATTTGTTCGATGGTATGCATGGCCCATGGTTTTTCACGGATAAGAAATAGCGCGTAACGATGGGGCACTGACCATAAAGCGCCCCGCTAAAAATCTTAACCGCATGAGAATGAATATTTTTTTCCTGCTCATTGCTTGCTCGCTCCTGTCCGACTGTCAAAAAGAGCCTATGTTTCCTGACCCGCCCCAGCCTTGCGATACCTGCGGTATTGCAAAAGGGCTGGAGGTGGTTTGGCAACAACCCCTCAAGCGTGATACGAGCGATGGATGTTATGGCGAACACCATACGGTTGTTGGCAACGATATCCTTATTACCACTATGTTTGGAGGTTCCAAAGACATCCTGCGTTTGTTTGATGGTCAAACAGGGACGGAGAAATGGTCATGGGATGACCCGGCAGAAATTAGTGGCGGCGAACTGATTCCAGATTTAGAATATCATAACGGGAAAATAGTGATTTGCTCATATCATGATATTCTCGTCGTCAACACAGAGACTGGGGCAACCATTTGGAAAACGGATACAAAAACTAAAGGAGGCTCCGGCGGACCGAGAATATCCGTTTTCGACAATCAAATATTTCATTCGCATTACGGGAACAATGCTCCTTTCAATGAGATGTGGACATTGGTACGTTCAGGCCTTGCATCGCCGAATTGGGACACATTAGTACTGTTTAATCTGAGCCAAAATGGCAATTACACAGGTTCTTTTGAATCAATCTCGCGATTGCCAAGCCCCAATGGCGACACTATTCTTTTTTTTCAAAACCGACAGTTTTATTTCGATTACCCATTTGACAACCGACTTGACCTCTACGCCTGGAACATCACACAAAAACGCTACGAGTGGGTCATCAATGATCCCGAGCCTTCGGATGGCAATTCAAGTGTGGGTGATCCCGTCATTCATGAAGGTAAATTGTATTTTCGGGGCGGCTATACACTCTTTTGCATAGACATAGCCACAGGCGCAATTTTGTGGCAGCGAAAATTTGAAAACCACTTGGAACATTTGGTGATATCAGCCTTGGTGCTTGCAGAAGGAAAGTTGATTTTGCAAACTGCTTATGGGTTCTTATATGCATTAGAGCCCCAAACCGGCTCCATAATATGGAAAAGCGAATGGCACGGAGGCAATTGCAAACAAATGCTATACTACAAGGGAAACGTCTATTTCGCAAGTGGTGGCGACGGAAAACTTCATGCCGTCAGAGTTTCGGATGGAAGAACAATCTGGAAAGAAAAAACACCCAATGCTGGAAAATACGGAACTTCCAGCATTACAACGGGCATCGCTATCAATGAGCAACTTGGCTACCTTTATACTACCGATGACCGGTATCTTATTTGCATCAAATTGCCCGATTAATTTTCTTTGAACTTACTTTTTGGGTAGTGTCATTTTATGAGTGATATGTTGTAGTTGTAGACGAACAAATGGAGGTACAGTTCGTGCATTTCATCGGATTTTGAAAAGGATAGCGTTTTTCTGACGAATCGACAAATTCTCTGGCGAAGGGTGTTGTTCCAGCGTTCCACATGAGAAGTTTCCCCGGATTCTTTTCCCACCATCTTGTGTTTGCCTGTATCAATAACCGCGGCGTATGCCTCCCAAAAATCGCTGAACGTTCGGCATTTTCGATATTCAGGCGGAATCAGTTCCCAAAACCGCCGACAAGATTGTTCGCTTCGGTCGCCGATGAAAAAAGAGACAATTTGACGTGTTCTGCGGCAAAGTGCTATCCAAACCCAGCGTTTAAAGTCTTTGCAATAGACAAAAGACCATAATTCATCCAGTTCGAGAACGTCTTTTTTCTTGGCCGGAAGCAACGTGGTCACGATGTCGGGAAGGGACTGCGCTTTTTTTTTATCCACCTCAGAGCCGTTTGGTGACTGATGCCAAAGGTTCTGGCAAGACCCCGTGACGAACTGCGTTCTTGGGCCGCCCTGACGACCATTTCTTTAAATTCCTCGCTTTTCCGAAGCGTTTGAAACACCCCGCCGAAGCCGCAAGCCTTGCATTTGTACTTCGGATTGCCTGATGCGTTCGACCCGTTTTTCACAATGTGTTCAGAGCCACATTTATGGCAGCATTTTACATCTAATACCATTTCATAAAGTTTGACGCAAAAATACCAAATCACCCCCAAAATGACACTACCACTTTTTGATATTCAAATGAAAGGCATTGCATTGTTATTTCTTGTATTTCTGCTACCAATGTTAATGTTTGCGCAAGCGGGCAAATCTGCTCTCGGAATTGAAGGTGGCCCAAGTTTGATTTCTTTGCGTGGGAATCCAGCCAATGATACAATCAACAACCCGGCCATCGGTTTTGCAAGTGGAATATTTTTTCAATACAATCTCTCTAAAGTCTTTTCTATCAAGACAAATATTATCTTTGAAAGAAAGGGTGCTGTCGCATCTGGTGAGATTTTGGTGACAGATGACAATGGGAACATCAAAGGGGTTTCGAAATACAAAGTCCATACAAATTTTGACTATTTGCCAACCTCCATATTATTGAGAGCAACTTTTGGCAAGAAAGTAAGCTACTATATAAATGCTGGGCTATATTTCGGATACCTGACTAAACTATCCTTTTCAGTCAAATATTCTGATTTTTTACCCGACTCTACTATTGCTGATACAAATCTTACCAAACGATTTGATACAGGTATAGTTACGGGGTTAGGAATTTCCGTGCCAGTCACAAAAAAAATATCAATTTCTTGTGAGTTAAGAAGCAACTTGGGATTATATGATTTGAGCAAATCTTCTAACATGAGAGAATTAAAAACAAATTCAACAAACGTTTTAATAGGTTTTTCATATATGCTTAGAGAATAAAAGTAGGGCATAGGCACTAAAACCTAACAACCTTTCCCACACAATCTCATCTGTATTAGATTGCCCGATTCGCCTTAAAATAAAATGGACACAACTTTGCACTCCCGCCCATGCTTCCTATACGTCGGCACGGGCGGGAGTGCCACCGTTGGGCGATACCATAACAGAAATAAATATGGTGTCGCTCGACGGGGAGAATTCTGAAAAGCCCCGCCAAAAGTGAGTAAGACGCAACGCCGAAAGCGTCAGTGTAGGCACTTTACTACCCACTCACTTTTGCTTATGTGCAAAACCATTTTTCTTTTGCTCACGGCTTTGTGCCTCATGGCGCACGTTCAGGCACAAAACGTGCTGAACTCGGTAGGCCGAACCATCACCCAACCGGGCCTGATTGTCGAATACTCCGTCGGAGAAGTAGCAACCGTGACGTTGTCGTTGCCGAACGGCCCCGTCACGCAGGGACTGCTCCAACCGTCGCTTAATTCGCCCTACATCGTCGTACCGACGGATGAAGCGTTTGACGACAAATTCACCTTCAAATGCTACCCCAACCCCATCGGGGATTTCCTGACAGTTGAGACAGATTACCTAGACTTTGAGTTCGTGCAATTCACCGATGTCCAGGGGCGGGTGGTGTTAGGCCGCGTTTTCACTTATCGTCCAATCCAGTGTAGTGCGCTGCCAAGCGGCACTTATTTCGCCCGACTTTTTTCAACAAACAAACCCGAATCAAAAACTTTTAAATTGGTCAAACAATGAAGCATATTACACTCATATTCTGTATCATCATGTTGGTTGGCAAACTTGCCGCTCAAGCACCACAAGGCATTAATTATCAGGCAGTTGCCCGTAACGCCGACACATCACCCAAAGTCGGCACGCTCACAGTTGGCATAAAAATCAAGGATGCGCTGGGTGCCGATCTTTACACCGAATCCCACAATGCAATGACCAACGGGCTGGGGCTTTTCAACTTGACCATCGGACAGGGAAGCAACCCGAGTACTCCATTTTCCAATCTCAATTGGGCAAGCGGCTCCAAATTGCTCGAAGTCATCATCAATGGGCAATCGGGCGGTACGCAGCCGCTTTTAAGTGTGCCTTATGCGCTTTATGCGGAGAAAACGAACCTGCAAGCGGGAAATGGTATTTCTGTGAGCGGCAACACGATTAGCAATACAGGTGATTTGAGCAACACGAACGAGATTCAGACTTTATCTGTCAGTGGCAATCAATTGTCTCTGTCTAACGGAGGAGGGACTGTGTCTTTGCCTACACCGCCAAGTTATGTGCCTGAGATATATGTTTTTGAAGAACAATATGCGCACGGGCTTTTACCAACTACGGCCTCTGGTCAGCAACCAGTAGGAGGTGTTTTTAATACACGGAACCTGAATACACAAGTTTTCCCAACCTCAGGCGGAGCAGGAAATGTAACAATAGGAGGCAGTTTATTGACCTTCAAACCTGGGACATACTTAATTGATGCATCTGCCCCAGCATACTTTACAGGAAGGCATCAGTTATTTCTTCGCCGTTCTGACAATGATGTGATTCAACTAACAGGAACCTGCGAGGTGAATGCAGTTAACAACTTGAATGTGAGCAATGGAACAGGGGCAGACCAAAATCGCTCATTTCTAAAAGGAGTTCTGGTCGTGCCACCCGGAAGTGATAGGGTGTTCAAATTAGACCATTATCTCGATTATGCCCTCTTGCCAGGCACAGAGCCTTTGGGGGTTATATTTAGTCAACCAGCAACCTTCTGGAATTCAATAAAGGAAGTTTACGCAACAATTACGGTTCAGAAAATCCAGTAAGACCGTGCTTTAAAGCGGTATGTACAGCGGCAAAAGTTGTCAAACTGCAACTTTTGCCGTATTTTTATGCCAAAATTTATCAAAAATGGCAAAAAAGTTAGTCCGGTTCGACTGGGCGATGAAGCGACTGCTTCGGAACAAGGCCAATTTCGACATTTTGGAAGGCTTTCTTTCCGAACTGCTTCATGAGGATTTTAAAATAAAACAAATCCTTGAAAGCGAAGGAAATAAGGAAACCGAGGACGACAAGTTCAACCGGGTGGACATTCTCGTGGAGAACAGAAAAGGTGAGTTGGTCATCGTAGAAATCCAGAACACCCGTGAGGCCGACTACTTCCAGCGGATGCTTTACGGGACGGCAAAGGTCATCGTGGAGCATATCGCCGAGGGACAGCCGTATTCCCAAGTCAAAAAAGTGTACTCCGTGAACATCGTGTACTTTGACCTTGGTCAGGGAGATGATTATGTGTATCACGGAACAACCACATTTGTCGGCATCCACAGCAACAATGAACTGGAACTGTCCGAAAAGCAGAAAGAACTATTCAAAAAGACATCGGTATCAGACTTGTATCCCGAGTATTATGTCATCAAAACCAATCGGTTCAACGAAGTCGCCAAGGACACGCTGGACGAATGGATATACTTTCTGAAAACGGCGGAAATCAAAGACGAATTCACGGCGAAGGGCTTGAAATCCGCGAGTCAAAAACTTGACATTTTGAAATTAGACCCTGCCGACCGAAAGGAATATGACCGATACATGGAGGCGCAGCGGAGTGATGCGAGTTTTGTGGAGACCGTGAAATTAGAAATCACTTCGGCGGTCAATGAAGCCCTGAAAAGCAGAGATGAAGAAATTGCCGAAAACGCATTGCGTAAAGGGGCAACTATTGAGTTCGCCGCCGAAATCACAGGGCTTTCAATACAAGAAGTCCAAGAAATTGCTGCCAAACTTGGCTTGGATAAATAAAAATCGCCCAACTTTCGCATGGCTGCCAACTGCTTCCTAAACGTCGCAGTATGCAGCCATGCCACCGTTGGGCGAAAAAAGAACCGATCTCGCTCGGTTCTGATTTGCCTGACGGGGGCAAATGGCGAAACCCCTGCAGGTTGCAAAGAAGTAGCC
Source organism: Saprospiraceae bacterium (assembly GCA_019638455.1). Classification (GTDB taxonomy): domain Bacteria; phylum Bacteroidota; class Bacteroidia; order Chitinophagales; family Saprospiraceae; genus M3007. Next base: position 1,558,468 of record JAHBTU010000001.1, read on the forward strand.
AACGCGGTAAGCCGAAAAGCGTTACGAGTAGGCACAATTTATTATGCTAAACTTTATTAAATCAGCCGGAGCAGTATTGTTACTGGTTCTGGCGGCCTTTTATTGGCACTCTTGTCAAAAGGAGAATGCCCCTGCCAACAATTCCAATCCCTCTCCAGAACAGCAAGCCACTGCGAGAGAAGGCCTGAACTGTACACAGATTAAAAATGCAGTATACAAGTCTGAAGGGATGCTTGTTTTTACGGATGAACAGCATTTTTACGACTGCATTGAATGCCTTGAACAGGAACTTGAAACTTACAACGATGCATATGAAGGCCAATATCCAACGGCAACGGCTGAACAACTGGATGTTTTGGATAGCATCAATAACTTCAATGAATGGCAACCATTGGCAGATTTTGAGGCATCCAAGTCGTTTACTTCCCTTCGCTCAATAGTTGAACAACAAAGCAATCAGTGGCTGGATAGCCAGACCGGTGAGACCATAAATTTCGATAATGATCCTGACGAGCTCTGCCCAATAATGGATGAAGAGACCAGAACGCTTTTCAATTCAGATGGATATGTCAAAATTGGAAATGATGTAGTTTCAAAACAAGACTGGGCAGATGCGGCTGAATCTATTTGGGATTGCTGCGCCTTCCGACGTTCCTCAAAATATACGTTTGATGCAAATGATCACCCCACTAAATTGGCAAACAGGCAAGTGAGGGCAAAAGTTTCTGTAAGATCAGGTATTATCAAGTCTACTCTTAAAGGAAAAGTCAAACATTACAGAAAGGTGAATGGGAAGTATAAAAAAAGAAGAGCTGATATACGACTCGGTGTGCAAGGAATCCCATTTAACGGAGAGTGTGTTGATATGCCACAGAATTGGTGGGCTTGGAAAGGCTATAAAAAAAGAAAAACAAGGAGGGTTAAATCTCACATTTGGCAGCTTTGGAGAGAAGCAATTGTCTGTAGGGAGGAAGAAAAGTGGTTGACAATGAGGAGCGGGCTTTACTTCTACATTGATAGTGATGATTATCAATTTAGACTATATTTAGTTAAATAGGATGCCGCGATGAGAAAGATTTGGCAAGGAAAGGAAGGGTGCAAAAGCACCCTTCCCACAGTGTTAAAAATAACCCTTACGCTTACGATAATCTGCTGTTACACATCCATTCTTTTCACGCAAGATTATTTAGGTATAGGCTTACACCTAACACCACCGGTGGTGTTTGATTTCACCAATACTCCATATGTACGAGCGAAACCTCAAGTAGGCATTGGCGGATCCTTTACCTATAAGAAGGAATGGGGCGCAAAGAAAAACGGGGCCTGGTATGTTGAAGCCGGACTTACACTACAAGGACTACGTTATTATCAAGTAAGTTATATTGGGGATTCAAGTACAATCTGGAGCGATTTTGTCAATCAACATACCGGTTTCCCAAGCATACTTGCAGGAGCGGGTCGCACATGGCTTTTTGGCAATTCAAAAAATAGATTCAGTATCGGTGGGGAATTATTGTTTCTGATCACGCAAGATTTAGATAGTATTTATTCTTACGATTTCAGTTTATCCAATCATCCAATTAATGATGCCGTTTCTCCTTTCTTTCCAAGATTCAATTTAGGTTATAGTAGAGATGTTAGATTTTTTCGTACGATTCCGGGGCGGTTTCAGATTTACGCTACTCTTAGCTTTCAATACATTACCAAAGGGACACAATACATTCTTGATCGGGAAGTTGGAACATATAAAAAGGGGCGGTACCACGTTAATAATTCCGAATTCGGCATTAAACTTTTCACATCTTTAAACAAGAATGAATATAAAAAACGAACTGATGTTACCTCTGTAGAAAATGTTATTTTGGCGCACGCTGAAAGAAAGCAAAAATTCAGAATTTCATTCAACGGGCAATTATTCAAAGTGCCAAAAACGGTTTATCATATTCCCCGGGTTGATAGTTTTGCCATAAGCAGCAGGCCAATCATGCTTCCACAGATTGGTTTAATTGCCGAAATACCCTTCAAAAAAAATCATCTTTGGAGCGCTGTTTTTGGCTTGGGGCTAGGCAAACGGGCCGGAACATTAGTTTTTAAATCTGATGGAGACTTCCCTTCGCATGGCCAACCCATACATTTTGAACAATCTGTAGATATTGGTAATTATGGAATTGTAAATGCTGGGTTGTCGCGTAGGCATGCAATCAAAGGATTGGTATTATCGCACACCTTAACCGCATCAACCGTTTTGCCGTTGGAAAATGAATACGTTTACCTTGGAGTACCATTAATTGCCAATAGTATCCAGCCAATACCATTTGAGGATGCAATTTTAGAAGGTTGGATGGATTATGCAAATGGGCGCGAGAATATTGTAGTCGGTATTGAATACAACCCCGAGCTGATTTTCACGCTTCGTAAGCCTGTTTTTATCGGGCTGGGCCTGGTAGCCAATTACTCATTTGGCGGAGTAATCGGGCATGGAACATACAAGGTGTACAACGATTATACAACATACTATGGAGCATCCCTTCAGAAATTCGCCAAACTTGGAGTCTCTATACGTTTTGGTTTTGAAAAATAGCAATCGCCCAACTTTTTGCACCCCCGGTCATAGCCGCTAAACGCGGCTACGTCGGGGGCGCTGCCGTTCAGCGCAAAGACACAGAAATAAATAAATACCTGCTTGTCGCTGCGTCAACATAAATCGAAACCATATTTTTTCACCAACCAAACAGTTTCATTATGAACGGTTTTAATCTTCCCCCTTTCTTCCGCTACCGCTTGTCGGCTGCGGTTCTCCTCCTTTTTTTCGCGGCCCTGCCACTCCTCCAAGCCCAGTACACCCCCTGCGCCACGCCCCCGCCCACCGAGCCGGAGATGGCCGAAGTCGCGGCAGCCATGGCCAACTCCAACACCGCGAACGCCTCGTCCGGGCCGCTCACTTGGGAAATCCCCGTGCGCGTAACGGTGTTCCGCAAGAACGACGGCAGCGGGTGGGGCATCACCTACGACGACGCGTTCATTGACGCTTTCTTGTCCAACATGAACGCCAAAATGGCTGGCGGCCCCAACATCTTTCACTTCTTTCGCTGCGGCCCCATCAACTACATTGACGTTGACCAGTTGTACAATGGCTCATTGCCGCCGGAGGCGTACTCCTACAACCGCAACTACCTCAACCTGTACATCTACAACAAGCCCGGGCAGCCAGCGTCGGCAACCTTCCCGTGGCACCCAGAGCCTAAAGCCGTTTGGATGCCCTCTGGCATATCGGGTACCTCAGACGCCACGGGCTTCCACGAACTCGGCCATACATTGGGCCTGCTTCACACCTTCTCCCCGGAAATGACATACTCGGTTCCTGTTGTTCCCGGGCAGCAAGACCATCCGGAAGCGCAAGGAGGGCGAGAAATAATGATTACAGAATCAGACCCAAACAAAGAATTTGCCCCTAACGGTAGTTTTGCAGGCGACCGCGGGTAGTGTCAACCTATGAGTGATTTTCGATAAAGATGATTGATTTCATCACTCGATATTTGGCACTACCTTTCATTGAAGTAGCCATTTCCAATTTTGGCTTTACTAAACTCAGCAATAGTCATAACAAATATATGAGTGTGCCAAAGATTCGGGAAGAAAAAATTTATTATTGAGCCTTTTGCTGGCTCAACTCCTTTATCTCCAACTTTTTTTATTTTTAATGCCTTCAATTTTAGGTAGTGTCATTTTGGGGGTGATTTGGTATTTTTGCGTCAAACTTTATGAAATGGTATTAGATGTAAAATGCTGCCATAAATGTGGCTCTGAACACATTGTGAAAAACGGGTCGAACGCATCAGGCAATCCGAAGTACAAATGCAAGGCTTGCGGCTTCGGCGGGGTGTTTCAAACGCTTCGGAAAAGCGAGGAATTTAAAGAAATGGTCGTCAGGGCGGCCCAAGAACGCAGTTCGTCACGGGGTCTTGCCAGAACCTTTGGCATCAGTCACCAAACGGCTCTGAGGTGGATAAAAAAAAAGCGCAGTCCCTTCCCGACATCGTGACCACGTTGCTTCCGGCCAAGAAAAAAGACGTTCTCGAACTGGATGAATTATGGTCTTTTGTCTATTGCAAAGACTTTAAACGCTGGGTTTGGATAGCACTTTGCCGCAGAACACGTCAAATTGTCTCTTTTTTCATCGGCGACCGAAGCGAACAATCTTGTCGGCGGTTTTGGGAACTGATTCCGCCTGAATATCGAAAATGCCGAACGTTCAGCGATTTTTGGGAGGCATACGCCGCGGTTATTGATACAGGCAAACACAAGATGGTGGGAAAAGAATCCGGGGAAACTTCTCATGTGGAACGCTGGAACAACACCCTTCGCCAGAGAATTTGTCGATTCGTCAGAAAAACGCTATCCTTTTCAAAATCCGATGAAATGCACGAACTGTACCTCCATTTGTTCGTCTACAACTACAACATATCACTCATAAAATGACACTACCCAATTTTATTTTGTCATATATCTCATCTAAACAGGAACTCATTATATACACTACATACCCAACAAAATAGGCTGCACCAAAAAAAGTAAAGGCTTTTTCCCAATCGCTCTTGATAAAGTCGTAAGGCTCTTTCATATTTGGTAGCCCATACCAGCCTATTGCAATAAACAATACTGTCACTGCACCTGGCAGTAGTACGGCGAGTAGTTCTTGAAGCGAGAGGTTGTCGGTTATAGATTTCATGCAAACAGTTTTTCTTATTTGCTAGGATAAATTTTAGGTTCATCAAAAGCTTCAACCTGTATTCTATAGCCCCGTGCATATTTAAAGGAACGAGACGGATGATTTAGTGAAAAAAGAGCGGATGAGTTCGGGGTCATCAGCGATTTCGTGAAGTGCATATTCTACGGCAGTTTGCAAATCGTCCAAATTGAGAAAAATCCGGTTTTTGAGTTTGTGGCACTTGAGGTAATCCCAAAGTAATTCTATGGCATTTAGTTGTGGGCAATAAGGTGGTAGTGCTTCGAGGTGTATTATACCGGGGTTGTGTTGCAAAAAATCTTTTACCGGCTGACCCTTATGAATTGAAGCACCATCCCATACGACCAGCATTTTGGTGTTCGTCAGTTCTTCGGTGCTCAACCAAGTGAAAAACTCCTCAAAATCTTCAGCCTTGAAAGGGAGGCGTTGGATTTGCCAGCACAAATCACCCCGGGTTGAAATCATGCCGAACAGATTCAGATGCTCGCGGCTTTTGAATTCTTGAAGCACCGGAGTCTGGCCCTTGGGGGCCCAAGTTTTGGCGCAAAAGGGCAGCAAGCAAACCCCACACTCATCGGCATGAAACAATACGCGGTTTTCCGCTTCACTTTTTTTTAATGCGACCTATGTCCTCTGCATACCACTTCTGCACCCGCTCTTCCGAACGCTGGCGAGCCTGTTTGGAAGGCCGTTGCAGCGACCATCCGACCTTTTTCAGCAACCGCCCCACATGGGATGGGTCATACTTTACCCCAAAAAGTCGCTCAATCACAACACCAACGCGACCCCGCGTCCATATTTCCCCTTCAAATCCCTGCGCTGTACAACCCTTGTTCAATTCTTCCACCAGGCGCCGCAGGTCTTCGGTTCCTAATTTGCTCTGGGTTCCGCCCGGCGGAAGGCTCTTGTACCAAGCAGGATTGTCTGCATCGTATCGCGCAAGCCATCGTGACAACGTTGATTTGGGTATCCCCAAACTGGACATGATGTCTTGGCGGTTCTTACCTGAACGGAACATCTCTACCGCTCGCAGGCGCATCCCTTCATACGAAACTGAACTCAAACGTTTTTTCATGCTCAAAATGAAGCAAAGATACGCCCTTTGTTCCTTTAAAAATGCACGGGGCTATATATCCCAGAGGGGAATCAAGGTCTGCAATCTCAACCAAGGTTTGCAGTTCACTATTTTGAGGAATATCCATTTCGAACTTTACCTCAACCTCGATAACTTTCTTATTTTGGAAAAGTGTTACTGAGGGGGGTATTTCTTTGGGTTCAAAAGAGACTACTTTATAAATCTTTTTCTTTGCCTCAATAACTGGAACTTTATCATCGTACAAAGTCATGAAAATACTATCCTTATAGGTATAATCCCAAATAGTTTGCATATAATAGAAGATATTCTCTTTGAGGTGCAGACGTAGCATATTTATTTCAAAGAGTTTGGCTTCTAAAACGGTTTTGGCTTGGTTTAATTGATTTGTTGCGGTAAGTAAATTAGCATTTTCAGAAGCAATTCTATCCAGAATCACTTGTTCTCTGTCTTTAGCATCTTGCATTACTTCCCTTGCAATCTCAACTTGGAATTGATTTTTAGCAATTCGTTTCTTTCCTGTAGAGTCATCGAGGTCATCCGTCTGCTTATTATACTCTGCTTGAAAATTGGCAAAAGCCGACCTACTTATACTTAATTGCGTACTAAGATTAGACAAATTAGCACGAATTGCTTTTAAATTCTCCTTCAATTCTTGAATTGCTGCTTCTTCGCCAATCAAACCCGACATAATGTAATCCAATGCTGGGCGGAATCGGTCATCTAACAACACCCGATTGATTATCCATCCATGCTTGAGTATCAGTGCATTCATATCCTTTCTTGAAGGGGTAGGCATTTGCATTGGAACAAGCACCAAAGGCGTTACTTTGTGTAATTTTTCTGATACTTCAAACCTGCGTTGTAATTCATAAAACAGATAAGTTACTGTCAATTCATCATTTGGGTTTGAAATTTCGGTACTTTCGATGTATTCGCTTTCAAAGGTTTCCTTGGTTTCGATTTCTAATTTCCTTTCGTCTCTAAATTCCTGTGCTGCTTTTTTAACGGATTCCCTAAAATTCTTTTTTACTGAATCCGAAGATTTAGACGCATCTCTTTTTATATCAGTGGTTGCGCTACCTCCGACACTCCATGTAACAGGTGATTTATCATTTGCCCCAACGCCATAAGACCCATTTACTGATGCAGTTAGACCAAAAGAGTTATTCTTGTGCGCTTTATTTACAATTTCTTTTTCTGTTCGTTCTGTTGTATTTGACTCTTCTTGGCTTGTTCTGAGGTTATTCTCCATAGTTTTGATGGTATTGTCTTTCTTTACCACCTTCTTTACATTAACTTTTCTCACTTCTTTGGGGGACAAGGGAATAGAGCGAACCAAGTCACCTACTTGGTAATTTAATGGCACCCACTTTTGCCGATAAGTAACCATTATTCCATAGTTAATATGCCCCTCCTTGAAAATTGTGAATTTGCTTTTTTCATTGAGCAAGTCTTTTAGGTCTTTCAACAGCCAACCAGATTCGGTAGAAGGCAACACTTCCAACCGTCCAACGTAGGCATCAGTTGATAAAACTTCTGCCCAATCTTTTAAATTGCCATTTGGTTTAGAGAATGAACCGTTCTCTTTTGGTTTTGCGATAGAATTTGAATAAGTATAGTTGATTTTGGTTACATTCTCAACTTTTTTTACTTTTTCCGTCAACTTTTCTTCTAAATCATCTTCATCAGAAATATCGCTTATATCCACTCCACTTTCAGCCAATTGGGTCAGTAAATCTTCCGTCAAATGAATAATATCATTGTCAATCAATTCTTGCCAAACATGAGGGAAAGCAATTTGTAAAGAGTGAAAATCGTAAAATGCTGGGTAGTGTCATTTTGGGGGTGATTTGGTATTTTTGCGTCAAACTTTATGAAATGGTATTAGATGTAAAATGCTGCCATAAATGTGGCTCTGAACACATTGTGAAAAACGGGTCGAACGCATCAGGCAATCCGAAGTACAAATGCAAGGCTTGCGGCTTCGGCGGGGTGTTTCAAACGCTTCGGAAAAGCGAGGAATTTAAAGAAATGGTCGTCAGGGCGGCCCAAGAACGCAGTTCGTCACGGGGTCTTGCCAGAACCTTTGGCATCAGTCACCAAACGGCTCTGAGGTGGATAAAAAAAAAGCGCAGTCCCTTCCCGACATCGTGACCACGTTGCTTCCGGCCAAGAAAAAAGACGTTCTCGAACTGGATGAATTATGGTCTTTTGTCTATTGCAAAGACTTTAAACGCTGGGTTTGGATAGCACTTTGCCGCAGAACACGTCAAATTGTCTCTTTTTTCATCGGCGACCGAAGCGAACAATCTTGTCGGCGGTTTTGGGAACTGATTCCGCCTGAATATCGAAAATGCCGAACGTTCAGCGATTTTTGGGAGGCATACGCCGCGGTTATTGATACAGGCAAACACAAGATGGTGGGAAAAGAATCCGGGGAAACTTCTCATGTGGAACGCTGGAACAACACCCTTCGCCAGAGAATTTGTCGATTCGTCAGAAAAACGCTATCCTTTTCAAAATCCGATGAAATGCACGAACTGTACCTCCATTTGTTCGTCTACAACTACAACATATCACTCATAAAATGACACTACCAAATGCTGGTACATCGGCGGGACCACCTTTGAATTCTAAGGATTTTATATTGTCGTTTACTGTTTTGCCATCAGGTCTTTTTGAATCTCCATTAATATGGGTGCCTTCCTGAATTGCTTTAATCAAGTCTTCGGGAGACTTCATCGGGTCTATCAATCGTCTTACATAATCTGGATTTAGAGGAAGTTCATTGTCGCTATTCAATTTGTTGATTAATTCTTCCTTTTCGGAATCAGTCAATGATGTTTCTTGAATGGAATTGATAAGTTGCTCAATTACATCCTCAATATCAAGTTCTTTTTGAATCTCTGCATTTAACTTGCCAACCAAATCTTCCTTTTCTGTACTACTCAAAGGTGTGTTGTATTCTTTTTTAGGTAGTGTCATTTTGGGGGTGATTTGGTATTTTTGCGTCAAACTTTATGAAATGGTATTAGATGTAAAATGCTGCCATAAATGTGGCTCTGAACACATTGTGAAAAACGGGTCGAACGCATCAGGCAATCCGAAGTACAAATGCAAGGCTTGCGGCTTCGGCGGGGTGTTTCAAACGCTTCGGAAAAGCGAGGAATTTAAAGAAATGGTCGTCAGGGCGGCCCAAGAACGCAGTTCGTCACGGGGTCTTGCCAGAACCTTTGGCATCAGTCACCAAACGGCTCTGAGGTGGATAAAAAAAAAGCGCAGTCCCTTCCCGACATCGTGACCACGTTGCTTCCGGCCAAGAAAAAAGACGTTCTCGAACTGGATGAATTATGGTCTTTTGTCTATTGCAAAGACTTTAAACGCTGGGTTTGGATAGCACTTTGCCGCAGAACACGTCAAATTGTCTCTTTTTTCATCGGCGACCGAAGCGAACAATCTTGTCGGCGGTTTTGGGAACTGATTCCGCCTGAATATCGAAAATGCCGAACGTTCAGCGATTTTTGGGAGGCATACGCCGCGGTTATTGATACAGGCAAACACAAGATGGTGGGAAAAGAATCCGGGGAAACTTCTCATGTGGAACGCTGGAACAACACCCTTCGCCAGAGAATTTGTCGATTCGTCAGAAAAACGCTATCCTTTTCAAAATCCGATGAAATGCACGAACTGTACCTCCATTTGTTCGTCTACAACTACAACATATCACTCATAAAATGACACTACCCTTTTTTATAGATAGTGCCTTCAACTGCAATTTTGTCATAATTGGCTATGTACTTTTCAAGTAACTCTGACTGCTTTGCAGGGTTTGCTTCTTTCAATTCATTAATTTCATTGGAAGGAACGCACACAAGGAATGTTTTTCCTTTTACATTTTCCTTTTCAAAAATTTCTTTATTGATATTTTTTACGTTTTCTGCATTCATTTTTTTTATTTGAGATACAGATGCACGTTTCATATCAGGCTTGCCATCAAGTTTGAAGAAAGATGACCATGCTGATTTATCAACGACTTGTTTTATGCTTTTTTGATTTTCATTTTCCGCTTCAATCAATTCCTTAGCAATTGATTTCGTTTGATTGCGGACTACTTGAATGGGTAGTGCCAAATATCGAGTGATGAAATCAATCATCTTTATCGAAAATCACTCATAGGTTGACACTACCCTTGAATGGAACTAAAATTTGACTTGACATTTAGGCTACCCGAATCAAAAATAGTTTGTAGCCCTGCTTCCTTCAATTTGTCTTCCGAAATCTGGATAAAATAACTTTCTATCCGTCCTGCATCTTGCCGAATTTCTGGTGAATAAAACAAAAGTGACTCTTGCAAAGAAGCCCCCATTTTCTCTGGTGCAAAAACCATCAAAAACAAATCGGGGCGTTTCTCTCTTGGATTTCGGATTTGGTATTCTGCGTCCTCATATTCAATTGAGAATGAGCCGTCCATTCCAGTCAAAATTGAACCAATACGGTCTCCTAAAAGACCGAGTTCATTTTTAGGGCTTACCCTTGGAGGATTACTGCTTGCTCTTGTTGTCGAGCGTCTTGTTGATTGTGAAGCCAAGCCTGTGATGATTTCTTCTGGACGAGCATCGGGGTCAATGTCATAAACAACGACCAAGAGGTTAGGAATCCCCGTGTTGGAGGAAGTGAGTGTAATTCTCCCTGTAATCTTGTTCATATTTATATTTTTTTATTTTATTTTTTGATTGCCGCCATCGGGGGCATATACGCCGTGCCGACGCATAGGAGGCATGGGCGTAGATGCATTGATAGCGGCTTATTCTATTTTTACCCGTCGCTGGTTTTTCCCATTCAAGTCCATGATGTAAAGCCCGTAGTCACTATCGTATGTGCAAGGGCCTAGAAGTTTTCGGCTCCTGATGTCAAAAAGTATGTGTTTTTCATCTTTTGACACTACGGCATTGTAGAAACTTTCTTGACGGTATGCGTCCTTTATGACTTCAAATGCTCCTGTATTAATATTAGTTCTCCCTATTGTTCCATATGCACACCAGATTATACTGTTGACACTTGATGAATAATCTGTGGAAAGAAGCAAAGAGTCGTTGTTGCCGACGATGTTCAACGTATGCAAAAGCGTTGATTGTCGACTTGACAGGTCAATTTTTCTAAGGTATTGGGTAGTTATCCCCCCCCCCCCTGTAGCATTTGCATACGACACCTCGTTCTCGCTGATCCAGTTCCATGCACCTGCTGTCCAAAGTTCACTAATTGTATCTCTTAATCCTGTACTTGTATTTAATATTATGAAATGGCCAGCACTTCCTGCCTGACAAACATAGGCAATTCTATCACCCTTTGCATCCCATTTGGGGCGCCGATTGTAGTCGCCAAAAAAGGTTAATTTTGTCAGGCTGTCCCCATTCGACTTTATCATGTAAATCTGTTGGTCTGTCGCGGTGTAGACGATCCAATCTTTGACGCTCCAATCAATCCCGTAGTTGGCATCGTTGACGAGCATCCGTTTTTCGCCCGTGCAGAGGTCTTGCACCCAGATTTCCCATCCCGCCTCAACGGTGCTGGTGTTGTAGCGATAGTAAGCAATTTGACTGCTGTTGTTTGGGTTGAAGCATGGCTCGGCATAGTCGTAGGGCTGCCCGGCGAAGTAGAGTTCTTCAGGGTCAAGCAGACAATCGGGGCAGCAGTTGTAGGCGGTGTCGTCCACACTTTCCGAAGGAAAGGAAGCCTGCTCCAAACAATTGGCCTCCATGACCGGGTCATCCGATTTGCAACAGGCCGCCACGATAACAGAAAGTGCCAGAATATGGGAAAAATATTTTGTTCTCATCACGATAAAATTGAAAGTGCCTGTGCTAGCGTTGGCTGGCACAGGCACAGATGAAAAATTACATTTTGACAAACTTGGTGGAAAACACCTTACCTTCCATCTGGATTTGGCAGATGAAAACTCCCTGCGGTAGGTCGCCGATTTGGATGGTTTGCAGTTCGCCTTGCGCTGCAAGGTTTACTGTTTTCAAGGTTCGACCCGAAAAGTCCATGACCAGCAAACGCGCGCCAGATGGGACAGGCGATCCGGCAAAGTCAATGTTCAATATGTCGTTCGCGGGGTTGGGGTATATCCTGAACGCGTTAGGCCACGCTTCTGCGGTCGCTATTGTCGGGTCGCAACCGATGAGCGAGTAGGTCAGGCGGGCATCTTCTTTCGTGGCTGGAATCCAGCCCTGATCCACGCAGTTGTTGTCTTTGAGCAGGTAGACATAGCCCGTTACCACCGCGCTGCTTCCGGTGGGCGTGCCCACGATGGCATCTTTTTCCACGGGTATCAGCCTGTTTTGGCCATTGACAGTCGTGTAAAGGTCGAATGTGGTGCAGGCGCTGTGGCGCGGCCAAAAATGGTCAACGGTGAACCCGCCGGGCAGCGGGTGGCTGACGGTAGAGGTCACTTTCCAAACGTCGGCCTTGTAGTTGCCCTTGGGAAAAGACTGGCCCGTTTCTGTGGTGTACGGCTCCGTCAGCACGATGTCAATGTTTGTCGCGACCTGTTCTGTCACCCGTGTGTGCGGGTTGACATCCGAGCCGAAGTGGAACACATTGCAACGCGGACGCTCTATCATTTTCAAGGCCGCGCCGGCGTTCAACAGGCCGTGTCCAGTTTGGTCATCATAGCCCGGCATCGCTGGTAGAGCAAACACATCTGTTGCAGACGCTTGGATGATGTACTCGATATCGTCGTGGGTGAGTTGGGTTTGTCCGGGCGTAGCGTTGTAATAGCTCATCATCAAAGCGGCAACCCCGGCAGCGTGAGGAGTTGCGCCCGACGTGAAACTGATGCCGCCGTATGCTTGGTCGGATTGGGTGCAGGGGATTCCCGGACCGCCGGTGCCCGGAATGCAGGCTTGCGCGCTGCGGGTCAGTTGCCAACGGCTAGGGGCGGCTATGTCAATTGGCGCACCTATGCGGCATTCAGGATTGTATTCACCCGTTGTTCCTGTTCCGCCCACGCAGATAACCCACTCATCTTGGATCGTACCGGGCAATCTTGGCTCAGAGCCGCCCCCGTTTCCTCTCGAAGCACATATAACTACGCCCATCCTGTTGGCGTGGCGGATTTTTTCGCGGAACAAATCTGAATCACTTGTTGACAAGGAATTATATCCCCCGCTGCAATTGATGATGTTCACTCCGAACTCGTCCACCGCATCTTCAAATGCCTGAATCAAGTCGCTGACCCCCGCTCCGGGAGCCAAAGCGTTCAGCCCGACGAGCCTTACTCCGTCCGCATTGTCGTTTCCACCGGATATGCCGGCAACTCCCGTGGCGTTGTTGCGTATGGAACCTATCACGCTCGCAACCCGTGTGCCGTGGTCTGTCAAGTCGTTGTCCGGGTCGGTCGTCAAATCAGCCCCGGTCGTGTAAATCCTTCCTCCCGTCACAACCGACCCGCTCGAACTCTCTATGTTGAAATCTTCGTGCGTGTATCTCACGCCAGAATCGACAATGGCAACTTTGATGTCTGAACTTCCCCCACCTGCGATGCACCAAGCCTCCTCGCAGTTGATGTGTCCGTTAGGAAATGAACTCGTCGGGTGCAGGTTGCCCTGTTGCGCGTAGATGGGGTCGTCCGGCACACAGTTGTCCGGCTTGACGATGAAGTTTGGTTCGGCAGTTCGGACGAAACACTGTAAGTCTGTGGACTCCAAAGTGTCCGCAAAGGGCTTTTCTTCTCTGATTCGCTCGTAGTCGCGTGGGATCAAGAGCAAAAAAGTGTTGTAGAAATCAGGGACGATGATTTTTCTTCCCTCCGGCGTGTGCCGCACACTGTCGGCGGTGGTCATGTTGGGGTGGATTTTTATGAGCGTCCAGTCCCCAAAGTTGCTCGACGATATTTTCTGCCCGATTTCGGCGATCGCGCTGGCGTTGTTCAGCACCTGACTGGCTTTCCCGTAGCGGAGGTTTTTGTTGTCGATAAAGGAAGTGTTGGTCAGCCCCGGCGCAAAGCGCACCAGCACTTCTTTGGCAAAATGGGTCGAATCTGCTCCCACGGGGTCGAGCGGGCGCGAAAGCGGCTCCAAGCGGAAGGTTTGGTATTGGTTTCCGGTCAAGGCATTTTTTCGCAGGCTTGTGACATAAATCCTGCCGCCCGCGTCAAGGCTTGCGCCGAGCGGAAGGTCGCGCCCTTCGACGCGGGCGGTTGTCCGCTCCCATTTGACCTCGCCCGATGAAGTGTACTGTACGACGGCAATGTTCGCCTTTTCGCCGTCCGTGATTTCGTATGCCACAAAGGCGTTGCCAGAAGCGTCAAGGGTCAGCCTGTGCGGACGGCACTGTGCAGTTACAGTGCTGTTGGTGCGCACTTTTTTCCATTTCAGGTCGCCCGATGCATCGTATTTGAGCAGCACGCCCTCGACACCCTGCTGACCGCGCCTGTAAAAGCCCGAAACATATACATCTCCGGCAGCCGTCACTTTTACTTGTGTCGCACTGTCAAGTGTGGAGGGCGCGTCGAAGGTCTTTTGCCAGCCGAGCGTGAAATCGCTGTTGACCCGAACCGTTTTTATGTCGAACTCGGTCAGGCTTGTCGCCGTTGTCCCGGTCACGTACATGTTCCCGCTCCCGTCCAAATCAAGGCCGGAAGGGAGGTAGAGGCCGATGCCGTTGTTGGAAACTCGGTTCGCGCTCAACTGCTGGCCGTTGGAAGCGTTGTATTTGACGGTCGCCAGTTCCCAGTTCAGGTCGGAGGCCGCGCTCACGCCCGTGACGACCGGGTTGCCAAAGCCGTCAAGCCTCAACGCCGCCGGGGCGTCGTTAAGTCCGGCGTAATCGTACACGGCCGACCAGACAACGCTGCCGTTGGAGCCGTTGAGGCAGTGCGTCCAATAGTCGTACTGCCCTCCGCTGCCGCTCCTTGCGCCCGTCACATACACTTGTGTGCCGGCAGGGCTGCACACGATGCCCGTGGGAATATCGTCCCCGTTGGACGTGCCGGCCAGCACTTGGTGCCAGAGTTTCGTCCCCGTCGAAGCGTATTTCAGCGCCACGAAATCGAAGCCGCCGGTCGAGCCTTTGCTCGCGCCGATAACGTATATGTTGCCATTCGCATCTGTGGTCAGTCCGATCCCGTAGCAGTTCGTGCCGGGAGAGGGGGTGAACGTCTGCTGCCATGCGACCTCTCCGTCTGCGCCCTGTTTCACGAGCAGGAGAGATGCCGCCGTGCCGCTCGCGCTCGTGTGCCCGACCGTGTAGTAGTTGCCGGATGCGTCCAGAGCGGACGCTCCCCAGTAGTAAGCGTTGGGAGCGCCGAACTGCTGTTGGTTGACGATGTTGACCAGAATCTGGTTTTGGGCCGAAAGGCCAAGCCCAAAAAATACCAATAGCGAAGTAAGAAAAATGAATCGTTGCATAATCGGTTGATTTAGAATGTGAACGAATTGTGCTTTTACTTCTGTTTGCCGCTATCGGTGGCACTCACGCCGTGCCGACGTTTAGGAGGCATGGGCGTGAGTGCATTGATGGCAGAATTATTTATTCAAGCGGAGGCTAAACTGAAAATTCATATTTTTGAACCGGGATACTCAGGGTAGACGACGCAAACAGAGGTTGTAGCGGGCCCGGTTTTGTGTTTTTTCTTGACCGAGGCACGAGGCAGGTTTGCTGCCCAATCAGCGTCGGTTACTGTTTCTGCATTTTATGTATGTAAATCGGACCTTCGGCAGAAAGGATGCGTAGGACGTATAAACCGGTAGGCAAGGTTTGCAGGTCGTTGATGGCAAATACATTTTGACCTTCGGCCACCGTGACTCTCCGCTGCCAGACCGCCATGCCGAGAGCGTTCACCAACTGTACTGTGTGTTCGGCCACAACGTTGCTGTGCAGCGACACCTGAATTTTGTCTGTGAATGGATTCGGGTGGGCTCGTACCTCCATAGAAGTTGCCACGGGTTTTCTGGGAGAATTGACAATGAGGCGGTGACCGGTCGAATCTTCAAACATGTAGGTTGGCAGAAAAGTGATGTAAGCCTTACTGTATACCGAATCGCTTGGATAGTTTTGATAGATATTGCTACCTATAAGACGCTCGAAGGTTAAGCCACGGTAATTGCCCCCGAAGTAGATATTGCCCCCCGAAAATACGCATCGCTTCACTTCCTCGTCATCCTTACTGCCGAAACTCTGAATGCCCGTTAGTGCGCCGTTGAGCCCATACCTGAGGATGGCCACATCCTTGCCACCTGTACTGACAGCGAGTTGACCGCTCGCCGTCAGGGTGTCCGTGAAAGTGAGGCCGAGAAAAAAACTTCCGTCACCACCTTCGGTAAGGTCTAGTTCCGCAACATTGTAGGAAGAGATGTTCACCGTATTGGCCCAGACCAGCGTGCCGGCAGGTGCTAGGTTGAGGAGGGTCAGTTGGTTGGCAGTCGGCTGTGCGATGGTCTGGGAATTAACCTGTGCGGCACCCGCTCCTGCAAACAAGTAAGCGCGATTGCCGCTCGCATGAGAATAAGCCGTTTTCAAAAGGGTCATACCCGACGAGACATTTAGAGTGTTTGATTGGTACTGATAAACAGAGGCATTCATCTGATCCCGCAACGTAAAATACTGACCGGGTTGACTGCCGATGATTGCCGCTTGTCCATCGGTGCCCAAGGCGGAAGTGCCTGTCCGGCCGGAGATCAGCAGATCACCACCCGAGCGTTCAAACATAAGCGGAAAGTTCCCATCGAAGTTCGTAACCGTGCGGGTGGCGGTTAGGCTGCTAGCATTAGAAACACGGAGCACGAACGCGCTAATTGAGGGCGCATTCGCAACCTGCTGGTCGCCGAAGATGAGCGTGCCCATGAACCGACCGGCTACTACCAGTTGCATGCCTTCCCTCGACAAGTGGCTGACATCCAAAAACCCGTTCGATCCAATCGGAACGGCCCAGTCTTGTATAGTATCTTCGTAGTTCAGATAGTATATTGGTACACCATCCTCCTTGCTGACATAAGCCAGACTGTTATTGTCCACGTCTTCGAGGCTAAACTTGACGTTGGGGATTGTTTCGCGTTCGGCCGAAGCGTTATGAGGGAAATAATCGTAATAAAGGCCCTTTCCTTGCCGATTTTTGAACAACCCTTTGGGGACAAGCGTGCCGTCGGCATACGCTTCGCCGAAATTGACGAACTCATCGGCGCGATCCGGCAGCCCGTGATCCGTTCGGATGGGCGGCAGCCCGTCGTTGGGCGGGGGCGCGAAGAAAAGTTGGCCCGGAAACCCATGTACCAATGTTACCGGGAACAGGCAGCATGAGCAGCCTGAGTTCGAGATTAATGAACCCTTGCAATAAACCTTGGTCAGTGCGGAAGTTTCGTACGGGGAGCAAGGATCGGGGGCTGGCTCGCCATACGAGTATACATAGGATGGCGAGGGGCAGGGCGAACAGTCTATCGACTCGACGTTATTGTACAGTACCTTGAAGTCGGTCAGACAGAAGGCCACACTGGCGCAATAGATTCGCGGGTCGACCGGCTCCACGGATTCCCATTGCGTGACAAGACCATGCAATTCCGAGCCGAGGAAGTTCGGGTAGGTCGCCAGCAGGTCGGCCTTCCAGTTGATCAGTTGGTACAGGCTGTATGTCCGCGGTTCGCACAAGTACACCGGTGGAAGGCTCGGGTTGATTGGGTTGCCGCTTGAGTAGAAATAATTGGGCACCACGCCGGGCACACAGAACGATTCGTCGCCGACGGGCCAGTTGCAGTCCAGGCTCCAGCAATTCCCCGAGCTGATAGCCTGCCCGTGCGTTCCGGGAAAGGTGGAGGTAATCTTCAAGTTGGCCGGGCAATAGCGCACCTTGTCGCAGTATTTCAGGCCCTTGTTGTTATAGAAATCAATCAGCGCATTGATGTAGTCCGAGGAATGGGGCGAATTTACTAGGGCATCGAGCAGGATCTGATAATAGATAAAGGCTTTTACCCATTTTTTTGAATACTTGATATCGTCCACTTCGGTGTTGCCACAATAGGTATTTACTGAGCATCTCGTAAGCCACCCGCCATTGACGTCGCTGAAGTTCATCCAAGGGGGCTGCTGATAGCCGTCGTCGGCGACGAAATTCGGGCCGCAGTACACGTCGTAATAGCAGATGCCATTTGTATAATGGTCAAAAACATTGCTTACCGGCTTGTGCTGCATAATAAATGGATAGGTGTACGAACAAGCACCGATGGTCACCACAAGGGAATAGTTGCCGCCCGACGACAGGTTGGGCACCAGATGGCTTATTTCTGTGGCGAAGGGGTCCAGCAGGGGCTGTGCCTGACCGTCCAGCGTTATTTGAACCAGTTCGGCCAGCGGGTTATAGGCCTTCAGTTTGAGCGAGCCGTCGTTAAAGCCTTCGCATGGCCGGTTTTCCTCGACAATTTGGTATTCCTTGTTGCGCAACTCGCCACATCGCGTCAACTTGCACCCCCGGTTATCGGTTACGGTGACGCATATGTTTCCGCTGCGCAGGTTTTGCACGCTGGCGGCTGTCTGCGTCGGGTTGGTATTCCAGTAGTAAGTATAACCAGGGTTGCCGTTGGCGACCAGAATAGCGCCGGTTCCCTGATTTTGACATGCGGGGGTGAGGGTAAAGGCGTTGACTTGCATCGGGGTCAGCGGTATGGTGGTTACCACCTTTGCCCCGCAGTAATCGATGACCGTGGAGACGTAGTTTCCCGCCATGAGTTGGGTTCGGGTGTTCGTCACTCCGTTTGGGGGCGCATCGCTCCAGGCGTAAGTATACGGGGGTATGCCGCCGCTTACCGTCAGATTGATCTGCCCGTTGTTTTGTCCAGAACATGGTTGGAGGCTGGTGGAGATCACGGCCAGCGGGGCCGGAGGCTGAATGGTCGGAACGGTATAAGAGCATGTTCAAAAATTTTTGGTTAGTGAGGTGGGGTTAGTGCAGAACAACTTTTTGTCAAGCGGCCATTCGCCCTAAAATCACTTGAATGTTCGCCAGCAATATCATGGATTCCGAACTTTTTGTTGTTTTTTCATGGTCTTTATCCAATCGTCGGAAGAAATTGAACCAGCCGAAAGTCCGTTCGTTGACCCAGCGTTTTTTGATGGGCACAAAGCCCTTGGAGGTTGGCGGACGTGAAGATATCTCCACCTCCACGCCGAGTTCGGAGGCGGCAAACTCGCTGAAAGCGCCGGCGTAAACCCCGTCCACCAGAATCTTTTTCAACCGGCCAAAGTGGGCCGAGCATTGTTTCAACAATTGAATGCCCATTTGACCGTCGGGCTTGTTGGCGGCACTGACCACCACACCAATGACGAGACCCAAAGTGTCCACCAGGATGTGCCGCTTGCGTCCGTTCACTTTCTTGTTGCCGTCAACGCCCCTTTCTTCGTGGACAAAAGGCGCTGCCTTAACAGATTGGCTGTCAATGCAGACAAGGCTTGCGCTGACCTCCTTGCCCCAAAAAAGCCGCTCCAGTTCGGCCACCCAGTCGTTCACCGTTTGCCAAACACCCTGGCGCGACCACCGATGAAAATAATAGTACACGCTCTTCCAAGGCGGAAAAACAGCGGGCAGGTTGCGCCACTGGCCGCCTGTCCGGTGCAAGTACAAAATGCCGTTCACGACGGCTCGCAAATTATGTTTGCGTTTCCTTTGGTAGGGCAAAACTTCTTTCAGAACTTCCCATTGGGAATCGGTCAACTCAGTAAACTGCGTTTGCATAATTTTTAAGTTTTGGTCAACTCAAAATTACGCACCGATTCCCATGTTTTTTAAAACAAATAATTTTTGAACATGGTCTAAGTCCTCACCACCGTGCAACTTGCCTCATCCGACGAGATGGTCACACCGTAAGTGCCCGGGGCAAGGTTGGTGATCGTGGAATAGTAGTCGAAGGCCGTGTGGTGCCCGGTGCTCCAATCGAAGGTATAGGTTCCCCCGGATTGATCGATGGCGTACACCTCGACCGAGCCGACGTTGCCGCCGCCCAGGCAGGCCGGGGTGACGGATTCGTAAATATCGGGGTAATGCTGGGCCGTCAGTTCCTTGCAGTCTCGGCCTCTGCAGCCGTATGGATCGGTAAGGATTTGGCAATAGGGACCCGGGCCAAGGTCGGTCAGGAATTGCCCCGATGGCACGAGCACATTGCCCTGTTCATCCTCCCAGTGGCTGCTGTAAGTATAGTTGGGAAAAACACTTGGGGGCTGAACGCCGCCCGTAGTCAGAAGCCGGATCGATCCGTCGGTGGAATTGCAGCCTGTGGGATGATGCAGAACCACCCCGGCATAGAATGAAATCTGGGGGCAAAGCGGCAGCACGTGCGTCATGTCGCCGTTGAACGGTACGTTCGACGGATTCGACCAGAGCGTGTTGCCCGTGCGGGTCGGGATGGTCACGCAGGCCGCGTTTTTAAAGGTTTGCAGCGCCATCAGCGAGTTGCCATTGTTGTCCTGCCCCGAAAAACTAAGGGCACGGTCGGCCGCGTATTGGAACTGGGCAGGCGCAATCGCTCCGGTGACAAACGTAAAGGTGCGTTGGTCGGCTGAGATGCCCGATGCTGTCAGGTTGCCCAGTCCGAGCGACGGGATCGTCAGCGTCAGTTGGCTCAACGCCTCGGAGGCCTCGGCGATGATGGCAAACCCGTTCGGCACATCCTCGACCAGCAACTTTTCATGCACGGCTTCGTTGAAATGCAATCCGTTGGCGCAGGCAGTGGTACAGTTCCAGATTCCCTCGTACACCGTCGTCGCGCCGTATTTGACTGTTACTTTTTTCAAATAGGGCTTGAAGTTGTCTATCGTGTAACTGCCCATGGCATTGGGGAGCAATTCCCGGTCGCAGTTGTTGGAAAAATCACAGGCGTTCACCCGCACCCTTACCCGTTGGCCTTCGGGCAACAAAGCCTGTTCCGGGCAGGCTGCCGAAGCGCTGTACGCCTCTCCCTGCTGCTGTAGCGTGTTCCAGTATTTGTCGTAAGGCGCGTTGAAGGCATCATTGGTAATCCAGTACTCGAAGTTTGGTGTCGCCCAGTTCGCGTTGGGGCCGTGCACGATCGGCGCGGAGGCATTGGTCGGAACGTTGGCGAAGGAAAGGCCGTCGTAAGCCTGTAGCACCGTGCCGGCCAGGTCAAGCACCTCCCAGTTGATGGTGTACGGGGCAACGCCAAATACGTTGCCCGAGCCGTCGGCGTTGATACGGGCATCTTCCACATTTACCCGAATGTCGATGCGTCCGAACAAAGTCGGAAAATCGGTAACGTGCGCGCCGTTGTTGTTGCCCTGGCGGTAGAGCCGCGCTTCATCAATGTCGGGCGCCACGGCATCGACCGCGACCGGGTTGAGTTGCCCGATCGGGTTGATCCACGGGGTTCCGTCTTGGGTAGTGTCATTTTGGGGGTGATTTGATATTTTTGCGTCAAATTTTATGAAATGGTTTTTGATGTAAAATACTGCCATAAATGTGGCTCTGAACAAATTGTGAAAAACGGGTCGAACGCATCAGGCAACCCGAAGTACAAATGCAAGGCTTGCGGGTTCGGCGGGGTGTTTCAAACGCTTCGGAAAAGCGAGGAATTTAAAGAAATGGTCGTCAAGGCGGCCCAGGAACGCAGTTCGTCACGGGGCATAGCCAGAACCTTTGGCATCAGTCACCAAACGGCTCTGCGGTGGATAAAAAAAAAGCGCAGTCCCTTCCCGACATCGTGACCACCCTGCTTCCGGCCAAGAAAAAAGACGTTCTCGAACTGGATGAATTATGGTCTTTTGTCTATTGCAAAGACTTCAAACGCTGGGTTTGGATAGCACTTTGCCGCAGAACACGTCAAATTGTCTCTTTTTTCATCGGCGACCGTAGCGAGCAATCTTGTCGGCGGTTTTGGGAACTGGTCCCGCCCGATTATCGAAAATGCCGAACGTTCAGCGATTTTTGGGAGGCATATGCAGCGGTAGTTGACACCGGCAAACACAAGATGGTCGGAAAAGAATCCGGAGAAACTGCCCATGTGGAACGATGGAACAACACCCTTCGCCAAAGAATTTGTCGCTTCGTCAGAAAAACACTATCCTTTTCAAAATCCGATGAAATGCACCAACTGTACCTCCATTTGTTCGTCCACAACTATAACCTATCACTCATAAAATGACACTACCCCGTCTTGTTCTTCGAAGCCAGTTATGTCTGCTAAGTCATTGGTACTTTGTTGGAGGTGTATGTGTCTCTGTCCGCCTTGTATGTACCCAATCAGTACATTTGCTTGCACCATCTCTCCATTAGCGTACGGACAATTGACGACATGTACATAACCATAATGCCCTATAGCGACACTTGCACCTAACTTTCTGATCGTTCCTGCTTCGATTGAATATACAGGAGTGCCATCAGGCGCGGCCATGTCCAGTCCATAATGATACCTTTGGCGGCCTTGCCGCTCTTCGCCAACGGTTCCGTTGATGTAATGTTGTTGGTCTTGGGGCAATAGCGGGTATTGGGCAAACGCAATCTGTGCGGTTAGCATAAGCACACAGGGTAGTAAGTTTTGCATATTATTCATTTTATTTCGACTTTGTAGAAATTATTTTGAGGATTCAAACCAAATCCGACTTGCTCTCGCAAAAACAAACCATCCTCAGTATAGTATAGGAAAGGAAGGCCAGTCAGATTAAGCGGAACATAGATAATTTGTCCATATAAATCCATTATACCCAAGCCTTGTTCCTTGGGATAAGGCTCTTTAGTATTGTTTGGGCCAGGCCGTGTGTAAAGCGTGTAGTACGTTGTGATGATTGATTCGCGGTATGGAGATAGCCCCATGACTCTTGTCCCCTCCTTGGCTTGGGTCTGGTAGTTAATGATAGTGCAACTGTCCGTATTAACAATATAATAGTACTCTACACCAGAAGAACAGAGAAAGTACTGTATTCCTTTAATTAATCGAAAATGAGCAAGTTCATATGACCCAATATGGTACACCGGGAGCAGTCGAATTAACTTGCCATTTTTTTTGAAAATAAATAAGTTGTTATGTGTGCGATCGCGCACATTACGACACACAAACGCTATTGTTCCGTCGAAGGCCGAGATGAACAGCGGTGATATTACATGTTGGCTGTCAAGCACGGTTTCCCAATGGAGCGTTCCGTTGGGTGAGTAGCACTGCACGTGGGTTTGGGATATCTTGGTGCCGGGCATGTGGCCTTCGTATGTGGCCACAAACATTTTTTGCGTTGGCTCGTAAGAAAGGTTGCCGTTCCAAAATGCTGTTTTATCCACCTCGAATTGCCGCAACAGAGAACTGCTTTTTCGTTTCAGGAAGACGAAGTGTAAACCACCGGAAAGTGCCAGATGAGCCTGGTGCAAAATACCAAGGCCATCATCGGTGGGCACGAAATCGTCGTGAGCCTCTTCACCGTCGCTGCCCAGTGACGGCATTCGCCCCTTGGCGAGCACGGAATTGGACACATCGCGCAACTCGACATCGTAGGCCATCGTCCCGCCCTTTGGGCTGGCCACCGGTTTTGCTACCGTAAAATACCGCTGGTTGGGCGAAACGCTTACAAGTGCGTTCTCACCAAAACTCAACACCAATTCCCTAGCGCCGTCGAACGCTTTCATTTGCAGGTTCCCGGATATCCACGCTTTTTCAATGTAATGATCCAAGGCCTCGCGCTGTTGTACGGGAATGAGCTCGACTTGAGGTATCCGGGCCAGCGTCGTGTCCTGAGCCAACGCCTCCCTTGTCTGCATGGGCATTATGGCTAAAAACAGTAGCAACCGCACGGATGTAGATAAGCCCGATTGTGACAGGAATTCGAATGTTCTTTTCATATAAAAAATTGTTGGGTGATAAATGATAGTATTAGCATGTTCGGGATTTTTTCGATAGGTCAAAAATGCCTCTTTTTAAAAGGCCCTTCAGACCGAACCCACAGATGTAGGAAACTTCGTTTTTTTCAATCAAATATTTTTTCAGAGTAACTGGTTAGCCTCCGGCGATCCTGTACTCTGGGATACCGCCAGATAACACGGTATAAAGTTCATTGAAAGGATTGAATTGGAGTTTTCGGACGGGTAGTGTCATTTTATGAGTGATATGTTGTAGTTGTAGACGAACAAATGGAGGTACAGTTCGTGCATTTCATCGGATTTTGAAAAGGATAGCGTTTTTCTGACGAATCGACAAATTCTCTGGCGAAGGGTGTTGTTCCAGCGTTCCACATGAGAAGTTTCCCCGGATTCTTTTCCCACCATCTTGTGTTTGCCTGTATCAATAACCGCGGCGTATGCCTCCCAAAAATCGCTGAACGTTCGGCATTTTCGATATTCAGGCGGAATCAGTTCCCAAAACCGCCGACAAGATTGTTCGCTTCGGTCGCCGATGAAAAAAGAGACAATTTGACGTGTTCTGCGGCAAAGTGCTATCCAAACCCAGCGTTTAAAGTCTTTGCAATAGACAAAAGACCATAATTCATCCAGTTCGAGAACGTCTTTTTTCTTGGCCGGAAGCAACGTGGTCACGATGTCGGGAAGGGACTGCGCTTTTTTTTTATCCACCTCAGAGCCGTTTGGTGACTGATGCCAAAGGTTCTGGCAAGACCCCGTGACGAACTGCGTTCTTGGGCCGCCCTGACGACCATTTCTTTAAATTCCTCGCTTTTCCGAAGCGTTTGAAACACCCCGCCGAAGCCGCAAGCCTTGCATTTGTACTTCGGATTGCCTGATGCGTTCGACCCGTTTTTCACAATGTGTTCAGAGCCACATTTATGGCAGCATTTTACATCTAATACCATTTCATAAAGTTTGACGCAAAAATACCAAATCACCCCCAAAATGACACTACCTTCGGACGGTGGAGATAAAAGATTGGATACGAGCATAGATTTCCGCTCCGTACTGCGTACGGAAGCATCCACTGACCTTCATTTTGGTTTTGGTGGGCCTGATGTCCCTTTCTGCCTGATTGTTGGAGAAGGGCACTTCTGTATTAAAAGCGAAAGCGAGCACGGCGTTCTGATATTTGCTCAGGCGGTCAAACAGGTTTCGGCCTTTGGTTTTCTTTGGTTTTCCACGCGGTTTTTTGCCTGTCCCGACTTGGCGGGAGATCGGCGGCGGTTCTTCTTTATCTGCCTGTTGTAGCAAATCTTGATACTTTTGGATGACCCCGGGCCGTTCGCTTGCCAGGACTGTAGCCCTGCCTTTGTCGGAACGCTCGTACAGGTCAAGTAAAAAGGCATGAAAATTCTGGGCCCATGTGCTGCCTGATTCTACAAGTCCGGCAAATTCCCGGAGCAGGTGCGCCCCACAAACGGCATGTCGGCACCCTGTAAAGTTGAAGTAAGTGGACCAACAATCATGGACCGCCCAGTTATGAAACGACGGCAATATGGAAATATCGGCATCGTGGGCTGCTGCGCCCCGCTGTGGGTGTACAAACAAGGCTGTGTAGTGTTTATTGCTTGCCACATGTTCCCAGAACCGCTCTTTGCCCACATAAAAGCCAGTTTCGTCATAGTGAACGGCCTTGCTTTGCAGCAACTGCGTCTTGATATGCGCCTCGTCCCCTGCCAAACATCCGTAAGCGAATTCGTTCTGGGCTTGTAACGTCTGCCCGTTGAGGGTTACGCCATACAAGTCGCTAAAGATCGATTGAACCTTGTTGCGCGGGATATTGTAGCCGTTGTTGAACAGCGCACTCATCGCCACCAGCCGAAGGCCATATTGTGTGTTGGAGCAGACATCTTGCGGGAACTGGCCCTGATTCAGGGTCTTACAACCACTGCAAACCCAGTCCAAAACCTGATGCTCTGTCACTTCAATACGCGGCGGGGGTATGTCGAAAACCTGACGACGGGCGCGAACCATCAATTCTTCTGCTCCATGTATCTGACCGCATCGGATACAGACTTCAGGTGTGTGCGTTTTTATCACATCCGGTGATGACACCATCTTAAGTGTGCCCCCATCATGGCCTTTTTTGCCCCCAACCTTGCCGCCCTTCTTCCGAGGAAATGCGGGCTTGGGCTTATACTTGTCCATCGAGGACGGATAATTTGAGTTGCGGCTGTTCTGATGTAATTGAGACTCCAATTCTTTCACCCGAAACTCCAATTGACCAATCTGATTGCTTTGTGCTTCAATCTGATTGCTTTGTGCTTCAATCTGTTGTACATACCCATCTAATTGAGGCTTGAAGCCTTCAATAATTGGGTAGTGTCATTTTATGAGTGATATGTTGTAGTTGTAGACGAACAAATGGAGGTACAGTTCGTGCATTTCATCGGATTTTGAAAAGGATAGCGTTTTTCTGACGAATCGACAAATTCTCTGGCGAAGGGTGTTGTTCCAGCGTTCCACATGAGAAGTTTCCCCGGATTCTTTTCCCACCATCTTGTGTTTGCCTGTATCAATAACCGCGGCGTATGCCTCCCAAAAATCGCTGAACGTTCGGCATTTTCGATATTCAGGCGGAATCAGTTCCCAAAACCGCCGACAAGATTGTTCGCTTCGGTCGCCGATGAAAAAAGAGACAATTTGACGTGTTCTGCGGCAAAGTGCTATCCAAACCCAGCGTTTAAAGTCTTTGCAATAGACAAAAGACCATAATTCATCCAGTTCGAGAACGTCTTTTTTCTTGGCCGGAAGCAACGTGGTCACGATGTCGGGAAGGGACTGCGCTTTTTTTTTATCCACCTCAGAGCCGTTTGGTGACTGATGCCAAAGGTTCTGGCAAGACCCCGTGACGAACTGCGTTCTTGGGCCGCCCTGACGACCATTTCTTTAAATTCCTCGCTTTTCCGAAGCGTTTGAAACACCCCGCCGAAGCCGCAAGCCTTGCATTTGTACTTCGGATTGCCTGATGCGTTCGACCCGTTTTTCACAATGTGTTCAGAGCCACATTTATGGCAGCATTTTACATCTAATACCATTTCATAAAGTTTGACGCAAAAATACCAAATCACCCCCAAAATGACACTACCAATAATTGATACCAATTCCAGTATTATCCGGTGGCAACTTGCTATGTCATTGGGTAGTTCCATTGGAACTCAAAATTAAACTTTTTTCAATCCCCTGATAGATATGAAAATCAGGCTAACCAGTTACTTTTCAGATTAACCTGGTGGTCTGTGCTCTTGACATTTGTTTTTCTGTTTCTGCCATCGGTGGCTTCCCCGCCGTGCACGCGTATAGCGGGCATGGGCGGGGAAGCAAAGTTCCATGCACTATTCTTTTATTATTTTTTTCGTCACCGTCCTGCCATTTTCCAGCACAGTCTGAACAATGTAAAATCCAGTCCTCACTCCGTCCATAGGAATATCCATCCATTCACCCTTGTTTTTATTGGGAGAAGTATAGACCGTTTGACCGGACAGACCGATTATCCTGACCATCACCAATTCAAATTCGGATTGATTAGATAGCCTAAGGTGATTGCTGACAGGATTGGGTGACACCACAATCTGCTCCTGCAACTCAATCTCCGATACGGGCAGGGTGGTGTAGCAGTGCGGAAAATCCCAAAAACCGGTGAACCATAGCCCCGGCAACACCTGCACTCCTTGCCCTTGCACTTCGAATGGATGCTCCAACTGGTCGGGCGGAGGGATGGGAAACAAATCATCAATCTCGATGCTCTCTTTGGTCATCATGCAGTAGATAATCCTTGCCTCATACCAGTTTTGCAACAAGAACACATACTGGTCAGGTGTCAATATCGTGTTGATGTTGCAAGGATAGTTGCTCGCAAGTATTGTCGTGTCCCATGAAATCTTCACAGGAGGGTATTTTGCGTGTATCATGAGCCTTGTGCGGGCGGGGAGATAACATTGGCTAAGGGAAGTGTTGCGCTCAACGATGATTTTTGAGGTCTCCCAGTCGGTGTCATCTCCATGTACCGCCCGCACTTCAAACACACTGTCAAAGGGCGTTGCAATAGCCACTTCGCCAAACTGTGGGTTCATGTTCTGGCTCGAGGCGTTTGGGTCGCCACCTACCCACACAGTATCCCTGTTGCCGAGGCTGTCCTCAAACCATAGAGGCATGACGAATTGCGGTTGCTGTTGAGCGGATAAAATCCCCACGCAGCAACTTGTGAGGAATGCGACAAGTGCTCTCATGGCTTGATGATGGTTTTGGCAAAAAGTTGGCTGTTGAAGAGCATCTGAACTGAATAGGTGCCGGAGGCTATCGCCCCGCTTTCGTGGCTCGGTAGTGTCATTTTGGGGGTGATTTGGTATTTTTGCGTCAAACTTTATGAAATGGTATTAGATGTAAAATGCTGCCATAAATGTGGCTCTGAACACATTGTGAAAAACGGGTCGAACGCATCAGGCAATCCGAAGTACAAATGCAAGGCTTGCGGCTTCGGCGGGGTGTTTCAAACGCTTCGGAAAAGCGAGGAATTTAAAGAAATGGTCGTCAGGGCGGCCCAAGAACGCAGTTCGTCACGGGGTCTTGCCAGAACCTTTGGCATCAGTCACCAAACGGCTCTGAGGTGGATAAAAAAAAAGCGCAGTCCCTTCCCGACATCGTGACCACGTTGCTTCCGGCCAAGAAAAAAGACGTTCTCGAACTGGATGAATTATGGTCTTTTGTCTATTGCAAAGACTTTAAACGCTGGGTTTGGATAGCACTTTGCCGCAGAACACGTCAAATTGTCTCTTTTTTCATCGGCGACCGAAGCGAACAATCTTGTCGGCGGTTTTGGGAACTGATTCCGCCTGAATATCGAAAATGCCGAACGTTCAGCGATTTTTGGGAGGCATACGCCGCGGTTATTGATACAGGCAAACACAAGATGGTGGGAAAAGAATCCGGGGAAACTTCTCATGTGGAACGCTGGAACAACACCCTTCGCCAGAGAATTTGTCGATTCGTCAGAAAAACGCTATCCTTTTCAAAATCCGATGAAATGCACGAACTGTACCTCCATTTGTTCGTCTACAACTACAACATATCACTCATAAAATGACACTACCCGTGGCTCAACTGGTACTCGCCCGGCTCCATTTCCGTCGCCGGGAGCAACGTGGAAATGGCTCCTGTGCTGACGTTGAGCAGCCGAACTTGAAGGCTGCCGGGAGCGTTCACCGTGTAAAACACGGTCAGATGGTCGCCAAACGGATTGGTGGCGGCAAACTCTATGGATGGGTCGTCGGGGTATTCTGGCTCGATACAGCCTTTCACTTCTATGACCTTGACGAACTCGCTGCTGGGCGGGCATTCCGAGTTGTCCACGATGAGTTTTACCCGGTAGTGTTTGTTGACCTGAAAGGTATAGAAATTCAGCAGGTTTACTTTCCCAATCTCGCCGATGTTCCAACCCGTGTTGATGTTGTTGCCGATGCACACGCCCGGGTTGGCGGGGTCAACCTCGCAAATATCAATCAGCCACCTGTTCTCGTTGAAAGAGGCAGTCCCGTTTAGAAATAAGGCGCCACTCGGCAATGGCGAAGAACATATATGATAGACATCGGGCAGTTGGAAGAACGCAGCAGAAGGCATGCAGCCGTTGCAAGAATGCACGAACATGTTGCCTGTACTGCCTAAGTCTGCGTTTATTCGGGCGATTTGGCATTCCGTGACAGCATGCGGCGCGTACTGATTGTAGTCCATCATGTTGTTGGATATTTTGAACCACAACCCGTTCGGCGTGTCGCAAGGCTTGCCTCCCATACTGGTCGGGCAAGTGGGTATGGAGGGGTCCTTAGCCCAGCAATTGGCACGCTGATTCAGCGTACAGACCCCATTGTTCCATTTGTCGTACAGGTACCCCAGTGGTGTATCGGCACAACCGTCTTCTTCATTCCAAGTATGGCTCAAACTAAGCGTATGCCCTATTTCGTGATTGAGTAGTGAACCAGAGTAAG
Organism: Saprospiraceae bacterium; assembly: GCA_019638455.1. Lineage (GTDB taxonomy): Bacteria > Bacteroidota > Bacteroidia > Chitinophagales > Saprospiraceae > M3007. The sequence continues at coordinate 1,588,173 of JAHBTU010000001.1, forward strand.
TCAAAGACCAATTCCGACAGCCGGGCTTGATATACGCGAGATAGTCGTTGTTGAACACATATTTTGACCCGCCGCCAATGGCATTGGCTATTCCAGACCAGCCACCATTGGGCGTGTAATAAACGGGTAGTGTCATTTTGGGGGTGATTTGGTATTTTTGCGTCAAACTTTATGAAATGGTATTAGATGTAAAATGCTGCCATAAATGTGGCTCTGAACACATTGTGAAAAACGGGTCGAACGCATCAGGCAATCCGAAGTACAAATGCAAGGCTTGCGGCTTCGGCGGGGTGTTTCAAACGCTTCGGAAAAGCGAGGAATTTAAAGAAATGGTCGTCAGGGCGGCCCAAGAACGCAGTTCGTCACGGGGTCTTGCCAGAACCTTTGGCATCAGTCACCAAACGGCTCTGAGGTGGATAAAAAAAAAGCGCAGTCCCTTCCCGACATCGTGACCACGTTGCTTCCGGCCAAGAAAAAAGACGTTCTCGAACTGGATGAATTATGGTCTTTTGTCTATTGCAAAGACTTTAAACGCTGGGTTTGGATAGCACTTTGCCGCAGAACACGTCAAATTGTCTCTTTTTTCATCGGCGACCGAAGCGAACAATCTTGTCGGCGGTTTTGGGAACTGATTCCGCCTGAATATCGAAAATGCCGAACGTTCAGCGATTTTTGGGAGGCATACGCCGCGGTTATTGATACAGGCAAACACAAGATGGTGGGAAAAGAATCCGGGGAAACTTCTCATGTGGAACGCTGGAACAACACCCTTCGCCAGAGAATTTGTCGATTCGTCAGAAAAACGCTATCCTTTTCAAAATCCGATGAAATGCACGAACTGTACCTCCATTTGTTCGTCTACAACTACAACATATCACTCATAAAATGACACTACCCAATAAACGTTGATTGTGGTTGTTGGACTTACGCCATACTGAGTGTGAATCTGAGCGCGCGTTTTTTGCAAATAGTATGCAGCCTCATCCCGATGAAAATAAACGCCCGTGAGCAGATATCGAACCTTGACTTCTGGGGGATTGGCAGGATAGGTGATGTTCAGCGGCGGGTCTTGCACAAGTGGGTCGTTGGCTCTCCGCCATTGGGGGGCATTGTCGTCCAATTCCGCATTGGTCTGATTGATAATGTCCTCCGCTCTTCGATACCCATTGTACCCGCTATTGGTGAAGCCATCGCCGGTTTCGGTGAAGTTGCCCAGTCCTATGTACTTGATAATCGTCCCGTTGGCATCGCAGTCCGGCACATCCAATTTGATGATTTTTCCGGGAAGCAAGAAATGCACGACGACCCGGACGTATTTGATTTGGTTGGGGTCGGTGCAGATTGGCAGGTATCCCTCCGGAAGGTCTTGGGCGCCCCTTTCCGCCTCGGCAGTGACCCCGCAAGGTTCTTGGTCGTGCAAATAAATGCCTTGTGCGTTTGCAAGGTTGGCTGAAATCGCCAGACCAAGAAGAAAAAGTGCTGTGAAATCGACCGTTCTTTTCATGCTTTTGAAAGTTTTGATGTGAGAGAATGTAGTGATTGATATTGCATGGAACGGGGGCATGGACGACGTGGCGACGCATAGGAGCCATGTGCGACCATGCAAAGTTCAGCGCACTATATTTTTATTACTTTTTTGTTCACTTGTAGGTTTTTGCCATGCACACAGACTGTGTATAATCCAGAGGGAAAGTTAGACAACGATATTTTCTCTTGGGCGGCTTCTATTTTCTTATTTATAATTACCTTCCCATTCATATCGCATACGGATATCTTAAAAAAAATATTAGTGTCAATATCTGATATAAGAATCGTCTCGACTGTTGGGTTAGGAAACACGTTTATGGAATTTATGTGTTCAAAATCATTAGTAGAGGATGATATTTTAGGAAGCGAAAAACAGCCTGTTAAAGCCAAAATATTATTCGCGGGCATTTGACCTTGATATCCTATACCTACATAAAAC
>JAHBTU010000002.1:0-277500 GCA_019638455.1 Saprospiraceae bacterium
GTGCCTGTGGCGGCCACCACCGGGAACGCCCGGTGCTCACCTGCCCGCAGGCCGCTCGCGGGGATTTCGAGCGCGGCCTCGCCGACGGGTTTTTGAAAAGCGTCGCAGTCGTTGGAGCAGCCCGTCAAGGCACTCAGGTTGACGTCGCCCACCTTGATGGCCACGAAGTCGGCTTCGGTGGTGGGAAGGGTGTAAACTCCTGTCTCTGGAAATGGCGGGTTGGGCGGGGTTTGGAAAGGGTTGCTTGGATTGGGGAACACATACGACTTGGGCACAAAACGCCACGAGGTGTTGTTTCCGGGCAGCGTGTCGACAAGGCCAAGTATCAGCTTTCGCAAATCAATGATGTCAAACGTCGTGACATTATCTGACTTGTTCGCGTCGGCGGCAATCATCTTATAGGGGCTGTCCAGGACTTCCAGCCCGAGTATGTGCTTTTGGATGAGCACGAGGTCGAAGGTGTTCACGCCGTTGAGGGGAGTGCTGTCGCTGGCGGGAGCAACGGCAACAGCGGCCTCGTCGCGCCTTTGCTCGAACACGACGCCATGAACGGGGATGCCCCGCTCGTCGGCTGCGCTGGGGGCGGGCTGCGCTTGGGCCATGCTCTTGAGCAGCAGGCAAAAAACAACGGGTGGGAGGGCGGCAAGCCGCCAAATGCGGGGACGGGTGCGGGGATTGCTCATCGGACGAAAAAGTGACAAAAAATGGTGAAACAAAAACGGACGCGGCGCAAGCCACGGGGGGCGTTTGGGGCACAGGGTGAGATTAAAGCGTGCCGCCCGTCGTGCCGGGCAACGTGATGGGAGGGGGATTAGGCGCGCCAACGTCTTGGCGAAGGCTAATGTAGGGAGGGGCCGCGACGTGGGCAAGGGGGTGGGGAAATTTAACATACGGTACTCAAAGGCAAACGCATCAAAATCGTTGCAATAAAGTAGAAATCACTCTTCATTACGATGTCATTCCGAACGCGGTGAGGAATCTGCTCAAGCAAATGACGGAGAAGCACTCGCTTTTCGTTTGGCCAGATTCCTCACTTCGTTCGGAACGACAGCCCTAAAAAGGGAAACAAAGCACATTTTTGGATAAATTTTGATGCGTTTGCCCCGCCCCTAATGACCCTCAATGACCCTTAATTACCCTCTTAATGACCCCTAATAACCCTTAATGACCCCTCAATGACCCTCAATGACCCCTAATGACCCTTAATTACCCTCTTAATGACCCCCAATAACCCTTAATGACCCCTCAATGACCCTCAATGACCCCTAATAACCCTTAATGACCCCTCAATGACCCTCAATGACCCCTAATGACCCTTAATTACCCTCTTAATGACCCCCAATAACCCCTAATGACCCTTAATTACCCCCAATAACCCTCACCAGCCTGCCCGCGCCCACCGCCTTGCCACTCCCGTCGCGCAAGACCACCGCGTACGCCCCCGCGGCCAGGCCACCCAGACCCACCCGCCACGCCGCGCCCGCCGACGACACCCGCTCCGACCGAACCAGCCGACCCTGAGCGTCGTACATCTCCAACAAGGCAGGCGTCGCCCCCTCCCACCGCAGCCACGCCGACTCCCCCGCCGGGTTCGGCCAGATGACCAGCATGGCCACGCCCTCCGCCTCCGTCACGCCCACCAGCGCCTTCACCTCGAACGTCCACGCCGCCTCACAGCCCCGCGCGTCCGTCACCGTCAGCGCGTAAGTGCCCTCCGAAAGCCCCGCAAGCACGCTCCCCATGCCGCCGCCCGGCTCCCACAGGTAGGCGTAGGGCGGCGTGCCGCCCGTCACGCTGTTCACCACGATGCCGCCGTCGGCGCTCTGCGGCGTGGAGGGCCGGGTGACGGTGGCGGCGAACTGCAGGGTGTCCGGCTCGGGGATGTCGAAGGAAAACGTGGCCGTGCAGCCCCAGCCGTCGGTGACGGTGACGGAGGCCGGGCCGGGGCCGAGGCCCGCGTCCACCGAGTCGGTGGTGCCGGTGGGCGACCACAGGTAGGCGAAGGGGGGCTTCCCGGTGAGCGCCCTGACGGAGAGCATGGCGTCGGCGGCGCCGAAGCAGGAGATGGGCTGCCCGTCCACCTGCAGGGTGGGCGCGGGGGCGGCGGGCACGGTGACGGAGGCCGTCAGGGAGTTGCCCTTGGCGTCGGTGACGGTGAGCAGGTAGGTGCCGGGCGCGAGGCCGGAGAGCGAGTCGCCGGAGAGGGGGCCGGACTGCCACTCGAAGGCGAGGGGCGGGCATTCGCCGACGAGCGGCAGGGCGATGGCGCCGTCGGGCAGGCCCGCGCAGGCGGCCTTGACCTCCGGCTCGGCGGCGAGGGCGAGGGCGGGGGTTTCGTAGGCGCCGATGTCCACCGTGCCGTCCTGAATGCGGGGGTTGCCGGCGAGGTCGGTGGGGATGTTGGCGGCATGGAGGTTGTTGCCGGCGTTGACGAGGGGCGAGCAGCCCTGGAGGCGGAAGTCGCCGGCGGCGGGGTTGACGAACATGGGGTCGAGGCCGGTCTGAACGTTTTCGCAGAAGACTTGGTAGAGGGGTGGGGCGCAGTCTATGCTGTCAAAGACGCAGTTTTGAAGATAGTATTTGCCGTCGGTGTTGCCAAAAAAGCTGGTGAAAGTACAATTGTTGAAAGTTGTATTTTGGAAATAAATTTTAGAGTCTTTATTGGGTGCGCCTAGCTTATCTATTGCACAGTCATAAAAAGTAGAGTTTGATACTTTTGAATCAAAAAAAATCACACCCGTTACTCCTTCGGTAATGCTTGAAAATGAAACTGCCATATTGTGTATCACACAATTTCCTCCTGAATAGATAGATCCAAAATGAGATTGTTCAATTCTTAGCTTATCGATAAAGGCAGCAGGGCTAAGCAGAAAAGGATTGGCAACACAATTTAGAAAAGTGTTTTTTTCGATAAACACGGTTCCTGCATCTCCAAGAGAACCTTGCATTCTCGTAGCGGAAGGCATATTGTTTATTTCAAAAAAATTATTTGAAATTATTTTTTCACCATCTTCGCCAAGACAATTAAAACCAACATCAGATGCGCTAAAAAAGGTGCCATCGGGAACCCTCGCCCTATTTTTATAAAAATAGCAGTTGTCTACCCATACGCACATGGTGAACAGAAAGAATCTGTTATCTAAAACTAAGCCACAGCGTTCGTTCTGAACAAACCTGCATCCTTCCACCCTTACTTTCGCTCCGGCGTTTCGCCCCACCCTCAGGGTGGCCCCTCCACCGCCCAAGACGGCATCGTTTTGCGCGAACTCGCACCGATACACGTCAATCACGTCCGTCCGCTCGGCATCCAGCACGAACAGCCCGCCGCCGTTGCGACCGGCGAGGTTGCCCACAAACCTGCAGCCCTCGAAGTCCATCCTGTCCACCCAGGCGCAGCCGTTGCGGTACAGCCCGCCGCCGTCCTGCCCTGCGCGGTTGCGCTCGAACACGCAGTCGCGGAAGGTCGGGGCCACCGACCCCGTGCCGCTGCCGTCCACGTACACCGCCCCGCCGTGCAGCCGCGCGTAGTTGCGCTCGAAGCGGCAGTTGGAGACGGTGCAGTAGGCCTCCTCGTCGCGTGCCATGACGAACAGCGCGCCGCCCGCCATGCGCGGCAGGTCGGCGGCCGTGGCGCCCGGATAGTCGGCCTGTCCGAAGCGGAACACCAGCCCGTCCACCACCGTCAGGCTGTCCGGCTCCCCCATGTAGAGGATGGTGTAGGAGTTGTCGGTGCTGTCGCCCGCCGTGCCGATGTCGCCGCTCAGCACGGTGGGGTGCGCCTGCCAGTCGCGCTGCGCGAGGTCGGTCTCCACGCCCGCGAAGCCGCCGTAGAGCGCCACGCCGCTCTTGAGGTCGAAATAAATGTCCCGGGCGGTGCCGGTGGTGGGCCTGTACTCGCCCTCGGCCACCCACACCTCGTCGCCGGGCTGGGCGGCGGCGAGGGCGGCGTGCAGGTCGGCGTAGGCATCCGTCCAGGAGGAGCCGTTGTTCAGGCCAGTAGCGGCGTGGTTGACGTGGAGGCGCTTTTGGGAGAGGGCGGGGCCGAGCGCCCCGAGGAGGAGTATGGAGAGGAGTAGGATGTTTTTCATGAGAAAAGTTGTGTGCTTGGTTCGTGTTTGAAAGCGATTCGTCGGAAGAGTCAGGCGGTGGCTCGATGTCACCGCCTGACTTGAGAAGCGGGCGCGTCCGTCATTGCCGGATGAAGGTGCCCTTCGCCCGCTGCTTGCCGTGCCGCAGCTCCCAGTGATATACCCCCGCGGGCCACTCGGCGGCTTGCGGCACGGTCAGCGCGTGCGGGCCTTGTTCCAATGCGTACTCGCGGAAAAAGACCCTCGTGCCGAAGGCGCCGTATATGGACAGCCGTGCCTTGCCCGCTTGCGGCATCGTCAGGTCGAAGCCGACCTCGGCGGCGGCGGGGTTGGGGCGACAGGTCGCCGACAGGGGGGTGTCGCCGGCTTGCTCGCGGCTTTCCGTTTCCGGCGCGGCCCTCAGCCGGAGCGCGTAGGCATCGCCCGCCTCGCCCCAGCCCAGCCCGGCAAGCGCCTCGTCGTCGAGGCGCAAAAGCCCGCCCGGGTCGGGGATGTCGCGCTTGGCCCGGAAGGCGAGGCGGAACAGGGTTTGGCCTGCTTGCAGGGGCGCCTCCTCGCCGGGCTGGGCGAACCACAGGGCGCGGACGAGGCCCTGCCCGGCCCGAGTGAGGCCGAAGTTGCCCTCGTTGAGGCTCCCCAGGTCGCCCTGCGCGGGGCCGACGAGCTCCAGCGCGTCGGGGTCGAAGCGCAGGGCCATCTGCCAGGCGACGAGGGGCACACCCTTGGCGGCCACCACCGGGAACGCCCGGTGCTCACCTGCCCGCAGGCCGCTCGCGGGGATTTCGAGCGCGGCCTCGCCGACGGGTTTTTGAAAAGCGTCGCAATCGTTGGAGCAACCCGTCAGGGCGCTCAGGTTGACGTCGCCCACCTTGATGGCCACGAAGTCGGCTTCGGTGGTGGGAAGGATATATATTCCATTTTCGGGAAAATTGGTTTGAAAAGGGTTGCTTGGATTGGGAAACACATAAGACTTGGGCACAAAACGCCACGAGGTATGAGCGGGTAAATCTTGATATATACCTAAAATTAGCTTTCTCAATTCCACAATATCATTTGTTGTCACCCCAGGCGTATTATTCGCGTCCGCAGCGATGATTTTATACGGGCTATTGAGCGGCTCCAGCCCAAGTATGTGCTTTTGGATGAGCACGAGGTCGAAGGTGGTCACGCCGTTGAGGGGGTTGTCGTTTTTGGCGGGGGTGACCTGATACTGGCTGACGCCCTCGCACACGCACTTTGAGTATGGCACCGCGCAGGAAGACGAGGCGCTGGGCAGGTTGGCGACGAAATTGATGGGAGCGCACCCCCCGCCCACGGGCGCGACGTGCACGCTCACGGCATCCACGAAGCAGCCGTTCTCCATGGCGATGTCACCCTCGATTTTTTTGGGGCAAAGCAGGCCCATGTTGTGGATGGCGGGGCGGCACTCGTCGGTCGAGACGTTCTGGATTATCCGCTTGACGGTCACGCGCCGCGCCTTGCCACTCATCACGCAGCCGCCGTTGCCATTAAACTCTATCCGGATGCGGGTGTTGGCATCGAGGGTGATGCCGTCGGCATCGTTGATGCACAGGTTGACGGTGTTGCCCGACACATAAAAACAGCCGCCCGGGCAATCGTAAGGGGCTGATGTCGGGCACGTTATGTTCTCCAGATAGGCACCCGATATGGTCACGCCCGGCTGCAGGTCGAACTCGAGCAGCGCCTTGAAAATTTTGAATGCTCGGGTGGGCTCATTGCCGAAGTTCCAGTTCAGTCGCGCGTAAGCCGTCAAGTTCCCGCACTCGCTGGGCGGCACCGACGAAGGCTCCACCGTCAGCCACATGTCGGGACAGGGCGGCTCGCCCACGTGGGCGCACTCGACCGACCCTTCGGAGTCGGGGGAAAAAGCGTGGCACTGAAAACTGGGGCCGGTGCCGATGCTCTGTCCGCTTCGGACGCGCCCCGGCCTCAGGGTGGCCGTGAGGGTGTGCGTCTCGCCGGCATCCTCGGGCCTCGGCACGCGGATGGTGAAAAGAACCGTGCCGCCCGGAAGCCCCGATGCCGAAAACGACGGGTACCTGGCGTGCAAGAGGTACCTGACCTTGTCCTCCATCTCCAAAACCCGCACCGTCGGGAGCGGGATGCCGCCGTTGAAGCCCGTCGCTTGCGGGGGGGCGTTCATCCGGGGCGCGTTGGGGCCCGCGCAAGCGATTTCCACAGCAAAATCCATGAAATTCACGTTTGGCGGAAGCATGGACACCGTGACGGGGACGAGCATGAAGAGCGGGCTGACACAATTGGCCTCGAGGGACAAGGTGGCCGCGGACGCGACGGAGGGCGGCGGAAACGTCGAGACGGTGTTCCCGATGCAGCCCGGCTGGCTCGTGCACACATGGAAATCGTTGACGTAGCTCAGCTCGGCGCACTCCAGTCCGAACTCCTCCCCCGGAAAGCCGTCCACGAAGACCTGAAAGAGCGGCTGGGTGGTCCGGTATTGCTGAAAGGGGACGAGGGGCGTGACCTCGCCCGTCATGTTTGTCACCAAAAGGGTGGCCTCGCCCTCCTTGGCGTCGAAGGTGACGGCGGGGTTGCCGTTGCCCAAAAACGCGGCGAGGCAAGTCGCCGCCTCGGTGAGCGGCTCGTTGATGGACGTGACGGCGCCTTTCACAAGGTTGAGCCTGACTTTCACGACCAAATGGGCGTAGCCCATGTTGAAGTTGCCGTTCGACCAGGCGCCCGGCGCGGGCGGCACGGCCCTCAAAAAAACGTCGTATCGCATTCTCTGGCAGTTGGTGGGGCCGCAACAGGGAAAGCAAAGGGGCTGGTCGTCGGCGCTCCCGTCGTACGGCGACGGCACTATCTCTATCTGCAGGGAGCCGCAGGGCGGGTGGATGGCCGGGCCTGTCTGTGCCGACAGGCCTGATGCCAAAACGAGCCAGCCGAGGAGCGGGAAAACCGCCTTGAGCAGGCGGTGCGGGGCAAAACAGGGTGTCAGGGCTCTTGAGACGGGGTTTTCCATGAGCGTGCCGAAAGGGGCAAGGGATTGAGATGGGGTGCCGGGCGATTCAATGTTTCGCCCCCCCGCGTTTTTTCGGAAGATAATTTTATCAAGCATGGCAAAAGGTTTTTGAAAAATGAATGAAAAACGGTTTGCATGATGCTCAAGGGATGATTGGCCCGCCGCTCGCCTCCGCGTCGTGTCGCGGTAGTCGCCGTAGGGTGCGCCCCGCGCTCGAGCACGCGGCGCGCCCCGCCGAACGGGGCATCGGTGAGGATTAAAAAACTGCCGGGCAAAAAGGCCGCCTCTCGGTGGCGTCGCGCAAAAACGTCGGTTTGCGAGGACGCGCGCCCAGCGGTCAGGGTGAGATTAAAGCGTGCCGCCCGTCGTGCCGGGCAACGTGATGGGAGGGGATTAGGCGCGCCAACGTCTTGGCGAGGGCTAATGTAGGGAGGGCTGGCGACGTGGGCAAGGGGGTGGGGGTTGTTAAGGGTTATTAAGGGTCATTAAGGGTCATTAAGGGTTATTAGGGGTCATTAGGGGTAATTAAGGGTAATTAGGGGTCATTAAGGGTCATTAGGAGTCATTAAGGGTTATTAGGGGTCATTAAGGGTCATTGGGGGTCATTAAGGGTTATTAGGAGTCATTAAGGGTTATTAGGGGTCATTAAGGGTTATTAGGAGTCATTAAGGGTTATTAGGAGTCATTAAGGTCATTAAGGGTCATTGGGGGTTATTAGGAGTCATTAAGGTCATTAGGGTCATTAAGGTCATTGGGGGTCATTGGGGGGGGCATTGATGAAGTTTGCCTAAATCAAAAATGACCCCCTAATGACCCCTAATGACCCCAATGACCCCTAATAACCCCTAATGACCCTTAATGACCCCTAATAACCCTTAATGACCCCCAATGACCCCCAATGACTCCTAATTACCCCCTAATTACCCTTAATGACCCCTAATAACCCCTAATGACCCCCTAATTACCCTTAATGACCCCTAATTACCCCCTAATGACCCCTAATTACCCCCTAATGACCCTCACTAGCCTTCCCGCGCCCACCGCCTTGCCACTCCCGTCGCGCAAAATCACCGCGTACGCCCCAGCGGCCAGGCCCCCCAGCGACACCCGCCACCGTTCCCCCGCTAGCGACACCCGCTCCGACCGAACCAAGCGACCCTGAGCGTCGTACATCTCCAGCACCGACGGCGTCGCCCCCTCCCACCTCAGCCACGCCGACTCCCCCGCCGGGTTCGGCCAGATGACCAGCGTCGCCACGCCCTCCGCCTCCGTCACGCCCACCAGCGCCTTCACCTCGAACGTCCACGCCGCCTCGCAGCCCCGCGCGTCCGTCACCGTCAGCGCGTAAGTGCCCTCCGAAAGCCCCGCAAGCACGCTTTCCATGCCGCCCCCCGGCTCCCACAGGTAGGCGTAGGGCGGCGTGCCGCCCGTCACGCTGTTCACCAGGATGCCGCCGTCGGCGCTCTGGGGGGTGGAGGGCCGGGTGACGGTGGCGGCGAACTGCAGGGTGTCCGGCTCGGGGATGTCGAAGGAAAACGTGGCCGTGCAGCCCCAGCCGTCGGTGACGGTGACGGAGGCCGGGCCGGGGCCGAGGCCCGCGTCGAGCGAGTCGGTGGTGCCGGTGGGCGACCACAGGTAGGCGAAGGGGGGCTTCCCGGTGAGCGCCCTGACGGAGAGCATGGCGTCGGCGGCGCCGAAGCAGGAGATGGGCTGCCCGTCCACCTGCAGGGTGGGCGCGGGGGCGGCGGGCACGGTGACGGAGGCCGTCAGGGAGTTGCCCTTGGCGTCGGTGACGGTGAGCAGGTAGGTGCCGGGCGCGAGGCCGGAGAGCGAGTCGCCGGAGAGGGGGCCGGACTGCCACTCGAAGGCGAGGGGCGGGCATTCGCCGACGAGCGGCAGGGCGATGGCGCCGTCGGGCAGGCCCGCGCAGGCGGCCTTGACGTCCGGCTCGGCGGCGAGCGCGAGGGCGGGGGTTTCGTAGGCGCCGATGTCCACCGTGCCGTCCTGGATGCGGGGGTTGCCGGCGAGGTCGGTGGGGATGGTGGCGGCATGGAGGTTGTTGCCGGCGTTGACGAGGGGCGAGCAGCCCTGGAGGCGGAAGTCGCCGGCGGCGGGGTTGACGAACATGGGGTCGAGGCCGGTTTGAACGTTTTCGCAGAAGACTTGGTAGAATCCTATTGATGAAGCACAATCAAGAGTATCTAAGACACAATGACTGATATGGTACTCCGGGGGGCCAATACTGGCACCTATTCCATAAAAAGAATTTAATGATAATCCATCGAATATACTATTCTGAAGAAAAATCTTTGAATTTTGCTTGCTTGAGCAAAGTTCTTCCATAGAGCAATCATAAAAAGTAGAGTTTATTAATGTTATCTCACAAAAAGATTCGGTATGAAAAAGATTCTGACATGAAGAGTTTAATACCTTCACATGAAATGCAAGATAATTGACTGAAGTTGAATGAAACAAGGATGTAAAGTGAGAATTTTCAATAAAAATTTCTTGGTAGATTGCTGCTGCTGCTGACCCAAATGGCAATCCGGACACACAATTTATTATGGAATCTCTTACGAAGTAAATCTTCCCCCCAAATAAGGCATCATAGCCAGCAAATATAGGTTTCCCAGAGTTTGTCTCTTCAAAGCGATTGTCAATTATTGAAGCGACTGTTTCTCCCGATGTCAGGTCAATATTGTCAAACCAAACGTCGGTTACAAAGTATGAATTTGCCTCATTTCGTAAAAAGGTACAATTGCTAATGGCCGCTTTTTTAAAATAAAGCAAATTGCGATTTTGTATTGCCAAAGCACTGTGCTTGTTTTCAACAAACCTGCATCCTTCCACCCTTACTTTCGCTCCGGCGTTTCGCCCCACCCTCAGGGTGGCCCCTCCACCGCCCAAGACGGCATCGTTTTGCGCGAACTCGCACCGATACACGTCAATCACGTCCGTCCGCTCGGCATCCAGCACGAACAGCCCGCCGCCGTTGCGACCGGCGAGGTTGCCCACAAACCTGCAGCCCTCGAAGTCCATCCTGTCCACCCAGGCGCAGCCGTTGCGGTACAGCCCGCCGCCGTCCTGCCCTGCGCGGTTGCGCTCGAACACGCAGTCGCGGAAGGTCGGGGCCACCGACCCCGTGCCGCTGCCGTCCACGTACACCGCCCCGCCGTGCAGCCGCGCGTAGTTGCGCTCGAAGCGGCAGTTGGAGACGGTGCAGTAGGCCTCCTCGTCGCGTGCCATGACGAACAGCGCGCCGCCCGCCATGCGCGGCAGGTCGGCGGCCGTGGCGCCCGGATAGTCGGCCTGTCCGAAGCGAAACACCAGCCCGTCCACCACCGTCAGGCTGTCCGGCTCCCCCATGTAGAGGATGGTGTAGGAGTTGTCGGTGCTGTCGCCCGCCGTGCCGATGTCGCCGCTCAGCACGGTGGGGTGCGCCTGCCAGTCGCGCTGCGCGAGGTCGGTCTCCACGCCCGCGAAGCCGCCGTAGAGCGCCACGCCGCTCTTGAGGTCGAAATAAATGTCCCGGGCGGTGCCGGTGGTGGGTCTGTACTCGCCCTCGGCCACCCACACCTCGTCGCCGGGCTGGGCGGCGGCGAGGGCGGCGTGCAGGTCGGCGTAGGCATCCGTCCAGGAGGAGCCGTTGTTCAGGCCAGTAGCGGCGTGGTTGACGTGGAGGCGCTTTTGGGAGAGGGCGGGGCCGAGCGCCCCGAGGAGGAGTATGGAGAGGAGTAGGATGTTTTTCATGAGAAAAGTTGTGTGCTTGGTTCGTGTTTGAAAGCGATTCGTCGGAAGAGTCAGGCGGTGGCTCGATGTCACCGCCTGACTTGAGAAGCGGGCGCGTCCGTCATTGCCGGATGAAGGTGCCCTTCGCCCGCTGCTTGCCGTGCCGCAGCTCCCAGTGATATACCCCCGCGGGCCACTCGGCGGCTTGCGGCACGGTCAGCGCGTGCGGGCCTTGTTCCAATGCGTACTCGCGGAAAAAGACCCTCGTGCCGAAGGCGCCGTATATGGACAGCCGTGCCTTGCCCGCTTGCGGCATCGTCAGGTCGAAGCCGACCTCGGCGGCGGCGGGGTTGGGGCGACAGGTCGCCGACAGGGGGGTGTCGCCGGCTTGCTCGCGGCTTTCCGTTTCCGGCGCGGCCCTCAGCCGGAGCGCGTAGGCATCGCCCGCCTCGCCCCAGCCCAGCCCGGCAAGCGCCTCGTCGTCGAGGCGCAAAAGCCCGCCCGGGTCGGGGATGTCGCGCTTGGCCCGGAAGGCGAGGCGGAACAGGGTTTGGCCTGCTTGCAGGGGCGCCTCCTCGCCGGGCTGGGCGAACCACAGGGCGCGGACGAGGCCCTGCCCGGCCCGAGTGAGGCCGAAGTTGCCCTCGTTGAGGCTCCCCAGGTCGCCCTGCGCGGGGCCGACGAGCTCCAGCGCGTCGGGGTCGAAGCGCAGGGCCATCTGCCAGGCGACGAGGGGCGTGCCTGTGGCGGCCACCACCGGGAACGCCCGGTGCTCACCTGCCCGCAGGCCGCTCGCGGGGATTTCGAGCGCGGCCTCGCCGACGGGTTTTTGAAAAGCGTCGCAATCGTTGGAGCAGCCCGTCAGGGCGCTCAGGTTGACGTCGCCCACCTTGATGGCCACGAAGTCGGCTTCGGTGGTGGGAAGGATATATATTCCATTTTCTGGAAAAGTGGTTTGGAAAGGGTTGCTTGGATTGGGGAACACATAAGACTTGGGCACAAACCGCCACGAGGTGTTGTTAGGCAGTTCGGATACTAGCCCCAAAATAAGCGACCTTAACAATGACATGTCTACTGTAGTAACGCTGTTTGACTTGTTCGCGTCGGCGGCAATCATCTTATAGGGGCTGTCCAGGACTTCCAGCCCAAGTATGTGCTTTTGGATGAGCGCGAGGTCGAAGGTGGTCACGCCGTTGAGGGGGTTGTCGTTTTTGGCGGGGGTGACCTGATACTGGCTGACGCCCTCGCACACGCACTTTGAGTATGGCACCGCGCAGGAAGACGAGGCGCTGGGCAGGTTGGCGACGAAATTGATGGGAGCGCACCCCCCGCCCACGGGCGCGACGTGCACGCTCACGGCATCCACGAAGCAGCCGTTCTCCATGGCGATGTCACCCTCGATTTTTTTGGGGCAAAGCAGGCCCATGTTGTGGATGGCGGGGCGGCACTCGTCGGTCGAGACGTTCTGGATTATCCGCTTGACGGTCACGCGCCGCGCCTTGCCACTCATCACGCAGCCGCCGTTGCCATTAAACTCTATCCGGATGCGGGTGTTGGCATCGAGGGTGATGCCGTCGGCATCGTTGATGCACAGGTTGACGGTGTTGCCCGACACATAAAAACAGCCGCCCGGGCAATCGTAAGGGGCTGATGTCGGGCACGTTATGTTCTCCAGATAGGCACCCGATATGGTCACGCCCGGCTGCAGGTCGAACTCGAGCAGCGCCTTGAAAATTTTGAATGCTCGGGTGGGCTCATTGCCGAAGTTCCAGTTCAGTCGCGCGTAAGCCGTCAAGTTCCCGCACTCGCTGGGCGGCACCGACGAAGGCTCCACCGTCAGCCACATGTCGGGACAGGGCGGCTCGCCCACGTGGGCGCACTCGACCGACCCTTCGGAGTCGGGGGAAAAAGCGTGGCACTGAAAACTGGGGCCGGTGCCGATGCTCTGTCCGCTTCGGACGCGCCCCGGCCTCAGGGTGGCCGTGAGGGTGTGCGTCTCGCCGGCATCCTCGGGCCTCGGCACGCGGATGGTGAAAAGAACCGTGCCGCCCGGAAGCCCCGATGCCGAAAACGACGGGTACCTGGCGTGCAAGAGGTACCTGACCTTGTCCTCCATCTCCAAAACCCGCACCGTCGGGAGCGGGATGCCGCCGTTGAAGCCCGTCGCTTGCGGGGGGGCGTTCATCCGGGGCGCGTTGGGGCCCGCGCAAGCGATTTCCACAGCAAAATCCATGAAATTCACGTTTGGCGGAAGCATGGACACCGTGACGGGGACGAGCATGAAGAGCGGGCTGACACAATTGGCCTCGAGGGACAAGGTGGCCGCGGACGCGACGGAGGGCGGCGGAAACGTCGAGACGGTGTTCCCGATGCAGCCCGGCTGGCTCGTGCACACATGGAAATCGTTGACGTAGCTCAGCTCGGCGCACTCCAGTCCGAACTCCTCCCCCGGAAAGCCGTCCACGAAGACCTGAAAGAGCGGCTGGGTGGTCCGGTATTGCTGAAAGGGGACGAGGGGCGTGACCTCGCCCGTCATGTTTGTCACCAAAAGGGTGGCCTCGCCCTCCTTGGCGTCGAAGGTGACGGCGGGGTTGCCGTTGCCCAAAAACGCGGCGAGGCAAGTCGCCGCCTCGGTGAGCGGCTCGTTGATGGACGTGACGGCGCCTTTCACAAGGTTGAGCCTGACTTTCACGACCAAATGGGCGTAGCCCATGTTGAAGTTGCCGTTCGACCAGGCGCCCGGCGCGGGCGGCACGGCCCTCAAAAAAACGTCGTATCGCATTCTCTGGCAGTTGGTGGGGCCGCAACAGGGAAAGCAAAGGGGCTGGTCGTCGGCGCTCCCGTCGTACGGCGACGGCACTATCTCTATCTGCAGGGAGCCGCAGGGCGGGTGGATGGCCGGGCCTGTCTGTGCCGACAGGCCTGATGCCAAAACGAGCCAGCCGAGGAGCGGGAAAACCGCCTTGAGCAGGCGGTGCGGGGCAAAACAGGGTGTCAGGGCTCTTGAGACGGGGTTTTCCATGAGCGTGCCGAAAGGGGCAAGGGATTGAGATGGGGTGCCGGGCGATTCAATGTTTCGCCCCCCCGCGTTTTTTCGGAAGATAATTTTATCAAGCATGGCAAAAGGTTTTTGAAAAATGAATGAAAAACGGTTTGCATGATGCTCAAGGGATGATTGGCCCGCCGCTCGCCTCCGCGTCGTGTCGCGGTAGTCGCCGTAGGGTGCGCCCCGCGCTCGAGCACGCGGCGCGCCCCGCCGAACGGGGCATCGGTGAGGATTAAAAAACTGCCGGGCAAAAAGGCCGCCTCTCGGTGGCGTCGCGCAAAAACGTCGGTTTGCGAGGACGCGCGCCCAGCGGTCAGGGTGAGATTAAAGCGTGCCGCCCGTCGTGCCGGGCAACGTGATGGGAGGGGATTAGGCGCGCCAACGTCTTGGCGAGGGCTAATGTAGGGAGGGCTGGCGACGTGGGCAAGGGGGTGGGGGAGATTTAACATACGGTCCACCAAAGGAGGCTGTCTCACAAGTTTAAATTTCGACAGGATTAACAAGATTTACAGGTTTTTTTATCCGAAAAAGGGCGCGAATCTTGTCAATCCTGTCAAACAAACATCACTTATGAGACCTCCTCTCTGACCCGCTACCCCTGCTTCATGCGCAGATACACGCCGTTAGTCCACCCAAAACCGTCTTGGTTAGGATATTCACCACCGCCCGCTTTTGCGTCGGGGTTCATCACGTCGTATTTCTCCATCATTTTGCGAGTGTCGGCGTAGGTTTTTTCATTTAGCGCGAGCCAGCGCATCCGGTTGGCCGATGCCACTTCGTCCAGCCCATATTGGCGCAACCCTTTGAAGGCCATCCATTGCAAGGGTGCCCAGCCGTTGGGAGCGTCCCATTGTTGGCCGCTGCGGAGGAGGGTGGTGACAAGGCCGCCGGGTTGCAGGAATTTTGTTTGGAGGTGCTGCGCCACTTGTGTGGCCTGCTCTTTTTCCGCAAGGTGGAAAAACAGGGGGAAGGTGGCCGCGAGCGTCCAAGCGCCGGTGTGTTTGTTGGCTGAAAAATGGTAATCAAAATAAAAACCCGCCGCTTTGTCCCAGCAGTATTGTTGGATGGCGGCCTTGCGCAAGCGAGCGCGGGTTTTCATCACTTCGACGGGAGTGTGGTCGGGCAATTGGCGGTAGGCATGAACGAGTGTTTTTTCCAAATAGTAAAGCAGGCAATTGAGGTCAATCGGCACTATATCAGTTGTTTGGATGGTCTCGATGTGTTGCCCGTCGGCGAACCACCGGCTGCTGAAATCCCAACCCGACTCGGCAGCGGCGCGGATGTGGCGATAGACGGTCGAGGGGTCGCGGCCCGATTGTTGAGCGACGTGGACATCCTCTGTGTATGCCTCCGGGCGCGGGGAGGCGAGGTCGTCCCAATAACGGTTGAGGATGCTGCCGTCGGGCAGGCGCACGACCCGAC
Source organism: Saprospiraceae bacterium (assembly GCA_019638455.1). Taxonomy (GTDB): domain Bacteria; phylum Bacteroidota; class Bacteroidia; order Chitinophagales; family Saprospiraceae; genus M3007. The sequence goes on from JAHBTU010000002.1 coordinate 15,287, forward strand.
GGTATGCAGTCAGTGCAGCCGACAAGTCGTTTTCACCAGCCATCCAGAAGGCATATTCTTTCTCCAGCTGATGACGATATTTTAGCAGCGTCGCCTCACCCTTTGCTTCGGCCAGCAGATTGACCATGAGCGCGAAAAACGGGGGTTGCGAGCGGCCCAAATAGTACGTCCGGTTGCCGTTCGGGATGAACCCAAAGGTGTCAATCAGGTACGCAAAATTGTCCACCATCTGCTGAATGATGTCCACGCGCCCCGACACTTGCAAGCCGAGCATGGTGAAGTAGCTATCCCAATAATAGATTTCGCGGAAACGCCCCCCGGGCACGATATAGGGATGGGGCAGGGCGATGAGCGATGATGGGCGATTGCTGGCTGACGGCGGTTGGTCGGGTTGGCGGAGCAGGGCATCCCACAGGTTTTCAAGGTGTTGCAATATGGGGAGCAGGGCAAAAGAATGAGTGAGAGCCGGCTCGGGGGGAAGCTCGAAGTATGTCGCCACGAATTTTTTCAAATCAAAGTCGGGTTGGTTTTTAGCCTGCTCGTAGGCTGTTAGGATGGAGGTCGCATCGGATTTGGGGGCGCAGTCGGGGAAAAATTTGGAATCGGGAAAGATGCCGCTTGTCTGCACGGCTTCATACAGCGGGGAGAGGGACTCAATGTGGAAATGGTGCATAAGAATTGGGCTTCAGTAGATATGTTTGTGCGCCAAAAATGAAAAAACAGACGGAAATGAGATTACTTTTATTCATCGGAATCGGGAGTTTCGTCGGGGGCGTATTGCGCTATTTGACGGCTCAATGGGTGCAGGGAAAGTTCTTGTCGGCTTTTCCTTTTGGCACATTGGGGGTGAACATCGCCGGATGCCTTGCCATAGGGGTGGTGTTTGGGCTGAGCGAGCGGAGCAATATGCCGATGGAATGGCGGCTCTTTTTGGCTACGGGTTTATGCGGCGGCTTCACCACTTTTTCGGCGTTCTCCAACGAGACGCTCGCGCTCCTGCGCGACGGCCAATATGGATATGCCGCGACTTACATCGCAGCAAGCGTGCTGTTGGGGTTGTTGGCTACTTTCATCGGTTTCACTATTATCAAAATCCTTTGACTATGGAAAATAATCCGAATGCCAAGCTGCTCCGCATTTTCATTGGCGAAAATGACAGGGCCGGAGGACGACCTTTGTACGAGGCGATTGTTTTCGAGGCCAAAAAACTGGGGCTTTCGGGGGCTACTGTGCTGCGCGGCATCATGGGCTTCGGGGCTAACAGTCAAGTACGCACGACCAAGCTGTTTGAAATTTCATCCGATTTGCCCATCGTGGTGGAAATCGTGGACGATGAGGAAAAAATCAGGGTGTTTGTCGAGACCGTTGAGCAGTTGTTCGAGCAAACGCGCTCAGGGGGGTTGATTACGATAGAGAAGGCCGAGGTGATTCGCTACAAGGCCGGAACATGAGTGTTTTCTACCCTCATGCCTGCGGCTTTCCCTGCAATTTTTTGAAAAATAGCAGCCCTACCAACAATATCCCAATCGGCACCAGCGAAAAGTAGAATGCCGTTTGCCCATCAAAATGCTGGAAGATATTGCCCGTGATGATAGAGCCAGTAGTGCCGCCCAAGGCGGAAAAAATAATGATAAGGCCCGACATCAGGCCATGCTTGTGCTTGGGCAAGCTACTTAAAATCAGCGAGTTGATAGCCGGATAAATCGGTGCGAGAAACAAGCCGATGAGCGGAAACACAAACGCCGCCAACGGCGCGTCGCCCCATCCCGTCACCGTGCGCTCGCCAACGCCTTTTGCCAATGGGATGGCTGTCAGCACCAACAGCGCAGCCAAGATGAGGCAGCCTACCAGCACCACGTCCCACTTGTGTTTTTTCATCACAATGCCCGCAAGAAAGCGCCCCAAAGCGGTGGCTCCGGCCAATATGCTCGCCATTTCGATGCTCAAGGCAGTGGGCAGATTGAGCACCTTGCTATTGTAGGTAGGCAACCAACTCATGATGCTTTGCTCGACCAATACATAGAAAAAAGCACAGAGGATGAACACCAGCACGAGTGGCACGACCATGAGTTGAAACATTTTGCCAAAATCTTGCACGAGCGAAATGTTTTCTTGGCTCTTTGAGGCTGATTCATCGAGCTTTGCCGTAAGCAACAACAGGAAGGCTGCCAGCGAAATGCCCCCCAACAAGTAGTACACCCGAAGCCAAGCGGTGGATTGAGGATTGGCATCGTCCACGAAGGCACTAAATATGAAATAGCCTGTCAGGATGCCTACCATGAAAAACGACTCGATGAAGTTCATCAGGCTGATGTGTTCCTTTTCGTCGCGGGTGACAAGGCCAATGGTGCTGTACACCGACATTTTTATGAGCGCAAAACTGGAGCCGACCGCCGCAAACAGGAGTTTCGTAGCCCAAAAACCATTCAGCATGGGCATAGTAAAACAAGCAACCGTCACCAACCCCAACGCGATGAGCATGGCGTTTTTGTAGCCGATGCGGGTGATGTGGGAGGAAAGCAAAAACGACACAGCGGCAATGCTCAGGTCCTTGAATGCTTCGAGCACGGAGGCCGCGCTCTCCGTCACGCCATAGTTGTTCTGCACTTGGAGGATGACCGTGCCGACACTATTGAGCAGGATGGCGAACACGAAGTAGTTGAGGAATAGGGAAGCTTTGATTTGCCAGTTTTGCATTTTTGCCGTCGTTAAAATTTGAATCTCGCCACGAAGAGGCGAAGGCGCAAAATTTTATGAATCAACTCTTTGCACCTTTGTGGCTATCTCAAAAGTTTTGATTGATGGTGTGATAAACCCGACTTTTGGGCAAGTTTGTCAGTTCACGGGGTGCATCGGCGCCGAATGGGACGGCAAAGAAAACACGGCCTCATCAGAAAACACGCCCTGCCCCCGATTTCTTGCGTAGTTTTCGGCCACAAGGCACCGCCCAGTAGCCGAACCAATTGTCAAACAGCAACACTCAATCACATAGATATTCAATCATTTCTCCGCAACCATGTTCCAACGACAAACCCGCCGCGCATTTCCTGCCAGTTATATTTTCATATTGTCCGCTGCCGTGCTGGCGCTGCTTTATTTTTTGATAAAAGAACTCAACAAAAAACAGCCCCCCCAACAGTCTCCTGCACCTGTTGAGCAAAAAGAAGAACGAGAGGCAAAAAAGGATGGGTTGCGCCCAGCCGAGTGGTTTTTTGCGGTACGCGAATACCCCGATTTTCGTCCTGATGTGGATGTTTACTCGCAAGCTGTGCGTGCGGCGATGCAGGGTGCTGCGTCGCGCAATGGCAATCCCGGCTTTTCAGCGCCGTGGAAAGTGCAAGGGCCCGCCAACATCGGCGCTCGCGTGAACACCATCAAGGTGCATCCCACCAACCCCAACATCATTTATATTGGTTACTCGCAGGGCGGCGTGTGGAAAACGGTCAATGGAGGCCAGACGTGGAACCCCATCTTCGACCAGCAATCTTTTCTCGCCATTGGCGACATCGAACTCGACCCTCAGAACCCCAACACGGTGTTTGTCGGCACGGGCGACCCCAACATCAGCGGCTATCCCTTCATCGGCGATGGCATCTGGAAAAGCACCAACGGCGGCCAGACATGGCAACACATTGGGCTTGAAAATCAGCGCATTGTTTCAAAAATAGCCATACACCCCGCCAATCCGAGCATCATTTATGCCGCAACGATGGGGCTGCCTTTCGAGCGAAACAACCAACGCGGCCTTTACAAAACCACCAACGGCGGACAAACTTGGCAGCAGGTCTTGTTCGTATCCGATTCTACGGGCATCATTGACATCGCGGTATCGCCCGACAACCCCAACGTGGTGTACGCCGCTGCGTGGGACCGAATTCGCAACAATCAGGAAAGCCTCGTGAGCGGCCCGAACGCCCGCATCTGGAAAACCACCGACGGCGGGCAAAACTGGGTTGTGCTGACAGGGGGATTGCCGGAAGGCCCCAATAGCCGCATCGGGCTTTCCATCGCCGCCAACAATCCTAACCACCTCGTAGCGGTGTATGTCGGCACCTCGTTGGATATACTTGGCATATATAGAACCACCGACGGTGGCGCGTCTTGGTCGGCGCTCCCGTTGAATGGCCTCAATCCCGGTTTTATGGGAGGCTTTGGTTGGTATTTTGGCAAAATTTTTATCAACCCCTTCAATCCCGACGACATATTTGTGTGCGGCGTGGAGCTCTGGCGCTCCACCGACGGCGGGCAGAATTGGTTTCAGACCACTCCTGACTGGTGGCTTTACGAGGTGCACGCAGATATGCACGACGTGGCTTTTGTCAACGCCAGCACCTTCTTGCTCGCCACCGATGGCGGCTTATACCGGAGCAACGACAAAGGATTTTTTTGGGACAAAATCGAGAATATCCCCACGTCCCAATTTTACCGGGTGGCCTACAATCCCTTTGCGCCCGACCAGTACTACGGCGGTATGCAGGACAACGGCACTTCGGGAGGCAACGAGAGTTTTGCCACCGACTGGCCCCGCATTTTCGGCGGCGATGGTTTTCAGCCAGTTTTTCATCCCGAAAACCCCAATATCTGTTATGTGGAGACCCAAAATGGCGGCATTTGGGGCAAAACGAGCGCAGGCGGCTTTTTTGAATGGGCGGCATCGGGCATCGAATCAGGCGACCGCCGCCACTGGGATATGCCTTATATGTTGAGCCGGCATGACTACCAGGTCATGTACACCGGCACGCAGCGCGTCTATCAAAGCTATGGCCACTTGCCCTCTTGGTATCCGATTAGCGGAGACTTGACCGATGGCAATATTTTTGGCGCACGCTATCACACCATCAGCACTTTGGATGAAAGCCCACTTGATGCTGATTTGATTTATGTGGGCACTACCGATGGCAATGTGTGGCGCGGCAACCCCTCCACCCAATCGTGGACGGACATCACTTCGGGGTTGCCCGACCGCTATGTGGCGCGGGTGCGGGCCTCGCCAAATGTATCCACGCGGGTTTATGTGGCACACACTGGCTACAAATCCAATGATTTTTCACCACACCTGCACCGCTCCGACGACAAAGGCAACACTTGGGTGTCCATTGCGGGCGATTTGCCCAATTTGGCGATAAACTCCGTCATTGTGCTGCCCGGTCATCAGGACTCCGTCATTTTTGTTGGCACCGACGGTGGGGTATATGGCACCCTCGATGGCGGACAGCATTGGGAGCGCTTGGGCGCGGGGATGCCCTTTGTGCCAGTCTATGACCTTGACTTCAACCCGATAGAGCGCACGCTCATTGCTGGCACCTATGCCCGCAGTATCATGACTTTCCCACTTGATTCGCTGCAAATCGGCGAAAACGTTTCGACCAATACTCCTGTTGGCAAAAATCAACCTTCGCTGGTGGCACGCCCCAATCCGAGCAGTGTGCAGACAAATTTGATTTTGGCTCACCTGCCCTCTGGGCAAACGACCGAGATGTTCGTTGCCGACCTTTCTGGGCGGGTTGTTTGGCAAAAGCAGTTCAAGGGCGCTGCTACCCACAGTGTGCCGTTGGATGTCAATATGTTGAACCCGGGAGTTTATGTTGTTTTTGCCCGAACAGGCGGAAAGGTGTGGGGGCAACAAAAGCTGGTGGTGAATCGCTGACCTGATATGTTTGGCAGCATATTGTCTATGCAGGCGGACGCGCTTTTTCTCCGCGTATCGCTTTTGCTGGGCGTTGTCTTCGCAGTGCTCGTGCCGCCTTTTCAGTCGCCAGACGAACCCAACCACTTTTTTCGGGCTTACCAAGTGAGCGAGGGGGTGTTTTTTCCAGAAATACGCGAGCAACGCCTCGGCGGCACGCTTCCGCGCTCGCTTGCTCAGGTACGCGATTCTTTTTCATCGCTGAAAATGAATTACAATGCCCGCACAAACCCACGGCTGATATGGGAAAGCCTTTCTATTCCACTCAACGCTCAACAGAGGGACTTCCTTGATTTCCCCAATACCGCCATCTATGCCCCGACGGCCTATTTGCCTCAATCAACGGCCATTGCGTTGTCGCGCATGGCGGGGGCATCGCCTTTGCAAATGCTCTATGCCGCTCGGCTGTCCAATCTCTTGCTGTGGATATTGTTGGTGTGGACTGCCATCCGTGCCATGCCATTTTTGAAAAGCACGATGCTGGTGCTGGCGCTGTTGCCAGCCTCCATTGTCGTCGCTGCCTCCGCCAATGCGGATGTGACCACCAACGGCATGAGCTGGTGTTTGGTGGCTTGGCTTGTGAGGGGGGTGCGTTTCCCCGCGGCCCTTGCGGCCACGGTTGTCATTTGCGCGAACAAGCTCATTGCTTGGCCTTTGGTGCTGCTCTATTGGTTTCGCTCATGGGGAAAGCGGGTTTTAGCGGGTCTCTCCATCGCTGCCATCGGCCTTGCGGCGGCCCTGCTTTGGGGCAATCTGGCGCAGCAATGGTTCATTCCTTACGATGCGTATCACCCGGGCTTCCGAGATGCCCAAACCCTGAACGAGGGTGTTTCCCCCGTGCGTCAGAAAGCATACATTGCGGAGCACCCGTTGCATTTCATCTCGGTGGCAGCAAAATCCTTCGCCCTATCCGTTCCTTCCACCGCCGCGCATTTCGTGGGGAAGTTCGGCTGGGAAAAAAACTATTTGCACCCGGTTTGGATAGTGTTGCTATGGCTGTCCATCATCCTTGTTTGTGCCTCGGAGCAAAATCCGTTGCGCCCCGTGCAACGGCTTGGGGCCGTTGGCATCGCAGGGCTTTATGTGGCGCTGTTTGCGCTCACCATGTATGTGCTTTGGTGCCCTGTCGGGGCGGCGGAGGTGAGCAATTTTCAAGGGCGCTATTTTGTGCCCATAGCACCTGTGGTTGCGTTGGCAGTTGCGTATGCTCGGTTAGGGGAAAGCAGGACAATCATATTTGGCTCCGTGTTAGGCATCTTGTTGGCAAGTCATGTCGCCATGGCTATTGAGATATGGTGGAGGTATTATCAAGTGGCGCTATAGGCGGGCAACGACTATGCCATCAGGGGAGGATTTCCTACCTGATGTCCGTGATTGTATGTAACGAGAATTTACCCCTTTTCGGCGATTCGGTGATTTTCTGGGCTTCACGTTTTGCCGGGTTGTCTGTGACTTTGAGGTCAACGGACATTTGTCCCACCTTTTTACAAGCCAGAATTTTTTCCTTTTCATCAAATCAAACAACTTGTCTATATGAAACACTATCTCCCTTTGGCAGCGCTGTGGCTGCTTGGCTTGCAACCCGCCTCCACTCAAAACGCCGCCTATCCTGACACCACTTTCACAAATTATTTTCGCCGGGAAAGTGGCTGGACGGCTGGCGATGCCACCCTCAGCATTCCATTGCCAAACAACAAAGTGCTGTGGCTTTTTGGCGACAGCTACATTGACAACTACAACCCGGCTGACACGTCGTTGCCCTGTATGTTTCAAGTGCGCAATGCAGCCATGTTGCAAACGAAGAGCAATCCCAACCAAATGACCACGCTGTTGGACTACTCGCAGTCAGGCATAAACAGGACGCTGTTCAAATTATCGAACAATGAGCTGCCCTATTATTACTTCTGGCCGGGGCATGGCTATGTTCACGGCGATACGGTCTATATTTTTCTGCAACGATACCACACTCCGCAAGGCTCTTCACAAATCAATCATGTAGGCACATATTTAGCCAAGATGCTTCTTCCAAATTTGGAATTGGTGGGCATTTATGCGCTCCCAGCAACGGATGGTATCTTTTTTGGCCGGTGGGTGTTCGTTCCGGTGAATGGCAATTATATTTTTGTTTATGGAAACAAAATACATGATGTGCCTTTCGGCAACGGTACTTTGAAAGTTTGGAAACCTTATGTGGCACGAGTACCTATCAACAACCCAATGGGACAGTGGCAATTTCGCACGTCCAACAGCTGGAGCAACGACCCAGCACAAGCGGCCCCCATCTCCTCGCATGGCGTGTCTCCGGGCTTTAGCGTCTTAAGGCGCGACGGCGACCTCTACCTCATCACCCAACAAAATGGCTACTTGCAATGCGGGGCAGGCAGAGAAATATATTCTATCAAAGGTGGCGCGGCTCCTTGGGAGCCATTCACTTCAAAGCAGACCATCTACGTTGCGCCCGACCAGTACAATGGCCAGTATCTCTTGACCTACAACGCCTACGTTCACCCAAGTTGGAATAGAAAGGAAGGGTTGCTCATTTCCTACAATGTCAATGACCACTCCGACACCTCAAAGTATAAAAACTGTCCGTCGCAGTGTTTCTATGGCAACACCAGAAACGCCGACACCTATCGCCCCAAATTTATCCGCCTACCTTGGTCTGCGCTGACTGGCAATGGCCTTGGGCCTTCCGGCAACGGTCATGCTACGGAAAAAGCCGCCATCGTCCCTGACCAAACTTTGCAATTGCGCTGTTTCCCCAACCCTGCCTCTGACCATCTGCAAGTGACCTTCGAGCTGCCATCAACGACCCCCGTTTTTATTGAGGTGCGCAGCCTTACGGGGCAAGTTGTCTATACTGCTCAAACCGTCGAGCAAGTAGCTGGCGAGCACAACGAATCCATCGAACTTGACAGGTGGCCTCCCGGCGTTTACACCTTGCGCGTCCAAGCGGCCGGGCAGGAAGTGGTGCAAAAAATAGTGAAGCAATAGGCCATCTACAGAGATTCGTAGGCGTGGCACGAACCCCGACGGAAAGTTTTTTTGGGAGAAAACCCCTTGTCGGGGTTCATGCCACGCCCAAAAGAGGGATGCGTTTGTAGATTGTAATGACGGTCAATATCGTTAAAGTCCGTGAGAATTTTACAACTTGCCCGCTGAAACATTGTCCGTCACTCCAATCATTTTTTCTATGAAAAATAAAAACCTGGGAATTCGCCACTACCTGCCATTGGCGCTAAGTTTGTCCGTGATGTTAGGCTCCTGCGGCGAAGAAAAACCCGTGCCGCCCAACGCTCCCCCCCTCTCCGCTCCGATGGCCAGCACTTCAAACACAGACACGACGTTGCCACAAAAGAGCGATTCCGTCGTGGCCCCCTCTCCCCCGGTTGACAGCTCGCCAATCGCGCTCCCCGAAATAAAGGACGACATCGCGAAAACGCCCGCGGGGGTGGCACCGAGGCGCGCCCCGGCACCAGTGCCACATAGCGCCGCTCCCAATCAAGACGATGCTTCCATCGCCCAAAATGGCTTTGCCGACGTAGCCGCTCTTGACCGAAGCATCGGCATGGATATTCGCTATGCGACAGCCGACAATTTTACCCAGTCAAAAATCTACGATTGCCCACGTTGCTTGCTCCGCCCGGAAGCGGCAAAGGCACTTGTGAAAGCGCATAAAAACCTGCAAAAGAGAGGATTGGGGCTTAAAATGTTCGACTGTTACCGCCCTCGCCCCTATCAGCAGCGCCTCTGGGACAAAGTGCCCAACCCTGACTATGTGACGCCTCCCGCCAAAGGCTCCATGCACTCGCGCGGCGCGGCGGTTGACCTCACCATCGTGGACAAAAATAGCCGGGAACTCGATATGGGCACTCCTTATGATTTTTTTGGGAAAGAGGCACACACCGACAACATGAGCTTGCCTCCTCAGGTGCTGGCCAATCGGCGCCTGCTCCGCGAGACCCTCGAATCGGTCGGATTCAAAGGTATCCGCACCGAGTGGTGGCATTTCTCATTTAAAGGGCAAAACTATCCATTGGCCGACTATGTGTGGCCCTGTCCATGAGTCCGTTGTTCCTTCATCGCTAATTCATGTTGTAAGTCACGCCAAATCGGAAGAGCCTTCCTTGCTGCGGATTGTAGAGCAAATCGTCAACGGTGCCAGTGGCATCAAGGCCGGAATAGTGCCGATTGAACATATTCTGGAGATGGAAATAGAGCAAAAAGTGGTCGCTGAGGTAGAGACGCATCATCATGTCCCACGAGCGAAAGGTCGGGTGGCGCAATTGGACGGCGCTCCGCTGGTATTCCTCCTGATAAAGGATGGCTTTGCTGAGCACTGAACGCTGGCGATTGGATGCGAGCATTATCTCCAACTTGTTGAAGGTGAAAAACATCCTGAATTGTACCTGCCATCGCGGCGCATTGAAGACATCGGTGGTGGGTGTGCGTTCCTGCCCCAGCCATTCCTGACCGAGCGCATATTGGAAATACAATTCGGTGCGTCCTCTGATGCGGGTCGTTTTGCGCCCTCCTTCGAGGTCGAAATTCTGGTCTTCGGAGACCAACGTACCTTGCACGCCCCACATAGAAAGCGACAACCCGGGCGAGTTCTCCCAACCATATCGCCACGGCCCCACGATTCCGGGCTGTTGGCGCAAAACGCCCGGCCGTGCCATCTGATGGACTTTTTCGGAAAAGAACAGCGCTTCAAATCGGAACTCTTCCCTCGATTTTCGCAATCCCACTTCCCAATAGTTGACTTTTTCGGTCGCGCCCAAGCCCTCTGGAGAGATGTTGATGGAGCCATTTAAGTCAATGATAAAATAAGTGTTGCCGCGAGCAAAGAGCGAGGGGCGTCGGTAGCCTGTCGCAAAATTGCCGCGCACCGACCAAGTGCTGTCAAGGCGATAAAGCGCCGCCACACGCGGCACGGGGACAAAGCCAAAGGTGACATCGTAATTAACAGCCGCGCTCCCCAAGAGATAGAAGCGTCTGCTGTTCCATTTTAGTTGAGCAAATCCGCTACCATCAATGGCCGACACGAATGCAGGGGGGAACGGCTGCACCACTGGCGGATTGAAGGAGCCATCAATCTTGAGTTCCACAGGTATGCCGTAATGCGAAACTGCCGGCGACCCGCCCGCTCCATTGACCTGAAAGCCCAAATCAAGGAATACCTGCTTGCTGATTTTTGCATTGATGCGCGATTCGAAGCGCAGGTCGAATCCGTTGGCAGTGGTATATCGCTCATCCGAATTGAGGTATCCATGAATACTTCTCAACACATTGTTCGACAAATCGGGTGTAGGTGGCGCCTGCGCTTTGTAGGAAGCCGCGCTCAAGCGGTCGAAAAGAAAAGTGGTGGTGGAGCTGTTGTCCACCCGATAGTAGAGTGCCGAGAGCGTGTTGCGGGTCACCCATCTTGAGCGCGACTGCACGAACCCAAGAGAGAAGGTTTCCAGCCGTTCGGCAATGCGATTGGAAGGGTTGATGTAGGAGACCGCCAAGGGATTGGTACCCAGTGCCGTGTGGTCGAATCGCGCCATGCGGTTGTAGTTGAACGAAATGCCGCGCCATGTAAGGTTGGCCCCGAACAAGCGGCTTTCGTGGGGCAGATTGGCCGTTTTGGGGAAGTTGCTGCCCGGTTCTGCTGCTCGAAAATTGGGATTGTCCGTGTATAGCGTCGTGTCCAGCCCAAACAACAGGTAATTGTTCATATTGTAAAGGTTCTGGTCGTAGAACACATCCGTTTTTTCTCGCACGGTGCTGCTTCCGTAAAGGGTAAACCTGAAAATCTTCTTGTCCTTGCCCAATTTCCCGCCAAACATGAGGTCGAGGCTATTGTAGCCGTTGTTGCCAAAGGAAAGGTCCGCTTGCGTGAACAGCGGGCGCTCCGATTCTTTCAGGATAATATTGACCACGCCCGCGCAAGCCTCGTTGCCATAGATGACCCCCGCTGGCCCATACAGCACTTCTATTCGTTCGGCCTGCCGAATAGGGAGTTGCGCCCCAATCGGCATACCCAACGCAACACTTGGTTTCACTGGCACGTCGTTGATGAGTATTTTGACATACTGATTGCCCGAAAGCCCGCGCATCAAAAAGGTTTCGCCTTCTTGAGCATTGCCCGGTTGCGACACCCGAACGCCCGGCGCGGCACGCATCACATCGCCGAGTGTGACATAACCATTGCGCAAGATATCGTCAGCAGTGACCACCCACACCGTGAAAGGCAAATCGTCCACCGCTTCCAGCGCGCGCGTGGCAGAAACAGCCCGTGTTTTTTCAAAATCCAAATCGCGGACGACAATATCCTTCACAGTCAGCCGCTCGGGCGCGAGCAGCAGGGTAGAATCGTTTTGAGACACAAGCGCGATGGGCGAAAAAATGGTTGTCGCCCACAAGACAACGGCGGGAAATGAAAGGTATATCTTCACAGCATCGGTGGTTTTGGTTTGTCGCGAAATGTAGTGAGTTTTTGCGTGTCAGGTTTTTTCCTCGCCTTCCAAATGCTGCGTGAGCCGTTGCACCACTTTGAACTCGCTGAAGAACGTGCGAGCCAACACCCGCAAAACGGTATAGGTCGGAATGCCAATGACCATCCCAATGACCCCCCCCAGCTTGGCAGCCACGAGCGTCACCAGAAAAATCTCCAACGGATGCGCCTGCACGCTTTTGGAAAAAATCATGGGGCCGGTAAAGTTGTTGTCCATCAGTTGAGTCAGCATGAAAGCAGCGGCTACTTTGACCAAGAGAGGTATCAACAAAGCGAATTCCAAATCAAGGTGAGAGGAAGTCGTGATGAACAGCCCAAACACCATCCCGATAATCGGCCCAACGTAAGGAATGATGTTGAACAGTCCTCCGAACACCCCAATGAGCAGCGCGTTGCTGACACCCAATATCCACAGCAAAATGCTCAACACCACGGAAAAGACGGCCAACTGTATCGCCAAGCCGCCAAAATAGCGCGTCAGCATCGCGCTCGAATCCTCGACGACGTGCTGCACTTTTTGCTCCAATTCGGTGGGCAAGAGGGTGTGCAACATATTGACAAACAGATTTTTTTCTTTCAAAAAGAAAAACAAAATGAATGTGACCGAGGCAAACGTCACCACCACGCTACCCGCCGTAGTCAGGAACGAGCCAAGAAAATCACCTAGGAAAGTCGGCTTGAACCAATCGCTCAACAGCTCTTGCAGTTTGGTGGCCAACGATTCGCCGGGCCGCAGCAAACCGATATAATGCAGCTGGATGTCAAGATTCAAAAAAGGGCCTTTCCATTTCTCACCCAAAGCATTGTAGTCCACGTTGGCCAAGTTGCGAGCCTGCGTCACGATAGTGGGCACGAACATTAGCAAGGCACCGAACAAGATGAGATAAAAGCTAAGGATGGTCAGCAAGGTGGCGCTAATCGGTCCCGCCCTGAAACGACCCACCCTGAGGTATTTTTGATAAAACGCCATGATGGGCTGACCCAACATCGAAAGCACCCAGGCAATCAGGATGTAACCAACGATGTCGGAAAAATACCAACCGATGGCGAGGAAAACCGCCGCGCCAGCCAGCCAAAGAAGATTGCGATTGAGGGTACTCATTTTAAAAAAGACATGGGTTTTTGTTTACGAAGTCAGCAGGTCAGGGGGGGGTCACATTCTTCCATGCACGATGGCGATGATAGTTTGCTCCATTTCATCTGCCTCCCTCACCATTCGCTCGCCCTCGGCCACCACCTTGCTGCCATAATCCTTGTCGTCCAGACCGGCCGAATTGATTTTCACATTCAAAAAAGCACCGTGTACGGCGGCGCGAGCACACAAAGCACCCACCCCAGCATCCGTCACGGAATTGGGGTTGCCCGTTTCCGTCATCTGTTTGATAAGGGCAAATGAATCAAAGGAAATTTGCATCACCTTGAACGGCACTTCGATGGCGCGACGCGTAGCAGCCTGAATAGCCATTTTGCGAGCAGATTTTTCTTCCGGCGTTCCATTGGGCAAACCAAACGCGGTCATAATCGCATTAAAGGCATCCGTGTCCTCGTCCACCGCGCGCAGCAGCGCATCTTTCAGTTGCTGCCCACGCTCGGCAGCCTCCGAGAACTCCTCCCAGCGGTCGTCCCATCCACGTTTGTGGCTGCTCAGATTGGCAACCATCGTGGCGAGCGACACGCCCAGCGCACCCACATACGCGCTGACGGAGCCGCCACCCGGTGCGGGGCTTTCGCTGGCGGTCTCGTCGGCAAAAACGGCCAAGTCCTTTTTGACCAATTTCTTGGAGGTGCTCGAGTTGCCCGCTTCAAGGTTGTATTCTATGATTTTGCGCTGCGGGTCGAAGGCCGTCAGTTCGTCCAAGCCCATGGACTTGACCGCGATTTTGACTAATTCGGCCTCGCTCACGCCCACGCTGCGTTTTTGTTTTTTCAAAAAATAACGGCCTGCTTCCAACATCACGTTGAGCGGCACAAGGCCGACAAGCTCCGACCCCGTGACGCGCATCCCGCGGCGGTCGGCGCTTTTGCAACATTCCTCAAACGCCAAATGCAACGGCGTGGCGCGGATGTCAGTGATGTTCATGGAAATCTGGGCGATGCCATATTCCTCGATGTACCAACCGATGGCCTTCACCCCTTTCAAAGTGCCCGGCTCGCGTACTGGCTCGCCATTGGCATCTTTCAAGGGCTTTCCGGTGGAAGGGTCGTTCTTCACGCGGCCTTTTTCGCGCACATCGAAAGCCACCGAGTTGGCACGGCGCACGGAAGTGGTGTTGAGATTGACGTTGTAAGCGATTAAAAAATCGCGGGCGCCGATGACCGTAGCGCCGCTCTTGGCATTGAACTGAGCCGGGCCATAGTCAGGCATCCAATCTGGGTTTGCCAATTTTTCCGGCAATCCCTCATACTCGCCGGCCCGAACGACGGCCAAATTCTTTCTCTCTGGGCGGCTCGCAGCAGATTCATAGAGGTAAATAGGCAGATTGAGCTCACGCCCCACGCGCTCGCCAAGTCGCCGCGCCCAAGCCGCCGTTTCTTCCATGCTGATATTGGCAATGGGAATCAGCGGGCAAACATCAGTGGCACCCATGCGCGGGTGCTCGCCAGTATGCTTGCTCATGTCTATCAATTCGCACGCTTTTTGAATGGCTCTAAAAGCCGCTTCAACTACCAGCTCCGGCTCACCCACAAACGTGACGACTGTGCGGTGCGTGGCTTTGCCGGGGTCAACATCCAACAGTTTCACGCCTTCGACGCTCTCAATGGCATCGGTGATTTGTTTGATAACGGTCAGGTCGCGCCCTTCCGAAAAATTGGGCACACATTCGATGAGTTGCTTCATGCAGCAGTGATTGGATTTTATTTGTTTGAGGGGGTAAAGGTAAAAACACAGGCGGAGCCCGAAGACTGAATTTCAATGAGCTGCTCTTATGGAGGGGGGCAACCACCACTCCGAAATAAAAATCTGAACCGAGTAAAAGAATTTACGTTTAATGTCAAAACATCTAAGTTTGCGTCATGAAGTTGGAAGCCGAACTCAAAAGTACCAAGCCCCTGCAACCGCGCCAACGGGCCTTGCTCAATATCATGTTTACCGCCAGCTGGCTTGATTGCAACATATCTCGCCAGTTGCGCCCTTATGGCCTCACAGGGCCTCAATACAACATACTGCGCATCCTCAACGGAAGCTATCCCAAAGGACTTTCAGTGCTCGACATCAAAAGCAGGATGATTGACCGGAGTAGCAATGTGAGCCGCTTGGTGGAAAAGCTCCGAATAAGCGGTTTGGTGGAACGAGTACCACACGCCGAAGACCGCCGCATGGTCATCGTCAGCATATCTGAGACAGGCAAAAAAATGCTTGCAGAAATAGAGCAAGCGCGTTTCATGGATGGCCATGGCGTGTTGGGCAGCAAGCTCACGGAGGCAGAAGCACTCGAGCTTTCCTACTTGCTCGACAAGTTTAGGGAATAACGACGCGCATTTAGTCGCTTCTTCAAAAAAGGAGACACGCGGGGCGGTAAGTCCCTGCGTGTCTCCTTTTCTTTTTGCCATAGCAGCACCCGGCGAATGAGGCATATATGAGAATATGAGAAGACGAATTTTCACCATCTTGCAAAAGCGTTAAAAACGCAAGCTACCCGACACAGTCTCGCTTTTTCAAATGCGCTTCGAGAGAATGCATTATTTTTGCTAACGTTTTAATCCACTCCCTGCCGGAGTTGTGTATCCTCCCTACTCTGATTTTCCGGACCATATTTTCCTTCATAATTCCATCCTGTGGCCTCCGCTTCGTGTGCTCTCCAAAGACCATGAGTGTTTTCTATCGTTAACCGAAAATTCGATTTTGCAAAGATGAAACAACGAACACTTTCTTCCTTAGCTGCACTTTTGTTCAGCCTATCCGCAATGTTCGTGGCCATCGCCATGACACCCACCGCGCTGAATGCCGGCACCATTACCGGCTTCGTGTGGAACGACCTGAACACCAACGGCATTCAAGACCCCGGCGAACCCGGCATGGAGGACATCTGGGTGCTCCTGCTGGATGCGGGCGGCAACCAATTGGACGGTCGCCTCACCGATGCCAACGGCATCTACACATTCAATGACGTGCCAGCCGGCACCTACATCCTGCGCTTTTCTAACCCCGGAGGAATCTGGCAGACACCACAGAACCAAGGCAACGACGATTCGATAGACAGCGATGCCGACCCCTTGGGATACACCGATGTTTTCACCATCGCGCAAGGTCAGGTCGTCAAACTCGACGCGGGATTCACGTCGGAGCCACAGGGCTGTTTCACCCCCGTCATCATCACCGTGTCGGCTATCGAATGTAACGACAACGGCACCCCCGATCCCGACGACGATACTTTTACCTTTGCCATCACCGCAAGTGGAGGCACCGGGCCTTGGGGCTGGGATTTGTTGCCCGACTTGATGATGGTTCCCTACGACACGGCCATCACGTTTGGCCCATTCCAAATTGTCAATGGAGCCATCACACTGACCATTGTTGACCACGACAACCCCGATTGCATTGCCACCGTGACGGTGAATCCGCCAGCACCCTGCTCTTCGCCCACCCCACCCTCTGGCGATACACTGGTCATCAATTGTCCGCCAGACCTTACCACCGTAGCGACTGGCTCTACTGGCACGAACGTCACTTTTAACGCGCCCGTAGCCACCACGACTTGCCCGAGCGGTGCCACCGTGACACAAATCTCCGGCCCGACAAGCGGCAGCCAGTTCCCGGTAGGGACCACCGAAGTGTGCTTCGCTGCCACCGACACTTGCGGCAACGCGGACACTTGCTGCTTCAAGGTGATTGTGAATACAGCCCCGCCCACACCCACCAACTGCGACGAAAAAATCATCGGCTGCATTAAATACGAGTTGCTCGACATCACGCTCGACGCGAACAAAAACCGTACATATCGCATTCGAGTGACCAATAACTGCGCGAGCAAAATGGTTTACACTGCCTTTCAGTTGCCTAATGGCATCGTGGCCAAGGCTCCAGCCAACAACTCTATCTATACCGCTCCCAGCGGACGCGAATACGCGGTGCGCAACCCGAACTTCTCGCCGTTCTATTCCATCCGATTCATGTCGAGTGGCCCCGACAGCATCAGCAACGGCCAGTCGGATATTTTTTCCTACACCCTGCCACCGCAAATCGCGCCCGACTACATTCACGTCATCGTGCGGGTCACGCCAAAAGTATTCTACGAAGCACACCTCAACACCTTCGACTGTGTGCCCATCGTGAACGCCACCAGCCCCGGCCAAGTGGATAAGCAGCACTATGCCGATGCCACGCAATTGGACGACGGCGCAGAGGCGCAGAACGATGCGACACAAGCCTTGCCCGACGCTCCGCTCAAGGTGTACCCCAACCCTTCGGCAGGCTCGCTCTCGGTTGACCTAAGCCCGTGGAAAGGCCAGTCTGTCAAAGTGTTGCTTATGAATGGTCAGGGCAACGCCATCAGCATACTCAACACTGAGGCCAACAATGCGCCATTCTCCTTCGATGTTGCTGGCGATTTGCCTAAGGGACTCTATTTCATCCAAGTTGTTCCCTCGCAAGGCAATCGGAAGGTGCAGCAATTTATTTTGCAGCGTTGAGCAAAGCAGCATCTTGTTTTTCAATTTAAAAAAGCCATCCCGATGTTCGG
Source organism: Saprospiraceae bacterium (assembly GCA_019638455.1). Lineage (GTDB taxonomy): Bacteria > Bacteroidota > Bacteroidia > Chitinophagales > Saprospiraceae > M3007. The sequence continues at coordinate 33,153 of JAHBTU010000002.1, forward strand.
GGTGGCTTTTTTAATTGGGCAAAAAAATAAGCCATGCTGTAAGGCATGGCTCATCCGTGAAGTTTTCTCAGAGTATGAGTTAATCAAGAGCTGCGATATCGTTGGTAGGCAAAGGCCGTGCCGAATGTTTGTATTTGACCTTTAAAATCGTGATGGCGCTTTCGTCGTCCACATGCAAGTTGTCGCCCAACAAAAACTGATAGGTGCCAGACTTGGTGAACACGGGTCTATTTTCGACAATCCCGTAGGTATATGGGTCGGCTTTGAAGGTAGCGGTGTTTATTTTGAGCATTTTCATCGTTTCAAACCGTTCACTGCTCACAAAGGGCTTTAGTTTTCCCGCGCCCTCCTCCTTGGGAAAAACGACGTAGAAAAAACGCCCGTTGGGGTCAATAACGCCAAGGTATCGAGGGTTGGGCGCTTTGAAATAGAGCTTCAAAAGCTCGCCTTTGTATATCACGGTGGAGCTTGCCCACATTTTTGGGGCTGACTCGGCAACGGGGGCTTCTGGCAAAATTAGCGGGCTGGGAGCCATCTTGTCGAGACTCATGGCTGCCGAAAAAAGCAAGCCAGCAGCGGGGAGCACATGGATTAACTTCATAAAATCAGTTTGAAAGATGAATAATCGGTTTGAAAGCAAGTTGGCGACTGCTCAAAAATTTGTTGAATTCGCCCAAGCGCGATATTTTCAATTTTAGTTAAAAATATCATGCCAAACTTTCAAACGGGCGAAAGGTTTTTCGCATTGCCCAAAATAGGTAGAAAAATCATGCTGACGCTGGCATTCGGCACAAAAAAAGGCCGCTCCTCGGTTGAGAGTGGAGCGACCTTTTCTGCTCATGCAAAATATCTATTGGATAACCACATTTTCTGCTTTAATCAGCAAAAGCCCACCTGCAACAATTTGGCCTTTGCTCGATGATTTTGTCTTCATTTCACATTTGCTGCACCCCGCATCCGTCGCACAAGTAGCATTCAGGTTATTGCCTTGTAGTGTAAACGACACGCTGCATGATGTTCCGCCCATTTTGCAATCGCACCAGATGGTGACCGTATTGCCATTTCGAGCAGTGCTTGGATTGTCGAAAGAAACCAACCAATACTTTAAGGTGTCTCCTTCGATACTTACTTCTCCGCTGCCATCTCCGCCCGAGAAAGTCGAGGTGGCAATTTCCGCGAGTGGCGCCATCACCTGAAAGAGTTCTTTGTCCGTTTCGATGCTGGCAGTTTCACTTCGGGCAATCGTAGCGACACCACTCGAATTGAATCGAACGGCCAAGATAGAAGTAGCATCCGAACTGCCCGCTTTCTTTGAACGGTACACATAATCTACCTCTGGTTGGTAATAGGACTGGGCAAAAATCTGTTGGCACACAAACAGGCAGATTGACAGAACCGTCAGGAACAATTCCTTTTTCATTGGTGAGAAGTTTTGATTTGGTGCCTACATTGACGCTTTCGGCATTTGCGCTCTACTCATTTAAAGGCATTTCGAGTACCTCCTTTTTAAGAACGCCTTTTTTTTTTTTGCCTTATTCTTCATTCAGCAAATTTTTTAGTCAAAACCCTCTCGTGTTAATAGTGCCTCCCGTTTTTATCGAATTTCATCTGCCTTTTTAGGCCATTTATCCAACTATTTTCCCGGCAGGCACATCACTTGGTAATCTTGCCCCGTTCATCGTCAAGATTCTTTCAGAAAAACAGTATTTTGAAAATGGCAACTACAACGCCTAAACGAAAAAGAACTCTTTTGTACGCCCTGTTGGGTTTATTTGCATTGCTCGTCGTGGCGGCAGCCATCAAGGCTCGTTCCAAACCCAAAGGCGAGGAAGTGACCGTCGAGAAAGTACAACGCCGCACCATCCGAGAGACCGTGAGCGCCAGCGGGAAAATTTTTCCCGAAACCGAGGTGAAAATCAGTTCGGACGTGTCGGGAGAAATCACGGAGCTTTATGTGCGCGAGGGTGATTCGGTGGTGGCCGGGCAGATATTGGCCAAAATTCGCCCCGACGAATACCAGAGCGCCGTGGAGCAGGGGCAAGCTTCGCTCAACACAGCGCGTGCGCAGCGCGAAATATCTTCTGCCAATGTGAAAACCAGCACCGCTCAAATAGAACAATTCAGGGCAGATGTGCAACGTGCCAAAACGCAGATGGAGGCCGCGCGCAATGCCCATCAACGCAATGAAAAATTGCATCGAGAGGGTGTGATATCAACCGCCGAATTTGAAACCTCGCTCAGCAACCTTCACGCCGCCGAAAGCACCGTGGCTGCTGCCAATGCAAGTCTCAAGTCTGCCGAAAACAATCTCGCCAATGCACGCGAGAACGTCCGCGTCTCCGATTTTGGCATAACGAGTGCGGGCGCTCGGTTGCGCGAGCTGCGCACTAGCTTGCAAAAAACCATCATCACCGCTCCGGTGAACGGCATTGTAAGCAAACTCAATGTGGAAAAGGGAGAGCGCGTGGTGGGAACCCTTCAAATGGCTGGCACCGAGATGATGCGCATCGCCAACCTTACTTCGATGGAAGTACAGGTTGATGTGAGCGAAAATGACATCTTGAAGGTGAATCTGAACGACGAAACCGACATAGAGGTGGATGCCTATTTGGGGCGTGTTTTCAAAGGGCGGGTATCCGAAATCGCCAATAGCGCGAGCAATGTGAGCACCTCCGCCATCAGCCTAAACACCGACCAAGTGACCAATTTTGTGGTAAAAATCAGGGTTGACCCCGCCTCATATTCCGATTTGATGGGGCAAGGGCGTTTGCACCCTTTCCGGCCCGGCATGTCAGCCTCGGTCGAGATATACACCAAAACCGCCGACGGCACCCTTAGCGTGCCCCTCATAGCGGTCACCACGCGCGAGGATGAGGACAAAGACAAAAAAAACAAGGCTCAAAAAGCGGAGGAGGCCAAAGAGACAAGCAAAAAAGATTTGAGCAAAATCCGTGAAATCGTCTTCGTTATGTCCGCCGACACGGTAGCGGCCCGCGAGGTGAAAACTGGCATTCAGGACAACGATTACATCGAAATACTGACGGGTCTTCAAGAAGGCGAATTAGTGGTGAGTGGCCCCTACTCGGCTATTGCCCGCAAACTCAAAGCGGGAAGCCGTGTCACCATTGCCGACAAGGAAAAGGAAAAAGGCAAGGAGAAGGAGAAAAAAGGGGCAAAAGTTGAAGTGGATTGAGTTGTCGTTCGCAAGCACTTTATAGCCTACCTTTGCCGCGCATCGAATCGTGTTTCGGTGCGCGGCAATTTTTTATGGAAAATCAAGAAACGCTCCCTCCCGACACCGCAAATCTGCACAAAAACGGTCGTCCCAAAACGACCATGCTTTCCACCAGCACCACCCTTTTCTGGCGGGTGTTCGTGCCCATATTTGGCACGGTGTTTCAGCTGGGCTTTGTGCTCGCCTTTTGGCTGATGGACGAGGATGATTTATACCTTTCTTTTCCCCTCCTCTGGTTTCGACTCTTTCTCCTGCTGCTACTGCTTGGCTGGCTGTGGATGCTGAGCCGCACTCTTTGGCGATTGAAGCGGGTAGATGCCGACGATACGCATCTCTATGTGAGCAACTATTGGGTCACCGTTCGCTACCCTTGGCAGGACGTGGAGCGCATTGAGGAAAAAAAGCGAATGGGTCGTCGTGTGGTCAATTTTTGCTTGAGAGCACCTGGTCGTTTTGGTCAAATAATATCTTTTTTGCCCAGCTCATTCTTCGATGAGTGGATGAAAAACAAAAAGTGATTGCCTTCGAATCCAAAAGAACACAGCTATGCAGACACAAATCCTTTTGGACTTTTTTCTACGCGACTTGGATAAGTTGGTGGCAGAGGTAGAGGCGATGCCAACAGAGGAAAGCCTTTGGCGCGTGGGTGGCGACGTGAAAAACCCGGTCGGCACCCTTGCCCTGCACATAGCAGGCAATCTCCAGCATTTTATCGGTGCCATCATGGGTGGCACGGGTTATGTGCGTGCTCGTGCTCGGGAGTTCTCGGCAAGAGACGTAGCCCGGAGGGATATTGTGGCGGCGCTTGCCACGGCGCGAGATGTCTTGAAATCCGTGTTGGGAAAAATGCAGGATGCACAACTTGACGAACCGTATCCCGCCGAGCATTTTGGGGAAAATCGCACCACTTTTTTCGCGCTGCTGACACTTTTGACCCACCTGAACTACCATTTAGGTCAGGTCAACTATTTGCGGCGAATCTTTGCCTAAGGAACTTTTGAACATACCTTGGTTCGCCAAAAGATTTGTCGGGCGCACATGATTGCTCTCCCTGATTTTGAATGAATCACCTCATACACTGAAAACTTGACGACACGAAGCACAAAACACCCTCCTCCTGACATGAACGAACAAGTCATCCGCCATTTCTACGAAAGTTTTCAGCGCAAGGACTACCGCGGCATGGCGGCTTGCTACCACCCCGATGCGACATTCCGCGACGAAGCGTTCGACCTGAAAAACGGCAAAGAAATCGCCGCGATGTGGCGCATGCTCTGCGAAGCGGGCAAGGATTTGCGCGTGGAATTTTCCAACGTTCAGGCCAATGAAAATTCGGGCCGGGCGCATTGGGAAGCTTGGTACACTTTTTCGCGCACCAGCCGGCGCGTACACAATGTCATAGAAGCGCGATTCGAGTTTCTGGGGGGCAAAATCATTCGCCATGAGGATAATTTCTCCTTCTGGCGCTGGTCGCGACAATCGCTCGGCGCGACGGGTTTGCTACTCGGCTGGTCGGGATTTTTAAAAAACAAAGTCCGCTCGACGGCGATGAGCGGACTTTGGAAATTTATCGAAAAACATCCTGAATATCAGTAGTCACTTCCCTAGTCACATCCCTCCCAAACATACATACTTCACTTCCAAAAACTCCTCCAGCCCGTACTTCGAGCCTTCGCGCCCGATACCGCTTTCTTTCATGCCGCCAAATGGCGCGACGGTGGTGGCGACGAGACCAGTGTTCACGCCCACCATGCCGTAGTCTAGCGCCTCCGCTACGCGAAATACCCGTCCAATGTCGCGCCCATAGAAATAGGCAGCAAGGCCGTAGGGGGTATCGTTCGCCATTTCGATTACTTCATTCTCGGTCTCAAAACGAGTGACGGGTGCAACGGGGCCAAAAATTTCCTCGTGCATGATGTCCATGCGGGCATCCACGTCGGCGAGGATGGTGGGCTCGTAAAAAGTGCCTTGCATCGCGTGGCCGCCTGTGAGCAGTCTTGCGCCTTTCTGTGAGGCATCGCCTACCAATCGGGCGACTTTTTCTAGTGCTTCGTCGTTGATGAGCGGGCCGATTTGCACGCCTTGTTCGGTGCCGGGGCCGACTTTTTGTTTTTGCACGGCGACGGTGAATTTTTTCAAAAATGCCTCGTAAACAGCGGTTTGCACAAAAAGACGATTGGCGCACACACAGGTCTGACCAGCATTCCGGTACTTGGAGGCGATGGCTCCTTCGACCGCCGCGTCCAAATCGGCATCGTCGAACACGATGAAGGGCGCGTTGCCGCCGAGCTCGAGCGAGATTTTTTTCACAGTATCTGCGCATTGGCGCATCAGAAGTTTGCCTACTTCGGTGCTGCCAGTGAAGGAAAGTTTTCGCACGATGGGGCTATCGGTCAGCTCTTTGCCGATGGCTGGGGCATCGAGGCCAGTCACGATATTCAGCACGCCTGCGGGGAAGCCTGCGCGTTGGGCGAGTTCGGCCAAGGCCAAAGCAGAGAGCGGCGTTTCTTCCGAAGGTTTCAGGACGACGGTGCAGCCTGCTGCCAGCGCGGGTGCTACTTTCCTCGTAATCATGGCGTTCGGAAAGTTCCAAGGAGTGATGGCGGCCACCACGCCGACGGGTTGTTTCGTCACCAGCAACCTCATTCCCGCCTGATGTGGTGGGATGACGTCGCCGTAGGCGCGTTTGCCTTCTTCGGCGAACCACTCGATGAACGTGGCGCCATAGCGGATTTCGCCGCGTGCCTCGGCGAGGGGCTTGCCCTGTTCGAGGGTGAGCAAGAGGCCGAGGTCGTCGGCGTGTTCGAGGATGAGTTCGTACCAGCGGCGCAGGACGTGGGCGCGGGACGTGGCGGTTTTGGCGCGCCATGCGGGCAGGGCTGTTTCGGCGGCGGCGATGGCGCGGCGGGTTTCGGCGGCACCCAAGTCGGCGACTTGCGCCAGCACTTCGCCTGTGGCAGGGTTCGTGACTGGGAAGGCTTTGCCGGAGTCGGCGGCGCTCCATTGGCCGTTGATGAAGGCTTCGCGGCGGAGCAGGGAGGAGTCTTTTAGAAAGGACATGGGAAAAATGGACTTGTTGCGGGTTCTTTGAGGGGGTCAAATTTTTCTTTTCATCGCTTCCTGTGGCAGCTCAAAACCGGGCAACACGTCTTCGCCGGAAAGTTTTTTGCCGTCGAGACCCTCTATGATTTCCACTTCGCGGTCTTGCTGGTAGATGTATGCTTTTTCCTCGTAGGGGTCAATGAGCCAAGCGAGGCGAACGCCGTTTGCCATCCAAGTTTCGGTCATTTTTTGTTGAGTTTTTTTCAAGCGGTCAGTGGCCGAGCGAACTTCGGCGACGAAATCAGGGACGACTGGCACAAAAATCTCCTCGTCGTCGTTGGAGATGTTTCGCAGGCGCTCTTCGGAAATCCATGCCACATCAGGGGATTTGGTAGAGCCATCAGGCAAGTCAAATCCCGAAGACGGTCGGTGCAGTTCTCCCAAACCATGTTGGTTGTGCCACATAAAGAGAAAGCCGCTCAATTTTGGTTCTCGTTTGCCGGAGCCTCTTTTTACTGGAGACATGATTAAAACTTTTCCATCGGCCTCACGCTCCATCCGAAGGTAGGGGAAGCGTTCGGCCAACAAAGTAAATTGCTCTTTGCTCATCGGCTCTTCGAATGAAATTGCACCTAATCTGATGACGGCCTCTTCCAGCGAGAGTGTTTCTTTATCAAAGAGTTCTGCTACCATGTCCTTGTAGTTTGCTCTTGCAAAATAAGGCATTTTTCAATTCATCTCAAACCGCCGCACTTGTGGCGGCTCGGTGTCGAAGCCGGGGCGGACGAATTTTTGCCAATCGGGGAAAAGTTGTTCCATGCGTTTGCGCAAGCGGCTGAGTTGCACGAGCATGTCGAGGATGTCGTCGGCTTTTTCGGGCCACCGCCTGCGCAGGATTTCCCACGCGCCGAGGCTGCGCTCTATGGTGATGATGGTGATTTTGGCACTGCCGTTGGCGTCGCTTTGGTGAGGCGGGTCGCCCCAGATGTCGGTGTCGTGCATATTGTCCATGCCAGATATGGCGCGGCGAGCCTTGACGCTGATGAAGGCGGCGTATCGCAAAATGATTTCGATGGCCTCTTGGAGGCTGTTCAGCTCGTCGAAGTCAATGGGCAGGTCCATGTCGCTGCGACGCTGTATTTCCACGCCTTTTTCTTCAAAAAACGCTTTGTTGTTTTTGAAGAAGGCATCCACAGCATTAAGATAGCGCGTTCCTTGCTCCCATATTTCTTCTTCCAGCTTTTCGATGTTGGGGTCTGGCTCGGGTTCGGGCTGATTGGCGATTTCTTCTGGGTCGAGGCCTGTCTCCCGAATCATTTCGTCCAACATTCGCAGCGCCTCATTGAAGCTGTCGCTGATTTCTTGCCACACTTCTTCGTCGGTCATAGGCGTGTCGCGTTGCCAACGCCTCAGTTCGGCGACACCGACGGCGCAGCGTTCGATGAAAACGCAACGCTCGCACCAACGGTCGCACCAGTTGTGGATGGCGGGTATCATTTTTTCAGATTTCATGTGCGAGCCGAATTTGTTCAAGTGCTTTTAAGATGTTGCGCTCGATTCTCGCGGGGACATCGTCCGACGTGTCTTTTTCGAACTGCCTTCCTGTAACTTTTTCAAACAACTCAATGTAGCGGTCGGTGATTTCTTGCACAAAAGTTTCGGGCATGAAGGGCATTGGTTGGCCTTCTTTTCCTTGAAAGCCTTGAGCGATGAGCCATTCGCGCACGAATTCTTTGCTCAGTTGCCGCTGCTTTTCGCCTTTCGCCTGACGCTCGGCGTAGCCATCGGCGTAGAAATAGCGCGAGCTGTCGGGCGTATGTATTTCGTCCATCAGTACGATATGGCTATCTTTTTTGCCGAATTCGTACTTGGTATCCACGAGAATCAGCCCTTGCGCGGCGGCCATTTCGGTGCCGCGCCGAAAAAGCGCCCGTGTGTAGGCTTCCATTTGCTCATAGTCTTCTTTTTTGACCAAGCCGCGTTTCAGGATTTCTTCCCTTGAAATGTCCTCGTCGTGGCCTTCGTCGGCCTTGGTGGTAGGTGTGATGATGGGTTCGGGGAAAGGGTCGTTTTCGCGCAAGCCGTCGGGCAGGCGAACGCCGCAGAGCTCGCGCAGGCCAGCGGCGTAAGTGCGTGCCGCATGGCCGGCCAGATAGCCTCGGATGACCATCTCCACGCGCACGGGTTCGCATCGGTGGCCGATGGCGACATTTGGGTCGGGCATGGCGACGAGCCAATTGGGGCAGATGTCGCGGGTGGCATTGAGAAAGTGGGCGGCGATTTGGTTGAGCACGGCGCCTTTGTAGGGGATGGGGCGTGGCAGGATGTGGTCGAAAGCCGAGATGCGGTCGCTGGCGACCATCACGAGCAGGTTGCCGAGGGTATAGACATCGCGGACTTTGCCTCTGTAGAAGGCTGTTTGGCCGGGGAGTCGAAAGTTTGTTTCGTGGATGGCAGTCATGGGTGCGAAGGTACTCATGCTAATTTCTCCAGTAGCCACTCTCTGGCGACAATTTCTGGGGTGTTTCTGATTTCTGTTATCAATTTGGCGCGTTTTGGGCTTTTGGCCTGCCAAGCGTATTTGATGACTTTATCGAGTTTTTTCAAAAAATTGTAGTGGCGGTTCTTGGTTTCCCGGCTGAGCTTGGAGCGTCGGGTTTTTTGGTCGAGCGCCTTTATGCGGGAGCCGAGGAGGTCGTTTGGAGTTTCCTGCCAAACATTGGTATTTCAATGTTTCTGAAACATTGCGCATTATCAAAAGCGCCCCGACCTACTAAAGGTCGGGGCGCTCCATATATGCACCAGAAAAAGGTCAACGGTTACTGTTTCTTCTGTTGCTCCTGCCCCTGCTGAGTCGCATTTCTGTCAAGGCTCTGTGGCTGGGTTGACATACTGGGTTGTGTCGAGAAACCAGAAGGGGGCTGAGAGCCTGTGGTGCCGGGCGATGAAGTGCCGCTGGGGTTAGCGTTGGGCGATAGTGAGTTTTCACCCTGTATTTGTGGCTGCACCGACGTAGGCATTTGTTGCAGTTGGGAAGCATCCATCTTTTGCTGGAGATTCATTGGGGAGGTCATCGTGGGCGCATTAAGCGTGCCTTGTGGCATGAGCGGCGAATGTTGATGGCCGGCAGTGTGTTGCCCCAAAATGGGCGCGATAGCCAAACCAACAAGGCACGACAGTTTGATAAGGATATTCATCGAAGGCCCGGAAGTATCTTTGAATGGGTCGCCCACGGTATCGCCAGTCACAGCCGCCTTGTGGGGGTCTGAACCTTTGTAGTAGGTCTTGCCATCAATATCCACTCCTTTCTCAAAGGATTTTTTCGCGTTGTCCCAAGCGCCGCCTGCGTTCGATTGGAAAATGGCCCACATCACGCCGCTCACTGTCACACCCGCCATATAGCCACCGAGCGCTTCTGCGCCCATTAAAAAGCCGACGATAAGGGGAGTAATAAGAGCAATGGCACCTGGAGGAATCATTTCGCGCAGGGCCGCCTTCGTGGAAATTTCCACGCAGCGTTGGTAGTCCGCTTTGCCCGTGCCTTCCAGCAGGCCCGGAATTTCGCGGAATTGACGGCGCACCTCATTCACCATATCCATCGCGGCCTTGCCCACGCTTTGCATGGCAAAAGCGGAGAAAACCACTGGAATCATGCCGCCCACGAACAGCGCCGCCAGCACGTTTGCTTTAAAAATGTTGATGCCCTGAATTCCCGTGAAATCAACATAAGCCGCGAACAGCCCCAACGCCGTCAGCGCAGCGGAAGCGATAGCGAAGCCTTTGCCGATGGCGGCCGTCGTGTTGCCTACGGAATCGAGCACGTCGGTGCGCGAGCGCACATCTTTTGGCAGGTCGCTCATTTCGGCAATGCCACCCGCATTGTCCGCAATCGGCCCGAAAGCATCAATGGCCAATTGCATGGCTGTCGTGGCCATCATGGCAGATGCCGCAATGGCCACCCCATAAAAGCCAGCCAGCGTGTATGCGCCCCATATTGCCGCGGCGAACATCACTATCGGCATCCATGTGGACATCATGCCTGTTGCAAGACCCGAAATGACGTTGGTGGCGTGGCCTGTGGCCGATTGCCGCACGATGTTCAAGACTGGTTTTTTGCCCAGACCTGTGTAGTATTCGGTGATGGCAGAAATCAAGGCTCCGACGACCAGACCTATCACAACGGCGAAGAAGACGTTGACACTGGGCACGGCAGTCACGGTAGGGTCGCCAAAGAAGTGCATTCCGATGTGCTTGGGCAACATCCAATTGATGATAGGATAGCAGGCAATGCCTGTGATGATGATGCTCACCCAGTTGCCGCGATTCAAAGCGCCTTGCACCTTGCCTGCACTAGCTTCCCCGTCGTCTTTCACGCGCACGAGCAACATACCGATTATAGAAAACACGATGCCCAAGCCAGCAATCAGTATCGGCAAGAGGATGGGGCCAATGCCGCCAAACCCGTCGTTGGATGCATCGGTGTAGCGCAACACGGAGTTGCCGAGCACCATGGCAGCCAATACCGTAGCCACATAGGAGCCAAACAGGTCAGCACCCATGCCTGCCACGTCGCCCACGTTGTCGCCCACGTTGTCGGCAATAGTGGCCGGGTTGCGCGGGTCATCCTCTGGGATGCCAGCTTCCACTTTGCCCACCAGGTCGGCACCCACATCGGCAGCTTTGGTGTAGATGCCGCCGCCCACACGAGCGAACAGCGCGATGGATTCGGCACCCAAAGAGAAGCCTGCAAGCACTTCCAACACCCGCGACATACCAGCATATCCAGCGCCCGCAGCACCGTATTCACCGCCCATGAAAACACTGTAAAATATCGAGAACAAAAGGCTCAGTCCCAAAACGGCCAGGCCTGCCACACCAAGACCCATCACGGAGCCGCCTTTGAAAGAAACATCCAAAGCCTTGGCCAAGCTGCTGCGAGCCGCTTGTGTGGTGCGCACATTAGCCTGCGTGGCAATGCGCATACCTGTGTAACCAGCCAGCACAGAGAATAGCGAGCCAATGATAAACGAAACGCCAATCAGCCAATGGCTGGTCGTCACAAGTGTGCTGAGCCACACCAAAAGAGCGGTGGCAACCGCTACATAAATGGCAAGGATACGATACTCAGCTTTTAGGAACGCCATGGCGCCATCGGCAATGTTTTTGGCAATGCCTTTCATTTTTTCGTCGCCTGCGTCTTGCTTAGTCACCCAATTTTGAAGGATGAACATATAAACAAGCCCTATGAAACCGAAAAAGGGTAGAATGTAAACCAGAGACTCCATCCGGCAAATCTTATTTTAGTGAGAAAAAAGTTGGTGTAACGAATTGAAAATCACAGAGAACGAGCCGTGTTTGCTCGAAAACGGCGGCAAAACTACGGAATTTTATTTTCCGGCATAGAAACGGGCGAGTGCCTTGCGGGAAAATTACGCGGCCAAACGACGTTTATGCAGTAATGCCCCCAACCTTTGGGCCGTCGTTTTGTTTTCTGGGGCAATCTTATAGCCGTACCTTTGCCAAACGCTTACACTCCTGAATGGCATCCGACGAACAAAACAAACTGCACCCCGCCGTGCTCATCGGTCTGACTGACGATGACCCTACGGCTGTTTCAAGAAAAAAAGACCACATCGAACTGGCTTTTAAAAGCAGGGTGGAAGCTGGCGAGCTGGATGGCCGTTTCTATTATGAGCCGTTGCTCGCGGCGCATCCAGCGCCCGGGTCGCTCGTGCCATTTTCCTTTTTGGGGAAAACACTCCGTGCGCACATATGGGTGTCGAGCATGACGGGCGGGACGGCGCTTGCCAATGTCATCAACCACAACCTCGCTCGCGCCTGTGCCGAATTCGGCCTCGGCATGGGCCTCGGCTCCTGTCGCCAATTGCTTTACAGCGACGAGTTTCTCCCGGATTTCGACGTGCGCGACACCATAGGCAGCGACCAGCCGCTCTACGCCAATTTAGGGGTGGCGCAAATAGAGCACCTAATAGAGAAGCAAGAGATGGAGCGCATCCCTGCCCTGCTCCAAAAACTACGCGCTGACGGCCTCATCGTTCATGTGAACCCCCTCCAAGAAGCCATGCAACCCGAAGGCGATGTGTTCAAGCGCCCCCCTTTGGAAACCATTGAGACGCTCACGCAACTGTTTGACATAAAAATCATTGTGAAGGAAGTAGGGCAAGGCTTCGGGCCAGAGAGCCTGCGGGCGTTGCTTCAGATGCCCATCGAAGCCATTGAGTTCGCAGCGGCTGGAGGCACCAATTTTGCCAAGCTCGAGCTCCTTCGCAGCGCCCCCGTGAAACAAATGATTTTTGAGAAGATAGCGGCAGTCGGGCACTCCGCCGTCGAGATGCTCGAAATGTCGAATGTGCTGAAAAAAGAGCTGGGCGAGCGGTGCAAAGTGCGCCACCTTATTATATCAGGCGGGGTGCGCGATTTTCTCGACGGTTTTTATTTGCTAAAAAAATCCTTGTTCCCGGCGGTGTATGGGCAGGCCTCCGGCTTTCTCAAACACGCTCGCGGCGACTACGCCGAACTGCGTGCTTTTGTGGAGGCACAATTGCGCGGGCTGGAATTGGCGGAGGCATTTTTAAAGGTAAAATAATGGTTGGCCGGATGCGCGATAACGGCTTGGAGGAGAAATCTTGCCGCTGTCAGGATGTTCCTCAACTTCCTACACCGCATCACGACAACTCGCAAATTTCTGTATGTCGAAAACGATTAACGGCTTTTCAAAACTCACCAAACAGGAAAAAATCAGATGGTTGACAGACCATTTCAGCAGCGACCCAACTGCCGCGACGCAAGTTTTTTCCGAATGGCAGCACCCCAACGCAGCAACGCAGAAAGTCGTTGATGGCTTCACGGAAAATGCCATCGCCAACTATGTGCTGCCTTACAGCATCGCGCCCAATTTTCTGATAAACGGAAAAAACTACGCCGTCCCGATGGTCATCGAGGAAAGCAGCGTGGTGGCCGCGGCATCGAGCGCCGCCAAATTTTGGCTCGAACGAGGTGGGTTTCACGCCACCGTTCTGGGAACGGTGAAACTCGGTCAAGTTCATTTCCGTTGGGCCGGGCAACCTCAGAAATTGCAGCAGCTCTTCCCCGAAATTCGCACCCGCCTTTGCGCTGCCTGCGACGACCTCACGCTCAATATGCGCAGCCGAGGGGGTGGCATCATAGAGGTCGAACTGCTTGATTTTTCGGCACTCGAGCCACAGTACTTCCAGCTCCGGGCCTCTTTTGAGACCTGTGATAGCATGGGGGCTAATTTTATCAACTCGGTGCTGGAGCGGTTTGCCGACGAGCTCGAGTTTTTTTTCACCGACTATCCTGGCTTGCTTGATGCCGAGCGCGACGTGGAGGTGGTGATGTCCATCTTGTCCAATTACACGCCCGAATGCCGGGTGCTGGCTTGGGTGGAGACCCCCATTGCTTCCTTTGAGGAGCTGGCGCTCAGCCAAGGCATGAACGCGGCCCAATTGGCCAACCGGTTCGCTGCCGCGGTCCGCATCGCCGAGATAGACCCGTATCGCGCCACGACCCACAACAAGGGCATTTTCAATGGCATAGATGCCGTCGTGTTGGCGACAGGCAATGATTTTCGCGCCGTGGAAGCTTGCGGCCACACCTTCGCCTGTCGAAGCGGGCAGTATCGAAGCCTAAGTCGTTGCACGGTCGAAAACGGAGTTTTTCGCTTTGAGCTCGAGGTGCCATTGGCATTGGGCACAGTGGGGGGGCTTACGGCGCTGCATCCACTGGCCAAACGCTCTTTGGAGATATTGGGTCATCCTTCCGCCGATGAGCTCATGTGCATCGTCGCGGCCGTTGGCTTGGCGCAGAACTTTGCCGCCGTTCGCTCGCTCATTACCACAGGCATCCAGCAGGGACACATGAAGATGCATCTGACCAACATCCTCAATCACCTTGATGCCACAGCGGAAGAGGCCGCAGCGGCGCAACACTTTTTCCAGCATCAAACGGTAAGTTTTAGTGGCGTGCGTTCGTTTTTGGAGCGCCTGAGAGGCAAAAACGACCCTGCGGGAGTGTTGTAAAACATGAAACAAAAGAACAAATACTGACAATGAAAATCTTGCTCATCGAAGATGAACTACCCGCTGCCCGACAATTGACCAAGCTCCTCATGGCGCAACTACCAACCTGCCAGATACTCGACACGCTCGATTCAGTGGAGGGTGCTGTGCAGTGGCTGCGAACCTTCCCCGCTCCCGACTTGGTGTTCATGGACATTCAAATTGCCGATGGACTGAGCTTCGATATTTTCGGGCAAGTCGAGGTGAACGCTCCGGTGGTGTTCACCACAGCCTTCGACCAGTATGCGGTGCAGGCTTTTAAGGTGAACGCCGTGGACTACTTGCTCAAGCCCGTTGACCCTGAGGAGCTGAGCCGTTCGCTGGACAAAATCGAAAAACAGAAAAACAAGCCAGTCGCCTTCGACTATGAGGTGCTTCACCGCTTTTTCAAAAAGGAAACCTACAAAGACCGTTTTTTGGTGAAATCAGGCCAACAACTCGCTTTCCTGACCGCTGCCGACATTGCCTTTTTTCGCTCTTCCGACGGACTGACGCAGGCTTTTACTTTTTCGGGAAAAAAACACTTTGTGGACAACACGCTTGAAGAACTCGAAAGCTTACTCGACCCGCGCGACTTTTTCCGAGTGAGTCGTGGCATGACGGTGCGCCTCAACGCCATTCAAAAGATTCACCCGCATCTTAATGGGCGTCTTAAATTGGAAACGCAACCCGCCGCGCCCGACGACGTATTTGTAAGCCGCGAGCGCGTGAACGAGTTCAAGGCTTGGCTGGGAGGGTGAGTTGTTGCATTATCTGTTTCCGCTCTTGATGTTGGTCGTGTTGCGCACCCCCGTGCTGTCGCTCATGCTGATGGTTTCGCCCTTGCAATTGGCAAAGTACACGAATTGCCCTCTGCCTATGAAGCGATAGACCCTGCATCCGTTGTGTTCAAAAAGATATTCCACCGAGTAGGTTAGCGTTGTTGTCGGGCCTTTTCGTTTCGATGGGGCGCCGCACACATCCAGTTCTGATGATTAGAGCGGCGAGTGTCGTGAAAATGTACTTCATGTCGAATGGGCGTTTTAAGAAATTCGGTAGATGCTCAGGCAGGGGCAGCACACCCCATTCCCGGGGCGCTGCCCCTGCCTGAGTCGTCACAAAATTCGCCTTAAAATCAGACCGGGCGATACTGCAATACGCTGGTTTTGGCAGAATTAAGATAATTTTAAAGCCGCTGGCGCGAGGGCGTAGTGCATATCCATTTCCAACTTATTTTTGGTGGCGATTTTGCCGCGATATTCCCACTGAAAATCATCCTGAGCCGCTGCCTGTGCCGCCCCGCTCACATTGACTCGCCCCGGTTCGCAGGCTTCTTCCATGCGAGCGGCGATATTCACCGCATCGCCCCAAATATCGTAGGCAAATTTCTTGGTGCCGACCACGCCAGCCACTACCGGGCCAAAATGAATGCCGATGCGAGCCTCAAATGAGGGGCGACCTTCCAGTTCCCGTTTTTCTTTTAGTTTTTGCAAAAAATCCTGAATCTGCAAGGCTACCCGTATCATATCCACAGGCCGTTCGTTGCGG
The DNA here is from genome assembly GCA_019638455.1 of Saprospiraceae bacterium. GTDB lineage: Bacteria > Bacteroidota > Bacteroidia > Chitinophagales > Saprospiraceae > M3007. The sequence goes on from JAHBTU010000002.1 coordinate 49,056, forward strand.
TCGGAAAGGCCACTTGCACAGATGTAGGCATCGCCCACGGTCTTGATTTTCTCGATGCGGTTGCGGCCAATCATATCATCAAACTTGGAGAAACAGTAGTCCAACTCCGCCACCAGCACCTCCGGCTCCAGTCGCTCGGCTGCTTTTGTGAAGCCAACAAAATCAATGAACATGACGGTGGCGCGTTCGTAGCGGCGAGCGGCCACTTTGTTGCGCACCGTCAATTCGGCAGCGACGGCGGGGGGCAAAATGTTGAGCAGGAGTTGTTCGCTTCGGCGGCGCTTTTCCTCTATCATGGCGTTTTTTTCGGCCATTTCGCCGCGGATGCGGCGATTGGAGCGTTGGCGGGCGTAGTATAGCACGGTCAATATCAACACGAACCCGGCTAGCAGGCCAATAAGGATGTGGTTCTCGCGCTTTTTTTCTTCCAAAAGCGCTGCATTGGAGGCAGCTTGTTCACGCGCTTGTTGTTCGGCCAGCCGCCTATTTTTTTCCTGCATCCGGCGTGCGCGTTCTTGTCCCCATTCAAACGCGGCCTTGAAGTCTTGCTGTGAAAGGGCGATTTCTTGCAGCTTTTCGACCGTCTCCAAGGCCACGTCTGGCATGGCGGCTGATACGGCTGCATCTTTGGCCTGCGCGTAGAATTTGGCCGCTTCTTTGGCATGGTGCCCGCGCCAAGCAATGTCGGCGGCCACCAGCGCCGCCTCTGCTTCGCGGCGCTTGTCCTGCATTTCCAGCGAGAGCGAGAGCGCATCTTGCGCATAACCCGCAGCGCGGTCAGGCGCGGCGCTGAGCAGGCTGCGAGCAAGGGTGTATGTGATTTTCCAGCGTTCTTCCTTGTCGGAGGCGTTGCGGAGGCGATTTTCCAATTCGGCCACGGACTGCGCGAGCACTGTGCTTGCGCATAGGGCGAAGCAGAATGTCAGACCGATAAGGGGGCGTTTGGACATGATAAAAGTTGGATGCGACGAATGCCGCCCAAAGACAAGTATAGTTTTGATTTGATTGCCCAACTGACAGGTGTTTTCTTTTTATTTGAATATCATGCGAATCAGGGGCTTAGCTTTCTTAGCGTCCGATGAGCAAGCATTTGTAGCCAGATTAAAGAGGATTTGAAGCTGCCCATTGGCAAGGCAGGGATGCCCTTGATTGATTTGTATGATTTTCAAAGGATTGCGAGTGCCGTTCGTTCAAAACCACCTATCAAACCCTGTACTCAGGGGCTTGCCCGGCCAAGCGAAGCGGACGGGGCTGATTTGCATTGACTATATTTGAGTGGCGATTTGAAATCACCCCCTGAATAGCACACGTTTTGGGGATTTTGCCCCTGCCCCCAATTTGCGTATATCACCCAAAGAAACGTTTATCCGACCAATTGTTCAAAACCGAACGACGATGTTCAAATTCGTACTTTCCTGAGGGATGTGCCAATTCACAAAAGGCTGGTTTTCAGCAAAAAGAAAATATGGCACACAGATAGCGGCTTCAATGGAAAAGAATCGTTCGACCTATGGCTTACATAGCTGTTCCCATTCCCAATCTGCCCGGCAAGCAGGACATCGAAATCGAAGTCACCATCAATGGCCTGAAACAGCAACTCCACTACCGTGTGGAGCTTTTTTATTGGGAGGATTGCGCCATCCCGCAGATTGACCGGGCCGAGTGCATTCGCCAGATGCTGTCACGCTACGACGACGACTGGTCGCTTTACTACATCGGCGCGCCGACGGACGAGTTCGTGCCCATTACTTTTGTGAAAAAAGGCGATATCGCTCTCCAACGCAAACTCATGCTGGGCGAAATTGCTTAGGGACAGCCAGCCATTCCTGGTTGGTAAGGGGTTGTCGGCCTGTTTTTGAGATGCACCCTCAATTCTTCCGGGATTACACCTCAGAACCCGCCAAAGCAAGAATTGCTGATGGGTTGTCTCATCCAACGCAGTACTCTAACGCACCACTGTCATTTTGAAGGGCTGTGTTTGCCCGTCGGCAGTGCGCAACAGGTAAGTGTAAAGGCCGGGAGGCCAAGTGCGGGTGTCGAGCCGCACATGGTTTTCGTGTTTGAGATTGACCGTTCGCTCATACATTTTTTCTCCCAACACATTGAATGCCAATAGTAAGGCCTCATCCGAAACATTTTGCTCGCGTGTCTCCCAGCGGATAAGCGTAACGCCCGAAGTGGGATTGGGCTGATTTTGCATCACCTGGAAATCGAGAAGCGCTTGCACGATAGGCGTAGAAGAAGACGCGCTGAGATATTCGATGCGAACATCGTCGAAGTAAAATCCATCGCCTTCGATGAACCCGTTGGACTGTAGGATGAATCCAATCCGAATGGGCTTCCCGACAAAATCGGACAGGTTGATGCGTTCTTCCACCCAATCAAACTGCAAGCCGTCGTAAATAGGTTCGTTATCGGGCTGGGGGGGGCCTGCTCCTGCCTTCGAGTAGATGCCGCATAGCGGGGTTGCCTCAAAAGCCTCGTCCAGCGCAATCACTTGAGCGTAATCGAAGCGAGGCTCAATGTCCCACCGAGCAAAAAAACGCAGTTGGGCAAATATCACGCTATCGGGTATCAACACTGCGTCCTCAAAATAATGAACGGCGATAGAGTTGGGGGAATAGGGTGCGTTTGGAGAATCGGTAAAGCTGGCTGGCGGGGAGACGAAGGTCTCGGTCGTGATATCAAAAGTGCCGAGCCAGCCCAGAAAATCGTCGCAGGAATTCTCGTACAGAAGAGCGAGGTTGTTGCTGTTGGCGATGAATATCTTGCGCAGGGTGTCTTTTTTCACAAAATTCCCACTGCTTGTTTCCAGCAAAAAAAGCAACTCGGCGCCTGTGGGCACGTTGCTGGCAAAAGCGACTGGGAAATTAAAATTGGCCGATTCAAATACTTGCAGGTCAAACACTTGAGTGGCGCTCGGCGATGTGATGCCAGCGGAGAGGGGCTCCAGTTTCACCGTGAAGGGGCCATCTTCCATCCCGTAGCGCCTGATGCCGAAAGACATTTGGCTGGTGGTCGGGTACACGAACGTTTCGTTCAAATCGGATATGTCCGCGAAGCGCAATGCGCACAAGGCCATGGAGAGGTTGGGCCACACATTTTCTCTGTTCAGGTTGTCAATTTCTCCAAACGAAGGCCAAAAACCCGTTTTGCCCACCTCCGGTGTGTATGACAGCGCCCCGGCTTGTGCGTACATCCAATCATCGGAGCTCCCGTTCACGGGGTAGCCTACCGTTTGACCGGTTGTGCCGTACACATAGTTGTTTTCTCGCGTGAAAAGTTGGGCGTACTTTATCAGCGAGGAGTCAGCCGGGCTGTCGTTGTAGGCCCATGGGTATATCAGCAAGTTGCTGAAAGTGTGGTAATTGAAGGCAAAGAGGAAATCGTGTTCGAGGCAAAAGTCGCGCATCGCGCGGGTTTCCGGCTCGGAAAAAGGCGACGGGCCTCGATAGGTCTGCGAGTTGGTGATGGGGGAAGAGCCGCTGTTGTCGTTGCCCCAGAAATAGCCATAGTTTCGGTTCAAATCCACGCCGAAGGTGCCGTCGCCGTTGTTGCGACGGTTTTTTCGCCAGAAGCCATAGCCATCGGGATTGGTTGTCTCGTTATAGACATAGCCGTCGGGGTTCACGCATGGGATGAAGTGCAGCTCGAGGTTGTTCACGATGTATTGAATCAGAGGGTCGTAGGCATAGTTTTCCAACAAATACCACATATAAAAAATCATCTGCGAGGCGCTGTTGGGTTCGCGCGCGTGATGCAGCGATGTATAAAGCACTTGCTTTTCGCCCTCGTTGGCGTTCGGGTTGTCCGAGATTTTGACATACCAGATGGGCCGCCCCTCCCACGTCACAATCGTGTCGCTAATCGGTTTTTTGACGGTGATAAGGTGGGGGAATTTGGCTGCCATGTCGTCGAGCACATCAAGCATTTGGGCGTAGGTGTGATATCCGGCCATGGTGCCGTAGGTGTAGTTGAGCGGGGTCGGGTAGGCGGCCCCGCCACTTGGGCAAAATTCGTTGCGCGAGACGACGGGGGCGTTTTTGTCGCGCTCACGAAGCCATGTCTGCAAGTCTGGGATGAGCGTGGTGAGTTGGAAGCCAGCATTTTTCACGAGTGCGATTTCGCTCTCGGAGAGTTCGGTGACAAGCGAGCGCCCCGACAGCCATTGGCCATGGTCGGCCTCGATGCCAAGCGCCGCAAGGTCGTTCACGTTTTTGCCGACGAGCGATATTTCGACCCGTGCGTAGCGTTCGGGGGTTTGTGCTCTAAGCAATGCTGTGGTGATAAGCCCTACTGTTATTGTGAGGAAGAGTGTTCGATTCATGATGCAGCATTTTTACCGACAAAAATAATTCGAGCAACATGAGAGCGGTTGATTTTTTCTGAATTTGAAAACCTCTGGCGAAAAATGAGGTACATCTTGATAGCTGCGTCGGCTCTGAGTTCAACTTTTCAGACGCATTTCACCAAGTCCACCCTTTTCCCCACCTTTGCGCCGTTTTTTGACCAAAGTGGCGAAGTTTTTGAAAAAGGCAAGCCGCTGCCCAATTGTCACATTCTCTCATTAACCCATTATCACATTACCAAAATGCAGGAAGATTTATTCAAGCGCATCGTATCGCACAGCAAGGAATACGGCTTTATTTATCCCTCTTCGGAAGTGTACGACGGTCTGAACGGCGTGTACGACTACGGCCCGATGGGCGTGGAGTTGAAAAACAACATCAAGGAATACTGGTGGCGGGCGATGGTGCAGATGCACGAGAACATCACAGGCATTGACTCGGCCATTTTTATGCACCCGCTCATCTGGAAGGCGAGCGGCCATGTGGACGCTTTCAACGACCCGCTGGTGGACAACAAGGACTCGAAAAAACGATTCCGCGCCGATGTCTTGATTGAAACCGAGATTGACAAGATGCTCGCCAAAGCAGACAAGGAGGTGGAGAAAGCGGCCAAACGCTTCGGCGATAGCTTCAACGAAAAACTGTTCCGCGAAACCAATCCTCGCGTGCTGGAATATACCCAAAAGGCTGCCGACGTGGAAAAGCGCCTCGCCAACGCCCTGAAAACCAACGACATGGCCGACTTGAAAGCTTTGATTGACGAACTTGAAATAGCGGAACCCGACACGGGTTCGCGCAACTGGACGGAGGTGCGGCAATTCAACCTGATGTTCTCGACCCAAATGTCGAACATCGGCGGCGACGATGGCAAATTGTACCTCCGACCAGAAACGGCGCAAGGCATTTTTGTCAACTTTCTGAATGTGCAAAAAACCACGCGGCAAAAAATTCCTTTCGGCATCGCTCAAATCGGCAAGGCGTTCCGCAACGAAATCGTGGCGCGGCAGTTCATCTTCCGCATGAGGGAATTTGAGCAGATGGAAATGCAGTACTTCGTGCGACCCGGCACCGAAATGGAGTGGTATCACAAGTGGAAAGAACGCCGCATAGCTTGGCACCGCGCCATCACGCCTGCCGAAAAATTGCGTTTCAAGGACCACGACAATCTGGCGCACTATGCCAACGCAGCGGTGGACATCCAATTTGAATTCCCCTTCGGCTTCAAAGAACTCGAAGGCATTCACTCGCGCACCGATTTCGACCTCGCCAGCCACTCGCAACTATCGGGCAAAAAAATGCAATTCTTTGACCCTGAGCTGAACGAACACTACATTCCTTATGTGGTGGAGACTTCAGTGGGCTGCGACCGTATGTTCCTCGCCGTGCTTTCCAATGCCTTGATGGAGGAAACTGTGCCGGATGCCCAAGGCGAAGACAGCGCCCGCACCGTGTTGAAAATCCATCCGGCGCTCGCGCCCGTGAAGTGCGCCGTGTTGCCTTTGTTGAAAAACAAGGAAGAATTGGTGGAAAAAGCACGCACCATCCACGACCGCTTGAAATTTCATTTCCTCTGCCAGTACGACGAGAAAGATGCCGTCGGCCGTCGCTACCGCCGTCAGGATGCTATCGGCACTCCTTATTGCATCACCATTGATTTTGAAACGCTGGAGAACGACACCGTGACCATCCGCGAGCGCGACTCCATGCAACAGGAGCGCGTGCATATCAGCGAGGTGGCGAAAATCGTGTCGGAGCGAACCGACATGCGGAAGTTGCTGGAGCAGATAGCGTGAGGATGTGCTTTTCTAAAAATTGATGAGGGGTTGATGAGGGTTGATAAGGGTTGATGAGGGGTTGATGAGGGTTGATTATCAGCCTTTATCAACTCTTGTCAACCCGTTAGTGACTGACAGGTGATACCGGCTGCCCAGCGGTGACTTCTTTGAGGAAGTTTTCCAAGATGGTGTTGAACTCCTCCGGTTTTTCCATCATGGGCGCATGGCCGCACTCTTCAAGGAAATGAAGTCGGGAATCCTCAATCAGTTCATGGAATTTTTCGCCCACGAAGGGCGGGGTCACATTGTCTTGCTTGCCCCAAATCAGGAGTGTGGGAGCCTTTATTTTGTGCAATTTGTCGCCGAGATTGTGCCGCACGGCGGATTTGGCAGTAGCCACCACCCGGATGGCTTTGTTGCGGTCGTTCACGATGCCAAACACTTCGTCCACCAATTCCTTGCTGGCCACGGCGGGATCGTAGAACGTGTCGGCTGTTTTTTTCCGAATATATTCGTAGTCGCCTCGCTTGGGGAAAGCGGTGCCAAAGGCGCTCTCAAACAAACCCGAGCTCCCGGTCAAAGTGATGGAGGCAATGTGTTCTGGATGCGCCAGGGCATAAAGCAGCGCGATGTGTCCTCCCAATGAATTGCCGAGCAAATGCACTTTGCCGTAGCCTTTATAGTTGACGAATTTGGTCACGAAGTCAACCAACCCCATCACCGACACCTCGAAAATCGGCATTTCATATATGGGCAAAATCGGCACGACGACGTTATACTGATTGGAGAACCGTTTGATGATACCTTCAAAATTGCTCAACGCGCCGAAAAGCCCATGCAACAGCAAGAGGGTTTCGCCGGATGTGCCCGATTCGATGTATCGGAAGCCATTTTCTTCTTTTATCGGTACGTTCATTGGCAGTGTGATTGCGGAAAAGGTAAAGCGGCAGATTGGGCAAATGTAGGGAAATCCAATAAACAAATGCGAGCGACCCAGATTGCGCGAGTGTTTGCCTTTTTTGTCAATGAGTTGTTCATTGCAAAAATTTACGAAACGCCCATACAAGCAGATTTAGCAACATACTCAACAATATCAACGTCGTGACGGGGAAGTAGAACCTGAAGTGTTCGCGCTCCATACGAATGTCGCCCGGCAAGCGCCCCAGCCAGTTGAGCCTGCCTTGCAATGCCCATGCCAGCAGGCCAACCACTACGAGCGCCAAACCAACACCGATGAGTATCTTCGGCCAAGCGATTGGGTTTTGTTCCATGTTTGAGACGAATGACGGGCAAAGATAGCATGTACGGGGGTGTCATTGCGAGGCTTTCTCAACGTTCCTTCATATTGTCCGCCATCGCACACCCAACCGTTCGGAATCGGACATTTTTTGCGATTACGCTTGTTTTAATCCCTTGTAAATCAGGGGTAAATCATTGCGGCACAAGCTGTGCAGCACTACCTTGCCGATTGAACAAGCAGCAGCCACGCCATGATTCAAAACTATCTTACTACCGCGCTCCGCAATCTCCACAAAAACAAGTTTTTCTCATTGCTCAACATCACCGGGCTGGCCGTTGGGTTGGCTTGCTGTATGTTGATTGCGCTTTACGTTTATCACGAAACGCACTATGACCGCCATCACGAACGAACTCATGATTTGTTTCGGATTGGCACTACATTCACCAGCCTCTCCAAAGGTGAAGATAAAAATCATCCAACGTTCAATACGCCCGCTCCGTTGGCTGCCGCGTTGCAACGGGCATTTCCCGAAATAGAGCAAACGGTAAGGACGGCTATGGTGTTTGACCGTGAGGAAACATTGTTGCGTGCCATGGAAAATGGCTCGGTGATAAAAGCTTTCAATGAGCCTAAGGGCTACTTTGCCGACTCCACCTATTTTGATTTGTTTAAGTACGAATTTGTGGAGGGCCATCCCGCAAAGGCGCTTGTGGAGCCACAGTCGGTGGTGCTGAATGAGGACATCGCGCGAAAATTATTTGGTCAAGAACCAGCCTATGGCCGCACCGTGCGCATTAGCAACAGTTTTTTTGAAGAGGGGGATTTGGATTTCCGGGTGACGGGCGTGTTTCGGCAACCCACCTTGCCCACACATCTTGATGGCCGCTTTTTTATGTCACTTTATTCGGGTGGGATGGGGCAGTTTTTGAAAAACACGACCGACTTGGCTACCAACAATATGTTCTACACCTATTTAAAACTGCGGCCCGGCTCCGATGGCAAGGCTTTGGAAGTCAAACTACCGGCATTTGTGGAGCGGCACATGAAAGATGATTTGAAGGCGCGCGGGTTTGGGAAAGAGCAATTTCTGGTGGCAGTGCCCGATGTCCATCTTTCGGGTGTCGGCAAAGGAGGAAGCAAGACCTATCTGTACATACTGGGATCTATCGCTTTGTTCACGCTGCTGATTGCTTGCGTCAATTTCATGAATCTCTCCACCGCTCGCTCTGCGCGACGTGCGAGTGAGGTCGGGGTGCGAAAATCCATCGGGGCGAGCCAATCGTCGCTCATCCGCCAATTCTTGAGCGAATCGGTGCTGCTCGCCATGGCTTCGCTCATTTTGGCTTTTGCGCTGGCGTGGATTGTTTTGCCGTTTTTTAATCACTTGGCAGAACGGCAATTGTCGCTTTCATTTTCCCAAAATGCGGGGTTGTATGGCGGGTTTCTTGCGCTGGCTTTGGCGACGGGTTTGGTGGCTGGCATTTATCCGGCTTTTTACTTGTCTTCGTTCAAGCCTGTGGAGGTGCTGAAAGGCAAGTTTGCCAGTAGCCTCTCGGCGGCATTTTTGCGCAAAGGGCTGGTAGTGTTTCAGTTTGTCATTGCTTCGGGGCTGATTCTGGCCTCTTTGGTGATTGGTTCGCAGATGCGATACCTTCAGTCCAAAGACCTTGGCTTTCAAAAAGAACAACAAATCGTGATACCACTTTTGAGCAGCGCATCCGTGTCGGCCTATCAGTCTTTGAAAGCCGAGCTGCAACGCGACAGCCGAATCGCGTCGGTAGGTGCCTCGCTGTATTATCCCGGCATAATGAACCCCTCTGACATGGGTTTGTATAGGGAGGGCGAAACAATGGAACAAATGGTGATGACCCGCCTCAATTGGGTAGATTATGATTTTTTGCAAACACTCGGCATTCAAGCTACAGCCGGGCGGCTTTTTTCGGCGCAATTCCCCAATGACACCTCCGACAGGATTATTCTGAATGAACAGGGAGTGAAACAACTTGGCTTTTCGTCGCCACAAGATGCCGTCGGGGAAAAGGTGATGTTCAATTGGCAGGGTCGCGAGTACCGTATGGACATTATCGGGGTGACAAAAGATTTTCATTTTGAAAGTCTCCACGAGCCTATCGAACCTTATGGGTTTTACTTGAGCGACAACACTCGGCACAATTATCTCATTGCTCGCACAGATACCGAGGATATATCTGCTTTGCTGGCATCAATTGAACCCATTTGGAATCGCTTGGTGCCGGGCGAACCCTTTGAATACTCGTTTCTCGACGAGGATTTTCAGAAAAATTACAAAGCGGACCGCCAGATGGCATCGCTTGTCGGTAGTTTAACGGGTATTGCTATCCTGATTTCTTGCTTAGGGTTGTTTGGTCTTGCGGCCTTCGCAGCCGAGCGTCGCACGAAAGAAATAGGTATCCGAAAAGTGTTGGGGGCCAGTGTGACGGGCATCACAGGTCTTTTGGCCACCGATTTTCTCAAATTAGTGTTTGTCGCACTTGTCATCGCATCCCCATTGGCCTATTGGACGATGAACAGATGGTTGCAAGATTTTGCCTACCGTATTGATATTCAGTGGTGGATGTTCGCCCTTGCAAGCTTGGTCGCCATTCTTATCGCATTTCTCACGGTGAGCTTTCAAAGTGTTCGCGCGGCACTCGCCAATCCTGTGAAGAGCCTTCGGTCGGAATAGGGGGCGTTGGGTCGAAAGAACTTTGTGGAGGGAGAGGGTGAGCGGTCCGTGTACTTACCCCATGAGATACCAGACATAAAAAAACTGAGTCATCTCCGAAAATTCGGGATGACTCAGTTTGCGTGATCTCGATGGGACTCGAACCCATGACTCCTTGATTAAAAGTCAAGTGCTCTACCGACTGAGCTACGAGATCCGACAAATGTCTATTGGCTTTTGGCTCGCCCCCATCACGCTCCCGGCGAAAAATCGGGATGCTTTACTAATTAAGTCAAGAGTTCTCCAAAAAGCGGGTGCAAAGATAAAATCGCGTTGAGCGAAATTCCAACCCGCGCTCAAAATTTTTCCAACAAAAATTTGGAATTGCCCGCTATAAACCCTGTTTGGGAAAATTAGTTTCGGAATGGTTTAATTTTGTGGCACTTTTCGAGAGAAAATCCCGTTTACGCCCCACCTTGCAACCATTTAAATTAGGAAGAGATGGAATCCATTAGACAGAAACAAATAGGAGAATTGCTCCGGCGCTACTTTGGAATGATGCTTGCCGAGGAGGGTAGCAACTTCTACGGTCGCGACAAACTCGTGACCGTCACCGCCGTAAAAATGACCCCCGACCTTCTCATCGCAAAAGTTTATGTCAGCGTGTATGGCACGGAGAACAAGCAGGAGGTCATTCTTCAATTGGAGGACAACTACCCCCGTATTCGGCAGGCGCTCGCCTCAAAAGCGGGCAAACAGATGCGCCGCGTGCCGGAGCTTGAGTTTTTCCTCGACGACACGGTGGACGAAATGTACCGCGTGGAATCATTGCTCAATCGCGTGGGAGAAGAAGACAAGGACCTCGGCAAGTAGGCGCATCTATACTTCGCACCGCCAAGTTTTGGGCATGGCCACAATCGCAATCTGTTCAAAATCAAGGAGAACAATCATGGCGAACTGACAAATCCTAGCGAACCAAGGTCTAATACAGTACCAACGATACTGCCCTGCGCATGAAAATCGGCTTGTTCTTTGGCTCGTTCAATCCCATCCACATCGGGCATCTCATCATCGCCAACTTCATGGCGACACGGACTGACTTGGACAAGGTGTGGTTGGTCGTAAGCCCCCAGAACCCGCTCAAGCCCAAAAAAACGCTCGCCCGCGACCACGACCGCTTGCATCTTGTCCGCTTGGGCATCGGCGACAATCCTCGCTTGCAGGCTTCCAACATTGAGTTCGGCCTGCCCAAGCCGTCATACACGATTGATACCTTGACGTTTTTAAAAGAAAAATATCCAGCGCATACTTTCGCGCTCATCATGGGCGGCGACAATCTGGCGACCCTGCATCTTTGGAAAAACTATGAGCAAATCCTTGCTCATTACGACATCTACGTTTACAAGCGCCCTGCTGTCGAATTGGGCGAATTGGCAACCCACCCGCGTGTCCGCGTCTGCGAGGCTCCTATGCTTGACATATCTGCCACTTACATTCGGGATTGCCTAAATTCGGGCAAGTCGGTGCGTTATCTGGTACCCGACCCGGTGCTGGAATATCTCGAGTCGAGCAGTATGTACAGGTAATGCCCCTGTTCAGAAACGCTTTCCCCCCCCCGACAAAGGGGGGGGAATACTGGCAGGACATGAATTTGCCATCTGATTCGAGCCTTCGGCGGGGGGGAATGTTATACCTCGCGCCGCCAAGTTTTAGGCATGGCTGTAATCGCAATCTGCTCAAAATCAGGCACATCAATCATGCCATCTGAAAAATCTTAGTGAATCAAGGTATAAATGGCTTTTCCACATCTCGCCCCGCTGGGGGCTGGGGTTTGGATGAATGGATGCGCTCTAAGTTTCTACCAATACTTTGTCTCTCTGAGGCTTTAATACATGGGCAAATTTTATTCGGCAGATTCGGCGAACCCAGAATTTTTTTCATAATAAGCCGTCTTTGAAAAATTATACCAATTGAAGCCTATTTTTCGCCAAATAAAAAATGATCACACAACAAAGCCCCTCTCCGAGGCTTTTTTGAGACTTGATTCGCATGAGTCCTGCATTTTTTGAGCGTTGCTTATCTGATTTCGGGAAAATCTATGCGCTCGCGAAGGTCTTGTGCAAATTGCTTCATTTTGGCTCGAGCAGATTCGGCCATGTTGGGAAATAGTTCTGGATGTTTCTCCAAACGGGCGACGGGAAGCGCGTAGAAGGTGGATTTGCCGTTGGCGGGCTTGTGGACGTAACGCCAGATGGGGATGATGCCGGCGTTGCTCACCGTCACCTTGGTCGAGCCTTTTTGTTTCAACAAATCCACTTGGAAAAGAATGCCGCCGTCCGTGTGTGGCCGCTGTTGGTTCGAGATAAAATTGCCCAGCGAATAAACGACCAAGGCTTCTTTGACAGCACCATCGGGCATGGTGACGCGCTCTGTGCGGATGGGTTGCACGACGTGTGGATGTGCTCCGATGACCATGTCCGCACCGTTGCGGATGAGAAACTTGGCCAAACGTCGTTGCTCATCGTTTTCCTTTAGCTGATACTCCAATCCCCAATGCATCACGACGATGATGAAGTGGGGCTTGCGGGCGCGGGCTTCGGCCAAGTCCTTGCCTATTTGCACCGTGTCAATCAAATTGACAATGGTAGGTGCTTCGGTTGGCACCCCATTGGTGTCGTAAGTATAGTTGAGAAAAGCCAGTTTCAAGTTGTTTTTATACATCATAAGCGGGTAAGTCGAGGCCCGGTCCGTCGCGTTTTTGAAAGTGCCTGTTTGGTGAAATCCCAATTCGCGCAAGGTGTTGATGGTGCTGACCAAGCCTGCCCCCCGGCTGTCGTTGGAATGGTTGTTGGCTGTCACGAGCAGGTCGAAGCCCGCTTCTTTGAGTGCCGCGGCGAGGTCGTCGGGGCTGCGAAACATGGGGTAGCCATTATAGGGAGGTTTGCCGGGCAGCGTCAGCTCGAGATTGCCGATGGCCAAATCAGCCGACTCGAGAATCGGCTTCACATACTTGAAACAGGGCGTGTAGTCATACTTTTTGTCCGCCACCACTTCGGCACTCTTTATTTGGGGCGCATGGCCCATGATGTCGCCCGCGAACACAAGCCGGAGCGTGTCGGTTTGGGCGCCAAGCAAGACAGGAAGCCATAGCAGCAGCCCCACGAGCAGTGGATTTTTTTTGTTCCGCAGCCACATCCGCTGGCTCTGACATATTGAAAACACAAGGTGTTTGTTTGGAAAGGTCATAAAATTCAAAGTTTCAGGCAAAGAAAGCGCAAACTTCCCCAACTTTGATGCCTCAATTTTTTTGCTCAAACCATGACAAGAGGTATTTTTCTCATCGTGACGCTAGTGGGGGGGCTTCTAATCGGCGGTTGGCTCACCTATCGCTATTTCGTTCCTGCTGCGAAGAAGCCCGTGGAAGATGCCACCGTATTGTTGGAGAAGATTCAGAAAGTGGCAAAGCTCATAACGGTGGAGGGACAGTTCTCGGAAATTTACAACTACAGCGAATATCAAGGCTATTTCACCATGCTTTGGGACAAAAAGGTGCTGGTGCGAGTGCGGGCGACCGTTTCGGTAGGCTATGACTTGGAACAATTGAATCTGGAAGCCGATGCGGCCACCAAGACGATTCGCATGAGCGCATTGCCCGCCCCTCAAATACTCAGCATAGACCACACCTTGGATTATTACGACATTTCACAGGGTTTGTTTGCTTCGTTCAAGCCCGAAGACTACAACTATATCAACGCACAAGCAAAAAAACTGATTCGGGACCAAGCCATGAAAAGCCCATTGATGGATGCTGCCGAAGAACAGGCCAACGAGATGCTCGAGCTCATTCAATTCATGGTGCAAACAGCGGGATGGACACTCGTGATAACAGGGCCTCCAGTTGAGTTTGAGGAATAAGCCTCTGGGGGCATTAGTCATATAAAACAGCGTCAATCATCAACCGGAAACCCAACTTATCTTCAGCTTATGCACCCTGTTGATACGCTCCAACTCCATTTCAACCCCAATCAAATGTTCGTGCTGAACATCGCGATGGCCTTTCTGATGTTCAGCGTGGCGCTCGACGTGAAGCCGGGCGATTTCAAAAAAGTGGCGGAGTTTCCCAAGTCCGTTGGAGTGGGCTTGTTGGCACAATACCTTGTTTTTCCGGTACTTACACTCGGCATCATCTACCTTTTTCAGCCGCCAGTGAGCATGGCGCTGGGGATGATTTTGGTGAGCATGTGCCCATCGGGCAACATGACGAATTTCCTCGTGCATTTCGCCAAAGCCAATGTGGCGCTCTCGGTCACGCTCAACGCGATTATCATTTTGTCGGCCACCGTCGTCACGCCAGCGGGATTTTTGTTTTGGTCGAAATTCGTCCCCGAATCGGCGGCGCTGCGCAAATCGTTTGAGCTCAGTTTTTCGGAAATGGCGTGGATAATCGTGCGGCTCATTGTGCTTCCGCTCTTGCTGGGGATGTGGCTCCACGCTCGTTTTCCAGTTTTTATCGCAAAAATCCGCCCCTGGGCGCAACGCATTTCGCTGCTGATTTTCTTCGCCATCCTCGCGCTGGCTCTGCTCGGCAACCTCGACAACCTCATCAACTACCTCGGTTTTGCCTTTGTCATCGTGGCTGTCCACAATGTGGTGGCGCTCGGCACGGGCTACTTTCTCGGCGGCTTGTTCAAACTCCCGGAACTCGACCGTCGTACGCTCGCTTTCGAGTCGGGCGTACACAACACCGCCCTCGGCTTGCTGCTTATCTTCCAGTTTTTCAATGGATTGGGCGGCATGGCGCTCATCGCGGCGTGGTGGGGGATTTGGGATTTGGTGACGGGGATTGGGCTGGCGAGCTGGTGGCGGGGGAGGGTGAGCGAACCTGTTTTATCATAAACTTTGTATGAAAACACTCGGCAGAATTCATCAACACCAAAATTGTCTGTTACATTCACTTTTATAGCAGCCTCCCATGCGCCCGGGGTGTTTTAGGCGGGACAACAACAACGGCAATAAAAATTCACCAACCAAATTCCACTATTTTTTCACCGGGCAATGCCTCTTCCATTTTTTTTCGATTAAAAGAGCCCAACCCGATAAAATCAGTTAGATTTTTCGGTAGTGTCATTTTATGAGTGATATGTTGTAGTTGTAGACGAACAAATGGAGGTACAGTTCGTGCATTTCATCGGATTTTGGGTAGTGTCATTTTATGAGTGATATGTTGTAGTTGTAGACGAACAAATGGAGGTACAGTTCGTGCATTTCATCGGATTTTGAAAAGGATAGCGTTTTTCTGACGAATCGACAAATTCTCTGGCGAAGGGTGTTGTTCCAGCGTTCCACATGAGAAGTTTCCCCGGATTCTTTTCCCACCATCTTGTGTTTGCCTGTATCAATAACCGCGGCGTATGCCTCCCAAAAATCGCTGAACGTTCGGCATTTTCGATATTCAGGCGGAATCAGTTCCCAAAACCGCCGACAAGATTGTTCGCTTCGGTCGCCGATGAAAAAAGAGACAATTTGACGTGTTCTGCGGCAAAGTGCTATCCAAACCCAGCGTTTAAAGTCTTTGCAATAGACAAAAGACCATAATTCATCCAGTTCGAGAACGTCTTTTTTCTTGGCCGGAAGCAACGTGGTCACGATGTCGGGAAGGGACTGCGCTTTTTTTTTATCCACCTCAGAGCCGTTTGGTGACTGATGCCAAAGGTTCTGGCAAGACCCCGTGACGAACTGCGTTCTTGGGCCGCCCTGACGACCATTTCTTTAAATTCCTCGCTTTTCCGAAGCGTTTGAAACACCCCGCCGAAGCCGCAAGCCTTGCATTTGTACTTCGGATTGCCTGATGCGTTCGACCCGTTTTTCACAATGTGTTCAGAGCCACATTTATGGCAGCATTTTACATCTAATACCATTTCATAAAGTTTGACGCAAAAATACCAAATCACCCCCAAAATGACACTACCAATTTTTTGAAGAGTTGAACATCAAACCCTTCTGGCAGAGAGCCTCCTCCCTGCACAAAAATCTCGACAGGGACCATTCCTTGCAAAACAAGCCAATAAGTCAGTTGTGTAGGGCCTCCGCCGCTCCCACCTGTACCTCCACCGCCACCTGTACCTCCACCGCCACCAGAGCCGCCTCCGCCAGAGCCACCGCTACCACTTCCAGAACCTCCAGCGGCACCACCGCCACCTGAACAATCGCAAACTTCGCTTTCAACAACTACGTTGGAATAATCACAATTTGTAAAAGCAAAAACTTGGCAAGCGAGTATGATATCAAAATGAACGATGCAGTCACACCCATCATTGCGGTCAAGCGCACTCGTCCCTCCCGCTTTGAAGACAGATTTTACTTCTCCAACCGGAGCTCCATTATGCATCCGAAGGCCGTTGACGAAATGTTGGCCTATATCAAAGAATATGTAGAGGCCAGTAAATGTATTGAAGTCAAGTACTCCGTTGTTTGCTTGATGATAAGCGGTATCAGCCAGATAAACAAGCAGGCGGGCTGAAATACTGTCATTATTTATCTTGCTGAAAAGCAACCTTGCGCCAGACCGACCTTGGTTGTGATTGGTCAACCATTCGTCGGGTACTGGCACTATCACTATTTCCTTGCCAGATTGTGAATGACCAATAAAAGCCTGTTCCCAAGCAGGCTCCATACTCACCAATCTAAACGAGGTGGTGTCATTGCCATTAAGGGGATGCGGGGGGAATGAATTTAAATGACCATAATAAGTCATCGCCTCCCAAATGCTAATGGGATAATTCACGCTTGGAGAATAGTCGCCTATCTCATCAGGAGTATCAAATGGCGCAAAGCCATCTTTTTTACAGCCAAGAAGCAAGAGCAAGGAAAAAAAACGTGATAAGAGCTGGGCAGAAGCCAGACGTTGGTAAGCGTTTCATAAAATGAAGATGTTTTGACAGCCTTAGGTTTTTCCTGCCTCGCGCTGGTGGGGATGCCTTTGCCGTCGGGGTGAAAAAATGTTTTGTTGCGGCAAACGTAAAGGCTTTTTGCAATTTAGGCAGATTTGCCTAAATTATTTATTTGTAACCTCTTGAACCTCGTGGTGTGAAATACACCACTTATCCGCCTGGGCTTAAAGCTTTTGGCAAGAGAATGAGAGCGTTGAGAGAATCTCAAGGCCTTTCGCAAGAGGCGTTGGCATGGAAGGCTGACTCCGAACTCAGTCAGATAAGTCGAATGGAAAGGGGCATCATCAATGCCGGGCTTAGTCAAGTTTTCAAGATTGCCCAAGCGTTGGAGGTACATCCAAAGGAGTTGTTCGATTTTGAATTGCCGAAGGAAGACCTTCCCCTATAAAATATGGCCGCGTTCCGCTTCCCGTTTTTTCCAACCCGCATTTGCAACCCGAAAGTTTTCTCTTCACCGCTTTCAATCGGCACTACGTCCGGCCTGAATTGCGCCGCGCTTTGGAAGAAGTGGCCGAGCAAATGCAAATCCGTCATCCCGGCTCGGTTGTTTGGTATTTGGACGCCAATTTTCCTTTCATTGATGGGTATCCGCTGGAGCCGCATTTCAGCCATAAAGACGGGAAAAAAGTTGACCTTGCCTTTTTTTGGAACGACGCGAAAAGTGGAAAACCGATGCCAGGCACGCCTTCGCCATTCGGATACGGCGTTTGCGCCGAACCCTTGCCCGGCGAGTACGACTATGCCGCCGACTGCGATGGCAGGGGATTTTGGTACATTTCTCTGCTAAAAACCCTCGCGGAGCCATTTTTTAACAAGGAGAATTATACTTTCGATAAAGAGAAAACCCGCGAGTTGGCGCGGCTTTTGGCAGAACACCCGTCGGTCGGGAAAGTCTTGATTCAGCCGCATTTGGAAAAACGCCTCGGGCTGGAACGCTACGACAAATTCCGCCAGCATGGCTGCAAAGCCGCCCGTCACGACGACCATTTTCATGTGCAATTATGACCTCGTACCCCCTCGTTTCCATCATCACCGTCAACTTCAACCAAGCGGACGCGACCTGCGAATTGCTCGACAGCATTCGGCGGCAGGATTACCGGAATGTGGAAATTTTCGTGGTGGACAACAGCAGCCGGGAAAATCCCGCGCAGGTGTTTTCAGAGAAATACCCCGAAGTCCAATTCATCCGCAGCGAGCAAAATCTGGGGTTTGCCGGGGGCAACAATCTGGCCCTGAAACAAGCCAAAGGCGACTTTCTTTTTTTCGTCAACAACGACGCGGAACTCTCGGCGGGTTGTATCGAACGGCTGCTCGCCTTGTTCGAACGAGTGCCGGATTTGGGGATTGTGAGTCCGTTGATTTGCTACGCGCCGAGCGTAGAGCGTGTAGAGCGGACAGATTCTTACGAGAATGACAAAGAAAAAGATGTTGTTCAATATGCTGGAATGACGCGCGTAAATCCTTTTACCGGGCGCAACCGAACCATCGGCGACAAGGAAGTTGACAAAGGTCAATTCACTGACCCTCAACCAACTGCCTACGCGCACGGCGCAGCGATGATGATTTCGCGGCGGGTGTTGGAACAAGTCGGCCCGATGGACGAGGTTTTTTTCCTGTACTACGAAGAACTGGATTGGTGCGAACGAATTCGGCGGGCAGGATTCAGCGTTTGGGTGGAACCGCGTGCCCGCGTGTATCACAAAGAAAGCCTGACGGTGGAGAAACTCGGCGCCCTCAAAACTTACTACCTGAATCGCAACCGCGTTTGGTTCATGCGGCGCAACTTCGGCGGCTGGCGGCTGGCATTTTTTTTCGTTTTCCTGTTTTTGGTGACGATTCCGAAAAATGTGTTGCTCTACCTGCTGCGCGGCGAGACGGAAAATTTAAAGGCATTTTTGCGCGGCGTTTGGTGGAATTTTGGCGCGAAATTTTCCAAAGAGGAGACAGGATTCAGATGATATGCAAGATTCTATTTCTTGTTTTCAAAAACCTGTAAATCACATCAATCCTGTCAAAAACCGATTTATGCAAATCATTTTTTCCCTACTTGCTCTTCTTCTCATCTTGCAACTCGTGTACCCCTTCGTCACCGTGTTGCTCGCGCAAGTATTTGGAAAAGAACGGCTTAATCCTCACAACTCAAACTCCTCAAACCTCACAAACCCGCTCCACTTCGCCTGCATCATCACCGCCTACCGCAACGCTGCCATCGCCAAGCCCCTCGTCGAGTCGCTGCTGCGGCAAACTTACCCGAACCACACGATTTACCTCGTCGCCGACGAATGCCCAGACTTTGATTTTGGCATTGAAGATGAACGTTTTGTATTGCTGCGCCCAGATTTGCCGCTGCGCTTGAAAGTGAAAAGTATCATTCACGCGGTCGAACATTTCAAACGCCCGCACGATTTCATCGCTGTTTTTGATGCTGATAATTTGGCGCACCCGAATTTTATGGAGGAAATAAACCGCTACGCGAACGCGGGTTTTCGCTGCATTCAGGGGCAACGAACGGCGAAAAATTTAGACACAACTTACGCGGCGCTTGACAGCATGGGCGAGCATTACAAAAATTACATCGAGCGGGAAGTGCCATATCGGCTCGGCGGCTCGGCGGTCATCAGCGGGTCGGGCATGGCGACGGAGGCGGATTTGTATAAAGCCTATCTGGCAAGCCCCGAAATCAAGCGTGGCCAACACGCGGGAAAAAAGATGTTGCAAGAGGACAAAATCCTTCAGAACTTCCTGCTTTGGCGCGGCGAAAAAATCGCGTACGCCCGCAACGCCATCGTTTTTGATGAAAAAGTGGAGACGGGTGAGGCAGTGGAAACCCAGCGCAGCCGCTGGCTTTTTTCCTATTTTCAAAACTTGCCGAACTCGGCAGGACTGCTGTTTCGCGGGCTTACAAGATTGAATTTCAATCAGTTTTACTTTGGCTGGGTCACGCTTGCTTTGCCGATGTTCATTCAAGTCGGGCTGGCGGGATTGCTGGCGATTTTGGGGGTTTTCATCGCGCCGTCTTGGTCATTGGCTCTGGTGGTCGCGCTCGGCATTTTCGCTTTGAACATCTTATGGGTCTTGAAACTCGACGCCGCGCCGAAGCCTGTCTGGGACGCTGTTTGGAATGTGCCAAAGTTTGTGTGGCGGCAAATAACGAGTCTGCTGAAGATGCGCGACCCGAACAAACATTTCAAACACACCGAACACCGAAAACAGGTGTCGGTGGATGAACTTGTAAAGCCGACTTTCAGTCGGCCCGAAAACGAACAGCAAGCCGACTAAAAGTCGGCGTTACGGCATGAACCGCATCGAATACATTGACTTCGCCAAAGGCTACGCGATTTTCACCATTGTGTGCTACCACGCGCTACAACGGCTTGAGTTGTCGGCACTTCTGCAAAAAGCGATTGTGTTCGGTGGCACAGGTGTTCACTTGTTTTTTCTGTTGTCGGGGTTCGGGTTGGCACTGTCTTCAAAACCCTCTCCTTCGGGGAGGGGCGGGGTGGGGCTTTTTTACAAACGCCGCCTCGTCAAAGTTTGGCTACCCTACGTTTTGGCTCTGACCATTAGTTTGTTGGCGGCGATTATCTTTGGCTTGTTTCCTGATCGATTTGATGCGTGGCTGGCAGGCGCGGGTCTTTACCAGATGTTTTCGGAGCGACACATCGAGAGTTTCGGCGGGCATTTTTGGTTTATCAGTGCGATTATTCAGTTTTATTTGGCTTTCCCTTTTTTGCTTTGGTTGAAAAAGAACTTGAAAAATGACTGGTTCTTTTCCCTGTCCGCTCTCGCTGTTTCTGTCGCCTGGTGGCTGACGGTTTACTTTTTGGGGAAAGGCGATGCGCGGGTTTGGAACAGTTTCTTTTTGCAGTTTTTGTGGGAGTTTGCGTTGGGGATGGTGCTGGGAGATGGTGCACGGCGAACGGTACGCGGTACCCGGCATTTTTGGAACCATGCTTGGTGGATTTATTTGCCTATTGCTCTGATTTTTAGTGGAATCATGATTTTGATGATTCTGAAAATGGGTGACGCAGGCCGCGTTTTCAACGACATTCCGGCACTCATCGGCTATGCGGCGTTCAGCGTTTTTTTCTTTCAAATCGGGGACAAATTCCTGCCGCTGCTCAAACGTTTTTTCCTGTGGGTGGGCAGTTTTTCCTACTCGCTCTATCTCGTGCACATTTTAGTGTTAGAAATTTATTTGCGACTGCTCCATTTGATGGGCGTTTCGGCAAATTGGCTAAGTTTGCTGCCGTTCCTTGCCCTCGCGCTGTTGGCTGGCCGCGCTTTTGAACCGCTGAGCGTGTGGTGGACAGGAATTTTTGAAAGAAAAAAAATATGAAACGCCTCCTGATTTTTTCCCTCATTCTCAATGTGCTGCTCGCGGTTGGCATGGCCTACATGGTGCACCGCCTCGGTGGCTGGAACTACGCCCTCTACCGGCTGCGAAGCGGCGAGGCAGGGCTTTACACCCACCGGAAAACGCTTTTTGATAAACTGCCCGAACGCCCAGGCACCATCGTAATGCTCGGCGATAGCCAAACGGCTTTTTGCGAATGGCAGGAATTGTTGGGTGATTCCGTCCGGGTGCTGAACCGAGGTATTTCTGGCGATTATGTGGATGGCGTTTGGGGGCGGCTGGACGAGGTGTTGAGGCATAAGCCCCTGAAAATCTTTTTGTTGGTGGGGGTCAATGATTTGTTTTTTGGGAAGAAATTAGAGGCCATAGAGTTTCGATACCGCGAGATTGTGCAGAAAATCCGACGTGAGTCGCCCAATACGGAACTGATTTTGCAGAGTGTGTTGCCGATGAACGCTAAGGTGAGAAGCCTGCCTGGCTCAAACGAGGAAATCCGGGCACTGAATGTTCGTGTCGCCCAAATCGCGAAGGATTACGCCCTTCCCTACTTAGATTTATACAGCGAAATGACCGACGCGAGCGGGAATTTGTCGGTGCGATTCACCGAAGACGGGATTCATCTGAACGGGACGGGGTATTTGGTTTGGAAAAAAGAAATCGAAAAAGTTATGAGAGATGAGAGGTAAGTCATCAAAGTTGTGCTTGGTAATCTCTTATAGCTCATAACTCATCTCTCAAAAGTGGTCTTCAACAGCCTCGCCTTTCTAATCTTCATCGCGCTCTTTTTTCCCTTGTATTTCGCCACGAAGGGACGGCTCAGGATGTGGGTTTGTCTGTTGGCGAGCTACGTTTTTTACGGCTGGTGGGATTGGCGCTTCCTCTCACTCATCCTGTTTTCGACGGTGCTGGACTGGTGGTTCGGTGTGTGGCTGACTTACAAAGACGCGCCGGAAGAAACGCGCGCCCAATGGAAACAAGGCAGTCCGGTGTTGCGATTTTTTGGAAAAACAACGGAGGCTGCGGACCGTCTAAATTTGAGCCGAAAAGCCATTCTCGTGTCAAGCATGGTGATGAATCTGGGTTTTCTCGGCTTTTTCAAGTACTTCAATTTTTTTGCCGACAACTTCGCCGCTCTCGTCTCCTCTTTTGGCCTAACGCCCTCATGGACAACGCTGAACATCATCCTCCCGGTCGGCATTTCGTTCTACACTTTCCAATCCATGTCATATACGATTGACGTGTACCGGCGGCAAATCGCGTGGGAGCCGTCGTTGTTGCGCTTCGCCACGTTTATCGGTTTTTTCCCTCAATTGGTGGCTGGCCCCATCGTGCGGGCAGCGGATTTTTTGCCTCAAATGCGGGAGGACAAAAGATTCAGTTGGGCAAATTTCAATTCCGGGCTTGGGCGGATGCTGTGGGGTTTTTTCAAAAAAGTAGCCATCGCCGACAGCCTCGCGCCGTTTGTGGACCAAGTGTTCGCCGAGCCGCAGGCCTTCGGCTCCATGCACCTGCTGATTGGGGTCGTTTTTTATTCGTTCCAGATTTATTGCGACTTTTCGGGCTACTCGGACATCGCGATTGGGCTGGCGCGGATGATGGGTTTTCATTTTCCCGAAAATTTCAGAACCCCGTATTTCTCCAAGAGTTTCAGCGAGTTCTGGACGCGCTGGCACATCTCGCTTTCCTCGTGGCTGCGCGACTATCTCTACATCCCGTTGGGCGGCAACCGACACGGCAAGCTCGCTACCTACCGAAACAATATGCTCACGATGTTGCTTGGCGGCCTCTGGCACGGGGCGAATTGGGCCTTCGTGTTCTGGGGTTTTTTGCACGGGCTGTACCTGATTCTGCAAAGAGTAATAAGCCCAATCTGGCGGCGATTGGTGCGGCTGATTCGGCTGCCAAAATTGGCCGACGACGCGGTGGCAGTAGCCACTGTTTATTGCCTTACGTTGTTGGCTTGGATATTTTTCCGCAGCGGGAGCATTGGGCTGGCTGGGGGAGATAGTTTTGCCACGGCGAACAAAATCATTGGGGGCATCGCCAGTTTAGAGGGCTTTGGTTTTGAGGCTGTTGTCAACAAGTTCCAAGTCATCAAAGGCGCGTTGCTGATAGGTGTGTTGTTGGCAGTGGAGGTGACGAATATTCGTTTTCGGTGGAATGAACGGCAAGTGCGCAACCCCGTTTGGCGCATGGCGGCGTTTGCCGGGCTGTTGTGGCTGATTGCGTTTTTCGGGACGTTTGGAGCGAATGCGTTTATTTATTTTCAGTTTTAGCTACTCCCCCGCAAACCGCATGATTTCTTCCACGAAGCCACGGTGATTGGCCAAGCGCGGCACCTTGTTTTGGCCGCCAAATTTGCCGCGTGCCCGCATCCAGCGCATAAAAGTGCCACGCGGCACGATGCGCAGATGCAACCGTTGGAGCGCCATGCCTTTGAAGCGTTTGGCCTCGTAGTCCGAATTGATGCGCTGGAGCGTCTGGTCGAGCATCTCGTTGAAAATCTCCAAATCGGTCGGCTCTTTCTCGAATTCCACCACCCATTCATGGCCGCCTTTGCCTTGTTCGCCTGAAAAATAGACAGGCGCGGCGGTATATTCCGACACCACGGCATTCATCTGACGGCAGGTCTCGGCGAGTGCCTTATCGGTGTCGCCCACCATCACCTCCTCGCCGAAGGCGTTGATGAACTGTTTGGTGCGGCCTGTGATTTGGAAACAGTGCGGATATTTTCGAGTGAACATGAGGGTGTCGCCGGGCAAATAGCGCCACAGACCGTTGTTGGAAGAAATAACGATGGCGTAGTTTTTCCCGACTTCCACATCGGCCAAAAGCACGGTCTTGGGATGTTGGTTTTCCCACTCCTCCACTGGCACAAACTCATAAAACACGGCGTTGTCGGCGAAGAGCAACATATCGTTTTTGCTTAGGTCGCATTGTGCGCCAAAGTAGCCTTCCGAGGCGTTGTAGATTTCCTGATACACAAAATCCGGGCTGGGTATCAGCGCCTTGAAAGTCTCTCGATATGGCTCAAAACCCACGCCTCCGTGCATGTATGCTTGAAGGTGGGGCCACACTTCGAGCATATTCGACTTGCCGGTTTTTTCCAAAATAAGGCGGAACAGGACGATGAGCCAGGTGGGCACGCCGCCAAACATCACAATATCGTCGCGGCGGCTGGTAATGTCGGCGATGCGCTGAATCTTTACCTCAAAATTGGGCAGAAGCATCGTATCGAAATCGGGGGTGTAGCAGAGTCTTCCGAGCGTGGGCATGTGATAGGTAAGCAGCGAGCTCACATCGCCAAATCGGGTTTTGGGGTATTCTTCCAAAGGCTGGAAGCTGCCAGCCATCATCAAGTTTTTTCTCCTAAAAATCTCCAAGTCGGGTTTGTTGCTGTGCAATAGAGCGAGCGAGTCCCAACTGCTTGCGAAATGACAACCGTAGAGGTTGCTCATGGGGACGGGAATGTATTTGCTTTTTTCGCTGGTGGTGCCACTGCTCTTGCTGTACCAATTTACTTCGCCCGGCCAGAGCACGTTGCGCTCGCCGTGCATCATGCGGGCGATGGCTTCTTTGAGTTGCTCATAGTCGTGCGTGGGGACCCGTTGGGCGTATTGTTCGGCGTTGCGGATGCTGGCAAAATCATATCGCCGCCCGATTTCGGTATTGCGAGCTGTGTCGAGCAGGCGTTGTAGCCATCGTTCCTGCGGCTCTTCCGGCCGTTTCATGTATCGTTCGATGCGCCGCATCCGCAGGCGCAGATACTGTTTGGCGAGTTCGTTGACCAACCAATTCATAGGCAGCGAGCGTTTTGTTTTGCCAGTATTAGGTTGCGGTTTATTAGTGCAAATGTAATTTTCATTTTCTGATAAAATACACTGCCAACACAAGGAACACAAAACCGACGAAGTGATTCCACTTCAGCTGCTCGTTTTTGAAAAACAACAGGGCGAACACCGTGAACACGACCAAGGTGATGACTTCTTGGGCCACTTTGAGCTGAACGAGGGTGAATGGCCCGCCATTTTCTCTGAACCCAGCGCGATTGGCTGGCACCATCAGGCAATACTCGAAGAATGCGATGAGCCAACTGGCGAGTATCAATCCGAACAAGCCGGTTTTTTGGAAAAATTTCAATTTGTGGAATAAAAGGTGGCCGTACCAAGCAAATGTCATGAAAATGTTGGACAGCAGCAGGAGCAAAATCGTGTAAGCGCCTTTCATGGGTGCGATGTGAAAAATGCCCCGGTAGATTGGGACTACGAAGGCGAGTGCAAATATACTTCAGGGAAAAGCGTTTGTGGCGTGGTTATTTTTGCGCGACTTTTCGTGAACCCAACTTTTTGCACCATGCGTTTTTTTCTCTCGGCATTTCTTTCGCTTTTTTTGTTTTTGGCCTGCAAAAACACACACAAAGAAGCTGAACAGGTGACCCAAACGACCGTCAAGGTTCCACAGGATTTTCTTGATTTTTACGACAAATTCCACCGCGACAGCGCGTATCAGCTCGCGCATATCAGCTGGCCTTTGCAAGGCGACACGGACGAACAGGCCGAGAATGGCGGCACGCGCCGAAAATCCGTCATCTGGGAGCAAGCGGACTGGCGAATCCAAACGCTGGATTTTGACCTCAACGATTATGTTTTCGACCGCCATCTGTTGGGAGAGATGTTGCTGGTGGAGGTTATCAAGCCCAAGGCGGCCAATTTTGGCATCGAACGGCGTTTTGCCAAGCAAAGCGATGGGGAGTGGATGCTGATTTATTATTCCGATATCCGAGAGCTGAAGTGAGGGGGGGGCCAGAAGTGCTATTTGTTGACAGGATGGACAAGATTGACAGGATTCGCGCCCTTTTCGGGGGAAAAACCTGCAAATCTTGTCAGTCCTGTCGAAATTTAAACTTGCAAGACGGCCTCTGCCGCGCTCTCATTCGTTGGTCGCAAATATGCTTAGTGCTGAACCGTCAGTTTGCGCGTGTGCGTTTGCTCGCCGTTGCGCACATTCACGAAGTAGATGCCATTGGGCAAACGGCTCACATCAAGTGTCATGCGGTTGTTGTCTTTGGTGAGCGCGCTGTGTTGTTGGAGCGCCGCTTTTCCCGCCACATCGAAGAGGGTGACTTGAACGTCGGCATCATGCTGCAATGACATTTCTAGCGTCAGCTCTTGCGTGGCAGGATTGGGGTACATTCCAAATTCAGCATTTTCAAACCACACGGGTATCTCTATGTCTTCCACCTCACCATCGGTGTTGCCGTCGGTGCGCCAGTTGGAGCCGCTGAGGCTTACGCGCAGCGTGTAGCACTGGCTGCTGCTGAATGCGCCGTTGTAGCCATACACATAGACGAAGTAGTTGCTGGACACGGTGTTGGTGTTGTACACAATCAGTTCGTTGGCGGTGCCGGCATTTTGAGAGATGGCCAGATAAGTGCTGTTGCGATAGAGCCTCACATCGTAGTCGGCGGGCAAGTTGGTCAGCTCGATTTTGATGTTTCGAGTGGCGCTGGTGTTGGAGAATCGGTACCAATCGTTGTCTGTGGAGGTGGCAATCAATGCATTGATGTTTTGGTTGACCGGAATCACCTTGGCAGCGCTTTGAGTGTTGTTAGGCTCGTATTGGTCGGGGCAGCTGCCTGAGGCGGTGGTGAATGTCGCCGCGGCGGAATAGGTGCTTGAATTGCCGCCACACACTGCCTGCACTCGGAAATTGTAACTGGTGCCAGCTGAAAGGCCAGTCAGGTTGTAGGAGGTGTTGGAGATTCCGCTGACCGTGTTCCATGTGGAGTTGGCCGCCAATTTCCATTGGAGGTTGTAGGAGGTGGCCCCGCTCACCGCGCCCCAGCCAAGCGTGGCGCTTGTTTGTCCGATGTTGGTGGCGCTTAAGCTAGCGGGTGTTCCGCAAGAGCCACCACCGGGCGGCTGGCAACCGGGGGAATTGACCAATGCGGCGCGCGCGCCTCCCGCGCTGAAAAGAGCTTGCATCCGATTTTTCTGGCCAGTGGTGAAGACGTTCATGCATGCATCGTCGGTGTAGTCCATGTAGTTCATAAACATATCGCCATTGGGGCCATTGCTGCAGCTGACTCTGGGGAATGTGGGGCAAGCATAGTTGGGGCCTCCTTGATTGGGGGTGTCGCCCACTTGGTCGCTACCTGAACACGCGGTGCCGTCGTCGCCCCAGATATGGTAGCAATTGAGCCAGTGCCCTACCTCGTGGGTGGCGGTGCGGCCTTTGTCGAAGGGTGGGGTGGCGACACCTACCGTGCCGAAGTAAGCATAGTCGCATACCACGCCGTCGGTGTTGGCTGGGCCGCCGGGGAATTGGGCGTAGCCCAACAATCCGCCGCTAAGGTTGCAGACCCAAATGTTGAGGTACTTGTTGCGGTCCCAGGCATCAAGTCCCCCGCTGCTGAAGAATTTGACATTGTTGTTGGTGCTGAACCCATTGACGGAGGTCTGGCGGCGCTGTATGCCCGTGGTGGCATTGCCGTTGGGGTCTTGCGTGGCGAGGCAAAAATTGATTTCACAGTCCGCGGCTACTCCCTGAAATACGGAGGGGGTGTTGGCGGCATCCGCGTTGAGTCGGCGGAAGTCGGCATTGAGCACATCCATCTGCGATAGGATTTGGGCGTCGCTGATGTTCTGGGTTGCATTGTAGTACACGACGTGCACCACTACCGGGATGGTCACTACGGCGCGGTCTTTGGCGCCGCCGGCTTCGATAAATTCCCGGGTGTGCCGCTCGATGTCGTCCAAGCGTTGGCGCATGGATGGGTCTTCCAGAAGTTGGCGGGCAAGCACTTCGTCGGTGCCGCAGGTGCGTTGTTGGGCATTGAGGCTGCTGGCGAGGAAGAGCAGCAGGTAGGCGAGGGAGAGTGCATTTTTAAGCATGGTGACATGATGATTGAAAAAATGAACAGTTTGAGTTTGGCAAAAAAGCAAGAGATTGTGCCTCTTGCCGCACAAAAGTATTTTCCTCAAATACATTTTCAGGAAATTTTTTTTCAGTCATCGCGCTCAATTCCCGTGTCTGTTGTGCCGTTTCCCAAGTTTGACAATTAGCATTTGGGCAACACATTGCTTTGCAAACATCCAAACGAGTCACCCTCTACCTTCTGCCCAAGTTTTTTCAAAATCAGGGTATAAATGCGAACGTCCCCCTTCCCAACAGGAGGGAAGGAGGACGTCGAGGGTGGTAGGGGGAATAGGGTTATTTCTTAATCAGCGTTTTCAGCACTTCTTCGTTCACCTTCACGGGATATTCGCGGCGGAGCTCTTCAATCCACTGTTTTTCCAGGTAGTCCTGATAGTCGGCCACTGCGTAGCCTCGTGCCTCGGACAGCGTTTTGGGAGTGGGTGGTATGATTTCCTCGATTTTGATGAAGGAGGCAGTCTTTGTGTTGGCATCGGTCTTGGCATCGGTCAGGTCGCCAGCTTTCCAAAGGTTGCCAAGCTCTTTGTTTTTCCCTTTCTCATAGATGCGCTCCATGACGGTGAGTGTCTCGTTGTCTTTTTTGTTGAATTTGTCGAGCACTTTGGCGGCGGGGTTTTTGGCGGCATACTCGCGCACGCTGGCCAGCACTTTGGGGTCGTCGGTTTTGAGGGTGTAGATGTTGGCCCGGGCGCGTTCGTCCCATTTGTATTTCTGGCTTAGGTTGACATCGAAGTATTTCTGCAACCCGACGGTGTCTGTGTTGGCTTTGTCCCACACGTTTTGTTTGAGTGCCTCGAAGAGCAGGATGCCTTCTTCATACTCGCGCATCAACGATTTGAACTCGGGATATTTCTTGTCGAGCTGGCTTTCCTCATAAATCATGGCAGTTTCGTCTGACCAGTTTTTGTAAAGCCGCTGCACGGTTTCTTCCAATGGGTAGCCCGCTCCGCGCATACGGTCGCGTCCGGCTCGTGCGCAATAGTCTTCGAAGTCCGCTACTGTGTAGTTTTTGTCGTTGAAGCGCATGAGGGGTGTCTGCGATTTCAGGGAGTCTGGCTTCCATTTGAAAGTCAGGAAAATCGAATCCGTTTGTTTGTCGCTCCATTCGTCCAGTGCCTTCGGAAATTCCTTGAATTTGTTCTCCTTTTTGATGCGCTCAATCATGCTTTGCTTGGCCACCTCGCTTCGGCTGTCGCGCTTGACGCGCTCTGTGAGGGCGCGTTTGGCCACGTCGAAAGCGGCGATGGGGCGGCGGCTTTTGCGTTGGATGATGTGCCAGCCGATGCTGGTTTCCACCGGTGGGGAGAAGTCGCCATCTTTTTCGAGCGCAAAGGCTGCCTCCTCGAACGAGCGTTGGTAGCGATTGATGCCAAAGAAGCCGAGATAGCCACCTTTTGGGGCCGACATCTTATCTTCTGAGATGGCGGCGCACAGGTCGTCCCATTTTGCGCCATTTTTCAAGGCTTGGTAGGCGCTGTCGGCACGCATCCGTTGGGCGGCGTTTTGCTCCTCGCTCTCTCCTTTTCTAAGCAGGATTTGGGCCACTTCCACCTCGCCACGAGCGGGACGGAAGGCGTTGATTTTCACGAGATGGTAGCCTGAGTAGGAACGCACCACGCGCATTTCGCCGGGTTTGGCGCTGTAAATGGCTTTTTCCATCAAGTAGTAGCCATCGGGCAGCATGGCGGTCACGAAGCCGAGGTTGCCGTGGTTGTCTTTGGCCGATTTGTCTTCGGAGCTGTCGGCAGCGAGCTTTTCAAATGCCACGCCTCCTTTCACCGTCTTCATCCAGTTCATGGCGCGATTGTAGGCGATGAGCGTGTCGGCGGCGGGGGCATTGCGGTCGCAAGCCACGAAGATGTGGCTGATGTCCACGTCTTGTAGGGTGTGGTCGTAGGTTTCGCGGACGAGCTTGTCGGTTACTTCCTTGTCAATCAGGTAGGAGTTGGCGAGGGTACGCCGGTAGCCATCCAGTTCGCTGCGAAGCGAGGGCGCGGTGTCGAGTTCCATGTCGCGGGCTTTCTGCACCTTCAGCTTGAACTTGACATAGAGGTCGAGGTAGTCGCGCAGCGATTGTTCGGAAAAGTCGGCTTTGTCCTGATTGGTCTTGGAATAGATGTATTTGAATTCGGAAACGGTCACGGGGTTGTCTTTCACCGTGAACAGCACTGGGTCGTTTTGGGCAAAAGCAAAGCTGGCAACGAGCAGCAGGGCCGCCGTAATCGTGTTCTTGAATAAACGAGGCATAGCAGTGAAAATCAGTTTGGTGTTTTTCGTGAAAAAATGGCGGGCAAAATTAGGAAAGGGCGCTCAAAGCGCGGGTGGAGGGTTTCGGTTTTCAAAATGTTAACAGGAGAATGATGATAGCAGACGCGTGCCTATCAGGAGTTGTTGGGGAGATATTTCGACAGTCAGGCCCATACTCGTTCAAGTGAATTGGTAATACTTCCCGACAAAAACACCCATTTCCACTCATTCCTCAAAAACGCACACCGCGTCACACCCAACCTTCTTTCATTGCCTTCAGAATCGCTTCTGTCTTGGAGTTGACTTGCAACTTGTCATAGACGTGGCGGATGTGGGTGCGCACGGTGTCAATGCTGATGTGGAGCTCGTCGGCGATGAGCTTGTAGCTGTAGCCTTTCATGAGGCCTTTCAGGATGTCCTGTTCGCGGGTGGAGAGGAGGTGGTCAGCGGGGTGGGTTTTGGGGGGGTGTTGGAAGTATTGCAGCACCTTGCGTGCCACACTCGTGGTCATGGGCGAGCCTCCGCGATGCACGTCGAACACGGCTTGCACGATTTCAGCCGGAGGTGTGTTCTTGAGCAAATAGCCGCTCGCGCCGCTGCGAATGGCCTGAAAGATGCGCTCATCGTCGTCAAACACTGTCTGCATGATGACTTGTGTCTTGGGATAGAGGGACTTGATGATGGGCAAAGCTTCGAGCCCCGACATGCCGGGCATATTGATGTCGAGCAGCACCACATCGGGCATATAGGCGTGCAGCTCGCTTTTGAGATTGTTCACATGGGGAAAGGCTCCCGCCATTTGAAGCCCCGGCGTGGCTTGCAACAGGTAAGCGATGCCTTCGCGGAGGTCGCGGTTATCTTCATACAGTAGGACTTTGACGGAGTGCTCCATGTTTTTGCTTTTTGCTGCCGTAAAGATACACGCTGACAATTTTTGCCACAATCACATAAAGGTGTGAAGGGTGCCTTGTCATCCTGTTCCATCAAATTCGTGAAATATGCCAATGGCCGCCATATTTTTGCGCCATGTTTCGGCTGCCGCTCTTCACTTGTTCATCAAAATTGCCCTTGTGGATGGGGGTGGGCCTTTTGTCGCTTGCTGCCTGCAACAATCCCAACACGCCACTCGACGCGGCCACACGGAATGCCATCGATTCCATTTCTTCAGCACAAATCAATCTTGCGCGAATCGAATTGGACAGTCTTTGTGAGCAGCGCCGGCGTACTGAGTTGCCTCGATTGGTGGATTCCATCAAACAAAAACGGTTAAGAGAAATTCAGGAACAACTGAAATCAGTGCCTCAGTAGGCTTGTTGCGATGGGCGGCTTTGCTACTTTTGCACCATGCCAACATCGAACCGCACTCCCATGATGCGTTTTTTGCTTCCCATATTTGTCGCCGGGTATTTTTTGCAATGCACTCCACCACCGACTGGGCCATCCAAGGCTGCTCAAGTCAATCTTGACCTCAACAATCCCGCGGTGCAGCGGCTTTACAACCTCCGCGACGAGCGCAGGACGGACAGCCTGCTACATTACCTCCAACATGAGGAAGCGACGCTCCGCTATCTGGCGGCGCTCTCTTTCGCGTCTTCCGGCGACTCGAGCGCGATAGATGCGCTGGCCAATCGCCTGCGCGACACCGTGGAAGATGTGCGTATCGCGGCAGCATTTGCCTTAGGGCAAATTGGCCTGCCTCGATGCGAAAAACCTTTGGTGGATGCCTTCGCAAGGGACGACACGGCATCGGTGCGCCAGCGATTCAACGCGGTTGTGTTGGAGGCCGTAGGCAAATGCGGCTCCACCACCAGCCTGCGCCACATTGCCACCGTCACCACCTATATGCCCACCGATACGCTCTTGTTGGAGGGGCAGTGCCGCGCCATATATCGGTTTGGCCTGCGCGACTCGGTGTTGCCCGTCGCCACCCAATTGATGGTCAATTATCTTCAAAACGACAAAATCCCGGCCCCGGCTCGCTTGATGGCCGCGCATTATCTGGCCCGCACCAAGAATATCAGTTTCGATAGCGCACAAGTGGAGCTCATCTCCGTGTCGTACGTGCGAGCGCACGCTCATCCCGACATTCGCGTAGCCATCGTCAAGGCTCTGGAAAAAAGCCCCACCTGGTCCGCTTTCAATCGGCTGGCCAATGCCATCGAGACTGAAAATGACTGGCGGGTAAAATGCGAAATCATCCAAGCGCTGGGCAAGTTCGATTACGATACGACCCGCACCCTCGTGGCACCGTTTCTCAGCGACACCAACCCACACATCAGCCGCACCGCTGCCGAATTTTTTGTGCAATATGGCCAAGCACAGGATGGCGACTACTACTGGCGCATCACGCAGGACGAGCCTGATTTGCCGCTGATGACCCAAATCCTGCTGTACCATGCTTCGCTCAAGCACCTTTCGGGAAAGCCGCAGAGCAAGGAATATGTAAATGACCGTTTGCAGCAGTTTTTCCGACAAGCGACCAGCCCTTATGAGCGAGCTGCCTGCCTTCGCGCACTCTCGGAATATGGCTGGAACTACGTTTTCATTCACGACAGGGGCTTCAACGACCCGCATCCTGCCGTGAAAACCGCTGCCGCCGCGGCGTTGGTGTCCATTCTGAAAAAACCAAATTTTTATACCTTTTTTGGCGAAAACAGCGGCGGGGTGCGTCGCGCATTGTATCGCTATCTGAGGGAAATCGTGGCGGCAGGCGACCCCGGCATGATTGCCGAAGGTGCCGATGGGTTTCGTGTGCCAGCAATGAATTTTCTCAACTATCGGGATTCCGCGCGGCTTGATGATTTGCGAGAGGCGCTCGTCAAACTCCGAATGCCCCGCGACTATGAGGCATATCTTAAACTCGACTCGGCGCTGGCTTTTTTTGAAGAAAGACCTGCTTCCGCCCTGCCCAAAATCGCCTATAATCACCCCATCGGATGGGAGGCATTGAAGCAAGTAAGCCCAAAAACGGAGGTGACTCTTGAGACGGAGGAGGGCAAAATCACGCTGGAACTGTTCCCGCTTTGGGCGCCCGGCTCGGTAGCCAATTTCCTGCAATTGGCCTCCGACGGTTTTTTTGATGGGAAAAATTTTCATCGGGTCGTGTCAAACCACGTCATTCAAGGAGGCTGCCCGCGAGGCGATGGCTACGGCGGGTTGGACTACACCATCCGAACCGAAATCGGGTTGGTTTGGTACGACAGCGAGGGCTACCTGGGCATGGCTTCGGCAGGTCGAGACACGGAGGGCACCCAATTTTTCATCACTCACACTGCCAGACCGCATTTGGACGGGCGATATACGATTTTTGGAAAGGTCAAATCGGGTATGGATGTGGTGAATCGCATCATGCCGGGCGGCGTTATCAAAGACGTGACGGTGCAGTATTGAAGCCAACCCGTTCAGGTCACGACGCGCAACGCCTTTTCTATCAGGAAAAATTCTACGGGGGTCTCGCCCAAAAACTCCCCATCGGCCTCAAGCAAGGTGGGTGCATGGCCGTTGTGTTCCACTCGAATGGATTTTGCCTGCAGCCCTTCCACTTTCGGATGGCTCAATATGGTGCCATTGTAAAATCGCCTTGTTTGCAACAACACTTCCCACTTGGGCAAACGACGCGCGAAAGTGAGGGCAAACAACCCATCGTCGGGCACCGCCTGGGGTACGAGTTGCATACCGCCGCCGGAATAGCGACACAAACCAATGTTGATGGTGTAGAAAAAGTCCTCGACGACATGGGTATCGAATGAAACCCGGGCCTTAGTCAATTCATATTCAAACAAATACTTCGCTACCAGCAGCAGATATTGCATTCGATTGGTGATGCGATTTTCCGACAGTTTTTTGCCAATAAAGCCGTCGTAGGCCATACCTGCCACATTGACGAAATAGCGTTCGTGGGTCGCCCCCTCAAAGGTATATTTCGCCAAACCCACATCCTGAAGAAGGGTGCTTGGGGCCAATAGCTGCTCCAAACGATGGCGAGGGCTTGTGGGAATCTGATATTGTCGCGCCCAATCGTTGCCAGTGCCAGCAGGCATAAGGGCGTAAGCGATTTCGGTAGGTTCCACGAACGACTGCTTCAGAATACCGTTGACGATTTCGTGGTTGGTGCCGTCGCCCCCGATGCCAAGAATGTGGCGGCGACCCTTGATGATGGCTTCCTCGACGAGCTGTATCGCGTGGCCGCGCCGTTGGGTGAAATGGACGGAATAGGAAAAACCAAGCGCCTGCAATAGTCGCTCTATTTCCGGCCAAAGTTGTTCCACCTTGCCGTTGCCGGAGGTTGGGTTGGCGATGATGTGCCAAAAGGGTTGGGATTCGGGCGCTTGCATGACGCGATAAGAGTGGCAATTTTTCCTCGACAGAATTTACACCTCGATACGATAGGGCTGTCAGTTCATCATAATTGACATCCTTGATTTTGAGCAGATTGCGCTTTTATAGGTGCCCAAAACATTGGCGGCGCAAGGTATATATGATTTGCACAGAAATCTTGCAATTCATGCCGAAAAACTACCTTCGCCCTGTGCTGCTCCAACTTGATTTTTTGCAATTCCAGCCTAAACTCCGCCTCTCCAAATCGGGCGAGAAAACGTTTGTGTTCGACCCCATTCGGCGGAAGGAGGTGGCGCTCATCCCGGAGGAGTTGCTGCGCCAATTAGTGATCCTTTATTTGTTGGAGGTCAAAAATTACCCTGCCAGCCGCATCAGGGTCGAGGCTGGTTTCACCCTCAACGGCATACAAAAACGCTCCGACATCATCGTGTTCGATGCCGACATAAAGCCTTGGCTTTTGGTGGAATGCAAGTCTCCCAAAGTGGCGCTTGCGCAATCTGCCTTCGAGCAGGCAGCCCGATACAACCTTCAATGGCAGGCGCCCTTCCTCGCCGTGACGAATGGTTTGGCGACGTTTTGTTGCGCGTTGGATTTTGGGAAACAGGGGTTTGAGTATTTGGCGGATTTTCCTGATTATTTCGATTGATCCGATTGTTTCGATTGATCCGATTGTTTCGATTGATTCGATTGATCCGATTGTTTCGATTGATCCGATTGTTTCGATTGTTTCGATTGTCGTTCAAATCAACATAGCCACCATAATCAAGTTAACCGAATCAATCTCACGGCCTTACTGTTCCCTTCGCCTCTCCTTTCAGCTTTTCGTTCAGAAAATTGGTCATCAATGTGTAGAGATGGATTTTGGCGTTGCCGCCGCCAATTCCGTGATTGCGGTTGGGATAAATCATCGTGTCGAACTGCTTGTTTTTGGCAATCAAGGCGTTGGCCATCTCGGCAGTGTGCTGAAAATGCACATTGTCGTCGGCGAGACCATGCACGAGCAGGTAGTTTCCTTTGAGGAGGTCGGCAAAATTGATGGGGGAGTTCTGCTCGTAGCCATCCGGGTTTTCTTTGTTGGTGCGCATATATCGCTCGGTGTAGATGGTGTCGTACCATTTCCAGTTTGTCACAGGCGCGACGGCGATGGCCGATTTGAATACGTCTCTTCCTTTCAACAAGCAGAGGCTCGACATGTAGCCTCCGTAGCTCCAGCCAAAAATCCCAACCCGCGCAGGGTCCACGAAAGGCAAGGTGCCGAGATACCTGGCGGCCTCGATTTGGTCTTGCGTCTCCAGTTTGCCAAGTTGCTGGTAGGTCATTTTTTTGAACTCCTCCCCGCGTCCGCCAGTGCCCCGATTGTCCACGCAAGCCACCACATAGCCTTGTTGGGCCAGCATCTGAAACCACCAATAATTGGCACCTTTCCATGCGTCGGTCACTTGTTGGCTGCCGGGCCCCCCGTAAACGAACATGAGCAAGGGGAGCTTTTGGTTTTGGAATTGGGGGGCATTGGGTTTTATCATCCAACCGTTGAGCGACACTTGCTCGGAGGTTTTGAAATTGAAAAACTCAACGGGCACCGTGCCGTATTCCGACTGTT
Organism: Saprospiraceae bacterium; assembly: GCA_019638455.1. Lineage (GTDB taxonomy): Bacteria > Bacteroidota > Bacteroidia > Chitinophagales > Saprospiraceae > M3007. Next base: position 85,531 of record JAHBTU010000002.1, read on the forward strand.
TGTGAGCAACAGCAGCATTCTGCTCCAATGCCCTTACCTCCTTGCCCTTTCGGTCGCGCACGACGTATCGGGGCGGCGAGTTCAAAGTCGAAAAGGTATTGACGTAATAGTCGAACGTGCTACTGAACTGTGCGGATTGGAAGCCTTTTTCCTTGCTGATTTTTTTCAGGCTTTTGCCATTGAGTTTCACGGAATAGAGCTCGCGTCGCATGGGTGTTTCGGCTGCCGCTTGAAAGTAGAGCAATCCATTTCTTTCATCCACGCCATAAAAACTGGTCACGTCCCAGTTGCCTTTTGTGAGCGCGGCGACCTCCTTGCCAGCCATGTCGTGTTTGTAAAGGTGATTGAAGCCGCTTTTCTCGCTGGGCCACACAAAGCCGGAGCCATCGGCGAGGAAGGTGACATTGTGCAAATCAATGTAGTACTTGTTTTTTTCTTCGAGCAAAACGGTGCAATTGCCTGTGCCGGAGTCGGCCAAGAGCAGCTTTAAGTGGTTCTGATGGCGGTTCATCCACGTGAGGCAAAGTTTGTTTTGAGGTGTCCAGACGATGCGGGGCAGGTAGTCGTCGGGGGCGGCGCCAGTGTTCACTTGAATTGTCTTGCGTGTGTTCAAATCATATATCCACGCGGTGACGACGGCGTTTTGCTCGCCCACTTTCGGATATTTGAAAGTCACGAGTTCGGGATAGGCCCCTCCACGATACATTTCCATCGTCATTTCTGGCACCGCGCTTTCGTCGAAGCGGAGAAAGGCGATTTTTGAGCCGTCGGTGCTCCACTCAAAAGCCCGAATCAGCTCGAACTCTTCCTCATAGACCCAATCCGAGGCGCCATTGATGATTTGGTTCGTTTTGCCATCATGCGTGAGCTGGAGCGTTTGGCCTGATGTCAAGTCTTTGAAATAGAGGTCGTTTTCGACCACAAAAGCCACTTTTGAGCCATCGGGGGAAAAGGTGGCATATCGTTGTTTGGAGCCTTCGTGCAGTGCCGTGATTTTTTTGGTTTTTGAGTCAAACACAAAAAAATCGGCCTTGGTGCTCCACCGATAAATGGGTTCGGAATTGACTTTAAGCAGGATTTTAGACTCATCGCCGCTGAACGAATAGCCGTCAAACACGCCCTTCCAGCCGGGAGCGGCGGTGGGCACCGTCGCCGCGTCGAAAATCACCCCCGATTTTTCGCCCGTGCGCAGGTCGTATTGCTCAATGACGGCACCGCTCAAACGAGTGTAGTGCACACCATCTTTCTGAAAATTGAACCCGGGCACCCCCTTCGCTTGGAAGGTGCCGTTGACCCATATATCTTCGAGTGTAATTTGCTTTTGGGAAAAAAGGAGTGCGGGAACAAAGACGAATAATAACCGGAGGAGCAGTTGCATGGTTTGAAAATGATTTTACGGGGTAAAAATAAGGCACGTCGCAAGGCGGCGTGCCATTCTACTCTTTTTTCGGACAAAAGGCGTGTTTGGGAGTGCTGTTCGCAGGTGAATTGACGCTCATTCACACATCCTCTTCTTGCATCACCGCCCCGAAAGTACGAAATATGATTTTTAGGTCGTTTGCCAAATTGTGGTTTTGGGCGTAGGCAATGTCCAAAGCGATGCGTTCTTCGGCACTCATGTTTGCGCGGCCTCGCTTGGTCACTTGCCAAAGCCCCGTGATGCCTGCCGGTGCAAGAAAGCGGGTGCTCCATTCGTCGCAGGTAAGTTGCTCTGCCTCATAGATGGGCAATGGCCGATTGCCCACGAGTGACATCTCGCCTCGCAGCACGTTGATGAGCTGCGGCAATTCGTCCAGACTGTATCTGCGAATAAATCGCCCGACCCTCGTGACACGCGGGTCATTTGCAATTTTGACAAACACAGCGCCGGAATCGTTGTATTGATTGAGATGCTGCAGCTCAACGAGACGCTCGTCAGCACCCACATACATAGACCTGAATTTCAAAAAATCAAACACTCGATAACCTGCGCCGACCCGTTTCGACCTGTAAATAATGGGGCCCTTCGACTCCAGCGCAACGGCAATTGCGATAGGTATCCAGATGAAAGCAGAAAGCAGGATGGCTAAGGAGGCTCCTATGACATCGAAAATTCGTTTGGATGGCGAAATGTGGAAGTCAAACTGCTCAGGGGAGGTGCCTTCCAAAAGTTTGGCCTTGAATTGATTGAGGAATTCGAGGCGGGCCTCCACGCGGCCCCATCGGATGGGCGCCACATAACAATCATCCACCCCGTTTTTCAACAATTCGGCTATATCGTATGTGTCCTTTTCGCCGGAGAGCACCACCAATGGCACAAAACGCAAATCCGGGTGTGCCCTAAGCTGGGTTGCCAATCGAAATTCATCTTTGCGCAACCAGTCCAAATGACAAAAAACGGCGTAGGGAAGTTGGTATGTTTCGAGGCTCTCCACACGCTGCGAGAGCCAACGAAAAGCTTGCAATGGATTGTTGATGATTTCAAAACTATACGCGCGGCCGTGGTGCGGAAATTCGAGAATGTTGGCATCGAAGCTTTCGTCGAAGCCAACAAACAACATTTCACGAGATGCAAAAGATGGTGCTGAATGGAGGTGCGTGCTCATACGCATCAGAAGATTGAAGTGTTTGTCAATTGAACCGCAGACAGGACATGAGTCTGAAGACTTAATTGGTCAGCTGAATGAGTCTGTTTTGCAGTTGAGTGGGGCTAAAAGGCTTTCGGAAATAATCGTGCGCGCCGAGCTCTTTGAATCTCAACTCTTCCTCGTCATTGCAAGAACCACTAATGACGATGACCGGGATATTGGCATATATCCCGCTATTGCGCAGGTTGAAAAGGAGTTGGAAGCCCGTCAAATCGGGCATCATGGCATCGGTCACTATCACGTCGGGTACAAACCCTTGGCTCAAATGACTCATGGCTTCCAGGCCGCTTTTTGCAGATGTCACCTCAAAACGGTTAGCAAGGAATGCTCTAATGACATGGCGAAGACTGTCGTGGTCTTCCACAAGGAGTATCTTTCGATTCACGGGAAGGATTTTAATCGGTTATCAAATATCCGTCACGTCAGATTTCCATGACGGCATTTATGCAGGAGGGGGGAGTGGATTAAAGAGCGGATTAAGTGTTGCGCAAAACAAGGGCGCAACAGATTCAGATGTTGGCAAGCGAGTAAATGATTTTGCGAGGCGCTTCTTTTTTTACAAAGATAGTGCCGTCACACAAAAAAACAGGCGGTTTGCCCAATGTTAAATTTCATGCAACTGCCTGATTTATAGTTGTTTTTTCTTACCTTTTAATTAAACAGATAAAAATCAATCGCTTGCGCATGGCGCTTCAAGCGCATAACTCAAATGTTAAATCAAGATTACTTTAAAAAACAAGTGAAATTTACCCCTGTTTTTTGCCGAAAATACGGTTTGCCTGATTTGCAACCACCATTTCAGCCGTCGAATGGTGATTCGGAGGACAGCCTGTCCAACCCTTGGCACATCATTTGGCAACCGCGTTCCGAACAGCATTTTGAATGAATATCTATACGCTCGAACTCATTTTCTGGATTGGACTCCTCATCGTGTTCTACGCTTATTTAGGCTATGGCATCGTGTTGTGGGCCATGGTGGCGCTCAAGCGGATGTTGTTCAGGGCCAGACCCTTGGCAGATGCGCCCCTGCCAGAGGTCACATTTATCGTATGCGCCTACAACGAAGAGGACTGGATTGAGCAAAAAATCGCCAATTCGTTGGCGATTGACTACCCGTCCGAACGCATCCAGTTCTACTTCGCGACGGATGGCTCCAACGACCGCACCGAGGCGCTGGTGCGGCATTACCCTTATCCTGCCAGCACTCGGTGGATGCTGCTTCATGAGCCTGAACGCCGAGGCAAAATCGCTGCTTTTCAGCGAGCCATGCAATATGTGTCAACGCCTGTGGTGGTCAGCACCGATGCCAATACTTTGGTGAATCCGGGAGCGGTTCGGCTGATGGTGCAACATTTTGCAGACCCTGGGGTGGGAGCGGTCGCCGGGGAAAAGCGCATTGTCATGGGAGAAAAAGCCGATGCTGGCAGTGCTGGGGAAGGGATTTATTGGCAATACGAGAGTCTTTTAAAAAAATGGGATGCCGAGCTTTGGTCGGTAGTGGGAGCGGCAGGAGAGCTGTTTGCTTTCCGCACCGAGGCATACGAGCATGTGCCGCTGGATACGATTGTGGAGGATTTTTACCTCACCATGCGTATCGCTCAGAAAGGATGGCGGGTGCAATATGAACCCGAAGCCTACGCCGTGGAGACATCCTCGGCATCAGTGGCGGAAGAAATGAAACGCAAGGTTCGCATCGCAGCGGGTGGGCTGCAAGCGGTGGTGCGCCTCGTTCCCTTGCTCAATATCTTTCGATATGGTGTGCTGACTTTTCAATATGTCTCTCATCGTGTATTGCGCTGGACGCTGGCACCGTTGCTGTTGCCGATTCTGTTTATGGTAAATACATCTTTAGCTATGCGCGGCTTTCCCCTGTATCAGGTCTTGTTAGCAGCCCAGACTGTCTTTTACATCGCTGCGTTTGCAGGGTATGTGCTTGAGGCCCGACGCTTGAAAGTGAAGGCCTTTTTCATACCTTATTATTTCTGCATCATGAACTACTCCATGTACGCGGGGCTGTGGAGGCTGTTGCGCGGGCGGCAGTCGGTGTTATGGGAGCGAGCCATGCGGGCCTGAGGTGGGGTCACTCATTCACTGCCGTGCGCATGGGTGCGACAGATTCGGGTTTCGTAATCAGTACTTTGTCAATTTTGCTCTTGTCCATATCCACTACCTCGAAGCGAAACCCTTCCGTTTTGAGATGCTCCCCCACTTTGGGTATGTCGCCCAATTTAAAAAGGATAAAGCCAGCGAGCGTTGAATAGTCCGCATCAGGGTCATCAAATTCTTTGACAGCAATGGTTTCGCGCAGTTCGTCAATGGGGATGGTCCCGTCCACAAGCCAACTGCCATCTTCTCTGCTCACGATGGCTTGTTCTTCCGTGTCGTCAAGGTCGGGCAACGCACCAAAGATATTCTCCGTGAGGTCGTGCAATGTGATGATGCCTTCGGTTGACCCATACTCATCCACCACCACGGCGAAATAGTTGCGTGCCCTTCGAAACCGCTCCAGTATTTTGAGCGAGTTCATCGTCTCTGGCACAAAGAGGGGCTGCGTTAGAATATCGCGCAGGTCGAAGCCTGGCTTGTTGCGACGGTCCACATAATCGCGGAGCTTGACCACACCCAATATGTTTTCGATGGAATCGTCGCATACGAGAAATTTGGTGTATCCACTCTCGTACACGATTTTATCATTTTCTTCCAATGACGCATTAATGTCGAGCCACTCCACATCATTTCGGTGTGTCATGATGGTGTAGGCATCGCGGTCAGCGAATCGCAGTATGTTTTGGATAAATTCACTCTCTTTTGTCTCCAACACACCCTGCTGGTTAGCCAGCTTGACCAAAAGCTTGATTTCCTCTTCCGACACTCCTTGCTGTTCGTTGGGCTTTATGAATAGCATCCGCATGAACAACTTGGTGGACCAACTCAAAAAAGCGGATATCGGGCCTGTGATGCGCGTGATGAAGTTCATCACCGGGGCAAAGGCAATGGCGATGGCCTCTGCATATTGGATAGCGATGTATTTGGGCGCGAGCTCTCCAACGACGAGCGACAAATAGGTGATAAGAGAAATTATGACCGCTACTGAAATCTGGTGCGCGTACGGAGCCAGCCCGGGGACGAGCAGCACAACAGGCTCAAGATACCTGCCGATGGTCACACCCGCATAAGCACCTTCCACGATGCTGATGAGTGTGATGCCGATTTGCATCGCGGAAAGGTAATTGTCTATGTTGTCCAAGAGATGGACTGCGATGGCTGCGTTGGCATTGCCTTTTGCTTTTTCGCTCTCCAGTCGGGAGCGTTTGGCAGTAAGGAGCGCGATTTCGCCCAACACGAGAAAGCCGTGCAGGGTGATAAGGACGAGTATTATGGCAATTTCCATGTAGATTGGGCTGGCGTCGCAGGGTTGTTGGTTGTGGTTTGTATGCGCGGCATGAGCGACTCAGCAAATGCAAGATTTAGGGGTGTGGGTTGGGAATTTGTCGCGCAATGTTTTGTTTTATCGGGGGCAAAATTACCGCGAATCCCCGATTTTTTGCAAAATATGCGACAAAACCCCACACGAGGCCGTAAAATTCTGTTAAAAAAGAAAAAAAATTTTTGCCAGAATACAATAACGCTCTACTTTTGACGGCACAAATCACTCACCGAATTTTCATTCGTCTCATCTAATAAAACGCATCTGCTTATAGGCTAAAACTTGTACACCGCTTAAATTCTGCTAATTTAACTGGTAAAACAGCAAAATCCGTTTGCTCATGCAAGTTATGCCGATGCTCAATGATCACGAGTTGATCGCCCGCTATGTAGATGGCGACGAACATTCCTTCGAAGTTCTGCTCAACCGCTACAAAGCAAAAATCTACACTTCCATTTACCTTTTTGTGAAAGACCAGGCGCTCGCCGAAGATATCTTTCAAGAGGTTTTCATCAAAATCATTGACACGCTCCGCAGGGGCAAATACAACCACGAAGGCAAATTCGTGCAGTGGGCCATGCGCATTGCCTACAACATGTGCGTGGATTATCACCGTCGCCACAAGCGCCGTGCGCACATCAATCCTTCCGAAGATTTCGACATATTCGAGGTGCTTCGCCTGAGTGACGATGGCCCCGACACGCAGATCATGCGCAGCGAGACGCACAACCGCATCCGGCAATTGGTGGATGCGTTGCCTGCGGAACAGCGCGAGGTGGTCATCCTGCGCCATTACGCGGACATGAGTTTCAAAGAAATAGCCTCGCTTACTCGCGTGAGTATCAATACCGCTTTGGGACGCATGCGCTACGCTTTGATTAATATCCGCAAAATGATGGCGGAACGTGAAGTGGTGCTTCAGTAATCAGGACAGTCGTTTTTGGGCTGAATAAATAGCAAGCCCCGGCATATTCCATATCGGATGTGCCGGGGTTTGCTATTTGTGCTATTCAGGCTATTCAGGCAGTGATTTCAAATCACCGCCTGAATAAGACCTGACTAAGAGATTGAATATCAAACCGCCAAGAAACTTCAACTCCTATCTCGAATAAAGGAACCGAAATTTACTTTAGAAGTGTCACGTCTCCCTTGCTGGTGTAAAACTCGCCGTTCCCACATCTTGCTTGCAAGTACCACGCATAAGAGTCTGGCGTGAGTTGTTTGCCATTGAAAGTGCCATCCCATCCCCGAGCGTTTATATCACGAGTTTCATACACCTTTTCTCCCCAACGGTTCCAAACCACAAAGTATACTTCCGTGATGTCCAATCCTCGAACGATAAAAAAGTCATTGTTGCTATCATTGTTGGGGGTGAATGCCTTGGGTACGAAGATGTACGGCGGGGCACATTCTCCCGGCATGAAATAGACTATCACATTGGCGGTGTCGGGACAAAGCCCTTCGGCAATGGCCGTCACGGTATAAACGGTTGTTTCGGAGGGGGAAGCAGTAGGATTGGCCGTCTTTTCCCCAGTTAAGGAGTTGGAAGGCGTCCAGTCATAAGTGATGTTGTTGCTGTTGCTCACGACGGTTGCCAACAGTTCGGTGGATTGACCGGGACAGATGGTGTCTTTCCCGATGTTTTCTGCTGTGACAGAGATGCTAATCACGTTGACGTTGAGTTGTTGAGTATCCGAACAGCCGAATTGGTTGGTTACTTTTACTGTGTAAGACGTGCTAACATTGGGTGCCACGGTGGGGTTGGGAATAGATGGAAGTGTTGGTGTCCATTCGTAGGTCAATATGTCTTCGGGGTCCAAATTGATTATCATGAGCTGGGTGCTATCTCCCTCGCAAATAGACCTATTTGTTGGGTCGGCCAAAATGTCCGCAGCGGCATTGTTGACCTTGATTGAATCAACTGCTTTGCAACCTGCCTCGTTGATTGCTTGGACATAGTAAATGCCGTTCTTTTCAGGGGTAATGGTCAACGAATCAGCGTTGTTCGGATAGGGTGGATTGAAATCTGGGTGCTGCGACCATACAAAAGTGACACCGTTGGTATTTTCAACCTTGATGGTTATCAGGTCATCGGAACACACGATTTGGTCGTCGGGCAAGCTAACGATAGCTGCTTCTTCGGGTGTTACAGTGATGGAATCAACCACGATGCATGGCCCATTGCCAATGGTGGCGACATACACGGTTGGTACAGGCGGCATCACATTAGGGTTGGGGCTGTTTGCATCGAAGTTGGGGTCATTTGGTGTTGAAACCCAAGTGTAAGTGTAATTCGGGTTGAAATCAGGGTTGAGTGCAACAGCCTCTCCCGGACAGAATGGCTCCTCACTGCTGAGCGAGTCTCTCACCACCGCGATTTCAATAGGCATGGACGCAGTGCCTGTACAGCCATTCACATCGGTCACGGTCAGATTGGCGATGATAGTGCCTTCATCGGAGAAGGTGATTATTGGGTTTTGAATATTGGAACTAGCTCCAGTTGAAAATGACCAGTTCCAGCTGGCGATGGGGTAGAAATGGGTGGTCAAGTCGGTGAATTGTATCCGTGCTTGGTTGGTGCAACTGACATAGTTGTTACCGATAGCAGCTACCACCGCTATTTCGGGAAGCACAAATATGGTAGTGTCATAAGGCAGCACACAGTTTTCTGTGGACGAGAATGTTACGACATATACACCCGACCCGGCGTAGATGTGGGTTGGGTTGAATTCTTCACTTGTGTTGTTGTCACCAAAATTCCATGTGCCGGGCACATTGACAGTCTGATTGAACTTCACTTCCGTGCCATTGCAAAGGTCAATGGTGACGGCTCCTTCCAAAGAAATAGTGGGCAAACTTGTCACTTCGGTAGTGAGTGTTACTTCACAGTCGTGCTGATTTCTCACCACCACACTGAGTGTGTAACTGCCTGCTGGCCCAGTCACTGTCACAGAGGGCGTATTGGCTGGGGTGATGACCACATTGGGGTCGTTGGCTGTCCATTGGTAAGTCAGGTTGTCAGAAGGATCGAGATTGGCAACTGAAAATATCTGCGACACCCCATCGCAAGCAATAGAGACGGGGGTGAAGGATGCGCTCACGTCCACCCCGTTGCCACGCACCGATGCCTGTGCGGTTTCGGTGCATCCGTACGGGTCGGAAGCAACGACTGTATATGTGTTCAAGCCTTTTGCAATGAGCGTTATGTTAGCGTTTGAACCTACCTCGTTTCCAAGTTCATCCAGCCAAACGAAAGTGACCACATCACTTGTGGCAGTCAAAGCTACCAAAGTCGCGGAGGTGTCGCAAGTGACAATGGAAGTGTCCTGCACGCTTAGATTGATGGGTAGCACCCGAACGACTGTCCGCTCCAAGGTGTCTGTACACAGGCCATTCGCAATGACAAGTTGATAGACGGTCGTCTCGCTTGGGTCTGCAATCACGTTCTTTTCGTCGGGGTCGAAGGTTAGGCCCGTAGTAGGCATCCAAGTATAGGTGTTGTTCGGAGAGCCATCGGTCACCGTGATTAGGACTGGATTGTTTTCGCAATCAACAGACGGAACGCTTACGGTTGCTGTGGGCGCTCCTTCTATTTCAAATACAGAGTCAATGACCGCCGTACAGCCAAAAGCAGAAGTTACTGTCAGTTGCACAGTGCCGGTTTCATCCATGATGAATTGCAGCGGCGGCGGATTTTGTTCGGTAGAGGTGGTGTCGCCCATGCCCCATGATATGTTCCAATTCCATGACACGATGGAGTCTTGGGATTTGTCCAAAAATTGGATTGTAATACCATCGGCTTCACATTCCAAAAGCATGAGCGCATAGTCCGCCACCGGGTTGGATAGGGCGGTGATATGGACCGAGTCTTTGGCCGTGCAACCCAGTTCATCCGTCACGGTTATGGTGTAGGCGCCAATGCCAAGGTTGGCGATATTGGGGCCGCTGACTGTGGTGCTGTCTGGATATGTCCAGACATATTGATATGGGCTTGTGCCTCCAGATGCGACAGCGGAGGCGCTGCCTGTCAAGTCTTCAGGGCAGGTAATGCCCATTAGATTTACAGAAAGGTCAACTTCCGTGTTGGCGCCAACGGTGTCAGTAGCTGTGCCTGTGCATCCTGTATTGACATCAGTCACGGTGACAAACACAATAGTGCCGGCCGCGATGCTGTCAATTTGTGGGCTATTGGGTTGGGGCTGAGGTTGCCATTGGTAATTATATACGCCTGTGGGCGGGTCAACAATGGCTGTAACGGCGCCATTGTCAATACCGAGGCATAAAGCATTGGTCAAATTGAGATTGACCCCCAAAGAATCAATCATATACATGGTGACCTCCAAGTCATGCTGGCAACCGTTCGCATCAAAAATGCAGACGTAATATGTGCCCGGCTCCAATCCGCAAGCAGTAGGGCCTGTGATGCCTAACGCTGGCCAGATGTATGTATATGGCGGTGTGCCGCCCACGCCTTGCACCGTGATGCAGCCATTGCTGTCGCCACAAGCAGGCGAAAGGGAAATGACTTCCCCATCCAACACCTCAGGTATGTTGATGGTGTCGAAACTTGTCGCTACGCAGCCATATTGGTCATACACAGTCAATGAATAGCTGCCTGCTGGCAGGTTCAATTGGTTGGGGTCGTTGCTGCCATTGCTCCAAACAAAGGTGTAAGGAGGGGTGCCGCCCACGACGAATGAATTCAGCGCACCGCCATTGGGGAAATAGGAACAAGCTATGTCGGTGGCAATGACTTCAACAATCAGCTTTGCCTGCTCCGTGAGCGTCACTGTTTCGGTGTAGGTGCAGCCTATCGCATCTGTAATCGTGATACCATATCCACCTCCCGGCACATTGAGCAACGACTGGTTTTCAGCCCCCGTTTCCCAAATCCATGTGAAACCCGGATTTGTACCATACACCACCACATCTATGGAACCTGTCGGCTGACCTGCGCACAATGGCGGGAAATATGTGTATGCTGGCAAAAACTCGGCAGCAGGCGCCACATTGTATGCGCCAATTTTCGCGCAGCCATTTGCATCCGTCACAGTGACAAAATAGGTACCCGCCGATGAAACGGATATGGTTTGGGTTATTGCAGCATTGCTCCATTGATAAGCGTAAGGCTGTGTGCCGCCAGTAGGGTTGGCGGTGATTGTCCCATTGTTGCTGGAACAACTCAATCCCTCTGTGGTGAAAGCAACTTCCAATGGGTCGGGCTGCTGCACCGCCACATTGCCAGTTGCGGTTTGGCCATTCTGGTCTGTCACCGTGACGGAGACCGTTCCCGCTCCCAGGCCAAAATTGGTTTGACCCGTTTGATTGTTGTTCCATAGGTATGTGTATGGCTCAACACCCCCTGTGGCGGTCACGGTAGCCGTCCCGTTGGTAAACCCATGACAGGTTGGCTCGAAAGTCGTGAACGACAGCACTATCTGGCCAGAAAGGGTATTCAATGCCAGAAGCACCCATATTGCCGAAAAAAGGCCGTATTTCATGCGGAAAAGGATTTTCATATTGCAAAGTATGTTCATGGTGCGTTTGGGATAGACCAAAAAAGAGATTTCAAAGGGCTGAAAGGTTATTGACGCAATGGTCTTTTTTACAAACCCGGTTGAGCATTTAGTTTTTAAACATTCTGACTTCGATAATCTCTGCCCTGCGTTCGCGCGAGGCTTCGATGCTATACACTGAGCGTCGTTTGTCGCGGGCATCATCACTCACATGGGGAGGAGCGGCGCTTTCCCCAAGTGGCAACGTCGAGACCTTCAGTTGTCCGCTGCGAACGTATTGCTCAAAGATGCCGTCGTCATATTTCCTAAAATAATTACGAACGCTCGCTATGCGGCGCTGCGTGAGGGCCATGTTGTAATCGGAGGAAGCCAACGGGCTGGCAAATGATTTTACCATGATTTCGATGCTCGAGCCTCCTTTCAAGAACAGTCCGAGGTTGCTGGCAAAGACTTCAAGTTTGACGTAGCCTGTTTGCACCTCCTCATCGAAAAACTTGCCCAACTGCTCCGCTGCTTGCTCTTTTTCAACGCCTTTCAGGGTGTTTGTGTATTGTTCGATGAATGCCGTCCGACGTGTCATGTATCGCTCCACTGTTTGTTCGTAAGTCTGCGAAGTAGTGGTGTAACGGGTGCGTGGATCGGGCTGGTCGTTGTCGAAATAAAGAGTTATAGGCAGGTAGGCGCTCATGCTGGCTGGGCTTAGAAACAAGTTTTTGTACATGGTGGTGCCTGCTTTGACGGCCCTTAGTTCTTCTGCCGTCACCACAGCAGTATCTGGCAAAAACCCTTCTTTCTCCGCAATGACAGTAAACATCCTAAGCCCGCCTACTTCCATCTTGGATTCGTTGCTGTCAGAGCCAGTTCTCTTTTGTTCGGACACAACGCCGGGTACTTCATAAATCCGTACCAGCACATCAAAAAGCGGCTCCTTTGTCCATTCGTGAAAAGTTTTGACAGCCAACCCGATTTCTGGAACCAGATAGAGTTTTTCCACAAATTTTCGGTCGGCAGGCAGGGAGGTGGTCTCCACATACACGGTGTCTGGTTTGTAAAACTCTTTTTGCGCGATTATCATGTACTGCTGGCGACGCCGAATCGCAAAATCGGCTTCGTTTTTCTCGCCAGAGAATTTGGTGGCTGACGGCAATTTTGCCGGAGCCTCCGTAAGCGTGAACACCACCTCATCCAAAGGAGCTTCTTCTGGTTTGGCGAAGGCCAGTGTTTTGAGTTCGATGGGCAGATAGGTGGCTTTGTAGATGTCGTAGCAGCAAGCATCGCCCACGACGGCAGCCGATTCCTCTCGATTAGAGGTGAACAAGGCCATATCGTCGTTTTGGGGAGCGTAATAGAGGTCGTCGTAGCTACTGTTGAGCGGCACATCGAGGTGTTCCGGCGCTTGCCAGGCGTTGTTTGAAAAAACGGACTTGTAGATGTCAAACCCGCCCACGCTTTGCCGTCCGTTTGTGCTGAAGTACAGCGTTTTATCTTTTTCGTAAAAAAACGGGGTCACCTCGTCGCTCGGGGTGTTGAGGGCGGCAACGTTCTCCGGTTTGCCCACACTTCCGGTCAATGTCAGCGGTGCTTTCCAAATATCCAACCCTCCCAATCCGCCGGGGCGGTCGCTGACGAAGTAAAGCTCATAGTAACCATCTTCAGCCATCCTGACGTGGGGCTGAGTGGTGTTGTATCCCGGCGCATTCACGATATCCGGCAGTTTGACGGCTGCCGCCCAGCCGGCTGATGTCTGATATGTGAAATGAAGGTCGCAAAAAAAACCTCCTGCACTGACATAATCGCACTTGCTGAAAACAAGCACTTTGCCATCGGCACTGAAAGCCGTGTTGGCGGTATGTCGTTTAGCATCGTTGAAATCGGCAAATACCCCGGCTGAACCATCGCTTGATTCCAACACCTTTGAAATAGGGCGCTTGGGGTAATTTTTGTCGCCCCATTCAATTTCACGAAAAGACGAATAGACCAACGTGTTGTCGCGCAGGGTAGCTGCGAAGTCGGACTGTGCTGTGTTGGGGGTCTCGTCGGGGAGCCGTTCCACGAGAATGCTTCGGTCGGGATTGGTGAGTCGTTCCAAAGCCCATATACATTGTTCTATGTCTCGTTCTGCCTCTTTGCGGAGCGGAGAGTTAGCCGTTGCCGTTGCGGTGTAGCGGCGATAGAGCCGGATAGCCTCGTCGTATTTCCCCAGATACTTTTTCACATTGGCTAATTTGAAAGAAGCGTCTGGGAATTTGCCGTTTTTGTCCGCCTCAAGGGTTTGTTGAAGCAATGCCTCGGCCTGCCCGTAAGCGCCAAACTGGCGGGCGGCATCCGCATAGCGGTATGATACGTCGAGGCGATTTGGTTCCATTTCAAGGACTTTTCCAAAATACTGCATGGCGGCATAGTAGTCTTTTGCCCCCATGGCGTTGTCAGCAGCGTTTTCATAAGCTCGTGGCGTTTGGGTGCTGGCTCTCCCTACCAGCAACATCAAGGAGCACACCACCAAAGCGGCTCTCATTAACTTGTTCATGGCGATTATACATGGTTTGCCGGGCGGGAGACTGTGGGGAGTAAAATAAGGGTTAGTCTATATTCCTTTGGAGCCTCGCTTCACCTCCACCCCAATTATTTCCAATCGGCGCTCACGAGAAGCGCGTGGGTCGTAGATGGAGCGTCGCGGGTCTTTTACGTCGTCGCTAATGTCTTTGGGGGCGAGGTTTTCGCCATTGGGTTCGAGGTTGATGATGATTTGACCGTTGTCAACAAATTTCTTGTAAATGCCGCCGTCGTGCTTCAAGAAGTGATTGCGGACGCTCGCCACACGGCGGGAAGTTAGGTTCATATTGTACTGCGAGGCGGCACGCGGAGAGGCGAAGCCTCTGAGGGTCAATACGATATAATCTCCACGCTCCATCATCTTGTAAAGGTCTTCAGAGAAAAAGAACAGTTTCTCCCAACCTGCACGCACCTCGCGCTCGAAGAAGTATTCAATTGAGTCCAAAGCCGCTTGCTTTTCGACACTATCCAATCCTGCGCTGAAATTTTCCAGAAACTCTGGCTTGCGGCGATAGAAATCCACATAAGTAGGTCGGTATTCGCGGTCTGTGGTCGGTTTCATGGTGCGCTTGTCCGGCTCGTCGTTGTCGAAATAGAGCTTGATGGGCAGATACGCTTCGAGATAGAGCGGCCTGAGTCGCAACTGCTGTTCGATATGACGGAATGGAATACGCGGCAGATTCGTGGTGAACCGCACCGTATCGCTCAAATAGCCATCCTTGGAGGCGACGATGAGATATTGGCGGTCGTAGCTGATGGTCGTTTCGTAGTATTTGGTGCCGGGCGGGTTCACATATTGCTCGGTGCGGTTGCCGCCCTCTATTTCCAATAACCGGTAGGTGACATCATAGAGCGTGTCGCGGGTGACGGCATGCAACGTATGCGCCACGAAAGAGATGCCTTTGGTCAAATAGACCTTCCGCTCGATGGTAATGGCATCATGTAGTTTTTCCGTGGTGACGACATCTGTGGAGTCTTGTGTGTACCCGTGCTTAGAGGCAAATGCTTGGTAGCGATGTTCAAAGTCAATAGAATAATCATATCGATTGGTGTCTTCCTTGACTTGCACCAATGATTCCAACGCCCCGCCATCTTTGCCAGTGACAAAATTGCCGTTTTCCAAAAACCTGCCTAAGGTGCTAAGGCGCACAGTAGCTCCCGGAATAGGCTCGAGAGTTTCTTTGTCGAACACACTTACTATAAGGTGTGGTTTGGCTGGTTTCAAATAAAGTTTTTTGACCAATGTGTCTTTCCAGATAGTGGGGGGGGTCTCAAAGCGAACCGTATCAGAAGTAAAACGAGGTTTAGTAGCAATAATCATGTAAGAACGGCGCGGTTGCAAATCGAAGCTTTGAAAGGCCCCCTCCAAAGCAACCGTGCGCTCGCGCACAATGGCGCCTTTGGCAGAATACTCCGTGAGCTGCAGGGTGGTGCCTCTCAACGAGTCGAGTGTTTCTTTGTGGAAGGTCACCGCCAGCATGACGGGCTTTTCGATGGATGCTCGATAGATATCGTAACAACATGCTTGCTCGCCGGGAATCTCGCCTTTTTCATCCACCGTGAAGGCATTCGAGCCTTTGCGATTGGAGGCGAGATAACCAGTTTTGCCATTTTTCGTGACGGCAAAATATGCGTCGTGACCGGATGAGTTGATAGGTATGCCCATGTGCACGGGTTCATCCCAGGTTTCTCCATAACCCTTTGCCCGGTAGATATCAAAACCGCCGACGGTCTGCAAGCCATCGCTACTGAAATAGAGCATACCAGTTCCACTATGGAAGAAGGGCGTGATGTCATTGCCCTTGGTGTTCAGCGCGGATAGATTGACTGGCTCCGAGAATTTGTCGCCTTCAATACGGCTGTACCATATATCCAAATTGCCTTTGCCGCCGGGGCGATTGCTGACGAAAAAGAGGGTCTCGAAAGAATCGCCATTGGCCCTGCCCACACTTGGGTGTGTGTTGGTGGAGTCTGGGTGATTGATGTGCGGGGGCAATTTGACGGGAGGCCCCCAAGAGCCGCCAGTCATCTTCCGCATATAAATATCGCAGCGGATTTTGGCTGTTTTGCCTACGAAATCGCAAATCGTATAGTACATCACATCACCATTTTCATTGAAAGTGACGTTGGTCGTGTGCCGATTTTCCTCATTGAAATCCACCATATTGGATACCAATGTGTCTCCGGGTTCTAAGGTGGCATACATGGTTTTTGTGAGGCGGCGCTTCGGATAGTTTTTGTCTTTTTCAAACTCGAACTTGTACGACGAGTAATAGAGCGTGTCGCCTTTGGCACCTTTGGGGTAAAGCGAAAAGTCCGCGTAGATTGAATTGATGGCGTGCAGCGTGTCCAGAGGGGGCTGAGAATCCGATTGGGCATTCAACAATAGCGCCCAGTCGCAATTTTCAAGACCACGTTCGGCGTTCTCCAACACCTGCTGCGTGATACCGACGGGGGTTTCGATGTAAAGAAACCGACGATATAGTTCTTTGGCCTCGGCGTATTTGCCGAGCAGGAATTTGGCTTGCGCTAATTTCACCAATTGCATCCCGTCGGACGTCACCATTCTATTGTCAACAATCCTTTCATAGGCGATTTCGGCTTGTTCAATCGCAGAGAATCGCATGGCTGCGTCGCCATATTTTTCCAGTGCGGGCATTCGCAGGCTGTCGTATTCCAATACTCGCCTGTAATAAATCATTGCTGTGTAGTCATCGCCTTTGGCGACCGCTTTTTCGGCATCGCGTTCCAGCGAGTTGACGTTTTGGGCGCGGTCGTGGTCAGCGTTGATTCTGTCCGTAATACCGCTTTGGCTTTTGGCAGCCTGAACGGCCAAAAACATGATTACTATGGGGAAAAAAAGAAAGTGTTTAGCCTTCATGACGGCGTGATTATGAATTTCCGAAAGGGGGATTACGCTTTGTTGCAATGGTCTGTTGGTTATCTGGCTGAAAGCCAAGGGGGAGGATTAAGTGGTCGTTCAAAGGGTTGTTTTATTGTTGTTCATAAAGCACCCTAAATAATCGGGCACGTCTTGAATTTTACGGGTTTCACTTTGTAAAGGCGATAGATAAGGGCTACTTCGGGGCCGCCGCGACCGCGTGTGACAAGGTCCACATCCGACCAGATATTCACGTCGTAGGTGAAACCAATTGTCCATGTGCGCCAAAGCACCTCGACGTGAGGGATAAGCGCATCCTGATAGCGGTGGCGATAATTCACGCCGATTTGCAAAGCAAGCTCCCGATATGGGTTCTGATTGAGGTGCATTCGGATGCCTCCGCCATACACGATTTCTCGATAGCCGCCTTGTCGTTGGAAAAGTCCCTGCCCTACCAAGTCAAAAGTATTGGACATTTGAAGAAGCCCCAGTGCGTAGATGGACATCTTGCTGTGAAGCCGTACGTTGCCGGGGTCCGTTAGGCTCGACGACCAAAAATCGTGATTGGGCCGATTGATGTGGTGCATACCACCTCCCACATCAAGGCGATGGCGCTTTTCCTCTGCTTGAAAACGCACGTTGACCCCAGCACTGAGGTCGAAGTATTTCAGGCTGTTGTTCTGGAAAAGTTGGTCTTCCCGCATATCCGCATTGGGGTCAAAGATGCAGTCCACCCATTGGGCATCGAAGGTGAGCCGATTGGTGCTGAATGCCCGTTGGCCAAAAGCTGGCGTCACGCCTGCGGTGAGGTAGGTGTTCCGCGCCAATGGGAGCGTGGCCGAAATCGGAATGCCTATTTGCATGGAGGTCAAGTGGAGGCTGCCTTGCCTGTCGTAGTTCACTATGAGCGAACCTGTCAGGTAGCGGTCATATTTCCCTTTTGTCCAGTAAACTTTGTTCTCGAAGCTGCCGGAAAATGTGGTGTAAGGCACTGGCACACTATGCCATTGGCTGCGGTAATTGCCCACAAAACGCATATCCCCGCCAAACACGCCCGCAAGCCCCGGGCTTAGATTGAGGGGCGAATTGCCAAATTGAGAAAAGTGAATGTCTTGCGCGTTCGCGGCAAAAACCGGGAGTAAAAGCGCAAGCAGGAGGATGATTCGCGGGCATGTGGTAAAAGTGTTCACAGTCGCTGAATTTTGGATTTGGTACACGTTCGGTACAAAATAACAGGCATATCGCAGCCCTACAAGCCGGTTTGGATTGCTTCAACGGCAAATGTTGTACCAATGAGACAATCTGCACCCGAGTGGAGGATTGCGTCAAAAAGACTAAAATCGAAGGAGGAGGAATCGCAGCACCCTTACAGGGAGGCAGACAGGCATTGCGATTAAAATCATGAGATAAAGAAACCGGCGTAAAGTTAGTGTTTTCGCCGGAAGGCAAAATTTTTCAGGGGGATTAACACAAAAAAGGTTTGCCGTATAGCCGACAAACCTTTAACAAATTGGCACAAATGCTCAAAATGTCATTGCTGAATCACCATTTTTAGCATGGATGCTCGCTGACCCGCACTGATGCGCAGTAAATACAACCCAGAGGGTAGTTCGGGATAGTCGAATTGGCGAGTGAGCATACCTGTCTTGAAATTGGCGATTTCTCGGTGTAGCATCTTCCCTTCGAGGTCATACAGAGCTATTTCAATATCCTCCGTTGCTTCTCCATTCAGCTCAAGCGTGAAAACGCCTCTGTTTGGATTTGGGAACAGCCGGCTGGTGCCGAGCCATTCGTGGTTTTGGGTGGCGACGATGCCGACAATCTGCTCTATCACACTCGACCCGCATATATTTTGGGCTGTCAAACGCACCGTATAAGTACCCGCTAGGGTATATGTGTGCGAAATTGAAGTGGAAGAACTGTTGCTGGTGACACCATCGCCGAAGTCCCATTGATATGCGGTGGCACCGCCACTGGAAGTGTTGGCAAAATGGATTGTCGTCCCCTCTATATGATAGGTGAAACCCGCTTGGGGAATTTGATTGGCCGCCGACACGATTACTTCAAGGGCTTGGGATTGCCCGCTCGCGTCAGTCGCTGTCACTCCATATATGCCTGGGGCGAGGTCGTCGGCAGTAGGGCCAGTCTGTCCGTTGCTCCATGAATAACTGAACGGGGGCACACCACCCACCGCACCTACTGTGGCCGAACCATCGAACGCGCCCGGGCAACTGGCTTGGGTCGCGGAGAGGAGTTGAAGCCCCAAGGGACTTACAAACAGCTTTTGAGCGATGAAGACCGAGTTAGTGGTGCCTGTCGAGTTATGGTTGCCAATCGTTAAGGTGGCACTACTTGTGTTCCCCCCGACCACCAGTTTGTTGGGCCTCGCATCCATACTGATGCCATTGTCGCCACTCGCCCCCACGAACGACTCGGCGTGTGCCACAGTGCCATCGGCAAGCGACACTTTTGCGAAGAACGGGTCAGCGTTGCCTTGTGGGCTTAGAATGAACGTGCCAAAAAGAGCGGTGCTGACAAAGGAGCCGAACATGAAAAGGTGGTTGTCAGCCACCGCCGACCAGATGGGGTAGTTGTCGCCCGTCCATGCGATTTTCTTCGCCCACTCCACCGTTCCAGAAGAGGCAGTCAGGGCCGTCGCCCATATATGGTAGTCGTCAGTGCCACTTTCGGCGGTCAGCGAAATGCCTGGCGCAAAGGTGGTCGTGTGTTTAAAACTGGCCACAGCAAACACCCGTTGCGCGGAAGGCTCGAGGGCTATGGTCAGTCTGGTGGACGACCCCGAGCCTCCCGTGAATTTTTTCTGCCAAAACAAAGTGCCGCCCGTTGTGCTTCTTTTTTCAACAAAAAAACTGCCGCTCCAGCAATAGCATCCAAATGGGAAACCGCTATAAGTCTGGCCATGATGACCGCTGGTGTAAACACTCCCATTGTTGTCCAGGCGAATGTCGAAAACTTGGTCGCGTTTGGAAGAGGAACCTGTCGAAACGACCCACTCCACTTGGCTCAGATTGGGCGAAAGTTTCAGCAGATACCCATCTTCTCCACCAATGGCCGACAAACTGTAGGGACCATAAGTGACGGTGCCAAATTGTCCGCCAGCCACATAACAATTCCCAGCCGCGTCGGTGCGTACCACCCTTGCCCAGCTTTTCCCGACACCAGACGTTTGAAAGGTGGCCAGCAATTGGCCGCCTGCGCTGTACTTCGCCAAATATGTCAAACTATCACCTGTGGTGGGGCTTGCCTCTATGGTGCCCGCCACAAATACGTTGCCCTGTGCATCGGTGGTGACATGGTTTGCCTTAGGTTCGAATAGCTGAACCCACTCCGCCTTGTTGGCTTGATTCAATTTGAGAAGGTAATGACGAGTGGTGGTGTTGTCGGGGGTGGCAGCCGTCAGGTCGTCGAAAACTACGGTGCCCCGAATGGTGCCTGTCAGATAGGTGCTACCGTCGGGACTGGCAGCAATGGAGGTGTTGGTAAGAGTGCTGGCAGGGGGGGCGGAATATCTTTTGGCAGCATTCCAATCTTGAGCTGTTAGCAAAACGGTTGATAATAGGGTGAAAAGGGCTGGCAGGAAGAAGTTTGGTCTCATCTTTTAAAAAAGTTGGTTTGACGTGAAAGAAATGGTTTATTATGTTGGGCTGGGCAAAAGTGTGTGCCTGCCGCCTGCGCAGAAAACCCGACAATGGGTGAAATCATAAAAATCACGGCTCTACCGGAAAAGTTTGAACAAGGGACAGACCCCTAACGGGTTTCCGGGAGGCGAACCGGATGCTGCACCGCCATACCGATTGGCACGGGGTGTTTTTTCAAATGCCCTCGTTTTTTTGAACAAACGATGCCTTTCAAGACTTTGGACTTATTAACTTCGCTTCTCTTATTTTCATCACAATTAGTCTTGTCACATGACCAAATCAGAATGGATACAGTTAGTAAAAGAGACCAACTGGCACGCCCTTTCAGAGCAGGAGGTTTTTGAAAAATTGGAAACCAATAAAAGTGGATTGGGAGAGACCGCCGTCGCGGAGCGATTGGAGATGTATGGCCCGAACACGTTGCCCGCTCCCAAGCAACCCACAATTTGGGACATTCTCTTGCATCAGGTTGCCAATCCCTTGATTTTTATTCTGGTGGCAGCCGCCATCGCATCAGTGATGATTGGGGAGGGCGTGGATGCCTTATTTATATTCGTGGTCATCGCGCTCAATACCGCTCTCGGAGCCTATCAGGAATTCAAGGCTCAAAAGAGCGCCTCAAGTTTGCAAAAGATGTTGAAGATAAAAGCACTCGTGCGGCGCGACGGGAAAAGCAAAGAGGTGCCTTCCGAAGACTTGGTGCCGGGCGATGTGGTGTTGCTCGAATCGGGCGCAAAGGTGCCTGCCGACTTGCGGCTGTTCGATGCGAACAACCTCGCATCCGACGAGAGTTTTCTCACGGGAGAATCAGTGGCCGCCGAAAAACACACTGACCCTTTGGATGAGGGGACAGTGGTGAATGACCGAGACAACACGGTGTTCGCTGGCTCCACCATCACTTCTGGTCGGGGGCGAGGCATCGTCATTGCGACTGGCACGGCGACACAAGTAGGCATGATTGCCCAGAGCGTGGCCGAGTCCGAGACGGCCAAACCACCGTTGGTGCAACGGATGGAAAAGTTTACCAAGAACATTAGCGCGATAGTGTTGGGTCTGAGCGTCGTCTTGGCCATCCTGCTTCGTTTTCAGGGCTACGACGCGGCTGCTATTTTCTTTTTTGTGGTGGCGCTGGCCGTTTCTGCCATTCCCGAAGGCTTGCCTGTGGCACTCACGGTAGCCCTTTCCATCGCAACCAAACGAATGTCGAATCGCAATGTGATTGTGCGCCGACTGACCGCCGTGGAGAGTTTGGGCAGCTGCACCGTCATTGCCAGCGATAAAACAGGGACGCTCACCGTCAATCAGCAGACGGCTAAGCAGATTGTATTTCCCAACGGAAAAACATTCACTATTTCTGGAGAAGGCTATCACGGTGAAGGCAAAGTGCTGTCGGAAGGAAATGCGTCGCTCGACGATAACGAGCTGACTCAGTTAAAGCGCCTGACTGAAGTGGCTATTTTGGCAAACGAGGCCAGCCTAGTGCATGAGCAAGACGAGTGGAGCCATCGCGGCGACGCGATGGATGTCGCATTGCTTGCATTGGGCTACAAAGTAGGGTTGGCACCGATGGAAATGAAGGAAAACACGCCGCTGCTGGGCGAGATTCCTTACGAGTCGGAGCGCAAATTTTCAGCCGCGTTTTTTGAAAAAAATGGGAAAACATGGGTAGCCGCCAAAGGTGCGGTAGAGACTATACTTGACTTTTGTACCCATGCACAACAGGGCGACGAGCAGGCATCTCTTGAACGAAAAAGCATTGAAAAACAGGCAGATGAAATGGCCGAGAATGGCTTGCGCGTGTTGGCCTTTGCAGGCGGGGCGTGTCCTGATTTTGAGAAAAAATCAAAACACGATGCCGACGAGCTTAGCGGGCTGACTTTTTATGGCTTGGTCGGGTTTATTGACCCCTTGCGCTCCGAAGCAGCGGACGCGGTGAACAAATGCAAAAAAGCGGGCATCAAAGTCTTGATGATTACGGGCGACCACCCCGCCACAGCAGGTGCCATCGCGCAAGAACTGGGTATTTTCAAGGCAGACGAACAGACGGTGGTGACGGGGCAGCAACTCAGTGAAGCGGGCGGCCCCGACGACACGGCTTTTCAGGAATTGGTGCTTTCCACGACGGTGTTCGCTCGTGTGTCGCCCACTCAAAAATTGGAAATCGTGGATGTGCTCATCAAAAACGGCGAGTTTGTGGCCGTGACGGGCGACGGCGTGAACGATACGCCTGCCCTCCGCAGGGCCAATATCGGCGTGGCGATGGGGTCGGGTACCGACGCGGCGAAGGAGGTGGGGTCCATGATAATCGTGGACGACAATTTCTCTTCCATCGTGGCGGGTGTGGAAGAGGGGCGCTTTGCCTACGACAATGTCCGCAAAGTGATTTTCCTGCTCATATCAACCGGAGCCGCAGAGGTCTTTTTGTTTATCGCCGCCATCATGTTCCAATTGCCACTGCCATTGCTGGCCGTGCAATTGTTGTGGCTCAATCTGGTGACCAACGGCATCCAAGATGTGGCACTTGCCTTTGAGGGTGGCGAGCCGGGAGCGATGAAACGGAAGCCTCGCAAGACCTCCGAACGCATCTTCAATCCTCGAATGATTAGCCAAACATTGGTGTCGGGCATCACGATGGGGTTGCTCGCTTTTGGCACTTGGTACTGGCTTATCGAAATCGTGAAAATGGATGAGGAATCTGCCCGCAACGATATCCTTCTGCTTTTTGTGTTGATGCAAAACGTGCACGCTTTCAACAGCCGCTCCGAAACGACCTCCGTTTTCAGGGTGCCGCTGAGCCGCAACTATTTACTGGTGTTTGGCGTACTCGTCGCGCAGGGCATTCACATACTGAGTATGCACATCCCTTTTATGCAAGGTCTGCTAAGAGTGGAGCCAGTCAGCCCCTTCTATTGGAAGACCCTTCTCCTCTTGGCGGCCACTATTTTGGTAGTGATGGAAGTGTACAAATGGTGGGTGCGAAGGCGGGAGGGATGACCCGGCGGTGGGTTCCTTCGAATTGCTCTACTTTTGGCCCAAAATCAGGCAAACAGTGGCATCAAATGATTCCAGATACGCAGCGCAAAAATGGTACGCCAAACTGCGCTTAGGTTGGATTTTCAACACATCCACGTTCATCGGCAACTTGGCCATCGCGTTGATTATCACTTATTTTTTCAGGCGCTTGGGCTATGGCGACGAGGTGGATTATGTGTTTTTGCTCACGGTGTTGTCCATTGGGCTTTGGATAACCGAGGCTATCCCACCTTTTGCGGTTGGCATTCTCATCGTCACGATGCTGCTTTTTGGCTTCGGGACGGACTACCTTTTTTCAGAGAGCAGCCCGGTAGAGATATATGTCGGTACCTGGAGCAGCAACGTGGTGTGGTTGCTGTTGGGCGGTTTTTTTCTGGCGGAGGCGATGAAGGAAGCCGAATTGGACCGCAACCTATTCAGGCTTGTGATTCGGAGATTCGGCAATGACCCAGAGCGTCTGCTGATGGGACTAATGTTCGTCACGGCTTTTGGCAGCATGGTGATGTCGAACACGGCCACGACGGCCATGATGATTTCGTCCATCATGCCGCTCATCCGTGTGTTGGGTGCTCAATCCAATTACTCTATTGCTTTGCTGACGGGTATCCCGGCTTCGGCGACCATTGGCGGCATTGGCACCATCATCGGCAGCACCCCCAATGCCATCGCGGTGGGAGCCTTGCAGGAACGAGGCATTCACATCACTTTCATTGATTGGATGCTGGTGGGATTGCCGACTGCGCTTCTATTGATATACCTGTTTTTCAGGTATTTGAGCCGACAACTCAACATCAAGTACACCAAGCTCGACCTTTCAAAAATACCAGAAAGCGAAAAGAAGGTCGAGCCATTCAAGCGCAGGGCTGTCATCGTCACTTTGATAGCGACCATCGCGCTCTGGGCCACCGAACCCATACACGGCATCCCGGTGGCGGCCACATCGGCAGTGCCGATATTGTTGCTCACGCTCACCCAAGTTATCAATTCGGACCAAGTGCGCGCATTGCCTTGGGACACGCTCATGTTGGTAGCAGGTGGCTTGGCGCTCGGGCTTGCCTTGGTGGAGGTGGGATTAGCAGCCATCGTGATGCAGCAAATCAACAACCTTCCCGTCCCCACGCTTGCGGTGGCATTTCTCTTCAGTCTCATCGGCGTGTCGCTGTCGAATGTGATGAGCAATACCGCCGCCGCTTCCATCTTGATGCCGCTTGCCGTGAGTTTGCCTCAGCCTTTCGGCACGGCTGTGCCAGTCATAGTGGCCATCAGTTGTTCTTGTTCGCTGCTGTTGCCCGTCTCGACACCTTCGAATGCGGTGGCATATTCGACTGGTTTGATTCAGCAGAAAGAATTTCGCCGAGGTGGGGTGTTTTTTATGTTCGCTGGTCCTATTGCGGCTTTTGCGGCGGCGATGCTTTGGGTTTGGCTGTATATGTGAATGCCGCCACGCGCTTTGGCTGGGGCGTATTTCAGATTGTCGCGGAACGTATCGCGGAATGTCTTCGCGCACCCCGAAATATCATTCCGGCTTACGAGCACGGCAATTTGAAAAGCCCCCTTTAGCATCGGTTTAATGATACTGCAAAAGTTTGCGGAGCGCCTCCTTTTTTTGCTCGTAGTTGCGTTGGTTTCCGTCAACTCGAAATTGGGGGTCGACAACATCCGCTGCTCCTCCAACAATGCCGCCCACAGCGCCGCCCACGATGGCGAAAGCAAAGCCGTTGGCGAAGCGAGGCACACGGACAATGGAATTGGGGTCTGCGTCCTTTGCAGAAAGGATGCCCGCCACGAAACCTATACTTGCACCCATTGCAAAACCATATTTGACCCAATGCCCCCTCCGCCCCATCTGTTTTAATTTCACGATGCGCGAAATGGGTATTTCAATTTGCTGAATAGAGGTATCGAACATGGAAGAAACCAAGATGGACGAGTCGAGCAAAACCTCCATTCTTGCAATGAACACGTTGGGCGGTTTTTGAAGGTAAAGCTTGGCTTCGCAGCCCAACCGCTGGGCATTTTGCCCTTGGGCGACATCCCTGCAAAGGATACAAACAAGGAGAATGAGGCAGGCATTTTTCATAATCGAGACATTGGATTTGCCACCATGCCACAAAGTTTTGCCCACCAGCCCATTGCTTTTTCTCGAATGTCGCCAGTTTCGGATTTTGTTTTATTGCATTCAAAGAATGGGG
Source organism: Saprospiraceae bacterium (assembly GCA_019638455.1). Classification (GTDB taxonomy): domain Bacteria; phylum Bacteroidota; class Bacteroidia; order Chitinophagales; family Saprospiraceae; genus M3007. The sequence goes on from JAHBTU010000002.1 coordinate 111,419, forward strand.
AGCAAACATCACTCGCTACGCAACGAGCGCACTGGGTTGGCCAATGCCGCACGCACGCTTTGCACCCCGACCGTCAGCACAGCCACGGTGAGCGTCGCCAAAAGAGAAATGATAAAAATGCCCGCGCCAACCGAAATCCGGTAGGTGTAGTCTTCGAGCCAGGCATTCATGGCCCACCAGGCAAAAGGTGCCGCAATAACGAACGCAATGACAATCAAGCGCGTATATTCTTTGCCGAAGAGCCAGAGGATGCCTGAAACGCTGGCGCCGAGCGTTTTGCGGATGCCTACCTCTTTGCGCTTGCGTGTCACCATGAAAGCCGCCAGCCCGTACAATCCGAGGCATCCGATAAAAATGGCGATGCCCGCAAAAGTGCGCACGAGCCTCAGAATCATCGTTTCTGCTTCCATAAAATCGGCCATGCGCTCGTCCATGAATCGGTGTTCGTAGTAGTGATTGGGATAGTGGCGCTCCCACACCTCTTGGATTTGCGCCAGCACGGGGGCTGGGTTGCCGGGGTTGAGTTGCACGGCGCAAGTTCTGTAGTCTTCAGCCCGCGAGCCGATGGCAATGGGGGATATTGGTTCGGCGAGCGACCAGTTGTGAAAATCGCGGATAACCCCCACGACAGGTGCTGTGATTTTGTCCACCGTGATTTTTTTGTTTAGGATTTCATCGGGGGAGGCGAGGTTCAGTTTTTTGATAAATGTCTCGTTGACAAGGAATTCACGGGTGGTGTCGCTGGGCTGGATATTGCGCCCCGTCACCAATTGAAGCCCAAACGTTTCCAAATAATGCGAATCGGCGGGCTTGTCGTTGGCCAACCACGGCTCTCCGTCGGGGCGATTGTCGAATCGGACACCCGTCTGGTTGTTGCTGCCTGCGGCGGGTGGCTGGTAGCACAACGACACGCTTTTCACGCCGCTAATCTGCGAAAGTTGCTCTTGCAGGCTGTTCATATTGAACAGCTCCGGCACTTCGAGGGTCAGCACCGCCCCGGGACGAAATCCCCAATCGGACTCTTGCGCAAAGCGCATCTGAGCCGACACCACCACTACGCCGATAATGAGTATTTGCGAAATCGTGAACTGCGTGGTCACCAACACCCGCCGCAGCGAAAAACCACCTGCCTTGGGCACATCGGAGGAGGCTTTAAGGGCGGTGGCGGGGTTGAAGCCAGATTGCATCAGGCCGGGGTAAAAACCTGCCAACAGGGTCAGCACAACGCCCATGGCCACGAGAAATATCGCCATTGCCATGAGGGACGGCGCATCGAACTGTAGTTCGTGTTCGAGCCATTGGTTCAGATAAGGCAAGGCAAGCCAAGCCATCAAGAAGCCCAAAAACAACGAAGCTGCCACTATTAGCCCCGTTTCAAACATGAACTGCCAAAACAATTGTCTGCGGGTGCTGCCCAGCGATTTGCGCACACCCACCTCGCGGCTGCGCGTAAGGGCCTGCGCGGTGGCCATATTGACAAAATTGACGCAGGCGGTGATGAGCAGGAACAATCCGATAAGCCCCAGCGCCCAGAGGTATTTTTTGCTGATGCCAAACCCATATTCGGTGTCGAAATGCAAATCGAGCAGGGATTTCGCCTTGTAATGGAACAAATCGGGCGATTCGGGGTGAGGGTATTTTTTTTTGATGATTGACAAAAAGCGGTCGAGTTCGCCGATGTCGTGTCCCTTTTGCAACAGGGCGAAACAATAGTTGCTGCCACGCGCGCCCGCCCATGAGTCCAGTCCGCTTGTCGTGGGAGCGCTGTTTTTCAATGTTTCAAAAGAGCCAAGTATTTCGCGCTTGTAGTCTGTGTTGATGGGCAAATTGTGAAGGATGCCGACTACCCTCAAATCCGTTTTGTTGTTGAGGCGCAGGGTTTGTCCCAAAGCATCGGTATCGCCAAAATACTTTCGAGCCAGTTTTTCGCTCAATATCACCGTGTTGGGTTCGGCCAAGGCGCTTGCCTCGCCGCGCAGCAAGGGCAAGTCGAGGATGTCGAGATACTCAGGCTCTACCCACGCGAAGTTTTCTTCCTCCTTGTATTTGTCTTTGTTCCCCAATGGGTTGACGACACTGACGTACATCTCATCATAGCCGGAGCACATGGCTGTTTTTTCCAGAAAGGCGCACTCGGCGCGAAGGGTTTGGGCCATCGGCGCGGGCACCCCCGCGAACGGCATCAATACCTCCGTGCGCACATCCATCACGACCCGCGCGATGCGCTCCCTGTTTTTGTGGTAGGTGTCGAAACTGAGGTGATGCCGGATGAGCGCGAATATCAAAATCCCGCAGGCGACGCTCATGCCTAAGCCCAATACGTTCAGCAGGGCGTAGTCGCGTTGTTTGGCGAGTTTTCGGAGAGCAACGGAAAGGTAGTTTTGAATCATAAGCGTAACGCTGACTTTGATCGGCATCTAATTTCCCCACACCTCGTGCCGAAATGTTTAGGGGTTGATTTCCAAATTTTTAGCGCCGGGTGGGAGCGGGCAAGGTGTTCAGAATCGGACGGTAGGGTGTGCGGGAGCGGACGGGGGCTTTATGCTGTTTTGTTGTTTCCCGCAAATCCAACATCCAATGTTGGATTTGCAAACAAATGGGGGGAGAGAAATTAGAAAAGGGGCAGTGGATGGACGCGAGAGTAAAATTGTGGATAGGCGTTCATCGGCCTTTTTCAAATACGTTCTCCAAATGCCATTTAAGGTTTCCAGTTTGAGGGAAATGAATTTTATCGTTCGGCAAAGTAATCAACCTGCCTGCTACTGGGCCGACCGTTGGAAAAAGTATAGTCGCCGCAAATCAGCCCCGTCCGCTTCACTTGGCTGGGCAAGCCCTTAGGGTCAACGCAAGGTGGTTTTGAACGAACGGTGCTCGCAATCCTTTGGAAATCATGCAAATCAATCAAGGAAATCCCTGCCTTGCCAACGGGCGGGTTCAAATTCTCTTTAATCTGGGTATACTGGTCATTTTTATTTCACACAACGCCACGACGACACAACGAATTGACTCTACCTGCTTTGCACTTCACATTGTTGTAGCGTTGTGTGAAAAATGTCCAGAAGTAGGGTCATTTTGTCACTATTCAAATTCTTCACGAACCATTGACTATACATTGGCAAGCAAACATCGGCTAAATCTCCTGATAATTCTCCCCCTGAAAACGCGGCGTACAAACACAGAAAAACACCAAGTCGCCCTTCCCCGTGTTTTCGATGCGCTGCCGCACCCCTGCCGGAATCACGACCACGTCGCCCGGGCCTACATCCGTCGGGGGCAAATCGCCCACTTCCACGCGGCCTTGCCCGGAAGCGATGAGGTAACGCTCCACCGTGCCGACCAAAAAATGCCAGCGCGACTGGCTGCCCTCTGGCAGCCGGGCGCGGGCGATGGAAGCTGCCGGGTCGTCGGGCGAGTTGAGGTTTTCGAGGATGAAAACCCCTTCCTCGATGAAGAATTCATCGGACTCTATTGGTTTGAAGATTTGTGGTTTCATAGAATTATTCACTTCGCAGGCTTTTCACTGGGTTCGCCAGCGCCGCCTTCACGCTCTGAAAACTCACGGTCAAAAACGCGACAACAAGCGCCACAGCCCCTGCTCCCGCCAGCATCCACCATTCCACCGAAATGCGGTAAGGGTAGTCGCTCAGCCATTTATTCATCCCGTAAAAAACGAGCGGCGATGCCAGCACAAACGCGATTCCCAACAATTTGAGATAACCAGAACCGAGTAGCCCGACCACCGACAGCACGCTCGCGCCCAACACTTTGCGAATACCGATTTCTTTTGTTTTCTGAAAAGCCGTGTAAGTCGTCAGACCGAACAACCCGAAACATGAAATCAGAATAGCGAGCAACGCGAAATATCCAATCAAATCCGAAAGCCGTTGCTCTGCCTCGTAGCTGCGGGCGATACCTTCATTCAAAAATTGTGGCTCGAACACTTTTTCCGGGAAAAACTGCTGCCATGTCTTTTCGATATGTGCCATGCCTTCCGTGAAACGCCCGCCCTGCAACCGAATCGAAAATGTGTTGAACTGGTTGGGACTGACGACCAAAGCCAATGGCAGGATTTCGCCGCGCAGCGAGGCAAAATGAAAATCGCGGAACACCCCCACCACCTGCCCCTCACGGCCTTCCATGTTGATGCGTTTGCCCACTGCATTTTCCGGCGTGTGCCAGCCGAGCGTTTTCACCGCTTGTTCGTTGATGATGTAGCCGTTGATGTGGTCAGTTCCAAAAGATTTGTCGAAATCGCGCCCAGCAAGTATCTGGAGGCCATACAATTCCGAAAAATCGTAGTCCACCGCCATCGCCGACATGAACAGGTTGTCTTCCGGGCGGATATCGTCGGTCGTAAAATTGCGCCGCACCGAGCCAAATCCCGGCACACCTTGCGACTGCGTCACCGCTACAATGGACGAATTTTTCATCACTTCCTCCTCAAATGCGAGGGTTTTGCTGCGCCAGTTCTGGTCAATCTGCCCGAACAAGGCATTCATGTTGGCGCTGAACAGCGGCACCCGCAACACGTTGTCCTTTTCAAATCCCAAGGGAAAATTGCGCAAATAGTGCAGTTGCGAAAAAATCACAATCGTACCCGCAATGAGCGCAATCGCCACAAAAAACTGCGCCGTCGTGAGCATTTTGCGCAGCAAAGTCCCGCCCGGCGCACCCGACGCGCCTTTCAAACCCGCCACCGGCTGGAAGCGGCTGATAAACCACGCCGGATAACCGCCCGCGAGTAACCCTGCCGCGATAAAAATGAGGGCGAACAAACCCAACACCGGCCAGTCGCGCACATAATCCAACGAGATTTCCGTGCCGGTCACGTCATTGAGCAAAGGCAAACCCAGCACCACCAGCACGAGCGACAGCAAAAAAGCCATAAAGCCCATCAACAGCGACTCGCCGAGATACTGCCGCATCAGCGCCCCCCGACCCGCCCCCAGCACCTTGCGCAAACTCACCTCGCGCACCCGTTGCATGGCCGAGGCAGTGGTCAGGTTAATAAAATTGATGCAAGCAATCAGCAACGTGAGCAATCCGATGGTGAGGAAGATGTGCAAAAAATTGGTGTTTGCCGCCGCTATTGGCTCATTGTCCGCCGCTGATTTCAAGTGAATATCGCGCACGGGCAACAACGAAAACTCCTGCTTGTCGCGCACCTGCGGATTGCCGAATTGACGAATAAACGCGCTCATTTTCCCTGCCACCGCATCGGGGTTGGCATTGTCGGCGAGCAGGAGATAAGTGTAAGAATGAGATGCCACCCAGTTCTGCGTGAGGTTGTCACGAATTTGGTCGCGGGAGTTGCCCGGCTCGATGTCGAACATCGCCGTGTAGGGCGCCAAAAAATCGAAACGCAGGTGGGCGTTGGACGGCCAGTCGCGCACCACGCCTGTCACTTTGAACGGCCCTTGGTTGGCGAGATAGAGCGATTTGCCGAGCGCGGACTGGTCGCCAAAGAATTTGCGGGCGTTGGTTTCACTCAGGACAATGGAAAAAGGCTCGTTCAGCGCTGTGGCCGCATGGCCTTCTAGAAAGTCGAATGTCAGGATTTGCAGGATGCTGCTGTCGGCAAAATGCGCATCTTCGATTTCAAACTGCTTGTTGCTCCCGGGTTCGCGCACACTCACACTACGCGGATACATCCGCGCGGCCACTTTGATTTCGGGTATTTGCGCTGCCAGCAGCGGCGCCATTGGGGCAGGGCTGTTGACGAGCGTCATATCCGGGTCGGCAAATCGCGGCAGATAGTTGACCCGGTAGGCCGTTTTTTCATTTTTCTGAAAATCATCGTAACTGTGTTCGTGCCGGATGAAGAGAATGACAAGAAAACAACACGCCAGTCCAAGTGCCAGCCCCGCGATGTTGAGGAACGCATAGAGGCGGTTTTTCGACAGGTTGCGGAGGGCGATTTTGAGATAATTTGAGAGCATTTTTTGTTGATTTGCCCGCTCAGGCGAGCGGGTCGGTCGAGTGGTGTATTATACTTCGCGCCGCCAAGTTTGGGGCATGGCTAAATGCGCAATCTGTTCAAAATCAGGGAGAGCAATCATGGCGAACTGACAAATCCTAGCGAATCATGGTATAATTTGTTGGAGCGTATTTATTCAAAAAATCGAATAGCCAAATCACCAAGAGTTCACTCACTTCGCAAAGATTTCACCGGGTTCGCCAGCGCCGCCTTCACGCTCTGAAAACTGACCGTGAGAAACGCTACCAAAACCGTGACCACCAGCGAAAACAGAAAAATGCCTGCCCCGATAGAAACGCGGTAAGCATAGTCGGCCAACCAGTTGCTCATCGCCCACCAAGCCAGCGGCGCAGCCACGACGAAAGCAAACACAATCAACCGGACGTATTCCTTCCCGAACAACCAAAGAATACCCGGCACCGACGCACCCAGCGTTTTGCGGATGCCTATTTCTTTCGTTTTGCGAGCCACCATGAACGCCGCGAGGCCGTACAGTCCAAGACAACCGATAAAGATGGCGATGCCCGCAAACAAGCGAACCAACTGCAAAAGCATCGCCTCCTCTTCATAAAATTCAGCAATCCATTCGTCCATGAAATCGTATTCATAGAATTGTTCGGGGTAAATCGTAGTCCACGTTTTTTCGAGCGCGGCGAGGGTGGGGCGAGTGTTTTGCAAATTTATTTTCACCGCACACACATCGTAGTTTTCTATGTCGCTCCCCATGCACACCGGCTCGATGGCATCCCGGAATGAGTGGTTGTGAAAATCTTTCACCACGCCCACCACGGTGTTCAGCCGACCGTCCACATCGAGTTTTTTGCCGATGATTTCTTCCGCCGATGCAAGGTTGAGTTTTTTCACAACAGTTTCATTCACAATAAACTCACGCAGGGTATCACTAACTTGCAGATTGCGGCCAGCCACGAATTGCAGCCCGAATGTCTCGGCATAGCTGGCATCGGCAAATTTGAAATTGATAATCCAGGGTTCCCTCTCGTTTCTGCCTTCCAGCTGGACTTGCGTTTTCCAGTTTGCCCCCGAAGCTGGTGGTTGCATGCACAAGCTGATTTGTTCCACACCGGCAATTTGTTCCAGCTCCTGTTTGAGCGTCTTCTTTTTATCCGTTTCTCCATCAGCCAAAGGAAGCGTCACGATGCCCTCGCGCCGGAAGCCGAGGTCGGCGGTACGGGCATATTCCATTTGCGCCGTCACCACCACGGCGCCAATGATGAGTATTTGGGAAATGGCAAATTGAACACCGACCAGCACACGACGGAGTGAAAAACTTCCCACCCGTCGGCTATCAAGCGCACCTTTGAGCGACTCCACAGGCCGAAAACCCGACTGCACCACGCCCGGATAAGCACCCGCCAAGAAAACCACGACAAGCATGAGCAAAGCCAAAAAACCGTAGAGCAATCCATCCCGCGAAAAATCGAGCGTCAAACCCAAGCCCGTCAAATCGTTCAGGAAAGGCATTCCCAACCGCGCCAGCATCAGGCTTAAACCAGTGGCTATCAACACGATGAGACTTGTCTCGGCCATGAATTGCCCAAACAACTGACCGCGCGTGCTGCCCATTGTTTTGCGCACACCTACTTCGCGAGCGCGATTGAGCGCCTGCGCGGTAGCCATGTTGACAAAATTGACGCACGCCGTCAGCAACAGAAAAAGCCCGATGAGCGAAAGCGTCCAGAGGTAATTTTCGCTGGTGCCGGAGCCGTAATCGGGGTCGAGATGAACAGATGCAAGCGGCAGCGCGTGGTAGTACCAGTCGCGTGCTTCCGGGTGAAAATACTTTTCACGAAAACTCGTGAAAGCCGTCTCCAACACTGCCGCCGAATGGCCTTCTCGAAAAAGCACATAGCACTGCGTCCCTCCCCGAATACCGCCCCAATTTTCGAGCATGCGCCGGGCATTAGAATCAGCAGCCTCCATCGTTTTCCATGAAGTGTACATTTGGTATTGCAAGGCCGTGTTGTCAGGGATATCTTTCAAAATACCCACGACCCGGAGAGCGAATTCGGCGTTGAGTTTGAATGTTTTGCCCACAGCATCAGTAGTGCCGTAGTATTTGCGGGCCAGTTTTTCGGTCAAAAGCGCAGTATATGGCTCCCGGAACTCCGAGAAGCTGCCTTGCGCCAAAGGCAAATCGAAAATGTCAAACAGCTCTGGCTCGGCTAATGCGTGGGTGTTTTCCTCTTTAAATTTGACAGGTGCCGCACCTCGTTCTTCAATGGTAATCAAAGAGTTGCTACGGCTCGACACCATCGCCGTCTTTTCCAAAAAGGAATACTCCTGTCGCAATGCCGCTGACATGGGGAAAGGCGTAAGCGGCATTTTGTCCACCCTCTCGTGCCGCGATTCGGTGCCAATCAGGGCAATCCTGTCAGTCTTCGTGTGCCAAGTATCGTAGCTCAAATGCTGACGCACCAGCAGAAAAATCAGAATGCTACACGCAAGGCTCAACGCCAATCCAAACACATTGAGCAGGGTGTAAGACAGGTTTCTCCGCAGGTTGCGCAAGGCAACGGTGATATAATTTCGAATCATAGCGTTATTTTTATACCTTGATTTGCCAAGATTTGCCCGCACCTCGTGATTGCTCTCCCTGATTCTGAATGAATCAGTACTTCGTCCTTGCTGAAAACTTGACGACGCGAAGCGTAGAAGACCGGAGAAAAGAAAAGGAAGGTCAACATCCCTTTTCAAATTTTCCCCTCGTTCTTCCCCACACCCCGTGCCGAAAATCTTATCAACTGATTATCAAATTTTTGCAAAAGAAAAAACACCGACAACTTGTTCAGTTTCGGACGCTATGGTGTGCGAGAGCGGACAGCCAAATGGGAGATGCGCAAATCCGCCTTTTCCTTACCTTGCTCCGCAAAAAAACAGCCGCCCAATGGAACTGGCACCCGCCATATTGCTCGCCATCGGTGTGACACACCTTGTCCGCAAAACGCTGGACACCGCACGTCTTGCCCCTGCGTGGGACAGAGTGTTGGCAAATGTATGGCTGGGGTCCGCCGTGTATTTCGTTCTGGCGCTCGTGCCTTTTTTAGGCTTCCTTAAAGATTGGTATGGCAGACTGATATACGTCTTGTTGCTCATCACGGTCTATTTGCTGCGCGAGCACCGTTCCGCGCGCCTGCTAGCGGGTGCTTTGCTGCCCGTCGCCGCAATCTATTTGGTGAATAACCTATTTCGCGCCACGCTCCCATCTTTTTACAGCAGCTACAAAGAGTTCTTCGAGTCTGCCGCGACGTTCGCTGGCCTGTGGCTCTTTGGTTTTGGCATTTACGCGATGGTCCAAAACAATCGCGAGCGCAAGCAGCGGCAAAAACAGGAAGAGCGCATCCGCCAAGCAGAAGCCCGAAAAGCAGAACTCGAACACCTCGTGGCCGAGCGCACCGCCGAATTGACCCAGCAAAAAGACGCACTCGAGAAAACCCTAACCGAACTCAAAGCTGCCCAAGACCAGCTCATCCATTCCGAAAAAATGGCCTCTCTCGGCGAACTCACCGCTGGCATCGCCCACGAAATCCAGAACCCCCTGAACTTTGTCAACAACTTCTCCGAACTCAGTGTCGAACTCGCCCACGAACTGCTGGATGAACTCGAAAAACCCGACTTAGACCGGGAGCTCGTAAAGGATTTGGTGAGCGATTTGACCCAAAACCAAGAAAAAATCAACCACCACGGCAAACGCGCAGCCAACATCGTAAGCGGAATGCTCCAACACGCGCGCAGCAGCACCGGCGCCAAAGAACCCACCGACCTCAACGCTTTGGCCGACGAATACCTGCGGCTCAGCTATCACGGCCTGCGAGCAAAAGACAAAAGTTTCAACGCCAAAATGAGCACAGAATTCGACCCCGCCATCGGCAAAATCGAGGTGGTGCCGCAAGATTTCGGGCGGGTGCTGTTGAACCTGATAAACAACGCTTTCTACGCCGTTCATCAAAAAGCAAAGCAAGCCTCGGAGGGCTACAACCCCACCGTCACCATCAGTACCAAAAAACTCAAGAACGCCATCGAAATCCGCATCCACGACAACGGCACGGGCATCCCCGACAGCCTGAAAGCCAAAATCTTCCAGCCTTTTTTCACCACCAAACCCACCGGGCAAGGCACGGGTCTGGGGCTTTCGCTGGCCTACGACATCGTGACCAAAGGACACGGCGGCACGATGGAGGTGGAGACGAAAGAACACGAGGGGACGACCTTTATCATTCAACTGCCACAACAGAAAGAAAAATGAAAATCTTAGTCGTTGACGACGAGCAAGACATCAAGGCGCTGTTCCAACAGCGTTTCCGGCGCGAAATCCGCGAGGGCGCCTTCCAGTTCGCCTTTTGTTTTTCAGGGGAGGAGGCATTGACTTTTTTGCAGGAACACCCCTCGGAAGCCATCCTGATTTTGTCCGACATCAACATGCCCGGCATGAGCGGGCTGGAACTGCTGAGCAAAATCCGTGAGAAAGCCCCTGCCCCACCGCCGTTCATCGTGATGATAACGGCCTACGGCGACCCCGAAAAACAAGCCGAGGCCATGCGCCTCGGCGCCAACGATTTTCTGAACAAACCACTGGATTTCAATATGCTAAAAGAGAAATTGGTTAAAATGGAGGTTTGACACATTAGCATATTGGCACATTAGCATATTGAAAAAAATGAGCGCCAAACACAAAATACTGGTCGTGGATGACGAAGACGACGTGGCACAACTCATCCGCCAGAAATTCCGCCGCCAAATCCGCGAGGGGGAATATGAGTTCGTGTTTGCGCAAAACGGCAAGGAAGCACTCACTCGGCTCCACGAACACCCCGACATCGAAGTCGTGCTCAGTGACATCAACATGCCCGAAATGGACGGCCTCGCCCTGCTCCAAAAAATAGACGAGACGTATCCCCTGCTCAAGACCGTCATCATATCAGCCTACGGCGACATGGCCAACATCCGCACGGCCATGAATCGCGGCGCTTTCGATTTCATCACCAAGCCGCTGGATTTCAACGACTTGGAACAGACGCTCCGAAAGACCCTCAAATTCAGCGAGCAACTCAGGGAGACCGTTCGGGCAGTGCAGGAGAACAACATCCTGAAAATGTATGTGGACGACAGTGTGCTGCGCTTCATGTGCACCCGCGAGTTCGAGTCCACACTGCTCGTCAGCGAAACCATCGAGGCCACCATCGCTTTCATTGACATCTGCGGCTTCACGGCCATTTCGGAACGCGAGCCACCCGACGAAGTGGTGCGCCTGCTCAACAAGTATTTCGACATCATCGTGAAGGCCATCATCGCCGAGGGCGGTGCAGTGGACAAGTTCATGGGCGATGCCGTGCTGGCCGTCTTCAAAGGCGACGACCACCTCGCACGCGCACTCCGCTCCGCGCTCACCGTGAACGCCAACATCCAGTCCATGAAAGACACGCTATCGGACGCGCAGACCTTCCTGCCCAAACTCTCCACAGGCATCAACACGGGCGAGGTGATTTCGGGCAATATCGGCTCCGACACGCTCCGCCGCTTCGATTTCACGGTCATCGGCGACGTGGTGAACACCGCCCAACGCCTACAGTCCATCGCCCAGCCCGGTCAGATTCTGGTTAATCAAGCGACTTACGAAAAGGTGGGCGCTCGCTTCCAATGCCGCCCTGTGGGCGAGGTGACGCTCAAGAACAAAGCAAACGCTGTGATGGTGTGGGAGGTGGTGGGGTGACGGAAAAGCATTGGTGAAGGCAGGGATTAGAAGCACAAAAGTTGAATTTAGCACTTCTGTTTATTAGAGGCACAAATGCTCAAATAAGCACTTCGCCCCCGCTTTTGCCAATGCAATGTTGTGCGGTGTTTTTATTCATTTTCAAGTAGTTAGGCTGTCAATTTGCAGTCTTACAAATTCAACTGATGCGTTTTCACTTGTTGCATTGTAAACCCTTGCTATCAAATATTTGTCTGCACTTTCCATTAAGTTCAACTCGTTGCCTGAGATGTACAAAGCAAGTTTTTCAACATTCTTTCCGTAAGTTGTTGCCTTGCTGTCTATGTAAATCTCTTTATTGAGTTCCACAACTTTAAAGTCGTGGTCTGCTGTTGTCGTTTGGTTTTTGTTTCGCCAAAAGACTTCTATACTGCCCCCAACTTTAAAGCCTGTTTCTGTTTCAGTAGCACTTTGGTTGTACTTCTTTGTATAAATCTGTTTCAACTTTTCAAAAACTACTAACTCGCCTTGTTTTCCCAAGTCTTCATCAGATTGGTTATATGGTCGGTTTTCTGCATTAGGTATCCTTATTTCAGGTTCTTTGGGGTTTAGCAATTCATCAGGTATTAAAGAAATATCAAAACCTTTTTCTGGTAGTGTCATTTTGGGGGTGATTTGGTATTTTTGCGTCAAACTTTATGAAATGGTATTAGATGTAAAATGCTGCCATAAATGTGGCTCTGAACACATTGTGAAAAACGGGTCGAACGCATCAGGCAATCCGAAGTACAAATGCAAGGCTTGCGGCTTCGGCGGGGTGTTTCAAACGCTTCGGAAAAGCGAGGAATTTAAAGAAATGGTCGTCAGGGCGGCCCAAGAACGCAGTTCGTCACGGGGTCTTGCCAGAACCTTTGGCATCAGTCACCAAACGGCTCTGAGGTGGATAAAAAAAAAGCGCAGTCCCTTCCCGACATCGTGACCACGTTGCTTCCGGCCAAGAAAAAAGACGTTCTCGAACTGGATGAATTATGGTCTTTTGTCTATTGCAAAGACTTTAAACGCTGGGTTTGGATAGCACTTTGCCGCAGAACACGTCAAATTGTCTCTTTTTTCATCGGCGACCGAAGCGAACAATCTTGTCGGCGGTTTTGGGAACTGATTCCGCCTGAATATCGAAAATGCCGAACGTTCAGCGATTTTTGGGAGGCATACGCCGCGGTTATTGATACAGGCAAACACAAGATGGTGGGAAAAGAATCCGGGGAAACTTCTCATGTGGAACGCTGGAACAACACCCTTCGCCAGAGAATTTGTCGATTCGTCAGAAAAACGCTATCCTTTTCAAAATCCGATGAAATGCACGAACTGTACCTCCATTTGTTCGTCTACAACTACAACATATCACTCATAAAATGACACTACCCTTTTTCTTTAAGGTATTCTATACCACCCGCAAAGGTTTCCAATAGCAAAACGTTCAAAATTCTTTCGGCATATCGGATTTTTAGAAAGTTGCCTAATGGCTCTACTAAACCATCTAAAACTCTTGGGCTATACCACTTACCAACATAGTAGAAATTATCATTTTCAGCCCAAGAACTACGCTTTTGCTTGTCATCTTCGTTTCCGTATGACAAGTAAATTTCTGTGGTTTCAAAGAAATGGATTGCTGAAAGTTTTTGGGTAGTGTCATTTTGGGGGTGATTTGGTATTTTTGCGTCAAACTTTATGAAATGGTATTAGATGTAAAATGCTGCCATAAATGTGGCTCTGAACACATTGTGAAAAACGGGTCGAACGCATCAGGCAATCCGAAGTACAAATGCAAGGCTTGCGGCTTCGGCGGGGTGTTTCAAACGCTTCGGAAAAGCGAGGAATTTAAAGAAATGGTCGTCAGGGCGGCCCAAGAACGCAGTTCGTCACGGGGTCTTGCCAGAACCTTTGGCATCAGTCACCAAACGGCTCTGAGGTGGATAAAAAAAAAGCGCAGTCCCTTCCCGACATCGTGACCACGTTGCTTCCGGCCAAGAAAAAAGACGTTCTCGAACTGGATGAATTATGGTCTTTTGTCTATTGCAAAGACTTTAAACGCTGGGTTTGGATAGCACTTTGCCGCAGAACACGTCAAATTGTCTCTTTTTTCATCGGCGACCGAAGCGAACAATCTTGTCGGCGGTTTTGGGAACTGATTCCGCCTGAATATCGAAAATGCCGAACGTTCAGCGATTTTTGGGAGGCATACGCCGCGGTTATTGATACAGGCAAACACAAGATGGTGGGAAAAGAATCCGGGGAAACTTCTCATGTGGAACGCTGGAACAACACCCTTCGCCAGAGAATTTGTCGATTCGTCAGAAAAACGCTATCCTTTTCAAAATCCGATGAAATGCACGAACTGTACCTCCATTTGTTCGTCTACAACTACAACATATCACTCATAAAATGACACTACCAGTTTTTGCTTAATTCTTTCATACTCGTTTTCCCATTCTTTGCGGTTCTTTGACTTCTCAACTGCTACTAATGCAATTAATGGCGAAGTTTGCAATAACTTAGTTTTAAGGTCGGTTATCTCAACTTTGCTACTAGAAATACTTGGCTTTACTTTGTCAATAATCTGCACTCCAAAAAGACGTAACAACTCAATAATTTCGGCGCTTTGTTTTTCTGCAAATGCTAAATGAGATGCCCTAAAACCGGTAGTGTCATTTTATGAGTGATATGTTGTAGTTGTAGACGAACAAATGGAGGTACAGTTCGTGCATTTCATCGGATTTTGAAAAGGATAGCGTTTTTCTGACGAATCGACAAATTCTCTGGCGAAGGGTGTTGTTCCAGCGTTCCACATGAGAAGTTTCCCCGGATTCTTTTCCCACCATCTTGTGTTTGCCTGTATCAATAACCGCGGCGTATGCCTCCCAAAAATCGCTGAACGTTCGGCATTTTCGATATTCAGGCGGAATCAGTTCCCAAAACCGCCGACAAGATTGTTCGCTTCGGTCGCCGATGAAAAAAGAGACAATTTGACGTGTTCTGCGGCAAAGTGCTATCCAAACCCAGCGTTTAAAGTCTTTGCAATAGACAAAAGACCATAATTCATCCAGTTCGAGAACGTCTTTTTTCTTGGCCGGAAGCAACGTGGTCACGATGTCGGGAAGGGACTGCGCTTTTTTTTTATCCACCTCAGAGCCGTTTGGTGACTGATGCCAAAGGTTCTGGCAAGACCCCGTGACGAACTGCGTTCTTGGGCCGCCCTGACGACCATTTCTTTAAATTCCTCGCTTTTCCGAAGCGTTTGAAACACCCCGCCGAAGCCGCAAGCCTTGCATTTGTACTTCGGATTGCCTGATGCGTTCGACCCGTTTTTCACAATGTGTTCAGAGCCACATTTATGGCAGCATTTTACATCTAATACCATTTCATAAAGTTTGACGCAAAAATACCAAATCACCCCCAAAATGACACTACCCTAAAACCTTCTACCGTAACGATTGATAAATCTTTGGGGTAGTAAAAATCTGTTCCGTTTTTGGCTAACAACTTATTTGAATTAGCCCATTCTTTTATCTTCTCTCTTTCGGAAGAATGGAAATTCATCAAAGCCAACTTTTCATAAATCAGCCCTATGCGTTTTTGATTTTCTTTTTGTAATTGCTCATCTTGGCTATTTTCTCTCCAAATGCTGCCCAAGATTTGTAAATACTCATTTAGCCCTAACGCAGGTATAAATTTCAATTGCGTTTGCCACTCTGGTGGAACTGCACCTTCGTAATCAAAAACAGGTAAATACTTTCCTGCAATTTCAAAAATTTGCGGAATAGCGTTACTGTAAACTTCTGATGCTTTAAGACAAGATTTTTGAGTTGTTGGGATAAATTTTGAGTTCTCTAAACTCCAAAAAAAGTAATTCTTAACAGACCAAGTACTACCAAAATAACCCCAATGTAGGTAGGCATCTTTATTAATTTTATTTGGAATAACTGATTTAAATACTTCATTCCAAAACAATAAAGAAAATAAATAATTGTCTGCCAATTCGGAATATGTAATCTTATTAAAGGTTACATCATTGTATTCTCCGACCAAATGTGGGTGATAGTTTTCAGATGTTGCTTTTTGTTTTGCTTCGGAACAAACTTCATTGAAGTATTCTCGCTCAACTAAATTATCACGTCTTTTTGATTTTATTCTTTGAAGTCCAATGCTCTGATTAACTCCTATTTTAATGAAAAACGTTTTCCATTCACTTTTCAAGTCTTTGCTTTCAAAGTAGTTTTCAGAAACATAGAAATCATTTTTATAAACTCCTTCTAATCTCAATTCGGGTTCATAAAAGTTCGCTAAAAAGCCGCTATTAGACTTTATCAATGAATTTTCTTTGGTTAGTAATGGCAAATTTTTCAAGCCTTCATAGTGCTGTTCTTGCAATACACCTTTTTTGTGTGCATTGAATAAAAACCTTCCAATCTCAATAGCGTTTTCTTTGGTTACAAAGGTGTCACCTTGTTCAATTATCGTTTTTTCTATGAAACTTAAATCGGAAGGCTCTTTCACACCTAAATATTCAAGCCAAGTTTTGATCCGTGAATTTGCATTGATTTTAGAAACAATGCTTTCGTGAATAATGCTTATCTCGTCTGAAAATTCGTTTGAAAACTCAACCGCAGGAAAATAAATATGACTTGGCTTTTTGAGTTGTTCGTTCTCGTCAAAGATGAAAGGCGTTTGCCTTAATATTTCGTTCCAAACGTTTCTGTTGTCGGTAGTGTCATTTTATGAGTGATATGTTGTAGTTGTAGACGAACAAATGGAGGTACAGTTCGTGCATTTCATCGGATTTTGAAAAGGATAGCGTTTTTCTGACGAATCGACAAATTCTCTGGCGAAGGGTGTTGTTCCAGCGTTCCACATGAGAAGTTTCCCCGGATTCTTTTCCCACCATCTTGTGTTTGCCTGTATCAATAACCGCGGCGTATGCCTCCCAAAAATCGCTGAACGTTCGGCATTTTCGATATTCAGGCGGAATCAGTTCCCAAAACCGCCGACAAGATTGTTCGCTTCGGTCGCCGATGAAAAAAGAGACAATTTGACGTGTTCTGCGGCAAAGTGCTATCCAAACCCAGCGTTTAAAGTCTTTGCAATAGACAAAAGACCATAATTCATCCAGTTCGAGAACGTCTTTTTTCTTGGCCGGAAGCAACGTGGTCACGATGTCGGGAAGGGACTGCGCTTTTTTTTTATCCACCTCAGAGCCGTTTGGTGACTGATGCCAAAGGTTCTGGCAAGACCCCGTGACGAACTGCGTTCTTGGGCCGCCCTGACGACCATTTCTTTAAATTCCTCGCTTTTCCGAAGCGTTTGAAACACCCCGCCGAAGCCGCAAGCCTTGCATTTGTACTTCGGATTGCCTGATGCGTTCGACCCGTTTTTCACAATGTGTTCAGAGCCACATTTATGGCAGCATTTTACATCTAATACCATTTCATAAAGTTTGACGCAAAAATACCAAATCACCCCCAAAATGACACTACCCTGTTGTCATCTCCTTTACTTCTTTGTGCCTGTTCGTATAGAAATGAAATGAGGTTAAAGTTTTCGTTTAGTTTGTGTTCTTTCGCAAATATTGATGAAGCAAAGAAGCCTTCTAAATCATCAATGTCAAACATTTCTGTACCTAACCTGCCTAATGTGCTTAGAGGTTCAAGGTAGGGTATATATAGCCCCGTGCATATTTAAAGGAACGAGACGGATGATTTAGTGAAAAAAGAGCGGATGAGTTCGGGGTCATCAGCGATTTCGTGAAGTGCATATTCTACGGCAGTTTGCAAATCGTCCAAATTGAGAAAAATCCGGTTTTTGAGTTTGTGGCACTTGAGGTAATCCCAAAGTAATTCTATGGCATTTAGTTGTGGGCAATAAGGTGGTAGTGCTTCGAGGTGTATTATACCGGGGTTGTGTTGCAAAAAATCTTTTACCGGCTGACCCTTATGAATTGAAGCACCATCCCATACGACCAGCATTTTGGTGTTCGTCAGTTCTTCGGTGCTCAACCAAGTGAAAAACTCCTCAAAATCTTCAGCCTTGAAAGGGAGGCGTTGGATTTGCCAGCACAAATCACCCCGGGTTGAAATCATGCCGAACAGATTCAGATGCTCGCGGCTTTTGAATTCTTGAAGCACCGGAGTCTGGCCCTTGGGGGCCCAAGTTTTGGCGCAAAAGGGCAGCAAGCAAACCCCACACTCATCGGCATGAAACAATACGCGGTTTTCCGCTTCACTTTTTTTTAATGCGACCTATGTCCTCTGCATACCACTTCTGCACCCGCTCTTCCGAACGCTGGCGAGCCTGTTTGGAAGGCCGTTGCAGCGACCATCCGACCTTTTTCAGCAACCGCCCCACATGGGATGGGTCATACTTTACCCCAAAAAGTCGCTCAATCACAACACCAACGCGACCCCGCGTCCATATTTCCCCTTCAAATCCCTGCGCTGTACAACCCTTGTTCAATTCTTCCACCAGGCGCCGCAGGTCTTCGGTTCCTAATTTGCTCTGGGTTCCGCCCGGCGGAAGGCTCTTGTACCAAGCAGGATTGTCTGCATCGTATCGCGCAAGCCATCGTGACAACGTTGATTTGGGTATCCCCAAACTGGACATGATGTCTTGGCGGTTCTTACCTGAACGGAACATCTCTACCGCTCGCAGGCGCATCCCTTCATACGAAACTGAACTCAAACGTTTTTTCATGCTCAAAATGAAGCAAAGATACGCCCTTTGTTCCTTTAAAAATGCACGGGGCTATAAGACGATACCGAAAAGTTTTTGTTTCTGCTTTCGTTGATATAATTGATAAGGGTTTGTGCATTGATAAACTGAGAAATATTTGTTTTATCAAATACACTTTCCTTAACTCTAAGCAACTCACCTTTTAGGTTCGGGATAAACGAAATAGTTTGAAGGGCGGTGTTAAAACCTTCATTGAAACTACTTTCCAACAAAGAACCGCCAAGTTTGTGGGGTACAATGGTTAGAAATTGCTTGTTATACTTGCTGTTTTTGTGGGCAAGTTCAGCAACCCAAGAAAAGAACTTGGTAGTGTCATTTTGGGGGTGATTTGGTATTTTTGCGTCAAACTTTATGAAATGGTATTAGATGTAAAATGCTGCCATAAATGTGGCTCTGAACACATTGTGAAAAACGGGTCGAACGCATCAGGCAATCCGAAGTACAAATGCAAGGCTTGCGGCTTCGGCGGGGTGTTTCAAACGCTTCGGAAAAGCGAGGAATTTAAAGAAATGGTCGTCAGGGCGGCCCAAGAACGCAGTTCGTCACGGGGTCTTGCCAGAACCTTTGGCATCAGTCACCAAACGGCTCTGAGGTGGATAAAAAAAAAGCGCAGTCCCTTCCCGACATCGTGACCACGTTGCTTCCGGCCAAGAAAAAAGACGTTCTCGAACTGGATGAATTATGGTCTTTTGTCTATTGCAAAGACTTTAAACGCTGGGTTTGGATAGCACTTTGCCGCAGAACACGTCAAATTGTCTCTTTTTTCATCGGCGACCGAAGCGAACAATCTTGTCGGCGGTTTTGGGAACTGATTCCGCCTGAATATCGAAAATGCCGAACGTTCAGCGATTTTTGGGAGGCATACGCCGCGGTTATTGATACAGGCAAACACAAGATGGTGGGAAAAGAATCCGGGGAAACTTCTCATGTGGAACGCTGGAACAACACCCTTCGCCAGAGAATTTGTCGATTCGTCAGAAAAACGCTATCCTTTTCAAAATCCGATGAAATGCACGAACTGTACCTCCATTTGTTCGTCTACAACTACAACATATCACTCATAAAATGACACTACCAAGAACTTTATAGGAATTTGTTTGAAAAGCCATTTATTCCAAAAAGTATCTTGATGCAAGTGTTGTCTGCCTGCATCTGTCAAGAAACTTGCATTTACCAAAAATGGAAAATCATAATTGATAGAAGTAGGCAGGTAAGTAAAAATTAACCTATTTTCTTTATCAACTGCTTTCAACTTGCCCTTTTCAACCTGAATAGCAAAAGAAATTTCGGTTTGTTTGGCTTCTTTTAGTTTTTTTGGTGATTTATCGTCTTCGTTTATTTCTGTCTGTACATCTGAGGGAATAGAAAACTGCTCGGTCTTAATCAACCATTCACTTAGCGTATTACCATTACGTTTTAATGTGGTTACTTCTCCATTTACGCCCTTTTCAAGTATAATTTTTTCGCTTGTGTTGATGGATACTTTAACTTGTTTGCTACGCAGGAAAAGTACGATTTGACTTTCTGAAAATAGGTCATTCAAAACCTTTTTGGTAGTGTCATTTTGGGGGTGATTTGGTATTTTTGCGTCAAACTTTATGAAATGGTATTAGATGTAAAATGCTGCCATAAATGTGGCTCTGAACACATTGTGAAAAACGGGTCGAACGCATCAGGCAATCCGAAGTACAAATGCAAGGCTTGCGGCTTCGGCGGGGTGTTTCAAACGCTTCGGAAAAGCGAGGAATTTAAAGAAATGGTCGTCAGGGCGGCCCAAGAACGCAGTTCGTCACGGGGTCTTGCCAGAACCTTTGGCATCAGTCACCAAACGGCTCTGAGGTGGATAAAAAAAAAGCGCAGTCCCTTCCCGACATCGTGACCACGTTGCTTCCGGCCAAGAAAAAAGACGTTCTCGAACTGGATGAATTATGGTCTTTTGTCTATTGCAAAGACTTTAAACGCTGGGTTTGGATAGCACTTTGCCGCAGAACACGTCAAATTGTCTCTTTTTTCATCGGCGACCGAAGCGAACAATCTTGTCGGCGGTTTTGGGAACTGATTCCGCCTGAATATCGAAAATGCCGAACGTTCAGCGATTTTTGGGAGGCATACGCCGCGGTTATTGATACAGGCAAACACAAGATGGTGGGAAAAGAATCCGGGGAAACTTCTCATGTGGAACGCTGGAACAACACCCTTCGCCAGAGAATTTGTCGATTCGTCAGAAAAACGCTATCCTTTTCAAAATCCGATGAAATGCACGAACTGTACCTCCATTTGTTCGTCTACAACTACAACATATCACTCATAAAATGACACTACCACCTTTTTCAGTTGTTCAACTTTATCATAACGTATAATTGTAGATACGCTATACTCTTGCAAAATTGATAAATTTTTCAGTTCGTTTGGCAATTCTGTCCAAATAGGAATGATTTGCCAAGGCATTTTTAGACTTTCATCTTTATTTTTTGTCTTTCGTTCCGCTTTCCAAGCACTTTGAGAACCCCAAGCATTATTCCAATGGTTTGCCCAATGCTGTTTATCAAACTTGAAACAGAAATTTCCACTTTTGATAATCACAAAATTTGAGTGAGAGAAAACAGACTTGAAACCAATGCCTTTAAAGCCGGTCTTGTTGCTGTCGCCTGTTTTTGTCCCGTCCCCTGCACTTGATATACTTTCAATATCAATTTTTGAAAATGGTTCGCCTTTGTGAGAAACCACAACAAAATCTCCTACAAAATCTACACGAACATCAAGCACCCCGCTTTGGTTACTTGCGTCATCTGCGTTTTGCAAAAGTTCGTAAATAAACCGTTGGCTATCGGTGTTTATGTCCCTTGAAATCGTGTCGCAAAGGTTAGCCGTTGTAATAGCCTGTTCGGGGTTATTATAGTTCGCATTGTTTTGCGAAAGGTTGTCTATAAAGTTTTTGTATTCCATTCTTCTTGGTCTGTCATTCTTAAAGAATACGCACTATGCCGCTGTTTGGGAGGCTATGAAAGGCAGCATATTGATTGCGGAGTTATTTAAAGTCCTTCTTTCTGCTAAGCCTTTGAAATATTTGTTCTAATTTTTCAAAATGTTCGTGGGCATAGGGGCTTGCCTTTATACTATCTTGCATTAAATTGAGACGTTCTTCTGGGTCTGGATGGGTATTTAAATATGGGGGTGTTTTCTTGCTGTTTGTTCTTTCAATTTTTTCCATACGCTTGAACAAGTCAACAAGTCCTTTAGAATCAATTTTCTTATCTCTTAGAAGTTGAAATGCCTGAACATCTGCTTGTGTTTCAAATTCTCTTGAATAGCCAAGTGTTAGGAGCAAATTTGCGTTATTCACAAGTTTGCCAACCCCCTTGTCATCATCCCAAATAAAAGCGGTCACTAAACTCCTTGAAAGTTCATGAGCGAGCTTCCTGATTCCATGTCTATGTTGTATATGTGCATACTCGTGTGCCAATAAGGCCGTAAGTTCTGGATAGGAATTTATATTTTCAAAAACATGGTCGAACAAAAAAATATAGTTTCCCGGCAAGGCAAATGCGTTAAACTGATTTGCCCGAATGACGTAAACCTTTGTCTGGTTATCTATATTTAGCTCATTAAAAAACTCATTGGCAATTTCTGTTTTTTCATCATCTAATTGATAATTGCTAAACACCTCAGCTCTGACAGCCTTACCAAGTTCTTTATCAACATCTTTTGGGAGTTGCTTTACGATGAAGTCTGAAATAGTGGGAATACCATCAGTAAAAAAATATATTGTTCCAAAACTTATCAAACCAAGAGTAAACAGAATGGTAAAAAAAAGAACAATGCAACTTCTAAAAAATCTCTTTACTGTTCCAGCTTTTTTTTTACTACATAAGTTTTTACAGCCTTGTCATATAAGTTTTGTCGGTCATCATCCCAAAGCAACCACATCACAGGTATAATAAATGCACTGAGTGCACCTTTTACAGCCTCTCGGATTGCGCCTCTGCTTGCTTCTTTATAGTCACTACCGTCTTCGGCTGAAATAACTTTAAGTCCGAAGATTTTGTGGCCTAAATTTCCACTCCACAATGGGTAAAATATAGCGCCCAATATAACTCCTTCTATTGCCCCAATAATAGCATCTTTAATCGTTGAGGCTAAAGTAATCTTTTCATTATCATTGAAAAGGTTTTCGCCAAAAATCATAAATAGTGGTATGAACATTATAATAGCCCCTAATATTGCTGCAAAGAATCTTTCTCGTCTGCTAGCTAGCTCGTAACCAAAATATTTTTCTTTTGGGACATTCAGTATATGAGGAGGAGGTAGTGGTGGTGGTGGTGATTTGAAGGTCGTAGATTTGACATCCTGTTGTGGCAATGGGGGAGGAACGGCTTTGAGTATATCTTTTAAAAAAGGTAAGTACTGAGCCTTAGTCCAATTTTCTAAACCTTCGGTCCAAACTAAAGTATCCCGCTGAATTCCTTTGATTCGCAACTCATCAATACTGAAAGGGCCTAGCTGCTGGCCGTCAACTGCGATATAAAATTTTTGGTTCATAAAATTGATTGGTTATGACAATGTGTTAATTTATTTGTCCGTAATAATTACCGCCATCAACAGCGCTCCTGCACCCAACCTAACCTAAACAAGAAGCGCGAGATAAGCCCAGTTTTAGCACTTATCATGCACTTAATCTTGAGTGCATTATGTTCGCTTACACCACAACGCCCCTGCCCCCATCATTCAATGGGAGCAGGGGCGTTGATATTTGGCATAAATGGCTGAAGACATGCGGATGAGTGTGTTCTTGCGAACAAATATAGGGTGGCCTCGCCTTCCCGCCAAATAGGATAGCCCAAAAAGAGTAGGGCTGTCAGGTAAGTGACTTTTTTTTCTGCGACGCAGCAGGGTGTCCCTCATTCACTTTTTAGCGAGTGCGCCGGATTTGCCAAGGCAGCCTTGATGCTCTGATAACCCACGGTCAGGAACGCCACCGCCACCGCTACTGCACCCGCCCCGGCGAACATCCACCAGCTCAGCTCGATGCGAAAAGCATAGCCATCCAACCATTGGCGCAAAAAGTACAGCGCCACGGGCGCAGCCAGCAGGAAGCCCACAAACACCAGCGTCAAAAACTCACGGCTCAACAGCCGAACCACCGAGGCAGTGGAAGCGCCGAGCACCTTGCGTATGCCGATTTCTTTGTTGCGCCGCCAAGCCATGAAAGTGGCCAGACCGAACAAGCCAAGACAGGAAATCAGCACCGCGATGCCAGTGGCCACCCTGACGAAACGCGCCAAACTGAGGTCGGCCTCGTAAATATCGGCGAGGGTCTCGTCGTAAAACTTTGCCTCAAAAGTCTCGCCGGGATAAATGCCCTGCCATGCAGTCTCGATTTTTTGCAGGGCGGGCTGCCAGTCTGCCGGGCGCTTGCTGGCAAGGCGCACATTGAGCGTACTCCACTCGGCAGGGTTATAGAGCAAGGCGGTTGGATATATTTTTTCCGAAAAGCCCATTGTGTGGTAGTCCGTCACCACGCCCACGACCTGCCAATGGGTCGGCGCTTCGCCGGGGCCGTTGTCTTCGCTCAGCACCTTCCCTATGGCCGCCTCTGGGCTGCCCAGCCCATAAGCCTTGACCGCCGTCTCGTTGATGACGTATGCCCTTGCCGAATCGCCGGGCATCAATTTCCGACCGGCCAGCAAGGGCAGGCGGTAGAGTTCCATCAGTTTTTCGTCGGCGAGTTTGCGGTACATGTTCACCTCGGTTTTTTCCCCCTTTTCGTCTGTAAGGGTGTGGTTGTTGCTGGTATAACTGCTGCTCAACAAGGGGTCGCCGAGCGCGACTTCTTGAACTTCAGGCATCTTTTGGAGCAACTCAGCCAGCACCGGCAGTTTGTTTTTCAAAGCGGGGTTTCTGTATGCGTTGATGGGCTGCTCCATGGTCAGCACCGCCTCCTTGTCGAAACCCAAATCGGAGTGGCGCATAAAATCGAGCTGCAGCCCGACCACCAAAGCCCCGATGATGAACACTTGCGCGACGAAAAACTGAAAAATGATAAGCCCCCACCGCAAGTGTGTCCCGCGAGCGCCGCGGTTGAGCGACTGGCCGGAAAACTGCCCGCGCAAAAGCGATACCGCCTGAAAACGGGATGCCAACCAGCCCGGGTACAAGCCTGCCAAGAGGCTCACGCCAGTCACCAGATAAAACAGGAACAGCCCCGTTTTTTGCCAACTGGCGAAGCGCAGCACGTCCACAGGCAAGTCGTCTTTAAAATAGCCAAACGCCCAGTAGGTGAGCAAAGCGGCCAACACGACTGCCAGCAGACAAGTGACGGCGGTTTCCAGCAGAAAACCGCTCACGATGCCCGCGCTGCGCCCACCCAGTGTCTTGCGGACACCAATCTCGCGGGCACGCATAGGTATCTGAGCCGTGCTGAGGTTGATGTAGTTGATGCAGGCTAGCGCCAAAAGGAATATGGCTACCGCGCCCAATACACCCAATACTCGCGGGTCGGCGGCGCGGATATGGCTGGCGTATTCAGGAGAAAAATGCACCTTGGCCAGAGGCTGCAATGCCAGCTGGCGCTTCATGTTCCAACGCTTGAGTTGGTCGCCCGTGTGGTGGTCGGCCAGTTCGTTGAGCGATTTTTCCACCGCTGTGGCGTCGGCACCATTTTTCAGGACGAGCCAAACCTGCTGGTTAGAGTTCACGCTTCTCCAGTTGTCTTCTTTGGGGACTGTGATGCTCAACAAATCCTCGCTGTGAAAAGTGGTAGGGAAGCCCAAGTCTTCGACCACACCGACCACCTCCACCCTGAGCGTATCACTAAATGTCTCATACTGCACTGTCTTGCCCAACATCTCCTCGGGGCTGTGCCGAGGAAAATACTTTTCGGCTCGGCTGCGGGTCAGCACTACTTGGTCGGGCTTGCTGAGCGCAGTGGCAGCAGACCCCGCCAGCCAGCGGTGAGGCACCAGTTCAAAATATGTGGGCGTGGTCTTGCCCACCCTCCGCATATCGTTAAAACTTTTTTTTGCCCCTTCTGGCAGAATGGAAAGCGTGTACATATCCCGCACAGGCACCGCTTGCTCGATGCCCGCCAATTGCTCCGCAGCACGCCATACAGGCTCGGGACAGCCAGAATTGGTGTTGAAAACATCGTCGTTGTCTTCAAATTTTGATACCACGCGATAAATGTGCTCCCGGTTGGGAATGTCCCGGTCGTGGCTGTATTCAAAGTCAACATACTGCCAAACGAGCCAAGCGGCGCTCAGGCCTATGGCAAGCCCGGCAATGTTCAAAAGAGTGTAGCCTCGGCTGCGCCAAAGGGCGCGGAATGTGTGCTTGAGATAGATTCCGAGCATAGCGGTGTGTGTGTTATATCTGTGATTGAACTATTCGTTACGCAATGATTTGACAGGATTCGCCAGCGCCGCTTTCACACTTTGGAAACTCACCGTCAAAAACGCGACTGCTACTGCCGCTGCTCCCGCTACTAAAAACATCCACCATTGAATGTCAATGCGATAGGCAAAATCCGAGAGCCATTTGTCCATGAAAAAATAGGCGACCGGAAACGCGATGGCACATGACGCGACGACGAGTTTTAAAAAATCTTTTGCCAAAAGACCAGTAATGCCCGCGACCGATGCACCCAGCACTTTGCGAATGCCGATTTCCTTCACTCGCTGTTCAGCGGCGTAAGTCGCCAACCCGAAAAGCCCCATGCAGGCAATGAAAATGGCCGTCAGCGCCGCCCAAATCAACATCGTCTGCCGTTGGGTGTCTTCAGTGTAAAAAAGAGCCAATTGTTCGTCCAGAAAATGATATTCCAAAGGGTGGTCGGGGTCAACGGCAGCGAGGGCTGACTCCATTTTTTTCAAGGTACCGGGTATGTCGCCCGCCTCGATGCGCGAAGTGAAGTAGTCTATATTTTGTACTGGGTTGTACTGGTAGGCCAATACCAGAGGGGCGATTTTTTCGCGAAGGGTCTGAAAATGAAAGTCTTTGACGATACCTGCCACACGCGCCCGAAATTTGACCCGGTTGCGGAGCGGTATGAAACTGCCGTCGAAAGCCCGTTCTGGGATTTCGACCACCTGACCGGAGGCCTCTGTGATACCCAGTATCTTGGCGGCTGTCTCATTGAGCAAAATAGCGGACGTGTCGCCAATGCCGCTGAAAAACTGACCTTGCAATACTTCGACTTCAAAGGTTTTTGCAAAATCCTCATCTACGCCGAGCAGGTAGGCCACTTTGTGGTCTTCAGTGCTGCCTTCGGGGCGAATTTTGACGGTCGCGATAGTTTTCCATTCGCCGGGCACACGCGACGTGACCGACACGTTTTTCACTCCCGGTATTTTTGAAAACTCCGCTTGCACGGTTTCCGCGCCCGCCCGCACCTTGCCGCTGTTGATATCCACCACCACAAGCAGGTCTTTTTTGAAACCCAAATCCTTGTTGTGGACATACTGCACCTGTCGGTACAGCACGATGGTTGCCACAATCATCAGCACCGAAACCGAGAACTGAAAAACGACCAGTGTTTTTCGCAAGGACCAATCGCTTGCGTTTTTCATCTTCAAGTTTTTGAGCAAAACCATCGGGCTGAAACGCGACAGCACGAGCGCCGGGTAACTGCCCGAAAGCAAACTCGTTGCCAGCATGGCGCCGAGTGCGCCCAGCCAGATGCGACGGTCGGTCGTGAAATTGAGCGAAAGTTGTTTTTCGGTGAAGGCATTGAAAAACGGCAAAAGCAGGTTAACAAAAAAAACCGCCAAAACAAAGGCAGAAATGGAAATCAGCAGGGACTCAAACATGAATTGCCGCACCAATTGTCTTCGTTGCGCTCCAGCCGTCTTCCGAATTCCAATTTCCTTGCTGCGGTTGGAGGCCTTAGCCGTCGTCAGGTTCATATAGTTGATGCAGGCGAGCAACAGCACAAACAATGCGACCGAAGCAAATATTTTCAAGTAAAACAAAGAGCCGCTGCGCATGGCTGCCACGTTGGAGTTGCGCGCGCCATCCACGATATGCTCGGAGTAGAGGTGCATATCTTTCAGGGCTTGAAGGCTGTGGGCGACAGATGTGCCTTCTTCAGGCTTGAAATGGTCGTATACCAATTTCGTCAGCTTGGTGGCGACGAGTGTTGGGTCGGCTTTTTCGCCCAACAGCGCATAAGTCAGGAAATCGTTGGACGACCAGTCCCGCAAAACTTCCCGCTGAAAATTCGTGTCCAACAGCAACGTAGATTCTGAAACCAGCAGGGGGAAATCGAAACTCGAATTCCGGGGGTGGTTTTTCAAAACCGCCGTGATTCGCAGCGGGCTTTCCTGAAAATCCATGCGAAGGATTTTTCCTAAAATATCGGTGCTGCCAAAATACCGCTGGGCGATTTCTTCTGTCACCACGATGGTATTCGGTTCTTTCAGGGCAGTTGCCGGGTCGCCCCGAACAGCCTCAAAATCAAACATTTCCATCAGGCCGTTGTCGGCAATGGTAAGGAGTTCGTGCGCCCGGTAATCAGGCCTGTCAGGGTTCAAAAGGTTGGCTCGACCGAGGCGGGCCATTCGGGCGGTATTCTCGACTTCACCGATATTTTGCCTGGAGTCCGAAGCCAAGCGATAACTTGTGCCGGCAATGGTCAGGTCTTCGGTTTTCGTTTTTTTATGCTCGATGACGCGATAGATGCGCCCGGCACGGGCGTGGTATCTGTCGAAGGTCAATTCATCGAAAAGATAAAGGCCGAGCAACAGAAAAACCGTCAAACCAAAACCAAGCCCTACGACATTGAGCGCGGCGTAGAGTCTGTTGCGAGAAAGGTTTCGGAACGCAATTTTGAAATAGTTTTGAATCATAGCAATTTCATTTTGTATGCCGGAACGCTGTTCCGGCTATAAATTTCGAGCCGCGGGAACAGCGTTCCGGCGTACAATTTTACTCGCTGCGCAGCGACTTTACCCTGCTAAAGACAAGATAAAATCACTCCGAACGGAGCGATTTAACAGGGTTCGCCAACGCCGCTTTCACACTCTGAAAACTCACTGTCAAAAACGCTACTGCTACTGCTGCTGCTCCGGCTATCAAGAAAATCCACCATTGAATATCAACGCGGTAAGCAAAATCAGCGAGCCATTGGTTCATCGCCCACCAAGCAATCGGCGAGGCAATGACAAACGATACTGCCACGATTTTTAAAAAATCTTTTGCCAACAAACCGGTGATGCCAGCCACGCTCGCGCCGAGTACTTTGCGCACCCCGATTTCCTTCGTGCGCTGCGCGATAGTGAGCGTGGCAATGCCGAACAAGCCAAGACAAGCAATCAAAATAGCCAGCCCCGTAGCCATACCGACGAGTTGACTCAGGCGGCTTTCGGCGCGGTATTGTTTGTCGATGTTGTCATCGAGAAAAGCGTAATTGAAGGCTTGGTCGGGCGCAATTTTTTGCCAAGCGAGGCGCAAGGTGGAAAGTGTGGCCGGGAGATTTCCGCCAGCGACTTTGACGGAAAGTTTGGGGTTGGGCGTGTCGTTAAAATTCCAGTCCGAGGCTGTGCGGATGATGCCAATGGGGTCGTAGGCAAGCACCAGCGGCTGCACCGTCGTGTGCAGGCTTTCAAAATTAAAATCCTTCGCCACGCCGATGACTTCAAACTCGCGGAATGGTTCCGGCATTTTTTGGCCGCTTTCCACGCCGAATTGTTTGGCGTAAGCCTCGTTCACGATGACGGCTTTTGTATCTGAAATATTTCCCCTTGAAAAATTGCGACCCGATGCCAATTCTACGCCGTGCATCGGCAGAAATTGGTCGTCCACGCCGTTGAACATGAAATTGCGGAATTTCTGACTCGCGGGTTCTGTGTAGCCGATGCTCATCCAGCCGGGTGTGCCGAAAGTATGCGCCGACATCGCCACGTTACCGAACCCGGGTTTGCCGCTCAATTCGTTGCTCAACAAATCCAGCATTTTTTTGCCTTCCGCCCATTGGTCGGTCAGCCGCGCACCGGAGCGTTTGTAAGGCAGCACTACGATTTGCTCCTTGTCGTAGCCGAGGTTTTTGTTTTGCAAAAAATTCATTTGTCGCAGCATCACGAGTGTGCTGATAATAAGCAAAACGGAAAGCAAAAACTGGAAGCCGACCAGTCCGCGCAACACCGTGTGCCGGTTGTCGCCTGTTTTTGAAACCACTCCGCGCAGGGTCAAAGCAGGTTTGAAACCCGACAGCACCAACGCCGGGTAAATGCCCGAAATCAAACCCGTCGTGAGTGCCAAACCCGCCAGCAAGAATAGTGTTTGTGGAGAAAAATTCAATGCCAACTGCTTGTCCGCCAAATCATTGAAAAATGGCAACGCCGACCAAGCCAGCAGCAGGCCAAACACTACTGACACACCTGCTGTGAACACCGCCTCGTTCCAGAATTGTGCCATGAGTTGTCCTCGCGTGGCGCCAGTCGCCTTGCGCACGCCGACTTCTTTTGCCCGCATCACCGACCGACCGACTGCCAGTGTAGTGAAATTGATGCTGGCCAAACCGAGTATGAGCAGCGCGATGCCCGCTAAAATATATGAATAAAGCTTATCGCTCACGGGCGCGATGCCGAGCGGGAAATCCTTGTTCAGGTGGATGTCGGTTAGGGGCTGGAAGCCGACGACGTACTCGCCGGGTTGGTAATCGGAAGCGACCT
Source organism: Saprospiraceae bacterium (assembly GCA_019638455.1). Taxonomy (GTDB): domain Bacteria; phylum Bacteroidota; class Bacteroidia; order Chitinophagales; family Saprospiraceae; genus M3007. The sequence continues at coordinate 141,552 of JAHBTU010000002.1, forward strand.
TGCCATCCACAAAGGGGGCGAATTTGGCTTCGAGTTCCTTCACCTTGTTCGCCTCGTCAAGCAAGATGTAGGTCTCGACAATGACGTTCGTCCAACTCGTTCTCGCCTCTTCCGACATCTGCGATTTTCCCTTTTCGAAGGGCACGACGATGCCGTATTGAATGCTCGAATTGCCCGGCGCTTTTTCTATGACACCCGTCACAGTGAAGTGCGTCCACTCGCCGCCAGTTTGCAGCGTGAGCGTTTGCCCGACAGGGAAAGGGTCACCAAAATATTTGAGGCCGATTTCTTCGGTGATGATTGCCGAGTGCATATCACTCAACACATTTTCTGCCTTGCCTCTCAACAGTTTAAAATCAAAGACTTTGAAAAAAGACGGCTCGGCAAAATGCACTTCTTCCAGTTCGGAAAAGTTGCCTTTTTTTGTCAGCGTGTTCACCGTGTAATAGCGGGCAACCTGCTGGATTTCGGGGAAATTGTCGCGCAATTCCTGCCCCAGCACCACTGGCGTGACGGTGTTGAAAAACACGTCGCCTTTGAAATGCTCTTTTGCCCAAGCGCGATAGACACGGTCGGATTTGCTGTGGAAACGGTCGAAAGTCCATTCGTCCCACACATAGAGCGACAGCAGAATGACGACGGCCGTGCCGATGGATAGGCCGGTGATGTTGATGAAGCCAGGGCCTTTGTGTTTAAGGAGGTTGCGGAGGGCGAGTTTCAGGTAATTTTGTATCATAGCCGTAACACCGACAGACTGTCGGCTCTATAACTCCCCACACCTCGTGCCGAAATATTTATTGCTTGATTTTCAATTCTTTATATGATAAAAAGACACTTCGGGTTGTTCGGTTTCGGACGGCGGAGTGTGCGGGAGCGGACGGGAAGGTTATTTATCTTTGAAAGTTTCGCTTTCTCTTTGGACAAACCATTGACACAAATGACCAACAAATAAACCCAGCCCGGCGAGCTGCCCGCTTCGATAAAATGCCGGTCAACTCCATTTCCTGCTTGCGTTGCTACAATCGTCCCGCTCGAATCGTGCAGCGATAAACGACTCGTCCAAACTTTTCGGCATCTCGACCCAAAAACCATACGTCGCTGGAACGGGGTGAATTCGACGTGTACACATGTTTTTACCGCACACCTCTCGCAGAGAGAAAACATCCGGCGCGGCGAACAAACATGCGGCCTTTTATAAGGTTTTCCGCAGATAGTCGCAGATTTTGATCTCAATCTGCGCAAATTCACTTCATTTTTCTGCACAAATTTGCGGGGAATGGCTCTACGGCGCGTACACCGGGAGAGCTTTATATTCATCTATTCCGAGCGAAGACTTTTTACCGGGTTCGCCAACGCTGCCTTCACACTCTGAAAACTCACCGTCAAAAACGCAATTGCCACTGCTGTCGCTCCTGCTATTGCAAACACCCACCATTGAATATCAATACGATAGGCGAAGTTGGCCAGCCATTTGTTCATAAAAAAACAAGCAACAGGTGAAGCGATAACAAGGGCAATCAGTATGAGTTTTAGGAAGTCGCCGTTGAGCAAAGCCACAATGGAACTTAAGGAGGCGCCGAGCACTTTTCGGACGCCGATTTCTTTGGTACGCTGTTCGGCGGTGAACGCCACGAGGCCGAACAAGCCCATACACGAAATCAGAATAGCGATGGCCGATGCCGCGCCGACGAGTTGTCCGGTTTTCCGCTCTTTTTCATATATTTTAGCAATGCTGTCGTCTAGAAAAGTAAATTCAAACCTTTTATCAGGATAGACGGCTTCCCATTGTTGCCGGATGCCCGCTAAGGTTGCCGTCGCGTCGCTCAGTTGTTTGCCTTTTGTCGCCAGTTTGACGGCGATATTTTTCGATAATTGCGGCATGTAAGCAATAAAAGTCGGTTGAATGGCAGCGTGTAGTGATTGTTCGTGAAAGTCGGCCACCACGCCTGCAACCGGGCATTTTTCGCCGTTAAAATCGAGTACAGCACCTACCGCGTCGGCAGCCTGCCGGAAGCCAAGGGTTGCGGCGAAAGTTTGATTGATGACAATTTCGCGGAGTGTATCGCCGCCGGGTATAAAATTGCGCCCCGCCAGCAAGCGCAATCCGTATAGCGGGATAAAATTTTCATCGCCGATTTTAGCGGACACGTCCAGTTCGAGGTTAGTGGAGCCGCTGCTATATTTCATTTTAGTCAGCATAAAACCGTCACCCATGGGGGCAAACCACTGCATGGCGACGCGGTCAACGCCGGTCAGTTGCCGGATTTTTTCACCGAGCACTCGACTCTTATCATCGTGTGGCGTATTGATTAATACCACTGCATCGCTCGAAAAACCCAAGTCTTTACTCCGGATGAAATTCAACTGGTATTCAACGACGATGGCGCCGATGATGAATATCAAGGAGAGAGCGAACTGAAACACAATCAACCCTTTGCGCAAATACCCTTTTTGATTGCCGCGCAGGGCATTCTGGCCTTTCAACGTCACTGCCGGACGATAAGACGACAAAACCCACGCCGGATAAAAGCCTGAAAGCAAAGCGGTAACGACGGTAACAGCAAGCAAAAATGACAGCGTCCGGGGGCAGGCGAATGAAAATTCAATGCCCTCAGGGATAAATGCCCTGAATACTGACAACGTTAAAGGCACGGCGAAAACCGATACGCCTGCGGCCAAAGTCGTTAGTAGAAAAGTCTCTCCCATGAGTTGCCCCATCAAGGCACTGCGGCTGCCGCCCAATACTTTCCGCATTCCTATCTCCTGCATCCGCTGCGCAGACTGTGCCGTGCTTAAATTGATAAAATTAATGACCGCGATTAGCAGAATAAAGAGCGCGACGCCCATGAGACCGTAGAGCGTGGGCAAATGCGCTTTGCGCGAATAATTGTCCCTGTAATCTTCGTTGAAATGCAGGTCGGATAAAGGCTGCAATTTCGGAACAAACAAAAAATCGCCTGTGCCGCGATCCGGCCCGAAATGATTTTGAGAAAATGCCGCAAGTTGCACTTCCACATGGGCAGCTGTTGTGCCGGGAGCGAGTTTTACGAAAGCTTGCGACGCCGACCAGACGTCGTTCCATTCGTCGAGGTTGATCTCCTTTTGGAGCGGACTGGCGTTTATGGTACTGTAAGACAGGAAATCCGTAAAGGAAAAATCGGTATTTCCCTCCCATTCCCGCACGATTCCGGTCACTGTCGCTTGTATAAAGTCCCGGTAAATAAGGGTTTTGCCCAGCAATTCTTGCACGGGAATCTCGCCAAAATAAAGCCGCGCTTTGCTTTCTGAAAGCACCACAGTGTTCGGTTCGTTCAACGCCGTTTGCGGATTCCCGGCCAGCCATTCGTACCGGAAAATGTCGAAATACTGAGGTTCTGCCACAATGATTTGTGCTTTGCCGCCAGACATGTCGCGGCGTTCAAAATGCTTCGGTTCGCCGGATTCGCCAGGTACGAGCACTTGCGTTTCAAGGTTGTGAAAGGCCGCTACCGTCTCTAAGCCGCTCACTTCTTCCCGAATAGCGTTCGGGACGGCGCGAGGGGCAAATCCCAAAGGCTTGAATTCATCCGATTTACTGAATTTACTCTCCCCGACTAACCGATATATCCGCTTGTTGTCGGGGTGAAAAGTGTCGTAACTCAATTCAAAATTGGTGATGGTGTAAATAGCCAGGCAGGCCGTTATGCCCAAAGTAAGCCCAAGCAGATTGATCAGCGCGCCGGACTTGTGTTTATTCAGGCTTCTCAGCGCGATATGGAGATAATTTTGAAACATACAGTATGGGTTGATGATTGAAGCGGCTGCCTCACAACGTTTTTTGACTGGGTTTACAAGATTGACAGTTTTTTATTGAAAATCAATCATCTGATTCCTTTCAATCTGTAAATCCTGTCAAACCATTTAGCTCATGATATAAGCTCGGTTTTTATACCCAGATTAAAGAGGATTTGAATCTGCCCGTTGGCAAGACAGGGATGCCCTTGATTGATTTGCATGATTTCCAAAGGATTGCGAGCACCGTTCGTTCAAAACCACTTTGCGTTGACTATATGAAAAACAAAACAACGTTCCGGCTTGTCATCACTCGCTTCGGAGTGAGGTAACAGGGTTCGCCAGCGCTGCCTTCACACTCTGAAAACTCACCGTCAGAAACGCGACGACCACGGCAATGATGCCCGACAAGGCAAACAGCCACCACTGAATGTCAATGCGGTAGGCAAAATCTTGCAACCATTTGTCCATGGCCCAGTAAGCGATTGGTATGGCGATGACAATAGCAAACACGACAAGTTTTAAAAAGTCTTTGGCCAACATGCTGACCACGGAAGCGACGGAGGCACCCAAGACTTTGCGGATGCCAATTTCCTTGGTGCGTTGCTCCGTGGTGAACGCCGCCAAGCCAAACAAGCCAAGACAAGACACCAAAATGGAGAGCAAGCCAAATATGCCAGCGATAGTGCCGATGCGCTGTTCCGCTTCGTACATCCGGGCAAAAGCGTCATCCATAAAACGGTAACTAAACGGTTGGTCGGGCGAGAGGCTTTTCCAGTTCTTTTCCAATGCAGCGATAACCGATGCCGTCTCCGCGCCTTTGTAGCGGAAGCAAGCATGGCCGCGAGAGGCTCCCAATTGGAAGCACAGGGCGCCGATATTGTCGCGTAGGCTTGACCAATGGAAATCTTTCACCACCCCGATGATGGTCAGAGCCATAAAATCTTCCGGTTTGGGAGCCTCCTGAAAATTACGGGTGGGTACATAGATTTTTTGGCCAATCGGGTCTTCGAAGCCAAACTGCCGGGCAGCCGTCTCGTTCAGAATGACTCCCGTGCTATCTGTGACGCGAGCGGGGTCGAACCCCCGGCCTTGCACAATTTCAATGCCCATGGTGGCAAGATAGTCGCCATCCACCCGCCAATGTTGCATCGAAACGGCATCATTCTGGTCGAAGGATTGGCTTTTTGAAAATATCTGGTCGCTGCGGTTGCTCGGCACTGGCAGGAACCCCGATACGGTGGCGCTTTCGATAGCCGGGTGCTGGAGCATTTCCTCTTTCAATCGGTAGATTTTGTCGCCTAGTGCATAGGCATCGTTGAGCACGATGACTTGACTTTTCTCAAAACCGAGTTTTTTGTTTTGAATAAAATTCAATTGATTGAAAACCAATATGGTGGCGATGATAAGTGCGACGGAAATGGTGAATTGAAACACCACGAGCACACTGCGAAAACGCCCCCCTTTGCCCAAGCCCGCCACTTGACCTTTCAACACCCGCAAGGAATCGAAGGCGGACAGAAAAAACGCGGGATAACTCCCTGCCATCAAACCCACGAGTCCTGTGGTGCCGAGCAGCGAAAGCCAAAACAAGGGGTGTCCCCAGGGCATGCTCAGGTCGCGGCCCGTCAAGTCGCGATACCACGGCATGGCCACAGCTGCCAACAAAACCGCCAATGCCACCGAAAAGGCCGAAATGAGCGACGACTCGCTCAAAAACTGACCGACAAGCGACGAACGCGTGCCCCCCAATACTTTGCGCATACCCACCTCCTTAGCGCGACCCGACGAACGGGCGGTGGCGAGATTCATAAAATTGATACAGGCAATGAGCAGGATAAACGCTGCAATGGCGCTGAAAATCCACACATAACGAATGCTGCCGTTGGGCGCCAATTCTGCCTTGAGGTCGGAATACAGGTGAATATCGGTCAGATTTTGCAGGTAGTAGCGGGCATATTGGCCAGTCTTTTCCACCTCTTCCAAGGTGGTGCCGAGTAGGGCCTGCACTGTCACCCTCACCTTTTCTGTGACGAGTTTTTCAAACTTTTGATTGAACTCCGCAAGGTCAGTGCCCTTGCGGAGTAGCAGGTAAGTGTTGAAGTTATTGTTGCTCGCCCAAAAAGGCGGGTCGTTTTTCAGTTCCTCGTTGCCATTCATGGATAGCAGCAAATCCGCTTTGAAATGCGTGTTGGCTGGAATGTCTTCATAGACGGCTGTCACTTGCCAACGCTCGTTGTTTTCGAACACGAGTGTTTGGCCCAAAGCTGCTTGCGGTGATGAAAAATACTTTTCCGCTCGGCTGCGCGAGATGGCGACCGTCTGAGGTTGGGCGAGACAATTGCGAGCGTCGCCCTCCAACACTTTTAAGGGGAAAACCTCAAAAAACGAACTATCCACCGTCAGCACATACTCTTCCTTTATATTTTGCTGGGCGGGGCCGTCGCGTTTCACCAAATACGAGCCGTAACTCCTGAATCGGCACCACGCTTCTATTTCGGGCAGTTCGGCTGCTGCTTCTGGTGCCACGATGGAGCCGACTGTCGCCAATTGGTGATGGTGGCCGCCAAATTGAATATCAGCGCAAGGGCGGACGATTCGTTCCGAATATGGATTCCAACGGTCGTAACTCAGTTCATGCGCCACATATAGCACGATAAGTATGCAGGCGGCAATACCGATGGCCAGCCCCGCGATATTGAGCGACGAATAGAGGCTGTGTTTGCGAAGGTTGCGGAGTGCGAGTTTGAGATAATTTTGAATCATGGTCACAAGAGCTTGCTGTACCATACCATGCTCCATACCTCGTGCCGAAACACATAACCTCTGAAAGTCAGTCTATTGTGGGGAAAAACGCCACAGCGGGATGTCCGAAATCGGACAAAATTGTGCGAGAACGGACGAGGCCGTCGTTTCAGAAATCAGAAAACCCAGCCCATTTGTTGCCGAATTGTTCCCAGAACGCCAACACCTTGCCTCGTGCGGGGTATTCGGAGTAAATCTCTCCTTTTCGGATGCATTGGAGCACATGAAGGGTGGGCTTGGAAACATCGTCGGGCAAGTTGTGGACAGGCAGCCATGCTACGTCTTTGAACTTTTTAGGCTCCAAAGACTCCGGCTCGCCGTGAAATCGCGCGGCCTTGAAATAGAGCACCAGCAGGGTCTCGTCTTTTTTCAGTTTGTGGCGGTGCAACACATGTACCAACGTCAGGTCTTCCGGCTCCACATGGATGCCTGCTTCTTCGGAAGCTTCGCGGGCGAGCGCCTCGCGGGCGAACTCATGTTCTTCCACGTTGCCGCCAATGAGCGAGTAGCGCCCGCCATTTTTCTTGGTTTGCCTTAGGCAGAGTATTTTTCCGTTTTCCTCAATGATGAGCCGCACTGCGAAAATGAGCATGGCGAACGAGCGGATTAAGAATGAAGAATTTTTTGTCTGTCGGCGCAAGTTAGGCGCAAGTAGGGAAAGGCGATATAAAGTTTTCGTGAAAACACAAAAAGTAGCGGCCGGACGGCAAAGAACAGGACGCTCCAACAAGAAGAATCAGCCCGTCATTCTGCGTAAATTTCCAGAAGCGCCGCCTGCAAATCATCTTTTGAAAGATTTTTGGGCGTGAGTTCCTTGCGCAAGTTGGCACGCTGGACGCGCACCTCCGACTGGGTTTTGTTGTACAGGTCCACTTGTTCTTTGGTTCGCAGGATGCGGCGAACGCTCGCCAGCGTGCCTTTTTGCACGTTTTCCAATTTGCTTAGGTATTGGCTTCGATTGCTGGACTGAAGCGGGGCAATCTCTTCGAGGTTGCGAAGTTTGCGCTGCTGCACACTATACATTTCCTTGGCTTGGTCGGCGTTGAGGGTATATTTTGTCACCAACTTGTCGGTGGCTTCGCGGGCCACGGCATCGTTGGCAGAAGCGGCACCAGCCGGTGGCTTGGCCGTCACTTTTTGGGCGAAGGATGCAGTGGCAGTCAGGAGGAAAAGGGAGAATGCGAGTATCCGTTTCATAGTTTTTGAAAAATCAGATTTGAGAAAAGAGCTCCAAAAGTAGGGAATGTTTCGAGAAGGCTGCTTGACTTGATAATATAGTCAACGCAAATCAGCCCCGTCCGCTTCACTTGGCCGGGCAAGCCCCTGAGTACAGGGTCTGACAAGGTGGTTTTGAACGAACGGCGCTCGCAATCCTTTGGAAATCACGCAAATCAATCAAGGAAATCCCTGCCTTGCCAACGGGCAGGTTCAAATCCTCTTTAATCTGGGTATATCTCCCTGAAAAACACGGGTTTCCGGGTAGTTGTATTTCAAAACTTCGCAGCGGTCGGCCAGTAATTCGTTCGCCACCAATAGGTCAATTGAATTAGCTCGCAAGGCCAAATCTCCAATGCCGCCTGAGGCGAATAAACTGATTGCTGTAAGGTTCATTTGTGACGAATTGTCTGCATAGATAATCAATTTTTTTTACCGTCCAACTTCCCCCCCAAAAACTTCCCCGTATAACTCTCCTTCACCTTCGCCAAACCCTCCGGCGTACCTTCATAAACGAGATTTCCACCCTCCTTACCTCCTTCCGGGCCGAGGTCAATCACCCAGTCTGCCGACTTGATGACCTCCATGTTGTGCTCCACCACGAGGACACTGTGGCCTTTTTCCACGAGCGCGTTGATGGCTTTGAGCAGTTTTTGGATGTCGTGGAAATGCAGCCCCGTCGTCGGTTCGTCGAAGATGAAAAAGATGTGGCCGCCCGAATTTTCCCGAATCAGGAACGAAGCGAGTTTCACGCGCTGCGCCTCGCCGCCGGAAAGGGTGGACGACGATTGGCCGAGATGCACATAGCCCAGGCCCACGTCGAAAAGCGGCTGGATACGCTCCGTGATGTCTTTGTTGCCTTTGAAAAAATCCAGCGCCTCCTCGATGCTCATGTTCAGCACCTCGAAAATGTTTTTGCCTTTGTACTGCACGTCGAGCACCTCGGCTTTGAAGCGACGGCCTTTGCATTCCTCACATTCGAGGTGCACATCGGCAAGGAATTGCATCTCCACTACTTGCTCGCCTTCGCCTTTGCAGGTCTCGCAGCGCCCGCCTTCCACGTTGAAACTGAAATGTTTAGGCTGAAAACCGCGAATCTTCGAGAGCTGCTGGCTGGCAAAAAGGTCGCGGATGTAGTCGTAGGCCTTGACGTAGGTAATCGGGTTGCTGCGGCTGCTTTTGCCAATCGGGCTTTGGTTGACGAACTCTACGCGGCTCACTTTTTTGAAATTTCCCTCCAAGCCGTCGAAGGAGCCGGGCTGTTTGCCGGAGTTGTCAGGCAAATGCTGCATCAGTGCGGGGTAGAAAATGTCGCGCACGAGCGTCGTTTTCCCCGAACCGGAAACACCGCTCACGACAGTGAGGCAATGCAGCGGGATTTGAACATTTATGTTTTTCAAATTGTGCTGGCGAGCGCCTTTCAAGAGCAAGAACTCTTTGGCCGGGCGGCGAACTTTCGGGGTTTCAATCGCCATTTTGCCGCTCATGTATTTTGCTGTGAGGCTTTCCGGTGCGGCGGTGTTTATTTCTGAAAAATCACCCGCATAAACAACGTTGCCGCCGTGAATGCCTGCCTCCGGCCCCATATCCACCAGAAAATCAGCGTTTTTGATGACCTCTTCTTCGTGTTCGACCACCACGACCGTGTTGCCCAAATCGCGGAGTTCTTTCAACACTTTGACCAAACGCCCCGTGTCGCGCGGGTGCAAGCCCACAGAAGGCTCATCGAGGAGATACATCGAGGCCGTCAGGTTGGAGCCGAGTGTTCGGGTCAAGTGGATGCGTTGGGTTTCGCCGCCGCTGAGGGTGTTCGAGATGCGGTCGAGCGTGAGGTAGCCGAGGCCGAGCTCCACCATGAACCGCAGGCGGTTGTTGATTTCTAATAGGAGACGACGAGCGATTTGACGGTCGTGCTCGCTCAGCTCAAGATTCTGAAAGAATGACAAGACCTCGTCGAGTGGCACGCCAGTGAGTTCCGAGATGTTTTTGCCGCCGATTTTCACGCACAATGCCTCTGGGCGCAGTCGTCCGCCTTCGCAAGTGGGGCAGGTGGTTTTGCCTCGATATCGGGCCAGCGCGACGCGGTTCTGGATTTTGTAGGTTTTGCTTTCCAATTCCTTGAAAAAAGCGTCAATCCCAAAGAAATACTCGTTGCCGCTCCAAAGCAATTTTACCTGTTCTTTAGTCAGTTGCTCAAATGGCGCATGGACGGGAAAGCCGAATCGGTGGGCGTGTTGGAGCAATGGCGAAAGCCACTCGCCATGCTTTTCGCCTTTCCACGGAGCCACCGCACCGTCGTAAACTGACTTGGTTTTGTCGGGAACGACTTTATCGGGGTCAATGCCGAGGATGCGGCCATAGCCCTCGCAAGTGGGGCAAGCACCGTAGGGGTTATTGTAGTTGAAGAGTTGCGGCGTGGGTTCGGGGAATTCGATTCCGTCGAGTTCAAATCTGTTATTAAAGGTAGAAGGCGGAGGGTAGGAGGTGGAGGGTTTGATGTTTTCCGCCTTCGCTCCTCCACTTTCCACCATTTGAATGACGCATTCCCCCTCGCTTTCGTAGAATGCCGTGTTCACTGAGTCGGCGAGGCGCATCCAGTCGCTCTCTTCCATGCCGGAGGTGGAAAAACGGTCAATGAGGATGCGCAAACCTTTTTCGTTAAAAGTGTAGGCTGGCTGTTTGCCGTCGAAGCGTTTTTCCGAGCCTTCGAGAATGTCCTCGATGCGCAACGTTTCATTTTCAAATTGCACCCGCGTGAAGCCTTTTTGCAACAAAAGGTTTAGTTCTTGTTCGAGGGTGCGTTCTTTGTATTTTTTCGGGAAAGGAATCAAGACGAGGCCGCGTGTGCCGTCGGGTTGTTTCTTGATAAAATCAATGACATCGGAAACTTCGTGCTTCTGAACGATTTGGCCTGACACGGGCGAGTAGAATTTGCCGATGCGGGCATAGAGCAGTCGCAAAAAGTCATACACCTCGGTCATGCTGCCGACGGTGGAACGGGCGTTGCCCGTCGTGACCCGCTGCTCGATGGCGATGGCTGGGCATATCCCTCGGATATAATCCACGTCGGGTTTTTTCATGCGCCCGAGGAACTGGCGGGCATAACTGGACAGGCTTTCCACATAGCGGCGCTGGCCTTCGGCGTAGAGCGTGTCCATCGTGATGGAAGACTTTCCAGAGCCGGACACACCCGTGACGACAACGAGTTTGTTCTTTGGGATTTTCAAATCCACGTTGCGCAAGTTGTTGGTGCGTGCCCCCTTGATGGTGATGTGTTCGGGGTCAACGAGGTCGGTATCGTTGTCCGTTGTTTGTGGTTCGTTGTTTGTTGTTGCGAGGGAATTTTTCAAAATCGTGTCTGTCATTGCGCAAGGGTGTAAGGGCGCAAAATTGCGAAAAAACTTTTTGTTTGCAAAGTAACGCCAACCTTCTGGTTGGCGAAGGTGCGCCGAGGCAACGCCAACCTCCCGGTTGGCGAAGGTGCGCCGAGGCAACGCCAACCTTCTGGTTGGCGAAGGTGCACCGAAGCAACGCCAACCTTCTGGTTGGCGAAGGTGCGCCGAAGCAACGCCAACCTTCTGGTTGGCGAAGGTGCGCCGAAGCAACGCCAACCTTCCGGTTGGCGAAGGTGCGCCAACCAGAAGGTTGGCGTTACGCGCAGGTTTTAAAAAGCCCAAAGAAGATGGCGAGCCAGACGAGTCCTTTGATAAAGAAAAATAAAAAACCACCGACGCCCAGTCGGCGGAGCCATGTTTTCCAATCTCTTTTTTCCATGTTCAGAAGTGGATTTTCCGGGTTCGGCAAAGTATTGCGAAATGGGCAGCAAGCCGTCCGGTAGTTTTGCGTTCTATATTTCAAGCCGTCAAGTTTTCGCCATGATTGAAATTGTATTCCATTCAAAATCAAGGGAAGCAATCGTAAGCATTTGAAAATCTTGGCGAATCGTGGTCTAACAATTGGTATCCCCCCGACAAGCCGCCTCCGCACATTTTGCCATGCAACGTTACGCCCTCTTTACATTTTTGCTCGTCATTTCCCTGTCATCGGCAATGCCTGCCTGCAAGCACGACCCCGCATTGCCCGGCGGGATTGACCCCGACCCCACAGACACTACTGACACGTCCACAGGTGACAACACAGGTGTGCCGTGCAGCCCCGACTCGGTATATTTTGAGAATCAGGTATTGCCAATACTCGTTTCCTATTGCACCGAATCGGGTTGTCACAATGAAGCGGACAGGCGCGAAGGCGTGGTGTTGACTTCCTATCAAAATCTTATGGCTACTGTCAAGAACGTGACCAGTAACAACTGGGACAAAAATGAGTTGATGGCGGTGCTGCTCGAAGATGACCCGGACAAGCGAATGCCGTATCAGAAACCCGCCTTGTCGCAAGCGCAAATCAACCTAATCGCTACTTGGCTCGAGCAAGGGGCCAAGAATAATGGCTGCAACGAAAACTACGGTGCCTGCGACACCGTAAATGTCCGATACAGTGCCTTCGTGCGTCCGCTCATCCAAGCCAAATGTCAAGGCTGCCACAGCGGAAACTCGCCGCAGGGCGGCATCAACCTCACCAACTATTCAAATGTCAAAACACTGGCGAGCAATGGAAAACTATATGCTGCCGTGACGCGCTCGGTGAACTGGATGCCCAGCGGCGGCCCCAAACTTGACCCATGCACGTTGAGCAAATTAAAAGCATGGCTTGACGCGGGCGCTCCTGAAAATTAAGAAACGACTTTTATTAAAACGAGCGCAGCCTCTACTATTATCTTTGGCTGTCAAACGTTCAACCTTTTTCTCAAAACATGAAAAAAACACTCTTTGCCAGCAGCTTGCTCGGCGCATTCTTAATGCTTGTGGCGGCCCCCTATGGTTGCTATTATGACAACGAGGAAGACCGATTCCCCGATTCCAATTGCGACACGCTCAATATGAGATACAGCGTCGAAATCACACAAATTCTGCAAAATAACTGCTACAAATGCCACAAACCCGGTGGCGCGACTTACTCCGGTATCCCCTTCGAGACCTACAATCAAGTGAAGGCCATTGCTGACAACGGGAAGCTTGTGGCTCGCACCAACGATGCCAACGCGCCCATGCCCCAAGAAGGGCTGATGTCGCTCTGCAATCGCCTGAAAATAGAGGCTTGGGTAAAGGCGGGTGCCCCGAACAATTAGGTTCGCCCGCCAGACAAGTCAATCAGCCAACAATCAAAAAATAGACTTGATGCGGTGGAGGCCTTTGAGTGAAGGGGAAAGCCCTCCACCGCATCAAGTCTAATAACCAATCACCATTTTTTTGAAATGAGACGCATCATCTATTTCCTACTCGCACTCGCTTGCTTCGGCGCCGCGATTGGCTACTACCTCTGGAACAAACCTCATGCGGATATGCAATCGGCCAAGACCGATTTGGTCGTGGAAGCTGCTGCATTGTTTGGCGAATTCGACACCGACGAAAATGCCGCTAATGCCAAATACCTGAACAAAACCATTGCGGTATCGGGGAAGGTCAAAGAAAGCACCAAGGCCGAAGATGGAGCAGCGAAGGTGATTCTCGACACGGGCGGGGACTTCGGAGTGCTTTGTGAGCTCGACCCCCTGAGCCAACACCCTCGAACCGACTTTCCCATTGGCGAAACGGTGACCTTCAAGGGTATCTGCACAGGCTTCAACTTCGATGTGCAGCTGAGCCGATGTGTGGAAGTGAAGTGAAATAAGTTGGTTCGAGAAGTTTGAAGGGTTTGAGCTGTTTGTGAAAACCCTGTCAAATCAAACTGCTCAAACCCCTCAAACTCCTCGAACCCTTCAAACAACTCAAACTTTTCAAAACCTGACATCTCATGCAAAAACACTTGTTTATTCTCGCTGCCCTGTTTGTGTTCGCAGCCCCCACATTTGCCCAGAAATACTTCACCCGCGACGGCAAGGTGAAATTTTTCTCCGATGCCTCCATGGAAAAAATCGAAGCTGTGAACAAGAGCGCAACCGCCGTGCTCGATGTAGCCACTGGCAAAATGGAGTGGAAAGTTCTCATCAAAGGATTTCTCTTTGAAAAAGCCCTGATGCAGGAGCATTTCAACGAAAACTACTTGGAATCATCAAAATATCCGAACGCGACCTTCAAAGGCGAAATCACCAACCTGAGCGAAATAGACCTCAGCAAAGACGGCACTTACAAGGCTAAGGTGAAAGGCAAAATGAACATCCACAACGTGGAAAAAGACATGGAAACCGCCGGCACCATCAAAGTGAACGGCAATGCCATCACGCTGCACAGCGAATTCTTCGTGAAATGCTCTGACCACAGCATCAAAATCGAAGCAGGCAAAGTCGCCAATATCGCCAACGATATCAAGGTCACGGTGGATGCCACATTGAATCCGATGAAGTGATGGGGGCATGGTTGGTTGAGGGGCTTGGAAGGTTCAAACAATTTGATCTCAGCGAGTTAAACTTTCTTCTCAGCCCTTCAACCCCTCACGCATCCACATTTTTCTAAACCATTTGCAAGAAAATCAATCTCCTATATGAAAAAAACAAACTTCCTCCTCCTGCTCTTTTTTCCCCTGAATGCCCTTGTGCTCCACGCGCAGAACGACGACTTGCTTTCGCTCTTGGGCGATGAGCTAACCACCGATTATGTCATCGCAACCTTCAAAACCACTCGCATTGTCAATGGGCACTCCATCGAGAATGTGGGCGAGGGTGTGCTCGACTTCAAAATCTCGCACCGCTTTGGTCCCGTTCGCAATGGGCTTTATGATGTTTTTGGTCTCGACGATGCCACCATCCGTATCGGTCTCGACTATGGCATCAATGACCGTCTAATGGTCGGCGTGGGACGCGGCGGACGCGAGAAAGTGATTGATGGCTTTGCCAAGTACAAACTCTTGCGCCAAAGCACCGGCAAACGCAATATGCCCATTACCCTTTCTTTACTGACCAACATGGAGGTGAAGACGGTGCGATTCGCCGACCAAGAGCGCGACAACAAGTTTACCGACCGGCTATTTTTTGCCAATCAACTGCTCATTGGGAGAAAATTTGGCGAGCACTTCTCCCTGCAAATCATGCCTACCCATGTGCATCGCAACCTCACGACCACTCGCGACGACAAAAACGATGTGTTCGCCGTGGGAGCAGCGGGGCGCATCAAACTTTCTCGCCGCGTCACCGTGAATGCCGAGTATTATTATGTGCCGGAAGGCCAAGTCGCCACCCCCTACGCCAATTGCCTCGCGCTTGGATTTGAAATCGAAACGGGCGGTCACGTTTTTCAACTGCATTTCACCAATACTTCTTTCATGAACTATTCGGGATTCATCACCCAAACAGCGGAAGACTGGTTTTTCAACAATGGCGGCGGAAAACTGATGAGCGGTGCGCGGTTCGGGTTCAATATCTCAAGGGTATTCACTTTGAAAAAGCCGAAGGGTTTTGAGTAAAAAAGCTGAAAAAACTATCTCATTGAGTTGATGAAGGTTGGTTTATCAACCTTCATCAACCTTTATCAACCTTTTAAGACTCTCTCAATTTTTCACCACCAGCTCCGCCCCCTCCTGCCCCACGAGCGTCCCAATCGCCACACCCATGCCGCTGAGCCGAACGGCAACCGTCACATTGGGCGACACCTGCTCGACAATTGGTTTTTTCACCGGACCGAGGCCAAGAATACCCGTCCACCAAGCATCAATTTCGACTTGCTGTTCGGGACAAATGACCGTCTCCAACAACTTGAGCAAAGCCCTCCGAATCAGCGCGTTGCTGCCGAACTCATCCGTTTTTTCTTTTTCCAAATCCAAATTTCGACCACCGCCGAGCAAAATGCGCCCGTCCAGATTCCGAAAATAAAAATAACCCCGGTCGTAGTGAAAACAGCCCTCCACCGCGAGTCCGCGAACCGGCTGCGTGACCAAAACCTGATTGCGGGCCGGGTACACGTCAGCTTGGGGGAGCAGGCGTTTGGCAAAACCATTGACCGCCACCAAAACCTTCGGCACCCGAATCGTCCAGCCCGACTCCATTTCTATCTCGACTCCCTGCGACGAATCTTTCAAGTCCTTGACAAAGATGCCGTTGAAAATTTGAATCCCATCGTAGAGCGCCTTTTTCAGCAATGCCGACATCATCTTTCCCGTGTGCACCTGACCTTCTGCCTGATTCAAAATCAGGTGTCGCACCCCTTGAAACCCGAATCGCGGGAGCCGTTCGTCCACAACTTTATATGCCTCCGGGTGGCCTGTTATTTTCCCGATTTTCTGATTGAAGTCGGAAATTTGCGCTCGGCATTTTTGAAAAATAGCCTCCTCTTCGTCGGTGAACATCTCATAGCCGCCGAGCATTTGAAAATCAAGGTGTGCGTCGCCCACGAGCGCACGCAGCCGCTGCAAGCCGCGCCAGCGTTTTTCCACGACGGCCAGCACATCGTCCTCGCTCATGCTTGTGAGGTCGTCGAGCAGTTCGGTCATGGAGCCGAAACAGGCGAAACCTGCATTGCGCGTACTCGCGCCTATGGGCAAAGGGCCGCGTTCGAGTACGGCGACGCGCAGCGTGGGGTCGAGTGTTTTCAGGTGAATCGCCGCTGCAAGACCGACAATGCCGCTGCCGATGACCGCGATGTCGAGGTTTTTGAAAAACGTTTCGCGCTCCCAATAACTGAGTTCGTATTTTATCATGACTGGTTTGTTGAACTTTGCCGTGAAAATGACTTTACCCACGCTCTCGCCACCCGTTTTGCGTTCGCCGCTGCGCCGCCGCGTGGGGCGTTTTTTTTATATTCAAAAACGGCGTTTCGAGTGGTTTTTTGACAGCAAAAAATATGCGAAGCAAATTGAGAAACCACTTGAAGTGCTTGTTTTTCAACACCATACGCCCCTGTTGCGGCGGTTGAAAAACGTGGAAATGTATTTGCAACACAACAAGGTGACGAACTTGCGTTTAGCCGCAGCGAAGATAGATGGGCTGATGATTTGGCCGGGCGAGACTTTTTCATTCTGGAAAACAGTAGGCAGCCCGACGGCGCGGCGCGGCTTCCTCGAAGGGCTGGTTTTGGAAAATGGCAGGGTTGGGAAAGGCATCGGTGGCGGTTTGTGCCAAATGGGGAACCTGCTTTATTGGATGGCGCTGCACAGCCCGCTCACGGTGGCCGAACGCTGGCGCCACAGCTTTGATGTGTTTCCCGACGAAGGCCGCACACTGCCTTTTGGCTCTGGCGCGACGTTGGCATTCAACTACATTGACCTGCAACTCCGCAACGATACACAGCAACCCTTCCAGCTGCGCGCCTGGCTTTCGGAAACACATTTGCACGGCGAAGTCCGCACCTCGAAACCGCTTGCGGAGCGATACGAGGTCTTTGAAAAAGAGCATTTTATCCGGCACGAACCATGGGGCGGATATTCAAGGCACAATCGCATCGCCCGGCGTGTTTTCTCGGTCGAGGGCAACGAGTTGCTGCGCGAGGAGCCAGTGACGGAAAACCACGCACTCATGATGTATCAACCTTTTTTAGCGGATACGCGATAGACTGTTGACATCAGACAGCTACTTTTGCCACCGCGAGAAACCAATAGCCACACCAGCACATCAATATTGCCATGATTCAACGCATACAAACCATTTTTCTCCTTTTGGCATCGGCGGCGGGTTTTGGGCAGTTTGCTGCTCCGTACCTAAGCACTGAGCCGGGCAATTCCGCCACTACTTTGCCTGTTTTGGCCGACCATGTAGTCAACCCTATGGACAATCCGGGTCTATTGGGCTTGTGCATTTTGAGTGGGATAGCTTCGTTGGCGGCCATTTTTCTATTCAAAAACCGCCCATTGCAGGCACGATTGGCTGGCGGTGCGGCGATTGCTTCTGTTTTGCTTGGGGCACTTGCGGTGTTTGTCGTTTTTCAGACCAAACAGCAGTTGCCATCCGATGGGGCAGCAGCCTATGGGCTTGGCTTGGCGCTTCCGGCGGCAGCGATGATATTGAACTGGCTGGCTGCTCGCTATATTCGAAAGGATGAGCATCTGGTGCGTTCGGCAGATAGGCTCAGGTAAGCACGATTATCCAATAGCAGACAGCGCAACAGCGATTTCGCCCGCCAATTTTGCATTGTTGACCACCAGCGCCACGTTGGCCTCCAAGCTTTTGCCTCCTGTCAGCGCCTCTATTTTTGCCAGCAAAAAAGGGGTAAGGGCTTTGCCCCGTGTCTGCCGCTGTTCAGCTTCCAAAAGCGCCTGCTCAATCACGCGCTGCATCGCCTCAAAATCAAGCTGGTGTGCTTCCGGGATAGGGTTGGCGACGACTGCCCCTCCGCGCAATCCCATCGCCCATTTTACTTTCAACAAGTTGGCCACCTCTACTGCCGAGTTCAGGCGATAGTCCACGCCAAAACCGCTTTTTCGAGCATAAAACGCAGGAAAATCATTTGTTTGGTAGCCGATGACTGGCACTCCGAAAGTTTCCAGATACTCCAACGTCAGCCCCAAATCGAGAATGCTTTTGGCACCGGCGCTCACCACCGCTACGGGAGTTTGTGCCAATTCCTGCAAGTCGGCGGAAATGTCCATCGTAGTGGCGGCGCCTCTGTGTACGCCACCTATGCCGCCTGTGGCAAAAATCCTTATCCCCGCAAGGTGTGCGATGAGCATGGTGGAGGCCACTGTTGTCGCGCCGTTTTTTCCTTGGCTGATTAAATAAGGTAAATCTCTTCGGCTCGCTTTTGGCACGGTTGTTCCTGTTTTGCCGATGAGTTCGATTTCAGCGGTGTTGAGCCCTGCTTTTAGTTTTCCGTTCAGGATGGCGCAGGTGGCGGGCACAGCGCCCGTTTGACGCACTGTTTTTTCCACGAGCAACGCGGTTTCCACATTTTGAGGAAATGGCATCCCGTGAGCGATAATCGTACTTTCGAGCGCCACCACAGGGCGGCGGTCTTCGAGTGCGGCCCGGACTTCTGGATTTAGTGCTAAATGCTGGATTTTCATCGGCCAAAATTTTTCGGGAACAAAGGTTGTATTTTTTAAACACCTGAAAGTACCTTTGCCCCGCTTTTGAAATAAGCAGCCTCATTAGCTCAGTCGGTTAGAGCGGCGGACTGTTAATCCGTAGGTCCAAGGTTCAAGTCCTTGATGAGGCGCAGAGAGCCACCGTAAGCGCGGTGGCTTTTTTTATTTCATCATCAAATCAAACATCGAATGAGTCTTCTCGCAGTCGGGACAGTCGCTTTTGACGACATCGAAACCCCCTCCGGGCGCGCCGAAAAAGTCGTCGGCGGCGCTTGCACCTACATCTCCCTAGCGGCCTCGCACTTTGTGAAGCCAGTCCAAATCGTCTCGGTCGTGGGCGATGATTTTCCAACCGATGTGCTGGATTACCTGCGGAAACGCGGCGTTGACCTCGAAGGGTTGCAAATCAAACAAGGCGAAAAATCCTTCTTTTGGGCAGGCAAGTATTACCGCGACCTCAACACCCGCGACACGTTGGACACGCAACTCAACGTGCTGGCAACTTTCGACCCTGTGTTGCCCCAAGCGTATCAAAATGCCGAATACCTGATGCTGGGCAACCTGACCCCACAGGTGCAAATGCGGGTGCTGCAACAACTCAAGCGCCGCCCCAAACTCGTGGCGCTTGACACCATGAATTTTTGGATGAACACAGCACTCGGCGATTTGCTGAACGTACTGAAAAAAGTAGATGTGCTGACCATCAACGACGAGGAGGCCCGACAACTCTCCGGCGAACATTCACTGGTAAAAGCTGCGAAACTCATTCATAAAATGGGGCCTAAATTCCTGATAATCAAAAAGGGTGAGCATGGCGCCCTGCTCTTTCAGCAAGGAGAGGTCTTTTTCGCACCAGCACTTCCACTGGCAGAAGTGACCGACCCCACCGGAGCAGGCGATACCTTTGCGGGAGGCTTCATGGGCTGGATGAGCAAAACGGGCGACCTATCGTTTGACAACATGAAACGCGGCATCATATACGGCTCGGCAATGGCTTCCTTCTGCGTCGAAAAATTCTCTATCGAACGACTGAAGGGATTAACCCCTGCGATGATTCAAAAACGAGTACAGCAATTTGCCGACCTTGTGCATTTCAAAATTTGAGGCAACCTCAAATGTCGGTTTCGTACCTTTTCAACGAACTGTGGGCTATACTTTGACCGCTCTGACGGCGTTTATTTGACCTAAAATTTCGATTCGGATGCGACTTCTTTTTCTCTTTTTCTTCTCATTTCCCCTGTTTGCCAATGTTTTGACCGCACAAACGGTTTCTGACAAACTCGAGGCTTACTTTTCGTTCAACTCTTGCAAAGGGGTGGACGACAGTGGGAACGGCTCCAGCGGCGCACTCATTGGAGACGTTGAGTGCAGATGCGGCATTGGTGATTCCTCGTTTTATTTCAATGGCGACGACGCGGCCATTTACTTTGTCGGCCCCTTCGCAGAAGTCTTCACGACGAGTGATTTCACGGTCAGTTTTTACATGAAAACCCCGCAAGGACAGCAACAGGGCGGTTCGCAAATAGTGATGTCCAAACAACAAAGCTGCGACACCAAGCGAGCCTTCTGGGTGCGCTACGCCGCCAAAACGCGCAAAATCACTTCGGGCATCAGCGAAAGCGACACTTTGCTGGTGACGGTTTCCGCCGATTTGGACAAAGGCCCTTGCTGGCAACACATCACGCTTACCCGTAGCAACCAGCGTTACTCCATTTATGTGAACGGTGTGTTGAAAGACCAAAAAAACTCCACCGCACGAATTGACCTCACGAACAATGCGGTGTTCAAGGTAGGAGAACCCATTTGCCCGCTCGACCAACCGTTCATCGGCGAAATTGACGAGGTCCGTTTCCACAGCAAGGCACTAAATGCCGATGAGGTGAAACGCTACGACCTCAAGGCGGACAAAATACTGAACGGAGACACGCTGATTTATCTCGGCAACTCTTTTCAGACCATCACTTACACACCCTGCGCCAAGCAGTTTCTTTGGTCGCCCACGACGGGTGTTTCAGACCCGCTCAGCCCTAACCCCATTATCACGCCGGAAGCGCCCTCGCTGTACACGGTGACCATCGTGCACGACAACAATTGCCAAGCCGTTGACAGTGTTTTTGTGAATGTCATTGACCCCGACACATTGGATTGCTCCCGTATTTTTATTCCCAATGCGTTCACGCCGGGTGGTTCGCCGGGAAGGAATGATGCATTTGGCATCAGCAATCCCTTTGCAGTTCGTGATTTTATCTCCTTCGAAGTGTTCGACCGATGGGGCGGGCGCGTGTTCAATGCGCTGACACCCTTCGACACTTGGGACGGTACGTTTGGAGGAAAACCCACCAATCCCGGTGTGTTTTTGTATCGCTTGCGCTATAAATGCGAAGGGGAGGAACTCGTGCGAACAGGGAACCTGACCCTGTTGCGATGATGGCTTGATTGTATCGCCCGCCATACATGTTAGCCCCTGCTGGAGAAATCCTTTTTCTTCAACAGGGGCTAATTTATTGGCTTATGCACCCCTTTCGGATTTCGTCACACCCCAACAGTGACGACGGCAAGTCAATCCAAATCCAGCTTGAGGCCCAGCGAGCCGCGAGCAGTGTCCCGCTTCTTGGTAGCGCAAATGCAATAGGTGATGATGTCAAAATTTGCCTCGATGCTGCTAATTCCGTCGGCGTGTGCGAAAGTATAGAGGGCACCTCGCCCTTTTTTGGAGAATCGCGCAGCCAGAGATTCGTAACATTCTTCGCTCAAGGCCTCCTTGCCCTCCGGGATGGTGTCGTTTGGCCCCAAGGGGTAAGGACTGTTCGGGCCGAAATTTCTTGCCGTCAGCTCGCACTTCGTGTTTGCTTCGTCGCACAGCACCCAAGTGATCTTGCCGGTGCCAGTTTGCGATTCCCTGTCAAAATCGCTCAAGCAAGGTTCTTGTGGCGTGTTTTTGTAAAGATGAAGCGTGGCAGAATAGTATCCGCCTTTACCGTCGCAGGCTTTCGGATTTTTAATCCCTTCCAAACGCGCGGAGAATTCGCAGGCACCTTTACACTCGCCCGGGCAGTTGATGCTGGAACGTGCTTCGCGCACGACGGGCTTTTCTTTGGGCTCGCAACCCATCGCCAGAAGGGTCAGCGCAGCCAATGCAGTCAGAAATACAGATTTCATTTTTGAAAATTTTGATGAACGGTTGAAATGTTTTCAAAGAAACCGAAGAGGGAAAAGGCGAGCAATTTATTTTCTGGCCTTTTCCGCGCTCTCAAAAAGCCCACCCTATGCCTACTTCCACAGAAGGGACAAAATTTCCGCTCACTTTCCCGTAGCTGGCGCCAGCCTCCACAAAGATGTTTTTTGCAACATTCCAGCGAAGGCCCGCGCCGCCAAAAGGCGAAAACTCCGTCGCCAAAGGCTCGATTTCCAATGGCAAAGCAATGTCTGCTATTTCCGCCCTGCTCTCGCTTTGCATCGGGAACTGGCCGCGCACACCGCCGCGCATATATGGGCGAACCCTCCCATTCGTGAAGAAAAAAGCCAAATCAGCCTCCGCCAAAATTCCTGACGACGCGGCGCTCAATGTGCCTTGTAGCGTTTTCGGCTGCGGGGGGTCTTGCGGAAAAAAAGGAAACACGACCACCGGAAACTTGCCCGACCACTCGGTCTTGAAGTATTGCCCTGCGGCGCGAAGTTCAAAACGCTTGCCGACCCGGACACCCAAGCGAAGGCCGGGCATGGCACTCGAAGTTCCGCTCATTTCGACGCTTTGCGAAGGTTGGCCGGAGGGGTTTCCGATGAAAAATTCGCCGCCGAGTTTTTCAAAAAGTTGTTCGAAAGTGCCGGGGGTAAAAGCCGCTTCTTGGAGGTCGGCGAAGGGAATGTTTTTAGA
This sequence comes from Saprospiraceae bacterium, assembly GCA_019638455.1. Lineage (GTDB taxonomy): Bacteria > Bacteroidota > Bacteroidia > Chitinophagales > Saprospiraceae > M3007. Next base: position 164,221 of record JAHBTU010000002.1, read on the forward strand.
TGGAACACCGCCCAACGGGAAGTTGCCGGTGAAACTCACGTTGAATCTCGGCGATTTGCCAGTCGGGATGATTTTGGCTTCTGCGCCGGTGAGGGGGATGTTGTTCCAAACAGTTTGAGCGCAAAGAGAGGGAACAACGAGCAGCAGCACGAGCACGCTTATCGGGATATGGAGAAGCAGTGACTTTTTCATAACAATTGCTTTTTTAAGTGAAAAGGAGAAAGGTTTTTTGGGGCCAGGAAAAGTCATTTCAGGTCTTTGCAGTCGCCAAACAAACCTTTCCGCACCGATTTGCCTCCTACCGCCTTGCAATCGGCTTCGGTTTTTACGCTGCCGAGATAACTGCCAACCGCGCAGCCATTTTTGTCGTAGCAAAGGAGACAATCCGGTTCTTTCTTGATTACTTTCGCTTCGTTGCCCACAGCCTGAAAGGTGTTCCAAAAGTCCACCACGCCGCCTTGCACCTGATTCTGCGTTTCGGCGGGTTGTTTTTGGTAGTTCAGCCCCGTGGCGGCTTCGTACTGCTCTACCGTGTTCTTCGAAAAATCCTCAACTTTGTATGCGGAACCAGTCAGCCCAGCGCAGAAAATCCAGAATGTCTGCTGAATGACCGACTCGCGTTCTTTGTCGGGATTCCCCGAAAACGGCGTTGAGATGATACCACCGCTTTTCATGCCATCGTAGGCAGCAGTGATGCGCGTCAAGGCTTCGAGCAGGACGGGTGCTGCCTCTTTCGGGTGTCTTACGAGGTCAATGGTGTGGCCGAGGGGGTTGGAAGTGCCGGGGATGAGCGCCGATGAACCTGTCGCGGGTTTCCAGCCGTTGGCGGTCGAGGGTGTCCAATCGGCGGGCAATGAACCTGTCGAAACCCAATCCTTCACGGGCGGCATCGTGCTATTGGCAGGCACCGGCGGCGTATGGATGTCGGCGCAATATCCTTGCAGCGGCATGTTGACGGTGGAGCCGGGTTGTACGGTCACGGGCGTTGCGCTCGGCACAACGTAGGGCTGATGCTGACCATTAGAAGGAATGAAAAACGGGCCAACTTCTGTCGTAACTGCTTGGTTAGTAGGGTTATACAGAATCAGGTTGCCGATGTTGCCAGTGGTGCGGCCTGTGCCGGTGGCCGAGCAAACAAGAGGCGTGTCGTTGAGTTTCGGCAAAGAGATGTACTTGTTGTCCATCAAATCACGCTTGAGTTTTTTGACCCACTCCTCTATTTCCTTGTTGTTTTTACCGCCGGGTTTGCCCTTCGATGATTCGCGGTCGCGGATTTCGTCAAGTTTTTTGCGGACAGCCTCTTTTACTGCATTTGCATCATCCGGGTTGGCCTCACCAGCCTTGCGTGCAGCTTCGGCTATTTCTTTGACCAATGCTTTTTGGTCGCTACTGCTGGTTTCTTGCGCTTCTACGCGCTCGGCGATGTCTTCGCCAGCTTTTGTGCCGGAGCTAGCTTGAGCAATTATGAGTTGTATGGCGACGAACAGCATGGTTGCCGCGAGCATTATCTTTTTCATGTCTGTACTTTTTTGTTGGTGAGAAGAACCAGGTTTGAACTCGAAAAGAGTTTTGCGCAAAACCTGACACAAAGATTGGCTGGCGAGGCGGCGGCGAGCAAGTACAGTTGAAACGGCTTTTCAGCGGGGAAACAGGCCGATTTTGGCCGAACGGCGAGCAATTTGTTTTTCTAAAAAATTGATTCTCAAAAGTTTGCTCTGTAAAATAACCTGTACGCGAAAACGGCTTTTTCGCAAAAAACCTGTGCGCCGGAATGCTGTTCCGGGATGAAAATCGCCCGTCGGAACAACGTTCCGACGTACTATCGCCCCAGAAATTCAAAAATCGCGTCTATTTCGTCGAACGATTTCACGCCCACTTTTTCCTCTTCGCCGCCGACAAGGCTGAGGCCAGCGGGTTTCAACGTTTCCAAAATCAGGGGGAGTTGTTCAGCCGCCGCGTCAATTTGGAGCAGCACGGGGTATTCGGCGCAGATTTTTTTCCAATAATCTTTTCGCTCGAAAAGGGCAGTCGCGCTCGGCATTTTCACCAAAAAATACGAAACGTAGGGTGATGCCGCGTGGAAGAAACGCTCGTCGGCGGTATTGGCCTCTGTCTCCAAAATAACGGCAAGCCCCTCCAAATCCGCCAATTGCGCTGCGTAGTTGGCCGTCACCTGCACCGCGTCCAGACCGAAAAACGATGCCGCTTCGCGCACATAAGGCATGGACGAACGGGAGAACTCGCCGACGATTTTCGGCCCTTCCACCCACTGGCGGATGGCTTTCATGTACATCGGGTCGAGGTAGCCCTCCGAGCCTTCTTCGAGATTGAAGCCCAAAAAATCAACTTCTTTGGCAGCAAAATAGCGTGCGTCGGTCAGGTTGGTGATGCGGGATGCCTTTATCAACATGGGTACGATGGCTTGATAGATGTGTCCACACGGCTTTTGAAAGGGCTGCTGCGAAATGCGGTCGGGGCAAAGATAGACGGTTGGCCTCGAAGTGTGTTTTTTGCTTTGTCGGAGGAATCGCGTTTCGGCGCGACGCAACAGCCCAAAAAGAATTGCCATTTTTGCGGCTTCAAAATTTCCGCCCGACCGTAATATGCACTACGAGAACTCCCTCGAATTTGCGCGTGCCCAAGATGCCAACGACCCGCTCCGCTCTTATCGGGAGCAGTTTGTCTTTCCTCAACACAATGGCACCAATGTGCTCTATTTCTGCGGCAACTCGCTTGGCCTTCAGCCGAAAACCGTTCGCCGGGCGCTCCTCGACGAGCTGGACCAATGGGCCGTGCATGGCGTGGAAGGCCATTTTCGCGGCGATTTGCCATGGATGCACTATCACAAATTTCTCACACCACAGACTGCTCGATTGGTGGGGGCTTTGCCGCACGAGGTGGTGGTGATGAACACGCTGACCGTCAACCTGCATCTGGCGATGGTTTCTTTTTATCGGCCCACAGCTCGCCGCTACAAAATCATCATGGAAGCAGGCGCCTTCCCCAGCGACCAATATGCCGTGGAAAGTCAAGTGCGCTGGCATGGGCGCGACCCTGAACGGGCGATAGTGGAAGTGGGACCGCGAGCAGGGGAAGATGTGCTGCGCACGGAGGATATTCTGCAAATCATTGAAAAAGAGGGCGATGAGACAGCATTGGTGTTGTTTGGCGGGGTGAACTATTATACCGGGCAGTTTTACGATTTGGAAAAAATAGCCGCGGCGGCGCATCGCATGGGCGCTTATGCAGGCTTCGACCTTGCACACGCCGCAGGCAACCTCCCCCTTCGCCTGCACGACTGGGACGCTGACTTTGCGGTGTGGTGCAGCTACAAATACCTCAACAGTGGGCCCGGCGGGCCAGCAGGCCTGTTCGTGCATGAGCGTCATGGCAGCAATGCCGATTTGCCGCGTTTTGCGGGTTGGTGGGGCCACGACGAAGACGAACGGTTTCTCATGCAAAAAGGCTTCAAACCGATGCGCGGCGCTGAAGGGTGGCAACTGAGCAATGCGCAAATTTTTGCGTTCGCGGCGCACAAGGCCAGCCTCGATATTTTCGACAAAGCGGGCATGGGAAACTTGCGCGAAAAAAGCTTGCGTCTTACGGGCTTTCTGGAATTTGTGCTACGGGAGGCCAATCGAGAAAAAAATCTATTCCGCATCATCACGCCCACTTCACCCGACGAGCGCGGGTGTCAGCTTTCTCTGCTTACCGACGGGCGAGGAAGGGCACTGTTCGATTACCTCACGGCCAATGGCGCCATTGCCGATTGGCGCGAGCCTAATGTGATTCGGTTCGCGCCGGTGCCCCTCTACAATTCATTTGAGGATGTGTGGCACTTGGGCGAACGAGTGAGGAAGTTTTGAGAGTTTCAGCCCACATGGATGTTCATCCGGGTGGGCCGAAACCTTTCAAGCCCAAGAACCTCATATCCCCAGTGCCTTGCCTACGAAGCCGCCCAGCCCGCCTGCTATTTTGCTCGTCAGTCGGACGGCGAAGGCATATTGATGGTACTTTTTCTTGAATTTGGGGGCAAGGTCAATAAATGAGTTTAGGTAAGGCTTCTTAGTCATGCGCAGGCCCAAATCCACTTTTTCGACGGCATTGAGTTGCCCCTGCCATTTTTGGGTGTCGTTGAGGATTTTGTCAATGTAGCGTTCATTTTGGTCGTGATATTTTTTCACGAACTTCGCGCTGTTGGCGGGATTGACAAAGTTGAGGCTTTGGTCCATGAATTTTACATAGCTCTGGGCGAGGCCATCGAGCTTTTGTTCTGCCGGGATGTTGCTTTCTGCCAAGCGTTTCAGTGTTTTGTGGTGCTCGGTCAGCCAGCGATTTTGCTTCCAAACGGCACAATTCGTTTGGGTAAAGACTAACCCTAGGAGGAGCAGGAAAAAGGTGATTTTTTGCATGAGAAGTGCTTGAAAAATGTTGCCGATAATAACGCCAAAACGTTGGTGGCTTGTTGCCATCGTCGCCATAATCGTTGAATAAACGAAAAAAAATTAGGCAGCCCCAAGCGCATAAGACTCGGTTGACAGACATTGATGTCTGCTGTCCTGCCTAAGTTTTTACGAACGAATTTGAATTAGGCGGAGGCTTGCTTCATTTGCCCCTTGATTTTCATAGACCTTTGCGACACTTCGGGGTGGGGCAATCGCGACCCGAGCTTTTGAAGAAATTTTGACTGCATGAGACCGCAACTTCCTGATATTGAAGCCTATTACAATGGCACCGACTTCGATTATCGCGCCATTTGGAACCGCCGACGCTCTGAGGTGGCGGTGCATTTTGGATTTTACGACGACCATGCTCGCCATCACGCCGCCGCGCTCGACAACATGAACCGGGTGTTGGCGGATTGGGTGGGTATCGCGGCGGGGGAGCGGGTGCTTGATGCGGGTTGTGGGTTGGGCAATGCGTGTTTTTGGCTGGCCCGGCATCGCGGGGCGCAGGTGGTGGGCCTCAACATCGTGAAGCGACAGATAGCCGACTGCCAAAAAAGAGCGCGGCAGCAACCGGGGCTGGGCATCTCCTTTGTGCAGGGCGATTTTTGCAAAATGCCGTTTCAAGACCAAAGTTTCGATGTGGTGTGGGCTTGTGAAAGCGTCTGTCACACGGCTGAAAAGGCGCAATTCTACCAGGAGGCTTTTCGAGTCCTGCGCCCGGGCGGCCGATTGGTGATGGCCGAGTATATGCGCACGACACGTCCCGTATCGCTGGCGAGCGAACAGTTGCTGGCAAATTGGTTGCGCCCATGGGCTATTCCAGATATTGACACGATGGAAGAGCACCGTTCCCACGCTGCATCGGTGGGTTTTCGAGAAATTGAGATGGTGGACGCGACACCCAATGTGCGCGTTTCGCTTCGCAATTTGCACAGTATCTCCAAACGATGGCTGCCGCTAGGGCGCTTGCTGCACGCTGTGAGGTGGGTAAGTGACGTGCGTCTGGGCAACGCACAGGCCTCCGTGCGACAATACGAGGCGTTGCTAGCTGGCGCATGGGTGTATGGGCTGTTGCGGGCGAGGAAAGGGTACGAGAAGAAATCTCAGGGGTCGAGCTGCTTATCGCCTCACTAACGAGAGCAGCAATACCATCCCTCTCAAATCAGTCCGCGCGATTTCAACTCCAAGTATTTGTTGATAGTGTTGAGCGTCAGGTCTTGCGGCTTGGTCAGAATGGCTTGTATGCCATATTGCCGCAGCTTTTGCACCATCTCCTTTTTTTCCTGCAAAAATTGTCGCGCCACTGTTTGGCGATAGATGTCCGCTGTTTTTTGCACGTCCTCTTGGGCAAGGCGGCGGATTTCGGTATTTTCAAAAAAAACGACCACGAGCAGGTGGGAGCGATTGAGGCGACGCAGGGTAGGCATGGCTCGCTCCAAGGCATAGCTGCTCTCGAAGTTGGTGAACAGCAGCAACAACGAACGCGCACCGATGAGCCGACGCACGGCTTCGTAGAGCAACTCAAAGTTAGACTCGCCGGGGCGCTCTTTTTCGCGGTAGAGGGCTTCCAAGATGCGGCTTAGTTGGCTGGTATCGCGTTCGGCTTTGAGTGTGGCGCCGATGACATCGGAAAAGGTGAGCAACCCCGCCTTGTCTTGTTTTTTCAAGATGATGTTGCTGATAGCCAAAGTGGTATTGATGGCGTAATCCATCAGGCTCAAGCCCTCGAAGGGCATCCGCATGACCCGACTTTTATCCACGATGCAATACACTTGTTGGCTGCGTTCGTCCTCGTATTGATTGACCATGAGCGCGGCGCGACGGCTCGATGCCTTCCAGTTGATGCTCCGGTAGTCGTCGCCTTGCACATAGTTTTTTATTTGCTCGAACTCGTAGGAATGGCCGATGCGGCGCATTTTTTTGATGCCGGTTTCATGGGCAATCTGGCGCATGGCCCGCAGCTCGTAGCGTTTCATTTGAATGATGGAGGGATATACCGTCACGTCTTGAGTTTGCCCGAATATCAGGCGGCGTTCCAGCAGCCCCAGCCGCGTCGCCACGAAGACGTTGATGTTGCCAAATGAGTAAACCCCACGCGAAAACGGTGTCAGATGGTGTTCTACTTTTCGGGGCGCTCGGGGCGGCAGGCTCAACTCGACCTCAAAATCGCGCCGCTGAAATTGGAAGGGCAGCTCATCGGCAATCGTCGCGCGATAAAACACATTGCCTTGGTTTTCAAGGTGCAAGGTCACGGGGTTGGGGTCACTCAGAGAGAAAACGGGGTTGAGGATGCGCTCGCAGACAATCTTGGGCCGGCGGCCATACAGCAACGCCGCATCCGCCACCGTCAGGGCGAGTGCCACTATGAGCGCGGTCTGTGCCAAAGGAAACAACCACCCCAAGGGATATGCCAGCGCGAAGAGGGCGGCCACGCTGCCAAAGAGCCAGAAAAAGCGATTGCTGAGATACATGGTTGGGCGATTGCTATGGGTTTTGCACCCATTGACCTTTGTTCACGATGCCCAGCACCTTGCCCGTGAATTTTTGGCCGATAAAGGGTGTGTTGCGCGATTTTGAGCGAATATCGTTTTCCCCAAAAACCCACTCGGCATCGGGGTCGAACAGGGTCAGTTCGGCACGAGCGCCGGGTTTTATTTCAGGCAGCGGCAACCCCAACACGCGACGAGGTGCCAATGCCATCTTTTCCACTATATCAGTCGAGGAGAGTTGTTTTTTGAGAAATGTGCGGCACAAGGCAAAGGTCGTTTCCATGCCGAGCATTCCGAATTCCGCAAAGGGAAACTCCAAGTTTTTTGCCTCCTCGTCCCATGGGGCGTGATTGGAGCAGATAAAATCAATAGTGCCATCGGCCAGTCCTTCAAGCAAGGCCTCTGTGTCTGTTCGGCTGCGCAGGGGTGGCAACAACTTCCAGTTTGAGTCAAAATCAGCCAATTTTTCATCGGTAAAACAGAGATTGGCTATGGCGACCGAGGCCGTGACGGGAAGTCCGGCCTTTTTCGCCTCACGCACCAACGCCACACTTTTGGCACTTGATAGCAGGTGCAAATGAAGCCGCCCTTCCGCGTATTCGAGCAGTTTGAGGTCGCGCTGCACCATGATTTCTTCCGCCAACGCGGGGATGCCTTTCAGGCCAAGCGAGGTACTGACCACCCCTTCGTGCATCTGCCCTCCCGCAGCGATGCTTTTGTGGTATGGCTCATTCATGATGAGGCCATCGAAAGCGTTGGCATACTGCATAGCCCGTAGCAAAAGACCTGCATCCTGCACAGCCCGCCGACCGTCGCCGAAGGCAATCGCGCCTGCCGAGCGCATATCAAACAATTCTGCCAAATCCTTGCCCTCACAAGCGACGGAGACAGCACCGATGGGATGAAAAATGACCGGCTCGCGCTCGGTTTTGTTCTTCACATACAGTACTTCGGACTTGGAGTGAATGGCAGGGTGGGTGTTGGGAAAACACGCCACTGAAGTGAAGCCCCCTGCTGCTGCGGCTCGGGCGGCTGTGTGCAAATCCTCGCGGTGTTCGTAGCCGGGGTCGCCAGCCTGAATGCCCACGTCGAACCACCCGGGCGAGACGCAGGCGTTGGCTGATGACCACACGGTGGTTCCTTTTTCGGCGGGCAGGTTTTCGCCAATGGCCTCTATCACGCCATCCCGGATGAGCATATCCGTAGGGCGTTTATCTTGCTTTTCGCCGACGACGCGGACGTTTTTGAGTAGTAGCAACATGGCTTTATATTTTGAGCCAATAGTTGTTTTTCGACACCCAACCCGGCTCTCGACGGTAAAGATTGAAATCTTTTTGCCGAATCAGCACCTCATCCAAGAAAAAAGGCTCGAAGACCCCTCTTTTTTGAAGAAAAATGCGCACATCGGAGTTGTCCTCATGAACGGTGAATTCCAAGTCGAACAAAGCCCAGCCCTCCACAATACTTTTCAGATAGAAGCGCAGCCCCTCGTGTCGGAAGTTGATTTCGTGTCCGTCGGCGCGGCTGTGTTGAAAAATCTTCATCTCGTGGGTCATGCCCATATCCTGCTTCACATATATCCAAAGGCTGATGTGGTAGTTGCCAGCTGGCATAGTGTTGTTCCATACCCAGGCAGTGTCGCCCATGTTCCCTTGATATGCGCCCTTTCCTTGAAAAAAATGAGTGGTCGTGGAAAGTGAGTCGTAAGACTGATGATAGAACCACCCTTGCGCTTGGTCGCTTTTCCAATCTTTGCCGACCGTGTGGGATGCCGAGTTGTCCATTTCTGCCGACACGGCAAGGGAGTGGTTTTTGGCCCAAACGCGCACGCTATCGGGGATGAGTGACATGATTTTCATGCCTTCGTATTCCTTCACCATGACGGCAGGCTCCAGCAGGTGCGGATATCTGGCCTGCACTTGTTCCCATTGTGTGGGGTTTATCATCAGCGCGATGGGGCGGTTGTCGGGCAATTCATCGAGTAGCTGCGGCGATTCGAGTGGCTCGAGCGAAAATTGCACGGACTTGATGGTGCGCCCTACCGAAGTGCGGCTCATGAACACGCCCATGTCTGGCACCCCGCTGTGAAATGCAGTGGTCAACATCCGGCGAAAATGAAAGCCGTCAATGTCGAGCCAGATGTTTTCCGAACCGACATGGTAATAGGGCAAGGGCATCAATGCCTGATAGGCCGAGAAATCCACCTCCGCCAGCCATGGGCAATCAGCGATGGCCATGTCGCGTTGGCCGTAGTTGGGGTTGAGCGGTATCCGCTTTATCTGTTGAAACACACGGGCTTCGTAGAGCAGCAAAGCCAGTGGAAGCAGGGCGATGCCCCATCGAAAATGTCGGGAGAAGGGGATTGTTGCATCGGCTTTTGTTTGCCCTGTGGGCGCCGTGCTTTCGGCGGAAGTTTCGTTGGCATCTTTGTTGGCGGCAGGGAGCTTTTCAGTCAAGTCTGCCTCAACGGCCTTTTTTGCTGTTTTTTCATTTTTAAAAAAACCTTTGAAACGGGCGCTGTAATTCCAAACGACATAGAACATCACCACATTTATCACATAAAAGAACGCCCAATTGAATCGTCCCAAGCCTCTGAACTGACGCAACGGCCCAAAATAATCGGCTATCCATTCCAGCCCTTCAATGGCAAACGGGAAGCCGCAGGCAAAGATGAGCAGCACAAAGGAAGTGATGAAAATGCCCGACAGGTATCGCTTGTGGGTGCGGTGATAAGCCGCTTTCTCCCATGAAGGCTCAAACAACCGAAAGCGGCGAAAAAACACGGCCCAAAGCGTGAAGGCAAAAGCCGCTATCCCGATGTATGCTCTGGATTCAAAATCTATGCGCCGAATGGGGACGATATTTTTGTCGAGCCATTGATAGAAGGGGAATTCGGGATAGGGCAAAAACACGCCTTCCCAATAACCTATAAAAGAGGTGAAACCATAGGGGCTGGAGGGCCGGTCGGTAGCAAAATCGGACCAGCGAATCCAGATGTTGAGCAACACAAAAGGCAGAATCACCATGACCACCAAGTGGCTGAGCCTTACCCGAAGATTGCGCCACGACGGGTCAAAGCATAGCTGAACCAACGTGTACAAGCCCAAAAACAAAGCGGATATGCCGAAGTAGTAAAAATGCAACTGCGCAGCGAACCAGACGAGAAAGCCGATTTGCAGGCTTTGGTAGCGCCGGCTGTATCGTTCTTCATAACGACACAAGAGCAAGAGCAACAACGGAAGCACCCATGTGTGCGCGAGCGCAAAGTGACCGTCAATGCGGTTGTTTTGCGGCGACAAGAACAGCATCCCTAACGACACCAACCCTGCATACCAAACAGGCAAGTGCAATTTGCGCAACAAGAGAAACAAGACTCCCGCCCCGAACAGAAGCGAGATGGCTACAATGACGTTCATGATGCCCGTCGTGCGCCCGCTTATATCCGACACCTTTGCGCTCCACCACTGCATGGCAGCACTGATAATTGGCTGGTTGTCAGTAAAAAGCACATGTTCCCCGAATGGATAGCTCATGCCGCCGTAGTGCACGTAGCTTGAGTCGTGCGCAACGTGCCATGCGGAGGTCATGTAGTTTTTCAGGCCATCGGGCGATTCGCACAACATATAGGCGTTCGGTGCCTGCAACCAGATGCCGTGCTTCGCCCATATCAGGAGAAACGCCACTGCCAGCACTGCCAGTAGCCCCCAAAACGTGTACGACCGCTTAGGGTGAGTGAGGTCGTGGAAGGTGTGTTCTATTTTTTCAACTCCTTTCATCTTTTTGACTGTCTATGCCGTTTTCCTCCGACGCACCAACAACCAGATGAAGTTGCGCCCTTCGGTGGCAAGTATGCGCCAACCGACCTTGCTGAAGGTGACGCCCTCGCGCAATTCCACAGCAACGGGTGTGACGGGGACTCGCCCGTTGGCCAACATGAGAAATTCAAGGTCGAACAGGAATCGGTCAATGCTTGTCTCCAGAAATACCCGTTTCCCTGCTGCATCAAACCCTTTCAATCCACACTGTGAGTCCCCGATGGGTTGGCGCAACACATTGCGAAGCAGCCAACGCAACCCTTTGGAGAGCCATCGCCGAAAGGCTGGCACTTGGTCATAATAAGCTGTGTCGCGGTTGCCCGCCGCGATGCCGCCGTGTTCGCGCAATGTGATTGCAATGCGTCGCATACTTTCTATGGTGTAGGGAAAGTCAGCGTCGGTTGCCAAGTGAAAATCCGCCTCTGAGGCTTTCACCCCCTGCCGAAGCGCGTATCCTTTGCCGCGATTGCTAGCATAGGTCACTATCTTCACCTCGGGCATAATTTCTGACAAACGATTGAAAATCAATTCGGCATTTTCGCTCGTCGAGCCATCGTTCACCACGATAAGCCCCGTGTTGTCCACCACATCAGCCACTGCTTCTTTGAATAGGGAAAATCGAGCGACCAACGCATCCGCCCAACCCGTTGGCGGGTTGTAGCATGGCACGATGACGTTGAGGCGCGTGATAAGTGTTCGCAAAGTATGGGCTAACCTGTTTTGGCGGGCAAAAGTAGGAAATGTAGAGGGTGTTCGATGTATGAACTGGTTTTATACCTTGATTCGCTTGGATTTGCCGGATGGCCATGATTGATGCACCTGATTTTGAGCAGATTGATATCGCAGCCGTGCCCAAAACTTGGCGGCGCGAGGTATAGGTTCATCCATACCCATGAAGCAATTTTATTTTTTCTGTCGCATCCGAAAATCCAAGGTCGAGAAACCGCCCGCGTCGAAATGCTCTATCTCGATGCGGTGTTGCCCCCCAAGCCTAACCGTGATTTCGTCGGTTGTTGGCTCATGCACGTTCCAGTTGTCAATGAGCAGCTTGCCATCCAGAAAGAGCCGAGCGCCGTCGTCGGAAGTGAGCTCTATGACATATTCGCCCGGAGCAATATCGAAAGCTGTGGTGCTGTGCGTGGCAAATCGGTCTTCGTTGACTCCCTCGCCGGGGCTTCCCCACCAAGCAAAGGCCAGTTCGTTGGCCGTTTTTTCCATTGCGGGTTTTTGTTTTTTCAACAGGGAAAAATGCTGCTCATGCCGCAAGGGGTCGCTGGTATCGTCATAGTTGAAAAAACGAATCAACCAATCAAACTTTTTTTCAAATCGCTGAAATTCAAAAAAATGGGGGTGGCCCGCAGGTGTTTTTTCACCAAATTCCGACACTATTTCCTGTTGGCCAATGTATTCAAAAGCGACGTGGACGGCCTCGCTTCCGGGAATGCTTTCGAGCGTCAGGGTGTGAGGCAATGCGCCACGAGGGTTTGGGGGCGAGGCAAGCCCTCTGATCTGTGCGATTTTCCATTCGCCGGGTGGGCCGGCAAGTCTCAAAGTATAAGTCATGGAGCCATTGTTGCCGGGTTCCATTTTTTCCAGTATTGCTGTGGGGTATTTGAAGTTATATGGCCCCCATTCTCCCATGATGATGTGCTGGCGGCCTTTTTTGTCGTTGGGCACTACGGCGAGCATACCTCCCGGGAGGCTGTCAGGTTCGTTGAGCTCGCCGTATTGCACATTAAAGACCGCATAAGGATTTTCGGGGTAGCCATCTTTGCTGAAGTTCAAATTTTTAAAGGGAGCGAGCTCAGGGTGTGCCCATAGGTCCGCGAGTTGCGCTTCGGTGCCATATATCTCGTTGCGCCAGAATTTCAGATTTTCGTTGGGTTTGGGTGTTTCCAACAATTTTTTGAACTGTAGGAAAATATTCTCGCCATTGACGAGCGTGTTTTGTGAGGCGCTGATGTGAAGCGGCACGTGCGTTCTCAAAAAGATATTGCGGTCAATCATGTTGCCTCGGTTGCGCGTGTCGCGTTTTTGCGCATAGCCCCAATCGGCAGGTTGGCTTTCGCGTGCCCACAGGCGGATGCCCATCGAGTCGTCCTGAATCAAATTGAGCTGGATGGTGTCGTTTTGTCCGTGTTCTATGGCGATGGCAGTTTGGCATCCTGTTATCATGTTGGCATAGATGCGGGAGTCATAACTATACCCTCCCCAGATACCATAGGCGCAATCGGCGATGAGATTGCCCTGGATGCGATTGCGCGAAAAAGTGACTTCCACCCCGTTGGTAGGGGCATAGCTGAAGTCGTTGCCAAAAATGAGATTGTCGTTGCACCCGCCCTCGCCTGTGTCCATGGTCGTCTGGCCTGCCCATAGGAACAGCCCGTCGCCGGAATGGGTAGCCGTGTTGAAAGCGATGAGGTTGTTGCTGCTTTGCTCATAGACGAGTATGGCGGCAGAGTCCTGTCCTCGTTGGTAGAATCCATGCGAATAGCCGCGCACGTTCCAGCCCAAACGATTGTGCATCACGCGGTTATTGCTGCTTCGATAGAGACCGACACCCAGCCCCGAATTGAATTGGAAGGTATTGTTGAATACTGAGCCCTCTGTGCAGCCCGTCATCAGTAGGGCATTTTGGTTGCCTGTGATGTGGCAGTTTTTGACTGTGGGCCGGAGGCAATTTCTGAGGTAAATGCCTGCTCCGTAGCGCAGCCACTCGTCCTGCTCGTTGTGATGATAACTGAGCCAGTCCGAGAAGTCTTCCCGCTCGCGGATAGAGCGAAGGCGCGGGCGATAGTTGTAGGAGAAGTCACAATTTTCGAGGGTCAATGCTTCTGTGCCATCGGCCAACAAAGCCACTTTATAGCCGTGAACCTTTGCATTCTTCAGCACGATGTTTTTCCCTTTTATCAATATGGCAAGGCCATAGAACTGGTTGGGCAGCTGGCTCGGTTTGCCTCCATTTAGGGTAGCATCCTGAAAATCAACCGTGATGTTGTTGCCCGATATGGTGATGACCGGTCGAACCGTCGAGGGCACAAAAGCTGGCACTTTGTCGAACAGGTCTGCCGAATCGCCCGCGAGCGAATAGAGCGCCGTTTTTACACGGCACGACTCTTTGATGGTCATGCCTTTTTTGAGCGTGATTTCAGCGGTTTGGGAGAAGAGCAATTGGGGCAGCAATGGCAGCAACAACAGAAAAGGGCGCATGGATTCTTTCTTTATACCCAGATTAAAGAGGATATGGACCTGCCCGTTGACATGGCAGGGATGCTCTGGTTGTTTCACATGATTTTCAAAGGATTGCGAGTTCTCTTTGTTAAAAAGTGGTTTGCCTTGATTTTATACTTTGATTCGCTAGGATTTGTCAGTTCACCATGCTCGCTCTCCCTGATTTTGAACAGATTACGTTTTTGGCCATGCCCAAAACTTGGCAGCATGAAGTATAACAAGGGGTTGTGCCGATTTTGAGTGATATTCCGTACCAGGTTCATCGTTCATCACTCACAACTTGTCACTAACCTGCGAAGGTCAACGTTCTCACGGCTTGGTTCCGCTTGTCTCTTTCAGATTTTCTTTGAAAAACTGTTCAATCTTCTCGAACAAATGCACCCGGTCTTTGCCCAACACATTGTGCTGATGTTCGGGATAAACAAAGTAATCAACCTGTTTGCCTTTGCGCACGCACTCGCGTATGTACCGCATCGAATGTTGCCACAACACCACATCATCAGAAGAGCCGTGAATCATCAACAAGCGGCCTTCGAGGTTGTCAATGTACTTGAAAAGGCTGCTTTTTTCATAGCCCTCCGGGTTGTCTTGCGGGGTATCCATGTATCGTTCGGTGTACATGATTTCGTACATGCGCCAATCAATCACCGGCCCTCCCGCGATGCCGCATTTGAACACGCCTTTTGCCTCCGGGCGGGTCAGCAATGAGGTGGCCATGAACCCGCCGTAACTCCAGCCATACACCCCAATGCGATTGGGATCAATGAAAGTTTGTGCTTTCAGATAATTGGCGCCAGTCAACTGGTCCTCGATTTCGGCATCGCCCAAACGCCGATGGATGGCGCTCTCAAAAGCAAAACCGCGATGAGCCGACCCACGCCCGTCGAGCGAAAAAACCACAAAGCCCTGTTGTGCCAATCGGTGCATCCATAAGTCACCACCACCCAGCCACGAGTTGGTGACCATCTGAACGTGAGGGCCATTGTACACATTTACGATGGCTGGGTATTTCCTTTTTGCGTCAAAATCGGGTGGCAGAATCATGCGAGCATTCATCGTGGCACCTCCAATGGAAGGAATGGTCACCAATCTTGTAAGTCCTAATTGATATCCTTCCAAGGGATTTTTAGCACCAAACACAATGCGTCGGTCGGAAGGATTGGCGATGGACTGGACATAGATGAAACGGGGGGTGGCGGTGTTGTTGAACACATCAAGCGCCCACTCGCCGGTGCTGTTAATAATGCCAACGTGTACGCCTTCTTCGTCGTTGAGGCGAGCGATGACACCGGTTTTCAGGTTTGTGGAAAAAATATAGCGATTCAGCCCCGTCTCGTCGGCCATTTGGTAAAAACAGTGGGAGCCATCGGCGGAAAAGCCGTAGAATTTGGTCACTGGCATAGCTCCTTTGCTCAATTGGCGCAGCATTTTCCCCGACATATCGTAGAGGTAGAGGTGGTTGTACCCATCTCTTTCGCTTTGCCACACGAACTGCGTGTTGTTGCCCGGCACGAATTGGGCGGGCACTTCCGGCTCCACCCATTTGTCGCTTGTTTCTTCAAAAAGGGTTTTGACGAAGGCCCCTGTGGCCGCGTCGAATTGTTTGAGCCAAAGATGTTTTTGCTCGCGGTTGACGACGGCGATGAGGATAAACTTGTCGTCGGGTGTCCAAGCGATATTGGTCAAGTATTGCTCTTTGGGTTCGCCAGTTTGAAGGTGAATCGTCTTGGCATTTTGTGTGTCGAAAACGCCGACGGTGACATGGTGGCTCTCCATGCCTGCGTAAGGATAGCGAACAAATCGTGCTTGCGCAGGCATGGAGTCCAGCACATAAACTGGATACTTCGTCACCCTGCGCTCATCCATGCGATAGAAGGCCAGATAGCGCCCCGAAGGACTCCAAAACGTGCCTTTGTAAATACCAAACTCCTCGCGATGGACACTTTTGCCGTACACGATGCCATCTTCCTCGCTTTGTGCCACACCCAAGTCCTTGCCGCCGATACTCACCCAAAGCCCATTGTCCTTGGTGTAGGCTGCGTGGTATGTTTTATCATGAATATCAATGTTTTCCACATCGTTCGGATGCCAGTTTCTCAACTTCAAGCCTTCCGAGGGCGAATAGGTGAAAATTTCCTTTTCCGTGTGAAACCAAAGTTTTTCCGCATCTACCCAACTCATGGGCGGCACTCCATCGAGCGGTTGCAGCCCCTGCGCGTTGAGGCCCTCGTTGATGAAGGGTAAAAAGTCCAAGGTGTCAATCGTCATATCCGGCGCGTTCACACGGACGATTTTGTTGTTCACGACGTGTGTGAATTGGGATGTCCCGGGCACCCACTGCAACTGTCGCAAACTGGTCGGGGCCAACACCGAACGCCCTTTCAAAATCGCGTCGGACATCGTGATGGTGCTGGGTTGGGCGGCAAGAAAAAGGGGCAAAAAACAAAGCAAGGCAATCTGCGCAAATCGAATAGCAGTAGTCGAATGACGAAGGAGTATTTTTTTCATGTCGGAAATACCAGTTGAAAAGACCCGCAAAAGTAAGAAGGCTTCGCTGGACAACGGCTGAAAAACCGACAGAGGGCATCATGCAAGTCTTGATTCGACCAAGGTTGTCATTTGTCGGTGCTCGTGTTACCTGTCATAATCGTCATTGATGCAGGAGGTGACACCAACATCGAGACAGGCCTTATTGCTTTACCAATTTCTCAATGTGCATTTGGCTGCCCACGGCCGCTCGCAGGATGTAGCAGCCGGGTGGATATGAAGTCAGGTCAACCTCGATGGATTGTTCGCCGGCCATGAAATCCATCACCTTGCTGGACAGCATTTTACCAGAAAGGTCGAACAGTTGCAAAGCACCGCTACCACCGTTCGAGACATTTACCGCGAGCACGGTTCTATCGGCGGTGGGATTGGGAAATGCTTTTGCTTCCAGCGTTTTTTCTGGAATCTCTTCCAAATCGGTAGTCTGACAATAGATATTTTCAGTTGGGGCCGGCAAGGCTTGGGAAGCCAAAGCAAAGGCGGGACTCATGGCAAAAGTGACCGCCACGGATACCAAGGGGTTGGTGGGAGGCGACGCTGGGACGACAACGCTTCCGGCGTTTTGTAGGAGAAAAAGGGTAGCACCTGCACAAGAGGCGGTGTAGCCATTCGGGTCCATTCGTGAGAGAATGCTTTCCGTCGCCATTGTATTGAAAGCGCCGCTAAAAAACGCACCTGCTCCCGGCACTGGCTGCACGGCCACGAGGCGATTGTTGCCCGCATGAGCATAAAGATTCACCCATTGAATGATGCCCGCCATGTCTGTCTTCAACATGAAAGCGTGCTGGGAGTGTGGCGAACCAGTAGGTGAGGAGGCGAACGTGCCGCCAATCAAGTATCCATCGGAGCGCACATGAACTGTCTGAAATTGCACGGTGGAGGCGATGGTCGGAGGAGCATATAACTTGCTCCACGCTACACTCCCAATCGAATTGGTTTTGAAAATCAGGCTATTGGAGATGCTGTGCGCGCCACAGACGACAACATATCCCCCTGTGGAAGGGTCGTGCGACACGGATGCCGAATTCATTTTCCCGGTTTGATATCGCAAGCCCCATTGAGATTGACCATTGGCATCCAACTTTGCCAACGCTACTTCATTGTCAATGGTAAAAGCCACTATGTAACTTCCATCGGGCAACTGTCGAATGTCAGTAAGATTTTCCGTCCCATTGGAACGATATCCCCGCGACCATTGAACGACACCACTCGCAGCGAGTTTAAGCAAGTACAGCTCTGGGCCATTCACGCCACTGTTCTGAAGCCAACCACCCGTGATGAAGCCTCCGTCCGCTGTCGGCACTGCTAGCTGCATGGTGGTTTCGACCCCAACTGACAAACCAAATGGTGCATAGACCCTCGAGACGACGGGGTTGCCCGAGGCATCCGTTTCGGTCATGATAGGGGCAAACTTGGCAAGGCTCACCTGCCGCCCATAGCCAGCCACCAAAAAACCACCTGTGCTCGCAGGGCGGGTTCCTATTGGAAACAACTGTGTGCCTGACGCGAAACTGCCGAAGCTGCGCCTCCAATAAAAATTCAAGTTGTTGTCAGCAAGAGCGATGCCATTAGAAGAAGTCAAAACATAGCCTTGGCTGGCCGGGTAGATATGGGAATAGGGGGCGTTCTCTACTTTTTTTTGAAACAACTGGTATTGCGCCTTGCCCGGCGTGGGAAGGGTGATGCAAGCAACCAACGAAAAAAGTATCGGAAGTAGGGCGGCGACTAATTTATCCCATCCAAGTAGGCTGAGATGGCTGGTGTGGATATTTTGAATTTGGGGTAGGGGCTGCAGGAAAATTGTAATTGAGTTTTTCATAACGACGTGCATTTTTTCAACAAAAATGACCGTCGTTGCACGGTGTGGGCAAGTACAGATTATGGCAGTATTCAGGCGGAGCTGGGCGGTTTTTGTGTAAAAATCAGGTTTGCTGAAATGGTAAACGCTTGTTTTGCAGCCCATTGCAATCAAAAAATCTTGTACGCCAAATCAGGGTTTTCAAAAAAGGAGGGTGAAATGGGGGCGCATTCCCTGCAAAGAGGTCAGGTGTTGACCTCTTTTTCGAGCTCTTCCACCCTCACTTTGTAGATATATTGGGGGGTGCGAGCATAAAGGTTTCGATAGAGCGTCAGTGCCTTTAGATGATGTTGTGTGGGATGGTCGGCCACCCTGCGCAGCTCGAAGTGTACTGCTGCCTCCTCGCGCTCCGTGCGGGCGAGTGCCATGAGTTGTTGGAGTTGGCGTATGGCCTCTTGGCGATTGCCTTCGGAAAGAATGACTTGTGCTCGCAGTATGTTAGCGCCAAAAGTGAGTTCCGAATTGCCCAAAGCGAGCGCGATATCGCGGCCCTCTTCCAGCAGTTGACGAGCGGTGGAGAGCTCCCCTGCGTGAACGTGCACCACGCCTTTTTCGATAAGCGAATAGCCCAAAACCAATTTGTTGCCCATTTCGCGGGCGTGTTCGATGGCCTCGTTGTAGAAGGCGATACTTTTTTTGTAGTCACCTTTGTAGAACCAAGTATCGCCCAACGTGTTGAGCGCCTTTGCAATGCCTTTCTTGTAGTTCAATTCGCGGGAAAGTTGGAGGTTTTGCTCCAGGTATTCAATGGCACGGTCGAAGTCGCCAATGACGGATAGCAGGTCGCCGATAAGGCCACAGGCGATGGCGGTGCCCTGTTTGTCGCCCAGTTCTTTGCAAAGCACGAGGTCGCGCTCGAAGTTCTGCATTGCCTTCGGGTAATCGCCTTTTTTCTCCCACACGGAACCAATCGAACCGATGCATATAGTCATGAAGAGTTTGTTGCCCAATTCTTCCGAAAGGGCCAGTCCCTTTTCAAGACAGAGCAATGCCGAGTCGAGCGAACCTTTTTCCAGGTAAATGATACCCAGGTTCGTGTAGAGCGTCATCAATCCCTGCTTGTCGGCAGCCCGGTCAGCAATGTCGAGCTGTTCCTCCAGCCACCGGACACCTTCATCATAATGGCCTTGGTTCATGAAAATGAGGCCGAGGTTGGCGACAATGGCGGCGTTTTCGGCATCGCGCTGCACGGAGCGGTTTATTTCGATGGCTTTGGCAAACCAGCTCTTCGCCGCGTCGTAGCTTCCCTGCCTGAAGAAGAAAGTTCCGAGGTTGCCATATGTTTTCGCAATGCCCACTTGGTCGTCGGCCAGTTCGAAGCAGGTGACGGCGACATCCAAGTGTTTTTTGGCATCGGCGTAGTTGCCGCGCAGCATTAGCAGTTGGCCAAGGCGGCGATTGCTGCGCCCGATGAGGTACCAATCGTTGAGGCTTTTGGCGCGGTCAAGCGCGGCGCGGTAGTCTTGCTCGGCTTCGTCCCACTGACCGACGAGCTCGTTTACCGCTCCTTTGCGCAGCAAGAACTTGATGGTTTTTTTGTTCTTTTTGGAACTGTCCTTGAGGTTGTCAATCAGTTTTTGATAAAACTTCAATGCCTGACGGTTCAGGTAGTTGCGCTGCGACCAACGAGCGGCTTTTTCCAAAAACCTGTTGGTCTTTTGTTCGTCCTCCGCTTGCTCGTAGTGGAACGCCAAATCCACAAATCGCTCTTCCGAGTTGGGGTAGAGTTGTTCTATCGCTTCGGCAATCTGATGATGCAGTTCGCGCAGGCGGGTGCGCAATTGCATATCATAAGCCGCCTCTCGCAGCAAAGAGTGGCGAAAAATGTAGCGCAGCTCATTCATTGCGTGCCAGATTTGCCATTTTTCGGCGGTCTGAATTTGCTCTTTCAGCACTATCTCAAGGTCGCCATTCTCCCGAATAAATTCCTCTTGCTTAGCCATCACGGCAGACAAAACGGGCAACTCAAACTCTCGCCCAATAACAGCCGCTGCTTTTACTGTTTCTTTTACAAGACCGCTAAGCCTATCAATACGAGCCATCATGATTGTCTTGACCGAGTCGGCAATCTGAAAATCGGCCGCATTGTTGAGCTGCAACACCCCTTCGCTGGTTTTCAGCAAATTGGCCTCCGTGAAGTAATCCACCATTTGCCCGATGTAGAATGGGTTGCCTTGAGTCATGCGTTGCAGCAGCTCAAGCAAGTCAGGGTGGAGTGTGCCGCCCAATCGAGTTTCGGCAAAAGCTTTCAAGTCCTCTGGCGAAAGAAAATTCAAATCTACCTCGGTATGGCGCACCCCCAGCTCATCGAGCATGGAGGGGCGAAAAATCCATGACTTGGAGCCATCGTCCTCGTATCGGCTGGTCGCTACGAACATCATCTGATAGCTGCGCGCCCGTCGGATAAATTGCTGCAAGAACTCCCGGCTCATCTCGTCGTACCAATGGGTGTCTTCCAGTTCGATGACCGTCGGTTGGAGCAGCGACTCCGCCACAAAAAGGTTGGCAAGCGCCGAAAGACTGTTTTGATAGCGCCCGCGTGCATCCAACTGCTCCCACAGCGAGCCGGGATAATGAATACCGACCATAGCCGCCAGCACACTTTGCGTACGCGCTATTTCCCGGCGCACGGCATCGGCTTCCGGGTGTCGGCTTTCCGTGAGCTCATATTGAAGTTCGAGGAAGTTGTTTTCAAACAGCTCGCGGTTGTGAGTCGAGTCGTTTTCGGGGCTTTGCTCGAAATAGTTTTTGAGCAAATAAATGAAGGGATTGAATGGTTTGCGCAGAATCTGGTCACTTTGACAAGTAAACCATGTGACTGCCATGTTTTCGCGCAGCTGTCTGCGAAACTCGTAGCTAATCCTGCTCTTCCCAATGCCCGCCTCTCCAAAAACGAATGCGACCCCCGAAAACCGATGCTCGCGCAAAGGAGTGGCGAATTCGACCAACGTCTTCAGTTCGGTCTCACGTCCGAAATACTCACCGGAGAAGCTCGTGCGTCCGGCCAGATTGCGTCCTGTCAGCACGAATGTCGGAATAGCCTGCTCAAAACCTTTAAAATATCCTTCGCCGCGAGCGGTGAACTTAAAATTGCGGTTGCGCTGCACATTTTCGTCGGTCATTACTTCGCCCCATTCGGCCTTCATCATGAGGCGAGCGCCAAGATTGACGCGAGCGCCTACGGCGGCATATTGGCAGCGTTCCCCGCTTCCAATCACGCCCGTGAATGCTGTGCCGGAAGCAATGCCGGCGCGGTAACGAGCGCCTGTAAGCTGCTCCAAGTGCCTCAAGTCGTCTTGAATCGCTACGATGTATTCGAGTGCGCGCTCCGAATTGTTTTCAAACGAAACCGGTGCACCGAAGATGCAAAACATGACTCCTCCCTTGTCGCCAAAGTCTATTTCTTTGAAATACCCGCCAAAATTCTCACTCTGCCCAAGCACCACCGAGGCAAAATGGTCGAGCGCCTCGTGCGTATCCACCCCTTCAAAAGAAAGGAACACACTTACCACGTTGCGAAACTCGCCAATACCGGGGTTTTCAAAAACCTCTTTTGGCAGAAACTCCGCCATGATGGCCGGGTCGGGCGAAGGCAAAACTTGTTTTGAGGATGGGGATGCCGGATGAGGGCGCTTGTTAGTGGCGTTGGATTCAACAGGCGGTATGTTGGCGGCGAAATGCTCCAAATTGAGTTTGAAGAAGCCATCGCCCAACGATTCACTAATGATAGCTTGGGGGTCCAAGTATTTCAAAAATCGGGCATCGGACACCACTTCCAGACTGCAAGCCAGCACTTGCGCCTGAGAGCAGCCCTCGATGGGTTCTCCACGAAAATAATAGCCTTTGCGGCCCTGCCCCACGATGCCCCATTCCACCTCTCCTTCCGAAAGCCCGATTTTGATACCTATCTGATGCTCGGACAACATAGAATCATCGTCTTCGCGGTCGCTCATAAAGCGCCGAAGCGTGGCGCACGCGGTATGCACGACCGTCAGAGCCAGTTGACGTTCATCATCCACCGATTGATTTTGGGGCGCAATAGGAAATATCGCCGTGAAACTATCGCCAGCAAAGTAAGGGATGAATCCGCCTCGCTCATAGACCAGTTCTACCGTGGGCTGAAAAATGTGGTTGAGGATACGAGACATCTCCTCTGCACCTTCCGAACCTTCCGCCATCAGTTTTTCCGTCAGACGAGTGAATCCACTGAGGTCAACAAACATGGTGAAGGCATGAAGGTGGCCCTTCATGTTCCCGGCGCGGAAGTTTTCCTGAATGAAGTGTGGCAGGAAGTGTTTCAAGAGTATGTGGTGACGATTTTGTTTGGGCGTGAAGTTACGACAAAACGGAAAATCGCCTCGTTCAGGTGTCAGGTGCTAAGCGATTTTTTCGTCGAGGGGTTTTATGCGTTTCTCCTTGCGGTTTTGGAGAATAAAAGAAGGGATGCGTTTCGTGCACCCCTTCCTGCTGTTTATTGTCCTCTCAACGGCCGAATGGTTCTGTCGGAGAACTATCGTTCATAGTGTTTTTCAAATCAATCCAGCGACTGGTTGGCACTGTTGGCTTGATTCACCATCTGCTGATACTCCTTAGGGGTCAGGTTGTCCATGCAAAAATTGATGGGGTTGACGGGATTGCCCTTGTAGTGAACTTCATAGTGCAAGTGTGGCGCGGTAGAAAGGCCCGTGTCGCCAACCTCTCCGATTTTTTGTCCTTTTTTGACTCGCTCGCCGGGTCGCACTATGATTTTGCTCATGTGTCCATAGACGGTCTCATAGCCGTATCCGTGTTTGATTTTCACGCAGTTGCCATAGCCTGAGTGCCAGCCGCTTTCGACGACTACCCCGTCGCCAGAAGCTTGAATGGCGGTGCCAACACGCGCAGGAAAATCAAGCCCTGCGTGGAATTTTCTGATTTTATAGACAGGGTGCACACGATACCCGAATCCAGAAAGCGTCCCAATGCTTTTCTGCAACTTGTCTTCCCGAACGGGCTTTACACTTGGCAAGGAGGCAAGCATTTGTTGTTGGTTGTTCGCCAAATCCTGAAGGGTATCCAATGATTTGCTTTGCAACGTCAGCTGTCGGCTGAGCATATCCACCCTTTCGAGGGTGGCGCCCAGCGTTTTTCCACCATATTTGAATGCGGAGAGCTCGGGGTGAGCTTCGTGGCCACCGATGCCTGCGGTCCAAACATCTTGGTCTATGGGGTCCATGCCGAAGACAGCACGGTGGACATTGGCATCACGTTGTTGGATATTGCTCAACACCTTCGACATCATGTCTAATTGGCCGTTGAGCTGGCTGTATTTGTATTCCATTTTCCCGATTTCCTGTATCAGCTCTTTTTCGCGCGGAGAAGGAAAAAGCGAGTAGAATACGGCAAGCATCGCTGCGGAAGTGACAAGAACGACGGAGAAAAATCCGAAGGCTCGTAGGATGCGGGTTTTGAGTGGGATTACGACTTTTTCGTAGGTTAAGGTGTGGATGTTGTAAACGAACTTTTCTTTCCTGCCCATACATTTAGAGTTTACCAGGCGAATCATAATGATTGCGTTGCCTCGGTGTTTTGCGAATCAGTCCGGCGGACGTTCAGGGGATGTTGGATTAAAAAACGGTTTTCTTGGAGGGGAGAAAAAACGTCTGCGCCGGTGATGCTCCTGGTTGTTAGAGTCGGGTAACTCGGCTCTTGGATATTCTGGAGGAGGCGCACAAAAGTAGTAAAGGGTTGAAAACTGTCAAGTTTTTTTTCCGAAAAATCAACTATTTGCGGTGAATAAGGCAAATGACGCGCCATTTGATACAAATTTTTCTGTCACTTGCCTGTCACAAACGGGTTAAAATCACAAACTTCGTGCTGCGGCGCCCGCTGTTTCCATCTTTCTATGGGGTGGCAAAAAACGTGAATGCGGTTGGTATTTTTGAGCCTACGGCATTATTTAACATTTAGTGGTTGGCCTACAACAAAACGGGGCCTCTGCCATGATAGGCAAAGACCTCGTTTGTATAGGCAAAAGGCGCAAAAAATCAGTTCTTCTTGACTTCAATCGCTTGGAAAACGCGCCCTTTTTTGCTTTCAAGCGCAACGACATAGGCTCCTGTCGGAAGGGTGGCGATGGAGTATGTCTGGTTGGTGGCGGCATTGAAGGTGGCGACCTGACGTCCGTCGCGGGCGAACACCAACACGCGGCCTACTTCTTCGGCGTTGTCGAGCGAAAAGTATTCCGTCACCGGGTTGGGGTAGAGCTTCACATTGGCAAGGGGCTGGGGATTGTTTGTGCTGGTGGTTTCTATGTTGAACACATAAATTGAGGTTTTTGTGTTGCTCGGGTTGTCCACATCGGTATAGACCATTTGCACGACGGCATTGTAAGGGTCTAGCTCCTCTGGGTTGAGCAGGTGGATAATCATGGTGATTGTGGTGTCGCCCACCAACGGGAATGTCCTTGTATCCACAAATGGGGCGTAGCAGAGAATGGGGTCACAAACCTGAACGTCCAAATTGCCCGGGTTGACGAGGATGGTACGCTCCCATCGGATGGTGATGGTATTGTTGGTCATGTTGGTCATCTCGTTGTGTGCTTCCACATCAAAAATGTCGGGGGTAGCAAATACTGTGACTGTATCGGGGGTGATGGTGAACGATTGGGCGAGCACCCAAGAGGCGGTAAAAAGGGAGAAAACGAGTGTAAAGAGCAAGTTCTTCATAAGCAAAATGTCGCTGGTTGGCAGGTTTCACAAAATTTTCACAAAGGTACGTCGCTGCGCTGTTTCCCTTGCCTATTTTTGTTCAGCCTAATGCGTTTTCGCAAAAAGTGGACAATAATTTGACGCAATATACCATGAACACTCGGCTGGCAATTCTGCTCCTCCTCTTCTCGCTAAGCCTTCGGCTTTCGGCACAATTGCCGCCCGGTAGTCAAGCACCGGATTTCACCACTCAAGACATCAAAGGCCAGACTTGGCATTTGCACGGGCTGCTTGAACAAGGCAAAATCGTTCTGCTTGTTTTTGGTGCGACGTGGTGTCACCCTTGTTGGGCCTACCATAACAGCCAAGTTTTGCAGCAACTTTTTCAGACGCACGGGCCAGAAGGAAGCAATATGCTGCAAGTCTTGTTCGTGGAAAGCGACCCCAATACCAATGCCGAATGTCTCAGTGGTCAGCAGGGATGCAGCAGCTTTTCATTGGGCAATTGGGTGGGTGGCGCTTCTTTTCCATTTATTGACAACGCCGCTCTCGCGGATAGTTTTCAGGTCAATTACTACCCGACCATCTTCATTGTTTGTCCAAACAAGAGGGTCTATCAAGTAGGTCAGTCAAACGTTGAGGCTTTGTGGGAGAAGGCGCTCGAATGTCCGGTTGCCGCAGGAACCAACAATGCAGGCATTTACAATTACACAGTTGGCACCGCGCAGCGGGAAGTTTGCCAATCGTTGGGTGTCGCGCCGTCTTTTGCTTTGGTCAATCTCGGCACCAACCCACTGACCCAAGCATCGCTCACCTTGCATTGGAATGATTTGTTGCAGCAGACCAAGCAGTGGCAGGGCTATTTGCCGCAATATGACGAAGCTATCATCGAGTTTGATTCGATGACGCTCTCTGGCCCTGGTGTTTTGAAAACCACGATTGCCTCCATCAATGGCCTGGTAGGCGACGACGATTTTTCCAACAATATATATTTCGACCATTACGCCTCGGCATCCACTTTCAGCACCACACAAATCATCCTAAAAATAAAAACCGACGATTTCGGCGCAGAGACCTATTGGGAACTTCGCGACGAGCAAGGGGCGGTGCTTCACAAAGGAGGAAACAGCAACGTGGGGCCTGACGGCGGCGGTAGGCTTGGGCTGACATTGCCCGGCCCGGGTTCCTACAACAACAATACGCTCATCAACAAAACACTCGCCCTGCCCGGCGATGGGTGCTACTCTATTCTTTTTGTGGATGCTTATGGCGATGGAATTTGCTGCAACTACGGCAACGGCTACTACCGAATTTTCAATGCCAACAACCCTGTGATACCATTGATTTCAGGGGGCGAGTTCGGAGCCGTGGAGCATCGCGGATTTGAGGTGGCCAGCATCTCTTCCGTCTTTCGCCCCGCCGCCGAGCCTATCCAGTTGCGATTTTACCCCAACCCAAGCTCGGATATACTTCACGTCACATTCAGTCTCAACAACTCTTCTGAGGTCTCGGCCACCATATTCAACGCTGTGGGTCAGTTGGCCCATCAAGTGTCTCCTGAAAAGTTGGCTTCTGGTGAGCACAGATGGACTTTTTCCTTGAAAGGCTGGACGAGGGGCGCCTACTTCATCCGGTTGCAAGCAGGTGATGTTGCGGTGATGCAAAAATTTGTTGTCGCTGAATGAAAGGCATCAAAGATGATATTTTTCCAGACGTCGGTACAGTGAGGCGCGTGTGAGGCCCAGCTCCGCTGCCGCTTCGGTGATATTGCCATGATGCTTCTGCAAAGCCTTGGTTATCAGCTGCTTTTCCACTTCATCCAAATTCATCGTCGGCAAATCCAAATTGTTGCCATCCGCATCAGCCTGCCGGAAGAAAAAGTCCTCGGGCTGTAGTTTCTCCCCTTTCGCCATGATGACGGCCCGTTCCACAGCGTGTTGCAATTCGCGCACATTGCCGGGCCACGGGTAGCGGAGCATTTCTTTCAGCAAGGAAGCGCTTAGACCACTTACAGGCCGGTTGTATTTGCGAGCGAATACTTTTTGGAAATGATGGGCCAACGGCTCAACGTCGTCGGCGCGTTCGCGCAATGGGGGGATTTGAATTTCTATGGTGTTGATTCGGTAGAGCAAATCCTGCCTAAATGTCCGATTTTTCACCGCCTCGAACAGGTTTTGGTTGGTGGCGGCGATGACGCGCACATTCACGGGGCGCACCCGGTTGGAGCCGACACGGGTAATGGTTCGATTCTGTAGCACGGTGAGTAGTTTGGCTTGCTGGCCGAGGGACAGATTCCCGATTTCGTCCAGAAAAATAGTGCCTCCATCAGAAGCCTCAAATCGGCCGGGGCGGTCGTCGCGAGCATCGGTAAACGCTCCCTTCACATGACCGAATAACTCGCTTTCAAAAAGAGTTTCGGTCAGCGCCCCCATATCCACCTTCACAAAATTTTCCTGCGCCCGACGGCTGTGCGCGTGGATGGCTTGCGCTATCAAGTCCTTGCCCGTCCCGTTCTCACCAAGCAACAGCACATTGGCATCCGTCTCGGCCACGCGCTGCACCGTTTCAAATACCTGCTGCATGGCCTGACTTCGGAATATGATTTCCGGCATATCGCGCTGCTCGGCCAAATTTCGCCCCAGTTGCTTGGATTTCAGCTGATTGTTTTCATCCTGACTGGCTTTCAACTTCAAGGCTGAGTTGAGGGTGGCCAAGAGTTTGTCATTGTCCCAGGGCTTGAGCACGAAATCAGTTGCCCCATTTTTGATGGCTTTCACCGCCAGTTCCACATCCCCATAAGCCGTGATAAGCACCACCACCGCCGATGGGTCGAGTTCGAGAATCCTGCTCAACCAGTGGAATCCTTCCTGCCCCGTATTTTTGGCGCTTCGGCCAAAATTCATGTCGAGCAAAATGAGGGAGTACCGATTTTCTTTCATAAATCCGGGAATGTCCTCTGGGTCGCGGGTGGTATCCACCTCGGCAAAATGACGCTTCAAAAACAGTTTGCCCGCGCTGAGCACGCCGGGGTTGTCATCCACGATAAGGATATTAGCTTCGTTCATTTCCATGGTCCGTCGCTTTTCGCCGTTTGCTTTTTGACATAGGCTTCTTTGGCGCTACATTGATGGCCAACGGCTCGACTGCCGCAAAGACAATGCCCGCCACTAAGGGTGTGCAAATGAAAGCATTTTTTTCGGGCAAGTGTTCATTTTCGGACACCCGCGTTCAAGGATGAACACAATCTTATTGGGGGAATTTGATTTTTACCTCGTTCGCACAACCTTTCCAGTTTTCACCAATGTCCCGTCCTGCCGCGTCAGCGTGAAGAAATATGCTCCTGCCGAGAGCTCGCTTAGGTTGACTTGCGCGTAGGGCGACACACGAAGCCCCTCCACCGAAAGAGTCAGCCTTCCTAAGGCATCGTACAACCGTAGTGTTAACGGCTCTGTCCACCCGCCTTCCGCAGATAAGTGCAGCACGTCGGCGGCGGGTACGGGCCACACTCGAATGTTGGGCGCGGCGACGGGTGGCAACCAATGTGTGGTAACAGCCAGCGTGTCGCAAGGACTACCTTCGGCCTCATAGAGCCGGTAGTAAGGCAGGTTGGGCAAGGTGCCGAAATTGTCAGCCGGTAAAAAGATAGCGTGTTGTATGACATTACAAGAATCGCCGGCCAAATTCGGTTGGTCAATGACGTGGATATAGCGCGAGTTGAAGTTGGGGATGTTGCCGTAGATTTTGCCATCCGGGGCAAGCAACAGGCCGTAAAACCGTGTTGGCACACCGTTGCCATCCAAAAAACCATCGTATTCGGCCACTACTTGTTCGGAAGCAAGAATATCTGGCGTTTCCAAGTCGTACTGGAATATTTTGGTGTATTTCGACACATACAAGTATCGAGAGTTGAGCGAAAATGCCACCCCACCGTACGATTCTACACCGGGATAAAACTTGTAGTGCGCGTCGCGCAAAAGACCGGTGCAGCGGTCGAAACGATAAAAATGAACGGAAGCTTTGGGGTTAGAGCTATGCCCATAAGCGTTGTAATGAGCATACCACTCTCCGTTAGGCGAATAGGCTGAATAACCTACGCTATTCGGGACGGCCTCGCCTATGGTTTGTTCTCCCACAGCGTTTATTCCTTGGTCTGACAAAAGGAACCTTCTGAAAATATTTGATTCAAATTTCATCGTCAATATCCACCAATCCCTTCCGTTACCATGTCTGACGGCGCTTAAATGACCGATATTGAGGGTGTCAGTTGAGTTTGGAATCGTTAGTGTTTTTTCCGTGACTTTACCCATTCCACTATTCCAATTCATGTCAATTATTGAATAACGCAATCTTTCTGTTGCAACATCTATCACGATATTCTTATGAATGCCATCTATCATCATGTAGAAACCGGCAGTATCTGGGAAAGGCAAAATCAAAACACCCTGATTTAAGGGATAACCGAATGGATACTGTGTACTGGATTGGAAGCCATTTCCATTCTGCATGATTTTATGTTGAGGTAGTGTCATTTTGGGGGTGATTTGGTATTTTTGCGTCAAACTTTATGAAATGGTATTAGATGTAAAATGCTGCCATAAATGTGGCTCTGAACACATTGTGAAAAACGGGTCGAACGCATCAGGCAATCCGAAGTACAAATGCAAGGCTTGCGGCTTCGGCGGGGTGTTTCAAACGCTTCGGAAAAGCGAGGAATTTAAAGAAATGGTCGTCAGGGCGGCCCAAGAACGCAGTTCGTCACGGGGTCTTGCCAGAACCTTTGGCATCAGTCACCAAACGGCTCTGAGGTGGATAAAAAAAAAGCGCAGTCCCTTCCCGACATCGTGACCACGTTGCTTCCGGCCAAGAAAAAAGACGTTCTCGAACTGGATGAATTATGGTCTTTTGTCTATTGCAAAGACTTTAAACGCTGGGTTTGGATAGCACTTTGCCGCAGAACACGTCAAATTGTCTCTTTTTTCATCGGCGACCGAAGCGAACAATCTTGTCGGCGGTTTTGGGAACTGATTCCGCCTGAATATCGAAAATGCCGAACGTTCAGCGATTTTTGGGAGGCATACGCCGCGGTTATTGATACAGGCAAACACAAGATGGTGGGAAAAGAATCCGGGGAAACTTCTCATGTGGAACGCTGGAACAACACCCTTCGCCAGAGAATTTGTCGATTCGTCAGAAAAACGCTATCCTTTTCAAAATCCGATGAAATGCACGAACTGTACCTCCATTTGTTCGTCTACAACTACAACATATCACTCATAAAATGACACTACCTATGTTGATTGTTATACAGATTCAAACCATTTGTATAACAAATCAATGCCCCGGCAGAATCAGACACTATGGATGCAGAGCCAAAAAATGGTATGGATTGATACAGTAATTCAGCTTTGAAAGTGTCTTCTCCAAAAGATATGTAGTTGAGTTTATATGAGCTGTCAGGGTCGGTGCTGCCAGTCCCCATAATCCAGTTGTAGTCTTCTTTTTGAGCAAGCGTGATTTGGGATATCAAAAGCAGGAAATAGAGTGGTTGTCTTTTCATGGCAGAAAAAGATAAACGCACACGGGCAGGTCATGCGACCTGCCCGTGTGGCTGGGTGGAAAAAATTAGTTTATCGGATAATGACCAGTTTGGCGCTCAGCAAGACTGCGTTTTCAGAGCGTAGGGTCAGCCAATAGACACCGGGTTGGATGGCCGAGACATCAATGGTTTGTTCACGGCCCCCAACGCGACACTTTTGTGTGGATAAGGCAAGCCCGTCGAGGCTTCGCACTTCAATCGAGGCAACATGGGGATAGTTCTGAGGAAGCCGCACCGAAACCCGGTCGGAAGCTGGGTTGGGCAGGACGACAAAAGCTTGTCCTTCGGCATCCTCTTGGCTGAGCGCAAGTCGCTCTTCCTCGCCGACACAGTGATTTTCAAAATAATGGCGGGAGAAGCCTTCTATCTGCTCCCTCAAAAAGCGGGCTTTGTAAACACCTGCCCCATAAAACTGCGGGCATTCTTCCGCCAACGTCCCTATTTGGTCTCGCTGCGTAGAGGTGAAGGTGTCAATCAGTCCTCCCAGATACCGGAAAAACAGGTTGTTGATGCTTTTTTCTTCCGTTTCCCATGTTTCGGCATCACTCAAAGCATTGTTCAATGTCAGCAAGGCATCCAACCTTTCGCTGCGCTCATCCAACTCTTGTTCCGACAGGTCGCGGATGTCTGCCTCGATTTCCAGCATTTGGGTCGTCCATTCGCGCAGGTCTTCGAGCATTTCGGCTTGTTCGGCAGGCGAGGCGCCGGGGTAGGTCGCGTAAACATCAGCCACCGCTTCGTTCAAATCATCCAACTGGCCCAAGAGCGCCTCATAGCTTGTGCTGACGGTCGCGGATGCCTTGGACAGGTTGCGCCAAGCTTCGTCCACTTCGTGTATCGCGCCTACGATGTTGCTCTGCGAGGTGCTGTAAAAGTTGCCCACGTCAGTATTCCAACTCGTCAAGGCCGGGTTTTCTTTTAGTTTGCGGTAGAACTGGCGTTTTTGCTCGAAACGCAGGACGTACTCATTGCTTTGACCAACAGGCGCAAGACCTGCCAAATCATCGGGCGTGAGCTCCGTATAGCCCGTTGGCAGCTCCAAGTCGTCACAAGAGACGGTGCTTGTTTCGGAACAGGAGGGGTCGTTGCCTTGTAGAATGAACCACCCCATCGGCGATATTTTTGAGGCGTTGATGTTGGCAGGGTTGGTCCTAAATGGAGCATTGAATTGCGCTTGCCCAAGCGGCCCAGGGTAGTAAGCATCAAGCGAAGTGGTTGCTCCAGCCCAGTTGTTGCCAGTATTGAGCTGCGCGTTGAGGGCAGCTGCGGGATAGAAGTAGAGGGCGCTATCGTGTGTGCCGTACAGGGTAGTGTAAACTTTACGTCGTTGTTGGAGAGACTGAATACCGCCCCGTATGTAGTATTGTCCAACAAGTTGCAGCAATAGATAAGATTGGTGCAATTGCCTGTTAATATGCCTGTGTCAAACAACCCAGACTGGTTGGACGCATCGCCATAAAACGTGTTTTCGTATATTTTGCAATTGTTGGACAAGCCGACTGAGAAAATAGAGGTGTATGGGATATTGGTAATCATGTTGAAATTGTTGCGGAAGACCTCACCCCGACCATTGCATTGGAAAATAAATCCAAGGGCAAGGGTGTTCGAGGACCCAGTTGATATAGTGTTGTCGCTTATCAGGTATGGGGCAGTGATGTTTTGGAGATTAAAGCCACGACCAACTCTGGGGGTCAGTGTATTCTTGTGCAAGAAAAGTCTGTTCCCGGTGCCATTGGCAAATCCCTGTATCTCAATGCATTCTTGGTTGGCAAAAACATGGTTGTTTTGCATATCCACTTCCGTAGCTGGGAAGGGCAAATTTTCCACATAAATAGCCCGAGTTCCTCTTGCCTCGATGTTGTTGTCATGGTAAATTTGCTTATGGCCGCTGTTGCCAATGGTGACTATCCCGTGCCAAACCCAAGTTTGTGTTGTTGCTCCCGTCATGGTGCAGTATTTCACGTTGATGTTGCGGCAGTTATTTATCCGAATGCCTACTTGGTTCGATTGGGCTGGCGACGCGAGGATGCCAGTCAAATCGGAAATATGAAGACCGTAGAAGCCCAAGCCGAAAGAATTGTCTGCCATGATGCCACGCCTCACGCTTCTGATGGAGTTGACGACTGTCGACGGGTTGGCGAGGTCTTGTCCTATGAAAAACGTGGTGGCATGGTTGAAGTGAATCGCCGTGAGCGGTGAAGTCGCCGCATCGTAAGAGGGTGATATGTAATTTGCGTCGGCGGTGAACACATTGTCTTCAAATTCGGCTGGATTTCCGAAGTTGACGAAAGGCACGAAGCCCGTTACGCGTAGGCTGATGTAATTGTTGTTAAATGTATTGTCCACAAGCCTGATTTTTGACTGGTTTTGAGCGAATATCCCAACTTCTGCACCTTGCAAGGTGCTTTGGGACATATCCAACTGGCCTCCCGGAATCGCCAAAGGATTGAGCGTTTCGGGGGCAAGGGTAATGCCCTGCCATAAAGAACCACAGCCTTGCAGCACCGAATTGTTGGAAACGGTAAGTTTGTTCGGTGCGGCGACGAGGATTTGCGAGTTTGCTCCCAAGTTGATGATAGTGCTCGAAAATTGATAAGGAATGTCAATGGTCAGCGTTGCGTTGGCAGGCACGGAGATACACGGGCCATTGTAGATACCCGGCGGCAATGTGCTGGCATTGACAAGTGCATTGAGCGAAATGGAAGTGCCCGTTAGGTTAATGCCGTTCGCGCAATTGCAGTTTTGGGCAGGCATTTCTGAGGGCAAAGTGAGAAAACCGAGCGCAAGCAGTAAAGCTGGCAAAATTAAAATGTTGGCTGTTCGGGGGGGGGGGCAGAAATCGTTTGGCGGAGACAGCGAGAAGTAATCATAGAATGAAAATTTTGTTTGAAAGGGTACACATTTTCCGGTTAAGAAACCGGGCTTAGTTCTTTGAAAAGTCGGAAAAGAAAAATGGAGGGAAAATTTGTGGTTCCTAATCAAAATCCCCCCTTCCATATGCGCCGAAGCGCCCACAAAGATATTCTCGATTTTTTACACAGGGTCATACCCGGGTCCAGCAGCGGCCAATTGTCCAGGCGTGTTTGCCTGATGGCGAGCCTGATCCAAGCCTGCGTGCGCAACGGGCACTGTCGTTTGGAGAGTTTGAGCGAGGCCACGGAGGCTTACCGGGCGAGGAAGAAGTCCAGCCTGTTGCAGCAGGCCAAGCGTTGGCTGGGCAACAAGTGGACCGATTGGCAGACCTTTTACCTGCCCTTCGCCCAGTACTTTTTGCTGGGCTTGGCGGACAAGGGCGAGCTCGTGCTGGTCATGGACGGCAGCCAGACGGGCTCGGCCAACACGACGTTGATGCTCTCGGTCATGTGCCGAGGCTTTGCCATTCCGGTGGCTTGGGTGGTCAAAAAGGGGGAAAAGGGGCATTTCCCAGAGGAGATGCACACCGACCTGGTCAAAATGGTCGCCCACTTTTGTCCGCCGGGCTTCAGGATCGTGCTCTTGGGCGACGGGGAGTTTGACGGTCAGGGCCTGCGGCAGTGGTGTGTGGAGAACGGTTGGCTGTTCGTGGTCAGGACGTCCTCGGACCGCCTCATCGACTTTGACGGCGAGGTCGCACGCTTCGACTCTTTGCGTACCACCCGCAGCATTTGCTTTATCGGGGGCGCCCTGCCGCTGGCAAACGCGGTGTACTGGCGCGGAAAAGGGCACTCAAAGCCCCTGTTCCTGTTGACCAACCTCGAACTGGGCCACGAGGCCTGCCATTACTACAAACGGAGGTTCAAGATCGAAACCTTGTTCAAGCACCTCAAGTCTGCCGGCTTCTACCTCCACAAGACACGGCTGAAATGTCCCAAAAAACTGGCAAACCTGATCATCGTGGCCGCTTTCTCCTTCGTCCTCAGTTTTTGCATGGGGGTGTTCATCAAGGAAAAAGAGCCAGTCGAAAGGCTCGAGGTCATCGTTCGAAAGGACAGGTTGCCCAAAATAGGCCCCATCGCAATCGCACAACTGGCCATCAGGAACGACTGCGACTGCGTCATTAACTTCTTTTCCGAATTGTCAAAGAACTTCGACTGGGTTTTTACCTGAAAAAATGTGTACCCTTTGAAAAAATTTTGGTGAGAAATTCAATGAAAAAGTTCGGTGGTTTTTGTGTGTTAAAAATAGATTCAGTTTTTGAAACTCGGACGAATAAAGTATAATCTTAACATAAAGGTGACTTTAGCAGCAATTCTCGCTTTGTCAGGTTCTGAGGTGTCGTCCCGGAAGAATGGAGGGGTGACATCTCAAAAACAGGTCGAGATGTCACCTTTTTCGTTCTCATAAGATGACACCTCTTACAAACCGAGAATGGCTGTGACTTTAGCCCTGCTAAACAACTTTATCCTCGTATTCTGTGAAAGGATTTCTGTGAAAAAATTTGAGTGCTTACAGTATGTGCCAAGTGTTCATTTTCGGACACCCGCGTTCGCAATTGGACGAATGTGATTCCGAAGGCTTTCAATGAAAAATCTGATTTACAGCACTTTAGTATTTTGGCACAAGGTTGAATTTGAAGGTGGAGAACGTTTGTTCCGACACACATTTTTCATCCATCCATCATTTCGCAAGTGGACAGACCAATCAAAAAGAAAAAATGGACGCCTCAGCGCATAGGCATAGGCATCGCGGCATTGGCTTTTGCTGTATTCTCGGTGTATAGCATCGCTTTTGCCGGGAAACAGAGCAGCCTCAACGTGAACCGTGAAAAAATAACGGTGTCGAAAGTCGAGCGTGGTGTATTCGACGAATTTATCGTCGTCACGGGGGTGGTGCAACCCCTGAAGACTTACCAGCTCGATGCCATAGAAGGGGGCTATGTGGCACAAAAACTTCTGGATGGTGGCGCATCGGTGAAACAGGGCGATTTGATTCTGAAACTTGAGAATCAGCGCCTCACGATGGATTTTGTCAACCGGGAAACGGAAATGTATCGCCTAATCAATGAATTGGAAAACACTCGGCTTCGGCTGAAACAAGACAAATTCGCGCTGCGCCGCAACCTTGCGGAATTGGACTTCCAAATTCAGCAAGCCAAAGCCGACAACGACCGCAACTGCAAGCTGTACTCGGACAAAGTGGTAAGCCTGCAAGAATACGAACGCACCAAAATCACATACGAGCGCCTGGTGAAACAACGCGAAATCGAAGTCGAAAACCAGCAGTTCCAAGAAGAAAACAGTCTTGTGCAAATCAAGCAGTTGGAAGGCACCTTGGACCGTACCCGCCTCAACCTCAAAATGATGAAGCAAAATCTCGACAATCTTTCCGTCAAGGCACCCGTGTCAGGCCTGCTCTCACGGGTGGATGTCGAAATCGGGGCCAGCATCACCGCCGGTCAGAATATCGGCCAGATAGACGACCTCAACGGCTTCAAAATGAGGGTAGAGGTGGATGAGCACTACATCTCGCGAATATTCCCCGGTCTGGAAGGCTCTTTCGACTTTAGTGGGGCCACCACCCGACTTATCGTCAGCAAAGTGTACCCGGAAGTCCGCAATGGCCGATTTCAAGTGGACATGACTTTCGACAAAAAAATACCCGATGGCATTAGGCGTGGCCAATCAGTGCCTGTCCGCCTGCAATTGGGAAAACCAGCAGAGGCCACTCTGATACCCACGGGTGGATTTTTCAGCGATACGGGTGGCAATTGGGTATATGTGCTCAATAGCACTGGCTCCAGAGCCGAAAAACGAAAAATCTCGTTGGGTCGAAAAAACCCTCAATTCTACGAGGTGCTTAGTGGTTTGGAGCCGGGCGAACAGGTGATTACGAGCTCGTACGCCAACTTTGGGGACAAGGACATTTTAAATTTGCAATAATAAAAGTTGGCAAGGGTTGATGGGGGTTGATTAAGGTTGATTATCAACCCTCATCAACCCTCATCAACCATCATCAACCCTCATCAACCATCAAGTCAATAATTCAACAATGATAAAGACAGTCAATCTGCACAAGATTTTCACCACTGACGAGGTGGAAACGACAGCCCTCAATGGGGTCAGCATCGAAATTCAACCCGGCGAGTTTGTCGCCATGATGGGGCCTTCCGGCTGCGGCAAATCCACCCTGCTCAACATCCTCGGCCTGCTTGACAACCCCTCCGAAGGCGAGTACCACTTCTTCGGCACAGAAGTAGCCAAAATGAGCGAACGCAACCGCGCCAATCTGCGCAAGGGCAACATTGGCTTTGTGTTTCAGTCCTTCAATCTCATTGACGAGCTCACGGTGTATGAAAACGTCGAGCTGCCATTGCTCTACCTGAAAACACCCGCCAGCGAACGCAAGAAAAAAGTGGAAGGACAGCTCGAGCGCATGAATATCATGCACCGCCGCAACCACTTCCCGCAACAACTGTCGGGCGGTCAGCAGCAACGCGTGGCCATTGCCCGCGCGGTCGTCGCCAACCCCAAAGTGATTCTCGCAGACGAACCGACCGGTAATTTGGACTCCACCAACGGCCTCGAAGTGATGAACTTGCTGACCCAACTCAACCAAGCAGGCACTACGATTGTCATGGTGACACACTCGCCACACGACGCGGGATTCGCACACCGCATTGTCAATCTATTCGATGGAAAGGTGGTGACGGAAAATTTTCACGTTTGAACATATACCAAAGAATAAACACAAAAACTACTCCCAACGCAACATCGCAGCCGACCGATTCCTTCAGCCCATACTGTCTAACCAGCCTGTTAGTCAGCCGTCTTTATCCAAACATACGCGGCTGGTGGGTCGTAGCGGCTGCGCTTTTTCAATGACGACAACAATATATGCTCGAACTCAAGAATATCGAACGGTATTATCAAAATGGCGCACTCAAGACCTACGTCCTGCGATATGTGACCTCCCAAATCGCTGAGGGAGAATTTGTGAGCATCATGGGGCCGAGCGGCAGCGGCAAGAGCACCCTGCTTCACATATTGGGAATGCTCGACGAGCCGACGGCGGGCGAGTATTGGTTTTTGGGTGAGGCGGTACACAAATTCAATGAGCGCCGACGCACCGAGCTCTATCAACAATACATCGGGTTTGTGTTTCAGGCATATCACCTGATTGACGATTTGACGGTTTATGAAAACCTTGAAACCCCCTTGCTTTACAAAAAAGTACCCTCCTCCGAGCGAAAAAGCCGCATTGCCGACATACTTGACCGGTTCAATATCGTGGCAAAAAAGGACCTGTTCCCCAACCAATTGTCGGGGGGGCAACAACAACTCGTCGGCATTGCTCGTGCTTTGATTGGCAACCCCAAACTCATTCTGGCCGATGAGCCAACGGGCAACCTGCAAAGTCAGCAAGCCAAAGAAATCATGGAAGTGTTCAAAAAACTGAACGAGGAAGATGGCGTGACCATCATTCAAGTCACGCATTCAGAGGCAAACGCGCACTATGGCAATCGCATTTTGCACCTCATGGACGGTCGGGTGGAAAACGAAGAATTGGTAAAACACCAATAGACCGCGTGCCTCAACTCCTTGAATAGTTGGGCGATTCTCGCGTGATGATGATGTTGTGCGGGTGGCTTTCTGTCATGCCAGCATTGGTGATTTTGACGAACCGGCCTTTTTCCTGCAACTCTGCCACCGTCGCGGCACCGCAATAGCCCATGCCGGCCCTCAAGCCGCCAATGTACTGAACCATCACCTCTTGCAACGTACCCTTGTAAGGCACGCGGCCCTCGATGCCTTCGGGCACCAATTTCTTGATATCGTCTTCCACATCCTGAAAGTAGCGGTCTTTAGAGCCTAATTGCATAGCGCCAAGGCTACCCATGCCACGATAGGATTTGAATTTGCGCCCATCATAGATGATGGTCTCGCCGGGAGACTCCTCCACGCCTGCAAACAAAGAACCCGCCATGATAGTGCTCGCCCCTGCTACCAATGCCTTCACGATGTCGCCTGTGTAGCGAATTCCACCATCGCCAATAATAGGCACCCCAGAGCCTCGAATCGCCTGCGCCGAATTGAAAATGGCCGATAGTTGTGCAACGCCCACGCCTGCCACAATGCGCGTGGTGCAGATGCTGCCCGGCCCTACCCCAACCTTCACGGCATCAGCGCCAGCATCCACCAAAGCCTTGGCACCTTCTCCCGTAGCCACATTGCCGCCGATGATTTGCAGCTGGGGAAATTTGTTCTTCAGGTGTTTCACCGCATCCAACACGCCGCGTGAATGACCATGAGCGGTGTCCACACACACCACATCCACGCCGACTTTGACCAAGGCTGCCACGCGCTCCTCCACATCGGAAGTGACGCCCACCGCAGCACCCACCACAAGGCGACCAAAGGAATCCTTGCACGCATGGGGAAAATTCACCCCTTTCATGATGTCTTTGTAGGTGATAAGCCCAACAAGGTGGAATTTGTCATCCACCACAGGCAATTTTTCGATTTTCCGAAATTGGAGAATGTCGCGGGCTTGCTCCAGCGTGGTGCCGAGTGGCGCGGTCACGAGGTTTTTTTTCGTCATCAGCTCGCGCACAAAGCGGTTGCGGTCAGTCTCGAACCGCAGGTCGCGGTTGGTGAGAATGCCCACGAGTTTGCCCCTGCGGTCAGTGACTGGTATGCCGCCGATGCTGTATTTTTTCATCAAATCCAGCGCCTCGCTGATACGCGCATCGGGGTGCAGGGTGACGGGGTCAATAATCATCCCGGCCTCGGAGCGTTTCACCGCCCGCACTTGATCCGCTTGGTCTGCGATGCTCATGTTTTTATGAATCATCCCGATACCTCCCTGCCGGGCAATGGCAATTGCGAGATTTTTGTCCGTCACGGTGTCCATGGCGGCAGAGACAATAGGGACATTGAGTCGAATGCCTCGCGTGAGCTGGCTTGAGATGTCAACTTCTCTTGGTAAGACTTCGCTGTAAGCAGGGACGAGCAGTACGTCGTCGTAGGTGAGCGACTCGCCGAGGAATTTTGATTCGGCAGTTATTTTCTTCGTTTCCATGCGCAAAGGTCGGAAGCAGCGCGAACATTAAAACAGGACAGGTGCAAATTTTTTGCAAATACAAAATTTGCTGGCTTATGCTCCCAAGCGATTCACAGGATTCAATTGGAGTGGTCTTTTGACAGGATTGACAAGATTGACAGGTTTTGTTGGAATTGTTTCTTGGTAGGATGAACAGGATTGGAGCCAGCCAACGGCCTTGCATCAGCCAAGAAACCCGATGTTTGCCTTGATTCGCTAGGATTTGTCAGTTCACCATGCTCGCTCTACATGATTCTGAACAGATTGCGATTGCAGCCATGCCCAAAATTTGGCGGCGCGAGGTATATACCCAGATTAAAGAGGATTTGAATCTGCCCGTTGGCAAGACAGGGATTTCCTTGATTGATTTGCATGATTTCCAAAGGATTGCGAGCACCGTTCGTTCAAAACCACCTTGTCAGACCCAGTACTCAGGGGCTTGCCCGGCCAAGTGAAGCGGACGGGGCTGATTTGCGTTGACTATATCTACCTTAAATCTCCAGACGCGCAGAAGAATTTGCCGAAAAAGGCCTATTTTAGCCGCCGATTCATCAACACCCCGCCTTCACATGAAATCGCCCCGCTGGCAACTCACCCCCACTGACGAGCATCGCGCGCAATCGCTGCAAGAGGCGTTGGGCATTGCCCCTATTTTTTGCCGGCTGCTTGTCCAACGGGGCATCACCAGCTACGAGGATGCCCGTGCCTTCTTCCGCCCCAGCCTTTCCGACTTGCACAATCCTTTTTTGATGAAAGACATGGATGCGGCAGTGCATAGGCTAAGTGAGGCTTTTCGCCGAAACGAACGCATATTGCTTTATGGCGATTACGATGTGGACGGCACCACCAGCGTGGCGCTGATGTATGCGTTTCTATCAAATTTCTATCAAAATTTAGACTATTACCTGCCTGACAGGGAAAAGGAAGGTTATGGCGTGAGCCTTGCCAGCGTGGAATATGCCCGCGAGACCGGGGCCACGCTCGTGGTGGCGATGGATTGCGGCATTAAGGCCCATGAAGCAATAAGGCGGGCAAAGGGGTACGGCATTGACTACATCATCTGCGACCACCATCTTCCAGAGGGGGGGCTGCCCGAAGCAGTAGCCAATCTTGACCCAAAGCGCGATGATTGC
The DNA here is from genome assembly GCA_019638455.1 of Saprospiraceae bacterium. Classification (GTDB taxonomy): domain Bacteria; phylum Bacteroidota; class Bacteroidia; order Chitinophagales; family Saprospiraceae; genus M3007. The sequence continues at coordinate 205,045 of JAHBTU010000002.1, forward strand.
CCTTACCCTTTCAAGGAACTGAGTGGCTGTGGCATCTCTTTCAAACTGGCACAGGCACTGGCAATGCATCACAACACCCCTTCGGAAGAATTGGATGATTTGCTCGACCTCGTGGCCGTCAGTACTGCGTGCGACATCGTGCCGATGGTCGGAGAGAACCGCGCACTCGCCCGTTTCGGCCTTCAACGGCTCAACCGCTCGCCCCGCACTGGCCTTTGGGCACTCATGCAACGTATCAACCGCCCGCTGCCCCTGACTGTCGCCGATGTAGTATTTGGCTTGGGGCCGCTCATCAACTCCGCAGGCCGGCTGGGCGATGCGCGGGATGCCGTGCGATTGCTGTTGGCCGCCGAGCGCAATAGCGCACTCAACCACGCTGGAACACTTGTGCACCGAAACAAAGAGCGCCGCGAAGTGGACTACGCTATGGCCGACCAAGCCCGCCGCCGCTTCACGGAAACACCCGATTGGGAACAAAAGCGCAGCATTGTCCTATTTGACCCTTCGTGGCACAAAGGTATCATCGGCATCGCGGCCAGCCGCATGACGGAGACTTTCCACCGACCCTCGGTCATCCTGACGCAAAGCAACGGGCGAGCAGTCGGCTCGGCTCGCTCGGTACCGGGGTTCGACCTTTACGCGGCGCTGCAAGATTGCGAAGACCTATTCTTTTCTTTTGGAGGCCACGCACACGCCGCCGGAATGCAAATGCCGATAGAGAACGTGGATGCCTTTGCGTTGCGCTTCGAGTCCATTGCGCACCAAAAAATCACCTCCGACAACGAGCATCCGGTGATAGAGATATGTGCCAAAATCAGGCTCGACGACCTATCCGCAAAATTTTGGAATACGCTCAAACAGTTCGAGCCTTTTGGCCCGCACAATCGAAATCCTGTTTTCTGGGCCGAAAATGTGATGGATACTGGCCAAAGTTGCCTGCTTAAGAACAATCACGTCCGGCTGTCGCTCCGACATTCGGATGGGAACACCGTGTTCAAAGGAGTAGGCTTCGGCTTGGGCGACAAATTTATGGCAGTGAAAGGCCGCCCGTTCGATGTGGCATTCAATCTGCGTGCTGAACATTGGCGAGGAGAAACGACGCTGTCCTTACAGGCCAAAGATTTCAGGCCGACGGAGCTGGCGTGACTGAACCCCACAAGACGCACAAATTTATCTTGATGGCCTTTGTATACCTTGCGCCGCCAAGTTTTGGGCATGGCCACAATCACAATCCGTTCAAAATCAGGGAGAGCAATCATGGCCATCTGAAAAATCCTGACGAATCAAGGTGTAAATGATTTGTGATTCTCAAAAAAGCACTAAATATCACCCTAATTTTGCGACGTGAAAAATCCAACCAGAATTGGCACAATGGTGTTTGCACCCTTGCTTTATTGTTGTCTGATAAGCATGGGCAATGTTTATTCCCATCACCATACCCAAGCAGACAATTCTGAGCAAACACACAACATCTATGCATCGGTAAGCGCGACAAGCCTTTTCTATCATGTCGCCTCATCCGAACCTTCCGTCGGTGCCTCAAACACTGCTTCGCCATCTTCCTCTAAAAGCCTGTTTGATAGCTTTTGGGGAGCTGCCAATAGAATAGAAAATCTATTCGGGTTTGAAGCACATAAGCGCCTTTCTATCGGAAGTTATATTCTTATTAATCTTCGAGGCATAGATATCATCTTCCCTTTCCACTATTTCTGGTAGTCCATTTCCAAGAATTATCGCCCTCGTCGGCGACCTCTCATCATGTCGAATTGGCATTGTCTGGCACAATGCTCTTTTGTCTCATTCAATTTTCTAAACAGCATAAAATGGACATAGGAACTTTTGTCGTCGGGATATCCCTGATGGCCCTTTGCATATTGCCCTTTGTGGCAATGAGCCGCATCAAAAAAAACAAAGAAAGACAACTTTTAAAATCACTTTCGGCAATTGCCAACCAGTATGGCGGCAATATCGTCCAGCACGAAATTTTTGGAAATTTCATTATCGGGCTTGACAACAGCACGAATAGTGTTTTTTTTCTAAAAAAGGACAAAGAAGAGGCCGTGATTAAGCACGTCAGACTTGCGGAGACGAAGCATTGCAGGGTCGAGGAGACGGGTAGGACAATTAGCAATAAGGATGGCAACCATAAATTAGTTGATAGACTCGACCTGCACTTCACCCCCATTGATTCGAGCAAGCCGGAGGTCTTGATGGAGTTCTACAACGCGCAAGATTCTATGCAGCTCAGTGGAGAACTGCAGATGATTAGAAAGTGGGAAAAGACCATAAATGAGCAACTAAAGCATCTCTGAGAGTGAATAGAAAAAGGCCCCGTGATAGACACACGGGGCTTTTTCATTGCAATAGTAGCGATGACTATTGCATCAAAATGCGGAACGTCAGAAAAACACCCCTGCCCGCAGGGCGATAAGGCCGATGTTGGCTTTCGATTTTTCTTCGGTAAACTCGCCGCCCGGCTCACGCTGCACACGGCCTTTGCCTTTGGCATTGGTGAATTGTTGCTGAAAAGAAAGCCCCCCCACCAAGGTGGCTCCAGACATTTTATACTCCACACCGCCTCCGAAACCCCAAGACAGGGCCAAACCGTTGACATCATCCCGGATATCCTCGTCATTCTCATTGCGGTCGTTGGTTCCCCTGATGTCGCCTTGAGCGCGTGTCAGGAAGCTCAATGTGAACACCGGGATTTCAAAATAGTATTTGATGGCTTCGTCGCTTCCGCCGCGCAATTTAAGCCCCATCGGAATCTCCACATAAGTGAGCCGATAGTGATACTTGCCGTTTTGGGGGATTGCATGGAGCTCGTTCCTGCTCAGTTGCGAGTCTTTCCAAAGGTCGGCGGTCGGGTAGCCATTGAGTATGTTGCCACCTTGATTGAAGCCAAAGCCCAACCCCGTGACGAGCGCATAGTTGGGAGCAAAGTAAAACTCACCCAGCATACCAAACTTGAGCCCCCAGTTGGAACCCGTGCCTTCCAGTTTTTTATCGTTCGTTCGCATCCACGACCAAGTGGGGCTGGCCTGCACACCGAAGCGAAAACCCACGTCTTCTTGCGCCATGAGCACGGACAGGGTGAATGTCAAAAAGCAAAAAGTTGAGGCAATTTTTTTCATAATCAGTTGTTGTTTTGCGTGTTAAAATTTGGACTTCCAAAATCAGCCGCTAAAATCGAAGTTTTTTTCATGAGTTTGTTATCAAAGGCGAAATACAACGCGACAGGGTTAATCTTGTTGGTCATCTGTGCTGTTTTGAACGGTTGCGTAGGCGATTCCAGCAATGCTCCCGATGTGTCGCACATCGAGCTGGACATCAAGATTCGCAGATTTGACCAAGACCTGTTTGCGCTCGACACTCATCAACTCGAAGCGGGAATGCAACGCATGGCGCAAATGTATCCCGAAATGTTCCCGCTCTTTGCCGTCAATATCATACATGATGTGACCAACCCGAAAGAAACACCGCTCGAGGCGGTGCGGGGCTTTCTCACGGCTCCCGAAATTCGACATCTTTACGACACGGTACAGCAAGTTTATGGCGATTTGCGCTGGTTGGAACGCGACTTGACTCAAATGTTCAAATACTACAAACACTATTTCCCCGACAAACCCGTGCCCGAAGTGGTAGCCATCGTGTCCGAATTTGTCACGGATGCCTTCACGGCAGGCGACAGCCTGTGTGGAATCGGGCTGGATATGTACCTCGGAGAGGATTATCCTGCCTATTTAGCCAATGAAAATACCAAGCCCGCCTACATACGGCGGCAATTTCAAAAAGACTACATCGCTGTGCGACTCGCCAAGGCCGTTGCCCAAAATCTCGCCGATGCCCCACCTGGGGAGCGCCTGCTCGACCAGATGCTGCACAACGGCAAGTTGCTCTACGTCGTTGACCGTCTTTTGCCTAAGGTGCCCGATAGCTTGAAGATGGGCTACACGCGAGAACAAATGGAAGGATGCTACGCCAACGAGCAAGAAGTGTGGGCACGTCTGCTGGAGCAAAATCTGCTCTATTCCACCGATGCCCGCAAACTCAAAAAATTAGTCAGCCCCAGCCCCAATGCCCCCGTCGTTTTCCAGGAGGCCCCCGGCGAAATCGGAAATTGGATAGGGTGGCGAATCGCGGAAGCATACATGAAGCGCCACCCCGACACCTCGTTGGAAGCAATGTTGAGTCTCACGGATGCACAGAAGTTTTTGGAACAGTCGAAATACAAACCCCGACGACAGTAACTTTGTCGGCAACCGCAAAGGGGCTGTTCGGCCCCGTGAAAAAAATGCTTTTCAGATGAACTGCAACTTGCTATCGCTCATCCGAACTTTCACAAACACCCGACGCTGGCGGGCGATAGGTTTATTGTTTGTTGTGCCGAACTTGCTTTTCGCGCAAACTTTTGAAGTCAAGTCGAATTCCAAAGAAGTCGTGTTGGGCAGTTCGTTTGAAATCGCCTTTTCGCTCAAAGGTGCGCGAGGCGAGCGCTTCAAGGCGCCCGAATTCTCGGACTTCAAAATAGTGGGCGGCCCCAACGAAATGCGCGGCGTGGTCATCATCAATGGCCGCTCGTCGTCTCATCAGACATGGAGCTATGAGCTGGAACCTCGCCGCACTGGCACCTTCACCATCGGCCCCGCCAATGTCGTGGTGGACGGCAAGACGCTCGCCACCCCCACGCTCACAGTAAAAGTAGTGTCCCCAAAATCGAAGCCCAGCGTCAACCTGCCTCCCGGCATTTCGGACAACCTGTTCATCGTGGGCGAGCTCGACCGCAATGAAGCTTACACCGGCCAACAAATTACTTGGCGCATCAAACTATACACCCAACTCTCGCTCGAAGGTGCCGACATCATCGAATTGCCTGACTTTGAGGGCTTCTACTCCAAGGAAAAACGCCGTTTCGACACTCGCGTGACCTACCAAACCGTCAATGGGAAAAAATACGCGGTGAAAACCCTCCACGAGGAAGCTATATTCCCTCAAAAAAGCGAAGACCTATTTATAGGCGTGGCAAGAGTGCGCGTCGGGGTGGAAGAGCCACCCAGCAGCTTCAGGTCTTTTCTGGGTCCGAAGCCCGTGATTCTCCAAACACAGCCACTTACGCTGACCGTGAAAGCCCTGCCCGACCCTTGGCCCGACAACTTTACCGGAGGCGTGGGGCAATACAACTGGCAAGTGGACATTGACCGCGACACCCTCTCAACCGATGATGCCATCACGCTGACCATTGCGCTGCGAGGCAACGGCGACTCCAAGCGTTTTGCCGCTCCCAAACTCGCGTTGCCCGAAGGATTGGAAGGTTTTGAGCCGCGCATCACGGAAGAGGAAGTTTACGAAAACGGGGAAGAGTTGGTCCACTCCAAGGTGCTTGAATATGTGATATTGCCCAAAGAGCCGGGCGAATACAGCATAGTCCCCTCTTTGACCTATTTCGACCCCGACAGCAACCGTTTTGTCGAGCTAAAGGCGGACCATTTGCCCACCGTGAAAATAAGCGCAGGCAAAAATTACCATCCCGACCAAGCAGACATTGACACCCCGCCACTACCCACCACTTCCCCCGGCGTGGAGGTCTGGGAAAAGGTCTCGGAATGGCTCCATTCTCCAATCCTATGGAGCTTGCTTGCCCTGCCCATTTCCTTATTCGGTATTTTTTATTTGTTGAAAAAACAAAAAAATAAACCCGCCAAGCCCATTTCCCCCTCTGAACCACCCATCAATCGGCCCTCGGCAAAAGCCATCCGCGAACGCTTTTTGAGAGTCGCGCCCCTGCTCCATAGCGGCCAGCCTCGAGCCTTCTACGACGAACTGTTCAAGGTGCTGCAAAGCTATCTTGCGGCTCGTTTTCAATTCACCCCAGCCCAGATGACACAGGAAAACATCCGCATAGCCCTGACCGAGCGCGGGGTGCCTGCTGGGACCATTCAGAATCTGCTGGTCGTCTGGCAAACCTGCGAACAGGCTCTTTTTGCCGGGCAGTCCCTCTCTGCACAGATGGAAAGCACTTGGCGGGCTGCCGAATCGGTGGTGCAAGACCTAGAGCGAACGCCCCGGCATCAAAGAAGCTCGTAGTTCCTGTACTCCCCCGGTCGCCAGCCGATTGTTTTTTCCAGCCACATCGAAACGCGGTCTTTCCATGACCAACGTACTTGCGAAGGGTCGCCTTCAAACTGCCAGTTCATCGCACGAATGCGAGGCAGCATCACCGCCGGGTGCGAACCCCCAAAACGGCTGAGCGGCTCCTTGCCATCGTATTGATAAACCACTTTTTCTCCGGCCATTGCTCTGGCTGCTTCGTCGGAATGCCACCAACGATTGAAACTCTCTTGCTTGCGCTGTTGCGCCAAAGGATGCTTCACCCAGCCGTAGTGATGGATGTGCGCAGGCAACAGGCGGACGCGCAACTTTTCTGCTTCCTTCAATGATTCGCTTGGCGATGCGACATCCATGTTTTGGTGCCGAACAATGCGAAACCCCTGCGCATCCTTCCACGAGCGAATCCGCTTGTCGTTGCGCACAATCCGCACCTCGTGGCGATACCAGCGCCGACTCGCTCCGACAAAATCGTAGGAACCGTAAAAATGGCGATAATGGAACAACAAGCCTTCCGTGAGCGGGTCGGCAAGGTACTGTTCCATGCCTGTTCGTATGGCAGGCAGAGCGTCTTCGTGCACACACTCATCTGCTTGGATGTAGAAGCACCAGTCAAATTCTGGCGGGATGGCATCGAACGCTTTGTTGGTCTCAACGGCCAATACCCGCCCTCCTTCCCGCAACGACTCGTCCCACACTGTTTCAAGAACATGAATTTTTGAGTCGCCGATTCCGCGCACCAAATCAAGCGTCTCGTCGTCGGAACGGCCAACCGCCACCAAAAAGTAGTCGCAAATCGGGAGGATGGATGTGATGGCTTCCACTACCGGATAGTCATAGCGCAACGCATTGCGGATAAAAGTGAAGCCTGCAACTTTCATGGAGCAAAACTACGCTGCTTGACACAGGGCAAGTACTTTTTTTACAAAATGTAAAACATACTTTACTTTTAGTCGTTTTTTTTTAGCATTATGTCATTAAAAAGCGACTAAAATGAAAAACTCATTGCTTTTGCCTTACAGATGGAAAACATTGGGCTGGATAATGGCCATTCCGTCCGCCCTTGCGGGCTTGTACTTCCTGCTCATTGAGGAGTACTTCGAATACTGGTGTGTTACTCTTCCCGCATGGGCAGACCATTTCCTTTGGATTGACCATTTCTCAACATCCAAAAGCATCTCAATTTGCCTTTTGGATGAGTTCATTGCGCTTAACTTGCTCATCGGGTTGCTCTTGCTGACATTTTCAAAAGAACGGGTGGAAGACGAATGGATTCAGCGGGTGCGCTTGGAATCGTTGCAATGGGCGATTTTTATCAATGCGGTGTTGCTCATGTTGTTCATCATTTTTGTGCACGGCATACCTTTCCTCACCGTCATGACTTTCAATATGTTCACACCACTATTGATTTTCGTGGGGCGTTTCCATTACATCTTGCACTTGAAGCCCTTGTTTTCAAAAAGATAGACTATGAAAAACAATATCCGTGTTGAGCGGGCCATCTTGAACATATCGCAGGCCGAGCTGGCCGAACGGGTGCAGGTGACCCGCCAAACGATTAATGCCATCGAATTGGGAAAATATGTGCCGTCAGCGACTTTGGCCATGAAAATCGCACGGGCGTTTGGCAAAAAAGTAGAGGAGGTTTTTGAGTTGGAGGAAGGAGATTAGCGCACGTCAGTTCTCAATTTGGGTTTATCCGCTTCTTCGAGAAATGCGCGGGTTTGGTTCTGTAAATGCCATCGGTGGCATCCGATTGCTCCAAGGCATCCACAGGCTCTAGCGGCGGGACGAACCCTTCTACGAGATTGCCTTGCAGACGGTGAAACGCTGCCTCGATTTCCATGAGGGCGCTCTCGATATCGGGCATAAGCGGTCGAGTGATGATGAGCCGGATGATGCCTTCGGGGTCAATGATAAAAGCCAGACGGTCGCACCCGGCTTGTGGGCGTCGTCCAGAGGCCATGCCATAGAGGTTGGCGATATTGAAATCCAAGTCTTCCAGCACAGGTGCCTTGAGGTGGATTCCTATAAAACGACGCGCCTTGTCCGACCAGTCGTTCTGGTTGATGGGGACGGTCGAAAGCGCCAACGCTTTGGTATTGCGCTCATTGAGCCAGCGTTCTTTTTTGGCAAGAAAAGCCGAGAACATCGTCCAAGCCGAAGTAAAATTGGCTGGGTGCGCGAAGAACACGCACCAATAGCCGTGACAATACGCAGGAAAAGAGATTTCTCCTTGTGCCGTAGGGAAAATAAAGGAGGGGGCTACATCGCCGACTTGCGGCAGGTTTGAATGGTTGACAGGCATGGCTGCAAGAAGAATAGATATGTATTCAGAGGGAGGGTTAGCAAAACCAGTGCAGAACGTTTTTTCAACACAAAAGTTATACCCAGATTAAAGAGGATTTGAATCTGCCCGTTGGCAAGACAGGGATTTCCTTGATTGATTTGCATGATTTCCAAAGGATTGCGAGCACCGTTCGTTCAAAACCACCTTGTCAGCCCCTGTACTCAGGGGCTTGCCTGGCTAAGCAAAGCGGACGGGGCTGATTTGCGTTGACTATATGCGCCAAGCTCTTGGTGTTTCGGCGTTTTGCACATTGTGTTTAAACGCCCCCAAAAGTAATCGCTTTTGAAGAACTAGCATCGGGTGTTCGACGTAATGGCCAACTTATACCTTGATTTGTCGGGATTTGTCAGATGCTCATGATTTTTCTCCCTGATTTTAAATGGATTGCGCTTTTTTTAATGCTCAGAATTTGGTGGCGCGGGGGGTAGGTCAGAAAAAAACACCGCGTTTGGAGGCCCCTCCCACAACTAAAAACCGAGACCAACAGGCAGTATTCAGGCAAAATGTATTTTTGCCACCCTATGAAGAACTTTTTTTTTCTCGCCTCGCTTGCCTCGCTGCCTATGTCCGCCACCGCCCAAAACTACACCGCTCCTATCCGGCAGACCATCAATGTCGCTTGGGAGTTCCGCCAAGCCAACACCGAAGCATGGAGACCAACGAAGGTCCCCGTCAGCGTGCACACGGCATTGCTACAAAATGGCATGATTGAAGACCCCTTCTACCGCGACAACGAGGAAAAGCTACAATGGATTGAGCGCGAGGACTGGGAATTCCAATGTGCTTTCGATGTGGATTCCACGGTCTTGCAGCGCAAACACGTCGAACTCATTTTCAAAAACTTAGATACCTACGCACAGGTCTTTCTCAATGACAGCCTGATTCTGGAAACCAACAACATGTTTCGCACTTGGAAGGCGGATGTCAAGCGCCATCTCAAGCCAAGCAACAACAGGCTCCACGTTTATTTTGAAAGCCCAACCAAAAAAGTCGAGCAAGACTGGAAGAGCTTGGGCTACGAATTGCCGGGCGGCATCCGCACCATGACGCGCAAAGCCCAGTTTCACTACGGTTGGGATTGGGGACCGCGGTTTGTGGGTTGCGGCATCCTCAAAGCACCCGAAATGGTTGCCTGGGATGATGTTTTGATTGAAAACATCTTCGTCACCACGCAAAACATCACGAAGCAGAACGCCCAAATGGTGGCACGCATCCGATATCGCTCCGACATTGAAGGCAAAGTCACCTTGATAGCTCAGTATGAAAAACGCCGGTCAGTGGAAGAGCGGGAGATTCGAATCGGCGTGCATGAGGACTCCGTGACATGGGACGTGCCCGACCCCAAATTGTGGTGGTGCAACGGCATGGGAGAGCCTTATCTCTATGACTTCTCGGTAAGCATCAAGCGCGGGGCCATGTTCATCGAGAAAGCCGATGTGCGCACTGGCATCCGCACCATCGAGCTGGTGACGAACAAAGAGCCTAAGGGAGAAAGTTTTTATTTCAAACTCAATGGGATGCCGGTATTTGCAAAAGGCGCCAATTACATCCCCCTTGATATTTTTCAAGACCGCGTGACCCCAGCGCAATACAGACAGATATTGGACGATGCCGTGTCGGCCAACATGAATATGCTGCGGGTGTGGGGAGGCGGTATCTACGAGGACGAGCTGTTTTATCAGCTCTGCGATGCCCGTGGCATGCTTGTTTGGCAAGATTTCATGTACGCCTGTGCCATGTATCCGGGCAGTGGGAGCTTTTTGAAAAATGCGGCTCTCGAAGCCTTTGAGCAGATAGAGCGACTCCGCCAACACCCCTGCATCGCGTTGTGGTGTGGCAACAATGAGAACAATGAGGCTTGGCATAATTGGGGCTGGCAAATGCAATTCAACGAAGGCCAGCGCAACCAGATTTGGCGCGACTATCAAGTGCTGTTCAACGATTTGTTGCCTACCTATGTGGAGAACTACGCGGGCGGAGTGCCTTATTGGGAAAGCTCTCCCAAATACGGGCGACGCAACCCCAAGTCGAACACCGAAGGCGACTCGCACTATTGGGGCGTGTGGCACGATGAAGAGCCATTTGAAGTGTTCAACAAAAAAGTGCCGCGCTTCATGAGCGAATACGGTTTTCAGAGCTTTCCCGAATGGCGCACCATCGAGTCGTTCACCCTGCCCGACGACCGCCGCTTGGAAAGCAAGGTGATGCTCACGCACCAAAAACACCCACGCGGCAACGCCCTCATCGCCGAATACATGAAACGCGACTTTCGCCCCACCAAGACGTTCGAGGATTTCGTCTATGTCAGCCAAATCCTTCAGGCCGAGGGGATGCGCACGGGCATCGAAGCACACCGCCGCAACAAGCCCTATTGCATGGGCACGCTCTACTGGCAGCTCAACGATGTGTGGCCAGTAGCATCGTGGTCGAGCCGCGATTACTTCGGCCGCTGGAAAGCACTTCACTACTACGCACGCGAGGCATTTAGCCATGTAGCCGCATTGCCGCTCGTGGATGGCGATATCCTTAGGCTGTACGGGGTGTCTGATTTGCTTGAAAAAACAAGCACGACCCTGCGGGTACGCGCCTTTGATTTTGACGGCAAATTGCTGAGCGACGTGACACAACTCGACACGGAAATCCCTGCCGATTCGAGTCGGATGATTTGGCAAGGCTACTTAAAAACGGTGCTTGACAAGAACAAAATCGAGCAGTCTGTTATTGAAATAACGTTGAGAAATGCAGCGGGCGAGCTCGCTTATCGCCGATTGCACTATCTATGCCCTCCGCGCAAATTGTTCTTGCCTAAGACAAAAGTCAATCTGAAAGTGACCCCAGCCAATGACGGCTATTTGCTCACGCTCCAAAGCGACAAACTTGCCAAAAACCTCATGATAACAACAGAGGCAGATGGCTTTTTCACCGACAACTATTTCGATGTGTTGCCCGGAGAACGCAAATCCGTGCTTTTCAAAACGCAGCGAATCTTGGACGACCCCGCCAATGCGTTTCGGGTAAAGAGCTTGGCGGACACCTATAATTGAACAAAAACCCTCAACTTCCATTTTTTAATTCCGTTCTTTTCCCAATCTTGTCGCTTCAAACATTGTACTTGCACCCCTTCGCCTCATTCACAATTATTAAAATTAAATACACAAAATGATAGACAAGCCTTGGCTACAGCACTACCCAGCCGGCGTACCGGCAAACATTGACCCAGAGCTATATCCGCGCGTGATAGATGCGCTGGATGAGTGTTTCAAAAAATATAGCCATTTGCCCGCCTTTGTGTATATGGGGAAAACGCTCACGTTCAGGGAAGTGGACGAAATGAGCAGACACTTTGGTGCCTACCTCCAATCGCGTGGCCTCGAACCCGGCGACCGCGTCGCGCTGATGATGCCCAATTTGATACAATACCCCATCGCGTTGTTCGGGTGCCTTCGGGCAGGGTTGGTGCTGGTGAATACCAACCCGCTATACACGCCGCGCGAGATGCGGCATCAATTTGTGGATTCAGGTGCCAAGGCGATTATCATTGTCGAAAATTTTGCGGCCAACTTGCAACAAATCATCGGTGAAACGCAAATCAAGACTGTCATAGTCACCAGCATAGGCGAAATGCTCGGCTTCAAAGGGTGGGTCGTCAATCTGGTTGTGCGGCACATCAAAAAGATGGTGCCGAAGTTCAACCTGCCCAACACCGTCAACTTTAAAACTGCCTTGAAACAAGGGCGGCAATTCACCATCAAGCCGTTTCAGAGCGGCCCCGACGATGTCGTCGCGCTCCAATACACGGGCGGCACCACTGGCGTGTCGAAAGGTGCCATGCTCACCAACCGCAACCTCGTGGCCAACATGATGCAAATCCGCGCTTGGCTTTCGCAAGTGCTGACAGAGGGCGAGCTCACTGCCCTATGCCCGCTGCCGCTCTACCATATTTTCGCCTTCACGGTCAATTGCCTCGCTTTCATGAACTGCGGCGCCCGAAACGTGCTCATCGTCAATGCCCGCGACTTGAAGGCTCTCATCAAGGAGTGGCGCAAAAACCCGCCAGACATCGTGATTGGCCTGAACACTTTGTTCAACGCCTTGCTCAATCACCCCGACTTTGCCTCATTGAATTTTTCCAGCGTGAAAGCAACCGTCGGCGGTGGCATGGCCGTGCAGCGAGCCGTAGCCGAACGCTGGCAGCAAGTCACTGGTTGTGGCATCACCGAAGGCTGGGGCCTCACCGAGAGCAGCCCAGTGCTCACCGTCAATCCGTTAGGCGCCAATGCCCGCATCGGCACCATCGGGATGCCCGTGCCTTCCACCGATTTGCGCGTGGCCGATGAACAGGGCAATCCGCTGCCGCCCGGTCCCGAAAACGTGGGGGAACTGCACGCCAAAGGGCCGCAAATCATGAAAGGTTATTGGCAGCGCCCCGACGAAACCGCCAAAACCATCAAGGATGGTTGGCTGTGCACGGGTGATATGGGGTTCATGCACCCGGATGGTTTTTTCCAAATTGTTGACCGCAAAAAAGACATGATTCTCGTGTCAGGCTTCAATGTGTATCCCAACGAAGTGGAAGATGTGTTGGCCATGCACCCCAAGGTACTTGAGTCCTGCGCCGTTGGCGTGCCCGATGAAAAATCAAGCGAGGTCGTGAAAGTATTTGTGGTGAAAAAAGACCCTTCGCTCACGGAGGAGGAAATCATCGCGCACTGTCGCGCCAACTTGACTGCTTACAAAGTGCCGAAACACATTGAGTTCCGTTCAGAACTGCCAAAGACGAACGTGGGCAAAATACTGAGGCGGGCCTTGCGGGATGGAAATTGACGCCTCAAAGCATCCTTTCCAACACCTTGAAAGTGTAGGCACATTTGTTTTTCTCGTCGGGTAGGTGGTGCTGGCTCCATGTCTCGCGCCATTCCTCAGGGTGGAGCGTGGGAAAAAACACGTCGCCATCCACCTCCAAATCAACTTCCGTCAGATAAACCTTGTCCCAGAGGGACTGACTTTCCTCGTAAATCATGCCGCCACCAATGATGAAGGCTTCCGTCTCTCCATTGTCGTAGGCCATGCCCAGCGCCTCTTCGATAGAATGGGCGACCAACACCCCATCCGCCTGAAAAAATGGGTCTCGGGTGATGACGATATTGGTGCGCTTGGGCAGCGGCCTGCCTATGCTGTGAAAAGAGTTGCGCCCCATGATGACATGATGCTCCAGCGTGGTTCGCTTGAAATAGGCAAGGTCGGCAGGAAGATACCAAGGAATTTGGTTGTCTTTCCCGATAACATTGTTTTTGGCGACGGCGACAATAGCGGATACAAGCATAAGCAACAGGGGTTCAAATCGTTTCCAACAATTTTTTAATCACCAAACTCAATCGCGGCTCGGCAGCCCGCCCCACCGCAATCACGTCTTCCACAGTCGTGACCTTGATGACGGATGGCGGATAGGCCACATTGCTCACCATGGAAAGCATCAGCACTGGCAAATCGCTGTGTCGCGCCACCAAAACCTCTGGCACCGACGACATCCCGGTGCAGTCGCTGCCGAGCCGGCGAAGCATCGCGTATTCAGCGGGCGTCTCCAAGTTCGGCCCTTGCATGGCCGAATAGACTCCTTCCATGGCACGGATGTGATGCGACCTGGCGATGGCAAGTGCGCGACGACGCAACTCGGCATCGTAGGTGTGCAACATATCGGGGAAGCGCGGGCCGAGGCGCTCGTCGTTCGCTCCTCGCAGCGGATGTTCGGGCAGCAGATTGATATGGTCGCGCACCACCACAAGGTCGCCGGCCTGTAGATGAGGGTTCACCCCGCCGGAGACGTTCGTGATGATAAGTCGCTCTATTTCAAGAAACTTTAGCACCCGCACGGGAAAGGTCACTTGTTGCATGGTCCAGCCCTCGTAGTAGTGAAACCTGCCAGCCATCACCGCCACCGGATGCCCCCCTAAATGACCCAATATCATTTTCCCTTTGTGACTCGCCACAGTACTTGCAGCAAAATGCGGGATATCGCGATAGGCCATCTCGGCCACCACCTCCACGTCGTCTGTCAAATCGCCCAACCCCGTGCCGAGGATGATGCCCGTGCGGGGGCGGAAGTCTGTCTTGGAACGAACGAAGGCGACGGCTTCCTGAATTTGCTCATAAAGTTGCATGAGAAGATGCTGTACGTTTTTTTGAGGCGGCCAAAAGTAGGCATAATGGCCAAGATAGAGGCTACTCCTTTGAGACCGTCGCTGGGCGATGGTCGTAACTCAAAATGCGCGACATCTTCCAGCCGCCATCAGCTTGCAGGAGCCAGACGTGCGTGAATCGCGCCCGACCGTCCAGATACTCTGCTCGGTCTTTTCCCCAAATGTAAAAAACGTGTTCACCTGAAAGGATAGCCCCGTAGATGCTCCCGCCGTTTTCCAATGGAAACACCTGAACGCTGCCCGCCACCGCCTCCCGCCTCAGCCGGAAATGCTCGTTGCTGCAAAGATTTTTCTTCGTGTTGGCCATGAGACTCTCCCTGCCATACGTCGGCCCGCCTTTGTCGTGGTAAAACTCCACATCTTCCGTGAAAAAATGCCTCGCCAGCGCCGTGTCGCAATCGTTGTAAGTTTTCCAAAACAGGCTGTCTTGGTGAAGGATGGTAGTGATAAGTTTTCTCAAATCCGTTTGCGCCAGCAGCGCGTTGGAGACAGGGGAAAAAGTCAAAAGGAGGGCGATAAATGCTTGGAGATGAGGTCGTTTGCTCGAAAAGAAGGTGTTTTTTGTTTTCATAAAATTTGTCAAAAAATGAAAAAAATCTCCCTTTACAGCCTTGAAAGAACCTCCATGACTTCCTCAACTCGTACCATCTGAATCGTCGGGAAATCGTCGGGTTTGAGTACGCTGAAATGGCGGTCGTTGCTGACGAGGTAATCGGCTCCGGCGGCGATGTAGCAATCCACAAACTTGTTGTCGTCAGGGTCGCTGATGATGGGATTCCAGTTGTAGAAAATTTCTTGCAAGCGCACGTTGGGAAGCAGGGTGAGAAGTTCGAGCAGGGTGTGCGAGACGGAAGGAGTCGTTTTTTCTTCGATTTTCTCGGCGTACTCCAACAGGATTTCAGTGGAAACAGCCGACTCGAATTTCCCCGCCAGCAATGCGCTGTAAATGGGTCGAAAAGGCGAGTTTTTGGCGAACGGGGCAATGAGCGCGCTGGTGTCGAGGACGACTTCCATTTTTCATTGACCATCATGACTTGTTCGGGTGCTTCCTTGTAGGAGCGCAGGTGTTCGTTCGCCCATTCGCGCATGGTTTCTTCCGTCCAGCCCTTTTCTTTCCAAAGTTCGTCCATTTCCTCGTCCACCTTTTAGGCAAAGTATTTTGCCAATAACTGCCTGATTTCCAACAGTTGTTTTTCCGGGAGTTGGCGGCTAAAAACCTTCAACATCTCGAGTTGAAGGTTTGTCAATTTCTTTTGAGCAGTCATAACTTCAAGTATTTTTCAGCGCCAAACGCTGTACAAATGTCGATTTTTCCTCACAACACCTGCAACTTCGCAAACTTCAGCACAATCCTCCGCTCTGGCATATCGTCGTTTTTGAATTGGATAGTTGCCACCTTGTTGTCCTTCGGGCCTTCCACGCTCAGGATTTTTCCTTCTCCGAATTTCAGGTGCAGCACCCGCGCGCCCGGCACGATGTCTTCCAGCGGCGAGGCTTTGAAGTCGGCTGGAATGGCGACGGGAGCGGCACTTTTTTGCAGGGCGCGCTGGCGGGGATTGGTGAAGTTGCCGCTCACACTGGCGCGGGCCGGGGCTTCTCGTTGCATCGTGCCCGTACTTCTCGCCGAGCCGATACCGCCCAATAATTCGTAATGTTGCCCGCCGATTTCATCCAAAAAACGGGAGGGCTCGCTCACACGGATTTGCCCAAATCGGTAGCGGTTTTGAGCAAAACTCAGCGTCAAAAACTCTTTCGCCCGCGTGATAGCGACGTAAAACAGGCGGCGTTCCTCGTCCAAGCCGTTCGGTTCTTCCAGCGCCATGTATGAGGGGAACAGGTTTTCTTCCAGTCCCGTCACGAAAATGCTTTTGAACTCCAGACCCTTCGCCGAATGGACACTCATGAGGGTGATGTGGTCGTTGCTGTCGTTTTTTTCGTCGGCGTCGGTGAGCAGGGTGATGGTTTGGAGGTAGGCAGCGAGAGAGTTGTCAGTGGCAGTAACAGTTTCCGGTCCGGCAGGGGCAGCGGCGGAGTCCGTAAACTCGGAAATGGCATCCAGCACAGCGTTCACGTTTTCGAGGCGACCGATGCCTTCGGGGCTGGTGTCGCCTTTGAGCAGGTCGAGCAGGCCGGATTTTTTCAGAATATCAGCGGCGAGGCGGTAGGCCGATTCGGTGGCAGCGCGTTTTTGCCAGTCTTGCACCATGTTTCGGAAGGTCGCCATTGATTTTTTGGCGCGGTCGGTCACATCGAGGCGCGGGTCGAGCATGGCCTCCCACATAGTCGAGTTGGAGGCATCGGCGAGGGCGCTGAGTTTGTCCACCGTCGCGTCGCTGATGCCGCGCGCGGGAAAATTGATGGCGCGACGCAGGGCTTCCTCGTCGCTGGGGTTGACGGCGAGTCGGAGGTAAGCGACAAAATCTTTGACTTCTTTCCGTTGGTAAAACGACATCCCGCCAAAGACGCGGTAAGGCAAATTGAGTCTTCTCAAATGTTCCTCGAACTTGCGGCTTTGCGAATTCGTGCGGTAGAGAATGGCGATCTCCGAGTTCGGCAGGTGGTAGCGGTGTTTTTGTTCCAAAATCAAATCGGCCACGCGGCGGCCTTCCTCATCATCGGTGACGCACTTGATGAGTTTGATTTTGTGGCGATCCTCCTTGTCCGTCCAAATTGTTTTGTTCAACTGGCGGCGATTAAAGGAAATAACCTCGTTGGCCGCCGACACGATGTGGTGTGTGCTGCGGTAGTTTTGTTCGAGTTTGAAGGTTTTGAGGTTGGGATAATCTTTTTCAAAATCGAGGATGTTGTCAATCGTCGCGCCGCGAAAAGCGTAGATGCTCTGCGCGTCGTCGCCCACCACGAACACGTTTTCAGGGCTGCCCTCGTATTTCACCAAGCGGCGCAGGATGGCGTATTGCAAAAAGTTGGTGTCCTGAAATTCGTCCACGTGGATGTAGCGAAATTTCTTCTGGTATTTTTCCAACACTTTGTCGGGATTGTCGCGGAAGAGGCGGTAGAGTTGGAACAACAAATCGTCGAAGTCCATCGCGCCGGAGCGCTGGCAGCGCGCCACATATTTTTCATAAATATCCACGACATAAGGGCGGCGGGCGGCGCGGTCTTGGGTCATCATTTCCGTGTTTTCGCGGTAGGCTTTCGGAGAAATCAAATTGCTCTTGCACAATGAAATGCGCGAACGAATGGCCGAAGCATTGTAGGCGTTTGGGTCGAGATTCATCTCCTTAATTATCGCTCTTAAAACGCTCGTGGTGTCGTCGGTGTCGTAAATGGAAAACGACGAAGGGTAGCCGATTTTGCTCGCTTCGGTGCGCAGGATGCGGGCAAAAATGGAGTGAAAAGTGCCTGCCCAAACCTGTTGCGCTCGCGGCCCGACGACTTTCTCAATGCGGTCTTTCATCTCGCGCGCCGACTTGTTGGTGAATGTGAGCGTCAGGATTTCCCAGGGCGCCACGCCGCTTTCCAGCAGGTGCGCGATGCGGTAGGTGAGCACGCGCGTTTTGCCGGAGCCGGGGCCTGCGATGACGAGCACCGGGCCTTCCGTGGTGGTGACGGCAGCGCGCTGGACAGGGTTCAATTCATCCAAGTAACTCATGGGCTGACGGTTTAGGGCGAAGGTAGGAGATTTGGTAGATGAAGAAGGTTTTTTCAAATAAAATGTTTGGAAAATAAATTTTGTTTCAAATGAAAAATGGCGAAAGGGGTTAACTTGATGCCGGAAAAATCAGCGTATGAGACCGAACTTCGCACAATACCAACGTATCGTGAACCCATCTATTCTCGGTTTGGAAGAAGTGTCATCTTTTGAGGAACGCAAAAGGTGGCATCTCGGCCTGTTTTTGAGATGTCACCCCTCCATGCTTCCGGGATGACACCTCAGAACCCGACAAAGCGAGAATCGCTGCCGTATACCCAGATTAAAGAGGATTTGAACCTGCCCGTTGGCAAGGCGGGGATGCCCTTGATTGATTTGTATGATTTTCAGAGGATTGCGAGCGCCGTTCGTTCAAAACCACCTTGTCAGAACCTGTACTCAGGGGCTTGCCCGGCTAAGCAAAGCGGACGGGGCTGATTTGCGTTGACTATAAACCTCCATGAGACCGTGAATTGTATCACCAAAATCACCGACAAAATCAATCTTTGATGCAGTTTTCTCCGGTCAATATCGGATTTGAGACAAGGGCTTTTCTGCAAGGCTTGTGGCAGAAAGGTGAGGACTATATCGTTGTAAATCAGGGACTAAAATCAGTTTGTGGCATCTCGGGTTTTTTTGAAAATGAAGAAGATTACGATGAGTTACGGCGGTTTTTAACCGAAGAGCAAACTTCCGTTCGAGAGACCGACCGCACGGAGTATGGCGATTTTCAAACCAACCTGAATCTCGCCAGCCGAATAGCCTATTTTCTAAAAGAAAAAGGTTGTTCACCCCAAACGCTGATTGAGCCGACATTCGGAAAAGGGAATTTCATTCTCGCTGCCTTACAGCACTTCCCACAACTTCGACAAATCAGAGGGATAGAGATTTACAAACCCTACGTTTGGGAAACCAAGTTTGCTGTTCTCGATTTTTTTCTTAAAAACCCGGACCGCTCCAAACCGGACATTCGGCTTTTTCACCAAGATGTCTTTGATTCTGATTTTCAAAAACTTAGCCGCGAATTGAGTGGGGAGATTTTAATTTTGGGAAATCCCCCCTGGGTCACGAACGCTAAATTGGGCACACTTAACTCGGCCAACCTTCCTACGAAATCCAATTTCAAAAATCTGAACGGCCTCGATGCCATGACGGGCAAGGGGAATTTCGATATTGGTGAATACATTACGCTGACTTTGCTTCGGGCTTTTCAAAATCATTCTGGCCGAATGGCTTTTTTGGTGAAAAACTCGGTCATCAAAAACATTGTGTTCGACCAGCAAGCCGCCAAACTCAAAATTGGAAACTTGAAACAATACCCAATTGACGCAAAAAGAGAATTTGGCGCGGCAGTAGAAGCGTCTCTGTTTTCTTGTAAATTGAATCAGACTCCTGAATATCAGTGCGCGCAAATCCAAATGCTCCTTGACCGGAAGCCTGATTTTCATTTTGGCTGGCAGGAAAATCAGTTTGTTGCCAATGCGGAAAAACATGAAGCGTTCAGATCGTTTGACGGGGTTTGCCCCTTCGAGTGGCGACAAGGATTGAAACACGACTGCTCAGAAGTGATGGAACTGGAACGGCTCAATGGTCATTTTGTCAACCGAAATGAGCAATCAATTCAGTTAGAAAATGACCTGGTTTATGGTATTTTGAAAAGTTCTGACTTAAAAGGAGGAGTTGTTTCTACTGCCAGAAAGTTCACGATTGTTACCCAACGCAGCGTCGGGCAAGACACGGCTTACATTCAGAGTTTGTTTCCACAGACCTATTCCTACCTGTGTTCTCATCAAGAAACTTTTGCAAATCGCAAATCAAGTATTTATCGAAATAAGCCGCCGTTCTCGATTTTTGGCATTGGCGATTATTCGTTTTTGCCCTACAAAGTTGCCATTTCGGGGCTGTACAAATCGCCGGTTTTTACCTTAGTGTTGCCAGAAAACGACAAACCTTTGATGCTGGATGACACCTGCTATTTTATTGGTTTTGAAAAATTTAGCGATGCAGCCATTGCTTTTGCACTGTTAAATCATCCTTTTGTAACGGGCCTGCTAAACGCTATCACTTTTTCCGATGCCAAACGGACTTTCACGAAAGATGTATTGATGCGCATTGATTTATCTCTGGTAGCAGATGCTGTGAGTTTTGGCGAAATTGAGACTTTCTTCTCGACTTTCGACAGGGATCGGGTGCTTAATGAATCGGACTTGCTTTGTTTCCGGGCGACTATGAAGGCACCACCTCAATTGCAGCTTTTCTAAGTACCCGATTCTCACCGAACAGACCCCGGGCTATATTTTTCTCGATTTGTTAAACGTGTCCCCCCCCGCCTGCGGGGCGGGGGGGGCACGAGCGGTTAAGTTTTTGCCTCGATTTTTCTCTCACTTTAGCATATACACCTCTTCCACCTGCAACACTTCTTTGTCGGGCGAAGCGCCACGATGCACGAATGCCACCACGCTGCAATGCTTTTCCACCCAGTCGTTGGGCAACACAAAATTATAGTTTCGGGTGACGGTGGATGAGGGGGTAAGCGCTTCTGAAATCACATCGCCAGTGGGTTGTGTCAATATCTTGCGCAGCACATGGCGGTGGTAATAGTCGGGAATCGTCTGGAGGCCGTCCTTTTGGTAGTCCTGAATACTGTCTTGCGTGATGAGCACGGTGAGGCGATGGTCGCCAGTGAGTGTTTGCTCGGGGGCGATGGTGACTTCGACCCCGAGTTTGCGACTGACGGAGTCGAAGGTGGTGTTCATAAACACGCCGACGACGGGCGGCTTTGAGAGTTCCTCGCTTATGATGCCCGCCCAGATGGAGCGCGGGAGATACGGCTCTATTTCGGGCGGCACGATGCGGCGGTTGATGGAGGCTGTGGGGAAAAACGCGGCGGTGCCAATATATTTTGCCATAGCAGTGCCTTCGTCTGTTCGGAAATCGTACTTGCTTTGTGGATAAGGCACATCGTAGCCGGGGGCGGCGTGCACGCCCACTATCACGAGGTTTTTGCCAATTTGCTTGCTCAATGCCACCAAGGCTGCCGTGCCGTCGGGGCAGTTGGGGCAACGCACACCGGTGAGCTCTTCCACCAGCACTTTACGGTCGCCCACATTGAGTTCGGGGATGGCGATAGGGACTTCTTTGCAAGCCTGCAACGCGGCCGCGACGAGAAGCGGGAGAAATAACTTGTGTTTCATATCCTATTGTGATTTATTGATTTGGTTATTCGTTGATACGGTTGTTTGAGACAACCGCACCCGAATAATCAATTTTAAAATGAAGAACTGACATTCAAGCGAACACCGCTAAAAGTTGGCTCGTAGCGGCAGATACCACCCGCGCAATTGATGCCTTCCACTTGCTTGACGTAAGCAAGCGAAAAGCGGTTGGCGCGATGGGTGTAAACAACGCCCACTGTCGGGTAGTGCAGCCCGTCGTAGCGTGTCTGCTCTGGCGTAAACTCCCCGGTCGAGCGGTGCTTGATTTTGTACATATCCGAGACATAGAACAGCCAGTGCGGTGCCCAACCCCATTCGGCCAATACATTCACCCAAGAGCCGAATTCATCGTCAGTCAAGAGGTACTGTGCCTCCAATCTCAATGACTTCTTGGGGGTGAATTTATAGAGAATTTCGGTGTATGGAGTGAAGGCATCCACAAAATTCTCCCTGCCTGTGCCTATCCAAGGCAGTATGTCTCTGGGGTCTTCCGGGTCGCCTTTGAACTGGTAAATGGCGATGTTGTACTTTAGGAACTGAAGCCCCAGCAGCGCCTGCCATTTCCGGTCTTTTTTGTAAGTGACTTCGGGCGCTATTTCGCGGTAGAGTTCCACGCCATCAAGGTTGTAAATATCGGCGACGTTGAGACCGATTGAAAGCCGCTTGTTGATGGAATACTTGGCATCAAGTTGAAGCCCTCGCTCGCCGAGTTCCTGTGTGTTTGGGGCGAATCGAGCGGGGAGCCTGAAAGTGTTTTGCCGCGCGATTGGCGGGAGGTAGTTGATTTGCCCCTGCACGCCTATCTGAAAGGGGTCGGTGCGGAAGCGAAAATTTTTGGTGTATTTGCCCTCGAGCGTGATGCCCAATCCCCTTTTGGCAAAGGTGAGGCTGGTGTAGGCCATGTAGCCATCGGTATTGACGAGCTTGCCATTGGCTCCTGTCACTTGCCGCTCAAATTCGTTGAAGATGACATCTTTTGTTTTGTAGGCGCCCTCCATGTACCAAGAAAAGTCGCCAGCGGTCAGGGTATTGAAAAGCGTCATGGCGTAGGTATTGTACTGCGCACCGATGCTGTCTTGCGGGGCGTAGGAGGCTACTTCGTTCACGATGCGATTGATGGTTTCGTCGTCGTTGGTGCGTGCCACTATCCCGGCTCCGGGGGCGAGCGTGAAGTTTTTCGTGGAGTCGGGTCTGATGAATCCATCCACGGCAGCGCCGCGAATCACAGAGCCATAAATGTTGAATTGCCTTTTCTGTCGCCCTGTGAAAGCTTTGACTTTCCAGTTGTCATTGATGTCGTAGCCTACTTTGACCCCGAAAAGCGCGTTGTCAATCATCAGGGCGCGTTCTTCGTATGCCCTGAAAATGATGCCGGAGCCGATTTGGTCGTAGAGGTACCCCCCCGCAAGGTCGAACTTGTCAATTTTCTTGTGCACATACCAGCGGCCGATACCTTCATCTGTATAAGCGCCGGATGGATTGAGAAGGTTGGAGTTGTTGAAAAGGTCGAATCGAATGCCCATATCAAAACCCCAGTTGGAGTAATTGAGGGCGAGCCAGCTCTCCGCGCCAAATTTTTGAAAATCATATTGCGGGGGGCCTGGTTGTGGAGGGCCGGCAGCCCCGATGATAGAGTCTCGTATGAAAAAGTTGCCGTTTGTTTGCAGGTTGCCAGTGATGCGGGCGGTGTTCTGTGCCGTCAATCCGGATAAGGTAAGTGCGAAAAGGGCGGTGGGTAAAAGGTGCTTCATGCGTGTGGGTTCCAAAATATGTGTTCGCAAAGGTAGCATCTCACCAAATTTCCCTTAGTGTTCCATGCGAAATATGGTCGTGTGCCGACAAAAAGGCCAAAGTAAGGGTGCCGGAAAAATGAGAGCGGATGCCCGCGATGAGGCACCCGCTCTGAAAATTGTCTGTCACAAAAATCCCGAGCAAGCCGTCTTGGCTTCCGGGCCGAGGCTTTTATTGCCTATCGTCCTCCTCCAAGGATGTTGCCGAGTATGCTTCCCAATCCGCCGCCACCTTGCTGACGGCCGCCACCCAACACGCCGCCTAATACTTGGCCGAGCAAATCACCCATGCCACTTTGCTGCGCACCGCTTTGGGCCGAACCCATGAGGATGTTTCCCAAGTTGCCGAGGTCTAAGCCGCCTTGATTTTTGGCACGCCCCAGCACTCCCATGACGATGGGAGCCAAGACGGGCAAGAGTTTCATCACTTGATTCATATTCAGCCCCGAAGATTGGCTGACCTGTTGTGCCACCACCTCTTGTTGGTTGCCCAACACATGGTTGAGGATACCGAGGCCATTGGTTGCGCCATGCCCTTGTCCGCCATTCTGCATCAAGTTGCCCACGATGCCGGCGAGGTCATCAAGGACGCTTCCATCGTGATTCTTGTCGAGTGCCGACAAAAGCGAGGACAGGCCGTTCTCGGAAGCGGCATTGTTGGCCATGCCTCCCAGAAGTGAAGCGAAAATGCCATTGGCTGCCACGGCGGTTTGTTGAGGGGTGGCACCAATTTGCTCGCTCATTTGCCCCAGGAGGTTGTCGTCGAGCTGGCTTTGTAGAATCTGCATCAAATCCATGTTTGAGTTGTGTTTGTGGGTGAAATAATTAGGAAAATTAGAGTGAGAGAAAGTCGAGTGTTCCGTTGAAAATACTTACTTTTTACCAAAAAGGCCACCCAGCACACCGCCCAATAGCCCGCCGCCTTGTTTGCCGCCTCCTGCCAGCACACCACCCAACACTTGGCCCAATGCGCCTCCAAGCCCCGACTGTTGGGCACCATTTTGCGCAGCTCCGAGCAGCATGTTGGCTATGTTGCCGAGGTTGAGCTGGCCGTTGTTTTTCAATTGGCCAATCACCCCCATCACGACGGGTGCCAATACGGGCAGCAATTGCATGATTTGATTGGCATTTAGTCCCGATTTCGCGCCGACCTGTTGAGCGACGGATTGTGTTTTGCCACCGAGGATGTGATTGACAATGGCCATACCGTTGAGCGCGCCAGTACCCTGACCGCCGCTGTTGATGAGGCCAGCCATGTCGTCGAGAATGCTACCGTTGTGGTTTTTGTCGAGCGCCGCCATCAGGCTGTTGAGGCCTCCGCTGGCAGCGTTGTTTGCAAGCCCGCCGAGCAGGGCGGAGAAGATGCCCGTCGCGGCAGCTTTTGTTTGCTGTGGGTTGGCGCCGATTTGTTGGCTCAGTTGATTGAGGGTGTTACCAGCAATCTGGTTTTGAAGGATTTGCATAATGTCCATAGTGCATCCTGTTTTGTTTTGTGAAAAATTGTTTTGTAATGTTGTGAGGTTGAAGCAGGCGCGTGAGCAAGCTGTTCATCTCGAGTTTCAAAAGTAGGCGCAAATGGGCAATTGGAAGCTGAAAAGCGGCACAAAATTGGCGAAGCGGCAAAATATTTTTTCCATTTCGTTTCGTTTTGGGAAAAATGCGGATTTTTACGCTGCCTGTCGTCCAACAAACGCTTGCCCAATGGCGTTCACTTGAACACCGAAACCGCGCTCATGGATTACCGCTCCGCCAAACAATTCATTCTCTCCAAACTCCGCGACGAGCTTTCCGACAAGCTCTACTATCACGGGTTGCACCATACTATGGATGTGCTCAGGATGGCCAAGGAGATTGCCGCCAGCGAAGGTGTGGTTGGGCGAGACTTGACCCTTTTGAAAACCGCCGCCCTGTTCCACGACGCGGGTTTTGTGAAAGACAAACACGCTGGACATGAACATGAGGGTTGTCTCATGGTGCAGGATTTGCTGCCGCGTTTCGGATACACCCCAGAAGATGTCAAAGCCATTTGCGGGATGATAATGGCGACCAAAATACCGCAGTCGCCCACCAACCTCTTGGAGGAAATCATCTGCGACGCAGACCTCGATTACTTGGGGCGCGACGATTTTTACCGCATTGGTGATTCGCTCTTCGAAGAGCTCAGGGAATATCACCTTATCCACGATGAGCAAGAGTGGAATCGCTTGCAAGTCAGTTTTCTTTCCGCGCACAAGTTTCACACACTCACCAACAAATCGCTCCGCGAACCCGTGAAGCAAATGTATTTGGAGGATTTGAAGGGGTTGGTGGCGACGTATTGAACAGGTTAATCTTTCGTTTTTTCCAAAAACGCTTGCTCGCTCCATATCTCCACCGTCCCCAGCTCTTGGGCTTTCTTCAATTTTGAACCCGCCTTTTCGCCCACCACGAGGATGCTCAAATGTTTGCTCACGCCACTGGCGATGCTGGCTCCGGCAGCGGCAGCGCGTTTTTCGGCCTCCTCGCGAGTCATTTGTGAAAGTGTGCCGGTAAACAAGATGCTTTTGCCGTAGAGTACGCCTTCTGTGTTCACATCGGCTTTTTTGTCTTCGTCGGTCTGGCGAAGGTTGACACCGAGGCGCTCCATTGTTTCCAACAATTCGACATTGTGCGGATTTTGGAAAAAGTTGAAGACGTTTTGCGCCAGCACTGGGCCGATGTCTTTGATGGTCTGGTATTTTTCCAGGTCCCAATCTTTCAAGTCAAGGACGTGCCCCACTTCGGCAGCCAAAAGCGTAGAGCCTTTGCGCCCTAAATGATGAATGCTCAGCGAGTGCAACAACCTGTGAATCGGGTTGCGCTTGGCTTTTTCGACAGCGTTGCGAAGGTTTGTAGCCGACTTTTCCCCAAAGCCTTCGAGTTGCGCTATTTTTTCATAATCAAGGCGGTACAAGTCGGCGATGGAGTGGAGCCAACCGAGCTTGTAGAATTTTTCGATGGTGCTTTCCCCCAGCCCCTCGATGTCCATCGCGTGTTTGGAGGTATGGAAAATCATGCGTGCCAACACCTGCGCCTCACATTCCGCATTTTCGCAGCGCCATATTGCCTCGTCTTCGGGCTTGACGAGCTCGGATTGGCAAACGGGGCAGTGTGTGGGATAGTGAATCTCGCGTTCGTCGCCCGTGCGCAGTTCGCTAAGGCTTTTCACGATGTAGGGGATGACATCGCCTGCGCGCTCCACCAACACTTGGTCGCCAATGCGAATGTCTTTGGAGCGGATGAACTCTTCGTTGTGCAGGCTCACGTTTTGCACGATAACTCCCGCTAGCGGCACGGGTTCGAGTTTGGCAACCGGGGTGATGGCTCCTGTTTTGCCGACTTGAAATTCCACATCGCGCAAACGGGTGGTGGCTTGTCGCGCCTTGAACTTGAAGGCAATGGCCCAGCGCGGGTGGTGGCTCGTGGAGCCGCACCGCTCCTGCAACTCGAGGCTATTGACTTTTACCACCATGCCGTCAATCTCGTAAGGATATTCGTCGCGGAAATCCTGCCAAGCCTGACAAAAATCTATGACTTCCGCGATGTTTCGACAAGTCTTGGTTTCTTCCAGATGGTTGCCGGGTTCGGGCTGATGGAGCGGGACTTTAAATCCGAGTTGGCGCAAGAGGTGTATGCTCTCGTCGTGGGTGCTGAATTTTTTCAGCACATTGCCGCCTTCGTGGTCTATGGCATAGCCCAATTGGTAGAGGAAGGCCTCAAGTCCCCGCACGGCGGTCTCTTTGGGGTCTTTCATGCGCAAGCCACCTGTGGCTGCATTGCGCGGATTGGCAAAGAGTGCCTCGCCCGCTTCTTGCCGCTTTTTGTTTATTTTCTCAAAAATATCTTTTCGGATGAGGGTCTCACCACGCAGCTCGGCCTTCGAGATGCCATGTTTTGAAAAGGATGCCCGCAGCGGCACCGATTTGAGTGTTTTGATATTGAGCGTGATATCGTCACCCACGAAGCCGTTGCCGCGGGTGGCGGCCCGAACGAGGCTGTCATGCTCATACACGATGGCGATGGTGCCGCCGTCGAACTTGGGTTCCACGCAGTATTCCACGTCGGCATCCTTGTCGAGCTTGCACAGCTTTTTCACCTGCTCGTCGAAATCGTTGAGGTCGTCGGCGTTGTAGGAGTTGTCGAGCGAGAGCATTGGGGTGAGATGGGGCACCTGCACAAAATCTTCGACGAGGTCTTTGCCAACCCTTTGTGTGGGGGAGTCGGGTGTCACCAACTCGGGATTCTGCCGCTCGATGGCCTCAAGTTGTTTGTAGAGCTGGTCGTACTCAAAGTCGCTGATGACAGGAGCGTTCTGTACATAATACCGCCATTCGTGGTACCGGATGACTTGGCGAAGCTCTTCGGCGCGATGAGAGGCTTCCTCCCCGAACAGGTCGGCTTGTGGGGTGTAGAGGAGTTTTTTGGAAAGCTCGTAGAGTGTGCGTTGTTCGGTGGTGGAATACATGGATGAACTTGTTTTGGACGGGCGAAAGTTCGGGGTTTGCCCGGCATTGAAGGTTTGGAATTTTATGGCTGGCCGAGGGCAGGTGTGTGTGTCGAATTCGAAGAGCACCTGAGCGCTTTTATTCCCGCCAGGAGTTGTTGGCAGAGGCGCTACATTTTCTTGAGTGCCACTTCGGCCACTTCTTTTGCTTTTTCCAAATTTTCGTGCGGCACATCTTCGTAGTTGAGGGCAATGCTTAGCACATACTGTCCTTTTTTCACCAAGAGGGTGACCGTGTTGTTGCTCCATAAAGCCCCTTCGCCGATGCCGGGCACATCCTCATTGTATGTATCGCGGCGGTCGCGTTTGAGCATCTCTATCTGTAGGCGTGCGTGTTCTTCCGAATGGTAGTTGAATACCTGCACGATGAGGCTGTTGTGAGGGTCGAGGTAATTGGTGGCACTTTCTTTTTCGTTGGCGCTTTCGCGTTCTTTCCAGTCGGGCTTGTTCCATGTGCGCAAACAGAACGCTTGGTCGGGCAAGGTGCGCGTGTTGAGCACGTCGCGTTGGGGGTCAACCTCGAAGAGGGCCTGTACGTCTTCGTCGCTGACAATGTCACAGCCGTGATTTTTCCAATGGTCGGCTCGCCAAGCTGCCCAATTGGTGGAATCTCGCGCTGCTTTGGCTGCGGCGACGGTAGCTTGTTGTCTCGCTTTTTGGTCGCAAGCGGACAACCAAAACAGCAGGGCAATGATGAGGGTGGCGGGCAAACGCAACATGGCAATCGGATTTTGAAATGAATAGAATTCTGGTGAAAGGTCGGGAAAACAGAGGCTTTCAGGCATGAAAAAAACTATTTTTCCCAAAAAAGCGGGCAAAGATATACCTAAGATTAAAGAGGATTTGAACCTGCCCGTTGGCAAGGCAGGAATGCTGTTGATTGATTTGTATGATTTTCAAAGGATTGCGAGCGCCGTTCGTTCAAAACCACCTTGTCAGAAGCTATTTTTAAGGGCTTGTCCGGCCAAGTGAAGCGGACGGGGCTGATTTGCGTTGACTATAACATGGCTTTTGATGCTGCCACTTCCTTTCTATGGCAATGAAAACATTGCAAAACAAGCGTCGTATGTGTTGGAATTGCGCTATTCCGATTTTTCTTTCCGCAAGCGAAAGGCCTTGCCAAAGAAAAATTCGCACATTTGCCCGCACTATTGGCTGCCCGCCCTCTGAACGAAGGGCGACGGTCTTGCAAAAACGCAGCACTTTTCTTTAACTTTAAACAGCAGTTATGGCATCACAGCAACACGAAATCTGGGGACACCCACGCGGCCTTGCGCTCTTGTTTTTTACCGAAATGTGGGAGCGGTTCAGTTATTATGGTATGCGGGCGATTTTCTCCCTCTACATGATTAACGCGCTTCTTTTTTCCAAAGCAAAGGCTTCGGAAATCTATGGGAGCTACACCGGGCTGGTCTATCTGACTCCTTTGGTTGGCGGCTATGTGGCAGACCGTTATTGGGGCAACCGCAAATCCATCGTGGCAGGTGGCTTGCTGATGGCAATTGGTCAGTTTTTCATGTTTTTTAGCGCCTCGGCCTATCAGAATGTCGGCACTGCCACCACGTTGATGTGGACGGGACTTGTCTTCCTGATTGTGGGCAATGGTTTTTTCAAGCCCAACATCTCTTCCATGATTGGGCAGATGTACACGGAAGGCGACCGCCGACGCGACGCGGCTTACACCATATTCTATATGGGCATCAATCTCGGCGCCTTCATCGCGCCTTTGGTCTGTGGCTTTCTGGGCGACACTGGCAACCCCGCAGACTTCAAATGGGGCTTTCTCGCGGCTGGTATCGGCATGGTGTTCGGCACTATCTTGTTCCAAACACAAAAAGACAAGTATGTGATAACGCCTGACGGCAATCCTATTGGTGCGGTGCCGAACACGGCTGTTCAGCCCAACGCAAGCCAGTCTGCTGGCCTCGGCCCGCGCCAGTTGATGTTGGGGGGGGGGCTATTTGTGGCCTCTACGCTGTTGTTTTGGAAAATAGCAGGGTTCGACTTGGTAGGCGCCTTTATTTATGCAGCCATCGTGGCCATGATTGTCATGATTATCACTGACCCTTCGCTTACCAAAATCGAGCGCGACCGCATTATCGTGTTGTTTGTGTCGGCTTTCTTCGTGGTGTTTTTCTGGGCTGCTTTCGAGCAGGCAGGTGCGTCGCTGACATTCTTCGCCGAAGAACAAACCAACCGGAGCCTGCTCGGCTGGACTATCCCGGCGAGTTATTTTCAGTCTGTCAATGCGGTGTCGGTCGTGTTGCTTGCGCCGGTGATGGCGGGTATATGGGTCTTTTTGTCGAAGCGCAAAGCTGAGCCTAACTCGCTGGCCAAACAGGCGTTTGGCCTTATCATCCTCGCGTTGGGCTATGTGGTCATTGCTATCGGCGTGAAAGGGCTTGGGCTGGGCATGAGGGTGAGCATGTTTTGGCTCATTGCTTTGTATGTGATACACACGATTGGCGAATTGTGCTTGTCGCCCATTGGCTTGTCGCTGGTGTCCAAGCTCTCGCCCATGCGTTTTGTGTCGCTGCTGTTTGGCGTGTGGTTTTTGGCCAATGCCACCGCCAACAAGGCGGCTGGCCAGTTGAGCGCCCTGTACCCACCATCGGGTGCCGAGTTCGCGCTGGCAGAAAAAAACGGCATAGATGAAAGTACCTACCGCGGATTGCTCGAAGGCTCCATCCAGCCTACGCCCGAGCAGATAGCCAAGGCCCAAGAGGTATCGCTCCCGCTCAAATACCCCAATTTCCTTGGTAGCCCGGTGAAAGACCTCTATCAGTTTTTCATACTATTCGTGGGAATGTCCGGCATTGCAGGTTTGATATTGTTTGGCCTTTCATTCCCCATGAAGAAGATGATGCACGGGGCGGATTAGAATAAAAGAGTCAATCCTCGCGTGAATGCCCTCGTAAGTTTCCACGAACTCACGGGGGTATTTTTTTGCCAAAAATCGCCGAACCGCACTCCGTCTATTGCAAATTCCAACCTTCGCTTACCTTTGAAGCCAAACCATGACTGCATCCAACAGTAATAAAACAACAAGGCTGACAATGAATCTGAAACTGCTACGCCTCTCTTTCTTGGCATTTCTCCTTCCGATGTTCCATACAGGAAACGCTCAATGTGAATACACCCTCAATATGTTCGATTCGTTCGGCGATGGGTGGAATGGCGGCACACTCAACATCACCTCTGGCACCACGACCTATTCATTCACATTGGCAGGTTTCCCGCTCGATAATGGCTCCGATAGCACCCTGACATTCATCGTGACCGACGGTCAACCTCTTGTGTTGTCTTGGACACCCGGCTTTTTCAACCCAGAGGTGTCATTTTCAATACTGGACTATGATGGCGACCTCGTCTTTCAAACCTCCAATCCCAACACGGGCACAGTTTTTAGCGGAACGGGCGCTTGCCCCAGCTGCCTGAGACCTATTAACGTGGAGACGGAAAACGTGTTTGATACTTACGCAAGAGTGCGCTGGACACCAGTTAGCCTCGTTCAACCGCTCGGCTGGTGGGTGATATACGGACCTCAAGGCTTCTCCCTCTCTGCGGGC
The DNA here is from genome assembly GCA_019638455.1 of Saprospiraceae bacterium. GTDB lineage: Bacteria > Bacteroidota > Bacteroidia > Chitinophagales > Saprospiraceae > M3007. Next base: position 236,445 of record JAHBTU010000002.1, read on the forward strand.
GAAGGCGACTCCTTGTATGTGACAACCCCCAAAGCCACAATCACCGGGTTGACACCCAAAACCAATTACGACTGGTATCTTTTGGAAATGTGCGACAGCACCGATTTCGCAAAGTTGGCAGGTCCTATTTCTTTTCAAACTTACTGGTCAAATGATGTGGGCATTTCTGCCGTCATCGCGCCCGAAAGCGGATGTAGCCTTGGGGTTGAAGCGGTGAAAATCGTGATGAGCAATTTTGGCGCTAAGCCACAGTCGCTTATACCGTTCCGGTACAGCGTGAACGGGAAAGATGCGGGTGTGCCGCAGCCTCAAGATGGTTTTTACACGGGCGTATTGGGCAAAGACAGCTCTGCCGTCATTGAATTTGAGACGACCTACGATTTCTCCGAGCCGGGCGAGTACCTCATTTTGGTTTACACACAAATGAGCAACGACGAGGACCGCTCCAACGATACTTTCAGGTATTACATCGTAAACCGTTTGTTGGCACCATACACCCAGCATTTCGAGACATGGAGCGGTGGTTGGTTCGTGGATACTGAAAACAGCGTCAACCCTTCTTGGGAGTTTGGCAATCCGTCAGCCGCTTTTATCTCCGCCGCCGCCAGCGGCCAAAACGCATGGGTCACCAATTTGGATGGCGACTATAACACGGAAGAAACTTCATACCTGCAATCACCATGTTTTGATTTTAGCACCCTAACCACAGACCCCGTCATCCAATTCTCCATCATTTATCGCAACTTCTTTAATTTCGATGGTGCATGGCTGGAAATGTCAATTAACGACGGGGACACTTGGGAAAAAGTCGGAGCCTTGGATGAAGGCTTTAACTGGTACACGGATTTCAACACTTCCAACGACTTAGGCGATGTCTGGTCGGGCACTAACGATGGATGGGAAACCGCTCGGATTCAACTATTGGGCGTGGCGGGCGAGAGCAATGTGCGTTTCCGATTTGCTTTCAGCAGTTACTTTAGCTTCTCCACGGCGGAAGGAGTAGGCGTGGACGACATCCGCATCTACGTTCCCTTTGAAAAAGACCTTTTTGGCGTGAGCGCCAAGAGTGCTGGCGATGGCAATGATTGCGGACTTCAAAACGACCAAATCACTTTTTCATTTACCAATTTTGGCACCGCGCCGCAGACGGGGATTCAGGTAGCCTATTCCTTGAATGGCGGCACTCCCGTGGTGGAGACGATAAACGAAACGGTGCTGCCTTACGAACTTTTCACCTACACGTTCAACACACCGTTTGACAGCCGCGATGCTTCGTTCGACATCAAATGTTGGACTAACCTCGCGGGCGAACAAGATTTTGCCAACGACACCGCCTACTACAGTGTGAGCCACTTGCCCAGAGCCGTACCTTTCAAGGAAGACTTTGAGGGCCTTGTCATACCCGAGGGGTGGTTCGTGTCGGGTGGAGGCGATATCACCAACGCCAACAACAACACATCTTATGTTTTGTCGTCGAACCTTTGGTTTAACAACCCTGAATTCACATACGACCTGCCCCGATACGGCCTCATCAGCACGGGCGACTCTTTGACTTTTGAATACAAAATCACCAATTTTGGCAGCGGAGGCACAGCCGCCACCGTGCTGACCGGAGGCTCGAAAATAGAAGTGCAAGTCTCTACCAATTGCAGCACCTACCAGACCATTTACACCATCAACAATATCACCCACACACCGACCATCCTCATGCGAACGATTCGGCTCAACCTTAGCAGCTTTGCGGGGCAGGCCGTCAAAATTCGCTTCAAAGGCACTTGGGGTGCAGGCGATTTTAATTTCGACCTCGACAACATCAATCTTCGCGCCTGCGCAACTGATATGCAGCTGTCCGCAACTGTGACACCCTCCACCAATGGGCAAAATGGGGCGGCCACCCTCAATGTGGGCTTGGGCAACCCTCCCTACACTTATCTTTGGAGTAATGGCGCTACTACCCAGACCGTGACGGGCCTGCCGGTTGGCCCCATCTCAGTCACCGTGACCGATGCGCGTGGCTGCACGGGCGAGCTGACCATTAACATCGGCACCACCTCCACGGACGACATTGATGGGCTGCAAGCATTGACGCTGCGCCCCAACCCCACCTCTGGGCTTGCGTGGCTAAACGTCTCGTTTGACCGCCCCATGGATTTGAATGTGGAAATCACCGATTTGCTTGGTCGGCGCATTTGGGAGGCCAATGCCTCTTACACGACCCAGTTCGCCGAGCAGCTCGATGTTGCAAACTTCCCGAACGGGCTGTATATCATTCGCCTTACGGCAAATGGTCAAACGACCACTCGGAAATTGGTGAAATCAAATTGAGGAACATTATATGGCGCGACCGCTTCGAAGATATAGTCAACGCAAGGTGGTTTTGCACGAACGGTGCTCGCAATCCTTGGGAAATCATGCAAATCAATCAAGGAAATCCCTGTCTTGCCAACGGGCAGATTCAAATCCTCTTTAATCTTGGGTATAGTAATCTCACAACGGTCTTGCCAGACCTATGCACTCGTCAGTCGGCTGACTTGCTCGCACTGTTTTGTGCAAGTCAGCCGACTATTGTGCAGCTTATTCCAAAATTTTTCTACTGAACATTCCACAGTTTCGCCTGTTTCATAGACTTTTGAGGCTGGATTCGACTGCTGTGAACCGTTGCTTTTTATTTCAAAGAAAATCAAACCCTTAGGAAGCAACGAATCATTTGTCGAGCAGTTTTCAGGAGAAAATAAATGGCGATTTACTCCATCCGAGACTTAGAAAAATTGACGGGCATCAAAGCCCACACTATCCGTATCTGGGAACAGCGGTATGGGATGGTGAAACCTGCCCGCACGGATACCAACATTCGCTATTACACCGATGAAAACTTGCGTCTCCTGTTCAACATCGCGCTGCTCAACCGCCATGGCTACAAAATCAGCAAATTAGCTCAGATGTCGGCAGACGAAATAGCGCATCGCGTGGCGGACATTGCTCAAAACAATGGCAGTCAGAACACACAAATTGATGCGCTCACGCTGGCCATGATTGACTTGGACGAGGCGACATTTGACCGCATCTTCTCCACCTACACTTCGGAGCACGGTTTTGAGCAGACGATGGTAGACCTCGTGTATCCTTTTCTCGATAAACTCAATGTGTTGTGGCTCACCAACAGCGTGAGTCCAGCACACGAGAAATTTATCGGCCACTTGATACGGAGAAAATTGATGTGCGCCATTGACAAAGAGACCGCCGAACCAGCCCGCGACGCTGCCACATTTTTGCTTTACTTGCCTGACGACGAGTCGCAAGAACTGACGCTGCTTTTTATGCACTATCTGTTGCGCAATCGCAGACAGCGAGTCGTCTATCTTGGGCATCGCATCTCATTGAGCGATTTGGAAGATGCTTGTCAGCCGTTGCGGCCCGATTTTGTGTTCACCATTTTGCAGGAACCTATACCACGACAACCTATTCAAGGGTATTTGGATGCGGCAGCGCAAGTGGCCAATCCTTCGCAATTGCTGCTTACCGGAGCTCAGCTATTCGTGAACCCAATCAAATTGCCGCCCAACGCACGAGTGCTCAATGGCTTGCAGGACACCATCCAATTTCTTGATAGCCTCAAATTGAGGCAACGCGGCAAAACCTCGGCCATGGGAGATATGCAAACCTTGATAGGAAGCGCCATGTGATATTGGCTTATTGCCCTTGCTCGTCCAACCACGCGGCCATTTTCATTTCCTGCTCGTCCTTCTCTTTGATGCGTCCCATCCACCGTTTGGCGAATTCCCAGTTTTTGTTTTCGATGGCAATCATGGCACACAAAGAAAACACCGCGTCTTTCAAATCACGCGCGGGCTGCACAGCGGTGACATCGCGGAAGGTCTCGAACGGAGCATTGAAGGTCGCTCCACCCTTTTTCAAAAACTTGAAACCCATCCGCACTCGTACCGAATCTTTCTCAAATGCTTGATATTGACCAAAAATGACCAAGTCGGCAGCACAAGCACGCGCACGGCGTTCGGCATCCTGCGAACTCACTCCATTGGGGTCGTCGGCATTGCCAATTCTGGCTTCGGCGGGGAACCCTCCCTTTTTGGTCAACTCTTGAATATCGTCGCGGATGCGTGGCTCAGGGCGAACATCGGGGCCAGCCAGTTTTTCAAAAGGGAAAATAATGACGTGAAGGGCCTGTGCCTCTTCAAATTTCGGACAATCCGAGTTGTTTTTTTGCAAAAACAAAAACGCCACCACGCTCAACAACAACACACCCCCCAGCGCCATCATCAAGCGTTGCCTGCGGTGGCCGCCCTGCATCGCCGACGACATGGGCACTCGCCCTGCCTCAAAATCGTCGAGAATGTTCAGCAAGGTATCATTCACTTTGCTGTATTCGCGCTGCGCCTCTTGAAATGATAAAATGCCCTTGAGCTCCTGCTGCCGGACCGCATTGAAATTGGCCTCCGCGACCCGCAAGATGCGCAACAAATTGCCTTTGAACCGCTTATCTTTTTCAAGCAGGGGAACGAATTGCTCAATAGCCTTACCCGTCTCGCCTTGCGCGAGCAGCGCCCGGACGGATTCGATGTTAGCGCTGTTTTCCATCGGCAGTCAATTTTTACAAATAGTGAAAGGTGGCAAAAATACACATTGTCAATGCCTTTTACATTCAAAACAGGCTCGTTTTTGCGTGAAAGTCGAAAAATTGGTATTCGGCAGGCATCTTGCGTCGTCCTCAAACTTTTTCTTTTTTCACTGGTTCCATTTTCGCGGCCATTTGCCCTACATTTGCCCACTTTTTTTGACAAAAGAAGGACTTTTGCCTTGAATGCCTGAATTTGATTTCCAAACTGGCAGCCAAGGCACAGGGTCTTAAAAATCCAACATCCGTAAGATGATATTCGACTTGAAAATGATTCGGGAGTTTTACAAAAACTACCCGGCTCGCGTGGACGCAGCCAAAGCAAAACTCAAACGCCCACTCACCCTTTCCGAAAAAATCCTCTTTTCCCACCTACACCCGGATAGTCCCCTCGCCGATTACAAACGGGGAGCGGACTATGTGTTCTTCCAAGTGGACCGAGTAGCCATGCAAGATGCCACCGCGCAAATGGCTTTGCTACAATTTATGACCTGTGGCCGAAAGAAAGTGGCGGTGCCCAGCACCGTCCATTGCGACCACCTCATCACAGCCGAAGTGGGCGCGGCAAAAGACATGGAAGTCGCGTTGAACAAGAACAAAGAAGTGTTCGATTTTCTCAGTACGGTGAGCCAAAAATACGGCATCGGCTTCTGGAAACCCGGCGCAGGCATCATTCACCAAATTGTGCTGGAAAACTACGCTTTCCCCGGCGGCCTGATGATTGGCACCGATTCCCATACGGTCAACGCTGGCGGACTCGGTATGGTCGCTATCGGCGTGGGCGGTGCCGACGCGGTGGACGCGATGAGCGGCATGGCGTGGGAACTTCAAATGCCCAAATTGATTGGTGTGAAGTTGACAGGCAAACTGCGTGGCTGGGCTTCGCCAAAAGATGTCATTCTGAAGGTCGCCGGCATCCTGACCGTGAAAGGCGGCACGGGGGCCATCGTGGAGTATTTCGGTCCCGGCGCGCAAAGCATGAGCGCCACTGGCAAAGGCACCATCTGCAACATGGGCGCTGAAATAGGCGCGACGACCTCCACTTTCGGCTACGACAAGAGCATGGCTCGCTACTTGAAAGCAACGGGTCGCGCCAAAGTCGGCTCCCTGTGCAACAAAATCGCCCCTTATCTTACCGGCGACGCGGAGTGCTACGAAAACCCAGAAAAGTATTTTGACCAAGTCATCGAAATTGACCTGTCAAAGCTGGAGCCGCACATCAATGGCCCTTTCACCCCAGATTTGGCTTGGCCGCTCTCGAAGTTTGCGGCAGCTGTGAAGAAAAACAAATACCCGGCGAAACTCGAAGTCGGTCTTATCGGCTCTTGCACCAACTCTTCCTACGAAGACTTGACCCGCGCTGCCTCCGTGGCGCGGCAGGCGAAAGAAAAAGGCATCGAGGTGCGGGCAGAATTCACCATCACGCCGGGTTCGGAGCAAATTCGCTACACCGCCGAACGCGATGGGCTTTTGAAGGAATTTGAGCAAATCGGTGGCGTGGTACTCGCCAACGCCTGCGGCCCCTGCATCGGCCAATGGGCGCGCCACATTGACGACAAGAACCGCCCCAACTCGATTATGACCTCCTTCAACCGCAACTTCACCTCGCGGAACGATGGCAACCCGAACACTCACGCCTTCGTGGCTTCGCCCGAAATTGTGACAGCCTTCGCCATCGCGGGAGATTTGACGTTCAACCCAAAACGCGGTGTTCTAATCAATAAAAAAGGCGAAGCCGTCAAACTCGACCCCCCGCGAGGAATCGAACTGCCCAAAGCAGGATTCGCTGTGGAGGATGCCGGCTACATCGCTCCGGCCAAAAAAGGCAGCACCATCAAAGTCGCGGTGGACAAAAAATCGGAACGGCTGCAACTGCTCAAGCCATTCGAGCCAATCAAAAACGAGGAACTGCAAAACATGCGCGTCCTCATCAAGGCCAAAGGCAAGTGCACCACCGACCACATTTCCATGGCTGGCCCGTGGCTCAAATATCGCGGCCACCTTGAAAACATCTCGAACAACTGCTACATCGGCGCTACCAACGCCTTCAACGACGAGCGCAACAAAGTGCTGAACGTGGAAAAAGGCGAATACATGGAGGTGCCAGCTTCGGCACGCCTGTATCAGAAAAAAGGCATCGGCACCATCATATTCGGCGAGGAAAACCTCGGCGAAGGCTCCAGCCGCGAACATGCCGCCATGGAACCTCGCTACCTCGGCGTGAAGGCCGTTGTGGTCAAATCCTTCGCCCGAATCCACCAGACCAACCTGAAAAAACAGGGCATGCTGGCGCTCACCTTCGCCAACCCAGCAGATTACGACAAGGTGCGTCAGGACGACAAGGTGAGCATTCTGGGCTTCGAAAAATTCGCGCCCGGCAAGCCCCTGCAAATCCGCCTCGACCACGCCGACGGCACTTCCGACACCTTCGACGTGCTGCACACCTACAACGACCAACAAATCGAATGGGTAAAAGCAGGGAGTGCACTGAATAAAATAAGGAAGGAGTTTGGAATGAAGTAGCGCCAACTTTCAGTTGGTGGTAACGCCGACTTTCAGTTGGTGGTAACGCCAACTTTCAGTTGGTGTCTCCATGACGCTCGCCAACCAGAAGGTTGGCGTTACTGGCTGTTCGCGCATGAGGCGTGGGCAGCCAGTTTTGTCTGATATTGGAAGAAACGATGAGCACAGAGCCAAATTCCGCAACCGCCTATGTAAATGTGGCGAACATTGACAGGCTAAGTCTTCCCCTCTCCCAACACTTCACCGAACTTGCTGTTGTTTGCAAAAACACTTTGCATGAGCATCCACCACGTCACCACCACTTGGGTTGGCAAACTCGCTTTTGATAGCGAAGTCAACAACCACGTCATTCGTATTGATTCCAAAACGCCAACAGGCGACGACTCTGGCCCCGGCCCTAAGGCGCTGCTCCTGACCGCGCTCACAGGTTGCACTGGCATGGATGTGGCCTCGCTCTTGCCCAAAATGCGCATCCCATTTGACAGCCTTGTGGTGGAAGCGCAGGCAGAGCAGACGGAGGAACACCCCAAGGTCTATAAGTCCATCCATCTGACTTTCCGAATTTCGGGCAAAGATGTCCGAGAAGATAAAGTGCGTCAGGCCATCGAACTTTCACAAGAAAAATACTGTGGCGTGACGGCAATGTTGCGCGCGCATTGTCCAATAACATGGGAATTGGTGATGGAAAAATAGGCGCCGTCAGAAGCCCGTGTTGATGCGCAGGAAAAAGCCGTTCTCCCCCAAATCGTTCCAACTCCATTCAAACCGAACAGACTTGTTGTAGTAGGCAATAATGTCTATGCCCATCCCATAACCCCACAGCACACGATTGGACAACGGGTTGTTGGCGGCATACCATGGGTCGTTGGCATAGCCCACGTCGTTGTTGAAAGACAGATACATCTTCAAGGGAAGGTTGCGAAAGGCATCTAGGGGCACAAGCTTGCCAAGGTTGAAAGATTTGTTGAGCAACTGGACATGGAATGCTGTTTTTAGCACGCCGAAATCCAAGCCATCCGACACATAGTACTCATAGCCACGAACGAAGTTGCCTCCATAGCCCAGCGCCTGATTGTGAAAATAGGGCGGGCGACAACGCGGCAAACTTGTCCGTGCGCGAACGACTGTCTCAAGGCTAAGCCGTTTTTCCCAAAAAGGAAAGTATTGGGCGTATTCAAAAGAAGCGCGGAACATTCGGAAATCGTCATTGGGCAACAAACCGTTGTAGCGCAGCTCGCCCACAAAAAGCCAGCCGTCGAGCGGATAAGGATGAATGTCGCGGTAATCGAAACGCACGTTGTAAATCACGCTCGTGAAGCGTTGGCGCGCGGCTCCGCCCAGAAAAAAATTGGGATTGAAAAAACGCGCAATCGAATCGGCAGCAGTAATGTCCCGATATTCTGCCGTGAATCGGTGAGAGGTGAACAAGCCGGGCCGCCACAGCACGCTGCCCCCCGTGGAAAGCTGGACAATCTGCCAAATATCGGGATTGACATGGAAGAGGAGCTTGTTCCCTTCCGTTGCGTAAGCAACTTCGTGCGACCTTGTGTAAGTGATGCCTGCCTCAAAGCCCACCGTTTTGCGACGATTGACCACCGGGCGCCGGTATTGGAGCTCGTATTTATTGGAATAACCGAATTGCGCTTTCGCTTTTAGAATATCCGCACCGCCCGTAAGATTAAGCTGCGTCCAATCAAGGCCATAGTTTACGCGCCTGAGCGAACGGTTGAATTCCTTCCACCACACGTTGAAGTTGCGGTCAGCCAGTTCAAATATCGGCGAAGGATAGATGTACCAAGATTCGGTAAGCGTGATATGCAGCACCACATGATTGCCCTCCGTCCATCGGGCCACATTGATGCTAGCGGCATTGAATATGCCCAGGTTCATCAATCTCAGGCTATTGCGCTCCAAAGTAGCTCCCAGATTAGCTGTGGCAAGCGAGTCGCCGGGGGCAAATTCCAGTTCGCGCAAGACAAGGCCGGGGCGGGTTTTTCGGTTGCCCTCCATCGTGATGGAGTCAATATGGATAAATGGAGCAATTGTCTGAAGTTCGTCTTGCGCATTCAATTCGGGATAGGAGAAAAAAAACAGCAGCAACGATTTGATTGTCAGCCAAAAAACGGAGTGACGACTGTAGTGCTGTTTCATGCGCAAATCGGTTGTTGAAGCAAGCGGCACGAGCAGGTAGGATAAACGGCGCTTGCTTGGATTTTTCGGTAAAAAATTTCTCTGCGAAGTTCTAAGATGTTGATTGACAAAAAGTTTAGAAATTTGCGTGGCAAATCTGCCGTCCTTTAGTTGGCTCAAAAGGAACTTGTGCCCCAAACGAAACCATCGTACAGTTTGTTCGGCATAACGCACAAGAGCGCAAGATATGTGCAAAAGGCACAATTTTCGCATCTTTCGTGCCACCTTTGGTCAAAAGAAAAATCACTCGGCCATGAGCGAGTTCTTGGAAGATCCTGTTTTTTATTGGTTGGTATGGGCCATTTTTACCGTTGCGGGCGCCATCATCGGGTGGTCGCTGCGTGCCAATTTCCCCGAAAAAGACGTGCGCCGCGCACTTGACCGCAGCGAACATGACCGCAGCGTGTTGGCTCGGCTTTACACACACATCAAACACCAACACGACCTCCGCGAGGCAGATTTTAAACGCGCAACACTCGAATTGGATAATTTGCGCGACCGTCTGGCGATGTTGGAACAAGAACGCATCGCCCATGCCCACGCCGAACAACTCAGCGCCGCCCGCGTGGAGCAAGCCGAATCCAACGCCGCCCGTTTTGCCGAAAGGTTCCGCACCATAGAGATGCAGGCAAACGCACTCCGCGTTCGCAACACACAACTCGCCACAGACTTAGGGCGCTTGCAACAAGAACTCGCGGCTTGGAAAACGCTCTACCGCGATTTCCAAGCAATGCAGCAAAAACTCTTCGCCTTCGAACAAACCGCCTCCGCTCTGGAAGCCGAGCGCAACCAACTCCGCCAACAACTCGAAGCCGCTCGCGCCGACATCGAACAACTGCAAGCCGCTCAACCCGGCAAAAGAAATCGCTCCAACAAAGGCGGACCAGCCCGCTCTGCACCCGGCCCCGACAATCCCGACGACTTGAAAAACATCAAGGGCATCTCTTTTGCCACCGAACAACAGCTGCATGGGTTAGGCATCTTCACCTACACCCAAATCAGTCAATGGGACGACGATGCCATCATCGGCGCAGCAAAAAAACTGGGCATCAGCCCCGGCAAAATTTATCAGGACGATTGGGTGGGTCAGGCCCGCCAATTGGTGGGAGAGGAGCGGGTATGACAAATCTTTGGCGTATTTGCTTACGTTTGCGGCGAACTTAATCATGAATTAGGATGCTACGTTATCTTCTCTCTTTTTCCTTCGTCGCTTCTTTTCTAAGCGCTTCTTTGGCACAAACCTCCCTATTCCTCCCGCGCAACCTGCAAACAGCCTATGAAAAGGGCACCCGAAACAGGGATGGCAAACCAGGCCCCAACTATTGGCAGAATCGCGCCAGCTATGTCATCAAGGCCTCGCTGGAACCCAAAACCCACCGACTTAGCGGAGAGGAAACCATCACCTACTTCAACAACAGCCCAGACACGCTCAAGCTCATCCGGTTCAAGCTGCAACACGACCGCTATCGCAAAGGAGCCCAGCGAGCATTCGATGTGGCAGCCTCCGATGTGACCGATGAGGGCGTGCGCATTGAGTCACTGACTTACAATGGACAAAACGTAGAAACCTCCCAACAACGCCGTTACGCCACATTTCTCGACATTGATTTGAAGGAAAAACCCCTGCCCCCCAACAGCAAGGCTACCATGAGCGTCAAATGGTCATACACGCTCCCCGCCGAAAAAGGTTCTGCCCGCGAATGTGTGTGCGACAGCACCACCTTCTTTGTGCCCTACTGGTATCCGCAAATCGCCGTGTACGACGATGTGCGCGGCTGGGCCGACGCACCATATACCGGGCAATATGAGTTTTATCACGACTTTGCAGATTATGACGTGACGATTTCCATGCCTGCGGGTTTCCAAGTGTGGGCAACGGGCGAATGGCAAAATGCCGCTGACATTTTGGAAAAAAAATATCTGGAGCGCTGGCAAAAGGCTCATACAGCCCCCGGTGTGATTTCTATTTTTTCGGAAAAAGAATTGCAAGCGGGAGGCATCTACCGAAAAACCGGTCCTCTTGTCGCTTTCAATTTCAAAGCGACAGATGTGCCCGATTTCGCATTTGCAGCCAGCGACCATTACAATTGGGACGCGACTTCCGTTGTTGTTGACGACCGCACAGGCCGCCGCACATTCGTCAGTGCCGCATACAACACCGCGTCCACCGACTACCCCGAAGTGGCACGCATCGCCGCCGACGGCATTCGCCTGATGAGCACTTGGCTGCCGGGCTACCCTTTCCCCTATCCAGTAATGACGGTGTTCAATGGGGACGATGGCATGGAATACCCGATGATGTGCAACGATGCCAGCACCGCTCCCCGCTCCCCCATGACGCTGACCATACATGAAGTGAGCCACACTTATTTTCCTTTTATGATGGGCATCAATGAGCAAGATTACGCTTGGATGGATGAAGGCTGGGCCTCCTTTTTTGACTATATGCTTTCGGACTCGCTCAGCAACCACACCATCGGAAACGTGCGCGGCTATTCTTTCATCGCGGGTACGGACAACGATGTGCCGCCCATGGTCAAGTCACGCAATCTCAGCTCCGCCTATCGCGTGGCTTCGTATCAACGTCCGCAAAATGCCTACCTAACGTTGTACGATATGTTGGGCTATGAGACCTTTCACAAGTGCATGGTCGAGTACATGAATCGCTGGAAAAGCAAACACCCTATCCCCTTTGATTTCTTCAACACTTGGAACGACGTATCAGGTCAAAATTTGGATTGGTTCTGGCGGCCATGGTTCTTTGAATGGGGCTACCCCGATTTGGCAATTAAAGAGGTCTTAAAAAACGAACCCCTCAATGCTCAAACCATCGTCGTAGAACGCAAAGGGAACCTCCCCGTACCCGTGCATCTCGAAGTAGAATACACCGATGGCTCGCAACAAACCATCCGCAACACTGCCAGCGTTTGGAAAGATGGAGGCACGACTTTTCGCGTCACCTGCCCCGCGGGGAAAACCCTCAAGTCTGTTCGATTGGGCGACAAAATCATACCTGACACCAACCCAAAAGACAATTCTTGGAAAAATTGAGGGCTAATTGGACTTTCCATCACTAAACCAACGTTTTAACATCCCAACAAACGCTACCTTTCGCCGACGCAAACCAGATTTCTTAACCTTTCAAATGAACGACTGCACAATATGAAATCGAATACATTGCTCACCTATCTGCTCTATGCGCTGCTCGCCACACTCATCCTTTCTGCTGGCTACAAAATGTGCCAAATGCAGAAAGACAAAGAGCGAAAAGCCAAAGAGGAAGCCGAGTGGCAGGAAACGCTCAAAAAACTCTACCCCGAAGGTGACACGACGGCGAGTGGCAGCTCCTACTCGGACTATGACTCCACTCGGCAAACCACAGCCACCAGCCCTCCCCCATCTTCGAACAGCGGTACCACCCCACCTGCCTCCACCGGGGCAGCTACCAAGCCAACCACGCCCCCGTCCACGACCTCACCCGCTACTACCTCGACACCCTCTACCACCACCCCAAAAACCACGACAAAAGGTGGCGGCACAAGCGTGCCGGGCGTAGGTTCGGGCCAGTGGGAGGTGCGTGCCGGCACATTCCAGTATATGGATGGCGCACGCGAACGCCTCGAGCAAGTTATTCGCATGGGCTACACCAATGCCGAAATCAAAAAAACCAGCAATGGCTGGGCAGCCGTAGTGGTTTTGCGCACCAACGATAAGAATCGCGCCATCCAGACCGTTGACCAATTGGAGCGTCGCGGGGTGGATGCAGCCGTTTTTAAGCGATAGTCACATTGATTTTGAGCCATGTCAACACGCCTTGCCCGCTCTCCGCTGGCAAGGCGTGCCTGTTGTTAGCAGATTGGTTTCTTACATTTGCCCGTAAAACAATTATCCATGATAAAACTTCAGCCATATCTTTTGCCTGTCATCGCCCTTGTCGCGACAGGAATTTCTTCCCCACTGTTTTCGCAAAAGACCTCCGTAAAGGACATTGATGCCCGAGTCGAGGCACTGCTTGTCAAAATGACTCTTGACGAAAAAATCGGGCAACTTCACCAAGTTCCCGGCGACATCAGTACTGGCACCGATGTCGCTAAAGACGATTTACTAACCCAAATCAAGGCTGGCAAGGTTGGCAGCATATTGAGCCACACCAATTTTGACAACAAAATCGCCATGCAACGCGCCGCAGTTGGCACCCGCCTCGGCATACCGCTCATTTTCGGTTTCGACGTGATTCACGGCTACAAAACCATCTTTCCCATCCCCTTGGCACAAGCAGCAAGTTGGGATATGGGCGCCATCGAACGCGCCGAGCGAATCGCCGCCGAAGAAGCCAGCGCCGATGGGCAAAACTGGACGTTTTCTCCCATGGTGGATGTATCGCGCGACCCGCGCTGGGGCCGCGTCATGGAAGGCGCAGGGGAAGACACCTATCTCGCAAGTCGTGTGGCAGTAGCCCGCGTGAGGGGATTTCAAGGCGACGATTTGAGCAAAAACAACACCCTTGCCGCCTGCGTCAAACACTTCGCAGGATACGGATTCGCTGAGGCAGGACGCGACTACAACACAGTGGACATGAGCGAACAACGCCTCCGCGAAATCGTGCTCCCCCCATTCAAAGCAGCCGCCGACGCAGGCTGTGCCACTTTGATGAATGCGTTTAACGTGCTCAACGGCGTACCTGCCAGCATGGACAAACACTTGCTCACCGATATTCTGCGCGGCGAGTGGGGTTGGAAAGGAATGGTGGTGAGCGATTGGAATTCGTTCGGCGAGACCATCATCCACGGGGCCGCCACCGATGAGGCCGACGCCTCTGCCAAATGTCTTTCGGCAGGCAGCGACATGGACATGGCTGGCGGCACCTTCCAAAAAGGCTTGAAAAAAGCATTGGAGAGTGGGCGCGTCACGCAAGCCCAAATAGACGAGGCCGTGCGTCGCGTGTTGCGCCTGAAATTCTCGTTGGGCCTTTTCGACGACCCATTCCGCTACCTCGACCCTAAACGTCGCGCTGCTACCCTTGAAAAGCCCGAATATCGGCTTGCTGCACGCGAATTGGCGGCCAATAGCATGGTGCTGCTTAAAAACGAAGGCGGCCTGCTGCCACTCCGCCCCGATGGGCCATTCAAAAAAATCGCCATCATTGGCCCATTGGCCGATAGTCGCTCCAACAAGAACTATATGAGTTTCTGGACGCTCGGTCTCGGAGATGTCAGCCAATACGATACCACCAAAGTAGTCACGCCCGGCATGGCATTGAAGTCCTCCTTGGAAGAGGCAGGCTTTGAGGTCACTATTACCGAAATTTGTTTCAATGCTGACTGCACCGAAAAAGACTTTTCGGCAGCCTTGAAAGCAACAGCGGCAGCAGACCTAACCATCGTTTGTGTGGGCGAGACGGGCATTGATTGTGGAGAAAGCCGCTCCGTGACCGACCTCAATCTGAAATACAACCAAGAAATTATCATGAAAATAGCCGCGCGCGGCAATATGCCCACCGTGATGGCGCTGTTCAACAGCCGCCCAATGACCTTCCAATGGGCCTCGGAAAATATCCCAGCCATTCTCGTATGCTGGCAGCCCGGCTTTGAAGCGGGCAACGCTTTGGCAGACATCATCACCGGGGCGGTGAACCCTTCTGCCAAATTGCCTGTCACTTTCCCGCGCTCCGTCGGGCAAGTGCCCATCTATTACAACGCCCTCAGCACTGGCCGACCGCAGCAGCAACAAGGGCAAATGTGGACAAGCGGCTATCTTGATTCGCCCACCTCGCCCGCCTACCCGTTTGGTTTTGGACTCAGCTACACCACGTTCTCTTATT
Source organism: Saprospiraceae bacterium (assembly GCA_019638455.1). Taxonomy (GTDB): domain Bacteria; phylum Bacteroidota; class Bacteroidia; order Chitinophagales; family Saprospiraceae; genus M3007. The sequence continues at coordinate 251,612 of JAHBTU010000002.1, forward strand.
CGGACATAAAACTCAACAAAACCAAATTGAGAACGGGCGAGACCCTCGAAGTCTCAGTCACCGTGAGCAACACGGGGCAACACGCCGGGGAGGAGGTGGTTCAACTATACATCCACGACCCTGCTGCCGACATTGCACGGCCAGTAAAAGAATTGAAAGGTTTTGAAAAAATAAAACTCGACACCTACGAAAGCAAAACAGTTACTTTCCGACTCACGGAGCAAGACTTGGGTTACTGGAATCATGAACTAAAATTCAAGGCCGACCCCGGCAAGTTCAAGGTGTTCGTAGGGGGCAACTCGCGCGATGTGAAAGAGGCAGGGTTCGAGATAGTGCGCTAATTTGGTGAAACACTGTCCGCTGTCCGGTGGTCGGGACTTCGGAAAATACACGCCTGGTGGCAAGTCCCCAGCGTGTATTTTTGTTTCTGTCGGGTCAAAAACTTGAAGCAACGCTTACTGCGAAAGACAAGAGTCATCCCGAATTTTTACCCCAGCGGGGCTGAATATGGAACCTCTTTCATATTCCGCCCCGCTGGGGTAGTTAGAAGGCTTGATTTTTAGCAAAATATTGAGCCAAAATCTGTTTTTCAAAATTCGGGACTCATGTTTTTAATCAAAACTCCAACTTGTAACTCAACACTGGAATCAACGGGGTCTGATAGTAGTATTCGATGGTGCCTTTCTTTTCATTGTAGTAGCGCCCAAACACGTTTTGCCGATTGGTCGTGTTTTGCAGGTCGAGACTCAAGGTGGTGGTGAGTGCGCGATAGTTGCGCTTGAGCCGCACCCCCGTGTCCAATCGGAAATAAGCGGGCATTCGTTCTTCAAAAGCGCGGCTATCGTCGCGCACCGTCTCGCCTTTTTCGCGGGAAGCATCCAAGTCAATCGGTGTTTCGCGCAGGCCTCCGAGGGTCGTCAGTTTCAGGTTCACGCCGAAGGTGCGGTTTTTTTTCCATTCCCATTCCTTGCCTGCCGTGAGCGTGTTCACATAGTTGGAGTTGAAGTGAGTGTTGTGCCACACTCCGTTGCTGCCGCGATATTCCGATTGGAACAAAGAAGAAGCCAGCAGGAAGTAGAAGCCTCGCGTCAGGAATTTTTCCACCGTCAATTCGAGGCCGTAGTTACGACCCAGCCCATCGTTCACCAAACTTTCGTTGACGAACCCTTGTGTCAGGTTGAGCATCGAAAAGGCATCAGGTACCGCCCCGTTCACTGGCACGTTTGTAAGCGATTGATAGTAGATTTCGGGTTTTATATGCCAATTGCCAGGTAGCGACTGGTCGAACGACAGCACAAAATGATGCGCCTTCGTCAGGCCGAGGTCGCGGTTAGGGGTAGTGAAAGAGCCATCGTCCCCTGTTATTTTGGTAAAATAAACCCCCAGAGGTTGAATTTGCGAGTGCAGCCCATAGCCGAGACTAAGCGATTGCGCATCTGAAAATGCGTATTTCACTGACGCGCGCGGTTCGACCGAGGCAGTGTTGTTCAGGAGAAAAAACAGCCCGTGCAGACCTGCGTTCAGCGTGAGCCGCTCGGTGGCGCGAAATTGCCATTGCGCAAAGGTGTTGAGGGTGGTGCCACTGCCTGAAGTCTTTATCTGCTCTTCCAAGCGATTGTTTTCCTCGATAAATTCGTGTTGGCTGAAATTGAAGTTTAAGAAATTGACATAGCCACCCGCCCGCAGAAAATGCCGAGCATTGAATTTGTGGCTGAGCGTGGACGACGCGGTAATTTTTGTCTGAATATGCTCATTGTCGAACTGACGACGCATCGAGTAATCGTCGAGCAGTTTATCGGTGCGCTCGCCATTCCGTGTGCCAGAGGCCGCCACTACCGTTTTCAAATACGTTTTATCGTTCAAAATCAGGCTATGCGTAAGACCCGCCACGCCCGTATTCGCCACAAAATCATAATCGTATCGCTTGAAATCATCCTCCTCCCAAAGCAAAGAGTCGGCCTTGCCCCGTTGAGTTTGGTCGCTCAAGCCCCCCATCCCGAACAGGGTGAACACGCCCGCCTTTCCCGCTGGCAACCACACGTTGAAAGATAAATCCTGAAAATTGGTGACAGCGTCGCCGATATTGACCCCCATTTTCGACAGGACGGAAAGCGTGGAATAGCGATAATTGATGAGGTACGAGCCTGTTTGTTTGCCCACGCGGAACGGCCCTTCGGTGGCGGCATCAAGCCCCAACACGCCCGCTTGCAACGTGAATTCGCGGCGTTCGGAATTGCCCTTGCGAAGTTTCAAATCAAATACGCCCGAGAGCGCATTGCCGTATTCCGCAGCGAACGCCCCAGTCATAAAGTCGGAGTTGGTCAGCAATTGGGCGCTCAAAATAGAAATGCCGCCGCCCGACGTGCCCACCGAGGAAAAGTGGTTGGGGTTGGGGATATCCACACCCTCCATGCGCCAGAGCAGACCGTTGGGCGAGTTGCCGCGAATCGAGATATAGTTGTTGCCATCGGCAGGCATCGCCACCCCCGCGAACGACGAGGCCATACGGGCCGGGTCGTTCACGGCGGCGGCGAACCGCTGCGTCTCCTCCACCGAAAAGGTGCGGGCACTTACCGTCGAGAGTTCGTTGAGCGGCTTTTGCTTTTCAATGCCCGCCGTGATGACTACCTCTTTCGATTGCATGAAATCTTCTTCCATTTCAATGACGAGTTCGGTTTCTTTGCCAGAGTTTACGGTCACGTTGGCAGTCAAAAACTCCTTGTAGCCGAGGTAGGTCACTCGCAAAGTCTGCTTGCCCACCGGCACATCTGTCAAGCGGAATCGCCCATCCAAATCGGTCACGGCACCGCGTTGTGGGTCTGTGCTGAGCAAAGCGACTGTAGCCCCAATCAGAGGGGTCTTCACAGCCTTGTCAAGCACCGTGCCTTTGAGGGTTTGGGTGTACGTTTGTGCATTGGCTGCAACTGTCAAGAACAAGAGGAAGGCGGAGAAAAAAATGTTTTTGTGCATAGCTTAATTGTTCGTTGTTGTTTTCAAAAAAATCGGAGAGAGGCAAACACCTCCCTCCTTCAATTTCCGTCTCACCCGTAAAATGATTTGGAAAATTTGCCCTGAGACACACAGCGGGAAAATTTACCCTGATGTGCGATGAAAATTTTTTTTTAAACCTGCCCGCATCAGGGTGCCGTCACACCTTGCGTGTCTTAGGGTGTTCAAAGCCCGTAAAATTTTGGAACAACCAAAAACTCAGACCCAAGTAGCAGCCCTTCGGAATGGCGACGAATCGGCATTTGATGCCGTTTTCAGGCGCTGGTACGAGCCGCTTTGTCAATACGCCTGTCGGCTGACAGACGGCGACCTTGACGAAGCAGAAGATATTGTGCAGCAGGTTTTTGTGAAAATTTGGGAACAGCATGAGCGTCTTGGCATCGAGTGGTCGCTCAAAGCTTACCTATACAAGACCGTGCACAATGCAGCCCTCAATAGGATTCGTGCCAGCCAGACCCGTTCCAAATATCTGGACTTCAACGCCGCACAATTGGATAACAAGCAAGTATTACCCGACGACCACGCATCCGAATTGGGCGAGCACCTCCAAAAGGCACTTAACCTGTTGCCGCCACAATGCCGCCACATATTTGAGTTGAGCCGGTTTGAAGAGTTGAAATACCGTGAAATAGCCGACCATCTCGGCATTTCAATCAAAACAGTGGAAACCCAAATGGGAAAAGCCCTGCGCATCCTTCGCCTCCAATTGGCCGATTATCTTGTCACGTTGTTTGGCTTTTGGTGTGCGATGGGGCCATTCATTTGACCAACGCTTTTTCAGAAACGATGCACTCAACAGCACTTGTTCCGACCAACCCGAACCGAACCAAGATGTAGTCTATGGAAAACTTCGACGAATATATTGATGTGCTCATCGCCCGCCACTTAGCCGGGGAAACCGCTTCCGATGAGGATGTCGAGCTGCAAGCTTGGGTGGCACAGTCGCCCCAAAACCAGCGTTATTTTGCTGATTTGCAGGCAATTTGGCAACGCTCGATGTCCGCAAAACCAACCGCGTCGCGCCCTGTGGATACGGAAGCGGCGTTGCGAAAAGTGAAGACCCGCGTGGGCACAGGTGGGCATTTTCGCGTCAGCCCCATTCAGTTGGGTTATTGGTGGAGAGCCGCCGCGGCTATGGCGCTGTTGCTCACCGCTGTTTATTTTTTGTGGCTGCGCACCCCCCCAGTCCCCGCAACTGTCATAGCTGCCACCGATGCGCACCTAATTGAAACACTCTCCGATGGCTCGGTTATTACACTTGCCCCACGGTCGGGATTGACCGTTATCAAAGACTTTAACACCCGTGAACGCAGGTTGCGAATGCACGGCGAGGCATATTTTGAGGTAAAATCCGACACAACTCGGCCCTTCGTCGTGGAGATACAAACATTGGAGGTGCGAGTGGTCGGAACGGCTTTCAAGGTGGATGAGGCAAGCAATCCGGGACAAGTCATTGTCGCCGTCGCCGAAGGAAAAGTTCGAGTCAGCACGCGCGAGCAATTGCTGCTTTTGCAGGCTGGCGAATCGGCTGTTTATGATAAACAGCGTGATATTCTCTCACGACTGAACGCCTCACAAAATCCACTTATGGAAAACCGAATGTTACAATTCGACGCAACACCGCTTAGAGATGTCGTAAGACAGGTTGAAATGCTCTATGACATAAAAGTAACATTGAAAAATAAAAATCTGGAACACTGCATCCTTACCGCTCGCTACAATAATCTACCTCCAGAGCGTGTCTTGGACCTCATTGCCGAATCTTTTTCGTTACAACTAATTAAAGTGGATAATGGAGCTTATATCCTCGATGGTGCAGGTTGTGGTGAATGATGCCGCTCCATGAGCCTTTGCCTGCTCCCAGATTTTATATAGTCAACGCAAAGTGGTTTTGAACGAACGGTGCTCGCAATCCTTTGGAAATCATGCAAATCAATCAAGGAAATCCCTGTCTTGCCAACCGGCAGGTTCAAATTCTCTTTAATCTGGGTATACCTCAATTCGATAGGATTTGTTAGTTCGCCATGAGCGCTCTCCTTGATTTTGAACAGATTGCGCCTTTACCCATGCTCAAAAATTAACCGTGCGGAGTATAGATGCCCCACAACGTGCAAAAATGAACAAGACTATGAGCTTTGAAAATAACGCACGCCTCATCGGGCTTGTCCTTCTCATTTTTTTTCCCTTTCTATTCCCCAACACCCTTTTTGCCAATGACGTGTTGGAAAAACGCATCCATGTCGCATTCTCCGAAACCCCACTCAAAACCGCGCTCGACGAAGTGGCTCGCCTTGGCGGGTTTGAATGGTCGTACAATACTCGCATCATTGATACCGAGCAGCGCGTAAGCCTTCCTCCCGGCACCCGCTCCGTTCGTGAAACCCTCCTTCTGCTGCTGGGTGATGACTACACGTTCAAGCAAAGCGGCGAGTATCTTATTTTGAAGAAAAACAAAAAACCGCAACAAAAACTGAGCGGCTACATTTCTGACCCGCGCACAGGCCAAAAAATCTCGAATGTGACAGTCTATGACCGCCAAACCCTGCGCTCCGCCACCACCAATGTAGATGGTTTCTACGAACTGCCTGTGTCGCCGCGTGCTGAAATCGTGGTGTCGCGCCTCGACTACCGCGACACAGTGCTGCAAATCACTTCCATGACACCCCGATTTGTCAAAATCGAATTGCAGCCCGACACGCCATCACTCGCCTACCGCCCGTCGCTCCGCCAGCAGCTCAACCGCGCATCGCTCTCGCTCGAAAACTTTTTTGTAAAAACATCCCAAAAGCTGGCTGCCCTCAATGTGGAAGATTCGTTGCACCGCCGGTTTCAATTGTCGTTCCTCCCCGGCATCGGAACCAACCACCGGTTGAGTGGGAGTGTCGTGAATGATTGGTCCGTCAACATTTTGGCGGGTTATTCGCGTGGCAACCGCAAAGCTGAAATTGCAGGGCTGGGCAATATCACCCGCGAAAACATGACGGGCTTTCAAGGAGCGGGCTTGTTCAACAACCTGCGCGGCAACGCGAGCGGCGTGCAAGCGGCTGGTATCTACAACTATGTGGGCGACACCTTGCAAGGCGCACAAATGAGCGGCATACTCAATGTGGCTCATTATGGAAAGGGTGTGCAGGCAGCTGGGATATTGAATATCGTACCGCATGGCCGCTTTGCCGTGCAGGCCGCCGGGATTGCCAACCAAACCGACACGATGACGGCCCTGCAAGCCGCCGGAATCTGGAACGGCGCAAAAACGCTCCTACATGGGGTGCAAGCATCCGGGATAGGCAATCATGCTGCCTCTGCCGATGTTGCGGCACAATTCGCGGGGTTGACCAATAGTGTCGGGCGTGGAAAAATACGGGTACAAGTGGCGGGGTTGAGCAACATCGCCGATAGCCTTCGCGGAACACAAATCAGTGGCTTGTTCAATTACGCCAGACACTTGGAGGGTGCTCAAATAGGGGTAATCAATATCGCCAAAGAAAACAAGGGCCTCCAACTTGGCTTGCTAAATATCTCAAAACGAGGCGGCTATATCGCGTTGGAGGCAAATGCCAACGACGTGATGTGGGCAAATCTGTCTTTCAAATCGGGAGTGCCCACATTCTATGTCACCTTGACCGCAGGAGCCGAGCAAGCCAAACCCGAACCCAGCGACTTGCTTTGGGGCTATGGTGTTGGATTCGGGTCAAGTACGCGTTTTAATAGCTGGTGCGGGCTGACTTTTGATTTGACAAATCGCCACGTCAGCCATGGCAAACACGCAAACGCCGTCCAAGAATGGGTACAATTGGCACCAGCCCTCAATCTGCACCTCGTTGGAGGGCTGCATATCGCCGCTGGCCCTACATTCAATTTTTTCATCAGCGACCCAACCGAGTTGTCAAGTGTCGCCCTGCGCCCGAGGGTCGTAAAAAACAACTTACTCCCTGCCGATGCGGGTGACGGGTGGTTGGCGGCTTGGTTGGGGTGGTCAGTGGGATTGCGCTGGCGATTCTGAAAATGGCTGTCAATAGCACCTGCCGCAAGCAGCCGAACCTTGAAAATGCGCGTCGGTACCGCTCTTTTTGGGGTAGTTTGCATTTATGAAGGCAAAGGCGACATTTTCTGAACCAACAACGCCTCAATTCCACCGCAATTACCCTACTTTTCCCGCCAAAACAAGGCGACGATTTTTTCAATCGTTTGCCGCAATCACCCATCGTCCCATGAAGATAAAATTCTGCGGAGCCGCTCGTGAAGTCACAGGGTCGGCGCATTTGATCGAGTTGGATGACCATTTCAAAATTTTACTGGACTGTGGTCTTTACCAAGGCGGAGATATTGACGAAGCATCGCCCACTGATGAGCAAAATCGAAATTCGGATGAACGCTCCTATGCCCGCTTCAACGAAAAATGGTTGTTCGACCCACGAGAAATTGATTGCCTTGTGCTCAGCCATGCCCACATTGACCACACAGGTCGAGTGCCAAAATTGGTAGCTGACGGTTTCCGAGGGAAGATATACAGCACCCATGCTACGCGCGATTTGTGCGCCCTGATGTTGCTTGATAGCGCCAAAATACAGGAGGGCGACGCTGACTACCACAACCGCCATAAAGCGTTGAATGAAAAGGATGTGCAGCCGCTCTACACTACGGGCGACGTGGCAAAAGCAATGCGCCAGTTTGCCAGTTTCAACTATGAACAATGGTTCCATATTCACCCAAATGTGCGCGTACTGTACCGCGACGCAGGCCACATTTTGGGCAGCGCAAGCGTCACGCTGGAGATAAAGGAAAATGGCCAAACCATTCGCATAGGGTTTACGGGCGACATTGGGCGACCAGACCGCCCCATTCTCGGCGACCCGCTCCCAATGCCGAAGGTTGACTACATCATTTGTGAAAGCACTTATGGCGACCGCGAACATGAATCCGGCCCGAACGAAATCGAGCATTTTTTGAAAATCGTGCGCCATACCTGTGTCGAGAAAAAAGGCAAGCTCATCATCCCGGCCTTTTCGGTTGGGCGCACACAGGAAATCGTGTATATGCTCGACAAACTTCATCACAACGGGCAACTACCAAAAGTCCCGGTCTTTGTAGACAGCCCTTTGGCAGTCAACGCCACACAGGTATTTGTGAACCACCCAGAGTGCTTTGATGACGAGGTGATTCGCTACATGACCGAAAACGAAAACCCTTTTGGCTTCAACGATTTGTACTATATACGAAGTTCGGAAGGCTCCAAGCAACTAAACCAAATCAACAAACCATGCATCATCATCTCGGCATCAGGCATGATGAACGCGGGGCGAATCCGGCACCATTTGGCACAAAACATAGAGAATCATCGCAACACCTTTCTCATCGTCGGTTATTGTAGCCCCAACACCCCGGGGGGCCAACTGCGCGCCGGCGCAAAACACCTACACGTCATGGGCAAATTCAAGCAAGTGTTGGCCGATGTAGAAATCATGGATTCTTTCTCCGCGCACGGAGACCGCGTGGAAATGCTCGATTTCCTAAAAAATCAAATCCCGTCGTGCCGAAAAATCTGGCTTGTGCACGGCACCCTCGACCGTCAGGAAAAATGGCGCGACCATCTGCTCGAAAATGGTTTCAAAAATGTCGGCATACCCAAGCTGGGCGAAGAGGAAACGCTTGATTAGCACCCATTTTCCGCTATCGCTACAATCCAATTTACCACACACCCAAGTAAGGCCTCACCTTGTCCAGCCATTGCTTGTCGGTCAGCGCGATAATCTTCGTCAAATCATCCACAGATGCGAATGCTCCATGTTGTTCACGGTAAGCGACAATGTGCTTGGCCTGTTTCTTGGAAACGTAAGGATGCTTGCCCATATCCTCTTCCGACGCTGTATTGATATTGATGGCTCGAACTTGATAGGGAGCCAACACAAGCATCGGCTGAATGTTTTGGAACACACTATCAGGCAATCCATACACCTCCTTTACTTGTTCGACAGACAAAAAACCGCCCAATGCTTCGCGGAAATTGACAATCTGACGCGCCCGTTTTTCCCCTATGCCGGGCAGTCGCTGCCAGTCTTCCATGCTGGAGCGGTTGATGTCGAGCGGACCTTTTGCGGCGAAGCTGGGTTGAATACCCAGTCCCTGCGTCCCGCCCCCTGAATAGGTGACGGGACGCTGCCCCTCCTCGGCAGTCGCAACGGCAGCCTGTTGAAAAACAATGTAGGATTCAAGACGCTCGTAGTCATCGTCGCTCAGGGTGTATATTTTTTTAAAATCCTCCTTTTTTCTGAAAACGCCACCCTTTGAGCGAAAATTGAGGATACTCCTGACTGTCCATTGCGGCAAGCCCAGCCGCAGCAGTTCCTGCTCCGTAGCCAAGTTGGGGTCGAACGAAAACGGCTCACCCACCTGCTTCGCCCATTTTCTATCCGAAGGCTCACGCCCTTCCGATTCCATGCGAATAAATGGCTGTAGCCGTTCAAAGTCTTCCTTCGACAAGCTCCAAATCTTCTGAAAATCCTCCGGTCTGCGAAACTTGCCTCCCTTGTCGCGGTAATTGCAAATGATGTTGGCGACCTTATCCGAAAGCCCCAACCGAACAAAATCGTCGAAAGAAGCCGTGTTCGGGTCAAAGTAGAACAAGCTGGCAGAAGACGCATCCGCTGGCTTTTCGCTTACCTCCATCGCTGTTCGAAAGGCCAATATGTCCGCTTGAAACTGCGAAAAATCTGAGGAAGGCCGAGTAGTATATTTGCGCACAATTTCAGGCAAAATGAAAACTAATGCGCAAATAATAGCAAGCGCAATGGTGCCGAGGCGTTCCTTGCGGGAAAAATGAAGATAGTTGAAGATGAAGCGTTTCATTGTCCAAAAGGCGTTTTTATGATTGTTCAGATATTGGTTAACCGTTTCTTCGCGGCAGCACTCTCAATCCGACCTATGCCACACCCAAGCCCCCTGCTCCCGCACATCGTGGAACGGAACCCCCAGCCGCTCACATTCTTCTTTCCACCGTCCCGCCTGTTTCCAGCTATTGGACGCATCAAAAACCACCACTTGAAATGGAAATCGCTCTTGACATTCGGCGATACTGACTCTGGGGCTTTGTGAAAGCATCAATACATCAACAGGCAAGGGCCGCGGGTTCCCCTTTTCCACCCAACGGGCATCATCAATCATGACGACCCTTTTATCGAAAAACTGTGCAAAAGGAGGGTCGAACAGAAAATTGAAATAAGCGAAGGCCGTATCGAAAGCAAAATTGAATTCCGCCAAATCGCGAGCGCCCGAGGCCAAACGATTTGAATGCGCCGCAAACAAAACCTGTTTGGCAGTTGCCGAATCCGACAACGAAACCACCGATTGTCCATCAAAAAAGTCCATCAAGCGGTTTTTGTTGACGTAGTAGATAGCAAGTTGCGCTTGTCTCATTTGTTGGGTCTCTCTCACCATTCGGCAAACACCAAGAAACAGGATCACGCCCAGCGCCCCCATGAGCCACTTGGCCCTTTTGTACTCCAAAAAGGCACCCAGCAACACTACGAGAAGCCCAATAGCAAAAGCCGCCCACGATGCGAGCCAGATGCCGCCGAGAACACTACCCGGCAGTCCCTGAATCCCGAATATCAATTGGTTGAGGCCCCACAACAGCCAGTAAAGCCCCTTGCCAAGCCACTCTGCCAGCCAGGGCCACAGCCCATCCAAGAGCACCAATGCCGCTCCGCCCGCCATGTAGAGCGCCCCGCCAAAAACAACAGCCCATCCGGCCAACCAAAAATACACGGGAAACTGGTGAAAATAGTAGAGCGACAGCGGCAACGTCCCCAATTGTGCCGCGACACCCAAAAGCAGAATTTGGACGGCACCATCTCCCCATTTGGGCAAAAGAGGCATCAGCTTGTAGAAGCGCGGATAAAAGAAAACAATGCCCGCCACCGCAGAGTAGGACAACTGAAAGCCCGCGTGAAAAAGAAAATACGGGTTGTAGAGCAACAGGGCAAAAGCCGATGCTGGCAACACGTTCCACACAGATGCTTTCCGAAAAAAAGCCTTGCCAAGCAAGTAGGTGCTGAACATCACCGTTGCCCGCAATACCGAAGCAGTCGCACCCGTCAGAAAAGCAAATCCCCATATAGCCGACACCAAAAACAGGGTCTCCACCATGCGCCCCTTGCGGCCTCGCAGTCTCAGCCGTTTCAAAAGGAAAAATAGCCCCGCATACAACATTCCGACATGAGTGCCCGAAATAGCCAAGGCGTGCATGGAGCCTGTGGCCGAATAGGCAGCCCTCAACTCATCCGACAAATCCTCCTTATACCCGACCAACAACGCCGATGCCACCGCATACTCGTTCTGCGTCGGAAAATGCCTGTGGAGCAGCGACAACAATCTATCTCGACAATGAAAAGCCGCCTGCCACACGATATTTCCGTTGCCCGAAGAGAGCCGAACAAGCGAACCCGATTTTACAAATGCCTGAAAATGTATGTTTTGAAAATGGAGATAACGGCCATAGTCAAAAGCATGAGGGTTTTTTGCCGATTCTGTTGGAAACACATTGGCACATATTCCAAGCCGGTCGCCATATCGCAAACCCTCCACTTCCGGCGAAAAATCAAGGAAAAGAAGCAAATTTCCCGATGCGGCCCCCATTGAATCGGGCGATGAGCCAATCGCCTCCACACGAATCGGCACTTTCATCTTGGAACCTTTGCCCGGCGTGTCGTAGATAGTCCCGATGAGATAGCGTTCCTCTTTTATTTTTTCGGAAAAATGCAGGGGTCGCCTAAGTTCATTGTAATTGACGACATGAAAATACCCCGCTAAAAAGAGCGTGAGCGAGCAACAAGCCCCAAAAACCCAGCGATAACGGTAAGAAAATTTTTGCAAGGCAAGCAAACAGACCACACACGCCATAAGCACCACGGCTTTGCCGAGGTGAGGTACTGGGTAGTCAAGCCACGCGCCCAACATCAAGCCGAGCGCAAACGGCACGAACAGCCGCATACAAGGTGAAGCGCGGAGGTTCATAAGGCGGGGGGATTTTGTTTCCGAATGGTGTTAGCGAAACAAATTCGCTTTCCGATTTTTTTTCTCGGATAAAATTGGGGCATTCAAACGAAACAAAAAAGTAATGTTTGAAAAAATGCCAATTTTAAACACAAAACGTCCGGCATTAACTTTTTTGCCAAAATAGAACAAAGCAGAATGGACCCGCCTTCTCTCATTTGATTCAATCTTGTGCGTGGCCGTTTGCCCAATTTTTATTTGGAATCAAAACCCTCAAGCGGGGCTTTTCAAAATTATCCCCCGAATGTTTGCTTTTCGTTTGAAAATTTCGTGGCAAAAACTTGCAGGTGTTTCAACATTTATTTTTCTATCTTTGGCGGCTTTTTCAAGGGGGGGGCTTTGGCCAAGCAATTCTGGCATACACCCTTTCTTTTTGTAAGGCACTACACACAGTGCTCTTAAAAGACCCCGGACGCCCGTTCGTCCAAAATATCTCTTTGAACACACTTGATTACCCCGATAATTCTTAATTTCATCAGCTGAAAAGCAAACGGTCGAAAGACCAACACATGGCGACAAAAAGACCCGCCGCCGTGGCATATTATCACACATAAAAAGAGACGGAGCACACCGCCTGACGAACAAAAACTAATCGCACAGAAGATGACAGCGACTGCAACTGAACACGATGTTTTACTCGAGAACCTCCAGAAATATTTCGGATTCGACGCCTTCAAGGCCGACCAAGGCACTATAATCCAAAGCCTCCTTGATGGCAAAGACACTTTTGTAATCATGCCTACGGGTGGTGGCAAAAGCCTATGCTACCAATTACCCGCTTTGATGCTGCCCGGCACGGCCATTGTCATTAGCCCGCTTATCGCCCTAATGAAAAACCAGGTGGACAGCCTACGCGGCTACTCCGAAGAAGATGAGGTTGCTCACTTCCTCAACTCTTCGCTCACGAAGGCGCAAATGAAAAAAGTGAAGCAGGACATCACCGATGGCCGAACAAAAATCCTTTACGTCGCTCCTGAGACCCTCACCAAAGAAGAGAACATAGAGTTTTTTCAAAACAGCGACATCTCCTTTGTGGCGGTTGACGAGGCGCACTGCATCTCGGAATGGGGACATGATTTTAGACCCGAATATCGCCGCATTCGCGTCATGCTTGATGCCATCGCACGCGATGTGCCCATCATGGCTCTCACGGCGACAGCCACGCCCAAAGTACAGCAGGATATCTTGAAGAACCTCGATATGTCGGGAGAAAATACATTCATCTCCTCTTTCAATCGCGACAACTTGTTCTACGAGATTCGCCCGAAAATCAAAAAAGACCAGACCATCAAGCAAATCATTCAGGTCATCAAAGAGGAGTTTCGCAACGAATCGGGCATCATTTACGTGCAAAACCGCAAAACTGCCGAAGACCTTGCCCAAGTGCTTGTCGTCAACGACATCAAAGCTGCTCCCTATCATGCCGGCCTTGACCCTAAAACCCGTGCCAACACACAAGATGCCTTCCTAATGGAAGACATTGATGTCATTTGTGCCACCATTGCCTTCGGCATGGGCATTGACAAGCCCGATGTACGCTTCGTCATTCACTACGATATGCCGAAGTCCATCGAAAACTATTATCAAGAAACCGGACGTGCCGGCAGAGACGGCCTTACCGGGAAATGCATTGCTTTCTACAACTACAACGACATTCTAAGGCTTGAGAAATTCTTGCGCGACAAGCCAGTTGCAGAGCGGGAGATGGGAGTCCAATTGATGCAAGAAGTAGTGGCTTACGCCGAAACGGCCTCTTGTCGCCGCCGTTTTTTGCTCCACTATTTTGGCGAGGAATTCAATGAGGAAAATTGCCACAAAATGTGCGACAACTGTAAGAACCCCAAGGAAAAAATGGAGGTGGTGCAGGAAATCAAAAATGTCATCCAATGTATTCTCGACCTCAACGAGAATTACTTGATGAAGACGGTGATGGATTATCTGATGGGACGCGAGACCAAAGAAATGAAGGATTTCCGCTTCACCGAACTGGATAACTTTGGCGTAGGCGACGATAGGGATGAGAACTTCTGGAGCTCCATCTTCCGACACGCCATGATTAACAATTTGATTTACAAGGAAATAGAGGAGTTTGGCATTCTCAAAGTCTCAGAGGCAGGACATGACTACCTTAAAAATCCATACCCCATCACGATCACCATCAACCACGATTATGAGGATGGCGATTATGACTTTGATGATGAGAAAGGAGGCACGGCAGTGCTCGATGAGACCTTGATGAATATACTCAAAGACCTGCGAAAAAACATCGCCAAGAAGCATAACCTACCCCCATACGTCATTTTCCAAGACCCATCGCTCGAAGAAATGGCAACCCAGTACCCTATTTCTATGGAAGACATGTCCAAAATCGTGGGTGTGTCGCAAGGCAAAGCGCAGAAGTATGCCCAGCCCTTTGTGGATGCCATCAAGAAATACTGCGAGGAAAACGAAATCGAACGCCCGATGGACATCACCATCAAAACGGTGGCAAACAAGTCCAAAACAAAGGTGAACATCATCACGGCCATTGACCGCAAAATCCCGCTGGAAGACATTGCAAAGTCCAACGACCTCAGTATGCAGGACCTGATGGAAGAACTCGATGCTATCGTCAATACCGGTACAAAAATCAAACTCGACTACTACCTCAACAAAGTAGTGGACGAATATGTGCGAGAAACCGTGATGGAATACTTCAAAGAGGCCGAGACCGATTCCATTGACGCAGCCTATAAAGAGCTGAAAGATGACGAAATCACTTGGGAAGAAATTCAGTTGATGCGACTGAAATTCTTGAGTGACTTTGCGAATTAAATTTTCGACTTACTTTTCGGCCACTTAACTCGGTGCCGAATGAGCTACTCCCTTGCTCGTTCGGCATTTTTTTTTCTCACCACTCAGTACGTTTTTGTTATGAGGAACAATCTTTCCACACTGTTCTTTCTGCTGCTTGGCACCGCCGCCGCCGCGCAAGCGCCCATTATTTGCGGCAATGAGGTTTTCTCACACATCGTGCAAGAACACTACCCTGCCCTGCATCATGCATTCGACACCACCTTTGAGCAGGTCAGAGCACCCCGTGCCACCGACAGAAGCCCGCTCACGGTGAACGTAGTTGTCCACGTCGTTTGGAAAAACCCAGAAGAGAACCTCCATGACAGCATCATCCTCGACCAAATGGCCGTGTTAAATGCTGACTTCAACCGCATGAACGCGGATACCGCCAACCTGCGCTCCATTTTCAAGCATGTGGCGGCCAACGCTGACATTCACTTTAATTTGGTGGATATAGTGAGGGTGCAAACAAACAAGGAATTTACTGTCGCGCTTACGGGCAACAACCTTTTGGCCGAATTGAAAAGCTCAAGCCAAGGCGGCAGCGATGCTTGGGACACAGAGCAATACATCAACATTTGGATTTGCAAGATACAACCTATCACATTCGGGGGCGTGGTGATCGGTCAAATCCTCGGTTTCGCCTTCCCGCCCAACAACCTCGGCCATTGGCCGGCCAACAGCGGCGCACCAATGCCTCAACAAGACGGGGTAGTTATTGACTATCGGGTGTTTGGCAGCAACAACCCCCACACCGTCCCCGTCCCCGGTGGCACGGGCAACCTCATCGTGAAAGGCCGCACGCCCGTGCATGAAATGGGGCACTACATGGGATTGCGCCACATCTGGGGCGATGGTGGCTTGTTAGGGTTGCCCAACAATTGCAACCAAAGCGACGGCGTGGACGACACACCATTCGCCAATGCCCAATCCCCCTTCGATTGTAACAAGAACAAGAACACCTGCACCAAAATTGACTCTTTCTACAATGCCGATATGCCCGATTTGGTGGAAAACTACATGGACTAT
Organism: Saprospiraceae bacterium; assembly: GCA_019638455.1. Taxonomy (GTDB): domain Bacteria; phylum Bacteroidota; class Bacteroidia; order Chitinophagales; family Saprospiraceae; genus M3007. Next base: position 267,536 of record JAHBTU010000002.1, read on the forward strand.
GCCAGCGAGGATTGCATGAATATGTTCACGCAAGGCCAAGTTGACATCATGCGCAACGTGTTGCTCGGCCCTCGTGCTGGCTTGCTCAGTCCTATGGTAAATACCCAATCCCCTGTATCACAAGTCATTGATTTTCGCATATCGCCCAACCCGGCCTCTGACCAAGTCGCCGTGCGATTTAATTTGCTGGAAAAAACAAACGTGACGATACGCCTCTTCAACACAGCAGGTCAGCCATTCGGCTTGCTCGCATCCGAAACCTACCCCGCAGGAATACACCAAAGGATATTAGAAACACACTCGCTTACGCCAGGCGTTTATTTTGTGGAAATGCGCACCGAGCAAGGCTCGGCTCTTCAAAAATTGCTAGTGCGTTAAGTATCCGAATCCGCGATTAAGATGCTGGAAACTTGTGCTATTGAGGCCCCCTCACATGTGATATTCGTTACAGGATTGACAGATTTACAGGATTCTCGCCTTTTTTAAGAAGAAACCTGCAAATCTTGTCAATCCTGTCATCAGTATGCTCTGAATAAGAATCACATCCGGTACCGCACGGCACGGCTGACCTGTTCGGGTGTTTTCATGCTTTCAAAGATGCCTTCCTCATCAGTCGAGGTGGGCGCACGAGGCGCTGGTGGGGGAGCAAAGATCGCCTTGTCGTCGTCAAACAAAGCCAGCATCTGCTCCACCGATATTTGTGGGGCAGATGCTCCTTCCTCATCGTATTGCTCCAAATCCTCCACGCCCAACACGTCGGCACCGATGTAGCGCCCCAGTTGGTAGTAGGACTCCCACTGAATTTCGTCAAAAAACTGGTCGCTCGTGGACTCGTGCGGAAAGTCCGGGTGATAAATTTTATACTTGTAAGTGCCGTATTTGAGCGGGTCCTCTTTTTCCGAAAGATAGGGCTTGCCCGTAGGAGCCAGCACGGCAGATTTCACATAAACAAAAGTGCCCACCTTGCGAGGCTTGTCGAAATTGATGATTTGCTCCACCTCTTGCTGAGTGGCCGTGTCAATCACTTTCCCATCTTCCCACCATTGATAAATGTCGGCCAATGCAAATCGTTTTTGAGAATAGACCTGCGAGGGGCGCGGACGAATAATGTCTTCAGGATGTTGGCCGTCACGAAATCTGATTTCGAGACCCAACTCGTTGCGTGCTCTAATAATAAGATTGTTAAGGTCAAAAAATGTATAATTCTTGTCCTCGCCCGCATCAACGGCTACAATTAGGCGGCATCCCCGCCGCAGGAGCTCATACACACCCAGATTTTCGATGTGTCCCCCATCAGAGATGTTTATCTTCTTGTTGTCCAAACCGATGCGCCCCAACAACTCCTTGAAGAAATAGACCGGCCACCACACGATGGCGCGTGTTTTTTCCAATTTCAACGGGTTGGAAATCCAAAACCCGAGCCTTGCATTGAAAAGCGTCATCAGGACGCTTAGCATCTTGCTGGAGTAAATGCCCAAGCCCGGATTAACCGCCGCTGCGGAAATAGTAACCGCCGCCGGAAGAGTCATCTGCTGATAGTCGGCATAGCGGTCGGTAGGGACATAGCGAGTAAGCTTGGAGCCGCAATAGAACGGGCTAAGCAGAAAATAGTCGCTGGCTTTTGCCCCCTTGAATTTATCGTCGCCAACCGGATTTTGCAGGTTCAAACAGGTATTGATGAGCGGATAAGGGGCCAGATAATCCGTTTTTTTATCCGTATTGGCTTTGAACACATCTTTCAACGCCATGTTTTTGTGATTACCCGCAAATTGAAGGAACAAATCGGCCAGCTGTTTCCGATAAAAGCGGTGAAAGCTCAGCGCGTTGGGGTTGGTGAAAAAGCCAAGCACAAAGAGCAACAAGGCGTTGATAGCGAAGTCCGTCAGCATCGAATGAGAAACCTCGCGCTGGCCCGTTTTCATATCGGCCAGCACAATCCAGCCATATAGAGCCAACCCGGCAACCGCCAAGACTGACTCGGCCCGATTGAAGTGCTTGGAAACATCAAGGTTGAAGTTCAGCAAGATATTCACAATGAAGTGGATCAGCATCAAACCGCCCACCAACGCCAATGCCCACCATTCGATGTTGTGCGCCAACTGTGAGGTCGCCGTCAGCGGATTCCCCCCTATCAGCCCTACTATTATTTCCAAGGCATAGTAGAGTATTCCGGCCACGATAATGGGACTGATGAGGCTCATTATCCAACTGACCACAAAAGCAACAGCCAACAAAAAGGTATTGCCCGTTTTCCAGATACCCTGACCCGGCGTGAGATATTCGCCGTGTTTGCGCAGGCTGGCGATATGTTCAGGTGTGAATAGTCGGCCCAAATCGCCCGTTTCCTTTGCGGTGGCCTGCACATAAGAGTGGGTGTATCCGCCACCCGACACCGTGCTGAGGTAATCTGCTTTTTGTAGAATGCCAAACTTGTTGAGCGTTTGCAGAAAACCAAGATTAATCGTGGCTGAACGAATACCGCCCCCCGACATGGCTATGCCAAACCAATTTTCTTGTTCGGGGGTGCCATGCTCTTGCGACAATTTTTTGCGGCGAATGCGAAGCTGTTCCTTTTCGCGCTGGATGACCTCGTTGTAAGATAGACTGCTCATCGTTAGTGTGGTTTTAGGCATGAAAACTTGGGCGAAGTAAGCAATTTGCCTTTATTCCATCATTATTTTATCAATGATATGGTCAACACAGTATGGTTTTGGACAAACAATGCTTGCATTACTCTGAAAATCAGGCAAATCAATCAGAGACATCATTAAACCCTCTTTAATCTGGGCATTGCTTCACTCCTGCCAATAAACCCTTTTCACGCGCTCTGAAATGTTGGTAAACACCTCGTAAGGAATTGTCTGCAAGCAAGTCGCCAGCGCCTGCACCGAAGGGTTCTCCCCAAACACAATCACTTCGTCGCCCTCTTTTGCGGCGGGGATGTGCGTGACATCCACCATTGTCATATCCATACACACATTGCCGATGGTCGGAGCCAATTGACCGCGCAACGACACCGAGTAGCGCCCGCCGCCCGCCAACCGCAACAAACCATCGGCATAGCCAATGCTGATGGTCGCTATGCGTCGCGCACGGTCGAGCGGGCCACTGTTCCGATTGTACCCCACCGTATCGCCCGGCGGCACTTCCTTGATTTGGCTGACCGTGGCTTTCAATGTGTTCACCACACGCAGTCGCTCTTGCAAACCACTGGCATCAATGCCGTAAAGCCCAATGCCCAAGCGAACCATATCAAAATGATACGCTGGGAACCGCGCAATCCCCCCCGTATTGACCAAATGTCGCAACGGGGCATAGCCAAGCCCGGATTTTATTTTTTCAAACATTTCGGCAAAACGCGCCGCTTGCTGGTGGGTGAACGAATCGTGCTGCGGAGCGTCACTGGCCGAAAGGTGCGAAAAAACAGAGCGCACCTCCAAATTCTCATGTTGCTGCAAGATAGAGACCATCTCCGCCACGTCTTTAGGCTCGAAGCCAAGCCGGTGCATCCCCGTGTCCAATTTCAGATGAATTGCCAACCGCTTGACCTTTCCGGCAAAACGCGCCAGTTCGTCCAACAAACGTAGACCATAGACCTCAGGCTCCAAGCCATAGCGATAGATTGCATCGAAACTCGCCGCGTCAGGATTGAGTACCAAAATGGGCAATCGAACACCCGCCTGACGCAACTCCACTCCCTCATCCGTATAAGCCACCCCCAAATAATCCACTTTATGGAATTCCAACAGTTTCGCCACCTCAGCAGAACCACTACCATAGCCAGAAGCCTTCACCATAGCCAACATTTTGGTACCGGGTCGCAGCAGTTGGCTGTAAATGTTCAAATTGTAAATCAGAGCACTCAAATTTACTTCCAATACCGTCTTATGCGCTTTTTGTTCCAACCGCCGAGCAATCCGCTCAAACGCATAAACACGCGCCCCCTTCAATAAAACCAATTCATTTTCAAATTCCACGTTTTGAATTTTTTGTAAAAAAACATCCGTACTCTGAAAAAAAATCGCCTCAAACCCAGGCGGCAAACTGTCCCGAATAGCCGCAACCTCTTGCCCGATACCGATAAGCCGCGTCACATTTTTTTCCAGCATGGCGGCAGCCACCTTCGCATACAGTCGGTCTGTCGGCTCGCCGCTTTGCAAAATATCCGATAACACCACGGTAAATCGCCCCGTTCTTGCTTGTTGAGCCGCAAATTGCAACGCAATGCGCAAGGAATTCAAGTCATTGTTGTAAAAGTCATTGACCAGCACACATCGGTTGATGCCCGTTTTCAATTCGAGGCGCATTTCCACTGGTTCCAATCGAAACATCCGCACCACTATTTCATCTTGTGCAATGTCGAGCAAATACATGAGCACCCAACAATGAATGGCGTTCTCGATACTCGCAGCATCCGTAAAAGGGATTTCAATCGTTGCCAAATGGGCAGAAGAAACAAAAGCCCCCGTGATGCGGGTAAATCCGTTCGCCATCATCTCGATGCCCGTGATTTGCATATCAGCGTCTTTTCCTTCTTTCGACCAACAAAACACTCTTTTTTTGGAAGACTTATCAAGAGCACCAAGTTCTGAGCGAACGGCATCCTCGATTTCCGAATAATCACAACAGTAAATCAGTGTTTCCACATTCTCAAAAAGGCGCATTTTTTCCCACACCTTTTGAGATTTGGAAGAAAAACCTTCCCGATGCGCCGTGCCGATATTGGTAAAAATGCCAATGGTGGGGCGGATGATGCGCGCCAACCGCTCCATTTCGCCCGGCTGCGAAATGCCCGCCTCAAAAATGGCCAATGTATGCTCGGGCTGCATTTGCCACACAGAAAGCGGCACCCCCACCTGCGAATTATAGCTTTTGGGGCTTCTTACGATGTTGTAATCGGGCGAGAGCAGTTGCTCCAGCCATTCTTTCACCACCGTCTTGCCATTGCTGCCCGTGATGCCCACCACGGGAACGTGAAATCGGGAGCGATGATGCGCAGCTACCGCTTGCAGTGCAGTCAGCGTGTCGGGCACCTGCAGAATGTTTGCTTCTGGCAAAGCCGCTGGTTCTATCTGCTCACTCACCACAAAATGACGGACACCTGCCTTGTGCAAATCAACAAGATAGCGATGCCCATCGTGACGTTTGCCCGGCAGGGCAAAAAACAAGGAAACAGCAGGCGCGGCGATATGGCGACTGTCGAGCAACAAAAACTCGACGTGCGCCGAGGCATCGGTCTGTTGAACCCACTTAGCGCCCAAGATTTTTTGAATGTCCGCAATAAGATATTTCATTTGCTGCGAAAGTCAGCGTTTTTGGCGAAAAGCATGGCGACATTGATATTTTTGCGTCCCTCAATCAGCCATTAGACTCCCTAAGTCATTAACAAAACACTGGCTACGCGTTGAGGTAAAACGCTGAAAATGTATGCTATCCGAGGATGTCTCACAAGCGATATTTGTTGACAGGATTGACAAGATTTATAAGATTCGCGCCTTTTTGAGAAAAAACCTGTAAATCCTGTCCAAATTTAAACTTGCGAGACGGCCTCAATAAATCTATGAGTATTAGACGCTACCCCTAATTCACACACAAATTTATTTGCTCTGCAAACTAACATGGGTAGTGTCATTTTGGGGGTGATTTGGTATTTTTGCGTCAAACTTTATGAAATGGTATTAGATGTAAAATGCTGCCATAAATGTGGCTCTGAACACATTGTGAAAAACGGGTCGAACGCATCAGGCAATCCGAAGTACAAATGCAAGGCTTGCGGCTTCGGCGGGGTGTTTCAAACGCTTCGGAAAAGCGAGGAATTTAAAGAAATGGTCGTCAGGGCGGCCCAAGAACGCAGTTCGTCACGGGGTCTTGCCAGAACCTTTGGCATCAGTCACCAAACGGCTCTGAGGTGGATAAAAAAAAAGCGCAGTCCCTTCCCGACATCGTGACCACGTTGCTTCCGGCCAAGAAAAAAGACGTTCTCGAACTGGATGAATTATGGTCTTTTGTCTATTGCAAAGACTTTAAACGCTGGGTTTGGATAGCACTTTGCCGCAGAACACGTCAAATTGTCTCTTTTTTCATCGGCGACCGAAGCGAACAATCTTGTCGGCGGTTTTGGGAACTGATTCCGCCTGAATATCGAAAATGCCGAACGTTCAGCGATTTTTGGGAGGCATACGCCGCGGTTATTGATACAGGCAAACACAAGATGGTGGGAAAAGAATCCGGGGAAACTTCTCATGTGGAACGCTGGAACAACACCCTTCGCCAGAGAATTTGTCGATTCGTCAGAAAAACGCTATCCTTTTCAAAATCCGATGAAATGCACGAACTGTACCTCCATTTGTTCGTCTACAACTACAACATATCACTCATAAAATGACACTACCCTAACATGGAAACACAAACCTCCACCAACTTTCATCATCTCTTGGAAATCATTGTAAATTCCCTTTCCGAATTGGATGCTTCCATTCCTCGTGTAATAGAGGCGCTCGCCGGAAGGCGCAAAATCGCGCTGTACGGAGAGATGGGCGCTGGGAAAACAACTTTTGTCAAGGCGTTTTGTCGGCACCTCGGCGTGCGTGAGACGACCGCCAGCCCAACTTTTTCGTTGGTGAATGAATATAGCTACATGGGTAAAGATGGCTCCAAGGCGCTGTTCCATCATTTGGACCTATATCGCCTACAGTCGCCTCAGGAAGCGTTGGACATTGGTATCGAGGATTTGCTAAACGACCCTTGGTATTGCCTCGTCGAGTGGCCGCAATTGGCAGAGCGGCTCTTCCCCGATGATGGCGCAAAAATTCAAATTGAAATAACGGGCGAAACATCTCGGCGTTTGCTAATTTTGTAAAAAGTGCGAATTAGGAATTGACTTTTTTTGGCGTTTGATATTCAATCGCCTATCCAGGATTGCTTCTCTTATTGAGGACATTTCACAAGTTTAAATTTCGACAGGATTGACAAATTTTACAGGATTCGCGCTCATTTTCGGGAAAAAACCTGTAAATCTTGACAATCCTGTCAGTAAATATCGCTTGTGAGGCCGCCTGAATAGCAAACATTTTCAACACTTTACATCAATCCCTAGTTCGTGTAAAAATAGAACCCCAGACTTAACCCACTGATTGATTCATGGAGACACTCTCGATACCACGCACCCAAACCGAAACACTGGAAGTGTTGCCCAAACACCAGCGTCTTTTCATTGGCATCCCGAAAGAGACATCCTTGCAGGAGAACCGCGTGGCGCTCGTGCCGCACTCCGTCGCCACGCTCACCGCGCATGGCCACCGCGTCGTGGTAGAGGCCGGTGCCGGAGAAAAGGCAAAATTCAGAGACCTCGACTATGCCGAAGCAGGAGCTGAAATTGTGCACAGCCGTGAGACGGTGTTTCAGGCCGACGTTCTGTTGAAAGTAGGGCCGCCCACCTTGGAGGAAATAGACCTAATGCGTCCCAATCAGGTGGTCTTTTCGCCGATTCATCTGCCCTTGATGACATCGGAATACCTTGTGAAATTGCAAAAAAAACGAGTCATCGCGCTAGCTATGGAATATATCCGCGACGACGAGACGGGGGTGTTCCCCATCGTCCATGTGATGAGCGAAATCGCCGGGATAAGTGCCATACTCATTGCCGCCGATTTGCTGGCTACCGCTCGAGGGGGGGCCGGGGTGTTGTTGGGCGGCATCGCTGGAGTGCCGCCTGCCAAAGTGGTCATTCTTGGTGCAGGTGTTGTAGCGGAGTTTGCCACTCGCACAGCCTTGGGACTTGGCGCGGAGGTGCGCATTTTTGATAATAATGTCTATAAACTGACTCGCCTACAAAACCAAATCGGTCGTCAATTGCATACTTCGGTGGTGAATCCACGGCATTTGGAAAAACAACTCCTGAGCGCCGACGTGGCGATTGGCGCCATCCACTCGCCCCAAGCCAGTTCCCCTATCGTAGTTTCGGAAGAAATTATCCAAAGAATGAAACCCGGCTCGGTCATCGTGGATGTCAGCATTGACCAAGGCGGCTGTTTCGAGACATCCCGTGCTACCACCCACGACAAGCCCACTTTTGTGAAACACGGGGTCATCCATTATTGCGTCCCCAACATCCCATCTCGTGTAGCTGGCACGGCTTCCGATGCCATTAGCAACATCCTCACCTCGCTGCTTTTAAAAGCAGAAGCTGGCGGCATACTGCCCCTCATCACAAGCCACGAAGGGCTGCGCAACGGGGTCTATACCTACAAAGGCTGCCTGACGAATGTGTATTTGGGAGAGCGATTTTCGCTGAAAAGCACCAGCTTAGATTTGTTGATTACTTCGGATTATTAGTTAAGCGCGGCGCGAACGTCCATTCCGCTCGATTTTTCCTGTCTGGCGATTTTGGGGCTGGGCGGGGGCAAAAAAGAAGCCCCCGCCGCCGGAAGGCGACGGGGGCGAGGGTTGTGTTGGGTTGGCGCCGACCTACTCTCCCGGGGCATCGACCCCAGTACCATCGGCGCTGGCGGGCTTAACGGCTCTGTTCGGAATGGGAAGAGGTGGGTCCCCGCCGCCAAAGACGCCAACATGTCTTGAGGGGCCGCGCGGAGGCGGCCCGTCCTGTTTTTCTTCTCGCCGGCCGCGCAAGCGGGGGCGAAACATGACAAGGGGCGGGAGGAGCCAAGGGGCAGGGGCGCAGGCGGCGCGGCGGCCCTCATGCCGGGGGGGCATGAGCAAATCAAAAAAAAAAGGAAGCTTGCGGGCAATTAGTACGGCTCGGCTCAACGTGTCGCCACGCTTCCACCTGCCGCCTATCAACGCAGTCGTCTCCTGCGGCCCTTACATCGGAAGACTCATCTCGGAGTAGGCTTCGCGCTTAGATGCTTTCAGCGCTTATCCCGGCCGAACGTTGCTACCCTGCGATGCGCCTGGCGGCACAACAGGCACACAAGCGGTTCGTCCAACACGGTCCTCTCGTACTGGTGTCAGGTCTCCTCAGTCTTCCCGCGCCCACAACAGATAGGGACCGAACTGTCTTGCGACGTTCTGAACCCAGCTCACGTGCCGCTTTAATGGGCGAACAGCCCAACCCTTGGGACCTTCTCCAGCCCCAGGATGCGACGAGCCGACATCGAGGTGCCAAACCTCCCCGTCGATATGAGCTCTTGGGGGAGATCAGCCTGTTATCCCCGGAGTACCTTTTATCCTTTGAGCGATGGCCCTTCCATGCGGAACCACCGGATCACTTTAGCCGTCTTTCGACCCTGATCGGCCCGTCGGCCTCTCAGTCAAGCGCCCTTGTACTAATACGCTCTGCGCACGATTACCGTCCGTGCTGAGGGCACCTTTGCAAACCTCCGTTACGCTTTTGGAGGTGACCACCCCAGTCAAACTGCCCGCCATGCACTGTCTCCCCGACAAGCGGGGGTTAGGACTCAACTAGTCAAAGGGTGGTATTTCAACGTCGGCTCCCCGACGGCCTGAACCGCCGGATCAAAGCCTCCCACCTATCCTACGCATCGAATAGCCAAGCCCAACGCAAAGCTGCAGTAAAGGTTCACGGGGTCTTTCCGTCCCGTTGCGGGTAATCGGCATCTTCACCGATACTTCAATTTCACCGAGCTCGTGGCTGAGACAGCGCCCAGATCGTTACACCATTCGTGCAGGTCGGAACTTACCCGACAAGGAATTTCGCTACCTTAGGACCGTTATAGTTACGGCCGCCGTTTACCGGGGCTTCAGTCAAGACCTTCGCGCTTGCGCACTAAGCCCCTTCCTTAACCTTCCGGCACCGGGCAGGTGTCAGGCCATATACTTCATCTCGCGATTTGGCATAGCCCTGTGTTTTTGCTAAACAGTCGCCTGGGCCTCTTCACTGCGCCCCGCCTCGCGGCGGGGGTCTCTTCTCCCGAAGTTACGAGACCATTTTGCCTAGTTCCTTAGCCACGAATCACTCGAGCGCCTTAGGATGCTCTCCTCGACTA
>JAHBTU010000002.1:282500-1528983 GCA_019638455.1 Saprospiraceae bacterium
TTGCCGTCAATTGATTAAATGCCGCAAGAATGAAAAGAATCTATCCTCGCCAGATTAAGGACAAGTTTTATCTTTCACGTTTGCTGGAGGAGTATCTGACCACCTTGGAAGAATCTCCGATGCAGGTCAAACTTCGGGCTTTAGCTTATAATTCAAAAATACCCGAATCCATTTTTCGCCGTCTTATGAATCTACACCGAAACCCGGAAGATGCTCCCAACATCAATGCCGAGGATTACCACATTCTTTTTTCCAACATCATGTTTCGCTATCCCACCGTGAAAATGTGGCTTCAGGATGACGGCGAGGTGTTTTTTGAAATGTGAATGGCCAAGCATTGTTTTTTGAGGGAACTTGAATCTTCGTAACGTTGCACCTTGAGTCGTCATAGTATTGAGACTACTTCATGCTCACACCCGACCTGTCTTCTACCATTGTAGCGCTATCTACCCCTCCGGGGGTGGGGGCCATCGGGGTCGTTCGGTTGTCTGGCCCTCGCGCTGTCATTATTGCAGATAAGATTTTTAAGGGAAAACGCTTGGAAAACCAACCAAGCCATACGGCACATTTTGGCAAAATAATCGCTGCGACGGATGGTGGCGAGCGGGTGATTGATGAGGCGTTGGTCACTATTTTTAAAAATCCGCAATCATACACGGGGGAAGATGTTGTTGAAATCAGTTGTCACGGTTCGCCATATATCCTGCAAGAAACAATTCAACTGTGTCTTCAAAACGGTGCCAGAATGGCTGCCCCCGGAGAGTTCACACTGCGAGCTTTCTTGAACGGCAAAATGGATTTAAGCCAAGCCGAAGCTGTTGCGGATTTGATTGCCAGCGAAAGCGAGGTAGCGCATGGCGTAGCTATGCGGCAATTGAGGGGTGGTTTTAAAAATGAAATCCAACATCTACGCGAAGAGCTTATTGGTTTCGCCAGCCTTGTAGAACTCGAGCTCGATTTTGCGGAAGAGGATGTGGAATTCGCCGACCGCACCCAATTGAAAACTTTGGTGGAAAGAATCAGGAAGTACGTTCAAAACCTACTGCGCTCCTTTTCGTTGGGCAATGCCTTGAAGACGGGGGTCGTCACCGTCATTGCGGGACGGCCAAACGCAGGAAAATCTACCCTCCTCAATACCTTGCTCAACGAGGAACGCGCCATCGTGTCAGACATCGCAGGCACTACCCGCGACACCATCGAAGAGGTACTCAATATTAAAGGTGTGCAATTCCGGCTTGTTGACACAGCGGGCCTCCGTGAGGCTCAAGATGCCATTGAGGCCATCGGCGTTCAGCGAACGATGGAAAAAATTGAGCAAGCAAGTATTCTCGTATATGTGTGGGATGTGGCGGCCATGACTCTTGCGGAGTTGTATGAAGATTTGTCGCGGTTTGCTCCGCTTCGGAAAAGCGACGGAAGGCTTCTCATCGTCTGTAACAAAATGGACAAGAATCCTTATTTCAAAACCGAGTGGCTATTTGACCCCATGCAGCCTGACGTGCACCCCTATCTTCTCGAAGGCGGCGTGCCGAGAAGTTTCTCGTTACTCACCCATCAGCTATCTATTTTACCTATCCCCATTTCAGCGAAAAATGCTCAAAATATTGAGTTATTAAAAGAAAAACTCTTCGAGGTGGCCATTGGAGAAGAGGTGAATCTGGAAAGCACTGTCGTCACTAATGCCCGTCATTATGATGCGCTGCGCCGGGCCGATGCCGCGCTGACCGATGTTTTAAATGGGCTTGAAAATGGCGTGACAAGTGACTTTGTGGCGCAGGATATTCGACGCTCGTTGACCTGTTTGTCTGAAATTACGGGCGATGTTGTGGGTGTAGAGGATATTTTGGGGACGATTTTTTCAAAATTTTGCATCGGCAAATAACCCATCAAAACTCCAGTCTCCAGCTCAAATTGGGAATAAGCCCCAACTGATATTTCGTCTCTACCGATTGCTTGTATGGGTCCCAATACTGATAAGCGACGTTTTCTTGCATCAAGGCATTTTGGAAGTCCATCGCAAAGGTGCTGTTGCGGCGGTCGCCGAGGCTGCGTTTCCAATAGGCCCTCAAATCGAGCCTAAGATAGTCGCGAGGGTTGGCCGCAAATCCCGCGCTTTCGTCAAAAACCGTGTATCCGGCTTGTGCCGATGCGGCGGCATCCACGGGCAAGGAGCGAACGCCATCCGTCCATGTGAAGCGACCGTTGAGACCGAAAGCACGCACTTGGCCGGGACGCTTGTCGCGATGCCATTCCTTGCCGCCCGTGACGTTGACGATGTAGCGTGCGTGCCAACGAGTCGTGCGCCACGCTCCATCGCTCCCTTGATATGCCGACTTCAAAAAAGTGGCGTTGGCAAGCACAAACCACCCTCCCGAAAAGTAGCGTTCTGCGGTCAGCTCAAGGCCGCGATTTTCTCCTGCTCCTCGGTAAGCAAATTCTTTTTGCGAAAAAATTCGGTACTCGTTTTCATTGAGCAAGCTGAAAGATGTCGGAACGTTGGCATCAACGCCTACATCCGTTTGTCGCTGCCAAAAAACTTCTGTTTTCAGCACCCAATTTGGAACTAAGCTCCAAGTGTGCTTCAAGCCAGTATGCCACGCACGAATCAAATCAATATCGTCTTTGAGCAGCCATAAGGGCGCTATGGAGCTATACCGACCCCCGGAAAGCGCGAGGCGATGGTTGGGAGCCAACTGATGTGTCAGGGTAAGGCGTGGCTCTATTGTGTGTCGGTTTTTGTATGGAAAAGCCACGCTATGCGCCCCAAACTGCACGCTTGTTTTTTCGTTGCGGCTGTTCCACGTTGCGTTCGCCCAAGGTTGGGCGATAAAATACCGATGGTCTGGAATTACCTGCGGCATCGTATTCAGCAGGGCCTCATAGCGATATTGTTGTTGTGTCAGCATGGCTCCTCCCATGATGCGCCATTGCGAGTGCAGGCGCTGCGACAGGGTGATAGAGCCGGACAATTTTGATTCGTCAACATAGTCGTAGCTATCGTATTCCGCGTATTGTTCGGAAAATGAGGTGCGAGCATTCGATTGCGCGGAAGCGGCAAACGCTACTTTCACCCATCCTTTTTTGCCCAACGGCGACCAGTTGGATAGCCCAACGACTCCCGTTTTCGACTGATAGTCAACATCGAAAAAATCCTTGAACTCCTTGATCGCGGTCGAATCGGATTTGTGTTCAAACATGTTGTTGCTCAGCCCCCCCAAACCAAAAAGCGACCATTCGCCGCCGTTTTTCCCTTGAAAATTGAATTTAAAAGATAGGTCTTGAAAATCTATTTGCTCGTCGCCAAATGGGATGCCCATTTGACCCAAAAGCCCAACGGTGGAATAGCGATAGTTGAACAAATATGAATTTTTGCCACGTTGGAGCAATGGCCCTTCGGCAGCAATATCAAATCCGATGAGACCAGCCTGCGCGGTAAACTCGTGCTGTCGGGTGTTGCCGCTCCGAAGATTGATATCCATGATGCCGCCCAGTGCCTCTCCGTAGCCAGCGGGAAAAGACCCGGTGAGCAGCGATGAGTTGTCGAGCAGTTGAGCCGAAAACATTAGTACCCCGCCAGCGGCTGCGGTGGGCCGGTCGCTGATGGTGCCTGCGTTGGTCAGGTGATTGGGATTAACCACATCAACGCCTTCCAAACGCCAACGCATAAAAGCAGGGCTGTTGCCCCTGACGCTGAGGCCGTTGGCTTGGTCGTCATTGTTCATCACGCCCGGATATGCCATAGCCAATCGAGCAGGGTCGAAAAAGGTAGCGGGAAATCGAAGCGTCTGTTCTCGAGTGAGCGGGATGGCGCCCAACGGCTGCAAGGGGCGTCTTGCCGCTGCATTCACCACCGTCAACTGGGGCAAATCCATGTTTTGGTCGTAGTTAATGTCCAAGCGGGTTTCTTTCCCGCCAGCCACGCTGATTTCTCTAATTGTCATGGGTCTGTAGCCGCCATGAGTTACTGTCAGCGTGTAGTAGCCGGGGCGCAGGGATTGGAAGAGATATTCTCCTGCTGCATTGCTCTGCGTTGTAATTGGTGTGCTTTCGGCTGATGCGGCGAGGCTTACATTTGCTCCTATCAATGCTTCGCCCGTAACGGCATCTCGTACTGTGCCTCTCAAAGTTTGGGCAACGGCCCAATGCAACGGCAACAACAGTGAAAAAGATAGCAGGGCATATTTGATTGATGATGACATGGTCAAGGTTGCTATTATTTTTTCTGAACGCAAGGTATTGCTCTAAGAAGAACCCTGCTAATGATTGAGCGGAAGAGATGCCCTTGCGGTGTGCTTTTATTCAAAAACGAGTTTTTCCGACTTGATTTCGCAAAAGTTTGAAGGTGGGCACCCCAACCTTACCTTCGCTTTTTTGTTTTCAAAAAAAATTGAAAATAACTCAGCAGCATAAGCAGGCCCCAACTAAGGTTGGAATGTCGCCTTGAGTCTATCGCCATGAATATCTCCGACCTCCTACACCGCGCCCTCCGCTTCGAGTGGCTTTCGCCCGAAGAAGGCGTTTTTTTGTTTGAAAATGCTTCCACCGCCGAATTGATGTATGTAGGCAATTCCATGCGCCAGCATCATGTGCCCGGCAAAATCGTGACTTGGATCATTGACAGAAACTCGAATACGACCAATGTGTGTATCGCCAATTGCAAATTTTGCAATTTCTATCGGCGGCCTGGCCACGAGGAGTCGTACATCACCACGATGGCGGAATATCGTACGAAAATAGAAGAGACTTTCCGATTGGGCGGCGAGCAGCTTTTGCTGCAAGGCGGTCACCATCCCGACTTGGGGTTGAGCTTTTACGCAGAGCTCTTCCGCCAATTAAAATCGGAGTATCCCAACCTGAAGCTTCATGCGCTTGGCCCACCAGAAATTGCGCACATCGCCAAGTTGGAAGGCATGAGCCACTACGATTTGCTGAAAGAATTAAAAGCCGCAGGGCTGGACTCGCTGCCCGGCGCGGGGGCCGAAATTCTCAACGACCGTGTCAGGCGCTTGATTTCTAAGGGAAAATGTGGGGGTGAGGAATGGCTAGATGTGATGCGGGCTGCCCACCAGCTGCGCCTCACGACCTCTGCGACCATGATGTTTGGACACATCGAGACCAATCTTGAGCGCATGGAACATTTCGCTGCCATTCGTCGGGTTCAGTCCGAAAAACCCGCAGACGCAAAAGGGTTTTTAGCTTTCATCCCTTGGCCTTTCCAAGACGAGGACACGATTTTGAAAAAACTCAAACGCGCTCGCAATGCCGTCACGGGCGATGAGTATGTGCGTATGATTGCCATGAGCCGCATCATGCTTCCCAACGTGGTCAATATCCAAGCTTCTTGGCTGACCGTAGGCAAACAGGTGGCACAAGTTTGCCTTCATGCGGGGGCTAATGATTTTGGCAGCATCATGATTGAGGAAAATGTGGTGTCAGCCGCGGGAGCGCGTTTTCGTTTTACTGCGGACGGCATTCAACAGGCGATTCGAGAGGCTGGGTTTGTGCCTCAGCTGAGAAATCAACAGTATGAATTCCGTGATTTGCCTCCCAACATGGCACAACAGGAGTTAGACAGAGTGGCTATGGTGGTGGATTAGGCAATGCGTGAGGGAGGGATAAAGAATAACCTGTTATACCTCGCGCCGCCAAGTTTTGGGCATGGCCGCAATCGCAATCTGCTCAATATCAGGGGCATTAATCATGGCGAACCAACAAATCCTAGCGAATCAAGGTTTAATTTCACACATTCCTAAGTCGCCGTTTCAAACTTGACGCACTGCTTCCCGATTTTCAACACTGCTTCTAACAAGCGTTCCAAATCAGCGGTCGTGGTGCGATGATTGGCGATAGCCACTCGCAGGCAATATGCTTGCTGCAGTACTGTATAGGATGGCACTGCGACGCCGCTCTCGTGCAACTGCATCAATATCTCTCTGTTCAAGAGATTCAGCTCGTGGGTGTTCAAAAACCCGGGATTGTAACGAAAGCACACGATGTTGAGTGGGACTGATGCCATGAGTTCCAAGCCGGGCGTTTGGGCGATGCGCCGAGCGAGGTATCTTGCTTGCTCGATATTTTGCCGAATAAGACGAGCGAGTTTTTCAACGCCGTGCTCTTTGAGCGCCATCCACACTTTTAAGGCTTTGAAATCGCGAGAAAGCTCTGGCCCATAGTTTGACATTCCCTCTGGCCCGGCGGCAAAGCCTCGCTCGTGATGTGTCAAATAATCGGCATTGTAAGAGAAGGCGTTTCGATGCGTGTCGCCTTCGCGCACGAGCACACAACCCACATTGTATGGCAAGTACATCCATTTGTGCAAATCAAAGGCGATACTGTTGGCATAGCCGAGCCATCTCAAAGTGCCTTCGTATTCTGGCAGCAGACGTGCCAACGCGCCAAATGCGCCATCAACATGGAGCCACAAGCCTTTTTCCTTGCATATATCTACCAATGTTTCCAATGGGTCTATTGCACCCGTGTTGACCGTACCCACATTGGCCACGATGCAGAAGGGGCGATAACCCGCTGCCTCGTCGCGGGCAATGCATTCCTTCAGGTGCCCCACATCAAGCGTATAGTGGCTATCTACCCGAACATGACGCAGGGCGTCCGTTCCCAAACCGAGCATTTCCGCCGCTCGAGCGATGCAACTATGTGTTTGGTTGGATGCATAGAGCGTCAATTTAGCTTTGCGTCCGTGCAGCCCTTCTTTGCGGATATTTTCGTCAAATGCGTTGCGTGCCACAATTAGGGCTGTGGCATTGGCCATGGATGCTCCGCTAACCAATAGGCCACTCGCATTTTGAGGATAGTGCATCATCTGTTTGCACCACTCTACGACTTGTTTTTCCACATACATGGCAGCTTGGTCTCCGAGCGACACATTGGGGTTCATCGCCGCCGCGAGCATCTCAGCCAAAGCGGACTGCATGGAGCCTGTTCCTTTCACCCAGCCCCAAAAGCGGGGGTGTATGTTTCCATTGTGATAAGGCAAGATATGTTCCTTGAAATCGGCGTATATATCCGCGATGTCTTGAGGAAGCTGCGGCAAATCCTCTTGCAGATATTCTCTTGCGGCATCGGAAGGTTTGCGCCAGACTGGCTGTTCGCCGATGGTTTGTAAAAACTGCACCATGTCGTCCACCATTTGATGGCCAAGCAGCCGTATTTTTCCCCAATCCGATGGGTCAAGCGTTTCAGTGCCGGGGTTTGGAGGGTAGGGTATGTTGTTGTTCATAGTTTTTCATTTTTGTCAGGAGAGCAAGGTCAGCAGTTCTTCGCGCTTGCTTTTCGAGACGGCGACTTGCATTTTATTTTCTAAAATCAAATATCCACCGTCGCCCCGCACGAATTCTCGCACTCGGTTGAGGTTGACAAGATGCGAATGATGGGGCCGAAAAAAATCATACGGCGACAGCAGGTCTTCAAATTCTTTCAATGTCTTGGAAATCAGTCGTTTTGCACCACTACAAAGGTAAACTTCGGTATAGTTGCTGCTGGCTACGCACACCACTATGTCGTTGGGGTCAACAAACTCGATACTTTCTTTTGAAGATAGCGCCACGCGAGCGCGTTTGCCTTTCCGCTCGGCGTGCACATTGCTCAATAGCGCATCTATTTGTTCCGCGGGGATGCTTCTGTTTGTCTTTCGCAAATGTTTCTCGATGGCATCTTTAAGCTCTTTGTTTTGAACAGGTTTCAGCAAATAGTCAAGCGCACTGAATTTGACGGCTTGTATGCCAAAGTTGTCGTAGGCGGTAGTAAAAATAATGTCGAAAGAGACATCTCTGCCTAATTCCTCCAACACGTCGAAGCCATTGAGCATGGGCATTTCGATGTCGAGAAAAAGCAGGTTGGGCGTGTTTTTTTTCAAAAAGTCCACACCCTCCGCAGGATTGTCGAAGGCGGCTTCCACTACTACTTCTGGGCAATAGTTCTCGAGCTTCCACTGTAGCGTCTCGATGCTGGGTCGCTCATCGTCTATGATGACTGCTTTTATCATTTTTAATGTTGATAAAGAGTGGATGATGGTTGATTAAGAATTGATGAATCGCGGCATACTCTACGTTATAGCCTTCACCACACTACTGAACATTTTCAAATTTGCCACGAAGTCACAAAGACAGAAAGCAAAATACTCATTGATTTGCCGCATTTTGTGCCTTTGCGGCACAAAACTAATGTCCAGTAGTGTGAGCCTTCACAACCCCTTGCAAACCGCCTTCACAGGGGTATTGTCAGTTCCACGCGCGTTCCGGTTGCTTGTCCGTTATCGTCCTTTAAATCAATGATGTCCACGCGGGCATCCATTTTGCGAAGTTTGTTGATGAGGTCAATACGGTCGCGGGTGATACTCATGCCCATTGATTTTTTGTGATGATTCCCATTTTTCCCTGCTTTTAAGGCTGCCGATTCTTCACGACCAATACCGTTGTCCTCTATCACACAGCGCAAGTATTCTCCATCGCGAACAATTTTTAGCAGAATTTTTCCCTCGCATTTCTCTTTGGATAAGTGCCGCAATCCATGCCAAATCGCATTCTCCAAAAAAGGCTGAATCAGCATGGGAGGAATCACGATACTTGACGTGCGCAAGGATTCCGCTACTTCAATTTTATACTCAAAACAATTGTCGAAGCGCAAGCTTTCCATTTGCAGATAGAGGTCAAGCACTTCCAGTTCATCTGCCAGACTGATGTGGCCTGAGCGCGACTGTTGAAGAATCAGCCGCACTAGTCTGGCAAAGTTGTTTAGATACTCTGAGGCTTTTTTCGATTCGTTTTTGATGATATAGCTGTCTATCGAATTAAGGGTGTTGAACAGGAAATGGGGGTTCATCTGGGCCAACAGGGCGCTCATTTCTACCTGCGCCAACCTCTTTTCATACTCGGTCTTAAGGCGTTCTTTCCGACGAATTTGGCTGACACGATACTGATAAGCACCATAGACGATGCAGCCGATGACAAGCAACACAGCTCCCCTAAACCACCATGTGGCCCACCAAGCAGTGGCTACAAACACTGGGATTTCGAGCAGTTTTTCGTTCCAAACGCCTTCGTTGTTGGCTGCTTGCAGTTGAAACACATACTTGCCTCCCGGCACGTTTGTGTAGTTGGCAAACCGACGGTTGCTTACCTCTGTCCAATCATCGAATCCCGCGAGCCGATAGCGGAAGCGCGTTTTGTTGCCGAGCGTGAAGGCTCTCGCCGAGAAGCCAACGGAAAAAAAGTTCTCCCAATACTGTAGCCGGACTGGCTCTCCGCCATATAAGGACTCGTAGTGGCGAGATTTGTTCGACACATGGATTTCCGTGACATAAGGCACTGGCAGTTCGCGGTTGCGTTGAAGTTCTGCCGGGTTGGCCAACACGATGTCGTTGCGTCCGCCAAATACCAATTCGCCTGAAGGAAGAATAGAGAAGTGATAAAAATCGGGTTCTTTCACGCCATATCGAAAGTTGAAGGAGGTCAACTCCAACGTCTCTGCATTGATTTTCAGCAACTCTTTTTCCGTGTAGCTCCAAATATCGCCATTTGCATCTGCCGCGATGTCGTACAGATTTTCCAAGATGCCTTTGCCAGCGATGTTAAACTTAAACGTCACGCCCAACTGGGGTTGAGCGGGGTTCGCCCACCCCAACCAGCCATCGCTGCTTACCAACCACACCCGTCCCTTTTTGTCTTCTGTAAAATCAAACACTACCGGAAAACTGTTTGTGCTTGATTTTTTATAAATAAAGTTGAAAATCGTGTCGCGGGCAGCATCGTACACGCCCAGCCCACCACCCCGAACAAACCAGATATTGCCTCGGCTATCCTCAAATAAGCCCCCGATTTTGAGCAAACTTTCTTCTTCGGTGGCCTGCAAGCTCTCCGCACCAAAAATACGCGGCTGGCGTTTGCTGGGGTCGAGACAAACAAGTCCTTCGCCAATTGCGCAAAGCCAAATCTTGTCGTCGCGAGCAGCCAAAACATCTCCCCATCGTTTAAAACGAATGCCTGGAACCGGCTTTTCTGGGCGCAACTGACCGCCCTTCGTTGGCAACCAAGTAAACAATCCTTCTTCCGCGGATACCACATACACCCCATCGCGCCGGCGCGAGAATCCGCGCACCGCGACCTGCCTGTTGAAAGGGAACTTCGCCCATGTGTGGCTCAATTTGTCGAACCTGTAAATGCCATCGGTGTAACGAGGGCACACGATGAGGCCATCGCTCGCGATTTCGGGCAAGACGTAAAACGTGAACCCCCACTCCGTGTGCAAATCACTGTATGAGTATTGGGCAAATTGCTGCATCAGCGGGTCGAAGCATTGGATGCCTCGCAAGTTGCGTTGCCAAGCTCGCCCGTCTTTATCAATGCTTTCGGCCCCGTACAATTCCTGCTTGATATGTTTGTTGTGTTTGACAAAAACGACTTCTCGCCAGCGAGTGTGGTAAATGACAAACCCATTCAACGTTGTTATCCAAAGCTCGTCGGTGTTGCGGCTCAAAATTTTGGCAGTCGGCGTTTGCAGGATGTCACTGCCATATTTATTTTTCAAAAATAGTGGCTCGAGCGTTTGTTTTTCGGGGTCAAAAACCGAAACGCCTGCCCCCCAGCTGCCCACATACAATTTCCCGTCACTATGGTAACACAAGCGCCGAAAAGCGTTCACATTCACTTGATAATCTTTGTCTTTTTGCGGAAAAGTGAACCAGCGCACCTCGCCCGTTCGCTTGTTCACCTGCTGCAAGCCTGCGGGTGTGCCAGCCCAAACCAACGAATCGCCATCCGACTCGATACTAAGAACCGATTGCGGAGAGTCCAGCATCGGCGAAATGGCTGGGTAAGCTTCTGGTGGGTAGGGATATTGGTAAAAATCGTCGCTCTCGGGGCGGAATTTCCAAAGACCATGAGAACGTGTTCCGAGCCAAATATCACCTGCCGAATCTTTGAACAACACCGAGACACTGTGGCCAAAATCGCGGGTCAATGTGGCGGCCTTTCCTGTTGTCGTGATTTGATAATGTTTGAATGTGTCGGCGCGGACATTGAGCACCGAAATGCCTTGTCCGGTCGCCACCCACACTTCATCTTTTTCTGGTAAAATGCTGAATATGTTGTTGTCAAGCAAAGATCGGGGGTTGGCTGGGTCGCGCCGCCAAACTTTGAATTGATGTCCGTCGAATCGGCAAAGCCCATCATCGGCACCCGCCCAAACAAAGCCATCCTCGCCCGCCACCACTAACCTCGCACCATTGACAGGCAATCCGTTTTCCCGCGTAAACTGCGTGGGTTGGCCAAATTTGTATTGCGCTGCCGCGATATTGAAGATGCCAAGCCACGCTGCCGCAATGAGCAACATCGCCCGGCGGGCTGAGAACACGTTTGCGAGACCGTCGAAGATTTCGCAAGCGCCTCCCAACCATCTTCGAGTGCAATATAACGGAGGTGCATACATCGGACAAATGTAACATACTGGTTAATTCGAGGTGACGAATGCCGACAATTTGGCACTCACACGTCTTCATTTGCCCTCAATGGGACACGCTGACAAAGGTTTCCTTCATCGCCGCGACTCTCTCCTCAAACGGCATCCTGCGCGACAAGGGGTTTTCCCATTGCTTGAAGAGGCCATTGATATACTCTGAATGAAGCGTTCGTTTTTGGGTGCGCAGATTCACATGAACATATCTTGTCCAAAGCATTGCTTTCACTTTGGTGCAGGACTCATTCCACATTTGCATTTCTACCAAAACATCGCTTGAGTTCCACTCCAAAATAGACGACTGGATGAGTACTTTTTCCATAGCGCGCGCTGGAGTCAGGTAGGCAATCTGGTTTTGCGCTACTACCCAGGATTCGCCCGTTTTGGCTGCATGGTCGTAAATGTCGAATCCGTAGTTGTGCAGCAGATGGTCTTCCCGCGCATTGATAAAATAATCGATATAGCGTGTGTTGCTCAAGTGATTGAACGGGTCGCAGTGCATGAAACGTATGGTGTGCATGGAATCGGGAGCCTTTGTCATAATCCAAAATGTCTCAGGTCAATTTTTCTCAACCCCCCCTCCCGACTATTATGAGCGGGAGGGGTTAAAACAAACCAAATTAAAACAACTCAAGTTTGAAGTGCACCCGAACAAATATCTTTTGTTCGACAGGCACTCCGTCACGATGCGCGGCATTCCATGGGGGCATATTCGATAGCATTTTTTTCACTGCCTTGTCGCAGCTGTAACTAAGCGGTTCGACAATCCGAATATCTGTCAGTTTGCCATCCGTCTGCACCACGGCCTCCGCTCCGACGACCCCCTCCAAGCCAGTTTCGCGGGCCGCACTGGGATATTGGACGTGTTCACGCACATACTGCTTGAAATTGGGGAACCACGCGTTTCTAATTCTGCTCCTTGAAGTCGAAAGTTCATTGTGCGCTTTCGGTGTAGGCGCTTCCTCGTCAAGAGAGACTTTGGTTTCCATTCGGCGAAAATGGGGCGGCGTTTGAGCGGTCGCAACAGACCAGAGGCACAGGCTGGTCAGTGCCAGCGCGAAAATTGTTTTCATAGCGAAATAAGATTTGAAAAAAATGTGATTGAATTCGCTGACAAAGGACACCGCCTTTTTAAAACTGGCCAAGACTGTTTGATTGTGTGTGGCCAAAAGTTGAGTCGTTTGATGGTTTTATTGAGTACGACAAGCATCGTGAGCAAAATGCGCGTTTTTTTCTTTTTGAACGTCGTTGCCTCAAAAAACACTGACAGCTGCGCGAAAAATGCACCTATCGGCTCATCTATTCATTGTCGGGTCAGGATGTCGGGCAAACCTTGCGGCGCAATTGAATCGATCACATTGTTTACACTCAATCTAACTCACTTTATGAAACGTCTTCTCGTTTTGCTGTACGGCGTTGTCGCTTATTGTGTGTTTTTCGGCACCTTTCTCTATATGATTGGCTTCGTCGGAAACATATTCGTTCCCAAAAGCATTGACGGCGAGCTACAGGTGCCGCTCTTGGAGGCCATCGTCGTCAATGCAGGTCTTTTGTCGCTGTTTGCAGTGCAACACAGTGTCATGGCCCGACCTGCTTTTAAGCGTTGGTGGGCGCAGTTCGTCCCCGAATCCATGGAGCGTAGCACATTCGTGTTGCTTGCAAGTATTTGTCTCCTTGCGTTGGCCTATTTTTGGCAGCCGATGGGTGGCGTGGTTTGGGCCGTTGAAAATGGTGCTCTCGCTGCTACATTGACGGGCGTCAGCCTTCTGGGCTGGGGTATCGTTTTGGTCGCCACGTTTATGATTAACCATTTCGACCTGTTCGGGCTGCGCCAAGTGTGGCTCTACTTTCAAGGTAAGAAGTACGAACACATCCCATTCCGTCTCCCGCTTTTTTACAAGTATGTGCGCCACCCACTCTACCTCGGTTTTATCATCGCATTTTGGGCTGCTCCTGTCATGACGTTCACGCATCTCTTTTTTGCCGTGATGACCACAGGATATATTCTCGTGGCGATTCAGCTCGAGGAGGGTGATTTGGTGACTTTGTACGGCGACAAATACCGCAATTACAAAAAGTGGGCGCCTATGCTGATTCCTTCCTTCAAAAAACTGTCGCGACGGGCCGAATCTGCCAAAATGGAATCAGAGAAAGCGGAAAGCCAAGCTCCCATCTACTAATTGACCGCATCCCTGAGGCCATCCCATCAGAAGACAATCTTGCAAGGCTTTCATCTTAGCTCGGTCTGAAAAGACCGGGCTTTTTTTATTTTGTCTAAATGGTATCCCAACGTTGGTCGTATCCATTTAAAACACTCAAAATCATCTACCTTTGCAGGCCGAAAACGGCTATTGGCTTTTTTGCCTTTAGCCGTTGGCAATTTTTTAGGATATAACTTGTTGCGGTGAAGAGATTTTCCTTCAATCAAAACCCTACACTGCACAACAAGCGTGTTTCCAAAAGCCAACACCATTTTCAATGAAGAATATCCGCAATTTTTGCATCATAGCGCATATTGACCACGGCAAGAGCACACTTGCCGACCGCCTGCTTGAATATACCAACACTATCAGCAAGCGTGATATGCAGGACCAGGCGCTCGACAACATGGACCTCGAACGTGAGCGCGGCATCACCATCAAAAGTCATGCGATACAGATGCGCTATGTGCATCCGGCCAATGGCGAGGAATATATTTTCAACTTGATTGACACCCCCGGCCATGTTGATTTTTCCTACGAGGTGAGCCGTTCCATCGCTGCTTGCGAAGGCGCACTGCTTTTGGTGGATGCCACACAAGGCATTCAGGCTCAGACCATCAGTAATCTTTATCTCGCGGTCGAGCACGACCTTGAAATTATACCCATCGTCAACAAAGTGGACATGGAAACCGCGATGATTGAAGAGGTCCAAGACCAAATCATGGACCTTATTGGGTGTAGTAGAGAGGAGATTATCTCTGCCTCCGGGCGCACGGGCATCGGTGTGCCAGAGATATTGGCGGCGGTGGTTGACCGCGTGCCGTCGCCAAAAGGCGACCCTAACGCCCCCCTGCAAACGATGATTTTTGACTCCATGTTCAACTCTTACAGGGGAGTGGTTGCCTACGTCCGCGTGATGAACGGCACTTTGAAAAAAGGAGACAAAATCAAGTTTTACAACACGGGCAAAGAAGTGTTTGCCGAAGAGGTTGGCGTATTGAAACTGGGCCAATACGAAACCAATGAGCTGAGCGCGGGCAACGTCGGATATGTCATCACGGGCATAAAAGTCAGTCGAGAAATCAAAGTCGGTGACACGATAACCCACGTTGCGAACCCATGTTCCGAACCCGTTAAGGGTTTTGAGGATGTGAAACCGATGGTGTTTGCAGGACTGTACCCATTGGACAATGATGACTTCGAAGATTTGCGCGATTCTTTGGAAAAACTCCAATTGAACGATGCCTCATTGGTGTACGAACCCGAAACATCCGCCGCTTTGGGGTTTGGCTTCCGGTGCGGATTTCTCGGAATGTTGCATTTGGAAATCGTGCAAGAGCGTCTTTATCGAGAGTTCAAGCAAGAAATCATCACGACGGTGCCCAACGTGCCCTATTTTGCCACCGACATGAAGGGGCATCGTTTTCGCGTGCATCAGCCAACAGAATTGCCCGACCCCAACCACCTTTCATCGGTGGAAGAACCCTACATCTACGCCCAAATCATCACCAAGCCAGAATATATCGGAAATATCATGACGCTTTGCCTCGAAAAACGAGGCATTCTCATCAAGCAGCAGTATCTCACCTCGACGCGCTTGGAAATGATTTTCCACCTGCCGCTCGCGGAAATTGTTTTTGACTTTTATGACAAATTGAAATCCATGACGCGCGGTTACGCCTCTTTCGACTATCACTTGCTCGACTACCGCGAGACGGATTTGGTGAAACTCGACATCAAGCTCAATGGCGAACAGGTGGACGCGCTCAGTGCCCTCGTACACCGCTCAAAAGCGGAACAGATGGGACGGCGGATGTGCGAAAAACTCAAAGAATTGTTGCCTCGTCAGCAATTCCAGATTGCCATTCAGGCAGCCATAGGCCAGAAAATAATCGCGCGCGAAACCATTTCGGCACTCCGAAAGGACGTGACCGCGAAATGCTATGGCGGCGACATCTCTCGCAAACGGAAATTGTTGGAAAAACAAAAAGAAGGCAAAAAACGCATGAAGCAGTTCGGCTCGGTGGAAGTGCCGCAAGAAGCGTTTTTGAAGGTGCTGAAGTTGAGCGATTGACCCATCACAAATATCCCAGCTTCTCCAGTTCGGCCATTATCAAATGCACGCCTTGCTCGCTCATTGGCACGAGCGGGAGCCTCACCTCGCGGCCGCAAAGTCCTTGCAGCTCGAGGGCAGCTTTCACCCCAACGGGGTTTCCTTCTAAAAAAAGCAACTTGTAAAGCTCGAGCAGTTTCAAATTGAGTTTTTGAGCGGTCGGCATATCGTTGCGCAACGCGGCACGCACCATGTCGGTAAAGGCACGCGGAGTGGTGTTCGCAATCACGGAAATCACGCCATCTCCACCCGTTGCAATCAGCGGAAGCGTGATGAAATCATCGCCGCTCAACACGAGAAAATCCTTAGGCTTCCCCTTGATAATTTTCATCACTTGGTAAATGTCGTCAGAGGCTTCTTTCACGCCAAGAAACTTTTCGCTCGCATTGGCAAGGCGAAGTGTCGTCTCGGCAGCCATATTGGAGGCCGTGCGGCTTGGCACGTTGTAAATGATGATGGGTCTTGGTGATACTTCGGCCAGTTCCATATAATGGCGAAAGATGCCTTCTTGGCCGGGCTTGTTGTAGGCAGGGTTGCTCGACAGCAGCGCATCAATGCCTTCGAAGTTGAAGTCCTTGATTTTGTCCACCATTGCCTGTGTGTTGTTGCCTCCAAAAACCCCCGCCACCACTGGCAGCCGGCCCCGATTGACCTTGATGGTGAAATCAAGGATTTCCCGATGCTCTTCATCCGACAATACGACTGATTCTCCGGTGGTGCCAAGACTGACAAGGAACTCAACCCCGCCCGCAATGACGTGTTCAATAATTTTTTCGAGGTCTTCCCAGTCAACGCCACCATTTTTGAAAGGCGTAACCAAGGCCACGCCAGTACCCCTAAATCGCTCGTGCAGATTCATTTTTCGAAAGGACGATTTTATCCAGATACAAGTGCATTTGTTCGATGAAGTAGGCGAGCCCTTTGTCGTCGGGGGTCTCCAAAAGTAGGTCAAAATCGTTGGGGCGCTCCGTCGCAAAACCCACTTTCATGGCCGCTTGTGAAGCCGCGGCAAGCCATTCGAGTGGCGGGCACTCTTCCGGGTTGAGGTAAATCAACAGGTCGAATTTTTCCTCGGCAAAGGCTTTGGCTTTCTCGCTTTTGGGCACTCCTGCCCAGGTTGTTTCTTTTTGAAAGAAAAAATTGAACGCATGTCCCTCTGGGGGTTGCTTGGTTTTGAAATAACCAAACAAACGGACACTCTTGCCCTTTTCCACCAATTGTTTGGCGTAGTCCATCACTTCATGCCGGGTTTTCTCGGCGGTGGCATCAAACAGGACACCCACTTTTTTCGCGCTGGCAAAATTGTGCGCTTGGCGATGACGCTTCTGTGTCGCCAATATCTTGCGCAAGGATTTTTCATAAAGGGCAATGCGGATGGATTCCAGCATGGCAAGCGTAGATTTTTTGAATTCTGATGTGCTGTGCTCGGGGCAAAATCATTATTGCCCTAGAGTAAACTGCCTAACGTTCAAGTGTCGCCATCTATTTGCTGCTTGACTACGCATTGGCGGGGAGCTCGCGGTAATGCCCCATTTTACTGTACTTTTCAATGCGGTCGGCAATGCGTTTGTCAGGGTCTTGCGGCATCAGTTGCTTCAATTCGGATAGGATGTGCTCTTTCAAGTGATTGGCCATTTCCTCTGGAGCGTTGTGAGCGCCGCCAAGCGGTTCTTTCACAATGCCATCTATCAATTTGAACCTGAGCATATTTTCCGCATCCAGTTTGAGCGCCTCGGCGGCCTGTTCTTTGTAATCCCACGAATGCCAGAGTATGGAAGAACAGGATTCGGGCGAAATTACCGAATACCATGTGTATTCGAGCATGAATACCCGGTCGCCAAGACCTATGCCCAACGCACCACCCGAAGCGCCTTCTCCAATGATATAACAAAGTATCGGCACTCGCAACTGTGCCATCTCGAAGAGGTTGCGGGCGATAGCCTCCGCTTGTCCGCGTTGCTCTGCTTCAAGACCCGGATACGCACCGGGCGTATCAATGAGCGTCACCACCGGAAAACCAAAACGCTCTGCCATTTTCATCAGACGCAGCGCCTTTCTGTAGCCTTCTGGATTGGCCATGCCAAAGTTGCGATATTGGCGCATCTTGGTGTTCACTCCTTTTTGGTGGCCAATAACCATGATGGTTTGGCCGTCGAGGTTAGCCAACCCACCCACGATAGCGTGGTCGTCGCCCGCATATCGGTCGCCATGCAACTCGATGAACTTGCGACACATGGTAGTCACATAATATAAGGTATAAGGGCGTTCGGGGTGACGAGAGAGCTGCACTTTTTGCCAACCTGTAAGATTGGTAAATATCTCTGCGCGTTTGGAAGCGATTTTACCCTCCAGCTCACGCACCATATCGGTCACGTCCAATTCGCCCTTTTCGCCCACTTCCTTCAATTTTTCCAGCTGCTCGTAGAGGGCTTCAAGGGGTTTCTCGAAATCCATGAAAGTCATTGCCATGTGGCTACAACATTGATTTTGGATGATTGACCAACCGAACGGCTTTAGCAATCAGGCCAAGCCAGATTGGTCTTTTTTGTTAAAATGGCGAACAAAGGTATGCGAACCCAATGGATTTTCGGCAGCCGTAAGCCACGGCAAACTTTTTTGGATTTTTTTTTGAAAAAACTTGTTCTTCTAAACGGTTAGAAATTACCTTTGCCCCCGCTTTTGCTAAAAAGTATGGATTGG
Source organism: Saprospiraceae bacterium (assembly GCA_019638455.1). Lineage (GTDB taxonomy): Bacteria > Bacteroidota > Bacteroidia > Chitinophagales > Saprospiraceae > M3007. Next base: position 300,984 of record JAHBTU010000002.1, read on the forward strand.
TAGTTCAGTCGGTTAGAATGCCGCCCTGTCACGGCGGAGGTCGCGGGTTCGAGTCCCGTCCAGTCCGCAAGAAAGCTCAACGGTTTCGTTGGGCTTTTTTAATTTTCTATCTATGCTCCTTGCCAAAATCCAAACCTACCTCGCTTCCTATAAAAAATGGCTCAGTGGTGTGCGCCATCATCCGCACACCTATAAATGGGAATCGGTGCAACATTTTCAAACCCATTGGAATTTGGATGCTGACGACTCTGTGGCTATGTTCGACCGTAGTTTTCAGAATTCCGAAACACGCCGACTGTGGCAATCGGAACATTGGCACCCCAAGGAAATGATGCTTGAGTTTTTGCGCTCATCGCCTCAAACATTGCGGCTTATGTTCGACGACTTGTTCAATGAAACCCGCGAGGTGGAAGGTCGTATCGGGCGCTTTTTGTTTGGCTGCGACGAACTGTTGCGCGATTACCGGCGCGACCACCCGCTCAGCCCCGAAAACAACCATTATCACGACGACTATCGAATGATAGCACTCTATCTCGCATTTCGTTACCCAGAAAATTACGCCCCTTACGACTTTCCCGTTTTTCAGAAAGCATTGGCTCGATTGGGCGCACGCGACGTGCCTCAACTTAACGACTTACCCCGTTATTTCAAGGTGCTGCGAACATTAGGCAACTTTGTGGAGAAGGACCCGGCCGTGCAAACCGCTCTGAAAAAGCATTTGCATCCAACCCGGCATTATCAAGGCAAAACATTGCTGCTCGCAGAAGATTTTTGTCAGCATATCGCAAACGACGCATAATTTTGTTCAATTCCCGTTAGTGTCTTAGGTTTGCACGACGAACCCTTTCCCCATTTCCTGCCCCTTCACCCTCCTTTATACCTCTCTGTAAATCTGCTCTGGTTTGCCGGAATGATTAAGCGTGTTCTGCCCCGAACAGCCGCTAAGCAACCTTATTTCAAACTCTGACATTTTTTTGCTAATGCTGAATGACACAATCCTTTCCAGCCTCACCAAAACCTACTCCGACAAGCAATATCGCCACACCGCCATGCTGCGTCACAAAGGCAACCTGATTGCTTTTACCATGGACGACCAGCGGCGCATCCATTATGCCGTGCTCGACCAAAGCCCCGAAAATGCCGACTCTCCACTTGACGTGAGCCTTTGGCCCGGCGGCCCGACCGAATTGGCTTTCCCCAACGAAATCGCAGAAGTTGGATTTGGCATCGCAGACCAAACACTACTGCCAACATACCAGCGCGGCAGCGACACACCCGTGAAACCCGGCGTTCGCATTGATTCCCGCGAGAAGGATTTGTTCCGCTCCACCACCGCTTGCCTCACTGCGGACGCGCCTTTTCAGGTGTTGACCGACGGGCGTTATGTCTATTTGTTTCGACAGGCTATTGATGCCGACCACCCCACTCAGGTTTTCAAAAAAAACAAAGATGGCGAACCGGTTTTGGATAAATCGGGCAAGCCCGTGCCGCTCGTGGACGCGACTTTGCTCGTGGACCGCTTCGTGTTGGTCGGCACCACGCTCGAACCCCGCCTCGAAGTTCGCTTCCAACGCAGTCGGAGCAAAACTCGCCCCGCCAGCCGCAAGGACAGCCTCGGCCCAAAAGATTTGGACGGCAACGACTTCTTCGAACCAACGCAGGAACTCAAATTCATCGGCAACCTCACGGGCGGACGATTCACCGTGATGCTGCTGCCCACTGCCGTCGCCGAAGTGGAGCGTTGGCAAATTTTTGCCCAAAATCGCACAACTGGCCGCATAGATGCTTTCAACGTGGAGCGTTCGGCGGATGGGCTATTCAACACGCGCGGTTCGCAGGTTTTTAGCCCTGCAAAAGAGGGCCACGCAGAGTCGGCTTTGCAATTGGAAAAATCAAGCGACCATGTTGCGCTCAGCAAGGGCGCGACACTCGGCGAGACATTCACCTTCGAAGGCTGGATTTTTCCCGAACAAATACAAAGCACACAACCGCAGGTGCTTATGGCTGGCGCGAAAAGCGGAGCAAATGCTGGCGGCCCCTCTATTCTGGTGTCAGCGCAAACGCGGATTCGCGTGGACTTCGGTGGCGGGCAAGGCGACAAATACACCTCCAAAAGCATCCTTACGCCCAACACTTGGAACCACCTCGCCGTCACTTTTGATGGCGCGGCATTCCGCTTCTATATCGGTGGAAACCTGCGCGATAAAATTGATTTGGAAGAAAATGCCGAGAAACCGCCAGCCAAACCCGCCCTGTTTTTCGGAGCAACCCAAAATTCCTTCAAAGGAACTTTGGATGAAATCCGTCTGTGGAATCGCGCTCGCTCTGCCCGTGAATTGCAGAATGACTTAAACCAGCGCCTTACTGGTCTCGAACCCGGTCTCGTGGGCTATTGGCGTTTCGATGAGGCGGCAGGCGACACGGTTTTTGACCAAACCAACAACGGCGCGGATGGCACTTTGAACGGCGGCACTTGGGTCACCTCTGATGCGCCGATTGGTGAAAACGCGGGCGTGAACCGCAATACATTCCAAATCGTCAGCCGAAAACCCGACGACAAATTAGAATCCCGCGAGGTCGCTTCCGGCCTCACGGCTTTGCTTTATTTCCAACAAGCCAATGTACCGAGCGGCTACGGTGGTGAGGAAAAGCCCCTCAAACAAACCGCCCGCGTGATGTTGGCATTCGCCACCAAAGGGTCGAGTGCTGGGGTTCAACATTACATAGCCTCGCTCGACTTCGGGGTGTCGCCCTCTGGCAAAATCGCTCAAGCGCCCGACCGCATTCCGCTGAGCATGGTCAACCCTGACCCCACAAAATCATCTGTCAACGAACAGCTTGACGCAGTAAAAGCCGCCGAAGGACAGGTGCGCGTGTTGGCCGATTCTGTGAAAAAATTGGAGAAAAAACGCGATACGCGGAAAAACGAACTCGACGATTTGCAGGCTCAGCTGGATGGCGCAAAAGTCAAAATCCACGCGCTCAATGCCTCGAACACGGCCATTGTTTTGGAAAAAAATATCGGCTCCGTCACCTATAACGAGTTGAACAATCTTGGCATCAACGACCGGGTCACAAAACTCGAACTCCCAGGACCGCTCCAAATCACCGTTTTTATGCACGATGTGAATGCTGGCGCGTCCAAAACTTTTTCGGAAGAGGGAACGGTAAATCTTGCCGACTTTGACATCGCCGGACAGCCGGCCGGCACGAAATGGAGCAACCATGTATCCGGGCTGACCATTGCCGCCAATCCCGCGTTTTCGGAGAAAATCTCCAAAACGCAGCAACGATTGAGCCAAGCCCAAAATGACCTGACGGCACAGCAAGTGTTGCTCACAGACGCACAGGCCGACCTTGCCTCTTTGCAGTCCGTGTTGCGCACAGGAGCAGAGGTGGAAATGCCCGCCGTGCACCTCGATGCTTCCGGGCTTTCTATTGCGGGCGGCCTACTTGGCTTCGCATGGACGGAAAGCACCCCTCTTTTGTTCGACAGTGCCACTGGCTCGCTCGCGCTCTATTTTCGGGGTGCCGACGACCAGTTTTTTGCCACTTACTACACCACGTTTACCGAAAAAGCGAAATACCCGCTCGTGGACAAAAGCGGCAATCAAGCCGTCATCTGCGTCGCCCGCTCCACCGATTTGGGCATGGACAAAATTGCCGTCGAAATCAGCAATGGCCCCGACAATGATAATTGTACGTTGAAAATCACGGGCCTCGAAATCGAGGAGACATGGACCAAGATGCCGCGAGACCCGGAACGATTCGCCCGCGTACTCAACGGCGAGGCAGGCCACTACGAAAATGGCAAGCTCGTCGGCTATCGGGAATTTGTCGGCTCTGGCATATTGGAGGGCGACCAACTTACCCTCGAGGCACCCGGCATACGCCGAGCCTTGAAAAAAGGCGCGGCCTTGATGCTTGGCACTACACGCCTGCTCGTGAAGGAGGTCGTCGCCAAAAACGCAACGACGATTCCCGTATCAAGCCAAGTGCTGATTTTCCCTACCCAGCCTTTGCCGATTTACTTCATGGAATATGACTATGCAGCCGATGCCAGCACCACAAAAGTGCCGGGTGATTTGTTCGGCGGGTCGCTCTTGCTTCGTGCGGTAAGTTTAGCAAACCTTCAAGGCTTACCAAACCTGGACTCCAATGTCGCCAACCAGCGCGTCACCAGCGGCACCACTTTGAAGAGCAAATGGACCGCTGCTGCGCCGGGCAGCGCCCTGTTGTTCAACGGGACCGACACCTTTGCTCGCTTGGAAGGAACCAGCAAACTCAAACAGTTTGACCTCGACGACGACGTGACCCTCGAGGCATGGGTGCGACCTTTGAAAGTAGAAGATAAATCGCGCATTATTCAGCACAAATCCAACGACTCGAACTACACCCTGGGTTTGCAAAAAAAGGATTTGAACTCGGCGTTCAAATTCGACGGCACGGACGATTATGTGACCATCCCCAAAAATGCTGCACTTAATTTCGCAGGCGCTATCACCATTGAGGCTTGGGTAAAATTGGAGGCCAGCGACGGCTCTCGCAACATCGTGGCACACGGCTACCCGCACGACAACAACCCTGAATTGTTCCTCCGCATCGAGGACGGGCAATACCAAGCGGGCATCTGGTCGGGAGGCAATCACTTGGCGGCCATGCCCATTCCCGAAGCTGACAAACAAGGCAAAGACTGGGTTCACCTCGCAGGTGTGTACGATGCCGTTTCCAAAAAATGGTTTTTGTATCGAAACGGCGTTTTGGGAAAATCCACCAATTCAAACACGGGCGCGCTCGCCGTGGAAGCCGATTGGGGCATCGGGGCAAACCCCAACCCTGCTGCCAACGTGACAGACCGCCGTCTTTGGAAAGGCGAGATAGACGACGTGCGCATCTGGAAACGCGCCCGTACCCAAGCCGAAATTTTGGCCGACATGAACCGTCGCCTCGCAGGCAATGAAACCGACCTCACAGGATACTGGCATTTTGAAAACAAACAAGCCAGAGATTATTCTCGCAACTTCAACGACGGGGTACTGCACGGAGAACCCGAGCAAGCTGTGTCGCCGTTGCCAGCCTACGCTGTTTTTGCAGGCGTGAACGGAAAGTTTGTGCAAAGCAAAGAGGTGTTTCCCGCAGGGAATTGGGCGCATTTCGCCGCCGTGTTTCAGCAGAATTATGGTTTGAAATTCAACGGCATAGGTAGTTATCTCGATTGCGGAAAAGACGAATCGCTAAACATTGGCACGGACTTGACCATCGAAGCCTTCTTGCGGCCTACAAGTTTCTTTCGCGGAAGCGGTATCGTCGCCCGTGATACCAACACCACCAGCAATCAAAGAACCCCTTACTCGCTCGCCTTCAATGTTCAGGGAAAATTGGTGTTTAGTTTTCAGGACAGGAATGGAAACCTTCAAACTTTCACCTCGACAGCAAGCGCCCAACTAAATCAATCTACCCGTGTGGCTGTCACCCGCAAACGCGAATCGCAGACCTATAAAATTTCCGACAACGAAACCAAAACGTTAGGGTGGTACACCATCGAGTTGCATATTGGAAACACCTCAGAATCATTTATTTACGCCTTTGATGAGCCTACCAGATTGGCCGTTGCCGAACTCAAAAAATCGGCACCAAACGCGAACATCATCCGCGCTGGCAGTGATAGGGTGCCCGACATTGGTCGCAACAACGCCAACACCCTCATCGGTCGAAATGCAGCGGGTTCTTTTGCTGGCATCATCAGCGAAGTACGCATCTGGAACGTGGCACGCGATGCCGCCAACCTCGGTCAGGAAATTGGCGGTGGTGAGGAAGGCTTGGTCTCTTGGTGGCGATTCGAGGAGCGCGAAGGCACCCGCGCCAACGACTCCAACGGCCAAAATCACGCCTCCCTCAATGGTAGTCTCGAATGGGTGAAAGACCCCGACCCGCAAAGCTCGGTACTGACCTTTCACTTCAATGACAGAGGCACATTGTCCACCGAAAATCTCACCGGCCTCGCAGCGGCAAATAACCAATTTGCGCTCGGCGCACTTGCCAATGCTGTGCCTACCGAACGCTTCAATGGCGAACTCGAAGAAGTGCGCATCTGGAAAACACCCCGCACCCGCGAGCAAATCGAAGACAACCTATTCCGCCGCCTCAACGGCGAACTGGAAGACCTCATCGCTTACTATACCTTCGATGCTGAAACGGACACCAAACTTAGCGACAACGCCCTGCGCGGCAACCACCTCAAAATAGAAGGCTCCCCCAATTATATCCTCTCCTCCGCACCTGTTGGCGACGACGCGCCCGTCGTGCGTAGTGCATTAGCTGGTGTACGCACCCCTTTTAGCGGATTTATCCACGCCACACCCGCCGTACATGAATACGCTGATATGCAAATGGATAGCCGGGGCGAGCTCATTGGCGTGTTCAAACGCAGTTACGGTTTTATTCAAAATGGAAATTTAAACTTGCTCACAGGCTACAAAGTCGGCGACCTTGCGGTGGAATGGATTGGTCAAGTGCAATTCGCCCCACAACTCATCGGCTTCATCGAAGGTGCCCCGCCCGTGCCAAGCGAAAACCTGACTCACCCCAGCGTGGAGGCTATTGGCGACCTCGGCGATTACAACGAGGCCAGCACGGTCGAGTTTGCCCAAGCGGAAGAAATGACTTACACCTACTCGGCCTCCAAAGAGCAAGGCTTTGGTTTGGAAGTGGAAGCCGCGCTCAAATTCGGCATCAAATCGGTATCCAGTGCAGGTGGCGGCCTCGGAGTCATTGCTATCACCTCCATGGAAGAAGCCAATATCCTTATCGGCCTGAAAGCACAATTCGAGGCGATGTGGAGCTGGTCGTCGGAAGCCAGCGTGGGTACCACCCGCACCACTGGCAAAACCACCAGCCTCGAACTGCGCGGGCGCTACACCTCACCGCAAGAATCCGAGCAAGAGCCGTACGGCTGGCGACGCTTCATACCCGAAAACACGGGGCTGGCACTCGTTCAATCCGAAACCGCCGACGTGTTTGCATTGCGCTTAAAACACAACAACGCATTGATTTCCTTCACGATGCGCCCAAATCCTGACATTCCGAAGGACTGGAACATCATTCATTTCCCCATCAATCCGCGGTATGTGAAGCAAGGTGTCTTGGACGGAAAAATCGGCCCCACACCCGACGTGGATTATCCCAATGCGCTATCGTACAGCAACGACGTGAGTTATTTCAAACCCGTGGAAGCCTACGCTTTGAAGAACAAGATTCAGAAAGATGAGCGGGAATTGGAAACCTATTACAGCCAGTTCAACGCCGCCAATAAAGGCCGCAAAGCCTATTTTCCCTCCGAAAGCGCGTTCGAACTCACTGAATATGCCGAGTTAAAAAAGAAGATGCGCCGCAACCTCGTGAACACTTACGTCTGGACTGCCGACGGGGGCCTTTTTGCCGAAACGCAACAAACGATGGAAGTGCAAACCGAAACTTCCGGCGGCTCCTATGAATTTACTGGAAAGGGAGGCATTGACCTTGGAATCAACTTTGCAGTGGCCAAAGCCGCCGCTTCGTTTGAGTTGAGTGCCTTATTCGTCGGCCAACACAAACTAAACATCAGCAAGAGCAGGGAATCCAGCTCTTCATTTGCGCTCAATGTCGGTTTGGATAATGTGGAGCGCGACCTCTATGTGCGCGACGAAGACAAAATCGTGCTGCTCGACAAAAGCGACCCCAAACGTCCGCGCCCCGTCAAGCACCCCTACAAGGTGGATGCTTACCGCTTCATGTCCTTTTATTTGGAACCCACGTCGGACCACTTTGACCTTTTTTTCAATAAAATCGTTGACCCGATTTGGCTCGAGCAAAGCGACGACCCCGCAGCGCAAGCCTTGCGCGAAGCCCGGCAGGAAGGCAAAAAACCACCATGCTGGCGCATCATGCACCGCGTCACCTACGTCAGCCGCGTGTTGCCCCCGCTCGACAACACCGTGCCGCCCTCGTTGGAAAAAGCCCTGCAAACCCTCGACATTGAGAGCAACTACGAGCTCATCAAACAATTGGAACCTTACGTCAGCAATCGGCTCGGCAGCTTCCCAGAATTTGCCGATGCAGTGCGTGATACCATCCGTGAATACCTGCCCGAGTTGCAGCCACACACCCAAGAGGTCATTCAATACATGAGTCTCTATTTCGGCATCACTGGCAACCAAATGCCTGAAGGTGAGCAATTTGGCGAAACTACCCTCACCGAACTCGCGCCCAACCAGCCGCCCTTGGTCAATGCTGGCCTCGACCAAATCATTGGCCTCGATGGCACTTCCGTCGTCGCCGATTTAGAAGCCGCTGTCATTGACGACCGTTTGGAAAAAGCTGAAGCCATTTTTGCGACCTGGGAAAAAACAAGCGGCCCCGAAGGCGTGACCTTTGCAAACAAACACACCGCAACCACCAAAGCAACCTTCACAAAACGAGGCCGCTACGAACTAAAACTCACCGCCAACGACGGCATGCTCGAAGCAGAGGATGCGCTCACCATCATCATCAATGAGCGCCCCGTCGTCAGCGCAGGAGCCAACATAGAGACCAATGCACTCGAAGTGCAGCTCGTCGGCCAAATCCTCGACACCGGTCTTGGCGACCCCGAAGCGGGCGTGCTCACCGCGCAATGGCTCAAATCAGGCGGCCTCGGCAACGTTGTTTTTGAACAAAAGGATGCCCTGCAAACAAAGGTCACTTTTGATAAACCCGGCAATTATCTGCTCCAACTATTAGTAAGCAATGGCACTTTCGATGCCAACGCAGAAGTCATGGTCAGCGTAGCTGCCCGCGTCAACCGCGATATTCAGGCACTCTACACCTTTGAAGAAAATACCGGCCAAACAGTAAAAGACGCATCCGGAACAGGAGAGCCGCTCGACGTACAAATAATTGATTTACAGAAAATTAGTTGGCTAAACGGCGCATTAAAAATCAAAAACCCAACCCTGCTGCTCGCCTCTGGCCCCATTGGTCGCCTTCACGACGCGCTCAAAATCGCCAACGAAATTACCCTTGAAGCGTGGCTGAAGCCCAGTTCCGTCAACGTGCAGGGGTTGGCGCGTATCGTCACGTTTTCTTCTGGGCCGGGCGCTCGCAATTTCACGCTTGCGCAAAGCGGCAACCAATATCACCTGCACCTTCGCACCAGCACCACCAATGACAACGCCAGCAACAAGGCGCTGGCAGGCGGTGTGGTAGAGAACAGACTGACCCACCTCGTCTGCACCCGCGATGCGAGCGGCCTGACGCGAATGTTCGTCAACAGCACCGAAGTCGCCAACCGCATCGTAAGCGGCAACTTTTCCAATTGGAAAAACGACTTCCAACTTGCCCTTGCCAACGAAATAGGCTCTGATGCCGACGACCGCGCATGGCTCGGCGAACTTCACCTCGTCGCCATCTACAGTCGCGCATTGACACTCGGCGAAATAGAACAGAACTTCAAATTTGGCGCGAACGCCAACCTGCCACCAGTCGTGTCCGCCGGCGCGAATGCTATGGTGAACTGGTCTGATTTTGATTGGTCAAAAACAAGCACCCAGAAAAAAATCATCGCGCTGAATGGCCGTGTTACTCATGACCGCCCGACACCTGCCGGAACGGTGCAATGGAAACAAATAGGCGGCCCAACAAGCGGTACCATAATTCAAGATGAAAATACCGCGCAAACCACCGTGCAAGTCACCCAGAAAGGACGCTACGTTTTCCGCCTCACAGCACAAGATGGCGAACTACTGAGCAGCAACGAGACCATCGTAATAGTCAATGTGCCACCGAATGTTGAAATCAAATCCGGCACACAAAAAATTGCCCTCGTCGGTGCGAACACACAGGCCGACCTCATCGCCGAACTCAAAGACAGCGGCCTCGGCGATATGGGCAATATGAATGTGCCGACGTTTAAATGGGGCCGCACAGGAGGGCCTACGACCGTGCAAATCGCGAATTCGGACAAGCCGACGGCCAAAGCAATTTTCACGGCACGCGGCCTATACAATCTAAAACTTGAAGTCAGCAACGGGGCACTTGTCACAGAGATTCCATTCAACATCACCGTAAACCAAATGCCCGCCCTGAACGCGGTATCATTACCTGTTATCACACTGCCAACCAATCAATTAGCCGTCAATGGCAACTTGGCAGACAACGGCCTGGGCAACCCAGCTGACACCCTACAAATCCTTTGGGAGAAAACCAGCGGTCCGGGTACCGTCACGTTTGCGGATGCAACCAAGTTGCAAACCACCGCGACGTTCAGCACGGGTGGCGTTTACTTCTTGCGCCTTACCGTGAAGAATCCCGACAACCCTCAACTTTCGACCAGCATGGAAGTGAAAGCCACGGTCAACCGCGCTCCGGTGGTGGATGCTGGTTTTGATATGGTGCTGCTTAAGCCCTTGAACCAACCGTTCATCGCAGTACAACTTGATGGCACGGTAAGCGATGATGGCTTGCCCGAAACACCGGGCGTGGTTGCGCTCAAATGGACAAAGGTCAGCGGCCCCGGCAACCTTACGTTTTTGCAAGACAACACCGATTTTGTGGAGGCGCGATTCAGCGCCAAAGGCAAATATGTGTTGCGATTGGAAGCCGATGATAGTGTCGCTAAGTCCAATGACGACCTTACGGTAGTGGTCAATACCCTGCCCGTCATCTCCACAGGCCCCAATCAAAAAGTCACGGTGCAAAACAACGATGGCATCACGCTCGCCCTCAACGGTCAAGTTTCTGATGAGGGTTACGGCGACAAGGCCCCTCAGAGCATTTTTAGTACGCTCTGGGAACAAGTCTCTGGCCCAACATCGGCACTCATCACCGATGCGAACAAGCCTGTCGCCTCCGTAAAATTGCTCAACCAAAAAGGTATCTATGTTTTCCGATTGACTGCCACAAACGACTTCGGCACCTCTACCAGAACTGTGACCATCGTGGTCAATCAGCCGCCGAAAGTGACGGTGCAAGTCAATGATGTGGGGCAAAACCTGAAGCGCCAGCTCTTGGTCAATGTGACCGATAGCGGCCTCGGCGACCCTCAAAATGACAACTTGACCCTCCAGTGGACAAAAGTGAGCGGCCCCGCCGGGCAGGTGACGTTTGCGCCGAATGCCAGCACCTCTCCCACTACGGCCACCTTCCCCTCGTCGGGTACTTATCGGTTGTTGTTGAGCGTGGGCAATGGCTCGTTTACGTTGAGTAGGGAAGAAACCATCGTTGTATGACACGGTAAGCCATGCGTTTACTCTTGCAAGCCGTAATTTTGCCCGGTCTATGAAACACACACTTTTTTTTATTTTTTTACTGGGCTTTCAATCGCTGGCGGCGCAGGATTTTAAGTTGGAAAAATTACCCGATTTCATCAATTCGATTTATGATGAAATTACGCCTGTGCCTAGCCGAGACGGCAAAACGCTGTATTTCACCAGAGTGGGTTATCCTGAATTTGATCAAACGCTTTATATAGATGGGATAGAACAATCAAAGAGGCTTGGCCCGGAGCAGTATTTGAATAAGTTGGCAGCCATATATTCTGAAATGGCTGGGGCAGGAGTCTATAACCCTGTCCGCTCCCCATACAATCAGGATATATGGGCCGTACAAGTCGAAGCATCCGAATTTGGCGCATTGACACATCCGGGCCATCCGCTGAATAATGCTTTGCCCAACAGCATAGTTACCATCACTCCGGACCCCAACGCATTCTATGTCATCAACCAATTTGATGTGTCGGGCAATATGCAGCGGGGCTTCTCAATCGTTCGCCGACTGACGGACAGCACATGGAGTTTTCCGGCACCCGTGGAAATCAAAGACTATTACACCATCACCTCCGATGTAGGCCTCACCATGAGTTTTGATGGGAAAGTGTTGATATTGTCGGCTACTAGATTTGACTCGAAGGATATGGACTTATATGTTTGTTTCCGGGAAGGCGACAACAAGTGGACCGCTCCGCAGCATCTGGGCAACGTGGTAAACTCACCCTTCCGCGAGACATCGCCATTTTTATCGGAAGACAACACCACCTTGTTTTTTTCTTCCAATCGCACTGGGAACAGCGATATCTATATCTGTCAGCGATTGGACGATACTTGGAAGAACTGGTCTGCTCCCTATAAAGCGGTGGAACCTATCAACTCTACTGCTGACGACGGCCAACCCTATTTCAACATGACTTCGGGCTATCTTTACTTCACATCAAAACGTGATGGCAACAGTGATATTTACCGAGTGCAAATCGCTCCCCCGCAGCCGACTGAAATTGAAATAGTGGGCCGTGTCATTTTTCGCAAAACAGGACAATTGATTCGTGGTGCGCAAGTGCGCTATGGCACCGAAGGAAACATGACCAGTATTGTCTTGGCTACGGATGGCACTTTCCGGCTGAAAGTACCCAAAGGAGTGTTGTTTGAATTGAAACCAGAAAAACCGGGATTTGTGGGCAACACCGAGCGCGTTTTGTTTCGCCGAGATTATTATTACTTTGACGAGCATTTTTTGGATTTACCAATGGACGCCTTAGAGGTGAATGCCAAAATCGAATTACAGCCCATCTTTTTTCAACAATCAAAACCAATCATTCTGGAGGAGTCGTACTCAGAGCTTGAACGACTTGTGACCACCATGAATGAACTGTCTTCGTTGCACCTGCGCGTGGAAGGTCACACGGACAATGTAGGCAAGGCGGAGGAACTATTGCGTCTTTCGGAGGAGCGGGCTGAGGCCATCAAATCTTTTTTGGTAAACAAAGGCATAGACAAAAAACGCATCGAGACAGTAGGGCATGGCCCAAAATACCCGCTCAACGACAACAGCACCGATGCGCTGCGTGCGCAAAACAGACGAGTGGAATTCGTGATAACGAAAATTTAGACCCAATGCAACTATATAGCACCAACAACCCTAATTTGCGTGTTTCCCTCCGAGAGGCGGTGATGGCAGGAATGCCTGAAGACAAGGGGCTTTTCATGCCTGTTGATATTCCAAGATTGCCAGAACAATTTTTTCAGAATTTGGCATCACGTTCATTTCAGGAAATTTCCATTGAAGTCGCCCAACATCTTTTGCAAGGCGCTATACCCGCCCGTGATTTAGATGCCATTGTGGAAAGAGCCATTGACTTTCGTGCCCCGCTTGTTCGACTTGACGACAGTATTTACATACTTGAACTGTTTCACGGTCCGTCTTTGGCTTTTAAAGATTTTGGAGCAAGATTCATGGCCAAAATGATGGCCTATTTCAATCGGAATGAAAGCAAGGAATTGCTCATATTGGTCGCTACTTCCGGCGACACAGGTGGTGCCGTTGCCGCCGGCTTCTTCAAAACGCCTGGTATTAGAGTAGTCATTCTTTATCCATCCGGGAAAGTTAGCCCTTTGCAAGAAAAGCAATTGACCACGTTGGGACACAACATCACAGCCATAGAGGTGGATGGAACTTTCGACGATTGCCAAAGTTTGGTGAAACAAGCTTTTTTGGACAGGGACCTGACAAGCAGCCTCCGGCTGAGCTCAGCAAACAGCATCAATATCGCACGTCTGATACCACAGACTTTCTACTACTTTGAAGCATATAAGCAAGCGATGCCATCAAAAGGCCCCATCGTATTTTCCGTGCCGTCGGGCAATTTTGGCAATCTCACTGCTGGCCTGCTCGCAAAAAAAATGGGCCTTCCCATCGCCCGTTTTATCGCAGCTACCAACGCTAATGACGTGGTACCTGCATATATAGAAACGGGGGTGTATGCTCCTCGCGCATCCACTCGCACCTTGAGCAATGCTATGGATGTAGGCGCTCCATCCAATTTTGCCCGGATGTTAGATTTGTATTGTTCCACGTGGAACATGATAAGGGCAGATGTCGTCGGATTCTCTTTTTCAGACGAAGAAACCCAAGAGGCCATGCGCGATATTGACAAGACATATAACTATGTGATAGACCCTCACGGAGCGGTTGGCTATCTCGCCCTACGCAAATATCAACAAGAGAATCCTTGCACGGGCATCGTTTTGGAGACGGCTCATCCCGGCAAATTTGTGGAAGATGTGACGCGCATCTTGGGGCATCCCATAGAAATTCCATCAAGCCTTGCTGAACTGGGCGACAAAGAAAAAAGGGCAGTCAGCATAAAAGCAAACTACCCTTTATTTAAGTCATGGCTTTTACAAAACGCCTGATGTTCCACGTGGAACATTTCAGCCTTCGTCCTCAACAGACTCGCAATCGTAATAGTGCTTGGGAGGGGATGGGCGTTCGCGCCCTTCGTTGGGCTTAGCTGTTGTTTGAATTTTCTGGATAATACGCGCTCGTTCTTGTCGAACCTGCTGCTGCATTTCAGCATCCTGAGTGCGGTCGAAATAGAGAATGCCATCCACCCAAGTTTTTTCGGCTTGAGCATAGACAGAGAGAGGGTGTCCATTCCATAGTACGAGGTCAGCATCTTTGCCTACTTTTATGCTGCCCACGCGAGCATCTACCCGAAGGAGCTTGGCTGGGTTGAGTGTCACCATTTTCCAAGCCTCCTCTTCTTTCATGTCTCCATACAAGATTGACTTTGCGGCCTCTTGATTGAGTCGGCGAGCCATTTCGGCATCATCGGAATTGATTGCGACGACCACCCCCCTGTCTGCCATGATTTTGGCATTGTATGGAATCGCCTCATACACTTCATACTTGTAGGCCCACCAGTCACTAAAAGAAGAGCCGCCTGCCCCATGTTTAGCCATCTTGTCAGCCACTTTATAGCCTTCGAGAATGTGGGTAAAGGTGTTCAATTTAAAGCCAAATTTTTCAGCCACGCGCATCATCATCGTAATCTCGGATTGAACATAAGAGTGGCAAGTGATGAAACGCTTAGACTCCAAAATCTCTTGAAGGGCATCCAATTCGAGGTCGCGGCGATATGGCTTGCCTGTTTTTTTCAGGTTCGCATACTCTTGTGCTCGCGTGAAATAGTCAATGTATGTTTGTTCCACCCCCATCCGTGTCTGCGGATAGCGGGTTCGATTGTTGTCGCCCCAATTGCTCTGTTTCACATTTTCACCAAGAGCGAACTTGATAAAGCCCAGCCAGTTCTGAAACTTCAAATCTTCTGGAGCGCTCCCCCAACGCATTTTTATCAATTGGGTTTGCCCGCCAATGGGATTTGCCGAGCCATGCAAGATATGGCTGGTCGTGACACCGCCAGCAAGCTGGCGATAAATGTCAATATCTTCCGAATCTATAACATCGCCGATGCGAACTTCGGCACTACTTTCTTGTGTGCCTTCATTGACAGAGCGGCTGACGGCTATGTGTGAATGTTCATCAATGATGCCCGCAGTGAGGTGTTTCCCCGTCCCATCCACCAATTTGGCATTGTCTTGCACAGGCAATTGACGACCAATTTTCTGAATTTTTCCATTGGAAATCAGAACATCAACATCCTCGACAATACCCTCTTGTTCGTTCGTCCAGACAGTGGCGTTTTGAATTAGCACGGTCTCGGCCTTGGGTTTTTCTTTCCAACCAAAAGCAGTGAAAGGATAAACCATGTCTCCCACAACGGGAGGTGTCACTGGATTTTGTTTCGTTGGTTGGTCTGGTGTTGCGGGACTGACAAACTCCGTCCGCCAATCCGTCCAAGTTCCGTTGGGTAGCGTGCCTCTTCCGAACCATTCTTTTTGTTGGGCCGTACCAGACAATGAAACGAACCCTTTATTGATAGTGTCTGGCTGAAAAGAAAGTGACACTAATCCCGCCGCCGTAATGCTGAGATTGGCCTTTGTTTTTGTGCTGTCGGCTTTTATGATTTGAGCATCTGGTGCTTCGGGCTTGCCTTTGACGACTAAACTATATTGCTCTCTTCCAATGGTAAGCTGGTAGGTGCCGAGACGACTGGGGTATGTCGTGAAATAGTTGGGCGGGGTCACTTCCAATGGTTTTCCCATTACCCAATTCTGAAGAATTTTGGTTTCTTTCTGAAATATATCTCCATTAGCAATGATGAAATTGGCCAACTTTCCAGGCTCCAAACTTCCTATCGCCCCACCTCGACTGTTGTCGGTAGGCAATGCGTACGCACCGATGAATTGGGCAGGGTGATAGGTCAATGCCTGCAATGCTGTTTGCTCTGAAAGTCCATGTTCAATCGCCTTGCGAAGATTTTCCCAAAACTTGCTTTTATCTTTCAGTCCCGATGCGGTGAGCGCAAATGGCACACCTGCAGATTCCAGTCGTGCTGGGTTAGATGGGGCTAACTCCCAGTTTTTCAAATCTTTAAGTGAAACGTTCATGACATCGTAAGGGTCTTTCACGTCGTAACTTTCAGGGAAAGACAAGGACACTACAAGCGGCAATCCGCTGCTTTTCACCGCATCAAGTCTTTGGTATTCATCGCCCGCCGTTTTTACGATGTATTTGATGTTGAACTCTTTGCCTAATTGCGCAATGCGCAGCACATCCAATTTGTCGCTTGCCTCAAAAATTTGGGGTAAATTTTGAACCACATTCCAGGCCTCAAGCGAGAGGTTGCGCTCTTCTCTGCTGCCCTGTGTTTTATACCATTGTCCATCCAAATATGTTTGGCGGACAAGGGCAATGCACCCCATCAACGACGAGGGATAATTCTGTGTGCTTGTCCCTTTGCGAAAGGAAAGAAAATGGCCTGCCCTTGCTGTAATAATCGCCTCATGTTCCCGACTGCCTATGGCTAAGGCGACCAATGCGCCCGTGCCGCGAGAGATGCCGTCCGCTTTATGAGTGACCACAGCACCAAATCCGAGTTTCCGCCACTCCTCGGCGGCTTTTGCATCCATCGAAAAGATATCGGCAGCGTTGTATTCCGTGCGGAGCGCTTCATTCCATGAATACGCGCCTTTTTTGTTTGAAAGCGGCTGTGGAGCACGCTGTCCCGGACCACCAGAACCACCTGCGGTGTTAGGGGTGGGCGGCAATCCAAAATCGGTGGCGTACAAGTCAACAAAAGCCGGATAAATAGTCTTGCCCGCGCAATCGGTGACGACCGCACCGTTGGGGATGGTCACTTTAAGCCCACAATTTTCCACTTTACCATCGCGGATAAGCAGCGTTGCGCCTTCTATACGGGTTTTGTAGTCCACATATATTGTGGCGTTGGTGAAAGCAAAAAGGCCTGACCTTTCGTCCGAAGGAGCAGGTTTTGGAAATGTGACTTGGGCAAAAGTGGCAGAGGTGGGCAACAAAACGAAGGCAAGCAAAAGTTGCCGAATCAAACTATGCATGATGTGGAGGATTTTTATGGGGTGAAAATAGGCAGTAGTCCCTAAAAAATCCTCAAAACATTTATCCTCGCTTAATTCTCAATTCTGCCAGAAACCTTTCCAACTCATCCACGCTGTAATACAGCACTTCGCGGGGCTTGGAGCCTTCTGCAGGTCCGACGATTCCAAGCGCTTCAAGTTGGTCCATAATGCGGCCCGCACGATTGTAACCCAATTTCATCCGGCGCTGAATCATGCTGGTAGAGCCGTGTTGAGTCTCCACCACCAGTCGAGCTGCATCTTCCAGCATATCATCCATTTCAGAGAAGCTGAATTGTTTGGCTTCGCCACCTTGTTCTCCATCGGGGTGAAACTCCGGCAGGAAAAATGGCTCGGCAAATCCTTGTTGGTTTGCGATAAACTCGATGACGCGCTCCACCTCCGGCGTGTCCACAAACGCAGATTGCAAACGGATGATATCGCCGCCGACCGAAAGCAGCATATCGCCGCGACCAGTGAGCTGCTCCGCACCACCCGTATCAAGTATGGTGCGTGAGTCTACTTTTGAAGCCACTTTAAATGCTATGCGGGCCGGGAAATTTGCTTTGATAACCCCCGTGATGATATTGACCGAAGGCCGCTGGGTAGCAATGATGAGGTGGATGCCCACCGCACGGGCTAGCTGAGCAAGGCGGCCTATCGGGAGTTCCACCTCTTTGCCAGCAGTCATAATAAGGTCGGCAAACTCATCAATGATAAGCACGATGTACGGCAAGAAGCGGTGTCCTTTGTTAGGATTGAGGCGTCGAGCGACAAACTTGTCGTTGTATTCGGTGATATTGCGCACTTCGGCTTTTTTTAACAAGTCGTAGCGCGTCTCCATTTCAATGATGAGTGAGTTGAGGGTGTGCACCACTTTCGTCGTATCGGTCACAATCGGTTCGGTCTGGTCGGGCAAAAAACCGAGAAAGTGATTTTCCAAGTGGGCATAAGGGAATAGCTCTACCTTCTTAGGGTCAATCAAAATCAATTTTACCTGAGAAGGGTGTTTCTTATAGAGCAGCGACATCAAAACCACGTTGATACCGACAGACTTACCCTGACCTGTGGCTCCCGCCACAAGTAAGTGTGGCATTTTGGTCAAATCGGCCACAAACACTTCATTCTGAATGGTTTTCCCAAGCGCGATGGGCAGCTCCATCTTCGCTCGCTTGAATCGTTCGTCGGTAATCACCTCACGGATGCCAACCGTTTGGCGTTTTTTGTTAGGCACCTCGATACCGATAGTGCCCTTGCCCGGGATGGGGGCTATGATACGAATGCCGAGTGCGGATAAATTGAGCGCAATGTCGTCTTCGAGGTTTTTGATTTTGGAAATGCGAATGCCTTTGGCTGGCACTATTTCATAGAGCGTGACGGTGGGGCCAATGGTCGCCTTGATTTTTTCAATTTCAATTTTGAAATACATCAAGGTTTGAAGTATCTGGTTTTTATTGGCCTCCAATTCTTCGCGGTCAATTTCCAGCACTGTGTTGTCGTGTTCTACGAGCAATTGGGAATGCGGAAATTCATAGTGCGAGAGTTCGAGCGTGGGGTCGTACGGTTCGGTCAGATTAACGCTGTCCTCCTGCACGGCTACCACCGGCGGCTTGTAGGCTTCGGCATCTTCGGGAGTAGCGGGCGGGGGCGTATTGATGATGATTTCCATATCACCTTCATTGCCGGGTTGCAATACTTCCCGTTTGGGCAAATCAGCGAACAAGGCGCTTCGTTGGCTGAGGTCGAATGCCAGTTGTGCCCCAGTTTCTTCCATTGGTTTGTTGGCGGATAGCGGAGGCTCGACCACCTCAGCAGGCGAAGGAATTTCGGTTTTTCCCCTCGACACGGTGGGTGAGGCAGCGGCAGTGGGTCGGCGTTTTCCAAAATTTCCCGTGAGCAAATCGTGCCACGCCTGCTTGGTCTCGTCCCATAGTCTTTGCCAACTCAATTCTTCAAGATTCGGATTGTTTGACCAGACAAAAGTCGCAATTAAAGCAAACAGCATCAATGCTAAAGTACCGACGGTGCCAAGCAAATTTTGAATGTATAAACTGACTGACTGACCAAACACGCCTCCCCAAGGGAATTCAAAATTTTGAAAAAAAAACGAGGAGACGATGGAAACAATCACCATCAGGATTATGGTGCGCTGGAAAGTTATGCCCAAATAGCCCAGAGGAATGCGGCGCACCAAAGCAAGGCCATATTTGTAAAGCAGATAGACAATGCCAAATGAGGAGACACCAAACCCCCAATATATGATGCTGTCGGATAGAAATGCACCCAGCCGCCCCAGCCAATTGTCCACAGGCTGGTCGGCCAGCAACATTTCCCATGAAAAACGGAACACAATGTCGTGGTCGTTTTTCCAAGTAAAAAAATAGGAAACGAAGGCGATGAGGAAGTAAAAAGACAGGAACAAGAGGAATATCCCGAAGAGTTTCGGGACGCGCTCCTTATCGAAATTCATGCTTAGTTGTCCGCGTTTACCTTTTGCCATGCCGTGTATTTCGGGTTCGGTCGAGTGGGTGGAAGTGCTATGCTTGGGCACAAAGGTAGGGAAATCGGACAGTCATTTGCCGATTTCCCTACTTAGAACACCAGAGCTCTCGTCAACTCCATCCACCAGCCTTGGCGAAGCTCAATCCCGAATCCAACACACCTTGCGCTCGGCTGCGTATCCGCTCATCCGTGGCATTGTATGCGATTGTCTCGGCTACCATTCGCTCGTCAATCTGTCGCAAATCGGGCACACCCGTCTGCATAGCTACCTGAGAGGTTGCGGGAGCCACCACGTTGCGGCTCATGCCACCTACCCCTTGATTGATACCGATGGCGATAGCGATGGTCTGGAAAGCCTCCGATGTGAAAATATCTTTGAGTGTGACAGCCATAGAAGCACCCGCAATATTGAGGTCAAGTCGGGCATTAAGAGTTGGTTGCACATAAAGTGTGTTGGCCATTCGAAGCTGCTCCAACACGAGGGAAGGCTCGAATCCAGCTTGAATGAACGCGCCATAAAGTGGCACGGTCTGCTGGATGTAAAGCCAAGCTGGGTCGCCCTGAAGCGTGTTTCCTTCGTCGTTAACCACTGTGACCACATTTCCAGAAACGCCGATACCAACGCTTTGGAACACTTTGTCGAAAAGGCTGGGAGCATTGGCCTTCATGCTCGCCAGCACTTGGTTGAGACTTGCTCCATGCGCGGAGGCACCTACAAACTGGATAAACCCATAGGAAAAAATGGCGCGGTCGTAGCTGTTGATGGCATCGAATTTTCCTTCGTGCGTGGATACATATTGAAGCGCACGAGCAGTTTGCGGATTGAGGCCGACCGATTGGATAGAGTATAAATCTACCTCGATATTCGATTGGCCCGCATACATGATTCCTTGTGGGTAAACCAAATGGCTTGAATTGGTCAGATTGTCGCGCATATTGGCAGTCACGGTGCCACCACTGAGTAGGGGTACCGTCAATGTGTAGCGATTGAACCCCGCGTCGGGGCGCATCTGAACTCCGAATTGCTGGCGGGCAGCGGCATACCCCCCACCGCTACCCCATGAACTACCGGACGAACTACCACCTCCCCACGACGGCGTGCTTGGTGGTGGTGGGGTGGGCGGGACGAATGACTCTTGGCCTCCGCCGTCGGCATAAACTTGTATTGTCTGGCCAACGCTGAGATTGCTTGAGGAGAGGCCGTTTAGCGACATCAAGTCATTGACATCCATGCCAAACCGGCGGGCAATTCCATAGAGTGTGTCGCCGGGAGCGACAGTGTAATATGAAGTTGTGGGCATTTGATAAAAGTTTGTTTTGTAAAAAAAGACTGTTCGGGAACAAATGTAACAACCTATGCGGATATTATCCAACAATCTTGACAGCTACAAAACATATCTGATTATCAGTTGGGTATCACCACTTGCACCCTTGCCCTGTCGGAAAGGTTCATTTGCCCTGACACGACGACTTGCTCTCCGGGTTGAAGCCCGGCGGTTACTTCAACTTTTTCGTCAAAGACTCCACCAAGAGTTACAGGGCGGAGCTCCGCCAAAATGGAGTCGTGTACCACATATACTTTGGCATCTTGCAAGCTCCCGGCGATGGCCTTGCGAGGTAGCGTCAGCCCTTGGCGATTGGTGTCGAAAGTAAACTTAGCCATGCCGTGCATACCCGCGCGTAGAGGGTTCTTTGTAGGATTAACCACCTCTATTTCAACATCATAGGTAAAAGCATTGTCAGCTCGAAGGCCGATGTTTGTCACCTTCCCGGAAATTGAAAGCCCGGGATAAACATCGGGGGACACGATGACCGGCTGACCCTTGCGCACTTTCAAAACATCGCGCTCGGTCACTTTTACCATGAGAAAAAGTTTCTCCAGGTTCGTTATTTGCGCCACCTGAATGCCCGGCCCAATGACGCTTCCTCGCTCAATGAAGCGCAGCCCCATGGTGCCCGTCATCGGAGCCTTTATGCTTGTGTTGGCAATTTGTTTTTTCAAGCCTTTTTCTTTGGCTTCGGCAGCCAAGATGCCCAGCGACACGTCCTCGATTTTGTTTCTCGGGGCAGCTTCGCCTTCTATGAGATTGGTCAGGCGCTCGCGGTCTTTGTAGAGTTTGGCGAGGTTGGCTTGTGTGGCCTCCAGCTCTGTACGCAACAGTTCATCATCCACTTTGGCAATCAGGTCGCCCTCGTTGACCCACTCTCCTTTGTTTTTGTACACTTCCAGCACACGTCCCGCGGTTTCAGAGATAACAAACATCTCTTTTGCCGGCAAAAATATGCCTTGCGCTTCAAGGCGATTGGCGAGTGTCTCCAACTTTGCCTCCACGATTTCAACTGGCACGTACGCTCTGCTCACCTTGCCAAGCTCGGTCTCGGCAGCGAGTTCTTTTTTATTGAAATACAGTTTCCATGCGACGAAAGCGGCGCATAAAAGCAAGAAAAGCCAGAGGTAGATACGGTTGCGCACAATATGAGTGGATGTTGGTTTTTGGAAAAATTCGGCGCAAAGCTAAGCAAATCATTGCCCTTCGTACCATATCCTATACACCGCGTCTCCGTAGTCGTCCGATATGAGCAAAGAGCCATCAGGCAAGTGTTCCAAATCCACCGGGCGGCCCCATACAGATTCGCCGGGCTGTAGCCACCCACTCGCAAAAGGTTCGTAGCTTAGGCTTTTACCATTGGTATCCAGTTTTACCAAACTGATTTGGTAGCCGCTTTTTTTGCTTCGGTTCCACGAGCCATGTTCGGCAATAAAGACTTGGTGGCGATATGTTTCAGGAAAATTATTGCCCGAATAAATTTCCAAACCCAATGGCGCAACGTGTGCGCCAAGATTTTGGGCCGGTGCCGTGAAGTCGGAGCAAGGGCGTTTGTCCCCAAATTTTGGATCTTTAAAATCTCCTTGATGACAGTAGGGATAGCCAAAGTGCATTCCGGGTTTTGGAGCGTGATTGAGCTCGCAAGCGGGCAAATCATCGCCGAGCCAATCGCGGCCATTATCCGTGAACCACAACTCTTTTGTGAGTGGATGCCATGTGAAGCCTACGGTGTTGCGAATACCGCGCTGCACGATTTCTGGCTCGCGGGGGTTATCCACGTCAAGTCGAGTAATGGTACAATATATTGGATTTTCAGGTTCGCAAATGTTGCAAGGAGCACCTACCGGTACATAAAGTTTGTCGTCAGGACCAAAAGCGATATACTTCCAACCATGATGCTCATCGGTAGGATATTTATCAAAAACCACAATGGGCTTGGGTGGATTGGCCAACTGGTTTTCAATGTCGTCGAAACGCAGGATACGACTGATTTCCGCGACAAATAGGCTTCCGTTGCGAAAGGCCACGCCATTGGGCATCCGAAGGCCCGATGCGAGCGTGTAGTAAAGGTCAGCCACATAATCACCATTGGTGTCGCGCAAGGCATATACATTGCCTTTTTCGCGAGTGCTAACGAAAAGCGTACCGCTGGGGCTAAGACAAAGGGAACGAGCATTGGCAAGATTTTCGGCATATACGCCTATCTTAAATCCCGGTGGCAATTTGATTTTATCGATAGGCAATTTGCCTGTGTAAACGGGACTTGCCTTGGAAGCAATTGAGACAGGGCCAGCAGTCTCCGCCTTTTTGGGTGAAGAGGCCGTGCAGGAAAACCAAAGAAGCAAAGCAAAAATCGAGTAGCGCATTTTTTGCGGAAAAATAGGGCATTTATATCTTGATTCTCCAAGATTTTCATCCGTGTGAGATAGGGAGGCTACCTCACGTCATCTGTCCAATGGTATGGAATGGGGCATCGCGGTTTCACTTTCAACACTCCGGGGCAACAAAACCTCCAACTCTCGCATAGGTTTCCCATTGGGCCAACAACCCAGCCAACGTTGGTCAGGAGTATTGCCCAAAGCCAGTTCGGTGTAGCAGCCGTTGCGGGTGGATTCCATGAGCGCATCGGCAAATTTCCAATAACAATTGAAATCTACTTCGTTGAGACGAGAGGTGTAGAGTACTCTTTTAGAGGTGTAATTGCGCACGCCCGTATCAAAATCGAGGTCGTAGCAATAAGGCTCTGAATGGGAGGCGCCTATCCACCGGCGACCGTCGGTGCTGCGGCGTTGGATGACGAGGTTGCGTTGGGGAGTATTGATAGCCGAATGAAAAACAAGACGGCCAAACTCATCGCCCACCACATAGTCATCTTCACCTACCACCACCACCATTTGCAAATCGTCCGGCAAGGCTGAGTAATCCGACAAGCGAGCGCCTTTGAATGGCCCTGACCCCGGCTCGCAAAGAAGCATGGAGGCGGGTTTGGGTATGTCATATTTTTGCCAGTTCACGCCCAAATTGGCCGCAATGACCCCGCCATAAGAGTGGCCTACATAGGCCACTTTTTCCGTTTTCGGTTTCACGCGCTCTTCTTTCTGCAATTCAGCCAATGCTCTACGGATGCCAATGGCCGCATTTTGAGGAAAAGCCTCTGGCCGAGGCCACATGAGATTCTTCTGATAGCGCGGATATATCACGATGTTTCCCTTAGCCACCAGATGTTTTATCCATTTTCCGTAAGCCATCGGATTGTATGCGCCATAGCCATGCAGAAACACAACCACCTCTGCCGAATCTGGTTTGGGGTTAGCTGGCTCGAAAAGCCAGTAGCCGTCTGCCTCCACAGCGGCATCAAAAAATGCTACAGATGAATGGATGTATTCCGCTCCACCCGGCCCGGTAAGCGGCTGGCCGGGATAAGGTGTGTCTTGCGCAGTAGCAAAAATCCCCCTAAACAACAAAGGCGTAATAGGGGAAAAAACGCGAACCACCCGTGTCAAAGTGATGGAACGAAAACTGCTTATGATGGAGGAGGTGGTTTGCTTTGCCATTGCGTCGCTGCTTGTTCAAAAAACAGGCATAAAACGCATGAATGGATGGTTTCGTTTAAAGAATAGAATAGAAAAGGGGATGTGCAGCCTAAATGTGTTGGTACAAAACATTGGCTGCAAGACCCCTCCCCTCAATGTCTATCAGGCCCCCTGTTCAAATGTGCCGTCCGAATGTCGGGCAAACCTGCCTTCGGAACGGTCATGTACTTGGTCGTATCGTTTCCACGGCCATCCTCCAAACTTGGTGGCATGATAGTCCTCGAATGCTTGCTGGATTTCTTCTTTAGTGTTCATCACGAATGGACCATACTGAATCACCGTTTCTCCAATGGGCTTGCCTTGTAGGACGAGGATGCGCACCTCGTCGTCGCCTGCGTTGACGATACTCAAGTCCACAGCAGCGTTCACCACCACAGAGTGGTATTTTTCAATCGAGGTACCAGCCAATGTGATTTTGTTGCCCATATAAAAATAGAGCGTACGGTTGATTCCTGTACTGGCCTTTGGCAAAGTGAACGCGGCACCTGCCTCCATTTTTAGATTGAAAACCGCCACCTCGTTTGCGGCATCGGCAGCCCAAGAATCAGGCGGGGGCGTGGGGGCGATGTGCTCACGCAAATTGCCTGCTATCACCTCTACTTCTGTTGTTTTGCTCCCAGCGTCAGTATGTTTGAGCTTGGGGATTTTGCTGCCCCACAACATTTTGAAATGTGGTTCCACCATCTTGTTTTTCTTGGGCAGGTTGAGCCAGATCTGAAAAAGCTCCATTGGATTTTCCTCATCTGTCTTCAACAAAGGAAACATTTCAGAATGTTGAACACCTTTGCCAGCGGTCATCCATTGCACGTCGCCCTCGCCATATCTGCCGGATGCCCCCATCGAGTCAGCATGGTCAACCATGCCTTGGCGCACCACAGTAATGGTCTCGAACCCTCTGTGCGGGTGTCCTGGAAAGCCCGGCACTTTTTTTCCATGATACATTCGCCATCCATCCTTGATGATGAAATCATCACCAAGCGACCGTCCTTTCAACGAGACGGCAGGCCCCATTTCTTCGTTGCCTTTCGGAAATTTGTCCTCATGATGCACGCAAAATAAGAACGGGTCAAGTGTTTCCCAGCTGAATCCCATTGGCTTCACATCCAGAATTGGGTTGAGCATAGAACTGCTCTTGTTGTTGCGTACTTTGGACCTGCCGTTGATGGGCAGCCCCAATATGGAAAGGATGCCGAGTGAAAGCTTAGCCAAGAATCCTCTTCTATTATCCATGATGACGATTGTGAATTAGTTCAACCTTTCAAAAATGCCAGCTATGCCTTGACCGCCGCCAACACATGCCGTCACCATGCCATACTTTTGATTGCTTCGACGCATTTCATTGAGTATCTGCACCGTGAGCTTGGCTCCCGTGCAGCCAAGTGGATGGCCAAGTGCCACAGCACCTCCATTCACGTTGACAATGTCGGGATTCAGCCCCGCTTCTCTTATGACTGCAAGGGCTTGTGCGGCAAAAGCCTCGTTGAGCTCCACTGCCTGAATATCGTCGAGTTTCATCCCTGACTGCTTCAATGCCTTAGGAATAGCTGCACAAGGGCCGATGCCCATGTAGAGCGGCTCCACTCCTGCCACGGCGCAAGCGGCCAAACGGGCAATTGGCTTTAAGCCCAACGATTTCATCAGTTCTTCCGACATCACCAGCACAAATGCCGCACCGTCGGAGGTTTGAGAGGAATTTCCCGCCGTCACTTTGCCGTCGCTCGCAAATGCTGGCCTAAGTTTCGACAGCCCTTCCA
Source organism: Saprospiraceae bacterium (assembly GCA_019638455.1). Taxonomy (GTDB): domain Bacteria; phylum Bacteroidota; class Bacteroidia; order Chitinophagales; family Saprospiraceae; genus M3007. The sequence goes on from JAHBTU010000002.1 coordinate 327,440, forward strand.
GAGAGGTATCGCGACGCACCCCTTCGTCGGTGTCAACAACATGGAACGACTCTTTGCGCTTGTCGTTTTCCACCCAAACATCGGTGACTTTTACTGGCACAATTTCATCTTTAAACTTGCCTCCATCTATGGCAGCCGCAGCGCGCTGATGGCTGCGAACGGAAAAAGCATCTGCATCCTCACGGCTGATATTCCACTTGTTGGCCACCGCTTCGGCGGTAAGACCCATGCCCACCAAATAATCAGGTGTATTTGCGGCAATGTTGTAGTTGGGGGCAAGTTTGTAGCCAGTCATCGGGATAAATGACATACTCTCGGTGCCGCCAGCCACATAACAATGCCCCATGCCTGCACGGATTTTAGCCACGGCAATGCTGATGGTTTCGAGTCCTGAGGCGCAATAGCGATTGACGGTCATGCCCGGCACATCCTTGCCAAGTGCACGAACGGAAATGAGGCGACCGATTTGAAGCCCCTGTTCACCTTCTGGATTGGCGCACCCCACGATACAGTCGTCCACCATTTTGGGGTCGAGTTGAGGCACGGAAGCTAAAAGGTGTTTGATAACATCAACGGCTAAGTCGTCAGGGCGATATGATTTGAATCCGCCTTTGCCAGCTTTGCCGACTGCGGAGCGGTATCCGGCAATAATATATGCTTCTTGCATGGTGGGTGGTTGGATATTTACGGTTGCTTTTTTTGCAAACATATTGGACTTGCCTTGAAACAGCCAAACGAGCCAAAAGATTATTTTTTCAGAACAAAGTTGGTTGTTCGGGGAGCGCGTCGTGCAAGTCTGGTTCGTCGTAGTCGGGTTTGTTCAGTTTCTCGGAAACCCGATACATCGCCAACGATCCGTCCGCTATTGGACGTAGCATGGCGAGTACCTCATCTATTGGAAGAGGGGACAACCAATGTTCTTGCATGGTTTGGGTGAGCAGAATGGCGGGCATACGGTCGTGCATTGCCGACATTTCAAGGTTGGGTGGAGTGGTGACAATAGAAAAGGTTCGCCTCGTCTCGCCCATCTTTTTCCACTCATCCCAAATGCCCGCCATAAACAACAGGTCTCCATTTTTCAAAAAGATGCGGTAGGGAATTTTCCGCCCACCGGGTTCGGTGCGCCATTCATAAAAACTGTCGGCGAGCACCAAGCAACGCCTACGCTGAATCGGCTCCCGAAACGACGGTTTTTCTTCGATGCCTTCTGAGCGGGCGTTCATCAATTTACCATTGTTCTTGCCATCCGCGCTCCAATGAGGCACAAGCCCCCATTCCATTGCCTGCAATGAGCGTGGCGCATCGTTGGCGATGACATATCCTTGATGGGTTGGCGCGATGTTATAGCTAATTTTTAGTTCTGGGCGTTTCACATCGCGCAGACGGGCTTCGAGTTGCTGGGGTTTTGGAGCAAAAGAGTAACGACCACACATAATTGCGCAATGAGGGGATTTTTGTTTTAAGTTTGGCAATACTTTTAGGAAGCGATTCCGTTTTTAGGCAAACCTTGTTAGGTTTTGGAGAGGTCAAAATTAACAATTTATTCATTTCCAGGCTTTTTGTTATAAACACAGATTGTTTCGACAAGTTTTAAACAATATAAAAAATAATATACTTACATATTTGATGGTCAATGAGAACTAAGTGTTGAAAGATGTGGAAAAAACCAGTTGTTGTTCACCCCTACTCACAATCGCGGACGAGTTATGCCCAACGAATGAGTGACGGGGAGCGATGTGTGTGAGTACAGGCTTTGTTGTGCAACAAAGATTCACACGCGAGCGAGCAAAGAATAATCAAACACAGGGTTTTTAAACAAAGGCTGCACATGATGTGAAAAACGGCACAATCTATTGATTGTAAAGACGCAACCGCGTGGAGAATGTGTGCATGAAACGGGTAACTGTTATGGAAGGCGTAAAAGGAATAGACAGTTGCAAGGTTATCCACAAACTAACACGGCTAATGATGGCCGAAGGCAAAGAAATTTAAACTTATTAAATCTTATAAAGGAATACTGCTCTTGCGGAAAATGGAAAGGAGAAGGGTTCTACTTTTGTTTTGTTTTTAAAAACGCAATGCGATGAAATTGAAATACGCGAAAGAAGAACGCATCCCACGCGTCGTAAAAATTTGGCTCATCGTGGGGTTGTGCATGATAGCCATGCAAGTGGTAATTGGTGGCATCACAAGACTGACGGGCAGTGGTTTGAGCATCACTCGCTGGGAAATCGTAACAGGCAGTGTACCTCCTCTCAGCGAGGCAAAATGGGAATCGGAATTCGAACTATACCAACAAACTCCTCAGTATCAAAAGATTAACAGGGGAATGAGCCTAAGTGAGTTTAAATTTATTTATTTCTGGGAGTATTTCCATCGCTTGTGGGCGCGGTTGATGGGCCTGGTGTTTATCTTTCCTTTCTTGTGGTTTTTGTGGCGAGGCATGCTGTCTCGACGTTTGATGTTGCACCTAATTGTGGTGGTTGTTTTGGCTGGTCTGGAAGGCTTTTTTGGGTGGATTATGGTGGCAAGCGGTTTAATTCACCGTCCGTGGGTGAATGCGTACAACCTTACTCTTCATCTTTGCATGGCGTTGGTGATCTTCGGCTATCTGCTCTGGACCATTTTCATTGCGTACCAGCCCCAGCCACCAGTCTTCGCCAACAATTCATTGAGGCGAATGGGCTGGTGGCTGGTAGGGGTAGCATTTTTTCAAATAGCACTCGGAGCCATGATGTCAGGTTCAAAAGCAGGTCTTTTTTACCCAACTTGGCCCGACATGAAAGGAGAATACTTCCCCGCCATCTTGCTCGACGGTAGCCATTGGGTGGCGGATAGTTTCATCCATTATGACACCAATCCCTTTATGCCGGCATTAATTCAATTCTTGCATCGAAATACGGCTTACCTGCTGACTTTCATGGTTCTGTACTTCGCATGGAGAACAAGAAAAATCATCGTGGCATCCGGCCTGCGCACTGGTGTCGTGGCATTGGTTGCGGCATTGCTGGTACAAGTATTGTTGGGTGTTGTCACGCTTATTAACTGTCGGGGTGCCATTCCTGTGGATTTGGGAGTGCTGCATCAGGCTGGCGCTGTGCTGCTTTTTGGGGTGTTGCTTTATGTAAACTATCAGATGTCGGGTCGTCGCCGCGAAATTCGAGGTTCGTGAAAGAAAACTATGAACTTTCCTTGCTCATCCCGGCGCGAGTTTCTACTTTTGCAGCCGTTTTTTCAAAAAGTTCATTTCTTTTTTTACAACTGACTGATAATGAGACATTACGAAGTCACCTTCATCGTAGATCCAGTGCTGTCGGGCGATGAAGTCAAAGCGACAGCAGAACACGTCCAAAAAGAACTTACAGGTTTTGGGGCTACTATCGTAGCGGTGGACGAGATGGGTATTCGGCAATTGGCCTATCCCATCAACAAACGCTCTTCGGGCGTTTATTACACCATTGAGTTTGGCTGCGAGGCGGCTGATTGGTTGTCCAAGTTCGAGTTGAACCTGAAGCGCAACGAGCGCGTGATTCGCTTCCTCACCGTTAAACTCGACAAATACGGCATCAAGTACAACGACGACAAGCGCAACGGCCGCATCGGGGTGAAGAAGAAGAAAGAAGAGGTGCCCGTTGCCGCTGAAAATGCTGCCGTCGAAGAATTGGTGCCCGCGCCAGAAGTGGTTGACCTTGATGCAGATTAAGGTTTTTTCACAGTCTTTCAGGGTCAACGCAAACGACAACCACCATCACTCAATTTGGTCCAGAGGCTTAGGCCGCTATAAAATGAGGGCTTGAACTTCTGGGCAATCAGCAAACAACATTCACATTATGGCTGCTTCAAGAGAAGACGTTAAATTTTTAAGCAACCCGAAAATCGGGCTTCGCCGCAAAAAATATTGCCGTTTCCGCAAGTTTGGAATCAAACACATTGACTACAAGGACAGCGATTTTTTGCTGCAATTCATCAACGAGCAGGGCAAATTGTTGCCGCGACGTATCACAGGTAATAGCCTGAAATATCAGCGTCGGGTAGCTACTGCTGTCAAACGCGCGCGTCATTTGGGCATGCTGCCTTTCGTGGCCGACTTGATGAAGTAAAAGCGGTTTCGGGGGAATTGCCTTCTGCGGTTTTCTCAACTGAAACGCGAATGCAACAACCCTATCCAACATCTTTCAACATTCAAATTCAACAGTAATGAATATCATTCTGCTCGAACATATCGAAAAGGTGGGTGCCAAGCATGATGTCGTCAAAGTGAAAGACGGTTATGGCCGCAACTACCTGCTCCCAAAAGGTCTGGCTATCGTGGCCAACAAGACGAACCTTGCCAAACTCGAAGGCATGAAAAAACAAGCGGCCAAGAAAGAAGCGGCTGTGGTCTCTGCTCTTCGGGAAATGGCTGCAAAAATTGCCAACACTACCCTGAAAATTACTGCAAAGGCTGGCGAATCGAAACGTCTTTTTGGCTCCGTGACGGCACAGCATATCGTCAACGCGCTTAAAGAATTAGGCGTGGAAGCAGATAAGCGCATTGTAGAAATGCCCGACGAGGTAAAAGAACTCGGCACCTATTCTGCCACCGTAAAATTTCACCCAGAAGTGGTGCAAGAGGTCAAGTTTGAGGTCGTCGCCGAAAAAGAAGAGGTGGACGAGACCGCAGATTAGTCGCTGCGCCATCGCGTTGTTTTTACATAAGAGGCAAAGCCAGAATAAGCTGGTTTTGCCTCTTTTCTTTTTTCTCAAAAAATAGACGTACACATATTTTGTCAGCCTACTTTTGCCTGCTTCAAAAAACTTCAACCCACAATTTGAAATCGAAATTACTTCATGTTTATTTCTGGTATTCAGCAAGTTGGTGTCGGTGTGGCCAATGTTCAGGAAGCGTTCAAATGGTATCGGCAGCACTTTGGTTTCGATGTTCCAATTTTTGAAGAAGCTGCTGTGGCTGGTCTGATGCTGCCTTATACGGGCGGTCAGCCGCAGGCGCGACACGCTATTCTCGCGCTCAATCTACAGGGCGGAGGTGGCCTTGAAATATGGCAGTACACTGGCCGCACACCCATGCCATCCGCCTTCCAGACTCAACTTGGCGACCTCGGTATTTTCATTGCGAAAATCAAATGCAAAGATGCTCAGGCTTGTTTCCACGACTTGCGCAAACGCGGTGTGAATATGTTGACCACACCTATCGCTCGCCCTGACGGACAAGAACACTTTTTTGCGAAAGACCCTTGGGGCAACACTTTTGAAATCGTAGAAGCGAATGATTGGTTTTCCAAAAGCCAGCCATACCTGACTGGGGGGGTATATGGTGCCATTATCGGAGTTTCCGACATGGGCAGTTCGGTAAATTTTTATTCAGAAGTTCTTGGCTACGAAATAGTTGTGTACGACAAGACAGACGATTTTACTGATTGGCACGGTGTGGACGGTGGTTTTGGCCGCTATCGTCGGGTACTCCTACGCCACGCCGATAAACGCAAAGGGCCGTTCAGTCGAATGCTTGGCGACACGGAAATCGAACTCGTGCAAAGCCTCAAACGCCAGCCGCGCAAAATCTACGAGCATCGCTATTGGGGCGATTTGGGCTTTATCCATTTGTGTTTTGATATCACGGGCATGAACGAGATGAAAAAGTTTTGCACCGAAAAAGGCCACGTCTTCACGGTGGACTCGAGCGGCTCGTTCGATATGGGCGAGGCGGCGGGCTATTTTTCCTACATCGAGGACCCCGACGGCACGCTTATCGAGTTCGTGGAGACGCACAAAATACCGATAATGAAAAAGTTGGGCTGGTATCTCGATTTGCGCAAACGCAGCAAGCCGGAGAAACCTTTGCCCACATGGATGCTTAGGGCGTTGGGGTTAGGGAGGGTGAAAGACAAGTAATTTTGGGAGCGCGAGGCACTTTAAAACTCGACTTTAAACCTTGCGCGAATGCCCCAACTGGGCGCGTTCGGGTGTTCGAGGTAATTGAGCCGGCGCACATAGTCCACCCGCAGCACTTTAAAGATGTTTGCCACGCCCACACTAGCTTCCATGTATGGTTGTTTTTCCAACGTATAAGTCAGCGGTGTGCCATTTGGAGCTGTCGGAAAATGTAGCAGCCCGTTTTCGGCGGTAGGGCGATTCGCTTCATCGAGGCCTCCCCAAAGTCCTTTAAATGACACTACTTCACGCCATTTCAGTCTTTTCAATAGGGGTACCCGATTGAAAAAAAATCCGCCAAAAGTATGTGTCATATTGATTGACGCGTACTTATCGCTCACGAACTCCATGAAATTCATCAAATTATACGACTCCAATTGGTAGGCGTATGTCTGGTTGGCGCGGTGGATTTTCAAAAGCGGGAAAGGCAAGGTGCCAAAAACACGACCGCCTTCCAACACGACTTGCGACCATCCGAAAGGCGAGGTGTAGAAGACTTTCTCGACCTTCGCTTGCACTGAGTGATATGCATATTCGCCACCGAGCACATCCTTGGCACCGAGGTTGTACCAAAGGCTGAACTTAGGGTACTTGTTCAGAATCGGGGTGCGATAGGTGGCGCCTTGATAAAATTTCTCATTGGGGGCGTAACGCAAAAACACGCCAAAATCCGTAGTTTGAATATCGGGGTCAAACTGGAGATTTTCCACTTCCCCATACTGGAAGTTGAGTGCGCCTGCTGGGCGTTGGCGTTCTGTTTTAAGGGTTATGGAATATGAAAAGTGGGAAGGGGTTTCCCGAAGGTATTCCATTCCAAGCACGCGGTTGTAAATCATCTTGTCGTTCACGCCACGCTTGAACGAGAGCAAAAAGTTGTCCTCTTGCACGAATTGAAGTTCCTGACCCGGAATTTTCACGTCGTCTTGATACCATATTTTCATCTGATGGAGCGGAAAACGCCGAACCTGTTGATTGTTCAGGGAATAGGTGAAAGTTGCGTTGCCCTTCATGCGCTCATCTTTTGTGCCGTAAGCCACATAACCCTCAAATTGCAAGTTTTGAGCGAAGCTCATATTCGTGCGTCCGCCAAAGCGAGCGCGAAAACCCTCCACCTCGTTGAAACTGTAAAATGTATTGACTGGCCCAATGTCAAAGCCTCCACCCCCGACTGTGTGATAACCTTCAAAAAGGATGCGGGCCACCGTCATAAAGCGTTTGAATGGCTTGTGATTATTCAGGGTGTCAATGGTTTTTTGGATGCCTTGCTCTCTTTCGCTGAGTGACACATGACGATGCTCCACCCAGAATTGCTCGTTTTGGGCGGAAGCATTTTTTTCATAACGAGTGTTGCCGCTGAATTTAAACACGCCATTGGAAATCGGCTGGCCGAGCGAATATTGACGGTAAGATGTCGTCTTGCGCCCGATGAGGCCCCGGCGGGTGGTGTCCTTCGAAGCCCCGAACTGCATCACTACGATGTCATTGCTTAGCATCAAGCCTCGCGTGGTGCCTACAAGACCATCATTCGATTCCACCCAATCAAACTCCTGTTCGACGGTTAGGTCGCTCACCCAGTTCAGGTTAATGCCTTTTGGCACACCCAGTGCTATTTTTCGCACCGCGTAGGAACCATCAAGTGCCACCCACATATTTCCTTCAAAAGCGAGGTCGGACTTGTTTCGTGGAGCAAAGTACAAACGAACCGCCTGTGTTTCCTTCATCGTCACAGTGTCCTGAATGTAGAATCGATAGATATTCGGGGAAATTGAGGCAAGCGGGCTGACGAACTCGACGGTAGCCAAATTGATGCGGTTGTCGTAGATATCCACTTGCTGGTACATATTCTGCACATAGCTGGAAATGCCTTGCTCATCGAAAAAGCCGGGAACGGTAGTGCTCTTTTCTCCTTTTACAAGGGTTTTTTCCTCACGAGGGCTTTTGCGGTAGTGAACATCTGAAAGGCGTTCGTAGAGATAGAACGGCAAACTGACCACTCCAGAGGCGCTGGTGTCGGAATTGTCGAAAAGGAATTGCATCCTGCGGAACAAAAGCCCATTGCGCAATTGGTCGTCCACGCGGTTGATGGCGAACTCCACTTTCTCGTATTGCTCGAAGTTGTAGAAATCCAACCCCTCTCGCCGATTCTGAGATTTGTGTTCAATTACCTTTTGAATAAGTTCCACCGCCGGATTGCCCTTGTTTCGGTACTTTTCATTTCGCACCACGACTTCCTTCAACGTGTTGTTGGCTTCTTCCAAGCGGACACTCAGCCCGGCATTGGCCTGACCGGGGCGAAGATTGACGACGGCGGTCTCATAGCCCATGTACGTCACCGTCAGGCGATTGGCTGGTTCGTTGATTTCGACCTTGAAACGGCCCTCAGCGTCGGTGATGCCGCCTACATTTTTTCCTTCAAAACGAATGGTAGCCAAAGCAAGTGGCTCGCTGGTGGATGCGTCCACAACGATGCCACTGGCAGTTGTGGTGGTTTGTGCCGAAGATGGGATGGCAAAAAGAAGTAGCGAACCAAATAAAATTAGGATGGTGAGGCGAAGGAAGAAAGCATTGGTTGGAGTTTCCATGATTGCAGACATGACGAAAGTGATGGGTTCTGTTTTTTAATGCTGGATTAAAAGTTTGTTTAATACACTGGTGTTTTAATGTTGGAGCGAATTGTTAGAAATTGTAGCTATAGACTTTCAAAAATGGAGAAATGTTGCAGCCCAGCGTGATTTTTAAATTTTTTTGACCAAAAAATTTAAACGTTTGTTCAAAGGTATTTAGGGATATTTTTAGTTTCTCGAAAGGCCGTGTTATTAGACCAACTCACCTATTTTTTTTGTGAGGCGCACTGTTTTTTCGGCGAGTTTTGCTGAAAGCCTCTCATGTACGACGCTAATGGACACTTGGATTTATCTTCGGGGGCTTAATGCCCAATTTTAATTTGGTTGAAGGTATTTGCACTCGTCTTCCAAAGGTGGTGCTCATGCTTCTTTTAGGCAATTCATTTCTCGTGAACGGGTGTTTGTGTGCAGCGAGTTGGTGGAAATAGCCAGTGAAAAGCAATGGACAAAAAAAACATACTGGAAATCAACAAGGTGTGGGGCATCGATGCCTCCGTTTTTGCAGGGCAAAGGTGCGGGGCGGATTACATTCGACTGTTCAGCGGTATTTCGTAAAATGAATACGAAGATTTGCGTATATAGAGGGTTGCAAGACTGATGTGGTTTGGTGAGGGGATGAGTTTCTTGTTTGCTTTAAATAAACAATTTAAATAAATGTTTAAAAATAAGGCAAAAAAAGATACTACCCCTTTTGTCGGAGGTAGGTTAAGAGCATTTCGGGGATGTTTTTTTTGCGTTCGTCCACGAGCTGGTGAAATTCTTCGGTACTGAGATTCTTTTTCATTTTTATCATGTTCATGCTGAGGAAGGGGAAGATTACCATAGCCATGAGGCTAAGTTCTACTTGCTCGAAGTTTGCGCTTCGAATATTTCCCTTCTCTGCTTCTTCTTGGAGTTGTGCCTGAAAGAGGCTGGAGCCTTGCTGCTGCAATTCGGTCAATGATTCACAAATTTTTGAATTTTCCCCACGCATTTCGCTCAAGACAAACATGGGGAGCAGCGGGTCTCGTTTGAGCAACTCGGTCATATGGTCCACAAACTTGTAGATTTTGGCTTCGAGTGGCAAGTCGTCGTTCAAAATGCGCGTTACGGGCATAAAAGTCTCTGTGAAACTATCCCGGAAAACTTCCTGAAACAGTTTCTCCTTGCTGCGAAAGTAATAGTTCACCAAGGCTATATTCGTGTCCGCACATTCCGCTATATCGCGGGTGGTGGCGCTGCCAAATCCTTTCTCTAAAAAGATTTTTTTCGCTGCATCCTTGATTTTTTCTTCCGTGCTCAATTCCGAGTTAGGCATAAACAGTTTTTTAATGACGCAAAGTTGCCTCAACTTTTATGAAAGACGCAACGGAGGGTTAAAGGATTTTTTTAAATAAATGTTTAAACTTTGAATGATGAATGTTATACCTTGATTTGCCAAGATTTATCAGATGCTCATGATTGATGCCCCTGATTTTGAATGAATCAGGACATCACATATAGTAGAAACTTGGCGATTCGAGGTATGAAAAATAAAAAAATCCCGGCCAATCCAATGTTTGACCGGGATTTGCTCATGACTCTTTGAGTCTGCAATCAATTCTCGTCGGCTACCGCGTGTTTGGCGTATTCTGCGGTCAGTTTAGATTGAATGTCGCCCGGGACAGCTGCATACTCGGCAAACGAGATGCTAAATTTGGCCTTGCCTTGTGTGAGCGCGCGCAACGACGACGAGTATTTGTATAGTTCCTTGAGTGGCACACGAGCGCGGATGACCTGATAGTGTCCTTCCGAATCCATACCCATCACAATAGCTCGGCGTGTTTGCAAATCGCCCATGACACTGCCCATATACTCGGCATCTACCATGACCTCAAGGTTGTAGATGGGTTCGAGCACCTGAGGCCCAGCCATAGGGAAAGATTCTTTAAAAGCCATGGTTGCCGCAATTTGGAAAGCCATATCGTTTGAGTCCACGGGGTGCATTTTGCCGTCGTATATGCTCACGCGGATATCACGACAATATGAACCAGTTAGTGGGCCTTCTTCCATTTTTGCCATGATGCCTTTTTTGATAGCATTGATAAAGCGAGCGTCTATGGCTCCTCCCACAATCGCCCAACAGAATGAGAACTTACCGCCCCATTTCAGGTCTTCCACCTCTATATTTTTGACTGTCAGTCCGTTAGGGGCGGGCATGCCATCGTAGTAAGGCTCTATGCGCATGTGAACTTCGGCAAATTGTCCCGCGCCACCTGATTGTTTTTTATGGCGATAGTCCTTGTTGGCTTCCTTGGTGATGGTCTCTCGATAGGGGATGCGCGGCTCGGTGAATTCGAGTTTGATGCCGAAATTTTGCTCCGCTTTGTAGCGTACCATGTCCAAGTGCAATTCGCCTTGACCTTCGATGATGGTCTGTTTCAGCTCTATGTTTTGGTCCACGATGAGCGTTGGGTCTTCCTCTCGGATGGAATGTAGGGCATTGGCCATTTTTTCGACTTCGGCCTTACTCGGTGGCACCACAGCCATACGGATGCGCGGGGCTGGGAAGTGGATGCGCTCGATTTTGATATCGGAACCTTTTGGGTTGAGTGTTTGATTGGTGTGCGAGCCTTTGAGTTTCACTGTGCAGCCGATGTCGCCGGCACGCAGCTCGTCCACTTGGTCGCGGTTTTTGCCCTCGCTTTCAAAAAGTTGTGAGAAACGTTCAACGGTGCTATTGTCGGCGTTGGTCAATTCGTCGCCTGTTTTCAGCACACCTGAATAAACCTTGAAATAGGAGACGTTGCCCACCTTAGGCTCGTTTACGGTTTTGAAGATAAACACGCACGGGCGGGCATTGGGGTCGCAAGGCTTGGAGCCACCGCCTTCGAGGTCGGCAGCGGGCCGGTCGGCAGGGCTTGGGCAAATGTCGTGGATGAAACCCATGATGCGACCGCTGCCCATGTCTTTCAGGCCCGAGGCGCAGAACACCGGGAAAAACTGGTGATGCGCTAGGCCGATGCTCAGGCCCTTGGCAAGTTCTTCCTCGTCGAGGGTGCCATTCTCGAAGTATTTTTCCATGAGCGCCTCGTCATTTTCAGCGGCAGCTTCCACGAGTGCGTTGTGCATTTCGTCGGCGCGTGTTTTGTGTTCGGCAGGTATAGGTTTCTTTTCAGGCTTGCCACCGCCAGTTGGGAAAACATACATCACCATGCGCAAGGCATCCACGATGGCATTGAAGTCCGGGCCTTGATTGACGGGGAATTGCATGGGCAACACCCGATTGCCAAATCGGCTTTTGGCTTGTTCGAGTGTCATTTCAAAATCGGCTTTTTCGTGGTCTAATTGATTGATGACAAATATGCTGGGTGTTTCGAACTTGTCCACATACTCCCATATCAGTTCGGTACCTACTTCTACGCCACTCCGAGCATTCAACATGACTACTGCGGTGTCTGCTACTTTTAGAGCCGTTACTACTTCGCCCACGAAGTCATCGAGACCCGGTGTATCAAGGATGTTGATTTTGGTATCCTTCCAGCTGCAATGAAGGAGTGAGGCAAAAAGGGAATGGCCGCGTTGTTGTTCGAGCGGCGCGTAGTCACTCTGCGTGTTGCCGTCGCCGACAGTGCCTCTGCGGTTGATGGCTTTAGCTTCATAAAGCATGGTTTCGGCAAAAGTGGTTTTGCCACTGCCGGAGTGTCCCACGAGGACGACGTTCCTAATCTTGTCAGTAGTGTAGGCTGCCATTGGCAAAGAACTTGGTTTGGTGAACGAAAGACGGTACACGGCTGGCGGTGCGCGATGCAGGAAAAAAACGCCGTGAACCGCGTGTCACCAGCCGTGTACCGTTTAGTATAAACGGGCAGAATGCATGACCAAGAATTTTGTTTGGTGAAAAAATCTGCTTTGAGCGGTTAAAGTAGGTGGGTTTGAAGATTGGGGAAAGAAAATGGGGAAAAATTTTTAGAAGAATTAAAGCAGAATCACATTTTCAGGGCTTTGAAAACCTGAATATATGTTTCCCAGACCGCTTCAAAGGAATATGTCCCAGAAGGCAAGGTGCTCATATCCAACACTTCAGGCACCTCGTTGAGGTGAAGCACTACCTGACCGGATTGGTTCAGCACGCGGATATGGTGCGGTTTTTTGTGCTCAAAAAAATCGAAGCGCACCGACTGCACAAAAGGATTGGGAAAGACTTTAAACCCTGAGGCGGTGCTTGGCTCTTGGCTACCGACATTTTCAGGCACCCACTGCCCAAAATCGAACCATCGGGTGGATTGCTCCACGAATGTGACACCACCCGCCACTGTCCGTTCGTTGGAGATGTATCCAGTGCGATTGCCCAAAAAGCCGACACCTTCTGCTTGCCCGGTTGCGAAAGCCGAGCCAAGCTCGATGCGTCGCTTGTTACCCGTAAAAAACAAATCAGAGCCAGCTTGCCAGTCCCAGAGCAGCCATGCAAATACTTTTGGGATGTTTCGCAAATCGTACCCGAGCAATGCTATTAGTTTGCCATCGGGCGACACGTCTGCCCCTGTGATAAGGCCATCGCAGGGAAATGTTTCAAGTTTTTCGGCTTTTCCGTTGGACTGGTTCACCACATAGTGCGTCGTCGTGTATTCCTTGCGATTTTTGGTGAATAGGTGAATTTTTCCGCTCAACACAATCATCGCCTCGCAATCGAACACAGCACTATCGGCAGGCTGGAATGAGAAATCCGTTTGGTCTTCGTAAGAAAACGGAATGAAAGACCAGTCGCTCGTCTCGATGCTTACAAAAGAGGTGTTGCCGATTTTAGAAAGCGGAATCCGGTAAATGCCGAGGTCTTGCCTATTGTTGTTGTTATTCCCTACGTCACCTATATAGATATGTGTGTCAGACGCGGCGATATCCTCCCAGTCCTTGTTGGAAGCTTGTTTCAAATGAATAATCTGGGCGATACTCCCGTTTTCAGGGTCAAAACGATAGAATCGGGACCCATCGCTCCCGTCGTTGTGGGCGTACCAATTGGCTCCAGCTCTCACCTGTCCGCTTATTTCAACCAACGTGTCGGGCAAGAGTGCCTTGAGCGTGGGCACATAATTGGTGGCAGGGTACTGGCACGAACCGTCGTTCGAGGTGGCTGAAGCAATGTAATTGAGTGCCTGCGGGTCTGGGCATCCGGGTTGGGCGTATGTTTCCGACACAGGTAGCAGCGAAAGGCAACAAAGCAGAAAAAATTTCATTGTCATGTCTATGTTCAATTTTTGGGCAAGTTTCGTCAATTTTCGCAGCATCCGTCGTTTCAAGACAGCTGATGCTGGCCAAACATAATTTTAAACGAGGTTGCTCTTCGAATCTTGCCGTTACTTTTGAGCCGAACAATTGCGCAAACAACAAATCAATTTTTATGGACAGCAAAGATTTTTTTCTCCCCGAATATCTCGAAGAAATTCAGAAACAGGAAAAGGAAGCCAAATCGCGCATCATAAAGGATTGGTTGCCAAGATATACGGGGATGCCGTTGGAAAAATTCGGCGAATACATCCTGCTGGTCAATTTTAGCGGCTACGTCAAAACTTTCGCCGACCAAAACGAGGTTCCGATTTATGGCACGGACCGCCCCATGCAAGCTGCCACTGCCGACAATATCACCATCATCAATTTTGGCATCGGCAGCCCCAACGCTGGGCTGGTGATTGACTTGTTGGAGGCGATACATCCCAACGCTGTTTTGTTTCTTGGAAAATGCGGAGGCTTGAAAACGGGCAAAAATCACGTCGGCGACCTGATTCTCCCTATCGCAGCAGTGCGCGGTGAGGGCACAAGCGACGACTACCTGCCCCCCGCGCTGCCCGCGCTTCCAGCCTTTGCGTTGCAAAAAGCCATATCCACCACCATCCGCGACTATGAGCGAGATTACTGGACTGGGGTCGTTTATACCACGAACAAGCGTGTTTGGGAACATCGAGAAGATTTCAAGCAACGTCTCCGCGATTTGCGTTGCATCGCCATAGATATGGAGACAGCGACAATCTTCGTAGCCGCGTTCAAAAACCGGATGCCTGCCGGCGCACTCTTGCTGGTGAGCGATATGCCTATGACATCGGAAGGCATCAAAACAGAAGCAAGCGACAAGGAAGTAACGGCTAATTTCGCGGACTTGCATCTGCGGATTGGGGTGGACTCGCTCAAGCAACTCATAAACAAGGGCTTGACGGTGAAACACCTTCGGTTCGAGGTGTGAGCACCACAAAAGCACTGGCAATCAGTGTGGGATATTTGGAAATGCGAGTGAGCTGTCAGAATTTCGCCGCACGCAACTTTTATGCGGAACAATGAAATCGGTTTGACCAATAAAAGGCAAGCAATTATCACAACCTGTCCCGGAATATCGGGATTATCACATTTCACTTATGAAATCATTGGTGCCTGTTCTCGTCCGAATCATTGCGGTATTCGCGGTTTTTTGGCTCTTGTTGTTCTTTATTCCTTACCCCTTGCTCGTCGTCGGGGGTATTGCGGCTGGTTTTTTTCTGTTTAAAACCAGCGACGACCGCCCTCTGGCTTTGGGCTTGCTCATTGGCAGCGTTTGTTTCGGAATCTACGCCTACCTCATGTCAATTTATTTTCCGAGCTGAGCATCGCTGCACCGTAGCCTGAACCTGGCTACAAAGACACGAAGGCACAAAGATTTTAGAGTCTCTGTGGCAAAACCCAAAAGCATGCTCAGCAACGCGTTGTTTAAAAACAACAAAAAGTTTTTTAAGCGCGATTTTGTTTTAACTTTGTCTCCTAATTACGAGCAACGTGACAAACGAAAAAATACAATTGAAAGGGCGTGGCGCGCAAATCAATCCTCCATCCCCTTATGAAAAACTCGTGCGCGACCATGAACCGCTCGATTGGGCGCTCGTTGCCGAAGAATGGGAAGATGGCAGTTTAAAAACAGAATATCTCGAAACCCACCCCAAGACCATCCTCAATCGTGTGGAAAGCCCCGATATCCCGCTCGAATGGAGCATGAACCCTTATCAAGGTTGCGAGCATGGCTGTGTTTACTGCTATGCTCGAAATACGCACCCTTTTTGGGGATACAGTGCCGGACTTGACTTTGAACGCAAAATTCTTGTCAAGCGAAACGCTGCCGAACTCCTTGAAAATGAATTGAAAAAGAAATCTTGGAAAGCTGCGCCCATTATGTTTGCGGGCAATACGGATGTGTATCAACCAGCCGAGCGAACTTTCCGCATCACACGCGCCTGCCTCGAAGTATTTTGGAAATACCGCCACCCAGTTGGCATCATCACCAAAAACAGCCTTGTGCTGCGCGACCTCGACATCTTGAAAAAACTGGCTGCCGAGCAACTTGTCCATGTTGCTGTTAGCATCACCACTTTGAATGAGACACTGCGCCAATTTCTCGAGCCTCGCACTGTTTCCGTGAAGCAGCGCCTCCGAACAGTGGAAACCCTATCAAAGGCAGATGTCCCTGTGTTCGTGATGATGGCACCCATTATTCCGGGCCTCAACGACCATGAAATTTTGCCATTGGTAAAAAAGGTTGCCGATTGTGGGGCATTGGGCGTGGGTCACACCATCGTGCGACTCAATGGAGACATTGGCCCTATCTTCGAGGATTGGATACGACGTACCATGCCCGACCGCGCCGACCGCGTGCTCAACCGAATCCGCGATACGCACGGCGGAAGTTTGGAAGAAAAACGCTTTGGAAAGCGGATGCGTGGCGAAGGCAATATCGCCCAGATTATTCACGACCAGTTTCGCTTGGCAAAAGAGAAATATCTGAAAGACAGGAAAATGCCGGGCTACAATCTTGATTTGCACGAACAAGTCAAATCTCCTCAGCTGCGCTTGTTTTGAGGGGTCAATACCCCACGGCCTGACCATCCTTGCGAGCATCCGAAGCACCAAAATAAACCCTCTTCGAGGCATCGAATCGGATGGCCTGATACCCGCCGTAACTGCCCGGCGGTGCCCAACCCACGCGATGCCCCATCTGCATCAAGGCGCGAATGGTCTCGTAAGGGAAGCCGTTTTCAAGCGTGATGTACCCAGCGTCTTTCATTCGCTCGCCGGTAGGCTCACTGCTTCCTTGATGGTCAATGCGCGGCGCGTCACCAGCTTCTTGCGCGTTCATGCCAAAATCAATCATGTTCATCAGTATTTCGACATGGCCGAGCGGTTGAAACGAGCCACCCATCACCCCAAAGGACATCCAAGGCTTGCCGTCTTTGGTCACAAAAGCTGGAATAATTGTGTGAAAAGGTCTTTTGTGCGGCGCGTAAGTATTGGCTTGCTCAGGTTCGAGCGTGAAAAGCTGCCCCCTGTTCTGCAACATGAATCCCAAGCCATCAGGCACCATGCCAGAGCCGAAGCCCCTAAAGTTGGACTGGATGAGCGACACCATGTTGCCCTCTTCGTCGGCTACCGTGAGATAAATCGTGTCGCCATCTTTCAGATGGGGGTTTCCTGCTTCTACCGTCGCGGCAGCGCGATTGGGGTTTATCAGTTTGCGACGTGCTGCGGCATATTCTTTTGAAATCAGGCGCTTCACGATGCCCGGCTGCATATATTCCAAGTCAGCATAAAACCTTGCGCGGTCTTCATAAGCGAGTTTTTTGGCCTCCACGAACAGGTGAATATGCTCAGGGGAGCCGAAGGAAATTTTGGAAAAATCAAAGCCTTCAAGTATGTTGAGCATCTGCAAGGCTGCGATGCCTTGGCCATTGGGCGGCAATTCCCACACATCGAAACCTCGATAATTGGTGGAGACAGGCTCGAGCCATTCGGAGGTGTGTTCCGCCAAATCCCTAAGGGAGAGGAAGCCACCGTTTTTCCGCATGAACTCGTCTATTGCTTGCGCTATTTCCCCTTTGTAAAATACATCGCGTCCGCCATTGGCGATTTTTTCCAACGAGTTGGCCAGCGACGGGTTTCGGAAAATATCGCCGCGTTTCGGCGCGATTCCGCCCGGCAAATAGACTTCCTTCACGTTTGGGAATTTTCCATATACCGCTTCCATGCGTTGCCATGAAGCCGAAGCTTCATCAGCCACCGCAAAACCATCACGGGCATACTTGATGGCTGATGATAGATTTTCCTTCATCGGTTTTTTGCCAAATTTGCCATGCAACGCAAACCAACCGTCCACACATCCGGGCACCGACACAGGCAGTGGGCCAAAAGGCGGGATATACTGAATTTTGCGATGAACAAAGGTGTCCAAAGTAAGCAAGTGAGGCGAACGACCGGAGGCATTCAACCCGTGAAGCTTGCCCGTCTTTGCCTCATAGACAATGGCATAGAGGTCTCCTCCAATGCCGTTGACGTGTGGCTCCACCACCCCAAGCACCGCATTGGCGGCAATGGCCGCATCCACCGCCGAGCCACCCTTGCGTAGCACATCGAGCGCCGCGGCGCTCGCTAAGGGGTGGCTTGTGCAAGCAATGCCATTGCGGGCCATCACTTCCGAGCGGGTCGCAAAAGCGCGACCGACTGGGCGGTCTTGGGCAAAAGACGCGGCACAAAATGTGGACAAAAAAAGAGCACTAACAACAAGTGAATTTTTCATGGCATAACCAGATAAAAGAAGATTTGAACCTGCCCGTTGGCAAGGCAGGGATTTCCTTGATTGATTTGTGTGATTTTCAAAGGATTGTAAGCGTTGTTCGTTCAAAACCACCCTGTCAGAACCTGTGCTCAGGGGCTTGCCCGGCCAAGTGAAACGGACGGGGCTGATTTGTGTTGACTATATCACTGATTTTGGAATAAGGCTGCAAGTATATTGAAACAAAACTACGCCCATGTCATCCATTTAAAATACCCATTCAGCAAGCATTTTTTCCGGCGGAAAGATGTTTGGCCTTAATTTCACCTGTCGGAAACTACTTTGACCCATGTATGCAAGCATCTTAAGCGGGCTGTTGTTCTTAGCCGTATCGTCGTTGGGAACGAAGGCGGGCCTTGTCCGCCATGCTGAAAATGTCGCCCAGCAAGGCGTGTTTCGATGTGAAAACGGCAAGGTCGCTTTCAAGTCCGATGCACCATTGGAGAGCATCACGGCCAAGAGCAACAAGTTGCGCGGTATCATAGACACCGCCAAACAGACCTTCGCATGGACGGTGGAAATAAAGACGTTCGAGGGTTTCAACAGCCCCCTCCAGCGAGAGCATTTCAATGAAAACTACATGGAAAGCCGGAAATATCAGAAGGCAAGTTTTGCCGGAAAAATTATCGAGCAAATAGACTTTCAGAAGAACGGGACATACACTGTTCGCGCCAAAGGCAATCTCAACATACACGGCGTGGAGCAAGAACGCATCATAAAAAGCCAATTGGAATTGAGTGGAAACAAGCTCAGGGTCCAATCCACCTTTACCGTTCCGTTGGCAGACCACGACATCACGATACCCAAGGTCGTTTACCAAAAAATTGCCGAGGAAATCACGGTGACGGTGGATGCAGAATTGACAGGCAACTAACATCCTTATTTTGCACAGATTAGCCAACATATTTCTCCTTTTCCTCTGCCTCTCCGCGCAGGGGCAAACGCCTGTCTTCCGCCTTCGAGAAACAAAGGAGATGGGCAACACCCAGTTGACTGCGGTTTTTCAGGACAGTAATGGTTGGTTGTGGCTGGGGGGGCGGAACGGGCTTTATCGCTATGATGGACTATCGTTCCAAGCTGTGGGCTTACCCGCTTCTTTCTCCGGCACCATCAGTGCTTTGTTCGAGTTGGATGGCAGGCTATGGGTTGGTTTTCGCGATGGTGCCATTGGCTTTGTTTTGCTCAATAGCACATTTGATTCCGACAAGGATGGTCAAAATATGCACATTGCCCAATTGCAAGCGTGGTTGCCAGAGGAGGGATTGCCTCAGAAACCCATCACTGCTTTTGCTGCCGATTCCTCCAACGGATTTTGGATTGCGACGTATGGAGAAGGAATTTACTGCCTGAAAAACAAACGGTTATATCAATTCAATGCCGCCGACGAGGGTTTGGGTAGCGACGAAATTTACGCTTTGGCCTGCGATGCGAAAGGAAGAGTGTGGGCTGCGACGGACGCCGGTATCAGTATTTGCTCGATGCCAAAGCCCGGCAAGAAACAAGTGCAGCGATTGACGACGGATGATGGTTTGCCCGACGAAATCGTGACTGCGTTGTTGACTGATAAAAAGGGAAATATGTGGATTGGGATGCAAGAAAACGGCATGTGCCACTATGATGTTTTTCAAAATAAATTTGATTTTCGAACCGAGAAATGGCCTTATAGCGCCGCGCTAAATCTTACTACTTTTGGAAGCAAGGAACTTTGGGTCGGCACGGAGAAAGATGGCGTGCTGCGTCTTGACTTGCCTACGAATACAATCCATCCGCTACCGTCCGTGCATCCGCTTCGCTCGGCTCGAATCAGGGCGTTGCTCAAAGACCGAGAGGGGCTTTTATGGCTGCTGGGCGACAAAGGTGCGCTGTACGCAGCCAATGTCAAGTTTGGAATGTTGGAGGCTCCTTCCAACAACGCACAAGCCGTGCTCATTGACCGCCAACATCGAGCTTGGGTCGGGAACAAAGACGGCCTTTTTCTGCTAAAAAATGGAGAAAAAAAATCTGTAACCACCATAAACGGTATTTCCAAGCCCCAGAATGTCATATCCATCTGGGAGTCGAATGTGGACGGAAACATCTGGGCGGGTACCTTCGACAATGGGGCATATGTGGTAAGCCCGACAGGCAAGGTCTTGAAAAACTTCAATAAGAGCAACGGATTGAATGATGCCAACGTGCTTTCTATCGCGGGCGACGACCGCCGTGTTTGGCTTGCTACGTTTGGCGGGGTAATGGAGATAGATTTACACACCCAACAAATCACCCGCATTGAAGAACTTGGCAACGGGTATGTCTATAAAGTATTTCCCGATAGGAAAGGAAGGGTGTGGTTTGGAACGGATGGAAAAGGGCTTATCGCATTAGAAAACAACACGTTTCGCCACTTTACGCAAGCAAATGGCAAACCGCTAAAAACAATATACAGTATTGCGGAAGACCTCAAGGGGGGTATATGGTTCAGCACGGAAAGAGGAGGGGTGTTCTGCTACGATGGTCAAAAATTTCGACATTTCGGGACCGAGCAACGCCTACATAGTCTTTCCGTGACTGGCTTAGCCACTGATGGCAATGGTCAACTCATCATTGCCTACAACGATGGGGTTGACGTGTTGAATCCTGCGCGTTCGGAACACGTCACATTTTGCGACGCGGCCATTGGAGCTCCGAATGTAGAGGTAAATCTAAATGCGCTTTGCCGCGATGCACAAGGCAATGTTTGGCTTGGCACTCAACAAGGAATCATGCGAGTGGCAGCCTTCGACGAATCATTCATGGACGACCCTCAACCGGGCATCGTCTCTGTGTCAAACTTTTCTGAACCCATTGATTTTCTGTCGAAAAGCATCTTCCCGCACCATCAAAACTATCTTGTGTTCAACTTTACTGGCCTTTGGTACACGGCTCCCGAGTCGGTTCGTTATCGCTATCGGCTCGAGGGTTTTGACTTGGATTGGACGGTATCCAAAGACCATGTGGCATCATATCCCAACCTGCCCCCCGGACGCTACACATTTCGGGTTCAGACCAGCGAGCACGGCAATTTTGAGGGTGTGCCGGAAAAGGCATGGCAATTCACCATCGAACCGCCGCTTTGGGCGCGGTGGTGGTTTGTTTTGCTCTGCATTGTGGCGGCAAGTGGCATTTTTTTTATGTTTGTCAAAAACCGCGAAGCACGACTGCAACGCGAAGCGAGGCTGCAACGCGAAAAGGTAGAGTCTCAATTTGCTGCACTCAAAAGCCAGATTAACCCTCACTTCTTGTTCAACAATTTCAATACGCTCATCACGATTATTGAGGAGAACCCCACGATGGCTGTGGCGTATTTGGAGCACCTCTCCGATTTTTATCGAAGCATCATCGCTTATCGAGAAAAAGACTTCATCAGCCTTCAAGAGGAAATGGGTTTGGTGCGAAACTTTGATTTCCTATTGAAAAAACGCTATGAGGACGGCTTCAGATTGGTAGAACATCTGAACGGAGAAACGGGCTTTGTCATGCCGCTGGCTTTGCAAATGCTGGTTGAAAATGCCGTGAAACACAATGTCATTTCCGCAACAAAGCCGCTGACGGTGGAAATTTTTTCGGAAAAAGGCGGCTATGTGGTGGTTCGCAACAATGTGCAGCCCAAAATAAAGCCAGAGCCAAGCACGCATTTTGGTTTGCATAGTTTGGTAAAGCGGTATCAGCTGTTGGGAGAAAAGCCTGTTTTGGTAGAAAAGAATGATGCCTTCTTCATCGTAAAAATTCCACTTAAGCAATAGCGGCTCACTTACGCAATTATAGTCAACGCAAATCAGCCCCCGTCCGCTTCACTTGGCCGGGCAAGCCCAGAGCACAGGTTCTGACAGGGCGGTTTTGAACGAACAACGCTTACAATCCTTTGAAAATCACACAAATCAATCAAGGGCATCCCTGCCTTGCCAACGGGCAGGTTCAAATCTTCTTTTATCTGGGTATAAAACCGTTTAAAAAATGAACATAGTCATCGTAGAGGACGAACACGCGGCTGCCCGGCGTTTGGAAAAACTTCTCAAGGAGGTCGCTCCCGAATCCGTCGTGCTCTCTCGGTTGGATAGTGTGGAGGCTGCCGTAATGTGGCTTCAAGGCAATCCGCAACCCGACCTCATCCTGCTTGATATTCACTTGGCGGATGGCGACAGTTTTGAGATATTCGGGCATGTGGACATCGTCTGCCCCGTCATTTTTACCACTGCTTATGACGAATATGCGCTAAAGGCATTCAAGGTGAATGCGGTGGACTATTTACTCAAGCCCATCAAAACCAACGAGTTGGCCGCAGCATTGGAAAAGTATAAGAAGATTTACAAAAATGCTGCGCCTGATTATACGCCTTTGCTCGAAATGCTTCGCAAGCAGGAAGGGCAAGCATTTCTTAGAAGAATGCTTATCCGTTTTGGCAACAGCATCAAACTCGTGGACATGACTGATGCCGCCTATTTTTACACAAAAGATAAAATCACGTTTATTGTTGTTCGCAGCACAGGCAAGCGATTTCCGGTGGACTACCCCTTGGATAAATTGGAGAGCATGCTCGACCCCTCTGTATTTTTTCGCATCAACCGCCAATTCGTCATCAATGTGAACGCTATCAAAGAGATGTACCCTTATTCAAAAAGCAGGGTCAAAGTAGAATTGGAGCCCAGCACCGAATTGGAAACCATCGTCAGTACCGAACGTTCGGCAGAGTTCAAAAAATGGTTGGTAGGCGAATAGCCCGCAAGTGCGGAAAAATAGTGGCTACATATCGTAAGTGAGCTCTACCACATCCGTCTCAGGGTGTGCCTGACAGGTCAGAATGTAACCCGATTTTACTTCTTCATCGTCGAGCGCATAACAAACCTCCATTTTCACTTTTCCGCTTATTATTTTAGCCATGCAAGTAGAACACGCCCCCGCCGTGCAAGAGTAGGGTGGGTCGTGCTTCTCTTTGACCAATACATCCAGCACAGTTGCTCCTTCCGGCACGAGTGTCTCTATTTTTTTACCCTTCAGATGCACCACGACGCGCTTGCCTCCGCCGTTGGCAGAAAATTCGCCTGGGATGTGGCTGGCGTTGACAAAGTGTTCCGTGTGGATTTGTTTGGCCTCGATGCCCCGGCCCAAAAGGGCCGCTTTCACCGTATCGGTCATGTCGCCGGGGCCGCAAATGAAATAGAAACAGTCGCTTTCCGGGCCGCGGGCCATGTTTTCATCCAAAAATGAATGGACCGCTTTATGGGTGATGCGTCCGGTTTTGCCCAGCCAATTGGTCGTTGATTTTTTGAAAAGCCCGAACAATCCACCAGAGCCACCTTCTTTTTTGGGTTGGCTGAGGATGTGTTCCACCTGCAATTGGCCGGCATAACGCCGAGTCAGTTCCTCCAACTTATCGCGGAAAATGATGCTTTCTTCATTGCGACTTCCATAGAACAGAAAGACAGAGCTCATCGGCTCTTCTTCAAGGATGGTTTTTAAAATTGACATGAGTGGCGTGATACCACTGCCCGCGCCAAACATAAAGTAGGTACGGCGTTTTTCGGGGTCAAGCTGGGTAAAAAAACGTCCGTCGGGAGGGGCGATTTCAAGAGTGTCTCCGACTTTGACGGAATCATGCAAGAAGTTGGAAACCGTGCCACCGCGCACTTTTTTCACCGTCACGGCCAGCCGGTGTGCTTCCAATGGGCTGGACGACATCGAGTAGGAGCGGCGCAATTCGTGGCCGTCTTTTTGCAACCGAACCGTGATGTGTTGCCCTTGTTTATAGGAAAAAATCTCGCGCAAGTTCTCCGGTATTTCAAAGTCGAGTGTCACGGTATCAGCGGTTTCCGCGGTGATTTCCTTTATTTTGAGCGTATAAAATTCCATTGATGCGAAAAAATTGAGGGCCTATGGGTCAACGTGGATGGGCCAATGGGGGGGCAAAAATATGGCGACACAACAAAACGAATTTTGAATAGTTTTGCAGGGTGTCAATCTTTTCAGGTTTTTGACTAAACAATTGACAATGAAAGACTTGAAGTATCTCGCCGCATATCTGATTCCTTTGAGCGCCGCACTTGCCCTGACTTGGCAGGGCGGATGGTCGTGGTCAACGGTGGTGCTGGGTTTTGTCATCGTGCCCATCGCCGAGTTGTTTCTGCCCCAATCTGCGAGCAACGTGTCGCCTGAAATGGAAGAGAGCCGATCCAAGACTCGCTTTTTCGATTGGCTTTTGTACTTGAACGCGCCCATGCTTTTCGGCATCGTGGGATGGTATCTATGGGTGGTCGCGCACGATTCGCTTAGCCTTTTTGAAGTTGCCGGGATTACCCTGAGCGTTGGCATCATAGTCGGTGCCAATGGCATCAATGTGGCGCACGAGCTCGGCCACCGCGCTGCCAAAGGAGAGCAGCTGCTTTCCAAAATCATGTTGTTGCCTGCTCTTTATCAACACTTCTTCATTGAGCACAATCGCGGTCATCACAAGAACGTGGCGACCGATAAAGACCCTGCCTCGGCGCGATTTGGAGAGCATTTGTATGCCTTTTGGTGGCGGTCCGTAGCGGGCAGCTGGCGCAGTGCTTGGGCACTTGAGCGTGAGCGGTTGGAGAAAGAAAAAAAGTCTTTTTGGAGTTGGCACAACGAAATGCTACGGTTCAGCCTGTTTCAAAGTCTCTGGTTGGCAGCCATATATTATATGCTGGGTTGGAAAGGGCTAGCTGGCGCAATTGCGGTGGCCGCGATTGGTTTTTTGTTGTTGGAAACCATCAATTACGTTGAGCACTACGGGCTGCGCCGACGGGTGCTTGCCACAGGGCGTCCCGAGCCTGTCTCGCCAACACATTCTTGGAACAGTGACCATGAATTGGGTCGCATTATGCTTTATGAACTCACCCGGCACAGCGACCACCATTACAAAGCGACCCGCAAGTATCAAATTCTCCGTCATCTCGACGAAAGCCCGCAACTCCCTTATGGCTATCCGGCAAGTATGCTATTGGCCCTTCTGCCTCCCGCTTGGTTTGGTGTGATGAATAGACGGGTCATAATAGGCGAAAAGGCTATGACCATGTGATAGCGAGTTGCTGCTCGCTCGAACGTTCGTTCGCTTCTGCCACAACGAAAACGGGTCTGCTCGACCAATCGAGCAGACCCGTTTTCGTTCTGAACCTGTCATTTGCTTCGATGCTTTGAACTGGCTGGCACGGGATATTGTCTGGCCAAGTTTCGAGCCTTCGGCACCAGCGACCTCAGTTTTTGGCTGCGGTTGTCGGGGTCGGGGTGCGTGCTGAGAAACTCTGGCGGGCGGCTGCCCGAGCCACCCATCCGCCTCCAAAACGGCGCTGCTTCGTCGGGGTTGTATCCGGCCATCGTCATCAGGTATAGCCCCATCTCGTCGGCTTCGGACTCGTGCTTGCGGCTGAACGGCAGCATCACGCCAACTTGGGTGCCTACGCCTGCCGCGCTCATAAGCAACTGGCGGGTGGCGGCGGGTTTTTGCGAAAGCGCGATGTCGAGCGAGGTAAGACCGAGCTGGGCAACCAATCCCTGACTCATGCGTTCGTTGCCATGATGTGCCAATGCGTGGGCAATTTCGTGCCCCATCACCACAGCCAGAGCATCCTCATTTTGTGTCACTTTCATGATGCCAGTATAGACCACCACTTTGCCGCCCGGCATACAGAAGGCATTGACAGTAGGGTCGTCCACCACATTGAACTCCCAAGAGAATTCCTTGAGCTCTGCGGAGCGTTTTTTAGCGCGGTAATAGACTTCTGTGGCAGCGACCAAATCCCTGCCGATGCGGCGCACCATTTCCACTTCTGGGCCGGAAGTGAGGGTTCTGCTTTGCTGAATGAAAGAGCGATATTCGTCGCGGCTCAGCTGGTTGATGGTGCCGGACGGAATGATATTCAGCGATTTACGCCCGGTCATGGTGTTTTTGTGGCAAGCGAAAACAAAAAGCAACGCCAGTAGGCTGAAAGAGATTTTTTTCCACATACTTCATGTATTTTGTTTTGGAAAAATGATTTTGCGGATTGTAACGCAAAAATACGCGCCTGCCACGTTTGGCGCGCAAGTTTTTTCGAACCCTTAATGGTACCCGCCAATAGAGGATATAAGGCATCGTCTGGATGAGGGTTTAAAAAATCTCGATGTAGAAGACCAGCTCCGAGTTGGCAGGTATCGCACCACCACCAGCCTCTTGGTCGCCATAGCCCAAAGCGGGCGGGACGAACAGATAGGCGCGTGCCCCGTGGTGAAGCTGCATCACACCCTCGTCGAATCCCGCAATCATCTGGCCCACGCCAGCGGCAAACTGAAGCGTCTGGCGGCGTATGTATGAGTTGTCGAAAGAGGAACCGTCGAGGAGGCAACCATAATAGTGTAGCTGCACGGGTTCTCCCTCTTGAATGGCAGCTCCCTGCCCAGCCTCTTCGACCAACATCTTAAGGCCAGAAGGGCGAGCGACGATTTCGGCGTTGAGCAGCCCCGCATTGTAGGCTTTCACTTTTGCCTTCACTCTTTGGCCGATTTGTTCCACGGCTACCTCGAGGGCTTTGGCTGCGGCCGCTTTCTGGTCGAGCGTCACGATTTCGAGCAGCACCAGCTCGAAGCGAATTTCCTTGGCATCTTTTTGCGATAAGGGCAGGTATCGGCGCATATTTTCATCCACGTCCTGAAAAATGGTCAGGCTGTCGCCGATGCTCATAAGAAGGGCGGCATCATAAAGCGGGGGATAGTGCGTCAGTGTTTCATTTTCGGGAGCAATGTCGAAGCGGTAAGAGCCGCTACCGTTCTTTCGGGAAGAGCTCAGCTGGACATCACCTGCATATATGTCCACATGGGCCATGATGGATTCTCCTTTTTGGGGTTTCGCCCCTCCTTTTTTTATGTGATGCACATAGCGATAACCGTGTTCGGTGATGGTTTGGGCCGGAAGCGAAAAGCACAAACCGAATACGGAGAGCAAGAGGAAGGCACTAGATTTCAATGTCATGTGTGAGCGTTTTTTACTAAAAATGTGGGAAATTAAAACGGAGTGGTTGGATGGCACAAAGTTAGGGTTTTTCAAAATCCTTGATTTGGCAGCAACATCTTGGCTGCGTTCGCGGTCATTTTTCAAACGAACGATGCCACGAAGGAACTATGTTTGCTTCATAGTCGTTTCTGCCGGACTTCTGGTCTTTTCCACCTTCCTGAATACTGTGGTGGATGTGCCGTTGAGTCTTAGTGCCAGTTCCCCAAACGTAGATAGTTCACTTTGAATCACCGATGAGCGGAGCTAATACTGGTTTTGTCTCACTGGTTTTAAATTTACTCAAAACATTTTGTTGCATAAGCCCTACCTTTGTGCGGCATTTTGCTCCCTGCAATGTTATGTCTGAAACAAAAACACTCGAAACGCGCTCGCGGCGGATTGGCCGTATCTTGAAACAGGCCATCAATGGCGAGGAACAGGAGTTTACATCGGGGAGCATTGACCGCGCCATCGTTTTGCTTTCGATTCCGATGATTTTGGAAATGGCGATGGAGTCGCTATTTGCGGTAGTAGATGCTTTTTTTGTGGCAAAAATTGGCGTGGATGCTGTCGCCACAGTTGGTCTTACCGAGTCGGTGCTAACGCTGATTTATTCCATCGCCATCGGTCTGAGCGCTGCGGCTACGGCGATGGTGGCGAGGCGAATCGGTGAAGGCAACAGGGACGCAGCCGCGAAGGCGGGCGCACAAGTCATTTTGATTGCCTTGGTCATGTCGGTGCTCATAGCGGTGCCGGGATATATTTTCGCGGAAGACATCTTGCGTGTCATGGCACGCGACCAGAGCGTGGCGGACGTGGGCACGCAGTTTACACGCCTGATGCTGACGGCCAATCTTCCCATTCTGTTGCTTTGGATGCTCAACGGCATTTTTCGCGGCGCTGGCGATGCCGCTACTGCCATGCGGGCTTTGTGGCTCGCCAATGGGGTGAATATCCTTCTTGACCCATTATTCATCTTCGGTATTGGGCCGTTCCCCGAATTAGGCGTGTTGGGTGCCGGTGTGGCCACCACGATTGGCCGCTCCACAGGAGTGCTTTACCAACTTTGGCATTTGTTTGAAGTAGGAAAAATTGTCAAAATCAAATGGCAGCACCTTCGTCCTCAATTGGAGATCATAGCGCGGTTGCTCAAAATATCGGCTGGCAGCACGGGCCAATACCTCATTGCGTCGGCCAGTTGGATTTTTATGATTTACATATTGGGGCAAATCAGCAAGGAGGTGACGGCGGGCTACACCATCGCTATCCGAATCGTGATTTTTGCCTTGCTGCCCGCATGGGGTATGGCTAACGCCGCGGCGACATTAGTCGGCCAGAATCTTGGCGCGGGCCAACCCGAACGCGCCGAAAAATCGGCATGGCGAGCGGGATATTTCAACATGGTGTTTTTGGCTATTGTGGGCGCGATTTGCCTCATCAGCGCACCGATGCTGATTCGATTGTTCACGCAAGAACCTACTGCCGTGGCGGCAGGCTCCATGGCTCTCCGTATTTTGGCTGGCGGCTATGTGTTCTATGGTTGGGGCATGATTCTCTCTCAGGCCATCAATGGCGCGGGTGACACCCGCACGCCCACTATCCTGAACTTTATCTTTTTTTGGTTGGTGGAAACACCCCTTGCGGCTCTGCTGGCGCTCCAGCTTGGCTGGGGACAGCTGGGTGTTTATTGGGCTATCGTGATTGCCGAATCAGGCATGGCATTGGCGGCGATGTGGGTGTTCAGAAGGGGCAAATGGAAGACTGTGAAGGTGTGAGCGATGAGCCGTTTTTTAGTTTTCAGAAAATTATTTGTCCTTTGTGGAAAAATGGGTTGCATGCGTCTTTTTGTCTCTCTTCTTGTTTTGTTAGTGTTGGGCTGTGCCAATCAGCCAACAGAGTCACGTTTTGACAAAATAGCAAAAGCATACTGCGAGTGTACTGGCAAATTGGCCGCCGCGAATGAGCAGGCCGCCAGTCTTGCGGCAGATACCAATGCCGTGGCGACCTTTCAGGAGCGGCTTCAACAAATTCAGGTGGAATACGACAGCGCGAAATTATGCTCCTCAAACATCGTCGCTCAATTTGGCAAGCTCGCTCCTTCTGAACTTGACTCCGTGAAACTTGCTTTGGCGGGAAGGTGTGCTTTCATGGCCGAGCAAACCGACTTGCTCCAAGAAATGCTTGGTGAATAGCAAAGTGCATCGTGACTTTTATTTTGCTACGAAGACATGAGAATTTATACCTCGCGCCGTCAAGTTCTGAACATATTTGCTGCCGCAATCTGTTCAAAATCATGGAGAACAATCATGTTCATCCTACAAATCTGAGTGAATCAAGGTATAAAATCGTCAACAAACTAATATCATGGCATTAATTTCATTGGAAGGAATGAGGTTTCACGCCCGACACGGCGTGCACGATGCCGAGCAAGTGCTTGGCGGCGAGTATGTGTTGGATATCATTGTCAATTTCAACAGCGAAAAAGCAGCAAAGGACGACGATGTGGAAAAGACGATGAACTATGAGACGATTTATCAGATATGCCGCATGGAAATGGAAACGCCGCGAAAATTGCTCGAGACGGTAGTGGCCAATATCGTGAAACGGATGAAGTTCCAGTTTTTGGAAATGCAGGCATTGCGTGTGCGGGTCCGAAAACTCAACCCGCCGCTTGGCGGGCGGGTGGCAGAATCGTGGGTGCAGGAAGAACACGATTTCATCAGAGACTGCCCGCGTTGCAAGAAAAAATTCATCAACTATGATTCGGACGATTGTTGGAATCGCTTTCCTCACTTGCACCCTGCCACAAAGGAGACACTGGAGCGGCAGTTTGACAAAAAATGCCTTTGCGACAGTTGCCTGAAATTTTATGTGGGAGAATTAGTCGAGAACGACCTGCGAAAATTGTGACAAGCGAGCATCCGCTCCCGAATGTTCAAAACTCACGGCACGAGCGGCACAAGCCTCTCCTGTCGAGGTCAAATTATCCAATGACACGGGAGCAATCGTATTCACTCGCCCAACCTCTAATGGCATTTCTATTTTTATGTAGTTGTCTGTGAACCCACTCAATAGAGCGGGATTTTTGTGCTGCTCGAACAGCACTGGCCGCACGCTGCCAAAATGCTCGGCATAAAAAGCGCGGCGTTTCATTTCGGATAGCCCACGCAGGGCATGGTTGCGGCGGCGGCGTTCTTCAATAGGCACAGCGCCGGGCATCGTGGCCGCCAGCGTGTTGGCTCTTTCGGAGTAGGTGAAAACGTGGAGATATGAAATGTCGAGTTGCTGGATGAAGCGGTAAGTTTCCAAAAAGTCATCTTCCGTCTCGCCGGGAAAACCGACGATAACATCGCAGCCAATGCATGCGTGGGGCATGGTTTTTTTGATGCTGGCGACTCGTTCGGCATACAATTCACGGCGGTAACGCCTGCGCATTTCTCGAAGTTGCTTGTCGTTGCCCGACTGAAGCGGGACATGGAAGTGCGGCATGAAACGCTTGCTTTCCGCCACAAAATCAATGATTTCATTGGTCAGCAGATTAGGCTCGATGCTTGATATGCGAAAGCGGGCTACATCGTCCAACGTGTCCAATTCTTTCACGAGGTCAACAAACAGGGCCTCTTTTTTTGCGCGATGCCCCTCGATGACTTCCGTGCCATTGCCAAAGTCGCCCAAATTGACCCCTGTCAGCACGAGTTCTTTCACACCGCTGGCGGCAATTTGGCGGGCGTTGTTCATCACATTTTCGATAGTGTCTGAACGGCTGGCGCCGCGTGCCAACGGGATGGTGCAAAATGTACACTTGTAGTCACAGCCATCCTGCACTTTTAAGAATGAGCGTGTTCGGTCGCCAAAGGAAAAGGATGAGGTGAAGGTATTGATATCACGCACATCGCCCGAGCGCACCATGCCTTTGCCTTGCGCCTTGGCGAGGTTTTCCACATAGTCCAAAATTCGGAATTTTTCACCAGCGCCCAGCACCAGGTCCACACCGGGAATGTCCGCGATTTCCTGTGGTTTGAGTTGGGCATAGCAACCCGTCACCACCACGAAAGCGTGAGGGTGATGCCGAAGGGCTTGCCGCACTATCTTTTTACACTCTTTGTCGGCCTGCTCCGTCACGGAGCAGGTGTTCAACACATAGATGTCGGCACCGTCATCAAATTTGACAGGCAAATAACCATTTTCCTCGAAGAGGCGAGCCAAAGCGGAGGTCTCCGAGTAGTTTAGTTTGCAGCCTAATGTGTGAAAGGCGACGGTGCGCGGTGTCATTTGAAAAAAGGATTGGTTGAGCCCAAGCAACACAAGGGGCACAAAATTACGGCGAATTGCTTTTGCGAGCAGGTATTTACACAATGTTTGAACTTGTCCAAAACCGTTGTTTTTCAAGAAGTCTGCTACTTTTGGGGATGATTTTTGAAAGTTGGCGCGTTTATTCGTATTCGAGTCACTCGCATCGGGTAAGTCGTAGCTTCTGTCCTGTTTTCCCAAAATCATTGCTTGTCATGCGCTATCTCATTCTGCTACTCAGTCTGTCCATGCCATTTTTTTCGGAGGCACAGCAAGAAAGCCCTTCTACCGAAAAACGCTGCAAGTGCCGTGCGCGAAGAGATTTTCTATTGGAAAAAAATGATTCCTGCTTTGCAATCACACGAGCCGAGGCCGACCGTTTTTTTGGTTGCAGGTGCTGGGACGAGGCGATGCTGCTCTATCGGGCGGCAAAGAGTTGCACGGATGCCAATCAGAACGCACGTTCGGAAATGAACAAGCGCATTCAGGCTTGTCGAGATTCTGCCGACTTGGAGTTGCGGAGGAGTGAGCAGGCGGCTCGTCGCCAATTTCTTCATGCCACAGCTGCCAACTTGGCTTACGACGCGCAAGCCCTACTCAAGAACTACGACCGTTCGACGGCCTACCGTTTAGCCGATTTTGCTGAGCGCTACGTCGCGCCCGGCCCGAATCCTGAATGTTTGCAAGCCCTGCTGGACGCTTGGTATTATGTGCCGCCGCAGCAATCTGGCCAGGAGTCGAGTGTCCTCCGGGTGCCTTTCTGCTATCAATTGGACTATGATATGGGTGGCGGTGTGCAGTCGCGATTCGGGGCAAGCGGTTGGCTCTATGCGTACTCCCCGACCACGAGCACCCTTTTTTCTTGGGAATCAAAAACATGGGAACCTAAAAAGCCAATTCAAATAGAAAAGGGGTTGTCCTATTTCGACATCTCGCCCGACGAGCGCACCTTGCTGTTCTTCTCTGCCAACACGTTGCTGTTTTGGCGCGGCGTTAGGGACACTTTCAAGGTACAAATTCCCGGAATCGCCCGCTATTGCTTTAGCCCTTCGGGCGATGAGTTTTTCTTTAGCGATAGCCAGCAAGGAAAAGTTTTTTCCATCGAGTTAACTGCCACCGACATGGTGCAGCGCAATTTCAAGAATGTGCAGACCAAAGGGGATAGAGGAGAAAGAAGACCTGAGCCTCGTATGCTTTTTGCTGAACCATTTGAAGTGATAGGCATGGCTGCTTACGGCAAGCAACTTTGGCTGGCTGGGCGAGATAGCATAGTGGTGATGGAGTTATCCATGGGAAAGGAGCGCCAGTGGAAATTGGTCAGCAAGATGAGTTGGGACAACGGCCCCCACTATTATGCGTACTATGCGGAACTGTTTCCGAAGCGACGGACGGCGCTGGTTGTGTCTGCGGATAGCCTGCACTATTACCATTTGCCCGACGCAAAAGAAGTAATAGGCGAGGCCACCCATCTGGGAAATATCGCTGGCACGACGTTGGCCATAAAGCCTGATGGCGAATGGTTTGCATACACACGCTATGAATCGCTGGGGGTGGCTTCGGATAGTAGCGCGATTCACTATGGGTGCTATGTACAGCCCGGAGAGGAGTTCCGTCCGTTGAGTGGCGCCATATCGCCCGACAGCCGTTGGTTAGCAGCGGCTACCGATACGGGCACTTTGAAGATATGGGCACTGCACGACTGGCAAGGGAGCGTGGCTGCCTCCTTGCCAGATGTCTGGCGTGTTGTTTTTAGCCCCGGTGGTGACCGATTTGCCTGTCACCGCGGGGGTGTGTTGCAGGTGTTCAATACCGAGCAACCGAGCAAGCCCTTTCACACCGAACCCATTGATGGCGAGGAGGTATTGATGGATGCGATGGGAAACGACTGGGTGGCGTGGCGCGTGGATGCCGAATCAATTCATTTGAAAAACGTAAAAACCGGTCAGCGATGGAAGTGGCCGGTGGAGTCTGACATGAACTCATTCCTGCCAGTGGCTTTTGACGACGAGGGCCGCCATGTTGCCTATTCATCCAACCCCGATACCGTGATAGTGCGGTCGTTGGCAAGTGGCGCTGTGTTGTCGAGCCAGCCTTTTAACGGTGAGGTATTGCAGATGCACTTTTTGCCTGAAAGCCGGGAGTTGCTAGTCATACAAAGTGCCACTTCCAGTTTTTACACAGAAAGTCAGACCATTGCTAAAATATGGAATCCATCCGCAAGCTCCAACAAGCCGCGTTCGGTGCGGTTGCATGGCTACAAAATTGGCTGGTCCGATGTGGCAAGAAGCGGGAAATTGATGGCTTTTTCGTCGGGCAAGGATATTCGAATTTTTCACCTCGACAATTTGCTTGATGAAAGCGCCCGCATTCGGCCTTTGGGTGAGCATATCGTTAGTTCCTTGGCATTCTATCCCGACGGTACGGCGCTCGCGGCGGGCTATGAGGATGGCACTGTGGTCGTGTGGGATTTGAACACCTACGAGGCTCGTTTTCGTTTGAAAGTGGCGGACGATTGGATTGACGAACTGAGCTTCTCCGCCGATGGCAGCCGATTGCGCCTGAAAACACTACAAGGTCAAATACTGAGCCGCGACATTGCACCCGACTTGATTCGCGCTGCTGCTCAAAATAAAAACCGTCGGATGGCGGCGTTCACTTCCGAGCAAATTCGAGAGTACGAATTGGAAAAAGCCTTGGATTACTCAGGTAATTTCCAACGCCTGGCAGAGTCGGGAGACTTGCCACTCATTCGCTCATTTTTTGAATACTATCGCCTACAAGCACTCGGCAGCAACAACATAGACCGCGTGAAAACCTATTTTGAAAGTGCTGCCAGCCTTTTTGCAAAACTCGACGACCCCGCGGCGCAGCGGGCGCTACGGCCCGTGATGTTCGAAATATATGAGGACTACAACTGGAAACTGTTGCTGCGTGAAAAGAACGCAGAAGCCCAGCGCGTGCTGAACGACTTCAATCGCTTGTTCGACAAGCCGCTCGCAGCCACCAAAATGAGCGCCCACACCGCCCTGCTTCGCAATGATATCAGCGCCGCCGCTCGCCAATATGCCGACTGGACAATGCTCGTGTATGAAGCGTCGGGTGCCGAACCATATCAAGCCATGGACAGCCTTGAGCAGCAGTTTCGCCAGTTAGCTGAGTACGATTTGCTCAGCCGCGAGCAACGAGACTGCATCTGTGGCCTTTATGCTGGCATACTAAAAATCGAAAACCTCTGCCCTCGTGTCGGCAGAGCCAACATGGTGTCGCTTGATAACGAAACCCATTTGCGGTGGCATATTTTCCAGCAACATTACACGGCCTCGCGCCTTCTCAACCACTCAAAAAAGGCACAGTTGCTGGAGTCTGCGCTGGATGACGCTACGGCACTTAACCGACAAAACGCCACGCGCTGGCGCGGAGAATTGGAAAAAACAACCCTGTCGCTGGCAAAGGCGTACACAGATTGGGGCGTATTTGAACAAGGAAACGAATACTCGGAGCGGCTTTATCGGCAGGCCATCGGTTTGCTTGATACGTTCGGGACATTCAGGCAGCACGAACCGCAGCGGCTAAAGGCACTCTTGACGAATCGCTTGCTGTTGGGCAACCGCCTCTATGCCATAGACCGCCTGTCTGATGCAGGGCGCCAATACCAACTGGGGCTTGAGGCGGCGCAACGGCTCATCCAGAATGCGCCAGCCGATTCTGTAATTTCCTTTCGCAATGACTATCAGGCTCCCCTGCTGACACAACTGGGCATGGTGCATCTGTTGGATAGCAACGCGACAGCCGCAAAAACATACTTCGAGCAAGCGTTTGATGCGATGACTTATGGCCTCAACTCGCTCTACCTCGGCCATGTGGCACTACTGGAAAACAACCCCACCGAGGCGCTCGAAAAATATAAGGGCATTTACAACGAGGCACAATTGGGACAGGCGTTGTTCGATATTAGCCGCATGGCGGGGCGAATGTCGAAGCGCATTCGTTTGGAAGCGTTCGCAACACAATTGCGCGACACGATTTTGAAACAGTACCCAGAAATGTCGAAGGCAGCTGCCGACTATTGGCTGGCCGAAAATCAGGTCGCGTATCATTTTGCGAATCACCGTTGGGACAAAACACTTCTTTGGAACGAAAAAAGCCTTGCCGCATTGGAGCTTCTCGCAGACGGTCAGGATGCTGCCTATCAGTGGAAAACCAACAAACTCAACGCATTGCTTTCGCGTTCCTACTATTTTTTGTATCAAAGCAATCAAAACCCCGAATCCTTCGAAAAATCCCTTGAATGCGCCCGACAAGCTGAAGAATACGCCGAAAAAGAATACCCGTCCTATCCATATCGAAGTTGGTTGAAGACGAATGTGGCGCACGCCCTATCCTTGCGCAACCACCCTGGCGATAGAACGCAGGCCATTTCGATATACCAAGATTTTTTGAAAAAAACGAGCTACGACTATGACCATTGGGAGCTGCTCCAGAAAGATTTTCGAGATATGCACCGCAACGGCCTGCGCTGGGAAGATTTGAAAGGATTGATTCTCCGCATCAAACCAGCGGACGTGGAGCTCACCGAAAAAGAGTGGCGGGAAATGGAAATACAGTATTGAATGAGCGAAAACAACATCGAAAACGAACTTCGCAAACGATTACCTTTGCCGCCCAACATATACTTCACGCCGTCAGATTTTCAGCATGATTGAAGTCGCTGCCCATTAAAATCAAGGGGAGTAGTCGGGGCCATCTGGAAAATCTTGGCGAATCATGGTGTAAAATGAACATGACGTCTCAAGAACAGCTCCTACACGAAACGGAGCAGTACATTCAGGATTATTTCGCCAAACACATCTCGCCGGAGCATGTATTCCACGACCTTGAACATACGGCGCAGACTGTCGCGGCGGCGCGTGTCATCGGCGAGGGATTTAAGATAAGCGAACAGGAAATGTTGCTGTTGCTGCTGGCGACGTGGTTTCACGACACCGGCTACTCAGAAGGCCCCAAAGACCATGAAGAGCGCAGCTGCCACAATGCCGACCATTTTTTGCGCGGCAAAATTTCCGATGCCGAGCTAGCCATCGTGATGGGACTCATCAGGGCCACCAAAGTGCCGCAGAAGCCGCAAACGCTCTTGGAGCAAATCATCTGCGATGCCGACCTGAGCCATCTCGGCATGGAAACATACTGGGACCGCACCGGAAAATTTCGTCAAGAGCTCATCCTCGCTCGCAAAACCGTGATGAGCGAACAAGATTGGCTGGACTTTGAAATCAATTTCATGCTCAATCACAGCTACCACACCACCGTGGCGGACGAACTGTTCAACAAGCGCAAAGCCAAGCACATCAAACAACTTATCAAACAAAAACGGCGGCTCAATCCCAATGCCACCACCCTGGAGGAACTCGCCTTGCTCGACGACAAAGACAAGGAAACCGAAATCTCCAAAATTCTCAAAGAAAGCGAAAAAGAGCTAAAACACGCCCGCATGGGCCGTGGCGTGGAGACCATGTATCGAACCACCTACCGCACCCATACCAACCTGAGCGCGATGGCCGATAGCAAGGCCAACCTGATGCTGTCGGTGAACGCGGTCGTCATCTCCATTTTGGTCAGCAGCCTCATTCCGCGTCTGATGGAGTCCGGGACACTCGACCTCCGGCTCGCCATTCCAACCAGCCTGCTCACGTTGACTTGCTTGGGTTCCATGATTTTTGCAACACTAGCCACACGCCCCAAAGTAACAGAGGGAACGGTGACGCGAGAATCCATAAGGCAGCGCAAGGCCAACTTGCTCTTTTTTGGAAATTTCTACAATATGCCACTTGAGGATTTTCAGTGGGGGGTCAACGAAATGCTCAAAGACTCTGATTTTCTCTACAGCTCCATGAGCCGCGACCTCTACTATTTGGGAATCGTACTGGCGCAGAAGTACCGTTATTTGAGCATCTGCTACAACATTTTCATGTACGGTCTCATTATCTCGGTGGCAGCGTTCGCTATCGCATTTGTCGTTTAAATACTCGTTGTTCCCTGTCCGGCCATTGGGGCGGAGTTGTTTATTGTTTGTTGTTCCTCATAGTGTTAGCGATTGTTTTTTAAAAAATTCGTTTCAAGTTTTTTCAGAGACAATGCAACCAACATCGAGTAAAAACGAACAACGAACGACAAGAACAAACAACTAAAAATGTCCGCACTCGTCATTATACCCACCTACAACGAACGCGAAAATGCTGAAGCCATCATCCGGGCAGTATTTGATTTGCCCGAATCGTTCCATGTCCTCATAGTGGACGACGGCTCGCCCGACGGCACGGCCCAAATTGTGCGCGACCTGCAAGCCGCGTTTAAAGAGCGCCTGCACTTGCTCGAGCGCCGCGGCAAGCTCGGCCTCGGCACGGCTTACATCACAGGTTTCCGTTGGGGATTGGAGCGCGGCTATGAGTATTTTTTTGAGATGGATGCGGATTTCTCACACAGCCCAGCTGACTTGTTGCGCTTGCTGGCCAAAATCCGCGACGAGGGTGCCGACGTAGCCATCGGCTCGCGTTATTGTGCTGGCGGCAAGGTGCAGAATTGGCCCAAAGACCGCATCTTTCTTTCCTACGGCGCTTCGCTCTACACCCGCTGCATTCTCTGGATGCCCGTGTCGGACCCGACTGCCGGCTTCATCTGTTATCGGCGCGAAGTGTTGGAGACGATGGATTTGGATAAAATTCGCTTCATCGGCTACGCCTTCCAAATTGAGATGAAATACGCGGCTTATTCGCTGGGCTTCAAAGTGAAGGAGGTGCCTATCACTTTTAAAGACCGGGAGAAAGGACAGTCGAAGATGTCGCTTCACATCATTCGAGAAGCCATATTGGGCGTGATGCGGATAAGATGGAGGGGAATGTTTGGCGGGTACGGAAAATGACCTTTTACCTTTTCAATACTTCCACATCGAATCCTAATGCCCTCAATTTGTCCTCGCTCAATTCATCAAGGCTCTTGATTTCTAGGACCTTCCCTTCTTTGTTTTTAAAGGTAAGAATCACTTCTTCACGCGCTTCGGCGTTTTGCCGGGCGAGCTCAGCGTATGCGGCAAGGTCACTTGCTTGGCGGATAGCGGTGTTGAGTTGTTCGAGCGCAGCATGTTCCTTCATTTGAGCCTCGTGGAGGCGTTGCTGCATCTCGGTGGTGCGGATGATGTTGTCGCTGAGCGTTTTCTTTAGGTCCTCCACCTGGGCTTTGGCAGAAGCAAGCTCCTGTTCGCGGGCTTTTTTCTCTTCTTCGGCTCGCAGGGCTTCCATGCGGGCGCGTTCGGCTCTTTCTCGGCGGGCAATTTCCTCATTGTTGAGGAGGTCGTTGCAGTTGTGCAGAGAGAGAAGCTTTTCCAAACTCACCAAGTCCACAGAGACCACATAATCCAATTTGAATTGGTCGCTGCTGCTGAATACTTCTCCGCCGACGCTAAACACCACGCCGCTGACGTCCGAATTGCCGGCCACCTTTTGAAAGGCACGGGTGTAAACGGTCGTCAGTTTGGCCGAACGGATGTAATAAGTTTTTTGCCGGGTTTCAGGCGCCACGTTGGTGGCTGCGCGGCATATTTCCAGATAAGGAATATAGTCTTCTGGCAAAAAGGCATAGCCCACGTCAGTCAGGATAATTTCATAGACATTGTCCTTTTCTACTTTTGTGGAAGCAATGCTGTAAGAGCCATTCATTTTGAATCTTGAATCTATTTTGGCGCTGTATATCACATCCGAAGTGGAGGTGGTGACGATGGGAGGACGGTCTTGCCGCACAAATCTGGTCAACACAGTTGTTTTGTTGCCGTCTATAAGCACCATAGTGCCAGCCAATTGGTCAATCTTGTGCACGAATCCCGACAGCCCTTTGATAAAAGTTCGCTGTTTGTAGGTGTCGGGCAGATCAAAGCCGAGGCTGACAGGAGTGAGTTTTATTTTTCTGGAAGGTTGGGCGGGCAATTGGAACAAACCCAACAGGAGGGGTATGGCGATGCAGAGGCGAAGCAGTTGATTCATCGTTGAACAATAAACTTTGAGTGCCCAGAACGCAAAACTTGCTCCATAATTTCATCCAAATTGATAAGCATTTCTAAAATATCCGACATGGACATCTTGCTCGACGCACAAACACTGGTTCCATCAAAGCACCTATCCGATTTGCTTTTGCTTGGCGACCCACGCCTCTACGAACGCTGCGAACCCATCTTGGAAACCGAATTGACACTCTTGCCCCAAATCGCTGCTGACCTGCGCCAGGTAATGATGGAGGTGCGAGCAAAATACCACTTCGGGCGAGGCATCGCCGCGCCGCAATTGGGTTACATGAAGAGGGTGATTTACTTGGATACAGACAGGCCTCGGCTGCTCATCAACCCATCTATCACCGACCGCAGTGCGGAGGTGTTCGAACTTTGGGACGACTGTATGTGCTTTCCTCACCTGCTCGTGCGCGTGCAACGCCACCAATGCATCACGGTGACGTATTTTGACGAGCATTGGGAGCGTCGGTCGTGGAATGTGAAAAATGATTTGTCAGAACTCATTCAGCATGAGTGCGACCATTTGGAGGGAATACTATGCACAATGAGGGCAGTAAATGAAAAAGCATTCAAGTGGAGAGCACAAGCTGATGTGTGAGTTGTTATGCGCTCCCCCACAATGCGCCAAATTGCCAACGAGACTGGCTAATCACATTACTGGACATTATTTTTGTGCGGCAAAGACGCAAAGGCACAAAATGCGGCAACCCAACGAGTATTTTGCTTTGCGTCTTTGTGACTTCGTGGCAAATTTGAAAATATCCAGTAGTGTGGGGCAAAATATAAAACACTCGGCGCAAACAAAAGGGCTTTGGATGGTGCAACATGGCTAACGGCCAAAGAATCCCATCATTTTCAGTAATTCAGGAGGAATGTCGTCAAAAGTGTCTTCTTCTATATGATGCGTTTTGACAAATTGCTTCAACCCCTTCACGGTTTGTATTCCCTCTATCGTGTTCCGCACCATCTTCGCATATCTTTTTTGTTCTCGCACATGTTGCTCTATTCGGTAGTCCATGATGTAGGGGTCTGGATGATAGAGCATGGCGAACATATTTCCATTCATATCGGGCGAACACATTTCCAGCTCCATCTCCAATTCCTGCACTTGACGTTTTAATACATCATTGAAGTATTTGAGTTGACTTTCATTGAAGTCTGCGAATACATTGTTTCGTTCATTCAACAGGGTCATTTGCAGTTCAAGTAGTTTAAGGTGGTCGTTTGCTTCGTAGGCGACGGTGATTTGTTTCATGATTTCGGTTTTTTCAAGGCGTTTTTGTTCGTCGGGTTCTTTGTCGGGGTGGAAGTGTCGAATCAAGTCCACATAAATCTGTTTGGCGGTTTTGGCCACAGCCTCTTCTGCGGCTTTGCGCTTGGCCTCGGCGGCCAATTCGCTGTTAGTTTTTTTGCGCTGGTTGCGACGCGCTTTTCGCGCTCTTTCCTCGGCTTCAAATTCGGCCTGACGCGCCTCTATTTTCTCTTTTATTTTGGCAGGGTCATCAAAATCGCTGCCCTCAAAGTTGGTACCAAACATCTGATTGAAAAAATGCGAGGCCATGTCCTTCATTTCTTCATTCTCCATTTCCATTGCCTCGTCCCAAGATTCCTCATCGGGATTGTATTTTTCGTATAGTGCTTTTAACGTCTCGTCGTCATGGTGGAAATGAGTTTGCAGCAGGCGCTCGATTTCTTGCGATATAATGGAGCAGAACTTTTCATATTGTTTCTCGGTCAACGAGGGGAGATGAGGATTGCCATCAAGCGCCAACACCAGCTCGCGAAGGGTGGCAATAGCCTCTTTTTCGGCTGGAGTGACGCGCTTTTCCCCAGTTTGTCGCAGTTTGAGGTCTTGTTCCTTTGTTATCTCAATTTCGTTGCGCAATTGCTCTATACGGCGCACATAGTTGTTGAAGCGTTTTTGCTCCTTGCTAAGCGGCTGGGGAGCTTGGGGGTTTGTGTTGATTTGCAATTGTTTGGACATGGAACACGAATTTTCTTGGACAAAGGTACAAGTGGTATTCCTGCTCCATTTCAAAGGGGGAATTAATTTTTACCCTCTTTATACTTCGCGCCGCCAAGTTTGGGCATGGCAAAAAGCGTAATCTGTTCGTAATCTGTTCAAAATCAGGGAGAGCGATCATGAGTATCTGACAAATCCTGGAGAATCAAGGTATAGTCCCAGTCTGTTCATGTCCCCTAATCTTGTGTTCACGGGTTCATTTCTCCTGTGCGTTCCATTATC
This sequence comes from Saprospiraceae bacterium, assembly GCA_019638455.1. Taxonomy (GTDB): domain Bacteria; phylum Bacteroidota; class Bacteroidia; order Chitinophagales; family Saprospiraceae; genus M3007. The sequence continues at coordinate 369,161 of JAHBTU010000002.1, forward strand.
GTTGTCTCGTCGCCGCTGGGCGTGTGACGCACCAAGTGCCACTGATTGGCATGGAGACGAGTCCAAGTCATGGGTTCCAGACCGGGAGTCGTGGGGTCGAGTCGGACATCTTTCTCTCCAATCCATGTGACCACCCACTGGCGATGTTGGCCGTAGTAGAAGCGCCCGTTGTGCCAAGTGAGCAACAACGACATCATGTCGCCGTTGCCCTCCATGCGAATAATTTCCAGTGTTTGGTTGTTGTGAAATTGGAACGACTGTCGGACGGCCCGCCCCGCTTCTTCTCCTTTCCAAACACCTGCCAACCAAGTCATTTTCGACAAATCAGAGCGCTCGTATCGAGCGGCAGGGGTGTATTCTGGCAACGCAATAATGTCCGTGAGATTTTCGGGCAACGTGTTGCGGCAGGCTGCGGTCAGCAAGAACAAAGAGAAGAAGAGTAGGGAGCGTAGCATAGCAGAAAGATTTTGACTATAGTGGTTTTATAGGTTGGGGCAATTCCGTTGCCAAGCGCACAAGTATTTTGTTTTCAATTGTTTGCAAATAATAGTATAGCGCAAATATGCTCGAAAGCGGACAGGGGCGTTCGATTTCGGACATATCGCATATGTTTATTCCGAACGGAGTGAGCGCACGGGATTGGCCAACGCTGCTCGCACGCTTTGAAAACCTGCTGTTAGCAGTGCGACCAATACTGCGGCGAACCCTGCTACCGCAAACATCCATCCCTCAATATGAATGCGATAGGCAAAATCCTGTAGCCACTGCTCCATCAAAAAATAGGTGAGGGGAAAAGCGATGACAAACGATGCCACCACAAGTTTCAGGTAGTCGCGTGTCAACAAAGAAGTGATGCTTGCAACGTTGGCGCCAAGAACTTTGCGAATACCGATTTCCTTCACACGCTGCTCAGCGGTGAAAGTGACTAACCCGAGCAAGCCCAAGCAAGCGATAAATACGGCCAATCCAGCACCCAAGCCTGTCAGGCGGCTGAATCGCGTCTCTGACCGATACACTTGGGCAAACTGTTCGTCGGCCCATTTGTACTCGAAGGGTTTGTCGGTGACAACCGATTTCCACGCAGTCGCTGCCTCGCTCAGGGTGTGGGAGAGATTTTTGGTATCTACTTTTAGGCTGATGCTGTTGGCAAAATTGCTCGCCCGCACGCAAACGGGTTCTATCTTGTGGTGCAGCGAGTTAAAGTGAAAATCTTTAAGCACGCCTACGACGGTACCGTATTCTTGCTGCCATGCGATGGTTATTTGCTGCCCAACGGCGTTTTCGCCCCATCCGATGCGACGGGCGAGTGTCTCGTTGATTAGATACTCGGAGCCGCGCCGGATGCCATCGTGGGAAAAACCGCTTCCGGCCACGAGTTCCATACCATACAAGTTTACAAATTGGTCGTCGGCAGCAAGGCAAGGAATAGCGATGTGCTCCATTTTCCCGTCTTGTATGTAGCGCACTCCGCTTTGGATGAATCCGTTACCCATTACTTGGTCCGAAATGGTGATTCCATTGACACCGGATACCTTTTCTAATTTTTCTTTTAGCACTTGCCCTTTCATCATATTCGACATGCCGAGGTCGAGCGTCACGATTTGCTCATTGGAGTATCCAAGGTCGGCATTCTGTAAAAACTGCATTTGGCGGTAACATACGACCGTAGCGGCTATTAACGCGACTGCGGTAGCGAACTGTCCTGTCACCAGAATGGGTATGAGCCGATGCTTGCTTTTCAAGGTCAGTTTTTGACCGCGCAAAACATGGGCAGGCCCCGTTTTTCCAATAAAAAATGCAGGGTAAGCACCAGCCAACACGCCTATCATCAATATGCCCGTAATACCCATTATGAGAAAAGCGGGGTTGCTTAGGTGTTCCAATGCGGTAATTGGATAGTCAATATGCTGCAAAAAGGGTCGTGCAAAAACTATCAGCCCCGCAGCCAGTAGCAACGCCAACCCCGTAGTAAGCACCGACTCCACTAAGAATTGTGATACTACTGCTCGCCGACTGGCGCCAATTACTTTCCGAACGGCAATTTCTTTGGCCCTCCGCCCTACCAAAATAGTGGATAGATTGGAATAGTTCACCGCCGCAATGAGCAGCACAAACAGACCAATGAATCCGAATATGCGCAAGTAATGCTGGTCGAACGAGGCAAAGTTGCTTGTCGGGTCGGTCGAGATACCTTTAGAGCCGAGGTGGATATCGAGCAGCGGCTGCAACTGATGCGCTACTTGCTCGAAACCCTGCATTCGTGAGCGCAACGCCAAAGGAATTTGTTGTTCCAATTCAGCGCGGTCGGTCTGTTCGGAACGGAGCAAGAGGTAGGTCATGGTGGCCAATACATGCCAGTCGCGCACCAGTTCAGGGTTCCAAAAGGCCCAATATGGTTTCTTAGTGCCTGAAAGCAACGCATCGAATTGCAAATGCGATTGGGTAGGCACATTTTCCAGTACGGCGCTAACGGTAAAATACTCGGTCGTATCCTCTTGAGAATATGGGGATACATAGGTTTTGGAGAGCGTTTTCCCTAACGCTTCTGCGGTTTGGAAAATGTTTTCAGCGGTTTTGCGTGTCAGCACGATACCTTGAGGTTGGCTCAATGCCGTGGCTGGTTCGCCTTGCAAAAATTTGAAATCGAATAGTTGGAAAAATGTGCTGTCGGTCGCAAATACTTGTCGAATGGTCGCTCGATGCTCGTCATTTTGAAGAATGAAATCTTGGTCAATGGGCACCACTCGGCAAAAGGCTTCTATCTCTTTTCCAAATGTTTCGGCCAAAAAAGGTCCCATCGGATAAGAAGAGTATGGCATAGTGCTCTCACTTGCCCCGGGGTATTTCATCGTCGTGTTGAGGCGGCTAATACGCTCCGACTTTGCGTGAAATCGGTCATAGGCTTTTTCGTGTCGTATAAATAGACCAATCAGCACACAAACGGCAATGCCCGTTGACAACCCCAATAGGTTGATACTCGCCACGAAGCGACGTTTCAGCAAGTTTTTGAGGGCAAGTACGAGATAGTTGTGCAGCATGGGTATCGTCTTGGTTGGTAAAGTCCAGTACTGTGTTTCATACCTCGTGCCGAAATGCTTGTGAATTGATTGTCAGTTTTTTAACTGACAAAACCAGGCAATTGCGTGTCCGAAAGCGGACAAGCGTGTGCGAGAATGTACGCTATATTTCAAGGAGTCATACCGCCAACGACCACCCAGTTCGGTATTCTCTTCCCACAAACGCATTGGCCTCCTCGAAGTTGGTGATGCGCAGGTTGGCGGAGTCCCATTCGAGCCGCACACGTCCCGGGTAGTCGTAAGGCGCCCATGAAGTCGGCGTTTTGCCGGGTTTCAATTTTTTGAAATCGTAACAGCGCACAGCAAGATTGCCAATCAGCAGCGCCTCGGTGAGCGGCACTGCGTACTCGAAGGGCGAGGAAGTCTTGCCCTTGCCTTTGCAAGCATCGGCCCATACCATTTGGTGCGAGGGCGCGGAATAGCGCAGCTCGGTTGGCTTTGGTTTTTTAAAATCCTTCATCTTCGAAGTGGGCAACAGAGTAGCTTTGTCGCCAAATATGTTGCAGAGGATTTTGCCTTTTGTACCCTCGAAGAGCACGCCGCCGTCCCATGTCCCGAATGGTTCGTTGGCGCCTAATTCTGCTGGTCGCATGGGACGAACGCCACCATCGTACCAAAGCAGCTCGCAAGCGGGCATTTTTTCGCGGGCGGGAAATTCGATTCTGACAATAGAGGCAGGCGGGCAGCTATCTGGGTAGTCGGCTTCCTGAAAATCATTTGACCACACAGTGGCAGCACTGGCCTCCACAGCCGTCGGCACAGTGAGTTTGAGGGCGCGATAGACAGGGTCAATGAGATGACACCCCATATCACCGAGCGCACCGGTGCCAAAATCCCACCAGCCGCGCCAACCAAAGGGAAGATAGCGGGCACTAAACGGACGTTCTTTGGCAGGGCCGAGCCAAAGGTCCCAATCAAGTTCGGAGGGGATGGATTCGCCGGGCGCGGGGGTAGGCACACCCTGTGGCCATACAGGGCGATTGGTCCAAACGTGTACCCGATTGACCTTGCCGATAGCGCCCGCTTGCACCCATTCGGCCAATTCTGCATTGCAATCCATAGAGGCGCCTTGGTTGCCCATTTGGGTCACGACTTTGTATTTTCGAGCTGCCTCCAACAATGCTCGTGCCTCGCGAATGTTGTGCGTCAGCGGTTTTTCCACATAGACGTGTTTGCCAGCTTGCATGGATGCCAAAGTTGCCACGGCGTGGGTGTGGTCTGGTGTCGAGATGACCACAGCGTCAATGTCGCGCCCGGCGGCATCGAGCATTTTGCGAAAATCCTTGAAACGCGGCACATCGGGATACTGCTGGTATGTGTCGGCTGCACGGCGGTCGTCCACATCGCAAAAAGCGGCGAGCCTCTCGGCACCTTTGAGTTTGCCGATGCTGTCGGCGGCCTTTCCGCCTGCGCCAATGAAGGCGATATTCAGACGGTCGCTGGGTGGTATGTGGCCTGCCCCGCCCAGCACATGACGCGGCACGATGGTGAAAGCGATGGCGGCTTTAGCGGTGGTTTTCAGGAAGTTGCGGCGAGAGTGGCGCTTTTTCATGTACAAAAAGTAAGTTGAAAATGTCGGGGGTAAATGTAGGCATTGCTTGGAAAAACAAAAGCGGCATACACCACGAGAGATGTATGCCGCTTGGGGATAAGCCAGCTATGTTGTTATTTCAATGAAGCCAATCCTGTCAGTTCTCTTACTTCGCGCATGGTCTGCTGTGCTCGTTTGCGGATTTCGGCACTGCTTTCTTGAATTTGTGCCTTCACGTTGCGCTTATCGGCTTGCAAGGTGGACAATCGTTCGCGGAGAGGGTTGACTAACCCAGCCACCGAGTTGGCCACCTCTTCTTTCAAGTCGCTATATTTCAATGTGCCCGCGTGGTAGTCAGCCATAAGACTTTGAAAGGCCGCCATATGGCCACAAGCGCGGAGGAGCTCAAACAAATTCTGCACGCCGGGACTCATTTCTCCGGCCTTCGTTTCGCCGGTATCTGTCACCGCTGACTTGATTTGTTTGCGTATGCGGTCTTCTTCCCCAAAAAGATTGATGTAGTGCTTTTCGCCGAGGCTCTTGCTCATCTTTTTGTTGGGGTCGGCAGGAGAAAGTATTTTAGGGGTTTCGGTAAATAAAGGCTCTGGATGAATGAAATACTCTTTTCCGAATTGGTGGTTGAAACGTTGAGCGATGTCGCGCGAGAGCTCAAGGTGCTGCTGCTGGTCTTTGCCAATCGGCACATAGTCCGCGTGATATATCAGAATATCTGCTGCTTGCAGCACGGGGTAAACAAATAGACCAGCGCCCACGAAAACATCTTGTCCACTTTTTTCCTCCAATTGCTTGCTCTTGTCTTTGAACTGCGTCATACGGCTCAACTCTCCGTAAGATGTGAGGCAACTCAGCACCCAAGAGAGTTCCGCGTGTTCTGGCACGAGGCTTTGGATGAAGAGGTTCTCCGGTTTGATGCCACAAGCCAAGAGGTAAAACACCATCTTCCAAGTGTTTTCGCGAAGCGTTTCAGCTTTGTAAGGCATGGTCATGGAATGGTAATCCACCACGCCGTAGGTGCATTGATAGTTTTCTTGCAGGCGTACCCAGTTTTGCACCGCTCCAAAGTAGTTGCCTAGGTGAAGGTCGCCAGTGGGTTGGATACAAGAAAGGACGTTTTTCATACTTGTTTAATGTTGAAGCGTTTAGGCCAACGAGGCGACCACGGAGATTTCGATGTTCACGAATTTGGGCAATTCTACCACTTGCACCAACTCTCGCGCAGGGGCAAAAGATGGCTCGAAGAATTCGCCATAAACAACATTGATGCGGCTGAATTGATTGATGTCGCGCACAAAGACCGTGGCTTTCAGCACATGCTTGAGGCTTGACCCAGCCGCATCCAGTATCGCTTTCACGTTGTTCAGCACTTGGCGCGTTTCACGTTCTATGTCGTCGAGCACGAGTTCGCCAGAGCTTGGCTCGATGGCAATCTGGCCTGAGACATAGAGCAGGCCGTTGAACGCAACCGCTTGGTTGTAGGGGCCGATGGGCATCGGGGCAGCAGGAGTGTTGATGATTTGTTTCGACATAGATAACTTGATGAAATTGAAACTGGGTTGACAGTGTGCTGCTCGTCTCAGTCTTTGTGTAAATAAACAGAAAAAGCCCCATCGCCCGACAATCGGGACTGGAGCCTCCTCAAAAAACTGGGCGCTTGAAACTGTGGCTACGCTTCTGCGTCGGCGCGTTGCTTGCCCGGCACCAACACCTGCCCGCGATAATACAGATCTCCGTCCACTTTATAGGCGTGGTGGAAAAGGTGTTGCTCACCAGTAGTCTTGCAAATAGAGACGTTTGGCGCTTCCAATTTGTAGTGAGTGCGGCGCGCGCGTTTCCGACGCTTGGAGTGCCGCCATTTAGGATTTGGCATGACCTTACTTTTATGATAGAGGGTAGAAAGTGGAAAGAAGAGGTTCAGAAAAAACCTTAGCTCTTTATCTTCCCTTTTGCTTACTTCCTCATTATTAACTAATTATCGTTGATGCCTTTGAGCTTGTCCCAAACTGAATCAGTTTTTACCTCATCGGCGTTGTTACTCAGGTACTTCAACACCTCGAAATTGCAGGGCGGATGGGGTTCGCTTTGACAATCATAGGTGTTTGTGATGGGCAAAGCCAACACGGTGAACTCGTATAGGTATTTCGCCACATTGAAATCTGACGTCTCTCTGCCGATGAACACTACCTCATCTTCTTCGTCGCCTTCCGATTCTCCATACTTGACGATAAGCTGACGCTCAGCTTCCAAGGGCAAATCAATCGTGGCGGTACAACGGTCACATTCTGCCTCTACGGTTCCGCTTAGTACAAAATCCAAGACCAACATATCGGCTCGTTTGTCGAGTTGAAGGTCGAAATGGAGGTTGCCATCTTTAATAGGCGACCCCTCGAAGTGGCTGAAAAACACACTGTCAATCTTGAAATTAAAACGGTGCATTCCAAATTTTAAGCCCTGAATCGGGATGGAATACGCGACAAATGCGTTCATTACCACTTCTGTTTTGGAAATCGGGCGGCAAAAGTAGGAGGCTTTGGCGAAATGGCAAAGCAAGTTTTGAAGATTCGGAGAAAAAAACTTCAATGCTGAACGGCGACTCTGTGGGTGACAACTTTCCCATTTTCCAGACGACATTGAAAAAAGTACAGCCCGGGGGGGAGGCTGAGCGAAAGCCTATTTTCCCCGGCCGTGAATGACGTTTGATGGACGAACTTCCCTTCGACGGTAAAGATGCTGAGCATCCCCCCATCTGATGCTTTCAAAAACATAAAGTCATACGCCGGATTTGGCACAACGAACACCTCCGCTTGTGTTTTTTCGGGCGATTAGGCAAATTTAGTCAACTATCCAGGTATTTTCTCGGGATTTTAGAGCAATTGGCTTTTGCGCCAGTACTGGCATTTCCCACGCCAATCGGATGCCAACGTCTCGGCAAGGTCGGTGCCGACATTTGCTCAAGATTTCTCGCCCTGCGAGACAAAGGCTGGCAACCGATGCAACACAAGTCCATCATCGGTCTATATTGCTTGAGCCTTCGGCACTTTCATTTCCCCAGCACCAAAGTGCGTACTTCTTTTTAAAAAATTTTGTAAGAGAAATTATTTTCTAAAAAATTGAAAATCAAAAAATTAACATCAAACAAGGTAGTTTCCTAAAAAAATATTTTTGCTAAAATAGGTTCTATGTATTGCAAGGTATTGTCCCTTGCCATATTTTTGTGCCATGAAACAAGGACATTGCCTCTCCAGCTTGCGCTGAGTTGAGGAGCAGGTTGGGGTCGGGGCGACAATTTTCTGATAAGCTATGAATGCAAAACTGAAACACATCATCTTCTTTTTGGCCGTCGTGTCGCTTGCAGTCACGGCTTGCAGCGGCGGCGCTGCAAAACCCTTTAGCGGTCTGGACGTATCGCTATTGCCAGTCGGCTTGCCTGCACTCAACGAGACAGAAGAAGTATTAGATGTTGGTGAGTCGGGTGTCCGAACATACAAAAGGCTCAATCGGGCTGTCGAAACCGAGCAGTCGGTAATCATCAATCAAAATCCAGCAAATCAACAATAATATGGATCTGGAAAATGCGAAAGCTCAAATGCGGAAAGGCGTACTCGAAATGTGCGTCTTGGCAGTCATCTCAGAGGGTGAGACCTATCCGCCGGAAATCATGAAACGGTTGGAATGGACCAACCTAATCGTGAAGGAAGGCACCTTGTATCCTCTGCTGATTCGACTAAAAAACGATGGGTTGGTGGATTATATCTGGCGCGAGGGTGAAAAAGGCCCTCCACGCAAATACTTCACCGTGTCTGAGCAAGGGCTTCAATTTTTGACTGAATTGACCGAAGGCTGGCATCAGCTGGTGCACTCCGTCAACCAAACCCTAAAAGGTAGCGCTGCTGCCCCCACGGAAAACGACCATAAACGCAAACGCAAAATGGAGGCTCCTCCCAAACCCCTCAAAATCGAGCCATTGCCGCCCGATTCGTAACGGGTTGAGTTGTCGGGCCGATTGCTCAAATCTCCAACCCGGCAACCCAATCAATTGCCCCGTCTGAGCGAGTCAATCGCACAGGCGGGTAAAAAACAAGTCACCGTTCAACCGACTTAAACAATGAATAAAATACTCAATATCAATCTCGGAGGATACGCACTCACGATTGACGACGATGCCTACGAATACCTCTTGGCTTACCTTGAAAGTATCCGAAAACGATTCAGCGAAAGCGAAGGGCGCGACGAAATCGTGCACGATATAGAATCGAGGTTGGGTGAAATCATTACTCAAAACATGGGTACCCGCACCATTGTCATGTTGCCCGACGCGGAGGCTGCCGTAGAGGTAATGGGCAAGCCCGAAGACTTCGGCGGCGAGCCAGCCACTGAAAGTGGTGGTGGCGGCGCAGAGCGTTCCGGCACAGCGGGTAGCGGCAACCGCGCTAAAAAACAAACCATGAAAACGGGCAAGCGGCTGTTCCGCGACGAGGAAGACACAGTGGTAGGTGGTGTCTGCTCTGGCTTATCTGCGTACTTTGGTATGCACGACCCCGTGTGGATGCGCTTGATTTTTGTGCTGCTCACATTCCTCTCCGCAGGCTTCTGGATGCCAGCCTACCTGCTTTTATGGATTCTTGTGCCACCCGCCAAGACTGCTGCCGACCGCTTGGCCATGCGTGGGGAACCGATAAACGTGGACAACATTGCAAAGGAAATCGAGGATAGTTTCGAGCGGCTAAGCACAAAGGTCAACGAGTTGGGGGCGGAAAAAAAAAGCGCGGGCGGAAGTGACAAAAGCTTTGGCAACGCCGTATCGAACGGAGTCTCCGTCTTAGGGCAGATGTTTGGGTTTGTCGTGCGCTTCATCGCCAAGTTTGGTCTCGCCATAGCCGCTATAGTTGCCATAGCCTTGTTTGTTGGGTTAGCTGTGTCGTGGGTGGCTGGTATATGGGGCTTGTTTGTGGCAGCGCCATTCGTCGAGTATTTCAGTCCATTCTCTGGCAGCGTCACTTGGCTGGGCTTTGCCAATATGTTTTTCTTGTTGGGTATTCCGATACTGAGCGTGGCCTTAATGTTTGTTCGGGCTTTGTTCAAGGTACGCACTCCCAGTTGGTTGCAAGGCGGGCTTTGGGTTTTTTGGTCAATCAACCTCATATCGGCAGTTATGCTGCTCGCCGTTGCCTCCAAAAATTACCGCTCTGGTGGAAGCTCTACCAAGACGTATGACTTGTCTGGGTTGCCTTCTGACACTTTGCGCGTGGAAGGTATCACTCCGTCTGCCCGTGGCATGGAGTCCTTTGGTTGGTTTGACGAGGACGACGGTTTTTCATTCGACGATGGCCAATTCAACATGAAAGGCTTGGTAGAGGTGCGCGTGCGCAAAAGCGACGATGGCAGGTTTCGCTGCACCCAAATCAGCCGCTCAAGAGGCTCTTCAAGCCGGGATGCAGCTTCCAATGCCGAACAGATTTCTTTCCCGGTCGAAATTGTGGGCAACACCCTAAAAATACCCACAGCATTCGGCATACCGAGTGGCCAAAAATGGCGTGGGCAACGCATCCGATTGAACATCGAATTGCCAGTAGGCAAAAGCATCGTGTTCGATGACAAAATATACAGGCATTCCGCCGCTGATTTGGACGAGTACTCCAAAGACAACGAGCGCAACTACATCTCCCGCTCGCCGGAAAAAGTATTCCGCATGACTCATCGGGGGCTGGTCTGCACAGGCTGCCCTCAATTCGGAGACCGCGACTACAGCAGCAGCGATGAATACTACGAACATTTCATCCTTGAGGGCGATTTCGAGACGGAGATGCGCAAAGGAGATGAATTCAAAATTCGCTTCGAGGGACCTGCTGATGCCATCGAAAAAATTCGGACAGGTCGAAAATTGACACTAAGCAAAAAAAGAGGGACATCGGGCGTAAAGGTCTTCATCGAGTCGCCTGTGATGACCTCGCTGGTGGCAGACAACGCGGGCGACATCGTGATTCGTGGTTTTGAAGAGGACGACGCATCCATCACAATAACGGGCAATAGCCGTGTGAAGGCATATTTGGATGTGGCCGACTTGCTCAATGTTTCGCTCAGTGGCAAATGCTCATTAGAGCTGGTCGGAGAAGGGGGCCGAATGGATGCCAGCCTGAATGATGGGGCCTCGTTGGAGGCCGTGAGCTGGCGTGCCAGCAACGTGGAAATCACCGCATCGGGCAGCTCGAAGGCACGTCTCTTTGCCAAGGAAGAAGCCGTCGTCATTAACGACGCTGGCAGTCAGGTAAAAGTGGATGGAGGAGCAAAAATCCGGAGTGCGCGGTACGAAAATTAAAAGAAACCAACACGCTCAAAAACCAACAAGCAGACAGGACTCGTAGGTATCGTCAAATACTTGCGAGTCCTTTTCTTTTTGAAATACACCTCGCTCCGTCAAGTTTTTTTAGGATGGCAAAAAGCACAATCTGCTCAAAATCAAGGAGAGCAATCTTGTCCGTCTGACAAATCCTATTGAATACAAGGAATACATTCATCAATAGAGAGTGATATAGTCAACGCAAATCAGCCCCGTCCGCTTCACTTGGCTGGGCAAGCCCCTGAGTACAGGGTCTGACAAGGTGGTTTTGAACGAACGGTGCTCGCAATCCTCTGAAAATCATACAAATCAATCAAGGAAATCCCTGCCTTGCCAATGGGCAGGTTCAAATCCTCTTTAATCTGGGTATACATCCGTGAGACTGGAAAATTTGTGGCAGCGCCTCGAACGAGCGGCGCTGCTTTTGTTTTTCTCGGTATGCTGTGCAACTTTGCAACGCCAACATTTTTGAGAAATGGCGGTTTTACACCATGATTCGCCATGATTTTTCAGATGAGCGTGATTTTGAACAAATAGCGATTTCGGTCATGCTTACACCATGATTCACCAAGATTTGTCAGATGGCCATGATTGCTCTCCTTGATTTTGAACAGATTGCGATTGTGGACATGCCCAAAACTTGGCGGCGCGAGGTATAAAGCAGTGGCAGCGCAAATTACGTTGAAAAAGTAAACATGAAAAAATACCTGTTTTGGTTGTTGCCGGTGCTGGTGGGTGTCGGTTGTGCCACCTCAAAAAAAGCCGTTTATCACCCTGAAAAAATCGTCCCAAACGAAAAGTCCTTGGTTTGGAAAATCAGCGGGAACGGCCTTAAAAAACCATCCTACCTCTACGGCACCATTCACCTCATTCCGAAAAGCGAATTTCAGCTTCCACCTGCTGCTCGCGAGGCACTGGACAACGTGAGGCGCGTGGCTTTTGAGATAGACATGAAAGAAATGACCAATTTTCGGACACAAATCGGTCTGATGAGCAAGGCATTCATGGCTGGCGGCAAGACACTAAAAGACCTGTTGCCTACTGATGACTACGACTATGTTAAAGATAAAATGAAGGAAAAGGGGCTGCCGGGCGGTATGTTTGAGCGCATGAAACCGATGTTTCTCAGCACACTCTTCTCTTCCGACGATGATAGCGGCACGGCAACAAATAGTCGGATGACTTCTGTGGAGATGGAGCTCTACCGCATGACCCGTCGCCGCAACCTCGAGACCGCCGGCTTGGAGACGGCGACCTATCAAATGGCGATTTTTGATAGCATCCCCTACGAAACGCAAGCCAAGATGTTGGTGGAAAGCTTGCGCACGACCGAGGACAATCCAAGCGGTGAAAATGAGTTGGCAAAAATGCTCAAACTCTACCGCGACCAAGACATCGGTGCCATGCAAGCTATGATTGGCGATGCTCAATATGGCATGGGTGGCTACGAGGATATTCTTTTGAAAAATCGCAACCACAATTGGATTCCTATCATGGGGCGTATGATGCGGGAAACACCCACACTTTTTGCCGTCGGCGCCGGGCACTTGGGGGGCGAACACGGAGTGGTGGCGCTTCTCCGGCGCGAGGGATACAAGGTGGAGGTGGCCCCAGAAGAGTGAGAGAGGAACAACCACGGAGAACCGTTTGCAGCAAAATGGCGGCTTTTTGCACCCTTTTCAAATCTTTTCCCATATTGGAAATGACCGCTCTATGAGAAATATCACCTCTGTCTTGTTGCTATTGGTTTGCACAAACGCCGGCTTCTCCCAATCCATTTTCGACTCTCTATACGCAGCCAAAAGTGCCGAAGTATATTTCGATTTTGGCAAAGCCGACCTTACGCCCGAAGCAAATCGGGTGCTTGATTCATTGGTCGCTCAACTAAAAGCCGAACCCAAGTATTTGCATATCCGCATCACGGCACACACAGATTCCATCGGGTCGCCCACCGCCAATGAGAACCTGTCGAAACGCCGTGCCACGGCGGTGCGAACCAAGCTGCTCCAACGTGGCCTTCTCGCTCCTCAAATCGAAGTTGCTGGCCAAGGGGAGCGCCAACCAGTCGCCCCCAACGCCACAGAAGAAGGCCGGCAAAAAAATCGACGCGCCACACTCGAAATAATGCTGGCCGTCCCGATGACGACTTTTTCCGGTCAAATAAAAGACCGAGACACAGGCAAAGGAGTGGAGGCGACCGTCGTGTTTCGCTCTCGAACAAGAGAAGATTCCACGCAGACCGATAGCGCAGGCTACTACAGCGTTCGTCTGCCCAAAGATTCGGTGGTCAAAATCGAGGCAATCGCCCCGAACTATTTTTTTCAAACCATAACGGCTAAAATTTTCGGCAGCCCCGAACTTTACGAAAAATATAAAGTCAATCCCAATATCGAGCTGCCTCCCGCAAAATCTGGCGAAACCGCCATCCTGCGAGACCTCTTTTTTGCTGGCGACCAAGACATCCTGCTGAAAGCCTCCGAGCCAGAGCTTCCCAAAATCCTCAGATTCATGCAAATGAACCCCGACCTGAAAGTGGAAATAGCCGGACATATCAACGGGCCTGGCCTTGATATGTCGAAAGAGCCGGAGTGGCGCAGAAGCCTGTCGGAGCGACGTGCCAAGCGTATCTATGATTTTTTGCTGAAAAATGGCATCCCTGCCGAGCGCCTGACCTACAAAGGCTATTTGAACACGCAAATGCTCTTTCCAAAACCTAAGACCCCCGAAGAATCAGAACAAAACAGGCGAGTCGAGATAAGGGTATTGGAAGGCAATTGAAGCGGTGTTGGCAAGTTTTTTGTCAAACCCTTTTCCCATGTTCAACCATGCTTCACTTCGCGTGGTCAAGTTTTCGACAAGGTGGACATCGAAATCCACTTAAAACCAAGCTCATCCTTAATTCCTCGTTAATCTGGGTATAAATCGTCGCACAAACCAAGCCTAACGGCGAACAATTCCCTACCTTTGCACTTCTTTTTCGACAACCAAACCGAACGATGTTTTGTTTGGGTGTTTCGATTCGCCCAACCACGAAATAATTGCCTCCCCATCACATCATTTATCACACTAAAATCATTTTCAAAAAAATGGCTGTTGCTACCGAAACTCGCCCCGCTTACAAAGTAAAAGACATCGCCCTTGCCGATTGGGGCCGCAAAGAAATTCAGCTTGCCGAAGCCGAAATGCCGGGTCTCATGGCCTTGCGCCAAGAATTCGGCGCAAGCAAACCCCTGAAAGGCGCTCGCATCGCAGGCTGCCTGCACATGACCATCCAGACCGCCGTTCTGATTGAAACATTGGTCGAGCTAGGCGCAGAAGTATCTTGGTCGTCGTGCAACATCTTTTCCACGCAAGACCACGCCGCCGCCGCCATTGCTGCCGCTGGCATCCCGGTTTATGCTTGGAAAGGCATGAATGCCGAGGAATTTGACTGGTGCATCGAACAGACCTTGTTTGCTTTCAAAGATGGAAAACCGCTCAACATGATTCTCGACGACGGCGGCGACCTGACGAATATGGTGCTCGACCAATATCCCGAACTCGTGCAAAACATTCGTGGCATTTCAGAGGAAACCACCACTGGCGTTCATCGCCTTTATGAGCGAGTCGCCAAAGGTACCCTGCCACTCCCTGCCATCAATATCAACGACTCCGTCACCAAGTCGAAATTTGACAACAAGTACGGTTGCAAGGAAAGCCTTGTGGACGCGATTCGCCGCGCTACCGACATCATGATAGCCGGAAAAGTGGCAGTAGTGGCTGGCTACGGCGACGTGGGCAAAGGCTCCGCCGCTTCGCTGCGCGGCGCGGGTGCGCGTGTCATCGTCACCGAAATTGACCCGATATGCGCCCTTCAGGCAGCAATGGACGGGTTTGAGGTGAAACGCATGGAAAATGCCATCCCGCGCGCCAACATCATCGTGACCGCTACCGGCAACTGCGACATCGTGACCGAAAAACATTTCCGCATGATGAACGACAAGACCATCGTGTGCAACATCGGGCACTTCGACAATGAAATAGACATGGCTTGGCTGAACGACAACTTTGGTCAGACCAGAGTCAACATCAAGCCACAAGTAGATATCTACAACGTGGACGGCAACGACATTATCGTGTTGGCCGAAGGACGATTGGTCAATTTGGGTTGCGCCACAGGCCACCCCTCCTTTGTGATGTCAAATTCCTTTACCAACCAAGTATTGGCCCAAATCGAACTTTGGCAAAACGCGGACAAGTACGACAACCAAGTGTATATGCTGCCAAAGCATCTGGACGAAAAAGTCGCACGCCTCCACCTTGCCAAAATTGGCGTGGAACTCGAAGAGCTGCGCCCCCACCAAGCAGAGTACATTGGGGTCAATCCAGAAGGGCCTTTCAAGCCGGAATACTACCGCTACTAAGGTTCGATAACATACTGAATGACACGGCGCTGCGAGGTAAACACCTTGCAGCGCCGTTCTTTTTGGCAACACACGGAACATCATTGAACTGTCATTTTTTTAAACGATTGTTTAATTTTTTTTTGGCGCTAACAATCCATCCGCTGTGCAGCGTACCTTTATCCCGAAAACGCGAACGAACACACCTGACACCTTACCAGATTAGCCATTTTTCGAGCCAAGTCCTTTTGCCGCAAACGCGCGGTGCAAGCACAAACTGGCTCCCAATCCTCCTCACAGTTTTTTTGCGGCGGAAAAAGACCCACGCGATTCTCTTATCCATAATTGCTGCAAATCGTCTGACAAATGGCAATGAAAGAACAATCAAGAAAATTCATATCCAACTCGACCGAGTCCATCCGAATGTTTAAAGCCAGCTGGATGGAAGCGCTTTCCAAAGTACATTTTTCTGTGCCGCTTATCATTTATCTGCCCGTGATAGGCTGGTTGCTTTGGCAATGGCCGGGCAATTGGCTTACCCTGACGGGGTTGTTCCTCTTGGGGTTGTTCGCTTGGACCTTTGCGGAATATGTGTTGCACCGTTTTGTTTTCCATTGGATTCCTCCCGGTCGTTGGGGCGAGCGTCTTCATTTTATTTGGCACGGTGTGCACCATGATTATCCCAACGACCGTCTCCGCTTGGTGATGCCGCCAAGTGTGAGCATCCCCTTGGCCTTTTTGTTCTTTTTTGGCTTTCAGGCATTGTTGGGCAGGCCCATCGTGTTCCCCTTTTTTGCAGGCTTCGTGGCGGGCTATCTTTGCTACGACACCATGCACTACGCAATACACCACCTCCGCTGGAATCATCCACTTTGGCAACGCATCAAGCATCATCACATGCTACACCATTATCAAGAAAATGACCGCGGGTTCGGTGTGAGCAATCCTTTGTGGGACTATGTGTTTCGCACAACCTTTAATCTGACCCGGAAAAAATAATCATCGGAAACCGTCTTCCCATTCAACTCAAACCTGCTGGTCTCCAAATTTCTTTCACCGTAACACAACAAGACATGAACCAACACCTACTCGACCGTGTGCGTCAATACACTGCGCCAAAAGAAGTACGCGCCTTAGGATGGTACCCATATTTCCGTGAGATAGATTCCGAACAAGACACGGAGGTCATCATCAACGGAAACCCTGTTTTGATGTTTGGCTCCAACTCCTATCTGGGGCTTACCAACCATCCCAAAATCAAAGAAGCTGCCAAAGCGGCCACCGACCGCTATGGCACCGGCTGCGCCGGAAGCCGCTTCCTGAATGGTACCCTTCGCATCCATATCGAATTGGAAGAGATGTTGGCCGAACACCTCAAACAGGAGGCTGTGTTATTGTATAGCACAGGTTTTCAGTCCAACCTGGGCGCCATAGCGCCATTGGCAGGTCGCCACGACCACATTCTCATTGACGAGCGCGTGCACGCCTCCATCATTGACGCCACGCGGCTTTCGTTTGCCAAAGTGCAGAAGTTCCGCCACAACGATATGGAAGATTTGGAAAAGAAGATGTCGGCCATTGATGCTGCCGCCCTCAAATATGTCATCGTGGATGGCATTTTCAGCATGGAAGGCGACATCGCCAAACTCCCCGACATCGTGCGCATTGCGCGTCGGCACAATGCGGTGGTAGTGGTTGACGATGCCCATGCCATTGGGGTCATCGGTCAGGGCGGCATCGGCACTGGCTCACACTTTGGCCTGCTCGACCAAGTGGATATCCAGACAGGCACATTCAGCAAATCACTGGCCTCGCTGGGCGGCTTCGTGGCTTCAAGCCGCGATGTCATCGAATTTTTGAAACATCACTCTCGAGCGCTCATCTTCAGCGCGAGCATGACGCCTGCCGCGGCAGGCAGTGTGATGGCTGCCCTCGAAATCATGCGCGACGAGCCGGAACGCATGGAGCGTCTGTGGGAAAATACCAACTACGCGCTGGCTCGATTCCTCGAACTTGGCTTTGAGGTGGGGCCGAGCGAGTCGCCGATTATCCCGATTTATGTGCGCGACAACCTCAAAACCTTTGCGTATTCCACAGCCTGCTTCGAGTCGGGCGTGTTCATCAATCCAGTTGTGTCGCCCGCAGTGCCCAGCGAGGAATCGCTCATCCGTTTCTCGCTGATGGCTACGCACAGCATAGAGCAAATTGACCGCGCCATTGACCGCATGTACAGCAATGCCGTGAAGCTTGGCATCATCGGCAGCGACCGCTCAGAAGCGCCAGTCGAAGTTTTTCAGACGCAGGTGTAATTCTTAAAAAACGTTGAGCATCAAATTCCTAACCACCCTTTTTCGGGCATGATTGACATCCGCAAAGTCGAATCCAAAAAGCAACTCCGACAGTTCATTGACTTTCCGCACGACCTCTATGCCAAGGACCCCAACTACGTCCCCATGCTGTTCATGGAGCAAGAGACGCTGCTCAATCCCCAAAAATCGCCTTTTTGGGAACACTCGAAAGCAGCCTATTTCATGGCAAAAAAAGACGGGAAAATGGTGGGGCGCATCGCGGCGATTCGCAACAACAACCACATCGAGTTCACCGGGAAAAAAGAAGGCTTCTTTGGCTTTTTTGATGTCGTCAACGATTTTGAGGTGGCCAAAAAACTATTGGACACCGCGTCGGAATGGCTACGCCAAGAGGGCTTGGAAAAAATGATTGGCCCAGCCAGTTTCTCCACGAACGAGGTGGTCGGCCTATTGGTGGAAAATTTTGATGAGCCGCCATTCGTGATGAACCCCTACAACGCCGCTTATTTCGTCCTGCTCTTGGAGCAATATGGTTTTGCGAAAATGACCGATTTGCTGTGCTACGATTTCCGCGACGAGCGACTTCCCGAAGAGGTCATTGATTTTGCCGAAAAATTGGAGACGCGGTTGGCCGAACGCGGCATTTCCATCCGGCAGGTCAATATGAAAAACTACAAGCAGGAAATCGAAAAATTCCTGCCGGTTTACAATGCTTCATGGGCCGAAAACACGGGTTTTGTGCCCATGACCGATGCAGAAGTGCGTCAAATTGGCAAGGACTTGAAGGCGATTGTTGACCCAGGCTTGATTTATTTTGCAGAAAAAGAAGGAAAAATCATAGGCGTGGCGCTTGCCATCCCGAACGTGAACGAGGTGCAAATCAAACTCCGGCGAGGAAGGCTGTTTCCTTTTGGCTTCGTCAAGTTTTTGTTGGGTTTGAAAAAAATAAAGAGCATTCGCATCCTCGCCCTTGGCACGCTCAAAGAATATCGGCGCTTGGGGATTGACGTTTGTTTTTACGTCCGCATCATCAAATATGGTCTCAGCAAAGGCATTCGCCGCGCCGAAGCATCGTGGATTTTGGAGAACAACGACATGATGAACCGCGCCCTTGTTCAAATCAAAGGGGAGGTGTACCGAAAATACCGCATTTACGAAAAGACATTATGAAACGAATACTCATCACCGGTGCTTCCGGGTTCATCGGCGGCTTTTTGGTGGAGGAGGGTTTGCGCCGGGGATGGGAGGTGACGGCTGCCGTCAGGCCAAGTAGCGACAAGCGTTGGCTGCAAGACCCCAACATTCGGTTTGTGGAACTCAACTTCGGCAACGAGGCTCACTTGCAAAAAAAACTGAGCGCCGCCGGACGATTCGATTATGTCATTCACAACGCGGGCAGCACCAAAGAACCCAATCGAGAAAGGTACTTCGCCGCCAATTTCGAGAACACCAAACGATTTGTCGACGCGCTGCGCAAAGAAGGGTTGGCTCCCGACAAGTTTCTCTATGTCAGTAGTTTAGCCGCCGTGGGGCCAACGCAGTACGACCATATTTTGAAACCCGGACAAACGCCGAGACCCGTCACATTTTACGGTGAGAGCAAATTGGCTTCCGAGGAATACCTCGCGTCGTTGAGTGATTTTCCTTGGGCCGCTGTGCAACCAACCGCCGTGTTCGGCCCGCGCGAAAAAGGCATCTACCTCGCCATAAAACTCGCTGCCAAAGGATGGGCGTTCCAGATAGGCACCCAACCACAGCGATTGAGCTTCATATACGTTAAAGACTTGGTGAGCTTGATGTACGCCGCCCTTTTGCACGGACATTCGGGCAAGCGATACTTGGTCACCGATGGAAAATCGTATGCCAACACGGAGGTGAGCAAGGCCGTTGAAGCCGTCACCAATCGTCGGGCGATTCAGCTGAAAGTGCCGTTGTCACTGGTGCGCATCGTGGCGGGGGTGTCCGAAATCGCGGGCAAAATAAAAGGTGAGGTGCCGCCGCTCAACCGCGAAAAGTTGCCCGAGCTCGCTGCCGAAAGCTGGATTTGCGACATGAGCGAAACATTTGGGGACTTACATTTTCAGCCCCGGTACGATTTGTACTCGGGCATGGAAGAGACCATCCAATGGTACAAAAACAACCACTGGCTTTAAAAAAACGACCGCCCAACGCAAGCGTGTAGGCGGCAGGATTCTCGAACAATATTTTTGTTAAGCAAAACAATACGCACTCGTTTATGGCTTATCAACAGGATTTCACTTATGTCGGTGGTACGGAGCCACATCGCATCCGCACCCGTGAAATCATCGCAGCACATCCAGAAGTAAAAAATCTGATTGGAAAAAACCCGTGGACGGCAGTCATCATCGCGGCCTGCGTGGTGTTTCAGGTCGCGGTGGCCTATCTGCTCCGCGACCAAAGCTGGTGGCTAATTCTCGCTTTGGCATGGTTTGTCGGAGCGTTTCCGTCACACACACTTTTCGTGTGCATCCACGAGGCAGCGCACAACCTGATTTTTCGCAGCCCCCGCTGGAACATCGTAGCAGGCATCGTCGCCAATTTTCCCACCCTGCTCCCTTCCGCCATTTCGTTCAAAAATTACCACATCAAGCACCATTGTTTTCAGGGGGTGCATGAGTTGGATGCCGACCTTCCCTCGCGCTGGGAAGCAAAATTGATAAACAACTATTTTATAGGCAAGGCACTGTGGCTCCTGTTTTTTCCCGTTTTCCAAGCAGCCCGCACCGTGAGGTGCCGCGAGGTAGCCGTCGTGGACAAGTGGGTCGTTCTGAACGTGGTGGCCCAATTCGCTTTCGACATCGCCATCATTTACTTTTTTGGCTGGAAAGCGTTCGCCTATCTCGCCCTCAGTTTCATGTTTTCTATCGGATTCCATCCGCTGGGGGCCAGATGGATTCAGGAACATTATCTCGTGCTCGACAAAAATCAGGAGACTTACAGTTACTATGGTCGCCTCAACCCCGTCAATTTGAATGTGGGATACCACAACGAACACCATGACATGCCATCCATTCCGTGGCACAACCTGCCAAAGCTGAAAAAACTCGCTCCCGAATTCTACGACCATCTGCTGTATCACGGCTCGTACACCAAACTTTGGCTGACCTTCCTTTTCAGCCAAGAAGTTGGCCTGTTTTCAAGGATATTGCGAAAAGAGCGTGGCAACGTCACCTTGGCCGACAATTCGACCCCTGATTTGCAAGTATTGAAAACAACCAACGCGGAATAGTCCGTCAGGGTGCCTGTTTTTCAAAATTCCTAACACTTTAAACACACACACACAACATGAGCAAACAAATAGAAATAAAACCCGCCAAGGGCAAGCTTGGCATCCTTACCCCGGGCATGGGCGCTGTGGCCACCACCTTCATTGCCGGCGTTGTCGCGGCACGCAAAGGCATCGCTTTGCCAATAGGCTCCCTGACCCAAATGGGTACCATCCGCCTCGGAAAGCGCACCGAAGACCGCAATCCGCTCATCAAAGACTTTGCGCCGCTCGCAGGGCTTGACGATATTGTGTTCGGCGGCTGGGATGTTTACAGCGACAACGTCTATGAAGCAGCATTGGAAGCCAAAGTGCTCGAACGCCCACTCGTGGAGGCCTTGAAAGAGGATTTGCAAAAAATAAGCCCCATGAAAGCGGTTTTTGACAAAAAATATGTCCGCAATCTGGACGGAACCCACATCAAGACAGGAGCCACCAAAATGGATTTGGCCGAACAGCTGATGGCCGACATCCGAGCGTTCAAAGCGAACAATGGCTGCGACCGCGTGGTGATGGTGTGGTGCGCTTCCACAGAGGCCTACACCGAACCGAGCGACGTGCACACCACCCTTGAAGCATTTGAGGAAGGACTTCGCAACAATGACGAACGCATCGCGCCGAGCATGATTTATGTGTATGCAGCCCTGAAAAGTGGCGTGCCGTTTGCAAATGGCGCCCCCAACCTGAGCTGCGACATCCCGGCAATGCTCGAGCTGGCACACAAAACCAAAACACCCATCGCAGGCAAAGACTTCAAGACCGGGCAAACGCTGATGAAAACCATTGTGGCACCGGGGCTTCACGCCCGCGCTTTGGGCGTGAAAGGCTGGTTTTCAACCAATATTCTCGGCAATCGCGACGGAGCCGTGCTGGACGCGCCCGAAAATTTCAAAACAAAAGAGGTCTCCAAAGGCAGTGTGCTCGATGGCATTTTCAACGCCGAACAACAGCCCGACCTCTACGGCGAGATTTACCATAAAATTCGCATCAACTACTACCCGCCGCACGGCGACAACAAAGAGAGCTGGGACAACATAGATATTTTCGGCTGGCTCGGCTACGGAATGCAAATCAAAATCAACTTCCTCTGCCGCGACTCCATCCTCGCCGCGCCCATCGTGCTTGACCTCGCGTTGTTTATGGACCTCGCTCAACGCGCTGGCATGGTCGGCATTCAGGAATGGCTGTCGTTCTATTTCAAAGCACCACAAACCGCGCCCGGATTGCCCCCACAGCACGATATTTTCAAACAACTGAGCAAACTGGAAAACACGCTCCGCTACCTAATGGGCGAGGAGCTCATCACGCACTTGGGCCTCAATTACTATGAGGACTTGGTGAAGGAATACGAGGAAATGATCCCCGCGCATCATTGATGCGCCGAGCGCAGGCTTGTTTCTGATTTACAATGAGTTGAAATGAAAAACTTCTACCGCATCACAGCCACTGGTTTCGGTACGGGCAAACTGCCGATAGCGCCCGGCACTTGGGGCGCGGCGCTGGCGGCCCTGCTCGCCGCGCCGCTGATGTGGGCAGATTCCAACTTGGCGAGGCTGGTGCTCATAGTGGCGGCCGTCGCGCTCAGCTTCATCTGCGCGCGTGCTGCGGATATGTTTGCCGACGAATGGGGCGAAGACCCCAGCCGCGTCGTAGCGGATGAGATGGTCGGAATGTGGGTGACATTGGTCGGTAATCCACTGACATGGGGCAACATTGGGCTGGGCTTCCTGTTCTTTCGGTTTTTCGATATCGCCAAGCCATTGGGCGTGCGGCGGTTAGAGCGCATACCGGGTGGCTGGGGGGTAGTGCTCGACGACGTACTGGCTGGCGTTTACGCGAACATCCTGCTTCAGCTAGTCAACCTGTGCTTCGCGCTACCATATTTTTAGTGCGATAGAATCTATAATCCCTTCAAAGTCAAGAGCATCTCACGACTCTGTCAGAACAAGTGTGGCATGGCCGCTCATGGGGATTTTACTTTGACACTGTTCTCAAAAGAGGTCATGCCACACCTAAAACAGGTTCTCAACATCAATTGGTGAAAACACGAGACAACATAACGAACAAACAAAAAATAGTGGCAGGCGAGCAGCCATTGCCCCGCCCCTTGCGGAGGCAAGCGCAGCTGCTTGGCAAGTATGGCTCTACCTCTCTTGCGGCTACCACCGCTGATTTTGCCCTGTTTCATGCCGCGCTGACTTTGTTGGGAGCGACGCCCGTGCAAGCTACCGTGATGGGGCGTTCGGTGGGTTCCGTCGTGGCTTTTTTGTTGCACCGTTCGTGGGTTTTCAAAAATGCCAAAAACCGCGATGGCAATGTGCTACGAATAAAATACGTCGTGGGCATTTTTATCGGAATGGGGCTGAATGCGGCGGGCGTGTGGCTGCTGAACGGGGGCTTGGGGGTGGAGCCTTGGCCGGCACGGGTGGTTACTGCCACGACGGTGTGGTTGTTTGGTTTTTTGTTCAACAAAAAAATTGTGTTTGGATAGCAGGAATCGGCGACTCAAAGCCACAGAGAGAAGGCCCGAACCCGGCGCATCCCACCCTCTGTTACTCTGAGCGTCAAACAAAGTCCAATACCGCGATGAAAACGCCACAATATTTCCATCATCTCGGCAAAACTGTTGCTATGTACGCAAAACCCAGCCTGCGATATTGGCTAATTGCCCTTGTTGCGGCCATCCATGTCACTGCTTTTGGTCAAGCACTCACAGAAGTGCGCGGTCGCATCGTGGATGCAAAAACCGATGAGCCAATGCCTTATGCCACCGTCAAATTCGATGGCACCAACCTCGGCACTATTTCCGACATCAATGGCAATTTTCGGGTGCAGACGCAAGAGAACGTGAGCACCCTTACGGTGACACATATTGGCTATCAATCTTTGACAGTCAAAGTGACGCAGGGCAAAAAGACAGAGATAACCCTTCGATTGGAAGAATCAGGGACGGATTTGAAAGAGGTGGTGGTGAAATCCGGCAAATACCGCAACAAGAACAATCCAGCAGTAGAGCTGATTCAGAAAGTGATTGACAACAAGTCGCGCAATCGCAAGGAGGCACTTGATTTCTATCAGTTTGAAAAATATGAGAAAGTCCAATTCGCCATCAACAACGTGACGGATAAAATGCGGAACGGATTTCTATTTCGCAAAATCAATTTCATTTTCGACAACGTGGACACCAACCGGGTGACTGGCGATGTCAACCTACCCTTCTTTTTGCGGGAGAAAATATCGGATGTTTACTATCGGAAAATACCGCAAGCACAAAAAGAATACATACGAGGCGAGCGCAACTCCACCCTGCCCGGCTATTTGGACAATCAAGGCCTTTCCAGCTCTATAGAAAATATCTATCAGGAAGTAGATTTCTATAAAAACGCCATCAATCTGGTTACGATGGATTTTATCAGCCCAATAGCCGATTATGCGCCCACTATCTATCGCTTCTATATTCTCGACACAGTACTATTGATGAATACGCCTTGCGTGCATCTTTACTTCGCGCCGCGTCAAAAAAGCGACTTGGGATTCATGGGATATATGTGGGTGGCGCTGGACTCGTCATACTCCTTGCGCAAAATAGAAGTGGGGATTCCGAGAGACGCAAACCTCAACTGGGTGAACGAAATGCAAATCAATCAAGAGTTCAACTGGGTAAAGACGGCAGAGGCAGATAGCGCATTGATGCTATCAAAAGATGAAATATTTATGGATTTCGGCTTTACCAAGAATAGCGATGCGCGTTCATTTCTTGGAAGAAAAATTACTTCTTATCAGAACTATCGGGTCAATGAAATTTTGTCCGACACCCTTTTTCGCACAAAGGTGAACCAATTCAGGGATGTTGGGGCAGACACGAGAGACGACCAGTTTTGGGCAACAAATCGGCACGACACCCTTTCTGCCCGCGAGCAGGGCATCTATACAATGGTGGATAGCCTGAACAATCACAAACCTTTTCGCCGAATCATGGGAGGAGTGAGGTTTTTGTTTGAAGGCTACACACCCGTCGGGGGCTTCGACATTGGCCCCGCCAACACCTTTTACAGCTTCAATCAGGTCGAGGGTTTCAGGGCGCGGCTGGGAGGTCGCACCAATTTGAAGTTCCACAAGCGCATCATGCTGGAGACCTACGCGGCGTATGGTTTCAAGGACGAAAAGCTGAAAGGCTATTTGGCGGCCTACTACAACTTTGGCAGCGCACAAACCCTGCGGTTCCCACTCAATCAGCTCAAACTGTGGTATCAGGATGATGTCCGAATTCCCGGACAGAATCTGAGCTTCATTCAGGAAGACAACTTCCTGCTGTCGTTCAAGCGCGGCGTGAATGATAAAATGTATTACACCCGCACCATCGGCGCAGAGTACATCAACGAAAATCAGGATGGCATCACCTACTCGTTTTCGGCCAGAAACATCAGCTATCGGCCCGGGGGCATCTTGAAGTTCGACTACGAGCTTCGAGATGGATTGTTCTATCAAGAGCAAGTGAACACCACGGAGCTGAGCGCGGGCTTTCGCTATGCGCCCAACGAAAAATTCTATCAGGGAGCCACATATCGTACGCCCTTCTTGACGAAATATCCCATTTTCAATGTGGACTACGCGATAGGGGTGCGCAATTTTCTCGGCAGCGAATACAACTATCATCGAGTATCGGCCAAGATTTTCAAAGGCTTTTTTGTGGCACCTTTTGGCTGGACGGTGGCCACCGTGGAAGCAAGTCGCATATTTGGACAGGTGCCATACCCGCTCTTGATTGCGCATCGCGCCAACCAAACTTATGCCTATCAGTTGGAATCGTACAACCTGATGAACTTTCTCGAGTTCATCAGTGACAAATATGTTTCCATCAATGTCAATCACAATTTCGGCGGGTTCTTTTTCAACCGTGTGCCGCTGCTGAAAAAATTGAAATGGCGCGAGGTGGTGACGGCCAAAGTGCTTTGGGGTGGGCTGGACGCTCGCAACCGCCCCAGTTCGGAAAATGGCCTGCTGCTTTTCCCGGTGGATGCCGACGGCAACAACATCACATATACCCTTGACGAAAAACCTTATGTGGAAGCCAGCGTCGGCATTGCCAATATCTTCAAGTTTGTTCGGATTGATTTGGTGCGCCGCCTCACTTACACCGAAAATCCCGGCATTTCAAAAATGGGCGTTCGGATGCGGTTCAAGTTGGAATTTTAACTACTTTTGGCATAGTCCTCTGCTATTTTTCTACCTTGATTCGCTAGGATTTGTCAGAACCCATGCTCGCTCTCCGTGATTTTGAACAGATTGCGCTTTTAGCTATGCCCAAAACTTGGCGGCGCGAAGTATACCCAGATTAAAGAGGATTTGAACCTGCCCATTGGCAAGGCAGGGATTTCCTTGATTGATTTGCATGATTTCCAAAGGATTGTGAGCACCGTTCGTTCAAAACCACCTTGTCAGACCCTGTACTCAGGGGCTTGCCCGGCCAAGTGAAGCGGACGGGGCTGATTTGCGTTGACTATATCAATAAAAAAAACAAAATGCGTGTGTCATGTCAAACTTTCTGAAAGACGTAGGCCAACCGCTTGTTTACAAGGCCATCAACCCATTCATCAACCTGCTCCTGAAAGCAGGCATCACCCCCAACGTGGTGACGACAATAGGCTTCCTTATCAATATCGTAGCCACCATCGTGTTCATCGCCGGAGGGGGCAACGAACGCACCGACTTGAGCTATGTGGGGTGGGGCGGCGCCATCATCCTGTTCGGGGGGCTGTTCGACATGATTGACGGGCGACTGGCTCGCGTGGGCAAGATGGAAAGCAAATTCGGCGCATTGTACGACTCCGTGCTCGACCGATACAGCGAGTTGGTCATGTTTCTGGGCATCTGCTACTATCTCGTGGCGCAGAGCTACTTCTTGAGCTCGCTCTTTGCGTTCGTCGCCATGATAGGCTCCATCATGGTGAGCTATGTGCGCGCGCGGGCAGAAGGGCTGGGCATAGAGTGCAAAGGCGGCCTCATGCAGCGACCCGAGCGCATTTTGCTGATTGGTATTTCTGCGGTGGTGTGTGGCCTATTGGCCGACTACACTGGCCAATTCAAATACACCATTCCCGGCACCAACTTTCCTATTTTTGAAAATATCACTTTGTTCACCTTTCCCATTTTTGTCCTCGCCATCTTGACGAATTGGACGGCTATTCAAAGACTTCAAGAGTCGAAGGCGGCGCTGGATAAATTGGAAAACAAATAAACCGTGCGTCCCCCATGAACACATATTTGAGTTCGCCTCTCGTCCTCCTCATGTTGGCTTGCATCGGCATTAGAGCATCCGCGCAAGAAAACTATCCCACCCCGCCCAATGGCAAACACCGGCTGTTTTATATCCAGCGCACGGGCAACACGAACACCATCGTGTATGATGCCAACGTGACAGGAAAAAACGCATTTAAAAATGGCGACCCTATCAACATCTACTGGATTCGCTACGCCGAAGACGGCAGCACACAGGGGTTGAACTACTTGCAAAGAACTTTTGCTTATGGGGTCAAAACCAAAAAGATAGCTGGTGTCGGGGAATATGAGTTTCAATTGGTTTGTTATTCCAAGAAAAAACTGCGCCTCGCCTTTGATGCCCAAGGGGAACCTTATGCGGCCCTCAACATGAGTGGCCGCGACATGAAACTGGAACGAATCTTCGTGAAAATTGACAAAAGCACCACGTTTACACTCGCGCCAAAAGTCGAGTATGTGGAGCTTTGGGGCAAAGACCCTCGCACGGGCGCAGCCATCTATGAGAAATTCATCCCTTGATTTGAGACACTTTTCCACCCTTTTCTTTGGCTCAGCAGCCTATTTTGCATGGTTCTGGTTTTTTGTGGGGTGGCGCGCCGAGCACCTGTTTCTTTATGTGACCGTGCTGTCTCTCTACTACGCTCACGCAACCACACGGCGCTTCGCGCTGGCATTTGGAGCCTTCATTGCGTATTGGATTATCTACGATTCCATGCGCGTGCTCCCGAACTTTGAGGTCAATCCAATCCACGTTGCCGAACCATACTACATCGAAAAAGCGTGGTTCGGGCTGAACACGCCGGAAGGCCGCATCACGCCCAACGAGTACTTCAAAACACGCCACACCCCATTCTGGGATATTCTGACAGGTTTATTTTACCTCAATTGGGTGCCAATACCACTCATGTTTGCCTTTTGGCTGCTGCGTACTGACAAGCTGCTTTTTCTCAAATTTTCCTATGCATTCCTCTTCACCAACTTGGTAGGCTTTTGCATCTACTACCTCTACCCCGCCGCGCCACCGTGGTATGTGGAACAATACGGGTTCGAGGTGCTACACGGCACACCCGGCCACGCCGCAGGACTGCTTGAGTTCGATAAACTGCTCGGCATTTCCCTTTTCGCCAGCATGTATGAGAAAAACGCCAACGTATTTGCGGCGATACCATCCTTGCATTCGGCTTATCCCGTGCTTTGCTTGCTCTACGGCTGGCGTTTGAAAAAAACATGGCTCAATGTGCTGTTTGCCGTTTTTATGGCGGGTGTTTGGTTTACCGCAGTTTATTCGCGGCATCACTACATCATTGATGTCCTATTGGGTGGCGCGGTGGCCCTGTTTTCTTACCTCGTGTTTGAATATCTTTCCGAAAAAACGGTCGTGAAAAAATGGCTTGAACGATTGATGCGGCACATATAAGCTCGCATCTTTCCATCCGGCCTTTTGCTGCGTTTGTCGCTTGTCGCCCCACGTTCTTCGTCTTTTTCGTGCACACCTCTTGACAAAAAGATTCTAATGTGATTATATTTGCTATCAAAATAGTATCACATCAAAATCAGACCAAAATCATGGAAAAGACCATCAAGCCCACATCTGGTTGGGTAATGCTCTCGCTTTGCATATTGCTGTTGGCAGCTGGCATCGCCTTAGTCGTCACCAAGCAAATCGCGCTCGGTGTCATCGTTCTGGTGCTCGACATCGCACTCATCACCCCCGGTTTTTTGGCCATCGAACCAAATAGCAGCAGGGTAATGACACTTTTTGGCGCGTACATCGGAACCATCAAAGACAGTGGATTTTATTTCGCCAACCCCTTCTACACCAAGAAAAAAGTGTCGCTACGAGCCGTGACGCTTGATGTGCACACCATTAAAGTGAACGACAAACAAGGCAACCCCATCATGATAGGCGCGGTGGTAGCCTATCGAGTGCGTGACACATTCAAAGCGGCCTTCGCCGTGGAACACTACGCCGACTTTGTGAAAATCCAGAGCGAGGCCGCCATCCGCAAACTCGCGGGGATGTATAGCTACGACAACCTCGAAGACGAAGAGGCAACCGTGACCCTCCGAGCCAACTCCGATGAAATCAACCATCAACTGGCGCACGAAATCAGCGAGCGGTTGGAAATCGCGGGCATTGAAGTCATCGAAGCCCGCATCAACAATCTGGCCTATGCCACCGAAATCGCCCAAGCCATGCTTCAGCGCCAACAAGCCACTGCCATCGTGGCCGCCCGCAGCAAAATAGTGGAGGGCGCGGTCGGTATGGTCGAAATGGCTCTTGAGCACCTGTCGCGCAAGCAAATCATCGAACTCGACGAAGAAAAAAAGGCCGCGATGGTAAGCAACCTGCTGGTCGTGCTCTGCGGCGACAAAAATGCCCAACCCGTGCTAAACACCGGGACTTTGCATCAATAAATGTTGACCCTGAGGCAGGGTTGACGAGGGCGGGCCAGCGTGAATGAACATTGATACACTGCACATTGGGAGCAAATCAATCTTCATTCACGCTGGTCCGTCCTCGTCAACCCTGTGCTTGTTTTATTCAGGCCAACCGACAACCGCAAACATCATGGCATCAAAAAAATCATTCGTTCTTCGCATGGACGAAACCACATACACGGCACTCGAAAAATGGGCCGCCGATGAGTTCCGCAGCGTGAACGGGCAATTGGAATGGATTATTCATCAGGCGCTTCGAGAAGCAGGTCGAGCTCCGAAGGAGCGAAAAGCCACCATGCCGCCCGACGACGGCGAACACAAGGGGTAGTTTTTTTCCGACACATCGGCGGATGCAACCAACAGACTTCCGGCGCGGCGCTAATTTGTTTTGAAATCGCCCTACCTTTGCGCCTCTTTTTTTAATGTGCTATTTGATTCAATGTGCCAATGTGCCAATTCCGCACAAAAGCCATTTTTCGTTGGCACATTCCCTCATTAGCATATTAGCACATTAAAATACAATGACTTCCCGCGACATCCGCCGCCAATTCCTCGACTTTTTCGCTTCCAAAGAGCATAAAATCATCCCCTCCGCGCCCATCGTGGCCAAGAGCGACCCCACCCTGCTGTTCATCAATTCCGGCATGGCGCCGCTCAAGGATTTTTTCCTCGGCAATCAAAAACCGCCCGCGCCCCGCGTGGCCGACACCCAAAAATGCCTGCGCGTGAGCGGCAAACACAACGACCTCGAAGACGTGGGTTTCGACGGCTACCACCACACCATGTTCGAGATGTTGGGCAACTGGTCGTTCGGCGATTATTTCAAAAAAGAAGCCATTGCGTGGTCGTGGGAATTGCTCACGGAGGTCTATAAAATTCCGAAAGACCGCCTCTACGTCTCCGTTTTTAAAGGCGACGATAAGGAAAAACTGCCCTTCGACCAAGAAGCATTCGACGTGTGGAAACAATTCGTGAGCGAAGACCGCATCCTCGCTTTTGGGAAAAAAGAGAACTTCTGGGAAATGGGCGACCAAGGCCCCTGCGGCCCCTGCTCCGAAATCCATGTGGATTTGCGTCCCGAAGCTGAACGACTTAAAAAAGACGGACGCGCTCTCGTGAACGCCGACGACCCCAACGTCATCGAGATTTGGAACAACGTGTTCATGGAGTTCAACCGCAAAGCCGACGGCTCGCTGGAAGAACTGCCCGCCAAATCCGTTGACACAGGCATGGGTTTCGAGCGCCTCTGCCGCGCCGTGCAGGGCGTCGCTTCCAACTACGATACCGATTTGTGGAAACCGCTTTTCCATTTTCTGGAAAAAGCGACTGGCCATCGCTACGAAGGCACTTATCCCGGAATTAACCCTGAATGGCTCAAAAGCGACGTGGCCCTGCGCGTCGTGGCCGACCACCTGCGGGCGGTGAGTTTCACCATTGCCGATGGCGAACTGCCGAGCAACACCGGCGCGGGCTACGTCATCCGTCGCATCCTGCGACGCGCCGTGCGCTACTATTACTCTTTCCTCAATCAAAAAGACCCCGTGATGTATCGTATGGTGCCGATTTTGGCGGAGGAGTTTCGCGATGTTTTCCCCGAACTGAAAGCGCAGGTTGACTTCGTGTCGCGGGTGGTGTTGGAAGAAGAAAAAGGCTTTTTGCGGACGCTTGAGTCGGGCTTGAAACGCATCGAAAGCCTCGACCCCAGCCCCTCTCCAAAAGGAGAGAGGGGCATATCCGGTCAGCAAGCCTTCGAATTGTTCGACACCTACGGTTTCCCTTTCGACCTCACCCAATTGCTCGCCCGCGAAAAAGGCTGGACGGTTGACGAGGAAGGTTTCAGAGCCGCTTTGCAGGAACAAAAAGAACGCTCGCGCAAAGATGCCGCCAAACAGGTGGGCGACTGGACAGTGTTGCGCGATATCAACCAGTTTGAGTTTGTGGGTTATGACCAACTCGAAGTGGACGATGCAAAAGTCGTCAAGCACCGCACGGTCATGCTCAAAGGCCAGCCGCAGTATCAAATCGTGCTAAACAAAACGCCTTTTTACCCAGAAGGCGGCGGTCAGGTGGGCGACACGGGCTACATGACCTTCGGCCCCAACGAGAAAATCCGCGTGCTCGACACCAAAAAAGAGAACGACCTCGTCATCCACATTGTGGACCGACTGCCGGAATTCGTGATGGACCGCACGGTGGAATGCACGGTGGACGGCTGGAAACGCCGCCTCACAGAGAACAACCACTCGGCCACGCACCTGCTCCATGCCGCGCTGCGCAAAGTGCTCGGCACGCACGTCCAGCAGAAAGGCTCTTACCTCGACCACGAGACTTTGCGCTTTGATTTTCAACACTTTCAAAAAATGACCGACGAGGAAATCGCCCGCGTGGAGCGCATTGTGAATGAAAAAATCCGCGAGAACATCGCCCTCGAAGAAGCCCGAAAACTGCCCATCGAAGAAGCCAAAAAGGCTGGCGCGATGATGCTCTTCGGAGAAAAATATGGCGAGACGGTGCGCATGATTACGTTTGACCCGGCCTTCTCCCGCGAACTCTGCGGCGGCTGCCATGTGCAGCGCACGGGTCAAATCGGCTTTTTCAAAATCACCGCCGAAAGCGCCGTCGCCGCCGGGGTGCGCCGCGTGGAAGCCGTGACGGCTGCCGGAGCGGAGGCATTTATCGAACAAAAATTGGAGCGCTTGGAAGTCTATGACTCGGCGTTCAAAAACCCGAAAGACCCCTCGAAGGCCGTTCTCGATTTGCAGGAGGAAAACAAACGCTTGCAAAAAGAAATCGAACGCTTCGTGCAGGAGCAGGCGAACAGTCTCCGTGACAGCCTCCGCTCCAAAGTTGTGGTGCTGAATGGCATTCGGCACATCGCAGCCGTACTCCCGCTCAGCGATGCCAACGCCGTGAAAACGCTCGCCTACGAACTCGACCGCGAACTCGGAAACGCCGTCATCGCATTCGGCTCCGTCGCCAACGACAAGCCGCTGCTGACCGTCAAAATCAGCGACTACTTGGTGAAAGAGAAAGGTTTGAACGCAGGCACCATCGTCCGCGAACTCGCCCAAAAGCATCTTAACGGCGGCGGCGGCGGACAGGCGTTTTTTGCTACGGCTGGAGGCAGCGATGCGAGTGGACTGGAGGAAGCGGTGAAAGCGGTGAAGGGGTATTTGTAGGTTTTTTTGGGGGGGCGTTGAAGTGCTCCCCAAAAACTGGACAACAGATTGCCCTTCGCCGGGCAGCCCGAACAAAGTGTTGTTGGTGGAATGCCAACAACGACAAACAATTTGATTACGAAAGGGTAGGGTTGACGCGAGCACCTTCTGGCAAAAAATCACTCAGCGCCGTGATGCCCAGCGCTCGCTCAAATTCTGCATCCACCGACGCTCGAACGACCGTCTGCAACTCGGAATACGGATGTCGAAACTCCAACGATACTGCATGGAGCAACATACGTTTCATGCCAAATACTTCCCGAAAATAGGTATTCTGCTTCACATCGCCGTGGCGCGTGTCGCCGATGACCGGGTAGTTGAGGTGAGCAAAATGTTTCCTGATTTGGTGTCGGCGTCCCGTTTCCAATTGTGCCTCCATCAGCGAAAAACGCGCTGTTTTGTAGCGCAGTCCTATGGGGGCATCTATCTCCGACATGCCAAGCCGCATGAAGTGGGTCACTGCCGGAAGCCTGCCCTTGCCACTATCGGGGTCGTCTAGGGCGTAGTCAATTGTTCCGTTTTCGGGTGGCCAGCCGCGCACTATCGCCAGATATTTTTTGGTGACCGACTTATCCATCATTTGCTCTCCCAAACACCCCGCCGCTTCTGACGTTTTCCCAAAAATCAACACCCCGGAGGTAGCCCTATCCAGACGATGCACGGGAAATATGCGCAGTCCGAGTTGGTCGCGCAGCAGCTGCACCACGAACACCGTGTCCTCGCTGATGCGTGTGCGGTGCATGAGCAAGCCCGGTGGTTTGTTGATGGCCACAAAATGCTCGTCGGAATAAAGAATGGGGAAGGACATGGCGCGAAGATACGAAGCGTCAGGCCCGCATTCGCGTCGCCTCTTCTATTTCGGCGTGGAGTATATCGTAGAGCAAATCGTGGTAGAGCGGAAAGTCGGGCAAATTGTTGTGACCTGCCCCGCTGATGGGGTGCAGGGTGATTTGTTCCGGCACAAGGGCTTTGAGCATCTCGCTCTGACGGAACGGGATGAGCCGGTCTTTCACCCCATGCAGTATATGGATGGGACATTGAACCTTCTTGATGAAACGGTCGGTTCGGATATGATAGCGCAGCAGCCAACGAATCGGCAGAATAAACCCGTAGCGTGATATGTGGTAGAGAAACGAATAATAAGGGCAATCAAGAATGAGAATGTGCGGTTGATTCCAAGAAGCGATGCGAGCGGCCAACCCGCTTCCGAGCGAACGCCCGTACAACACGATGCGCTCCTCGCCATACTCGCGAGCCAGCCATTTGTACACCTGCTGCAAATCGGCATATAGTATTTGTTCCGTGCGTCGGCCCTTGCTTTTGCCAAACCCCCGATAGTCGAGAATGAAAAAATCGTAGCCCTTGCCCACAAAGTCCTTTGCGAACTTGCCCCAGCCCTTGATGCTGCGCGAGTTGCCCTTGATATAAAAAACCACCCCCTTGCTATTGGGCACGCGAAAATGAAGCGCGTTCACCACACCGCCGTCCTCCATGTCGAAATTGACCTCAGTGAATGGAAAGGGGTATTGGTAAGAAAACCACTTGGGCAGCCGTTCGGGGCGAAAAAAGAACAAATCTTGCGCGAAGTAAAACACCACGCACAGACCGACGTACACCACGCCCAACCAAGAGAGTATGCTTATCCAGAACGCCATGAGGTCTTCGTTTGCGCGAATGTAACGGCCTTCAGGTGATGTGACCAAAATTTGGGCGCCGACTTTTTTGGCAAACACTCGCTGTTAATCTTTGGCTAATCCCAACCGACGTGTGGTAGCCTTGCGTCTGTTTCATCGTTTATAGCCCGAACCATACCACAACGCACTTTCATCTATGCTTAAAAAATCACTCTTGCTCGTCATCGCCCTCCTGACCCTCCAACTTGGCAATGCCCAATTGGATGGGTTAATCAAAAAAACCGAAAAAGCCCTCAAAGGGGGCGGGCTTTCCCAAGAAGAAGCCGGAAACGGCCTAAAAGAAGCGCTCAACGCTGGCATAAGCGAAGCAGTGGACTTCCTTTCCGCCAAAGACGGCTACCTTAAAAGCCCGTACAAAATACTCGTCCCGGAAGAAGCCCAAGTGGTGGTGGACAAGCTCAAGACCGTGCCAGGCTTCACCAACATCGAAGCGGACCTGACAGAGCGCATGAACCGCGCCGCCGAGGATGCCGCCACCAAGGCAAAACCTATTTTCATGTCCGCCATCAAGAAAATGACTTTTCAGGACGCGCTCAACATCCTCATGGGCAATCAGGACGCAGCCACCCGATATTTGGAAAAAACAACCAGCACCCAGCTCTACACGGAGTTTTTGCCCGTCATTCAAAGCTCGCTGGACAAAGTGAACGCACGCGAATACTGGCGCAACGCCGTCACGGCCTACAACAAACTTCCACTTGTCACCAAGACCAACCCAGAGCTGGACGACCACGTCACCAAGAAAGCGTTGGTCGGAATGTTCAGCCTTGTCGAGAAAAAGGAAAAAGGCATTCGCACCGATGTCGGACAGCGCAACAGCCCCTTGTTGAAAAAAGTCTTTGCCGAGCAAGACAAGAAAAAATAGCAGGGAAATGCCCCGCGCGACTACCTGTTTTTTAAACACAGAAAGCCGCAAGAGTTGGGGACACTCTTGCGGCTTTCGCCTTTAAACCAATGGAAATCAAATAATTATTTGGGGAAATCAAGAATGAAATTGCGATTGTAGAGCAACAAAAGCAGCGCCACGAAGAAAAACAGACCCATAAAGAGGTAGAGTATGCAGTAGCCCTTGCCGCGAGAGTTTTGGATGTTGTCCATGTCAATTATCCGTATTGTGGTGATGCAAAAAAGTCCGGCAAAAATATAAAGCCTGCCCAACAATCCACTTGACAGCCCCATTTTTTCGCGTGTTCAGAATGTTTTTAAAAAACAAACCCTCGAAACACCAGCCGCCGAAAGCAATAAACTACCCGAACATAAACGAAAATCGCGGTATCTTTGCCAGAAACGCGCGTCTTCCTTGAGCTGCAAACAAACAAAAACTACGGACGCGCTCCCGACCATGACCGACGTTATTCAACTGTTGCCGGATAATGTGGCCAATCAAATTGCCGCCGGAGAAGTGGTGCAACGCCCATCCTCAGTGGTGAAAGAGTTGATGGAAAATGCCATTGACGCAGGCGCCACTCAAATAAAACTCATCGTACGCGACGCGGGAAAAAACCTCATTCAGGTAATTGACAATGGCTGCGGAATGTCGGAAACCGATGCCCGCATGAGCTTCGAGCGCCACGCCACTTCCAAAATCAGAGAAGCCAAAGACTTGTTTGCCATCAATACGATGGGTTTCAGAGGAGAAGCATTGGCTTCTATCGCTGCCGTTGCGCAAGTGGAAATGCGCACCCGCCGCGCCACCGACGAATTGGGCGTACGCCTCGTGGTGGAGAGCTCCTCCGTGAAAACACAGGAGGCCTGCCAATGCCCTCCCGGAACAAGTATCTCGGTTAAAAACTTGTTTTTCAACGTCCCAGCTCGCCGCAACTTCCTGAAGAGCGACCCCGTGGAAATGCGCCACATCCTCGACGAATTTCAACGGGTGGCAATGGCCAACCCCGACCTCTTCTTTTCCCTGCACCACAACGACCAAGAGATTTTTCACCTCCCGCCCGGCAACTTGCGCCAGCGCGTGGTCAAGATTTTTGGCGAAATCGTCAACAAAAAACTCGTGCCCGTGCAGCAGGAAACCGACATCTTGAAAATAAGCGGCTTCGTAGGCAAACCAGACTATTTCAAAAAGGCGCGGGGCGAGCAGCTCTTTTTCGTCAATAAAAGATTCATCAAAAGCAACTACCTCCACCATGCCGTGGCAAGCGCCTACGAGGATTTGCTGCCCTCCGATACCTTCCCACTCTATGTCCTTTTTCTCGACATTGACCCGATGCGCATTGACATCAACGTGCATCCCACCAAACAGGAAATCAAATTCGACGACGAAAAATTAGTCTATAACTACCTGAAAGTCAGCGTCCGCCACGCGCTGGGCAGCCACAACGTCACCCCGACGCTCGATTTTGAACAGGAGCCTGCTTTTCAAGCCACGCCCACACGCATCCCCTCCTTGCGACCCGAAGCGGAGCGCCCAGCTTCGGTGGGCGAATACCGCCCCCGCCGCGACAACGACCCCCGACACGACGACAACCTGCGCCACTGGCAGCGCCTCTACGAAGGATTGGAGACAGTAGAAAAAAATGCCCCCGCTACGGAAAATAGCGATGTTGAGACGGCGTCCGCACTCAATTTTGAAATCAGAAGTAGTGCCGAGAACTTTACCATGGACGACGATGCCGGCTCTTTCTCAAAAGGCCAAAAAGAGCCGTATCAGATTCACGGGCAATACATCGTGAGCCACCTCAAATCGGGTTTTTTGCTCATTGACCAACAAGCAGCCAGCGAACGCATTCTCTACGAACGATACCTGGATGCCTTGGGCAACCAGCCCGTCGCCACACAGAAAATGCTGTTCCCCAAAACGCTGGAACTACCCGCCGCCGACGCAGCCCTGCTGTGCGACATCCTCGACGAAGTGAACCGGCTGGGTTTTGAAATCGCGGCATTTGGGGGCAATGCGTTCATCATTCATGGCACTCCTGCCGACCTTAGCGGCATCTCGGAAGAATCCTTGCTGGAAAAAGTGCTGGCGCAATACAAGGACAATTTGGAACTTGAGCTCGGCACTCAGGACAATCTGGCTCGCTCAATGGCTCGCAATGCCGCCTTGAGGCGCGGCCAGCCACTTACCGTGTCGGAAATGCAAGACCTGATTGACCGCCTCTTTGCTTGCGCCGTGCCGTTCAGCAGCCCGTCGGGGCGGAGCTGTTTCATCACTTTTGAATTGGAGGAGTTGCAGAAACGGTTTGGCGGGTGAGTGGCTTTCCAAGCCTATTGAGTCATTCTTCCTTCGGCAATTCAAAATCGAACAACTCCTTTGGATGTACTTCCAACGCTTGGGCAATCTTGAAAACTTGACTAAGC
The DNA here is from genome assembly GCA_019638455.1 of Saprospiraceae bacterium. Lineage (GTDB taxonomy): Bacteria > Bacteroidota > Bacteroidia > Chitinophagales > Saprospiraceae > M3007. The sequence continues at coordinate 407,046 of JAHBTU010000002.1, forward strand.
CCGGCATTGATGATGCCTCGCTCCATTCGACTTATCTGACTAAGTTCGGAGTCGGCCTTCCAGGCCAACGCCTCTTGCGAGAGGCCTTGAGATTCTCTCAACGCCTCATTCTCTTGCCAAAAGCTTTAGACCATGTTCAAAAATTATTTGTTTTAAAAAACAAGGGAATCGGTGCGTAATTTTGAGTTGACCAAAACTTAAAAATTATGCAAACCCAGTTCACTGAGTTGACCGATTCCCAATGGGAAGTTCTGAAAGAAGTTTTGCCCTGCCAAAGGAAACGCAAACATAATTTGCGAGCCGTCGTGAACGGCATTTTGTACCTGCACCGGACAGGTGGCCAGTGGCGCAACCTGCCCGCTGTTTTTCCGCCTTGGAAGAGCGTGTACTATTATTTTCATCGGTGGTCGCGCCAGGGTGTTTGGCAAACGGTGAACGACTGGGTGGCCGAACTGGAGCGGCTTTTTTGGGGCAAGGAGGTCAGCGCAAGCCTTGTCTGCATTGACAGCCAATCTGTTAAGGCAGCGCCTTTTGTCCACGAAGAAAGGGGCGTTGACGGCAACAAGAAAGTGAACGGACGCAAGCGGCACATCCTGGTGGACACTTTGGGTCTCGTCATTGGTGTGGTGGTCAGTGCCGCCAACAAGCCCGACGGTCAAATGGGCATTCAATTGTTGAAACAATGCTCGGCCCACTTTGGCCGGTTGAAAAAGATTCTGGTGGACGGGGTTTACGCCGGCGCTTTCAGCGAGTTTGCCGCCTCCGAACTCGGCGTGGAGGTGGAGATATCTTCACGTCCGCCAACCTCCAAGGGCTTTGTGCCCATCAAAAAACGCTGGGTCAACGAACGGACTTTCGGCTGGTTCAATTTCTTCCGACGATTGGATAAAGACCATGAAAAAACAACAAAAAGTTCGGAATCCATGATCTTGCTGGCGAACATTCAAGTGATTTTAGGGCGAATGGCCGCTTGACAAAAAGTTGTTCTGAACTAACCCCACCTCACTAACCAAAAATTTTTGAACATGGTCTTATCTCTTTTAAGTTTCAGCGATTCAGCAAGCCCGTCGTCGCATGAACCGCTTTGTTCATAACCACTCTGGTGCGACTATAACGGTTTGCGGCTTGGCGTAGTGGCGAATTTTTAGCACAAAAGTTCAATCGAAGAACTGCACCCGCCATTACGCCAAACCGCTGTTGGTGGCAATGTTATTTTCTTATTGTCTGCGGTATCATTTGTGAAAAACTTCTAAAACAGCCGCAAGACCTAATTGTGTCCCAAGGGGTATTGCAGTTAAATCAACCCAAAAATCAGGGTTATGATTGGAGAATGGATATTTCTTTCCTTCCTTCAATGCTTTTGCGTATAAATCCCTGTTGGCAATACCTACGATAAAGTAAGTGTAAGGCACATTGGGATAGTCTCTTAGCAATTCCTGCACATCTTCTGAACCCATATTTGGGGGTGTTTCTATATTCATTCCGCTGCCAGCAATCTTTTCTAAAGCAGTATTCACTTTAGCCGTTAGCAAAGCATCGTTTTTTAGTACACCCAAATCCTGTTTGATCAATATAGTTGGGTACTTGTCTAAGGGTAATTCGTTGGCGACAGCGATGCCTTCATTAATTTTTCTAATTCTTTCTATCATAAAATCTCTGTCAGCCCTATGATACCATCTTAAGTTCAATTTCAGCAATACCCGGGCCGGTATGACATTATTATCAATTCCTGCTTCTACAGCCCCAACAGTAAGAACAGCAGGATGCTGAGGATGTATATTTCTGCTAATAATGGTTTGATACTGAAGGATAGCATTTGCTGCCATCACAACTGGGTCAATTGTTTGCTCAGGCGTAGAACCGTGACCACCAAGGCCAAAGAAAGTAACATCTAATTGTACGGCGCCAGCCATTCTTTCTCCTTCCAGGCTTTGGTACATTCCTACAGGAGCAGGACCGGTGTGCATCCCCAATAAATAGTCGGGAACGGGCACGCCTTTTTTATACATTTCCTTTGACATTTCAATAGCTCCAAAGCCGTTTTCTTCTGCTGGCTGACCAACCATCACCAGTGTTCCAGACCATTTACTTTTTAGAGCCACCATTTGCTTAGCAATACCAAGCATCCAAGTCACGTGTGCATCATGACCACAGGCGTGCATTACGGGCACTTCTCTGCCTTCTTCGTTTACCATGCGTTTTGTGCTCTTATAGGGCAGGTCAACTTGCTCTTCCACAGAGTTACAATCCATATCAGCCCGGTATAATACAACAGGGCCATTACCATTTCTTAAAATGCCTACCACACCCGTAATTCCAATTTTTTCAATCACTTCAAACCCCAATGCCTTTAATTCTTTTGCTACAATACCTGCTGTTCGGACTTCCATAAAAGGTAGCTCTGGATTGGCATGTAGGTCTTTATAGATTTCCACTTAGACCATGTTCAAAAATTATTTGTTTTAAAAAACATGGGAATCGGTGCGTAATTTTGAGTTGACCAAAACTTAAAAATTATGCAAACGCAGTTTACTGAGTTGACCGATTCCCAATGGGAAGTTCTGAAAGAAGTTTTGCCCTACCAAAGGAAACGCAAACATAATTTGCGAGCCGTCGTGAACGGCATTTTGTACTTGCACCGGACAGGCGGCCAGTGGCGCAACCTGCCCGCTGTTTTTCCGCCTTGGAAGAGCGTGTACTATTATTTTCATCGGTGGTCGCGCCAGGGTGTTTGGCAAACGGTGAACGACTGGGTGGCCGAACTGGAGCGGCTTTTTTGGGGCAAGGAGGTCAGCGCAAGCCTTGTCTGCATTGACAGCCAATCTGTTAAGGCAGCGCCTTTTGTCCACGAAGAAAGGGGCGTTGACGGCAACAAGAAAGTGAACGGACGCAAGCGGCACATCCTGGTGGACACTTTGGGTCTCGTCATTGGTGTGGTGGTCAGTGCCGCCAACAAGCCCGACGGTCAAATGGGCATTCAATTGTTGAAACAATGCTCGGCCCACTTTGGCCGGTTGAAAAAGATTCTGGTGGACGGGGTTTACGCCGGCGCTTTCAGCGAGTTTGCCGCCTCCGAACTCGGCGTGGAGGTGGAGATATCTTCACGTCCGCCAACCTCCAAGGGCTTTGTGCCCATCAAAAAACGCTGGGTCAACGAACGGACTTTCGGCTGGTTCAATTTCTTCCGACGATTGGATAAAGACCATGAAAAAACAACAAAAAGTTCGGAATCCATGATATTGCTGGCGAACATTCAAGTGATTTTAGGGCGAATGGCCGCTTGACAAAAAGTTGTTCTGCACTAACCCCACCTCACTAACCAAAAATTTTTGAACATGCTCTAAGCGGGGACCATCGTCATTGCATATTTTTTTGATTTGCTCGACTGATATTCCACCGATAGATGGATTAACTGAATTACTTTTCTTTGTCTGTGCAATTACTGGTATGCTTGATAAAACCAATATTACGATGAAAAATGAGTGTTTCATATTTGAGAGTTTAATTGATTGCTGTGTCTAACAACAGCATAAACGCTGTTGTTACTTTTTAGGAACAATAGTTGGTTATGCATAGTTGGGGGCAGTCAAGTCGCAGAAAATGGATTGCATAAAAGTGATTTTGTCAATCCTTGATTGTCGAAGTAGCTTTTGCCATTTTCAAGACGGTTTTCAAAAAATGACCATAGCGACTCAATCAAAAATGCCCGGCCCCGCCAGTTGCGGCAATCCAACCCAATTTGCTGGATACATGCAACCGCCAAGCCACAAAAAAAGCGCAGCTCGTCAGACTGGAAGTGCTGGCGAACTGCGCTCGGGCAGTATTAGCGGGGCAAGGCAGACTGTCCATGAAAGGTTTTTTTGACGGTCAAAAATAGGCATGAACTTCATATCTCCAAATCATCCAACGGACTTTTTTTATTTTTCCCAACTTTTTTTCGTAATATGGGTATAAATCTCCGTCGTTTTGCTGCTCTCGTGGCCGAGCAACTCCTGTACATGCCCATTAAGTTAAGCCTACTGGAATAAAGCGAGAGACGACCTTTGTGATAAATACCACTCTGTCATGGGGTCGCCTCTCAGCAAGTATTTCCGGGCCATACGGCTCACGGTTGCAAATATAGTCCATTCGCCCCAACTATACTTCCGCCGCCCGGGGCGGGATTTTTGTCGTCGTCGCCTGCTGCCAGCCGAGCGAACGGTCTGGCTGGTGTTATACCCAGATTCAAATCCTCTTTAATCTGGGTATATACCTTGATTCGCTAGATTCGCTAGGATTTGCCAGACGACCATGATGATGCCCCTGATTTTGAGCAGATTGCGATTGTAGCCATGCCCAAAACTTGGCGGCGTGAAGTACACAGACTATCCTACCTTCTTTCGCGGGGGGGCTGACAAACATTAGTTCACAACTCGTTTCTCAGAAACTGCCCCGTCCAACTTGTCCCTACTTTAGCTACTTCCTCCGGCGTGCCGGCACATACAATCGTGCCGCCGCGACCGCCGCCTTCTGGCCCGATGTCCACGATGTGGTCGGCCATTTTAATGACATCGAAGTTGTGCTCGATGACGACGATTGTGTTGCCTTTTTCCACGAGGCGGTTGAGCACTGCGAGCAATTGGCGGATGTCCTCGAAGTGGAGGCCAGTGGTGGGTTCGTCGAGGATATAGATGGTGCGGCCAGTATCCTTTTTGGAGAGTTCTTCGGCGAGTTTCACGCGCTGGGCTTCGCCGCCGGAGAGGGTGGTGGCTTGTTGGCCGAGCGTGATGTAGCCAAGGCCGACATCTTGCAAGGTTTTGATTTTGCGATAGATAGACGGGAGCGGCTCAAAAAACTCGGCTGCCTCGTTGATGGTCATTTCGAGCACGTCGGAGATGGATTTGCCTTTGTAGAGGATTTCGAGTGTTTCGCGATTGTAGCGCCGGCCTTGGCAGCGTTCGCAGTGTACCTGCACGTCAGGCAGGAAATTCATTTCGATGGTGCGCAGTCCCGCGCCTTCACAGACTTCGCAGCGCCCGCCTTTCACGTTGAAGGAAAAACGTCCCGAATTGTAGCCTCGAATTTTAGCTTCGGGCGTGTCGGCGAAGAGTTTGCGGATGTCGCCAAAGACGTTGGTGTAGGTCGCAGGATTGGAACGCGGGGTGCGCCCAATGGGGCTTTGGTCTATTTCGATGACTTTGTCCAGATGTTCCAACCCGGTGATTTTTTGATAGGTAAGCGGGCGTTTCAGGCTGCTGTAAAAATGCTGCTGGAGAATGGGGTACAAAGTCTCGTTGATGAGCGACGACTTGCCTGAACCCGAAACGCCCGTGACACACACGAAGGTGCCAAGTGGCAAGCGCAGGGTCACGTTTTTTAGATTGTGCCCGCTCGCGCCTTCGAGTTCGAGCCATTTGCCATTGCCTTTGCGGCGTGCTTCCGGGATGTCGAGGTGGGTGCGGCCCGCGAGGTAATTGGAAGTCTTGGTCGGTTTTTTCAAAAAGTCGGAGGGCACGCCGATGTCCACGATGTGACCACCGTGTCTGCCCGCGCCGGGGCCGAGGTCAATGAGGTAGTCTGATTCGAGCATGATGTCGCGGTCGTGTTCCACCACGATGACGGTGTTGCCGATGTCGCGCAGGTTTTTGAGGGCCTCGATGAGGCGATGATTGTCGCGTTGGTGCAGGCCGATGCTCGGCTCGTCGAGGATGTAGGTGATGCCTGTGAGTTGCGAGCCGATTTGTGTGGCGAGGCGGATGCGCTGGCTTTCTCCACCGGAGAGCGTGCGTGCGGGTCGGTTGAGCGCGAGGTAGTCAAGCCCGACTTGGAGCAAAAATTTCAGGCGGAAACGGATTTCTTTCAGCACATCCTTCGCGATGGCTTTTTGGCGCTCGCTCATCCGGCTTTCGACGTTTTCCAGCGTGGCGGAGAGTTCGGTCAAGTCCATTTCTGAGAGTTCCGCGATGTTTTTCTCGCCGATTTTGAACCACAGGCTTTCTTTTTTAAGGCGGGCGCCGTTGCACTCTGGGCAGGGGGCGACGGTCATAAAATCTTCGGCCCACTGGCGTATTTTTTCGCTGGTCGTGTCGGTGTACCAACGCTTGAGCATATTGAGCAGGCCGTCGTAAGCGAGGTTGTAGGTCCATTCCTCGCTGCCCCAAGTCATTTCTATTTTCAAATCCTCGTCGCCGCCATGCAGCAGGGTTTGCATGGCGGCTTCCGGGATGTCCTTGATGGCTGTTGAGAAGGAGAACTTGTACTTCTTGGCCAGTTCGCGGAGTTGTTTGAACATGGTGTTGTCGCGCACCTCGCCGAGCGGCACGATGCCGACTTCATTGATACTCTTTGTGTCGTCGGGAATCACACGCGCCATATCCACTTCGTGCACTTCGCCCAATCCTTTGCAATGCGGGCACATTCCGTAGGGCGAGTTGAAGGAAAAAGTGTTGGGCGAAGGCTCGTCGTAGGAGATGCCACTGTCCTCACACATCAAGTTCCGGGAATAATTTGCCAGATTATCGCTTTCCAAATCAAGAATTTGCAACAATCCGTCGCCCAAACGAAGACTCATCCGCACACTCTCCGCCAGCCTGTCCGCCCGGTCGTCGCCGATTTTCAGGCGGTCCACCACCACTTCTATGTCGTGGATTTTGTAGCGGTCCACTTGCATACCCGGCGTGATTTCCACGATTTCGCCGTCCACGCGAACGCGGGTGTAGCCTTGTTTTCTGATTTGCTCGAAGAGCTCGCGGTAGTGGCCTTTGCGCGAGCGGACGACGGGGGCGAGCAGGGCGATTTTCCGGTCGGCAAAACGCTCCGAAATACTCTGGAGAATCTGCTCCTCCGTGTATTTCACCATCTTTTTCCCGGTCACATAAGAGTAGGCTTCGCCAGCGCGGGCAAACAGAAGTCGCAGAAAATCATAGACTTCCGTCACCGTTCCGACAGTGGAGCGAGGGTTTCGGCCGGTCGTTTTTTGCTCGATGCTGATGACGGGCGAGAGGCCGGTGATTTGCTCCACGTCGGGGCGTTCCATCTCGCCGATGAACTGGCGTGCGTAGCTCGACAGGGTCTCCATGAAGCGGCGCTGTCCCTCGGCGTAGATGGTGTCGAAGGCCAACGAACTTTTACCCGAACCGCTCACGCCGGTGATGACGACGAGGCGGTTGCGCGGGATGCGCACGTCCACATTGCGGAGGTTGTGGGCACGAGCGCCGATGACCTCGATGAATTGTTGATTTGAGGATTCGGTGATTGGGTGATTTGAAAGCGCGACTTCATCGCTGGGGGAACCGTTTGTAGGGGCGATTTCGGGAGCGGTTTGGGTTTTTGCCTTTGCCATAGTCTGGGAGAACAACGCCGTGAAAAAGAGGTTTGGAGCAAAAGGCAAAAGTAGGGAAAAGGCAGGTTTCGGGAAAAGATTCTTAAAACAAAATGTCTATAAAATTTATTTGGAATGAAGCCGCTTCCCGTTCCTCCAAAAGTCACAGACCCGACAAGACGAATGTTTTTCAATGTGAACTGGATAAAATTTAGAACAATTTGCCATAAAATCAAAAACCAACCCTACTTTTGTTGCCGAACAACCGCATGAAAGCGCCTTTGAGCCTTCTCGTCGCGGAACCATGCGGGAAGGCTCTTTTTTTTGCCTCCCGTTTGTGGTGAAAAATCTGCCCGCCCTTTTTCTTTGCGTGTCGTTTGAGCGACACTTCCAACAAGGTACTTTATATTTGGTACAATCTTTTCCGCCATTAAATCATCCGGTGTCGAATCATCGGATTCAGTGTGATGTCCGAACTTGCAAAGATTATTGAGCATACAATCTTGAAACCTGACACATCGCTTGTGGATGTGCGACGTGTGTGCGAGGAAGCGCAAGCGCATGGGCTTGCGGGGGTGTGTGTGCCGCCGCTCTATGTGCGCGAGACACGCCGCATTTTGGGGGAGCCTGCGCACATCAGAGTCGTGACGGTGGTTGGGTTTCCGATGGGATATTCTGCCATTGCTGCCAAAAGCGAGGAAATCAAACGCGCCTTGGAAGAAGGTGTGGACGATATAGATGCGGTCGTCAATATCGCAGCGGTGAAGAGCGACAATTGGAACCATGTGCAACGCGACATCGAGGCCGTCGCCTTGGCGACTCACATGCGCGGTCGCACTCTAAAACTAATTCTTGAATGTGGCCTTTTGAACTGGGCTGAAATCAAAAGAATTTGCGAACTTGCGGCCAACGCACGCATTACTTGGCTCAAAACGGGCACGGGCTTTCATGGCTTGCCTGCCACGGAGGAAATGGTACGCCAGCTGAGAGCGGTGGCGCCCAAAGACATGAAAATAAAGGCCGCTGGTGGCATCCGCACCACTCAGGATGCAACGGCGGTCGTCGAGGCGGGTGCCGATAGAATAGGCACGTCGGCATCGTTGAAAATTATCGGGGTGGAAAAATAAGTAGGCATGAAGTATCTGAAAGTTATTTCTTTTTCTCAACGCAGCACACGCGAGGTTGTGAGCGTTTGGGTGTTTTTCATGGTGATTTTTGGTTTTCAGCAACAGCTACTCGGGCAGGAAATCCAGCTCAACGAAGACCCCAAAATCGCTCAAATGTTTCGCAACTGGACCAACAACAATCGCGCAAACCCCAAAGTGGATGGTTGGCGAGTGCAAATCATGGCAACTGCCGACCGCCAGCAGGTGGAGGATGCCCGCACTCGTTTCCGCATTCAATACCCTGAGGTGCCCGCTGAATGGATACATGAAAAGCCCTATTACAAGCTGCGCGTGGGCGCTTTCAGGAGTCGTTTGGAAGCCCAGCGATTTTTGGCCACACTGACGGGATACGCGGGCGCTTACCCCGCCAGAGATACGAACATACATCCGCGCGATTTTTTAGAACAATAGACAAACAACCCTCGCATTTTTTGCTCATCACGTTATGGCAGCGTCCAAACGCACCGCGTTCACCATTGGCGACATTGACAAACGATTGGTCTGGCTCTATCTGGCATTGGTCTCAATAGGGTGGATGATGATTTATTCGGTCAACTACGACCCGAACGGCCCGTTGCTCGGCGTATTCGACCTGACCAACAATGCGGGCAAGCAATTGCTTTTCATTTTGGCTTGCTTCGCCATGATTTTTGTAATCATGATGACCGACTGGTCGTTTTGGCGAACTTATAGTTTCATCATCTATTTATTCACGTTGATATTGTTGCCCGGAACCTTGATTTTTGGTCGAGAGGTGAATGGCGCAATGGCCTGGTATCAGTTTGGCGGTTTTTCTTTTCAGCCGTCTGAATTGGCCAAGTTCGGAACCAGTCTTGCTATGGCTGGATATTTGAGTTCCACGGGCGTTGATTTGGGCACATGGCGTAGCCGTATTGCAGCATTCCTCATTTTTCTTGTACCTGTGGGCATTATCATGGCTCAATCGGATACTGGCTCGGCGTTGATATTTTTCTCTTTCTTTCTGGTGCTTTATCGCGAAGGGCTTTCCGGTACTTGGTATTTCTTGGGGGCAATTGCCATGTTGAGCGTGATTTTAGGCTTGGCTTGGCCTCCTGCCTACATCATGGCGGGCTACATAGCCATCTACAATTTTTTGATCATCAGGCCTTTTCGCAAGCTGAGCCGCTTGTGGTGGACGCTATGGACGTTGACAGTGGCGCTCACGGTTTCGTGGCCTGTTGTTTCCTCCGTGTTGCTCGATTGGATGGATAAAAAAGAAGGGGAAATCGCCAACTTTGACCTTTATATGCTGGGGCCTCATTTTCTATTGGCCACTATCGCTTTTTTCTCAAACTACTGGGGCAAGGCATCGTTTATTCAGGCCGCTTTGTTGAGGCGATTGTCAGTGCTTTTGATGGCTTGTGGGTTGGTGTTCGCGGCCAATTTTGCCAGTACCAAACTCCTCGCTCCACACCAACAACAGCGCATCAACGTATGGCTCAATCCTTCCAAAACAACCGCTGCCGACGCGCGCGGCTCTGCTTACAATATGCTTCATTCCAAAATGGCTATCGGCTCTGGAGGCATCATGGGGAAGGGATATTTGAACGGCAACATGACCAAACTCAAATATGTGCCTGAGCAAACAACAGACTTCATTTTCTGCACGGTCGGCGAGGAGCATGGCTTTGTGGGCGTTCTCGTCGTGGTGGGGCTATTCACATTCCTGCTATATCACATCACCGTGATTGCAGAGCGCCAACGCTCCAATTTTTCCCGCATCTATGCCTATTCGGTGGCAGGCATCATTTTCATACACTTCGTCGTGAACGTGGGCATGACTATGGGGATTTTTCCCATTATTGGCATTCCGTTGCCGTTTTTGAGCTATGGTGGCTCGTCGCTCATCGGGTTCTCTTTGATGATTGGGGTACTCTTGAAATTGGACAGCAATCGGAACTTGGCCTGACGAGCCACACTACTGGCCATTTTCAAATTTGCCACGAGGTCACAAAGAGGCAAAGCAAAATACGCATTGATTTGCGGCATTTTGCGCCTTGGTGTCTTTGCAGCACAAAAATAATGTCCAGTAGTGTGCTGACGAGCCTACAATTGCGTTTGGCCTGTCCGGCATTTTCACGCATGATTTTTCAGGGCTTCAATCTTTTTTATCAAGGTCTCCGCGATAGTGCCAGTATATCGGTCAAACATTTTTATCGTGTCAATTTCCATGTCAAGAAGTTTGGGAAATCGCTGATAGGCAAGAGCAAGCATTTGTTTTTTTAATTCAAGCCCGTGCGTTGTTTCAACGAGCATCGCATTTTCGGAAGACAATGTTTGGCCACCTATAAATTGTTCTATCGTGGCTATCAGGAGTGTGGATTGTGTTTTGGCAAAATGGCTGAATGTCTTGATTTGCGCGTCGTTCAGCAAATGGAAACCGGGATAGTGCTCAAAGGCATAATCGCGCACCAGCAATGCAATTTCGTTCGCTTGGCTCTCCCTTCCAATTTTTTTGCGCTCTTGTTCCATCTCGGCATCCAGCGAGCCATAAGTGCCTCGTTCGCCAGCCCTTTTGTCCATCCATGCGCCGCCCTCATCATAGCGCTCTTCTTTGAGCCACGACTTTTTTTGCCTGCGACGGTTGAGCAGACCAACTATTAGCACAAACAAAATGAATAAGCCGAATAGTAAACCCATAGTTGATTTTTTTTTTGTAAAAACTAAGGTAGAGGGTAGAAGCACACTACTGGACGTTGTTTTTGTGCCGTAAAGTCACAAAGGCACAAAATGCGGCAAATCAATGCGTATTTTGCTTTGCGCCTTTGTGACTTCGTGGCAAATTTGAAAATGTCCGGCAGTGTGGTTCATCACATCTATCTTCTTTGCAAAAACATCGCGTCTTCAAGACGTTATAGATGCGATGTCTTGTAAAGAAGATAAAATTGGTTAGTGGGCATTCCTGTCCGCTCGTTGAAACGAACGATCTCAAGATGATAGATGTGTGTTGTGGTTGTCCACATGAAGTCACGAAGAGCCATTATTTTTTCAAAAACGCTACTGCTTTTCGCCAATCCGCCATTTTGAAAACAACCGCCCCAGCCACTCCCGCCGCCAAGCCGATTCCGCATTTCACCCACCAGTCCAAATCGGTTTTTTCAAAAACAAACCAATTAGCGGCCAGTACGAACGCGGCGAAACCCGCTTTGCGCAGCCACCATTTTTGGCTCGGCCAAAAATCGAACGTTTTGGCGCACAGCCACATTATGCCGAAGGACACGAACGATTGCGTCAGCACCGCTGCCACCGCCGTTCCGAGAGCTTGATAGCGGGGAATCAGAAACAGATTCAAAGCGAGATTGAGCAAAATGCCGAAGATGAAAACCCGACCCATTTCTCTCAATTTTTCGTGCGCTGTGAGAAGCGTTCCGAAAATATAAGTCAGACTCACTGGCACGAATGCCCAAATCAGGACACCTAGCGTGTCCCAACGGTAAGCATTCGCGCGGCTCGGCATCATCAGGTGCAGCAAATCTTCACGGGCAAAGCAGATGACCGTCACCAAAGTCAGACTTCCCGTCCACAACAAGTTGAAACTCAGCGAAGCGAGTGAGCGAACGCCCGCCTTGCCAGGGCTTTTCAACAGCCTCGCAAACATTGGCAGCAGCAGCGACGCGAACATGAATCCGAACATATTGCAGGCGTCGAGCAAGCGGTAGGCGCCGGCGAAAATCTCCGCGTGGGCTTTTCCATCGGGCAACAGGCGTTCGAGCAAAACCCCGTCGAGGCGCGTGTAGGCAAACATGAGCAGGATGACGAGGGCGTAAGGAAAACTTTTGCGGAGCAAAAACAAGACGACGGGGCGACCTGCCCGCCAGTTTTTTGCCCAGGAAGGCCGCACCGGGAAATCGGCTTTTTGCCGTAGCGCCCAAAAAACGATGAGCGCCGTGAGCGCCAAGGCCAGCGTTTGCGCGAGCGCGAAAGTCTCGATGTTGAGCGGGGTGCCCGGCAGATTTCCCCAAAGCAAAATGCCACAAGTGGCGAGCATGAGCAATTTGTCCAGCGAAGAAAGCAGGCTGTCGAGCCGGAAATGGCCGAGACCGGAGACGTTGGAACGCAGGTACAAAGTCAGTTGGACCAGCACAGCGTTGATAAGCAAAATGAGCAAGAGTGGCAGTTCGCGCGAGCCGTAGCCGAAAATTCCCCAAGCGACGAACAGCGTTAAAACGATGTAGAAAACGCCGAGCAAAAACTTGATGGCCAGCAGATTGGGGAAATATTTTGGTAACAGTTGCGGGTGCTGACTGAGGTAGCGGCTGTTGAAATTCTGAATCCCGAAGTCGTTGAGGATTTGAAAAATATAGGTGAGATTGAGCAGCGCGAAGTACAGTCCGTAGTCCTCGCCGACGCGGTTTTGCACCGTCAGGTCAATGCCGAAAATAAAAAACGGCTTTATCAGCAGGTTGATAAAGACGAGCAGCAGGACGTTGAGGATGAATTCGCGGTTCACGCGGCGAAGGTACGTCCGAAACGCCGGAAGGGTTCGATACGAGGATGTCTCATAAGTGATGTTTGTTTGACAGGATTCGCGCCCTTTTTCGGGCAAAAAAACCTGTAAATCTTGTTATTCCTGTCGAAATTTAAACTTGTGAGACGGCCTCGTTTGTCAAACGGTCTTTATTCGTTTCAAAAACTCTTCTTTTAATGTCTTGCTCAAAGGCAATGTTTTTTGTCCGATGACCACCGTGCTCTCATCCACTTCGTCTATCTGCGCGAGATTGGCAATGTGCGAACGGTGGATGCGTTGGAAAAGGGCGGCAGGCAATTGCTCTTCCAAGGATTTCATCGGCATCGTCAGCAGGTACTCTTTGGTTTTGGTAAAAATGCGGCAGTAGTTCCGTTCCGCTTCGATATAAAGAATGGCCTCGAACAGGATTTTGACCATGCGGTCTTTGTTTCGCACAAAAATGCGGTCGGAGAGGATGAAGGGCTTGTCTTCGCCCGTTTTTTGTTCCCGATGTTCGGCGGGAGATTGGTTCGCCATGAGGCTGATGGTCAATTCCAAGGCCCGTTGCAAATCAAGTTTTTTGAAAGGTTTTGCCAAAAAGGCATAAGGCTTTGCTGCTTTGGCGCGGTTGAAGGTGGCATCGTCGCTGTTGGCAGTCAGGAAAATGACGGGGATGTGGTGTTCGTGTTGCAAGACCTGCGCCAGGGCGATGCCGTCCATGCTGCCTTTCAACTGGATATCGAGCAGGGCGATGTCGGGCGCGTTTTCTTCCAATTGCAGCAGGGCTTCTTCGGCGCGGGGCATGATGCCCGTGACCTCGTAGCCGAGTTCGCTGAGGAACATGGCGATTTTCGCGCCGATGAGCATCTCATCTTCTACCACCAATATTTTGACAGGGCTGTCGGTCATGCCGCTTTTTTCAAGTTGAAATCAAAAATTACTGTGGTGCCGTTTTTCACTTCTTCCCGCATGGTGCCGCTCAATTGGCGGGTGAGGAGCGCTACCAATTGTCCGCCGAAACCCGTGCCGTGTGTCAGGCCGCTTTTGCCCACACCGTCGTCGGCGACTTCCAAGTGCAACATTCCTGCCGGATTTTTTTCCAGTTTGATGCGCACTTTGCCTTTTCGACCGTCGGGGAAAGCGTATTTCAAGGTATTGGTCAGGAGTTCGTTGACGATGAGGCCGAGGGGAACAGCCGTGTCAATGTCAACATCCAATTGGTCCATCGCGCATTCGATGCTCACGCGGTCGTCCGCGCCAAAAGAATCGAGGACACTCTCGCTGAGGTTGAGGAAATAGTCTTTCATTTCGATAGCCGCGAGTTTGTCGCGCTGGTACAGTTTCTGGTGGACGATGCCGATGGACTGCACCCGGTTTTGGCCTTCCTGCATGGCGTCTTTGATGCCTTGGTCGTCAATTTGAGCGGATTGCAGTGCCAAAAGGCTCGACACTACTTCGAGGTTGTTTTTGACGCGGTGGTGGATTTCTTTCAAAAGCAGTTCGTTCTCCTGATTTTTGGCTGCCAGCAGGGCATTGGCTTTTTTTCGGGCAATGGCATTGCGCCGGAAGTTGAAAGCCAGCAACCCCAACAAGGCGGCAATGCCGAAACTGAGCCATTGCAGCATGCGCTGTTGGGATAACTGGGAAGCTTGCGCCGCGATGGTGGCTTCTTTCTTTTCCGTTTCATATTGGGTGCGCAACTCCGACATTTTGGCGTCGCTCACGGCATTTAGGGTACTGTCGTTCACCTGCCTCGACTTACGCTCAAAGAAAAGCGCCGATTGGAAGTTGCCCAGGTGTTCGTACGTTTTACTGATGTGCCGGTAATTTTCTTCCAGGTTGTAAAAGTCGCCGTTTCGCTCCATTAGTTCAATGGCTTTTAGAAGATAGGGCAAAGCATCAGCATAACGCCCCATTCGGAGGTACACCTCGCCCAGATTGGCCGAGGTCGCCGATATTGCCATATCAATTTGCTGTTTCTCCGCTATTTGCAGGCATTCCCGGTAAGTTTCAAGGGCTTCAGGATAGCGCTGCAGGTGCTTGAGCGCGTTGCCGCGGTCGTTCAGCAGCCTTGCCAACTCTATCGGTGTGAAATCGAGGGTTTTTGCCTTGGCGAGTGCCTGGTCAAAATAGCGGAGCGCCTGTTCCGGCTGCCGGAGTTTGAACTGGATAAAACCGGCTGTACGCATGGAATACACCCATTGCCCTTGCAATCCGTTCCTTTCCGCTATTTCGATGGATCTCAGGGCGTACTGCAGGCCATCTTCCGCCCTTTCCTGCAAGTAGAGGTCTTCGGCAACTCGTGATAAGGCATCGGCGATGCCTTCCTGATCCCGGATAGCTTCCATCAGGCGCAAAGCGCGTAAGTCGGCCTCTGTGGCCTGCGACAGTTGATTGCGTTTTTTGTACACCCAGGCCTGTTTGAAAGTCGTAGTAGCTTGTCCTTTTTTGTCTCCAATAGCCGTATAGCCTGTCATGGCGCGGTCGAAAAACAGCATCGCCGAATCGAGTTGGAGATGGTTGGCGTGCATACGGCCCTGCATTTCGCAGAATTTGGGTTGCCAGGTTTTATCTCCGGCGGCTTCGGCTAATTGAAGGCCGCGTTTGGCATACCCAAGTGCTGCCTTTAAGTCGGTTCCAATGGCAATATTGGTCATTTGTTCCAGCCATTGGAGCCGTTGCGCGTCTCCGGTTGCAGTCTGGAACAAACGTTCGAGGCTGTCGAGGGTAGGATTCTGGGCTATGCCTGCCGTGCCAAAAAGACAAAGGCAAAGTGAAAGAAGAATTTTCTGCATAGTCGTTTTCTGTTTTGCCGTTTGGCAAAGATAGCAAGTTTGTCCGGTCAGCGAAACCGCACTTTCGGTCAATGATACCCGTGTTTGGGACAAAATGAGGCGACGAAGCGTGGTGCGCGGTGCATTTTTGAGGCATCGCATCACCATCCAACCTGCTTTTTTATGAAAAATACATTTTGCTACGCGGCATCGCTGCTCTTCGCGCTATTTACTTTTACGGAAATGCGCGCACAACTTGTCTACACCGATCCGTATGGATACACTTACACGATTTCGTCCGATAAAGGCGGCGTATGCGACGCACCAAACGGCGCGTCCTTCCCCGTTTTCTCTTACGATAATCCAGCCCTCCAAAGTACTTTCGACCAGGTGTCGCCCGGTCACTATTTCAAGGCAAAGTTCGGAGAACCGGTGACTATCACGGTAGAGGTAAGAAACCCTTTCGGTATACCTTCCTATACAGTTGCCCCATTTAAAGCATTAATCGGCACAGATTCCCCCCCATATCTTTATGACCTGGACAATATTGAGGGTTCGGGGCTCGAAAATGAATATGACCAGAACAACCAACTAGTAGCGTATCGCTATAAGCATACCTTTTATTTTGGGCGTGCCGACACTAAGACCATGTTCAAAAATTTTTGGTTAGTGAGGTGGGGTTAGTTCAGAACAACTTTTTGTCAAGCGGCCATTCGCCCTAAAATCACTTGAATGTTCGCCAGCAAGATCATGGATTCCGAACTTTTTGTTGTTTTTTCATGGTCTTTATCCAATCGTCGGAAGAAATTGAACCAGCCGAAAGTCCGTTCGTTGACCCAGCGTTTTTTGATGGGCACAAAGCCCTTGGAGGTTGGCGGACGTGAAGATATCTCCACCTCCACGCCGAGTTCGGAGGCGGCAAACTCGCTGAAAGCGCCGGCGTAAACCCCGTCCACCAGAATCTTTTTCAACCGGCCAAAGTGGGCCGAGCATTGTTTCAACAATTGAATGCCCATTTGACCGTCGGGCTTGTTGGCGGCACTGACCACCACACCAATGACGAGACCCAAAGTGTCCACCAGGATGTGCCGCTTGCGTCCGTTCACTTTCTTGTTGCCGTCAACGCCCCTTTCTTCGTGGACAAAAGGCGCTGCCTTAACAGATTGGCTGTCAATGCAGACAAGGCTTGCGCTGACCTCCTTGCCCCAAAAAAGCCGCTCCAGTTCGGCCACCCAGTCGTTCACCGTTTGCCAAACACCCTGGCGCGACCACCGATGAAAATAATAGTACACGCTCTTCCAAGGCGGAAAAACAGCGGGCAGGTTGCGCCACTGGCCACCTGTCCGGTGCAGGTACAAAATGCCGTTCACGACGGCTCGCAAATTATGTTTGCGTTTCCTTTGGCAGGGCAAAACTTCTTTCAGAACTTCCCATTGGGAATCGGTCAACTCAGTGAACTGGGTTTGCATAATTTTTAAGTTTTGGTCAACTCAAAATTACGCACCGATTCCCTTGTTTTTTAAAACAAATAATTTTTGAACATGGTCTAAAGGATGGATTATCATCAGGAATGTATCATGGTTCGAGTCTTCACGATATTTTATCCTGCCGTTCGTGGTGGAGGGCTTGCTTACCAGCGAAGTTCCCATCCTCGGCACCACCGTGCAGCCGCAACTGCCCTATTTTATCCTTCACGCGCCGCCGGGTGACGGCAGCACCGCTGAATTTCAGGAAACCAAAACGGTGTGCCGTGAAATGGTACAATCTGCCGCTACAGATAACTCCAGCTCCGGCTACGTGGATGTAAAAGTGGGTGTTGCCGGTTCCGTTGGCTTTATCGCGACGGTGAATTTTGAGTTCTCTGTCACAGTTGGCGCCAGTGCGGGCGGCGGTGAAATGAGTATCAACACCGTCGGCAATCAAACCTGCCTCACCGTGACCGAAGGTTTTCAGACCCCGCCCGGCGGCGAAGATGTTTTTGTGGGCTACGGTACGGACCTTGCATACGGCGTAACCAGCGAGGTACGCATCGACTCGACCTGTCAGGCTTACCTCCATCCGGTGGGACTGGCATATATGCCGATTGGCCAGCCCCGGCAGTTTTATTACACCAAATCAGAGATTTTGGACCAGATTGCACAGCAACAACTCATTGTGGACGACACCACGTTGTCTGTGCGTGCACGAAACGACGCTCAAAACCAGGTAGATGTGTGGAATAAAGTGCTGGCCTTGAACGATGCCAACATTAATAACCCCAACAACGTCCAAATCGGCGCAGTGTCGTACGGCACGGTGCCCAGTTCGCAAGAATCAAGCATCACGGTTACGGAAACTGCCTCCATTGAATATGAGCAGTACGTTGATTATTCTGCCAGCCTCGATGTAGTGGTGGAAGTAGGCGGTTCAGGCGTATCGGGCGGTTATGAATACCGGGGTTCTCAGCGCTATGGCAAAATCGAAAACCAGTCGCAAGAACTGACTAAAATAGTCCGCTATACCCTTTCGGACGACGACCCCGGCGATTTGTTCAACATAAATATATTCCGCGACCCGATGTTCGGCACGCCAGTTTTCCGTACCGCCGCCGGCACTAAAAGCAGTTGTCCCTATCAGGGCGGCTACCAGCGTGACCAGCCGAAACTTAAACACGATGGCACCTTCGACAATCACATTGCGCTGCTGGGCGCCCCAATAGGTTCCTCGGCAACATTCAAGGTCGATATTTGTAATGAAAGCAACGAGGCACGCACCTACAACCTTAAACTCAATGCGCAATCCAATCTTAACGGCGCCGTAGTATCCGCCGCCGGCGTACCGCTCAACGGCAACGACCTGGGGCAATCGTTCACCGTGCCGGCCAATAGCTGCGTCCAAGACTTGGTGGTGGAAGTGAAACAGTTGTCCGCCAACAGTCCGCTCGCTTACCCCAACCTCGAACTGTTCCTTTATGCCCCCTGTGAGGAAAATATTCAATCAAATGTGTTTGCTTCGGTGTTTTTTGGAAATGCGACCAGTACCGACGAAACGCAGGGCACGTTGTCGAAAGTCGCCCTTTTCCCCAATCCGGCATCTGATATAGTAAATATAGCCTTTGAACTTGCAGAACCAGCCCCTGTCCGCCTCGAAGTGCGCGACCTGCTGGGACGTCTGCTAATGACAGGTTTCGACGAAAATCGCCCAGCCGGTACGCATCAAACGCTACTAAATGTCAGCCAGTTGCCTGGCGGTATGTATATTTTGGGAATCCAGAGCGGTGCGGCGCAAATGACACAGAAACTGATAGTGCAACGATAAAATTTGGTTATCTCGGAAAGTATCTGACAAACGTCGGAAGGGTTTCAAACCCTTCTGACGTTGACGTTGGATTCCACCGATTCAATTTTCCCACCTTTCAATTTTAAAATCCGCTTCGTTCGTTTCGCCAGTTCCAAATCGTGCGTCACCAGCACCAGTGTAGTGCCGACGGTTCGGTTCAGGTCGAAAATCAAATCCACGATACCGGCGGCATTGTCGGCGTCGAGGTTGCCGGTGGGCTCGTCGGCGAAAAGGATTTTCGGGCTGTTGGAGAAGGCGCGGGCGATGCAGACGCGCTGCTGTTCGCCGCCCGAAAGTTGGGCAGGGTAGTGGTCGAGGCGGTCGGCGAGGCCGACTTTTTCGAGCCATTGGCGGGCGGTGGTTTCGGCAGCGGGGTCGCGGCGCAGCTCGAGCGGCACCATCACATTTTCGAGCGCGGTGAGGGTGGGGATGAGTTGGAAATTTTGAAAAATGAAGCCGACGTAACGGTTGCGCACTTCAGCGCGTTCGTCTTCCGAGAGGTCGTCCAATTGAATGTTGTTCAATGAAATAGAGCCGCTCGTAGCGCGGTCGAGGCCGGCGCAGAGACCAAGCAGCGTGGTTTTTCCCGAACCGGACGGGCCGACTACGGCAAAGGTGTCGCCTTCGGCGAGCTCAAAACTGACGTTGTCCAGTACGGTGAGCGACTGGCCGTTGGCGGAGCGGTATTGTTTGGTAAGATGTGCGGCGGATAGCATAGAGTGTTCGATTTGCGACATACAGTCGGGAAACAGCATTTTTTCGGATTTGCTTTTGGCTTTTCTCCAAAAGCAGACCGATGCCTTGTTTTTTTCGATGAACAAAAATAAAACCCCCGCCGGTGGTGACGACGAGGGTTTGAGCGTTTGGTTCTGAAAGTTCGCTGTTAGAGCGAAGCTTCGTAAGCCGTTTTTGTGCTGTATTGCAGGATGTTGTTAAGTGCAGCGTTGGACGGGTTGAAGCGGACTTTTGGGAGTTGGATTTTTGCCAACAGCAGCGCATCGAACATGGCACGCATATCAGGGTCTGCCTCAATTTTGCTGGCCATTTCCACGGCTTCCTCGGCGGGCATTTCGCGGTACAGAAACTGCACCAGGGCGTTGTTATAAGTGTAAGTTTCCTCCATAGGCTTTTTTGTCTTTTCGACTGTGAAATTTAGTTTAAAAAAATCGCGTATTAAACAATGGCAGCGGAAGTGTTATTGCTTTTTCGAGAAATTTATTTTCGATTTTAACACTTGGCTTTTCCGCCGTTTGTTTGCCAAGAGCCGCCGCTCTCGCTTTGAGGCTTCCGTTCCCTATCTTTGGGCTTTTGCCTGCCGCATCAGGCAAAAGGCTGGTCAATTCAAAATCACCACTTTTGCGATGACGGCATCGGGTGCGTCAAAGTTTTGAGCGCTGGTGGCAAATATCAGATAAACGCCCGATGCCGCACGCCGACCTAGATAGTCGCGCCCGTCCCAGATGGCTTGGCCGCCCAATGCCTTGCCTTCATAGACAAGATTGCCTGCCACATCCGTGATTTTGACATTGGCATCGCGGGCAAGGCCATAGATGGCGATGGGGCCGTCGTAGTTGGGTCGCACCGGGTTCGGATAAGCGTAAGGCATGGAGCTGTTGATACGGCCTCCCACCGTCGCCTCGCTTCGCACGGAGACAATACCTTTTTGGGTGCCAATCCACGCCTCGCCTGTTTGGGGGTCTATGGCAATGTCAATAATGCTGTTGTCGAACAAGGGGCTATTGGTCACGGTGAACCGCGCTTCTTGATTGAGGGCATCGGGGGACTGAACGAAAACGCCATTGTTAGTGCCGAACCACTTGCGATTGGCGCCGTCCACGGCAATGGCGTTGACATTCTCCGTCTCGAGCAAGTAACCATTGAATCCGTCCACATTCACAATGCGGCGGCGGCCTGTGCAACCCGGTTCAAACACATTGCTGCCGCACTCAAAACTTACCGCACCCTGCGCGGTGCCTACCCACACATCGCCGTCCAAATCCACCGCGATGGAGAGGATGGTATTGGTCGGCAGCACACTATTGGCGGTGGTAAATAGTTTGTAGCGGTCGTCGGCAGGATTGTCAATATCCTGACCGCTATCATAGACCAACACGCCGCCGTTGAAACCCACCACGAACCATTTGTAGCCATTTCTGTCCACGGCCACTTGGAGAAGGTTGTTGGCGGGTGCTGCCGAAAAATTGCGCAAGGTGCCGTCGGGTTTCAATACGGCAATAGGCGCTGCCGCGCCATAGTTGCATATCCAGAGGTTGTTGGCGTTGTCGTAAGCGATGCCGCCAATGGCTGTTCGACCCGGCCCCGAGGCTCCCGCTCCTTGCAGGATGGAGTTGCGTTGGGTATAGCACTTGGTGGGGCCGCCGGGGGTAGTGGCTTCTATTAGGCCAATGGCAAAACTTCCGACCATGAATTTATCCTCTGTCGGGTGGGTTGCCACTCGCCAGTGTGCGTATTGGCAGGTATCCAGCGCGAGTTCGGGATTCGACTGCACGCTGAAGCGTTGCCATTGGTTTTTTTCAAAAATATAGACACCCCAATCCCTAAAAATTGCGTTGAGGCTGGGGTCGGCACCGGGCGTGGCAACATAGACCTTGCCGTTGCCAATGACTATTTTCGAGGAGTGCTGGTAGAGTGGCGAGTTGTAGGAAAACAAATCGCACTGACCAGTATTGTGGTCGTAGTATCGGAACTGGTCTTGCTGGTCGGCAAACCAAAATTTTTTGTTTCCATCCTCTATTCCATACAGTGGAAATTCCGCTTTGCAGGCCCAATGGATTTCCGAGCGATTCCCGTTGGGTTCCACATAGTCCACGACACCGAGCCCAAAGTTGTTTTCGTTGGCCCACCCCACCAGCAGTCCCGGGCCTTCTGCCGTCAGATACTTGACCGAGCGCAGGGGGTGGGTGGCGAATTCCACCGATGTAGTGCCATCGTAGTTGTAGAGTTTTTTCTCAATGCCGAGCCAAAGTTTGCTGTTCCAGATAGTCATGGCGTTCACGGACTCGCCCATAGGAATTCCTGCGTTGCCTCCCATCATTTCCCATCGGCTGAAATCGGCGGGGTTGGCATCGTCGGCTGCGATGCGAAAAAGTCCCTCGTCTGTGCCAGCGTATAGTTTTCCATCGAATAGCGCGACGGACTTTGCGGCCATGCCGGTAAAGGTGGTATAGACCGCTTCCGCCCGTTCCAAATTGAGCTTGAGCACCCCGAATCCACAAGCGAGATAGGCAAATTTGCCGTCGAAGGTGATGTCGTAAATCTGCTTATCCCCGATGAGGTTGATGTTCGTTCGGATGAACGGCAGATTCAGCACATTGCCGTTCGATGGGTAATAGAGGTCTATGTTGCTATTGGTGTAAACGAGGATGAGCACATCGGAGGCTTGGTTGTAGCGTATCAGCTGCATGCTGGCATCGCTCAGCCCTTCCACTTTTGTCAGGAAGCGGGGCGAACGGTCGGCTTTGTCAATCTCCACCACTGCCCATTCAGTAGCATAATAAACTTTCGTCGCGCTCTGTGTCACGAAGGTCGAACGTTGCCACGGGAGGTGTTGCCGCCATTCGCCAATCTTCATCGGGGGAAACGAGTCTGATTGAGCGGGGAGGTTTTGAAGAGCGATTATCAGGCTTGCAAGTAGAAAAAACGTTCGCATGGTGTTGGACTGGATAAAGGGTGTTCGGAGCGAGATGTCGCAGGCCAACACCCACATAGGACTTGTTCAAATGACCCCCTTGATGCTTCAAGATGGCGATGGGTTGCCCAATTTTGGACAACTGTGCCTCGCACCGTCAAGTTTTCAGCATAATAAGATTTCAACCCATTCAAAATCAAGGACATCTATCACGGCACACCTAACCATCTTGGCGAATCAAGGTATATTTTCATCGGAAGCCGCGTGTTTACCTAATTTTGCCGCTCAATCTGCGGGTGTCGTCCAACCTTTGGAGCGCCTGTGTCAACGTGCCTTAAACTTGAAAGCGCTCATCAAACGATTTCTGAAATCCCTCCCATTTGCTTTCACCCAAAACCAACGCTACGACCGGCAGACGCGCCGCGTCATTCGGGCAGTGTGCCGACCCGACAGCAATTGCCTTGATGTGGGTTGTCACAAAGGAGAAATCCTTGACCTCTTTTTGCATTTTGCGCCACAAGGTACCCACTATGGGTTTGAGCCAATTCCGGGCCTGTTCAAGGGTTTGACAAAAAAATACGCAGGTGTAAAAAATTGCCATTTGCTCGACATCGCTTTGTCTGAAAAAAAGGGGACTTCAAGCTTCAATTATGTAGTTAGCAACCCTTCGTACAGCGGCTTGCTCAAGCGACACTACGACCATCCCAACGAGCAGGATACACTCATCACTGTCCGCACCGACAAACTGGACGATGTGCTGCCAAGCGACTTTCGCGTTGACCTTGTAAAAATTGATGTGGAAGGCGGCGAGCTGTTGGTGTTGCGTGGTGCCATGCAGACGTTGGCCCGTTGTAAGCCAGTCGTCATCTTCGAGCACGGTCTGGGTGCTTCCGAACTTTATGGGGCCACCCCGGAACAAATCCATGCTCTCTTCCTTCAATGTGGCATGGGGGTCTCGCTCATGCGCCGTTTTCTGAAAAATCAACCGCCCTTGACAAAAGAGGAGTTTGCTGCTCATTATTATCAGAAACGGGATTACTATTTTATCGCCTACGCGAATGAGGGGTTGAAGTAAAGTGTTGAGGATGCGCGCTATTGAGGGTGTCTCATAAGTGATGTTTGTTTGACAGGATTGACAAGATTCGCGCCCTTTTTCGGGTAAAAAAAACTGTAAATCTTGTTAATCCTGTCGAAATTTAAACTTGTGAGACGGCCTCAAAAAGAGATTGAATGTCAAACACCAAGAAATTTCAACTCCTCATTCGCATTCCTCGCTGACAACAATCTTGATTTTTGTGTCCACGCCTTGGCCAAGTTGGTCTCACAGGGGATGTGGCTCCAAGTGAAAGCGCACCCAATCTACCGCGACCACAGGCCGCTTGGGTTGTTTGTCATTTTTGAACACAAAATAGAGGTCGTGGAAACGGCCATCGGCTGGCGGCAAAAAAGCCATCTTTTTTTCCAAAAATTCCATTTTGTCCTTGGCCTCCGATGCGCCAACCTCTACCTGCCCAATCAATGCGCCCTCGGGCGAATCCAATCTCAACTCCACATATCCGCCCACAAACTGGTTGAGGCGGTCGCTCAGGCCCAGCCTGAGCGTGATGGCACTCAGGCCATTCAAATCCGTGTATTTAAGGCAGAAAAAGGAATTGTGGCTCATGTTGTTGAGCACCGCCACGTCGTTGTCGAAAGGACGATAGATGGTGGCGCCTTTGGAGATGCTGTCCGTTTGTTCGGCCTGTTGGAGCGCGGGTCGCAGCGCGACGACGGCGCTGCCTTCCAACGGCGCTTGGCCTTTGGCACCTTTGTCGCGGTAGGCAGCCCTGAGTATGTAGGTGCCGGGGGTCTGTCCTTTGGAGGAGAGCGCGATTTGCCCTTTCACGGGAAGCGATTGCTTGGGCTTGGGGGTGGTGCCTAAGGCAAGTATCCAGCGAACGATTTCGCTCGCATCGGTTTCCGAAAGTTGCGGGTGTGGGGTCATCACGGTCGAGCCCCAATTGCCGCCTCCTCCTTGAATGATTTTGCGGACGAGCCGAGCCACCTCTTTGGAGGGGTTATTTCTGTAGCGTTCGGCAATGGCTATGTAAGCAGGCCCATTCACTTGACGGTCCATTGCGTGGCAGGTTCTGCAATCGCTGCGTTCTATTAGGATTTTGCCCTTGGCCCATTCCGCGTGGCCTTCCACGTTTTGGGTGCCGCGAGCCAGAAGCCCCACGTCGAAGCCTGTCTCCACATAGTCCATCGTGGTGGATACCATAGAGGGGTCAATCCCCGTGTTGGCCAATGTGCCTTCCTCCGCGTCGTCCACGATGATGTTGTATGAAAGCACCTCGCCCGGTTGATAGAAGCTGCGGTTTCTGCCACCAAAGTCCCACATCACCAACGGGGCCTCGTTGCCGACGTGAACAAGCATCTTCGTAGTGTCCCATTTGCCTTGAGCATCCGTCACTTTTAATGTGACCTCGTAAGTGCCTGTATTGTAGAAGGTGTGTGACACGAGCGACTGTGCGGGAGTGCCGTTTGAAGCGGAGCTCGCTGGCTTATCGTCGCCACCCACTTTGCTTTTTTTTGTTTTGATGCTTGCGCTATCATTGTTGACATTGGATGCCCCATCCACGATTGCCTTTTCCGACTCATCGCCAAAATCGAGTTCAAAGCTCAAAGCATCTCCGTCGGGGTCGTAAGAATTTGAAAAATCAAAAACCACGTCAAGTGGCGCGGCACCAGCTGTCTTGTCCGCTTCCAAGAGCGGTACGGGCGGGCGGTTGTCCCTCACCAAATCAAGGCGCACCAAACGAGCGTCAGGATTGGCGGCATATCGCTCGGTTCCGTATTCAAGCACCCATATCACGCCGTTGCGGTCCACCAGCATATCCACCGGGCTGACAAATCGCACATCGGCAGCCAAGTGTTCCATCCCAACGTAGTTGCCAGCCGAATCTAGCTCTACGGCCATGAGCCAATGGCGCATCCAATCATAGATGAAAAGTTTTCCGTCAAAATGGTCAGGCAGGCGAGTCGCTTCCGGGTAATCGTCCGCATAATATACAGGCCCGACCATCGCGCAGCGGCCACCGTCGCCCTCGTATTCGTCCAAGAGCGGAAACTCTTCTGACAGGCCGTAGGGGTACCAAATCAAGGCGGGTTGGGCGGGCGGCAGCTCGCGCAGGCCTGTGTTGTTTGGGCTGTCGTTGAAGGGGCGCTCGGGATTGAAGTGGGGGCCGGGTTTTTGGGTGGCGAAATCGTAATCGCGATAGGCTTGATTGTTGGCTATGAAATAGGGCCAGCCATAGTTGCCGGCCTTGGCGGCGCAGTTGATTTCGTCGTAGCTGTTGGGGCCTCGAATGGTGTCCGGTTCGCTGGCATCGGGGCCTACGTCGGCCCAAAAGAGCAATTGGCGGCGGGAATCCCAAGAAATGCGAAAAGGATTGCGACACCCCATGATGTAGATTTCAGGCTTCCCTTCCATTTGCTCGGCAGGTATGGAGTATTCATTATTGGTGACCGTCACATCTTCTTTTGTGAACAAATTGCCTGCCGGGCAGAGGTATGAGCCGTCGGGCAGGGGTTTGATTCTCAGAATTTTGCCGCGAAAATCCATTGAATTGGCTGCCGATTTTTGGGCATCCCAGGGTGCTCTTCCCGGACGTTCGTCAATGGCGGCATAGTCGTCAGTGGCGTTGGTGTTGTCGCCTATGGCAATGTAGAGGCAGCCATCCGAACCGAAAACGAGGCCCCCACCGGAGTGGCAACATTCCTCGCGCTGTACCGGCACCGTGAGCATCACCTTTTCGGAATTAAGGTCGAGACCGCTGTTTTCATCGAAAACGAACCGCGACAATCGGTTGGCCACCTCACTGCCTTGTGGGGAATAGTAAAGGTATATCCAGTTGTTCTCCTCCCAGCGGGGGTCTATGGCCAACCCCAACAGCCCCTCTTCGGGAGGGTGCACCACAGGCACTTCCGCAGCCACACGCAACGTCCCAGTGGTGGGGTCGAAGAGTTTGATGGTTCCATATCGCTCGATGAACATTATCTTGCCAGTGGGCAGTTCGGCCATTTGAATAGGCTCGCTTAGCGATTCGGCCACCACGGTTTTGACAAAAGAATATCGGCTTTGAAATTTTTTCTTTTCCGAACAGCCAATAGAATTTAAGGCTATGAGCAAAATCGGCAAAAAAAGGTTTGGGAACAAGCGGTTCATGACGTGATTTTTTTGATAATCAGATGATTCCGAGGGCGGATTAAAAAGACGTGGGGGGTGTTTCAAAAATTAAACCATGTTGTTTTTTTGCCATGAAAATACGACGCAAAAAAAGATTTAGGCAGCATGGGTGTTGCATGGCTCTATTTTTTTTGAACATCTTTGCCCGCGACGCAATTTCTAAGCTTTAAATCGTTTTTGAGGAGCAAACTCACCCAGTCATGGAAATTCTAACGACCAACGGTATCACGGTTAGCGTGGAGACACAGTACCTGCCTGCTCATTCCAATCCCCGCGAGCAGAAGTTTATTTTTGGCTATCACATCACCATAGAAAACGGTAGCCCATACACGGTGCAGCTGCTACGCCGCCATTGGGTCATCCAAGATGCGGACGGGCAATTGCGCGAGGTGGAAGGTGAGGGGGTCATCGGTCAGCAACCCGTGATGCAGCCGGGCGATAGCCACGAGTATGCCTCCTTTTGCAACCTCAATACGGACATCGGGAAGATGCACGGCACTTACTTGATGAAGCGCCGCGACGACGATTCGCTGTTTGAGGTGGCGATACCTGAATTTAGAATGGTCGCGCCTTTCCGGCTGAATTGATGCGGGGCAATTTTCTTTGCACACAACATGATGACCGCAAATCACGGGTTTAAACTTTCGAGCATCGGATATTCAGGCTGTGATTTCAAATCGTCGCCTGAATAGCTTATGTTTTAAGCATCTTCCCCAACCTGTGATTCGTATTATGAAGTCTATTGTATTGCTCGCTTTATGGGTTTTCACGTTCATGGCGACAGCCGTCGCACAGCTGCCCCGACCCTCATCCGGCTCCATCCAGCGGTTTGAGCATTTCCCTTCCCGATTCGTTGACCCACGCAACGTGGATGTTTGGTTGCCAGATGGTTACGACGCAAAGAAGAAATACGCAGTGCTCTATATGCACGACGGGCAAATGCTGTTCGATTCCACCACCACTTGGAACAAGCAGGAGTGGGGCGTGGACGAGACGGTCGGACAATTGATAGCGGAAAAGAAAATCCGCGACTGCATCGTGGTCGGTATTTGGAACAACGGCAAAAAACGTCACAGCGAGTATTTCCCGCAAAAACCTTTTGAATCGCTTTCGCAGCCACAACGTGATTCGCTCATGCAGGAGGCGCGAAGCGTGGGCAACGGCCTTTTTGCCGATAAAATCCAATCGGACAATTACCTGCGGTTTCTCGTCGCGGAACTGAAGCCCTTCATTGACAGTCATTTTTCCACAAAAAAAGACCGGAAAAACACTTTCGTGGCAGGTTCCAGCATGGGCGGCCTGATTTCGCTCTACGCGATTTGCGAATACCCGGAAGTGTTTGGCGGGGCGGCTTGCATCTCAACACATTGGCCGGGCATTTTCAGAACAGAAAACAACCCTGTGCCGGACGCTTTTTTGCAATACATGAAGAACCGCCTGCCTTCTCCCCGAAAGCACAACATATATTTCGACTGCGGCACGGTAGGGTTGGATGCCTTGTACCCGCCTCTTCAAAAGCAGGCCGACGAGATCATGAGAGCCAAAGGTTTTTCCTCCAAAAACTGGCTCACGCGCTTGTTTGAAGGCGATGACCACTCGGAGCGGGCGTGGCAGAGAAGATTCGACGTTCCGCTCGTATTTTTGCTGAAAAAATAAAAACGCTATGAAACACACCGTCGCCGCGCTCTCCCCATTTGAAATTTCCAAAGGCTTCACAGCCCGCTTGATTCACTCCGACACCATGACGCTCGCTTATGTGGACGTGGACGCGGGGGCGGATTTGCCCGAACATTCGCACCACCACGAGCAAGTGCTGAATATGCTCGAAGGCCGCTTTGAGTTGGTTGTCAGTGGCCGAGCGTATACTTTGGAAGCGGGCGATGTGTTCGCCATACCTTCCAACGCGCCTCATTCTGGCCGCGCCTTGACGAAATGCCGCATTTTGGATGTGTTCAACCCCATTCGAGAGGATTTTCGGAGCGGGAATGTGGCATACTCGAAGCGGTGATTGTACTTTTGTCAGCATAAAAAATTACTGAGCCATGCCAATCGCTAAACCTTTCAACCTTCAAAAATGGATTGACGAAAACCGCCACCTGCTGAAGCCGCCTGTCGGCAACAAGCAGATTTACATTGACAACGAAGACTTCATCGTCATGGTTGTCGGCGGCCCCAACGGGCGCAAGGACTACCATTGGGAGGAAGGCGAAGAGCTTTTTTATCAGTTGGAAGGCGACATTCAGGTGAAAATCATCAACGAGGATGGCAAACCGGAGACGATTGACATCCGCGAGGGCGAGATGTTCCTGCTGCCGCCGCGCATCCCGCACTCGCCGCAGCGCCCTGCCAACACCGTCGGTCTTGTGCTGGAACGCCGCCGCCATGAAGGGGAGATTGACAAGTTGCTTTGGTTTTGCGAAAATTGCGGCGCGCCGCTCCACGAGGCAGGCTTCCCGCTCAAGGACATCGGCACTCAAATCAAAGAAGCCATCGGAACCTACAAGGAAAATCTGGAAGCCCGCACCTGCAAAAAATGCGGGACGGTGATGGAGATGCTGTGAAAGAGAAGTCACCGACCTTCTTGCCATGCCGTGGGAGACTTGCCCGTTATACGATTCAAGCTGACAAAAGCCGCGCATTCGTCGGACGAATCAAAATCGTCCGACGAATGCTCTTGTGAACGCAGACCCAACACCACTGAACATTTTCAGGTAGTGTCATTTTGGGGGTGATTTGGTATTTTTGCGTCAAACTTTATGAAATGGTATTAGATGTAAAATGCTGCCATAAATGTGGCTCTGAACACATTGTGAAAAACGGGTCGAACGCATCAGGCAATCCGAAGTACAAATGCAAGGCTTGCGGCTTCGGCGGGGTGTTTCAAACGCTTCGGAAAAGCGAGGAATTTAAAGAAATGGTCGTCAGGGCGGCCCAAGAACGCAGTTCGTCACGGGGTCTTGCCAGAACCTTTGGCATCAGTCACCAAACGGCTCTGAGGTGGATAAAAAAAAAGCGCAGTCCCTTCCCGACATCGTGACCACGTTGCTTCCGGCCAAGAAAAAAGACGTTCTCGAACTGGATGAATTATGGTCTTTTGTCTATTGCAAAGACTTTAAACGCTGGGTTTGGATAGCACTTTGCCGCAGAACACGTCAAATTGTCTCTTTTTTCATCGGCGACCGAAGCGAACAATCTTGTCGGCGGTTTTGGGAACTGATTCCGCCTGAATATCGAAAATGCCGAACGTTCAGCGATTTTTGGGAGGCATACGCCGCGGTTATTGATACAGGCAAACACAAGATGGTGGGAAAAGAATCCGGGGAAACTTCTCATGTGGAACGCTGGAACAACACCCTTCGCCAGAGAATTTGTCGATTCGTCAGAAAAACGCTATCCTTTTCAAAATCCGATGAAATGCACGAACTGTACCTCCATTTGTTCGTCTACAACTACAACATATCACTCATAAAATGACACTACCCATTTTCAAATTTGCCACGAAGTCACAAATAAGCAAAGCAAAATACTCACTGATTTGCTGCATTTTGCGGCCTTTGCGTCTTTGCAGCGCAAATATAATGTCCAGTAGTGTGCTGCAAACCACTCAAATCTCGCATAGATAATAAATCCAAGCCTCTTTGCAAGAGCTAAATGCTTCCCCAGTCAATTCTTTTCCGGTCTTTACGGAAAAAGCGCGGATGTTCTTGAATTTCTGTTCGCGCAGCTGTTGCATTTGATAGTCGGGCTTGGAATAGTAGAGCGATATGGAAAAGCGCTCCACTCCATCGCGGAAAACGGTTTCGTTCATGCGAAGGTATTTGCCGGGAAAACCGTTGTAATAAACCAATAGCACCAGCCGATAAAATTGATAGAGAAAATCGCGGAGGGTCTTGTGCCATTTGAAGGTGTACATCTTGTCAATGTACTGAATGTTGTGGCTGGAGAAGGCAAAATACCCTCCTTTCTTGCCTACGCGCCGAGCTTCTTGAAATACCTTGACACGGTCTTCGGGTTCCACGCAGTCTATGCTGTTGTAACTAAATAGCACAAAATCAAAAGAATTGTCGGGCACTTCGGACATATCTGTTGCATCAATCTGCTCGAAACTAACGTGAGCGCCAGCGTTGTGAAATCTTTCGCGGCAGATGGTCACCATGTTTTCGGCATAATCGGAACCGACGTATTCTTTCACGAGCGGAGCATAGTGCAAGGTGGTGCGCCCGCCCCCGATGCCGAGGTCGAGCATACGCATGTGGGGCAGTTGGTCTTTCAGAATCTCTATGATGCGCTGTTCCGGCAATTGGAGGGTTTCTTCCGCTGCGTAGTTCTTGGTCGTTCTGGCAGAGTTCCAGACTTGTTTGTGTTTGTCAACATCAATTGCGTTCATAAAACATTTTTTAAGTTTAAATGGTTTGCAAAATAAGAAGAGTGTCGGCTATCTGCTCGTCGAGCAGGATGGTATTGAGCCATTTGATAGAGAACAAGCGAGCCATGAAAGTGCTGACGCTGCCTTTCATGTTGAGATATATCGGGCGCACCTTGTTTTGATAAACCTGATACATTCGAGGGTTTTCGCGGATGGCCTTAATGAAGCGCGTTTTCACAATAAATGGCAGGTTGTACTTGCCGGAAATAAAGATGCGCTTGAGGACGTGTTCTTTGGTGGCGACGTGGTATTTGTAATCTTCGTTGCCATAGCCAAAATCTAAGATGCGGAGGTTGCGTTCCGCCATCCATTGGGTCATGTAGTAGATGAGTACCCGACCGGGGCTGCAATGCGAAAAGTCGGGGTGAAAGGTAGGCGCGTGATAAATCAACGAGCCCCTTTCCAATAGGCCAATGACGCAGCCAATGCGTCTCCCGTCCACCATCAAGGCAAAGCGAACCAACACCCCGTCTTCGTGCCATGCCCTCAGATATGCTCCCAGCAATGCCCGGTTGGTCTCGTTGCGGTAGAATGAAGGAGTAGGGGTGGTGGCCCAGCGAACGACGTGCGCCTCGCTAAACTCTTCCACCCATTTGTCAATGTCCGAATCGTCGGTCAGCACCTCGCAAGAGGTCTCGCCCTGTTTGGCGAATTTGTTGACTTTGTAGCGGGTATTGCGCGACGAACCGACTTTTTTGAACAATTCGGCAGGCGTCTCGGCTTCTGCCACAGGACATACCGCATAGTCAAGGTTCATCCAATAAACCCTGCCACGCCGTGCCTCTGCCTCAAATATATCCATGTATGGCGCCCATGCAGGCTGGCTATTGAGCATCATGGACCATTTTTCTCGCCTGACCATTTGGAAAAACAGTCCAAAAAACTGCCGGGTCATTTCTTCGGTGCAACTGCTGTGTAGCACAAAGAAATTTGCATCGGTCTTGAAGTCGCTCAGAAAGACATAAACGCCTTTGCTGTACCTGAAAAAGGCCGCTCCTATCATCTCGCCGTCGAGTGAACACTCAAATATGGCCACATCGTTCTTGACCTGTTGGGTGAACTGCTGCAATATATGGGGCGACTGAAAGGGCGAACGCTCTGGGCTATTGCGCCAAAGCTGGGTATATCGCTCCCAAAAATTCGAGTCAGGTGGTTGGTATAGAACGGTGTATTTCATTGTTTGACAAACGGCGGAAAAGTCACTTCGGTTTTGACAAAGATAAGAATAAGTCGGCTGGACGGCATTCGGCCAGCATAACATGGGAATAGCAGTGGATTAAGGATAGGCGGTTTAAAGGGACAAGGAGGCTGCCAAGTGCCTGATGTGCCGACGGGAGGAATGGATTAAAGGCACATTTGGGCAGGCAGCAAAGTCAGTAGGCGACTAGGGTGGTGTGCTTGGGGCGAATGGTACCCTGTTTTTCAAAAAACGTGCCTTTCAGCGACAATCCACGAATTTTTCAGCGTCAGCACCGACGACAACAACAAGAAACGATCGAGTGTTTTTTTGCGCAAAAAATTGATAGTCAAACTGTTAGTATTGTTCGCCAACAGCATCGTCAGCCGATTATTTTTTGCGGGCTTGGCCGCTTGGCGAAAAAGCGGAACGCGCACCAGAGGTCACCATCGAGTGAACCTTTGAGATGGAAGCGTGTTATCTTTGCCGCACATTTTCTAACTGACACTAACTTCTTGATGATGGAAGCTACGATATCCAAAAGTCCCGTGCTCCTTTACACGGAGCAAACACCCAATCCCGAGGCACTAAAATATGTGACCAATCGCCTGCTTTACCGCGGCATCGCCGACTTTAAAGATATGGATTTGGCCGCAGAATGGAGCCCGATGGCCAATAGCCTGATGGAGCTCCCCTATGTGAAAAGCGTTTATTTCAACAACAACTACGTCACCATCACCAAAGAGTTTAATTACGAGTGGGCCGACATCATGCTCAAGCTGAAAGAGTTCGTGAAAGATTTTGTGGAAAATGGCGGCACGGTGGTGAAAGAGGGTTTTGCTGAGTACATGGAAAAAACAATGGCAGAGAGCAACGCCGAGCAGTTCAGCGGTGAAAATGGCGAGTTGGCCAAAAAAGTGAAAGAATTGATTGACACTTATGTGAAACCTGCTGTGGAGATGGATGGTGGCAACATTGAGTTCAAGGCCTTTGAAAACGGCCGCGTGTATGTCACCATGCAAGGCTCGTGCAGTGGCTGCCCATCTTCGACGGTGACGCTGAAAGCTGGCATAGAAGGTATGCTGAAGCGCATGGTGCCAGAAGTGACAGAAGTGGTGCAAGAAATGGCTTAACATGAACCCACTTCCTTCGTGGAGAGGGAAAACGGATTGCCCGCGGAGCGCGTTGACGCACTTCGCGGGCAATTTTTTTTGCAAAAAACACTTTCGCCCGCGACTACCTTTGCCGCACAAGGCCGTGACCGTGAATCATGTATCGTCGGCCCACACAACCGTCAAAAAAAATGTCCCTGATAAAAAAACTAGCGGGAGAGACCGCCCTGTATGGGCTTAGCAGCATCATCGGTCGGCTGCTCAATATGCTGTTGGTGCCATTTTATACACGGGTGCTGGCCACCACCAACGAATACGGGGCGGTCATTGATTTGTATGCCACATCAGCCTTCCTCATGGTGCTGTTTTCCTATCGAATGGAGTCCGCGTTTTTTCGGTTCGGCACGCCACAGGAAGCTCGGGAAAGGGTTTATTCCACGGGAATGCTCTCGCTGATGGGCACGACCGCCGCTTTCGCGGCTACGTTGCTGGTTTTTGCCCAACCCATCGCCGACGTGCTGGAATATCCGCAGCACCCGGAGTATGTGCGATGGTTCGCCTTGATTTTGGCTTTCGATTGTCTGGCTGAGCTGCCCTTTGCTCGCTTGCGGCTGGAACAGCGCCCCAAACGCTTCGTTTTCATCAAGCTGACCAACATCTCGGTCAATATCGGGATGAATCTTTTTTGGCTGGTGTTTTGCCCGTGGGCGGCGGGCAAGGGTGTGGGGTGGGTACATGCCGTGTGGTCGCCGGGGCTGGGTGTGGGCTACATTTTCCTGTCCAATTTGGTTGCGAGCCTCGTGACGTTGCTGTTGCTGTCGCCGCAGTTGAGAGCCGTGCGGTGGTCGTTCGACAAGGCATTGTGGGCAAAAATGATGGCCTACGCCGCACCACTCATTATCGTAAGCTTTGCGGGCATTGTGGATGAGATGTTTAGCCGCTCCATGCTGAAATACCTGCTGCCCGGCACTCCGCAGGAAAATCTGGCGGATGTAGGCATTTTTGGTGCGAACTACAAATTGGCGGCACTCATCACGCTGTTCACGCAAGCCTATCGCTACGCTGCCGAACCGTTTTTCTTTCGACACGCGGGCGACAAAGATACCTTGCGCACACAAGCCCAAGTGACTTTGTGGTTCACCATCGCCGCCGCGGTTGGGATGTTGGGCATCCTGCTTTTCCTAGATTTGGTCAAGTATTTCATCGGAACAAAGTATCACGGCGGGCTGCATGTCGTGCCTATTTTGCTGACAGCCAATCTGTTGCTCGGTGTTTATTACAACTTTTCCATCTGGTATCGCCTGAAAGACCGCACGGGGCTGGGTGCGTGGATTTCGATAGCAGGGGCAGTCATCACGGTCGCTTTGAACCTGATTTTGATTCCCAAATTCGGCTACACGGGCGCAGCTTGGGTGACGCTGACTTGCTACACTTTTATGTGTTGGGCGACTTGGTTCACGGGGAAAAAACATTACCCCGTGCCCTACCCTTTGGGTCGGATGCTGTTCTATGTGGCAGTCGCCTTGGGGTTGTTTGCGCTGGGTAAGCTGCTTGAAGCGACACTGCCCGCTCAGCCCATTTTGCTCTGGGCCGGGCGGGCAGTGCTGTTCGGCAGTTACCTTGCCTTGATTTATCATTTGGAAAAAAAGCAATTTTCTAACCCGCCCCACCAAAACCCCTGATATAGTCAACGCAAATCAGCCCCGTCCGCTTCCACTTGGCTGGGCAAGCCCCTGAGTACAGGGTCTGACAAGGTGGTTTTGAACGAACGGTGCTCGCAATCCTTTGGAAATCATGCAAATCAATCAAGGAAATCCCTGCCTTGCCAACCAGCAGGTTCAAATCCTCCTTAATCTGGGTATAACGAGCGGGGCACTTGTGTTCATCTCGTGACAGCCACCGGCATTTTCGGGTCATAAGTCCCTTTGATGACAGGGCTTTGGCGGTTGCTGGTGTAATCTCGCACGTTGGCATAGATGTAAGCAAACAGTTCCTCCACCGTCACCACCTTGTCTTTGTTTTTGTCGGCCTCGCCTTTCAATCCCCTGATGAGGAAGTGGCTGAACACGCCTTGCCGCAGGCCCTGCGATTCGAGCGAGGTCTCGTCGGCTTTGCTCGACATGATGAGCGCGGTGCCAGACACGGATTTTGCCAGCGAGGTATAATAGGTGTTCAAAATAGGCTCTTCCGTGGCCGAACGCATGGCAAACAGGCTTCCAGAATGGCAAGCATCGGCGAGGCAAAGCTTGAATTTTGCTCGACATTTATTGAAAGCCCCTGCTATTTCGTCGTGGGTGATTTTGTTGTTAAAACCGTCAAAATCAATAGGAAGGAAAGAGCCGTTCAGCCCGTGACCAGAAAAATAGAAGATGACCAAGTCGTTGGCTCCTGCCTGCGCAAAAATTTCATTGATAGCGCCAATCACATTGTCGCGGGTAGCATCTTCGTCCACGAGTATTTGTACCTGTTCGTCGGGCAGCGCCCCTCCTTCGAGGCTTTTCAGAAAGGCATAGAAGCGGTATGCGTCGTCGTCGGTGTAGCGCAAGGCTGGCATATGGTCGTAGGCAGCCACGCCCACCACTACTGCCCACACTTTGGCACCCGGCAGTTCGACCGGGGGGGCTTGGGCAGGTGTTTCGGCCACTGTGGGTGTTGTCGGTTTGTAATCGGCAGGGGCTTGTTTTCCGACGTATTCGCCGGCACGCCAATAGCCATCCACGATGGTGCCGTCGCGCAGATAGAGCGTTCCTTTTCCTCCGAAGGCTCCTTCGAGCCATTCGCCCCGGTAGCGGTCGCCATTGGCGTACATACATACTCCGTGACCGTGCGGCTGCCCGTCCTTGAAGTCGCCAGTATATTTGGCCACTCCTTCTTTGAAGATATAGGACCCTTTCCCGTTGTCACAATCGCCTTGTATGCAACCTGTTTTTCCACTTTCGATGAGGCTGCTTCCAAAGTATTCGCCTTGCCGCCACTCCCCAGCTTCCTGCTGATTGTTGACCGCGTAGGTGCGTGTGCCTTGACCGTCTGGGTAGTTTTCCTTGAACTCCCCTTCGTATTTGTCTCCGTTGGCAAAATAAAACACGCCTTGCCCATGAAATTTGCCCTTCAAAAATTGCCCCTCGTATTTGCTGCCGTCGGGATAGGCGAAAATCCCTTGTCCGTTTTTGCAATCGCCGGAAAGACATCCCGACTGGATGTTGGTGCCGTCGTCCTGACGCTCATCTTTTTTCTTGGCGATATATTCTTCGAGGAGGTTGCCATTTTCGTCCACGGGCTTGCCGCGTTTCCAAAGGCCGGTGCGCACGGTGCCATCCGAATAGGTTTTGGTGCCCTTGCCTTCGGGGTAGCGATGTACCCACTCGCCTTGATACTTGCTGCCGTCAGTGTAGTAACACACCCCGATGCCGTGAATTTCGCCGTCCTTGAAATGGCCGGTGTACTTCGCTCCCGAAGGATAGACGAAAGTACCTACGCCATTTTTGCAATCGCCGGAAACACATTGAGATTGGAGCGTGATGGGGAGGATGGAGAGAAATAAAAGGGTAAATATGAATTTGGGAAAAATCAGCAGGCGCTTGTTCATGGTATAGAGACGGAAAAACTTTTGACTTGTGATGCACTTTCGAGCTGCGATTGTGTTAAAATGTGTCAACTGCGCAATGAAGTACACGACGTGTTTAATTTTGGGCTTATTTAACTTTTGGAGAAAGGATTTATTGCTCGACAGTAAAAAACCCCCTGCCGCTCGCCGTACTTTCGCCACTCTAAATAAACACATCATGGCTCGTTCCAAGCGTTCACAAGCCTTTTTGCAGTTTGGCCTTTTTTGTGGCATCTTGTTGTTTGCCAACATTTTGGCCAGCGCCTTTTACACGCATCTCGACCTTACGGAGGAAAAACGCTTCACACTCACCCGCCCCACACGGGAGCTGCTCAAGGGACTGAAAGACCGCATCTATGTTCAGGTGCTGCTAGAGGGCGAATTCCCGGCAGGATTCAAGCGCCTACAAACCGCCACGCGCGATATGCTCAACGATTTTCGCGCCGTCAGCGGCTATATTGACTATCAGTTTGACGACCCCAATCAAGGGACGCTGGAAGACGTGAACGAGCGCCGCAAGGCATTGGCAGAGCAGGGCATCGTGCCAGTCAACTTGCGTGTGGCCGACCAAGGGCAACGCTCCCAACGACTTATCTACCCGGTGGCGGTGGTCCATTACGGCAATCGCCGGGTGGTGGTCAAACTGCTCGAAAACGAGTCGCCCAGCCTGAATCCAGAGGTCGTCATCAACAATTCGGTGTCGCTGTTGGAGTATAAATTTGCCAACGCAATTAAGAAGATTCTGACCCCCGAGCGCCTGCCCATACTTTTCACGAAGGGACATGGGGAGCTGGACCGGTTGCAAACGTCCGATTTGGAGCGCACCCTTAATCAGTTTTACGACACAGACCGCATCACACTCGACTCGTTGGTGCAATTGCGACCGCAAGATTGCGCTTTGCTCATCGTGGCCAAGCCGCTCACGGAATTTTCGGAAAAAGACAAGTTCAAGATTGACCAATACCTTATGCAGGGCGGCCGCGTGTTGTGGCTCATTGACCGGCTTAATGCCGACCTCGACAGCATGCGTCACACGGGGCATTTTGTGCCGTCGGACTACCCGCTCAACCTCGAAGACATGCTCTTCAAATACGGTGCCCGCATCCAACCCGACCTTGTGCTCGACCTCGAATGTTCCAGAATCCCGCTGGCTACCGGGCAAATGGGCAACGCGCCTCAAATGGAACTCTTCCCATGGTACTATCACCCCACCGTGTTGCCAACTGGCAACCACCCGATTGTGAAAAATCTCGACCGAGTGGAGCTGCGATTTTGCTCTTCCATAGATACCATTCGCACCAAAACACCCGTGAAAAAAACACGGCTGCTGACCAGTAGCCGTTACAGCAGGCTGCAATTCAGCCCAATTGATTTGAATTTTGAAATCCTGCGCTACGACCCTGACCCCGCCAAATTCGACAAAGGAATGCAAACCGTGGGCCTCTTGCTGGAAGGTATTTTCCCCTCCAATTATGAAAATCGGGTATCCGCCGAGATGCAAGCGGGTTTGCAGCAGCTAGGCCTCACGTTCAGAGCGGAAAGCGAGCCGACCCGTATGCTCGTTATTAGCGACGGCGACGTGGCTGCCAATTTTGTGCGCGATGCTGCCAAGAAAGAGTGGCTCCCGCTTGGTTACAATCGTTTTGAAAACAGCACTTATGCCAATAAAGACCTCATGCTCAATGCCATCGAGTATCTGATAGACCCCACGGGTGTCATCGAGGCCCGCACGAAAGAAGTGAAGTTGAGACTGCTCGATACCGTGAAAGCTAAAAAAGAGCAGGTGTTATGGCGCGTGCTCAACATCGGCGTTCCGCTCGTTTTTCTCGGTGTGTTTGGGTGGTTTTTCAATTGGCGGCGAAAACGGCGTTACGCACTTTGACCGGCTTTCAAGATACCTTCTATGTTGATGATAAAAAGAATTGTGAAAATGACTTTCCGGGAG
Organism: Saprospiraceae bacterium; assembly: GCA_019638455.1. Classification (GTDB taxonomy): domain Bacteria; phylum Bacteroidota; class Bacteroidia; order Chitinophagales; family Saprospiraceae; genus M3007. The sequence goes on from JAHBTU010000002.1 coordinate 446,213, forward strand.
GAAGCGGTGGAAGTCTTTCTGCGGGATGTGTTTGAGCATAGCAAAAACCGCATCCGCGCCTTTCCCGGCTGCTTGCACATGGAACTCTTGCGTCAGACCAATGCGCCGAATGTGCTTTTCACCCTGAGTATCTGGGAGGATGAGGCAGCATTGGAGACCTATCGGCAATCCGACCTGTTCCAAACCACTTGGGCCAAAACCAAAATTTTATTTGCCGAAAAAGCAGAGGCATGGTCGGTGGAGGTGGTGGACGGTTGAGTATATTATTGCGGACTCTTCGGATATTTCAGCCATGAAAAAAACATTCGCCTCCTTTCTTTCGCTTTTTGTGCTCCTACCTGCCGCGCCGAGTTTCTCCGGCTTGCCCTTCGTGGAACAACCGTGCGAACATCCCGCGCCACTTTTACCCCTCCCCTTTATTTCTGTGCAAAATAAACTTGCCTGCCAAGACCATGCCTCTCCGCGAGGAAACAGCCATACCCCCCCTTGGGGCTTTTTTGCGCATAGGCGCATCAATCGCTTGGCCGTGCTGACACTGCCCCCTGAGATGATGGTGTTTTTCAAACCCAACATTGACTGGCTCGCCGACCATGCAGTGGATGCCGATATGCGGCGCTACGCGACCAAAAACGAGGCCCCGCGCCATTACATTGACCTTGATATGTACGGTGAGCCACCCTTCGATAATGTGCCGAGGCTGTGGGTGGATGCCATGATAAAGTACACCGACCTGTGGGCGGTGACAAGCAGGGGCGATACCGTGCAACTATTTGGCGCTCAAAAACCCGTCGCGGAGGAAACAGCATCTTCTTACAAAAACTTCTTCATCCGCTGTGTGCTGCCGCGCTACTACAAAGACGACCAAAATTTGCCCTCCGATACGTTGAACGCCTTCTTGGAGGAAAATGAAATACCCATTCGTGCGCAGAAAGCCTTTTACCGCGAGCACTTGTCGGAACACGGCATCGTGCCGTGGCATCTGCAAAAGATGCAGCGCGACCTCACCGAAGCCTTCCGTCAGCGCAATTCCAGACGCATCCTTCGCCTTTGCGCGGACATGGGACACTATATCGGCGATGCTCATGTGCCGCTTCACACCACGAGCAATTACAACGGACAAAAAACGGGACAGCATGGTATTCATGGCTTTTGGGAAAGCCGTGTGCCAGAGCTTTTTGCCGACGAAGAGTATGATTTTTTTGTGGGCAAACCCGAGTACATCACCCACCCCGTAGATTACTTCTGGCAAGCGGTTTTTGATAGTCACAGCATGGTGGACAGTGTGCTGACGATGGAACGCAGCCTCAGCCGCAGCTTCCCTTCCGACCGACAGATGTGCCCAGATATGCGCAATGGCCTATCCATACTAGCCCCTTGTCGCGATTATGCCGCCGCCTACCAAGCCGCCCTACAAGGCATGATGGAGCGCCGAATGAGGGCGGCCATTCATGCCACCAGCAGCGCATGGTTCACCGCTTGGGTGGATGCCGGGCAACCGGACTTGACAAAAATGGATATCCCGCCAGCCACCGAAGAGGAAATCAAGGAAGAAGCCGAGCTTAAAAAAATGTTTGGGCAAGGACGGATATTAGGGCGACAAGAGGAGCATTGATATACCTCGCGCCGCCAAGTTTTGGGCATGGCTGCAATCTGCTCAAAATCAGGGGCATAAATCATAGCGAACTGACAAATCCTATAAATTCCCATCGCCCTCAAAATTTCTCCTTTCAGACGCGGCGGAGCAGATTCCTCAACCAACCAAATATCCGCCCCGGCTTTTCTTCTTTTTCGTCTCGCTTAATCGAGTTCTGTGTTGAAGATTTCCAATGCTCATAAAGGGAAGCCAATTTGGGATATTTTATTGTGAGCTCATCCAATACCAATAGAAACCGATGCAAGTCAATCATTGGATAGGCATTCGATACGCATAAGGCAATCTCGACTTCTCTCTCCTTTCCATTTTCCAAACTTTTCTTTCTCCATTCTTGTACTTTTTGCCCTTCATCCCGGGTGGACCAGAGCAAAATATCGAATAGGCAGCCTATTTTGTGAGCGTCTATGTTGTTTGACAGTTCCACTATTGTTTCAACATAGTCAGACTCTTCGTGCACATGTAGAAGGTCATTCACTAAATCAAAGACAGATTCGTCAAAGTCCCGTTCAAATGGATTCTTATCGTTTACGGTTATTTTGAGAAAAATCTCATCCAGTTGCTCTTTTAGGGCATCTATGTTATTCATAATCACACGGTTTATACAAACACTGATTATTTATCCGGGCAGGTTAGCCCGTCATCGGCTTGTCCGTTGCAGTCATTGTCCATTTTGTCGCATATTTCTGGGGCGCCAGGATGGACTGTGGGGTTGGTATCGTCGCAATCCTCGTAACTGAAATACCCGTCGCGGTCGCGGTCTTGATAAAAAAAGTTTCGGGCGAGTTGGAAGGCCGCCGCGCCCGTTTTGGCGCCGATGAGACGGCCCGGTATGTCGTCGAACGGAGGGTTGGTGCCGGCCCAGATGCGCGACAGGCTTGCTTGGTCGGCGGCATCGCGGTAGGTGGCCCATTGAAGAGTGACATCCACGCTCGGGCCTTTTTCCAAGTGCAGGAAGTTGCTATCAGCCTTGACGGGGAATTCGCCCAGCCCGCCGGGAAAATAGGCATCCCCGGTCAGCAGGAGCAGTGCCACGGCTGCCGAGTGAGAGAAGGCGGAATGTTCGGAAACGTAGCCGGGATATGGAGGCGTGATGAAAGTTTTGGGCTGATAGGGAAACCAGTTTTCGGCCAGTATCCACCCGGCACCCGCCGTTTGGGTGGCTGGGTCTGTCACCGAAAACGGTCCTTTCCATGCGTACAATTTGATTTTGCCGACGTTTTCCTTTTGGGTGCCAGCCAGCGGGTCGTTTTTAGTCACCAATTCTATCCGCCCGGGTAGCAGCGGGATGCCTGCCGGGTTGTACGCCGGAAGCCCGGGGTCGGAGCTTTGGCCAAGGCCAGCCAAGTAGCGCAACGCCGAGACGGGTCGTATGCCGTCGTACCGACGCTTGATGCTCCACGTTGCTATGGCCGCATCGTGCAACGCACTGCCGAGCACAAAGTATGCCTTGACATCCCATTCCAAATCGTTCATGAGGCGACCTTTGCCGTTGAATTTTTTGACCAGACCGGGCTGGTCGCTGATGTGGTTCAACATGGCGAACCAGTGTCCCGCGATGGTTTCCTTGTTCGGCCCTTCATCCCAAAACCGCGCGGCCACACGAATAAAGTCGCCTCGCGGCACGATTTGGGGTTCGTAAGGCTGCCCCGTGCGAGGGTTTGTTTTGTGGCCACCTCCCGCGTCGCGCCCGGTTTCCATGTTGTAAAAATCGCGTAGTTCGCTCAGGTTTTTCGGGTAATGCTGCACGTTGCCGATGCTGCGCGGCGACACATCCCATTGCACCCCGTCGCTGGGGTCAAGGTAAGCAGACCAAGCGGCTACCAAGGCAAAGTTCCATGCATAGTCCGGCGAGGCGCCGCCGCCTTTGCTCGCATTCAAACGCGGCAGAAAATCGGTGCCGGGGTCGAGATAGACCCGATGCTGTTTTCCATCGCGTTGGTAAATGCTCATGTCCTGTCTGTGCAGGGCAAAGGGGTGCACTTGTCCCCAATCTGGGCACTGGAAGGCTTGGGTGGACGTGACTGGGCGGCCACTTGGGTCTGTGGAGCCGACATATTCGATGAGCGGCTTGCCCCCGCATTTGCACTCCAGCATTTTGTGGCCATCCTGCTCGATGGCGATGTTCATTTTGAGGGGCTGCCAGCCGTTCGGCTCCGACAGCGCCGAGGTGCCGGGAGCCGTGATGTCCAAAGGTGGGTTCACGGTCTGATAAGATTGGTTCCTGTAGTTGCCTTGCTCGTTTATCTCGTCCTGCTGGCCCATTTGAAGAATGCAATGTGCCAAATAGGAGCCTAAAGCTGCGGGCGAACCTGACTCGTAATTGGAAGAATAGTCCCGAAAATTGTACCCATGTTTTTTCATAAGGTCCTGAAATCTGCCCAATGCCCCGCCGCTGCTCGGCGAAAGGGTGTAGCGAGCCATGAGCAGTCTGTACGCGGCAAAACTCATCGCTTCTTTTCGGGCGGCTTCAATGTCTTTCGGTACGGGTATTTCCTTGCATGGGCAGGTGAAGCCTCCAACTGTTTTGCCAAGCAGGTAGGTCTCGGCTTCGGAGTCGTAGGCTGCCCAGCTGTCATAAAGAGCGATGGAAAAATGAAAGAGATTTCGGGCTTGCACTGGTGGCCGAGCGAGGTCTTCCCTGATTGTTTGAAGCAGAGCCTCATTCCATTCGCGTGCTATGGAATGTTGAGCGGCGAGTATTTTTGGAAAAAACACTAAACAAACGAACACGAGCAGTCGTGCAAATGGCAGTTGGTGAATCTTGAACAGCATGGATGTCCGGCAGGATGAGTTTGTGGCTGAAAACTTTGGGCTGGCAGAAAACCAGTCGGCTGGGAACATAAGTCTAATTATACCTTGATTCGTCGGGATTGGTCAGATGTTCATGATTAATCTCCTTGATTTTGAACAGATTGCGCCATTATCCATGCCCAAAACTTGACGGCGCGAGGTATGTTTCGGTGGGTGAAGGTAGAAAGCGGCGGCATTTTTTTTGCCAACAATCTGTCATTCCGACGCAATAAGTTATACCCAGATTAAAGAGGATTTGAACCTGCCCGTTGGCAAGGCAGGGATTTCCTTGATTGATTTGTATGATTTTCAAAGGATTGCGAGCGCCGTTCGTCCAAAACCACCTTGTCAGACCCTGTATTCAGGGGCTTGCCCGGCCAAGTGGAAGCGGACGAGGCTGATTTGCGTTGACTAATGGATTGTCGTTCTCCTCCGCCATCCAACGGAAAAGAATGGCAACTCAGCCAAGTACGATTCTGCTTCTTTCTGTAAAGATTTTACACCTTGACTTGCGGTGATTTGGCAGATGACGGACGATGTTTGATGTTCTCTACTTTTGAACAGATTGCGCTATCAACCATGCCCAAAATTGGGCGGCGCGAAGAATAATGTCTTTTCTCTGGCGCTACAGCTCCCCTCCCGTCGTCCAACACTTGACGGTCAATGGCTGCTGCTGGTCGTTCCGGTAATTTTGCAGCAAACCTTTGAGAGAATCGGGAGACGATAAGAGACGGCGGACGAACACGCTTGCCGCTTCCGCCGGGGAGATGCGCCCGTGCAGTGAAATCACGCCAGTGCCCGATATGGTGAAGTAACTGTAAAAACCCGGTGCGAGGTCGTTTTCAGCGGTAAGTGTTTTCAGGTCTGTGAGAAATTTGTCGGCTATCGGCATCGAAGGCTCATCGGGCGTGGCTGCGTAACCCCAAATGATGCCGTCTGGCAGGTGTTTCAGTACATAGTTTTGGACTTCAACCCCCTGGGGATTTGGTAGGGACAATACATAGCGCCCATTTTCGACTTGAAGTGTTCCATTGTTCACGATTACATCGCGCAAAGAGAGGCTAAACGGGTAGGTGCCATCGTCCAGATGGCCGAGCGGAATGAATTGCTTGGCGGTGGCAGAGTCGCCCACACATGGGGAAGGTCGCTGCACGCCCAAAATCGTCACCTCGATACGCCCGCCCAACAAGGCCACGCTGGCATCAATGCCAAAGCCGGGACACTCGAATTTTGCCATGCTCTCCACCCAAAGGCCAAAAGTTGGGGTGCCGTCGGTGGGCGCGCGGTCTTGAAAAACATCTACCCTGTATTCAGGCGGGATAGTCACCACCACGTCTTTGTCATCCTCGATTCGGCAGGCAGCTATCAACGACACCAAAATGCCGAGCAGCAACGGCAAACGTAGGCAATGCAAATTTCTCATTGAAAATGGTTTTGGAAAAAGCCGATTAAAGAACGCAGCAAACCTGCAAGTGCTGCCCGTACATGAATTTTTTTGTCGAAGTTACTGCCAAAAGCCGCAACCCGTACCTTTGCACTTCTTTTTTGTGCAAATGTTATTTCAAGACATACCATGATGCGCGTTTTAAAATTGACCACCCTTGCGATATTGAGCGTAATAGCCTTGATTTCTTGCAAAAACGATTCAAAACCAACTCGTGAACCCATTGCCACCCCCGTATCGAAACCCGACACCGTACGCCTGTCTGCCATACCCACCGAAGGAGCCGCCACTTATTCCATCACCGATGGGGTGGTGACCTGGCTGGGCAAACGAACCATCGGCAATCGGCACACAGGGACCTTGAATGTGTCAAGCGGAGAATTAAAGGTGAATCAAGGACATTTATTGAGTGGCAAAATAACCCTTGACATGACCTCCATCAATGTCAACAATATAAAAGACCCGGGAGCCAAGGCCGACCTTGAGTCACACTTGAAAGACTCCGATTTTTTTGAAGTGAAAAAATACCCAATAGGCGAATTTGTGTTCGACGAAGTGTTGCCCGGCAACTTGTCTGATTTCAATTGGGTGGTCAGTGGGCAGCTCACGCTGAAGGACATAACCCACCCTGTGAACATTCCGCTCAAACTGACCATCAGCAACGATGAATTGAAAGCGCAGTCGGCCAATTTCGCCATCAATCGAACCAAGTGGGGGCTCAATTTCCAATCAGGCTTGCTTGGCACAGCTAAAGACAAAGTCATAGAGGACATCGTGCCGCTTTCATTCACGGTCACGGCCAAAAGAATAAAAATCGAACCACATCACTGACGAAAAAACATGGCAAAAGAAATAACGCCCCGCTCGGAAAACTACTCAAAGTGGTATCTGGACATTGTGCACAAAGCTAAACTGGCCGAAAACGCGGAAGAAGTGTATGGCTGCATGGTCATCAGACCCAATGGCTACGGAATATGGGAAAGAATGCGCGACGCGCTAGATGCCATGTTCAAGGACACGGGTCATGTGAATGCCTATTTCCCGCTGTTCATCCCCAAGCGTTTTTTGAGCAAAGAGGCGGCGCACGTCGAAGGCTTTGCCAAGGAATGTGCCGTCGTGACGCATTACCGCTTGAAAAACGACCCCGATGGCAATGGGGTTATCGTTGACCCAGAGGCTAAATTGGCGGAGGAGCTCATCGTGCGCCCCACCTCCGAAACCATCATCTGGAATGCTTATCGCAATTGGATACAAAGCTACCGCGACCTGCCCATCCTTATCAACCAATGGGCCAACGTGGTGCGCTGGGAAATGCGCACACGCCCGTTTTTGCGCACGGCGGAGTTTCTCTGGCAAGAAGGTCACACCGCTCATGCCTCAGCCGAAGAAGCGATGAGCGAAACGCGGCTGATTCTCGACATCTATGCCCGCTTTGCGGAAGAGTGGATGGCCATGCCCGTCATAAAAGGAGTCAAGACCCCCAACGAACGATTTGCTGGCGCCGACGAGACGTTTTGCATAGAGGCGCTCATGCAGGACGGAAAGGCTTTGCAAGCAGGCACCTCCCACTTTTTGGGACAAAATTTTGCCAAAGCTTTCGATGTCTATTTTCTTAACAAAGACAACCAACAAGAACACGTCTGGGCCACTTCGTGGGGAGTGAGCACACGGCTCATTGGCGGCCTTATCATGACCCACTCAGACGACGACGGGCTGGTGCTGCCGCCCAAACTCGCGCCCACACAGGTCGTCATTGTGCCAATTCCGAAGCCCTCCCCAGATCTTACGGAAGCCGCCGACCGCATCGCCACCCAACTTCGCGCCAAAGGGATTCGGGTCTCCATTGACAACGACGACCAGAATCGCCCCGGCTTCAAATTCGCTGAATACGAAATGGTAGGCATTCCCGTGCGTCTTGGGCTTGGGCAGCGCGACTTGGCTACCGGGCAAATAGAAGTGGCTCGCCGCGACACCAAGGAAAAGTCCAGCGTTCCGCTCGATGGCATAGGAGACTACATCGCTCGACTGCTCGACGAGATTCAGCAGAATCTTTTCGACCGCGCCAAAACCTATCGCGACACGCATATCACGAAAGCAGACTCTTTGGCCGAAATGGAAGATATTTTGGAAAACAAAGGCGGCTTTGTCCATGCGCATTGGGATGGCACTACCGAGACAGAATTGCAGATAAAAGAGCGTACGAAGGCGACCATTCGGTGCATCCCGTTGGACTGGCCTGATGAGGCAGGCCAATGCGTCCTGACTGGCAAGCCCAGTGAGCGACGGGTGCTGTTTGCAAGAGCCTATTGAGCATTCATTATGTGCTGTTCAGGCTATGATTTCAACACTACTTTTTTAAATAAAGGCTTGGATATCAACCGCCAGAAAACCTCAACTCTTAATTCATGTAAACAACCATCCATGACCGCCACTGTCCAATATCTCGGCGACCTCCGCACCAAATGTGTCCACCTTCGGTCAGGTCAAGCCTTTGTCACCGATGCCCCACCCGACAATCAAGGCAAGGGCGAGGCATTTTCGCCCACCGACCTGTGCGCCACTTCATTGGCCACTTGCATCCTGACAACGATGGCCATTCGTGCCCGGGACCTCGATATCATGGGCGCGAACGCCGAAGTCAACAAAATCATGTCTGCCGACCCACGTCGGATTAGCCGCATTGAGGTGAAAATCAAGATGCCGAAAAACAATTTTTCGGACAAAGACAAAAAGGTATTGGAAGCCATTGCCCGCACCTGCCCCGTGGCACTTAGCCTTTCAGAAAAAATCGAGCAGGTAATTGCTCTCGAATGGTGAGATTGAACACTAGCGTTGGGAGCCAGTCTGCTCGACGCTCAAAACAAAATTCACAATTCAAGCGAATTAGGGGTTGGGGTAAAATGCTGAAAACGTGTGCTATTTAGGCAGTGATTTGAAATAGCCGCCTGCTTGAATGCTTAAACATCAACCACTAAATAGGTTCAGCCACTAATTTGCACAATTCACTTTTCTCGTTTTGGGCTGTCACTTGATGAGTTTAAGCAGGCTCAACAGATACTCTCCATAACCGCTTTTCAAATATTTCTGTCCCAAATGTTCGAGGCCAACGTCGTCAATGAAGCCCATTTCCCAAGCAATTTCCTCTATGCAGCCGATTTTTAACCCCTGACGCGCTTCGATGGCCTGCACAAATTGACCAGCCTGCATGAGTGATTCGTGAGTGCCCGTGTCGAGCCAAGCATATCCGCGGCCCATCACGCGGACTTCGAGATTGTTCCGCTCCAAATAATGCCTGTTGACATCTGTGATTTCGTACTCCCCACGAGGGCTTGGCTTCAAGTTTTTAGCCACTTCCACCACGCTGTTATCATAGAAATAAAGCCCCGGCACGGCATAGTGGCTCTTTGGCTGTTTGGGTTTTTCCTCAATGCTGATGGCTTTGAATTGTTTGTCGAACTCCACCACGCCATACCGTTCGGGGTCGGCCACCTGATAAGCGAAGATGATGCCGCCGTTAGGATTGGAGCAAGAACGCACCATTTCGCCCAAACCCGCTCCATAAAAGATGTTGTCGCCCAATATCAGTGAAGCGGAATCTTTGCCGATGAATTGTTCGCCGAGTACAAAGGCTTGCGCCAGACCGTTGGGGGTGTGCTGTTCGACGTAAGAGAAGCTCATGCCCAATGCGCTGCCATCGCCAAAAAGCTGTTGGAATTTTGGCAAGTCATAAGGCGTAGAGATAATCAGCACATCGCGGATGCCCGCCAGCATAAGCGTGCTGAGAGGATAATAAATCATCGGTTTGTCGTAAACGGGCATGAGCTGTTTGCTCACGGCGAGCGTCAACGGGTAGAGCCGGGTGCCAAGTCCGCCGGCGAGGATAATACCTTTCATGCGTGGTGTTTTTTACTGACCGTAGGTGGTTTTTGGGCAAAAAAAACGCCTTCGTCGTTAGCGAAGGCGTCTATGATATGAGCGTTTTTTTAGCGTAGTTACAGCGTCGCCTTCACCTCGTTCACTATGTATGACTCGACCACGTCTCCTGCCTTGATGTCATTGAAGTTTTTGATGGTCAAGCCACATTCGAGGCCAGCCTTGACTTCTTTGGCATCCTCCTTAAATCGTTTGAGCGAGGCGAGCTCTGCGTTTTGGCCCGGGTTGACTGGATAAACCACGATGCCGTCACGGATGATGCGGACATAGTGGTTGCGGCTGATTTTGCCTTCCAGCACATAGCAGCCTGCCACCGTGCCAACCTTGGAAATTTTATAGACTTCGCGTATTTCGGTTTGGCCCATGATTTCCTCTTCTTTGGTCGGCTCCAACATCCCTTCCATGGCCGATTTGATTTCATCTATTGCCTCGTAGATGACGGAATAGAGTTTTATCTCGACCCCTTCTTTCTCAGCCAGCTTGCGTGCGGTGATGGATGGGCGCACTTGGAAACCAACGATGATGGCATCCGAAGCAGAAGCAAGCATCACGTCGCTGTCCACAATCTGACCGACGGCCTTGTGTATGACGTTGACCTGAATTTTTTCCATGGACAACTTGATGAGCGAGTCGCTCAGCGCCTCGATGGAGCCATCTACGTCACCTTTGACGATGAGGTTGAGTTCTTTGAAGTTGCCCAACGCAAGGCGACGGCCAATTTCCTCAAGGCTGATGCGCTTGGAGGCGCGGGTGGCTTGCTCGCGGATGATTTGCGAACGCCGTGCCGCTATTTCCTTTGCTTCCGCATCGGTAGCGGTTTCCTTCAGTTTTTCGCCCGCTTGGGGCGCGCCAGATAGGCCGAGCACCATGACGGGCTGGGCTGGGCCAGCTTTTTTCACTTTTTTGCCGCGCTCGTTGAACAATGCTTTGACACGACCGGCATACTCTCCGGCGATAATCGGGTCGCCGATGTCGAGTGTGCCATTTTCAATAAGCACTTTTGACACATATCCCAAACCTTTTTCCAAGGAGGCTTCTAATACCGTGCCCGTGGCGCGGCGCTTGGGATTTGCGTGTAGCTCGAGCAATTCGGCTTCCAGCAATACTTTTTCGAGGAGCTTGTCCACGTTGGTACCGCTTTTAGCCGAGATGTCCTGACTTTGATATTTGCCGCCCCACTCCTCGACAAGTAGGTTCATCTGAGCCAGCTCATTTTTGATACGCTCTGGGTCGGCACCCGGCTTGTCTATTTTGTTGATAGCAAAAACGAGCGGTACGCCGGCAGCTTGTGCGTGGCTTATAGCCTCGCGGGTTTGGGGCATGATGCTATCGTCGGCAGCGATGACAATGATGGCGATATCGGTCACCTTTGCACCGCGAGCACGCATGGCAGTGAATGCCTCGTGACCGGGTGTGTCAAGGAAAGTGATTTTGCGGCCATCTTCGGTCGTGACTTCATAGGCACCAATATGCTGGGTAATGCCTCCGGCTTCACCTTCGGCGACCTTCGCTGACCGGATGTAGTCGAGCAGAGAGGTTTTGCCGTGGTCCACGTGACCCATCACGGTGACGATGGGCTGCCGGGCGACCAAGTCGTTGGGGTCGTCCACTTCCTCTTCTTCCACCTCTACCTGCTCTTCGGCGGATATGAACTGGACCTCGTAGTTGAACTCGCTTGCTACCACCTCTATGAGCTCGGCATCAAGTCGCTGATTGATGGAGACAAAAATGCCCAACCCCATGCACGTTTTGATGACATCGGAAGGCTTTACATTCATGAGGGAGGCTAAATCAGAGACGGAGATAAATTCCGTTACCTGCAAGGTTTTGCTGCCCTCGGTGCGTGCCATTTCCTCCATTTCGGCTCGTTCGCGGCGCACGTCGCGCTTGTCGCGACGAATTTTTTGACGCTTTCGGCTCGCTCCTGCGCCAATACGGGCCATTGTTTGGCGGATTTGGTCTTCAATCTGTTTTTGTGACACCTCTTTGGGTTCGTCACGTCGCCCACGACCTTTATTGTCGCCCTGATTGCTTGTCAATGTTGCTTGCAATGAAGCGGCATTGATGGGCTGTTGCACTTTTTTGCGTTTGCGCTTGTGGCGATTGGGGTCGCTGCCACCACCACTGGGCTGCTGTTGGCCTCCTGCCTGCCCGCTGGGCGAAGCAGGGCGATTTTGTTGTTGCCCACCACTCGACGAGCGGTTTTGTTGGCCTTGTTGGTTTCGATTGCCACCTTGACCTCCGCGATTATCATCGCGCCTTCCACCGCGATGGCCGTCGCGTTGGCCATCGCGTTGGCCATCGCGCCGACCGCCGCGTTGCTGGTTGCCTTCGTTGGTTTGCTCCGGCTTTGGTTTGTCCAAGCTGATGCGCCCAAGTATTTTGAGACCGCGCAGCGTGGGAGAATCGGCGCGATAAAAATCGTCCTCTGTACCACCACTGGATTCGCCTGCGGATGATGGTGTTGGTTCGGATTCGGTAGTAGAGGGCGGCGGTGGAGCCTTTTCGGGCTCGGTTGGTTGTGGTGGTTTGGGTTTTTCTTCATGCTTGGCGGCGGGCTTGGATTCTTCTATTGGTGGAGGGGGGGCAGGAGGAGGAGTTTCTTCCACCACTGGCGCTTTTTTGGGCGCATCAAGGTCTATTTTACCGAGAATGCGCAAAGCAGGGCGTTCGCGTGTGACGACCTCAGGCTCTTCTTTTTTGGGCTGCTCAATTTTGGGTTTGGCAGTCTCTTCTCGAGGCGGTAAGAGTGAGGGCCGTTGAGAAGGAGGGGGCGCGGGGGGCGCGATGGTAGATGTATTGCCACCGACGGCAACGGATTCTTTTTTGAGCACGGGGCGGGCGAGTTTGTCCGCCTCTTGTTTGATAGCAAGGTCTTTTTGAAATTCTTGACGCAACACCGCGAGCATTTCGTCGCTGATGTCGGCCATCGGTTTCTCTTCCACATCAGCAAATCCTCTGCTGTGCAGTGTTTCCACGATGGTGTGGAGTCCGACGTTGAATTCTTTTGCTACCTTAATTAATTTTTGAGCCATGCAGTGGTTTTACCTGTTTTTTCTGTAGAAAAAACAGTCGCTAATCCAAAGTAAAAAGTTGATTCTATTTGCGTTAGCGGGGGAACGCAAGTGTCGCCGCTATGAGTTGCTGTTTTAGAAGACGATGAAAATTTAGTTAAAAAAATGTTTTTGGGTTTAAAGCGGTGCAAAGGTACAATAAAAAACGGTGGGGAAAACCATACGATTTGCCCCACCGCGTGTGAATGTTATGCGAATCGTTATTTTTCTTCCTCGAATTCTTCTGCCAAAATACGCAACACCTCGCGCACGGTCTCCTCTTCGAGGTCGGTGCGGCGCACGAGCTCTTCGGCGCTGAGTTCGAGTACTTGACGGGCGGTATCGCAGCCGACGTTCTTGAGCGCCTCTATCACCCACGGTTCGATGGCGTCGCCGAATTCTTCCAAGTCCACGTCGTCAATTTCGTATTCTGCTTGGTTGCGATAAACGTCTATTTCGTAACCGGTGAGCTTGGTGGCTAATTTGATGTTGCTCCCTGCTTTGCCGATGGCCAGACTCACTTGGTCTTGGTCAAGGAAGACGGAGGCGCGTTTGCGCTCGTGGTCGAGTTCGATGTTGCTGATTTTGGCTGGTGTCAAGCTGCGCTGAATGAAAAGAGAGACGTTGCTGGTGTAATTGATGATGTCAATGTTCTCATTGCGCAGCTCGCGCACGATGCCGTGTATGCGACTGCCTTTCATCCCCACGCAGGCACCGACGGGGTCTATGCGCTCATCATGACTTTCCACGGCGACTTTGGCGCGCTCGCCGGGTAGGCGCACGATGTTTTTGATTTCGATTACTCCGTCCTCGATTTCGGGCACTTCGCCTTCCAGCAACTTGGCCAAGAAAGCCGGGTCTGTGCGGCTGAGCATGATATATGGCGCATTGTTGACCATTTCCACTTTTTTGATGATGCCTTTTACCACATCCCCCTTGCGGTAGTAGTCGCCTTTTATCATTTCTGTTCGTGGGAGCACGATTTCGTTGCTCGTTGCATCATCAAGCACGAGGATTTCCTTTTTCATGATTTGGCTCACCTCGCCAATGACTATCGTGCCGACCATCTCGGAGTATTTGCGATAAATCTCGTCTTTCTCCAATTCCATGATGCGGGAGACGAGTGTCTGGCGGGCCGCCATGATGGCCCGACGACCAAAATCGTCAATGGAGAGTTTTTCATAGCATTCATCACCCACATCCACGCCCTCGTCAATGGTGTGGGCTTCTGTGACACTGACTTGCGCTAGCTCGTTGGTGACTTCGCCATCCGGCACTACCTCGCGGACGCGCCAGATTTCAAGGTCGCCCGTGTTGGTGTTGACGATGACATCGAAGTTTTCATCGGTACCATATTTTTTCTTGATGAGGGTGCGGAACACGTCTTCCAGCACGCGCACCATTGTGGGGCGGTCTATATTTTTCCCGGTCTTAAAGTCGGAAAAGACATCTACTAAATTGACCATGGTTGAAATGTTGATTGATTGTTCGTTATTTTATAGAGCTTGCCGAGTTGTCAGAAAGCGATTTTTACGACGGTTGTTTCGATTTGCTCAAAGGGGATGCTCGCTGGTTTTTCTACCTCTTTCTTTTTGTTGCCTTCGCGCTCCACTACTTTTTGAAGTAAGGTGATTTGGGTTTCGTTGACTTCTGACAAAAGTCCTGTTTGACGGGTTTTGTCTTTCATCGTCACCTCTACGGTGCGCCCGACATTGTTCTTGTATTGGCGAAGAAACTTGAACGGTCTTCCAATGCCGGGGCTGCTGACCTCAAGCACATATTTGTCGCCAAGCCAGCCATTGGTATCCAGATGGCTTTCTAAGAAACGACTCAGTTTTTGGCATTTCTCGAAGGTCATGCCAGAGTCGCTATCGGCAAAGACGTAGAGCTTTGCGCTTGGCTTCAATTCGATGTCCACCGTGAAGCAATCGGCGAAAGATTCGTCGGTTGCGTATTTTTCTTCAAGGAGTTGGGCGATGCGTTCGGTTAGTTCCATGCCTTAAATGTGCGTTGGGTCAAACCTCTTTTGGAGCAGAAAGATGGGGTTTATACAAACACGAGGGGGAACCTGTGTGGTCCCCCCTCGCGCGGTGAATGGCCGGAATGATGGCACAAAGTTAAGGCAAGTTTTTCATTTGGCAAAGTAAGTATGGGGTAAAAAAAGCCGAGCTGGTCTTTACCGGCTCGGCATGATACTAAATTACTAAACACGGGTATTCTTTAAAGGCTCTTCAAAAAGTCGAGCAATTGTAGTTCGCTAAGTTGTTCTGGCGCAATGCTCACGGTGGCATCTGTCCCGATTTCCGTATCCTTGTTGCCCAGCCAAAACCGACCATCTGGAGTCTGGCTTACCGTCACGATTTTCACAGAATAGCCAATAGGGGCACTGTAGTAACAAAAGGCTCTTTCGGAAGTGTTGTATTCAAAGAAGACAGCTGAACGGGTGTTTTTCACAACCAAATACACGGTGGTGTTTTCGGGATTGAAGTTGTCTGGAAGCGCAACACAGAATGTGGTGGATGGTTCATTCAGTACTATGCCAGCGCTCACCCAGTCCAACAAAGGCGTTAGGAGTTCGTAACCTTGCACGAGGTCCATGTTGTCCGACAGCCACTCCGCTTGATAGACAGGTTGTCCTGTGTTTTCCCAGCCGAGAAAATTATCATTCGTGACGAGTCCGGTGAACACTTTCATTTTGTCAGTCGGATTGTTGGCGGGGATTTGAATTTTAAGTTTTCGATTGGGAAGCAACTGGAGGGGTTTGCCGTCGCAGGATGCCACGATGCGCACGATGCCACCGCTCTCCATCAACTCTCCCGAAGTGGAAATGGTCGGGGTGCCGAGTGCGATGATGTCGCCTTTGTCCAAGGCTTCGCTTACCTCCAATTTAAGATTTTGGCAGGTGCTGCAAGGAACCGGGCTGCCGTTGGCATCAGCGAACAAGTTGTCGGTATCGGTTAGGAAAATCCGCACACCGTTTTGTGTGACAAGCACCTTATCTTCCTTGACAAAACTCAAGGAGAATGTCGTTTTCGAGGACGGGTCTGGCACCTGCTGTAGTACTTGTCGGATGGCTTCCAACGTCGGCGAGTAGCGCCGAAACGTCTCAACGTCTTTCCGGCACCCCCCCACACCTGCCAGGGTAACGGTGCTTAGTAACGTGTATATAAAGATATGTCCGGGTCGGGTGAACATGATTGCGTCTAAGTAGTCGGCTATGCGGTTATTGCTTGTTTGTGGTCTTTATGGTTCTCGGGAGGTTTTTTGGGCAGATGCGCCGTGACGGGGGAATCGCTGCTTTGAAATGCAAAATTTTAACAGTTTTCAATCAAAAATTTTTGTCACGCCAATTTTCACCCCCCAATTGCTGCGCCGTTGTTGCACTGACTGATTTTCCAAAGTGAGCGGATGGAGGATTTGCCGGAAATACGGCTCGGCAAAAACACGCAGCCGAGGCCGTAGATGGAAGAATGTCTGGGCGCTCGCGCCTGCGCTCAAGCCTACTCTGGGGCGATATATCTCTTGGCCTCCCTTCGCGCCCGGTGTGAATGGAGTGGGCTGTTCGTTGTCAGAAAGAAATGTGCCGCGTTTCCAAAAGAACACGTTGAGGGAGGCCCCAGCTTGGAGGCTTAAGCCGAATCGTCCGCTGCGAATCTCGCCGCCTATTTCAAATGGAATATCCAGCAAGCCATAGCGGTTGTAGGTTTTGACATAGCTTTCTCCGTACTGTATATCAATGGTGTCGGCAATGATGACGGGTTTGTTATCAACGATTACTTGCGTTATCTCCACGATGTACTTCACATAGTTCGGGTCGAAATGTTCGAACACGTCTGTCATCTGCTCGTAATGAACCCCAGAACGCAACAGGAAATGACGCCCGAGCAATAGCGAACCACGCAGGCCTGCATTGAAGGCCCAGTCGCTTTGTTCCGTAGCCTCGCGCCGTTGTCGGTATGGTTCGGACGACGGGTCGTTGGTTTCGGATTTAAAGGAGCTGAACGATGGCCCCATGTAGGCGTCCAGCATCCAAACGTTGGGGTTTTTCGCAAAGTCATAACAATGTTTTGGGGTTTGTTTTTTGCGAACGGGGCGTGTTTTGATATAAGGAAAATCATTTTTTCTCGTGAAAACAAGTGGCTCCAGCCTGTGCTCTCCCAGTAGCGACAATGTTGCCACGTCGCGTGCTGCTCCGACTGTGGAAGCAATGGCCGATAAAGCTTCAGTGACCTCGAAAGTGGCTAATGGAGCGATGATGTCTTGTTTTTCCGGGACAGCTTGCGCACGCGCATTGCGTGTTTCAGAGGTAGCCCTTTTTGCGTGGGTGGCAGATTCGATTTGCTGACTTGTTTTGCTTTCGAGAAGAACGCTTTTCTCACGCGCTGCTTCTTGGTCGTCCGGTTTGGAATCGCCGGGTCGAGACAACGGGGCGACCGCCTCCACCTTTTCTTCGAGCAGCACTTGTTCTGGTGGGCTGGCAATATGGGCGGCATTGCGCCGGGAGAGAATATTCCATGCCCCTATCCCCAACAACATCAGGGCAAATAGCCACATGAAGAAGCGCTTCCGCTTTTGCCGTTTCAGCTCGCGTTCCACATTGGGCCAAACAAATGGTGGCGGCGCGACCTCCACATCGTGCAGTCGCTGGCGGAAAATTTCATCTGTATGGTTCGGTTCGATTTTCATTTCGATTCCAAATTTGCGCAATCAGCAATCTTGTGCATGACTTCCACCTGCTCGCACAACCAACGCCGTGCTTTGGTGAGTTGCGAACGAGAAGTGCTTTCTTGAATGCCCAATAATTCCGCCACTTCGGCGTGAGCGTATCCTTCGATGGCGACAAGATTAAACACCACCCGGTAGCCTTCGGGCAATTGGGCTATCAAGCCCAACAATTCCGCTTCTGAGAGCGCCGCAATGGCATCGGCATCCACAGGTGCCTCGGGCAAGCGCTCGTGACCAAATGTCTCTTGGTCGAATCGCTGTTTCTGATAAGTTCGCAAGGCCGTGTTGACCATGATTCGGCGTATCCAGCCCTCAAACGACCCTTGAAATTGGAACTGACCCAATTTTGAAAAGACCTTCAAAAAACCTTCCTGAAGAATATCAGCAGCGTCGGTCTGAGTGCGGGCATAACGTAGGCACACCGCGTACATCTTGCCGGCAAATCGCTCGTACAAGGCGCGCTGACACTGCGCTGAACCGCGCAGACAACCCTGAATTATTTCCGTTTCGCTCAACAAGGAGGGATTATGATTGCTGGGTGAAGGGTTGGCTTTTGCGGATTCCCCCGAAGGTACGCGCTTGCGTAGATTCATCGCGGGAAATTTTTGCTGCTTGTGGTCAAAAATTTATGTTCTTTGCCGAAAATCTATTGTTGAACCGATGATTTCGATATTGAACAGATATGCCCAGCTACTCGTCCACTATTGCCTGCAAGTAAAACCCGGCGACAAAGTTTTCATCTCCACCACCTTATTGGCCGAGCCGCTTGTGCGTGAAGTGTTTCGGGTAGCCTACGCAGCGGGGGCTTCACTGGTCGAATACGACCTTGCCTTCCGCGAGCGGGAGCGCATTTACATGGAAAATGCCAGCGATGCGGCGCTCCTTGTGCCCCCCGTGCTGACGCAACTGGCCATGGAATCTTTTGATTGTTATCTGAATATCCGGGCGCCTTTCAACTTACGCGAGACCTCTGGTGCTATGCCCGAACAGGCACAAATACGCACCGAGGCCCTCGCACCTATCAACAAGGCATATTTTGAGCGCACCGCCGACCGCCGGCTGAAGCGCAACTTGTGTCAGTTCCCAACCGATGCAGCCGCTCAGGAGGCGGGCATGGGGCTGGGCGAGTACGAGCAGTTTGTGTTTGGCGCGTGCAAGCTTTTTACCGACGACCCTGCCGCCGCGTGGATGCAGGTGCGAGCGCAACAACAACGCATCGTTGACCATCTGAACCGATGCTCTACCGTCCGTTATCTCAATGAGGACACGGACATCGCTTTCTCTACAAAAGGCCGCATCTGGATGAACTCCGACGGGCAAACCAATATGCCTTCGGGGGAGGTTTACACCAGCCCTGTTGAAAACGCAGTGAACGGTAAGGTGCGTTTTTCATATCCCTGCATCCATCAAGGCAATGAAGTGGAAGGGGTGACACTTTGGGTCCAGGATGGCCTTATCGAAAAATGGGAAGCGCGACGCGGCAAGGAGTACCTCGACTACATCTTTTCGCTACCCGGCACCCGGTGTTTTGGGGAGGCTGCTATTGGCACCAACTACGATATTCAGCGGATGACCAAAAATATCTTGTTCGACGAAAAGATTGGCGGCACCGTTCATTTGGCTATTGGCCAAAGTTATTTGCAAACGGGAGGCAAAAACGAATCGCCCGTGCATTGGGACATGATTACCGACATGACCCAACATGGGGAAATTTGGGCAGATGGGGAGAAGATTTATGAGCGTGGCAGGTTTTTGATTTGAAGACCGAACCGATTCGCCCTACTGCCGCTCTTCGGCCAGCTCCAAGCCTTGCAAAATTCCCTTTTCGATAGGCGGCACCCCCCTTTGCATCCAGCGTGGTTGCGGCGCCCCCAACAGGTAGTGGTCGAAAAACTGCGCCATTCGAACCTGAAAATCAATGCGATTTTGCAACTTTACGGGCCAATGCGGCTCATCATTGTAGTTGAGCAGCCAAGCTGGTTTCCCAAGTCGGCGCAGGGCGGTGAACAATTCAATGCCCTGATACCATGGCACCGCGCCGTCTTTGTCGTTGTGCAAAATCAACAAGGGCGTCTGCACTTTATCAAGCGAGAAGAGGGGAGAGTTTTCCAAAAAGCGCATAGGGTATTCCCACAACGTGCCACCGATGCGACTCTGTTGGCGCTCATATTGGAAGGCGCGACTTAGACCCGACTCCCACCGAATGCCGCCATACGCCGAGGTCATGTTGGCGACCGGGGCACCCGCTTCCGCACAGGCGAAAAGGTTGGTGCGCGTCACGATGTACGCAGCCTGATAGCCGCCCCATGAATGTCCCTGCAAGGCGACCCGTTTGGGAGCAACGAACCCTTTTTCGATGAGCGCCGCCACGCCGCTCATGATGGCGTTGAAGGCGCTTTCGCCGGGGAAGCCAGTTTGGTAATGTATGTCGGGCGCAAATATCAAATAGCCGCGGCTGGCATAGTAGGTATAGTTGATTTGCGAGCGATGGAAATCGGGCGAGCGATGTTGGTGCAGCCCATCGGACACCTTTTCATAAAAATTGACAATCATGGGGTATTGGTTTGTCGGGTCAAAGTCTTCGGGCTTGACCAGCAAGCCAGTGTGTTTTTCACCTGAGAACGAGGTCCAATGAACGAGTTCGATATGCCCCCATTTATATTCCGATTGTTGCGGGTTTGCGTTCGAGATGGCTTGCGGAGGGGCGGTTAGAGCGGTACGTAAAGTGGCTTGCTTGAGGGCGGGTATTGCCGTTATGTGGAGGTCGGGGAAAGCCTGAAAATTTCCCCTCGAAAAAAGGAGGGTGTTGGCGTTTTGCGCTTTAAGGGGTTGTCTTGAAAATGAAAAATCGCCATTGAGCCATTGTGACATTTTATTTCCATTCAAATCCAGCCAAGCATAGCCCTCGGCCTTTGTCGAATGGTTGAATTGATGCAACAACAGCACTCCATTTGCCGGGATGCTTTTTTCTTCCGGGTCAAGTTTTAAGTAACGGTAGGTCGTTTCCGCCTCGCGGCCTTGCGTAAGGCGCTGGGGTTTCTTCTTGCCTTCGGGGTCAATTTGCCAAATATCGTATTTGTCATAGACCAGCATGGCCGCATCGCCTTCAAGCCACCCCGCCAATCCGTGTTCGGCGGGATAATCCGGCACATCGGTGTCTTCTCTGAAAAAACGGACGGCATGGTTGTCGGTAAGCTGGGTACTGATAGTCGTGCGGGGGTTCCATGCGAACCACGCGGAGTCGGGGGCGCTCCACCAAGCAATATACCGAGCTTGGGGCGAGAGTCGCGGATTGCAACGCAAGTCCCTGACGAGCTGCTTTTTTTGTCCCGTTTTCAAATCAACGGCAAATAAATCCTTGTGCGCGGTTCCTTCCGAGCTGAGGTAATGCGCATAAGGTTCTTCCGTAAAGCCCAACGCGAGCTCGGCATCTCGCTCTTCCTGCAAACGCAATTCAGGCATATCCGGCCCGCCGAGTGGCACAAAGCGTTTTTCGCTAACGCGCCACACCACAGGATACCCCTTTTTTTTCTCATTTTCCAGCATCACTTTTTTTTGCGTGTAGAGGCGTTTGTCGGCCCACGACCACACTTCCACATTCACGATTTCCTCGGGAAGCAAAGTGGTGTCGTTCAGAACGGGCGGTGGTGCCACATTGAAGAAAAGCTTGGAACCATTGTCGGAGAAAATGGGCTGCGCGTGTTCGCTGATTCCCCATTTTGCGCCTTGCCTTGCGGCATCATCGGCCATTGTGGGGGGAAATTGGGTCAGAAAATTGCTGTTTGGGTCAGCGATGACACGGGCTGAATCCTGCAAAAAATCCCAATAGCACAACTGATAAGGCCGAATGCGGGCCTTACTCGTGTCCGTATCGGCTATGAATGCGGCTTGGTTGCCCGATTTGTCCAATGCGATGTGCGGAAATTTGCCTTTTGCTCTGAAGAGTGGGCGGAGGTGCCAGTTTTCCAAGTTGATGAAATAAACGCCCGAAGTCGCGGTGTTGGGGTTGGCCCCAAAAATCAGGGTGTCGCCGATGCCTGTCGTGTGGAGCAGAAAACGCTTGTTTTTTTCGGCCAACACAAACTGGGTGACATAGCCGAATGTGTCTTGATGCCCATTGCTGGTGTTGCGCACGATGAGGCGATAGCCATTTTCCTTGTCCTCTGCCTTGTTTTTTTTGCCAGCGGTGGTTTTTGGAGAGGTTTGGGCGCTATCGGGCGTACTGGCGGTGCTGTCTTTTGGTATGGGTTGGGTCTTTTCTCCTTCTATTTGGAAAAAAAGCCAGCCCGACCATTTTTCGGGGAGCGCGAAATTTTTCACCCGCGCGATTTTCTCCAAAGTTCCATTGGCAAGTGAAACGATGCCGAGCGTGTCTTTGGGCAAATCTTCTTCTTTCACCTTGCGCCGGCGCTGGGCTTTGAGGGTGTCGAGGGCGGGTTTTATTTTGAAAACCAACAATTTGCCGTCTTCTGAAAAACGCGCGTCGGTGGCTCGATGAAACACCTGCGTCTGCGCGGTGCTTGCGTTCCAAAGGTGCAGCGCGGGGTCGCCCTCCGTCACGGAGGCTTGCACCCAAGCTGTCCACTGCCCGTCGTTGGAGATGCGCGGCTGCTCGATTTTTTGCCACCGATGCACGTCGGCGTGGTCAAGTATTTTTTTGTTTTGAGAAAAAAGGAGCAGCGGCGCAAAAAAGAGCGAGAGAGTAAGTGAGCGTTTCATGCGTGGGAAGTTTGGGGCGAAAATATAGCATGATTCTTCAAGATTCGTCAGATGTCAACTTGTTTTAAGCGCGGCATGCGCCCCGGCAGAAAAGTTTTTTTGAAAAGCTTTTCTGCCGGGGCGCCCACGCCACATCTAATGATGCCATAATCAGTCTTTTCCCTCCTCCGTCTCACCATAGCCCGTCGAGGGTGGCACGAACGTGTCGAGCCAAGTGGCAAGCAGGGCGCCTTGCTCGTCGCTCAGTCGTGCCTCCGGGTGCATCAGCGTATAGCTTTTCAATGGCATCTCCTTCTCGCGGATTTCTTCGGCGGCGGAGCCGAGTGCCCATTTCAAATCGTCCGGCTTCAAGATGCCCAAGGTAGAAAAGTTGAAGTGTTCGAGCGCCTCGTTGACGTGATGTTTAAGCCACCAAGAGACTGGGGCGACGTTGCTGTACCACGGGTATTTCACCTCGTGGGAGTGACAGTCGTAGCAAGCGTCCTTTATCACGGCCAACACTTCGGCAGGGGGCCGCACGGCGGTGGCGAAGTCAATTTTGGGGTCCACGGGAGGGTTGGTCTTGTCAATGCGGATGAGTTGGATGAGCACGAGCAACGCGGCCAGCCCAATTAAAATACGTTTGCGATTCATGAAAATAAGGTTGAGTAAGAGATGACGAGAACAGGGCGCTGAGGCTGTAAAAGATAAAGCCGTTTCAACGGCTTATTTTTGCCCCTCAAAATTATGACTAAAAAACATACAGTAGCCCAAAACATCGCTATTCACGGCATAGCGGACAGGGGCAAAGGCGTGGGCCGCACGGCGGATGGGCTGGCCGTGTTTGTGGAGGGCGCAGTGCCCGGCGATGTGGTGGATGTGTTCATCCAAAAGAAAAAAGGCGGTTTTGCGGAGGGCAAGGTCGAGCGCATCGTGAAGCCGTCGCCCGACCGGGCGGAGCCATTCTGCGAACACTTCTCCGTCTGCGGGGGATGCAAATGGCAAAATCTTGACTATCAGGCGCAGTTGCGCCACAAGCAGCAGGTGGTGGAGGATGCCTTGCTTCGCATCGGCAAAATACAGGTCGGTGAGATGCTGCCCATATTGGGCGCGCCGGAAACGGTTTTTTACCGCAATAAACTGGAGTTTGGGTTTTCAAACAAAAGATGGCTGTTGCCGGGCGAGATGGATGCTGCGGCATCCGTCGAAACCTCGCCCGCGAATTTGAACGCACTGGGCTTTCACAAGGCTGGTTTTTTCGATAAAATCATTGACATCGAGCATTGTTGGCTACAAGCCGAGCCTTCCAACGCGCTCCGCAACACTTGCCGCCAAATTGCTTTTGAGCAAAATTTGGCGTTTTACGATTTGCGCACGCACAAGGGTTTTTTGCGCAACCTGATGGTGCGGCTTGCCACGACTGGCGAAACAATGTTGTTGGTCAGTTTTGCCCGAAACGACGCCGCGGCGATTCGCCGGTATCTGGATGCCATTTTGGAAAAATTTCCGGATTTGACCACGCTGGTTTATACGGTGAACACGAAGCTGAATGACTCCATGTTCGACCTTGAGATGATTCCTTATTTTGGGAAAGGCTATGTCGTGGAGCAATTGGGTGGTTTGAAATTCAAAATTGGCCCCAAATCTTTTTTCCAAACCAACTCTTTGCAAGGCAAACGGTTGTACGACGTGGCAGCCGATTTTGCCGGCCTGACTGGCGAGGAAAATGTGTATGACCTTTACACTGGCACGGGGAGCATCGCGCTCTACTTGGCTCGCCAATGCCGACAGGTGGTGGGCATAGAGGAGGTGCCGGAGGCCATTGCCGACGCGGAGGAAAATATGCGGCTCAATGGAATCACTAACGCCGTTTTCTATGCGGGCGATGTGAAACAGGTGCTGACCGCTGAGTTTGCCGAACGGCATGGACGGCCCGATGTGGTCATCACTGACCCACCTCGCGCGGGAATGCACGAAAAGGCTGTGCGGTTTTTGTTGGAGCTGGCCGCTCCGCGCATCGTTTACGTCAGTTGCAACCCTGCCACGCAAGCGCGTGATTTGCAGTGGCTTTCCGAAAAGTACGCTACGCTGAAAGCACAACCAGTAGATATGTTCCCTCACACGCACCACATAGAGAATGTGGCCTTGTTAGAACTGAAATAGACATCATGTTGCCAACGCTTCCATACATACTGCTCGCGGCGGGCATACTTATTATCGTCAACTTAGTGGCAGGGCGGTTCGCCACTCGATTCGGAGCGCCCACCCTTTTGGCCACGCTGGCTATCGGCGTGATTTTCGGCAATGGCGGGCCTTATGATTTTGACTACAACTTTCCGGTCGTGACGCTTCGTTTCAGCGAAATAGCCTTGTGTGTCATCATCTTTTCGGGTGGCTTCGAGTCCAATTGGAAGCGTTTTCGCCCCATTTTCTGGCAGGGTGTTTCTTTGGCGACGTTGGGCGTATTGTTGACGGTGGTGGCTACCGCAGTGTTCGCTTATGGTTTGTTGGGGTGGTCGTGGACGCATAGTTTATTGTTGGGGGCAGTGGTGTCTGCGACGGATGCGGCGGCTGTCTTTTCCATTCTGGAAAATAACAACCTGAGCTTGAAACCGGGTGTTCGCGAGGTGCTTGAATTGGAATCGGGAGCCAACGACCCAATGGCTTTTTTCCTGACCCTAAGTGTGTCCGCCATGCTCATATCGCAGCCATCCGACGCGGGTTTGCTTGCCTTGTCGGGCAATTTTTTGTGGACGATGCTTGTGGGTGCTGCAACGGGGCTATTGGCCGGTAAATTCATTCATTTGTTGGCACGGCACGTTCCGCTCAAAAGAGGCCAGTTCCCAATAGTGTTGTTAGCGTGGATATTGATTTTGTATGCGGTAAATTCCTTGTTGGGAGGCAGCGCGTTTTTATCGGTTTATTTGGCGGGAATGATTTTGGGCAACTCTCCGTGGGTGCAACGGGATTTCAACATCCATTTTTTTGAAAGTTTTTCTTGGCTGATGGAGACGGCTCTTTTCTTAGTATTGGGGCTTCAAGTGTATTTGTTCGAGTTGCAAGACGTACTTTGGGAAGGACTCATTTTGTCAGCCGTTTTGATTTTCATATCGCGTCCTTTTGGGGTGTTGGGGTCTTTGTTTTTTTTCAAAAAAATTGGCTGGCGGTTCAAAGTATTTTATTCTTGGGTGGGTCTTCGCGGTGCCACGCCTATTGTGTTTGCCTTGATTCCAATAGTGAGCCAAGTGCCAGAGGCATACAAAATTTTCAACATTGCTTTTATCGTGGTTGTGGTTTCCATGCTGGTGCAGGGCACCACTGTGTCTGGGATGGCAAAGGTGGCAGGTGTGGAGCAGACATGAGAGGGCGCGCCTTCAATGCAACAAAGCATACTGCAACACAAAGACTAAGGCGCCCGCCAAATAGCCGATTACTGCCCAGAAAGTAATGCGCCGCACATACCAAAAGAAATTGATGTGCTCCATGCCCATGGCGGCCACACCCGCAGCCGAGCCAATGATGAGCGCGCTGCCGCCCGTGCCTGCGCAGTAGGCGAGAAACTCCCAGAAATAGTGGTCGGTTGGGAACTGTTCCAATGTGTACATTCCTTGTGCGGCTGCCACGAGCGGCACGTTGTCCACGATGGCTGACAAGAAGCCAATGAGGATGACGACGATGGTGATGTTGCCAATCGTGCGGTCGAGCCAAGCGGCCAGATTGCCAAGCAGCCCCAAACTTTGAAGAGCGGCTACGGCGACCAGAATGCCGAGGAAGAACAGGATGCTGGGGGAGTCAATTTTCCGCAGCGCATGTATCACTGAGCGCGTACCTTTTTCCACCTCGTCTTTGCCATTGTGGATGAGTTCGGTGACAATCCACATGACGCCCAAGCCGAGCAACATCCCCATGAATGGGGGCAGGTGCGTCACGGTCTTGAACACGGGCACGAACAGCAAGGCTCCCAGCCCGATGGCAAACACCGAATTGCGCTCCCGGGCAGTGGTGGTGAGACCATGCGTCACCACGTCGGCAGGCGGCTTCACCTTGCCTTTGGCCCCGCGCGAGATGATGAGCAAGGGCACAATCATGCAAGCCAAACTCGGTATGATGAGCATCTTCACGATGCTGAGCGCCGTCACTTGGCCGCCTATCCAGAGCATGGTGGTGGTCACGTCGCCCATAGGCGACCAAGCCCCACCCGCATTAGCCGCTACCACGACCAGCCCAATAAACAATAGGCGCTCTTCTCTGTCGGCGATGATTTTGCGCAGCAGACTGACCATCACAATGGTCGTGGTTAGGTTATCGAGCAGCGCCGACATAAAAAAAGCAATCGTGCAAATCAGCCAAAGCAATCGGCGCTTGTCGGTGGTTTGAATGCGCTCTGTCACTATTTCGAAGCCATCATGTGCATCTATCAACTCCACGATGACCATGGCTCCGAGCAAAAAGAATAGGATTTCGGAGATTTCTCCCATGTGCTCCGTCAGGTGGTGCGACACGATTTCTTTATTTGGTTCGCCTAAAATATAAAGCGTCCAGCATAGCACGCCCGTCACCAAGGCGAAGGCGGCCTTGTTGATTTTGAGAGAATGTTCTAAGGTAATGGCTGCATAACCGAGAACAAAAACGATAACAATCAGTAGGCTCATAAATCACGAGTGTAAACGGGGTTTGGAAAACGGGGGCGAAAAAACGGAGAAAATCCGAGAACGCCACCCATGCAGGTTGGAAGAGTATGCACCTGATGCGCCGTTTGAACAACCTTTTGGGATGGCGGTTGCATGGTTTTGAGGTTTTTTCAAAAGAAAGCGCCACCCGCCTGTTTGCCCAGCATGGCAAATGGCGCCTTAAACCTTAGACCATCGAATACACCTGTTACCTTTGCCGATGATGTTTGGCTGATGTTGGCACAATACTGATACTTTATGCACTTAGACTTGACCTTGCCCCTTGCGAACCCCGTGTTGATATTTGCGTTGGTGCTTTTCATCATTCTGTTTGCGCCGTTGGTGCTGAACCGGCTGAAGATTCCGCACATCATTGGGTTGATAATCGCGGGAGTGTTAATTGGGCCGTATGGGTTCAATATCATGGTGAGAGACAGTAGCATTGTGTTGTTCGGCACAGTGGGCTTGCTGTACATCATGTTTTTGGCAGGCTTGGAGATAGACCTCAACGAGTTCAAGCGCAATACGTTGAAGAGCTTGCTCTTTGGTCTTTATACCTTCTTGGCACCGATGACGCTTGGCGTGAGCGTTTCTTACTATTTTTTGGGTTTTAGCCTTCCCACCGCCATTTTATTGGCAAGTATGTTCGCTTCGCACACGTTGGTAACCTATCCCATATTGTCGCGCTATGGCATCACCAAAAACAGGGCGGTCAACATCACCATCGGTGGCACGATGATTACGGACACTTTGGCGCTGTTGGTTTTGGCCGTCATCATTGGCACCTCCAAAGGTGAAATCGGGCCTGATTTCTGGTTGCAGCTCAGCATGTCGGTGTTGGCGTTCATTGCGCTTGTGCTGTTTGGGTTTCCTATCATCGTGCGGTGGTTTTTTAGTCGCAACGAAGACCCTGTGATGCAGTATATTTTTGTGTTGGGGCTTGTGTTTTTGGCCGCTTTCTTATCGCAAGTTGCTGGCGTGGAGCCTATCATAGGTGCGTTTTTGGCGGGTTTGGCGCTCAATCAGTACATTCCGCACACCTCCGCCTTGATGAACCGAATTGAGTTTGTGGGCAATGCGTTGTTCATTCCTTTTTTCTTGATAGGGGTCGGGATGTTGGTGGACGTGTCAATCATATTTCGGGATACGGAGACCATCAAAATCGCGGTCACCATGTCGGTGGTAGCCACTTTCGCAAAATATGTCGCTGCTTTTTTGACCCAAAAAAGTCTGGGGCTTAGCAAGAATGAGCGCAATCTGATATTTGGACTAAGCAATGCGCAAGCGGCGGCCACCTTGGCGGCGGTGTTGGTGGGTTTCAACACCATCATCGGCACAGGCGCTGATGGCGAACCCATTAGGTTGCTCAATGAAAACGTGCTCAATGGCACCATCTTGATGATTTTGGTCACATGCACTATCGCATCGTTTGCCACAGAGCAAAGCGCTCGCAAGCTGGCGTTGCTTGAGGTAGAATCGGAAGACACAGACCATGCACACAGCAAATCGCGTCGGTTGTTGATTCCTGTTTCCAATGCAAAGGTGATTGACACGTTGGTGGGGCTTGCTGTGCTGTCGAAAGAAAAAGAGGATAAGTTGTTTGCGGCACATATAGTACGCGATGCACACGACAGAAAGGAAATTGCGGAAGCAGAAAAATTGATAGAAAAAACTCAAAAAGTAGCATCGGAAACCGACAATCGTTTGGAGACGCTCATCGCCGCGGACACTAACGTGGGCGCGGGATTGTCGCAAATTGTCAAAGAAGAGCGAATCACCGATGTTTTTTTGGGTTCTCACGTTCGCAAAGACCCTACCGACAATTTCTACGGCAACATTATCCGCACCATGCTCAACAGCACTTCGGCCAATATCTTTATCTCGCGCATATTGCAACCACCCGGTCTGACCAAAAAAGTAGTGTTTGTCGTTCCTGAAAATGCGGAGTACGAAATCGGGTTCCCGCATTGGTTCCCGATGATGAAGCACCTATGCCAAGAGATAGGCGCAAAAGCAAAAGTGTTTGCCGGAGAGGCCACGTTGAAATACCTCGGCAATCTCAACGCTGGCTCGAAGACGCCGTTGTCATTTGAGGCTGAGCGATTTACCGATTGGGAGGATTTTCTGATTCTTGCACGGGACGTGACCAAGGCAGACCTTTTTGTGGTGGTGCAAGCGCGAAAGTCGTATATTTCCTATAATCCTCATTTTGAAAAAGTCCCCATTTTCCTCACCAAGTATTTTCAAGACATCAATTACCTGTTGGTCTATCCGGGAGACGGACGAGACACAGGCCCTGCGCTCGACTATCGCAACCCCTCCCTTTCGGAGCCTATCAAAGAAAACTTTGAAATGCTGAAAAACATAGGGAGCAAAATTTTGAAGACCAAGTGAGAAGCGGATTCACTTGTGGGCCGCTCGCATCTGCAAGCTGAGGCGTACATCCGTCTCGATTTGCGTGGTGTTGCGCAGCCACAGCACCAAGTCGAGACTTATGTGAGATTTCTCGAAAAAACGCTTGGAGTCGGCCAACGACGGGATGAGCGGCAGGTTGTTGCCGGGGTTGAGCGGCATGGGGTAGCGGTAGGCGATTTCCACAAAATCAGTCGGGTCGCTGGCATCGAACACCCGAAGCGAAACTTGGTCAATGAAAGCAAAATCCGCATCGCCAAACACCCCCGCCATCGTGGATTGGAGGGTCAGTACCCTGGAAATATCCTCGCTCTTTTTGCCGTTCAGTTCGAGTGCTTGGTCGTAGCGCGTGGGGATGTTTTTTATTTGAAAATGATGCACGTCGAAAGCACCAATACCCGCTGGTATGAAAATATCCTGCTGGAAAAGCAGGTCGTGGCCCGCTGGCACATCTTCGTTCTTGTCGCACGAAAGACCCAGCAACAAGGAACCTAAGAGCATGATGAAAACCTTGTTTCGCATATTTCGCCAAGATGAAAAGCAGGGAGAAAAGGTTGCCTCCGTCAGCTTTCGTTCAGCATTTTCCAAAGCAGGTCTTTCAGTTGCTGCAAGTTTTTGTTGGTCATGGAGGAGATAAAAATGGCGGGAACGCCTGTCGGCAATGTCGGGCGCAGCATTTTTTCCAGGTCGTCGTCAATCAAGTCGCATTTGGTGATGGCAAGCAGGCGAGGTTTGTCCAGAAGTTCGGGGTTGTACTGTTCCAGCTCATGGAGCAGAATGGCGTATTCGTCGCGGATATTGCGGTCGGTGTCTGCTGGGACCATGAAGAGCAGGATGCTATTGCGTTCGATGTGTCGCAAGAACCGATGCCCAAGCCCCCTTCCTTCGTGAGCGCCTTCTATGATGCCGGGAATATCGGCCATGATAAAGGTCTGTCCCTCGCGCACTTTCACGATGCCGAGATTGGGCACGAGCGTGGTGAAGGGGTAATCGCCGATTTTGGGTTTGGCTGCCGTGACGGCGCTCAGTAGGGTGCTTTTCCCGGCGTTTGGGAAGCCCACCAAGCCTACATCGGCCAGAATTTTAAGCTCCAGTATAATCCATTTTTCGATGGCAGGTTCGCCGGGCTGCGCATAACGCGGCGTTTGGTGGGTGGCGGATTTGAAAAAATTGTTGCCCTTCCCGCCTCGACCTCCGGGAAGCAGGATTTTCTCGTCGTCTTTTTCAGTGATTTCCATCAGGAATTCGCCCGTCTCCGCATCGCGGGCCACTGTGCCCAATGGCACTTTCACAATAATGTCTTCGCCATCCTTCCCTGTTTTCAGGCCGCCGCGCCCGCCGTCGCCATCTTTGGCAAAAATATGCTTGGTGAATTTCAACGAAAGCAGCGTCCATTCCTGAGGGTCGGCTTTCAGGATGATATGGCCGCCGCGCCCGCCGTCGCCGCCGTCGGGGCCACCTTTGGGCGTGGCGGGGCCTCGATAGAAGTGCACGCTTCCTCCGCCGCCTTTGCCGGAGCGGAAGAGAATTTTTACATAATCTACAAAATTTTCCATGATACAGTGGGCGAAGGTACGGCGCGATGTGGTATTTGACCTTATTCAGAGAAAGGTCGTAGTTTGGCCGCAAAAAACAAATCAACTCAAATGGCAGAAAAAAAACGCCTCATTGACCCCAACGAACCGCAGTTTCTTGAAGGCCCGAAGAGCCGCAGATTCGAGTTTGGATTCGCCCTAAAAGTGTTTAAAGAGTTCTTGCAAGGGTTTCGCGGGTTGCATTTCATCGGCCCATGCGTCACGGTGTTTGGCTCCGCGCGTTTCAAGGAAGGCCATCCTTACTATGAGGCGGCAAGAAAATTCAGTGGCCGGATTGCCGATGAGCTGGGGCTGGCCATTATGACAGGTGGTGGCCCAGGCATCATGGAAGCGGCCAATCGCGGCGCACGGGAGGTGGGCGGCAAATCGGTGGGGTGCAATATCGTGTTGCCACATGAGCAAAAGGAAAATCCTTATCTGGATAAATACGTCACCTTTCGCTACTTTTTCGTGCGCAAAGTGCTGTTGCTCAAGTACTCCTACGCCTTTGTCATTTTTCCCGGAGGCTTCGGCACCATGGACGAGCTCTTCGAGACCTTGACTTTGGTGCAGACCGGAAAAATTGACAATTTCCCCATCGTGGTGATGGGGATGGATTTTTTCCGCCCGCTTCAAGAATATCTCAAGTTCATGGTGGAGCAGGGCACCATTTCGCCAGAAGACATGGACCTTATCATTTTCACCGACGACATGGACGAGGCCATCAGCCACATCCGCAAGTATCTTTCAGCCAACTATCGAGTGGTCAAGCGCGACCGCCCCGTGTGGTGGTTGTTTGAGAAGTCATAAACGAAATTTGTTCCTCCCATGAAAGAACAAATCCAACAACTTGCCCGCCAATACCACGCCGACACGGTGGCTTGTCGCCGGCATCTGCACGCCCACCCAGAGCTTTCATTTCAAGAAGTGCAAACCGGGAAATTCGTGGCTGCTCAACTAGCTGCGCTCGGCATCGAACACCGACACGGCATGGCTGGCAACGGCGTGGTAGCCCTGATAAAGGGCAAAAATCCCCGCAAACGGGTGGTGGCATTGCGAGGCGACATGGATGCTTTGCCTATCCGCGAGGCCAACAATGTGCCTTACAAATCCCAAAACGATGGGGTCATGCACGCTTGCGGCCACGATGTGCATACTTCCTCCTTGCTCGGCACGGCGAGGATTTTGCATGAGCTGCGCCACCAGTTTGAAGGCACGGTGAAGTGCATTTTTCAGCCGGGAGAGGAAAAATTGCCGGGCGGGGCAAGCATCATGATTCGTGAAGGAGTGCTCGAAAACCCACGCCCCACAAGTATTTTTGGTCAACACGTGCATCCCCCTTTGCGAGCGGGAATGATAGGTCTCAAGCCGGGTATCTACATGGCTTCAGCCGACGAAATATATGTCACCGTGAAAGGGCGCGGCGGGCATGGCGCCATGCCGCACGATTGTATTGACCCCGTGACCATTGCGGCTCAACTCATCGTGTCGCTTCAGCAAATCGTCAGTCGCTATGCCGACCCCACCATTCCGTCCGTGCTGACGTTCGGAAAAGTAAACACCGTGGGCGGTGCGACGAATGTGATTCCAAATGAAATAAAACTCGAGGGGACTTTTCGCACCATGCATGAAAAGTGGCGCTCCGAAGCGCATAAGCGCATGAAGAAAATGGCCGAAAGCATGGCCAAAAGCATGGGAGCTGCGTGTGAGTTCAATATCGTGAAAGGCTATCCGGTATTATACAACCACGAGGCGCTGACGGCACGCACGAAAGCGCGAGCGAGCGAGTTTTTGGGCAAAGACAACGTAGTGGATTTGCCTGCTCGCATGACCGCCGAGGATTTTGCCTATTTTTCACAAGCTATGCCAGCCTGCTTTTATCGTCTTGGCACGGGCAACCCCGAACGAGGCATCACTTCACCCATCCACACCGACACATTTGATATTGACGAAGCTGCTTTGGAAACCAGCGTGGGCTTGATGGCTTGGCTGGCCATCAAGGAACTGGAAGGCAAATGAGAGAGCCACTGTGATTCAGCCGTTTGCTACAAAGGCGCGAAGGGCTTGAAATCAATTTTTTGTAACCGCTTCGACTTTACGGCGACCTCAAAATTGGCATATTCAAGGCAAATTTTTTTTGAACGAAACTGCTTGACAAAAGGCTGGCTCTCAATCGAATCAATCGGCACAATCGGCACAATCGAATCAATCGGCACAATCGAATCAATCGGCACAATCGAATCAATCGGCACAATCGAATCAATCGGCACAATCGAATCAATCGGCACAATCGAATCAATCAAACCAATCAAATACCCTTCCGCTTGAACACTTTTGCCAAGCCGTGCTCGGAGGTAAAAATCAAGTCGTAGCCTTGCTCCAGCTGCTGATTGATTTCTTGCGCGTATGGATGGTCTTGGAATCGCTGGTCTTTGCACCAAGTGACGACGTAGTCCACATGAGCGCCTCCCGTTTTGTCCGGCAAGCCGAGTATGTCGGCACGGGGCGGTTGTTCTTCAAAATAATCCCCGTCTTTTGACAACAACACGAACGGATTGCGGCCTTCGCGCCAGACGAGCGGGAAGTTGCGAGTATGTGCTTCGTAATTGCCCAACAACACGATATGTTTGTCCACACCCACATAGTCGCCCGCATGGACAAATAGCCATATCGCTTCGGCCACATATCTGCCGCTTCCGATTTGGCCATGATGGTTGAAACTAATCGGCAGCACGGTCGCATAATTGGGTATGACCGCTGCGCAACTCGCATACTCTTGCACCGCTTCGTTCGCCATTTTGTAGTGTGGAAAACGAAGTGTGAGAAAAGCCGCAGACACCACGACCGAGAACACCAACACGACACGCTTCAATTTTATCGAAAAATAGGTGGAGGCCAGCCACAAAATCAGTGTCAAGTAAGGAAGCAACACAAGCCGTAGGGGAGTGACACCGCCCCCTGCCACACTGCCCGGCTGGTTGAAATAGAGCCAGACCGTAAAAAGAAACACGCCCAGTAATGCATCCGTCCAGCACCAATCCTTGTTTTTTAATTTGTTGTAGGCTGCATATAAGGCCATCAAGCCACACGCCAGCGCCACCGCTACGGCCCACCGCCGTTCCGATATGTCCATGATAAGCAATCCGCGATTTTCGCGCAACAAGTGCCATAGTGTCGAAGTTGGTTCACCGCGTGGTGTCGCGTTGATTCCTTTAAAAAACAAGTATTCCGCAAACAACACCACAACTGGCAGCGCCGCCACCGCTATGGATGCCACCGCTCGCCCGAACTTTTGCCAATTGATTTTATCGCTCTTATGTGCCCTCGTGTCGTGCCAAAAATCGCCCACCAACACACTTCCGATGAGCAGCAGCGTGAACAGCAAACCCACCGGGTGGCAGAAATAAAGCACCAGTAAACCTATTGCCAACACCAACAGTTGGCCCGGCGCATACCCCCGACGGATATGCAGCCAATAGCCCGTCGCCCAAAACATGGCGGCCAAGCTGCAAGAGTAGTTGTAGAAGCCCATCTGAAAAACATAGTGATGGGCAAAAAGCAGCCCGAAAGAGCTCAGGAAAAGGTTGTCGGGGTTGATTTGCTGAATGAGATAGCGCAACCCAAGCCCAAATGCCAACACATAGACCGTTTGCAAGAGCTTCTCGGCGAGGAAGGCGGGGATTTGAAGCCCCATGAGCAAAGTCATGAACGCATGGCCAAACCAGTTTGGCTCAAAGCGCGTGTTCAGATAAAGCCAAGTCTCGTAGAATGCCTTGGGTTCGCCGCCTTGCCAAAAGTCGAGCAAAACTTTGGCGTTGTACAGATGGCAGGGTCCGTCGCAGGTAAGAAAGTATTGAAAAGACCACAACGGCACAAGATTGGCCGCCAGCAGCAGGTGAAAGATGAATCGTTCGGCAGTCGGAAAGGCAATGGCGGATTTCATGGCGACATGATTCAGGGGGGCAAAGGAAAGCCGAAATTCGGACCTTTTGTCACATTAGACTTGTTGCGATAGAGGGCTTTGAGAGAAGGGGATTGTCATTTTTTCGACTGGCAAGGCAAATTTTGCAGTCAAAATCGGGCATATTCGGCGAAAAATTTAACGAAGGCAGTCGGGAAAAGGGCTTTCCCTTCGCCAAAGGCCTCTATCGCAACAAGTCTATTATTTCAGCGCGGCCTTGCGCAAGCGCTGCAAGAAAGGGGAGGCGAAAATGAAGGACTGCAAATTTTCATTGTCGCTGCCGAGCACCTCGTTTTTGTTGCCCGCCCATTCCAGTTGGCCCTCGTGAAGGAAACAGATGTTGTCGCCTATCTCCATCACCGAGTTCATGTCGTGCGTGTTGATGATGGTCGTGATGTTGTTTTCTTGCGTGATGCTGCTGATAAGCTCGTCAATGAGGATGGCTGTTTTGGGGTCGAGGCCGGAGTTGGGTTCATCGCAAAAAAGATATTGCGGCTCCAAGACGATGGCACGGGCGATGCCGACCCGTTTTTGCATACCGCCAGAGAGCTCGGAAGGGTATTTTTTGTTGTTGCCGGCGAGGTTGACCCGTTCGAGGCAGTAGTTCACGCGCTCCAATTTTTGCTGCGGCGTTTTGTGGGTAAACATATCCATGGGGAAGCGGATGTTTTCTTCCACCGTCAGAGAGTCAAATAGTGCCGAGCCTTGAAACAGCATCCCAATTTTCATGCGGATGGCTCTCATGCCCTCTTTGTCCAAAGCCGTGAAATTTTCATCGTCGTACCAGACGTTGCCGCTCGTGGGGTTGAGCAGGCCCACCAAAATTTTGAGCAACACCGTTTTGCCAGCGCCGGAACGGCCTATGATTAGGTTGTTCTTGCCAGCTTCAAAGGTGAAGTCAATGCCTTTCAGCACTTGTTGCTCGCCGAAGGTTTTGATAATGTTTTCTGCTCGAATCATGAAGAGGGCTTGCGATGAATTATACCTCGCGCTGTCAAGTTTTGGGCATGGCTAAAAGCGCGCGATGTGTTCAAAATCAAGGAGAACAATCATGGTGAACTGACAAATCCTGTCTATCAAGTTAAGGTATAGGTCAATCACCACACTACTGGACATTATTTTTGTGCTGCAAAGACACAAAGGCACAAAATGCGGCAAATCAATGCGTATTTTGCTTAGCGTCTTTGTGACTTGGTGGCAAATTTGAAAATGTCTGGTAGTATGGTCAATCACCATTTTTCCAAACGAATAGCAATGCGGTTTTCACCCGATTTTATTTCAAACTTTGCTTCCTCCCACTTGGGGGCGCGAAATTTTGGTCGTGCATTATTGGAAAAGCCATAAGGCTCGCTGGGAATGCCCACGAGGTTTTTGTCCAATTTTCCGTTGTCGTTCAAATCGTGGAAGCAGCTCACCGCGTAGAAACCCGGAGCAAGGTCTGGTATTTCGAGCTCGATGAGACCTTTTTTTCGCACAGGAAGCACTTTTTTAAAAACAACTTTTTTTTCCTGCAAGAAAGAGGACTCACTGTCATAAACACCTATGTAAAGACTGCCTTTTGCCTCGCTGATGTTGGTGAACGATATGCTGAGCACAGGATGAAGAAAATGATGCAAAAACAAAACGAACGATAGCACAATTCGATTTTTGGTAAAAAGTTGCGTGATTACAAAGGCAGCGCGGAATACCGCTCGATGAATGCCTTTAATTCGTCCACCATGGCGGGCGAGCCGATAGCGACGGTGCTGCGCTGATGCAGTTCCGAGGGGGTCACTTCCAGCACCCGCTTCAGTTGGGTGTTCATGGCTTTGCCTCCGGCCTGCTCCACAATGAAGGACAGTGGGTTGCACTCGTAAAGCAAACGGAGCTTGCCTTTCGGGTATTTCCGAGTGCTGGGATAGAGGAATATGCCGCCTTGAATCAGGATGCGGTGGATGTCGCTCACCATGCTGCCGATATAGCGGAGACCGTAGTTTTGGTCGGAGCAGTTGTCAATGTAGCGGCGCATCTCAAGGTCAAACTTGGAGTAGTAGCCTTGGTTGACCGAGTAGGTAGAGCCATTTTCGGGGATGCGCATATTCCGATGACTGAGGCAAAACTCGCCAATGGAGGGGTCGAGCGTGAAGCCATTCACGCCTCGGCCAGTGGTGTAAACGAGCAAGGTGGAAGTGCCGTACAGGACATACCCTGCGGCTACCTGTTTGGTGCCCGCTTGCAAAAAATCTTCTTTGGTAGCTGGGCCAGAAGGGTCGCTTTTGCGGCGATAAATGGCGAAAATAGTGCCCACCGACACGTTCACGTCTATATTGGAAGAGCCATCCAAAGGGTCGAACATGACCACATAGTTGCTGGCCTTGGAGCCGATGGGCGGCACTTGAATGATGTCTTCATTTTCCTCCGAAGCGATGGCGCAACATTCGCCAGAGTTTTTGAGGCACTCGATGAGCTTTTCGTTGGCATACACATCGAGTTTTTGCTGCATCTCGCCGCTTTGATTCTCTCCGCTATTGGCTACCCCGATGATGTTGACAAGTCCCGCCTTGTTCACCTCTCTGTTGATGATTTTGGCGGCCACCCCAATGTCGCGCAGTAGCCCGGTCAGTTCGCCGGTAGCATAATCAAAATCTTTTTCCGCGCGAATGATAAACTCGTCGAGCGTGACGATTCGGTTGCCCGATACCGGAGAGGCTGGCACGGAAGCGGCGGACGATTGGCCGTTTTCGGGAGATTTTTTCGTAGAAGTTGCCATAGTGTGGTGGTGGATTTTGATGTTTGGTTACGGTTGCGAAATACGCTTGAATTCTGGGTGAAAGCCATTTGGCGGCACAAAAGTAAAAAATCCGATGTTTTGTCCAGTCTTGACAACTCGCTTGCCAACATCCGCACTATTTTTGGGTTCAAGTCTCCAAACTTCCCCAAATCAACACATCGTTTATGCGCCCAATACTGATACTCACGCTGCTCGTTCTTTTCGCCTGCCGCTCGGAAGGGCCTGATACTATCCCTTTGCCAACCAAAATTTGCATCAAAACCACCCACCACGACTATCCGCTCACTGGCTCATTCGTCTATCTCAAATATTTCACCGACACATTTCCCGGCTACGACAAAAAGCCGAGCTACTTTGATGCCTTCTTCGTCACGGGCGCGGATGCGCGAGGCTGCATCGAGTCGGTGCCGGAGGGACGACATTGGCTCGTGGCTTTCGGCTACGACAGCTTGCATTATCCTCACGAGGCGTTCGGCAGTTTGCCGGTGGAGATTTCTTTGGACCACAGACCCGTCATTGACACGATGCTTTATCTGGGGCACTAACTTTTATCGCAGCAATTTCCCTATTTCTCGCCATGTAATCAACTGGATATTTTGCTCTTTGAGCAAATTCCGACAAGCATCGCTCGTGAAAAAATCGTAGTCCGCCTGCCGCCACGCCGCGCCCCAGTCGGGGTGGTCAATGCTCACACCCTTCATCTCGGCATCGTCGTAGGCAGTGTGAATAAGGATGATGCTGACTCCGGGCTGGAGGTTTTGGAGCACGGATGTGTAGTAGTTGGCCATGCCTTTTTGGTAATCATCAGGGCTGGCGGTCAAGATGCGGTCGAGCACGATGTCCTTCTCCGTCATGGCTTGTTTGAAGGGGTCAGGCAGTATGCTCAAAAGGTCGCGCCCAACCATCGTCGGGATGCCATATTCGCGTCCGAGCTTCAGATAAATGCCGAACAGCATCGGGTTTTGGAAAAACAAACAACCCATGTGCGAATCCAGATGGGTCGGTTCTATGCCCATCGCCTTTGCTTTTTCGACTTGGGCGCGGAGCTCGGCCTCCACCGCTTCCGGCTTCGCTTGGCTGGCAAAAGAGGCGCAATTGTCGAAAAAATAGCCGTTGGAATCCACCAGCCCACCCAGTTCGCCACAGTCCGAGACTGGCCCCCATTTGAAGTGTTTCCACTCGCTTGTCAACGTCAAGTGCAAACCCAAGTCATGGTTGGGGTTCGCCTTCGCGTGAGCAGCGACTTCTGGCAGCCAAGGGCACGGCACCATGACGCTCGCCGAATTGACCGAGCCTTCTTTCATCGCTTTGAAACTGGCCTGATTTTCCGAATGCGCCACCGCCAAATCGTCGGCGTGAATGATGAGCAACTTGGCATCTTTCGAGTAGCCGAGGCGTTCGGGGAGCGTGGGCTGGGCTTGCGCATACAAGCCTGACAGGCAACAGATGCAAAGAGCGATGTTCGTAAGTCGGTTGAGTTTCATTGACTTGTGATTTTTTCAATTATTACGACCTTCGTTGCTACCGATTTGGAAATTTTCAAAAATTCCGTTCATGGCTTTTCTTTTTTGGCTCTTTTGGATTGCAGACCTGTTGATTTGCCTGTTGGCCCTCGTCGGAAAAGGATTTCGAGATAGTTATTCGGCATCCAGCATCAACACATGGTATTCCGTCTTGCTGTTCGGCTGCGCCATCGGCGGGTTGCTGCTTCGTTTTGCTTTCAAAAAAGCATTGTTGTCACTTCTTGTAGTCGCTCTCCCGCTGCTCATTTTGCTGGTTTGGTATTTGCTCGATTCGAAGCTGTCTGCCTAAGGCCATTCTTATGCCCTTTACTACCGTCATTCTCAAAAATGCGAATCAGGGGTTTGCCTTATTTAGCGTCCGATGAGCAAGCATTTATTCGAGTGGTGATTTTAAATCGCCGCCCGAATAGCACACTTTTTCAGCAGTTGGCCTCAACCCCTAATTCGCGTTAATCTTGATTCCTCACCGTCAAATCAACCCCCGCATAAAAACCCAAATCTTTGTTTTTCAAAAGTTTGGTCCAAAAAGCGATTTGCCCCGTGTGGTACGAGTAATGCTCGCACACATGAACCATGATGCCGATACCGCTCATTTGAAAACCCTGCACCGTGCGCTCGCGCAACAATTCCTCCCGACTTGCCCGGCGAACCGTTTCGACCGCTCGAGCCACTGTCGAAGCCAGCTTGTCCAACAACTCCAATTTTGAGAAACCTCCCTCGGCGGCGAACTCGGCATCGCGGTCGCGTGCGTCTGGTTCGTTGCCCAGCGAGGCAATCGCATATTGCGTGATGTTGCCACAGAGGTGCAAAATCAAGTTGCCGACACTGTTGGAGGCCGCGTTCGGGCGTTGCCACACTTCGGCTTCCGTCAAAGTCGCCACACACTTCTCAATGCGCGGTGTGTTCTCCTCCAGCCGAAGGATAATCTGTTTTTTGATTTCGATAATTTCAGGTGAGTTCACTTCCATCGCTGCAATTTTGGAATACAACGGGTGAAAATCCCGGCAATAAACCCCGGAAACCCAAAGGACTGAAGCCGTTGTTTCACCCAAGCCTTCATTTCCTCCATCGTCATGTGCGGATGAGTGAAGCGCCCGTCTTGGTAACAAAGGGAGCAGTATTGGAGACTTGTGGTGCCATCGGCATTGGTGCCACCATTCAATTCGTCGTGGCGCATTGGTAGGCCGCAACTCTGACAGTTTTTGTAGGCTTTTTCCATTTTCAAAATAGTTTTGGAGCTTCAAATCTATGTAGAAATTGGAAATTAGACCTTGATTCGTCAGGATTTATCTGATGACCATAATTGATGCCCCCGATTTTGAGTGAATCAGGACTTCACCTATGCTGAAAACTTGACGGCGTGAAGTATAAAAAGCAGGCAGGGCGCTGCTCCGTTTAAGTAGTTACAAAAGTAGAGATTGTCTCGCTCTCAAAAACCCAGATAAGCTGGGGAAACTCTCGCCGTGTTTCTCGACCTTCGCCCAAAACAACCCTTTCCGTGCAACCTCCGAGCGAACAACAAACAAAGACTGCCAAACAGCGCCTTCCAATCGAGGTCATCTCCGCAGGTGCCGGCTCCGGCAAAACCTACACGCTCACCGGGCGCATGGTCGAGCTGTTGAAAAACGGCGTTCGGCCAGCGGGCATCATGGCGACCACCTTCACCAAAAAGGCAGCTGCCGAGTTGCAGGAACGAGTCCGTGTTCGCCTGCTCGAAGCAGGCCTGCTCGAGGCCGCCAACGAACTCGGCGAGGCGCTCATCGGCACCGTGCACAGCATTGGCACACGCCTGTTGCAACGATTCGCCTTCGAAGCGGGCGTGTCGCCGCTCGTGGAAATCATCGCCGATGGCGACGAGCAGCGCCTTTTCAACGAATCACTCTCTCAGGTACTCACCGAGCAGCGTATCGAGCGGATGAACCAATTGGCCGACCGCTTGGGGCTGACCAAAAAAACCGTCGGCGAAGCCTACGATTGGCGGCGCGATATCCGACAACTGACCGATGTGGCGAGAGCCAATAATTTTTCAAAAGAAATTTTAAAAACCAGCAAAAAACGCTCGTGGGAAACATTCGAACGGTTGCTTCCACCTGCTCAAACAACCGATGCCACCACTTGGCACAATCGTTTGCTATCGGCCATTGACCAAACCGTAGCCGCCCTCGACGCAAACGAAGCCGATGGCACCAAAACCACCCGCGAAACCGCCGAAGTGCTGCGCAATTTTCAAAATCAACTCAAATATCGAGGCGAGCTCTATTGGCACGAATGGGTCAAAATCGGCAAAACCAGCCCAGGTGCCAAGAGCCGCGACCTCATGGAGGACTTGCAAAACCTCGCCCGCAGCCACGAGGAGCATCGGCAGTTTCACGACGATATAAAAGGCTACATTGACCTCGTGTTCGACATTGCCACCGATGCGCTCGATGAGTACGAGCTATACAAAAAGAAGCGCGGACTGATTGACTACACCGATATGGAAACCTATGTCAGTCGTCTGTTGCGAGTGCCCACTGTTCGAGACACCCTAAGTCGAGAACTCGACCTCTTGCTCGTGGATGAGTTCCAAGACACATCCCCCATTCAACTCGATATTTTCCTGCAAATCAGCCGATTGGCGCGACATTCCATCTGGGTCGGCGACCCCAAGCAGAGCATCTACGGCTTTCGAGGCGCAGAACCTGCCCTCATGCAGGCCATCATCCGCGCCACGGGTGGTGTGAGGGACGAAAACATTTTGAAAAAATCGTGGCGCAGCCGACCCGACATCGTGTTTGCCACCAACGCGATTTTCACCAGAGCCTTTAAGGAAATGCCCGTGGAGCAGGTGGTGCTGGAGCCAGCGTTCTATCCCGCTCCCCTTTCGCCGTCTGGCGGCGAGGAGCCGGGGCTGAGCCTCGTCCACTGGCATTTCCGCTCCGAGTTGGACGAACGAAGGGTGCCCGGCTCTCCTTGGATGGACCATTGCATCGCCGAGGAAATCCAAACACTGCTCGAGCGCAAAACGTTGGTTTACAACAAAAAAAGAAATGAAACGCGGCCTGCGCGACCGGGCGACATTGCGGTGCTGTGCCGCAACAACGACGGCTGCGCCAAAATGGCCGAAGCATTGCACCAAGCAGGGTTGAAAGCGGCGATTAGCCGCGCCGGACTGCTCGAGACACCGGAGGCAAAACTCGCGTTGGCTTGCCTGAAATACCTGCTCATCCCTTCCGACTCGCTCAGTGCCGCCGAAATCATCCTCCTGACCCACGAAATGAACCTCGAGCAGCTCGTCGGCGACCGCCTTGAATGGCTGGCATTCAAGGCAGGCAACGCACCGCCGCCTGCGCGGGGGTCGTGGAGCGATTTGCCGTACCTGCGCGAACTCAACGCCATCCGCCCGCGCACGGCCGACCTCTCGGCTTCCGAGATATTGAATCTCGTATTGGATGAACTCGACCTGCGCCGCGTGGCCGTCCGACTCGGCAATCCGAACCAACGCCTTGACAACCTCGACCGCCTGCGCGGCTATGCCTTGGACTACGAGTCGGCTTGCCAACGACTTCATTCTGCTGCGTCGCTCAGTGGCTTTCTCCTGTGGCTTACTGACTTGGCAAAATCCGAACTGGACTATCAGGGTTCTGGCGAGGGCGACGACGCGGTGAAAGTATTGACCTACCACCGCAGCAAAGGGTTGGAATATCCCGTGACGATTTGCCACAACCTGAACCAGCCTTTAAAAGAGCAAATCTGGGGAATCAACCTTGTCTCGGAAGTGGAAGAGCCTGATTTGGACGACATTCTGGGCAACCGCTGGATTCGCTTTTGGGTGAACCCCTACGGCGACCAGTTCCGAAACACGCGGCTGGAAGAAACATTGCTAAACACACCCGAATGGGCGGCTGCAAGGCAAACGGCGCTGGAAGAAGAAGCACGCCTATTATACGTCGGCTTAACGCGGGCACGCGACTACCTTGTTTTCCCTACCAACGCAAAAGGCACCGGATGGCTCAATCGTGTGTTCAACCACGGCGACGAGACCATCCCCACGCTCGACCCACATTCGGACGAAACACCTTTTTACCACAATGGGCAACCCATTTTGTGCCAGACAGAGATATGCTACAAACCACGAGATTTTGCCGAAAGCCCACCTGATGAGACACCCGTCACTTTCCACGCCGCCCGCGCTGGGAAACACCCCGTGCCACGCCAGTCGCTCCACATTGACCCAGCGCAGGAAATGCCTCCGGGCTTCGACCCACAGTTTGGCGAACCGATGGCGTGGGCTTCATGGCTCGAGTTCAAGGGCGAATATGAGCCTGCCATCGGGAAGGCCGTACAGGCTTTTCTAATCGCTGACCACCCCGAACTTCCGACAGAAGAACGGCTGTTCGCCGCCAAGAAGCAATTAGAAATCAGGGGAATGACAGAAATGACCTCGCCGGAGCGTCTGGTGCGGCACTCCGATGCGTTTCGGGATTTTTTGGAAAAACATTTTGAGCCAAAACAAGTCCTATGCAAGTTCCTGCTCGAAGGATACCCCTCTCAGCCCCCACATTCGGATGGGCGAACGCGCCTTTTGAAATTGGAAGCCGATTTTTTTCTTGAAAATGAAGAGAACGTCGCGGTTGTACTCTTTGCCAATTTTGCCGAGGGCATGAAAAAATGGCGGCAACAAGCGCAGCCGCTCGCGCAGCTGTTGGGTTGGTGGCGGGCAATGTTGAAGCAGCAGGAACCGAAGCACGCTCGGTTTTGGGTTGTTTTCCCAATAGAAGGACAGGCGGTGGAGCTGCGGTTTTGAAATTTTACAGAAGCGGTATCATGATGAGTGCAGATGACAG
Source organism: Saprospiraceae bacterium (assembly GCA_019638455.1). Taxonomy (GTDB): domain Bacteria; phylum Bacteroidota; class Bacteroidia; order Chitinophagales; family Saprospiraceae; genus M3007. The sequence goes on from JAHBTU010000002.1 coordinate 490,246, forward strand.
GAGTTGCCAATTTCCCGGGACAAGATGAACAACACTAGTTTTACCATCAAAGAGCCTGTTAGTCAACGTGAGTTCGGGGATAACGAAGCTAATCAGTATCTGAGTTGGTGCGTCATTCGCTCATTTCGCGGCAATTGTTCAATAAATTGTCGGGTGATAGTTCCGCGAGACATGAGCCATTCCGAATTTTTGCTCCAGCGGGGAGGAATATGGGCAAAAACCTCCTTCATATTCCGCCCCGCTGGGGCTTAGGTTTGTTTGAGGGCGATATTTCTACCGATATTCAGCCCCGCTGGGGCAGTTAGAAGACTTGATTTTTAGCAAAATAGTGAGCCAAAATCTGTTTTTCAAAACTCGGGATGACTCATGTTTGGGGCGTTCGCTCTCTACGCAATTGATTTTTAAAAAATAATCTCCGAACTCACGTTTTTTACATATTACACACATCGCGTTGCGGAGAACTTCTCGTCACATAGTCACCGTCCGCAGTATCCACCACCTTCCCAGAATTTCCAGCGACAATAAAACGACTGCCACGCCAATGAGCCAGTGAAAATAGTCTGTCGTGCGGCGCACGGTGCTGACCTCGATTTTTGTTTTTTCCAGACGGTCGATTTCGTCGTAAATGTCTTTCAAATCTGCTTCAGAGTACGCACGGTAATACTTGCCCTCTGTCATTTGTGCGATTTGGCGAAGCAGCTCTGTATCAAAAGTCATGTAGCGTGGGGCGTAGGCGTAAGTGTTGTCGGGCAAGCGCCGCGCCGGCGACATGACGATACCCTCTGTTCCGATGCCGACCGTGTAAACCCTGACCCCAAGCGATTGGGCTATTTCCGCAGCTTGCAATGGGGAAATGTAGCCTGCGTTGTTTTCGCCATCGGTGAGCAAAATCACGATTTTGCTGCGCGAAGGGCTGTCTTTCAGGCGGTTGACCGCGGTGGCCAATCCCATCCCAATGGCTGTGCCATCTTCGAGGCGACCTGTTTGCAACTCGCGGATGAAGGCCTGCACCACGCGACGGTCGGTGGTGAGCGGGCATTGAGTGAAGGCTTCGGCAGAAAAAGCAACCAGCCCAATGCGGTCGTGAGGGCGTTTTTCCACAAAATCAATGGCGACGCGCTTGGCCACCGCAAGGCGGTCAGGCTCGAAGTCGCGGCTAAGCATGGAAGGTGAAATATCAAGCGTCAGCACGATGTCTATGGCATCGGCCTTTACTTTTTCCTGCACCCATGTTTTTTGCGGGCGTGCCATCGCCACCACCAAGCATCCCAACGCTGCCCAACGCATCGGCATCAGCCAACGATGTGCCCCCGTTCGCCAGGTGGTGCCGCCATAGTGGGCGTTGTTTTGTGGCAGTCGCAAAGCAGCGTCGTGCTCTTTTAGGCGGCGTTCGCGCCAAAAGAGGGCTGCCAGAGGCAGTAGCAACAAGAGCCAAAGTGGTGCGGCAAGGGTCACTGTGGAGCGGTTGGGTGGTTGACTGGTTGAGCGGGAAGCGGTTTTGTTTCCAAAATAATTTTTCGGGCAAAAGACATCGCCTCTTCGTGAAAAGTATCGGGTGGCGTGGCTTTGGCAAATTTCACGAGGTCTGCTTTTTTCAAAAGCTCTTGCAGCGCCGAGCGCAGGTGTTGCGGGAAATCAGTTTTTTGCAAAAGCACAACGATTTCTTCAGAGGTGGATTCAAGTGCAGGGATTTCGTAGCGTTTTTCCAGATATTCCCTTATGATGAAGGTTGTCTCGGCGCAGTATTCTTTCACCAACCCTTTGTCCCACAGTCTTTTTTGCACGAGCGCGTCCAGTTTTTTCCAAGCCAGCTCATGCGGTGGCAAGCCCACGGTGCGGCTCAATGCCGCTTGTCGTTTCCTGTTTTGTGCCCGTCCTATCAGCCATGATGCCAGCATGACGAGCAGCGCCAAGGCAGCGACGGCCAATGCCCAAGGAAGGTAGTCCGTCCAATGGACCGGTTCGCGGCGTATGTCTTTTATGTCCGACATATCCACGAGGTCGTCGGGTGAGGGCGTGGGCAAGACGACGATTTGGAGCGAATTCGTCATCGCGGGGTCTGGCTGCCCGTTGAGCCGGATGGGGAGCGGTGGAAGGCTGAGCGAGTCCGCATCAAAAAAAACGACGGTGAGGTCTTTGATGAACTGTTGGCCATCGGTGGCCCATTCGGTTTGTTGCAGGATGTTCTGTTCCGGCAGGGATTCTTCCCATACCGAAAAATCCACTTGCCCCGGCTTCCCTGCACTTTGGGGCACTGCAAGATGAATGACAAAAGGGTTGCCCGTTTCGGCGTAGTTGCTGTCTGTTCGTGCAAAGGCATCGCTTTGCGACGCGACGCGAACGGACAGGCAGAGAAACAAAAAAACAGTCGCGATGCGCCACGCCCCTGAGCACCTCCCTAACGAACGGTAGGGTAGCCCACTCACAAGGCTTTTTTGAGCATCAAGCATTCTGCGGTGTTGCTTCATTAAAAAACGGTTGTTCTATGAGGTGTTTAATGTGTGCCTACACGCGCTCTTTTTTCAAAGAAATGCAGCAACGTGGTGGCGTAGGATTCGGTTGTTTGCAAACTTATGAAATCGGCCCCTGCACGCCGGAACGCCTTCGCCGCATAGTCGCGGCTCTCATCGAAACGTTCGATGTAGTGCTCCCGAACGGTGGGGTCAGTGGTATCAAGCCATGTTTTTTTTCCCGATTCCGCATTGCGCACACAGAGCAAACCGACGTCTGGCAGTTTGCGTTCGCGGGGGTCCCAACAATGGATGCCCACGCAGTCGTGTCGTCGAGCCAATACTCGCAACGCCGCATCGTAGTCACTTGCCCAAAAGTCTGACAAAATGAAACACACACTTCTCTTTTTCAGTATATTACGGGCAAACTGCATGGCTCCGGCCAAGTCTGTGCCTCGGTCGGAAGGCTGCACGTTGAGCAATTCACGAATGATGCGCAGCGTGTGTTGCCGACCTTTTTTAGGGGAAATGTAAAGTTCGTTGCGGTCGGAAAAAAGCAGCACCCCCACCTTGTCGTTGTTCGAGTCGGCGGAAAAGGCCAGCAAGGCACAGATTTCGGTCAGCACTTCTTGTTTCCATTGGCCAGTGGTGCCAAAAAACGAGGAGCCGCTCACATCTACCAATAGCATCACGGTCAGTTCGCGCTCTTCCTCAAAAATCTTGATGTGTGGCTCGCCAGTGCGTGCGGTCACGTTCCAGTCAATTGTCCGCACATCGTCGCCAAACTGGTATTGCCGCACCTCGCTGAACGACATGCCTCGTCCTTTGAAGGCGCTATGGTAGCCCCCCGTGAAGAGGTTGCGTGTCAGTCGCCGGGTCTTGATTTCGACCTTTCTGACTTTTCTGATGAGTTCGGCAGTATCCATTGAGTGGGCGGTTGGGCAATTAAGGGGGCTACGGAAACAATCAACAACCTTCGGGTGTGCTCATTTCACAAATTCGGCAATGGGGTTGTCTTTTTTCATGTAGGGCTTTAGAGTGGAATACGGCACGAGCAGCGTTTGTCTTCCGTATTGACCATGAAACAACGTGCTTAATTCCAGCCCATCGCGGCGCAAGGCAAACATTGGAAATCCTTCCCTTGCTATCCAAGCGCGATAGCTCGGGTCGTTGGCATAGTGTGCGAGTTTGGGTGCTTCTTTTTTGGCAAAATCGTCGAGCCAGCTTTGCGCGTTGAAACTTTTATTGAAAATTTCATTGAAAGTAATGGGCTTGCCGGTGCGGAGGTCGAAGTTGAAGGCCAACCCCGTCGCTTCTGGGTTCCATGTTTCCGAAAACGTAAGGTACCCTGAAAGGATATTTTCCGTGAGGCAGGCAATTTCTGCCCAGCTGCTGGCGCGTTGAGAGCTGCGCGTGGCGGGGGCCGCGGGGTATTTATTGACAGCGATTGTGGCCTTGCATTTGTTTACCCAATTCGTCACCTGTTGGTCGAGCCAGGTGTTGCAGCTGGCGCAGGGGGTACGGGGGTAGAGCGCATCGTAACTTGAAATGAAATCGGCGTATTCGTAGCAGCCCAATTGAAAGTTGTCTTTTTGCGTAAAATTGAAGGTGCGTTTTTCGCCGCTTCCCACCCAATTGCAGTCGGTTCGCTGCGGGTTTTTCAGGTTGCCGTGCAGCAATCCGGCGATTTTGTCGTTGGCTGAAAGAGCTTCTATTTCGTAGTTGCCATCGGCATCCATCTCGCCGCGCAGGTCGTAGGTTTTGCCATCGGCTTCTACCCAGAGGTAGCCAAAGAGTTGGCCGTTGTGCATTCGCTGCAATATCATGTCGCAGCGAGCGCCATTGTAGCGCGTGATGTATCTGCTGGCCCATTTGCCATCGCTGCAACCCACATTGAGCGACTGGCCGGGCTGCACCTCTTGCGCTTCGAGGCGGCTACCGATGGCGTTGTTGTGGCTTGTCCACTCCGCTTGAATCCGTGCATTTTTCAGGATGCCTTTGACGCGCCCTGTTACTTCCTTGAATGGCTCTCGTTCTTCGAAGAAAATAGAGTCGGCCTTGATGGACCCGTCAAGCCGAAGCTGGTGGCGGCTTTTTCCATAAGTAAGGTAGCCCCGACAGTTTTTGCCGTCGTAGCCGAGCGCGATTTCGAGGGTGGCCACGTCGTCCATGCGCCCTTTAAAATACTTGACCCACTGTATTTCTGCGGGTTTTTCAAACAATTTGGCAATGGCTGTATCTTTTGCTGCCGCTCCTGTGGCGACAGTGGCAGGCGGAGGGGGTGCCTTAGTGACGGGGGCTGGTTTGGCAGGCTGGGTCTTCGCGGGCGGTTTTTTGGCGGGCGGGTTGCCCTTCTTTTGAGCCAAAAGAAATGCGGGAGATGCAATGAGCACCAGCGCCAAACAGATATTCTTTATGAGAGCAGCGGGCATGGGATGGTGTGTTGGATGTGATAAATGGCAAAACATAGGTAAGGGGCACAAGGTGGATGGTAAAAGGTGGATTATCACAAGTTATTTTATGGCACTTCCACCGTGTTCAGCACTTTCCCAATAATGTCTTCGGGTGTCACATTTTCTGCTTCGGCTTCGTAGGTGAGGCCTATGCGGTGGCGCAGCACGTCGGCAGCCACGGCCCGCACATCCTCCGGGATGACGTAGCCGCGCCGACGCAAGAATGCCAAAGCCCGCGAGGCTTGTGCCATGGCGATACTGGCGCGGGGCGATGCGCCATAGTTGATGAGCGGCATAAGTCCTTTGAGGCCATAGTCGCCCGGCGAGCGAGTGGCGAAGACGAGGTCGAGGATGTACTGCTCGATTTTTTCGTCCATGTAAATGCCGTGCATCAATTCACGAGCACGGAGCAACACCGCAGGCGAGACCACCTTGTGCACTTGGGGCTGTTCGCCTGTGAGGTTGCGGCGCACGATGTCGCGTTCTTCTTCTTTGGTGGGGTAGCCTATTTTCACTTTCAGTAAAAAACGGTCTACTTGCGCTTCTGGTAGCGGGTAAGTGCCTTCTTGCTCGATGGGGTTCTGTGTGGCCAATACGAGGAAAGGCTCCTCCAAGCGAAAGGTCTCGTTGCCAATGGTGACTTGGCGCTCTTGCATGGCTTCCAGTAAGGCGCTTTGCACTTTGGCGGGGGCGCGGTTGATTTCGTCGGCCAACACAAAGTTGGCAAACACTGGCCCTTTCCGAACCGAAAATGCGGCGGTGGCCGGGTTGTAAATCATGGTTCCAATCACATCCGCTGGCAGCAAATCGGGCGTGAATTGAATGCGGCTGAATTGGGCATCCACAGCTTGTGCGAGCGTCTTGATGGCCAATGTTTTTGCCAGTCCGGGCATCCCTTCGAGCAGGATGTGACCTTTGGTGAGCAGACCGATGAGCAGCCTTTCGAGCATCACTTCCTGACCCACGATGATTTTGGCCGTTTCGGCAGCGAGCTGTTCCACAAAAGCACTTTCAGCGTGAATTCGATAGTTGAGCGCCTGAATATCCATAAAGTTCGACGTGCCTCTCGGCCCGTTTTCAGATGTTGGGCTTGCGTCGGCGGATATATTGGTTGGGTGTCCGTTTTCCACTGCGGCAAGCCATTTGTTTTTTGAAAAAAGGTGTTGGATTGAATCTTTCGTGAGGGGCAAAAATAGGGCTTCGCGGGCAGTTTGTTTATTGCTTTTACATACGGATTAAAGAGGGTTTGGGGATGACTCATGTTGTGACTTCGTGGCAAATTTGAAAATGCGCAGTAGTGTGGGGATGACCTTGTTTGATTTGCATGATTTTCACCAGATTGGAGGTGTTGTTGGTTCAAAATCAAATGGGTGCATTTCAAAGTGTCGCGAGTGGGGATGTCTCAAAGTGATGTTTGTTTGACAGGATTGACAAGATTCGCGCTCTTTTTCGAGCAAAAAAACCAGTAAATCTTGTTAATTCTGTCGAAATTTAAACTTGTGAGACGGCCTCATGAGGATGTCTCAAAGTGATGTTTGTTTGACAAGATTGACAAGATTCGCGCTCTTTTTCGAGCAAAAAAACCAGTAAATCTTGTTAATCCTGTCGAAATTTAAACTTGTGAGACGGCCTCATGAGGATGTCTCAAAGTGATGTTTGTTTGACAGGATTGACAAGATTCGCGCTCTTTTTCGAGCAAAAAAACCAGTAAATCTTGTTAATCCTGTCGAAATTTAAACTTGTGAGACGGCCTCATGAGGATGTCTCAAAGTGATGTTTGTTTGACAGGATTGACAAGATTCGCGCTCTTTTTCGAGCAAAAAAACCTGTAAATCTTGTTAATCCTGTCGAAATTTAAACTTGCGAGACAGTCTCGTACAAAAGCGACAATTTGAAATGCACCCAACCAAATTGCCTTGACTATATCGCGGAAATGGAGGCGCTTTCACATCTTTCAATTTTTTTTGAAAACAAAAAACGCTCAATCGCATTTTGTATGCTGTAATCTGTATTCAAACAAAATTCTTGCTCAACATCATGGATGTCAAAGAAGCAAAGGAAAAGTTTATTGAATCATGGGGCAAAATGGCCTCCGAATGGGGCATCAATCGCTCGATGGCACAAGTACACGCACTGCTATTGGTGTCGCCCGAGCCGCTTACTGCCGACCAAGTGATGCAAGAGCTTGACATCGCACGGGGCAATGCAAACATGAACCTTCGCGCGCTGGTGGATTGGGGATTGGTGCACAAGCAGCTGCGCAACGGTGAGCGCAAAGAGTATTTTTTTGCCGAAAAAGATATGTGGACGGTGGTGCGCCAAATTATTATCAACCGCAAAAAGCGGGAACTTGACCCCATGCTGCGTGTGCTGGATGAGATGGCGGGCGTGGAAGAGAAATGCCCCGATTCGGAACATTTTTGCTCGGTGGTGCGCGACATACGCACATTCTCGCACAAAGCCAGCCTGACACTTGACTCTTTGGTGAAGGCGGATGCGAACTGGTTCACCCGAACATTCTTGAATATGGTGCGATGAGGAACGAGCCAAATTAACGCACACCCATTTTCTTCAAAATTTTCTCGGCGGCTTTCCGGCCGGTCTCCGCCGCGCCGTTCATGAATCCCCAACTTTCGGTGCTGCAATGTTCGCCTGCAAAGTAGAGTTGCCGCACGGGTTCAAAGGCCGCGCCCTCAAAGGCGGTATATTGGCCTACTTTGAAGCACGAATAGCTACCCTTAGCGAAGGGGTTGGCTGACCAATTGGCGAGTTCGAGCTTGCCCGTGAGGCTGGCAGCGGTGCCCGGGAATGCGCCATCAAGCGCGGGCAGTATGTATGCCAGTTGTTCCTGTTCGGTACCGCGGGCTGCTGCTTTGCCTCTGTCGCCACCAAAGAAGCAGGTGAATGCTCCGACACCTTGATTGTCTTGCTGCATTTGGGCGCTGTCCCATCCATTGGGAATTTGCTCGTTGAATAAAAATCCGCGATAACCTGCCTTTCGCCAGATGCGCTCTTGGGTCTCTACGATGAATTTTGTGTTGGTGCCATAGCCTAATTCGCTGATGACGCGACGCTTGTGCGGCGGCAAATCCATCTTGATGTCCAAATCGCGCAGGACAGCGAAGGGCAGGGTGACTATTACGACATCAAACGTTTCTTCGTAGGTGGTGCCATTCTGGCTGAAGCTGAGGGTGAGGCTGCGGTTGGCGTTTTCCCTGATGGAGCGCAACTTGTGTTCGTATCGGATTTGTGTTTCGAGCATTTTGGCCAATCCCTGCGTGATTTGCTCGTTGCCTCCAGTGATTTTAAATCGCTCGTCGCTAATTCCGTAAGGGAGTATTTTTTCATCGCGTATCTCGAAAACTCCCAACATGTTTGCTGCGCTTTGCTCGTATGTCTCCAAGCCATTTTCGCCCAGATAGGCGGCATGAAGCATTTTCTTGACCCAGCTACTGACGGGCAAATTGTCTATGTATGATCCCATCGAGATGTTGTCCAAACGAGCAGCGCCACGCCCGTTGAGGCGTTTTTGGTCAGCGCGGATGCGGGGGTAAACGGCTTTGAACTCTTCCAATACTTCGCGGATGCTCCAATGCCGATTTTCAAAAAAGAGCGTTTCTCTTTGGCCAAACGTGTCTTGCTCGACATCCATGATTTTGGTATCCAACCCCAGCATACGGGCAAAAAACAGCATTTCGGAATGATTGGAATCAATGAATTCCGCGCCGATTTCGGTGTTGAGGTTGCCATTGTCAAAGATACGAGCGCTTTTGATGCGCCCTCCCGGGCGTTTGTCGCCTTCAAAGAGCACTGCCTGCACTCTCTTGCGGCGAAGGAAATAGCCCGCGCTCAACCCGCCAATGCCTGCTCCGACAATTGCTATTTTAGGGGCGGGCTTCCCTAAATTTTCCAAAAAATGCTCTGCCATGACAGGCCCGCCAATGCCCAAGAGGACTCCGGCTTGCCCTGCCGTTTTTAGGAAACGACGCCGGCTTTCGTGTTCGGCCAATAATTCATCAAGGGATTTGTCTTTCTGCAAATGAGCGAGATGTGCCAAACCAAATGCTTGGCGAAGCATGGAGAGCAGTGCTGTTTTCATAAAAAACGTATCGGACTATTTTTTCCGCTTGCGATAGTTGCCGCCGCCCCGGCTGCGCTTGCGTCCCCCACCGTTGCTTTGTTGCTTGCCACGGTTGCGTTGGTGTTGGAAGCGGCGGTCTTTGTCGTGTTTTCCTGCTCCGGCTGCCAGCTTGTCGAGCGACTCGTAGCCCTCGTGAAGTTCGAGCAGGCCATCGGAAAGAATTTCGAGGTCGTCTTTCACAATGTCGTCGCTGACGTAGTGTTCTTTATTCCACGTTTTGTAAGCGAGTTTCATGTAGGACGCAATCACCTCGACAAAACCCTCCTTTTTGGGGCCTTCAGGCATTGCGATGGCTTTTTTTATGAGTGCCTGAATGCTGTTGCCGTAGTGGCGGAATCGGGTGGCGGAGGCTGGGTAGCCAATGGGGTCGGGTTTGGGGCGTTCTTCTTCGCGGCGAATGGTGATGCCAGAAGGCGGGTTCACGTCCAGCTCATAGTCGGCGATGGCAAAAGCGTGGTTCCACATCTTTTCGCGGTAATCGTCCATGTTGCGGTTGTTGCCGGGCGGCACGAGTTGCATCATCAGGCCGACAATGGCTTCCACTGTCTTTTGCCGATGCGGGCGCGATTCGATGGTTTTGGCGTATTGCAACATTTCCTGAATGGAACGTCCATATTCAGGATAGGAGATGGAGGGTTTCTCGGTATTGTATTCTATGTCAACTTTCATGTGAGTTGTGATATGCGAGTTTTATTCCACCGTGACGGATTTAGCCAGATTTCTGGGCTGGTCCACATTGCAGCCACGCATGACGGCTATGTGGTAGGCTAACAATTGCAACGGCACGACGGATAGTAACGGTGTAAAGGGTTCTTCTGTTTCAGGGATTTCGATAGAGTGATCGGCAAGTTGCTTGATGCTCTCGTCGCCTTCTGTCACGACGGCGATTACCACGCCCTTGCGAGCTTTTACTTCTTGAATGTTGGAAACGATTTTTTCGTAGGCGCTCTTGTTGGTGGCGATGACGAAAACGGGCATATTTTCGTCAATGAGCGCGATGGGGCCATGCTTCATTTCTGCGGCTGGATAGCCTTCGGCATGGATGTAGCTGATTTCTTTCAGTTTGAGTGCGCCTTCGAGCGCCACCGGGAAGTTGTAGCCACGCCCGAGATAAAGGGCGTTGGAAGCATCCTTGAATTCCCCCGCGATGTACCGCACTTGTTGATGGCAATTTTTGAGCAGTGCATCCACTTTGCCCGGAATGAGAGAAAGCGCCTGCACCAATTTTTGATATTTTGATTTAGGCAAATAACCTCGCTCGTATCCCAAGATAAGCGCCATCATGGTCAGCATGGTCACTTGGCCGGTAAAGGCTTTTGTGGATGCCACGCCTATCTCTGGGCCAACGTGGATGTAAGAGCCACAATCGGTAAGGCGAGCGATGGAGGAGCCTACCACGTTGACAATGCCGTAGGTGAGTGCGCCATGCTGTTTGGCCAGCTCAAGGGCAGCATAAGTATCAGCTGTTTCGCCGGACTGAGAAATGGCCAACACCACATCTTGGTCGCGCACGACTGGGTTGCGATAGCGGAATTCGGAGGCGTATTCAACCTCTACGGGGAGGCGCGCTAGGTCTTCGAAGAGATATTCGGCAATCATGCCTGCATGCCACGAAGTGCCGCAGCCGAGGATAATCATGCGTTGGGCATTCACCATTCGCTTGAGGTGCTCTGCCATCCCGCCGAGACGTACCCAGCCTTCGTCGGCATCCATGCGTCCGCGCATGCATTCGGCGATGGTGGTGGGTTGTTCGAAGATTTCCTTCAGCATGAAATAGTCATATCCCCCTTTTTCCAGCTGTTCGATTTGAAGCTCGATTTCGTGGATAGCAGGATTTGTCACTTCGTTTTTCAACGTTTTTATGAGCATCTCTCCGTCGAGCGTGACGGTGGCTACTTCTTCATCGTTGAGATAAACGACGTTTTTTGTATGCTCCACGATGGGGGTAGCGTCTGAGGCGATGAGAAATTCATTGTCGCCCACCCCAATCACAAGCGGGCTGCTTTTTCGGGCGGCCACCAGTTTGTGCGGGTCTTTGCTATCCATTACCACGATGGCATAAGCGCCGTGCACTTGGGTGAGCGCCTGTCTTACGGCTTCCTCAAGGGGCAGGTCTTCGGCTTGTTGTACTTCCTCGATGAGGTGAACGAGCACTTCGGTGTCGGTTTCGCTTTTGAATGTGTGGCCGAGGTTGGTCAGCGAGCTTTTCAGCAGCGCGTAGTTTTCGATGATTCCATTGTGGATGAGCACAAGCCGTCCGTTGCCGCTGGTGTGTGGGTGCGCGTTGATGTCGTCGGGTTTGCCATGAGTGGCCCAACGGGTATGTCCCATGCCGATGTTGCCATTGATATTTTTTCCTTTGGTGAATTCTATCAAATCGGCCACCTTGCCTTTTTTCTTGAAGACATTGAGCGAGCCATTCTGCAGCGCGATACCCGCACTGTCATAGCCGCGATACTCAAGGCGTTGTAGGCCCTTGATGACGATGGGATAGGCTTTTTGAGCACCGATGTAGGCGACGATTCCACACATGATTTTATCAAGTGGTTGAGGTGAGAAAATGAAGTTTTAGAGCCTCAAAGTTACGCAGCGAAACGCAATATCTTATTGCACCCGCGTATATTTCAATTCCAACTTGGCTGGCAATTCGGCGTTCTTCGGCCCGCGCAACACCACCCGCTGCGCCACGCGCCCCTGCGGCGTGATGTTGAGGTACAGTGTTTTTTTGTTGATATCGCCGGACGCATCGTTCACCATGTCTTGCAGCCTGTCGGAAAGGGTCAATCTATACCTTTCAACTAACGTGCCGTTTATGTTCTCTTTTTTGGGCATGCCCCCAAATCGGTCGAAACCCAGATTGAAGGCGGGGCCAACGGAGTACAGCACGTCGCTGATGAGCACAAATGATGTGTCGCCTTGATTTTCGGTGAGCAACAGTTGCTCGGCAGGCATTAGCACGGACAAATCATCTGGCAGCGAGGCTCTTGTCAGTACCAGCTGCGCCTTATTGACGGCGATTTTCCCGAGTTGGTTGATGGTCGGGAACTGTACTTTCACGCGCAGCCCCTGCATGGCTTGTAGGTAGAGGTGTTCTCCGGATTCTTGGCCGATTTGCTGCCCTGCGGGCGACCCTTCGTAGTTGTGCTCGAAGTGGGTGAATTTGTTGGTGCCAGCAAAGAAGAAGTCGTATCGGCGGACGATTGTATCACCCGTATTGCGATAATAGAGGCTAAGACGGCTGTAGGTGATGTTGTTCAGGTTGAATGCGAGCATGGCACCCGGCGTGGCGTTGGAGGATGCTGTTATTTTGAGGCCGCGAAGTGCTTGATAAAACAAGCTATCATTTTGTATAGTGGTCGAGTCCATGTTGAAAATTTCTTTCCCGAAATCAAGGTCGAGTGGAACGCGCAGGAAAGGCGCCCGGGTGCTGGCATCGAACAGGCTATCAGCGGTGTTGGGCTGAGGAAAGAAGTTTTCTACCCGGCCAATTTCGGTGGTGGCAGGTATGGTACTTTGTGCGTAGTAGTTGCCAGTGCTATTGAGCACTTCATCCAACCGAAAAACGCGGAGCGTCTGCGCCTGCAATGAGTCGCCGTAGAAGTTGGCTGATGCGTAGCGTATGTGAAGCACCACAGAATCAAGCTCTTGCTCGCCGGGCCTAAAATTCGGATATGGCAATGACGGCCGCACCAAAGTGTATATCTCCGAACGGGATTTGCCAAAAAAGGGGTCGTCCAGTTCGCCACACAAAAATGCGCTGGAGGTGGAGCCAGCATCGGATGTCAACAAGCTGTCTTCCTCAAACTCAACACTGCAAATGACGGCCAGGGTGTCTGTGAATTCATAGCTTGCCAGTTCGTCGAGAAGCAATTCGGAGCCAAAAGGAGAGGGCTTGGTGCAGGCCGACCAAATGGCGGCGACCAGCAGAGTTAGCGCGGTGAAGACCGGCAATTTTTGTTTCATGCGATGTTATGTCGTGTGATGTGCGTATTTATTGGAAAGTGTTTTCAATGACGCGGCATTCCGCCGGATGGTTGGGTGACGAGGAAGGAAAATTGTTGATGTTTATTTCAAAATTATAGCGGGCAGTTGATGAAGCTGCCCGCTATTGATATCATCAGGCCGTATAGTTTTTTTCGGCCATTTCATTTGAATCGCCCCTTCGATGTCGAACCAAGGAAGCGACGATGTCTATCATTTTTTTTATTGAGCGACCTCGGCCTCAGTCAGGCTTTTGAAAAACTCGAGATATGCAGATGGCATTTCCTCACCGTTTTTCCAACTGAGCACAGGTTTGTCTTGGGCGACCGACAGGTAATCAACGCTGGTGTCGAGCGTTTCGCTGCCAATGATGATGGCATCTGAATACATGGCTGCTCCTTTGTGCATAGAAAGGCCGTCACCGTCCTGAAATGGAGCGAGGTCTTTCTTCGAGATGTTGTTGATGGCCACTTTTTGGAAAAACCGCTCGCCGCCTTCGCGTTCGCGTGGTGTGTCGTAAGCGGTGTAAACGATGTGGGAGTTGGCAAAAATAGGCTCTGTCTTGTAAGCTGTGCGCAGGTAGAGCGGCAGCAGGCTCGTCATCCAACCTTCACACAACACGATGTCTGGCGACCAACCGAATTTTTTCACCGTCTCGATGGCGCCTTTGCAAAAAAACGCTGCTCGGTCAGGGTTGTCTTCAAATGGGTGTCCGCTCTCATCTTCAAATACATGCTTGCGTTTGAAAAAATCTTCGTTGTCGAGAAAGTAAACTTGTAGCCGCGAGTTGGGGAGTGAAGCTACCTTAATGATGAGTGGGTAATCGTCGTCGTCCACAATGATGTTCATTCCTGAGAGGCGGACGACTTCGTGAAGGCGGTGGCGGCGTTCGTTCACTACGCCATAGCGAGGCATCAAAATCCGCAATTCGTACCCGTTGTCTTGCAAAAATTTCGGCAGCCTTGCTACCGCTGCCGACACTTCTGAGCCTTCCGTATAGGGTTCCATTTCTTGGGTGATGAGGAGCAAACGCTTCTTTTCCATTGTCTTAATGAACCTAACTTTTATGTGTGTAAATCCCGATTGGTGATGTGCCGCCGCCGTTGCGGTGGCGAAAATGTCGCTGCAAAAGTATAAAAAAGGCCGCGTTTCATTTGCATCTCGACGGGTAGTAAAAATTTATCGGCTCCATTCATACAACCTCACACACCCAACTTTGCATCTTAGGCAGTCATTTCTGACTGATTCAACTACCTTTGCCCGCCGTTTGCCATAGCTGACGGTTTTGCCTCGGGGCAGACACCCTCGGCAAGCCAATGAGTTACCTTTTCCTTGACCATGAAAGGCATTTTGTTTTTTCTGTTGTGCTGCTCTTGCGCCCTGTTGTGGCATTGCGCCGGCAACGACACATCGCCCGACAACGATGTGCTGTTGGCACAGGTTTACAACAAGCACCTGTACCTATCCGAACTTGAAGGAGTGGTGCCAGAGGGGGTCACGAAGGAAGACAGCGCGCTCATGGTCAGTGCCTATGCCCAACGCTGGGCACGCGAGCAGCTGCTCATGTATGAGGCCGAGCGCAATATCCCGAAAGATTTGAACATTGACGAGTTAGTACGCAACTACCGCGCAAGTTTGGTGCGCTTCAACTTTGAGGAAAAACTAATCGCCGAAAAGCTTGACAGTACCATTGCCGAAGCAGAGGTAAAGGAGTTTTATGACAACAACAAAGACCAGTTTCAGTTGGAAAGCACCATCTTAAAATGTATGCTCCTGAAACTTCCGCCCCAGGCCCCACAGTCCGAAATCAACAAACTCTGGTACAGCCGCAACCCTGCCGACGAAATACGCCTTAACAGCTTTGCAAAACAATGGGCCACCCTCTCAATGCTCGACCGCGAAAAATGGCACAAACTTGAAGAGGTAGCCGCGCTTTTGCCCAAAGGAACGTTAACCACCGACAACGTCGGCTCGCGCCGCGAAGGCACACTAAGCGACGGTGACTTCCGGTATTATTATCGTGTGCTCGAAGTGGTGCAAGGAAAGACCACCGCGCCTTTCGATTATGTGAGAGAACAAGCCTCCAAAATCATCCTGCACAAACGCAAACAAGAACTGCTTGAAAAATGGAAAGAAGACCTCTACCAAAAGGAACTGCGGCGAGAAAACGTAAAGATTGTGCAGTGAGCGGTTGGGGCGAGGCATCTTCCCACCATTTTTCAGACACCGTTTTTTTTACCAAAAACAGATAAACGCTTGACCATGAAAATCTGGCAAAACCTTGAACGCCCATCCAACATGAGGCAGATGTTTGCCCACAAAATAAGCCACCATCTGAGCATTGCCATGCTCACGCTGCTCGCGCCTATTTTGGCTCACACACAAGATAACAGGGCTGTCATTGACCAAGTGGTGGCCAATGTGGGCGGCGAAATCATCCTGCTTAGCGATGTGCAAGAGCAAGTTGCCTACGCCAAGCAACAAGAAAAAGACCTGTCTGACGAGTACAAGTGCCTTGCCTTGCAGCAAATCATCATTCAAAAATTGTTGGTCAATCAAGCAAAGATTGACTCCATAAGCGTCAAGGACGAAGAGGTGGAAAACCAACTCAACGCCCGCATTGACCGCCTGCTGGTCTATTTCAATCAAGACGAAAAGGCCATTGAGGAATACTACGGGCAAAACGTGAATCAGATAAAAGACCAGATGCGCAACGATATGCGCAGCCAAATGTTGGCCGAGCGGATGCAGTCGAAAATCACGGGCAAGGCCACCATCACCCCTTCGGAGGTACAGCGTTTTTTCAACAACATCCCCAAGGATTCGCTGCCCTATTTCAATGCAGAGGTGGAAATTCGAGAGTTGGTTTACAAGCCAGTGGTGAGTGCAGCAGAACGCGAAAAAGCCCAAAAACTTATCGGTGAACTCCGAACACGCATCACGGAAGGCGGCGAAAGCTTCCCAGAACTCGCCAAAAGATATAGCGCCGACCCCGGCAGCGGCTCCAACGGTGGCGACCTCGGCTTTCAAAAACGCGGCACCTTCGTGCCCGAATTCGAAGCGGCGGCCTACAAGCTGGAGGTTGGTCAAATAAGCCCCATCGTGGAAACCGAGTTCGGCTTTCACATCATCCAGCTGCTCGAACGCCGAGGCAACCTCATCCACTGCCGCCACATCTTGATAAGACCCGAAATCACCGACGACGACATGGAAGCCGCTCGTGCCAAACTCGACTCGGTGCAACGCTCCATCAAAAATGGTGAAATGACTTTTAGCGAAGCCGTGAAGCGGTTTGGCGACAAAAATCAAGCAAGCTTCAACAACGACGGTCGCGTGGCCAACCCCCGCTCCGGCAACACCTTCTTTGAAGTCGCCGACTTGGAGACGGATGTCTTTTTTGCCATAGACGGATTGGCAGTGGGCGATATCTCCGAGCCGTTTCCTTTCCGCGCCATGGATGGCACCCGCTACTATCGCCTCGTCCTGCTGGAGAGCCGTTCAAAGCCTCACAAAGCAGACCTTAAACTTGATTATGGCAAAATTCAACAAGCTGCGTTGGAGCAGCGAAAAGCGGAATTCACTGAAAAATGGGTGCTGGAACAATTGCGCCGCACCTACCTCGCCTTGAACCCGCTCTTCCAAGACTGCTCCAACTTGCAGGAAATGTTGGCACAGCAAAGACCCTAAACCCTCACCCACCCGCCAGCTGCAGGCCTCAAGCCGCTGGAACCTTTTTTTAATTGACAACACACAATGAAATTACATACAATCGGCTTTTGGCTGTTGTTCTTTGCCCCCATGGCCATCAAGGCCCAAACCACCGACACCCTCCCCCCCATCGTTTCCTACGAGAAACCCGTCGAATACGAAATCGGGGGCATTCGCGTCACGGGTGCTCAATTCGCAGATGCGGGCGCCATCATCGCCATTTCGGGGTTCAGGGTAGGCGACAAGCTCCGCGTGCCCGGCGCGCCATTTGCCAAAGCGGTGCAATCCCTCTGGAACCTAAAGCTCTTCACGGATGTGCAGATTTTCCAGGAACGCACCGTCGGCGACAAGATTTTTCTCGAAATCGCCGTGAAAGAACTGCCGCGTTACACCCGGCACTCATTTGTGGGGGTGAAAAAAAACAAGCACGACGACCTGAACGGCATCATCAACAAATACTTGCAAAAGGGTGCCATTCTCACCGACAACGTGAAAGCCTCGCTCATCAATGCCCTTAAACAGCATTTTGTGGACAAAGGACACATGGACACCAAAGTGACCATCAATCAATATCCAGACGAAAGAACAGTGAACTCCACGCGCCTCGAGTTTGTGATAGACCGGGGCAAAAGGCTCAAAATCAAGGAAATTCGTTTTGCCGGCAATGAAAACGTGAAGTCAAAGACCCTTCGTAAAAAAATGAAGGAGACGGCGGAAAAGCGCCGCATTTTCAAAAAATCGAAACACGTCAGGGAACTCTACGAGGAAGACAAGCACAAAATCGAGGAATACTACAACACACTGGGATTCCGCGATGCCCGCATCGTGGACGACAGCCTCTGGCGCAACCGCAAAGGCGAGCTCATGATTCACATCCAAATCGAGGAAGGGCGGCGTTATTTCTTCCGCAACATCGTGTGGAAGGGCAATACGATTTACGACTCCAAATATCTTGCTCAGGTGCTTGGTATCGAAAAAGGCGATGTATATAATCAGGAACTGCTCGAAACCCGCCTCTCATTCAGCCAAGACGGACGCGATATATCCTCGCTCTATCTCGACAATGGCTATCTGTTTTTCCGCGTTGACCCCGTGGAAACAGCCATCGAAAACGACTCCATTGACCTTGAGCTCCGCATCTTCGAAGGCCCGCAAGCCACCATTGACCGCGTGGTCATAAAAGGCAACGACCGCACGCACGAGCATGTGATTCGCCGCGAACTTTACACCCGACCGGGCGACAAATTTAGCCGCGCCGACATCATCCGCTCACAACGCGAAATCGTCAACCTCGGTTACTTCAACCCCGAATCGCTCGGCATCAACACCCCCGTGAACCCCGAGCGCGGCACGGTGGATATCGAATACACCGTGGAGGAAAAGCCCTCCGACCAACTTGAACTATCCGCTGGCTATCAACCCTCCACCCAGTTTAGCAGGGGCGGGGTCATCGGAACGCTCGGCGTCACTTTCAACAACTTCTCCCTGCGCAACGTGCGCAACAAATCCGCGTGGAACCCACTGCCACAAGGCGACGGCCAGCGTCTCAGCTTGCGCGGCCAGACCGCTGGCGACCGCTATCAGTCCTACAATATCTCTTTCACCGAACCCTGGCTCGGCGGCAAAAAACCCAACTCGCTCACCGTGGCGGGCTTCTACAACCGCTTCACAAGCGGCTTCGCTGGCACCGACAATTACTCCGAGCTAAAAATCAGCCAGCTGACCGTCGGCTTCGGCACACGCCTCAAATGGCCGGATGACAACTTCATCTTCCGCACTGACATCGAGCTCCAGCGACTCAATATCAACCGCTTCGGGGGATTTGTGGACGAACTGGGGCGCCAAATCTCGCTTGGCATTTACAACAACTTCAGCGCCAACGTCACTATCGCACGCAACAGCGTGAACGACCCGATTTTCCCGCGCAACGGTTCGTTGATTTCGCTAAAAATGCAAATGACCCCGCCCTACTCCCTGTTCAAGAGCAGGTCTTTCTACGAAACCGAAAACCTTCAAGAGCTCTACCGCTACATAGAATATCTCAAATGGCGCGTGGACGCGGATTGGTACACAACAATAGTCGGTAAATTGGTGCTGCGGACATCTGCCAAGATAGGCATTCTGGGCCGCTGGTCGAATAAGACCCTGCTCAGCCCCTTCGAACGATTCGAACTAGGGGGCGACGGCCTTAGCAACCAGAACTTCGGCCTCAATGGCCGAGACATCATCAGCTTGCGCGGCTACGGCACCGAAGATATTATGCCGCCTTTTCCGGGCGGCGCGGGGGTGTTCAGCAAATACACCGTGGAACTGCGCTACCCGATATCGCTCAACCCATCCAGTACGATTTTCGTCACCACATTTGCTCAAGGTGGCAACGCATGGGCACGGGTGAGCGACTACAATCCTTTTGATGTGCGGCGCTCGGTGGGCATGGGCCTTCGTGTGTTCTTGCCCATGTTTGGCACACTCGGCTTCGACTATGGTATCGGCTTTGACAAGCCCAACCCTATCAACGCCGGGAGCCGCAAGCTGTCGGATTTCGCCCGCTTCAACATCGTGCTTGGCTTTGAGCCGGATTGACCGCGCATGATGGCACTGGTGCTCACCCATGCGCCACCACCCTCGAACGTCGGGAGAAAAACTGCAACAAGGCTTGTGTGTAAGGCTGGTTGGTGCTGAGACTTAGGAAATCGGCCCCGGCTTGCCTGAAGCAAACTTGCGTGGCAGCCAGATGCGCATCGAATGACTGCGCGTATTGGCGACGAAGGCGATAGCTGGTGGTGTCCACCCAAGTTTGCTCGCCCGTTTCGGCATCCGCCACCCGCAACACGCCCACATCGGGCAGATTGCGCTCCAACGCATCCCACACATGGATGCCTATGCAATCGTGTTGGCGAGCCAAAACCCGAAGAGCTTTTTCGTACTGTTCATCCAAAAAGTCGGAAAGAATAAAGCACACGCTGCGTTTTTGGAGCGCATTGTGGATGAATTGCAAAGCCGCCGCTATGTTCGTGCCGCGCCCTGTGGGGCGGGCGCTGAGTATTTCGCGGATGATGCGCAGGATGTGTTGCTTGCCTTTGTGCGGCGGGATGAACAGCTCGATATGGTCGGAAAAAAGCATCACGCCTACCTTGTCGTTGTTGGCAATGGCGGAAAAAGCCAAAACCGCACATAACTCGGTCAGATATTCTTCCTTGAACTGGGTGTGACTGCCAAACACCGCCGAACCACTGATGTCCACGAGCAACATGACCACATTCTCGCGCTCCTCTTCAAACACCTTGACAAATGCCTCCCCCGTCCGCGCCGTCACATTCCAGTCAATCGCCCGCACGTCGTCGCCGGGTTGATAGGCTCTCACCTCACTGAACGACATTCCACGCCCTTTGAAAGCACTGTGATAGCCGCCCGTGAACAGGTGACTGCTAAGCCCTCTGGCCTTGATTTCGATTTTGCGCACTTTTTTGAGCAGCTCGGAAGTATCCATCATCAAGGTATTACCACGGTTCCCAGAATTTTTCCAATAATATCCTCTTGTGTAATGTTCTCCGCCTGTGCCTCGTATGTAAGCCCAATGCGGTGACGCAACACGTCGGGACAAATGGCGCGCACGTCGTCAGGCGCGACGTAGTTGCGGTGGTCGAGAAAAGCCATCGCTCGAGCCGCCCTTGCAAGGGAAAGACTGGCACGCGGCGAAGCGCCATAAGTGATGAGAGGTGCCAACGCTGGCAGGCCAAATTGCGCGGGGGTGCGAGTGGCAAATACGATGTCGAGAATATACTGTTCTATTTTTTCGCTCAGATACACTTGCTTGACTGCTTCGCGTGCGTGAAGCAAGGTTTGAATAGACACCACCTTTTTCACTGGGGTTTCCTCTTCATTTAGGAAACGACGAATGATGCCGCGCTCTTCCTCCTGACTCGGGTACCCGATTTTTACCTTTAATAAAAAACGGTCCACTTGTGCCTCTGGCAATGGATAAGTGCCTTCTTGCTCGATGGGGTTTTGGGTGGCCAACACGAGGAACGGCTCGTCGAGCCTAAATGTCTCGCTGCCAATGGTGACTTGACGCTCTTGCATGGCTTCGAGCAGTGCGCTTTGCACCTTGGCAGGGGCGCGGTTGATTTCGTCGGCCAATACAAAGTTGGCAAAAATCGGCCCCTTGCGCACCGTAAACTCGCCCTTCGAGGGGTTGTAAATTTGGGTGCCAATCACGTCGGCGGGCAGCAGGTCGGGCGTGAATTGGATGCGCCTGAAAGAGGCATCCACCGCTTGAGCCAATGTTTTGATGGCCAATGTTTTCGCCAATCCGGGCAGCCCTTCGAGCAGAATGTGTCCCTTTGTGAGCAAGCCGACAAGCAGCCGCTCTATCATGCCCTCCTGCCCCACTATCACTTTGGAAGTGGCGGCTATGAGCGATTCGATGAAAGCACCTTCGGCCTGCACATTTCTGCCTAGTGCTTCTGTCTCCCTGTTTTGATGCATGGAAAAAAGGTTAGTCAATACACTGTGGATGCGCTAAGGAACGCAGGGAGCGGCGATTTGGGGTAGCAACGGCAAATTTTTTTCGGGAATCCCTGCTTTTATTTTTTCAGGTAAACAAAATGCGCCTGCGTCGGTGCTGTGCTTGTATCGGCTCTCACAAAACCATTTTGCCGCAATGTCTCCTGCATTCCGGCATCGCAACGAGGCTCTGTCAACGCAAATCTGCAAGTGGAAAAGTCCCGCGACAACTCTAAACGGTGAAAGCGTTGCAAATAGGTATGCGTGTGCAAATTATTCATCAATGAGGCACAAACAGCTACTTTCTCTCCTTCTGGAATGAGCCGTTGCACACCCGGCAAGTCCTGCAAAAGCGCCCGCTCTCTTGCGGGTTTTCCAAATATCCATGCAAGATGCACCGATAGCGCCACAAAACCAACCCACGATATCACGCGAATCGTCCCTAAAAAACGAGTGTTGCCCGCGCTTGGTTTTTCCAGCCAGCGCCCCACCGCCGGGAGGCAAATGTAGCCCGCCGCCAAAGCGAACATCGGAAGACTGGGTATGACGTACATGCCACTTTGCCGAGCACTGGCAATAAGTGGCAGGGTGGCCGCGAGGCCGAGCAACAGAAACAACAGCCCAGTCCTGCGAACTTTTTGATGCGCCTCGTCGCTGGCTCGCTCATGTCTTTTTTTATTGAAAACAACCGCCACGAGGAGCGTCACAACAGCCACAACAGTTAGCTCTGTGGCCAAAATTGCAAATATCTTGAGTCGCGCCCAGCCAGTTAGCAACGCATCCGCCCGCTCTCCCGCGATGACTGCTCCGAGACGTTTCTCCCAGTAATTTTCAAAATAAAACTTTGATTCAGGCACCAAAGCAAGCATGAGCGCAAACGCACCGACCGCCACGACTGCCACCCAAGCGGACTGTGCAAGCCCCTCGAATATCTTGCGCTTGTGAAAGGAGGGGGCCGCCGTGACAGCCGCCAACAAAAAAGGCGCTGCTATCGGATACAGCGCCACAGGCCCTTTGGTCATAAACCCCAAATAAACACACAACCCGGCAAGCGTAAGTCGCGGCCACCAGCGCTCATCGGCAGACAAGCCCTGCAACACACACCACAACGACAGCAAACAAAAAGTCAGTAGGTTGTTGTCCATGAGATTGTTGGGGTTGCCCCAGATAACAACCGGAATCAGATACCAAAAAAACAGCGGCAACCACCCAAAACGCCCGTGGAAAAGTGTGCCGCGCAAAGGCGTTTCCCATACCCGCACGATAAGCCATGCATTGAGGACGAACAATAAGAGCGCGTACAGTTTCTCCACCCACCACGGGTCGCCCAGCAAGCGGAAGAAGCCTGCTTGCAGCCAAAGCATGAGTGGCGGATTTTCAAAATACGGGTTCCCGCTGGCAAATTCGACAAAATAACCTGACGAGAAAAAAGGTGCCCAAATACTGCCCCGACCTTCAGCGAGATTGCGAGCCATGGAAGCATAAAGCAACCCGTCGCCAAACATACCCATCGGTACCAATCGTGGCAGGAACATGGCTGCGAGGTACAGGCTTACAAACAACCAAAGTGGGTCAATACCATTTCTTTTCACGGGACGGGCGACTTGTTTCTGCAAAAGTACAAATCGCTCCCTCATGCAGTCAGGCTGACTCCGTCAATTCTTTCAATTTCGCCAGTGCCCTGGGCCACGTTTCTCGCATATGTGCCTCGAAATCTTCGGCTGTATCAGTCTCGATATTGAGCGTAGTCACGCCGTTCTTTTCTTGCACAGCGTAGTTCTCCAAAGCGCCCGACCATTTTTTGGTCTCTTCGCTGCCAAAATCCTCGACACCGTTGTTGACAGTTCCCAAATGCTGAATCGAGAGAAACTCATTCGGAACGTGCCTGAATATCCTGCTGGTCATACCCGAACCTTCAGGACCTAAAAACAGGATTTTGCTCCCTTCGCTCCAGTCGCCGACAGCATAAGAGCCTTCGTGGAAAACACTCGTCCATTGGCGGTAGGTTTTGTCGTCGAGCAAGGTGTTCCAGACTTTTTCTTTTGGGGCGTTGATTTGGATGGAAAAAATGAGTTGTTTCATTGCTGAGAAATTTTTAAAGTTGATTCGATGCTTCGATTGAGCCGATTAGGCCGATTGAGTGATAGTTTTAATCGAACCAATCGGATTTAATCGAACCAATCGGATTTAATCGGAACCAATCGGATTTAATCGAACCAATCGGATTTAATCGAACCAATCGGATTTAATCGAACCAATCGGATTTAATCGGAACCAATCGGATTTAATCGAACCAATCGGATTTAATCGAACCAATCGGATTTAATCGAACCAATCGAATCAATCCCTTTGCTCCACATACTTTTTGAAATTATCCAAAATCGCCTGCCAACCAGCGCGTTGCATTTCGTGCGAATGAATGTTCTCGGCCTCGAAGGTCTCGACGATTTTGGTGGGCGACCCGTTTTTGGAAAAAATCACTTCGACTTTCCGCTCGTCGCCGAGGGTGTAGGCGATTTTTTCACAGGTTTTCACTTCGTCGTACACGCCCGCGAAATCGAACTCCATGCTGCCGTCGCGGGCTGCCATGGTGAAGGAGAAATGGCCGCCCGGTCGCAGGTCGTTCACGCCTTTGGGGCAATACCAGTCGTCGGAGGCTTGGTTCCATTGGGTGATGTGTTCGGGTGCGGTCCAACACTCCCACACTTTTTCGATGGGCGCGTTGACGAGGGCTTCTACGGTGATGGAGGTTTTGTTTGTTGCAGTCATTGTTGCTTGATTTTTTAATTGTTGAAAAAAAATTTGGCTGCAAAAACGAGTCAACTGATATCGGTCAGTTCGATGATTTTGTCGCCCGAAAATTTGAAAACTGATTTTCCGCTCAATTGGAGTTTGTCGCCTTTCTTGAGCCCGTTTGGAAGGTCGGTGGCCAGCACGGCGACGTAGTCAATCTCGATTTCGGTTTGGTCTTGCTGATGATGAAAGGCCACGATAGTTTGTCGCCTTTCTGAAAACAGGTTTTTGGCCTGCTCCGCCTGTGTCCTGAATGCCTCCAAGCCAATGAGCGTCATGTTCGATACACCATTTGAGATGTTCTCAAACTTGACGGACGCGTCAAGGTCTGCCACCATTTTGTCAATGTCGAAATCATTGTAAGCTGCCACATAACGGCCGATGATGTGTTCTCTATTTTTCATTTTGAAAAAGATTTGTTTCACACAACTGCAAAGCGACGCGGCATTTTTATTTTCTGAAAATCAATACTTTGTGTCGCCATGTCGTTGTGTGAATAAATTTTCAAGTTCGCTTTCTGCCCTACGCCTTTGTCAAATCCGCAATGACGATTTTCCGCATTTTCAGCATGGCCGCCATCGCGGTTTGTGCCACTGCCGGGTCGGGGTCGGAGAGCAGGCGCGGCAGGGCTTCGGGGACGATTTGCCACGACACACCGAACTTGTCTTTGAGCCAGCCGCACATACTTTCCTCGCCGCCGTCGGCAGTCAGTTTTTCCCAGAAAAAATCAACTTCGTCCTGTGTGTCGCAATGGACGACAAATGATATGGCTTCGTTGAACGTGAACGTTTCTTTCATCGGGTGGTCCATGGCCATGAAAGTTTGCCCGCAGAGGCTGAACTGGGCGTGTTTCACCGTTCCTTCCCGGCCAGGTTCACCGGCTCCATAGTGCATTATGCCAGTGATGGAGGAGTCGCCGAACAAAGAAGTATAAAAGCGTACGGCTGCTTCGGCCCTGTCCTGCTGTTCTCCGGCGAACAGGAGCGATGGCGTGAATTTTTGATGTCCCGTGTCCTCCAATTTGCCGAGTGAAATTTGCCACGAAAGGCCGTAGCGGTCTTGAACCCAACCGTATTTTTCGCTCCAGGCGTATTTGTCGAGCGGCATCAGCGCCATGCCGCCTTCCGAGAGTTTTTGCCATACGGCATCGGTTTCAGCCTCCGTCTCACAAGTAACGTAAAAGGAAATGGAGGGGTTGAATTTGAATTGCGGGCCGCCGTTAAGGGCGCTGAATGGCTGCCCGTCGAGTGAAAAATTAGCGACCAGTACCCGCCCTTCGTTGCGCATGACATCGCCGACTTTCGAGTTTTTGAAAATGGAGGTGTAAAACTTGGCGGCTTCTTCAGCTTGGCCGTCGAACCAGAGGAAGGGCGTAATTTTGTTAGTTGTTGCCATCGCTTCTTTTATGTTTTTGTTTGTTTAGAATTAATCACAGAGGCACAGAGTTTTTTTGGTGAAAATCAAGCGTTTGCCTTCTCCGTGACTCTGTCTCTCTGTGTTTAAAAAATCATTTCTTCTTCGCCGTTTTTTCCAAAATCTGTTCGATTCGGAATTGTGTGATTCGAGTAATCAAGTCCAACGGCATGGGTTTGTCGAGCGGAAATTGAACCGAACCTTTGCCCGTTTTGTAGCCTGAAAGTTCTTCTTTGAAGGCTTCGCCTCCGGTCGGTGTCGGGTAAAAACCGATGTGATTTTTGAAGCCGGCGAAATAAACCAAGTAGGTTTTATGAAGCCGGAACGTCGGAATGCCATAGCTGATGGCCTCTTCCGCGTCGGGTGCGACTTGTTTTATAGTCGCCCGTACCTGTTCCAAAATGGCTTGAACTTCTTTTGGAAAACCGGCGATATACTCGTCAATGTTGGAGGGTTTTGCCGTCGTCATGGCAGATGTTTTTCGTTTGAAAAAAAGGTTATGAAGGGGTTGATGAAGGTTGATAAGGGTTGATGAAGGTTGATAAGGGTTGATAAGGGTTGATAAGGGTTGATAATCAACCTTCATCAACCTTCATCAACCCTTATCAACCTTCATCAACCTAAGATTTCGGATACGCGTAACTCACCATCCACTGCACACCGAATGCATCGGTCAGCATCCCAAAGTAGGAACCCCAGAACGAATCTGCCATTGGCATAAAAACCTGACCGCCTGCCGACAAGCCGTTGAACAAACGGTCAGCTTCCTCTTTGCTGTCGGCTGTGATGGAGATATTAAAAAGATTGCCCTGCACGCCCGTTCCAAAGGCGGGCGGGCAGTCACTGCCCATCAGCATACAATGTTGGCCGACTGGCAGCGCGACGTGCAGGATGCCATTAGGGTCGGCGCCTTCCATGTTAGGCATTCCGGGCGGCACGTCGCCGAAGCGCGAGAGGTCGGCAAACTCGCCGCCGAACACGGATTTGTAGAGATTGAAGGCTTGTTCGCAGGTACCGTTGAAGTTGAGGTACGAATTGAGAAATGGCATGGTCGTGTGAATTTTGAAATGAAATGATGTGGTGGTAAAATCAAGCGAATAGAGGAGCGGAACCTCATGGCTGTTGTTGCAATTTGTGGTGCTGAATGTAGGAAACCACTAAAGGCGCGAAGAACAGTAGCGGAAAAATCACCTGAAAACTGAAGCCGTCCACCGCCCAATTGCTCACGCTGGCACCGATGAAATTGAGGGTAAACCCGGCGTAAGCCCATTCTTTCAACCTCGCCGGAACGAAAGGCAGCACGAGAACGAGCGAACCGATTATGCTAAAAACATTGACCATCGGGCCAAAGTAGGGCGGATAGCCGTAGTGCGCCATAGCCGCTTTTGACGTCTCGGAACCGAAGAACACGATGGTCAGAATGCCGCACCAAAAGAAAATGATGGAGGTGGCAATCCAGAAAACGATTTTTGTTTTTTTCACAATGCTTAAAATTTTAGAAGTTGCCAGTGTTGTTGGTCAAGATTGTTCGGGCAGTTGCGATTCGTCCATGTAGAGGATTTCCCATTGATGGCCGTCCAAATCGGCGAAACTGTGCTGGTACATCCAGCCGTGATCCTGCGGTTCGGTATAGAGGGTTCCGCCTAATTTGACCGCTTTCGCCACCGTGTTTTGCACCTTGTCGCGGGAAGCCGCGTCCAGCGCAATCAGCACCTCGGTCGCCGTTTTCGCGTCGCTGATTTTTTTGCGGGTGAACGTTTGAAAGAACGGCTCGGTGAGCAGCATGGCGAAAATGCTGTCACTGATGACCATGCAAGCCGCTTTCTCGTCGGTGAATTGCGGGTTGAACGTGAAGCCCAAGCCCGAGAAGAATGCCATTGACTTGTCAAGGTCTTTCACCGGGAGATTGATAAAAACCTTTGTAGCCATTGTTTAAGATGCTAATTGTTTTAAAATTATGATGACACAAAGGTAAGGGCAGCCAAAAGACCTGTGTGAGGGGCAAAAGCGACAGAAGGGAGGGTAAATTACGACATTTTTTGTTTTGAAAACTTTTTTACTTTTGCTCTCCCGAATTAACATCTGCCATCTTGTAACCGCCGCTTTCAATCGGCGGCCAAGCCAAATCCACCAAATACATCTATCTTCTTTGCAGCGCATCACATCATTTCGGGTTTTATATGCTGATGTTTTGTAAAGATGTTGGATGTGATGAGAGAGCTTGCCTGTTCCTCCGACTAAAGTTCGGAGGTTACAAGATGTTAGATGTTAGCCTTCCAGATAATCCTAAACCCATTATACCCCTCAAACACTCAAGCACTCACAAACTCGAACACTCAACCATGAAACACATCTCCATCCTCGTCCCCGAATCATCCGTGCTCGACAGCATCACTGCGCCGCGCTACCTGTTCACGGCGGTCAATAATTTCCTCGCCCAAGCCGGGCAGCCGCCCCTGTTCGATGTGCATCTCGTCGGCTTGCAAAAAGAAGTTCGGCTGCACGACGGCCTCTTTTCCGTCCATGCTGATTCGGTGATTCAGGACGTGAAAAAAACCGACCTGATTGTCGTCCCCGCCCTCTTTGGTGACCTGAACGCAGCGCTCGCTCTGAACAAGGATTTTCTCC
Source organism: Saprospiraceae bacterium (assembly GCA_019638455.1). Lineage (GTDB taxonomy): Bacteria > Bacteroidota > Bacteroidia > Chitinophagales > Saprospiraceae > M3007. The sequence continues at coordinate 518,319 of JAHBTU010000002.1, forward strand.
CCTGGATACGGGCGCAACACAAAAACGGCGCGGAAGTCGCCAGCCTGTGCGTCGGGGCGTTTTTGCTGGCTTCGACGGGTTTGCTAGAAGGGAAAATATGCTCGACGCACTGGCTCTTCGCCCACGAATTCCGGCGGATGTTCCCCAACGTGACACTCGTGGCTGATAAAATCGTGACCGAGGAGCAGCGCATCTACACAAGCGGCGGCGCCAATTCGTACTGGAATCTGCTGCTCTATCTGGTGGAAAAATACACCGACCGCTCAATGGCGATTCTCGCCGCAAAGTTTTTCGCCGTCGAAATTGACCGCAATAGCCAGTCGGCGTTTATGATGTTCAACGGGCAAAAAGGCCACGAGGACGAGCCGATTCGGCAGGCGCAGACTTTCATCGAGGAAAACGTGACGGCCAAAATCTCGATAGAAGACCTCGCTTCCAAGTTCGCCATTGGGCGGCGCAACTTCGAGCGGCGTTTCAAAAAGGCGACGAACAACACGCCCGTCGAGTACATCCAACGGGTGAAAATAGAGGCGGCCAAAAAATGGCTCGAAACTGGCCGCAAAAACGTGAACGAGGTGATGTACGACGTGGGCTACTCCGATGTCAAGGCCTTCCGCTCGGTGTTCAAAAAAGTGACAGGGTTGTCGCCGATGGAGTATCGGAGCAAGTATAATCGGGGGGCGGTGAGGGTTTGAGGTGAAACCGAAAGGATAGTTTCGCGGCGGGCAAACTGGCACATGCATTTTGTTAGGATGAGAAAATCCCTACTTTTGTAAGCAAAATAAATGACGATGACGACTTCAGCAACCGAAGCAGCCACCAAACTCAACCCTGTGCAAATGCACCTTCTGGAATTGTTCTCCCGAACCATGACAGAGCGCGAACTGCTGGAAATCAAGGAATTGCTGGCGCAGTACTATGCCCGCAAAGCCGACGAGGTGCTGGATGAAATTTGGGAAAAACGCGGCTACACAAAAGCCTCCTTCAAAAAAGCGACTCAAAATCTGCATCTCCGTAGCAAAAAACGCCCGGCCAATCCGTGACCATTGTCCTCGACACAAACTGCCTCGTCCAGATTGTCCCCCGACTGGCAGAGCATCGCTGGATGTACGATGCCATCTTGCGCGGAGAAATCCAGTTGGCCGTGACGACCGATATTCTTGATGAGTACACGGAAGTGTTGGATGAGTTTTTCGGGAGCGATGTGCTTGGAAACCTTGTTACAAAAACGATACTTGAACTCCCCGGCACCCGGCAAATCACTGTTTATGTTCGCTGGAAATTGATTGCCGACGACCCTGACGACGACAAGTTTGTTGACTGCGCCATTGCTGCCAACGCAGACTTTATCGTGACCGATGATCGACATTTCAAGGTGTTGAAAAAAATTGACTTTCCGAAAGTAGTCGCCATGAAACTCTCTGATTTTCAGAAGTTTTGGCAGAATCGGTAAGTGACTTTGTTGCACGCAGGAAAGTGATGTTTGGCTGGCGGTTGTTTTGAAACCGTTTGATTCTCCCGCACCATTGCGCGGGGTTGTAAGACCCTCGCTCGACATGATGCGATTCAGTCACTTCCCCAGTAAAGACAACGCCGCGTGGCGCAAACGCGCCTTTCCCTTTCTCAACTCTTCGAAGCTAATCCGTTCTTCACGATACGCTTTTTCGATATCCCTCAAACTGCTGATGTGATTGGACGCGTCCGGGTACGCGCTTTTCATGGCCTCAAACGCCTTCAGCAAATCCCCGTCCTCAATCCATCCCAGCAGCAGTTCCCGGTCCAATGGAGCGGTCTTACCCCCCAATTCATTGGCAAACACCCCGTCGAGCAGCTCTCGGACATTGACCATGTAAAAACCCTCCTGGCACTGCACAGGCTGTCCGGCCCGCTCGGCGCGATCCAGATTGCTTCGCGAAAAATAGTGCGGTACGGGCAGTTCCTTGCACACCGCGCAATGGCAGGGGATTTTCTGCTCCACCCGCATGCGCTCGTTGAAGTGGAAGCCCCGGTTGATGGCATCAATATCGCGGGCGATGATGCCCAGCAGTTCCTTGGCGGCTCGCCCGCCGCTATCGGAGCGCAGGCTGATGCGCTTGTCGCGGTAGCTCTCCACGACCTCTACCCGCGCGCCGTTTTCGCCGAACACTGCCCCGCGCTTCCACATCACCGGTGGCGATTCGAGCAGGTGGTGCTGCCGCACGATGAGCCGCGCGATGATGTCCTTGGGCATGAACGTGTACTGGTAGTGCAGTTGGAGTACGGTCGAAGCGCCCCAGGCGTAGCCTTCGGGCGGGTCGTCGGGCAGCAGCGAGGGCACGATGTACAGCCCCTCCTGCTCCGGTGCGCGGTAGCAGAGCTCGAATTTTTCCATGAGCAGGAGCAACTCCTCGAAGTACTCCTCGTACTCGGCGCAGTGCCACACCGCGTCGAGGTCGGCGCGGGTGAAATGGCCGTTGTCGCCTTTTTTGCGGGTGTGGTCCAGCACGCTGTACACCGCCTGCGTGGCCCATTCGGGGCGCAGGATGACCATTTTGTTCAGCCCGGCCACGTCGCGGAAGTGCAGGAACGCGCCGAGGTCGTGCAGGAAATCGAGCAGGAAGTCCTGCCGTTCTTTCTCTTTGATACCTTCTTGGTTGCAGATTTTTCGGAACTCGCCGAGCGGGATATGGTCGGCGTCTATCGCCTCCAGCCGATGGCGGATGACGACCCACTTTTTGGGCACCTGCTCGCCGCGCTCGAACTGGGGCAGGCTGCGGATGCTGCGCTCGATGTGCCGGCGCAGGGCCACCGCCCCCTCGCGGTCGGCGACGAGGTTGACGACCGTGGGGCGGCCTTCCTGCACGTTGGGGTAGTCGCGGCGCAGGTCGCTCATAGGCAATACAGGCTGCATGTCGCCCTTTTGGTTCACCACGAGCAGCAGGCGGCTGTCCTGGCCGTATATTTCCTGCATTTGCAGCCAGTAGTCGAACTGCTCTTCCTTGCGCCCGTCGCACAGCAGCACATAGAGCGATTTTTTGGTGAGAAAAAACCGGTGCGTGGCGTGGTACACCTCCTGCCCGCCAAAGTCCCAGAGGTGCATGGTGAACGCCGGCGCGGCATCGGTCAGTTGGAGTTTGGTCACCACAATGCCCGGCGTGCTGTCCTTCACCGCATCAGGCGGTGCGGCATCAGGGTTTTCCACCTTGCGGGCGAGCGTGGTCTTGCCCGCGCCCGCGTCGCCGAGGATGAGCATTTTGGCCTCATAGACCACCTCGGCGCCTTGCTCGGCGATTTCCCGGAAATAGTTGTGCAGCGCAAAACGCCCCTGTCGCACCACCTCCGGCGGCGGCGTGGTCAGTGCCTCGTTGCCTTGCAGCCACAAGTGCTCCAGTTGGTCGGCTAACCCGTCGGGCAGCGCAAACTCGGTCAGTTGGTTGTCGCAGAGGTCGAGGTAGCGGAGGTTCGGCATTTTCTCCAGATCCGGCAGATTGGTGAGTTTGTTTTTCCGCAGGTTGAGCGCTTCGAGGCGGTCGAGGGGCAGCCCGGCGGCTATTTGTTGCCATTGTTGGTCGTCGAGGTCGAGGCCGCCGAGGTGCAGTCCGCCCAGCGTGCCGTCGGGGTGCAGGGCGTACTGCGGCATCCAGCCGCCTTCGCGCTGCGGGTCGTTGCGGCAGGCCATGGCGTTGCGCACAGGGTCGTAACCGTGCGTCGGGGCCGGGTGGAGCGGCCTACCGAGCAGGGATTCGAGTTTGGTGATGGTTGCGGGTGTTTCCATATCGCAAGCGGTTGTTTTTTCAATAAAATAAGCGGCGGGTCTTTCGGTCGTGACGTGCCTACTCGCGCCGCCGCCTTTTCGGCCCGGTTGCCCGGGCCGCGTTTTTGTCCTCCCGAACACTCGGGGGGAACGGGACTATCGCCTGTTCAGTGGAAGCCGTCCGGCCTTCCCGTGAGCTGCAGGGACAAAGCCAAGCGGAAACCGAGATTGTTGTCGCGGTTGTCCGGCTCGTTGTTGTTGCGATAGGCCGGGCGGCAGTTCTGCGGGTTGTTGCCCCAGTTGCCGCCGCGGATGACGCGGTTGACGCCCTATGGCGATAGACCTTGTTCTTTCATTCAATTGGCATCGGGGCCGACGAAACGCAGCACCGCCGACCGCAGTCCCACGGTGTCGGCGTGCCCGAGAAAGGCGTAGAGGGGCGTGACGCGGCGCTGATACATGGCCTGCCCCCACGCGCCCGAATCCAGCAAGGCATCTGCGCGGCGGAGCTTGCGCACAAACCGCCGCTTGCTCGGCCCCAGCAGCCGGGCGCTATAGGGCTGCACCCGGTAGCCGAGGAAGGGCAGGCCGTTCGCCGTTCGGTTCAGTTGCGCGGGCTTCAGGGTGCACAGGAGCCGTTTTTCCACCCATTCGGTTATGGCGCCCAGCGCGTTTTTCAACGCAGCCTTGTCGTCGCTCCACAGCACCATGTCGTCCATGTACCGGACATAAGCCTTGATCCGCAGGTCTCGTTTGACAAAATGATCGAGGCCCGAAAGGTAGTGGTTTGCGAAATACTGACTGGTCAAATTGCCGATGGGCAGCCCCCGTTCGGGGCAGGCTTCGTAGCTGTCTATTATTTTTTCAAAAATATCCAGCAAGGTCGGGTCTTTGAACAGGCGGCCCAACTGCTCCCGCACCACGCCGTGGTGCACGCTTTCAAAAAACTTGCGCACGTCCAATTTCAGGTACCAGCGGTGATTGCAGGAATACCGCCGGGCCTGCCCCAAGGCCGCATACATGCCCTTGCCCTTGCGGCTGGCATAGCTGTCGGAAATCTGGCAGCGCTCAAAATGCGGGTGGCACACGTTCATCAGCGCATGGTGCAGCACCTGCTCGCCGAACGCCGCCGCACAAATTTTGCGCTCTTTCGGCTCGTACACCTTGAAGTAGTGGTACTTGCCCACCTCCACCAATCCCGTCAGGATTTGCTCGCGCAGGCCTTGCAGGTTTACGTCCAGCGCAGCGCGGTACGCTTCCACGCCCGGCGCATGGCTCTTGCCTTTACGGGCCTTCCAAAAGGCCAGCCGCAGGTTGTCGGGGTCGGCGATTTGCTCGATGAGGTGGTTAGTGCGTTTCATTTTTTCCCAGCGACCTGTTCGATGAATTTTGCTCCATATTTCTCCGTCTTTTTCTCTCCGATGCCTTTCACGCGCTGCATGGACTCCAGCGTCAGCTGCTCCAGCTTGGCCAATTCGGCCAGTTCGGCATCGGTGAAGATGACGTAAGGCTTCACCGATTCGGATTCGGCCAGCGCTTTCCGTACCTCCCGCATACGCGAAAACCGCTGGAAGGTCTCCGGGTCGAGCACCTCCCGGTAGTCTATTTTTTGGCGGTCGTTGGGCGCCGCGTCGTCCAGATACTTGATGCAAAAGCACCAGTGGTTGCCCACGACCTGCTCGGTCACTTCCAGCACTTTTTGGGAGCGCAGGAACACGTTCATGTCCTCCGTCAGCGCCTCGCCGCCGGGGATCGGGATGGTGAATAGTTTGATCTGCATATAAAAACCTGTTTTTTAAAAATTTTTTTTGGGGCTGCGCCCCAAACCCCCTTTGTTTTCCATTCCCTTTGCGCTCTGCACGCTTACCATGCCGCTTGGTCGGTCGTCCCTCCCTCCCCGCTGGCATGAGGCGTGTCCCTCGCTACCGGCCCGGCTCACGGGAAGGCCCGACGGCTATCCATCTGACTGCAGGGACAAAGCCAAGAGGAAACCGAGATTGATGCCGCGGCGGACCGGCTCGTAGTTGAGGCGATAGGCCGGGCGGCAGTCCTGCGGGTAGCCGCCCCAGTGGCCGCCGCGGAGGACGCGGAAGACGCCCTGCTCAGGCCCTCGGGGGTTTTCTTTTGCTTCAGCACTGTAATCGCCCCACCAATCCTCGCACCATTCGTACACGTTTCCGCTCAGGTCGTACAGGCCGAGGGCGTTGGGCAGCAGCAGGGCCACGTCGTGGGTTTCCCCGCCGCTGTTGTCACCGTACCAGCCCACTTGGTTCAGCAAGTCGGAGCCGCAGTAGCGGAAATCGGAGCCGGCCCCTTCTCGCGCGGCGTGCTCCCACTCGGCCTCGGTGGGCAGGCGATAGCCGGGCCTCTCCCCCGCCCCCTCTCCTTTGGAGAGGGGAGACCGCACGTCGCCGGCATTGGCCAGCGTCCAGGCTTTTCCGTCCCAGCCGTAGGGTTTGCCCGCCGGGGTCAGGTATGCGGGGGGGCGGTCGGTCAGTTGGCTGAGGGCGTTGCAAAACACGGCGGCATCGAACCAACTGACCTGCTCCACCGGCCGCTGCGGGCCTTTGAAATAGGCAGGATTATCGCCCGTCACGGCCTCCCAAAGGGCCTGGGTCACGGGCGTTTCGGCGAGCCAGAAGCCGTCGAGCCGCACGGTGTGTTGGGGTTTTTCATATCTGTCGGCATCGGGGTCGTTGTCGGGGCTGCCCATGCGGAAGGTGCCGGCGGGCACGCGCACCATGCGGAAGTGGAGCGGGGCAGGGCCGGGCAGGTGCTGGTCGAAGTGGTGTGGGTGGTGCATGGTGGTGTGATACTGTTTATTATGCGAATAATGGGGAATTGGTGGTTTTTGACACAAAATTAGGTGTTTTGACTAAGCCTGTGTGCATACTATAAGTCGTAAGGCCCTCGCGCGGCATCTGGTTCGGTCGGAAACCTCAGGGATAGTTTCGTGGCGGGCGCAACCCGGCGCGAGCGAGGGTTGAGGCCAAACTTCAAGGTTCGCTTTCCGCCGCGACCCGGATGATGGGGTCGTTCCAATCGTGATTGGCCAGCGCGAACTTGCCCCAGTGCACTGCCAGCAGCCTTTTCGTCCGTAAATCCTGCGAACGTACCTTTTCTCATCCCGCTCAACAAATCCTCTGTCCCAATCAAAAAGAACCATCACCTGCTCAAACGCCCGACCTATCTGCAAGGGCAGCCCTGACTTTTGCCACCTGTCAAAAAAGGAGGAAGCCGAAAATCCTTTCCCAGAGTAGGCAAAAAAATTAAACCATCACATGAAAATGATTTTCAGTAAAATCATCGGTGGCTTCGTGTTCACAGCCAGTTTGGCTTTGGCGTTCACCAACTGCCAGAAAGACCAAAGCACAATTTCCGAAATCAACTTTGGCGAACTCCAATCTGAAGACCGCGCCCAGCCCATCGGCTGCGAAGCCGAAATCCCGGCCATCCTCGACGTGCCGGAAGGACACAAATTAGCGTACCGCACTTATGCCACCGGCGTTCAGATTTACGAGGTGCGCCGCAGCGCGAACGACCCCAATGTATTTGTGTGGGTGAACACCGCGCCATCTGCCGATTTGTACATCCAGCCCAGTTTCAACAACCTGGTGGGCACGCATTATGGTGGGCCAACTTGGGACTTTACAAAAGGCCCTTTCAAGGATGAGAAGGTCGTGGCCACAAGATTGCAGGGCGTCACCGTGGATGCGACGGCGATTCCTTGGCTGTTGCTGAAAGCCGTTGAAAGCCTTAGCTCGCCCGGCAATAAAGTGACCTATATTCAGCGGGTATGCACCGTGGGAGGATTGGCGCCGGCAATTACACCCAATGAATCCAACCTTGGTCAGGTGGAGCATGTGCCCTATACGACGACCTATCTTTTTTACAAGAAAAAGAATGGTTCGTCGTGATTTCGTGTGGGCAAACATCTATCATCTTGTAACCCCCGAACTTCAGTCGGGGGGGGAGCATCTCTGCCCATCGCATCTATCTTCTTTGCAAAAACATCACATCTACAACGTTTTGAAGATGTGATGTTTTTGCAAAGAAGGTAGATGTGGTCAGTCGGGCTTTCCTGACCGCTCGTTGAAACGAACGGTTTCAAGATGATAGATGGGTTGTGGTTGCCCACATAAAGTCGCGAAGAGCCAAAAGAATTGATGTTTGGGCGGTCGTAAATAGAGAGAAACCAAGGACTTCCCTCCGTTTGTCGAGGCACGACGGGGGGAAGTTGTTTTTTTGCCGTTGTTGGCATTACTCGCCAACAATCCCGAAGCCTCGGGGGCGGGGTGCGTAATCAATCCTTCGCAACACTGCTTGACCGCAAGGAAGCAGGCTCAAAACAGCGCCAACCCCGAAATGGCCGCGATACTTTTCAGGTCCGTGTAATTGTAGCGTTCGCCGAAGGCGCAAATTTTTTTCAAAAAACCCGCCGATTTCGTGCGAAGTTTTTGTCTTGGTTGCGTTAGTTAGCGGTTTGAACCCGGTTCGTTATGACCACAATGCGCCTGCTGTACTATTCTTTCCCCATGCGCCTGTTGGCCCTGCATTTCCGCAACCACTTGTTGCTCATTGTTTTGTGGGTGGTGTTGGCATTGTTGATGACGGGCCACATCGGGCGTTTTTTCGGGATGCACTATTTGATGCTCACGCCAGAATATCGGGGTCAGGTCAATTTTTGGAGTTTCTTTATCACGGGCGCGGCCTTTGGCGCTTTCGTGATGATTTGGAATCTGACGACCTATCTGTTGAGCGCCAATCGGTTTCCTTTTTTGGCGACGCTGAGCGCCCCGTTCACCAAGTTTTCGCTAAACAACAGCCTCATCCCGCTCGCTTTTTTTGCAACTTATTTGGTGGCCTCCACCCGATTTCAATGGTACGACGAACTGACGCAGACGCACGAAATCGCTTGGAACATAGCTGGTTTTTTGGCTGGGGCGTTTGCCTTGGTGAGTGTGCTGGCCCTTTACCTCTATTTCACGAACAAAGACATTGGCGCATTTCTTCGCCCCGGCGAATTCGTGCCACGACCGGGGAGCAAGTTGCTGGCACCCGGCCAGCGATTGCCCACCATCTGGGAAATCAGGGAGGGCGCCACCCGCTGGCGCGTGGACACTTACATCACGGAGCGACTGCGTGCTCGAAGGGTGAGAAGTGTGGCGCACTACAACCCGCGGATGCTCACGCAGGTATTTCGCCAGAATCACTCCAACGCGGTGGTGGTGCAAGTGGTCATGTTGCTGATGCTGATGGCTCAAGGGGCTTTTATGGACAGCGAGTGGGTGCGGATACCGACTGGCGCCACGGTGTTTATTCTGTCGAGCATGGTCATGTCCATGTTTGGTGCCATCACTTTTTGGTTTCGGCAATGGGGCACTTTGGTATTCATTGGTCTTTTGTTGGCGGTCAACTACATCACGAGTTTTGGTCTTTTCAATTACCGCAACCGGGCCTATGGACTCGATTATAGCGAAAAAAACCGCGTGGAATACTCCTATTCTGCGCTGGAGGAATTGTGTTCGCAGGAGCACATTCGCCGCGACAAGGCTTCCACGGAGCGGATTCTGAGCAAGTGGTTGGCAAAAAACCGCACCCCCGCCAACCCCAAGCCCAAAATGGTTTTTCTGTGCGTCAGCGGCGGCGGCATGCGCTCCTCGCTCTGGACGATGCAGACCCTGCAACAGGCTGACCGTGCCACTGGGGGAAAGTTGCTGCGCCAAACAGCACTCATCACGGGCGCTTCCGGGGGAATGTTGGGCGCTGCCTATTTGCGCGAAATTTACTTGCAGCAGCAGGAAGGAGCCGATGTATCTGTGCATGACACGACGTTCGTGCACGACGTTGGGAAGGACCTGCTCAACCCGGTCACATTTGCCATTGTCGCCAATGACTTGTTCTACCCCATCTCCACTTTTCAGTCAGGAGATTTCACTTATCGAAAAGACCGGGGATATTTATTTGAAAACCAATTGAATGAAAATTGCCGTGGATATTTTTCCAAGCGGCTTGCCGATTACCGCCGCCCGGAGCGCGATGCAGCGATTCCGATGATGGTGGTGTCGCCCTACATCCTCAACGACGCACGGCGGCTGCTCATCAGCCCTCAGGGGGTGTCGTATCTGATGAAGCCACACGACTTGGGTCGGTTGGCGGCCCAAGTCGAAGTGGATGGGGTGGATTTCAGCAAGTTGTTCGCGCAGCAACAAGCGGATAGCCTCGCATTTTCCAGCGCCTTGCGCATGAACTGTACCTACCCGCTCATCCTGCCCAATGTGTGGCTACCGACCCAGCCCTCCACCGAAGCGATGGACGCGGGTTTTAGGGACAACTACGGCATTGCCTTGGCGGCGCGATTCGTGCATACTTTCCGCGATTGGATAGTGGAACACACGGGTGGGGTGGTGGTGGTGCAAATTCGATGCTGGCAAAAAATTGACCCTATCGCCAAGAGCGACTCAAAGGGGGTGTTGCACAATTTGCTCAACCCAGTAAGCGCCGCCGCCAAAATCACATCCGTGCAAGACTACGAACAGGACAACACCTTGGCGCTGCTCGACGACTTGCTCGGGAAAAACAAATTGGAGGTGATTCGCTTCCTCTATCGGCCCGTGCGCAAGGAAGATGAGGCTTCCATGAGCCTGCACCTCAGCGAGCGAGAGAAACGCGATTTGCTTCGGGCTTTCCATGCACCTGAAAATCAGGCCAGCTTAGCGGCGCTAAAGCAAGTGCTTGGGGTACGTTGAGTGCACAAGAGACGATTTTTGGGGACAGGATTTACATGACTAAGGTGAGTTCGGAGATTAATTTTTTAAAAATCAATTGCGTAAAGAGCAAACGACCCAAACATGAGTCATCCCGAGTTTTGAAAAACAGATTTTGGCTCACTATTTTGCTAAAAATCAAGTCTTCTAACTGCCCCAGCGGGGCTGAATATCGGTAGAAATATCGCCCTCAAACAAACCTAAGCCCTAGCGGGGCGGAATATTGGCTTCTAACTGTCCCAGCGGGGCTGAATATCGGTAGAAATATCGCCCTCAAACAAACCTAAGCCCCAGCGGGGCGGACTATTGGCTTCTAACTGCCCCAGCGGGCTGAATATCGGTAGAAATATCGCCCTCAAACGAACCTAAGCCCCAGCGGGGCGGACTATTGGCTTCTAACTGCCCCAGCGGGGCTGAATATCGGTAGAAATATCGCCCTCAAACGAACCTAAGCCCCAGCGGGGCGGACTATTGGCTTCTAACTGCCCCAGCGGGGCTGAATATCGGTAGAAATATCGCCCTCAAACAAACCTAAGCCCTAGCGGGGCGGACTATTGGCTTCTAACTGTCCCAGCGGGGCTGAATATCGGTAGAAATATCGCCCTCAAACAAACCTAAGCCCTAGCGGGGCGGAATATTGGCTTCTAACTGCCCCAGCGGGGCGGAATATCGGTAGAAATATCGCCCTCAAACAAACCTAAGCCCCAGCGGGGCGGAATATTGGCTTCTAACTGCCCCAGCGGGGCGGAATATCGGTAGAAATATCGCCCTCAAACAAACCTAAGCCCCAGCGGGGCGGAATATGAAGGAGGTTTTTGCCCATATTCCTCCCCGCTGGAGCAAAAATTCGGAATGGCTCATGTCTCGCGGAACTATCACCCGACAATTTATTGAACAATTGCCGCGAAATAAGCGAATGACGCACCAACTCAGATACTGATTAGCTTCGTTATCCCCGAACTCACGTTGAAAACTTAAGCGGAGCGATTTTGATTTTTTAAACAGTTTCGCACCCCAGAAACCCTAAAACCGGAAATCCCAAAACTTCACAAACACTTTTTCCATGTTTCGCTACGAACACCCCCAACATTTCTGGCTGCTCGCTGCTGTACCCTTGTTGGTGCTGCTGGTAGGCGCGTATTGGGTCTGGCGAAAAAACGCCTTGACGCGGTTGGGCAATGTGGAGCGCATGATGCCAAGCTTTTCAGCGCAAAGGCTGTGGCTCAAGACCCTCTTGCTCTCCTCAGGGCTGGTTTTGCTCGCCCTCGCGTGGGCGAATCCACAATTAGGCGCCAAAAAACAAACCACCATACAGCAAGCTTCCGATGTCTTTATCGCGCTCGATATTTCTCAGAGCATGTTGTGCCAAGATGTGGCCCCCAGCCGCCTCGAACTCGCCAAGGTATTTGCCCAAAAACTTGTGCAGGCGCTTGAAGGCGAACGCATTGGACTTGTGTTTTTTGCCGGTAACGCTTTCTTGCAAATGCCGCTCTCGACGGACTATCCCTTCATCCTTCAAAGCATACAAAGCGCCTCGCCTGACCTTATCACCACACAAGGGACCGCCATTATAGCAGCACTTGATTTGGCACAACAATCATTTGGCTACGAGCCGGGTGGGGGCCGGGCCGTCATCCTCATCAGCGACGGCGAAGACCATGACGAAGGTGCCGTGGAAAAAGCCAGAAAGACATACTCCAATGGCATAGTGGTCTTTGCGGTAGGAGCAGGCACCGCGAGTGGCGGCCCTATCCCCACAGACGGGATGGGCGCAGCGGAATATAAGCGCGACGACAAAGGAGAAATAGTGCTGACCCGCCTCAATGAAGAAATGCTCAAAAAATTAGCCCAAGCAGGCGGTGGTCGGTCTTTCAATATCAAGCAAGGCAATGCCGCTATTTCGGCTTTGCGCCGCGAAGTGAGAAGCTTACAAAAACGCGCCTTAGAAGTGCGTTCTTTTGCTGAATTTGAATCTTGGTATCAGTGGTTTCTTTTGCCAGCATTGATGCTTCTGCTACTGGAAACCTTGATTTCGTTTAGAAAAAGAAACAGCCTTTCATCATGAGCAAGTCTATCTGTTCCATATCGCTTTTGCTGTTTTTATCCTCAACACTTTGGTGCCAATCGGCGCACAAACTGTTGCGCAAAGGTGACGAGGCTTTCGATTGGGAGCGGTACAAGGACGCGGAGAGACATTACCGCGATGCTGCCGACCTCCACTATGGCGACCCGCAAGCAGCCTACAATCTTGGCAATGCCCTCTACCAGCAAGGAAAATGGGAGGATGCGGAGGCGCGGTTTGGCCAAGCAGCCCGCACTGCTACCGACCGCAATTTCAAGGCGGATGCGCTGCACAACTTGGGCAATGCCTTGCTCAAGCAAGGAAAATACAAGGAGGCCGTGGATGCTTATGAAAATAGCCTCCGGCTGCGTCCAGGCGATGCCGGCTCAAAGCAGAACTTGCAGATGGCCAAAAAGAAATTGAAAAAAGAAGAGGAAAATCAAAAGCCGCAATCAAAAGAACAGGACCAGTCCAACCAACAACAGCAACCCCCACCCTCACAGCAAGAACAAAATCAACAGCCACAACCCCCACAAAACGAGCAGCAAAACCAACCCAAACAACAACCCAATCAAGGTCAGCAGCAAGAACAGCAACCACCCGAAAGCCCCCAAAAATTGAAAAAGGAAGAGGCGCGTCGCCTGCTCGAAACAGCCATAGGGCCGGAAGACCAGAAAAACGCCAGAAAGTACCGCGAGCAGCGTCAACAACCCCAAAGAAGCGACAGACGAAAAGATTGGTGAGCGTCAATGCTTATCCTTTGCACAAAATCGGCAAACGCATCAAGGCCGCCGAGCTACCCTAAAGCCGACACTGCCATCGCGGAAATCGGGGTATCGGCTACTGCGGTTGGCGATACGGCAATGCTTCCCGCTATTGTTCCAAGCACCACCGCGCAAACAGCGCAAATCCCCCTTTTCAGGCCCGGCAGGGTCTTGAGCATCGCGGGTGCGGGCATAGTAGCCCTTGTCGTACCAATCGTGACACCACTCCCACACATTGCCGCTCAGGTCGTGGAATCCCAGCGCGTTGGCCTGTTTGGTGCCGACAGGGTGTGGGTGTTTCATGGCATTGCCCGAGTACCATGCTAGCGCATGGAGTGGCTCGTCGCCAGCGTATTTACCCTCTTTGTTGGTTTTGCCGCCAGCCGCCGCGTATTCCCATTCGGCCTCGGTGGGCAGCCGGTAGCCATTGGCGCTCAGGTCGTGAAGGGTGTCTTGTCCAAAATGATAGACTTTGCCGTAGCCCGCCCGTTCGCTTAGCCAATTGCAGTAATGTGCCGCATCGTACCAACTGACGTGCTGCACGGGGTAGTGTTTTTCCTCTGGCGAGCGCAAACGCCCTCGTTCGTTGTGTCGCCAATCCACGCCGTCCGATTTATGCCAGCCGAGACTGTCCCACACATAACTGCCCTCGCCGAGTTCGGCATCGGTGCGGTAGCCCGTTGCTACTACAAATTCCCTGAATTGCGCCAGCGTCGTCTCTGTTTTGGACAAATAAAAATCACTTAGCAGCACCTGATGCAAAGGCCTTTCATCCGCATCGCCAATGGAATCACCCAGCATGAATGGGCCGCCCTTCACCCTGAGCATATCGGGTTGACCGTTTGACGGCTGGAGACAAGCCGCCCAAAGGGCAAAAGCAAGGGGGATAACTTTATCCATGTCGCAGAGTGGAAAATTGTGTTGCAAGAAACGGAGAAAACTGGGGGCACATTCATGGAACCATACGCATCATGACACCAAATCAGACCGCTGACCGCTCGGTGGCAATTGTTATACTTTGATTCGCCGGGATTTGTCAGTTCGCCATGATTGATATTCTTGACTTTGAATAGATCGTGCTTTTAGCCATACCCAAAGCCTATCGGCGCGAAGTATATCAAATCTCCGTATTCCTCAGATTACCACATTATGCCTACAAAACAGATTCCTCCACAAAGGGCAATTTGTCGGGGAAGTCCGTTGTAAAATGCAGCCCCCGGCTCTCGCGGCGGTGCGATGCCGAGCGGGTGATGAGGTAGGCAATGGTGATGAGGTTGCGCAATTCCATGAGTTGAGGGCTGACGGCGGTGGTTTGGTAGAGTTCCTCCGTTTCCTGATAAAGCAGGAAAAGTCGGTCGAGCGCGCGTTTGAGACGGATATTGGAGCGCACGATACCGACGTAGTAGGACATGATTTCCTTCAACTCTTTAATGCTTTGGGTGATAAGCACCATTTCCTGCGGGTCGGTAGTGCCCTCGGCATTCCAATCGGGAATGTTGTCCTGAAAATGCCAACCATCCAGTTTGTCTTGAATGTCGAGGAAGATGCGATGGGCAAACACCATCGCTTCGAGTAGGGAATTGGAAGCGAGGCGGTTGGCGCCATGCAAACCAGTACTGCTACATTCGCCTGCTGCGTAGAGCCGCCCGATGCTGCTGCGCCCATGTTCGTCGGTCATGATGCCACCACACATATAGTGGCAGGCTGGCACCACGGGTATCATGTCGTGCATGGGGTCTATCCCGATGCTGCGGCATTTTTCATAGATGGTAGGGAAGTGCGCCACGAAATCATCTTTGTTAAGATGACGGCAGTCGAGGTACATACAGTCGGTACCGCGTTTTTTCATCTCAGAGTCAATGGCGCGGGCCACGATGTCGCGTGGAGCGAGCGAGCGACGTTCGTCGTAATGCTGCATAAACTCTTCTCCTTCAGCGGTTTTCAGTATGCCACCAAAGCCACGGACAGCCTCTGAGACAAGGAAAGAGGGGTTTTCGCCTGCTGGGTTGTAAAGTGAGGTCGGGTGAAACTGCATGAATTCCATGTTCTGCACGCGACCTTTGGCGCGGTAGGTCATGGCCACGCCGTCGCCCGTGGCGATTATGGGGTTGGTGGTGGCTTTATACACTTGTCCTGCACCACCCGTGCAAAGAATGGTGACGCGCGAGAGGATGGTGTCAATATCCCCGTTTTGTTTGTTGAGGGCGTAGCAGCCGTAGCACTCTATGCCGGGGGTGACGCGGATGACCATTCGCCCCAAATGGTGCTGGGTTATTAGGTCGAGCGCGAAATAGTGTTCCATCACTTTTATGTTGGGGTATTTGGCAGCCTCTTCCATCAGGGTGCGCTGCATTTCCCAACCGGTCAAATCCTTGTAATGGAGAATGCGGTGTTCGGAGTGGCCGCCTTCGCGGGCAAGGTCGTAGCCCGAAGCGTTTTTTTCCTTGTCGAATCGAGCGCCCCACTCGATGATTTCTTGCACTCGACTTGGGCCTTCCTCCACGACGATGCGCACCACGCGCTCGTTGCAAAGGCCGTCGCCCGCATCGAGCGTGTCGGCGATATGTTTTTCAAAATTGTCTTTTTCCTCGTCCCACACGGCGGCCACGCCTCCCTGCGCGTAGCGGGTGTTGCTTTCGCCTTCGGTGGTCTTTGTCAACACAAGGATTTGACGAGCTGGGAATTGCCGAGCGGCTTTGATGGAGAATGTCAGCCCGGCAATGCCGGAGCCGAGGACGAGTATATCGGTTTGGATGCGAGCCATAGTGACGGTGGGGGCGCACTGCTTGCTCCGTTCTTCGGGCGAGAAGTGTGCGCAGATGGTGGCAAAAATAAATTGACTGCTTGAAAACAGCGCCGGGGCATCTTTGTTGGAAGGTGCCCCGGCGGGAGAGTGTGCTATACTGACGGAACGCGGGATTTGTTCAATTGACAAACATATAAGATGCGGTGAGGGTCAGCCCCCAATTGCGAGGTTCCACGTTGCCGGCGCCCATTAAAAAAGCGTCATAGAATGAAGTCAAGCTTTGTTGAAAACGCAGATGGATGCCGATGTTGCCAAGGTCAATTCCGCCGCCTATGTGCCAGCCAAATTCGCTGCTATTGAAGTTCTCGGGGTCTTTTACCGCGTTCCCGTCAACGGTGAGTTTTTTTGAAAGCAGCACCGCGCCTTGCACCCCTGCGTGCAAATCAAGGAAGAACGGCAAATCAAAATCAACTGATAGCGGCAGCTCTATGTAGTTGGTGGCGTAGCGTCCGGTATATCTCTGCCCCGCCACGTCCGAAGGAATATCCAGCGTGGCACCTTTGGTGTGAAAAAGCAGTTCTGGGCGAATGGAGACATAGTGTTTGAGCGGAATTTTGCAAAAGCCACCTCCCACAAAGCCCAATTTACCTTTGTCTTGTTCAACGTCATTGCTCAGGTTGTTGACACCGGCAAAGTTGGCCCCGGCTTTAAGGCCCCATCTGAATTCTCCAAAATTGGATTGTGCAGAGGCCGAGGTCCAGCAAAGCAGCGCGAACAGCGCGACAAAAGTTTGGCTTATTGTTTTCATGCTAAGGATGTGTTTTCGATACCAAAACGTTAGGATGCTTCTTCCTCCGCGCTGTTGTCGGTGCTTTCAGCATCGGTTTGTTGTTCCTGCGGCTGTTTCTTTTTTGCCCCGGTGGAAGGGTGGCCCGTGAAGTGTTTGAGCATGATGACTTCGCGCTGCGTCAGCTCGCGGAATGAGCCACGTTGCAAATCCTTTTTCGTCAGCCCGGCGAAGTAGAATCGGTCGAGTTTGAAAATCTCGTAGCCCAATGCCTCAAACAGCCGGCGCACTACGCGGTTGCGGCCAGAGGAGATTTCGAGTTCAACTATGTCGCGTTCGGGGTGGTCTTCCGAGAAGCGAATCCAATTGACCTCCATGAGGCCATCCTCAAGTTCCACGCCGCGTTCGATATGCTCCAAATCAGCTTGCGTAAGCGGCTTGCGAAGCCCGACGCGGTATTGTTTCTGCACTTGCATACTGGGGTGCGAGAGTTTTTGCGCCAAGTCGCCGTCGTTGGTGATGAGCAGGAGGCCAGTAGTTTCGCGGTCGAGGCGACCAACGGGGTAGAGCCGTTCTGGGAAGTGCGGGTCCACGATGTCCATAACGGTCGGTCGGCCTCGGTCGTCGTCGGTGGTCGTGATGACATTTTTGGGCTTGTTGAGCAAAACATAGACGGGACGCTCTTGGATGGTGGCCAGTTTGCCATCGCAAATGACCACGTCGCCGGGTTGAATGCGATAGAATGGCTCGTTCTTGACCTCGCCGTTGACGGTTACTTTGTTTTGCTCGATATACTCGACGGCTTTGCGTCGCGACGATACTCCACAATGCGCGAGGTATTTATTCAGGGGCATACCCTCGCCGCTCGGCAGACCGGGTTTCGGCTTGCGCTCGATGTAGAATTCGTCTTTTTTCTTGAAAGGTTTCTTGCCGAATGGCTTTTTGCCAAAACCGCCGCCACCACCTTTGTTGAAGGGCTTGCGGTCACCATAAGGCTTGCGGTCATAACCACCGCCGCCGCCTTGATTGCGGTCTTGCCAGGGTTTGCGCTCCCCTTGTTGGCCTCGGTCCTGCCAGGGCTTGCGCTCAAAGTTGCCACCGCCGCCGCCTTGATTGCGGTCTTGCCAGGGTTTGCGCTCCCCTTGTTGGCCTCGGTCCTGCCAGGGCTTGCGCTCGTAGCCGCCACCGCCGCCGCCTTGATTGCGGTCTTGCCAGGGTTTGCGCTCCCCTTGTTGGCCTCGGTCCTGCCAGGGCTTGCGCTCGTAGCCGCCACCGCCGCTGCCTTGATTGCGGTCTTGCCAGGGTTTGCGCTCCCCTTGTTGGCCTCGGTCTTGCCAGGGCTTGCGCTCGTAGCCGCCACCGCCGCCGCCTTGATTGCGGTCTTGCCAGGGTTTGCGCTCCCCTTGTTGGCCTCGGTCCTGCCAGGGCTTGCGCTCAAAGCTGCCTCCACCGCTTTCCTGATTGCGGTCTTGCCAAGGCTTGCGTTCATTGGTTTCATCCTGATTTTCAGATGATTCGTTGTCCTGAAGGGGTCTCTCGCGCTCTTTCAGCGGGGAGACGGGGTCCGGCTTTGTAATGCGCGGACGGCGTTTTTTTTCTTCCATTAGTGGCGGTAACGTTGTGAAATGTAGTTGCTGTGTAAGTGTTTGAAGGGGTAAATATCGGGGTTTCATGGGTTTTAACAGGTTAATTTTTACAAGTAGTGAAAGTTTTATTTTCAAATGCGTCAAGCGCGAGCAAATAAAAAAACCGCCGCGGGTGCATAGAAGCAGCGCGGCGGGCTTTGTGTGCTTATCGGGTAGTTATTGAAATGGACGAATTGGTGCTGCAAGTGATGTTCAATCTGTCTTTATCCATTTCACTACGCATATTTTGCCTTTGTCTGTGGCCAACTGCAAATAGTAAAAACCAGCTGGCAGATGAGCGACAGGCACCTCGTCTGTCAGTTCGGCTGGGCTAAGTCGCTGCATTAGTTGACCTTGCGCATTTAGTATCTGCGCGGCTGCGGGTGTGAAGCCTTTGGTGTCCAAACGGAACGAGCTGCTGGTCGGGTTGGGATATAGCCGGATGTAGGCCTCCGTTTCAAATATGTCGTCTGCGCTCACGGTGTTGCTAATAGTGATGGGTGCCAGTTGGGTTTGGCAGGCACTGGCATCAATGATGAGCAGGGAGTAGATGCCAGCATTGAGGTTTTCCAGGTCCTCTTCATTGGAGAAGAACTCCCCGTTTTTCCGCCAAATAAAAATGTACGGCGGCGTGCCGCCTACGGGCGTGATTTGGATGCTTCCTATGCCGAGAGCGAGCGAGTCGAAGATGATTGTATCTACCAAAATATCCGGCAGGGGGTTTACGGTTACTTTGAACGAGCAAGTAGATGAATTCCCCGAGGCATCCGTTACGCGAAAGGTCTGAACAGTGATGCCGTCATTGAAAGCGGAGCCGCTCGGAAGGCCGCTTATCAGCACTGCTTGATTGTTGCCAAGGCTGCAATTGTCTGAAACGTTGGGCGCGGGGTAATTGACCAAGTCTGCGCCACAGAGATTGATGTCGCCGGGGCAAGTGATGGTTGGTGGCTGCACATCTCCTGAAGCAACTGTATCTGTTTGAGCGGCAAAACAGCCATCGGCATCAACCACTGTGACACTATAAATTCCTACGGACAGGTTGGGGGTGGTAGCAGTGGTGTCGCCATTGCTCCACAAGTAGGTGAAAGGCAAGGAGCCGCCTTCGAGTGTAACGGTGGCTTGGCCGTCGCTGGTTTCGGGGCAGGAGGCATTGGCAACCGCAATGCTTGCGGTGATAGCACAATTGAAGGCATTGACAATGACGGTCTGACTAGCAATGCAGCCGTTGGCATCTGTGACACTGACAGAATAGCTGCCCGGCGCCAAGCCGGTGATGACGGCAGTGGTGTCGCCATTGCTCCACTCATAAGAGTAGGGTTCTGTGCCGCCTGTTGGCAGGGCGGAAGCGGTGCCATCGTTGGCATTGGAAGCGGTTTCGGCAGTAGCGGTGGCATTGGCAGAAAGCGCAGGAGGCTCGAAAATGCTCACAGATAGGGAGGCTGGGCAATCATTGGCATCCACGATGGAAACGGTGTAGGTGCCGGGCGACAAATCGGTGATGGTAGCGGTGGTGTCGCCATTTGACCAAATATAAGCTATGGGGGGGGCCGCACCCTCTACGGCGACCGTTGCGGAGCCATCGTTTGCGCCGTTGCAAGAGATGTTCGTGGCGGAAACACTCGCTGTGATGCTGCAATTGAAACTGTTGACCGTCACGGTTTGCACGGTGCTACAATTGTTGGCATCGGTGACGGTGACGGTGTAACTGCCCGGCTCAAGGTTGATGATGGTGGGGGTGGTGTCACCGTTGTTCCACTGGTAGGAATAACCGGGAGTTCCGCCTGTGGGAGCAGCCGTGGCGGTCCCGTCGTTCGCGCCATTGGAGGTTTCCGCAGTGGCTGTTGCATTGGCTGCCAGCGCAGCGGGTTGTGTGACGGTGGCCGAAGCGGTAGAGGTGCAGTTTTCCGCATCGGTGACGGTGACTATATATGTGCCAGCGGGCAGATTGCCAATAGTGGCTGTGGAGGCTCCGTTGCTCCAAGCAAAGACAAAACCTCCCGCCCCTCCGTTCGCAGCGACAGTGGCAGAGCCGTTGGCCCCGCCGTTGCAACTGACAGGCGTGGCAGTGGCGCTGGCGCTGACTGGTGGCGTTTGGAAAACGGTGGCGGTGGCTGTTGAGGTGCAGCCATTGGTGGTGTTGGTCACCAACAAATTATAATTTCCAGCCGCGTTCACAATGGGAGTCAATGTGTTGGCCCCTGACACAATGTTGCCGTTGGGGGTCGTCCACAGATAAGTAAAGTTGGGGCCTTGCGAGGAAGCGGAAGCGTTGAGTTGCACGGTTGGGTTATTGCAATTTAGATTGGGGGGTGTCGCAATGCTGGCCGCAGGTGGTGTGGTGTTTTGAATGACCGTTACCGAAGATGTCGAGGTACATCCATTGGTGCCCCAAGTAACGGTCAATGTGTAGTTGCCGGGCGTATTGACATTCGGGTTGGGCTGGTTGGAGACAAAATTGTTGGGTCCACTCCATGCAAACGTCACGGGTTGCGACGGCGAGCTGCCTGCGAGCTGCACAATTGTGTCAAGACAGGTGATAGGCCCGCTCACGGAGGCGTTGGCTCCCGGTGTGGCTATATTTTGGTTGACGGTCACGGTGCTGGAAGCGGTGCAGCCATTTGCTGTGTTGGTCACTGTGGCGGTATAGTTGCCGGGCACCGATACATTGGGGCTTTGCTGATTGGAGGTGTAGCCGCCCGGCCCACTCCAAGCAAAGGTGGGATTGGTCGCATTGGTAGAAACGGTAATCTGGACACTAGTGACGACACATGTCAGTATGCCGTTGACGCTTGCACTGACCGTTGGCGGGGTGGTGTTTTGCGCCACGTTCGCCGTGGCGGTATTGGTGCAATTGTTAGCAGGGTTGGTCACTGTGACGACATAGCTGCCGGGTACGCTCACGGTCGGATTTTGTTGATTGGAAGTAAAGCCTCCCGGCCCACTCCACGAATAAGAGACTCCCGGAGTGTTTGAGTTGGCTGTGATGACAACACTATTGGATGCACAAGTTAGCGTTCCGCCAGTTGCTGAAATATCGGGCGGGTTGATGTTGCTCGTCACGGTTGTCGAAGCGGTGGAAGTGCATCCGTTGGTGCTGTTGGTTACTTGCAGGGTGTATGTGCCTGCAGCGTTCACAGTTGGCATCAGCGTAGTGGCACCAGAAACGATATTACCTCCGGCTGAGGCCGTCCACAAGTAGGAAAAGTTAGGGCCTGATGATGAGCCTGTGCCGTTAAGTGTGACGGTTGTTTGAACGCAGGTAAGGGTACCGGGTGGGCCAGCGACTGCTGTGGGAGGGGTTAGGTTGGCATTGATAGTGAAAGTGGTCACACGGGTGCAGCCGTTGTCGTCCGTCACGGTGAGGGAGTGTTGTCCGGGTTGTGAATAGGAAGCGGGATTGCCAGCATCACCGTTCGACCAGTTGTAGGAGTAAGGTGGGGTGCCACCTGTGGCGTTAGCTGTTACGTTGACAGAGGGGTTGGCGCAAGTGATAAGCCCGGCAGGGGTTGCGGTGGCGTTGAGTATTGGCGGTTGGGTGATGGTCGCCGTCGCCGTGGCGGTGCCGCTGCCGCTTGAGCCAGTCACGGTGACGGTATAGTTGCCAGCCGTCAGGTTGATGGCAGTAGGATTCGTCTGGCCGTTGCTCCAGAGATAAGTGTAGGGGGGCGCACCACCGCTAGCCTCCACGGTGACACTGCCATTGTTGCCGCCAAAACATGAAACGTTGGTGATATTCACGATGGTGGCGGTTACTGCTGGCGGGGCTTCAAAGGGCACGGTTTCCAATGCTGCGATGGGGAAGTCACCGTTATCGTTGCCGTTGCCATTGGTGAAATTTCCGATGAAATAAAATCTAACGATGTTGCCTGCGGCGCTGGCAGGCGAGGTCCAGTTGAAATTCCAAGACACGGAGCCGCCTCCAAAATTTTTCCCGTTTCGGTGTTCGATATATTCTCGACCGCCAAAAAACTCGGTTCCGGTCTCGCTATTCACAGCTGCCAAGTCACCAGCATTGGCATTGCTTCCGTTCACGGCGACTAATTGGAAGCCACCTTTGGCTGGCGTGCCTGCCGTAGGAGTCATCGTGAGCGTGAGCGGGTACAGGGTATTCGGCTGGATGGTGGATGGCAGGCCGCTGATTTCAACGTTGCCGTTGTAGCCGTTGGGGTTGCCGCCACCGTGGCAGTTGTTGCAATGCCCATCGAAAGGTGCTCCAGTTCGGCCAGTGGGTGGGTTGCCATTATTGGCGAGCCAAACGAGTACCCCTATGAGGAGGCCAATAGTGGGGAGCAAGCGGGAGTTGCGGATTGAGCTCATGCGAAAATTGTGTAGTTGTGAAAAAGTAGAGTAAAAAAAACAGGCAAAAGTAGATGCTCTATACGGCCATTTTCGCTGTTCGGGTTTTTAAAAGAATGTTTCTTTTTGTCAAAAAGCTTAAAAACAAAAAACCATTAGCGAGCAACATTTGATTTGCAAGAAACGCAATACCTTAGAGGCTGATACCAACACACGAATATGTCAGAAGAACCCAAACAGGAATCATCCTTCGAACGCCTGCTCGACAAAAGCCTTCAGCATATCGAGACGCGCTGGGAGTATTACTCGCTCACAGCCACCGAAAAAATATCAGGTGCCGCATCCGCCTTTGCTGGTATGTTGATTATCATCGTGTTCGCATTGGTGATTCTGTTTTTTCTCAGCATCGGCTTTGCCGTGTGGCTTGGCGATTATCTCGACAATCGGGCAGGTGGGTTTGTGTTGGCAGGCTTGATATTTGTTCCCGTGGCCGCGATTGCCTATCACTTCATTCCACCGCTGGTTCGTTCCAAAATCATTCACAACATGTTACAGGATGAAACTACTGAAGACGAAAACACACGTGGATAACCTTAGCGAGCTCAAAAGGCGAAAAGCCGAACTAAAGACCCGCCTTGAACGGGAGCAAGCAGACTTGCGCGCCACTTGGCAGGAAGTCCGTTCCGACTTTCGTCCAAGTCAACTCGCTTCCAGCTTTGCCCAGTCGCTCCTTGGAATCTCCGAACCACCCGGCCCAGTAGCAACGGGGGTGGCCAATAGCTTGCGCGGGCCACTACATGTGGCCACCGACTTGCTGGTGGGCAATACCCGTGCGCGGGTGCTGCTCAAAATAGTGGCCCCGCTGTTGCTTGCTTATCTGCCCAACTTGTTTAAAAAAGCAAAGGGTGTATCGCTCCGTTCGTCGAAGGCCAAGTTGTACGGCGCTTTGCGAAGGGGCGTGGCGGATTTGCGCAGTCAGCTGAAACGCAAAAAGACAGACACGCCCAACGAAACGGAAGACATTATCCAACCCTCCTGATTTTGTTTGAACAAACAACATGACCATGGAAAAACGCAACACACTCGGACTGTTATTGGTGGGTGCCTTAGCGGGTGGGGCCGTGTATTTTCTCTTTTTCACCGAGCGCGGGAGGAAAATGCTCGACCGTTTGACCAACATGGCCACCGACAAATTGGATGAATGGTTGGCAGAGCTGGAAAGGGAGCTTGAGGTGGTGGAAGACGAGGTCGAAAAAGACGCTTCCATGGGCCATTCCTGACCACACCACTGGACATTATTTTTGTGCTGCAAAAACGCAAAATGCAGCAAATCAATGAGTATTTTGCTTTGCGTCTTTGTGGCTTCGTGGCAAATTTGAAAATGTCCAATAGTGTGATTCCTGACCCTTTTCAGAACACTATTTCCATCTGAATATTTGCCCGCTTGAACTCTTGACTGTCCAAAGGCACCACGCGAAAACCGAGTTTGAAATACAAGTTGATGGCCTGAAAGGCCTTTGTGTTGGAATATAGAAACACCCGTTTTGCGCCGAGTTTTCGCGCCCTTTCCAGCGCCGCCCAACCCAGTTTTTCCCCGATTTTCAACCCCCGCGCCTTTTCTGCCACGGTCATTTTAGCCAGCTCGAACGACCCGTTGCCAAACGGTTGCAGTGCGACCGTGCCGATGATTTCATGGTCTTTTTCGGCCAGCAGAACCGCCCCGCCGCCGCTGAGAAAATACTTTTCTGGTTGGCCAAGCGTCTCCCGGTCTATTTCTTCCACTTCAAAATCCTTCGCAATCCAGATAAGGTTCAATCTCTCCCAAGCCGCCTGATGGCGCGGCTCATAGTCAATGATGCGCACCGACTGCTCGGCTCTGTCGTGGGCGATACGTTTGGCGACATCCAAAAAACGCTCCTGCTCGAGGCGTGCCTCCACCTCGCTGATGGCCTTGAGCAAGGGCGTTTCCCCTTCGCAGATTTCTTCGAGAGCTGCTTCTATCACGCTCCATGCAGGCTCCATTTTCGCTACCAAATCAAGCGCTAGCGGCGAAAGGCTGAGCAGTCGGCGGCGTGAATCGGTTTTGTCTTTGAGCGAGCGAATCCACTTTTTCTGCTCCATTTCGCGCACCAAAGCAATGACCGAGGGATGGGCGTAGCCGATTTCGTTGGCAAGGTCGAGAATCCCCAGCGGTGATTTTTTTGAAAGCGTGTACACCACAGGCCAAAACTTTGGCTCGAATTCGATGCCGAAATGCTGGTAAATCATGGCACCGTCTTTGCGTAGATTGTCGGCAAGCCGTTGCAGGCGCGTGGAAATGGCGAGATACCCCGCCGCGTCAATGATGTTGGATGTATGTTTCATGTCTGCAAAACTACGTTGTTGACTACTTATTTTGCAAATGATTTTTTTCAATTTGCAGGATGAACCGCGTCGTGAGTGTCTTTTGCAAGGCAACTTCGGCGTTTACTCCTTTTTTCGGCGGGCAAACCCTACCTTTGCGGCGCTTTTTAGCAGTGGAGCGAAACGCAAGAGTAAACATGACAAACTCGCTGCCCTCCCCATGAACATGGGTTTTCGTTTCGTCAAATTCAATCCCGGTATTTCGGGATAGACCAACTATCGTTCATAATTTCATAATTTTTCATTAAGAAATGCCATACCTCTTCACTTCCGAATCCGTGTCAGAAGGTCATCCCGACAAAGTATCCGACCAAATCAGCGATGCCATCCTCGACGCATTTTTGGTGCAAGACCCCGAATCCAAAGTAGCTTGCGAGACGCTGGTGACTACCGGCCTCGTCGTAGTCGCAGGCGAGGTGCGCTCCAAAGCTTATGTGGACGTGCAGGAAACTGCTCGCCGCACCATCGAAAAAATCGGCTACACAAAAGCCGAGTACCAGTTTGAAGCCAAGAGCTGCGGTGTCATCAGCGCCATTCACGAGCAAAGCCCCGACATCGCGCAAGGCGTGGATGTGGGCAAAAAAAGCGAGGATGAGCAGGGCGCGGGCGACCAAGGCATGATGTTCGGCTATGCTACTAACGAGACGGACAACTATATGCCGCTTGCTCTCGAACTCGCGCATCTGCTGTTGCGCGAACTCGCGGCCATTCGTAAAGAAGGCAAGCAGATGAAGTATCTGCGACCCGACGCAAAAAGCCAAGTCACTATCGAATACACCGACAAGCACGTTCCTAAAAAGATTGATGCCATCGTTGTCAGCACGCAACACGACGATTTCGACACGGAGGAGAAAATGCAGGCACGCATTGCCGCCGATGTGCAAAAAATCCTCATCCCGCGTGTGAAGAAGCACCTGCCCAAACGGGTGCAAAGACTCTTCACTCCCGACATCAAATACTATATCAACCCCACTGGCAAATTCGTCATAGGCGGGCCACATGGCGACACGGGGCTTACCGGTCGCAAAATCATCGTGGACACCTACGGTGGCAAAGGCGCGCACGGCGGCGGTGCTTTTAGCGGGAAAGACTCTTCCAAGGTGGACCGCTCGGCAGCTTATGCCACACGCCATATCGCCAAAAACCTGGTGGCTTCCGGCCTGTGCAGCCAAGCTTTGGTGCAGGTCGCATACGCCATCGGAATAGCGCAGCCCGTCGGGCTTTATGTCAACACTTATGGCACTTGCAAGGTGAAGGGCTTGAGCGATGGCGAAATCGCGCAAAAACTCCTCAAGATTTTCGACTTGCGCCCAGCAGCCATCGTGCGGCGTTTTGGCTTGAAAAATCCGATTTTTTCGGAAACCGCTGCTTATGGCCATTTTGGTCGCGAGCCGCAAAAGAAAAAAGTTCAAATCGGCCTGAACGGCTCCACGAAAACCCTCGAGGTAGAGACCTTCACCTGGGAAAAACTCGACGCGGTGAACGACATCAAAAAGGCTTTTGGGCTGAACTGATGCCCGAACATCGCTAACCTTTGGGATGCAGGTGCTTCACCGGATAGTGAGGCACCTGTTTTTTTTTGTGTCACCGCGACAAGTCCAATAACTTGCGGCCCGGTCATGTCCATTTTTCAAACCATCATAAAAGCTTTCATCGTCGGCACGGAGCGCCACCCGCTATCCGAAAAGGCTTTGGTCCCCTTGAACATTTTTCCTTCCCCTGACCCCGCGCAAACGCTTATGGAAGCACTCGCAACAACTCACCTGTTGAAGCATGCCGCCTCCCCGCTCGCGGTCGCCGCTCCATCCGCCACTGTTCCTTCCTCACCAGCAGATGAGGCAACGTATTGCAACGATGCCGCTGCAAAAGACCTGTGGCTCCTGTTGTCGGGGCATCATATAAATGCGCTGCCGGAGTTTGTGGAGCTGGCGGCTCAAAACCATCTCTTTGTGCCCCCCGAACTGCTGCCCGAGTTGTTGGAGCGGGCAGCCCGCGATACTAATTTAGCGGATAAAATTCGACCTGTATTGGGGACGCGCGGCGAGTGGCTGGCTCATCAAAACCCACAATGGAGCGAAGTGGTCAGGGATGAGGAAATGGATTGGCTCACCAATACTTTTGCGGAACGCAAAAAACTGCTGCGATTGACTCGTGCCCGCAACCCTCTGTTGGCGCTTGCTTGGCTCGAAAAAACATGGTCGCAGGAGACAGCGGACCACAAAGCCCAATTCATTGACATACTGCAAGTTCGCCTGTCAGCGACGGATGAGGATTTGTTGGAGAGGGCACTTTTGGACAAGAGCCGTGAAGTGCGCCATGCGGCGGCCAGCGTTTTGATGAAGTTGCCGGAAAGTCGTTTTTTTTCATCAACCGTCCATTTTTTCAGGGAAAGGTTTGCGTCGGCCTTTTCGCATGATGGAGGCATTGCCGATTCTTTTTTAAAAAAGACTCTGCCCGACCTTTCGGAAGAGGCTATTGCCCCTTGGTTCGCGCTTTTGCCGAAAGAAGCCTCTGGAGATTGGCGTGTAGCGTTGTTCCGCTGTTTGCTTCGCCTGCTTCCACCCGCCCAACTACTTCTGTTGAGTGGTCAGCCATGCGAGCGCGTACTTGACACGCTTGACAGGTCCAACAATGCGGATGCGCTGTTGTCATCCATCGTCGGCCACAAAGACGGGCAATGGACAGGCGCGGTGCTACGGCGCTTCACCCGCGATTTTCGTCATGCGTTGTGGCGAAACAAAGAAATGGAAGCGTTTCTTGCACTTTTTGCGGAGAAGGCCATGGTGTTTTTCGGACAAAACAACTTGGTGATTGAGCATGACAATCAGATAGCGTTGCGAGCAGTGGAGGGGCATCGTCAGCCTTGGTCCAGAAATTTGTTGGAGTGTCTTTTGGAGCAGTATCGCCGCCCTGCTTATGGTAGCGGGGCTATTCCCGGTTGGCATTTTGCTTCAGCGCTTCAGACGGCGGCGTACCACTGCGACCCACGCGAGGCGACCCACGCCGCTTTGGTGCGCGATTATTTGCAAAACCCGCCCAAAGCACGGCCCAAAGAGTTTGAGACGTTTTTGGCAATTATTCGGTTCCGGTTGAAAATGCGGGAACATCTTTTGTCGGCAGAAGAGCATTAACAAGAAAAACAGACAGTAGCAAAACCATGTCATGTCCGCTCGTGATTGAGCAGATACTGCACCGCCAGACGATAGCCTTCGAGTCCTAAGCCGATGATGCTGCCCACACATTTTGCCGACAAAAATGAGTGGTGCCGAAAGGCCTCCCGCCGATATACATTACTAATGTGCACCTCCACAACGGGTGAGGGAATGGCCCCCACGGCATCGCCCAAGGCAATAGAGGTGTGGGTGAGCGCCCCGGCGTTGAGCACGATTCCATCCACTGAAAAGCCTGACTCGTGCAGCTTGTCAATGATTGCGCCTTCGTGGTTGCTCTGAAAATAGGCGAGGTCGGCCCCCGGGAAATCATTCTTCAGCACCCCGAAGTACTCGTCGAACGATTGGTGGCCATAAACCTCCGGCTCGCGTTTGCCCAACAAATTGAGATTGGGGCCGTTGATGATGAGAATTTTCATAAGTGCAAATTTCTCCCGAATTTTGGAAGGTTTTTTCAAAAATCGAGACCATGAGCAAAATACTACGCCTTTTCCTGTACCCCTTCTTGTGTTTATGCCCTTTTGTTGCCTCGACGCAATCTGTCCATATTTCGGAGAGCATCTCGATACGCAATGACTACGGCTATGAGCTCATCGGGCGTTTGCGCGACCGGATTTTGTTGTTTCGCGACAAATTCGACGATTTTGAGGTGCAAGCCTTCGACAACCAAATGCGCCATTCTTGGACGCGAGGCTTGGATGATTTGGACCGGCGCGGGGTGCAGATACTTTCTGTGGTCGGTGGAAAGAATGATTTTTCCATCATCCACAAAGTGCGGCGGCGTGGCCGCGCGGCACTTCGCATCCACAAATACGACCCGGGCGCCAATCTGATTGACAGTATGTTGGTGAAAGATTACGGTGAGCGCCCCTTTGCCCCCCCTTCGCTTGAGATAGCAAGCAGCGATGACAAGAACTGTTTTGTCGTGTTTAACACTTCGGAGCGCAACAAGTTGGAAATCACTTGTTTCCGTCTGGATAAAATGCAGGTGCTCTGGGACAAAACCGTTGCTATTGATGAGGAGTTTTATGAGGATGGGTTCAAGGGTTTGGCATTGAGCAACGCGGGTGAGTTGTTTATCGTGAATGAAAAAAACAACCGCCGCTCCAAATTGGGAGCGCACGAGTTCACCATCCTGCGCGTGAGCGATGCCCCAGATATTTTCACTCGTGCTCCGTTGGGCGAATACTTGACCCGCGATGTGCGATTCATCTACGACAACCTAAACCTGCGCTTGGTGGCGGCAGGGCTTTATGCCGAAAAAAACCGCGACCGCTCCAACGGCGTGTTCTACTTTGCCATCACGCCCGGCGATTTGTCCAGTCGGGTCTTGCAATACGAATCCTTCGACGACAAGTTCATCTCTGTGCTGCGGCAGAAAGATGTGTCAGACGACACAAAAGGCGTAGAAGATGCCGAGGTGAAGCAGTTGGTGCTGCGACAAGATGGCGGTGTGATAATGGTGGCGGAAAGACAGCGCGAAATACAACGCGGCGCAGCGGCAGGCAGGGGTTTTTGGCGCGAAGGAATGCGCATGGTGATGGATTTTTACTACGACGATGTCTTCATCGTCGCCATGCACCCCAACGGGCGAACGCATTGGAAAACGGTGCTGCACAAGAAGCAATACTCACAAGACGATAGTGGCACTTTTTCGTCTTTCTACCTTGCCCGCACGGCCGACCGCTTGCATGTGTTGTTCAACGACGAGATAAAATACGAAAACACTTGCAGCGAGTATGTAATCGCGCCCACAGGCGATTTTGACCGCAATAGCATCATCAACACCATTGGGCAAAATCTGCGATTGCGTTTCCGCGATGCCCTTCAAATCAGCTCCCGTGAATGCGTGGTGCCCTCCGAATTTCGCAACCGGCTCCGATTGGTGCTGCTCCGATTTCAATAAACCTCCTCAGACGTTGTCAAAGCCATGATGACCCGACGCTCAAATCGGCCACTCACCCCCGATGAGGCACTTGCCAAGATGGAGCACTTCTGTGCTTATCGAGAGCGATGCCCCAAAGAAGTGCGGGCAAAATTGGCCGAGCTGGGTATGAAAGGAGCGGATGCTGCCCAAATCCTCGAAGTGTTGAGCGAGGATGGCTTCTTCGATGAAGAACGCTTTGCCTTAGCTTACGCGGGTGGTAAATTTCGGATGAACCATTGGGGACGTGTCCGCATCCGCCAAGAGCTACGGATGCGCGACATAAATGAAAGTGTGATTCGCCGTGCCCTGGGTTCGATTGATGAGCAAGAGTATCTAAAATTACTGAATCAACTGGTGGAGAAAAAAAGCCGCCAATATGCAGGTGACGGACACGCGCGCGAAAAAACAGCCGCATCGCTCATTCGAGCGGGGTTTGAGCCGGAATTGGTTTTTCGGTACCTTTGACAAAACAAACGCACATTGCCCCAATCGTTTTGCCAAATTCCGCCTCTTAGAAACCTGACTTTTCCAAAAAGTTGGTAAACCGCACCTCCCGGCGAGCTGTTAACTTTCGCTTCTTTTCCGATTGTTCACATTTCAAACTGCTCTGTTATCGTATGGCAAAAGATAAACTCACACTCAGCGACCTCAAAGTGCAAAGCTTCGTCACCTCGTTGGACGATGAAGCCATGACCTCTCTCAAAGGAGGCCACTATGTCAAGGGACGTCAGTACACCTATCGTACTCGTTGGACAGCGGTGGATACCCGCGCCGATGCGTTGATTGACCTGACGCACAACGGAATCAAAGCTGGCGGCTAAGCGCCATTGTCAAGTTTGTTTCCTCGTTTCCCGTCCCCATTTCTCCGCTACTGTGGCTGCAAACGTTTGCCCTGTTGTTTTGGCGCTTAGCCAAGCCTCAAGGTCAAATGTTTGCAGCACCGTTTGGGCGCTTTTGTTCGATGCGAGGCGCTGCAAATCCTCCCTCATTTTCTGAAAAACAGCCCGTTGCTCTTGTGGGTTGGGCTGCCTCACCAATTCGGACATAAAGTGAATAAACCGCTTTTCCAAGTCGTAGAGGCGGTTTTTCTTTTGTAAGAATCGTGTAGCGGAACGCAACAACGAATCCAGCAACACGGTGTTTCCCATCTCAAAGTGAAGGATAAGAGCCAGTATCCGCGCCAGGCTTTGCAAGTCCTCGCGTTCGACGGAGCGGGGTTGGTTTTGCCATTCGTTCAGATACTCCAAGGCGCGGTCGTAGTCGCCGCAACCCAAGCAAATCGTGCAAAACTGAAAGTAAAAACTCGCCGTTTCATAGTCGTGCGAATCAAACTCGCTGGCCTCACTCAGGCACCGTTCCATTTCTTGGCGGGCTTCCTCAAACGCACCGGTATAAGTGCACAAGGCAAACTTGTTGGTGAAGTACTGGCGGTGGATTTTGCGCCGGTCATCCTCTGTGATAGGGGTCAGAGCGCGCAATTTTTCAAGACACTCCCGCACTTCGTCGTATCGCTGCGATAGGCCACAGGATAAGATGAGATTGCTCAAGGCGGCGATGTAGTCGGAGATATTTTCGCGCAAGAAATGTGGCTGCGACTCCAGCAGCGCAATGAGTTTTTTCCCTGTGTCGTAGAATTGTTCGTATTCCAGCGCGGCGTAGTGGTAAAGATTCAGTGTTCGGTAGAACGTGACCCTTGCCTTGTGTGACGCAGCTTGGTCAGGGTCGCTGAAAGCGCCCTGATTTACAAGGGCTTGTAGGCGCTCCATGCGGTCGAAACCACGTTGTTGCGCCTCCCTTTTTATAGTGGTGTACACTTGAAAAAAGGCCCTGCGGTAGTTGGTAGCGTTGCGCAGCTGCTCCAAAATGCGGTCTTCCTCGTACTGAAGATGCTCCAACTGACGGTGCAAAAAATCTACGTCCATCCGAGTGTAAGCCAGTTGTTTTTCCCAACGGATTATTTCGAGCAGGTGCGCGAAGCTTTCATATTGACGAGCCAGTTTGGCCGCCTTGTGCAAAAGGTCGCGACAGTCGTCGTAATGGCCGCGTTTGTAAAGTGCCGCCACGCTTTGTAAAAAGTGATTGAGCCGATAATCCACGGACTGCTGCTCGTCGAACGATTGTAGGCTTTTCAGCACCATTTCGTACAAATAAGCCTTCAACTCGGAGTATTTTTTCCCTTCAGGCTGCTGGTTTTTATAGATTTTGTGTTTCAAAAATTCGTCGTCAAATACCTCCATCTCAGCCATCGCATCGAACAGCTGCTGGTATTGGTACTTTCCCTCCCCATCTGTTTTTTGTCCCATAAACAGCTTGCAATAACGCTTTTCTGTCGGCGAAAGCGAGCGAATGAGGCGATACAATTTGTCGGACGGAGTTTTGGCCATGACGTTTGGAAGGCCAAAAATGTCGTGTTTTTAGCATTTTTCAAAACTTAACACAATGCTTAGAAACCTGACTTTTGCCTAAAAGTTGGATTGCTCACAGCAAATAGGCCCGATACTTTTGTCTCAGAAAGTTTTGCCAAATCTCACAAGCAGAGCATGGACGCGTCAGTGATTTCCATCACGCCAACGTCATTTTTTCGAGCCTGTATAACCTTGACAACCGCATCTGATGTCTATTGAACAGTAAACCATCCGTGTCATGTTGAACGCAGTATCTATCCACGGCAGCGCCGATTCCAACACGCCTAACAGCGGCGCCCGTTCGGTCGCTTTTATGCCGGAGTATGGAAGCAAAAAAAAGGCTTCAAAGAAAATCGTGTTGCCCACGATGGAAGGGCTGTGTTTTGAAAAAGTACGCAACATCGCTTATTTGGAAGCAAGCGGCAACTACACTTTGCTGCATTTCATGGATAAAAGACAGATTTTGGTGTGCCGCACCCTGCGCGAGGTGGAGCAAATGCTGCCAGAAAAAGGGTTTGCTCGCATACACCGTTCGCACACCATTCACCTGAAACACATCAAAAGATATGTGCGCGGGAAAGGAGGGCATGTGGTTTTGCAAAACGGGGTCACGCTTGTGGTCTCCGCTGGGCAAAAAGACCTTTTTCTCAATGCTTTGCGACAGTATTTTGGATAAACACGACTATCAACGCAGCTGCCCCAATTGCCTCTAAACGACCAACTTGGCCGCAATCGCTCCCCACATCCGAAAGAAACCCGTGTTTGAATTGCCCCAGAAGCCAGGCAAATAAACACAACTCCTTCACCCCTCCTCGTCCCCGACGGGGAGGGTCTTGGAGGGCCTCTTGGGAGCCGTTATACTTCGCGTCGTCAAGTTTTGAGCATGATCAAGAGCGCAATTTGTTCAAAATCAGGGACATCAGACAAGTCCCGGCGAATCGAGACATAAAAGTTTCAACGTTGATAAAAGACACACAGTAAGGGTTTGGTTTGGCGCCGGACGCGGCAATCGCGTACCGGCGATTTTTATTTTGAGTGCAGGCGGACCCCATGAAAACGCAACAGGTGTTGAGGGGCTTTCTCATTGTAAACACACAAAATCAAGGTGTTGCGTTGACGCGTGTCGTTGGGAAAAAGAATTTTGATGGGGTTGTGCACATAGCCGCGCTCCACAAACAATTGCAGCTGCCGCCCTCGCGGCCGTTTGAACAAGCGCAACTCTTCTGCCGTTTCAGGCAGCGGAATGTCCCCGTAACCTTCCTCGCGCAGAAACTGTTTTACCATGTCGTAAGTGTAGGCCAACTTTGACCCGCCAAACACGGTGCGGTATTCCCAGCCGTCGCTCGTGCCACCGAGGTAGCCAGAGCCAGCCGATGGGAATTGCTGTCGCATCGGGACGTGCGGTTCGGAAGGCGATTCCGGTTGAGGCACTGATTCTTCAAAACCAAATTCGTCGTAGGTCATTTTTGTTGGAAAACGGGCAAAAATAAGTGGCTTTTTACTTCAAATTTGTTTTTATGGCAAAACAAAATGTTTTTATTGAAAAAACAGGCGACGAGAACCTATCCGCCTAAAACGAACAAACTGTCAATCTGTATCAAAACATGACTGCACACCTCATTCTCATTGGCGACGAAATTCTCATCGGCCAAATCGTGGACACCAACTCTGCTTGGATGGGCCGCGAACTCACGCTGCGAGGTATTCGCGTGACAGGAAAAAGCAGCGTGGGCGACAGCCGCGAAGCCATTGCTCAAGCGCTTGAACGCGCGGCTTCCGATGCCGATGTGGTGATAATGACAGGGGGGCTTGGCCCCACAAAAGATGATGTGACCAAGACTACACTGGCAGAGATTTTTGATGCCCGGATGGTTTTTCATCAAGAAACTTACGACCGCATCGTGGCCTATTTCAATAAAATAGGTCGTCCTGTGTCGCCTGCTATGGTTGGTCAAGCCACACTTCCCGACAAGGCGGTGCTGTTGCCCAACAAAGTCGGGCAAGCGCCGGGAATGTGGTTTGAGCGCGCTGGAAAAGTATTTGTGTCGCTCCCGGGAGTCCCCTTTGAAATGGAATACTTGATGACTCACGAGGTCATCCCTCGGCTGCTCGCCACCTTCCCCACGCACCCCGTCAAACACCGCACCTTGCTCACCGCTGGAGAAGGAGAAAGTGCCATCGCTCTTCGTATCAAGGATTTTGAGGACACCCTGCCGCCTCATATCAAGTTGGCCTATCTTCCTTCGCTTGGTCAGGTTCGGTTGCGCCTGACCGATATGTGGGAGGGAGACGTCACGCCCGAGACGGAAGCGCAGATTGAGGCAGAGCTGAATGTGAAAATCGCGGAGTTGGCCGCTATTCTCCCCGACCTTGTGTATGGATACGACGACGACTCGTTGCCACAAGTGGTGGGAAAAATTTTGGCGGAACAGGGCAAGCAATTTGGCACGGCGGAGAGTTGCACCGGGGGATATGTGGCACATCTGATTACGACTATCCCGGGTTCGTCAGCCTATTTTCCCGGGTCTGTCATCACATATTCGTATGAAATGAAGACCAAAATGTTGGGTGTGCGACCAGAGACGCTCACCCGGTTTGGCGCGGTGAGCGAGGAGACGGTACGCGAAATGGCTCAAGGCGCTCTCCGCGCCTTGGGCGTGGATGCGGCGCTCGCTATATCAGGCATTGCCGGGCCAAGTGGCGGCACCCCCGATAAGCCCGTTGGCACAGTATGGATGGCGGTGAGCGATGGCAAGCGGACCGTGACCCGCAAACATCTCTTTGGCCGGGACCGGCTCAAAAATATCCAGTTGACAGGCGTGTATGCTCTCAATCTGGCGCGGCGGTTCTTGTTGGGCGAGGTATGAAGCCGTTACCCAATCCCAATGGGAGTTTGGTTCGTGTCAATGAGGTACCTTTGCTGCGTTACAACTCAAACATCTATATTCCAATGCGCCTTCCCATTCAAGCTAACATCTTGTGTGCGACGTTGCTGACTATGTCTTTTTCCGTCCCGCTTCATGCACAAGACCGCAAGGTCATATATCCTCACAACGTATTTTGGAGCAAAACCGAAATCAATCAATTGGACAAGCGCCAACGGTGGGGCGTAGGCTTGGACTTTGTGTATCGCCGCAAATCGGGTCTTAATGACCGCAACATGTTTGCCGAACCCCTGCGAGAAAGTATCCGCCCGTGGGTACATTATCAGTTTTCAAAAAACGCGCGACTATCCATCTCGCCGCTGGGCTATATGCACACCAACGAATACCTCGGAAAGGAGTCGGACCTGTTGCGCCCCGACTATTACGAGCTGCGCACCACCTTTCAATTTTTCCATCACCAACGTGCCGCAAATGGCAAATGGATGCATACTTGGCGCTATCGCTATGAGCTGCGGTGGCAAGAGCAACCCGGGCGTGACGAGTTGCGGGCTTTTTCTCGTTTTCGGTTCCGCTATCGGGTTCGCTACATCATCAATGGCAACAACTTTTACGACGACAAAACTTGGTATGTCGCGGTCTCCAACGAGATTGGGTTGAACCTCGGGAAAAACGTTGTGTTAAACACTTTCAATCAAAATCGCCTTTATGTAGGCCTTGGATATCGTTTTTTAGACGCAATTCGCACAGAGGTGCGTTATGTTGACCGTTTTCGGACGAGAGGTGCCACGGGATTTGAATTCGACCACGGGCGCGGTCTTATGATAGGCCTTTATGTGGACAACCTCACCAGTATTGGCAAACCCGACCAATACGTCATAAAATTCACTGACTGATGAAGATAAAACCTTTCGTCTTTTTTGCGGCGCTTTTTACCGTTTTGTGGCTTTTTTGGCGGCAGCAAAAGCAATTGAATCGCGCACGCAATGAACTAACCAACTTGCTGCAAAATGCCGAATTGCAACAACAAATCAGGCTGAGCGATAGCCTGCTTCTGGCAGGAGAGTGGGATGCCGCAAGTGATTTATGGCTACAAGCGGATATAGGCACGTCTGAATTTCGAGCGGCGCGTTTGAAAGAAATTGCGGCGGTGCGGCAAACCGACTCGGCTCGCCGAGAGCACAACTTTTTTTTGCAAAAACAGGTGCGAGAAAGCCGACTGCAAGAAAACCAGAGCCAACACGATGTAATGGCGCTACGCAGGCAAATGAGGGGTTTAGAGCAGGACATGGCTTTGTTGCGCGATTCCGTCCGGGATAAAGCCATCGAATATCTTGGGCTGGCCAAACAGAAGGACAGCTTGCTGCAACTCAAAGAGGCGCTGCTTGCCGACCTTAAAGAACAAGTGCAGCAGTTATCGGAGGAACTTCAAAGCAAAACAGCACTGAGATTTAAAAGCCCCTCGGGAGTGGACATACTGTATTTTGGAAGCGTGCTAGACGGACAGGCACATGGCTACGGCATAGGTTTTTACGCTAACGGCACACGCTATGAAGGCATCTGGGAAAAGGGAGAAAAGCACGGCAAGGGTGTCTATACCTACCCTGAAGGCGAGTGCTATGAAGGGGATTTCGTGCGCAACAAGCGCAAAGGCTACGGAACCTACACTTGGCGCAATGGCGATACCTATCACGGATACTGGAGCGACGATATGCGCAATGGAGAAGGGGTAATCAAGAACCAGCAAGGGCAAGTGCTGCGCAGCGGCATCTGGAAAAACGACAAATTGGCGGAGGGGAAGGCAGTGAACTTATAGTGGCGCGGTCAAATTTTAGCAAATTTTGAAGGCATCGGTACATGAACTCACTCTTCATAAAACGCACGGATTCGAGCAATCCTGATTTCGTGGCGCTCGTGAGGCATCTTGATGCCGAACTGGCCACCCGCGACGGCGACGACCATGCCTTCTATGCCCAATTCAACAAAATTGATAGTTTGAAAAATATTGTGGTTGCTTATTGGAACGGCAGAGCTGTTGGCTGTGGCGCTTTCAAGCCCTTGGAAGATGGGGTGATGGAAGTAAAACGAATGTTTGTATCCCCAGAACTACGAGGCAAGGGCATTGCGTCAAGCGTTTTATCGGAATTGGAACACTGGGCATCAGAGTTGGGCGCACATTCCTGTTGCCTTGAGACAGGGCTTCAGCAGCCGGAAGCCATCGCGCTCTACCAAAAAAATGGCTACGACCGTATCCCGAATTATGGCCAATACACGGGTGTCGAAAATAGTGTTTGCTTCAAAAAGCATTTGTTGATGTCGAGCGGGGTTTGAAAATCGTGCAGAACTATCAAAATCACAACGGGTCGTTCGGCTTGAAATCCGAACGACTCGTATCACTTCTTCGAAGAAAAACCTGTGTGGCAAAAAGCCCTAAAAATCACCTCGCATAAGCCACCGACCGTTTTTCCCGAATTACTGTGACGCGAATCTGACCCGGATACTGCATTTCGTCCTGAATCTTTTGCGAAATCATGAACGACAAATCGTCCGCATATTGGTCTGTGACTTTGTCCGCTTCCACAATGACGCGCAGCTCGCGTCCTGCTTGCATGGCAAATGCTTTGGCCACGCCGTCGTAACTCATGGCAAGGTCTTCGAGCTCTCCTATGCGTTTGAGATAGTTTTCGAGAATTTCACGGCGCGCGCCCGGGCGAGCGCCAGAGATGGCATCGCAGGCCTGCACGATGGGAGAGATAATGTTGTTCATCTCAATCTCGTCGTGGTGCGCGCCCACCGCATTGAGCACGACCGGATGCTCGCCATATTGCTCACACATCTTCATGCCCACAAGTGCGTGGGAGAGCTCGGTTTCTTCTTCCGCCACTTTGCCGATGTCGTGAAGCAAGCCAGCCCGTTTGGCCATTTTGATTTGTTTCGGATTGAGGCCGAGCTCTGCGGCCATGATGGAGCAGAGCTCCGCAGTTTCTATGCTGTGTTTTAGCAAATTCTGACCATAAGATGAGCGGAAGCGCATCCGGCCCACCATGCGCACAAGCGCGGGATTGAGGCCATGTATGCCGAGCTCGATGACGGTGCGTTCGCCGATTTCGACAATCTGTTCTTCGAGCTGTTTGCTCACTTTGGCCACCACTTCCTCGATGCGCTGAGGGTGTATGCGACCATCGGCCACGAGGCGCTGCAAGGAGAGGCGTGCCACTTCGCGTCGGATGGGGTCGAAGGAAGAGATGACGATGGCTTCGGGCGTGTCGTCCACGATGACCTCCACACCAGTGGCTGCTTCGAGCGCCCTGATGTTGCGGCCTTCCCTGCCGATGATTTGGCCTTTCATGTCGTCGTTTTCAAGGTTGAAAACAGAGACTGTGTTTTCGATGGTGAACTCGGCAGCCATGCGTTGAATCGTCTGAATCACAATCTTTTTTGCTTCTTTCGAGGCAGTCAGCTTGGCTTGGCTCACGGCATCTTTCACGATGGACATGACCTCCGTCTCGCTTTTGGCACGCACCTGTTCGAGCAGTTGGTCTCTGGCATCCTGTTGCGACAGTTTGGCGATACTTTCAAGCGCCTTGATGCGTTCCTCATTCGCCGCGTCAAGCTCTTCCCGTTTCTTGGCCACGATTTTGAGTTGCTTGTCCAAGTTTTCGCGCAGGGTGTCCAGCTCCATTTCTCGGTTGTCCAGCTCTGTCTTGCGTGCCTCCACCTCATCTATTCGACTTTGAAAAAGGTCTTGCTCCACTTTCAAATCCTTTTGCTTCGACATCACCTCCATTTCCATCTCTTTCATCTTCAACTGATGCCGTGTTTTTTCTTCCTCTAGCTCCTGTCGCATTTGGGCATATCGCTCTTTGGCCTCCTGAATTTTCTGCTGCTTGATGCGCTCGTTTTCTGCCTCTGCTTTGCCGACAATTTTCTCCGCTTTCACGGTGGCCTCGTCTTCGAGGCGTTTGGCAGTGAGGCGAGCCTCTTTGATGACGAGGTCGGCTTGGCGGTTACTCTCTTCTACTTGCTTTTTGTTGCTCTGTGAAGCAAGAAAGTATGCAATGACGCCACCAACGACCAGCCCTACCAATCCTATTATTATTTCCATATTGAGTGACAATTAAGTGGTTAACGTAGTTATGCGTGAATCGCGCTGATGAGCAGCGCAAAGTGTTGTTCGTTTTGCCGCGCCGTAAATGTATGGCTATGTTATGCTGTTTTTGTCATTTTGCTTGCAATGACAAGACAACACGGCAAATTCTGCCGAACCGCGCCCCAAGTAGAACAAGCGGTTTAGTACAGAAATGGCAGGAACGCGACAAAAAAAGGAAAGAGGAAGAAAGGCTTTATACCGTCTGCAACTGCCGCTCAGAAGGCCTGACGGTAGCCTGACGACGGCTGCGGTGTAATTCGACGGCGTAAGTGAGCAGCGCCATAGCAAGGCAGTCCTGTGTATCTTTCGATGGCTGGGCCGATTTGAAATTGGCCGTTTTATCGTTGATTTCCTTGGCGAGCCGATGTACGAGCGCCTCGTCTGCCGCATTGATTTTCAGCAAATAAGGCCGCCCGCCTATCAGGACGGTGACTGGTATGGTATGATATGCTTGCTCGGTTGCCATGGCCGGATTATTGATTAGAGTGCTAATTGGAAAATGCTGAATGTGCCAAATAACGGTGTCACACTGAGCGTGTTATTTTGTTAGCGCCCTAATTTCAAAAACCGCGCCTTTTTACGATTATTGGTTTAGAAAGACTTAGAGAAATTTGGGTATTTTTGAAAAAACAAACTCCTCAAACTCTTCAAACCACTCGAACTCCTCAACCCCCCCTTTTCCTTATCGTCGCGTTCAATTTCGTTTCAAATGCCTGCTGCAATTGCTGCATGAGGCTGTCAATTTCTTTTTCCTGTAAGGTCTTTTCGGGGTCTTCAAAAATGAAACTCACGGCATAGGACTTTTTGCCCGCGCCGAGTTTTTGCTCGTCTTCAAACACGTCGAACAAGTTAATCGAAGTTAACAGTTTTTTAGCCGTTTTGTTAGCCAACTGCCGGATGTCGGCGAAGGTCACGCTCCGGTCGAGCACCAGCGCGAGGTCGCGGCGCACGGAGGGGAAGCGGTTGAGTTCGACGAATTGTATCTTGTTGCTCGCCACTGCTTTCAGCACGTT
Organism: Saprospiraceae bacterium; assembly: GCA_019638455.1. Classification (GTDB taxonomy): domain Bacteria; phylum Bacteroidota; class Bacteroidia; order Chitinophagales; family Saprospiraceae; genus M3007. Next base: position 559,049 of record JAHBTU010000002.1, read on the forward strand.
TTCAAAATTGAAATCGGCAAAAAACACGGCGTTTTTCACGTCCGTTTTTTTCATAATAGCAGGTTGCACCGCGCCAAATGTCACGATTTCCTGTGGCCCGCGATGGTACCTCAAAGCGTATTGGTACGGTGTATCCTGAATGGCTGTTTCCTGAAAACCGCTCACGCCGAGCCGGGCAAGCAGGTTTTGAACGACGGCTTTCAGGGTGTAAAAATCAACGTTTTTCTTGGCGGCTGGCTGCCAACTTTCGGCGGAATGGGCGCCCGTAAGGAGGATGCTAAGGCGCGCGACCTCTTCCGTTGTTCGTTGTTCATTGTTCGTTGTTCGAGAGTAAACTTTCCCAAACTCAAACAACCTCAAATCAGGATTTTGCCGTTTCTGATTTCTTTGAACAGCCTCCAACGCGCTGAACAGCATTGTCGGGCGGAGGCAGTCCAGCCCCTGATTCGCTGAGTTGTGGATGAACACAAGTTGCTCTTTTTCAAAAGGAAGCGTCGCGCCATCGCCAAGATAGTAGGTCGAGTCGGAAAGCGACATCCCCATGCACTCGTTGAAACCGTTGGCGGCGAGAAACTCCGAAGCGAGGTTGCGCACCGCGTCGGGGCTGGGGCGCTGGGTGATTTCCATGCTGCTGCGGATTTGCGTCGGGATGGGCACATTGTCCAGCCCGTGCACGCGCAGGATTTCCTCCACCACGTCGGCCTCGCGGGTCACGTCGGGTTTGTTGGTGGGAATGACGGCTGTGAAACTCGTATCCGTTTCATTTTCAACGCCGATTTCGAGGGCGGCGAGGATTTTTTTGATTCGTTCTTTTGGCAAGTTTTCCCCAATCAGAGCGTTCACGCGGGCATACTCGCAAGTCACACGGGCGGGCTGAATGGGGTTTGGATAAATATCCACGACTTCGGAAGCGATTTCGCCGCCGGCAATTTCGACGAGAAGTTGGGCGGCGCGTTCGAGTGCGTGACGGCAGCCATTCGGGTCAACGCCTTTTTCAAACGACCAAGCCGCATCGGTGCGCAGGCCGTGCCGCAACATGGAACGGCGAATCCATTTTGGGTCGAAATAGGCACTTTCGAGGAAAATATCGGTCGTTTTTTCGGAAACGCCGCTCGTGAAGCCGCCAAACACGCCGCCGATGCACATAGGTGTGGATTCGCCGTCGCAAATCATCAGGTCTTCGGCGAAAAGTTTGCGCTCCACCTCGTCGAGGGTTTTGAAAGGCGTTCCGGCGGGCAGGGTTTTTACCAAAATTTTCAGGCCTTTTATTTCTGCCAAATCGAAAGCGTGGAGCGGCTGGCCGAGTTCGGTGCGGATGTAGTTGGTGATGTCCACCACGTTGTTGATGGGGCGCTGGCCGACGGCAAGGAGGCGGTTTTTGAGCCAGTCGGGACTTTCAGCGACGCGCAGGTTCTTAATCAAAATGCCCGTGTAGCGTGGGCAAGCTTCCGAATTCTCAACTTTGACAGGAAATGGAGGAAGGCCAACAGTAGAAGGAAAGTCAACCTTTGGTTGGTGAATTTGCACTTCCCGATTTTCCTGAACCCGAAAATAAGCCGCCAAATCCTTCGCCACGCCAAGATGGTTGGTGGCATCGGCGCGGTTGGGCGTGAGGCCGATTTCGATGACGGTGTCGGAATCTTTTTTGAAATAGGCGGCGGCGGTGATGCCGAGTGGCGTGTCGGCGGGCAAAACCATGATGCCGGAGTGGTCGGAGCCGATGCCGAGTTCGTCTTGGGCGCAAATCATGCCCTGCGAAGGCACGCCTTTGACTTTGCGTTCGCCGATTTGGAAGAGTTGGCCGTCTTTGCTGAAAACGTTGGCGCCGGGCAGGGCGGCGAAGACCTTTTGCCCTGCGGCCACATTGGGCGCACCGCACACGATGGAGCGGACGACACCATCGCCGACATCTACTTTGGTGGCTGTGAGGTGGTCGGTTTCAGGTATGCGTTCGCATTCCAACACCTTGCCCGTCAGTACTTTATCCAAATCAACAGGCGAGGGTCGCACGGTTTCCCAACCTTCCACTTCCAGTCCCAGCGATGTCAGTATGTCGGCGATTTCAGAGGGTGTTTTATCTAAGTCGAGAAAATCTCGAAGCCAATTCAGCGAAACCTTCATTGTTTCTCAGTAACACTATGCGCTCGGTTTTCGGCGCGGGGATTTAGTAATTTGGGCAAAAGTAGAGAGAATCCTTGAAAAAGGTTTGAAGGTTTCTGGTTGCTCGTTAACTTTTAAGCCCTCAACCAGAAACCCTCAAACTTAATTTTTCGGATAGCCTGCCTGAATCCAGCAGTTCACACTATCGCGCTCGGCTTGGGTCATGGCGCCGCCCTGAGGCATATCTTTCTTGATAACGACCCTTTCGAGCACATGGCCAGCGTCCAGATGGGGTTTCATGGCCTCATAGTTCGTGAAATCGAAAACGTCTGCTCCCGACACACCGCTGCCGGGTGCGTGGCAGCTAATACAATGGCGGTCAATAATACCCTTGATATTGGCTGAATAGGCAAAGGTGACACCAGAGATATTGCACTCCGGTCCTTTTTTGTCGTCTTTTTTACAGCCAAGCCAAAGCGTCATGCCAACCAGAAAAAGCAGGACTGCAAGAGGTGATGTTTTGCTGAGAGGTCTGTTCATCGTGCGAATATGTTTAGTGAAGAGTGACAAATATCTGACGGCGAAAATACGGGAATGGTTGAATTTGTATTATTGCCGATGCTGGCGAAAAAAGGCTAGTGCCGCGTCCGGTCAATGCCCATGAATATGGCGACCCAAATCCCCCTTTCTCTGCGTTGTTCGTCGGTTACAATATCCCGTATTGCGCCTTCCTCACGCCTCGATGAAGGAAAAATTTGACTCACCAATTCACGGAGCATTGACCAGACACGACACTACAAGGTTTCTACACGCCCGGATGGAACTTCCGTTCAGGCAGAAACCCCCAAACCAGAAACCTTCAAACCCTCAAACCAGAAACCTTCAAACCAGAAACCCTCAAACCCCCAAACCAGAAACCTTCAAACCCTCAAACCCTCAAACCCCCAAACCAGAAACCTTCAAACCCTCAAACCCCCAAACCCTCAAACCCCCAAACCAGAAACCTTCAAACCCTCAAACCCCCAAACCTTCAAACCCTCAAACCCTCAAACCCTCAAACCCCCAAACCAGAAACCTTCAAACCCTCAAACCCCCAAACCCTCAAACCCCCAAACCAGAAACCTTCAAACCCTCAAACCCCCAAACCTTCAAACCCCCAAACCTTCAAACCTTCAAACCTTCAAACCCTCAAACCAGAAACCTTCAAACCCCCAAACCTTCAAACCTTCAAACCCTTTTTTACCTTTGCCCGCTTTTCCGACTTAAATTTTTTTACCAACTAAAATCAATCAGACATGATAATTGGTGTACCAAAAGAAATTAAAAGCAACGAAAATCGCGTGGCGCTCACCCCTGCCGGGGCTTTGGAATTGACCCGCCGGGGGCATACGGTGTATGTGCAAAGCACGGCGGGCATCGGCAGCGGCTTTGAAGACAGCGACTACATCGAGGCAGGCGCGAAAATTTTACAAACCGCCGACGAGGTGTGGGCCATCGCCGAAATGATAATGAAGGTGAAAGAACCCATCGCGGAAGAATATCCGCGTTGTCGGCCCAACCAATTGATTTTCACTTATTTCCACTTTGCGTCCAGCGAAGAGCTGACCCGTGCCATGATAAAAAGTGGTGCCGTTTGCCTCGCCTATGAGACAGTGGAAACCAAAGACCGTCAGTTGCCCCTACTCATTCCGATGTCGGAAGTTGCCGGGCGCATGGCGATTCAGGAGGGTGCGAAGTATTTGGAAAAACCCGTGAAAGGTCGCGGGGTGTTGTTGGGCGGGGTACCTGGTGTGCCTCCCGGCAAAGTACTCATCATCGGCGGAGGTGTGGTGGGCACACAAGCGGCCAAAATGGCTGCTGGCTTGGGCGCTCAAGTCGTGATACTTGACACGAACCTCAATCGCCTGCGCTACTTGAACGACGTGATGCCCGCCAATGTGGTCACCATGTTCTCCAACGAATACAACATTCGCCGCCTCATTCAGGACACTGACCTCATCGTGGGTGCCGTGCTAATTCCGGGAGCCAAAGCACCTAAACTTATCACCCGCGATATGCTGAAACTCATGCACCCCGGTGCCGTGTTGGTGGATGTGGCAGTGGACCAAGGGGGCAGCTTCGAGACCACAAGAGCTACTACGCACGCCGACCCTACCTATATCATTGACGACGTGGTGCACTACTGCGTGGCGAATATGCCGGGTGCGGTGCCGTTCACCTCGACCGTGGCGCTGACTAACGCAACACTTCCCTACGCTATCCAATTAGCCAATAAAGGCTGGCAAAAAGCCTGCAAAGAGAATCAGGAGCTATTGCTTGGCCTCAACGTGGTGGGTGGCAAAGTGGTCTATCAGGGCGTGGCCGATGCGTTCGGGCTGCCGATGCATGATGTGGCGGAGGTGCTTTGAAAATGCCAAAAACAAAAAGTGATAATGGCCGCTCGTGTGTCCGGGCGGCCATTTGTGTTTGTCGTGAAAGAAAGCATTCAGGCGAAGCAAGGATGCTTTTGAAATGTTAGCCCAACAGGCCGATATGCGCTATCCCGAAAGCCGTCGCCACCAATCCGCCGACCAAAATTTCCAATTGGGTGTGTCGCCCCAACACGACCCGCGACCAAGCGACGAAGGGCGCAAAAATCAGCATCGCCACGCCTGCCCAGAGGTTAGCCGAAAGCACCAGAAAACCCAAGTATGTCACTATCAGCGTGTGCTGCGAGATTTTGATTTTGGTGTTGATGGCATAACAAACGGCCATGAGCAGGGCAAAAAACAGCGTTTCGCCCACAAACGGCTGGCGAAAAAAGTAGAGCAAGGCCGCTGCCGCCAAAAGTAAAATCAACACAGGGCGATAAATATTTCGGGCGCGCTCGCTTTGCACCGACACATCCCAGTTGGAGATTTTGCCTTTTCTTTTTTTGACAATCAAAAACGCGCCCATGACAGCCAGGCTTCCCCAAATGGCTGCCAATGCCGGCCACGCTTTTTCAAAAGGAAGTTGACGAACTGTCAGCAAGGACAAAACCACCGGCAGCAAAACGAACGGGTGGCCGACAGTGGAGAGGATGGTGGCGGTGGATTTTGTCATGGAGTGTTTGTGAATGGAGTTCGATGAAGAGCATATTTTTTAAGTGCTAATTTTTCGCCGCTCAAGTAACAATTGCTCAAACTCGTTAATACTCAACACTTCTATGCGGGGAAACTGAATGTCTTTCAGCACCTTAAAATGACCGTCATTGGTCACGATGAAATCAGCATTTCCCGCTACGGCGCAGTCCACAAACTTGTCATCGTCAGGGTCGGAATGAATAAGTTGCCAATGATATGACGGCGTTACAAGTGAGACATTGGGAAAGTCCACCAGGAAATCCAGTTTCTCTTCCGAAGCATCCAACCCATACTTTTCAACACATTTTTCTAAATATTCAGTCAGAATTTCGTTGCTAACCAATAGTTCATATTCTTGGTCGAGCAAGGCTTGGAACACCCACCAATATTTGTGCTTGGGAAGCACCGAAACCAAGAAAACATTGGTGTCCGGGACGATGCGCATATCATTGATTGGTTTCGTTCAACCATCGGTCGAGGTCGTCATCTGTGACACCTTTGGCTTCGGCAGCCTGTGCGACGCGGTCGGTGAATCGCTTTGCGAAAAAGCGGGCGAGTATTTCCTTGATTTGCAAAAGTTCTTCCTCTGTCGGGTTGAAGGAATACACCTTCAGCAATTCCAACTGCAAGGGGCTGAGTTTTGGGCTGGCTTGCATTTCCATAACTTTATTTTTTTGCAAAAATAAGTGATTTTCGGGCAATTCAACGCTCTAACAGATGGCTGCCAACGCGGCCACGCTTTTTCAAAAGGAAGTTGCCGAAGCGTCAGCAACGACAAAACCACCGGCAACAACAAGAACGGATGGCCGACGGTGGAGAGGACGGTGGCGACTTTTTTTGTCATGGAGTGTTTGTTTATTCACACAGTTAAGTGAAAAGCCGTGCGTCAAACTCGTAAACTTCTGTTTTTGTGATTTTTATCCTCGAAAAATCTGGGTGAGCAGGATTCAGCAAATAGTTGAAGTCATTGGGGACGACGGCTGACGGCACTTTCAAAATTGCGGCTTTACCTTCTTTCACAAATCGGTCTCCAATACGCCGCGCCGCCTCAGAATGTGGGAAAGTGCGCCAATCAAGAGGCAAGTTTTCAGCTGCTACTTCCAAAATTGGCAAGTCATCAGGTATTTCAAGCGTATGTAAAACGTAGTTGCGAGGCACGTCGCCTTGCTCGGAGTGAACTACAACTTCCAATGTGCAAAGTGAAACCGAGTCGGAAGTATAAAGCAAGGCCACACCCTTGTTATTCCAACGCCCGCCAAACAACTCAGCGCCTTTGCCCGAAAGGTCGCCGTTGTATTTTGCCTTGCAGAGCCGAAATACTTTCATGCGAGGATGCCATATTCGATTCGACCTAATTCATCCCGCACCAGTTGAATCCCGAATGAGTTGTCCAACAATTCTTTTGGCGCAACGCCGCCGAGTGCGGTGCTTTTAGCGGAAAGCCAGCGCAGAAAACGCTCTTCATCTTCAAAAACCTCCAGCCCTCTGCGCAAAATCAACAGTATTTCAAGCAGTTGCGCAGAACGGACTCTTCCCAAAGGTTTGCCCGTCTGCAAGTGTCGCCGCAAGCCGCTTTCCGGGATGTCGAGCAGTTGTGCCCATTCGCGCAAGGTGAAAGGGTCACGGTTGAGCATGGATTGCACAGAGCCTAAACTCACCCCCTCGCGCGAGGCGGCAATCCAGTCGCGGACGTTTTCTCCAATTTGAAGCGGGGTAGAAGTTGGGCGAGATTGTGTGTCCATGAGTTCGCTTTTTGTGCAAAAATAGGGGTTTTTCGACAGAGCAGTTCTGCAAACGTATCTGATTGCGTCTATGAATTATTTTTTCGCAAACGCGCAAGAATCTCTTTAAACCTCTGAATGTGATGCCCCATTTGCCTTGATTGCTCTTCATTCATTGCCATCCTGCTAACTGGACTGTGATAGAAAATTTCAATCTCTAAAAGCCTTGACTCCGCCATCAATAGAGAAACTTCATCTAAAGTGCTGACTGATTCATTCCCGCGCTTTGTCAACTCTTCCAATTTTGTAACAGCAGACAAATTGGCATTTTCAACTGCCAACCTTTTCACTTTCCCCAATAAGTCAATGAGAGATTTTGTAATCTCGTTCATATCCTCTTCTGCTCTTTTTGTGCCAAGTAAAAACTTATCTTTTTCTCTGGAAAAACGAGATTTCAAAAGCGTCAGTTGGTCCGACATTTCATTGTCTTTGAGTTTTTCAACAAAATCACCTAAAACCAAAAACGCTTCATCAAGGTTAGCATCCCCAATTAAAGTTTGAATGATTTTACATTGTTTATCAATTAGGTAGGTATCCATAGCAATGATTGGGTTTTGGAAAAGTTTACCCCAAAAATCCTTGTTAGCGATTCCAGTTCAATTCCTCAACGGCTTCCCATTCTCCAGCATAAACTGAATCCTTTCCAGCGTCTTCTGCTCGCCGCAAAGCGAGAGGAACATCTCGCGCTCAATATCCAGCAGGTATTGCTCGCTCACCGTCTGCGGGCTGGTGAGGTCGCCGCCGCAGAGGACGTAGGCCACTTTTTGGGCGATTTTGATGTCGTGTTCGCTGGCGTAATGGCCGAGTTTCAGGGAGTGCGCAGCGATGTAGAGCGCGCCGAGACCCGTGCGGCCCAACACGTACACGTCTTTGCGGGGGATGGGCTTCACATAGTCGGCGGCGAGTTCTAGCACTTTCTTTTTGGCCTCGCTGATGTTGCGGGCGGCGTTGTGGACGACCGAATCTTTCGTCGGCAGCAGGTAGCCGTAGTTGAAAGCCTCGTAGGCCGAAGTGGCGACCTGCGCGGTGGCGATAGTTTTGAATTTGTCAATCAGGCGCGGAATCTGTACATCGCCCTCTTTCGAGATTTCGTCGGAGAGGCGCACGGCAAATTCCTTCGTGCCGCCGCCGCCGGGGATAATGCCCACGCCGACTTCCACGAGGCCGATGTAACTTTCGGCAGCCGCCACCACCGCATCGGCGTGCATCGAAAATTCGCAGCCACCGCCGAAGACGTAGCCCTGCGTCGCCATCACCACAGGCACAGCCGAGTAGCGAATCCGCATCGAAGTTTGCTGGAAAATATTGACCGCCATATTCAGTTCGTCCCATTCCTGTTGGTAAGCCATCATCGCAATCATCATCAGGTTGGCGCCGACGGTGAAGTTCTGGGCGTTGTTGCCGATAACCATGCCTTTCCAGCCTTGTTCTTCGGCGATTTGAATCGAGTCGTTGATGCCTCGCAAAATGCCTTCGCCGATGGCGTTCATTTTGGAGTGAAATTCGAGACACAAAACGCCGTCGCCGATGTCGTGCAAAGTACATTCGGCGTTCGAGTAAACGGGCTTGTTCGAGCGATAAGTGTCGAGGATGATAAAGGCCTCGCCGCCGGGGAGGGGTTCGTATTTTTTGCTGGTGGGATTGTAACAAAGGCGCTGACCGTTTTCGACTTTGTAAAAAGAATTATGCCCTGCGGCAATCATGTCTTTCACCCATGTGGCAATCTTTTCTCCTTGTTTTTCAGCGAGTTCTGCGCCTGCTGAAACGCCGACCATGTCCCAATACTGGAATGGCCCGACCTCCCAGGCAAAGCCCGCGCGGAGCGCATCGTCCACCGCATAAACGGTGTCGGAAATTTCCGGGACGCGGTTGGAGACGTAGGCGAACAGGCCGAGGAAAGAGCGTTGCAAGAATTGCGCCCCCTTGTCGTCGGCTTTAAAAACGGCCTTGATGCGGCGGGGTAGTTCGTCAATTTGTTTGGTCGTTTCGAGGATGGGCAGCTTCTCTTTTTGGCTGGGGGCGTACTCGAGGGTTTCGAGGTTTAGAGCCAAAATCACGGGGCGGCCCTTCGCGTCTTTTTCCGCCGTTTTTTTGTAAAAACCCTGACCCGATTTGTTTCCGAAAAACTTGTTCTCGACGAGGAAGTTCAAAAATTTCGGCACTTCCATTTTTGAAATTTGCTCGTCGGGCGCGTTTTGCTTCATCCCGTTGATGACGTGAACGGCAGTGTCCATGCCGACCAAATCGGCGAGGCGGAAAGTGCCGGTTTTCGGGCGACCGATGGCCGGGCCGGTGAGCGCGTCCACCGTATCTATGCCGACACCGAGTTCGTGGGTGAGTTGGAAGATTTTTGCCATCGCATACACACCGACGCGGTTGGCGATGAAAGCGGGCGTGTCTTTGCACAGCACGGTTTGTTTGCCCAAAATCACGTCGCCGTAGTGCATAAAGAACTCTGTCACAGCCGGGTCGGTGTCGGGCGTGGGGATGATTTCGAGCAGGCGCATATAGCGCACCGGGTTGAAAAAGTGGGTGCCGCAAAAGTTCTTTTTGAAGTCGTCGCTGCGGCCCTCGGCCATCAGATGGATGGGGATGCCGGAGGTGTTGGATGTGACGAGCGAGCCTTTGGCACGGTATTTTTCTACCTTTTCAAAAATCTGCTTTTTGATGTCGAGGCGCTCCACCACGACTTCGATTATCCAGTCGCAGTCTTTTATTTTCGGAAAGTCATCGTCGAAATTGCCGACCGTGATGCGCGAGGCGAATTTGTTGTCGTAAAACGGCGCGGGTTTGGCTTTCAAGGCTGTTTGAAGCGAATCGGAAGCAATCTTATTTTTGTTGCCTTCCGTGGCGAGGTCGAGCAGGAGGACTTCGAGGCCGCAGCCTGCGAGGTGGGCGGCGATGCCGGTTCCCATGAGGCCGGAGCCGAGGACGGCGACTTTGCTGATGCGTTTGTTGAGCATTTTTGGACAGGATTTACAGGATTTGCAGGACGGGGATTTCATCCTGAAAACGCTGTTTAGGAGAAAATTTGAGCAAGCGAAAATTCGTTGGGCGAAGGTAGGTAATTCACGCGCTTTCCAAAATCACTTTTCCCCTACATTCGCCCTGCTTTTGCTGGGTCTTCGGCGAGCAATTATTTCCATTCACCTCCCCTTCTTGTTATGGAGCGCATCAGCGTTTTCGACATTTTCAAAATTGGCATAGGGCCTTCGAGTTCGCACACGATGGGGCCTTGGCGCGCCGCGCAGCGTTTTTTAAGAGAAATCAATTTGAGGCAAGTTGCTTCCGTCCAAGTGGAGCTCTATGGCTCGCTTGCAAAAACGGGCAAAGGACATGGCACCGACCTCGCCGTGTTGCTTGGGCTGAATGGCGACGACCCGGTGACGATTCCTGTAGAGGATGTGTCCGCGAATTTTGAGCAAATTCACCGGAGCAAGAAGATTCGCTTGGGAGGCCAGTGCGACGTGCCGTTCGACCCTGAGCGCGACGTGGTTTTTCACTTTGGCCAGACCTTGCCATATCATGCCAACGGCCTCATTTTCAGGGCTTATTATCATAACGGGGAAGGCGAGAGCCACACCTATTATTCTGTGGGCGGTGGGTTTGTGGTGAAAGAAGGGGAGCAAAATCAAGGCTCCGACACCCATTTGCCTTTTCCTATTGACCGAGGGGAGGAGCTGCGCCAATGGTGTGTGCAGGAGGAGCAAAATATTTCTGACATCGTGTTTCGGAATGAGCTTGTTTGGCGTTCGCCGGAGCAGATTCGCGCGGATTTGCTCAACATCTGGCAGGTGATGAGGGATTGTATTTTCAAAGGATGCCACACCGACGGGGTGTTGCCCGGCGGACTTGATGTGGCCCGTCGCGCCGCACCGTTGAGTCACAAATTATTGAAAGACAGACCCTACCGCAGTGTGGAAGATTGGATTTTTCAAATCAGCCGGGGCGGGCACACTTTTCAGGAAACGCTCAAATGGGTCAGTTGCTTCGCGTTGGCGGTGAATGAGGAAAATGCCGCTTTTGGGCGAGTGGTGACCGCTCCGACCAATGGTGCGGCGGGCGTTATTCCTGCCGTGCTGATGTACCATGTTTGTTTCAGCGACCTTTTTCAGGGCGATGCCGATATTGTGAAGTTTCTTTTGACGGCGGGTGAGTTGGGCAGCATTTTCAAAAAAGGAGCGACGATTTCTGCGGCCATGGGGGGATGTCAGGCAGAAATTGGGGTGTCGTCCGCGATGGCAGCGGGCGCATTGACCGAGTGCCTGGGCGGCTCTTACGCACAAGCGATGATGGCGGCTGAAATCGCGATGGAGCACCACCTTGGCATGACGTGCGACCCCATCGGCGGCCTTGTGCAGATTCCTTGCATCGAGCGCAACACGATGGGCGCTATCAAGGCCATCACCGCTAGTCAAATTGCCCTCGAAAGCGACCCCTCGAAAGCCAAAGTCAGCCTCGACGCGGTCATCAAAACGATGAAGGAGACGGCTGCCGACATGAACACAAAGTACAAGGAAACGGCTGACGGCGGGTTGGCGGTGTCGGTGAATTTGGTGGAGTGCTAATCGCTGTCAAGCAAGGCCGACCAAACCGGGTCGGAAGCGGCGGGCTTGGCCACCAGATTTATCTCCTCGCCCGACACGGGGTGCCGGAATGCCAGTTTCCACGCATGAAGATGGATGGAGCGGTCGCGATTGCCACGCCGGAATCCGTACTTGACATCTCCTTTTATGGGGCATCCGATGGCGGCCAGCTGCGCCCTAATCTGGTGATGCCGCCCCGTTATCAACTCTATTTCGAGCAAATGATACCGTTCGCTGCTGCCTACAAGTCGGTAGCGGAGCTCCGCTCGTTCGGCGCGGGAGTCTGATTCAGTCGTGACAACACTGATGTTTTTTGCCTCGTTTTTTCTAAGAAAATGAACGAGGGTGCCCTCTGTGGTGGGCGGCATATTTTGAACGACCGCCAGATAGGTTTTCACTACCGAGCGGCCGCGAAACTGTTCTGTGAGTGCCGCCATAGCCGATTTTGTTTTGGCAAAAACCACCACCCCGCTCACAGGGCGGTCGAGGCGATGCGCCAAATGAAGCGGCTGCCGACAGTATGACTCTGCCTGTGCTTGCAGCGGCACATCGCCCGTTTTGTCGGGTTGCACCGCAGTGCCCGGTGGTTTATTCAGGACAATGAGTTGGTGGTCTTTATACAGAATGTCGAGCATGAGCAGCGAGTGGTAAGGGGAATGGCGAAGTGACGGTATGTCCTGTGGGCGCGTCATTTTATTTCTTCGTAATCAATGTATTCTCCGTCGTCTTCAGGACGGGTCTTTTGCACATTGTGATGTTGCGCGTGGAAAGTTGGCGGCGGCGGCGGGGGAGCCTGACGTGGCCTTGGCGGGAAAAGCATGGGGCGCAGTGCTTGATAAAGCCATACGATTGCCAACAGAGTGAAAAGCCATTTTAAAAGCATGAGCGGTTGTTGATAGTTTTATATCCGAATTAGGGGTTGAAGTTCTTTAATGTCTGATATTCAAGCATTCGCTCGAGAGATGATTTGAAATCACCGCCTGAATAGGACACGTTTTCGGTATTTTGTCTCAACCCCCGATTCGCGTTTTATCCTTGATTCGCAAGGATTTGTCAGATGACCATGATTGATGTCCCTGATTTTGAACAGATTGCGCTTTTAGCCATGCCCAAAACCTAACGGAGCGAAGTATATACCCTTTTTAAGCGTGTCCCATTCACGCAGCTATTGTTCGTTCGAGAATTTCTTTTTCAAAAACGGATGCCCGAACACAGCCAATATGATGATAAGCACACCATAATAAAACCCCGGGCTTAGGTCTTTATGCTCATGGAATAGCACTGCTGCCAGTAAAACGCCATAAACGGGTTCGAGGTTGATGGTAAGATTGGTGGCAAACGCGGAAATGTGGCGCATGGCCAGCAACGTAAGGTAATAAGGGAGCAACGTGCACACCCATGCCAACACACCCAGCCATGCCCAATCCCAACGCGCTGGCATCACCGTCAGTTCGGGGGTGTGGGCCAAGGCAAAAGGCAGCGAGAGAGAAGTCACCACCAGCCCTCCGAAGAGTTCCACGAAACTCATCACCAAAGGTGGGGGCGGCGTTTTTTCTTCCAAAATTTTTTTATTCAATGCCGTAAAAACGGCAGCGAGCAAGGCTCCCAAAATGCCAACGGCAAAACCCAGCCGCATTGTCCAATCAATGTGGCCCACCACCAAGGCCATGCCCGGCAGGATGAAAATGCCGAGCGCGAGCTCGTACCACTTCACCTTTTGTCGCAACAGCCATGGCTCGGTCAGGGCCGCGAAGAACGAGGTGGTGGCCATGGAAGCAACGGCCACCGATGCATTGGCGATTTTGATGGCACCGTAGAAACACAGCCAATGGATACCAACCAAAACACCCACGCCCAACAAACGCAGAAACATCGCGCGTGTCAGCCCCAATATGTGCTTGAAGGGAAGCAGCAAAATCAACGTGACGCAGCAAATCAACACCCGCCACCACACCAATGGCAACGCTTGCAACGAAATCAACTTGCCCAAAATAGCTGTGAAACCCCAAATAAGGACGCAAAAATGCAGATAGAGGTAGGCGCGGAGCTTATCAGTCATGGCCGCAAAGGTAGCGCAGCCGTTTAGACGCTTTCCAAATTTCTTGCCCGCCCGCCCGTTGACAATGGTGTGACAGTGGACTGCAACCTCGCCTACTACTTTTACGTCAATTTTGAGAAATACACCCTCGACAATCTGAACAAAAGCCATGCTCGACGGCTACCACATCCTCACTTTGACGCACCGCGATGCCCCTTTGGAAACCATCGGGCAACTCGTGATACCGGGCGACAACACACCTGCAACCCTAAGGGCATTGAAAGCCCGATTTGGCTGGGAAGAACTTCTATACCTCTCCACCTGCAATCGGGTGGTTTTCCTTTTTTACAGTGCTGCTCCAGCGAGCGACGATCTGCCCGTTAGCGTGTTGAAAGAAATTTGCCCCCATTTGTCGGAGCAAGTTCAGGATGCCATCGCGGATAAAATGCGCCTACTGCATGGCGCGGAAGCCGTCCGCCACCTCTTTGAGGTAGCGGGTTCTTTGGATAGTCTCGTGGTCGGCGAGCGCGAAATCGTTCGTCAGCTTCGGGAGGCCTACGACCGCAACCACGCTTGGCACCTTACGGGCGACCACCTGCGTTTGTTGATGCGCTTCACCATCGAGACGGCCAAAGAGATTTATTCCCAAACGGCTATCGGCGAAAAAGCCCTTTCAGTCGTGGCGTTGGCTTTTTCGGCCATGCAAAAAACGGGTTTGGCAAAAGACGCTCGTATCCTTCTCATCGGCGCGGGGCAAACGAACGCTTTGTTTGCCAAGTTTTTGGCCAAAAACGGCTACCGTAACGTCACTGTTTTCAACCGCACGCTCGAGAAAGCCGAACACCTCGCCGCCACACTCGGCGGTCGCGCCCTGCCCTTCGATGCGCTGGAACATTACTCCGAAGGTTTCGACGCGCTCGTCGTCTGCACGGGAGCGACGCAAGCCGTGGTGACACCCGCGTTGTATCGCTCGCTTCTGGCTAGCGAAACGTCCCGCAAAACGGTGGTTGACCTTTCCGTGCCGAACAACGTGGACAAGCGAATAGTGAGCGAACACCCCGTGCATTTTGTTGAAATAGAATCTCTGAAAACCGTCGCAAACGAAAACCTCGCCCACCGCGAGCGAGAGCGCCTCAAAGCGGGCGACATCATCGAACGGCGCATCCTTGCCTACCGCGAACTGTGGCACGAGCGACAAGTGGAGCGGGCGCTTGCCCACATCCCTGACGAGGTGCGTGCCGTGAAAGAACGCGCTGTGAATGAAGTTTTTGGAAAAGAATTCGCCGAACTTGACAATGCCGCACAAGCATTGATGCTCAAAATGCTGAACTACATGGAGAAGAAATGCGTGGCCATTCCGATGAAGGCTGCGAAGGCGGTTGTGCTGCGGGGCAAGAACAGCAAAAGCGCCAAATTGGTCTAACTCGCACCCCAAAAATCTCCCCTACAATTTTTGCCATTTTCAGCCCTTCCCGAAGCGTTTCTGGTAGTACGGTAAGGATTGGCCGTCACTCATGCAAGCCCGGCCACTCGAGGTGCTTCTGGCTGGTGAAAACACCAAGCAAGGCAAAATTTGAACCTAGAAAAATCGATTGCTATGGAAGGAAAAATCAAATATGAATTTTTGGCAAAAATGTGGCAGTACGCAGGGCCAAATGGTTGGTATTTCGTATCGCTACCTACCGACATGGCGCTTGAAATAAGAGAAAATTTGAAATGGCAAGAAGAAGGTTTGGGGCGAATGAAAGCAAGAGCAAAAATTGGAAAGAGTCAATGGGACACTGCTATTTGGTTTGACAAAAAACACAATACCTATCTACTGCCACTAAAAGCAGAAATAAGGAAGAAAGAAGTGCTTGAAAGCGACGATGAAATAAGTATTATGATTTGGATTTAAAAACAACGAACCGCTCGCATTCCCGTCGCGAGATGCCAAGCGGAAAACCCCTCGCTCCGCCGCAAGCGGCCGACTCCCCCCAAAACCGCTTCTACAATTTTTTTTGCCGTTGTTGTCGTCCTCGCCAACAACAGGCGGTGGAATGGGTGCTCGCCCTTGCCCTCACTCCGCTGGGTCGTTGGCGGGATGCCAACAACGGCATGAAAGTCCGGGCGGGCAAGGTCTGGGTCAAATGTCTCAAACGAATCGTCATGCTTGTCTCGGTAGAGCACCCCAGGGCAGATGACTCAGTCCAAAGCCACAAACTGTATTTCTGTACCGACACCGAAGAGACTGAGCCTGGATTCTGGAGCGATACGCCTTGCGCTTCCAAATCGAGCTCATCTTCCGCGATGCCAAGCAATGTGCCGGGTTCACCCATTGCCAAAGCACCGACAAAACCACACTGGAAAACCGCTTCAACCTCGCGCTGGGGGCAATATCCGTGGCTAAGACTGCCCACTGGTTGCCCGTCAACAAAGAAGTGCGAGGCTCTTTCTCGATGGCAGAACTGAAAACATATTATAGTCAACGCAAATCAGCCCCGTCCGCTTTGCTTAGCCGGGCAAGCCCCTGGGCACAGGGGCTGATTTGCGTTGACTATACCTTGATTCGCTAGGATTTGTCAAATGGCCATGATTGATGCCCATGATTTTGGGCAGATTGCGATTGCAGCCATGCCCAAAACTTGACGGCGCGAGGTATAAAAACAACCCTAAAATCAAATAGCTTTTATTCTCAAATAGCTATGTCCAATTGGCCGCTTGATTTATTCACGAACCATTGATGGAGAAGACCTTTAAAAAATGAAAGCACGACGTTGCTCAAGTCGAAAACTGAAATTCACCCCTCCATAAAAATTCAAAGGGGCGGCTGCATTGAAATATCGCCCTCCAAAGGCATTGATGTCATTCCCCAGACTATACTTTTCATTCAGGATATTGTCTGCACCTGCGAACATCTCTATCCCAACTCTTTTTACCCGAAGTCCCGTCCAGCGCACTTTTGCTTGCAACAAATTGTATTTGCTGGCATACACAGTGTTGCCGTCATTCAATGGCAAACGAGCAGTAGAGTTTGATTCCACAAACAAACTGACATCATGCGGGAACCGCATTGTTATTCCCAATACCATCACAGTCTGCGGAACGCCTGTAAGGCTGTTGCCTGAATAATCCGTAGTTGCGTCCTGATAATTACTGAATAGAAAGTGGCTGTAGGTATAGCTTCCGGTCATCTGTATCGCTCTTATTGCACCTGTCCTTTTTGGCGCGAGCAGCCATGCCGTGATGAATGACTCTACACCAGTTTGCTTTGTGCCTCCGGCGTTTACAAAATACTCCGCCCCACTTTGGTCTAACCGGCGCACGATGGCATTCGTCAAATCATAACGAAACACAGACGCATCTACTTGTAGTCTGTCTTTCCATGTCGTTAGCCGAAAGCCGATTTCTCTGTTCCAGCCCGATTCAGGTTGAAGCGATGTATTAATCACATTGTTGGACGGCCTGATTTCGGCAAGTGTGGGAGCAGAGTAACCGCGACTCAGCGTAGCGCGAATCGCAAAGTCGGGAGTGATCAAGTAACTCAGGGCGAAGCGGGGCATCCATTGGTCAGCAAATCTTCGGTTGCCTTCGGATGACCCTGTGTATGAATATCTATACTCATTCAGGCTGATCGCCAACTCGGTGGTGAGGCGCTCCTTGACGGTGGCAGTCAGTCTTGCAAAATAAAATATCTGAGCAATATCGAATTCGTCCTGAGCCAGTTGTGCGCCCGCAGTACCGCCATTGTTTTGATAGTTCGAAATATCCTGCCACCCCTTTTGCCCTTCCAGCCCGAGATTCCATTTCCAGTATAAGTTTGAATTTTCCTTGCCAACAAGTTCCATGTAGGGTAGTGTCATTTTGGGGGTGATTTGGTATTTTTGCGTCAAACTTTATGAAATGGTATTAGATGTAAAATGCTGCCATAAATGTGGCTCTGAACACATTGTGAAAAACGGGTCGAACGCATCAGGCAATCCGAAGTACAAATGCAAGGCTTGCGGCTTCGGCGGGGTGTTTCAAACGCTTCGGAAAAGCGAGGAATTTAAAGAAATGGTCGTCAGGGCGGCCCAAGAACGCAGTTCGTCACGGGGTCTTGCCAGAACCTTTGGCATCAGTCACCAAACGGCTCTGAGGTGGATAAAAAAAAAGCGCAGTCCCTTCCCGACATCGTGACCACGTTGCTTCCGGCCAAGAAAAAAGACGTTCTCGAACTGGATGAATTATGGTCTTTTGTCTATTGCAAAGACTTTAAACGCTGGGTTTGGATAGCACTTTGCCGCAGAACACGTCAAATTGTCTCTTTTTTCATCGGCGACCGAAGCGAACAATCTTGTCGGCGGTTTTGGGAACTGATTCCGCCTGAATATCGAAAATGCCGAACGTTCAGCGATTTTTGGGAGGCATACGCCGCGGTTATTGATACAGGCAAACACAAGATGGTGGGAAAAGAATCCGGGGAAACTTCTCATGTGGAACGCTGGAACAACACCCTTCGCCAGAGAATTTGTCGATTCGTCAGAAAAACGCTATCCTTTTCAAAATCCGATGAAATGCACGAACTGTACCTCCATTTGTTCGTCTACAACTACAACATATCACTCATAAAATGACACTACCCCATGTAGGTTCTGACACCCAAGTTCTTTTCATTCCGTATTTCATAGTTCGTGATAAAAGGATTTTCAAAATCAGTATTGGTGCCAAAAACAGAGGCGACATAGCGAAGATTGCCCGGAAGATGGAGTTCATTCGTGATGCCCGCGAAAAATGTTTTGTTGTAAATACCAGCCTGCTGCTCTACTGCCCCGGGGTTTGGCCCTGCGGCTGGTCGTGCTTGTTGCGGGTCAGCATCATATTGTGCTTGTGTCAGGCCTCCGGGCGTTTTGTACTGCAAGTCGGAATAAAAGGCCAATAACTTCACACTGCTGTTGTTTATATATGACCAGCGTTCGGCGGCTTGCAGATAGTGACGCTGCATGGCGGTATTCTGCCGATAACCGTCGGAGCGTTGATAGGCCTGATTAAAGGAAAACTGAGACTTCCCCGATGAAATTTTCAACGTTGCATTTTCATGAAACAAGCCGTAGGAACCTCCATCCAAGCCAAGAGATATTTCATTGCTGTCTTTTTTTTGGCCTTTCAAATCCAGCATTACAACACCTCCTGAATTTGCGCCGAACAAACTACCATCAGGGCCTTTGAGTATTTCAATGCGTTCAATCGCGTTGGCATCGAGCAAATTGAGGTAGGTGTTGCCACCTGCGTCGGTCAAAGGAAATTCATCCATATACACCTTCACGTTGCGCACACCAAAGGGAGAGCGCAAAAGGCTCCCGCGAATGGACAAGCGGTAACTGCCCGGAGACCGCTCCTCCATCCGCACGCCGGGTATCAGGTTCAACGCAGGTACCAACGAATGAGCAGCGCGTTGATTCAATTGTTCGTTATTGACAATGCCAATGGATGCCGGCGTTTGCAACAGGGGCTGCCGCGACAAATAACCTTGCACGACAACTTCCTGAATCTGCTGCAATGAATCAATGGATTGAACCGACTGCCCGAAAACCGGATTGGGAGCGGAAAGAAAAATGCAAACAGCGGCGCATGGGAGCAGGAAGAGCGTAGATTTTTTCTTCATTGCTTTACAAAGAGCGATTGAGGGGCAAAGAAAATTGTCCTTTGGATTGTCCCTCGAAAACATGATGACTTACCTGGTAGTGTCATTTTATGAGTGATATGTTGTAGTTGTAGACGAACAAATGGAGGTACAGTTCGTGCATTTCATCGGATTTTGAAAAGGATAGCGTTTTTC
Organism: Saprospiraceae bacterium; assembly: GCA_019638455.1. Classification (GTDB taxonomy): domain Bacteria; phylum Bacteroidota; class Bacteroidia; order Chitinophagales; family Saprospiraceae; genus M3007. Next base: position 578,455 of record JAHBTU010000002.1, read on the forward strand.
TGACGAATCGACAAATTCTCTGGCGAAGGGTGTTGTTCCAGCGTTCCACATGAGAAGTTTCCCCGGATTCTTTTCCCACCATCTTGTGTTTGCCTGTATCAATAACCGCGGCGTATGCCTCCCAAAAATCGCTGAACGTTCGGCATTTTCGATATTCAGGCGGAATCAGTTCCCAAAACCGCCGACAAGATTGTTCGCTTCGGTCGCCGATGAAAAAAGAGACAATTTGACGTGTTCTGCGGCAAAGTGCTATCCAAACCCAGCGTTTAAAGTCTTTGCAATAGACAAAAGACCATAATTCATCCAGTTCGAGAACGTCTTTTTTCTTGGCCGGAAGCAACGTGGTCACGATGTCGGGAAGGGACTGCGCTTTTTTTTTATCCACCTCAGAGCCGTTTGGTGACTGATGCCAAAGGTTCTGGCAAGACCCCGTGACGAACTGCGTTCTTGGGCCGCCCTGACGACCATTTCTTTAAATTCCTCGCTTTTCCGAAGCGTTTGAAACACCCCGCCGAAGCCGCAAGCCTTGCATTTGTACTTCGGATTGCCTGATGCGTTCGACCCGTTTTTCACAATGTGTTCAGAGCCACATTTATGGCAGCATTTTACATCTAATACCATTTCATAAAGTTTGACGCAAAAATACCAAATCACCCCCAAAATGACACTACCACTTACCTTTCACTATAGTCAACGCAAGTAAAAACTTAGGCAGCCCCAAGCGCATAAGACTCGGTTGACAGGCTATAGGTTTTTGAAAGGGTTTGCAGGATAGATGGAGTGGATTCGCCGCTAAAAAATCCTGTAAATCTTGTAAATCCTGTCAAAAATTCAATGTCTGCTGTCCTACCTAAGTTTTTACAAACATTCTTGAAACAATGGTTCGTGAAGAATTTGAGTAGTGACAAAATAACTTAATTTTTTGAATTTCAACACCTTGAAGGCACTCGTGACGTAGTTGGAGTGAGCGTTGATATTTTCATGCAAAGTTGGGAAATATAGAAACCTGCAAAAAAACAAGTGAATTATGGCTCACACTACTGGACATTATTATTGTGCTGCAAAGACACAAAGGCACAAAATGCGGCAAATCAATGAGTATTTTGCTTTGCGTCTTTGTGTCTTCTTGGCAAATTTGAAAATGTCCAGCAGTGTGATTATAGCTATCAATTGACCATGCAATTCAAATACTTCACGAACCGGTAGTGCCAAATATCGAGTGATGAAATCAATCATCTTTATCGAAAATCACTCATAGGTTGACACTACCCACGAACCATTGTTGAAAGTGAGGGCCAAATGGGCGACATCTCAGAAACAACATTCAACTCACTTAAACAAAAACGTACTATGCTGTTGCGATTCACCGCTTACGCCCTCGTGGCGACTTATTTTGTCGCGTCGGGTTTTGTTCCGACCCATAAAAAACAAACGGATAAACCACCGCTCACAATTGTGACCGACAACACTTGGGATGTCAGCGGCCAACAAACGAAGTTTGGCGAATACCCGCTGTCGGCAGAACGGATAGCCTCACCAACGTCGCCGCTGCTCGGCGGGACCTACAAGGCGGTGACCGCAGAACATAACGGGCGAGGGAAGCTCGTGCCCGGCACCGTGCCCATCTGGCGCAACCGCAAAGCCGACGGGGAAGGGGAGGCCTACCAGTTTCGCAAGACTGTGACACTCGGTGCCGAGCCTATCCAAAAAATCACGCTGGAAATCAACTGCGACGACGTGGCCCGCGTCTATATCAATAAGCGGCTGGTTAGTGTCGAAAAGCGCGATGGGAAACTGAAAGACGGGTACGACAAATGGTTCCTTTTCCGCAGCGTGAGCGGCTTCATGTTCGACAGAATCTACACTTACGATGTGACGGACTACTTTTTCACCAACGTCACCAACACAATACTGGTCGAAGCCGTCAGCCTTGCATTCGATGGCAGCCACGCCTACCTGAGCGCCAAGATTGTGATTGAATTCGCACCGACCCCAGAACCTACCCCTCCGGCAAAAGCAGCCGCGCCAGCGAAACCCAAACCGAACACAAAGGTCGAGACACAAAAGCCCGTCTCCGCCAAGCCTACAGCGGATAAAGAAAATACCGTGTTCGAGGCTGGCCGCGACCCCGAGATTGAAAAACTGCGCGTCGGCAGCATCCTCGAGCTCGGCCACGTCTATTTCAAAGCTGACAACTACCAGCTCGACACCGCCTCCTACCGCACACTTGCCGCTCTGGCGAGCTTCATGAAGCGCCACCCCGGCCTGAAAATAGAAGTTGGCGGCCACACCAACCTGCGACCCAGCGACCGTTTCGCCACCGAACTATCCACCAACCGCGCGCGCTCCGTCGTGCGCTACCTGACCGATAATGGCATCGCAGCCGACCGAGTCACATATAAAGGCTACGGGAAAACCCAGCCACGCATCAATGTCGTTTCCAAAGAAGCCGACCGCGCGAACCAGCGGGTAGAAGTGAAGGTGCTGGCGAAATAATGGACAGGCGGCGGCATAGCCGAATGCATTTACGAAACTTTCAGAATTAACCCAAATGAACGGCTCGCTCCAAGTTTCCCCCAAAAAGATAAGCCTTTCCGCCAAAAGTATAACAGCCCGCCGCTGCCCTGCCCGCAACTTTGCCCCATCAAAATCAAATTCAGAAAAAATGAAAAAGACAGTTCTCATCACGGGCAGCAGCAGCGGAATCGGCAAAGCCGCCGCAAAATATTTTTCGGAAAAAGGCTGGAACGTGGCAGCCACCATGCGCAGGCCGGAAGATGAAAAAGACCTCCGGGAAAGCGCCAACCTCCGGCTCATCCGCCTCGACGTGCAGGACGAGGCATCCATCGCCGAAGCGGTGCGGCAAACCATCGCCGCCTTCGGCAAAATTGACGTGCTGGTCAACAATGCGGGCTACGGACTGGCAGGCGTGGCGGAATTTATCCGCGAGGCAGACATCCGCAGACAGTTCGATGTCAATGTTTTTGGCGTGATGGCAGTGACGAGCGCCGTTTTGCCGCATTTTCGGGCGAACAAATCGGGGCGCATCATCAATGTGTCCAGCATGGGCGGCAGGGTCACATTCCCGCTTTTTTCGTACTATCACGCCACCAAATTCGCCATCGAAGGGTACAGCGAGTCCCTCAACTACGAACTCAACCCACTCGGCATTGACGTAAAAATCATCGAACCCGGCGGCGTGAAAACCGACTTCGGCGGCAGGAGCATGGATATGGTGAAAACCGACCACCCCGATTACCAACACTTGCAGGACAAACTCGTGGCGGCACTCTCCGATGGCAGCAACATCCCGACCGAGGCAAAAGACGTGGCAAAAGTCATTTTTCGGGCGGCGACCACGACGGGCAGCCGGATGCGCTACATCGTTGGGTCGGATGCCCGCATGATGTGGACGGTAAAAAGGCTTTTCGGAACCACGTTCCAGCAAAAAGCGGTCAAATCATTTTACAAAATTTGAAAAACGGCCTCGTCCAGGGCATTGCGATTGGGCTGGGGGCAATGGGGGCTTGCTGGGTTTTCTTTTCGACCATTTGGCGGAGGCGAGGGGCAAGATTTACCTCGACTCCTTGAAAAAACAATGAAATTTACGGTCAAAAATTGAAATCACTCGCACAGTGAATATAACCACATTCTTCGCTCTGTTCATCGCTTTTGCAGGTTTTTTAAGTTGCAAATCCACTAATTAAAATGCTGCATTTCAAATCCATCGGGCAAACGCTCAAAGCGTTCAACGCCCCCAAAACGAGGCATCCGCAGTTCCATTTGATGAGTTTCGACGCCTGCGAACTGGAGCAATACCAACAGCTGCCCGTCTTCACGGCCGACCTGTATTTTGTTTTTTTCAAAAAAATCGTGGAGGGGCAAATCCTATACGGACACAGCCGCTACGACCACACGCAGGGCACTTTGTCTTTTTTCAAACCCCGGCAAGCCATCGAATTTCAGAAAACAAAGTGCGACGAGCGGGGCTTCATCCTCGCCTTTCACGAGGATTTTTTGCTCGACACGCCGCTGTTCGACGCCATCAAGCGGCTCGGTTTTTTCGACTACGACGTACGGGAGTCGCTGCATGTTTCGGATGCGGAAAAAGCCGTCATTTGGCAACATTTCGACCTCATGGAAGCCGAGTACCTTGGCAACGAGGACGAGTTCAGCCGCGAACTCATCGTGGCGCAACTGCAATCGTTGTTCGTCCATGCAAAGCGTTTTTACAAACGGCAGTTTTTGCACCGCCAGCCGCTCAATTCCTCCCTTTTTGCTCGTTTTCAGCAGGCTTTGGCCGCCAACTACGCCGACGAACTCGCCGAGCACCGCCTGCCCAACGTGGCGACGCTCGCCGAAAAACTCGCCCTTTCTCCAAAATATTTAAGCGACTTACTCAAAGCCGAAACAGGCAAAACCGCCCAGGAACACATCCACCTTTTCGTGGTGAACGAAGCAAAAAACTTGCTGAAAAAGCCGGAACTGAACGTGTCGGAAGTGGCGTACCGCCTGGGGTTCGAGTACAATTCGCACTTTACGAAGTTTTTCAAATCGAAGACCGGCATGAGTCCGACGGCGTTTTTGGCGGGGGAGAATTAGCGACCTTAACGCAACTACGCCGGATGCCCCACCGCATTGCGCCAAAACGGGACATGGACAGGGATTTGGTAGCGAACATGGAACTCAGTTCCGCACCTGTTGCGCCGGCTGCCCCGTATAACGATCGCCCACCACCGTGATTTTTGAGAGGGCTTCGGTCATTGTCTTCAATTCGTCCGGCGTGAATTCAATGTCTGCCGACCAAAGGTTTTCCTGCAAATGCGCCAGTTTGGTGGTGCCGGGAATCGGGACAATCCAGGGTTTTTGTGCGAGCAAATAGGCCAGCGCCACCTGGGCGGCGGTGTACCCTCTGTGGTTTCCAAATTCGGTCAGCACATCGATCAGCACCCAATTGGCTTTTATCGCATCGGGCGTGTAGCGCGGCAGCGTAGCCCGGTTGTCGTTGGCGGCAATAAACTTTGTCCGCTCGTTGATGAGCCCGGAAAGGTAGCCCCGGCAAAGCGGGCTGTAGGGCACAAAGCCGATGCCCAATTCTTCACATACTTTGAACACATCTTCTTCGGGCTTCCGCCACATCAAGGAATATTCACTCTGAATGGCGGTAAGCGGCTGCACGGTGTGGGCTTTCCGAATGTCTGCCACGCTGGCTTCGCTGAGGCCAAATCTTCTGACTTTACCTTCCTGGATTAAATCCCTGACCGTTCCGGCCACATCCTCCATAGGCACGTTCGGGTCAACGCGGTGTTGATAAAGCAGATCAATGTGGTCGGTTTTCAACCTTTTTAAAGATTGCTCCACCACGTTTCGGATATGGTCCGGTTTGCTGTTCAAACCGGCCATCTGCCCGTTTTGGATGTTGAACCCGAATTTGCTGCAAATAAGAATCTTCTTGCGGAAAGGCGCCAGCGCTTCACCCACCAACTCTTCATTGACGTACGGCCCGTACACTTCTGCGGTGTCGAACAAAGTAATGCCCATGTCAACCGCTTTCCGAATCAAGGCTATCATGTTTTTCCTGTCCGGGATAAAACTGCGGTGGTAACTCATGCCCATGCAGCCAAGTCCAATCGCAGACACTTCAAGGCTGTGCTTCCCGGAACCCAGTGTGCGGTGTTTGACATTTGTCTTGCCACCTTTGGTTGTTCCGTTTGCCGTCGTGTTTGATTGGGAGGGGTTAACGCTGAAAGCGGGAGTGGCTAAAAGCGAAGCGCCCAGGGTGGCGCCGGCTTTCAAAAAACTTCTTCTGTTGCGGCTCATGTTGACAAAGTTTTGTGATGTATGTGTGAAAAATGTCTCATTTTATCTTCATGCCGGGAATAAGAGGCGTGGTCTCGACCAGTTCGAGCGACTGGACCATTTCTTTTGTGTCAGTCTTGTATTTGATAAAATGTGGCGTTTGCAAATGCGCCTTGTAGGCGTTCGTATCGGCGTATATTTCCAGAATCGTGATGTGGGTCGGGTTGTTTTTTTCAGCGACTGCATACAAAGTCAGCACACCCGGCTCGAGCCGCACGGAGGCTTCAATTTCCTCTTTGAGCGCTGCTTTGTAACTTTCCAACTGTGTCGAATCAATGACGAGTTTCGCTAATCGTACCATTTGGTTTTGTTCTGGAGTGGGAGGTTTGTGGTCACACGAACAAAAAGTCTGCATCGCCGCGATGAGGATGAATGGCAGTAAGCCGGGTACTTTTATCATGTTGCTCATTTTTTTCTTGATTCCAAGACTTCCGACAAAACCTTTCTGCTGTTATCCGCTTCTTTTGCCCCAACGGCAGATTCTATGATGGAAAGAACATTTTTCAATTGGGTTTCCGTAATGTCTATGTTTAGCGCAATGCCAAAATGTCCTTTTAACATGGGTTCCACGCCGCCCAAATTGACCAAGGCGGTGATGGTCGCTATTTCTCTATCCTGATAACTCAGCACGTCGCGTCCGAAAATATCGGCAAACAAATGCTCTTTCAAAAACACGTCAATTTCAGGGCTGAATGCGCCGTAACCTGACTTGGGCGGCGTGATTTGCGGCTGTCCGGTGAGGGCTTCCAACACTTTTTTGCCTCGGTCGTATTTGCTCAAAGTATCCGGTATGGGCGAGGCAGTTTTCCCCATTTCGTCTGTAATGCCTTGTTTTTTTCGACTTTCTAAAACAGAAATCAACGTATTCAAACCTTGAATGCTGCGCGGGAAGCCGCAATAGGCATACAGGTGCACCAGCACTTCTTTGATTTCATTGACAGTCAGTCCGGCGTCCAGCCCGGCGTTGATGGCATTTGATAATTGCTCCAAATCGCCTTTCGCGGTAAATGCCGAAATGGTTACGATATGCTGATGGCGCATTTCCAAGTCGCCGGCTCCGCTTTGATTTTTCGGGTTTTGGGTCAAACCGATTTGGTATTCTTCATCGCTGACTTCATGGAGCCAGAGCACCCTTCCTTTGGGGTGTTCCGGCGTGATGGCTACTTGCACGAACCAACTGTCGTGCGAAGCGCCGTGCCAATGTTCCACATCGGGCGGACAGCGCACCGCGTCGCCTTTTCTCAGGATTTGCAGTGCTTTTCCTTTTTCCTGATAATAACCCACGCCTTCCAATGCCAGCAGGGTTTGCCCGCCGGGATGCCGGTGCCACTTCGAGCGGGCTTTGGGCTCAAAAACGACGTTGCCAATGGAGGCGTTGAAGTTGCTATCTGCTGCCAAAAGCGGTGTCACCCAGACGGTTCCGGTGAAGTTGCCGCCCTGAATTTTATCACCGGTGCGGAATATGGTGTTGAGCATATTGGGCGGGGTTTGCGCTGTTGTTTTAAAACTAAACAAAGTCAGCAGCAGGCATATTTTGACAATTGAATTTCGCATCATGTTTTAGTTTTTGATAAAAGGCTTATTTATCCAAACCTTTTTCTTTGAGAAACGTCGACATGAGGTCGGCAATTTGCAGGTTATTCAGGTCGGAAAAAGGGAAATGGGTATTGCCCAGGATGCCTATTTCTGGCAGATGCACGACGGTTACGTCGCCTCCATGTTTATTGACGGCATCCCGCCACAACCTCGCCATGGCAAGGCGCACCCGCCATCCATCCGCGCCAGGGTTGGGAGCGGGTTTTTCGGGAATATTGTCGCCGTAGTAGATGATGATGGGGATTTTGGTGAGTTTCATAAAATCCGACATCGGCACTGCCACTGCCTCGAGCGTACCGCCGGAACTGGGCATTGGCGCAGGTACTTCCCCTTCCGGGAACGGAAAGCCGCTTCCCGGTTCGTAAGACACAATTGCCTTTACGTTTTGATTTTTGACGGCAGTTATCCATCCCATGCCACCGGAATGAGAATGCGTGACAAGAATGCCGGGGCCAATTTTATCAAACAGCGCCGAAGCGGCATCGGTGGTGACATTTATGTCGATAGGTCCAATATTGGGCGTCATGGACCGGAAATATTGGTTCAGCGTGTTGGTGTCGCGGGCGAATTGCACGCCGTCAAAATAATTGGGCCATATACCCACCCGAAAAATGCCAAACCACTGTTGTTCGTCGGGCGTAGGCGTGATGGTGGCGGCTACCGTACTGCGTCCTGCATTGCCCCTTCTGGGTTGGTCGAGGAGATACACGGCGAAGCGGCGGCGCAGGAAAATATTTTGAAAGCCCTCCCTTCCATCGGGCGTAGTTTCCCAGGTTTTGGAAAACTGACCGATGCCATGCCACATAACCAGGGGAAGTTTTCGGGCTTTCGCGGGAATTTGATAAAAAATGTATGCATGGTCGCCGCGGAAAGTTTGTCCATCGGGCGTGGGCTTGTAGGGGTCGAAGACGCCGGGATTGGTGATTACCGTGCCGCCCACGGCGAAGCTGCCTTGTTCCTGAATCGTGAGCGGGCTGTTGCCCGTGTTGTCTTTCATGGATGCGCATGCCGTAAAAAGCGCCGGGGCTATAATTGATAAAAGGGCGAAGCCAATTTTTCGGTTTGTCATTTCCTTTGTTGTTTTTGAAAATTATCTGCTAATGTTGGATGCTATGGGTGTCTCGCACACTACTGAATGTCAAATCCAGCAATTTCCAAACTCCTCCTTGTTTTTTATAGAATTCTGTGACCGTAAATTGATTCGACACCTCATTGTCCCGAACCACAGCCAGCAGTGTTATGCGATTCCAAAGGATGGCTGTGTCGTCGTCAATAACCTCCACCGCGACATCGTGGACATCCGCTTTTTTGTACCAAATACTTCCGGTTTTAATGATTTCAAGCTCCCTGTCCTTGTTCCAAGTCCCGCTCATGTGGACAAACTTGGACTTGTCGTGGAAGAGATGGGCAAGGGTGTCCACCTGCTTGTCCGCCATCCATTGCCATTTATTCTTTGAAAGTTCTGTGATTTCCTGTTCAACATTCCTGTTGCCCTCGGACCCCTGTTTGAACAATTGCGGCGTGAATTGCAGCATATAGTTGCGCCAGTTGCTCCAGATATGTCCCCGTTCGGATTCCACATAAGTGTAGGGAAATTGCAGCTTATCCAGCCGTTTTCGATGGTCTTGCATCGGATTGTACAAAAAATCGGTTTTGCCGATAGCAATCCAATATAGTTTGAAGCCTTTGTCTTTTTGCAGGGCGAATTTTTTATCCAAATTTTGGTAAGCTAATCTCGTCGAGTCCAGCGCCCTGCTCGAAGGCGTGCCCGGTGAAAACAAGCCAACGTAATCGAACAGGTCGGGGTGGTTTGCGGAAATCAGCAGGGAATGAAAGCCGCCCATCGAGAGTCCGGCCACGGCACGACCGGCTTTTTCAGCCCTTGTCCGAAAACGTGCGTCAATAAACTTCACAATCTCGTCAAACGATTGTTCGTAAGAGCCGTCTGCAAAATTTGGCAAAAATTGGCTCATGACCGGGCGGTAGCCATAATTCTCGCTCGTCTCGCCGGGGGCTGCTTGTTTGCCTGGGTTGCCGTTTGGCATCACCACCATCATCGGCTCTATTTTGCCTTGAGCAATCAGATTGTCCATGATATGCGGCACCCGCCCCAACGTGACCCACGCCTCCTCGTCCCCGCCGCTTCCGTGCAGCAAATACAGGACAGGGTATTTGTTCGTGCTGTTTTCATATCCGGGCGGCGTGTACACCGTTAAGCGACGTTCGGTTTTGTACTGCCCGGAAGGATACCAAATCCTTTCCACGGCGCCATGAGGAACGTCATTGACGCTGTAAAAATCGCCGTTGCCTCCGTTGACAATTAACAGGCTGAACAGATTGCCCACATCCCGGCAGGAGAAAGCGTTGGAAGGGTCGAGCATTCGCACACTGTCCACCAAAAATGAGTACAGGTAGAGGTCGGAGGACAGTTTGCCAGTCGTGTAACTCCAAATTCCGTCACTGCCTTTTACCATCTGACCGGCGCCGCCATTGGCTTCCCAGTCGCCCTGAACGGTCACGGTTTGGGCGAGCGGCGCCCGCAGTTTGAAAGTGACTGTACCCCCTTCGTTCACGATAGGTGAAACAAGGTTTGCCTGCCTGAAACCCACATTCTGCTGGGCAAAGGAAATGCTGCAAATCAAGGTTGCAAGCAATGCGGTGCTAATTTTTATGATCATGGCGTTTTTTGCTATTAATGCGTTATTGTTTTCAATTTCTGCCTTCCGTTGTCCATCCCGGTTGACCTACGGATTGAGCAACTTGGTGAACGACAGCGACCCCAATTTCCACTTTCCACCTTTCTTCATGTAAACCTCCGTCACCATAAAAGGATTGGTCACCTCATTTCCGCCAACTACAGCCAGCAAAGTAATTTTATTCAACAAAATGGCGGTATTGCCCATGACGTTCATGGAGACTTCGTGGATGTCGGCCTTCTTGTAATGGATTCCTCCACTTTTGATAATTTCGAGTTCACGGTCTTTCCCCCAAGTTCCGCCCATGTGGACGAAAACAGATTTTTCATGAAAAAAGTCGGCAAGGATGTCTGTGTTTTTGTCCGCCATCCACTGCCATTTTTGCTTGGAGAGTTCGATGAGTTCCTGTTCGACATTCTTAAGATTGGCTTGATAAAAGTTGACCAACTTATTCACCGCCTGCGAAACATACTCCGGCTTCCAATAGGTCTCGATATGCGTTGCTCCATTTATTAGGAACAATTCCTTGTTTTTCGCATTGCTTGCTTTGCCAAATGCTTCGTCCGTCATGTAATAGGTATCGGCTTTACTTCCCGCAATCATTAAAAGGGGCTGGTTGAGCAAATCCATATTGGTGCTCGCATCCCAAGCCATTAAATCCAGCAAACTGCTCATGGTGTACCTGAAGGTGGAATTGGGATGCGCGTGGGTTCTGTTGTAGTAATAATGGCCTTCGCGATACAAATCAAACGGCATTTTGTCTGCCATCTCATCTGTCCATTTGGCATCGGCGGCATAACGCACTTCGCCCCCGGCCGCTTCCAGTGCCCTTGCCTCTGACGCTTGTTTCAAGCGGTCTTCAATCGTTGCTATTTGCGAGTTCATAAAGCCATTGCGCCGCACCACACCTGAATTGAACATACTTACCGTGGCAATTGCTTTGAACCGTTTGTCTGTCTGCGCTGCCTTTAAAGAATAACCGCCGCCGCCACAGATACCGAGCAGCCCCAACTTTGCAGTGTCAACGCCTTTGTACCGGGAAATAAAATCCCCCATGGCATGAATATCCTCGATGCGGTTTGCCGGTTTGTCCACATTGCGGGGCGTGCCTCCGCTACCCCCTTGATATGCCGCGTCTGCCGTGATGGTGATAAAACCTTGCTCCGCCAAACGCTGTGCATACAAGCCCGCAACCTGTTCTTTTACGCCGCCGTTGGGGTGCGCAATGACAATTGCAGGATATTTTTGGGCATCGTCAAAATTCGGTGGCGTGTAAACGTTCGCCACAATGGCAATATCTTTTATTTTGTAGGTAACCGGGTGAATATTGACCTTGCCTTTTACATTTTCAGTAATGGCGCCCTCATAGACCAAAGTCCAGGGGTTTTGTTGGTAGGTCTTTTGACCCGTTTGAGCATCTGCAATATTGATTGCCAGCATGACTGATGTGGCGATTGATGTGATTTTTTTCATCTTTCCCTTATTTAATTTATCTCAAGATTTATTGCTTTTTCGCCCCGGCTGCCTTTTCCATCACATCCAACCGCGCCTTCCGGGTATCAGGCACGGCAGCGGCTGACCCATCTGCCCGGAACTCGAACACCTCGTTCTTTTTGGGGTCGTAAATGGGCCATTCCGGCAGCCCCCTGCCATTGGGATTGCCCGTTTTGGCGAAGTTTGCCCAATAAGCATTCATCATTTTGGCAACTTCATGGTCGGCGGACAGAACGGTGGCGCCGTTCCAGCCCCGCAGGTTGTCGAAAACGTAAGCGATTTCGGAACCGTGACCTGCGCCAAACTTCATCCGCTCTTTCATGGACGGGGAGACGTAGGAGAAAAGGTAGAGGTAGGCGGGTGCGCCTTTTGCAGTAAAAGCCCTCGCCGTGAACCGGGCTGGCTCTGCCCATACATAATCGGTATTGACCAATGTGAGCATCTCGGCGAAATCAGTCGTGCCATTGGGGTCGTAAGCCTTGCTCAAATCGCCGCTCAGGTTTCCGTATTGCTTCAATAGTTCCTCCCTGGAACCGGCATTGACGAAACCAGCCGGGACTTCTGCACTATTTGAACCAATTAAGAGTGGCACCTTCGGCTGACGCCCCACCTCATAAGCCGATTGGGCGGTTTCCACGACCAGTTTGCCATCGAGAATAGGACCCGAATAAATCGGCGGGCCATTAGGGCCATCACTCTCCCATCCTCCATCTACAATTTCCACCACGCTGAGGGCACGCAGCTTTGCCAATGCAATCGCATCCGTGCCGTGTATCTTATGTCTTTTGGCAAAATTTACCCCGATAGTTTCAGCCGACACCGGGTAATTGGCATCAATTCCGTCTTCCCGTATCGGACGCCCGGTGAGCACGCCATCCCTGCCGCCGCCGGACTGGATGATGGCTTTATGGAAAAGCCCCTGCGCGGCGGGTATGGTCAACAGCGAATGTACCGAAACGCCGCCTGCCGACTCGCCGAAAATGGTCACGTTGTTCGGGTCGCCCCCGAAAGCGGCAATGTTCTGCTGCACCCATTTTAGTGCGGCTATCTGGTCCATATAGGTGTAATTGCCCTTCGGCTCTTCCGGGCGCTCGTTGCTCAGGGCGGGGAAGGCGAAAAACCCCAAACGCCCCAGTCGGTAATTGAAAGTGACCAGGATGATGCCCTGTCTGGCGAACTGTTCTCCTGAAAAGTCCGGTTGGGAGCCGCTGCCGAACACAAATGCGCCGCCGTGAATCCACACCATGACCGGGAGCTTCGCCTCCGGGGTGGCCTGGGCAGGTTTCCACAAATTGATAAACAGGCAATCTTCCGACGAGTTGTCGGCTATCCTGGTGGTGTCCCGCGGCCATGTCCCGCACGCACAATTTGCGCCGAATTGGGTAGCGTCCAGTTCCCCATCCCATGCAGCTACGGGTTGCGGCGGACGCCAGCGGTACTCGCCGACAGGGGGAGCGGCATAAGGAATCCCTTTGAAACTGGAGACGTCGCCTTCCGTCGCACCTCGCACAATGCCGGAGGCAGTGCGGACTTTGGGTGCGGTGGATTGGGCGTGGCTATTCATTTGAAAGGAGAACAGCAGGACAAACCCCAAAAAGAAGACAAGACCAAGTGATAATTTTTTCATGGTGGCTGACTTTAGTTTCGGCAGTTTGACTTTACAGCACAAAGGTCTCGGCGTTTTACTTCAAAGATGGTATATGGATTACGGCATCTTCTACCAATTTTACTGATTAGGCTGCTCCGTCGTTCAAGCTATCTTGGGAAGGCTTAGTTTTGTTGTTTCAAAAAACAATTTCGACGTATGGTGCGTACCTACAATTTTGATACGGTCAGCGAATACAATGTTTTTAACAACCACAAAACACTGCACCCCTTGGTCAGTGTGATTGATTTTTCAAAGGCAAACCCACGGACGTGGGGCGGGGAAAAGTCTGTAAGGATTATCTACGGCTTTTACTGCATTTTTTTGAAGGAGGTAAAATGCGGCGACCTGAAATATGGGCGTAATTACTACGACTATCAGGAAGGCACTTTGGTTTTCACCGCACCGGGTCAGGTGATGGAATTGGAAAACACGGGCGAAACCTACCAGCCAGTTGGTCACGCATTGGTGTTCCACCCCGACCTGTTGCCGGGCACTACGCTTGCCAGAAGCATCGGCGATTATGGCTTTTTCAGCTACAACACCAACGAGGCGCTCCACTTGTCGGACAGGGAAAGACAGATTGTCATGGACTGTTTTTCAAACATCGCTTTCGAGCTGCAGCAAACCGTTGACAAACACAGCAAGAAGCTCATCGCCTCCAATATCGAACTGTTCCTGAACTATTGCGAACGTTTTTACGACCGCCAGTTTATCACAAGGGACAACGCCAACAGAGGTATTCTGGAGAAATTCGAGGAACTGCTCAATGCCTATTTTTCATCAGATAGGCCACAGGAAATCGGCTTGCCGTCGGTCGCCTATTGCGCCCATGAACTGAACTTGTCTGCCAATTACTTCGGCGATTTAATCAAAAAAGAGACAGGCAAATCGGCGCAGGAATATGTGCAGAACAAAGTCATCGAAACCGCAAAGAACAGGGTTTTTGACACCAGTAAAACCATCAACGAAGTAGCCTTTGAATTGGGATTTAAATACCCGCAGCATTTCAGCCGGCTGTTCAAACAGAAGACCGGAATGTCGCCGAGCGAGTATCGGACGTTCAATTGAGCGATGTTGACTTGTTGCCTGGGCTTCCAAAGTTGTCAAATCTGGCTTATTGATTCCTGAATTTCAACGGACTTTGCCCGACGTGTTTCTTGAAAAAATTATTGAAATGCGTCACCTCCACGAAGCCCGGCGCATCCGAAAATTCGGACACATTCCAGTTGCTGTGCCGCAGCGTGATTTTCGCTTCCTGCAAAATCCGTTCGCCGATGGTTTGGGTCGTCGTTTTGTCGGTGATGGCTTTCAACGCCCGGTTCAGGTGGTTGAAGTGGATGTTCAATTGCCGGGCAAAATCGGAAGCCGTGCGTAGGCTCACTCTCGGATGGTTTTTCTTGGATTGGAAACTGACGTTCCAGTAGTTCCAAAAACAGCTTGGCGATGCGCTGCCAAGCGTGGAGCCGTTGATTGTCGGATGGTGTAGCCGGCTGCATCTTCGTGGCAAAATGAAGGAATTCAAAAGAAAGGCTATCAAAGGGTTTTGAGGCGCCAAATGACTTTTACAAATCTGTTACATCGTTTTACATGCAAAAAAGCCGCTTACACCCGTGTCGCCCACACTTTTGCTACATTGTTTCACCAAACACAAACAATGTCATGCAGATTCACATTCTCGCGTTATTGCTCTTTTTTCAATCCCTCGTCGCCTGTCAACATGAACAACTGAACAACCAATCCGTGGCAGTTAGCCTTGCTTTCGGAACCACTTCTGGGCCCCATCAATGTTCGAAAAAATCCCTGCCGATGGCGGCGAACATCGTTTTTCAATCTTTGGATGGCGGACAGACTTGGCAGGATGTCGGCAATGGATTGCCTGAGAATATAGCGGTCGGTCGGATTTATGCCGACGGCAACGACATCTATCTGGCCGCAGAAGGCGGTTTGTACCACAGAAGCACTGCCCTTGTAGCTCCTGTATGGGATAAGGAGGTTTTTCTGAGCGAAAAAGTCACCAACATCTTCCCCGGGCAAAGTGGGCTGTACGCCAGCAGCTACCAGAACGGGTTTTTTAGAGGAATGCCAAGCACGGGTGTATGGGTACCCATGCACAACACCTTGGAAGACAAAACAGTGCGTGCCATTTTGGAGGCTCCTAACGGGACCCTTTTCGTCGGATGCGAAAGTGGTCTTTACAGGTCTGCCGACGGCGGAAACTGCTGGAAACAAGTGTATGCTGAAAGCGGGGTGAACAGTCTCGCCATGTCGGGCGATGTGCTGATTTGCGCCAGCTACAAAGGTTTGCTCCACTCGACCGACAGTGGCGAAAGTTGGGTTCGGGTACTGCATGACCCCGGCTTTGGCACCAAAAGCATCAAGGGCGGCTTTGTCACCATCGCCGACGATGGCCGATGGCAGGAAGGCAAGCCGAACAAACTCTACGCTTCCGCCGACGAGGGCAAGACGTGGCAGCGTATAGACGAGGGGCTTTCGCTGGCTCGTGATATTTACGATATTGTGCAAGCGGGTAAATACCTCTTTTGCAGCACCGATGCCGGCATCTCCCGCTCCACCGACGGCGGCAAAACATGGGAGCTCATGCGCCCTCGAACCGACGAAAAGGAGATGTTTCATTTAGCTGTTTCAGGGCAAATGGTTTTTGCCGTGCGGGTGTTCGGGTGCTGAAAAATGCGCGAATCGGCTTGATACCTTTCTTGCTGTATGCTGTTGGCAAGTGGCGATATTAACTGCTCGCTGGGGTTGTTATAGTCAACGCAAATCAGCCCCGTCCGCTTTGCTTAGCCGGGCAAGCCCCTGAGTACAGGTTCTGACAAGGTGGTTTTGAACGAACGGTGCTCGCAATCCTCTGAAAATCATGCAAATCAATCAAGGAAATCCCTGCCTTGCCAACCGGCAGGTTCAAATCCTCTTTAATCTGGGTATAAAAAAGCCCCACTCTTTTGGGACTTTTTACACAACCCCAAAAACCTCTTGCCTTTCTTGGCGGGGATGCTTCAGCGGCAACAATTATTTGTTCTGAGATGGAGAGAGGAACGTCAAACAAATATCAATAGCGTCGCAACACCTGTCGTACTTCCTCTACATACCCGCCACCAAAAAGGTTGACGTGAACCAGCAAATAGTAGAGCTGATAAATGCCTATTCGCTCCTCAAAACCAGCCTCTATTGGCCACGCCGCCGCATAGCTCTGATAAAAAACGGGGTCGAAGCCACCAAATAACCTGCTCATGCTCAAATCCATCTCACGGTGCGAAAAGGAAGCGGCGGGGTCAATCAGCACGGGCTTGCTTGCCGTGTTGCAAAGAAAATTGCCGCTCCAAAGGTCGCCATGCACGAGCGCGGGTGGCTCGTGGGGGCAGATGGATTCGAGCTGTTTGCATAGCTGCTCCAAACGTCGCGCGTCGCTCGTGTTCAGGCGCTCAAGTTGGCAAGCCAGTTTCATTTGGGGCAGCAGGCGTTGTTCTGTGTAAAAGACTGGCCAAGTGTCATGTCGGGTGTTTGATTGGGGCAGGGAGCCGATGAAGTTGTCGTGCGCAAATCCAAATTGCGCGGAGGTGGTGCTGTGCAGTACCGCCAACGATTCGCCGAAATGCTCCCAAAAATGACGATTGCGTTGGCCCGGAGCGATGTATTCGAGCAAGAGAAAAGCGTGTCCTTCCACAGCACCATGCCCCAGTACCTTAGGTACTGCCATTACTTTGGATGCACCCAGCAAAGCTAGTCCCAATGCTTCGGTTCGGAACATTTCGGGGGCCTGTTCCCCTGTGTTGAATTTCAGGAAACAAGTCGTGCCATCGTGGGTTGTGAGCAAGACTGTCCGATGGATATCTCCCCCGGAAAGTGGTTTTTCGCGTAGCGAGGATGCGTTCAACAATCGCCGAAGATGCGATTGAAGTGGAATAGGGAGCATAATGGCGTAGATTGAAAAAATGAGTACCCAACTTTGGAATTAAATCTATCTTTGCCGCGTTTTCGGACACACAATGTCAGGGCCCGTAGCTCAGGTGGTTAGAGCGGCTGACTCATAATCAGATGGTCGCGGGTTCAATTCCTGCCGGGCCCACCAAAGCACAGCAAAAATGCGAATCGGCCTCCGCTCAATAGAGAGGAGGCCGATTCCTTTTCGCGTCAGGAGCGTTGCTTACCGCTTTGCGGTGAAGTCGTACTTCAAGCCCCAGTATTCTTTTATGACCATTTTCACGGAGCCAACAGACACGGGGGTTTCTATCAACAATGGGATGCGATTTTTATCGTCCGACACCCACACGGCCATCTTTGTACCGTCCTTGAACACCTCCCCAGCGATGACGTCCGGCTGAAATTTCATGGTGTCGTACTTGCCCATGCCATAGACCTTCTTCTTTGCTTCCTTGCCCATGTACTTCATTTTCAGAGGGTATTCTTCCTTGTCCATAAAAATACGGAATGGAAGAGCGTACCCCGGTTGCTGACTGGCAAAATCCACATTGCGCAAATTGTAAAGGCTGGAGAGTACGTCGTGCACACAATCTTGCACCGTGTGCTCGGTTTTTGTTTCCGATTCGCCCTTTTTTTTGGAGCGCCAAACGGTCATCTTGCGGTCGCGCTGATTGAAGGAAATTTTTTCATAAATATGGTAATTGCCTTCATTCACGCTCCGCTCTGAATAATTGGGCAACAAGGTGTTTTTGTCCACCCAAGAGTTGTATTCGTCGCGCACCGAGAAAAACCACTCATAGGAGGGATAAGTGGAGCCAATGGCTTGATAATGCCATTGATTGCCTTCGTCGAAGATTCTGAAGACGACCTCGCCAGCAGGCACCCACACAAAATTGAGGTTGTAGTAAATTTTGTAGGTGATTTTTTCCCCGTTCTGGAAGGTCGTGTTAGTGTTGGCGCATGGTTCTGGGACACTGCCTTGAGTAGTGGGATTTTGAGGTGTGAAGGCAGTGAGCGAAAGGCCGAGAAAGAGTGCGATTGGTTTAATCGTCATATCCGAGTGATTTGGTGATATTGACGGAAACGAGTGAAAAAGTACCAAGTAACGCGGGCAAAATTAGGTTTATTATCCACAAAACGAAGGTAGCAGACAGGCTGCTGATTTCGTTTGCGCCAAAATGAGACCATGCGAAAACGGCAAGGCTACCCCTTACCAACAGGCCTGCCAGAGCTGGCAATGGCACGACCGTTTGCAACAGGTATATCGTCGCCACGCCCGCATACCCTGCTAAAAAACCAACGCTAACGCCAAAAAAATGCAGCAAAAGGACGTATTGCGTCGAATAGATGGCATAGCGCACCACCGACCAGACAAGTATGTTGGTCAACGCGGCACGTTCGATTTTTTCGAGAAAATGAACATCGCGCAAGTAAGAGGGAAGCCGCTTCAGAAAAGGAATTCGCCGGGCAAGTGGCACCAAAAGCCGAATGTTAAAAAATAAATAAAACAGCGCCGCAAGCGGCAAGGCCGACAAAACCAACAAGCCCGCTTGCCAGAAAGTATCCCACGCAAACACCCGCCCCGCAAACCACAAGCCACCCAGTATTCCGCTCGTAAGCAGCACCAAGTATTGGCTCATGCTGCCTACTAAGTTGGCCAATAGTGCTTTCCATTGGTTTTCTGGCCGAACAAACAAGATACGGGCACCGTATTCGCCCACCCGATTGGGCGTGAACAGGGCAAAACTCATTCCTGCCAACACTGCTTGTAATGCTTTCCATTGGGTCATTGGCTCTGTTCGGACGACGAGTGGTTGCCATTTTTGCACTTCCGCCAGCCAATTGAATGGAAGCAAGATGACAGCGCCTATCAGCCACCACGCGTTGGCATCGCCTACCTGAAGCCAAAAAGTAGCGGCGATTTCGCCCAAATTATCCCGCTTGGACAGTTCAAAATACAATACTGCCGCAGGCAATGCCGCCGCCAATGCTTTGAATGAGAAATTGAGCAAACGCTTTTGAACGGGCCGTTTCCCCATCGCCACGCTGCGCGTATTGGAAAAAAACATAGAGCGATAGTGATGTGTGTTTTTGGGGAGGGAATAAAAATGGGCAGTTCACCCAAGAGTGAACTGCCCATCCATGTTTTGACGCAAGCCTGTGAATTAATAGCCAGCGTCTTTGTTACCCTGCATTTTGCCACCCGTGCCTGCGTTCGGGCCTTCGGGGCGAGCCATTTCGGTTTCGCCTTTGGCAACGCGGAATTCCACGCGGCGGTTGGCCAAGCTCGAGCTGCTTACTGGCACCACCGGGCTGCTTTCGCCAGCCCAGTTGAGGATAACGCGGTTGCGGTCAATGCCATGCTGCGCCACCAGGAAGTCAATGGCAGCCTTGGCGCGGTTGTAAGAAAGGACGTTGTTGTGGCGCTCAGAACCACGACGGTCAGTGTGACCAACGGCCACCACATTGATGTTCGGGTTTTGCTTGAGCACGGTAGCAACTTGGTACAGCTTCTCATACTCGCTAAAGCGGAGTGCGTAGCTATTGTCAGCAAAGTTCACGCTGGGGAAGAACCAATCGTTGGTCTTTGGCTCCGGGAACTTGATGGCTGCGATTTTCGCGTCCACGATGCGATTCACTTCTGGTTCAGTGGTGTATTTTGGCACTTGGGCCACACCGTCAGCATCCACAGGGAAGCCGGGAGGCGAGAAAGGTTCTTTGTCTTTGTAGTCGGGCACTTTGTCGCCATCGCTGTCGAGCGTCACGCCACGAGTGTCAACGCGAGCACCTGCGGGGCTGTTGATTTCTTGGTCAATAGCGTCAATGATGCCGTCGCCATCCGTGTCGGTCGGGTCGTACACCGGACGCGCTTCCAACGCTGCAATGGCATCGCCGATTTGCGTCATCGGGTTGGCCCAATAGAGCGGCTCGGATTTTTTCAGACCAGTTTTCTTGTCAGTGCCACCCAAGTTGAAGTTGAGCGAAAGGTGGGGGAACTGAAGAAGATCGCGGTAGGTCGTGACCGGGCGACCGACGTTCTCGTCGCTGTCGAGGAGGTCTGCTCTGCCGCCGAAGACAGAGTAAACGGTGTGCTCGAGACCGATGTTGAACCGTGGGCCAACGCGGAAAGCCAAGCCTGCACCCAGTTCGAGGTGGCCAGTGGCGCTCGATTCGATTTTGCCTGAGGTAGAGCCATCCGTTTGTTGAATGTTGGTGAACTCAGTGCTGTAGCTGTTCACGCCAACACCTGCAAACACGTTGATGAGCAGCTTGCGGTGCGGCTTGTTGAAGCGGAAATTGTTGACAGCCACGACAACTTGCCCACTGCCCGAAAGCCAAGTGTTTTCGGAAGTGCGTATGCCCTCTTCATTTTTGGCGGAAAAATAATTCCCGTTGAAACGAAGAGAGAAAAGGTGGTCGAGGGACTTGCGCACGTGCAAGCCTGCGCCGATGCCGGGGAACTTGGCATCAATGTCGCCAACAATGAAAGGTAAGCCCAAGTCCACCCCCAATTCCCATTGATCGGCAGGGGAGAACGAGCGGTAAGTGCCCGTCGGAGTGGATTCCTGTGCGCTGAGCGCGAAGGAAACAAGAGCAAAAAAGAGAGCAGAGAATAATTTTCTAACCGTCATAGGGTCACTGCTTTTTTGAATGAATGAATGTTAACAGTTTCGTAATTGTTTTTGGAAAAAAATGTTCAGCATTGAAGGGTTTTTCGGGAAAATCGGGCGCAAGTTCCCACAAGTTTTTGAAAAAGAGGCATTAAACCCCCAATTTTCTTAGCGCCAAAGATAGAGCGTTGGTGGAAATTTGAAGGGGAACGGCATTTATTTTTAATGTTTCTTCCAATGCACGACGGATGGTGCTTGAAGTGTCGCCGAAAATGGCTTGGTCTGTCATGGCCGCGTCGGGCTGCATCAGATAAGCAAAAACCCGCGCCATGCCGCAGTTAGCAATGAAGTCAGGAATCACGCCCGTGTGTTCGTCGGCATATCGGGCGGTAGGCCCAAAAAACACCTCGTCGTCCACAAATGGCACGTTGGCACCACACGCAATCACCTCCACGCCGCCATTCAAAAGGTCGTTCACTTGAGCACGGGTCACCAGTTTGGAAGCGGCGCCGGGAATGAAAATATCGGCACCCATTTTCCAGATTTTTTCATTTACTTCATCGAACGGCAGCAAGTGGTCCGCATTGAGTTTGTTGCCCAGTTTTGCGTTGAAAAGGCGTTTGACCTGCTCCAATGTCAGGCCATCAGGGGCCAATATGCCCCCTTCCCGGTCAATGATGCCGACGATTTTCGCCCCCTCTTTTGCCAAGTAGCAAGCCGCCGCGGAAGCGACGTTGCCCCAGCCTTGTATGATGGCCGTCTTGCCTGATGGTGTGGTGCGTTGGTAAAGGTCATAAAAATGCCGCACCGATTCGGCTACTCCGTAGCCCGTGATGAGGTCAGCCACGGCGTGTCTGACGGTGCCGCCTTCTGGCACGAAGTCAGCGTCTTCCACAATCTTGGTGCAGCCATAGCGCAGTTGGCCTATAATGTTGATTTGTTGGCCTTCCGTGGGCTTCAAGTGGCCTTTCACGATGCCCTCTTGCGGGTGCCAGAGACCAAGCGCCTCCGTGATGGGTACCACATCCTTGATTTCATCCACGTTGAGGTCGCCACCCGTCCCATAGTACGATTTGAGCAACGGAAGGACGGCGCGATACCAGCGCCCCAGCACCTCCCAACGCCGAGGGTCGGCGGGGTCGAAATTGATGCCGCTTTTGGCGCCACCAATCGCCGGCCCGCACACGCTGAATTTTATTTCCATCACTTTGGCAAGCGAGATGACTTCTTCACGGGTCAACCCTTTGCGCATTCGGGTGCCGCCGCCTGCCGCGCCGTTGCGCAGCGAATTGATGACTATCCATCCTGCCGCATCTGTTTCGGTGTCGTGCCATTCAAAAACGATTTCGGGGGTCTTGGCTTTGTACTTGTTTAACAGTTCTTCCATGTAGTGTGGTGGTGTTCAGTTTTTTATGGGGAAATACGGGCATGGGTTGGGCTAATTTTGGATTGGCCTGATTTGGCGGCGCAAAAGTAGAGAAAAAGCAATCGGAAAATCCGTTGATAAAAACTGTTTACTTTTCGGCGAAAAAACGAGCGGCGTCTTAGCGCCGTCTTACCTACGCTCACAATGTTGCAAAACTGGCTCAAACCCCTCTCGGCATCCTTTATTAAATCCACGGACTCGCTTTCGGCGACGCATTTCGGTAAAAACATACTCGTTTTTCGGGACCAACTGCCCGACCTGAAGAAAGTGAAGGTCGCGTTGGTAGGGGTGGGGGAAAAAGAAGCAAACGTCGTGCGCGAAAATCTTTACCGCACCGCTTGCCCATTTCCCAAAGGCACCGTGGCCGACCTCGGCAATTTGAGAAAGGCAGAGGCTTCGCTGCTCATTCCGGTACTCAATGAATTGCTGTTGGGAAAAGTATTGCCCATCGTCATTTCAAGTAAAGACGAAATGGCTCGTGCTCAGTTTTTTGCCTATCAGGATGCCAAGGCATTGGTCAACATGGCCGTTGTGGATGAGCGATTTCGATTGGGTAGCAAAGACGAGGCTTACACGCCTTTGCTCTCTCCCGTTCACCCGCTGCTCTTCAATTTTGGTCTTGTTGGCTTTCAGGCACACCAGACTCCGCCGGAACTCTCCCAATTTTTAACCCAAAACAATTTTGACGCGGTACGACTTGGCAAATCAAGAGCCGCCATAGAAGAGACAGAACCCGTGCTGCGTGATGCCGACCTGTTGGCTTTTCACTTAGGGGCGCTCAAGCAAAGCGAAGCCCCCGGCGTGACATCTGCTTCTCCATCTGGATATTTTGCGGAAGAAGCTTGCCAACTGTGCAGATATGCGGGCATGAGCGACAAGTTGACCTCTTTCGGCATTTACGGCTATCGCCCCGAACTCGACCGCGACGCACAGACCGCGCAGGTGGCCGCGCAAATGGTTTGGTATTTTTTGGAAGGCTTCTTCGGCAGGAAAAACGACTTTCCGGCATCGAAGACGGGTCTTACGGAATACATCGTCGCGTTCAGGCAGCTGAATTATCAACTTACATTTTGGAAAAGCTCGAAGAGCGGACGGTGGTGGATGCAAGTGCCAGTAGCGAGCAAGAAAAAATTGGAGCGTCATCGGCTGGTGCCTTGCTCTTATCAGGATTATCAACAGGCCTGTAGGGAGGACTTGCCCGAGCGGCTCATGCAAGCCCTGCAGCGGTTCGGTTAGGTTTTGAAATCCAACAGCAACTGCTTCACTTCCGACTGAAAATTATCAGCATCGCTGTCGCAGAACACTACCTCAAGGGGCAACACGAAAATGGGTGCACGGCTTTCGCGCAAAAAAGCCTCGTGGAGCTCAAGCCGTGTCGCGTCTTTTTCGGTCGTCAAGATGACTTTGTTGCGATAGGGTAGCGCGTCGAACCGGCGCAGGATGTCGTTCAAGTCCGCTTCGTCGAAATAGTGGTGGTCCTCGAATTCCATTGTTTGCACCGAGCCTGTTTGGTTTTGCAGATATTGTAGCAAATAGTCCGTGTTGGCGATGGCGCTCACTAATAATATATGTGTGTCGAGGTCGAGCGGGCGCTGCACCTCGGGGCTAAACAAACCGTAAGGTTGCCCATATTGGTAACGTGTAAAATAAATGTGCTGACGCGGGTAAGGGTCAATTTCCATCATGAACTCATAACGCTGATGGGGCGAGAGGTCTGGAGGGCATTTCGTGACGATAATGATATCCGCACGGCGGTATCCGTGCCGCCATTCGCGCAGCCGCCCAGCGGGAAGGAGCCAATCACGGGTGAAAGGGCGGCTGAATTCGGTGAGCAGGATATTCAAAGCCGGAGTGACGGCGAGATGCTGAAAAGCGTCGTCAAGAAGCACGCACTGTATTTCTGGATTGCGGCGCACTAGTTCAGGCACGCCCAAAGCCCTGCTTTCACTGACCCCGATGGGGATCTGGGGAAACTTTCGCTTGAATTGCAGTGGCTCATCGCCCACTCTTTCGGCGTTGTCAATCACCGTCACGGGCAAAAAACCATAAGTCTTGCGCCCATAGCCTCGGCTCAGCACCGCGACGTTGATGTATTGGTCGAGCCAACGCAACATATACTCGATATGCGGCGATTTGCCAGCCCCGCCCATTGACAGGTTCCCGATGGAAATGACCGGGAGGTCGAATCGAACACTGCGCAAAGCGCCTACGCGATAGAGCAGGTTGCGAATACCCACCCCTATCCCATAAAGCAAGGCGAGAGGGAGCAATAATACGCGAATGACGATATCCTCTGACATATCACAGCGGCTCGTTGAATAGGTATGCTGCGCGATTTTTGTTGAATCGGCGACAAAAGAAAAATCCCGAAGGCAAACAACCCTCGGGACTTTTTAGTGGTACCTCCCAGAATCGAACTGGGGACACATGGATTTTCAGTCCATTGCTCTACCATCTGAGCTAAGGCACCAGCCTGCTTGGAAAAGCGGGGGCAAAGATAAAACGACTTTTCGCAAATGCGAAAGAGGTATTTGCGATTTTTTAAAAAATGCCTCAAGAGCGTTGGATAATAGGCGTTGAGCGTTGGACATTTGGCGTTGAAACAACCATGGCCCACATCACTTTACCAACGTTTCCATCACCATGTTTTCCAATTACTTAGCTGCTCCTTTTGTTCTTGCCACGCTGCTGCTGCTATATCTGGCTTGGGAACGCGATGCGAACTATGCAGTATGGATGATTCCTTTCGTGGTGTCGGCAGCCGTCATCTATATTTTTGCCCCGCAGATAAACTGGTGGTGGTATAGCCGTCGCCCGCCACAATTAGAACCAAGTCTGATTAGCCTGTTGGAGCGTTTTTCTGGTTTTTATCAGAAACTCTCGGCACCCGACAAGAAAAAATTTCGGGACCGTATCGTGTTGACCCGCATGGGCACCGATTGGGAACCCATGGCTTTTGAAGATGAAACGGTGCCTCCCGATGTCCAATTCGCGCTTGCCATACCGTCCGTGATGCTGACGTTCCGACGCGAAAAATTTTTATTGGAAAAATTTGAAAAGGTCGTCGTGTTTCCCCGCCCGTTCGCCACGCCGGAATACCCTTACGACCATGCTTCCGAACTATATGCGCCTGATGGCTGTCTGCTTTTCTCGGCAGAACAGGTGATGCGTGCTTTTGCCGAACCCCAAAATTGGTACAACGTGGCGCTGCACGAATACGCCAAAGCTTACACGCTCACCTATCCCGACGAGCCGTACCCGCCTTTTTCAGAATCGGATGTATGGGAAAAATTGGAGGCTGCAAGCAAAATGCCGCGTCAACACGTCGAATCGGTCATTGGCATCGCGGGAGTGGATGCCCTCCCGGTTGCAATTCATCATTATTTCACATTCTCGGCATCATTTCAAGCCGTTTTCCCCAACGAAGCAGCGATGCTCCAGCGCATTTTCGGCTGATATTTTCCCACCTTTGCGGTGCTGAACGGGCTGGCGTGCCTCAACCTTTCCTAATGAAATGGATGGGTTGTCGCTGCAACCTTTTCAAATCCAAATTAGTCGGACATCAACTATGCCTTCTCACAACTCAACTCATTCCTCTCCTTTAAAAATAGGCACACGCGGCAGCAAGCTCGCGCTTTGGCAGGCCGAGTTTACCCGTTCGGAGCTGGCTCGCGTCGGCGTGGAAAGCGAATTGGTCATCATAAAAACACAAGGAGACTTGGTGCAGCATCTGAGTTTCGACAAGTTGGAAGGCAAGGGTTTTTTTACAAAAGAAATCGAGGAGTCGCTGCTGCGCGGCGAGATTGATGTCGCGGTACATTCCATGAAGGATTTGCCTACCAGTCAGCCCGAGGGGCTGGTCATCACTGCTGTTTCGTATCGAGAGAACCCGGCGGATTGGCTTATCGTTCGTACAGACGCTGTGTCGGAAGGCGCTATTTTCAAGCTTGCAAAGAATGCCGTGGTGGGCACGTCCGCCAACCGCAGAAAGGCACAACTCCTTGATTTTAGGCCCGATGTGCGGCTTAAAGACATCCGTGGCAACGTGCCGACCCGTCTCGAGAAATTGCAAGGTGGTGATTTCGATGCCATTTTTCTGGCCGCTGCTGGCGTGACGCGACTGCATCTTGACCTGTCCGATTTTATTTTGGTCGAGCTCAATCCACGCGAGTTTGTGCCAGCACCAGCTCAAGGCGTATTGGCGTGGCAAACCAATCGCAACGACACCGCCACGCGCCATATTTTAAGAAAGATTCACCACCCGGATATTTCCGCCTGCACCAATGTGGAACGCAGGGTGCTGCAAATGCTCGAAGGCGGCTGCCAATTGCCATTGGGGGCCTACTGCGAACGCGACGAGGCAGGGCATTTCCATGCCTTTGCCGCCTGTGATGTCGGCGGCACCATGCGTCGGGCACGGTTGTCGTCGAGCACACATTTTGGCATGGCTGAAAAATTGGTAGCGGAATTGAAAAATGGCTCCGCTTAAATGTTTTTCAGGTGTCGCCCGAACTCAAATTTGATTGCCTTGTTTCCAAGAAATTGGCAACCATATTTTATCACAAAACAAACAATCGAATTTATGGCCACTTTCAAAAGAATCTTACCTTTTGCCGCATTTGCTCTCCTTTTGGCGGCGTGTTCCCAATCCTCAAAAATTGACCCCGCACAAGCCGCAAAAGCTCAAAAACTTGCGGGGAAATACATGGGCACCACCCCCTGCGCCGATTGCGAGGGCATCGAGTACACGGTGACTCTCAACCCCGACTTCACTTACACCACCTCCATGATTTACAAAGGGAAAAGCACCGACCCATTTTCTTCTTCCGGGAAATGGTCTTACTCCGCCGACGACAAAATAAAGTTGGACATGACCCCGCCACAGGGCATGAACCAATTCGAGGTGGGAGACAATCAAATCACTATGCTTGACCAGCAGGGCAACAAAATCACGGGAGCCTTGGCCGACAAATACATTCTATATCGAGAAGGCTTTGCTCCGCCACCATCGCCCCACGCCAAGAAAAAAGAGGCTGGCATCAACTTCATTGGCATGGGGACAGAGCCATTCTGGGCGCTCGATATTGACTTTGAAAAGTCAATGCAGTTCAATGTGTTAGGAGGCGACACCATCAACGCCCCTGCCGTGAATGCCAAAAACTGGTCGGGCGGCAATCTGGTATATGAAGCCAAGACCGACAAAGGAACGCTCAACGTCGCCATCCGCAAGGAAGCCTGCAACGACGGCATGAGCGACAACCAATACGAATACTCTGTCACCGTGAAGTCAGGCAATAAGGAATATAAAGGCTGCGGTGTCTATCTCGCGGGGTCTTTGGGGAGCCTCTGGACGTTGAAAAGCATCAACGGTGCCGCGCCCGACTCGTCTGCGTTCATGCGTGGGAGGCCCGTGCTTCAGATTGATGCTCCCCAAGGGCGCTACTCTGGCACCGATGGCTGCAACACCATCAACGGAAAAATCACGATGGATGGCGGCAAAACCACTTTCTCGCCCGGCCCCTCCACCATGATGGCTTGCCCCGGCAATGGCGCGGCTGACTACGTCAAAACCCTGTTTGGAGTGACGGACTATAAGCTGACTGACACGGAATTGACGTTGCTCACCGACGGGAAGCCTGTGTTGGTGTACGGTTTGTGACGGATGTATTAGACTTGTTGCGGTGGAGGGCTTTGAGTGAAGGGGATTGTCATTTTTCCGACTGGCTTCGTTAAATTTTTCGCCGAATATGCCCGATTTCGACTGCAAAATTTGCCTCGCCAGTCGAAAAAATGACAATCCCCTTCACTCAAAGCCCTCCACCGCAACAAGTCTATTGTCTCGCAAAAGAAAATCTCCGCCGCACTTGTCGCGTGGCGGAGATTTTCTTTTAAATACTCCTATGGACGGATAAGGCAAGCCAAGACCTTCCAAATGAAGAGCCGCTAGCCAAAAAGGCCGAACCAAGTCAGTTGAAATACATCAACGTTTTTCTATTTTTTGCGTGGTGAGATTGCGTCGGCTGCGGTCGAGGATTTGCACCAGATACATTCCCTTGGGCAATTCGGCCACCGAATATTGCTCGCCTTTGGCAAACTCAAATTCCTTGACTTTTTTGCCTAACAAATTATAGACGACAAGAAAGCCAACGACATCGTTTTTGTCTTGAACAGAAATGAACTCGGTAACGGGATTGGGATAGATGGAAAGATCGGGTCTCGAGTTGCTTTGAGCGCGAAGCGCCACACCTACCAACACGAAGGCGAATAAGAGTAGGATTTTTTTCATAAGCAGATTATGAAGATTAAGGAGACTTCCAAAGAAGCTTAAAAATGAACAATTGGTGTGAGACTGATTAAGTTGGCGCAAATTATGGTGAAAAAACCAAGCCGCCAAAACAAAGTTCGGCACATTGACAAAAAATTAACCCCGCAGGCGTAATAAATACAGGCGTTAAATCGGATTTTCCTACCGTTTGTTCGTCATCAGCCGCCGCTTATCCTGCAAACCGTCCAATAAATCGAAATATCGCATTTCCGAAAAATTTTGCCTTGCGACGACCTGCGTGAGGCTGACCGTGCGTACCCGCCCACCCCGATTCATCACATAATCGTTTTCGGGGTCGCCGACGCTGCCCGTCAGGTGGAGGCGGTAGAGGGCGGAGGGCATGGGGGTGTGGGTTTTTGCGAGCCATTCGCGGAACACTTGTTCTCTTTTTGCTTGCATCTCAGGCGGGTAGAGCGTGGCCGAGCACCAAAAATGCGCCCGGTCAGGCGGTAGATTTTTCAGATGGCGCTGCGAGCCATCCCAGCGCAACTCCGTGATTATGTTTTTTTGAAAAAATAGAAAAGTAAAAGGCTCGATGCCGTCGAGGTCGTAGTGTTGAAAAAAGTCGTCGGGGCGCTCCCATTCAAAGAAATCGAGCAAGAGCAGTCCCCGGCTGCGGCGGTAGGGTGGGTTGTGGTGGTGTTTCACAAAAGCGCCATTGAGCAGGCAAGCCGTCAGGCCGCTGTTCGAGGCAGCCACCCAAGCCCCACCTGCCTTTGTGTCACGCGGGTAAATGAGCGTTCGCCCCCCCGTTTTTTCCACAGAAATATGCTGTGGAGAGCGGCTGGGCGCTTCGTCTCGATTGTGGGTGAGGATATACCCCGAAGTGTTGGGGAAAAAAGTGACAGTGCACATCGGGCACGAATAATTTTGAGACAAAGGTATGCCCGGATGAATATGATTTGCGAGATTGCCTTGATTGATTGACAAATTGAATTGACATACCGCGTGCCGCCAATTTTCAACATAGTCGAAAGCGCAATCTGCGCAGAATCAAAGGCATCAATCATGATAATCTGACAAATCCTTGCGAATCAATGTATAAATCTGATTTTCAAGCATTTTAAATGGGCGTTTTTTCGCAAACCCGGTTTTGCCGAGCAAAGATGTTTGAGCAATCGAATTGGATTGGTTGCGTCGTCACGCTGCCATTTTCAGAACACGCTCCTGCCATTTTGTCAAAAAAAACGTTTTCCCAATAGATGGAATGAAATGTGATGAGCTTCGCCTTTCCGCGTAAGCTGAAAGCGTATCTTTGCGCCGTTTTTGGCACAACCCATCCCCCCCAACACAGGGACTAACCACGACAAAAAATGTTTGGCTTTTTAAAAAAAATAATCGGCAGTAAACAAGACCGCGACCTCAAGCAATATCTGGCCGCCGTCGCCGAAATAAATAATTACTTCGAGCAATACCAGCATCTCTCCAACGACGAACTTCGCTCGAAGACCCTCGAATTTCGTGAGCGCATCCACGAACACCTCAAAGACATTGATGCCGAAATCGTCTCGGTCAACCAGCAAGCCCTCGATGTCGAAGATTTCAATGAGAAAGAGCGCCTCTTCAAAGAAGTGGATGAGCTGCGCAAAGACCGCGACAAGGCGCTTGAAGATATCTTGCTCGACATTTTGCCAGAGGCCTTTGCAGTGGTGAAAGAAACCAGCCGGCGTTTCACCCAAAACGAAACCTTGACGGTCACAGCCACAGACCACGACCGCAATCTGGCTGCCAAACCCGGCAAAAATTACATCGCCATAGAAGGCGACAAGGCCATCTGGAAAAACAAATGGACCGCCGCAGGTGGCGACATCGTGTGGAACATGGTTCACTACGACGTGCAGCTCATCGGCGGCATGGTGCTGCACGATGGCAAAATCGCCGAGATGGCGACCGGCGAAGGCAAGACCCTCGTCGGCACGTTGCCCGCCTACCTCAATGGCGTGGGAGGAGAAGGCGTACACGTCGTCACGGTGAATGACTACCTCGCCCGGCGCGACTCGGAGTGGGTGGGGCCGATTTACGAATTCCTGCTCCTCACGGTGGATTGCATTGACAAGTATCGCCCGCACAGCCGCGAACGCATCGAGGCTTACCGCTGCGACATCACATTTGGCACCAACTCCGAATTTGGCTTCGATTATCTGCGCGACAACATGGTGATTTCGCCAGAGGAGCTGGTACAGCGCAAGCACCACTACGCCATCGTGGACGAGGTTGACTCTGTGCTGATTGATGATGCGCGTACTCCTCTTATCATATCGGGGCCAGTCACTCGCGGCGCTGAAGACCAAGAGTACGTCGAGCTCAATCCTGCCGTAAAAAGACTCGTGGAGGAACAGACTAAATTAGCCTCGCAGTTTTTGAATGAGGCACGCAAGTCCATTTCGGCGGGCAATCTGAGCGCTGAGGCAGGGGGCGGTGGCTTAGCCCTGTTGCGGGCGCACCGCGCACTGCCCAAAAGCCGCGCTTTGGTAAAATTCCTCAGCGAGGAAGGCATGAAAGTACTCTTGCAAAAAACCGAAAACGTCTATTTGCAAGAAAATAGCAAGCGAATGCCGGAGGTGGATGCCGAGTTGTTGTTTCACATAGACGAAAAAAACCGCAACGTCGAGCTCACCGATAGAGGTGTCGAATCCCTCTCACGCTTCAACAACGACCCCAACTTTTTCGTGATGCCCGACATCGGCGAGGAACTGGTGAAAATTGACCGCGATGCCCTTTTGAGCCACGATGAAAAAATAGAAGCCAAGGAGCGGTTGTCGCAAGACTACGGCATAAAAAGCCGCCGCATCCACGCCATTCACCAATTGCTCAAGGCGTATGCCCTTTTTGAAAAAGACAATGAGTACATCGTGTTGGAAGGCGAGGTGAAAATAGTGGATGAGCAAACGGGGCGCGTCATGGAAGGGCGCCGTTATTCTGACGGATTGCACCAAGCCATCGAGGCAAAGGAAAACGTGAAGGTGGGTGAAATCACGCAAACCTACGCTACCGTCACGCTCCAGAACTACTTTCGCATGTACCACAAGCTCGCGGGCATGACCGGCACCGCCGAAACAGAAGCCAAAGAGCTGTGGGATATTTACAAACTTGACGTGGTGGTCATCCCGACCAACCGCCCCATCACCCGAAAAGACGAGGAAGATTTGGTCTATAAAACGGCTCGTGAAAAGTACAATGCCGTCATTGACGATATTGTGAAACTGCGCGACGCTGGCCGCCCCATCTTGGTCGGCACCACCTCAGTCGAGATCTCTGAGCTGTTGTCCAGAATGTTGAAAATGCGCGGCATTGACCACAATGTGCTGAATGCCAAGCAACACCAACGCGAAGCAGAAATCGTGGCAGAGGCAGGTTTGGCCGGAAAAGTGACGATTGCCACCAACATGGCAGGTCGCGGCACAGACATCAAACTCGGCCCCGGCGTGAAAGAAGCGGGCGGCCTCGCCATTGTCGGCACCGAGCGCCACGAAAGCCGTCGGGTGGACCGCCAGCTGCGCGGTCGAGCCGGTCGTCAAGGCGACCCCGGCTCCTCCCAGTTCTACGTCTCGCTCGAAGACCAACTGATGCGCCTCTTTCAAAGCGACCGCATCGCCGGGCTGATGGACAAAATGGGACACAAGGAAGGCGATGTGATTCAGCACTCGATGGTCACGAATAGCATCGAGCGCGCGCAGAAAAAAGTGGAGGAAAACAACTTCGGCATTCGCAAACGCTTGCTCGAATACGATGACGTGATGAATATCCAGCGCGAAGCGATTTACAAAAAGCGGCGCAACGCCCTCTTTGGCGACCGCTTGGCAGTGGACATCAATAATGCTTTTGTGGCCATCACCTCCGAACTGGTGCAAGTGCATCGGGAAAGCGGCGACTTTGAAACCTTCCGACTGGATAGCATCCGCCTCATCGGGGTTGACCCGGAGATGGACCCCACTTGGTTCAAATCGGCGCCAGTTGGCACTGTGACAGCCACTTTCCAGCAACAAGTGTTCGACTTGTACGAACACAAATCCAAACAAGTCGGCGAACGTCTTTTACCCATCATAAAAGATGTGTATGCCCGCGAGGGACACCGCTACAAACGCATCGTCGTTCCCTTCACCGACGGCAGCATGGGCCTTAACATCAGCGCCGACATGGAGCAAGCCATCAAGTCGGAAGGCAAAACCATCATGCACGACGTGGAAAAAGTGGCCACCCTTGCCCTCATCGACGATGCTTGGAAGGAACACCTGCGCAACATTGACGACCTGAAAGACTCCGTGCAAGGAGCATCTTTCGAGCAAAAAGACCCGCTCGTCATTTACAAAATGGAAGCCTACAACCTGTTTGAAGGCTTGATAGGTCACATCAACGCCAACGTGACCTCTTTCCTCCTAAAAGGCTCGCTCGCACTGCCCGACGAGCAGCAAATGCGCCAACAACAGGCAGCCCAAGAACGCGCCGAAGCCCAACGCCGCGCCCAATCGAGCCGCCTCCGCGTGAACGCTGGCCAACAAATGACAGAAACGCAGCAGGCTGCCCAGCGAGCCGCCATGTCAGCCGGGCACAACGGCCCCGTGCAGCGCGTGCAACCCATCGTGCGAGAAAAAGTGGTGGGCCGCAACGACCCCTGCCCTTGCGGCAGCGGCAAGAAGTACAAACATTGCCACGGGAAATGATTTACTGAGAAGATATTATTTTCAGCCTGCGAATTTCGATTTGCAGGCTTTTTTGTTTTCGTCACACATACCATGTTCCGCTCGTATCCCGTCGTTTTGGCTTGGCGCGTTGCCCTCCTGACGCTGCTTATCGCAGGGGCGGCCTTCTTCATCGCGCAGCAAGAGAAAGGCTGGTTTTTGCCCTTCACCCTATTGACACTTGCAGCCTTAGTAGCGGCCTTCAGCCTCTTTCGATATGTCAACGACACCAACCGCCGACTCGCTCGTTTCTTCGAAAGTGTGCGATATTCCGACTTTGCCATTCGCTTTTCCTCGGGAAAAGAAAAAGGTGATTCGTTTGCGGAAGTCAACCGACAATTCAACGAAGTACTCGAAGCCTTCCGCCAAACGAGAGCTGAAAAAGAGGCCAACCTACTGTTTTTGAACACCATAGTCCAACACCTCAGCACCGGACTGCTTGCTTTCGATACGCACATGAATGTGCTTATCAGCAACAACGCCGCGTTGCAGCTGCTCGGCGTGTATCGCTTGCACCACCTCAACGACTTGCCTGAGCGACACAAATCGCTAGTGCAATTTGTCCAAAAACTCAATACCAAAGGGAAAATACTGTATCAGCCTGAAACAGGCCAACAGCTCTCGGTGCAGGGCGTGAGCGTCAATCTGCAAGGCCGCGCGGTCCGCCTGCTCACACTCCAAAACATACACCCCGAGCTCCAACGCAAAGAAGTAGATGCTTGGCGCAACCTAACCCGCGTGCTTCGCCACGAAATCATGAATTCCGTCACGCCTATTGTCTCATTGGTGGAAACGGCGCAAGACATCGTCGAACACGATATCCCCAACCACCCCGCTGCCAGCGACCTCGCCGAAGCCCTTGAGGTAGTGGCCGCCCGAAGCCGGGGCTTGGTCCAATTTGTGGAAGCCTACCGCAGTTACACATCCATCCCTCAACCACGACTGGCCGATATTTCGGCAAAAAGCCTGCTCGACCGCGTGGTCGCTATGATGGTGGCCGACGACAAAAACACAAGCATCCACATCGAAACCTCGACCCACCCCGAAAACCTGCAATTGAGAGCCGATGCCGGGCAATTGGAAATGGTGTTGCTCAATTTAGCCAAAAACGCATACGAAGCGCTTACCCAACAACAAGCCAACCCACCTCTATCCGAACAGGAGGTCAATCACAGCCAGCCAAAAGGCGAACAACGTATCGTGCTCCGCGCTAGCGCGGATACCAAAGGTCGCCCCTTCATCGAAGTAGAGGACACAGGCCCCGGCATACCACCCGAACTGCTGGAAGAAATATTCATCCCGTTCTTCACCACCAAGCCTACTGGCACAGGTGTCGGCCTCAGCATTTCGCGTCAAATCATGCAGCTGCACGGTGGCGATATTCGCGTAAGCTCGGTGGCAGGGGGCGGAGCGAGGTTTGTCTTGGAGTTCTGAACAAAACCATCCCCCCCTGCCAGGCCGCCAACACATCGTCCCACCCTTTTGAATTTCACCGTCCCCCGTTTTGTCGTCATTGTGAAATTTTATTCGGTCAAAAATTTCCCTAATTTTCAACTTGTTATGAAAAATTAAGTGGAAAAAGTTTGACAATCCCTTGCACAGCCCACAAGGGAGTTCTACATTTGCGGCCTCTTTGAAAAAAGGGGTGGCAAGGAATTCGTTTGGGCGCTGTTTTTCCGTTTATTTTCCAGCATCCGAAAGAATCGTCCCGCCAATGAATCAACCGTTCAACACATCAACAATTTCTCATAAATGGATACGCTGAGCTATCGGACCAAATCCGTCAGTGCGGAACAAGCAGAGCGCAAGTGGTACGTCGTGGATGCCACCAACCAAGCAACAGGCCGCTTGTGCGCCCACATTGCCTCCATCCTGCGCGGCAAAAACAAGCCGACTTTCACGCCACATGCCGACACGGGCGACTACGTCATCGTGATTAACGCCGACAAAGTGCGTTTCACGGGTCAAAAATGGGCACAAAAAGAGTACAAAAACTACTCCCATCACCCCGGTGGCTTGAAAATCACCCTCGCTGAGGAAATGCTGCAAAAGCACCCCGAGCGCATCATCGAACGCGCCGTGAAGGGTATGCTGCCCAAAACCAAACTGGGCAACGCGATGATAAAGAAACTCTTTGTGTACACTGGCAGCGAGCATCCGCATGCTGCCCAAAAACCAGAGGCAATCCAATTTTGATTTGAACATGAGATGAATCCGGCAACATGAAAACCGTCAAACGAGGTTGTCATTCGCGCCAATTGTCAAATTCATTTCATCGTCAAACTATCTCATTATCAACATTGTCACATTCAGAATTATGGAAATGATAAATGCTGTCGGGCGTCGTAAAACAGCTGTCGCTCGCGTCTATCTGATGAAAGGGGAGGGCAACATCACGGTGAACGGCAAAGATTACCGCGAGTACTTTCCCCAAATCCACGTCCAGCACAACGTGAAAGACCCCTTCGTGGTGGTGGGAGCCGAAAACATCTACGACCTCAAAGTGAACGTGCGCGGCGGTGGCTACAAGGGTCAAGCCGAGGCCGTCCGCATGGGTGTGAGCCGCGCTTTGGTAAAACTCAACGAAGAGTTCCGCAAGCCGCTCAAAGCCAAAAAATTTCTTACCCGCGACAGCCGCGCCGTCGAACGCAAGAAGTACGGCAAGCCAAAAGCACGCAAACGCTTCCAGTTCTCCAAACGCTGATTATTTGCTGATTGGCGATTGTCGGCTCGTTGATTTTAGTTCAATGCTCCAACAATCCCAAGCCGGCACATCAACGATTCAACACATCAACATTTAAAAACTTGCTTTTGAACAATGCAAAAGCCCACCTATAAAGAATTGCTCGATGCAGGCTGCCACTTCGGCCACCTGCGCAAAAAGTGGAACCCGAAAATGACTCCTTACATCTTCATGGAGCACAAAGGCATCCACATCATTGACCTGAACCGCACGGCCGACATGCTCGAACGCGCCGCCATCGCCATGAAAGCAATGGCCAAGAGCGGCAAGAAAATCATGTTCGTCGCCACCAAGAAACAGGCTCGCGACATCGTGCAGAAAGCCGCTGAAAGCGTCGGGATGCCTTTCGTCACCGAGCGTTGGCTTGGCGGCCTGATGACCAACTTCGCCACCATCCGCAAGTCGGTGAAAAAGATGCAGGGCATCGAGCGTATGCTGGCCGACACCACCCTCACCAGCATCACCAAAAAAGAACGCCTCACGCTCAGCCGCGAACACGCCAAAATGGTCAAACACTTTGGCGGCATCGAGCAACTCAATCGCCTGCCCTCGGCAGTATTCATCGTGGACATCCACCACGAGCACCTCGCCTTGGCCGAAGCCCGCAAATTGGGCGTCAAGACTTTCGGCATGGTGGACACCAACTCCGACCCGACCTTGGTGGACTTCCCGATCCCCAGCAACGACGACGCTTCCAAAGCCATCGCTTTCGTGACGAACTATCTGATCGAGGCGATTCGTGAAGGCTTGGAAGAGCGCAAAGCCGTCAAGAGTGAGGAAAAAGAAGCCGCAGAAGCATGATTTGAAGGCTTTTAGGTCTCGCAACAACATCGAACCATTCGATTGTTCCTCAAAACGACCACCGTGCCTCTCATTTCATTATTCCTTAATCCCGAAAGAAACCAAGCCTCGCGCAGGGCAAATACCTTTGCGTGTTCAACCATCAATCACTCAACAATCATTTTTTGACAAATAAATATGGAAACGGTAAAAATAGCGGTCGCCGACATTCAAAAACTTCGTGAAATCACCGGAGCTGGCATGATGGATTGCAAAAAAGCCCTTGAAGAAGCTGGCGGCGATTTTGAGAACGCTCAGGACTGGCTTCGCAAAAAAGGCATAGCCAAAGCCGCCAAGCGTGAAGATAGAGAAGCCAAAGAAGGCGTGGTGGTCGCCAAGACCAACGACAGCCAAACACGCGGCGTGGTCGTGGCGCTCAACTGCGAAACCGACTTCGTGGCACGCAACGACAACTTCATCGCACTGACAAATAAAATTGCCGACATCGCGCTCGAAAAGTTTCCCGCCTCGCTTGACGAACTGCTGGCCCTTCCCTTCGAGGGCGGTGTCACCATCGGCGAAAAAGTGGGAGAGCAAAACGGTATCGTCGGCGAAAAAATCGAGCTTAGCCGCTACGAGCGCATCGAAGCACCTGCCGTGCTTACCTACAATCACTCGAACAACAAACGTTCCGTGTTGGTCGCACTCAGCCTTGCCGGTCAGGACGAAGCTGGCCGCAACGTTGCCATGCAAATAGCCGCGATGAACCCAGTGTCGGTTGGCAAAGACGACATTGACCCGAAAATCGTGGAGAAAGAAATCGAAATCGGCAAAGAACTCGCCCGCAACGAAGGCAAAGCCGAAGATATGCTCGAGAAAATCGCATTGGGCCGTCTCAACAAATTCTACCAAGAAAGCACATTGCTGAGCCAAAAATATGTGAAGGGCGCGGGCGAAACCGTTGACCAATACCTGAAATCTCTGAACAAAGATTTGACGGTGCAATCCTTCAAGCACATTTCGCTCTGAGCGCGCCTTATTGCTAATAAAAACATGAGCCACCTTCGAAGCTTCGGCAACGTGGGTGGCTCATCTTATTTTTGCCCTCCCATGCGGCTCTCCGTCATCATCGTCAACTACAATGTGCGCCATTTTTTGGAGCAAGCCCTGCTCTCCGTGCGACGCGCCGTGCGTGGCATAGAGAGCGAGGTGTGGGTGGTGGACAACAATTCTGTGGACGATTCGGTGCGCATGGTGCGAGAAAAGTTTCCCGAAGTCCGCCTACTCGCCAACAAGGACAACCCAGGCTTCGCGGTAGCCAACAACCAAGCCATCCGCCAAAGCACCGGGACGTACATACTGCTGCTCAACCCCGACACGCTGGTAGAAGAAGATACCTTCCATAAGTGTCTTGATTTCATGGAGGTCCACCCGGAGGCCGGAGCATTGGGCGTGAAACTGATTGATGGCAGTGGAAAGTTCTTGCCAGAAAGCAAGCGAGGGTTCCCCTCTCCGTGGGTGGCTTTTTGCAAAACCTTCGGCCTCTCGGCGCTTTTTCCGAAAAGCCGCTTGTTCAACTATTACCACCTTGGTCATCGGGATGAGGACAAAACCTGCGAGGTAGATGTGTTGGCGGGGGCCTTCATGTTCATGCGGCGGGCGGCGCTCGACAAAGCTGGCCTGCTCGACGAGGCGTTTTTTATGTACGGCGAAGACATTGACTTGTCGTATCGGATTGTGCAAGCCGGCTACAAGAATTATTATTTTCCCGAAACAAAAATCATTCACTACAAAGGGGAAAGTACCAAAAAAGGCAGCCTCAACTACGTCCGCACCTTCTATCAGGCCATGATTATTTTTACCCGAAAACATTTTACCGGACGACGGGCGGGGCTGTTCATCATCATGCTGCAAGGAGCGATATGGCTTAGAGCAGGCATGACCCTGCTAAAAAATATCTGGTCGAAAATTCGCCTCCCGCTGCTCGATGCGCTGTTGATTTACGGCGGGCTTGTGTTTCTGAAAGACTTCTGGGCAAATTACTACTACAAAGAACCAGACTGGTTCAAGACCAACGTTTTGTGGTTCAATTTTCCACTTTATATCCTGATTTGGCTTGGCGCTGTATGGCTCAACGGCGGCTACGATCAACGGTACGACCTGCGCCGGTTGGTGCGGGGCCTCGGCATCGGCACGCTGATATTGGCTGCGGTGTATGGTTTTCTCGACCTTGACTACCGACCCTCTCGGGCATTGGTGCTGATGGGGGCGGTATGGGCCGTGTTGGCGACGGTGGGAGTGCGGGCGCTGACACATTTTATTGAATTCCGCAATTTCCGAATTGGGCGCGACCGTGTGAAAAATCTCGTCATCGTCGGCTCGGCGGGGGAAAGCGCGCGGGTGATGGGGCTGTTGAATCAAGCAGGCGTAGCGAAGAATTTTATAGGGCGCGTCAGCCCAACCCCTGCGCTCAACGAGGCAAGGGAAGAGGGGGGGCGCGCGCTGGATGCCTCGGCTGCGTCTTTTTCCAAGGCCTCGGAAGAGGGGGCGCTCGGCGAGGTTTCCCAGCTTGATGAAATCGTTCGCATTTATCGGGTGGACGAGGTGATTTTTTGCTCAAAGAATATGCTAGCGCAGGATATCATGTCGTGGATGACGCGGCTGGGGCCTTCGGTCGCCTACAAAATTGTGCCCGAAGAAAGCTTGAGCATCATCGGTAGCAGCAGCAAAAACGAGCCGGGAGAGCTTTACACAATTGAAATTAGGTACAACATAGCGCAGCCGGGGCAACGCCGCAACAAACGAGTGTTTGACCTGATGCTGTGCGGCGCTTTGTTGGTCACGCTTCCCCTGTGGCTTGTTTTTTCCGGTCATCGCGGCTCGTTTTTCAAAAATTGGTGGCCCGTCCTATTGGGCAAAAAAACTTGGGTAGGGTATGCCCCATTTGCTCAACACGATGCGCTGCCTCCCTTGAAGCTGGGCGTGTTTTCGCCGTTGGATGAATTGAAGGGCTTGAAAGTCAGCGACAACG
This sequence comes from Saprospiraceae bacterium, assembly GCA_019638455.1. GTDB lineage: Bacteria > Bacteroidota > Bacteroidia > Chitinophagales > Saprospiraceae > M3007. The sequence goes on from JAHBTU010000002.1 coordinate 618,282, forward strand.
CAGGGGCGCGGCTCAATTTTCTCTTCGCCAAGGACTGGAACGTTTGGAGGGATTTGGACATTATTTTACATACGCTCAAATAGATTCTTCAAGCGCCATTTGGCGACAATTCTTTTTTGTAGGCTCGAATAGTTTTGTTGCATCTTTTTCTCATCTTTTAAATTGATAAAACGATGCGCAAAACAATCTTTCTGTTGCAGCTATTCTTTTCCCTTTCTCTAAATGCACAAGTAGAATTTGCGCCGTTAGGCGCTGTTTGGCACTACGATTTTTATCCGATAGGCCCACCCATTGTTTCCACTTATGTAAAAGTTGAGGTGACTGGTTTGGGCTTCATCCAGGGCAAGCTTTGCAAACGGGTAGTCAGTGCCCATTCTGGCTGTGCCGATGCGTGGGGAGAGGTTTATATGTATGAAGAGGCTGGCAAAGTGTATCGGCTGCTCAATGGGCAATTTCAGCTTTTTATTGACTTCAATGCCGGGCCGGGAGAAGGCTGGTCGGTCGTGACCAACGCGCCTTACGGTAACGATACCCTCATGGTTCAAGTAGATTCCGTGTCGTACGTCACTTACGATGGGATGCAATTGAAAGTGCAGCATGTGTCCTATCCGAACCTTGCCGTCGGGGAGCCAAACGGAAGCATCATGGAGTGGGGGCATACTTTCACCGAGCGGCTTGGCAACAGTCAATACATGTACCCGCAGGTGGGGGTGTGCGACCCTCCTGTTTTTGGCATTAGATGTTATGAGGATAGCGAAATCAATCAATCGTTTGTTTCTTTTCCCTGCGACACGACTACTTTTTACTCAAGCGTGAGGGACATAGAAGTGCTTGCGCGCAGTGGCTTGTTGTTTCCGAACCCTGCCCACACAAGTGTCTCTGTCACATCCGAGGTGGATGCGGATGAAGTGGTTTTTCAAAATTTGATAGGTGTGGCACCTGTCCGCCGTCGGCTCGGCCAGTCTATGGAGATAGAAATAGCCGCTTTGGAAGCGGGGCTTTATTTCGCCTATCTATATCGGCGCGAAAAATTGGTCGGGATTGACAAGCTGGTCATATCGAGGCGCTGAACCTTGCAAACGGGGGCATTTCAAATTGTCTCAATCTGACCACATGAAGGTCAGCCATTCTCGCTTTGTCGGGTTTTGAGGTGTCACCCCGGAAGCATGGAGGGGTGACATCTCAAAAACAGGCCGAGATGTCACCTTTTTCGTTCCTCAAAAGATGACACCTCTTACAAACCGAGAATGGCTGCATGAAGGTAGGCTGACAGAACTTTGCGGCTTAATGACCGCCTCACTTTTGTGCCTTGCTCGCCAGCCAAACGGCAACGGCCGTAAACACAAGGTTGGGTATCCATATACCCAGCATAATCGGCATGGAGCCGCTAGTGGCGAAGGAGATGGCAAACTTGGACAGCAAGATGAAGCCTGCTCCGATGCCAATACCCACAGCCAAATGCAATCCCATGCCGCCGCGCACTTTGCGGCCAGCCACTGCCAGCCCTATGACGGTAAGGATGATGTTGGTGAAAGCGTCGGCGGTTCGGCGGTGCATTTCCACGGCATATCGTTTCACGTTGGAAAGTCCCCGGCTGCGGTCGCGTGCTATGGCTTCTCGCAATTCGGCGCTGGTCATTTCCTCGTTTTGGTTGTGATACCAAGTGAAATCCTGAGGGGTGAGATTGATGGCCGTGTCAAGGGGTTCGTTGTATCTTTTGTAGCCTTCGCGCAAACCATCGAACGTGCGTACGCTGTAGTTGTTGAGTTGCCAGCGGCTGGAGTCCTCTTTCCAGCTGGCGTTGTCGGCTTCCAAAATACTGACGATGCGGCTTCCTTCAAATTTTTCGAGCCTCAGCCCGCTGGCAGTCTTGCTGTTCTTGTTGTATCCTCTCACAAAGACCTTAGTGTCGGGCGACACCAGAAAATGAACATTGGATGTTTTCCCTTTGTCTTGTCCGGTCGTCCAGACGTAAGTGCGCTCGAATTTCAACCGCGATTTGTTGAACTCTGGAATGATGAAATGATTGAGCGCCAGATGCAGTGCCGCTATCGTCCCTCCCACGATGAGATAAGGGCGCAAGAGGCGCTGAAAGCTCACCCCTGCATTGAGGATGGAGAGTATTTCCGAGTTGAAAGCCAGCCGCGAGGTGAAAAAGACCACCGCAATGAGCGTGTACATCGGCATCAAAAGACCCGACATGTGCATCACGAAACCGGGATAATAGTCGAGCACGATTTCCTTGACGGTGCAAGGTTTTTCAATGAAGCTCTTGATCTTGTCGCTGAAATCAATGGCTACCGATATGAGCGAGCAAATCAGCAAGGAAAAAAACAGGGTGGAATAGTACTTTTTGGCAAGGTATGCATCCAGCACCTTGATTTTCAGGAAATTCTTAAAAGTGTCGGGGAAAATCTTCATCTGCTAACCTCCGTTCGCGGCTCTTAAACGCGGCAAGGTAAGTTTAAGTTGCTCAATGCGCCGACTGTCGGCAGCGATGACGGTGAGTAAAAAATCGTTCCATGCAATCTCTGCGCCGCTCTTGGGAATGTCGCCTTTGAGTTCGAGCACAAGGCCTGCGAGTGTGTCGGCGTTGCCGCGCACGGTGTCAAATGTTTTTTCGTCCAATCCTGCGATGCGGCACACGTCGTTGAGCAAGGTTTGGCCTTCAAAAAGATAATTGTATTCGTCCAGTTTTCTGAATCGCACTTCGCTTTCCTCATCGAATTCGTCGCGGATGTCGCCAGTCACTTCTTCAAGAATATCCTCCAACGTCACGATGCCCGACACGCCGCCGTATTCGTCCACCACCACTGCCATGTGAATTTTTTGCTCCTTGAATTCTCGCAATAGCTCTGCGCCCCGTTTGCTTTCCGGCACGAGCAACAAGTTGGTGCGAATGAGCGATTGCCACTCAAAATCGGCAGTCCTGTCCAAATGTGGCACGATGTCCTTGACATACAAAATGCCTGTCACGTTGTCCAGTTCTTCGTGATAGACCGGGAAACGCGAGAACTCTGCTTCGCGTACGGTGGCGAGCAGTTCGTGAAAATCGGTGCGAAAATCCAGCGCCACCACCTTGGAGCGAGGCTGCATGACTTGCTTTACCGTCACGTCGCCAAACTTGACGATGCTTTTGAGGAGCTCCAGCTCGCGTTTCTCACTCGTTTCGGTCATCACTTTGGTCGCGGCCATATCCGTCGCGGTAGGATGCTGCGTTCCCTGCAAGGGTGGTTTTTCCCGTTTGATGATGGGTGAAAAAATTTTTTTCCAAAATAAGACAAACCAACCGAGTCGTTGCATCAGGAAAATGGCGTTCCCATTGAGAAAACGCTGATTGTCCACGCTTTTCAGCGTCCAAAATAGCGTGGACAGCGCCAGCGCGAACGCAATGGCCGACACCGACCACAGCAACTCGCCCGGCAGTCCCCACTGCTGTGAGAGGTGATACAATACCGCGCCTTGCGACCGCATAAGGCTGGTAGCGAGAAAGATGCTCAGCAGCAATTTCAAAAGGAGGCGAGCCAGCAACAGCGCGGCCATGACGGGGCGAATGTCGCGTGTGAGTGCGTAGGCACGCTGCGCCGACTTGGAATCATCGGCTCGCAGTTGCTCCGCGTCTTGCGAAGAAAGGGCCACCAACGAGCGTTCGGCGAGCAAGACGAGGAAGTAGAGCAAAAGACCAAGAAGAAACCAACCCATGTCGTGTCAAAAAAGCAAGAGGCAAAAAACGAAAGACAAGCGATTGTCTTCTGTTTTTTGCCTCTTTGTGCATCAGAACGGCAAATCGTCGCCTTCGGCAGGTAATGGCGGGGCTGGGTCTGCCGCTGTGGGCGTGGTGGAGGCTTCCGTGCTGCGACTCATGGAGTGCTCGGAAGTAGGGATGCGGAAGTCGCTGCCGCCGCCTGCGCCGCCCTCTTGTTTTTCAAGCATACGGATTTGATTGGCCACGATATCCGTCACGTAGCGGTCTTGGCCTTCTTGCGTGGTGTATTTGCGATAGGAGATTTTGCCTTCCACAAATACTTGCATTCCCTTTTTGAGAAATTTCTCGGCGCGTTCGGCGAGGTCGCGCCACACGACCACATTGTGCCACTCGGTCTGCTTTTGCCAGTTGCCGTCTTTGTCCTTGTAGTTTTCGTTGGTGGCGAGGGAGAAGCGGCCCACTTTGGTCCCGTTTTCGAGGGTGCGTACCTCGGGGTCTCCTCCGAGGTTGCCGATGAGGGTGACTTTGTTGATCATGGTCAAATGTTTTTAGGTAAAAAAAAGCGAGTTTAAAACAACGATAAAGATAAAGCACTTTCCCTCAAATACTGGTCAATTATTCGGGGCATGGCGATATTTTTTTTCAAATTTGTTTTCGGGATTCGCGTGCATCCTTCGAATGGGGCGCGGTCGAACGTGTCGGATGGTGTGTTTTCTGGAAAATCAATTTCACAAAAAATGGCTGTCACGACGCGGTGCGTGAGCGTTTGGCGATATGGTCTTGAAAATCGTACCGAGCCGCCTTTTGGAATCATTGAGCTCAACTCCTCTTCAATGTTTTTCGGCAAAGCGGGCAACTCAAGCATGGGGAACTCCCACAGGTTTTGCCAGATATCCTTGTCGGTGCGTTTTCGGACAAAGGTATCGCCCTGAAATTGGGGCACGAGATAGAGGAAAAATCGGTCTTTTTTTTCCAGTGTCCTTGATTTTGCGGGCAGTGTGGAGACACGCCTGGTTCGCAGCGCGACACAATGATTTTGAAGCGGGCAACTTGGGCATTTCGGCTGTTGCGGCGTGCAGTGGGTCGCGCCAAAATCCATGATGGCTTGGTTGTAGTCGCCGGGACGCGCCGGGTCGAGCAATTGCTGCGCAAGCGCGGCAAATTCTTTCTTCGCGTGCGGTGTGTCAATGGGCGTTTCGTTGCCAAAATATCGGGCAAGCACTCGATAGACGTTGCCGTCGAGCACAGCGTGTGGCAGGTCGAAAGCGAAGGAGGCAATAGCGGCGGCAGTATAATCGCCCACGCCTTTGAGTGCGCGGATATTAGCGAACGTGTCGGGGAATTTGCCCTTCAGTTGGTCGGAGATGTATTTTGCGGTAAAGTGAAGGTTGCGAGCGCGGGCGTAATAGCCAAGTCCTTCCCAAAGCTTCAGCACTTCGTCTTCCGGCGCATTGGCCAAGTGGTGGACGGTTGGGTATCGTGCTGTGAATCTATGGTAATAGGGCAGCCCTTGTTCCACGCGGGTTTGTTGCAAAATGATTTCGGAGAGCCAAATTTTGTAGGGGTCGCGTTCGCCTTTCCATGGGAGCGGGCGATGGTGCTGGGCAAACCAAGCAAGGAGCTGCTCGCGGAAAAATAGGTGCTCATTCATCGCCCATTTCTTCGTCGTCTGGCGCCTGTTCGTGTTGAGGAGGGGCGGGCGTGCCGTTGCCATTCAGGATGCCCATGGCGGCCATGGCGCGTTCGCTGGCGAGCTGTTCGGCGCTTTTTTTATTGAAGTCATCAGCGGTGCCGAGTTTTTTGCCATCCACATACACCGCCACTTTGAACTTGTCGCGCTTTTCGCTTTTGTATTTGGCCACCACTTTGTATTCGATGTTGCGTCCGTTTTTCTGGCACCATTCGAGCAGCTGGCTTTTGTAGTTGTCGTCGAAGCTTTCCAGTTCGTGGATGTCCAGATAGCGCCGCAGGATGCGTCGGATGACGTATTGTTTGGTGCGCTCATATCCCACCTCGATATACACCGCTCCCACAAGTGCCTCGAGTGCATTGCCAAGCATGGATTTGGAGAGTCGGGTTTGGTTGTAATTGGCCAAGAACAAATCCAGCCCCATTTTGTCGGCAATTTCGTCCAGCGAGTTGCGCTTCACGATTTTCGAGCGCATTTTTGTCAGAAAGCCTTCGTCGGAGTTTGGATATTTTTTGAACAAATACTCTCCTACGATGGTGCTGAGTACCGCGTCGCCGAGAAATTCGAGCCGCTCGTTGTTGGCGATTGCATAGTCGCGGGTGTTAAAAGTGCTTTTGTGGAAAAAAGCCAGTTTGAACAAGGACAAATGGGTCGGTGTGAACCCAATAAGCGTCTTGAGGCGCCGGGCAAGTTCTTTGTCGGGGTGGAGGTAATAGTTGTAGAAACGTCGAATAAATCGCACAGAGTCAATGTTTTTGGGCGCTAAATGTCACACCTGTCGGAAAATGATGGAGGCATTGTGTCCCCCGAAACCAAACGTGTTGCTGAGTGCTGCTTTCACCTTGCGCTGCTGGGCTTCGTTGAATGTCAGATTGAGTTTGGGGTCTATCTCAGGGTCGTCGGTAAAATGGTTGATAGTGGGGGGGGCGAAGTTATGGTGAATAGCCAAGATGCAAGCAATGGCTTCGATGGCACCGGCTGCGCCGAGCAAATGGCCCGTCATGCTTTTGGTGGACGAGATGTTAATGCCGCTGGAGTGCGAGCCAAACACCTTCTCAATGGCCTTCAGCTCTGCCACATCGCCCAACGGTGTCGAAGTGCCGTGTGTATTGATATAGTCAATGTCTTCTGGTTTCATCCCGGCATCCTCCATTGCGAGGTTCATCACATTGATGACACCAAAGCCTTCGGGGTGGGGGGCGGTGATGTGATATGCGTCGGCAGTGGCAGCAGCCCCCACGATTTCACAATAAATCCTCGCGCCGCGTTTTTTGGCGTGTTCGTATTCTTCCAGAATAATCGTGCCAGCACCTTCGCCGAGCACAAACCCATCGCGGTCCTTGTCGTAGGGGCGAGAAGCGGTTTTGAAATCGTCATTGCGTTCGCTGAGCGCCTTCATCGAGTTGAAACCACCGATGGCAGTTTTTGTGATAGTTGCTTCCGACCCACCCGTCACTACTATATTCGCCTTGTTCAATCGAATATAGTCGAAAGCGTTCATCAAAGAGTGCGAGGACGAGGCACAGGCTGATACAGTGGCATAGTTGATGCCCCTGAAACCATATTGGATGGAAATCATGCCTGCTGCGATATCCTGAATCATCTTGGGGATGAGGAATGGGTTGTGTTTGGGCACCCCGCTACCGAGGACGTGGTCTTCGATCTCTTTTTCCAAAGTGGCCAAGCCTCCTATGCCCGAAGCCCATATAACCCCCACGCGGTCTTTGTCAATCGCTTCGAGGTCGAGGCCCGAATCCTTCAAGGCTTCCGCCGCAGTCACCATTGCGAATTGAGTGAAACGGTCAATGCGGCGCACTTCTCGCCTATCGAGATGCTCTTCTGGGTTAAAATCCTTGACTTCACAGGCAAAACGGGTTTTGAACTGCGTTGCATCGAATTGCGTAATTAAATTGGCACCGCTCACGCCTTTTTGCAAACCTTCAAGATAGGCAGCGACGGTATTGCCAATGGGGGTGATAGCGCCAATGCCAGTTACGACGACTCGTTTCATAATGTGTTCAGAATTTGGACGTTATGCTTTTTTCGCAAAAGTGTTGTCAAGTCAGAAAGCAGTGATTAGGCTGGCAAAGGTAAGGCTTTGGCTCTAATCCATGTTAGCACTTGTGGCTGGAAAAAGCGAAAGGTTCAAAGCGTGTTTGCTTTGAACCTTTCTGTCAACAAAACCCGGGTTTAGGCGCGTCGGAGCGTTTATCTAATTAGCTGGTGTGCGCTTCGAGATATTCGATGGCCTGACCGACCGTCTGGATTTTCTCGGCCTGCTCGTCGGGAATAGACACATCAAATTCTTTTTCAAATTCCATGATGAGTTCTACGGTGTCGAGCGAATCGGCGCCAAGGTCTTGAATGAAGTTTGCCTCGTTGGTCACTTCGTTTTCATCCACGCCCAGTTTGTCAACGATGATTTTCTTTACGCGTTCGGCTACGGTTGCCATGTTTTTTTAAATCTTTAAGTGAAAAAAAGTCAATTTTTCGAGGGGCAAAGAAACGGCTATCCGTTAGTTTAAAAAAATTTTTCCACTTGAAATTTTACCACACCCCATTTCGATGTTATACCATGATTTTGTAAAAATAACACTTTGTCAAAAAAAATCATAACCATCAAATATGCTTGCGAAAGCCCCTTAAAGTCTTTGTTTTGGCGTTCAATTTGCAAAAACTTTACTTTTAGTGGTAGGCGCAATTCAAACAAGTGTCATACTTTTGTTGCGCCCTCTTATTGTAAGTTTTACACTTAAAGTAAAAAAGGCATTATGACGCTCACAGAAGTTGCTACCTTGCTCGAAAAAAACACTCCCTATATGCGCAAAGACGGTTCGCAGAACACAAAAATCGTCGCTACGGTAGGCCCAGCCTGCAATACCTATGATAAGTTGCTTGAATTGGTGAAGGCTGGCGTGGACGTGTTTCGCCTCAATTTCAGCCATGGCTCTCATGCCGACCATTTGGAGGTCATCGGGCACATCCAAGCCATCAACGAACAATACAACACCCACATAGGTATTCTTGCCGACTTGCAGGGGCCGAAGTTGCGTGTCGGCAAAATCAGGGACAACGCGCTGCCGCTTGGCTCGGGTGATGTCATCACGATTGTCAACGACGAGCTCGCGCCCGGCACCAAAGAAGGCATTTATATGTCTTACCCCCAATTTGCGGAAGATTGCGAGGTGGGTGAGCGCATCCTGATGGACGATGGCAAGCTGGTGTTTGAGGTGATAGAGACCAATAAGAAAAACACGGTTCGTCTCAAATGTCTGCATGGGGGCATCTTGAGCAGCAATAAAGGGGTCAATCTGCCTGACACGAACGTCAAGCTGCCTTCCATGACCGAAAAGGACAAGGAAGACCTTGATTTCATACTCACGCAACCCGTCAATTGGATTGCGCTTTCCTTTGTGCGGCGGCCAGAAGATATGTACGGGTTGCGCGACGCGCTTCAGCGCAGCGGGCACCAAGCCAAAATGATGGCCAAAATCGAAAAGCCGGAAGCGGTGAAAAATATCCGCGAAATTATCCGTGCCTCCAACGCCATCATGGTTGCTCGTGGCGACCTTGGCGTGGAAATGCCGATTGAGCAATTGCCCATGACACAAAAGGAAATCATCCACTTGTGCATGCAATATGCCCGACCCGTCATCGTGGCAACTCAAATGATGGATAGCATGATTCACAATCCCTCGCCCACCCGCGCAGAGGTGACCGACGTGGCCAACGCGGTGTTGGATGGTGCTGATGCGGTGATGCTTAGCGGCGAGACTTCCGTGGGCAGGCATCCCAAATTGGTGATTCAATATATGTCGCGCATCATAGAGGAGGCGGAGAAACAGTATTGGCCCCAAATCGAAACCCGCCGGCCTTATCCTTCCGCCAAATTCAAATTGTTTCACTCGGATGTCATTTGTTTCAATGCCTGTCGTGTAGCGGAGGAAATTGGCTCGGTTGGCATCGTGGGGCACACGATTTCGGGATACACGGCATTCAAGGTCAGCAGCTTCCGCCCAAAGTCGAAGATTTTTATTTTCAGCAACAACAATAGCCGCCTCAACTCCATGAATCTGCTTTGGGGGGTGCAGTGTTTTTACTACGACCGTTTTTCCTCTACCGACGAGACTATCGAGGATTGTATCGAGATATTGAAAAACGCAGGTCACATCAAGGCAGGCGACACTATCGTGAACACGGGTTCGATGCCAATGGACAAGCGATTGAGTACGAATATGTTGAAAATCACGGAGGTGGAATAACGGAAGGTCTCCGTCTTCATGAAATGAGGGGGTGTTATGTTTGACATATAGCGCCCCCTCTCGTTTGTATGCCGGCTGTTTCTCAATCTCCCCACCCCGGCTCATCTTCCACCACCTTGGGCTGTTTGCGCACGATGCCGTACTCCATTTCCTTCTGGCAGGAGCCGCAGATGCCGTAAAGGTTGAGTGAGTGGTGCGTGATTTTGAAATTCAGCAGCTCGCCCACCATGTCCTTGATTTGCTGCACCCGTGGGTCGCAGAACTCGACCACCTTGCCGCAATTGGCACATATAACGTGGTCGTGTTGTTTGTAGCCGTAAGACTTCTCGTACTGCGCGAGGTTTTTCCCAAACTGGTGCTTTTTTATCAAATCGCAAGAGACAAGCAGCTCCAAAGTATTGTACACCGTAGCTCGGCTGACGCGATAATTCCGATTTTTCATGTGGATATACAGCTGCTCCGCGTCGAAGTGGTCGCTGCGCTTGTAAATTTCCTCCAAGATGGCAAATCGCTCTGGCGTCTTGCGAAAGCCGTTTTTCTCCAATTGAGCGGAAAATATGTTGAGGACTTGCTTGATGCGTTCCTCTTCGGTGCGTTGCGCGGTCATCATATTTTTCTCGATTTTGGGCAAAAATACCGCATAAAACAGTCGGGTGTTGGTGAAAGTTGAAAAGGGGAACCATTTGCCTCAAATTGTTTTATCTTGCCAGCCCGAATCATGGCAAAACCACGCACCATCTTCTTCTGCTCCAACTGTGGCGCATCCTCCCCCAAGTGGCTGGGCAAATGCCCCCATTGCGGCGAGTGGAACACCTATCAGGAAGAAATCATCCAGAAAGAAACAACGACAGAGGAAAAACGAAAATCGTGGGCGACCTCTGCCAACGGTGGCCGCGCTGAATCTCCCAAGGCCGTATCACTCCACCAAATCGAGACGGGCCGCACCGTCCGCCTCGCCACACCCGACCAAGAACTCAACCGGGTGCTCGGCGGCGGCATTGTGCCGGGTTCGCTCGTCCTCATGGGCGGCCAGCCGGGCATCGGCAAGAGCACCTTGATGCTGCAAGTCGCCATGCACCTGCCCGCTAAAATCCTGTATGTCAGTGGAGAAGAAAGCGAGGAGCAAATCAAAATGCGCGCCGACCGCATCGGCAGCCCCAAGTCAGACTGCTACATCCTGACCGAGACGAACACGACCAAAATCCTCCAGCAAGCCCAGGAACTCCAGCCCCAACTCATGGTCGTGGACTCCATCCAGACCATGAGCACGCCGCACCTCGACTCGGCGCCGGGCGGCATCGCACAGGTGCGCGAGTGCGCGGGCGAACTGCTCCGCTTCGCCAAAGAGACCAACATCCCCGTCTTCCTCATAGGCCACATCAACAAGGAGGGCGACATCGCCGGGCCGAAACTCTTGGAACACATCGTGGACTGTGTGCTGCAATTCGAGGGCGACCGCCACAACACTTACCGCATCCTGCGCACGCTGAAAAACCGCTTCGGCAGCACCGACGAAATGGGGATTTACGAGATGCAGGCGGTGGGTCTGCGCGAGGTAAGCAACCCGTCGGAATTGCTTTTGAGCCAGAAAGACGAGGAACTTTCGGGCTGCGCCGTCGCCGCTACGATGGAAGGCATGAGGCCGATGCTCATCGAGACACAGGCGCTGGTGTCGAAAGCCGTGTTCGGCACACCCCAGCGTTCGGCCACGGGGTTTGATATGCGGCGGCTTTCGATGTTGCTGGCAGTGCTGGAAAAACGCTGCGGCTATTTTTTCAGCATCAACGACGTGTTCCTCAACCTCGCAGGAGGCATTCGCGTGGAAGACCCGGGCATTGACCTCGCCATCGTCGCGTCGCTGATTTCGAGTTTGCAGGACGTGAGCATTCCGTCAAATATCTGCTTCGCGGGCGAGGTCGGTCTTTCGGGCGAAATTCGCGCGGTGCAGCGCGTCGAGCAACGCATCGCCGAGGCCGATCGGCTGGGTTTCAAAGAAATTTACGTCTCGAAATACGGCATGAAAGGCATTGACCCGCGACGCTACGGCATTCGCATTCAGACACTTGGGAAGGTGGAGGAGTTGAAGAGGGCGTTGTTTGTGTGACTTAAAAGGCTTAGACAAATCCAATTAAGGCGTTTCCCTTTCTCTATAGAATTCGGATTCGTCTTTTAATCTCATATCTGCCAACTCCAGCGCATATTCAAAAAACAAATTTACTGCTGAGGTAAATTTGAATTGCGTTTGGTGGGCATTGGTGAATTCCACTACTCGACGGCGGTTCCAGTCGTTGAGGAGTTTAGCAAGACCATTCTCGCCCAAAATGCTTTCTATCAATTCCCTTTTGCTGGAATTTTCGAGTATCTGCCGTACTTCTTCTATCTGAAATCTTCGAATTCCGAACTCTTCTCGGAAGTCGCGTCCCGCAATACCCATTTCGCGACAAAACACGGCGAGGAAAATTAGGAAGTTACGGCTGTCCTTCTCCACAGCCTCTTCAGAAGACAGAAAAATATAGCCTTCGCTGCGCACATGGAGGTCGTAACCGAAAGTGGCTTTGAAAAAGTCGCGGTAAAATACCTCCTCACGCTGCACCACCATGTAGTGTGTGTCTGGGTAAAGGATGAACTGCCCATTGGTGAGCGCGTTTACGATGGCTTTGTGTTCAGGAGGATAGGTCATTTGCGCAGAGTTTAATTTTGGGCAGGGAGAGCGTGACATCAGTCAGTTCGAGGTTGAAACGAGGCGAATCTTCTTCAAATTCGGCCTCAAACTCACTATCTAAAAGTAGTTTTGAAACAGAAAAGAACTTGCGGAGCGTGATGTCGCCGGTCTCCGTTTTTAGGAAATCATGGCACCATCTATAGAAATCTTCCACCGGGAGACTATCCCGCAAATTGTTTTTGAACCTCTCCGTATTGGGCAACCAGTCATCCGTGTCTCCAACTTCTTCTTCCACAAACTGCTCACGCTCCACGAAAAAAGTGTCAAGTAGCATTTCGGCTCGCACCATCCAATCAGTAGCGTAGGCCCGGCTGTATCTGCGGTTGCGACTCAGTAAGCCATAGAACGGGAGGTCTGGCTCCTCATTTTTTCGCATTGATTCAAGGTAACGGTAGAAGCCCGCCAGTATCTTGGACGAGGTGCGGATACGCTCAAGCATCGGCATCAGTTCGCGCACAATAACCCCACCGAGGCGGGTCAGTTCCTCGTTTACCCGAAGGGCCTCGCCGTAGAGATGACGAAAAAGCCGCGCTAACTCGGGGTCGGTCTCAAAAAGGCTCTTCTTGTGGGCGTAGGCGTTTATGCCGTGCAACTGCGCCACTACTGCGTCAGGCGTACTTGCCTGCAGCACCTGATTGAGCGGGTACACCAACGAATCGAGCCAGCGCGTGGCCGTAGCGATGCGCTCATGTAGGCTGGCCTCGTGTTCGCCACTGGCTTTCAGTGCCTCGATATCGCGCAGCAATTGGCGCGTCTGGGTGTCTATTTCGGTCAAAAAATCGTCCAACTGCTCCTGCAAGCTTGTAACCAAGAGCGGTATTTTCGCAGTATCCAACTCTTGCTGCAACTTATTGAATTGCTCCCGGATGGAGGCGGCGTGAAATTGGAAGTGGTCTGGCAGGTTGAGCGCAGCAGACTCAAAAAGGAATTCCAAGAAGTCGGTGTATTGCTTACGCAGTTTGTAATCCTGCGTGGGCTGCTGCTTGACGAAGCGGAAGCGTAGCAGTTCGCCCAAATCGAGGTCGTTTTCGAGGCAGATTTTTTCAAAAACGGCATACTCTAGGATATAACTCTGCCGTCGGCCAGCCTCGAACAGCTGCCGCAGCCCTTTCAGGTTTTTAGACATGAACCGCAAGGTTTCGTCCGGCGTAACAGGTTTGTACATCGCGTTTTTTTAAACAAAAAGAGCCTGTTGTTCTAAAAATTTGCCCGTGCGCAACAGTTGCTCCCGGATAGAGATGACCGCTGGATGCTGACTCTCCATGACGCGGCGGCTAGCAATTTGCTCCCCATCGTTGCGCTTTTTGAGTGGCTTGGCATACTTTCGCCATAACTCCTCATAGTTTTCAGGGAGAAAAAACTGCGCCTCGGGGAACACTTCGCATACTCGCAAGAACTCGTCCAAGCCAACAAAATCGAAGTCTGAGAACACCAGCATCTCATGGCAAGTAACTTTTTGCAACCACCCGCGCCCCACACGCCCGTAGGAGTGCAGCAGCAGCCAGTCGGCACCGACCACTGCCTCGGCCTGTCGGAAGCAATCTAAGTTTTCCACAATGCAGACTCGCTCGAATTCTAAATCTTGCAACACGGTAGCGAAGAGACCAAACCTTCTGGTCATTTTACCCAGATCCACCTTACCACCGTTGATTTGGACGAGTTGCCAACCGCGAAGCAAACACACACCCTGACTGATGCGCGCGCGGGCTTTGGAATCGGCAAAGGCTCGCATATTGTCCACTGCCGTGCCGTCGCCTTCGGCTTCGTTGGGGAATTTTTGATAAAAAATAGCTCGCAGTGCCTCACGGTCAATAACTTGATAAATGATGTGACTGCCGCGCTGCTTCTTTTCGACAAACCCCGCGTCAAGCCAGTTTTGCAGGTCGGCACTTTGTTTGGCCGCGAGCGACATCGAGCTAGATGGCAATGTCTCTGCTTCCAATAATTTGAGCATAAAATTTTTAAAGACTGGGTTGCGCATTTTTGTAGCGGGCTATTTTGACGTGTCGCTCATCGAGCAGAATACCTTGCTTGAGCCGCACAGAGGGCTTAATAGTGTAGTATTTTTCGATTCCCTCAATGTCGGCAGGAGCGGCGAAAATGGGTATGAAGTTGTTTTCGCGGCAAAAGTGGACGACCTGCGAGATGTTTTTGGCCCCGATGCGTCCCAATTCGTCAAAGTAGATGGCAATCTTGTTGTCCGGTTGGTTGGCGGCCAACTGGCGGATGACGGCGAGGAAAAGGAAAAGCTTGAGTACCGCATCGGTGCCTTGCGACTCGACCTGCTTGGCGAGACTGACTTTTTTGCTCTGCCCGCTATCCATCTCGATTTCCAATTCGAGGTCGAAAAGTTGCTCAAACGTGATGACTTTGTTCTCCTCGAATTTCTTGCGCATCATGCGGATGCCTTCCTCATTTTCGGGCGTGTGGCGCAGCAAAGAGTCGCGTTCCACCTTGTGGATAAGGTCAAGTTCGCGCAGCAATTCGGCGTTGTCGCGAGCGGTGATGGCTATCCGGCGGATGTTGGAGACGGGGTACTTGGAAAGTGTCTGGCTGAACTTCTGGACATAAGCCTTGAAGTTGGCGTACTCCAAACGGAATGACTTGACGGGGTTCACGAAGTTGTCAAAAGCGAGGTCGAATAGCCCGTCGAGCGTCTTCCGTTGGTCGGGCAGGGTGTCCAATTCTTCCTGTACTTCTTTCACGAACTCGTTACCATCTTGATGGTCTTTTTTAAGTTGATTGCGCAGGTAATTGAGTTGTTTTTCACGCTCGCCTTGTAATTGCAGCATTCGGTTATAGCCTTCTCTAAAATCAATAATGAGTTCTTCTAAAGGGCGGTTGTCGGGAGTGGTGTTCTCCACTTTATAGACGTCAGTGCGGTCTTGAACTTCTTTATACCATTTTTCATAATTGTTGAGCAGCTGGCGTTTTTCCCGTAAATCATTTTCCAATCGCCCTTTTTCGCTTCGCTTGACTTCTATCTCGTTTTCTTTTTTTAAAATCTCGTCGCTCTTGGCATTGATTTTCGAGGCCAGTTCTTCGATTTGCTCCTGCGTTTCGCTCAACAAACGCTCGGTGCTGGGACGGCGCAGCACCATTTCAAAAAGGCCTTCTTTATCTTTTATCTGTTTTTCGATGTCACGTCTTTGCTGCTCCTTTTCCTGTTGCTGCGCGATGGTTTGTAGCAATTCTTCCTGCTCGTCTAGTTCGGCTTTGGCCAGTGGGAGGCGGGCTTTAATATCTTCGAGGGATTCGAGTGGGGGGAGCGGAAGCGTAGCCGCGTCAATGGCTCCGTCGAATACTATCAACATGGCATCGGCGTGGGTCACGGGTTGGCGAATCTTGTCCTTATGGAGGCTCAGCACATTGGGATGGAGATAGGCCGAGAGGCGGCGGCGCAGGTCGGGGTCTTGAGCCAAGTGGTGCTGAGCGAGGTGGTCGAAATGTTCGATTTTACACCTTACTTGGGCGACTTCTTGCTCCAAGTTTTTGATTTTGTTGCGCACCGACTGCTCCGTGACGTTTGGGCGGCTGATTTGACTGAGCAGGGTGGTCAAGTGGTCGCGCTCTTTTTTGAGCCGTTCAATCTCGTTTTCGAGTTCGCTGAAACCGAGTTGGCCTTTTCGATAAAAGGAAGTTTTGTCCAATTCGTCTTGATACTCTTTAGCATCCTTCTCCTGGTCTCTTTGTTCCCTTTGGAGTAAAGCGCGTTCAGCCACTATATCGTCCTTTTCTTTACTCAATGTGCTGTCAATCTGGGTTTGCAGGGTGCGGATTTGGATAGCTAATAGACCATTCTCATCGGTCTCGTCGCGCAGTTTCAAGTACTCGGTTTTGTAGCGTTCCAAGAAGTTGACCTTCAACTCACCGCAGCGTTCGCGGAAGGTGTTGAAGTTGTTGTTTAGCAGTTTGAAATTGTCGAAGTCGGCGGCTATCGCTTCTAAGCGGCGGATTTTTTCGCGCTTAACCTCAAAGTCTTGCAGCACCGTCTTGCTGCGGTCGGTAAACACCTCTAAAGAAGTTTCCTTGCGGTTGTCAGCAATCAGCAACGCATCTTTAAAAGCTTCCTCATTGATAGCATCGGCTTTGATGAGGTGCCGGTACATCTTGGTGAAACTGTTGCTCTGGCTATTGCCGATGCGTTTCACCTTGTCGGTCACGATGACCACCGGCTTGTCCCGCTTGTTGGGGCTGTAAATGTAAGGGTAGAGGTCTTCACGCTTGATTTTTTTGAACTCGATGCCGCGTTTCGCTAAGCCACCCACCAACTCTCTGAATTTGAGCGGCTCCACCGTGTCACCTTCGCGTTTGAAAAAAATCGCATCCTCGTAAGCATACCGGAGGATACTGTATTCTAGGTCGTCCTTGTCGGCAGCCCGTTTCACCACGATACAGTAGTGGCCATTTTTGACCACTTCAAACACGACATAACTCTGCTCGATAGTCTTGAAATAGTGCTTGATGGTGTCACTGACAGAGTTGTCGCCAAACCTCCAATCGCGCTTGTTGAGGATGTAGAGAAAGTTGAGGCAGTTGATGAGCGAGCTCTTGCCCACGTTGTTCTCCCCAGCCAGCAGGATGCTTTCGGCATCGCCAAGGAGCAGGTTGGCTTTGGCATAGAGCGCGGAGTTGATGACGACGATTCGGTTGAGCATAATGAGGCAAAAATAAAATAAATCAAAAAAACTACCGCAACACCGTCACATCCCCCGTCACTACCTCTACCCGACCCGGCAGGGTTTCCACCTCTGCCCAAAAAGCGTACACGCCCGGCAGCGCCTGTTTGCCTTTGAATGAACCGTCCCACCCCTCCGAGGTATCGTTGGTAAAAATGCCGCGTCGCTCGAAGACCAAGTCGCCCCAGCGGTCGAAAATAGCCAGTCGGCGGATGGGTACGGGGTCGCGAGTGAACAAGGTGAAGCGGTCGTTGCCCCCCGAAGAAGCCGGGCGTATCACGTTGGGCGCAAACACATTGGATACCACCGGGATAAACATACTGTCCACGGCCGGGCAACCTTCCGCGTCGAGCACCGTGACCGCTACCCAAGTGCTTGCCTCAGGGTGAAAGGCAAAAGTGAGACAATCCGCACAGAGGAGGCGCTCGTTTGGCGGCTCCCAAAAAGCCGACACGACGGGGCGACCGGGCAGGGCTTCCAACTCGACTTTGCCGCCCGGCTTGAGTGGGTTGGGCAACAAACGCACTTTCAACGAGACCGAAAAACTATCCGGCTGCCCCATCATTGCCAGTAGTGGCCGATTGTAGCACCCCGTCACATCGCGCGCCACGAGCGGGTAGGCCCCCATGGAAAGACCGCTGAATGTGCTGCTCGGTAGAAATGTGCGCCCATTGTCAATCGAAAACTGATAAGGCGGCAGGCCGCCGTAAGGGGCGCCGAAAGTGATGTGCCCATCGGAAAAGCCGAAGCAGGAAGGCTCTTCCACGGTGTATTCAAATTCGGGAGAGTTGAAATCAATCAAAATGGTATCGGATGCAAAATCGGTGCGGCGACACACGCCCAAGTACCCGGTGGCAGTGTATTGGCCGGGTGTGTAAACCACCAAAAATGTGTCTGCTCCATATTGAAGCACCGAATCCTTAAGCATCCACTGCACCCCATCAAACACGCCATTGGCCACCAAAGTATCGGGGCAAACACCATCGCCCATCATCGTGATTTGAATGTCAGGTCTGGTTGTTTTGCTGAAACCCGAATAAAACGCCGCGAAACTCGCCGGCTGATTCCGCCCGAACATGGCGACTTGCACGGCGCCTTCGGCCACCACGCTCAACAAATTGGGTGTGCTGTTTTCGGAAAAAAGATTGAGCCGGCGATAGGTCACAAATTCGGGATAGCCCAACACTGGGGCGGGAGCGCCCATAGTCACCTCCGTACCGTCTATTTTCACAGTCACCAAAGAATCTTTCATGGCCACAATCATCAGCCCGCCCTCGAAACGCATGGAGCCGATGCGATTGGGCTGGTAGATGTTGTCCACCGCATTTGGGATGCCGCAGCTGATGGGTGGCACAAAAATCAGCCCGGCGGTGCGCATCGCGTCGTCGCTTTGTGCGGTGCCTCCAATCATTTCATACACAAATACAGGCTCCGAACTGCGGATGTAGAGGTTCCCGTCGGCGGTGTAGGCGGCGGTTGGGGCGATGTAATACTGCCCTGCGTTGAGATTGGCGGCGGGTGTCGTGTTGCCATTGAACCACACTTGTGTGCCGTCGCGGTGTGCTATTACGATGGGGCGTTCGAGGATGGAAGAGCCATTTCCCCTGCATAAAATATACTCGTTCCCAACCTGCTCGAAAGGCGCGATTTGGTCAATGCCAATGTCGTGTGCCGTGAACTGCACCGGAGCGCCTACCCACGAGCCGCAATTGACCGCCACCGGCTTGGTGGCTTTGAGCAATGCGCCCATGAGACCATTGGGGGGTTGCTCGTTTTGACTTGCGGTGATGTAAGTGGAAAAGACGACTGTCTCACCTTTTTGCAGCAGCATCACGACCGGCCCGCTCGACTGCGTGTTGACCCCGCCAATTTGAAAATCGGTGGCAGGGTGAAATTCGGACAATGTAACTTCTGTATCATCCTCTGAGGCCATCACGCCGACGAAATTGGAGCGGCGGCCCATGCCATCCACTTCCTGCACCAGATGGCCTATGCGAAACTCGGTACCCAACGCCGCCCGGCCTTTGCAGGTCAGGTCGCCTGCGTGAAAACCCGACGATGCGTGTACCCGGTAGTAGGCATAGAATTTTTTTGGGCCATCCATCACCAGGCCCTTGCCCTGCACTGGCTTATGCAATTGGCTCTGTATCACCAGCACAGGGGTGGTGGGTGGCCCCCCCAAGTCGTAACGGAATGGCTGTGCGTTGCTTATCTCCGCCGTTGTCAACAAGTTGCCCGCACCGTCGCGGACGTTCACCGTGAAAAGCTCTGGCTCAGGTGTTGAAAGATATAGGTATTGGGGCCCCCACTCGTTGCGGGCGTGCATGGGCGGGAGCCAGTGAATGGTGTCCAACTGGGCGAGGAGGGGAGCGGCAAAAGCCATCGCCATGAGGGCGAGCAAGAGTCGAGTTGCTTTCATCACCAAGCGAATTTAATGGCTTAAACTTACTGCCATTTGTGCGCTGCGTCGCTATGGTGGGTATTAAATATCGGAGAAAAGCATGGTTTGGCTTGGAATGTCTTTTGCAGAGAGCGTCACCCCTTTTTTGAAAAAACATAAAACTCCTCATCCACCACCAGCTCGTCCTTTTTGTCCAACCTGCATGGGCTTGATTTCCACTCTGTTGTGGGATGGATAAACTCAAACTTTTTAGGCGAGAGCGCCACCTTCAAGGGCATATCAAACCCCTCAACGCAGTTTGTCCATCGGTATTCCACCTTGCCTTTTTTGAGGCGATATTCGAGCACCGGGATGTCTGTGGTGCGCAGATATTGGTCGAACACCTTTTGCAAGGGTTTTCCCGAATGTTTGATGATGTATGCCTCCACTTGTGTGCCGTCCACCGTTTGGTGGTAAAAATCGCGATTGAGGCCGCGCAGGATGGAGCGCCACTGCGCGTCGTTGTCCACGACTTGCCGGATAGTGTGGAGCATATTGCCGCCCTTGTAGTACATATCGGAGGAGCCTTCGTGGTTCACACCGTAGATGCCCACGATGGTTGATTTGTTCTCAATCATCCGGCGAGTGCCTCGAATGTATTCCGCGCCTGCCGCTTTTCCGTAGTGATATTCGGTGTAAAGCCCCTCGCTGTAATTGGTGAAACTTTCATGCACCCACATATCCGCGATGTCTCGATAGGTGATGTTGTTGGCGAACCACTCGTGCCCCGATTCGTGAATGATGATAAAATCCCATTTTTTGCCCCAGCCTGTGCCAGACAAATCCATGCCGAGGTAGCCGTTGAGATAATGGTTGCCATAGGTGACGGAGCTTTGGTGTTCCATGCCCAGATAAGGCACCTCCACCAATTTGTAGCCGTCTTCATAAAAAGGGTAAGGGCCAAACCAATGCTCGAAGGCTCGCAGCATCGGCTTCACTTGCTGAAACTGCTTTTGGGCCTTTTCCAAGTTTTTGGGCAACACATAATAGTCAAGGGTCAATACCCCCTTCTCCCCGTGGAAAGTGTCGGCGAAATGTGTGTAGTCGGCGATGTTCACGTTCACGCCGTAGTTGTTGATGGGATTCGACACAAACCACTCGAAGGTGCGCGTGCCGTCGCCGTTGTCGGTCTCTCGGCGAAGCCGACCATTCGAGACGTCCATGAGGCCATTGGGCACGGTGACGATGATGGCCTGCGAGTCGGGCTCGTCGTAAGCGTGGTCTTTGCAAGGCCACCACACGCTGGCACCAAGCCCCTGGCAAGAGGTGGCCACGAAAGGCTGGCCTTTGTCATCCTTCGACCAACTGAAACCGCCATCCCATGGGGCATTGATGGCCACTTTGGGCTTGCCCGAATACCACACGGTGAGTGACTGCCGGGAGCCAATGGGCTGTTCTTTTTTTAGTTCGACGAAATAGGCGTTTTTCCCTTGCCGAACGACTTCGAGCGGTTCGCCATCTTGTTCGGCGCGTTCGAGCACAAGCGGGGGTTGCAGGTCAATTTGCAGCTGGCGCTTGGGGCCGAGCACCTTGTAGTGTACCTCGTTGCTGCCAGCGATGCTTTTTTCAGATGGATTGACGCTCAATGTTAGTTTGTAAAAAGTCAAATCCCACCACGCGCGTTCGGGCGTGATGGCGCCGCGCAAGGTGTCGTCTTTGGTGAAAACGGGTATTTGGGAGTAAGCAAATTGCGCGACGAGCAAAAAGAAGGCGCTAAGGGCGAGGGGCTTCGAAGCAGTCATAGTGTGGAGCATGAAATTTACTCAGGTGATACTTTGCCTACGTTCCAACCAGCGGCTGCACCATGAGGGAAAATTCGCAACACTGACGCAATGCCTTGAAAACGTTCGCAGAACGGTTCAAAGTTAGCGCAACGTTTGCTATTCAGGGAGAAAGTTTCGGTTGTGTCATCGGCTGAAGGGGAAAACCGGGGGAGCGACCGCGCCCCATTTGCTGTTCGTCGCTGCCGAAAACATACCTTTGGAGCATTCAAAATTGTTTTGCGTCGAATAAGAGAGCATCCAAAAATTCGCCGTTGAAAAAAGGTGTCAATACCCTCCACTCGATATGAAAAAGTTGACATTGCTCTTGGGATTTGTTTCCATGCAGTTCGGCATGGCCATGGAGCATGTTTGGGATTTTCTTGCTGCGCCAAAAACGGTTTGAACAAGTTATGCCTTGATTCACCAAAATTTTTTTGGATGTTTGCCACCCCTATTTCATCCCGCCGATAGCCCCGAACCAAAAGCGTTGGCATCTGTTTTGCCATGTTGTCTATCCCTTAGGCCATTCATCCGACCAGCTTTTATGTTATTCGCAACACCAACAAGGGGTGGTGTATCCGCATCTGCGCATCATTCTATGCTCACGCTCGACCTTTTCACGCCGAACGACGATGCCCGACCTGTGTTCCTGACGGGGACTTTCAACGCTTGGACTACTCGCGACGAGCGCTTTAAGATGTTGAAAGTAAAAGACGGACACTACCAATTCACTTTCAAGGAAATACCGCACACAAGCGAGCCATTCGAGTACAAATATGTGAAAGGCGGCTGGGAGGCCGAGGAGCTCGGGCAAGATGGTTTCCCGCCAGTCAATCGTCGCATGGAAGTGCCTCGTGGCAAAGTGGCCGATGTGGTGCCGCGCTGGAAGCAGCACACCGAGGGCTACGACCCGCAGTTTTATCCTGACATTCAAATCGTGGCCAAACGGTTCAACGTACCCCAATTGCGCCGCCGCCGCCGCATCGCCGTCATGTTGCCGTGGAACTATCGCCAAACCACTCGCCATTATCCGGTGCTTTATCTGCAAGACGGACAGAACTTGTTTGAGGACGACGCGCCTTTCGGCACTTGGGGGGTGGACAAAAGGTTGGCCGCACTTGCCCAAAAGGGGAAGGGCGATTTCATCGTGGTGGCCATTGACCATGGCGGCAAAGAGCGCATTAAGGAATTTTCGCCGTATCACTCGCCGCGCTGGGGCGAGGGGCTTGGGCGCGACTATGCCCGCTTTTTGGCTGAAACACTCAAGCCGCACATTGACAAACATTTTCGCACCTTGCCCGACCGTCAGCATACTGGCATCGGTGGCAGTAGCATGGGCGGGCTGATTAGCATCTATGCAGGCTTGATGTTCCCTGAGGTGTATTCCAAGTTCATGATTTTCTCCCCCTCATTGTGGGCTTCTCCCAAAATATACACAGAGCCGATGTATTTCGCCGCATTTGATTCGCCCACAAAAATTTATCTCTATGGGGGCAGTCAGGAGGGTTCGGGGATGTTGCCCAATTTGAAAAAATTCAAAGAGGCGGCGGAGCGAGCAAGTCGCGGACGCACACAGGTGCGTCTTGAGACAGACCCGGAAGGGAAGCACAACGAGGCTCGTTGGGGCCGTGAATTTCCCAAAGCGGCAACGTGGTTGTTTGGGGATGAGTGATGCCCTCCGCGGGCCATCATCGGCCAGCCGCATTCAGTCGGGTTTTCACTTTTTCAAAATCGGGGTGTTTCACGCCTGCTTCTTCCAAGATTTTGATGTCGCCGAGAAACACGTCGCGGAAAGTGGGGTAGTTGTTGCGCCCGTACTCGCGCTCTTTGAGCGGCTCATACCAATTGCGCCAAGCCTCTTCAAAGCGTCCTTGCAACACGAGGGAGGTGGGCATATTGGTTTTCAGCACCTTATTCTCGACGGTGGTCTCGTCAGGGACGATTTCCAAGCCACGTCTGCTGGCCAACTCAACCGCTTTTGCATGGCTCTCGCGCCGGGTGGAAAGGTGTTGCCATGCAATGGAGGTGTAGCGTGAAGCAACCTGCCGGCGAACCCTTGTGCTGGTGTCAATGGCAAACAACTCGTCCTCCAGTTGCCGCAAGACGACAAGGAAATTCAGGAGTTCCTCATGGCTCAGGGTGGTGTCTTTTGCATAAAATTGTGCTTCGAGCGTAGCATCTACCCAAAAATAATTGTCCGAAGTCTGATTGAGACTTTTGATTTTTCCTATATCAAGCGTAGTGCTTGTTCTTGCGGCGAGCGCCACCATCCGAGCGAAGGTGTAAGCATTTGGCAATACGCCCATTGAACCTGCCTTGTCATAAAGACGCTTGGCTTTTTCCCATTCGCGTCGGTCGTAGAAGAAATCGGCGCTGTTAAGCACCTCGTCGGTATTTTTCAACAGCATGAATTGCTCGAAGTCAACTGTTTGACCAAGGCTATCGGCTATTATCTGTAGGCGATGCAACACAAAGCTGGCGGGCTGAATGCGGGATGCTTTCTCAAGCAAGAGCTGCGCTTTCGACCATTGCCGGGCATTGAAGAAAAAGTTGCCGTATTGCTCCAATTCATAGGCATCTTCACTGCTCAAATAGCGATTGAATTCAGGAGGCTCTTGCCCCGTTTTTTCGGAGATGCGATAAAGCTGAAGCAAGTTGTCCGTCCTATGTTGCTTTCGCTCGACCATCTCATATAGATGTTTGGATGGCCCCCATTTTTCAGCGACGTAATACATATAGGCTGCTTGACTCAACCCATTTGGCTCGTTGGCCAACACATCAAATCTACTCATGTCGAACGGTTGACGCAACGTGTCCGCTATCACATTGAGCTGAAAGAGACTGTGTGCGTTTGCTTGCACGGCAACCGCTTTTTCATATACCGCTCGAGCGTCCGACCATTGTTTTTTGTTTAGCAAGAAATCCCCGTAGTAGTTCAGCTCGGGGAAGTTGTTGGATTGGAGGAAGCGGCGATTGTCGAATGTACGGCCAGTCTGTTGGGCGATGTCGTACAGATGCGTCAAGGCTTTGGGCGAGTGTCGAGTTGTTTCGAGGCGCTCATAAAAAGCCTCTGCCTCATTAGGTTCATTGCGGTCGTAAAAGTAAAAATCGGCAGCTTCGGCCAATATGTCGGGGTCGTTGGAAGCCAACACGCTGTCCTTACTGATGCCTGCGCCCGCTTTTAACAAATCAGAGATGCTCAAGACTTTGCTTTGACTGATGTAGGCGGCTGGGTTGTCCCACAATATCGTACGGCCCCAATCCGATTCTTCCACAATATACCGACTATCAGGTGTGAAATAAGCTTTCTTCACATTGTTCGCGGCACCTGAGAAGGTGCGCAACG
Source organism: Saprospiraceae bacterium (assembly GCA_019638455.1). GTDB lineage: Bacteria > Bacteroidota > Bacteroidia > Chitinophagales > Saprospiraceae > M3007. Next base: position 642,890 of record JAHBTU010000002.1, read on the forward strand.
GGCGACCGTTGTTGTCCCAGACGATAATTTTATCTCTGCTCCACGCGAGCTTGAAGCGACCATCTGCCGAAATATCGTGACCCTCCAAGTTTGACAAACCTTCCAATATCTGTGAAACGCGGTAATGCTTGTCGAGTACCTGTAAGTATTCGCATTTGCCAGCTTTGAACTTGTAGCTGAGCACGCGGCCATCGGGGAAAAGAAAATTACTTGACCTAATGGGCAAACTACCGCTGTACCGGCCTGCTTCACGGCCATTGCTGTCCAATATGTATGTGATATGGTTGGGATAGGCGTTAGCTGTTGCATACAACAGGCCATTTGAGCCGTAAGCCAGTCTCTCGATGTTGGCAGGCGCTGTCCATCTTTTGGAACGCTGGGTAGGCATATCCCAAACCGTAATTTGTTGATTGTCGTTGGCAATGGCCAATTGTTGACCATCCAAGGAAAAACTATGCAAATACGATTTTGGCACATCTACCAACAACTTACCGCGTTTATCCCATACTTTAAGCCTGTAATCAGGGTAATCCGCAATTGTCCAGATGTGGCCAAAAGGCGAAAAACCTATGGTGGAAAATTGCCCATTTATTTGTGCTGCCAACACGCCGTTTTTGTTGAATAGATATGTTGACGTATCTCCTTGAATATAAAAATCGGAGCCATCCGGGGAGAATTTAACGGAATACATATTATTGTACCTATCATTGGTTTTAGCATCCAACACACCAACTTTTTCTCCTTTGTCATCCCAGATTAGAGCGTTCCCTTTGTGGTAGTGTCATTTTGGGGGTGATTTGGTATTTTTGCGTCAAACTTTATGAAATGGTATTAGATGTAAAATGCTGCCATAAATGTGGCTCTGAACACATTGTGAAAAACGGGTCGAACGCATCAGGCAATCCGAAGTACAAATGCAAGGCTTGCGGCTTCGGCGGGGTGTTTCAAACGCTTCGGAAAAGCGAGGAATTTAAAGAAATGGTCGTCAGGGCGGCCCAAGAACGCAGTTCGTCACGGGGTCTTGCCAGAACCTTTGGCATCAGTCACCAAACGGCTCTGAGGTGGATAAAAAAAAAGCGCAGTCCCTTCCCGACATCGTGACCACGTTGCTTCCGGCCAAGAAAAAAGACGTTCTCGAACTGGATGAATTATGGTCTTTTGTCTATTGCAAAGACTTTAAACGCTGGGTTTGGATAGCACTTTGCCGCAGAACACGTCAAATTGTCTCTTTTTTCATCGGCGACCGAAGCGAACAATCTTGTCGGCGGTTTTGGGAACTGATTCCGCCTGAATATCGAAAATGCCGAACGTTCAGCGATTTTTGGGAGGCATACGCCGCGGTTATTGATACAGGCAAACACAAGATGGTGGGAAAAGAATCCGGGGAAACTTCTCATGTGGAACGCTGGAACAACACCCTTCGCCAGAGAATTTGTCGATTCGTCAGAAAAACGCTATCCTTTTCAAAATCCGATGAAATGCACGAACTGTACCTCCATTTGTTCGTCTACAACTACAACATATCACTCATAAAATGACACTACCCCCTTTGTTATTAACGCTCAATATGCGGTCACCCATTGGCGAAAGCGATACAGTGCCAGTAGCCAGCTCATCCGCTCGAAAAGTATGTTTCAAGTTCCCATCGTAATCCCAAATCCGAATCGTGCTATCGGCACAATGGACTAAGAGTTGTTTGCTTTTTGATAAAAAATGAATGTCGTCGGATTGTATGGGGGAGTAAAATGGTGCGTGCAGGGTTGCCACTAAATTTGTGACGGAATCCAATATCTGTATGCTAACGCGAGCGTTTTCATATTCGCCCGCTGCTATTCTTTCACCATCGGGAGAGACTTTCAATAAGGAAGCGACCTTTGCAGGAGCCATGTTTTTTTGCCACAACAGAACTCCCCCTCCATCGCCTACACTAGCTAAAACATTTCCTTTGGGTGTGGTAACAATAGAGGAAGGCCTATCATGTATCCTGAATTGGGAGAAGGTCTTCCTTTCAGTATCGTAAAAGCCTATATTGCCACTATGAGAAGAGATTACTAATACTCGGCCATTCTGCACAAATACTATCTTCGCTATGCCATAACCAAAGTCCGAGTAGGTTATTGGAAGGTTGGTTGTGGTCAAGTTGACATAATTAATCAGCATCAATTCGGAGTATTGAGATACCGCTATCTGCTTATTTTTTTCACTGATAGCCAATTTATAGCCCGAATACAACATTCTGATGGAGTCTAGCTGGCCCGTTTTTATATCCTTTAAGAACAAGAACTGACTTTTTGAGATTATCAACTTGTTTCCATCGGGTGTGAATTGCACTTCGCTTGCGTGGGTTTTTTTGCCCCATAGTGTATCAATAGTGCGCCCCAATGTATCCACGAGCACAAAGTTAAGATAACCACTATTGCTATATCCGCCCAAAAGTATAAGCGAGCCATCGGGGGAATAGCTTCCTTTAAAGGTCTTCTTTTCCAAAAAACTATTGGAGAATTTCCTTACCACTTCTCCGGTCTCTATGTCCCATACCGTACAGGTGTCATGGACAATTAGCAAATGCTTGTTGTCAGGAGAGAAGACAGGTTGGCCCAACATCCCCTTTTGTCGGTCAAATGTTTTTAGCAAAGCCCCATTGTCGCTATCAAGGAGATATATGCTGTCTTGCACTTTTGAAACGATATACCTTCCATTCGGCGAAAAGACCGCATCTCCTCTCGTTTGGGTATGGATAGGAGCAGCCCAACGCTGCTTTCCATCCAAGCCCCAAAGGCGCATGGTGGAGTCGGCTCCGCAAGTGATGAGTGTTGTCCCGTCTGGAGAAAACGCGATGTCGTACACCCTGCCTGTGTGTGCGTTGAAGGGGCGATACATCCATGCATCGGGGGCGCTGGCGATGCTGTGCATCACGGTTGCCACTCCCGGCTCCATGCAATACTGGCCGGTCGAATCGAGCGACTTTTCCCAGGCCATGGCGGCCAAATGTCGGCCCAGAGTGGGATTATCTGTTGCTTTTGACAAGGCGAGGGCTGCCAATCGGTTGGCCTCGGAGGAGCGCTCGGCTTTTTGTTTTTCTAACAACGTGGTGCGCTCGGCGTTTACGGCGCGGGCGGCATTGGCCTCCGCTTGGCGTTTGGCGGATTCAGCTTCAAGGCGCTGCTGCTCTATTTTTTCAAAAACGGCCAACACCTTGCGATTGACCTCGGCTGAGGTGGCGGCATCACACTCTTCTTTCGCCGAAAGGTATTTTTTCAGAGCGCGGTCGTATTGTTTGTTTTTTTCAAAATCGGCGGCTTCGCGCAGTAGCCTTGCGCAATCGGTATTTTGCGCGTTGAGGGGTACGAAACCCGCCAACCAGCAAAGTGTTATGAAAAGTAGGTTCGTTTTCGGCATGGCAAGTATCATGGTTTGGGTGATGCTGCGATGGTGACGATAATGAGTGATGTTGACCAAAGGCACTATTCATTGCGCTCCAGCAGGCGCACTTGCTCCAACAGGTCGGCGCGGGTAGAATCCACCTCCAAAGCTGCGCGCAACATTTTAAGCTCGAGCAGCGGCTCTCCGGTAAGTCGGTGTGTTTCGGCCTTTTTCAGGTAGTCGTCCACCTGTTTTTGTTTTAGCTCGGCGAGGCTTCGCTCGGCATTTTGTTGCGACATTTCGGCCTTCAATTGTGCGTCGTGGGCCAATCGGCTTTGTTTTATCGCCATGATGGATGTCACTATGGATACCCCCGCAAGCACGAATCCGATAGCGGCATAGCGAGTGGCACGTTGGCGCTTGCGGCGCTCTTCCGTCAGCTCTGCTTGGCGTTTTCGCTCTGCCTCGGCTAGCTCTGCCTGCCGTTTGCGTTCGGCTTCCGCTTCGGCGGCACGCAGCTCTGCCTCCAAGCGGCGTGTTTTGGCTTTCAAAACCGGGGCCACGAGCGTGTCGTGGCTGAGCTCGTAAGTGTACCCCCCCCGCAGGTTAGGCTCTGCCCGCAGCAAATGCGTGTCCACAAGACGGAGCAGCAGGTCGTCGCTGATGCCGTAGGATTCATGGATTTGCACATCGAAGAGGGTGAGCCGCCGTTGCTCTTTTTCATAGACCAGTCCTTCCTCAATGAGTCGTCGGGCGGCCAACTGTTCTGCGGGGTCGTCTATTTGGGCAATCTGGTTGTCGTAATAGTGCCTAAACACCTGTTCAGGCTCGCCCACGTCGTCTGGCTCGATGAGGTAATCGGCAGACCGGTACACATACTGTTCGATGGATTGGCAAAGTATCTGCAACTGGAAGGATTCGATGGGCTGTGTTCCGCCTTTGGTCAGGTAGGCAAGCATCGTATCGAGTGCCGCGGGGGCATACTGGAAGGGCAAGGTGGCATAAGTGCCTTCTTTTTGAGCAGGTTGCTCTATGGCAGCGCGCGCCTCCGCTGGGCTAAGGGATTGCAGCTCGTATCGTTGCGAGAGTATTTGCGGCACATAAGTGGAAAGCCGGTCGAGGAGGCTCATGCGGTCGGAGCGGATAGCGCACACGATTCGGATGTTGAGGCGGCTTTCCAACGCCGCTTCTTCCTCGGCGGTCAAGAGGTCAGGTTGGGCAAGCAGAAACAGCTCGGCCATTTTGCGCACGCGCTGTGGCACGGCTGTCTGGAGCAGTTCGGCAAGTTGCCGCCCGAATTGTTGCACCGCTTCGTCGGGATAGGTGAACAGCTCCTCAAATTGGTCGAACACCAGCAAGAGTCCCTGTGGTGCCAAGTTTTTGCTTGCCGAGTTGGGGTTTAGGACGTTGGCACTGAGCTGGCGAGTTTTGGCAGCATACCAAAGGGAGCGGTCGTCGGGAAAAATCTTTTCCAAAAAAACAGGCTGGTTGAAGCCGCGCAGCAAAAGTTCGCGCGTAATCTGGACGGGCGTGTCAGTCTTGCTTTCCGTCCATGCGTTGAACCGCACGACGATGGGCTGCCATCGGCCTTCATTTTCCACGCGGGGCAAAAGACCTGCGTTGAGCAAGGAACTTTTCCCCAGTCCTGATTTGGAATAAAACACCACCAACTGCTCTATTTGCAACAGGTTGTGCAGCTCGCGCACGGCCTGTTCGCGCCCAAAAAACAAGTGCTGCTGGCCGGGCGCGAATGGCCGGGCACCTGGGTAACGATAGGGCAGGTGGGAAGGGTTTGCTTTCATGGGAGCTAGGCAGGTTGCATGGCTGCCTCACGCACCCGATTGATGAGGGCGGCAAGGTCGTAAGTGATTTTTGCGCGTTCCACGTTGTCTTCTTGAGTGTATAAAACCCCCGCTTGTGCCTTGCGTTCCAAATTCTCGAAACGACTCATCATCAGCACCGCTTGCATTTCCAGTTCGCGGAATGGCGGATGGGGGCTGCGGGCTGGCGACAACAGCACACGGAGCGAGTCGAGTGCGTTGCGGGTATCGCCGTAGGCTATCAGGTTCATGATTTCGTCGGGCGTATTGACCAGTTTGGGGGTTGGTGGGGTGGCGTCGTCGGGCGTTGCGGAGGGGCTTTGGCGGAGCATCCCCTTGTCGGCACAGCGTTCGTGAAGCTCCTGCACGAATGCCTGAATGTTCTCTTCCACGAATTGTATTTTAAACTGCTGCTCATACATGGAGCGCGTCGTAGGGTCAAGCGCGTCGGGGGCGGGCGAGATGCGGTCGAAGTTGGCCCCGTCCGCGTGAATGCCCAATACGCGAAGTAGCAACTGCATATACCATTTCCCAAAGGGTATCCCAAGAAAGATATAGTTGTTGGCTTGCAAGAGCTCTGCTTTCAACTCTGTGTTCATGCGTCCGCCAGTAAACACTGCTTCCAAATAATCGAACAAATCATTGTGGGTCAGCACCAGCGACTCATCTTCTTCCACCCAGCCGAGCAGATTGAAGAATACGGGGAGTTCGCTCACGGGTTTTTCCAAAGGCTTTGCCGCTTGGCCATAGTGGTAGTAGGTGGTTTGATGGGCTACCCTGTGCGCCGTCAGCACTTTGGAGGGCAGGCGGTCTGGCACAAAAGACACGATGACCTGAAAGGGAATCTGCGCTATTTTTTCAAAAATAGCCTCTGCCTGAGGAAATGGCCCGTTGTAAAAATCGCGCATCTGCGAAATGACGCGCGAACGAAACTTGTTTTCACGAAACAAGAAAAAACCGTCATTTTCATAGAAAGATTGGATGTAGGGGTGCTTGGCGTTTCGAGCGTCCAGCGCGCGGCAAAGCGCCTCTTCCAATGGTGTCCCCTCCGCATCGGTGTAAACCTGTGGGCCGATGATAAGGACACATTTCCTGCGGCGGATGGTGTCGGTGATAAAATTCCAGTCTGTTTGCAAGGCGAGTTTGGCTTTTTTGTACTGCCTCAAAGTTAATGTGCCAACCTGAGATGATGTCAATAAAAAAACGCGGAAAATTTTTGTTGACTCTTTTTCGCTTTTAATCTGGGCATATCTTCGCCGTTCTCAAACTGACACCATGCGTCATTTATTCACAGCCTTTTGTTGTTTCTTATGCTGCGCTGCACCGTGGGCGCTTTATTCCCAGGCCACATACCTGCATTGCGGTCGCCTTGTGCCTATCAAAGGCGAGCCTCAAACTGCCGTTACTCTTGTGGTGCAAGGCGACACTATCGCCCGCATTGAGCGCGGCTACACCGCTGCGCCAAAGGGTGTGCAACTTATTGATTTGAAAAACAAAACCGTGTTGCCGGGGCTGATTGATTGCCACGTTCATTTTGAATTCGAGCAAAATCGCAATTCCTACAACGAGCGATTCACGCTCGGCGAGGCCGATATTGCTTTTCGCGCCGCCTTATATGCCAAACGAACCCTTGAAGTGGGCTTCACGACGGTGCGCGATCTCGGCGGGCGCGGCGTGAACATCGCTTTGCGCAATGCCATCAATAGCGGTTTTGCCGAAGGCCCGCGCATCGTCACTTCCGGCAAAACCCTCAGCATCACGGGAGGGCACGGCGACCCTACCACCGGCGCTCGCGAGGACTTGTTCGACCCTCCTCCCGGCGCGGAAGAGGGCATTGCCGATGGCCCCGATGCTTGTCGAGCCGCCGTTCGCAATCAGGTGAGGCGTGGTGCCGATTGCATCAAGGTGTGCGCGACGGGTGGGGTGCTCTCGCTTGCACGCGACGGGCGACTGCCCCACTATGCAGAGGACGAACTTGTCACCATCGTGAAAACCGCGCGCGACCTGGGCGTGGATGTCGCGGCACACGCGCACGGCGACGAGGGGATGCGGCGTGCGGTGGAGGCTGGCGTGGTCAGCATAGAGCATGGTACCTTCATGAGCGAGGCCACTATGGACGCTATGATAAAACATGGCACTTGGTATGTGCCCACCGTCACGGCTGGCAAAGCGGTGAGTGACAGTGCGCAATTCGCGCAAGGATTTTTCCCAGAAGTGGTGCGGGTGAAGGCGCTCAACATTGGACCGCAGATTCAAGCCACGCTCGGCAAGGCATATAAAAAAGGCGTGAAAATCGCTTTCGGCACCGACGCGGGTGTTTTCCCACACGGCAAGAACAACCTCGAATTTGTTTACATGGCCGAATCCGGCATGAAAAACAGCGATATTCTCCGAGCAGCCACGCTTGATGCGGCTACCTTGCTTCGCCTGCAAGACAAAATCGGCAGCCTCGAACCCGGAAAATTGGCAGACATTGTGGCAGTAGAGGGCAATCCGCTCGACGACATTCGGGCCATGCTCAAAGTGCCTTTCGTGATGAAGGATGGAAAGGTTTTCAAAAACGAGTAAATGGGTTGTTGTTGCGATGGAGGGCTTTGGCGAGTGAAAGCCCTCCCATCGCCAACGCTCAAATCACCGCACCCGCCTCCCCTTCCATTCATATTTTTTGAAAAACAAGCTTGCCGTTCCAACGATGGGGATGTATAGTGTGTGCAGAAAAAATGAGGGGACAAACCACCTCAACAAGTCCATTCTTTTGAAAAAAAAGCACATTTCACGCAAAAAAACAAAATCGGAGAGTGCCTTGACGCTTGTTTGAAAAAGCAACACCCATGCTAAAACTGGCTCAAAAATCAATACGGACAGGGCGAGGTTGAGCCAAATGCTCCAACAGAACAAAAAGACAACCAACAATGCCAGCCTGACTGGCCATTCCTTCAAGACAACGTTCTTGGTGCCCCAGCGCAAGCGTTGCTGAAAAAAAGACCTCCAATCGGGTTTGGCCTCTGTGAATACCGTCGCAGAAGGGTTTTTCAAAAAAAAGACACCGCCGGGCCATCGAGCCGCTATCTTCTGAAGCAGAAACATATCGTCGCCAGAAGCCAGATGCTCATTGCCGTCAAAGCCCCCGACCTCCTCAAACGCGGCTTTGCGATACGCGAAATTGGCCCCATTGCCCATGCGCTGCCAACCGTAGAATATACCTGCTCCCGCGATGCCCATCAGTCCCAACAAATCAAGCGATTGAAAATGTTGGAGCAAATTGTGTTCGCGGTGGAAGGAGACAGGCGCGACGACTCCCTTGTGATTGGCACCCAATCCCGACGCCAACAATCGCAACCAATCTTTGGGCACCTCGCAATCTGCGTCGGTGGTCACGATGACTTCGCCTGAAGCGTGGGCAATTCCGATTTCGAGGGCCTTTTTTTTCCAAGAAAAAATAACAGTCTCGGGCGAAACAAAACGTACTAAGGGAAGCAGGCTAACGGACAGCAATGGGTGTTGGGCTGAAAATTGCTGCACGATGCTCGCGGTGTCGTCGTCCGAGTGGTCGTCCACTACGATAATCTCAAGCAAATGGGTTGGATAGGAACCCTCTGCAATGGATTGCAGACAGGCTTTGATGTTGGCTGCTTCGTTGCGTGCGGGCACTACCACGCTGACCCGTTCGCTGGGGACCCAGTTGTTGCTATGCCATTCGGGCAAGGCCCGCCAGCCATGCCGATAGAGCAGGAGCAGGCCGGCGTATGCAATTGCCAAAAAGGCGGAAACGATAAGCATACCCCAAACAAAGACAAATCCCCCGTGAATCTTGAAATTCACGGGGGATTATCGCATTTTTTGTTGGCTCACAAGGACTCGAACCCTGAATAACAGAACCAAAATCTGCTGTGTTACCATTACACCATGAGCCAATCGCTTCAAAAGCGGGGCAAAAGTAGGTCGAGATTCGCTACTGTGCAAGATTGGGCCAAAAAAAAATCTATTTCACCCGCGTCCAATACTGCGTTCGGTAAAACGGACCCAAATAGCCTCGCACCACCAGCGTGTTGGGGTCGCCTTCCTTAAGCCAGATTTTGCAACGGTACCACTTGCCTTTTTCAGGGTCGAGGATATCTCCTGCTTGCCACATGCCTTCCTTCAAGACCATGTTGACAAGAATAATCATGTTGAGTACAGGCTGGTTTTTGCGTTCACCGGGACATTTTTCACAAAGGCGGTCAGCGCGTTCGCGCAAGAGTTTGGTGATTTTGCCGTAAAGTTTTCCGCTTGCCTCATAAATTTCTACATGGCTCTTTTCTTCGTTGGTTTCGTCGTCCTTTGTTTTCCAAGTGCCGAAGACGCTTTGCGTGTGGGCTACCACAAAAACAAAGATGGCGGCGAGCGTGAGCAGCGTTTTTTTCATAAAAAAAGGAGGTTTGAGTTTTGGCATGAAACGGTTATCCGTAGAGTTCATAGTGAATTTGCGAGCGAGCGTAGCCCAATTTGAGCAGCAGATTGGCCACCGCCTCGTCTATCATGTTGCTCCAGCCACAAATATAGAAATCCACGTCGGAACGCACGTTTTGGTAATGTTCCATATAAATCTGATGCACATGACCCCGATAGCCTGACCAGTCGGGTTGGCGCGATAGCGCGATGTCGTAGCGGAAACCGGGCATGGTGCGCGTGAGTTCTTCAAATTCGGCGCGATACAAAATGTCGCTTTCGGTGCGCGTTCCAAAAATAAGATGGATGTTCCGATGTGGCTTGCCGCTCATTTTTAGGTCGTGCAGCATACTGCGAAAGGGCGCTACCCCGGTGCCGGTGCAGATGAAAACGAGGTCTTTTTCGATTCTGTCGGGCAGCACAAACCCGCCGTCTGGCCCTTTGAAGCGAAGGGCCGAGCCGGGTTGCACTTCTTCGAAGAGATATTTGGTGGCGATGCCGTTGTCCGTTCGGACGATGCAGAATTCCAGCACGTTGGAGCCGTCAGGGGCGTTGGCGATGGAGTAGCTGCGCCAGCGTTGTAGCCGCTTGTCGCCGATGGGCAAATCCATCGTGATGAATTGGCCAGCTTTAAAATCAAAGGATTGCAGCTCTGGGACCTCAACGGAAAAGTGATTGACCTGTGGGGCTATTGGCTCGCTTTTTTTAACGCGGCCATCATACCAAGTAGTGGGCATTTTAAAGTGTGTGTTTGCCCCATTAACAGTTGTTGGTGGCATCGGGTTCAGCAACATTTGTCAGAAAGGCAGCGGAAAGTCGTCGTCGCGGTAACCTCCTTGGAAATCGTCCCACTCAAAATCGTCAAAATCTTCGGGTGAAGGCTCTGGCTCGTCGCCTTGCGGCTCGGCAGTCATATCGGGGCGGTAAAAGTAGAGCCAAGCCATCAAGTCCTCTTCCACGGCAAATTTCCGCCAGCGGTCGCGTTCCTCGTCGTAGTCCCAATCGAACTCGCTGGGTTCTTCGTCCTGTCGCAGCCATTCATAGAATTCCTGCACTGGCGTCGATTGAGTTTCTTCCATTTGTTGCCGATGATATTCCTCCCAACTTTCCACCTCGAATTGGGCAGTGTCCTCCACTTCCTTGCAGAAGCAATTGTCAGTATCTCCCAACGGACAAATCCCTTGTGCGCGATGACAGCAGAAATCAATTTCAGCCCCAAAATCGTGATGATAACGCACCGTTTCTCTGTACATCCACTCCACCATGAGCGTGTAGCGCCGCCGTGCCGTGACACGCGAGGGGCATTCCCAACTGATGCGCCAAGCACGCCACAAGCTTTCCAATGCTTTCAGCACATCCGTCACTTGGGCTTTTGTGAGGCGGTCCACAGGCGGGAAAGCGTCGGGAGGAAGATTGAACAAATCGCTCAATCGGACAAAGCGCACATACAACCCATCCGTGCGGGTATCATCGTCGTCGTCGGAGAAAGGTGAGCGGAAAACATACGAGCTCGACTCTGGCGCCAGGCGTGCAGCCGTTTCTAAATCGGCGAGCAAATGAGCGAGGTAACGTTTCATGACAATAGTTGAAAACTAACGATGTTTCCGACGTTCAAAGTTGTTTCAAAAAAATGGAAGTTTGCTCGAAATCCCGTAAATTTTTTTCAAAAAAATTTTCACAACATGGAAAGACTGCATCAGCACACATACGGAAACACGAGAGCGAAAGTCCGTCGCCTCCCACATCTTGAGCAAAAATGTGCGAAAAAACTGCAACGTTTTTCCCCCTTGCGCGTCATTGAGCCAAAAAAATGCCATGCGCTATCTCCTACTTGTCTTGATGCTATGCTTGTCAACCCTTTTCGCCTCGGCTCAATCTTGCCCCTGCACGGAGCAATTCGATTGGCTTCGCCAGAAGTTGGCACTCAACTATTCAGGCTACCGCGACAAGGTGACCTCGCACAATCAGGCCGAGTTTGACCGCCACACCGTAGATTTTCGGGAAAAAATCAATCAAGCGCAGTCGGATACTGCTTGCCTGCGGCTCATGCGTGATTGGGCGCAGTGGTTTCGAGACGGCCATGTGCAATTATATCAGAAGACAGGGGCAGTCTCCGACAACCCCGTCGAAATCCGCCAGCGGTTTGCGGATTGGGAAAACATCGCGCTCAGCGAAACCGAAGCCCGTGCCCATCTTGACCAAGATGGACGCGACCCAGTGGAAGGCATCTACGACATGGCGGGGGGCAATTACCGCGTGGCTTTGGTGCGCCGCGAGTCGGCCAGGCGCGATTTTGCGGCAGTCATCCTGCAAGCCGACAGTGTGTGGTGGATGCCCGGACAGGTAAAATTTGAATTGAGGCAAAACACCCCGGCCACGTTTGATGCCCGCTTCTTTATGCGCGACCACTCCATGCGCGATGCCAAAGCGACTTTCGACAATGGGAAACTGACTTTCTCGGATTTGGGGCCATGGCACAAGCAATACCCCGGCACACCAAGCACGCCCGAAAAGCCCCAAATTTTCACGCTCAAACAACTTGACGCGCAGACTTTGCTGCTCACCGTGCCCACCATGAACGAGACGGTACGGTTAGAACTTGACAGCCTCGTGAAAGCCAATGCATCACTTTTGGAACAAACCGAAAACCTCATCATTGACTGCCGCAACAACGGAGGAGGGAGCGATATCACTTTTTATCCACTGCGGCCATACATCCTTACTGGCTCGGTAAAAGGATACAGAGGGCAGATATATGCCACCGAGGACAATGTGGAGAAGTATGACCGATTGAGCAAAGACAAAGGTTGGCCCAAAAAATATCGCCGTCAATTTGCTCGCATCGCTCGAAAAATGCGCCGCAACATGGGTGGATACTTCGGCAAATGTGGCGAGGCGACCATGCGGCTCAAAAAGATGAAACCCTATCCCAAACGTGTCGCCATCCTCATCAATGGCTATTGTGCCAGTAGTTGTGAGCAGTTTGTCTATTATGCCGAACAAAGCAACCGCGTCACGCTTATTGGCCAAAACACGGCGGGCATCATGGACTATGGCAATTTGCACAATCTCGATTTCCCCTGCGGCCAATTCGGACTGGCCTATCCCACCTCTCGCTCTTGCCGTGTGGAGATTGGCAAGGCCATTGACGGGACTGGGATTGCCCCCGATATTCGGCTCGACGAAAAGGAAAAGGATTGGGTGGAGTATGCGCGACAGTATCTTTCGAGGAAATAAACTTTGATTCGCCAGGATTTGTCAGTTCACCATGACTGATGCCTCTGATTTTGAGCAGATTGCGATTGCAGCCATGCCCAAACTTGGCAGTGCGAGATATAATCATTAGGTGTATGGAAGACAAAAAAACGGCTGACCCCAAGCGGAATTTGATTGCCTCGATGGGGTCGGGCGTTTCGATGGGGAAGTGGCGCTGCTCGTAGAGGTCAATCAAGACCGAAAGCAATTCAAAGCGGTCGCTTTCCGGCGTTCCGGGTTTTGCGTCGAAGATTTTGTCCAACTCGCGCAGGGCGTTTTCGTATTCCTCTTCGGTTTTGATTGCTTTCAAGTCAAACATATTTTTCTGATTAGTAGTCGTTTACAAGAAAATCACCGATACGGCTTAATCCGCAATTTCCCCCTCGTCCAACACGGAAAAACAATGGAGCAGCCAGTCTCCGTTTTCTCGAAGCACATCCAACACCAAAGGTGCTTTGACTTCGCCCAACAGGGGAATTAAGCGTATCAGGGGTATGCCGTGATTGGGTTTTTTCAAACGGTAAGTCAATTCGCCGAAATCTTTATCTTCGGTCAGAAGAAAGGCTCGCTGATGGAGCTCAAATTAGAGCACTCGTTCGTCCGGCCAGCCCGGATGTTCTTCCACAATAGCCCGAACCGCAAATCCAGCACCACGCAGGAGTTCGACAATGGCGAAACCCACGCTTTCATCGGCGACAATCGGGTTGTTCATGCGGTGAGTTCAAAGACGATTTCATTTTTGATTTTTTCGGCGGCAAAAGCCGAACAAGCCCAAATTTGTTCTTCGTTCAAATGCGGGTATAGTCAACGCAAATCAGCCCCGTCCGCTTTGCTTAGCCGGGCAAGCCCCTGAGTACAGGGTCTGACAAGGTGGTTTTGAACGAACGGTGCTCGCAATCCTTTGGAAATCATGCAAATCAATCAATCAAGGAAATCCCTGCCTTGCCAACGGGCAGGTTCAAATCCTCTTTAATCTGGGTATACGCTTTGAGCAATTGAGGAATCGTGATGCCGGCGGCCAATTTTTCCAAAATCAAATCCACGCCGATGCGGGTGCCGCGAATGGACGGTTTGCCATACAAATGGCCGGGTCGGAAACGATGTAGTTTGTCCAATTCATGGCGAGTTGAAACTTTTTACAAAAATGGTCGAAAACTCTGAGTTTGTACCCAATCGCATTATTCCGCGCCAAACCTCTCCCGCAACATCTTCTTCAAAGCCAGCATTTCATCCCGGAATTGCGCTGCCGTGATGAAATCCAAATCCTTCGCAGCCTTTTTCATTTTTGATTCTGATTCGGCAATCATTTTTTCTAGTTGGCTGCGGGTAGCATAAGCCACCACAGGTTCAGCGGCGAGGGTAAGTTCTTCTTTTTCAACATAATACTTCGTCGGTTCCGAGCCGCGAATGTCGAGGATGCTGCGTGTGGCGAGGATTTGCTCCCGCGTCTTGGTCACCGTCGTCGGCGTGATGCCGTGCTCCTCGTTGTAGGCAATCTGTATGGCACGGCGGCGATTCGTCTCGTCAATCGTGTTGCGCATCGAGTCGGTGATTTTGTCGGCATAGAAGACGACGAGGCCGTTCGAGTTGCGGGCGGCGCGACCGGCGGTTTGTGTGAGCGAGCGGGCATTTCGCAGAAAACCTTCTTTGTCGGCATCGAGGATGGCGACAAGCGAAACTTCCGGCAAGTCAAGTCCTTCGCGCAAGAGGTTCACTCCAATCAATACATCGAACTCGCCGAGCCGCAGGTCGCGCAGGATTTCCACACGTTCCAAGGTCTCCACTTCCGAGTGGATGTAACGGCAGCGCACGCCGACTTTGGCAAAATAATTCGCCAGTTCCTCGGCCATGCGTTTCGTCAAAGTCGTGACCAATGCCCGTTCGCCAACTTCAGTTCTTTTTTGAATTTCCTCCAGCAAATCGTCAATCTGATTGAGCGAAGGCCGCACCTCGATGGGCGGGTCGAGCAGGCCAGTCGGTCGCACAAGTTGTTCTACCACAACGCCTTCGGTTTTTTCCAACTCGTAATCGCCGGGCGTGGCGCTCACGAAAATCACCTGATTTATCATCCCCTCGAACTCCTCGAAACTCAGCGGGCGGTTGTCCATAGCCGACGGCAGGCGGAAGCCCCAGTTGACGAGCGACTGCTTGCGCGAACGGTCGCCGCCCCACATCCCGCGCACTTGCGGGATGGTGACGTGGCTCTCGTCCACAATCATCAGGTAGTCGTCGGGGAAATAGTCGAGCAGGCAGAAGGGGCGCGTGCCGGGTTCGCGGCGGTCGAAGAAACGCGAGTAGTTTTCGATGCCGGAGCAGTAGCCGAGTTCCTTTATCATTTCGAGGTCGAACGACGTGCGCTCGCGGATGCGGCGTGCTTCCGCAATGCGGCCTTCGGAAATGAAGTATTTTTCCTGCGCCACCATTTCGTCCTGAATGGCGGCCATGATTTCGGTCAGCCGTTCTTTTGGCGCGACGTAGAGGTTGGCGGGAAAAATGGCGGCCTCGTTCATCGCGTTGACGCGCTTACCCGATTGAAGTTCAATGCTTTCGATGCTCTCGATTTCGTCGCCAAAAAAAATGACGCGGTAGCCCCAGTCGGCGTAGGGCAGGTTGATATCCACCGTGTCGCCGCGCACACGGAAGGTGCCGCGCGCAAAATCCGTCTCCGTGCGCGAGTAGAGGCTGTCCACGAGTGAGTAGAGGAACTGCGTTTTGTTCAACTTCATGCCCTTGTGGAGGCGGATGATGCCAGTGGCGTAGTCGTCGGGATTGCCCATGCCGTAGATGCAGGAGACGGAGGCCACAATGATGATGTCGCGCCGACCAGAGAGCAGGGTGGAGGTCGCTTTCAGGCGGAGTTTGTCCACCAACTCGTTGATTTGCAAATCCTTCTCGATGTAAGTGTCCGTCACCGAAATGTAGGCCTCGGGCTGGTAATAGTCGTAGTAGGAGACAAAATACTCCACCGCGTTGTCGGGAAAAAAGGTCTGAAACTCGCCGTAGAGTTGGGCCGTGAGGGTTTTGTTGTGGGTCAGCACCAGCGTCGGTTTGTTCAGTTGGGCGACGACGTTCGCCATCGTGAAGGTCTTGCCGGAGCCGGTGACGCCGAGCAGCACCTGGGCGCGGTCGCCGCTTTTCACGCCGTTCACGAGTTGTTCGATGGCTTGGGGCTGGTCGCCGGTGGGCTGGTAGTGGGAAGAGATTTTGAAATTCATAAGCCCACAAATTTCGGGGTTTTTGGTGGAGTTTTTAAAAACTTTTTGTGTGGAAAATTCCCGCCGCGCTTGGTGTTCTCACCAAGCGCACCCGTGCGAGATTCCAAGCCAAAGCACCCCCGCTGGCGCGACGCTATACGTCGTGACATAATATCGGGCGGTCTATGCCCACCCCCCAGCAGCGTATCCGTCGGAATGTTCAGGTGCTGGTGCAGGGCGGGAAACCCATCTACCATCTTGTAACCGCCGACTTTCAATCGGCGGCCAAGCGAATCCCACCAACTACATCTATCATCTTTACCGAACATCCGCATCAAGAAACCAGATGTTGATGCTTTGCAAAGATGATAGATGAAAAGAGAAGTGGCGATGCCCCGCCGTTGAAATGGCGGGTTACAAGATGATAGATGTGTTTTCCTGTTCCCGCAAGTTTTTCCTTCTCAATACGAAAAATCAAGAACGGCGACGGTGTCTGCAGAATTTTTTGTGTGAAAGGTGTTCGACTGGTCGCAATTAAAAAACTTTTTGTTTTTTAAGTTTTGTTTGTTTTACTTTTGCCCTAAAATTTAAGGATATGCCGGACACAACAAAAAAAGAGCTGCCCCCATCACAACGTGAAGAACTCCTCAGCACTTTGAAAGCCCGTTTTGAGAAAAACATGAACCGCCATGAGGGCTTAGAATGGGCTAAAGTGCAGGCGAGGCTCGATGCCAATCCTGCAAAACTGTGGTCGCTCCATGTCATGGAAGAAACCGGCGGCGAACCGGATGTCGTCGGTTATGACAAGAAAACGGGCGAATATATTTTTTACGATTGTTCGGCGGAAAGCCCCAAAGGTCGCAGAAGTGTTTGTTACGACCGTGCGGCGTGGGAGTCGAGGAAAGAACATAAACCAGCAGACAACGCTATGGATATGGCGGCTGCCATGGGCATCGAAATTTTGTCGGAAGAACAATACCGGGAATTGCAGCAATTGGGAGCGTTCGATTTGAAGACATCGAGTTGGGTGAAAACGCCTAATGGTATCAGAAAACTCGGCGGTGCCCTCTTCTGCGACCGTCGCTACGACACGGTTTTTGTTTATCACAACGGCGCAGAATCTTACTATGCCGCCAGAGGATTTCGCGGCTCGCTGAGGGTTTAATTTTCCCTATACTATCGCGACGCTATGTGCGTCGTGACAAACACTCAGGCTATGTCTGCTTCCTCCCCCATCCCCAGCAGCGTATCCGTCGGGATGTTCGGTGCTTACTCACAATAAATGAGCGCGTTGCGTTTATTTGCCTCCTCCATATCTCACCGCTTTGTCTAAATACGGCTGTCCTTTTTCTGGTTGCCCCATGTCTTTGTAAGCAGACCCGATGTAGTTGAGCAGGGTCACGTTTTGTGGGTCGTATTTCAGCGCCTCCTCCCATTGCTCGATGGCGGCGGGAAAATCACGCTTCATCGCCATCACGGCACCGAGGTTGCGCCGCGCATCCACGAATCGAGGGTCGAATTTGATGGACTCTCGGTACACTCTTTCGGCCTCGTCCAACTGATTGCGAAGGAAATAGATGAACCCCATGTTGGAGAGCACCTTTGCGTCGTTAGGCCTGTATTTGAGTGATTGTTGGTAGTCGTCGAATGCTTGGTCGTACTTTTTCAATCGGAAATAAGCCAAGCCCCTGCTGCCGTATGCATCGTGATATTGCGGGTAGAGTTGGATGGCTTTGGTGTAGGTATCTATGCCTTTGAGCACCCATGTGGAGTCGAGCACTTCGCCCGTTGCTTCGTCGAGGCCCTTTTTGGTCAGTTCGAGGGCATGGTGGTAGTTCAATTTGGCACCGTTGGGCGAATGGCCAATGTCGGCGGCGTACAGGGTGCCGCTGTCAAACCAAGCCGGGTTGCGGCTGATTGTTTTCACGCTATATGCTGCCAAAAGAATGCCTGCCGCGCCCCAAAGGGCGATGCCTTTGCCGTTGGGGTTCCAAATCTCGCGCAAGTCGTTGATATTGAACAAGCGGCAAAACAAATAAGCCACCGCAAAGGCAAGCCCAAGTGATGGCACATACAGCAAGCGTTCGCCATAAGATGTGCCTATTTGAATCAATACATTGCTGAAAAGCGAAAACGTGATGAGGTAGAAGAGTGCCGCGAAAGAGAGAAAGTGCTTTTTCTTGAGGTGTAGCAGTGCCCAGATGCCCATGCCGAGATAGGTCAGCAGCCCCAACACGGCCCGCCAATCGGCAAATGTGACAGGCGTCATTTGGGGGTAGCCCATATCGTGGACGAGGGGGTGGGGCAGTACGAGCGTCCACAGATAGCGGCCGCACATCATGAATGCCGAGGCGAACCTTTCGCCTTGATTGGCAGCACCGACGATGAAGTTGTCGAGCACCGAAAAAATTTCCTTGTGTTGCTGCGCCGCGATGACGTTTTGGCGAGCCATCAAAAATACTGCCGCTGGCAGCAGCATCAGAGCTGTCAGCCGAAGGTTTTTGCCCAGTGAAAGAGAAGTGAAAAACCACATCGTAAGCGGAAAAACCGCGAGAAACGTGATGGCGCTTTCTTTGCAAAAAAGACCAAAGCCGTAAAAGGCAACCGAGGCCAAAAGCCAAGCGCCATGCTTGTTGTCGAAATAGCGCCACAGTGCATAAAGAGAAGCCGTACAGCCCAACAAGGCGAGTATCTCGTCCACGCTTTTGATGTTGGCCACCACCTCCGTATGAACCGGATGCGCCATGAAAATCAAGACCGCCAAAGCGGGCAGGACGGGTGGGTAATTTGTCAAAATCCGGCGCCAAGTGACCCAAAGCAGCCAACCCGTCAAGGCGTAGAGCAACACATTTATCAGGTGGGCAAAGTGCGGGTCGTCAGGCGCGATTTGCCACTGCCAAGCAAAAAGCGTGAGTGGGATGGGGCGATACAGCGAGCCGGGGCTGCTCCAGACCCCATAGCGATATTCGGTGGTGAAGATGGTGCCGATGTTTTTCAGGCCACCCTTCACGACCCAGTTTTCCTTGATGCTCGAAAAATCGTCAAGACAATAATCGTGTTGCAAGGTGTTGGCATAGAGCAAAAAGCCGAGGGCGGCGGCAAGCAGACCGACTAACCATCCGAGCCTGATTGCGTGCGCGGGCGCTTGTATTTTGGGGGGGCTGACGGAAGGCTTGTTTTTCTGAGCGGGGCGGGGGGGAGGAGCAGATTTGGCAGATTTTCGCTTCGACATGGCGCATTGATTTTTCCTGAAAAAACCAGCGCCGAAGGTAAGGAGATGCCCAAGAATTTTTTAAACCCCAACAACACACTGCCCAACAAAGCAGTTTTTCCTATACTTGCCTTTTTTGACACTAAAAATACGGTTCAATGCCTTTTTTTTCATCTTTCAAATGCCTTCCCCTTGTGTGGGGCGTGTGGCTGGTGTGTGCCCCGACGCTGCTTTTGGCCCAACGCGGCGTGGATGAAAACCCGCGCAACGAGAGCCTCGCACTGGACGATAACATACGCTCTGCGCAGCTCTATCTCGCAGGGGCACCACTTTCGCTCCCCATTGTTGACCTCAATGCCCGCGACAATGTGCTGATACTTGAATTCGACCATTTGGGCACCGATTTGAAAGACTACATCTACACCATCGTGCATTGCAACAGCGACTGGCAACCCTCGCAACTCTCTGACCAAGAATACATTGATGGCTTCCCCGAAGACCGCATTTTTGATATGGAGAGCTCCATCAACACGCTTTATCAATACACCCACTACACCCTCAGCCTACCCAACCAGAATATGCGGTGGGCGCGGTCGGGCAATTATTTGCTGAAAATTTTTGACAACGACGACGACCGAAGGCTGGTGCTGGCGCGGCGTTTCATGGTGGCAGAGCCACAGTGGCGCGTGGAGGCAAAATTCGTCAGCCCGGCAGTGGTGAGCAAACTTAACACGCACCACGAGATTGATTTCACGGTGACATTCCGGGGCGTTCGTATCGCCAATCCTCAAAATGACGTAAAGGCTTTTGTGCTCCAAAATGGCCGCTGGGACAATGCCATTGGCCCGCTCACGCCTTTCGTCGCGCGAGGCGAGTCGCTGGTCTATGACTATCAGGATGTGGTGGTTTTTCCGGCGGGCAAAGAGTGGCGATACTTCGATATGCGCTCTTTCGAGTATCGCGGCGACCGGGTGAAGGCCATCAACAACACAGGCGATTACTACGAGGTGACGCTGTTCACCGACCAAGACCGGGCGGGCAGCACCGTCTCCGAACGGATTGATTTGAATGGCCGATACTCCATTGAAAACCAAAACTTCAACCAGACTGTGTTGCAATGCGATTATGCGAAAGTGTTGTTTTCCGTCAGCCAAAACGCGCCTATTTTCGACCGCGACGTGTATGTGTTCGGAGAGCTGACGAATTGGCAACTAAAACGCGAATGGAAGATGGACTACAGCCCAGAAGCCAAGGCATACTTTGTGGAATCACCGCTGCTGAAACAGGGGTTTTACAACTACGAATATCGCGTGGTGAACCCCCTTACAGGCGACATTGACTTGGCGGGCGTGGAAGGCAATTGGTACGAAACCAGCAACCTCTACACCATTCTGGTCTATCACCGGCCATTTGGCGAGCGATACGACCGACTGATGGTGGCCACTTCGTTCGATTCGAGGAGCCGGCAGTGAGGAATAGAGTTCGCGCCGCCAAGTATTGGGCATAGATAAAAACGCAATCTGCTCAAAATCAGGGAGAGCGAGCATGGTGAACTGACAAATCCTGGCGAATCAAGGTATAACATTCATCGGGCCACGAACTTTCCGTCCGATTCCACACGCCCGTTGACCAATACCGTGTAGAAATAGAACCCACTTGGCAAGTCGTGCTCCCAAGTGTACTGATTTTCGCCATTCGCGGGCGGGGTGGGTGTTTGAATGTGAGCCAGCAATTTCCCAGTGGCATCATAAACACGCAATCGGACCTGGTCGCCCCGGCGGACGTAGTATTTGAAAGTGAGCGCCCCGTCGGTCGGATTGGGGAACACCAATGTCTTAAAATATCGGCTCGGCGAATAGTCCTCTGCGTTCAAGGTCGCCATCTTTCCATCCATCCATTCCAAGCGGTGGACGAGCCAATTTTTCAAATAATCAACATGCTGCTGATAAGTGCCGCAGCAGAACGCATTGGGCCATACCCATGTATGCAGCACCGGCCACCGCTGCCAATTGCGTACCTGCGCCTGCGACACCACCCCCGCCAACGAATCAACCATGCTAGTCACGTTGGTTGTCGTCAACAAATCGCCGCGCAATTCCTGCCATCGGCTGTGAAGTCGCTGACGAAAAGACGGGTCGTTCCACAAGGTGCGCCACCAAAAGTGAATGACCCAGCCGTCGTTGGGGCAATAGTTGTTAAAATCAATGGCCCAGCCGGTGTACGTCTCTCCATTGCAATAATTGGCGTTGCCCATAGCGATATTGAAGTCCCAAACTGGCCCTGCGTGCAGGCGCTCGTCTTTGCTGTCTTTGTCCTTGTGAAAAAAAGTGCTAAGGCGGTAGGCATCCACGTTTTTCGTCAGTTCATTGATAATGACGAAATCAACAAATGACTGAACATCAAGGTATTTTGGATAGCCATTTGCCGAATCGGCGTAATCCGGCGAGGCCATCAGATTTTCAAAATCCGTCATCCACGTCCTGATGTATTGCCCTTGAGCGGGTTGAATATCGCTGGGTTTGGGGAAATGAAAATGATAATCGGTGTTTTGCCAAGCGCCGGGCTGGGGGGGATAAGGGGATGTCCACCCGCCCGTTTGTGAGCCAGAGGATTTGTCCATCTTGATGATGTACCCTCCCGTCAGGTCATCGCCAGACAGGTCGGTGGCGGTCAGGTTGGCGATGTCCACGCGATTTTTGTCGCGCTTAATGCGCTCGGTCACGAGGTAGATGCCTTCATAGCTGCCATTGAGCACCAATTCGACGAATCGGGTGCGCGAAGCCCAAGGCATGATGCGGCGAGCCATTTCGAGCGTGAAAGCATCGCGCACGAGGCTCTTGTCGTTGAAAGGCGCGAGAAAAGCCCAGTCGTTCTCGGCAGGCATACCTAAAAGCGCGATGTTCAGGTTGTTGCCGTTGGCATCGCGGGTTTCCACGGCATAGGGTTTTTTATCCGACAAATCCTGCGAGGTACTCCCCCTTCGTTCGATGCCGATGAAGCCATCGTAGCCATTGGGGGCATCGTTGATATGGTTGCTCTGCCCGATACCATTGTCAATGACCTTCATCTGCGCCGTTATTTTTGGCTCATCGGGTATGGATTGGCCATTGGTGGAGATGATGACGATGGGCAAATTGGACGATTGAAAATTGACTTGACCAAAAATGACGGCGGGATAAATCCAGCAGAGCAGTAGTGTTTTTTTCATGGCGGAGACTTTTGTCCATGCAAATTTGAACAAACCAATTGACAAACCAGCAATAAAACTCCACCAAGCCCAATATGGGCGCTTGTTTTTACAATTCGTCCAAGTCATACAGCCTGTATGTCTGAATGGCCTCCTCCAACCGTTTCCCAAAATCGGGCACCTCGGAGACACCGCGTTTTGAGAGCTCCTTCGCCCATTTTTTCCAGTCTTTACCTGCCGATTTTTTCACCCCCCCGTACCACTCTTGGCTGGTCAGGTGTATGCTGAAATCACGAAAGCTGGCCCAAGCCGTCTCGTAGCGCCGCAAGCAACGTCCATCTATTTGTGCCGTGCCGCCCTCCCAATCGGACGAACAGGGCAGGGCAAAAAAATTGTTGGTGCGATTCACCCAATCGGCCTTGCCAGCCGTGCTGTTCACAAAAGCGCAACCCAACAACACAGACGAAGGAATGCCAAATTTCTTTCGCTCGCTGATGGCGACCTGCTCGAAGCGCCGAACGAAAGCAATGGATGTCGCCTTGTCGGCCACAGGCTTGGCCGATTTCGCGGGCGCTTCCGACGAAAAATCAAGCATCGCTTGCGCCTCCGTGTCCGTGTATTTTTCTATTTTGGCGGCAGGTTGCTCCTTTTGGCTCGGGGTGGCGGAACCGCTCGATTTGGAAGGCGCAAATTTTCTTCCAATGGCTACCAAAAGCAGCAGCACAAGCGCAATGGTAAACCAATTTGTTTTTAAAAATTTCCAGTTCATAGCCGAGTCGTTTTACAACGTTTTTATTAAATTGTTTGAAAATGAAACCCTTGTCGAGAAATTGGCAAAAATTTAGAGCAAATGTAAAACACTTTGTTTTTAGTTTAAAACATTTTTTTGAAAAAATCATACACACCCTTCACTTGTCAAACACCATGCTTCCATGACCCTCTCCAACGCTTCGAACGCTTTAAAAAAATACTTCGGCTACGATGCCTTTCGCCCGTTGCAAGCAGAAATAATCGAAGCCGTTTACAACAAACGCGACGCGCTCGTGCTCATGCCTACGGGCGGCGGCAAAAGCATCTGCTATCAGATACCAGCGATTACGCTTGAAGGCGTGGCGGTAGTGGTCAGCCCACTTATCGCGCTGATGAAAGACCAAGTGGAGGGGCTGAGCGCAACGGGTATTCCCGCGGCGTTCATCAATAGCACGCTCACCTCCGAGCAAACACGCAACGTGGAAAATGCACTGATGGCGGGCTATGTCAAGTTGCTCTACGTCAGCCCTGAAAAGTTGGTGTCGCAAAATTTTCAGCCCTTGCTCAAGCGGCTCAAAATCAGTCTTTTCGCCGTGGACGAGGCGCATTGCATCTCCGCTTGGGGGCACGATTTCCGCCCTGAATACACCCAGCTCCGTTTTTTGAAAGAACAATTCCCCGACGTGCCCATCCTGGCGCTCACCGCCACCGCCGACAAACTGACCCGCAAGGACATCATCGGGCAACTTCAATTGCCCGACCCTGCCATTTTTATAGCCTCGTTCGACCGACCCAACATCAAACTGACGGTGCGGCCCGGCCAGCGGCGATTGGAACAAATCATCGAGTTTTTGAAACAGCACCCCCAACAATCAGGCATCATTTACTGCCTCGCGCGAAGAACTTGCGAGGAACTTGCCGACAAGCTCAACGCGCGCGGATTCAAAGCAGCCCACTACCATGCGGAAGTGCCACCCACGCAGCGCAGCAAAACACAAGAGGATTTCATCAACGACCGCACGCCCATCATCTGCGCCACCATCGCTTTCGGCATGGGCATTGACAAGAGCAACGTGCGCTTCGTGATTCACTACAATATGCCGCGCAATCTGGAAGGCTACTATCAGGAAGTGGGGCGCTCGGGTCGCGACGGTTTGCCAGCCGATGCGTTGCTGTTTTTTAGTTATCAAGACGTGATGGTCTATCGCGACATGATTGAGCAAGGCGAGGCGGACGACACGCAGAAAGAGCTGAAAACGGCCAAACTCAATCGGATGTACCAATTTGCCGAAGCCCCCGTCTGCCGCCGAAAGACCGTGCTGTTCTACTTCGGCGAGACTTACGACCGCAACTGCGGCAACTGCGATGTGTGCCTCAATCCGCCGCGTCAGTTCGATGGCACCATTGCAGCCCAAAAGGCCCTATCGGCCATCATGCGCACCAAAGAAAGCGTGGGCATGAATATGCTTGTTGACATCTTGCGCGGCAGCCAACGACGCGAAATTTTTGAACACAAGTACAACGAAATCAAGACTTACGGAGCAGGCAAAGAGTACACCTTCGACGATTGGCTCTACCTAATATCCCAAATGCTGCACATCGGCCTCGTCGAGATTGCTTACGATGAGCACAACTGCCTAAAAGTGACCGATGAGGGGAAAAAAGTGCTGTTCGACGGCAAAAAAGTATCGCTTGCGATGCCGCAGCCGAAGGTAAAAAGCAAGCCGGGCGAGAAGCTGCCAGTGATGCCCGAAAAGTCGAAATCACAGATGTTGAAGGAAGAGCTCTTTGGGCGCTTGGTTGCCTTGCGTCGCAGCCTTGCACAAGAGCAAGGTGTGCCGCCATATCTCATCTTCAGCGATGCCACCCTCGATGATATGGCTGACAAACGCCCCTTTACCGATGCCGACCTGTTGCAAGTCAGTGGTGTGGGCGAGCGCAAGCTGCAACTTTTTGGCGATGCCTTTATCGGCGAAGTGCGGCGATTCGTGCTGGAAAAAACGGAGGAGGGCAATCGCATCACGGGCAGCACTCAGCTCATTTCCTTCAACTTGTTCCAAAAAGGGCATCTTGTGGAGGAAATCGCCGAGATGAGGAGCATCAGCACCCTTGCGGTAGCAGGCCATTTGGCCACTATGTACGAACGCGGCGAAACGCTCGACATCAGCCAGTGGGTCTCGCCGGAGGAACGCGACATCATTCAAGGCGCCTTGCCCATGTTTGCGGAGCCATTTGCCATGAAGGAGATATTCGAGCATTTTGGCGGGCGATTCAACTACGACAAGATTCGGTTCGCCATCGCTGACTACAAGCGCCATCGAGGTTGACGCGCGATGCCACCAAGGTGTGGCAGGGGTAGGGGCAAAAAAAATGCGGCGCTCGTTTGCGCCGCACGGTTTCCCGTATATAATCTCATGAAAAGTTTCGAATCAGGTGGTCAATGAATTTGCCGCTTCTTTTCGTACCGCCGCCGTTTGTTCTCATTGACGATACAAAAGTGCGGGAGGTTGTCCCATCTGCAAAGGACAAAAATAGGCGTTTGTTGAATGGTTTTTGAGGGTTTAGAAGTTGTGTTTTTTTCAATTTTGTTTAAAAAATTGCGATTTTGAATCTTAATTTTAAAAAAATGTGACATACAGACGAGGTTATAGAGGTGTTTTGTTGAAAATTTATTTCGTTGGATAAAAAATTTTTGAGCGATTTTTTTAAAAAAACGTGGTTGCGGGTCCGCTAAAACCAAAAATCGTGAGCACAATTAGGCTATTGATTCTCCTGAACGCTTTCAGCATGGCTACTGATTTAGCATTTTTTTCGCTTAAGCGAGTGGGTTGTACCTTATTGGGAAGAGAGAGTAGTTGGGCGCGAGGTATATGGCGGTCGGAATATGGTCTTTGGTTGGATTCCGAGTCGGGAAGAAAATCTTGCCCTTACGAGTAGGCACAAAAAAAACGCGGCGCTCGTTTGCGCCGCGTCGGATTTCCCGTATATAATCTCATGAAAAGTTTCGAATCGAGTAGTCAATGTTTACCGCTTCTTTTCGTTTTGCCGCCGTTCTCTTTCATTGACAGTACAAAAGTGCGGGTAGTTGGCACAAGTGCAAAGAACATAAAAACGAATTTGTTGAATAGTTATCGGCACGATTTTTTACTAACTCATGTCATTTTTTGATTAAAGAGCCTTTTTTCGCTCAAAAGAGGCATGTTCTTATGCTGAAAAACAAGGCAAGGTTTGAGGGTTTGTTGAAAATTTGATTGTCAAAAAAACTTAATTTTTTTAGAAAAAAAATTTTGAGGAGAAAAAAAATCAAGCCTGTCTCCTGTTTTCACTCCATTTCGAGCAACAATTGGCCTTTATCTACCGCTGCGCCTTGTTGCACCATTACCGCTTTCACCTGTCCATCGTTGGCGGCTTTTATCACGTTTTCCATCTTCATGGCTTCGAGTATCAAGAGCGGGTCGCCCTTTTGCACGGTTTGCCCGGAGGTTACCATGACGGTGAGGACAAGGCCGGGCATGGGAGCCTTCACGGTGTTTGTTTTTTTGCCGCTGTTCGCGTGAAGGCCGAGTTGTTGAACGAGTCGCTCGTAGTGGTCGGCGATTTTCACCTGATAGTTTGTGCCATTTATCCTGAGTGTGAAACGTCGGGTGGCGTAATCTGCCTCCAGCAATTCGGCGCGAATGGAGCGCCCGTTGTGCAAAAGGTGGAATTGTCCATCTGCTTCGGCGAGCAGGTCCAAGTTTTTGGCATCCTCCGGGAGGGCATCGAACTCATGTCGGTCGTTGACGGCGATGCGAAAAGGCTCTGTGAACATGGGTTGTGATTGATATTGCGTACGATGAGGTTTTCAAAAGACCTTGCATGTGAGCACGGTGATGTCGTCGGGGTAAGGCTGGCGCTCGCGGTAGTGTTCGATGTGGGCTAGCAATTTGGTGTTGAGTTCCTTGGCGCCGAGCGCGGTATGCGCTCGCAGGAAAGTGATTAGTTTTTCCTCGCCGAACTCTTCCCCTGATTTGTTGCTCACGTCGGTGAGGCCGTCTGTGTAGGAGAAGATGAGTGCCTCGCTGGTAAGGCAGAGGCTTCCGATTTCGAGGAACGGCAACTCTGGGAGCCAGCCCAGCACCGTGCACCCGTTTTTGAGGGGGAGCACCTCGCCATCCGCGAGCAACAATGGCGGGGTGTGGCCTGCGTTGATGTAGTGAAGCGTGCGGTTGGTGGGGTCGTATTTGGCGAGGAAGAGCGTGATGAACTTGTCGCCTTGCGTGACGCGATAGACGGCGGCATTCAGCTCCTGCACGATTTCTTCCAAAGTGGGTCGGCGTGTGATGAGCGCGTGAAAGTTGGCCTGAAAATTTGCCATCAGCAGGGCTGCCGACACGCCCTTGCCCGTGATGTCGGCGATGCAAAAGGCAATTTTGCCGTCGGGGTATTCCACCACGTCGTAGTAGTCGCCGCCCACCGCGAAGTGTGGCTTGTAGATGCTCGACAGCTGGTATTTTTTCCCGGCAGGGAGGCGCGAGGGCACAAGGGTGCGCTGGATTTCGGCAGCCACTTCCACCTCGCGGTTGAGGACTTCTTGGCGGAGCTGCTGCTTGAACAGGCGCTTGTTCTCAATGGCCACCGCAATCACATTGGTGATGGTGGTGACGAACTGCACCTTGTTGTACACGTCGTCGTCGTCGCCAAACCCTCCCACGAAAGCGTAGGCAATCGGCTCATTCTTGTGCATCACGGGGATGACGAGGTCGAACTCTCGAATTAGCGGATGACTGCTGCCCTCCACGCCCTGCTTGGTGCGGAAATGGGTGAGCTCGTCATTCACGTCGTATTCGAGCAGGCGTTCATCAAAGCCTGAGAAGCTCATGCACTCCCACCGGCCAGCCTCTTTGAAAAAGAGCGCCATTTTGCGGATGCCAATCTCCCAGCGGAGGAAGGAGCTGTACATATTGAACAGCCCGTCGGCAGCCACGTTTTCGTTGATGGCCTGTGTGATGGTGAGCAAGCTGTTGATTTGCAGCTGCTTGAGGTTGACTTCCCGCTCTAATTTTTCAATCCTCGAAAGGGTTCTCTTTATTTCCTGTAATTCAGGCATCAGTTTTAAAAATTCATCGGAAAGGTACGGATACCTATATTTTTGCCACGCTTTTTCCTTAAAAATCTAAAACTTGTGACATTTGCACCCGCAAAGCCGTTATTAGTTGCTTCTTGTTCGTTGTTCGTTGTTGGTTTTCGACTCTACGAACCAACAACGAACAACCAACAACGAGCAACCAACAACGAGCAACCAACAACCAACAACCAACAACGAGCAACCAACAACGAGCAACGAAGATTTATGGAAGACTTAGCCAAAACAATGACCGAAGCGAAGGCCCACATGGATAAGGCCCTCGAACACCTCGACCACGAACTCGTCAAACTGCGCACAGGCAAGGCATCCACAAGCCTCATCGCCGACCTCATGGTGGAATACTACGGTGCGCCCACTCCGCTTCCACAAGTCGCCAACGTGCAAGTGAGCGATGCTCGCACCATCGTGATTCAACCCTGGGAACGCAATATGCTGGGGCCTATTGAGCGCGTCATCATCAACGCCAATCTCGGCATCACGCCCGCCAACGACGGAGAAGTCATTCGTCTCATGGTGCCACCACTTACGGAGGAACGTCGCAAGGAATTGGTGAAAAAAGCCAAACACGCTGGCGAGGAAAGCAAAGTTGGGGTGCGCAACGCCCGCCACAAAGCCCTCGACCACATCAAAAAAGCAGTGAAGGAAGGGGTGCCCGAAGACATGGGCAAGCGCAAGGAGACCGAGCTGCAAGACCTCGTGAACAAATATGTGGAACAGGTGGACAAAATCGTGGCCGCCAAGGAAAAAGAAATAATGACCGTTTAACTCAAACGGTGCTCGGCGCACGATTCACGGTACACGGAAAGAACTCCGCACCGTGCACTGTGCACCGTGCACCGTGAACCGTTTCAATAATGAACTTAGAAAAATACCTCGTCGTCGCGGGTGTTCCGGGCGTACACAAATTGATTGCCACGCGAGCCAACGGCGTCGTCATTGAAGACCGAAAAGAAAAACGCACACGCTTCGTGCCTGCCCGACAGCAACAAATAACCCCCCTTGCCACGGTCAGCATCTTCACGGACACGGAGCAAGGCACGGTGTTGCTCACCGATGTCTTTCAAAAAATGCTCGACCAGCTCGAGGAAAACCCTCCCGTGAGCCTCGATTCGGCAAGCCCGATTTTCCGCGACTATTTTACCAAAATTTTGCCCGAACACGACCGCGACCGCGTTCACATCAACGACATCAAAAAGTGCATCAAGTGGTTCAACTTCATGCGCGAAAACGGCATATTTGAAGAAGCCAAACGCGAGGCGGAAGCAGCTGAAGCTACTAAAGAGGAAGACAAGAAAAAAGAGGAAACCGCCGAGACACAAAAAGATTGATTCGATTAACGTGATTGAATCGAACTCAATCGGCCCAATCGGAACAATCGGAGTACCAATCGGCTCAATCGAATCAACCAACTCAATGTACAAAGGAAAAAAAGTCGTCGTTGTGCTGCCCGCTTACAACGCCGCCAAAACACTCGAAAAAACTTACCGCGAAATCCCCCTCGATTTGGTGGATGAGGTGATTCTCTGCGACGACCATAGCCGCGACAACACGGCGACGCTCGGCAAGCAATTGGGCATCCGACACATTATCATCCACGAAAAAAACACTGGCTACGGCGGAAACCAAAAATCGCTCTACAACAAGGCGCTAGAACTGGGGGGCGATATCGTCATCATGCTCCACCCCGACTACCAGTACACGCCGAAGCTCATCCCCTCCATGGTGAACATCATCGGCGAAGACCTCTACCCAGTGGTGCTCGGCTCCCGCATACTCGGCATGGGTGCCCTCAAAGGCGGTATGCCGCTCTACAAATACATTTTCAATCGGCTCCTGACACTCACCCAAAACCTGCTCATCCGCTACAAACTCTCCGAGTATCACACAGGTTATCGCGCCTTCAGCCGCGAGGTGTTGGAGACCATCAACTTTAATGGCAACTCTGACGACTTTGTGTTTGACAATGAGATGCTCTCCCAAATTGTCTATGCAGGCTTCGACATTGGCGAGGTGACTTGCCCGACCAAATACTTTGAAGAGGCTTCAAGCATCAATTTTCGCCGCAGCATGAAATACGGCCTCGGCGTGTTGCGTGTGTCGTGTTCGCATTTTCTGCAACGACTGGGGCTGGCAAAGTTCGAGATGTATCGGCGAATGAAGTGAGTGACCCGTCTTAAAAAAAGTTTACAAATACATGATTAGTCATCATCATGTATTTTTCTTTTTTGCTTCTTTTTTCTTTTTGTTAGCGACTGTCAATTTGTGGAAAACCTCCTTGTGGATTCTTCCGTTCGATTGGAAGGCCGGTAGTAGTTTTTCCAGTGTTTTTTGAGCTTTTCGCTCATTTGGTGTGCTACGTTTGGGGTCAACATGTCTATGCTCAGATGCGGGCGTTCGTCGTTATAGATGTGGATAACTTGCGGGATAACTTTGCGCATCGCAGACTTGTCCATTTTTCCCATTTCATATAGCCATTCATCCTTGAGTATGCCGTTGACACGCTCTGCGATTGCATTCTCCAGCGGATCGCCGTTTTCCGTCATGCTGAGCGCGATTTTTCGCCGATTCAGCAATTTGACATACTTGTCCGAACAGTACTGCACTCCCCGGTCTGAGTGATGGATAAGTCCTGAACAGTCCGCCTTCATCGATCGAAGAGCCATTTGCAAGGCTTCCACGGCATTGGCCGCGTCCAGGTTGTCAGCAATTGCCCAGCCCACTATCTTCCTCGAATACGCATCCGTGATCAAAAACAAGTATAGATAGCCTTCCAGGGTCTCCAAATACGTGATGTCACTTACCCAAAGTTGGTTGGGACGCATTGGCTCAAAGTGCCGGATCAGATTGGGGTATTTCCGCAGCCAATGGCTGCTTTGGGTCGTTCTCACCGCCCCGCGCCGCCGCCGAACCAGTCGCCCATTGTTGCGAAGAAGTTCAAAAAGCGCATCGCGACCGACCTTTACACCCAATTCTTCCAACTTTACCAAGAGTTTCCTCCCGCCTATTCGTGGTTGCCTCTGCCGGATTTTGTCAACCCCGCTGAGGATAAAATGCTCTTCCAGGGCTTGTTCATAAATGACCTGTTGCCTTTGGTAAAAGGCCTGGCGACTCTTGTCAAACAACCCACACAAGCGACCCAGTGGCACTTGTGGATGCAGGTCTTTCATTTTTTGCGCTGTTTGACACCAGACTTTTTTTCGATCGGGATGTTGAACTCCTCTTCCGCTATCTTGACCATCAACTGATACGCCTCCCGACGCAGGCGCTCTTCCTCCAACTCCCGACGCAACAGGGCTATTTCAGCCTGCAAATCAGCCAATTCATCTTTGTCTCGTTTCTTTGATGCCATAGGATACGTCTGTTCTGACGCAAATTTATCAAGCCACCTCGATATGGTCATACTCCCGCCTATTTTGTATTTCCGACGGTAATACTCCAGGCTCTCGCTGCCTGACAAAATCTCATTTACTACCCGTCTTTTGAAGTGATCCGAGTAATGCTTTGCTTCTTTCATCTTTGTCCTGTTTTTTGTTTACTTTTTGTGTAAACCTATTTCAGGACAAGTCAGTCGGCAAGCCGACGGAAAGAAGCAAGGGGGCGCGAAAAATTTAACATTGGGGAGAATGGCGGCAGGGCACGCTTTCCGCCGCTTGCTCGCCAATCGGTGCCGGAAAATCTTGTAACGCCGCCGTTGGTAGATTTTGCGCCAGAAATGGCAGGGTGGAAAAAATTTGTAACTGTTCAGGCAGGGGCAGCGCCCCGAAACACATTCCGAGGCGCTACCCTTGTCTGAATAGTCACACAAACTTTATTTGCAAGCCCTTGTATTTCGGCAAGTTAATCAGCAACACGCCAGCGAGAATCACCGCCAAGGCCAACAATTGTCTGCCCGAAAAAGGCTCGTTGGCATACATCCAGCCGAGCATGACAGCCACCACGGGATTCACATAGGCGTAGGTGCCTACCTGCACCACGGGTCGGACGCTCAACAACCACACATAGGAGAGATAGCCCAACAAAGACCCAAAGGTGATGAGATACGTCAAGCCCAACCACGACTCCAAACTGACCGCCGATAGGGAGAACTCGCCCGCCTCCCCCAACAGCCCGCCCACCATCAGACTGAAAACGCCCGCCGCAAGCATTTGCACACCCGCGTTCATCATGGACGACTGCGTGTTGGTGTTGTATTTCAAATAGAGCGAGCCGCCCGCCCACGAGATGCAACCCGCCAGCAAGACCAACATGGCGAAAATTGTTTTTCCTGAAAAACTACCAGAATCAGCAGCAAATAGCGTCAAAACACCCACAAAACCGATGACGATGCCGCCCAGCACTACTTTCTGCGAAAAATTGTACGCCCATTGGCGATAGTCGAGCAACACGAACCAAAAGGGCATGCTCGCCACCACAATGGCTGCCAACCCAGAGGCAATGTGCTGTTCCACCCACACGACCGCGCCAGTGCCGCCAAAAAGCATCAGCACGCCTGCGAAGGCATTTTGAAAAGTAGGGCGAAGAGAGAGTCTTTCTCCTCGCCCCAAACGCCACGCCAGCAGAACGGCGCCAGCAATGGAAAAGCGAATGCCAGACATGAGAAAGGGGGGCATGGTCTTCAAGCCGAACAAAATGGCGAGATAGGTGCTGCCCCAGATAAGATAGATGGCGGCGAACGCCGCCACGACAAGGCCCGCCGAGGGCTGTGTTTTTGTGTTCATAGGAAAAGTGTTTTTGTGTTCACGACTTCATTGTTTTATCCTTTGCGTTGCCAAACTTTCAGCATGACCGAAGTAGGAGTCGATTCAAAATCAGGGTTGCATTTCATTGGCCCGCTCCATGACGACGGCTTCATCCTTGTCGGGTGTGTGGCGGACAAGATGCCACCGGTCGTCGTTCAGGCGCGTCCAAGTCATGGGCAAAAGATTGGGTTTCACGGGGTCGAGTCGCACGTCTTTTTCACCAATCCAAGTAACGACCCATTGGCGGTTCGCGCCGTAATAGTAGCGCCCGTCGTTCCAAGTCAGATAGAAGTTATCGGTTCCGCCGGTTTTGCTCGACAACATGATTTCCAGGGAGTTGCCCCCGTGAAACAAGAAGGTTTGGTTGTTTGCCGAGCTTTTCCACGCCCCGGCCAACCACCTCATTTTTTGAACATCGGAGGGCTGGTAGCGAACTTCCGACGCAAGATTTTTCGGGAAGGTTTCATCTGACAGGGGAGGGGTGTTTTGACAGCCAAATAGAACACACAGAAAGAGTGAAGCAAAAAAAGAGCGATACATGGCAGGGATTGTTTTTGTTCGAGTTCATAGCAAAAGTGGTTTTGGATGGAGTCTGTCGGTTGGTAGGGCAGGATTCAAATCTAAAAAACTTGGTAAAAAGTTCCCTCAGCGCCCGTAGCCCTGAGTGGGGTAGGCGATGTTGAAAATTTGGTCGAGGTGGTGGTTGAGATGCCGCACATAGTCCTCCGCCACAAAGCGCAGCGTGGCTGGTTCTTCCCACACATCCAATTCGTTTTCAAGGAACTCGGGTTGCAAAGTGGCGATAAGACCCGCCAAATGCACATTGTAGTAGTACCACAACGACAGCAGCGAATGCCAGTCCGCCGACTGATACTGTTGCAAGCCAACCCAATGGTCTTGCGCGTAGCGGTAGGGTTGCAAGTCCGTAGCCCCCAACTGTGCCCGCACGAAACGCTGGTGGTTGTTCGCCGCCGAGTCCACCAAATGGCCGATGATTTCCTTGACCGACCATTTTTCCGGGCGCAGTTTGATGGAAGCCACCTTCCCGCTCAGGGCTTCGAGGCGCGGGCGGGCGGCTTCGACGGACTCGCGCAGCATCTGCGCAATATCCCTCATGTTGGAGTTAGGGAGCTTCTCTGGTTCGGGTAGCCGCGCTTTGAGTCTCGCCTGCAACAGCCCGATTTGCCCGATGTGATAGGCGTCATGCTGGATGATGCCCTCTAAAAGATGACGGAAAGGGTGTTTGTCGTCAAATTTCCGTTCGAGCAGTTCGTCCGACTCGGCAGACAGGAGTTCGAGCAGTTCGCGGTGGTTGTCGGCAAGTTCGGCCAATAGATTTTCCCAGCCTTTTTCCTGCAACGTTTGTTGCGCGGGCCAATCCTCCACTGAATTCAGTTTGATTTTAAATTCGGCATGGCCTTTCAATTTCTCCACCAGCATTCGCCGCCAAATCAGAATGTGTGCCGTAAGTTGCGCCACCGAATGAGCACCCGGCACGGGCGTTGCGAAGGCCTCTTTTGGCCTAATCTGTTCCAGTTTATGAAGCAACGAATCGCCGTACCATGGGTGCCCATCGTAGTTTTTTTCCAGTTGGCGGATGTATTGAGCCAATTCTGTTTTCATTTCACGCATAATTTTTACTGTCAAAGCAAATTTAGGCCGTAAAATTGCAGGGGGTTTTACCAATAAAACAAGGTTTGACCGTAAAATTTTTTTATGAACAGCCCGATAGAAGAAATCACGCTCGACGGCGGATGGCTTTGCCTTGATTTCGCGAACACCGTCTCGACGCGCAAACCCGCCAAAGGCGAGGAATATCTCAACACTTGGGACGACTTCGCCCGGTGGGTGCGGCGGCTGGGCGTGTTGCCGGAAAAGGAATTCGAGGCGTGGGAAAAAATGCCGCCCGGCGACATGGACGAGGTGCGGGCGCTGCGCGAGGCGATTTACAATTTCTTTGACTATTACGCTAAAAACGGGAAAGTGCACCCCGCCCACTTGGAAACGCTCAATGGTTTCCTCCATGAGGTGTATATGTACACTTGCATCAAAATGACCGACAGCGGCCTCCAACGCGGCATTTTCAAAAAAACCTACATGGAAAAACCGCTCTGGATTATCGCCTTGTCGGCTGAGTCATTGCTGCTGAGCGCTCGCCTTCCACGGGTGAAAGCCTGTGACAATTGCGGCTGGCTTTTTCTCGACACTTCCAAAAACGGCGCGCGGCGCTGGTGCAACATGTCCACCTGCGGCAGCCAAACGAAGGCCAAGGCTTGGTATCACAGGAAGAAAGAGTTGGAGAGCGGGAAAGGGGGATAGAGGCTTGTATGATTGAAGAATGCACAATTGAAGATTTCTGCACTTATTGACATCCCCGCCCACATCAGCACCTTACTTCAATGTCGTGCCCGGCACATCAACAATCGTGCAATCGTCAATCCCCCTCCTCACCGCACCACCGCCAGCCCCCGCACCACCGCCTCGCCGGTGGCCGTTCGGATGTGCAGAAAATAGATGCCCGGCACATAGCGCGACACGTCGAGCTCGGTGCCGACGCTCTCAGGAGCGAGCGCGAGGTCTTCCACCCAGCGGCCCATGGCATCGAACACCCGCAGCGAGCCGCCCTCACAGTCGGGCAGCTCGATTTGGGCGAGGTGCTGCGCCGGGTTGGGATAGATGCGGATGTTGCCGGCGCACTGGGGCGGTGGCGGCGTGGTGTCCTCCGGCGGCGGCGGGCCGTTGATGCCGAGCGTGTCGCAGGGGCTGTCGTGCGCGTCGAACAGGCGAAAATGGGGGAAGTTGGGGGGGGAGAAGCCATGGTATGTTGGGATTGGGTAATGCTGCTCCAAATTACAATCTAATCCCTTATTATCTGGCGTGTGGATTATATGCCAGTATTTCACGCCAAAGGTACATGTCATATATATCTTATTATCGGGAGCAAGTTGCATTTGATAGAAAGTAGTGGGTAGAGCATCCTCAAAACCATCGTAAACCCCAACCACTTGTCTGCTTTTGGATATGTTGACAGACTGTAGGTCAAACTGGTATAGTTTTAACGTGTTTGATGCGTACAAAAATCTTGAGGTTGAAGAAAACGCTACTCCGCAACCCCCAATTGTATCATTTGGAAAGGTGATGCGCACAGGATTGGATAACAATCCAGCACATCGGTCGAAGTTAAAAATTTGGGTAGTGTCATTTTGGGGGTGATTTGGTATTTTTGCGTCAAACTTTATGAAATGGTATTAGATGTAAAATGCTGCCATAAATGTGGCTCTGAACACATTGTGAAAAACGGGTCGAACGCATCAGGCAATCCGAAGTACAAATGCAAGGCTTGCGGCTTCGGCGGGGTGTTTCAAACGCTTCGGAAAAGCGAGGAATTTAAAGAAATGGTCGTCAGGGCGGCCCAAGAACGCAGTTCGTCACGGGGTCTTGCCAGAACCTTTGGCATCAGTCACCAAACGGCTCTGAGGTGGATAAAAAAAAAGCGCAGTCCCTTCCCGACATCGTGACCACGTTGCTTCCGGCCAAGAAAAAAGACGTTCTCGAACTGGATGAATTATGGTCTTTTGTCTATTGCAAAGACTTTAAACGCTGGGTTTGGATAGCACTTTGCCGCAGAACACGTCAAATTGTCTCTTTTTTCATCGGCGACCGAAGCGAACAATCTTGTCGGCGGTTTTGGGAACTGATTCCGCCTGAATATCGAAAATGCCGAACGTTCAGCGATTTTTGGGAGGCATACGCCGCGGTTATTGATACAGGCAAACACAAGATGGTGGGAAAAGAATCCGGGGAAACTTCTCATGTGGAACGCTGGAACAACACCCTTCGCCAGAGAATTTGTCGATTCGTCAGAAAAACGCTATCCTTTTCAAAATCCGATGAAATGCACGAACTGTACCTCCATTTGTTCGTCTACAACTACAACATATCACTCATAAAATGACACTACCAAAATTTGAAGTCCCCCAAGAGGGGTGTGATTGACATATTTGGCGCCATTTGGAGAGAATGCAGCTTGGACACCCCATCTAAAATTCTTTATTGGCTCGCCTATCTTTTGAATAATAGGTTTGCCTATGCCCTCTGGAGATAGTAGGAAAGTATAGTATTCAGCGGTATTATATCGTGGTATCAAAATCCACCAATCCCTGCCATTGCCATGTCGTACAGCCGTCAGCATATCGCAAAAAGTATCGTGATAAACAAAGTTATTCTTTGATAGTACTGCCCCAAACCCATCATCCCCAGAAATATCAACAATTGAGTAAAGTAAATCTAGTATGTATTCGCGTGAGATAGTATCTGATTTTCTTAAATGCAATAAAACATACTGATTGGGCATATCAGGAAAAGGAAGAATCAAGACACCCTGATGCGTTGAGTATCCGTATGGATATATGTTTGATTTACATTCCTGTTGAAACGATAATCCACCAGCGTTTATATCGTCTCCGTTATTCATTTTTTTGTGGTTTTTATTTATTATTTCACATCCATTTGTATAAAACAACAATTTACCCGCGCTATCAGAAATAGCTGCGTTAGCATTTAACTTAACACCGATATCAAAATAATAGTATTCCGTGGGTTTTGCATTAAAATCAACCAAGGTGCCATTGTATTTGGGATTAGGGAAATTTATATCGGCAGGGTAGCCTAAGACCCAATTATAGTCAAATTTTATTTGCGCGGTAGCCATATTTTGGCCCATCACTAACAGCAAACAAAAAAGTGTTTCAAGTTTCATTGTCGTTAAATTAAAAGGAACACCACTAGTCACAGCCTATCCCACGGGACATGCTATGACTAGTGGGTTCAGTTAAACTTAGTGAGCGATGCTGATTTTGGTGGTCGCAAAATCACCGGACAAAAATTGGCAGTTAAGAAGGTACAGGCCCTGCGAGAGCTTGCCCGTGCCAATCCGCAAAGAAGAGCTGCTTATGTTGCCCTCTCGAACGATTCGCCCCGACATGTCCCTCAATTGCCAGCGCCCCGTCGTGTTGGCGGGGAACAGCACCTCTATCTGCCCGTCGGCAGGATTGGGCATCACCCTGATTCCAACAGGCGTTTTTGTCTCCGATGCCGCGAGCGGGCGGCTGCCGCAGTTCTCATCCCAGTCCTTGTCCAAATAGTCCACGCCCTCCTCGTGCGCCAGCCACAGCGGGGCGCGACGGACGCTGATGCCACCGATTGCCGGGCACTGCGTCGCAATGTCGCGCAGCGTACCGTAATCGCTTTCCTCAAGAGAATCTCCCCGAGCGTGACGAATCGCGATGACAAGGATGTCTTTGAGGTTTTTTTCATAGTCCTGCGTGTCGGGCAGGCTTTGTGCATAAGTGAGGGCTGATTGCAGGGCGGGCAACACGGTCGAGTCTGCTTGTTCGCGCCATTGCTGCAAACTGTCGGCAGCCACCGCGAGCAGGTCAAAAACATCGGCACGCTGTTGGGCAATCTGAGTGTCGAAAAATGTGGTGTCCTGAGCCTGCAACTCGTCGAGGATTGCGATGCTGTCGAGCAATGCCTGAAAATGGTTGCCAGTGTTGGCAAACGCGGCATTGAGGCTGTTGGGGAGCGAGTATGCCTGGTCAAACAGGTGTTCGGCATGCGCAAACCGCCACGGCGAGGTTTCGGCGGTTTCGTTCGCGCTCAGGTAGTTGGCCGCAGTCGGCTCTTCCGAAACGATTTCGGCGTGGCGCATCAGCTTGTAAAGCAACAACCTGCGGGTGTCCCAGTTGTCGGTCTCGGCGCTCGGAAACGTGGTACTGTCCAAAAACGCCCACTCCTTTTCTGTGATGACCACACCACCTATGCCACAAATGTTATTAGAACCTTCGAGTGAGAAGAACCATCCACTAGTAGGAAGGACAGTAATAGGTTTGTCATCTGGAATAGTATTGTCATCGTCATAAAAGAAGAGAAATCCGGGGTTCCCACCTTGATATTCCGCGCCACGGTTGACATAAGTGGAGCCAACCCATCTGTTCTCGAAGCGGTCTTGGTCTGGCAGGGAGGCATCCGACCTGCAATACAGCCCATAGCCGGCATCGCCAATCAGGTTCCTCACAAGGCGTGTGTTGCCCAGACTGCCCCCGCAAAAAAGGTTGTGATGATTTTCCTCAAGGCGGTTTTCGCAAACCCAGAGCGAAAACGGGTTGTTTGACAGTTGAATGCCCGCCTTTAAGAAGGATTTGCCGTTGCTGTCATCCAACTTCGACCAAATATCATTGTCAATGATAAAATTGTTCGAGCCCATCAGGTCTTGAGCGATGATGCCGAGGGAGCGCAATGCCGCGATAGTCGCTGTAGGAGGCACGGAGGGCTTCCAAGAGAGGAGGTTCTTGTCAATCACGTTGTAGTTGTTGCCTTTTCCCGCGATGCGGATACCATGTATGCGCGGCCAGGTTCGAGTTACCTCGATGGAATTGGCGCTGATTTCCGCAGCATCGAAAGCGTCCACCTTGCCCAACACGTCTATGACCAGCATGGAGTCTTTTGGGTGCCCGCCATCAACGACAAACGAGTTTTGACGTATCAGGGTGTTGGTCGTTTCGGGCCCGCTCGGCGGTCGTTCCACAAAAATCCCGCTGATGGTCTTCGCGCCATTCAAATGAAAAATGTTGTTGGTCACCCGAATCGGGCTGGTCAGGTTGATGCTCTTGATGCAATTGATGCCGTAGCGTTGAGGGCTGTTGAACCTAGCCCCGCTCACCGAAAGGCCGCGCGTGCTTCTCGAAAGAATAGAAGAAGTGTAAGCATTGAAAAACACGCAGTTTTGATTGCCAGCCCCTCCTACCGCTACGGTTGAGTTGTTGGTAAAAATATCAGTGCCGCTATATGCATCACCAGCCGTGGCATCGTAAGCATTGTTGTTGAAGCTACAATTGGCAATCGTCATGGTCGCGTTGTTGACGTAAATCCCGCGCCGATAGCCGGATATTTCATTGCGAGCGCTGGCGTTGGAAGCTATATCTACTTTGGCGACACCGAACACCATGCCCATCCACAACAGGGAGCCCTCGTAAGTGACGCCGGGTGGCGGAGGCAGAATAGGCCCGATGTCCCGCTTTATCACATTGCCCGCAAACACGGCAGGGCGAAACAGTCCCGGGCCTATGAAGTAAATGCCCATCATGTTGTCGTAAAGGAAATTGCCCGAGAGGATGGAACCGGCAATATTCGCGTTGCTCGTGAAATGAAGAGCTATCCAAGCATCCTCTATTCTTGCGCCGACCATCTCAATGCTCGCCCCATTCTGTATTCTTATGCCGCCCCACATCGAAAGAGCCGAGCAGCCCAGCATTTGTGTGCCGCTCCCAATGGAAGCGACCACGCCGCTTCCCTGCGCGACAATCCTTGCCCCGGGACTCATAAGGAACGTCAGCCCGTTCAGCGTGGTGGACTGGTCTATGGTGAGCACCCCGGTCACGTTGAGTGTCGTCCCGGAGGGCCAAGTGCCGCCTCCGGGAAAAATGTCGGATACGTTTTCACTGCCGATAGTGACATCTATGGCGTAACCGCAGAATGTGCCTTGTGCCGCCAAATCTTGACGCAGACTCGGCAAGAAAAACATTATGGCAGCCATCAGAATATAGTTTGAAAAAAGCGGGGCAAAAATTTGCCCGCGTGTGTGTGTGTAGATGGACGGGTTCGAAATAGACTGTTCATTTTTTTTGACTGTTTTTGATGAAACAATGAGAGCGAGGTTCATCGCGTGTGCGATGAGGGGGTATATTCACGACAACACAGCAAGGAATACGGGAAGGATTAAATAGGAGAGAGCAGGCCTGCCCGGTATCGCGCCCGTGCGCACGCTCGAAGACGCAACACCCTTGCAAATGTCGGCAAGCCGACGGTGAGAAGCAAGGGGGGGGGGGCGGAAAAATTAACATTGGGCAAGAGGGTCGGCACGACTGGGTTAGCGTCGCTTACCTGCTAGATTCGACCGCTACATCTTGAAAAGCCGCAGTTGCTGGGTTTGTGCCAGAAATGGCAGGGTGAAATATTTTCGAATCTTGAGTCAAACTACTTTTTCACCCTCGCCCTTCCCTCTGTCGACAATGCAAGTTTTTCATTCCGAACCATCGTCTTGATGTACTCCACCCGGCGGAAACGCAGCGCCGACCAGTCGTCGTCAATGGCGACTTGGCGGACACCCTCAAAACCCAACATGCCCAATGCTGCCCAGCCTGTATCGCGATTGAACTCGCAGTTATACCTCTTCGAGGTGCTTTTCGGATAAGCAAACCATACGAGGGCGTCGCCTACGGTTTTGGCGGCGATTTGAGCCGCAAGCATATCCACCTCGTTTTGTTTGGTCACGAAAGCCAGCGCAAATTGGATTTTTTCAGCCTTCGCCACGTCGGTCTGGATTTTTGTCAAACCCTTCATCGCGTCGAGGTTGGGTTGAAAGCTCGCCGGATGGTTGACCACCAAAATTTCGGATTGGCCCTTAAAATTCATTTTTTTGAAAACGTCGTCCATGAGCGGGTTTTTGTTCGATTGTATGTCAGCCTTTCTCGCTTTGGTGGGTTCTGAGGTGTCGTCCCGGAAGAATGGAGGGGTGACATCTCAAAAACAGGCCGAGATGTCACCTTTTTCGTTCCTCAAAAGATGACACCTCTTACAAACCGAGAATGGCTGATTGTACGTTTCGGGCAAATATGGTGCAAATTATACCTTGATTCGCTGGGATTTGTCAGTTCAATATGCTCGCTCTCCCTGATTTTGAACAGGTTGCGCTTTTAGCCATGCCCAAAACCTAACGACGCGAAGTATAGCAATACCCAAAACCTAACGGCGCGAAGTATAAAACCATTAACCGGAGATGGCATTAGAGCAATGGATTCGGCAGAATCCTCTTTCTCACCGCACTATCAGTTTTTCCCGCTCTGGCCCCGTCGAAATCATTTTGATGGGTACCCCCAGGTAACGCTCCAAATCATTCAGGTAGGCGCGAGTTTCGGCTGGCAAGCTTTCAAAAGTAGCAGCCGACTCCAGCGTGGCGTTCCAGCCCTTGTAAGTTTTGAACAAGGGTTCGACGGCGGTCTGGCAAAGGTCGAACGGCAAGTTCTGTTGCTCTTTTCCGGCATAGCGGTAGTGAGTGGCGGCCTTTATTTCGGAAAATATATTGAGCACATCAATCTTCGTCATGCACAGTTCCGTCACGCCGTTGAGCAAGATAGTGTAGCGCAGCTGTGGCAGGTCAATCCAGCCACAACGCCGCGCCCGACCCGTAGTGGAGCCAAATTCCTGACCTTCCTGCCGCAGCATCTCGCCAATCTCATTGTCCTGTTCGGTCGGGAACGGGCCGCCGCCCACGCGGGTGCAGTACGCTTTGGTGATGCCAATGACCCGACCAATGTGCTGCGGCGCAACGCCCAGCCCCGTGCAAACCCCAGCCGTAATCGTATTGCTGGAAGTGACGAAAGGGTAGGTGCCATAATCAATATCGAGCATGGAGCCTTGCGCTCCTTCGGCCAGTATTTTTTTTCCGGCAGCGAGCGCCTCGTTGATGTAGTATTCGCCATCCACGAAGGGCAAAGCGCGGAGCGTGTTGAGGCTTTCAAACCATGCCTCTTCTTCCTTTTCCAAATCAAATGGCACTTTGGGGTAAATTTTCAATAGTTCCAAGTGTTTGGTTTTCAGCATTTCATAATGCTCTCGAAAATTAGGGGACTCAATGTCGCCTGCCCGTAGGCCGTTGCGCCCGGTTTTGTCCATGTAGGTAGGGCCGATGCCTTTGAGGGTGGAGCCTATTTTTGCAACGCCTTTGTGCGCCTCGCTGGCCGCGTCGAGCCAGCGATGGGTGGGCAATATGAGATGCGCCTTGCGTGCGATGAGCAATCGGCTATGGAACCGAACGTTGCTCTGCTCCAACGAGCGCAACTCACGCTGAAACACCAATGGGTCAAGCACTACGCCATTGCCGATGAGATTCACCAAATCTGCTCTAAATATGCCGGAAGGGACAGTGTGCAGCACATACTTGTTGCCACCGAATTTGAGGGTGTGGCCAGCATTGGGCCCTCCCTGAAAACGCGCCACGATGTCGTAATCGTTGGCGAGAAAATCCACTATTTTGCCTTTGCCTTCGTCGCCCCACTGAAGGCCCAAAATGACATCTATCTTCATTGATAAAAAAGAAATTCCGGCTTCCGCACACACGGGCACCGGAGATGAAAAAGCGAGGCAAAAGTAGGAAAGAAATCAGCCCTTGAATGCACAAAATGTGCCCAGCCGAAAAAGGGGTTGAAGGCACACTACTAGACATTTTCAAATTTGCCACGAAGTCGCAAAGGCGCAAAGCAAAATACTCATTGATTTGCCGCATTTTGTGCCTTTGCAGCACAAAAATAATGTCCAGAAGTGTGGGTTGAAGGGCATATTTCAAAATGCCGCACTTGCAAACCGGAATATCATTCCGCGATACGTTCGGCGACAATTTGAAATGCCCCCCATTTGAATCTGCCCATCGGCAAGGCGGGGACACCGATGATTATTCTGCATGATTTTCAAAAGATGGGGAAGTCACTCGTTCGGCCCAACTTTGTGCTTGGCGCGTGGAGACTTTCGGAAAGTGATGCCGCTGCCTTACCTTTGCCCCATGATTCGGTTCGCACTTTGTTTGGCGTGTTGTCTTGCCCTCGTCGGCTGGTCGAAGGGGCAGGATTCGGCCAACCCGTTTGAACTGAAGCAACGCCTTGCCTTGCTGGCGCCCTCATCTCCACTCGACACCAATCCTTTCAACGTGAAGCCACACCGGGTGCCGGGCGCGGCGCTCGCGCTGGCAGAGAACACAACCAAGCCTTTCCGCCCTTCCTCCTTTTTACCTCGGCGCGGCGACACGCTGTCAGAACAAGCCTTGTTTTGGATATTGGTCGGGATATTCACGTATCTTACATTTAGCGTGGCTGCCAATCGGAAAGTGGTGGGGCGAGCGTGGAAGGGCTTTGTGAACGACAATGGCTTGGCGGTGGCACAAAGGGAAGCCTCGGGGTTTGTCGGCCTTGCGCCCTATTTCCTGCTCTACGGCAATTTTCTTCTCAACGCAGGGATGTTCATATTCCTGCTTGTGCGCAACTTTCGTCGGGAATCGTACAACAACTTGTTGTTCCTTGTGGTGTGCATATTGGCGGCAAGCGCCATCTTTCTTTCCAAACATTTTTTTTTGAATGTCGCTCGCTGGTTGTTTTCCGTGGAGAAAGAAATAGACCGTTACAATTTTCTCGTCATCATTTTCAACTGCGTGTTGGGGCTGTTTTTGGTGCCCTTCAATTTTTTGCTGGCCTTCTCCTCGGAAAGCAAGCTATTCGAAGGCTATTCGGAAGAATATCAGCAGTTTTTGCCGCTTTGGATATTGAGTTTGGTGGGTATTTTTTACCTCTACCGAGGGTTGCGGTCGCTTGCCATCGGCTCTAAAATTTTGGCTGACAACAAATTCCACTTTTTGTTGTACCTTTGTGCCGTCGAATTCGCGCCGCTCTTGCTCTTGGTAAAATTGGCGCTCATTCAGGCAAAATAGAGGTTCTGGGGTTTCAACTCGTTTTTTCAACGCGCTTAAACCTTGCAACCGCAAAGCATCGAACCCTTGCAGTCTCTTTTTCACCTGACA
Source organism: Saprospiraceae bacterium (assembly GCA_019638455.1). Lineage (GTDB taxonomy): Bacteria > Bacteroidota > Bacteroidia > Chitinophagales > Saprospiraceae > M3007. The sequence continues at coordinate 687,588 of JAHBTU010000002.1, forward strand.
AATTTCACATAAACACACTCCCGAATGTCTGCAACCGCTGCACCTGTTCAAGGAGAGACCTTCAAAAAAGTCCACAACATCCTTATCTCCCAACCCAAACCTGCCCAAAGCGCTGTTTACGACGAGTTGTCCAAGCGGTTTGGCGTGCGAATTGATTTTGTGCCCTTTGTGACCGTAGAGGGTCTCACCGAAAAAGAATACCGGAAAAATCGCGTCTATCCGAACGACTACACCGCCATTGTTTTCACCAGCAAGAACGCAGTGGACCATTTCTTTCGCCTTTGCGGCGAGCTGCGCATCAAGATGTCGGAAGAGACCAAGTATTTCTGCGCCACCGAGACCATTGCCAACTACTTGCAAAAGTTCATCATGTTCCGCAAGCGGAAGGTCTTCAACGGCGTGAAATCCATCACCGAACTGAAAGCCTACATCCTGCGCAACAAAGACGAAAAATTCTTTTTGCCCTGTAGCGACCAAGGCAACCCGGAGGTGATGCGCTATTTCAAGGAGCTAAAGGTGCCCATCCAAGAGGCTATCATGTATCGCACGGCCAACACGGATTTGAGCGACCTGAAAGACATCAAGTACGACATCATAGCGTTCTTTTCGGCGCTGGAAATCAAGTCCTTGTTCGAGCAATTTCCTGACTTCAAGCAAGAAGACCGCCGCATCTGCGTGTTTGGCCAAGCAGCCTTGAAAGCAGTGAGCGACCGCGGTATGACGGTCAACATCCAAGCTGGCACACCAGAAGCACCGTCCATTTCGGTGGCTTTGGAGAACTATTTAAAAGTGTCCAACAAAGCCTGATAGGTTTTTTAGGACATTGAAGATTGATATTTGTCGGGGCGACTTTTGCAAAAGTCGCCCCGATACTTTTTGTGGGCATATCCATGATAGATAATGTTCTGCCCAGATTAAAGAGGATTTGAACCTGCCGGTTGGCAAGACAGGGATTTCCTTGATTGATTTGCATGATTTCCAAAGGATTGCGAGCACCGTTCGTTCAAAACCACCTTGTCAGACCCTGTACTCAGGGGCTTGCCCGGCTAAGCAAAGCGGACGGGGCTGATTTGCGTTGACTATCCAACCGTCCCTTTACGCGAATAAGGGCTTGAAACAAGGTGTTGAAAATGCGTGCTGTTCAGGCAGTTATTCCAAATCACCGCCTGAACAATGGATTGAATGTCAAACGCCAAAAACTATCAACTCTTACTTCGCGTCGTTTTTCAAAAACCAATTTTCCAAGCACGCTTTTTGCACGCTGTAATTGGTTGTTAAAGAACACGTTTCTACCTTTGTTTCTCCGAACAATCCCAAAACTGCGACCGAACCATGCCTACTGATTCATCCGCCTCCTCTGGGGGTACTGCCGCGTTGACCGACACCGTATATCAAAATATCGCCCGCAACATCAGCGAAGGCTCCTGTGTGTTGTTTCTCGGCCCAGCCGCCATCACCGCCCGGCAGCCCGATGGAACTTATCGCCCGCTTACCGAATTGTGCGCCAACCAATTGGCCAAAGGGCTGGGGCTGAGCAAAGAAGAAGAAGACTCGCTCTACCACGTTGCCAGCTACCTGCGTGTGCGGGCGCAACGCTCCGACACGATGCTGATTTCGGAGGTGCAGGATTTTTACAACAAGGCCGAACGCGAGGCGCAGTTGCACCCGCAATTGGAGCAGCTCGCCGACCTGCCTTTCAGAATCGTCGTCAATACCACCCCCGACGATTTTTTTGCCCGCTTCTACGCCACGGCCGTGCGCGATTACCGCTTCGACTTCTACAATTTCAGAAAGCCCTCCTCCGACCCGCTCTACTCTTTTGGCGACGACGCGGCCCCATTGATTTACAACCTTTTCGGCTTTTTCAAGCGGTCAGAATCGCTCGTGCTTACCTACAACGACCAACTGGCTTATGTGAACAAGATCACGGGCGCGCAGCACGAACGCCTACCCGACAGCCTTCTGGCGGCGTTCACCATGCCCCGTTTCTACCTCTTTCTCGGCTTCGACTTTGAGGACTGGAGCCTGCGCGTCTTGCTGGACGCACTGTTCAAAAATGCCCGCAACAGCATCCAGCCATTTGCATACCCGCTCAAAGGAAAGCGCGAGGCAGGCCCTTACGCAAGGGTCTTTTTCCAAAGCGAATTCCGCATGGAGTTCCCAAAAGTGGATATGGAAACCTTTATCGGGAACTTGCTGGAACACATCGGCAAACTCGAAGGACAGGCCTCCAGCGACAGCGCCACACCCTTGGCAGATGCCCTTGTGCTGCACAATGAAGCCAGCGACGACGATGGGTGTCAGGCGCTTTTGAGCCACCTGAAGCCCCTGCGGATGCGCACCCTCACGCTGCGCGACGCGGTGGGGCAAGGCGACGTGCAGGCATGGATACGCAAAACCCTCGACTCGGTGCAAGTAGTGCTGCCCTTAGTGAGCGCCGATTTTTTTGACGCATCCAACCCCGCCTTGCCCCTGCTCGAAGAAATCGTGCAGCGCAACGACCCGCGCAATCGCTTCCTCGTGATGCCGATTCTGCTTAAAAGCTGCGCAATGGATGCCACGCCACTTGGCAGGCTGCGCACCACCCGGCCCCCAAAAAATGAGCCTGTCTATGGCAACGGCCAAGAAAACAGGCACTTTGCAGACATAGCAGACAAGCTAAAAACCTACATCGAAAATCTCACTTGAAATGCACCCCTTGAAAAACCACTCTGACGCAAAGCACAACGCGACACCAGCATGACACCCTACGCCGCCAACCTACAGCGCCGTTATCCGGGTTTGAAGCCCTTCGACCGCACACAGAGCGCCGTGTTTTACGGACGCCGGGAGGATGTCGTGCGCCTGAGCAACCTCATTTTGCAGCAGCGGTTGGTCGTGTTATTCTCAAAATCAGGCATCGGGAAAACATCCATATTGCAGGCCGGGGCAGCACCCATGCTGGAGCAACACGGGTTTGCCCCGCTTTTTGTCCGGCTCGACAAGACAGAAGCGCCATTGGTGGACACGGTGAGCGAAATGATGAGCCAAAATGATTTCGTCGGCGGGCGAAACACCAAAGGCGAGGAACCCGGGAAACGCCAAACACTCTGGGAACACGCCAAACGACTTGAATTTGACTTGGAGGGCCTGCCCGCCACGCCGGTGCTGGTGTTCGACCAATTCGAAGAGGTTTTCACGCTCGGACATTCTGAAAACAGCCGCCGCCGATTTTTGGCCGAACTGGCTGACTTGGCCAACGGCGCGATGCCCAATGCGATTCGAGCCAGCCTGCTTGAGCGATTCCAGCGCGGCGACGCTTCGCTGACTGCCGATATCATGCGCTGGTGGGAGAGCCAACCCGATTTGCGCGTCGTCATCAGCATTCGCTCCGACTTTCTGCATCTCCTCGACGAAATCAGCCCGCTCATTCCCGGCATCCTTCACAATCGCTACCAACTCCAGCCGCTCAATCGCAAACAGGCTGAGGAAGCCATCGCGCTGCCAGCCGACGCACCCGGTGGCCCCTATGCCAGCCAGCGCTTTCGATACCACCCCGATGCAATGACCCAAATCATTGACTTCTTGGCTGGCCGGGAAAGGCAGGATGTGCAACAAGTGGCCGACGACTTGCCTATGCTGAAGCGCGAGGATGAGATCGAGTCGTTCAACTTGCAGATTCTCTGTCAGTATGTGGAGGAAAAAATCATTGAGGAAATCAAGCCGGAAGGCTTCGAGGTCACCACCGATTTTTATGGGGCAAAGAAGGGGCTGGAAAACGAAATCCGCTTTTTTTACAAAAAACAATTGCAAACGCTGCCCGACGTCTTCACCCGAAGGACGGGCAAAACGCTCGAAGCTCCCGCGACCATGGTGGCGACGGTGCAACGACTGATTGAGGAAAGTCTCGTGACGCCCAACGACCGCCGGTGCAGCATGGTGGACGATTATTTGATAACAGCTTATCCCGGCGTGACGCAGGAATTCCTCGATGTGCTGGTGGATAGCCGCCTCCTGCGCAAGGAAAATCGCCTCAACGATTTTTACTACGAAATCAGCCACGACACCCTCTTGCCTGCTATCGTGGAGTCGCGCAATGCCCGTCGGGGCGAGGAAAAGGCCGAACGAGAACGCTTGGAATACGAGCAGAAATTGGCCGAGGAAGCCCAGCGCCGCAAGGCAGTGGAAGCAGAGCTGGCAGCCATTCGCAAGCAGCGCCGCATGGCTCGGTTGGTGGCCATCACCTCGCTCTTGTCACTGGCAGTCATGGTGGGTTTTGGGATTTGGTTCGTGCGAGACTACATCAACTCTGCCAAAGACCAATTGCACAATGCCGAGCGAAGTGTGCAGGACGAGCTTTTTGGCGCAGCTATTCCCGGCTACGAGGAATTGCTGAAACATCCGCGCCGCTGCTGGGTGTTGCGACACTCCAAGCCATCGAAAGAAGTGAAAGACGAGCTCGCCATCGCTCAGCAATTCAACCACTTATACCGATTGGTGGAGGACAGCCTGCTGGTCGGCGATGGTTTTTTCTTCCGCGACGACTACGCCGCTTCGCTCGATGCTTATCATCACGCAAAAAAATTGCAGGAGCGATACGAGGCGCTCAACCTCGAGCTTTCCATACAGACCGACACGGGGCGGGTGTGGCGCGTGGACTCCCTGCGCGTGGCCGCCAAATTCAGCACCCTCGACTATCGCATCGAAAATGCTCGCAAGGCGCTCATTCGAGAGTTCAAAATCCGTCAGCGAGACTTTGAGGTGTTTAGCGAGGCAAGGGTGTGGGGACAGGCTATGCGCAATTTGGAGCGAATGAAACAACTCTTGCCCAACGACGACGAAGACAGGGCTATCCTTCAGCAAGAACTCAACCTCGGCGACGAAGACCCACGCCGTTATGTGGAGCGAGAAATGGAGCGATGCAGCAGGGAGCTGGCACGGATTTGACCAAACATTATTCCTCCGGCGTTTCAATATGCAACACCCCCGTATCTCCGATGCGCCGAATCTTCAGGTTTCTCTCGATTTTATCGGCATCTTTAGTCTCCACGACGAGCAAAGTCACATCCCATTGCCAAGTATTTTCGTTGGCCCTTTCGCGTTTGGCGGACTTTATCTTTATCAAATCGTGGCTCACCACCTGCCGGCCCGTGCTTGAGGAGGTTTCAATTCTGATTACATTGTTATCGGGATTGAACGTGACCCGACGTTGGTTCCCATCGTTGTCCGTCATGGTAGTGCCAGCGGTGACATTCAACAGCGAAGCGACAAAATTGCTTTGAAACGTCTTGCATAAGCCACAATTGGGCAATGGCGGTTTAAAATCATTGACATAGCGAGGGCTGTAAGTCATGTAGGTCGCCACTTTTCGCTCGTCAAACATTCTGCTAAGACTATTGTATTCGGACGTGTCGGCACAGTTGCAATCGTAGGTAAACACCTCCTTTTTGTTATAGAGTTTTTCAAAAAAAACAGAGGTCAGTTTGAAATAAGAGAAAAGATTGCAATCCAGAAAAATGAAATCGAGGTCTTTGAGAAAATTGGTATCGGGTTGAGGTCTGAACCGGAAATCACTTATCATATTGTAAGACAAGTCCAGTGACCTCAATTTCTTGTGAATGTATGGTATTTGGGTCAGTTGGTTTCGTGCCAACGACAAGGCAATTAAATTTTCAAAATTTTCTAAGTACGACAATTCGGTTTCATCGTTCAATTGACAATCTTCTATAGCCAACCAATTTAGTTTGGGGTATGCAGTGTTCAATTGTTGCAACAAACTATCGCATTTGTCTTGAAAGTTTTTTACCCTGACAAAGCGCAGCTCTCGCAAGTCTTTCATAAGGTCTCCTTTAAGCGACCATTTGGAGATGCTCCCAAAGTCGGCATCCACAAATGAAAGAGAGATGATTTCGTCGTGAAACTTTTTGCATAGTTTGTTATCAGCACCCAGCTTTTCCAGTTGGTCATTGATGCCTTGCAAATGAAGATTGGGGCAACGGACAAACACTATTTCAAATAGGCGCTTGAATTGACCCAGTTCTGGAGGCAGTTGTTCCCAGTTGGCATTACAGATAGTGATGCGTTTCACCTTGTGATGATAGTTGCGCCAAGTGCATGATTTGAATTTTTGAGGGTTTTTGCACTTGGTGTCGCCCACGAGGCGGCTTTGCAGAAACATTCGCAAGGTGTCAATGATTCTTTGGTCGCCTTCCGTGCTATTGTCGCCTTTCACAATGATTTGTTCGACGGCGCTTTTATTCATGCAACACATTTCCCGAGCTATCTCGTGATAGTGGAAAGAAGGCGCTCCATTGTGCTGGCCAGCCATCGGAGTGCATAGAAAGAGCGAAAAGGGAAGGAAGAAAAATAGATTTTTCATAGTTGGTGTTGAAGTTTTCAAAAACCTGTGATATACCCAGATTAAAGAGGATTTGAACATTGACAAGGCAGGGATTCCCTTGTTTGATTTGGATGATTTTCAAAGGATTGCGAGCACCGTTCGTTCAAAACCACTTTGTCAGACCCTGTGCTTAGGGGCTTGCCCGGCCAAGTAAAGCGGACGGGGCTGATTTGCGTTGACTACAATCCTGTCAAAAAACCGATACAACCTGTTTATGGTTGGGGGAACGATTTTCACATTCTATCAAAACCACCGAAAATAAGGATACATCAGCTGTCCATCCAGTTCATAGTAGAATTTTGGCTTCTTGTGATACAAGGTCTGGCTCTCCCACGGAAACAGGGGGGAGCTCGTGCCGTTCACGAAGTTGCCCCAAATGCCCCTCGCCCATTTTGCAGGCAAGTGGCGATAGCCTTGATGGGCAAATCGCTGCATATCCCGACCCCATTTCAAGTCGTCCTTTCCCATTTGAAGCCGCAGGTTGTAGAAGCCCGACTCCACTTTGGCTTGTATGCCGTAATATCCGTGAAAGCTATTCTCCAGCCCAAGCACATCGTAAGTGCCCACCCTTGCTTGGTTGGAGCTCGAGCGTTTGTGGGTGCGGCGGTCAGTCACCATGCGCAAGGCGACGCTCATCTCCAGTTTTTGCAAGCTTTCGGGCAGGTAGTCGAAAGTCTCGTTAGCATTGCGGCCCTTGCGTTCTAAGGGGCGCCAATAGCCAGAGATATGGGCCGAATTGGTTTCGCCATGGTCGTGGCTGAGCAAGAAATTGCGAAGCCCCCCGACGATGAAAGCATCATTTCCCCAATTCAGGTTGATGCCCCATCGGTCGTCGAGCGAAGAGACGTTGAGCGTGAAATACCCAATCGTATTGCTCAACTTGCGGTAATAGTAGGAGTGATAGCGCGACAGCACATCGTAGCGCAGGCGCAATTTCGAGCGCATCCTGAAGCGGTCGTTCAGCCCCCCCGTTTCCATGTCGGTCAATCTGCCCGGACGGTATAGGCCAAAGTCAATGGATGCTCCTACGTTCGTCAGATACGTCCACGATAGGTTTTTGAATTGAAGCTGGCTGTTTAGCCGCGAAAAAACCGTGTTGTAGAGCCTAAAATCCTTGGAGGTCTGCAACTTGATGTGCAGGTTGAAACGGTGCTGGTTGATGCGTATTTGCTCGCGCAGGTCGGCAGGAGGGTGGACGTAATGAACCACCAAGCAAGATGCGCACACATCTGTTTCCGTGAAAAAGTAGAGGTGCCGATTGTGGTTGCCCAGTTGGTAGCCCACCCCAATCCGGCCATTCAGCCAAGCCGCGCTTCGATAGTCCCACCACTGGAACTGTCGAGCGTCGTATTGTTGGGCCAAACCAAAAAAGGGGAACGAAAGAATGGCTAAAAGGGAAAGTGTCAGATAGTTTTTCATGGAGAATGGTTTTTTGAAAAATTTTCATTTTCTCCACAAATGTATGGTGGATTGCAAAATTGGAAAATTTTTTTTTGACGAACCCCCTCCCGTGAAGTGGATGAAAGAAAAGAGGTTCCTCGTGATTTCGTGTGGGTGGACATCTATACCCAGATTAAAGAGGATTTGAACCTGCCTTGCCAACCGGCAGGTTCAAATCCTCTTTAATCTGGGTATAAATCTTGCTAATCCTGTCGAAATTTAAACACGTGAGACGGCCTCTTCTAGATGATAGATATATGTTGCGTTTGTCCACATGAAGTCGCGAAGAGCCAGAAAAGACCTATGCGCCCAACTGACTGACGGGTTCAATCGGAAATGTTTCTGACAGTCAGCCAGTCGTTAGGCAAGGCTCAACGTGGTTCGCGGGATTGAGGCTGTCTTTTTCAAACTCCTGTAAACCATGTCAAACCTGTCAAAGACATACCTTGATTCGCTAGGATTTGTCAGTTCGCCATGATTGATGCCTCTGATTTTGAGCAGATTGCCACCATGCCCAAAACTTGACGGCGCGAGGTGTATAGTCCTGTCAAAAAAACTATCAGCCCGACGGGCGCAAGCCAAGAAAAAATCTGCCTCAAAACCCAAACCTTTGCAGGTGCGGCTGCAATCTTCTCGAAGTGACCAGCCAACACCCTACCTTCACCTCATGCCCACTACCTACACCAACGCCTGCATTTTCACCAGCACTCATCTCCTCGAACGAGGCTACATCGTGGTCGAACAAGGTCGCATCGTTGGAGTCGGCGAAGGCACCCCCCCCTCGAAAGGTGTCGAATGGATGGATTTGCAAGGGCGTTTCATCGCCCCAGCCTTCATTGATTTGCAGGTGTATGGGGGCAACGGCAAACTTTTCAACAATGAACCGACACGGGAGGCCATCGAGCAGACCTACCTGAGCGCCCGCGCTGGCGGGACTGCCTATTTTCAAATCACCCTCTCTTGTTCGCCGTGGCACACGATGTGGCAAGCCATAGATGCTTGTCGCGATTACTGGGAAGCAGGAGGGCAGGGCCTGCTCGGCCTCCATTTGGAAGGGCCTTTTTTCAACGCCGAAAAACGCGGTGCCCACCCGCTCCAGCATATTCGCAAACCTCACCCGACAGAAGTGGCCGAGCTCATCGCGCGCGGTCGGGGCGTGGTGCGCTACATGACACTCGCACCTGAGGTCATGGACGATGCCTCGCTTGCGCTGCTTTTGCAGAGCGACATCTTGCTCTCCGCCGGACATAGCAACGCCACTTGCCGAGAGGCCATGCGGGGTTTTGAAAAAGGCATCGGCAGGGTGACGCACCTGTTCAACGCCATGAGCGCCTTCCAAAGCCGCGAGCCTGGCCTTGTCGGGGCCACTTTCCTCCAAAAACCTTGGACAAGCATCATCGCCGACGGCATCCATTGCGACTTCAACAGCCTGAAAATCAGCAAATCGCTGCTCGGCGAAAAGCTGTTCCTGATTTCGGACGCGGTGACGGAAAGCCATCAGGGCGACTACCGATTCCAGTACGCTGGCGACCGCTTCGTGAATGAAGCGGGGGTGTTGGCTGGCTCCGCGCTCACCATGTGGCAAGCCGTGAAAAATGTGGTGCAACACGCCGATGTCGCACTGGATGAAGCGCTGCGCATGGCCAGCACCTACCCTGCCCAAGCCATTGGGCAGGGCCATCGTTTGGGGAAAATAGCACCCGGATACGAAGCGAGCTTTGTGGTGTTCGACGAGGAGTTGGAGCTGCGCATGGTTGGGTAAAGGAGGTTTGGGTGCGTTTCAAATTGTAGCGGAGCGTAGCGCGGAACGCCATTCGCGTGTGCCGGAACGTCATTCCTGTTTGCAAGTGCGACAATTTGAAACGCACCTGAAGGTTTTGCCCCAAATTTAGTTCTCCAGCAACATCGTCCACCTTACATTTCCCCACAAAAGGCACTGAATTTGCAAAGCGGTTCGCAAATTTCCTTTCCCTACTTTTGCCCTCCCTTATCCACATCCAGTACAAAATGAAATGGCGGCTTGGCTGTCGCGGCCAGCGCCCTATTTTTGCGCACTCAAACAACGAACAACCCCGTCCGAACGGCTTGGCCGGGTGGGCAACAACAAGCAACAAAAATGTCTGACATCGTCTTCTCCCTTATCCAAAAAGAACTCGACCGCCAGCGTCGCGGCGTGGAGCTCATTGCTTCCGAGAATTTTACCAGCCAAGCAGTGCTCGACGCGATGGGCACCTGCCTCACCAATAAATACGCCGAGGGCTATCCCGGCCGCCGCTACTACGGTGGCTGTGAGGTGGTGGACGAAGTGGAACAACTCGCCATTGACCGCATCAAAGAACTCTTCGGCGCGGCATGGGCCAATGTGCAGCCGCACTCTGGCGCGCAGGCCAACGCAGCGGTGTTCCTCGCCTGCCTCCAGCCCGGCGACAAAATTCTCGGCTTCAACCTCGCACACGGCGGCCACCTGTCGCACGGCTCGCCGGTGAACTATTCAGGCAAGGTCTATCATCCTTCTTTTTACGGTGTGGAAGAAGACACGGGCCGCATTGATATGGACAAAGTGGAGGCCATCGCCCGCGCCGAAAAACCCAAACTCATCATTTGTGGTGCCTCGGCATACTCCCGCGATTGGGACTACGCCCGCTTCCGCCGCATCGCCGACACGGTGGGTGCCTTGCTCTTGGCCGACATCGCACACCCCGCTGGCCTCATCGCGGCCAAACTGCTCAACGACCCGATGCCTCATTGCCACATCGTCACCAGCACCACGCACAAGACCCTGCGCGGCCCGCGCGGCGGCATCATCCTGATGGGCAAGGATTTCGACAACCCTTGGGGCCGCACCACCAAGAAGGGCCTGCCTATCCAGATGTCGAGCATCCTCGATAGCGGCGTTTTCCCCGGTATGCAGGGTGGGCCGCTCGAACACGTCATCGCGGCCAAGGCCGTCGCGTTTGGCGAAGCCTTGAAGCCGGCATTCAAAGCCTACGGCCAGCAAGTCGTCAGAAATGCGCAGGCAATGGCAAAAGAATTCGCGTCGCGTGGCTACCGCATCATCTCGGGTGGCACCGACAACCATCTGATGCTCATTGACTTGCGCTCGAAAAATGTGACCGGGAAAGTTGCCGAAAACGCCCTCGGCGAAGCCGACATCACCGTGAACAAAAACATGATTCCGTTCGACCCGCAGCCACCGATGACGACCTCTGGCATTCGCGTCGGCACGGCAGCCGTCACTTCGCGTGGCTTCAAAGAGGCCGACTGCGTGCAGGTGGTGGAGTGGATTGACGAGATTCTGAAACACCCCGACGATTCGGCGCATCACGCCAAAATACGCGCTGCCGTGAACACTCACATGAAGAAGTTTCCGCTGTATGAGTAAGTTGCAATGATTCGATTGAAAATGGCTGACCGTAAGGAATTGTGGTGACAGCTGCCCTGTCTTCGGCGAGGCAAAATATCGGTAGCAACAAGTTTCTGCTCACACGGCAAGCCCCGGCGTGGCGAATTTACAGGCCGGCTGTTTCTACCGACCTCTCTTGGTGAAGAGGGTGTCTGACAGGTGATAGTTGTTGACAGGATTGACAAGATTTACAGGATTAGCGCCTTTATTTTTGAAAAAACCTGTAAATCTTGTCAATCCTGTCGAAATTTGAACTTGTGAGACAGCCCGTCCGTCGTTCCTCAAAAAGGAAAAAACACCGGGATAAGGATGCTGGCCAAAATCCAGAACAGGATGTTGAGCGGAGCGCCGATTCTGAAAAAATCCTTGAACGAGTAATTGCCTGCCGCATACACCATGGTGTTGGTCTGATAGCCGACAGGGGTCATAAAACTCGCCGACGCGGCAAAGGTGATTGCCATCAAAAAAGGCTTGGGCGACACGCCCATGGATTGCGCCAAGGCAATCACGATGGGGGCCAACAGCACCACGGTTGCGTTGTTCGACATGGCTTCCGTCAGCAAGGTGGTGACGAGGTAAACCAAACTCAACACGACGATTGGCCCATGCTCGCCACCGAGATGGTGAATCTGGTCGGCCAGCATTTTGGCGGTACCCGTTTTTTCCAATGCCGCGCCCAAACTCAACGACCCGGCCAGCAGGATAATCACTTTCCAACTGATGCTCTTATAGACCTCCTCCGGCGTCACCACATTCGACAACACCAACAATATACAACCTGCAATGGCCGCCGTGACAATGGGCAACACGTTGAACGAGGCCAACACGATGACCGAGATGACAATGCCCGCCGCGATGAGCGCCTTTTTTCTGGAAAAATCCGAATGGTCGGTGTGATTGATGATAAAAAGGTCTGGAAAGTTTTTGTGCAGCGTCTCCGATTTGTCTTTGGCCGATGCCAGCAACAAACAATCGCCCGAAGTGAGCCTCCAGTTACCGATGAGTTTGTTTTGGAGACCCTTTCTGCCGCGTACTCCCAGAAATATGGCCCCGAACCGCTCCTCAAAATCAATTTCGTCGAGCCGCACCCCTGCCAAGTCGGAATTGGGCAACACCACCACCTCATGCAGCACCAGTTCGCTGCCGGGGTTGACGGACATCTCCTTGTTGAGCAAGGGCTGCACCAACACCCGGTTGCGTTTCTGCAACTTCCTGATTTTGTCCACGTTGCCTTTCACCTTGAGCGTGTCGCCCTCCGCCAGCACAAAATCGTCGGGAGGGGAAAAGAAACGCTCGCTGCCGCGTTTCACCTGAATGATTTCCACTCCCAACTCTGTGATTAAGGGCGATTTCCTGATGGTCTTCCCCACTGATGGCGCCCCGCTTTGCAAAACCACATTGGTGATGTATTCGCCCAAATGATACTTGTCCTCGAAAGTAGCCTCCCTGATGTGTTTGGGCAACAACCTCAACCCAATCAACAACAGATATACAAAGCCCGCAACGAGGAACACCGTCCCCATTTTTGTCATTTCAAACATCGTGAAGGCGCCCAGGCCCACGGATTCGGCGTAGTCGCTCACCAGCAAGTTGGTAGAAGTGCCTATGAGGGTGCACACGCCGCCAAACATAGAGGCGAATGACAGCGGAATGAGCAACTTCTCCGGGCTGATTTTGATGGCACGCGCGCAACTCAACACGACCGGAATGAAAAGCGCCACCACGGGTGTGTTGTTGATGAACGCCGAAAGGAAGGAGACAAAAATGAGCATGAACACAATGCCCAGCCAGAAACTACGGCGAAACAATTTTTCCAAAAATGCCGTGAGCGGGTTGATCGCCCCACTTTTCTCAATGCCTGCACTCAGCACAAACATGGCGGCCACCGTCGCCACCGCTACATTGCTGAACCCCGATATGCCCTCTTGTGGGGTCAGAATACCCGTCAGCACCAGACAGCCGATGACAATGACAGCCGTCAGGTCAATGGCCACCACCTCCGTGGCGAACAGAATAATCGCACCCAGCAGGATGCCAATTGTGATGATAACGTCGGCATTCATGGAGAAAAGAAACGGCCTTTAAAGGCCGTATTTGTCCAGCAAATATACCAAGGCCGCCATGCTTGCCGCACCGAGTTCAAGTTCGCGTTTGTTCACTTTGTCGAACGTGTCGTCAGCCGTGTGGTGCAAGTCAAAATAACGCTGCGAATCGGGTTGGTAGCCGCTCAATAGCCCCTTCATGCTTTTGAGCGGACTGATGTCGGCCCCTGAGCCGCCCTTTGTAAATTTCAACCCGTAAGGTTCCAGCAAATTCTGGTATGCCGATATTTTTTCAAAAAATTTTCCAAAAACACTCTCGTCACCCTCAAACGAGAAACCACGAGGCGTGAAGCCTCCCGCGTCGCTCTCGATGGCCGCCAAATGAAACTCGCCCTTGCGTGCTGCCTCCTCTGCGTATTTTTTCCCGCCGCGCAGCCCATTTTCCTCGTTCATAAACAACACACAACGAATCGTGTGGCGCGGGCGGTAGCCGAGCTGTTTGAGGATGCGCAGCACATCCATGCTTTGGGTGCAGCCAGCGCCGTCGTCGTGCGCGCCATGCCCCGCGTCCCAGCTGTCCAGATGGCCACCCACCACGATGATGTCGTTGGGGCGTTCCGAGCCGCGTATCTCACCGACGACGTTGTACGAAAGCACTTCAGGCAGCATCTTGCAATTCATTTTCATGGACACGAGCGCCTTGCCCTCTTCTTTCAATACTTGGCTCAATTTTTCGGCAGCCAATGTGCTTATCGCCACCGCAGGGAGCAGGGCGTGGGTAGAGTCGTAGAGGAGCGTCCCAGTATGCGGGAAGTCGTCGAGGCGCAAACTCATGGAGCGCACCAGCACACCCACGGCTCCGTATTTGGCTGCCCGCGACGCACCATGCACCCTTTGGTCTACCGCGCCCCCGTAAGCTTCGAAGGTGCGAATTTTGGTGGCATCCATCGGGCGGTTGTAAAAAATGATTTTGCCGCGGATGGCCCGTTCGCCGAGATTGTCCAGTTCTTCCCAACTCTTCACTTCCACCACCTCGGCGCTGATGCCTTGGGCAGGGGTGCCGACCGAGCCGCCGAGCGCGAGGGCGCTAAGGGTAAATGTGCCGTGCTTCTTGGAGCCTACCACGCGCACCTGTTCGGCTTCGCCACGCACCCAGTGCGGCACCATCACCGGTTGGAGCCATACCGAATCGAGACCCAACGTATCAAGCATGGAGCGCGTCCATTGCACCGCTTGCGCTGCCCCGACGCTGCCGCTGAGCCGGTGGCCGATGTTGAGGCAGAGGTGTTCGAGCCAGGGATAACAACGCCCGTCGGTCAGGGCTTGGTCGTAAATTTTACGGATGAAAGCGGCATCTGCCCCATTTTGGGTGGTTTGTGCACTTAATTTTACATGAAGTGTAAAAACGACAATAAGGGTGAAGGCGCAAATTTGAGCGAAAAAACAGTTTGGCCGAAAATTTTTCATTTTTGAAAGCAAATAAAATTATGTTTTAAATGCGGGTTTGCATTTCCCATGCTTTAAAATTTGTTTTGTAAAGTTTTCATTTTCGCAAAATCGCCTGTTCCCATATTTTCATGAAACAAGGGGTGTCAGCGGGTCCTCAAAATTGGGGGCAAAAAATTTTTCAAAAAAATTTCACTTTCTTCTTGTAGAATCTACACAAAGAGATTTACCTTTGTTGCAGAAAGCAAGATACGCTGAAGAATAATTTGGTTTTATTTGGTTAGGGCTGAGGTAGTGCTGTGGTGGCACTGCCTCATTTTTTTTGCCGCGCAAACATCCACATTTTTTTCAAAGGCAAAATAAAGCGCCCCGCATGGCATCCATGCCATGCGGGGCGCTTCGTCGAATCGTAGGCGCGGAATGGGGCCGTCTCCTCTCTTGAACTGCGCTACCTGACCACCAATTTGCCGCTACCCACCCATTGGCCTCCCTGCTCGACGGAGAACAAGTAAACCCCTGGCAACCAGTTGCCTCTGCGCAAGGTAAACACGGGCGAGGGGCTTTCCATTTCGTGCACCATAGCACCTTGCGAATCATAAACTCGCAAGCGCAATGGGGCGCTACTATGCAGCCCTTTCACTTCCAGATTCGCCCAGTCGCCGAGCGGGTTGGGAGCCACCGTTATCGCGGCTCCGGGCGTATAGGGTTGCCATGCGCGCACGATGAAATTCTCGCCCAATCGGTGATAAGTCCTGTTGGTGATGACGGGTTCGTTGAAATCGAAATAAATAGCCGCTCTGTTTTCGAGCACCGTTTCTAATGGCGCGTCGGCCCGATGCAGGATGTTGAATTTGACAAAACCATTGGAGGCTGGCTCATTCACGTTGCTGTCGGGTAGCAAGATGTTTTCATAAAGAAACTCCACGATGCCCGGGCCGGTCAGGTTGAATTGGTACGCATGGCTGCTTGCGCCGGGGCGAATGGTGGCTGGGTCGAGCCAAGCAGAAAGCGTATCCACAATGCGGACGGTGAAGGCGGTGTCGGTACCAGTGTTTTGGAAGCGGATGAGGTACTCGATTTCCGTGCCGGGGCGGATGTAGTGCATGGGGCCGTAGCCATTCGGGAAGCCCTGTTTATCATTCGGGTCGTAAGCGCCAATGTTTTGGGTGCAGTCAATGTCTATCCATGGGTCGGCTTCATTGTTGGGGAACTGGGTGACAAAACCCGTCGAAAACACAGTCGTAGGAGAGCACCCTTCCACAGAAAGAGCGGGCTGAGAGTTGCCGGGATGGAATGGCTCTTGCTCCACTTCGAGCCGCCAAGTGCTGCCATTGGCCGGAAATGCAAGCGTCATGGACGCTCCCGCCGAAAGGGGGGGCAGCACGCCTGACATGAACATCACCGCGTCTTCGACGACCACATAGTCCACTGGTCCACCCATGTTGCCGTTGCCGATGTTTTCGATGACGAAACGCACCGAGTCCGCATCGCACTGACTGCTCACTTGCAGGCTCGCGCCCGACCAGAATGGGTCGAATGGCAGGCAAGTACTATCAGGATAAATATGTGCCTCGGTGCAATGGGTTTGCCCCAACACCGCGTCGCAGCTGACCTTTACTTGGAGGCTGAAGCTACCACACTCACCCACATTTATCTCGCCGAGGTCGAAGCGCAAGATATTGTTGCCCAAGTCGGCATAAGGAAGCGAGGCGCCTACTGGTAGCAAGAAAGGGTCGAGGGTGATAAGGATGTAAGCGTCCTCGGCGGTGGCGGTGCCTTGGTTGCAGTACGAGACAAAGTAATAATTGGTCGAGAAGCAGCGCCTCAGCAGGTTCGTGCCAATGGAAACCGTGAGAGCAGGGCAGTCGAACACCTTTTTCACCAATATATCGTCAACGGGGAAGGTGTCGCCCGTGACATTTACATTCACGACGGTTCCCACCGGACACAGTTCCCACAGGTTGTTCGGCGGAATCGCCGTCACCACATAATTGCCAAGCGGCACCCCTATCACATATTTTCCCACAGAATTGGTGACACCATAGATGGTGTCGCTCGCTCCTTCGGCTCTAACAAGCCACCCCGCAAGCCCCGACTCTCCTGAGTCGGCGAGGCAATTTTCGGAAACGTCGCGGATGACGTGGCCGGAGAGATTTCCGCAGTCGCCGCCTGTCGTTTGAACAATATAAAAAATGATGCTCGAACAACCATTTGCATCAACAATCGTGACGGTGTAAAGCCCACTGTTTCCCGCAGGCACGACAATAGTCGGTTGAGCTGAGACAAAGTTATTGGGGCCTGACCACGAGTAGGTGTATGGGGGTGTTCCGCCAAATGCTTGCGCCTGAATAACGGCCTCCTCACAAGTGTTGGACAATTCGTTGACCACGCTCGTAATGGAGGGCGGTTGTTGAATAATTATTGGAGGAACGATTGCGGTGCAGCCGTTGGCATCAGTAACCGTGGCGCTAATCACGCTGCTGACCGGTGGTACTTGAATGATGGGGCCAACTGGACCGGGGTTGCCATTTATGTTCCATTGAACCGTGTAGGGCGGGACACCACCCGATATGGTCAAACTAATTTGGCCATTGGCAGAACACGTCGGCTGCTGAATGTCCGGTGAGACAATAATCAAACTGGTGTGCCCCACCACCACATTCGCGTAGTGGTCGCATCCTGTGGCATCTTCTGCCACGAGATGATAAGTGCCCGCAGCCAAGTTGTTGATATCTTTTGAATTTGCCGAGAATCCGTTCGGGCCAGTCCAAGAATAGGTGAATGGCGGCTGCCCAACGGTGATATTGACCACAATGCTCCCGTTGTTGATACCCGCACAAGCGGCGTTCGTGACCTCAAAATCCTGCTGCGGTATCGCTGGCCCCGGAAAGACGGTGACCTCGTCGGTGGCCGTGCACCCATTGCTGACGAGGGTCGCAACGCAGGTATAGACGCCCGGCCCGCTCACCAACGGGTTTTGTTGCGTGGAGGTGAAATTATTGGGTCCAGCCCAAGAAAAGACGACTTGTCCCGGCGGTTGGGCGGTTGTGTTGAGCGTGACCGTGCCGCCACCGCAGGGGATGCCCGTGTCTGGCCCGGCGCTGATAAAGGGTATGGCGTTGTCGCTCATCACCGTCGCGAAACTGGAGGATGTGCAACCATTGCTCGTGTTGGTCACTACTAGCGTGTAGGTGCCGGGCAAGGTGACAACGGGATTGAGCAAATTGGCATTGGCAGGCGTGATACCCGGCCCGGCCCACTGATAGGTAAAATTCGGCCCCGTTGAGGAGTTGCCGCCCGTTAGCGTCACCTGATTGTTCGTGCAAGTCAAGAGTTGCGGCGACCCAGCATCGGAAGTCGGAGATATTACATCCTGCACCACCGCGTCGCATTTGGTGGCGGTGCATCCCGCTTGATTAGTCACGGTGACGCAGTAGAAGCCCGGTTGCGAAATCGGTGGATTGGGACCAACAAAACCATTTGTCCATAAGTATGTGACATTGGGCTGATTGCTGCTGGTCGTTATCGTCACGGTTGGGGTGAGGCAGGTGAGCGTTCCGCTGACGGTGACCGAGATGGTGGGAGGTGGCATATATGTCACCTCCAGCGCGTTGGATACTGAAAGACAGGGGTCGTTCCAATCTATCGTGCCGCCAAGATTGTTGCCTGCCACGGCGGCTATTTTGAAAGGCGAATTGGCGAGGAAGTCGCTTTGGTAAGCAAAGATTTCATCCGTTGAGGTGGCAAACACGTTGCCTGCATTGGGCACATCGCCAGTATAGGCCACGAACAGCAAAATGTCATCGCCGTCCAATACTTGGTTTCCATTGTGTGTGAAGTGGAGCGGGTCGTTTTCGCAGGTGGCTCCCTGCAAAAAACCAAGGGAACCCGCGTCGCTTGTGCATTGGGCGTGAGCGTTTTTCGTTGTGGCCAGCAGCAGGCACAGAAACAGGAGCGAGAATGTGTAGCGTACGGATGTCATAGGAATCATTGAATGTGTTGCGAGTTGAATGAACGCAGACTTTGATGCTGCAAAAATTAGGGATGCTGCTTGCCCGAACAAAGACAAATTTTCACGATTGTAACACCATTTTTAGATTTTTTTTTTGTAAAAATTGATTATCAATGTTTTAAAATAAAAAAAGTAATTTTGATTATACCGAAATGCGCGTATAAATTTGCTCCGCATGGAAAAAATACTCCTACACGAAGCGTTTGCCGCGCTCACATCCGCCGAATTGCGCGAGTTCGGCAAATTCGTGCGCTCCCCATTTTTCAACACCAACCCGCAGTCGGTGGCGCTGTTCGACTATCTGCACGAATGTAGAGAGGCCGGAACATCTCCCCAAGCGGCGGGTGCTTTGGCGGCCATCGGTGCGGATACTGACCAAAAACTCCGACTCGCCAACAGCGCCCTGCTCGCCCTGCTGGAAAAATACTGGATGTATCAAGAGAAATTCGAGGATGCCGACCGCGCCAAAATCCGCCTCGCCGCTGCCTATCGCAAACGGGGATTGAGCCGGCATTTCAACATCACGCTGCGCGAAGCCCGCCAAAGCCGCGAGCAACTCCCGTGGCGCCATGCCGACTATTATCATGACCTGAACTTGTTGGAATGGGAGCAATATCAATTCGACACCTCCGCCAAACGCACCGAGTCGCTCAACCTCCAAAGCACCTCCGACCTGATGGACACGGCCTACATCGCCCGAAAATTGCGGCTGGCTTGTCTTGCTCTTTCGCATCAGGCAGTGTTCAAGACCGACTATCGCATCGGGATGCTGGAATCTATACTGATGCACGTCGAGGCGCATAATCTGCTGGAAATCCCCGCCATCGGGCTGTATTTCCACTGCTATCATTTTCTTGCCGACGCGAAAGCGGAAGCGCATTTTGAAAAATTCCGCGAGATGCTGCTGGCGCGTTCCGACCAGTTCCCGCCCGAAGAGCTGCGCTCATTTTATTTGCTGGCCATCAATTTTGGCATCAAAAAAATCAATGAATCCGCAGAAGGGTGGCTGCGCGTCACCCTCGACCTCTACCAAAGTGCCCTCCAACGAGACCTTTTGTTCGAGAATGGGCTGCTCTCGCGCTTTGCCTTCAACAACATCGTCGCCATCGCGCTGCGCACAGGAGAGACGGACTGGGCCGAGGGGTTCGTCCACCAATACAAGCCGTACCTCGAGCGCCAGTGGCGCGAGGCTTCCGCCAAACTCAACCTCGCTCGCGTGGCCTACGCTCGCCGCGACTACAAAACCGCCCTGCTCAACTTGCAGCGCTCCGACTACAAAGACCTCATCAACAACCTGATTGCCAAAACCTTGCAACTCAAAATCTACTACGAAACCGCCGAATACGACTTGCTGGAGAGCCACCTGTCAAGTATGCAGACTTTCATCCGTCGGCACACCGCCATCGGCTACCACCGCACCAACTATAGCCGCATCGTGCATTACACCCGTCAGCTGATGGCGCTCAATTTCAACAATTCCGCAGCCACCGCCGCCTTGCGGGCCGCCATCGAACAGGAAGAAATACTAACCGAGAAAGAATGGCTGTTGGAGATGCTCGATATTTAAAACAAACTATTTTACTTTTGCCAGACAAAAACCCACAACCATATTGCCATGAGCAACCCTTCTTTTTCATCATTGAATGATTTGTTGAAAAAGAAGCCCTCGCAAATATCAAAGCCCACACAGGCAAATAACCAATTCAACACATCCCCGATTCAACAAATCACCATCCAACGTGCCCACCCTCGACTCCAACATCGAATATCTCAAAGGCGTCGGTCCGCAACGTGCGGAGGTGCTGAAAAAGGAATTGGGCATATTCACCTGCCGCGACCTGCTGTTCCATTTCCCCTTCCGATACATTGACCGCACCAAATTCCACAAGATTCGAGACATCCACACCGAAGGCGAACTGGTGCAAATACGCGGCACCCTCCGTCGCCTCGAAACCCTCGGCGAAGGTCGCGCCCGGCGGCTTGTCGGAAGCCTCCGCGACGAAACGGGGATGATGGAGCTGGTGTGGTTCCAAGCCGTGCAATGGCTTGAAAAAAGCCTCACCGTCGGCAAAGAATACATTGTTTTTGGCCGTGTCAACGAGTTCAATGGCCGTTTTAACATCACCCACCCGGAGATGGAAAGCCTCACCCCCGACCCCTCTTCAACCGGAGAAGAGCTGGGGGTGAGGCAACTCACCTTCGACCCCGTCTATCCCAGCACCGATAAGCTGACCCAAAAAGGGCTTGACGCAAAAGGGCTGCGCAAAATCATCCGCACCCTGCTCGACGGCCTTTCCCCGACAGATTTGCCGGAGACGATGCCCGATTATCTGACCGCGCAATACAAACTGACTTCGCGCTGGTCAGCTTTGAACAAGATTCATTTTCCCGAAAACCAGCAAGAGCTCGACGTAGCCACGCGGCGGCTGAAATTCGAGGAGTTGTTTTTCCTGCAATTGCGCCTTTTGCAAATTCGCACCCGCCGAAAAGATGCCATTCGAGGCTTCGTCTTTTCCAAAATCGGCGATTTTTTCAATAAATTTTATCACGAAAAACTACCCTTCGAACTCACGGGCGCGCAAAAAAGGGTATTGAAGGAAATCCGTGCCGACCTCGCCGTGGGCAAACAAATGAATCGTCTTGTGCAAGGCGACGTAGGCTCCGGCAAAACCGTCGTGGCCTTGATGACGATGCTCATGGCATTGGACAATGGTTTTCAGGCGGTGCTCATGGCCCCCACCGAAATCCTCGCCCAGCAGCATTTTGCCAACATCACCGAACTCGTGGGTGATTTGGGCATCCGCGTCGGCTTCCTCAGCGGCACGGTGAAAGGCAAAAAGCGCGAGGCCATTCTGCAACAGCTGGCCTCGGGCGAGCTCCACATCGTCGTCGGGACGCACGCGCTCATTGAGGATTGGGTGCAATTCAACAATCTGGGCATCAGCATCATAGACGAGCAGCACCGCTTCGGTGTGGAGCAACGCGCCGCGCTGTGGAAGAAAAACCCCGCCGGGCCGCCCCATGTGTTGGTGATGACGGCCACGCCGATTCCGCGCACGCTTGCCATGACTTTGTATGGAGACTTGGACGTGTCGGTGATAGACGAGTTGCCCCCCGGTCGCAAGCCCATCACCACGATGCACAAGAGCGAGCACCATCGCTTGCGGGTACAGGGGTTCATGCGCGACGAGATTGCCAAGGGGCGGCAAGTGTATGTCGTTTACCCGATGATAGAGGAAACGGAAACGATGGACCTGCAAAACCTGATGTCGGGCTATGAGGCATTGAGCCGCGACTTTCCGCCGCCGCAATATCAAATTTCCATCGTGCATGGGAAAATGAAGGCTGCCGACAAAGACTTTGAAATGCAGCGTTTTGTGCGCGGCGAGACACAAATCATGGTGGCCACCACCGTCATAGAAGTCGGGGTGAATGTGCCGAACGCCTCGGTGATGGTGATTGAGAACGCCGAGCGTTTCGGCCTCTCGCAACTTCATCAATTGCGTGGGCGCGTGGGGCGCGGCGCGGAGCAGAGCTTTTGCATCCTGATGACCTCATTCAAACTCAGCGCCGATGGCCGCGAACGCATTCAGACCATGTGTCAGACCAACGACGGCTTCGTCATCGCGGAGACGGATTTGCGGCTGCGCGGTCCCGGCAACATAGAGGGCACTCAACAAAGCGGTATGCTCCGATTCCTCATCGCTGACCTTGCCCGCGACGGACAGATTCTGACGGCGGCGAGAGAGATAGCCCTGCGTATTTTGGAGGACGACCCTGCCTTGGCAGCCCCCGAACACGAGCGGCTCCGGCAGCACCTCGCCTCGGAAGGCAAGGAAGCGCGGGTGTGGAGCCGCATCTCCTGAACCTCTTTGCTCAATCCGTTTTCAAAGAAAATCGTCCCTTCTCGAAGATATATTTTCGCTCACCGATAGCCAGCAATGTGCCTTCGACTGCTTTGCCTTTTAGGTCGAGGTCCATTTTGGAGGTATGCACCGCTCCCCCCGTGAGGGCAGCGATGCTGATGTAGTCGGAATGTACCTCTTCGCCATTGCCGCCGCAAACCACCACATGAACGGGCTTCTTCACCTCGCTCATCAATTTGAAGTCGCGCACGGGTGCGTAATTGTCGGCTATCATCACCATCATGCTACAATCGGGACACCTGTTCTGGGCATATATGGCGGCTTCTATGTTGTTCTCAGGATTGTCGCCGCCGCTACCCGCACGAGCGGCCCGATTAGCTACCTCTTGAATCTCCGACAGGCGATTCGACTGGACGTAGTAGATGCCTCCTACCTTGCCCAATATCTTGTCCTTGTCGGGTTTCCCGTCGCCGTCATTGAAAAAAACGTAGTGTTCCACACCTTTCGAGGCGTAGAGTTCGTGCCAAATGAAAATTTGCGTCAGGTAGCCGCTCATGCTACCCGTGACATCCTGCACCACGATGACTTTCTCTTTTTTCCAGTCGTCCCAATTGCGGTCCATGGCGTCTATCACGGTTGTGTCCCTTCGGCGGTCTATCTCCAGCGAGCGGTCAATCGGCTTGCCAGTGGCCGCATTTATCTTGATACGGCGGTCGTAGTAAGTGGTGTCGTAAACATAACCCAGAGATTTGGTCTGACATTTTTTCTCCGGGATGCGGTTGCGCCCCGGTTTGTCGTATCGCACACCTTTGCGAGCTTTGTCCTTGTCTTTCGGAATGTATTTGCCCGTTTCCTCGCATTCGCGTTTGGTGATTTCGCGCATGGAGACGCTCATTTCCCGCACGGTGGAGTCGCGGGTGACAAGCGGTGTTTTGTTCGATGATTTTTTGGTGAGTACGACGGGGACGGGTGCGGGCATAAGCGTGCCGTCGCTGCTGCGCACCGCCGCGCCAGAAGCAAGATGCACTACGAACCCGTGGAACAGTCGCTCGCTTTCTTCGAGGGTGCGGCAGTTGGTCTGGCGCAACATATTCCATTTAATGGACTCGTTGTCGAAGAGGCCGGGAGAGGCTTTTTCGAGGTTGGTCAATCGCTCGCGATTGAGCGAGACTTGGTCAAAGTTTTTTGTGCGCGAAAACGAGCTATACACCATATCCACTTGTGTGATGTTTTTTGCATCGAAACGCTTGAACACATCGAGGTTCCGAAACTCGGAGTCCCCATATTGCACCCGGAGAAAGATGCAATCCTCGCAAGCGGTGGTGTCGTAAACCGGGAGGTCGCTGACAGGCTGTTCGAGCAGCGAGGAGAGGATGGTTTGAGCAGAGAGGGTGAAGCAGGTGAGTACCCAAACAGCTGCGCTTAGCAGCGGGCGATGGCGGGGGTTGAGCATGGTTGGCTAATTGTTTTGGAGGTGATGCGATTGTTTGCAGCTCCAAATGTAAAGGCTGTCTGGGGAGGATGCAAATATTTGTTAAGGTTTTTATGTGGGAGGGGTCTAAGTTCAGTTGTGTATGAAACTTGAACCCGCCGGAGCGGTGCGTTTGCCCCGACAGCTCGCCCCCTCCAAAACCCTTGAAAAAAGGTAGGCACAATTTGAAAAATCATGGTCGAAAGAGTTGAGGTGTCCGTGAAGCGACTCTTCGAACAACTATTTGCGGAATGTTACGCAGGGAACTTTTCCAGCCAGATGAGTGGGCGACTTTTGTGGCGATTTTTTTACAAAATTCTCCTTTCTATATGAAAAACATCCTTGTGTGGCTACTCCGCCTGCTGGTGGCGGGTATTCTCCTGCAAACCCTTTTCTTCAAATTCACGGGCGCGCCCGAAAGTGTGTGGATTTTCCAAACGCTGGGCATGGAGCCTTGGGGTCGCATCGGCTCCGGGGTGGTCGAGCTGGTGGCTTCTGCTTTGATATTATGGCCGCGCGCCACTGGCTTGGGCGCTGTCGTCGCGTTGGGCGTGATGAGTGGCGCCATCCTTTCGCACCTTACCCAACTGGGCATCGAAGTGCAAGGCGATGGTGGCTTGTTGTTTTATCTGGCCCTCCTTGTTTTTGCCGGGAGCGCAGTGTTGGCTTGGCTGCATCGGCGGGAGATTCCGGTGGTCGGGAAATGGTTTTCGACGTGACCCGCATTCAGCCAGTCGAAGCGGCCTCCCGCGCTTTATCAGGCTTTTTTTATCGAAAAACGGCCCATGTCCTTGCATGAGCTCCCATTTTTGGGCAAAAACAAATTCTCATGCGACAAAGCCGTGCTTATTTTTTATTGATTTTCGCCGCGTTTTTGACGGCGGCACTCTCCGCCCAAAAAGAAGACAAGGCCATCAAGGCCGTCATCAACAACTTTTTTGCAGGCATGGAAAAAGGCGATACGGTGCTGCTCAAAAGCGCCTGCACCGACACGCCTGTTTTCCAGACCTTCATGGCCAGCAAGGATGGCCAGATGCAGGTCTATACCGAGGACTTTGACGAGTTTGTCCGCTTTATCGGCACGCCCACCAAAGACAAGTATAAGGAGGAAATCACCTTCGAAGCCATCCACGCCGAAAAATCGCTCGCCAGCGTATGGACGCCCTACAAATTCTATGTGAATGGCAAGGTGTCGCACTGCGGCACCAATTCTTTCCAATTAGTCAAGACCACCGATGGCTGGAAGATTCAATACATCATTGACACGCGACGACGGGGATGCAAAGAATGAGGCTATGACACAAGCAACAAAGTCCGACCATGGCGGGGTGCGCGTGGATTGGGTCTTGTGACCACACTACTGGACATTTTGAAATTTGCCACGAAGTCACAAAGACGCAAAGCAAAATACTCATTGATTTGCCGCATTTTGTGCCTTTGTGTCTTTGCGGCACAAAAACAATGTCTAGTAGGTCTTGTGACTAACTATATGTGCAGCGCCCGATTGGCGGTGGCAGCCAAGCTCGCCTCTTTGAAGGCTTCCGTGTAGGTGGGGTGCGCATGGCTCATGCGTGCGGCATCTTCCGCCGAGGCGCGGAATTCCATGAGCGCGACGGCTTCGGCTATCATGTCGGCAGCGCGAGCGCCCACGATATGCACGCCGAGGATTTCGTCGGTCTCTTTGTGTGCGAGCACTTTCACCATGCCGTCCAAGTCCATGCTCGCACGCGCGCGGCCCAAGGCACGGAAGGGGAACTTGCCGGGCTTGTAAGGAACGCCTTTTTCCTTGAGTTCTTCCTCTGTGTAGCCCACGCCTGCCACCTCGGGCCAGGTGTAGACGACACTGGGAATGAGGTGATAGTGAATGTGTGGCTTTTGACCGACAATCGTCTCTGCCACGAACACGCCCTCTTCCTCCGCTTTGTGCGCCAACATGGCACCCTGTATTACGTCGCCAATGGCGTAGATGCCCGGCACATTGGTTTGCAGATGCTCGTCCACGGGGATGCGGCCTTTTTCATCCAAGGCGATACCCACGTTTTCCAAGCCAAGCCCGTCGGTGTAGGGGCG
Source organism: Saprospiraceae bacterium (assembly GCA_019638455.1). Classification (GTDB taxonomy): domain Bacteria; phylum Bacteroidota; class Bacteroidia; order Chitinophagales; family Saprospiraceae; genus M3007. The sequence goes on from JAHBTU010000002.1 coordinate 713,717, forward strand.
ACGACCGATGGCTACGAGGCAGTAGTCCACATCCCAAGAAAGTTTTTTTGAATCGTCGTCGCGGCTTTGGGCGACCACTGTCACTTTTGATTTGGAAGGGGTGACTTCGGTGACGGCGTGGCGCAAGTGGAACTCGACCCCAAGATTTTTCATGCTCTTCATCAACTCGCGGCTACAGTCGGCATCCATGCCCGCAATGATGCGGTCGAGAAACTCCACCACGATGACCTTGGTGCCCAAACGTGCGTACACGCTGCCCAATTCCAACCCAATGACACCACCGCCAATAACGACCATGCTGCCCGGCACTTTCTCGATATTGAGGGCTTCCGTGCTGGTGATGACGCGCTTTTTGTCGTAATTGAAATTGGCTGGCACGATGGGTTTGGAGCCTGTCGCAATGATGACTTTGCTGGTTTCTATTTCCTCGGCGTTGCCACTCGAGCTGGTGATTTTGATGCGGTTTTTATGCACAAACGAGCCGTGTCCATAGAACACGTCTATTTTGTTCTTCTTCATCAAGAACTCCACCCCCTTGTTGTTGTCGAGTACCACCTCATTTTTCCGCTTAATCATTTGCGGCATATTGACCTTCAAGTCTTTGAGGTCAATACCGTGCGTCTGGAATTTTTTGTGGGCGTTGTGGTAGTGTTCGGATGAGTCCAGAAGTGCTTTTGAGGGGATGCAGCCTACGTTGAGGCAGGTGCCGCCGAGCACGGAGTAGCGTTCGACGATGGCTGTTTTGAGTCCCAATTGGGCGCAACGGATGGCGGCTACATATCCTCCGGGGCCGGAGCCGATGATGGTGACGTCGTAAGTCATAATGCTATGTAAGACAACAGATTAATCTTGTTTGTTCAGTTTTTCTTCGGCCCTTTGTTTTTAAAATTTCGTTTGTCGCGTTGGCGTTGATGAGCGGCATCGCCAGCTTTGGGCACGGGTGGGGCGTTGCCCTCCTGTCTTTTCGCTGGAGGTTGGTTGGGCTGTGGCCGCCGCCCTTCTTCCTTGTTGGTTGGCTTGTTGCGTGGTTGTTCTCGTCGGTTGGCCACTGGCAGGTTGTCCTGCTGGGCTGCTTTCTCCACAGCAGCAGCGGCGGACTGTGAGCGGTCGCGGCTTTTCTTTTTCTTTTTCTTCTTTTTCTTGCGTTTTTCGATGGGGAGTTCTACCACGTCGTGCACATTTTCGAAGTCAGGTTCTGTCTCTTCTGGCTCATCCACCTCTGGCGGCGGAGCCATGGCGAGGATATCGTCGAGGCTGCCCGGCAGTTGCCCTTGTTTTATCATGTCCAACGCCTCCCATATCTGGTCCACATGAATTGCATAGAGCTTGCCGCGATTTTCGGCGTAGGTGTAGTACATGAGGCGTTTGAACACATCGGTCTTGACCAATATGGCTAATCCTGCGGCGGTTTTGAGTTTTTCCGCACGGTCGGGAAAGTCTTCGAGTGCGTCAATGTAGGTGTCAAGTTCGTAGTTGAGGCAACATTTAAGGCGGCCACACATGCCAGACAGTTTTGTCTGGTTGATGGCGAGGTTTTGGTAGCGGGCCGCGGCCGTGTTGACGCTTTTGAATTCCGTGAGCCAAGTGGAGCAGCACAGTTCCCGGCCACAATTGCCTATGCCGCCAACGCGAGCCGACTCTTGGCGCGCCCCGATTTGGCGCATCTCTATTTTTACCTTGAATTCGCGGGCATAGCTTCGGATGAGCTCGCGAAAATCCACGCGCCCATCGGCGGTGTAATAGAAGGTGCATTTGCGGCCATCGCCTTGGAATTCCACATCGCCAATCTTCATGTCCAAATCAAGCGTGCGGGCGATGACGCGGGCTTGCACCATCACTTCTTTCTCTGCGTGGCGCACTTCGTCGAGGCGTTCAAGGTCGCGCTCGTGGGCTTTGCGCACCACCGTTTGTAGCCGGGCATCGGGGCGGACGCGCTTTCGTTTCATTTGCAGGCGCACGAGCTCTCCTGATAGGGAAACCTTCCCTACATCGAACCCCCCAGAGGGCGACTCCACCACGACCCAATCGCCAGTGGTGGCGCGGGTGTAGGGTGGGTTTTTGAAAAACTCTTTGCGGGAGCCATTTTTGAAGCTGACCTCCACGATGTCGAAGGGCTTGGCATCCACGATGCCGAGAGCGGTTATCCAATCGAAAGTGTTGTGGCGGTTGCAGCCGCCGGAAGCGCAGCCGCCATTGGAGCGGCACCCGCTTACGCTATCTTTACCTGTCGAGCAGGAACATCCTATGCATCCCATGTTGGTTGTTAATTATTGGTGACTGGTTTGGTTTGAGGTCAAACGGATATGAGCACTATGCCGACGATGACGCAAACAGCGGCGATTAGCAGGAAGATTTTTCCCACATGCACTTGGAACAACCGCATCATGCCGGCAATCAGCAAATTGGGGAAGGCCATGCCAAGAAACACGGAACCTATGACCGCCGGGGTGATGACGCCATCGTTGAACTCGTGTGCCGTGACGTAAGCGCCGATTCCAATGAGCGCCGTCATGAGGGTAATCAGCCCGATGCGCTTCAAGGTGAATGTCTGTTTGTTTTCAGGCATTTTTCAAAATGTGGTTCATTTGGATGGAGGTGTCGAGAAAAAGGATTTTTGGATTGGCGTTTCGTTCGACGTAATAAATGTTGTCGTTGAAAAGGCTGACCAATCGGGTTATTTTGTCGAAGTTGAGCACTTTGGCCATGTTTTGGGCGGTGGCGAGTTCTTCGGGTTGCAGGCGCAGGTTGGGGTTGCCCGTCACGACCAGCGCCATCAGCTCACGCAAGAAATGCAGCCCATAGTGGAGGAATTGCTTTTGGTTTTCGCGGCCTAGTTTGGCGAAGTCCTCTGTCCATTTCACGAGTTCCACTCCGTTGCCGCGCCAGCATTTGCGGAGCCAGTCGAGCAGTAAGCGGGCATCGTCGTTTTCGGGGTTGTCGGCGATGTGGAGCGCGGCGCTAAAGTCGCCATCGGCCAAAAAGGCGATTTGCCGGGCGCGGCTCTCGTCGAGGCCGCGTTGCAGATGCAGGCCCTTCGTTATTTCCTCGTCGCTCAGCAGGTCGGTCTTGACTAATTGGCAGCGAGATAGGATGGTGTTCAGAATGGCATCCTGATTTTCGGCAGCCAACAAAAAAATCGTCTGCTCAGGTGGCTCCTCGACGAGCTTGAGCAGGCGGTTGCCCTCTTTGCCGAGATATTCGGGCAGCCACATCACAAGTATTTTGTAGCGCCCTTCAAAGGCTTTGAGGCTGAGTTTTTTGATGATGGCATTGCACTCGTCTTTGGTGATGTTGCCCTGCTTGTTTTCAGCGCCCAGACGCTGTAGCCAAGTGTTCACATCCATGTAAGGGTTTTCGGCAAGTGCCGCACGCCACTGCTTGAGATAGTCGGTGCTGACGGCGTTGGCACCGACGGTCGGGAATGAAAAATGAATGTCGGGATGGGCAAATTGGGCAGCTTTTCGGCAGGCGGAACACTCGCCGCAAGCATCGCCGAGCGCGGGCGCGAGCGGGTGGTTTTCGGAGGACTCGGTTGCTCCAAAGAGGCTGTTTTCTGTTGGTTCGGCGTTGCGGTTTGTCGGATTTTTTTCACATTGCAACAGCTGGGCGAACGCGAGCGTCAAGGCCAAATTGCCACTGCCCGTCGGCCCCAAAAACAGCAAGGCGTGGGGTATGCGCTCGCTGTGGGCGAGTTGGAGCAGGAATGTCTTGGTCCTGCTTTGGCCGATGATGTCGCTGAAAATCATTGTTTTGTGCAAAGTACCCCACGCTCGATTGGCTGATGGCACGACGTGGCAACACAAAACCTTCGCAGACAGCACTGCGCTTATTGACTTGAAATTGGGTCAGACGATTGGGGCTGCGTGCATGGTTGTCAATGGATTCGTCGGACTATGTTTTGGCGAAAATTTGCCTCGTATATGGAGAGTCAGATGTGACTGTGCTGTTGAAAAGGTTTTTGCGTGAGGGCGAAGGTACGGCAAAAGATTGAGTGAATGGACGCAATATCAAGTGCCGGATTTGCAAAAAAAACTATTTTTGCCCATATCGGTTTAATGAGCCAACTTGCTTTCACCTATCCGCACACTCCATGAAAGTCGCCGTTATCCGCCGTGCTCATTTCAACGCCGCCCATCGGTTGCACAACCCCGCTTGGTCGGATGCCAAGAACAAAGAGGTGTTTGGGCTTTGCAACAACCCCAACTGGCATGGCCACAACTACGAGTTGGAGGTGAAGGTGACAGGCGATATTGACCCCGACACGGGCATGGTGATTGACCTCGGTTGGCTGGCCGATTTGATAAAACGCGAGGTGGAACAGCGATTTGACCACAAAAACCTGAACTTGGACTCCGCCGAGTTTAGAAACCTGAATCCGACCGCCGAAAATATCTGCGTGGTGATTTACATGATTCTGCGCCAGCAGATTCCGAACAAATACGACCTTCATGTGCGGCTCTACGAGACACCGCGCAATTTCGTGGAGTATCCTGCCTAAGCATTTGTTTCAAAGCCCCTTCCTGCTCCGGCAAGCGTTTTAAAACAGGTACTATTCCCGGAAATCCGGTATTGCCGTGATTTTTGTAAAATCCCTATACGCGATTTTGGCTGTCCACCCAAAAGTCCGCCACTTTTGCCGAACCCATTTTCTTCCGGGGAAAACAGCCTGTTTTGCGCTGTAAGTGGCTGGTTCCCTGCTCATTTTTAATCCTTGCTATCGTATGCAAAAGGCAAGCTCGTTCTACATTATCAGCCTGTTGCTGACGGCGACGGGCGCTGTGTGGTGTCAGCCACTTGAATTTCGCAGCACATCGAACACATTCAAACCGAAGGAATTGACGGCAGCGATGTTTGTGGATTCGACCAAAAATATGCTCGAGCGTCATGTGAACGTGCAGGTGCTGAACGACCGAGGGCGCGATTCGACAAGGAGGCATTTGCTGGATTCGTTGTTCGAACTCAAATCGAACGGAAAAATCAGTGCGGCGGCGCTCGTGGAGGCTTTGCCCGATTCATTTTTTGAAACAAAAAAGCGTTGCTGCAACTTTATCTGGGACAAGCGCGATATCTATTGGCTGCGGTTTGCATTGGAAAACAAAACCGACAAAGAGGATTTTTTGGTCGAAGTGGTCAACCCTTTCATCAACCGCATAGAATACTACTCGCTAAATTCGCTCAATGACACCGGGCTTTTTACGGGTACCAATTTCAGATTTAGCGAGCGTCCTGACTCCAATTTCCGCAATTTCCTCTTCCCTGCCCATATCGCCCCAAACAGCGTCGCGTGGTTTTACCTGAAATTCGAGTCCGAAGCGCCGCTGCACCTGCGCATCTTGATATTTGACCGAAAAGAACGAGTGGAGGGCGGGCATCAACAATGGACGGTAGATATTCTAATGACCATTTTTTATGTCTTCACCGTCCTCTTTCTCATTTTATTGGCCATCCTCATTGCTGCGTCCAAGCAGTCTTTTCATTGGTACTACTTTGGTTATGTGTTGGTGACGGCACTGTTCATCCCTGCGCATCTAGGGTTGGGTTTCATGTATATTTGGAAAAACAATGGCGATTTGCAGCACATTGTGCCGATGGTGCTCAACAACCTCCGCTTAGTATTGGGCATTCAGTATTTCAGGCTCTATTTTGATTTGCCTAAAAGCTCGCCGCGGCTCAACTATTTTGCGGAATTCTTCATTGGGGTTTTTCTGCTCACGTTGTTCCTGCAAGCCATGCGATTCATCGTCTGGGTGTTCAACCTGAAGTTCACGAGCGAAGTGTTCATATTGTTTGTAAGCCTGTTGGGACTGTTTAGTTTGGCCATGCTGGCTTGGCTGTTCCGCGAGATGTTTTTGAAAAAGCGCCGACGTTTTTCTTGGCTTTTGTTGGTCATCGCGCTCAACTGCATCGGTATCGGCATCTCCTCGCTCCAGCATCTGGGCTATGGCTCCACGGGCTTCGATTTGCCCGACCGCATCTTGGCCTCGTTTCACATCGCCAACACATTTTTCCTCTCGCCGTTTGTCATTGGAGCCTTTTTCTTGGAAATGGTGCTGGTGTTCAATTTTGCTGTGCGCCGCTATCTGCGGCTGATTGAAGTGAATCAAAAAGCCGAACTGCGTATGGCGCAAGCCAAAGAACAAGGATTGAGCGAGCAGCTTATTCTGGGCATCGAAAAAGAGCGTCGCCGCATCGCTCGCGACCTCCACGACAGTGCTTGTGTGCAACTGGCTGCGGTCAACATGAAAGTGGATGCCATGCGGGAGGATGTCTCGACTGACCATGAGCTCGCCCAAAAAATGACCGACATCGCCGATGACCTCGACGCGATTTATCACGAGGTGCGCGGCATTTCGCACGACCTTATGTCGAAAACACTCGATACCACCGGGCTGGAAACTGCTTTGGAAGAATTGACGGTGCGCATCCAGCAGGCCCAAAAAGGGCTAAACGTTCAGTTTTATGCCAATTATCCCTTAGACCGGGTCGGCAACGTGGCAAAAATCCACCTATACCGCATCGCCCAAGAGCTCCTTGCCAATGTGCTAAAACACGCTCGTGCCTCAATGGTCAATCTACAATTGCTCGAAGTAGAGCGCAATCTGCTCCTCACGGTAGAAGACAACGGTCGGGGTTTCGACGCATCCCACAATGGTACCGATGGCATCGGTATTTCGAATGTGCGTACCCGTGTAGAGGCATTGCGAGGCAAGATGCACTTGGAGTCGGCTCCCGGTCGGGGTACATTTGTCAGCATTGAGGTGCCGCGTGCAAGCTTGGTTGGGAACTTCGAGGATGGGTAATCTTCTCCGTTGCCCCCCTTACCCCCTCACCAGCCTGCCCGCGCCCACCGCCTTGCCACTCCCGTCGCGCAAGACCACCGCGTACGCCCCCGCGGCCAGGCCACCCAGACCCACCCGCCACGCCGCGCCCGCCGACGACACCCGCTCCGACCGAACCAAGCGACCCTGAGCGTCGTACATCTCCAACAAAGCAGGCGGCACCCCCTCCCACCGCAGCCACGCCGACTCCCCCGCCGGGTTCGGCCAGATGACCAGCGTCGCCACGCCCTCCGCCTCCGTCACGCCCACCAGCGCCTTCACCTCGAACGTCCACGCCGCCTCGCAGCCCCGCGCGTCCGTCACCGTCAGCGCGTAAGTGCCCTCCGAAAGCCCCGCAAGCACGCTCCCCATGCCGCCGCCCGGCTCCCACAGGTAGGCGTAGGGCGGCGTGCCGCCCGTCACGCTGTTCACCACGATGCCGCCGTCGGCGCTCTGCGGCGTGGAGGGCCGGGTGACGGTGGCGGCGAACTGCAGGGTGTCAGGCTCGGGGATGTCGAAGGAAAACGTGGCCGTGCAGCCCCAGTCGTCGGTGACGGTGACGGAGGCCGGGCCGGGGCCGAGGCCCGCGTCCACCGAGTCGGTGGTGCCGGTGGGCGACCACAGGTAGGCGAAGGGGGGCTTCCCGGTGAGCGCCCTGACGGAGAGCATGGCATCGGCGGCGCCGAAGCAGGAGATGGGCTGGCCGTCCACCTGCAGGGTGGGCGCCGGGGCGGCAGGCACGGTGACGGAGGCCGTCAGGGAGTTGCCCTTGGCGTCGGTGACGGTGAGCAGGTAGGTGCCGGGCGCGAGGCCGGAGAGCGAGTCGCCGGAGAGGGTGCCGGACTGCCACTCGAAGGCGAGGGGCGGGCATTCGCCGACGAGCGGCAGGGCGATGGCGCCGTCGGGCAGGCCCGCGCAGGCGGCCTTGACGTCCGGCTCGGCGGCGAGGGCGAGGGCGGGGGTTTTGTAGGCGCCGATGTCCACCGTGCCGTCCTGGATGCGGGGGTTGCCGGCGAGGTCGGTGGAGATGTTGGCGGCGTGGAGGTTGTTGCCCGCGTTGACGAGGGGGGAGCAGCCCTGGAGGCGGAAGTCGCCGGCGGCGGGGTTGACGAACATGGGGTCGCCGCCGACGATGAGGCCGGGGCCGCACACCACATTGGGGGGGAGCGCGGAGCAGTCAAGCCCCTCGAAGTGGGAGTGGGAAAGGTGGGTGCCGTTTGTTGACTCCAAAAAGGCCGCAAGAGGCACGCCGCCTGTTATGACCGAGTTTTTGATTTGCAGTTTGTCGTGCTTGTCGCTCGTGCTTTCCTGCGCGAAAACGTTGTCGCTTATGGTGCAGTTGACCAAGGCAACGTTCCCCTCGCTTGAACCTATAACCTTTCTTCTTAAATTAATATTCCTTGTGACGACATTGTTGGTCAAGATAAGGGTGTCAGAAAGGGCTGCGACTATATTCACTTGAAACCAAAATGCGTTTGATGCAAAAACGTTGTTCGATACGATATCGGTAGAGTTTTTCCCAAATCTTGTTATTTGTTCCATGAAATTTGACTCAAATCGGCAATTGTCTATCTTGACACGGCCAAAGTAATTTCCCACCAGTATCCCCCCCACCGAATCTATGTTGCCGAGCATTTTCACGTCCTTGAATGAAATCGTTGTGGAGGGCATATCAAGCACGTCAAGCAATACTACCATCCTTGTGGAAAGGGCCGCAGATGGCAAATTGCTGTTTTGCAGGAACTCGCAATCGTGGACGGTCACGGATTTCATGAGATGGTTGCCAGCGGGAAAAACGGACAGGGCCGTCCCGCTTATTGCTCTGTTTTGGACAAACACCGATCGGGAGAGGTTGAGAGCGCCGCCCTCTGCCCTGCCCATCACAAAAGAGCAGCCGCCCCCGTTGTTTGAGGCCTCGTTTTTCTCGAACACGCACGCTACGACATCAATGGTGTCCGACCGTTCCGCGTCCTGATAAAACATGCCGCCGCCTCTTTGTGCGCGGTTGCGGCGGAAAACACATGAGTCCAGGTCCGCCCGGCGCTCCACCCACGAAGCGCCGAGCCACGCCAGCCCGCCGCCGCTCGTCAGGCTGTGGTTTTCCTCGAACAGGCAATTGAAAAACTTGGGCGCTATCGAGCCGAGCCCCTCTCCGTTGACCATGACGCCGCCGCCAAAATTGCGGGCCGTGTTGCGCTCGAACACGCAGTTGCGGATGTCCGGGTAGGCTTCCCAGTCCTTGCCCTCCACGTATAGCCCGCCGCCGCACTTGCGCCGGTCGCGTGCGGAGGTAAGCCCCACGAAATCCGCCGTGCCGTCGCGGACAAAAAAGCCGTCGAGCACAGTGCCGCTGTCGGGGTGGTGCATGTACACCACGTTGTAAGAGTTGTCGGTGCTGTCGCCCGCCGCGCCGATGTCGCCGCTCAGCACGGTGGGGCGTGCCTGCCAGTCGCGCTGCGCGAGGTCGGTCTCGGTGCCGGCGAAGCCGCCGTAGAGCGCCACGCCGCTCTTGTGGTCGAAGGAGATGCCGCGGTTGGCATCAGTAGTAGGCAGGTAGGTGCCCTCGGCCACCCACACCTCGTCGCCGGGCTGGGCGGCGGCGAGGGCGGCCTGCAAGTCGGTGTAGGCGTCGGCCCAAGAGGAGCCGTTGTTCTGCCCGGTGGCCGCGTGGCTGACGTGGAGGCGCTTTTGGGAAAGGGCAGGGCCGAGCGCCCCGAGGAGGAGTATATGGAAGAGGAGAATGTTTTTCATGAGCGTAAAAATTTGTTCGGTTGTGAAAGTCATTGAACATTGAACAATTAAAAAAATGACCAATGTTCAATGACCAATTTTCAAGTATTGTCATGCGACCCCGTGGCCGGTCACTGCTTCACCAGATGCCCCTGCGCCTTTTCGCCGGCCTGCGTCCAGACCTTCCAGACGTACACCCCGGCGGGCAGGCTGGCAAACTCCGGCAGGGCGAGCGTCTGCTCGCCCGCCTCGAGCGCCAAGTCGCGCAGGACGACGGCGTTGCCAAAAGGGCCGAACACGGCCGCGCGCGCCCGCGTTGCCCGCTCGCAGGCGATGCGGAGCGTCGCGTCGCCCGTGGTGGGGTTGGGCAGGCAGACCGCCGCAAGCGCCGAGGCCGCCCCTTCCGCTCGCTCGCGCGTCTGGGCGGGTTTGCCCTGCCGGATGTCGCACTCGGTGTCGTCTGCGAGCCAGGCGGCGTTGGGCAGCACCGCCCCGTCGAGCCAGAGGGGAAAGTCCTCTCCCGACAAGTCGCGGAGCGCCCGGAAGGTCAGGTGGAACAGGGTCGCGCCGGGCATGGCCCACGGCTCCGGCTCGGAATAATCGGGAAGCCAGACCACCCGCAACTCGCCCTCGCCGGCTTTCGCAAGCCCAAACGCGTCGGGCGCCACGGCAGCCAAATCGCCCGCCGAGGGGCCTATGAGCGCCAGCGCCGATGGGTCGAAACGAAGCCCGAGCTGAAACGCAGCCAGTGGCCCGCCGCCCGCGTAGGTCACCGGCAGGGTGAGCGCGGCCCCCGCCCGCGCCGGGGATGCCTGCCAGCCGACGAGCGACACGGGGCGCTCGCCCGTTGGTGCAGCCGTTGAGGGCCTGTTGTCGTTGGGCAGGGCCGTGCCGTTCACGTCGCCGACCTTGATGCCGTAAAAATCCTGTTCAGAGGAGGGCGGTATGCTGATGGTCTCCGGGAATTGGATCGAAAAGGGGTTAGCCGGGCTTGGGAACACGAACGCCTTGTCCACGAAGCGCCAGGAGGGAGCCTGGGGCAGCTCGTTGTAGATGCCGAGTATGAGCTTGCGCAGCTCCACCACGTCGAAGGTGGTGATGCTGTTGCTTTTGTTGGCGTCGGCGGCAATCATCTTGTAAGGGCTGTCGAGCGGCTCCAGCCCGAGAATGTGCCTTGAGATGAGCACGAGGTCGAAGGTGGTCACGCCGTTGAGGGGTCGCCGTCGCTGGCGGGAGCAACGGCAACAGCGGCCTCGTCGCGCCTTTGCTCGAACACGACGCCATGAACGGGGATGCCCCGCTCGTCGGCTGCGCTGGGAGCGGGCTGCGCTTGGGCCATGCTCTTGAGCAGCAGGCAAAAAACAACGGGTGGGAGGGCGGCAAGCCGCCAAATGCGGGGACGGGTGCGGGGATTGCTCATCGGACGAGAAAGTGACAAAAAATGGTGAAACAAAAACGGACGCGGCGCAAGCCACGGGGGGCGTTTGGGGCACAGGGTGAGATTAAAGCGTGCCGCCCGTCGTGCCGGGCAACGTGGTAGGAGCGGGATTAAAATGCGCCAACGTCTTGGCGAAGGCTAATGTAGGGAGGGGCGGCGACGTGGGCAAGGGGGTGGGGGAGATTTAACATACGGGGATGCGCGATATTTAGTGGGAGGGTACCTGCAATCAGAATGCTATATGTGGAAAAGGCTTGCCTAATCCTCCCAAAGCCCATGTTTTTTTAGCCATTCCTCCACGCAGTATCGGTTTTCACAGCCAGTTTTTGAGCGAATGCTCTTGATATGGCTTTCCACGGTGTCGTCGCTGATGAAGAGCATGGAGGCCATTTCCTTAGTGGATTTTCCTTTGGCGTATGGTCGGGCTACCTCGAGCTCACGGGGGGTGAGCAGACCGCGTGGTGGTTTGGGGCCGGGGATGACGCTGCCATGAATGACGACCTTGAGCGAGGTTTGGTCAAGAAAATACTCTCCATCGGCCACGGCTCGAAGGCCGCGCAGCAACTCGTTTTTCCCGATTTCCTTGGTGGCGTAGCCTTTGGCGCCTTTGGCGAGACAGTCGCGGATGGTGGTGATTTCATGGCTGACGCTCAGAATCAGAATGCCGAGGTCGGGAAATTCTTGCATCAACAAATGACTGATGGTGCCGCCGTCAAGGTTTTTTTCCTTGAATTGGTAATCGAGCAGCAGCACATCGGGACATTGGACGCGGGTTTTTTCCAGCACCTCGTCGCCGTTGCGGGCGCTCCAGATGACTTCGACTTCATCGTCGGTGTTGGCAAACATGGCGCTCAGGCTTTCGAGCAGCAATTCATGGTCGTCGGCAAGGGCAATGCGAAGGGGAGTGGGCATAGTGCAGTAGGGTGGTTAGGTTGTGGCGGTGAAAGTAAGGAAGTCGCGATTTTTCACTAAAAAAACAAGTAAAAACTTAGCGCGTCAACCCCACCGGGAGGGGGTGGGGTTGACGCGCTAAATTTTTACAAAAATAAATGGAATTTGATAATTACGCGAATAGTGGGACAGGTCGTGCCAATTTGGGAATATGGTGATGTCGTAATGGGGCAATTGGACCTGACTTGAATTTTAGCACCTTTGCGCATGAGCTCGCGCGATGCTTATACTCGTTTTTGCGACAAGGCCCCTGACCTGCCGCTGTTCATGCAGCCGTGGTATCTGGACGCTGTTTGCCAAGGAGGGCAGTGGGAGGTGGCATTGGTGGAAAAAGCGGGGCAAGTCGTGGCAGCGTGGCCTTATTTTTTGAAAAAGAAATGGCATTGGCGTTATGTGGCCATGCCCCCGCTTGCTCGCATGATGGGGCCTTACTTGCTTCCCGAATGGCGTGCCCCGCGCAAGGAAATGTCTATATTTGGTGATTTGCTTGAGCAATTTCCCGTTGGGCGGCTGGCGGCATTTGAGCAGGATTTCAACTACACGGCCCAAAACTGGCTTCCTCTTTACTGGCGGGGTTTCCGACAAACCACCCGCTATTCTTATTTTCTGGAAATCAACGACTTGGATGCGGTTTGGAAAAATCTGGCACCCGACTACCGCAATCAAAAAATACCAAAGGCTCGCGAACAAACGACGGTGACGACGGAGGGCACGCTGACCGATTTTTTTGCGGTGCAACAATTGAGTTACCAGCGGCAAGGCTTGGGGTCTCCTGTTCCCTTCGCGTTGTTGGCCCGCCTCGATGAGGCGCTTGCCGCGCGGGAACGACGCGCCATTTTTTTTGCGCGCGACCTTCGGACGGGGGAGGCGCACTCGGTGGCCTATCTGGCCTGGGACGAACGGACCGCGTGGCTGCTCATGGCGGGTGACGACCCTGCTCACCGCTCATCCGGTGCGGGTATCCTGTTGACTTGGGAGGCCATTCGATACGCCAGCGAATCGCTGCGATTGCCCGAATTCGATTTTGCCGGGAGCATGATTTATGCCATCGAACGGGTGCGACGGCAGTTCGGGGCTGCGCAGCGGCCTTATTTCAGGGTGCAAAAGGAGTGGTCGGCAGCGTGGAAGGTTGGGAAATTGCTGTTCAGGTGATTTTTTTTGGGCTATTTTGTGCAATGGCTCATTGGGAGGGCATCAAGAGCGAATTGTTTCACAAAAAAAGACTTGTTGCGGTGGAGGGCTTTGAGTGAAGGGGATTGTCATTTTTTCGACTGGCAAGGCAAATTATGCAGTCGAACCGGGCATATTCGGCGAAAAATTTAACGAAGCCAGTCGGAAGAAGGGCTTTCCCTTCACTCAAAGCCCTCCACCGCAACAAGTCTAAAGAACGCAACTGCTTCTGTCATGAAAATCACACTCTTCCTGACGACCTTTTGGCTGATGCTTGCCGCGCTTTTTTCCCCTGCCGAAAAAGCTGTTTTGACTGGAAAAGTCTCCGATGAGTCGGGGGAGGCGCTCCGCGATGTCGCTGTCAAAATTTTAAAAAACAGGGTGCTGGTCGCGGAAACGACCACCCGCGCCGAAGGCGAATATCGCCTCGCATTAGCCCCCGGCACTTACGATGTGGTGTTTTCCAAAGATAGCTTTGTCTCCCTGCGCATCGTGGACGTGCAGGTGTTGGCGAATAAGGAAACCCAGCTCAGTGTGCATCTTGAAATGGGCACCACATTGGAGGAGACGCTTGTTCGAGATTTCAGCACGTTGGTGAGGAATTACGGAGCGGGTGCTGGCGCGGAGCCTTTAAGTATGCGCGGTAGCCGGGATGCAACCATCTCCAAACGAAAACTCGGGGATGCCTCTGGCCCTCCTGCTGCCGAGACAAAACTTAGCCCTGCAAAACCGCTCGCTTCGCCGCCACCCGCCGCTGCCGATGAAGGCGTGGTAGAGATAGATGGGGTGATGAAAAGGGTGCGTGTCGTTTTTTCGCCAGAGACCTACGAGGAGATGGTGGAAGTGGCGGGCGATGCGCCCGATGTGCCGCCTCCCGGTCGCTTCGCGCAACCTGCGCCTCGAGCTGGCTTGCTCACGGCTGGCGAATGGAACGACCTGCACAATTGGAACCGCCATTGGTTGGATTTGCTTGCCGACGGGGAAATAGAGCCATATCAGGCGATGTACGGCTTTTACCCCAAACATCGCTACACCGCGTTGCTGCTCAATGAACAGGATTTTCCGATGGCCGATGCTGCCGTTATTCTGAAAGATTCGCGTGGGACAACCATTTGGGAGAGCCGCACCGACAATACGGGCAAGGCCGAATTGTGGGCTGGTTTGTTTGACAAAAAAGAAATGCTCAACCTCGTCATGGAGGCGTGGGTGCAGGGCGAGAAACACGAGTTCACGCAGCTCAAAACTGCCATCGAGGGCATCAATTTTTTCAAGATAAAAGCCGAGTGCCGCGCTCCGAAAAACGTGGACATCGTGTGGGCGGTGGACGCGACGGGGAGCATGGGCGATGAAATCGAGTATTTGAAAACGGAGTTGCTGGATGTGATTGACCGGGCGAAAAATCGGAACCCTGACCTTGCCTTCCGCATGGGCACGGTGTTTTACCGCGACAAAGGCGACGAGTACATCACCAAGAGCAGCGCCCTCGCTTCCGATATTTCCAAAACGGTGGAATTTATCAAAAAGCAAAGCGCCGACGGCGGGGGCGACTACCCGGAGGCGGTGCATAGTGCGCTCGAAGAGGTGGTTTTCACTCAAAAATGGAGTGCCGATGCCATTGCCCGGATATGTTTTTTGGTGCTGGATGCCAGTCCCCACCAGTTGCCCGAAGTGAAGGAGAGCCTTCAAAAAAGCATCCGCGAGGCGGCGAGGCTTGGCATCCGCATTGTGCCAGTGGCGGCCAGCGGGAGCCAAAAAGACACGGAGTTTTTGATGAAATTTTTTGGCCTTGCCACTAATGGCACTTATGTTTTTCTGACCGACCATTCGGGCATTGGCGGCAAACACTTGGAGCCTACTTCCGAAGAATACAAGGTGGAGCCATTCAACGAGCTGCTCGTGCGTCTCATCGCCGAGTACACCACTATCAAAACCTGTGAAGGCAAATCGGAGATTCTTTTTGCCGACAATGGGCAGCAGCAAGGGCAGTCTTGGCAAGTCTTGTACTATCCCAATCCCGTCAGCACTCAATTCACCCTCGAGCTGCCTTTTGAGGTGCAGTCGGTCACGATTTTCAACTCCGAGGGGAAATCCGTTCGGAAGTTGGAGCAGCTGCGTGCTGGTCGCAACACGGTCGTCGTCAGTGATTTGTCAGCGGGATACTACACTATCCGCATTTTGAAAGATGGCCGGGCGCAAACGGGGAAGTTGATGGTGGTGCGGGTGTGAACGATTACTTCACCACCAGCCCGCCGTAGTTGAGTTTTGCCTTGACGAGTCCTTTGGCGTTGGCATCGCCGTAGGAGCCTTCCATTTTTTCAAGGTTGCCCGATTTGCTGTGGTGGCGGATGTTGGCGCCTGCGGGTGTTTTGATGTCGGTGTAGCGTCCTTCCAAGTCGAAGCGATAGGAGGTGCCGCGTTCGGTGAAGAGTTGCACGTCGGTGTATTTGCCCACCACGTTGATGTTCGAGACGTTTTTGCCGATGTTTTCGATTTTGAGGCTTCCGTAGCTCAGGTCGGCATCGGCGGTTTCGCCCACGTTGGTGAAGCGGATGTCGGTGTATTGCGCGGTGAGGTAGGCGGCTCGGGCGCTGCGCACGCGCAGGTTGGCGTATTTTGTCTGCAGGCGCAGTTCGTCCACTTCTCCCAGATTGAAATCATCGTATTTGGAGGTAAGGCGGAGGGTGCTGACGCGGTCGCCTTTCAGTTCGGAGTATTTGGTGTCGAGTTGCACCTCGCGGGCTTCGGTGATGGTTATTTGGCTGTAGCTAATCTGGCCATACAAGTTGTTGACGCGAGCGATGTAGCCTTTGCCGTAGCCGAGATTGAGGTCGGCATCGTTGTTCACGGCTTCGGTGCGAAGGTCGCCGTACTTGATTTCGGCGATGAGTTTGCCATTGAGAGTGGCGACGTAAGAGTTGCCGTAGCGGTTTTTGAGGTCGAGTTGGTTGCCAATGGGCATATAGACTTCGTAGTTGATTTTGAAGTCGTTGCAGTCGTTTGTCCAGTTGATTCCGCTTTTTTGCTCCAGCATGGTCTCGGCTTTCACATAGCCTGAGGCATTGGCAAAGTTGACTTTGATGCGGTCGAAAATTTTGTCGGCATCGCGTTGGCTTCCTGCGTTCACGACGATGGTGATGTCAATTTTGACGGTGTTGTTTTGCCACGTTTTCACATTGACCTTGCCGTACTTGTTGTAAAGGGCGGTCATGCCGTCGGAGGTGGTGTTGAACTCGCGGTTGATGGTGCGCGTGAATTCGAGCGTGGGTTTTTCATTGGCTTGCGCCACGCAGGTGCCGGCCACCCAAAAGGACAGCGCGAACAGGATGCGCAGGGTGGGCATGGTGACGATATCAGATATTCTTGACTTCATTGTTTGAATCGCTGTTTAAAGTTTTCGTTTTGGTGGATTTTTCCAGACGTTCGAGCACGCGCTCAAGGATGGCCGCTTTGGCCCGATAGTTTTCAATCATTGCCCGCACCACTTGCTCGCGGTTGCCTTCCGGCACGGTGGCGAGTTCGAGCTGCAATTCGGCCATGATGTTGTCCAATTGTTCCAAGTCTTGTTCTACTTCGGCGGATTGGCTGCCCGCGAATTTGGCTAATTGCCGCTGTTTGCCCGCAATGTCGCGTTGAAAATAGTGCTCCAGCTCGGCGTATTCGTTTGAGACTTGGCTCATGGCCATGACGGGCGGCTCACTCGAACGCGCATACCACACGCCCAAACTCAGCCCCGTCACCAACAACGCTAAAGCTACTGCTGCGCGAAGCAGGGAGCGATGCCAGCTGACACGGATGATGCGTGCCTTGCCCGGTGTTTGTTTTTCGATATTGGCCCACACCTTCAGGTCTGGCACTGCTTGGTCGAACGTGTCGCGGTTTTCGCGGATAAAGTATTCGAGCGGGTCGGGCGCTTGGTTTTCGGTTTCGTTCAGATAAGACTCAAGGCTTGCCCACACCCGTTTGTCAGGCTCGGCGGTGTCGAATGCTGCACGGTTGAGGAGCAGAGCCGTTTCCAAAGCATCGGCCTCTTGGAGGCGAGCGAGACTTTGTTCCACTTTTGTCCAAACGTGCTGCCCTGGCGTGGCCTCGTCAAAGTCGGGGCGGCGCGAGTGGATGAAGTGTTCTATCGAATCTGGTCTGTTCATTTTTTATGAAGGTTTTTGGCTTGGCGAATAATTTTGGTCTCAGGAGCGCGTCCTGCTGGTTGTTGCTGTCAATGTTTCGCGCAATTTGGCTTTTGCACGGCTATACTGCGATTTGGAAGTCGCTTCCGTGATACCAAGCACTTGGGCGATTTCCTCATGGTCGTAGCCCTCAAGGGCGTAGAGGCTGAACACGATGCGATAACCGTCGGGCAACTCGCTGATGGCCCGGTTGATGCGCTCCACGGAGTAGGGCGGCTCGGGTTCTGGCGCTTGTTCGTCGGCGCGGTCGTTGTGCTGCGTCAGCTCCGTCAGGGCTAAGCGGCGGCTTTTAAGGAAGTTGATGCATTTGTTGACCGTGATGCGCTTTATCCAAGCGCCTACACTGCTTTCGTGTCGGAAGGTGTCCAGTTTGCCAAAGACTTCCACAAAAATACTTTGTAGTAGGTCTTCGGCATCGTGAGCGTTTTGCACCATGCGCAGTGCGGTGTTGTACATGGCTTTTGAATACAAGCGATACAACTCGAACTGGGCATCACGGCGTCCTTCTTTGCAGCGTTCTATCAGGTCGCGGTGCGTTTGTGTGGCGTCCATTTCGCTATTTGATTGTAGTGACATCTTTTTGCCGAGAGGGTTGCACGGAGGAGTAGGAATTTATACCTTGATTCATTAGGATTTGTCAGAACAACATGCTTGATGTCCTTGATTTTGAGTGGATTGTGGTTGTGGTCATGCCCAAAATTTGACGGCGCGGAATATAGTATTCCATTTGGCGAATGCTTCATAATCCTCCGTGATGATTTAATGTCCACAAAGACAAAACTTCCTCGTTTTTTTGCCCCAAAATTTCGACCCATGCTAATACGCTCACGACTACTCCCCGCTTTGCCTACCGCCAAATGGTTGATAGTAGGCCTGTTCTCGACTTTTTTCTTCGCCCCCTTCTCGGTTTTTTCCCAAGTTGACGACCTCAAAGGCATCATGCGCGAGTTGCGTGCGTTGGACGGCACTTGGTTCATGCCTACCGACAGGGGCGACCGACTCGAGTATTGGCAAATTGAGGACGACAGCACGTTTGTCGGTCGCGGGATGCGCATCAAACCCGAAAACGGCGACACGGTGCTGCTCGAAACCATGCGCATCGAACGGCGCGACACGACCATCAGTTACATCGTTAACGTGCGCGGCCAAAATCAAAATCGCCCCATCGTTTTCAAACTTACGCAAGCTGACTACGATGGCTATTTGTTTGAAAACCCAGCACACGACGACCCCCAGAAAATCCGCTACTTGTTGCTTGGCAACCGTGAGCTGCAAGTCTTCACCGAAGGCAAGCGCAACAACCGAACGGTGACACAAGAATATGTGTTTGAGCGCGAATTCACGCCCGGCTCCGTCGAATTTCGGGTGCGCGGCGGCATCAACGCCAATACCTTGCGTGGTTCGGGCACTTTGATACCCTTGTCAGGCGCTACCGAGCCGAAGTTTGGCTGGCGGCCGGGCTGGGAATTGGGCACCCAAGCCGTCTTCAACGGACGCGGCGGGTTTGTGTCCATCAACTGCGAGATAGGATTGGCTGGCAGATATTCTTCCGCAAACTCGGCCTTCGACATTTTCGACGATTCGCTGATTGTCTATCGGCGCGACGGCACTTACAGTACCCTATGGCTCACGCTCGCTGTCGCCCCCGAAATCACCTTCAAACGCGATGGGCGTTTGTCTGTGTTGATCGGGCCTTACTATGGTATCCTGCTCACCAGCCGGCTCAACGGGGTAGTGGAGCCGCAGGGTGAAAATCAGCTGTTCGAGTCGAACAATGATTTCAAAAAAAATGACCTCGGCGTGCTCGCGGGTTTGCAATACAAGCTTAATTTCGGCAAAAAAGACATCGGGGGCAAAATCGGCATTCGTGCCAACATCGGCCTGTCGGACCTCGACAATCTCTATGTGCGCACCACCAAAGGCACTCAGCAAACCAATGGGCGGGTTTCGCTTATGGGTGTGGCCGTTTATTACAGCGTCAATTTGCTGCAACTTTGAGTTTTTGGGGATTGGTTGAGAGGGTTGAGGTGTTGAGAGTGTTTGCAAAACTGTGTCATCCCAATGGGGACGATAAGAAAACACAGGGGCAAGGAGGACACAGTGTTTTGGTTTTCAACAATTTACACCCCTTAAAGCACGGCGTTTTATTGTGTAAAAACGTGAGCTCGAAGATATTTGACCTAACAGATGACGCTTGGCCAACTGATTCCCTGCCACTCTCGGTTTGCAAGAGGTGCCATCTGTTGAGGAACGAAAAAGGTGGCATCTCGGCCTGTTTTTGAGATGTCGCCTCTCCATGCTTCCGGGATGACACCTCAGAACCCGGCAAAGCGAGAATTGCTGACTGATTCCCGATTTTTATTAACTTTTCACCTCTTTGAGGTGCTAAAATGACTTTATGGAAATCAAACGTTTGCGGCATTTGAATTTTTGTAACCACTCAGGCAGGGGCAGCGCCCCGAAAAATCGGTAGGAGATGCTCGATATTGTTTGATGGAGGGGCAGCGCCCGGAATGTGTTTCAGGGTGCCGTCCCTGGATTTTCAAAAGTTTTAACTCCGAACTCACGTTTTAAAATGAAAGCACCCGGTATGGTTTGACACGCTTTTCTGAACACTCTCCCACCTTAACCTCTCAACACCTCAACACCCCCTCCTATGCCCAAGCAAAAATTCTACGTCGTCTGGGAAGGCCGCACGCCCGGCATTTATACCACTTGGGAAGCGGCCAAGCGGCAAGTGGAAGGCTATGCCCAAGCCAAATACAAGAGTTTTGAGAGCCGAGCCGCGGCCGAAAAAGCATTGAAAGAAAGCTATTGGGCCTACGTCAAAAAATCGGATAGCAAGCCGCCAAGTGCTGAGAAGGTGCCGCGTTCGGCCATTGTCAAGGAGAGCGTGGCTGTGGATGCGGCTTGCAGTGGCAACCCCGGCGACATGGAGTATCAGGGGGTTTATACTGCCGACGGAAAGCGGCTTTTTCATGTAGGTCCTTTGGAGGATGGCACCAACAATATAGGTGAGTTCCTCGCCCTCGTGCATGCGCTTGCTATGCTGAAACAACAAGGCAAACCCTCAATGCCGATTTATTCGGACTCCAAAATCGCGCAAGGCTGGGTGAAAAAAGGCAAGTGCAACACCAAGTTGGAGCGCACCGGACGCAACGACACGCTCTTCGAACTCATCGAGCGGGCCGAACGCTGGTTGGCTGCCAACAACATCACCAACCCTATCCTCAAGTGGGAGACCGAGTCGTGGGGGGAAATTCCCGCTGATTTTGGCCGAAAATAAAAAAAACCGACCTGACGCTGTTGCGTCGGTCGGTTGGCATAGCCTTAGACTCCCTTTCATCCCTTTTTATTTGTCAGCAACGAAGCTGCTTGTTTCTCCGAGCAGTGTGGAAGGGTGCAGCCCAATCAAGTTGTGGCTTCGATTCTCTATGGTGCCTCTGTTGGCCAGCACTTCCTTCGCGTTCATGCCTGTTGCTTGAAGGTTCAGTTTGCCTGTTGGCAGTATGAACAGCTTGGCGCCACTCTCTATGCGCAGCGTGTGTATTTCCACCTCCTCATCAATCACCGGGTAAGAAGCCGTGGTGGTAGAGGTGTTGGGGATTACCACATCGTGAAACTCGTTGGGAACCCGTTGGAGCGACCAGTTGGCGGCCACGTTCCAATCAATAGGGCGACCGGGCTTGCCGCCCACCCACACGTTCTTGATTTGGGCTTGAGTTCCTTGTATGGAAAAAATGAGTGCGAAAGCGACGGTGATGGCTGCAAGAGTATTTTTCATGACGTTCGATTTTTGATTTTAAAATTTTTAGGTAAAAACTTAGGTAGAAGATTGAGGGTAGAAGGTTGATTTCATCTCCATTGAAACAGTATGCGCCCCAAAAAAGTCATTCAGCCCCTTACCTTCCGCCTTTTATACTCAACACAAATCAGCCCCGTCCGCTTCACTTGGCTGGGCAGGCCCCTCAGCACAGGGTCTGACAAGGTGGTTTTGAACGAACGGTGCTCGCAATCCTTTGGAAATCATGCAAATTAATCAAGGAAATCCCTGTCTTGCCAACCGGCAGGTTCAAATCCTCTTAAATCTGGGTATACCCTCTACCCAAGTTTTTACATTTTTTGAAGGTTAGTCGAAATGTTTTTCATGGTTGTCAACAGATGCCAATCACAGGCTTCTGATGAGGCTTTTTTTGCCTGCTCTGAATTCGATGCGCACCGTTTTCCCGCAAGCCACGAGTTTGCCGTTGAGGGTGGCTGGCTGCCACGGCGGCATGGCTTTGACAAGTCGGAGGGCCTCTTCGTCGCAGCCGTGTCCCAAACCATGACGGACTTTGGCTTGGCCAATCGTCCCGTCGGCGTTCACGGTGAAAGTGACCACTACTACTCCTTCGATGTGGCGCATGGCGGCGGCTTCCGGGTAGCGCAAGTGTTGGCTGAAATACTGGGAGAGTTGGGTCAAAGTGTCGGCGAATTGAGCATCCCGCACTTCCGGGCCCTCATAGTGGCGCTTTTGGGCATTGAGTTGGTTGAGGAGCGATATGGCGAAAAACAAGACAAGCGTTCTCATGACAGTAGGTTGATTTCTCATTTGTGATGACACAAACTTACCCTCGGCCATGCTCGACGTGCCAACGAACTGAAGTGAGCGAGCCAGCCGGCGCAGTGAAATGGGAAAAAAGGCGGGTGAAGGCAATGTGGTAAGGCGCATGTGCCGCAATTGGCGACGGATGGTGGATGGTTGACACGCAAAACCCTTACGCCACGACTATTTGTCACTCCAAATGATTTGAGAGTTCTCCTCTTCACTACCTTTCGGGCATGGAAACCCATCACATCATATTATGTGTGGACGACGAAGAGGACAACCTTTTGGTTTTCAGGAGTTTTTTCAGAAAATACTACACCGTGTTGACCGCCCAAAGCGGCGAGGAAGCTTTGGAATTGCTCAAAAAACAGCCAGTTGACCTCATCGTAAGCGACCAACGGATGCCACGCATGACGGGCGTGGAACTCTTCGAGCGTATCCGCGACGAACACCCCGACGTGGTGCGCATCATCCTGACGGGCTACAGCGATATCCAAGCGGTGATAGATGCCATCAACAAGGGCAAAGTGTATCATTTTGCGACCAAACCCTGGGACACCGACGAGCTGAAAAACATCCTCGACCGCGCCTTGGAAGCTTACACCCTCCGGCAACTCAACCGCCGTTTGGTGGAGGAAAACATGGAACTCTCGCTCCGCACCGAGCGCCAAGAAAAGGCCAACATACTTTCCCAATTCGAGCTGCTCAAGAGCCAAATCAACCCTCATTTTTTGTTCAACAGCATGAACATCCTCGCGGCGCTCATCCCGCAAGACCCCGCGAAGGCAGTAGAATTCACCCATCGCTTTTCGAAGGTCTATCGCAAATTGTTGGAGTTGCGCGAGCAGCCATTGGTGGCGTTGAGCCAAGAGTTGGACTTTGCCGACTCCTACCTCTATTTGCAAAAAATGCGTTTTGCCGACAGTTTGAACGTGGAAATCGAAGTGCCTGCCACTGCGTGGCGACACTGCTTGCCCCCGTTCACCCTCCAAATTTTATTGGAAAATGCCGTGAAACACAACATGGCATCGGCAGAGCATCCGTTGCATATTCGCGTTGGCCTCACGCCCAATGGCAAGCTGGAAGTGTCGAACAACCTCCAACTGCGCGGCTCCCCGGCAGAATCCACCCACCTCGGCCTGCTAATCCTGAAAACGCGCTATCAACTCATCACCCCCGAACCCGTCGAATTTGAAAGGACCGAACAAGCGTACATCGTGCGGGTGCCGCTTATCGAGGAGGCTTAGCGTTGAGATGGAGCGCCTCACAAACGACAATGGAGATGAACTATTCAGACCACTGTCCGATGAGCAACATCCAACTTTTGGCCACCCCACAACTGCGCAATCTCCTGTTAACAGCCCAACCAACTGCTATGCGAGTCATCATTGTAGAAGACGAAAAACACGCTCGGGACAATCTGGAAAAACTGCTGCGCGAACTTGACCCCCACATCGAGATTCAGGCCAAGCTCGACTCGGTGCGCGGCGCGGTGGCGTGGCTGCAAGCCAACGAGACCGACCTGATTTTCCTCGATATTCACCTTGCCGACGATTTGAGCTTCAAAATTTTTGAGCAGACGGAAGTGAAGGCCCCTGTCATTTTCACCACTGCCTACGACCAATACGCTTTGCGGGCCTTCAAGGTGAACAGCCTCGATTACTTGCTCAAACCCATTGACAAAGAGGAACTTGCTCAAAGCCTCGAAAAGTATCGCGCCACACGTCAGCCCCAACCCGCTTTCGACGTGCACCAGTTGTTGCATGCGCTCCAGCAGCCCCTGCGTTCTTACCAACAGCGTTTTTTGGTGTCGCGCCGCGAGAAAATCCTCAGCGTGAAGACCGATGATGTTGCCTATTTTGAGGGCGAAGACCGCTACGTCTATCTGGTGAAAAAGGATGGCGCTCGCTTCATCGTGGAGTACAAATTGGCCGACCTCGAAGACTTGCTCGACCCGACGCATTTTTTCCGGCTCAACCGCAGCTACATCGCCCACTTCGACGCGATTGACAAAATCACGGTGCTTTCCAAAAGCCGCGTCAAAGTGGATTTGAAACCCCAAGCCCCGAGAGAGGTGATTGTCAGCACCGAGACTGCGAGAGATTTCAAGTCGTGGCTGAATCAGTGAAGCAGAGGCAAACCCAGTTGCACATTTTTGCCCGCCATGTTGGTTTGCCAAAAAAAACTACTTTTGCCGCGCTTTCCGAATCGCCCATTCCGGCATTCTAAGCCGCAACGACATGACCGAACATCTCACGCCTGCACTCGTATTGTTCGTGCTTTTCCTCTACTTCGCCATGCTGATAGGAGTGGCTTGGCTGACGGGGCGCAATGTGGGCAACGAGGGCTTTTTTCTTGCCAATCGGAAAGTGCCGTGGTATGTGGTGGCTTATGCGATGATAGGCACGAGCATTAGCGGGGTCACGTTCATATCCATTCCCGGCAAGGTGGGTGGCTCCGGGCTTAACATGGCTTTCTCTTACATGCAGGTCGTGTTGGGCTACTTGGCGGGCTACCTTTTCATCGCCACCGTGCTGATGCCGCTTTATTATCGCCTGCAACTCACCTCCATCTACGGCTATCTCGGCCAGCGATTTGGGTTTTGGTCGCACAAGACGGGTTCGGCATTTTTTCTGTTGTCGCGCACCTTAGGCTCTGCGGCGCGTATGTTTCTGGCAGCCAGCGTATTGCAGATGTTTGTGTTTGCGCCGCTGGGCGTTCCTTTTGTCCTGACAGTGACCCTGATGCTGGCCTTGATTTATGGGTACACGTTCAAGGGCGGGTTGAAGACCATCATCTGGACGGACACCATCATGACCACTTTTTTTCTGGCCGCCTTGGTGTTCACAGTCATCACGGTCGGCAAGGCGTTGGATTTTCAATTTGGCGACATCATCCCGACGGTGATGGGCAGCAAATACGGACAAGTTTTCTTCTTCGACAATTTCCTTTCCGACCCCAACCATTTTGTCAAACAATTCCTGAGCGGGGCACTCATCGCTGTGGCCATGACAGGCCTTGACCAAGACCTGATGCAAAAAAACTTGGCCTGCAAAAACATCCGCGAAGCGCAGAAGAATATGTTTGTCTTCTGCATTTACCTGCTCATCATCAATTTCCTCTTCCTCACGCTCGGCGCCCTGCTCTATCTCTACACCAGCACGCTGGGGCTGGAGGTGCCAGCCCGAACCGACCACCTATACCCCAAAATCGCTTTCGACCACTTGGGCTTGGGGGCAGGCATTTTCTTTATTCTCGGCCTCATCGCCAGCACTTATGCCAGCTCGGATTCGGCACTCACAGCCCTCACCACGAGCTTCTGCGTTGACTTTTTGAATTTTGAACAAAACGCGCCAACGCCGCCCCACGAATACGCCGACGAATCCGAACATTTGGCCTATCAAAAAGCGGTGCAGCGCCAACGTCGTCAGCGCACGTTGGTGCATCTTGGCTTTTCCATCCTGTTCATCATCATCATACTGGCGCTCAATGCTTGGAGCAGCGACGCGGTCATCAACCTGATTTTCAAAATAGCAGGCTACACCTACGGGCCGCTGCTTGGGTTGTTCATGTTTGGCCTTTTCACCAATCTGAAAATCCGCGACCGTTGGGTGATACTGATATGCGTGCTGGCCCCCGTGCTCACTTGGGTGGTGGAGGTGTCGTGCAAACGATGGCTCGACGTGGGCTTCCTTACCATTCTCATCAACGGATTTATCACCTTCTTCGGCCTGTGGGTGATTTCTTACCGTGAAAATGATTAGTTTTGCGACTAATCCGCTGATTCCCGCGATTTTACATGAAACAAAACAAGGTGGTCAAAATAGCGGCCCGATGGTTGGGGATTCCGTTGCTGTGCTTTGTGGTGGCGGTGTTGCTGTTGCTTTTCAGCCCACCCGTCCAGCAAAAAGCCGCTCATTGGGCGGCCCAATGGCTGCAAAAACGCTTGCAAAACACCGTCCGCATTGCTCGCTTTGAACTTGACTTCCCGCGTCGCGTCGTGTTGGAGAACGTGTTTGTCACGGATGCCGCAGGCGACACCTTGCTAAATGTGGGTTCGTTGGTCGTGGAAACCAACTTTTGGAAACTATTCCGCGACACCCTGCCGATATACGGCCTCGCGTTGCACGATGCGCACTTGCGACTTGCGCAAGCAGATGCCCGTTGGAATTACCAGTTCATCCTCGATGCCTTCGACGACGGCCAACCTCCCTCCGGCCAACCTCCCAGCCTCTTTGTCGCCGCCCGGCAAGCGCCCGTCCTGCTGCAAAACGTGCGTTTTGAATGGGAAGACACCGCCAGCCATAGCCATTTCCGCTTTCACGCCGATTCGCTGCACGGCATCCTGCAACAGGTGCGAATAGACACCCTTCAACTTGATTTTTCAAACATCACCGACAACAATGGCCGCATCGTGTGGCGCACGCACGAGGCACCGCCGCCCGAGCCGGGCACTTTTCGCCCCGACCATATTGACTTGCACAACATCCGCTTTCAAATGGACTGGCTTCGGGTGAAGGCAGACAGTATCCTCGCCTCCGTCGCAGCATTTCAGGCCAACGACGCGGGTGGCCTGCAAATATCGGCATCCACCGATGTCGCTTTGGTGGGCGACCGACTGGCGCTAGAAAAAATGCGCCTGCAAGCCAACGAGAGTTGGCTCGCGGGTGGGATTTCGCTCCAAACGGGCGATGCCTTGCACTACCGATTCGAGCCATTGGAGGGACAACTGCGGAGCGCCGACGTGACTTATTTTACCGACTACCCTTATTTTAAAAAACACCCCGACGAGGTTTTTGATTTTGTGGTGGAAGGCAGTGGCTCGCTGGATGATTTGCGACTTCAAAAACTCGACCTCCAAACAAAAAAAGGCACTACGGCGCTTTCGCTTCGCGGCCACATATACCACCTGCGCCAAATGGCCCGACTTGGCGGCGACCTGACGGTGAGCCGATTCCGCACCAACGTCCGCACGGTTCAAACATTCGTGCCCGCCGGGGCGCTACCGGAAGGAATGGCTGCTGGCGACGTGATTCAGATGCAGGGCCGCTTTCGCGGCGACATGCGCCAGTTGGAACTGAGCCTCACGCCGCTCTACCAGCCGACAGGTCAGGAGCGCAAGCGCCCTATGAAGGCGGATATCAGCGCGACCATTGCCAACGCCGGGCGGCCACGCCTCATTCAGTTCGACACGCGGCTGCATTCTTTGGATGCCCCGGGCAAATTGGTGGAAAAAATGCTGCCGCCGGGCACCTTGCCACCGTCGTTTGCCTTGCCCGAAATGACACATCTTTCGGGTAGTGCCAAAGGCGACATGCGTCGGGTGGACGGCCAGTTGAACCTGCGGACAGGAGAAACTGGTAGCGCCGCACGGCTCGATTTTTCGCTGGCGGATTGGCAAGAGAAGAGCGTCCGTTACCAAGTGGAGCTCGTCGAGGCCACACTCGATAGCACTTTGCTCGCGCCATTTTTGCGCGACACCGCACTGAGCCAATATCTCCATCTGCCACCACAGATACAGGTAAAAGGCACCTTGACTGGCGGTCGCGGTGGTTTGGGCAGCGAAATATCCTTGAACATCCCCAAGGGCGGTCGCGTAGAATTGGCCTATCGGGATAGCGTCGGGAATATGGACGTGGCGCTGCGTTCCGAACAACTGCTCCCTGCCGCGTTGGTGCACCCGGCACTGCTCGCCGACTGGGGCTTCGACACTACCCAACGCCTCGACGTCAGCGCCAGCATCACAAGCGACTCCCTGCGCAACATTGGCTTGGAAGCACGGCTTCAACAACTCGAATGGTCGGGTTGGCACTGGGGCAGCGTTCGGTTGGAAGGCAAAAAAATGGCGACCGACGGCAACTTTCAGGACTTGCGCGTGGAGACTTACTTTGAACAACAGGCGCTCCAATCGCCCGTCCCGTTTTTGAGCAGCGGCTATCTCCGCGCTCATCTCGACCACCTCTTTCTGCCCTTTTTGGACACACTCGACCAGCATCGCCCCTTGCTGGCGCGTGGAGGGCTTTTGCTGGATTCCTTGAAATGCTGGCGCGACACGGTGCAGGTTTTTCCAAGCCAACTGACCGCTCAAATTGGTTTTTCTGAAAGGGAAAATAATTTTGAAATAAACAGCGATTGGCTTGAAGGCAGCTTCGCTGGGCGCTTTGACAATCGCAAGCTGCCGGAGCTGCTGATGTCGTGGCTCGACAAACATTTGCAGGGCGCATCTTCCCCCCTTCCTCCCGCTCATCAAGATTCACTCTCATGGCAGATAGCCGTGCGACAACCCGGCTTGTTTGCGAAAGGCCTCATACCCGGCCTGACGGCGCTCGACACGGTGCGCCTGAGCGGCTTCTACCAACCCGGCCTGATGGGCGCGCGGCTGCAATGCGACCAAATCGCTTGGCAAGGGCATCGGGTGCGGCAGCTGGAGGGAATGGCTTCGTTGGACGAGTTGGCGGGAACAGTGATAATTCGCAGCCCTGCCTTCAAGATGAGTTACAAATCCGCTTTTGAAGGCTTGGATTTTGGGGTGCGTTTGGAAAAGGGCATAGCGACCACTAATCTTCAAGTGCTTGATTCGCTTGGGCGGCAGCGGGTTGCGTTGGGAGCTGCTCTGACGCATGATAGCATCTGGTTTGCGCACCTTGAACCCGTGCAGACCATCCAATATCGGCAATGGGCTGTGTCGGCGGGCAATCGCATCAACCTCCCGACCGCAACGGCTCCGCTGGCGGTGCACGATCTTGAGATGCGCCTCGACTCACAGATGCTGCGCCTTGATGGCGATTTGGAAAACCGTCTTCGGGCCGAGTTTCAGTCCCTCGACCTGTCCTTGTTGCCCGCCCTGCTCCAGCTCGACTCGGTCACGATGGGAGGGCTGCTGGAAGGAGTGGTGCGCATTGACTCGCTGCAATCCGACGACCCCACCATCCAGGCGCGTTTAGGAATCGTCGGGTTGAAATACAATGAGGCCGATGTCGGCAATTTGAGTTTCGGTATTTTGCAAACTGGGCGAGATGCGTTCAAAGTGACTGCCTCCGTGCAAGGAGCCAACGAGGTAGAGTTGAACGGCGATTTTAGCACGAAATCTCATCTCAATTTGAATGTATTCGTCAAGCGGCTTCGCTTGGAGACCGCCATGCCTTTTGTGAAAGCGTATTTCCACGAATGTTCGGGCGAACTTGCCGGCCAAATGGAGGTGGGCGGCATTTTGGAAAAACCCGGTGTCAGCGGGATTTTCCAACTGAACGACGCGGCGATTCGGCCCACCGTGAACAATGTGCGCTATCGGCTCAACGGGCAGACATTGCGCATCGCGCACAATGTCATCGTGCTTGATAGTTTGCAAATGACCGACGAGCGCAACCGCCGCGCATGGCTAAACGGGCGAGTTGACCTCAGCAACATGGACAGCGTGGAGCTCGATTTGCAATTCGCGATGCAGGAATTTTTGGTGCTAAAAACAATAGAGACCAGTGACGTACCCTACTTCGGCACACTCATGACAGATGCCACAGGCACGGTGAAGGGTCAAGCATCATTGCCAATCGTCAGGATGAACGTGAAACCATCGGGCAACTCGGAGCTTTGGTATCGCTACGACGACGGGCAGCGAACGCTCAACGAAAGCGTCGGCATCGTTGTGTTTGTCAATCCCAACGAGCCGACGACACCAGAGGAAGAAATGGCAGCAAAGACGACGTTCCCGTTCAGGCTTGAGATGAATTTGGAATTGAAAGACAACAACAACCTGAAACTAAAAGTGATTCTGAACCAAATGACCCGCGATGTGCTGGAAGCCAAGGGGCGCGGCAATCTTCACCTCGACGTGTTTCCGCATGGCGACATCGAGTTGAATGGTCGCGTGGAAATCGTGAGCGGCACCGCCGAATACTCTTACAACAACTTTTTCAAACGCACTTTCATGCTCGCCAAAGGAGGCAGCCTGATGTGGACAAAAGACCCCTACAATCCAGTAATGGACCTCGCAGCACATTATGTGGTGAAGACCTCCCCGCTGCCATTGCTCGCCGGCCAATCGAATCAACCCAATATCGGCGTGCAAACATTCTGGCTCACCGCGAGTATGCGCGGCTACATGGACGATGCCGAGTTGAAATTTGAACTGGCCTACCCCATTGACGCGGAACAGGGCACCGACTACAAAAACACGGGCAATCCCGACATCATCCAGGCGGTCAATCAGATAAACGAAAATCCGGCGGCCATTTCCCAGCAAGTGTTCAGTCTCATCGTTTTCAAGTCGCTCAGCGGCTCCGGTCTCGACCAAGCGCGTGTGGTGGACTGGCAAGCGGGGCTGAACAACATGATTTCACAGCAACTCAACGCGCTTGCCAGCGACATCTCGTGGGTGGATATTGATTTCAAACTGAACGATGCCTCCGCGTCAGGGCAGGCCGACTTGGATTTCAGGGTGAAAAAATCGTTTTTCAACGACCGGGTCACCTTCCGAGCCAGCGGGGAGACGAGCTTCGACTACGCTGGCTCCAACAGCAACAATAGCGGCGTGGGCGGCCAATTCGACAATATCTTGGTGGAATACAAAATCAATCGCAGCGGCACGCTCAAAGCCACGGCCTTTTCGGAACAGGCCTTCAACGGCCTTTTCCAACGCCGAATCAACCAGACGGGCGCGGGGTTGATCTTTGAAAAAGAATATCTGCGCCTGTCCGACATTTTCAACCGCTCCCAAAAAGCCGCTTCCGCACCCTCACCTGCTCAATGAGAAACATCGCCCTTTTCGTCGTTCCGCTCCTATTGGCTTCCTGCATGGGCACGCGCCGCTTGCCCGAAGGACAATTGCTCTATCGCGGGGCAAAAGTGGAGCTGAAAAAAGCGGACAAGGCATGGCCGACCGATGCCTTGAAAACTGCCGCACAATCGGTGGTGGCATTGCCAGTGCCCAACAAGGCGGTGTTGGGCATCTCGTTCGGGTTGTGGGTCAACACTCGGTTCAAACCGCAAACTTGGATGCACAAAAAGTTTGCAACAACGCCCGTTTTGTTCACCCCCGACATGGTGGAAACAACAGAAAAACTACTCGACAATCGGGCGCTCAACTACGGCTATTTTGACGCGGAGGTGACGCACATCGTGAAAATAAAAAGAAAAAAGCGCCAAGCAAGAGTCCGATACACGCTGCACCTGCCCGCACCGCCACACCGACTCCGCCACATCGAATACCAACTGCCAATCAATGACGAGTTTGGCCGCCGCGTGGCCAATTTGCTGCCCAGCGCCACCCTCAAACCAAGCCACGTTTACAATCTGGATGCCCTGCGGACGGAGCGCGAGCGCCTCGCCCAGCATCTTCGCAATGAAGGTTACTATGAGTTTCAACCCGACTATTTCTTTTTTGAGGCGGATACGCTCGTCGGCGAGCGGAACATTGACTTGAATTTGCGCGTGAAATCTTCCGCACCCACCAATGCTTTTGCCCGATACATGGTGGACACCATCGCAGTGTTCCCCAATATGCAGGGTATCAACGACACCACTACCCAAAAGCCGCCGCACGACGAGGGCGATTGCGTGGCTTTTCGAGGCAGACCGGGTGGGCTGCCGCCCGATATGTTGCGAAAAACATTGGCTTTCAACTGTGGCGATTACTATTCCGGGGCCGCGCACGAAACCACCTTAGCCTATCTTTTTCACCTCAACTCCTTCAAATTCATCAATCTGCGCTTCGAGCCACAACCCGACTCCACGCTGGCCGCATCCCTTCAACTCATCCCCCACAAACGCCACAAGGTGAAACTCAACGGGTCTGCCGTGTACTCCCCCCAGCTGTATTGGGGCGGGGTGTTCGGGTTGGTTTACGACAATCGAAACACCTTTGGCGGCGCGGAAACACTGCGATTGGAGACCTCCGCTCAGCCCTTGCGCATTTCCGACAAGAGAAACGCGGGTTCCGATATCAACCTCCTAACTTTGGATGCGAAGACCACGCTGACGATTCCGCGATTGCGCCCACCAACGTTCAGGCCGGATGGCAGCATCCGTGCGCCATTGTTGCAAAACCGCTATGCGCTGGAGTATCAGCTGTCGCGTTATGTGCTGCTGCAAGCGTCTGATTTTGGCAAATTTGGCGCGGCGCTGCACGAGTTCGACTTCGACGGGGGCTGGGTCGTCAAAAATAGCAGCCGCCCCACGCTCACGCAAGAAATCAACCCGCTGAGCGCAGGTGGGCGCTTCACCACGATTTTCCCAAAAACGTTTCGCACTATCTTTGAGGCAACAGTGAAGGGCGATTCGACCAGTAGCGTGAATTTGACCTACGCGCCACAGATTTATTTTGCGCCCAACTATGCCTTCGTTCACGACAATCGTTTCCTCGCCAGCTTGCATCGGCAAACATATTGGCGCGTGAAAACGACGCTGCGCGGGGGGCTTTTTTTCGACTCGCCGCTGGCCCCCGAATCGCAGACCTCGCCTTTCAATCTGGTGACTTTTATTGAAAACGATATTCGCCAATTTTTCAATCTCGACAAGCGCACCACCCTTGCGGGCAGGTTCGTGTTCAACGCGGCGCTTCCGCTCACCGATGCCTCCGTGTCGTCTTTTTCCATCAATGACCTTTATATCATCGGCGGGGCCAATAGCCTGCGGGCCTTTCCGCCCCGAACCATCGGCCCCGGCAGCTTGCCGCCGGAGGCTGGTGCGAGTGGCATTGCCATCATATCCAATCATGTGGGCAATTTCTTGATGGAAATGTCTTGGGAATACCGTCGGCGCTTCACTGCTCATTGGGAGTGGGCGGCCTTCTTGGATGCGGGCAACATCTGGACCTTCGCCCCGCTGCCCAATCAGCCCGGCGCGGATTTCAAACTCAATCGTTTTTACAAGGAATTGGCCGTGGGGACGGGGCTTGGGCTGCGCTACGGCATCAGTTTTTTGGTCATTCGTCTCGATGTGGCCACGCCTGTCGTGAAACCCTGGCTCACGGTGGGCGAGCGGTGGAGATTAGGGAAGTTCGCCCCCCACTCTCGTGCTTGGCGCAGGGAAAATTTGGTGCTCAATTTTTCGGTGGGGTACCCGTTCTGATGCGTTTCTGCCCCAATCGCCTACCCCCCTTTTGCGGAAAGACCCGACAAAAGCCCTCCCAACAGTTTTACCGCGTTTTCCACCATTGCCGCGCTTTCCACCGGAATCTTGAGGTAGGTTTGGCCGGTTTGCTCGTCTTTGGCGACGATGGACTGCACCAGTTCCTGTGTTTTTTCAGGGTTGCTTAGTGTTTGTGCCAAACCCGCAAAAAAAGAAACGCCCGCCTGTACCAACTCTTGTGGGGAAGCAGGGGCGGGAGTTCCCATCGGTGAGCGGGTGTCGGAGGGTGAGGATGGCTGTTTATGGTCAGTTTTTTCTCCTGCGTTGGTTCGGGTGGGCGATTGAGGGGCTGTTGTGGCGGGATGCTCTGTTGCGCCGTGTTTGGCAGAGGTGCTTGGCTCGGCAGCCACGTCGTCGTCGCCCATAAAAGTTTCAGCAGGCTCGATGCGGGTATTGGGCTGCTCGCTTAGAGGGGCAGAGGGGGAGGGCGGTGCTTCAAAGTCCTCGCTTTCGGCCATTTCCATAGCCGATTCGTCGGGGGTATGGGGCTGCTGCCAGCCTTCTCCTGTCAGAGATTCCACATTGTCCATGAACTTTTTGAATTTTGTTTCGGACATAAAGATGGTGTCGTCGCCGTCCGGGTCGAGCACCCCCTGTGCCATTCCTGCCTTGAATTCGAGCACGCCAAGCATTCGGTGTTCGATGCTTTCGGTGGCGACCATGTTGATGACGGTGACGTTGCTTTTTTGCCCCATGCGGTGGATGCGGGCGATGCGTTGTTCGAGCACGGCGGGGTTCCAAGGGATGTCGAGGTTGATGACCATGGCGGCGGATTGCAGGTTTAGCCCTACGCTGCCCGCATCGGTGGAAAGAAACACGCGGCAATCGGGGTCGTCGCGGAAGCGGTCGAGCAACGGGGCGCGTTCGGCGCTGGGGATGCCCCCATGCAGGTTGGCGTAGCCTACGCCACGGCTGTCCAGCTCTTGCGCCACGAGTCTGGTCATGCGTTCCCATTGGCTGAAAATCACTATTTTCTGTTCTGGGTCGGCGAGTGCTTCTTCAAAGATGCAAAGCAGCTCGTCAATCTTGGTGTCGAAGCGTGTTTGTTGGTCGAGGATGTAGGTGCTGTCGCACACCATGCGCATTTGGGACAGGGAAAGGATAAGTTGCAGTCGGTCTTTTTCGCTCAGGAAGTGCATTCGGCGCCATTTGGCCACCAGTCGCGCCACATTGTCAGCCAGTTCGCGGTGGATTTCTTTTTGTTGCTGCGTCATGGGCACGAATAGTGTCTTGTCCATGCGTTTGGGGAGCTGCTTCAGCACTTCTTTTTTTTGGCGGCGAATGAGGCAATCAGAGAGGGCCATGCCGATTTCTTTTAGGTTTTTGTAGCCGAGCACTTGCCCATTCTCGCCCACGATTTGGTAGCGGTCGAGAAAACGGTAGAGGGGTGGGAGCTTGTGTTGGTCAACGAATTGCGTGACGGCGTAGAGCTCTTCCAGTTTGTTTTCCAAGGGGGTGCCTGTCAGGACGAAACAGTAAGGGGTTTGCACTTTTTTGAGTTGCATTGAGACTTTGGTGCGAAAGTTTTTGATGCGCTGCGCTTCGTCAATGATGAGCAGGTCGGCGTCTATTTGGCGCAGATACTCGGCGTCATTGGCGACGGTGTTGTAGCTGACGATTTGAAAAAAGGAATCGTCGGTCTCGTATTGTTGGATGCGTTTGGTTTGGGTGCCTTCCACCACGTTGACCGTGGCGCCGCTGAATTTTTCGACCTCTGTTTTCCATTGGTACTTCAAAGAGGTTGGACACACCACGATGGCTTTTTGAATGCCCATTTCGCGGCGCAGCATTTCGGCGGCACCGATGGCTTGAATGGTTTTGCCAAGACCCATTTCGTCGGCAATGAGGCATCGGCCCGCGTTGGCCGCGAAATGGACTCCCACTTTTTGAAAGGGAAAAAGATTGACTTTCAAAAGATTGTCGAAGTATGGGGCATTTGCTCCGCCGGGTAGTTTTTTGCTTAAAAGCGCCCTTCGGCGAATGTTTTCACGGCGTTCGGCAATCAGTTGGTAGGCATCGGGGTAGCATTTGAACGAGGGTTGGATTTTGCGGGCTTTTTCGATGAATTTTTCAAAATAGGCAAACCCGTCGGGCAAAATGAACCCATCGTCGTCGAACCATTTGGAGGCCAACTGCAACGTTTGCTCTGTGTGTTCCGTGCATACATACAAGCGAATGCGTGGCTCATGGCGGTAGTCCACATAAACCGCCGAGACGGGCGATTGGTAGCCTTCTTTGAAAGCCTTCTTGGCTCCCCGCTGCTTGCCAATCTTGTGCAGCACCGCGCTGATGTGCTTGCAAAGTCCCAAGCGATTGGTCTTGAAATCTTGGCAGGTGCAGAAATTGCCGATCGAGGTGAGCGTGTTCTCTGGTGGAAGGCCCTTTGAAGGGATGTTTGTGCAAATCTCGACGCGATAGCTGTTGCGTGTGGTGGGGTTCCAAACACTGAACTCTGAAAAAATGGGGTGGTCGCCCATGTTGGTGATTTCAAAGGGATTGTCTTCTCCGAATTGTTTCCGCAGTTTTAGCTGCCACAAGTCAAGAGAGATATCGCCCGGGCGGCGGTGGTAGGATATTTTTACTGCTTTTTTGGGTTTGGCTTTTTTGGATGATTTTTTTGCTGTTGTTGCTTTTGCCATGATTTGCTGCCGATGGTATTGTTTTCGGAATGAGGCAAAAGTAGTGCAGCCAATGTGGTGATTGGGTAGCGGAACGGAGAAAATTGCGGGATGCGCGGTAGCCTGCCTGCTGCTCAGCTTTTGACCTCCGCCGCCAATTTGTCCAGATCCCGAATCAGGAGGCGCGAGCGGTTGAAAGTCAGGAGCCTTTTGTAGCGAAGGTCGTTGAGCGTGGTTGTCACGGTTTGGCGGCTGGTGGCCGTCAGGTTGGCTATTTCTTGATGCGTGATGAAGTTGCGCACCACCCACTCGTAGCCCACGCGCTGCCCCTTTGTGTGGGCCAAATGCACCAGATACTCCACGATGCGGCTCCGGCTATCGCGGAACACGAGCGACTCCAGCCGCCGCTCCATTTCCAGCTGCCGTGTGCCAAACATCTTCATAAAGAACAAGTTGAGGTCAGAACGCTCGCGCATGAGGCCGCGCAGCTCGTCCAAGGTGACCACGCAAGCAGAGGTGTTTTCGAGCGCGGTAGCAATGTCGTGGCGATAGTTTTCGCCGAGTAGCGCCAGCTCGCCGAACACCTCCCCCTTCCCGAGTATGGCTTTGGTAATTTCCTTGCCTTCGTCGTTCATCACGGAAATTTTGATGCGGCCTTCGTTTATGAAAAAAATGCGGTCCGAGCAATCGCTGGGCACATATACCTGCTCGCCCTTTTTGAAGGTGCGGTAGGTGTGCTGCGACATCAGGGCCTCGTTGCCGAGCTTGGTGGGGCAAAGCAGGTGGGTGACATCAATGTTCTCTAAGTGCCAGAGTGCTTGAAGTGTTTGCATATCCGAGTAAGTCGAACGGAGAACACGTTGCGAGGGATGTGGTTGAGTGCTCATGGCGTTTTTTGAGGGCAAAAGTCGTGGTGTGCTCGGAGCAGAAATGTTACCCAACGGACTTTTGGGAAAGAAGTTGCTACACAAGTATAACCTTGCTCGTCAGGCAGTCCCCGATGTTAAACTTTGTTCCATCAGGTTTTGGGCATGGCTTAAAGTGCAATTTTTTCAAAATCAGGGAGAGCGAGCATGGCGAACTGACAAATCCTAGCGAATCAAGGTATAAACTTCGCTGACAAAGTTGATAGTTGATGAGCGCGCAACGTTTACAAAAGCGCGCTATTCTTCCAATTTCAAATCAAACCTGCGCAGCAAGTCCTCCACCAAGGGGTTCACCTCTTTCATTTTGTCCAATTTTTCCTTGGCGGTGAGCGGGCGTTGAGGCCTAGCAGCCAGCTGTTCCTGCAATTTGCTTTCGTCCAATTCGACTTGAATTTTCAGGGCGGGGTCGTGCAGCCGGTGGCGGAGGGTGTCGAGCAAGCGCATCATTTCCGCTTGGACGTGGCTGCGGTTGGTGACAGAATGGACGGTGGCGGTCAGTACCTTGTCGTGCAGGCGCAATTCCGCGCTGACGAGTGCCATGCGCACGAGGTTCGATTCGAGCGATTCGGCGTAGGCTCTCCATTCCGTGTGGGCGTTTTCCAAATTGAGGCGGCTTTCAAGGGCGGCTTTTTCCGCTTCTTCCACCTCCACCGCTTGCTCGTAAGCATCGAGGCGCAGCGGGATGGCTTCCGCTTTTTTCAGCCCCTGCCGGAGGCCTGAGGCCAGTTCGAGCATTTCGGTGCGGCTCAGGGGCTGCGCGTTGCCTTTGGCGGGTGTCTCTGGCTCTGCTACGGCGGAGGGAGGCGTGTTGTGGAGAGCGGAGGGGGGGCGGTAGTTGTTGCCATTGGAGCTGGCGGTACCGTCGGGCTTTGGGGCTTGGGTCACGTCAAGGGTTTTTTTTTCCTGAAAAACACCTGTTTGGGCAGCCGCGACCGCTCGCCCAATGTAGCATATTTTGAGCAATGCCAGCTCGACGTGGAGCCGCTTGTGGCGAGCCATTTTGAAATTCACGTCGCAGTCGTTGCAGATGTTCAGCGCGGTAAGCAGGAACGACGCGGGCGCAAGCGATGCCTGCTTGCGATAGCGTTCGCGGAGGCTTTCGCCAGCCTCGAGCAGGGCAAGGGTGGCTTCATCCTTGCAAACGAGGATGTTGCGCAGGTGTTCGGCTAGGCCAATGATGAACACATCCGGCTCAAATCCTTTGCGGAGAATTTGGTCGAACAAATTCAACATGGCCGCAGCGTCCTCAGCCAGCAGGGAGTCCGTTATCTGAAAATAATAATCGTAGTCGAGTACGTTGAGGTTTTCGATGACATCCTCGTAGGTGATTTTTAGCCCGGTGGCCGAGCTGGTGATGCGGTCGAAAATGGAAAGTGCGTCGCGGAGCGCGCCGTCGGCTTTTTGAGCGATGATGTGCAAGGCATCTTCCTCCGCTTCGATGCCTTCTTTTTGGCAGATATCTTTAAGGTGAAGCACCATATCGGCCACCGTGATGCGTCGAAAATCGAAAATCTGGCAGCGCGATAGGATGGTCGGAATGATTTTGTGCTTCTCGGTGGTGGCGAGTATGAAAATGGCATAAGGCGGCGGCTCCTCCAAAGTTTTCAGAAAGGCATTGAAGGCGGCTTGCGAGAGCATGTGCACCTCGTCAATGATGAAGACCTTGTACCTGCCCTGTTGTGGCTGAAAACGCACCTGTTCAGTGAGGGCGCGAATGTGCTCGACGGAGTTGTTGGAAGCCGCGTCGAGCTCGATGATGTTGAAGGAAGCGTTGTCGTTGAAGGACTTGCACGACGAGCACTCGTTGCAGGCTTCAAAGTTTTTTGTGCGGTTTTCGCAGTTGAGCACTTTGGCGAGGATGCGGGCGCAGGTCGTTTTGCCCACACCGCGCGGGCCTGTAAACAGGAATGCGTGGGCCACATGGTCGGTAGCGAGCGCGTTTTTCAGCGTGCCAGCGACGTGTTGCTGCCCCACCACGTCCTCAAAACGCTGCGGGCGATATTTGCGGGCGGAAACGACGAAGTTGCTCATGTCTCACAAAAGTACGATTGTTCGGCGGAGAAAAAGCAGGCAAGTTTTCAACAAGTTAAGCTGGAGTAATAAACGCGAACGACCTTTGTCAAAAACGGATTGATTTTGACCCAAACACTTCTCATTTTTATCCGAAACCCACAGTTGGGCAAAGTAAAAACTCGGCTCGCCCGCACGGTTGGCGATACCGAGGCGCTGCGGGTTTATCAAATTTTGTTGGAAAAAACCCGCGTCGCTGCGCAAGGCGTTCAGGCCGAACGTTGGCTTTTCTACAGCGATTTCGTCGAAAAAAACGACGCATGGCCGGAAGCGGATTTTTTCAAAAAAAAACAAGCCGACGGCGACCTCGGCCAGCGGATGGAACAGGCCTTCCGAACGGCCTTTGAAGCCGGTGCCTCAAAGGCCGTCATCATCGGCAGCGACTGTCCCGAACTGACGGGCGAGATGCTGCAAAGGGCTTTCGACTCGCTCGACGAGGCTGATTTTGTGCTCGGCCCCGCGCCCGACGGCGGCTATTATTTGCTGGGAATGAAGCGACTGGAGCCTGCCGTTTTTCGCGGCATCGAGTGGAGCACCGAGCGGGTGCGAACGCTGACGCTCGAAAAAATCCGGGCAGCAGGGAAGTCTTGCACCCTGCTGCCCGAACTATCGGACGTGGACACGGAAACGGACTGGCGGGCGTTTCAGCCTTTGTAAAACATCCACTTCCCGATTTCCTTGAACGTCACTTTTTTGCCATAGAGCAAAATGCCCACCCGGTAAATGCGACCCGCCAACCACACAAAGAAGAACGCGGCTGCCACCACCAATGCCAGCGATAGAATGATTTGCCAAATAGGCGGGCTAAAGGCCATTCGGAACGGCATCACAATAGGCGAAAACAACGGGAACATGGAGGCGAACACCATGAGGCCACTGTTGGGGTTGCGCATACCGGCAAAGGCTGTGATGTAGAACGCCAGAATAATCGGAATCATCACAGGCAGCGTCAGCGATTGGCCCTCGCCCAAGTCGTCGCCGATGGCGGAGCCTATGGCCGCGAACAGCGACGAGTAGATGAAATAGCCGCCGAGGAAAAAGACGATGAACGAAAAGATGATGAGCGGCCAGTTTTGTTTGCCAATCTCGGTCATGAAACGGAAGGTCTCGCCCTCTATCTCTTCGGGGTCAATGGTCGGCATTTCGCCGGGAGCGGGCATGGCGCCTTGCATCTGTGATGGGTCAATGCCGCCCATGAACAACGGCACGAGCAGCATCACGCCGCCGCCCAACACCACCCAAATCAACACTTGCGTAAGCCCAACCGCCCCCGCGCCGATGATTTTGCCAAGCATGAGCTCAAAGGGTCGCACGCTCGACATCATGACTTCCACGATGCGGTTGGTCTTTTCCTCCATCACCGAGCGCATCACCATCGCGCCATACATGGTGACCATGAAAAACATGATGAAGGCCATGATGCCCCCAATGACAAGCCCCACCCCGGCGGTGTATTTGCTGTCGTCGTCGCCCGAGCCAGTTATTTTTTCGGGGTCAATGGCGACTTTGGTTTCGAGCATATCGAGGGCTTGGGGGTCGAGTTTGAGGGAGTCTATTTTGAAGTCGCGGATTTTTTTGCCTACTTTCCGCTCGATGACGCTGCTTTTTTCGGGTGCCAGCCGGTCGTCGGAATGATAGAAGACCGTGTGCTCCTTTTTGCTGAAGCTGCCCAACGGCGGTATTTGCAGCACCCCGTCGAATTGCTTGTTCTGCACTTCCGTCTTCAGTTGCTCCAGCGTTTTGCCACTGGTGGGGATGAATCGAATACCCTTGTCGTCGGGCATCTGCTTTATCACGCCTGCCTCGTCGAGCACCGCCACTTTGATTTCGCCGCCGCTCTCATATTTGGTGAGGCCGACGATGACGAGCATATAGACGAGCAAGCCCAAGGGGGCCAGCAAGGTGCCGATGATGAACGATTTTTTGGTGACGCGCGTGAGGTATTCGCGCTTGATGATGAGAGAAAGTTTGCTCATGACCGATTCGTTGATGTGTGGTTTGGGTTATGATTTGACGGGTTGCTGCTCGCCTTCCACCGTTCGGATGAAAATCTCGTCGAACGTAGGCAGTATTTCCTCGAAATGCGTGATGTGGACACCGCTTTGAATCAGGTAAATCAACAGGTCGTTGCTTTCTTTTTCGTCGTGCAGTTGCACAGTGACGGCGTGTTTCTCTCGCTTCACGATGGGGAAACGCTGCGCGAATTCCCCCGGCAAATCGCCTTGCCAATCCACACGGTAGTGATTTTGCTTGTATTGGTTCTTGATGTGTTGCACTTCGCCGCAGAGCACGTTTTCGCCGCGATTGATGAGCACGATGTGGTCGCACATTTCCTCTACCTGCTCCATGCGGTGGGTGCTGAAAATGATGCTGGTGCCCTCCTCGTTGAGCTGGCGAATCTCATCTTTGATAAGACTGGTGTTGATGGGGTCGAGACCCGTGAAAGGCTCGTCGAGGATGAGCAGGGGCGGTTGATGCACCACCGTGGCGATAAACTGGATTTTTTGCTGCATCCCCTTTGAGAGGTCTTCGATTTTTTTGTTCCACCAATCCTTGATGTCAAATTTGGTGAGCCAATGATAGATTCGACTGTGTGCTTCCGCTTTGGTCAGTCCTTTGAGTTGGGCGAGGTAGAGCAGTTGTTCGCCCACCTTCATTTTTTTGTAAAGGCCGCGTTCCTCGGGCATATACCCGATTTTTTCGGGTGTACGTTCGTTGAGCTTTTCGCCGTTCAGCAGAATCGTGCCCGAGTCAGGCCCGGTAATCGTCGTAATCATGCGAATCAACGAAGTCTTGCCGGCACCATTGGGCCCCAGCA
Organism: Saprospiraceae bacterium; assembly: GCA_019638455.1. Taxonomy (GTDB): domain Bacteria; phylum Bacteroidota; class Bacteroidia; order Chitinophagales; family Saprospiraceae; genus M3007. The sequence goes on from JAHBTU010000002.1 coordinate 755,152, forward strand.
AGCCGAACACGCTCCCTTTCGGCACGTCGAAGCTCACATGATTGACGGCGGTGTGGCTGCCGTAGGTTTTTACTACATCTTGGATGGAAAGAATCATAGGAGAGAAGTAAGTCTTTTTAGTTGGCGGGGGAAAAGTCGGTAGGTTTGTGCGGACTTAAATGCTTTTTTCGGCAAAATGCTCACATTGCCGTTTTTTCCCGGTTGCCTTATCCGACCAAACACCTCATTCGATTAGTGTCATGCAAGTCATTCAGAATTACATCGGCGGAAAATTTGTGCCGCCCGCCAGCGGGCAGTACCTCGACAATCACAACCCGGCCACAGGCGAGATTTTTGGGAAAATACCAGACTCCGACGCGACGGACGTGGAAACTGCCACACAAGCCGCCACCACCGCTTTCCCTGCTTGGGCCGCTCTGCCGCTCGAACAACGCCACGACATACTCCGCGCCATCAGCGACGGCATCACGCGACATCTTCACCGCTTGGCAGAAGCCGAGACGCTCGACTCGGGCAAGACCATTTTCGCTTCCAGCACGGTGGACATCCCGCGCGCGGCGCTCAATTTTAAGTTTTTTGCCACCGCGCTCCTTCATTTTGCCTCCGAGAGCCACCAAATGCCCGGCGTGTTGAGCTACACCCTCCGCCAGCCGCTCGGCGTGGTGGGCTGCATTTCCCCGTGGAACCTGCCGCTCTATCTGTTTACTTGGAAAATTGCGCCTGCCCTTGCAGCGGGCAATTGCGTGGTCGGCAAACCTTCTGAGGTGACGCCACTTACCGCTTTTTTGTTGGGCGAAATTTGCAACGAGGCCGGGCTGCCTCCGGGCGTGCTCAACATCGTGCACGGCCTCGGCCCCAAAGCAGGCGAAGCCATCGTGCGGCATCCGCACATCAAGGCCATTTCGTTCACGGGCAGCACGCGCGCTGGGGCGGAAATCGCGCGAATCGCCGCGCCCATGTTCAAAAAACTTTCCCTCGAACTCGGCGGCAAAAACCCCAACCTCATCTTTGCCGACTGTGACTACGACAAAATGCTGGATACCACCGTGCGCTCCTCGTTTAGCAATCAGGGGCAAATTTGCCTGTGTGGGTCAAGAATTTACGTTGAAAGCTCCATTTTTGAAAAATTTAAAAAAGACTTCGTGGCGCGGGTGAATGCCTTGAAAATCGGCGACCCCATGCACCCTGAAAGCCGCCACGGCGCGGTGGTCTCAAAAATGCACTTTGAAAAAATTCTCTCCTACATCGAGCTCGCCAAGCAAGAAGGCGGCAGCGTCATAGCCGGCGGCAAGGAAGTGCGCTTGCCGGGAAATTTGGCAGGCGGATGGTTCATTGCCCCCACCGTGATAGAGGGATTGCCTTTGGCGTGCCGAACCAATCAGGAAGAGATATTTGGCCCTGTTGTCACCATCCAGCCGTTCGACGCTGACGACGAGGCGCTTGTGCTTGCCAATGGTGTCCCTTATGGTCTCAGCGCGACGGTGTGGACCAACAGTCTCTCGCGGGCGCAGCGTTTTGCCGCCGAGCTGCAAGCGGGCATCGTGTGGGTCAACTGCTGGCTGCTGCGCGATTTGCGCACCCCATTTGGCGGTGTAAAAAACTCAGGCGTGGGGCGAGAGGGCGGCTGGGATGCGATGCGTTTTTTCACCGAGACAAAGAATGTGACGATTGCAGGTTAGTGCGAGCGGGTATCGCCCAAATTCAAAAAATACCGACCTTCGCCGCTCAAAAAGGGCGCATTTCAAATCCTATCTTATGCTTAGCTGGCTCAGCAAAATTATCCTGCGCTTGTGGGGCTGGAAAATTACCGGCCAATATCCCTACGACTTGGCGAAGGTCGTCGTAGCCGTCGCGCCGCACACGTCCAACTGGGATTTTCCTGTCGGCGTTTTGGTCAATAGCGCCTACCGATGCAAAGCCAATTATGTGGGCAAGCACACCATCTTCAAGTGGCCGTTTGGCGTGTTTTTTCGCTGGTTGGGGGGCATCCCGGTTGACCGTTCCAAGAGCAGCAATTTTGTGTCGGCGACAGTGGAGGCTTTCCAGCGAGAGCCGCGGCTGCACCTCGTTTTGGCACCAGAAGGCACGCGCAAAAAAGTGGACAAGTTCAAAACGGGTTTTTACCATATAGCGCGGCTCGCAGGGGTGCCGATATGTCTTTGCACCTTCAATTGGGCCACCAAAGAAGTGCATTTCGACCCTCAACTCTTTTATCCTTCCGACGACGAAGCGGCTGACATGGAATATCTATGGAACTATTTCAAAGGCATACAGGGGGCCAATCCCGAACAAGGGGTTGGATAAAACCAACAATATATACCTCGCACCGCCAAGTTTTGGGCATGGCTAAAAGCGCAATCTGCTAAAAATCAAGAACACCGAGCATGTTCATCTAAGAAATCCTAACGAATCAAGGTATAAAATGGGCATCAAAGCATTCGCGCCGGCCACCGTCGGCAACATAGGGGTAGGGTTCGACATCATGGGGCTGGCGCTAGAGCGACCGGGCGACGAGGTGATTGCTCGCAAGAGCAACACGCCGGGCTTGCGCATCACAAAAATAACGGGGCATGGCGGCAAGCTGCCCTACGAAGTGGAACGGAACACCGCAGGCGTGGCAGCCCTGCGATTGATGCAACATCTGGGCGAGTCCAAGCGCGGCGTAGAGCTTGAAATCCACAAAAAAATGCCTTTCAGCAGTGGGCTTGGCAGCAGTGCCGCCAGCGCGGTAGCTGCTGCGTTGGCGGTGAGCGAGCTGCTTCGCACGGGACTGAGCAAGCGTGAGTTGTTGCCCTTCGCCTGCGCGGGCGAGCAAATGGCGACTGGCAGTTTCATCACCGACAATGTGGTGCCTTCCATGATAGGGGGCATCGTGCTCATCCGCGACGGGGCCACACTCGATGTGCATCGGCTGCACACGCCGCGTGGCCTCTACGTCACGGTCGTCTATCCTCATATCGAAATCATGACCAAAAGCGCCCGCGCCATCTTGAAGCCCGAAGTGCCGATGGACAAATATGTGCGCCAAAGTGCCAATGTGGGCGGGTTCATCGTTGGTCTTTTCAACGGGGATATCGGCCTTGTCGGGCGCAGTTTGAAGGACGAAATCGTGGAGCCTCAACGGGCGGGCTTGATTCCGGGGTTTTACGAGGTGAAGGAGGCTGCGCTTGCCGAGGGCGTGCTGGGGTGCAGTATTTCGGGGGCTGGGCCTTCGGTGTTTGCACTGAGTGCCAATAGCTTGGTCGCCGAAAACGCGGCTTTGGCTATGCGGCAGGCATTTGCCAAACACAAGGTGGAAAGCGAGGTGTTTATCTCTCCGGTCAATCAGGAAGGTGCGGTGATTTGCTGAGTTGCTTCACGTTTTTGTACCGCTCTTCGCTCAGCAGTTTTTTCATTTTTTGCACGGTTTCTATCGGGCCGGTATCATTGGCGAGGTTCACCGTCCAATCTGGCAATATGCCGCCTGGGTGGGTGCTCAGGTAGTATTCCCCCTCTATCGAGGCGCTGGTTTGGGCAGATAGTTTCCAAGTCACGTTGGCCTTTCTCACCCGTACGATGCCTTGTTTTTCAGGGATGAAATCCGGCACGGCACGCGACGAAAGCGTAATTGCATTGGTTTTGGCATCGGTCGTGATAGTGGTGCGCATCACCACGTCGCGGTCTTCCAAGGGCCAAGGGAACGAGAAGCGAGAGTAATAGTAGAACTCTGTGGCGCTCACCCGTTTCAACAATTCCGAATGTGCCACCCGATAGCCCCATTTCGGGTATTCGGCAACATTGTTGAACAGCGCCAACATGGCTGCCGGGGCGGCGTTGAACACTGCTACCAATTTGAGCTCGTAGCCATCGTCCACTTTGCGTTTATACACTTTAACGCCATCTTTTTCTTTCTGAAAAACCCAGTTTTTTTGCGCATAAAGACCTGAAAACGAGAGAAACAGTGCCAACAGCAGGTAGGCCAGCGAATTGTTTTTCATAGCGTAGAGAGTTGTTGAATGGTTGCTTCAAATTTATACCTTGAATTTGATGACTTTCAAGAACTTGGCAGCATTATTTTTTCTCCCAACACTATTTGCCCATGAAATTGCGCCTGCTCTTTACGCTATTCTTGCTGGGTCTCCTTGCATTCAACCAGAGCTGCCAAAAAAAGCCTGCCTTGAATCTCGTCCCTCAGCCGCTGTCGGTGACGACTACTTCTGGTTATTTCACGCTGACCGCAGATACCCGTGTCTTTGTGCCGAATGGGATGGACGATTGGGCAATGGCTGCGCGTTACCTCGCTGCTTTGGTTGAGCAAGGGGCTGGTTTCCGATTGGTCAGTCAGTCCATCCAGCAAGATATGCGCGGGCCGACGGAGAACGCCATTTATTTTTTGCCAGAATCGAGCATCGCATCCGCCGAGGGGTATCAACTCGAAATAACCCCAACCGCCATCTATATCCGTGCGCGCACCGCTGCCGGGGCTTTTTATGCCGTGCAAACCCTTCGGCAGATTTTTCCGCCGGGAATCAACGCAGCATCCGCCGCATGGCAGGCGCTGTGCTGCAAGATTGACGACGCGCCGCGTTTTTCCTATCGCGGGCTTCACCTCGATGTGGGGCGGCATTACTTCCCCGTTTCCTTTGTCAAAAAATACATTGACCTGCTCGCGGCGCATAAACTCAACACCTTTCACTGGCACCTTACCGAAGACCAAGGCTGGCGCATCGAAATCAAAAAGCACCCCCGGCTTCAGGAAGTCGCCGCTTGTCGCTCCGAGACGCTCGTGGGGCACTACTCTGACCAACCGCAACGCTTCGACGGCAAGCCCTACTGCGGCTACTACACACAGGAGGAGGTGAAAGAGGTGGTGGAATATGCGCGTCAGCGATTCGTCACCGTGATACCCGAAATCGAAATGCCCGGCCATGCACTGGCTGCCCTGTCGGCCTACCCCGAATTGGGCTGCACGGGTGGCCCCTATCAGGCCGCGACGAAATGGGGCGTGTTTGAAGATGTTTTTTGTGCGGGCAACGAAAAAACATTCGTTTTTCTGGACGAGGTGCTGGAAGAGGTATGCGCCTTGTTTCCAAGCACCTATATCCACATTGGCGGCGACGAGTGCCCCAAAACGCGCTGGCAAACCTGCCCCAAATGCCAAAAACGCATGAAGCAGGAAGGCTTGAAAGATGAGCATGAGTTGCAGAGCTATTTCATTCGCCGGGCAGAGGCCATGCTGGCGCGGCGCGACAAAAAACTCATCGGTTGGGACGAGATATTGGAAGGGGGGCTTGCGCCTTCTGCCACGGTGATGAGCTGGCGCGGCACGGAGGGCGGCATCGCGGCGGCCAAAGCGGGTCACGATGCCATCATGACGCCCACCTCGCACGTCTATCTCGACTATTACCAAAGCGACCCCAACACCGAGCCTGTCGCTATTGGGGGGCATCTCACCTTGGAAAAAGTGTATAGCTACGAGCCGGTGCCGGCGGAGCTCAGCCCCGAAGAGGCGGTGCGCATACTCGGCGTGCAAGCCAACGTGTGGACGGAGTACATGAAAACGCCCGACTATGTGGAATATATGACCTACCCCCGCGCCTGTGCAGTGGCCGAAATCGCTTGGTCGGCCAAGGAAAAGAAGGACTGGCCTGATTTTGCGCGCCGCCTTCGGGCGCATTTTGCGCGGCTCGACGCAATGGGGGTGAATTACGCCAAAAGCTATTTTGACATATCCACTTCTTTTTCAGGCGGTAAGGTCGCGTTGTCGGCCATTGACCCCGTGCTCCAGATTCGCTACACCACTGATGGAAGCGAACCCACGCCGACTTCAAAGAGGTACAAGGAGCCGTTTGCCATTGCTCAAAACACGACGGTGAAAGCAGCGGTCTTTGAAGGAAAAAAACAAATGGGCAAGGTGCGCACCGTGGCATATCTCGTGCACAAAGCAAGTGGGAAACCTTACACTCTTGCGCGCATACCCGACAAATACGACGGAGGGGAACAGTATGCCCTGACCAACGGGGTGACGGGCGACATCAAAACTTGGGGCAATTGGGTCGGTCTGGTGAACCGCGATATTGACCCCGTGATTGACTTGGGCAAGCCCACGAGCTTCAGCCGTGTGACCACCCATTTTGTCAATAGCAAAGTTTCGTGGATTTACCCGCCACGCGGAGTGGAAATATATGTGTCTGACGACGGCCAGCAGTTCAGGTTGTTGGCTTCCAGGGAGATACCAGCTGAAACGATGGAGGGCATCACGGTGGAGACGGTGGTGCTGGACACTCCGGGAGCACAAGGGCGCTATTTGAAATTCGTGGCCAAAACATTCGGCGTCATTCCTGAAAACGCCGCAGGTGCGGGCAATGGTGCTTGGTTGTTCATTGATGAAGTAATCGTGGAGTGAGGCAAGGGGCTTAGTGGCCTTATTTATCTATGACTACTGGCATTTCATCCGTTTTTTCCAAAATGACCTCAACCCTCCTCACCTTTGGCCGTTTAGGGGGGCTGTATGGGTAGCGGATTTCGGAGATGGACATCAAGCATCTCCTTCTGTCTTCTACCGTCCCACCCTCTTTGATAAAAAATGAGTTTTATTCTGAAAATGGCTTGGCGCGATAGCCGTCGCAACCGCGCCCGCCTCCTGCTCTTCATATCTGCCATCACGGTCGGCATTGCGGCGCTGACGGCGGTTCGTTCCTTTTCTGTCAACTTGACCGCCGACATTGACCGAGAGGCCAAAACTTTGCTTGGCGCTGACCTTTTGTTGGATGCGAATCAGCCTGCTACAGATTCCATTTTGTGGAAATTCAAGATGCCGGGTTCGGAGATGGCGCAGGTGACGAATTTCATGAGCATGGTGCGTTTTCCCAAAAATGGCGGCACTCGGCTTTCGCAAATTCGTGCGCTCGAAGGCGAATATCCTTTCTATGGGGAATGGAAGAGCAGCCCTGAAAACTCGTGGCAAACTTTCCGCGAGGGGAGGAGGGCATTGGTCGAACATGCGCTCATGCTTCAGTTCGATATTCGGCCCGGCGACAGCATTCAGGTGGGCAATGTGACTTTTGTCGTGGAGGGCGAGCTGCTTTCCTCGCCCGGTCGGGCGGGCATCGCCAGCAGCATTGCGCCGGTTGTTTTTATCCCTGCCGCTTGGCTCGATTCGACGGGGCTTATTCAGCGTGGCAGCCGGGTGGACTATCAGTATTTTTACAAAATGGCTGATGGCACGGACGTGGATGCTTTGATGCAACCTTTTGAAAAAGAGTTGGAAAAGGCGAATATTAACTGGGATACGGTGAACAGTCGCAAGCGCAGCATCGGCGCTGCCTTTGGCAATTTTGGCACCTTTCTCAATCTCGTGGGTTTCATTGCGCTCTTGTTGGGGTGCGTCGGGGTGGCGGGCGCGGTTCATATTTACATCAAGGACAAATTGCCGACGGTGGCCATTCTGCGATGTTTGGGCGCGAGTGGGCGCAAGGCGTTTTATGTGTACTTGGTGCAGGTGGCTGGCATCGGTTTGTTGGGGGCCGTGATAGGTGCCTTGGGAGGGTCGCTCATCCAGAAGTTGTTGCCTTGGGTGGCGCGTGATTTATTGCCGATTGAGCAGGTGAGCACCGATTTTTCTTGGGCTTCGGTGGCGCAGGGGATGGCTTTGGGTTTGTCGGTGGCGGTGATGTTTGCGCTAATTCCACTTTCTGGAATTTTGAGAACTTCTCCGTTGCGGACGTTGCGGGTTTCTTTTGGGGAGCAGGAGGACGATAATCGCTTGTTGCGGTGGGCGGTGTACTCGCTCATTTTGCTCGCCATTTTCGGGTTCACTTGGTGGCTTGTGAAGGATTGGAAGGAGACGCTTTTTTTCATGGGCGGCATCGCCGCGGCGTTTTTGATTTTGTGGGGCATTGCAAGGTTGCTGACGTTTTTGCTGCGCAGGTATTTTCCCAAAAAATGGAGTTACGTTGCTCGGCAGGGCATTGCGAATCTTTTTCGTCCTGAAAATCAGACCATTTTGCTGGTCGTCACCATTGGCTTGGGCACCATGTTGCTTTCCACGCTTTTCCTGATTCAGAGCATGTTGCTCAAGCAGGTCGAGTTTTCGGGCAGTGGCAATCAGCCGAACATGATTCTTTTCGACATCCAAACTGCTGACAAGGATAGCGTGGCGGCGTTGGTGCGCGCGAGTGGGATGCCGCTGATGCAGCAGGTGGCGGTGGTGACTACTCGTCTTGAGGCGATTGATGGCCGCACCAAATCGCAGGACGAGGCGGATAGCACGAACGCGCTGCCGCGCTGGGTGTGGGACCGCGAGTATCGCGTCACGTTCCGCGACACGCTGATTGATACGGAGCAGGTGGTGGAAGGCGCTTGGACGGGGACGCACACGCCCGGTCGGCCTGTCAAGGTCTCCATTTCCGACGGGCTTCAGCGCAGCATGAAGGCTAAAATCGGCACCAAACTCGTCTTCAACGTGCAGGGTGCGCGGCTTGAGACGGAGGTGGGTAGCATCCGCAAGGTGGATTTCAATCGAGTGCAAACCAACTTTCTTGTGGTGTTTCCGACGGGTGTGCTGGAGCGGGCGCCCCAGTTTCACGTCGTGGTGTCGCGGGTGGACAGCACGCAGCAATCGGCGCGGTTTCAGAGCGAGTTGGTGCGGCGTTATCCCGGCGTGTCGGCCATTGATCTGACGCAGATTTTGAAGTCGGTGGACGAGGTGTTGGGCAAGGTTTCGTTTGTGATTCGGTTCATGGCGCTGTTCAGCATATTGACGGGGCTGCTGGTGCTGGTGAGCTCGATTTATCAGGGGAAATTTGCCCGCATCCGCGAGAGCGTTTTGTTGCGCACACTTGGTGCGAGCCGCCGGCAGATACTGGCCATCAATGCTTTGGAGTATTTCCTGTTGGGTGCGTTGGCTTGTCTGGCGGGGGTTGGCCTTTCGGTGGCAGGGGCTTGGGCTTTGGCGAAATTTGCTTTTAAAATTCCCTTTGAGGCGAATTGGGTGCCGTTGGGCATCACTTTTTTAAGCATCACGTTTATCACGGTCGTTATCGGGCTGTTCAACAGCCGCGAGGTGGTACGCAAGCCACCGTTGGAGGTGCTGCGGCAGGAGGTTTGACGGGGGGGGCGTGGTATGCTGCGGCATAGAGTGTTTGTTCCATGGCAGCCAATCAAAGCTAAGTGCTACAACCAACCGCTTTTCTATCTTTGCCGCCCGACTGACCTTATCACTCAAACTCTCTCGACTGTATGAGCAACATTCTCGCAGGAAAAAAGGGCATCGTCTTCGGTGCGCTGGACAATCAAAGCATCGCATGGAAAGTAGCAGAGCGCTGTGTGGAAGAAGGCGCGCAAATCGTGCTGACCAACGCCCCCGTCGCCATGCGCATGGGGCAAATCAATGTGCTGGCTGAGCAATGCAAGGCGCCCGTCGTCGCTGCGGACGCGACTTCTTTGGAAGACATGGAGCAGCTGTTCCAAAAAAGTATGGAGCATTTCGGCGGCAAGGTGGATTTCGTGCTGCATTCCATCGGAATGTCGGTCAACGTGCGCAAAGGCAAATCCTACACCGACCTCAACTACGAATGGATGCAAAAGACGTTCGACGTGAGCGCCATTTCGTTTCACAAAATGATGCAGACGATGTGGAAGCTCGATGCCATCAACGACTGGGGCAGCATCGTGGCGCTGTCGTACATCGCCGCGCAGCGCGTTTTCCCCGACTACTCCGAAATGGCCGAGTCCAAGGCGCTGCTCGAATCTTTTGCCCGCTCTTTTGGCTACCATTTCGGCACGGCCAAAAAGGTGCGCGTGAACACCATTTCTCAATCGCCCACCATGACGACGGCTGGTCAAGGCGTGAAGGGCTTTCACGAGTTTTTCAACTATGCCGACAAGATGTCGCCGCTCGGCAATGCACCTGCGGAGGATTGTGCGAACTACTGCATTATGCTTTTCAGCGACTACACGCGCTATGTGACCATGCAAAACCTCTTCCACGACGGCGGTTTCAGCACGATGGGCATGAACCCGGCGGTGCTGGGTTGAGGCAACGGATAGCCGCCTGCCGCGTTATTGTTCGCAAACCGTAAAAACTTAAGCAGCCCCAGGCGTATAAGACTCGGTTGACAGGCTTATAGGTTTTTGACAGGATTTACAAGATTTACAGGATTTTTGGCGGCGAGGCCACCTCATTGAACCTGTAAATCCTGTCAAAAATTCAATGTCTGCTGTCCTGCCTAAGTTTTCACCGCAAACCTTCACATTGGGTTGGGAAATTTCGCACCGCCAAGTTTTGAGCATGGTCAAGTGCGCAATCTGTTCAAAAACAAGGACATTAATCATGGCCATCCGACAAATCCCGGCGAATCAAAGTATAAAAAACGATTCACATCGGACAACAAAGGGATTTCCGGGGCAATGGCTGCCTCGGAAATCCTGCTTTTGGTCGTTTGCTATGTGCCTCTTGCCCTTGTGCTCGAATGCGCAGGATGGGGCGCCTGCTCCGCCTCCGCCACCGGACACTTCGGCGCTGTTCTACACGTTTGCCCTCACGCCCGAACGCAACTACCCTGCCGACGATACCTTGCCCGACCGTGATTTTAGGATGTACGACCCGGCGCGGCGGCGGCAACTGATTGATTGGGGCACTTTGGGCAACCTCGGCTCGTCGGCGCGGCCCTTGCTCTTCGAATTGCCGGCCCGACGCGGATTCGACTTTGGCGAGCACGCTTTCGACCTCTATCGAGTGAAACCCGAGGACTTGCGTTTTTACCGCGATGCCCGCGCATTCAGCGACGTGTTTTTTTCGCAGGGAGCCAACCAGCAACAGGGAATGTTGAATGCCCTTTTTTCGCGCACCTTCGAGGGGGGGGCCAACTTTTCGCTCGACTACCGCAGCATCAATCACACAGGGCAATATCGCTACCAACGCAATCGGCACAACAGTCTCTCTTTCGGGGTGTGGCTGCCCAAAGGCTCGCGCTATGACGGGTTTGCCATTTTTTCCAAAAACGTGATGCGACAGCAGGAAAATGGCGGCATCGTGAGCGACACGGTGTTCGGCGATGGTCAATTCGCTGGCCCCATCAATGCCGAAATTCGCCTGCCCGACCAGCGAGCAGCCAGTCGCTTGGCCGACCAAACCTTGCAACTGACCCAACACCTGAAATTCACCGGCGACGACGAGGCTGGCCGCCGCGCCTTGCGGGCCACGCACACGCTGGCATGGAAGCAGGAGAGCTTCAAATTCAGCGATGCCAATCTGGCGCAAGATTCTTTTTTCTTCGACACGTTTTTCGTGGACAGGCGCGGCATCCGGCATTTCGCCTCTATGCACCGTGTGGACAACACATTCGCAATCAGCACTTTCAAGACCAAAAGCCGGGGGCGACCTTCCGATGTGCTATCGGTGGGGGTGGCGCATACTTTTTTCAAAGTGAAGCAAGAACCGCTCGACTCGTCTTTTTCCAACCTGTTTCTGACGGGCGATTTTTCCATCACGCCTTCCGATGGTTTTGCGCTCTATGCCAAGGGCAGTCTCGGAATGCTCGCCAACTTCGGGGAGTATCAGGTGAGTGGTGAATTGGCGTTGGGCTTGGGCAAGGTGGGGCAGTTGCGAGCGGGTTTGTTGAGCCAGCGCCGCCCGCCGTCGCTGTTGCACTATCGCCTTTTTGTGAGCCAGCGGTTGTTTTGGCAAAATAATTTTGAAAAACCAGTGGAAAACACCCTCTACGCCACCTATTCCCTACCGTTCATCGGCCTGTCCATGACGGCGCGGGCACATCTCGTCAGCAATTACCTCTACTACAATCAAGCGGGTGTGGCGACGCAAACAACGTCGCCCATGCAGGTGGTGCAGTTTATTGTGAGCGAGGACGTTCGCTTCGGCCCGCTCCACCTCGACAACACGGTGGCTTTGCAGCAAAGCACTCGTGCGGATTTGGTGCGCTTGCCGCGTTGGTTCTCCAAAAACAGCCTTTATTTTTCGGGAAAAATATTCAAAAAACGACTTCAATTCGATGCAGGCGCCGATTTCCGAATCAACAGCGATTTTCGCCCCGATGGCTATCAGCCACTCACTTGGCAATTTCACTTGCAAGACACGCTGACGCAAAAACCGTATCCGTGGCTCGACCTGTTCGTGGCTTTCAAAGTGCAGTCGCTCAGGGGGTTTGTGCGGTATGAGAATTTTATGACCAACTTCAACAAGACATCGGTTTTTTATCAGACGGCCTACTACCCGCAGCCGTTCGGCGGGCTTCGCTTTGGGGTGTCGTGGCGCTTTCTGGACAGCACGCGCCCCGACCCCAATCAATCGCCTCCAACCGACGGGGTGCCGGGGGGCATCGGGCCGACAGGCAGTGGGCGAGGGTAATTACTTAATGCAAACTTAACATGGGCTTAACATTGGTGCAGTTCCTTTGCAGCAAATTTTTTAACAGCCCTTCATGTGATGAATTCACGTCTAATTTTTGCGTTAGTCTTTTCCTTCCTGACCTCTGTTTCCTTCATTCAAGCCCAAAACGGTACCCTTTCAGGCGTCATCATTGACGGCGAAACCAAAGAAACCCTCATCGGCGCCACCATTCGTTTGCAAGGCGCTGATTTATTGGGCGCTATTTCAGATTTTGATGGCTTCTACTCAGTGCGAAACGTGCCGCCCGGCACTTACAATGTCTCGATTTCGTACACTGGATACGACGAGAAGACCATCACGGGTGTAGAAATCAAACCCGACGAAAAACAAACACTTGATGTCGTACTCTCCACTGCCGCTTTTGTTTTCAATGAAGTCACCATCGTGGAATACCGCAAAACCAACACGGTGGCGGCGGTATTGTTGGAGGTGAAGCAAGCCAAGCAGGTGGTGAGCGGGGTATCGAGCCAGCAAATTGCCAAATCGCAGGACAACAATGCCGCTCAAGTGTTGCAGCGCGTGCCGGGCATCACGATTGTTGACAACCGTTTCGTGATGATTCGCGGCTTGAGCGAGCGCTACAACAATGTGATGATTAACAACGTGACGGCGCCGAGCACCGAGGTGGACAAGCGCACGTTTTCGTTCGACCTCATTTCGAGCAGCGTGCTCGACCGGATGTTGATTTACAAATCGGGTTCAGCCGACTTGCCCGGTGACTTTGCGGGAGGTGTCATCAAATTGTTCACCATTGACGAGGTGGAGAAAAATTTCACCAAAATCAACGTGGGGCTTGGCTATCGCCAAGGCACCACAGGCAAGCCTTACTTCCAAAGCGAAGGCTCGCCCACCGACTTCTTGGGTTTCGACAGTGGTTTTCGGCAATTGCCGGGCAACTTCCCCGATACGCGCACCTTACAGTCGTCGGCCCGCAATGCGCAAATCCGCCAAGATGCGGCGCATACCTTGCCCAACAATTTCAACCCCACAGAGCGCACCGCATCGCCTGACTATTCGGTAGGTCTGAGCCTCGGTCGCAACTTGGCGCTCGGCAGCAAGCGCCTCACCACGCTCACCACGGTCAACTACTCTACGAGCTTCCAATACTACCTGCGCGATTTCTACCGCTATTTTGAATGGGAAGACCGCACCAATCCGATTGACGTGCGCTTCCAATTTGATGACCAAGTGTATGAGAAGCAGAATCGCATCAGCGTGCTTTCCAACTGGAAATTGCGCCTAAATGAACGCAATAGCATCAGCTTCAAAAACCTCTTCAACCAAATCGGCGAAAACGAGACTATTCTCCGTCGGGGCTTCGACTTCATTCAGCGCCCAGGCGACAACCTGAGCAACTATCTGCTCGGCTATCGCAGCCGCTCTATCTATACCGGACAGTTTGAGGGCACGCACGAACTGACCCCCAGCAGAAATTTGCATTGGGTGGCAGGCGGCAGCTTCCTCCGCGAGCTGGAGCCGGATTTGCGCCGCTTCCGTACCTATCAGCCGGGCGGCCAGACGGAGCGTCCGTTCATCATGCAGCTGCCGCCTTCGTCGAACCTCTTCGAGACAGGGCGCTACTATGGCAAAATGTTCGAGGTGTCGGCCAATCACGGTTTGGATTACACTTGGTCGTTCGCGGGCGTGGATGGCAAAAAATCCAATCTTAAAGGCGGGTACTATTTTGACTATCGCTACCGCGATTTCGAGTCTCGTTACCTTTCCTACCTGTATCCCGGTTTCTTTGACCCGATTATCGGCCAGCAGCTTTCCGAGCTGCCGCTTGACAGGATTTTCAGCAAAGAAAATATCCGCACACAGGATGGCTTCGTCATCGAGGAAGGCACCCGCCCCATTGACTCTTACGATGCCAACAGCTTGACCACTGCCGGATATGTCGGGACGGATTTGCCCTTAGGTCGTTTCGATGTTTCGCTGGGCATTCGCGGCGAGTACAACGTTCAGCGCGTGAACAGCAACAATGACTTCGAGGAGATAAAAGTGAAAAATGAGGTGCTTTCCCCATTGCCCTTCATCAATACCGGTTTCAATATCAATGAGAATTCGGTATTGCGCTTGGCTTACAGCCGCACGGTGAACCGCCCTGAATTCCGCGAATTGGCTCCCTTCCTTTTCTACGATTACAAGTTGGAGGCAGGTCGCGTGGGCAACCCCGACCTCAATCCCGCCACGATTGACAACCTTGATTTGCGCTTCGAGATTTACCCACGTGTGGGCGAGACGTTCAGCATAGGGGCTTTTTACAAATACTTCAACGACCCCATCGAGAACAGAACCATCATCACGACCGAGCAACCCAATTTCACCTATATCAACGCCGATTATGCGCGGAACTATGGCGTGGAAGTAGAGTTGCGCAAATCGCTGCGCGGCGTGACCAACAGCCCCTTCCTCGACAATTTCGCCATCAACGCCAACGCTTCCATCATTCGCTCAGAGGTTGATTTGGGCGCAACTGCTACGGCACAGCAGCGCGTGCGCCCCTTGCAAGGCCAGTCGCCCTACATCGTCAACTTTGCGCTCTACTACGACCAACAAAACATTGGCCTATCGGGCAGCCTTGTCTACAACATCTTCGGCGACCGCATCTTCTCGGTGGGCGATGTCCTCTTCCCCACCATCTACGAACTGTCGCGCAACAGCCTTGACCTAACTATCACGAAGCGCGTCGGCGCACGCACCTCTTACAAGTTGGGTATCCAAAACCTCTTGGATGCGCCTTTCCGTTTCTTCCAAGACTCTGACCGGAACGAGAAAGTCACAGATGTTGACCACCCGATATTCACTTTCCGGCGTGGCCAGCTTATCAATCTATCTTTCTCCTACGATTTGAACAAATAACAAACTCATTCACACACAAATTTTTATCACCTCGTTATGAAAAATTTTCTGAGCATTCTGGGTATCGCTACCCTTATGGTTATTGTCTCCTGCAAGGATAAGAATGACCCAATTGTAACGCCTCCCCCCACCGATGACGTGGTCAAATTGACGGGCAACCTCACAACTCGCACGCTCACTGCTGACAAAAAATATCTGCTTGAAGGACAAGTGTTCGTCCGCGACGGTCAGACGCTCACCATCGAGCCGGGCACTGTTATCTTCGGCGACAAGCGCACCCGCGCTACGTTGATTATTGACAAAGGTGGTCGCATCGTGGCCAACGGCACCGTTGACAAGCCCATCGTGTTCACTTCCAGCCAAGCAGAAGGTATCCGCGACCGTGGTGACTGGGGTGGCTTGGTCATTCTTGGCCGCGCCAACTGCAACCAGCCTGACCCCGCTATCGAAGGCATCACGCCTGCCGTGACTTTTGGCACCTTGAACTCTACGCAATTCGACAACGAGAGCTCCGGCTCGCTCAAGTATGTGCGTGTTGAGTTTGGTGGCATCGAACTTACGCCCAACAACGAGACCAACTCCATCACGTTGGGTGGTGTGGGCCGCGGCACCGAAATGGAATACTGCATGGTTTCCTTTGGTGGCGACGACGGCTTCGAATGGTTCGGCGGCACGGTCAACGGCAAATACCTCGTGTCGTTCTGCACTTGGGACGACGACTTCGACGTGGACTTCGGCTGGAGCGGCAACGTGCAGCACGGCCTCGCCGTGCGCTACCCCGGTTTTGCTGACCAATCGCAATCCAATGGCTTCGAGTGCGACAACGGCCCGAACGACAACGACGTGCAGCCTTACACCACTGGCGTTTTCTCCAACATCACCGTGCTTGGCCCCATCAAGACGGGCACTTCCACGGGCAACGCCAACTACGCTCACGCCATTGACTTGCGTCGCCGCACGGCTGTGTCCATCTTCAACTCTGTGTTCACCGGCTTCCCGCGCGGCCTTCGTTTCAACCAAGCTTCTGTGACGGCTCAGTACCAAGGCGGCACTGGCGTGTTGGCTAACAACATCTTGGTAGGTACCGCCAACGCCACCACTTTCAACGCCGGCTCTGGCGTGACGGTGGCTGACGTGGAAGCCTACTGGAAATCTGCCAACACCGTCATTGACGGCCCTGCTTCCGATGCCACCCACCAAGGCGTGGGCATCAATCCCGAATGGTTCTTTGGCACTCGCCTTGCCGACCAATATCCGAGCAACCCCAACTTCGTGGTTACTTCGGGCGATGCGGCAACTGGCGCCGCGTTCACCAACCCGAAATTCAGCGAGCCAAACCGCGCAGGCTTCTTCAACGCCGTGACGCACCGCGGCGCTTTCGCTGGCAACGACTGGACGAACGGCTGGGCTGAGTTCAACCCGGTCAACACGAAATACTAATCGCTCGGTGGCTCAGCCACTTCATCTGACGCAGACAGGAGCCATCCCGTCCCGATTTGGGGAGGTGATGGCTCCTGTTTTTTTGTTGCCCACCCGATTTTGAAAAATTGACTTTTTTTGCGAAAAACATCTCCGCAATATGAAATACGCACTCCTTATCCTGCTCCCATTTTTGTTTGCCGCTTGCCAACAAACCATAGGAAAAAAACCCGACGAGGCGCTGGAGCGCCAAACCCTGAAAAGCATCATTCGATATATTGGCAAACTTCCGCCCAAAGGCGCTACCCACGACAACAAATTCGCTCCCGCATTCGACGAATACTACGACCAACTCGCCACCCAACACCGCATTGACCTATATCACCAAGATGCCAAGACGGGCGATATTTACCTGCTCGTGAGCCGCATAGCGCCCAGCCTGCAAGTCAAGCGCGTCGCCACGGGCATACACCTGCGCATGGCGGGCGACAGCATCACTTACTACAACGAGGTGTTCCGCACATGGAAAATGCCGGAAGCGGAGCTGTCCAAGAAAGGCTCCATGCTCTTCGCCAAGATGGTGAAAGGCGAAGACCTCACCCCATACTATCCTCAAAATTCGGGCAAAGAAGAGTATGTTGAGTTTCCCGACCCCAAGGTTCATTTTGACACGCAGAAGCGTCGCTGGGTGATGGAGGGCGAAGACCCACTTGAGGAATACAGGCCCACGACACAATAGGAATATGCCTCTTTTGACATACTAATGGACATTTTTATTTCACACAACGCCACGACGACACAACGAATTGACCCTACGCGCTTTGCACTTCACATCGTTGTGGCGTTGTGTGAAAAATGTCCAATAGTATGCTCTTTTGGCCTTTCGTGACAAATGTCACATATTAGTCGCCCACGACTGTGCTAATTTTGTTCTCATTTCTACGAGCCATTCAAGAACAAAAATTCAGTCATGCAAAAACTTTTTTTCCTGCTGCTCCTGCTTGGAGGCATTTCGTGTGGTCATCTGGAGGCACAGTCCGTTGCCATCAGCGCCGACGATTTTGAGAAAATGCTGCAAAGCGACAAGAGCGTCCAATTGGTGGACGTGCGCACCCCCGCCGAATTTGCCAAAGGCCACATCGAAGGGGCGGTGAATCACAATTTTTACGATGCCGATTTCGCCCAGAAAATGGGCCGTTTGGACAAAAAGCGCCCCGTGATGGTCTATTGCGCCGTCGGAGGGCGCAGCGCATCTGCTTCCGAGCAATTGAAAAAGTTAGGTTTTGAAAAAGTCTTCGACCTCGCTGGCGGCATGGGCGCGTGGAACAAGGCAGGAAAGAAAGTGGTGAAATAACTATGGGAACGAAGTATTGGGAAATTTTTGTCAGCAACTTTAAAGGCTACGCCAACTACCTCTGGCACACGGTGCTGAACCCATCGTGGGGCAATTTTTTCTATTGGCTCATCGGCATTTCATTGGCCGTGTACGCGCTCGAATTGCTTTTCCCGTGGCGCAAAAACCAGCCGCGCATCCGCGAGGATTTTTGGCTCGACACGTTTTATATGTTTTTCAACGTGTTCATCTTCTCGCTCGTAGGCTACGCGGCGCTTTCCAGCGTGGTGGCGGAAGCCTTCAACGATTTTTTGAAAAACGTTTTTGGCGTTCGCAACCTCGTGGCGCTCAACATCGCTACTTGGCCGGGCTGGGCGCAAATGCTGCTGCTCTTCCTCCTGCGTGATTTCATTCACTGGAATGTCCACCGACTGCTGCACCGCTCGCCGTGGCTGTGGCAATTCCACAAGGTGCACCACTCAGTGCAGCAGATGGGCTACGCCGCGCACCTGCGCTACCATTTCATGGAGAACATCGTCTATCGGACTATTGAGTACCTGCCTTTGGCGATGCTCGGCTTCGGCATTCAGGACTTCATCATCGTCTATTTGTTCGCGCTCACCATCGGGCATCTCAACCATGCCAATATCTACCTGCCGCTCGGCCCGTTGAAATATATTTTCAACAACCCGCAAATGCACATCTGGCACCACTCAAAGGAACTCCCGAAAGGCAGCTACGGGGTCAACTACGGCATCTCGCTCAGCCTTTGGGACTACCTTTTCGGCACGGTGTGGATGCCCCACGACGGGCGCGACATCGAGCTGGGATTCCCCGAAGTGGAAAAATACCCGCACGGGTTTTTGGAACAGGTAGTGGAACCGTTCAAGAATAAGGGTTGATGAGTGGATGGATGAAATCGAGGAATTGAACGGGTGCATTTCAAATTGCCGCAAGTATATCCAGATTAAGGAGGATTTGAACCTGCCCGTTGTCAATCAAAGCAATCTCGCAAATCATTTTCATCGGGGTATACTTGCGACAATCTGAAATGCCCCCGAATTTGAGGCAGTTGAGCTTGGGCTTCACTTTTTGACCGTTTGGGTCGGCGATGTTTACTTTTTCCCAATACTTTTGGCGCTGTTTCGACCGCGAAGCACCGTTTATTTTTCGCAACCCCCGTCCGCTGCGCTTGGCCGGGCAAGCCTTCAACGAGCCAACAACTCAACATCGCCATGAAGCACTCCTCCTCCCGACGCGATTTCCTCAAAAAAGCAAGCGGCGCGGCAGCAGCCCTCACGCTGGGCACTGACTTGCTGGCACACGAAACGCGCATCCTGCGCCCGGATATCCGCATATCTTCCAATGACAACATTCGGCTGGGGCTTATCGGCGCGGGCATCATCGGGCACTACGATATTGATACTGCCCTAAGGATACCCGGCACGGAACTCGCCGCTGCTTGCGACCTCTACGACGGGCGCCTCGAATATGCCCGCGAAAAATGGGGCGATGGTCTTTTCACCACCCGCGACTATCGAGAGGTGCTGGCCCGACCCGACATTGACGCGGTATTCGTCTGCACGCCCGACCACTGGCACGCACAAATCACCATAGAGGCGCTCAAAGCAGGCAAGCACGTTTATCTCGAAAAGCCGATGGTGCAACGCATCGAGGACGGCCACAAAATCATCGCTGCGCAACAAAAAAGCAGCAAGGTGGTGCAGGTGGGCAGTCAGCGTGCCAGCAGTGTGGCCATGGTGGAGGCACGCAAACAAATTGCTTCAGGCATCATCGGCGAACTTACATACGTGGAGGCTGCTTACGACCGCTGGACATCGCGCGGCGCGTGGAACTATTCCATCCCGACCGATGCCTCCCCGACGACGGTGGATTGGGAACGTTTTCTGGGCGGCGCACCCAAGCGCCCGTTTGATGCGACGCGGTTTTTTCGCTGGCGCAATTACAAGGACTACGGCACTGGCGTGGCGGGCGATTTGTTCGTCCATCTGCTCACTGGCCTTCACACCATCACCGGCTCGTTGGGGCCGACCCGCATTTTTGCACTCGGCGATTTGAATTATTGGAAAGACGGCCGCGACGCTTACGACTTGATGACGGGATTGATGGACTACCCCAAAACAGCGCAACACGCCTCCTTCCAGTTTTTCTTGCGCTCCAATCTGGCCGATGGCATGGGAGGAAGCGGTGCTTTCCGGCTGGTCGGCACCGATGGCTTTATCGAAATGGGCTGGAACGAACTCACCGTCAAGCACTTCAAGCGCCCCCTGACCGATGGCTACGGAGGCTATGATTCGTACACCAGTTTTTCGGCCAAACAAAAAGAGGAATTCAAAAAATGGTATGATGCCAAATACGGCAAAGCCTCCACAGAGCGCGTCGTCGGCGAACCAATTACTTTCAAGCCCGAACCGGGCTACGACGACCGCTATGCGCATCTGGTCAATTTCTTCGAATCGGTGCGTTCCGGCAAACCCAACATCGAGGATGCCTCATTCGGCCTGCGTGCTGCCGCGCCCTCGTTGCTGTGCAACACAAGCGCGGAAAAAGGGAAAGCCATTTACTGGGACCCTGTGCAGATGAAGGTGTTGAAAAAAGGCTAACGATGGAGAGTGTCCACAAAACTGTGTCGCCCCAATTCGGGCAATGAGAAAACACAGAGACACGGAGGCGCAGAATCTGGTTTTCAATAACTTACGCTCCTTTGAGTGCAACGTCTGCCGTGTAAGAAAACATATAGGAAGGTTTGACACGCTTTTCTGAACATTCCCGAAAAAGTGTCAAACCCTCAAACCTTCAAACCCCCAAACCCCCAAACCCCCAAACCCTCAAACCCTCAAACCCCCAAACCCCCAAACCCTCAAACCCTCAAACCAGAAACCCCCAAACCCTCAAACCCCCAAACCAGAAACCCTCAAACCCCCAAACCCCCAAACCCCCAAACCCTCAAACCCCCAAACCTTCAAACCCTCAAACCTTCAAACCTTCAAACCCCCAAACCCTCAAACCAGAAACCCTCAAACCTTCAAACCCCCAAACCCTCAAACCCCCAAACCCTCAAACCCCCAAACCCCCAAACCCCCAAACCCCCAAACCTTCAAACCTTCAAACCTTCAAACCACCCTCATGTCTCGCTTTGCTTACTGGTCTTGTGCCGCTCTGATTTTAGCTGCCGCGCTCTTCTATTACCCCAAATGGAAGCAGTCACGCACCGAAGCGACCCTTACTTGGGACGTGTCGGGCTACTACCTATATCTGCCTGCGGCCTTGATTTACAAGGACATGAAGCAACTCGGTTGGTGGGGCGGAGTGGAACAGCAGTACTACCCCGGCCCCGGCATGGGGCAGGCATATCAGCACCCGTCGGGCAATTGGGTGATGAAATACCCTATGGGGCAGGCGTTGCAGTTTTTGCCTTGGTTTGCCGCCGCGCACTTGTTGGCCGAGCCGCTTGGATACCCAGCAGATGGTTTTTCGCTGCCCTATCAAGCGGCGATTAGTTGGGGGAGCTTGCTGGTGGCGCTTATCGGGTTGTGGTTTTTGCGGCGAGTACTGAAATTGTATTTTGCCGACCGGGTGGTGGCAGCGGTACTCATCTCCCTCGTGTTTGGCACCAACTACTTGGAATATGCCTCCATCACTGGGGCGATGACGCACAACTGGCTGTTCACGCTTTATGCGCTTCTGCTGTTTGGCACCATTCGTTTTTACCAAAACCCCTCGTTCGGCTGGGCGGCGGCGATTGGTTTGCTTGTCGGCTGGGCTGTTTTGACGCGCCCGACAGAGATTATTTCGGCGGTTATTCCCGTGTTGTGGGGCGTAGGTTCTTGGGCTGCCTTGCGCGAGCGGTTTTTATTTTTCAAAAATCATTTTTCAAAAATAGCACTCGCGGCGGCGGTGGGTGGCGCGCTTGTTTTCCTCCAGCTAGCCTATTGGAAATATGCCACTGGCGAATGGGTGGTGTATAGTTATCAGGAGCAGGGATTCAGCTGGTTCAGGCCGCATTTTTCCGATGTGTTGTTCAGCGCCCGCGCCGGGTGGCTGGTCTATTCGCCCATGATGATTTTTGCGGTGCTGGGGTTTTTCTTTTTGAAAAAAGATGGCTGGCGCGGGATGCCGTCTCCTGCTGGCGAGGGGTCGGGGGTGGGGTTGGCCGCCATCCTAATTTTCTGCTTTTTGGCCCTCTACATCACGGCTGCTTGGGACATATGGTGGTATGGCGGCAGCCTTGGTCAGCGGGCGATGGTGCAGAGTTATCCGCTTTGGGCATTTCCATTGGCGGCTTTTTGGCGGTGGGTGAAGGGTGGTAGTCGCCAACTAAAAGTTGGCGTTGCGGTGCTGGCGGGGGCGTTCATCTACTTGAATCTTTGGTGGAGTCATCAGGCGCACAAGGGAGGCTTGTACGCGAGCGAACAAATGACGCGGGCCTATATGCTCAAAATACTGGGGCGCTTCGGGGAGGAGCGCGATTGGTTAAAACTGTTGGACACGCGGGAGGAATTCAAGGGCGCGGAACGCCGCAGCGTGCGGGAAATTTACTTCAATAATTTTGAGAACGACACGACGGGCGTGACCTCCGAAGCGCCCATTTCTGGCGCCCGGTCTTTGTTTTTGAACAAGGAAGCACAATACTCGCCCGAATATGCGCTACCTTTGAAGGGCGATGAAAAGGGGTGGCTACGAGCATCGGTCACGTTTCGGTGCGACATGAAGGAATGGAACTGGTGGCAAATGACGCAATTCTTCGTTCGTTTCTACAAAGGGGATAAAGTGGCGAAGGAACGTTCGATACGATTGCAACGCCACATTGACGGCAACGAGACCAAGCAGATTTTTTTTGACACGAAAATACCCGACCGCGCCTTCGACCGCGCCACCGTGTTCTTCACAAACGCTGGCGGCGACAAGACGATTCGGCTCGATGATTTGAAAGTGGAAATTTTTGATTGACCGCTGTCCGATTCACCCAAACCATGAAAATCCTTCGCCTCAACTACCTTTTCATTTTGTTCCCACTCATGCTTTGGGTGGTTCTTTACCGCATCAAAGCCAGCCCTCAAAGCGTGATATGGTCGGACGCGGAGGGCTACTATATGTACTTGCCTGCGTTGTTCATCATTGGTGATTTTCACAAGATACCGGAGCGAAGCGCGTGGCCGCAGCGCAATGAAAAAGGAGAGATGATGCTCAAATACACCTGTGGCGTGGCCATATTCGAGGCGCCGTTTTTCCTTGTGACGAAGTGGCATTGCCAGTTGAAAAACCACGACTGGAAGGATTACTTCAACATCCACTACTGCCGGGCGATGGCGATTTGCGGCTACTTTTTTGGCTTCGTCGGGCTGTTTTTTCTGCAAAAAACCTTGCGACGACGGCATTCTGAAAAGGTCGTCGTGTGGACTTTGCTGGCGACCTTTTTTGGCACCAACCTCTTCCACTACACCACGCGGGAGATGAGCATTTCGCACGTTTACTCGTTTTGTTTGTTCGCGTTTACAGCTTGGCACTTGCCGCGTTTTTATGAAAAAACCTCTTGGACAAACGCTGCCTTGCTTGGCGGGTCGCTGGGTTGGATTGTGCTGATTCGCCCTGCCAATGCGCTCATCGCGCTGTTTGTGTACCTGTATGGCGTGTACTCGTGGCGCGACCTGAAAACCCGCACTCGTTTTTTCCTCGAACACTGGACGAAAGTGGGGGTGGCCGCGTTGACAGCGATTGCTTTTTTCATCCCGCAATTGCTTTACTGGCACGAAATGACTGGCCAATGGGTGCGCTACTCGTACGCCGACGAGAAGTTCATTTATTGGAACAAGCCGAAAATTCTCGACGTGCTGTTCGATGTGCAAAACGGCCTTTTTCTCTATTCGCCGATGGTGTTGCTCATGGTCTTGGGCATTTTCGTCGGGCTGCGGGAGCGCAAATATCACGCCCCCGCGCTCTTGCTGATTTTCTGCCTCGCTACCTACATTTTCGCCAGTTGGTGGGCGTGGTGGTTCGGCGGAGCGTTTGGGCATCGGTGCTATGTGGAGTATTACGCGCTGCTGGCGCTGCCGTTGGCGGGTGTTTTTGAAAAAATATTC
Source organism: Saprospiraceae bacterium (assembly GCA_019638455.1). Lineage (GTDB taxonomy): Bacteria > Bacteroidota > Bacteroidia > Chitinophagales > Saprospiraceae > M3007. The sequence goes on from JAHBTU010000002.1 coordinate 779,255, forward strand.
GCTTGGCGCTCCGCCGTGTTGCGCTGGCTCGTTCGCGCCATCGTCGTGTTTCTGATGTATTACGGCACCAAACTCTCGTTCCTCTACAACCACCTGCCCGGCCTCTGGGATGGGGCCGATTGGCGCTGGAATTTTGAAAAAATCAGATGGGTTTGGTCTTATTTGTTCAAATGGTGATTTCGTCATTGTTGTCATTAAGGTCATTAGGAGGATTTTTCAAAATGGCGGAATGACGACAATGACGAATGACGTTCAATGACGGTAAATGACGAACAACGAAATCCCCCACCGCTTCTTCCAATTCGACCGCTGGCTCGGCGCTGCGCCTGTCGGCAGCGGCAACATCAATGATACCTTTCGCATTGATTTTGAGAGAAATGGCGTGCAAGAAACTTGGTTGCTCCAACGCCTGAACCACCTCGTTTTCAAAGACCCGGATGCCGTGATGCGGAATACGGTAGCCGTGTGCGAGCACCTTTCCGAGCGAGATTTTCCCTATAAAATAGCTATGCCCCAAAAAGCTTTGGATGGGCAATACTTGCAGCATGACGAACAGGGGAATTGCTGGCGCGTGTTTCCTTTTTTTGAAAACACGTTCGCGCCCGAAGGCGTGGCGGATGCCCATGTCGCCTATGAAGGGGCGCGGGCTTACGGCGCGTTTGCGCGGGCGCTGCGCGATTTTCCGCCAGAGCGACTGAGCGAGACCATTCCGGGTTTTCACGACACCGATCGGCGCTGGCAGGTGTTCTTGGGGGTGTTGGAAAAAAATCCCGTGAACCGCGCCGAGGTTTCCACGCCCGAAATCGAGGCCATGTTCGCAGCCAAGCCTATTTTTGAAAGAATAAGCCAATTGAAACGCAGCGGTGCCCTGCCGCTCCGTGTCACCCACAACGACACCAAAGCAGGCAACGTGCTGCTCGACCCGGCGCTCCGCAAGGCTGTGGCCGTGATTGATTTGGATACGGTGATGCCCGGCACGCTCCTCTCCGATTTTGGCGACATGGTGCGCACTTTTGTGCCCACTGGCCGGGAAGACGAGCCTGAACCTGTTTCGCTTCGCCTCGACATTCTCGACGCGCTGCAACACGGTTTTTTGGAGGAAACCGCCGATTTTTTGCTTCCCGCTGAAAAGGAAAACCTTCCGCTCGGCGCGGTGTGGATTGCTGGCGAGCAGGCGCTGCGTTTTCTCACCGATTGGCTGGCGGGAGACGTCTATTACAAAATCCGTTGGCCTGAGCACAATCTGGCGCGGGCGAGGAATCAATTGGCCCTGTTCAAAGAGTTGAGAAGGGTTGAGGTTTAGAGGTCTCAACTTCCCTCACCCCCTCTCAACCTTTCTCAACTTTTGCGCGAAGTCCAGTAATTTCCCTTCTTCCCACATTCCAGCCATGAGTTGCACCCCCACCGGGAGCCTGTTTTCGGGATGTTTTCCCGCTGGAATGGCCAAGGCCGGAATACCTGCCAGATTGGCCAACACGGTGTAAATATCGGAGAGGTACATCGCCACCGGGTCGGCAGATTTTTCGCCGAAACGCCAAGCCGTCGTCGGTGCGACGGGCATTAGGATAAAATCAAAATCCCTCAGGATGGCAAAGATGCGTTGGCGGATGAGCGCCCGCGCCCTTTGCGCCTTGCCGTAATACGCATCGTAGTAGCCGCTGCTCAGCACGAACGTGCCGAGCAAGATGCGCCGCTTCACCTCCTCGCTGAAACCCTCCGAGCGACTGAGCAAATAGGTCTCCTCCAAGGTTTTTGCCGCTGGGCTTCGACGGCCATAGCGAATGCCATCGTAACGGGCCAGATTGGAACTTGCCTCTGCGGTGGTGAGCACATAGTAGGTCGGGATGATGAAATCCAGCAAGTCGAACGAAACGGGTTCCACCGCGTGTCCTGCTGCTTGAAGTTGCTCGATAAAGCCCAAAGTCGCGTTGCGAACGCCCGCCTCCATGCCTTCGCTATCGAGGGCTTCGGGGAAATAGGCAATTTTTAGGGTGGAGGGTGGAGGGTGGAGGGCGGAGGGTTTAGTCTCCGCCTCCCGCCCTTTGCCATCTGTCGCAGTCGCATCGAAATCGTCGGGGCCTTCCATGACTTTCAACAGGGTGGCGATATCGGCTGGGTTGTGTGCCAACACCCCGATTTGGTCGAACGAAGAGCCGTAGGCAATGAGGCCATGCCGCGAGATGCGCCCGTAAGTTGGCTTGAAACCCCAGATGCCGCAGAATCCCGCTGGCTGGCGCACCGAGCCACCCGTGTCGCTGCCCAAGGCGGCCAGACAAGTATCCGTCTGCACCGATACCGCGGCGCCACCCGACGAGCCTCCGGGGACTCGCGAAGGGTCGGCGGCATTCAGGACGGGGCCATGGATGGAATTTTCGTTGGACGACCCCATGCCGAACTGGTCGCAGTTGGTGCGCCCTATGATGATGGCATCTTCGGCCAAAAGGCGCTCCACCGCCGTGGCTGAATAGAGCGAGGTGAACCCTTCGAGTATTTTCGAGGCCGCCGTCACTTGGTGGCCCGCATAGCAAATGTTGTCTTTGATGGAAATGACCGCGCCGCAGAGTCGCCCCATTTTGGTGGGCGCTTCACCCAAATGCGCGTCGAGTGCGTCGGCCTTTGACAGCGCCTCGTCGGCCCACACTTCTATGTAAGCGTTGAGGTGTCGCGTTTTTTCGATTTGAGCCAGATAATGCCCCACTATGGCGCGGCAGGTTGTTTCGCCTGTCCGCAGCGCGGCTTGAATATCGGAAAGCGAGGTGTATTTCGGCATAGACGGGGGCAAATATGGTGCTTCTCAGGCAGTTTTTTCGGCAGCCTCTACCGCACGGCGCAAAGCGTCTTTGGACAGCACGCCCGCCTCCCGCCAAAGTTCCCGCCCGTTTTTGTAAACCACGAACATTGGCACGCCCATGACTTTTTGCTGCACGGCGAGAGCGGTGTTTTTGTCCACGTCAATTTTCACGATGCGCACCCGGTCGCCCATTTCGGCTTTCAAGGCATCCAACACGGGGTGCATGGTGCGGCATGGGCCACACCAGGGTGCCCAAAAATCAACGAGCACTGGAATGGGAGAGTTGATGAGTGATTCGTATGAGGATTTCATGTTTGACTTGTTTTTATCTGCACAAATGCACCAGCAACACGCTCACATCCGCAGGGTTCACGCCCGAAATGCGGCTGGCTTGGCCGATGGTGCGCGGCTTCATGCGAGAGAGTTTTTGGCGGGCCTCGTTGCTCAGGCCGCTCACACCCGTGTAGTCAAAATCGGGGTGCAAATGCAAGTCTTCGAGGCGGCTCATTTTGTCCACCATCTCCTGCTCTTTTTGGATGTAGCCCTCGTACTTGGTGTTGATTTCGGCCAACTCGACAAACTCCCGCTCGTAAGGCACGAGAAATTGGGCGAGTTCCGGCAGCCAATTCGCTAAACTCGGAATATCCACCTGCGGACGCAGCAAGATGTTGTAGAGTTTCACCTTCTGAACAATCGGCGCAGAATCAACCGACTGCAAATAGCCATTCACCTCGCCGGGGCTGACGGAGGCGTTGCGGAAGAAGGCTTCGATTTCGGCGGCAGCCTGCGTTTTTGCCCGCACCCTGTCCATTCGCACGTCGGTGCCGCGCACGCCGAGTCGGTGCGCGATGGGTGTGAGGCGAAGGTCGGCATTGTCTTGCCGGAGCAGGATGCGATATTCGGCGCGGCTGGTAAACATCCGGTATGGCTCCTGTGTGCCTTTATTCACGAGGTCGTCAATCAAAACGCCGATATAGGCTTCGGAGCGTTTGAGCACGAGCGGCGCTTCGCCTTTCACGCTCAAAGCAGCATTCAACCCAGCCATCAACCCCTGGCAGGCGGCTTCTTCATAGCCCGTCGTGCCGTTGATTTGACCTGCAAAAAAGAGGTTTTTCACCAAGTTGGTTTCCAGCGTGGTTTGCAATTGCGTGGGTGGAAAATAGTCGTACTCGATGGCATAGCCGGGGCGAAACATCTTGACGTTTTCCAACCCGGGTATTTCCTTTAAGGCTTTGAACTGCACGTCTTCGGGCAGCGATGAGGAGAAGCCGTTGATGTAAATTTCCACCGTGTCCCAGCCTTCCGGTTCGATGAAAAGTTGGTGGCGGTCTTTGTCGCTGAACCGGTCTATTTTGTCCTCGATGCTCGGGCAATAGCGCGGCCCCACGCCCTGAATGCGCCCGTTGAACATGGGCGATTGGTCAAAACCCGTGCGCAGCGTGTCGTGTACTTTTGGGTTGGTGTAGGTAATCCAGCAGCAGAGTTGTTTGTCCAAAAGCGGCGTGTCGGTGTAAGAAAACTTGCCGGGTGGGAAATCGCCGTCCTGTCGCTCCATTTTGGAATAGTCGAGCGAGCGCCCGTCAATGCGGGGCGGGGTGCCCGTCTTCATGCGGCCAGCCTCGAAACCGAGTTCGACGAGCTGCTCGGTGATGCCTTTGGCTGCCGATTCGCCCGCGCGCCCCCCTCCGAATTGTTTTTCGCCGATGTGGATGATGCCGTTCAGGAAAGTGCCGTTGGTGAGCACCACCGTTCGCCCTTCAATTTCCAGCCCCATGCTCGTGCGCACACCACACACCCGACCGTCCTTCACGACGAGGCCGCGCACCATTTCCTGCCAAAAATCTATGTTGGGGTGTTGTTCCAACATTTGCCGCCATTTCGCGGCGAAAAGCATCCGGTCGCTTTGCGCTCGCGGACTCCACATGGCAGGGCCTTTGGAACGGTTGAGCATCCGAAATTGGACAGCCGTGTGGTCGGTCACGATGCCCGAATAGCCGCCCAAGGCATCCACCTCTCGCACGATTTGCCCCTTTGCCACGCCGCCCATCGCGGGGTTGCAGCTCATCTGCCCGATGGTCTGCATATTCATGGTGGCCAGCAGGACTTTGCAGCCCATGTTGGCGGCAGCGACGGCGGCCTCGCACCCCGCATGGCCTGCGCCGACTACTATGACATCGTATTTTGGAAACATTTTTTAATGAAAGGTTTTGGAGTTGCTACAAAGGCGCAAAGACTCCAAGAAGTTGATTTTAAAATCTTTGTGTCTTTGTGGCAAAATTTTAATCACGACGAACTAAAACCCTTTTTTTGAAAAAAGGGTTGGCAAAGGTAGGCCAAAAAGCAGAGGTTTTAGCGGATTCTCAATCGCCCATGCTGGAAAACACAGAATCGTTTTTCTATTTGCTCGGCGAAGTTTTCAATTATCCAACGCACGATTTTTGCTTTTTCTTCGCCAGTAGCATCTTCCATACGAAGCAGCAGAACCCCGTTGTGTTTTTGGCTGGCACGATAGACCAATTCGCCAAAATCCTTGTCCATTGTGATTACCATGTGGCCTTCTTTTTCGGCGATGGAAAGAATGTCAGAATCAGGCATGGATGGATGGGTCAAGGTCAAGAATAGAAATCGTATCGTAACCTTTCAAACGAAGGTAATTATGAGTCTTGGCACCTGCGCCCACGGCAAGTGCAAATTTCAACATCTCTCAGGTCGTTACAGAATAGACCCGCTCATTCTCAACAAGTTGGGAGCCATATAAGATGCAAGCTTGAATGTCGGCAGATTCTAAAAAAGGAAAGTCATCGTGAAGTTGTTGGTATGTTAAACCACCTCCAACTCCGTTAAAAATATGCTCCACCGTAAGGCGAGTGCCTCGTATGGCGGGCTTCCCCAACATGACTTTGGGGCTTACCGTGATGCGGGCGAGGAGCTGTTCGGTAGATTGCTGCATAAATCGGAATTTTTTATGCAAACTTACAAAGAATTCCCGCTTGTATGGAAACGATGTCGCACAGAAGCAGCACTTTCTCAAAAAAAGACGCTTCTTGCTTTCGCATTAAATTAGGTGTGGCATGACCGCTCATGGTTACTCTACTTTATTCAATGTTCTCAAAGCGGTCATGCCACACTTACGCACCGCGATTTGACTACCCCCCGTGCGTCAGCCGGGGGAAAGAAACAGACAAAAAAGGGGTGGGTTTTAACCCAAAATGTAGGCTTTGGGGTTAAAACCCCGCTTGGATAGGTTGCTGCCCGCCCTCTGGCTAAAGCACGGGGCCAGCCAAAAGCATTAGATGTTTTTTAAGCGTTACTTAGATTAAAAACAACAAGAGCCATCGCCGAAAATTCGGGATGACTCTTGTTTGTGCTGCTACAAAAGCAATACCTATTTAGCCTGAAACGTCTGGCGGCTTCTGAAGCCAAGTATGTTGAGTTCAAAAACAAAACGGCTTTCGCTCAATTCGACGACCGTGCCAGTAAAAGTGCCACTGGATGGGTCGGACAAGGTGAGCGTTTTGCCATCGGCGCTCAGGCTCCAAGAAAATGTGGTGCTCTGTGGGTCGTCAGGGTCGCATTTTGTGGCGCCCTCGTCAAAAACCACCGTATCATCGTCGCGGAAATTGATGCAATCATCCTTTTCGCAGTCTTCAAGTGGGTCATCTTGCCATTGGTTGGTGGCCACGTTGAAGGTTTCGTTTTTGACGTAAGACCAGCAAGATGGCCCCGTCAACAGTTCTTCTGGAGACTTGCTGTCCTTGTTGCAAGCGGTCATCAAGAACGCGCCAACAGCAACCATCAAGAGCGATTTCAAAGTAATTTTCATAGTAATCAGTGTTAGGTTAGAGAATGTGTTGGGCCTGCAAATATAGGGGGAATTGCCCAGATACCCTACCGCACCACCGCCACATCTCCCGTTCTCTGAATGGTGAAGGAGCGTCCGCAGACGCTGAGTCGCGCCCGCAAGTGCCACACATACACCCCCGGCTCCATTGTTTTTTGGCGAAAAACGCCCGTCCACCCTTGTTCCGGCGCGTCGGCGACGAACATGAGATTGCCCCAACGGTCGAAAATCAAGAGGCTGTATTCCAGCACCTCCACGTTGCGGGCGAAGAAGACGCGGAACGTGCGGTTGTCGTCGGAGGCGGATTCCGGCGCGAACACGTTGGGCGCATAAACAACGTCCTGCCCGTCTGACAGCGATGCCCAAATCGCCGTCGCCTCGCGGCGAACGGTCTGGCAATGATTCGATGCCTCCACCCACAAGGGGCCAGCCTCTGCGACGAGCGCGGCGGGCGTGGCGGCCCCGCTCGACCACGCGAAGCGCAGCCCCGTGGTGTCGCCCGACACCGCTGGCGCGATGGTGACGGCGTTGCTGTCGCAGGGGATAGCGATGGTGGCGGGCAGCGACAGTTCGAGGCGCGGCGTGGCCTCGAGCGTGGCTTCTTGTTCAAAAACACAGCCGTTCGCGTCGCGCGCGAAGACGGTGTATGCGCCTGCCGCGAGCGCGTCGAACCGTGTGCTTGCCTGAAAAGTGGCACCGTCCAAGGAAAATGTCGCGGGAGCGCCGCCGCCAACAGAGATCGCAAGCGAGCCAGTGGGCGAGGTCGGGCAGGAAGGCAGGGCCTCGACGTCAAAGTCCAGCACAGGCCAGGCCGTCACCGCAATCGTGACGAGCGAGTCGCAGCCCACCGAGTTGGTCAGGGTGAACACTTGCGTCTGCCCGACGGCCAAGTCAACGCCCGCGAAATTGTAGGTGGTGCCGGGACAGGTTTTTACTTCCAAATTGGAAGCCGAGGTGGGCAACGCTTCGACGGTGACTGTGACGAGCGAGTCGCAGCCCGCCGAGTTAGTCAGGGTGAACACTTGCGTCTGTCCTGCGGCCAAGTCAACGCCCGCGAAATTGTAGGTGGTGCCGGGACAGGTTTTTACTTCCAAATTGGAAGCCGAAGTGGGCAACGCTTCGACGGTGACGGTGACGAGCGAGTCGCAGCCCGCCGAGTTGGTCAGGGTGAACATTTGCGTCTGTCCTGCGGCCAAGTCAACGCCCGCGAAGTGGTATGTGGTGCCGGGGCAGGTCTCGACGGTAAGTGCGGAGGTTGAAGGCGTACACTTCAATGCGCTCACGAGCAAGTCCACGAAGCCTTTTTGCGCACAACCCACCAACTCCACGATGTTTTCTCCAATGATGATATTCCAAATTGGGTCGAGCAGCAAGCTGTCAATCTGTACCACATACTCTGTGGAGAGGATGTGTAGAAAATCAAAATTGCCAGTAGCCCCTGACTGCGAATTGGCAACCGGCGCGTTGTTTTGGAGCAACAAAATCGGGATGCCCGACACGAGGGTATCGCCTGCGTCAATAATGCCGTTGTCGTTCACATCCGACCAGACTTTTCCCAAAATATCGCCGCTGCCTTGATACAAGGCCAAAGTAAGCGGTTCGCTTTGAGCCTTGCATCCGTTCACGTCCACAAGGTCGGCCCAATAAGTGCCACTCTGCGTGGCCACTAAATCGCTGCTCGTAGCGCCGGGTATAGGCGCACCATCGAAATACCATTGCCAACTCACAATGTCGGGCAATGAGGGGATGCACAACGTGTCAGGGTTGCAACGCGCATGGCATCCGGCAGGCAGGGCGGCGATGTTGGGGCCGGGGAAAATGACGACGGTGTTGCTTTGCGCCACACAACCGTGTTCGTTCATCACGCGCACGAAGTACAATCCCGCTTGGTCGGTGGTCAGGGTGCTTTGCCCTGTCACGCCAGTGTTCCAGAAAATTTCCCATTGCGGCAACTGTGTGCCGAGGTAAGTGAGGGTGCTGGGTGTGCCGGCGCACACATCGTCAGTGGTGAGGCTGAACCCCGATGGCAGGGGGTTGACCTTGACATCGAAAGGTGTCGTGATGGTGGTGCAGCCTGTGCTGGGGTTGGTGACGGTGACGGTGTAGGTGTAATTGCCGACGATGAGCGCGTTGCCTCTGTCTTCGGAAAAAGTGATGATGGCACTGTTGCCATTCCCGCCGTTCCACAAGTAGTTGAAGTTGCCATTGCTTTGTATTTCCAGATTGACTGGTTGGCCTGCACACACTTCCAGTGTGGAATATGTCACATCCACTACTTGCCCAAACTCATTGAGTTGCAATGCCTTGATGACTCCGACTGGTGCGGGATTCACTTCCACCGTTTTTTTCGGAGGCGAATAGGAGCAGCCGTTCGCATTGGTGAGGGTCACGCCATAAATGCCTTCAGCGCCGACGGTGATGCTGGGTGTGTTGGCACCATTGGACCACGAATAGCTTGCGCCAGATGCGGCGGGTGCATTCAGCCCAATGGTTTTTCCTTCACAAATCGTGCTGACACCGCCTGGGGTGATGTTGCCGCTGAATGGGTTGGGGATGATGGTGATTGGCTGCGAGAAACTGGCTTTGCAACCATAGTTGTTGGTGGCAGTCAGGCCTACGCTGTAAATGCCAGCGGGGTTGTAGCTGTGATAAGCGAGGGCTGCTTTCGAGGTGTTGAGGTTGCCAGAGGGCGGGTCGCCAAAATCCCATTCCACCGACACGATGCTGTTGTCGGGCGCGGCCTTGAATTCGGCTGCGTTGCTTGCACAATTAGTGACTGGCGGCGCGAACGTGGGCGCGGGCAGGTTTGGCACAAACACATTTTCAGAATAGGTCGAAGTACACCCGGAAGTGGTGGTGATGGTGAGTGTGGCGGTATAGTTGCCTGCATGGGAATATGCGTGGGTGGGTGTGGGGACGTTGCCGGTCGCTGCGCCGCTTTCGCCAAATTCCCAGTGCCAACTTTGCAAACTTGTTTCTGGCAAACGAGTGCTCTCGTCTTTGAAATAGGTGGAATCGCCGGGGCAAGCCATTGTCTGTGAAAATTGCGCGACAGCTTCCACGTTCACGGAATCGAGCACAATGCAGGTGGCGCCATTGGTCAATTGAGCATACAGCACCACGATATATTTGCCGCCGTTGGGAAAAACAAAGCTCGGGTTTTCGCCATAGGCAATGCCTAACTGGTTGCTGCCCGATTCGCCGAAATGCCACTTGGCCGAGCCGTTCAGGTACAATCCTGTTGCGTTGACGAGGCTAAATTGGAACGAATCGCAACGCGCCGAGGGGGCTATTTTGAAATCCACGTCTTCGGGGGCGCATTTGGGTCCGTGTGATGGGTTGTGACAAACGCCGCCACAGTACTCAAATACCCGCACGGTGCCATCGCTTGCCTTGCAGCCGTATTCGTTGGTCACGGTGGCGGAATAGTAGCCGTATTGGTTGGTGACATGGACGGGCGTGTTCGCCCCAACCGGGTTTCCGTCGCGGAACCACTCGTAGCTAAAAGTGCCGTTGTTGGTGGTGAGTGCCGTGATGGAGACGTACAGACTATTGTCGCAAAAACCCGTTGGGTCGGCGGTCGTCACGGTCACATTGGGTTTGGGGTATTGGTTCACGGTGAATTCGCTGGTGCCTTTGCAGCCATAGGCATCCGTCACGGCCAGCGTGTAGGTGCCGGGCGATACTTGCACGGTGGGTGTGTTGCCGATGACGTTGTCCGCCTCGTTTTTCCAAATATAGCTTGAATAGCTCGCGCCCGCTGCTGCTGTGCCAAATTCATTGGGACACAGCCCCGGCGGGTAGGTCGGCGCAGGCACGGGGTCTGGATGGACGAGGACCATGAAATTGGCCGAGCCCCCACAGCGCGTTAAGCGCACGGTGTGCACGCCTTGCATTTGCCAAAAAATCTCTATGGTGTTTTTTCCCTGACCACTTTTAATGGTTCCTGCGTTGGCTGGCACGATTTCCCATTGGTAGTCCAAATTTTGATGAAAAAAAGTGGAATAGGAGCCAACGGTGCCTATGCACACTTCGGGAGTACCCGTGACGGTGGGGGCGGGCAGGGCTTGCACGTTCAGCATGAGCGTGTCGGATATGCAGCCCAACCCATCGGTGGAGAGTTGGGCGAGGGAGAGCCAACGGGGGTTGATGTTGCCCCAAGTGACATTCGCGTTGTTGCCCAATTGTTTGGTGGGGGCTGGCGTACCGTTATTGATATTCCATTCGAGCAAATAAGGCGAATTGCCCAACAAGGTATAGGTGTAAGGGGTGCCGGGGCAAATCGAGGTTGGCCCAACGATGCTTGCGGGTTTGGGCGGGTTGGCCACGACTTTCACGCGCCATTCGGCGCTGGTTGAGCAGGTGTTGTTGAAGGTCGGAACAGCAAAAATTCGGTAGGTGCCGATGCCATGCGCGGGTGTGAAGTTGATATTGTTAGTTGCACCAGTCGAGGCCCACACGGTGGTGCCATCGGGTGCCACGATGCTCCAATTGCAAAGCACACTGCCGGAATAGGCCGTGAGCAGGGTGGAAAAATTCTTGGTGGCACCGTCGCACATTTCCACGGGGCCAGTGATGACGAATGGCGAGAGGATGCGTACGGGAATGTTGTCAGCGCCCCCGCAGCCGAGGTAACAGTTTTCGTATTTGACGCTGAGATGATGAAGCCCGTCGGGGTTGGGAGTCCCCGTCCACACTACGGTGACTTTGTTTGTGCCTTGCCCTCTGATGATGCTGCCGCCGCTTGCGAGCGTCCATTTGAAATCCGTGCCGTCGAAGGGTTCAATGCTGTATTCCTCCTCGTTGCCGGAGCAGACCACTTCGGGGCCTTTTATCTCGGCATCGTCGGAAATGATGGGGATGACAAACACACTGGCCTGTGGGCAGCTGGCACCAGCACAACTGGTGACGCTCAACGAAATGCTGCCCTGTGCGCCAGTGTCCCACTGCACCGTGATGCTGTTGTCGCTATCACCGCCGCCGCTTTGCACGGTGCCGTTGGGCGACACGCTCCATGTGTAAGAGGCGCATTGGTTGGATGTGGTGTAGGTGATGGATTCGCCGGGGCAAACCGAGCCGACACAATCGAGCAGGGGTGGCTCGGTGTCGAGCACTTCCACGAGGAGCGTGGTGGTGTCGGCGCAAAGGCAGTTGCTGCGAGCAATGAGTGTGACAGTATAGGTGCCCGCATTAAGGAAGGTATGCTGCGGGTTTTCCTCTGTGCGGGTGGAAAGGTTGTCGCTGAAATGCCATTCCAGCGCGTCGTAGTGCAGGCTTTGATTTTTAAATTTTACAGTCTGGCCTTTGCAAATTTCCAACGGTGCGTTGGCTGCTGCGGGTGGGTCGCTGCTGAATTTTGCCTCTGGCTCTTCCACGATGGTGATGCAACGCGAGCTTTGAAAACAAAGCCCTTGTTGTGCGTTGAAGGCTTCCATCTTCACCAAGCCTGCCCCTGAGGCCCCCCACACCACGGTGACTTCGGTCTTGTCGGGGCTGACGGTGTAGCTCTCCGCACCGCTAACTGTCCACACCGCACTTAGCAAAGACAAAGGCATGCCGCAGTCGGTGGGCGGTGTCACAAAATAGGTGGTGGTGGTGGTGGGGCAAACTTTTTCGCAAACGGGCAGACTGCCGTTGGGAGCGTAGTTGCAAAACGCCGCATTGGTGGATTGAATTTCGAGAAACTGGGACTGGCCTTGGCCGACGATGAAACATTCGGTGGTGGTCATTCCGTTTGAAATGTCAAACACTGTCACGCAATAATTGCCGGGACATAGGTTGGTCAAGTTTTTAGTCGCACTTCCGGTACTCCAAGTGTACAGAAAGTTCGAACTGCCCGAGGCACCGTTTGCATCCACCGTGATGGTTCCGTTGCAGTTCTGGTTGCATCCTGCGTTGGTCACATAGCCACTCACCGTTATGGGCGGAATGCCACCTCCGATGTTTTGTTCCACCACCGCGGTGTGGGTGACGGTGCAGCCTTTTGAATCGGTAATGGTGACGCTGTATGTACCGGGAAAAAGCCCCCCAATAGAAGGGGTAGTTGAGCCGCTCGACCAATGGTAGGCGTAAGGGGGATTGCCTCCGGCCACGGTGAGTGCGATAGCGCCGTCGCTGCCCGCGGCACTGGCATGGGTGATGTTGGAAAGCGCAACTATTTGAGACGGATTCGCCAGTGTGACCGTAGCGACCTCGATGCAACCAGTCGAGCTTTCGGTGACAATCACAGTGTAAGTGCCCGCAGGGACATTGTTTAGATTTTGGACTGTGGATGTAAAGCCTCCGGGGCCTGTCCAATGGTAAGTGTAAGGAGGGATTCCGCCTGCTACCGTCAAGGTAGCCGAGCCACTTGATTGGCCATAGCAACTTGGATTGTTGGCACACACGACGAGATTCATGTTGGAACCATAATAACTTGTGACCGTAGCGCAAGTAGTCGCCGTGGTTCCATTAGCATCTGTGATGGTGACGCAATAGTTGCCGGGACACAAATTGTGGATAGTCGGCGCATTGGAGACGTTTGGCGACCATTGGTAGGTAAAGGGAGCGGTGCCTCCACTTGTCGTGGTGAAAATATTGCCATTGCAGCCGATGCAAGTGGCGGGCGATGTAGTAGCGTTTATCTGAATTTGGGCTTTCGCGCTTGTTGCATAAAGGAGAAGGGCGAACGTAGCGATGGGGATGAGGGCGGAGGGACGTATTATTTTCATCATCGGGTGCAGGCATGTTGTTTGGATGGAACATTGAATTTGCCAAGAGATGCGGTCCCTGCGACGAACGCTGCATTTTGTCCAAAAATCCAAATCTGCCCACCCGCACTCACTGCTTTTTCTTCTCCAATCGCTCTCGTGCTTCACGGGCTTCCTCAAATGAAGGGAACATCTTGTTGGCCCGCTTGTAGTCTGCCAATGCTGCTTCTGGGTTTCCCTGCAATTCGGCGCTCAGCCCACGGTAGTAGTATGCTTTCACAAAAAGAGGGTCGGTTTTTACGGCGAGGTCGAAGTGGTCGTGGGCTTTTGAAAAAGAATCCAGTTCAAGGTAAATCATGCCCATGTCGAAATAGGCATTTGAGTAGTCGGGGTTGCGCTCTACGATGTCGCGGTATAGTTCAAAAGCTTTGTCGAACTCGCCCCGGCGTTTGAAAAACACGCCTTTATGCTCGCGTGCTTCCAGATTGGTGGAATCGAGGCGCAGCACATTGTCAAAGTATTGAAGCGCAACGGGGTTGTTGCGGTTGGTGTAAATGCGCCCGAGGAACAGCCAAGCATCTTCGTTGGTCGCGTCTATTTTTACCGATTTCTGTAAGGAGGCGATGGCGGCGGTGGTGTCGCCCTTGTCAAGTGCCACCCGACCAGCCATATAGAACGCTTCGGCGTTTTGTGGGTCGCGCCGCAGGATTTTGTCGAGGGTCGTCAGTGCGTCGCCGTGCTGTTTCACTATGAGTTGCAATTCGCTCAGTTTGAGTAATGTGGGGATGCGGTCGGGGAATCGTTCTGCGGCCAGCGTCATCACGTCAATGGCGCGGCGCGAATCGTTGGGGCGGGCATAGTCGAGCAGCACGTCGGCGAGTAGGTGGTAGTAGGCTGGCCGCATGGAGTCTATCTGGAGGGCGCGGTTGAGGTCTCTGAGTGCTTCGTCGAAGCCGTCGAGTTTGGAATAGACCAAGGCGCGTTGGTAATACAGCGTGTCGTTGTTTGGATTTTTTTCAATAAGCGCATTTAGCGCCGCCAGTTCTGGGTCGATGTTTTGAGCGTCGGGCGCAGCGGCGGGTTTAGAGTCGTTTTTGCAGGAAAAAAACAGGCAAAAAAGCAGCCCAAACAAGGGGAGTATGCGATGTGTCATGCGCGGTGTTTATTTGAAATGGTAGGCAAAAGTAGGGTATTCAGTTGAAACTCCCCTGTATAATCCCTCCGCCCACCACGTCGTCGCCTTCGTAGAACACGGCACTTTGGCCGGGCGCGACGCCTTTCACGTTGGCATGAAAAGACACTTCCACCTCTTTGCCGACTTGGCGAATGGTGCTTAAAGTGCCGGCATCGCGGTAGCGCACTTTGGTCACCGTTTCGAGGCCGTCGGCGGGCAATGTACCGTATTTCATCAAGTTGACTTTGCCGACGAGCATGCCGTTGCGAATGAGGTCGTCCTCGCGGCCCAGCACGACGGTGTTGGTGTCGGGGCGGATTTCCGTGACGAACATGGGTTCTCCCAGCGCAATGCCCAAGCCTTTGCGCTGTCCGACGGTGTAGAAGGGGTAGCCTTCGTGTTGTCCCAAAATTTTTCCAGAAACGTCCACGAAATGACCGCCCGCGACTTGCTCGTCCAGCCCTTCCACGCGACGACGGAGGAAGCCTCGGTAATCATTGTCGGGCACAAAGCAGATTTCGTAGCTCTCGGCTTTTTTGCTGAGCTCGTCCCAGCCGCGTTCGGCGGCCATGGCGCGCACTTCGGGCTTGGTGAAGGTGCCGAGCGGCATCCGGGTGCGGTGCAGACATTCTTGGCTCAAGCCCCAGAGAACGTAGCTTTGGTCTTTTTGCCTGTCGCGGGCGCGGGTGATGTATTTGCGACCATCAAGTTCGTTGATGATGCCGTAGTGACCCGTTGCGATAAATTCGCAATCAAGCATATCGGCGCGGCGAAGCAGGCTGTTCCACTTGATATGGGTGTTGCAGAGGACGCATGGGTTGGGGGTGCGGCCAGCCATGTATTCGTCCACAAAGTTGTCTATCACATAGTCGCCGAATTCTTCGCGGATGTCCACGATGAAGTGGTGAAAGCCGAGTTTGACGGCGACGGCGCGGGCATCGTTGATGCTGTCGAGTGAGCAGCAGCCTGTTTCTTTTTTGGCACCGCCGGCAGTGGCGTAGTCCCACGTTTTCATGGTGATACCCACGACTTCCCAACCTTCTTCGTGCAGAAGGACGGCGGTCATGGTGCTGTCAATGCCGCCTGACATGGCGACGAGTGCTTTGCCGAGTTTGGACATTTATTAAAAGGTTTGAGGGTTTGGGGGTTTGAAGGTTTGGGGGTTTGAGGGTTTCTGGTTTGAGGGTTTGAAGGTTTGGGGGTTTGGGGGTTTGAAGGTTTCTGGTTTGAGGGTTTGAAGGTTTCTGGTTTGAGGGTTTGAAGGTTTCTGGTTTGGGGGTTTGAAGGTTTGGGGGGTTGAAGGTTTGGGGGGTTGAAGGTTTGGGGGGTTGAAGGTTTGAGGGTTTGAGGGTTTGGGGGTTTGAGGGTTTGGGGGTTTGAGGGTTTGGGGGTTTGAGGGTTTCTGGTTTGAAGGTTTGAGGGTTTGGGGGTTTGAAGGTTTGGGGGGCGGAAAACAGAAAAGTTGGAGGAGCGGTTCGTTTTTAGCCAAAAATATCGTTCAAATCCACCTGCAATCCTTCGAGAAGCGTGGATTGAACCGTGCCTTTTTCGGTGGCAAAATCGGTCATCTCGTAGTCGCCCTCTCGCAGTGCGTACACTTCCACCGAACGACTTTTGGGGCAACTATCCAGTATTCTTGCACGCCTGTGCGGCGATACACTTTCATTTTGAGGTCGCGGTCGTGGCGATAAGTACCGGGAGAAAGGATTTCGACGACCAAATCCGGGGTGCCTTCGATGTCATCGGGGGTGATAATGGCAAGTTTTGCTTTCGAGATGAAAATGATATCCGGCTGGTAGTAGTCTATTTCGGTGAAATAGACATCGAGGGGGGCATGAAAGATTTTGCCCAACTGTTTTTGAAGGACAAAGCTGCGTAGGATGCCAGTAAGATTGACCGACGCATTTTGATGTTCGGGAGAGGGATCTTGTTTTTTCACGATTTCACCGTCAATGAGTTCATACAGGAACCCTTCCTCGAAGTCGTCGCGTTCGAGGAATTCCTGCACGATTATTTTCTTTTCGGCAATGGCAAGCATATCGGTTGGCATAGTAAAGTTGAACTCAAAATTGGGGTTATTCGGTGAAATGTCAGTGAACGCAACGGCTCATCCTTCCAGCGTTCGCAGGAAGTAGTCAATCTTCCCGCCCATGTTATTCTCGTCTTTTTCGCCGATGGCCTTGCGGGCTTTTTCGGCGGTGGTCTTGGCCTTGGCTTTGTCGCCTTGACGCTTGTAGATTTCGGCGAGGGTGAGGTAGTATTCGGGCAGGCCACCATTGTCGGCAGCGCCTTTGGCCCATTTTTCGGCTTGGTCGAGCGCCTTGGGGTCGTCGGGGAAGGCGCGGAGCAGACTGATGACCAAGTCGTGCAGACGGGCGGCGTTGTTTTTTACTTCGGTTTTCTGAAAGCTCTGGGCGGCTTTGAGGTAGTTTTTCACGTCTTTGGTGGCAGCGTAGTATCGCATATCGGCCTCAAGGCCAAAGGTCTCGGCTTTGGCAGGCAGGGCGGATTTCATTTTGGTTTTGGCCTCGGCCAAGAGTGCCTCGCTTTTGAATTCGATGGCTTTTTTCACGGTCTTTTGGCACGCTTTCTCCATGCGGGCGCTCACTTTTTCTTCGCCGAGCAAGGCGACGGCTTTCGACTGGTTTTTCACCAACAAGTCGAACACACGGCTATCGGCCTCCACAGTGCCTTCGTAGAGGAATTGGAGATTGAGGTCGGTGCTCAGGTCTTTTTGTGTGCTCAGATATTCGTTCGTGATTTTGAGCGAGGGCTTGCCGGCGGCATTGAGGGCGCGTATGTAGTCGAGCAGGAATTTTGGGTCGCGGTTGCCTTCTTCGTACAACTTTTCGTAGTCGCCCGATTTGTCGGCTCGCCCCACTATTTTCTGGGCAAACTCCAACAGCTGCTCCACGTTTTTCGCGCCGACGGCTTTTTGCACTACTTTGCCGGAGGCTTCAATGAAAAACAGGGTCGGGTATGCGCTTACGGGGTATTTGCCTGCAAATTCCGCGTTTTCGGGCTTTTCCATGTCAATCTTCATGTTCACGAAGTTTGCGTTGAAATAGCTGCCCACCTGCTCCTGCGGAAACACTTTGGCGGCCATCATCTTGCAAGGCCCGCACCATGAGGCGTAAGCATCCACGAAGATGAGTTTTTCCTCCGCTTGGGCTTTTTCCAATGCTTCGGCCCAAGAGCCTTGAAAAAACTCGATGCCTTGTGCGGTGAGCGAGATGGAGAGGGCGATAAAGGCGAGTGCCGCGAGTATGTGTTTCATGGACTGTCAATGTGTTTAGTTTGAAAAATCAGGCAAAATTACGGCTTAATACCTGCTCTTTGGGTGCGATTCGGTGGTCAATGTTTTGCAAATGCTCGGAAAACTTGGTGCTGGGGCGATAACAGTTGTGGATAGTTCGGGTTAGTGAACGCTCTCATAAGCAACAGTTTAATTTTCTGATGCAAAAGTGAGTGCTATAGTCAACGCAAATCAGCCCCGTCCGCTTCACTTGGCCGGGCAAGCCCTGAGTAAAGGGTCGGACAAGGTGGTTTTGAACGAACGGTGCTCGCAATCCTTTGGAAATCATGCAAATCAATCAAGGAAATCCCTGCCTTGCCAACTGGCAGGTTCAAACCCTCTTTAATCTGGGTATACAAGTTTCCCACAACCCGTCCAAGTCTGCCACGTTTTGTTTTAAATTTGCCCAAAATCAGCATTGCCCATGCCACAATTCGCCCACCTCCACTGCCACACTCAATTCTCCCTGCTCGACGGAGCGGCCAATATCCCTGCACTGTTCAAAAAGGCCAAAGCCGATGGCATGCCAGCCCTCGCCATCACCGACCACGGCAATATGTTCGGCGTGTTCCAGTTCGTGGCCGAAGCCGCCAAGCACGAAGGCGTGAAGCCCATCGTCGGCTGCGAGTTTTATGTCGTGACCGACCGGCATCGGCGCACGTTCACGAAGGAGGACAAGGACAAACGTTACCACCAATTGTTCCTCGCCAAAAACCCGGAGGGATACAAGAATTTGGTGAAACTCTGCTCGCTCGGCTATATCGAGGGGTTGTACGGCAAATACCCGCGCATTGACAAAGAGTTGATTTTGCAATACCACGAAGGGCTGATTGCGACGACTTGTTGCATCGGGGCGATGGTGCCGCAGGCGATTTTGAAAAAAGGAGAAGCGGAGGCGCGAAAGGAATTCGAGTGGTGGCTCGACCTCTTCGGCGAGGACTATTACATCGAGATTCAGCGACACCAGATGCCGGAGCAAGACCAGGTGAACGAGGTGTTGCTGCGCTGGTCAAAGGAGTACAACGTGAAAACCATCTGCACCAACGACTCGCACTATGTGGACCAAAAAGACTGGAACGCCCACGACATCCTGCTGTGCGTGAACACGGGCGAAAAACAAGCCACGCCCGCCATCCGCGAGTTCGTGGAAGAAGGCACGGTGATGAAAGGCGGGCGCTTTGCCTTCTGGAACGACCAGTTCTATTTCAAGACACAGGCTGAAATGGGCGAACTGTTCAAAGACGTGCCGCAGGCTTTGGACAACACGCTCGAAATCGTGGACAAGTGCGAGCATCTGAAACTCAAACAAGACATCCTGCTGCCCAACTTTGTCATCCCGCAAGAGTTCCAAACGCAGGACGACTACCTCCGTCACCTGACCTACGAAGGAGCGAGAGAACGCTACAAGGACATCACGCCCGACATCGAAGAGCGCCTCAATTTTGAACTCCACACCATCAAAACGATGGGCTTCGCAGGCTACTTCCTCATCGTGTCGGACTTCATCAAGGCTGGGCGTGATTTGGGTGTGTTCATCGGGCCGGGGCGCGGTTCGGCAGCAGGCAGCGCGGTGGCCTACTGCATCGGCATCACGAACATTGACCCCATCAAATACCAACTGCTGTTCGAGCGATTTTTGAATCCCGACCGCAAGTCCATGCCCGATATTGACACGGACTTCGACGACGAAGGCCGCCAAAAAGTCATTGACTATGTGGTGGACAAATACGGCAAACAGCAGGTCGCGCAAATCGTCACCTACGGCACGATGGCCGCCAAAATGTCCATCAAAGATGTGGCGCGAGTGCTCGATTTGCCGCTCGACCAATCGAACGCTTTGGCCAAACTCGTCCCCGAAAAACCCGGCATCTCGCTCAAAAGAGTGTTGACCGCCCCCCTCGACGGCGAAGGCTCTCTGCGAGAAAAAGAAGGTCTGATGGCTGAAGACATCGAGAATGCAAAAAAACTCCGTGAATACCTCGCAGCCGAAGATTCGCCCGAAGGCACCGTGCTCAAAGAGGCAATGGTGCTCGAAGGCTCGGTGCGCGGCACCGGCATCCACGCGGCGGGCATCATCATCGCGCCGAAGGATTTGACCGAAATCATCCCCGTTTGCACTTCCAAGGAAACCGAGTTGCTCATCACGCAATATGAAGGCTCCATCATCGAGGATTCGGGGGTCATCAAGATGGACTTTTTGGGGCTAAAAACGCTCACCATCATCCGCGATGCCCTGCGGCTCATCGAGCAAAATCACGGGGTAAAAATTGACATAGATACCATTCCGCTCGACGACCCGAAAACCTACGAACTCTACCAGCGCGGCGAGACCAACGGCACCTTCCAATTTGAAAGCGCAGGGATGCAGAAATACCTCCGCGACCTCAAACCCGACAAATTCGACGACCTCATCGCCATGAACGCCCTCTACCGTCCCGGGCCGTTGGAGTACATCCCCGACTTCATCGCTCGCAAACACGGACGGCAGCAGGTGACTTATGATTTGCCCGACATGGAGGAGTATTTGAAGGACACTTTCGGCATCTGTGTCTATCAGGAACAAATCATGCTGCTCTCGCAAAAACTCGCAGGCTTCTCCAAAGGAGATGCCGACGTGCTGCGCAAAGCGATGGGCAAAAAGCAAAAAGCCGTGCTCGACAAGATGAAAGGACAGTTCATCGAGGGCGCGGTCGCCAAAGGCCACCCGGCGGACAAACTCGAAAAAATCTGGACCGACTGGGAAGCCTTCGCCTCTTATGCGTTTAACAAGTCGCACTCCACCTGCTACGCTTTCGTGGCCTATCAAACGGCTTACCTGAAAGCCCACTACCCTTCTGAGTACATGGCGGCGGTGCTGACTCATTCGCAAAGCAACATTGACAAAATCACCTTTTTCCTCGAAGAGTGCAAGCGCATGGGCTTGACCGTGAAAGGCCCCGACGTGAACGAATCGGGAGTCAATTTTTCGGTCAACAAAAAAGGCGAAATCCGCTACGGCATGGGGGCAGTGAAAGGCGTGGGCGAGGCCGCCGTCGAGGTGCTTATCGCCGAGCGCAAGGCCAACGGCCCGTTCAAGGACATTCACGATTTCATGCGGCGCGTCAGCCTGCGCGTGGTCAACAAGCGCGTGATGGAGAGCCTTGTGTTTGCCGGCGCGTTTGATAGTTTTGAAAATACCAACATTGCGCCGGGCAAACCCACCTTGCACCGCGCAGCCTTCTTCCAGCCCTCCGACAAGTACGAAACATTTATCGAAAACCTCCTGAAATATGGCGCGGCCTATCAGGAGGAAAAAATCATGTCGGTCAACTCGCTCTTCGGCGACCTCTCCGAGACCGTCGGCATCGCCGAACCGCCCGTGCCAAAAGCCGAGCCTTGGAACCTCGTGCTGAAACTGCAAAAAGAAAAAGACGTCGTCGGCCTCTACCTCTCCGGCCACCCGCTCGACGATTTTCGCTATGAATGGGAAAACTTCGCTTCGCCGCTCGCCAACGTCGAAAACTTCAAAAACCGCAAGGTCAACGTGGCGGGTTTTGTGTTGAAAGCCGAGCATCGCATCAGCCAAAAAGGCACGGGATGGGGGCGTTTCACCTTGCAGGACTACACCGGCTCGCTCGACATCACGATGTTTTCGGAGACCTACGCCAAGTTCAAATCCTTCTTCGAAGAAGGCACGACGGTCTATGTGGAAGGCGAATACAAGCAACGTTACAACTCCGACGAGTTTGAGTTTCGCGTGCTGAACGCCAGACTGTTGGAAACCGTCGGGCAGGAAAAAACCTCCTCCATCACCCTGCGCATCCCGGTCGAAACCCTTTCGGGCACGCTCATCGAACGCATCGAACAACTTTGCTCGGCGCACAAAGGCAAACACGACCTGCGCATGGAACTCGTGGATTTCACCAACAAAGAACGCCTCGCTTTTCGCTCAGCCGCCCGCAAGGTGAACGTGGACAACGACTTCATCGCGGCGGTGAAGGAGTTGGGGGTGGAGTGCGGGGTGAACTGAAGAGAAGTTCTTCTAAATTAGCCGCTTATGTCAGATATTTTTGAGAAAACATTGAGATTAGAAAAAGACCACATGGAGAGTGTAGTACCTTTTTTAATTCCTGGCCAATGGTTCGTGAAGAATTCGAATAGCGACAAAATGACCCTACTACTGGACATTATTATTGTGCTGCAAAGACACAAAGGCACAAAATGCGGCAAATCAATGAGTATTTTGCTTTGCGTCTTTGTGTCTTCTTGGCAAATTTGAAAATGTCCAGCAGTGTGATTATGGCTATCAATTGACCATGCAATTCAAATTCTTCACGAACCATTGAACTTGGCTTTCAGCATTCAAAAGAAGCCTAAAAGGATTTTCATATTCATATGGAGGATACGATTGCTCGCCTATCCCGAGTTAGAATTTGGAAAGACGAAATGCCCAAAATCGAGCGTTCGCCCTTAGGAAACATTTACCGATAAAACCACCTCCTCCCATGCCACTCACCTATACCAACCGCCGCCGCGAAGCCCACTACTTCCGCGCTGTCGAGACAGCCAAAGGCGGCACACGCTACTACATCGTCAAGTCGCTGGAATATCCCGACCTGATTGACGAATTGCCCGATGGTTTTGAAATCCGCGAACAGCCTTACGAAGGCCGCGTCGTGCTGCGCAAAAAAGTACCCGTGTTCACCACAGCAGCGGAAAGAGATTTGGTCGAACGCGCTGTGCTCGAGCTCTCATCTTTGAACGACATCATGGTAACTGCTGAAAAAGAGACGATTACCGTGTGGAACTCGCAGTTCAATTACATCGGAGGGCAGGGAAAAAACCTTACGGCAGAAGAAGCAGAAGAGAAGTGGGGCGAGCGAATTTATATGTGGAAAAAGTACGACGACAATTTTCGTTTTATCTTGATTGACCCTCAAAAACGCATTTTTCAAGCCGAACGCCGAACGTATTTCAGTCTCGGAGGCGGAGATTACTGGCCGCTCAAAAACGGTCGCGGTACTTTGGAGGAACTCACCGAACGATTTGGCCCACATATCGGGCGCGATTCTTATTTCGAGCTGCTGGTGCCGGAAGGGTTCGATGAATAAGCCTGCTATTTCTCCCTCGCCTCTTCAAGGATGCGTCTAACCAGCCTCGGCCCTTCGTACACCAAGCCCGTGTAAACCTGCACCAAATCGGCACCAGCTTCCCACTTTTCTTGGGCCGAAGCAGTCGACTCTATGCCTCCCACACCAATAATAACGGCCTCTTCCCCAAGCTTTGCTCGCAGGTAGCGAATGACGGAGGTGGCTCGTTCGCGCAGGGGAGCGCCGCTCAAACCACCCGCCCCCATCGCCTCGACGCGGAGCGTCGGTGTGCGCAGGTGGTCTCTCGAAATAGTCGTGTTGGTGGCAATCACCCCCGCCAAGCCAGTCGTGTTCACGATGTCGGCGATGTCGTCCAATTGACTGTCCGTGAGGTCGGGGGCGATTTTCAGCAAAATAGGTTTGGGCGCGGGCTGCGATTGGTTTTTTTCCTGCAGCAGCAACAAGAGCCGGGTCAGCGGTTCTTTTTCTTGCAAGGCCCGCAGCCCTGGCGTGTTGGGGGAGCTCACATTGACCACGAAATAATCCACCCACGGGAAAAGCGCCTCAAAGCAAAGGAGGTAATCGCGCTCGGCTTGCTCATTGGGTGTCGCTTTGTTTTTGCCGATATTGCCCCCAATGATGAGGCCATTGGGAGCGCCTTTTTCGCGCAGTTTTTTCAAGCGTCTTGCCAGCGCCTCAAGCCCCTCATTGTTGAACCCCATTCGATTGATGAGCGCACGGTCGGCAGGCAGCCGGAACAAGCGCGGCCGCGGGTTGCCATCTTGCGGAAGCGGTGTCACGGTGCCCACTTCCACAAAGCCAAAACCGAGACAGGCCATTCCTTTGATGTGTGTTCCGTCTTTGTCAAAACCTGCTGCGAGACCCACGGGGTTAGGAAAAGTCAACCCCATCACCCGGCGTTCCCAGCGTTTGTCGGGCAAGCAATACAGCTTGCGCAGCAAAATGCGCGTGGGTGGGAAGGCAGCAGCCCAATCGAGCAACAAAACAGTGACGCGGTGCGCGGTTTCGGGTGGGAGGAGAAAAAGCAGCGGCTTGAGCAATGAGTACATACGCCCGCAAAAGTCGGGAAACGAGTTCATTTCTGTAAGGCCAATTGTGCAAAGTGCTCGCCGCAACATTTGAAAATGAACGGAGCAAGAGCCTTTGCGTGCTTTGTCATGAGCCTCACAACACCTCGAAGATACCCTCCGCAGAAGCGATGCCATTCACCAAGATACGCAGGCGATGCGGGCCGGGGTAGTGTTTTCGCGTGGTGAAATCCTGAAATCGCTGTCTGCGAATGATGTGTTCCGATTGACTAGGCATCAGTTCCATTTCCTTGATTTTGAAAACCTTGTACGATGGCTTGCCGGAAATCGTTTGATACTCGATGCCATATTCAAGCCTGAGTTGCGCAGGCGATGTAGCGGTGTTTTTGACCCAAAAAGAAAAGTCGAGTTGCTCGCCGATGCGCACTTGTTTAGAGTGTGCGCAATCCGACACCACAATGCCTTTCACATCTTGCTGGAAACCAAAATGTGCCAACGCTCTGGCGTTTCCTTTTTTCAACAAACCTCGGCAGGCATGGCGCACCACCCAATCGGTCTCCGGCGAATGTCCCAACCAACGCTCCGCGATGCTCAGCACGAGGTCGGGATGGTCTTTGGCGATGTCGTTGAGATTGTTGGCCACAGAGCGGCGCACTGTCTCGGCGGGGTCGTCTTTCAGGTTTTCGAGTATAGGCAATATGGGGGCGGGGTCGCGTTTGAGCGCGGGCACACCCATGCCCCAAGGCAGACGAGGGCGGATGCCTTCGCTGCTGAGGCGGCGCACCATGGCGCTCTCGTGGCGCGACCATTCGAGCATCTGAGCGTGCATCCGAGCGGGATAGTGGAGCAAGAACGGGCGCACCGCGAACTCGGCGCTACTCCATCGGGTGAGTGTCGCAAGTGCGGGAATAGAATGGTCGGGTTCCGCAACGCCATGCGTTTCCACGAAGTCGGGCAGGAATGTGTATTCAAAGGTCAATTTGTCGCCGTGCCGAGCGAGATACCGTCGTGTCGTTTGCACGACGATTTCCAAAGCAGCCGGGTAATCGGGTGGCAAATGGGCGCGGAGCGAATGGCTGATGTGGCGCACTCGTTGCTTGAGTTCGCGCGATTCCCATTCGACATCGAACACGGCTTGCAAAAAGTGCTGTGGCTCAAATTTTTCCCAGACGGCCCGCACTTCTGCTGCGAAAGGCTCCAAGAGTGCGCGGGAGAATATGTTTTTTAACGGTTCGGGCATGGAGGATAGAGGATGGAAGGTCGGAAAAGACAAGAGTCCCCTGCATAAAGTCGCAGGAGACTCTTGTGAATTTTTCAAAAACTCCTTCGGGAGGAGGTTGCGATTGCTCGAATTAACGATTGAGCACCACGCGGCGGATGGCCGTCTCGCCGTTCACGATGACGCGCAGGAAGTAGGTGCCGTCGTTGAAACGAGAGAGGTCAATTTGCTGGGCGTAGTTGTTCACTTTGCCGGCATCAATGGTTTGCAGCGTCTGGCCGAGCGTGTTGACCACTTCGACGCGCACGTCGGATGCTGTTTCCAAGACCAGATTGAGCAGGGTCGTGCTTGCTGTCGGGTTCGGGTTCACCGAGAGGGATTTCACCGAAGCCGGGTCTTTCACCGAAGTGGTGACCGAAACGGTCACGTCAATTTCGTCAGCGCACCCCGTCAGGTCAGTGATGATGGCGGTGTAAGTGCCTGTTGCGAGACCAGAGATGTCCTCATCGCTCGAAGTGAAGCCACCGGGGCCTGTCCATTCGACGGCAAACAAACCAGAGCCGCCTGTTATGGTCAGGTTGATAGCGCCGTTGTTGCTGCCCGGGCTAGCAGGCGTGACGGTCGTGGTGGCGCCCAATGGGTCGAGTGGGCCGAGGAGGGTCAGCGGAGTGGACTGGCCAACGAAGAAGCAAGCGTTGTCAACATTGAGCTGGTGCAGGAATGCAGGGTCAGCTGGAGAGTTGTCAATTGCAGAAGCCACCACTATGGGCGTGAAAAACCAAATTTGGTTTTGTGCCAATGGGGTGCCGCTGTTGGTCAGGTTGGGTATGTAGGGGTTCTGGTTCACGGCAAAGCTGCCCCAGTAGCCTGTGGCCAAAGGAGGCCAAGTGCCAGCAGGGATGGGTTGCTGAGAAATAGCCCACGACATACCGAATACTGGGCCGATGGTCGGGATGACATAGCCGCTGCCGAGCGTGAGCACGGTGTTGGTAGATGTGGCATCGCACACAATACCGTTGTTCGATACGGTGTAGGTGCCCACTTGACCTTGTGCGCAAGTGATAGTCGGGAGGCGGGTGATTTCGATGCAGAATTGTCCCGTAGCCACCAAGTTGCCGACGCTCCATCCATCAATCAACATACGGTAGTCGGTGCCGTTGACGGTCTCGATGTCAAGACCGGCGCGATAGTCAGGCTCGCCGTTCCCAAAGAGGTCTTCGTTGCAAAGAATCTGTGTAAGGCTGCCGCATTGACCTGTGTAGATGGCCATTTGTGTGTCGCCGTCATCAATGTAGTTGGCTCCTGCGGTGCAAGGCACGGTTTCGATGTGGTACTTGTTGCCGTCGCCAGTGAAGGTGAACCACATGGAGCCGTCAAGTTTTGGAACAACTGGGCCAGTGCCTGTGACGAAATCGGACCAGCAGCTAGGTGCAGCTGGGTCGGTGGGGCTGACGGTGGCGTTGGTGTTGTCGAAAATGCCAGTGGTTTGTGGCACCGTGGGCGCTTGACCGAAGAAGAGCGACAAATCCACTGCGCCTGCACATTCGTCCACATTGAACACGACAGGGTCGAGCTCCACATACTCCAAGTTGTCCACATAGTAAACGTGCTGCGCGTTGATGCCGTAGAAGTTGATGCCGCCCAAGTTGTTCGGGTAGCCCACTTTTCTCACGAAATTGCCATTGATGTACACCGATATCAGGTTGTTGTCGAGGTCAATTCTATGTTCCACATCAAACCAAGTGTTGTACGGATAGGTAAAAGTTCCGACCGAGGCGCTGCTAATTTGTATGTCACCTGCGCCATTGGCATTGAAGAACACCTCCATGTTCCAAGAGCCTGCACCAATCGGCACCACGTTTTGGATGTTGTAGTAGCCCAGTTGGCCTGTGGCAAAGTAGAGCTTCCACTTCACGCTGTAGTTGCCGGTGGTTTTGTTGCTCAGGTTGAGCACCACGTCCTGTGGGCCGCCGCCTTGAATTTTGAGCGAGTTGGGCGTGGAGAAAGCTTGTTCCGTGCTCACGATGCCATCTTCCGTGCCGCCTTCCGTGCCGCTCCAAGTCGTCCAGTGGGTGGCTTGTGGGCCGAGTCTGATGGCTGTGCTGTAGCTGTCAAAGTTGTCGCAAATGATAGCCTTGGGGTTTTGGTCGCAAGGCACTGGGCCAGTTTCTTCGATGAGTTCGAGGTCGTCTATTTTCCAGTAATACTCGTATTCGCCTTGATAGCGGAACTGGAGCCATACTTGCGGCTGGTTGGCAGCTTCGGGAAGTGCGATTTGAATCACACCATGATAGAGGCTTGTGCCGCTGCCTTCTTGCACCAAAGCATCAATTTCTGGGATGTTGTGATAGGTAAAGTTCGTACCATCTGTGCTGACACCCAAGCGACACACTTCCGTGCCGGAAAAGCTGCGGTAGTAGGTGTTGAACTTGAGGCGGACGTTCGATTTGCCCGTACAATTGGCTGGGACACCCGTACCCGTCAGGGTGACATCGTGGGGGAAGTTTTCCCCGTTGGCATCCGAGTCGAACCACATATACCCTGTAGAGGCAGTAGGAGCATTGAATGCTGCTGGCATCCAAGCACCCGCATTGGGCACATTGCTCCATTTCCATGTTTGGGTACCCGTGTTGGTGCCGCCATGCACCCAGTTGGTGGTGGCGGTGGTTTGGTCAGAGAAAGTCTCTGTCCAGAAAGTTTGTGCAAAAGCGATATGCGCGCAACAAGTTAGGAAAAGGGCGGCAAGCACGCTTTTAAAGGTGAAAGTTCGTGTCATAGGAAGAAATCCTTTTTGGTTAACAGTTTCAACGTGAAAATTCGAGCTGCCAAATTCCAAAAAAGAATCCGTACGGAACGGCATACCCGAAGGCTTTTTTCCGAATTGCTTGTTTTTTACAAATTTGAAAACAATAAACGCTTGAAAAGCAGGAATTTGAGGGATGGTTTTTCTTTGTCACTTTCCCAAGAGCACGATTTCGAACGGCGTATCCAGCACCGCTCTACCGTCTTTCACCGTGACTTGCTGGCCGGAGTAGTAGTCAGTCAGCACCGTGCCGTCGGCGAATGTCGCGTGCATGGGCACCTCTTTTTTCCCCGGGGCCCAATCCAAGCCAACCACTACCGTGTCCCAGAAAAGGTCGGAGACGTACATCCGTTTGAACAGATAAGGCTTTTCGGAAAGCATGGTGTGCACCCCAGCGCCCACGGCTGGATGCTCCCGTCGGAAGCGACCGAGTTTTTGCCAGTGCGCCAACACATCTTGCGTCTTGTGGCCGCCGCGCCAAGCGTTGGTGGCGAGTTCTTCCCAATTCATGAATGAGCGGAGCGTGGCATCGCCCTGAGTGCCGGGCACGATGAGTGTGCGGTTGGTCTCGTCGCCGTAATAGACTTGTGATGAGCCGGGACACAGCAGCAGTTTGGTGCCCGCCTCAAAGGGTTTTTTGCGTTCCTTGTCGTAAGGGCTGCCATCGTCGTGCGAGGTGAGGTAGTTGACTACGCTTTGGTTGCGGAGTTGGTTGTGGAGCAGGTTGGAGTATTTGGAAAACAAAGCTTCATAAGAGGGGTTTTGCGCGTCGTTTTTCAATTCAAAATTGATGAGGCTATTAAAGCCGTAGTTGTAAAAATCCACTTGGCGGTCGCCAAAGTCGTAGAGCCGTCCTGCGGAGATGTTGTAGTTATAGACCTCGCCAAACATAAAGAAGTCATTCCTATCCAGCACCTTGTCGGGATTGGTTCTTTTCCAGTCGGCAAAGGCGAGGTCGGCCTCTTTGCGCAGTTCGGCCCACACGCTCTCTTCGATGTGTTTGGCTGTGTCGCAGCGGTAGGCATCCACACCGAACTTCCGAATGTAGTCCGTCAGCCATTTGATGATATAGAAACGCGGTGCGCGCGGGTAGCCTGTGCGTTTGAAGAAAGCATCGAGCTCGGCCACCTCTTTTTCGTAGCGGCCTTCGCGCTTCCATTTTTCCACTAAAAAAGGAGGAAGTTCGACGGGGTCGTTGCGCTCGGTCTTGATGTCGGGCAGGTTTTCCACCAACGTACATTCGATAGTGGACTTGTAGCCTGTGTAAGTGCAGGGCGGCCCGGTGCGCACCCAATTGGGCCACACGGGGTCTTTCTCGGTGACGGGGCCTGTGTGGTTGATGACCACGTCGAGCACCACTCGGATGCCGCGCTTGTGGGCTTTTTCCACCAGCTCGGCCAAGTCGTTTTCGGTGCCAAAGTTGGGGTCGAGGCGGGTCCAATCCTTCGTCCAGTAGCCGTGAAACCCATAGGTCGCGCCTGTGCCCTCATCCACGAAGCCATGAATCTGCTCCACCACCGGGGTGAACCAAATCGCGGTGATGCCCAATTGGTCGAAGTAACCTTCCTCCAATTTTTTGGTGATGCCTTTGAGGTCGCCCCCCATGAAGCCGCGCAGGGGAGCGGTGGGTGCGTTGCGGCCAAAATTTCGGTCGTTTTTGCGGTCGCCATTGTAGAAGCGGTCGGTGAGCAGGAAATAGATGTTGGCGTTCTCCCAGAGGAACGGCGCGGTGCTCACTTGGATGCTCGCGGCGGGTTGTGGGGTTTTGCAGTTGAAAAAAGAAAGCAGGAGCAAAAGCGTTGCCATCCTCATCAGCGGGATGGTGGGCAAAACGGTGGAAAATCGCTTCATGGTACGGTGAATGTTTGTTGGGGCGCAAGATAGGGTGCTCGGCCCAGCACCGCAACCCCCACGCCCAATGTCGCTCACCCGACCCACAGGCGCTCGAAAGTTTTTGTGGCTGTCAATATCGCCTATTGTTTCACCAATTTGCCAGTGGGCATCCAATTGAGTACCGTCCGCCTTCCACCCTACACCTGACCCGTCCTAAAAAAAGTTTACAAATGTTAGTTTGTGGAAAACCCCAATCTGGATTTCTCTGTCTGATCGGAAGTCCGGTAGTAGTTTTTCCAACGTTTTTTCAGTTTTTCGCTCATGCTGTGCGCTACGTTTGGGGTCAACATATCGATGCTCAGGTGCGGGCGTTCGTCGTTGTAAATGTGGACGATTTGTGGAATGATCTTGCGCATGGTGGACTTGTCCATTTTGCCCATGTCATATAGCCACTCATCCTTCAGAATCCCGTTGACACGCTCTGCGATGGCGTTCTCCAGCGGGTCCCCGTTTTCCGTCATGCTGATCAGGATGTTGTGCTTGTTCAGCAGTTTCACATACTTGTCAGAACAATACTGCACGCCGCGGTCCGAGTGATGGATCAAGCCGGAGCAGTCCTCTTTCATCGTTTTGAGGGCCATTTTCAGTGCCTCTACTGCATTGTCCGCATCCAGATTGTCCGCAAGTGCAAAGCCCAGTATCTTTTTGGAGCACGCATCTGTTATCAAAAACAGGTACAGATAGCCTTCCTCGGTCTCCAAATACGTGATGTCGCTTACCCAAAGCCGGTTGGGGCGCATGGCCTCAAAGTGCCGGATCAGGTTGGGGTATTTCCGCAGCCAATGGCTGCTGTTGGTGGTTCTTGTCCCGTTCCGGCGCCGCCTTACCAGCAGCCCGTTGTCCCGAAGCATGTCAAAAAGCGCATCGCGGCCTATCTCGATCCCTCTTTCTTCCAACTTCACCACGAGTTTCCTACAGCCTATCCGAGGTTGCCGTTTGCGGATGCTGCGAACCTCGCTCAGGACAAGGTGCTCCTCCAGCGCCCGTTCATATATGACCTGTTGCCTTTGGTAAAAGGCTTGGCGACTCTTGTCAAACAACCCGCACAAGTGCCCCAGCGGTACTTGTGGATGCAGGTCCTTCATTTTTTGGGCTGTTTGACACCAAACTTTTTTTCGATCGGGATGTCAAACTCCTCCTCCGCTATCTTGACCATCAATTGATAAGCCTCTCTGCGAAGGCGCTCATCCGCCAACTCCCGTCGCAATAGGGCCAACTCGGCCTTTAGTTCGGCCACTTCTTCGCTGTCTTTTCTTTTTGTTGACATGGGTACGAGTTCTTCCGTCGCAAATTTATCAATCCACCTGGATATCGTCATACTTCCGCCTATCCGGTATTTCCGACGATAGTACTCCAGGCTCTCTTCGCCTGACAAAACCTCGTTTACTACCCGCTTTTTGAATTGATCCGAGTAATGGTTTGCTTTTTTCATCTTTGTCCTGTTTTTAGTTTACTTTTTGTGTAAACCTATTTTAGGACAAGTCAACCTTCTACCCTCCACCTTCCACCCTCCACCTTCTACCCTCCACCCTCCACCCTCCACCCTCTACCCTCCACCCTCTACCCTCCACCCTCTACCCTCTACCCTCTACCCTCCACCCTCCACCCTCTACCCTCCACCCTCTACCCTCCACCCTCTACCCTCTACCCTCCACCCTCCACCCTCTACCTTCTGTCTTAGTTTTTACCAAGAATTTTAAACAACCTTTATTAGCCCATGTATGCCTTTGGGTTGGTCCCTGTCCATTTTTTGAATGCCCGGCGAAACACGCTTGGTTCGGCATAGCCCAGTTTGTAGGCGATTTCATTGACGGTCAGCGAAGAGTCTTTCAGCAGGCCGAGGGCGAGCTCATGCTTGACAGACTCGGCTATTTCCTGAAAAGATGTGCCCTCGTCTTTCAGCTTGCGTTGCAAGGTGCGGGGAGAAGTGTTAAAAACCGTCACCACGTCGGTCAGTTGAGGCAGCGTGGTGTCGAAATTTTGTAGTACTGCCCGCCGCACTTCATTGGCGAACGATTCGCGCTGACGTGTTTTGGCAATCTCTTTTTCCAACAAATCGCGGAACAGGGCAGTCAGTGTCGGGTTGTGGCCGATGACCGGAAGGCGCACATCTTTCAAACGGAACACGATATGATTGCTCGACTGGCCAAAAGAGGGTTCCACTTTTAGGACTTGCAGATATGCTCGCGTGTCGCGGGGGCGCGGATAACGCATCGAAATCCTTAGGGGATAGAGGGTCTTGCCAGTCAACATTCGCACGATATGCAGGGTGCCCGAAAAAGATAGCTCCACGCTCATGCGGGCGGTTTCGGGCGAGAGGCTGTTCCAAGCGGGGATAGGCTCGCAATAAAGCGCGAGCTCCTCACCACGCACTTCCGTGTAAAAATCGTAGAGTTTTGTGACGGTGCGGACGTATTGCTCAAGGTTGACAAGGGCGGTCTGCAAATTGGGGCTGCTTTCCATGAGCAGCCCGACCATGCCAAGCACGACGGGCGAGGTGGCTTGACCGATGCGAAGCCCCAAGAAGGGGTCTTTTGTGAGCCGAAGTGCCGCCTCCATGATGTTGCAGTTCACCTCCAACCCTGCCAGCACCTCGTCCTTTTCCAGCATTTCAGGCGTGATGCCGCCTTCCCGGCAGAGCTGTTGCACATCTGCGCCGCGTTCCGCCGCGCCGTACACGATGTTGCGGATAATAGGCATCGTCACCCAAAGGGAAGCAGAACTATCCATGTCGCAAGATGTCACTTTTATGTCGCAAAATACGACTTGTCGAGAAAGGAAGCGCCCGGACTTTTGCACCATCCATCACAACAATCATTTTAAATCTGAAAGATGAAAACAACGAGCCAGTTCAATCGCCAAGTCGGTGCCCTCACCATGCTCTCTGCTATTTTGGCTTTTGCAAGCATGCTGGTAGGCACTTTGGCCGTCGAGTTTGACTTCGACACTTTTGCCGACCCGTCGTCCATGTTGCGATTTTCGCACAACCACGCACTTGTGAAAGGTTCGATGTTGCTCGATATGTTCGGTTACTACCTGCTGCTCACACCAGTCGCTTTTTACTTTCACAGGTATTTGAGCCGAAAAACGCTTTGGGCAAACACGCTCACATTCTGCGGTCTATCTTATATCCTCATCGGTTCCATCGGCGCGGCCATCCTTGCCTCGGTGTGGCCGCAGCAAATGCAGGCGTATCTCACGGCAAATGTAGCGCAACAAGCAGTGTTGCAAGCAGATGCCAGCAACATTGCCGCCATCGTCTATGGCGGAATGTGGAACATCTTGGAGACGTTCCTCTGCGGCGTATGGTGGGTAGGGCTTGGCGTGGCATTGCGCACAGAGCTCAAATCACCCGGGAATGTGAGTATCGCATTGGGAGTGGCTTGCCTACTGGACAGTGTGGGCAACATGGCCGGATTGAAGATGCTGGCGGAAATAGGCCTGAATATCTACCTGTTTTTTGCAATCGTGTGGGCAATGTGGGTAGGCATTTTGATTTACAAACAAAAAATCACCGCGTGAAACAGCCCACTCACAAAACCGATTCCCCCGCACATTCATGTGATTGGCACCTTCAAACATTCCTTTCACTTTTGCACTCGAAATCAAAAACATCACTGGGCGTGCCACACTTGCATGGCGCTTCCTGCACTTCAACAACTTTCAAATTAAGCAACTTTCCTTATGAAAAAAGCTATGAAAATCATCGGCTACCTATTGGGTAGCATCGTGCTGCTATTGGCAGCCTGCCTTGCTTTCTTTCACTTCAAAGGCGTTCCCCAATACGAATATGCCCCACCTGAACATGTCAAAACCCTGCAAGTGACACCCGACAGCGCACGGCTGGCACGCGGGGCGGCCATCGGAGCCATGCACTGCATGGAATGCCACGCAGCCGCCGACGGCAAACTGGTGGGCAAGCCCATGAACGACCTGCCGCCCATGTTCGGCAAAATCAACACCCTGAACATCACCCAAGACCCCGTGCACGGCATCGGCGCTTGGACGGACGGCGAACTCTACTATTTCCTGCGCACCGGCATCCACAAAGACGGACACTGGTCGCCGCCCTTCATGCCCAAATACTCCTTGATGGCCGACGAAGACCTCCATTCGGTCATCGCATGGTTGCGCTCCGACGACCCCCGCCTTGCCCCCGACAGCCGCGAGTATCCGCCCAACCGTTTCAATTTGTTCATAAAAACCCTTTCTAACATCTTGTTTAAGGCTCCGCCGCTCCCCGAAAAGCCGATTGTCATCCCCGACGCATCCAATAAAATTGCTTTTGGAAAATATGTGGCCGACAACCTGAGCAACTGCTATATGTGTCACTCGGGCGATATACTGAAAGCAAACGCCTTGCACCCGGAGCAAAGCTTTGGATACTATGGCGGCGGCACCGAGATGCGCAACGAGGCCGGAGAGCCAGTGTTTAGCGCCAATCTGACCATGGACAAAGAAACGGGCCTTGGCAACTGGACAGAGCAACAATTCATCGAGGCCGTGCGCTTCGGCAAAAAGCCCGATGGAGGTATGCTCTCGCGCCCGATGGCACCTCACTCCATGCTGACCGACGAGGAGGTGAGCGCGATTTTCGCCTATTTGAAAACGGTGCCTGTCATCAAAAACCCGGTGCAGCGGTATCAGGCAAGTGTGGAAAGGTGACTTTTTTTTGAGCGCGCTTATCCTTTTTGAAAAAACACTTTGACGCGGTGGCACGGCTAAACAGAATAGCCGTGCCACCTTTTTTTGATAGCCAAGACAAAACGTGGGTGACGAAAGCCAAAAACCATTCGATTTGGAATCCGAATAGCGGCGCTTTCTCGTATCAAATGG
Source organism: Saprospiraceae bacterium (assembly GCA_019638455.1). Lineage (GTDB taxonomy): Bacteria > Bacteroidota > Bacteroidia > Chitinophagales > Saprospiraceae > M3007. The sequence goes on from JAHBTU010000002.1 coordinate 813,914, forward strand.
CACCATTCTTGAAAATCGGCTTTGACAATGCTGTGCCGCGTCTCTCCCCCCCCTTGTGCGTGCAAGTTGAACCCTCCCACCTCGTTTGCACACTGCGCTTCGTCGAGTTTTCAGCATGACTGCAATTTCAATTCATTCAAATCGCTGTTGCTCAATACAAAATCCAACACCATGTCCAACAATCCTGTGTGCCGTGTTGTCGCCCTGACGATGGGGCTTTTCCTGTTTGCATTCGCCAAAGATGCCTACACCCAAAACGGAGAGGCGGCGGCCATTGTCATCGCCGATAAAAACGACGGCTCAAAAAGCGCCTTGAATGCGCTGAACCAACCGCCTCGTTTTCCGGGCTGCGAGTTGGCGGGGCGCTCCATTGAGGAAAAAATCAAGTGCGCGGAAGAAAAACTGCAACAATACATAACGGACAACCTCCAATATCCCGACGCGGCCAAGTCGCCCGATTTCAAACCCGTAATGGTGAGGGTAAGGGTCACGGTGGATGCCAACGGCAAGGTGCACTCCCCCCGCATCCCCGATTTGGGCATCAAAGAATATGATGCCAACGCACTGGCTGTGCTCAAAAAAATGGAACGCGACGACGTGCGATGGCTCCCCGCCATCACCGACGGACAGGCGACACGCACTCCCGTGATGGTGACGGTGGTGTACGGTTGGGAAGGAAGAAACAAAGCGTTCCCGACGCTCGACAAACCAGACGAGGAGGACGAAATCTATGAATTGCCCGACGATATGCCCGCGCTCGGCACCTGCCGGCAAAAAGGCCGCAAGGACGAACACATCCGGGATTGCTCGTTGGAGCATCTGAACGACTTTTTCCTGCAACACCTGATTTACCCCGAAGACGCGCTCCGAATTGGTTTGGAAGGGGATATTCAGGTCGAGTTTGTGGTGGGGCGAGACGGGCACATCCGCAACCTCGCGCTGAAAAACGACATTGGTCTGGGTTGCGGCGAAGAAGTCAAACGGCTGTTCCACTTGCTGAAGGAAAAGAACATCGTCTGGCTGCCCGGCGAGGAAAACGGGGAAAAAGTGAGCGTGTTGCTGAAAACAACCGTCCGTTTCAGGCTCAAAAGCAGCGAAAGACCCACCGTCAAAATGGCCAATGCCGACCCCAAGCCATTTTTTGCGACAGGCAAGGCCGGGTACGAGTATTTTCAAGACACCTACCTAAAATCTCCGAAAACCAAAGACCCAGCCCAGCCCTGCGCATTCGGTGTCGTGGATGTCAAGTTCAAAATCAACCAGCAAACAGGTGCCCCGTTCGTGCTCGAGATGCTTGACTACAACAATCTGGGCAAGGAGTTCAAGGCAGCCGCCACCGCGTTCCTGCAAGAGACCAGCGGCCAATGGCGCGTGCAATACCCCGCGCTGGGAAGCGAAACCCAGTACTTTCTTTCCTTGCCTTTCGCCACAAACAGCGCGGCCTGCCCAGACTTGCTCAAAGGCTACAAGGAAGTGATTTATCAGGCGCTGAGCGACGCGGCACTCGCCGATAAAGAAAAGAGCGCCACCAGCATGGAGGCGCTCGACAAAGCAGTGCGGCTTTTCCCCGCCGACAACAAAATTCGCCACCTGCGAGGCATGGCGCTTTACAAAACCGGGCGAACGCTGGAAGGCTGCGTGGATTTGTTTTTTGTGAACAAACAAAACAAGGAAATCCCGGTGCCTGCCAACTGCAAGTAGAGGCATCGGCTAAGGCAGCAACACCCTGTCAATCAGATGTACCACCCCGTTGGTCGCATGAATATCGGGTATCACTGCCTTTGCCAGCGCGTTGTTGCCCCTTCCTCCGATGGCGATGTCGCCGTTTGAAAATTTGGCGATGCTCAAATCCGTGCCTCCGCCAAGCGGTTTGATTCTGGTTTGATTCATCTCAGAGGTGAATTTTCCGCCATCTGCCACCACATGATGCAGCAACACCGCCGCAACCACATCTTTCGGCAATTGGCGGATGTCCGAAGGAACCTCAAGCGACACGCCCAAATCAATGCCCAATTGCCTGAACGCCGCATCGGTCGGGGCAAACACCGTGAAAGAATGGCTGCCGGGCGACGCGCTGAGCGCCCCAGCCAGTTCGGCATAGAGCACCGCTTCCACGAGAAACGTCAGTTCGGGCGTTTTGAACACATGAGTGTCGCGCAGTGCAAGCGCCGATTGCACGATGTCGAGGCCTGTTGTCAGCAACACTTTGTCCAGCACATGAACCGTTCCGTTGGCAGCCCTCACATCAGTGGCAATTATTTTGGAGCCGTTGATATATCGGTCGTTGCCCACAAACACAATTCGGCGCGTGATGCCTATGACTGAAGCCGACTGGTTGCCTTCCGACAACTCATTGCTGCGCAGGTTCCCATTCGAGACATGGTACAGGACTGTTTGAGTCAGGAAATCGGTTTTCAATTGCGTCAAGTCGTCGCTGTTGAGCAGGTTGAGCCGAGCAAAAGCCTTGTCGTTGGGAGCAAACACCGTAAAGTCGCCCGAAGGGTCGTCTGCGTTGGGATTGGATAGCGCAAACACTAAATTGCATTGAATAGCCGCGTCTTCAAGAGTGTTAAAATCGGGATTCGACACGACCAAATCGGCAATAGAGGGCAGCGCGTCAGAAGGGTCTTTCACACAGCTCGCGTCGGCAAAAAGGATGGCCACAAAAAAGGCAAGGAGTAGTTTTGTATGATGTTGGAACATGGTTGTTAAATTTTGAAAAGCTTTTGATAGAAAAGATGAAGTGAGGCGATTGTCAATTTGAGCTTGTCCGAAAAGCAAAGACGAAGGCTCCGGTAAAAACAATCGCCTTGCCGACGTTGCGCCCACTGACGTATTTGTTCACGCCAGCCGATACGCCGAAACCGCTTACGGTTGGCACATACACGTTTAGCCCAGCACGGGTGTAGCTCACATCGGTTGCCGGAAAAAAACCGTCGAATCCCTCGCCGAGGATATGTACGCCGCCTGTAGAAACTTGTTGGGCGTACCATGCCGCCACCTGAAAGCGGCGGGTGCCATAGCCCACTCGTGCTTCGCCAACAAAGGCATCGGGGACTTGACCAGTGCGATAGCTGTAGCCGCCTTGTCCCGTCAAATAAAAGCCTATGCGTGTGCGAAAATGAACCACGCCTACTCCATTCAGCGTCGAGGCGCGATTGCCAATGGCCACTATAGACTGCAACCCTCGCTCCACTTCGTAATTGCTCACGGGGGTTCTGACACCTCCCGCCGCCAGAAAATCCATCCGGGTGGCTCCCAGCGCGATACTGCGAATCCTGTATTTCAGGTAAATGGAAATGTCTTGCAGCCCTTTTCGCTCGTTTTTGAAGCCCAACTCCTCGAGCGTGGCTTGCGAGGCGTGACCTTTAGCTTGAATGTAAGGCAGGTTCAGCACAAAATCCAGCCGAGGACTCAGTCCGTAAGTAGCATACAGATTGATGCTGTTCACTTCCATCTTGTTGAAAATCGGCACCCGGTCGGCATCCGCTGGCACAAGAAAGACCTCAGAATATCGCTCTGCAGTGTACGAAAGGGCCACGGCACCGCGGCCCTCGCCATTCATAAAACCGCCAAACAAGCTCTGCGCCTGCACCCATGCAGGTAGAAACAAGAGCACCATTGCGCTCACAGTGGTAAAAATTTGCATCGGAAATATCGTTTGTTAAAAAATGGAGAAAAAATCTGAATGCCCGTTGAAGTCGTAGAAGATACGCGCTTACCTTTCGCTTGAGTTTTCAAATTTTTTCATCCATGGCCAAAACCCGCCTTTTTGTCATCCTGCTTACACTTTGCGCCTACGCGGCGCAATCGGCCCGCATCACGGGCTTTTTCAAAAATGCGAGACCGGGCGACCGGGTCGAGCTCTTCGTGCCGCATTATTATGTGGACGGCCACAGCGACACCTATTGGGTCCAATTAGACCAGCAGCTGGCCTTTTCGCTCGAAGCGCCGCTGCCAGAGCCACAATTGGCTTTCCTCGTTTTCAATTTCAACCACCTGCCCGTTTTCCTCGAACCCAACGACACCCTGACAATCGAGGCAGATGCTTTCCGCTTTTTGCAGCCTTTGGCCCTTGGAGGCCGCGCTGGCGCGAACAACCGCTTGTTGCAACAATTTTTTAAGGAAAACCCGCCCGATTACGATGAAATGAACAATCTCCGATTGAAAATAGGACATTGGTGGGCGGCCGTAGAACCCCCGATGTACGAGCGTATGGAAAACTTGGCCCCCACCGAGTTCAAGGCATTTCTCGATGCCCGGAAATCGGCCAACATGGCCATGCTCAAGGATTTTTCAGCCACATTGCCGGGGGCACTGACGCCCGCATTCGTCGAATGGCTTTCCGCCGAGATTACTTATTCGTGGGCATACCACCTTCTTTTCTACGGTCATGTGTTTGCCAAAAGGCACTCCGTGCAGCCAGAGTTCTTCGATTTTTTATACGAGGCGCCCAATTTTTGCAAAGCCATTGGCAGCGACTGGTACCGACAGTTCTTGCAGGCCATCATCGCTTGGCATCTTGCCAAAGATGAGCAAACCGACAACTTCTACGCGGGTCAATACGCGCTGGCAGGCGAGATGCTGCGCGATAAGCCCCTTGCATTTTTTCGCTCGGAGATGATTCGGCTTGCTTTCAGCGGCGAACGCTACCGGGAAATACTGCCCTTCTACACTGATTTTGTCAAGACCAACCCTTACCCTGCCTTCGAGGCCAAAGTGACCGATTTGTATGAAAAAGTCGCTCGCGTGTCGCCCGGGTTGCCCGCGCCCATGTTCACCGCCAGCGATGCAAAGGGCAACGAGGTGTCGCTGGCGCAGATGCGCGGGCGCGTCGTTTACCTCAATTTCTGGGCGAGCTGGTGCGGCACCTGCTTGGAGAAAATGGCAAAGTTTGACCATTACGCAGCCGAATTGGAGCGGCTGGGCATCGAGATTGTCAATATCTCCATTGACGAAAACTCCTCCAAGTGGCGCTCCGCGCTCACTGAGCGGGGGTTCAAGGGGCGCAACTTGTTGGCCTCGGCGGGCAGCGGACTCAACATCGCCGCAGCCTATGGGGTGGAAGCGATACCACAGTATTTCATCATCGGCAAGAATGGCTATTTTGCCGATAAGGCACCCACAAGCCAGCCGGAGGCCATCAAAAATCAGTTGCTTGTGTTGAGCAAGACCTATTGAGCTCCCTCCCTAACGATATCTTCGCCACAACTGCCGCCCCGACATTCGCCCTGCCAATAGGTTGCAAGAGCGCCCTCGCATGATTTTCCCTGATTTGATGCTCGACAAGGGCGCGATTCGCGGCTGATTTCACACATTCATGTGATGTTGTGGCACCTCGCCTTGCGCCCAACTTTGCAGCACAAAAACAACAATTTGAAAAAAGCATGAAAACACTTGAATCGAGAATCATCGAAAACCCACTCATCAAAGACCGCGTCACTTTCCTCGAAACATCCGCCGAGACCAACGGGAAATACACCCTCGTGCAAGTAGAGCTTGCTCCCGGCGGCGGCAACGAGCTGCATTACCACAAGACCTTCGAGGAAACCTTCACCGCAGTGGAGGGCGTGCTGGGCATTCAGGTCGGCAAGCAAATAATCCATTTGAACAAGGGCGAAAGCGCCACCGCCCCCATCGGCTCGCTACACCGTTTTTTCAATCCGTCCGGCACCGAAAAGGTGGTGTTCAACGTGCTCCTCCAACCCGGCAGCGAAGGTTTTGAAAGGACGCTCCAGGTGGCCTACGGCCTCGCCCGCGATGGCCGCACCTCCCGCAAAGGAGTTCCCAAAAGCCTCCATCACATGGCGCTCATCATCCAGTGGAGCGATACCAACCTGCCCGGCGTGTTCAGTTGGCTCGAAAAGGGTTTTCGTTTGTTGGCGCGACGAGCCATCAAAAAAGGCATGGACAAAGAACTGATTGAACAGTATTGCCGTATTTGACACATTCCTTTTTCGTGAAAACTTAGCCGCTCGCGCCACCCCTAGCCGGGTAGGGGAGGGGGTGGCACGAGCGGCTTTTACCCTTTTTCTACACCTCGCACCGCCAAATTTGGGCATGACTGTGGTCGCAATCTGCTCAAAATCAAGGAGAGCAATCATGGCGAACTGACAAATCTTAGCGAATCAAGGTAAAAAAAGCAAAAATCGAAAACGGTCATGGAACATCTACCTCCCTACATCGGTGCCATTTTTGGCTTGACGACCTTCGTCACTATCTGGCTGTTTCGGCGAGCCGCCCCAAAATCTACCCTGAGCGTGGTCATCATGCTGGGTTGGACAGTCGTTGTGGGCGCGGTGGGACTAACGGGATTCTTCACCATGACCGACACCCTGCCCCCTCGCTTCATCCTTGTGGTGGGGCCTCCCTTGCTGTTCATCGTAGGGCTTTTTGCCACGCGACAAGGCAGGGCTTTTGTGAGCGAACTTGATTTGAAAGCCTTGACGTGGCTACACGTCGTCAGAGTGCCGGTGGAGCTGGTGTTGTTCTGGCTGGCCGAGCACAAACAGGTGCCTCAATTGATGACCTTCGAAGGCCGCAACTGGGACATTCTCTCTGGTCTGACTGCCCCCATCATCGTGTGGCTTTATTTCAACCAAAAGCGAATTGGGGAAAAAGGCCTGCTCCTTTGGAATTTCATCTGCCTCGGCTTGCTGGTCAACATCGTCGGCAACGCTGTGCTATCGGTACCGTCGCCCTTCCAGCGATTTGCCTTCGAACAGCCCAATGTGGGAGTGCTTTATTTCCCCTTCGTGTGGTTGCCGGGCATTGTGGTGCCGCTTGTGTTGTTGTCGCACTTGGCCGCCATCCGAAGGCTTTTTTTTTCAAAACCAACAAAAAATAATGCTTCACCCAACACCCAATGACCCAACAACGGGTGCATTTCAAATGGTCTCTTTCGTACGCCGGAACGCTGTTCCGCTTTCGACAATTTGAAATGCGCCCTATAAAAACGTTTGCACCCATTGCTTGACAATTTTGAATTGGAAATGAAGATAGTCACGGAAAGTTTTGCGGTACCCGCCGATTTGCAACCCTACATCGGCTCGTTTTGGTATATGTTGGCCGACGGTCCTTCCCATGAGACATCGCCCATACAATACTGCTTGGCCAACGCTATGGTGGAGATGATTGTCCATCTCACACCGCCATTTCACCATCATGGCTACATCGGTGGCAAATATGCCCAATTCCCAGAGGCTTTCGTAGGCGGCGTGCATGTGGGGCCAGTGTTGTTCCAGATGCAAGGCGGCACGGGGATATTTGGCGTTAGCATCAAACCGGAGACTTTTGTCACACTGTTCGAGCGCCCTATCGGCGAGATGGCCGATAGCTTCGCGGAAGCCCGTTCTATTTTGGGCGATACGCTCGGCGACCTCATCAAGCGTGTTCAGGATGCCCCGTCAAACGAAAACCGGGTGCAAATCGCCATTGAATTTTTCCGTCAAAGTGTTGCGCTTCGCATACGGCACGACCGATTCTACTTCACAGAGGCCATGCAATATATCCGCAGTTCCACCGGCCAACACTCGGTGGACGAAGTGTGTGAAAAAGTGTTTGTCAGCAAGCGCCAATTGCAGCGCATTTTTCAGGAGAACATCGGCATCAGCCCCAAAACCTACGTCCGCATCGTGCGCTTCAGGAGTGCTTACGATTTTGTGCAGCGCCACCCCAAGACGACTTGGACCGAAATCAGCCACAACTTTGGGTATTCCGACCAGTCGCACTTCATCCGCGATTTCAAGGAGTTCACGGGAAAGAACCCCACTTCGTTCCTGACTGGCTTTGCCCCACAAATGAGCACTCCTTTGGCGACAAAGGCTTGACAAATCCCCCCTTGGGCATCGCATGAATTTTCAGGATTCAAGTGTCACAAACGTGTCAGGCGAAGCCCCACTCACACCTTCATGCGATTTCGGCTTCGCTCGCCCTCCCCCTAACTTTGCATTATCAAAAATCAAAAAAGGTGGCTCGAAAATCTTGGTATTTACCAAAAAACAACCCGGATTCGACCTCACACCTTTGCGCCATCAAAAACCAACGCTACACTTTGATTCGCCGAGCGTTAAACTTGACAACGCAAAGCATAATCAAACCAAGTAGCCCCATTCATCCCGCTTCAAAATGTCGCTTTTTTTCAAGCCTGCGCAGCAGATGACCCCGACCTTTGTGCCGTGAAAACATGAAACCAAGATTGCTTGACAAACATCTTAGAAAACCGAAAACGAGAACGTCGCCCCACAAAGAATGTCGCCTTTTTTCAATCACGACCTGTAAAAGCACCTGACCTTTGAGCCATGAAAACTACCCTGAAGAACCTGCCGGAAACAGTTTTTTTAATCTGAAAACAAAAACGAAAAAGATGAAAAAAGAACCTTCTTCCTGCCGCGCTGCACTGCTCCTCGTTTGACGGGGCACCTGCATAAGCGGAGCGAGCAAATGGCGCTATTCGCACCCATGCTCCGGGCATTTTAGCCCACGTCGGCCACCGCCTTTGCCGGCGAAAACTATCCGGTATTTTCATTTTTTTTCAAAGGAGGCTCAGCTGCAAGAGCGGGGCCATAGAGCGCAGTCTGTCCCGCCGTGAGCGGCGGCGATGACGCCACAAGTTCGAACCCTCATTGGTTCGGGATGGGCTGCTTTTTTTTCAAGAAAACAAAAACAATTAACTCAACCATGCTTGCCACAACAATCAAAAAAACCGTCGCCACAGCAGGCGAAATCCGTTGGCTTAAAAATGCCCAAATCCGATTCCTCATCAATCCCGAGGATACTGGCGGTGACTTCGCCATTGTGGAACTGACCTCCCTCGCTGGCTTGGAGCCGCCCCCACATATTCACCAAAACGAAGACGAAACATTCCTGCTGCAAGAAGGGGAAATACGCTTCTTCGTGGGCGAGCAAGTGATTGATGCCAAGCCCGGCATGGTCGTTTTCGCGCCCCGCGGCATTCGCCATTCCTTCAAAATCCTGACCCCGGCGGCGCGATTTCACCTGTTCGTTTCGCCCGGCGATTTCGCCAATTATTTCCGCGAAGTCAGCACCGAAACCCCTTTGGATGGCCCAATCGAGCCTCCATCGCCCGCTCAATTGAGCATGTACGCCCAGTACCTCGAACGACACTACAACATTCGCTTCCTCCACGATAGCCTTTGAAAACCACACAACTAAAACCCTTTTTTTCACTCATCACCAAACTTTTAAATTAAGCATGAAAGCCCTTCTCTCGAAAATTAACTTGACCGCCCTTGCGCTGCTCTTGCTCGTTTTGCCGAGCCTCAACAGCTGCGAAAAAGACAAGGACGACACCCCGGCCCAACAAACTCACGCCATCGGAGGCAAATGGACAGTTACCTCTTTTCTCTTCGACAACGTGGAAGGCATTGGACTCATCATCGCAGCTTCTGAACTCGAATTCAAGCCAGGCACTGCCTCCAAAGGTGATTTTTCTTGGAGCATCACCTACAAAAACAACAGCACCAACACTACTACTGGCACCTACGAAATCGTGGGAAGCAAAATCAAACTCGACACTCGCGGCGACGAAATCCTTGAATACAACTTGGAAATCAGCGGCAACGCCCTTCAAATCGCCGGAGACTTCAACCACGATTACATCACCGTGAAAGCTGCGCGGAAGTAGGGGGTCATTAAGTGTCATTCGTGTTCTTAATGCCTCCCCAATAACCCCTAATGACCCCCAATTACCCTTATTCCCTACACACCACTTTTTTCACAATCAAATTTTGAAGCAATGAGCGCAAAAGCATTTCTGGTATTTCCCCTGATGGCAGCCATTTTCTGGCTGAGCAATTGCCAACAACAACCCTCTGACAAACCGACAACCGCGCAAGCCAACCTGTCCAGAGAAGCACAAGTACAGCGCGGCGAGTATCTTGCCGGATTCGCCATGTGCGATGACTGCCACACACCCAAAATAATGACGGAGCATGGCCCACAGTTTGATATGTCGCGCCGCTTCTCCGGCCACCCCGCAGGGGAGCCATTCGACACGACAGGCATGAAAGATTTGGTGACCACGCGATTTGTCGCGGTGTTTAGCTCGGGCTTGACCGCCTATTTGGGTCCATGGGGTGTCTCTTATGCAGCCAACCTTACGCCCGACGACACCGGCATTGGCAATTGGACAGAGGCGCAGTTCATCAAAGCCATCCGCGAAGGCAAAAGCAAAGGCATGGATGGTGCGCGTCCATTGTTGCCGCCCATGCCTTGGGAAGTAGTGCGCAACATGAGCGACGAAGATTTGAAGGCCTTGTTCGCCTATTTCAAGTCCGTGAAGCCCATCCAAAACGTGGTGCCGAATCCGAAGTCGCTTTAACTCGCTGGGGGTTGTTGGGGCACGTTGCCAAATGGCTCCAACAGCCCCCGCTACACACACCCGATTCCATGTCGCAACTTATCTCTTTTCTGTCGCAAAATGCGACGGCGGGGGAGGCCCTTGCCTCGGAATTTTGTCTCACCATTCAAACACTCACAACCAACAATGAACATCCTTGAACAAATGCTCGCCATCGTGGCCCTCGTGGTCAGCGGGGTAGGCATCCGAACCATCATCAGCGCCGTTGCGCTACGCCGCCGCTTGAAATAAACGTATGCCGGGACGCTGTGCCCGGAGCTTCCCAAGACCATTTGATAGTCGGCACAATGTTCCGGCGCATTTCTAAAAATTAAGCTTTTGAAAAAATGAAAAAACTGATTTTCAGCAACTTGCTTGCTATCGCCATCGCCCCAATTTTTGCCCAACCCGTCAGCAAAACCGACGTGCAGGCACTGCTCCGTGAACTGTCTGCTCCACCCACGACCGTCGCCGAGGCTTACGACCGCGCATATCCCAAAGGCACCACCAAGCCCAACGCCATCCAGCACTACCAGCAGTGGACGGGCAAAGTGGAACGCGCTGGTTCGGAGGTGCAGAACCTCATGGCCGACTTCTATCGGAAATACCCCACCGGCACTCGCCCTGTGGCACAGCCAGTCGCCACCGCCAGTCCCCAACAGCAAGCCTCTATGGATGCCGCCACGACCGAGCTGGCTCAAAAAATGCTCAGCGACCCGGCCTTTGCTCAAAAATTCATGCAAATGAGCGAGCAGGAGCAACACGCCTATATCGCCAAGCTCTTGGCCGATAAGGGCATTAAGCCCGCGAGCGGAACGCCCAACACGAACACAGCTGCCATCGCTGGCACAGACGTGGAATGGATTGCCCTTTGCAACGACTATACCTCGGCAGCCACGGACATGAGCCGGTTGGAGGCACAAGCAGCCCTGCAACAAAAATATCAGGCTCAACATGATGAAGTGCGTGCTTGGACCGAGGCAGAAATCAAAAAACTGCCCCTTCATTCTTTTGGTGAATATGGGCGCGACCCCGACCCCGAACAGGTAAAGGCAGTGCGCAAACAGGGGTTGGCCAAACACCGCGAGGTGGCGGAAGCTCTGTTGAAAGAAGCCCTGCCCATGTTCGCGCAATTCCGCCAAGCACTCGAACAACGTACCGCACCTCTCAACAACGCACTCAAAAGCGTCCAGTATGGCGCGTCCTACGACTTCGGTCATTTCTATACGACGGTGCTTGGCACCCAAGCCATGATATTGAGCGAATTGGATGCCTTGCTGAAAAACGAGGTGGGCATCATCAATGAAGTGGCGCAGTGGGAGTATGACTGGCGCAACTTTAAGTAAGGGGCATTTTTCAGGACAAGTATGGGGCGATTCGTCGCCCAAAATAGGCGACTCGGCAAATACCATTTGTGGTTGCACCTTCTGCCAATGCAATTTTGAGGCAACAAAACTTCCAATGGCTAATTAAAACCGACCATTCGCTCAATTGCCCCTCGCCCCGCCCGAATGTGAACGTAGTTTTGCAACGATTTTTGAAATTAAGCTATCACAAAGACGAAAACCATGAACGTCCTCTTCCTAATTCAATCGGCCTTGCCCTCGCCCAGCCAGATGAGCGAAGTGTCCGCGCCCGCTCAATGGCCGTTGGTCAGCCCCGAAGAACACCACCTGCTCGAAGCCGCTGCCGTCGGCGACCCAAAAGCCTGCGCCCTGCTGGTGCGGCGCTATCGGAGCGCCGTCTATGCCGTCGCGCTCCGTCTCACGGGCAACTCAAGCGATGCCGATGAAGTAACTCAAGATGCTTTTTTGCGTGCGTTTCGCTATTTGCCCAAATTTCGCGGCGACAGCAGCTTCAAGACGTGGCTCCTCCGCATCGCGGGTCGCGTCGCCATTGACCACCTGCGCCGCAAGCGGTTGGCCACCGTCTCGCTCGACGCGCCCGAATCGCCCGTCGCCAAGTTGACGGAAAAAAGCCCCAGCGGGTTGCAGCACCTGATGCAAAGCGAGCGCAGCGCCCTGCTCAAAAAGGCCATGGAAAACCTCTCCAAAGAAGATGCTTCGGCTCTGCAACTGTTTTATTTTCAGGAGAAAAGCATACAGGAAATCACTGTCGCCTTAGGTTGGACCGAAACCAACACCAAAAGTCGGCTCAGCCGCGCCCGTCAGCGTCTGCGCGGGGTGTTGCTGGAAAAATATGCCAACGAGTTGGAGGGATGGCATTGAGACAAGCCCATCCACGCCATTGAAAAAGCACAGCCGCTGCCTTGGAGGTTTCCGAGGTGGCGGCTGTTTTTTGGTGTCGCTGTTGTAGCGGAAGCAAATCAGGTTGGTCTATACCCAGATTAAAGAGGATTTGAACCTGCCCGTTGGCAAGGCAGGGATTTCCTTGATTGATTTGTATGATTTTCAAAGGATTGCGAGCACCGTTCGTTCAAAACTACCTTGTCAGACCCTATGCTTAGGGGCCTGCCCAGCCAAGTGAAGCGGACGGGGCTGATTTGCGTTGACTGTAACGCCCAAGCATTAGGCTTCTTGCGGTGGAGGGCTTTCCCTTCGCCAAAGGCCTCCGCCGCGAGAAGTCTGTTTATTTCAAATTGTTGTGCCCCAACTTTTTGATTTCACTAATCTGCACAACTGGCTGGATGTTGGTATAGTTTTTAAAATCACTTACGATGGCATCTCTGTTCTGGGCTATCGCTTTATTATACTCATCAACATTCCGCACATAGAAATAACCTATGGTCACAAAAGGCACTTTATCTCCGGGTGTTCTACCCGCTATGCCTTTGTCAATTTCATAAAATTTTAAGTTTTTGCCTAAAAACCCAGCCACCATTGGCATGTGTTTCTTTTCATAATAGTCCATGTCAAAGGTTTTGTCTTCCCCATTAGGGTAAAGTATAGATACCTTGAACATCCCGATTTCTGGAATGGAAGCGTTTTTTGTATGAGTGGTTTTGCAGGCTACCAAGCCTGCAAGGACAAAAATTAGCGAGAAGAATTCAATTTTACCTGTCATGTAAATTCAATGTTTCGTGGTAAAAACTTAGGCAGGGACAGCGCCCCGGAATATGTTTCGGGGGCTGCCCCTGCCTGAGTTTAGGGTTGTTTTTTAGTTTCGGTTGGATTAAGGGGGGCAAGGCGACCGAAAATCAGCAACAAGGGAAAAAGTATCTGCAAAATTCGAGGGCGGACGGCTGTCGTTCCAGCCAAATCGCCTACCATTGCGCTCAGTCCCGATATGTCGGGATTAGGTTCTGGTCATGGCGCTCATGTATTCGGTATAGGAAACCCAAACGTACACGCTTTTTATTTCTCAACTGCGCACAGGCTCTGTTCCAATCGAAAATTTTTAACGAACCATTGATAATGAAAGGGTTTAAAATAACGACAGCAGATGGTCTGGAAATAAAATTTAGGTTTTATAGTCAACGCAAATCAGCCCCGTCCGCTTCACTTGGCCGGGCAAGCCCCTGAATACAGGGTCTGACAAGATGGTTTTGAACGAACGGCGCTCGCAATCCTCTGAAAATCATACAAATCAATCAAGGAAACCCCTGCCTTGCCAACGGGCAGGTTCAAATCCTCTTTAATCTGGGTATAATTTGAAATGCAATCCTATAACCTCAGTTTTGCTTTTGCTGGTGATGGGCGCGGCGTACTGCGCCAGCAGAAGTGTCGTTTATGCCGTACAATGGAAAAAGAGACCATGATGCCGACATATAAGATGTGTGTTTGGATGTTTGTTCGTTCCGTGCTGTCGAGAGGGGGGGGCGGCCTGTTTATGCTTCTCCTTCCTGCGCTGCTTTTTTCTCAAAACCCGACGCAACCGCTTGCCGCACAACAGGATACCCAAAAGCTCAAAATCGAGACGGCCTTCCTCGTTGAGTATTTTGTGAAAGGCGACCGCACCATCCAAAAGCTCAGCGGCAATGTGCGGATGCGTCAGGAAAACACCTTGGTTTTCTGCGACACTGCCACCCTCGACCAAGATTTCGCCGTGCTGAAAGGCCAAGTCGTCATTGAGCAAGGCGATTCGGTCAAGGTTTTTGCCGATAGCGCACACTATCATGCTGGCACCAAAATCAGCGACCTTTTCGGCGACGTGGTGTTGGTGAATGGCATTCAGCAGCTTTTCACCACTCGACTGCGCTACGACATGGCGAACAAAATCGCCACTTACCACACCGGAGCCATGCTGACCAATGGCAAAAGCCAACTCACCAGTACGCACGGCTATTATCATGTGAACGACAAGGAAGTCTATTTCAAGGGCGACGTGTTGGTGACCGACCCTGAATTTACCATGCGAACCGATACGATGGTGTTCAACACGGAGACCCAAACCTTGCGCTTCGTGGCTCCGACTTTGATAAGCCAACAAAAGGGAAGAATCTACACCGAAGGCGGTTTCTACGACATTGAGAATGATTTTGCGGTGTTCGATGTCAACCCGCAATATGAAAAAGAAGGGCAAATCGGTCGCGCTCGCAAAATGCGCTATTCCGGCGAAACTAAAGAATATGTGCTCGAAGGCGATGCCTACATTGAGGAGAAGAACCGCATGACATCGGCGAATGTCATTCGTTACAACACGCAAAACGACGACATCGTGCTGATAGGCGATGCACATTACCAAGATAGCACGCGCGACATCGTGGGCGAGGAAATCCGCTACAACAGTCAGAACAAACGCTACCAAATCGCCGGAAGGGGGCGCGTGAGCGACCCGCCCAACATCATCGAGGCCGATTCGCTGGATTTCGATGATGCCAATGGCAGCGGCGTGGCCTTGGGCGACGTGGTGTGGACGGACACGACGAGCGATTTCACCATCCTCGCATGGCGCATGGACTACAACAAGGAATCCGACTATCTCAATGCTTTTGGCGGCGCAGGCGGGGCGGGTGCCGATGGGAGACCGCTGATGAAGTCGCTCATTGACCGCGACACACTGTATTTGGCCGCCGACACGCTGACTTCCTTCAAGCCCGACACCTCTTCAGACACTCGACTGCTGCTCGCCCACTTGGATGTGCGGATTTACAAAAGCGATTTGCAGGCCGTGTGCGACTCGCTCTCGTTCAGTTCGGAAGATTCTATTTTTTGGTTTTACAAGCTGCAAAACCTGCCCATCATCTGGGCCGACACTTCGCAGTTTTCCGCCGACACGATTCGGATTTTATTGAAAAACAAAAAATTGGACAGGATATGGCTGCGCCAAAACGCGCTGGTCATCAACTCGGACGATGAACTGCTTTTCAATCAAATCAGAGGGCGATACACCACCGCTTTTTTTCGCGACGAGCAAATACGCGAGATGCTGGTGGAGGGCAACGCGCAGGCCGTCTATTACGCGCTCGACGACACACGCGCCTATATCGGCGTAAATGAAACCGAGTGCTCGGAAATGCGCCTCTTTTTTGGGAACAACAAGGTGGAGGGCATCAAATTCTACAACGAACCATCGGGCAAATTCATACCCATGCGAAAGGTGGGCAGGGAGTCGAAAAAACTCGACGGCTTTTTTTGGGAAAAAGCACGAAGGCCTCAAAGTCTGGAAGATTTGTTCAAGCCTTTTTGACCCCGCCCATGAAGAGCGGCTATCTCGCCTTCACCACGCGCACCACACCGCTTTTCCCGCTTTTTGCCGGTTGGAAAAAAAGGCCGTACACCCCCGGTGGAGCATCGGTCAACTCCACCGTCGTGATGCCATTCAATGGCAGTTGCCCTCGAAAAACCACCCTTCCGTCCATGCTCATTGCCGTCAGCAGCCAAGTAGTGTTGGCCTCGGGTGTCAGCGCCTCGATGTGAATGGAACCGTTGGTGACAGACGGATAGACCGACAGGGGCAGTTGATGATTTGAATAAGCGAGATGCAATTCGTGCGTGGGGGTCACGATGGGCGGGGTGGTTGTGCCCAAGTCGCAAACCGGGGGGGCAGGCAGGTTGGGGGTATTGTTGGGGCATAAAGGCAGCGGGGGAATGCGTTCGTGAATGGAATGTTTTTCGATTGGCTTGCCGCACACCACCGTTCGGATGATGAACGCGGGGAGCTGCACAGCCAGTTCGTCGGCCCATGCCGGCTCTCCGATATCGTGGCCATAGCCTTTGCCTGTGAGCATGTAATAGCTCCCACCGAGCGCCCTGATGTGCTTTGCGATGCCGCATCCGCCATATACGATGCCGCCGTAGGTTTGGCAACAGGGTACTGGGGGGCCGCTGTCGTAGGCCACAACACCGTCGTTGGTGCCGTGCACGATGCCGACGGCGATGCCCTGTTCCGTTATTTCTTTTGTCCCAATCCAGTCGAGGTCAAGAATTGCGCCCGCCATGGGTATGCAGGCTCTTATGCCAGTCACGGGGTCGAGCGGCTCCCCAAGATACTTGCCGCTCACGCCGGCGCTGGGGATGACCTGCTGTACCTCGTTCTGGTCCATAAATGCGACATTGAGCGCCGTGTAAGCACCTGCACTGTGGCCTCCCACAATGATTTTTTCGGGGTCAATATGATAAGTAGCGGCGCGTTCCTGAAGCCAGCGAATCCCGTCGTGCACATCCACCGCCGCCACATAGGCAGTTGGCACGAATGAATACGGCCAGCTGACATTGCAGGGATAATTGGTGGCTCTTGCCAACACGCAGTCGGTGCGGTTGCAAAGCCTGTAGCCAACGGTAGCAGCCACGAACCCCTTCTCTGCAAGTGATTTGGCCAGCCCGTCGAAGTCGAGATAACTGCCCCAGATGAAGTAGCCGCCGTGAATCAGGACGACCAAAGGGCGGCGTTCGGCGGCGGGCAAATCGGTAGGATAATAGACCCGTAGCCGGATATTGTCGGGCACATTGAAAAACCATTCGTCTATCTGTGGGGCGGTTTTATACACCACGTCGTCGTAGGCCACCGGGTGAGCAGGTTCCGTGAAAACGACGGTGTCGCCGATACAGTAGCCTTGAGCGAAGAGTTGAAAAGAGGCAAGTGACAGGACAAGGGAGACGATTTCTTTTTTCATGTGAGGAAAGATTAAGTGGAATAAGTGTTGGCAAAGATGAAAGCTCCCGCTATGTCCTCGTTCACCCAAAGTCGTGAATTTGCCAATATCCTCGTTCTCCCTGTTTTCCGTGAGCGGTTGTGGTGTTTCGGTCGAAAGCCACACCTTTGGTTTGCAACAATTTCTTGAAATTTGCGTCCCCTTATCTCGTCGTTGTGAGGCGATGGCGTTGTTCGTTCATTTCATCATTTTGCGAAATGACGTTGTGGCGGACGCGCTGCTCAAATGACTGACCTTAATGACTTATTCCCGATGCTTGACCTTACCTTTCAATATCCTGCTTGGTTTCTGATTTTTTGTGCGTTGTTGGGACTGGGCTATGCGATGCTGCTCTACTACCGCGATACGACTTTCCGCGAACAAGCACCCCGACTTCACCTGTGGCTGGGCATCATGCGCTGGCTCACTGTGACCATCCTGAGTGCCCTGTTGCTTTCTCCCTTGCTGAAAAGTTTGCTGACCGAGACGAAGCGACCTGTGGTGGTGTTGGCGCAAGACCAATCGGAAAGCGTCGCTACTGGATTGTCGGGCGAGGCGCTGGAACAATACAAACAAAATTGGCAAACGCTGCGCGAAGAGCTCTCCGATGAGTATGAAGTGCGCGAACTGGCTTTTGGCGATGCGGTGCGCGAAGGGGTGAATTTTGAATTTTCGGACAAAGTGACCAACCTCTCTGAACTTTTGCGCGGCATCTACGACCTTTTTGGCGGACAAAACCTCGGCGCGGTCGTCATTGCCTCGGATGGCGTTTACAACGAAGGCAGCAACCCCGCCTATTCGGACGCACAGCTCTCCGCACCCATTTATTCGGTGGCTTTGGGCGACACGACTCCGAAGAAGGATTTGCTCGTGAAAAGGGTTTTTCACAACAAAATCGCCTACCTCGGTGATAAATTCACGGTTCAAATTGATGTGGCGGCTACCAATTGCGCCGGACAACAAACGGTGCTCAACATCAGCAAGGTGGAAGGTGAGCAGACGCGAGCGCTGCATAGCATCCCCGTCACGGTGGTGGGCAACGACTTTTTCACTACCAAAGAAGTAACGCTCGAAGCCGACCAACCCGGCGTGGCACAATACCGCGTGAGCGTCGCCACACTGCCGGGCGAGGCCTCCACCGCCAACAACCGCAAGGACATTTTTATTGACGTGCTCGATGCCCGCCAGAAAATACTGTTGCTGGCCAATAGCCCGCATCCCGATGTCTCGGCGACCCGGCAGACGCTGGAGGTCAATAAAAACTATCAAGTCACCGTCGGTATGGCAGGTGACCCGGGGCTGGATGTGGCCAAGTACGATTTCGTGGTGTTGCACAATCTGCCCTCCAACACCAATGAGATTTCGGGCATCTTGCGCGTCCTCAACGACAAGCGGATACCGCGCCTTTTCATTGCGGGTATGCAGACCAATTTCACGGAGTTGGCGAAGGAACAAGGATTGGTGAGTATTCAGAGCGACGGACGGCAGAGCGACGACGTGCAGGGAAAGGTGTCGTCGCAGTTTGCTTCGTTCACCTTGGACTCAAAAGTACTGACGGAATTGCCAAAGTTCAATCCGGTCACCTCGGCATTTGGCAAATTTGCCGCTACCCCGCAAGCGCAGGTGCTGCTTTGGAAACGCATTGGCAAAATTGACACCGAACAACCGCTGCTCGCTTTTGGCGAAACCAACGGCATCAAGACTGGCATTTTCCTCGGCGAGGGGTTGTGGCGCTGGCGTTTGTTCGACTATATGCAGCACCAAAACCACGATATTTTTGACGAATTGGTCGGCAAATCCGTGCAGTATCTCTCTCAAAAAGAGGACAAACGCAAATTCCGCGTCAACCTCGACAAGAGTATTTTTAATGAAAACGAGCCGGTCATGTTTGGCGCGGAGCTCTACAATGACAACTATGAGCTGGTGAACGACCCCGATGTGGCCATGAGCATCCGCAACAGCGATGGCAAGGAGTTCACCTACACTTTCAACAAGTTGGGCAAAGCCTACTCGCTCAACGCGGGCATCTTCCCGGTGGGCAACTACACGTTCAGGGCGCAAACAACCTTCAACGGCCAAAATCTGAGTTACGAAGGGCGCTTTAGTGTGCGGCCTATCGAGTTGGAATTGTTTGAAACAACGGCCAACCATTCCGTGTTGCGCCAGTTGAGCGCCCAGTATGGCGGCGAGACGGTGGCACCGAGCGAATTGGCGAGCATCGCCGCAAAAATAAAGGCGAACCAGACCGTGAAGCCCGTCATCTATCAGACGACAAAAACCAATCCGCTCATCAACTTGAAGTGGATTTTCGCGCTACTGGCAGGGCTGTTGGCGGCGGAGTGGTTTTTGAGGCGATATTTTGGCTCTTACTGACATCAAAGCCAAGCTACCTTTTCTTCAATGGATTTGCGCTTGCCGGGTATTGCTGGCATATTGTCCCAGCCGAGATAAAACAGGCCCAGACATCGCTGGCCCGGCTGCAAATCCAAAAATGCGTTGGCTTCCAAAGCTGCCCTCGGTGTGCTCCAGTAGCAACCCAAACCAATCGCCGCACAAGTGAGCCACATATTCTGGACGGCCATGGCGACGGCGGCGATTTCTTCAAACTCGGGTACGCGCTCCTCCGCGTCTCGCTGCATCACGATGGCGATGACTGCCCCAGCCAACAGCGGGTTTTCTCCGCTTTTTTTCATTTTTTCCTCCGAAAACTGCTCCGGCGGGGTGTTTTTTTTGTAAAAATCCGAGAGGTAAGCGCCCAACTTTTGACGGCTTTCTTCGGAATGAAACACCCGGAATCGCCACGGCTCGGTCAGGCGGTGTGTGGGTGCCCAGTTGGCATTTTCCAGTAGCTGTTCGATGATGGCTCGCTCGATGGGTTTTCCCGGAATGTAGAATTTCGGGAAAACGGCGCGGCGGCGGAGAATGAGTTCGGAGATTTCTGAAACGGTCATGTAAAAGTAGATTTTGGCGGCAAGTTACGCAGCCTCTACTTCTTCCTGTGCGACTGGCTCCACCTGTGCCTCTTCTTCCGGCGTGTCTATGATGTCCAACTCCACGCGCAAGTTGCCGATGATGAATTCTTGGCGCTCTGGCGTGTTTTTGCCCATGTAATAGTCCAAAACGTGGTCGAGGTTGGTGTCTTCGGGCAAGATGACCGGGTCGAGGCGGATGTTTTCGCTGATGAAGTCGGCGAACTCGTGGGGTGATATTTCGCCCAGCCCTTTGAATCGGGTGATTTCGGGTTTGCCGCGCAGTTTTTGAATCGCCTCCTGTTTTTCCGTTTCCGAATAGCAATAATAGGTTTTCTGCTTGTCGCGCACGCGGAACAGCGGTGTGTCGAGGATGTAGAGGTGGCCGTTTCGGACCAGGTCTGGGAAGAACTGAAGGAAAAACGTGAGCATCAGGAGGCGGATGTGCATACCGTCCACGTCGGCATCGGTGGCGATGACCACTCGATTGTAGCGAAGGTCGTCGAGCGAGTCCTCGATGTTCAGGGCGTGTTGGAGCAGGTTGAACTCCTCGTTTTGATAGACGATTTTTTTCGTCAGGCCGTAGCAGTTCAAGGGTTTGCCGCGCAGGCTGAACACGGCTTGTGTGTTCACGTCGCGGGCTTTGGTGATGGAGCCGCTGGCCGAATCGCCTTCCGTGATGAAAATCGTGGTGGCCAACTTGAGTTCGTCTGGGCCTTTTTCGTTGAGGTGATATTTGCAGTCGCGCAGTTTTTTGTTGTGGACGTTGGCGGCTTTGGCGCGTTGGTTGGCGAGTTTTTTTACCTCCGAAATTTCTTTGCGCTCTCGCTCGCTCTGCTTGATGCGCGCCTCCATCGCCTTCGCCGTGTCAGGGTTTTTGTGCAGATAATCGTCGAGCGCCTTCGACAGGAAGTCGTTCATCCAGGTGCGAATGGCGGGGCCGTCGGGTGCGATGCGCTCCGAGCCGAGCCGGGTTTTGGTCTGGCTTTCGAACACGGGTTCTTCCACGCGCACGCTCACGGCAGCTATGATGCTTTCGCGGATGTCTTTGGCATCGTAGTCTTTTTTGAAGTGGGTGCGCACTACTTTCACCAGCGCCTCGCGGAAGGCGTTGAGGTGGGTGCCGCCCTGTGTGGTGTTTTGGCCGTTCACGAAAGAGTAGTTCTGCTCGCCGTAGTGGTTGCCGTGTGTCATGGCGATTTCGATGTCGTCGCCTTTGAGGTGGATGATGGGGTAGCGCGTTTCCTCTGTGCCGGTTTTTTTCTCCAGCAGGTCGAGCAGGCCGTTTTTGGAGTGGAAAGTTTTTCCGTTGAAATTGATTTTCAGGCCTGCGTTGAGGTAGGCGTAGTTCCAAAGTTGTTGCTCGACGTACTCGTTGACCCATCGAAAATGGCGGAACATCCCATTGTCGGGCTTGAACACGATGAGCGTGCCGTTTTCTTCTTTCGTGGGTTCCAACTTGCTTTCCTTTTTCAGGTTGCCAAACTGAAACTCTGCCCATTTCATTTGCCCCTCGCGCACGGCGGCGACTTTGAAATACTCCGACAGGGCGTTCACGGCTTTGGTGCCAACCCCGTTGAGGCCCACGGATTTTTTGAATGCCTTGGAGTCGTATTTCGCGCCAGTGTTGATTTTTGACACGACATCCACGACTTTGCCGAGCGGGATGCCACGGCCGTAGTCGCGCACGGTGACGCCTTCCTCGTTGATGGTCACGTCAATCGTGCGGCCATAGCCCATTGCGTATTCGTCTATGGCATTGTCAAGTACTTCTTTCAACAGGACGTAGATGCCGTCTTCGGGGGAGGAGCCATCGCCCAATTTGCCGATGTACATTCCGGGGCGCAGGCGAATGTGCTCGCGCCATTCGAGGGTTTTGATTTCTTCTTCGGTGTAGCGGATTTCTGTCATTCCTCGTTGTTCGTTGTTCGTCGAACGCTGTTCGTTCTTGGCCGAACGGGTTTTGGCAGCTTTATTGGCTGTTTTCGATGTTTTATGATGAGCGCCCAAAGTAACGGATTTTTATAGTTTTGACCGATGAAAAGAAAAACGATGGGCGAAATTAAAACATTTTTTTCAATAAAAAAACAAATTGTGTTTTTGTGAAAGACAACTTTTCCACTCGTTCCGCCGAATATGCCCGCTTCCGCCCGGGTTATCCGCCGCAGTTGTTTGATTTTTTGTTTGCGCACTGCAAGGGGTTTGATTGTGCGTGGGATTGTGCCACTGGGAATGGCCAAATAGCCGTGGCGTTGGCGGGGCGTTTTCGATGGGTGGAGGCGACTGACATCAGTGCCAACCAACTGCATAACGCCACCCGACTCCCCAACATCAGGTATAGTGTGGAGGCTGCCGAGCATCCTTCTTTTTCTCTCAATGCTTTCGACCTTGTGACGGTGGGGCAGGCGGCGCATTGGTTTGATTTTGAAAAATTCTATCCGGCAATAAATTATGTGATGAAGCCCGGCGGGTTGCTGGCTTTGGTGGGGTATCAACTTTTAACGGTTGACCCTCCGACGGACGAGGTCATCCAGCATCTGTACCGCGATGTTTTGGGCAGTTACTGGGATGCTGAGCGGCAATTGGTGGATACGGCATATTCAACGATTTCTTTTCCTTTTTCCGAGATAGCGTTGCCCGATATGGCGATGACGTATCGGTGGACGCTCTCGCATCTGCTTGGCTATCTTGGCACATGGTCGGCGCTGCGTCATTTTGAAAGTAGAAATGGTCGCTCGCCGCTTGCCGAGGCTTTTGTGGAGTCGCTTCGCAATGCTTGGCCCGAGGGGGTGACGAAGACGGTGAGGTTTCCTGTTTTTGGGAGAATTGGGCGTGTTGGTGTCTGAACAGGCGCAAAGAAGAAGGCACAAGGATTCGCTTTCGGAATCTTTGTGCCTTCGGGAATTGGTGGCGCTGATTGTTCGGTGCTGTCAATTCAGTTTGAACTGCACCATCACCCCTGCGTTCACGGTCGTGATGGGGAACGACTGCGATGTTTTGGGCACTGTCTTTCGGTAGTCGGTGAACAGGCGGAGCGAGAGGCGCCGATTGAGTGCGTACTCGACCGAGGGGTTGATGCTGATGGTGCGGGCACCGCGTGTGGGCACTGCTTCTTCGAGTTGGTCGAGGCGGTGGTTCACGGTGATGTCGTCGCGTATTTCGAAGTCGAATTTGAAGTTCAAGTCGTTGGGCTGCTGGCCTGTGCCGCCGCGTGGGGGCGGGGGTATGGGGGCATTTGGCTTGGCTGGTGGCTTTTTCGACTTGCCTTTTTTGGTTTTGTTGCCGGTGAGGAAGCCGATGTTGACGTTTTTCATGCGATAGCCGAAGCCGACCACATAGCCGGAAGAGCGTGTTTCCGCGAGTTGGTAGTCAATGAACGACATGGCGAGGGTCCGGCTTTTTTTGAAGTCGAGTTTGAAGGCCATGTCGTTTTTGAGTTTGATGTCCATGCCGATGAGGGGCGACAGCTGTTCATTGATGAGCACCTGTGGGATTTCGAACCGGGCGATGTAGTTGAAGCTCAACTCGTCTTCCATGTACGGGTTATCAGGGTCGTAGAAGATGTCTGTGTTGTAGGAGCTTACCGTCAGGGTGCTTTTATAGCCGTGCGTGATTTGGACGCTGGCAAAATACTTTTTCAGGTTGCCGATTTTTGAAAGGCCGTTGTATGTGAGTCGCCAGTTGGGGGCGGGGCGGGTTTTGAATACATCCAAGCCCACGGTGTTCGGGTCTTGTTTGTTGTATGCGGCCAAGAAGGAGGGTATCAATACTTCCTGATGGATGCGCCCGTACCCTCTTTTGTATTCTCCGGCATCGTCGGGGTCGCCGTGGGGATTGGTGTCGCCTGCCAACACGCCCAACCGCTCTGATATGATGGGGCGGTACGACTGGTAGCGGGCAAATAGGCCGTTGATGTCGTTGTTGAACAGGGTTTGCATGGAAAAATAGGAGACGGTGAAACTGCCGAGGTCGCGTTGGGCGTTAGCTATGAAACCCACGGAGTCGGGGTGGAGGTCGAAGTTTTGGTCTTTGAAGAGGAAGGTGTTGTTGCGCACATATTGGCGGTTGCCGGTGACTTCCACGCGGAAGTCCTGAAATGGCTCCAGCGTGATGCCGCCGTCAATGTTTTGGGTGTAGTTGCGCATCACTTGTTGGTTGAGTTCGGGGCGGTGGGTTATCCAGCCATTGTCACCCGCATCTTTAAACCAGCGGTCGGATGGCTGCACACCTGCCACGAAGGCCCAGCCCGGGGCTTTGAAGCCGCTGCTTTGGCCCATGAGCTCTGGCTCGGGGGTGAATCCGGGGATGACGGTTCCGTAGTTTTCGCTGTATGTGAACCGCGCTTTTCGCACCAGCATGAGCGGGCGTAGGGCGACTCGTTCGGCGGTGGATGGCTGTCGGTCTTTGTTTTTGTCCTTGTCTTTTTTCTTTTTGTCCTTCGGGTCGTTCTTTCCTGTGCCAGCTGGGTCGTTGGTGCCTGCTGCTCCGGGTGCCCCTGCCGAGCCGCCTCTGGGGTCGGGTGGGTTGTTTTTGCTTCCTGGCCCGCTGCCGCCGCTGCCGGGTGCTCCGGGTGTGGGGAGTGGGTTGTTGCGGTCGTTGGTTCTGGGGTTGGATTTTTGTGCGCCGGGCTTGCCGGGTTTGTTTATTTTTGACAAATACTTGCTCTTGTCGTAGAGTTTGGCCAAATCGAAGTCTCCGTTGATTTGGCGGATGTTGTTGTTCTGAATGACGTTGCCGAGGTGGCGTGAATTGACGACTTCTTGATAGTCGCCAGCGTCGAGATTCTGCAATTTGAGGGATTGCGCCGTCCAGATATAGCCTGCCGTGTAGGAGGCTTTCACCGTCATCCAATCCATGAATGGGAAGAAACGAAGCGGCACGTTCCAGTTGATGCTGGCGTTGTGCTGATAGTTTTTCGGACGGCCTAGGTTCCTGATATTCGTCCAGATGGAGTCGCGGCGTTCTTTGTCGGTGTAGGCCACGCCATCGGGTTTGTATTGATAGGGTTCGTCAATGAGGTTGCGTGCGATGGCGTCGAAGTTGAAGCGGAGGGAACGCGAGATGTCCCAGCCCACGCTGTAGTCGCGGTCCCAGGTAAAACGGCGATTGTAGTAGGTGTTCAGTTCGGGGTCTTCTCCTGCGAAACGCCAGGTTGTCACTTGGGTGATGCGTTCCAAGTCGGTGCCGACGGCGTAGGTGTTGGGTATGGGGTTGAAATTGAATTCCCTGATGAATTTGAACCACTTGTCGTTTTTCACCAATTTTTTGAAAGGCTCGATGGGTTTTAGCCCTGTCGCGTACTGGTAATCAATGCCGCCTTTGTATTGTTTGAGGTGGTCGTTGATGATGAAGGGTGTGCGACGGCGTGTTTGGTTGAAGGCATAAGTGAGGCTAAAATTCTCGATGTTCCAGGGCATGGGTTTTTTATTGCCTCGTCGTTCTTTGCGCACGTTGGTGAAGTTGAAGCCGCTTATCGTGGTCACGTCTTGCGCCACTGTCCTGATGCTGTCGCGTG
This sequence comes from Saprospiraceae bacterium, assembly GCA_019638455.1. Taxonomy (GTDB): domain Bacteria; phylum Bacteroidota; class Bacteroidia; order Chitinophagales; family Saprospiraceae; genus M3007. The sequence continues at coordinate 839,791 of JAHBTU010000002.1, forward strand.
CCGCGGGGTCGGTTTCTTCGCGCAATTTGTCTTTCAATTTGATGTCCAAGTCATAAGGGTCGTATTCGGGGTTGCGCGTGATATTGGAGTACTGGACATAGAAGGGTACTTTGATACCTGTTTTTTCTGGCAAAAACTTGCCCAGTTCGAGGTTGGTGGACACGTCGTATTGAATGACTTCCTCGCGCTGGCGTTGGATGAGTCTTTGCTCGATGCTTCCCCAGCCGATACTGGTGTACATCCCGGCGAGCGAGATGTTGCCGAAGTCGGCTAGTTTCATGTCCACCCGTGCTTGTCCTGCCCATCCGGGTTGTTCGTTGAACCCGTTGAGGCGCAATTCGTTGAGCCAGACTTCCACGCATTGCCGGCTTTGGTCTTCTGACACGTTGCGCACGCCAATCATGGCGCCTTTGACAAAGCCAAGGTTTGGGTTGCCCACTACTTTTACCAGGCCGCGCGGGTTGTCGGGGTCTGGCACGACATAAGCCGTGTCGAGCCGGGCATTGGCATCGTTGCGTATTTTTTTCACGTCGGTCAGCAACTCTAACGGGAAGTCGAAGCTGTTTTCTGGCCGCCACACCTCGTCTTTGTATGCGCGGCTATCCGGGTTGCCGTTCAGGTTGTTCACATCGGAGGGCATGAGCGGCAGTTCGTACTCATAGTAGTTGTTCACATAGTCGGAGCCGAGGCGCAGGAATACCGTGAGTTTGGTGGAATCCAAGGGGAAAGCAATCGGGTCGCTGGCTTCGGCGTGCACAAACATCTTTAGGCGTTTGAATTGCCTCAAATCCATGTTCAGTGGCTTGAAAACAGCTCGCGCGTCGCAGTATTGGAGGCTGCAAATTGTCATGGCGAGCGATTGCTCGTTTTGCAACACGTCGGGGAAGGCGCCGACCGATTGTTCCCGCGAAATGCCGAAGGGTATGGTGTAGTTGAATGGTGTTCGGGCGGAGTTGACCTCGATGCTCACGGCGTTCACGTCGAAGGCGGTGGCGCTCCACGGCTGGTCGGTGGGTTTGCAGGAGAGGATGTCCTGCGTGAAGCGCCGCCACTGGTTGCGGCCCAGTTCGAGTGTGGCAAAACGGAACGTGGTGCGCTCGGTGAAGCCTTTCCAGAACAAACGGATGAAGCGGATGGAACGGAAGTCCTGAATGCCGCCGATGGTTTGGCGGGTCTGCAGGTCGAGTGGCACTTTGAAACGATACCAAACGTAGTAGGGGCCGCCTGCTTCTTTTTGGAACACCACTGTGTCGGTGATGATGGATTTCAGCGTGGGGTCCTCGAAGTCAATGCCCTCGAAGGTGACGATATTGCCGGATGCGTCGCGGACTTGAACGGCTCCCTTAATCAGGGGGATTTGGTAGCGGAAATAGGATTCGTTTTCGTTGAGCGAGTTGTCGCGGTTGAGGTCTTCGGCGTCGGGGATGTTGGTGGCTGATGGGTTGAGGTTGTTGGTGTTGTTGACGGGGGAGTTGCCTTGTTGGTTGTTGAACTTGCGATAGCGGGTCAACATGCCCGGCGAGGAGGAGTTGAAGCGCTCGTCGAGGTAAAAGACGAAATCGTCGTTGGAAGGGTCTTCAAGGATTTCAGTTTTGGCGTTGGGGCTGAGGTCTGAGCCTTGAATGAGCGCCAGCCAATCGCTGAAGTTGTCTCGTTCGCCGTCATTGTCCAAACCATCGAGGCCGACGTCTTGCAAGCCGCGTTTGGAGGGGTCGTTGTCGAACGCATTGACGACGGGAGGCAACACGGGCACTCGGCCCCATGGGGTGCGTGCTGTGGTTCCGGTGCCTTGCCCTGTCGGCAGTGCATTTTCAAAAAACTGCCGTCCGTCGCGCATGATGTCTTCGGAGATGGTGCCGAGGTCAATATACATGGTTCCGTCGGTGGAGACGTTGCCGGGGTCGTCGGTTTTTTCCATGTAGGGGTTGAGCATCCAGAACTCCACAAACTCGATGTTGGCTGCCTCAAAGTCGTTGGTGTTCAATGCTCGCATGATGCCTGCCCAGCGGGTGGCTGGCTCGTTTAGTTTGCCCGTTATGCCGATGCCTTTTGTGTATCCGGGGTAGCCGTCGCCGGGCAAGTCGAAGTTGTAGGGGCCTCTGTCGCGGGGATAGACGGTCACATCGAACGAGCGCAGGTTGGATTGTTCCAGTGGTGTCAGTTGTCGGTTGGGAAAAATGTCTTGATATTGTATGATGCGCGAGTATGGGTTGACCGCATCAATGCCGTCGCGGGCGCTTGGGTCGGGCACATACCAAGTGATGCCTGCGCGGTTGGCCCCGCGTGCCAAGATGATGTTGGTGTCGAGGAAAGCACTGGATTCGGGGAACAGTTGGTCGTCGCCTTGTGGGGTAGAGGCGATGACCCAAGCATTGGCGGGGTTGGCCAGCGGCAAGTTGGCTGTTGTCCCCTCAAAGTCGTCAATATAGACGGTTCCTCCTTTTTCGCCGCCTTGGTTGATGGCGCGGTTGTGTCCGGGGCGGAGGGCTGCTATTTCTGCCTGCGCGGTGATGCTCGATGGTTCTTTGGTGGAAATAAAGGGCAGTTTGTCAACAAGTCTGGTGAGCCAGGGGGCATCTTTTGAGATGTTGAAGTCCAGCCCATACATTTTGTTGTTGATGGGGTCTTCGCCGATGTTGACCTTTTGCGTCAGCGGGCGCTCGAAAAGGTTCATGTATGTGGCCCCTATATTGATATCTTTGCTGAGCTCGTAGTCGAATCTCATGCCGAGCATGGAGCGGCTTTGGAAGCCAAATAGGGTGTTGTCCTCATAGCTGACGCTCACGTTTTGCCCTGATTGCAGGATGGCATCGTTCAGGATTTTGACGCGGCCAATGTTGTAGTCCACTTGGTAGTCCTGCCCTTCTATGAGTTGTCGTCCGCCTGCGCTCACACGCACGGAACCTCTTGGCAGGTTGAAGGTGCCAAGCGAAATTTCCGAGGAGGTGCTGGATTTGTATTGGCCTCTCAGCGTGAAACGGTTGAGCTGTTGGAACTCCCGCGCACGGAACAAAGTAGAGTCGTACAGTTGGGGGTAAGCATACCGATTGATGGTTTCTTGCGACACGCCCGAGTTGGCCATTGTGTCAGCCAAATAACGGCCAAAAGGTTCCAACACCGGGAACATGACGCGGCCGCTGCGGAGGTTGATGGTGAGGCCCGGCACGAAGTCGAAAATGCCGTCGGGGCCGGGGTCGCCTTGCAGGTTAAGATTGTCAAGCCCGAACACTTGGAGCAAGGGGCGCGAGCGCAGGTTGGCAGGGAGGGTAGCGTCGTCGAGGAAGCGTTTTTGTCCTTTTCCGGGGTCTTCGTAGAAAATGTCGAATCGGAACTCGTTGGGGTCCACGTTGGCTGCGCCGACCGCGTACACGTTTTTCATCATCAAGTCCCATATTGGGTAGCGCACGTTGGCTGTGGTGCTTTTGAGCATCTTGAGGAAGAGCACGTTCTGATTGAGCGAGTCGCCGTTGGGCACATCGCTCGTGAACTCACCAATTTTGTATGGTTGTCCGTTGTAGGTGTATTCCAATGCCACAGCCACCACTTGGTCGGGTTGCACGTTGAGATTGACGCTCAGGAAGCCGAGTTGTTCGTGGTAGGTATATTCCGCTGGGGAGAGCAACCTTCCGCGCACTTTCTCGAAGTCGCGGATTTGCGTCATGCCGTAGGGGGGGGTGGTCAGTCGGCTCACGATCTTATCGGAAAAGCGGAATGCCTTGTCAGCCTTGATGTCTGCGGCGATTTGCGGGTAAATTTGGTTGTTGCTGTTGTCGGGCAAGGGATTGCCTTTGATGTCTCGTGCTGGCGGTGCCGGAAGCGAAAAATCCGGGCACAGTGGGCAATCTGGCACATCGCCATCGAGGTAAGGGGCGGGTTCGGCCAAGTCCATGATTGCCACGATGTCGCGGACGTTTTCCGTCACCAATTTGTCGTTGGTTATCCACACCTCCATGCGCGTGATGTTGAACAACGACATGGGCACGGGTAGGCACGACATGGCTGGCTCGAACTCGTTGCGGTTCCACTGGCTGATGAGGAAGTGGCGGTTTTCGTCGTATTCGTCAATGGGTTTCTCAAACAATTGGACTTGGGCGCCACCTTGCAAGTTGAGGTTTTGTTGTCTGGAGCGTTGTTGCGCCAACAAAAAAGTCCAGCGGAGGTGGCCGAATTTCATTTCCGTTTTCACACCAAACAGGTTTTGGGCGCCTTTGATAAGGTTGGAGCGCAGCGGCATGGACACGTTGCCAGCTTCTATATTTTGCAAAATCTCATCTTCCCCAAAAGTCTTGGTGTCATACTTGATTTTCATCTGATTGTCAAAATCGAAGGTCGCCCGCGTGTTGTAGTTGAAGTTGAGGTCGAGCTTTTCGCCGATTTTCCCCGCCGCGCTCATGTTGATATCCATGTCGAAATCGAATATCCCGGTGCGTTGTTGGCGCAGGGTCAGAATGGGGTTTTGAATCTTTTGATAGTTGAAACCAAAGGTCAGGTTGATGTTGCCCTGTGGCCTGACGGTGACCTCCGTGCCGCCGAACAAGCGGTCCACCAAGGAGGTCTTGACATCGAATTTGGCAATCGGGTCAGCAAGGCCGCTGCCGCTGCCGTCGCCCGGCATGCTCACTCCCTGCAAGCGGTCGAAGTAGTCTCGTTGCTGTTTTTCGTCGCGCCATTTCACATACTCGCTGAAGGTCATGTAGGTGGGTGCCCGATAATAGTCGTCGCCGATTTTTTCCGTCACGATGTACATATTGGTCTCGGGGTCGTACTCCACTTTTTGCTCTATGGCTTTGGGGTCTTTCAAATCAATTGGGTTGGCGCCGCCGCTGTTGATGAAATCACCAAAGCGTTCGCCTAAGGGAGGGAAAGTGTCCGACGGAGCGGTGGCTGTTCGTCTGACGGCCTGAACGTCGTTAGATGCTGGCGGATATTCGACCGCCAACGAAGGTTTTTTTTCCGGGAAAAATATCGTGAGCACGCTTTCTTTTACACTTTCGGGGTGGGAGAAGGCGTACAAAGTGGCGAGGCAAAGCAGTCCGGTTAGCGCAAGAAGGAAATTCTTCTTCGTCATTTTCGATAAAGCAGGTGGATTTGTCGGTGGGCAACTCTCGCGCAACGGTGACAGAGAAGCTGATTGTGGCAGTGTTTTTTTCTGAAAATCAACGTGTTGTCATCGCCTCGCGCACGAATTGCCAATTGGAAAAAGATTAAGCGTGGGGTTGACGCAGAAAGGCGCGGCAGGGTTGCCTGATGCGGTGGGCGATATGCGCACAAAACAGAAGCCCGCACTGCTCTTGTGCAGCGCGGGCTTCAAATTATGTTTCATGAATGTAACCTCTTCGGGATGGCCTCTTACTAAAATTCCTTCATCATCGCGCCATAAGCTTCCCGGAGGCTACCAGCTTACCATCGGCGGTAAGCTGGTAGAAGATTACTCCAGCCGGGAGTTGATGTCGGAACAATCGGAAAGTGGGATGATTAAAGAAAGAATCGGTAAGTAATCGGCCTTGGGAATCGTACAGTCGCAAACCAAAGGTTCGCGCTTGCACGCCCTTCACTTCAAAGGTGGCCATATCGTCCATTGGGTTAGGATACACCCGCAGGTCGGCACCCGGATAGTGAATTTCTTTCGTCTTCACGATGAGGTATATCGAATCCTCGCAGACGGTGTGAAAAGTCTGGTTCGTGATAACCGGAGCATTGAAGTCAAAGTAGATAGCAGCGCTGTTGAGGATTTTTGCCCCGCATTCCAAAGTCGGTTTTTGGGATACGCGAAACTTGACAAAACCCTCGCTTGCGCTGCTACCCGGCACAAGATTAATGTTGGGGAGTGTGAACTGCACGATGCCATTTCCATAGACTTCAAAATCATAGGGATGGCTGGCAGCGCCTGGATAAACCGTGCTTGGGTCGAGTGTAGCGGACAAGGTGTCGCGGATGATGACTTGCTGCACGGTGGTTGTCCCGGTGTTGCGGAACTGGATTAAAAAGTCCAAATCGGTTTCAGGACTGACGTAGTGGGCCACGTCATAGCCTTTGGGATGACCTCTCTTAAGAAATGTCGGGTTGTAATCGGTTTCGTTGCTTTCCTGGCAGTCCGTCTCGACAAAGGCGTCGGCATCGTCCTCCGGGAACATGGTATAGAACCCAAGCGATATCGGATTCTGTGTATTATCGGTTTTGCATCCTTCTATTGCCGCTGTCGGATACCCCGCGCCCGGATAGCCGGGGCTTTGGGTAGCGATGATGCGGATGGTTTTGTTGTTGGCCTCGCGGCTCCACACTTCCACTTCGCCCAACGGGCCAAGCGTGCCCGGGGGTAGTGTGTAATCGGGGTCGCCTGGGGGGATAAGCATGATTAAATCTTCCGCAATTACATAGCTAATAGGTGTAGTTACGGGGTTGATGGTACGATTGAGCAAAGACAAACGCACGGTGTCGCCGTCGCAACGCGCTCTCGCCCCGATTATCGAGCCATCCCAGTTGACGGTCGGCGCACAAAAAGTGTCGGGATAAATATGTGCTACTGCGCAATGCGTTTGACCCGTAATCGTGCCGCAGTCCAAAAACGCTGTAAACTTGAAGCTGCCGCATTCTCCTTCCGCAAGCGTCCCGATGTTGAACGCATAATTGTTGCTGCCCGGGGGAGTCTCGACACCGGGAATGGTGCTGGAAACCAAGCTCAAGGCGGGGTCTAAGGCGACTTCAACGCGCGTGTTGTTGGATGCGGATGAGCCTGTGTTGCAGTACCGCACGGTGTAAACATTGTCGGCACAGCGACGCAAAATGGGGGTAGCAATATCTATTTCGTTGCGCGGGCATAAGTATTTTGCCTGAATCGGTATCTGTACGTCAACTGTGTCATAAAACTGGGGCACCGATACTTTCACTACCCCGTTGCAGGCTTCCCAATTGTCGTTGGGCGCAAAAAGCTTGATGTCGTACTGACCCGTATCAACAGCCAAGCGAAAGTTGCCGCCCTGCGCGGATACCGCATAGCGCGAGAAATTGGGGCTTGTGATGCTAACCACCCAGCCTTCCATGTCCTTTTCCCCTGCGTCTTTCGTGCAGTTGACATTCAAGTCCTGAAAGATATTGCCCTCAATATAACTGGTGAAAACCAGACAATTCAAATCGGCTTTGACCAGATAAGCGTTTGATTCGGAAGAATTGAAAAATGGGTTGCTGTAGCCCGCCGCTGCTGCGCCACCATCGGGGGTAGCTACCACTCCAAACCCTTCATCGGCACCTGCTTTCCCCACCAGCACGTCGCACAACTTTTCACCCTCTTCGTTTAAGCGGGCCAGATACAAATCCCCTAAGGTACCGCCTGTGTCAATGTCTTTTCTGCCCGCCACAAAAAAGCCTTTGCTTTTGTCGGCGGAGATACTGTTAAAAACCGTTTTGGGGTAAGTTTTTGACCACATAAAGAAGGGGCTGCCGCTGCCATCTATTTTCATCACAAAACCAGCACCGCCTTGACCTTGATTGGTGCTGCCCGCCAGCACAAAATGACCATCCAGTGTCGGTGCGATGGCTCTGGCAATGTCATCCAAATTGGAGAAACCGTAAGTGTTTTCCCAAATAACATCTCCATCTGCGTCGAGCCTGATGGCATAGAACTGAAAATCGCCGGGGAGCGCGGTCTGCACGCGGAAACTGCCTGCAACCACCAAATCGCCTTCGGGGGTCAGCACTATGGCATTGCCTTGCTCCTTGGTGGCAGGCTGTCCAATGGTTTTTTCCCAAAGCACTTCCCCTTTTGCATCTGTTTTGATGAGGTAAACATCCTCTGTCCATTCTCCCGTCACTTGTATCAAATGGTTGACGGTGTACCCGACTACCATCAAACTGCCATCGGATAGTTCCACAATCCCCCTAGCCTCATCGTTCTGATTACCGCCGAATATCCTCGTCCATAACACATTGCCGAAAGCATCCGTCTTGAGCAGGTAGGCATTGCGTCCTCCTGGGCCTATCCCTTGTATATTGCCAGCTATGGCATAACCACTGTCGCGAGTGGCTACAATGGCTTTACCCTCTGCAAAGAAGCCTCCCGTGGGATAATTCTTGCTCCATTGCAAGTCGCCATCGGCATCAGTCTTAATCAAGTAAATCTGACCAAGGTTGTAAAAACCTGTCATCACATAGCCACCATCGGGCGTTTGCGTGATGGCGTTCAGTTGGTCCAGTCCTCCGCCACCATACACGCGCTCCCAACCCTGCCCGACAACGAGCGTTGCGAACAGCAGGAATGAGGCAGTCAAAAAATGCTTAAACATGAGATTGCGGATTAGGCTTGGCAATAGCCTTTGTTTGACGATACAAAAGTGCGGGTGATGTTTCGACGTGTAAAAGACAAAAAAAAGCATTTGTTGAGTAGCTTAGAATGGCGATTTTTTTTGAAAATTGAGGCGAATTTTTCAAAAATTTAAAAAATAAATGAATTTTGAACCTTAATCCTCAAAAAATATTTAGATTTTCGATGGCTGTTTTGAAGTTTTGTTGAATAGATAATTTAAAAATTTCATGCAAAAAAGTGTTTTGGTGGAGATTCTCCGCTCCCTTGAAAAGAAGGAGATGCGCGACCTCAACAAATGGCTGCAATCGCCAGCGCACAACCAACGACAGGATGTAGTCAGGTTGTTCGACTACCTGGGCAAACATCTCTCGGACGAGGGCGAGTCGTTGGGAAAGGAGGTGGCTTGGCAAGCGGTGTTCCCTGGGCAGCCATACGACGATGCCTATATGCGTCAAGTGATGTACTTTCTGTTGAAGGCAGTAGAGGAGTACTTGGTTTTTTCATACTACACACGCGACGGCGTGCGCTACCAGCTGGCGCTTTCGCGGATTTACCGACGGCGAAAATTAGACAAAGCCTATAAGCAGGCGCATCGCTTGGGTTGGGAAAACCTTCACAAACAACCGTTGCGCAACGATTTTTACCTGCTCAACAAATTCTTCTTCGAACAGGTGGAATACGAGCATCGCATGAACATCACCCAAAATGCACCAGTCAACCTACAGGAAACAGCCGACGCATTGGAGAGATGGTTTTTGGAAGAGCGTCTACGCATCAGCAAGGATATGTTGGCACATCAAAGCATTTATCAGAAAATAAATTACGACCATGGACTGCTGCAGGAAGTATTGGCCTATGCTAACAACAAGGCAATGCTGCATGAGCCCGCCATAGGCGTTTATTACAATACTTACATGGCGCTCACCCATCCGGAGGAAGAAGCCTATTTTGATGAATTGGAGCGAAGGATCCACAATCAAATGGCGTTTTTTAATCGGTCAGAGGTACGGACTCTATATCTCGCAGCATTAAACTACTGTGTGCCAAAAATCAATCAAGGCAGGCAAGACTTTTACAGAAGAGCCTTCGAGCTGTATCGTAGCGGGGTGGAAACAAAAATACTTTTGGAAAACGACAATCTTTCACGATACACCTTTTTGAACACAGTAAGCAGCGCCTTGAAAGTAGGGGAATTTGACTGGGCCGAAAAGTTTGTTGAAAATTTTAAACAGTATTTGGAAGAAAAACAACGGCATGGCACAGTCAACTTTGGTCTTGCTCGCCTCTTTTTTGAAAAGGGGGAGTATGATACCGCACAGCGTTACTTGGTGGCTTTTGAGTATGATGATATGTTGCAAAATATCGTGGCCAAAACAATGCTTCTCAAAATTTACTACGAACAGGATGAGTTTGATGCCTTCGAGTCACTCCTCGAAAGCCTCCGCATCTACCTACAACGCAAGGAAGCATTGGACCCCACCCGTAAAGCTGCCTACAAAAACATGATAAGCTTGATGAAAAAAATGTTGCACCTCAACATCTACTCCAAGCCCCAGAAAGAAAAATTTCGCGAAATGGCCACCCAGACCAACCCGTTGGCAGAGCGGGAGTGGTTGTTGAGGCAGGTGGACGGGAAATAAATTCGTCGTTTCTTTGCAGACTTTTTCACTAAAACACTCAGAATTGAAACAGGGATATAAAGTCGTGTTGCTGGTGCTGCTGGTGCTACTGATTGACCAGAGTTTCAAATTTTACATCAAGACGAATTTCAGAATCAACGAGCAGGTCTATCTCTTCGGCCTTGAATGGGCGCGGCTGCTGTTCGTTGAGAACGAAGGCATGGCCTTTGGCATCAAGTTCAATGTGGACCATGGCGGTTTCGATTATGGGAAACTGATATTGAGCCTGTTCCGCATCCTGATGGTGACGGGACTGATTTGGTACACCAAAGTGCTACTGAAAGCCAATGCCCCCATGGGATTTGTCTATTGCGTCGGGTTGATTACCGCCGGGGCGTTGGGCAACATCATTGATAGCACTTTTTACGCACTTATTTTTAGTGGAGATTACCACGAGGTGGCCCGATTGATGCCTTTTGGCCAAGGTTACGGCCTGGATGAAGGGCTGCCCATGCGCGGATTTTTGCACGGGCGCGTGGTGGATATGTTGTACTTCCCGATGTTCAACATCAACCTGCCCGAATGGCTCGGGGGGGGCAGTTTCCTGTTTTTTAGCCCTATATTCAATGTGGCCGATGCTGCCATCACGACGGGCGTTTTGAGCATCCTGCTTTTCCAGCGTCGCTTTTTTCGCGATGGTTTTGTGGAGGAGCCTAAGCCCCCTGTCTCCGTGGAGGAGGCATTGCCCATCGAAGAAATGACCACACCTGCTTTGGAAGAAGACGTAGCGGACACGCCGTCGAAAGAAAAAAATGAGGAGGCGTGAAGTGGCTCGCGTCCCGAACGGCGAATGAACCTTCGTCAACTCAGCTCCCGGCAAGCGCGATACAGGTCTTGCCAGTCGTCGCGTTTTTTCACCACTGTTTCCAGATATTCTTGCCAGACCGCGCCGTCCGTGGCGGGGTCTTTCACGATGGCACCCACAAGGCCGGCGGCAAGGTCGTGGGCGTGAAGTTCGCCATCGCCAAAATGCACGGCGAGCGACTGCCCCTGATGTATCACCGAAATGGCCTCGGCTGTGCTCAGGGTAGCCGTCGGGCTTTTGAGCCGTTCGCGGCCATCTTCTGTTTTGCCTCCCCGAAGCTCGCGGAATATGGTGACAAGTCGCTGTATCTCGCGCACTGGTGCTGCTTCTGGGGGCAGTTCGAGGGATTTGCCTAATGCGGCCACGCGATTTTGCACGATTGTCACCTCCTCGGCCAACGTGTCGGGCAAGGGCAACACCACTGTGTTGAATCGCCGTCGCAAAGCTGCCGACAGTTCGTTCACCCCTTTGTCTCGGTCGTTGGAAGTCGCGATGAGGTTGAAGCCCTGATGCGCTTGCACTTCCGTGTTGAGTTCGGCCACAGGCATCGTTTTTTCGGAGAGCAGGGTGATGAGGGTGTCTTGCACGTCGGCGGGGATGCGTGTTAATTCTTCCACGCGCACCAACTTGCCTTTGCGCATGGCTGCCATGACTGGGCTGGCGACGAGTGCCTGCTCCGAAGGGCCTTCGGCGAGCAAGCGTGCGTAGTTCCAGCCGTAGCGGAGTGCTTCCTCGTTAAGCCCCGCGGTGCCTTGCACGAGCAGCGTGCTATCGCCACTGATGGCAGCGGCAAGGTGTTCGCTGACCCAAGTCTTGGCAGTGCCGGGCACACCGAGCAAGAGCAAGGCGCGGTCGGTGGCAAGTGTGGCCACAGCGATTTCGATAAGACGGCGGCGCCCATAGTATTTTGGCTCGATGCGCACGTCGCCAGCCTGCCCGCCCAGCAGGTAGGTGACGACAGCCCAAGGGGAGAGCTGCCAGTTGGTCGGGCGAGGGCGGTCGTCGTGAGCCGCAAGGGCGGCCAGTTCGTGGGCGTAGGCCTGTTCGGCGTGCGGACGTATGATAGGCGACATGGGTTAGAGGTTTCTGCCCGCCCGGGTGAACATCTGCTCGGACGGGGTTTGAAGGTTTGTGGTTTGAAGCCCGCCCGGCCAAGCAGAGCGGACGGGGTTTGGCAAAAAATCGCAGAGGCAGGCAGCCTGAACGAGACTTTTGTCGTCAACCCGTACGTTTGTGCGGCAAAACTAATTTTTCCATGCAAATCACTCGATTATCACTTTTGGCGCTATTCGGATTTTTGGCGCTTTTCTCTTCTTTTTGCAAAAACAACCCTGTGGAAACGGTGGAAAGCCGCGACAAAGAGGGCCAATTGGAACGCTGGCAACGCCGGAAGCAGGATTTTGCCAAAGAAGGTCTTTACCAGCGTTTTTCTGCCAATGGGCAACTGCTCGAAGAGGCTCGCTACACCAACGACACGCTGGATGGCGAGCGAAAATTTTATTTTCCCAATGGCAAAACAGAAGCTGTGGAGCATTTTCGCAGGGGGCAATATCACGGCAAGTATCAAAGATTCTACGAGAGCGGCCAGCTATACGTCGAGCAGGAGTTCGTGGATGGCGCGATGCAGGGGCTGAGTATTGTCTATTATCCGAACGGTGCCATCAAAGAAAAAGTAACGATTCGCAACAACACAGAGGATGGCCCTTTCTGGGAATACTGGGAAAATGGCAACTTAAAGGCAGAGGGTATCTATGTCGTTTTTGAGGATGAACCATTGGAGCATGGCGAGCTCAAAGAATACGACGAGAGCGGCGAACTGATTCGAATCGCTCAATGCGACAAAGGTGTCTGCCTGACTACTTGGAAAAAATAGGCGTGATGACGAAGTCATCTCACAGGCCATTTCGTCATTGGCAATGAGCAATTTTCAATGACTCATGAGATGCCGTCATCCGCACAACGAACACACAACAATACGACCATGCATACATTTTTACGGATAATCGCCGCAGTCCTGTTGCTTTTTGCTCTTGGTTCTTGGCATCGTGCAAGTGCCCAAATCACAGGTGGTCAACAGGTGTTTTCATTTCTGAAACTTTCTCCCTCGGCCCGCATCACGGCATTGGGCGGAATGCAAATCGCGGTGAAGGACGACGACTTGGCTTTCGCGGCGGCCAACCCCGCCGCGCTGAACGCGGCCATGGATGGCCGCATCACCTTCCAGCACAACTTCTTTTTGTCCGATATTCAGCACGGCTATGTCGCTTATGCCAACGACCTGAAGAAAATTGGCTTCACGGTGCATGGAGGCATCCAATATGTGGGCTATGGCGACATTCCGCTGGCCGACGAATATGGCAACAGATTGGGCGGCAATGTGCAGGCCTCTGAGACGGCGCTGACACTCGGCGCGGCGCGTCCACTCACCGACCGCCTATCCTTGGGCCTGAACGTCCGCATGGGCTTCTCCACCCTCGACATCTACAAGTCCTCCGCCCTCGTGGCCGATGCCGGTATGCTGTATGCCGACACAGCCCGGCGCTTCACAGCCGCGCTGGTACTGCGCAATGCAGGCACTCAACTTTCCACTTACAACGGTAATCGGGAAGACTTGCCATTCGATGTTCAAATCGGCATTACCAAGCGTTTTAGATACTTGCCTTTTCGCTTTGGCATCATCGCCCATCACCTCCACCAGTGGGAAATACGCTACGACGACCCCAATTTTCAGGACGATGGCACCCTCATTTTTGGCGGCAGCCCCACAGCGGGCGTGAGCAACAATGGTGTGGACAATTTTTTTCGACACCTTATTTTTAATGGGGAATTTTTGCTGGGGCGCAACGAATCGTTCCAGCTGCGATTTAGCTACAATCATCTCCGTAAGAAAGAGTTGTCGGTGCGCAACTACCGGAGCCTCGCAGGGTTTTCCGGCGGCGTGGGCATCAAAGTCAGCCGTTTCCGCATTGACTTCGGTTATGGAGCCTACCACCTCGCGGGCGGTGTGGTGCATTTTGGCCTAAACACCAATTTAAAGGAGTTTTTTTAAAACCCATCCGAGCGAGCAGCCCCCCGCCCGCTCCGCTTTGGCCGGGCAAGCACAAAAAACCTCAGCCCGTCAGCAACACCGCAATCAGGTAGTCCGCCAACAGGATGAGTATGTCGCTAAATACCACCGCACGGGTGCTGGCTTGGCCGAGCTCGACGCTCCCGCCTTTCACATAGTAGCCTTGATAGCAGGAAACACTTGTAAGGATGAATGCAAACACCACCGATTTCACATACATCATGAACACATTGTACGGCACAAAGAAAGAGCGTACCCCTTGAATGTATTCGGCATCGGTGATCAGGCCCGTTGGGACGCTCGCCAAATACCCGCCGATGATAGCCACAAACGCCGAAAAAGTAACCAACAGGGGAATGACAACCACCGCCGCGAACAACTTGGGGGTGATGAGATAAGCAGCGGTGTTCACGCCCATCACCTCCATGGCATCTATGTGTTCTTTCTGGCGCATCCCGCCGATTTCCGCAGCCATGTTGGAACCCACCTTGCCCGCCAAGACCAGACAGGTGATGGTGGGCGACAACTCTATGAGCGCCAAATCGCGCACGATATAGCCAATGTAATAGCGTGGCACCAGCTGACCATCCAACTGATAGGCAAACTGAACCGCTGCCACTGCCCCGATAAAAACGGAAATAAGGCACACGATGATGAGCGAACCGACACCGATATCATTCATTTGCCGTGCGGTCTCCTTCCAATACATCGAAAGCTTTTCAGGGCGGCCAAATGCTTGCTTCATCATCAGCAGGTAGCGCCCCAGATGATGCAGATAGTTGTATCTTGAGAGAAAATCCATATTTGCGGCTCGAATGGGCTGCGACTTGCGGGCAGGTTGCCCAAAGGCGGTTTTTTAAAAATCCTTGAAGCAAGGAATCGGGTTCAAAGGTTCAAGTTTTTTCAAACTTTGGGGCAAAAAAATTGTCCTGCAAACACGGCTGCCCGCCAACCAATATCAATAACCAGTTGCTCATCTCCCACGTTTATGAACAAAACCGCTGTTGTCACAGGTGCCACCAAAGGCTTGGGGCGTGCCATCGCCGAGATTTTTGCCGAACAGGGCTTCGACCTCTGCGTCTGCGCACGCACGGAGACCGACTTGGATGCCATGCAAGCAGAGTGGAAAACCCGTTTCCCCCAAACAAAGCTCCATATCTACCCTGCCGACGTAGGGAAAAAATCAGAAGTGCAAGAGTTCGCCCGTTTCGTTCAAAGCACCTGGCAACACCTCGACGTGCTGGTGAACAACGCTGGCATATACCTGCCCGGCGGCGTGGCCGACGAGCGCGAAGGCTCTTTGGAAACGCTGCTGGAGACCAACCTTTTTAGTGCCTATCATCTCACGCGGGCCTTGCTTCCGGCCATGCTGTCGCACCGCAGTGGCCACATCTTCAATATGTGCAGCATCGCCAGTCTAATGGCCTACCCAAACGGCGGCGCTTACACCATCTCGAAATTTGCCCTGCTCGGCTTTTCCAAATGCCTGCGCGAAGAGATGAAAACCAGGGGAGTCAAAGTGACAGCCATCCTGCCCGGCGCCACTTGGTCGGACTCTTGGCGCGGCGCGGATTTCCCCGAAAAGCGCCTCATGGAAGCAACCGACATTGCCAAAGCTGTATGGGGCTGCTATAATCTGAGCGACACGGCAGTGGTGGAGGAATTGTTGATACGCCCCCAATTGGGCGACCTGTGAATCTTTTTACCGCAAAAACTCCGGGCAACGAATGTCGCCAAAATAGTACATCATCCCGATGGTGAGGAAGGCATACATATCGTTGCTCTTCCCATTGCCGCGCTGGCGACCGGGTTGCCCGATTTTGGGTTCCAGCGAGCGGTCGGCCAATTGGGCAGCGATTTCGCCGCGCTGCGCACGGATGTCGCGGATGTCGGCGTAAGTCCCGCTCACATCATCGAGATAGTCGGTGAAAAGTTTGCGCCCGCTCAACTCGATGTTGAGGCTCCACCGGTACGACAGGTCCATCTTGAAACCGAACCCGTAGGCAAGCGCACCCTGTGTGGTGTTGTACTCCTCGCCGCGAAACTGCCCTTCCGTGCCCATTTTGGTCAAATCATAGCGTTGTCCGTCCAACTCGGCGCGAGGGTTGAAATAAAACATCGTGATGCCGGCGAACAAATAAGGCGTGTAGAAAAAATCTCTGTGACCGTGAATGTAAGGCATGAAGTTGAACTCGAACTGAGCCGTGCCATCAATCAAAATACTCTCGAAAGAAAGATTGCGCCGACGCTCAAACTCGTTTTTGGAATCGGCATCGAAGGCGCTGATTTTACCATAGGTGAACCCCAGCCGTGCCGCAAGTCGGTCGTTGAAATTGTAGCGTGCGCCAAAACCACCCGACAAGTGGGGCCGATTGACGCGCCAGTTAGTGTTCAAATCGCCAAAATAATTGGAAACGCCAACCCATCCACCCACCTCCGTGCCGCGCATCTGTGCGAAAGAAAATTGGCTGGTCAGAATAAGTCCGCCCAAGAGCGCCCAAAATCGAATGTGCTTCATGTTCAAAAGAATATACAGGGAAATACCCTCGAAAATCAATTTTTGAGTAAAAAATCAAGGACATTTCGGGGAACGTCCGCAAAAGTAGCGCGATTTTATGGTTTGTCGCCATCGCCCGCCAAAAACGTGCGACAGACAGACTTCGTATGGGTAGGAGAAAGTTTAAAAGGCGCAGCGAGCTGATTGGGTTGGCAGAATGTTCATGCTCTCCGTGACTTTGTGGCACCCACGCGCAGTCGCGGAGAACCACCTATTCCGGGGTGCTCAATTATCAAATGATGCCTCGATTCGTTAGGATTTGACAGTTCACCCTGATTGATGACCTTAATTTTGAACAGATGGCGCTTTTAGCCATGCCCACGACTTGGCGGCGCGAAGTATATCGCATCACCCACCCCCCACCTTCCGATACAGACCTACCGACACCGATGGCGCGGCCAATGCATTGGTGCCGACAAACGCGCCAGCGACAAGGGCGCTTACCCCCCATTTCCCTTTATGCTCCCAAGCAAGGCCAAGCTGTGGAGATACATACTCCACATTATTGGCGAAAAGGCCGTTCGTGGTGCCATCGGGATTACCGTTAAAAAAGGATTTGACCCCCGCGAGTTTGGCCGAGGCCAAGAGCCTGCTCTGCACCAGCCAATAACCTGCCTCGACTTGGTAGCGAAACTCTTCGGAAAAACCTTTCGTGCGATGATTGATGCCCGCGAAGCCATTGGTGTACCAACGAGCAGCGCCGTAGCCCCACTCGACGCGGAGTTGTTGGTTCCACTCGCCGTCGCCCGTGTAGAGCAAGTCAGGGTTCGTGTAGTCGCCGCTGGGGATGCCGAGCCAAGCCGAGCCGCTCAGCACGAAACCGCCTTTTTTCAAAAAACCGTAGCGAATACCAAGGTCAACATCGCCGAAAGCCGTGTTTTCCAACCCCGGTTGCAGCACCTCGCCCGTAATCGCGCCTACGCCTTCGTTCACCGTGTTGCGCACCAAAAACGGAACGTACCCGATGGCAGTCAATTTGTTCGTAAGGCCATATTCGCCATAAAAAGCGGTAGTATAGTTGCCCAGCAAAGTGCGAGAGCCGTTGAGGTCGTAGATGTTGCCATCGGGGCCGAAATAACTGCGAGCGCGGATGAAGGAAAAATCGAGTTTGAAAAAACCGTGACCTTTGGGCTGCGGCCAGCCATTGGCAAACATAGGCGCGGCAGCGAGCAAAAAGAATGCGACAAGTGCGATAGTCTTATTTTTCATGTCTCTTTGACAGGATTTACGAGATTTACAGAATAAGGTGGGTGAGACGTTTACGAAACTTTCAAAGTTTCGCAAACGTGGATTCCTAATTGCCAAGCTGCGCCGTGCCAAAACGCACGTTGAAAGGGATGCAGTAAATCACCACATAGTTGAAGTCAGTAAGCCCCACGCCCGCGGGCACGGTGTATTCCTGTGCGCCGCTGTTGCTGAGCAGGTTGGCGAGTTTCAGGCTATTTTGCGAGTTCAGCGAGCCGGAGGCTGTTTTTGCCAAATAAACGCCGAGCTGTGGGCCGTTAGATGATTGGAAATCGCTGCCGAGCAAAAGTCGAAGCCCTGTGCCGGTTTGTTGCAAGGTGGCTGTTCCTTTCACCGAGTATCCCATGTTGCCCGAAAAAGTGCCGCTGCGCGAAGCACCTCCGGCAGGTGTCACTTGGAACGTAACGGGCAGGCTCTTCACTCCGTTGACGGAAGCCGTTACTGCCGATGTCCCCTCGCTTTTCCCGGTGGCGATGCCGCTTGCGCTGACGGTCAGCACCGCGAGGTTGGCGCTCGTCCAGTTCACGTTGGGCGAGGGCAGTTCTTGGTTCGCGGCATTGTAGGCTTTGGCGCTCAGTTGGAGATTGGCACCCACGCCGAGAGAGGTCTGGGCGGTAGTGATGACCACTTTTGCCACCGAATTGTCGTTGACCGCGACGGTCACAAGCACAGAATCAGCCAACCCGCCCGGAGCTGTGGCGACGGCCCATGCCTGACCAGCGGCAACGGCGGTCACCAAGCCCGCAGCACCGACCGAAGCCACCGCCGGGGCCGAAGAGTGCCACTCCACAAGCGCAGATTGGTTTTCGCCCAACTCATTGACGTAGGTACCCGTCAACTGGCGGGTCTGCCCGATGGAAAGCGAAATGGCAGCGGGTTCGACGCGGAGCGTTGGCTCCAAAATTTCTGGGATAATTTCGGTTTTGACACAAGCGCCCAAAGCAAGCACTGCCAAAAGCGAGAGGAGGAATTTGTTCCGATGGTTCATACCTGTCGTTTTTTTGTTTTTGAAAATGACGACGGTAGAACTTTCAAAATTGGGAAAACGTGGCGCGACGGGGCCTAAAGCCAAGTGACTTGTCGGGGTGGGGACAAACAGAGCCTACCCCGCCAACCGCCGCACCGTCTTCGCGTCGCCCATCACGCTAGTTTCATCGGCATCCTTGCGCTTCGTGTGGACGCGGAGGATGCGCTGGTTTTCGGCTTTCACGAGCGGGTCTTTTTTGTGTTTCCAGAGCATTTCGCGGGCGAAGGCGCTGGTTTTTTCCAAATCCACGACAGGCGCGGGGTAATCGAGGCCGGGCCGGAACTGGTAAAAAGCCGCCTCCAAAGCCGTCATTTTCCACGGTTCGCGGGCGAAAGGCGCGGGCAAATCGGCCAGTTCGGGCAGCCATTTTTTGATAAAAACAGCCTCCGGGTCGTGTTCTTCGGCCTGTTTCACGGGGTTGTAAATCCGAATCGTGTTCACCCCCATCGTGCCCGCCTGCATCTGAAACTGCGAATAATGAATGCCCGGCTCGTAGTCCAGAAACATCCGCGCCAAATGGTGGACACCTGCTTGCCAGGGTTGCCAAAGTTGGTGCGTGAGGAAGGACACGAGCATGGAGCGCATCCTGAAATTGAGATAGCCCGTCGCCGCCACGCAGCGCATACAAGCATCCACGAGCGGAAATCCGGTGCGGCCTTCCTGCCACGCCGCCACGAGCGCGGGGTCTGTTTCCGTGCGGATGCTGTCGAAGCCCCGGTTCAGGTTTTCAAACTCCATGCGGCACTCGGCCTCGAGTTTTTGGATGAAGTGGCAGTGCCAAAACAGGCGGCTCGTGAACTGGCCGAGGTTGTAGCGGTCGCCCGTGTGCTCGGTGGCCGCGCGGGCCGCCTGCCACACCTGCCGCATGCTCAGGTTGCCCCAGGTCAGATAGGGCGAGATGCGGCTGCAACTGCGCCGCGCCTCTTCCGGCTTCGATATGTGTTTGAAATACTGCGACTTGCGTTCGTAGAGGAAACTTTCGAGGTAGCGCCGGGCGGGATGTTCGCCGCCCGGCTGCATCATTTTTTCAGGTAAAAAAAGAGCGGGCGGCAGCGGGTTTGCCCTGAATTTTTGCAAAAAATCGTCGGGCAGAACGACGGGTTTCCACTGCGAAAAATCCGGCTCAGCAACGGGTTGGCTCATGGCGTCCACCCATTTTTGCTCCCAATTTTTTCGGTTAAAAAGCCGTCGCGCCACACCACCTGTTTGAAATTCGCGCCACGCGATGCCGTGTTTTTTGCAAAAATCCGCTACCGCCAAGTCGCGGTCGAAGGTGAGCCGATTGCCCGTTTCCTCGTGCGAAAAAATTGTTTTTACCTCGAAGATGTCGCGCAACGCATCCAGCACGGGCAGTACCTCGCCGTGCAGCCAATATAGCGGAATCCCGCGCGGCGCTAAACGCGCCTCCATGTCGCGCAGGCTTTCCCACACGAATCGCCAGTGCCGCAGGTCGCTGTCAGCATGGCGCATCCACGACGGCTCGAAGCAGTAGAGCAGCAGCAGGGGCAGCCCTTCGGCGATGGCCGTTTGAAGCGGTGCGTGGTCGCTCAGGCGCAGGTCGCGTTTTAGCCAGACGATGTTCATAGCGGGCAACATGGCGAGAGAAACAATGCACTACGGGAAGTGGTTTTCAAAAAAAGTGCAGCCAACGTTTTGCCCCTTGCCAAAAAGAAAGCATCGGTGTGTGGCAATTCCGTACCTTCGTAACCAGTTCAAAAGCATCGTTATGACAGCATTGGCCACAGTATCTCCCTCAAAAAAGATTACATGGGAGACCTTCCGGGAGATGGACATCCCGGAGGGCGATAATTCTATCTACGAACTCATCAATGGAGAAATCATGCGACGAGCCTCGCCAAACTCACCCCATCAGCGGGTATCATTCAAACTCAGCGTCGAGTTTGGCATTTACAATAAAAAGAAAAAAGCGGGAGAGTTCTTTACCGCCCCCTTTGATGTCTTTTTTGACGAACATACGGCAGAGGTGCAGCCCGACCTGCTTTTTGTGTCCAACGAACGGTCGTTCATCGTGCAGCCTAACAACGGCATCGTGGGCGCGCCCGACCTAATCGTGGAGATTATTTCACCCGGAACGGTTGACCGAGACCGCATTATGAAGAAGGACGTGTATGAGCGGTTTGCGGTAAAAGAGTACTGGGTCGTAGACCCAGCCTACAAAAGTGTGGAGGTGCACGTCATGGAAAACAACCGCTACCAACTTTTCTCCTTCGCGGAAGCCAAAGGCAAAATCACGTCGTCCGTCCTCCCCAATTTCAGCCTTGAGGTGAGTAAAATTTTTGATTGAATGTTGAATTGTGGCTTTTTTCAGGTAATCAACGGCAAGCCTTTCCCTTGTAAATATTGTTCTGCGGCTGCGCGCATGTTTTAGCGCAGAGTGCAAGGTGCCAAGTTCCCATACACCCGAAACCCCGCCCAGAAAAACGGGTGCGCCTGCGCTGGGTGTTGGTGTGCGAAATTGATTTGCGCCTTGCGCAGCGCCCTATCCTTGGGCATACTTTGTTGCAGATTGCGGTAAAAGTCAACCATGAGGTTAGCCGTGCTTCGGTCGTGTGCCACCCATTGAGAGGCGACCACGCTGCGAGCGCCAGCATACAGAAACCCCCGCACCAAGCCGATGATGCCCTCGCCTCGAAGGAGCCGCCCCCCTCCCGCTTCGCAGGCCGAGAGCACCACCATGTCGGCAGCCAGCGCCAGCGCGAACAAATCTTTGGCCAACAACAGTTCGCCGTCCGACGAGGCGGCCACGAATGAAAAGTCTCCTTGACGGTCGTCGGCTTGGCTGTGCGTGGCCAAATGGAGCATGGTGTACCGTGGCGCGTCGTTGCGGAATCGGGTCAGACTGGCGTCAACGCCGAGCCAGACATCGCCTTTCACGAGCGCGGCGATGGCTTGCACCTCTTCACCAGAATAGGGCAGGGTATGAAAGCGGCGGTTGGCTGCGGTGGTTTGAGCGTCTTGCTGCCGGGAAAATGGAGCAATGCCCAGCCACTTTTTTTCTGCTTTTTTGACAGGGGGTGGCCTGATTTCGAGCAGCAGGTTTGGCGAAAGGCAGTAGCTAAGCGCCTTTTCGCGCAGCCAGAACGGGTAGGTGCGAAAATTGTCCACATCCATAGGAGCGCCAGGCAAGAGTGCCCCGAACGGCAAGTGCCAAAGTTTGCCGTCGGGGATGAGTACGATGCGTTCGGGCAGCACGGCGGCTACGGGTGCTATAAGTTGCTGATATACCTCTTGTGCGGCAGCCACATAACGGTCCAAGCTGCTGTCGTAAAGGGCATCGGTGGGGATATCGGCGGTGTGGTATGTGGTCAGGGATTGCTGCACCTGTTCCAGCGCATTGTTCAGCGTGGCATCCATAGGCAGCGTGTGTATGAGCAGTGTGTCGCGGGTGTGCACGAAAAGATGCAGGTTGTTGGCCGTTTGGCTGAAGAGCAGGAGGGCTTGGTCGCGGGCGAGTGTGCGGCGGTGCAATTCGTCGCTGGGAATGTCGCGGCCCAATTTGCGAAGTTGGAAGTAGGCGGGGTGCTCGCGCTCGATTTGGCGCAACAAGACATCATATTCCTGTCGCCACTCGGTCAGGTTGCTATTAAGCCAGAGCATATTGCTGTCTTGGTGTGCGTCGGCCATAAAGCGGAACGTTTCCAGTTCTTTTTCAGCAAAGACGATGCGTTGCCGGAGGCTGCTCTCGGAGAGGATAAGTGTGTCGGGTATGCCAGCATACCGAAGCGCACCGAGTTGTCGCATCGCCTCGGCAAGTAGGAAGGCTTTGCTTTTGCCTGCAATTTGAAAGGCCACTTCGACGTGCCGGGCATCGCCAGTAGCGATAAAAAGTGCCAAGCGCGTGTCGAGCCAGTGTTCCAATGCGGGATGGTCGAGGTCGTAGAAAATTTCGCGGGAGCTGTTGACGGTGATTTCCTCCACTTCGTGAAAGAGGGTTTCGGCGGCAAGGGCGGCATAGTGCTCTGAGCGGGACAACAGGGCAATATCGCGTGTTTGCTCCCAGACGCGATATTGCGTTCGGGAGTACAATAGGCAAAGTTCGCGGAAATGGTCGCGCGGCAGCACTTCCGACGGTGTTTGCAACAAGTAACCAGCAGCGGCAAATGCTGTGTCGCAGCGTAGCAGACAGGAGCTCCAATCGCCTTGTGCAAAAGACAACTCAGCCAATTTTGTGTAAATGCGGAACGAATGGGCAAAGTCGCCCCCCAAATGTTCGTCAATGATGCGCAACACTTGGCGGTAGCACACTTCGGCTTGTGCGTACCGATGTGCCGAGGCGTATGCCTCGGCCAATACTTGCAAGGTTCCGATGAGGTGAAAATCCTTGCCGCCATAGTATTTTTCATTGGCAGAGACGCAGGCTTCGAGTTGCTCAATGGCCAGTTCAGGTTGTTTTTCGCGCAGGTAAAACTGTCCCAGGTCTTGTAAAAATTGGATGTATTCGAGGTCTTCCGCGCCTTCTCGTAGGTATATGTCCTTGGCTTCCAACAGATAGCGCAAACCTGCCTCGGCCTCCTCCGTTTTTTGACAACACAGCCCGATTTTGACATACAAATCGGCGAAGTAAGTGTCGCCGGGCCTCAGCAGGTTTTTCAGTTTGGACAAGGCAAACAGGTATTGTTCTCTTGCTCTTGTGAAGTCGTGCAGCCCGAACCAAGCATTTCCGAGATGATAGCCAGCGTAGCCCAAACCCTCGTGGTTTTGTCGGTCGGCATATACTGCACGGGCATTTTCCAATGGAGGAATGGCCGCATGGAATTTTTTTTCGGCATTCAGCGCCGAACCGATACCTACTCGTACATCGGCCATGACACGCGCAAATCGGACGCTGTCGGGGCGCAGGAGTTCCAAGGCTCTTTCCTCGTGGTGGTGCACTTCCCGAAAACGATATTGCTTGCGAAGGGTCAGACCGATTTGGTGGTGGCAAATGGCTTGACGCAACGTATCGCGTGCGGTTTCAAAAACAGGCAAATTTTGAAAGTACAGGTGGAGGGCCTCTTGCTCCCGGTTGAGTTCCCGCAATCCGCGGGCAACGAACATACGGGCAAAGGCGGTCTTGGGGTGCTCTGAGCCGTAGAGGCGCGTAAAAATGTCAATTGCTTTGGTCGCTGAGGTTATTTCCTCCGCATAATGGTGGGCATTGTGGTGCTGTCGGGCATTGTTGAGGAACTCTTCTGCCAAAAGCGAGTCGTTCCGCACATCGGAATCGGTTTGGGCAACCGTCCAACTTGGGAGGCACAGAGCAACTATGAGCACACTACTGGACATTTTCAAATTTGCCACGAAGTCGCAAAGACGCAAAGCAAAATACTCATTGATTTGCCGCATTTTGTGCCTTTGTGTCTTTGCAGCACAAAAATAATGTCCAGTAGTGTGAACTATTAGGCAAAGTATGGAAGTCGTGCGTGGTGGCATTGCGCTTCATTGCATGGTTGCTTTCAACTGCTGCGCCTGCTCCCAATACGGGTGCTCTGGTTGGGCCAGCAGGGCATCAAGTTGCTGCCGGAAGGCCAGTTCTTGTTCGGGCATTTCAGCCAATCGGCACAGCAACAGACCCCATTCGGCGGCGTAGCGGTACTGGCGGCTGCGGCGCTCTATGAGGGTCGTAAACTGCGCGGCGGCCTCGTCGAACCGGTTCAGGCGGAACAGGGCATGGGCGGCCAAAAATGTGGCGGACTGGGCGCGTTCACCCTCGGCTTGTGCGAGCAGGTCGAGCGCCCGTTGGTATTCGCCGGCACTGTATGCCTCCTGCGCCTCGGCAATCGCATCCGACACGCCCTCGGCTGAAACGCGCCGGTAAGCAGACGGGCTTGGAGCGTCTAAGTGGCGAATGGCCAAAAGGCGGTAATCGGGGCGGGCACGCTGCTTGGCTATGGGTTTTTCCGAAGCGGGTGCGGGCGGTGGTGGCTGGGGTGTTTCGGGTATGACAGGGGTGTTTTTTTGTGATCCCGGTGTGATAGGGGCGGCTCGTGGAGCGGGCGCGTTGCCCGAAGGCAAAAGGAGCCAAACCAACACGGCCAAAACTAGGGCGCCGACGACCAGAGTGACCTTCCAGCCAAGTGTGCCGCCGTTTGCTGCTCCGCGTCGTTTTTGTTTTGCCCAAGCCTGAAACAACTGGCGGCTATCAGCGGCGATGAGGAGCTCCGAGGCGGCCATCTCGGCACGGAGCAAGTTCACGCGACGGGCGAAGTCGGGTTCACTAGCGACCAGTGCCTCCAAAACCGCCCGCTCCGGGGCGGTGAGTCGCCCCTGCAGATAGTTTTTGATGTGTTCGTCTGGTAGTTGCTCGTGCATGATAAGCCTAATGCGTGTGTTGGTGTATGACTATATACCTCGCGCTGATAGGTTTTGTGCATGATCTAAACCGAAAATACGTTTACTAAACTTTCAAAGTTTAGTAAACGTCGCTAACCGAATGCACAAAACCTGACGGCGCGAGGTATAGCTCATAATTTTTTACGCGCTACATTTGTCATCCCTGAGGGAGCCGTCCGCTCTAAAAGGGCTGCCCATGCGGTCTTCCCTCAAAGTTCGGACGGATTTCTTCGAAGAGACCAAAGCGCCCGTCATTCCTCCATTTCTCCGACAAACCATTTCTCTAGCAGCGCCTTGAATCGCTTCCGACACAAAAACGCTTCTTTCTTGGCTACGGCACTACTGGCGTAGCCCATTTGGTTGGCAATTTCCTCCATTGAGTAATCCAACTGATACAGTTTCAAAAGGTTGCGGCATTTATTAGCCATCTGTTCCAACAGTTTTTCCAAGCGGTCTCGGCGCTCGTCAAGGAGGAACGCCAGTTCGGGGTCGCCGTTAGGTAGCGGCTCGGGTGGTGTTTCCATGTATCGGGTGTTGTTTCGTCCGGTTTTTTGCTGCTCGTTGTACCAGTGCCAGCGCACGATGCCCATGAAGTAGGCTTCAATGCTGCCCTCGCCTCGATAGTCGCCCAGCCGGAGTTTTCGGTCGAGCACGATGAGTGCTTCCTGAAACACATCCTCGCCGTCCTGTCGGTTGCCACCGTGCTTGCGCACATGAGCACTACACAGGCGGCGCAGTCCCTCATTGTCGAACAAGGCTCGCAAGGCTGCTTCCCGCTGGGCGGGAGCGGTGCTGCCAAGTGCAGCGATGATGACTTCCGGTACGGAGTCGGGGTTATGCATGTTATGTTGGAAAAGTGGTCGCGTGGTTACCGCTGTGCAAAGGGAAAGTTTTTTTTCGAGAAATTTTTATTTGAGGCGGTAACCTGTTGGGGGGTAGGGTAACAATTTGGAATAGGTAGGGATTTCCTGTTCGTTGAAGCGATTTTCACTTAACCTGACAATTTATGAAAACATCTTACTGCCTTGTAGTACTGTTTCTTGCGCTCCTATTTTCCGTTTTATAAGCCGATTCTATCTAATGGTAAAGGTGCAGCATTAACCCGAACGATATGAAACATCTCATTCTTGCCAGCCTAATGTTTGCCTGCTTGAACATGGCAGCGGCCCAAAGCGGCAGCATCCGCCTGCTGCCAGAGGCCGGCCTGTCCTACCCGCTCGGCGATTTCAAATCACAAAATGTGTTCGCTGCGAAGGGCTACCAGTTTGGTGGGCATTTAGACCTGATGTGGGGCAATTTCGGCTTCGGCCTCTATGGCGGGATGGACAGAAACGACATCCAATATAAAGACCTGCTCCCGGCAAGCAACCCCGGCTTGAGCATTGTAAAAACAGCGGATATTGAGCAGGGATATTGGCGGCAATTGGCCGCCGGTCTGGGGCCTGTGTTGAGACTGAATTTCTCGAAGCGGATCAATTTTGAGTTGTCCTCCAAAATCGGCGTTGCACAATTTTCTTACCCGGACTACAGCCAATTGGTCAATACCGGCACACCACCTGGCGAGGAGTTTACGCTTTACCAGACCAATAATGAGGCCGCAGCGAAACGGTTCACCCCCATGCTGCTTTCTGCTGGGCGGCTGAACATTGGGCTTGCGCGAAACATTGACCTGTCCCTTTCGGGCAATTTCCGCCATGTGCGGGACGTGCGCCACGCCTATCGCTTCCTCGATGGCGATTTCAGCCCCAACATGTCGAACGACGCGCTGCTCGAAGCCCTCCGCACAGCGCCCACGGTGGCGGAAGTGCGCAAGTGCCATTTCAACAGCGTAGGCGTGACGGTGGGGCTGGGCATTACATTCGGCGGCAAGAAGGACAAGCCCGATGAGGTCAAAATAGCCCCGCCCGTGCCCGAATACCCGGAAGACGGCGCCACCATCAGTACGGAGGAGGCAGACTCGCTCGTGTTGCAATGGCAGCGGGAAAAGCCGGAGACTGCTAAGGCGAACTACAACCTGTGGCTGTACAAGGTGGCGGAATCCGGTCGAGGCGCGGACTCCCTGATCTTCAAAACGAAAACGCAGCGGAAGAACTCGGCTGCCTTGCCCGAAAGCGTCCGATTGGAGCCGGATCAGACCTACAAGTGGCGGGTGCAGGCGGTGGATGACAGGAAGTTGAAACCCTGCCCCGGCGATTGTTACAGCCTGTACGCCACCTTTCAGGTGGGGGGCGGCGAGTCTGTTTACTTCTACGAATTGCTGACCAAGGATGCCGGCAATTATGTGGAAGCAAAAGGCCAACTGCGGGTCAAATTGCCTAAAAACATCTATGTTGACGGAAAAGTGGCCGGCAGGATATTCAATGCCAAAAACGAGGAGGTGCTTAAGGTGGAGAACCTGTTGCCGGGCAACCGCAGCGCTTTTCATTCGACCGACGAACAGGGGGGTGTCGCCTTCAGCCTGCGCGGCCTGCAGGAAGGCTACTACCGCCTCGAAGTGCAAGACGAGCAGCACCGGAGGTATTTTCTCAGGTTCAAAAATGGAAAAACTGTTGGGAATGGAAAAGATTAAAAATAATGTAGGCATCCTGTGTGTCGCCTTGTGGCTTGCTGCGGCAGGCTGTATGGCCAAGTCAGAACCCGCACCAGCGCCGGAACCCGCGATGGATTTCATCGCCTTTGCGGACTTTGAAGACGCTCCGGCAGGGTTTAGCCAGGTGTTGCTGCGTATGCAATTGCTCCACACCCGCGCGGACATACTTAAGCACGGCTTGAGCACGCCGGAAGAGCATCAGGCGCGGCTTGCTTATTTTCGGACGCAGTTCCGGGAGGATGTTTTCTTAGTGTCCGGGGCAGATACCATACCGTGCTACGATGCCCATGCAGAGCGGCTGTACATGGACCTGCCGTACATGAATTTCATCCTGACCTTCAACCATCCCATTGCGCAAGGCGACGAACTCCTTGTCCGCGACGTGGTCTATTCCGGCCAAACGGTGTTGGCGACCATTCAACCTAAAACACAATTGCAATGAGAAAAAGAGTCATTTACGCCCGGATTCTATTGACCATTATGGTGCTCCAGGTGGTATCGGGGATGCCGGCTTATGCGCTCACTGGTGGCCCTTCCCAGCCGGAATTTCAAGCGTTTGAGCCTATCGGTACCACGGAGATGGTGAACCTGCCCGACGGCGGATTCACCTACAACATCCCGCTCATGGACATCGGAGGCTACCCACTGAACCTGTCTTACCACTCCGAAATCACTTCCGATATGGAAGCCTCCTGCGTAGGCTTGGGCTGGACGATCAACCCCGGGGTCATCAACCGCAATGTGCGGGCGCTGCCGGATGATTTTAATGGCAGGGAAGACGGGGTGAAAAAGGAGTACAACATAAAACCGAATCGGACCATCGGCGCGTCTTTATCTGTCAGTTTTGAAGTGTATGGAGCAGACGTTCTCAAGGGAAAGGGTAGCGGCACCGGAATGCAACTTAATTTGAACATGGGGATGTTTCGGAATAATTACTGGGGAGTGGGCTACGAGTTTGGCCTGTCATCTTCATTCAAGGCCGGGAGTAAAGGGTCGGGATATCTGACAGCCGGGATGGGAACGAGCATGAACTCCCAAAGCGGTGCAAATTTCAGCCCCAGTTTGGGTTATTCCATGCTCAAGGAAAACAAAGATAAAACCGGTAAATTCGGGCTAAATGCAAGCACATCAACTCAAATCAATTCCAGGCATGGGTTGAGAACGGTGCAGATGTCAAGTGACATTGATTTTGAAAGAAAACTGGAAAAGGGCAAAATGAAGGGCCGAGAAATTGTAGGAGAGGTTGGATCCAGCGCAGCGTTCAGTTATACCGGCGCCACCTTCACACCCGAGTTCACCATGCCTCAATTGAACGAATCGGCTACCATAAGCGTCAAACCGACTGGGGTGGAGTTATTCGGCTCCAATACTTCTTTTTCCGTCACCGGATACTTTTCGCAGCAGGGCTTGTGGTCTCCCATGGAAATCAAGCCGGCCTATGGTATGCTGTATGCACAGAAAGGCTATCAAAATGAAAACGCCCTGATGGATTTCAATCGAGAAAAGGACGGAGCCTTCCAGGATTACAGCATTCACCTGCCCATCGTCAATCCGGGCTATGACGTGCTGAGCGTCAACGGACAAGGCATCGGCGGTAGTTTTCAGTTGAAAAGAAGCGACGTGCCGGTGTTTTTTGATGCCAAAAGTATAGCGGGCGGTTTTGGGGAAAGTTTCGGATTTGAAACCGGGCAAGGCAATACCGCGCACGGCGGCGCGGACATCAAGATCAACATAACCACCAGCGAGTCAAAAAAGTGGACGCGAAATAATAATCTGCTGAACAAATACAACTTTGTCGGCAACGCCAGCGAAGGCTACGAAAGCGCCTATTACAAGGCCGCCGGAGAAATGGCCGTAGAATCGGACGACAAATACTTCGAGTACATCGGCAAGGACCAGCCGGTGACCGCCGTGCTGAAAAAAGGCTCCAAATCTTTTAATGTGGAAACCCGGGAATTTCTTGTTACCGACAGAGGCGCCACCGTAAAAACGCCTCAAAATACTGCGGTAACAAGAGAAAAACGCGAGCGTCGCAATCAGGTCATTTCCCACCTCACTGCCGATGAAGCGGCCATATCCGGCCTCGAAAAGAGCATCAATACGTATGAGTTTTCAAATGGCAGCCGAACGTCCGTCTCCCGCAAAGGCCAATACCGCAAAGGGCACCACATCTCCCAGATTGAGGCGGTTCAGCCCGGCGGCATGCGCTACATCTATGGCATACCGGCCTACAACATTTTGCAAAAAGAAGTGACGTTCAGCGTAGCGCAATCTGGAGTTAATTGTAGCGAAGGCGTAGTGGTCTATAATGGCGCTAAAGATGGGGACAACAGCCCCAAAAACAAGAGGGGACAGGATAATTATTTCAGCGCCGTTACTACTCCGGCTTATGCGCATTCCTATTTGTTGACAGCTGTGCTGGGGAAAGACTACGAAGACCGCACCGGAGACGGGCCTACGGAAGACGATTTCGGCTCTTACACCAAAATCAACTATGCCCGGATGAGAAACCAGGTCACCAAAGACACCGTCTATCACTGGCGGGTGCCTTTCGGGGAACAACGGGCTAACTACAACCCCGGTTTCTACTCCAAGGCTCACGACGATAAAGGGACTTATGTCTATGGCCAAAAGGAAATACTCTATGTGGGTAGTGTCATTTTATGAGTGATATGTTGTAGTTGTAGACGAACAAATGGAGGTACAGTTCGTGCATTTCATCGGATTTTGAAAAGGATAGCGTTTTTCTGACGAATCGACAAATTCTCTGGCGAAGGGTGTTGTTCCAGCGTTCCACATGAGAAGTTTCCCCGGATTCTTTTCCCACCATCTTGTGTTTGCCTGTATCAATAACCGCGGCGTATGCCTCCCAAAAATCGCTGAACGTTCGGCATTTTCGATATTCAGGCGGAATCAGTTCCCAAAACCGCCGACAAGATTGTTCGCTTCGGTCGCCGATGAAAAAAGAGACAATTTGACGTGTTCTGCGGCAAAGTGCTATCCAAACCCAGCGTTTAAAGTCTTTGCAATAGACAAAAGACCATAATTCATCCAGTTCGAGAACGTCTTTTTTCTTGGCCGGAAGCAACGTGGTCACGATGTCGGGAAGGGACTGCGCTTTTTTTTTATCCACCTCAGAGCCGTTTGGTGACTGATGCCAAAGGTTCTGGCAAGACCCCGTGACGAACTGCGTTCTTGGGCCGCCCTGACGACCATTTCTTTAAATTCCTCGCTTTTCCGAAGCGTTTGAAACACCCCGCCGAAGCCGCAAGCCTTGCATTTGTACTTCGGATTGCCTGATGCGTTCGACCCGTTTTTCACAATGTGTTCAGAGCCACATTTATGGCAGCATTTTACATCTAATACCATTTCATAAAGTTTGACGCAAAAATACCAAATCACCCCCAAAATGACACTACCCTCTATGTGTACTCCATAGAGTCCAAAACCATGATGGCCGAGTTCCATTACAGCGAACGGTTCGACAGTTACGGGGTGAAAGATGAAAACGGTGGCTTTGCAGCCTACAACCTGAACAAGAAGTTGGATAAAATCGTCCTGTATGCCAAGCCCGACTGGATTAAAAACGGCGCCAAAGCAACTCCGATCAAGACAGTTCATTTTACCTACGACTACAAACTCTGCCCCGGCACGGACAATTCAAAGAAGGACATAAAAGACAACCCCAACAGCGGCAAATTGACCCTGCGGAGCCTGTACTTCACCTACGGCCATTCGCAAAAAGGCAAACTGTCGGAGTACAAATTCCAGTACAAGAACGAGGGCGCCAAGTACAGCAGCAAAGACTACGACCGCTGGGGCTACTACAAAGCCGGAGTTCACCAGAACCTCAATTGCGCCAATCCGGGTAAAAATGATCCACTCGGCAACGACGAATTTCCTTACTCCGAACAGAACGAAGGTGCAGCCAACGCCAACGCCGGTACTTGGTCGCTTAATCGTATTGACCTGCCCTCCGGCGGCACCATCAAGGTAGATTACAAAGCCAAGCACTACGCCTATGTGCAGGACAAGCCGGCCATGCAGATGATGAATATCGCCGGAGTGGGCAGCGTAAACGGGGATAAACTTTATAGTTTGAACAACCCATTCCAGAACAACCCGTTCAAGGTCTTCTTTTTCCTTAAAAATCAGAACACTACTCCAGCCGAATTGAAAAGAGACTACCTGAGAGATATCAAATTCAATGAGGACTACATTTATTTAAAATGCCTGGTGAAAATGAACTCAGGCCCATTAAACAATGAGCGATGGGAATATGTGTCGGTCTATACTCAAATTGCATCTTGTGGAGTCGAAAAACACAATGGCATCAACTACGGGTATGTCAATCTCGTGGCACTTCCTGTAAAGGATGATATTAATCCAATAGGGAATAACATCAACCCCATCACCAAGTTTGCGCTCCAGTACATGCGCGAAAACCTGCCGGAAATCGCCTACGACCAAGACCCCGTGGACGAAAGTTCTATTCGTTTGGACCTAGGCTTGTTCAAGCCGCTGGCAGCCATGGGCAAACAATTCGTGGATTTGGTGCATGGCTTCAACAACGTCATGATTGCTCGCGGATATGCCAAAGAAATCTCCCTGAAGCGCTCCTGGATCAGGCTCTACGAACCCAACGGCGTGAAATTTGGCGGCGGCAGCATGGTTTCTCAAATCGTCATCGAGGACAACTGGGACAAAATGACGGGCGACCCCAACGCCGGCTTCCGCTACGGCCAGGAGTACGACTACACCACCGAGACCACCCTGTCGGATGACAGAAAAGACACCATCAGCAGCGGGGTAGCCGCGTACGAACCGCTCATCGGTGGCGACGAAAACCCCTGGCGGAAACCGCATGTCCTCAAGGAAAAACGCCTGTTCGCTGCCGACAACGTACATTTCGTGGAGGAGCCTTTCGGCGAGAACTTTATGCCCGCGCCGCAGGTAGTATTCGGTAAGGTGACGGTGCGCAACCTGCAATACGGCAACGTGAAGCGCACCGCCACGGGACACACCGTGATGAAATACTACACCGCCAAGGATTTCCCCGTGAAGCCCAACCGAACCAACCTGCAGCGCCTGCCGGAGCGGGTAAGCCCCATTTTCTCCCTGTTCAAAATCAAACTCAAAGAACACATGAATGCCGCGCAGGGCTACCTGATGGAGACCAACAACATGCACGGGCAGCCTATGTCGAGCGAAGTATTTGATGAAAACGGTGAGAAAATTTCCGGGGTACATTACTACTACAAAACCAAATCGCCCGGAGTGCTGGACAACGAAGTGGACGTAATACATGCCGATGGCAGCGTCAAAAAGGGGCTGTTGGGTATCCATTACTCCTTGGCCGGAGATGCCCGGCATTCCAAATCCAAAACCTTGTCGGCCGGCGTGGCTATAAATATGGACGCGTTCCAGGCAGGCCCTGTTCCTGTCATTGTTCCGATACCTTGGCCCGACTACGAAGCAAGCGAAGAGCAGTTCCAGTCCGTATCCTTCACCAAACTCATCCACAAGTGCGGGGTACTGGAGCGCGTAGAGGCCGAAGACCTCGGCTCGCGCATAGCCACCGAAAACTTAGCCTGGGATGCCGAAACGGGCGAAGTCTTGCTCACGCGTACTTACAACGAGTTCAAAGATCCGATCTACAACCTCAAACTGCCCGCGCACTTTGCCTACAGGGGCATGCAGGGGGCTTACCAAAACATCGGGTTTGAAACGAACATCAACCCAGTATCGAATGGCTTGGGGAAATTGACCTCGACCACCGCAGCCAACTATTTCCTGCCCGGCGACGAAGTACTCCTGAACGGCACGACGAAAGCCTGGGTGCTGCACGTCAACACGGCCAACCAACAACTGTACTTGATAAACATCAACGGTCAACCGCTCACTTCCCCCGCTGGCAAAATCAAAGTCACCCGCTCCGGCTATCGCAATATGCCTTCCACGCAGATAGGCAGCATCACTTCAATGGAAAATCCCATCAAGGGGAATACACTGATACTCAATAAAGACACCAAGGTGCTGCACGCCGAAGCCGTGGAGTACAGCGAAAACTGGCAGTCCTTCTGTGGGCCGGCGAATTACGATGCCGAAAGCAATTGCTTCCGAAAAGACATCCCCATCAATCCTTTCGTGCGAAATGTGCGCGGCGAATGGCGGCCCGAACGCTCCTGGCTCTACCTTACAGAGCGCGACAGGAAGCCGCTGCCCTCCAGCGCATCCAACAATTCCAGCACCAATATCCGCGACAACGGCGCCTACACGGCCTTCAGTTCTTTCTGGCAAAAACCGACAAGTGCCGCCGCCGGCGCGCTGTGGCGCAAAGACGACAAGGATTGGATTTGGTCGGCGCTGACCACCCAGACCAATCCCAACGGCACCGAACTGGAATCGCAAAACCGGCTCGGGCTGTATTCGGCGGAGATACTCGGCTACTACCACCAACTCATCACCGGCGTGGCGGCCAACAGCCGATACCGGCAAATAGCCTTTGAGGGCTTCGAGGATTTCGACTACAATGCCGCCCTGCCCTCCGGTTGCCCCATCCCGCGTCATTTCGGAGAGGGGTTTAATAAAGCCAGAATTACCAGTAAAACCAGCCATTCCGGTAAGTACGCACTGGAAGTGCCTGGTTCGAGCAAGGAAGTTACCATCAACTACGAAATTTGGGAGAACTGCCCCGGCAAAATAGACATCCCCGCCCAACGGGCGCGCACGCCCTTCGTCTTGTTCGATTGCGAGTGCATCCAGTCTTTCTCCCCCGACCCCGGCAAATACGTGCTGACAACCTGGGTGAAAGAAGGCAACGGACTGGGCAAGCGGTTCTACGACCAGCACAAAATGGAGGTGTTTACCAGCAGCGGAATAGCAGGCGTGTTTCGGGCGGCAGGTCCCATCATTGACGGTTGGCAGCGCGTGGAGGGGGAGTTTGACATCAGCACGGGCAATACCCAAATCCGGCTCGAACTGGCGGCTTTGGACAAAAACACTCCAGTCTATTTCGACGACATCCGCATCTTCCCCTTCAACGGGAGCATGAAGAACTATGTGTACGACGACATCTCGCTGAAGTTGCTCGCCGAGTTGGATGCCAACGGCTACGCCAAATTCTACGAATACAATCAGGCCGGCGAACTCATCCGCGTGAAGCAAGAAACGGAACGGGGCATCATGACTATCCAGGAATCCAATTACAGCAGTCCAAAAAAATAAAACACCATGCGCACCATCCTATTCAAACTCTCGCTCTTCACCTTCGGCTTTTCCTTTTTGGCAGCGGGCGACCACCCGAAAATGCCGAGCAAACCCGCGCTTTCCGACCCCAAAGCGGTGCTGGAAAACCTGCGGACATTTTACGCGGCGCACCCGTACATTTATCACGAGTTGACCTATACGCTCTACGCCGATCACCAGACGGCCACGCCCCACTCGGTTGACCACGGCATTTTCATCCAAAGCGGCGATACGCGCTACGCACGGTTGGCCGCCATTGAAAGCCTCACCACAAAGGAATACACGGTTGCGATTGACCACGACGACCGCCTGGTGTTGCTCGCCAATCGCATCTCCCTGCCGCCTACGGCTGCGCCGATAGACCCGCTGGAAGTCTGGACGGCCAACCCGGACGAGGTGGAAGTCCGCTACGCGAGCGAGCAGCACGACGTTTTGCTGGTCAGCACGGAATACGGTGAGGTAGCGCAAACCGAAATTTGGTACGACAAGCAGACCTTCCAACCGGCGAAAATCATCATGAAATACCGACGCAGCATCGTATTGGAAACTGACGCGGAGGGCGACCCCGTGCAGCCCCGCATGGAAATTGAGTACCGGAACACCGCCTTCGACGGGCAGGGCCGCGAACACCTCGACCTGAACGGCTACGTCCGCCGCAAAGGCGAAGACTGGACGCCCGTTCCCGCTTACCGGAACTATGAGTTCATCAACAACATCCGCGAATTGGCGGTACAAAACTGAACAACATGAAAGCGGCTTTTTTCAAATACGGCCTGTGGGTATTGCCCTTGCTCCATGCGGGCATACTCTTCGGAGGCGTGGACCCGGTGCAGACCGTCACCATGTCCGGTCAGTCGTTCATTTCGGGCAGCGGAATCTTGCCAGTGCAAAAGTCCTTGGTCAACAGCCACCCGGACTTCAATGCCACGACCTATTCCTTCCCCGCCAGCCAGCAGGTGCGGAAAATTGAAAACACCCTGCAACTGTTCCTCAATCCCGATGCCGCTACGCATATCAGTTTTCCGTACGCGCTAAAGGTAGAGGTTGAAATCAAAAAATTTGAACGCGGTGCGACCACCCCAAAGGTGGACAAAGTCACCCTGAACATCAACTACAACCCCAAGCAGCGAACCGAATGGATAGAAAAAGCCAACT
This sequence comes from Saprospiraceae bacterium, assembly GCA_019638455.1. Lineage (GTDB taxonomy): Bacteria > Bacteroidota > Bacteroidia > Chitinophagales > Saprospiraceae > M3007. The sequence continues at coordinate 875,796 of JAHBTU010000002.1, forward strand.
ACCACTTTGTCAATTGCGGCAGGGTGGAACACAGGGTGCTGAAAGTAACCCTGACCGACGGCGATCCCCAAAGCCCGGCATACCTGTCTCCCGTACAACACCAGTCGGTGTCCATCGTGGTAGGCTTGCGCTCCGAGATGACCGTGGAGCGCTACCTGACTTTCAATTTTCAGGCAACGCCGAACCTTTTGCCGCCAAACCTTCTGACCGCCGGCAACGAATTGGAAATCAAATGGCAGCCCATGCCCGGCGCCGAGTACTACGACCTGGAATGGGCTTATGTGGACGACTACGACAGGGGGCCAAACAACCAGGCTATCAAAATTCCGCCGGCGCAACTAAAGTTTGACAGCGTCTTCAACTTGGCCCGCAACTCCACCAGAGTGCGGGTCACGGAAACCCAATACACCTTCCCCTTGGTGTTTGAAAGCGGATACATCCTCTATCGGGTGCGCGGCATCGGCATGGACTACGACCCCGCCAAAGACATTCTCTCCCCCATGACGGGCCGTTGGACTACCGACCAAGCCCCGACCGTGGCCGCCTGGCCGCATAAATTCACCATTACGGCCCCTTTCGAGCAGGACAAGATCAACTGGCAGATCGTCACTTCTTATGCCGAAGAAGGCAAAAGCAAGAGCGTCATCAGTTTTATGGACGGTACCTACCGCGCCCGGCAGACCATCACCGGCCTGAGCACCGAGCAAGAGGCGATGGCGGCGGAGCAGATATACGACCACCAGGGCCGCCCCGCCATACAGGTGTTGCCCGTGCCCACCAACGACCCGACGCTGAAGTATTACAAAAACTTCAACCGGCAGGCTTTGGGGCAGCCCTACAATCGTTTGAATTTCGATACTACCCGGGCCAATTGCAATCTCTTTGCCGATCCGATGGCCGTGAGCAGCGGCGCATCCAACTACTACTCGCCGGCCAACCCCAAGAAAACCGGCCACAACGCCTACATCCCCGATGCGGCGGGCTACCCCTTCATACAAACCGAATATACCCCCGACAACACGGGCCGCGTGCGGCGGCAGAGCGGGGTGGGGCCGCACCACAAGTTGGGCAGCAACCACGAGACCGTGTATTACTACGGCACGCCCGTGCAGGAAGAACTGAGCATGCTTTTCGGCGTGGAAGTGGGCGATGCCAACCACTACAAGAAAAACGTGGTGCAAGACCCCAATGACCAACTCAGCGTCAGTTTCCTCGACCTCAAAGGCAAGGTCATTGCCACCGCATTGGCCGGAAACCCGCCCAAAAACGTGGATGCGCTTGACAGTTACAAGCCGTACCAGATGGACATAGACCTGATGGTCTTCAACCAGGCCGACTCCATGGCCAACAAACTTGTCGCCTCCCGGAGTTTTACGGTCACCACCCGCAGCGACTATGTGTTCAACTACTCGGCTTCGAGGCCGGCCTTCGAGGCTGCGCTGTGCAAGGGCGCAAAACTCTGCTACGACTGCGTCTATGACTTCGAAATCAAAATCATCGACAACTACTCCTGCAATACCGTCAAATACCATGAGATCAAGCAGATCAATCTCCTGCAGTTCAATGCGGACGGAGGGATCGCCGTCAACGACGCCTGCCCGAAAAGCCCCACGTCGTACAACCACTCGTTCACGCTGAACGACCTGCCTGTCGGCTCCTACACCGTGACCAAAACCCTGAAGGTCAACCCGGCAGCTACCGAGGCTTACGTCCAGCACTACTTAGACCGCTTCAAAAAGGAGTGCGGCGATGTCTATGACAAGATTTTGCAATCCCACCTCAGCAAGGTGGATTCCTCGGCTTGCGACCTGGCCGACGACGAGGAGCCGCTCAACCGCTGCCAAATTGCCCGGCAGGGTATGCTGGGCGACGTAAGCCCCGGCGGGCAGTACGCCCATGTGGACTGGGCGACCTATTCGTCCAATGACCCGTTGTCGGTGTTTAACGACCAAAATCGCTTGCCGGAGGCTAATGCGCATTGGAAAAATTCCTCATTGGTGTACAAAAATGAAGACGGCTCAAATTTTCAGTTCAAAGACGCTGCCGGCAATCCGGCATCTCATACCGCTCTAAATTTGGAAACCTTCCTCGAACAGTGGCAGCCCTCTTTTGCCAATACCCTCCTGCCTTTCCACCCCGAGTATTGCTACCTGCAATGGTGCGAGCAGGATATGCCGTCTTTTGATTTTGATGTGGATCTGGCGCTGATAGCCACCTACAACGAAGCCAAGACAAAAGGGTATTTCGACATAGCCAATCCAACATTGCTCCGGGCCAAAGACCCGTATTTTATCGGCACAGGAGGTGGTACCACCGGAAACCCGACTTGGGTGTCGCTGATGGATCAAGCGACCAATATCTATTACCAGAATCCTGCGAAGAATATACCAGCGCACAATATGCTACAGGTGGCAGTGCGGACTGCCCTCCAATCGGCGAACTTGCCGCATACATTAAGCGATGCCAATAATTGGATTGCTAACCCTACCGCATCTTTGCAAGACTCGGTGTGGAGGCATTTTCGAGCGCTGTATTTAGCGAAAAAAGAAGCATTTCAGTATCAAGCCCGAACGATATACGCTATTAGTTGCCCGAGTAACGCGACCAAACCCAACAATGGCGGCTACAACGGCTGCATCGGGGTCGAAAATTTCAACTGGTTGAGCAACGGATTTGGAAGCGGCGGTTCTGGAAGTCCGTTCTACTCGTCAGGACAAGCCTGTTCTTTCCAAAACTACATTTATTACAAAGACAAAGCCAAGCGATTCCCCAGCATCTATGATGTGCCGTTCGACTTCGACCCCTACGGCGACCCCGATAACGTCCTTCCACAGTTTGCGGCATGGGCCGGCGGCATGACGGGGGAGTATTGCGACACTTGCGCATGCAACAAGGCGCTGACGCAGTTTGTCAATTGGATAATAGACACCAAGCCTTATTTAATCGGTTCACCTCAAAATACGCCCTTGCCGACCCTTCCGTTTACTGCCGATTTGATGAAGGTATTTGGCAACTGCAACATACCATCCGTTACGCATTTTAAAGCCGCGCTTCAAACCAATAGCAATAATTTGGACATACAGTTTATCAGCGGAACCTCCATTATCGGCTGGATATATCTTAGAATTCCTGCCGGCTCCTCTGTAAATTGGAGAAATGCCGACAGCCTGAGTTGTATCAAATACATAGGCATTGACAGTTCGTTTCACACTGCTGGCGCCACGCTGTTCAACAGTTCCAAACAGGCACAACCAATAAAACTGAGATTCCGACCGGATTGCATGGTCGAACAATGCACCGACCCCGGCCTCGCCTGCCCGACCACTTCGGAAGCCAAATACTTGGCCACCCTGTTCAACTCCCTCATCAGCCAAGAGATGCTGGACAAAACCCTGACCCTGAACAGCAACTACCTCAGTCCGGGCTTTGCGACCTATTTCAACACCCTGCCCAACGTTCAAAGCCCCGTCACCTGGAACGGCAAGGTCGTGGGCAACACCCTCGATGCCAAGTTGTCGAGCAGTCAGGTCAATTGCCGCTTCACGCTCGACCTGCCGCCCGGCATACCCCTCGTAGGCCTCGGCCCGGTGCTCGCCTTCAAACCCGACCACAACCAGACCGACCCCGCCACCGGCTACACCTACCACGCCGTCATGCAGGTGGCCCTCCTGAACGGAAACGGCACGGTCAGCATCGGGGTAAAAAGCCATTGTTTCCCCCTGAGTTACTGCGGCAAATGCCCCCCCGGGCAAACCCGCTCCGGCCTCGCCCCGGCTACTCAAGTACCCGACAACAAAGGCCAAAAGCCCGGCGGCAAACCTGTGACCGTCAACCCCGTCCCAGGCCCTCCCGGCAACCTCGGCGTTGTAGCCGCACACGACCCCACCAAGCCGTGCTACCCCTGCGATACCTTGGATTATACGCTGACTTACGACAGCCTGACGCTCCCCGGCGGCCTGAATGCCCGCGAGCAAAGCATCATGGTGTATAAAAAACCGCCCGCCGACCTTTGCGACCCCTGCGTATGGCCCGACAGCCTGCCTACCATCCCCATGCCCAATCCCTGCCTCGAATACCAGATATTGGCCGCCTACGCCAATGCCGAGTATGAATGGCTGCAATACTTGGACTCGTTGGCCGCCGGCATCCGCAACGGGTATGTGCGTCACTGCATGGCCGCAGCGGAGACCTTTACCGCAAAATACAAAGACGACCTGCACCATTTCACCCTCTACTACTACGACCAGGCCGGCAACCTCCTGAAAACCGTGCCGCCGGAAGGCGTGAAACCGCTGTCACCTGCGGCTACCAAACAGGCCATCGCCTACATGCGCACCAAAAGCGGCGCACCCGTCAATCCCAAACACGAAATGGCAAGCGACTACACCTTCAACAGCCTCAACCAGTTGCGCAAACAGACCATCCCCGACCACGACGGACCGAGCGAGTTTTTCTACGACTACCTCAGCCGAATCGTGGTGTCGCAAAACCCTGAACAGGGAAAAACCATAAACGCTCATCGCTACAGTTACACCCTCTACGACCCGCTCAACAGGCCCTACGAAACGGGCGAAATCCTGAACGCAACCTCGCTCATGACCCCGGCCTTGGCCAAAAACGAAACCCAACTCAAAAACTGGGTCGCTGCGCAAACCAAGCGGGAGGTGACCCTCACCCAGTACGACAAGCCCCTGCCGGGCATTGCCGCGCAGTTTTTCAACGGCGACGAAAGCAATTACCGCGACCGCATCGCCTCCGTGACCTACTCCGAAATGGACGGCAGCCCCGTGAAGCACTCCACCTACTACCGGTACGACATCCACGGCAACGTGGTGCAGTTGGTACAGGACGTGCATGGCCTCGGCCCCAAAAGGCTGGAATACGACTACGACCTCATCAGCGGCAACGTGCTGGAGGTGCGCTACCAACCGAATGAGCCGGACCAGTTCATCCACCGCTACCAGTATGATGCCGACAACCGCATCATCACCGTGCGCACCAGCCGCGACGGCAGGGTGTGGGATGCCGATGCCGACTATTACTACTACCGCCACGGTCCGCTGGCCCGCACCGCATTGGGCCAAAATCGCGTGCAGGGCCTCGACTACGCCTACACCCTCCACGGCTGGATAAAAGGCGTGAACAGCGGCGCCCTCAACGAAAATGTGGACATCGGGCGCGACGGCGTGCCGGGGCCTTCCCTGTACAAGACGGCCAAAGATGCCTTCGGCTATGTGCTGCGCTACTACACCGACGACTACAAGCCCATCGCCCCGCCCGCTCTCGGCTGGGAGCCGGCCTACGCGGCCACGCCCTTCCACCGCCCGCAGCGCGACCTGTTCAACGGCAACATCCAGAGCATGATTACCGCCATCGGCAACCCCGCCGGCGCCAACACGAATTTCAAACCGCTGGGCTATGCCTACAACTACGACCAACTCAACCGCATCACCTCCATGCAGGCCTTCGAAGGGCTGAACACCAAATTCAATAACTGGAACAGCCTCGTAAGTGCGCCTTACGCCACTGCCTACTCCTACGACGGCAACGGCAACCTCCAAACCCTGACCCGCAAGGGTGCCACCGCCGCCGGCGCCCCGCAGGATATGGACGATTTCAAATACCGCTACTACCCAGGCCGCAACCGCCTCGAATACGTGACCGACCCCGTACCCGCCGGCAATTACCCCGACGACATTGACGACCAAGGCCCCGGCAACTACCGCTACGATGCCATAGGAAACCTGATTGAGGACAAATCTGAGAATCTCAACATCCACTGGAATGTGGCGGGCAAGGTGAAGTACATTCAGAAAACCGCCGCCGCCGAGCGCATTGATTTCAGCTACGACCCCACCGGCAAGCGGGTGATCAAAAAAGTGGCTAACACTGCTACGAAAAAAACGGACTATACGTACTACGTCCTCGACGCCACCGGCAACGTGATGGCCACCTATACCTACACCGATGCCAACCTCCCGATGGCCAGAATCGACCACCGCCTGCAATCGCTGTACCTCTACGGCAGCAGCCGCCTCGGCGAGGAGCGCATAGACACCACCCTCTCGGCGCTGAAGACCATACAAAACCGCCAAAACGATACCTGGTACAGTTACCGCAGCCGGGGCGCCAAATACTTCGAACTCGGCAACCACCTCGGCAACGTATTGGCCACCGTAAGCGACCGCAAACTGCCCTACGACGAGGGGAATGACGGTAAAGTGGACGGCTACTTGGCCGATATCTGGACGGCCCAGGATTATTACCCGTTTGGCAGCGGGATGCCGGGGCGGGAGTTTTCGGAAGGGGGGTATCGGTATGGGTTTAATGGGAAGGAAAATGATGATGAAGTGAAGGGGAACGGAAATAGTATAAATTTTGAATACAGGTCATACCACCCACAATTAGGAAGATGGTTATCAGTTGACAATTCCTTTAAAATACAACCGGACCAAAGTACATATAAAGCGTTTTTAAATAATCCGATTTTGTATGTTGACCCAGATGGTAAAACTGAATTTGAAACAATTACTTTCATTAATGAAAAGACAGGTAAGTCGGTGTCAATTACAAGGGTTATTAGCACTGATGTCTTTAAATCCGGATCTTACACAACCTATAATGGTCAAAACCCAATAGACAAGACAGTTTGGAATGATAAAATACATAGCATAACATATACTTTAGATAAAAATGGTAGAGTGACAGTTAAGTCGGAAACAAAATGGGGAAATGAACGAACGAAGACTACCGGTCCCTTCAGAGAGTATCAATGGTATGCCAATCTATGGGTTAAGTCAAGTCAATGGGATTTGGACTTCTTTAAAGAAGGTAAAGGAGAGACACAAAAAGGAGGTTATACATTATCCTCACCAGCGGGTGGAGCATCACCAACAAAAACAAGAAGTTTATCTTATTCAGAAAGTCGAGATATTGATGATTTACTTACTGCCTTTGGTGTATTCGGATCCGGAGCACCTAAAATGGGAAAACTATTTGATGCAGTTAAGTTATTAAAAGATGCTTTTGAGTTAGTAAATGAGTTAAATGAAGGAACATCTCCTGCAAAAGAGAGCAAAGAGACATCTACATCTCCAGATCCTTATGAAGTAATTGATGTCTGGTATGTACCCAAAGGAGGTTCTGCGGGCAATCCAACAATGTGGAGAATGTTTAGAATAGATTCGTTGGACAATATAGAAAAAATAAAGAATGAAGGAGGAAGAATCATCAATTATAAAGATTCTGAACCCTCGCCTCAGAAAGAAAGGAAAGTAAAAACTGCAACTTTTTAGACAAATTATGACAGCAAAAAGTTTTCGGAATCCCGCTGGGCGCAACTGTTCATTCCCCCCTTGCTGTGCAAAACTGTTCAGCAACTTAAAAAAATCACAAGGCCGGCCAGCGCCCATGATGCAAACCGGGCAACAGCCAGCCTCTGAATGGCGAAGCAAAAAAAGAGATAGCGAAATTACGGACTGGTGGAAGCATCAGCCCAGCACCAAACCAATCATGACAGTATGAACGCACGACATCTTTTCCTCCTCCTCCTCCTCTTACCCTGGGCGGCCCGGGCGCAAAACGGCGGGCTTATCCTGTCGCCGGAGACGGGGGTATTGCTGCCCAAAATGTCAGCATCAGGATTCGCAGGATGAGAGGATTTTCAGAATGGTGTGTGGTGAAAATTCAGGAAATTCATAAAGTGTCAGCATTAGAATTCGCAGGATTAGAGAATTTTCAGAATGGCTCGTGGCGGGAATTCTGGCAATTCATAAATTCAGAAAATTCCGATTCCGACAAAAAAGTAAAAATCGAAAAGTATGACCAACAAAATGCTAAAAGAGCGCCTCACCAAAACTGAATACATGGCACACCAGATACTGGTAGGCGTTGCGGCCGTGTATGTGTTCTACTGCCGTTTTACCCAAAGCGGCCTGGTGGGCTGGTTAGACGGCGTGCAAGCCAATATGCTGGATGGAGAATACTACCCTGTATTGAGCCTGCTGTTAGGGCTTTTAATCTTTTTCCTTCCGCTAAATGGGCTTTTTCTTTTGTATGCGCATTTGAAAAAATCAACCAATCCATGAAGGCATTATCACAGTCCCTCACGCTCCTCATTATCGGCGCCCTCTGGGCCGCCCTCACCCTCCCCGCCTGCCAAAAATGCGAGACCCTTGAGCAGGTCGTCACCCCGCCGCCGGCGCGGTGTGCGGGCACGTTTTACGTCCAAAAGGCCGAGCCGGGCGTGGATTTGTCGTTCAGCCTGCACGAGCTCGGCAAGCCTGTGCCGGAGCCGTTTGCGTCGGTGTCCAAGGCCGGGCCTTTTGGTGTGCCGACGATGCTCGGGTTTATCCGCTCCAATTTTTCCGCTTACGACAGCACGGGCAGGCGCTATGTGTATTTGCACTATTACGGCACGGGCGACCAGTTTTTTTCTTTTGATGTGGGGGCGGGCACGCCTACCCTCACGCCCGGGCCGAGGATTGACGTATGTCCGGTATTTCACAAAGGCCGGTTACATACGGTTTCTGTGGAGCAATTCAGTGCATCCGAATGGTTTTACAGCATCAATGAGGTCAACCCTGTCACCGGATTGGACGGTGTGGGGCTTATAGGCAATAGCGCAACGACCAACAGCCCACTTTCGCCGGCATATATGTCGGCCGTATCCACCAGCGGGGATTTGTTCTATTTCCTCTCCGGTACCAACCTCATCGAGGTAAACCTGAACGCCAATACCTCCCGGCACATAGACATTGATCCCTCCTACCATCCCATAGACAACATCGTGCGGTACTTCGGGCTGGAATACAGAAGGGACGAAGGCGTGCTGCTGGCCATGAAAAACGGCCCGGACGGCGCAGGCGGAGAGAAAACTACTTTAGTTTCCATAAAAGTGTCGGCCGGCGCGCCAGTAGTGACGACCCTGTTCGACATTTCCGCAGCGCTGCCCGCCGGCCCGGAGCGATTCGTCAACCCGGAGTTCTACTCCAGCGCCTTCGACCCCTGCGACAACACCTACTACGCCACTTCCATAAGGGGATCAGGGATCATAACTACCCGCTTCATCGAGGTCAACCTGCCGAAAAGCGAGATGAAGCAGCGCGTGCTGGACGGATATTGGTATGGGTTGGAGTTTTCGGGGCGATGAAGGCAATGGTCCCCTTCCAAAGATAAATAAAAGCAAATGAATTGCCCTTCACTCCCATCAATTATGAAAAAAGTACTGCTGCTGGCTCTCTTCCCCTTCTGCCTGACCCTCCCCGCCACCGCCCAATCCTGCCTTCCCGACGGCATTACCTTTGCCGAGCAGGCTGAAATTGACAGTTTTCAGGCGAATTACCCCGGCTGTCAGGTCATCGAAGGTGATGTGCTCATTTCCTTGGACAATATCAGCAACCTGCAAGGATTGAGCGTGGTGCGGGAAATAGCCGGGAGCCTCAGGATATGGTTGGGCTCGTCCATCACAAGTTTGCAGGGCCTTCACAATATAGACACTATCGGCGGTGAACTCTTGGTGTTCGGTACCGAGATAGTGAATTTTCAGGAAATGCAGCAACTGCGGCATGTCGGCGGCCTGTACATAGGAAGCAACCCGGCCTTGACGAGTTTGGCCGGATTGGAAAACATACAGGTAATCCCCGGCGACTTGAGTGTTGTGGGAGCCAGCCAATTGACTAATTTAAGCGGCTTGGACAACCTCCAACACATCGGCGGAACGTTCAGCATCAGTACTTACAACGATTCGTTGCTGCAAAACCTCTCCGGCGTGGGCAGTCTGGAAACCATCGGCGGCGATTTGGTCATTTCAGGCAATGCTCGCCTCCCAAGCATCATTGGGCTGAACCGCCTGCGTGCTGTGGGCGGCTTGGTTATCCAGGATAATAACGCTTTGACCGACCTGAGTGGCCTGGACAGTTTGGTTACCGTGAAAAATCATTGTTTGTTGAGCGGCAACAACGCGTTGCTCGCACTTACCGGCTTGCAACGCTTGAGAACCGTGGGCGGCAACCTTGGCTTGAATAATAACCCCGCCCTTGTCAGCTGTCTTGGGCTGGAAAGCCTGCAATCCGTTGGCGGAGATTTCATGGTGGCCAATAATGCTGCGCTACAGAATCTTATCGGCTTTGACAGCCTCCGCAGCATCGGCGACAGCCTCACGGTCTCGTTCAATCCTTCGTTGGTGAGCGTGAGCGGTATGCACATGCTGGATTCTATCGGCGACGCTTTTCGCCTTTCGTATCACGACGCGCTCACGCATTTGGGCAGTTTTGACCACCTCGCATACATTGGGGGCAATTTCCATCTCGAATACAATCCCCTGCTGGCTCAACTGACCGGGCTTGAACACCTCCACTCCATCGGCGGGCATTTTATCATTGACAATACAATCACTGGCTTGCAGGGCTTGGACAATTTGACCTTCATCGGCGGCAATTTTAATGTACATGACGCGCTGACGAGTTTTCATGGGGCGGAAAATCTCGCCCACATCGGCGGCAACCTGGCTGTCATCTACAACCCTGCCCTTACCAACTTCGAAGGCCTGAATCAACTTGCAACTGTCGGAGGAAATTTATATATCAATCAAACGCCGATGCTGAAAAGTTTGAGCGGTTTGGAAAATCTCGTGACAGTCGGCGGGGATTTGATTCTTGACAACCAATCCTCCTTGACAAGCGTGCAGGCCTTGTCGAGTCTGACTTCCATCGGCGGGCAATTTATCACGCCTTACTTGCTGGCGAGTTTCGAGGGGTTGGAAAACCTGCAAACCATCGGCAGCCACTTTGGTTTAGAGGGGCATTGGCACCTGACTGATTTTACCGGCCTCGAAAATCTCAGTTCCATTGGCGGGGCTTTTTATGTGAGGGTTGCGCAATCATTGACAAGTTTCAAGGGGTTGGAAAGCCTGCAATCCATCGGGCTTTGGATGCGGATTGAGGACAACCCGGTACTGGCCTCCTTGAAAGGTTTGGACAACCTGGTTTCCATTGGGTCGGATATCTCGTTTATAGACAACAACCCCAACCTGAGCGAATGTGCCATCTATGGCATCTGTTCGCTGCTCTTCAACAACGACCCCAACGGTGCCTTCCTCGCCGTTTACAACAACGGCCTGGGATGTGATTCTTACACAGAGGTCGTCTCCCGATGCAACACCATCCCGGTACAGGTGCAGGTATTGCTCGACCACGACGGCGACTGCCTGGCCAATCCGGGCGATGTTCCTGCTCCTGATGTGCAGGTGCGTTTAGTGAGCGGCGGTCAAATGGGCTTGCGAGCCAGCGACGCGGAGGGGCTTCTGCATTTCCGGTATTTCAACACCGGGCCTTTCACGCTTTACCTGCCTCAATACCCCAGCGCCAACTGGGCGGTTTGCAAAGACGACATGGTCATTGACCCCGGCCCGGCGCCCTTGCAGGACACCATCAAGGCGACGTTCATCCTGGCGCCAGTTCAGCAGGAATGCGCTTCGCTGGAGGTGACTCTCGGCATGCCGTCCAATTTCAGGGGCTGCTTTGCCACATCAGAGATGGAGGTGTCCGTGCGGAACACGGGCAATATCCTCGCGGAAGACGTTATCCTTACCCTTGTCAAGCCGTTAGAGTTGGATATTGTCACCAGCAACCCGCCGTTCGCGCACCAAAACGGCGATACGCTCTACTTCGAGTTAGGAAATATGCTGCCCTTCGCTGCCGCCACTGTGAAAATGACGGTAAAGACCAACTGCAATTATTTTCTCTTTGAGCGAACGCTATGCGTGGAGGCTTTCGCCCGGACCCTGCTGCCCTGCCCGTTCCTGCCTCCGCCTTCTTCTGAAATCAAGCTGACCGCGCAATGCCTTGCAGACACAGCCCTGCGCTTTACCATCCAAAATATCGGCGACGCACCTACTTCCACCCCACACGATTACCGCCTCATCCGGAATGAGGAAGTGTTCCAAACCGGCAATTTCAGCCTGATGAGCCAGGAAAGCATGACTGTGGATGTGCAGGCGGATGGGGCAACTTATCGCATGGAGGCCACTAAGTATTCCAATGGAACCCTGACGGCTGTCGCATTGGAGAACTGCGGCGGGCTGACACCTTTCTTAGTCAATGCCTTTTGGCTGGACAGAGTCCCATCGGAGTATGATTTTGCCTGCAGGCAAGTCATCGGTGCTTTTGACCCAAACCAAAAAACGGCGGTCCCCACGGGAGTCGGCCCCGAACAATTGGTCGAAGCCAATACCCCTTTTGAATACACCATTGACTTTCAGAACACAGGCACCGACACGGCTTTCCGGGTGCTCCTGCTCGACGTGTTGCCCCCGGGGTTGGACATCAATACGTTTCGGCCCGTTGCCGCCTCGCATGAGCATACTTGGGAAATTCGCGGCATGGACACGCTGGAGGTATTGTTCTTTCCTATCGCTCTGCCCGACAGCAACGTGAACGAACTGGCCTCGCACGGCTTTTTCACTTTTGCCATCCAACAACATGCCGACTTGCCCGACGGGACGGTCTTTGAAAACAAAGCCTCCATCATATTTGACTTCAACCCGCCCATCGTCACCAACATCGTGCGGCATACCATCGGCCGGTTGCTCGTGCGTGTGGATGAGCCGCAACGGCGCACACCGCTGTGGCGCGTCCTCGGCAACCCTACTGGCGACGCGTCCACATTTATTTCCACCGAACCCATTGAGGGCGACAAACGCTTCGACCTGTTCGATGCCTCGGGGAGGCTGGTTCGCACGGCGCGGTTCTCCGGGCAGTCCTATGAGTTTCGGCGTGAGGGTTTGCCGGCAGGATGGTATCTCTTTCGGGTCAGCGATGTCGCAGGCAGGGTTTGCGCAGGGAAAATTGTCGCATTGGATTGAACGACTTCGTTTAAAAAAGGCTCTTTTAGAAAAACTCGCAGGCTGTACGGCACCACGGCGCGATTCGTGCGGCCAAGATATGCGGGGCGTAAGGTACTCGCAAAGCAAAGTGGTTTTCAAAAAACCGCACGCTGTGTGTCCAGCGCGGTGTATCGTTGTCCTACCTTTGCCCAAAACCTAACCAACGCACAATGGACATCACCCAACAAGGCTACGTTCGCACCGACGTGACGACCGATGGCGTAGCGCATATCATCTTCTACCACCCTAACCACAACAGCCTTCCAAGCAAGTTGCTGCACGAGCTCGTGGCGGCATTTGAGGCCGCAGGGAAAAATCCCGAGGCGAAAATCGTCGTCCTCCGCAGCGCCGAACACAAGACTTTTTGCGCAGGGGCGAGTTTCGACGAACTCGTCGCGATTGACGATTTTGAAACAAGCCTCGCTTTCTTCTCCGGCTTTGGCAATGTCATCAACGCCATGCGCACTTGCCCGAAAATCGTCGTCGGGCGCATTCACGGCAAAGCCGTGGGCGGTGGCGTGGGCTTGGCGGCGGCGGTGGATTTTTGCATGGCCTCGAAGTGGGCCTCGGTGCGGTTGAGCGAACTGGCGGTGGGTTTTGGACCCTTCGTCATTGGCCCGGCGGTGGAGCGGAAAGTGGGCGCGGCAGCTTTTGCGCAAATGGCCTTGAACCCTTCGGAGTGGCTCACCGCCGATTGGGCGAAGTCGAAAAATTTGTTTCAGGAAGCCTTCGACACGGTGGAGCAATTGGATGCCTACCTTGCTCATTTTTGCAAAAACCTCTGCTCGTACAGCCCGGAGGCGCTCCGCGAACTGAAGCGGGTGTTCTGGCAAGGCACGGAACATTGGGACGCGCTGCTCCCCGAACGAGCGGCGATTAGCGGCAGGCTGGCGCTGTCGGATTTCACGAAAGAGGCCATTGCAGCATTTAAAAAAGGCTGAAAAGCCATTTGTTTTCAGTACGCTCGAACGCTTCCTAAATTTTTATTCAATGCAACACACCGACTGGACCTACGAGGATTTTCGCGCCTTCTCGATGCTTTTTGCCGCCAACACCGACGGTTACATCACTGCCGACGAGGAAAAAATAATTGCCCCCACGCTGCCCCCCGACCGCTACGAGGTGGTGAAGCAGCGTTTTTTGGAATGTTCGGACGCGGAAGCGTTGGATGTCATCCTTGAATGCAAAGAAAAATACTGCGCCACAGACGCAGATAAGGACAAGGTGCTGGCCGATATGAGGGCCATTTACGAGGCGCATCAAGGGTTTGAACATATTGAGCGCGGCGTGCACCACATTTTTGAAAGGCTTTTCAAATAGCCCGATTTGAGCCTTCCGCAGCGCCTGCTCTTGCAAGGCTACTGCGCCTTTGCATCCTGTTCAAAGTTCATTTTGAAACCAATGCGTTGGTTCGGCTCTGGCAGGTCGTCGTCGTAATCCTCCCAGTTGGTAATGTCGGTCATGAACGTTTCGATGTGCCGAAGGATGTAGGCATCTTTAAGTTCCTCTGGCCGATAGATGGCGATGGTTTTGGGCGGTTGTGGTTGGCCGTACTTTTCGATGTACGGGAAGTTGATAAGCACCAGAATTTTTCCGTTGAACAACTGCTGATAACCAAGCGAGCCGTTTTGCTTGATGAGGTCGCGGCGCAGCTCGCCGCCGACTGGCTCGCCCAAGCCGCTCTCCGAATGGCCGAGCGTGAGCACCACGGCTTCGAGGTTTTCGATGTCGTTGCGTTCCTCGATTTCACATTCGAGGCCACCCGCCTCGGCCAGCTCCTTGAGCCGGTCAATGATGGTTTGCCGAAGGCCGGTTTGCCAAGCCTCGCGATAGCGTTGCGTGTTTTCGAGGATTTCCTTGTAACGTTCGACTTTCTTCTTGAAAGCGTTCGTCTCTGATTCGGTGTAGGCCATGTGAGAGTGGTTTGGGTGGTTTGAGCGCCTTGTCCGGCCAAGCGGAGCGGACGGAGTTTGGGAGCGGGTTATTGTCCTTTGAGGGGTGTCTTCTTTTTTTGCACTTTTATCTCGCCACCCAATTGCAGGATGTTTTCGGGCGGGTCAGTATTGGCGAGCACGCGCAGGATGCGCAGCTGCCGCCCGGCTTTGTCTGCGGTATTGAATTCTACTTTGATCGCGCCCATGCCGCCGGGGGCGATAGGCTCTTGGGGCCATTCTGGCACGGTGCAGCCACAAGTCGTTTTCACTTCGGCGATAACAAGTGAATCCGTGCCAGTGTTCGTGAAATGAAAAACGTGCGTCACTACCTTCCCTTGACGGACGGTGCCAAAATCGTAGAACGACGAGTCGAAAGCGACGCTGGTGACGGGGCGGCTTGCGAGGGAGTCAGGCGCGGGGGCATATTGTGCCAAGAGCGATTGCGCCACAAGCAAGCAGGAAGCAAGAGCGGAGATTTTTGTTGCCTTCATGTTTGAGGCAAATGTAAAACAGTTGGTGTTTGCATTGGCAACAAACCCAACATGATTCCTGCATCATGCGTCTCGTTTGGTCAATGTTTTTGCCACGAGCGGGTGTGCAGGCCTTTCTTGCTGCGCACGCTCACCCAATACTGCCCCCGCTTCAACTCACTGACCTGAATGCTCAAAAAAGATTGACCCGGCAAGGAAGGTTGCCATTGTTGGATTAGCCTGCCGCCCCAATCCCCCACCGTAACTTCCAAAAACGCATCCTCCGCATCGAGGAGTTGCAAATGGAGCCAGTCCGTCGTTGGGTTGCCTTGTATGCTGAACGACGGCATTGCGCCATGAGGCGGCTCGTTCGTGTGGCTCGAAGAAGCCGGATGCAGCATCTCCATGACGTTTAGCGGGGCGAGTTGGGTGATTTGCAGGGTATCGCCATTTGCAGAAAAATTGATGCGGGAGCCGCTGTACTTCGATGTCCAGCAGAGATGTCCCGGCTGGTTTGGGGCATACCAATTGTAGTATTCCTGCACGCCGAGCGTGATGTTATATGTGTTGTTGGCCAATGGCAAACTATCCCTTTCGGTTAAAATTGTTTTTACCCGCATCGTGTTTGGCTTGGGTGCGAAAAGGGGCAGCGTCAGGGTGCCAAATGCGTCGTATTTTATCTCGAAGGTGGTGGTGAAGTGGGAGGTTTGGCCGTTGTTGAAAATTCTCGTGCCCGTGAAAGTCCCCGTGTAAGTGGAGTCGTACACAAGCGGAAACTTCTTCACCCAGGGCTGCAAATGCCTGATGCGCGTCCCGCCCGGCACCGCCAACCCCCAATCGGACACCGTGCTATCTGTCAGGGAATAATAGTTGAAACTGGATGGGCCAAATCCTGCGCTGGTCCTCATGCAGCGGGTAGCGTTGGGATACTGCGCAGCGAATTGGGTGCCTTGCGCGGGCATGAAATCACGATACACCTCAATGGGGAGGCCCAAGCCGCTTGTGTTAAAATCCCAGGATTGATTTGCTCCGGCTCCTCCGGGAGCGAAAAAAGTGGCGGGGGTCCATCCGTTGTAGATGGCGCTCCCAGAAATTGGCTGTGTTTCGATGGACAACACAGGCTGGGCAGCAATTTGTGCCAACAAACCAAAATGAAAAATGAGCAAGCGGCAGAAATGACGCATAGGTAAGTGCTTTTGAATTTTTTGTAAAGAAAAGGCTCGCCGCTCAATTCTTCCATCGCCAATGAGCGAAACCGCCCTCCATGCTGCCGAATACGCCTTTTTGCCGAGCAGGCCAACCTGACCTCAAAGGGCGAACGCCATGTAGGTATCGCCCGAACGCCGCCCCAGCTTGCCGCCGCCGCAGGCGATGACGACATATTGTTTGCCCCCTACCGAATAGGTCGCGGGCGTGGCAAAGCCACTTGCAGGCAAGTCGGCCTCCCACAACAATTTGCCGTCCGAACGAGCAAAGGCACGGATTTTCTCATCCTTCGTGGCAGCGATGAACACCAATCCGCCCGCTGTCACCACCGGGCCGCCATAGTTTTCCGTGCCCGTGTCGCGGATTCCTTGTTGCTTCAGTTGCGGGTCTTCGCCAAGCGGCACCGTCCAGCGATACTCGCCCGTGTTCAGGTCAATGGCATTCAGCGTGCCCCAAGGCGGCTTGATGGCGGGCTGGCGCGTTTCGTCTTGCAGCCGAATGTAGCCCGTGTGCGTGAACGGAATGCCCGCTTCCTGCTCTGTGGCATGTTTGCCGCCGTTGGGTGTTTGTTTTTTGTCAGTCAAATAAGCGACGATAGCCTCGCGCTCTGCATGAGACAAGTGGCCGAACGAAGGCATCGCACCTTTGCCTTGCCTGATGATTTGGCCGAGAAACTGTTCCGTGCGTCGCGTTTTGATGCCCACCAGATTGGGATTGGCTCCGTTGCCTTGGCGATTCAGCCCGTGGCAGCCCGTACAATGCGTGGCGTAGAGTTTCTTCCCTTGCCCCACTTGGCTGCCATTGCTTTTCGGCAAGTCCACCATGCGCAACACCCATGGCATTTCGCTGCTGTTCACATAGAGCACCCCCTCTGGGTCAGCCGCCGCGCCACCCCATTCCGCGCCCCCGTCGAAGCCCGGCAACACAAGCGTCCCGACTCGGCTCGGTGGGCTGTAAAATTCTTTTTGCAAATTGGAAAAAACCGCTCGCAGGCTGTCGCGCTGCTCCGAATAGGGATTCAAGTCGGCTTCCGTTATGTGTTGGCGGGCAAAAGGCGCGGGCTTTGCGGGAAAAGGCTGCGTCGGCCACACCTCCTCGCCCGGCATCGCGCCCCAAAATGGAACAGGCCGCTCCTCTATTTTGAACAACGGCTGCCCCGTCGTGCGGTCGAACAGGAACACCATGCCCTGTTTGGTGGGTTGCGCCACCGCGTCTATTTTTTTGCCAAAACGACTGACCGTCAGCAACGTAGGCGGACAAGGCAGGTCGCGGTCCCAAAGGTCGTGGTGGGTGGTTTGGAAATGCCAGAGGCGTTTTCCGGTGCTCGCGTCAAGTGCCAAGAGGCAGTTGGCAAAGAGGTTTTGGCCCTTGCGGTTGCCGCCCCAAAAGTCGAACGCCGCCGAGCCGGTGGGAACGAAGACGATGCCACGCTCCGCGTCGAGCGTCATGCCCGCCCAGCAATTGGCGCCACCGACGCGCTGCCAAGCGTCGGGGTCTTGCCAAGTCTCGTGGCCATATTCGCCGGGGTGCGGGACGGTGTGAAAAACCCAGCGGCGCTGTCCCGTGCGCACGTCGAAGGCGCGAATGTGGCCGGGCGCGGCATCGGCTCCTTCCGAAACCCGCATGCCCAAAATGAGAAGGTCGCCATACACCACGCCGGGCGAGGTGTTGACGATGAAAAAATCATTTTTGTGGTAGTCCAAGTCGCGGCGCAAATCCACCTTGCCGTTGTTGCCAAAAGTGGAATCGGGCTGCCCCGTCGTCGCGTTCAGCGAAATCAAAAAAGTACCTGCGCAGTAGAGCAGTCGTTGGGCCTTTCCATCCGTCCAGTGCGCCAATCCTCGGCAAATGCCTGCCCACGAGTTTTCGCCGCCGAGCCACTCGAAAGTTTTGAAATTCCACCGTTCTTGCCCAGTGGCGGCATCAAGCGCGAAAATGTTCACGTCGGGCGAAGCACCATACAGCACTCCATTGATGATGAGCGGGTTGTGCTGGATTTGAGTGGTGTTTTTCACCGTGTCCGCGCCGCCGCTATGATACGTCCAAGCGGCTTTCAGGCCGGCGACATTGGCAGTGTTGATTTGGTCGAGCTGAGAAAAGTGGGTGCGCCCGTCGTCGCCGAGATAGGCGGGCCAGTCGGTATTCGTGGCAGTAAAATGGCAGGCGGAAAAAACCAAAAGGAAAGCGGCAAGGGAATATGTAAAGTTGGGCATGAAACGGGTTGGTTTAGGGCGGCTAAAATACAAGCCTTAGAGGCTCTAATACTCCGCACCCTCAAGTCTTGAGCATGGCTACTGCTCAAAATCAAGGAGAGCAATCATAGCCATCTGGCTAATCCCGGCAAATCAAAGTATAAAACAGTTTCTTACCAAAAAGCGGGATTGCCCTACTTTTGAGCTTCAAAACAAAGCATATCCTGCGCATGCGTTACATTTTTCTTTTGCTCTTGGTGGCATCAAGCTGCCAGTCGAATGTTCGCTCTGATAAACAGGACATGGCACCCAGCGGGCAAGAGGGTGTGCCACCGGGCACGTTGGTTTCCAGCCCGCCACCCGCCACCCCCGCCCCAACGGTGGATATTGATTATTTGCTCGGAAAATTCAACCCAGCCACGCACCCCAATTTTGTGACAGTGGGCAAACCATATTCCGACAAGCCCGGCATGCTCATGCGCAAAGAGGCATTCGAGGCATTCAAATTGATGCACAGCGCCGCAGAAAAAGACGGTGTGGTGTTGAAAATCATTTCCAGCACCCGCAACTTCGACCGTCAGAAGACGATTTGGGAGGAAAAATGGAGCCGTTTCGCCAAGGATGCCCCCAGCGCCAAAGCCCGCGCCCTGAAAATCCTCGAATACTCGTCCATGCCCGGCTCCTCGCGCCACCATTGGGGCACCGATATTGATTTGAACGACCTGAACAATCCCTCGTTTGAGCAAGGGGGCAAGTTCGAAAAGGTCTATCAATGGCTCAGTGCCCACGCTCACGAATACGGGTTTTGCCAACCCTACACCCCAAAGCGGCCATCGGGCTATTTTGAGGAAAAATGGCATTGGTCATACCTTCCCCTCAGCAAATCTTTTTTGGAACAATACGAAAAAAACATTCAAGACGCTGACATCAAAGGCTTCAAAGGCGCGGAAACGGCAGTCGAAATCGGCATCGTGAAAAACTACGTTTTGGGAATAAATCAGGCTTGTAAATAACAGGTTGATGAGGGTTTATGAGGGTTGATGAGGGTTTATGAAGGTTGATGAGGGTTTATGAAGGTTGATGGGGGTTTATGAAGGTTGATGAGGGTTTATGAGGGTTGATGGGGGTTTATGAAGGTTGATGAAGGTTTATGAAGGTTGATGAAGGTTTATGAGGGTTTATGAGGGTTGATGAAGGGGGAATGTTCAGAAGAGCATGTAAAACCTTCCTATATGTTTTTTACACGGTAAACGCTGCCCTAAAAGGGCGCAAGTTATTGAAAACCAAAACTCTGTGCCTCCGTGTCTCTGTGTTTTCTCATTGCCCGAATTGGGGTGACACAGTTTTGTGGACACTCTCCTCATCAACCTTCATCAACCCTCATAAACCTTCATAAACCTTCATCAACCTTCATCAACCCTCATAAACCCCCATCAACCCTCATCAACTTTTAAAAAAAATGGCCTACACCGAATCAAATATGCTCCCGCTCGGCACCAAAGCGCCGGATTTCGCCCTGCCCGATACCGTGAGCGGGAAAACCGTCAGTCTCTCGGACGTGGCTTCCGGCGCACGGGCGACGGTGGTGATGTTCCTTTGCAATCACTGCCCTTATGTCCTTTATGTAAATCCTGAAATCGTGAATGTGGTAGCGGAATACAAATCGAAAGGCGTGTCGTTTGTCGGCATCAGCAGCAACGACGTGGTAACCCATCCCGAAGACGCGCCCGACAAAATGAGAACCCACGCGGCGGAAGTCGGCTACACATTTCCCTACCTTTACGACGAAAGTCAGGATGTCGCCCGTGCGTACGACGCGGCTTGTACGCCCGATTTTTATGTTTTTGACAAAGATTTAAAACTCTTTTATCGCGGTCAACTCGACCCCAGCCGTCCCAAGCGCAACCCGATTCCCCCGACGGGCGAGGATTTGCGAGCGGCGCTGGATGCCGTTTTGGCCGGAAAACCCGCCCCTGAAATTCAAAGACCGAGCGGGGGGTGTAATATTAAATGGAAAAGTTGAGGAGGCACGACATTCATCATTTATCATTCATTACTCAAGATATGCCAGAAGCATTCGGAAGACTTGACACAGACTTACAACTGCGGGAAAAAATCCTGCCTTTGTGTCGTTTGAAAAAAGGGGAAATTTGGGAAGATCCCCTCAGCGGGCATCGCGTAGGTGTTCTGGACGCTACCCGCCGACAGGATGTAGAGCAAATTTTTAGCAAAGAAAAAACTGCGCTGTCTGTTCAAGACCCGCCCTATAACGTCGCAGTCGGCAATGAAAACACGGAAAACCTGTTCAAAATGAACTTGAGCGAGTACATGGATTTTTCCCAAAAGTGGATTGAAAACAATCTGGTGGTTTTAGGTAAAAATGCCAGTTTGTATGTTTGGCTTGGAGCCGACCAAAAAGAGCATTTTCAGCCTCTGCCCGATTTTATGATTATGATGCGCCAATTCTCTGAACTGGTATCGCGGAGTTTCATCACCATGCGCAACCAGCGTGGCTACGGGACGCAAAAAAACTGGATGGCAGTTCGACAAGAATGTCTTTATTACACCAAAGGCAACGCATATTTTGATGTTAATGCCGAATACACAGATATTCCAAAGATTTCAGGGGGTACACATTTTTTCAAGTAAAAACCCAGTCAAAGTTCTTTGACAAATCAGAAAAGAAATCTAAGGCGATGTGAAAGGCTTCGTCCCAACACTTTTGGGCCAGATGGATAGGCCCCATTTTTTCGATTTTATCCTTTCGGAGGAATGTTTTGAGTTTGCCGACGGGGCAATAGTGTTTGACGAAACAGCCCAGGCAAAAGGTCAGGACAAACGCCGTGGCGACGATCAAGATCAGTTTGGCGATTCTGTCGGCATCCTTGATTTGGGTCTTGTGGAGTTGAAACCCCTTTGATTTGAGGTTTTTGAACATGGTCTCTATCTTGAACCGCTTTCGGTAGTAAGAGCAGGCCATGTCTCCCACATCCATGTTGGTGAGCAGGAAAATAGGTTTGTCGAAGCCTTTTTCGTGCCAGCACACGGCGTTGATGCCGTCCACGGCATCGGGCACAAACACCGCCCGCTCGCCCTTGGCGGGCGACAGGGCATCCATGCGCGCCGTTTCGCCGCCACAGTCCACCACCCGGTCGCAGGAAGTGCGCAGGACAAACTCCCAGTGCTGGTCGGCGCACCATCGGCGCAATTGCTGCCCGTCGAACTCGCCGTCGCCCAAGAGTACCTTGCGGCAACCCTCGGGTACTATGGGCAGCAGCGTGTGCAGCAGGTCCAAGTGCATTTGTTCGGGAAAGTGCCCCTTTTCCCCCTCCTTGACCAGCCAAACGAGCGGCAGGGCAAAGCCCCCGCACAAAACCGAGAGCATCAGGCTGCTGTGCTTGGTGCCCGTTTGGCTGCCATCGATGACGAAAACCAACTCGCCCCCCTTGGCCGCCATGCCCAAAAAGCGTTTCGCCAACGGCAGGAAGAACAACTGCCAGTCCACCCATTTGTTCCCAAGCCAGCGCTTCGCCTCTTGCAGCAGGCTGTTCTTGTTGCCCGTACCCTCGCCGTGCCGGGGCTGGCTCATGCCCTCCACCGCGCACGACTTGCTCTTCATGCAGCCGTGGACGAGGCTCGCCATCGTCTGAAGGCGGCGCAGGTGGTTGCCTCGGGGTGCAACTTCACTGGTCTTTGCCAGAAAATCCACAATATCTTTGTAGGCGCTTTTGCGCATAAGGAAGGGGGGGATTGTTGTGTCAGAAGCCACAAAACTCCCCTTCTGTTTTCTTTTCCGTTTGTCAAAGAACTACTCCTGTTTTCTTTGGACTAAAATGTGTACCCCCTGAAATCCAAAGATTCTGCGCGGATACTACAAAGAGGTAAATGGGGCTAAAACTGAAAATATGGAGCGAAGCAAATCCGAGAATATCCGGGCGGGTAATGTTTGGGTGGATGTGCAACAAGTTTTTTATCGAATGGTCGAAAACGTGGCCGGGTGTTACGCTCAAAAACCCTTGAAATCAATCGAAAGAATTGTCAAAGCCAGCAGCGCGCCCGGTGATTTGATTTCGGATTTTTTCGCACATTCTGGCACTACGCTGATTGTTGGCGAAATGTTGAAGCGCAAAGTTTTTACCTTCGATATTGACCCCGTTTTTGCAGAACTGACGATTAGAAGACTCGAAAATTTAAGAAAAACTGGAGAGCCGGGCTGGCAATTCGGCAATCCCTTCCCTGAAATTGCTGATTGGATTGTTCAAATAAGAGAAGAAGGGTCTGTTCAAAATCAAACTTTTGCCGCTCAAACATCTCTTTTTTGATGGAAACTCTGAAAGCCCAATTAGATGACTTGATTAGCAGGCTCGAAAATGCCAATGATTTTCGCTTGCAACTTGACGACCTTGTGTCGGTCATGCCTTTCAACAGGTACGAGTTCGTGATTGCCACTCTGTTGAGCCGCCAAAAATTGACTTATGGGGAGTACATGGAGATGCGTAATGCCTACATTGACAGAAACCTGTACCTCTCTATTTTTGAAATTTCATCGCCGCGAGGTTTTGGCGACACTTGGGCGTTCGGCCACTTGTTGGAAGTAGAATCTGATTTGAAAAGACCAAACAAGAAGATTGACCCAGCGTATTCCGGCTAATACGACCTATATCTGGAACACAAAGAGCAATTTATTCGAATTGAGGTAAAGGCATCAAGAGCGGTTGACAAAGACAGGCCAGAATTGCCTCTTTACGAAAAAGCTTTACCCTCCATTTCTTCAAAACCATTTTTGATGAATTTTCGCAGTTGAAGCCAAGTTGTTGCGATGTCTTTGTTTGGCTTGCAGTGTATCGAGACAAATTCAAGTATTGGGCTATACCGTCTGACTATATCCAAACGCACCGAGACTTTGTCCCGCAACATCGAAACGAGGGAACTGCTTCGAGAGGTAGCGATTTTCAGAAAACAGATATTTTTGAAGGCCAGTTAATGGTGACAGAACAGAACATTGGCAAATTCGACAACTTCCTGTGTTCCTCCAAAGATTTGAAAAACAAAGTAATAGTCGCATTTGAGCAACAATCGAAAAACAAGTAAGCTCAACTAATCACCAAATCCACAAATCAACGAATCCACAATTCATGCGACCACAGCAAATCACCGACGCACAAATTCAAGACTTCATCGTCGCCGGGCTAAAAGAAGACATCGGCGCGGGCGACCATACCTCTTTGGCGACGATTCCGGCGGACAGCCGCAGCCGCGCTGTGCTGAAAATCAAAGACTACGGCGTGTTGGCGGGCGTAGAACTGGCCGAGCGCATCTTCCGCCACCTCGACCCGACGGCCAAAGTGACCGTCCACAAACCCGACGGCTCCGACGTGCTCTTCGGGCAGGTCGGCTTTGAGGTAGAGGCCAACACGCGTGCCATGCTACAAGCCGAGCGCCTTACCCTCAACACCATGCAGCGCATGAGCGGCATCGCCACGCTGAGCAGCCGCTTCGCCTTCGAGGTGGGCGACTTGCCCGTGAAAGTGCTCGACACGCGCAAAACCACGCCGCTCATTCGCTTTCTGGAAAAATGGGCCGTCAGCATCGGCGGCTGCGAAAACTACCGCTGGGGCCTCTACGACTGGATGATGATAAAGGACAACCACGCGGACGCGGCGGGCGGCGTTCGCAAAGCCATCGAACGGGCGCATGCCTATTTGAAGGAAAAAAATCTCAATCTCGGCATCACGGTCGAAGTACGCAACTTGGTCGAGTTAGAGGAAGTTCTGAATGTTGGCGGCATCACGCGCATCATGTTCGATAATTTTGAAATTCCGATTTTGCACGAAGCCGTCGCTATCGTGGGCGGTCGTTTCGAGACCGAAGCCTCTGGCGGCATCACCCTTTTCAACGTCAGAAAATATGCCCAAACAGGGGTCAATTATGTTTCGGCAGGCGCCTTGACTCATTCGGCGCAACCGCTGGACCTTAGTTTAAAAGTTGTTCGTTGATAGTAGTTTGTTCTTCGTTCGCAGAGCGATATATGGCAAGATAACAACTGAAAACGAACGACTAAGAACCAATAACCACACTGCTGGACATTTTTAAATTTGCCACGAAGTCACAAAGACGCAAAGCAAAATACGCATTGATTTGCCGTATGTTGTGACTTTGTGCACACTGCTGGACAGTTTCAAATTTGCCACGAAGCCACAAAGACGCAAAGTAAAATACGCATTGATTTGCCGCATGTTGTGACTTTGTGCACACTGCTGGACATTTTTAAATTTGCCACGAAGCCACAAAGACGCAAAGCAAAATACGCATTGATTTGCCGCATGTTGTGACTTTGTGCACACTGCTGGACAGTTTCAAATTTGCCACGAAGCCACAAAGACGCAAAGCAAAATACGCATTGATTTGCCGCATGTTGTGACTTTGTGTCTTTACAGCACAAAAATAATGTCCAGTAGTGTGACCAATAACCAACAACTAAGAACCAGTAACCAACAACTAAACTCATGTCATCCGACGATTTTTACTGGTATGCCAGCGTGCTGATTTTCATCCCGTGGGCGCTGTTGATTTTTGCCCCCAGATGGCAATATACCGAACCCATTGCCTTTGGCTCAGCGGTCGTGTTGCTGTTGGCAGCGGCTATTTTCACCATTCAATACTTAGTGGGTGCGGAAGCTGGCGGCAGCCTGCGCTCGTTGGATGGACTGACCAACCTATTCCGCAGCAAGGAGATGCTCCTGACGGGCTGGCTCAACTACCTTTCTTTTTGCCTACTGGTCGGCACTTGGCAAACGCACGATGCGCGGCAGCTGAAAATCGGACATATTTTTCTCATCCCCAGTTTGTTGCTCACAATGCTGACGGGGCCAGCGGGGTTGCTGCTCTACCTCGTCGCGCGGTTTTTTAAAACCAAAAAATGGGAAGTCGGGTGATTCACGCGAAAACGCGGGGAAATTTAAAAGTTGTTGATTATCAGAAATAAAACCCGCCGTCCCTTCGCGGCTCAAAGCCCTTGAAGCGACTTACCTTTGTGCCTAAATTTATCCTTTAACAAAAGACTCGTTGCGATGGGGGGCTTTGAGTGAAGGGAAAGCCCTCTACCGCAACGAGGCTAAAAACAACCACTCATTGGATTTTACTGAATTTGGATTCGACCCCGACTTGCTCGACGGCATAGAGGCCCTCAATTTTAAAACTGCTACCCCCATACAGGAGAAGGCTATTCCCGTGATTTTAGAGGGCAAAGACCTTATCGGCATCGCGCAGACAGGCACGGGGAAAACAGCAGCCTTCGTGCTGCCCATCATCCACAAGATATTGGAATCGAACGAGGCCAACTACACGCAGGCGCTCATCATCGTGCCGACCCGCGAACTGGCCATGCAGATTGATCAAGCCATTGCCGCATATTCCTATTTCACCGACATCTCCTCCATTGCCGTCTATGGCGGCGGCGGCGGGAAAGATTTTGCGCAAGGCAAGGAGGCCATCACAAGCGGCACGGACATCATCATCGCTACGCCGGGACGGCTGCTCGCGCATATTAATCTGGGCTACGTCAATTTTTCGCGTCTGCGTTTTCTGGTGCTTGACGAGGCCGACAGAATGCTCGACATGGGTTTCATGCCCGACCTCACCAAAATCATCAAAACACTCAATCCCCAACGACAGAGCCTGCTCTTTTCCGCCACCATGCCACAAGGGGTGATGAAATTGGCCAAAACCCTCTTGCGCAACCCCGTCACCGTCAGCATTGCCCTGTCGAAACCCGCCGAGGGTGTCAGCCAGGGAGCCTACATGGTGAACGACCGCCAGAAATTGCCGCTGATAGCCGACATCCTTAAAGACCGCACGGGCCAGCGCATCTTAATATTCTGCTCGAGCAAAATCGCCGTCGGCCAACTCTATCAGCAATTGAAAAGCCGAGGGCTGCCGATTGCCCGAATCAGTAGCGACCTTGAGCAGGAAGAGCGCGAACAGGTGATGCTTGCCTTCCGCAACCGCCAAACCGACATTCTCGTCGCCACCGACGTGCTCAGTCGGGGTATTGACATTGACGGCATTGACCTCGTGGTGAACTACGACGTGCCGCGCGACGCGGAGGACTATGTGCACCGCATCGGTCGCACGGCCCGCGCCGCCCGCAAGGGCGCTGCCCTCACCTTGGTCTCTCACGCAGACTTGGTGCGCTTCAAGCGCATCGAAAAATTGATTGGCAACGAGGTGCCAAAAATCCCCGTGCCACCGCATATCGGCTCAGGCGAAGAGCGTGACCGTCATCGCTCGCGCCGCAAGCCAAAGAAGGCGAAACCTATCAGCACGGGAAAACAAGAGGCCGATAAAAAGCCTCCGGGCGAAGGTGAAAAATCGCAAAGAAGGCGGCGAAGAAGAGGGGGCAAGGGCAGACCCAAAGTGGGGGGGGATGCTGCATGATTAGGCTTGTTGCGGTGGAAGGCTTTGAGTGAAGAAGATTGCCATTTTTTCGACTGGCAAGGCAAATTTTGCAGTCGAAATCGGATATGTTCGGCGAAAAATTTAACGAAGCCAGTCGGAAAAAGGGCTTTCTCTTCACCTAAGGCCTCCACCGCAACAAGCCTATTTATCTTGACAACACCGTAAACGCCACCCACGCGCACAAATAGGCCAACCCGCTCATGAAGAAGAACTGGAACAGGGGCCATTTCCAGCTACCCGTCTCGCGGCGCACCACAGCCAGAGTGCTCATGCACTGCATCGCCAGCGCGTAAAAAACCAGCAGCGAAATACCTGTCGCCAAAGTATAGACAGGCCGTCCGTCCCTAAAAGTATCATCTCGCATTTGCCTTCGCAGGCGGCTATAACGCTCAAAAGGACGTTGGTTGGCGGCTTCCTCCTCCTCCACCCTGCCCACACTCTCAAGGCTGTAAATGGTGTACATCGTGCCATTGAACACCTCTCTTGCCGCAAAGGAAGAGAGCAAGGCAATGCCGATTTTCCAATCGTAGCCAAGCGGCGCGATGAGCGGTTCTATGGACTTGCCCACCATGCCTGCGAACGAGGCTTCCAACCTTTTGGCAGCCACCAAGTCGTCGAGCGAGTCTTGCGACATCTCTGCCGTAGCGGTGGCCTTCACCTGCGCCTCGGCATTCTCCAAAGCGCCAGACGGCCCCGTGTTGCCTAAAATCCACAAAACGACTGAGATGTAGAGAATGATTTTGCCTGCGCCGCTGATAAAGGCTTTGACTTTTTCCCACACCGTGAGCCACACGTTTTTCCAGTGGGGCATCCGATAGACAGGGAGCTCCAGCGCGAGATAGGAAGGGTCGCTGGTCCGCAAGAGCTTCTTGAATGTGTAGGCTGCCCCCAAGGCGGCGAGCAGCCCGAAGAAATACATCCCACCAAACACGAGCGACTTGGTCCACCAGCTGCTGTGGGGCAAAGCCACCGGGATGAGCACCAGATAGACCGGGATGCGTGCGCTGCAACTGATGAATGGCGTCACCATTACCGTGATGAGCCGCTCTTTCCAGTTGCTGATGGTGCGTGTGCCCATGATGGCTGGCACCGCGCAAGCACCACCGCCAATGAGCGCCACGATGCTCCGCCCGTTCATGCCAAAACGGCGCATGGTTTTATCAAAAATAAATACCGCTCGCGCCATGTAGCCCACTTCTTCCAAAATAGTGATGAGCAGAAACAACAGCGCGATTTGAGGCACAAAAACCAAAATGCCCTGCAAGCCCGGCAACACCCCCTTGGTCAGCAAGTCGGTGAACCAATTTTCTCTCAAGCCCACGCCAATAGCATCTATCATCACGCCAATGCCGCTTTCCACCCAGCCGCCCGTGATGTCGTATCCAAAAAATATCGCCATGAAGACCAGCAGCATCACGCCAAAAAAGATAAGTGGCCCAAACCAACGGTGCGTCAGGATGGTGTCAATACGGTCAGTAAAAGTGGTGGGTTCGACGGAAGGTTGCGACACCGTCTGCCGCACGATGGGCGTGAAGCGGTCGAAGCGGTCGAGGGTTTCGTCCACCTGCACCCGCAAGGACTGGAAATCTTTGGTCTGCACGATGGCGGCCAATGTCTCACGTTCCTGTTTTTGCAAAAACGGCAACCAAGCGTGATGATGGGCCAGCAACAAGGCGTGGTAGGGGCTGCCCGTCGCAACATTGAGCTGTGCCGCATCGGCCACCTGTTTTTCGACCTCTCGCAAAGGATAAAATGCCGATGTGGAGCGCCGGTGGTGCCCGTCGCCGTTCAGCAATTTTTCCAAATCGAGCAACAACTTCTGGATGTTCTCGCCCGTGCGCCCACTGATGGAGACCACCGGCACCCCAAAGCGTTCGGCCAATTTGCCAGTGTTCACTTTGATGCCTGCTTCAGCGGCAGTATCGGCCATATTGAGCGCCATAAGCATCGGCAAGCCCAAGTCAAGCAGCTGCGTAAACAACAGCAAATGCTTCTCCAAGTGTGTCACGTCGGCCACATAGACCAGTGCATCAGGGTAAAAGTCATCCTTGGGATTGGTGAGCACGGTCGTGACGATTTTCTCGTCGGAAGAGGTGGGGTGCAAGCTGTAAGTGCCGGGCAGGTCAATCAAGAGCGCCTCCGCTCCGCTGGGGAAGCGCAAACGACCTTCCTTCACTTCCACCGTCACCCCGGGGAAATTGCCAGTTTTTTGACGCAGCCCGGTCAGTTGGTTGAAAACCGTGGATTTGCCGCTGTTCGGGTTGCCAATGAGTGCTATCTTCGGGACTTTGCCGCGTGCTTCTTTCATGCTTCCAATAAAATGCTCGCGGCCTCCTCTTCACGAAGCGCCAAGCGGACACCATCAACTTTTACATAATAGGCTTCGCCAAAAGGCGCGGGGCGCACCAACTCAATGCGTACGCCGGGCAATACCCCCATGGCGGTTAATTTTCCCGCCAACGTGGGGTCGGTGAAGGCAAGCGTGAGGGCGCTTTCGTTTTGTTTCAGGTCAGGAACGGTGCGGTAACGGCGCTGCATCTTAGAAAGGGGCTTGGTTAAGGCCAATAATTTAGTCAAAATCTAAACACGGCAAATGTAGAAGCTGTTCGCCAAACGCCAACAAAAATTCTGCAAGGGTTTTGTCACTTGTTGCGATGATTAGAATCATTGTGCAGACGAGAAAAGCGTGTGAAGGGTGGCAATCGCTGAAAAATTCTCAAAATAGAAAGCAGCTACCCAACCTGAGCGAATAGAATTAAATGCTTTAAAGTTGTTGTTAAAAAATATAGTTGACGATGATTTGGTTTTTTTACCAAACAATTACATAGTTTCGCCGCACGAAAAGCAACTTTCATCTTTCACAAACATCAGGACAAAATGGAACAGGTTCTACCTTACCTTCTCAACACATTACTCGGCGCTGGCGGCGGCTATTTGGGCAATATGCTCAAAAAGAACGGCCTCGGCATGGTCGGCAATCTGCTTTCCGGCGCTGTCGGTGGCAACGTGCTACCGCTCATCGTGTCAGCCGTCATGGGCGGCGGCGGTGGCGACAACATGATTTTGAACATCATCACCGCTTTGATAGGCGGTGGCGCGGGTTCGCTCGTGGGCGGTTTGTTCAAAAAAGCACCGGGAGCAGCGTAATGTGCCGTTGAGAAAACAAAAAAGAAGGCGATTCCGAATGTCGGAGTCGCCTTTTTCGTTGAAGTGTATATGTCGCTCGCCCTTAAAACCGAACCCACTTGCTTTTGCTCTTTCCGCTGGCAATGACTTTTTCGATAAACCTCATGCCACGCACACCATCTCCCACGAGCGGAAAATCGGTGTACATCGGATTGGGCTTTTTGCCCTCAATGTGTGCGCGGACACAATGCGCGAAATTGCGGTAGATGTTGGCAAAAGCCTCCAAGTAGCCCTCAGGATGCCCCGCTGGAATGCGGGTGTGCGCCAGTGATTCGGGATAAAGCGGCCCCACGCCCGTACGGAAAATTTGTGTCTGCCTGTTCAGCCACTTCACGATGAGCGTGTTGGGTTCCATCTGTCGCCATTCAAGCCCACCTTTTTCGCCATAGACACGGATGTTCAGGTTGTTCTCTTCCCCAGCGGAGATTTGGCTGGCGTGCAGGATGCCTTTTGCGCCATTGTCGAAATGAAGCAGCACGTTGCCGTCGTCGTCGAGCTGACGGCCCGGCACGAAAATACTGATGTCGGCACAGATTTCGGTGATTTTTAACCCCGTGACGTATTCCGCCAGATTTTCGGCATGGGTGCCGATGTCGCCCATTGCGCCAGCGATGCCGCTGCGCTGGGGGTCGGTGCGCCACGCGGCTTGCTTCGAGCCAGTATCCTCGGCCTTGGTGCTGAGCCAGCCCTGCGGATATTCCACCACCACTTTTCGGATGTTGCCCAATTCGCCATGCTTAATCATCTGTCGCGCCTGCTTCACCATTGGGTAGCCCGTGTAGTTGTGTGTGAGCGCGAACACCAGCCCGGTTTTTTCCACCAACTTTTCCAACGCGAGGGCTTCTTTCATGTTGAAAGCCAATGGCTTGTCGCAAATAACGTGGAAACCGTTCTCCAGCGCCATCTTGGCAGGAGCAAAGTGGACATGATTGGGCGTGACGATGCTGACGAACTGCATCCGCTTGTCGGGGCGGAGGCGTTTTTCGCGCTGAATCATCTCTTTGAAAGTGCCGTAACAACGGTCGGGCGGCAGGCCGAGCTCTGCGCCGGAAGCCTTGGATTTCTCTGGGTCACTGCTGAAAGCGCCACAGACGAGTTCGATTTCGCCATCCAATGCGGCAGCCATGCGGTGCACCCCGCCAATGAAGGCGCCTATGCCACCGCCGACCATGCCCATGCGTATTTTTTGTTTCATAATGAGCAGGAGGAGATTGTTTGTAAAATCAGCGATATGCTGCCGCAAAGCAAGGATTTTTTATCTGATTTTTCCGCTTTCCGCTGTTCTCTCCATTTTTGTTTTGAAAAATAAAAAAATCCGCGTGTACCTTTGCCCCGTTATGAAACTCGAATGCGCTCTGCTGCATCATCGCCATCATCTCCTGCCTTCCGGCAAGCGATGAGGTGTTGGCGCACTTGAGCATTTGCTCCATTCACCCAACCCGGCTTGTCGTGTACTCGGCAAGCCGGGTTTGTTTTTGCCAACAACCCAACATTATGCTTCGTATTGCTATTCAAAAATCCGGTCGCTTATTCGAGGACTCCGTCGCCCTGCTGCACGACGCGGGCATTTCTTTTGGCAGCAACCCCGGTCGCTTGCTGCGAGCGCAAGCCGACAATTTTCCGTTGGAAATCATTTTCCTGCGCGACGACGACATCCCGGAATATGTCGAAGAGGGCGTGGTGGATGCGGGAATCATCGGCGAGAACGTGGTTTTGGAAAAACAAAAAAACGTGCGCACCGTCGAGCGGTTGGGATTCGGGAAATGCCGCCTCAGTCTTGCCATGCCCAAAAGCACAGCCTACGACGGCGTGCAGAGTCTCCAAAACCTGCGCATCGCCACCACTTATGGCCGGGTGCTTGCCGCCTTTTTGGAAAAAAACAACATCCGCGCCGACATACACGAAATCAGCGGTGCCGTCGAAATCGCGCCGTCGCTTGGCTTGGCCGATGCCATTTTCGACATCGTGAGCACAGGCAGCACCCTGTTGGCCAATGGCCTGCGCGAGGTGGAGACCGTGCTCGAGTCCGAAGCCCTGCTCGTCGCCAACCTTGCCCTCGAAACGCCCAAGCAGGAAATACTTGCTCGCCTGCTGTTTCGCCTCCACGCCAACCGCAACGCCAAAAACCACCGATACATCCTGATGAACGCGCCCAACGACCGCCTGCACGAAATTGCTCGCATCATACCCGGCATGAAAAGCCCGACCGTTTTGCCGCTT
This sequence comes from Saprospiraceae bacterium, assembly GCA_019638455.1. Classification (GTDB taxonomy): domain Bacteria; phylum Bacteroidota; class Bacteroidia; order Chitinophagales; family Saprospiraceae; genus M3007. Next base: position 908,344 of record JAHBTU010000002.1, read on the forward strand.
GCGGTGGAAGGTTGGAGCAGTCTGCACAGCGTGGTGCCGGAAGCCGTTTTCTGGGACGTGTTGGAGCAGCTCAAGGCCGCTGGGGCCGAGGGCATCTTGGTGGTGCCCATAGAAAGAATGATTGTCTGACGCAGCGATGAAAAACATGAAAGTATTAGCCAATCCATCTCAGATTCAACTTGCGGAAGCCCTCGCCCGCCCACTTGATGGGCAAGCTGCTGAACGCCGAAGCAAGGTAGCCGCCATGCTGAATGCCATTCGCAGTGAAGGCGAAGCGGCGGTGCGGCGTTTTTCTCGACAATTCGATGGTTTTGCCGCCGAAACGTTTGAGGTCGCCGCGGCAGAACACAAAGCCGCCGAACAACAGGTCGCCCCTGCTTTGAAAGCCGCTATTCGGCAGGCACATGCCAATATAAAGACCTTTCACGAAGCGCAAAAAGAGGAGGTCCGGCGCATCGAGACGATGCCCGGCATCGTCTGCTGGCGCAAGGGTGTGCCGATTGAGAAGGTCGGTCTTTACGTTCCCGGCGGCACCGCGCCGTTGTTTTCCACGGTGCTGATGCTCGGCGTGCCAGCCCAGCTGGCAGGCTGCGCGGAAATAGTGCTCTGCACCCCGCCTCGCCTTGATGGTTCGGTGCATCCGGCGGTATTGTTCGCGGCTCGGCAGTGTGGCATACACCGGGTGTTCAAACTCGGCGGTGTGCAAGCCATCGGCGCGATGGCCTATGGGGTAGCCGGGGTGCCAGCCGTGTGGAAAATTTTTGGCCCCGGCAATCCGTGGGTCACGGCAGCCAAGCAGCTCGTGAGCCTTGAAGGGGTGGCCATTGATATGCCTGCGGGGCCTTCCGAAGTTTGCGTGGTGGCCGATTCGACGGCCCATCCCGCTTTCGTTGCGGCGGACCTGTTGAGCCAAGCAGAACACGGTGCCGACAGTCAGGTGTTGTTGATTGCCACATCGGGGGAGTTGCTGGAGAAAGTGGAAGTGGCACTGAAAGCGCAATTGGCAGATTTGCCGCGTCGTGATTTTGCCGAAAAATCATTGGCCAACAGTTGCGCCATTCTGGTGAGCGACTTGCATGAAGCCATGCGCATTGCCAACCAATACGCACCCGAACACCTGATTTTGCAGGTTGCAGATGCCGCACAATGGGCAGACAGGGTCGTGAACGCAGGGTCGGTTTTTCTCGGCACGTTCACGCCCGAAAGCGCAGGCGATTACGCATCGGGCACCAACCACACCCTGCCGACAGAGGGCTGGGCACGGTCGTACTCAGGCGTTTCGCTCGATGGTTTTTTGAAAAAAATCACTTTTCAGCACATCTCTCCCGACGGTCTGCGCACGTTGGCCCCCACGATTGTCGAAATGGCGCGGGCCGAAGGCTTGGATGCCCACGCAAGGGCCGTGGAAATTAGACTGTCAGCAGCGGAACCGTCAAACCAGCCACTCGCTTCAAACATCTAACAATGAGCAATTTTGAAGAAAAAATAAATGCCTTGCTGCGGCCCAACATCCGTGCGTTGAAGCCGTACTCGTCGGCAAGAGACGAGTTCAAAGACAGCTCCCCACCCCTCACCCTCCACCCTCCACCCTCCACCTTCCACCCTCCACCCTCCGCCTTCCTTTTTCTCGATGCCAATGAAAACAGCCTCGGCAGTCCATCAAGCGACGATTACAGTCGCTACCCCACTTCGCAACAGATGCTTCTCAAAGCCGCTATCGGTGCAGTGAAAGACATCGCGCCAGGCCAAATTTTTTTGGGCAACGGCTCTGACGAGGCCATTGATTTGCTGCTTCGGGCTTTTTGCGAACCCGGACGCGACAATGTGATATTGATGCCACCCACTTATGGGATGTATGCGGTGCAAGCCGACATTCACGGTACGGAACATCGGCAAGCGCCACTGCGCCCCGATTTTTCGCCCGACGCACAAGCCGTGAAGGCAGCGACGAACGAGGCGAGCAAATTGTTGTTCCTCTGTTCGCCCAACAACCCCACCGGCAATTGTCTGCCCGAAACATTCATCTTGGAAATGCTCCGGGATTTTCCCGGCTTAGTGGTGCTGGACGAGGCGTACATGGATTTTTCGACGATGCCCTCGTGGGTGTCGCGCTTGCCTCAATTCCCGCATCTGGTGGTGTTGCAAACGTTTTCCAAAGCATGGGGCATGGCAGGTGCGCGGGTCGGCATGGCCTTCGCCCATCCGCTCATCATCAGTGTTTTGAACAAGATAAAGTACCCCTACAACTTGAGCACGGCTAACATCCGATTGGCAGAAGAAGCCATAAAAAACGAGGCCTTCGTGAAGAGAAATGTCGGCGCATTGCTTGCCGAACGCGCTCGCTTGGAAAAAGAGCTGCCCAAGTTGGCTTGCGTGAAACAGGTCTTTCCGAGCGATGCCAATTTTTTGTTGGTGCGGATGGCGGATGCAGACGCGGCCTATCGGTTTCTTGTGGAAAACGGCATCGTGGTGCGCAATCGCAGCAAAGAGCCGCATTGCGAAAATTGCCTGCGCATCACCGTCGGAGCACCCGAAGAAAACACACGTTTATTGCACACCCTCGACAAGTACACACCTTTGTGACCATGCAAAAAATACTTTTCATTGACCGCGACGGAACCCTTATCGTGGAGCCGCAGCCCGACCAACAAGTGGATTCGCTGGAAAAACTCGAATTCGTACCGGGGGCCATTTTTGCGTTGGCTCGCATCGCCCGCGAATTGGACTACGCGCTCGTCATGGTAACAAACCAAGACGGGCTTGGCACGGATTCTTTTCCCGAACACACCTTCTGGCCCGCCCACGAAAAAATGTTGAAAACGCTTGAAAACGAGGGTGTTCGATTCCGGGCAGTACATATTGACCGCAGCTTCCCGCACCAAAACCTGCCCACGCGCAAACCCGGCATTGCCATGCTGCTCCAATACCTGAACGGGGAGGTTGATTTGCCAAATTCTTACGTCATCGGCGACCGCCTGACCGACGTGCAGCTGGCCAAAAACCTCGGGACGAAAGCGATTTTTTTGAAAAACGCCTCGGGCATAGCGGCGGAGTCGGTGCCGGGAGCAGTGTTGCGGCACTCGCGCGGCATTGAGTATAACCCCGAAAATCAGGGCTTGGAGACCGCATTGGTGGCGGAACACTGGGAGGAGATTTATCAATTTTTGAAACTGCCGCCCCGCCGTGTGCGCCACCAACGCACCACCCGCGAGACGAACATCACCGTCGAACTAAACCTAGACGGCACGGGGCAAAGCAACATCCACACCGGGCTTGGCTTTTTCGACCACTTGCTCGACCAATTGGCGCGACACGGCGGCATGGATTTGACCATTGAGGCCAAAGGCGACCTCCATATTGACGAGCATCACACCATAGAGGACACGGCCCTGACACTGGGTGAAGCGGTAGCTTTGGCGCTTGGCGACAAAAGGGGCATCGAAAGGTATGGCCTTCCGATGGACGACGCGCTGGCGCAGGTCGCTCTCGACTTTGGCGGGCGCCCCTGGTTGGTGTGGGATGCCACGTTTCACCGCGAAAAAATCGGCGATGTGCCCACGGAAATGTTTCCGCATTTTTTCAAGTCCTTTTCCGATGCCGCCCGTTGCAATCTCCACATCCGTTGCGAAGGCCAAAACGAGCATCACAAAATCGAAGCTATTTTCAAAACATTTGCCAGAGCCTTGAAAACAAGCGCCAAGCGAGACCCCCACAACCGCGAACTGCCTACCACAAAAGGTGTTTTGTGAAGACTGGGCGGAGGACTGATTTCACCACTACCGAAACCATGTTCAACCTGAAAAAAATTCTCGCACCCTTTCACCCTCCATATTGTGAAACAAACATGACAGCTATTGTAAAATACAACGCCGGGAACGTGCAGTCCGTCCTGTTCGCACTCGAACGGTTGGGCGAAAAAGCAATATGGACCGACGACCCAAACTTGCTGCGCGGTGCCGCTCGGGTCATTTTCCCAGGCGTGGGCGAGGCATCGTCCGCCATGCGCTACCTGCGCGAACGTGGATTGGACGTGCTGCTGCGCTCGCTGCAACAGCCAGTGTTGGGTATATGCTTGGGCTTGCAACTTTTTTGTCGCCACTCTGAGGAAAACGACACCACTTGCATCGGTATCTTCGACGCGCACGTTCGGCGCTTCAACGGAGCAGCCGCCCAGCCGCCCCTCAAAGTCCCCCACATCGGTTGGAATAATTTGTCCCATCTTCGCGGCGCTCTGTTTGACGGCCTGGAAGAAAACAGTTTTGTGTATTTTGTCCACAGCTATTACGCCGAAGAAAACCCGGCGGCAACGGCAAGAGCGGAATATGGCGCGAAGTTCAGCGCCGCTTTGCAGCGCGACAATTTTCACGCCGTGCAGTTTCACCCCGAAAAATCGGGCGCGGTGGGGCATAAAATCCTGAGCAATTTTTTGAAAATCAAAGGGTAGCAACAAACAAACTGCCTCGGGCAGCAAATTTTTTTACATGGAAATCATTCCTTCATTCGACCTGCTGGACGGCAAACTCGTTCGGCTTCGTCAAGGCGATTTTGACCAAAAAACCGAATACTCGGCCAGCCCCCTCGAACTGGCGCTCGAACTCGAAGCCGCAGGCATCCGACGCCTCCACATGGTGGATTTGGACGGTGCCCGCAGCGGGCGGCCTGCCAACCTGCACATTCTCGCCGACGTGGCGGCTCGCACCCGTCTGCAAATTGACTACGGCGGCGGCTTGCGTTCCATTCCCTCGCTCAAACAAGTGTGGGATGCCGGAGCGATGCTTTTCTCTGTGGGAAGCGTGGCGGTGTTGGCACAAGACGAGTTCAGTGCATGGGTCGAAAAATTTGGCCCCGAGCGCTTCCTCGTGGGTGCCGACGTGCGCGACCGCCAAATCGCTGTGCATGGCTGGCGCGAGCAAACGGAGGTCTCGCTGTTCGATTTCATTCGGAAAATGCGCAGCCTCGGCATCAGCCAAATATCCGTGACCGACATCGCCCGCGACGGCGAGCTCTCCGGCCCGGCGCTCGACCTTTATCAGGACATTCTGGCCGAGTTCCCCGATATTCACCTGGTGGCCAGTGGCGGCATCAGCGATGTGTCCGATTTGGAGGCGCTTACGGCGCTGGGGTGTAGCGGTGCCATTGTCGGCAAGGCATTTTTTGAAGGGAAAATCCCGCTTCAGTACTTCCGCGTGTTTTCAAAAGTATAGCCTTAACAAGAGGCCAACGAAACCCACCGAACCTAAAAATGGGCGACATCCATTTATGCTCGCAAAACGCATCATCCCCTGCCTCGACATCAAAGATGGGCAAACCGTGAAAGGCATCCAGTTCGAGCAGCTGCGCCAAGCAGGCGACCCCGTGGAACTGGCCGCTGCCTACAGCCGTCAGGGCGCGGATGAGCTTGTTTTTCTCGACATCGCTGCCACACAGGAGGGGCGCACCACCTTTGTTGACCTAGTGCGACGCATTGCACAAGTGCTCGACATCCCGTTCACCGTCGGCGGCGGCATTGGCTCGGTGGAGCAGGTCGGACGATTGCTGCAAGCAGGCGCCGACAAGGTGAGCATCAACTCCGCCGCCGTGCGCCGACCCGATTTAATCAATGAATTGGCCCAAGCCTTCGGCAGCCAATGTGTCGTGGTGGCCATAGATGCTCGCCCCCACGACGACGGTGCTTGGCACGTCTATCTGAACGGTGGCCGCATCGCCACCGAGCGCCATGCACTCGAATGGGCGCAGGAAGCCGCTCGACGCGGTGCCGGGGAAATCCTGCTGACTTCCATGCAACATGATGGCACCCAAAGCGGCTTTGCGCTCGAGCTCACGAGCGCGGTTTCGCAGGCCGTTGCCATTCCCGTCGTCGCTTCTGGCGGAGCAGGAAAAAAGCATCATTTCCTCGATGTTTTCACCGAAGGAAAAGCAGATGCCGCGCTGGCCGCCAGCGTGTTTCATTTTGGCACAATACCAATACCGGAACTAAAACTTTACCTGAAAGCGCATGGAATATCCGTTAGACAATCCTGATGTGGCGATGCCTCAAACCCTATCACCCGACTTTGCCAAAATGCCCGATGGGCTTGTGCCTGCTGTGGTGCAGGATGCGCGAACGGGGGTGGTGCTCATGCTGGGCTACATGGACGAGGCGGCACTCGCTCACACGCAGGCGACGGGACTTGTCACTTTCTTCAGCCGCTCCAAGCAGCGGTTGTGGACCAAGGGTGAAACTTCGGGCCATCACTTGCGCCTCCACGACATGCGCCTCGATTGCGACCAAGACGCTATTTTAATAAAAGCGTTCCCTGCCGGTCCAGTGTGCCACACAGGGGCCGACACTTGCTGGGGCGAACAGAATCGGACCAATTCTTTTTTGTTGGAATTGGAAAACATCATACACGAGCGGGGAAAAGCTTCGCCGGAAATGTCCTACACGGCGCGGCTGCTGGCCGAAGGCATTCCCAAAATAGCGCAAAAAGTGGGAGAGGAGGCCGTCGAGACGGTCATCGAGGCAATGGGCGACAACCGCGAGCGGTTGCTCAACGAGGCCGCAGACCTGCTCTATCATTTGCTGGTATTGCTCGCGGCCAAACAGGTGCGCTTGGAGGAAGTGGAAGGTGTTTTGAAAGGGAGGCATTTGAAGGTTGAATCGGCCGTTACTAATCATGGTCATCTGACAAATCTTGGCGAATCGGGGTAAAAAAAAGAGGGAGCCCACGCTACCGGGCATTTTCAATTTTGCCACGAAGGCACAAAGTAATATGCTCGTTGACTTGCGGCATTTTGTGCCTTTGTGTCTTTGTGGCCACGCTACCGGGCATTTTCAATTTTGCCACGAAGGCACAAAGACGCAAAGTAATATGCTCGTTGACTTGCGGCATTTTGTGCCTTTGTGTCTTTGTGGCCACACAACCGGGCATTTTCAATTTTGCCACGAAGGCACAAAGACGCAAAGTAATATGCTCGTTGACTTGCGGCATTTTGTGCCTTTGTGTCTTTGTGGCCACACAACCGGGCATTTTCAATTTTGCCACGAAGGCACAAAGACGCAAAGTAATATGCTCGTTGACTTGCGGCATTTTGTGCCTTTGTGTCTTTGTGGCCACACAACCGGGCATTTTCAAATTTGCCACGAAGGCACAAAGACGCAAAGTAATATGCTCGTTGACTTGCGGCATTTTGTGCCTTTGTGTCTTTGTAGCACGAAAATAATGTCCAGTAGAGTGGAGGGAGCCTTCCGGCTCCCCCCTCACTTACTTGTTTTTACATTCCGGGTCGGGTCACATTTTGGGCAACAGCACCGCGTCCACCGAGTGAATCACGCCGTTGGACTGGTACACGTCGTAGGTCGAGATGTTGGCCGTGTTGCCGTTTTCATCCTTCAACACGATGTTGCGCGGGCCATTCATCATGAACGTGAGCGTGCCACCGCTGACGGTTTTCAGCGTGTTTTCACCTTTTTTGAGTTTTTGAGCAATGGCATCGAAGTCAAATCTGCCTGCTACCACATGGTAGGTCAGCACTTTGGTCAGCGTAGCCTTGTTTTCTGGTTTGAGGAGGGTTTCCACCGTGCCAGCCGGCAGGTTTTCAAAGGCATCATTGACAGGGGCAAATACCGTGAAAGGCCCCGCGCCTTGTAGCGTTTCCACCAGCCCGGCGGCTTGCACGGCTGCCACGAGCGTGGTGTGGGCTTTGGAATTGACTGCGTTTTCCACGATATTTTTTTTCGGGAACATGGCTTCGCCGCCTACCATCACTGTGTTGTCAGTCTTTTGTGCGTTCAGGGCAACGGTGGTGAGGACGAGCGCGAGCGCGAGGCTTGCATTTTTGAGCAATGCTTTCATTGTTGTGTTGTGTTTGAAAAGTGTTTGTTGTGAAAAAAATTTGTTTCGAAATCGGTATGAGCACTTACGAGGGTTGTGCGCGATTCGGTTTTTGCGGCCATGAATTTTTCTGTCGCTTCCAAAAGAAGTCGTCTGTTTGGGCGTTCTTTGCGGCTAAATTCGCACGTTATGTCATCAAAAAACATTCGCTCCAAATTAGCCATTGCGCTGCTTGCGTTGTTCGCGGGTTCCTATTTGGTGTTGTCACTGCCGCGCTGCAAATCGGATGGCGCGCCTCCCGCAAAGTCCACCGCGCCGCAAACGCCACAGCCTGCCGCTCCGCCCATTTCGGTGCCGACTTTCAATGCCGACTCGGCTTATTATTTTGTGAAAAAACAAGTTGACTTTGGCCCGCGTGTGCCCAATTCAGAAGCGCATCGCAAGTGCGCCGCGTGGTTGGCGAGCGAGTTCAAGCGGCACGGGTTGGAGGTGATAGAGCAAAAATTCCAAGCCCCGCATTTTAAGGGCGGGACATTCGACGGGGTCAATATCATTGGCCAATACAAACCTGAAAACCCGCGCCGGGTCTTGTTCGCGGCGCATTGGGACAGCCGTTTTCAGGCCGACCAAGATACTAAGGACAGGAACAAGCCCATCTTGGGTGCCGACGACGGTGGCAGCGGGGTGGGGGTGTTGCTCGAAATGGCCCGGTTGCTTGCCGAACAGCCGGTAGATATCGGGGTAGATTTTGTGCTGTTCGATTTGGAAGACCAAGGCGACGATTCGGACGACGGCAAAGACAACAGCAAGACGTGGTGCCTCGGCGCGCAGCATTGGTCAAAAAACCTGCACAAACCCGGCTATATGCCCCTCTACGGCATCCTGCTCGACATGGTGGGCGGTGCCAACCCAAAATTCCAGAAGGAAGCCATCTCCATGCAGGCCGCGCCAACCATTGTGGAAAAGGTGTGGAGCACCGCCGCGGCGCTGGGCTACTCCAATGTGTTTGTGCCGGAGGCGGGTAATGCCGTCACCGACGACCACTATTTCGTGGTGATGAACGCCCGCATACCGATGATAGACATCATCAGCAGACCCGGAGGCACCAAGACGGGTTTTGTGCCGCATTGGCACACGCACGACGATAACATGGATGCTATTGACAAAAATACGCTCCGCATCGTGGGCGAGGTGGTGACGACTGTGCTGTATCGCACCGCAGGCGGGGTGCTGTGAGTGCGTGTCTATGCCTCACTGCTAAAAGTTGCATACTCGTCGGGCGAATCAAAATCGCCCGACGAATTGAGCGAGATAGAACTTATGGCCAATTTTTCCCTCCAACGTTTTTTTCAAAAATACACGGGTTTTTTGCGCAACCTAAAACCTCTGTATGTGCTCAACAATGTGTTGAACGCCCATCGTCTGCGGCACAATCGCATACTTTATCGGCAATACGGCGTGCGCAAAAGCATATTCAGCCCTATCGGCAGCCGCGATTTTGCCGGAAAACAAGCCGCCGACCTTCCGTGGCTCGACCAGCCCGATGCATTGGGGCGTTTGGAACAGAATGTGGAATTTCTGAAAATGGACGAGCCGATGAAAGGCAAAGTCAGGCAATTCGTGACGGAGGGCTACACGGTGCTGGAGCGTTTTTTCCCACAGGAAGACACGGACGCGCTCAATGAGGAAGTGGATGCTTTGCTGAAAACAGGTAAGGCCGAATTCAACTTCACAGGCCGCAAAATTTTCAATCTTTGGGAAAGTAGTCGTTTGGCCGACGAGCGGTTCTTTCGTCGCCCGGAGCTGACGCAGATGCTTTCTTTTTTGCTGGGGAAAAAAGTAGTGCCGTTCCAATCGCTCAATTTTACGCTCGGCAGCGAGCAACGCGCACATTCGGACTCTATTCACATGACCACTCAGCCACCCGGCTATCTCATCGCGGCGTGGGTGGCACTCGAGGACTGCACGGAGGACAACGGCCCGCTTTTCTATTACCCCGGCAGTCATCGGCTGCCCTACATCACGACGGGCGACTATGATTCGGGCAACACGGCGCTGCTCATCGGCGCACATAGCAACCGCCGCTATGAAGACAAAATAGCGCAAATCGTGCAGGAAATGGCGCTTCAGAAACAATTGTTTCTTGCCCGGCGCGGCGATGTGCTAATATGGCACGCCAACTTGCTCCACGGGGGCAGCCCCATCAACAAGCCCGGCGCGACCCGCCGCAGCATGGTGTGTCACTACTTCGCGGAGGGGGTGGTTTGCTACCACGAACTGTCGCAACGACCCGCCCTCATGCCGAGGCGCGGGGGCTGAGGCTTGCCCATCCAAGCGGAGCAGCTGTGAATTTTCCCGCCGCTGTCGCCGCGAGATATTCAGATGGTGATTTGAAAATCGCGCACATTTTCATAAAAAATAGCGTGTGGCCCCCACCCCTCCCGCCTGCCGGCGGGGGTGGGGGCCACACTACGACATTCTCAATGCTTTGCTTCGAGCGCTCATCCAAATATACTTCGCGCCGTCAGGTTTTGGGCATGGCCAAAAATGCAATCTACTCAAAATCAGGGAAATCAATCATAGTTATCTAACAAATCCTAGCGAATCAAGGTATAAAAACCATATTTTCGCCGCAATATGCGCCTAACCATCCTGCAATCCACACTTGCCTGGGAAAATCCTGCTGCCAACAGGGAGAAGCTCACCCAACAACTTGTCCCATTGAGTGGGCAAACCGACCTTGTGCTGCTGCCCGAAATGTTCACGACCGGATTTTCCATGAATGCCGCTGCGCTCGCGGAGCCAATGGACGGGCCGACAATGCAGTGGCTCCGCCAAACTGCCGACGAAATGGGTGCCGCCGTCGCGGGCAGTTTTATGTGTGAGGACAGTGGCAGGTTCTTCAATCGCCTCGTCTTCATGCGTCCGGGTGGGGCGTTCGATTTTTACGACAAAAAACACTTGTTTTCGCTGGCGGGCGAACCGAATTACTTCACTGCCGGCAAAAAAAGGCTGACGCTGGAGTGGCGCGGGTGGCGCATCTGCCCCCTGATTTGTTATGATTTGCGTTTCCCTGTTTGGAGCCGCAACGCGCCCGGTTCGTTTGCGGGCAGAATGGAGCCGCTCTACGATTTGCTGCTTTATGTGGCCAACTGGCCTGCCCGCCGCGCACACCACTGGCGCTCGCTTTTGACGGCGCGGGCGATTGAAAATCAAGCCTTCGTCGCGGGGGCAAACATTGTGGGCACGGACGGCAATGGGCTGGATTACGCGGGGGATTCGGCGCTCATTGATTATTCGGGCGCAATTATTTGTGAGCAAAATGGGCAAGAGGCGCTCCTGACTGCCGAACTATCGTTGGAAAATTTGCGCCAATACCGTCTGCAATTGCCTTTTTTGCAGGATGGTGATGTTTTCCACTTTCGTTAGTAACTTTTTTCCATATTTTGTTTCAAAAGCATGGTTTTCTGAAAAGCGTTTCTACCTTTGCCCCGGCTTTTGTGGATTTTACTCCATGCAGTGGTTCTTTTTCAAGTCCTTCCGGTTAACATTTCCGCCATGCGCAAAAGCCGCTTGAACCATTGCACGCCCGCAAAAAACATCACTAAAACCAACTTTTCGCCTGTGGCGGGGCGAGCGATGGCACAAGGCCCATCGTCGAACCAAAACGACATAATTTATGTCAGACTCAATTCCTTCCAGTTGTTGCCCCAATAGACCTTTTGCATTCTTACTCGCTTCCCTCTTCATTTTTTTCACCAGTTCGGCTTTTGCCAACAACACTCCCGGAGTGCCACGCCCCGACGCAGGCGAGCGTATGCTCCAGTTGCGTACTTACATTGCTGGCTACGCTCAAAATTTCACCGGCATCCGATACAAACACGGCGGTGGTGCTTCGGCATCGGGCTTCGACTGCTCTGGCTTCACGAGTTTTGCCTTGCGTGAGTTTGGCGTCACCGTGTCGCCCGCATCCTCGGCGCAAGCCAAGGAGGGCGAGGAAGTCAGCCTCGATGCGGTGCAGCCCGGCGACTTGGTGTTTTTTGGCCGCCGGGGGCGCGTCACGCACGTTGCCTTGGTGGTGGAGCGCACCACCGAGGGCATCATCTGTGTGCACAGCACTTCTTCAAGGGGCATCGTGGTGGAGAACATCTCCACATCCGGTTATTGGCGCCCCAAAATCATGTTTGCCCGCGACGTGATTACGCGGCAGGCATTGGACAAGCACTTGCTGGATGAAATCAGTATTTCGCCTGTGCTGCTTGCGGCATTTGATGAAATGACCCCGGAGTGCGCCGAGGAGTTTGAACAAGCGTGCCGCGAGGTAAGCCCGTTGCCAATGCTGGCCTCGCTGGATGCCCAGGCGCAGCTCAAAATGGCGTATCGTACAAACTAATTCACCAACTTCAATAGGCTACCATGCCTAAAACTCTGTGCGAGGGGAGCATCGGGTGGCATTCGAGGCCACCACATCCAAACAAAACGTTCTTTGAGGAAAAAGGGCGCTCCGCGTTGCGGGGCGGCCCTTTTTTCTTGCACCTCAAACAACTCCAACCCCACTACCTTTGACCCTAAACACATTAATCATGTATGACAACATAATAATCCGCCCTGCCACCGAAGCCGACTTGCCAGCTGTCCACGCCTTGATGTACGAGCTGGCGGTGTACGAAAAAGAACCTGAGGCCGTGTTCACTACTGTGGACGAATACACGGAGGATTTCAGGAACGGCCTGTTTGAGAGCCATGTCGCCGAGATGGATGGCCAAGTGGTCGGCATGACCTTGTTCTTCATGGCCTATTCCTCTTGGAAGGGGAAAATGCTCTATCTCGATGATTTTGTCGTGACCGAATCGCACCGGCGCTATGGCATCGGGCAGATGCTGTTCGACGCCTTTGTGGAGGAAGGCCGCCGCAGAGGATGTCGGTTGGTCAAGTGGCAGGTGTTGGATTGGAACGAGCCTGCGTTGAAGTTTTACAGAAAAAACGGAGCCATCATCGAGACGGGCTGGTGGAATGGGAAGATATTTCGTGACTCGTCGGAAGCTCGCCGATAGGTCACCGTTTTGGGGTCACTTATCCTCGTCGCTCTTTGGCTTGAAGCGCCACAAGTCGTGTATCATGACCCCGATGATGATGCCAGCTGGCACAAAAAACACTTCTGTGTGCAGGCGCGGGAACACGCCCACGCTAAACATGGCGCCTGTCAAAAAACTGACCATGACAATGACGCGCAGCAGCGCCTCGCGCTGGATGAGCCGCCTTTTTTCGCCCTCCGAATGGAATATCTCCGCAATGTCAACCCCCAATTCGTTCACGACCCCCGTCATCTGACTCGCCTTGATAAGCGAGGAAGTGGTGAGGCTGACCATCGCGTTCTGGATACCGATGGAAAAAAGAATCATGCCCGGAAAAGCCACGGGGTGCAGGGCGGCTGAGTCGTCGGCTGCCGAGCCAACATAGATGAAAATGCTGGCCACCACCATGAGCGGCAGCAGATGAAGATAGCGCCATTTGAGCAGTTTTTCGCGCTCCACGCACCAGCCCGCGAAAAAGCCTCCCAGAAAAAATGCGAACAACCACAAAAAGATGGACCCTGCGGTATTGAGCTTGCCCTGATACAAGTCTTCTGCGATTTGGGGCAGCAGCCCCGTCACGTTCGTCACTACCACCGAGAAGGTCATCAGGCCAGCGTAAATGACGATGCCGGAACTAAATGGATAGATAAACGCATAGAGCATTTTGATGCGGAAAGAACGTCGCCGCACCCGTTCGCTCGGTCGGGGCAACATGCTTACCAGCGTGGGAGGATAGAGATATTCGTACCAGCGATTTCTCATAAAATGATTACTTGCAAATGATGCGGAGCTGACGAAGGATGATTGATGAGGTTGCTCCAACGAGAATTTGCGACTTTTGCCGCAATTCGCAAATTTAACCATAACGCACTAAAATCCATGCGCACTCTTACTTCGTGGCTCCCAATTTCTCCTGATTCTGATTTTTCGCTTCACAACTTGCCTTATGGCGTGTTTCACACGGGCGATGGGAAAGCCCGCGCAGGCATCGCTATCGGCGAGCATATTGTTGATTTGGCAACTGCTGCGGAGGCCGGATTGTTCGGCAAGCGCCGTTTTTTTAAAAAAATATTTGAACAAAACACGCTCAACGAGTTCATCGCGCTCGGCAAACCCGTCACCAACCGCGTTCGCCAAAAAGTGTTGACTTGGCTCACGCAAGTCGCTGCGCCCGAAAATGCCGCTCGCCTGTTGGTGGAGCGCCGAAAAGCGACCATGTTGCTCCCGGTTCGCGTGGGCAATTACACGGATTTTTACAGCAGCATCGAGCATGCCACCAATGTGGGCAAGATGTTTCGCCCCGACAACCCGCTGCTGCCCAACTGGCGTTGGATTCCGGTGGGCTATCACGGCAGGGCATCGTCGGTGGTATTGAGTGACACGCCTATTCGCCGCCCGTGGGGACAGATTCTGCTCAAAGACCAAGAAACACCCGTGTTCAGCCCCTCGCGGCAACTCGATTTTGAACTTGAAATGGCGTTTGTCATCGGGAAGGACAGCCCTCTGGGGACACCGATAGCGGTGGACAAGGCGGATGAGTATATTTTTGGTCTGGTGTTGTTCAACGACTGGAGCGCGCGCGACATACAGCGCTGGGAGTATGTGCCGCTTGGCCCTTTTTTGGGTAAAAATTTCGGTTCGTCCATCTCCCCATGGATAGTGCCACTCGAAGCCCTCAAGCCCTTTCGCGTGAAAGGGCCGAAGCAACAGCCTGCGCCGCTCTCCTATCTGCAACACGGCTCCAAAGGTGGGCACAACTTCGACATTGCGCTGGAAGTAGGCATCAGGGGCGAAGGCGCTGGCACGGAAACCATCGTGGCACGCTCCAACTCCAAATACCTTTACTGGTCCATGGCGCAACAACTGGCGCACCACACCGTGAATGGCTGCAACGTGTGTGTGGGCGACCTGATGGCTTCCGGCACGATTAGCGGGCCTCAATCGGGCACCTACGGCTCCATGCTTGAGCTCTCGTGGGGCGGCAAAGAGCCAATTCGGCTGAACGACGGCACCACGCGCACTTTCCTGTTGGATGGCGACACGGTGACGATGCGGGGCTGGGCGGCCAAGGGCGGCCTTCGCGTCGGGTTTGGTGAGGTGAGCGGAGCAGTGCTGAAGGCTTTGGATTGAGCGATGCGCGACTTTGTTTACAAAAAAGTAAAGATGGAAATGGAGCGCCCTCGTTGTGCATATTATACATTTGTGTCTCCACAAAAGTTTTCCCACATTATTACTTGCGTTTTGTCCATGAGAATAATTTTACTATTCGCTTTTTTGTCATTACTTCCCACTCGGAGTTTTTCCCAAATTTACACCCAAGATTTTGGGGGAGATGATAGTCCTGATTTGCCAATTGGATGGTCAAAATCTCCCGCAAATGCAAGTGTAGATTTGAGTACAGCATCAGTGTCCCCTAGTGGAGGGGCCAATTTAAGGGCTAATAATAATATAGGAGGAAGCGGTGCTGGTGCAATCACATTTCAAATAGAAGGTGAAATAAACGCCACAGGGTTCAAGAATATACAAGCTTCATTTGAACATAGAAGAACTGGTGCAATGCCTGCTATCGGGATGCAGTATAGTATCAATGGTGTTGATTGGAGTCCTGTGCCCGGATTTACCACAAATGCCAATTCTACGTGGAGCACCATAAATCTTTCCTTGCCCTCTAATGCAAACAACGTTAGCGATTTACGTCTTCGTTGGTCTTATAGTGCAGTTGGAGGGGGGGCATCTGCGGCGAATTATCGTATTGACAACCTAATCATTTCCGGAGCTCCATGCGCTGCCGCGCCATCAACGCAAGCCACTAATTTTTCTTCCTCTGGCATTACCACCGACCAAATGACTATCAACTTCACAAGAGGTAATGGAGATAGGGTAGTTGTGTTGGCAAAAGAAAGTGCCCCTGTTGATTCTGACCCAACCGATGGCTTGTCGTACACGGCTAACGCCCAGTTTGGAAGTGGCTCAGAGATAGGCATAGGCAATTTTGTTGTTTATGACGGAATAGGAAACAACGTTACGGTTACTGGATTGGCAATTGGGACAACATACTATTTCGCCATTTACGAATATAGCAGTGATTGTTTTACCTATAAAACTCCTCCACTTACAAGTGATGCAACAACCCCAGTACAGCTTGCTTATTTCAATATACAATCAGCAGACATCAATAGTATTAGCCTGATTTGGAAAACACTAAGCGAGCAGTCCAACCAGTTGTTTGAGATAGAGCACTCTGTTAATGGTGTTGAATTTAAAACTTTTGGCAGGGTCAATGGTGCTGGTAATTCTAACGCTGAACGATACTATGAGTATGTTCACAGAGCCCCTGCTTTTGGCGTGAATTTTTATCGCTTAAAACAAGTAGACTTCAATGGGGATTATAGCTACAGCCCCATTCGTTCTGTCAGAATTGCTGAACCATTAAGTATCCGCCTCTTCCCCTCTCCCGCCGCCGACCGGCTGACCTTGCAGTTGGATAAACCTTTGTCGGAGGATGCTGTTTGGGCCATGTTTGACCAGTCGGGCCGGCTCGTCCAACGCGGCGTGTTTGCCTCGCATCAGCTCCTGCCCGACTTCGACTTGACGACACTCTCTGCTGGTTTCTACACTTTGCAAGTCATCGCCGGACGCGACTCGTTTGTGCGGAAGTTTCAGAAACAATAGCCCTTCTTCTCTTGTTTTGTGCTGTCATTCCAACCCCTCGTCACGCTCAACTCCCATGCTAAAACACGTTCTCTTCGACAATGACGGCACCATAGTGGATTCGGAAATCATCGCCGTGCGCACCTCTTTGAGTTTGCTCCGCACCTATGGTCTCCACATAAGCGAGCAGGAATATAGTCGCCGTTTTCCCGGCCTTTTGGAACGCGACATTGTGGCGATTATAAGCAAGGAATATGGCATCCAAGTTCCTGATGATTATTTCGACCGACTGCGAGCACTGCATATTGTTGCATTTGACACAGAACTGCGTGCCATAGCAGGTATGCCCACCATTTTCCGAAAATTGAAAATCCCTAAAAGCATGGTCTCGAATGGCAGTGTGCGCCATGTGGAGCGATGCCTCCGTCGGGTGCGTCTGCGCTCGACACTTGACGGACACATTTTCTCTGCCGAACATGTGGAACGCCCCAAGCCCCACCCTGATGTCTATCATCACGCTTTGGAAAAATTGCAACTCCAGCCTGCCGATATTCTCGTGGTGGAGGACAGCCCCACGGGCGTGGTGGCTGCCAAACAGGCCGGGCTTCGAGTGGTGGGTTTTCTCGGCGCGGCGCATATCCACGACGGTCACGACGAGCGGCTGCTTGAGTGCGGCGCCGATTTTATCGCGGCGGATGCGCGGGGATTGGGGCGGCTGTTCGAGCGGTTTGAGGTGTTGTGAGGCTGGGGGGTGTAGTCAACACAAATCAGCCCCGTCCGCTTCACTTGGCCGGGCAAGCCCTTGCGTACAGGTTCTGACAAGGTGGTTTTGAACGAACGGCGCTCGCAATCCTCACCAATCAAACCTGACCCAATCCACGCACACCACGCCGCGATTGGGTTCTTGTCTGTTTTTGAACACAAAGAATAAATCGCAGTAAGCGCCGCAGCCGTTGGCACGGTTCGCGGGAAGAGCGATTTTCATTTCCTCAAAAATTATCCGTTGCGCATCGGAAGGTGCCAAATGCAAGGTGCCAAGAAGCGAGCCATCGGGGCTGCCCGTGCGCAGTTCGAGTAGCCCGCCGGCACTGTCGCCAAAGCCCAAGCGCAAGACCAAAGACTTCAATCCCGTCAGGTCAACTCGCCGAAACGCGAACCAAGCGTTGTGCTTCAAATCGCGCAGCACCACCGTGTCGTTGTCGAAAGGTCGGTGCGGACTTACGCCCTCGTTGCGCTCGTCGCACTTTTCGGCTTGCAACATGGCCGGGCGCAGTATCAAGGTCTCGCTACCCTCCAATGGCGGCAACCCTTGATAGCCTCGGTCGCGGTATGCGGCCTTCATCAAATATGCTCCCGTCGTGCCAGCAAGCACATATCTCCCCGCCAAAGGAAGCGACTGCACGGGTTTGGGAGGAGCGCCGAGCGACAGTATCCACAGCGACATCTGTATCGCCTCTTCCTCTCTGATTTGTGGATGTGGGGTCATGTACGACGCGCCCCAATTGCCCCCGCCGCCGTAGATGATTTTTCGGTAAATGCTCGGCACGGCGAAGGCAATGTTGTTGCGATATCGCTCGGCCACAGCCTGAAAAGACGGGCCATTGATTTGCCTGTCAACAGCATGGCAGCTCTTGCAATCGGACTGCTCCACAAGGCGCTTGCCTTCGGCGTATTTTTCGGGTTGAGCCGTCGAGGCGGGGGTTTGGGCGAGTGCTGCGGGGTTGATGCCCTTTTCCAAATACTCGACCGATGTGCTGATGGCGTGCGGCGCGATGCCGTCATTGCTCAAAGAGCCGTCCTCGCGGTCGTCCACCACAAGTTGGTAGTGCAGCGTGTCGCCCGCGCGATAAAAACTTCGATTGCGCCCGCCCAAATCCCACCACACGCGCGGCGGCTCATTGCCGACGCTGATGAGCTTGCGCGCAGTGGCGGTGGCGCCGTGCGCATCCGTCACCGTCAGCATCGCCTCGTACACGCCCGGTTTTTGAAAAATATGCGTCAAGCCCCCTCCCCTTGTTTGCACACGCCCTACGAGCGTCGTGCTTTGCCCATTTTTTTCAGACAGTCGAACAGGCACAAAAGACCCGCTTGCGAGGGGTGAGGCGTCTCCAAAATCCAATTGATAGGCAATCTTGTCTCCGTCGTAATCTTTTGATTTTGAAAAAGAAAAAACAACCTCGCAGGGAGCGCCACACGCGGTTTTGTTTGCTTCCAGCACCGCAACGGGATGGCGATTGCCCTGCACATAATCAATTCTGCTCAATCGCGCGTCCTCGTTTGACGAATACCAGCGCGCACCATATTCGAGCACCCAAAGCGAGCCGCTTTTTTGGTCGAGCAGCATATCCATCGGGCGACTTAGCGGCACCGAATCGGCGAAAGGCTCCAACCGATAAAAATCGCCCAAGCTGTCGAGCGTCACAGCCATGAGCCAGTTGCGCATCCAGTCGTAGATGATGAGTTTGCCGTCGAAATATGTCGGAAAACGAGTGGCTTCGGGGTATTTGTCGCAGTAATAAACTGGCCCGGCCATCGCGTTTCGCCCGCCCGTGCCCACATTCGGAAAGTCGCGGATTTTACTGTACGGATACCAGATAAAGGCGGGCTGGGCTGGTGGCAACGTTCGTGCGCCTGTGTTGTTGGGCGAATCGTTCACGGGATTTTGAGGATCGAAAAACGCCCCCGATTGTTGGGTGGAAAAATCGTAGGCTCGATAGGGCTGATTGTCTGCCACGAAATAAGGCCAGCCGTAGTTTCCAGCTTCGCGGGCGCGGTTGATTTCATCGAAACCCATAGGGCCGCGAGCGGTGTCGGAGTGCCAAGCGTCCGGGCCGATGTCGCCCCAAAAGAGCAATTGGCGACGCTCGTCGTACGAGATGCGAAAAGGGTTGCGGCAGCCCATGACGTAGATTTCTGGACGGCCACCCTGTTGCTCGTCGGGCGCGGTGCCGTTCTTCACGCGGAGGCCTTTTTTTGCAAACAAATTCCCCGCCGGGCAAACATACCCTCCATCGTCCGAAGGTTTTATTCTCAAAATTTTACCTCTCAAATCGTTCGTATTGGCAGCGCTCCGCTGCGCGTCGAACGCTTCCCTGCCCTGGCGCTTGTCAATGGGTGCAAACCCATCGGAGGCAAAAGGGCTGGTGTTGTCGCCTGTCGCCAAGAATAGATTGCCTTCCGCGTCGAAGGTCATGCTGCCGGCGGCGTGGAAGCAGTCTTTGTGGCCGACGGGGATGGTGAGCAACACCGTCTCGGAAGCGCGGTCGAGGGTGTCGTCCTGAAAGACGAAGCGCGACAGTTGGTTCATGGAGTCTTTCAAGGAGGAATAGTACAGATAAATCCATCGGTTGTCGTGCCAATGAGGGTCAATGGCGACCCCAAGCAGGCCGTCGCCCATTTCGGAATAGACAGGCAGTTTTGTCACCGTGTTCAGCAGACCTGTCGTGGGGTTGAACAGTTTTATTTGCCCGTGCCGCTCGATGAGGATGATTTTGCCATCGGGAAACTGGGCGATTTCCATCGGCTCGTGCAGGTCGCTGGCTACCACCGTCTTGACGAACCGCGTTGGGTCGGGCGCTCTTTGCGTTCGGCAGCGCCCGTAGTCGAGGGGGCGATTTTTCCCGATGGCATAGCGCAAGCCATCAAGCAAGTGTCGTTGGAAAACGGGAGCGCTGTACGACGCGGGAATGTGACCCAAGGCGGTGTAAAAGGCCCGCCCCCCGTCGTATTCGTGTCGCCAAGCCAAAGGGTGTGGTGCCTCGTCGGCAGCGTCATCTTTCACGCGCAGCAACCACTCGAGGTCTGGCTCAAGCGAGCGGAAGTAATACACCTCGTCTTTCCAATGCCACGGCTCGCAATTGTTTGTTGGGCAATTTTCAACATAAAGGTCAATGTCTCGAATGGGCGGGTGGTGCTTGAAATATCCGCCTACCAAGCCTCCGTACCAACGCCAAGTGTATTCCGTCGCGGAGGCCGAATGAATGCCCACAAAACCGCCGCCCGCCTGAATGTATCGTTCAAAATCCGCCTCTTGTCGCGGGTCGAGCACTTCGCCATTTGTGTTTAGGAACACGACGGCGGCATATCGTTTCAGGTTTTTTTCGTTGAAATCGTCGGCACTTTCCGTCGTGTCTGCCAAGATGCCATTTTCGAGACAAATTTTCACCAGCGCCTCTTTTCCCGCTTCGATGCTCTCGTGGCGGTAGCCCGTTGTTTTTGAAAAAACAAGCACGCGCGGTGGAGTGTCCCAGTGGGTACAGTTTTGAAACAATGCGCAAACAATAAGTATGGAGATAAGGCGATTCATCTTCGGAGGGTGCTGGAATAATGCCCGCGAAAAGTATGACAAGGAACGGGGATTGTTACATTTGCCACAACTTGAAGCACAGATGAATCTTCAAAACGCTCTGCTTGCCATTTGCCTTCACCTTTTTGTTGCTGCCGCCGCACAAACCAGCGCGAGTGCTATTTTTGACCGAAACACGGTGGAGACGGGCGACACGTTTGTGCTGCGTGTGCTTGTGGCTGGCGTGAATGCCCAACCCGGCACGGTTGATTTCTCTTCTTGGCGCGAATTGCTGCCCCCTGAAAACATCCTCTCGCAAACTGGCTGGACCCGCTCCGGCAACCGTTGGATGTGCCAATTCACTTTGATTGCTTTCGATAGCGCCTTGCTGCAACTTCCACCGCTCAAAGTCCCGCTCCGCCTGGGCGACACTTTGCGCTCCAACCCGCTCCAACTCACGGTGAAACCCACCTACGCAACCGCCGAACTCAATGAGGCCGAACCTATCCGCGATATATGGCGAGAGCCGACGCTTTGGGTGGACCATTGGCCTTGGGCAGCGGGTGCTTTGGCAGGCTTGGCGCTGATGATTTGGTTTTGGCGCAGGAGAAAGAAAAGACCCGTTGCCGCGCCGAGCATCGTGCCACCGCCACCCGTGCCCGTGGTGCCGCCGCATCAGGTGGCTTTACAAAAATTGAATGTTTTGGAGCAAAAACAACCATGGAAACACGGCCAATTGGAGCCGTTCTACGCCGAGTTGAGCCTTATTGTTAGGGAATATCTGGAAGGGCGGTTCGGCATTCCGGCTCTGGAATCCACCACGCGCGAGATTTTGCCGTTGTTGAAAACCGTCGGATTCCCCGAAAACCTGCGCGATACGGCTCGCCAAGTGCTGCACGAATCCGACATGACAAAATTTGCCCAACATCCGCCCCCTGCGCATTTTCACGAAAAAGCCCTGAACATGGCCCGACAACTCATTCTTGCCACCACCCCACGCGACCCATCCATTCGTCCCGGTAATCTACCCAAGTAATGCCGCCCCAATCGTAAATCGTCAATCGCAAAATCGTCAATCGTAAATGTCCTTTGCCCAGCCTTACTGGCTTTTGTTATTGCTCCTGCTGCCCGTGCTCATGTATATCTATCGCCGCACGGCCAACAAACGCCACGTCGCCCTGCAAGTGTCGCGGCAGGTGGCCATGCGTGGCGTGAAAACTTGGGTGGTATATGCGCGAAAATGGATTCAGGCGCTGCGTTGGGTGGTGCTGGCGCTGCTCATCGTGGCCGTCGCTCGGCCACAAAAGGCGTGGCACGAGGAAAAAATAGAAGCGGAGGCGCTCGACATCATGCTGGCGATGGACCTTTCGCCGAGCATGCTCACCAAAGATTTCTCGCCCGACCGGCTCACCGTGGCCAAGCAAATTGCCAACGATTTCGTCAGTCGCCGCCAATACGACCGTTTGGGCTTGGTGGTGTTTTCAGGTGGCGCTTTCACCCAATGCCCGCTCACCAACGACCGCCGCATCTTGCAGGCGTTCATCAACAATTTGCAAGTAGGCCGCCTGAAAGACGGCTCGGCCATCGGTATGGGCATCGCCACGGCGGTCAACCACTTGAAAGGCTCCGAAGCCAAGAGCAAAGTTGCCATCGTGTTGACCGACGGCGAGCAAAATGCAGGCGTGGTTGGCCCTATCAAAGCCGCCGAAATCGCCAGCGCGTTGGGGATAAAGGTCTATACCATTGGGCTGGGTACCGACGGCACGGTGATGTCGCCGACGTTTCAAAATCTGGATGGTTCGTTTGTCTTCGCGGCCCGCACGATGATTTTTGACACCCAGCTATTGGAGGATGTGGCACGGCTGACCGGGGGCCGATTTTACCGCGCACGCTCCGCTGGCGATTTGCAAGGTATTTATGCCGAAATAGACCGTTTGGAAAAAACAAAAATCACCACCAGTACGGTGCATCACACCCTCGACCTTTATTTCTGGCTACTCGACGCGGCGTTTTGCCTGTTGGTGCTGGAAATGCTGCTCCGATGGGGCCCCCTGCGCGTGATTACCTCATAACTTTTATACACCCCCTCAACCTCTCTCAACAACCATGTTTCGATTTGAAAATCCAATACTCCTTCATTTGCTGTGGGCCGTTGCCTTACAGGCGTTTTTGCTATGGGTTTATTGGCGGTGGCGACAGCAGACCTTGCAGCGGCTCGGTTCGCCCGCTTTGGCACAGCGACTCATGTTGGGCTTTTCCAAAAAACGCTTTTGGGTAAAAAATGCGCTGTTTGCGGCAGCGGTAGCATTGGTGGCCATCGCCATTGCCAATCCACAACAAGCCGTGCGACGCACCCCTCCGCCGCAACAAAGCGCGGATGTGCTGATTGCCCTCGACATTTCGCAAAGCATGCTGGCACAAGATGCCAAGCCCAGCCGATTGGAGCAGGCCAAGCGCCTCATTCTGCAATTGGCGGAGGCACTCAAAGGCGAAAGGCTTGGCCTGATTTTTTTTGCCGGAAATGCCTACATCCAAATGCCGCTCTCCACAGATGTGGAATCGTTGATGTTGTTTGCTCGCAATGCCAGCACTCAATTCATCACCGACCAAGGCACCGACATCGGTGCGGCAATTGATTTGGGTGCCCGCTTGTTCAGCTCGGCTTCGCCGGCGGGCCGTGCCTTGCTCTTGATTTCAGACGGGGAACACCACGAGGCCGATTTGCTCGCTCGTGCCAGCAAGGCCCGTTCGGAGGGCATCACCTTGCATACCGTTTGCGTGGGTTCGGCTTCCAATGCGACCATCCCGCTTCCCAATGGTGGCCTGAAGCGCGACTTCACAGGTCAGGTGGTGCGCACCAATGCGAACCCGGCGTTGCTGCGCGATATCGCCAAGGCTGGTGGCGGCCTGACACTCAACGCTGATGATGGGAGGGCTGTGAGTACTTTGACCGACGAGGTGAGGAAATTGCAAAAAACCACTGTGGAAGCGCGAGCCTACACCGAGCATGTCTCCTATTTCCATTGGTTGGTGTTGCTTGCGCTGCTATTGCTGGTCGTGGAAGAATGGGTGTGGTGGCAAAAAAGTTAGTGATGCAAAATCTGCTGATTTGCGTTGACTATATCACAACCACACTACTGGACATTAAGTCAACGAGCATATTACTTTGCGTCTTTGCGCCTTAGTGGCAAAATTGAAAATGCCCGGTAGCGTGGCCACAAAGACACAAAGGCACAAAATGCCGCAAGTCAACGAGCATATTACTTTGCGTCTTTGTGCCTTCGTGGCAAAATTGAAAATGCCCGGTAGCGTGGCCACAAAGACACAAAGGCGCAAAATGCCGCAAGTCAACGAGCATATTACTTTGCGTCTTTGTGCCTTCGTGGCAAAATTGAAAATGCCCGGTAGCGTGGCCACAAAGACACAAAGGCGCAAAATGCCGCAAGTCAACGAGCATATTACTTTGCGTCTTTGTGCCTTCGTGGCAAATTTGAAAATGCCCGGTAGCGTGGCCACAAAGACACAAAGGCGCAAAATGCCGCAAGTCAACGAGCATATTACTTTGCGTCTTTGTGCCTTCGTGGCAAATTTGAAAATGCCCGGTAGCAGTATGTATCACAACCTGTCTTGAAATATAGGAATTATCACATTGACAATTATCAAATTACATTCTTGAAAAACGCACTGTCTCGACATCTTGTCATCGCTGCGTTGTCGCTATGCCCGGCAGCATCGCTCGCCCAGTCAGCCCATCGGCAAATGCGCGAAGGCGACCGCCACTACGACAAAAAATCGTGGAGCGCGGCAGAGGAAGCCTATCGAAAAGCGACACCAAGCGCATCGGCTTGGCACAACGCCGGCAATGCTGCCTACCAACAAGGCAAGTATGAGGTGGCCGCCGAATCGTTCAAAAAAGCCGCCGCCGCCGCTACCCCCGAAGCACGCTCGGCAGCATTTTTCAATTTGGGAAATGCCTATCTGCAACAAGGGAAATACGCGGAAGCCATTGCCGCTTATGAAAAAAGCCTGCGTCAGCAGCCCAACCGCTTCGATGCCAAAAAGAACCTGCAAATCGCCAAAAAGAAACTGAAGGAACAGGAGGAGCCGCCGCCACCGCCGCCGCCTCAAAAAACACCCCCGCCGCCGCCGCCACCCAAGCCTCAACGCAACTATCTCGACCAAGCCCAGCAACCCCTCAAGAAAGAGGAACCTTCCGCAGGCCTCTCCCCCGACGCGGCCAAGCATATCCTACAAACGCTCGTAGTGCCCGATGAAGAAAAAAGCGCCCGTGATTACCGCACCCTCGCGCCTTCCACCAAGCCTTCGCGAGTGAAGAAGGATTGGTAGTGGTGCCAATCTTCTGGTTGGCCGAACGTTGCGTGCCAACCGGAAGGTTGGCGTTACCACGAAAAAATCTCGTAATCCTCCGCCTTTTCTGCCGATGTTGGCGTCCCTGCCAACAGCAAACGGCGGAGCGAGTGGTCAAGCCCGAGTACTCATCCCGTTATATTAGACTTGTTGCGGTGGAGGCCTTTGGCGAAGGGAAAGCCCTTTTTCCGACTGGCTTTGTTAAATTTTTCGCCGAATATGCCCGGTTTCGACTGCAAAATTTGCCTTGCCAGTCGAAAAAATGACAATCCCCTTCACTCAAAGCCCTCCACCGCAACAAGTCTATTTTGCTGGCGAGGATGCCAACGAAGGCATCAATCTCGCAACCCTCCGCCTTCTAACGAAATTTGTAACCATTCAGACAGGGGCAGCGCCCGAAACACATTCCGGGACGCTGCCCCTGCTCAAGTAGTTGCCGAAAGTGTTTACAAATTTTTACCACGACGCCATTTTTTACCGCCGTCAGCGCGCCAACCAGAAGGTTGGCATCACTTTCTGATTTCCTCAAAATCCAACTTCCTCAACTGCGCCGCTCGCCACCAAGTAAAGACCGCAATCAGAATCGTCATCGTGCCGCCAAAAACCACCGAAGGCACCGTGCCCATCAGTTTGGCCGTCAGCCCACTCTCGAAGGCCCCGATTTCGTTGGATGAGGTGACAAAAATCGAATTGACCGACGACACGCGCCCTTTCATGTGCTCAGGGGTGAGGTGTTGCATCAGCGACGAGCGCACATACACACTCACCGCATCGAACACGCCTGCCAAAAACAGGAAGAAAAACGACAGCCAAAACAACCGCGACAACCCAAACCCAATGATGCACACGCCAAACCCTGCCACACAGGCGAGCATCAATTTGCCCGCGCCTTTCCCCAAAGGCCGGTGAGCGATAACGAACGCCATGCCGATGGCACCCAGCGACATCGCCGCCCGCAAAATGCCCAAGCCTTCCGGCCCCACTTTCAGAATATCTTTGGCAAATACCGGCAACAACGCCACCGCTCCCCCAAACAGCACAGCGAACAAATCAAGCGCGATGGCGGCGATAAGCAATTGATTGCTAAAGACGAAGTGCAAACCCGCCTTGATGCGTTCCACCGCAGGCTCCGAATGGTCGGTAGTCGGCACAGGGCGTGGCGCGATTTGAAACACAAAAATCAAGGCGAGCAGACAAAGCACGCTCATCACGCTAAAAGTGAACGACACCCCAGCAAAACCGTATAATATGCCACCCAGCCCCAGCCCCGTGATGCTGGCCACCTCCCAGGTGCTGCTGTTCCAAGCGATAGCGTTGGGCAATAATTTTCGGTCAACCAATTGAGGCAAAAAGGCAAAATTTGTCGGGCTAAAAAAACCCCTTGCGATGCCCGTGCAAAATATGACCGAATAAATGCCCGCCAACAGGGTCGCCTGGGGCAGGGAATCTCGCCAAGCGGCTAAAGTCAACAACCCAACGGAACAAAGGAAAAGCGTAAGGATGCAACCAATCAGGATGTTGCGCCGATTATACTTATCCGCCAAGTGTCCCGCCCAAAGGCTGATACCGATGGCAGGGATTGCCTCTGCCAGCCCTATGAACCCCAACATCAGCGGGTCGTTGGTGAGGTCATAGACGAAGTAGCCGACTGAAACCGACATGATTTGGATGGCCAGCGTGGTCATCATCCGCATGGCGAGAAAGCGGCGGTAGTCGGGGATGCGCAGGGCAGCGTAAGCGTCTGTCAAAATTGTTGAGGCGTTGAGGTGTTGAGGCGTTGAGATATTGGCGCAAAAGAACGAAAGGCTTGTGTTGGAAGTTCAAAAGCAGGCATTTTTCTCAATGCTATCAGAATTAAATCAGATTTCCCAACTTTGCCCGTTCGGACAAATCACCAAATCCACCATTCAACACATCCACCACAACATGAAATTACTCGAAGGAAAAGTTGCTCTCATCACAGGCGGCTCGCGTGGCATCGGTGAGGCGCTGGTGCGCAAATTCGCCGAACATGGCGCAACGGTCGCGTTCACCTACGTCTCGGCTTCCTCCAAGGAACGCTCGGAAAAACTCGCCGCCGAATTGGGCGCCAAAGTCAAAGCCTACCAAAGCGACGCGGGCGACTACGCCCAAGCCGAGGCCCTTGTAGGCGAAGTCGTAAAGGACTTTGGCAAGTTGGATGTGTTGATTAACAACGCAGGCATCACCCGCGACACGCTTATGCTCCGCATGACCGAGCAACAATGGGACGAGGTGATTCAAACCAACCTCAAATCAGTGTTCAACCTCACCAAACACGCCCTCAAACCCATGATACGCGCCGGCGGCAGCATCATCAACATGAGCTCCGTCGTGGGTGTGTTCGGGCAGGCCGGGCAAGCCAACTATGCCGCTTCCAAGGCGGGTATCATAGGCTTCTCCAAATCCATCGCGAAGGAATACGGCTCACGGGGGCTTCGCTGCAACGCCATCGCGCCCGGCTTCATCGCCACCGAAATGACCGACGCGCTCGACGAAAAAACGAAGGAGGGCTATCTCAGCGCCATACCCATGAAGCGTTTTGGCTCTGGCGACGACGTGGCGAATGCCTGCGTTTTTCTCGCTTCCGACATGGGCGCCTACATCAGCGGTCAGGTGATTTCGGTGTGCGGGGCATTAAATTGTTGAATCTGACCGCCAATTGCCCGCAAATACCAAAATTGTTTTTTCCCCTGCAAAATTATACCCAGATTAAAGAGGATTTGAACCTGCCGGTTGGCAAGGCAGGGATTTCCTTGATTGATTTCCATGATTTCCAAAGGATTGCGAGTACCGTTCGTTCAAAACCACCTTGTCAGACCCTGTACTCAGGGGCTTGCCCGGCTAAGCAAAGCGGACGGGGCTGATTTGCGTTGGCTATAACCCACGCCACATAGCGTTCCTCCACCCTCTACCTTCCACCCTCCACCCTCTACCTTCCACCCTCCACCCTCTACCTTCCACCCTCCACCCTCTACCTGACCCGTCCTAAAAAAAGTTTACAAATGTTAGTTTGTGGAAAACCCCAATCTGGATTTCTCTGTCTGATCGGAAGTCCGGTAGTAGTTTTTCCAACGTTTTTTCAGTTTTTCGCTCATGCTGTGCGCTACGTTTGGGGTCAACATATCGATGCTCAGGTGCGGGCGTTCGTCGTTGTAAATGTGGACGATTTGTGGAATGATCTTGCGCATGGTGGACTTGTCCATTTTGCCCATGTCATATAGCCACTCATCCTTCAGAATCCCGTTGACACGCTCTGCGATGGCGTTCTCCAGCGGGTCCCCGTTTTCCGTCATGCTGATCAGGATGTTGTGCTTGTTCAGCAGTTTCACATACTTGTCAGAACAATACTGCACGCCGCGGTCCGAGTGATGGATCAAGCCGGAGCAGTCCTCTTTCATCGTTTTGAGGGCCATTTTCAGTGCCTCTACTGCATTGTCCGCATCCAGATTGTCCGCAAGTGCAAAGCCCAGTATCTTTTTGGAGCACGCATCTGTTATCAAAAACAGGTACAGATAGCCTTCCTCGGTCTCCAAATACGTGATGTCGCTTACCCAAAGCCGGTTGGGGCGCATGGCCTCAAAGTGCCGGATCAGGTTGGGGTATTTCCGCAGCCAATGGCTGCTGTTGGTGGTTCTTGTCCCGTTCCGGCGCCGCCTTACCAGCAGCCCGTTGTCCCGAAGCATGTCAAAAAGCGCATCGCGGCCTATCTCGATCCCTCTTTCTTCCAACTTCACCACGAGTTTCCTACAGCCTATCCGAGGTTGCCGTTTGCGGATGCTGCGAACCTCGCTCAGGACAAGGTGCTCCTCCAGCGCCCGTTCATATATGACCTGTTGCCTTTGGTAAAAGGCTTGGCGACTCTTGTCAAACAACCCGCACAAGTGCCCCAGCGGTACTTGTGGATGCAGGTCCTTCATTTTTTGGGCTGTTTGACACCAAACTTTTTTTCGATCGGGATGTCAAACTCCTCCTCCGCTATCTTGACCATCAATTGATAAGCCTCTCTGCGAAGGCGCTCATCCGCCAACTCCCGTCGCAATAGGGCCAACTCGGCCTTTAGTTCGGCCACTTCTTCGCTGTCTTTTCTTTTTGTTGACATGGGTACGAGTTCTTCCGTCGCAAATTTATCAATCCACCTGGATATCGTCATACTTCCGCCTATCCGGTATTTCCGACGATAGTACTCCAGGCTCTCTTCGCCTGACAAAACCTCGTTTACTACCCGCTTTTTGAATTGATCCGAGTAATGGTTTGCTTTTTTCATCTTTGTCCTGTTTTTAGTTTACTTTTTGTGTAAACCTATTTTAGGACAAGTCAACCTTCCACCCTCCACCCTCTACCTTCCACCCTCCACCCTCTACCTTCCACCCTCCACCCTCTACCTTCCACCCTCCACCCTCTACCTTCACCTAAATAGTCACTTTTTTTGTTAAAATTCACACCTTTGCAACGCGACAAACAGCGCAAATAAAACATAATGGACAAAATCAAAATTCTCTGGGCCGACGATGAGATTGACATGCTCAAGCCCCACCTCATGTTTCTCCAAACCAAAGGCTACGACGTGGTAACGGCCTCCAACGGTCACGATGCGGTGGAGATTTACTTGGAACAGACCAACGATATTGACGTGATATTCCTCGACGAATCCATGCCCGGCCTCACCGGGCTGGAAACGCTGCCAAAAATCAAGGAAATCAACCCAGCGGTGCCAGTGGTGATGATTACGAAAAACGAAGCCGAGCACGTCATGGAAGAAGCCATCGGCTCCCAAATTTCCGACTACCTCATCAAGCCCGTCAACCCCAACCAAATCCTGCTCACGCTCAAAAAAATCATTGACAACAAGCGGCTCGTGCGCGAAAAAACAGCGATGGACTATCAGCAGGAGTTCCGCCAGATTTTCATGCAAATCACTGGCGGCCTCGACTACATGGAATGGGTAGATGCCTACAAGCGCATCGTGGGTTGGGAGCTCCGCCTCGATGCCAACCAAGCCGAAGTGGGCGATATCCTCGCTCAGCAAAAGCAGCAGGCCAACGTGGAGTTTTCAAAATACGTCGTGAAAAACTACTTCGACTGGGTGGACAAAAACAAGGAAGTCGGTCCCGTGATGTCGCATTCCATGATGCGCAAGCACATATTCCCACATATCGGGAAGGGGGTGCCGACCCTTGTGATACTGCTCGACAACCTCCGCTACGACCAATGGAAAGTCATCGAGCCTTTCGTCAACGAGCAATTCAGGACGGAAAACGAAGGCTATTTTTTCAGTATTTTGCCCACCGCGACGCAGTATAGCCGCAATGCCATTTTCGCTGGCATGATGCCCGCCGACATCGAGCTGGCCTTTCCCGACAAATGGAAAAACGACACCGACGAGGGCGGCAAAAACCTGTTTGAAGATTTCTTTCTGGAAAAACAACTCGAGCGCGTGTTTCGCAAAGGCGTGAAATGGGACTACTTCAAAGTCACCAACGTCAATCACGGCAAAGAACTCAACGACAACATTCTCAACTACTTGAACAATGATTTGACGGTCATCGTCTATAACTTCATTGATATGCTCTCCCACGCCCGCACCGAGATGGAGGTGTTGAAGGAACTTGCGGGCGACGAACGCGCCTACCGTTCCCTCACGCGCTCGTGGTTTTTGCACTCGCCGCTCTGGACGGCACTTCAAAAACTCGAAGGGCGCGACGTGCAACTCTTCGTCACCACCGACCACGGCACCATCCGGGTGCAAAGCCCTTCAAAAGTGGTCGGCGACCGCGAGACGACCACCAACCTGCGCTACAAAGTAGGTCGAAACCTACAGTACGAGCGCCGTGACGTGCTCGAAGTGCGCGACCCCAAGCAAGCAGGCCTGCCGCGCCCCAACATCAGTAGCACGTTCATCTTTGCCAAAGAGGATTACTTCTTTCTCTATCCGAACAACTACAACCATTTCCACAACTATTACAGAAACACCTTCCAACACGGAGGCATCAGTTTGGAAGAAATGATTTGCCCAGTAGTGCGCCTACGGAGCAAGTGATGAGGCCGTCTCACAAGTCGCACTTATGAGACGGCCTCTACCATCAAGGCAAGGCACATATCTTCAAAGTTGCGCCTTAAGCGCCTTTGCTTCCTTTTGGAAAGGATGCCCATTCTGGTGCACCACATCGTCCACAATGATTTTGGCCTCATCCACCTTGCCTGCCTTCAGCAAGGCCAAGGCGGTGTACCATTGGGCAGCATCCCAGTCGTAGCTGTCGCTGCTGACTTGCCGCAAAGCGGCCAACGCTTCATCGGCCTTGCCGAGCGCCAATTGCGACACACCGAGATAGAGCAACGCCTCGGAGCGGCGGGCGAACGACGCGTCGCCAAGCAATTGTTGCAGCCCAGCGACGGCAGCAGCGTAGTCGCCCTGAGCGTATGCCGTTTGCCATGCTGAAGGAGCGGCATCGCGCACGGCGGGGGCGGCAGGTGTCGCAAAGTGTGCGGCAAAAAGTTGCTCAGGCGTTTGGCCGGGACCTTCGTTGAGCAAGAAAGGAAGGGCCGCGAGCAGCAGCGCCAAAACGGCGGTAGCGGCATAGAAGAATTTGCGATAAGTATTCATGGCTCGCACGTTGGAAGTTTGCAAAACAGGTTCTTTCTCTGCTTGCAGCAACTCTTGGGCGTATTCCGACAGCCGAGCTTCGAGCTGGCGGTCGCCCTCCTGTTGGATGGCGGCGAGCATCGTCGCGTATTCCGACACTTCCTGCGCGAAAGCAGGGTCGTCGGTCAGGCGTTGCTCAAAAGCAGTTTGCTCTTCCGCCGAAAGTTGATGCAGGCGGTATTTCCGAAGGAACTCATAGAGGATTTCATTCATGGTGCGAAGTCGTTTTGATGCCGACACGAACTTAGACGGCTGACGGGGCAAAAATCTCAACGATGTGGATTTTTTATGAATTTTATTTGCCCGCCCTGCATTATCCAACAATGTCCATACATTTGGCGAAAATCTAAAAAACCAGACATATTTATGAGAACTCCTCTACTCTGGCTGGCTACGCTTGCACTGGGGTTGGCCTTGTGCAGCCAAATTTCCGAGCGTGCTCCCGACGAGCAAGCAGCCGACATAACGGGTTGGTTGCAACAAACGGGCAAGTACTTTGAAGAGGGCGAATACGACAGCTCCTTCGCATTGGCGCAACGGGTTATAATCGCAGCGGAAAAAACAGCCAATTGGGAGGCATGGGGCAACGCACAAATCCATTACCTCGGCTCCTGCTACTACCTGAATCAAAGCGCCGAAGCCGCCGCCACCTTTCCCCAACTCGAACAACTCGGAAGAGCACACATCCATCCCGACAGCACCTTCTGGGGCGGATACTTCAATGTGGCAGGTGCCATTTTTGACCAATTGGGCAACTACGAGGAAGCCATTCGATACGGCCTGAAAGAAATCGCTTTCTACGAAAAAAGTGGCGACCGCGCCGCCCAAGCCATCGCCAGCAACAACATCGGCGCATACTACCTCCGCCGCGGCGACTACGACCGCGCGCTCGAATACACCCAGTCCGCCCTTCAACTATACCGCTCCAACCCCAAGACCGACCCCGCCGACCTCGCATGGACTTACGGCAACTTGGGCGCTATCTGGTATCGGAAAAAAGATTACCCTCGCGCCATCGCCAATGCCCACGAAGCCCTCTCCATGTTGGAAAAACATTTTCCGGGAGAACTGCCGCACGATTACATCGTCGCTTACAATGACTTGGCCAACGTGTATGTGGAAAATGGAGAACCCGAAAAAGCACTGGAATACTTGCAAAAGGCACTTGCCGTACACAAAAAGAACGGAATCGAACGCGAAATAGAAAACGTCTGGCACAACCTCGGCTATGCCTATCGGATGATGGGGCGCTACCCCGAAGCCACCGCTTATCTGAAAAAAGCCATCGAACGCTATCGCCCCAACCACCCCAACCTCGGCAAGGCATACCGGCATCTGGGCATCGTAGCGCAACGACAAGGCGATTTGCGTGGCGCGTTGGCCTGCCACCAGCAGGCGCTTCGCAGCCTGACCGACTCTTTCCCACACCAGGATATATTGGCCAATCCCGCCCCACAGCGCGTGAATGCCTATTTCGATTTCCTTTTCACCCTCCGCGACAAAGGCGAAACGCTCCGCGAACTGGCTGCAGCAGAGTCGAACCCCGTGTTTTTGGAAGCAGCACTGTCAACTTATGACTTGGCAGCCGGCGTGCTCGACAGCATGCGGGCAGAATATCAGGAAGGCTCGCGTCAATTCTGGAACGAGGAAGCACAACCCATCATGGAGAACGCCATCGCGTTAGCCATGCAACTGCACCGCAACACGGGCGACTTGCGATATTTGGAAAAAGCCTTCGAGTATGCCGAAAAAAACAAGGCCCTCCTGTTGGCTGAAGCCCTCCGCGACGCCGCTGCCCGCCAGCAGGCAGGCATACCTGACTCTGTTTTGGAACAAGAAAAATCGCTGAAAATTGACATCGCTTTTTACAAAAGACAAATTTTCCGCGAACAACAAAGACCCCAACCCGACACCACCAAAATCTTGCTTTGGCAAAAAAACATCCTCGAACGACGTCGCGCCAATGAAGCTTTGCTCGCCCGACTGGAGCAATCGTACCCAGAGTATTATCGAATCAAATACAACGCCCCCCCACTCACCATCTCGGCGTTGCAACAGCGCCTTCCGCCCAACACTAGCCTGCTGCAATTTTTTAAAGGCGACCGCGAACTGTTTGTGTTCTACTTCGACCAGCATACCGCAAAAGGCTTGTCGCTACCGACCGACTCCAACTTTGTCCACGCTTTTGAAAGGCTGTTGCGCCAGCTGCGCGACCGCGACCAAGCCGCCGAACAAGGACGCAGCGCCGCCGCCATAGCGCAGTTTGCCGCCGATGCCCACTCGCTCTATCGCGTGCTGTTGGCCCCCGTCGTAGCGAAAATCCCCGAAAAACTCGTGGTAGTGCCAGACGGAAACTTGGCCTATCTGCCCTTTGAGCTCTTGGTCAGCAAGGAACCCTCGGCCCCCACCAACTATGCCGAGCTCCCGTTCCTGTTGCGGCAGACAGTGCTCCGCTACGAGTACTCGGCCAGCTTGGCACTGACCCAACCCACCAGCTCTCGCACTAACCAACTGTTCGCGGGATATGCCCCCGCCTACGACGAGGACAGCGTGGTGGCTACCTCCTCTCGTGGCGACCAGCGCAACTGCCGCGACGCGGATGCAGCCACTTTTGCGGCGCTTCACAGCAACCAAGCCGAAGTGTCGCAAATCGCTCGCCTATTCGGCGGCCAGTCATATCTGGGCAAAACAGCCACAGAAGCCAACTTCAAACAACGCGCCCACGAACCCCGCGTGCTGCATTTTGCCATGCACGGGTTTCTCAACGATTGCGACCCGATGTACTCTGGGCTGGCATTCAGCAGGCTACAGGGAAGGAAAGGCGGGGACACCAGAGCTATTGGCGAGGACACCAACAACGGCAGCAGCAACGACGAAGCGAACGATGGTTTTTTACATGCCTACGAGATATACAACCTAAAAATGAACGCCGAGCTGGCCGTGTTGAGCGCCTGCAACACGGGCCAAGGCCAACTGGCCAAAGGGGAAGGCGTGATAAGTTTGGCGCGGGCGTTCAAATACGCGGGATGCCCCAATGTGCTGATGAGCCTATGGCAAGCCGACGATGAGGCAACGGCTCACATCATGCAGGACTTCTATCGGCACCTGAAAAAAGGAATGGGCAAGGCAGAGGCGATTCGGCAAGCCAAACTCGATTACCTGTCTGCCAAAACCCGCAATCACCCTTTTTTCTGGGGCGCGTTTGTGCTGATTGGCGATGACGCGCCCATCAGCCGTCCATCGTCTTTTGGCCTTTTGCATGCGCTGGCAATGGCGTTGGCCGGGGTAGGGGTGTTGTTGTGGGTTAGGCGCTCCAGAAGCCGCGCCCGATAAAAGCGGGGCTTTTCTTTTTCGGGACATTCCATTGAGCAATCACGCATTTGTACGTCTAATCCTTCCAAAGAGCTTTCCCGCACAAAAAGCGTCTGGTCAACTTTTTTTCATCCATAAAATAAC
Organism: Saprospiraceae bacterium; assembly: GCA_019638455.1. Classification (GTDB taxonomy): domain Bacteria; phylum Bacteroidota; class Bacteroidia; order Chitinophagales; family Saprospiraceae; genus M3007. Next base: position 943,654 of record JAHBTU010000002.1, read on the forward strand.
TACACCATGGCAACAACGAATAACATCAAGGTCAAAACAGTGCGGGTCGGCGACCCCAACCTCACCGTCACACTCGAAGCAAACGACGGAGGAACATTTCCTGCGTATGTGAAACTCGTGGCCAACCTCAGCAACAGCAATCTGCCCAATGGTGGGCTTACGGTCAATAATTGGAATAGCCCCAGCGCAACAGGCCCATCGTCCGTCACCATCCAATGTAGCTTTCCAGACAGTTCTTATGCCGCTGGCCAGAGCTTTGGCTACGATATGACAGCCAATGCCGCGACTGGCACAGGTGTCCAGTTTTCGACGGACGGCGTTAACTGGCGCAACTTTCCCGGCACCTACTCCACCGACGGCCAACCGTGGAGCGGCACCGTCACATCGCAAGACTTTACACCCGACGAAATGGCCGTACTCGCCTCGGTTCCCACTGCCACAAAAGCCAACACTTCGCTATGGGGAAACATCGTGGCATTCTTCCGCAGTTTGTTTGGGTTAAAATAATATCAGATTGGTCCCAAAAACCTTTCTTTGCCAAATCAAGGGCTGTCTCACAACTCAATTGAACATTGATTTTTAAATTCAAAAATGGGAAAAATGATTATTTAGAAATGAACACTGTTCAATGAACAATTAGCAACCGACTTGTGAGACGGCCCCGCCAAATCAACTTACTGTGTTTCAAAATGTCAGCCGATGAAGCATTTTGCCCTCCTCCTGCTTTTTGCCCTAAATGCCTCGTGCCTTGCCGCTCAGGCAGAGCCAGTTGCGCCGCTCACCATTTTTGAGCAACTCACCGCGACGGAAGCCTGCGAGCTCACCCTCGAAGCAGACCTCACCACTTTGGTCGGGCAAAAAAAAACCAACAATTACTTGCCCGGCACACTGCGCACCAAAGACGGCAAATCGTACCCCTTGGAGCTTCGCGCACGGGGGCGCTACCGCCGCAAAGTGTCGCAATTGGCCCCGATGAAGGTGAAATTCAGCAAAGAAGACCTCCGCAATGCGGGTCTGGACACCCTCAACGAAATCAAAATCGCCTTGCCCACTACCTTCACCGATGTGGGCAACGAGCTCATCGTGAAGGAATACCTGGCCTATCGGATGTTCGAACTGGTGTCGGATGCGCATTTTCGCGCCAAATTGGTGAAACTGACCTTGAAGGACACCAACGATAAAGGCTCCGGCACCAAGAAAGTGTTTGCCATTTTCATTGAGGACGAGGAAGAAGTGGCGCATCGAATCGGCGGAACGCCCGACGGCACTTTTGGCGTGAAAATCGAATCGCTCGACCAACAGCAAGCCGCCTTGGTGGTCATGTTCCAATACCTCATCGGCAACACCGACTGGGATTTTTCCATGCACCGCAACGTAGAGTTGTTCATGATGCCTAATGGCAAGCGATTGGCGTTGCCCTACGATTTTGACTTTGCGGGCTTGGTCAGTGCGCCCTATGCCAGCCCCTCGTCGGAAAGCGGCGTGAAAACCGTGCGCGACCGCTACCTCATGTCGTCGGACGTTGATAGTGAGGCACTCAAAACAGCCATTGCCACCTTGAAGTCGAAAGAGAAGGAGTTTTATCAGCTTTGCCGGAACAAACACCTGCCCAGAACGGCTTCTGCTGACATGATTGGTTTTCTCCAATACTACTTCAAAAACATGGAAGGCAAGGACGCAGCGCCGACGGTGATGGCAGAAAAGCGGGAATAAGCGGCGAGAGTAGTGTGTGATATTCAGGCGGTGAACTTGAACTCGCCGCCTGAATAACTGCCTGTACATATCGAATGCCCAAATGTTTCAATTCCCCATTCACTTGCTTCACATTTCAGCGTTGCGCAGCAGCGCCTGCCGGAGCTTTTGCAGGCAAGTGTATTTTTTGCTGTTCACGCTGGCGGCATTGCTGAACCCAATGCGTTGGGCAATCTCTTCGGCGCTGTAGCCCCAATAGTCGGAGTCGAGCAAAATCTGTTTGCATGGCCCGCCCAACTGTTGGAGTTGCTCCATCACCCGCGTTATTTGGTCGGACAAGATGAGATTTTTCAGCGAATCCTCTTCGCTGGTCGTTTCGCGTGCCGATTCGAGCGGCTCGGTCGGTCGGGCGTTTTTGGAGCGCAGCAGGTCAATACATTTATTGGAATAAATGCGCGTCAGATAGGTTGAAATGGAGCTTTCGCCCCGAAAAATACCCTCCACCAGTTGGTTGCGCAAGGCAATCACTGCCAAATTGTAGGCCGATAGCACCTCATCGTCGCCGAGCGAGCGATACTTCTGCCGCCCCTGTTTGGCCATGTAGAGAAACTGTTCGTAGAGCCGCCGAATTCCCCTTTCCTGACGATGGCCGCCAGCCTGAATTTCCGCAATAAAATAATCGTCAGTATATCGCATGATGACACGCCCGTAAGACAGGGCAATTTTACAGGAAACCATAGGAGATTTTCCACAGGTTGGCGATTTCTTTTATCTTCTTTATGTTTGCCCACCTTTCTTGCCAACAAATCAAGCGATATTTACGTCAAGCAACAAATCATCATTCCAACATGGCCGACACAAAAGCACATTTATTGTATGTAGAGGACGACGAGAGCCTGAGCTTCGTGACTCGCGACAACCTCGAACTCAATGGCTACGAAGTCACTTATTGCGAGGACGGGCAAAAGGCCCTCGATGCCATACAGTCGAAGCAAAAATTCGACCTCTGCATCCTCGACGTGATGTTGCCCGAAGTGGATGGCTTCACGTTGGCACAAGAAATCCGCAAGCGCGACGAGGTGGTGCCCATCATCTTCCTGACTGCCAAAAGCATGAAACAGGACAAAATACACGGCCTCACCATCGGTGCCGACGACTATATGACCAAGCCGTTCAGCATCGAGGAACTGCTGCTGAAAATAGACATCTTCCTGCGCCGCACCAAGTACGCCAACATCCTCAAATCCAGCACGCCGGTCAGCATCGCCCGTTATTCTTTCGATTACAAAAATCTCAGCCTCACCGCCGAAGGCTACTCCGAAACACTCACCCAAAAAGAGGCCGACCTGCTCAAACTGCTCAACGAACACCGCAATCAGGTGGTGAAACGCTCCTTCATCCTCGAAACCATCTGGGGCAAGGACGACTACTTTTTGGGGCGCAGCCTCGACGTGTTCATTTCCCGTTTGCGAAAATACCTCAGCCTCGACGAGCGCATCAAAATCGAGAACATCCACGGCGTGGGGTTCAAATTCAAGGTGGACGATTGAACGTTGATGAGGTTGATGAAAGTTGATTTGTTGGCCATGCGGCCTCAAATTCCAATAATAAAACCGTCAGCCCTCATCAAACTTGAAACCTCGCTGCCCTATACCCTATTTTCAATGCAATCCGTCTTTTACGACCACCCGCACGGCAAAATACACACCCTCCGGTTTGGCACGGGACCAAAGCTGCTCATTGCCTTGCACGGATTTGGCGACCGCGCGCGGATGTTTGCGGTGCTGGAAGAAGCCTTGGGAAAAAACTACACCGTCGTGGCAGTGGATTGGCCTTTTCACGGGCAAACGGAATGGTTGGAGCGCACGTTCACCAAAGACGACTTGCTCGGCATCATTCGTCAAATTCTCGCCCAACACGAACGTGAGCGATTTTGCCTCATGGGCTTCAGCTTCGGCGCGCGACTTTCGCAAGCCATGCTGCCCGAACTCGCCCCACAACTTGATAAACTTTACCTGCTTTCCCCCGACGGCGTGAAAACAAAAGGCATGACCACTGCCGTGCACACCCCCATGTGGGTGCGTCGCCTTTTGTTCAGGGTTTTGCAAAAACCAGAGTGGTTTATCCGCCTCGTGCAATGGGGGCGCAAAACAGGTCTCGTGCCACCCCTCATCCATCATTTTCTGACCAACAACCTCAACCGCCCCGAACGCCTCCAACGCACTTTCGGGTGCTGGCTATCTCTTGACTCTTTCTACCTCCGCCGCCGACACATCAAAGCCACTTTGCAAAAAACCAGCCTGCCTACCGATGTTTACATCGGGCTGAACGACCGCTTCCTGCACCAAAAAGCCCTGCGCAATCTCTACGAGGGGTTGCCCAATGTGCGCGTTTTCTGGCTTGAAGAAGGCCACCGTCTTGTGGGAGAGGGCTTGGCGGAGGAAATCATCGCGGCGATAAAAATTTAGGCATGGCTGCATAAGGCCGCCACTCAACGCGCAATTCCCCCCTTGTTCCCCTACTTTTGCCCGGCATGAGCCTTCATCTCAACGACAGCCTGAACTTTATCGCCAAAATCACCCTGCGCCGCGCTTGGAATTTTGCCAAGGTGCTGGCTTCGTTTTATTTGTCCCGTTCGACGCGCCGTCCCCTGCAATGGGGGCTTCCCGTGACGGTCAGCATAGAGCCTACCACCGCTTGCAACCTGCGCTGCCCCGAGTGCCCTAGTGGGCTGCGGGCGTTCAGCCGCGACACGGGCAATCTGAAAGCCGATTTTTTCCGAAAAACGGTGGATGCACTGCACCGCGACCTCTTTTACCTCATTTTTTATTTTCAAGGCGAGCCTTACATCCATCCCCAATTTCTTGATATGGTGAACTACGCGCACCGGCGCCGCATTTTCACCACCACGAGTACCAACGGGCATTTTCTCGACGACGAGAATGCGCGTCGCACAGTGGAAAGTGGTCTCGACCGACTCATCATCTCGGTGGATGGCACCACGCAGGAGACTTACGAACAATATCGGGTGGGTGGCTCGCTTGACAAGGTGTTGCAAGGTGCCCGCAACGTGGTGGCTTGGAAACGCAAACTGAAAAGTCGCCGCCCGCACATCATTTTTCAGTTTTTGGTGGTGCGGCCCAACGAGCACCAAATCGCCGACATACATCGGCTCGCCAAAGAAATCGGCGTGGACGAGGTGAAACTCAAAACCGCCCAAGTGTATGACTATCAACAGGGCAACCCGCTCATCCCCACGCTCCGCCGATATGCTCGCTATCGCCAATCCGCCGATGGCTCGTGGCAGGTGAAGCACGCCCTTGCCAACCATTGCTGGAAGCTCTGGCACGCCTGCGTCGTCACTTGGGATGGGGTCGTGGTGCCTTGCTGTTTTGACAAGGACGCGCAACACCGATTGGGCGATTTGAAGCAAGCCGCTTTTCGTGATGTGTGGCACTCGCCTGCGTACGATGCGTTTCGGCGAGCTATCCTCAAGGGGCGCGACCAGATTGATATCTGCCAGAATTGCACGGAAGGCTGCACGGTCTGGGCTTAGATAGGGCTTCTGGTTTGAAGGCTTATAGTTGGCCGGGCAAGCCTCCAACCAAAAAACCTATTTCACCTTTTCTTTCAACAACGCCCTAAATCGCTCCATCTCGCTCGCCGTTCGGAACGCCGACTTGGGGATGGGGTTGAAAATTATTTTGTTTTGATAGAGCAGGAACCATTCGGGCAGTTCGCTCGTTCGCTCGAACGCGCTCCAAGCATGGGTCGCCTGTGAGTTTGCCGTCTCTATCCTGACTTCTGTCTCATCCACTATGTAGCGAATTGGCTCGTGCAGATTTTTGGCAGCTTTGAACGCTCGCTGCAACATGAATCGAAACAGAAAATACCAGACTGCCAAAAATACCGCACCCACAATGAGCCAAGCCGCGCCACTTGCGGGATTGATAGCGATGTTCAGCAGGAGAATGGCTCCGATGATAATGCCCCAAAGTGATAGGCGCTTCGCCATGACGCGCTGCATCAAACGGATGTAGGATTTCATTTCCAACGTAAATTCAAGCTTGATTGGCTCCATTGTTCGCTGATTTTATACCCAGATTAAAGAGGATTTGAACCTGCCCGTTGGCAAGGCAGGGATGCCCTTGATTGATTTGCATGATTTCCCAAGGATTGCGAGCACCGTTCGTTCAAAACCACCTTGTCAGACCCTGTACTTAGGGGCTTGCCCGGCTAAGCAAAGCGGACGGGGCTGATGCGTTGACTATAGAGAAAAGACCTAAAAACTTAGGTAGAGGGCAAAGGGCTGATTTCAGATTCATTGAAAAAATAAGCCGCCCAAAAGTAGGTCTCACGGGCCTCTACCCAAGTTTTTACGAAACAACTATTCAAGTTCAAGACACAAAACTACTTTCTTCATCATGGAAAACAATTACAATGACTTTTTTGCCGCCAACCGGCACGGCTGGAATCTTCGCACCGAAGTGCACAAGACCTCCGAATTCTACAACGTGGAAAAATGGAAGCAAGGCGGCAGCAGCCTTACACCTATCGAACTGCGCGAGGTGGGCGATGTGACGGGCAAATCGCTCTTGCATCTTCAATGTCATTTTGGGCAGGATACGCTTTCTTGGGCGCGACTGGGGGCGCAGGTGACGGGTTGCGACCTTTCGGACAAGGCCATCGAGTACGCCCGCCAGTTGTCGGCGGAGTTGGGCATACCCGCCCTGTTTGTCTGCTGCAATCTTTTTGACCTGCCCACGCACTTGGATGGCCAATTCGACATTGTTTTCACTTCTTATGGCACGATTGGGTGGCTACCCGAGCTAGCGAGTTGGGCCAAGGTGATAAATCATTTCCTGAAACCCGGCGGCCTTTTCTACATTGCCGAGTTTCACCCGGTGGTATGGATGTTCGATGAGCAGATGGTTTTTTTCAAATACCCTTATCACAACACGGGGGTCATCGAAACCGAGCAGTTGGGCACTTATGCGGACCGCTCCGCAGGCATAGCGTACAAGGAATTTGGCTGGAATCATAGCCTTTCGGAGGTCGTGAACAGCTTGATGGGCGAAGGTTTGCGCATCGAGTTTTTGAACGAGTACCCCTATTCCCCTTTCGATTGTTTCGATAAAACGGTGAAGGGCGACGACGGCAACTACCGCATTCAAGGGTTGGAAGGAATCATCCCGATGGTGTTTTCGATTGGGGCGCGAAAACCGTGAAGTGGGTGGCTCACATTTCTCCCGTTTCTCTCAGAACGCGCTGCATTTCGCTGAATTGGTCGTCGAGCAAGCGGCGAATTTCGGCGCGTTCCCACTTGTATTCGAAGCCCAAAAAGCGATTTTCGTAGTGGTTTTCGGCAAGCGGGAAGAGGCCGAGAAAGTGGGCGTTCCATCGGATGCGACCTTTGCCGGTGAGCTCGCGGAGTGGCAGTTCAAGATATTCCTGTTTGGGGAAATAGAGGTAAATGCCTTTGATGTTTCGGATGATGTCAATAGTGATTTCGCGTTCCAACCGGCGGTTTTCGTAGCGAAACTCGCTGATTTCCCGATAATAACGTTCTTGTTGGTTGGCGTGGCGGTGGTCGGCGATGCGTTCGCGTGCCGTCAAGAGACGGAAGCGTTCGGGGTGGGTTTCGTTCAGTTCGCGCAACACGGCAGCGGGGTCGAAGCCGCCGAGCGTGGCAAATGCAGTCTCTTTGCCTTCTTTTGAAATGTTGAGCCAGCAAAATTTTCGCTCTTCCGTCAGTTCGCGCCACACGAGGTCCAAAAACCGCGCTTCGGGATGCAAGCGATAGTTGCTCATCGCCTCGCGCAGGAGTCGGGCCGTCGCGGGGCGATGGCGCTCGTCGCCTGGCTTGATGCGCTCATAATTCGGCAAGATGCTTTGGGTGTAGAGGTTGTCGGCAATTGTCTGGCGCAATTTTTCCTCTGTCCAGAATAAATCTTCCGGGCGGTGTTGTTCCAGCAGCCAATCGTGAATCATTTTCAGTGCGGCTTGCGCATCGTATCCAAGGGCGCGGCTGTGCGGATGAGTGGCCAACTTGTCGGGGTCGTGATGCAGCCACAACATCAGGCCGTCACCCACGAGTTCGCGCACGCAGTTTTCCAAAAAAATCCGCCCGCGCTCGGGGTATGCTCGATAGGCTATCACCCATCTGCGGAGGCAGTTCACCAATCTCCGGCGTGCATCCTCGTCGCTCAAGCGCCGAAAATCCGTCCATTCAAGACCTTTTTTCACCGCTTCGTATTCAGCGTTGGTGTCGGCCACAAAGAGCAGGTACACCGCTTCCTTGATATTGGGTTGCACCTGAAGCCAGCCAGCCTTGCCGGCCATGTCGTGCACTATTTTTTCCACGATGGCCTGAGCATCGAAGCCATATTGAGCGCAGTCGGCGTGGTTGCGCACCGTGCCATGCTCGTCCAAGTCGAACCAGCGGAGCGACGAGTCCGCCGTGCCTGCTACCTGAGCAGCCGGGAAAAGAAGCTCTGGCAACAGGTATTCGAGTGCCATGCGATAAAACGATTGCCCTCTGCCGTCTTTGTCCACATCGCCAAACATCTCGGCACCCAGCAAACACGCATGGACAAACCGAATGACCGAGAGCCGCTGGTCGGTGTAGGGGCGACGGCGCTTCTCATCCTCGGCAATTTGCTGGGCCAGCACTTGGCGCTTGGCGAAAAGACTGAAATACAAATCTTCGCGCAGCAGGTCGCCTTGCTTCACGATTTTGGTCAAATCATCGGCCTCCATGCCCTGCAACATATCGAGCAGCTCTTGGATTTCGCCCAACAAGTCGTAGTTGCCCAATGGCGCGAACTGGAAAAAGCCGCCCACCACCTCCACGTTTTTGACCCAGTGGTACTTGCCGCCGCCACACGACTCCACCACCGCTGCTTCCAGCAGTTCTTCGGAGGGATATACCAAGCGACAGATTTTCAGCGTGTTGTCGAGAATGATGCGGAGTGTGTTTCGGTTGTCAGGCTTGTCCTCCGCGTGTTTGCCCGTGTGGAGTATCGAGTCGTTGGGGAATTGATAATAAATCCGAAGGGCCATATCTGAGAGGCTTTCGGAAGCGATGGCCAGATTGTGCAAACCCGTGGAAGAAGGGCACTTGCTGTCGCGCTGATACTTGCGGTATCGCTCCGCATAGAGCAGGACGAATTGCAACATTCGGTCGTTGCCCTTGGCGGCTTCCCGCAGGATTCGCTCTGGCGTTTCTTTCTGCATGAAAGTGATGAGCAGGTATTCGTAGAGCTGGGCCGATTGGGGGTCAATGCGCGTGCGAACGTGGTCGCAAAGCGAGTATGCCTGTGCGTAATTTTTTACTGCCAAGGCATCCCTCGCCAAGAGCAGGCTGCGACGGAAATCGCTTTTTTGTTCAAAAGAAAGCAGGCCGATTTGCTCCAAAGCCTCTTGTTCGCGTGGGCCAACGGGCAGGTTGAGCGTATCGGGAATGGCGATTTCGTCGGCGGGCACAAAAAATGGCGGCACCGTGCTGATGGCTCGGCTGCCGGGCACGAAATGAAAATAGTCGCGAATGAAAACGTCTTTCCAGCCTTTCGCCAAGTCGGCCTCCGGCAGCTCGCGGATGAGGTGTTGCAGTTCGAGCTCGATAGGCCTTGCTTTTTCCTTCAGCTCGTCAATGTTGATTTGGGACAAGCGGGTTTGCTCGCGCAGCTGCTTGAATTTTTCCTCGATGTCGAGTACCACGCGCTTGGTCTTGACGCTTTCGATAAGTCGCTTGAGCAATGCCAAGAGCGGGGCATGATTGATGCGGTCGGTCTGAGCTAGCAGGCGCTCGCGCACATCCTCGATGGCGAGGGGCAGTTCCACTTTGGCCACGGGCAAGTCGTTGGAGCGCGGCGTGGCAGCCAGCACCTCTTTGGCAGCCTCCACAGCCCGGAGCAGCTGGCGGTCGCGGGCAAAGCCATGCTGCTCGATGGTTTCGCTGGCAGGAAGCGCCGTTTTGTAGGGGGCAAGCACCGCCGGCACCGCTGCCGCGCGTGCCTGCACCGTCAGTATTTGTAGGGTGGGGTGGCTGCGTTGCACCTCCACGGCTGTGGCTGCTTCCCAGCGCACATCCGGGGTGTCTTCATAGTTCATGGAAAGCACCGCGACAAACAGGTTGGTTTTTTCCAAAAACGCCTTGGCCTTGGCGCGGAATTCCTCCGCAGGCACATCTTCTTTGTTCCAAAAGACGAGTGTGAAATTGGTTGTGGCAAAAGCGAGATTGAGTTGCCGCACGAGGTCTTGTGCGGCAGCGCTGTCCTTTTGGTCGTAGGAAACAAAAATATGGAGCGATAGCGGATTGGGCATGGCGCGGGTTTGGGGGGCAAAAATCAAAATATCGCTGGCGGTTTTCCAATTTTTGACCGAGAATTGTCGCGTTGCCGCTCAATAACTCATGCGGCATGAACCTTTCGTCGTCAATTGTATTTCCCTGTTTCACAGATTTCAACACATTCAACCATGTGGCAAGAAGAAAAAAATCGGCTGCAACGCACCTTTAAGTTCAAGGACTTTGCCGAGGCTTTTGCGTTCATGACGGAGGTGGCTTTTGCCGCCGAAAAACACAACCACCACCCCAATTGGAGCAATGTGTGGAACACTGTCGAGATTCAGCTCACGACGCACGACGCGGGCAATATCGTGACGGACAAAGACCGACAGTTGGCGGCAGCGATTGATGTGATATTTCGGAAATATAGCTAATCTGGGGCGGCACTCTATCTGCTCCCAACTGGGTTAGGCGAGTAAGGCAACACTGGTTCCATGGCAAAAACTTCGGCACCATTGGCAAATTCGTATTGATGGGTGACGAGCTCGTCGCATTCCATGAGTACTTTGCCTATGAATTTTGCCAAATTTACTGGCACAGCGTTGCCAATCTGTTGATCCCTTTCCGATTTGTTTCCCCAGAATTTAAAATCTGGTGGGAATGTCTGAACGCGAGCGCGTTCTTCAAAAGTAAGCGGTCTTAATTTTTCACTTATGTGCACAGGGTCGCCGGGATGGCCGGGATACCCCTGAGGTATCGGGCGATTGCCCCCCCTAAAGGCGAATGGCCGCTTGACAAAAAGTTGTTCTGAACTAACCCCACCTCACTAACCAAAAATTTTTGAACATGCTCTAATATGAATTAACTTCAAATGGCGCAAAGATAGTCATCTCCTTGAAGCAGTCATTTCTACATTTGCGGCAAACTGAAATGGCTTTTGCCTGCGCCCTGCCATGCAAATCAACTCAAAATTGCCCAACGTCGGCACCACCATTTTTACCGTGATGTCGGGTCTTGCCAACCAAGTTGGCGCCATCAACCTGTCGCAAGGCTTCCCTAATTTCGACCCTGCCGAGCGTCTGCAACGGTTGGTGGCCGAGCATATCGCCCGTGGAGCCAACCAGTATTCGCCCATGCCCGGCGTGCCTGCCTTGCGTGAGCGCATCGCCGAAAAAATCGAGCGGATGTATGGTGCAAAAGTCAACCCGGACACTGAAATCACCGTGACGGCTGGCGGCACCCAAGCGATTTTTTGCGCTATCGCCGCTTTTGTCCGACCGGGCGACGAGGTCATCCTGCTTGAGCCTTGCTATGACTCTTATCGGCCCTCGGTGGAGACGATGGGTGGCGTGGCCGTCGTCCATGCCCTTTCGGCACCTCACTATCGGGTGGATTGGGCGGCGGTGGGCAGGCTCATCACACCACGCACGAGGATGCTTTGCATCAACACGCCACAAAACCCTACCGGCACTATCCTGAGCGAATCAGACATGCTGGCCGTCAATGACCTGCTGCGCGACACGAATGTGCTGCTGATGAGCGATGAGGTGTACGAGCATTTGATTTTCGATGGCGAACAACACGCTTCCGTGCTGCGCTATCCCGAACTCTATGCCCGCTCGCTAGCCGTTTATTCTTTTGGAAAAACCTATCACAATACGGGCTGGAAAACGGGTTACTGCGTGGCACCGCCGGAATTGACCCGCGAGTTTCGCAAGGTGCATCAGTTCAACGTGTTCTCGGCCAACCACCCGATGCAAGCCGCGTTTGCTGACTTCATGGCCGACCCGACGGAGTATCTCGGCTTGCCGCAGTTTTACCAACAAAAACGCGACTGCTTTTTGCAGGCGATGGCTCACACGAGATTTCGTCCGCTCCCTTGCAAGGGCACTTATTTCCAGCTCTTCGATTATTCAGCCATTTCCGACGAGCCTGATCTGGATTTTTGCAAACGGCTCACCACCGAGTTTGGCGTGGCGGCCATTCCGGTCTCTTCTTTTTATTCAGATAGAAAAGATGAAAGGGTGGTGCGGTTCTGCTTTGCCAAAACGGCGGACTTGCTGGAGCAAGCGGGCAAATTGTTGGAAAAAGTATAGCGCAAGGGGCGGCGCTCACCTTGTCAGCACGACATAGTCGCGCAACAGCGTCTTCAAAAAATTGGGCCGGTCGAGCGGGCGCTGCTCGATGTCGAGCAGGGGCATGAGATGCGTCACTAAGTCCTCCATCGCTTCTGCGTGGGCGCTGTTGGGATATCTTTGAAGCCGCACCAGCAAGTTTTTGATAAAAATCATGTCGCGCTCGCTCAAGCGACGCACTTGCGGGTATACGGGTTGATAACTATCGAGCGAGGATATGCTCAGGATGTCTTCAAGCCTGTAATTGAATTGCGAGCCAAACAGTCTGATGACCGATGTGTTGGCTGCCATGTCGCCAAATCGCTGACTTTTCCCAGTCGTTTTGATGAGCAGCACCCCCACCACGCCAGCCGAGAAGAGTGTGTCCACCAAATGCATCAAGGCTCGCAGCATCACATCGCTCCACTCAGGGTCTTTGCCATCGAGGCGCACGACTTTGATGTTGGTTGCCATCTTGCCGGGGGTTTGCCCGCTGTTCCAGATTTCAAAAAAAATGTTGTAGAGAAAATAAATCAACAAGGGGAGCAGGAAAAACGTGATGGTATCGTCGCCAGAGCCTCCCAATATGCGGCCCAGCAGTTGATACAGCAGGATGTATCCGAATATCACAATTAGCAAATCGAGGAGCCATGCGAGCATCCGCTCGCGCAGGGGCGCCAGCTCGTACTCGATGGTTACGTTCTGCGTGGTCGTGATTTCGATGGTTTTGTTCATGTGCTGTTGCGAAAAGGGTTAGCCGCTCACTTGATATTCGCGCAACACGTCGTTGAGCGAGACTTTTTTGTCGGTGCTTTCTTTGCGCTGCCCGATGATGAGAGCGCATGCGACTTGATATTCCCCAGCGGGGAATTGCTTGGTGTAGGCGCCCGGAATCACCACCGAACGGGCTGGCACCCTCCCTTTGAGTATGACCGGCTTTGAGCCAGTCACGTCAATGATGTGCGTGCTTTGAGTGAGCACCACATTGGCGCCCAACACAGCCTCCCGCTCCACATGAACGCCCTCCACCACAATGCAGCGAGAGCCGATGAAACAATCATCCTCGATGATGGTCGGCGTGGCCTGTGGCGGCTCCAGCACACCGCCAATGCCTACGCCGCCCGCCAGATGCACGTTGCGGCCTATTTGCGCGCACGAACCGACGGTCGCCCAGGTATCCACCATCGTGCCGCTACCCACCCAAGCCCCGATGTTGACGTATGAGGGCATGAGAATCGCGCCTTTTTCGATGAAAGAGCCATAACGCGCCAACGCTTGCGGCACCACGCGCACGCCTTTTTCCTCAAAACCTTTTTTGAGCGGGATTTTATCGTGAAACTCAAATGGCCCTACCTCCATCGTCTGCATTTCTTGGATGGGGAAATAAAGCAGGATGGCTTTTTTGAGCCATTCGTGGGTAAGCCAAATGCCATCCGCCTGTGGCTCCGCGACGCGCAGCTCGCCCGCGTCAAGTGCCGCTATCACTTCGCGGATGGCTTTTTTCACTTCCCAATTTTGAAGAAGCGAGCGGTCGTCCCAAGCAGATTCAATAATTTCTTGCATGATGCTGATGTGCTAATAGTCTATTGAGATGTTGCCGAGGTTGGCTTGTGCTTTCGCCCTACGCCAGCATCCCCACAAACTCGTCGAACAGGTAACGCGCATCGTGTGGCCCGGGGCTGGCTTCTGGGTGGTACTGGACGCTGAATGCCGGGTGATTTTTCAGTCGAATCCCCTCCACCGTGTGGTCGTTCAGATTGATATGCGTGGCCTCCACGACGGAGGGCGCGTCATAGACGGCTTGTTCGAGCACGCCGAAGCCGTGATTTTGGCTGGTCACTTCGCATTTTCCCGATAGCAGGTTTTTCACCGGATGATTCAGTCCGCGATGCCCATGATGCAGTTTGTAGGTGGGCAAGCCAGCCGCCAAGGCGAGCAATTGCTGGCCCAAGCAGATGCCGAAGAGCGGCTTTCCGTCGGCAAGCATTTTTTTCACCGTTTCCACCGCGTAGGGCATGGAGGCCGGGTCGCCGGGGCCGTTGGAGAGAAAATAGCCGTGTGGGTTCCAAGTTTTTATTTCTCCAAAATCAGTTTTTGCCGGAAAAACTTTCAGGTAGCAGTCGCGCTGGTCGAAACATCGCAGGATGTTCTTCTTGACTCCGAAATCCATGACTGCCACGCGAAACCGAGCGTTTTCGTTGCCGATGAAGTAAGGCTCTCTCGTGGTCACATGGCTCGAAAGTTCAAGCCCAGCCATGGAGGGTGTGGCATCGAGTCGTTTTTTCAGTTCGGCCACATCGTCCGTTTCGGAAGAGATGATGCAGTTCATCGCGCCGCGTTGGCGGATGTGCTGCACGAGCGCCCTGGTGTCCACGTCGTGGATGGCCACCACGCCTTCCTGTTCAAAGTAATCTTGGATGCTTTTGTCGGCCAGCAGGCGGCTGTATGGCACGTTGAAATTGCGACACACAAACCCCGCGATTTTCACGCTGTCGCTTTCAATCTCTTGATTTTTAATGCCGTAGTTGCCGATGTGCACATTTGTGGCGACCAGCACCTGCCCAGTGTAGGACGGGTCGGTGAAGATTTCCTGATAACCGGTCATGCCAGTGTTGAAGCAGATTTCGCCGGTGGTGGTGCCGGTTTTCCCGGCTGCTTTGCCTGTGAAGACGGTGCCGTCTTCGAGGAGGAGAGTGGCTTTTGACATATAGTGTCGGTGGGGGAAGTTAGGGTTGTTAGAGGTCATTAAGGTCATCAAAAAAAATTTTGATTGGCATATAAAAACGACTCTTAGTGACGCTCGACGACCGCAATTCCCGCTTTTGGGCTGCAAAGGTCGGGAAAGGCGGTGAATTTTTACCTGTGTGTGGGTTCACGTTTTTGGCAGGGGGGGGATAAAGAGACACAAGGCATACGAGACTTGTAGCGGTGGAGGCCTTTGGCGAAGGGAAAGCCCTTTTTCCAACTGACTTTGTTAAATTTTTCGCCGAATATGCCCGATTTCGACTGCAAAATTTGCCTTGTCGATCGAAAAAATGACAATCACCTTCACTCAAAGCCCTCCACCGTTACAAGTTTACTTTTTAACCAAACCAATCTTTACTGTTATGAGACATTTATTGCTCTTTCTGATGGCCGGGCTTTTGTGGGTTTGTTGCAAAGTACAAACTCCGCAAGGCCCTATGGAGGTCATCCCGCCCAAAGCCCATCCCGGCGACATGGTTGTGTTGCGCAATCTCGACCCGGGTGTGACAGGTAAATCAACCGAAGTGATTTTCGAGAAAACGGGTGCCCCGATTGTCGGGGCGTTGGACTCCGTGGGCTTGAGGGTATTGGTACCCAACATCAACCCCGGCAAAGTGACGGTGCGGATATTGGAATCCGGTCGTGAAGTAAATTCCGCTCAGATGGAAGTGTTGCCCACAATTGCCACCCAGTTGCTTTTGCAAATGGATGCTGAGGGCAAAATCAGCACCATCTCCAGAAAACCATATAGCGGCGGCTTTGAAGAAGGCTTCTCGAAAGCCAGCCGCCAACTTTCCTACGACCTCGTGAATCGGGAGGGTCAAGTGCTTTTCTCTGCCTCCATCACTTACCCGGCAACCGAACGAAGGGAGGTGTTTGAAGACCCTCAGGGCGCCAAAATCCGCCAGGCAAGCGAAAAGCCCCAAAGCATCGTGTTCCCCCTCAAAATTCCAAATATAGAAGGCGCGACCGCGATTCGGCTTTATGATTCGGGGGCTGGCGACCTGACTCAGGCGAGTGAACGAGCCAAGCGCAAGCTCATTCAGGAAATCAACATTCGTTAACCCATTCACTTTCCAAAAATTTTATGAAAAAGATATTCTCAATGCTCCTATTGGCAGGAGCGGGATTTACGATTGCCCATGCTCAAGTGGACATCCAGCCGAATGGAAGCCTCAATTACACGACTATTCTGAACAATGGTGCCACGACCAGCAAATACGACATCGTGTTCATAGGCGATGGATTCACCACGAGCGAACAAACACTTTTTAATCAAAAAGTGGACGAGGCCGTGGAGGCCATGCGCAATCTCGCTCCCTATAGGGATGCTATGTGCTCGTTCAATATTTGGCGCGTCAATGTCATCTCTCAGGAATCCGGAGTTGACAAGCCTGCTCAAGGCATCACGCGCAACACCGCGCTCGACTGCCGCTATGGCAACCCTCCCGCCGAGGCCGAGCGTTGCATCCGCTCCGACTCTCCAGCCAAATGTTATGAGGCCGCTGGATATGCCCCCGCCTACGATGCCGTCTTTGTGCTGGTCAATGACACGCAGTGGGGCGGTTGCGCAGGTGGCTTGGTCTTTTCCTCCATCTCGCCTAATTTTCAGCAAATCATCACACATGAGCTGGGGCACAAGGTGGGAGGTCTGGCCGATGAATATGATTGTTATGTGTGCGACGGCAGTGACTCTGGCCGAAATTATACATTTGGCGAACCCTCTGAGGTTAATCTGACTGCCAACACGAACCGCACCACTACCAAATGGGCCGACCTGATTCTCCCCACCACGCCGATACCGACCACAACGGGGCCTGCTGGCACGGTAGGCCTGTGGGCAGGGGGCGGTTATTATGCCACAGGAATTTTCAGGCCCCAGCAGAGCTGTCAAATGCGTACTGCCAGCCAACCGTTCTGTGCGGTATGCAACAGGGAGATGTACAGAATCATGAGCGAGCGCTGCACGTTATGCGAACTGAACCCACTTTTATTTATCTGCAATATACGTCGCGACCTCTTTGAGTTTCCCTGGCGCGAACGCATTCGCTGGCCTATTCCTTGGCCTTGGCCGCCTTGCCTCAGTTGTCCGTTCGACTTGGATAGAGTGCGCTATGAAATTAGGTTTGACGAAAAAATACTGGCGGGCAGCACGCTGCTCGTGAAGGACAAAGCAGGAAAAATACTGGCGAGAGGGGCGGTTGGCAAAAATGGCGAGCCATTGGTCGTTACCTTCGAGGGAAATCGCTTTACTGCCTACGATATTGAATTCGTATCGGGTCAGCCGCAAGCCGACAAAATCACGCTCAGGCCAAAAATCACCGCAAATCCGAAGTGAGCAGATTTTTAAGAAACCAACCTGAAAACGAAGTTTGCAAATCGGGGAATTGCCGGGACAGGCAGTTCCCCGATTGTCATAATGTTGGGGAGCATTTCAAATTGCCGCTCTTGCACGCCGGAACAGCGTTCCGATTTACTTGCGACAATTTGAAATGCTCCCAATGTTAAGTTTTTCATCGGAATGTAAACTTAACATTGCGTCTGTGTAAAGTATCGGATTTTTGCAGGGTCAAATTCCAATCGTTTTACAAATCTGTATCCGTTTTTATGAAAAAGAAGATTGAAGCGCTGCTCAAGGACGGCAGTCTGGAGGGCAATGCGGGTTTTGCGCCGGTGTTCAAGGCGCACCAGTCGGCCAAAAACGCTTTTGAAAAGGCTAAGAAGGAAAAATTCGAGGCCAAACAGGCGTACCGCTCCGCGCTCGAGCAAGGCGAAAAAGACAATGAGCGACTACTCGAACTGCTCACCGCTTTCCGCCAAGCGAAATCCATGCAACAATACCATCGGGCGGGGTTCAAACTGACCCTCCACCGGCTGCACGGCTGGGTGGAGTCTTGGCTGAAAAACGCAGAGGTGCCGCACGAGCCTAAAAAGTCAAAGACAGCCCAGCCAAAAGCACCCAAGACAGTGAAGGACAAAGCACTCGCCAAGACGGGCAAGACACCCAAAGCTGCGGGTAAGGCTGCCAAGGCCGCCCACTGACAAATTCGGATTTAGTGCTTTTTTGAGGTTAATTCGACCATACAAACCGGGTTGTCGTGCGATGACCCGGTTTTTATTTGCCATGATGTTAGAAAAAGTGTGTCCGGTTTCTGAAAATTCGGGCATCAATCGCACGCACCATGAGCGGCACCAACTTGCAGGAACAACTTTTTGACCTCATCCTTTCGCGCTACCCTCGCCGTGCCGACGCAGTGGAGGCGCTCTCCGCCATTCTTCATCTGGCCAAAGACCCCATCTATCGGCGCCTGCGTGGCGACACCTTCCTTTCCCCGCAGGAGCTCACGACCCTCGCAATGCACTACCGCATTTCATTGGATGCGCTCATTGCCAGTCAAAACAACAACGTAGTGTGTCAATTCAACGCCTTTTCCCGGAAATTGTCTGACTTCAGCGACTATCTGGAAGGGTTCGTGACTGATTTTGAACAGATTCGCCGATTGCCCAACGCACATCTTTTTTACGCCTCCGCAGAAGTACCCGTGTTCACCTATAGTCTCTTCCCGGAACTGATAGGGTTCAAACTCTACATCTGGGGACGCACCACTTGGGATTTTGAGTATCTGCGCCAGCGCCCTTTCGATTTCGATTTGGTGACGCAACCTGTCATCCGCCTCAGTCAAACCATGTTGCAGCACTATCTCAACATGGACAGCACGGAGCTGTGGACGGCACACTTGATGGACAACACGCTCGCTCAAATCGAATATCACACTTATTCAGGTGGCTTTCGTAACCCTCAGGATGCCCTTGTTTTGTGCGAAAAACTGAGCGATTGGGCGCATCACATCAAATCCGTCGCTGCGGTGGGACGCAAATTCGGCTTTGGGGAAAAACCTGAGAACGCCGCGGGCCTCCTGCACTTGTACCACAACGAGATGGTCTATACCAACATCACGGGCTTGGTGACCTCCGACGTGGGGCGCATGGTATATTCGGCGTTTTGCAACCCCAATTTTTTGCTAAGCAACGACCAACGACTGTGCGACTACACTGAATCGTGGTTTCGCCATGTGCTGGCAAAATCCAACCCCATCAGTCAAGCCGCCGAAAAAAACCGCGACTGGTTTTTCCGGGAGTTGACGCGCAAAATCGAGCGTGTTCGACAGAGAATCGAGCTACATATCGAAGAGAATCAATGATGCTTGGAATCGCAGGCGTAGTTTGTGATTTTTTTGAAATATCCCCCCCTGTATCATGTCCAAAAAAAGAAGAATCCGCCAACGCAAGAAGGAACAGCCACACGATGCCGTGTTCAAGGCGTTTTTTAGCGATGCCAAAATTGCCAAGAACTATCTTTTGCACTACACGCCGAATGAAATCCACGAGTTTATCGATTTCTCCGTGTTCGACAAAAGCAATGCTGCGTTTGTGAGCGGTCGGTTCGGCATCTCGTTCAGCGATATTGTATATGAAACTCGCCTGACCAATGGCAGCATGGCAAAATGCTGTTCTTGTTTGAGCACAAGAGCTTTTTGCCGACACAGCCAGTGCATCTGCAATTGCTGGATTATTTTCTTCAAATATGGGAAGACGACATCAAAAACAAACGCCCGCTGTCGTTCATCATACCTGTGGTGGTTTATCACGGGCAGAGAAATTGGGAGCAAAAGTCTTTCTGGGACTATTTCCCCGGGGTGCCTGAAAAGTGGCGCGCGTTTGTGCCCAGCTTCGACTACATACTCACCGATTTAAGCCGCATCCCACAACAACTCATTCAGGCAAAACGCGATACCGAATACTTGCGCAATTTGTTTTTAGCCCTAAAATTTGCCCACGACAAAGGGCTTCTGAAAGAAAACTGGAGCGAAATTCTTACCTTTGGCACAGCCTCATACGAACAAGACCGTGAAAGGATACTCCTTCAAACCCTCACTCTTTACGCCGTAAATCTTTACGATATGCCGCCGACAGAAGTTCAACAATTAAACAAGTCAATCCCCAAGCCGGAACGGAACTGGATTAATGAAATACCCGAAATCTTCGGAGAAAGATGGAAAAAACGAGGCTTGCGTGAAGGACGAGCAGAAGGAAGGGCGGAAAAAGAGCGTGCTTTCACTATCAAAACCATCAAAAAATTCCCAGAATGGAACGATAGTGAGGTTGCGGAATTTGTAGGCGTGAGCATAGAATTTGTGCAGCAGGTTCGTAAAGAAATAGGGTATATTCAACGCAAATCAGCCCCGTCCGCTTCCATTTGGCTGGGCAGGCCCCTCAGCACAGGGTCTGACAAGGTGGTTTTGAACGAACGGTGCTCGCAATCCTTTGGAAATCATGCAAATCAATCAAGGGCATCCCTGCCTTGCCAACGGGCAGGTTCAAATCCTCTTTAATCTCGGTATAGCAGCGATTGGACAATGACTTTTGATTTACATTCGAAGCTTCCGAAAGTGAAGCCTTCGCTTCCACACAGGGAAGACCTTTGCGCCTTTCTGAACGAAGCCGTCCGCCGCTACAATACGCCCGATTTTATCGCCAACGACCCCATTTCGGTGCCGCACCGGTTCTCCAAATTACAAGACCGCGAAATCATGGGTTTCTGGACCGCCACGCTCGCTTGGGGCCAGCGCAAAACCATCATGCAAAGCGCCCGTCGGCTCGCCGAACTCATGGACGACGCGCCTCACGATTTTATCGTCAATCATTTGGAGCAAGACCGCGCCCGTTTCCTCGATTTCAAGCACCGCACCTTTCAAGCGACCGACACGCTTTGGTTTTTGGAGTTTCTCCAACATTTTTACCAAAAAAACACCTCGCTCGAACACGCCTTTGCCAACCATCTATCTCCCAGCGACGACACGGTGGAAAAGGCGTTGAGGGGTTTTCACGACCATTTCTTCGCTCACTCCTACGCGCCTGAACGCACACGCAAACACGTGGCCACTCCCGCACGCGGCTCCACTTGCAAGCGCCTCAATATGTTTCTCCGATGGATGGTGCGGCAGGACTCGGCGGGCGTGGATTTTGGCCTTTGGAAAAAAATAAAGCCCGCACAATTGCTCATCCCGCTCGATGTGCATGTGGAACGAGTGGCGCGACGAATGGGGCTGCTGCGACGAAAACAAACCGATTGGCTGGCTGTGCTCGAACTCACCGAGAACCTCCGAGCCTTCGACCCGGAGGACCCAGTGAAATACGATTTTGCGCTGTTTGGGCTGGGGGTATTGGAGCAACATCAATTGGTGCCGTAGCGCACCAAGCGACGCACATAGTACCAAGGGGCGGACACATAAAACGGAAGGGTCTCCTCCACCAATCCAATACCTTCCGCATACCGCTTATGCAGGGGGCGCACTTTGCCAGCCCGGTCGTAGCCGGGCCACATCACAAAGACATCTTGCGCATTTTTGGTGACAAAAGTGCCAGCCCCCACGCTGACGAGCAAATTGTCGTCGGTCATTTTTCGATAGACAAAGCAGAGGGTGTCGGGCTGTGCGCCGACAAACACCTCGTAGCGGTGTTGGAGTGTGTCCACGAAATTTTCGGAAGAAAACAAAACTTGCCCCTCCGAACTCACCAGATAATGCAACGAATCTCGCAAATAGGTGGCTTCAAATCCGGGGGGCGACGCGAGCTGGTCATCCATGTACTTGAAGTATGTTTTGCCATGAATGATGGTGTCCTTTTCCACAAACGTGCTGTCGAAAATGCCCAGCGGTTTTAATCCGTTTGAATCCAGCCAATGGCGCTCATAGACCCAGTAGTTTCCTACTTGTAAATTGCTGAAATTGGCATATTGCTGTGTGTCGCCGAGCGTATCGTCGGCATTTTTGCATGCCGCCCAAAGAGAGGATGCGAGAATGAGAAGTGCCAGATAGTTTTTCATCATTGTTAGTTTGCGCGGCCACAAAATGCTGGGCAAAACCCTCCCTTTGCGGCACGCCGCAGGGCCAACCGCATTGGGTGCATTTCAGGGCCATCAAGTGAAAAATGGAAATGTCGCTATTCAGCAGCGACCAAGCCGATAAATGCGCACTTACTGGCTTAATGAAGACTTCAGCAAATCCGTTCGGGTTGTCTGGTGGAGGAAATTTTACAAAATTGTTTTTGCCAATGTTTGGCATCTCCGCCCACGATATCGCGTATGATGCCAAACAACGACGATGATGCCTTGGGAATGTTCCCTATTGATGCCTTCAAATCCTCCCCAAACACACCGCCAAACGCTCTCGCCAGTGCGGGATTTCCAGTCCAAACACGGCCTTGATTTTTCCCTTGTTCAAAAGGCTAAACGGTGGCCGCTGGGCGGGCGTGGGAAAGTCTTTCGTTTCGATGGGATGTACCCGGCACGACATTTTTTTAATTTCAAAAATGGCATGGGCAAAGTCGTACCAGCTTGTCACTCCTTCGTTGGAAAAGTGCCAGATGCCTGCCGCCGTTTCGGGAGCCACGTCCTTGTTTTCCACCTTTTGAATCATGAGCAGTATCGCTGACGCCAAATCGGGGGCGTATGTGGGCGTTCCAATCTGGTCGAACACGACATGCAGTTCCGAACGCTCCGCGCCGAGGCGCAGCATGGTTTTCACGAAGTTGTTGCCAAACTCCGAATATACCCACGACGTGCGCACGACAATGGCGAACGGGTTGGCTTTCAGCACGGCGCGGTCGCCGGCGAGTTTGGTGCGGGCATACACGCTTTTGGGGCTGACCGGGTCGCTTTCGCGGAAGGGCGTATTCTGCCGATTGTGATACACATAATCGGTAGAGAGATGCACGAGCGGAATGCCGTGCGCGGCGCAGGCTTCGGCGAGGTGTTTCGGCCCCGTCACATTGATTTTACGGGCCAGTGCAGGCTCGCTTTCAGCCTTGTCAACGGCGGTGTAGGCAGCGCAATTGATACACCACTTGATTCCTTTTTCGCGTCGAAAGAATTCGATGACGGCCTTGTGAGCAGTGATGTCGAGTTCTGGAAAATCATTGAAGACGAACCGCCGGTTTGGGTGTTGTGCCGCCAGTTGGCGGAAGCATTGGCCAACTTGGCCGTTGGCGCCAGTGATAAGGATTGCCATGCGGCAAAAATAGGTATCTATGCTGGTTGGGAGCGAATCGTATTTTTGCCCAAATTTTGAGCTAATGAAAATACTGTACCCCCTACTTCTCCTGCTCGTTGCGTCCTCTCTTTTTGCCCAACCCGTCGAGCGTTCTTTGCAAATCAGAAAATCAGACACAGCGATAAAATTGGATGGCTCGTTGGACGAGATGGCGTGGCAAACCGCTGATGTCCTCACCGATTTCAGGCGCCAGTTCCCGGTGGACACTGGCTTGGCGACTGCCCGCACGGAACTCCGCATGACCTTCGACGACCGCTATCTGTACATCGGCGCGGTGTGTTTTCAGAAACAAGAAGACTACACGATTCAGAGCCTCAAACGCGACTTTGCGGCTGGCACAAGTGATGTGCTGAACATTCTTTTCAACCCCTCGAAAGATGGCCTCAACGGTTTTTTGTTCGGGGTAAGCCCGCTCAACGTGCAGCGTGAGGCGCTCATTGACAACGGCACCACCCAATCGCTCGACTGGGACAATCGCTGGGAATCCGCCGTGCAAAACCACGACGACCGTTGGGTCGTGGAAGTGGCGATTCCGTTCAAGACCCTTCGGTATTCGGTGTTGCCGGGTGAAAATTCGTGGAAGATGAATTTTGTGCGCACCCGCATTAAAAATTGGGAGGTCAGCACATGGCAGCCAGTGCCGCAACAGTTCCCGCCGAACAATCTTGCCTTCACGGGCATCCTGAAATGGGAGACACCGCCCCCCAAGCCCGGCGCAAATGTCGCGCTGATTCCTTACGTCATCGGCGGCTATTCGAAGGATTGGAAGCGTGACCCCAATTCTTTGGAGGTGCGGGAAAAAGCCGATAGCTGGACGCGCAACGTCGGTGGCGACGCCAAAATCGGCATCACACCTTCTCTGAATTTGGACTTGACGTTCAACCCCGATTTTTCGCAAGTAGAAGTGGACCAGCAAGTGGCCAACCTGAGCCGTTTTGAGCTGTTCTTCCCCGAACGGAGGCAGTTTTTTCTTGAAAACAGAGACCTCTTCGCCATGTTTGGCTTCCCGTCCACCAGACCGTTTTTTTCTCGCAGAATTGGCTTAGCCCGCAATCCGTTGACTGGCTTGAACGAGACGGTGCCCATCGTCGCGGGCGCTCGCCTGAGCGGAAAATTGACCGACGACCTTCGGGTGGGGCTGCTCAATATGCAAACAGAGCGCATTGACTGGGACACGGCAAGGGCGCTTCCCGCAGCCAATTTCACGATGGCGACGCTACAGCGCAAAGTGTTCGGGCGCAGCGCGTTGAGCGGTGTTTTTGTCAACAAGCAGAATTTTTTGGAAAACCTGAACGAGTCGCAGCGCGGCAGCTTTCAACCGTGGAACCGGGTAGCCGGGCTGGAATACAACCTGTTTTCGCAGGACAATCGCTGGGAGGGTGAGTGGTATTACCACCGCTCTTTTTCTCCCAACCCGAAGCAGCGCGGACAAACCTTCGCCCAATATCTTGGCTACAACGACCGACATTTCGGCGCTTGGCTGGGCTACATGAACGTGGACAGCAACTACACGGCGGAGGCTGGCTTTGTGCCACGGGTGGGGATGCAAGAGTTTTATCCCGGCATACGGCGCACGTTTTATCCCAAGCACAAATTCATCAACACTTGGCAAATCGGCGTGGACGGCACCTTGGTTTATTCGCTCAAATTCGAGGAAACCGACCGCGACATGGCTGCATACATACAAACGGAATTCAAGGACCAAACCAGCATCAGCTTCGCGGTTTACAATGCCTTCACTTACCTGTTCGAGCCTTTCGACCCGACCAATCAGAACAGACCGGATGTGGAGCCGCTGCCGGGCGATAGGGGCTACACCTATTCAGGTGCGCAGCTTCGGGTGAACAGCAGTCGAGTGTACGCGCTGCAGGGGAGCCTTGACCTGACTGTGGGGCAATTTTTCAACGGCAATACCGTGCGTGCGGAGGGGGCAGTGACCTATCGTTGGCAGCCCATTGGCACTCTTGCGCTCGCGTACAGCTTCAACCGGATAAAACTGCCGGAACCTTACGCATCGGCGGATTTTTGGCTGTTGGGGCCGAGGGCGGAGCTGTCATTTTCGCGGAATTTGTTCGTCAGCGCCTTTTTCCAATACAATACGCAGGTCAACAATTTCAACATCAACACCCGCTTGCAATGGCGCTTTGCCCCGGTCTCGGATGTGTTTTTGGTTTATACCGACAATTCGTTTGCGGAAATTGTACCCAACACCCCTGTTCGTTTTTTCTCGCCAAAAAACAGGGCGTTGGTGTTGAAGGTGGTGTATTGGCTGAATGTGTGAGGTCAAACATCCAACACGATTTGCAGACTTTGGTCGAGCATTTTTTGTTTGTTCAGGTCGAGGTCTCCCAGTTTTTGGAGAAAACGATTGTTGTCAATGGCGCGGATATGCGTGACCAACACATCGGAATCTTCTTTTAGACCAGCTTCTCCTTTAGAGATTCGCAGCCTCAGCAAGTTGGCTGAAGTGACAAGTTTGGTGGTGATTGGGCAAATCATGGTAGTGTTGATTTTGCCGTTTATGAGGTCGCTTTGCACCACAGCGACTGGTCGCTTTTTGCCCGGCTCCGCCCCAAAACGAGGGTCGAGGTCAGCCAGCCAAATTTCGTATTTTTTTACCATGGTGGTCATAATTGCGCAGGCTAATCAATAGGGTCTTCCATTTCTTCCATTTCCTTAAACACCTCGTAATCAGCGGCTCTTACAGCGAGGCATTCTTTCTCCAACTGTTCTGCCAGTAGTTTTCGACGCTGAATTTTGTTGTAATAAGCCACAGCCTCATTTATGTAGGCATTGCGGTTTTTATTGAGCTGCTCGACGAGGGTTTCCAGTTCAACAAAAATCGGCTCTTGCAATTTTAGAGACATGGTTTTAGTGCTCATGTGGTGTTGCTTTTAGTGATACCACAAAGATATGTTCGATTGTCCTTTTTTCCAACATCGTTCTATCCTCGGCCATTCTTTGCGTTATTTGCGGCTTCGTGCATTGCATTTATGAAAATCAAAAAAAACGTTTCCCTGCTCCCGTTCAACACATTTGGCATCCCCGTCGAGGCGGGCAGTTTTGCCGAGGTGCGCAGTGTCCATGATTTACGCGTGGCCTTGCGCTCCGACATTCGCCCAGTTTTCGTGCTGGGGGGAGGCAGCAATGTGCTTTTCACCCGCGCGCCGGAGGGTTTGGTGCTGAAAAACGCGATTCGCGGCATTGAAGTCACGCGCCGTTTTAAGCATAAAATATGGGTCACGGTCGGCGGCGGCGAAGTGTGGCACGACTTCGTGCTGTGGGCGGTGCGGCACAACTTTGGCGGTGTGGAAAACCTAAGCCTCATACCCGGCTCGGTGGGGGCTGCCCCCGTGCAAAACATCGGTGCCTATGGGGTGGAATTGAAGGATGTGTTCGTCGGCCTTCGGGCAGTGGAGCTGGCGACCGGGAAGGAAAAGTATTTTACGCGGGCCGATTGTCAGTTTGGCTATCGCGACAGTTTTTTCAAAAAAGAAGGCAAGGGGAAATACTGCATCACAGCCGTCACGCTGTCCTTGACGTTGCGCCAACACCGCATCAACACCTCTTATGGCGACATTCGCAAAACGTTGGAAGCCAATGGCATCAGTCGCCCCACCATTGCCGACGTGAGCCAAGCCGTCATTCAAATCCGCTCTTCCAAATTGCCCGACCCTGCCAAAATCGGCAACTGTGGCTCCTTTTTCAAAAACCCAGAGACCGAGCGAGCCACCTTGGAACGTATCCGACTGACGCACCCCGACGTCCCGTATTTCGACCTGCCACCCGACGAGCGGCGCGTGAAGATACCTGCTGGTTGGCTCATCGAGCAATGCGGCTGGAAAGGCAAACGGGTGGGCAATACGGGATGCTACGAAAAGCAGGCGCTGGTGCTGGTCAATTACGGCGGTGCGACGGGCGAGGAAGTAAAAAACTTGGCTTTGGCTATTATGGATTCGGTGGAGCAAAAGTTCGGGATTCGCATTGAAGCGGAGGTGAATGTTTTGTAATGATTGGGAATAATACTGCCAAAACTCATAAAAAAAGCCGTCCAGTCTTTTCGACTGGACGGCCACAACATAACCATGAAAACAATTAACCAATCAAATGTTAGCCCTTTCATTTGAGTATTTCAAAAAACCATGCCAAACCGGGGGGAGCGGCTCTAAAATTCCTGCCCGACTTTGTTAAAGTTACGGAGCGGCGTTTTTCAGCGGGAAATGGCGGTTAATGGGTCAGCACCAACTGCTGCGCGGCGAATGAGCGCGAGCGGTTGTTCGTGTCGTGTACCTTGACCGCGTACACACCTGCTGGCAAGTTGTTCAAACGCAAGGCGCCTTGATTCGGGATGTTATTTGATTGAAAAACGACCTTTCCGGCCCAATCAGCGATGGTCACAGAAATAAGTTGCACATCGGAAGGCAGTTCGATGCGCACCGTCCCATCAGTAGCGGGGTTGGGGAATAGCGACCAACGCTCCGCCTCTCTGTCAACCGCTGGGTTGGAAAGCACGAGCTGGCAAGTCAGATATTCCAGAATCGTGGTGGCCTTCACCCAAAAGGTGTCAACGTGTGGCACAAAGGCCGCTTGCTGCGCACTGTATATATCTGTGTGGCCGCCGCCCGGCACCGTCTGCACGTCGTGCAGCAAGTCGTTGCTTTCGGCGACCGGATGAATCAAGCCAGTGCCTTCCAGATAAGCGATGCCGGCAGCCAACCCATAAGTGTAGGGAACGGTAGCATCGGCGGTGCCATGTATGCTCGCCAGCGCGATGTCCTTGTTGTCCACCCATTCGCTGCGATAGATGCCCCCCGACATATTTACCACCGCCTTGATAGCTGATGAATAGGTCTTGTTGGAGGCTGAGCCACTATTGCCGTTCAACCCGCCATTCGCATCTATGGCTGATTGGATGAACGCGGGCAACACGTCGGCGCTATCCAAAAATCCGGCATGGAGTGCCGTCACCGCGCCTGCCGAGTAGCCACCTATAAAGATGTTGCCCGCATCGGCGCGGAATTGATTCTGCGTGGCGGCATCCTCGCGGAAGTAGCGCACCGCGGCTTTCATGTCGCCCACCGCACGCACTGCTTGGTCAAAAATCTTCACCGAGTCGGGTATGCCCAGAATGAAGAATGGGTACAGCCTGTATTGAATGGTGGCTGCCACATATCCTTTTTTGGCGAGTAGTGTGCAGAAATCTCTCATGTCGCTTTTGTCGCCAAAAATGAAGCTTCCGCCATGTGCCAACACGACCACCGGGCGTGCGGCAAGGTTGTCGTCTTCGGGCTCGTACACATCCATCAAAAGGTTGACCGGAGTGCCCAATTGATTGGTGGCGGTGGCATACTGCACGGTTGTTTTTTTCACGGTACCGAACACGTCGTTCTTGTAGCGCGAGCCATCGCATCCTGCATTTTGGGAGAATACATGAGGAGAAAGTGCCAACAAGGACGAGAAGAACAAAAAGGGTAGAGCGAGTTTTTTCATACGAAATTGAATTTTAAGCAAATGTAGAACTTAAAGCAGTAGAAACGAGCAATATCGGGAAGATGCTTGCTCTTGTTTGACAAAAAAAAAGAGCGGCTCCCTTGCTTGGGGGCCGCCCGAATGTGTCGTGCAATAAGATTGATTGCCTCAGATTATTTGTTAGCTTTCTTTTTCCATTCGTTGATGGACTTCTCGTTCATGCGCGGGTAGTCGGAGTTGCCATCAGCCTTGGCCAGTTCGGTGCTGCGCTCGGCAGTGGCGATGGCATCTTTGAAACGGCCCAGTTCGGCCAAGATAAGTGCTTTTTGGCGCACTATCCAGAATTTCTCACCGCCCTTCTCGAGCGATTTGTCCACCCAAGTCAGGGCTTGGTTCATGTCTTTTTTCTCCTCGTAGTAGTAGCGGGCGGCGGCGTAGTAGGCACCTGCTTGCGGGCCATCCAAGGTGTTCTTGATGTCGGCCATCACTTTCGTGTCGGTGTCAACGGTGAAAGGCACGGCCACTTTGGTGAATTCCCAAGCGATTTCGAGGTCAGCGCCGTTGTTCCGAAGGTTGTTAAGCCCGATGGTGAAGGTTTCCACGGCATCGCGGAGGTTCTGCACGGGCACGCTCACACGCGCTGCCACGTCTTCCTCTTTGTAGTCTTTGCCGGGCGTGCCCCAGAAGTTCGTGTTTTTGTAAAAAATGACCGACCACTCTTTTTCGCCGGGAATGGTGTAGAGGGCGTAAGTGCCAGCTTTCACTTTGGTGCCGCCGATGCTGACTTCTTCGCCAAAGGTCACTTTGGTGGAAGCATTGGCGCCAGTGCGCCACATTTCGCCGAACTGCACGAGTTCGCCAAAGACTTTGCGGCCTCTGGCACTGGGGCGAGAGTATTCCACGTCAACTTTCATCAGACCAACTTCTTGGTTGATTTTGCAGACGGGGCTGGCAGCGGGGGTTTTGATTTGAGCAAGCGCGGGCGCAGTGGCCAAAAGCGCAAAAAGGGCAGTTAAAAAGATGAGTTTTTTCATGATGTAACAAAGTTTGGTGTTGAAACACAGGTCTGGGAAAATGGTTGGCAAAGGTACGATGCTTGTGGTCTATGGACTAAGTATTTCGAGAATTCCGTGACAGATTGTCGCGGTTGGTCACGATTGGCTGGGACAGTTTTGGGGTTGCATCTGCGAACGATGCTATTGGGAGCGATACTATCAAGGTAACAGTCTCGTACATTTGCCCACCTGTCGAAATGATTCCATTACTTCTTTGTCATCCGATTTTTTATGCTCGATTTTACTTGTTTGCCATTCGGCCTGCTCACGCCTTATGAACTTTACGAAATCATGGCGTTGCGGCAAGAAGTGTTCGTGGTGGAGCAGCATTGCCCATATCTGGATGCCGACGGAAGAGACCTTGATTCGTGGCATCTGATGGGGCGCAATCCGCAGCGGCAACTTGTTTGCTACACACGCTTGTTGCCCAAAGGACTGGCATATAAAGAATATGTGTCTATCGGGCGGGTGGTGTCGTCGCCTTTGGCTCGCGGCACGGGTGCGGGAAAGATGCTGATGCAGCGCAGTATCGAGATGTGCAGGCATTTGTTTGGCGATGGGCCGATAAAAATTGGGGCGCAGACTTATCTTGTCCGCTTCTACGAAGGTTTTGGTTTCCGCTCCATGGGGGAGGAATATCTGGAAGACGGCATCCCGCATACAAAGATGGTGTTGGAGGCTGGTGCATGAGCGCACCGCTGCTGAATAAGTCACTTCCCATTCGCCAACGAGGCGGCCTGCTGCCCGCGTATCAACAACATGAAAAAATTCGCCATTTCCGATATTCACGGCTGCCGCAAATCTTTTCTGGCCCTGCTTGACAAAATAGCTTTGTCAAAAGCCGACACGCTTTACCTGTTGGGCGATTATGTGGACAGAGGCCCTGATTCCAAAGGGGTGTTGGATGCTATTTTTGACTTGCTCAAAGATGGATACCCCGTGCGTTGCTTGCGTGGCAACCACGAGGCCATACTCCTCCGCTCTTTGTACGACCTGACGGGGCTTGACAATTGGCTGCAAACGGACGGCAAAAAGACTTTGGACAGTTTTGCGGTGGAAGCCACACATCAAATACCCGAATCGTATCTTGAGTTTTTGCGGGAAATGGACTATTTCATCGAAACAGACGGCTACATCCTCGTCCATGCCGGGCTGAACTTCAAACTTTTCGACCCGCTCGAAGACCAGCGCGACCTTTTGGTGATTCGACATTGGTACGGCGATATCCGCTACGACTGGTTGGGCGAGCGCATCATCTTGCACGGACACACGCCGCTAGCCCGCATGGGCATAGAGCAACAGCTGAACGAGTTGGCCGAAAAACAATACTTAGACCTTGATGGAGGTTGCGTTTATGCGGGAAGCGAGCGCCCGGAGCGGGCCGGTCAGGGAGTGCTATGTGCGTTTGACATGACCGACCGACGTTTGTATTTTCAAGAAAACATCGAGTGATGGGGCGTTTTTTATGCGAAATACAGGCGTTTTTTCTCTTTTCCTTCTAATTAGTTGTGTTTTAACTGTCAACTGATTAGCCTTTGAGCGTGGGTTAGTTGGGGCACCTGTTACTTTGTGTCAAGTTCAGGAACAAAAGACAGCGGTTTTTTCAAAGTTATGATTTACACCTCTGGCGCGTCGAGCATAAACCCCTCCCCTGAACCAGACGCGCAAAAGGGTGTAAAACTCCAAACCATGTAGCATTATGATACCGATGCAAGTAGAGGAAACCCTCGCCACCCCCCAGTCCTTTCGTTTTACGGGTCAATCCGTCGTGACGATTCAGGAACTTCCCACCACTGGTCCTTGGCCAGCCAATTTGGTTGACAACAAACTCATCCAGTGCGAACAGCCGGTGCGTTTCGGCTTCCAATGGACAGTCAGCGGTGTGTTGGTGCCCTTGCTGAGCAACTCCAACAGGTGGAAAGTGCAGCTGCACTTTGAAAAATGGGGCCCGCTTGAGTTTGACCTCGGTGCCAACGGCACTACCTACGTCAACTTTGTGCCTGTCAGCGGACACACTTACAATGTGGTCATCACGCTGCCTGCCAACTCCATCCCAGAGGGCGTGTTTGAAGTCGTGGCCATCCTGCGTCTCTACGACCAACGCAATCAGCCCATCCCGGTGGCGGGTTTCGCCGAACTTGGCAAAATCGAATTCTACGAAGCAGCCTAAGCTGCCCGCTCGTAGGCGATTCGCTAAAAGCCGCTTCTTCCCCTCGGGGCTGGGGCGGCTTTTCTTTTCACCTATAATAGGCTTGTTGCGGTGGAGGCCTTTGGCGAAGGGAAATCTCTTTTCCTGACTGGCTTCGCTAAATTTTTCGCCAAAAAAAAACGATTTCGACCGCAAAATTTGCCTTGCCAGTCGAAAAAATGACAATTCCCTTCACTCAAAGCCTTCCACCGCAACAAGCCTAATAAAAACCGAACACCATGAGTGCACATCACAAAGACAAAAGAACAAAAGAGCAGATAATCAAGCTGCTTGACAAAGCCCTTACACAAGAGGAGCATCTCCTAGAAAAAATAAAAAATCTGGAAGTTCAACTGGCCGACTGTCGCAAGAAAGCAGAAGACCCTCGTCATGAACTTACCGAAGGCGCACTCTCGGCCAGCAAGGTTTCTTTTCGCATTGACTACTACCGCACCGCAGAAAGTGGGCCGCTGAAAGGTATCATCGAACACCTTCCTTCCCGACACAACAGGCCCTTCGAAGGGGACGGCATTGATGCCATCAGTGTATTCATCTATCATTTTCTCAATGAAGACGTGGGAAATTCACCCAAAAAAGCCAAGAACGTTGCTGAAAAAAAATCGGATTTGAACTTGCCCGAAGAAGCCGCAATAAAAACGCATACTGCCATGCCACACACAGAATCAACCTCTGCGACATCTATCGAGATGGTAGATGCTTCCACCACTCCCGAAACGACCACTACGTTTGGGTCAAGTTTGATGCGTCGCCTGAAAGCCGAGTTTGAGGAAGAAGCCCAAAATGTTGAAACCAGCATAGAGGATAAGCCTCAGTACGTCGAAACGGCTACTTCGGGCATATCGCCGAGGGTGCGGCGACTTTTGGAACTTTCCGCTACCGAGATAGTGACGGAAAACCCACGCATAAGACAAGCGATGCCCCCCCAAGAGGAAGATGAGCCAACAAATGTTGGCCAAGGCAGGCTGCTACAACGGTTGAGAAAGGAATATATGGAGAGCGTGAATCAGTTGTGATGGACCACTCTTCGCAAACCCTCCAAGTTTTGCTCACGGGTACTCATGCCTATGTGCTGTGCCGTTGAGCGGCCTCGGCGCACGTTCATTTCGCCCGTTTTCCAGTTGAGCCGGCGTTCGTAATCCTTACAGTGCGGACAACGCCAAGTAATCCACTCGCCATCGCGGTGGCTGGTGCATTCGTGTATGTCGGAGGGAAGACCCTCGACGTGCAATAATTCGCTCATTAATAAAAAAGCGCTTCAAGATGAAAAGATGCAGCTTATGAGGTGAGCTTCCAACGATTTGAGGATTAGAGGTCGAAAAAGATGCAAAAAAGCAAACAAAAACCACTCCATGTGTTGACGAAGGCTACTTTTTTAACATTAAATCGGCGAAACAGTTCGAGAGCAGCTCGGAACGCCAACAAGAAGAGGGGATTATAGCCCCGTGCATTTTTAAAGGAACAAAGGGCGTATCTTTGCTTCATTTTGAGCATGAAAAAACGTTTGAGTTCAGTTTCGTATGAAGGGATGCGCCTGCGAGCGGTAGAGATGTTCCGTTCAGGTAAGAACCGCCAAGACATCATGTCCAGTTTGGGGATACCCAAATCAACGTTGTCACGATGGCTTGCGCGATACGATGCAGACAATCCTGCTTGGTACAAGAGCCTTCCGCCGGGCGGAACCCAGAGCAAATTAGGAACCGAAGACCTGCGGCGCCTGGTGGAAGAATTGAACAAGGGTTGTACAGCGCAGGGATTTGAAGGGGAAATATGGACGCGGGGTCGCGTTGGTGTTGTGATTGAGCGACTTTTTGGGGTAAAGTATGACCCATCCCATGTGGGGCGGTTGCTGAAAAAGGTCGGATGGTCGCTGCAACGGCCTTCCAAACAGGCTCGCCAGCGTTCGGAAGAGCGGGTGCAGAAGTGGTATGCAGAGGACATAGGTCGCATTAAAAAAAAGTGAAGCGGAAAACCGCGTATTGTTTCATGCCGATGAGTGTGGGGTTTGCTTGCTGCCCTTTTGCGCCAAAACTTGGGCCCCCAAGGGCCAGACTCCGGTGCTTCAAGAATTCAAAAGCCGCGAGCATCTGAATCTGTTCGGCATGATTTCAACCCGGGGTGATTTGTGCTGGCAAATCCAACGCCTCCCTTTCAAGGCTGAAGATTTTGAGGAGTTTTTCACTTGGTTGAGCACCGAAGAACTGACGAACACCAAAATGCTGGTCGTATGGGATGGTGCTTCAATTCATAAGGGTCAGCCGGTAAAAGATTTTTTGCAACACAACCCCGGTATAATACACCTCGAAGCACTACCACCTTATTGCCCACAACTAAATGCCATAGAATTACTTTGGGATTACCTCAAGTGCCACAAACTCAAAAACCGGATTTTTCTCAATTTGGACGATTTGCAAACTGCCGTAGAATATGCACTTCACGAAATCGCTGATGACCCCGAACTCATCCGCTCTTTTTTCACTAAATCATCCGTCTCGTTCCTTTAAATATGCACGGGGCTATAAGAATTAAATTTCGATTAAATTAAGTTCGGATGTAATTTTTGTGCGCAAAAAAAGGTTCTTTTGCTAACGTGAAAACAGAAACATTGAACACTCTGCGTCACAGAGTTCATTTGAGCGGAAATTTTGCCAAGCCCCCTTTTAATCCCCCACTCCAAGCCCGCCTCATCCAAGTCGGCTTCCGCAATCGCTCTCTCCTGCTAATCTAAACAAGCAAGCGACCAAGATCACAAAACAGGTATTCTGAAAAAAAAACCACAAGTTGAAATCATGTGCAAACATGATAGGCATTAATATTCTTCCATCAACCAAACTCAAGCCCTATGGCGAATACCAAAGTATTGCTTTGTGGCAACCACGCCCCCCTCTTGCAGATGTTGCGCAACACAAGCAACATACCTGTTGAACAAGCCGCCAACGACAGCGAGTGCCAGTCTTTCCTGCAAATGAGCGAGGTAGGGATGGTGGTCGTGATTCATGTGCCGGGTAGCGACGGCTTCTCCACACTGCGCAATTGCAAACGCAGCAACCCTAACGTACCTGTCATCGTAGCCACGTCCGATTATTCTGGCCCAACCACCCGCCTCCTCCTAAAATCCGGCGCAGAGGATGTGCTTGGATTGCCTGTCAAAAGCGACGATATCCTTGCGTGCTACGAGGCATATCTGCCCGGCTATCGGCTCAAGCCATCGGCAAGGAAAAACGGAAAGTCCAATCATGCGGCGGGCAAGGCGCTGTTGGCGGCAGTAGCCCCCGGTATGGTGGTCGCTGGCGTTGACATGGCACAGCTGCCCACCGCTCCCGATGCCTTTTTGCCCACAACGGGTCAGGACACCGAATACGCATATCGAGGGCTGGAGCTCTTCTTTTTCGGCTCATTCGGGGTGCTGTACAATGGCCGCCGGATAGAGTTTACCAATCAGGCCAAACACCTCTTTGCCTATTTGGCCTACAATCACCCTCGCGCACTTTCACGCGACCACTTGGCTCGTACTTTTTGGCCCGACAAGTATGAGAGCATGCCCGAATTTGCTCGCAAGAGCCTCAATGTGGAACTTTGCCACATCCGCCGCACCTTGCGAGACCAAGCAGGCGTGGAGCAGGATATTTTGGTTTTTGAAAAAAATGCGTACCGCCTGCGACTCGAACGCTCCCCAGAATCGGACGTGCTAACCTTTAAAGCATTGCACCAAAAAATTCAGGAATACTTGCGGAAAGAAGGGGAAGCGCCCGATGCGTTGCTTCAAGATGCCATCAAGACTTACAAGGGCAATTTCCTCGACGATTTCCCAGCAGACACTTTTGGCTGGGTCGAATTCGAGCGCCAGCATCTAAGCTCCGTGTTCGAGCAAATAGCCGACCTGTATAGCGCCCAGTTGTGCGCCAAAAACGACTACTGGAAGGCCATAGCCGTATGCAACGAGATACTTGGCCGCGATGCACGCATGGAAATAATCCACCGCAGAGCCATGCAATGCTACGCCAACCTCGGCATGGCACACAAGGTGGAAGCACAATACAACCTGTGCTGCAAAATGATGGAGCAGGAGTTCCAATCGAAGCCCTCACCGGAAACGATTCAACTGTACGAAGAAATCAAGAACAAAGGCAAAGCAGCGTGACGAAGGTCAGCATCTGACTTTGATTCGTCAAAATTCCTCAGTAGTGGGTCTATGGGATGCATTGAAAAGTCAATGACATCCCATAGTCACGTTCAGACAAAGGATATATCTATTGGTGAATTAGAGGTTGACACGCTAAGTTTTTGCTGATGTTCAGGCATCTCTTCGGGCGGTGATTTCAAATCACCGCCTGAATGACACACGTTTTCAGCTCCCCCCAGGTTCACATACATTATGAAAAAAATCCCGTTTAAACAACTCAAAACCGCACACCAATGGAAAAGGCAAAAACCCGCCAGCAAATCGCCATCGAATATGGCATCAGCCCCAAGACACTGGGGCGCTGGCTCAAAAAAGCCAACATACAACTGCCCGCCCGCGACCTGATACCGCCGGCATTGCTCGGAGAGATATACGCCCGGTTCGGCCGTCCGGTCGTGACCAATGGCGGCTGAAGAAGGCCAATCGTGTCCGTTGCAATCCATGAGGCCTCACCCCCAAATTTGTGTCACGCAACGAGGCTTTTTTCGCCGCTTGCGTGCTCAATCATCAGGGCAGGTTGATGGTCGCACTACCCTTCGTGTTAGCAAGGGTGTTTCTCCAATTTTTTCCAACAATCATGAAATCCTCTGAAAAAACGATTGAAGTAGAACAAAATGGCGACGGCACCACCAGTCACTCCGCCGTGTCGAACACCCCTTCTGGGCCCGCGCCCTCACCCCGCTCTCTCTCGCTCGATGAGCTTGAAGCCGACGTGATGCTCTCAGAAGCGGACTTGGAAGAGATGGATGCCGATTTGGAAGCCAACCAAGACGAATTCTTGCCGGATGCCTATTTTGGCACCTACCCCGACGCGCAACCACGCAGCCTGACCGAGGTCATCATCGGTACAGACGACCGCGTTCGCATCAACCCGACCACATCTTTTCCCTGGCGTGCGATATGCGCCTTGCGCATCACGGCTGCCAATGGCAATCGTTACATCGGCACAGGGTGGCTCATCAGCCCGCGCACGGTCATCACGGCTGGACACTGCGTGTTCATGCACGCCGCCGGTGGTTGGGTGCGCTCCATCGAAGTCATACCGGGACTTAATGGCGCACTCAGACCTTATGGCAGCGGTGTCTCCACCAATTTCCGCTCAGTCAGTGGCTGGGTCAGCAGTCCCAATCCGAATTTCGACTACGGTGCCATCATCTTGCCGCCCAGCTACAAACCGGGACTTGCCACGGGTCTTTACAAGACTGCTGTCTTGAATGATGCCCAACTGCTGGGCATGACCCTCAACCTATCCGGCTATCCGGGCGACAAAGGGGGCAGCCAGCAGTGGTTCCACTACAAGAGGCCCAAATCCGTCAACAGCCGAAGAATCGTGTACGACATTGACACGATGGGAGGTCAAAGCGGCTCGCCCGTTTGGTACAAGTCGGGGGTTGACCGTTTTGCGGTCGGCATCCACACCAACGGACACGCATCGGGCAATTCTGCCACGCGCATCGTGCCCGCTGTGCGTACCAATTTGAACAGCTGGGCATCCTTGGGTCTATGAGTCGTCCGCATTTGCTGCAACGGGGGTTTGTACTATTGGTGCTAACCCCCGTTTTATCCTTTTACTGTGCCCAAGTGGAACCAACAAAGTCATTCAAAAAAATGGTCAAAATCGAAGGCATTGTTTTGCAAGACAACCTACCCCTCAGCGACGCGGTGGTCACTGTCGTGGAAGGCTCTCAACCGTTCCACGACATAGCTTCTTTGACTGACAGCAGTGGCGCTTTCACCTTAGAGTTGCTGCCCGGCACCTATCTCATCCGTGCTTATCACGACGACCGGGAAACAGAAACAACCATTGAAGTGCGTCCCAATCAATCGGAGGTGTCTGTCCGACTCAGGTTTTGACGGGTGTGTTGTATAGCGTTGGTGCTACCTTTGCCCCATGAAAGTTCACACACTTGATTTGGGATTTCTGAATATCGAAAATGCCATCGCTTCCTACGTCGTTGAAGGAAGCGGTGGCTTGGTTTTGGTAGAGACCGGCCCCGCTTCCACGCTGGCGCACTTGGAAACAGCCTTGCGAAACAACCACTGGCAACTGGCCGATTTTCAGCACGTTTTTCTCTCTCACATCCATTTCGACCATGCAGGGGCTGCGTGGGCTTTTGCCCAAAAAGGCGCCACCATCCACGTTCACCCTAAGGGGCTGCCGCATTTGATGGCGCCGGAGAAACTTTACAACTCTGCCCGGATGATATATGGGGAACAAATGGATGCTTTGTGGGGACCAATGCATCCCATTGAGGCATCGCAGTTGTCCGCTCCATCGCATGGCGACACCGTTCAAGCCGCCGGACTGACGTTCACGGCATGGCATACGCCCGGCCATGCGGTCCACCACATTGCGTGGCAAGTGGGCAAGGGGGCCGAGTCGAGCCTGTTCACCGGAGATGTGGCCGGAGTGAAAATAGGCAATGGCCCGGTAGTCCCGCCCTGCCCACCACCCGACATCCAAGTGGAAGACTGGTTGGCTTCCATTCGTTTGATGCGCGAGCTGCCTGCCGAAACACTTTATCTGACACATTTTGGCAAAATCACCGAAAAGACAACCCACCTGAACGCGCTCGAAAACCGTCTTTTGGCTTGGGCCGAATGGATGAAGCCCTATGCCGAACAACAGACTGCGGCTGAACAAATCGTGCCGCTATTTGAAAAATATGTGGCGGACGAGCTCACCGCGCTTGGTGTGGACGAACGTGG
The DNA here is from genome assembly GCA_019638455.1 of Saprospiraceae bacterium. Classification (GTDB taxonomy): domain Bacteria; phylum Bacteroidota; class Bacteroidia; order Chitinophagales; family Saprospiraceae; genus M3007. The sequence goes on from JAHBTU010000002.1 coordinate 982,225, forward strand.
TTTGCGTCGCTACGAGGCCGCCAATCCAGCCTTCATGTCAGTGGCTGGCCTGCTGCGCTATTGGAAAAAAAAGTTTGAGCGTTGACACTGATTTAGCCACCTACAATCCCCTATGGATATTCTACAAAAACTTGAAGGACAGGAAGTCTTGATTTTGGGCGACGTGATGCTCGACCGCTATCTCACTGGCTCCGTGAGCCGCATCTCGCCCGAGGCACCCGTGCCTGTCGTGTTGCACCACGCCACGGATGACCGTTTGGGTGGTGCCGCGAACGTGGCGCTCAATGTGCGAGCATTGGGTGCCACTCCCATCTTGTGCAGCGTGGTTGGGCGCGACGAGGATGGCGAGCGCCTCAGGCGCATACTCCCGGAATACGACATCACGGCAGAAGGCATCGTGGCATCGCCCATGCGACGCACGACGGTCAAAACCCGCGTGTTGGGCAACAATCAACAGATGCTCCGCATTGACAGCGAGGACGCTCACGACCTGAATGAAGAGGAGACAAATTGCTTTTTGCAAAAAGTATCGCAGTTGCTGAAAGAGCGCCCTATTCGCATCGTCATTTTTCAAGACTACAACAAGGGAGTATTGACCCCATCCGTGATTCAGTGGATGATGACCGCAGCAAAAGAAAGCAGGATTTTGACCGCTGTGGACCCCAAGAAAGCCAACTTTTTTGCCTATAAGGGTGTGGATTTGTTTAAGCCCAACTTGAAAGAAGTGAGGGATAGCACGCCATTTTCGGTGCAGCCAGAGTTGCCATCGCTTCAGCGAGCTTCGGATTTTTTGCGCGAAAAATTGCGAAATCGTTTTACGATGATTACGCTATCGGAAAAAGGCTTATTTTTGGACGGCGGAAATGGGGGGGCGATTTACCCGACGGAGCCACGCAACGTGGCAGATGTGAGCGGGGCGGGCGATACGGTGATAAGTGTGGCAGCATTGGGATTGGCGGCAGGATTGGATTTGAAGACCATTGCAGTCTTATCCAATCTCGCAGGGGGGCAAGTGTGCGAATTTCCGGGAGTGGTACCTGTGCGGCGCGACATTCTGGCCAACGAGCTCAAATATTTTTTCACATAAACAATCCGCGCACCATGAAGGCTTTCTTTGCCTTACTTTCACTTCTTTTGGCAGCAGCCACGCTCCAAGCACAGTATTCGGCAGTCCCTGACACTCTCGTCAAAGAGCGTTTTGAAACCGACCCCACCCCTTTTATGCTTCCCTTCCCCTCTGGCGACGACCAAGACTGGGTAAATTATGACGGCGACATGATGGAAGGCAATTGCGTCGTGGACGATATAACCCCGCCTGCTTGGTATTGGGAAAGCGACTTGGGAGCAGAAAACGCGGAAGAGGCTACCAACTCCGCATTCACCAGCTGTTCTTGGCTCGACACCACGGGGATAAGAACCGACAATTGGCTCATCGTGAAACCCATCTTCATACCCGACGACTCTTATTGGCTGTGTTGGCGCTCGCTCACCTTTGAAGGGCCACGCTTTGTGGATGGGTACAAGGTTTTGGTTTCAAAAACCTCCAACGAGCCTACCGCCAACGTATTTACCGACACGCTGTTCAAGGCGGCAGAAACCATCGATGCTCCCACGTTTTTCACGCTCGACGTGAGCAAGTTCAAGTATTCGGAGGGCTACATCCACGCCAACGGCTACACGGACACCAACTACTACTTTATCGCCTACGACGATGCGGGATTCCCCTACTACCGGGGCAAGATGGAGCCACACTCAGTCTCGCTTCACCAGTACGCCAACGAAACGATTTACATCGCCTTTCTGCACGATTCCTACGACGACCATTTGTTGCAGGTGGACGACATTATCGTGACCAACTCGCCTCCGCCATCCTCCACCCACTTAATAGGCAATATCCTGTATTTCAACGTCTTGCCAAACCCTGTGCAAGACAAGGCGTATTTTTCATGGAAAATGAAAACGCCCCAAGAAGGCCGTTTGCTCGTGGCTGACAGCGCCGGGAGAATCGTGTCGCAGCAAGCATTTGGTAGCCGCGCAGAAGGTCAAATTTTTGTGGAAACACAACGGTGGGCTTCAGGTATTTACTATTGCACGCTGGAGACGGCAGCAGGCCGGGCCACCACAAAGTTGGTCAAGATGTGATATTGCGCCCGTTCGGCAGAAAGACACGAGGCGCATCGCGTTTTCGTGTCCTTCTGCTGAACACTCAAGTTTGCCGAAATCTTCGTTCAGTGTGTGTTATTTAAAAAATTTGTTTCTTTGCCCCATCTTTTTACTGTAAACACGTCCTTTGACATCCCATGTTAAGTCGCCGCAGCGTTCGAATCAAAGTGATGCAATTGTTGTATATGCTCAATCGCGACGAGCAGCTCGCTTTTCCTGATTTGGTGAAGGAGTACAACGATGGCATCTGGAAGACTTATGAGCTTTACATCCTCCATCTTTATTTGCTTCTCAAAATAGCGCAATACGCCGAAAAAGACGCTGCCAATCGCGCCGCCAAACATCTTCCCTCCGATGAGGACAAGGCGTTCACCCCGCGACTTTACAGCAACCCATGCACCCAAAGCCTTGCCAACCACAAGGAGTTCCTCAACATCGTCGCCAAATACAAGCTCAACCAAGACATTGACAACGACCACGTCCGCGTCATGTACAATGCCTTCGCAGACACTCCCGAATATAAAGCCTACCTCGCGCTGACGGAGCCTACCAATGAGGAACACGCGAAAATCCTGCTCGAACTGTATCGAGTTCTTCTCGCCAACGACCTTTTCATCGAGATTTCGGAAGACCACTACAACAATTGGCCTGATGACGAGTCGCTCGTCGTGGGTGCTATCAAAAAGACCCTCAAGGCAATGCCCGTGAGTGGCGAGTTTTACAAAGAATTTGAACCCGCGGACGAGACCGTGCGAGAGTTCGGCGAGCAATTGCTCCGCAAAACCTGCCAAGAAGACCTCGCTCTCTTCGAGCAGATAGAACCGACGCTCAAAAACTGGGATGCTGACCGAGTAGCCGTGCTCGACATGATTATGCTCAAAATGGCACTGTGTGAGCTGCTGCATTTTCCCACCATTCCCACTAAAGTCACGCTCAACGAATTTGTCGAAATTTCAAAAATATACTCCACCGACAAAAGCAAGGACTTCATCAACGGCATTCTCGACCGGCTGATGAAAAAGCTCCTGAAAGAAGAAAAAATCGTGAAAGAAGGCCGCGGATTGATAGAGTAGCACTCGTGTTCCGAGCTGACCGGCAGTATTCGTTGGAATTGTTCCTGTGACAGAATTGACAAGATTGACAGGTTTAAAAACAATCCTGTCAATCCTGTCAAAAAAAGAGACTCGCAGTCGGGTTCGGAACATGAGCCGAGCCCTCCATTTTCTTGGGGGGGGCATCAATTGAGCGTGATAGGCTTGCCCTCGTAGAAGTCCAAGATTTTAAGTTTGAACAAATAGTCGAAGCGGGCCACCGTCAGGTCATTCTCTGCAATGTCGAGGTTGTTGCGAGCGGTGGTGAGGTCGAGGGTGTTCACAGCGCCAAGTTGGTGGCGTTTTTCGGTATTCTCATAAGCAATTTTGGTAGCATCAAAAGTTTTCTGCGCGGCATCCAGCTGTTTGCGGGCTGCGCGAGCGTTGGCAATCGCCGTTTGGATGTCGTTTTTGAGTTGCTGACGAGTTTGATTTTGTTGCAATTGGGCATTCAGCACATTGAGGCGGGCACGCTCCACGCTAAGCCGTGTGCGACCGTTTTGATAAATGGGGATGCTGATGTTTAGGCCCACTCCCTGACCAAAGTTCTGGTCCATCTGCTTTAAATAAGGAATCTTATCGTATTCAAACCTGCTGACAAACTGCTGGATAAAAGCATCTTCATTGTTGATTCGCACAGGAATGGGCGGGGAAAGCTCCTGACCGAGGAACGTGCCGTTTTGAAAATCAAGAAAACGGGTAGAGTAGTTGCTGGTCAGGTTGGCAAAGAGCGATACCGAAGGCCAATAGGCTGATTTGGCGACATAAACCCCTTCTTCCGCGCTTTTGATGCGGAAATCGGCGGCACGCACGTTGGGCTGTGTGCCCAATGCCACATTGTAGATAGGAGTCAAGGTCAGCGCTTCGGGCGCGGCATCTGCCGGCACTGATATCGTGGGTCGCTCGATGCGGAGGTCGAAGTCAGGTTCCAGTTGGAGCAGTTGTTTGAGGCTGAGGTAGGCCAATTCGACGCTGTTTTGTGCCTGCACCGCTGCTTGTTCGCCTTGAGCGATTTGAGCAAGGATATTGAAGCGGTCAGCGGCTGGGAGATTGCCAGCGTCAATCAGTTTTTGGGTGGCATTGAGTTGTTCGGTGCTGGTGGCCACTCGCTTTTGGGCATTTTTCAGCTGTTCCTCAAAAAGCAGGATGTTCAGATAGGCTTGCGCGATTTGCAGCGCGAGCGTGTTGGTGGTTTGTTCTGCATCGGCTCGTGACGCTTGCGCGTCCCACGATGCCTGCCGCGTGGAGTGGTGAATGAAGCCACCGTTGAACAAGCCCACGCCAGCATTCAGACTGACGCTGTTGAAGCCTGTGGCAACGGTGCTGAACTGGTTAGTGGTGGGGTCAATGGTGCGGCCAAACTGTTCGCCCGCATTGAAACTGGCGCTCACGTTGGGCAAGCGAGCGGCCTTGGCTTGGCGCTCGGAAAGCAAGGCCGTTTTCACGTTGGCTTCCGCTTGTTTCACGCTAAGGTTATTCTCCTGCGCATAGAGAATGCAACGTTCGAGCGACCAAACTTCTTGAGCGCGAACGCCCGCCGCAAAGAAGAGGGCGGCAAAAAGGGGCATTAGAAAGTGCTTCATAGTGTAACAAAGTGATTGTACCTGTTTTTCAGCCGTTTTTATCCGAATGCAAGAGTACGCAGACACTTGGGAGACGTGCGAGAAATTTCTATAAATGAATGTTTTGGGCGGATAAAATGGAAAAATTTGCGTGTCCTTGCAACGGATGCCTTACAAACTTGCCTGTGTGGGCAAGCGCCTTTTCTCAAATTTTAGTCAACTTTGCCACCGCAATATCAGTTGTAGCGAAAAGACTGAGAACTGCGCCCTCGCATCAATTAATACCACTTATTCATGAAACGAAGCAAGATAGCTGGCATCGGCCACTACGTCCCCGAACGCATCGTGACCAACGATGAATTGACCCGTGTGATGGACACCACCGACGAGTGGATTCAGGAACGAACGGGCATCCAAGAACGCCGCTACGGCCAAAAACACCAAGAGACCACCTCTTCCATGGGGGCTGCCGCCACGCGCATCGCTTGCGAGCGTGCCGGCATAGAGCCAGCCGACATTGATTTCATTATTTTCGCCACGCTTAGCCCCGACTATTACTTCCCGGGCTGCGGTGTTTTGCTCCAGCGCGAATTGGGCATCACACACAAGGAAGTGGGCGCACTTGACGTGCGCAACCAATGCAGCGGCTTCGTGTATGCGCTCAGCATTGCCGACCAGTTCGTGAAGACAGGTATGTATAAAAACGTGCTGGTGGTTGGCTCCGAAATGCACTCGATGGGACTTGATTTTAGCACACGCGGACGCAACGTGACGGTCATCTTCGGCGACGGAGCGGGAGCAGCCATCGTGCAGCCCACCGACGCTCCCGAACGAGGCATCCTCACCACCAAACTACATTCCGATGGTACCCACGCCGAAAAACTTGCCTTCATCAATCCCGGCTCTCACGGCGGATATCATTTCAAAAAAATGGGCGAGGAAATAGATTTTGGCTACCCGCCTGCCGACACTTACGGCGAGATTTTCCTGACCCCCAAGATGATGCAGGAAGGGATGTACTATCCCAACATGGAGGGCCAATTTGTTTTTAAAATGGCCGTGCAGAAATTTCCCGAAGTGATTCACGAGGCGCTGAATGAGGTGGGGCTGAAACCATCCGATATCAATATGCTCATTCCGCATCAAGCCAATTTGCGCATCAGTCAATTCGTGCAAAAGATATTGGGGCTACGCGACGACCAAGTCTGGAACAACATCCAAAAGTTTGGGAACACCACCGCTGCCTCGGTGCCGATTGCCTTGTGCGAGGCCTATGAGGCCGGAAAAGTGAAAGAAGGCGACTTGGTTTGTCTGGCGGCGTTTGGCAGCGGGTTCACTTGGGCAAGTGCGTTGATTCGTTGGTAAGCAACCCTCTTCGGCGCTGCGCGACGATGCTTGTCACCGCTTTTTTACAGCGCCAACTATGCAGCGATTCGCCCACGAGCAAGGTTGCTACTGCCACGCACAGCAACATATTGTGCGCGATTTGCGCCGAGCGAAGCCATGCGTCGAAGAATGGCTCTATCACGAAAATCTCGAAGGCGACAAGCAGCGCTGCCAGCAATGAAAATGCGATGAAGGCAGCCCGCGTTTTCATCAGCCAACCGGGTTTTTGACGGAGCAGGCATTTCTCCAAAAAACGGCGCGGCATCGGGTCATCAGGGGCAATTTTTACCAGCTCGCGCAGCACATGAATGGCTTTCGGGTATTCCTCCAACCGGAATAGCGAAATGGCTTTCCGAAAGAGCACGCATTCGTACACGTCCTCGCCCCCCCAAGACTCCACATTTTGCATGATGATGATTTCGAGCAAATGGTCGCTCATCACCAGATGCTTGCCGTGTTGTCCCGTTTCAAAAAGCGCGTTTGCATACACGAGCGTACACTCCAGATATTCGTCGAAATCCAATGCGCGAATGCCGTCCTCATACTGCTCATAAAAACGCACGATGCCGTGGAAGTCAGCAGATTCCAACGACTTGAAGTTGCGATATAGGCGCAGGCGATTGGCAGGCAGAAAATTCATGATTTGAATATGGGTGACTGCTGCTTGTGGAACAGCTGGCAAGCAAAGAAGTTTTTTGGACACAATCGAACACCCCGGAGAACGCATTTGTCCGCCGGGGTGTTCGATTGTCATATACCCTGTGTCGAAAGAAACGCAGGGGCGATATTGACTATTGACACGTTGCCTTATTTCCTTTGTCAGTTTCTTCTCACCGCTACTGGCATCGCGTCGTCGTAATCGCCGGTCAGCACAGGCGTTTGCACATTGGCGGTGTATTGGCGCACCTTCGTGTACACATAATCGTACAATTCCTTGATGGTGATGAGATAGTCGTTGTTCGTGTCCGCTTTACCTTTCATGCCTTGCAGCAGATAGTAAGTGAACACGCCTTGCCGCAATCCGTGGTCTTCGAGCGACAGCTCTTCAGCCTTCGACGACATCAAGAGCGCCACCCCTCCATTGGCATCTTCAAAGGCTTGATAGTAACGCTGAAGCGTCACGGGCACAGGGCTTTTGGCGGCCATTGCCCCCGCTCCTTGATTAAGCGAGCCGCTGTGGCAGGCATCGGCGATGCACAGTTTGTGTTTCGCTTTACTTTGTTTAAAAATTTGCTTGATTTCGTCGTGGCGGAGTTTGTTGTTGTAGCCGTCGTAGTCCACAGGAAGGAAACATCCGTTGAGGCCGTGACCACTAAAATACAGTATCACCACATCGTTGGCATCGGCTTTCAGGAAGTATTCGCGCATTTTCCTCAAGATGTTCTCGCGGGTTGCGTCTTCATCAATAAGGATAGTCATCTGACTCTGCGGCACGGCCCCCCCTTCCACGCTGCCGAGGAAAGAATAGAAACGGTAGGCATCGTCGTCGGTGAATTTGAGTGAAGGCATGGAGGTGTAGCGTCCCACACCCACGATGACTGCCCAGATTTTGACCGATTGGCTCGATTCCATGCGCACCGGGTCGGCGGGGATAACCTCCTGCGAATCCAGCTCTTTCATCGCGGCACCATTGAGCCAAACAGCCCCATAGACCCTTCCCCCCGCAAAGTACATGATGCCCTCGCCATTTGGCGCATTGTTGGCCCATTCGCCTTCGTAACGGTTGCCGTCGGCATAATAACACACGCCCTTGCCGCTCGGGTATCCATTTTTGAACTCACCTACCCACCGCGAGCCATCGGGATAGTCGTAGTACCCCTTTCCATTGGCACAATAAACCGAGCCGCAGTTGCGAAGACCAGCCACGTCCGGTTTGGTGGGGTTGGGTTTGTTCGCGTTGGTTGGCTTGTTTTGGGCTTGGGTTGTGGCGGCAGTGGTGTTTGGGCTGTCGGATGAGCTGCTGACAAAGTTGCCCATTGACCAAGTGCCGGTTGTGGCTTTGCCTCTTGAATCCACGAGCCGGCCTTGACCGTTTTTGCGGTTGTTTTTCCACGAACCGGTGTAATAGGCTCCATCGGGATAATACATGGTGCCTTGGCCCTCGAACTTGCCGCTTTTGAAGTCGCCTTCGTAGCGTTCTTTCGATTTGAAATAGTACTTGCCTTTGCCGTTGGGCTGGTCCATAAACCAACTGCCGACGTATTTGTCGCCGTTGGAATAGGTCATGGAGCCTTCTCCGTTGATGCGGTTGCGGCTGAACTGACCCTCATAGACATTGTTGTTGGCGAACACGAGCGTGCCACGGCCCTCGCGGTTGCCGTTGACGAACTGCCCTGTGTACACCGTGCCGTTGGAATAGCGGTATTTGCCCGTTCCGTTTTGGCAATTGCCGCTTAGGCACTGTGCGTTGAGGTTGTTGGGAATGAATGCTGTGGCGAGCAGGAGTGCCGGCACAAGCAGGCGGACGAAAAGATTATGACCCTTCATGTGTTTGAAGCAGGATTTAAAAATTGTTTTTGCGAAAAAATGCGGATAGACGAAGGGTGCAAGCAGTTTTGTTTGAATTGATTAAACTCGGAAAAACCGGGTTCCTGAATCGTGCAATGCAAAACCACCGTATCGAGCAAAAATCCTTCGTCACCACAAAGAAAAGCCCTTATAGCGACATATAGCAAAAATCTCCGTTCAAAAGGTACTGATTTCTTTGCCGCCGCAACGGAACAAAAGAACGAACGCAAGAGAAGGATAGTTTGTCAAACGACGAGTGGTTAACTTGATTTTAAGAGGCTCGGGCAAAATTGCTTTCGCGGCTTTGCGGGGCAACCGGGCGGATTAACGATTGCAGGAACGGGGTTCGGCTTTTCTAATATTATGCCACAGGCTGTATCGCATCGTTGATTTTTGTACCTTTGCATGGATATTTTTCAGCCAAAATTTTGATTTTCAACAACTTGAAAATTGTTTAAAACCATGTTAAAAAAACTCCTGTTCGGCTTTGCCGCCGCCATGTTCCTCACCGCTTGCGGTGCCGACTCCAACGCAAAGGTCAATGCCCAAACCGCCGACCCCTCCAAAGATGGCAAGCACTTCGGCTCCTTGATTGATGCCGACAACGCGATTTCTTACGACGAGCTTATCCCGAAAATGACCACTACCGATTCGCTTGCCGTAAAAGTGAGCGGAAAAGTGGGCGAGGTGTGTCAAAAGAAAGGCTGCTGGATGACGCTCGTGCCTGAACAACCCGGACAGCCGGAGATGCGCGTCACGTTCAAGGACTATGCCTTTTTCATGCCCAAAGACCTCGCGGGCAAGCGCGTGGTGGTGGACGGCTACGCTTATGTGGACGTGACGCCGGTGGATGTGCTGCGCCACTACGCCGAAGATGCCGGCAAGTCAAAAGAGGAAATCGAAAAAATCACCGAACCCAAGCGCGAAGTGGCTTTCGAGGCCGCAGGGGTGGTGATTGTGGATTGATGCTTTTTTGACGTAACAAGTCTAATGAAAAAAGCTCGCCGTTTGACGCGGCGGGCTTTTTTTATTGTTGCTATTGCTGTGTACCCCCAGCCACACTACTGGACATTATTTTTGTGCCGCAAATACACAAAGGCACAAAATGCGGCAAATCAATGATTATTTTGCTTTGCGTCTTTGTGACTTCGTGGCAAATTTGAAAATGTTCAGTAGTGTGATGCCCAGCTCCGCCTGAGGTCAAGTCAACATTCCAGCAATCGTCGCCGTCATGAAACACGCCGCCGAACCTCCGATGAGCGCCCAGTAGCCGAGTTCGGTAAGCGTCTTGCGTTGGTTGGGCGCGAGCGTGCCGATGCCGCCAATTTGGATGCCGATGGAAGCAAAATTGGAAAAGCCACAAAGGGCATACAAGGCAATGATGACTGATTTGGGGTCGAGTTGTGTCGCCTTTTGAAGGTCACCGAGCGCCCCGTAAGCCACAAATTCGTTGAGCATCGTTTTCATGCCCAATAGCTGCCCAATCGCTGTGCAATCCTGCCACGGGATGCCAAGCAGCCAAGCAAGGGGGGCGAACACCAAGCCAAGCAAATAAGTAAAGGTAAGCCCCTCGAATCGGCCTTTGGTGGCCTGACTGATTTGGGCATTCAGTCCTGTCCATTCTCCGACGCTATGTTGCAGAATCCAGTTGAGCATATACACCAACGCAGTGAACACGATAAGCATGGCTCCCACGTTCACGGCAAGCTTGAGGCCATCGGTGGTGCCGCGAGAAATGGCATCGAGCAAGTTGTCGCCCACATGCGTGTCTGCCTTTTGGAGTTTATCCAAGTCTTGTTTTTCGGTCTCGGGCAACAAAATTTTGGAGCAAACGATGGCCGCTGGTGCCGACATGATGGACGCAGCCAAGAGATGTCGGGCAAAATAAAGCTGTCGCGCGGGGTCGTCGCCACCCAAAAAGCCCACATAAGCGGCGAACACGCCGCCCGCGATAGTGGCCATGCCCCCGGTCATCAGACACAGTATTTCGGAGCGTGTCATATTGGCCAGATAAGGCCGGATGATGAGCGGTGCCTCCGTCTGCCCGATGAACACGTTGGCGGCAGAGGCAAGACTCTCCGGGCCGCTCATGCCCATGCTTCGAGTGAGCACCCACGCGATGCCATACACGATTTTTTGCAAAATGCCAAAGTAGAACAACAATGCCGACAGTGCCGAATAGAACATGACCGTCGGGAGCACCCTGAAAGCGAAGATGTAGCCAAACCCCTGCCCAGTGGCCAAGTCCCCAAAGAGAAACTTTGCGCCACTTTCAGACCATTCGATTACAAACGTGAACAGCTTGGCCACTTGGTCGAAGGCCCAACTCACTCCCGGCACTTTGAGCACCAAGAGCGCGAATACCAATTGGAGCGCCACGCCCGAACCCACCAGACGCCAGTTGATGGCCCTTCGATTGCGGCTTAGCAAATAACAAGCACCCAGTAAAAAGGCCATGCCAAGCAGGCCGCGCAAAATGTTGTCGAGATGATACATGCAGCGTCAGGGAGATAAGGCTTTTGAAAAATTGTCTTTACGGCGGCGAAAAGTACGCCTACACTTCGGTTTGAAAAAATTTATGGCTCATAGCCTATTTTCGCCCCGACTCAATCATCAGACAACAAGGTATGAGACCCTACATCATCGGCATCACGGGTGGCAGCGGCAGCGGGAAAACGAGCTTTATCCGTCGCCTGCGAGCGGCGTTTTCGGAAGAGCAGCTGTGCGTCATTTCGCAAGACGACTATTACTTGCCCAACGACCAGCAGCAACGAGACCAAAACGACGAAATCAATTTCGATTTGCCCAAGTCGTTCGATAAAAAGAAACTGCGCGAAGACCTCCAACGGCTCATCATTGGCGAGGCGGTGACTATCCGGGAATATGTTTACAACGACATGAAGGTAGAGCCTAAAACCATCACCCTTCAGCCAGCGCCCATCGTGGTCATCGAGGGGCTGTTCGTTTTTCACTTCAAAAAAATCGCGGCACTGCTTGATTTGAAAGTGTTCATCAATGCCAAGGAAAACCTAAAAATCATTCGCCGCATCCTGCGCGACCAAGCAGAGCGCGGCGACGTGCTCGACGGGGTGCTGTACCGCTACCAGCATCATGTGTTGCCCGCTTACGAAAAGTACATCTTGCCCCACAAAGAGGAAGCCGATGTCGTGATAAATAACAACCAAGACTTCGAGCGCGGGCTGGAGGTGCTCATCGGTTTTTTGAAATCAAAACTTAGCGACGTAGTTTTGTAGCAAAATCGCCTGATATGGGATCGAAAACAGCATCCGAACAGGAAACTTTCGTCGTCCGCGTGGACCGACGCTACACGGCACAGGATTTTGAAAACCTGCCGCCCGGCCCACCCTATTACGAGCTCATCCACAACCGCCTCGTCATGGCTCCCTCACCCGAAATTCCCCACCAGCGCACTTCGCTGAGCCTTGCAAAAAAAATGGATGATTTTGTCGAGGAACGCAACCTCGGCCTCGTGCTCGAAGCCCCTATGGATGTGGAATTGGACGAGGACAACGTGTTTCAGCCCGACATCCTTTTTATTTCAAACAAAAGGCTCGGCACCATCAAAGAAGGTCGCAAAATCAAAGGCGCTCCCGACCTCGTGGTGGAGATGGAGATTCTTTCCTCCAACAAAAAATATGACCAAGAGGAGAAAAAGTATGTCTATGAACTCCACGATCTGCGCGAATTTTGGCTGGTTGACACCAAGAAAAAAACGGTTGAGGTGTTTGAAAATCAACGCAAGGAGTTTGTGCTGCTTCAAAAAGCCTACGTTGGCGACACGGTGCGCTCCAAATTGCTCAATGGGTTTGAAATTGCCGCGGATTATCTTTTTCGAGAAATTCCAAAGCCATAGCCCAAAGCAGGCAGGGGGAGGCGATTCGACCCCACTCAAAGGAGCCATAAAATTTCTTTCCAGCGAAGAACTCTCCCGACCGCTCGACGTTTTAAAACCGCCATGTCGCACCACCTTCCACCCGCCCGGCTCTACACCACTGCGTTTCTCCTGCTTTGTCTTTCTCACGCGCTGTTTGCCGCCAGCTTCAACATGATGATACCGGAGTTGCCTGCCTACCTTTCGGACATGGGCGGTGGCGAGCACAAGGGCTTGATTATCGCGCTTTTCACCATCACGGCGGGTGTGTCAAGGCCATTTAGTGGCAAACTGACCGATACTGTCGGGCGGCTGCCTGTGATGTACGTTGGCACGTTGGCTTGCATCGTTTGCGGGCTGCTCTACCCCGTTCTGGCGTTTGTGAGTGGCTTCTTGGTGCTGCGTTTTTTTCACGGATTCAGCACGGGTTTCAAGCCGACAGGCACTTCGGCCTATGTGGCCGACATTGTGCCGCCGGGTCGGTTGGGCGAGGCGATGGGCATACTTGGCATCTGTTTTAGCCTGGGCGTGTCGGCCTCGCCTCCGTTGGGCAGTTGGATGGTAAAATACTTTGAGGGCAACCCAAACCCCATGTTCTATGCCTCGGCGGTGCTGGCTGCGCTCTCGGTATTTATCTTATTCAATTTGAAAGAAACCCTGCGCAACAAGCAGCCCTTTCGCTGGGGGCTTCTAAAAGTCACAAAAGACGATGTGTTCGACCCGCTCGCGCTGCCTTCGGCGCTCGCCATGATATTTTGCTATTTCAGTTATGGGGTCATTCTCACTTTGCTGCCCGATTTGAGCGACCATTTGAATGTCGGCAACAGAGGGCTTTTTTTCACGCTTTTCACCCTTGCAAGCGTTTTCACGCGGTTTTTTGCCGGAAAAATCTCCGACCGCTTGGGGCGGGTGCCTGTGCTGAAAATCTCCGCCCTGCTCATCGCGGCTTCCATGGTGATTTTTGCAAAAGCGGACACCCCACACCTTTTTTATCTCGGCTCGGTCGTGTTTGGCCTCGGCAATGGCGTGTTTGCCCCAGCCATCAACGCCTGGACGGTGGATTTGGGCCGACCAGAGCAAAAAGGCCGGGCGCTGGCTACCATGTATATTGCGCTGGAAATTGCTATTGGCGGTGGCGCGTTTTTGTCGGGTTGGTATTTTGCAAATGACTGGTCAAGGATGCCTGCCGTGTTTTATTTTGCAGCCGCTATGAGCCTTGCCGGATGGGTTTATCTCACGGCGTATGGCAAACGTTTCACGCCCCCCCATCAAAGGCCAACGACACAACAATGAACGCCACCAATCGCTCGCTCCTCATCGCCGTGCTTGCCTGCCTTGCCATGGGATTGTTTGCCAAATCGCCCCAGTTTTCCGGCGGTAAATCGTGGATTACCATTGCGCTCCTTGTGGCCACCATCGCACTGAGCGTGTGGGGGTTCTGGCTCGGCTTGCGCGGCGCACGGCAACAACGAACGGCTTGGTCGTGGTTGGCTCCGGGCATCAATGTCTTCATCTTCATCACTATCTTAGCGTTTTTGGGCTTGATGCTGTTTGCCTTGCACGATTTTATGCCCAGGTGAGAAAGGATTGGGGCAGGGCGAAATGGTTGTCGTTGGTAGGAGGCGGTTGACTATGGCAAATTGCACTTACGCCTTCTTCTTAAAATAAAACCAATACGCCCCCAAACCCACTGCCGCCACGCACATGCCAGCCATTGCCCGCACGGGATTTTCAACCAACGTGAACACGATGAACCACAGCGAGATGCCCACAAACAACAACGGCGTGAATGGGTACAATATCGTGCGATAGCCGCGCTGCGCGTCGGGCCTTTTTCTGCGAAAAACAAAAATAGTGCTGCCCACCAGCATCAACCCCACCCAGTCCATGAAAGTCACATATTCGATGAGGCTCTCAAAAGTCCCCCAGAACAGCAATAGCACGAGCGACCACACGCTTTGAGCCAGGATGGCGTTCACCGGCGTTCGCCAGCGCGGGTGCACCTCGGCGAGTTTTTTGAAAAAAATGCCATCGCGAGCCATTGCGAAATAGATGCGCGGCGCCGTCATGCAGTAAATGCCGGTGGTGCCAAAAGTGCTGAGCGCAATCAAAAAAGCCATGAGCGCCCCGCCCCACGGCACGAGGTTGTTCAGCGCGTCGGCAGCGACGGTTTTTGACTGAGCGATTTGTTCCACCGGGAGCAGGCGCATGTACGCCACGTTGGCCAACACATACACCAGCGTGACGATGAGCGCACCAAGCACCATGGCGCGTGGCACGTTGCGCTGCGGGTTTTGTGCCTCGCCTGCCATGTAGGAAGCATGATGCCACCCCCCGATGCTCCACAACACCCCCACGAACGCCAGCGCAAAGGCACTCCACAAATTGGCGGGCGGGCTGTGCGCAAAGTCGCTGGCAGCGTTTGCCCTGGCGGCCTCTGGGCCAGCGAAAAACAAGCCCGCGCCAATAATGACCGCCAGCCCCAGCAGTTTGGCCCCGGTAAAAAGATTGGTGAACCACTCGCCGATTTTCACACCAAAAAGATTCACCACCGATAAAAAAACAATCATGCCTACCGCTATTGGCAATTCCAACGGGTGGTCGCGCCCGAAGCCGAACAGGTACATCAAATGCTCCACGCACACCAAACTCAGCGCCGCGATGCTGCCCGACGTGCTGATGAACAAAATGAACCAACCATACACGAACCCCACCGCGTCGCCGTAAGCTTCCCGCAGATAAACATAAAGCCCGCCCGCACCGGGAAACATACTGCCCATCTCGGCGAAAGTGAGCGCCCCTGTCAGCGCCGCTATGCCGCCCAATACCCATAGGGCGATGACGTATTCGGGCAAATGAACGTGCGCGGCAATGCCGCCGGGCGTGCGGAATATCCCGCTCCCGATGGTGCTGCCGACTGCTATCATGACGAGGCCATACAAGGTGAGGCTGCGACGGAGTTCTGCGCTCATAGAAGTGTCAGGTGGGCAGGTTGAATAGTGTAGTGGTTAGTAGCTCAATCCGAACCCAAATTTGTAGAGCGGGTTCTTTGAGTCGTAAGGCGTATCCGCTTTTTGATTGCGCACCGCCTCCATGCTTGATGGCAACTCAAAAGGCAACTTGCCTTCTGGCTTGGCTTTGCCAAAAATCACATCCAATGCGGCAGCGTCGCTGGCCCCATAGTTGGCAAGCAATGCCTTGGCCGATGCGCTGATTTCCGGGACAACCGCCGGGCGGTCGAGATACAAGTCCACGATGGTCGGCACGGCTTTGCAAATCGAGAGAATGTCGGCCAATTCCTTCTCCTTGAAATCAAGGTCGCCGTGATGGAAGCCCTGTGCCATCGGGATGTCGGACTTGACGGGCACCCACGGTGTTCGCAGGCGAACGATGGCTATGTCGGCCTCCTTGGGCGTTTGCGCCACTTTCCCATAGCGAGTCACCACCGTCGAATCGCAATGGGGCGCAAAAATTTTCAAATCAGGTTTGCTCAAAGGAAGGGTGTTGCCCTCGTTTTTCAACAGTGTGTAAGCCCTGCGCTGAGCAGCATCGGCTTCTTTCTGAAATTCGGGATTGCCGACAACATCGGCCACTTTGGTCTCAGCCACAAATGGATTGTCGAACAAGCCCAACTGGAACTTTTGACGCAACAAACGCCGCACCGACTCATCCACACGCGCTTCCGTAAGCGCCCCTTCTTTCACCAAATCAATGATGTGCTGTGGGCAATTTTCGCCACCGAATTGGTCAACACCCGCGTCAATGGCTTTTTTTACCCGCTCTTTCTCGCTCAAATGCTCCACCCCCCATGCCCGGGCAGGCCAAGTGAAAGCGGGCGTTTTCAGGTCGGTTATCAGCCCCCAATCGGTACAGACCACGCCGTCGTATTTGAACCGCTCGCGCAGCAGCGTGGTGATGATGGTTTTGTTGAAGGCCATCGCCACGTCCTCATCGGTTTGCCCGACCGGAATGCCGTAGTAGGGCATGATGGCTGCCGTGCCTGCTTGAAAGGCCGCTTCGAAGGGGATGAGGTGATATTCGAATTGGCCACCCGGATAGATTTGCCCTTTTTGGAAGGGGAAATGCGGGTCGAGACCCTCGTTTTGCGGCCCGCCACCCGGGAAATGTTTGGTCATGCAAGCCACGCCGTTTCGCAGGTCGTTGGTCTGCAAGCCTTTGAGGTAGGCCGTCACCATGCGGGCCGTCAGTTGGGCATCCTCGCTGAAATTGCCGTTGATGCGAGGCCAGCGGGGTTCGGTGGCGAGGTCAATCTGTGGGTGCAGCGCCTCCCTGATACCGACCGCCAGATACTCTTGCCGCACGATGTCGGCAAAGCGCTCCACCAATTTTTCGTCGCCGATGGCAGCAAATCCCGGTGTTTCGCACCACTGCGAAAATCCATTGGCGGCCATGGCGAAAATATTATCCGAAAAATGATTGCGGGGGTCGCTGGCAATGGTCACCGGGATGCCAAGTCGAGTGCTCTCGGCGTGTTTTTGCAGATTGTTGTACCATTTTGCCAAAATTTGCGGCGCGGGAATTTGCCACAGATTGAAATGCGACATTTTCAGGGTGTTGATATTCTCTTGTGCGGAGGGCAGCATGGCCGCAAAACCTTCCACCAACGCGGGGTTCTTCTCGATGCTGCCATCCTTGTTGACCGCTGCGCCATTGATGAACATTTGCCCTGCTTTTTCTTCGAGGGTCATTTGAGCCAAAAGGTTTTCCACCCGTTTGTCTGTTGGCTGCGAAATGTCTTCGTAGATGTCTTTCTTGCCGTTTTTATTCAAATCTCGATAGGGCGATTCGCCCCCACAAGCGATGAGGCAGAGCAGAAGTGTTGCGAAAAGCAACGTCGGAAGGTGTGTCATGTGTGCCAGTATTTTTGATTGAGACTAACCTACGCGAATTAGGGGTTGAGGTAAAATGCTGAAAACTTATGTTATTCGGGCGGTGATTTCAAACCACCACCCGAATATACTTCACTCCGCCAAGTCTTGGGCATGGCTAAAAGCGCAATCAGGGACATCGAGCATGGTGAACTGACAAATCCTTGCGAGCCAAGGTATAAATGCCTGAACACCAGATACTAAAAAGTCGCGCCCCTAATTCGCATTAACCTGTCAAATACCAATCTTGTGAGCGCAATATAGGAGTGGCAGCCGCTTCGTTGGGTAAAAAAATTGCCCACATTAGACTTGTTGCGGTGGAGGGCTTTGAGTGAAGGGGATTGTCATTTTTTCGACTGGCAAGGCAAATTTTGCAGTCGAAATCGGGCATATTCGCCGAAAAATTTGACGAAGCCAGTCGGAAAAAGGGCTTTCCCTTCGCCAAAGGCCTCCACCGCAACAAGTCTATTATGTGTCCGCCAAGCAAAACCCGCCCAAATATCCGGCTCGTCTTACTTTTACCGCCCAATTCACGGAGCGTTGACCAGACGCGGCGCTACTCAAAGTCTATCCCACCATGTCTCCCAGCAACTACTACCAACTCGTCCGCGACACCTTTCGCGAAAAGGGCAACCCGGAAATGGCTCAAACGCAAATGGCCTATATGCGCAACCAATACGAGTTTTTTGGACTGAAAATGCCGCAATGGAAGGCTTTGACCAAAGACATCCACCAAGCGCACGGCCTGCCAACGGGCGATGATTTGAAAACGCTTGCCCGGCTCTGCTTCGACGACGACCACCGCGAAATGCACTACTTCGCACTGCTGACGGTGGAAAAAGCCCTCAAAAAGCAATCGGCGACGTTCATCGAATTTTTGGAGGAACTCATTCTGACCCGCTCTTGGTGGGACACCGTGGATTGGGTGAGCAAACTAGTCGGCCTACATTTCCAACGTTTTCCCGAACTCATCAAGCCCGTTACTGAACGCTGGATGGACTCGGGCAATTTCTGGCTGCAACGGGTCTGCCTGATTTTTCAATTAAACTACAAGGAAAAAACCGACGCGGCGCTATTGTTCAGCTATGTACGGCGACTTTCGGGCGCGAAGGAGTTTTTTATCCAAAAAGGCGCAGGCTGGGCACTGCGGCAGTACTCCAAGACGAACCCCGATGCCGTGCGCCAATTCGTCGAATCCACACCCCTCGCCCCACTAACCCGACGCGAAGCCATGCGTCTTATCAAATAAATTTAGGTAGGGGGGGAGATGGTAGAAGAGGGTGTGATGTGGAGGGTGAAAGGTCACACAAGGGCGCAAAGTTTCCACCCTCTACCCTCTACCCTCCACCCTCTACCCTCCACCCTCTACCCTCCACCCTCTACCCTCTACCCTCCACCCTCCACCCTCTACCCTCCACCCTCCACCTAAAAAACACGCACCTCCATGTCAGCCTTCCACATTTTTCCGGGTGCCAGCGCGACCAACCCTTCCCCGTTGTTGAAGGCATCCACGTTGCAGCTCATTGGTTCAAGGGCGATGCTCTCGCGGTGTGGCGGCGTGAACACCTGAAAGAAGGGAAAGTGGCGGGCGTTGGCACTCACACTGACGCGGCGCCCGTCGCCTTCAAGCGACAGTTTGTATTTGCCAGCCATTTTTTTGCTTGCAAAGCAATTGTCGAGAAAAGTGTCGCTCACCTGTTTTTTCCGCTGAAAGGCAGTGTATTCGGAGCGCGTCCCGGTGGGAATCATGCGCTCGTTGATGCCGACCATCTCGCAAGGGGGCAGCTGCATCAAATGCTCGTCGGCTCGGTCGCTCAGTCGAAAATAAGGATGCCAGCCAAAACCGACGGGGATGGGTTCGTGGTGCGTATTGTGGCAGCTGGCCTCCAGCACAAAAATGCCCTCATCGCCGAACATATACTCCACCTTCAGCACAAAGGGAAAGGGATAATAGGGTCTTTGCCCCAGATAAGTATAGCTGCACTGCACGAATGCGCAGTCTTTCGCCAGCACCACATAATCCACCTCGAAGGCCTCTTCGCGCACAAAACCATGAATCGCATTCTCCGTGGCCGCGTTGTTGAGCGGGAACTCGTATTTTTTGCCAAGCCATTCGTAGCGCCCACGGTCGAGCCGATTGGGGAATGGGAAAAGCAACACACTTTTGCCCCACTTGGCGGCTTCGAGTTCTTCGGGGCTGCGGTAGCCGTCGAGGATGCTTTTTCCCGAAAAAACGATGTCGAGCACATTGGCGCCGCGTGCTGGCACCACGCTGAAGGAATTGCCAGTTGAAGGGTTGCGCAGGGTGTAGCGCGTGTAAGGGCCGAAAGCGGATTTGTCAAGTTCGTACATAAGAAAGATAAGGTTTTTGGTTTGGGAGGGGCTGCCTGCCCTGACGAAGATTCGGACGGACATTTTTTGGTGGGCAAATGTGAAAAAACAAAAATTACTTTACGGCAAAATTTCACAGCAGCATGAAAGCGACCATTATCGGTGGCGGTATCATTGGTTTGAGCGCCGCCTATTTTTTGAACAAAGATGGCTGGGATGTCACTGTGCTCGAAAAAGGCGACCTGACTGACAACTGTTCTTTTGGCAACATGGGCTATCTGTCGCCTTCCCATTTTGTGCCGCTTGCCGCGCCGGGTATCATCAGGCAAGGCATCCTCTGGATGTTCCGGCCAAAAAGCCCCTTCTATGTGCGCCCATCCTTGCGGCGCGACTTGTTGGATTGGGGATTCAAATTCATGCGAGCCAGCAACCAGCGACACGTCGAGCGCAGCGCCCGCCCGCTCGCGGATTTGCTCCTGTTGTCAAAACAATTGACCGCCGAGTGGCAATCAAGCGGCCTGATGCAATTTGAATACACGGAGCATGGCTGCCTCATGTATTACCAAACCGCTCAAGTCGAAAAGGAAGAATTGGAAAACGCCCGCGTCGCCGTTGGCATGGGGCTGAAAGTCGAAATCCTCGAGCGCGAGCAAGTACAGGCGCTCGAGCCTGCGCTCTGCCCCGAAGTGCGCGGCGGTGTCTGGTTCAAGGACGACGCACACCTGCATCCAAATGCTTTGATGCAACAACTGCCCGCTCTGCTCGAACAACGCGGCGTGAAAATCGTCCGAAACGCCGAAGTCGTGGGCTTCCAAAAGCAAAATGGGAAAATTGCCGCCGCCATCTACCGTCGTGCCAACGAACAACCCCGTCTGAACGGGCATTCATCCGAGCAGCTAACAGCCGATAGTGACCTCGTCGTGCTCGCGGCAGGCGCTTGGTCGCCACAAATCGCCAAACTCGCCGGCGAGTACATCCCTCTCATGCCCGGCAAAGGATATTCGATGACTGTGGACACGCCCCGCCAATTGCTCCGATACCCCTGCATCCTGCTTGAAGCCAAAGTCGCGCTCACCCCTTGGGCCACCCGTCTGCGCATCGGCAGCACCATGGAAATCGGCTCCATCAACGCTCGCATCCTTTTCCCCCGCGTGCAGGGCATTCTGGAAGCCGTGCCAAAATTCCTACCAGGCTACTTGGACGACCCCACCTTCCGCGAACTGGCCGATGTTGAGACATTAAAAAGAGAAATGCGCGAAAAAGTCTGGTTTGGTTTCCGTCCCGTGTCGGCAGATGGCTTGCCCTACATTGGTTTTGCAAAAAAAACATCCAACTTGCTCATCGCCACTGGTCATGCCATGATAGGTTTGAGCATGGGCGCTGGCACCGGGAAATTGGTAGCCGAAATGGCCGATGGGAAGCCGACAAGTGTGGATGCCTCTGCTTTTGCCCCGGGGCGCTACTGACCCTCACTTGCCCAAACCCCCATCTCACTCACCAAAAACGCGCATCCACTCACCCATGTTTGACGTGCTGGGTGCCTGCCTCCCACTTTCGTGTCATCAGTTCAACAAATATGAAAGACATGAAAGCACATCATTTGTTTCTTGCCTTGGGCCTTGTCACAGCCTTGGCCGCCTGTGAAAAAGAACAGCCCCTGCTGCCACTCGCCATGAGCGACGATTTTGCCCCACCGCCCGCCGAGCGTTGCGGATGCCTGCCGCCCTTCGCCCTCCAAGTACGCAGCATCGCCAGCACCACCGCCGAAATTGCTTGGAACACCATGCCCGAAGCCATTCAATACCGGGTGGAATGGAGCGGCGACCATGCCATAGCGCCCACCGTGGCGACGACGGAAGACAACCAGACCACCCTCACGGGCTTGGTGCCCGGTGTTTCCTATCGGTTTCGTGTCACCAGCATTTGCGGGAGCGTGGAGAGCGAAGCCTCGGCGCCCACATCCTTTGAGACATCTAAGTACGGCATTGGGCCAGTCAGAGAACACACCTTGCAGACCCACTCGTCGCTCGTAGCGGAGGAATAGAGCCATTGCATGGGTGCGGCATGACCGCTTCGAGTGCAATGATAAATTAAGCGACATGAGCCATCCCGAATTTTTGCCCCAGCGAGGCGGAATATGGGCAAAAACCTCCTTCATATTCCGCCCTGCTGGGGCTTGGAAGAAGGGGTGGGTGTCATTTCCTACCCATATTCAGCCCCGCTGGGACAGTTAGAAGACTTGATTTTTAGCAAGACAGGGCACCAAAATCTGTTTTTCAAAATCCGGGATGACTCATGTTGTATAAACTATACTTCGCGCTGTCAGTTTTTGAGCATGGCTAAAAGCGCAACCCGCTCAAAATCAGAGAAATCAACCATGGTGAACTGACAAATCCTTGCGAATCAAGATATACAAGTCGCATCGTCAAGTTTTCATCGGATGTGAGGTGTTGATTCGTTCAAAATTAGGGAGAACAATCACGAGCATCTGATTAATCTCGGCGAATCAAGGCATAAAATTCCCATGAGCGGTCATGCCACGCCCATGCACTTGCCCATACCTTTGCGCCGTCATTGTCTCACATTGTGCAAATAGCCATCATCGGCGGCGGCGCAGCAGGTTTTTTTGCTGCCATCACTTGTGCGGAACTCAATCCGGCCTGCCGCATTACCATTTTTGAGCGCGGAAAAAACGTGCTGGAAAAAGTGCGCGTGAGCGGTGGGGGGCGCTGCAACGTCACCCATGCTTGTTTCGATGCTCGTGAATTAGTCAAACACTACCCGCGAGGCAGCCGGGAGTTGTTGGGGCCTTTCATGCAGTTTGGCCCAGAACAGACGGTAGAATGGTTCGCCCAGCGCGGCGTACCGCTCAAGACCGAGGCCGATGGCCGGATGTTTCCCGTCACCGATGATTCACTTACCATTGTGCGTTGCCTGCAACGCGCCGCCCACCAAGCAGGTGTGCAGGTGCACACAAGCGCCCGGGTGGAGCGGTTTGCCCCCATGCCCGACGGCCCATGGCAAGTGTGGGTGGCTGGGCAGCAACGGCCGCTTGTTTTTGAAAAAATCATGGTAGCCGCTGGCAGCAATGCTGCCGCGTGGGAAACCCTGCGCTCGCTCGGCCACGACATCGTGGAGCCAGTGCCTTCCCTGTTCACCTTCAACACAAAGGACACCCGACTGCGCGACCTATCGGGCGTGTCCGTGCCGAACGCTACACTATCCATTCCTGGTACCAAACTTTCGGCTGACGGGCCGCTGCTCGTGACGCATTGGGGGCTGAGTGGGCCGGGCATCTTGCGCCTTTCGGCTTGGGGCGCTCGTGACTTGCATCGTGTCGCCTATCGTTTCCCGCTGCAAGTCAATTTTTTGGGAAACATAAATGCTGAACGAGCCGCCGAAGCGTTGAAAGAAGTGAAGGTGGAACAAGGGAAAAAACTTGTGGCTGCTCACGCGCAATTCGGGCTGCCGCTCCGCCTGTGGCAAAATCTCACGCTCGCGGCATCCATCCCCGAAGCACAGCGCTGGGCCGATATGGACAAAAAAAACTCGGCGGCATTGGTAGGCCAACTGACCGCTGCCGTCTTTCTCATCGCAGGCAAAAGCACATTTAAAGAAGAGTTCGTGACGGCGGGCGGGGTTTCGCTCAAAGAATTGAATTTCAGAACATTTGAGAGCAAAATATGCCCCGGCCTTTTCCTTGCGGGTGAGGTACTTGATATTGATGCCATCACGGGTGGTTTCAATTTTCAAGCCGCATGGACGGGGGGCTGGCTGGCTGGCCGGGCCATGGCGTCGCTCAATGCTTCCGCTCTCCCCTGAAATTTTTCTCGCCTGCTTCCACCATTATGTCGAGGTGGTTCTCTTTGGGCGGGATGGGGCAGTTGAACCCGTCGCTGTAGGCGCACCACGGATTGTAGCATTTGTTGAAATCAATGCTCATCGTGTTGTCGGTGCCGATGTCGCCAGTTTTGAGGTCGAGATAGCGCCCGCCGCCATAAGTGGAATCGCCGTTGCTGTGGTCCTTGAAAGGCAGAAACAGGTAGTCGAAGTATTTCTGGGAGTTGAGCAATCGCAGATTCTGATAGACACGGAGGGTGTGTTTTTTCCCATCTTTTTCAAAAGTAAAAATCCCGTATTGCTGGTAGCGGGCGCTTCGGCCACTGTAAGTGGGCATATCGAAGGGTTCTGTGTCGAAGGTGCGCTCAAAGGTCGCGTTCACACGCCACGAAGCATCCGGCGCAAAAAAGTCGAGAAAGGCCGTGTCGTCTTCCATCAGTGGCGAGCGACTTTCGGTAAGAAAATGTTCCTTGTATGCTTGGCGGTGGTGCGCCATTTGTGCCGCGTAGGTCGAGTCGGTGGTTTGTGCACCGAGTGATTGCGCCATGAAAAGCAGTAAGAGCGAGGGCAGGTGTTTCATCATATAAACTTTTATGCCCGCAAAAATCTGAATTATACCCAGATTAAAAAGGATTTGAACCTGCCTATTGGCAAGGCGGGGATACCCCTGATTGATTTGTTTGATTTTCAAAGAATTGCAAGCGTCTTTCGTTCAAAACCACCTTGTCCGACTCTGCATTTAAGGGCTTGCCCGGCCAAGTGAAGCGGACGGGGGTAATTTGCGTTGACTATAAAAAGGAGGGTGTTGTAGCGCCCCTGCGCACTCTTGAAAACGCAACACCATTGCAAATGTCAGCTAGCCGACGGTGAGAAGCAGAGGGCGCGGAAAATTTAACATTGAGGAGAATGGTGGCATGGCGTGCCTGCCGCCGCTTGCTTGCCAATCGGTGGCGGAAAATCTTGAAACGCCGCCGTGTGTTGGGTCTGCGCCAGAAATGGCGCGAGGGAAAAAACTTCAGCCATGCTCTCAACGTTCCTCGAGTAGTTTTTCCAAATAATGCGTCTTGATGCCGAAACCCGCCTTCAACGCCGCTACTTTTTCCAAAGCCATTTCCTTCCGTTGTGGAGCGCCCGCAGTGGCGGCAATCATCACATTCTTAGCCGTGTGTTCGGTGGATATGAACT
Organism: Saprospiraceae bacterium; assembly: GCA_019638455.1. GTDB lineage: Bacteria > Bacteroidota > Bacteroidia > Chitinophagales > Saprospiraceae > M3007. The sequence goes on from JAHBTU010000002.1 coordinate 1,007,072, forward strand.
CAAACACCTGCGTTTTGTAGCCCTCGGCTTCGAGCAGGAGTGCGCGGATGCCGTCGGTCACGATTTCTGCCTGACGCTCTTCGAGTATGCCGTGCCGCAACACGGGAGCGAGTTCGTTGCGCGTGTGCATCTCCTTGCGGATTTGTTTGTGGCAGCAAGGGGCCGCGACGATGATTTGGGCTTTGTTGCGGATGCCCGCTGCCAGCGCCAAGTCGGTGGCTGTGTCGCAAGCGTGCAGCGCGATGAGCATTTCCAGCCGTTCGGGGCGATAGTCGGCTATATCCTGCGAGATGAATCGAAGCCCCTCGAAACCAGCTGTTTGGGCGGTTTCGTTGCACAAGGCCACCAAGTTGGGGCGCAGCTCGATGCCTGTGATGTGTGGCGTTAGGAAAAGTTTGTTTTTCAAAAAGTCGTAGAGCGCAAAGGTCAGGTACCCTTTTCCCGAACCCATATCGGCGATGTGGGGGTCGGTGGGGAGCGGGCAATCGCGCAGCAGGCTGCCAATCACCTCAAGGTACTTGTTGATTTGACGCCATTTGTCTTGCGCGTCGGAGCGAATTTGCCCTTGCGCGGTGGTGATGCCCAAGGCGTGTAGCCACGGAGCGGTGGGGTCGAGCACACGCAGTTTGGCGCGGTCGTGGGTGGTATCGGCGTTGTCCGTGTGTGTTGCTTTTTGGGAAGAAAAAGTAGGCTCGCCGCTTTTGGAAAAACTCAAATGGAAATCGCGAGCGGTGGTGAGCAAATCCGCGTTCAGGAAGGATGCCCCCAATAGATGTTCCAGTTGTCCGAGGGTTGCGTCTATGTCAAAGTTTTTGACCTCGTCGCGGGTTTTGTAACGAAAGGTGAAGGACACGAAAAGCCCTTTTTTCAAGGTCACGGGTCGGAGGTAGAGGTTTTTGAGGTGGGCAGGGGCTGCCGGGGTAGGCTTGCTCAGGGTGCATTTGAGCATGGAGCCTGCCTCGAATGCGGCTCGAAAAGCGGCGAGGAATTGGGAGCGTGGCATGGGAGGGGTTATCTGTTCGCTTCGCGGCGCAATTGGGCGCGTCGGCGTAGTTCCTCTTCAATCACGCGCTGCGCGTATTCGAGCTCGCCCTTGCTCTCGAAGCGTTTTTTTTGCCAAAAAACGATAAAAAGAAAACCTGCGAAACACAAGGCTGCTGCTCCCAAGGTCGCAAAGGATGGCCACCGAAAACCCACGAAATGAAGCACCACAGCAAGCAGCGCCCAACCGGCTCCCACTACTCCGACGAACATGGCTAACCGTTGGCGGCCTTTGAAGAGCGCGAGCCGACTGCGGGTGCGTGCATGGAGCTCCATCAGGTGCTCGGCCCCAAAATGCGTCGGCCCCAATTCGTCGAGCAGACGAAAGTCATCGCTGGCCTCGCGTTCGAGGCGCTCAAAAACGTCGGGCATTTGCGGGCGACGAAACATGGCAGTTACTTTTTTTCACAAGAACGAAAAAACAGGGACAAAGGTTGGCTGGACTGGAGCGGCGCGATGGATTTTGGCGGACAAAATTCAACTTTTTTTCAATGTGCGTTGGCAGCGCCTTTAAATTTATTTTGAGGTGCGTACTTTTCCCCGTCGTTCATTGCCTCTGTTTTTCTAAAACCTCTCAACCACTCTCAATTTTCCACGAAAACCCCAGTTCCACCAATCACTAACACACCACCAATCACCAATTCCACAAATCAGTTTTGTATGATAGCACACGACCCTAAATCGTGGCTTCCTGCCACTTACCGCTTTCAGCGCTCCGACACGCTGCGGAGGCTTTTCCCATGGATAATCGCTGTGTGCGTTTATTCGGCATTTGTCGCGTGGCTTGAGTTGGAGTATTGGAAGTTGAGCGAGGATAGCAACATCCGCAATATCTCCATGATGCACACGCTGCTGGGGTTCGTCATTTCTTTCGCGCTCGTTTTTCGCACCAACACGGCCTACGAACGCTGGTGGGAAGGCCGCAAGCTGTGGGGCGCTTTGGTGAACAACAGCCGCAACCTTGCCATGAAACTCGCAGCTATGCTGCCCGAAGGGGATTCGGCTCGTGGCTATTTTCGCATCATGATTCCAGCCTATGCCACCGTTTTGAAAAACCACCTGCGCAGCAACGACACGCGCATCGAGCTGTTCGACCATTTGCCCGACGATGTTCGCCGCAAACTTGATGCGGACAAGCACATTCCCAATCAGGTGGCCGCCATGATGTTCAGGCAGGTCAGCAATCTGCACAAGGAGAAAAAAATCACGGGCGAGCAGATGCTCTTTCTCAATGCGGAGCTGCAGTCGTTCACGGATATCTGCGGGGCTTGCGAGCGCATCAAAAACACGCCGATTCCATATTCTTACAGCACGTTCATCAAAAAATTCATCATCGTCTATGTCGCCACGCTTCCTTTTGGGTATGTGTTCAATTTGGGCTACTATGTGGTGCCTATGGTCGGGTTCATCTTTTATGTGCTGATTAGTTTGGAAATCATCGCCGAGGAAATCGAGGAGCCTTTTGGAGCGGACGAAAATGACTTGCCGCTGGGCCGGATGGCGCAGAGCATCCAAGCGCACATCCATGAGCTTATTTGATGTGTATTCCGAGTTTTTACAGAGGATGTCTTGGTTGACAGGATTGACAAGATTTACAGGATTAGTCCCTTTTTTTAGGAAAAAACCTGCAAGTCTTGTCAATCCTGTCGAAATTTGAACTTGTGAGAGATGCCGCTACAAAATGGCTTTGTTGCGCCGCAATTCGTCCCTCAGGTTGGGTTTCAGCCGGTCAGCAGCCTGCACCAAGATATCTTCGTCGCGGGGAAATGGCATGGGCGCGTTGCCGATGCGGCGTTTTGTTTGCTCGCTGAGTGCTCGCCGGTCGCCGGTGAAAGTGCTGGCGTAGTTTTCAAACAAAATTTCGGTGCCCATCTCGCGGGTGTCGAGCAGGGTGTTGCGATAGGCATCATAGATTTCCACTGTGCCGGTCAGCCGGGCTGCTTTTGTTTGATAGACCTCCAGCACATTCGCGTAGATGCACACTTTTCGGGGCACTTTGATGTCATTGCCGAGCGAGTCTTTTTTCACATTGCCCCTTTCGTCGAGTACATATTCCCAGCCGTCCTCTATTTCCTTTTCGTCGGTGTAGGCGCGTTCGTGGACGCGCTCTGGGCTGATGTCCACTTGACGGATTTTGAAAATTGCTTTGTAATCGTATTGAGCGCCGGGCTGTGCTTCAAAGAAAAATGCCTTCCATTCGCTGTCCAAGTCGCGCTTGCTCATGGTCGTCACCCGCTCCACGAATGAGCGCGGCAGCATTTTGTCGGAGTGGTTTTTGACTTCAAAAAGGATGTACGAGGTGCCGAGGTCGCGGGCGCGTTCGCTCAGCTGCTCCGTGTCTTTGTAGTGTCGGAAGTATTTTGTCTGCAAATCCTGCAATTCGCGGAAAGCCTCGCGGGCGGCAAGGCGGTCGCCATTTTCGCCTCGGGCGAGCAGGGTCTTGGCGCGGCCATAGACATATTCTGCTGCTTTTTCGCGGCTTTCGCGCTCCAGCGTGGCGATGTCCACAAAGTCAAACCGGGCGCGGTAGCCGTCCTTCGACACGAGGGGGGTGAGGGGGCTGACCTTGCGCTGACGGGCCGCCATGTTGCGGTGGATGGCATTGATACGCTCCCAGTTTTCGGGTCGGCCACTGGCAGCGAGGCGCTCCGTGGTGGCGAGGTCGCGGGCTTGGGCTTTCTGAAAAGCCGCTTCCAACCCTTGCACGAGTTCGGTTTTTTTCTTCGATTTGCCGCGCAATTTGCCGACGCAAAATTCGATGGCGCCATCGTAGTCGCCGCTTTCGATGAATTTTTGTGCGGTGCGGCAGGAAGTCAGCAAAAAAGCCAACAGTAGGAATGAGACGAGTATGTGGGTCTTGGCAAACATGATTTTTTCATTTTTGTGACTGCTTTCAAAAATCTGCCTGAAAGGTGCAGGGCTTTCTTATCTCGCGTCTTTTAAAAGATGTTAGGGCTTTTGCAAAGTTTGTTAAAATCCAAAACAGCTTGCAAACGCTTGTAAATCAACTTTTAAATACATGGAAAAGGTAACTGAGAGTGCTTCAAAATACCGCCATCTGGAAAAAATGAGTGTGCGCGAATTGCTGCTCAACATCAATGCGGAAGACCAGCTCGTTCCTTTGGCGGTGGCGCAGGCCATTCCTCAGATAGAGGCGTTGGTGGAGGCCATCGTGCCGAAAATGCGCGAGGGAGGGCGCCTGTTTTATATCGGTGCCGGCACTAGTGGGCGGCTCGGTGTGGTGGATGCCTCAGAGATTCCGCCCACATTCGGAGCGCCCCCTGAGTGGGTTGTGGGTCTCATAGCGGGGGGGGACTCGGCCATCCGAAAGGCTGTGGAGGGCGCGGAGGACAGCGAGACGCAGGCTTGGCAGGATTTGAAAATATGGCAAGTGGATGAGCTGGACACCGTGGTGGGTATCGCTGCTTCAGGCACCACCCCTTATGTGATTCATGGCCTTAGGGCTTGTCGGGAGCGGGGTATCGCCACGGGCTGCATCACTTGCAACCCCGGCACGCCGCTGTTGGCCGAAGCCGATTTCCCCGTGCTTGCGGTCGTGGGGCCGGAGTTCGTGACGGGCAGCACGCGCATGAAGGCGGGTACCGCACAAAAGTTGATTCTGAACATGATTTCCACTGCCGTCATGATTCGACTTGGGCGGGTGCAGGACAACAAAATGGTGGATATGCAACTCTCCAACAACAAGTTGGTGGACAGGGGCACGAAGATGATAGTGCAAGCCACTGGCTTAAGCTACGAGGCTGCCCAAAAGTTGCTGGTGCGCTTCGGAAGTGTGCGTGCGGCGTTGAGTGCTTATGGGTCTTGATTGCATGGGCGGGGTTTTTCGCTTCTTCATTTGGCGGCTCCATTCACGGGGCATTGACCGAGCGCGGCACGAGTTCCTCAAGCCTCATGCCGCGAGAGCCTTTTATCAAAATCAGGGCATCGTCGAATCGTTGTTGCGCGAACCAGTCCTTTGCTGCGGCGGTATCGGCAAAATGGATGGCTCCGTGTTTTTGAAAATGGGTGCGGCCAAATTCGGGGCCTACCAACACTAGTACATCGGGACGCTGGCGAGCAGCGAAGCGCACGATGGCTTCATGTTCTTTTAGGCTTTCCTCGCCCAATTCAAGCATATCGCCGAGAATTGCTACCTTCTGTTTGGCCGGGATGGCTTTCAGGCTTTCCATTGCTGGCCTCATGCTTGAGGGGTTTGCGTTGTAAGCATCCAGCAGAATAGTGTTGTTGCCATATTGGAGAAGTTGGGAGCGGTTGTTGGCAGGTTTGTAGCTTTCGAGGGCAGTTTTGATTTTTTCTGCCGGGACTTTGAAATAAATGCCAAGCGCGATGGCAGTCATCACATTGTTGAAGTTGTGATGGCCCACGAGCTGTGTCTGAATTTCCACCACATGGTCAGATTCATCGGATAGAAACGCTGCTCGTATGAAAGGGGCTTCTTCCACGAGCATCACTCGAATCGTCTCTTTATCATCGCCGGGGACAAGTGCTTCCGTTCGGGTGTACTGGATGCGTCGGCGATGGTGTCGTGTCATGGAAGAGAGGTATTTTTCAGATTGGTTGACGAATACCCATCCATTGTGCCGAGCGAGGTAGCGATAGAGTTCGCCTTCGGCTTTTTTCACGCCTTCAAGGCTGCCAAACCCCTCCAAATGCTCTTTCCCGATATTGGTCAACAACCCGTGTGTGGGGCGGGCGATTTCGCAGAGTTGAGCGATGTCGCCGGGTTGGTTCGTTCCCATTTCGAGCACGGCCACTTCCGTGTCGTCGGGCATGGCCAGGAGGGTAAGTGGCACACCGATGTGGTTGTTGAAATTGCCTTTGGTATAATGACACGGGTAGTGGTTGGACAACACCGCCGCTATCAATTCTTTGGTGGTCGTTTTTCCGTTGGAGCCTCCAATGGCGATAACAGGGATATCGAACTGGCGACGGTGATGGGTGGCTAAGTCTTGGAGCGAATGCAGTACGTTTGTCACGAGCAAGCAATTGCTGCTTTTTGCGTAAGCCGGGTCGTCTATTACGGCATACGCTGCGCCTTGTTCCAATGCCTGTGGTGCAAACTTGTTGCCGTCGAAGTTGTCGCCTTTCAGCGAAAAAAAGAGGCAACCGGGCGTGAGTTGCCGAGTGTCGGTGCAGACGACGGGATGTTGTCTGTATATGACGTAAAGCTCTTGTAATGAAAGCATAAGAAGGGCAAAAATAGGTGAATCGCCCGAAGTGTCGCGCCTAAAAAAAATGAGCCATTCCGAACACTGCGGAATGACTCATGCGAAACAATAAGGATTGGTAGCACCCTACAAAGCCTAGTAGCGGCGTTTCACCTTTTTCTTCTTTGTTTTGAATTCGTTGCCCTTTTCATCGTTACCGATGGGGTTGCCCGTTCGTGTCATGGCACAGCGGAAGCCAACAGTACGGCTGGCTTTGTCCTCTTCAAGGAAACGGCGAGCACCCGGCGAGAGCCAGAATGCGCGGTCGGCCCAAGAGCCTCCTTTGATAACGCGAGCCTTGTCGCTGATGAGGGTGCTGATACCGTAGCGATATTCCACCTGCGATTCTTTGTCGCCATCGAGGTAGTTGTACACTTCGGGGCGTTTGTAGTTGTCGCGCAGGGCGGTGGTGGTGGTGTCCATCAGTTCATAAATCAAGCGTCCCAAGCTGTCTTTGGTGACAGGCTGTCCCGTTTCCGGGTCGAGTTGTTTGGTCATGAAGATGTTGCCGCGATATGGGTTAAGGTCGTGGTTGGCCACATCCTCCAAGTCGGAAGAAGTCATCGGACGATAGAGGTCGGCAGTCCATTCGTTCACGTTGCCAGCCATGTTGTAGAGACCGTAGTCGTTGGGCCAGTTGTCGCGTACTTTGGATGGGAAGAACGATTTGTCGTTCAAGGCGCCGGCCATACCGCCATAGTCACCACCGCTGCGCTTGTAGTTGGCAAGCATGGCACCTTGGTATCTGTTGCGCTTCTGATAGCGCACGGTGTTGCCGTCCCAAGGATAGATGCGGCGGTCGGTGATAAGTTCGTCCTTGCTGTTTGCTTGCTTGCCGATGAGCGAGAGGGCTGCGTATTCCCATTCGGCCTCTGTCGGGAGGCGGTATGCGGGCAGCAGGATACCGTCTTCGAGGCGCACGCCGCGCTCGCCGCCTGTGCGGCGGTCTGGCAGGTTTTTGCGGACGGCTGGCTCATATTGGCCCACCAGATAAGATTCTGTGTTGAAGTTGTTTTCGTTCTTTTGGTCGGGTGTGGGGTCAATGATACCGCGCTCGATGAGAATCATCTCGTTCACGCGGTCAGTACGCCATTTGCAGAATTCGTTGGCTTGGTGCCAGTTGACGCCCACGACGGGATAATCGTCGTAAGCAGGGTGGCGGAAGTAGGTCTCCACCATTGGCTCGTTGTAGGCCAATTCGTCGCGCCACACGAGGGTGTCGGGCAGGGCGCGTTTCCAGACTTCTGGATAGGTTTCGCCAAACACGCGGTCCACCCAGTAAAGGTATTCGCGGTAGTCAATGTTGGCAATTTCGGTTTCGTCCATGTAGAACGAAGAGACCGTCACGCGGCGAGCCACGTTGTTCCATTCGTAAGTAGCATCTTGGTCGGTGATGCCCATCGTGAAGGTGCCGCCTTCGATAAGGACGAGGTTCGGACCCGTGGCTTGGCCAGGGGTTTTCACTTTTTCAAAGCCACCCCACTTCTGGTCGTTGTACTTCCAACCGGTAGAGGAGGAACGCTCGGTTTTTTTACCGCAGCTAGCCAGCAGGAAGATGAGCAGGACAAAGCTTAACCCGTGAATGAGTGTTTTTTTCATTATTAAAATACAGGTTTAGAAAATTGAGCAGCAAATGTAGGCAAATAAAACATTTCAGAATTCCGGGCTTTCAAAATTTAACGAAAGCGGTTGGGTTCACTGAAACATTCGGATGCAATCGTTGAGGTCGCGGCGCTTCTTTTTGTGCAGATTTTCATTTTGGTCAAACAAAATACCGAGGGTGAGTTCGTAAGTGCCGCCAGAACGTCCCGCCAGACCAGACACCGTGAGGTCGTAGCTAAGCCCCATCTTGAAAATGCCTTCGCGAAAACCCGCGAGCAAAATGACCGCGTCCGCATTGCGAAAAGTATGCCGATACCAGCCTCCTCCGATGAAAGGCCCTAACCCTAAATATGCTCCGACGTTCAGTTGTTGGTAAGGCCCTTGGGAAACGAACAAAAAATTCGGGGAGATAAACGAGGTGTGTTTTAGTTTATTGCCCTTTTTAACGAACAGCTCCGTGCCGCCATGCAGGGTGTAGCGAAGCGGCAAACCGCGAGAAAGATTGTCGTTGACGAGCAGGATGCCATCGTTGGGTGTGTTCAGGTGTTTGAGTGCCACACCGAGGTAAAACCGTTCGCTGAGCACGAGCATCCCCGCGGAAATGTCGAGTTGTGCACGCGAGGCGAATTCGGGCGGCACCTCGTCCGTGCCGTTGCCAACGCCGCCGATGGGGTCAATCTGGTCGGGGAAAATCAGTTTTTGCCAGTCGAGATGGGTTTGTTGGGCACCGGCTTCCATGCCAAGTTTGATGGCCCAATGGTCATTCACGTTGAGCCGGTAGGCATATATAGCTGAGAAGCGGGTGGTGCGCAAGATGCCATCGCCTGCGTTGTCGCCTTCCAGGTTGAACCCAATGCCGCTGTTGAGCCGCTCCAAGCTTTGTTCGTAGAACAATGAATAAGTGCGGTAAGCATTGTTGAAGCCCGACCATTGATTCCTGTAAGCCGCGCCCATGCGCGGGGCGATGGCGCTACCCGCAAACCCCGGATTGATCTGAAGGGGCATGGCGTAGAATTGGGAGAAAATCGGGTCTTGCGCTTGTGCGGCGAAGCCCGCCAAAAGAAATAGTGCGGCAAATAGTTTTCTCATAGTCTGAACAGCATTGGCGGGAACACGGTGCCTCGGGTTGTCTGACATACTCACCGCAAATCAGTCCCCCAAGTACAGGGGGTGCTCAGGTGGTTTTGAACGAACAACACTTGCAATACTCCGAAAATCATGTGATTCAATCAAGCTCATCCCCAAATCCTTTTTAATCTGGGTATAACGACGCGAAGTTCTGTTCAGTTGCGGTGAAAAACAAATGTTGCACGAGGCTTAAATCCCAAAATTGCTTGTTTTGTGCGAATATGCTGAAAACATGGGACATTGCGGACATTATCACAATTCTTGGTATTTTTCCGACATGAAAATCAACAGTATCCAAATCGAGGCAGCATCGCTAAGCAGCGTGGTTGACTTTTACCACCACCTGCTGGGCTTGCCGTGTGTCGCCGATGCGGGTAATGCCTATGTCTCAATAGGCGATGCCACGTTGATATTTTCCGAAAACCCGACTGCAAACGGCATCCATCACTTTGCGTTCAATATACCTTGCAATCAAATACGAGAGGGCATGACGTGGCTCGAAAGGCTTGGGATTGTGCTCATTGCCAACGATAAAGGCCACACGCGCATAGATTTCCCAGATTGGAACGCGGAGGCTGCCTACTTTTTTGATGCGGCGGGAAATATCGTGGAGTTCATCGCTCGCCGCGATTTGATGAACGAAAGCAGCCAACCTTTTGGCCCCGGTTCCTTGCTTGAAATCAGCGAGATTGGCATCGTGGCCGATGATGTGTTGGCGTGGAGCGCGAGTGCCGCGAAGCATTGGGGCATCTTGCCATTTGAGAAGCAAAAACCAAGCGCCGACTTTTCCGCGCTCGGCACAGACTTCGGGCTTTTCATCGTGGTGCCGGAAGGACGCAAGTGGTTCCTTACTGACTTGCCCGCCACAAATACCCCTTTGGTGGCGCGCTTTGAAAATGACAAGGGCGAGATGTTTGCCTACAACAGTCGAGATAGCCTCGGCTGAACACATTTTGCCTTCCGCCGACAAAATCCCACCGTTGGCGGCGCATTTTTAGCCAAACCCTGTGGTTAATTTTTCGATTCACTACTTTTGCCCCTCGTTTTAAAAAACAAAGGAACGGAGGCGGCGTTTAAGCCCCCATCCTTTTAGATAAGGCGTTGGCAGGTGATTGACTTTAAAAACAGACAAGTCAAAAAACGCAGCAGACAATCACCCCCAATCAGTTGCAAATCAGGCTGACTTTCCATTCAAATAACTCAAAATAATGGCACAATTCAATTCGGACGTAGAAGCAGTAGATGCGCTGGCGCAGGCATACAAAGACCTTTCCGCAGAAGTCGGCAAAGTAATCGTCGGACAAGACGATGTGGTACGAGCAGTTATCATCACACTTTTCTCAAATGGTCACGCGCTTTTGGTGGGCGTTCCCGGCTTGGCCAAAACGCTCTTGGTAAGCACGATAGCCGAAGTGCTCGACCTTGATTTCAAGCGCATACAGTTCACTCCTGACTTGATGCCTTCCGATATCACAGGCTCCGAAATTCTTGACGAAGACCGCCATTTCCGCTTTTTGCGCGGCCCCGTCTTCGCCAATATCATTCTTGCCGACGAAATCAACCGGACACCCCCCAAAACCCAAGCGGCACTGCTCGAAGCGATGCAAGAGCGTTCTGTCACCGTGAGCGGTTCGCGTCATGTGTTGCCGTCGCCCTTCTTCGTGCTCGCCACGCAAAACCCCATCGAACAGGAAGGCACCTACCCACTGCCGGAAGCACAGTTGGACCGTTTCATGTTCAACATCCCGCTCACTTACCCGACCTACGAACAGGAGGTGGAGGTGGTAAAAAACACCACATCTTCTTTCAAGGCCGAATTGCGTCATATCCTGAATAGCGACCAAATCCTCGAATATCAAAAACTGATTCGTAAAATACCTGTGAGCGACAACGTGCTGGAATACGCGGTAGGGCTGGCCTCCAAGACCCGCCCCGGCACCGAACGCGCCACCAAGGAGGCGAACAACTACCTCGGATGGGGAGCTGGCCCTCGCGCAAGTCAATATCTCGTGCTAGGTGCAAAATGCCACGCCGCTATTCGAGGCAAATACTCGCCAGACATAGAGGACGTACAAGCCATCGCCAACCTTGTGCTGCGCCACCGCATCGTGCGCAACTACAAAGCCGAGGCAGAGGGTGTGACCGAAGAAAACATCATCGAAGCATTGCTGTGATGCTCGACACAACGGGCATCTTGCCCGATATTTTAGCGCAATGGCCAAGGAATGGACACTCGGCGAAAAATCCGCCGAACTGAAAAAAGAGACCGAGCATGCCGTGTTGGTGAGCCTCATCACGCCCGAAGTGACGGAGACCCAAGCACACGAATACATGGATGAGCTCGAATTTCTCGCCCATACCGCTGGGGCCGAGACGGTCAAGCGGTTTACCCAACGCCTGCTCCACCCAGACCATCGCACCTTTATAGGCAAAGGAAAAGTGGAGGAAATCCAAAAATACCTCGAGCGCCACGAAGAAGTGAACATGGTCGTTTTCGACGACGACCTTTCGGGCAAACAAACGAACAATCTCGAAGAAGCCTTGAAAGTAAAAATCGTGGACCGCTCCACGCTTATCCTCGACATCTTTGCCAACCGCGCCCAAACGGCACAAGCCAAAACCCAAGTCGAATTGGCCCAAATGAAATACCTGCTGCCTCGCCTGCGCGGCCTTTGGACGCACTTGGAGCGTCAGCGCGGCGGCATTGGCATGAGAGGCCCCGGCGAAACCCAAATAGAGACCGACCGGCGCCTGGTGCAATATCGTATCAAGTCTTTGGAGGAAAAACTCAAAGACATAGACCGACAGAGCCAAACCCAGCGCAAAACACGCGGCGAGCTTATTCGAGTGGCCCTTGTCGGCTACACAAACGTCGGCAAAAGCACCCTGATGAACCTCCTCTCAAAATCGGAGGTGCTGGCCGAAAACAAACTTTTCGCCACGCTCGACACCACTGTGCGAAAGGTAGTGTTCGGCACCATGCCATTTTTGCTCTCCGACACGGTGGGGTTCATCCGCAAGTTGCCACACCATCTGGTGGAAAGTTTTAAAAGCACTCTCGACGAGGTGCGCGAGAGCGACATCCTGCTCCATGTGGTGGACGTGGCGCACCCCCAGTTTGAAGACCACGTCCGCACCGTGCAAAAAACACTGCTCGAATTGGGTGCGGCCGAGAAACCCACCTTGATGGTTTTCAACAAAATAGACCTCTATCGCGAACGATATTTCGACGATTTGCTCGACCCATCCACGCGCCAAGAATTGGAGCAAGACCTACGCGCGCGTCTGCGCGACGCTTTTGGCGAGAACATCTTCGTTTCTGCCAAGTCGAAAGAAGGCATAGAGGAATTGCGCGAGCGCATGACGCGCCTCATCAAAGAAGCTTATGTGGTGCGCTACCCGCATCAGGTGAAAAGTTGGTAGCGCAAATGTATTGACGCTCGCAGCTGCCACCTCACATCGGGAGCAGCCGCGAGCGCGAATCGGCAGGCTCACTCCACCACTAATTTCCTAACCGCGCTGCCCTGCTTCGAGGTCAGGCGCATCACATACACCCCCTTTGGAAGGTCCGCCACATCCAGCGTGGTTTGCTCGGCAAATGTGCGCTCGCGCACTATTTTGCCTTGAACGTCGAGCAACACCAGCGATACAGGCGCAAAATCCGCCACCGTCACCTGCACCCTGCTGGTCGCCGGATTGGGCGTGATGCCCACTTGCAACGTCTCCTTAGGAACTTTCACCGAAGTCAGGCAGCCGGGCGTGTTTCCCCAAATCACGGGAATCGTCAAGCCCAGCGAGGCCGTCCAATCGGGACATTCCGTTGGCGAGGCCGACACAGAATAGTTGCCCGGAGTCGTCACCACCAGCGTGTCGTTGTTGGCTCCGGCTATAGGCTCCCAATCGTTGTACCACTGGATGTTGAGTGTGTAAGGCAGCAGCACCTCCATCCAAACGGTGTCGCCCGAGCAAATAATCAATTCGCCTTCTGGGCTGATAGAAAAATCGCCAAACGAGGACACCGTCACGGGCAAGAACGCCAAGCCATCCACCAACACCTCTGGGCTTTGTTCGGTGCAGCCGTTGAGCGTGGCCGCGACCGAGATATAAGACGGCGTATCGTAGTAGGCATCCACTTCCAGCGTTTGGTTAGTGGCATTGGGTATCGGCTGTGCAGAGCCACCCGAAAAAGGCCGTTTGTACCACTGGAAACTATCGTACTGCTGTGTGCTGAGGATGGAAGTGGATTCGGGGCAAAGCAACAGGTTCCCCGTCACCGTAGGGTCGTGCGGACATTGGGCGTTGGCTCCAGCCCAAAGCAAAAAAGCGGCGGCACCCGCAAGTGCCGCCTTGATGGTCGTTTTCATGCTTAAATGTTTAGTGTTTGAAAAAATCAATTGGCAGCATAGACACTTGTCATTTGCGGAAGGGTTGGGCTGAAATTTTTTTTAGGATTTTTTTAACCAAGTCTGCTGCCATTTTGTCGCAAAAAAACGGGTGGCACAATTCTCGCCAAGCGAACCGCATCACACGAAGGCATCCTACATCCCGGCATTTTTTCTCTCAAACCCACTTTCTTTCATGCTTAATTTTCTTGCAACAGAAGGCGCGGCTGCGAACAGCAGCGAGCGCCATGGCCGGGTGAATGAGCAAGATGACTATCTGCTCGATGCTTATTCCCAGACCGTCACCGGTGTCGCTCGCCGTGTCAGCAGCGCCGTCGTTCACCTGAAAGTCCAAAAACCAACCCCTCAAAATCGCCGACAACAACAGCAAACGCCTCCCGGAGGGGCAGGTACCGGCAGCGGCTTTGTCATCAGTTCCGATGGTTTTGTGGTGACAAACAGTCATGTCGTGAACGGTGCCACCCAAATCGAGGCCAGCTTGCCCGATGGACGCTCGTTCCATGCCCGCGTGGTGGGCGACGACCCAGCCACCGATGTGGCGGTGGTCAAAATTGACGGCGACAACCTCGCCACGCTTTCTTTCGGCGAAAGTGACCGGTTGCAGGTCGGCCAAATCGCCATCGCCATCGGCAACCCCTACGGTTTCCAGTATTCCGTGACGGCAGGCGTGGTCAGCGCCTTGGGGCGCACACTCCGCAGTCAGAATGGCCGACTTATTGACGACGTGATTCAGACCGATGCCTCGCTCAATCCCGGCAATTCTGGCGGTCCTTTGGTGGATTCGTTTGGCAACGTCATTGGGGTCAATACGGCGGTTATTTTGCCAGCGCAGGGATTGTGTTTTGCGGTCGCTGCCAATTTGGCCAAGTTCGTGGTCGGAAAACTCATACTCGAAGGCCGTGTGCGTCGAGGCTATCTCGGCATCGCTGCACAGGCTGTGCCGCTGCCCAGCAAATGGACACAAACGTTGGAACTGCCCACCAAAGGCGGCATTCAAATTCAAAACGTGGAAGCCGACGGCCCGGCCAACAACGCGGGCTTGAAAGCAGGCGACATCATCGTGCAGTTTGAAGGCAAGCCCATTGACTCGATTGACGAGCTGCACAAGGCGCTCGATGAAACCACCATCGGGCGGCGCTCCAGCCTTTGGGTGCTCCGCGATGGCAGCCTTAAAAGTGTGGCCGTGACACCGGGCGAATTGAAATAAGCGATTCGACCGACGAAATCGCCTACTCGCTCGGCATTGCCCACCATTCAACAGGGAAGTATTTTCACACTTATCCACAATCCCTTACCATTGTGCAAAATTTTCAAACAAACACTTTGAATCATGCACACTATCTTGGGCATCAATGGCACGGTCGGCTTGGGTCTGGCGACTGCGCTTCGCAGACAAAATCTACCAGTGCGTGGCGTAAGCCGTCGCCCCTTTCCCGGCGACTGGGAACACCGACAGGCCGACGTGACCAATCGCGCCGACGTGCTTAACGCGGTGGATGGCTCCAAAGTCGTATATCTGTTGGTTGGGTTGGAATACAACATCAACATTTGGCGCCGCGATTGGCCGGTGATTATGGAAAATTGCATAGAAGCCTGCCAAGCCAACGATGCCAAGTTTGTCTTTCTTGACAATGTGTATTCTTATGGCCTCGTGGAAGGCGCCATGACGGAAGAGACACCCCATCGCCCCAGTAGTGAAAAAGGAAAGGTGCGCCAACAGATTGCCGAACGCTTGCTCGAGGCTTTAGACAAAAAAACAATTCGCGGCTGCATCGCTCGCGCCGCCGATTTTTATGGCCCCGACTGCCAAACCAGCATATTGAACCTCACGGTGTTTGAAAGATTGGCAGCGGGCAAATCAGCATTTTTGATGGGACGGGCCGATAAAATTCACACCTATACCTATACGCACGACATCGGGCCAGCACTAGCACTGCTCGGCACCGATGCCCGCGCCGATGAACAAATATGGCACCTCCCGTCGTCCGCCGAACGCTGGACAGGAGAAGATTGGGTGAAAGCTGTCGCCACGGCCTTCGGTGTGAAGCCCAAGTTCCAGACGACCCCGACTTTCATGTTGCGACTCATGGGGTTGGGGAGCAGGCTTTTCCGCGAAATGGCAGAGATGAACTACCAATTTACGCACGACTATGTTTTTTCCTCCGAAAAATTCGAGCGCACTTTCGGCATGAAGCCGACACCGCACCAGCAAGGCTTGGAGGCAACAGTGGCTTATTATCGGAGCAGAAAAGGCTGAAACACCACACTATTGGACATTATTTTTGTGCTGCAAAGGCACAAAATACGGCAGATCAATGCGTTTTTTGCCCTGCGTCTTTGTGACTTCGTGGCAAATTCGATAATGTCCAGTCGTGTGCTGAAACACTCATCCACAAACAATTATGGAGACCTCTCACGAACTCAACTATCTCGATAGCGCCCGAAAACTTTTCGGGTACTATCGAGAGCTGGGCAACAAAGCACTTGCCCAGATTGACGACGAACACATCCATTGGCAACCTTCGCCCGAAAGCAACAGCGTGGCCATCATCGTGAAGCATCTCAACGGCAACATGCGGAGCCGTTTCACCGACTTTCTCACCGCTGATGGCGAGAAGCCTTGGCGCGACCGCGAGGCGGAATTTGAAAACGATTATGCCAACAAGGAAGAACTATTGGCCGCGTGGAGCGAAGGCTGGGCATGTTTTTTCGATGCTGTGAACCCTCTCACGGACCGCGATTTGGATAAAATCGTTTATATCAGGAACGAGGGCCACACGGTGTTGGAAGCCCTGTCGCGCCAACTTGCGCACTATCCCTACCACATAGGCCAACTGGTATATCTGTGCCGCCTGTTGGCAGGTGAAAAATGGCAATCGCTCTCGATTCCGAAAGGCGGGTCTCAGGCGTTCAACGATGAAAAATTTGCACAAGAAAAACAGCGCAAGTTTTTTGCGGAAAAGAGGTGAGCATCATTGACGTTCGAGCGTTTTTACCCGCATCGTCACCGTCTCCAAAGGCTCGTCGTTGCTGTTTCGAGGAAGTGCGGCGATTTTATCCACCACATCAATGCCCGCTGTGACTTCACCAAAAACCGTGTATTGCCCCTCCAACTGTGGCGCGCCACCTTTTTGTTTGTAAAGCGCACGCAGTTCGGGAGAGAATTTTTTGCCCAATTGCTTCTCCCACTTGTCCAAGGTCGCATCCGTTTGTGGCCGGCCCTGCACGATGAAAAAAAGCGAGCCGTTGGCCGCTAACGCGCCCCTCAATAACGGACGCTGCGTTGTTTGGGCGGGTGGGGCAGTCAGTAGAGGCACCTCGCTGGCGTAACCGCTCTGCACCACGAAATCGCGCTCTATGCGACGCACGCGAAGGCTGTCGTAGGCACCCGAACGAATCAGCCTAAGGAAAAAATCGCGGTGGCGGGGAGTATCGTCGTAGAGCCGCACTCGTATGTCGCCCATGCTGGTGTGAATGATGGCCTGCGTATTTTTCTTTGATTGGCAGCCCGCTATCAGAAAAAGCGCGAGAGAAAGAAAAGCGCAGCGCAGCGCCGAGGTGAGAGGCGTTGGGAAGAGCATCAATTGGGCTTGCGGGTCAACACCTTTTTGTCGCCTGACCAAGTGAAGGTGTCTGGCACATATATCTTGGCCTCTGGAAGTTCCGTGATTTCGCCATCGGGCGTTTTGACCCTTTTCTTTTTTCGGTCGGGCATTCGAGTGTAAATTTTCACCTCCGGCATCGCAATCGTATCCATCGCCACATCGTAGCGACCCTCTTTAATGAGATAATCAAGTATCTCTGGCGAGCCGTGCGAAAGCAGCACATTCGTCTCGATGAGGATGGTGCTGCCTGCCCAAGACTGAATGTCATAGACATCGGCTATGTCAAGGTTGACCGTTTTCACCGAATCCACCTCAAAAACCTGATATATCGTGCGCGACATTTGCGCGTGTGCGGCAGTGGCAGAAACAATGATGATGAGGAAAGATACAAGCAAGCGGGTCATGGTAGTGACTATTTTGTGTGCAAAGTTCGCTCAATCGCCGGATAAAATATACTTCACGCCTTCAAGTTTTCAGCATGGATGGATGGTTGATGAATCGCACAGCGTGCCTTACGTCGTCAACCCCCAGCAACCTTTCAAGGCGGCTCATAAAAGCAATTGCCCGCTCACGTCAACGTGATGCGGGCAATCGAATTGTGTGCGCGGGGCACGTCGGAACGCGCTCTTTATAGCGAGTGAAAAACAATCCCACTACCTTTTGGCCGCAAAAGCCTCAGCATTGGGCATTTCTATTTTCAAATCTTTGGGCACAAACACCACGAACGTGAGTGTTTCGCGCAACTCCTCCCCCTTGATTCTGATTTGTTTCTGCATGTTTGGCGCCGTGATGGACAAGGCATCGCCGTTTGCTTTTGATATCAAGTTGTAACGACCGGCATTGGCGAGCTCGCCGAGCATCGCGTTGTTGCCTGTGGGGATGCTGACAGTAATGTTGATGCGAACGTAGGGGTTGTCCCACACTTTCAAGTCTATGGAACCCGGCAAGTCCAGCACGATGGTGCCTTTTTCTTCCGTGTTGAAAGACTTTGCAAAGGTTTTTTCCGCGGACTGTGCGGCGATGTCGAGGGAAAGCGTGAGGAGGGTAATGGCGAGAAGTGCTATTCGTGTTGTCATGGTAAACCTCCTTTAAATTAATTTGTCGGTTCAAAGTAAAGATTTTTTTTTGGAAAAAACAAGGAATCCGTGAAATTAAATTCTATTTTTCTTTACGAGATATAAAATAGGTTGGTTGGGCGCGGGTTGACTTTTGTGTTAAGCAGAGGCTGGAACGGGACATTCGCTTACCTTCGCGGCAAACAACACCGCAAACAGTCAGGCATGACAGCACAAGTCGTTTTACATCGTTTTTTGCCCCAACACACCCTTGCCATGTTTCGCCTTTTAATAATCCTTGCGCTCTGGTTGCATGGCACATCGGGCACCGCGCAAACACCATCCGGCAATGCCGCGCTCCAAAATGGGCCTATGCTCGGCTATGTGGATATGCGCGAGGCGTTGATTTGGGTGCAAACCACCACACCTAGCACCGTGGTGGTGGAATACTGGGAGACGAGCAACCCATCAGCAAAAATGAAAACCGCTCCCGTCGTCACCACCAAAACACACGGCTTCACCGCAAAATGCGTGGCCGACCAAGTGCAGCCAGGCAAAGCCTATCAGTATGCCGTGCTCATCAATGAGGAAGCAGTGAAGCTCCCTTTCCCCACCGCGTTCAGAACACAACCCTTGTGGCGCTGGCGCACCGACCCCCCCGCTTTCTCGGTGGCAACGGGCAGCTGTGCTTATACCAATGAGCCAGTGTATGACCGACCCGGCAGACCGTATGGCTCCAATTTTCAGATATACACCAGCATACTCCAACAAAACCCCGACGTGATGCTTTGGCTCGGCGACAATGTCTATTACCGCGAGCCGGACTGGTTCACGCGCACGGGCATGGTGCATCGCTACACGCACGACCGCTCCATCCCCGAATTGCAGCCGCTACTGGCCTCCACGGCGCACTACGCCATCTGGGACGACCACGATTTTGGCCCCAATGACTCCGACGGCACGTTCGTGCACAAGGATATGGCTTGGGAGGTTTTCCGAGATTTTTGGGGCAACCCTACATTCGGTGTGAATGGGCAAAAAGGCTGCACCACCTATTTCCAATACATGGACGTTGATTTCTTTCTGCTCGACAATCGCTACTTTCGCACCCCCAACGAATGTCGCACCTGCCCCGAGCGCACCTTGTTGGGAAAAGAGCAGCTGAATTGGTTTTTAGGCGCGCTGGCACAAAGTCAGGCACCTTTCAAAATAGTAGCCATCGGAGGCCAATTGCTCACGACGAGCGTGAAGCACGAAACGGCCGCCAATCTTTTCCCCGCCGAGCGCGACACCATTTTGAATTTCATTGAAAGGGAAAATATCAAAGGCGTTGTTTTTCTGACTGGCGACAAACATTTCACCGAACTGAGCGCCATGAAAAACGGTGCGGGCAATTGGGTCTATGACCTCACCACTTCGCCGCTTACCTCAGGCACCAACCCCAACGCGGAAGAAAACAAATGGCATGTGGAAGGCACGCGCGTGAGCACGCACAACTTCTCCATGCTCCGCTTCAGCGGCACTCGCACCGAGCGGGCGTTGGAAATCACAAACTACGATGCCGACGGCAAGGAAACGTGGAAAAGAACCATCACGGCCAAAGGAATGAAATGACGCGAGGCAGCGGCGACAGTCGAACTGCTCATTGTTTTCATGAGTATCACAACAAAATCAGCCCAAACAAAAAAAGACCTCTTGCCCGCAGAACTTGTCCCGAAAACTCGGGAGCGACACATTGTTTAACTATCGCACTATACATTGCACAAAATGTCTCCTTTTAATCCAGTAGGGGTGATTGGTGCCGGCAGTTTTGGTACTGCGGTCGCCAACTTGTTGGCGCACAATGCCGACGTATTGTTGTTCAGCCGCAGTCAAGAAACGGTGGATGCCATCAATCAGAGCCGCTCCCATCTAGGGGTGGAAATCGCGGAAAGGGTGGCCGCCACAAGCGACTTGGAGGAGGTGGCACGGCGCTGCTCGCTCATCATGCCTATCGTGCCATCCAATAGTTTCAGGCAAGTGACGCAGGCCATCGCCCCCTACCTGCGTCCGCGCCACATCATCATTCACGGCACCAAAGGATTCGACCTCAAAGACGTGGAGGAAGACGAGCTGGAGCGCCCCGGTCTCGTGCTGACCCGCTCCAACGTGCGCACCATGAGCGAGGTGGTGTTGGAGGAAAGCAGCGTGGTGCGGGTAGGATGCCTTTCAGGGCCTAATCTCGCCGCTGAAATCATGCAAGGCCAGCCCACCGCCACTTTGGTCGGCAGCCGGTTCCGTGAAGTCATTCAGGCGGGACAGGTGGCGCTGAATAGCCAGCGTTTTCATGTGTTTGGCTCCTACGATATTCTCGGCGCAGAGCTCGCCGGTGCTTTAAAAAACATCGTAGCCTTAGGCTCCGGCATCTTGGGCGGCATGGGCATGGGGCGCAATATCCAAGGGCTGCTCATCGCGCGCGGGCTGGCCGAGATGGTTTATTTCGGCAAATCGCTCGGCGCTTCGAGCCAAGCCTTCATCGGTGTGGCAGGCATCGGCGACCTTGTGGCGACGGCCACCAGCCTCAACAGTCGCAACTACACTTTCGGCACACGCCTTGCCCAAGGGGAAACCACCGTCCAAATCCGCGACACGATGCCCGAACTGGCAGAAGGGGTGCGAACGCTCCGAATCGCCCACCAACTCGCCCGTCAATACAAACTGCATGTGCCGATAACGAATATGCTATACGCGGTTGTTTTTGAGGGCTTCCCTATCGAAAAAGCGTTGGAGTACCTGATGACCTATCCGTATGCGGTGGATGTGGATTTTTTGTAAACGGGCTTGTCAACAAATCGCTAATAGTCCCGTTTTGGCGCATTGATTGCTCTATTTTTGCCCGCGTTTTTTAAAAAACTAAAAATTTTCAAAAACGATGAGGCATTTGAGATTTATCCTGTTATCCCTGCTCTTCGGCGCTGGAATCGCTTCGCAGGCACAAACCAATGCAGCCCAAGCCGACTTCGACAGCACACTCATTCAAGTTCAGATAGAAGGCATCCCTGCCGGGAAAACCCGGCTCGTGGGCATCTATGGCGACCGCAACTACTTGGCCGACTCGGCTGATGTGGATGCCAATGGACGCTTTGAGATTCGACGCAAAGAGCCGCTCCCCGCAGGGTTCTACACCTTCCTGCTGCCCGGCGGCAACAAGAATTTTTCCATTCTCATTGACCAAGACCAGCGTTTCACGCTTCGCGCCAAAGCCGACGACATTGCCAACACAATGCAAGTGAACGGCTCTGTCAACACGGACTTGTTCTACAAAAACGCGATGTTTCAGGCCAAGCAGGACCCTGAAATCCAGCGAACTTCCGAGCTGATGAAAAACAACCCGGAAGACTCGCCAGCCTATCAGCAAGCAAAAGCGCGGCAAAATCAAATCCTCGATGAGCGCAAGGCACATCTCGACGAAATCTACGCCAAATACCCCGACGCTTTTTTCACCAAATTCAAACAGGCCGGCCAAAACCCCGAACTCACCTACCCGCGCAAACCCAATGGCGACCTCGACACGTTGGCCCAGCTGCTGCAATACCGCAGCCAATTCTGGGAGAACGTGGACTTTACCGACGAGCGACTGCTGCGCACCCCCGTCGTCGGCAACAAGCTGCGCCGATACATCAAGGAAATGGTGCCCCAAAACCGCGATTCCATCATCCCAGTGGCCGACGAACTGATTCGCCGCGTGTTGCCCCACAAACCTTATTTCCAATTTTTTGCAAACTGGATTGCCCTGCAATACGAAAACACCAAGACCACAGTCATGGACGGCGAGGCGGTGTATGTGCACGTCGTGAAAAACTTCTTCACACCCGAACTGGCGTTTTGGGACAAGCCCGAAAATCTGGAAAAATTGCAAAAGCACGTCTGGGAAATGGAAGCCAGCCTGCTTTGGAAAAAAGGTGCCGACGTGAGGGCAAAGGACATTCTGACCGACAAGGAGAGAAGCATCTACGAACTCACCGCCCCGATCGTGGTGGTGTTCATGTTTAGCCCCGACTGCGAGCATTGCCAAAAAGACGCTCCCAAAATCCAAACCATCGCCCGCAACTGGAAAAGCCGGGGAGTGGATTTCTTTGGCATAGGTGTCAGCACCACCGCGGAGGAATTGAAAACGTTCACCAAGAAACACGGTTTTGATTTCCCCGTCGTGTTTGACCCCACCAATCGTGCCATTTACGCCAAATACTTCGTGGACATCACGCCGGAACTTTACATCCTCAACAAAGACCGCATCATCGTGGCGAAGAACCTCAAAGCCGAGCAGTTGGAAGAGGTGTTTCAGCGTGAGATCAACAAGTTGAAATAGGGCAAGCTCTTGTTTCGATGGGCATGACACACGGACAAAAACACTGCATCCACACTACCGGACATTTTCAAATTTGCCACGAAGCCACGAAGACGCAAAGCAAAATACCTACTGATTTGTCGCATTTTGTGCCTTTGTGTCTTTACAGCACAAAATAATGTTCAGTAGTGCGCGCCGCATCCCTTCAAGAGATTATTGAATCATCCCCCCACCGATTTTTTTTGATTTAAAAATGCCGGATATCCTGAGGTGGCGCGGGATATCCGGCATTTTTAAATCATTTTTGGGGGTTGTGCCCAAAAGCCTCGTGCTTGATTTTGTCGTCAGAAGCGGGGCTGGTAGGCTGTCGAAAAAAGACGGTTCCCAAGCATCTGTCAGTGCGCCAACTCGGCCGATTGTGTATTCAGCATGGGCACATACAGCTCCCCGTTGAGCACGTTGCGCGAGATGACGATGCGTTGCACCTCGGAGGTGCCCTCATAAATCTGCGTGATTTTCGCGTCGCGCATGAGGCGCTCCACATGATATTCTTTCACAAAACCGTAGCCGCCGTGAATCTGCACAGCCTCTACGGTGTGGCGCATAGCGACTTCCGAAGCATAGAGCTTGGCCATGGCTGCCGCTTGGTCGTAGTTGAGCCTTTGGTCTTTCATCAAGGCAGCGCGATAGACGAGTAGTCGGGCTGCTTCTATTTCGGTGGCCATGTCGGCGAGTTTGAAAGCAATCGCTTGATGCTGGCTGATGGGTTTGCCGAAGGCGCTGCGTTCTTTGGAATAAGCGACGGAGAGCTCATAAGCACCTGCTGCGATACCAAGCGCCTGAGAGGCGATGCCGATGCGACCACCGGAGAGGGTTTTCATGGCGAATTTAAACCCAAAGCCGTCGTCGCCAATGCGATTGGCCTTGGGCACTTTCACATCGGAATACATGATGCTGGTCGTGTCGGAAGAGCGGATGCCGAGTTTGTCTTCTTTTGCCCCGATGGTCACGCCCGGCCAATCGGCCTCCACGATGAGGCAATTGATGCCCCGGTGTGCTTTTTCTGGATAAGTCTGCGCCATCACGAGGTGCAGTTTGGAGGTGGCGCCGTTGGTAATCCAGTTTTTGGTGCCGCTCAGAAGGTAGTGGTCGCCCATGTCAACGGCTGTGGTGCGTTGGCTGGTGGCATCGCTGCCTGCTTCTGGTTCGGAAAGACAGAATGAACCAATCCACTCCCCCGTGACGAGCTTTGGCAAGTATTTGCGTTTTTGCTCTTCAGTGCCGAAAGCCTCAATGCCCCAGCAGACGAGCGAGTTGTTGACAGACATGATGACAGAGCAGGAATTGTCCACTTTGCTTATTTCCTCCATCGCCAGCACATAAGAAAGCGTGTCCATGCCTCCGCCGCCGTATTCAGGCGAGACCATCATGCCAAGAAAGCCGAGTTCGCCCATTTTTTTGACTTGCTCTGTCGGGTAAATGCCCTTCGAGTCGCGCTCAATCACGCCGGGCTTTAGTTCGTTTTGGGCAAAGTCGCGGGCCGCTTGTTGCACGGCCAAATGCTCTTCGGTCAGGTGAAACATAGTTTGAAAGATTTGACGGTTCGCTGTTTGCGGTACATGGCTCACGCTGTGTGAAATCTTGGTACCAGTGAACGATAGGCCAATGCTCCTTGTGTGGTGAGTGGAAGCATTTTCGGCGGCAAAAGTACGTCAACTTGCTTGAATCAATCGGAGTGGCCGATTTTTTAGAATTCGTCTGTTTTTTGGTGTTGCCAACCACACTACTGGATATTTTCAAATTTGCCACGAAGTCACAAAGACGCAAAGCAAAATACGCATTGATTTGCCGCATTTTGTGCCTTTGTGTCTTTGCAGCACAAAAATAACGTCCAATAGTGCGGTTGGCAATAGCTGGTCCAATTCGGAGTGTTGCGCAGTCGGAAGCGGCTCTTTTGCGATTGCCGCCAGACAAAAAATTGCAGTGAATCGTAAGCCATTCTCGCTTTGGCGGGTTCTGAGGTGCCATCCCGGAAGCATGGAGGGGTAACATCTCACAAACAGGCCGAAATGTCACCTTTTCGTTCCTCAAAAGATGACACCTCCTACAAACCGCGAATGGCTGGTGAATCGAACTTACCGAATCCGCAAGCGTCGCAAATCCAATTCCAATCCTGTTCAAACGTCTTCGCCGGAGAGCGTTCTGTCAAAACCTTTGAGCTCGTCTTTTGAGCCGTAGGCCCTATAGATGTAAGTGATTTCTTTTTTGGGGTCAATCAGCCAGGCCAGACGCACCCCGTTCTTTATCCATACATCGGTCATCTTGCGTTTCAATCTGCCGATTCGGTCGCCTTCGGAGCGTATTTCCACGACAAAATCTGGCACGATACGGGCAAATTTTTTGCGCTCTCCCGACGGTACCGCTGCCAAGCGTTCTTCAGAAACCCAAGCTCCATCGGAAGAGCGAGTGGAATTATCGGGCAATTTAAAGCCAGCGGACGGACTAAGCGTCAATCCTTTGCTGTGACGTTCCAACCAGTTGTAAAGTGTTGCGGTGACGGTGTTTTCACGGGCACTTCCATCAAATTCGACAGGTGGTATGATGATGAGTTTCCCGTTTTTGTCTTGTTCGATGCGCAATTCGGGATTGTCTGCGCAGAACCGATAAAATTCTGCTTCGGTCATTTTGCGAGCGTATTTCAATTCGGCATAGCCACCGAGACTTCTGGTTTGAATCACCAAATCTGGTTTGTCAAAGGAAGGGCCGGGCATGGTTGGGGCGTGCTTGTCGTTGTTTTTTCTCGACTTGCCTGATTTGGGGTGCATTGTGCCTGCCTTTGGTTCTATACAGAAAAATTTGTGTGGCAAAGTTAGCTTTTTGGCCTTTAAAACGAAAACGGCGCGAAAGGCATTCAAGCCTTCCGCGCCGCGTTGCGCCAACCGAAGGCTGGCGAACGTTCGCCAACCAGAGGGTTGGCG
Source organism: Saprospiraceae bacterium (assembly GCA_019638455.1). GTDB lineage: Bacteria > Bacteroidota > Bacteroidia > Chitinophagales > Saprospiraceae > M3007. The sequence goes on from JAHBTU010000002.1 coordinate 1,032,439, forward strand.
TTACAGTTGCGCCTTCACCATTTCCGCAAACGCTGCCACTGTCACAGCTCCTTGGTCGCCCTCGCCTTGCTTGCGTACGGCGACGGTGCCGGCCTCCACTTCCTTTTCGCCCACAATGAGCAGGAACGGGATGCGTTTCAGTTCGTTGTCGCGGATTTTGCGGCCAATCGTCTCGTTGCGGTCATCCACTGAGCCGCGCAGGTCGTCGGCTTCGAGTTGTTGTTTGACTTGGTAGGCGTATTCCACAAACTTGTCCGACACGGGGAGGATGGCAAATTGCTCCGGCGAGAGCCAAAGCGGGAATTTGCCCGCGCAGTTTTCAATCAGCACACCCATGAATCGTTCCATGGAGCCGAACGGTGCACGGTGAATCATCACTGGTCGGTGCGATTGGTTGTCTGCGCCGACATACCAGAGGTCGAAGCGAATCGGCAGGTTGTAGTCAACTTGGATGGTGCCGAGCTGCCAAGAGCGCCCCAAGGCATCCTTCACCATGAAATCGAGTTTTGGGCCGTAGAACGCGGCTTCGCCGAGTTCGGTCACGGTTTGCAGGCCCGCTTCCGCCGCCGCGTCAATGATGGCTTGTTCGGCTTTTGCCCAGTTTTCGTCGGAGCCGATGTATTTCGATTTGTCGTTCGGGTCTCGGAGGCTGATTTGGGCGGTAAATTTGTCAAAACCCAATTTTGCCAACACATATCGAGTGAGGTCGAGCGCGCCGAGGAACTCGTCTTTGATTTGGTCTTCGGTGCAGAATATATGGGCATCGTCTTGCGTGAAGCCACGCACCCGCGTGAGGCCGTGCAGCTCGCCCGACATTTCGTAGCGATAAACGGTGCCAAACTCTGCAATGCGTACCGGCAACTCGCGGTAGGAGCGCGGGCGATATCCATAGATTTCGCAGTGGTGTGGGCAGTTCATCGGTTTGAGCAGAAACTCTTCGTCCACGTCGGGTGTGTGGATGGGCTGGAAGGAATCCTTGCCGTATTTTTCCCAGTGGCCGGAAGTGACGTAGAGTTTTTTGCCCCCGATATGTGGCGTGATGACGGGCTGATAGCCGCGCTTGAGTTGTTCTTTTTTCAAAAAATCCTCCAAACGTTGGCGCACCGCCGTGCCTTTCGGAAGCCATAGCGGAAGCCCCTGCCCCACTTTTTCCGAAAACATGAACAGCTCCAACTCAGCGCCCAACTTGCGGTGGTCGCGTTTTTTGGCCTCCTCCAGCATTTGCAAGTACTCTTCGAGTTCTTTTTGCTTGGGGAAAGTGATGGCATAGACCCGCGTCAGCTGCTTGCGCTCCATGTCGCCGCGCCAGTAAGCGCCGGCGAGGTTGAGGATTTTGACGGCTTTGATAGACTCGGTGCTCGGCAGGTGCGGGCCTTTGCAGAGGTCCACGAAGTTGCCTTGCTGGTAGAAGGTGATTTGGCCGTCTTCCAGGCCGTCAATCAGTTCGAGTTTGTACTCGTCACCTTTTTCCTTAAAAAACTTGATAGCGTCGGCTTTGGAGACTTCGCGGCGTTTGTACTCGCTTTTGTTGCGGGCCAGCTCGAGCATTTTTTGCTCGATTTTCTGGAATTCTGCGGGGGTCAGCATTCGGTCGCCCGTGTCCACGTCATAGTAGAAGCCATTTTCGATGGCAGGGCCGATGCCGAATTTGGTGCCGGGAAACAGCGATTCCAGCGCCTCGGCGAGCAGGTGAGCGGAAGAGTGCCAGTAGGTTTGTTTGCCCTCTTTGTCCTCCCATTTGTGAAAAACGATGGTGGCGTCCTCGTTGATGGGGCGCGTCAAATCGCGCACCTCGCCATTGATGGAAGCCGCCAGCACGACGCGGGCAAGACCTTCGCTGATGCTTTTCGCCACATCGAGCGCGGTGGTTCCGGCGGCATACTGACGAACGTTGCCGTCGGGGAATGTGATGTTTATCATTGAAAAAGTGTGTTTTAGCCCACCCAAACGAAAGGCGGGTGCCTGTGCTCCATACGAACGGAGTAGGCGGTTTGTGAAAAAATGAACCACAAAGGTAGAGGGCGGAAACATGAAAAACGAGGGAACCTGCAACCGCCTGAAAAAATAGGCGTGTCGCGGTGGAGGGCGTTCCCTTCACTCAAAGCCCTCCACCGCGACACGCCTATTCATTTCCGTGCGATATAAAGCCCCGTCAAAATCACCCCTGTCCCAGCCAAATCAAGTGGGCCAATCATCTCGCCGTCGAAAGCGCCCAACCCAATGGCCGCCACGGGCAAGAGGTAAGTGACGGAGGTGGCAAACACGGCGCTGGTACGCTGCAACAACCAAAAATAAAGAATGGAGCCGCCCACAGTGCCCAACAAAGCGAGATAGGCGATATAGCCCAAGCCTTCCATCCCGCGCTCGTCGCGTTGGGCTTCTTCCCAACCGCCCGACCACCAAAGCCCCGTGAGAAACATCCATCCCGTCAGCACGAATGCTGCCGACGCGATGCCCGCCGGGTGTTGGTCGCGCAGCCACTTGTTCACCACATTGGCATTCACCGCGTAGCATACCGTCGCCAAAGCACACAGGCTTGCAAAAAAGGCATTGCCCGACATGCTGCTTTTGCTGTTGAACAAAATCAGCATCGCTGCGCCCAACAGGCCGAGCACTACGCCTATTATTTTCCGTTGGGTAAATTTCATTTCAAAAAATGCCACACCGAGCATGAGCGTGAACAACGGTGTGAGCGAATTGAGTACTCCGGCGAGGCTGCTGTTGACGTGTTGACCCGCTACCGCAAAGAGAAAATTCGGAATGGCCGACCCGCAAAACGCCACCACAAGCAGGGGCCGCCAGCGTCGCCAGTCAATTTTTGACCAAAAAGCCACCGCCACGGGGAGATAAAGCGCAGTGGCCAGCACCATGCGCCACATCGCCATTTGAAGAGGGGAGAAGATGGCAACCGAGCGTTTGATGAACAAGAAAGAAGCGCCCCATATCAGGGCCAAAACAAACAAAACGAGCCAGTCGAGGGCAGAAGGGGCACGGGAAGACATGGCCGCAAAGGACGGGAGTTTTGCCGCACTGTTGTATCGCTTTTTTATCGCGTTTTTCGTCATTTTGTATTCGCTGAATAATAGAGTTGTTGCGGTGGAGGCCTTTGGCGAAGGGAAAGCCCTCCACCGCAACAACTCCAATAGAAAATAGTCCAATCGCTGCGCAGATAAAATGGATGCCCAAATGCCGCCCTTCGAATCTATGACCCAACTTGACGAATAATGCTGACCGAGTTTCTGATGAATATGTTGCACCTTATCCCCAACTGTCTTGTCCTTGAATGCGTCTTGTCTCAAAAGTCATACTATTGGAAATGTTTTTCGCACGACCTTCCAAGTTTCAAAAACTGGATGCACGAAAATAAAGATGTCCAGCAGTAGGCTAAAAAGTCCATAATCCGCGCTATCTTTTTTCTGGCAATTGAATATTTTTTCGGAAAAAAGTAGCCATCGCAGAAATAACACCAGACCAATTGTTTGAGGCCTTTTTAATTTGCCGAATCATTGCCCTACGACCTTCCCCTTAATTGCACTTTTTCTCACCTTTTCAACAACAGCTACTACTTATGAAACATTTTTTTACCCTGCTCCTGCTTTCCTCCATTGTAGCAGGGAAGATGGGGGCGCAGTCCTTCATCCCTCCGGTCTGTCAATCAGGCCAACCAATAAGCTCTCCAACCTGTGTTTCGGCGTGTGTCAACTGCGACATGAACAGCGGTTTTGACGACCAGCTTTTCGCCTTTCCATTCCCTGACATTGTGGTGAATTTTTGCGTTGACGCCCCGGGGCAAGGTCCTCTTGTACTCACGAACGCTCGTTGGTATGCCTTTATCGCGGGCTCGTCGTTTGTCGAGTTTTCTTTTAAAACCACAGGATGCTCAAGCGGCAACAACATTGACGTGGCTCTTTTTGCTTATTGCCCCACGTCGGGGCCGGGGAATGAGGCGTTAAGTTGCGCCACCCCTCTCGACCCCGATAACCCCACTCTTTCATTCAATGGATTGAGTGTCGGCGACGTGTATCTGTTGGTGGTGGACGGTGCTAACGGCGCCGTCTGCAAATACAGCGTTATTGTCTCGCAAGGCTCGGCCAATCCCCCCAATCTGGGGCCTTTGGGTACAATAAGTGGCCCTACCGAAGTTTGCCCGAAAGCTAAAGTGAAGTACAGCGTGCCACCCGTAACGTTTGCCACTACCTACACATGGACGGCACCTCCGGGTTCAAAAATAGACGGTGGCTCCAACATTGTGACAAAGTATGTGATTCCCGGCACGTTGTTTACCGCCAACACGGTTGAGGTAGAGTTCGGGCCTGTGGGCGGCAATGTCTGCGTGTCGGTCTCTTCGCCATGCAAAGCCCCCGTCACGACCTGCCTACAAGTGACCAACACCGCAATTCCAATTACCGTTTTGGATAGCGAAGTGTACTGCTACGAACAGCTTCCCATTATTTGGTCCGAACAGCCTTACACGGCGCTCCTTACACCCGGTACTTACACATTGACTTCCACGCCTTATCAATCGTATTTGGGCTGCGACAGCGTGGTGCGGCAGGAAATCAAGGTTCTTCCCCGAAAATTCAGGGTGTTGCCAGTCAACTACCTATGTGAGCCTGAGTGTTTTTACGTCAACGGATTTGAGTTCTGCGAAACAGGCACTTATCTCGAAATCGTCCCCTCTGCTGATGGGTGCGACAGCACTGTCCAATTTTCACTCGTAAAAATCCCGGTGCAGGCAGCAGCGCAGGTGTCCGACACGCTCACCTGCACGAAAACCGAAGTGCTTTTGACCAGCACCGGCTCGTCGCAAGGCAACACCGTGTTCTACGAATGGCTCAACCCCTCCGGCCAAACCATCAGTACTCAAAGCACTGCCTTGGCTACCGTGCCGGGCGCTCACACGCTTATTGTGACCAATTTCGGAGGCGGCAAGGCTTGCAAAGACTCGGTAATGGTCATGGTGGCTGCCGACACAACCCTGCCACAGGCTAATGCGGGGCCTGACATGATGCTGTCATGCGCCCAGGCACAGATACAATTGCAGGGTGCAGGTTCCGCCGGTCCTCAATACTCCTACCTATGGGTTGCATCCAATGGCGGCAACATCGTGTCGGGAGGAGCAACCTTGACCCCCATAGTCAATGCTACGGGTCTGTACATTCTGTATGTGACAGATAATGAAAACGGCTGTGTTTCTTTTGATGTAACGAAAGTCACTGCGCAAACCCTCCCCCCGACAGTCAGTGCCCAAGGTGGCTCCCAAACTTGCGTGCAACCAAGCGTCACCTTGCAGGCTACCACCAATGCCACAAACCCGACTTTTCTTTGGAACGGCCCCGGCGGCTTCACCTCTAATCTGCAAAATCCAACAGTGAATACGCCCGGCAACTACACCATCATCGTCACGGATGGCGCTACGGGCTGCTCCAACTCCGCCGTCGCTGTTGTAGTTGATGATGCCCAGCTTCCCGGCGCTTCAGCAATCGGCGACACGCTGACCTGCACCGACACGGATGTCGTCATCAGCGGCAGTTCGCCAGCCTCGAATCCGACTTACTCATGGTCAGGCCCGAACGGGTTCGCTTCCACGCTGCAAAACCCAACCGTAGGGCTTCCGGGCAACTATATTTTGACCGTAACAGGGTCAAACGGCTGCACCAGCACCGCTACCGCTGTCGTCTCGCAAAACATCGCCTTGCCGGGCGCTACGCTTAGTGTTACTGGCAACCTGAACTGCAACAATGCCAATACCAATCTGGTCGCCACCAGCAACCCGCCCGCCAGCATCCTCAACTTCACTTGGACCAACCCCGACGGCTCCACCACCAACACAGGCAACAACCCCGCGTTGAATGTCAATCAGCCCGGTGTTTACAACGTGGTAGTCACCAACACCATCAATGGCTGCACCAGCACCGCCACTGCTACGGTGATTCAAAACCCGAACGTGACCGCCTCTGCCGCGGGCAACAACGTGTTGTGCAATGGTGCCCAAAACGGCAGCGCGACCGTCACGCCGGGCGGTGGCAACAACACCTACACCTATCTGTGGAATACGGGTGCCAATACGCCTACCATCAACAACCTCGGTGCTGGCACTTACACGGTGACGGTAACGGATGGCGAAAACTGCACGGCCACCGCAACAGTGACGGTCACGCAGCCGACCCTGTTGCTGGCCAATGCAAGCGCCACCCCGCAAACAGGCAACGGAACCATAGACGGCACTGCTACTGCTGCCCCAACAGGCGGCACCCCGACCTACTCGTTCAACTGGAACACAGGCGGTACCACGGCGACCATCACCAACCTTTTGCCGGGCAACTACTCGGTCACCGTGACGGATATCAATGGTTGCACAGCGGTCGCGGTCGTCACCGTGAACGCATTTAATTGCACCATCGCAGCGACCGTGCAATCACAAAATGTGAGTTGCGCAGGTGCCAATGACGGTTCGGCCACCATTGTCATTACGAACGGCGTTGCGCCTTTCACTTATTCTTGGAGCAATGGGGGCGAGACCAGCACCATAGAAAATCTGGCACCCGGCTCCTATTCCGGCACCGCTACCGATGCTGCAAATTGCCCGACAGAGGTCTTGGTCTTGATAACAGAGCCTGCCCCGCTGCTGGCCAATGCTTCCTCGACCAATGCAACCGGCCCCGGCATCAACGATGGCACCGCTACTGCCGGCTCAACAGGGGGCACACAACCATATTCCTATTTGTGGACAACGGGCGAAACCACTGCAAGTATTGCGAATTTGGCACCGGGAACCTACGGTGTAACGGTTTCTGATGCCAACGGCTGCACCGCTACCGGGTCAGTGGAAGTGATAGCCAGCGAGTGTGGCCTTTCCTCTGATTTTCTGGCTGTTAACCCCTCTTGCAATGGTTTGACGAATGGCCAAATAACTGTGCTTATCACGGGAGGCAACGGGCCATTCACTTACCTGTGGAGTTCGGGCGGCACCGCTCAGACGGAGAGCAATCTCGGCGAAGGCACATACACGGTCTCCGTCACAGATGCCGAGGGATGCCAAATAACGAGCAGCGTCGCTTTGACACAACCACCTTTGCTCACAATAGTGACGGAAAGCATAACAAACACCGATTGTGCTGGCCTCCCGGAAGGCTCCGCCACCATATCAGCGGAGGGCGGAACGGGCACTATATCAATTGTATGGAGCAACGGCCAAACCGGGCCTGCCGCCATCAACCTCGTAGCGGGCAATTTTGTAGCAACCGCAACGGATGCAAACGGCTGCACAGCCACCACCTCGGTTACCATTGATGCAGTAGATACTGAATCGCCGGTAATTGTCAGCGGGCCGGTTGACGTGGCGCTTGGTTCGACCGGTACCGTGACGCTGACCGCGCAACTGCTTGGCGTGACCGCTACCGACAACTGCGCCGTGATCAGCATCACGATTGCGCCGACCAATTTCAACTGCACTCAATTAGGACCACAATCTATCACAGTGACTGCGACGGACGATTCGGGCAACACAAGCACGGCCATCGTAGTAGTTACTATCATTGACAATTCGCCACCAACCACCAGCTGCCCACCAAGCATAGTCCGTTGTTTTGGCGACAACGTCGTTCAATACGGCGCACCCGTTGCCACCGACAACTGCCTTGGAAATGGCGGTTTCTGGACACTCTCGGCAGGTTTGCCAAGCGGTGCTACTTTCCCCTTGGGCGTGACGACCAACACCTACACATACACGGATGCGGGCGGCAACGCAGGCTCGTGCAGCTTTGAGGTGACGATTCTCAACCAAATAGTGGTCAACGCCGATATTACGGACGATTTTAACAACCAGAACGTCGGTGCGATAAACTTGACCGTCATAGGCGGCCTTCCTCCATTCACCTATGTCTGGACCAAGAACGGCCTGCCGTTCCCGGCCAACACAGAAGACCTGACAAATCTGGGTGCGGGAGAATACGTTGTTGTTGTCACCGATGCCTTTGGTTGCACGATTCAGAGCCAAACCTTTGAAGTGCGCAACACGGTGGATGCCAAAGAGCCGAACTGGGCTTCGGAACTGCTCATCAGGCCAAATCCGACCAGTGGCCATGTATCTATCATTTTCCCCGATGGGGTAAATGACGAAGTGCAACTAACGGTGCTCGACATGACCGGACGGCGCGTTATTCAACAAATCGTCACAGCACCCAAGCAATTTGATTTGGACTTGTCCAACCTGCCAAGCGGCGTTTACCCGATTCTGTTGCGCGTTAAAGATGAAATGCTCGCGCGGCGGATTGTGGTAAGCAAATAATTTTTTCGCAGCCGAAAAAACAAGTTGTCTCTGAAGGAGGCCTTGAATTGTTACGTTGAGGCGGCGACTGGTGCAGTCGCCGCCTCATTACGTTGAAAGCCTATCAGTGTGAAACAAATCAATGCCCGCCACCCATCGGTGCGGGTGCTTGCCCTCCATCGCTTTTCGCGAGCTTTACAAACAACACCGCCACCGCCCCGCAGAGCAGCAGCGCCCCCGCCAGCCGAATCACATTTTCGGGATTGCCGCCGAGCCAAGCCCGATAGTAGAGCGGCAAGGTGAAAATCTGAATCATCATCGGAATCACGATGAACATATTGAAGATGCCCATGTACACGCCTGTGCGTTCGGGGGGTATGCAGCCCGCGAGCATGATGTAGGGGTTGCCCATCATGCTTGCCCAGGCCAAGCCGATGCCGAGCATCGGAATAAACAACATGGGCTTGTTGCTAATCTCCGGGATGCACATCATGCCGATACCCGCCAATGTGAGGCAGATGCTATGCGATATTTTCGGCCCGAATCGCTTGGTGAACGGCATGAGCGCAAACGCCCCGATGAAGGCGATGAAATTGTAGAAGCCGCCAATCTGCCCGTTCATCAGCCCCGCCTCGCGGAAGCCTGCCGATGTTTCTTCCGTGGTGCCAAAAAAAGTGGTGGAGAGCGACAACACGATATATTGCCAATAACAAAACATCGCGTACCACTGAAACAGCTTTACCAATGCCAGTTGCTTCATCGTCAGCGGCATATCTTTGATGGCCTCCCATATTTCCTTAAAAGTGTTTTTCAGCCCGAGCGGCGCTTGGCGAATGCGCTCCATCTCCTCTTCGCTTAGTGGGTTTTCCTTTGTGGTCTTCACCGTCCAGAGGATAGAAAAAATGGAAAAGAACGCACCAATGATGAATGCCGCTACCGTGATGTAAGGGATGTTTTTGGCGTTCACCGCGTCCTTGTTCATGCCGATAAACACCAAAATGGATGGCGTGAGATACGACAGGGTTTGCCCCAACCCTGTGAAGGCGCTTTGCGTCAGGAAGCCAGTAGAATGTTGTTTTTCATCCAATTTGTCGCTCACGAAAGCGCGGTACGGCTCCATCGTCACGTTGTTCGCCGCGTCGAGTATCCAGAGCAGGCCCGCCGCCATCCACAAGGTGCTGCTGAAAGGCATAAAAAAAAGGCTAATGCTGCAAAACACAGCCCCAATGAGGAAATAAGGCGTTCGCCGGCCCAATTTACTCGTCGTCTTGTCGCTCATGGCGCCGATAATCGGTTGCACGATTAACCCGGTCATTGGCCCGGCCAGCCACAGGTAGGGCAGGCTGGCCTCGTCGGCACCCAAGTATTTGTAAATTGGACTCATGTTGCTCTGCTGCAACCCGAAACTGTACTGTATCCCGAAGAAACCAAAGTTCATATTGACGATTTGCCAAAAACTCAGGTGCGGTTTTGTGTTTGCCATGATGAGAAAAATAATTTGTGGCAAACGTAAGATGGGGAAGTGATACTGAACGAAAAAAATTTGGAACCTTTTACAGTCCCGCAAGCCACTGGCACAGCACGGTGGTCGCTTCCGCGATTTTGGGGCAGTGGGTTTCCACAAAATCGTCGCCTGGCTCCCGTCCGGCCGGCAATGCCCGGCAAGCCTCCAACACCTCCCGACCATTGAAATCAACATAGGACAAGCGTGTGCTGAAGGTGGATTCCCGGCAGCCAAAATCGGAACCGGGCAGCAGGGCCACGCCAGCCTCGTCGAGCAACGCCCGGCAAAAATCTCGGTCTGTGGCAATGCCGCGCCGATGCAGCACGTCGCGGTAATGTCCAAAATCGGGGAAGAGGTAAAAGCCGCCTTGGGGTTGTGGTATCTCGACCTTGGCCTGCTGAAGGCGGACGCGCATATAGCTCCCTACTACCGCCAATGAGCGACGCACCAAGCCGAGATATTCCTCTATTTCAGGCGTTTCGAGAAAGGCGCTCACGGCAGCGTATTGGATGGGGGCACTGGTGGAGGTGAAGGTTTCGCTGGCGCAAATGGTCATGGCCTGCATGAGGCGTTTTAGCCCATTGGGAAACACAAAAAAGCCTAAACGCCAGCCACCCGCACCACACCATTTGCTGAGGCCACCACTAATGATGGTGCCTTCGGGATAAAACTGTGCGATAGAGGTGTGCGCCCCTTTGTGGTCGAGCTCGCTGTAAATTTCATCGGATAGCACAATGACCTTGTAGTGCCGCGCTACTTCTGCCATCGTCATCAGGGTCTGCTGGTCATAGGTGGTGCCAGTGGGGTTGGCCGGATAGTTCAGGATGACGAGCCGGGGGCGTTCGGGGTCGGCAGCGCAAATCGCCTCCAACTCATCAGGCATGAGCAATAGCCCGTTAGAAATGCGTGTGCCTACGCGCGTCACACTGCGCCCGATGATTTGCGCCTGTGGCGCATAAGAAACCCAGCTGGGTGCCGGGATGACGATTTCGCCATAGTACGACAGCTGGAGCAAGAACATGAGCTCCTTCGAGCCGGGGCCTATTAGCACCTCGTCGGGCGTGGAGCGGATGCCTTTTCGGTGATTGACAAAATTGGAGATGGCTTCTCGCAGCGCGGGAAGCCCCCTCACGGCGAGGTAATCTTTTTCGTGTGCGTGTTTTTTCAAGGCGTTCACGACCAAATCCGGCACGGGGAAAGGTGATTGCCCAAAGCCGAGCTTGAACACTTTTTTTCCCTGCTGTTCGAGCAGCTTCGATTTTTCATTGATGGTTACGGTGGCGGAAGTGCTTAACCCAAATAAATTTTGATTGATAACGGTGGGTATGGGAGCGTTTGACAGCATGATTAAAAACAAGATGATGAGAGGTGAGAAAGGCTAACAAACCCTTTTGTCGAAAGGTTTTGCGGACGCAAGGATAGGCACTGCGCCCCGAACAAAAAACGAACCCCACGCAACGAACAACCTTTTGCTACCTTTGCCGGACTACCCCGACCGTATATAGTATAACAACCCGGCCCGTACTATCCGGCATGAAGGTTACTGCCGCCCAACTCGCTCAACTCCTCGAAGGCTCGCTCGAAGGCGACCCGAATGTCACTGTCAGCCGCCCTGCTCGCATCGAACAAGCAGGTGAAGGCGACATTGCTTTTTTGGACAACGCCAAATACGAATCATTTGCCTACACCACCCAAGCATCTATCTTGCTAGTGCACAAATCCTTTCTGCCAGCACAGAAAGTGAAGCCAACCCTGATTCGGGTGGACGACGTGCGCAGTAGCCTTGCCCTGCTGTTGCACAAATTCGACGTGGATGCCCAACCCAATGGAGCTTCCATTTCGGAACAAGCCTCTGTGCACAAGAGCGCCAAAATAGGCATTGGCACGAGCGTGGGAGCCTTCGCGGTCATTGAAGAAGGGGCGGTGATTGGCAACAACTGCATCATCTATCCGCAAGTTTTTATTGGGCGCAATGCCCGCATCGGCGATGGCTGTCGTTTGTTCCCCGGTGTGCGCGTACACTTCGATTGCGTGATTGGCGAGCAATGTACCCTTCATGCCAATGCAGTCGTGGGTGCCGATGGTTTCGGATTTGCGCTGCAAGAGGATGGGTCTTGGAAAAAGGTGCCTCACGTCGGCAATGTGGTACTCGAAAAAGATGTGGAAATCGGTGCCTGCACTTGCATTGACCGCGCCGCCATCGGGAGCACCGTCATCCATCAAGGTGCCAAACTCGACAACCTCATACACATCGCGCACAACGCCGAAATCGGGTACCATACCGCGCTGGCCGCTCAGGTCGGCGTGGCGGGCAGCACACGCATCGGCGACCATTGTCAAATCGGCGGCCAAGTGGGCTTTGCGGGGCATCTCACCATTGCCAACGGCACCCGCATTCAAGCCCAGAGCGGACTCGGCTCCTCGGTCGAAAGACCCAATACTGCCTTGTTTGGCAGCCCGGCCATTGGCTACAAAGACTTTATCCGCTCGCACGTCGTATTCAAACACCTGCCGGCCCTCCAGCGCAAAGTGCTTGAGTTGGAAAAAAAGGTGAGAGACCTCGAGGGCAAATGACGCGGCCAGCTGCATTTCAAATTGTTGCTTTTGTACGCCGGAACGCTGTTGCGGCATATGAGGATGTCTCACAAGTGATATTTGTTTGACAGGATTGACAAGATTCGCGCCCTTTTTCGGGTAAAAAACCTGTAAATCTTGTTAATCCTGTCGAAATTTAAACTTGTGAGACGGCCTCTTGCTTGCGACAATTTGAAATGCACCCACGCGACCTATCTCGGCACCTCGATTTTTTTCACGATTTCATCCAGCACCTCGCGGGTGGTGTAGCCTTCCATTTCTCGCTCTGGCGTGAGTATGACGCGGTGGTTGAGCGCCGGATAAGCGACGTATCGGATGTCGTCGGGAGTCACGAAATGGCGCCCTGTCATGGCGGCGACGGCTTTGGCCGTTTTCATCAGAGCAAGCGATGCGCGAGGGCTGGCACCGAGGAAAAGGTCGGCGTTGTTGCGCGTGTTGTGGACGATGGCCGCGATGTAGTCCAACAATTCTTCCCGAATATACACCTGCTCGATGATGCGCTGCGAGTCGGCAATTTCCTTGGGGGTGATGACGGCCCCCACCGTCTCGCGCAGCATCCCTGAAAAGTCGTTTTTGAAGCGCCGTAGGATGGCCTGCTCTTCCTTAAGGCTTGGGTAGTCAAGTATGATTTTGAACAAAAAACGGTCGAGTTGTGCTTCTGGCAATTTGTAGGTGCCTTCCTGCTCGATGGGGTTTTGGGTGGCGACCACGAAAAAGGGCGCTTCCATCGGGTAGGTCGTGCCATCCACCGTCACTTGTCTTTCTTCCATCACCTCAAACAAGGCGGCCTGCGTTTTGGCGGGGGCGCGGTTGATTTCGTCTATCAGCACCACATTGGAAAAAATAGGCCCGGATTTGAAGTTGAATTCCGACGTTTTCATGCTGAAAACTGGGGTGCCAATCACGTCGGCGGGCATCAGGTCGGGTGTGAACTGGATGCGGCTAAATCCGGTGTGGATAGTGCGGGCCAAAAGTTTGGCTGTCAGTGTCTTGGCGATGCCGGGCACTCCTTCCAGCAAGACGTGGCCGCCCGTGAACAGAGCCACGAGCAATTGGTCGAGCAATGCTTCCTGCCCCACGATGACCTGAGCGATTTGCGCCTTCACGAGCTCTGCGCGACGCATCACGGGGGTCACGTCAAGTGAATGACCGTGCCCCTCCGTTTCGCCCGGCTCATCGAGGCTAAGGCTGTTGGATTCCATTTCGGCAGGCTCGGCGTTTTTTTCTTCGTTTTCAGACATGATGTTTGATGTTGTTTGAATTGGCGAGAGGCAGTTTCGTCACATTACTGGACATTATTTTTGTGCTGCAAAGACACAAAGGCACAAAATGCGGCAAATCAATGCGTATTTTGCTTTGCGTCATTGTGACTTCGCGGCAAATTTGAAAATGTCCAGCAGTGTGCAGTTTCGTCCCTTGTTGCGGAAGCGTTTGTTTGTTGGGGGATTTTGCCCGTCGTTCTGCCATGCTCATTTCGCTTTTTTCCAAAACTGCTCCATCGCGAGGTGCAAATCTACCATCATTTTTTCGGTCGGTTGATATTGCACCGCAGCGATGTATTGGCTGAAAATATCGCGGATGGCGGTCTCAGGCACCTCCGAGACAGCGGCCAGTCGGTGCATGAAATCGCCGTCGAGATGCGGTTGGTGCGTTTCGGGGGCAAGGTGGGCCACCAAGCCATAACGCTCGCGGATTTGATGGATGAACAGTTTCATGCCCTGAATGCAAAGCCCTTGATAGTTTTTTTCCCTAAAATGCAGGTGCGCGATGGTGCTGATGAACTCGTAGGAGGAGTTTTCATTTTTGGGCAAAACAGGGATGATGCGTTGGCGGCGCTTGGCTCGGAAAATCAGCCAAACGAGCGCCAGCCCAACCAACAGGTACCACGCCCATGCCAACGACGGCTGTTTGAGCACATAAGAAAGTGGGTGCTCCTCCTCAAGGGAGCGCGAGAAGGCGCTTCGATTGCGCCGACGGGCGACGGCTTCAGGCACTCGGCTCATTGCATCCCAGTAGATATCGCCCTCTGGCAGCCACGAGAGCACACCCTCCACATACTTGCGGGTGTTGGGTTGCAACAGGCTGTAGTTGGAAAAAACGATGGGGTTTGTATGCAGCAAAAATTGCCCCTTCCCGTAAGTGAATTTGGCAAAATTGATAAACGAGCCATTCAGGTAGCCCAACGGAAAGTGGGGCAACGAATCGCAGAAATACCGTTCTTCGATAAAATGCCAATTGTAAGGTTTGGGCGTGTTTTGGTGGGCGTAGTGAAACATTACCGAGTTGGTCTTGGGTTCGCGCAGCGACATATTCACCTCGCTGAACATGACTGTGCCGTAGTCATTCCACACAGCCTCCGGGCATTCGTTGTAGTAGAGGTCGAACATGAGGTCGAACGGGATGGTCTTGCTCGATACCAATGCCGTGTTGCCCATTTCCACGAATCGGAGCAGGTGTTCGGTACTCGCCGAATCCATGTAGATGGCTTCTCCGACGAATACATAGCTGGCCTGCCCCGTAACATCAAGCGGCAGCTCTTCCGTGATGCTTTTGTTGAGGTTGAGCAGTTTTTTGTTTGGGAAATAAGAGGAGAGCAGGCGGTGAAAAATTTGGGTTCCGTAAGGCTGGGTATTGGTCTCGCTGTATGCCTTTTTCGACCACGCATCGCTCCAGTCGAATCGGGGCCGCCCCGAATCGTAGTTGAGATACAGCCCCACCGCCAGCAGCACGACGGCCAGCAGCGCAATGAGCAGCGGTGTGCGATTGGAAGACATTTTTGAGCGCAATTGGGTGTGTGTTGTAACGTGCGTTTTGCTACAAAGTCGCTAAGGCACAAAGGGTTAGAAATAAACCACATTCAGGCGGCGACTTCGAAGTCGCCGCCTGAATGGCACACGTTTTCAGCAGGTCGCTTCACGCTTAATCCACGTTACTTGATGACACGCATTTTCATCTTCACGTCTTTCACCGGGCGGTCGCCGGGAGCAGTTTGCACAGCGGCGATTTTGTCAATGACCTCCAAGCCTTTGATGACTCTGCCGAACACCGTGTAGTCGCGGTCGAGGAAAGGTGTGCCGCCGACTTCGACGTAGGCTTTGCGCTGTTCGGGCGTGTAGTGAAACCCTTTGGATGCTTCGATTTGGTTGAGCGTCTCTTCCTTGGCTGGTCCGCCGCCCTGCACGATGTAAAACTGCGAGCCGGATGACTTTTTCTCCGGGTTGTTGGTGCGGGCAGCGGCAAGCGCACCTTTGATGTGCACCAGCGAATCCACGAACTCGGCGGGGATTTGGTAGCTGGGGCCACCCATGCCGAGTGCCTTGCCGGCCGGGGCATTGCGCGAATCGGGGTCGCCGCCCTGAATCATAAAGCCATTGATGACGCGGTGGAAAAGCAGGTCGTTGTAGTAGCCTTCCTCGGCTAGTTTGATAAAGTTGTCGCGGTGTTTGGGTGTGGAGTTGTAGAGTTCGGCGGTCATGGTGCCAAACTCGGTTTCGATTTCCACGAGGCAGCGCTCGGGCGCGGTAATCTGTACCATTTGTTTCTTAATAACTGTTTTAGAGCCTTTTGTGGCTTTGAGTGTGACTTCGTAGTTGCCGCTGTGCGTGTAGCGGTGGACGGGAGCGGCTTCCGTGGAGGTGGCGCCATCGCCGAAATCCCAAGCATAGCTATCGGCTTTCACCGAGTGGTTGAGGAAAGCCACTTCTACTGGGGCGATGAGCTTGCCAGTGGGGAAAGTAAAGTCTGCCACGGGTTTTACGGCGCAGGATGTGAATAGGATGGCTGCGAGTAGTGTGGGGAAAATGAGTTTTTGCATAAAGCATGATGGTTGAAATGTCAGGAAAATAGATTGGTTGCGGTTTGCCGCCGCGCAAGTCTAAGAGCGGCAAAGATGCGACGAAGGGCGGATTCGTCACAATTTACAATTCTCCAGCTAGGAGCCGCAGTCGTATTTCCGTGTCTTTCAGCCCATATAGCACGAGGTTGCGTCGTGCCAGAGCCTGCTCGAGGGTGTTTTGGGCGGTTTGCACTTCGAGGGCGTTCGTTTGGCCGAGGCGGAAACGCTCCGTGCTGACGTTGAGGCTTTCCCGTGCGTTTTTCACGTTGTCTTCCTCCAAGGTGAGCACTTGTTGGTTGGTACTGAAAAAAATGAGTTGGTTGTCCAGCTCCGCCTCTACCAAGAGGCGTTGGGCTTCCAACACATAGTTGGCTTGCTCGGCCTGCACTCTTGCCACTTCCACTTGGCGTTTGAGGTCGCCACCTGTGTAGAGCGGGACGACGAGGCCGGCGCCCACGGTGAGGCCCGCTTGGGTGTTGTTGAGCAAGAACCCAGCGCCATTGTCGGAACGCTGGGCGCTGAGTTGGCTGATGCCTGTGATGCGGGGCTTGTTGAGGGTGCGGTTTTCGTCCACGATGAGGGCTGCTACTTCCGCGTTCTTTTTCATGGAGAGCAGGCCGGGGTTTTGCCGCATTATTTTCTCCAAAAGCGCGTCGCGGTCGGGGGTGAAGGTGTTGGCGAGGTTTTCATCCACGTCGAAGGGGGTTTCGGGCGGGCGCACGAGCAGGCGGTTGAGCTCGCGTTTGGCGGCGCTGGTGGCTGCTTCCTGATTGAGCAAGTCGGCGCGGCGCTGATTGAGGTCAATGCGGGCTTGGAGGGCGTCGGTTTGGGCGGCAAAGCCTGCGGCGAGCCGCGCCTCGGCGATGCGCAGCCGCTCTTCGTTGAGCGTGATGACTTCGGCAAAGGCTCGTTCGTTGAGGCGACTGCGCACGATGTTGTAGTAGGTCTGCAACACGATGGCGGTCGTTTGCTGCACTTGGTTTTGGAGGTTCAGTTGGCCGAGCGATTCGAGCTCTTCGAGGCGCTTTTTGGCGATGTGCATACGTCGGCCATCGAAGAGCGTCCAGTTGAGTTGCACACCTGCGTTAGCCACGTTGAAAGGTGCGCCCAAGGCATCGAACTCGTTTCCGTTGGCGAGTCTTTGCTGGAAGGCGCTCAGGGTGAAGTTTTCGTTGACGACGAAATTCACGGTGGGCAACATTCCGGCGTTGGCCTTGATGTTGTTGAGTTTTGCGATTTCGGCATCGGCGCGGCTGAGGCGGATGTCGTAGTTGTTTTCCAAGGCGATGCGCACGGCTTCGCCGGGTGTTAGGATGGGGGAGGGAGCATCCTGACCACACAAAAATAAGGACAGGAGGAGACAGGGGAGCAAAAGGTGTTTTTTCATACGACAAATGTAAAACGGCATAAACGCCGGATTGGATGTTGGGGTTTTAAAAGTTGGAACAACAGTATGAGGGTGTGTTTCAGATTGTCGCTTTTGTACGCCGGAACCACGTTCCGATCTGCTTGCGACTATTTGAAACCTGCCCCAGTATGAAGCCATGCGCAGAGCAGCAACTTAATCCCCATTCGGTCGTTGTAGGGGCATACTTTGCTGGTCATGTCTTACCTGCCACTTTTCCCGCTCAATCTGGTCGCCTTCCCAGGCGAAAAGCTCAATCTGCATATTTTCGAGCCGCGCTATCGTCAGCTTATCAATGAATGTATTGAGCAGAACTCTACGTTTGGCGTACCTACTTTTCTGAACAACTCGTTGCCGGGCTATGGGACGGAAATGCAAGTGACGGAATTGGTGACGCGCTACGAGGATGGCCGCATGGATGTTCGCACAAAAGGCGTGCGCGTGTTTCGCCTGCTTGATTTTGAAAACCCCGCTCCGGGCAAGTTGTATGCGCACGGCGATGCTTTTTTTTATCCCGAACCTGTTTCCTCTTCGCTTGCGTTGCCTCAATTGGTGGACTTGGTAGAGAAACTCTATGCTATTTTCAAAACAACTCCGCCTTTTGACACCTCGTCCTCACAGCTTTTTTCCTATCAAATCGGGCATGGCGTGGGTTTGCCGCTCGAAGGCGAATACGAGTTGCTGACGTTGGAGAACGAGATGGAACGCCAAGAGTTTTTGCGCGACCATCTTCGGGAGGTGTTGCCAGTGGTGGAAAACATGGAACGCACGAAAGAACGCATTCAGATGAACGGGGATTTTAGACAATTTGGGTCGCCTCTGCCTGGATGACTCGTTGTGCGCGTGGGCTGTTTTATTGCAGGGTTTTTGTGAAAGATTGGTCAGCCTCCAAGCGCAGGGGACCCTGTTGTCAATCTTGTATGTTTTTGACAGGATTTACAAGATTTGCAGGATAGATGCGGCGGATTTGTCGCCAAAAACCCTGTAAATCTTGTAAATCCTGTCAAAAAAACAGCGCCTGTATCGGTCGGGAACATGAGCGGCTATCGAAAAAATGTCTTTGACGTTGGCCGTCATGCCATCTCAGGCTCTTTCTTCTCTTCTTTTTGCGGAACACTTTGCTGTGACCCCTCTTCCTCATGCGCCCAGGGGGCGTGGTGTCGCTGTTTGCCGCTCAGGAATGTGTACATGGCAGGGATGACGAACAACGTGAGCAGCAAGGAGAACAACAATCCGCCCACCACCACCATGCCCAACGGAATCCGGCTCGTGGAGGCTGCCCCAAACGCCAGCGCGATGGGCAAGGCACCGAGCACGGTGGCCAGTGTCGTCATCAGGATGGGGCGCAGGCGGGCTTGGGCGGCCTCGAACACGGCTTGCTTTTTGGGCATTCCCGCGTCGCGTTTCTGATTGGCGAACTCGACGATGAGAATGCCGTTTTTCGTGACGAGGCCGATGAGCATAATCATGCCGATTTGCGAGAAAATATTGAGGGTGTTCCCTGTGATGGAAAGGGTGAGGAATGCCCCCGCGATGGCCAGCGGCACCGTGAGCATGATGATGAACGGGTCGCGGAAGCTTTCAAATTGGGCAGCCAAGATGAGATAGACCAGGCACAAGGCCAAGATGAACGCGAACATGGTGTTGCCGCTGCTCTCGCGGAAATCGCGCGAAGCACCACTGAGGTCTGTCACAAAAGTGTCGTCGAGCAATTTGGCTGCGATGGCCTCCATCGCCTCGATGCCTTCGCCTAGTGTTTTGCCGGGCGCGAGCGCCGCACTGATGGTGGCTGATTTGTAGCGATTGTGGTGATAGTATTGGGGTGGGTTGCTGGCCTCTTCTATGCGCACGATGTTGTCGAGTTGAATCATGTCGCCTCGGTTGTTGCGCACATAAAGGTTTGCAAGGTCGAGCGGTTCGTCGCGGTTGGAGCGGTCCACTTGTCCGATGACTTGATATTGTTTTCCTTCTTTCAAAAAATAGCCGAAGCGCCGCCCGGAGAGCGCCATTTGCAATGTGGAGCTCACATCAAGCACGCTCACGCCCAATTCGGCTGCTTTCAGGCGGTCAATGGAAACTTGCAGCTCTGGTTTGTTGAATTTTAGGTTCACATCCACATTGGCAAAGGTGGAATCTTTGCGAGCTTCTTCGAGGAATTGCGGGACGACCTCTTTCAGTTTTTCAAAATTCAAATTTTGCAACACGAACTGCACGGGCAACCCGCGCCCGAACCCGACGGTGATAGTCTCTTCTTGATTGGGGAATATCCGCGCTTCCGGCATTCGGCGGGTCATGGCCAACAGTTGGTTGTATATCTCCTGCTGGCTGCGCTTGCGCTGGTCTGGCTCGGGCAGCAGAAGACTGACAAAACCAAAATTGGTGCTGCCCGCCCCAAAGCCCGGTGCCGTGATGCCAAACACCATTTCATGCTCGGGCACAGAATCCATGATGGTCTTGGCGATGTTGTAAATGATGCTTTCCATCTGGTCGTAGTCTGTGCCTTCGGGCGCAGACACGTTGGAGCGTATGATGCTGCGGTCTTCAAGTGGGGCGAGCTCGCTCTTCAAGGTTTGGCCGAAGTGCCAAATCATGCCAAAGCAACCCAGCAGGATGGCCATACTGCTCCAACGATAGCGCATGAAAGAGCGCAGCGCGGTACCATACACCCTGTCCATTGCTTTGAAAAACGGCTCAGTGGCGTTATAAAACCACCCGTGCTTCACATAGCCGCCCAGTTTTACGTTCAAAACGGGTGTCAGGGTGAGCGACACAAACGCTGAAATCAATACCGCCCCTGCTATCACCACCCCAAACTCGCGGAACAAACGTCCAGTGAAGCCTTGCAAGAAAACCACAGGGATGAACACCACTGCCAGCGTGACGGAGGTGCTGATGACGGCGAAGAAAATCTCTTTGGTGCCTTCTCGGGCCGCCGTCCACTTGTCCATGCCCGCCTCCATTTTTTTGAAGATATTCTCCGTCACCACAATGCCGTCGTCCACCACGAGACCCGTAGCCAGCACGATGGCCAACAGCGTGAGCACATTGATGCTAAATCCAAAAATATACATCAGGAAGAAGGCCCCGATGAGCGACACAGGGATGTCCACCAAAGGGCGCAGGGCGATAATCCAGTTGCGGAAAAACAGGAAAATGATGAGCACCACGAGCGCGACGGCGATGAAAATGGTCTCCGTGACCTCGCTGACGGCGCGGCGCACAAAGCGCGATTTGTCAATGCCCACGCTCATCACGATGTCGGGGGGCAATTCTTTTTTGATTTGCTCGTAGCGGCGATAAAACTCGTCGGCAATCTCCACCCAGTTGCTGCCCGGCTGCGGGATGATGGCCATTGAGACACCTTGCACGAGGTTGCGTCGAGCGCCGGTTTCCTCGTTTTCGGGGCCAATCATGGCTTCGCCGATGTCGCGGAAACGGATGGTTTGCCCCGCTGTTTGCCGCACTATCATGTTGTTGAAGTCTTCCTCTGTTTGTAGTCGGCCAAAAGTTTTCACCGTCATTTCCGTTGCGTCGCCGCGCACTTTGCCGCCTGGCAGTTCCACGTTTTCGCGGTCAAGAGCAGCCTGAATGTCCTGCACCGTGAGGTTAAAAGCCGCTAATTTGGACGGGTTTATCCAGAGCCGCATGGAGGTTCTTTTTTGTCCAAAAATGACAACCTGCGACACGCCGGGGATAGTCTGGATTTTCTCCATAATCACGTTTTCGGCGTAATCGGAGAGCTCCATGATGTTGCGTGTGCTGCTCTGAATCGGCACGAACATGATGGGGTCTCCGCTGGCGTCGGCTTTGGTGACGACTGGCGGAGCGTCAATGTCTTGCGGCAAATTGCGCAAGGCTTGGCTCACTTTGTCGCGCACATCGTTGGCCGCTTGTTCGAGGTCAACGTTCAGGTCGAACTCGACGGTGATGTTGCTGTTGCCCAATGCCGATGAGCTGGAAATGGTGCGAATGCCGGCGATACCGTTGATGGCTTTTTCGAGCGGCTCGGTGATTTGGCTCTCGACGACCTCAGCGTTGGCGCCGGTGTAGTTGGTGCGCACAGTGATGTTCGGCGGGTCAATGGCCGGGTACTCGCGCACGCCAAGGAAGCCGTAGCCTATCGCTCCGAAAAAGACGATGAGGATACTCATGACAGCAGCAAGGACGGGGCGGCGGAGGGAGAGTTCGGGTAAGTTCATGTTTTAGGATGTGCGACAAGCGGTGTGGAGGTTAGTGAGGGCATATAGGAAAAAGCAAAACAGCGAAGGGAGAAGATGGTTTTCGTTTCCAATGGCTCTGAGCAGGGCTTTGGCGGATGGGGATGAGCCACACTTCGAGGCCGTTGTTCACGATTAAAATTTCCTCGCGAGACCCTTTTGGGGCGTTCTTTTTGTTCCGGCTGGGTTTGGCCGCGTCGTGGCGCACCTCATTTTCGGAAGCGGCTATCGCTCCGAACGATTCTATGGCAGGTTTTGCTCGCGGGCCGTGCTTTTCGATGCGAAAGTAGTGTGTTTGATGGCGAGTTTTCCTATGGTTTCCCCTTCTAAAACTCAATTTCATAGCAACCCGCATCGGGTGTCGCTGCGTCGCGGCTTTTGCCGTCCAGGTCCTTGTCAATGCCGGGAATTGGCATGGCATAGCCGTTGGCGATAGAGCGCATGGTGTCCAATCGGAAAAGGCTTTTGTTGGGGTCAATAAAGATCGTGTCCAGTGTGGTCGCGTTGATGCAAGGTTGGCAATGGTCGAAGAAATCCGGGTAGGCCGTTGCTTTGGTCAGGTCGCGTACGCGCACGATGCAATGGTCGAATCGAAAATCGAACTGCGTGGGGTCGTCCAGGCGGTCGAACAAAGTGATTTGGTCGGGTCGGCTACCCATGAAAATACAGTTTTTGAATCGCGCCTTAAGAGGGTTCGACACAAAATCAAAGCAAAAATCATCGAGGCATAGCGCGTTGCCCATGCGGAGGGCTTCCCCCCGCACACCATAGTTGGCCGCCGTGCAATAAGTGAAGTTGTATTCGCCTCCATATTCCAATTGGATGGAAAAACCTGTGTTGCGATAAAAAAGGCAGTTTTCAGCGTCAATTTTAGCGTGCACCCCGATGAGTGCGCTGCTGGCGGTGTTGTAAATCTGCGTGTTGCGCAGCGTCAAGTCCACTGCCGAATCCGCGCGGATACCGATGATGGAGTTGCGCACGATGCAGTGTTCGATGCGGTGCCCTTTGGTGCCTGCTTGCAGCCATATCCCTGTCCATTGGCCGGCTTCCTCCCTGAATTCCGGCTCCAGCCGGTCGCCCTCGAAAATGACAGGATTTTCCAAAGTGCCCTCCACGATGAGCCGTCCCGTGCCGAAAAAGGCCAAAAAGCCATCGTTGTATCGGTAGATGGCGGTGTCTGTCACTTGACGAGCCAACCCGCCGTGCACATACACCCTCGTGCCAGCAGGAATGCGCACCGTGCAGTCGTCAATGCCCAACACGCCATAAATGACGTAGGGGCGCGGGTCGTCCCACACCCATTCGCTGCCGTTGCAACTGTAACTCACAATGCCGCTTGCCCCAAAACGCGATGGGAGATACACGGCGTTTTGTCCCCAAGCCTCCAGCACGACGGCTTGCAAATTGCCGTTGGTTTCAAAAAACAAATTTTCAGCCAGCACGAAGGGACTGGCGCTGGGAGGTTCGTCGGGATTGATGGTGACTTCCGCAAACACATAGAGGCTATCGCGGGGGGCGATTTCGATGTCCGTGTGCAGGTTGCCCGGCAGCCCGTCCACGTTCAGCCGAAAACGCGACGACGTGCCTTTTTCCAAATAAATCCTTGAAATGCGAATGCTTTCCCTGTGGCGATTGTAAATTTTCAGGATGCGTGTGGCCGACCCCAGCTCGGTGAACGTGGTGTCGAAACGCAACGTGTCGGTGCTGAACTCGAGCCGGTCTGCCGGGTCTGTGGTGAATTTTTCTTTCTGACAAAAAGCAAGCGAAAGCAGTAGTGGCAACAAAAACAGGCTATGGCGAAGTCGCATCGTGTGTGTCCGAAAATAAGTTTGGATGTTGGTGGCAAAGGTAGGAAGGAGGTTGCACGGCACGGCGATAAAATCCATATATGCCATGTGGCGCAAAACCTCAACGCAGCAACAGCACCCGTTGAAAGGTGGGCAAAGCTAGTGAACGAGTAAAAAGATATTTCGCACGCTCAAACTTTCTCCCCCCCTCACTCATTGACGCAAACGAAGGTTTTCTCAACATTGAACATTTGGACACCGTGAAAATGGAAGTCAAAGGACGGTTCAGGGTCAAATTCAAAAGAACTATCAAAAACGGGAATGGCGACCTTGGCTTGCCTGAATATTTGCAATTTGACGGGGCTTTTTATGATAAAGTCCGCTTGAGGTGGTAGAGTGCCATTGATTTACAAAAGCAACGCGAATCACGGGTTGAAACTTTCGAGCGTCTGATATGCAATCGCTTATTCAGGCGGTGATTTCAAGTCACCACTCAAATAGCAGACGTTTTCAACATCTTACCTCAACCCGTGATTCGCATCAGCAAGTAAATCCGCCCATAATCTCAAACTTTCTCCTTCCCCATCGCCTCCCGCACCATCGCCTCATCTGCGAGATAGGGTAATGCGTGCAAGCTTTTACAATTCCAAGAAACAATGCATCGAAGCAGAAGGGCTTGGCGTGTTAAGTAATGATTAAGTTTGAAAATAAATTTCTGATTAGGTGTAAGAACTCTAAATAACATTTTATTTTTACATCATTCTTTTAACAAAACACTTGATTATGAAACCAGTCGTTCTCCCCGGTTCTCCCCGGTTCTCTTAACAATTTTCTTTGCGGCGACTTTCAGCACTAGTAAAATAAATGCCCAAACTGCTTTCCTCGCTGTGCTAGACCCCGATTCCGTCACTTTGAATGGACAAGAACAAACTTTGCTGACCCAAGTCCAACAAAGAACCAACATTGTAACCAGCTGGCTTGTCGAGGTCAATTCTATTGAGAATTCCCTCAATGGCAACGTGTTGTCAATCACGCTTCCCGAAAGCAGCACGGTTTATACTTTTGATGCGGATGTTGTCACCTCTGTCTCCGACGGAGAATATTACTGGGCTGGCTACAACGCCGACGGGAGTTCCGCCAATCTTCGAAGAGGGCCTGATGATTTTTTAGGCCACTTCTACATTGCTCCTATCGATTTTTATTATGAGATTGCCAGCATCTCAAGTGAGCGAGCCGTTTTGGTAAAATATGCGCCCTCAGTCATCAATGGTTATGGCGACTGTTCTTTGGGAGATGATGATGATGATGAGACGGACGACGAGGTAGAAGACCGAAGCGGCTGCGAAGACAACAAAATAAGAGTGCTATTTCTGCATACTGCCGCCGCCGCTGCGATTGGTACGCCTTCTCCAACTACTGTAGCGCATACTGTCGTCGCCCAGCTCAATGGCACCTCGTTAGCAAGTGGGCTCTCCCAAACTGATGTTTTTTTTTGAGACCACTGGCTCTGTACTGCTTTCGGGGTTCGTTGAAAGTTTCGATATTGATGATGATTTGAGCGCTTTTTCCTCCAATTCAACCGTTCATAATTTGAGAAATCAATACAAAGGAGACATCGTCGTTTTGCTGACCGCGGCGGCATACCCGGGTGTGGCTGGGAAAGCAAAACGAATCGCGGCAAGAAATGCCAACGCCTACTGTATCGTGGAACTTCCCAGCGCGGCGGGGGCAGCGATGACCGGGGCGCACGAAATTGCTCACTTAATCGGGGCAAGACACCAAAGATGTGTGGTCTGTTTAATGGGCGGCTGCGACCCGCTGACCAATCACCATGGCTACCTTGTCGGCACCGCTTTCAGGACAATCATGGTACAGCAAGGTTGTGGCTCAGGTGCGAGGACAAGAATAGGTCGTTTTTCGAACCCCGATGCTCCTTTTATGGGTTTTGACACCGGCAACTATTGGAACAAAAACGCTAAAAAAATACGAAATAGGGCTGGAAAAGTCGCCTGTTTCAGGGAATCGCCCGATTATTCTTCTGGCGGTAATGGACAAGCATACATCTTAACTTCTATTGATGGGCCTTCAACGGTGCCCAACTGTCAAGGCTACTACCCTTACACATCAACGGTTTCACAGCCGTATCAGGCCCCCCTCACCTACAAATGGGAAATCAGCCCGATAGGGGTTGGCAATTGGACGGTAGTGAGCACAAGTAGTTCTTATGTTTTAACAAACCCCACCAACTGGCCCAACTTCTGGATGACGCTTCGACTTACCGTCACGGATGCCAATGGCTGGACAGGCTTTTCATTTAAAGAAATTCAACGGGTTTCTTGCCTCGATGATGGTGGTGATGACAGGACAATCGCTCCAATAGATAACACCATAACTCACTACCCTAACCCTGTAAGAGATATTTTGACGCTTCAAAAAATCTCTGCAGATAGCCAAGTGAGCATTTTTGACTCCAAGGGCATTCAGGTGAGAGACTTTGCAACGAGCCAAGAAAAGGAAAATCAACAGGTTCTTTCCCTCGCCCGGCTATATCCCGGCGTTTATTGGCTTACGGTCAAGAACACACACCAAACCTTCACCTTTAAATTTGTCAAACTATGAAAACGCGAACTTTCCCACCAGTTATGGCGGCCGCACTTTGTTTGCTATCCTTGCTCGCTTGTGAAAAAGAAAGCCCGACGACCATAACGGTGGATTTGCCGGATAGCGTAGAGTTTGGAAAATCCGTCGTTTATCTGAATGGCGAGCTTACTGAAGTTTATAAACCCGATTTCCAATTAGACACGATTTATCACTTGATGAATTACATTTTTATTGACTCGACCATATCCGATGTTATCACTGTTTGGGGTTTTGCTTGGCTTCCAATTAAAGAAGGGAATTTTGAACTTCACACCGAGAGGCTCCTTTATGTTAAGGCTCTGGTGCAATTTTCGCAAATAGTGGACGGCGATTTGGACGGCTACGATTACGAACTCATTGACGCAAACGAAGGTTTTCTCAACATTGAACACTTGGACACCGTGAAAATGGAAGTCAAAGGACGGTTCAGGGTCAAATTCAAAAGAACTACCAAAAACGGTAATGGCGACCTTGGCTTGCCTGAATTTTTGCAATTTGACGGGGCTTTTTATGATAAAGTCCGCTTGAGGTGGTAGAGTGCCATTGATTTACAAAAGCAACGCGAATCACGGGTTGAAACTTTCGAGCGTCTGATATGCAATCGCTTATTCAGGCGGTGATTTCAAGTCACCACTCAAATAGCAGGCGTTTTCAACATCTTACCTCAACCCGTGATTCGCATCAGCAAGTAAATCCGCCCATAATCTCAAACTTTCTCCTTCCCCATCGCCTCCCGCACCATCGCCTCATCTGCGAGATAGGGTACCGTCACTTTTAGGTCAGGATACTGCTCCATCGTGCGTTGCAGCGTGCTGAGCGCGTGTGGATTCCGCGCCCAAGCGCGACGGCTGATGCCATTGTTCACGTCCCAAAAGAGCATGGATTTAAGCCGTCGTTCCGAATCCGCCGAGCCATCGAGCACCATCCCGAAACCGCCGTTGATGACCTCGCCCCAGCCCACGCCGCCGCCGTTGTGCAGGCTCACCCAAGTCGCGCCCCGGAACGAATCGCCGATGACGTTTTGCACCGCCATATCCGCCGTGAAGCGCGAGCCGTCGTAGATGTTGGCCGTTTCGCGGAAGGGCGAATCCGTGCCGCTCACGTCATGGTGGTCGCGGCCCAGCACCACCGCCCCGGCCAGTTCACCGCTGCCAATCGCATCGTTGATGGCTTGCGCGATGCGGATGCGGCCTTCCGAATCGGCGTACAAAATCCTTGATTTGGAGCCGACTACGGGGATTTGCTGCTTGGCTTTTTGAATCCAAATCAGGTTGTCGTTCAGTTGGCCGCGAATCTCGGCGGGTGCTTCGGCGAGCATTTTTTCCAAAATACCCGCCGCGATTTGGTCGGTTTTGTCCAAATCCTCTTGCAAACCCGAACAACAAACCCAACGGAAAGGCCCGAAACCGTAATCGAAGCAGAGCGGCCCCATGATGTCCTCGACGTAGGAAGGATATTTGAAAATGCCTTCACTGCGATTTTTCCAAACATCAGCACCTGCCTCGCTGGCTTCTTTCAAAAAGGCATTGCCGTAATCCCAGAAATAAGTGCCGCGCTCGGCCATGACGTTGATGGCCGCGACGTGGCGGCGCAAGGTGGCGCGGACTTCTTCCAAAAATTTCGCTTTGTCTTCGATGAGCAACTGTTTTGCCTGCTCGAAAGTGTATCCTGCCGGGCAATAGCCGAGGTCGTGAATATTGTGGCAACTCGTCTGGTCGCTGCCCAACTCGACGCGAATGTTGTCGCGCACAAAGCGTTCCCAGAGGTCAACGATGTTGCCGTGATAGACGAGTGCGGCGGCGGTTTTGTCGCGGCGGCAACGTTCGAGGGTGATGATGAGGTCATTCAGGTCATTAAAGACATTTTCTTTGAGGATGTAGCCGTCGGTAAGGCGCTGCTGCACCGCGTCGCCGTCCACTTCGGCGATGACCGTGACCGAGCCTGTGATGACTCCCGCGAGCGCCTGTGCGCCTGACATTCCGCCCAAACCACTGGTCACGAACACTTTGCCGCGCAAGTCGTCGTCGCCCAAATTCATTTTCCGACCCGCGTTGAGCAGCGTAATCGTGGTGCCATGCACGATGCCTTGCGGCCCGATGTACATGTAAGAGCCGGCGGTCATTTGGCCGTACTGCGTCACGCCGAGCGCGTTGTATTTGTTCCAATCCTCTTTTTTCGAGTAATTCGGAATCATCATGCCGTTGGTCACCACCACGCGCGGCGCGTCGGGGTGGCTGGGGAAAAGTCCCATTGGGTGGCCGGAATACATTACCAACGTCTGCTGGTCGGTCATTTCCGACAGGTAGCGCATGGTCAGGAGGTATTGCGCCCAGTTCTGGAACACCGCGCCGTTGCCGCCGTAGGTGATGAGTTCGTGGGGGTGTTTGGCGACTTTGGGGTCGAGGTTGTTTTGAATCATCAGCATGATGGCGGCGGCTTGCTGCGATTGGCAAGGGTACTCCTCGATGGGTCGCGCATACATCGCGTAGTCGGGCCGAAAACGGTGCATGTAGATGCGTCCGTAGCGAGCGAGTTCTTCGGCGAACTCTGCCGCCAGTTCGCGGTGCCAGTGCGGGGGGAAGTATCGCAGGGCGTTTTGCACGGCCAGCACTTTTTCATTTTCAGACAAAACGCCTTCCACGACGCGGCGCGGCGCGTGGCTGACGGTGGGGTCAAGTTCTTTTTTGGGGGGCAGTTGGGCGGGGATGCCCGTGCGAATGGCGGTTTGGAAAGTGGTGAGGGCGGACATATCTTTTTGCAGTCTTTGTTGTTGTAACGGTGGTTTTAGGAATCTCGGCAAAAGTACCGCTCTCCCGGCCAATTCAAAAAATGACAGCGACACAGACACCCTTCCTCACCGCCGAATGGCGCCGCCTCGTTCTTCTCAACTACCGCGTCGAACCCGACGCTTTAAAACCCTATTTGCCCGCGCACACCGAATTGGACATTTGGAACGACACCTGCTACGCGAGCATCGTAGGGTTTCGTTTTTTGAATACCCGGGTGAAAGGCTGGCGGATTCCCTTTCACGAGCATTTCACGGAAATCAACCTTCGGTTCTATGTGCGGCGGCACGACCCTCAGTCAGAGCGTGGCCGCACAAGCGAATTGGGCTGGAAACGAGGCGTGGTGTTTGTGCGCGAAATAGTGCCAAAACCCGCTATCGCCATAGTGGCCAATAGCCTGTATCAGGAACGATACCTCGCTCGACCCATGAGGCACATTTGGCACGAAATGGGCGACCAATTGGAAGTAGAATACGCTTGGAAACAGGCCAATCGCTGGCAAACGTTCGGAGTAAAAGTTGAAAACGCGCCCGTAGATTTGAAAGCAGGGAGCGAGGCGGAATTCATCACAGAGCACTATTGGGGCTACGCCCGCCGCGACGACCAAAGCACGGTGGAGTATCAGGTGGAACACCCACGCTGGCAAATGTATCCCGTTCGGGAGTGGCGTTGCGACATTGATTTTGGCGCGGTGTATGGGTCGGTTTTCGCGCACTTGAGCAATGCCCAGCCCTTATCGGTTTTTCTGGCTGAAGGTTCGGAGGTGAGCGTGATGGGTAGGCGGATTATTCAATAAAGCAACGTGAGTTCGGAGTTAACACTTTTGAAAATCCAGGGACGGTGCCCTGAAACACATTCCGGGGCGCTGCTCCTCCATCAAACAATATCGAGCATCTCCTTCTGTATGAGTGGTGTGATTTTTGAAAAAATTTGCCGCACATTTGCCG
This sequence comes from Saprospiraceae bacterium, assembly GCA_019638455.1. GTDB lineage: Bacteria > Bacteroidota > Bacteroidia > Chitinophagales > Saprospiraceae > M3007. The sequence continues at coordinate 1,062,424 of JAHBTU010000002.1, forward strand.
CATTGCATTTATTTCCTGTTAAAAACAAAACCTTTTGAAGTATGCGGACCACCCTTGCAGAAGTCATTAAAAACTATAAAAAAAACAATCTTGCGCGGCTTGATTTGGGAAATTTGGGTCTTGTCGCCATTCCTGAAGAAATAAAAGAATTAAGAAACCTAGAGGTTCTTATTTTTTCTTCGGAATTTCAAACTTGGCATGAGGATAAAGATAATCATCGCAACAGTCGCTGGATAGCCGAACGTTCTATTGTTTCGGGAACAGCAAATAAGATAAATTCCATTCCCTCTTGGTTTGGCAGTTCATTTCCGAATTTGAAGCGTTTGGTGCTCGCCGGAGGTACGGAAGGTCGTTGGGGGCTGAAGGATTTGACGAATCTCGCTGGTTTGACGAGTATTGAGGAATTGGACATTTCCAATACGAGTGTGGAAGATTTGAGTGCTTTGAATAGGATGGAGCAACTTCGCCATTTACTTTGCCACCACACTTATGTAAGAAGTCTTGACCCTATTGCCAATCTGAGCAATCTGGAAGTTTTGCAGGCCTACAATACTAGGGTAAAAGATTTGCCTCAGATTTGGATTGCCAGCAATTTGCAACAATTGGTCATCAATCAGACAGAAGTTTCTTCGCTTCAACCTATCAGAGGTTTTAAAAAACTAACCCGACTGGACGTTAAGCGCACCAAAATTGACGACCGCTCGGTAGATATTTTGGCCGGATTTAAAGACTTGCAGATTCTGGATTTGCAGGAGACAAACATTACCCGGCTGCCCAAATTGGAAATGCCCAATCTACTGCTGCTCGATTTGCGCAAGACCAAACTCAGTGATGTCCGTCCGCTTTTGCCGCTGCTCGAAAAAGGGATGGAAATCAAGGAGGTGGACCATGGCATCATGCGTAATTGCATCGTCATTGACCAAAGCATTCCATTTAAAAAACCTGGCTTTGAGATAATTTTAGGGGGACGGAAGCAATTGATGGACTTTTTGTCCGCCTCATCTGTGCAAGGAATTGATTATCTGTACGAAGCTAAAATTGTCATCGTCGGAGCAGGAGAAGCTGGAAAAACCACTTTGGTCCGCAAGCTTAGAAATCCCGACCATCGCGTTCCCAACGAAGCCGACAAGCGCACCGAAGGTATTCTTATCGAAGAGTATCCGTTTAAAGGTCGTGTGAAAGGAAAAGGCGAAGAAAAGGACATGATTGCCCACATTTGGGACTTCGGCGGCCAAGAACTTTATTATACAACCCATCAACTTTTCCTTACAGAAGACACTCTTTATGTTCTGCTCAGCAGCAATCGTAAAGAAGACAAAGAAACAGTTGCCTCTACCTTTATTTACTGGCTAAATGCCGTCACGCTTCGCACAGGCGAAAGCTGCCCGATACTTACAGTTTTCAATGCCAGAGAAGGTGCCCAGCGAACGATTTCCCTGGACAACAGAATATTCGATCCGTTTAAGAACCTCATTCGAGAACCGATAGACGTCGATTTTGCTCAGAACGATGAGCGTTTTAGAAATTTAATATCGAGGATTCAGACAGAATTTTGCAAACTCGACGTGCTTGGCCGAGAACTGCCCGCCAATTGGGTAAAAGTGCGAAAAGCGCTTCGAGAGATATCTGATGACCATATCAAAAAATCTAAATTCAAAGAAATTTGCGAACAAAACGGAGTCAAAGGCCAATCCCAAATGGAAACCCTTTTGAGTACTTTTCACCGTCTAGGCATTGTTTTACATTTTCCCAACATCAAGTGGCTCGAAGATTTGATTATTCTGAATAACGAATGGTTCACTAGTGCTGTCTACAAGGCACTGGACAAAGATTTTATCCAACGACAGCAAGGGCATTTTACTGAAGATAGGCTTTCAGAAATCTGGTCGGGTGAAAGATATCGCGGCCACGAGCGAAACCTGCTTGCCATCATGGAGCAATTTGGCATTTGTTATCGCGTACATGGTATGAACGACACCTACATCGCCCCTCAATTACTTGTCCCAGAGTCTAAATACTATACAGGTTTTCCCTCTGAAGGCCTGATTCAGTACCGATATAAATACGAGTTCATGCCAAGCGGTATTGTCACACAGTTCATCGCCAAAATGAGCCCCCACATCTATCAGGATTACGTCTGGCGTGACGGCGTTATGCTTCGTTGGGAGGAAGGTACTATGGCCGAAGTCATTGAAAATCAAATTACCAGAGAAATAAGTATTCGCATCGCAGGGCAGGGGAAAAAAATAAGGCTTTTGGACATCCAAGCCCATTTGAAAGAGGTTAAGCAAGCCTTCAAAGGTTTAGAAGAAAAAGAATTCATCCTCTGTCCATGTGAAGATTGTAAAAACGCTAAAAAGCCCACCGAATTCCTCTTGCTCGATGTAATCCAGTATGCCAAACACAACACGAAACTCATTTGCCAACAAGGGGGCAAGTTTGAACCCATGGATGCCAAAGAAGTATTGAATGGGGTATACGAAGATAAAAATACTGCCATTGCCGAAGCAGAGCAATTTATTGCTCAAGGTAATTTTGACTACTTCCTGTCAGCTGCTCGAAGTCTTGCAAAAATCCCCTCAGCAAGAACAGCGGCCTTGAAAATCCAAGGCATGTGCAGTGTGGCAATGGGCCCCAGTTCTATTGGTGTCCATCCTGATGAACTGAAAAAAATGCGCAGTGAAATAGCGGACGACCTTGTCAAGTTGCTCGAATTTCTTAAAAAAGAAGAAAGTTAAAATCTGTTTGATTCTTTTTGGCGGCCAAGCCACTTTATCTATCCTGTAAATCTTGTATAGTCAACGCAAATCAGCCCCATCCGCTTCACTTGGCTGGGCAGGCCCCTCAGCACAGGGTCTGACAAGGTGGTTTTGAACAAACGGTGCTCGCAATCCTTTGGAAATCACACAAATCAATCAAGGAAATCCCTGTCTTGCCAACGGGCAGATTCAAATCCTCTTTAATCTGGGTATAAATCCTGTCAAAAATTGAATGTCTGCTGTCCTGCCTAAATTTTTACCAAAAACTCAAATGTCGCAAACGTTTGATTTCCTTAAAGTCATTTTAGCACCTCAAAGAGGTGAAAAGTTGATAAAAATCGGGAATCAGTCAGCGACTCTCGCTTTGTCGGGCTCTGAGGTGTCATCCCGGAAGAATGGAGGGGTGACATCTCAAAAACAGGCCGAGATATCACCTTTTTCGTTCCTCAAAAGATGACACCTCTTGCAAACCGAGAGTGGCAGGGAATCAGTTAGTTAAGCGCCATCTGTTAGGTCAAATATCTTCCAGCTCACGTTAAAGCATGTTTTTTGCCCTAACGGGAGTATAGTCAGTGCAAGATGGGTTTGAACTTTTGCCTTTTCGCAACAAAATGAAGGCATTGTCTTGCTAACGGGAGTATAGTCAGTGCAAGATGGGCTTGAACACGATTGTCTTTCAAAGTATTGGTTGCCAATCGAGTCAATCGGCTCAATCTCCACTAATCGAATCACTCGACTATAACACCCCCATCCCCTACCTTCGCGCCGCCATGACAGACCACTACCACACCCTTGCGGCTCCCGCTACCGGCGAATTCAAAGACCGAGGCAGCAAATTCATCGCTTACGCATGGCCGACGAGCAGCGAGGCAGAGGCGCTGGCGCATGTGGAGGCGCTGCGCAAGGAACACTTCAAGGCGCGACACCACTGCTTCGCGTGGCGGCTATCGCCCGACGGCAGCCGCTTCCGCGCCAACGACGACGGCGAACCCAGCGGCACCGCCGGGCGACCGATTTTGGGACAGATTGACGCTTTCGGGCTGACGGAAGTCGTGGTCGTGGTGGTGCGTTATTTCGGCGGCACCTTGCTCGGCACTTCGGGCCTCATCAATGCCTACCGCGAAGCTGCCGCCGAGGCTTTGCGCAGCGCGGCGATTGTGGAAAAAATCGTGAAAGACACCTTCGTTCTCGACTTCGACTACGCGCTCATGCCCGACGTGATGAATGCCCTCAAAAAACTCGACATCAATATCCTCAAAGAGGAATACGGCGAGCGCGGCCTGCTTGAAATCGACATCCGGCAGCGCGAGGTGGAAGATATGTTCTTGAAAATGAAAACAATGCTTTGGAAAGTGTCGCAAGAAGAAGCTGCGACGCTGGATTGGCCGGCAGGCCTTGTATTGCAGAACGCTGTTCCGCAGGCATGAACTTACGACCAACGTTCCCTTAAACTTATACTGGTGCGGAACAGCGTTCCGCAGTACATTGGATGCGACAAACCGCTTTTTTCCCACTCGACGACCTTGCTTTTTGGAAAAAACAACTGCTCCACTGGGCGGCGGGGCATGAATTGGCAATATATCTCGACAGCAACGGCCACAGTCAGGCGGGGACTTCAAGTCCCCGCCTGACCACAGAGGGCTGGGAATGCCTCGCCGGTGCCAGTGCCGTTGCCGTATTGGAATCGAGTGCCGGGCAGGCCTTCGAACAATTGAGTTCCTTGCAGGATGACAAAAAGACTGATTGGCTCTTCGGCTTCTTTGGCTACGACCTGAAAAACGAGACAGAGCGGCTTTCTTCCCAACATCCCGACGGTATCGGGTTGCCGGATTTGGGCTTTTTCCAGCCTGAAACACTCGTCGGCATCCGGGAAAACCACATTGAAATTCAGACCATCGGGCGATTGCCGAAAGCGGTTTTTGAGGAAATAAAAAAAGCAAAGCCAGATGCTGGCAGCGTGACAACAGAGAAAAATGCAGAAATTCAATTAACGCCGCGAATGTCGAAAGCGGAATATTTGGAGAAGGTCGAGGCCATACGACGGCACATCGTGGAGGGCGATTTGTACGAGATGAATCTGTGCCAAGAGTTTTTTGCTGAAAATGCCGCGCTCGACCCAGTGGCGGTTTTTGAACGGCTCAACACAATTGGCAAAGCGCCGTTTTCGACGTTCATGCGTTGGCGCGACCGATACCTGCTTTCCGCCAGCCCGGAGCGTTTTTTAAAAAAAGAAGGGCGAAAATTGATTTCACAGCCCATAAAAGGGACGCGAAAACGCGGCAGGTCCGCTGACGAGGATAACAAGATTCGGCAGGAGCTGCTGAACAGCGAAAAAGACCGCGCCGAAAACGTGATGATTGTGGATTTGGTGCGCAACGATTTGGCGCGCAACTGCGTACCCGGCTCGGTGCAGGTGGAAGAACTCTTCGGTATTTACACCTTCGAGACGGTGCACCAGATGATTTCTACAATTACAGGGAGATTGAAGTCATTAGATGTCATTAAAAGTAATTTTTTAAATAACCCCAATGACCCCAATGACCTTAATTACTCTAACGCCCTCAACGCCCTCCGCGACGCTTTCCCCCCCGGCAGCATGACTGGCGCGCCAAAAGTGATGGCGATGGAGTTGATTGAAAAGTACGAACGCACCCGGCGCGGCCTTTACTCCGGCGCAGTGGGCTATTTCAACCCCGAAGGCGATTTTGATTTCAACGTGGTGATTCGCAGCATCCTCTACAACGCCGCCGCTCGATATGTGTCCGCACAGGTGGGCGGGGCCATCGTGTACGATTCGGTGCCGGAAGAGGAATATGCAGAGTGCATGCTGAAGGCAGAAGCGATGATGAAGGCGCTTGGGAATGACAGCAATTCTCGCTTTGTCGGGTTCTGAGGTGCCGTCCCGAAAAAATGGAGGGGCGACATCTCAAAAACAGGTCGAGATGTCACCTTTTTCGTTCTCATAAGATGACACCTCTTACAAACCGGGAATGGCTGTGGGAATGAGGGGGTATCAGTGCGGAGAATGGCTTAATCGTAAAAAAACGATAAATTTTGTCCCAAAAATTTTGCACACAAAAAATTCATCGTACTTTTGCGATGAATTTGAACCGAACCGAACATGGCCACCACTAAAAAAGAAGCCTTTGGACGCGACGAGCAGGAACTCGCGGCACTCGCCAAAGCACTCGCCCACCCGGCACGAATTGCTATTTTGAAAGAACTGGCACGGCGGCAAACTTGCATCTGCGGCGAAATCGTGGAAGTGTTGCCCTTGGCACAAAGCACCGTGTCGCAACACCTTAAAGAATTGCAGCAAGCGGGCCTAATTCAAGGCACAGTGGATGGGGCGAAATCCTGCTACTGCATCAATCGCCAGACCTTCCAAAAATTTGAGCAGATACTGAAATCATTTTTTCACCACACCGCTGGCTCACCATGCTGCTGAAGCATGATGGGCTATTTTTTTAGCCAAAGCCATCGTCTTTCTACGATAAATCCCCTGTTGTCACATTGCCAACGCTCTCATCCACAACTAAAATTTTTACACTATGCAAACCGCAGAACAGATTAAGTCCATCGTCCGGGAAAAATACTCGGAAATCGCCTTGCAGGACAAAACCACCAACGCCAACTCCTGCTGTGGTGTCGGAACGCCCGGCACCTACAACATCATGTCGGATTCCTACACCGACCTCGAAGGCTACAATCCCGATGCCGACTTGGGCCTCGGCTGTGGCCTACCCACCCAATTTGCCCATATCCAAGCAGGCGACGTGGTGCTCGACCTCGGCTCCGGCGCGGGCAACGACTGCTTCGTGGCAAGGGCAGAGACCGGGCCTACGGGCAAAGTCATCGGGGTGGATTTCACGCCAGCCATGATAAAGAAAGCCCGTGAAAACGCTGAAAAAAGAGGTTTTCACAATGTGGAATTCCGGCAAGGCGACATTGAAGACCTGCCGGTGTCCGACAACTCTGTGGACGTGGTGGTGAGCAACTGTGTGCTCAACCTAGTGCCGGACAAGCCCAAAGTGTTTGGCGAAATACGGCGCGTGTTGCGTCCCGGCGGGCATTTCAGCATCTCCGACGTGGTGCTTGTGGGCGAATTGCCCGACGCGCTGCGCAACGCTGCCGAGATGTACGCGGGGTGTGTTTCGGGAGCCGTCCAACGAGACGAATACCTCGACATCATTCGCCAAACGGGTTTTGAAAACTTGAGTGTGCAAAAACAAAAACCGATTCTGATTCCCGACGAAATCCTGCGAGAGTACCTTTCGGAAGAAGAATTGAAGACTTTTATCGCGTCCCAAACAGGCATTTTCAGCGTCACGGTTTTTGCTGAAAAACCGGGTGGCGACCCTGCCCAAAAAATGGCCCGGGCGGAAAAGCGCAAAGTCGAAATGCGCCATCTGGCCGCCGAGGCAGGCAGTGCCTGCTGCGCGCCGGGTAGCGGATGCTGCTAATGATGCCTCAATTTGAACTTTGCCACAAAGTCGCAAAGGCACAAAGAATTAGCGCTTGGAGCCTTCAAGACTTTGTGGCAACCTTAATAAATTTGGTTTGCGACGCGACAGATATACCCAGATTAAAGAGGATTTGAATCTGCCCGTTGGCAAGACAGGGATTTCCTTGATTGATTTGCATGATTTCCAAAGGATTGCGAGCACCGTTCGTTCAAAACCACCTTGTCAGACCCTGTGCTGAGGGGCTTGCCCAGCCAAGTGAAGCGGACGGGGCTGATTTGCGTTGACTATAACGAGCAAGAGACGAATTGCGCCTTTTGAGTAAGCCCCCAAAGGCACATACGTTTACAGACCACCTTTTTCTATGAAAATCGCGCTTTTCTCCGACATCCACGCCAACCTTCCGGCTCTTGAGGCTTTTTTTGAGGATGTGGAAAAATACCAGCCCGACCAGATTTTCTGTCTCGGCGATTTGGTAGGCTACAACATCTGGCCCAACGAGGTCATTCGTGAAATTCGTCGCCGAGGCATACCGACCATTGCTGGCAACTATGACTATGGCATTGGCCGGGCAAGCGACGACTGTGGCTGCGCGTACAAAACCGAGGCGGAAAAAGCCAATGGCGCGGTGTCCATTTCATTTACCAACCAAATCGTGCAGCCCGACGAACGCCAGTATTTGCGGGAATTGCCCAAGCATATTCGCGTCGAATTGGAGATGCAAGAGGGCGAGCCTATTTCGCTGCTGCTCGTGCACGGCAGCCCGCGCAAAATCAATGAATACCTGTTTGAAGACCGCGAGGAGGCGAGCCTATTGCGCATTTTGGAAGGCGCGAATGCCGATGTGCTTTGCTTCGGCCACACGCACAAGCCATATCACCGCGTGCTGAACGCTGACACGGATGCCGAGCCACGTTTCCGACATGCCATCAACATCGGCTCGGTGGGCAAGCCCAAGGATGGCGACCCGCGAGGAGGCCATGTGGTGCTCGAATTGGACGAACGCAGCAGCCTGAAACGGGCCGATAGTATCCGTGTGACGTTCGCCCGTTTCGATTACGACGTGGAAAAAGCCGCTCGTGCGGTGGAGGAAAGCCCTTTGCCCAATGCTTATGCGGTGGCATTGCGGGAGGGGCGATAAACGAACTCCTTTCTGCCCGTTATAGTCAACGCGAATCAGCCCCGTCCGCTTCATTTGGCTGGGCAAGCCCCTCAGCACAGGGTCTGACAAGGTGGTTTTGAACGAACGGTGCTCGCAATCCTTTGGAAATCACACAAATCAATCAAGGAAATCCCTGTCTTGCCAACGGGCAGATTCAAATCCTCTTTAATCTGGGTATAGCGACGCCTGTTCTCTGTTTCCCTCCTCGAGGCTGGCTGGCGATTTTTCGGAGGCCAACATCAAGAAGGGTAATGGCCTGCAACAGAGATGTTTTTCCTGAGTTGTTGGGGCCTACCAACACCAAAGGAGTGCCCAATTCAAAGGACACCTCTTCAAATTTTTTGAAGTTCTTGATAGTAAGGCGTTGAATCATTTGCTAAACAATGTGCTGCGAAAGTACGTCATCGAAAGTCAATTCTTCACACCCGCCGAATCTTCGCCCCAATCGCGTTCAGCCGCGCATCAATGTGCTGGTATCCCCGGTCAATCTGATGCACGTTATGGATGATGCTTCGGCCTTTGGCTGAGAGTGCGGCAATAAGCAGCGCCTGACCTGCGCGAATGTCGGGCGAGGTCATTTCGATGCCGCGCAGAGGGTATCGGCGGTCGAGGCCGATGACGGTGGCGCGGTGCGGGTCGCAGAGGATGATTTGCGCGCCCATGTCAATCAATTTGTCCACGAAAAAAAGGCGGCTCTCGAACATCTTTTGATGCACTAGCACGCTGCCCCGAGCTTGGGTCGCCACGACCAAAACGATGGACATCAAATCGGGGGTAAAACCCGGCCACGGCGCATCGTAAATTGTCAAGATGGAGCCGTCTATGAACGTTTGAATTTCGTAGTGTTCCTGCGCGGGGATGCGGAGGTCGTCGCCTTTTTGCTCGATTTGAATGCCCAATCGCTCGAACGTGTAGGGGATGATGCCAAGGTGTTCGATGCCCGCGTTTTTGATAGTGATATCACTTTGGGTCATGGCGGCAAGGCCGATGAACGAGCCAATTTCAATCATGTCGGGCAGGCAGCGGTGTTCCGTGCCGCCGAGCCGTTCCACCCCCTCGATGTGCAAAAGATTTGAGCCGAGGCCTTCGATTTTGGCGCCCATGCGCCGGAGCATCCGGCAGAGTTGCTGGACGTAAGGCTCGCAAGCGGCATTGTAAATCGTCGTTTTGCCTTTTGACAAAACAGCCGCCATCACCACGTTGGCTGTGCCTGTCACGGAGATTTCGTCCATGTGGAGGTAGGTGCCTTGCAATCCAGATTTCGGCTGTTCCACATAGTAGATGTCCTTTTCGTCGTCGTACTTGAACTCCGCGCCCAATTTTTGAAAACCCAAAAAGTGTGTGTCCAGCCGTCGCCGCCCGATTTTGTCGCCGCCGGGCTTGGGCAAAGTGGCACGCCCGAATCGAGCGAGCAGCGGGCCAATAAGCATGACCGAGCCGCGCAGTCGCCCGGCATCTTTCATAAATGCGTCGGAGCGCAGGTAGGCGATGTCCACCGTGCCGGCGCAAAAGCGCCAAGTGTCGGGCGCGAGGCGCTCCACCGTGACGCCGAGGCCGCGCAGCAGTTCGATGAGTTTGTTCACATCGAGGATGTCCGGCACATTGGCGATGGTGACCGGGTCGTCGGTGAGCAGCACGGCGCTGATGACTTGCAGGGCTTCGTTTTTGGCGCCTTGCGGCTGTAATTCTCCTTTGAGCGGCTGGCCGCCAATGACTTCAAAACTGTCGAGTTGCATGGGAAATAGTTCGGACTGGTTTGTGTGGGTTTTAGCTGGGAACGGCGGGGCGAAGGTAGGAAAGCCGCCAATAAAAAAACCTCCGATGGTCGCCCACCGGAGGTTCAGAAATTTTATGAATCAAATGTCTTGAATCGCTTACGCGATTTTGACATCAACTGCATTCATTCCTTTTTTGCCGCGCTCGGTATTGAACGTGACGTTGTCGCCTTCACGGATGTTGTCAATCAGCCCTGTGACGTGAACAAAAATTTCCTCGTTTGAGGCACTGTCAACAACGAAGCCAAATCCCTTGGCCTCATTGAAGAACTTAACGGTTCCACTGTACATGTATAAAAATTGAAATTGTGATGTGGCAATGTGCCGGGTCAAAGGTAGGGGTATATTTCACAAACTTTTGATTTTCAAGATTATTAACAGTATTTACTTTTAGCGACATCTCCAGCCATTGGTGAGGCCCGCTCATTTTCCTTTTCTGTTAAAGCCCTGTTTCCATGTTGTTAAAAGTTAAAACCATACTAAACCGTATAGTGACGCTTGACTTGGCTGGATGCCTGCCCCTACGTTTGCCCCAAAATAACAGCTATGAAAAAGACCCTTTTATTGCCCATTTTGGCAACCGCCCTGCTCTTTTCCTCTTGCGACCGCGCTCCTTTTCCGCTCCGCCTCGCTCAATTTGACGTTCGCTGGTTCGACGACGACGCGAGCGGAACCCACACGCCGGACGATTATTTGCAATTCGCCATGCGCGTCGTCACCACCGCGCCCGACCCGGACGACCAGTTCATCACCGACTGGGAATTTGCCTATTACGTCAATGGTGCGTTTGGAGGCGTGCTGCAAAGCGACAGAAACCTTCGGAGCAACAGTGTCACGCTTGATGCGGGCATCACCATCAAAAACCTGTCTTTGCCTCGCCCCGGCCCGCTCAAGCCGGGCGACGTGATAGAATTCCAATTTTGGGCAAAGGACAATTGGGGCGAACACGAAGAGCGGCGTTACCGATATATGTTAGAACCATGAAAGAACGCCTGTTCGCACTCGACGGCGGGCGAGGGTGTCTTCAGGTGGCATGTCCATCCATGCCGACACTCTCCAACGCCGCCGCCCTGTACACGGTTGAAGAGGGTTTTCGCCCACACAACGGGACATTATTTTTGTGCTGCAAAGGCACAAAATGCAGCAGATCAATGCGTATTTTGCTTTGCGTCTTGGTGACTTCGTGGCAAATTTGAAAATGTCCAGTCGTGTGATTTTCGCTAACTATAAAACATTGTCTTAACACAGCATTCACCAATAGGTAACGAGCGCCTCCCGTTTTGCCAAAAAATGATTCAAGATGAAATTTTTGGCTTTGCTCTTATCCCTCTCGTTTTGCCTCGCCGCCGCTATTGATGCCACTGCGCAACAAAGATTTTCCCAACACGAACACGAACATCGGTTTGGCATCGGCTTGGCACCCTTCAGCCTCCTGTTGCCAAGCGGCAAAGCCAATCTGCACGGGGAATGGGTTTATGCCCACAACAAATCCCTTTCCCTGCTTGTGAGTGTGCCTCGCCCCACGCCTGCTCCCGGTTTCTTGGGGGGCAAGTTTGATTTGGAGGACGACGTTGCCACCACGACCAATCGCTTCACTTCTTTCGGGGCAGTGCTGGAGCAGCGTTTTTATTTGGGCAAAAACGCACCCAATGGCTTCTATCTCGCGCCTTATGGTCGGTACAACAATTTTTCCCTCACCCGCACCACACAGCATGCAGACAGTCCCTACAAAACAACCGTGAAGGGCGGTGTGGGTGGGTTTGGTGTCGGGGCGGCTTCGGGCGTTCAGTTTAGGCTCGGCGATTTCCTTACCCTCGACGCCACTCTTGTCGGTGTGGATATCAAATGGCTGAGCGGCTCATTCCTCTACACGACCAACGACCCCGAAGCCGACCTCGCGGCTTTCCGCGACAGGGTGCAAGGAACGGTGGGCGATATTCCCTTCATCGGATCGAAGTTGGTCGCCGCGATTGACGGTGATGTGGTGAAAGTGCGCACCCCGGGACTGCCCATGCCAGCATATCGGTTCAATTTGACATTGAATTATGTGTTTTGAACGGTTGCGCTCACGCACACCGCCACCTGCGTTGGCTTTTGCGGGCGGGCTTTCGTCGGCATTGGCGCACATCCGTTGTTGGGCGATTATTTATTTGGGCCAAGCCGTTCGATGATAGCCCGAATTTTTTCGATAGAAAGTCCTGTGATTTTTACAACAAACTCGGCGGATGCACCTTCAAATAGAGCGTTTTCGGCAATTTCTTTCTTACTATTTTTCAGTGCCTCACTTAAAGCCGTTGAAATTTCCAGTATCACCGTTTCCACAAAACTCGCATCGCTCCGCTGGCCTTGTCCTGCCCCCATTGACGGTTAAGTTCGTTTTTTCACCCCGTCGGTTGCTGCAAAACAACCGATTGGGGGTGGATTGCCGCAACTGGTGCTTCTTCGAATGGTCGTTCGTTGCAGCCAAGCCAACCATGTAAACGCCGCGCCCCCCGACCCTCCCACGGAGCGTGGGTAGTCGGGGGGCGCGAATGTTTTAGATGGTCGAGGCGATTGCCATAGCCGGGTTGATTGTGCTCGTGTAAATATAAGCGCGGTATTTTGAACCACAACGTACGCTGCCAGTTTTTTCCCTGCTCTTCAAATAAGCCAAATGAGCCAATGGACTTTGGGCTTTTCCCAGCGCGAATGATGGGTTGAAGCCTCCGAGCGTTTGATGCTCAAGCACTTATTAAGGCCGTCTCACAAGTTTAAATTTCGACAGGATTAACAGGATTTACAGGTTTTTTTTACCCGAAAAAGGGCGCGAATCTTGTCAATCCCGTCAAACAAACATCACTCATGAGACATCCTCAATAGCACACGGTTGACAGTCATTTTTTGGGCCATCATCTTTCACGCAATCCCGCTAGCGCATCACGCTCAAGCGTACGCTGCCCCACTGCACCCCGTCGGTCAGGCGCAGCAAATAGATGCCCTGCGGTGCGTCCTGCAAATCAAGCAGGGTGCTGAACGCGCCACCTGCACCCGGGTTGAAATCAAGCGTGCGGATGCGGCGCCCGGCAGCGTCGAACACTTCCGCTCGAAGCGTGGCTGGCGCATGCCCCACCGCTACGCGGAATAGGCCCGTGCTTGGGTTTGGCGACACCACCAGGCCCCACGCGGCGCTTGGCTCTACTGTGCCAATGACGTTGATTTCCACTTCGATTGTATTCGTGCAACCTGCTGCATCCTTCACAGTGACGGTGTAGGTTCCGTTGGGCAGGTTGGGGAAAATGTTGGACATCTGGAACACCACCCCGTCAAGGCTGTACTGATAGGGAGGATTGCCGAACGCACCCGATGCCACAATGGTATCGCTCGTGGCGACGGCAGTCACCTCCACGGGCGTGGGGAAGGTAACATTGACGGGGACTTGGATAATGGTGCCGGTCACGTCTCGAACGCGTACCGTGTTTTGCCCGGAGAAGATGGTAAAGACATTGCTGCTCTGGAACGGTTCGTTGTTGAGCGAGTATTCATAAGGGCCTTCTCCACCAGTCGCTGTGACCTCAATGGTGACGGAGGGCGCACAAGGGTCGGTGCCGACGACTTCCACAGTGGCGGCAAGCGGGGGCACATCTATGGTGAAGGAGGTAGTGGCCGTGCAGCCATTTGCATCGGTGGCTGTCAGGTTGTAAGTGCCGTTGGGCAGGTTGACAGGAGGCACCGGGCCATTGAGGGTATAGGTGTATGGAGGAGTGCCTCCACTTATCAGGATGTCAGCATCGTTGCCATCCACGACCACCGTCGCCACTAAGGCCGGTGGCTGTGGGAAGACAAATTCCTGCGAGACTACTTCATCCCCGATGGCATCGCGCACGACCACGACGTGGGGGCCGACACCCAAATTGGGAAAGACATTGCTGCTCTGGAACGCGCCACCATTAAGCGCATATTGATAAGGAGGAATGCCACCCGTGGCAAGCACCTCAAGGGTGCCAGTCGCTGCGCCGAAACACAAGATGCCTGTGCTCGGATTGAGCGCAACAATAGCCAACGCTGGCACATCCACAGTGACCTGCGTGGTGGTGGTGCAGCCATTGGCATCGCGCACAGTCACCACATAGTCGCCATTGGGCAAATTGCCAAACGTGTTGGCGCTCTGGAAAAGCGTCCCGTCAAGGCTGTATTGAAGCTGCCCGGTGCCGCCAGCAGCGGTTACGGTAATCGTGTTCAGGCTGGCGGTGGCGCTGGCGTTGATGGCGGAGGGGTTTATCAAAGTCAAGAGATTGGTGCTGGCGGTGAAGCCTTCACTATCACTCACAACGACGGTGTAGTCACCTGCGGCCAAACCGGAGAAGATGTTTTCCGGTTGTGAAGGGCCACCATTCAGGCTGTATTCGAACGGCGCTTGCCCACCGCCGATGGTGACGACGATCACACCATTGCTGCCACCGAAGCAGCTGATGGGTGTTTGCACGCTCAAAGTCGCCAGCAGCGTATTCACGGCTACTATGGCCTGAGTCGTGGTGGTGCAGCCATTGGCATCGCGCACGATGATGGTGTACACACCGTTGGCCAGGTCCTCAAAGACGTTGGAGGGCTGATAGTCGTCCCCGTCGAGGCTGTATTCCAATGCCCCCGTGCCACCCGCCGCGTTCACTGTTACTTGGGCGTCCACCACGTTGTTGCTGGCGGTGAGTGGGAGCGGGTTGTCGAGGACAACGGCATTGGTGGTCGCGGTAAAACCAAACTGACCCGTCACTACTACGGTGTAATTGCCCGCCCCAAGTCCGCTGAACACGTTGGAGGATTGGTTGGGGCTGCCGTTGAGGCTGTAGAGGTACTGCCCATCAAGCCCGGATGCGCTGACGGTGACTTGGCCGTTGGCATCGTTGTGACACAGAATGGCTTGCGTTTGGGCGAGTGTGGCCGCAAGGTTGTTCTGAATGATAATGATGTTAAACGTGGCGTTGTGCACCCAAGCAAAGTCGTTGAGGTCAATCGCATCGAACTGGAACGCGTCGGAGGTGGCCGCATCTCCGCTGTGTGTATAGACGACCAGCCCAGCGTTGATGTCGGCTTGCGTGAAAGAGCCGCCAATGCCCAATGGGGCACCATTCAAGGACAAGGCGCCGTGTTGCGGCAGGCTCAGCAGTACGAATTTCCCTTGCTCCTCGTCGCCAGAAAGCGAAATTGACAGATGCGTGTCCTCAATCTCTCCATTGCCACCTGCTGGCACGGAGAGTGGGTTGTTGGAAGACAAAACGCCCGTTGGTACCTCTTCCGCAAAACAGAAGGTGAGGCTCCATGCCACAATACTGCCGCCATCGTCGGCAAAGTTGTCGCGCACCAGCAGCTGCCATTGCCCTTGCGCGTCCTTGCTGTTCACGGCTGCAAGCGGGGTGATGGGCTGGAACTCGCCACTCAATGCGGGCGGAATCGTGTTGCACATTGATTCCAATTGCGCGGCGGTTTGTGGCGCGTTGTCGTTGAATATTAGGGCTAAATTATCACCCGAACATCCGAACTGCGTGGCCGGCACACCCGGCCGGTCGAACAGGAGGGTCGTGTCGTTGGTCGGCGACACCAATCTGGCATCCAAATCACCGACATAGGTATGGCTGGCCACCATAGCCACGTCCACATCGGCTATGGCTTTGTCCGACACGACGTTGAGCACCGATATGGCGGTGTTGATGCTATTGGCATCTATCGTCTTGGGCACATCTGTGCTGCTGAACACTTGACCGCATGTCAAATTGCCAGTTTGGAAGGCATACACAGGGGAGTATTCGCTTTCTCCGCAGTTGTTGGCCGTTTTCAGACGCCAGTAATAGACCGTTCCCGACTGGAGCGTGGTGGTCTGCAAACCTGCGTTGTTGAGCATCGCCGATTGCACCATCGCGCCCATTTCAAAGGACGGATTTGTGGCCACTTCCACGATATAGCTTTGTGCAAATGGCACGGCATCCCATTCAAGATTCACATTGAGCGGCAAACCCGAGCTGCCGTCGGAAGGGCTGTTGGCTAAGGCACCTGCCGGAGCGCCCGGCAGTATGCTCAGCAACACATCCGCGCTCTGCACGATGGGGCCGGAAGTGGCTTCCAAGGTCAAGGTGTAGTTGCCCGCCAGGTCGGGGGTGATATTGTCAATAGTAATGGTGGCGACACCCGGGGGCGTGGCAGGATTGGGAGCAATGTTGACCGATGCGCCTGCTGGGGCACCCGTCACCACGAGGCTCACCGGGTCGTCGAAGCCCAAAATGGAAGCGACATTGGCGGTGAAGGATGCCGTTTCGCCCGCGCAAGCCTGCAACGTGTTGACGGAAGTGCTAAGCGAGAATGTCGGCGAGGGCGGCAGCTCGATGCGGAAATTTTGATTCGAGATGTCAAAGAAGATATTACCGATGGCCTCCACTTTCACACGGCAAGTGTTCGACAGGTTGTCGGGCACTGTCACGTTGGCCGAGCCAGTGTTGGGCGCAGAAGCCGCCAGAACGATGGGGTAGTTGAACCCTCCATCGGTGGAGAGCAGGATGCGCACGTTGGCGCAGTTCACCGGTGCAGCATTGGTGTTGGCCACATCCCAAGTGACGGTCTTGGTTTCGCCTACATACCAGACCACGTTGGTGTTGGGTTCGGTCACGAGGAAGGGGCCTGCTGCGTCAGTTACCGTGAGCACCGCGTCGTCCTCGGCGGTGCATCCGCCGTTCGGGTTGTTGTCGCGCAATACTACTCTGAATGTCAGGGTGCGTGCCACACCGGGCAGTCTTTCCCAAGCATAGTTGGTGTTCGATACCAAATCCGTCAGACGCGGGAACCATCGAGTGGGTGATGCTACTGGCTTGAAGGAGCGGAACATTGGCCCGGTGGCATTTGTGGCGGCAGGCGGGTTGGTTGTGCCCAATGCGGCATCTATTTGTTCCCAGCAATAAGTGAGGGCATCGCCGTCGGGGTCGCTGCCTGTTGCCGTGAGTGCGAAAGGTGTGGATTTTGGGATGATGTAGTCTGGGCCGGCGTTCACGGAGGGGTTGTTGTTGCCCGTGTTGATTTTCACGGGGCAGTTGTTGCCAGTGCCTGTCACGGCGAATGTGCCCATTTGTTGGATGCTGCGTGCATGAAAGTAATCATCGCTGTTAGCCTGCACATTGTGCGCGCCGCAGATGCCCGCATAAGCCATGACAGTGCTGCCGCTGCCGGGTTCCATGGCGCTGGCGGCGCTGCCGTTGCCGCTACATGAGCTGGCAGTGCCGTTGAACGTGTGCGAGCCGCCAAACTGGTGTCCCATTTCGTGTGCCACATAGTCAATGTCGAACGGGTCGCCGATGGGTGCGCCCGACCCTGTGACGCCTCGTGCCTTGTTGTTGTTGTTGCACACTACGCCCAAGCTTGCCACGCCGCCGCTGTTGGTGCCAAACACATGACCGATGTCATAATTGGCAGCACCGATGACGTTGGTGATGTTTGTCTGGTTTTGGCCGAGCATGGTGCTGGCGTTGCCGTTGGTGTAGGGGTCGGTACTCGGGTTGAGATAAACAATCAGGTTGTTGTTGGCGATGATTTGCATCGTGATGGCAAAGTCGTTCTCATACACGCCATTCACCCGGTTCATCGTGGTGTTCATGGCTGCAAGTGCCAATTGCGTGGTGCCGCCGTGAAATATGGCATATTCACCCGTGCAAGCCAAAGCCAAGCGATAGCGGCGCAGCTGACAGTCGCCTTGCAATTTTGCGTCGCTCTCGTTGAGGGTGAGCTCCTGCCAATCCTCGTCGGGCGTTTCGCACACAAACGGCGCGTCGTTTTTTTGGGGTAAATAATCTTTTTTGAAATAAACGGTGTAATGCTCGGTGTCGCCGTGGCTGTAAGGGTCCACGAACACGGTGCTGTGCAGCGGGGAAATCACCATGGCGTGAAAGCCGTGTGGCGTCCAGTCGCATTTGAGCAAGGCCGTCGGGTCGTCAATGCCGTGACCTGTGTAGGTGCGTATCTCTGGGAATTTTGCTTGCAGTTCGGGTGCCATCACGGGCGATTCGGCAAGTCGAAACCGACTCGCCTTGCCATTGGGCATGGGTATGCTGATGATGGGCTGGTCGCTCGTTTTGGCGGCGGCGGCGGTGAAACGCTCTGGGGCGGCCGTGAGGAGCGGTTGGAGCGCCGACGGGTCGAGCCGGACGGTGCGGTAAGTTTGAGGCACAATGCGGCGTTCGCCGAGGAGCGGAATTTTTTCTTCCGCTATTTCTGACCAAAGGGCTGCTTGTGCTTGGGCTGCGCCGACCACAGCGAGCAGCAACAGTAGGGTAGTGGAAAACTTTCTAAACATGGGAAAGTGTTGATTTGGATAAAAAGACACGAAGGGGAAATGACGGGAACACACACACGTCCCGCTCCTTCAAGTGCGGGCGAATGTATCTCATCCCTCATTTATGAAAATGGAGATTGTACGGATTTGGCAAGAGATAAGCAAAAATTGGGGACATTCACTCCGATTCGGAATGTGGCATGTACATCCACATTTCCTCTTCGCCCGGCAGCATGGAGAAGTCGGCATCGCCAGCGTTTGCGCTTTCAAACTCGCTGGGCATATTGCGCTGCACGGTGCGGGCGACGGCTATCAGCACGTCGGCATAGTTGGGTGCGGTGGCATAGCCCGCCTTTTGCACCTCGCGGAAAAACCGCTCTGGGTCTTTGCCGTTGGCGACCGCCTGCGCGTAGCGCGGGTTTTTCAGGAACAAATGGGCGTGTTCGAGAAAACTGCCTGCCGGCGTGTCGAACTTGCGAAACCAGTCGCGCACCGTGTATTTCCATTTGTTGAACTTGTCGCTCCACACCACCGAAATCACTTCCGGGAACAGGTGGTGCGCGTTCGGGTTTTTGAGATACTCGGTGGTGACGATGAGCTGGCCTTTGCCTGTCTTTCCTTTGTCGGGGTCTTTCACCCCAAAAAACATATTGCCGGGCGCTTTTTCGCCCCAGCCGCTTTCCAAGGCCGCTTGGGCGAGTATGGCGGCGGCGCTGATGCCAGTGGCGGCTTCGGTTTCCAAGGCATAGGGGAGATACGCTTTTACAAAATCGTTGGGTCGCATAAGTAGGAGGGTTTTAGAATGGACTCGTTGTGGTGGACAAGTGAAGCGGGTTGGATGCGATTGGTCATTCGCGTGTGTGAGATGACCCGAATCGGGGTTGTTTCTTCGGAATGGGCTGCGCAACCATCGAGCACAATGTGACTATACCCCAGATTAAAGAAGATTTGAACCTGCCCGTTGGCAAGGCAGGGATGCCCTTGATTGATTTGCATGATTTCCAAAGGATTGCGAGCACTGTTCGTTCAACACCACCTTGTCAGACCCTGTGCTTAGGGGCCTGCCCAGCCAAGTGAAGCGGACGGGGCTGATTTGCGTTGACTATATCAGACGTTGTCGTGCCATTGAAAATCAATTGCAAGGTCAGGTGCGCTGCAATTCAATGCGATTTCTCTGCTCTGACTATGGTGGCAAAGGAACAAAAACTTCCCCAAAAAAGCCCTGCTCCGAGAAAACGGGCAGGGCTTTGATATGCTAATAGCTCAAAGAATGGTTGTTTTGTCAATCAACGCAACCGCAAGTGCTTCAAAGAGTAGTAGAAGATGGTGGCGAAGCCAAACGACAGCATCGAGTGGAAAAGAATGAACGCCGTGTTGTCCGTCACGATGCCGACCACGGCAGCCGCTGCAAACACCAACGCCATGATGCCTTCGGCGATAGTGACCCAAGAGATTTTTTTGGCTTTGTAAGCCGCTTTTTGCGTGCTTGCCGGTTGCTGGTCGGTGGAGCCATATTTGGGGGTGCGCACAAACGCCGACACTTTGCCACGCAGCCCTTCGATGACGGCGACGGCATTGTAGAGCGACAACCCGAGCGACATGGGCAAAAAGGAAATGAACAGGCCAAAAAAGCGTACTTTTTCCCAAAAAGTAGGCGGCGCGGTGCGGTTGAGCGCAGCCGTGATATTGGCGGTGTATGAAATGGCCGCCACGGAGAAAAGGCCCAACACCGAGAACGAAAGGAAGTGCGTGGAGATGCCCAATTGCTGGAAGGCAAAAGCGAGCGGTATGCTGCTCACTGCGGCGATAAATACCCACAAGAACACGCCGTAGGCCAGCAGTTGGCTGATGGCGTGCATTTTTTGGATGCCGGTGAGTTTGTTGGTGTTCCACACAAGTTTTAGCAGTTTGCGCACGTTTTGCGCGCCGCCTTTGTTCCAGCGGAATTGCTGGCCTTTCAAGGCGTTCATATCTTCGGGCAGCTCTGCCGGGCTGCCGAGTTTTTCCAGATACTGAATTTTGTAGCCCATGATTTGGGCGCGGAAGCTCAAATCAAGGTCTTCCGTGAGTGTGTCGCTTTGCCAGCCGCCTGCCTCGTTGATGACGTTTTTGCGCCACACGCCTGCTGTGCCGTTGAACTGGAGCAGCAGGTTGCCGTAGGAGCGGCCAGCCTGCTCCACCGTGAAGTGGACGTTCAATTGCAGCGCCTGCAATTTGGTCAACATGCTGTGGTCGGCGTTGATGTGTTCCCAGCGCGTCTGCACGATGCCTACTTTTGGGTCTTCAAAATAGGCCATAGTGGTGCGCAGAAAATCGGGACGCGGGGTAAAGTCCGCATCAAAAATGGCGATAAAGTCGCCATTAGCTTTGGGCATGGCCTCTTGCAACGCGCCAGCCTTGTAGCCTTGGCGATTGACGCGGTGGATGTGCTCGATGTTGAACCCTTTGGCTTTGTACTCGGCCACTTTGGCTGCCACGATGCCAACCGTCTCGTCGGTGGAGTCGTCGAGTATCTGGATTTCAAATTTGTCTTTCGGATACTCCTGCGCGGCCACATAGTCAATGATGCGCTCTGCGACATACATTTCATTGTACATCGGGAGCTGCACGGTCACGAAAGGTGCATTCTCGTCTTGTGGGCCGTATTGTTTGTATTGAATCTTCGGGTTCTCCTTGTGGAACCGCTTGTAGAGATACAACAAATGAAATTGCAGGAGCGCGTAAATGGTCACGCCGCTCATGGCGAGAAAGTAAATGAGGAGCATCAGGTAGCCAAAATCAACGAAAGCCTGATACTTGAATGCTTCGAAAAGCGAATGAAGACCGTACATATTAAGTTAAGGATGTGTTGTGTGTAGGTAGGAAGTTGAGTTGCGATTTTGGATTTTGGATTTTGGATTTACGATTTACGATTTACGGTTGGTGATGTCTTGCGAAGTTCTTTTCAATGTGAAAACTCATCGCTTCCGAAATCAACAATCTTGATGATAGCAGATACTTCGGAAAAATCGTAAATCGTAAATCCCAAATCGTAAATCAAAAAAGGTATTTGAAAATGGTCGTCACAATCTTCCATCCGGCCAGAATCGCTCCCTTCACCGTGCCGGAAACCTTGCTGTGTCCCGCGGCTCTTTTGCGATAGCTGACGGGGACTTCGGTGCAGCGCAATTTTTGTTTGGCAGCCTTGATTTGCATTTCCACCGTCCAGCCAAAATTGCGGTCGCGCATCCCCAACGCTTTCAATTTGTCCCATCGAATCGCCCGGAACGGCCCCAAGTCACTAAACCGATAGCCATAAAACCATCGGATGAGCAGCGGTGCAAGCCAGTTGCCAAATCGCTGCGGGAAGGTCATCGCGCCTTTTTCCATGCCTCCCAATCGCCGCGAACCGATGACCATATCCATCCCTTGTGCCAAAATCGGAGCCACCACTTTGGGCAGCTCTTCCGGGTAGTCTGAATAGTCTCCATCCAAGAACACCACTATTTCGGGCTGTTCGGACGGGGGTAGGCTTTGCAAGTAACGCATCCCGGCGAGGCAGGCATTTCCGTAGCCTCGTTCAGGTTGACTTACCAGATATGCGCCTGCTGCTTTCGCCACTTCCGCCGTGCGGTCGGTGGAGCCGTTGTCGCACACCACCACCTGTCGCACCCATGTTTTCGGAAGGGCTGCCAACACCAACGGGAGGGCTTCTTCCTCGTTCCAGGCAGGAATCAGCACATCAATTGTATGTTTTTGCCTCATTTCGTACCGATTCCCAATGACTGAGTGTCGTACCTCAAAATTTGCCTCACCACCTGCATTCGGCGTGAAAGTGCCTTTGCACTAAGGCGAGGCAAAAGTAACGACGGGCGTTAAGAGAAAGTTAAAAACGGTTAAGATTTTGAAGTTAAAGTTTTGCAAACAAACGACATAGCCTGCGAACGGCGGTATTTGACGAAACGTGGAGGTGCGGCGATGTTGTTTTCGCGTCCCAAATCATCTTCCGAAACTTCCATTCAGCTGCCGCTTAGGATTTCGAACGGGGGCTTTGTTTTCTCTATTCACAAAACGATATTTCAAGAACGAATAAAACGCACGGTTGTTTTTCACCGCTCTGCTTGAGGTGGCACGGGGGCAAAGACCATTTGCGCGAGGATTTTTGCCGCAAAAAGACGGCCTGTTAAAAAATTAACGTTTGGGTGCGAGAGGGTAGAGGACAAGAGGGTTCTCTTAAAGGCTGTTTTGCCCCCACCCCACCGGGCGGGAGTTTTAAAAACAGCCTCTTATCCCCTGGATTTTAGGGCGAGACAGCGCATCGAAAAACAGTAGGCCTCGACGGGCTTGCGTCCAAATCGAACGATGCGGTTTGCAGATTCAACAGGTAAAAACCGTCCTTGACTTCGTTGGGCACATATATCAACTCCGTGATGGTGCAGTGCTTGCGGATGGCCGTCGAGGGATATTGCCAAAACGCCCGATGCGCCAGCAGTTGGCCGCCGTCTTCCTCGCGGTCAACGGAAGGCAAATCGAGCAGAAGGTGCTGCACCCCACATTCCACCAGATAGTTGGCTGCTTCGTGATGCAAATAAGGCGGGTTCGCGCCGGAGTAGTTGGTGCGCATCTTCAACTCGTCGTTGGGCAAGGTTCTGACAATGAGCGCTTCCGCTTCGTTTTTTTCAAACAGCGATTCGAGTTGTGCGCGAAAAATCACGCGGTCGCCGTCGTCAGTTTTTTGCGGGTAAACGCTCACCAATTTTGCCCAAAAGTGTGCCTCAAGCAGACACTCGCGCAACACATAACGCTCTTGGGCGATGTGGCCGACGCACTCGGTGTGCGTGCCGTTGCCATGCGGGTTGAAGCGAACGTTGAAAAAATTGAGCAGCCCACCTTGCGCCGTGCTGCCCACAAAGTCACCCGCCACCACTGGCCAGTATTCCACGGGCGGCGCGTAAAAACAGTTGACGTTTTCCAAGCCTTCCCTAAGCAAAATGGACAAGTCTATTGGTTGCGAAAGGTCGGCTGTGTATTGTTTCCCTCGACGGGTGAAAGTGGCTTGCATGGTTGTGACGCGGAAGTTTTGCAGGGGCGAAGATGAAAAATGATGCTTCAAATTTGCCGTATATTCCCCCCCAAATTGATTTTTTGATGGAAAAACTTGCTGCTTTACGGCTTTCTGCTGCCATTCTGCTGTTGGGTTTTGTGGCTTCATATCGTCCGGTTTTTGCCCAAAACAGCCCTTCACTTGACTATTATTTGCCTAAGGCAAACTACAGCCCCGCTATTCCAACCCCTGCATCCTATCTCGGATGGGAACCGGGCGAGTGGCACGTCAGCCACGATCAATTGGTTGGCTATATGCGCGAGTTGGCTAGAACGAGCGAGCGCGTGGCCTTGCAAGAATATGGGCGTTCGCACGAAGGGCGGCCCCTGCTGTGTCTTTTCATCACGGATGCCAGCAATCACGCTCGATTGGAGGAAATCAAAACTGTGCGCGGTCAATTGGCCGACCCTTCTCAGAGCGGGAAATTGGATGTGAAAAGCCTGCCGGCGGTGAATTACATGGGCTACTCCATTCATGGCAATGAGGCCAGCGGCAGCAATGCCGCCTTGCTTGTGGCCTATCACCTCGCCGCGGCACAAAGCACGGAAGTGGAACAATTGCTGCGCAACACGGTCATCCTGCTCGACCCCTGCTTCAACCCCGATGGCTTGCAGCGGTTCTCCTCTTGGGTCAATAGCCGACGCAGTTTGCATGGCTCTGCCGACCCAGCAGGCGACGAATTCAACGAACCCTGGCCGCGTGGGCGCTACAACCATTACTGGTTCGACCTCAATCGAGACTGGCTTGTGGCCCAACAGCCCGAAAGTGGTGGGCGCGTGGCGCTCTTCCAAGCATGGCGGCCCAATGTGCTGACCGACCACCATGAAATGGGCAGCAACGCTACCTTCTTTTTCCAACCCGGCATCCCCTCCCGCGTCCACCCGCTCACGCCCGCCCAAAATCAGGGGCTAACCGCCAAAATAGCGACCTACCACGCGCGGCTTCTTTCAGAGCATCGGGTGCTGTTCTACACCAAAGAAAGTTATGACGACTTCTATTACGGGAAGGGTTCTACCTATCCCGACGTGCAGGGCAGCATCGGCATTTTGTTCGAACAGGCCAGCAGCCGGGGCAGTGCGCAAGAAACCGACAACGGCTTGCTGACTTTTCCTTATTCCATTAAAAACCAAGTATTGGCCTCTCTTTCCACTTTGAAGGCTGTGGATGAGATGCGTGTCGAATTGAACGAATACCTCCGCGATTTTTACAAAACAGCCATCGAGACGGCGCGGAAGGACGAGGTGAAAGGGTACTTGTTTGCCGACAACCGCGACTTGCCGGGGCGCGAACTGCTCAACCTGCTGGTGCGCCACCGAATAGAGGTGCGCAACTTGGCAGGAAAAGCGGTGGTAGAAGGGCGCACCTACGAGACTGGCAACGCTTTCTGGGTGCCGTGCGAACAAGCACAGTATCGCCTCGTGAAAGCCATTTTTGAGCGGCGCACCAACTTTCAGGACAGTGTTTTCTACGACATATCGGCTTGGACGCTGCCCGATGCCTTCGGCGTGGATTGGGCAGCGGTGAAGAGCAAGGATTTTGACCCGCGTTGGGTGAGCCAACAAGCGGGGGTGGGTCTGACCTCGCGCTATGGGGTTTCGCGCATGGCCACGCCTGCTTATGCCTACGTCGTGGGAGCGGTGGGCTACGAATTGCCGATGGTGTTGAGTCAATTGCTCAAGGAGGGCATTCGGGTGAGAGTGGCCATGAAGCCCTTCGAGGTGGGCGGACGGCGCTTCGCTGCTGGCAGCCTTGTGGTGTCGGCGGAGAAACAACCGCTCGACGAGGACTCGCTTCTCCGACGCATGAACGAACTCGGCAGCGTGCTACCCGTTTTCCCAGTCGCCAACGGCCTCGCCTCCGATGGCCCCGATTTGGGCAGCAGCAATTTCCCTGCGGTGCGTCAGCCCAAAGTGCTGATGTTGACTGGCGAAGGCATCACTCCCGAGTCGGCTGGGGAGATTTGGCACCTGCTCGACACCCGCTACGCCCTGCCGGTCACTATGGTGAACACGGAGCGTTTTTCAGAACTCAACCTGTTGAAATACAACGTCGTGGTATTGCCCAGCGGCACTTACAGCAAGGGCGTTTTTTCCGATAAAATCCGCGACTTTGCCAGCAATGGCGGCACGGTGGTAGCGGTAGGGGCGGCATTGCGGTGGCTCAAAAGCACCGGTCTTGTGGGGCTTGAATTCCGCAACGCCACTTACGACCAACCCGCTCGACGCCCATACGATATGGTGGGCGACGACCGGGGCGCACGGCGCATGGCAGGCTCTATTTTTGAGGCGGAACTTGACTTGACGCATCCTGTGTGCTTCGGCTACGAAAGCTCGCGATTGCCCATGTTCCTGAGCGACACGCTTTTCGTCGAGACCACCAAAAACCCCTACGCCACCCCCGCCGTATTTACCGCCAACCCTTTGCTGGCAGGGTACATACATCCCAAACAGCAGCCCTTGGTGGCCCAGTCGGCGGCGGTCACGGTGGGGAGTCTCGGCAGAGGGCGCGTGGTGTGCTTTGCGGGGAATCCGAATTTCCGCGCTTTTTGGTACGGCACCAACCGGATGTTTGCCAACGCTATTTTTTTCGGAAACCTGGTGAGCGGCGAGGCGGCTGAACGGAAATAAATCGGGCTGCCTCGGTGGGCTTCGTTGTTTGAAAATACGCTCTGGTTTTGAGAGCATTTGCTCCCAACCACCCTACACTTCGCGCAGCATTTGTTCAAAATCAAAGGGAGCGAGCATGGTGAACTTACAAATCCCAGCGAACAAAGGCATATTTTCAAACAAAACCCCAAGGCAGCCCGCATCAACATTTCGCAATTTACACTTCGCGTCGTCATGGTTTCAGCACGAATGAAGTCCTGATTCATTCAAAATCAAGGAGAGCAATCGTGAGCATCTGATAAATCTTGGCGAATCAGAGTATGTCACGCATCGAAGCCGTCAAAAATCATGGCGAGCAAGGTGGATGCCAACACCCCAACGGCAATGAAAGGCTCATCAAACATCTGTTTGGCAATACCACTGAGCATCACGGAGAATATCAGTTTCATGCGAAACGGCACGCTGCGTGCCTTGCTCAGTTGTTGCTCTTTTTCCTCCAATTCTCTACGGTGGCGTTCTTGCTCCATCTTTCGCTCCATTTCCGACCTGTCAAGTTGGTTTTTGAGGTTGCCAATCCACGATAGCAGGGGGACTATCAAAAATAGTATCACGCCCCCCGCCATCCAAAATGTGATGTCATTCATGGCTGAGTTGTGATTGAAGTTAGAAATTTTGTCCGGCTGAATGGGGCCTACCCTCAAGCGATATGTTCGGATAGGCCCCCGATAGTCAATAAGGCAAGATAGGCGTTCCGCCCTCTCGTCTCTCAGTGGGCGGTGCGGGCTTTGTCACATGTCTTTTTGTCACGTTTCGGTTCGTTTCGACTATTACCCACGGGTTCCATATATCGCTGATGTTGAAAAACTCGGTCAATTGGCCGCTGACTTCAAGCTCGTCGCCCATAGAGGGCATCGGCACATCGAATGGCACAGTGACCATCAGTGTGTTTCCTTCTGTGTCGCGCAGGTAGTAGAGGTTCAGTACAACGAAAGCCAGTTTGTCAATGGCTTTTCCGCTCACGGTGACGCAGTGGCGGTGGTAGCGGCTACTGTTCAGTTCGAGCTCCTTGAAGGACTGCTCTTGCGTGGGTGGGCACTGTTGCGTGGCGCAGGTCAAGTAATGAAAAATCAGCAGCAGGCACACAGCAATTTGAAAGAGGAAGGCTAATGCTCGCATGGTTTGGTTGTGTGTTTGAAAGTGAAGGAAGGTTTTTGCCCGGTCTTTCGGGGCAAAAGCGTGGAGGCCAACGTCGCTCGTGCATCGTTGAAAGGGCTAATTGACGGCAGGCATTGGCCGGAAGCCATTCGACAGCAGCCTCGACCCGCGACCAACGTAGGCGCCGAGGGCTGCAAAAAGGCGAAAAGGTGTAGGGAAAAGGTGCTTAAGGTGGGATACGGTAGAGGGACGGCATGGCTTGAAAATTTTTCGCCCCGCAAAGCACTAAATGTGCAGACAGCAAGTATTTTTGTGCGCTATTATCAACTGCTGCCCCAATATGCGGGGTTTCGGTGAAAGATGAGACCTGCTTTTTTTCGGTGTTGGCGCACCCTTAAAAGCGGGTCTTTTTCATTTGCGCTCATGGGCTTTTTCTTTGATTAACCCGTGCTTGCCGCGACATGATGTTTTGTCAAACATCGGGAACATAATGTTGTGTTCCCGAAGGTGTCTCAAAGTTGCGAAAATTCTCTGCTTGTCAGAAATTTCAGCACTTTGTCGGAAAAACACTGCTCTTCCACAACAAACCTTCGACAAGCGCGAGCAGAGAAGCGGCTTTTATTCAATTCGTCCGAATTGGAACCTTCAAACCACCTCTCGCTCGCATAGTGGGCAATAGGACTTGGCTGGGGATAACAGGGTGTCGTTTAGCAGAATCGGGCGATACGCCCGATGTTGAAGTTTCAATAAGTCAATAAATATCAGAATAATTGTCCGAAAAAACACGATACAAAACTATATGAGGCCTTCGAGTAGGCAAATTATAGAAATTTGTTTGTTTCGCGCAACTGTTTTGCTAGGCCGATTCCCACATATCAAGCAAAATTTTTTTCCGATTTGTGGAATAAATGTCTTTTGTTTGCAAGAACTTTTTTAGCAAAGTGCTGTTTCGTTCAATACTTTTTTCGAAAAGAAGCACTCCCTTTCCAGCAAACCATCTGCTCCTCATGGCTCGCCGACAAAAACTCTCCGCTGCCGAATTCACTCGATTGTTCGACAAAATACTTGAGCGATATTTGGGCAGGATTGACTACAATGAAGTCGAAAAAAATGCCTCTGCCTTCTTTGGCTTTCGGGAGCACGACCCTTTTCCCGTGGACGAATACTCGATAGCGGCGCCCGAAAACGCCATGAGCCTAAAAAAGGCGATGGTGACAGACGAAAAGGTGTTTGATTACCTCACAAAAATTTTCAAGCGCGACATCCCCAAGAGCAGGTGGAGGGAAGGCATTGATGCCAAGCATTTTTTCAACGGGCAAAATCTTTACAACAAATACAGGGAAGTTTTCAAGGCGAAGAACAAAGAGTGCACCTTGCAGGAGCCTTATTCGGACGCTTACGCCATGTTCGCCGGCTACGACAGCCTCCCGGATTTTTTGCAAAAAAGCGCCGCTGCGTCAAGGGTGTCGCAAACGACCCAAGTGACCCGTTATCGAGCGTTTTTCTACTCTTACAGAAGCCACGATGTGCGCGAGTTTACATTGCAGATTGATTGGGGCAAAGAGCCGTTCGTCATCAAGCAGAAAGGATTTCACGACCTGAATCAGGAGCCAGAATATGTGGGCACGGCCACCTTGGTGGGTGGGAAAATACACGCCATGCTGACGGACGAAGACTCTAGCGACCAGATGAAGCTCATCATCAGCTCTGGCTATGAGCCTCAGAAAAGAGAGGCCATGCTGTGCGCCGTGCAGGCCGTCTCGTCCTACAAAGACCATTACCCGATGTGTTGCGAGGCCATTTTGGTTCGTGAAGACCGCATCATGTCCCCTGCGGAGGAGCTGCGCGTGAAACGTTATCTTTTTTCCCACCGATACAATTTCAAAGTAAAGGATGAGGAAATAAGCCTCGATTTTTTGGAGGCAAAGCGCCGCGACGTGGATATGATTGACTACCTCGCGGGTTATTATTATCGAGTTTGGCGTTTCGACGAGGACTACAACATCGTGCAATCGGTGCTGCACATCAACGAGTATTACAAGGGCACCTGCTACACCAGCCACTATCACCGCGACATCTTCAACGAGCAGGTTTGCCTCATAGAGGTCAACGTGAGTGATGCGCTGCGCAGCCAAACGCTCTGCATCTCCACGCATCCGCGACGCGGCTCCATCCTGCTCTCCTACATGATGCTCAACTTCCCGCCGCACACCGATAGCAAGACGATGGGCGGTATAATATGCCTTACGGGACACGGATATGCCACGGTGCGCTCCATCGCCATGATGAAGGACAAGGCCATTGACGCGAATTTTGACCGAAGCCTGCTGAAGAGTTTTTCCTTCGACGAAGCGATTAAGGAGGTGAAAAACAACCCATCGCTAAAACCCCTTTTCGACAAACTATTGGAAGAGGAAATGCGAAGCACCAAGCCGGAACCCGTCCGCCGATACTTCAGCGAGCAATTTGGATAGTGCGCCCTACAACACTTCCGCCACCACGAAAATGCTTCCGATGACCACAATCATGTCCTCCGGCGCGGCAGCGTGTTTGGCCGCTTTCAAAGCGTTTTTTACGGAGGAATGGGCGCTTCCGTGCAGCCCGTGCGCGGCAGCCTGCACGCGCAGCGTTTGCGCGTCCAGGCCGCGTGGTATGTTGGCTTTCGCAAAATAATAGCTAGCCTCGCGGGGAAAACACCTCAGTGCCTTATCCACGTCTTTGTCATTCACAAACCCCGTGACGATGTGCAGTCGGCGCGGCGTGGTATCTTCGGTGATTTTCTCAAATGCCAGCCGAAGACCCGCCTCGTTGTGGGCGCTATCGCACAGGATGGTGGGGCGCGTGCCGATGATTTGCCAGCGCCCCATGAATTGCGTAAGCTCCCTGACGTGCCGCAACCCCTCGCGCAGATGATGGAGATGCAGGGGTAGCGCCTCGCGGCTCAGCACTTCCACGGCTTGTATGACGGTGGCCAGATTGCGCGACTGAAATGGCCCTGCGGCCTGCATCTCCAGGTTTTCGAGGTATAGTTTTTCGTCTTTAAAAACATCGTAAAAGGAATGTTCCCAGCTGTCGCTTCTTTTTTCCACCGCCCGAAAATGTTGGTCGGCAAAAATGATGGGGGATTCCGTTTGGGCGGCTTTTTTCAAAAAAACCGGGGCGGACTCAGGGTGTGTCTCCCCCACGACGGCGGGAACGCGGGGCTTGATGATGCCTGCCTTTTCAAAGGCGATTTGTGGCAGCGTGTCGCCGAGCATATTCTGGTGGTCGTAGCTGATGTTGGTAATCACGCTCAACAGCGGCTCTATGACGTTGGTGCTGTCCAAGCGCCCCCCAAGTCCTACCTCTATGATGGCCACATCTACTTGTTGGCGGGCAAAGTGTTCGAACGCCATGGCGACACAAAGCTCGAAAAAAGAGGGTTGGATGCGCACGATGGCTTCGTGGTGGTTGGCCACGAAATCCACCACTTCTTGCCGGGCGATGTAGTGGCCATTGACTTTTATTCTTTCCCTGAAATCCTTGTAGTGTGGGCTGATGTAAAGCCCTGTTTTCAGGCCAGCGGCTTGGCACACGGCGGCCAAAAGGTGGCTCACCGAACCTTTTCCATTGGTGCCGCCCACATGGATGCTCTTGAAGGCCCGGTGTGGGTTGCCCAAATGCTCGCACAACGCGAGGGTGTTCGTCAAGTCTTTCTTGAAAGCCACCGCACCGACGCGGTGATACATGGGCAATTGCGCGTAGAGAAAGTCGAGCGTTTCGCGGTAGGTCATGGCGGGACAAAAGTGAGTATTTTTCTGCGGCTATCGTTGCGCCATTACGGGGAGATATTCGCACATTTGCCACAAAGGGTTGACACAATATCTTTGAATGAAAATTCTCTTGGTTAGCGATAGCAAAATCCCCATAACTACTTACGATGATGCGGAGCGCGTGCTTTGGTGGTTAGGCAAAGCCTTGGTGAAAATGGGACATAAAGTGGTTTTTTTAGCCAAAAAAGACTCAAAGTGCCCGTTTGCGGAAGTGTTGCCTTACGACGAAAAAAAAACGCTCGACGAGCAGATTCCCGCCGATACCGACCTTGTTCACTTTCACTGTGAGCCGTTGTCGCCCATTTCAAAACCCTGGCTCGCCACCTTTCACGGCAATGCCTCGGAACCACGCGCCTTCGACCGCAACACGGTGTTCGTGTCAGCCAAACAAGCATGGCTTCATGGTGGCACCGAATATGTGCATCACGGGATTGATTTTGAGGAATACGGCTCGCCCGAAATGGGCAATCACCGAATGTTTTTTCACTTCCTCGGCAACGCGGCATGGCGCGGCAAAAACGTGCGCGGCGCTATTGACATCGCGTCGAAAGTAGGGGCGCGGTTGCACGTCGTGGGTGGCACGAGGGTCAATTTTCGCAAGGGCCTGCGCATCACGCTCAGTCCCAACGTCCGATTTCATGGCGTGCTCAATCCCGAAGGGCGCAATGCCCTGCTCAACAGCTCGAAGGGGCTGATTTTCCCAGCCATCTGGCACGAGCCTTTTGGGCTGGCGGTGGCGGAAAGCCTCTATTTTGGCTGCCCGGTGTTTGGCACTCCCTACGGCGCGTTGCCCGAACTCTTGGGCAAAAAAATTCACCTCGACAATGGTCGAAAGCCCCACAGTGGCAACGGCGTGGTGGAGGCTTTTTACTGCGATTTTGGTTGCCTATCCGTAAAAAAATCCGAGTTGTTGGAAGCGGTGCGTCACGCCGAGACATTTGACCGAGCCAAATGCCACGAATATGCCCGCGAGCATTTCTCCGCGGCCCGCATGGCGCAGGACTATCTGGTGCTGTACGAGCGCGTGCTCAATGGCGACCCGATTCACCCCGAACCACCGACAAGCATGGAAGTGCCGGGGGATATGTTTCTCCCTTTCGGGGAGTAGAAACTGTTTTATGCCTCACGCCGCCAACCTTTGGGCGCGGGTGGCGTGGCATGACCGTTCACAAAACGATCATGCCACGCCACCCGCAATTCCGGGCCAATCGTTCTCAATAAATCACCTGCATTTTCATGTTCCACAGCATAAAGCTGAGAATGTCGGCAGCCTCGTCGAGCAATTTGCTCGTGGGCTTGCCAGCCCCGTGCCCCGCGCTGGTCTCGATGCGGATGAGCGTCGGGTTGTCGCCCTGTTGATGTTCTTGCAAGGTGGCGGCGTATTTAAAAGAGTGAGCCGGCACCACCCGGTCATCGTGGTCGGCAGTGGTGATTAACGTGGCCGGATAAGCCGTTTTTTTGATGTTGTGAAGCGGTGAGTATTTGACCAAGCAGGGGAATTCCTCCTTGTTGTCGCTGCGGCCATAGTCGGTCGCCCAAGCATAGCCGATGGTGAATTTGTGATAGCGCAGCATATCCAACACACCCACTGCCGGGAAACAAACTTTGAAAAGTTCGGGGCGTTGGGTCATGCAAGCGCCCACGAGCAACCCGCCGTTGGAGCCACCCATGATGGCGAGCCGCTCGCTGGAGGTGTATTTTTTTTCGACCAAAAACTCAGCAGCAGCTATGAAATCGTCGAACACGTTTTGTTTGCGGCATTTGGTGCCTGCCTCGTGCCATTTCTCGCCAAACTCGCCGCCACCGCGAATGTTGGCCACCGCGTAAATCCCGTTGTTTTCGATTAAAGCTATGCGCGACGGATTGAAAGCCGGTGTCACGGAAATGTTGAAACCACCGTAGCCATACAGGAGCGTCGGGTTGGAGCCGTCGAACGCGATATTTTTCTTGCGGGTGACGAACATGGGCACTTTCGTGCCATCCTTGCTGGCGTACCACACTTGCTCGGTGGTGAAAGCATCGGGGTTGAAATCAAGTTTGGGCGCTTTGAACACCTTGACTTCCAAGGAATTCATGTCCAACGAATAAATCGTGGTGGGGCGCAAAAACGAGGTGAAACTGAAAAACGCCTGCTGTTCGTCTTTTTTGCCACTCACGCCGCCCACCGTGCCGATTTCGGGCAACTTCACCTCCTTGAGCAACTTGCCTTGCAGGTCGAACACCCGCAAGGCGCTCGAAGCATCGTGTAGGTAGCTGCACACGATTTTGCCGCCGCAGACTGCCGCGCCTTGCAACACGTCCGCAGTGTCTTCCGGCACAAGGGTTTCCCAGTTTTCCTGTTTGGGGTTGTGGGTGTTCACGAGGATGAGGCGCTGGTTGGGAGCGTCGTGGTTGGTCAGTATCAGTAGTTTGTCCTCGATGTTGTCCACCACCGCGAAATCTTTCTCGAAGGTGGTCGCTATCGGCATGAAGGCGGCTTTGTCTTTTGTCAAGTCCTTGAACTGGAGGGTGTTGCCGCTGGTGCTTTCCCAGCCCACCACGCAGAGGAAACGCTCGTCGTCGGTAGTGGCGGCGCCAAACGAGCGGTCGGGATGCGCTTTGTCGCCGTAAATCAGCTTGTCGGCGCTTTGCTCGGTGCCAAGCTGGTGGAAATAGACCGCACCAAATTTGTTGGCTGCCGTGAGCGCCGCGCCTTCGACAGGCTGCGGGAAGCGGGTGTAGTAGAACCCGTTGCCCTGCCAAGCGATGGCGGAGAATTTGACCCACTCGATTTGGTCGGGCAGCATAAGACCGGTTTGCAGGTCTTTCACCAGAATGGTGCGCCAGTCGGAACCGCCTTTTGAGATGCTGTAAGCGAGATAGCGCCCGTCTTTTGAGAAATCGAGCTCACCCAGCGACGTGGTGCCGTCGGGGCTAAACGTGTTGGGGTCGAGCACCATTTTGGCCTCGCTGTTGGGATTGTCCTGCACATAGAGCACGCTCTGGTTTTGCAGGCCATCGTTTTTGAAAAAATAATACTTCCCGCCTTCCTTGAACGGGGTGCCGAATTTTTCGTAGTTCCAGATTTGCTCCAGCCGCGTGCGGATTTTTTCGCGGTAAGGAATCTGGCCCAAATAGCCGAACGTGACGACGTTCTGTTTTTGCACCCAGTCCTTCGTCTCGTCGCTCTGGTCGTCTTCGAGCCAGCGATAGGGGTCTTTGATTTTTGTGCCAAAATAATCGTCCGTCACGCTCGTGTCTTTCCGCGTGGCGGGATAGGTGACTGGTATTTTGGTAAATTCCATCGTTTTGGAAGGTGCTTGCTTGTTGCCCGAATTGCAGGCGGTTAGGAGTAAAACAAGAGAAAAAACGAGATAAACTGTGGAAAAACGTTTCATTAGCGAAAAAGAAAAGGCAAGTGAAAAATGGCTGAGCGAATGGTCAAAGGCAACTCTGTTTTTGTCATGCTGGCGGAATCCGCCCAGAATGGCAAGCGCAAGGTCTATAATGCCCCCAATGACGCTTACTTTTGCCGCGAAATTAGAACTTGCCCTGCTTTTCAGCCCCACATTCCGCCCTGAATCGTTTTTTTGCTTATGAACTACCGATTTCTTCCGCTCATCGTCATGGCTTGCGTTTTTTTCGCAGGCACCACGCTGACCGCGCAAAACAGCGCCATCGTCTTGCCCGACACCTTGCCCGCGCTGGATAGCCTCCCCGATTGGGACCTCTCGGTGCTGGCGGTCAATATCTCGAATGCCGCCAGACAACTCGAACCCGACTTCGCTCAGGTGGCCTCTTCTGCCACCGCCGAACGCGAGACGGCTGAACAGGCTTGGAAAACGGCCAAACAGGACACCCTCACCCCAAAAACCACACTCGACTCCCTGGCGGCAATCCTCAAAAATGCCAAAAGCGCGGAAAAAACAGCCCAGAAAAATCACAAACAAGCCACGCAAACCCTCGCCTTCGCCGAAAAAGTAGCCAACATGGATGCGGCCAACCAGCGCAAAAACCTCCGAAAGGCACACAAACAGGTGCAGGAACTCGATGCGCTGCTCCACCCGCCTGCCGAAAAACCCATTGCCGATTTGCTCGGCACGACGGGGGTGGGCGATTCGGTCGTCGTGACAACCGACAGCGCATCGGTCGCGCAGCGCAAGGGAAAAGAGAAAAAGCCTGGCAAGCCCGGCCCGAAATACAAACCCTACGACCCCGCCGACGACGTGATGCGCAACCCGCCGCAGCGACCTTGCGCCTTGGCCGTGAGCACACGCGACGAGTTTTCGGGGGAAACCTACCGCGAAACGCAGCGCGTGGAACTCTTTCGCTACACCAATGCGGTGATGAAAAAAATACTGCCGCCCGACCAACCGCATATCCTGTGCGAAGGTGCCCTTTCGAGCGGTGGCTCGCTGGTAAGTCTGCACCTTCATTTTCGCATCCAGGATGCCAATGCCCGACGCACTTTCGGCTCGCTGGGGCGCAACAGCGTGGCGATTCTGAAGTTCATAGATGGCGCCACTTTCACCTTAGTCAACCTGCGCAACGATGAGGGCACGTTCGACCCCTCTGGCCAATCCGTCAGCTATCGCGCACAGTATGCGCTGGATGCGTCTATCGTGAAAAAAATTCGCAAAAACGAGCTCGACAAAATTCGCGTGGCCTGGGGCACTGGCTACGAGGACTATGAGGTGCAGGGGGTGGATGCGCTGGTGTGGGTGGGACGGTGCTTGTTTGAGTGACTGACCACACGAGTTTTCCAAGAAGCGGTGGAACGAGTGGCCGGGTTTGGCATTTCACTCCGCCGCGCCGTTGTTGGCGGAATGCCAACAGTGACACCAATCTGTTCAAAACCGGGGAAAGCAATCATAGTGAACTGACAAATCCCGGCGAATCAAGCTAAGTTTTGACCTTATTGGTTTGAGTGCCTCAGACTTTATGCGCCTGCCCACGCGCTCACTGCCCCCCTTCCAGGCGCATATCATACTCCGTTTTGGCCGCGCCCATTTGCTGCGCACGCTGATAATCTTGCTGTGCGGCTGCGCGGTTGCCTGCTTGCGCGTGGGCGCGGGCGCGTTCGAGATAAGCGATAGCGAGGCTGGGTTTGAGTTGAATCGCTCGCGTGAGGCGCTCTATGGCAGCTTGGTTTTGTCCTTTGGAGCGCAGTATCATGCCGCTTTCATACCACACCTCGGCGCTGTATGGGTTGTATTTCAGGTATGCGTCATAGTCGGCCAGTGCTTTGTCGTGTTGCCCCATTGTGTAGTAAGCGATGGAGCGGTTGAAATAGCCGTTGGCGTTGTCCGGGTTGATGGCCAAGCCTTCGGTAATGTCTTGGATGGACTGTTCGAAGTTTTGCAAAAAGCCATTAGCGGCACCGCGATTGATGAGCACCTCGGCTTTGCTTTTGAGCTTGATGGTCGGGATGGCTAAGGCATCGGTGTAGTCCTTGATGGCTTTTTGCACCAGTTCGCGTTGTTGGTTGTTGAATTTGCCCGACAAGGCCATGTCGAAGTAGGTTTTGCCTCGGCTGTTGTAGAGCTCCGAATTTTGGGGATTGATGGCCACCGCTTGCGTGTAGTCCTTCAAGGCACGGTCGAAGTCGCCTTGCGAACGGTAGTATTGCCCGCGATTCCAATAAGGCAACGAATTGCTTTTGCCCTCGTATTTGATGACGTGCGTCCAGAGGGTCTCGCCGTTTTTCCACACGCCGATTTGCCGCACCGTCCATACCGCCGACACGATGAAAAACACCGCAGCAAGCGCCGTGGTCAGCCCTCTTGTTTTTTCCGATTTGTAAAATTTGTCAAAATACCACGCCGCGACGGCGAAGAACCCAAAATAAGGCACATAAGTGAAGCGGTCGGCCTTGAAGCCCTGACCCGCGCCCAGCACCTGCAAAAGGAACATCACGTTGAAAAACATGAACAATGCGCCGAATACCCAGATGCGATAGTCGTTGGAGCGGGTCTCCTCGCTCGGCGTGTTGCCGCGTTTCCACATTTGCCAGACAAAATACCAGAAAGCCAAAAACACCACAGGCAACAGATACACCTCAATGGGCAGCGGCTTCGGGTACGGGTAAAGGGGCGACATGGGGTAGGGGACGACCAACTTGTAGAGGTAAATGACGAACGAATATGCGCCGATGGCAAGGCGCTGTAGCAAGTTGAAGTCGGTGACATCGTCGGTCGTGGAGCCTTGTTGTCGAAGCGTGTAGAGGTTGATGAGGCCAAACGCGAGCGAGAGCACCCAGAACGGCGTTTTTTCCAAAATCAGCTTGAAATTGATGGGGCGGCGAAACCAATAGTCGAGCACCAGCATGGAAAGGGGCAAGGTGACGGCTTGCACTTTTGAAAAACAGGACAGCGTCGCCAAGAATAGCATGATGATATAGGTGCCGCTGCGGTTTTCACCGCGCTCCGCCTGTTTGAGCCATTTCACATAATAGACCAGCGCGGCAAAAAAGAACACGGCAAACAGCACGTCCTTGCGCTCCGTGGCCCAAGCCACCGACTCCACTCGCATGGGGTGTATGCCGAACAACAGCCCACCGACAAAAGCGCCCCAATTGCCGATGCCCATGCTTGCCAGCAGACTAATGACGAAAAAGACCGTGAGCAGGTGCAACAGCAGGTTGTTGATGTGGATGAGCCGGGTGTGCTTTTCCCCAAAACCGCCCGCGATTTTTTTCTCAACGGCAAAAGTCAGGATGGGCAGCGGGTTGTAGTTGCCAATGACCGCGCCCTTTTCGATGCTGAAAATATCGGGAATTGCTTTCGCAAGCCCGTCCTCGTTGATGCGCTGGAGGTTGGGGTTCTCGGTGATGTTCGGGTCGTCGTCCCAGTTCACGAGCTCATTGGAAATGGAGGGCAGGTAGCACAGGGCTGTGATGGCCATTGCTACCAGCGCGAACCGGAGCCAGCCGGAGGATTCGCCGACAGTGCCGACAGTGGCGGTTTTCGCCTTTGCTTGCGGTTTGGGTTGTGGGCGGGGCTGCGCTTTGCCGGGTACGGGTCTTTTCGCCATGATTTGAAGGTGAGTGGATTGAAGGGGCAAAAGTAAAAATTACCCTCGCAAACGGAGCACGGCATCTGCCAAAGCCTTTTCGGTTGGCGCGGCGGCGACTTCGACCTGCTCCACTCCCAAAGTGCGCAGGGCTTCGGCAGTCGTTGCGCCGATGGCTATGACGCGCTGGTTTTTCTCCCATTTATTTGTCGAAAAATACGCCCCCGCGTTCATCGGGCTGGTGAAAACGAGCGCGTCGGCTGTCGAGCGCGACGGGGCCTCGACGGGGCGGTTGTCGTAAATCGGAAAATGGGTGCACCTGAAATCGTCGGCCAAAAGCGCCATCACGCTCTGGCGAGAGTGGCGGGCAGCGGGGAAGAGGATGCGCAACCCCGCCTCCCGCCCGTTGACTCTCCGAAACGCCTCCGCCGTGCTCCCCGGCTCGCCCGTGCCGACAAAATCCACTTGCTCGACGTGTTCCGTCAGCACTTTTGCCGTCGCGGTGCCGAGGGCGGCCCATTTCATTTGCCTCCACCGGGGCGGCAAGTCAGGCGGTGACTTGAAGTCACCGCCTGACTTGAGTTGCTGAAAGAAAAACCGCACCGCGTTTTGGCTCGAAAAAAAGACCCATTCGGAGGTGGGTACTTCCTCGAAGGGCAAGGGCGAGAGTTCGACCAGCGAGCGGCCCTCCACCTGCCAGCCAGCGGCTTCGAGCTGTTTTTTGAACTCCGATGATGCGGAGAGGGCGCGGGTGATGAAAGCGAGCATGAGGGCGAAGGGGGGGGGCTTATATACCTTGATTCGTTAGGATTTGTCAGTTCAACATAATTGCTCTCCCTGATTTTGAGCAGATTGAGCTTTTAGCCGTGCTCAAAACCCGGCGGCGCGAAGTACAAATATAGTCAACGCAAATCAGCCCCGTCCGCTTCACTTGGCTGGGCAGGCCCCTAAGCACAGGGTCTGACAAGGTGGTTTTGAACGAACGGCGCTCGCAATCCTTTGAAAATCATGCAAATCAATCAAGGGCATCCCTGCCTTGCCAACGGGCAGGTTCAAATCTTCTTTAATCTGGGTATAATCATCACGTTTTACCACTTTTTTTACTTTTTTGCTCTCGCGCATTTGGCATAAAAAAATCGTCGGGCGTATCGGTGTCCCCTTCGCAAAGGCCGTTTTGGTAGAGAAAATACTTTTGCCCGGGCGCTCCGGCATCAGTGGGCTTTGCGTTGTAAATATCTGCCATTGGGGTGGAAACCGACAGGTTGCAGCCCATTTTAAAGGCTTTTTCGTAGTTTTTTTCCAAAGCGAGCGCAGCGTAAAAACCGCTGGAAAAACTCATCGCCTCATGGTCGAGCACTACGCCTTTGATGCCAATGGCATAAGGAATCACGCGCGAAACGACTTTGGCAAAAAGATTGGACTCGCCCGTATTGAAGAAAACACATTCAGTGGTGCCCCTTAGCATTTTGAAAGCGG
Organism: Saprospiraceae bacterium; assembly: GCA_019638455.1. Taxonomy (GTDB): domain Bacteria; phylum Bacteroidota; class Bacteroidia; order Chitinophagales; family Saprospiraceae; genus M3007. Next base: position 1,101,989 of record JAHBTU010000002.1, read on the forward strand.
GTGCCAAAAACTCAAATGGCACCAAGTAGGAAGTGTGGTCGGTTTTGTTCGACAAAATGGCGCCGTCTGGTTCGGCATATCCGGCTACATGGATGATTTGTGGTTTTTCCCGGTATATGGCTTCAAAGAAGGAGTCGAGCGATACGTCGAACTCCTCCGTGATGATGAATTTGTCGCGATGGTTTTTGAAAATCTTGCGGATTTCGAGGTACTCCTTTTCCAATTGGAGTGGCCCCAAGTCAACGGGGTTGGAGGCAAGGAAGAGCAGTTTGGATTTTGGTCCCGCCGCCTCTTCGTTTTCATCCAAGTTTGCGCCTGTTGAAAACAGTTTTTTGGCCTGCATCTCGTCCAAGAGATTGAGCAATCCGAACCGGATTTTTGTCATTGTGTCCTGGCTGGCTTGCGCGTCTGCCAGTCCCATGGCAAATTGCATGTTGGCTTGTGCGTATTGTCCGCTCAGGAGCATGACGGCGTTTTGGATGTCGGGATGTTTTGCGGCGAACTTGGCCATCTCGCTGATGGCTTCTTGGGTTTTGCCTTCGCCGATAAGACCTTTTATGGTGTTGAGCATGAGCGTTTGGTTTAAAGATTCGCGGTGATTTGCTGCGGCAGCGCGGCGGCTAAGGTAATGCCTCGCGCCACAAAGTTTCAGGTTGCTCGCGTTTTCCAAAATCAAAAATGCCAAATTCCAAAACCGTCCTATCTTGCCCGCCGAAAAAACAATTACACTCATCACTTTATTTACCCACTAACACTCATGTCAGCACACAAAGAAGCTTGGGGCTCGCGTGTCGGATTAGTCTTGGCTATGGCGGGCAACGCGGTCGGATTAGGCAACTTCTTGCGATTCCCCGCGCAGGCCATCCAGAATGGCGGCGGCGCTTTCATCATTCCGTATCTTATTTGTTTTCTGCTCATGGGCATTCCGCTGTTGTTTGTGGAGTGGAGCATGGGGCGCTTTGGTGGTCGTTTTGGCGACCACTCCACGCCGTTCATCCTCAACAGCGTCAGCGGGGGCAAGCGTGCGTGGTGGAAATATGTGGGTGTGTTCGGCATTTTCACCAACCTTGCCGTGGCGGCCTACTATTGCTATTTGGAAAGTTGGACGCTGGCGTATGTGTGGCGTTCCATATCGGGCGCTTTTGCTGGCAACGACGCGGCGGCGGTCAGCCAGATGTTCACGGATTATGTCAGTCTTGGCACCAGCGAGCCGATTGTCTTTTGGATTATTTGTTTGCTGCTGAACACTTGGATTCTTTCTCGCGGCTTGGCTGGCGGCGTGGAAGTGGCTGCGAAGGTGGGTATGCCGCTGCTGATATTCTTTGGCGTTTTTCTCGCCGTGCGCGGCATCACCCTTACTGCGGGGGAAGCTGGAGCGGTGTATGACGGCACGGAGGGGCTTAACTTTTTGTGGACACCTGATTTTAGCTCCATCTGGGATTTCAAGGTCTGGCTGGCCGCTGCGGGACAGGTCTTTTTCACGCTCTCCGTGGGCATGGGTAGCATACAATGCTATGCCTCGTACCTGCGCCAACGCGACGACGTGGCGCTCAATGCCATGTCGGCGGGATGGATGAACGAGTTTGTGGAAGTGGTGTTGGGTGCCGCCATCCTGATTCCGATTTCGGTGGGCTATCTCGGCATAGAGCGAGTGGTGGAACTCACGCAGACGGGCGGCTTGGGGCTTGGTTTCCGCACGTTGCCCTATCTGTTTCAGCAGTGGGGGCCGATTTTGGCGGCGTTGGCAGGCATGGCGTGGTTTGGGTTGCTGTTTTTTGCAGGTGTCACGTCGTCGTTGGCAATGGGCACCCCGGTCATGGGCTTTTTGCGCGATGAGTTTGGATGGCGGCGCGAACGGGCTGCATGGGCTTTTGGCGCGCTGGTGTTCATTCTCGGTGCTCCCACGGTGTTCTTTTTTAGCTACGGTGTGTTCGATGAGTACGACTATTGGGCAGGCTCGGTGTCGCTGGTCGTGTTCGCCATGTTTGAGATAATACTTTTCGCGTGGGTGTTTGGCATGGACAACGCTTGGGCTGAAATTAACAGGAACGCCGACATGAAGGTGCCGGTCATTTATAAGTACATCATCAAGTACGTCACGCCTGTCATCTTGATTTGCGTGTTTTTCGGGAGTTTGTTGAGCAGCGGCGGCATTTTGGACAAAATAGCGAATAAAGACCTGCACGCACAAATTGCCGCAGCCACCGACCCCGCGCAAGTGACGGAATTGGAAAAAACGCTCACGTTCGTCAATGGCTCGCGGCTCTTGCTGGTTGTCATTTTTGCGCTCATCGCCTTATTGGTCTATCTGGCACAACGCAAGCGCAACCGCGAGGGAAGGGTGCCCATTCCGAGTCGTGAGTAGTGGTGCGCGATATCTGTTTTTCGAGCGTTCCTTGCTTCTTTGTTTCACGAAAAAATAACTAAACCATGAGTACTCCCGCACTGATTATGATGCTTTCGGCCAACGGTATCGTCATCGCCGTCACGGCCTACTTTTTCTACAAGGTACTCACGACGGCACCTCCCGATGCGGTGGATGAGGATGATGCCAATTTCCCGCGTGGCGGTTGATTGGGATGTGGCGACGAGTGTGGGCTAGTGGGTCTGAGGCCGTCTCACAAGTTTAAATTTTGACAGGATTGACAAGATTTACAGATTTTTTTACCCGAAAAAGGGCGCGAATCTTGTCAATTCTGTCGAACAAACATCACTTGTGAGACCTCCTCGTCCGTTTTCAATCTCTTGCCCAATCCGTATTTCTTAGAAAAAAACGGCGTTGGCAAAAAGCACCTTTCCTTGTTCCCAGAAGCTGCGGAATAGCGGATTGTCCACAAAAAGTATTACTTGCCCGCCGCCCATTTTCTGGACTGTCAGAATGGGTGTCTTGCCCAAGCGCGGCTTTACCCGGCTGCCGATGAACCCGAAAGACGGGAAGGTTTCTTCCAAGTAGATGACGGCTGTTGCTTTTTCCGGCATTTGAAATGCGTCGGCACCCGTTTTCAGCGAAAAATAGTAGTCGGGAAGACCTAGTGCGAGCGGATGTGAGTTGTCCACTTTGGCCTTCACGATGGCTCCCGGCAGTTGGTCGCTGATGCTCTCGCGCTCGCGGGAGCGATAGGGGGTGGGCGCGGCGGTGGAGTCTTTTTTAGGCTCGTCTTTGTGTTTAAGGTCGAAGCCGTCTTTACCCAAAAATGCTTTTGCCCCGCCTTCGTAGGCAATGAGCCTGCCGCCGCTTTTTACCCAATCTTGTATGATTCTCGTTTGAGTTTCGGACAAGCCGTAGTAGCCGTGCGGCAGGATGAGGGTGTTGAAGTCGGTGAGGTTGACACGCTGGATTTTGTCCAAGGGGACTGGCGAGACGGGGTAGCCCAATTCGCGCTCGAAGAAGAACCAAGCGTGCCCGAAAGAATTGTCGTCCACCTCGTCGCCATAGAGAAGCGCCACGGAGGGTGGGTCAATGGGTGCGAAAGCATCGGAGCCCAAGTCGCTGCCTCGCCCGGAAAAGCCCGTGAAGACGGGGTGGAGCGGCACGTTGGCGTTGGTGGCGGCGGCTTGCACGATGCTATCTAGCTCACCCGCTATGAGGCGGTTGTCGCCGCGGTTGATGACGAACGCGCCGGCGCCGAATTGTTGGTCGCTGATGGCAAATGATTTGGTAGCCATGCGCACTTTCACGCCTTTTTGCAAAATTTCACTCAAAAACATCGCCTCGTTGAGCGAACGACGGTGCACGCACCAAGCGTAGGGCGAGGCCGCAATTTTCACCTCTGGCGCTTTGTACGGCTCAAAGGCTTTTTTGGGGTCCATACGCTCTTTCAGCGCATAAGCCTCCAGCCCGTAGGCGAACGGCAGCGCCCAAGCTGTGATGTCGTAGGTCAAGGAGTCGGACAGGCGCGACTCTGGCTCGAACAGCACTCCCACCAATACAGATTTGGGCTGAAAGGCGCTGATGACCACGTCTTCCGGGTTGATGGATATGCTCGTCTCTTTGCCACTGGCGTAGTCGAAAGCTTTGATGCCCGAAAAGCCGGCGCCAACCCTTCCATAGCGAATCTGGTGGCGGTCGAGGAATCGGCAGAGCGCATTCACCTTGTTGGGGTCGTTGGTCTCACGGATGACGAATGCCTTGTACTGGCTGGGCGGTTGGGCAGCCGAGCGGGTGAAGTATTCGCGGAAGTTTTCGACGATGCGGGCAGCGTTTTTGCTGCCCATTTCTATGGTAGAGAGGCTGGTGGTGAGGTGATGTTCGATGCGCTCGTGCAGGGTGAGCGTGTCGCCCAACCCATTGATGATGGCGCGACCGGCAGTGCTGTGGCCTGCCTGTTCGTAGGTCATTCCAATGGCACCGCTAAACATGGGATAGGTGTCGCCGTAGGAGGGGTAAAACAGGTCGAACGTTTCTTTGGTGAAGTAGAGCCATCCGTTTTCGTCGAAATAGCGTGCGTGGTTCTGGCCGATTTCGGTTTGAAAAGTGCGCTGCCAGGGGGTGATGTAGTCGTGCATTGGCTCGGCGGCTGGCGCGAAGTAGTAGGGGTTGTCCACATACTGCTCGTGCAGGTCAGCGTGGACGTGTGGCATCCATCGTTGATAGACGACAAGCCGTTGTTGGGTTTCCACCTGTGTGGCCCATGCCCAGTCGCGATTGAGGTCGAAATAGTAGTGATTGGTGCGGCCGCCGGGCCAGGGTTCGCGGTGTTCGCGGCTGTTGGGGTTGGCGTTTTTGAGCAGGTTGCTCGCGCCGCGATACCAGTGCGTGTAGCGGTCGTAGCCGTCGGGGTTGAGCGAGGGGTCGAGTATGACGACGGTGTTGCGCAACCAGTTCTTGGTCTCTTCGTCGGTTTGTGTGGCGAGTCGGTGTGCGAGCAGGGGGCTACATTCGGCGCCGGAGGGTTCGTTGCCGTGCACGCTCATGCTCAGCCAGATGATGGCGACGGGGTTGGTGCGCTCGGGCCGTCCGTCGGCCAGTCCGGCGAGGCGGAGGTTGTTGAGGCGGATTTGTTCGAGTTGCGCGATGTTTTCGGGCGAGGAGAAAATGGCGATGTGGAGCGGGCGGTCTTCGTGGGTGGTGCCATATTTTTCCAAACGCATGGTGTTGGGGGCATGGGCGGCGAGGTGCTCGAAATAGGCGACCAGTTGGTGGTGTGGGGTGAATTGTTCGCCTCGTTTGTGCGTGAAAAACGCATCGGGGGCCTTGGGGGTGTTTTGGCTGAAAAGCGACGGCGCGATGGCCATCAAGGGTAGCAAGAGGAGCGAGCGGAGAGTGTTCATCCGGGAGAGTTTTGCATACAGCTTGTGATGAAAGGGGGCAAACTTCGGTTTTTTCTGCTTAACGGAGGTGAAAGAGTATATTTTTACTATTGGAAGAGCAGGGAAAAAATGCACAATCATCTCCTCGAATGACAGCCGTCATGTGGCATAAAAATGCCGGGGGCGACCTTTGCCACATTCAGACAACAGACTTTCAATCAACAAGCCAATCTCCCGTTATGCATTATTCGACTGAAATGCTCGTCAAGCGCCAGCAAATTGTGGATGTGGTGAGCCAACTTTTTATCCAAACCGATAACCGCAACTGGCTCATGGTGGAAAAATGCTTTGCCGATGATGTTGAGTTTGACATGACCTCTTTGACTGGTGGGGAGCCGGAGACCCTCACGCCACAAGAAATTACCGCACGTTGGGAGGACGGTTTTAGCGACCTCAAAGCCATACATCATCAGGTTGGCAATTTCGTGGTAGACCTGCACGGTGGCGATTTTGCCCATGTGTTCTGCTATGGTATTGCTTATCACTTCAAACCCGTCGAATCGGGCCGCAACACGCGGGCTTTTGTTGGCAGTTACGAATTTGATTTGGAGCGCGGCGAAGATGACCTGTGGCGCATTTCTTCTTTCTGGTTCGATTGCAAGTTCGTGGATGGCAATGCCGATTTGACATGAGCACGGTGTGCCGATTCGATGAAGTGTTGCCCGTTTTAGCTCATTTCATTGACGGCTCGTCTCACAGCATCTTCAAGTATTCTATCACGGCCTTTCTTTCCTCAGCACTCAATTTGTCGCCAAACCTATGGCCGCTATTGCCGTAGCCGGGAAGGGTAGTGTCGTAGGTTTCCGTGTCTGTTTTGGAGGGTTCTGTCGTGTATTTCCAGCCGACCTTGCCTTGGTCGTAGTTGGCCTCGGTGTTTTCAAAATTTCTTTTCCAAAAAACAGGGCGTTGGGGGCTATTGAGCAAATCATCCAATGTCGGCACGGAAGCGTTGTGCAGGTATGGCGCTGTTGCCCATATACCGTCGAGCGGAGGCGCGACGTAGCCATCGTTGGGGAGGAGTTGCCCCTTGTGAACACCTTTCCCATACCAGCTGTCATTGTACCAACTGTGATATTCGGGATGCGTCTTGTAAGCCTGTGCAAGCAGCGGGTCGGTGCCGATTTTTTCCAAGCTGACCAACAGATTGGGGTAGGAGACTGAATCGCCATAAGTGCCATGACACTTGGAGCATCGTTGCTCAAAGATTTTTTTGCCTGCGGCGGCCAAATGTTGGTCAATCGGGTATGGGTACTTCGGTGGCTCAAGGGTGCGAATCCACGCCATCACATCGGGCAAATGGCTGTCAATGCGGCGTGCTTCGGCACTGTCGAGCATGGTCAGCATGCCGGAAGCAGAGGCAAGGCGGGCGAAGTCGCCCCGGCCCAAGCCATTGTAATACAGCGCATTTTTCTTCTTGGTCAGCCACCAAGCTGGCACGTCGGTCGGGACGGTTTCGAGCGGAATGTCGAATTGCGCCGAGTCGAGCCAGATGAGGTCGGCAGCGCGCCTGTGCGCGGAGAGCGCGGCAAAAATTTTGTCCGCCGGGTTTGGCCCGCGTGTTTTGGTGCGGATGTAGGGGCCAATGGACTTGGTAGCGCGGCTGGCGGGCAGATAGGCCTCCCATTCGGGTGAGTTTTCGCCAAAGGCGAGTTTCACGGCGAAGTCCGCTGCTTGAAAGCTTGCCGATGCGTCGGCTGTGTGGTCGTAGGTGTTGTTGCCCAATCCGACGACGATTTGGCCGTTCAGGCGCTCGGCATGGCAGGTGAGGCATGTAGGGGCTACTACTTTCACGCCGTTGGGCGTGGTGGCCACGTTGAACCTGAATGGGATGCCCTTCGCGTCGCCCGTGCGATCAAGGTCGCCGGCACTGTTGGCACCCGACACGCGCCGAAACACTTTTAAGGGGATTCCGCTGCTCACAAAGTCGCCGTAGAGCAGGTATTGGTAGCCAGCGGCGGGGCTGCCGTCGCGTTGGGGCGAGGGTTCGAGATAGGTAGTTCCTTCCGGTGGCTTGTCGGATTGCATGGCCGCCAACAAACCAATGGCCGCCACGAGGCCGCCAGCGATGAAGAGGGTTTTTCCTAGCATGATTTGCGATGCTTCGCACCGTTGAGTTTTCAGCATGATTGAAGTCACCGTTCATTTAAAATCAGGCACGTCAATCGCAAGCGTCTGAAAAATCTTGGCGCATCAAGGTATATTTTTACGACGTTTGTGCAAAGTCTGGCTTTCATGGAAAAAATACTCAACTCCGCCTTTGATTTTTTTGCCTACGCGCTTCCGGGCTTTTGCATTCTCGCGTCTTTTTTCATCCTCGACCCGACGCTTGTCACATCCCAAGATTTTTTGGAATTGGCGGGCCGCCTGAAAGTGGGCAGCAGTGTCGCTATTTTGGGCATGGGTTATGCCGTAGGGTTTGCCGTCACCCCACTGGGGCGAAAATTATACAAAGCAACAGAGCGCACCAAGTTTTTCGGGTGGTTGAATAAAGTGTTGGAAGGCAATCTGACTGTCAACCAAGAGAACGAGACTGGCTTACACCTGTCCAACAAGTTTGCGTTGGCACGCGAAATGGCGCCCAACAATTTCAAGCTCATCGAATCGTGGCACGTCTATTCCGTGATGGCGCACAACATGGCTGTTGCCAGCATTGCCACGCTTTGCCTCATATTGACCAAGTTGGCGCTACAAAAACCGCCGAACGCTGACTTTTGGTGGGCTACCGCGTTTGTGACGCTTGTCCTGATAGTGCTGTTCATCTTCAACGCAGTCAAGTTTAACACATGGTCGGTGAACGACTTGAACGGAACCTTGAAGGCCATGCGATTGCCCGAACGCGCCCAACAATTGGCCGACAAAAAAGATTGATGCCCGACTCATGGTTTCATTAGGCCGCCTGCATCTCGTGCTGTTGCACTTGCCCATCGGATTCCTGCTGCTGGCCGGGGCGCTGGTGGTGTTGTCTTTTTGGAAAAAAACGAGTGTGTATCGCCCCGCGCTTGACTGGTCGGTTGGTTTGGGTGCGGTGGCAGCGGTGCTGGCAGCGGTTTGCGGGTGGTTGCTCGCCCAAACGGGCGGCTACGACGAGGCGCTTCTCCTGCGTCATCAATGGCTGGGGTTCGCATCGGCGGTGCTGGTGCCCTGCGCTTGGCTGCTGCGACATTCCCGTTGGTATTTTCATTCAGTGGCGGTGGCGGTTGGCGTGGTCTCGGCAGCGGGGCATTTTGGCGGCACGCTTACACACGGAGAGGGGTTTTTGTTTGAAAAAATTGAAAATACACAAGCCTCTGCTTCGGGTTTGCCCACTGTGCCTGTGGAAGAGGCGGCACCGGAAGGCTTGTTGGAGTACACTGTACACGTTCAGCCCATCATGGAGCAAAAATGCGTCGGCTGCCACAACCCCAAGAAGAAGAAGGGCGGTTTGTTGCTCGACTCGCCCGATGGCATCCTGAAAGGCGGCAAACACGGCCCGGTGCTCGTCGCCGGGAATCCTGATGCCAGCGAACTGTATCGGCGCATCACATTACCCGCCTATCACGACGAGCACATGCCGCCCAAAGGAAAGCGCCAACTCGAAAAGGGGGAAATAGAGGTGTTGGAGCGCTGGATAGCATCGGGTCTGCATTTCTGACAACGTTTATCCAAATTATCGAATCGTTTCTCGAATCTTTGGCGCAGGTTTGAGCGGCTGTTTCGCATCTTCGTCAGAGAAATCTCCACATCAGACTTTTTTTCCCAAAACATTTTTTCACCGTCAATGCAAGCCCAACCACGCGCTTGAGTGGACAAGTTCATCAATCACTATCTGAAATCATGCAATTGACCATCCGCAATCTGAACAAAACCTATCCCAACGGCGTGAAGGCGCTTCAAGACGTATCGCTCGACATCCCTACTGGCATGTACGGATTGCTCGGGCCCAACGGCGCAGGCAAAAGCACGCTCATGCGAACCCTTGCCACCCTCCAAGATGCGGACAGCGGCAGCGCGTGGCTCCAGCCCACCGAAGGAGACACCAATGGCGCAATAGACGTGCTCAAGGAAAAGGATGCGGTGCGGCGTGCGCTCGGCTATTTGCCGCAGGAGTTTGGGGTGTATCCGCATATCTCCGCATTTGAGATGCTCGACCATTTTGCCGTGTTGAAAGGCATTCCCGCCAGCCAGCGAAAAGAGGTGGCGAGCGCCCTGCTTCAGCGCGTCAACCTGTGGGAGCACCGCAAAAAGTCCGTGGCCTCTTACTCCGGCGGCATGCGCCAGCGATTTGGCATTGCCCAAGCCTTGCTGGGCGACCCCAAGCTTATCATCGTGGACGAGCCTACCGCTGGCCTCGACCCCGGCGAGCGCAACCGATTCTACAACCTCCTGTCAGAAATTGGCGAAAACGTCATTGTCATCCTTAGCACCCACATCGTGGAGGACGTGAAGGAGCTCTGCTCCAACATGGCCATTATCAATCTCGGGCAGGTCTTGTATGCAGGCTCGCCCGATGCGGCGCTGCAATCGCTGGCCGGGAAGGTTTGGGAGAAAGCCATTCAAAAATCAGAAATAGAAAGCTATCAGCAGCAATACCGGGTCATTTCCAGCAAGCTTGTGGCAGGCAAGCCCATCATCCATGTGCTTAGCGAGACGGCTCCCGGCGATGGCTTCAAGGCGGCGAATGCCGACTTGGAGGATGTGTTTTTTGCGAAGATTCACGGCGGAGAATGAGGGGGACGAGCAGGCTATTGTTTCTTCCCGTAATAGTGTGATTGCGTGAAATTCCCCAATACGCCAACCCAAGTTTGCAGGTACAGGCTGTCGTGGTGAAAATTGCCGCAAAAAATGCGGTAGCCCGGCAAAGAGTTGAGGTTGCAGTCGCCTGTGGCATCCACCCCAATCGTTCCTAAGTTGTCAACCTTGACCTCCTCCCCTAACAAACCGACCAGAGAGTCGCCGACCAATTTTACCTCAAGCGACACAAGCGTGGTGTCAAAAGTGTTGGCAGGCGCTACATAAGTGGCTTTCAGGCACTCGTAGGTTCCGGCGAACGATGCACGGTAATCCTCGTCTTTATTCTTACCGCAAGAGACCAACGAGATAAATAGGCAGATGAAAAACAGTAAGTATAGCCGCATGACTGAATTTTTTGAAAACAAACGTTTGCCAATCCGCAAACGCTACTATTGTCACAAGTCTTCAGATTAACGTGAATTTGGTGAATGAATGCGCACGACTAACGTGAATTTGGTGAATTGGACCACATAAATCAGCAACCAAAAACTCCGTCCGCTCAGTTTGGTCGGCGGGGCTTAACCAGAAACCTAAAATCATCATGTTCAGAACCTTCTTCTCCTTCGAACTCCGCTCTTGGCTGCGCTCGCCCATGCCCTGGATTTTTATGCTCATCATCGGGTTGTTGTGCCTCTTCGGCACCATCTCCGACCAAGTGACCATCGGCGGCAGTTTCGGCAACGTGTGGAAAAACGCCCCCTTCGTGGCACAGAACTGGTATGCCGTGTTTTCGCTCATTTGCATCTTGCTGACGACGGCCTTCCTCAACTCGGCAGCCATCCGCGATTTTGAGCGGCAGACCAGCCAAATTGTATTTTCCAAACCCATCGGCAAGGCCGGCTACTACTTTGGCCACTTCTGGGGCGGAGCGTTGATGTCGCTGCTCCCGCTCATCGGCATCTCTTTGGGGATGTGGACGGGCGTGGCGCTCAATTCGGTGTTCAACTGGCTCGAACCCAACCGCTTCGGCCCCTTCGACCTGCAAGGCCATCTCATGGGAATGCTCGTGTTTGCCATCCCCAACACCTTGTTCGTCGGAGGCATCCTCTACGCGGTGGCCATCAATACGCGCTCCACGCTGTATTCCTTCGTGGCGGCGACTGCCTTGTTGGTGGGTTACATCGTGGCTGGCAACCTGCTCAGGGATGTGGAAAATGAAAAACTGGCATCCCTGCTCGACCCCTTTGGTTTTGGCGCGTTCGGCATTGCCACCAAATACTGGACGGTGGATGAAAAGAACACGCAGGCCATGGGGCTGACGGGCGATTTGTTGCTCAACAGGATTTTATGGGTGACGGTAGGTATGCTCATCCTGTATCTCGGCTATCGTTTGTTTGATTTTTCCGAAAAAAAAGCAGGTCGAAAGCAGAAAAAACAAATGGCGGACGACCCCGACCTCACCAGCATCCGCGCGCTGGGGGCGCTGCCCAAAGTGGCGCCCGGCAAAGGGCTTGGCACCGCCCTCAGCCAGTTGTGGAGCCAGACAAAAACCGAATGGTGGGGCATCGTGCGTAGTACGGCCTTCATCCTGCTCGCGCTGTTGGGGCTGCTCAATTGCGTGCCCAACCTGTTCTATGCCAACGAAGGCTACGGAACCCACGAGCTCCCCGTCACCTACACAATGGTCAGCTACATACGAGGCTCGTTTTACCTGTTCACCATCATCATCATGGTGTATTTCAGCGGCGCCATCATCTGGAAAGAGCGCAACAGCCGCGTGAGCGAAATCGTGGATGCCCTGCCCACCCAAAACTGGACGACGTGGCTCGGCAAATATGCGGCGGTGCTAGGCATCATGCTCGTGCTGCAATTGCTCGTCATGGCCACAGCCATCGTCGCCCAAAAAATAATGGGCTACGAGCGTCACGACCTCTGGGTATATGTGCGCGAATTGCTGGTGATGGATATGCTGGGGTTCGCCTTCATGTTGGCGTTGGCCTTTTTGGTGCAGGCACTCTCGCCCAATATGTACCTCGGCTTTTTCCTCACCATTGCGCTCATCATCGTCAACAGTTTCGTGTGGGACACGCTGAAAATAGAGAGCAATATGCTCAAATTCGGCGGCACCCCCGATTACACCCTCTCCGATTTCTACGGCTATCAGCCATTTGGGAAAAGCCTGTTTTGGTTCAACACCTATTGGCTTTTGTTCAGCACCTTGCTGGCATTGGCCGCCATCCTCTTCTGGCCACGCGGCAAGGAGACTTGGTGGAAAAAACGCCTCAAACTTGCCCGCCTCGAATGGCGGCAATATCGCTCGTTTGGCATCGGAGCGTTGGCCGCTTGGCTCGGCGTGGCAGGCTGGGCGTTTTACAACACCCAACTGCTCAACAAGTATGTCAACAGCGGCCAGCAAGAGCGACAGCGCCGCGATTATGAAATCAAGTACAAACAATATGAAGGCCGCGAACAACCCCGCGTCTATGATGCCAAATACGACATAGACCTCTATCCCGAAACACGCACCATGCGGGTGAATGGGCGATTCTGGACGCGCAACATCTACGACAAACCCATAGACACTCTCTTTCTGAACACGCCTCAACACGGCACATTCGACCTGAAAAACGAGCGCCTCTCCCTGCTCCACAACGACTCGGCGCTTCACTGGCAAATATTCCGCCTCCAACCGGCACTCCAGCCCGGCGATTCCATGTTGCTCGAATTCAACCTGCGTTTTGAGCCAAAAGGCTTCGAAAACGAAATATCATGGAGCCGCATCACCCAAAACGGCACCTTCTTCGACAACACCGACATCATCCCCATATTTGGCTATCAGGCAGATGCTGAACTGTCCGACAAGAACCGCCGCAAGCATTTCAATTTGCCCGAAAAAAGCCGCCGCCCCGCTCTCAATCGCCATGATTCGCTGCACCGCCGAGAGGCTTATATCGGCATCAACAGCGATTGGGTGGAGGTAGAAACCATCATCCGCACAGCTCCCGACCAAATCGCCATCGGCCCCGGCTCACTACTCCGCGAATGGGAGGAAAATGGCCGCCGATGCTTCCACTACAAACTCGACCACGCCTCCTTCAATTTCTACTCCTTCATGAGCGCCCGCTACGAAGTGGCACGCCGCGACTGGAACGGGGTCAAACTTGAGGTGTATTACCACAAAGACCACGACTTCAATGTGGAGCGCATGCTCGGCGCGATGGAGAAATCGTTGGCCTACTACACTCAAAACTTCGGCCCCTACTACCACAAGCAATGTCGCATCATCGAGTTTCCACGCTTCTCCAGTTTCGCGCAAGCCTTCCCCGGCACCATGCCCTACTCCGAGGGCGTGGGCTTCATCCAAGATTTCAAAGACCCAGATGCCGACATTGACATGATGTTCTATGTAGCTGCGCACGAGATTGGCCACCAATACTGGGGGCACCAAGAATGTGGCGCGCTCATGCAGGGCGGCGAGTTTTTGGTGGAAACTTTCGCGCAGTGGAGCGCCCTCATGGTAATGGAACACGAGTATGGGCGCGACCAGATGCGCAAGTTCCTGAAGTACGAGATGGACCGCTACTTGCGCGGACGCGGGCGCGAATCGCAAAAAGAACTCCCGCTGGCCAAGTGCGAAAACCAAGGCTACATCCACTACAACAAAGGCAGCGGGGCCATGTATTACCTCAAAGAAATGCTCGGGGAAGCGCAAGTGAACGCTGCCTTGCGAGCGTTTTTGGAAAAATTCCGATACGCGCCCCCGCCCTATCCGGTCAGCCTCGATGCCATAGACGAGTTCTACGCCCACGCGCCCGACTCCCTGCACTATCTGGTGAAAGACCTGTTTGAGGACATCACCCTCTTCGAAAACCGCTGCAAGGAAGCCTCCGCCAAAGACCTCGGCAACGGAAAGTGGGAAGTGACCATCCACATCGAATGCCGCAAACTAAAAGCCGACGAACTCGGCAAGGAAACCGAGGTGCCCGTGAACGACTACATCGAAATCGGCGCCTTCGCCAAACCCGCCAGCGGCAAAAAGTACGGCAAAATCCTGCACCGCCAGCGCGTGCGCATCAGTCAGCCGCTGAACACCTTTACGTTCGTGGTGGACGAAAAACCCGACAAGGCGGGCGTGGACCCGTTCTCCCTGCTGGTCGACCGGAACCCGGAGGATAATTTGAAGGGGATGTGAGGGGCGGGGCTTCCAAGTAAATTTAAAATCTATGTAAAAACTTAGGCAGGACAGCAGACATTCAATTTTTGACAGGATTTACAAGATTTACAGGATAGATGAAGTGGCTTGGCCGCCAAAAATCCTGTAAATCCTGTAAATCCTGTCAATAACCAATAAGCCTTTCAACCGAGTCCTCTGCGCTTAAAGGCTGACTAAGTTTTTGCGTTTTTTAAAAATTTTGAAAATGCAATAATTTATTGACGCATACGCTGTAAAAGGAAGTTTTTGCCAATTTTTTACCAACCTAACAATCCGTATGCAAAAAATCCTCCTTGCCCTTGCTTTTTTGTTGGCCTCCCTTGTCTTGCCGGCCCAAACCACCATCTCGTCTGTCTATTTTGAATTGGACAAACACGAACTCAGCGTCACTGCTCGGCAAACGCTCGACGCACTGGCGCTGCAGCTGCTCGCCGCTCCCGACTACTCGATAAAAATAGAGGCGTGGACCGACGACCGTGGCTCCGAATCGCACAACCAGCGCCTCGCCACACAGCGTGCCGAGGCCGTGCAGCAATACCTCGCCGACAGGGGCCTGCTGCCCGGCAAAGCCACCGTGCGCAGTTGGGGCAAGCAGAATCCTGCCTACGACAACTCCACCGAAGAAACCCGTCGGCTCAATCGCCGGGTGGACGTGACTTTTTCCCCGGTTTTCTTTTCCGACTATCGGTCGCTGCAAAACCGCCTGTCGGCACCAGCCGAGCAGTTGCTGCGCATCCTTCCCGACCGCGAGCAACAAATCACGGCGGCACAAGGCACCATCATAAAGATACCGCGGCAGGCTTTTGTTTTTGAGGATGGCACTTCGCCTACTGGGCCAGTAGAACTCATGGTGCGCGAGGCATTTTCGCCTTCCGATTATGTTTTGCAAAATCTTACCACCCTGAGCGATGGCCGCATCCTGCAAACGGGCGGGATGGTCTATATCGGCGCACAAGCCGATGGCAAACCCCTCCTGCTGGCTGAAGGTGTGTCGCTTACAGTGGCGCTCCCAACACGCCGGGTGGACCCCAACATGGAGCTGTTCTACGGCGAGACCAACCCCGACAACAGCATCAATTGGGTGCCTACACGCCAATCCTTTCGGCAAACGATGAAAAAGCCTCGCACGGAAATCGAGATTGACCCCGCGACAAGTGCTCGCATCATGGCGCTGCAAGTGCCCGAATATCCCGAACCTTTGGTGCCGAAATTCTCTGGCAACCTGCCGCCCATGCCGCGCAAACCCGTCGCCCCCATCGCGCCAAGACCCCCCCAAAAACCAACTTGGGAAAACGCACAGCGGAAATATGGCTACGGCTATGGCCCCGCCATGAACAAGATGACTAAAAAACGGCTCAAAAAGGCACAGAAATACTATCAAACCGCTTTGGCAAATTACGAGCGCGACTCGCTTAGCTTTATCAGGCTGCACCAACGCTACTTGAACAACTTGGATAAACATCAAGCCGCGCTCGTTGAATATGAGACAGCTGAACAGAAGTGGAAGAACGAGGTCGTTGACCGCATCAGCACAATCATCCAGTTCGACCGCGAGTACTACTTGCACGAGTACTCGAAAAATTTGCAAACAACCATCCGCTATGTGGGCAAATACATACAGCGGTATGAGCATTACAGCGACTTGGAAAATGCGGTGGAAAATATCGTCGAGCGAATGATGCGCTACAGAAACACGGATGGTTTGGCAACGGCCAATGCGAACAGGGCTGTCACAAAGGCGCTTTATCGCCAGCATATCGGCCCGAAAATCATGGATAGTCCCGCCTATTTCAGCCTTACCGAACTGGCTCGAAGGAAATGTGGCCCCGACACCTTGCATCGTGTCACCCACAGAATGCGCATGAATTGTGGCCTTGTGGCTATCTCTGATAGCCTGCGAGCAAACATTCGGGAGAAGGAATTGCTCGAAGCAGCCACGACACAAGATGCCGCCGTCGCGCTCAATGCATATGTCGCCGATGTCACCCGTTTAGGCTGGATTAACTGCGACAAATTCTTGGACGACCCGGCCGAAAGGGTGCAGCTGGTAGTGAACGAATCGGAGGATGCCACGATTTATGCGGTGTGCCGCGACATCAGCAGCATTCTGCCGCTCAACCGATACAAGGACGGCTCTTATTCCGTGTCGGGATTGCCCAAAGGGAAAAAGGTGTCGGTCGTCTCTATCAAATTGAAGGAAGGAGTACCATTTTTTGCGATGCGCGATGCGCGGGCCGGCGACGCTGGCGCATTGAACATGGAATACAAGAGCATGACGCTACGCGACTTGAGAGAAGAGCTGAAAAAGCTGAACATTTGAGAAAACCCCAGAAACCCGCATCGCTTCACGACGAAAGGGTCGCGGCATTCATGCCACGACCCTTTCGTCATTCATTTCCAAGTCCTTTCAACAGGCGATTATTTCACGTCGGCAAAGAATTCTTTCACTTTGTCTTTGTGAACAATCATTTGTTTGTAAGTGTATTTGCCTGTCACCGGGTCTTTCACGGCTTTCACCACTTTCACGTGGTCTTTGCCGGAGCCTGCGTTGGCAGCACGCTGAGCAACACGGGCGTTCTTTGAAACTTTCTTTGCCATGATTACTTAATTTCGCGGTGAACGGTGTATTTGCGCATGATGGGGTTGTATTTTTTCAACTCCATGCGGTCGGGCGTGTTTTTGCGGTTCTTCTGCGTGATATAGCGCGAAGTGCCCGGCAAGCCGCTGTTTTTATGCTCGGTACATTCGAGGATGACCTGAATGCGATTGCCTTTGCTTTTCTTTGCCATGATTTTTTTATTTCAACAATGAGCGATGAACGAACGAATAACGAAGTGTGTGCGGCAGGCAATCAAAGATTGCCGTGATAAATAATCTCGCCTTTTTTCTCCAGCTTCTTGATGTACTGGTACAAGCCTAATTTGGAGATGGTGCGGATGGCCGAAGCGCTCACTTTCAGCGTGACCCATTCACCCGTTTCAGGCATATAGAATTTTTTGGTTTGAAGGTTAGGATAGAAGCGGCGCTTCGTTTTTCGGTTGGAGTGCGAGACGTAGTTGCCGCTCATCGGCCTCTTGCCCGTCAAATCACAAACTTTAGACATTGAACTTGAATTTGAGTGTTCTAATTGATGGTTTCAAAAAATGAGGATGTATCGGAATTTTGATACACCCTCAAACACTTCAACTGTGGTGACTCCGAGAGGACTCGAACCTCTAACCTTCTGATCCGTAGTCAGATGCTCTATCCATTAAGCTACGGAGCCATTTTTCGGGGTGCAAAGATAGCGCAGGGCTGCCCGAAAAACCAAGTAGGTTTTTAAAATTTTGGAAATTTCCTGGATACGACAAAATTGTTGCGCCCAATGCTCATCACATAGACCCCCGCCGGAAGGTCTTTTGCGTCGTATTCGACGTAGTTGACCCCAAACTGTTGCGGTGTCAATTCCTGTTCATGGAGCAGTTGGCCGAGCATATTGAACACGCGGAAACGATATTTCTCAAAAATGGGTGTCTGATAATAGACCTTGAAAAAATCGCGGCCATAGGTCTCCACCTCCAAGATGCTGAGCGGCCCAACCACCCCGTCGCAAAGGTCACGAACGGCGCTGGTCGCATTGCCTATGTGCAGATAGCCGCCAGTCTTGGTCACGTCTTTGAGCGATGTTTCGGGCTGCACATTGTCGAGTATAAGGTCGCGCATCCGGCGTGCGCAGGCTACGGGGTCGGTGAGCGCGTCGGAGGCGAGTTTGTCGCAAGGCATGCTGTAGAGCAGGGCTACGGCCCCCGTCACATGTGGGGCGGCGGCTGAGGTGCCGCCAAATATGCTATAGGTCGGGGTGTTGTTGGGGACTTGCACGACCGTCGTGTAGGAATCGTTGCCCGGAGCGCCCAAATCAATCGAGATAGCGCCATATCCGGTGCCGGGTACTCTGGTGCCGAGTTTGTTGGTGTTGTTCACCGCAATCAAAAACTCGCTGGAGCAGGTGGTGGGCATATCGCCTTCCACATCCACGTTGGTGTTGGTGTTGGTGGTAGCGCCGATGCTGATGATGCCAACTTGGCCCAACGAGTCATACACGGCGCACCAAAGTGGGTGGTTGACGGCCTTAGCCTTGTCGAGGCCAAATGAGGCGTTGGTCGTGACGACGAAAGCACCTTGTGCCCCGTTGGTCTGGTTGTAAAGCCGGCGGGCGGCTCCGGTGTAGTAGTAGGCGGCTATGATTTCGGACTCAAACTCAACGTTGAAAAGCCCCATGAGCTTGACATCCCAGTTGACCCCCGTGACTCCGATGCCGTTATTGCCCCGTGCACCGACGATGCCACAGACCGAAGTGCCGTGGCTACTGTTGGCGGTGCCTGCGTTGTCGTTGCTCGTGCGAGGGTTCCAGCCACCATGGTCGTCCACATATCCATTGTTGTCGTCGTCCACATTGTTGTTGGGGATTTCAGCGTGATTCAGCCAGCGATTGGGCATGAGGTCGGGATGGGCGAAGAAGATGCCCTTTTCCAACACTGCCGCCACGATGGTGTCGCCATTCAGGGTGACACCGCCAGTGGCCGACTCCCAAGCGTCGGGCGCGCCTATGAGTCTCATGCCGTCTTGCCGCCACCATTCGGTATCGTTGGGTTCCAAGCCGCGGTCAACGGCGCGGTGGTTGAATTGAGCTGCCTGCACGTTGGGCAGACGACGAGTCGTTTCAAGCATGGCTTCCGCATTTACTTGGTTTTCATCAAACTGAAAAAGGTAAATATGCCATTCAGGGGCGATGTTGGCTTCCATTTCCACAGTGCCACGTCCTGTTTCATTGAGCAAAAGGAGGGTGCGTTGCACATCGGCGCTGGGCGAGAGCTGCACGAGCAACTCCCCGAGGCGGCGTTCATGCCCGTCAAGGGTGAGCGTGGTGCTTTTTCCCGCATCGGCTTGCCCGAAGGTGTGCGCCGTGTGGGTAAATAAAAAAAGCAAGACGATGACAATGTGTTTCATGTTTTAAATTTGTCTGAGTTGGCGGAAAATGAATAGTGCGGTCAAAGAAAAGAGAAATTCGGGAAAAGGTTGGGTTTTGACTGGCTCGAATTTGTTTGTTTCAAGCCAAGTTCAAGGTTTCTCGTATTTTTTGGAAATAAGCCGCCGAATGTAGCAGCCTGCTCCCATACCAAGAAAACATCTCTCCGTCAACAAGTTGGATTCGCGCATTGGGGCAAACTTCCCGCAACGGCTCAAAGTGCTTTTCTGCAAATGGGTAAGGCTCGGACGAGAGCAATATGACTTCGGGTTTGGCTTCGGCGAGTTCTTCCAACGTGATTTCGGGGTAACGACTTTTGTAGGAAAAAACGTTGTGAAAGCCCGCAACGCGCAGCATTTCGTCAATGAAAGTGTCACCGCCCGCCACCATGTAGGGTTTTCGCCAGATGAAATAGGCGGCGGGGCAGCGGGTGGAAGGTGGGGGGCAGAGGGCGAACTCTGTTATTATTTTTCCAATCAGCTTCTGAGTCTCGGCGGCTTTTCCGACTAGTTCACCCACCTTCGCCATCATGTCGAAAGCCTGTTCGAGTGTTCGCACATCGCTGAGCCAAACGGGGTGGTGCGCGGCGAGTTCTTCTATTTGAGTGCGCTCGTTTTCCTCCTTATTGCCGATAATGAGGTTGGGTTTCAGGTTTTTTATTTTTTCAGTATTCAAAGTCTTAGTGCCGCCGACGCGCGTTTTTTCACGAAACCACTTTTCGGGGTGAACACAAAATTTCGTGATGCCAACGACTTCATTCTCAAGGCCTAAATCCGCCAACAGCTCTGTCTGCGAAGGCACGAGCGACACAATGCGGCGCGGCGGCCAAGCATGAATTTCGAGGTCTCGATTGAGTTGGTCGGTGAAAGTCATTTCGGTGTTAAAAATTGTTAGGGGCCATTGGGGTCATTGAGGGTCATTATTGATATACCCAGATTAAAGAGGATTTGAACCTGCCTTGCCAACGGGCAGGTTCAAATCCCCTTAATCTGGGCATAATGTTTTCGCTTTAATGCCCCTCAATGCCCCCCAATCTCTGCCTTATTGCCTCGTACAACACGATGCCGGCGGCGACACTGACGTTGAAAGAGTCGAAGTCGGTTGCCTGCGGGATTTTGACGACCGAGTCGGCCATTTTTTGGAGCTTCGGGTGCACGCCCTCGCCTTCCGAACCCATCAGGAGCGCCGTCGGCACGGTAAAGTCTGCCTCGAAAATCGGCTTGGAACGCTCGCCCAACGCGGTGGCAACAACCTGCACGCCAGAGGCTTGCAACATTTCCACCGTGCTGAACATACTCCTGACCCGACACAGCCGAATCCGCGCCAACGCTCCGGCGGAGGCCTTCATGGCCTCCTCATTGGCAGGTGCGGAGCCTGACTGCGGCACCACGACCGCATGAACGCCCATGCACTCCGCCGAACGGCAAATCGCGCCGAAATTCCGCACGTCCGTCACCCCGTCGAGCAGGATGAACAGGGGAATCTGGCCTTGCTCGAACACGAAGGGCAGCACATCTTCGAGCGACTGGAACTCTACCAACGCCAGATAAGCGACCACGCCTTGATGCGTGCCTTTGGCCATTTTGTTGAGTTTTTCGCGGGGCACCACTTGGAGCGGTATGCCATGTTCCTTCGTCAGGTGGCGAAATTCCTTTTCCATCTCTCCGCGTATGCCTTGCTGGAAATAAACTTTTTCCACCGCTTTTCCGGCGCGAATGGCCTCCGCGACGGGGTGGTGGCCGTAAATCAGGTTTGAGTCTGCCATGTTGTGGGTGAGCCAACCAAGAGTTGGCGGCACGGGGCAAAAATATACCTTGACTCGTCAAGATTTATCAGACGCACAGGATTGCTCTCTCTGATTTTGAATGAATCAGGACTTCACATACACTGAAAACTTGATGACGCAAATTGTAATTTTTCCCGGTGGGTTGAATTTGGCATTTTTGCTCCACTCCTTACCTGCGGTGGTGTCGCAATTCCAGCGGACTTGTAGGGCAACAGACTTGGACAGGGGGGCGTTTAATGCGCGTTTGGGTGCCTTGGAGCATTGTTGAAAATGCGCAAGGATGATGACTAAAAACTAAAGACACAAACAACTATGGAGTTTCTCAAATCCCCTTTCCGCAACGAACAGCAGTTCCGACTTTTCGCCATGCTTGCGCTGGCTTCGTTTTTCTGCGGCTTGCTGGTGGCTGGTCGCGCTTACATCATTCGGCACGATTTGACGCACGTCAACACGTTGAAAGATTTGTACTGGTTTCGAGCGCCCACGTTTTTTTTCCTGCTGTGGAATTTGTTTTTGGCTTGGGTTCCCTACCTCGCGGCGCTGAAAGTGGAGCGATTGCAAAGGCTTGGAAGCAGTCGTTTTTTATTGTGGCTTGGGCTAGTCGTTTGGTTGGCTTTTTTGCCCAACGCGCCTTACATCATCACTGATTTTATCCATTTGCGCCACCGCCCGCCAGTGCCATTCTGGTATGATTTGTTCTTGTTTTTCACGACAGCCAGTTTGGGGCTGATACTCGGCCTGCTTTCGCTCTATGAAATTCACCTCGTTTTGAAACGGTGGTTTTCAAAAACCTTTGCTCAATTGTTGATTTTGTCGGCCATCGGTCTTTGCGGATTCGGTGTGTGGCTGGGGCGTTTCCAACGCTGGAACTCTTGGGACATCGTGACGCGCCCAGATGCGCTGTTGCTCGACATCGCCAACACGCTCACCACTCGCCATGCACTCGTGCACGCTGTGGGTATATCAGCCTTGTTGTCGGGAATTTTGCTCATGGGGTATGGTTTGCTCACGGTCATGCTTGACGATAGTAAGACCTACTCTGGCAAACCCCGGCCCATGAAGTGAGGCCTACCACACATTCAGCACTTCGGGCTGCTCTTTGTAGAGCTCTTTCACCGCAGGCACGAGCCATTCGCCGCCGAAGGTGACGGTGTGGTGGTGGGAAAAATAGATTATCCACGCTGCGCTGGCGTCGAACACCACGCCTTCGTAAACACCTTTGAAGATGGATTCCGGCACGATTTCAAAAAGCCCCTCCTCACAATCGAGCATATAGAGCGGTGCCTCATAACGCTGGCGAATCATCTGGATGACTTGTTGCGTCTTTTCCTCCGCCATTCCGTTGAGAAAAACAACTTGGGTGGGGGAAGCATCGGTGAGCGGGTTCCAAAAATTGGAATCAAAATTCCATTTTTCCTTCAAAATGCGACGCAAGAGGGCTGCTTGCTCTCCGCGGACACGCTTGGGGGCAGCCCCATTGAGCACTGGCTCTGGCTGGAGCGGGTCGCCGGGGAAAAGCACGGGCAATTCGTGAGCGATGGTGCGGGCCGATTTTTCCACCACGCGGAAGAGGGAGCGCAGATATTCCGGCACGTTGGGGTCAATTGGAATATGCACCTGTTTTTCGCGGCGACCGATATGGATGTCGAGGAGAAATTGCACGGGTGCGGCGGCGGCGATGCGCTCCACCGTTTCGAGTGCCAAATCCGAGTTGAAAATGGTGAAATAATAGAGGTAATTGCCGGAAAAACGGTCGTTGCCGCGCGGGATGCCGTTGCAATGCGTCTCCAACGCTTCCTGAATCGGGTCGAGATAGCCCGCTGTGAGGTCGTCGTACCATGGCGCTCCAGCAGGATAGCCATGCCAACGGCGCATCTGAAAATGAAGCGTGAGCACCAGCACTTCCTGAGGGGCGGGTTTGCGCCAGCCTTGTGCCTGCCACTCGGCTCCCGCCGCACGGAGGGCTGCTTGAGGGTCGGTTTCTGGAGCAAGGGAAGCGACTTCCTCTTTTTCAGGGGGCAAGCCACACACGCCAGTATCGGTGCGGAGCACGCTCCCCGATTCGGCGGTCAGACGGACATAGTGCCAACGGCCTCCGTACTGCTGATAAAGGATTAGTCGGTACAAATTCATGGGGAAAAGGTAACGCATTCGCGGTAATCTGGAGAAATTATATCAATAATGGAAAGAAAAGTTCGTGCCAGTAATTGAAAATGAAAGATAAATGACCTAATGCTCCCACTCCCCAATCTCACTCGCTTTCCTCTTCTTTCTCCGACTGAAATATGTGCCGAAACCGACTCGGCAACAACCTGAACTTCTGCCCCAGCCATTTTTCCAAAGTCAGCGCCACCAGCGCGTAGCCTTCCGTGACACCCGGCATGGGTACCACCACGATGACAAAAAACGGCAGGAACCGGGGGATGTCCTTCAACTGCTCGATGGCCGCCCGCAATTCTTCAGGTGTGGGATGGCGGTGCGCCGGGGTGAGCCGCAGCTTGCCTGAGCCGTGCCGGGCGAAGGTCTTGAGCATAAGGGTCGTCTCTTTGCCTTCCATGACGAGCGCCCAGAGCAGGCGTTGTGGGAGACGGGTTATTTCGCGGAGTTTCATAGCGGCACAAAGGTAACGCCAACTTTCAGTTGGCGAGCCACGCACGATGTCGCCCAGTAACGCCAACTTTCAGTTGGCGAGCCACGCACGATGTCGCCAACTGAAAGTTGGCGTTACTATCTTTACCGCCGCCATGACAACTTTCAGTTGGCGAGCCACGCACGATGCCGCCCAGTAACGCCAACTTTCAGTTGGCGAACCACGCACGATGTCGCCAACTGAAAGTTGGCGTTACTATCTTTACCGCCGCCATGACAACTTTCAGTTGGCGAGCCACGCACGATGCCGCCCAGTAACGCCAACTTTCAGTTGGCGAACCACGCACGATGTCGCCAACTAAAAGTTGGCGTTACTAAAAACAATGGATAAAGTTTATTATGAACGCAACTTGCCGCACTGGCATCCGCCGGGGGCTACGTTTTTTCTGACGTACCGGCTCGCTGGCTCGATACCGCTTGCTGTGTTGCGACAGATGAAAGAAGACAGCGACGAAGAAATGATACAGGCGGAAAAAACCTTGCAAGGAGTGGCTTTGGAGGCGAAGCGGTACGAAATTCAGCGGCGGTTTTTCGGCCAGTACGACGATGCGTTAGACACCAACCCCAATGGTCCTTACTGGCTTCGGG
Organism: Saprospiraceae bacterium; assembly: GCA_019638455.1. Classification (GTDB taxonomy): domain Bacteria; phylum Bacteroidota; class Bacteroidia; order Chitinophagales; family Saprospiraceae; genus M3007. The sequence continues at coordinate 1,126,250 of JAHBTU010000002.1, forward strand.
AATCTGCTATAGCGGAGTTGGTCATCGAGTCATTGCGGTTTTGTGCTGAAAAACACTTCCACTTGTGGGCGTTTTGTATCATGCCCAACCATGTCCATGTGCTGCTCAAACACAACCCGGAGGCACTGTTGATGAGTAAGATTTTGCAAAGTCACAAAGGGTTTACAGGGCAAGTGGCCAATAAACTGCTGGGCAGAAACGGCAAGTTTTGGCACCGTGAAACGTATGACCATGTTGTGCGCGACCCAAATGAATTTGACCGGATTGCGAGGTATATCCTCAACAATCCGGTCAAAGCAAAATTAGTCGAAAAATGGGAGGATTGGCCTTATTCCTACGCGCATCCCGAACTGTGGTCGTAACGCCAACTTTCAGTTGGCGAGCCACACGCGATGCCGCCCCAGTAACGCCAACTTTCAGTTGGCGAGCCACGCACGATGCCGCCCAGTAACGCCAACTTTCAGTTGGCGAGCCACGCACGATGCCGCCCAGTAACGCCAACTTTCAGTTGGCGAGCCACGCACGATGTCGCCCAGTAACGCCAACTTTCAGTTGGCGAGCCACGCACGATGTCGCCAACTGAAAGTTGGCGTTACCTTTGCCACTGTTACCAACCCACAGACGCTTATGCAAGACATCCAACTCGCCATCGAACTCGGCGTTGACCTGATGAAAGATATCGTGGCTGCCGGGTATTCGTTTTTGAAAGAGAAAAACAAAGAACGAGATTTTTTTGGCGCGGCGACGAAGAAATACGTCGGTGGACTGCTGGAGCGCAACAGCACCGTCAAAGTGCTGACCATGCGCGAGCCGCAGCCTTTGGAAAAACTCTACGTCCGCGCCAACATCCTGAAAGACAAAATCACGGCAGAATTGGGCCTTAGCGCCGAAGAGTTGGAAAAATTCCACGACCTCGACCGCCGTGCATTTGGCAAAATCGCCGAAACGGTGGACGGCGAACTCATTGTGAATCAACTCAAACGCTTCATCGTGCTGGGCAAGCCGGGCGCAGGCAAAACGACCTACCTGCGCTACCTGACGCTGATGATGCTCCAGCCGCTCAGCCAAATCGAGCGGCGCAAACTGCCGATTTTCGTGACCTTGCGCGAATGGGCCGACAAGAAAAAGCCTTTGATGGATTTCATCGTGGAGCAGTTCAGTATCTGCGGTTTCGATGAAGCACAGCCATTTGTGGAGCGGGTGCTGACCAACGGCGACTGCATCGTGTTGTTCGACGGTTTGGACGAGGTGAGTCAGGAAGCCAACCAGAGCGGCATTATTCAGGAAATAAAAGATTTTTCAGACAAATACAGTGAAAACCAGTTTGTTATCAGTTGCCGCGTGGCGGCGTACAACCGTTGGTTTGAGCGGTTCACCGATGTGGAAATGGCCGATTTCAACGAGGAACAAATCGAGAAGTTCATCCAAAACTGGTTTCATGCCGAGCCGAAAGTCGGGCAGGAATGTTGGCAAAAACTCCAAAATAGCCCCCAACTCAAAGAATTGGCTTCCGTGCCGCTGTTGCTGACTTTGCTCTGTATCGTGTACAACCGCAGCAACAATTTCCCGCTCAATCGCGCCAATCTCTATGAGGAAGCGATTGACGCCCTGCTCCGCGACTGGGACGCTTCGCGCCGCATCACCCGCGACGAAGTGTATCGGCAACTTTCCATCACCCGCAAGAAATCCATGTTCGCCCGCATCGCCTGGGGGACGTTCACGGAGAATATGTACTTCGTGCCGGAGCGTATTCTGACCAAACAGATTGAAAAATACATCGAACACCTGCCCGGTTTCAAACCCGAAGAATTGGACGTGGACAGTCACGCCGTGTTGAAATCCATCGAAGCCCAGCACTGGATTTTTATAGAGAGAGCAAAGAAAGTACACTCCTTCGCGCACCTGACTTTTCAGGAATATTTCACCGCCAAGTATATTGTGGACAACGCACGGGAAGGAACTTTGGAAACGCTTGTGAATGAGCATCTCTACGACGACAAATGGAAGGAGGTGTTTTTGCTGGTGGCAGGGATGTTGGATAGTGCGGATGAGTTATTATGGAGTATGTTGGATAAAAGCAATGAATTAAAAGAATTTGGGTAGTGTAATTAATTGGGTGGTTCAATATCTTTGTGTCAAATTTTTTTGTCATGGTAACAGAACATAAATGCTGTCACAAATGCGGCTCCGAGCACATCGTCAAAAATGGTTCGAATAGTTCGGGAAACCCCAAGTACAAATGCAAGGCATGTGGTTTTGGCGGGGTCTTCCAAACGGTTCGTAAAAGCGAGGAGTTCAAAGAATTGGTCGTCAAGGCGGCTCAAGAACGCAGTTCGTCACGGGGGCTTGCCAGAACCTTTGGCATCAGCCACCAAACTGCCCTTAGGTGGATTAAAAAAAGCCCAATCCCTGCCTGACATCGTGACCACCTTGCTCCCAGCCAAGAAGAATGATGCGCTTGAACTGGACGAACTGTGGTCTTTTGTGTATGAAAAAGCACAAAAACGATGGGTTTGGATAGCGCTTTGTAGACGGACGAGGCAAATCGTTTCTTTTTTTATCGGAGACAGAAGCGAGAAAACCTGCCGTAGTTTTTGGAACTTGATCCCCAAAAAATATCGAAAATGCAGGTCGTTCAGCGACTTTTGGGAGACCTACTCCAAGGTCATTGATACGGGCAAGCATCAATTAGTCGGCAAGGAGTCGGGCGAAACATCCCATGTCGAACGATGGAACAATACCCTGCGCCAGCGGATATGTCGCTTTGTCAGAAAAACCCTCTCTTTCTCAAAGAGCGATGAAATGCATGAACTCTATTTGCACTTGTTCATTTTCAACTACAACGTATCACTCATAAAATGACACTACCAGAATTTGCAGCACTAAATGAATTATTAGTTATAGCTGACGAATCTTTATTGCCAATTCAAAATGTTTATTCGTCTGTTGTTAGGCGATCTGTTGCAATTGCATTCTCAGCAAGTACCGAATCTGCTGCTGATCATCATTTAGAACTAAGTTTTTTGGCGAGTATTTCGCATGATTTCTCGGATAGCGACGAATGGGGTTCAGTTGAGATTGTCTATGATTCAATCCACTGCAGCCTTGATATTGCCTCTATTATTGATAAAAACTTCAAAGAAAGCACAGAGCACATCTTTGCTCGTATTCATGTAAGATTTAGTGGTAATACTCTTGACAGCATAGGCTTGAATACTGTAAAAACTCGCGCCTTCTCAGAAAATTTTAATCCTAGCATTGAAGATGCTAAATTGATACTGAAATATTTAAAGAGTAATTTTTTAATTGTTCGATGCCTCCAATCAGCGACCAATATTTCCAAACCCGTCCGCGAAAAAATTCTGCACGAGATGCTGATGCCGAGAAAGGAAGAAGGGTAACTACGCGAGCAGCAAGCCTTGAACCCGTGAAAAATGCTTGACATTCAGGGTTTTGACAGGAAGGTTGTTGACAAGGGCGGTGGCGGCGATGAAAATGTCGGTTGCTTCTATCATTTGCCCTCGGCTGCGGAGGTCGCGGAAGATTTCGCTGGCTTTTTCGGCTATTTCAGTTGTAAAAGGCAAAATGAGCAACCCTTGCAGTTCATAGCGCACAGAGGCCATTTTAGAAGCATTGGTTGCTCCGGCGAACAGTTCATAAACGGTCACCGATGAGACATATCGCAGCCCCGTAGAAGAAAGTTTGAAGAGCGTAGTTTTCGATTTGTCCTTCGAACGCAAATGTTCGATGAACAGGGTGGTGTCTATTACCATTCTTTGATTCTCCAGTTATTGAGAAGTTGGCGGGCTTCTTCGACGGGAGCGATGTCTTCGTCTGACCAGACACCAACTTTCAGCAGGTTTTCTCGATAAGCCTTGACATCAAATTTGGCTTTTTCTTTCTTCTTTTTAGAAACCAAAAAATCCAAGTAGTCAAGCAGTTGTTGCTTAGCATCTGCGTCCAAGAGTTCAAATTTTGAAAGCAATTCGCCCATGTTGCGAGAATTTTGAACTCAAAATTACAGATGTTTTCCGAAAAATAAAAAGCGGCTTGCCCGGCAAAACTGTCAGACAAGCCGTTTGTATCTACGGTACGGCGGATTTGTAAATCCGCCGTACCATTTACACTTCCTCCAATTTCTTCGTCACCACCTCTTTCCCGTTCATCTCCGACTTTCTGCCGAAAAGCAGGCCTGCGCCGTCGGCGTCTATGAGCACGGTGTCGCCTTTCACATAATCGCCCGCGAGCAGGTGTTTGGCGAGTTCGTTGATGAGGTCGCGCTGGAGCGTGCGCTTGAGCGGGCGCGCGCCGTACTGTGGGTCGAAACCATTGTCCACCAGCGTCTGGGCGGCGCTTTGGGTGAGTTCGATTTGCAATTCCTGCTTGGCCAGCATCTTGCGGACGTTTTTCAGGAGTATGTCGAGAATTTGCGCCATCTGGTCCTTGAGTAGCGGGTGGAACACCACCACCTCGTCAATGCGGTTCAAAAATTCGGGTCGCAAATTCATTTTGAGAGCGTCCATCACGGCGGCCTTGGCGGCCTCGAACACCTCGTGTTTGCGCTTATCGGGCATTTCGTCATAGTCCTCGAATGCCTCGCGGATTTGGTCGCTGGCGAGGTTGGAGGTCATGATGATGATGGTGTTTTTGAAGTTCGCGGTGCGGCCCTTGTTGTCCGTGAGGCGGCCATCGTCGAGCACTTGCAGGAGTATGTTGAAAGTGTCCGGGTGGGCTTTTTCAATTTCATCCAACAGCACAATGGAATAGGGGCGACGGCGCACGGCTTCGGTAAGTTGGCCGCCTTCGTCGTAGCCGACGTAGCCGGGCGGTGCGCCCACGAGCCGCGACACGCTGTGTTTTTCCTGATACTCGCTCATGTCAATGCGTGTGATGGCCTTTTCGTCGTCGAAGAGGACATCGGCGAGGGCTTTGGCGAGTTCGGTTTTGCCCACGCCCGTCGGGCCGCAGAAGATGAAGGAGCCGATGGGCTTGTCGGGGTCGCTGAGGCCCGCGCGGCTGCGACGGATGGCATCGGCGACGGCTTCCACCGCTTCGTCCTGACCGATGACGCGCTTGTGCATTTCGGCTTCGAGGTGGAGCAGGCGTTCTTTTTCGCCTTTGAGCATCTTGGCGACGGGGATGCCCGTCCAGCGTGCCACCACTTCGGCGATGTCGTTGGAGGTGACCGTTTGGGTGGTCATGCGGTTTTCGGGCGCGAGTTCGGCGAGTTTTTCCTCGGCGGCCTTGAGCATGGCTTCCTGCGCCGGGATGTCTTGGTATTTGATGCGGCTGGCGACTTCCAGATTGCCTTCGCGCTCGGCGCGTTGATATTGCAGGTGTAGTTCCTCCAACTTCTGTTTGCAATTCTGAATGGCCTCCACGATTTCTTTTTCCGACTGCCATTTTGCCCGCAAACTGTCGAGTTTTTCCTGCACGTCTTGTATTTGCTTGTTCATCGCCTCCAACTTGCGCTCGTCTTTTTCGCGCTTGATGGCCTCGCGCTCTATCTCCAACTGGCGCAACTGGCGGTCGAGTTTGTCCACCGCTTCCGGCACGGAGTCGAGTTCGAGGCGGAGTTTGGCGGCAGCCTCGTCTATGAGGTCAATCGCTTTGTCCGGCAATTTTCTTTCGGAAATGTAGCGGTGCGAGAGTTCGGCGGCAGACACGACGGCCTCATCGAGAATTTGCACTTTGTGGTAGTTCTCATATTTCTCGCGCAGGCCGCGCAGGATGGAGATGGTGTCTTCCATGCTTGGCTCGTCCACATAGACGGACTGGAAACGCCGCTCGAGGGCCTTGTCGCTCTCGAAGTATTTTTGGTATTCGTCGAGCGTGGTGGCGCCGATGGTGCGGAGTTCGCCGCGCGCGAGGGCGGGTTTCAGGATGTTGGCAGCGTCCATCGCGCCTTGCCCGCCGCCCGCTCCGACGAGGGTGTGGATTTCGTCAATAAACAAAATGACCTGCTCATTGCTGTCAATGACCTCTTTGATGACGGCTTTCAGGCGCTCTTCAAATTCGCCTTTGTACTTCGCGCCAGCAATGAGGGCGGCCATGTCGAGGCTAAAAATCTTTTTGCCTGCGAGGGTTTCGGGGATGTCATGGCGGACGATGCGCCAGGCGATGCCCTCGACAATGGCGGTTTTGCCCACGCCGGGGTCGCCGATGATGACGGGGTTGTTTTTCTTGCGGCGGCTGAGGATGTGCAGCACGCGGCGGATTTCCTCGTCGCGCCCGATGACGGGGTCGAGTTTGCCCGATTCGGCCAGTTCGGTGAGGTTGATGGCGTATTTCTGGAGGGCGTTATAGACCTGTTCGGTGGTTTGGTCGGTCACTTTGCGGCCTTTGCGGAGTTCCTTGACGGCGGCGGTGAGGGTTTCGAGTGTCGCGCCGTTTTCGCGGAGCAGCCGCGCGGTTTTGTCGTTGCCTTTGGCGATGCCGAGCAGCAAGAGTTCGAGCGAGATGTACTCATCGCCGAAATCTTTGAGCATGGCTTTGGCGGCGGCGACGGCTTTGTTGGCCTCGTTGGTGAGGTACTGCTTGTCGGCACCCTGCACTTTGGGGGTTTCCCACACGAGTTTGTCGAGGTCTTGCTCGAAGCGGCTCAAATTGACCCCCGCTTTTTTCAATAAAAAATCGGTGACGGAGTCGTCCACTTCCAGCATTCCTTTCAAAAGGTGAGCGGTGTCCACGCTTTGTTGCTCGTAGCCGGCGGCAATTTGCTGGGCTTGGAGGATGGCCTCTTGGGCTTTGATGGTGAAATTATCGTAAGTCATTTTTGTTGGTGATGCGTTGAGTTGGTGATTTGTGGAGTTATTGACAAAAGTTGATGAGGGTTTATGAGGTTGATATACCCAGATCAAAGAGGATTTGAACCTGCCCGTTGGCTAGGCAGGGATGCCCTTGATTGATTTGCATGATTTTCAAAGGATTGCGGGCACCGTTCGTTCAAAACCACCTTGTCAGACCCTGTGCTTAGGGGCCTGCCCAGCCAAGTGAAGCGGACGGGGCTGATTTGCGTTGACTATAACACAGTGTATGCCGTGATTCATCAACCTTTATCAAGTCTATAAACCTTCATCAACCCTTCCTCAAATTTATTTCCAAACCCAAAAGTGAGGACTGTGGCTGAAAAAGTGGCAGGTTGGATTAAATTTTGGAGACTTTTTGGCGGAAAAATGTGAAAAGAGGTGACGAGTTGGCGTGTACATTAGTTAGAACTCGGCAAGCTCCGCGAATTGTTTCGCCAAAGCATTGTAAATCCAATATTAAGTTTTTCAAAACCCTTTGCCAGCAACGGCGTATTTTTTTTTTTTTGCATTAAAATACTTTGTTTCTCAATTTAAAATCATCTCATCATGCAAAAAAAGAATCTTTACATCGCACTTACCGTGGTGTGTTTGTTGGCTTGCCTATCCATTTGGTTGGGGTGCCAGAAAGAACTAAACGGCAACAACGGCTCAAACGGAGTGCTGAATCGAACAGACTGTGTCCTGTTTATGAGTTTTGAAGTAGAGACCACCACGGCAGCTCGCACGGTGGTTCCTTCGGATTTTGCTCAATTGGAGCCTATTGACCAAATCATGGCTCTTCCGCACCGGGAGCGCTTTGCCGTTGAGGTTTGCTACAAATCATCGGGACAAAAGAACCTGTCCATGACGCGGCTAACACCAATGGAGCCAATCAATTACCCCAAAAATACGGCTGATGGATACTTGGCGCCGGATTACAGCCGCCTCATTGTTGAAAATGGTGTTGCGACCTACTACGACCAGTTCAATAACGTGATGCGCATAAAACCGCAGAACTCAGATGCCCTCGCAGTACAAGACATTGTGGACATGGTGGCTAACCTTAAACCGCTTACCGATGCAGAATTCAACCAAGGCCTCCAAATCATGCGCGACAGCGGTCTGGTTATGCAGGAACATCAAAACAATCTGGTCACTATCCGCTACAATTTCCCGGACGGCTCTTATTCCGTACAGGCTTTGGACAAAACGACCCGCATGGCTGTGGGTAATTTGCACTATGGCTCCGATGGCAAACTGCAAACACGCTCTATGCTCGACGTGGAAGGCACGGCACAGTCCCCAGTCATCAAACGTTCCTTTATGGAATCGTTCATCACGTCCATGATTGGCAATATCCCCATGAAAGTGGAGCAGTACTCCAAGTTTGACAATTTCACGCTCACCTACAAGTAAACACAATTCTCATCACATGAAATACCTTTCTTTTTTGTCGTTGGCGCTGTTTGGGCTGACAACAACGTTGAACGCACAGAATAGAAATACAGTTTGGTTGGGTGGCAACGGAGCAACATCGACAAGTTGGGACAGAGCCATCAACGCTGCTGAAAACGAGGGCTACGATTTCAACGAAGTCAACACCTTTTTTTACGACCTCTTTGGTAATGGCGTAGCCGGCTCTGCTGACTTGATGAATGCCCAATTAATCAACGAAAACCGCACCGATGTGCTGGGCATCGGTCACGACGGCGGCGGTATCGTCCTTCGCCAAATGGCAAATGCTCAGGATAGTCGCCTTTCTGCTCTAATCCTTGATGGCGTGCCTAACCAAGGGTCGAGGGTGCTAAAAAAGATGTTGCCCATTAGCGGCAATGAGCCCAACAATCAAATGAAGGAGTTGATTGATCAAGTATTGGCGTTTAAATCAAACGCCAACCAATGCAACGCCTGCCGAATCGTGGAGGCATTTCAAGACTGGGTGAACGATGTAAATGCCATGGCGGGAAGGTACCGGGAGTATCTGCCCAACAGCCCAGCAATAACCAATTTGGGCACACCCTCAATACCCTATGCGGTGATTTGGGGAAATGAAGACGAAGATGCCTTGGTGCTTACCCGACTTTTGGGGTCAAGGGCGCAAGCAGTGCTTTGGGGCGATGACACAGGTTATCTGGAATGCTACCGCGATGAAATTGAGGACCGTCGGCAACTCATCAATGACAGGTTCGTAGATGGCATTGCCCAGTCCATTATCACTGCTGCCGAAGCAGTTGGCAAGTTTTTAAAGCCGGGAACAGGTCCTTTGCCTCTTCCCAATTTTGCTGCGGGGGTTGCTGCCGCACTCAAGTCTATCCATCAAAAAATTCAAGCCATTCGCAACCGCGACCGTGAAATGGCCGAACTGCTCGAATGCGAGATGGTCCATCAAGGCTTGAATGGTTATTGGAACCTCATAGCAAGCGATGGGTACACTCCTGTCATCACACACGTAACCGAAGAATATGACTGTTGCGAAACCTGTTATGGCGAGCCGGATGCCCAAGTACAAGGCTATTGTTTTGCTTGGTGCATGACGTTGGAATGGCCTTGTACTCGGACATATACGGTTACTCACTACACATACGAGCCACACGACGGCCTATTGAGCAAATCCGAACAACTGCTCGCAGGCGCCGCAAAAACGTACGAAGCCAAAAAAACCAACCACTTTCAAGAGCAATTCTGGTCGCAGCAGCCCATCAAGGATGCGTTTGTTGACTTGTTCAATGGCGGAGCGGGCGCTGCTTTCCAAGTACCTAAGTAACGCCCAAAAAATAACTTCATCGAAAATCGAGTACCGGGTACCCTGAAATTGATAGTTTGTTTTTGAGCGGTACTAAATACATTGTAAATTAAATCTGCCACAAAGACGCGAAGGCACAAAGGTTTATCAGTCAATTTCTTAGAGTCTTTGTGGCAAAATCAAGATATTTATTTTACATTGTACTAAACACAATTCTCATCACATGAAATACCTTTCTTTTTTGTCGTTGGCGCTGTTTGGGCTGACAACGACGTTGAACGCACAGAATAGAAATACAGTTTGGTTGGGTGGCAACGGAGCAACATCGACAAGCTGGGACAGAGCCATCACCGCTGCTGAAAACGAGGGCTACGATTTCAACGAAATCAACACCTTTTTTTATGCTCCCCACATCAACGGTGTTGTTGGCTCTGCTGACCAAATGAACACACAATTAGTCAACGAAAACCGCACAGATGTGCTAGGTATCGGCCACGATGGGGGCGGCATCGTCCTCCGCCAAATGGCCAAAAGCCAAGGCAGTCGGCTTTCTGCACTGATTCTTGATGGTGTTCCCAATCAGGGATCACAAGTGCTTAAAAAAATGTTGCCGGCAGGTACGAATAATCAGATGAACGATTTGATAGCTCAAGTATTGGCCTTCAAGTCGAACGCTAATCAATGCAATGCCTGCCGTATAGTTGAGGCGTTTCAGGATTGGATCAACGATGTAAATGCCAATGAAGAAAAGTACAGAGAATATCAACCTGACCATCCTGTGATAAACAACTTAGGCACCCCCTCTATTCCGTATGCGGTGATTTGGGGAAATGAAGACGAAGATGCCTTGGTGCTTACCCGACTTTTGGGGTCAAGGGCGCAAGCAGTGCTTTGGGGCGATGACACAGGTTATCTGGAATGCTACCGCGATGAAATTGAAGACGGTCGGCAACTCATCAATGACAGGTTTGTAGATGGCATTGCCCAGTCCATTATCACTGCTGCCGAAGCAGTTGGCAAGTTCTTAAAGCCAGGAGATGGTCCTTTGCCTCTTCCCAATTTTGCTGCGGGGGTCGCTAACGCACTCAAGTCTATCCATCAAAAAATTCAAGCCATTCGCAACCGCGACCGTGAAATGGCCGAACTGCTCGAATGCGAGATGGTCCATCAAGGCTTGAATGGTTATTGGAACCTCATAGCAAGCGATGGGTACACTCCTGTCATCACACACGTAACCGAAGAATATGACTGTTGCGAAACCTGTTATGGCGAGCCGGATGCCCAAGTACAAGGCTATTGTTTTGCTTGGTGCATGACGTTGGAATGGCCTTGTACTCGGACATATACGGTTACTCACTACACATACGAGCCACACGACGGCCTATTGAGCAAATCCGAACAACTGCTCGCAGGCGCCGCAAAAACGTACGAAGCCAAAAAAACCAACCACTTTCAAGAGCAATTCTGGTCGCAGCAGCCCATCAAGGATGCGTTTGTTGACTTGTTCAATGGCGGAGCGGGCGCTGCTTTCCAAGTACCTAAGTAACGCCCAAAAAATAACTTCATCGAAAATCGAGTACCGGGTACCCTGAAATTGATAGTTTGTTTTTGAGCGGTACTAAATACATTGTAAATTAAATCTGCCACAAAGACGCGAAGGCACAAAGGTTTATCAGTCAATTTCTTAGAGTCTTTGCGCCTTTGTGGCAAAATAAAATCAAGATATTTATTTTACATTGTACTAAACACAATCCTCATCACATGAAATACCTTTCTTTTTTGTCGTTGGTATTTTTGTTTGCAACGACGTTATAGCCCCGTGCATATTTAAAGGAACGAGACGGATGATTTAGTGAAAAAAGAGCGGATGAGTTCGGGGTCATCAGCGATTTCGTGAAGTGCATATTCTACGGCAGTTTGCAAATCGTCCAAATTGAGAAAAATCCGGTTTTTGAGTTTGTGGCACTTGAGGTAATCCCAAAGTAATTCTATGGCATTTAGTTGTGGGCAATAAGGTGGTAGTGCTTCGAGGTGTATTATACCGGGGTTGTGTTGCAAAAAATCTTTTACCGGCTGACCCTTATGAATTGAAGCACCATCCCATACGACCAGCATTTTGGTGTTCGTCAGTTCTTCGGTGCTCAACCAAGTGAAAAACTCCTCAAAATCTTCAGCCTTGAAAGGGAGGCGTTGGATTTGCCAGCACAAATCACCCCGGGTTGAAATCATGCCGAACAGATTCAGATGCTCGCGGCTTTTGAATTCTTGAAGCACCGGAGTCTGGCCCTTGGGGGCCCAAGTTTTGGCGCAAAAGGGCAGCAAGCAAACCCCACACTCATCGGCATGAAACAATACGCGGTTTTCCGCTTCACTTTTTTTTAATGCGACCTATGTCCTCTGCATACCACTTCTGCACCCGCTCTTCCGAACGCTGGCGAGCCTGTTTGGAAGGCCGTTGCAGCGACCATCCGACCTTTTTCAGCAACCGCCCCACATGGGATGGGTCATACTTTACCCCAAAAAGTCGCTCAATCACAACACCAACGCGACCCCGCGTCCATATTTCCCCTTCAAATCCCTGCGCTGTACAACCCTTGTTCAACTCTTCCACCAGGCGCCGCAGGTCTTCGGTTCCTAATTTGCTCTGGGTTCCGCCCGGCGGAAGGCTCTTGTACCAAGCAGGATTGTCTGCATCGTATCGCGCAAGCCATCGTGACAACGTTGATTTGGGTATCCCCAAACTGGACATGATGTCTTGGCGGTTCTTACCTGAACGGAACATCTCTACCGCTCGCAGGCGCATCCCTTCATACGAAACTGAACTTAAACGTTTTTTCATGCTCAAAATGAAGCAAAGATACGCTCTTTGTTCCTTTAAAAATGCACGGGGCTATAAATGCCCAAAATCGAAATACTTTGTGGCTAAATGGCATTGGAGCTACTTCTGCAAGCTGGAATAGAGCTGTCACGGCTGCCCAGAATGAAGGTTACGATTTCAATAGAATCAATACCTTTTTTTATGCCCCTCAGAACGGAGTGATTAGCGCCGCCAATCAAATGAACACGCAGCTGATTGACGAAAACCATACAGATGTGCTGGGCATTGGTCACGACGGCGGTGGTATCATCCTTCGTCAAATGGCCAACGCTCCGGATAGCCGTCTTTCTGCACTAATTCTTGATGGTGTGCCCAACCAAGGGTCTAAAGCGCTGGAGGCAATGCTGCCTCAAAATACATTTGATCAGATGAACACACTCATCAATCAAGTGCTTGCATTCAAGTCCAATGCCAATCAGTGCAATGCCTGCCGAATTGTGGAGGCATTTCAGGATTGGGTGAATGCGGTCAACGCAAACGAACAGAAGTATAGGGAATATCAGCCGAATAGCCCAATAATAACCAATTTGGGCACACCCTCAATACCCTATGCGGTGATTTGGGGAAATGAAGACGAAGATGCCTTGGTGCTTACCCGACTTTTGGGGTCAAGGGCGCAAGCAGTGCTTTGGGGCGATGACACAGGTTATCTGGAATGCTACCGCGATGAAATTGAAGACCGTCGGCAACTCATCAATGACAGGTTTGTAGATGGCATTGCCCAGTCCATTATCACTGCTGCCGAAGCAGTTGGCAAGTTTTTAAAGCCGGGAACAGGTCCTTTGCCTCTTCCCAATTTTGCTGCGGGGGTTGCTAACGCACTCAAGTCTATCCATCAAAAAATTCAAGCCATTCGCAACCGCGACCGTGAAATGGCCGAACTGCTCGAATGCGAGATGGTCCATCAAGGCTTGAATGGTTATTGGAACCTCATAGCAAGCGATGGGTACACTCCTGTCATCACACACGTAACCGAAGAATATGACTGTTGCGAAACCTGTTATGGCGAGCCGGATGCCCAAGTACAAGGCTATTGTTTTGCTTGGTGCATGACGTTGGAATGGCCTTGTACTCGGACATATACGGTTACTCACTACACATACGAGCCACACGACGGCCTATTGAGCAAATCCGAACAACTGCTCGCAGGCGCCGCAAAAACGTACGAAGCCAAAAAAACCAACCACTTTCAAGAGCAATTCTGGTCGCAGCAGCCCATCAAGGATGCGTTTGTTGACTTGTTCAATGGCGGAGCGGGCGCTGCTTTCCAAGTGCCAAAGTAATACTACCTAACAATTTTGTCAGGGCTGACGCCACATCTATTCGTCAGCCCTGATCTTTTTGCATTTTATGAGAACAATACTTTTTTTGCTTGGAATGTCCGCCTTGCTATGTTGTGACAAAAAACAAGTTGAAGAACCCGTATTGATTTGGCGAAGTGCGCCCTTCGGGAAAGTCCAGATTGAAACAATTTACCCCATTTTTCACGACAATAAAATAATTGTCACGCATAGCACGGAACACGCTCCGTTCATCATTTGCGCTTTGTCAACAAAGGATGGACACATCATTTGGCAGTATCAAGATACCGCCGTCAACCCAAACGTGCTTTACTATAATCTTAGAGCATATCAGGACAACAGCACCTTGCTTATCCCTATGGGCAACCGCTTGATGGCATTTGATATGCAGAACGGCAAAAAGTTGTGGGAAAGCACTATGCATGACGCTGCGGAAGATTTTATAGAAGGTATTGGTTCACTTGTTTTCCGCATCTACTACGACTTGGTTGTGCCCAAAGCATATCTATATAGCATTGACACAAAAAGTGGCGATACTTCCTTGCTTCAAGTTTTTGAAATAGAGCAAGGCCATAAGGCATTTTATCGAACCCCACGCCCACTTATTAGTCAACGCGGCGATACTTGTCTTGTTTTCACCCATATTTCTCAGAACATTCAATCTAAGGAAACATTTGCTGGCCTGAATTGGCTGGACTATCGAAGCAAGTCAATCACTCAACACGACACTATTTATCCAATTAATTACAAGGGTGAAGGTGTCACGAAACAGCCTTTGCTTGACCCGGAAGCCAAACAACTTTACTTTGTCGCAAACAATGAATTAGTCTGTTACCATACATGGACTCGAAAGGAACTGTGGCGAACGGAAATGCCCCGCGATATGCTCACCTCTTTCCCCGTCGCCGACAGAAAAAGAGTCTATTTCGCGTGTGAAGACGGAAAAGTTTACGCTGTTGATAAAAACAATGGCAACATCCTTTGGTCAACTCATGTATCGGGCACGCCCAGTAGAATTTATGACGACGGCAAATCGCTTCATGTAATCGGCGGCAGCGACGGACGATGGCATATCTTAGACAAGGATAGTGGAATCGAAATCCACCAGATACAATCACCTAATCTCGTCAATTACCCGAGCGTTTTTTTTCGGCGGGCGTTTTCGGTTTGCCGGAACGAAAATGCCGCGATTTGTACCGACGGGAAAGACTTTTTTTATTATCGGTGGTGAACAATTTAAAATGAGCAAACTGTTGCATCATCGATGCTGAAGATCGATAAAAGTATCCCTTCGGCGTTTTTTTTTGACGAATCGGCGGGTGCATTTTTTAAAAAAGCCGAATAAGCGGGCTAGGTTTTTCAAACTTTGCAGATTGAATACAATCAAACGACAGTACAAACGGAAGCACCTATTTTTTTATGTCGTTTTGTCTCGAACAGATGTTCTACACCGTCGGAATTGTCATTTCTTTCTTCCTCTGCCTGCTGCTACTCAGCAAAAAGAACAAAACTGCCGCCGACTACCTGCTGTCGTTTTGGCTGTTTTGGATAGGGGCACACTTGGGGATTTACTACCTGTTTTTGTCCGAAAAAATGTTTGAATTCCCCTTCCTGCTTGGACTGGGGATACCCATGCGGCTCGTCCATCCGCCCTTGCTTTTTCTTTACACAGCCGCGCTTTGCTGGGGGCAGTTGCCGACGCGTTGGTGGTGGCACTTTGTGCCGATTTTGGCTTGCTATCTTTATTTGATTCCCTTCATTTTGTTACTTGCCGAGCAGAAGATTTGGGTTTTTCAGAACAAAGGAGCAGGCTATGAGGGGTTCATGTTTCTGATAAGTATCGCCATCAACGTGTCGGGGGTGGCTTACACTATTCTCGCTTACCGACTGCTTCAAAAACACCGCCGTGTCATCGCTGACTTGTTTTCGTATCAGGAAAAAATCAACCTGCGTTGGCTACAAAATTTGATTTACGGACTGGCAGGTATTTGGCGAGTTCGTTGACGAGTTCGCGCTGGAGGGTGCGTTTGAGCGGGCGCGCGCCGTACTGTGGGTCGAAACCATTGTCCACCAGCGTCTGGGCGGCGCTTTGGGTGAGTTCGATTTGCAATTCCTGCTTGGCCAGCATCTTGCGGACGTTTTTCAGGAGTATGTCGAGAATTTGCGCCATCTGGTCCTTGAGTAGCGGGTGGAACACCACCACCTCGTCAATGCGGTTCAAAAATTCGGGTCGCAAATTCATTTTGAGAGCGTCCATCACGGCGGCCTTGGCGGCCTCGAACACCTCGTGTTTGCGCTTATCGGGCATTTCGTCATAGTCCTCGAATGCCTCGCGGATTTGGTCGCTGGCGAGGTTGGAGGTCATGATGATGATGGTGTTTTTGAAGTTCGCGGTGCGGCCCTTGTTGTCCGTGAGGCGGCCATCGTCGAGCACTTGCAGGAGTATGTTGAAAGTGTCCGGGTGGGCTTTTTCAATTTCATCCAACAGCACAATGGAATAGGGGCGACGGCGCACGGCTTCGGTAAGTTGGCCGCCTTCGTCGTAGCCGACGTAGCCGGGCGGTGCGCCCACGAGCCGCGACACGCTGTGTTTTTCCTGATACTCGCTCATGTCAATGCGTGTGATGGCCTTTTCGTCGTCGAAGAGGACATCGGCGAGGGCTTTGGCGAGTTCGGTTTTGCCCACGCCCGTCGGGCCGCAGAAGATGAAGGAGCCGATGGGCTTGTCGGGGTCGCTGAGGCCCGCGCGGCTGCGACGGATGGCATCGGCGACGGCTTCCACCGCTTCGTCCTGACCGATGACGCGCTTGTGCATTTCGGCTTCGAGGTGGAGCAGGCGTTCTTTTTCGCCTTTGAGCATCTTGGCGACGGGGATGCCCGTCCAGCGTGCCACCACTTCGGCGATGTCGTTGGAGGTGACCGTTTGGGTGGTCATGCGGTTTTCGGGCGCGAGTTCGGCGAGTTTTTCCTCGGCGGCCTTGAGCATGGCTTCCTGCGCCGGGATGTCTTGGTATTTGATGCGGCTGGCGACTTCCAGATTGCCTTCGCGCTCGGCGCGTTGATATTGCAGGTGTAGTTCCTCCAACTTCTGTTTGCAATTCTGAATGGCCTCCACGATTTCTTTTTCCGACTGCCATTTTGCCCGCAAACTGTCGAGTTTTTCCTGCACGTCTTGTATTTGCTTGTTCATCGCCTCCAACTTGCGCTCGTCTTTTTCGCGCTTGATGGCCTCGCGCTCTATCTCCAACTGGCGCAACTGGCGGTCGAGTTTGTCCACCGCTTCCGGCACGGAGTCGAGTTCGAGGCGGAGTTTGGCGGCAGCCTCGTCTATGAGGTCAATCGCTTTGTCCGGCAATTTTCTTTCGGAAATGTAGCGGTGCGAGAGTTCGGCGGCAGACACGACGGCCTCATCGAGAATTTGCACTTTGTGGTAGTTCTCATATTTCTCGCGCAGGCCGCGCAGGATGGAGATGGTGTCTTCCATGCTTGGCTCGTCCACATAGACGGACTGGAAACGCCGCTCGAGGGCCTTGTCGCTCTCGAAGTATTTTTGGTATTCGTCGAGCGTGGTGGCGCCGATGGTGCGGAGTTCGCCGCGCGCGAGGGCGGGTTTCAGGATGTTGGCAGCGTCCATCGCGCCTTGCCCGCCGCCCGCTCCGACGAGGGTGTGGATTTCGTCAATAAACAAAATGACCTGCTCATTGCTGTCAATGACCTCTTTGATGACGGCTTTCAGGCGCTCTTCAAATTCGCCTTTGTACTTCGCGCCAGCAATGAGGGCGGCCATGTCGAGGCTAAAAATCTTTTTGCCTGCGAGGGTTTCGGGGATGTCATGGCGGACGATGCGCCAGGCGATGCCCTCGACAATGGCGGTTTTGCCCACGCCGGGGTCGCCGATGATGACGGGGTTGTTTTTCTTGCGGCGGCTGAGGATGTGCAGCACGCGGCGGATTTCCTCGTCGCGCCCGATGACGGGGTCGAGTTTGCCCGATTCGGCCAGTTCGGTGAGGTTGATGGCGTATTTCTGGAGGGCGTTATAGACCTGTTCGGTGGTTTGGTCGGTCACTTTGCGGCCTTTGCGGAGTTCCTTGACGGCGGCGGTGAGGGTTTATGAGGTTGATATACCCAGATCAAAGAGGATTTGAACCTGCCCGTTGGCAAGGCAGGGATGCCCTTGATTGATTTGCATGATTTTCAAAGGATGGCGGGCACCGTTCGTTCAAAACCACCTTGTCAGACCCTGTGCTTAGGGGCCTGCCCAGCCAAGTGAAGCGGACGGGGCTGATTTGCGTTGACTATAAACGCAATACAATTGGATTGAAAATTTGCCACAAAGGCGCAAGGACACAAAGATTTACGGGGCAATTTCGTGGAGGCTTTGTGGCAAGATTAACATGGTTAACGGCGTACTCAGCACAACTTTAAACAATCAATCGGCGGCTATCCCTCCACCCCAAACTCCTTCATCAACTCCAACCCGTAGTCACGAATCACCTCTACCACCCGGATGGCCCTTTGCCCCCGCTCTGTGAGGGCGTATTCCACCCTGGGCGGCACCACCGGATAGACCGTGCGGCTGACAAACCCTTCCTCTTCCAACTGGCGCAGCTGCGTCGTCAGCATCTTGTGCGTGACGTGCGGGATGTCTTTTTTCAATTCGCCGTAGCGCATCACACGGTCTTTCAAGCGCCAAAGGATGGGCATTTTCCACGCGCCGCCGATGCGGTCGAGCGCGAACTCGACGGGGTTGTAGTAGAGTTTTTTGTTGTAGAGAAAGTCGGGCATTTCTGTTGAACAGGTTGATTTTTATACCTTGATTCGTTAGGATTTGTCAGGTCGCCATGATTGCTCCCCCTGATTTTGAACAGATTGCGATTGAAGCCACGCCCAAAACTTGGCGGCACGAGGTATAGAATAAAACCTTGCAAAATAGGGCACCTTTTTGAGGCACAGGCGGCACTCGCTCACCAAAAAGTGAGTGACGCACTTCGCAGTAAATGTATTGCCATTGGCCGCATCGCGGGGAAACATTTGCACCGTCAATTTTCAAAACGGTTCAAAAAAAAATTCTTCCAGACATGAGCGCCAATATCAACATTGCCCGCCCCAAAAAAATCGCCCTCATTGCCGCCAACGCCTCGGTGAGCAAACAAACCGGATGGCCCATCGGCTTCTGGTGGGCCGAACTCACGCACCCCTACTGGGAATTCACCGAGAACGGCTATACGGTGGACATCTTCTCGCCCGAAGGTGGCGCCCTGCAAGCCGACGGCTTCAGCGACCCGGAGGACGCGAGCGGCTATTCGGCCCACGATATCCTTTCGCTGGGCTTCAAAAAGTCAGCCCAACACGCCGCCCTGCTCCAGCAGACCCGCCCCATCTCGGCCATTCGGGTCGAGGATTACGACGCGGTGTTTCTCACCGGCGGCCAATCGCCCATGTACACTTTTATTGACAATGAAGCCCTGCACCGCCTCGTCGTGGAGTTTTATGAAAAAGAAAAAGTGCTGGGCATCGTGTGCCACGCAACCTGTGTGCTCCTGAAAGCCAAAACCACCGATGGCAAGCTGCTCGTGGATAGCAAGACCTGGACAGGCTTCGCCGATAGTGAGGAACAATTCGCCGACAATTTTGTGGGCCAACGCATCCAGCCATTTTGGATTGAGACGGAGGCAAAAAAACTGCCCAACACCAATTTCATCACGGGCGGTATGTTCAAGCCCTTTGCTGTGCGCGACGGGCGGCTCGTCACGGGCCAGCAGCAATTCAGCGGCGCGGCAGCGGCCAAGATGGTGGTGGAAGCACTCGGAGTGTAAGAAAGCCGTCAAGAGGCCAGCGTGGCATACCTAAAATTATACCCAGATGAAAATGATTTGCGGGATTTCCTTGATTGATAACAATGATTTTCAAGGATTTAAACGGGCATTTTTTCGCAAACCACTTTTCGTTGAGTATAGTCAGGCGAACGAAATATGAAAAGAGCATTGGAAAAATGAAACGCTTGAAAACATGGGCGGCGGTCGTGGCATTGAGCTGCTTTTGTCAGGCCGCCCTTGCCCAAATCAACGAGAGCGACACCCTGCTGCTGCAATACGCCAGCGCCTTAGGGGGGAGCTGGCAGACGGGCAACCTCGATGCGCTGGCCTTTCGCGCCAAAGCCGAGGCCAGCCTGGCGCCAGCCCCCTTCTGGGCGTTCAAGACGCAGAACTCGTACCGCTATCAGGAATTTTTCGACCGCAAGGCCGACGAGGATATTTATAGCCGCAACTTCTTCTACGGCTGGCAGCAGCGCCGGGTCTATCCCTTCGCCATGTTGTTCGTCTCCACCAATTTTCGGCGGAAAATCAACTTTCGGCACTTCGAGGGCGTGGGCGCGACTTGGCAGGTCGTCAGGCAGCCGCAGCACACGGTGAAGGTCTCGCTATCGGCGGTGTACGAGCTCACCCGCTTCGCCGACGATGCCTACAACTATTCGGAGTACGACGGTTCGCCCAATATCCAAACTTGGCGTGCCACGACTTGGATTTTTGGCAAACACGCGCTGGCAAACAATCACCTGCGACTCCACTACGAAGCCTTCGTGCAGCCCTCGCTCCAACGCTCCAACAATTTTCGCTGGCAGGCCGAAATCGGCCTCGAATGGCCCATCTGGAAAGGCCTTAGTTTTTCGGCCAACTACATCTTCACGCACGAAAACATCGTGGTCAGCACCGTAAAAACCAATGACCGGCTGCTGACATTTGGCATCGCTTACAATGGGAAAGTAAAGTCAACACCATGATAGTCAAGCGCATTTTCAACCCGCTCAAAATCGCCCGCTACCTCCGCGCCGAGCTGACGCTCTCTGTGGGGGTGTCCGCAGCCGTCTATTTTTTGTTCCAGCAAGGCGTTGCCCAAGTGGGGCTGCCCTTTTCGATAGCGGCCATTCTGGGCAGTGCGCTGGCGATTTTTGTCGCTTTTCGCAACAACAGCGCCTACGCCCGCTGGTGGGAAGCCCGCACGCTTTGGGGCGGCATCGTAAACAACAGCCGCATCCTGCTGCGCCAAATCATCGCCAACGCCGACCACGCCGTGGCAACGGGCAAGGCAAGCCCCGAACACGCCGCCGCTTTCAAGACCGAAATGGCCTACCGCCAAATCGCCTTCGCGCACGCCCTGCGCCTCCACTTGCGCCAACAGCCGCACGGCGACGACTACCGCCAGCTGCTTTCCGAACAGGAGGTGGCAGCGCTGCAAGGCAAGCAAAACATCCCGAACCTGCTGCTCCAGACGCAAGGCATTCGCATCAAGGAAGCCATGCGCACCGAACTGCTGGGGCCGTTCGACAATATCAGCCTCGAGCCGACGCTGGCAGGGTTCAACAATTTTCAGGGAAGTTGCGAGCGCATCAAAAACACGCCCCTGCTGCGTCAATACGATTTTTTCACACGGCTTTTCCTACTGGTGTTCATGCTTTTGCTGCCATTTTGCCTCATCGGCGATTTCGCCAAAATGAACATCGCCGCGCTCATGCCGCCAGTGTCCGTGTTGATTTCTTTCGTGTTCGCCACACTCGGCAAGGTGGGCGAGGTCAACGAAGACCCGTTCGAGCACCGCATCACCGACGTGCCCATGACAGCTATATGCAACACCATCGAACGCGATTTGCGGGAAATGCTCGGCCAACAGGCATTGCCCGCGAAAATGGAAGCGCGAGATGGGTATTTGTATTGAGGTCATGCCATCATGGCCATCTGCCAACTCATAGCGAATCAGGGTATAAAAGCAACCTTGTCATGAACAAAAACCGCATCGAGGCATTCAGCGACGGAGTCATTGCCATCATCATCACCGTCATGGTGTTCGATTTGAAAATCCCGGACATCGCGGGAGATTTCTCGGAAAAAGACCTGTGGCTGGCGCTTGGCGCTTTGCTTCCCAAATTGGGCGCCTACGCGATGAGTTTTGTGGTGCTCGGCATCATGTGGCTCAATCACCACATCATGTTCGACCAAATCCGGCACAGTACTTCCAAGCTAGTTTGGCACAACAGCCACTTGTTGTTCTGGATGTCGCTCATTCCATTGCCGACGGCATTCTTGGCCTTGCATCCGCTGATGCCGCAGGCCTGTATGTTTTACGGCATCGTGCTGGGCGGGTCAGCCCTCGCATTCACCTTGCTGCGCAAGTACGCCACCACCACCGCACTCATACCCCACCACCACCGCTACCAAGCCAGCAACCGCGTTGCCACTGCGCTCTATTTTTCGGCAGCGCCATTAGCCTTCGTCTCGCCTTATTTGTCTTACCTGATTTTCTTCGCTATCCCAATCTGGTATTTTTGGCCAGACAAATTGCATAGGCCCGATTGAACCAACCAACAACCCACAACCAACAACCCACAACCAACAACTAACAACCAACAACCAACAACAACCACTATGCACATCGCCATCATCGGAACCGGCAACGTCGGCGGCGCGCTTGCCGAAAATTGGGCCAAGGCAGGCCACACCATTCACCTCGGCGTCCGCGACTTGAACCATTTTAAAGGAAGAGAACTCCTTGACTTGCCCAACATCACGGCGCACACCATCGCCGACGCGGTGGCGGCTTCGGAAGTCGTGCTCATAGCAGCCACACCGCCAGCCATTTTTTCGGTCGTGGAACAAATGGGCAAGGTAGAAGGCAAAGTCGTCATTGATGCCATGAACTCCGTCAGGGTAGGCCCCGAGCCTTACGCCAACACTTTCGAGGCGCTGAAAGACCTGACCAAAGGCGCACATCTCGTCAAGTGTTTCAACACAACGGGCTTTGAGAATATGCGCGACCCTCAATATCCCGGCGGGGCGCTCGATATGTTCATGGCAGGCAGTTCCGACAAAGGCAAACAAGTCGCCCGGCAGTTGGCGCTCGATGCGGGTTTTGCCGAATGTTACGACTTCGGCGGCGACGACAAGGCGGCACTGCTGGAACAATTCGCGTTGGCTTGGATAAACCTCGCCATCATGCAAGGGCAAGGGCGGGGCATCGGTTTCAAGGTATTGCGGCGCTGAGGAGGCCGCCCCATCGCGCCTGTTGGTTTTGCTTCTTGTTTCAAGCAGGTTTTAAAAACAAAAAGTTTTTTTATTTCAAAACATTTTGCGCTACTTTTGCTGCCCGTATTAGGACGAGCCTGTCTCAAAAGGTTGATAAAGTTGATACGGTTGATGAAAGTTGATATGCGGAGTGAAAAACGGCATGAATCTTTGCCTTTCGGAATCAAAATATCAACCTTCATAAACTTTGACAAACCCTCATCAACCCTTCGGGACAGCTTCGTTGCGAACCCTTCCGACGTTACGCGAACATGGCAAAGCAAAAACGCGACAACTCCACGCCCCCCACCACCTCGCACAACCACGAGGATACCGTCATCACCCTGTCGGGGATGTACCAGAACTATTTTCTGGATTATGCTTCCTATGTCATTCTCGAACGCGCCGTGCCAGCTATCGAGGACGGGCTGAAACCCGTGCAGCGCCGCATCCTGCACGCTATGTTCGAGCAGCACGACGGGCGCTACCACAAGGTCGCCAACCTCATCGGCCAGACGATGCAGTTCCACCCGCACGGCGACGCGGCCATCGGCGACGCGCTGGTGAACATGGGCCAGAAGGACTTGCTCATTGATTGTCAGGGCAACTGGGGCGACTACCGCACGGGCGACAACGCCGCCGCGCCGCGCTACATCGAGGCACGCTTGACAAAATTTGCCCTCGACGTGGCGTTCAACCACGACACGACGGTGTGGCAACTCAGTTACGACGGTCGCAAACGCGAACCCGTGACGTTGCCTATGAAATTCCCGCTCGTGCTGGCTCACGGCGTGGAGGGCATCGCGGTGGGTTTGAGTACCAAAATTTTGCCGCACAATTTTATCGAAATCATCAAGGCAAGCATCGCGTGTTTGAAAGGCCGGAAGTCGGAGTTGATTCCCGATTTCCCCACGGGCGGCATGATTGACGCTTCGAGCTACAACGGCGGCGCGCGCGGCGGCAAAGTGCGTGTCCGCGCCCGCATCAAAGAGGAAGACAAAAAAACGCTCCACGTCACAGAAATACCTTTTGGTGTCACCACTGCCGACTTGATGGAGAGCATCGTGAAGGCCAATGAAAAAGGGCAAATCAAAATCAAAAAAGTGACCGACAAGACGGCGGCCAACGTGGACGTGGAAATCGAACTGCTGCCCGGCACCAGCCCCGACGTGACCATTGATGCGCTCTACGCTTTCACCGATTGCGAGGTCAGCATCAGTCCCAACTGCTGCGTCATCGTGGACAACAAACCACTGTTCACCGACGTGAACGAGTTGCTCCGCATCTCCACCGAAAACACGAAGGAATTGCTTCGGATGGAGTTGGAAATTCTGAAACACGATTTGGAGGAAAAACTTCATTTTTCCTCGCTGGAAAAGATTTTTATCGAAAACCGAATTTACCGCGATATCGAAGAGTGCGAGACTTGGGAGGCCGTTATTTCGACCATTGACGTGGGCTTGAAAAAATACGTCATCACGCCATCGGAAGCGGGTTTTTCAAAAGAAACAAAGAAAATCAAGTTGTTGCGCGACGTGACGGAGGACGACATCGTGCGCCTCACCGAAATCCGCATCAAGCGCATTTCAAAGTACAACTCCTTCAAAGCCGACGAGGAAATCGCCAAACTGAACGAGGAACTCGAACAGACCAAGCATCACCTCGCGCACCTCACGGAGTACGCCATTGATTATTTTGAAAACTTGTTGGCAAAACATGGCAAAGGCCGCGAACGCCGCACCGAAATCGCCCAGTTCGACACCATCCAAGCAACAGCGGTGGTGGCGAACAACGCCAAACTCTACGTCAACCGCGCCGACGGCTTCATCGGTTATGGCTTGAAAAAAGACGAGTTCGTGCAGGACTGCTCCGACATTGACGACATCATCGTGTTCCGCCGCGATGGGGTGATGAAGGTGGTGAAAATCGGCGACAAAACCTTCGTCGGCAAAGACATCGTGCATGTCGCGGTGTGGAAGAAAAACGACGAGCGCACCACCTACAACATGGCCTACGTGGACGGCAAATCGGGGCGCACCTATGTCAAGCGTTTCAACGTGACGGCCATCACCCGCGACAAGGATTACCAACTCGGCTCCGACGCGAAAAACTCTAAGTTGCTGTATCTCACGGTGAATCCCAACGGCGAGAGCGAAGTCGTGACCGTGACGCTCAGCCCCGGCAGCACGGCAAAAATCAAGGTGTTCGACTACGATTTTGGGGAATTAGCCATCAAAGGCCGCGACTCGCAGGGCAATATTTTGACCAAATACCCGGTGAAACAAATCCGCCAAAAAGAAGTCGGCAAAAGCACCATCGGTGCGCAAAAACTGTGGTTCGACGACATCACGGGCCGCCTCAACACGCAGGAGCGCGGCTCGTTGCTCGGCGAATTCGACACGGGCGACAGCCTCTTCATCCTCTACAACGACGGTTCCTACGAGGTGACCGACACCGACGTGCAGCAGCGTTTCGAGATGAAAGAAATCCTCACGCTCTGCAAACTCACACCCGACCTTGTGGTGAACGCTGTCCACTTCGACGGCCACAAGGGCTGGACGATGGTGAAGCGTTTCCGCATCGAGACCAACAAACTCAAAGAACGCTTCTCCTTTCTCACTGACCACCCGAAGTCAAAACTGCTTTTCGCTTCCGTCAAAGAAAACCCGCGCATCAAGTACACCTTGAAAATAAAGGGCAAGGCCATGACGGGCGAGGTCTCGCTCGGCGACTTCATGGACGTGAAAGGTTGGAAAGCCGTCGGCAACCGCCTCAGCGACCAGATGCTCGGCGGGGTGAAGGAAATCGAGACGGGCGAGGTAAGCCGGAAGTCTGTTCCGGCTCAAACTGAATCGGCGCCAGTGCAACAGGCCAGCCTTTTTGGCGAGGAAGAGGAAGTAGGCCGGAACGCTGTTCCGGCAGAAAAACCCGGCGAGAAAGAGGCTGGCGACAAGAAGACGTACAAGGCGGGGGATACGATAGAGTTTGATTGAAAGCACCTAAAAAAACTTAGGTGGAGGGTAGAAGATAGAAGCACGCTACTGGGCATTTTCAAATTTGCCACGAATTCACAAAGACGCAAAGCAAAATACTCATTGATTTACCGCATTTTGTGCCTTTGTGTCTTGCAGCACAAAAATAATGTCCAGTGGCGTGAGGTAGAAGGCTGATTTCATCTCCGCTATAACAGAATGCGACCTAAGAGCAAGTCTTACATTCCTCCGCCCTCTATCCTCTACCCAAGTTTTTACGAAAGCGCATAATTTCGCCCCAACCATTTCGCATTGCTATGAAACGACCAAAAAAAGGCGAGTACGCCCCTTTTCACGAGACCTATTTGAAAGTAGTACCCTCGCGTGGGACCGCACGCAGCTTGCTGAAAAAAACCTTCAAGGAGTTCCAGCAGCTGATGAACGGGCTGCCGGCGGAAATGGGCGATTACGCCTACGCTCCGGGCAAATGGACCATCAAGCAGCTGCTGATTCACCTGATTGATTCCGAGCGCGTGTTTTCCTATCGCATCCTGTCCTTCATGCGAGGCGACCGCATCGCCCTGCCGGGATTCAATCAGGACATTTGGATGGAAGAGGTGGACGTGTCGAAACGCAGCATCAAGGACTTGATGAAAGAATGGAAAACCGTGCGCGACAACACACTTTTTCTCTTGCAGCAATGCAGCGAGGAACAGTCAAAATTCCTTGGCACGGCGGCGGGCTGGAAGGTGACGCCCCGTGCGTTGTTCTACGTCATCGTCGGCCATCAAATTCACCACACCAACGTGTTGAAAGATAAGTACCTTGCGCCGCCTACCACCTGACCATTTTATACTTCGATTCGCTAGGGTTGTCGGGCGCTCATGATTGCTCTCCCTGATTTTGAGCAGATTGCACTTATAGTCATACCTAAAACTTGGCGGCGCGAGGTACAAGTAATTTCCTGTTTTTCAGTTTTTTATGGGCGAGGCACCTCTTGCCCCACTTTTTTTCTGCCGACACCATGCGAACATTAGGCGAAATCCACGACCCTGTTTTTCACGAAAAGGACTACAATGCCATCGAACGTTTTTTCCTTCGATTCATCCGGGACAAACGAGACTTGCCCTTCGTATTCCTGTGCCTGAAAATCGTATTTTCCGTCATTCCCGTTTCCATAGCAATTTTTTTTGCGGAAGGCATCTATTGGTGGGTGCTCACCGCAGTCTTTGTGGGCTTGCAAGTGCTCTTGTTGGGGCCTTTTATCCTGATGCTTCACAACACAAGCCACAATCCCTTCTTCAAAAGAGAATACGCACTGAGCAATCGAATCATCCCTTGGGGCTTGTGTCCTTTCATGGGGCAAACGCCCGACACCTATTTTAGCCATCACATAGGGATGCACCATGCGGAGAACAATCTTGCGCTTGACACCAGCTCGACGATGCGCTATCAGCGCGACAGTCTTGCCGACTTCATGAAGTATTTCTTCCGCTTTTTTTTCATCGGCATCGTGGAACTCGCCCGATACCTTCGGCTCAAAAACAAGCGGTCTTTTTTGAAAAGAGCAGTAGTCGGCGAAATCGCTTTCCTTGCCGCCTGCGTCGCTCTGGCTTGGTTCGACTGGCCATCCACGGTAGTTGTCTTTGTGGTGCCGTTGGTCATTGTGCGTTTCTTGATGATGACGGGCAACTGGGCACAACACGCTTTCGTGGCATCGCACGCGCCCGAAAACAACTACCTCAACAGCATCACTTGCATCAACAACGCCTACAACAAACAGTGTTTCAACGACGGCTACCACATCGGGCACCATCTGCGGCCCCATCTCCACTGGACGGAAATGCCCAAGGATTTTGTGAACAACGCCGACAAGTACGCTGCGAACAAAGCACTTGTTTTTGAAGGAGTTGACTACAACCAGATATGGGCCATGCTGATGCTTCGGCGCTATGATAAGTTGGCCGACCACTTGGTCAACATACACGGGATGTACGCCTCCAAAGAGGAAGCCATGGCGCTGATGATGGAACGGACAAGGAAATTTGAAAACTAAGTCTCGCCTTATTTGAACATCTGTTCGATGACTGCCTCGAATTTTTTTCCGATGGTCTCCCGCTTCAATTTGAGTGTGGGGGTGAGCAGCCCGTTTTCGGAAGTCCAAGGCTCGTGCAGCAAATGAAAAACGCGCACCTTCTCGATAGGGCCGAGCCTTTCCTCGTTGACGCGCTCTATTTCTTGCCGGAAAAGTTTTTCCACTTTGGGGTTCAGCACCATGAACTGCGGTGAAGTCCAATGCACGTTGTTTTCGCGGCACCACGCCTCCAGCATATCGAAGTTGGGCACAATGAGCGCCCCGACGTGAGGCCGATTCAGCCCCACGCACATCGCTTGGCTGATGAAAGGCGACAGGGCGAGTTGTTGTTCCACAAAAGCCGGAGCGACGAATTTGCCCGTCGTGGTCTTGAAAATTTCGCTTTTCCGCCCTGTTATTTTCAAAAAACGCTTGAACTCGAACTTGCCCATATCACCCGTCTTGAACCAGCCATCGTCGGAAAAGCGGGCAGCCGTCTCGTCGGGCAAGTTGTGATAGCCCACCATCACGTTGGGCCCACGCACCTCTATTTCGCCCTCGCCCTGCTCATCGGCCTCCACGATGCGCACTTCCACGCCCGGCGCAGGGATGCCTACCGTGCCAAAATGTACGCCACCCGGCTCAAAGCGATTGAAGGCGATTACTGGGCTGGTTTCCGTGAGGCCATAACCCTCGCGCACGTCAATGCGGGCTGCGGAAAAAAGCCTGCCGAGGCGCGGCTGCAAGGCTGCCGCCCCGACGGCAATGTACCGGATGCGGCTGCCCATTCGCTTGCGCCAATGCCTGAACACCAACACATCGGCCACCCAGCGTTTGAGTAGATAGTCCAGCGGCATCGCCCTGCCACCCGAGTATGGGAACCGCTCGCCGAGCGCAATGGCCCAATCCATCACCTTTTTTTTGAGCGGCCCGCTGCGGTTGCGCTCTTCCATCAGCCGTTCGTGCATTCTTTCGAGAATGCGCGGCACGGCTGTGACGATGTGCGGGCGCACATCTGGCAACAGGCGTGGCAAGTTTTCCACCGCATCGGCGTACCAGACAGGCGTGCCCGCCGCTTGGTACACATACGTCACCATGCGCTCGAAAATGTGGCTGAGCGGCAAAAAACTCAATGCCGTCACGTCTGGTCCGACGGGCACAATGGCGAGCACGGATTTGATATTGCTGACAATGTTTGCATGAGACAACATCACGCCTTTGGGCATCCCTGTGGTGCCGGAAGTGTAGAGCAGAGTGGCCAAGTCGCGCTCACTTATTCCATCGCGGATGTATTGGATTTTTTCACAATCGCGGGTGCTGGGCGCTTGAAGCAGCTGCCCCCACGGCCGCCAGCCATCACGCTCGTCATTTTCAAAAGAAAAAACAAACTCCGGCGACACGGCTGCCTCACGCAGTCGCTCGAACATGGCAGCGTTGCTCACAAAAAATCCGCGCAAACCCGCGTCGCGGGCGATGTGCGCTATCTCGTCGCGTCTCGATGTGGCATGAATGGGCACCGGCACGACCCCTATCTGGAGCATCGCCGCGTCGGCCATAGCCCACTGCGGGCTGCCACAATGCGCAAGGATGCCCACGCGGTCGCCTTTGTGAAAGCCCAAGTGAAGCATCCCGGTGCTCAGTTCGTCGCGCGTTTTGAGCAGTTCTTGTGTGCTCCACGTCTGCCATCCGCCTTGCACACGCTCTGCCAGCGCCACCTGATGGGGGTATCGCTGTTGTTGATATTCAAGTATCTCGAACAGTCGCGTGAAGTCCATGCGCTTAGTGGCTTTTGGGTTTTTCTTCCGTTATTTTAGAAAAACCGAATAGGTCTTTCATTTTTGTATAAATATCCGTGTTGTCGTACACGCCGTTGAACTGCTCGGCACCCGGGCCGTATGCAAACACCGGGACGAGGGAAGCCGTGTGTTGAGCCGTCACGAACACCATTTCGAGGCTGTCTTTGCCGCGTCCTTGTTCGAGCGCCATGCCGCCGGTTTCATGGTCGGCAGTGACGATGACGAGCGTCTGGCCGTCTGCTTCCGCGAATTTCAGCACCTCGCCGATGGCCATGTCGAAGTCGAGCATCTCGCGCACCAGACTGGGTGCGTTTTTCGCGTGGCAAGCCCAGTCAATTTGCGAGCCTTCTATCATCAGGAAGAAACCTTTTTCGCTTCGTTTTTTCAAAAATGGAGGTGCCATTTGTGCGGCCAATGGCAGGTAATCGCGGCCTTTGGTGGCGCTTTCGGGTTCTTCATTGGCCGCAAACCAAGCAAAAGGGCGTTCGGGTGACGGCGTTACGTCGCTCAGTTGTTTTTGGGAAAAATCGGTGACGTAATAGTTTTTGGCGGTCAGTTCGCGCACCAAGTCGCGTTGGTCAGCCGTCCGCTGGTTGAAGTATTTTAGCCCGCCACCGATAAAGAGGTCAATATCGGTTTGTAGAAAAAAGGTGGCGATGGCCTGCATATCGGAGCGGTCGGGCACATGAGCGATGAACGAGGCCGGGGTGGCGTGGGTGATGCTGGAGGTCGCCACCAAGCCAGTGGCCAGCCCGTTTTGTTCGGCTTGTTCGAGTATGGTGAGGCAAGGAGATTTGTCTTTGCACACCCCGACGGCCCCGTTGAAGGTTTTGCAGCCACAAGAGAAAGCCGTTGCGCCGGCGCCCGAATCGGTCACGATATGTTTGGCCGAATGGGTCTTGATAAGCCCTGTGATGGGAAAATGCTCCAAGTGGAGGCTGTTGCCATTGGAGTAAAGACCTGCCGTGATTTGAGTCAGCCCCATGCCATCGCCAATCATCAAGATGATATTTTTGGGTTGGGCACCAGCGGTGAGAAGAGGTCTTTCATCTTCCAAGAATTGGAAAGAAGAAAGAAGGAGAGCAGGCAACAACAGGATAAAGGTCAGTTTTTTCACGAATCCTACCATTCTTGATGATGAAATAATCATGCTGAAACCATGTACCGCTTTCCGGGCAGCGTCCGTATGACACCTTTGAACTCTAGGCCCAATATAATGGAGGCCAATTCGCCGGGTGTGAGTTGGGCAGCCTTCGAAAGGTGGTCAATCGAAATTTCCGGTTGCTCGCGCACGATGCTGAGGATATTGGTTTCGGCGGGGTTAAGGTCGAGGAAAAGTTGGGTTTGCACGGATTTTTGTTGGTCGGCCTCGTCCCAGCGAAGGGCAGCGGCGATGTCGGCGGCAGATTCCACGAGTTTTGCCTCTTCTTTTTTGAGGAGCAGATTGCAGCCCGCGCTCTTGGCATCGCGCACCCGACCGGGCACGGCGAACAACTCGCGTTCGTATTGTGTGGCCAATTCGGCGGAAATCATGGAGCCTCCGCTGGCAGCCGTTTCTACCACGACGAGCGCGTCGCTCAGCCCGGCGATGATGCGGTTGCGCATGGGGAAATGCTCGCGGTCGGGCTTGGTGTCGTGCATGTACTCTGTCACCAATCCGCCGTTTTCGAGCATCTTGAGCGCGACGCTGCGGTGTTGGCTGGGGTAGATATTGTTCAAGCCATGCCCCAGCACACCGATATTGGGCATATCCAAGGCGCAAGACTTGCGATGCGCCGTGATGTCTATGCCAAAAGCCAGCCCACTGACCACTACCACGTTGTATGCTTTCAATCCCTCCACTATTTCCTCGCATATTACCTTGCCATACTCGGTGGGCTGGCGGGTGCCGACGATGGCGACCACCCGACGGGCAGCCAACAAATCGAGCGAGGAACCTATGAAAAATATCATCGGAGGGCAATCGTGGCATTGCTTGAGCCGTGCGGGATACTGTTCGTGCGTGTAAAAAAGCGCCTCCACGTTGTGTTGTTCGAGAAAAGCCATCTCGCGTTCGGCCAATTGAAGTGGGGCTGCGGAGAGCAGATAATCCGCCGTGATGGGGCCTACGCCGGGTATTTTGACCAACTCTTTTCGGGAAGCGCGAAACACCGCCTCGGCGCTGCCGCAATAGCTGACGAGCACTTTGGAAGTGACAGGGCCTACTTGCGGCACTAATGTCAAGGCGATTTGATGTTGGAGGCTGTCGGTCATTTAAAAAAACAGTCAATGTGGGCCATAGATGGAGCGTCGCGGCATTTGAAAGGGCTTGGCCCGGTCCATCGTGCAGCCCCGAACGAGCGTAATGCCCTCGTTGATTGATGATTGTTCCTTAATTTTGGCCGGAAAAATAGGGAGATAACCTCAAAACAGAAGACCACCAAAGCTTTTTCACATGAAAATTCCCAGAGTCGAGACGCTCATCATCTTGGTCTTTTTTGGTTGTGTAGTCCTGTGGGCTATTTCAAAATGCGGTACTCAACGCGCTGATTTTGTGCGCCACGCACGGGAATTGAACGAAGACGAGCCGACCGAGCGCCCCACCCAACGCGACACAGCCGCGGCACGACGCCCCCCGCCCCCGCCCGTGAACACACAAAACCCAACACCAGCCCCGCCTGTGGCTACCACCCCGACCATTGCCGCCCCCATACCTCAGCCCGGCGCACAGCCTGCCAGGCCCACCATCTCAAACCAGCCCAGCCCCGCCGTGACCCAACCTTCCGCCACAAACACCAAATATGCCACGCTCTATGTCACCATTGAAGGGCTGAAAGTGCGCAAGGAACCCGGCCTGAAAGGAGAGACCATCGCCAAACTCCAACTTTATGAACCTGTGACATTTTTGAACCAAAAAACCGATTGGACGCAGGAAATCAGTCTTGGCCTCGAAAAAGTGACCGACCATTGGGTCAAAATTCGCACCCAAACGGGCAAAGAAGGGTGGGTGTTTGGCGCTGGCCTGCATTACTACAAGATGAAAAGGCAGGGCGTCTTGGAATAATCGCTCGTTGTGCCTGCCGAAACCCTTCCCTGCAACCTTCCAACCGTACTATACGTCAACACATGGCATTTCAATGGAAAGGTCGTCAGCCCGACCAAAGCCTCAACCCTTGGAAAACCCTTTCCGCTCAGACAGTTTACGAAAACCCGTGGATCCGGGTAGAACACCGAGACGTGCTCAACCCATCTGGCGGCGCGGGCATCTATGGGGTTGTTCATTTTAAAAACACGGCCATCGGCATCGTGCCCCTCGACGACGAAGGCTACACTTGGCTTGTGGGCCAATATCGCTACACGCTGGAAAGATATTCGTGGGAAATCCCCGAAGGCGGCGGCTTGGTGGATACTGACCCGCTCGAATCGGCCAAACGGGAACTCTTGGAGGAAACGGGCATCATTGCTCGACGCTGGGCACCCTTGCTGGAGATGCACATCTCAAACTCCGTGACAGATGAGTATGGAGTTGTATATGTGGCACAGGATTTGGTAATGGGTAAATCACAGCCCGAAGAAACAGAACAGTTGCTCATTCGCCGCCTACCATTCAGCGAAGCCGTGGAAATGGTCATGCGGGGCGACATCACGGATTCTCTCTCGATGGTCGCGCTTTTGAAAGTTAACGAATGGCTGAGAAACGGCATCATATAAGCAACTGGTCAGACACGTTTTGATTTTAATAACACTAAGCCCATGTAACCAATACCCTTTTTGGGCGTTTACTTTGCATTTTTTTAATCAAAACGATAAATCTCGCTTCGTCCCCCGTAGCTTATGCTGACTTTAAAACGATTCTTCATCGCAGACGTGACTTTGCTAACCGCTTGTCTCGCAACTATTTGGCTAAGTATCGAGCGTCCCGCTTCCTTAGCCTTGAGCGCAGGCATGGCTGGTCTGTTCAACGCACCTTACGAGCCGGCTTCCGCAAGCGAAGCAGTGCCAGCGGTGAAAGAAACCACTCCCACGATAGGCCCTTCTGATTCCAAAGCACCCATATCGGTCGAAACATCCAAACCAAGAGCCACCAAGCGCAGACTTTCCTCCAAAGTACTTGTGCCCGGAGGCCCTGACACGATTCCGTATCTTTCTTTCGACCCCTCGATGCTGAAAGCCATGTTTGAGCAGGCCAACTATCTGCGCCGCTCCGATGTCCCCAAGACGGGGGCATCTGGCATATCCAAAGAAGAAATGCTCCGCACGGTGGAACTGCTGCAAAATGTGCAACTGCTCGACCCCACTGTGATGCTTACCACTTTCGACTTCTACGGCATCAACACCGATTTGCACAACAACCGCGTTCGTATGACGGGCTACTACACCCCCGTTATCAAAGCGAGCCGTGTCCGCACGAGCGAATACACGGTGCCCATGTTGCGACGGCCCGAATCGAACGTCCCTCCAGCCGAGCTCATCGAAGAAGGGGCACTCGAAGGAAGAGGCCTTGAGTTGGCATGGTTGCGGAGCAAAAAAGAATTGGCAAACGCTCAGCTGCAAGGCAACTGCTTGGTGGAATTTCCTGATGGGCAGCGCCAACATTTCGGCTTTGGCGGCTCCGTGAAGCGGTCGAAAGGTGGCAAGGGCAAGTATGTTTTCTTCACGCCTGTTGACAATGAGGTGCTTGGTTGTGGGTTTTTCCCGCTTACGGCAGGTTATTCTGTGGCTGTTGACCCTCGCTTCATACCTATTGGCAGCACGCTCTTGGCTGAGTTGCCCAACATTGATGCGAATGGCAAGCTCTTGGGCTATACCTATCGCATCATTTTCGCCCAAGACCGAGGCGGGGCCATTTTGACCACCAAGCGGATGGACTTGTACTCGGGCGTAGGTCAAATAGGCTTGCAAGAAGCCCGTAAAATCAATCGCTATGGCAGGCTTTGGCTGATGTTGCCAAAGGAAAGATGAGGCGTTTCTGACGAATGACGGATTACATCGGCTATTTCTTCCTGCGCGTCATTATCGAGATGTTTCGGTTCGTGCCTTTTCGGATAGTTTACGCTATATCCGATGGGTTGGCGTATCTGCTGCTCCGTGTTGTCGGGTATCGCAAAGGGGTAGTCGCCGAAAACCTGCGGCGGGCATTTCCCGAAAAAGACGACGCGGAGATAAAGCGATTGATGTGGCTTTCTTACCAAAATCTGGCCGACAACACGCTTGAAAGTCTCAAACTCTTCACCACGCCTATCCCCGAAATCCATCGCCGCTGCCCTGTGCTCAACCCCGAATTGGTGAATCAATACCTCGACCAAGGGCAGCCCATCATTCTCGCCGGGAGCCATTACAACAATTGGGAAATTTGTGGCATCACCATGCCCCCGCACTTTCACGGGGCCACGGTGACGGCTTTCAAGCCGCTGTCGAACAAGCTGATGGACCGCTATCTCAATAGTGCCCGCTCCCGAACGGGTATGGAGATGGTGGGTATGGAAGATACGTTCAAGGAAATGCGCAAGCGGGCGGGCAAACCAGTTGTTTATATTTTGCTGGCCGACCAGTCGCCAAGCAGCCGGAAAAGCGCGCATTGGGTGCCGTTCTTCGGGCAAGACACCGCCTCGTTGCCGGGCACCGATGTGCTGGCGCGAAAATTCGGGTTTCCCGTACTTTATTTTCATGTGAGGCGCACCAAGCGCGGCTTTTACGAGGTTGAATTCTTCGAAATCTGGAAAAACCCGCGCGAGGCTGCCGAAATGGACATCACTCGCGCTTATGCTCGCCATTTGGAAGCCATTATTAGGGAGCAGCCGGAAAATTGGCTGTGGAGCCACAAACGCTGGAAGATCAAGCGCGAATCTTGAAAAACTGTCTTAAAACCGAGTGCATTTCAAATTGTCGCTTATGTACGAGGCTGCCTCACAAGTTTAAATTTCGACAGGATTAACAAGATTTACAGGTTTTTTACCCGAAAAAGAGCGCGAATCTTGCCAATCCTGTCAAACAAACATCACTTATGAGACATCCTCATGTTACTTGCGGCTATTTGAAATGCACCGCTTAAAACCCCACTTCGAAGGTGTGGCACGAACGCTTTGAGAGCAATGAGATGCCCAGATTAAAAGAGGATTTGAACCTGCTCGTTGGCAAGGCAGGGATACCCTTTCAGAGTCTTACCGCCTGTTCATGTCTGTCGCAAATCCCTGTATCACTTCCAACAGACGCATGGGCGACAATAGATTCTTGCCTGTCTCGGCCTCTTGCGTAGCGGGGTTTAGGTAGCCGCCCAAATTGCGCACTCGCTCGGCATTGAGCGGCTGAAAAGCCATGGACCAATCCTTGAAAAGTCGTTTGGGGATGTATCCCTGATGCAAAATGACTGGCTCGCGGTGTCGTTGGTCGAGCGAGATTCGATGCGCGTAGAGGTCGCGCACCACGTCGTCGTCGCCTTCCAATAGTTGGATAAAATTGCCGTAGCCATAGAGCAGGATACCTGTGACGTTTTTCTCGATGTTTTTTGACCGGCACTGTCGCAGCAGCACTATCAAGTCGTCGTCGTTGAAATAGGCGTTGGCTTTGCTTCGGTATATGAGTTGGAATACTGGCATGGGTCAGGTCTGTTTATAGTTCCAAGTGCCGCGCAGTGAGGCGCGACGTTTTTTGTTTGCAGGGCTAAATTACAGCGTTGTTGGAAAATTCACCTATCGGCACGAAAGATTGAAAAGCCGAACGTTTGCTATTTTTGCACAGCAAATCCATTCAAACGACTTTGCCATGGAAGCTTACGGCGCTATTCTGAATTTGGTTATTCCCATTTTTTTTCTGTTGTATTTCATCGAGAACATCGTGGCGTGGCGGCGCGGCGAGCGGGTCATTCGCGGGTTGGACAGCATATCGAGTTTTAGTTCGGGCATCACCAACGTGGTGAAGGACGTGTTGGGGCTAAGCGTGGGGATTCTTAGTTACGCTTGGTTGGTGGAGCGGGCAGCGATTTTCCACATCGAGGCCACTTGGCTGCTGTATGTGGTCGCGTTCATCGCGGTTGATTTTCAGGGTTATTGGGTGCATCGCTGGAGCCACGAAATCAATTTTTTGTGGAACCGCCACATCATCCACCACAGCAGCGAGGAGTTCAATCTTTCGTGCGCGTTGCGACAATCCATTTCCACGTTCATCAATTATTTCACCTTTTTGCTACTGCCTGCCGCGCTGTTGGGCGTGCCGGGCGTGGTAATCGCCATCATCGGTCCGTTGCATTTGTTTTTGCAATACTGGTATCACACTAGGCTTATTGGCAAGATGGGCTGGCTCGAAAAGGTCATTGTGACACCTTCGCACCACCGCGTGCATCACGCCATCAATCCCGAATACATGGACAAGAACTATGGGCAAATTTTTATTCTTTGGGACAAATGGTTTGGCACGTTCCAAGAAGAACTGCCCGAAGTGCCGCCTGTTTACGGGGTGAAACGCCCTGTGCGCACTTGGAATCCGTTCAAAATCAACTTCCAGCATTTTTGGCTGATGTTCACCGATGCTTGGCGCACGCGCAGTTGGTGGGACAAAATCCGACTATGGTTCATGCCGACGGGCTGGCGCCCGGAGGACGTGCAGCATCGCTATCCGGTGTCGAGTATCGGCGACGTGTACCACTTCGAGAAATATGACACCCCCGCTTCTCGGGCGCTGGTGGCGTGGTCGTGGGCGCAGATGTTTTTCAACTACTTTTTGCTGATTTATTTCTTTGCGTATCTCGGCAAGATTGGCGCTCCGGGCGTGTTTCTCTACGGTGCCTTTGTGTTTGCCTCTATCTACGCTTACACGGAGTTGATGGACAGGAACCGCTACGCTCACTTGTTTGAGTCGCTGAAATCTGCTTTTGGCCTGTATCTGATTTGGCAGGCGGGGGGCGATTGGTTTGGTGCCCGCGCCAATGTGGGCGCATGGTATGTCCACATCGTCGCGGCATACTGCGTGTTGTCGGCCCTCATCTCTATCTATTTTGTGGAATTTGAAATCAAGCGGGGTTGTGAGCGCCTGACGGAGCATGAATCCTTTATGAGCGCCTCAGGAGAGAAAAAGTCTTCGTAAGCCAGCCTGATTTCGTTATACCCAGATTAAAGAGGATTTGAACCTGCCCGTTGGCAAGACAGGGATTTCCTTGATTGATTTGCATGATTTCCAAAGGATTGCGAGCACCGTTCGTTCAAAACCACCTTGTCAGACCCTGTACTCAGGGGCTTGCCCGGCCAAGTGGAAGCGGACGGGGCTGATTTGCGTTGACTATAAGAGCAGGAAATTGAGCGCACTTCGAATGGCCGCGAAACGTATCGGGGAATGACATTCCGCGCTCTTTCCCGGAATATCATTCTGGTTTGCAAGCGCGACAATTTGAAACGCACCCGGGAAATTTTGATTTAAGATTGCCGACTACCTGATTTCAGGGTTTTGAAGTGCCAAGCGCGAACATCGAGTTTTCGGTCATCGAACTTTTGCCTCATCAATCAACCAATCATGTAGTCGGCATTTCCTTTCCGTTCAGTCACGATAATCATCTTCATCCTCGTGGCGCGTCGGCTCCACTTCCGCTACCCGATGGCTTTCGCCGGGTGTCGGGTCGGCAAAAGGGCGTTTGCCGATGATGCGTTCCAAATCGGCGCGGTGCAGCACCTCTTTTTCCAGAAGCGCCTGTGCCAATGCGTCGAGTTCCTTGCGTTTTTCGCGCAGCAGATTTTTGGCGCGGGCATATTGCTCCTCTATCATGATTTTCACCTCTTGGTCAATGAGATAAGCCGTCTGCTCGGAGAAGGGGCGCATATACGACTCGTTCATCATGGAGTAGTAGGACACGTTGCCTACTTTGTCGTTGAGGCCGTAGTTGATAATCATGTCATAAGACAATCGCGTGATGTGGTCGAGGTCGCTTTGTGCGCCGGTGCTGATTTTGTCGAACACTACCGATTCTGCCGCACGGCCTCCGAGGGTCATGCACATATCGTCGAGCAACTTTTCCTTGCGCGTGATGTATTGCTCTTTGGGTAGGTATTGAGCGTAGCCCAATGCGGCAAGGCCACGTGGCACGATGGTCACTTTCACGAGCGGGTGTGCGTGTTCGAGGAACCACCCGCATATCGCATGGCCTGCCTCGTGGTAGGCGATGATTTGCTTCTCTTCCGGGCTGATGATTTTGTTTTTCTTTTCGAGACCGCCAATCACCTTGTCGAGCGCATAGTTGAAATCTTCCATGTCCACCGCCTTTTTTTCCTTGCGGGCGGCGATAAGCGCGGCTTCGTTGCACACATTGGCGATGTCGGCACCCACAAACCCCGGTGTCATTTCGGACAAAGCCATGGCGGTGACTTCGGGTGCCACCTTGATGTTTTTCATGTGTACTTCAAAAATCTGTGCGCGGCCATTTAGGTCGGGGCGACCGATGCCAATTTGCCGGTCGAAGCGCCCCGGGCGCATCAGCGCATTGTCCAAAATATCGGGACGGTTGGTGGCTGCCATCAGAATCACCCCTTTGTCGGTCGGGAAACCATCCATTTCCACGAGCAACTGGTTGAGGGTGTTTTCGCGCTCGTCGTTGCCGCCTTGAATGGCGCCGCGTCCGCGTGCGCGGCCAATGGCATCTATTTCGTCAATGAAGATGATGCAAGGTGCTTTTTCGCGTGCTTGGCGGAAAAGGTCGCGCACCCGCGAGGCACCCACGCCCACAAACATTTCCACGAAATCAGAACCAGAAATGGAGAAGAAGGGCGCACCGGCTTCTCCGGCTACTGCTTTGGCCAGGAGGGTCTTGCCCGTGCCGGGAGGGCCGACCAACAACACGCCTTTGGGGATTTTGCCGCCCAGCGTGGTGTATTTTTTCGGGTTTTTCAAAAAATCCACCACTTCCATCACCTCTTCTTTGGCTTCGTCAAGACCCGCCACGTCCGCAAAGGTGATGTTGACCTTTGTGTTGTTGTCAAACAAAGTTGCCTTCGACTTGCCGATGTTGAAAATCTGTGACCCCGGCCCGCCCGGCCCGCCGCCCATGCGGCGAAGGATGAAAAGCCAAAGGCCGATGAAAATCAGCAAAGGCAGCAAATATGTGAGCAGGGTGGCCGTCCAGTTGGTTTGGGGGTCCATGATGGGGATGATTTTCGGCTTTTTCTCTTTGAGCAATTGCTCGTTGACCTCTTTGAGCCAGGGCTGATAGACCTCTGGCTTGCCGATATTCACCACATAGTGAGGCAGTTTGTTGTCAGCCTCTTTGAGTTCGGGTTTCAGGTTGTCGTGGTCAGGCGAGATGAGCGAGTCTTTTTTGATGAAGATTTGCGCTTCCGTGTCGCTGATGATGACAATTTTATCCACCTGACCTTTGCGTGCCCATTTGTCCAAGTCGGGCATGGTGGCTTTTTGCGAGCCGCCCATGAACTTAGCCATTTGCAGCCCCAGCAGCGCGAGGCCCACGAGGATGTAAATCCACATGAAGCTGAAGCGCGGCATGCCGTCGCCGTTTGGTTCGTTGTCGCGTTGCGGGCGCAGCTCGTCCTGCTCCTCGTCGCGTTTATTTTTTCCTTTTTGCTCTTCCATGTTGAAAAACGGTTTTTGGATGGTTCATACTTCGCCGAACTCGGTTGTTTCCGCGTCGCTCCAGAGGTTTTCTATTTCGTAGAAATGACGGGTCTCAGGGTAAAAAACGTGCACAACCGTGTTGAAATAGTCCATTAGAATCCATTTGGCATTGCTCGACCCTTCCGTGTGAGAAGGCATCGTGTGCATTTCCTCCTTCACTTTTTTGTAAATGCTCTCGGAAATCGCCTTTACATGTGTGTTGGAATCGCCCTCGCAGATGATGAAAAAATCAGCGGGAGCATCGCCGAGTTTACGGAGGTCGAGTTGAACGATATTTTTGCCTTTTTTATCGCGGATGCCCTCGACGATGAGGTGGTTTAGTTGTTCCAAGTCTGTTGGGCGGGAAGTTGCCCGCCGGGGTGCTGTGGCTGTAATCAAAATTTTATTGTTGATTTGTTGAATCGTTTATTTGTTGAGTTCAAACAGGCGGGATAAAGGTAAGGTGCAACGATGACCTGCAAAAACGTCGTTTGTTTTATTATCGTTTTGATAACGACGGGCAACTGGCGTGACTGCTTGGCCTCAATGCTTGCAATGACAAAATTTGCGCATGGCAAACACACTTTTTATCGGAAAAGTTTACCACCGTTTCGACGAACTGCCCTCGACGAACGATTGGGCGCTCGAACTTATCGCTGCGCCCGCCTCGTCGGGGCAGGGGGCTGCAAAAAGCAAGCCACCGGAAGGAACGGTCGTCAGGGCTGACAGTCAGTCAGCCGGGCGTGGACAGTTTGGCAGCCGATGGGAAGGCGAGCCGGGCAAAAACCTCCTGCTCAGCGTGATTTTGCGCCCCACTTGGCTGGAATCGCAAGCGCAATTTTACCTGAGCATGGCCGTGGCCTTGGCGCTCCGCGACACGGTGGACGAGGCGCCATCCACCATCAAATGGCCTAACGACCTCTACCTCGGCGCTCGAAAGACCGCTGGCATTTTGATTCAAAACAGCCTCTCCGGGCAGTTTTTGCAGACTTCTGTCATCGGCATCGGCTTGAATGTCAATCAAACGGAGTTTGACCCGGCGCTGCCCAACCCGACTTCGCTGGCCTTGTTTTTTGGAAAAAAATTCGATTTGGACGAAATAGCCGAATGTCTTTTCGAGTGCCTCGAAGGGCGTTATTTGCAACTCAAATCAGGCCAACGAGCGGCGATTAAGGCCGAATACGAACGGGCGTTGTATCGCCTCGGCGAGCCGTCGAAGTTCGTTCGTGCCGCCGATAATTCAGAATTTAGAGGCATCATTCGAGGGGTGACAGAGGAAGGGCGGCTGCGCGTGGAGACTGAAACCGGGGGGGAGACTTTTGGGGTGAAGGAGGTGCGTTTGCTCCACTCCTCCGACGATTTCGATTCTTCGGAGGAATAGAACTACCCATCCGGCACGGTGTCGGCAAGGATGCACGACAACGGCAATGGGGTTTGAAAAAGCCCTATCCCCCCACTCATCCAAAACTTTCAAACTTTAACTATTGAGTTTGCAACTTGGCTGTAACCTTTCTGTCCTTCGCCCTGTCTTTGCGAACACTTGTGGTTGGGAACAAAAGCCGGAGGTGTTGCAAGGGATGGGGCAGCCGCTTCCACTTTCGTCGTCAGAGAGCGGCTTTTAATAGAAAGGATTATTGGATTGGTAGGTTCTTTGTTTTGCAAAATACTCATCCTCCGCATCTTTGTTCCACCAAGCATGGCGGGTAGCGCCCGCAAAGCATAATCCGAGCACCCGCGCAAGACAAGCGGGAGAAACAAAAACGAAATTTGTCACAACTAAAAATTAAGCAATGAAAGCCTTCCTGTTTGGCCTTGCCGTGCTGTGCGCGGCTACTACGCTCCATTCCCAGAAAATCAGTGGTTGGGTGGCACAACCCGACAACAAGGCTGTCGAGTTTGCCACAGTCACCCTCCATCTCGCCTCCGATTCTTCGCTTGTGAAAGGTGCCATCACCGACGAGCATGGTCATTTTGAGTTCGAGCACATCGCGGCTGGCCGCTACTTCATCCAAGCCAACGTGGTAGGCATGGGGAACGGCTCTGTGGCCGCTTTCGACTATGCCGGCGACGACCGCTCGCTCGAAAAAATCACGCTGGAAGAATCCTCCACCTCGCTCGGCCAAGTCACCGTGGTGGCGCGCCGCCCCATTGTGGAGGTGAAAGCCGACAAGACCATCATGAATGTGGAAGGCAACCTGAACGCACAAGGGCAAAACGCCCTCGAACTGTTGCGAAAGGCTCCCGGGGTGACGGTGGACAACAACGACAACATCATGATGAAAGGCAAAAATGCCGTGCGGTTTCAGATTGACGGCCGTGATGTGCCGATGGACTCCAAAGACCTCGCCGACTACCTCAAGGGGCTGCGTGCCGAAGACATTGCCGCCATTGAGTTGGTCACCAATCCATCGGCCAGATACGATGCTTCGGGCAACGCGGGCATCATCAACATCAAAACACGCAAAAACCGCGCGTTCGGCACCAATGGCTCCATCGGGGGCGAGGCGATATACGGCGAAAGCCTCAAAGGAGGCGGGCGCTTGTCGTTCAACCACCGCAACAAATGGGTCAATGTGTTTGGCAACTACAACAATCATTTTGGCGACTGGCACAACGAAATGCACCTGCGCCGCGACCAAGACGAACGCCGATTCGACCAGTCGAGCACCATGAAGGACAATAACAACAACCACAACTTCAAACTCGGCTCGGATTTTTTCCTCAACAGCAAACACACGGTCGGCTTCATCGTGGACGGACGCACCGCGCAAGGCCCATGGCGCAACGACTCCCGCACTCCCATCTCAAACCTGGACACTCCCGACAAGATTGACTCCGTGCTGGTGGCGGGCAACTATGTGCCGCAAAACCGCGTGAATCTTAACTTCAACCTCAATTATCGCTTCGCCGACACCTCTGGCCGTGAATTGACCGTAGATGCCAACCGTGGGCAATACCGCTACCGCGCCAATTCGTTGCAGCCTAACTTTTACATAAACCCCACGGGAGACGAGGTGCTGTCCAGACGCATCTATCGCAACAACACCCCGACCGACATTGACATCACCATCGTGAAAGCCGACTACGAACAACCTGTCCTGAAGGGCAAGCTTGGCGTGGGCTTCAAAATGAACCGCGTCGTGACGGACAACACGTTCGACTTCTTCGACGTGATAAATGACGAGTCTATCCTCAACATTGACCGCAGCAACCGCTTCCAATATGATGAAATGGTGAACGCGGGCTATGTGAATTACAACATTCAGGTGAAAAAGTGGGGTTTTCAGGCAGGTGTTCGCGCCGAGCACACCAATTGGGAAGGCAAGCTGACCAGCCAAAAGCCGGGTGCCAACGAAATGGTGGAAAACAGTTACCTCAATTGGTTCCCAAGTGCGGCCATCACTTATTCCCTGAACGACAAAAACCAGTTCAACCTAACATACAGCCGCCGCATTGACCGCCCTAGCTACCGAGACCTCAACCCGTTTGAGGACAAGCTGGACGAGTTGACATACAAAAAGGGCAATCCTTTCCTGCGTCCGCAATACACCAACAGCGTGGAACTGACGCACACCTTCATGGGCTTTTTCAACACCACGGTGGGGTATAGCAACACCAGCGACGTGTTCACCGAATACATTGACACCACAGGCGGCGGTGCCTCGTTCCTCCGCCAAGGAAACATTGCCGAACAGAACAACCTGACCCTGAGCATCAGCGCGCCCATGCCCATCGCCAAATGGTGGGAAGGCTACTTGAGCGTCACAGGCATCATCAGTTCGTTCGATGCCAATTTCCGCGAGGGGTTTGCATACAGCGAATCGTTCAAGACCCTC
The DNA here is from genome assembly GCA_019638455.1 of Saprospiraceae bacterium. Taxonomy (GTDB): domain Bacteria; phylum Bacteroidota; class Bacteroidia; order Chitinophagales; family Saprospiraceae; genus M3007. The sequence goes on from JAHBTU010000002.1 coordinate 1,170,260, forward strand.
AATCTGTACAGCGAGCAAAACTTCATCCTGCCGAAAGGGTGGCGCCTTCAGGTGTCCGGCTGGTTCAACAGCCCCAGCATCTGGCAAGCAGTGTTTCGCAGCAAAGCCATGGGTGCCATGGACGTGGGGGTGCGCAAACAAATACTCGACGGCAACGGCACCATCAGTCTCGTCGTGGGCGACGTGTTGGGCACTGCTGGCTGGCGCAGTGTCAACGATTTCACCCCCGGCCTCTATATGCTCGGACGCGGCACTTGGGAAAGCCAAACCGTGCGCCTGAACGTGGACTATAAATTTGGCAATAAAAACGTGAAAGGAGCCAGACAGCGCAAGACTGGCACCGAAGACATAAACTCCCGGATTCGTTCGGGTAGAAATTAAAAGAATGAAAGTTTGATTTGGTTTTTCGGAGAAAGCGCCTCGCCTGTGTAATACTGGCGGGGCTTTTTGTTAGGCCACGAACGAGCCAATGGTATGGAAAAAACAAGAGCCATCACCGAACAATCGGGATGACTCTTGCCTGACTTTTTCTTTGGAACAGAATGAGGCAGCGACAAAAATTACTTGCCTTTGAGTGCGCGTGGAATCTCGATGGATGCTACAGGCACAGCACTGGTATTGGTGATTTCCACACCTTCTATGGGCTTGATGTCGCGCACCCGAATCGTGGAGCCGAGTTCCATTTCTGAAATGTCGGCCACCACCTCGTCCACAGCTTTTTCAGGAGTGGTGAGGATGTTGATTTGGCGCATGCGCGGGATGAACTTGCCACCAGCTTTCACACCAGGAGCTTGACCAACAAATCGCAAGGGTACAGTAGCCTTAAACTTGATGCCGGGAACCAACTCGAGGAAATCAAGGTGCAGCACCGCGTCCGTCACCGGATGGAACTGGATGTCTTTCACGATGCATTTGTGCGTCGCGCCATTGATGGCAATCTCGGCCATTTTGAATTTGGAGGTGTAAACCAAATGGCGAATATCGGACGCATTGAGCGCAAACTGGGTAGCCTCGCCACCGCCGCTTTTATACAGCACCGCCGGAATTTGATTGTTTCGACGGATTTTTTTTGCCCCTTCTTTGCCGGAACCTTCTTTGAGATGCCCCTGTAAAGCAATGATTTCCATTGTGTTATGCTCTAAAAGTGATACTTGTTTCAAAAAACGCCCGCAAAGGTAGATATTCGGAGGCAGAAATTCCAAGGGCAATTCAAAAAAACTCCTGACAAGTTTATCTATCGGGAGCGCGTCCATACGGTCTCCCCGTCGCTGCGGCGCTTGATTTTTTTCACCAAGCCCCTTGCTTCCAGTTCGTCCAGTTTGGTTGCCACTAATTTTTCCTCAAGCCCCGAATCCCTGCACACGCCGCGCAAGGAGCGGAAGGCGTATTTGCCTGATTCAAAGACCCGGAGTATTTTTTGCTCTTCCGTGAGCGCAGGCGGCGCGCTGGTGGCTTTTTTGCTGCCGCGAGTGGAAAATGACTCGAAAGCTTCCTCCTCTTCTTCGGCGGTGGTAGCACCAGAGGCTGCAAAATCATCAGGGTCCGAGTTTTCGCGCACCAAGACATCTTGCGTTTCCGCTAACTCTTCTTGTCGCTGCCTCACCTCTTGCACTTCTTGTAGCAGTTTGTCGGCCAACGACTGCAAAAACTTCGAGGAAAAAATGGCCGCGACGGCACAAAAACCAAAAAAGACGAAATGCGAGATGACATCGCCGCTCAGACAATCCTGCATCAAATTGCTGGATACTGTTTTCAAAAACAAAGGTACGGTGGCGGCAGCCGTCAGGCCCAAAAGCGAGGACTTGACGAAATCGTGGCCATACCAGCCACGGTCGGTTTTGTTCATGTAATAGTTGGCTACACCCCCCAGCAGCCCCGCTGCGATGATGATGGCGACAAGGATTCCGATGCCCATGTTGAAAGTTGATTTTAGGTGTGAATTGAGCCGCCAAAGTAAGGAGATTTTTATCTATAAAATCTTCACGTCCTCCAACTTAATATGCACCGTGCGTGTCGCCTGTGTGCGCTGCCCTACATCTGCCGAAGCGCCTTCCAGACGCAACACGCCACGCGGGCAAACAGCCGCGCAGATGCCGCATCCCACGCAGGAGGCCCGCACCACGTCCTGACCGCGTTGGGCGTAGTGGCGCACGTCAATGCCCATCTCGCAATAGGTGGAGCAGTTGCCGCAGGAAATGCACTGGCCGCCGTTGGTCGTGATACGGAACTTTGATTTTTTCTTTTGAAAAATACCCAAAATCGCGGCCATCGGGCACCCGAACCGACACCAGACCCTGCTGCCCATGAGCGGATAGAAACCCACGCCCACCACACCGCTGAACGCCATGCCGATGAGGTAGCCATAAACGGTGGAATAGGTCTGCGAAAACGAACCCAGCACCCCGCCCTTTTGCCACGAATTGAGCCACAGCAACCCAGTGAGCAGCACCACTGCCACCAAGACCGAGTGAATCATCCAGCGCTCTATCCTCCATGCCCGCAGGCTTTTGTCGGAAAGATGGCGAAACGGGTCGCCAGCCGTCTCGGCCAAGCCGCCGCATCCGCACACCCATGAGCAATACCATCTTTTTCCAAAAAAATAGGTCAAAACGGGGGTGGCCACGAACGTCATGAGTGCGCTGAAAACGATAAAATACACGCTGATGCTCGTGGCCGAGCCATAGTAGCGCACCGCGCTGGGCGAGCCATAATAGTCTTTCAATGGCCAGAAATAGGTGAAATAGTACTCTGGCTGCTGCATCAGTTGCAGAAATGCCGGGATGAGGTAGGCGAAGCCCAACTGAAAAAACATCACCGAAACGGTGCGCAGCAGTTGGTAGCGGTTGTGCCGATATTTGTAAATGAACTTCACGCCCAAAGCCAGAATGGAAAAAGTGTAGAGCGAGCCATAGACGAACCACTTGTCCGCAGGCATTTTGCGCAACCCGCGACTAAGCGGGTCGAACACCTGCGTAAGCCCTCCCAACCAGCCTTCCGGGAAAAAATACAACACGGTGTAGAAGCCCGTCAGAACGATGGCTGCCAGCCAGCCCCACACGCCGCGAGCCGACAGGCTCTTGAACCACACCCCATTGTTTTTGATGCCCTCCGGGCGACGGAGGTATTCCTCGCGGACAAAGAGCCATACGCCAGCCGACATGAGGCCAAGCGAGGTCAACAGAAGCAATAGGGGCGAAAAAGCATGGCCGCTCGCCCACGCTATGAGCAGCAGCAATACCCCGAGACCAGCCACGGCCAGCGCCAGCTTTTGCTTCCCGCTCGTGAGAGAGGGATTGGGGGTGGCGACCGAGAGTGATGTGTCTTTCATTGTTTTGTAGTTTGTTTATTTTAAAAATGCCAGCACGGCCTCCAAGCCGCGACGCTGTTTCAGTTGCAAGTCTCTGCCCGTTTGTCGGTTGTATAGTCGCACCAATTCTGCTTCATGCTGTGGATAAAATTCGGGATCGAAATTGGCCAATCCGAGGTGTTGGAGCACCTCCTCGATGTGCGCATGAGTGCGAAGCCACTTGTCGCAGACCTCGTGCCGATAGCGCACGCCCATGAGGTTGAACCCGACGACGCGCCTGCTCGATTTGTCATAGTTAAGGCGAATGCTCTTGTAGCCATCAGGGTGCTCCCAGTAAAGAGTGGCCTGCTCGTCCGGGAGTTTAGCCTGAACGTCTCCATAAACCTGATACTCGATGTCGAAGAACTTGGCGGAATTGAACCAGATGCCGGGGTTGTAAAATTGTGGGCGCGACTCACCGACGATGTTGTGCGCGGCGGTTTCGCCCATCATGCGCCCCGTGTACCACACTGCCTCTATGGCGCGGCGTCCCGGAGAAGGTTGGCGAAGCTCCGCGCAGTCGCCTGCCGCAAACACATCGGGAATGTTGGTTTCCAGAAATTCGTTGACGAGGATGCCGCGTTGGGTCTCCAATTCGGTATTTTTCAAGAAGCCAATGTTGGGGCTTACGCCCACGGTAAGACCCACGAAGCCACAGCCGATTGTCTCACCTGTATTGGTGACGACCGCCGCGCATTTTTTGCCAGAAGTATCTGGCATGATTTCTTTCAATTCCGTCTGCAAGCGCAAATCAATATGATGCGCCCGCAAATGGCGGCTCACCATGCGTGACTCTTCGGGCGGCAAAACGATGCTCCAGAAATCTGGCTCGCGCACCAAAAACGCGACCTCAATGCCTCGGCTGTGAAACATCTCGGCCATTTCCACCCCGATGAGGCCGCCCCCCACCACCACGGCGCGTTCGAGGCCAGGCGTGTGCCGCTCCATAGCTTCCAAATCCTGCAAATGATACAACCCGTGCACACCTTCCAAGTCTTGCCCCGGCCAGCCAAACTTGTTGGACTTGGACCCCACGGCAAGCAGCAGTTTGTCGTAGGTGATGGTTTCGCCAGTGGTCGAGTGCAATTTTTTTTCCTGAAAATCAACTCGCTCCACACGAGCACGGAGGCGCTGGATGCGATTTTTCTCCCAAAACCACGGCTCGTAAGGCTGAGTGTCCTTGAATCTCAGATGCCCCATGTAAATGTACATGAGTGCCGTGCGGCTAAAAAAATAATCCGATTCGTCGGACACTACCACTATCTCGTGGTCGCTCATCTTGCGGATGTGTCGGGCAGCGGTGATGCCTGCGATGCCGTTGCCAAGGATAACTATTTTCATGATGAGGGTGGAAGGTTGAAGTTAGGTGGGTGGGGCATTTTAGATACGAGCAAAAGTTTGCGTTGGATTGCTTTGAGAGCCAAAGTTAAATGGGCTGCGACGACCGGCTCCAAAAATCGGGGAGGGCGAGCGCCGCAGTTGTCGTTGGGCGGACGCTTGTGGCGCAAAAAAAAACCCGGACTAACTTGCGTCGCCCGGGTTCACGTAGTCAAATTCCTAACCTTTAAACTACTGAAATCTGTATCCAATTTTTGAAACACAGGGATGGCGCGTTGTGTAAGCAAGGCAGTCCTTGTGAATATTTGCGATGGTGAATGTTCGGCTCGAACGGGATTTTCAAGTGCAAAAATGCCCCGAAGTGTGCTGAACGAAGGTCAAAAGCACTTTAAGTCAATGTTAATTTTCAAAACGCGAAAGGGCCGGCCGCATCAAAGCGGCCAGCCCTTTCTTGTTCGTTTGCCCAGAGCCTTCGGGTCAAATGTCGGCTGCTTCCACGATGACGCGGATGCCGTCCATTTTTTTCACCACGACGGAGGTGCCTTCGGCTAATGGGATGCCTTTGTGGCTCAGGGCAATCCACTCGGTGCCTCGATAGTGAATTTTTCCCTCGCCATTGGCCGGGATGGAGACCGACACGACGGCGCGGTCGCCCACAAAGCTTTGGTAGCTGTCCACGCGCTCGTTTTTCCCAAAAATGCGCAGTGCATATTTGCGAAACAACGCGAGCGAGACGAGCGAGACGACCACAAAGCACAGCAGTTGGCTGGTGCTATCGGGTGTGATGCCCAACCACGTCAGCAACGCGGTGATGGCAGCGCCGACGCTCAGGAAAAAGAAAAAGAAGGAGACGGTGAAGAGCTCTGCGATGAGCGCAAACGCCGCGACGATGACCCACATTTGGGCCGCTGATAGCCATTCCATAGCGACTGGTTATTTTTTGTCGGATTGGTGTTTGACGACGGACATGGCGCCTGCAATTAAGGACGAAATGTCGCCAAAATTGGCAGGCAGGATGAGCGTGTTGTTGGTGCGAGCGAGGTTGCCGAACTGCTCCACCATTTGCTCTGCCACCCGGAGCTGCACGGCTTCCATGCCGCCTTTGGCTTGTATGGCATCTGCCACTTTCACCAAGGCTTCGGCAGTGGCGGCGGCCACCGCGCGGATGGCTTCGGCTTGGCCGTTGGCCTCGTTGATTTGGCGCATTTGCAAGCCTTCGGACTCGAGCACGACCTTCTGCTTTTGGCCTTCTGCCACGTTGATGGCGGATTGCTTTTCGCCCTCCGATTGGAGGATGCGGGCGCGTTTTTCGCGCTCGGCTTGCATTTGTTTTTCCATCGCGTGCAGTACGGACTGTGGCGGCGAGATGTTTTTGATTTCGTAGCGCAACACCTTTACGCCCCAACCAATGGCAGCCTCGTCAATGGCATTGACCACGGCGCGGTTGATGGTGGTGCGTTCCTCAAAAGCGCGGTCGAGGTCAATTTTGCCCACCTCGGAGCGCATGGTGGTCTGAGCCAGTTGCGTCACGGCGAACACATAATTGTTCACCCCGTAGGAGGCGGTTTTAGGGTCAACCACTTGCAAGAATATCACGCCGTCCACTTGCACCTGCACGTTGTCTTTCGTGATGCAAATTTGTTCGGGAATGTCGTAAGCCTGTTCCTTCAGGCTGTGGCGATAGGCAGCGCGGTCGAAGAAAGGTATGATGAAATTGATGCCGGGGTCGAGCACTGCATGGAATCTGCCGAGGCGCTCCACCACGAAAGCGGTTTGTTGCGGCACGACTTTAACGGCTGACATGATGACCAGAACGGCCAAGATTGCGATAATGAGAAGAGGCGTCATAAGCTGGAATCGTTTTAATATCGGAATTTCAAAAAATGTTGGATGCGTACAAAAAACGCCCTAAGGTAGGCAATTGGCAACAAGATACTGACAAAACTGCGAAAACATCGGACGAAGTGTGCAAAGGTTCAGTCATGTGCCAACCGTAATCCCATGTTCAAATAACGCGAGGTGGGTTCCACGCCCATGCGTTCTGACACGCGGCAGGCGTAGTAACTGCTGCTCCAAGAGCCGCCCCGGCAGTTGCGCTTCACACCGAGGGATGCCTCCGTCGGGCAGTTGGGATAGCTTTGGTATATATCCTCGCACCATTCGCGCACATTGCCGCTGAGGTCGTATATCCCCAACGAATTTGGCGATTTCTCTCCCACGGGATGAAGTTTGTTGTCGCTGTTTTCATTGTACCACGCGATTTTTTTCAGGTCGTTGCCGCCAGCGTAGAGAAAATTTTGCTTTGAGCCATCGGCACCGCCGCGAGCAGCATATTCCCACTCTGCCTCGGTGGGCAAGCGGTAGCGACGGCGCGTGATGGCGTTGAGTTTTTGGATAAATTGCTGGGCGTCGTACCACGAAACGTGGTGGGCCGGGCAGTCGAGGCAATCGGGGAACGCGCCGGGATTGCCGCCCGTCACTTGCATCCATTGGTATTTTGTGACTTCGTAGATGCCCATTTTGAAAGTGTTCACCGTGTCGAAGTAGGCGCACTCGTCAGGGTCGTAGCCTTTTTTGTTGTTGGTGTTGCCCATCTTGAAAATACCGCCGGGCACGGTCGCCAATGGGTAATCGAACTCAAAATCAGGGTCGTACTTGACGGGAGGGGCGTCGGTGGAATCCAGCAGGCTTTGTATCGTGGACGGGCCGGATTGGGAGACTTCGAGGCAGCCAGTAAAGGCAAAGAGGATTGGCAGGAGGAGAAAGTTGGTCTTCATAAAAAGCATTGTTTTGTTGGGTAGCAACCGCTTGGGGAGGGGAAATGTTCCTGCGGCTTAGGAATTTGAATCGTGAAATAATCGAGGCCGTCTCACAAGTTTAAATTTCGACAGGATTAACAAGATTTACAGGTTTTTTTTACCCGAAAAAGGGCGCGAATCTTGTCAATCCTGTCAAACAAACATCACTTATGAGACATCCTCGAATAAGAAACTCAATTCACGCTCACCTCAATCCCCACTGCCACTTCATCCTCCAATTCCACTTTTTCGCCGTCAACGTTGTCGGCCAGCACCAAATCCGTTGCCAGCACTTCTGCTTTGATGTAGTCGCGGAAGCGTTCCACCGCGTCGAGGATGGCGGCGTGTTTTTCTAATGTCACGGTCACGCGGTCGGTCACGTTGAAGTCTTTGTCTTTGCGGATGTTCTGGATGCGGTTCACAAGGTCGCGGGCGGTGCCTTCGGCCAAGAGTTCGGGCGTGAGCGTCACGTCGAGCGCCACCGTGAGGTCGCCGTCGGTGGCGACTTTCCAGCCGGGCAGGTCTTCCGTCGTGACAATCAAATCCTCCGGCGTAAGCGAGTAGGCGTTACCGTTGATATTGATTTCGAGCGAGCCGGATTTTTCCAAGTTGCCAATTTCTTCATTGGAAAAATTGGTGATCATGGCCGCCGCCTCTTTCATGTCCTTGCCGAGTTTGGCGCCCAAAGTCTTAAAATTCGCCTTCGCGCCTTTTTTCAACAAACCCGACGCATCGGTGACGTACTCCAAATGCTTCACGTTGATTTCCGATAAAATCAAATCTTTCACTCCGTCCACTTCCGCGATGAAGGCTTCGTCGAGCACGGGCAAGAGGATTTTTTGTAGCGGCAAACGCACCCGCAGTTTTTCTTTTTTCCTGATACTCAATGCCAACGAGCAAATCCGCTGCGCGTAGTCCATGCGTTTTTCCAAATCCTTGTCCACTTTCGATGGGTCGGGTTGGGTCAAATCCGTCAGGTGCACCGAGTCGTGGCGGAGCGGGGTGTTTTTGGCTTTTGCCACGTCTTTGATGGGTGCGGTCAAATTCCGATAAAGCCAGTCGGAGAAAAATGGCGCGACAGACGACATGAGTTGGCCGGTCACGAGCAGGCACTCGAAAAGGGTTTGGTAAGCCGCCGTTTTATCGGCACTCATTTCGCCTTTCCAAAAACGGCGGCGTGAGAGGCGGACGTACCAGTTCGACAAATGTTCGTCCACAAAATCCTCGATGGCGCGGCAGGCGCGGGTCACGTCGTAGTCGTCCATCGCGGCGCGGTAATCGGCCACGAGCGAGTAGAGTTTCGAGATGACCCAGCGGTCGAGTTCGCTGCGTTTGTCGTAAGGCAGCACATTGAACTCGTCGTGCTTGAAGCCGTCGAGATTCGCATAGAGCGCGAAGAAGTTGTAGGTGTTGTACATCGTCCCGAACAACTTGTTGCGCACCTCGATGATGCCCGCCGTGTCGAATTTCAGGTTGTCCCAAGGGTTGGCGTTGGCCATCATGTACCAGCGCGTCGCGTCGGCGCCGAACTCTTCGATAGTCTCGAAGGGGTCCACGACGTTGCCTTTCGACTTCGACATTTTGTTGCCCTCTTTGTCCAAAACGAGGCCGTTGGAAACGACGGTTTTGAAAGCCACCGAATCGAACACCATCGAGGCGATGGCGTGGAGCGTGTAGAACCAGCCGCGCGTCTGGTCAACACCTTCGGCGATGAAGTCGGCTGGGAAATTATTTTTGAAAACTTCCTGATTTTCAAACGGATAGTGCCATTGGGCGTAGGGCATGGAGCCGGAGTCGAACCATACGTCAATGAGGTCGAGTTCGCGGAACATCTTTTTGCCGGAAGGTGAAACGAGGACGATTTCGTCCATGTACGGGCGGTGCAAATCCGCCGGAACCGACTGCGAAAGGCCGAGCGCGGCGTTGGCTTTTTCAATCTCCGATTGCAACTGAGCGACCGACTCGATGCAAAGTTCCTCTTCCGCATCTTCCGTGCGCCAAATCGGCAGCGGCACACCCCAGTAGCGCGAGCGCGAGAGGTTCCAGTCCTGCAAATTTTCCAGCCACTGGCCGAAGCGCCCTGTGCCGGTGCTGGCGGGTTTCCAGTTGATGGTTCGGTTCAGTTCGGCCATGCGCTCTTTGGCCGCCGAAGCCCGCACAAACCACGAGTCGAGCGGGTAGTACAAAACGGGTTTGTCCGTCCGCCAACAGTGGGGGTAAGTGTGTTTGTATTTTTCAATTTTGAACGCCTTGTTGTCCTCTTTCAGGCGTAAAGCGATGAGCAAGTCCGTCGGTTTGAACTCCTTGTCTTTTTGAATTTCAGCGGGATAATACTCGGCCTTGACGTAGCGCCCGCCGAATTCCGGCACTTCGTCCACGAATTTTCCCTGCTTGTCCACGAGCGGGAAAGGCAGGTCTGGAGCCTTCGGATTGGGCAGGCCGATAAAAGGCACACCCGCCGCTTTGCAGGCACGGAAGTCGTCGGCGCCGAAGTAAGGAGCCGTGTGCACCACGCCTGTGCCGTCTTCGGTCGTCACCCAGTCGCCGGGGATGATGCGGAAGGCTTTTTCTTCCAGTTCGGGTGTGGCGGCGGCTGGCGTTGGCAGGAGTTGCTCAAAGCGAACCCCGACCAATTCCGAGCCTTTAATGCCTTGTTTTACAATTTGATAAGGCAATTTTTTATCGCCAACTTTGAAATTTTCAAACGGCTGGTTTTCGTCTTCGGCGTTGAAATAAGCCACCAAACGATCTTTTGCCAACACGACGCTGACGGGTTGGCCAGTATAAGGACTGAGGGTTTTCACCTTCGCATATTCGATGTTCGGGCCGACAGTGAGGGCGACGTTGCTTGGTAAGGTCCACGGCGTGGTCGTCCAGGCGAGGATGCGGACATCTTCATTCTCGTCGTCGAAGAGGCGGGTGGACTCGGAAGTCCGCCGTACTTTGAACATCGCCACGACCGAGATATCCGTCACCTCTTTGTAAGTGCCGGGCATATTCAGTTCGTGGCTGCTCAGCCCTGTTCCGGCGGCGGGGCTGTAGGGCTGGATGGTGAAACCTTTGTAAAGAAAACGCTGATTGTCAGCGGTTTTTTTCTCATAAAGTTGTTTCAACAGCCACCACACCGACTCGATGTAGTCGTTCTCGAACGTGATGTAGGGGTTGTCCAAATCCACCCAGTAGCCCATGCGCCGGGTCACGTCGTCCCAGAGGTCTTTGTAGCGCATCACCGTGCTGCGGCAGGCTTGGTTGTACTCCTCCACCGTCACCTTTTTGCCGATGTCCTCCTTCGTGATGCCGAGTTCTTTTTCCACCTGCAACTCGATGGGCAGGCCGTGCGTGTCCCAGCCGCCTTTGCGCTCCACGCGGTGGCCTTTGAGGGTGTTGTAGCGGCAAAAAAGGTCTTTCACCGTGCGTGCCATGACGTGGTGGATGCCGGGTTTGCCGTTGGCGGATGGCGGGCCTTCGTAAAACACGAACGATTTGTCGGTCGGTCGCTGGCTGACTGATTTTTCAAAAATCTTTTCGTCTTCCCAAAACTGCCGGATTTCGGCGTCTATGGAGGGCAGGTGGAGGTGTTTGAATTCGCGGTACATCTATGTTTATGGATTTGTGGATTCGGTGATTTGTGGAGGTTTTTGAGACTAATTAGACAGTATTGCGTTGATTTTGAATTGCTTGACAAATTTTTCAAGTTCGGGTTTTGTCAAATTTTCTTTTTGAAACTTCCCGTTTTTAAAAATGTGGAGAGCGAATGTATCCACGCATTTTTCCTCCTCTTCTGATTCCGTTTCAGTCGTGTCTTGCTCTTCTGTTTCCTCGTCAGGCTCCATTTCATACTCGCATTCTTCGACGTGAGTAAAAGCACGGACTCCGTTTTTTGACTTGAACAACCACGAACGTTGCTCCATGCCATAACCTGCGTCGCCTATGCTTTCGGCCAATGGAAGAGACTTGCCCACAAACTTTTGCGAAGCGTTTTCCCGAGTAAAAACCTTGACCCAACTCGAAACGTATTCCGAAGGCACTCGCAGGATAAGCCCCGTGTGTTGATTGTCAATGCTAAACTTGAAACAAGCGTGCACAGGGTTAAATTCGAAATTTATTGTCTCGTCCTTTGGGAAAAGAGAAAAATAGAGCGTGTCCAGTTCTTTTCCTTTAAATTTAAAGGTGTCGGCTTCAACGTGACTACCTGAATAAACACTGAGCGTATCGAAAGATATTTCTTCAAAATGGCTCAAAAAATCTTGGGACGAATTCTTTTTTGAAGAACACGCGAGCAGAAAAGCTATGACTCCGACTCCGATTAAATTTCTCATTTTCAGAAAGTTGTTTGCTGAAAAAACGCATTGGGCTGAATGAAACCGCAAAAGTAAAAAACCCCGCTCGGCGCACACCGGGCGGGGTCTTGTGTTTTTTCCAAACAGCCTTACCGCGTCAGGTGTGCGTACACTGGCGAATAATAATGCTGTCGGAAATGAGTGTTTGAAACATGATGGGGCAAAGGTAGATGTTTTCAGGAAAACAAAGCAACCATGTGAAGTCACTGAAAGCCAGGAAATCCCTGCTCACGCCACTGCTGCCGCGATAGACTTGATGGTGTCCGTGTCGCCCATGGTGTAGTAGTGCAGGCATGGCACCCCCGCGGCCTTCAACTCACGCGACTGCTGCACGCACCATTCAAGACCGACTTGCAACACCGCGTTGTCGTCTTTGGCTTTCATCACTTCGCGCACCAAGTCTTCCGGCATATTGATGAAAAACTTGCGCGGGATGGAGTTGAGCTGATATTTTTTGGTCAGCGGCTTCAGGCCCGGCACTATCGGCACCTCGATGCCCTCCTTGCGGCAAGCCTCCACGTAGTCGAAGTATTTTTTGTTGTCAAAAAACATTTGGGTCACGATGTAGCCCGCGCCCGCGTCCACTTTTTCTTTCGTGAAATGCAGGTCGGTGGGCAAATTAGGAGCTTCAAAATGTTTTTCCGGGTATCCAGCCACGCCGATGCAGAAATCGGTTTTTTCGCCATTGACGATGTTGGAGTCCAGATAGCGGCCTTGGTTCATGCCCACGATTTGGCGCACGAGGTCGAGCGCGTACTTGTGGCCGTTGTCGTTCGGCATGAATTTGTCCTCGAACTGCCGGGCATCGCCGCGGAGCGCCAGCACGTTTTTGATGCCCAAGAAGTTGAGGTCAATGAGGGCGTTTTCCGTTTCTTCCACCGAAAAGCCGCCACACAGCAGATGCGGCACGGCGTCCACCCCGTAGCGGTGCATGATGGCCGCGCATATCCCTACCGTGCCGGGGCGCTTCCGAATAGCCGTCTTTTCGTAATAGCCAGACGGGCGTTGCTTGTAAAGAAATTCCTCGCGGTGATAGGTCACGTCAATGAACGGCGGTTTAAATTCCATGAGCGCGTCCAACGTGTTGAAGATAGCCTGCATACTGCCGCCTTTGAGGGGTGGTAGCACCTCAAACGAGATGAGTGTCTTGCCTTTTGCTTTTTTGAAATACTCTGTGACTTTCATAATTCAAGCGGTTCGAATTGTTGAGGCAGGGAGAAAGCAAATATCGTGCGATTTGTTGCGGTCGCGGAGCATTTCCTCAACGCTGCGCGTTGGCACGCGCTTTCATCTCGGCGGATTTGGCTTGGTCGCCTAGGGCCGCGTAGATTTCCGCCGCATCGTCGAGTAGCCGGATGTCCTCCGTTTGTCGGTTTATTCCATATTGGATGAACTTGAGCGCGGTCTGCGCATCTTTTCTTTTTTGCCAAAAAAACTCATAGCCCACGCGGTGACAGAACGCGACGTATTTGTCGGCGTTTGAGGCACCGTCCAAGTAATCCATGTATTTGTCGAGGAACTCGCGGAAGTTGTTGTTGTAAGGTATCTTCTCCACAATATACTCGAACTCGTGGAAGAGTTTGTCCAACTGGCGGTCTTGTTCAAAACGAGCCGCTGCCACGGCGGATTTCATCACCAAAGCTGCGCCGTAGTTGGGGTTGATGGCGAGCGAGCGGTTGATGTGAAATTCCATCGTATCCACCAGCGCGGCCTTTTTTGCGGGGTCTTTTGTGTTTTGATAAACCTCTTTGTAAATCGAGGTCACATAAAAACAGTGGGATCGGGCGCTGTTGTAGGAGACCTTGATGGCTGCCTGATTGAGCGAGCCGGCATCCTTCCAATCGGGCACGCGAGTGAAAGTGCGCCAGCCAAAAAAACCGACTACCGCGAGCGCCAGCCCAGCCGCCAGAATGCTGGGGCGGTCGGGTTGTTCCCTCGTCCAGTCGGGGAGCTTGCGGGCCAAAAACCACCCCGCCAGTATGCAGAACGCCACAGAAGGCATATAGGCAAAGCGTTCGTTCATGAAGGCGCCCACCGTCACGAACAGGTTCGACACGATGCTCAGGGTCAGTAGCCAGAACACGATGGAGTAGGCCGGGATGTCGCGCGAGCGCACCTTGAGCAAGGCCCATGCGCCCATGCCCAGATAAAGCGCCAATGAGGCCAGGGCGCGCCAGTCTGACCAGTTCACTTTCGGCACATGATAGGGGTAGTAGTCGTGTGTGAGCGGGTGGGGGTAGAACAGGAGTTTTACATACCACCCAAGCGTCATGAAAATAGTAGCCAATTTTTCCCCGCCCGTCATGTCGAGAAACGGGTTGTTCATCAGGTCGGTGGTGGCTCTGCCGTGGTCGAGCATGAAGCCAAGCGCCCGATAGCGCACCAATACAAATAAGAGCGTGGCGACCAGCAGCGGCCATGACGCGGAGAGGATGCGCCCGAGGGGTTGCCTCGTGAAAAACCAGACGGTGAATGGAATGACAGCCACAAACGTGAGCGCGTTTTCCTTCGCGAGCATCCCCGCGAACAGGAACAGCCCCGAAAGCCACAGCCACAGCGAGCGATGGGTGTCGAAATACTTGAGCGTGGCATACAGCGCCGCAAGACTGCCCAATAGTGCCAGAATCTCGTCGCGGCCTTTGATGTTCGCCACTGCCTCGGAGTGCAGCGGGTGCAGCACAAAAACCGCCGCCGCGATGAATGGCACACCAAAATACCAGCGCCCACCTTCTTTCAAGGGGAACAGGCCCAACAAAATGCGGTAGAGCAGCACGCCCGTGAGGCCGTAAAGCAGGATGTTGATGAAATGGCTGATGTGCGGCAGGCTTGCATGGTCTTTTCCAAAAATGCCGACCTCAATGGCAAAAGTCGCCAGAGAGAGCGGGCGGTAGCGCCCTCCTTCGAGCAAGAAGAGCTGTTCCTTTTTTTGGAAATAGCCCATGAAACTATCGTAGGCAAAAATGTCGCGCAAGCCATCGAAGCCCTTCATGGTGAACACGTTTTTGTGAATCACCATTTCATCGTCGAGCACATAACCATAGCCGATGGAAGCCCCATAGAGCGCAAACGCTGAGCATATTAGCAGCAACGCTGGCAGCCAATGGTGGCTCCAAAATCCTGGCTGAAAAGTGTGGGTTAGCGGTGGTGCCGCCTTCGTCGGGCGAGCGGGTTTGGGCAAAGACGCTTTGGTTGGGACGGGTTTATGTTTGGATTTGTTTTTCGCAGACATCGTTTCAACATTTCAGGCGGCAAATATCGCGCTTTGTGTGGGAGAACAACCGTGGCAAAAGATTTTTAGAGAGATGGGGCGCACTTTCGCCATGCAGGTCATTGCCCAGCAAACGCCGCCCCTTACACTACTCCCGTCGAAAAATTTTTCCCAAACCTCTCCACCTTGCGCAACTTGGGACATCGGGCGACTGTCTTTGCCTAGTGCCGCGTCCGGTCAATGCCCCATGAATATAGCGGCCCAATTTTCCCTTCCTCTGCGTTGTTCGTTGGTTACAATATCCCGTATTGCGCCCTCCTCACGCCTCGATGAAGGGAAAATTTGACTCCCTAATTCACGGGGCATTGGCCGGACGCGGCACTAGTTGTTAAAATTGCGCTAAAACCTATAAATTTTTCCAAACTACGAAATTGTTCGTAGTAACTTTCCCTCCAAATTCCAAAGTGCTGAGCGCCCGGCGAAGACCGAACCAAACACTTTGGTTTTTTTAAACTAATCATTCACGACAAAAATAATTTGCACAAAAGTTATGAAAACAATAGCTCACCTCCTTGCCATCTCTTTCATTTTGATGCCTTGGTGCCGCTCGCCGCTGTTTTCTCAACAAAACACCGCCAACAGCGAAAAAGTAATCACCATCACCAAACGCAGCGTTGACGAAGACGGCTCCGAAACCACCGAGACGATTGTCAAAAAAGGCAAAGCCGCCGAAAACTTTGATGTGGACAAGTACATATCGGAAAACAGGGCAGACAATGTGCAGGTGGAAGTGCGCGTGGAGCACCGCTCCAATGAGGAAGACATCGTCACCATGAAACGCTCGCCCAGCAAAGCCAAAAGCCAGCACACACATCCCGAAGATGGCTACACCGGCATCTATGGCGCAAAGAGCAACGAGCCTAAGCCCTTCCTCGGCGTGGAAGAAGACTCCGACGAAGACCCCAACGAGCCGGGATTGGTAGTGGATGTTGTGCGCGGCTCTGCGGCAGATATGGCGGGCCTACGCGACAACGACGTGATTATGTCGCTCAATGGCACCCCGCTAACTCGTTGGAGCGACCTTTCCAACTTCATGAAAACGGCCAAAACCGGCGACAAGGTCAAAATCGTCTATCGTCGCAATGGAAAGGAAGCCACTACCGAGGCCACGCTCATCACACGAAGCGAGGTGAAAAAGGAAACGCCCGCGCCACGCGGCTTCCTCGGCGTGTCGCCCAAAGGCACCGACGACAAGGCCCCCGGCACCACCGTCAGCATCACCAAAAACTCAGCCGCCGAAAAAGCAGGGCTGCAAACCGGCGATATCATCTTTCAACTCGACGACACCACCATCGCCGACTATGAAGACATCAGCGACTTCATGCGATACACCAAGCCCGGCGACAAAGTGCGCATCGTGTTCGAGCGCAGCGGCCAGCGCAATACCACGGAAGCCACGCTTGGCGAGCAAAAGGCATGGGACTGGGAAAACTGGAACGTCGGCAACCTCAATCTCGACAACCTAAAAATTGACATCCGTGATAAAGCCGCCTGCCTCGGCGTGTATAGCGCCACTGCCACAGTGGACGACCAACAAGGCACCAAAATCACTGGATTCACCGACAAGAGCGCCGCGCGCGAATCCAACATGATAACGGGCGACCTTATCACCAGCATCAACGGCCAGCGCGTGCAAGGCCACGATGACCTTTGGAACGAAATCGCCAAATTCAAGGTGGGCGACAAAGTGGTGGTGGGTTACTTGCGCGACAAACAGCCCGCCACCGTGGAAACCACCCTGAAAGCCTGCCGCGACCAAAGCCGCGTGGAAATGTCGGAAACCGACGAGGACGGCAACAGCCAAAATCGTCGCTTTTTCACTTGGAACTGGGACCAAGACGAACAACAACGCCTGCGCGCCAACCGAATCATCACTATCCGAAAACCAACCGACGGCGATGCCACCAACGTCGAACTGGCACCTCACGAGCAACCCACGTCGCAAGACCGCATCCTGACACTCGACTCCTTCCGCGCCTACCCAAACCCCACGCAGGGGCAGGTGACTATCTCGTTCAAAGCAGCCCCGATAGCCACTGTGGTCACGATATACGACATGAACGGGCGCCAGCTCTTCCGCGAAGAGCTCAATTATTTCAGCGGCGACTACCACCAGCAATTCGACCTCTCGGACTACGCCAAAGGTACGGTCGTCGTCCGGGTGCAGCAATCGGAAAAGGTGTTTACCAATCAGATTGTGGTGAACTGAGTTTGCGCGTCGGATTTGGATGCCCGCCCGCCCAAACCCGCGAATGTGCGTCCTGTAATAGGAACGAGGCTGTCTCACAAGTTTAAATTTCGACAGGACTAAAAAGATTTGCAGGTTTTTTACCCGAAAAAGGGCGCGAATCTTTTCAGTCCTGTCAAGCAAACATCACTTATGAGACATCCCCGTTCGGGAGCATTTCAAATTGTCGCTTGTGTACGCCGGAACGCTGTTCCGATAATGCCGGAACAGCGTTCCGATTTACTTGCGACAATTTGAAATGCTCCCGAATGTTTCGCAGAACTGTGACCCAATAATTTACAGAACAATTGCCGCGAATTGAGCGAGTGATACGCCTACTTAAATCTCAATGGGCTTTATCAACCCCGAACTCACGTTGAATGAGAGATAGAGGCAGATTCGTTCAAATGCCCGTTGCCATTAGACCACCTCTCTGCCCGTTTGCTCCCCAACAACTTTGCGCAGGGTGCAACCTTTTTTTGGTCGCGATAGTCATTTCGAGCCTCGCTCGAACATACTTTTGCTATGAACCTGCACCTCCTTCCTTTCTGTTTCGTCCTCTTATTGTGCTGTCCGATTTTTGCCCAACCTCCACGATTGGACACCGACCCGCCCAAGCGTCAGTATTTTACCCAAAGAGTAGCCAACGGCGCCATTGATTTTGACGGAAAACTGGACGAACCCGTTTGGCAAACCGTAGCCCCCGGCACCGACTTCATCGAATACCAGCCCGACGAGGGCACGCCGCCCAGCCAACCGACCGAGTTTCGGATACTCTACGACGACAAGTACCTGTATATCGGTTTTCGGATGTTCGATTCCGCGCCCGACTCGCTCGTCCGCCGCATGGACCGTCGCGACGAATTTCCGGGCGACTGGGTGGAAATCAACATAGACAGCTACCACGACCTGCGCACGGCGTTTTCGTTCACCTTTTCGTGCAGCGGGGTGCGCGGCGATGAGTTTGTCAGCAACAACGGCGAAGACTGGGACTCCAACTGGAACCCGATCTGGGACGGCAAATCCCAGGTGGATTCGTTGGGCTGGACGGCAGAGGTGAAAATCCCGTTCAGCCAACTGCGCTACAACAACGACCCGGAGCAGGTGTGGGGCTTTCAGGTGCAGCGGAACATCTTTCGAAAAAACGAACGCTCCACCTTCCAACACATCCCGCAAAGCGGCAGCGGCTGGGTCAGCCGTTTCGCCGAACTGCACGGCCTGAGCAACCTGCCGCGCAACAAGGGCATGGAAATAGCCCCCTACCTGTTGGCCAAAACCGAACACTTTGAAAAACAGCCGGGAAACCCCTTTGCCGACGGCTCGAACCAGCAGGTCACGGTGGGCTTGGACGGCAAGTTCGCCGTGACCCGCGACCTCATCCTCGACTACACCGTGAACCCCGACTTTGGCCAAGTGGAGGCCGACCCCGGCGCCGTGCGGCTCGACGGCTACCAGATTTTTTTCAGCGAACGGCGTCCGTTTTTCATGGAAAGCCGGAACCTGTTCGACTACAACCTAACCGGCTCCGCCACGGGCTTCGATTTCGACGGCGACCTGCTGTTCTACTCCCGACGAATCGGCGGCGCGCCGCACGGACGGCCACAGTTGAATCCCGGCGAATTTGCCGATGTGCCGCAGGCGACCTCGATTTTGGGCGCAGCCAAGTTTTCGGGAAAAACCAAAAAAGGCTGGTCGGTCGGTATTTTGGAAAGCGTGACTCGCCGCGAAAACGCTCAAATTGACCTCAACGGCGAGCGCCGAAAAGAATTGGTGGAGCCGCGAACCAACTATTTCGTCGGACGGCTGATGAAAGATTACGACCAAGGGAACACCATCATCGGCGCTGTTTTCACGGCGGTGAACCGCGAAAAGGGCCTCGACTGGCTGCACCGCAGCGCCTACTCCGGCGGGCTGGACGTGCAGCATTTTTGGAAGAGCCGCTGGTGGAACGTCACGGGCAAACTGCTTTTCAGTCGGGTGCAAGGCACCCCGGAAGCCATATTGGCCACCCAGCGCAGTTTCGAGCGTTATTTCCAACGGGCCAATGCGCCGCACCTCCGGGTTGACCCCACCCGCACCGCGCTCACCGGCACCGGCGGCACCGTCAAAATCGGGAAGTACGGCGGCAAGCCGGACAAATTGGGCGGCATCGTCAAATTCGAGGCGGGCGGCACCTGGCGTTCGCCCGAGTTCGAGGTGAACGACATCGGCTTCCTGCAAAGCGCCGACGAGGTGAACCACTTTGTGTGGGCGGGCTACCACATCCAGCAGCCGTTTTCGGTGTTTCGGAATATGCGCTTCAACTACAACCACTGGTTTCGGTGGGACTTCGGCGGGCAGCACCTGTTCACGTTTTACAATGTGAATGCCCACGCCTTTTTTCAGAGCAACTGGAATGTGGGCACGGGCTTTTTTCTCAATCCGCACGATATTTCCAACAATGCCCTGCGCGGCAGCGCGCCGTTGCGTCGGCCCAACGGTTATGGAGCGTTTGCCTACTTTGATTCGGATCAGCGGAAAAAAGTATCGTATTATGGCAATGTCAATTTTTTCAACGGATTCGAGCACGTTGTTACGTCGCGGAACGTGAACGGCGGCATCAATGTGCAGGCGACCGATGCCCTGCGTTTCGGCCTTTATCCCGGCTACAACTACGCTTGGCGGAAGCAAGACCAGTATGTGCAAACCGCGCGCTGGGGCGACGAAATCCGCACCATTGTGAGCGAGGTGAAGCAGCAGAGTTTTTCGCTCACCGGCCGCCTGACCTACAACCTGACCCCCAACCTGACCGTCCAGTATTACGGCCAGCCCTTCATTTTTAGGGCGTTGTACAACAATTACGGCATCGTAGCCGATCCGTTGGCGCAGGGCTACGACGCGCGTTTCCATCGGTTTGGCGAGCAGGAGATCACGGCCAAAGACGGCTTGTTTTCGGTGGACGAAAACCGCGACGGCGCCACCGACTACACGTTTTCCAAGCCCGATTTCAATTTTATCCAGTTCCGCTCCAACTTGGTGGTGCGCTGGGAGTACATCCCCGGTTCGGAGCTCTTTTTGGTGTGGTCGCAGGGCGCCACCCCCGATGCCTACCATGACTTGGACACCCCGATCATCCGCAGCCTGTTCGGCAATGTGTTCGACGTGCAGCCCGTCAACATTTTGTTGGTGAAAGCGACGTATCGGTTTTTGAAGTGAGTGCTGTATCGGCTATGAGAAACTTTGGTCGTACTGTTTCCCCAACAATCAAGAACAAGGTCTTTTGTATGGTGTGTTCGGCTGCTGATTCGTCGCATCCAGCACTTGCCATGCGGCGCTTCTCTTGAAAAATGCCGGGCTGGTTGTGGAAAACCTACATGAGCTTTTAAAATTGTGTTTGAAAAACAGGCTTAGCATGGCCGCTCATGTGGATTTTATTTTTATACTTCACGCCGCCAAGTTTTAGGCATGGCTAAAAGCGCAATCTGTTCAAAATCATGAAATCAATCATGGTCATCTGACAAATCCCAGCGAATCAAGGTATAACATTGCTCTCAAAGCAGTCAAGCCACATCCTCGCAATGGCGTTTTTCAAACAGTTTTTATGAGCGCCTTGTGTCCGGCAAAACCACATCGCCACAGGAATTTCCCAAAAATGAATGACTTTCGCCTCGCCGAAATCGTTGTCTATGAAAAAAACAAATGCCTTGCCCGCCGCCCTTCTGACGATAGCGGGCCTCCTTCTGTCTCCTGCGCTGCTTTCCGCGCAAAAAGCCATCACCCTCGACGACTGCTTTGTCTATTTCAGGTTCTACCCCGAACAGGGACCCCATTTTCATTTTTTGAAAGACGGGGTGCGCTATGTGGAAGCTGACGACAAAGGGCTGCGCATCCATGACGTGCGCAATGCCGATTTCGATTCGCTGGTACCGCTCAACCTGCCCCCCGAAGCGCGGGAATACGACGAGTTCACGTTCAGCGAGGATGAAACCAAACTCATCTTGCGCACGAAAAAGGAATCGGTGTATCGCCACTCCGTGTTGGCCGACTATTTTGTGTACGACTTCACGACAGCGACCACCACACCCGTCTTCGAGGCAGGTAAGCAGCAATTTGTCGCCTTGGCGCCCGACGGCGCTCATGTTGCCTTCGTGGCAAACAACAACTTGTACGTCAAGGACTTGGCTACTGGGGAAACCACACAGGTCACTCGCGATGGCGAACGCAACCACATTATCAACGGATTGCCCGACTGGGTTTATGAGGAAGAGTTCAGCCCCGTCAGCGGCGAGGGCATGGTAGCGTCGAAATGGAGTCCCGATGGCTCCAAAATCGCCTTCCTCCGATTCGACGAGCGCGAGGTGCCAGAGTTCCCCCTCACATGGTATGAGGGCGGGATGTATCCGCGCCAGTCGTCGTTCAAATATCCAAAGGTAGGCGAGCCCAACTCGGTGGTCAGCGTGCACGTTTACGACGTGGATGCAGGCAACATGGTCGGCCAGATAGATGCTTTGGAAGCCGACGATTATGTGCCGCGCATTCACTGGACGACCGACAATCATCTTGTCGTCACGCGGCTCAATCGCCCACAAGACACGCTCGAACTGCTGCTTGCTCTTTCCAACCGATTGCTTCACGACGCGGCAGCAAACAAAAACTGGATACCCGTGCGCCCCCTTTTGCGAGAGACCGACCCCGCCTTCGTGGAAATCCACGACAACCTTATTTTTCTGAAAAACGGCCAACAGTTCATCTGGACAAGCGAGCGCAACGGCTTCAATCACGTCTATCTGCAAAGCATGGACGGGAAAACGGTGCGCCCCCTCACTTCGGGCGACTTCGATGTGACGGCATTCTACGGCGTGGACGAAGAAAATGGTAAATTTTATTACCAAACAGCCACGCCTACCCCGCTCGACCGACAAGTGTGGGAAGGCTTGCTCACGGGCGGCGAACCCAGATTGATGACCCCCAAACCCGGCATGAACGACGTGACCTTCAGCCCTACCTTCGACTTCTACACGCACACTTGGTCGGACATCAACACCCCTGCGGTGGTGACGCTTTGCCGCCGCAACGGCGAAGTGCTGCGCACGTTTACCGACAATGAGCGCGTCCACCATTTGACTAAAGAATATGGATTCGCTCCCAAGGAGTTTTTTGCCTTCGACCTCGCCCCGACAACATCGGGAGCAGGGCTTCCGCTGAACGGTTGGATACTCAAACCCGCCGACTTCGACAGCACGAAAAAATACCCTGTCCTGTTCGACATTTATGGCGGCCCAAACTCCCAGACCGTTCAGAATCAGTACAATGGCTACATCGGGGCGTGGCACCAATTGTTGGCGCAAAAAGGCTACATCGTGGTCAGCGTGGACAATCGAGGCACGGGCGCTCGCGGACGTGACTTCAGAAAGTGTACCCAGCTTCAGCTCGGCAAACTTGAAACCGAAGACCAAATCGCAGCAGCCCGCTACTTAGCATCGCTCCCCTGGGTGGATGCGGGACGCATAGGCATCTGGGGCTGGAGCTTCGGCGGTTACCTGAGCACTTCCTGCATTTTGAAAGGCAACGATGTGTTCAAAATGGCGATGGCCGTCGCCCCGGTCACCAACTGGAAATGGTACGACACGGCCTACACCGAGCGATATATGCGCACCACCAAAGACAATGCAAGGGGCTATGAAGACAATTCTCCCATCAACTTCGCCGACCGACTGCGCGGGGGAAACTACCTCATCTGCCATGGCATGGCCGACGACAACGTGCATTGGCAACAAACAACAGAGATGATAAACGCCTTGGTAAAAGCGAACAAACAGTTCGAGACTTATTACTACCCCAACCGCAATCACGGCATTTACGGGAAAAACGCCACGCGCCACCTGTTCACCAAATTGACCGCATTTGTGTTGGGGAAACTGTGAGTTTTCTTTGAAACAAAAAGATTTACATTTGCTGAAAATCACGGCATGAAAAATAGTTCGCCAGATTTGCCCGCACTTTTTTCCGACGAAATACTGAACGGTGAAAAAATGTTGCTTGACGCGGTGGGTTTCGACCCAGAAAGCCCGGCGCTGCTGTACAGACACAAAAATGGCGAATTGTGGGCAGGAAATTCTGTGACATGGATGAAGGCGCTCCCATCGGAAAGTGTTGATTTGATTTTTGCCGACCCTCCCTACAACATCAAAAAAGCGGAATGGGACGACTTCGAGTCGCATCAAGCCTACATTGCTTGGTCGGTGCTTTGGATAGAACAGGCAGCCCGATTGCTGAAACCAACCGGAACGCTCTACATCTGCGGCTTTTCCGAAATTTTAGCTGATTTAAAATCGCCCGCCATGCAATTTTTCAAAGGCTGCCGATGGCTCGTTTGGCATTACAAAAACAAAGCGAACCTCGGAAGCGACTGGGGGCGCTCACACGAGAGCATTTTACACTTGCGGAAATCAAAGCAACACATTTTCAATACGGATGATGTACGAATCCCTTACGGCAATCACACCTTGAAGTATCCCTCGCATCCGCAGGCAGAGACGAGCCAATACGGCAACGGCAAACGCAATGACGAAATTTGGGAGCCGCACCCGAACGGTGCCAAGCCAAAAGATGTCATCGAAATACCAACCACTTGCAACGGGATGAACGAAAAAACGCCTCACCCGACTCAAAAGCCGGAAGAGTTGCTGCGGAAAATCATTTTGGCATCTTCCAGTCCCGGACATATTGTACTCGACCCATTCTTGGGTTCTGGTACAACTGCGGTCTGCGCTGAGCAATTGGGTCGCAGATGGTTAGGCTGCGACCTGTCCTTGGAATACTTGGATTGGGCAGTTCGCCGCCTTGAAATCGTGCAGAACCGACCGACAGAGTATTGGATAAAATTAGATACAGACAATGCCAAACGCCGCAATGCTATCCGATGAGACTAAGTCAAATTATCGAAAAAGTAACGGACAAATCCAACTTCCAGTCGCTTGACGGGTACATTGAATTTTGTGCGAATTATCTTGACTTTATTCGGGACAGCCTGCAAGCGGTCATTGTTTCGCAAAATGAAAACCACTACCATTTTTACCAATACGACCAAAAAGGCAATTTTCAAATCACCCGGCCCATCAATTCAAATTTGATGTTGGACGCCGATTCCTATAAGATTGCAGCAACGGAGTTTGTCGGAATGCTTGGTCTGCTGGCAACAACGAGAGGAAAAGAAACAATCGCAAAACCCGAGTTGCGGCCAACAGCCAATCGTGTCGTTTACACTATCCAGCAATCCGTTGGCGCGGCTTTGGATGACCTGCCTGCTGGGAAGTCCAACACGGCCAGAAAATTGAATGGCGACCTGTTTGAACAATTTGTTCGATTGATAATCAAGCAACTTGGCATAGAATGTAAGGCGGGAGTGGTGCAAGTGCCAGTGTTGATTGACGGGCAGGAAGCTTTTAAAATGTCGTATCAACACGACCTCATCATCAAGCGAGATAGCGAATTGAAAGTCTTAGGTTCCGTCAAAACATCGAGCAAGGACCGCTTGGACAAGATTTTCATAGACAAATTCCTCTACAATCGGCTCACCTCCACAAACATCCCCCACATTGCTGTTTTCCTGAACGACGTACGACGCAAGAATACCAAACGCGAAAACGAATACGGCATCAACTCAACTTTTCTGCCCGGTCATTTTAAAGGTTACACGGTGAAGTTGAATCCTTTGGATGGCGTGTACTACTGCGACATCCGCCCGAATATGGTCACGGAAGCCATCTTGAAAGACCACATCAAAACTTTTGACCGCCTGATTTTTGAAGATATTTGGCGATTGCTCCAATAACACCTGTTCACCAAATTGACCGCATTTGTGTTGGAGAAACTGTGATTCGGATATTTTCGGATAAAATACGGATATTTTGAAACCTCACACAGACAGCGTTAGCCCTCTAAACCCTATCTTACCTCCGAAAAATCCTCCCGCGTATGAAACACTTGCTCGTACTTGCCGCTCTGTGCCTGCCCGCCCCGAATCTCGAAGCGCAAAAAGCATTTGGCAAACTCGTCGTCGGCCTTGAAATGGGATTCGATGTCAACCAGTTCACCGAAGGCATCAAACCCCGATTCATACCCGGCATTCAGGCCGAGGCGCCCTGGGGGCCTTTTTCCTTCGGCATCGGCTTGGGCAGGGAAATCTACCGCGAGTACGACTACTACACCTACACGGGCCAGTCCGTCACGCGCATCGAGAACGAGCAAGCCGTCACCTACTACCTCTCCGATGCCCACGCCTTTCGCCCTGCCTATTGGACCATCCCCATCAAGATTGACTACCGTTTCCACAAGTGCCACTGCGTTTTTCTGCACGCAGGCGTGACCTTCGATTTTTTCAGCGACAGCCCGCCCGACCGCATCACGTTTCGCAATGCCGAGCTGCGCCAACAGCCATTGACGGAGGTGGGGCGCGAGCTCTTGTTCAAACAGCAGACAAAGAGCTACGAGTTCGGCATCGGTTTCAAATTGCATTCCAACGACTACTTCCGCCTCGTGGCTCGTCCCTCAGTGGTGTGGAGCGAAAATCCCGAGATATACACCGACGCGCCAGCATACATCCCCACGCTGCGCATGACTTTTGGGGCGCAATATGCTTTTATCCGGTACGGAAGTAAAAAGTAGCGCTTGAAAAGCAGTGGCAGCAACAGCAGAATCATTCGGTCAACACAATGACAACTCACCTTTTCTAAATTCAATTTCATCATGAGAAAGCAAGTTTTATTTCTGTATTCCCTTGTTGCCTTCATAGGCATCGCGCTCAATGCTAATGCACAAGCGCGCACGGATGTGCGAGACTTCGTAGCCGCCGCCAAAGAGACCGGCGAACAATTGGAAAGGCTACTCCCATCCATGCAGAAAGACCGCAAAGCCACAGCATACGTCCCAATAATCGAATCTGCCATCAGGCTATCCGCGCGCGTGCAGCAAGCAGGAGCCGGAATGAGCCAAAAACAGTACAACGGCTTCCAGCGCGAATTGGCCAAAATCGAGGCAGATTTAAACACCCAAACCACACAAGAGCAAACCCCACACACCTGCCATGGCAAATGCGAGGCGGACTTTCCCGGAAAAGGCGGAGGCAAAGGCTGGAAGCGATTCTGGTGCAAAGTTGCCTGCATCAAGCTTGGCCCGATTAGTGGGCAGTAGAAGCATCTGCGAATAAAACTTCTTCGCCGTTCCATCGGAACGACACCTCACTCGTTTAGGCATCGTTTTGACGGAACGGCGAAAACATCCTTTAGCGCGCCCCCCTATTCTCCAATTATAGTCAACGCAAATCAGCCCCGGCCAAGTGGAAACGGACGGGGCTGATTTGCGTTGACTATACCAGGAACAGAGCGGAAAGTTGGCTAAACGCAAATACCGGCGAGAGAACTTTCCATACGATGAACAAGCAGATGAATTTACCTGTCCCAACAATCGAAAATTGAAGCACATAGGTGATCGAACCGATAAAAGCACAACAGGCTATAAAAAATCATGGCGTTTGTACGAATGTGAAAGTTGTGCAAACTGCCCTTTTGCAGCCGAATGCAAAAAGAGTGAAGAGAAAAACCGAACAGTTCGTTTTAGCCCCAAGTACGAGGCATATAAGGCTCAAGCCAAAAAATTGCTTGAATCCGGCAAAGGCTTGCAAATGCGCTCTGAGCGGTCTATAGAAGTAGAAAGTGGCTTTGGCGACATCAAATACAATATGCAACACCGACGATTTGTCCTGCGCGAGCGTAAAAAAGTGTACATCGAGTTCGGGCTCCTGGCCATAAGCCATAACCTGAGGAAGGTCTATTGTGAAAAATCCGGAATCTGGGCGGCTTACTATGCCCAAAGAGCAAGAAAAAGGGCTTAAATGCCCCCTTTTTGACTGCTTTTAATAAAAATCCGGTTGTGGCGCTCTATAAGCCGCCACAACCGGACACAAAAAACAAAAAGGTTGGCTAAACTCATCAGGGAAAGAAACCTAAGGATAAAACCCTTTTGACACAACCCCTCGTTTCAAAAACATTCAGTAGTGTGACTTTTCATCCCAACCACAAAATATATGCACACTTTGCCACGCCGTTTCGCAATCGCTTTCTTGCTCGCCGGGCTTTTTGCCGTGGGCGCTTCGGCCCAAACCACCCGCGACCTGTTTTCCCGCCCGGGGCTTGCCGTGGGCGCTTACCACCTCAACTATTTTGACGGCACCTGGAGTACCTCGTGGCGCTATGCCGGCGACACGCTGCTGTGCGGCGAGTCGCTGCTGGTCTTTGAGCATTTGGCCAATCGGTTCAACCCTACCTTGCTTCAGGTGGAGGGGGGGCGGGTGTTCCAGCGAAACTTTGACAATCCCTGCGTGCCGGGCACACTGCTCTACGATTTCGACCTCGACGTGGGCGATACGTTTCCGCTGTCGGGCTATTGGGGAACACTGGACATGACCGTGACGGAAAAAGGAACGCGCACGCTGCTCAACGGCGAGTCCCGGCGATACCTTCAATTGACCACGCCCGGTACCTCCTCCATAGCGCTCGACTGGATCGAAGGGATTGGCGACGTGCGGTGGGGCGCGTTCTCCCATTTTTACGACTTTGAGGGCTACTCCACGTTTGTTTGCGCCCGCGACGCATCGGGCGACCTGTGGGCCAACCCGACCGAGAACTGGAAATGCGACTCCCTGCTCTGCCCGGTGCCCATCACCCGTTTTTCCGTGGCGACCAACGAGAAAACGGTGACGCTTAGCAACCAATCGCTCAACGGCAAATCGTGGCTGTGGGAGTTTGGCGACGGGCAAACCGCCACCGAGCAGCACCCCGTGCACGAATACGCCGCCCCCGGCTGCTACGACGTGTGCCTGACCACCTACACCGATTGCCTGCAACGGGGGTTCCGTACCTGCGTCACCACGCCCATCTGCATTGACCCGGCGTGGAAACTGCACCCCACGCCGCCCGCTGTGCCAACGAACGAGTACATTTCCGATGTTGAATTTTTGACCCCCGACCTCGGCTGGGTACTCGCCCGAAACTCCATCTGGAAAACGACCGACGGCGGCCAGACTTGGGCGCAACAGTCCCACCCCGCTGCGCCGGCGCCGGCAGACCGCATTTTGCAACAAATAAATATGCTGGACGCGCAAAGAGGCATCATCGCCTGCGGGCATTACAACGGCAACAGCGCCATGAAGGCCATCTTGGTCACCAATGACGGCGGCCAAACCTGGCAAGAACGCGGCGACAGTACCTATTTCATCAGCACCGCCCTGCTTACGTCCGACGGCCAAGCATTTGCCACGCGGCAGTTTCAGGGCCTGTACTATTCCGCCGACGGCGGGGCGACTTGGGTCAACCGTAAAACACCGAACTTGCTGCACTTGGTTTGGCTGCAATACATGGGCAACAATATGCTCTACGCTTTGGGTTTTCAGGGAATTGCACCGCAACATATCCCCATGTTCGCCAAATCGCCCGATGCCGGCCTGACTTGGCAAGTTACGCCCATGCCCGACTGGCCCGTGCAGTACGACGGGCATTTTTTTGACACACAAACCGGCTGGGCGCTCGGCAAAGCGGGCGAACTGATCCGCACCGACGATGGCGGCCAAACCTGGATACCCTACACCTTCGGGGAAATGCGGGCGGCCAAAAACATTGCCTTCGCCGATGCCCAGCACGGCTGGGCCGTGGGCGACGGCGGCCTGGTGCTGCGCACCACCGACGGCGGCCTGCACTGGACGCGCGAAAACTGTGGCTACACAGGCAACATGCGCAGCCTGTCGGCCCCGGTGCCCGGCAAGGCATTTGCAAACGGCTCCCAACATGACCTGCTCGTGTTTGCTCCCGGCGCCCCGCCTCCCTGCGATCTCGGCACCCATACACATGTCCCTGCTGCGGGCACTCCCGATCTGTTGCTGGCACCCAATCCGGTCTCGGCCATGCTTCAGGTACGGCTATCCGGCGAGACGCCGCTGCAAAACGGAGATCGCTTGCTGGTTTTCAATATGCTTGGAAAACCGGTTGTGCAGCACACCTGCTCGGGCAGCGAAAGCGAACGATTAGATTTGTCCGCTTTGCCTGCCGGTTATTATGTGCTGACGGCTGTGCGTGGCGGGCAGTTGGTGGCACAGGGGCGGTTTGTGGTGGTGCGCTGACAAACAGTCAAACTTTCGTTTTCACCGGGTTAATCAAAAACTAAACTTGCTTTTTTACCGGGTGAAACTGTTACTTTTGCAGAAAATAACAGCATGGAAGTTCCAAGACTGATGCTGGCCGAGCTGGTCAAGCACCTCGATAAAGAGGAAATCACGCTGCTCGTCGGCCCTCGGCAGGCGGGCAAGACGACCCTGCTGCGCCACCTAAGCGAGCAACTCCAGGCGGACGGCGCCCTTTGCCTGTTTTTTAATTTGGACATTGACACAGACGCGCAGCACTTCACGTCGCAGCAGCGGTTTGTCGAGCGGGTAGAGGCGCTCGCCGGCGGACGGCGTGCCTACGTTTTTATGGATGAAGTGCAGCGCCTCGAAAACGCCGGGCTTTTCTTGAAGGGCGTTTTTGACCGGCGATTGCCGCACAAGTGGATCGCCACGGGTTCGGGAAGTTTGGAGTTGAAGGAAAAAATCGCCGAGTCGTTGGCCGGCAGAAAACGGAACTTTCTGCTCTTCCCGGTCTCGATGGAGGAATTTCTGAACTACCGCCTCGGCACAACCGATGCCGACCGATCCATGACCTTGCTTGCCACCGATGCAGGGGCGGAAGAACGCCTGCTGCTGGAATACCTGCAATTCGGCGGCTACCCCAGAGTCGTGACTAGCCCCGACGACACCGAAAAAAGATTGGTGCTGGGCGAAATTTTCCAGAGTTACATCGAGCGCGACATCCAGGTGTTGCTCCGCTTAGAAAAGTCGCGCGAGTTGGTCACGTTGCTGCAATTGGTCGCCAACCGCATCGGCCGGCTCATCCAGTTTCAAGACTTGGCCAATTTGACCAACCTGAGCGTGGCCACGGTCAAAAACTACCTCTGGTATGCTCAAAAAACGTTCGTCATCGAAGAGGTACTGCCCTATTTCACCAACAAGCAAAAGGAATTGACCAAATCTCCGCAGTACTATTTCGTGGACAACGGGCTGCGCAACTACCTGCTCGGCAACGTTCCCATCACACCCGTTTCACCCGAATTTGGCTTTGTTTTTCAACAATTGGTCTTTCAACTCCTGCGCCAACGGTTTGTTGATAGCATTGCCGCCATCCGGTACTGGAGAACCCAAAATCAGGCCGAGGTGGATTTTGTCGTCCACGACGGGCTGAATCTGCTGCCCGTAGAGGTCAAAGCCGCCCCGATGAAGCAACCGCAAATCGAGCGCTCGTTGCGCAGTTTTATCGAAACCTACCGCCCGGCAGAGGCCTGGGTCGTGAACCGGAGTTTGGAAACCTCGGTGAAAATCGGCGCGACCACCGTGCGGTTTTTGCCGTGGTTTCGACTGATCGGGGCGAGTGGGGTTTGAGGTTGTTTGATAGGCGACACATCTATTTTTTCTGACAGGATGAACAAGATTTATGGGATATACCTCTCGCCGTTGGCTGTTGGCCATTGGCTTTTGGCTAAACATCACAATGTCAATTATTTGGGCCGATAGTTATGCACAAAACTTGGCGGCGTGAGGTATAAATGAGGCGGCTTTGCCGCCGAATCGGCCATCAGAACTCAATCAAAACAACATGGCCATCGGTTTTGAATTTTTATGGATAAGTATGGCTAATTTTTTGGAATAAAATTAGTTTTTCGGCTAATTATGGATAAAAATGGGGCTTAGACCATGTTCAAAAATTATTTGTTTTAAAAAACATGGGAATCGGTGCGTAATTTTGAGTTGACCAAAACTTAAAAATTATGCAAACGCAGTTTACTGAGTTGACCGATTCCCAATGGGAAGTTCTGAAAGAAGTTTTGCCCTACCAAAGGAAACGCAAACATAATTTGCGAGCCGTCGTGAACGGCATTTTGTACTTGCACCGGACAGGCGGCCAGTGGCGCAACCTGCCCGCTGTTTTTCCGCCTTGGAAGAGCGTGTACTATTATTTTCATCGGTGGTCGCGCCAGGGTGTTTGGCAAACGGTGAACGACTGGGTGGCCGAACTGGAGCGGCTTTTTTGGGGCAAGGAGGTCAGCGCAAGCCTTGTCTGCATTGACAGCCAATCTGTTAAGGCAGCGCCTTTTGTCCACGAAGAAAGGGGCGTTGACGGCAACAAGAAAGTGAACGGACGCAAGCGGCACATCCTGGTGGACACTTTGGGTCTCGTCATTGGTGTGGTGGTCAGTGCCGCCAACAAGCCCGACGGTCAAATGGGCATTCAATTGTTGAAACAATGCTCGGCCCACTTTGGCCGGTTGAAAAAGATTCTGGTGGACGGGGTTTACGCCGGCGCTTTCAGCGAGTTTGCCGCCTCCGAACTCGGCGTGGAGGTGGAGATATCTTCACGTCCGCCAACCTCCAAGGGCTTTGTGCCCATCAAAAAACGCTGGGTCAACGAACGGACTTTCGGCTGGTTCAATTTCTTCCGACGATTGGATAAAGACCATGAAAAAACAACAAAAAGTTCGGAATCCATGATATTGCTGGCGAACATTCAAGTGATTTTAGGGCGAATGGCCGCTTGACAAAAAGTTGTTCTGCACTAACCCCACCTCACTAACCAAAAATTTTTGAACATGCTCTTATGACACAAGCGCAAAATCTTGAAATTACCCCGGAAATCCTGCTGCTCATTTCGGAAATTGACGAGTTTAAAGGCGCATGGCGAGCCTTGGGCAATTTGGCTCCCGACAAATTGCTGCACTTGCAAAAAGTGGCAACGATAGAAAGCATCGGCTCAAGCACCCGAATCGAAGGCAGCCGATTAACAGACAGGCAAGTGGAAATGCTTTTGTCGGGTCTGCAAGTGCAAACATTCGAGACCGGCGATGAACAGGAAGTGGCGGGCTACGCCGAATTGATGAACACTATTTTTTCCCATTTCAATGACATACCGCTGTCGGAAGGCTTTATCCAGCAGTTGCACCAAACGCTACTGAAGTACAGCGACAAAGACCACTGGCATAAAGGGCGGTACAAACAACTGCCCAATCACGTTGTGGCTACCGACTCGAACGGCCAAGAATTGGGAGTCATTTTCGAGACTACGAGTCCTTTTGACACCCCTTTGGAAATGCAACAATTGGTATCGTGGACACAAGCCGCTTTTGCCGAAGGTCGCTTGCATCCTTTGTTGATCGTTGCCATTTTCGTGGTGCGTTTTTTAGCGATTCATCCTTTTCAGGATGGGAATGGGCGGCTGTCGCGGGCATTGACCACATCCTGCTGCTCAAAGTTGGCTATCGCTAAGTCCCGTACAGTTCGATGGAGGCGGTCATCGAGCAAGAAAAAAGCGCTTACTATCTGGCTTTGCGGCAAACACAAACCACGCTGCGCTTGCCGAAAATCAACTGGGAGCCTTGGGTGGTTTTTTTCTTGAGATCGTTGAAAAGGCAGAAAGACAATCTGGAGATCAAGGTTGATCGCGAGCATATTTTGTTGAACCAGCAGCCGGAACACGCCCACGTCATCCTCGATTTGCTACGGTCAAGGGGGCGCATCACAGTGGGCGAGTTGGAAAAACTGACCACCTACTCTCGCCACAATTTGAAAAAGAGTCTCGAAAAATTGGTCAAAACGGGACAGATTCGGCAAAACGGATTGGGCAAAGGCACTTGGTACACGATGATATGAGCAGTCCTAAAAGCAAACAAACCCACTCTGTTTACTGGTAAAACACAGTGCCCTCACCGCAACACCCACCGCATCCCCGCCAACACCCGCTGCCGCTGTATCGGCGCGTAGTTGTACGTCGGGTCGAAGGTGTAGCCGTTCGGGTTGTCCACGTCCACGCGCTTGTCGAAGGGGTCGAAAGTCCGCAGGATGACCTCCTCGCGGGGATAAAACCCGAAGATATTTTTCACGCCGAGGTAGAGTTCGAGGTCGCTCAAGACCTTCCAGGTTTTAGGAGCCGAGACCTTCCAGGTTTCTAAAACCCGGAAGGTCTGCGCGGGCCGCCACGTCGCCTGCACGTTGTGGATCGCAAACCACGGCGACCGCTCCGGGCGGAAGTCGTTGGGTAGCACGGGCAGGTGCATGGGGCTTTTCAGGTTGCCCGTGTAGTCGAGGGTGAGGCCCCATTTGGCCACAGGGTAGGTCACGGCCCAGGTACCGGACAGGGCCGGGGCGAACAGTTGCGGCAGCTGCTCGCCGTCCTCCACGCGATAGACGCGCATGGCCGTGGCCCCAGCGATGATTTTCAGGCCGCTGAGAAAATTGAAATCGAGGTTGAGCGATAGTCCCGACGACACAGCATGACCGTCGAGGTTGGCATAGATGATCTGGTCGGGGTTGGTGTCGTAGTCCGGGATGATCTGGTTGGAGAACCAGGTGAAAAACGCTGAGGCGTCCAGCCCGATGAAACCGGCCCGTTTGGGGAAAAACTTGCGGACGTAGTTCAGGTTGGCGTTCCAGGAGCGTTCGGGGCGCAGGTCTTCGGCGATGACCACCTCGCGGGCACCAGTGAGCGCGGCGTGGTCTTCGGTGAAGATATTGGCCACGCGATAGCCCGATCCGGCAGTGAGGCGCAGGATGTGCTGCGCGTCCTCGGCCCATTTCCAGCTGACGCGGGGCGTGAGGATGTGGCCGTGGGCAGATTGTGGTCGTAGCGCAAGCCGAGCAGCAGGCGGTTGCGGGTGTTCAGTTCGATCTCGTCCTGCACGAACACGCCGGGCAACCAGATGGTCGAGGGTCGGTTGGCGCTTGCGTCGGCGGAGGCTGTGGCGGGCGTGTTGTCGTCGTATTCGGTGTAGCGCAAGGCCGCGCCGAGCAGGGCATCGTGGCGGGGGCCGAAGGACAGGTCGATGGTCATTTGGCCGAAGACCACCTGCTGACGGCCGAGGTAGGTGGTGTGGCCGTACACCGAGTTTTGGTCGTGCAGGTTCCAGGAGAGGTCTAGCAGCACGCGGCGGCGCTCCACGGGCAGTTGGTACTTGCCCAGCAGTTCGACGCGGTTGGTGAAGATGCTTTCGCCGTAGATGCTGTCCGTGCCGCGCCAGCGGGGTTCCCATTGCAGTTCGCCGCCCCAGCGGTTTTCGTACACATAGCGGGCGGCCACGGAGGCCAAGCGGTTGTTTTTGCGATCAACGTTCCACTTGTTGAACACCGACACGCGGTTTTGCAGGGCGATGTCGGTGAAGTTGTCACCGTTGATGTCCAAGCGGTTTTGGAAATTGAAATAGTTGACGCCGAGCAGGGTATGCGCCTTGCCCATGCGGGCTGCCACTGCTGCGTCGAGGTTGTACTCGCCGACGCTAGTGCCGAACGCGTCCACAAAGACCCGGGGGGCGGTCAGGGCGCTTTTGGTGATGATGTTGATCATGCCGCCCACCGCCTCCGAGCCGTAGAGCGTACTGGCGGGGCCTTTCACCACTTCGATGCGCTCGATCATACCGTTGGGTATGCCGCTCAGGCCGTACACCGTGGACAAGCCGCTGACGATGGGCATACCGTCTATGGTGACCACGGTGTAGGGGCCTTCCATGCCGTTGATGTGGATGTCGCCCGTGTTGCACACGTTGCAGTTGAGCTGCGGCAGCACCCCGTTGACCATCGTGATGGCTTCGAACATACTCGGGGTGGCGTTTTTTTGGAAATAACGCGGCGTGTAAATTTCCACCGGAATGGGCGAGGCATCTTTGGACACCTCCTTCATAGTAGCCGAAACAACTACGGTGCCGAGGGCGCTTTCGGCGGGTTCGAGCAGGATGACCTGCTCTCGGGCATTGTCTGCCAGTTCACCTGTCCAGGTGTTGTAGCCGATACAGCGGATGGTCAGGGAGGGGTGTTGTCCGAGGTATTCTTCCAAAATTCGGAATTGGCCGAGCGTGTCCGTCAGGAATCCGCCGGGTAGGTTTTCCACCTGTACGGTGGCCGCCACCACGGGTTCGCGGGTGAGCGCATCAAGGACGCGGACAGTGCGGCTGCCCTGCAGTTGGGCGAAAAGGGGCAGGGCGGCTATATGCAGTAGTGTGGTGAGGATAACTTTTTTCATGGTGCAGGGTGGTTGTTGGTCGGTGTGCCGGAATTTACCGGGCACTTAAACCTTCCAGGTTTTAAAAACCTGGAAGGTTTGCCGCGCGTGTTCGCCACTCGAAATTTAGGTGCAAAGTTGATTGAAAATAAAATTTAGTCAAGTCTAAAAATTTGTTTTCATAGTTTTGTATTTCCGAATAGCACTGTCGCGACGATCCGTACTACTGCCGTTTTTTTAGAAGCAAATAATGTACTACTTTTACCCCACAAAAACCGCCTAACAATCAACTTGCAGGTGTGAAAAACTGCCAAAAAACGAAAACACCGATACCCTATGCATTGCGCATCCTTCCTCTACCCTCGCGCATTTGATGCCGCGAAAAGGCATGTCCTATTGGCCTTTGTCGTGGCCACTTTCACCTCAAATGCGCTATTGGCTCAAGACAATCGCCTGCTCGACAGCCTGTACACGGCCTTTCACGCCGAGAAAGACCCGCTCAAAAAAATTGACCTGCTCTACAACATCGCCGACGAGCAAGACGACTCGGGCAAGCCCGAAGACTGCTTCCGGTACGCCGACAGCCTCGAACAAATGTCGAAATCTGCCCGCTACGAAAAGGGCTTGGCACATGCACTTGATATTCGAGGACAGGGTCTGCGCAATCAGGGGAATTTTTCCGCCTCTATACCCATCTTTCATGCAGAATTGGCCATTTTTTCAAAAATAAACGACCTCGAAGGCCAAGCCCGCGCCCTCAACAACATCGGTGCCGGCTGGCACGATATGCAAGTGCCCGATTCCGCCATCGTATATCAACTGCGCTGCCTCGACATAAAAGAACAGCTCGGCGACAAGGGCGACATCGCTTCGACGATGGCGAACATCGCCAACACCTACAGCGACATGAAGGCTTACGACAAGGCCATCAACATGCTGCTTCGCGCCCTGCAGATCCGCCGCGAACTGGGCGAGGAGAAGCGCAGTATGTTCACCCTCAACAACCTGTCCGTAGCTTACGGCAAAAAAGGCGACTTTGAAAAATCCATCGCCTACGCCGACACGGCCATTGCCGTCGCGCTGAAATACGGCAACAAGATGGTGGCCGGCGTCGTGTGCGGCGGCATGGGCCATGTGCTCAACGAGCAAAAACGCTACGCGGAAAGTATCCAATGGTGCGAACGTTCGATGGCGTATCTGAAGGAAGCCAATCGCGAGGCCAACATGGTGTACCCGCTTTGCAACATGGCTGCCGCCTACATCGGTCTCGGCCAATATGCCAAAGGGCTGGAGGTCAACCAACGCGGTTGGGCCATCATGCAAAAACTCAACTTGCAGGAGCCGCTCGAACCCTACTATGAAAACTTTGCCAACGCCTACGCGGGCCTGAACGACTACAAAAACGCCTACCACTGGCACAAAACCTACTCGGCCCGCATAGACTCCATGGCCGACAAGGACAACCTGAGCAAAGTCGCCAACATCGAAGCCAAATACGGCTTGGAAAAAAAGGAGCGGCAACTCAGCGAGCAACGCGCCGAAAACTTCCGTCAGCGCGTGGGCATTTACACGCTGATAGCCGCGCTGGCAGCCTTTCTCGTGTTCGGCTATTTGTTTTGGAACCGCTACACCCTCCGCAAAAAAGCCGAACTCGATGCCGCCGTCATCCATGAGCAAAAACTCGGGCTGGGCGCCGTCATCGAAGCGCAGGAAGCCGAGCGCAAGCGCATCGCCAAAGACCTGCACGACGGCATCGCCCAGGAACTCGTGGCCCTCAAACTCGGGTTCGATGCCCTCAGCCGCCGCGTTGGCAAGGTAGCTCCGGAAGAGACCGCCCGCTTCGCCGACCTCAATGCCCAACTCGATGCCTCCTGCGCCGAGGTGCGCGGCATCGCCCACACCATGATGCCGCCCACCCTCGAACAGCACGGCCTCGCCCCCAGCCTCGAACTGCTGCTGCGCAACACCGCCCAGCCCGCCGGGCTGCAAGTGCAATTCGACAGCCAAGACCTGCCCGACACACTCGACGAAAAAACCCAAGTGGGCCTGTACCGCATCGCGCAGGAATTGCTCAACAACATCGTGCGGCACGCCGAAGCCAGCAAGGTATTGGTGCGGCTGTTCCGCAGCGGCGACCACCTGGTGCTGCGCATGGAAGACGACGGCCGAGGTTTCGATTTTGAAAAAGCCCGCCAAAAAGGCACCATGGGCATTCTGAACATCCTCAGCCGGGCCGGCGCGCTCGGCGGCGAGTTTTTCTCCGAAAAAAACAACCCGCGCGGCACCGTATCCGTCGTGCGCGTGCCGATATAAACCAAGAAACCGCATCGCAAACCACCGTCCATGACCAACAACCGCATCTCCATCCTGC
This sequence comes from Saprospiraceae bacterium, assembly GCA_019638455.1. GTDB lineage: Bacteria > Bacteroidota > Bacteroidia > Chitinophagales > Saprospiraceae > M3007. Next base: position 1,208,049 of record JAHBTU010000002.1, read on the forward strand.
TCGCCGACGACCATCACCTCGTGCGCAAAGGCTTTCGGGCGCTGCTCGAAGAACTCGACTTTGTGGACATCGTGGGCGAGGCCGCCAACGGCAAGGAAGTCATCGGTCAGTTGCGCAACGGCCTCAAGCCCGACGTGGTGCTGCTCGACTACGAAATGCCCGTGATGAACGGCCTCGAAGCCGCCGAGCAAATTGGCCGCGACTTCTTTGGCGTGAAAACCATCATGCTCACCATGCTTCAGAGCAAGGAATTGGTGCAGGAGGCCGTGGAAAAAGGCGTGCGCGGGTTTTTGTTCAAAAATGCTTCCTTGGAGGAATTGGGCGAGGCCATCCGCCGCGTGGCCGCCGGCGAGCAGTACCTGGCCACCGAAGTCGCGCTCACGCTGCTGAAACCCGCCCACAACCCCGACGCGCAGCTGCTCACCCAGCTCTCGGAGCGCGAAATCGAAATCCTGCGCTTGGTGGCGCAGGGCCTCTCCAGTACCGACATCGGCAAGCAACTTTTCATCAGCCCCCGCACCGTGGACACCCACCGCAACAACATCGTCCACAAACTCGGCGTGCAGGGTATTGCAGGGCTGACGCAGTTTGCCTTGCGAAATAAGTTGATTTAGTCGACTTTCCCACATCAATTACGCACATCTGCGTACCCACTTTACGCAGACCTGCCGACGCGCCCGCGTCCGGTGCGCCCCCACCTTTGTCCTGTCAACCGGGACGTACTTCCTGCTGCCATTTTCAAACGTTCAAAACGGATACCCACCATGAGAAAGGTTTTCAAAATTCTCGGCTATTTGCTCGCAACCCTTGCGCTGCTGCTACTGTGCGTCGCTGCCTGGGTCAAATTCACCCCGATGCCGACCTACGCGCCCAAGTCCCTTCCGGTCGTGATACCGACCGACTCGGCTGCGCTGGCCGTGGGTCGCAAAATCGTCGAAGTGGAGTGCACGCTCTGCCATTTGGGCGACGACGGCAAACTGAGCGGTCGCCTGTTCAGCAAACCTGACGACCCGTTTGGGGTCATCTGGTCGCGCAACATCACCCAGCACCCCAACAAAGGCATCGGCACCTACACCGACGGGGAATTAGCCTACTTGCTCCGCACGGGCGTGACGCGCACCGGCAGTTGGATGCCCTACATGTTGCTGCCCAACCTGTCGGACGAGCACCTCGGCGCGCTCATCGCCTACCTGCGTTCCGACGCGCCGCTGGTGCAGCCCTCCGAGTCCGACCCGCCGCCAGCCAAGTACAGTTTTTTGGCAAAAGCCTTGGTCAAGTTCGGCCTGTTCGCACCCAAAGTTCAAGAAATTAAACCTATTGAAACGCCGCCTGCCACCGACAAGGTCGCCTACGGCAAATATCTGGCGACCGCGATGCTTAGCTGCTTCAAGTGCCACTCGGCTAGTTTTGAAACTATTGACGACTTCACGCCCGAAAACTCGCCGGGTTTCTTCGGCGGCGGCAACAAGGTGGATGACCCTTCCTTCAACGTCGTTCTTTCGTCGAACCTCACCATGAGCAAGGACTTCGGACTCGGACAATGGACGGAGGACCAGTTCCGCCTCGCCGTGCAGACCGGTCAGCGCCCCGACGGGCGCATCCTCAGCCCCGCCATGCCGCGCTTCGCCGCATTCAGCGACGACGACATCAGCGCCATCTGGGCGTACTTGCAGACGGTACCCGTGCTCGAAAACAACGTGCAGGCGCTGCAGGCGAAATGACCTGCGGGCAACCACACCATCCTCTTTTCACTTTGACTCTACAATCATGCAACTGCTCGAAATTTTACTGTTCATCGTCGGCCTGGTGGTGGGAGCCGTCGGGGTCGCATCCTGGGTTCAAGCGCACAAGACTTTGTCGGAACAGCCCAAGCACAACAGCTAAGAAACCCTTCAAAAACACGAATTTTCAGACCATCTCACTCACTTTTAAATTTTTTCAAACAATGAAAAACATCTTGTTCAGCACCCTCACCCTTTGCTTTTTCGCACTGTTTACCCAAAACACACAAGCCCAAACAGCTGCCGACGAGGCCGCCGTCCGAAAAATGTGGAACGAGGCTTGGGCCGCCTACCAAGCCCTTGATTTAGAAAAAGCCTTGACGTTCTATGCCGACAATGCCACCGAGGTTGGCCCGGATGGCCGCAAGGTGTCGGGCAAAAAAGAAATCCGCGAGATGTGGGCCAGCATGTTGCAAATGTTTGACGAGATGCCTACGTTCACGCCGTCCAACTTGTCGGTTCGGTTCATCACGCCGGATGTCGCGCTGTTGGACTGGGACACGGAGAGCAGCATGAAAATCGGCGGCCAACAGGTGGGCGGCCGGAGTAAAGACACGGCCGTCGTGCACAAAGTTGGCGGCAAGTGGCTCTTCGAATTCGACTCCGTGACTCTGGTACAAGAAATGCCTGAAGCGGCAGGCAAGTGACCTGTTCGGTAAGCGTTGAACAAACAGATTCAATGGGTATCTGGACAAGTGCCGGGTGTGGGCTTAGAGCCTGCCCCGGCCTTGTTCTTTTGGAAATTTTTTTATTAAAAAAACGTGAGTTCGGAGTTAACACTTTTGAAAATCCAGGGACGGAGCCCTGAAACACATTCCGGGGCGCTGCCCCTCCATCAGACAATATCGAGCATCTCCTACCGATTTTTCGGGGCGCTGCCCCTGCCTGGGTGGTCACAAAAATTCAAATGCCGCAAACGCTTGATTTCCATAAAGTCATTTTAGCACCTCAAAGAGGTGAAAAGTTGATAAAAATCGGGAATCAGTCAGCGATTCTCGCTTTGCCGGGTTCTGAGGTGTCATCCCGGAAGCATGGAGGGGCGATATCTCAAAAACAGGCCGAGATGCCACCTTTTTCGTTCCTCAACAGATGACACCTCTTGCAAACCGAGAGTGGCAGGGAATCAGTTTAGTCAAGCGCCATCTGTTAGGTCAAACATCTTCGAGTTTGCGTTAAAAAACTGAAAAAACTTTTTGTTTTTAAATCGCGATTTTTACTTTTGCAGTATCGTTTACATCTAAAACTATACTGCCATGAAAAAACAACTTGTTGCAACACTTGTCGGCGGCATCATTCTCTTTGTGTGGCAATTCCTGTCGTGGGCCATGCTGCAAGTGCACAAGTCCGAATTCGGCTACACGCCCAATCAGGACAAAATCATCGAGTTTCTCAGTGAAAACCTGAGCGAGGAAGGCTCCTACATGCTCCCCATGCCGCCGCCCGGCACGCCCATGGACCAAGAGCAGAAACTCATGGAGCCTTATGCTGGCAAGCCGTGGGCGCACATCACCTACCACAAGTCCATGAGCATGGAAATGGGCATGAGCATGTTCCGGGGTTTTGTGGTGGACCTGCTTGCCGCCTGGCTGCTGGTGTGGTTGCTTTTGCAGTTCCAAACCCTCAACCTGCGCACGGCCCTGCAAGCATCGTTGGCCGTGGGCATCATCGGCTACCTGACCATCCCGTACCTGAACAGCATCTGGTTCGAGACCAGCTCCATGGCCTATCTCCTTGATGCGCTCGTTGCTTGGGGGCTGGTGGGACTTTGGTTGGGATGGTGGTTGCCGCGACGGTAAATCCGTGATTTACTGACTGGCCCCCAACTCCCCAATCACATACCCGCCCGGATACGTCGGGGTGGGTATTTTTGTCAGCAGGCGCGGCTTGCGGCGCGGCGGCAGCAGGCGCTTGAGCCGACCGCGCAGGCGCACGGCCCCGCGCACGAGGTGCTGGAGCCAACGCGGGGCGGGTTTCAGGCCCACAGCGGCGAGCAGGTGTTCGTCCAACAGCGCATGGACGACCGGCGCGCCCAGCCCGTAGAGCCGACGCGGCAGAAACCACGACAGGAACAGGTTGCGCGTGGCCCGGGCGATGCGCTCGTTGTCGGGCGAATAGCGGAACTCGGCGGCTTCATATTCGCGGTTGAAGCGGTCGTAGGCTTCGAGGCTTTCCGGGATGTCGCGGATGCCCATGCGGCGGCCCACCTCGCGCCAGAAGTAGTACGAGGCCTGTCGCTCGGCTTCGGTGAGCGAGCGCCAGCCGTAGCGCTCGTTCCAGCGGATGGGTTCGAGGATGAAGGTGGACAGGGTGTAGAGGTACTCGTCATTAGGGATTTGGAAGCGGCCGTGCTGCTTGTTCATGCGCACGAGGGCGGCGTGTCCGCGCGGGGTGTCGTAGCCGCCGCTTTCGAGTATCTCGGAGAGGATGAGCACCGTGTCGTCGTAGCGTTTTTGCGTGCGCTGCACAAACTCGCCCGTCTGCACGAGCAGGGGCGTGCCCTTGGCCACGCCGAACACCCGGAACAAGGCCAGTTCGAGGGCACGGGTGGTGTCCCACGGAAATTCGTAGCAAGAGCTCAGGTAGGCGATTTGCTGGCAGTCCCGCTCCGGGTCGAGCGCGGCGATGTAGTCGCGCAGGGCCATGCGCTTGCGTGAGCGGATAGCGGCGGCTGCGGCCTGCTCCCAGGGGGCGGGCGGGGCCTCGGTGTTTTTCAGGGTGGCGGTGGCGGCGGAATCTGTCATGGTGCAAATATCGCGGTGTTATCGGCTGTATTTTTCATAAAACGGCCGATAGCCCAGTAAATGGGCAAGCGGCGACAGCACAAAGGCGAGCGCATCCTGCACGCCCCTGGGCATGGCTGCGAGGTAGGTCTTGTTTTTCAAATGCCGTATCCAGACGAGCACCTGCAGGAATGGCGGCTGCCCTTTGGCATCGAGCCTGCCGTCCATGGCCAGCCCGAAGAGGTTTTCCAAGAAGCGGTCCACGTCGAGGCAGGGCAGTATGGTCTGGATGACGACGAGGTCTTCGGCATCGGCGTTCCAATGGGCGTGTGGGCGGTTGCGCGGCAGTTCGATACTCTCGCCAGTGGGTATGCGCATGATTTTGCCGTCCAATTTTACGCTCAGCGTGCCGCTGACGACCTCGAAGGTCTCGTCGCCGTAGGGGTGCAGGTGCTCCACTTCAAAGCCTTTTCCCTGCGGCATCACGGAGCGGAAGCGCACATAGCGTCCGCTGGTTTCGGCGCCGGTTTCTAAAAATTCGACTTGTTCGCCAGTGGTTGGGTTGTGGAATTGCTGGCCGATGTGTGGCATGGGTGGTTTGTTTTATTTTTTCAGCAAAATATCCGCCAGTGCCTGCGGCTGCGACAGGAAAGGCGAGTGGCTTGCCTGGAGGGTGAATGTTTGGTCCACAGGCGTGCGCTCCACCATTTTCTGCTGGAGGCCGTGGGTCACGGCGCGGTCGTCGGTGGTGAAGATGTAAGTCTTTTTGACTTTTCCGAACCGCTTGGCACTCAAAGCCAGCGGCGTGCCCACTGGCCCGTTGGGTTCTTTGCACAGCAGGGCCTCGGCTAATGCCAGGTCTTCCGGCGGGCAATCGTGGTAGAAGGCATCCCAATACACTTCGCGTTTGGGGATGTGCCAGCCCGCCTCGTGGTCGAAAATCAATCCGCTGACCAGCGCGGAGGTCGTGCCCGTCAGGGCGGTAGCCACCATAGGCTCGCCGTTGGGTATCAGGAAGGCACACAGATAGACGAGTTGCTCGATTTTCTCCGGCCATCGCTCGGCTACGGCGGAGAGGACGATGCCCGTCCGGCTGTGGCCGATGAGCACCACCGGCTTGTCATATTTCTCCAGCACGCGCCCGACAGTGTTGACGTAATCGTCGAGCGTGACGGCGGCCGGTGCGGTGCAGTCCTGCCCGTGCGCGGGCAGGTCAATGGCTTCGCAGGTGTTCCCGTTGGCGTGGAGCAGCGGCTGCATCTTGTACCAGCACCACGCGCCATGGAAGGAGCCGGGGACGAATACATAATGGTTGTCGCCTTTTGGGGTTGGTTCGTTTGTTTGTTTTTCCATGTTGTTGGCGGGTTGGTTGGTGCAGGCGGCCCAGAGGAAGAGGGCTGGCACACTGAACAGGAGATATTTTTCATAAAAAAAGGAAAGTTTGGTGCGTGAAAAATACAATTGGCGGCAGCAATCGTCAATCGTCAATGAACATTGCTTCCAGCCCCTTGCGTCCCCACTCCATCACCACGTCGTGGTTCCACTCGAAGAAGGGCCGGGCGATGGGCGTCAGCAGGTTCATCCACCGTTTGGTGGTGCGCACCTGCCAGTCGTAGCGGACGTGGGTGATGCCGTCTTTTTCCTCGAAGGTCCAAGTGCCAGTCCCTTCCAGTTCGCCGGAGGCTCTGCCGACGAGCCGTTGAAACGGTACTTTTTCCGCCAGCGTCATATCGAAGCGCAGTTTGTAGGGCAGGCGGCTGCGCCAGGTGTAGCGTTTGGCGTCGCCGATGCTGTTGGGGTTTCCGTCCACGAGGGTCTCGACGGCGAGCACACCTTTCCACCAGGAGGGCCAGCGTTCGGAGTGGTAGATTTCGTCCCAGACACGCTCGACGGGCGCGCGGAATTGCCATTGGGTGATGAAGTGGTAGGTCGTCATATACGGAGGAGTATTGCGCAAGCAGGTGTTGCAGCAAGGGGCCGCCGGGCGCCTTTTTACGGCACCCGGCGGATTCACCCGTTCTAAAATTTCAAGAGCGATGGGGGTGGGTATGGCGCTTATTTTTTGGCGACCATGCCCGGTTCCACACCAATTTGCCGAAAGACCTCCGGGCCGCCTTTGGTGGGCTGGTGATAGATAATTTTCCCGGCAGCGTCGAGCTCCACCAAGTCCACGTCGTCGTAGTTCATGCGTTTGCCTGTGGGCGGGATGCCCATGAGCGAGCCAGTATTTGTGCCTGTCAAGGTGACGCGTAGCAGGTAGCGTCCTTTTCCGAGCGGGGCGACCTCATTGACCGCGATGTTCATGTCGGGAAACGCGCTGAAAAACTGCTTGTACCCTTCCAGCGCGGCTTGCAGGCCCACCAATGGTTCGGGCGCCACGCCTACGTCGCGGTATTTTTTCTCGTCGCACAAGGATGCGAAAGTGTTCCAGTCCTTGCGGTTGAGCGCGTCGTAGGCGGCCCGTATTTTGGCCTCGTCGGCAGCGGCCGGTCCGTTGAGTCCCGCCATCAGCTGTGATTCTAAGGTCTTCATATCAAATTGCCCGTAAATCGCTCTGATTTTCCAGGACTTGTCCAATTCAAAGACGACGTTGAAGGGGACGTTGACGCGGTTGCCCGTGGGCGGATTGCCCATGTACGAGCCGTTGTTCTGGCCTTTGAGCGCACCGCGGGCCACTACGGTAGAGCCGGACTCGATATATGCCGCCACATCGTGCAGCATATCGGGGAAGGCGCCTTTCATGGCCTGCACGACGCCGAGCCAAGCTTGTTTGGGCATGGGGGCGGGGGCGAGCGGTGTGGTGATGGTGCAATCGTCGGCCAGCAGTTTGGCCAGTTCGTCGGCTTTGCCGGCATCTACGGCGGCGTAGTATTGTTTGACCACGTCGGTCGGCGCAGGGTAAGTCATGTTGTTGGCGGCAAGAGGGGCGGAGAGTGCCGTGCTCAACAGGGCAAGGGTGAAAAGAGTGGTTGATTTCATTGTGCTGAGAGTTTTAAGTTTGGCATTGACGGAATTGTCAATCTTGCCCCAGTTACGGGCAGTTGAAAAGTTTGGATTAAACGCCCTGAGATTTTTTCAAAAAATATCAGGTGCGCTGCAATGGGGATGAAGCGTACTTTTGCCGCAAAATCCACCTACCGATGGACAATTTCGTACCTAGTGGCTTCTCAGAGCCAGCGCTCGTCGAACGTTTGCAAAGCGGCGAGCGAACGGCGTTTGCCGAGTTGTACGACCGTTATGGGAGGAATCTTTACGCCCTGATTTTTGAAATCGTTCAAACGGAAACGGACGCGGAAAACCTTTTGCAGGACACTTTTGTGAAAATCTGGCGCAACATTGGCCGCTATGATGCTTCCAAAGGAAGGCTGTATACTTGGCTGACCGTTATCGCCCGTCGGGTGGCCTTGGATTTTGTGCGCTCCAACTATTTTTTGGAAAAACGGAGCATCCAATCTGCCGATACCGCCGTATCTGTGCAAAGTCCGGCACCGGAAATGGAGCGTTTGGAACATATCGGCTTGGAGCGAGCCGTCGAGCAGTTGGAGCCAAACCTAAGACAAGTCATTGATATGCAATACTTCATGGGCTACTCCCAGCAGGAAGTAGCCGACGAAACAGGCTTGCCGCTCGGCACGGTGAAAAGCCGGACGCGGGCCGCCCTGTTGCGCCTGCGGGCACAGCTCTCTTTTGAACAATGGACGACCTGAACACATATCTCGACACTGGCATCATCGAAGCGTATTGCCTCGGCAACCTGTCGCCCGCGCAGGCCGCCGAAGTCGCTGCCATGGCTGCTGCGCACCCGGCTGTGCGCGAAGAGATAGAGATGACTTTGGCCGCTTTGGGGCAATACCCCAAAAGCCCCGCCCCTCGGCCCGAACTGAAACAGCGGGTGCTTGACTTCCTCGCCCCGTTCCTGCAACCGGAGCACATTGACCTCGCCAACCCGCCCTTGATACATCGGTTCAGCGACGCAAATGCATGGAACAGCGCCCTTGCCGCCGTCACGCCCGACATAGAGGAGCAAGGTTTTGCTGCCCGCGTCCTGAAAGAAACCGACGATGTGGTACTGAGTGTGGTGTGGCTCTCTGCTGATTTGGTGGAAGACCAACACTCCGACGACGAATTCCGTGAAAGTTTTTTCATTCTCGAAGGTGCCTGCGAATGTGATTTTGAAGGAAAAATCGTGCGGTTCGGCGCGGGCGACTATTTTGATATTCCGCCAAACACGCGACACGTCATCAAGAATATCTCGGAAGGATTACCTTATGTAAAAGGCTTGGTGCAACGTCGCAAAGCCGCATGACCATTATTTCATAACTCATGACACAAGCACAAGTATTGGCCAATAGGCTGCGCGAAGTCCTCCTGAGCGGGACTTGGATAGCCAACACCAACTTCAAGGACCAACTTTCGCGTGTGGATTGGGTGCAGGCGACCACCAAGATTGACAGCCTGAACACCATCGCGCTGCTGACTTTCCACGTCAACTATTACCTCCAAGGCCTGATTCAGGTCTTTCAGGGCGGCCCGCTCGACATCCGCGACAAGTACAGTTTCGACCTTCCCGAAATCCAATCGGAAAGCGACTGGGACGCATTGGTCGAGACTTTTTTGAGCAATGCCGAGCAGTTCGCCAAGCATGTGGAGCAAATGGACGACGCTCGGTTGGACAGCGCCTTCGTGGACGAGAAATACGGCAATTACCAGCGAAATATCGAAGGAGTCATTGAGCATAGCTATTACCATTTGGGGCAGGTGTCCCTGATTCGGAAAATGGTCGTGTCGGCACAGTTTCCCGTTGACAGGTCAACATAAAACAACTTCGACTATGCAAAACATCGTCATCCTCTTTTTCGCTTTTTCCATGCTTTTGGCAGCCTGCGGCGAAAACACGTCCGGCACAAACGCCGGGCCTACCTTGCAATCCTATTTTGCGCACACAGAGCCGGGCGTACAGACCGGCGGGGTAAAAATCGTCACGCTCAAAACGGACAAAGGTGATTTCAACCTGTGGACCAAACGCTTCGGCAACAATCCCCGCATCAAACTGCTGCTGCTGCAAGGCGGCCCCGGCTGCACGCATGAGTACTGGGAGTGTATGGAAAGTTTCCTGCCTGCCGAAGGCATCGAGTTCATCTACTACGACCAGTTGGGCACGGGCAACTCCAGCAATCCCGACGACACGACGTTCTGGGATTTGCCGCGCTATGTGGAAGAAGTCGAAACCGTGCGCCAAGCCTTGGGCCTCACCAAAGACAACTTCTTCCTGCTCGGGCACTCGTGGGGCGGTATTTTGGCCATGCAGTACGCGCTCAAATATCAGGACAACCTCAAAGGGCTTATTATTTCCAACATGATGGCGAGCTGCCCCGAATACGGCCAATACGCCGCCAATGTGCTGGCAAAACAAATGGCCCCGGAAGTGCTGACCGAGATACGAACCATTGAGGCCAAAGGCGATTACGACAACCCGCGCTACATGGAACTGCTCCTGCCGAATTTTTACGCCAAGCACGTCTGCCGCATCCCGCTGGAACAGTGGCCCGATGCCGTGAACCGCGCCTTCGACAAGCTCAACCACAGCCTGTATGTGACCATGCAAGGCCCCAGCGAGTTCGGCATCGCCGGGCGGCTGGCAAAGTGGGATGTGAAAGACCGGCTGCCGTCCATCAAAGTGCCCACGCTCAGCATCGGCGCCACACACGACACCATGGACCCCGAGCACATGAAATGGATTTCCACGGCCGTGCAAAAGGGCCGCTTTCTGCTCTGCCCCAACGGCAGCCATATGTGCATGTGGGATGACCAAAAAACCTACATGGAAGGACTGAGCGCGTTTTTGAAGGATGTGGACGCAGGTCGGTTTTGACAGACAACTCGCCTAAACAAGCACGGTCACCGGCTTCACAGCCAATTGCTCCGACACGCTATCCGCTGCCTGCTCCGCTTCCGTACCGGACTTTGGCCACAAGTGGAAACCACCCGACCACTCGGCGCCGATATGCCAAGTTCCCCAGATGCCGTTTTCGTCCACATAGCCGTTGTAGCGGACGATGTGGGTGGCGTAGTATTTTACCATATTGCATAGCAAATCCTTCGTATCGTACACGCCGCGCCAATCAAAGGGCGCCACATCATCGGCGCCGCTGCCCGTGACAATGCCGTTTCGGAAATCCAAAAAAAAGACCATAAGGTGCTGCTGCTTCGACCAGCTGTAGGTGTAAAAACCCTCCCATTCGCCACTCGGAAACAAGGGGTGAGGCTCCGTTGCGCTATTGTTGTCCGGTATCATTGTGAATTTTTTTTTGATGGTGCCCAACGCTTGTCTTTTAGGCACGCCTGCGGCGAGGCGAATCTCGCCTAAAAAATTTCCTTGGACAATGTTTTTTAGTTCGGACAACTAACATACTTTTGTCGCGACAAAAATAGTTCGGATTCCAAACTTTAAAATCATCGTCTTAAATTTTTTAAACCATGTCCAACAACATCGCAGGCTACACCTACGGCCAAGTAGCCACCTCGCCCGTTACCCTCGCCGACCTCGCTCTTTTGAAACAAACCGTGCTGTTCACCGACGACGATGTGCGCCACCTGCGCCTCGCCGGCGACGTATTGGCCGACCAAACCGATGCCATTCTCGACCTCTGGTACGGGTTTGTGGGCGGGCATCCGCACTTGGTGCATTATTTCACCCACAATGGCACACCCAACATGGACTACCTCAGCGCCGTGCGCAAACGCTTCGGGCAATGGATTCTCGACCTCTGCAACCGCGACTACGACCAAGATTGGCTCAACTACCAGCACGAAATCGCCCTGCGCCACCACAGCGCCAAGAAGAACCGCACCGACGGCGTTCAAGCCGTGCCCATCGTGCATTTCCGCTACCTCGTGGCATTCATCTTCCCCATCACGTTCACCATCAAGGGCTTCCTTGGCAAAAAAGGCCATAGCGCCGAACAAGTGGAGGCCATGTACGCCGCGTGGTTCAAGGCCGTGACCCTGACCGCGCTGCTGTGGTGCCATCCGTACATCAAGGAGGGCGAGTTCTAATGTTCACCAACCTATCACCACACCATGCTCAACAAAAATTTTTTCAAAAAATTCGGACTCGCGGGCTTTGCCTTCTTCCTGCTCAAAGGACTGCTCTGGCTCGGCATCGGCGGTACGGCGATGCTCGGCCTGTCCTCCAAAAACAGTAAACTCGACATGACAACAACATCCGATACAGCCATGAAAGTGGCCGTTTACGACACTTATGTGCCCAAAAAACAGGGCGGTATCATGCACTTCGATATCCTCGTGGATGCCAACGAGCGGGATTTGGAAAAGATTTACGCCTACGGACGAGAATATCTCGCCTCGAAAGGTCAGGCTGGCCAACCGCTCACGGCGAAGGAATGTCGTTTTTGCCACGTCGAAAATGCCAAAGGCCCCATCGAGGCCGCCATTCTCAAAAAGGGATATTACATTATCGAAATGGAAGGCTGCAAGTGACAAGCAGTGCGAGTGCATAGCGCGTACACTACTTTTGTGCTTTACCGTCTTGTGGAGGCGCTGTGCTGGGCACGGCGCCTCCGTTTCGTCGCCACACAAATACGCCAACCAAGCGCATGAGCATATTCGACCCGCAAGCCCAAGTTCACAGCCCCGACTTCAAAATCGTGGCCGCGCTGGAACGCCTCGCCGAGGCGTTCCGCGCGTTGCTATGGGACAAGTCCAAAGTGCTGGGCATCAGTCCCATCCAAATCCAGATTCTGCTCTTCGTGCGTTTTCACACCGACGACAAGTGCAAGGTCAGCCAGTTGGCGCAAGAGTTCAACGTGACCAAGCCCACCGTCAGCGAGGCGGTCAAGTCACTGGAGCAAAAGGGACTGCTCGAACGACACCCCGACGAAACCGACACGCGCAGCCACACCCTGCACCTGACCGTCGCGGGCATGGACGCGGTGGCTCAAACCGCCGACTTCGCCGCTCCCATGCTCCGGGGCGTGTCGTCGGTACCGGCAGCCGACCAAGGGCAACTGCTGGAACAATTGCTCGGTATCATCGGACACCTGCAACGCGCCGGTATCATCGCTATGCAGCGGATGTGTTTTTCCTGCCGGTTTTATCAAAACACAGACAATGGGCATTTTTGTCGGTTCCTGAACAAACCCTTGGCCAAACACGAACTGCGGGTGGATTGTGGGGAGTACGAGTCGAAATCTGCTTAAAATCAAGGACATCAATCCTGAGCGTCTGGCAAACCCTGGCGAATCAAGGTCTATCGTTGCGACCAATGGAACATCCAACCGGCCGAAGTAGCCGTCATGCTCGACATCGGGGAGCCGGGTTCTTCTCAACCGCTTCCTGCAAGCGACCGACGAAGCGGCTTGATTCACGACTTGCGATAAAGCAAAAACACCGCAGGCAATTTTTCCAACGCTTTCCTTTCCCCCTTCTTCCAATCCCGCACTGGTAAAGAGCGCACCATCTCTCCCGCGCCAGTCAAATCCTGCGCCACGCCGAACCAAGTGTCGGCGGCCAGATGCTCCAGCGCCACTTCCAGCACCATTTGCGAGCGGTAAGGTGTTTCGATAAAAATCTGCGTCTGGTCGTGTTGGCGGGCAAGGCTTTCGAGTCGGCGCAAGTCGCGGGCGAGTTCGGGGCGTTTGGGCGAGAGATAGCCGTAAAAGGCAAAACGCTGGCCGTTCATGCCCGAAGCCATCAGTGCCAACAGCAGCGACGACGGCCCCACCAACGGCACTACCTTCACGCCTTCTCTATGTGCCAATGCCACAATCGCGGCCCCCGGGTCGGCCACGCCGGGGCAACCTGCTTCGGAGAGCAAGCCCACGTCTTTCCCGGCGTTCATCGCTTCAAGAAAAGTTTTTTCCGCGTCGTCAGAAATTTGATTCTCAGGAAGCTCAACAAAAATCATTTCCTGAATCGGCCTCGACGGGTTCAGGCTTTTGATGAAATGTCGCGCCGTTTTTGCCCTTTCCACAATGAAAACATCCAACCCGCGCGCGATTTCCTGCGCGTAAGGCGGAATGGTGTGAAGGGCGTTTTCAGCGATAGGCGTGGGAATCAAAAAGAGAGTCATTTGAAAAGGTCATTAAGGTCATTAGAAGTCATGCGCGAAGGTAAGGCTCAAACTTGCTTCGCAAATTCGGCAACCTCTTTCCTACTTTTGCCAGCCTGAAATTGTCTCTAATGACCCCTAATGACCCCTAATGACCCCCAATGACCCCTAATTACCCCCAATGACCCCTAATTACCCTATAATGACCCATAATGACTTCCACCTTTACCATAAAACTCCCTGCCTTCGAAGGCCCGTTCGACCTCCTGCTCTTCTTCATCGAGCGGGACGAACTGGATATTTACAACATCCCGATTGCCAAAATCACCGACGACTTCCTCGACTATCTGCATCAAGCGGAAGCGATGAACATTGACTTGGCCTCCGAATTCATCGTCGTGGCGGCCACGCTCATGCGCATCAAGGCCAAGATGCTGCTGCCACGCAAACAGCTCGACGACGAAGGCAACGAGATAGACCCCCGCCGCGAGCTCGTGGACCGCCTGCTCGAATACAAACGCTACAAAAGCGTGCTCGACGAACTTCGCCGCCTCGAAGAGGTGCGCGCCTTTATGAACCCGCGCGGCTACGCCACCACCGAACTCCGCAAACTCGCCGAGACCGCCCTCGCCGATGCCGAAATGGAATCCGTCACGCTCTACAAACTGCTGCGCGTGTTCGAGCGCCTGCTGACGCGATTCGAAGAAGACCAAAAAACCAAGCGTATCCACACCGTTTACAACTACAACTACACCATTCAGGAGCAGCGTGGTTATTTGTTGGAAAAATTGAAAAAAGGTAGAAAAGCCAATTTTGAAACCCTTTTCTTGTCATTGGAAAACCGCATCCATGCCATTGTCACCTTTTTGGCATTGCTCGAACTCTTGAACGAACAAGCCATTTCACTCGTGCAAGGCGAGGGCGTGAACAATTTTTGGCTGACCTTGCCGGAAGAAAAGCCAAGCCATTCGCCAAGACAATCGTCTGACGAATTGAAATCGTCGGACGAATAATCAGGGCGCGATGTTTTCAAACCCCTTCCGCTAATCCTGCCCCAGTCGCGGGAGCGCCCGGGCAAGTTCCTTTTTGAAACCAGCATCGCCAGTGATGCGCAACCGGATGGCTCGTTCTGCAAACAAGGGGGCTAATTCCCAGGTCGCGTTGGAGCAACATTTTTGTTCGAAAGCGACGAAGGCCTCCAACTCCGAACGGGTGTCGTCGTCGTCGTCGGGGAAAACAAGCTCGAAGCCATCGGGCAACTCTGCCGACGATTGAGCCTTTGAAAACAAAGCTGCGCTCAGCCCGTTCAGGCGCTCGTGTTGCGCCTCGGCAGAAAGCGAGCAAGAAGAGATAGGCTTCTCGCTATCAGCCCCCGCGCAGCAGGCATTTTTGCCCCCGCAATTGATGGAGCAAAACTCGCCCATAGGCGACGTGGAGGAGCGAAGCTGGCTGTAAACAAGCACGGACATCGCTGCCGCAAACAATGAAAGCCCTCCAAAAACAAATGTCTTTTTCATGTGAAACCAATTTTTACACAAATTTGAGGCTTGGAGTATAGTCCACTGTCAAGCCTTTTAGGCAAAAAAAATTTTTCAGACACCATGCTCATCGGAGAATTATCGGAAAAAAGCGGGTTTTCACGCGACACGATTCGATATTATGAAAAACTTGGCCTGCTCAAAATGAGTCGGAAAAATCGCTTGCCCAACGCTTACAAAGACTATCCTGCGGAAATACTCCTGCGCTTGGCTCACATCAAAAAACTGAAAAACATCGGGTTCACGCTGACAGAAATCGGCGGAGTGCTAGCGCTGCTTGAGCGCAACTTGGCCTCTTGCGAAATGTTGAAAAAAATGGGTCGGGAAAAAATCGAGCAGATGGAAGAAAAAATAGCCGAGCTCGAGCACTTCAAAAACGCGATGCGCCGCGAAATCGAACAATGCGACGGCAATTGTTTCGGCATTCGCAAATAAGGACGTGTCGGATAGGTGCTTGCCCGATTTGCCAACTGAAATTGAAGAAAAAACACTTCTTTTGCTCCTGCGCCATGTGGCAAAAGGCCGCAGTATGAAACCTATTCCCTTGTATGAAAATCCACTTCTACCTCCGCTACCACACCCAATTCGGCGAATCATTCTCCCTCCGCCTCGACGACGGACAGTCCGTCGCGCTCGAATGCCTGAACGACGACCTCTGGCACGGCAGCGCCGAGATAAAGACAAAAGGCCGCGCCTCCACCACCTATACCTACATTCTCCATGACCTTGAAGGCATCGAAAAACCGGAAGCCAATCCCGGCCGCGTCCTTTCCATGGCCGAACTTCCCGCCGATTCCGTGACCGTGTTCGACTATTTCAACCCCGCCGGGGCAGTGGAAAACGTGTTTGACACACAGCCGTTTCGACAAATATTTTTCCAAAAAAATGACCGCAACGCTGCCAAAGGCCCCTCGCAAAAGACCCAGTTCACGCATATTTTTCGCGTCAAAATCCCGCTCCTGAAAGCCGACGAAGTGCCTTGCCTATTGGGGCACGGAACGGCTCTGCGGAATTGGGACAGCGCCGCTCCCATTGTGCTTTCCCGCAACGGCAACTGGTGGGAGACCCGCCTCGACCTTTCAAAAGAAGAACTTCCGCTCGGCTACAAATACGGCATCTGGAACACTAAAACCGGGCGATTCACAGGCTTCGAAGAAGGCGGGAACAGGACGGTTTTTGCCCATCCGGGAGTCAACATCCACCATGACAACTACGCCCGTTTCCCGAACAACATTTGGAAAGGCGCAGGCGTGGCGCTCCCGGTTTTCAGCCTGCGCAGCCAACAAAGTTGGGGCGTGGGCGAGTTCGCCGATATGCGCTTGCTCGTGGATTGGGCCAAGTCAGTCGGCCTCAAACTCATCCAACTGCTGCCCATCAACGACTCCACTGCCACGCACACTTGGCTCGATTCATACCCCTATTCGGCGGTTTCGGCCTTCGCTTTGCACCCTATTTATCTGAACATGGAGCAGTTGGCCGGGGAAAAACACGCCGCAGTTGTAACGCCGTTTTTTAAACGGCGAAAAGAACTCAACGCGCTCGAAACCGTTGACTATGAGGCTGTTTTGCAAATAAAATGGGACATCATCCGCCAACTCTACGAGTTGCAAAAAAACGATTGGCTCAAAGACGCGGCCTGGCTCGAATACTACGCCGCGAACAAACACTGGCTCGCGCCCTACGCCGCCTTCTGTTGGCTGCGCGATGCGAACGGCACGGCGGATTTCAATCAGTGGTCGTCGCATAAAAAGTACAAGGCTGCCGAAGTAGAAAAACTTTTCTCACCCCTAAATCCTGCAAACCATGTAAATCCTGTCAAAAAAAACACTCCAAAATCTGTCAACGACTTCGACCAAATCGCCATCCACCTCTTCGTGCAGTGGCACTTGCACCTGCAACTCAAATCGGCGACCGACTATGCCCACGCCAACGGCATCGCCGTGAAAGGCGACATCCCCATCGGCATCTACCGCTATTCCTGCGACGCTTGGGTCGCGCCGGAACTATACAACATGGACAAACAAGCTGGCGCGCCACCCGACGATTTTGCCGAAAAAGGTCAGAACTGGGGCTTCCCAACCTACAATTGGGAGCGCATGAAGCGCGACGGTTTTGCTTGGTGGCGGCAGCGTTTCGAGCAAATGAGCCTCTACTTCGATGCCTTCCGCATTGACCACATTCTCGGCTTTTTCCGCATCTGGAGCATCCCGCTCGACGCGGTGGAGGGCATCCTCGGGCAGTTCGTCCCGGCCCTTCCGGTCGCGGAAAAAGAGTTTCACGACGCAGGCATCGGCTTCAATCACAGCCGTTTGTGCGAGCCGTACATCACCGAACGGGTGTTGTGGGAAATTTTCGGCGAAGACGAGGCACCCTTCGTGCGCGACCAGTTTTTGGAGAAAAAACAAAACAGCCACCACTACGCTTTGAAGGCGGCATTTGCCACCCAGCGCAAAGTGGAGGCGTGGTTCGGCGAGCAAGTGGCGAATGAAAGAAATGAAAAATTGCGCGACGGGCTGTACAACCTGATTTCCAACGTCCTGCTTTTTCAGGAAGAAAAAGGCAAGTACCATTTCAGGTTTGGCATCGAAAAAACCACCTCGTTCCAGCACTTGCCTGATGAGGTGAAAGAGCCGCTCAAAAATCTCTACATCAACTATTTCTATCGCCGTCAAGATGAATTTTGGAAAAAAGAGGCGCTCGAAAAATTGCCGGATTTGAAACGCTCCACCAATATGCTCATCTGCGGCGAAGACCTCGGCATGGTGCCGCACTGTGTGCCCGACGTGATGAACGAACTCGGCATCCTAAGCCTCGAAGTGCAGCGGATGCCCAAGCAAACTGGCCTGACTTTTTTCAACCCGAAAGACGCGCCTTATCTTTCAGTGGTGACACCCAGCACCCACGACATGAGCACGATACGCGGCTGGTGGGAGGAAATCCGCGAACTCTCGCAGCGTTTTTTCAACGAGACGCTCGGCTACGAAGGCACGGCGCCTTACTTCTGCGAGGCGTGGCTCAATCGCGCCGTCATAGCCCAACACTTCCACTCCCCGGCGATGTGGGCGATTTTCCAACTGCAAGACCTGCTCGGCAGCGACGAAAAACTGCGCCGCGAAAACCCGCACGACGAGCGCATCAACGTCCCCGCCAACCCGAAGCACTACTGGCGCTACCGGATGCACCTGACGCTGGAAGACTTGATGCAGGCAGAGAAATTCAATGCGGATGTGAGAAAATTGGTGGGGGAGAGTGGGCGGGGAGACTTGTCCTGAAATAGATTTACACAAAAAGTAAACTAAAGCAGGACAAACCCTAACGTTCCTTGTTCTCCCATGCTCTATCTGGGATGCTTGTGCTTGTTCAAATCACTTTATCGAACAACTGTGACATCGCCTTTTACCATCTCAACATAGCCATTTGCATATTCAATTTCTGCATACCAAACATAGACCCCTGGGCCGCACTCTTTACCATTATGTCTGCCATTCCAACCAATATTAAAGTCGTTGGGTGAAATATTTTCGTTTTCAAACACCTGCCCGCCCCACCTGTCATAAATTCGAAGCCATTTGATATTCGTAATATTTTCATCGCAGGAAATGACAAACAGTGAGTTAGCCGGGTCGTTGCTTACAGGACTGATTACATTGGGGCCATAACAGTTGCCGCAGGGCTTGACTTTGATATTTTGAGCAGCAACGACGGAACAACCGTTGTGATATACCCGCACCTCGTAGGTAACATCTCCTTTCGGGGCCATCGCCAAAGGGGTAATACAATCGGTGCAATCAAGCCAATTACTTGGAGTCCATCTGATGGAGTCAACAATATTGATAGGATTGATTACAGGCGCAAGTCGAATTGTGTCGCACTGACTCATCACCACAGTTGGGGATGAAAAAGTCACGGTGAATTTCTGTGCTGCTAAGATGGTGGTTTCTATGGAATCAGTACAGCCAAGTGAATCTGTCACGAGCAACTGGTAGTCTCCCGGTGAGAGGTCGGTAAATACATTGTTCTGGGGTAGTGTCATTTTATGAGTGATATGTTGTAGTTGTAGACGAACAAATGGAGGTACAGTTCGTGCATTTCATCGGATTTTGAAAAGGATAGCGTTTTTCTGACGAATCGACAAATTCTCTGGCGAAGGGTGTTGTTCCAGCGTTCCACATGAGAAGTTTCCCCGGATTCTTTTCCCACCATCTTGTGTTTGCCTGTATCAATAACCGCGGCGTATGCCTCCCAAAAATCGCTGAACGTTCGGCATTTTCGATATTCAGGCGGAATCAGTTCCCAAAACCGCCGACAAGATTGTTCGCTTCGGTCGCCGATGAAAAAAGAGACAATTTGACGTGTTCTGCGGCAAAGTGCTATCCAAACCCAGCGTTTAAAGTCTTTGCAATAGACAAAAGACCATAATTCATCCAGTTCGAGAACGTCTTTTTTCTTGGCCGGAAGCAACGTGGTCACGATGTCGGGAAGGGACTGCGCTTTTTTTTTATCCACCTCAGAGCCGTTTGGTGACTGATGCCAAAGGTTCTGGCAAGACCCCGTGACGAACTGCGTTCTTGGGCCGCCCTGACGACCATTTCTTTAAATTCCTCGCTTTTCCGAAGCGTTTGAAACACCCCGCCGAAGCCGCAAGCCTTGCATTTGTACTTCGGATTGCCTGATGCGTTCGACCCGTTTTTCACAATGTGTTCAGAGCCACATTTATGGCAGCATTTTACATCTAATACCATTTCATAAAGTTTGACGCAAAAATACCAAATCACCCCCAAAATGACACTACCTGTTCTGGAAAGGCCCGTCACCATTTATTGAATATAGGAATGGCTGCGTTCCACCAATAACATCCAGCAAGATGCGCCCGTCTCTCTTTTGATAACAAGACTCATCGGTGGCATCGACATCCAGTACTGGCTTCAAATTGACGTCATAATATGTCGTGACGACTACCAAACTATCACAACCTTCTGGCGTCTTATATGTCGAAGCAACCTCGCCCACTTCATCGGGATGGCAGGTATATTGAGTAATGTAGGCCACCGGAATACTCGACGGTTCATAGTTGATGATAGTGGTAACGATGCTATCACAACCGTACTGATTTTGTAGAACCACCACTTCTTCACCAGCATTGTTTGGATTGCACGTCGTCTGCTGAAGCATCGTGCTGTCAATAGGCGCTTTTTTGCGTTCCACAATGTCAAGACTGTCGCAGCCGGATATGTTGACAAGCAAGAAGGTATCAATACCGACCTCGCTGCTTTGGCAAACCCACTCTGAGCGGTTCGATTGGGCAACGCCCGCCAAGTCATACAGTTTATTCACATACACCACGCTGTCGCAGCCGAAGTAAAACGTGTCGCGCCCAACTTCCGACAGGCGGCACACAGGTTTGTTTTTTTCGAGGAAAAGGGTCTGTGTCAATTTTGTTGTTGTAATGACGGTGCTGTCGCAGCCTTGATAACTTTGCAGGACTTGCACAACAACACCTGTGTCAGCAGGATTGCAAGAGGAAGTCTCGATGTGTGTTTCGATTTTGGGTAGGAACTGCAAATTAACCTCCACAATAGAGTCACAGCCAAACACGCTGGCATTCTGCAAAATAACAGTTCCTGAGAGGTTGTTCTCGTCAAATACTATGGTGTCAATGACAACTATTTCACCCTTACAGACAGTTGCGTTGAGGAACCCGGTCGCCTGCGGAAGGGCGTTAAGCAATACGACTATAATGCTATCACAGCTACCGGGACGAGGAATATACTCAGTGCCTGTAGGGTTGACGTGGTTATACGTTGTGCCATTTACCTCTATGCTCGCGCCGGGACAAAGCGTCGCCGTGAGCATTGTTGGCAGGTTTTCTTCGACATTCACTGGCAGCGTTTTTACACAACCTTGCTGGTCTTGTACCTGCACAGTGTGCAGTCCGGGAGTGGACACGGTGAATGTAGGGTCAGGGCCGAAAGTACCGTTGTCCAAACTATACTGGTAAGTACCATTGCCCGTCACTTGAACGGTTATTTGCCCCGGTTGCTGGGTTGCACCACAGTTAAGCGGCGTTACATCGGTAGCAACTGAAAAAAAGTTGTCAGGAACTATGTAATAGGCCGTATCGAACACTTCCTCATCGCAAAAAGTGATGTACTTGCCTATTACCATGTATTCGCCCGGCTGGGTGATAGCCAGCACAGAATCCACCTGCGGCTGTTGGTTTAGCACTTGATTATTCAGGTACCATGTCACACCACCATTGATGTATTTTTTTTGGAGGAAGAGGGTGTCGGGGCACTGGGCGTTGGGTTGAAGGGCGACTTCAGGAGCATAGACTATATCGAAGCCGGAAAAATAGCCATCCCACCCACGAGCGCCAGATCTTCCTAGTACCCCCACTTGAATTGGGCAAGATGAAAAAACCTTTAAGTTGCCTGTATATCCAACTCCATCATATGTTACATAACTAGGGTTTCCAGTTACAGGGTATGGTCCAAATAAAGTTCCATTGTTGCCTGTAGTAGATATTATGGGAGGGCAATTGGCTTGTGTGATAATAAACAAGCTACCGGTAAAGGATAAACTTCCTATAAGGTTTATTTTAGGAATATTGTTTACTGAGGGTCCGATTTGACAAGATATAGGGGGAATAAAACTCATAGCCGCATTATTTGTATTTGTGCCACCCGCTAGTGATTGGTACATAAATACTGGCTTACTGGTTTTTACATACATATTCTGGCCGTTAGTATAATATGAGGGCGGAACTACGACATACTGCCCAGAATTAATGGTATATTGAGGAACGAAACTACCATTAATGAAAACTTCTGTATTGTCAGAATGAGCCACAACGATTGGGGTTTCAAGATTATTAGAAGTGTTTGTAAAAGATGCTGCTCCACGAGCAAGAATATATTCTGTACCCGTGCGCTCCAAAGGGGCAATCTGGTCAATACCTATATCTTGGCCTGCATTTGGGTGATTTGCCCACCATGAGCCACAGTTAACGGCTATTGGTTTGCTAGAAGAAATCAAAGAACCGATCAGCCCATTGGTATTCGCAGGATAAGCGTTCTTACAATAAACTGAAAGCACATAAGATTCGCCCGCATTCAAGGTAAAATTAATGACATTCCCAGGGGTGTACACGTCATTGGTACCTGTATCACCGTTTTGAGGCGCAATTCCGGGGTTATAGCCTGAAATGGAAACTTGTGTATTATCTTCAGTAGCCATTACGCCGATAAAATTTGACAAACTACCTCCAACGCCATTGATGAGGTGCCCTACTCTAAAAATCTTTCCCAAACCGGCACCACCTTTTGCCGTTAACGAGCCTGCTTGGTCACCTTGTCTTACCCTAAGGTTTGCATAAAATCTCTTCGTGCCTTTTAGGATGATACCTCTATTGGTTAGCGGTTGATTCAGTTGATAAACAGGCACTAAAAAGCTCGAATAATCAGTACCCCCAAGGTGAAATTCAAGCGGAGCGCTATTGGCAATTGTAACGGTTGAATCAATATATTCAAAACTTGCAGTGTTGATATTGAAAGTCAAATAGCTGATTGTAACCTGAAATGATGTAGGCTCTGGTGTTGACAAATATAGGTATTGAGACACATTTGAAGTTGATCTGGAATGCCCGGGCGGAATGTAATGTACCGTATCCAACTGCCCCCAGCTCTCTACAGTAAACAACCAGCAAGCGATGAAGAGGAGGGTGGATTTAAGGAGTGCGTGAGCGGCGAAAGATTGGTTAATGTTTGCCATGATGCCAAGATTTTGTTGGTAAGCAGGAGAAACCGCTCTAATTTAGGCGGTTTCTCCATGATTTTATTGATGTGTTTTTGAAATTTATTCCACTTCGAGAATTGCCGACATGATGAGCGACTTCTCTCCGCCGGAGCGGGCGTTTTTCATCTTCAGGGTGTACTCCGAGCCTGCACTTCCCTTGTAAGTCACTACAGGGTGAGCATCGGTTGCGTCGTCTTTTTTAAGCAGTGTGCCTCCTTTGCTATAGAGGAAAAGGTCCACGTCAAAGGCATTTTGGTCGCCACCGCCAATAATGGCGCTCAGTTTTGAAGAAGATAGCCGGATATTGGAAATTTGGGTAGACTTGCCTTCATCAAGCACACAACCGAACATAGCCCATTGATTGTTAGTGGACAAAAAACCCATTTTGTTAATCTTCTGGCAGAGAGCCTCCATCATCGAAAAGAGGTCGCTTAGAGCGGCTTTTAGTGTTTTTATTGGTATAGTGTACCCGGCATCACTCATTATCAGAAGACTGGCAAAACTGCCCGGAGTTTTGGTGCTGAACATTTTTACCTTGACAGTATAGCTCCCTGTGGTGGCAGGGGTGTATGTTACAAGTGGCGAATTGTCCGTTTTTGTATCCTTGGTTAATTCCTTGCCTTGAGCATCGTAAAGAAAAATGTCGAGGTCTGTCACGTCATCGTCGCCGCCTCCCACAAAGGCATAAGCAACACCGCTGGAGAGTTGGGTGGTGAAGCCTACTGTTTCGCCTGCTGACAGGTATGTACCCATCATGCACACGTCCTTGTGAAAACCCATATCAGACAGGTCATTGAGTAATATGCCTTTAGCCACGACGTTGGCCATTGCCTGACGCATATATTTTGGCGGTCCGCACTCGCGTTGAGCCTTTACGGAGAGGCAAAAGAAGAGAGCAGGGATAAGTAAGAAAGTTGAACGTTTCATTTTTGGATTTTTTTGAAATGTGAACGGAATGAAGAATAGATTTTTTGGGGTTTGGGCATAAGGGGGCAGTAAGTCGTATTTGTTCAGGGTAAGGCGATGAATCACCCACGCAGTTTCTCGACGAAATTTTTTCTGACGGCTTGCAAGGCACTCATGCCTCGAATAAACACTCCTTTGAAATCCTGTGGTTTGGCGACGAAGAGCTCAAGGCTGAAGCGCACCTTATCGCTGGAAATGAAGGCTTTGGCAACTTTTGTTTTGCTGGTGGCGTACACACAGGCGACTTCGGATTTCCATCGTTCTTCCGGCGTTTTTACCGAAATGACTTCTGTGGACATGATGCGAAAGAACTCTTGGTCTTCGGCATCGACCGAAATGTAATAGGATGTACCCTCGAATTTGAAAATCACATCGCCATCAGCATCCACTTCCGGCTTGAATCCTTCGTTGGCAAGATACTCCTTGTACATTTTTTGGAGCTGTTCCTTGGTGAGAGGTTGGGCCGAAACGGCTGGGCCAAACGACAGAAGCAGGAAGGCCGCGAAAAGGCTTGAATAAAGTGTTGCTCTCATAAAACTGGGTTTGAAAATGGTGAAAGGTTGTTTTTTTGATTTTGGCAGTACATACAGGATGGTCGCCGGTAATGTGGGCTGGGCTATATTTTTATTTGATTTGCTCTCGTATCTGCTGCATCTCGTTTTTCTCACAAAAAATCGGAAAATTTTTTTCAGGATTTTGGGCCTGTGTAACTTGCCGACCGTAGCAACTTCCGTATTGTAAATTTTTTTGCATAACCTTGTGATATTTTAAAAACGAGCCGATACGCTGCATGAAAACAAACTTGCACCTCATCGAAGCCTATGTTACAGGAAACGACGAAGCGTTAGAGGCCCTCTTCTTCAAAAAAGGGTATTACGATAGTTGTTTCTTCAAGGCAAGGCGGTATTTACATAATGACTACAACGGCCACGACGCACACACCGTGGCGGAAGATACATTTCTTGCTCTACGAGAAAAAAACTTGCCGGAGCGAGTTATTATATTTGAAAGGGGAGGGCGTACTGAAAAGGGTTTCCGAAATTATATGCTCACTATTGCCCAGAATAAGGCAAATGACTTGGGTTCGGATGCATTGAAAAAACCAGTCTCCTTGCCTAAAGATATTGCAGATAAACCAGAGGAAGCGGCTTTGCCAAATGGGGAAGACGAATCGCACCCATCAGAATTGCTCTTTCAGCAAGCCAAAAAAGTGGATGATTGTGCCGAATCAATGAAAGAAATCGAGGCAACTAATCCTGTAGAAAGAGGACGAAGACCGCTTGACAGCGAGTTCCTTGAGGTGTGGCGCTTGGTAGGAGACTATGACAATGGGCCTCTCCGTGACGAATTTGGCCTAACTGACGAACAAATCAGAGTGACCAAACAGCGCATTATGCGCCGGCTTCGGCGCTGTTTAGGCATTGATTAAACCTTTTTATGCTATGCAACAAGCTGACGATACACAAAACATTACCCATGAACATCTGCTGCGGTATGTTTTCCGGCAGCTTTCTCCAGAGGAAGAGTCAAGAATAGAGGATTTTCTTGACTCTAATCCTCATGAAGCGGACATTGTGGAAGGCATATTGCAGTTTTGCAAGGAGCGAGGCATTCGTAATCGAGAATCCTTTGAAGAAGTGTGGAGGGAGCAACAAAGGGGTGTTCAAGAACGCATCCAAAAAAGAATAAAACAACTTGATATATCGTCTACTGGATACTCGGCACGATTCAATAAGTGGGGATGGGCTGCTGTCTTGTTTTCAATAATCATTTCAGGAGCAATCGGGTTTAGGGCCGGAAAAACGAGCGCTATACAAGAAATACAAAAAATGCAGCAGCAAAATGCTGGCCGAGACTCATCCATCGCAGCACTGAAACAAGATGTTGCGATGTTGTACTCCATAATGGATGCAAACAAGCGATATTTGGATTCCATCACAGGGTCCGATAAAACAGGACCATTGCCAAAGCGATGCCGGATTGACCCTAGCGAGCGGAAAAAGTGGTTTGGCCGATTCATAGCCTTCGAGACCAGTCTGCTCACCTCCGCCGGAGAAAGTGAATCATACAATTGGCGAGATCCTTTTTTGGAGAAAAAAGACTGGATAGTGATTCAGTTGTTACAAGAAAAAGCAAACAAAGAACCCGAAGATATGGCCCCTAGAGAATATTATGTTCTTGGTGCCATGTATCTATTAAAGGCAAACTCCCCTGCTGATGCAGTTCATTATTTGGAGAAAGCTGGGGAGGCAGGGCGGCCCGATTACAAAAAGATGCTCTTGGCAGCATACCTCGAAAACGAGCAGTATGTAGAGGCAAAATCATGGGCCAAACAACAAAACATACCTCAAAGCCAATGGCCTATTGGTCTAACATCTTGCCTTGAATAAATGGGCTTTATTTCTTAAATTGCGCTGGTGGCCCAATGCAAATGAAATTTGCCCAGTAGCTTGGATGGGGTACTTCGTTAGGGTCTTTCAAGTAGTCACGTTTAGCTTGAGTAAGGGCTCTATCGGCTGGCAACCCTTTAAACAGGTACTGATAAAAATATTCCAAAAGCACTGATGATGGCCTATCACTGACTTCGTTCATTGTTGCGATGATATTAGGGCAACCAGCATAGTTAAAGGCACGGTGAAGACCAATAATGCCTTCACCCTTATGCCCGACTTCATGGTCGCCACGTTGCCGGGCTGTGTTACAACTAGCAAATACAGCCAGTCGCGCCTTCAAACGCATGGCATATAAATCCAAGGCGCTGAGCCGGGAACCTGCATCAGATACGGCAAATGACAGATAGGATTGCTCCGGATCGTCATCAAGGCAACCGTGCATACAAAAATGCAAAAGGTCAAATCGTCGGGCGACTTCTTTGAAGTCAGCAATTTTGGCAGGACTGAACACTTCTGCGTTCCTCGCCATATTGCCCAATGTTTGAGTGGAAAAATGACTCAATCTTGAAATCACTTGTTTGCCGCAGTTGTTTCTGTTAGTTGTATCAGCAAACGAACCAATTGAAAAATTACCCCCCCTGATCTTCAATGCCTGCTTTTGCTGGAGATGCCACAAGGCGACAGAATATTGATACCCCACGACATACTCCTCCACTACATACTTATTGATGTCGTTTTGGCCTTTCATCAGTAAGGCTTCAAAAGGTATAGTACGCAGCACATTATCAGCGGCGATGACAAGCGTGTCGAGCGTACCCCGCTGCTTAACTGGGATGTCATTCAGCACTTTGCCAAGCAAAGTTTGGTAGAGCATTTGGCCCAAACCCTTGTCAAGACTACCCTCGTTTTGTAGCCAGTTTTTTCTAAAAAGACTTACATCTGACCAGAACTTGTCGCCCGAGGGGATGTCTAAGAACACTAACCCTTTACTTTGCTTGGTTATCCATAAGGCAAACGGTTGAGGCGCCGACCAGACATATTCGATAAAAACGGCGCGGTGGTCGGGCAGAAGGTCTTGCTGCACATCTTCCAGTGAAGGTACGTCGTGATTAAAACGCTGGTTGTAATACTGCACGTCTGCCGGATTGCTGCTGGTTTTTAGCGCGTTAAAAAATTTCTGATACTCATCAAGGGTTGCTAACACCGAACTTTGTGCGCCCGACTTTCGATACTGAAACAACTTATCGCGCAGGGCTTTTTCCCGACAGCGCGGTTCGGCAGCACTGGAGTCGTTACACTCTGCCTCAAAAGCCGCCCTGATGTTTTGCCGGAGCACGAAGCCCTGACCTTGTTCAGCGTACTTAAAAGCCTTGCGCCAATATTCGTCTTTCTTTTTTGCCTCACTGAGCGGCGTTTCTTGATAAAGCAATGCAGCGATTCGAGCTGCGTTTGGATAAACCGAATGGAATCGGAGACGCTGCGCGACGACAGACGCTTCGTCAAGCAGCTCATTTTGCAACTCATTAAAAATCTTGGCCGCTTGTTCATAGGCTGCTAAACTTTTTTCCAAATACTCGATTTGGTGGTGCTTGTTGTAGTGGAGATGCAGCACCGCTCCCTTATTTTGCAATATCGTTATGACTAATTGAATAGTGTCCCCTGATGGCAGCTTTACATCCGGTGTAGCTAATGAGTCATCGCTCGCTGCAAGTCCCAGCGGCCTGCAACTATTTATCAAGTCGGAAAGAGCTGCTTCGAAGTTTCCAGTTCGCGCATGAAGTACGGCACTTGATGAAAAGTTGGCGCAATTGAGCATATTAGGGTATTTCCACGGCCCATCGAAATATTGTTGTATAAAATTGCGGGAAACATCGTATTGCTCAGCCAATACAGCCGCGTTCGAAGCATTGAGTAATGTTACTCGATAAGGGTTCCCCCCAATGCCAGAAGCAATATCAACATTTTTTTTGAAAATTTCCAAAGCCTTTTCCGCAGAGCCTCTCATTTCAACAGTACGCATATCGGCACGATAACTCTGACTTTGCAGGCTATAGGCAAAAGCCAGGTTGTTGGCTGCAGTTCCTTTCAGCTCGCCAGAACGAAAGAAACTAAAAAGGCTTTTAGTCTCTTCACATACTCTTGTTCCCAAGTCAACCGCTTCTGAAAATTTACCCTGTTCGGCAAGCAGTTTCACAAGGTTCGCTTCATTGACTAATCGCCCATCTCTCATGCCGAGTTCTTTATACAGGGTAATCGCCTCTTTATAGCTGGCCTCCGCCAGACTTTGGTAGGACTGTTGGTTATAGATATAGGCCTGCAAATTGTAAAGATCCGCCAGATACTGCTTGTGTGCGGCATCGCTGGGATTAAGGGAAGACTTGAGTACCTCTAAACGTTGAAGCGAGTTTTCAAAACGATTGTTGTTAAGGTCGTTATATGATAGCATCAGCAAGCACTTTGCCCTGCGCTCAAGAGCGGCCTGTCCTATGACGGCAGCCTCCCGCTCTTCCTTGTCTAGACAAGAGGTGTCTAGGTTCATCGTGCTGCCCGTCTTGATGAACATAGTATAGGCATTCTCACAGCAGGATTGACCTTTGCAACAAGCAAGGGAAAAAAATACTGGAAAAATAAGCAGCGAGAATCGTATCATCATGGCTGAAAAAATTTTATAGGGCGAAAATAATCGCAATGTGTGGATATTTTTCATCAAAAGCCTCTCTCACACAGCATTTTCAAATTTTGCCCGTGTACACTTGTCGGTTTTAGTTGAACGCCGAATACTTCCCCAGACAAGCCCCAAAGCCAATCACGCCTACCAACAATCCGGCGAGCATCATGGCCTTACCCAAAGGTTTGTGATGAGTGCTGCCGATAGTCAGCACCAAGCCCACAATAAGGTTGATGCCCGTCTGCGCTACAATGGCCATTGCATCCAGCAGGATTGGCCCATAATCATGTCCTTTGCCGATGCCCGTAACGGCCAGATAGAACAGCATGATGCCAAAGTTGATAAGCACCACCTTGCCAAGGGGCATTTTTTGTGGAGGTTCGTGTGGGTGGGTGGATTGGTCGAGCGGTTCGTGCATAGCAAGATATGGTTAGTGTGATAGTGTGGTCAATTGAGTGGTGGTTTCGTTTCGCAGTTGTTCCAAATACGCCCGTTTGGCCGGGTCGCGGTAAAACATATTCATCGTCTCGAAGGGGATGATTTTTTCGTCGTCCAAACTTACGATGTGCACGCAGGATTTTTTAATCGCCCGCACATCGAAATCGTAAGCGTCAATAAATCGCATGATGATGATGCGGAAAAGGTTGTCGTAACCCAGGTTCGGGGCGCTGATTTGCGGCAGGCAACATAATATGCTGTGCAGTTCGTCGGTAGCGCATTCGACCGAATTTCCGGTGCTGAACAGTTGAATCATGTGCTGGTGGAGCCGCTCATCCTGCTCATACACAATGGTATTGCGCGAGTTGTCGAGCAGGTCTTGCGGGTTGAGGTAGCGCGTGAGCGGAAATACCTGCTCGTCTATTTTCAGCGCGTAGGCCATCGCCAGCGCATCGGGGTTGCAAGGCACGGGGATGATGTCTTCGGGTTGGAAAATCGGTGACTGCCGCAGGATTTCCCGCCGCACTTCGGTCAGGGTGATGCGGTCGGTAGCCGGGTCGAAATGCTCGAAACGCCCAGCGGCCTGCGTCGGCTGGAAGGTGACGCCGCGCACACATTTTTGCTGCAACGCGAACTCGATGATGCTGCCGATTTCGCCGTCGTTCAGACCCTTTTGCAAGGTGACGACGAGCGTCGTGGACAGATTCACTTTGTTCAAAATTTCCAAAGCCCGCAGCCGCACATCGAGCAAATTTTCTCCTCTTAAACTCTCTAACACCTTCGGATTCAGCGAGTCGAATTGCAGGTAAATCTCAAAATCGGGCATGTAACCCGCCAGCCGCTCGGCGAACGCGGCGTCCTTCGCAATGCGGATACCGTTGGTGTTCAGCATCAGGTGACGGATGGGTTTTCGTTTTGCAATATCCAGTATTTCAAAGAATTGCGGATGCACGGTCGGTTCGCCGCCGCTGAGTTGCACCACGTCGGGCTGGCCTTCGTTGGCCACCACGAGGTCGAGCATTCGCTCGATTTCTTCCAGCGTCCGGTGCCGCCCGTGATGCGGCGACGACTCGGCGTAGCAGGTCGGGCAAGTCAGGTTGCAGCGGTCGGTCACCTCCACGATGGTGAGGCACGAGTGCTGCTCGTGGTCGGGGCAGAGGCCGCAATCGTAAGGGCAACCGAAGTGGGTGCGCGTGTTGAATCGGCGCGGCATCTCGCTGCGTTTGGCGTAGTTGCGTGTGTTGCGGTAATATTCGATGTCGTTGGCAATCAACACTTTTTCCGCGCCGTGTTCGGGGCAGCGTTTGAGCATGAAGACTTTTTCGTCTTCAAAAATCACCTTCGCGTCCACGCGGCGCAGGCAGCGGGGACAGAGAGAAAGCGTGAAGTCGTAGTAGATGTAAGGACGTTCCATCAGCCAATTATTGGTCTTGCGTTTTTATGCAAATTTGGAATTTGATTCCGATTTTGCATAATTTTGTAAAAAATTTAGAAACATGATACCGCGTCAAATCGAGCAAAAGGCCGAAGAACTGTTGGGAAAATATCCCTTAATCGCCGTTACTGGCCCTCGACAATCGGGCAAAACAACTTTAGCCCAAAGACTTCGCCCCGGCTTCAAATACATCAATCTTGAACTTGACGAAAACCTTGATTTTGCTCAAAACGACCCAAATGGATTTCTACAAGTCCACCAAGGCGGAGTTATTTTGGACGAAGTTCAGTACGCTCCAGCCCTGTTTCCCTACCTCAAACACTACACTGACCAGCGCGGAAACCCGGGCGAATATATCCTGACTGGTTCGCAACATTTTCTGCTGCTCGAAAAAATAACACAATCGCTGGCGGGTCGGGTCGCCTTGTTGCAACTGTTGCCTTTTTCGATGCTCGAACTTCAAAATGCCAATATGCCCCCCAACACCCCGGAAGCATTTATTTTGAGCGGCGGCTATCCGCGTATTTACGACAAAAACATAGCGCCCACCGATTTTTACCCCAACTATGTGCGTACCTATGTGGAACGCGACGTGCGGCAAATATTGAATGTCAACGACTTGCGCTTGTTTCGCCAGTTTTTGACGGCTTGTGCCGGGCGTGCCGGACAAATCGTCAACTTTCTGGAATTGGGCAATTTGTTGGGCATTGATTCAAAAACCGTAAAGTCGTGGGTCGGTGTTTTGGAGGCGAGTTTCGTTGTCTTTTTGTTGCCGCCTTATCACCGCAATTTCGATAAGCGCATCGTCAAGTCTCCCAAACTCTATTTCTACGACACGGGTCTTGCTTGTTCATTGCTGAATATCAATACAGTAGAGCAGTTGGATGCCCATTTTGCTAAAGGCGCTTTGTTTGAAAACATGATCATCGCCGAACTGCTCAAACAAAAATTCAATTCGGCCGCAACACCTGCTTTCTATTTCTGGCAAGACAGCAATCTGCGCGAGATTGACCTCTTGGCGGAGGAAGGCCCCAAACTGAAAGCGGTCGAGATAAAAGCCGGAAAAACAATTAATACTGTTTTTTTCAAAAACTTGTACGCCTTTCGGAATCTCGCTGGCGCCGAAAACACGGAGATTTTTTTGGTCTATGGCGGGGAAACTGTGCAGCCTCGCAGCGACCTTCAAATTTTACCTTGGAACCACGCGACGATGGTTTTCCGATAATAAAAAAGCCCGGCGAGGCAAGCGAGTTGAATCGTGGAAAGGCCGAACGGGAAAATGTAAACCGGCTTGAGCCACTCCACAAAGAAACGCCACACGAGGTAGCCGATGAGGAAAATTTTGAAACGGGCACCGTTGGCGAGCGGGTCAGACTTTCCAAGTTTTTGAAACTTGGAAAGTCTCGCGTTCCCCTTGTTTTCCAGCAAAAAAATGAAACCCGCGAGCGCGGCGAGGAAAATGATTTCGTAAAAATTGACGGGGTGCCGCGGTATGCCGTCGCCAAAATCAATGGCCCAGGGGAGCGACGACGGCAGGCCGTGTGTGCCGTCCGTCAAGCCCGCGAAGTGACATCCCAGCCGCCCAATCGCAAGGCCGAGTATGAGTGGGTAAGTCATCAAGTCGCCCGAAGAAGTCGTGACGCCAATGATTTTTTTGGTGATTTCCACGCCCGCCAAGCCGCCGAGCAAGCCGCCGACGATGGTTTTGTTGCTCATCCAGACGAGCAAATTCAGTTGGGAAAAATGTCCGGGATTTTCCAAAATGCCGAGCAAATGGCTGCCCAGCAAAGCCCCCGCCGCCGCGCCGATAAATATCCACCAGCGGTTTTCGTCGCTGATAGGGTCTTGGCTGTGAGCGCGTTGCCACGCATAGAGCCGATAGCCAAGCGTGTAGGACAGCATTTCAAAAAGAAGATGCGCTGAAAGGGAGGCTGCGCCGATGTGTATTTCGAGTGGGTATTGCACGGCGAAAAACGGGGTAGGGGTGGGTCAAATTTCTTTTTCCGACTCTTCCAAAAACGCTTTTAGCATTTCCCAAAGAGGCTGGTGTTCGGGCACGAACGAACGCTCGCTCAGTTTGTTGAACTCGAACCAGCGCAATTCCGAAATATCGTCGTTGGGTTGGGGGTCGCCCTCCACGAAGACGCAGGCATAGAGATGGGTCATCACCACGTCCCAAGAGTTGCGATAGCGCCAGTCGTCAATGCGGCAAGAGCCGATGTAAACGAGGCTCTCGATGTCCATCACCCCACATTCTTCCACCAGTTCGCGCAGGGCAGCCTCCTCATAGCTACCGTCGGATGGGTCGGTGAAGCCGCCGGGGAAACGGTAGCGGGTCTCGTTTTCCTTTCGAGCCAGCAGCAGATCGCGTCCGTCGTTGCGAAACACCGCCACATCCACCGTGGGATAGACGGTGGGGAAGCGGCGCAGGTGGGCGTATATCATGCCGGCGCGGAAGTCGCGCAGCTCTCCCATTTCCACTTGTGGCGTATGTTTCATCTCCTCTTCGCTTGGCTCCAGCACTTCTGTGTGGTAGCGCCCGCTGTAGCGCAGCACGAAATCTTCTTCGGAGCCATAGAGCGTCACGGTTTCTTCGGGGCGCAGTTCGAGGATGCGGCGGTCGAGTTCTTGGCTCCATATACGGTCGTCGGGCAAGTCGGGCATTTCCTCCACCGCGATGTCGTCGCCATATCGGTCGTTGAACATGAGTTGGCGGAGTTCCAAGTCAATCGGATTGTAGAGGCTGGGCGCGGGGTTGGAGCCGAGAAACACGATGACGCGCTTGTGTCGCTCCTGCACCACGGCGATGAGCCGCTCGTGTACGGGAGTGAGTTCGAGTACCTGAAACCGACCGACGATGATGCCTGTGCCTTGCTTGTTGTCCATGTTGAAATTTGCTGCAAGGTTAGGGAGAATGATTGGTTTGACAGCGCCAATTGTGCCAATTGGCCGGATTTCAAGCCAAAAGCCACTACGGATGGAGCGCGTCCCGATAGGGAATTTTTGGGGTTTTGACCGTTTGAGCGGGGATGCGTGCCACAATTAACCAACCCATGTAGAGCGTGTCTATTGCACCACGACGGCCAATTTGCCATCGCCACTCACAGCCATTCGGCTGATGCTCTTCACGCCGTATTGGGAAAGGTCGGCGACCAATTTCCATTCGGTGTCGCGTCCTTTGGCGTATTGAAAAAGCTTGGCACCGTTGCCAGTGAGATAGGTGCCATCGGCCAGCACCGCAAAATCCTCGCTGCCGGGGGGCATGATGGTCACGATTTCGGGGATGGGCTTGGTCACGTCCCATGTTTTCAAGAACCAAGTTTCGCTTGATTTGGTGACGAAGGCAAGGCGACCGTCGGGGAGGGGCTGCAAGCAGCGACCGGGGTTGGCAGCGATGCGAAGCAGTTGTTGGTTGCGTGTGTTGGCGGTGCAGAGCGTATGTGCTGCGCCGTCGTCGCCCACGATGAACAATGCGGCCAATGTGTCGCGCAGCCAGCAGTGGTAGCCGACGTTGAAAATGGCGGGAAATTCGGGCCGACCGTTGTCGGAGCGGTCTAGCGGGAACGACCACAGGCGCTGGTTGCCGTCTTCTTCCACGCGCACGGCGGAGAAGCGCCGGCCTCCGGGCATCGGCACGGGAGAATACTCGGAGGTGGCGCGTGTGGCCGTGACGGGGGTGATGGTGCGCACGAGCAGGTCAAGGGCGTAGATGTCGGTCTGCGTCGTATCATGGGGCGTTTGTGCGGTGAGGTATAGTTCGTTGTTGGAGAAGAAGTTGGGCTGGTTATTGTAGCCTGTCGGGTTGAACGCCGTGCAAAAGCGGGGTGTGTGGATTTCCCAATGGCCGTCGGTTTTTTTATTCAAGGAAAACAACAGGATGTCGTGGTGGTCGAGGCGTTGGGCGGAGAGCGTCAGCGCGGTGGCGAAGGCTGCGAGGAAGGGTGGGAGGTAGCGGCGCATAGTTGTTTTTGAAGCAAATCTATGCCAAATCTCGAAAATCGTGTGCGCGGCGTGGTTGGCTCGCCGCTTGTGTGGCCAAACATCAAATGTGAATAAGCATTGTATGCCCAGATTAAAGAGGATTTGAATCTGCCCGTTGGCAAGACAGGGATTTCCTTGATTGATTTGCATGATTTCCAAAGGATTGCGAGCACCGTTCGTTCAAAACCACCTTGTCAGACCCTGTACTCAGGGGCTTGCCCGGCCAAGTGGAAGCGGACGGGGCTGATTTGCGTTGACTATATCACACCATCCCAATCTTTTCAAACCGATACCCTTCCCTCGCATAATGCTCCAATACTGCCGGTAGCGCAAAACGCACGTTGCGTTGGGCTTTCAAGCTGTCGTGCATCAGCACAATGGAGCCGGGTTGGGCATGGTCGAGCACGTTTTGGAGGCATTGTTGAGGCGATATGTGCACGTCGTAGTCGCCACTAAGCACGTCCCACATGATGATTCGAAAGTGCCGCACCAAGGACATTCGCTGGCGCGGTGTCAGCCGCCCATAAGGTGGGCGGAAGAGCCGACTTTTTACCACGCGGGCGCATCGGCGCACGTTATTGAGATACGGGACGGCATCGGTGTGCCAGCCGTTCAGGTGGTGGTAGGTGTGATTGCCGACGGCGTGCCCCTCTTCGAGTATTTGTTGGAAGATGGCGGGGTGTTTCACCACGTTGTCGCCCACGCAGAAAAAAGTTGCTTTGGCTTGGTAAGGCCGCAGCGTGTCGAGTACCCAAGGGGTCACCTCGGGAATCGGCCCATCGTCGAAAGTCAGGTACAACACCCGTTCTTGCGTGTCGAGCCGCCAAGTGTATGCAGGCATGAATGCCTGAAGAAGTTTGGGCGTTTTGGCGATGAACATAGTGGAGGTTTCTGATTTGAATCTCTCCCGGCCAAGCGGAGCGCGCGGAGTTTCTTTATGATTTTGAGATTTTAGGTCGGGAGGCGGGGCAAAAATGATAAGATTTTACCGTTTGTGGTCAAAAGGGGATGGTGGGCGGATTACTTTTGGAGAAAACCGCTACTTTTGCTGCCACAAGGTCGGAAGGGTCGTTAAGGTCATTGGCAGTCATGGTGCGCTTTCTCGCAATGACTGCCAATGGCCTTAATGACCTTAATAACCCTCTGACGACTTCGATGCTCAAACCTCGCGTTCGTTTTGCTCCCTCACCTACTGGCGCGCTGCATATCGGCGGCGTGCGTACGGCGCTTTACAATTACCTTTTTGCCAAACAACATGGCGGCACATTTATCCTCCGCATCGAGGACACCGACCAAAATCGGTTTGTGCCGGGCGCTGAGGCTTATATCATAGAGACCCTCAAATGGGTAGGGCTGTTGCCCGACGAGGGCGTAGCCTTCGGCGGCGATGCTGGCCCTTATCGGCAAAGTGACCGCAAGGACATCTATCAGCGGTATGCCCGCGAGTTGGTGGAGCGAGGCCACGCTTATTATGCTTTCGACACGCCCGATGCTTTGGATGCCCGCCGCCAATCGGAAGAAAACTTCACCTACAACTACCTGACTCGCAGTAGCCTGACCAACGGCCTGACGCTTTCGCCATCGGAAGCGCAGGCGCGCGTCGCGGCAGGCGAGCCTTGCGTCGTGCGCCTACTGGTGGAGCCGGGGCAAGCCATTCACGTCCGCGACCTTGTGCGCGGCGACGTGGTTTTCCAAAGCAGTGAACTGGACGACAAGGTGCTGCTAAAGGCCGACGGGATGCCGACGTATCACCTCGCCAACATCGTGGACGACTACCTGATGCGCATCACCCACGTCATTCGGGGCGAGGAGTGGCTGCCGAGCACCGCTCATCACGTCCTGCTCTATCGGGGTTTTGGCTGGGAAGACACCATGCCGCAATTCGCTCACCTGCCGCTTATCCTGAAGCCTTTTGGCAACGGCAAATTGAGCAAGCGCGATGGTGCCAAATTTGGCATCCCCGTCTTCCCGCTCGAATGGAACGGTGCTACACCGGACGAGCATTTCAGCGGTTTCCGCGACACTGGTTTTTTGCCGGAAGCCGTCATCAATTTTCTTGCATTGCTGGGCTGGCACCCGGGCGGCGAGCAAGAGATTTTTTCTCTTTCGGAATTGATAGAGGCGTTCTCCATAGAACACATCAGCAAGGGCGGGGCGCGCTTCGATTACGAGAAGGCCAAGTGGTTCAACCAAAAATACATTCAGGCAGCGGACAACGCCGCGCTGGCCACACACATTCGCCCGCTCGCCGCGGCGAAAGGTTATGCGACGAGCGACGATTTTCTGGCAAAAGTGGCCGCCTTGATGAAGGAACGGGTGACATTTTTGCCCGATTTTGTGGAGGAAGGCTACTACCTGTTTGAGCCAGTGCGCCACTACGACGACGAGACCCTGCAAAAAAAATGGAATGCGGGTTTAACGCCTATCTTTGAGGAATTAACGGCGAGGCTGGCTACTTTTGAGCCTTTTGAAAGCGGGGATTTGGAAGGAGTAGTCAAAAATTTTATTTCAGAAAAAGGGCTAAAACCCGGCGATGTGCTGCCGTTGCTGCGTTTGGCATTTGCCGGCACCATGAAAGGCCCGGCGGTGTTCGACATGGCGGCGGCTTTGGGGCGGGCAGAGACCGTGGAGCGTCTGCGGCGGTTTTTGGCACACGCGGCATCATTTCATGCTGTTGGTGTTTAGCAGGTTCGACGCGACAACTGTGCCTTGATTCGCTAGGATATGTCAAATGACATGATTGTTCTCCCTGATTTTGACCAGATCGCGCTTTTAGCCATGCTCAAAATCTGGCGACGCGAAGTATAACTTTTTACTCGAAAAAATAAAATATGGCCAAGCGGAACAAACCTAAGGCGCCCCCAAAGCCGGAAAAAAAGCCCGATAAATTGAGTGGCATCAACATTCAGGTGAACGAATGGGGGCAAATCGTGCGCGATGTCGAGGTTGACGACATCAATGATTTCCTGAACAAAAATGTGCCTGACAAGAAATTTTCCGAAGAATAACACATCCGTTCCGCCTTGCAGACAAACCGATTCTAATTATCTTTTTAATCCCGTTTAATCCGCAACAAATTCGAACATTTCTCTTGACACCCCCGGCGCGGCCTCCTTCGGTCGTCCGTGATGAAACAAGTCCGTATGACAAACCGGTTACGCAGACGACTACCGGCAATGCCAATAATGCTTGGTCTTTGCCTTTTTGTATGCGATTTCAATGGATTGCAGGCCCAGCAAGGCTTTTTCAACTTCACGCCGCCCAGCCCATCCGTCTATCCCGTGCTGCCCTATCCCGATTGTGCGCAGACGCTGGCAGGCGCTGGCGTGATGCCGACGGTCTCCTCAAACATAGGCGCCGTGATTACGGCATCCGTGTTCGATTCGGTGGCCTCCGGCTTCTCGCCAAACGACCTCTGGACGGCTCCCACGCTCAATCTCATCGTGGTGTGGTATGTGGCCGACAATCAGGGCCATACGGCCAACTTCACTTTTTCCATTTCTTTTGTGGACAACTCGCCGCCCGTGCTGAACAACACGCCGCCACCCGCCGAGTCGTACGCTTCCATCGTGCAGGTGCCGCCGCCGCCCAACGTGACCGCCAATGACTGCACGCCCGTGATGCTTACTTTCGTCCAATCCACGCCGCCCGATACCTGTCTGGCAGGCACGTTCACCCGCACTTGGACGGCAAAAGATACTTTCAACAACGTCACCACGTTCACCCAAACCATCACCATCGCGGCTGACGTGCTACCGCCCGTCATCTCTTTTTTTCCTCAAAACGGCTCCGCGCCTTGCGAGC
Source organism: Saprospiraceae bacterium (assembly GCA_019638455.1). Taxonomy (GTDB): domain Bacteria; phylum Bacteroidota; class Bacteroidia; order Chitinophagales; family Saprospiraceae; genus M3007. Next base: position 1,246,637 of record JAHBTU010000002.1, read on the forward strand.
AATTGGCTACTGCCTATCCTGCTTGGCTGGCGCAACAGATGTCGCTTTTCCAAGCAGCAGATGCTTCGGGCATCAAGTCGTACACCAACAACGCGCCACCAAGCTTCCCGCCCGGCTGCACCGTGCCGCTCACGGTGGTTTTTCGCGCCACCGACAATTGCAACCTGTTTTCCACCACGACGGCTGTCTTTTCCACCTCTGACAACAAACCGCCAACGGTGCTCGCTCCCGCCAAAGACACAGTGGCTTATTGCAGCCCGTCGAACAATCACCTTATTCGATTGGGAGACTGGATTCAACAGCGCGGATACAGCAACGTGATAGATTCTTGTAGTGGCCCCGTCACCTACACCATGCGCATAGGGGGCATGGACAAAGACTCGGCGGGAGTGGTGGCGGAATTTTTGGCTTCGTTTGCCAATGGTTGCGGCACTCAACAAATCGGCAGCCAGACTTACAACAAGGTGCGCGGAAAAGTATCAGTTGACTTTTTCGCCACAGATGCTTGCGGCAATTCGGCGTTCATCAACCAAGCCACTTTTGGCGCGATAGACACCCTGCCTCCCGTCATCACCGGCGCCAACACGACCGAACAATGCGGCGGCGGCAACGACAACGCCAATTTGCAGGCATGGATAAACGCGCATGGCAACGCGGTAGTGACCGACGACTGTTCTGGCTTCACTTGGACGAATTTTTCCTACGCGACCTCCGATGGACAAAACGGAAACGGCGTGTTCAACGCTGGCCCTTACCCACAGGTGCAGGCGCACAATTGCGCTTGGTGGACGGATGTAACTTTCCGGGCGACCGACGATTGCGGCAACTCCGCAGCCATCACCTTGCGTTTTCAAATCGTGGACACCCAAGCCCCCGCCATAGCGGGTCATCCCGACACCGTGACACTTTCGTGTGCCAACCCGGTGCCGATGCTTTCGCCCGCTTTTGTGACAGACAACTGCGACACGAGCATGACAGTCGCCTACACTTTCACTGTCTCGGACTCGCTCTGCCCCGGCTCATATACGATGAACGTGACTTGGTCGGCCACCGATGACTGTGGCAACACGGGCACGGCGACGCAAAAGGTGCTGGTGCGCGACACGAATGGCCCGGTGTTTACCCTCGTGCCGCCCAACGTCACTTTCCGATGCGATACTTTTATGTTGCCCCCATTCCCAACGGCGGGGGTGGATATCACGGCAACCGACCAATGCAGCGGGGTGACGAGCATCGTGGCGCAAGATGTTTCGCAGCAAAACCCCAACCCGGCCACCTGCGGCCATTACACCTACAACATCATTCGAACCTTCACGGCGACGGATGCTTGCGGCAACACCTCGACCGCCTCGCAGCTCATCTCGGTGATTGACAACCTCGGCCCGGCACCGGATGGGTTGCTGGACACGACCATGACGTGCGACGCGCAACCCTTCCCCACGCCGCCACCGGCCCCTGTGGATGCTTGCTCCGGCCCGACCGCGCCGCCGATTTTTGTCAATGATGTCATCTCAAATGGCCCTTGCGACGATGCCTACATCATCATCCGAAATTGGCAGGCAGAGGACGTGTGCGGCAACACAAGCATTGTTCCGCAAAATATCCATGTGGTGGACACGGTAGCACCCACACTGAGCAACATCCCGCCCGACGTGACGGTGGAGTGCAATGCCATCCCCGTGCCGCCAGATGCCAGCACTCTCAACGCGACGGACAATTGCGACGAAACAGTGCTCGTGACGATGAACGACACGGAGATTCGCAACCCCAACACTGCCGATTGCAACCACTGGACGAACTATCTCATCCGCCGCGAATGGACGGCGACCGACAATTGTGGCAATGCCCGCACCTACACCCAAAATATCAGCGTGCAGGACAATACTGGCCCTGTCATTCAGACAGTGCCCTCCGTGACGCTGCCTGCCGCGCCCGGTCTTTGTAGCGCCATGGTAGGCATTCCCGCACCTATTTCGTTCTACGATGTGTGCACTTCCCAGAAGAGTGCGGTGATGCTGAAAGACACCTCCTTGCTCGTGAACACTTCCGGCGGGCCAAACAACACGACCCCGGTGGATACGGTGTTTTTCCAGTGGTCGTCGCCCAATTTTCCGCCCGATATGCCAGCTCTCGACCCCGTGACGCTCAAAATTTTCTTGGACATCGCCGATGCGGAAGGGCCGACGGAGTTTTTCAGGGTGTATGGCGAAAATGGCTTTTTGATTGGCCAGACCAATCCCAACAGCCCCCCGGTGCAGTGTGGCAACAGCATCACAACTTTTACTATACCCGTGGCGCAATTCAACGACTGGCTCACGGATGGTGAACTGACCCTCACCCTCGCGCCCAACGGCACGGGAAGTGATGCCATCAATGCGCTGGCGACTTGCGCGGGTGGGCGCGCGCGGGCCGAGGTCACTTACCAATTTGCCAACCCACAACTGCCCGTCACGTTGCAATTCAGCCTCGATGGCGACACGCCCATGCCTTACCCTCCGTCGGGACCCTTCACGCTCGACGCGGGCACACACACCGTCACCTATACCGCGATTGATTGTGCTGGCAACAGCTCGACGGCGACCACTGTCATCGAAGTGGTAGATGTGGAGCCTCCCATCTTGATACCGCCCGCGCCTTCCACCTTTTATGTTGGGCAAAATAACTGCGCCGCCACCGTGACGCTGCCATTCCCGGCTATCAGCGACAATTGCGACGTGTCGGGAAAAATCGTGCAGTCGTCCGCGAGCCTGCCTGTTATTTTTGAAAATGACCCCAACGCGGGCCTTATCCCCAAAGATATTTTTCTGACGATTACGGGGCTTGTGCCCAATGCGATTTCAAATGGAACACTCACCATTCGGCACAGGGGCGACAACGACAATGCGCCGGGAGGGGAGTTTTTCCGTGTGTTTGACGAAGGCAACAACTTTTTGTCCATCACCTCTTCGGGCACTACGGTGGGTCAATGCTCGCTTTTCCACGAAACAGTCATCAATGTCACGGCCAATCAAATCAATGCTTGGGCGGCAGGCAACGGCACGACTTCCATCAAACTGGAAGCCAACGACGACGCGGGGAATTTTACCGACTTCATTGACCCTTGCGACGCGCTGTTGCCCGACATGACCGATGGCGTGAGTCGAGTGCAGGCCGTCTTGGAGTATAGTTTTGCCGTGGTCGCTTACGAAATCCGCAACAGCAATGACGAACTGGTGCGCTTCGGCACACTCATCGGCAACCAAACAACCGACACCTTGCCCCCCGGAACCTACACAGTGAAGTATCGGACAAACGATGCCAGCGGCCTCGAAGGGATGGCCAGCTTTAGCATTATGGTGCTTGACACGGTGCGGCCAGTCGCAGTGTGTCAATCGCTCACGATTCAGGTAAATCCCTCTGGTTTGCCCAACGACACTTACATCCTGCAACCTTCCGAAGTGGACAATGGCAGTTGGGACAACTGCTCTGGCACCGCGCTGAGTTTTCAGCTTTCCCAGACGGATTTTGTATGCAGTCAAGCAGGCAACAACTTCAACGTGACGATGACAGTGACCGATGCGGCAGGCAATTCCTCCTCTTGTTCTGCGCTTGTGAGCGTGATAACCACCATTTTACAGCCAACCTACGACCCAGTGTGTGAAGGGGGCACGTTGCGCCTGTATGCCAATCCGCCCACCACCGCTTCCACTTATTCGTGGAGTGGCCCCAACGGGTTTTCCTCCAACCTCCAAAACCCCACATTGCCCGCGCTGATACAAAGTCAGGGAACTTATTGTGTCACCGTGACAGGGTTGACCGGCTGCACCGCCACGGGTTGCGTCACCGCCATGCTGGTGACCTTGCCCGACCAACCCATCATATCGGCCAACAAGGTTTCTTTCTGTGCGGGGGAAAACATCGTGCTGGCCACGCCGACCTATGCAGGGCAAAACGTGAGTTATCAGTGGTTTTTGGATACCCTGCCCGGTGGCCCTGTCTTGCTCGGCACCACCATGCAGCCCATTTTCACCATCTCGCAGCCAGCGGTGGGTGCTTATCGCTATTTTGTTCGGGTGTCGGCAGACAACTGCGTGTCGGTCAATTCCAACCTGCTCACCGCTACCGTATATCCCATTCCGCCCGCAGCCGTCAATCCGAACGCCATCAACCTTTGCCAGTGCGAGCCGCTCACCCTGAACTCCACGACACCGCCTCAGCCCGGGCTGACTTACGCTTGGACTGGCCCTAGCGGATACAATAGCGACGCGCAAAGCCCGCTGGTGACTAATTGCGCCAACCCAAGCATTCACACGGGGATTTACACCTTGATAACCCAGCAGAACAATTGTTTCTCCGCGCCCGTCACGGTGAGCGTGAATGTGGGTGAAAAACCCGCCACACCTCTACTCACGGGCGCCACCAAAGTGTGCGTGGGCGCCACTGTCACGCTGATTTGCACCGAAATACAAAATGTGGACTACTACGAGTGGCAATCGCCCAGCTTCCTCAATTTCACCACTCAAATCAATTCCCTCGTCCTCAACGACGTGATGGTGGCGGATTCGGGTGTCTGGCGCGTGCGGGTGTTCAAGCAAGGTTGCTTTTCCGACTGGTCGGCGCCCATACTCGTGGAAGTGGAAGAATACCCAACAGTGGTGGCCAGCGCCAACACCCCGCTTTGTCAGGGCGGTCCGTTGCAATTGTCAGCCAGTTCGAATATCCCATTGCCTGCGGACAATTGGGCGTGGTACGGGCCGGGCGGCTGGACGTTTTTCGGGCAGCCCAACGCGACCCGCAACCCTGCTGTGGCAGGCACCTACATGGTAATCGGGCGCACCAAATTTGGATGCCCCGACACGTCGTTCGTGAATGTGACGGTGATAGACCCACCCGTGATTACTTCTGTCACACATACTGCCCCGGTCTGCGCGGATGGTTCGAGCGCGGTGCTGCAAGCAGTGATTTTTTCGGACAATCCGCCGCTCACATACAGCTGGACAGGGCCGGGCGGATTCATGAGCAGTGCCCCCATGCCAGTGATACCCGGCATCACAGCAGCGCAAAACGGCACCTACAATCTCGTGGTGACGGATGCTTTTGGCTGCGTGTCGGCCATGAAATCCACGACGGTCAGCATTCAAGACCCACCTATCACGCCCATTTTGGCCGTGACCCCTCCAGTAGTGTGCGCGGGCGCGGACGTGACCATCTCCATCACGAACGCCAATCAATACCCGCCCACCACTACCATCTACACTTGGTTCAAACCCAATGGCGATACGTCCACCACACAGCCGTTTATCATCATACCCAGCGTGCAAACGCCCGCCAATGGCAACTACTTCAACTTGGTGACGGTGACAGGCTGCATCTCGGACACCTCCGCCCCCGTCAATCTGGTCGTGAACCCCATTCCGAACTCGCCCGTCGTCACGGCCAACACACCCCTTTGCGAGGGCGACACGTTGAAACTAAGCACCCCGCTCGTGTTCAACGCCACCTACTCTTGGTCGGGGCCGGCCGGCACGGTGTTCATACCGAGCGCAAATGTGCGCAACCCCATCATCCCAAACATCAACGCCAACCACGCGGGCAACTATGCCGTGACCATCACTGTCAATGGCTGCTCCGCAAGCGGGGAAGGGGTCAACGTGCAAGTCATCCCGCGCCCCAAACAGCCGATTATCAAGACACCCATTCAGGATGTCTGTCTCGACCAAGCAGGTGCCATCTTGACCATACAAGTCACGGATTCCTCGCAAGTGCCGGGCGCGCAATATACTTGGTACTACGCCCCCACGCAGACCGTATTGAGTGGCCCCGGGTTCCCCATTGCCTACCAAACCACCGATTTTAGCAATTTCAATCACGGGCTTAACGGCTTTTACGTGATAGCCAGCAAAGACGGCTGCAGCTCGCTGCCCTCGGCTACGGCACAGGTCAGGTTCGACACCATTCCCAACATCAACCCCTTGGCAGGTCAGGACATGGATGCCTGCGCCTCGGCGCCCATTCAACTGAACGCCTCGAACCCCACGCCAGCCACTGGCTTTTGGACCCAGCTGACCACCTTCCCCGGCATATTCGACAACGCGAGCAGCCCCACTGCCAAATTGACTGGGGTGGTTCCGGGTGTCATCTATCAACTGCAATGGACACTTTCCAACGGTGGCTGTAAAAATTACGCGAACGACACCGTTTTCATAAAAACATTTGCGCCGGAAACGGCCACAGTGATAGACAGCGTGATTCAGGTGTGCTACGCCACCACCGTCCAATTGAACGCCGTGCAAGGGATAAATGTGGATGGCTACTGGACGCAGCCACCCGGTCAGGAGATGCTCACAGGATTCCACATCGTGGACCCGCTCGACCCTAAAACGGAAGTGGATAGCCTTGCCGACGGCAACACCAACATCCTTTATTTCTGGAATCTCGACAATGGTGCCTGCGGCATTTCGACCGCCACCGTGACCATTCGCAACTTCGGCTCAAGAGCCGACGGGGGCGCCGACCAAGTGCTGTGCAGGAATGACTCTTGCACCACGCTCATCGCTCAACAGCCCCCCACGGGCGAATCGGGGCTTTGGTATAGCAACGACCCAACTTTGGTCTTTTCAAACCCGACCAGCCACATCACCTCCGTCTGCAACCTAAAACGAGGGGCCAACACGGTCATCTGGATGACCAACAATGGCTTCTGCGGCCCACAATCGTACGACACCGTGCAGATTGTGTATGACTTGCAGCCCACAGCAGTGCCCGACGAATACAGTATTGACTTCGGAACCGTTTTCAACTTCAACGTCTTGCTAAACGACATTTTGCCCCAGCAATACAGCGTCACGGTGGAACAGCCCCCGTCGGGCGGACAATTGACCGAACTGGCGCCAGGCCTTTTCACCTATCGCCCCAATGTGAATTTCGTGGGGGAAGACTTGATGATTTACAAGGTGTGCAACTTAGTGTGCCCCACCGCAACGTGCAGCACGGCCATCGTCAGGCTCAATGTGGGCACCATTGACGAGTGCCCCATCTTCAACGTCATCACCCCCAATGACGACAGCGTGAACGACTTCCTCTTCATCCCTTGCATTGACACCGGAGAGACCGCCGACAACGAGGTCACGATATTCAACCAATGGGGCGACGTGGTGTATCACGCACAACCTTACGACAACAACAACCCGTGGAGAGGCCAATACAAAGGCCAAGAACTCCCGGTCGGAACCTATTTCTACGTCATCAAATTCAACGGGCAAGCCAAACCCAAAGCAGGCTTTTTGCAACTGCAACGATGAACGGAATGTGGGAGCGTCCCCATATTTTACCACAAAGACCCGAAGACCCAAAGATTTTAAAATCAACCTCTTGTAGCCCTTGCGACTTTGTGGCAACATTGATAAACTTGGTCAATGGCGTATTAACCCAAACAATAATCAGTGGCCTAAAAGACTATGATGCGTCAATAGGCACCTCAAAGCCCCAATCGAACCAATCGAACCAATCGAACCAATCGAACCAATCGGCCCAATCGAGCCAATCGTCCCAATCGTCCCAATCGTCCCAATCGTCCCAATCGAATCAATCGAATCAATCGAACCAATCGAGCCAATCGAACCAATCGAGCCAATCGAATCAATCGAATCAATCGTCCCAATCGAACCAATCAAATCAATCGTTCCAATCGAACCAATCGTCCCAATCGTCCCAATCGTCCCAATCGTCCCAATCGAACCAATCGAACCAATCGAACCAATCGAACCAATCGAACCAATCGAACCAATCGAACCAATCGAACCAATCGAACCAATCGAACCAATCGAATAACCCTACCTTCGTCCAGTCATGAAAAAAAATTGCCTACTATGGGTGTTGTCATTTGTCTGCCTAACTGTGGAAGCCCAGCAAGAGCCACAGCTGACGCAGTTCATGTTCAATAAAATGGCTTACAATCCCGCCTATGCAGGCACGTTTGAATCGCCCACGCTGGCGGCTATTTACCGCAAACAATGGATAGGGCTGGATGGCGCGCCGGAGACACAAGTGCTGTCGTACACGCAGCGGGCGCTCAACAATCGCATCGGGCTAGGTGGCACCCTGACGCGCCATGTCGTTGGCATCAGCCGCAGCATCACGCTGGATGTCCCCTACGCCTACCACATACCCGTCAAACGCGGCACCATCAGCGCAGCGGTTCAGTTCAACGTGCGGCATCTATATCAAAACTGGGCCGACGAGCGCCTGCGCCCCTCGCAAATGCTCGACAACGCCATTCCCACCGAAGCGCAGAGCAAATACTTGGTCAATTTTGGCACCGGAATTTTTTACTCCGGCACCTACTGGTTCGCAGGATTGGCCGCCCCCCGATTGTTGAACAACAACATTGACTTTCTCGATTTCGACGAGGAAATGAGCCGCGAGGTGCAGCACATTTACGGTATGCTCGGCACCAGTTTTTACATCAACAAAGACTTGGAGTTCACGCCGCAGGCATTGCTGAAATACGCCATCGGGGCGCCTTTCGACATGGATGTGAACACGAGCATCATGTGGAAGAGAAAATTCTACGGTGGGTTGGGGTATCGGCTCGGCGGCGATACCAACGGAGTGGGGGAGAGCGTTGATGTGATGTTCGGGCTGCAAGCCACCGAAAACCTGTTCTTCTGTTTCTCTTACGACATTGGCCTAACCCGGCTGCGGCGCTACAACAGCGGCTCCATCGAGGCTACCGTTCGTTGGTGGTTCAACCCACCCGCACAGGTAGAGGGCGGTCAAATCGAGACAGGTCGCCCGTGGTAGGCATTGGCTTACACCCCGCGCTGCCATGTTTTCAACACTGTTGAAGGCGCTCCGTTCAAAATCGCGGGCATCAATCACGAGCATTTGATAAGTCTTGATGAATCAAGGTATGAGTTTCAATTTTTTTCACAAACCAATGTTTGATATGCTTCGCAAAATAATCCTTTTAGTCCCCCTTCTCATGTTTGCATCCGTGATGGTGGTGTCGGCGCAACAATCGTCGAAAAGCAAATCGAAAGACCGCTTCCGCGAAAAAGACGACCGCCGATATCCGGTGCGGGTGCAAAACGCCAACGAAATCAATCAGGAAGGCTCAGACTTTGCCCCCACCTATTTCAAACAGGGCATCGTGTTCGTGTCGAGCCGTGGCAAAACTGGCCCGCGCGACCCCAAAACAGGGGAAACCTACGCAGAGCTGTACTACGCTTTTTTCAACTACAACGGAGAGCCAAGCTTCCCGCAGCGGGTGAATTTCACCACCGAAAAGAGGTCTAATTTCCACGATGGCCCGGTCTGTTTCACCCGCGACAACAAGACTGCCTACATGACCATGAACAACAACAAGGACGGGGTCATAAAAGCCAGCAAAAGCGGGAAGGTCAATCTCAAAATATATGAGTCGCACTATGGCCGCCCCGATTGGAGCAAGGCAGTGGAATTGCCCTTCAACGGCGATGAATACAACTGTATGCACCCCAGCATCACCTCCGATGGCACCAAAATGTTCTTCGCGTCGGATATGCCCGGCGGTCATGGGGGCTTCGATATTTATGTGGCGGAGCGCACGGGTAGCGGCTGGGGCACTCCGGTCAATCTTGGCCCAAGCATCAACACGGAAAAAAACGAGATTTTTCCCTTCATCAGCCAGTCAGGCGCGTTGTTTTTCAGTTCCAATGGCCGCACCAACTCGCTGGGCGGATTCGACAACTACTACGTCAACAATCCCTTGGGCAACCCGGAGGAAGTCATCAACCTCGGTGACGAGTTCAACTCCTCCGCCGATGATTTGTCGTTCATCATTGACGACGAGGGCAAAAGCGGTTTTTTTACCAGCAATCGCGCACGCGGTGCAGGCAAGGACGATATCTACCGATTTGAATCGCCCAAAGGCTTGGAGGGTGTCGGCAAGCCCGAGGTCAACCTGACCCAGTTCATCGTGACCGATGCCAAGACGGGCCTGCCCCTTCAAAAGGCCGAAATCCGCATCCTGCAACCCTCCGAAGACGGCTTCATTAGTGGCAACAAAGATTTTTACACGGTTGACTTCTTGCCCGTGCAAGACCAACCCAACGCGCTCAGCCTGCAACTTGTGCGCAAAGGCGCCGAAAATCTTGGCAGTGCCGACCTATACAGCAACGCGGAAGGCAAGGCGCAAACCGAGCTGACGCGCTACCACAACTATCTTGTGCTGGTGAGCTTACCCGGTTACAGCCTGAAAGAAAAACTTTTCACAGTGGACGCGGACAAACCACTCACCCTCAATTTTGCGCTCAACGAGGAGCCGGTCTGCCTGCGAGCAGGAGGCTTGGTCACCATAGCAGGTATGGGCACCCGTGTGGCGAACGCCACCATCAAATTCGTACACCGCGAGACAGGCCGCACGGAGATGGTGCGCACCAATTGGAGCGGCGAATATGCCGCGTGTCTGCTCATGGAAGGCGACTATGTGGTGTATTTGGAGCGCCCCGGCTTCAAGACGGAGAACTACCGCATCCAAAACCTGAAAAAAGGATTGAACCCATTCCAAGAGACCCGGCTAGAGCCGCTCACGCCCGATGCCACGCTCGAGGCTTCCATGCCGTTGGCTACGGGTATTCAGGAAGGCTCGGTCATCGTGCTCGACCGGATTTTCTACGAGTACAACAAAAGCACGCTCAACACAAGCGCCGTGCGCTACTTGGATGCTTTGATTGACTTGCTGAAACGCTACCCGGAAATGGAGATTGACCTCGTATCTCATACCGACACGCGCGGCGACGCAAGGCTCAACCAAGAACTCACCGATGCCCGCGCCGAAAACGCCAAAACGTATCTTGTTTACAAAGGCATCGGCTCTAATCGAATCAAGGCTTACGGCAAAGGGGAGACGGAACCGCGCAACCGCTGTACCGACGGAGTGGAGTGTTCCGATGAAGAACACCAGCAAAACAACCGTTTGGAAGTCAAAATTCGCAAAGTGGGCAAGCTTCCAAAACCCTGATGGCGAGGCATAAAGAACGCGAGGCCGCTGTGTTGTTTGGGCAATGCAGCGGCCTTGTCTTTTGAGAGGGGTTAAATAATAAATGGCTTTCCCCCCTTCATGCAGTATTTTTGCCGTTGAAAGGAATGATTCGCATAATCCCGCCCAACACAGTTACTGCTTATGAAAAGTTGCTACCTTGTTCCAGTCATCTTTTGCCTAACCCTGCTCGCCACGCTTGCCCTCCGCGCCCAATGCCCCATATCGGTCTATGCAGGCGAAGATGTCTATCTCTGTGCGCCACCCACGCCCACTCAACTCAGTGGCAACATCAGCGGCGATTACCTCAACTTTTTTTGGTCGCCCACTGCTGGCATGAACGGCGCCAATACCTTGACGCCAACCGTCAACGTGAGCACCACCACCAACTATGTGCTGACTGGCCGGGCTGCCGACATGAGCAACAACCTAATTCTCAACGGCGATTTTGAATCTGGAAACACAGGCTTCGATAGCGACTACATCTATAGCCCGGGGAACTTATGGTCCGAAGGCACCTACGATGTGATTCCAAACCCGCAGGCTTCACACTCCAATTTCGCGCCCTGCCAAGACCACACTTCTGGAGGGGGCAATATGTTGGTGGTGAATGGCGCAGGCGTTGCCAATCAGAACGTGTGGTGCCAAACCGTGGCAGTGAACCCCAACACACAATATGTCTTTTCGGCTTGGCTCACATCGGTCATCGCGGCCTCGCCCGCCATGCTCCAATTCTCAATCAATGGCGCGCCACTCGGTGGCATTTTTTCCCCACCGGGCGGCACTTGCAATTGGGGCAATTTCTTCCAGACTTGGAACAGCGGCGCGAATGGCATTGCCACGATTTGCATTGTCAACATGAACACGGCACTCAGCGGCAACGATTTTGCCCTCGACGATATCGTGTTCGCACCCGTATGCTTGGAGACCGATACCGTCACGGTACACGTTGTCAACATCACCGCCGTCGCTGCCCCCACCCTCCTCTTCATCCCCTGCGAAGGAGCAAATGTCACGCTCAGCGGAGCAGGTTCCAGTAGCGGACCTGACATTACTTATTCATGGAGCACTCCCAATGGCAATATCGTTTCTGGCGAAAACACCCTCAACCCCGTCGTCAATGCTGCCGGAACCTACACGCTATCCGTCATTTACAACAACGGCTTTGTCACCTGCACCAAAACCGCCACCGTCAATGTCGCCCCAAGCGCCAATCAACTATCCGCATGGATAACCCCCCCCGCGCCCATCGGCTGTGGCTCCAATAACGTGACACTTATCGGCAACACAAACCAACCCGCATTTGCCACTTATGAATGGACAACTTTCAACGGCAACATTGTGAGCGGGGAAAACAGCAAAAACGCCGTCGTCAACCAACCCGGCACCTACACCCTGCTCGTCACCAACACCAGCAATGGCTGCACGGCCACCGCTGAAGTCACCGTCACCACCGCCACCAACCCGCCCATTGCCAATGCCAACGCCGTTGGCACCATCACCTGTCTGGTAAACACAGCCAACCTTTCCGGCGCGGGTTCGTCTTCGGGCAACAACATCACCTACGCTTGGACGACCCCCGATGGCATCATCGTGTCAGGTCAAAACAGCCTCAACGCAGTGGCCGGAGCGGGTGGCACCTATATTCTGGCCGTCACCAACACCTCCAACAACTGCACCTCTTACGACACCGTCGCAGTCGCCGATGATGTGGTGCCGCCCAATCTCAACATACAGCCTCCCGGCCTGTTCAATTGCGTCACACCTGCTCTAACCCTCTCTGCCACCGTTTCGCCCACCGGGGCGGCCATTAGCTGGGTTGCTTCCAATGGCGGCAACATCGTCAGTGGCCAAAACACCCTCAACCCCGTCGTGAATGCCGCCGGCACTTACACACTTACGGCTACCAACCCGGCCAACGGCTGTTCGTCCGGCGCATCCGTCACCGTCGGGGCTGACTTGACCCTGCCATTCGCAGCTGTGTTGCCTGCCGACACGCTCACCTGCCAGCAACCAAGCCTTGTGCTTTCCGGCAGCGGCTCCAGCGTAGGGCCGAATTTTTCCTACAACTGGACAGCGACCAACGGCGGCAACGTCGTCAGCGGCCAAAATACACTCTCGCCGCTCATCAATGCTGCCGGCACCTACACCCTGCTCGTCACCAACACCGTCAATGGCTGCACGGCGCTGGCATCGCTGTCCGTCGAGGCCGATACCAATATCGTGGTGGCTATCGCCAACGCTCCCGACACCCTTACCTGCGTGGTAAACAATGTGACGCTCAACGCCAATGGTTCCACCGGCGGAGCCTCCATCACCTACCAATGGACAACAACGGATGGCAACATCACGGGCGGGGCCAACACACCCAACCCGACGGCCAATGCCCCCGGCACCTACCAATTGCTGCTGACCAACACCGCCAATGGCTGCTCGGCCACCGATGTCGCCATCGTGGCGCAAAATGTGACCACCACCCAATTGCAAATAGCGACACCCGGCTTGCTCACCTGTGCCAACCCCACCCTCGTGCTGCAAGGGCAGGTAGTCAATCCCCCCGGCAATTACACGTTCCAATGGACAGCAGCCAGCGGCGGCAATGTCGTGTCGGGTGGCACCACCCTCAACCCCACCATCAATGCCCCCGGCGAATACACGCTCACCAGCACCAACACCGCCAACGGCTGCACCGCGTCAACCACCGTTCAGGTGGCCATAGAGGCCGGCACCCCCATTGCCATTGCCGCTTCGCCCGGCCCGCTTACATGCGCCCTGCCAACTCAGACCTTGACTTCAAATGGCTCTTCGCAAGGCGCGAATTTTGCCTACCAATGGACTACTCAAAACGGCAACATCACAAACGGAGCCAACACCCCCAGCCCGACCGTGAACCAAGTAGGCGACTATGTGCTCGTCATCACCAATACCGCCAATGGCTGCACCGCCACTGACACGGTAGCCGTCTTGGAAAATAAAACACCTCCTCTCGCCGAGGCGGGACAGGATGGCACACTGACTTGTTACGCTCCCATTTATGTGCTGACGGCCAATGGCGGACAACCCAATCCCGACCTGCATTTTTCTTGGTCAACAGTTGATGGGAACATCATCGGAAATCAAGACACCCTCTTGGCCGAGTGCGACAAGGCAGGCAGTTATGTGCTGCAAGTGACCGACCTGCTCACGGGCTGCATCGCCTTCGACACCGTGAAAGTGGCGGCAGAACAACAACAGCCGTCCCTGAGTATCGCTCAACCCAGTATGCTCAACTGCTCGCAAACGAGCGTTGTCATCCAAGCAAGCGCGACGGGCTTCGTGCTGATTTTTGATTGGCAAACCCTCGACGGGCAGTTCGTAGGAGGGCAAAGCAGCGCCACGCCAACGGTGAACGCCCCCGGAACATACACCCTCGTCGTCGTGGACAGTGTCAACGGTTGTTCCAACACCGCCAGCATCGTCGTCGCTCAGGACATTGCCACACCCGACATTCAAGTGGGGCAACCCGGTTCCATCACTTGCGCTACGCCCAGCCAGACCGTTCAGGCTCAAAATCTTTCCCTGCCGGGAAATTTCGACTATGCGTGGACGGCCTCTTCGAGCGGAAATATCGTTTCGGGAAACAATACCCTAAGCCCTCTCGTCAACGCGGGCGGGGATTATGCCCTGCTGGCCACCAACCTTGACAATGACTGCACCAGCGTGGTCAGTCTCAGCATCGCGCAAGATACCCTCGCACCCACCGCCGACGCGGGCGCGAACGACACGCTGAGTTGCAGCGTCAGCAATTTGTCGCTCGACGGCACTGCTACCGGCGCCGGGCTGCTTGCCTTGCTTTGGACGGCTTCCAATGGTGGCAATATCCTTTCTGGCCCCACTACCCTCCAGCCATTGGTCAACGCCGCCGGCACTTACACCCTGCTCGTCACCAACACCGTCAATGGCTGCACCGCCACCGACGCGGTGCAGGTGTTCAATGATTTGAACGCACCTCAAGCCGATGCCGGGCCTTCCCCGACCCTCACCTGTGCCATACAGCAAACGGCGCTGAATGCGACCGCCAGCACAGGCCCCGACTTCACCTACCAATGGGTGGCGACAGGAGGGGGCAACATCGTCGGAGGGGCCAACACACTTACCCCGACTGTGAACGCGCCCGGCACCTACCTGCTCACCGTGACGAATCTCGCCAATGGTTGCACCACCACCACGCAAGTCAAGGTGCATGAGAATGTGACCCCTCCACCCGTAGGCATCGCTCCCCCGGGCATCCTGACCTGCGCCACCACGAGCCTGAATCTCAACGGAATGCCCACCGCAGGCAACTACGCTTGGCTTTGGACGACGGGCAATGGCAACATCGTGGCGGGAGCCAACACCGCCAGCCCTACCATCAACCAGTCGGGAGCCTACACCCTCTTCGTCACGGATTTGGCAAATGGCTGCTCCGCCACTTCTGTCACCATCGTCGGGCAGGATTTGGCTCTCCCGGTTATTTCCGTCGCAACGCCCGACACGCTGACTTGCGCCGTGGCGAGCATTGCCCTTTCAGGGAGCGTGGCGCAGCCCACCAGCGGATTCAGCGTCGAATGGGCGAGTTTGGAGGGGCATCCCGTCTTTGCGCCAAACACTTTGAACCCCATGGTGAACACGCCGGGGGAATATCTATTCAGTGTTAAAAACAATCAGAACGGGTGCGAAACATCTATGCTGCTTACGGTCGTTCAAGACACCGCGCACCCAGTGGCCCAAGCTTCGGCATCGAATGAAATCACTTGCGCCAGTCCTTCGGTCAGCCTGAATGGCGGAGGGTCGTCGGTTGGCCCCCATTTCACTTATCTGTGGTCGGGCGGGCAAATTGTGAGCGGCCACAACACCCTGTCGCCCATTGTTGCGGCAGCCGGGCCTTATGTGCTGACGGTGACCGACGAGTCGAACGGGTGTATTTCCGTTGCAGTGACGGTGGTGGCATCCAATACCGCCGCACCTAATGTTGCCATATTGCCACCCGGTCTTTTGACTTGCGTGACGATCGAGACAACTTTGAGCGCCAACCTAACAGGCGCATTGCCCGCTTTTTCCGCCCAATGGACCACCGACAACGGTCATTTGGTTTCAGGCCAAGCAACGCTTTCCCCTCTCGTGAACCAGCCCGGCACTTATTTGCTTACGGTGACGAATTTGGAAAACGGCTGTGCCACCACCACGCAGACTGTTGTTTCACAGGATATTGCGCCGCCGGGGGCCAATGCTGGCCCTGAGTCGGTGTTGCATTGCCAGCAGCCAACAGTCGCCTTGCAAGGCAGTAGCCCAAGTGCGGGCAATATGATGTTTGCATGGACAACCAACAATGGCAACATCACTGCTGGCGCAGCGACCGCCAATCCGTTCGTGAACGCGCCGGGCATATACTCGCTGCTTGTGACAAACCCATCGAATGGCTGCACGTCGGCGGATGAAGTCGCCGTCGTGGAGGTGCCACTTCCAACGTTTGCGCCAGAACTCTTGCAGCCCGATTGCCACAACACGAAGGGCGCTGTGGATTTTGGCTCCGTCGCGGGCGGAAAGGCACCGTTCTCGTACTCCAACGACGGTGGCCAAACTTTCTCCGCCTACTCCTATCTCGCCAACCTGTCGCCGGGTCTCTACGACCTCGTGGTGCGCGATGCTTACGGCTGCACTGCCGAGTCGAGCGTCCAGATTGATTTGCCTTTCGAGCCGACGGTGGCGCTGCCCCCACACATTCAAGTCGAGCTGGGCGAGGTCGTTCAGTTGGAACCCGTGCTCAATCAATCGGTTTCCAATATCGTTTCGTGGGAATGGTCGCCTGCCGAGGGGCTTTCGTGTGCCGACTGTCCTTTCCCTATGGCCAAACCCCTGCGCACCATCGTTTACACGCTCAAAATCGTTGACCTGAATGGTTGCGATGCCGCTGCCAAGGTGATGCTTCGGGTGGATAGGCGCCGGTTTGTTTACGCGCCCAATATCTTTTCGCCCAATGGCGATGGAGAGAATGAGACGTTCACGATTTACGGAAAAAACGTGAAGGAAATTCGCAGTCTTCAAATTTACGACCGATGGGGCGCTGAGATATTTCAGGTGAAAAACCTGCAAGCCAACGACGAGACACGCGGCTGGGACGGCACTTTCAGGGGAAAAGAACTGAACCCGGCGGTGTTTGTGTGGCAGGCGGTCATCGAGTTTGAAGATGGCGAGGTAGAGGTGTACGCCGGGGATGTGACGTTGTTGCGATGAAGCCTACACTACCGGACATTATTTTTGTGCCGCAAAGACACAAAGGCACAAAATGCGGCAAATCAATGCGTATTTTGCTTTGCGTCTTTGTGACTTCGTGGCAAATTTGACAATGTCCGGTAGTGTGGATGAAGCTCCCTTGCGCTATTTCTCGTGTTGGCCTATCAAAAAATGAAGCGAGCTACGCATGAAAATACCCTTCGCGGCAGCGATATGTTGCTTTTTGGTGCCAATGGTCGTGTCGGCCCAATCCAACACTGACAGCCTTTGGCGTGTGTGGAACGATGTGGGGCAGCATGATACTGCGCGCTTGAGTGCAATTCAACGGTTGGCCTTCGACTACATCAATCACCACCCGGACTCGGCTCGGCTGCTGGCCGAACAGCAGCTGGCCTTAGCGCGTGCAAGGGGGATAGCGCGCTGGGAAGCAAGGGCGCTAAATACCATTGGGCTTTCGTGGCGGTTTCAAAGCGATTACGGGAAGGCATTGCAGCATTTTGAGCAAGCATTGGCCTTGCTCGAAAAGGCTGGCGACCGCAACTACCTGTCGGTAGTGTATGGCAACATGGGCGGTTTGTACCGGGAGCAGAGCAATTTTCCCAAGGCCATCGAGTGCATCACCAAATCTCTCCGACTGGCGGAAGAAACCAACGACTTCAAAAAAGTAGCCGATGCTTATGTCGGCATCGCCACCATTTACTACAACGACCCCAACGGCAATGACAAAGCGCAAGAATACCTGCTCAAGGCGTTAGAGATTTATGAAAAATTGGGCAACGAGGAGGGCGTGGCGTTGGTGTACGGCAACCTATCGGCCCTCTTCCTTGAAAAGGAGGATTACGACAACGCCCTGTCCTTCAATGAAAAGTCTTTGAGGGTGCAGCAGAAAAGAGGCGACCGATACGGCGCCGCCACTTCACTGCACAACCGAGCCGCCATACTCGCCAGCTTGGGGCGTTACCAAGAGGCAATGGCCGATTATGAAAAAGAAGTCGCTATATTTCAAGAAATAGGCAATCAAGAGGGTGTAGCCGATGCGTACAACAACATGGGGGATTTGTTGATACGGCTAAAACGTTATCCCGAAGCCATCCGCCTCTGCACCAAAGCGTTGGAGCTGGCTCGCAACATGGGCAGTCCCAATATCAAGGAATTGCACGCCTGCGACTGCCTGTACATGGGTCACGAGAAAATGGGTAATAACAAAAAAGCCTTCGACTATTTGAGGCAGTATGTACAGGTCAAGGACAGTCTCCAGCTTCACGAAACAGCGCGGCAGCTCAAACAAATGGAATTGGAGCGTCAATCCGTGGCAGATAGTCTCGAGCGTGAAAAAGAAAAGTTTCGGGTGGAAATGGCGCATCAGCAGGCTATGCGTCGCAAAGACCGAACGGTGGGCATCCTGTTGGCGATTGGTTTGGGCATCTTATTCGTCGCATGGGCGTTTTGGGCGCGTATGCTGTATTTCAGGCGCCGTTCGAGGCAGATGCAAGTCCGTTCGGAGGCTTTGGAAAAACAACATCTGCTCAATGAAATCGCTTTGCTGCGCACACAAGTGAACCCCCATTTTCTATTCAATAGCCTGAGTATTTTGTCTTCTTTGGTGCATCTTGACGCCAATCTTGCCGAGCAGTTCATCGAGCAGCTGTCGCGCTCCTACCGGTACATCTTGGACCAAAAAGAACAGTCGCTCGTCACATTGCGCACGGAGTTGGAATTCATCCGAACCTATACTTTTTTGCTAAAAATTCGATTTGAAAACAAGTTTGAGTTGGCGATTCAAGTGCCGGAAAAAATGTTGGACGAGAAACAGATCGCGCCACTGACCCTACAATTGCTCATCGAAAACGCCGTGAAGCACAATCGGATGTCGGAGAAAGAACCTTTGGTGGTGACCGCGTCCATTGAAAATGACAACACCTTGGTCGTGCAAAATCGGCTTCAGCCTCGTTCGACGGCGCCCGTCTCCACGGGGGTGGGCTTGAAAAATATCCAAGACCGATATGCGCTGCTTACTGACCGCCCCGTGTGGGCAGGCGAAGTGGGCGGAGCATTTGTGGTGAAGGTGCCGTTGTTGGGGTGATGCGCGGTGTCTCTGGGGCACCCCCCCTCTCTTGTCTCTCACATCCCTTTATTCTGTGGGCTGTACGTCCGTGTGGCGGCGCGTTTTTCCTTTCGCGTGGGTTTTAAGATTCGCTTGACGTGATGCCACTCGGCGGTCGCGGCGGCTGGCGTGAGCGTGAGCAGCACATACCCGTGATGGACGAGGTCGCGGTAGCGGACGTGCGGATTGATGCCTCCTTTGGAGAACCGGCGGCTGGCAATTTTTGCCTTCCAACGTGCCACATACTCGTCGTAGTTGGCAGAGGTGACGCTGGGCACGCAAAATTCGACACCGACCACGCCCTTGCCTGTTTGGGGGTCGTAGGTAGCGGGGGTGTGTGGGTTTTTCACCAAATCGAATGCCCAAGAGGTGTGGCTATCGCCCGTCACCACCACGATGTTTTTCATGTTGTTTGTTTCAAAAAAATCGAACAGCCGATTGCGAGCGGCAGGGTAGCCATCCCACATGTCCATAAATTTGGGGTTTTGCTTGAAAACCTTCGAGGCATCCACCGATGAAAGAAACACCTGATTGCCAATGACTCGCCAAGTAGCGGTGGATTGTTTCATTCCTTGCGTGAGCCACTGCAATTGCTGCTCGCCCAACATGCGCCGACTGTCCGCTGCGAAATCGGGGTCGTTGGCTGATTTGGCCTGTTTGGTACGCCCTTCGAGTCGGCCATCGAGCATCCAGAGGTCGGCCAAGCCGCCGAAGGAAAAATGCCGGTAAAGGTTCTCGCCGGAGCCGCGTCGCACGGGCAACCATTCGAAGTAAGCCTGCCGGGCGGCGTTCTTGCGTGTTTCCCAGTCGCCTTCCTCGTCGGGTTGGTGGTTTTGTGCGCCTTCGGTGTAGGCATCGTTTGCGATTTCGTGGTCGTCCCAGATAGTGATGAAGGGGTGTCGGGCGTGCACGAGTTGCAGGTCGGGGTCGAGCCGGTAGAGCGAGTAGCGGGCGCGGTAGTCGTCGAGCGCCACGATTTCTGTTTCGGGGATGTTTTTGCGCGTCAATTTTTTGTTTCCAAAACCCCCCGTCTTGTACTCGTAGATGTAATCGCCGAGGTGGAGCACCACGTCAATGTCGTCGCGCCGGGCAAGCAGGGCGTAGGCGTTGAAATAGCCTGCCTCAAAGTTGGAACAGCTGACCACCGCCATTTTCACCTGTTTGGGCTGGCCTGTCGGCGCTGTTTTGGTGCGCCCTGTGGTGGAGGTGGCTGCGCCATGAGAGAAGCGGTAAAAATAATAAGTGTTGGGTGCCAACCCATCCACATCCACGAGCACCGTGCCGTTGCGCGATGGGTTGGTGGGTGCCTCGCCGTTTTTTTGCACGTTTGAAAAAAGACTATCGGAGGCCAATTCCCACCTCACGCTCGTTGGCTGTTCCGTGTCGAGGGTGATTTTGGTCCATATCATGACCGAATGAGGAGTCGGGTCGCCGGAAGCCACGCCGTGATAAAAGGGCTTCAGCGCGGGGTTGTAGTAGCGCGACAGTGCCTCCAAGTGTGGTTTTTGCGCCTCGGCGCCATTGACCCATGCAAGGAACAGGCTGAGGAATAGTGCTTTTTTCATAGGACAGTTTGTGTGACAATTGTGCGACGCGGCGGCGGCGGGGCAGTAGTCCTCTGCCAATCATTGCTTGGGTTTTCAAGCGCAAACGAGGCCGTCTCACAAGTTTAAATTTCGACAGGATTGACAAGATTCGCGGTTTTTTTTACCCGAAAAAGGGCGCGAATTTTGTCAATCCTGTCAAACAAACATCACTTATGGGACATCCTCTCTCGGGCATGAATGAAGAATATCGTTTGGCAGAGATTTTCACTAAAAAGGCTTTTGCCCCCCCATTCGTGTGAGCTTGAGCACGCACGCGCAAAAGTCAGGGGAAATGGCTCGAAGGCGCGGAGAAAGGCGGTGAAATTATCGTTAAGTCCATCACCCCTTGTTGCCCGCCAAAATGGCTTTGTATTCCGATGGGTTGTTGAGCAACCTGACGGCTGCTTCCACTTCGGGGTCGTTTTTGAGCGACTTGCGGACTTTGCCTCGCTGGAAGTAGTAGCGCCCCACGATTTCTTGCTCGATTTCGTGCAGGATGCGCCCTTTGTTCTTCGCCATCTCGCCCTTCTTTTCGGCTTTTATTTTGTTTTCCATCGTCTGGATGTCGGCGGCGAGCGGCAGGTTTTCGCTGGCGGCGACGGTTCTCAATTCTTTGATTTTCTTTTCGCTGACCGTCTCGTAGTCAAAGTTTTTGTTTTGGACAAAACGCATGAAATCGTCCCAGTCCGTGAATGCGAAGGCCTCCACCGAGTCAATGGATTTGTGCTTGAGTACATACTGTGTCACATAGTCAAAGATGATGTTTTGCTCCAGCAGGGCCTTCACCACGCCAGTGGCGGTGTCGTGGGGCAGCACCACGTCGGGCTTGATGCCGCCGCCGTCGTGCACGATGCGGCCGTTGCGGGTCTTGAATTGGGCGCGTTCCGACTCGGGGATGTCCACTGGCTCGCCGTTCTTGTATCGCACTGCCTGAATGCAGCGCCCAGAGGGGATGTAGTATTTGGCGGTGGTGAGTTTCACTTTGGCGTTGTAGCCAATCTCTTTCATGTTTTGCACAAGCCCCTTGCCGTAGCTGCGCTGCCCCATCACCACCGCCCGGTCGAGGTCTTGCAAGGCGCCAGAGGTGACTTCGCTGGCCGAGGCGCTCCATTTGTTGATGAGCACGACCACCGGGATTTGGTCGTCGAGGGGAGTGTTGAAGGTGCGGAACATATTGTCCCATTCGGGCACTTTGCCTTTGGTGCTGACCACAAACTCGCCGCGTGGCACGAAGAGATTCACCAGATTGACGGCTTCGTGAAGCAAGCCGCCGCCGTTGCCGCGCAAATCGAGGATGAAGCCTTTCAGCCCTGGGTTTTGGGTTTTCAGCTGTTCCAAGGCATCGCCCACGTTGCGGGCGGCATCGCGGGTGTAGGTGCTCAGGTTGGCATAGCCGATGTTTTCGGCCACCAAGCCAGAATGCGGCACGTTGGGGATTTCGGTTTCCTCGCGCTCCAACGTGATTTTCAGGTCTTTGCTTTCTCCGGGGCGGCGAATCGTCAGGTCGGACTTGGTGCCGGGGAAGCCTCTCAAAAAGGCCAATACCTGTTCTTCGGTGCGCCCCTTGGCGTTTTGCCCGTCCACTGCCACGATGGCATCGCCCACCTTCAGGCCAGCCTTGTGCGCCGGGCTGTTCTCGTAGATTTCGGTGACCACCATGTAGTCGCCCATGAGCTTGCCTTCGGCACCGACACCGCTGTATCTGCCGTCGGTCTGGATGCGGTAGCCTTCGATGTCGGTTTCCGAGATGTAATTGGTGTAGGGGTCGAGGCCGCCGAGCATGGCATCGAGGCCGGCGCGCATCACTTTGGCGGGGTCGAGTTCGTCCACATAAGAATGATTGACCTCCCGATAGGCGTTGGCGAAAATTTCGAGGTTTTTGGCGATGTCGAAGTATTTGCCCTGGGCTTGTGCGAGGAGCGTGAGGGCGAGAAGCGAGATGGTGAGGAAAGTGCTGCGTTTCTGTTGCATAGTAGTTTATTTGTCAAAAGTTCCAAGAAGGAATGGCTTGCTCAATGTGGTTCAGCCATTCTGTTTCGTTTGCGGCGGTTCTCCCTTTTTCGATGATTTGGTCAAAAAGGTTTTTCAAGACAGCCGCTTGGTTGAAGTTTTTTTCTTTGGCGATGGCGAGTAGAAGGGAAAATTGTCTGATGTTCAAAGACTTGTTGCGGTGGAGGGTTTTGAGTGAAGGGGATTGTCATTTTTTCGACTGGCAAGGCAAATTTTGCAGTCGAAATCGGGCATATTCGGCGAAAAATTTGACGAAGCCAGTCGGAAAAAGGGCTTTCTCTTCGCCAAAGGCCTCCACCGCAACAAGTCTAAAGGAACAATTCTTGTCAGACCGCCATAGAAATCAATTGAAGTCCGGTTGGTCACAAAAAAGTAGGAGAGAGTGCTTCGATTGATTTGGGGAGAAATAAAAAGACAGTAAACAGGAAGAGGGGTGTTTCGCTGAACGCTGCCGAAATGCCGGGCTACTGGCTCTCCTTCCATTTTGTATTGGGTTTCTCCCGTCGAGGTAGTCACCTCTACCAACGATTTGAAGCCATCGTATTCGGCTTCTATGTCGGCAACGCCTCCTTTTGCTACCGAGACTGGCATAGTTGAGCAAATCATTGACGGAATAAGGCATAAGATGTGGGTGCTGGTCGAAGTCCATATATGGGTGTGATGTATCCTTCGCGCCGCCAAGCTTTGGGCATGGCAAAAAGCGCAATCTTTTCAAAATCAAGGATGTAAATCATGGCCGTCTGACAAATCCGAGCGAATCAAGGCATAAGATTCGCACAAATTTCTAAAAATGCTTTTGACCGATGCGGTTTTTTTCAACCCAAAAACGCCTTCAGTATTTCCAGCAACTCCTTCGGTTTGTCGGCGTGTACCCAGTGGCCCGCGTCTGCCACCGTCACGACGTCGGCTTGCGGGAACAGGGATTTGATTAACGGAAAATCCGCGTCTTTGATATAATTCGAGCGGCTGCCGCGCACAAAAAGCGTCGGTTTGTCGAACGCCGAAGCATCGGGGTGCACCGGGGCCAGAATGTCGTCGAAATGGCGATGGAGCGCGGGCAGGTTCATCTTCCAAGCGAACGTGCCATCGTGTTCGCGGGTGATGTTTTTCAGCAAAAACTGCCGTGTGCCCACGTCCTTGATGCGCTCCGAAAGGTAGGAATCTGCCTCTTGCCGCGTTTTCATTTTCGACAAATCCATGCCGAGCAGCGCCTCAAAAATGTAAGAATGGTTGTCTTCGGCGAGGCCGGGCGCCATGTCCACCACCACAAGGCGCTCCACCATGTCGGGGTGCGTGAGTGCGAGTTGCATAGCGACCTTTCCGCCCATGCTGTGGCCGACGACGGCTGCCGAAAACATCCATCGCGCCTCCATGAAAGCCTTCATGTCTTCCGCCATTTCGGGATAAGAGTGCTGGGGCAGGTGCGGGGAGCGGCCGTGGTTGCGCAGGTCGGGCGTGACGACCAAGTGATGGTCGGCCAGCCCCTTGGCGATAGTTTGCCAGTTGTCGGAAAAGCCAAACAACCCATGCAGGATGATGACGGGGCTGCCTTGGCCAAATTCGCGGTAGTAAAGTTCCATGTGCAGCAAAGAACAGGCAAAAAACCATTCTGTTTGCAAGACGATGCGTTCGCGCAGCAAAACAAAAGCCCCAGCCGCGCCTTTGCGCGACCAAGGCCAGTCCTGCCCTGCTGTCAAGGGCTATGGGTACTCAACTTCTTCGTGGCGCGGTTAGTCGCATTCCGAAATTCGCTTGGGCAAGCTCACGGGCACTTTCGGCGGGTGGAAATAGTGGTCGAGCGCCGTTTTTTCCAATTGTTGCCGGAGCGCCGCATCGGCTTTCACACGTTCGTAGCAGTCGCCGCCGTCAGGGGCGAAAGCCGAGAGAATATCCACGCGCACAGAGTAAAGATTGGCGTTGCCCTCCGTGCCAGCAAGATGCTCTATCAGCACCTCAGCCTCACCCACCAGCATAAGACTGGCTTCGTCGCTGTAGCGAAACGCGACAATTTCGCTGACGGCCTTCGGGGCATTTTGGCCATGTTCCGTAGAAATGTCCGGCATAATGACGTAGGTTTGCTCGTAAAAAGATTGCTGCGACAAATATATTTCCACTTAATGGAATTAAACAAATAAAAATTCAAATTTTAGATAAAAAATCTAAAATGGGAATTTTTAATTGAATTTTTACTTTTAAAAGCGGAAAATGGCATCACTCACACAAGGAGAAGTCCTCCTGATACTCGTCAAAAGAGATGGCCGCCCGGCAGAACAAATCGCCGAAGCGATGGATGTGGACAAATCCTATCTGCCAAAACTCTATAAAATGGAGCGTTTGCCTCGCAAACCCTTCGAAAGGGCGAAGGCTATTTTCCCAGAAGCGGAAAAATATTTTGCAGAATCAGCAGAAAAAATGAGTCGCGTGGAGGAGCCTCCCTCCATTTATCGCACAAGCATCGAACCTCCCGCCGACATGGAGCGCCTGCTCGCCGAAAACGCCGCGCTCCGCGAAGAAATCGCCCACCTTTCCAAAATGCTGGAACAGGAGAAAGAAACCAACAAGACCTTGGCCGAAGCCATCCTGAACATGAGCAAACGGCATTAGAGTAGAAAGGAGGGGGTGAATGAGTTGAAGAGGTTGAAGGGGATAGCCTCGTGTTCCCAAACCTTGAGCCGTCTTGTGTTGTCCGCAAACCCCTTCAACCAAAATAAAACGACCTGTTTCAGACAACCCAATCGCGGAATCGAACACCAATGCAGCGATGTGCACACAAATCCCATTTTAATGGCTTATTTTTGCGCACTATTTTGAGGAAAATCAGACTTTGCCACTAAATTTCATTTGCTCTCATGAAGAAAGTACTCGCCTTGTCACTGATAATCGCTGGCTTCACGGCTTCTGTGCAAGCCCAAGCAATCGAGCCAAAGTGCAAGAACGGATATAACCCCATCACTGGCGAACGCTGCGCCAATGCCGTCACCTCCGCCGTGCCTTTTTTGCGCATCGTGCCCGACGCTCGCGGCGGCGCTATGGGCGATGTGGGCATCGCTACTTCCGCTGACCCCAACGCCATGCACTACAACGCCTCCAAACTGGCCTTTGCCGACAAAAAGGTGGCGATTGCCGCTTCCTACACACCGTGGATGCGCAACCTGGGTCTGCAAGATGTGTATCTGGCCTACCTGTCGGGCTATGTGAAACTCGACCAACTGCAATCCCTCGGCTTTGGCTTGCGCTATTTTTCGCTGGGCGACATTGAGTTCACCGACGAAAACGGCACCTCGCTCGGTCAGGGCCGACCCAATGAATTCGACCTCACCGCTGGCTACGCACGCAAACTCTCCGACCGCTTTTCGGGCGCCATCGCTGCCAAGTTCATCTACTCCAACCTCGCCACCGGCCAGCGCGTGGAAGGGGTGGAAATCAAACCCGGCATCTCCGGCGCAGCCGACCTTTCCTTGACCTACAAGCAGCCCATCAAACTCGCCAAAAACGACAGCGAACTCACCCTCGGCTTGGCCGTCAGCAACTTGGGCGCTAAAATCACCTACACGAACTCCATCAACCGCGACTATATCCCGACCAACATGGGGCTTGGCGCGGCGTGGAAATTCAACCTCGACGCCTACAACACCCTCACGTTCACGACCGATTTCAACAAACTGCTCGTGCCGACCCCACGCCCCGAAATTGATGACGACGGCGACGGAATTCCCGACTACAAACAGTACTCCGCCGTTCGCGGCGTGTTCAAGTCGTTCGGCGACGCACCGGGTGGTTTTAGCGAGGAGCTGAAGGAAATCAATATCGGCACTGGCATAGAATACTGGTACGACAACCAGTTTGCCGTGCGCATGGGCTATTTCTACGAGCATTATTCCAAAGGCAACCGCAAGTATTTCAGCGTGGGCCTCGGCGTGAAATACAACATCTTCGGCCTCGATTTTTCTTATCTCGTGCCGACCACCAACCAACGCAACCCCTTGGATAACACCCTGCGTTTCTCGCTCTTGTTCGACTTTGAGGCATTCGAGTCCGACAAGTAAGCCAATCCCCTCCCTTTCAACGGCGGGACTGACAGCACCCCGGTAGCCTTTTGTGGCCGCCGGGGTGCCTTTTTTGTTGGCTCATCCACCGCGCCTTTTTTACCTTGATTCGTTAGGATTTGTCGGATGACCTTGATTGATTGAGGTACTTGATTTTGAGCAGATTGCGCTTTTTGCCATGCCCAAAACCTAACGACGCGAAGTATAGGAGAGCCGTGAGCCGCTTTTGTTTTTCCGATGCCCGGTTTCAAAAAATTTTTTCTCGAAAAAACATGCCGCGCCGTGTATCTGAAAACTTTTGTCGTTTTTTGCCCAAATAAAACAACAATGCGAATCACTAACAACCAGCCTCTCACTTATGGACAGACCTGTCACACTCCTCTGTGTTTCCAGTTATTTTAAGGGCAACGACTTCCTGCGCGGTGCGAAAGAAGCGGGTGCAAAAGTGTATTTCCTCACCTCCAAAAAACTCGAAGACAAACCCTGGGCACGCGAAGCCATTGACGAGATTTTCTACATCCAGCAAGGCCCCGAAAACCAGTGGCACATCCCCGATGTGATAGAAGGGCTGGCATGGCTCATGCGCTCGCACAAGATAGACCGCATCGTGGCGCTCGACGACTTCGACGTGGAGAAGGGCGCCGAGTTGCGCGAGCATTTTCGCATACCCGGCATGGGCCAGACGACGGCCCGCCATTTCCGCGACAAACTCGCCATGCGCCTGAAAGCCGCTGAGGAGGGAGTGCGCGTCCCTGCCTTTTCGGCGCTTTTCAACGACAACGAAATCAACGATTTCACCAAAAACGTGCCCGCCCCTTGGATAGTGAAGCCGCGCGGCCAAGCCTCTGCCACAGGCATGAAAAAGGTGTACAGCACCGATGAGTTGTGGGAGCATCTGCGCAAGCTCGGCAATGAGCGCCACCAATTCCTCGTGGAGCAATTCAAGCCTGGCGATGTGTATCATGTGGACGCGCTGAGCGAAGGGGGCAAAGTCATTTTTGCGCGTGTGTCGCAGTATTTGGCCACACCCTTCGAGGTGGCGCACGGTGGCGGCATATTCCGCAGCGCCATCGTGCCCTTTGGGTCCGCCGACGAAAAAGCGCTTCAGAAGGCTACTTCCGAAGTGATGACGGCCTTTGGGATGCAGTACAGCGCGAGCCACACCGAGTTCATCAAATGCCACGACGACGGGCAGTTTTACTTCCTCGAAACCTCCTCGCGGGTAGGCGGGGCGCACATCGCCGAGATGGTGGAATACTCTTCCAATGTGAATATGTGGCGCGAATGGGCCAAACTCGAAGTGGCTGTGGCAGGGGGCAAAAAGTACGAACTGCCCAAATTGAGGAAGGACTACACGGGCATCATCGTGTCGCTCACGCGGCAGGAATGGCCCGACGACAGCCAATTCAACGACCCGGAAGTGGCGTGGCGCATGCGCGACATGGACCACCACATCGGCCTCATCGTGCGGTCGCCCAAACACGAGCGCGTCATCGAACTGCTCGATGAATACGCTCAACGCATCAAACGGGATTACCACGCGAGCGCGCCAGCGCCTGACAAGCCGACAAGTTGAAGGGGAGTCGAAGGGCTTGCCCGGCCAAGCGAAGTGGCCAGGCAGGCCTTTCAACTCGCAAACCCCGCCAAAAACACTGCCACTATGCCCGCAGCATAGCCTCTGTACAAATCAGCAGGGGTGTGTGCCCCCAATGCGAGACGGGCCATGCCGACCCATCCGGCCAGCACCACCAAGAGGGCTATCACCGCGTTGAGGCTCAGCTGGAGAGTGCCACTGCCGAGCGATAGGCTGACAAAAGCAGCTCCCCAAGCCTTGTTGGTTAGCAGCATCATGGCGACCAAGCCGCCCATGCCGACCGCGTGTGCGCTGATTTTCGTGAAAATATTGATGAAAAAAGCGAGGAAAAGCCCAATGGTGGCTCCCAACACGAAGGCATTGAACAACGGAGGCGCTTGGTCGGCTGACGAGAGGTTTTTGTAGAGCCACAAATAGAACACGCTGGAGAGGATGTAAGGCCCGGTGCGCTCCATCTTGTCGCGCATCTGAAAACTCTTGACAAAACCAAGCGGCTTCATCAGCGCCACGCCGAACGCTGGCAGCAAAAAACTGGTGCTGAACACCGAAAGAAACAAAATGACGGCTCGTTTGTCGCTCAGGCTGCGGACGCTGAAAGCGTAAGGATTGATGAGGATGAGCAGCAACAGGGCGTAGGTCAGCACCAGCAGTGGGTGAAAGAGCACCGAGAGCGCATGGGCAAGGGTTTTGTTCATCGCACTTTGTAGGCTTTGTTGATGCGGTCGAGATGGCGTTTGTCTTCGCGTTCCTTGATGGTCTCGCGCTTATCGAATGATTTTTTGCCACGCGCCAGCGCAATGGTCACTTTGGCAAAACCTCGGTCATTGATGAAAATCTTGTAGGGAATGATGGTGGAGCCTTTTTCCTTCACCCCTCGTTCGAGCTTGCGCAGCTCGGGCCGACGGAGCAAAAGTTTTCGATTGCGGCGCGGGAGGTGGTTGCTATCAGTGCCGTACTCATATTCGGCGATGTAGAGATTGCGCACCCACAGTTCTCCATTGTCAAACACGCAGTAGGCATCCGTCAGGTTGGCGTTGCCATTTCGGATGCTTTTTATCTCCGACCCGGTCAGCGCAATGCCCGCATCGTACTGCTGCACGAAGTAGTACTCGAACGCGGCCTTGCGGTTCGTGATTTCGACTTTTTGTTTTATTTTCTCTTTTGCCATGGTTGAAAAAGCCGCCAAAGGTACAGCAGTATCGCGCTTTTTTCACCGTTCTGTTTTTGGGAGGAGGACGAGCGTTTCCCTCGACTTGCTCGTCCAGTCCGCGACCGCATAGTTTTATCACTCTAAAATACCACAAGATGAAAACTTAACGTGGCGGTGTCGGCGCAAAACCCTAACTTGCAATAGATTTTTGTTTGCCCTTGTTGACGTCCCGCCAACAAGAATCGGTGGAATGAGGGGACGAGAGAAACCGCTCACTCCGCCGTTGCTGTTGGCGGGACACCAACAGCGGCAGCAGGAGGTGTGGTTGTCGGGCTGGCCGGCGGGGGCCTACATCGCGCGGGCGGAGTCGGCGGGGGGCGTGGCGGCGCGGGTGTTTGTGAAGGAGTGAGGCTCCCCCCCCTCACAACGCCCCCCTCAACGTCGCCACATATTTTTCCACAAATTCCGCTACCCGTTTTCGTCGGTATTGCATCACCCAGCGCGGGTGAGGAAGCGGCACGATTTCCTTGAAAAAGCCATGCGCGGTGTTCAATTTTTGAAAATAAGAGAAATTCTGCCCCTCGCCAAGGCAAATCGCCGCCTCACGCCGAGCGCCAAAATCCAGTTGGGTGCGGATGTTCCAAACGATGAACGCCTCAGCGGTTTTTTGAAGAAAGCGGTCGTCGTAGTAGTTGATGTTTTTGCCGTCTTTCACAAAACCCAGCGGCGAGAGGGAGGTGATGTAAAAATCGCGGCAAAAAGCCGACGCGCCACCATAAGCATGGATAAATTGCCAGACGAACGTGGCTGACAACTCCGGCTTTTTGGGAAAACTGGTAGCGATGCCGCACTCCGTCTCAAGCCGCAGCGGGTCGGTGAACGGCACCCCTGTCAGCCCTGCCCCAAAACGCCCCGGATTGATGCCAAAAATAAAGGCGCGGGTTTGGTGGTCGTCGTAAAAACGCTGGTAAAAAGCTGTTAGCGCCCGCATCGTCTCGGCATTGTTGTAGGGGAAAAGCCATTCAAAACCCGGTGGCAACGCGATGTCCGGCGGGCGCAGCGCCTGCGTGAAAGCGATAACCTGTGCTGCAAAAGTCATGGCGCGAAGATGCTGCAATTTCGGGGCATGGACGCGGCAATATCTCATTCTCAATCATTCGAATGATGCGACCTTTGCCCCATGTTGCGACTATCCAAACCCAATCGCTCACTATTGGGCGACATCGCCCTCGACGGCTCCAAGAGCATCAGCAACCGGGCGCTCGTCGCGCTGGCACTGGCGGGCACCGTGCCAACGGATTGGCTCACCAACCTCTCCACCTCCAAGGACACACTCACGCTCTTGCGCCTGCTATCGCAGCCCGGCGACACTTTCGACGCGGGCGACGCAGGCACTACGTTCCGATTCCTCACCGCATATTTAGCCTTGCAGCCCGGTACGCAAGTGCTCACCGGTTCTGCCCGAATGCGCGAACGTCCCGTCGGCGGCCTCGTGGCGGCGCTCCGCGACTTGGGTGCCGATATCGAGTATTTGGAAAAAGAAGGATACCCGCCGCTCCGCATCGGCACGATGAGCTTGGCCAAGCACACATCGCGGCCTTTTGTGCGCATTCACGCAGGCACGAGCAGCCAATTCCTGTCCGCGCTCTTGTTGATAGGCCCTTATTTGCCATACGGGTTGCAATTGGCGCCGGAAGGCAGCTTGGTCTCGCGGCCCTATCTCGAAATGACCATGCGGCTCATGCGGCATTTCGGAGCGAGGGTGAGTGAGCAAGGCGAGTCCATCACCGTGGAGCCGGGCGCTTACCAGCCGCGTCCGCTCACCGTGGAGGCCGACTGGTCGGCAGCTTCGTATTGGTACGAAATGGCGGCATTTGCCGACGAGGTGGATTTGCGGCTGAAAGGGCTATTTGCCGAAAGCTGGCAAGGCGATTCGGTATTGGTGCAAATGATGCCCTCATTCGGCGTGCAGACCGTTTTTGAAGCGGAAGGCATTGTGTTGAAAAAGAGCGGGGTGCCGCCTGCGCCCTCGTTTGAGTGGAACTTTGTGGAATGCCCGGACATCGCGCAGACACTGGCGGTCACTTGCGCGGGGTTAGGTGTGCAAGGGATTTTTTCAGGTTTGGAAACACTGTTTATCAAGGAAACCGACCGGGTGGCGGCGTTGCGGGGTGAGTTGGCCAAAGTCGGCGTGTCGTTTGAGCCACTGACCGATGGGAAGCGTTTTTCCCTAAAAGGCAAAGCGACGTGGGCGACGGTGCCGTGTTTTGCCACTTACCACGACCACCGCATGGCCATGTCGTTCGCGCCGCTGGCTTTTTGGGGCGCTGTCGAAATCGAAAACCCGTCGGTGGTGAATAAGTCCTACCCAGATTTTTGGGAGCATTTGGCGGCAGTGGGTTTTCGCCTGCTGATGTAAAGCCAATGTAACTTTGGCCGGAAAAATGACACCCGTCTCCGTCCAGTATCTCTGCATCGGCCATTGTTGTCACGACCGATTAGGCACCCAAAACATCCTCGGCGGCACGGCCTCCTATTCCGCTTTGGTTGCCTGTCGCTTGGGGTTTCGGGCAGGCGTTTTCACCAGCGTGGGCGACGACTTCGGGTTCTTCGATGTTTTTGAAAAAAATGCCGTGCGATGGTGGAACAAGCCCGCGCCTCAAACAACGGTCTTTGAGAACATCTACCAACAAGGCCACCGCACCCAATATCTCCACCAAAGGGCGCTCGACCTCTTCGCCGACGATGTGCCTCCCGAATGTTTGGCGGCTCCCGTCGTGCTGTTTTGCCCCATAGCCGGGGAGGTGGATTTTTCTGTTTTGCAGGCTTTCCCCGCCGCGCTCAAAGGCGCCACCATTCAGGGCTGGCTGCGGCAGTGGGATGCGCGAGGCAAAGTCAGCCCCAAGGCGATGGATTGGTCGCCGCTCGCCGCCGCCGACGTGGTCATCATGAGCGATGCCGACATTCAGGGTTTTGAATCGGCCATTCCGGTCATTGCAGCGGCGGTGGAAGTGTTGGTGATGACCCAGGGAGCCAATGGGGCGCAAGTTTTTTTCAACCAACAAATCCTGCATTTCCCAGCCTATCCGGTGATTGAGGTGGATGCTACGGGGGCGGGCGATGTGTTTGCCACCGCATTTTTGCTAAAATACGCGGCAACGCGGGATGTTGCGTTGGCCGCAGGGTTTGCGCATTGCGCCGCATCGTTTGTGGTGGAAGGCTTGGGTGTCGAAAATATGGCTTCTGTGGAACAGATAGAGAAGCGGTGGTCGGATTACCAGAACACGGTGTAGAGCGCCGTCAGTATCCCGCAAATAATCACCCCGCCCACCACGAACGCAGGCTCTACGCGAAACAACTTTGGGTCAATCTCCACCATGCGGCTCTCCTTTTTCTCCAGCAGCGAAATGCCTACCATGAACGCCACAATGATGACGAACACCCAGCCCAAGCGGTCGAGAAAGGGGATTTCGGGGGCGAGGAATTTAAAAGCCGTCGAAAGCGGTATGGTCAGCAAAGCCGCCGCCAGCGCCGCCGCCGAGGTGGTGCGCCGCCAAAACATTCCCAGCAAAAAAATAGCGAAAGCGCCTGGCGTGATGAAACTCATGTATTCTTGAATGAACTGGTAGGTTTGTTCCAACGAGCGCAGCTGGGGCGCGACGGCAATCGCCAACAGCATAGAGCCGACCACCGCGATTTTCCCCACTCGCACCAGTTTTGCCTCCGAAGCCGTTCGGTCAAAATACCGCTTGTAGATGTCGAGGCTGAAAATGGTCGCCACGCTGTTGGCCTTTCCTGCCAACGACGCGACTATGGCGGCAATCAGCGCCGCGAACGCCAGCCCTTTCATGCCCATAGGCAACAAATTGAGCAAGGTAGGGTAAGCGAAGTCGGGCTTCACCGTGCCAGTGGCATCCACCATTTCTGTTTGGAACATCCCCTCCGAATAGAGCACGAAGGCCGCAATGCCGGGCAACACCACGATGACCGGTATCAACAGTTTCAAAAAAGCGGCGAATAGAATTCCTTTTCTCGCCGTGCTCAAATCCGCGCCGAGCGCCCTTTGAATGATGTACTGATTGCAGCCCCAGTAGTTGAGATTGTTTATCCACATGGCCCCGATGAGCACGGTCAGCCCCGGCAAGTCTTTGTAGTAGGGGTGTCCTTTGGGTAAAATCATGTGAAAATGGGAAGGCGCTTTTTCGCGCAGCAAGGCCAAGCCAGAAAACACGCCGTCACCGCCAAAATGGTCGGCCACCATGTTCAGAGCAAGCCAAACGGTGGCCAATCCGCCCAATATCAGCACCGCTACCTGCACCACGTCCGTGTATCCGATGACCCGCATCCCGCCGAGCGTGATAATTATGGCAAAAACAGCAAGCCCAAAAATGGCGGTGTGGAAATCAAGCCCCGTCGTCAGTTCGAGCGCCAGCGCACCGAGATACAGTATAGAAGTCAGGTTCACAAATATGTACGCCATCAGCCAAAATACCGCCATCAGCGTGGCCACGAGCGGGCTGTATCGCTCGCGCAAAAACTGAGGCATGGTGTGAATGTGGTTTTTCAAATAGATGGGCACGAAAAACACGGCTACCACCAACAAGGTGGCTGCCGACATCCATTCATAAGTGGAAATGGCCAGCCCAATAGCGAAGCCCGACCCCGACATCCCGATAAAATGCTCGGCAGAAATGTTCGACGCGATAAGCGAAGCCCCAATGGCCCAATAAGTCAAGGTTCCTTCTGCCAGAAAATATCCGGCTGTCGTATTATTGCCCGCGTTTTTGCGCCGCCAAATCCAGTAGCCGTAAGCAGCAACGACGATGAAGTAAAGCGCAAATACGACAAAATCAAGCGGGTGCAGGCGCGTGGGATACATAGCGGCGCTCAGAGATAAAGGTTAGAAAAAAGGCGAGCAATAATAGAGACACTTGGCGACCTTCGCACCTAAATTATTTTTTTGGCAATTTACCACCATGCTCAAAATCAACGACACACCACACGCCAACATCATTGAGCTGAAGCAAGTCACCCAGGTCTATGGCAGCTCCGCACCCATCTTGAAAGATGTGAATTTTCTCGTGGAAGACAAGCCGGGTCAGGGACAATTTGTCATCATCCTCGGCGCTTCGGGTTGCGGCAAGAGCACCCTGCTCCGCTACATAGCGGGGCTACAACAACCCACGAGCGGCCAAGTGCTGCTGCGCGACAAGCCCGTCGCACAGTCGGGCATCCGCGCTGGCATGGTGTTCCAACAATACTCCTCGCTGCCGTGGCTCACGGTGCTGGAGAATGTGCAGTTGGGGCTTGATTTTCAGCATGTGGAAGCAAAAGAGCGCCGCCGCCGTGCTCAGGAGATGCTCGAGTTGGTCGGGCTTGCCGGCCATGAAAACAAGTACGCGGCCTATCCGACGCTTTCGGGCGGTCAGCTGCAGCGGGTGGCCATCGCTCGCAGCCTGATTGCAAATCCCGAAATCTTGCTCATGGACGAGCCTTTCGGCGCACTCGACATCAATACCCGCCTTCAAATGCAGGATATGCTCGAAGATGTGTGGCTCAAATTTCAGCCCACCATCGTCTTCGTCACGCATGATATTCAGGAAGCGGTCTATTTGGGCGACGACATCTACATCATGGCTGCCAACCCGGGGCGGTTCGTGCATCATGTCACGGTGGATTTGCCGTTCAACCGCAACCTGGAGGTAAAACACAGCGCCCATTTCAACGAACTGGTGCGAGCCGTCGAAGATAAGATGATAGAAGTAGCTGCGATGTAAATAGGTTGGAATGGCTTGCCCGGCCAATCGAAGCGGACGAACAAGCCATTCAACCCATGCTACTGGACATTTTTATTTCACACAACGCCACGACGACACAACGAATTGACCCTGCCGGCTTTGCACTTCACATCGTTGTGGCGTTGTGTGAAAAATGTCCAGTAGTACGCATTCAACCTCACTTAATCCCCAGCTTGGTTTTCACCAAATTGATGACATTGAGCGACTCGTCGGCGTAAATCACCACATCGGTGCTGGAGTCGAACACCAGCGCAAAACCATTTTCGGCGGCTACGTCCGACATGGCCTTGTTCACCTTGTCGAGCAAAGGCTTGTAGAGCTCCTCGCGTTTTTGAGCGAGTTTTTGATACACTTCTTCCTCGTATTTGGTGATGCTTTCGCGCTCTTGCTCCAATTTGGCGTATTGCGCATCAAAATCCTTTGGAGAGATGGTGCCTTGCGATTTTTTGCGCTCCAATTCGGCAGCGGCATCTTGGAAGGCTTTTACCCGCTCCTGCCCCCGTTTGGTCAGTTGCGTTTGAAATGCCTGCAAGTCGCTGTCGGCAGCCTTTACTTCCGGCAGTTGCAAAAGCAGTTCGGCGGAATTGCAGTGTCCGAATTTCTGAGAAGAAACCTCGGTCGCAAAAACGAGCGCCAGACCGAGCGTGAGCGTGAGCAATTTATTCATCTTGAATGAGTTGTGTGGTAAAGTGAGTTGAATGGGTTAAATGGGTTTTTAATGGCTTGCCCGGCCGCTTCGCTTGGCCGGGCAAGCCATTAAACCTGCAAAAACCTATTTTTTCAGCATATTCTTGATGTCTTCAGTTTTGTCGTTGCGTTTGTCGGCGTAGAGCATGCCGGAGGCGCTGCCTTTTTCAAAAATGAACTCAAAGCCCTTGTCTTCAGCAAACTTTTGAATGGCGGCATAGACGCGGTCTTGGATAGGCTTCACAAGTTCTTCGCGTTTTTTGAAAAGCGCACCCTCTGGGCCAAACTTCAGGCGCTGCATTTCGCGCACTTCCTTTTCCTTGTTCATGATTTCTTCTTCGCGTTGCTTTTTCATCTCCTCGCTCAGCAGCACCTGCTCTGCTTGATATTTGCTGTAAAGTCCCTTCACCTTATCCTGTTCCTGTGCGATTTCTTGCCGCCATTGAGTGGCGAGTTTGTCGAGCGATTCCTGTGCCTTTTGGTATTCGGGCATACTTTCCAAAATGGCCGTCACGTCCACATAAGCGATGCGTTGGGCATGGGTGGTGGCCGCAAGGGCAAAAGCGAAAAGAGCGATTGATGCGATTTTCTTAATCATGGTTACTTGATGAATTGTTGAGTGTTCAGAATATCCCGGCCTGAGGCGGCAGGGATTTGTTGAGTTTTCAGCGCCAAAAATAGGGCATTCCCTTACCAAACGCGGCCTTCTGACGAAGGTTGAGTATCGGGCGTTGCTTATGAGGCTTAACATTTTTTAGCAAATGAAAATTAACTGCTTCATTGTCAGAAATTTTTTCGGCAAAACGAGGCTTGCAAAAACGGAGCGTTAACCCGCGTTTAACGGCTTTTTGGGTGAGTTTAACTATCCTGAATGCTCTCCAAAAACCTCAACACCTTGTCTGTCGCGCCTTTGCTCTCTTCCAGATACCCTCGTACCGCCCGCGATGCTTTTTCGTAAAAAATCGGGTCTTCCAATTTTGACAGCACTGCCGCCAACGCTTCCGCGTTGCTCACCGGAAACGCCCCTCCGCGTGCCACGAATTGACGCGCCTCCTCGAATTTTTGATACCTCGGCCCAAAAATGATGGGAAGGCCAAAAGCGGCTGGCTCCAATGTGTTGTGAATCCCTTTGCCAAAGCCTCCCCCGATGTAGGCGACGGTGCCGTATCGGTAAAGGCTGTTCAACAGCCCCACGTTGTCAATTACCAAAACGCGGCTGTCCGGGGTGGGCAAATGCCCCATCTGCGAGTATCTAATCGTGGCCTCGGCTTCGTCGCACAGCTGGCGGACGTTTGTCTCCGACGGCTCGTGTGGAGCGATGATGAGTTGGGTGTGCAGAAACGCGGGTTGTCGAAGCACTGGCAAAAGAATGGCCTCGTCGGCGGCCCAAGTGCTGCCAGCGATGAGCACACGTTTCCGCTGAGCGGCAAACGCAGCCACGTTTGGATGCTCCCCCACGCTGGCTGCGATGCTCAGCACCCTGTCCACCCGGTTGTCGCCGGCAATCGTGAAGTTTTGTAGGCCAAGGCGTTGGAGCAGTTTGGCCGAGCCCTCGTTTTGCACAAAAACGCGGGTGAAACAACCGAGCATTTTTCTCCAAAAACCGCCATACCACTTAAAAAAAGGTTGTTTTTCTCGAAACAAAGCCGATACCAACAAAGTGGGGGTGCCGCGTTTTTTCAACTCAAAAAGGTAGTTGGCCCAAAACTCGTATTTCACGAAAACCGCCGCATCCGGCTTGAACAAATCCAAAAAGTCGCGGGCGTTGCGGCGTGTGTCGGCGGGCAAATAGCAAACAAGGTCGGCTTGGGGGTAATGCTTCCGCACCTCGTAGCCGGAAGGAGAGAAAAAAGTCAGCACGATGCGCCAGTCGGGGTATCGCTCGCGGAAGGTTTCGATGATGGGGCGCCCCTGCTCAAACTCGCCCAAGGATGCCGCATGGAGCCAGAGGGTTCGCTTGGGCTTTTCGCTGTCAGTCGGCAGGGACGAGGCGAGGCGGGCACGCCAGTTGCGGCGCCCTTCCACCCACTTGCGAGCTTTTGGGTCGAAAAAAGCAGCAAATCGAATGGTTTGGGAAAACAGGTGGATAATTATTTCGTAGAGTAGCATTTGCCTCGTTAGCAATTTGGGTAGGGGGCGGAGGGCAGAGAGTTGCGATACTGGTTTTGGGCTTGAGCATGGTTGCAAAGAAGACGAGGTAAGTCATCCATCCACCTTTCCACCCTCTGCCCCCTATCCTCCGAATTTTTGTTTGGCACGTTCAATAGTAAATCTGGTCGGCCTTGCCTTGATAGAAGGGCAACGTCCAGGCGACGCGCAAGCCAATGCGCAGGTCGAGGCGCTTGCGGTCGAGTTTGCGCCGTTCGGTGTAGTCCCAGTCGCGCAAGGTGTTGGTAAAACCCTCATTGAACTCAAAACCGATGAGCCAGTTGGAGCGTCGGTCGGCGGAAAGGCTTTGCCAGCCGATGAATTGGTTGAGCGCCAGCCCTCCCGTTAGTCGGTCGTAGCCTTTTTTGTAATCGCCGGTGAGTTGGGCCGCGCTGTTTTCGTCGTCCTGAATTCGTATCCAGTGCCGCAGCAGCCCCGCCCCCAAGGTCAATCGGATGCCTGAGCGTTTTTCATTGAAGGCAAACAATCTGCCGACCATTGCGCCTGCGTAGTAGCCGCGTTCGCGCAAGGCGACCGATGCGATGAGCCGATTGTTTCCGATGATGTCGCCCTCGGGGGTGCGAAGAATAGCCAATGGGTCTTCATTCACCTTATTGCCAAACAGGTAGTGCCCTTCCGCACCGACGATGTAGTTGTTGTCGGTCAGGTATTCGAGGGCCAAGCCAAAGTTGCCGTCGGCACCGAAGCGTTCGGCCATGTCGCCAGCGGGGATATGTGCGCCGAAAGTCAGGTGCAGCAAAATCGCGCTACCTTTGTTCCGCGCTTCGTCGTGCAGCGTCAGGGGGTAAGTTTGTGCCCACAGGTGCGTGGCGAACGACAGGAGTGCCAGCGAGAAAAAGTAATTTTTCATAAACAAAAAAAGAAACAGGGTTCATGGGCCAGCCATCCGAAATCCAGCTTTCCCCAAACAGTGGGGTTGCGTCGAAATCCGAAAACAAGCGCGGCAAAAGTAACGCCTTCCGCCCCATCTCCGCTGCTGTCTTGACCGAAATCCGCGATATAGTGAGCGAACGCTACCTCCACACGGATGAGACAAGTCGGCGCGATTGCGGGCACGACGAGACGGAAGACCTGCTCTTCCTGCCCGAAGCGGTAGTCGAACCGGCTTCCACCACCGAAATCAGCGCCCTGATGCGCGTGTGCTACCGCGAGCGTATTGCCGTCACGGTGCGAGGCGGGGGGTCGGGTTTGGCGGGTGGGGCCTTGCCTGTGGCGGGAGGTCTGGTGATTTCGATGAAGCGTTTCGACAAAATTCTGCATCTCGACGAGCGCAATTTCCAAGTCACGGTGGAGCCGGGCATCATCACGGAGCACCTGCAAAATACCCTGAAAGAGAAAGGCTTGTTCTATCCGCCCGACCCTTCGAGCCGGGGCTGGAGCTTCATCGGCGGCAACGTCAGCACCAACGCGGGCGGCCCACGAGCGGTCAAGTATGGCGTGGTGAAAGACCATGTGCTCAATCTCGAAGTGGTGTTGCCCAACGGCGAGGTCATCTGGACAGGGGCCAACACGCTGAAAAACTCAACGGGCTACAACCTCACTCAGTTGCTCGTGGGCAGCGAAGGCACTTTGGGCATTGTGACGAAAATCGTCCTCAAGCTTCAGCCGCATCCCACGCAGACCTTGCTCATGCTGGTTCCATTCCGCTCTGCCGAGAGTGCCTGCGCGGCGGTGGCCGCCATTTTTCAGGCAGGGGTGACGCCTTCTGCCTTGGAGTTCATGGAGCGCAACGCGATTGACTGGGCGGTGCGCTATGTGGGCGAGACACCCGTGCCCATCAGGGAAGAGGATGCCGCGCACTTGCTCATAGAGGTAGATGGATTTCATTTGGAGGGCTTGATGGCCGATTGCGAGACCATGACTCGGGTGTTGGAGCAGCACGATTGCGGCGAAATTTTCTTTGCCGACGACGACACGACCAAGACCTCGCTCTGGAAGCTGCGCCGCAATGTGGCACACGCCGTCAAGAAAAATTCCATTTACAAAGAGGAAGATACGGTGGTGCCGCGTGCGGAATTGCCGCGCCTGCTCAAAAAGGTGAAAGACGTGGGTGCCAAATATGGTTTTGAATCGGTCTGCTATGGCCACGCGGGCGACGGCAATCTGCACGTCAACATCCTGCGCGGCGACTTGTCCGAACAAGCATGGAACGAGAATGTCCCACAGGGCATCCGCGAGATATTCAGATTCGTGAAAAGCGTGGGCGGCACGATTTCGGGCGAACACGGCATAGGGCTGGTACAGCGCCCTTACCTCGACATCGTTTTTTCAAAAACAGAATTGAAACTGATGCGACAAATCAAGCGCGTGTTCGACCCGCGTGGCATTTTGAATCCCGGCAAAGTGGTGGCATGACAAGCGTGCGCTCAAAGGCCTCTTGTCAACTGAAAGCCCTGGGTGGCCTCCCAGATTTTTTGAGCGAAAATGATGAGGTAATGGGTGATGAGGCTGAGAGCGGCAGCGGTGACCACAAAGGCGGCAAGGGGCGACAGGTCGTGAACAATCTTTTTCATTGTTAAGGCTGCTGTTTAAAGTTAGGAAAAAACGCGCCCGAAGCGGGCGGTCAGGTTTCAAAAGCCTTGTTTCTGTCGTTGTTGCGCCAAAGTTAAAAAGGTTTATTTGGTATTTGTCAAGTTGGATGGGCTGTTTTATCGTTGAAGGCCAAAATTTATTTCAACAAAAGGTGAAAATGCAGCTATCGGAAAGCCCGCGTCATCTCGCGTTTGCCCGGCGGGCCTTGTAGTCGCTCCACGGTGAAACCCACTTTTTTGAGTGTTCGCTTGAAGTGGCCTTGCGCGCAATAGGTGACGAGCGCGCCTTCGGTCTTAAGCGCCCGATACATATTGGCAAAGACTTCTTCCGTCCACAATTCGGGTTGGGCTTGCGGGGCAAAGGCATCGAAATAGATAAGGTCGAAGGTATCCGGCTGCTCAAATTCCTCGATGCGGTGTTTTCTTTTTTCAAAAACAAAATGCTCGGAGAGGGGGTGTGGTACTGCCCATTCGCATTGGTGAAGCGCGAGGAAGTCGGCGCTGCGCTCGGGGCAGCCCAAACCAAGCGGGTAGTTGAGCGCGTGCGCCTCCTCTTCCGGCACGGGGTATGCCTCCAAGCCCAAATAACGGACGTTCAGATTGCGGCGCTCGGCCTCCAGCCACGTCATGAAAGCGTTCAGCCCGGTGCCAAAACCCGTTTCCAAGATGGCAATATCGCGCTGCACGGCGGCCTTGTAGCGCAACCCTGCGGCGATGAAGACATGAGCCGACTCTGTCACCGCGCCAAATTTGGAGTGGTAAGTGACGCCATATTGTTCGGAATAAATGGAGTGGGAGCCGTCGTGGGTGGTGATGAGTGGCATAGGGTTCAAAAGTATACTTTGGTTCGCTAAGATTTGTCAGAAGACCATGATTGCTCTTCATGATTTCGGCTATTCTCGGTTTGTAAGAGTTGTCCTCTTTGTTTTTGAGATGTCGCCTCTCTATTCTTCCGGGATGACACCTCTGAACCCGACAAAGCGAGAATCGCTGTCATGATTTTGAACAGATTGTGCTTTTAGCCATGCCCAAAACTTGGCGGTGCAAAGGATATAAAAAAGGGCGAGCCTTGCGGCCCGCCCAGATTTGTTTTTTTGATGTTGTTGCTTTTTCGCCATCATTTTTTGCTGCCGCCAAAACGATAGCCCAAGGAAAGACGTCCCAGTATGTCAACGTTGAGCAATGGTATATCGCTTGTGTCCACGGTATTGCCGTTTTCGTCCTCGAACGTGCGGACAAGGTTGCGCCCGATGCCAAGGCCCAGTTCAAAGATGATGTTTTTTCTGGACACCCATTTGTAGCCGGTATAAAAACCGAGGGCGAGCTTTACGTTTTTGATTTTTTCCCTGCTGGGGTTCGAGTCGTCTTTCAGCGTGGCTGTGCCAGCGCCGTAGCGCAAATAACCGCCGATTGCCCAGCGGTCAATGCCGTCTTCGGGATTGAAATAGTATTTGCCTAAAGCTCGAATGCCAACTGCATTGTTCCGGTAGCCTCCGCCTTCGACATCAAAGCTCTGGAAATTGTAGCCTAAGCCAGTTTCCACGCCAAAGTCATTCGACACGCCAAATTCTGCGGTCAAATCGAGGTTGCTGAAAAGGATTCCAATCGGGTTGATTTGAACGTCAACCTGTGCATGGCTGACAGCATTCATTGCCAGCATGGCAAGTGAAAAAAATAGGTTTTTTTTCATGTTGAGATAATTGTTTTAATTATAAGATGGTTGGTTGTTTCTCTCCTTTGTTTCGAGCTCCATGGGCAGGGAGATAGTCATTGGCGCTCTATTTTCGCAGATTTTTCCAGCACAGCGGTTTCAAGCGATTTTTTGAATGCTCTGACGCGCTCAAACAGATTTGAGTTGCAGGTGGCCAAAATTTGTGCGGCCAAAATGCCTGCGTTGCGGCCTGCATTGAGGGCTACTGTTGCCACTGGCACGCCCTCCGGCATTTGCAGAATGGAGAGGATGCTATCCCAGCCGTCGAGCGAGTTGGAGGATTTCACGGGCACACCGATGACTGGCAAGGGCGAGATGGCGGCCACCATGCCTGGGAGGTGTGCCGCGCCGCCTGCCCCGGCGACGATGACGCGGATGCCGCGCTCGTGAGCGGTGCGAGCGAACTGGAACATTCGGTCTGGCGTGCGGTGTGCCGATACGATGCTGAGCTCGAAGGGCACTTCGAGTTCGGTCAGTACATCTGCCGCCTTCTGCATGATGGGCAGGTCTGAGTCAGACCCCATGATGATGGAAACCATGATGGTGTTTGGTTGAGTGGTTGATTGAGGCCGTCTCAAAAGTTTAAATTTCGACAGGATTAAGAAGATTTACAGGTTTTTTTACCCGAAAAAGGGCGCGAATCTTGTCAATTCTGTCAAACAAACATCACTTATGAGATATCCTCAGAAGATTTCACTTTCAGTTTTTCTTTGACAAATGTCGCCTTTTTGATGACTTCTTCCGCCGTTTGGGCGGTAATTGTCGCGTGGCCCATTTTCCGAAACGGCGATGTGAGCGCCTTGCCATAGAAGTGGATGTGGATGCCGCCGAGTGCCAGGCATTCCTCCACGCCTTCGTAGCGGACGGGGCCTTTGTGGCCGGGCGCGCCAAGCAGGTTGAGCATGGCGGCGGGCATGAGTTGTTCGGTCGGGCCGAGGGGCAGGTTGCAGATGGCTCGCAGGTGTTGTTGGAATTGACTGGTGGCCGCGCTGTCGAGCGTGTGGTGGCCGCTGTTGTGGGGGCGCGGGGCGACTTCGTTCACAAGCAGTTGGCCGTCTTTTGTCAAAAACATTTCCACCGCGAGCAGGCCGCAAATATCGAAGGTGCGAATGACTTTTTCAGCCAAAGCTTCGGCTTCGGCAATTGCCAACGGCGACACGCGCGCGGGGCAAAGAAGCAACTCAACGAGGTTTGCCTCTGGGTGAAAATCCATTTCCACTGGCGGGAACACTGTCACTTCGTCGCTGGCGTTGCGTGCCGCGACGACGGCTATTTCGGTCTGGATGGGCGCGAGTTCCTCGGCAAGGCAAGCGCCGGGCAGCAGTTTTTTGTCCAAATCTTCCGCTGTGCGCAAAATGGCGACGCCTTTTCCGTCGTAGCCAGCCGTCCTTGACTTTTGCACAAGTGGCAGTTGCCACTTTCCGTCCTCGACGGCTTTTTTCAGTTTTTTTTCATTGTCAAACAACTCGAATCGCGTCGTCGGAATATCGTTGTCGCGATAAAATGTTTTTTGCAGGCCTTTGTCCTTGATGATATCGAGGGCGCGGGGGGAGGGGTGCACGGTTTTGCCCATGCGCTCCAACTCGCGGAGAGCATCGGTGTTGACGTGCTCAATCTCGATGGTCAGTAGGTCTTTGTCGCGGCCAAAGGCCAGCACGTCGTCGTAGTTGTTGAAGTGGCCTGTCGTGAATCCGGTGCAGACTTGCGCTGCGGGGTAATCGGGGGAAGCGTCGAGGATGTAGGTTTTAAAATCCCAATTGGCTGCCGCGAGACAGAGCATTTTGCCCAGCTGACCGCCGCCGAGTATGCCGATTTTTTGCGTCGTGGAGAACATGGCGC
The DNA here is from genome assembly GCA_019638455.1 of Saprospiraceae bacterium. Taxonomy (GTDB): domain Bacteria; phylum Bacteroidota; class Bacteroidia; order Chitinophagales; family Saprospiraceae; genus M3007. The sequence continues at coordinate 1,291,113 of JAHBTU010000002.1, forward strand.
AAAGGTGAGGGGAAATCAAATCAATTCGATGCCTGTTTCTTTGATTTCCTCGACGAAAGGGCTGCTTCTTTGCTCACTCGTCTCTGAATGGGTGTCGAGGCACCCATTCTTCCACTGGTTTGAGGTATTCGAGAATGGTGCCGGTGAATCTGTTGGTGAGGGGGTTTTGGTGTCGCAGATAGCACCAGAGTTGGTAGGGCACTGCTCCTATTGAGCTCTTTATTTCCAAGGCAGTGCGTGCGAATACGATGTCGCGGCATTGGCAGTCGAGGCCCAATTGTACCATGTCGTAGAGGCAGTTGAGGTACAGTTGGCGCTCATGGTTGAGTGTTTTGTCGTAGCCGAGGAAGTGGGCTTCGAGTTCGTCGCCGTTTTGAATGGTGGTGTAAAAAGCGATGATGCGCCCTGCTTCGTAGTAGGCAAACATTCTAAAATGGTCTGGCAGGTCGCGTTTGAGTGCCAAGAGGTATTGCTCGTTGAGGTCCACCATGTTGAATCCTGCGTTTTTTGCCACCTCTTTGTAGAGGGCGTAGATGAGCGGCAGCTCGCGCTGTATTTCCAACAGCGTGAGTTCGCGCTTTTCCACGCCGTCGCGTTTTTTGAAAGCTCTTTTTGCCCGCGTCCGGTATTTGGTTGACATGGCGGCGAGGTAGCCATCGAAGTCTGGGAAGTTCAGGTGCAGCACCATGTTGGGTTGAATGTCAAACTCGACAAAGCCTTTTTTTATCAGGGCACGGCGCTGTTCGAGGCGAGCCGAGGGGATGTCTTTCACGAGGATGACGGGCATTCGGGTGCCCTCGCGCCCCATGATGTCCACCACGTCGTCAAGTCCTTTTTCCAGCAGTTCAATGGCGGTTTTGGGCGCTATTTTTTGCTCGTTGAAATAGTAGCCGTGTTCGCCCGTCAGCAGCATGTTGCCGCAAATGAGGATGTCGGCTGCGGCTTTGCCGGCCACCCATCGTTTGAACCACTTGGCCAATCCGTTGAAGAAACAAGGGTCTTTGGTCTGTGCGCTGAGGTCTGCGATGTTGTCGTCGCCCTTGAAATACTTGATTTGGCAAATGGCCACGCCTACCGGTTCGTCGGCTCGGTAAAAAACGAGATAGCCAAACCGCATCCCCACGGGTGGGTTGGCTTCGAGAATGGAGAGGTACTTTCGCTGCAAAAAAAGGTCGTGAGCGGGAGCGGCGGCATCCCAGTCGCGCCCAGCGGCTTCTATGGAGCGAAAAAAACTGTAGCGGAGTCGTGTGGTTGGCGCGGTTTCGCCAGCAATTTGGACAGAGACAGAGGTGGCGCACATGGCGGTTGGTGGCAAAGTGATTTGGTGCGGCAAAGAAAACGCCCAACCATCGAAATGGTTGCTCTCATTAGACCAACTGCCATTTTTTAACTTCCGCGATGGCGGTATTTTCGTCGCCCCATCCCATGAGGAGCATGGTGCCAAGCCCGTCGTAGTGCAGGAAAAACTGTTCGATGATGTGGCGGGCGGCGCTGTATTCCATTTGAAATTCGCGCCAGTTGGTGGCACGGATGATGCGTAGGGAGGGTTCTGCGGGAACGGCCAAGACCTTATGGTCGAGTTCGCCCAAGTCTTTTAGCAACAGCAAGCCGATGGGGAGCACCTCGATGACGGCGCCAGTGGGCAGGTGTTCGCTCAGCACCAGCACGTCGAGCGGATCGCCGTCGCCGCCGATTGCCTTGTCCATGTGGGTGGAGGGGACGAAGCCGTAGTTTGTCGGATAGGGCAGAAAATCAACCTTGCGGTCGTGACTGTCGCGCACGTCGTTCTTGAATCGGTGGCTTTTTTTGTCGTATTCAAATTTGGTGTTCGTTCCGGCGGGTATTTCCACGACGGCGTTCAGAAGGCCGCTTTTGGAAAAAGCAGGCAATGCAAGATAGTCCATGAAGTTTTTTTCGATTGATGGTGATAGAAATGTCCTGACGAGAACAATTGCTCTCCAAAGCGCAAAAATCCAAGTCGCTGCGCAGAAATTGAACTTTATTTGCCCGCATAAAAATCCGAACGCAGCGGCAACTCGTATCTCTGCTTTGTGTTTCAAGAAACAACTCACTAACGCACACATTTTTTATGTCAAAAAAGCACTATTTCGACCCCGAAGACCTCAAAAAATTCGGTAACATCGGCGAATGGCAAAAACCAATGGCGGACAAATTTTTCAGCTGGTACGGCGAAGTCTTTAAGGAGGGCGCACTCACCGAGCGGGAAAAAGCACTCATCGCCCTTGCCGTGGCGCACACGGTGCAATGCCCTTACTGTATTGATGCTTACACGACTGACTGTTTGGCAAAAGGCTCCGACGAGGAGCAAATGATGGAGGCCGTGCATGTGGCGGCGGCCATCCGCGCAGGGTCGAGCCTCGTGTTTTCGACGCAAATGATGAACCACGCCAAGGACATGACCATGTGACAGGGGTCGTGTAGCCATTCATTAGTCACGATTCCGCAATCACCTGTATCATGGGCATCCATCAACGAACAAAATCTTTGGCCTCGCGCCATAGCGACCTTGCCGACACTTTTTTTCAGCTAAAAGTGCTTAATGGCAAGGAAGCGACCGACGCGCGATTCCCGGCCTTTTCCGAAGTCATCAAACAAGCAAGCTTCCCCGACGGGAGGCTGCGGCCCACGCGCATCGAGATTTTTCAAGTCAACGTGGGCAAACTCTGCAACCAATCCTGCGCACACTGCCATGTGGATGCCGGGCCCGACCGAAAGGAGGAAAACATGAGCCGCGAAAATTTCGAGCGATGCCTCGACATCCTCGCTCGCTACGACATTCCAACGGTGGACATCACGGGCGGCGCGCCGGAATTGAACCCGCATTTTCGCTGGTTTGTGGCCGAGTGCCGAAAATTAGGCAAACACATCATGGACCGCTGCAACCTGACGGTCGTCGTTTCCAACAAAAAACATCATGATTTGCCCGAATTTTTTGCTGAACACGGCGTGGAGGTCGTGTCGTCGCTGCCGCATTATTCCGCCTTGCGCACCGACGCGCAACGCGGCGACGGCGTGTTTGAGGATTCCATCAAGGCGATGCGGATGCTCAACGCCGTGGGCTACGGAAAAGAGGACACAGGGTTGAAATTCAATCTCGTCTATAACCCCACCGGCACTTTTTTGCCGGGCAATCAAGCAGCCTTAGAAGCGGAGTTCAAGCGTCAGCTCAAGCGCAAACACGACGTGGAGTTCAACCACCTTTTCGCTATCACAAATATGCCGATTAGCCGCTTCCTCGATTATTTGCTGGAAACGGGCAACTACGAGACATATATGCAGACCCTGCTGGATGCCTTCAATCCCGCAGCGGTGGCGGGTGTCATGTGTCGCAACACGATTTCCGTCAGCTGGGATGGCTACCTCTACGATTGCGACTTCAACCAAATGCTCGACCTGAAGGTGGCTGCCCCCAACCACCTCCGCGATTTTGATTTGGAGGCGCTGGAGCGCCGCGACATCGTGCTCAATCAGCACTGTTTCGGATGCACCGCAGGCGCAGGCTCGAGTTGCGGGGGACAAGTGGCGTGAGGTGCGTGGCTAGGTAGGTATTCCACAAAAGAAACGAGGCCGTCTCACAAGTTTGAATTTCGACAGGATTAACAAGATTTACAAGTTTTTTTACCCGAAAAAGGGCGCGAATCTTGTCAATCCTGTCAAACAAACATCACTTATGAGACGGCTTCGTTTCTTTTGAGCCTCGTTTATTGACGTATCATCTTGGTTGTCACCCACTTTCCATCTTGTTTTTTCACTTTCACGAAGTAAAGCCCGGCGGGCAAGTTGCCTGTCCATACTGGCTCGCCACCGACGGCAATACTGTCGCGCCAAACCCGGCCATCGGAGCCAACTATTTGCAAGTCAACCCGTTCGCCCGTGGCTACGCCCGAAAGCCGCACCCAAGAGCCAGTGGGGTTGGGGAAAATTTCGATGGGCGCGTCTGGCTCGGCATTTGGCCCGCCCACAGCGCTTGCCGTGTTTTGAAACAGCCATTTGTAGGCATCTGGGAACTCGCGCCGCCAAAACCATTCGGAGTGCTGGCCGTCGGACACCACTGCGAAGAATTTTTCATCGTTGAGGAAGCCCGCCGCCATCATTGAATCGGCCACCGCCTGCATATTCTGCGCGACGGAGACGGGTTCTTGGCCGCCCGCGAGAAAATAGACCCGCGCCTCGCCTTGTCGGGGATGCGCGGCCACATGATTGGCCGGGCTGTTGCCTCCAAACCAGAAAGCCGGCGAAAAAATGCCAGCCCGCGAAAAAACATCTTGTCGCTCGGAGAAGGCGTACATCGAAATCAGGCCACCCATACTGCTGCCCATTGTGCCGGTGGTGGTTCGGCCCGGCAGAGTGCGGTAGGTCGAGTCAATGTGCGGTTTCAAGGTGTTGACGATAAAATCAACGTATTCATCGCCCTGACCGCCCGCATTGTACTGCACGTTCACCCATGGGGAATACTCGTTGAGGCGGTCAATGCCGCCGTTGTCAATGCCCACCACGATGCAGCCGTAGTCGCCTTGTTGGTGAAGGCTGTTGAGCGATTCGTCCACTTCCCATTCGCCAGAAAAGCTAGTGGCAGCATCGAAGAGGTTTTGGCCGTCGTGCATATAGAGCACCGGGTATTTCTTTGAGGTGGTGGCGTAGTCAGGTGGCAGGTAAAGCCAGATGCGGCGATAGCGATTCAGCTGCGGCATATAGAAGTTGTTGTCCATAATGGACACGTTGGGCGCTGCGGTCGAGTTGTTGCCGCCGAGGTCTTCCCAAGAGAGGATGGTCAAGTCCAAAGTGGTGGGTTGGCCGTTGTAGTTGTGGACACGGTCGGGCAAAAAGCCGCCGTTGGCATTTCCTTCCACCGTCGTCCAGCTGCCGCGTGTGAATTTGAATTTCACTTCGCCCACAGGAGGTGTCAGCGTGATGCTGTATTGTCCGTTGCCAAGCGGCGTCAGGATTTTGGTCGCATCGCTGGGATTCCAGCCGTTGAAAGTGCCCACCGCGTGGATGTTTGCCCCTGGGGGAGTGTTCGTAGGGACGGAAATGACTTTCAGGGTAAGCTGGGCGTGAGTCATTTGCCAAGAACCATGAAGCGCGAGGAGCGAAAAGAAGACGAGACGAAATAGTTTTTGCATTTACCAATCGGTTTTTGTTAAAAGAAACATGAAATTCGGAACTTGGCGCAAAGTTCTGAAAAGTTTGCACGGTCGCGTTTCAAATCGTCGCAAGTATATCTCGTGCCGCCAAGTTTTGAGCATGGTCAAAAGTGCAATTCCTTTAAAATCAATAACATCGCTCATGGCTATCTGACAAGTCCAGGCGAATCAAGGCATAACTCTTGAACGTTGCCTCGGCGCAGTTAAGGCGACAATTTGAAACGCCCCTGTCTTCACCCAACTGCACTCATGTTTTTTATTCTTTCAAAATTATTGGCCTTTCTGCTAAAACCCCTCAATTGGCTGGTTATGCTGGCGGTGATGGGGCTTTGGGTAAAAAAACGAGCGCTGAAAAGGCGGATTATTCTGGCATTATTAATCGGTCTGTTGTTTTTCTCCAACCCGTGGCTGGTCAATCAGATGGCTCGAGCGTGGGAGACGGGGAAGCGAAGCCCAGCCGATATTGTTGAACCTTACGACATCGGGATTTTGCTCGGCGGCTTCGTCAATTTCAACGCGGAGACGCCACCCGGTTTGCTGACCTTCCATCAAGCAGGCAATCGCCTCACCACCACGTTGTTGCTGTATGAGACAGGCAAGATTCGCCGCATCCTGATTACAGGCGGCGCGGGGCGGCTGATTGGCAAGGTGCCGGAAGAAGCGACCGCGACGCGCAAGTTTTTGATACAATGCGGGGTGCCCGATAGTGTTATTTTGGTGGAAAACAACGCTCGCAACACTCGCGAGAATGCGCTGTTTTCCAAAAACCTGATTGACCGCTTGGCCCCCGAAAGTCGCTGTCTGCTCATCACCTCGGCATGGCACATACGGCGGGCAGAAATGTCTTTTCGGCAGGCGGGCCTTCCTTGCGACGTGTTTGCTGCCGATTTTTTGAGCGAATCGAGCCGGGGCAACTGGCTCGACCAAATCGAGCCTGACTGGAAAGCACTGCTCAAGTGGGAATTATTGATAAAAGAATGGGTAGGCAGCCTCGCCTATCGCTTGTAGAAACGCATCTGACATGAATCGCCTTCAACACGAAACTTCCCCATACTTGCTCCAACACGCGCACAACCCGGTGGATTGGTATGCGTGGCGACCCGAAGCCTTCGAGCGAGCGCGAGCCGAACAGAAACCTATTTTAGTCAGCATCGGCTACAGCACCTGCCACTGGTGCCACGTCATGGAGCGCGAATCCTTTGAAAACGAGGACATTGCTTCCTTCATGAACGAGCATTTCATCAATATAAAAGTGGACCGAGAAGAGCGCCCCGACGTGGATGCGATTTACATGGAGGCTTGCCAAATACTTTCCGGCAGCGGCGGCTGGCCACTCAATTGCTTTCTGACCCCAGAGGGCAAACCCTTCTATGCGGGCACATATTTCCCGCCGCGTCCGGCGTTCAACCGCCCCTCGTGGCTCCAAGTGCTCCAACATTTGGCGGGGATATGGGAAACAAAACGCGAGGTTGCCTATGAACAGGCGGAAAAACTACTCGCCCACATCAGTCGCAACGACGATATTTTTGTCCAAACGCTCGCCACTCCCTCGGCATCAAATGGGGCTGTGCCCCCGGCCTTCCAATTTTCCGACCTTGAAAACATCTACTACCAGATGCGCGAACGTTTCGACCGCGTGGAAGGTGGTTTTGGCGGCGCTCCCAAATTTCCCTCCACCATGGCGATTCAGTATCTGCTCAACTACCACTATTTCACTGGCCATCCAGAAGCGCTCGAGCACGCACAGCTGTCGTTGGACAAAATGATTCACGGTGGCATCTACGACCAAGTGGGTGGTGGTTTTGCCCGTTACGCCACCGATCGCGAGTGGCTTGTCCCGCATTTTGAAAAAATGCTTTACGACAACGCCCTGCTCATCTCCGTGCTGGCCGAGGCCTTCAAATTGACCTCGAAAGCACTCTACCAAGAGACGATAGAGGAGACACTGGACTATGTGGCAAGAGAAATGACTTCGCCCGAAGGTGGCTTTTACGCCGCTCAAGACGCTGATTCCGAAGGTGTCGAGGGCAAGTTTTATGTTTGGGAAAAAGAGGAAATTGATTCGCTTCTTAAAGACGAGTCGCCGCTGTTTTGCGCGTTTTATGGCGTGACGGAGGATGGGAATTGGGAAGAAAAAAACATTCTGTGGCGGCCTTCTTCGTTCGAGGAATTTGCCGAGGCCAATGGCTTGGGGGTGGAAGCGTTGAAAAAACGCCTGAAATCAGGAAGGGAAAAGCTTTTTGCGGCACGCTCGAAGCGGGTTTGGCCGGGCTTGGACAATAAAATTTTGCTGAGCTGGAACGCGCTCATGGTTTCGGGATATGTGGCAGCGTTCGTCGCGTTGGGCCACGAGGAATACCGGAGTGCCGCGATTCGCAACGTTGATTTTTTGCTCAAAAACTACACGAACGAGCCGCTTGGGAGCCTTCGACATTCCACCGCTCAACGCGATGCCTTCTTGGAAGACTATGCCTACTTCATCGCCGCGCTGACGGATTTGTACCAAATCACCTTCGATGTCAAGTATTTGCAAATCGCCGAGAAATACACGGCGTATGTTTTGAGTTATTTCCACGACCCGGCGACTGGGCTGTTTTTCTTCACCGATTCAAACCAGTCGGATATCATTTTGAGAAAAAAAGACCTCTACGACAACGCAACGCCTTCTGGCAACAGCACCATGGCGCACAACCTCCAACGGCTCGGCATCTTGCTTGCTCACAGTGAATGGCGAACAAAGGCATCTGCCATGTTGCAAACCATGCACGACGCAGTGACTCGTTACCCCCTTTCATTCGAGCGTTGGGCAGCGGCCACTATGAACGAGGTGTACCCGATGCACGAGATTGCGGTGGTGGGCGACAACGCGCAAGAAAAAGCCTTGAACATTCAGCGTGTCTTTTTGCCCAACAAAGTAATCGCTGCCAGCGCAACGCTCGACGACACGTTGCCCCTGCTCGCCGGAAAAATGGGCAACACGGAGTCGCTGATTTATGTCTGCCGCGATTTTGCTTGCCAACGACCAGTGTCGGATATGAGCGAATTTCGCCAAATGGTGCGTCCGTGATAAAAAACCCGTACTTTCACGCAGTCCTTAAACCGACAAAGGCATGAAACGCTACTTTACACCTATATTATTATGGTATGCGGTTAGCTTGTCTGCTCAGCAGTTTCCGCAGTACAGCCTTTACATGCTCAATCCATACACATACAATCCAGCCTACGCGGGTTTGGAAAACACCTTGGTGGCCAATGGGGCATATCGCCAGCAATGGTCAAGTCTCGAAGGAGCGCCTGTCACCGCGCACTTCAACGCGCATTTGCCCTTGTTCGTTATCAGCAGTGGGGTAGGCCTGAAAGTGGAGAACGACCTCATCGGCGCACATCGCACCACTTCGGCACTACTGAGCTACAATTATCAGATGGAATTGAGCCGCACCGCACTGCTCTCCGTTGGACTTAGTGCTGGCTATATGCAGTACGCCCTTGATGGCACAAAACTCCGAGCGCCTGATGGGGTGTACGAGCCTTTTGGCTTCAACCACAATGACCCCAATCTGCCGGAAGGCAAAGTCAACGCAGGAACGCCATTGTTGGAAGCAGGTGTTTTTCTGCAAATAAAAAGACTTCAAATGGGGGCATCCATGCAGCCTGCTTTTGCCCCCGTCTTGAGCGTCGCCGACAATAACAACCTCAAAATTGAGCCGAAGCAACATTACTTCTTTACTGCTGCCTACACCCTAGAGGCAGGAAGATATTTGGCGGTTCGGCCTTCGGCAGTGGTCAAAACAGATTTGGCGGAAACTCAGATGGAGATTTCTACCGTTTTACAATGGAATGAAAATATATTTGCGGGCGCTTCGTTTAGGGGCTTTGGCAACAATGACCGAGATGCCGCGGTCGTTATAGCGGGTCTGAAGATTAACGAAAAGACTACTTTGGGCTATTCTTTCGATATCCCACTTTCCCCTTTAAGTGCAGCCAATCGGGGCAGTCATGAGCTGCTTTTGCGTTATAGTCTTGATAAGCCAATTGGGGCAGGCAAACTCCCCCCAATCATTTACAACCCCCGTTTCCTTTGAGACAGAAAAAAGTTTCGGCACTGAATTTGCAAAGCGATGCGCCGCCGCGCAACAAATATTTGTTGGTGGCGACGAAAATTTGGTGTGTTTGTGCGTGTTAAAATAATCTGGCACAGATACGCTTAGTTGTTAAAAAATCGTTCGTCAGGGTCAAAAAACAGCAGTTGACCAATTTTATTTGGAATTGCTTGTTGCAAGAAATTTAATCTCTCTATCTTTACGACCACTTTTTCCAAACCGAACATTTAAGTTGGATAACACGGGTGTTAACATGAAAAAACTACAGAATTCACTTCTGCTCCTACTCTTCCTCGCGGCCTTAGCCGCTTCCTGTGGTCGCAAAGAGAGCGGCCAATTGCTCGGCGTACAAGACAGGCCGAAATGGAAAGGCATCAATCCTTACGGTATGGTTTATGTCCCTTCCGGCACATTGCACATCGGCACGGGCGACGAAGACCTCAGCAGACAATTGGTGGCTCGTCCAAAGTCCATCTCCATTCAGGGCTTCTTTATGGACGACACCGAAATCACCAACAATGAGTATCGTCAATTTGTCCAGTGGGTCACCGACTCATTGGCGCATGAAGCGCTCCAACATTATGTTGAAGACGACAACAACACTGGCGATAGGCAGCGGATTGATTGGGAAATGGACATTGACTGGGAAGACGAGGATGGCACCCTCGAAAATCTCTACTACCAAGGCAATGAGCGTTTTTCCGGCCGCAAAGAGATAGATGTCTCCAAGCTAGTGTTCGAGTATCAGTGGTACGACTGGCAACGCGCAGCACACGACCGCAACAGCAACCGCACCAGCCACATCCACAAAGAGAAAATCAAGATTTACCCAGACACGTTGTGCTGGATTCGAGACTATGCTTACTCGTACAATGAGCCGATGACTCGGAACTATTTCTGGCACCCCGCTTTCGACGATTATCCCGTCGTGGGTGTCAATTGGAAAATGGCAAAAGCCTTCTGCTACTGGCGCAGCAAAATCTGGGATATGTACTCAGAGACAGAAGTCAATACGGAGGACTTCCGTCTGCCCACCGAACACGAGTGGGAATATGCCGCACGGGGCGGTCGCGCAGGCGCGCCATATCCTTGGGGCGCTTATTACACTCGCAACGCAAAAGGCTGCCTTTTGGCTAATTTCAAGCCCGGACGTGGCAACTATCCAGAAGATGGAGGTCTTTACACGGTGAAAGCTGATGCCTACTACCCGAATGATTACGGGCTGTATTGCATGGCAGGCAACGTAGCCGAATGGACTGAAACGGCTTATTATGAGAACGCTTACTCGTTCGTTCACGATTTGAACCCGGACATTCGCTATGACGCGAAAGATGAAGATAACCCAACCGATAAGCGTAAAGTGATTCGCGGCGGCTCTTGGAAAGACGTTGCTTTCTTCCTCCGCACAGGCACTCGCGCTTGGGAATATCAAGACACCACGAAATGCTACATCGGCTTCCGTTGTGTCCTTACTTTCCTCGGTCGTTCCATCAACGACTTCTAATCAACGAGGGCAGCACAAAGGGCAAAAAGCAAGAAAAAAACGCAAACAACAAAATTTATGTGCGGTTCTTGCGTTTTGCCCTTTGTTTTTCAGACACTTATGCGAGAGCAAACGCTTCCCTCATTTTTATTCCAGAACATATCAAATCAGTCAGGGGAAATCGAAATCTGCCTTTCTGCTGTTTGCTAATTGCGGACAGTTTTGGAAAGAAGTTTTCACGTTGCCCCAAGTTTTCATCGAATAAGTTTTGAGGCGATTACTACTTTTGCGTCGTTTTTCGCTAAAACTCTTTTCACAAGTTCAAGGATTAACCTTTCGTAAACTGCTAAAAGTTTAAAAACAATGAGTTTCGTCAAGACCAAGTCTTTCAAGTACTTCAAGAACCTTCTCATCGGTATTGGTGCTTCCATCGTGCTTATGGGCGCTCTTTTCAAATTGGAAAGCTGGCCCTACGCATCCGAACTGCTTATCGTGGGTCTGACCACAGAGGCGATTATCTTCCTCTTTCTTGGCCTTATCGGCCCAGAGCCAGACTTCTACTGGCAAAAGTTGTACCCCGGCCTCGATGACTATCACGCTCATCTTCAGCCTTTGACGGCTGGCCCCACCAACAACGTTCCCGAAGTAGCTCCCCTGCACGGCGACGTGGTAGAGCGTCAGCTCGGTGGCATGTTGACAGAATTGCAATCCATGTCTAAAAGCATGGCAGCATTGAAATCGTTGCAAGAAGTTGATTTCTCGGGCACTTCCGAGCAAATCAAGAGCATGAGCAACTTCTACACGAAGATGAATGAAGCGATGTCTGACATGGCCAAGTCCGCAGAAGACGTAAAATCTTACAAAGACCAGTTGACCGCCTTGAATAAAAATCTTGGCTCGCTCAACACTGTGTACGGCAATATGCTGGCTGCAATGGCCAACATCGGTCGCCAGTAAAATGAGGGTGGTGGGTACTTCGAATCCTGATTGTTCCCGCCTCATCTTTAACCAACAACGCTCACAATCAAAAAAGTAAAGACTTATGTCAATACCAAAGGAGCCGCGGCAGCTGATGATCAACCTTATGTATCTGGTGTTGACCGCGCTACTGGCACTCAACGTGTCTGCCGAGGTAATGAATGCCTTCTTCTCTTTGGACAAAGGGATGAAAACAAGTGGTGACATTGTGGACAACAACAACAATGCGATGCTCACGGGCATTTCCGCCACCGCTTCTGCTTATCCAACAGAAAAGAACAAGGAATTGGAATCAAAAGCCAACGAAGCACAGCGCATCGGTCAAGATTTCGTCAAATACATTGACGGTGTCCGGGCAAAACTTTTTGATGTCGCCAAAGGCCCGTCCAAGGCAGACCCAACCATTCCGCAAGATATTCGCAACAAAGACGTGACAACCAACCTCTTCATCAATGAAGGTCTTGGCAGTGAAATCGAAGCGAAAATCAAGGAGACCCGTGAAAAACTGCTCGCCCTTACTGGCAATGACCCAGAGGTAGCAAAGAGCCTGCCGCTCAACGTAGAGCCATTGCCAGAAAATACCAAAATGAAAAACTGGGCAGAACTTAAGTTCAAGCAAATGCCGGTTGCAGCATGTTTCCCGCTCTTGGGCAAAATGCAAACCGATGCCAAGAGCTCGACTTCTGCCATTATGAACTGGGCAGCCGACCAGATGGGTAAAGTTGAAATCAAATTCGACGCATTCCAGCCTGCTGTCTCTGCCGAAAAAAGCTACGTCATCCAAGGCGAAAAATACGCAGCCGACATCTTCTTGAGCGCGTACAGCACTTCTGCCGACAACGTGAGCATCTCTGTGAATGGCAGTTCATTGCCAGTAAAAGAAGGTCTTGCTCACTTTGAGACCACAGCCAGCGGTCTGGGTGAAAAAACGTACAGCGTCAGCATCAACGTTAAAAACCCGCTCACGGGCGACGTGAAGAACTACACCAAGCAATTCAAGTATGAAGTCGGTCAGCGTTCCATTGCTGTCCAGTTGGACAAAATGAACGTGTTCTACATTGGCGTGGAAAACCCGATTTCCGTCTCTGCCGCGGGTGTTTCTTCCAACGACCTCAGAGTGAGTGGTTCAGGTGTGAGCGTCGCAAGCAAAGGTGGAGGTCACTATATCGTGACCGCTACCACCCCTACCAACGATGCATCCATCACGGTATCCGCTCCGGGAGTCTCCCAAACGTTCAAGTATCGCGTGAAGCGTATTCCTGACCCCGTTCCGATGCTTGGCGCACGCCACCGCAGCAAGTCCATGGGCAATGGCGAGTTCAAAGCTCAAAGCTTTGTTGATGCTGTGTTGGAAAACTTCGACTTTGAGGCTCGTTGCGAAATTGTCGGTTTTGAGGTCACTTATCTGCCTAAGCGTCAAGACCCAATCAGCCGCGTAAATGGTGGCAAACGTTTTACTGGTGACGTACAAGGTTTGGTGAATCAGGCCAAACCCGGCGACAGCTATTTCTTCGACGACATCAAGTGCAAATGCCCAGGCGATGCCGCTGCTCGTAACATCGGTGGTCTTGCCTTCAAGATTCAGTAAAGTAAATTGGCTTCAGTCGTATCTTGAAGGATAGGGCTGAAGCCAGTTAAATTGCTAAACACATCATCTGCTAATCAACCCACCTCTGCGAGTCATGCAAACTTTAATTAAATGGACTTGCCTGTGCCTGCTGACGCTCCTTTCGACGACCGTTCTGCACGCTCAGTATCCCGAAGAAATCGAAGTGAACACCGAAGAAGTAACCATGGAAGACCCGAGCGATGCTCCGCTCGACGAAGTGGTGAAAAAAGACATCATGCAGCAGCGCCGCGTGTTGGCCTATCAACCCGTGCGCGAGAGCGACATCTTCTGGGAGAAACGGATATGGCGCATCATTGACGTGCGCGAAAAAATGAACCTTCCTTTCGCATACCCAGAGGAGCCTTTCTTCAAGCTGCTATCCGATGCCGCTACGAAGGGTGATTTGCCGGTGTATGCTATTGACGGGACGGACAAGTTCAATAAGCGCATGAGTACCGACGACGTACTTTCCATGCTGTCCAAAACAGACACGGTTGTCACTTTTGACCCAGAAACTTACGAGGAAAAAGTGCAAATCGTCCGCAACGACATCAACTGGGAAGACGTGAAGCGTTTCCGCGTGAAGGAGGTGTGGTTCTTTGACAAAGAGACCTCCACGCTCCAAGTGCGTATTCTTGGCATTGCCCCTTTGATTGACGTGAAAGACAACGAGGGCAATTTCCGCTTCGAAAAGCCGATGTTCTGGGTTTACTATCCCCATGCTCGCGAGTTGTTTGCTCGCCACCGCGTGTTCACGATGGGCGGCAACACCAACGCCACTATCTCGTGGGAAGACCTCTTTGAAATGCGCTATTTCGCTAGCTATATCTACAAAGAGTCGAACGTCTATGACCGCAAATTGGAACAGTACCTCCAAGGGGTTGACCTGTTGATGGAATCCGAAAAAATCAAAAACGAGATTTTCAACTTCGAGCACGACCTCTGGCAGTATTGACACAATGGCCATGAGCCAAACACTATGAATAAAGCAACGGGGCTTGGTCAAATTCGACCAAGCCCCGTTCTGTTTGATGGCGATGCTTCAATCCAACACTACTTCTGTAGCTCCGTAGCCGTACTTGTGGTGGTATTCGTTCTTGAACTTTGCCACATGAGGATGTGCTCGCAGATGCGCTGCGATGGCCTCGCGCAGTTTTCCTTCACCCACGCCATGAATCACAAAAATGCGCGGCACGCCGAGCCGCACGGCTTTGTCCAAAAATCGCTCGAAGTGAAGCATTTGAATACGCAAAATCTCCCCCTTGTCGAGACGAGCGTGGCCGTTCAACAGCTGTTCGATATGCAAATCAATCTCAGGAATGAAATTGGCGAACTCCTCCACATTGTAAGCGCTATAAGGGGACGAGTGGCGGTGTTGAAACGGCTTTGGCTTCGTGGCTTTTTGCTGGGTGTAGTCCTTCAAGCTGTCAGTAGCCGACTTTTGTGGTTCGAAGGCATTGAGCAGTAGGAAATGATGGGCAAGCAGGTTCAGAATCGGTACGGTTTGCGCGTTGTTGAAAAATTGTTTTGGACGAATTTTCAAATCATTTTGAAGCGGTTCGTCCAGCCCTGCGGTAGTGATGCGACGCACAGTGATGGCTGCTTCCAATGAGTCATTCAGGTCGTCGAGCAGCACATCACCCAATTCGAGCGCCGTTTGTGCCCCTATTTTATCGTCTATGGCCAATACGTCCCGAGAAGCCGTGAAAAGGTCGAGCTCCAAGAGGAATTCATAACTGGTGTCGTTGATGAGCCAAGCCTTGTATCGTGTCACACTCTCGTCGCGCCCCGGCATAGGCTCAAAGGCGAGTTGCAAGCCTTTGGGTTTCAGAATGTGATACTGCGCGGTGAGTCTTCGTCGGGGCGGCGGCTCTGGTTTTTTCACCCCGCTGCTTGGTATGGATTTTGCCGATGTGGATACCGTTTCCGCTTCTTCATTTCTTATCAAATCCTCTTCAAAAGCAGGTATTTCCAAATCGGGGTCATTGTTGAGCCTTACCTGCAACATGCCTTCGCCCAGTAGCGCCGTAACGGTGCCACCCTCCCCTGTGTAGCGAAAACGAACTTTTGTGCCAATGGCGAAAAGCATGGTACTAATCTCTTAAACTGATGCCGAAAGGCGACACTTCGATGACTGTGGAAAAAGATAATTTTTTGTCCGCAAAAATAATAGCTGCTCCTGAAACGAACATCTCTCAACAAGGTTCGGAAAAGGTGGCGGCAACTCATCCCGACAGATACCTCTCCGTTGATTTTTATCGAGGGCTTGTGGTGACATTAATGATTTTGGTGAACTCGCCGGGGTCTGTGCGATATGCGTATGCGCCTCTTCAACATGCTAAATGGTTTGGCTGCACTTTGGCTGATATAGTGTTTCCATCTTTTCTCTTCATTGTGGGAGTGGCTTCATGGTTTTCCTTTGCGAAATACAACCGCCAATGGTCTGCCTCGGTGGGGTACAAAATTTTGAAACGTGTGTTGTTGATTTTTATCGTTGGGCTGGTGCTCAATAAATTTCCTGTCTTTTGGAAAGAGCTTGACCACTGGCGCGTCATGGGCGTGTTGCAGCGGATTGCATTGAGTTATGGCTTGGCGGCGGTGCTCGTGCTGACGCTGAGTTGGCGGGCGTTGATACCCGTCACCATCGGCATACTGTTGCTCTACTGGGGGCTGCTCAACTGGTTTGTGACGCCGGGAGGCGACCCTTATGGGCAAAACACCAATGCGATGTTGGTGCTTGACCGATGGATTTATGGCGTGGAAATAGAGGCAGCAGAGGAAATTGACCAGTTCCTGTTTGGTGAACATTATCATTTTCGCGGACATGGTTTTCATTTTGACTCGGAGGGTTTGTTGGGCACGCTGCCTTCCGTGGCGACGGTGATTTTAGGGTGGCTTAGTGCTTCGTTGTTGTCGCGTTTCGATGAGCGAAAGGATGTCTTGCTTCGCAACCTGCTTGCGTTGGGCGTCTTTTGCGGGTTTTTGGGACTTGCGTGGGACGTGTTTTTCCCTATCAGCAAAAAACTGTGGACCAGTTCGTATGTGCTCTACGCGGGAGGGATTTCCATCATTCTGCTGGCAGCTTGCGTTTGGCTGATTGATGTGAGAAAATGGCGCAAAGGCATCGTTTTTTTTCTCGTTTTTGGTGCCAACCCGCTGTTCGCTTTTGTCATGTCAGAGGGTATCTTGCAGACGCTCGGGTACGTCCAAACCAGCGAGGGCAATGCGCACGATTGGCTTTTCAATCACTCGTTCAGGCACATAGAAAATGGCGAGTTTGGCTCTTTGTTGTTCGCCATGAGTTTCACGTTCTGTTGTTGGTTGGTTTGTCGGTGGCTTTATGTGCGGCGTATTTTTATCAAGCTTTGAGCAAAACGAGGAAAGCAGTATTCAGCTGTTTTTTTGAAACCATTCGATTTCCTGTTCAAAATTCAAGTCGGGCCACGTTTGCCTAAGCTGTTCGATGGCCGCCAACTGCGATTGGGCAAATGCCCGATATTCGGCGGTGCTCGGGTGAAAAGGGCGGTGTCTGGCCGCTGAAGAGATTTTTCCGATACGTTCATTCAAGCTTTTTGTTTGTGGCGAAAAAAAGGAGTTTGAAAAAAAATCCCAGATGTATTGAATGGCCACCTCGGATGGATGCACCATGTCGGCAGCGTAAAAACGATAATCGCGCAAATCGTCGAGCAACATCTCGTAAGCCGGGAAATAGTGCGCGTAGGGCAACCGCTGACATATCTCCTCACAAGCCAGCACCAGCGTGGCTTTGCTGCGTTGATTGGCCACCATGCCGCTTCGCAGATGTCGCACGGGGCTAACGGTCAGCACCACTTCCAAGGCCACGTTGCTGGATTTCAGCTTTTGCAGTAGTTCGACAGTGCTGTGGACAATTTCGGGCACGGTGAGGCGACGTTCAGAAAAAAGCGCGGCAGGCATTTTGTGATTGTTGGCGACGATGCGAGCAGATGCTTTCTTCCGGTGCGGTGCCGCGCTTGATTCTTTGAGCATGAAAACATCAGCCGTGCCGAAAGTGAGGAGCAAACGGGTCGTTTGTTGAAGAAAACCGACGGCTTCGGTATATGCCGCGTTGATGCCTGCCAGCATCTCGTCCTTGTCCGGCTTCGAGAATCGCCCGTGGTGCGCCCAACTATGCCACAGCCCCGCATATTCGAAGATATCCTTCTCCTGAAAAAACTGCCGGCCTGCGGCCAATCGTTCCAAGCTTTGCATCATGGAGCCGGGATTGTACACAATGCCGAACGGATTGGTCAGGATGGGCAATTTGAACGCTGCCAAGCGCTCGCCGATATGCTCCGTGAAACAAGAACCGACGAGCATAATTCGGTCTTCGTGGCTGATTTGGAAGGGTGCTGGTTGCGCTTTCAGCGCCGTGCGAAAGGTCTCCATCTTTAAATGACGAACAATAATTTATCGGCAAACTTGCTACTTTTGGCGCTCATTTTCAACCCCACGCCACTGCTCAAAAAATGGAGCATGCGTGTTGAAAACCGAAACACCGCAGCATGAGCATCTTCGAACGCCTCTTTGGTACTGACAAAAGCACGCCGCCACCCGACATTCCGTTTGGCAGATATACCGATGCCTACAAAACAGAGACGCAACAACGAGCCTTCGAGCGTTCGCTGGAGCTTTTCGACGAGGGCAAACACTTGGAAGCCTATCGGGAATTCATGGCCTATCTGAAAGACCCGTTGGCCGACAACATCACTTGGAATGACAGGGGGGACACCCTCGAATTTCAATTTTGGCAAGGCTCACAACAAGTCTCAGGCATCGCAACCAGCGAAAAAGTGAAGGCCGAGAGCAAAATCGCTCGTGCCGACGACCTCAACGTGGGTTTCCTGCGGCGGCTGATGGAGGCTAATTTCAACCTGAAATTCAGCCGCTTTGCGCTGGCCCCCGACAATGCGCTCGCTATCCTGTTCGATACGCATGTGACCGATGGCTCCCCATACAAACTCCTCTACGCGCTCCGCGAACTGGCCATCCATGCCGACAAACAGGACGACTTGCTGCTCGATGAGTTCAAGAGCCTCCGCCCGGCACAAGAACGTACCTACGGCGACATCCCCCAGCCCGAAAAGGAGACCAAACTCAACTTTCTCAAGCGACAAATCGAGTCGGCATTTGCCGAAATGGATAAGGCTAAGCCCGACCCCAACACATATCCCGGCACTTATGCCTACATGCTGCTGGCACTGGCGTTCAAGTTGGACTATCTCGTTCGGCCAGAGGGCTTTATGATGGATACGATGGAGCGGATTCACGGCATTTATTTTGCCAAAAACGACCGCACGCCCCAAGTCAAGGTGGTCAGCATCCGCAAGGAATATCAAAAACTCTTGGACCGCCCACAGGAGGCTTTTTTCAAGGAAATGTACCGCACGCGCAGCACCTTCGGCATCAACCCGCCTGTGCATCACGACACCATCGTCAATCTCATCGAGGGTGAGCTGCCCAACATGGAGTGGCCGCTCCAACAGAACTTTGAGGTATTGGCGTTGGCCGTGCCGCAATATGTGGCAGGCTTTGCCTTGTTTCACTATGCGCCCCCCAAACCCGACCGCGAGCTGTTTCACTTATTTTTCCAAATCATGGAGCCTTCTTTTTTTCGAGAGCTGGGCTTCAAAATACCCTTCGTGGACGTGAGCGGACGGCTTCACCGCGGAGAAATCGTCAAGGCTATTCGGAATGTTGCCGAGCGCAATCGCCCCCAATACCCGCGCTTGCGTCCCGACACCGACAAGTTGGATTTTGCATCGCCTGTGCTTTTCGCCAAATCTTATTTGTTGATGATAAAAGACCTCAACCTCATACGAGAAAACTAACCCACACCAAGCCGTGTGCCTCGAAAACAGGTTTTGAAACCACCACCCAATGTCCCGATATTTGAAATGAGCGATTTTGTAGAAACATACCGCAACGTCATAGTCCAAATAGCCACGCCCAATAGCACTGGCACTGGTTTTTACTTGCGCGACCGAGGAATCATCGTCACCAACCATCATGTGGTGGAAGGCAGCCGCGCAGTGGTGGTGGAAGGGGCTAAGTTTGCCAAGCAGCTCTCCCTTGTGCGCTACTCCGACCAACGCTACGACTTGGCCTTTCTCGAAGGCCCCAAAGCCCTCTCCGAGGAATTGCCCGAAGTGCGACTTGGCGTGGACAAGGTGCTGCGCGAGCGCGACCCCGTGACGGCGATGGGGCATCCTTTTGGGCTGAAATTTTCGGTGAAGAGCGGCATCGTGTCCAACACCCGCGAGGTGATGAACGGAATCCCCTATCTGCATATTGACGCGGCACTCAACCCCGGCAATTCGGGTGGCCCATTGGTGGACAACGACGGGGAGATTGTCGGCATCAACACCTTCGTCATTCGAGATGGCGACAATACGGGCTTTTCGCTGCCCGTCCATTTTTTGGAGGAATCATTGGAGGGTTTTATGAAACTCAACACCGATGATGCGTGCCGTTGCCCAGCCTGTCTCAACATCGTGACCACGGAAACGGTGGAAAATGGCTTTTGCTCTTTTTGTGGCAACAAAGTGGAACTGCCCTCAGCCGTGGAAGAATATGTGCCATCAGGCGTGCCCAAAACCATCGAGGCGCTGATAGGTCGCATCGGACACGACGTGGCATTGAGCCGCTGCGGGCCGAACGCGTGGGAAATCAGACAAGGCAGCGCCAAAATCCTCATCACCTATCACGACAAAAGCGGCCTGATGTCTGCCGATGCCGTTTTGTGCCAGTTGCCCAAGGAAAACATCAAGCGCCTCTACGAGTACCTGCTCCGCGAAAACTATCAGAATGAGGCGCTTACGCTCAGTGTGCACGACCAAGACATCGTGCTTTCCCTGCTCATTTTCGACCGCTATCTCAATGAGGAAACTGGGCAGCAAATGTTGCAGAACCTGTTTGAAAAGGCCGACCATTACGACGATATTCTGGTGAACGAGTATGGAGCGACTTGGAAGATGGATGAATAGAGCGCAACATCAACTATCCCGAAATCGGGCACTTCACGCCGCCAAGTTTTGGGCATGGCCAAAAGCGCAATCTGTTTAAAATCAAGGATGTCTCATGGTCATCTGACAAATCCTAGCGAATCAAGGTATATTTTTGCATTCGGATACGCCCGAAGAGGTAGTGCTTTCCATTCTGTGTGATTTCGGTGGTGAGCAACCTGAGCAGGTGATACGCCAAATCTTGCAGCACCTCCTAAAACTTGTTGGGCGGGTGCCGCGTTTAAAAAAATATCAGAAACAGTCGGCACATCCTCTCGCGTCTTCGAAGGCTGGATGCAGTGACTTTAAATGAGTTCAAAGCCATGCCTATACAATATGACATCCACAGTGACACCCTTTACAAGGCATCGAAAAAGGCATCGGAAAGCAGCGACATCAATCTGTGGTCAACCTTCTGAAGTTGGGTAAGCTCTCCATAGAAGAAATTGCTATCGTCACGGCGGTTACGGTTGATTATATGCTGGAAGTACAAAGAGCCATTCAATCTCACGACACGAAACACTAAGCAGCTGAAATGCTGCGGCTTGCAAGAAACAGAAGCCCCGTCAGGCAACATCTGCCCGACGGGGCTTCGTTGTAATTTGTCCTGAGCGACGTACTTTTGTGCCGGACAGAATATACTCCACGCCGCCGAGTTTTGGGCATGGCTAAAAGCGCAATCTGTTCAAAATCATGGACATCAATCATGGTCATCTGACAAATCCTAGCGAATCAAGGTATACATTCACTATTCACACAACTTTTTGATGAAAAATCTCCCACTCATTCTCAATATCATCCTTTTCGCCCTTGTGGGGCATCTGTATTACCTAAATCTGAAAAAACCTCAGTCCGCTGAGTCAAAGGAGATATTGCCCGCTCCATCCCAAGCGGGCGGTGTGAAAATAGCATGGGTCAATGCCGACACGCTCAATGAAAAATATGAGTGGCTCAAGCAACAAAAGCAAATCATAGAGCAACGCCTCGCCAGTGCCGAGAAAAGCTTGCAAGCCAAGGAAGAGGCGCTCATGCGTGATGCCGCTGCTTTGCAAGAACGATACGCGACAGGCACCATGACCCAAAAAGACGCGGAAAAAGAACAATCGGCCCTGATGCAGCGCAGCCAAAAATTGGAAGACGAAAAAATGCGCCTCAGCAAGTCGCTCTCCGACGACCAGAAAAAGGCAATGGACAATCTCTATTCCAATCTGGAAGCCAAGCTCAAGGAAATATCCGGGCAAATCGGCTACGATTACATCCTCTCTTACCAACGCGGCGCCCAAATCCTGCTGGCCAACGATAGCCTTGACATTACCAAGCAGGTGCTAGATATGCTCAACGCCCAAGAGGAGAAGAAATAACCTTCCAGAAATTCCCAGAACTGCTCTTTCCCTATGGCTATCTTGTTGGAACAAGCCACCCCCGCCGATATACCGCGCATCGCCGCGTTGGCCCATCGGATATGGCGAGTGCATTATCCGCCCATCATCGGCGTGCAACAGGTCGAGTATATGCTCGCACGCACATACACTTCCGAGGCATTGCAACGACAAATGGAAGAAGGGCAAGTGTTTTATCTGGCAACGGAGGCGGGCGAGGTGCTGGGTTTTTTATCGGTCAGCGACAAAGGCGAGGGGCGCTATTTTCTTCACAAATTTTACCTCGACAACGAAAAGCGCGGGCGTGGCCTCGGCCAAATGGTGTTCGACCAATTGCTCGCGCATTACCCTGCCATGCGCGAGTTGCGTCTCACCGTCAATCGTCAGAACTACAAGAGCGTCAATTTTTATTTCAAAATAGGCTTTGTCATAGAAAAATGCTTGGACATCCCTATCGGCGAGGGCTATGAGATGAACGATTTTCAGATGCTTCTCAAAAAATGACGAACGATGGAAACATGACCCGCGCCTACCTCGCCCTCGCTGCCATCTGTATCATCTGGGGCACCACTTACACCGCCATCAAATATGCCGTCCGCGATTTCCCGCCCTTTTTGCTCGTCGGCATTCGCCAGACGGCTGCTGGCCTGCTGTTGCTCGGCATTGCTTGGGTGAGCGGCCGGTTCGTATGGCCCAACCCGCAATATGCCTTTCGACAAACCATCACTGGCTTGGCCACCATCACCGGCGGCAATGGCTTCATCACATGGGGGATGCAATACGTTTCGTCGGGATTGGCGGCGCTCATAGGCTCGCTCACGCCCGTCATGGTCGTTTTGATTTCGCTGACGTGGCAAGGTTCCGAACGCATCAACACCCGCGTTGTGTTGGGCGTGTTGCTGGGTTTTGGAGGTTTGGCGTTGATTTTCAGCGAAGGGTGGCAGGATTTTATGAAACCAGAGTATCGCTGGGGCATCGCGGGCTGTTTCGCCTCCTGCTTCACTTGGTCGCTCGGCACGGTCATGGCCAAGCAGTGGAATGCCCCCCAAATGTCGCCCCTCCTGAACGCCGGACTACAGATTTTCGCCGGGGGGGTGGGTGGTTTGGCGTTGAGTGCCTTGTTCGATTCCAGCCATGCTATTCACCACACCGTCGAGAGCTGGTTGTCCATGTTGTACCTTGTCGTCATAGGGTCGGCATTGGCTTTCACCTTTTATATGTACGCACTCAAACACCTGAGCGCCACCGTTTCCTCGCTCTACACCTACATCAATCCCGTGGTGGCGATTTTGCTTGGGTGGTTGTGGCTCGGCGAGGCGCTCACCGTGGAAATAGCCGTCGGGATGGTGGTGACGATTGCGGGCGTTTGGCTCGTGAACGTGGGCGCGAGGCGATAATCAAGTCGGCTGGGTCGGCACGTCATCCACCAGACGGATTTTCATCTGGGTCAGGATGTTTTGCTTCCGCTCCAGAATAACGACTTCATATTTATCAATCATAAGCACCTCGTTGCTGGGCGGAATGCGGCCAAAACGATTGAGAACAAGGCCGTTGAGCGTGTTGTATTGCTTGTTTTCGAGAAATGGGTACGGCAGGTAGTTGTTCAGGTCGTGCAACGGCGCGATGCCCGAAACGGTGAAGGAGCCATCCTCGTTTTTGACCACAGGGTCCGTTTCCTCGTCATATTCATCCCTGATTTCGCCTACCAGTTCCTCCAAAATATCTTCCAGCGCAATCAGCCCCTCCGTGCCTCCGTATTCGTCAATCACGACGCTCAGGTGAATGCGTTTTATTTGAAAATCCTTGAGGATGCGATTGAGCCGGGCCGAGTTGTACACATATTGGACAGGGCGCAGCAGGTCTCGAATGTGCCAGTCGGGACGTTGGATGTTTTCCCTAAAAATGTCTTTGGCGAAAACGATGCCGAGGATATTGTCAATGTCGTTTTCATAAACCGGAACCCGTGAGTAGCCGCTTTCTATCAGTTTCTCCAAAATCTTCTCTCTGGGGGTGTTGACTTCGAGCGCAAAAATGTTTTTGCGCGGCACCATCACCTGTTGCGCAGTCAATTCCGAAAAATCGAACGCTTTTTGAATAATCTGGAAGTTGTCCTCCTTGATAGCGCCACTTTTTTGGCTTTGCTTCATAAGAAGGCGCAACTCATCGGCACTGTGCGCTTCATGCTCGTCAACAGGGGCGATGCCGATGCCTTTGAGCACAAAATTGGCAAAACCGTTGAGCACCCATATCGCCGGGCGGAAGAGAAAGAAAAACATCCTCATCGGTAGCGACACTGCCAAAGTAGTCTCTTCCGGCTTGCGTATGGCGATGGATTTGGGTGCCAGCTCGCCAAACACGATGTGCAAAACGGTAATCAGCGCAAATGCTACGGGCAGGGCGATTTTGTGTGCCAAATCTGGCGACAACTCCACGCCCACGGCGTGAAAAATCGAAAGCAGCAATTTGGAAACAACAGGCTCGCCTATCCATCCCAAGCCCAAGCTCGCCAGCGTGATGCCCAATTGGGTGGCAGAGAGGTAAGCATCCAGATGATTCAGCATATTTTGCGCCAAACCAGCCAGCCGATTGCCCTTTTGCGCGCTCAACTCAATCTGCGAGTAGCGGACTTTCACAATGGCAAATTCGGCAGCGACGAAAAAACCATTCAGCGCCACGAGAAAAAGGGTCAGAAAAACGTCCAGTAGCATATAGTCGGGTTAATGCAGGAATTTCGCTGCAAAGAACGCCAAAACTCGGCCTCTAAGTAGCGGTGGTATGTGCCAATCTTTCCTACCTTGCTCTCAAAATGTCACAGATGAAAGTCACCTATTGGATACTCGCCGCCCTATTTGCCCTGTTTGCGCTCGTCCAGCATGACGACCCCGACCCCATCCCGTGGATATTGCTCTACGGCGGCGTGGCGGTCCATTTCATCATGGCCGCCACGAACAAAATGTATCGTTTGGGCGTATGGATTTGGTTGGGGGGCTGTGTGGTATGGGCGGCCATGCTGCTCCCGGATTTCGTTGATTGGATACGCATGGGAAGCCCCACCATTGTTGGGAGCATGAAAGCCGAAGCGCCGTGGATAGAGCTCACGCGAGAATTTCTCGGCCTCGTCGTGTCGGCCTTGGCCTGCGCTTTTTTGCTTTGGAAAAATCGCGCTCGGTAGAGATTCGCTCAACAAATACCGATTACGGCCAGCATACGTCCCGTCGTGCCTTTTTCTTTTCTGTAGGAAAAATAATCCTCGTTGTGAAGCACGGTGGAAAAAGGCGAAATTTCCACTTGACTTTCTGGCACGCCCGACTGAAAAAGTTGCGCGGCATTTGCCATTTTCAAATCAACCAAAAACTTGCCGCGACGGGCATCAAATCGCTTGAAATCGGCATCGAACATAGCGGCTACCTCGTCGCCCACCTCGAACGAACATTCGTCAATGCAAGTGCCGATGTAGGCAAAGCAGTCCGCGCCCATGGTGCCGTATTTCGTGTGCATAGATTCCAACGTCTTTCGGACAATGCCCGCCGCCGCACCCTTCCAGCCGGCGTGGATGGCCGCCACCGCGCGATTTTTTGCATCAAAAATCAAAATGGGCGCACAGTCGGCCACCGATACGGCCAGCAGCACCTTCGGCGTGTTGGTCATCAACGCATCGAAGCCCTCCGCGCCACCGGATGCTGTCACGAGGCGAATTTGGTCGCCGTGCACTTGTTTCGACCAAGCCAATTGCTCGACGGAAAAACCAAGCGCGTCGCAAAAACGACGTTGGTTCTCGGCCACGTTTTCGGGCGCGTCGTCCGTATATTTTCCCAAATTCAAGGAGGCAAAAGGCGCGGGGCTGACACCACCATGTCGGGTGCTCTCGGCAGCGGCAACATGGTCGAAAATGGAGAAAATGCCGGGTCGGCGAAGCAGTGATGTGGAAGTCATATTTGACGCAACGGCAAAGCAAGGTGTAGTGTTTACCCCCCCAAACACCGTGATTTATCGAATTTTGCCAACCTTGCCTCTATTTCAAGCAAACAAGGCTAAAAGGAACATTACTTTTGAATCCGCAATTCGCAATCAACAATGCCTTTTTCAGAAATACTCAGCATGGCCTTTCAAAGCATTCGCACCAATATGCTGCGGGCAGTGCTCACCTTGCTCATCATTGCGTTCGGCATCATGGCGCTGGTGGGCATCCTAACGGCCATTGATGCCATCGCGTATTCGCTCAACGACAACTTTTCGGGTCTGGGCGCGAATTCGTTCACCATTCAGCGCAAATGGGCAGAAGTGAAAAGCAATCAGGGCGGTCGCCGCAAGAAAGTGGGCGAGGCCATCCGCTACAAGGACGCGATGGATTTCAAAAACCGCTACCAGTTTCCCGCAAAGGTATCGGTTTCCTTCTGGGCCACGAATTTGGCCTCTGTAAAGTATCAAGACGAAAAAACCAACCCCAACATCGGTTTTGTGGGTGTGGACGAAAACTACTTCTCCGTGAAAGGGCTTGACATCGAGCATGGTCGAGCATTCTCCAAAATGGAAGTGGACGACGGACAGGCAAGAGTGGTCATCGGGCAGGAAATCGCCAAAAAACTATTCAACAACAAACCAGAAAGAGCACTCGACCAAGTTGTCATCGTCGGCAACAACCGCTATCGCGTGGTCGGCGTTTTGAAATCGAAAGGAGCCTCTATGGGCAACTCGCAAGACCGCGCCGTGTATGCTCCCGTCGCCAATGTGCGCTCGCTTTATGGCACCAATGAAACCGATTATGAGCTTGTCGTGGCCGTGAACAATGCGACCGACATGGACGAGGCGCAATCCGAGGCTATGGGGCTGATGCGCCAAATCAGAGGGCTTAGGCCCGGCGAGGAAGACGATTTTGAAATTTTTGCCAGCGACAGCTTGGTCTCCATTTTGAAAGAAAACACAGCCACGCTGCGCCTCGCCACCATCGCCATTGGCCTGATGACCTTGCTGGGTGCCGCCATTGGCCTCATGAACATCATGCTGGTGAGCGTGACGGAACGCACCCGCGAAATCGGCATCTACAAGGCACTCGGTGCCACTCGGCGCAGCATCTTGACCCAGTTTCTCACAGAGGCGGTCGTGATTTGCCAAATAGGCGGCTTGGTCGGCATTTTCCTTGGCATCCTTGTCGGCAATATCGTGACCCCGCTGCTCGGCGGCAGTTTCCTGATTCCTTGGGGATGGATGCTCCTCGGCTTCACACTCTGCATGATTGTGGGCGTGGTGTCAGGCTTCTACCCGGCGCTCAAAGCCGCTCGTCTCGACCCCATCGAGTCGCTGCGCTACGAATAAATGATGCCGGAGCCACATTATTGGACATCTTCGAATTTGCCACGAAATCACAAAGACGCAAAGCAAAAAACTCATTGATTTACCGCATTTTGCGCCTTTGCATCTTTGCAGCACAAAAATAATGTCCAGTAGTGCATGCCGGAGCACTCATATTTAAAACCATCATTCGCCTCGCCGCGATTTATCATGGAAAAAGAAACTCCAACCTATTTTGACCTCGTGTATGCCGTGGTGCGTCAGGTGCCGCGAGGCCGAGTGACGAACTACGGAGCCATTGCCGACTTTTTGGCCTTAGGTGCGTCGCGCATGGCTGGTTGGGCGCTCAATCACTGCAAACCGGGCGATGGGGTTCCGGCTCACCGCGTCGTGAATCGCAAGGGCGAACTCAGTGGTCGCAATCATTTTCCAACCCCCACCATGATGCAAGAACTATTGGAAAATGAAGGCGTGAAAGTGGAAAACAACCGCGTGGTTGATTTTGAAAAATTGTTTTGGAGTCCGGCTGCCGAATTGGGCGACCAATGGGAGGCATTCTAACCGATATCGTATGCTATCACATCGCCAGCTCTTCTTGCGCCATGTCGCCCAAACCTCGCCCACACCGCTTGCGCTCGAAATTGTCCGTGCCGAAGGCTGCTGGCTCTACGACTTGGATGGCAAAAAATACCTCGACCTTATCGCCGGCATCGGGCCAAGTGTGTTGGGGCATCGGCACCCAAGCGTGCAAGCGGCGGTGCAACAACAGCTCGATTCTTATTGGCACACCCTCGTCTATGGCGAATATGTGCTCACCCCTCAGGTCAGGCTCGCGCAATTGCTGGCTGCTCATCTGCCCGGCCTCGATTCCGTCTATTTCGTGAGCGCGGGCACCGAGGCTTGCGAGGGTGCGATGAAACTTGCTAAACGCTACACGGGCCGACCCAATTTTGTCGCTTGCCGCAACGCTTATCACGGCAGCACACAAGGCGCGGCCAGCCTCATGTCGCCTACCGATTTCACGCTCGCATACCATCCATTACTGCCCGGCATGGCGCATATTGATTTCAATCGAGCGGAGGATTTGGAAAAAATAGACCGCCACACGGCGGCGGCAGTGGTAGAAACGGTGCAAGGCGAGGCTGGCATCATTCCACCACGCCCCGAATGGCTTCGGGCATTGCGTCGTCGGTGCGACGAAACGGGGGCGCTGCTGATTTTGGATGAGATTCAGGCGGGAATGGGGCGCACGGGGAGCCTGTTCGCTTTTGAACAATACGGCATCGCGCCCGATATCCTGCTGCTCGGCAAAGGCTTCGGAGGTGGAATGCCACTCGGCGCGTTCGTTGCCCGACGCGAGCTGATGCAGGCCTTGACCCACGACCCGGTGCTGGGGCACATCACCACGTTCGGGGGCCATCCGGTGTGCGCAGCGGCGGGTTTGGCGACGTTGGAAGTTTTGCTGAAAGGCGATTGGTTGGCACAAATTCCTGAAAAAGAAGCTCTTTTTAAGAAACTCCTCGTTCATCCCACCATCAAAGAAGTGCGCAGCGCAGGGCTTTGGCTGGCAGTGGATGTGGGCGATGCGGCAAAAGTGCAGGCGGTCATTCGGCATTGCATCGCCAATGGGGTCATCACCGATTGGTTTTTGTTCAACGACCGAAGCCTGCGGATTGCGCCGCCATTGACGATTTCAGCGGCAGAAATTCAATTCGCCTGCGAGGTGATTTTGAGCGGTTTGTAACGCCAACTTTCAGTTGGCGAACCCTGTGCGCCAACTGAAAGTTGGCGTTACAAAAAATCCGGTTGCCCGCGAAAACGGACAACCGGAACGTCTGTTAGGGAAGAACCGCTCTCCACTTTATCCTCTTGAAAATCTTTGCAGTCAACTTTCCGTCCATCTCACCGGCACCGCCAAAACAGGCAGTTTTGAGTGGTTGATAGTGTCTTCGGTGACGCTTCCAAACAAAACATGAGACAATCCCTGCCGCTGGTGCGTCGCCATGGCTATCATATCAGCGTCGTAGTGTTCAGCTGCGGAAAGGATGGTGGAATCCTCGAAGAACGCACTCATCGTCATCACCACATCGGGTTTTTCCAAACCTGCTGCTTCGGCCAGCCGGTTTTTCATTGCCTCGGCAGAGCCATCCGTCGGAAAGCCAGCTGGGTTATTGAGATACAGGACTTTGACCGTGAAGCCAAAAATCTTTTGCCATTTTGCCAAATAACGGAATATGCCTTGTTGGTCGTCCTTGAGCGTGGAGGGCAAGAGCACTGTCTTGACATCAAGCCGTTCTACACCCTCAGGCACCACCAACACCGGGCAAGGGGCCGTGCGAATCACTTTTTCCGTGTTGGAGCCGATGAGAAACTCTTTCAGGCCCGACGCGCCTTTCGTGCCCATCACCACCAAATCCACCGTATCCACCTCGGACACCTCGCGGATGGAAGTGTGCAAAAAGCCGTCTTCCACACGCATATCTATTTTCAATTTTGCAAACACTGGATTCTCACTCAGCTCAAGCGAAAGTTTTTCCAAGGCAGAAATGGCCGAATCATCGTATTCCGGGTCTTCAACATGGGCTACGGCCCGAGCGTATTCTGGTGGTGTGGAGTAAATGGTCGCCACGTTGACATGAAGCAGTTCGAGCCGTGCGCCACTTTTTGCGGCGATTTCGGCAGCTACCCACAACGCATTCTTGGAATTAGGAGAGAAATCAATAGGAACCAGTATTTTCTTCATAGTGCAGTAAATTTAGTCAATTACCGCAAAGGTGTGGGCAGTGTGGCCGCCAGAAGATGATACAGGTCAGGCTAAGGGGTGATTCGAACGCAACGCTCCTCGGTGAGATGAAAAATCGTTATAGTCAACGCAAATCAGCCCCGTCCGCTTCACTTGGCCGGGCAAGCCCCTGAGTACAGGGTCTGACAAGGTGGTTTTGAACGAACGGTGCTCGCAATCCTTTGGAAATCATGCAAATCAATCAAGGAAATCCCTGCCTTGCCAACCGGCAGGTTCAAATCCTCTTTAATCTGGGTATAATTGCCCTCGTTTTTCTTTTTTAATGCCTTTTCCGCTTTTTCAACCAAAGCGATGTCAACACCCAAAATATCCTGAATAGTGGTTTTGTCAAAACCACGAGCGAGCATATTCTGAATAATGGTGAAGTGGGTTGTTTCCATGCCCTTCTCCATGCCTATCTTGATGCCTTCCTGGCGATGGGCTTCTTGAATTGCCTCAATGATACCCATAGATTCCCCGTTTTTGGTGAACGACTCGATTTGACGGTCAAAATTATGGGTCAATTCAGGTTTTTCAAAACTCGTGTAGTACTTGATGAAGCCCAACAATCGCCTGATTTTTTCTTGTGCGGCACCTTGTTGAAAGAGCTTTCTCACCAGACGTGCCTTGATTTGCAATAGTTCCTCGTCCGGCCTTTCTCGCTGTAAGGCTTCGAAGGCAGTTTCGATGGCGATTGAGAAAAGGTTTTTGCTGGCATGCAAGGCCTTAGGGTCGGTATGTGCCAACTTGTACAGGTTGTAGCGGTAGGTCAGTTCTGTCCCCATGAACGAGTATCTGAATTCGCTTGGGCTCCAATCCTTCGAGTTGTCTGTAAGAATGGCCAGCGCCGTGACGGGATGTCCGTATCGGTCCAATATCCTGCAGAGGTAAACAAACATTCGCCTCGCAAAATCTCCGGTGTTTTGCCCCTGCACTTCTGTGTGAATAAGGAGCCATTGCTCCTGACCATCTTTCAGCCAAACTTTCGCCAACTTGTCGGCGAAGCGGGCATTGTTTTCCGACTCTGGGAAGATTTCTGCAAGCTCTTTGTCCAAGAACTCAAAACCACGCGAGAAATCAATCCGCCCAATTTCGCCCGGAAAAAAGAAGCGTAGAAAATCGTCGAACAGGTCTTCGATAATCCCTTTTCCATAAAACGTCGCGTTTGACCATGAGGCGGTTATTAGACTTGTTGCGGTGGAGGGCTTTGGGTGAAGGGAAAGCCCTTTTTCCGACTGGCTTCGTTAAATTTTTTGCCGAATATGCCCGATTTCGACTGCAAAATTTGCCTTGCCAGTCGAAAAAATGACAATCCCCTTCACCCAAAGCCCTCCACCGCAACAAGACTGCAACAAGTCTATTTTAAAATCGAATTTCCAATCGCACATTCCAAACACCGTTTTGCATCGCAGTAGCGCGTTTTCAGGTGAATCAACGCCTGCGTCTGGTAGGCATTTTTGGCCGAAACGCCCAAATCAGCCCAGCCCTCCACAATGGCGTTGGCTTCGGGCGGTAGTTCTTCGAGCAGGCTCAGCGCGCGTTTTTGAAACTCCTCCTGCTCGCGTGTTTTCCCGTAATGAAAAAGAAAAGGCGCGATGGTGTTGATGAGCAGCAGGTGCACGAAGTCGCGGCCCAGATGTTTCGCGCGTTTCACCGACGGCTTGTCGAACTGAAAATGGGTGAGCCAGTAGTCGCCCGGCTGCACGTCGAAGAGGTTTTCGAGCTCGCGCAGGTTTTTTGCTTCCAGAATTTTGGAAAACAAATGCGCCGACTGATGCACGAGCGCGGCGAATTGTGCCAGCCGCACGGTGGGAAAATTGGCTGGCCGGAGCCGCAAAAATTTCCATTGTGAGGTCGCCAAAGGCGCGAGGTTATGTTTGTGTTTCAAAAACTTGTACTCTTGCGCCAATGCGCTCGGCCACTCGTCTTTGAAGGTTTCTTCCAAAAAACCGGCCTGCCCGAACAAAAGCGCCTCCACCTGTTTCAAGTCGTTTTTGTGTTTCGCCAAAGTCAGCAACGGCAGCGAACGCGCCAGCGCCTCGAAGGGTTCGGCGTTGACTTTCAGGCCAAAATTGCGTGCCAGCAGGCGGTAAAATGCTTCCTCCCAATGGTTCTCCGTCGTGGCGAGCATCTCGGCGACGGCGGCGGTTTTTTGTTCTAGCCGCTCCACCAGCAGCCGGTCGAGCCAGTTGAGCCGCACGATGTCGGGGATGTTTTTGAAAAAGCTTTGGCAGGGAATCCATGCGCGCTCGTGTTCGAGGCGCTGATAGTTTTCCAAAATTTTGGCGGGGATGCGCCCTCGCAACTCCAGACAGGGAATCCGCTCGCCTGATGCGCGGGCGACGGGCTGGTCTTCCTCCAACACGACGTGCAGCACCACGTTGTCGTAGGCCGCGTCGTTGCTGTGGCGGTGGGCGAGCCATTCGGAGGCGCGGAGGTGGAGTTCCACGTTGCCTGCCCAAACGGTGTCGCCGATGCGCAAGCGGGCGTTGAAAAAGTCTGGCCCTGCGTGGTCGTTCCATTCGCCGGGGTGCAGGATTTCGAGCGGTTGGCCGTCGGTGGTGGTGAGGTGTTGCGCGTCGAAGCGTCGCCAGCGCCAGAGGAAGTGGAGGAAGGATTCGTGCATATTGAAGCCATTGAGGTTATTGAGGTCATTGGGGTTATTGAGTGTAAATTCAGGGTTTCATAAAAAAGCGTATTGAACACCGTTGCCCCGAGTTGCCATTCTGAACGAAGGGAAGCATTTGCCAAGAGTAACTTCCGAACGTTTGCTCAGCCAGATTCTTCACTTCGTTTAGCACGACAACTTTTGGAGACGCGCTCATGTTTCGTTCGGCTGGTTGTTAGTTACAAAAGTATTGCATGAATAACACTCACACAATGCCAAATGTGGCTTTACCCCTCCAAATCCCGCCCAATGTCCCGCCGGAAGTACTTGCCCTCGAATTGCACCACCTTGGCACTGCGCTTCGATTTGCGGATGGCCGCCGCGATGTCTTTGCCAAAACTCGTCAGCGCAACCACCCTTCCGCCAGCGGTGACGCATCCTGCTTCCGTGACGGCTGTGCCCGCATGAAACGTCATGCTGCCTTTCACCTGTTCCAAGCCCGTGATGGCTTTCCCTTTTTGGTAGTCGCCCGGGTAGCCGCCACTCACCAGAAAAATGGTGGCTGCCGTGCGTTTGTCGGCGCGGATTTTCACGCGGCCAAGCGAGCCTTTGGCGCAATTGTCGAACAAGACGACAAGGTCGTTTTTCAGGCGGGGCAACACTACTTCGGTCTCCGGGTCGCCCATGCGGCAGTTGTATTCGATGACATAAGGCTCGCCGTTGACTTTTATCAGGCCGAAGAAAATGAAGCCTTTGTAGGGGATTTTTTCTTTTTTCAACCCCTTTACCGTCGGGCGGATGATGCGTTCCTCCACTTTTTGCCACATCGCCTCATCCACAAACGGCACTGGGCTGACGGCACCCATGCCACCCGTGTTTGGCCCTGTGTCGCCTTCGCCGACGCGCTTGTAGTCTTTGGCCTCTGGCAGAATTTTGTAGGTCTTGCCGTCAGTCAAAACGAAGACGCTAAACTCGATGCCACTCAAAAACTCCTCCACCACCACGCGATGCCCGGCGGTGCCGAATTTGCCGCCCAGCATTTCCCGGAATTCCCGCTCTGCCTCCGCATGGCTTTGGCATATCACCACGCCCTTGCCTGCGGCGAGGCCGTCGGCTTTCAGCACGATGGGGAGCGGGTGTCCTGCCAAATACCGCAAACCATCTTCCACGTTTTCCCCTGTAAATTCACGGTAAGCAGCGGTCGGAATGTGGTGGCGCTGCATGAATTTTTTGCTCCAAGCCTTTGAGCCTTCCAGCACGGCGCCTGCCTTGGAGGGGCCGATGACGGGGATGTGGCGCAGTTTTTCGTTTTCTTGAAAATAATCCCAGATGCCTCGCACGAGCGGTTCTTCCGGGCCGACGACGAGCATATCAACCTCATGCTCCAAGCAAAATCGCCCCACGGCCTCGAAGTCAAGTGGGTTCAATGCGACATTTTGCCCACAGGCGGATGTGCCGGCATTGCCGGGGGCGACGAAAAGTTGGGAGCAGCGCGGGCTGCGAGCGAGTTTCCATGCAAAGGCGTGTTCGCGGCCACCTGAGCCGAGCAGGAGGATGCGTCGTTGGTTGTTCATTATTCGTTGCTTGTTGTTGGTTGTTTGTTGGTTCGTTGCCTGCATCGTCAATTTTTTAAATGAACGGCGAAGGTACGCAGGCAGAATTTTTTTTGTTAAAAAGGCCTGTTGGCGCGGACAAACTGCCGCGAGTTTGTGTCTTTTGTGCTCGCAATTTTTTTCTGCTTGGAACGGCTGCTATCCATATTGTTTTCCGTCACGTTGCTGCTGGCGACCATGCCTCCCAAGGTGGGCGGGGATTGTTTTTATTCGGGTGGCATTTGCGTCGTTCAAGAAAGTTGCGCGCCCGACGCGGCGGCCTCCTGTGCTGCCGACCACTCAAAGGATGGCGATAAGGCTCCGGTTTGCCCAGCCCCCATATGTTGTGTCGCTGGCCCATGCTGTTGCCTGTGCCTGATGCCGGAGCCCCCGCTGCTTCCCTCGGTTGTGTTGCCGATCGAACGAAGTGCCCGGGTTTTTGCCTATGCCGTTTTTTTGCCTCAACAAGTCTGGCTCTCCGTGTGGAAGCCGCCCGCTTTTTCAGTTTGAGTTTCTTCAAAATGTTGAGGAGGGTTGAAAAATGTTTATGAAGGTTGATAATCAACTTTCATAAACCATCATCAACTTTTATCAACTCCTTCCAAACCACTCTTTTTCAAAACTTAAACTGAATTTTCACATCATGAAAAATAAAGCATTGGCGCTTGGCGCCGCTGTTCTGCTTGCCACTGGCATCGCTTTTTCGTTCGTCGGCACCAACGGTCAGGTTTGCTGCCCGCCCGAACGCTGCAACATGGAAGCGCAAACTTGCGACGGCATTCCCTGCCCGATTGAGAATTGCCCGATTCCGTGCTGCAAAAAGTGATGCTGCCACGGCAGTAGCATAAAATGAGAGAAGGCGAGGGTCGGATGACGACCTTCGCCTTCGTTTTTTGACTTTCGCCATGTGTGGGTCTTTCGACACCCCACTATCAATTCAGGCGTTTGCAGCGCCGCCGATGTTGTTGCGTCGAATCAGCATTTCCGCAAAAAGCAGGTTGGGCACCCAGCATAGCCACGACACGATTTTGTACGCCTCCATGAAGGTCAATCCCAACGCGCCTATCAAAAGCGGCAGCCAAAGCCGAAGGGTGACGGCGGCGAAAGTGACGGCATAATTGCGGGTCATCCATCGCTCGTGCTGCCCGATGTCGCGTTGACGCGCTGCTTTGTAGGCAACAAAGCCAGTGCTGAGCCATGCGGTGGCCAATCCCGTGAATCCCAGTTGCGCGACCAAGCCTCCCGTAGCGTGCAATGCGAGATAGAGGCCAGCCAATCCGCTGCTCAACACCGCCAAGAAATAAACCGTGCCGGCGCGTCGGTGCCGACGCAGGTTGCCGTCGCGCCAACGACGCACGAACTGGAACCCTCCGATGGACAAGGCCACCATGCCGCCGACCACATGAAGGTAGAAGGCGAGTTTCCAAGAGGGGCTTTCCCAGAGCGTGTCGCTTTTCAGGAACAAAAAACTTTTACGCTCGCCGTCGAGGAATCGCGCGGAATAGGTGGTGATGCTCAACGCAAGGAAAATCACTATTCCAAGCGCAATGGAGAGCGGCTGGCGGTTGTGTTGTCGCATGGAGACCTATTGAGTAAAGGCGAATTGAACGATGTTGGCGCCCATTTGCAGGGCTTTTTGACGGAGCTCTGGCGGGTCGTTGTGCACGTCGTCCCAGCCGTCGCCGAGGTCGGTCTCGTAGTTGTAGAAGCAGACGAGGCGGCCTTGCCAGATAAGCCCGAAGCCTTGCGCGGGTTTGCCGTCGTGTTCGTGGATTTTTGGCATCCCGTTTTTGAAGTCGTATTTCTGATGGTAGATGGGATGGCTAAAGGGCAGCTCCACGAAGTCGAGTTCGGGGAACACTTTTTTCATGGCGGGGCGCACGAAGGGGTCGAGGCCGTAGTCGTCGTTGAGGATGAGGAAGCCGCCGCCTTCGAGGTAGGCGCGGAGGTTGCGGGCTTCGAGGTCGTTGAAGAGCATATTGCCGTGTCCTGTGGCATACACGATGGGGTAGTTGAAAATGTCGGCGCTACCCGGCTCCACGGTGGCGTATTCAAGGTCGAAGTTGGTGCGTAGGTTGTCGTTGCAAAACTTGGCCAAGTTTTTTAGCGAGTTCACATCGTTGTACCAGTCGCCGCCGCCGGAGTATTTGAGGAGGGCGAGTTTGAGAGTGGGTGGGTGGGCTTGGGGATTGGGGGGTGGGAATTTGAAGGCAGTAGCCAACAAGAAGGGAAGAGCAAAAAGTATGTAGCGCATTTGTGTGAGTGTCAGATTTTGAAAATTAGTTTAAAAATACAGTTTGCAGCCTCAATCTCAAAACCGCGAATCGTCCACCCCTTCCAAAAACCGCCGTATCTCGCCCACGATGCTTTCCACGCACCCGTCTTCAAATGGCGAGCGCAACCCCGCCAGTTTCACCAACTGAAGGAAGGACTGGCTGCCGCCGGCTTTGCAGAGCCGCACATAATCGCTCCATGCCGCTTGATGGTCTTGGCGGTCTTTCATCCAGAATTGGAAGGCGCAGATTTGTGCCAGCGTGTAGTCAATGTAGTAGAATGGTGAGTTGAAGATGTGGCTTTGCTTTTGCCACAGGCGGCCTGCTTCGAGGTGTGGGTGGCCGTCGTAGTCGCGGTGGGGGAGATAGGTTTCTTCCAGCACGCGCCATGCGGCGTTGCGCTCGCTGGGTGTCATGCCGGGGTTTTGGTAAATGATATGCTGGAACTCGTCTACCGCCACGCCGTAAGGCAAGAACTGGATGGCGCCGCTGAGGTGCATGAAGTAGTATTTGTCCGTCTGGTCGCCGAAAAAGAGTGGCATCCAAGGCCATGTGAAAAACTCCATGCTCATGGAGTGAATTTCGGCTGCGTCGTTGGTGGGCCAGTGATATTCCTCGAAGGGGAAGGCGCTGCTGCTCCACACTTGGAAGGCGTGGCCAGCCTCGTGCGTGAGCACGTCAATGTCGCCACTGGTGCCATTGAAGTTGGAAAATATAAACGGTGCGCCGAACTTGCTCATGTAGGTGCAGTAGCCGCCTGTGGCTTTCCCGTCGCGGTTCACCAAATCCATGAGCCGGGTGTTTTGCATGAATTGGAAAAAAGTGTCGGTTTCGGGGCTGAGTTCGCGGTACATTTTGGCGGCGCTGGCCACTATTTCTTCGGGTGTGCCGAGCGGCTTGGGGTTGCCCGACGGGAATTTGTATTCCTCGTCGTAGTATTTCAGTTTTTCGATGCCGAGGCGTTTGCGCTGTCGCTCATAAAGTTCGGAGGCGAGTGGCACGATGACTTCGCGCACTTGTCGCCGAAAATTGGCCACCATGTCGGGAGTGTAGTCGGAGCGGCGCATTCTCGCGTAGCCGACTTGCACAAAATTCTTGTAGCCCAGTTCGCGGGCGATTTGGTGGCGCACTTTCACCATTTTATCAAAAATACGCTCCATGGCGGGGGCGTTTTGGGCGAAAAAGCCCCATTTCGCCTCGGTGGCATTTTTGCGCGTCTCGCGGTCGTCTGAAAGTTCGAGGGGGTGGATGCTGCTCAGGTTGTAGGTTTTGCCCCTGAACTCGATTTTGGCCTGCGCCTTCAGTTTGGTGTATTCGGTGCTGAGCGTGTTTTCTTGCTGCAAGTCTTCGAGGATGGAGGGTTTGAATGTTTTGAGCGAGAGCTCGGCCAGCGTGAAAAGCTGTCCGCCGAATTTTTGCTCCAATATATGTCTGAAAGGCGAATCGAGCAGTGCTTGGAAGAAACGGTTGTTGAGCTCCTCGAAAGAAGGCAGGTTCTCGTCGAAGTATTCGTTTTCCTGCTCGTAGAATTTGTTGGTGGTATCGGAGGTATGGCGGATGTAGCAGAGGTTGTACATCGTCCAGAACTCTTCGCGCACTCGATTGAGTTGGCTGAGGCTGTCGCTTTGCTCGTCGGCAGATTGAGCGTTTTGAAAACGGAGCAGGTGTTTTTCAAAATTTTGCGACACCGTGGTTATTTCGGGACGCACATAGGTAAAGGATTCAAAGCTCATGGCGTAATAACAAGGTTGATGAGGGTTTATGGGGGTGTTGAGGCCTGATTGTTTATTTTCGCCGCAAAAAACGAGAAAAATGACACGACTTGTATTCGCATTTCTGCTGATGATGGTCTTTCGCGGACAAATGACTGCCCAATCCACGGCTTATGTGTTCAAAGGGGGCCCCAGTTTGGCCAATCAAAAATGGGACAACAGCTTGAACCGCCAGTTTTTGCTTCGATACCATGCGGCGTTGGCATTGGAGTCCATCAACAACGACGATGACCGGTTTTCGCTCTATGGCCAGTTTGGCTATCATGTGAGGGGCAGCGCCATCCGTTTTCGCACGTTCAACATCAACTCCGGCGTGCTGGGCAATTTGTTTACCCAGCCCTTCGAGTTCAACAATCTTTCGCTGCAATTGGGTGCCAAGTTTCGCAAGCCAATGGCTTCCAGAGACAACAACTTTTTTTACTTCGGCGGGTTGCGTGGCGATTACAATTTAAACGATAATCTCGCCGAATTGCAAAACATTTTCGTGTGCAACAGAGGCTCGTTGCCACTCGTGGGGGGCACGCAGAAGTGGCTCTTCGGCCTTTCGTTGGGCGGGGGCATCGAGTTCAAGTTCAGCGAGCTCACGGGCGGCCAAATCGAGCTGTCGTTTCATCCCGACATAACGCCCCAATACCGCCAAGGGCCGATTCCAAATGTGATTGACCAATGCGCTGGCACCACTTACACCATCCCCGAACGCCGCATCCGCAACACGACCATCGAACTGTCTTTCGGCCTGCGGCTGCTGCGGAAGGTGGTGTATTTGGAGGAATAAAGTCACGAAGAGTCGAAGACTTGAGGGATTCTGGTTTTTTGTGCACAGCCCTACACCCCCAAACCTTCAAACCAGAAACCCTCAAATTCCTTTTAATTCCTCCCAATACTCAACGGCGCGGCGGGTGTGGGGGATGCAAATGGACCCGCCCACCATGTTGGCGACGGCGAAAATCTCGAAAATCTGGTCGGTGGTGATGTCGAGTTCGTGGCATTTGCCGAGGTGATACTTGATGCAGTCGTCGCAGCGCAGCACCATGGAAGCCACGAGGCCGAGCATTTCCTTGGTGCGCACATCGAGCGCGCCCGCTTGGTAGGTTTGGTTGTCGAGGCTCCAGAATCGCTTGATTACTTTGTTGTCGTGAGCCAAAATGCGCTCGTTCATGCGGGCGCGGTAGTCGTTGAATTCGGTGACGAGAGACATTTTTTGTTGAGTTGTGGATGTGGTGATTTGTTGAGCAAGCAAGGTTTGAAACTTTGAAAGCAAAGGTCGCAATTCTGCTATCCTAAATTTTTCTCACATACCCTGCCTATGCGTGTTGTTGTTCAGAGGGTCTCACAGGCCTTCGTAGTCATTGACCATCAGGAAAAGTCCCGCATCGGATGGGGGCTGCTCATCCTGCTCGGCATTGAGCAGGACGATTCGGAAGAGGACATCGAATGGCTCAGCAAAAAAATAGCTGCCCTGCGTATTTTTTCCGATGAAGATGGCCTGATGAACAAGTCGGTGCAAGACATTGCGGGAGAGATGCTCGTGGTGAGCCAATTCACCCTGCACGCCAGCACGAAAAAGGGCAACCGCCCCTCGTTCATCAAAGCGGCGCGACCCGAAAAGGCGATTCCGATGTATGAGCGATTTGTCGAAATGCTCCAGCGCGAGTCGGGGAGGCCCGTGCTGACGGGCGAGTTTGGTGCCGACATGAAAGTGTCGCTGCTGAACGATGGCCCTGTGACGATTTTGATGGACTCGAAACAACGGGAATAAAAAAAGCCCCCGGACTTTCGTCCGAGGGCTAAATCCCAAAAAACCAAATGAAAACAATCTTCCTACCTAATATCTTGAGGGTTTTCCAAACTTTGTTTTGAATCGCCCCTTATTGTCGCTTTCACACATTCTAACGCAGGTTTCAAAAAAAGTAACACCTCCGAATAAAATTTTTTTTGAAAAAAATATTTCACCCGACCAACGAATAAAACGCGCAAGGCATTTTTCCTTTGTTCCTTCTTCACACTCAATCGTTTCTGACTATGCACACCGTTCTCAATACCATCCATTCTTACAACAGGTACTTACTCCTCATCGCCTTGGCCTACGTCCTTTATCGGGCCTATACGGGCTGGTTGGGTCGCAAGGATTACACCAAAAACGACAATACGGCAGCGGCGGCGCTCTTGGGGCTAACGCATCTTCAATTGCTCGTCGGCCTCATACAATACGCCTTTACGAGTGGCTACACGAAGGCAGCCTTCGCCAACATGGGCGCTGCCATGAAAAACGAGTGGCTTCGCTATTTCGCGGTCGAGCACATCACCATCATGATTTTGGCAGTGGTTTTCATTCAGTTGGGCCGTACCCTTTCCAAAAAGGCAAAAACCGACGTGGACAAACACAAGAAATTGGCGATTTACACGACCGTCGGTTTGTTGCTGATTGTTGTGTCGCTGGCATCCAAAGGGCTGTTGTTCGGTTCGCTCGCATCGGTGGGGGCTTCTGAATGAACTTTTGCCGATATTTGCGCCGTTGAAACAAACCTCTGGGAGACAACCTCTCGGAGGTTTGTTTTTCCAAAAAAATCTGTCATGCAAAAACCATCCATACCCGAAGGCACCCGCGACTTTGGCCCCGAACAGGTGCGCAAACGGGCCTACATTTTTGACACGATTCGCTCGGTGTTTGTCAAATTCGGCTTCCAACCCTTGGAAACGCCCGCCATGGAGAACCTCTCCACGCTTACGGGCAAATACGGCGACGAGGGCGACAAGCTGTTGTTCAAAATTCTCAACAACGGCGACTTCCTGAAAGAAGCGAATCAAGAGGCGCTGGCAGCCAAAGACTCGGCAAAACTCACGCCGAGCATTGCCAAACGTGGCCTCCGCTACGACCTCACGGTGCCTTTCGCCCGCTATGTGGTGATGAATCGCGGCACGCTCACATTCCCATTCAAACGCTACCAAATCCAGCCCGTGTGGCGTGCCGACCGCCCACAGCGAGGCCGCTACCGCGAGTTTTTCCAGTGCGATGCCGATGTCATCGGCTCCGATAGTTTGCTCTACGAAGCCGAGCTGACGCAGATTTACGACGAGGCGTTTGCCCGTTTGGGCGTGCCCGTCGTCATCAAAATCAACAACCGGAAAATCCTGTTTGGCATTGCCGAGGCCGCTGGCATCGCCGACAAGTTCATGGATATGACGGTGGCGATTGACAAGTTGGACAAGGTGGGCATCGAGGGTGTGCGCGAAGAACTGGCCGGGCGCGGCATTTCCGAAAAGGCTGTTTCGATGATTGAAAAAATACTGGGAGTCGCTGATTTGGAGGCGCTTAAACCCTTTTTCTCCGACAGCGAGACTGGCCAAAAAGGGGTGGAGGAACTTGCCCGCGTGTTCCGTCTTTTGGAAAAAACAAACTTGACGAACGAGGTCAAATTTGACATCACGCTGGCGCGGGGGTTGACTTACTACACGGGCTGCATTTTTGAGGTCGCCGCCAAAAATTTCAAAATGGGCAGCATCGGCGGCGGCGGCCGCTATGCCGATTTGACGGGCGTGTTCGGTGTGCCGGGGCTGTCGGGCGTGGGCATTTCTTTCGGCGCCGACCGCATCTACGACGTGATGGAGGGCTTGAATTTGTTCCCCGAAACGCTGACCGAGAGCGTGAAAATCATGCTCGCCTCGTTCGACGAGCCGTCGTTCGAGTATGCTTTTCAATGCGTCACCGCACTCCGGCAGGCAGGGGTGGCCGCCGAACTTTATCCCGAGCCGGGCAAGTTGAAAAAACAATTCGAGTATGTCGCCAAGCGCAACATCCCCTACATCGCCATCGCGGGCGAGACGGAAATGCAGAGCGGGACTTTGACGGTGAAAAATCAAAAAACGGGGGAGCAGAGGGCGATGAGGGTGGGGGAGATTGTAATCTTATTTGCATCTTTGACCTCGCAAGAAATGGATAACTTCATGAATTTACCAAGCAAAAAAATGAATATGCTCTACAACGAAAAAGCATTTTTGGTGGCTATCGGCGAAGCATTTAAGAAATACAAAACACATGGGGCAAGAAGTACCCAGAAACTAAGGCCGATTCATCTCTATGTTGCTGAACTGTTGGCAAGTATATGGGGCAACGACTTTGAAATTCATTTCTTGGGCGATGGAAGCAAAGAGAGAACGGTTGAAGGCAAGTACTATCCGAAAAATGTTGACGTTGCCGTTACTAAGGAAGGAAATCCTGTTTTTTGCTTGGGTATAAAGTTCGTAACCTCGAATTACAAGCAGAATGCAAACAACTATTTTGAGAACATGATGGGTGAAACAGCAAACATCCAAGCCCAACCAAACCTGACCTACGCCCAATTATTAATACTTCGTCATAAAACCCCATACTACGAGAAGAATGAGACTGAAAAACCGAAGAAGCATGAGGTCATTAACGAGAAGGATTTGTCAAAGTACCTGAGGCTTATCTTTGATTCACCACAAGCTCACAGACCTCAAATGTTAGGTATTCTGCTTGTAGATATTGACGAAGATAAACTTGCAGTTAATGCATCTGATATTAACACTATTTTTGATGAAAACTTCGCCAAGCTACTTTTGAGCAAATTCTCTTTACAGCACTTTTTTCAAGAAATCGAAAATTACAAGCGTTTTTACCAAACCCAAAAATGAGGTTACATGGCGAGTTTGCAAAAGACATACAATCGAGAAAAGCTCTTTGGTCAGGTTTATACGCCCGACTTCATAGTGGACAAAATCCTGAATGATATGGGTTTTGTCGGCCTGGATGTTTTGGGCAAAACTGTTCTGGATCCTGCCTGTGGGGATGGTCGTTTTCTGGTCAAGGTTGCTAAA
Source organism: Saprospiraceae bacterium (assembly GCA_019638455.1). Taxonomy (GTDB): domain Bacteria; phylum Bacteroidota; class Bacteroidia; order Chitinophagales; family Saprospiraceae; genus M3007. Next base: position 1,334,004 of record JAHBTU010000002.1, read on the forward strand.
AGAATTATCGAGATGTCTCCGAACGAAAACCTTCGGGAAAATTTAGAGAATATATACGGTTGGGACATTGACCCTTTGGCAGTTCGAGATTGCATTCAAAACCTCAATGAGTTGGTCAACCCTTTTGGGATTTTTGTTGACTGGAATATTTACGAAACCAACGCCATTTGGAAACTTGAAAGACGAACTATCTTCTCGCAAAACACTTACAGTCAACAATTTGATTTTATTGTCGGGAATCCTCCTTATATCAGAATTCAGCATTTGGAAGAAGCGCAAAGACGTTATATTCAGGAAAACTATGATTTCTGCCAGAATGGTTCGACGGATATTTACATCGCGTTTTTTGAGCTGGCGCTGTTCCTGCTGTCTGAAAATGGCACTTGTGGCTTCATTACGCCAAACACGTTTTTTTATACTGAAACAGCTCGGGCATTGAGGAAGTACTTTGCGAAGCAGAGGAGTATTTATCAAATTTCAAATTACGCTGATATTCAGGTTTTCGACAACGCCACTACTTACAGCGCAATAACTGTTTTCGGAAAAAAGCCTACCGATAGTTTTCTTTTTCAAAAAGCAACATCCAAAACCGAGCTCCAAGAGCGGAAATTAGACCCTTCGGTATTGAAAGGCTCGACTTGGCAATTGACTGTGGGAGAGCATGAAAAAGTCGAAGGAAAAAGATTGGGTGACATTGCCAATATTCATGTGGGCATCACAACGCTTTGCGATAAAGCCTATATTTTTAAGGTTCGGGGTTGGGACGGAGAAATCGCCTTAGTTGAAACCAAGTTGAAAGGTTTAATAAAAATTGAAAAATCAATTTTAAAGCCCATTGTCAAAGGTTCGACATTAAAAAACAGCCGACAAGAAATCACGGAATCGGTATTGTTCCCTTATAGGAAGGTAAATGGCAAGCACCAAATCATTCAGGAGGAAGAAATAAAGAATAATTTTCCGTTAGCCTATAATTACTTGCTTTCAATCAAATCCGAATTAGACAAACGCGACAACGGCGAACCCAACAAAGTTGCGTGGTACGCCTTTGGCAGGAGTCAGGGTTTGGACACAAGTTTTGGCAAAAAAATCATTTTTTCACCCATGAATTATCGCCCCAACTTCGTGCTTTACGAAAACGAAGATTGTACTTTTTACTCTGGCTACTGCATCAAATTCAACGGGGATTCAGAATGGCTCTTGGAGCAACTCAATTCCGAGAGAATGCAGCGATTCATTGAGGTGTCGAGCAGAGATTTTAGAGGCGGTTGGAAAGCCTACAACAAGAAGGCTGTTGAAAATTTCATTGTTGAAATGCCTTCATTGATGACAATCTGAGGCAATTCCACTACCTCATCTTCCCCAGCGCCGAATCCCCCAGCCTTTTCAGCACCGACGGGTTGGCCATGCCCGTGTGCCGCTCCAGCACCACGCCTTTGGGGTCGAGAAACAGCACGGTCGGCAACGCTTTCACCTCATAGATGGAGGCGAGCGTCTGGCCGGGAGAGGAGTCGAAATCGGTGCGGAAGTTCAGGAAATTCATGTTGAGGTAGCGGAACGTCTCGGGCTGGGTGAAAATTTCCTCCTCCATCACTTTGCAGGGGGCGCACCAAGCGGCATAAAATTCCACAAAAACAGGCTTTTTTTCTCGTTGCGCCTGCTCCAACACGGGCATCAGGCGCTCGCTGTCGAGCCATGCGATGGAGCCGGGGCCGGGAGCAGTGGCGATGGCGGCAGGTGGCGTGGGGGCGCTTGCGGGTCGCGGGCGCGGTTGGGCGGGCTGTTGTGTGGGGCGGGAAGCGTTGCAGGCCATAAGCGCCCAAAAACAAAGCAAAGGGAAAAGACGAAGCATGGCAGGAGCGTGGATTTATCTGTGAGTCTGCTTGAAAATGCGCTATGAACGCAAACGCATCAAAGTGCGGTATTTCAGGTAAGTCTCCAATGCGGCAATTTTGCAGATTGTCCATCCTGCTCGACCGTCGAGGAAACCCAACTTCAGAAAATAGTTTCTCAAAAACTTGGCAAGGGGGCTTAACAACACCTGAACCCAACTTGCCCGGCGGCCTTGCGCGTGCAATGCCCGTGCGGCCAAATCCGCGTATCGCCGCACCCGCTCTATGTGTTCTCGCTTGTCGTAATAACTATAGTGCAACAAATCGCCTGTTAAATGACCCACACGGCTGCCGTGGCTCATTTCCACCTTTTCATGCACCGCGTTGTCGCCCCAACGTGCCTTGCGCTTGTCGAACAAACGCAACTTGCGGTCGGGGTACCAGCCCGAATGGTGAATCCATTGGCCGCAATAATTGGTAAGGCGGTTCACGGTGTAGCCCTCATGTTGCCAATCTTCTTTTGCCCGAAGAATGGAGGCGCGAAGCGTCTCGCTCAGCGCCTCGTCCGCGTCAAGAGAAAGGATGTAAGGGTGCGAGGCTTGGGCGTTGCCCCAGTTTTTTTGCTGCCCGTAGCCCTCGAAGGCGTGTTGCACAACACGCGCCCCTTTGGATTCACAAATTGCCTGCGTCCCGTCGGTCGAAAAAGAATCCACCACGACGACCTCGTCTGCCACGCCCACGAGTGAGTCGAGGCAGCGCCCGATGTTGCGGGCTTCGTTGAAGGTGATGACGACGGCTGAAATTTGCATGGCTTGGAGAGGGTGCCTCACAAGTTTAAATTTCGACAGGGCTGACAAGACTTACAGGTTTTTTCCAAAAATTAAAGTGCTATACCCAGATTAAAGAGGATTTGAACCTGCCGGTTGGCAAGGCAGGGATTTCCTTGATTGATTTGCATGATTTCCAAAGGATTGCGAGCACCGTTCGTTCAAAACCACCTTGTAAGACCCTGTGCTCAGGGGCTTGCCCGGCCAAGTGAAGCGGACGGGGCTGATTTGCGTTGACTATAATCCTGTAAATTTTGTCAACCCTGTCAACAACTGTCACTTGTGAGGCATCCTCGTTTTCATTGTCCGATGAGGATAGGCGCGGTTTTGCCGCTGCCCATGATGACGACTTTGGAGTTGGGCGAGGTGGCAAGTTCTTTTTGCACCTGAATCTGCTCGTATTGGAGCAGTTTGTCGGTCAAGGTGGATGTCAGGATGCGTTGGTAATCGGCGATGCCTTGAGCCTCCACGCGCTTGCGCTCAGCCTCCTGTCTTTCTTTTTCGAGCACGAATTTCATCTTTTGGGCTTCTTGCTCGGCGTTGATTTTCGACTCGATGGTTTGCTTCACCGAGGTGGGCAGGTTGATGTTGCGGATGAGCAGTTGTTCGAGTATCAGGCCGCTTTTCCGAAACTCGTCGTCGAGCGATTTGAAGAGGCGCTGCTGAAATTCGTCGCGCTTGGTCGAATAGAGCGATACGGCATCGTAGTAGGCTGCAAAGTCGCGGATTTTGGTGCGGGTGAGTGGGCGCACGATGACGTCGCGGTAGCCCTGGCCGAGATTGCGCAGTATTTCGGGGGCTTTTTCGCCCATCACCCGATACAGCACGGTCATGTCAATCACCACTTCAAGGCCATCCGCCGAAAGCACATGGATGGCATCGTCGCCCAAGCGCTCGCGCTCATCCTCCACGCCCGACATGGTGTAGTTCTGTGTGCGCACGCTGAAGCGTTTGATGTCCACCAACGGATTGATGACATTCAGCCCCTCGGTCAGCACACCTTGCTGTACCTTGCCGAAGAGGGTCTGCACTCCTACCTCGCCCGGCTGTATTTGCACAAAACAAGCGGTCGAGAAGCCGAGCAAAATCAAACCGATACCGACGTAGCGGCTTGTTTTGCCGAGATTGGCCATGCGGTAGTTGACTTTGGCGAGCGTAGCGCCTACTGCTATCACCAATAGGCCGAGAAAGACGAAGAACATGATTCATGATTTGTTTGTGAAAAGAAAGCCAAGCCCAATGGGTGGGGTTGACGCGCTAAGTTTTTACCCAAAAAACAATCTTTCAAATCTCGCCAATCCTGCCGAGACGCAATTTTGTGAGGCCGCCACCGGTCATGTCGCCGAGGCGAATTGCCGCAAGAACCGCACGTCGTTTTCGAAGAGCAGCCGGATGTCGCCAATCTCGTAGAGCCGCAGCGCCTGCCGCTCGATGCCCATGCCGAAGGCAAAGCCGCTGTAACGCTTCGAGTCAATGCCGCACATCTCCAACACTTCGGGGTCCACCATGCCACAGCCGAGTATTTCGAGCCAGCCCGTGCCTTTCGTGAGGCGGTAGTTTTTCTCCGTGTCGGTGCCGAGCCAGATATCCATTTCGGCGGACGGTTCCGTGAAAGGGAAGAAAGATGGGCGAAGGCGGATTTTGGGGGTTCCGAACATTTCTTGCGCGAAATAGAGCAAGGTTTGTTTGAGGTCTGCAAAAGAAACGCCCTCGTCCACATACAGCCCCTCCACTTGGTGAAATTGTGCGTGTGAGCGGGTCGAGATGGTTTCGTTGCGATAGACGCGCCCCGGCGCGATGATTCGGATAGGCGGTTTGCGCGATTGCATCACCCTTGCCTGCACGGGGGAGGTGTGGGTGCGGAGGAGCATGCCTGGTGCGCCCATGATGTAGAACGTGTCCTGCATATCGCGGGCCGGGTGGTCTTCCGGCGTGTTCATGGCAGTGAAATTGTGCCAATCGTCTTCTATTTCGGGGCCATCCGCCACAGAAAAGCCCATGCGGGCAAAAATATCCGTGATGCGATTGAGCGTCACGGCTACCGGATGGCGCGAGCCGAGGGGCAGGGGTTCGCCGGGTGCCGTGAGGTCGAGCGGCTGGTTGGCGGCAGTTTCCGCTGCGTCCTCGAAGACCGCTTTGAGCGATTGGTATTTTTCCTCGGCTTGTTGCTTGAACGTGTTCATCAGCTGCCCATAGTCGCGTTTGCGCTCGTTGGGCACGTTGCGCATTTCTTCCATGAGGCTTTTCACCAAGCCTTTGGAGCCGAGATACTGGATGCGGAATGTCTCGAGCGCCGCTGGGTCGGTGGGCGATTCGGCTGCGAGCGTCGCGAGGGCTTGTTGGGCTTTTTCAAAAATGTCAGACATGATTGGGATGCTGTTTGGCCACGAAACATGAACTATCCCGAATTTTGGGATAAGCAACAGGCAAAGGCGAGTTGCGCTTTGCCGCTATTGTTTCGTCTGCGTTCTTTAAGTGGGCAAAGGTCAAAAAAAGGAGAGCATTCGCCAAACGGAGACTTTGCAAATGGCTGTCGGGTTTATTGTCGCGTCCGGTCAATGCCACGTTCATGGGGCATTGACCGGACGCGGCATTAGTGGTCGTCCGATTCCACCTTGAGATAATCAACGAACACGGGGAGCGATGCCGCAATGTTGGGTTTGCGTGAGCCATCTTTCAATCCCCGAAAGGCAGCCAACCCGACAAAGGCTGGCTCGTAGTCAATGTCCATGGTGGCAATTTCCTGAAAACTTGAATATTCGGCTCCCCAATGGTAGAAAAAGCGCACTTGGCCGCTTTCGTGCTCCATGCGTAGCCAAAGCGACTGAGCGGCGGGCGATGCTTTGAGGGAGATTTGTTTGGCCACCACAAATTTTTCAAACACGGTGCCGTGCTCATTTTTCACCATTTGCAGCACTTGCCGAGGGGGGCTGCACGAGGAGCAGGCGGCTAATGTGAACCGAATGTTGTGGTCTCTCGTCATTTTGGAATCCAGCAGAAAAATGCCCGCCTGTTGGAAATCCTGTGTCGGGTCGAAACCATCGAGTTTGACGGTGATTTTGCATTTCCGACCATTTATTTTTCTGAAGAGCAGGTTGCTGATGGTGGGCGTGTCGGGTTCGTCGTACCAATAGTCGCCCCGCAAGGTATAGAGTGTGAGTTTGCCCTTCTGCAATTGCTTCGACCACCAGTTTGGCTCGTAATCCATCCATTCAAAGCCTTTCGCTTGCAGGCTGTCCACGCTGGTTTGCTCGAAATCTTCTTTCCAATTTTTGTCTGGTCTGGCTTGAAAAAAACGGGCGGCGAGCGCACCGAGCAACAGCAACGCCGCAAGCAGCGGAATTCCGATTCTCCAGTTGAGGGAGCGTTTCCAGATTGGGAATGTTGGGGTGAGGCTTGGCGGCGGCGTGTCGCCGATATAGTGGCTTAACGCCTCGATGAAGTCGCGGCCAAAAGAGGGCTTGTCAAGTTGTTCGGCAGGGCAGATGGAAGGGTCCGTGTAATAGAACAATTTGCGCAGCCGCGTGAGGGAGATGGAGGTCGCCGCGCTGGACACTTTGCTCTCGATATCGTCGCGCAAATCTTCGTAAGCGCCCTTGAACGAGCTCACCCGAAACCGCTTCCCGTGGGCGTTTTCGAGCAAAAAACGCTGAAGTATGAGCCTTCGCAGACGGGCGGCCTCTTCGTGAGTAAGCTCCCTGATTTTAGACATGACGCGGCGGGTGTTGGAAGCTCAAAAGTAGAAAGCCCCGACGGAACAAAAAAGGGAATGAAAAAGAGAATGGGGGCATCCGAAGGCGCGTAAGAGCATTGTGTAACTTTGCCCCACTAAGTTGTCACAATGAAGGCATCTGGACAAAGCCTGTGTAATCCAAAAAACCCTAAGAAGAGAAATTCAAACTCGATGATTGCTGGGGCAGCCCTCGTCCGCCATGCAAGGCGACACGAGGGCTTGCTCTTTCAAGAAAGGAGGGCCGGGATTTACTGCACTTTGTCTCCCCGCAGAATTCTGAACCGCTTTCGGGCATCCACCGCAAACACGCTGCCGGAGTAGTCCATGAATATCTTCTCATACAGTTCTTTTGCCTTTTCCACATCGTTCATCCTGAACTCGTAGAGTTGTGCCAAGGCGTAGAGCGAGTTGTCGGCTCGAATGTCGTCGGGGAATTTTTCGACCACCTGCTGGTAGAGCGCGATGGCCTGATTGTAGTCGCGCTTCCGCTCGTAAATCTGCGCTTTCAGGTAAAGCACGTCGTCTTGCAGGGAGTGGTCAGGAAAGTCGCGGAGCAATGTGTCGAGTTTCAAAAACGCTTCCTCGAAGCGGTTTTGGAACATGAGCAGTTCGGCGCCTGCGTAGAGCGAAATGGCCTCGGCGGTGGTGTCCAAATTGAGGTTGTCCATGATGAAGACCGAGAGGTCGAGCGCGTCGTTGGCTATGAGTTTGGAAGTGGATGCTTTTAGCACGTCGAATTGCGCCTGCGCCCATTGAAAATCGCTGTTGAAATAGGATAGGCGAGCGTTTTTGAATCGCGCCTCTTGGCCGAGTTGTTCCTCTTTGAAGTCTTTGTCCACTTGGCTGTAGAGCAGGGTGCTTTCCCAGATGTCGCCGTGAATCAGGTAGTAGTCGGCGAGGCTGATTTTGGTGCGAGCCAACGTGTTGCGGTCGAGGCCGGCGGTGTTTTTCAGGTTTTCCAGCAAGTCTATTGCTTTGGGCAGGTTATTGATGTAATAGGCCTCCAAGTCGGCGAGTTGCATCACGATGTTGGCCGTTTGCTTGCCCCTGCCGTATTGGTTGAGGAAGTTCTCGTAGTCTGTTTCCAGAATTTTCAAATCTTCCTGCGTGTAGTCGAAGCCTTCCGTTATTTTCTTGCGCCGGCACTCCATGGATGCGCGTTTGGCATCGAAAAAGAATGGGTTGAGCTTGCCTTTTTCCGTTACCAGATAATCGTAAGCGGCTATGGCGGTCTCATAATCCTTGGCATCGGCGGCATCGTTGGCCAATCGGTAGATGCGCTGTCCCGGTTCGTTGAGGCGCTTGTCGAGGGCTTTATATTGGCGCAAGGCGCTTTTGAAATCCTTGCGTTGGACGAACGACCATGCGAGCAGCTCGATGTAGTCGGGGTTTTCGCTGGCCTGAATGCGAGCGTAGAGCTGTGACTGCAGTTCGGTAAAATCGGAAGGTGCCAGATAGCGCGATAGAAGGGTCTGAATGGTGGGTAGGCGGCCGGGGTCGGCGTTCAGCGAGTTCAAGTATTGCTCCACCATCTTGGCCGGCTCGCCTTTGCGGCGGTAGAGTTCGCCGAGGTTGAACGAAAAGCGATGGGGGTCCTTGAGCATTTGGGCGCCGCGTTCGTACACCCGTATGGCCCAGTCGTATTTGGTGTTGCTCATAAAAAGCGATGCCAACCTATTGACCGACATATAATCGGGCGACATTTTCTCGATGGCGCGTTGATATTGCGCGTTGGCCTCGTCAGTCTTGTCCATTCGCTCGAACAGGTTGCCGTAGGTGACGTAGAGCGTCATGTTTTCCGGCGTTTTTTTGATTTGCTTTTTGATGGCTTTTTCGCACTCGTCGTAGCGTTCGAGCATGAGCAAGCAGTCCACATAGCGGTTGAAAATGCCTTCGTTGCGGTCGTCGCGTTCGAGCATTTGACCGTAGAGGGAGGCGGCTTTCTCGTATTCGCCGCTGTTGAAATATTGATTGGCAAGGTTCAAATCCTGCGCCTGCAAGGCAGGGGCGGTTAGGCTAAAAAAAAGTGCCGCCAACGCGGCCAGGGGCAATATGCGACTTCTCATGCGTAATTACGATTGAGGGTGTTATTGGCAAAGGTAAACCCTGATGAAAATGATTTGCGAGATTGCCATGTTTGTTCGGAGCGGTTTTCGGGGATTTGAGTGGGTGTTTTTTTTGCAAATCATTTTTTTTGTTGGGCATAAAAGGATTAACGCAGCAATGGCGGGTTGTGTTTCGCGGTTCGGCAAACAGCCGGAATAACCGTGCCAACGTTCATTTTCTGGCTTCCACTATGCGCTCGTAGGCTTCGGTGATTTGCTGGAATTTTTCTTTGGCGTGTCGGAGCGCCTCTGCGGAAGCTCCATTGGCCGCCATTTTGTCGGGGTGCCATTTCACGGCCAGCGAGCGGTATTTTTTCTTGATGGCTTCTATGGAATCGGATGGTTGAGCGCCCAGAATGGCGTAGTGCGGGTCGAGTGGTGTCCAGCGTTGTTGCGGTGCCGATTTCGACTGGTAGTATCGGCTTTTGAGGCGCTCATATTGCAGGCGCCCGATGTGAAAGATGCCTGCTGCTCGAAGCAAGAGCATTTCTTCGCGCGGATGCAGGCCGCCGTCGGCGGCGGCCATTGCAAACAGCAGGTCCATCATGTTCATCACATGGTGGCGCTCCTTGCCGAAATCGCGATAGAACGCTCGCGCATAATGGTCGAACGGGTCCATCGAGTCCTTTGCCTGTTTCCAGATTTTGATGGCTTGCGTGCGGCCTCGGTCATTCATGCGGAATTGGTTGCGCATCAAGAACTCCATGTGGGCGATTTCTTGACGGTTCACCGCTCCGTCGGATTTTGCCAATTTGGCACAAAGCGAAAAAACGTGATAGAGGAACTCGCCTTGCTTGCGCTGGTAAGCTTTGAATTCGGCATCGGCGGCTGAGATTTCTTTGGGTTTGTCGAACAAAAAATGACCCACCAACGAACCTACGATAAACCCGATAAGCCCTCCAAACGGAACGCCCGCGAGGTCGAACAGAAAAATTCCGATGAGGCCGCAAATGATTTTGCCTTTGAGTTCCAAGGAATGGGTCGGATTGGTTGAAGTCTAAAAAACTGTTTTAAACCCTGATGAAAATGATTTGCGAGATTGCTTTGATTGATAACAATGATTTCCAAGGATTTGAACAGGCATTGTTTCGCAAGCCACTTTCCGTTGGGTATAAAACTCCATTGTGTAGGTGTGGCATGACCGCTCAAGGGAATGTTACTTTATCATTGCTCTCAAAGCGGCCATGCCACACCTATTCAAATTCAAAGAGCTGCAAAACTAAGGCATTTCCACCGGCACAAAGCTGAACCTGCCCACATCGAAAAGTCCCAAATCCGTCATTTTAAGTTTTGGAATCACCGGCAGCGCCAAGAACGAAAGCACCATGAATGGCGCGAGCAGCGAACAGCCGTTTGCTGCCTTCACCCACGCATCCAACTGGGCATAATCGCGGGCCAAGTCGTAGCCATCGCGTTGGCTCATCAGACCAGCGATGGGCAATGGCAACACTCGGGTGTCGCCAGCCCCATCGGTGGCACAAATGCCTCCTTGCGTTTCCACGATAGCGTTCACGGCTTCCGCCAACGCGGCATCGTCGGTGCCGACCGCGACGATATTGTGCGAATCGTGTGCCACGCTCGATGCGAGCGCTCCTTGCCGCAATCCGAAGCCTCGCACCAAACCAACGGCAGGCGGCGTGTCGGGTGTGTAGCGGTTGGTCACGCTGATTTTTAGCAGGTCGCGGCTACTGTCGGCCTGCACCTGTCCATTCAAGACGGGCATCTGTTCCGAGGCAGCGCCTGTCACTATCTGGCCGTCGAGGGCTTCGATGATGCGGCAGTTGGCCCAACCCGTTCGGGAGGAGGTTTGAAGTTGGAAATCGGCAGCCTTTTTGGGTTTTGCCAAAAAATAATTGGGCGCGTTGGCGGGCAAGTAGGGTAGTAGGGTTTGTCCGTTTTCTGCCACCTTGCTGCCGTTGAGCCAGGTCTCCAACACGCGAAACGTGTTCAGGTCTGTCACTCGGATGAAATCTGCCGGCTCGCCCTCGCGCAACAATCCCACTGGGAGGCGGTAGTGCTCGACGGGGTTGACGCAGGCTGCGGTGAGTGTGTCGAACAGGTCGCAACCGTTGCCAACGGCGCGTGCGGCCAGATCGTTGATGTGGCCGCGCACGAGGTCGTCGGGGTGTTTGTCGTCGCTACAAAACATGATTTGGTTAGGGAAAACTTTCAATAGCGGCCAAAGCGCTTCAAAATTTCGGGCGGCGCTTCCTTCCCGAATCAGGATTTTCACCCCCAATCGGGCTTTTTCCAAACCCTCCTCGTAAGTGAAGCACTCGTGGTCGGTTGAGATGCCGGCGGCGAAGTAGTGGCGGGCGTCGTCGCCGCGCAAACCGGGTGCGTGGCCATCTACGGGTTTGCCCAAGCGTTGGGCGGCAGCGATTTTTGCCAAACAGGCGGCATCGCCCTGCAACACGCCGGGGAAATTCATCATTTCCGAGAGATAGCCAATGGAGGTGTGCTGCAGGAGCTGTTCCACTTGCTCCGTTTTCAGGGTGGCCCCTGCGGTCTCAAAAGTCGTGGCTGGAACGCACGATGGCGCGCCAAAGCAAAACTTGAATGGCACTCGCGCCGCATCGTCGAGCATATACATCACGCCATCCATGCCCAACACGTTGGCAATCTCGTGTGGGTCCGACACGGTGGCTACCGTGCCATGCACGACGGCCAATCGCGCAAACTCGGATGGTGGCAACATGCTGCTTTCGATGTGGACGTGAGCATCCACGAACCCCGGCAGCAAGTAGCCGGATGCGGCGGGTGTGTCGCTGATTTCTCGGATACGGCTGATGCGACTGCCTTCTATCGTGATGGCTGCCGGATAGATGCGGCGTTGCCGCAGGTCAATCAATTGAGCCGAAATCGTCGTTATGGACATGGGCTTGGGTTAAAAGGACAGTGAAGATATGGTAGTGACGCATTCTCATATTCTCAAATTGGCACATTATCCCTATATTTTGAAAGTTTTATCAAAAAGCACGCAGGAGTGGCGGATTTCTTTCAACAGTTGCTCGATGGTTTCCACCATTGTTTGGGGGGCGGTTCCTTCGAGCAAACGGGCTTCTATGCGGGTTGCCAATTCGGCGGTTTGCGGCAGGCCAATCATTTTGAGTTGGGGTTTCAGGGTGTGCACGACGCGGCGGAGCGCCTCGCGGTCGTCGGCTCGGAGGGCGGCCTCGATTTTGGGCAGGCTTGTCTGCGCGGATGCCAAATAGAGGCCGATGTATTTTTGGATACGGTTGTGGTCGCCGCCCGTCATTTGTTCGAGAAATGTCAGGGCGTGTGCGCCGGGCGGGGTTGAGGTCGCGGCAGGGGCGGAGCTTATGTCTGTCTCGTCACTCCCTTCGCGGTTCGATGCGACTTTGTGCAATGCTTCCATCAATTCGCTTTCGCGGAAGGGCTTGGGCACCACGGCGTTCATGCCTGCGGCCTTGCATTGCTGAATTTCGGCTTTTGTGACGGAAGCGGTGAACGCGACGATGGGCAGCGCATTGAGGGGCGGCGGCAGGGCGCGAATGGCGCGGGTGGCCTCGAGGCCGTCCATTTCCGGCATGTTCACATCCATCAGAACGAGGTCGAAGGTGCCTGTTTTTACTTTTTCAAGTGCTTCAAGGCCGTTGTGGGCCAGTTCTATGGTGGCATCGGGCAGCATCAGTTCGAGGGTTTCCACGGCCACCACGCGGTTGTATTCGTTGTCTTCGGCCACCAAGATGCGCAAGCTTTCGAGAGCCTTCCGATGAACGGGTGTAGCGGTGGTTTCTTCTTTTTTTTGCAAATAGGTTTTTTTGCTGATGGGCAGTCTCAGGTCGAAACTAAAGACGGAGCCTTGGCCCGGTGCGCTTTGCACTTCGATGTGGCCGCCAAAGAGTTCCACGAGTTGTTTTGAAATGGCCAAGCCAAGTCCGGTGCCTCCGTAGCGGCGGGTGGTGTCGTCGGCGGCTTGGCGAAAACGTTCAAAGACGGCAGCCGTTTGCGCGGGGGTCATTCCCACGCCCGTGTCGCGCACCTCGAATCGCAACCAACAGGTGCCTGTTTCTTTTTTTAGCAGTCGAACATCAAGTCGCACGCTGCCTTGCTCGGTGAATTTTACGGCGTTCCCCGTGAGGTTGAGCAGGATTTGTTGCAGCCGGACGGGGTCGCCGATGAGCACGGGCGGGACATCGGGCGCGCAAATGGTCTCGAACGCCAGCCCTTTTTCTGCCGCGCGGAAGCGCAGGGTGTTGGCTACCTGCTCCACCACGTGCGCTGGGCTGAAATCGGTGTGTTCGAGTTCCATGCGTCCGGCTTCTATCTTGGAGATGTCGAGGATGTCGTTGAGGATGACCAGCAGCGCCTCGGATGCGTGGCGAATGCTGTCGAGGTATTTGAGTTGGTCGGGGCGTGGTTTTTTTTGCAGGAGGATGTTGGTCATGCCGAGCACGGCGTTCATCGGTGTGCGGATTTCGTGGCTCATGTTGGCGAGGAATTGTTGTTCGAATCGCTCGCTTTGCTCGGCGCGTTGCCGCTGGTATTCGGCTTCTTGTTTTTCGGCTTCAGCTTTGGCGCGAAGCAGTTCGGCCTCCTCTTTTTGCTGCATGAGTTGGGCGGTGCGCTCGTCCACGAGGCGAGTGAGTTCTTCTTCGCGGCGGCGCAGTTCTTCCACCACGCGGTCGGTCTGGTAGCGCAGGCGTTGGGTGAGGGTGCCGACGATTTTGCGGAGCACATCGGGGTCGTTGCGGAGCACTTGGAAAAATACGTCGCGACCAATGACAGCGAGTGTGGTGGGTTCGGTGGCGGTGACTGACATGGAGCGAGGTCCTTCGTCGAGGAGGGCGAGTTCGCCAAAGCAGGTGCCTTCCGGCATCATGGCGACGGTGTAGTCCTCGTCGTGGACTTTCACGCAGCCTTGCAGGATAAGGTAGAGCGAGTGGCCGGGTTCGTTTTTGTGAAAGACGACGGCATCGGTGGCAAAATGCTCAATGAGGGTTTCTGCCGCCAGTTGTTCCAAGATGGCGGGCGGGACGGAGCTGAGGAGGTCCATCCGGCTGAACTGGGCGGCAAGTGTGGTGGGTGCGGGTTTCATACGAGGCCAAAAATAAGTCAGGATTTCCCATTAGACTTGTTGCGGTGGAGGTCTTTGGCGAAGGGAAAGCCCTTTTTCCGACTGGCTTTGTTAAATTTTTCGCCGAATATGCCCGATTTCGACTGCAAAATTTGCCTTGCCAGTCGAAAAAATGACAATTCCCGTAAAAACTTAGGCAGGACAGCAGACATTCAATTTTTGACAGGATTTACAAGATTTACAGGATTTTTGGCGGCCAAGCCACTTTATCTATCCTGTAAATCTTGTAAATCCTGTCAAAAACCAATAAGCTTGTCAACCGAGTCCTCTGCCCTTGAAGGCTGACTAAGTTTTTACCAATTCCCTTCACTCAAAACCCTCCACCGCAACAAGTCTATTTGTATTTGTGGAGGCTGCGAAAAGCAGAAATAGGCTCGTCAGGTGGGGGGGGCCTCAAATTTCATGGTTCCACAAAATACATCTCCACCAACCCTTTGTTGTACACCTCCTTTTTCCCGCGCGGCGTGACTTTGAACAAGTGTTTCACGGCTTCGGCGGTGGCTTTTGATATGTTGATGCGACCGGGTTCGCCGTGTTCCTCCAAGCGTGCGGCGAGGTTGACGGCATCGCCCCAGATGTCGTAGGCGAATTTGTTTTTGCCGATGACGCCTGCCACGACGGGGCCTGTGTGGATGCCGATGCGCATTTCGCGGAATATGGCTCTTGCGTGTTCGCGGTTGCGGCGGGCCAGCCAGCTTGTCATCTCAAGGGCGGCCTTCACGGCATCTTGTGGATGGGTGTCGTTTGGCACGGGCAAGCCGCCTGCGCACATATAGGCATCGCCGATGGTCTTGATTTTTTCGAGGCCGTGTTTGTCGCAGATTTCATCGAAAGCGAGAAAGCACTCGTCTAGTTCTTCAATCAGCTCATCGGGCGAGAGCTGGGCGGACAGGCGGGTAAAATTGACAAAATCGGTGAACAGCACGGTGGCGGATTCGTAGTGTCGCGGCGTGGCGTAGCCGCTGGTTTTGAGTTCGCGTGCCACTTCGTCGGGCAGGATGTTGAGCAGCAGTTGGTCGCTTTTGCTGCGTTCGGTGGCAATCTCTTTGTTCTGGGCTTGTATCTGTTGGTTTTGCTCGTTGAGTTGTCGGTTGGTGCGGCGTGCGTAGAGCCAGCTGGCTCCCAATATGCCCAAGATGGCGAAGAGCATGAACCCGATGCTGTAAGCAAACTGCCGGAAATCGGCTTGCTGGCGGCGTTGGTATTCGGCTTCTCGCTGCGCTCGCTCCAGCTCTTGTGCGCGGCTGGTGCTATCGGCCAAGCGGTTGGCTCGCTCGATGGCTTCTTGGCGGCGCATCTCGGCGATGAGGTTGTTTTGGTTGAGCACGTCGAGGCGTTGGGCGGCGAGGCGGAGCTCTTGTTGGGCGCGGAGGGCTTCGAGGGTTTTTTGGCGGATGTTGGCTTCGTCCACCTCTTTCTGTTTTTGCAAAAGGAGTACTTCGTCGCGTTTGCGCTGTGCGTCGAGGGCGAGGTTTTCGTTGAGCAGTCGGAGTTTGTCTTGTTCGTAGAGCGATTGTTGTAGTTCGAGTTCCTTGAAGTTTTGCCGGGCGATGAGGTATTTTATTTGGGCTTCGGCGGCGGCGAGCAGACCGCGCTGTTGTTCTATGCGCTGCTGGCGTGTGCGGTCTTCGGTACGAATGGTGTCGAGTTGGGTGAGGTAGTTTCGGTAGTAATCGAAGGCTTTTTCAAAGTCGTAGAGTTGGTGGTGTATTTCGGCGGCGGTTTCGTAGGCGTTGGCCAATGTTTGGCGTTGCTTGGTTTGTTGGGCGTATTTGATGGCCAGTTCGGTGTGGGTGAGCGCGTTGTAGAAGTCGTTGTCGCTGAAATACACGCCGGCCACGAGGTGTTCGAGGTTGGCGAGGGCTGCCCAGTCTTGTCGGGCAAACAGGATGTCGCGGGCTTTGAGGAGGTATTCGATGCCGCGTCGGGTTTCGCCTGTGTTGTGGAGTGCCACGCCGAGGTTGGCATACATGACTTCGGGGTAGTCGCAGGGGAGGTAGATGCACTGGAGCTCGGCTTTTCGGAAGTATTCGAGGGCTTTGGCGTAGTCGCGGTCGCGGACGTATTGGCGGCCAAGGTTGTTGTAGAGGAGCGATTTTTCTTGTGCGGTGCCCCAGGTTTCGATGATGCGCTCTATGGCGGAGTAGTAGTAGATGCTTTTGCCGGAGTCGCCGCGTTGGTCGTAGGCGTTGGCGAGTTTTTGGTAGATATGCACGAGGCGGGGATTGTTGCCGTCGTATTTGAATTTGATGATGAGTTGTTTGTAGTAGTGTTCGGCTGTGTCGAATATGGCTTCGTGCAGGGCTGCGTCGGCGAGTTTTTCCATTGTCTCGAAGTCCTGCGGGGTGTCTTTAAGCACTTCGCCGTAGTAGCGGAGCGCGTGTTTGTGGAGGTTTTCGCGCAGGAAGATGTCGCCAAGCGCACGATTGACGATGGGCAGGGAGGGGCTGCCGGGTTGGAGTTTGGATTCGGCCTCCAAATAATGCTGAAGGGCTGCCTCGGTTTTGCTGGTTTTGTCGCAGAGGTCGCCCAAAAAGATGGAGGCTCGCACGATGCCGTCGTTGTAGGACAAGTCGCGGGCGATTTTGAGGCTTTGGCTGGCCCACGATTCGCGTTCGGCATGGTCGGTGGCTTGTCTGGCTCTGTCCAGCAGCTTATCGGCCTCGAAGGTGCTGTGTCCTGAGGGGTCGGCAGTTGGCTGGCTGTGAAGGGTGGCGAATGCCAGCAACAGGAGGGGGAATATGAGGGCGAGGTTTTTGATTTTGAACGATGATTTTGAACGAATGCGAAGAACCGATTTTTTTGACAAATCCTGCATTTCAATTTAGGTGCCGCGGGCGGCGTAAGCCTATTCCACCACAATTTCATCCGAAAAAACCCAGCTCGCATAGCCCGCGCCTTTGTGCCATTCGGGGCATTTTCCCATCGAAACGCCGACTACCCGAACGTAACGCGCTTTTTTCCCTTTCAAATCGAGGACAAAATCTTTTTGCAAAACGCCCTTTTCAGTCGGTGGCACTTCACAAACAACTTCTCCGACGGGGCTGAAATTTTGTCCGTCGTCCGAAATTTCTACCTGCATTTTGGTCGGGAAAAACACCCAGGCGTTTTCGTCTTGCATAAATCCGACGCTTACCTTGTTGATTTGCTGGATTTTGCTCAAATCCAACACCACATCGAGGTTCGCCCCCTCGAAGCCTTGCCAGTCGCCCGTGCGGAAATCCGCGCCGCCCCTAATGCCGTCAATGAGGCCGTTGTCGCCGCTCGCGGTGTATTGGGGGGAGTAGCGGGTGTTGTAGCGATGGAGGCGAAGAGCGGAGTTGATTTTGGTGAAAACGGCAGTGGCGATGTGGCTTTTAGTAGTGCCATGTGTTGCCATGAAGGCGAGCGTCGTGGTTTTGTCTATCACAAACGGAGTAGAGTAGCGCGTGGATTTTTCCGTCGGGAGCGTCCCGTCCAGCGTGTAGAATATGCTCGCATCGGGAGCAAGACAGCCGAGCGCGATTGTTTGTTTGTCCCTGAATCCGCGCCCGCCCTGTGCGACGAAGGGCACGGGGATAAAATTCGGTATTCCATCGTCCTTTATTTCTTCTTCCAAATAAGGCATGCTCGCTGAGCGGGGATTTTCAGTCATTGAAAACGTTAAATGACCTCCAGCGAGCAGTTCTTTGTGCGTGATGGCGTGGAGCGGGCCATGCAGGTCCTCGCCGTTGAGCTGGAGCTTTTCCGCATAACATTTTTGCTTCGACGCGCCACTGGCATTGATGGTGAATTTTTTATCGCCATTCAATCGAATCGTTACTTCTTCGAACCACGGTGTGCCGAGCAAATATGTGTTGTTGATGCCGGGACTTACAGGGTATAGGCCCATCGCCGACCACACCAGCCACGCCGACATCTGCCCGCAGTCCTCGTTGCCGCTCAAGCCGTCGGGTTGGTTAGAGTACATTTCATCCATGATTTGCCGCACGCGTTGTTGTGTTTTCCATGGCTGTCCGGCGTAATGGTACAGGTAGGCAATGTGGTGGCTGGGTTCGTTGCCGTGCACATATTGGCCGATGAGTCCAGTGATGTCGGATTGGTTGCGTCCGGTGATTTTTGAGCTCGCCGAAAACAGGCTATCCAAATGGAGAGCAAAGGCCTCCCTTCCGCCGAAAAGCTCGACCATTGCATAAACGTCTTGTGGCGCTGCAAAGCGGTACTGCCAAGCGTTGGCTTCCGTGTAGTTGAAATTGACTTCATAAGGGTCAAAAGGCTCGTACCATGTAGCGTTGTTTCTGGCTCGAAAAAATCTTGTGGAGGGGTCAAAAAGGTTTTTGAAGTACGTTGCTCTTTTGAAAAAATCGTCGGCAACGTCGTGTTTTCCCATCATCTGCGCCATTGCTGCTATGCACCCGTCGTCGTAAGCGTATTCCAAAGTTTTCGACACGGACTCTGGCTCTTTGTCGGCTGGGACATAGCCCATTTCGCGCTGCCATTTCAAGCCATAGCGGTCGCTGTTGGCATTTTTCAACATGGCCTCCATCAACTTGGGATAGTCTTTTTTGTCCACCAACCCCTTCAGGACGGCATCCGTAATCACCGGGATCGCGTGGTTCCCAATCATGCAATCCGTCTCGTTGGCCGCCAATTCCCACACTGGCAGGAGGCCACCTTGCTCGTATTGGCGCAAAAAGGTTTGGATAAAATCACTCGTGCGTTTCGGCTCCAAAATCGTGTGCAGCGGGTGCAGGGCGCGATAGGTGTCCCACAGTGAAAAAACGGTATAGACATCGTGGGTCTCCTCTCCTTTGGAGGGGCTGAGGGAGGCTTGGTGGATTTTGTTGTCGCGCCCGCGATACTGGCCGTCCGCGTCGTTCCAGATGTTGGGCGCGAGCATCGTGTGGTAGAGCGCCGTGTAAAAAATCGTTTTTTGGTCGTTGGTGCCGCCTTCCACTTCGATTTTGGCGAGTTGGCGCTGCCATTTGGCCTGCGTTTCGGTTTTTATTTTTTCAAAATCAAAATGAGCGCACTCGGCCTCCAAGTTCTTCCGCGCTCCCTCAATGCTCACTCCTGAAATGCCGACCGTGACCACGAGTGGCTCGCTGTCGTTGTAAAAATCGAGCAAGCCCACAATGGCCTTTCCCGTCAACGCGGGGGTGGCTTCGCGGGGGTTTTTGCTCATGTCAAGGATTTTTGAGGCAAAAAACGGTCTCGAAAATCGTGCGACGAAATAGACGTGTTGTTCTTTGGCCCAAGCGTTTGAGATGCGGTAGCCTTCTATTTCGCGGTCGCTAACACGCTTCATGTACGAATCCAGCACCTCGTCGCGGTGGCGCAAGTCAATCAGGATATGGCCGCGCTCGCGGTTGCCGGGAAAAGTGTAGCGATGCACCCCGACGCGCTCGGTGGCCGTGAGTTCTGCGAGTATTTTGTCTTTTTCGAGAAAAACAGAGTAGTAGCCCGCCTCGGCTTTTTCTTTTGATTTTTTGAATTTCGAGGCGTATTCGGCAGGTTCCAATTGCGCTCCGCCCGTAAAGGGCATGAAGAGAATGTCGCAATAGTCAGCCACGCCCGTGCCGCTCAGGTGGGTGTGCGAAAAGCCGTAGATGATTGAATCTGAATAGTGGTAGCCCGAGCAGCCATCCCAGTCCATCATGTCAATGCGCGTGTCGGGGCTGAGTTGCACAAGGCCGAAGGGGGCCGTCGCGCCGGGGTAGGTGTGGCCGTGACCGCCTGTGCCGATAAAGGGGTTGACGTGTTTTATCTGGGCGATGGCCGCTGGCCATTGGCTGTTGGCGGCAAGCAGAGTGAGTAGGAGGCGGCGGAGAAACATGGGCAGGCAATTTTGACTGCCAAAAGTAGGGGATGGGTTGCAGGGGAGGGTGTCGTTGGGAAGAAAATCGTCCTTCAACAATCAATTTGGTTGAATAGGAGGTATTTCGCGCTTTGACTTGATTCAAATGACAGCCATTCTCGCTTTGTCGGGTTCTGAGGTGTCATCCCGAAAGAAAGGAGGGGTGACACCTCAAAAAGAGGCCGAGATGTCACCTTTTTCGTTCCTCAAAAGATGACACCTCTCACAAACCGAGAATGGCTGACGATTTATGCATCAATCGGAAGATTTCAAAACTTGGAGGATTAGGCCCCCCCCCGTCACTCGCACCCGCAGAACCTGTCCACAAGGTTCCTCACCCGAAAGTTGAGGTATCCGTGTTCCCCGGGCTGGGCGAAGTCCGAGGGGCACACCGTCACCGTCAGTTCGTGCGCGTCGGTCGTCTCCTGCCGCCACAGGAGCGTCTGCCCGCCCTGCTCCACCAGCCACTCGAGCCCGAAGGGCGGGGTGCCCGTCAGGGCGAACAGCACGTCGGCGCAGCCGTCGCGGCACACCGCCTCGGGGGGGCTTCCGACGGCGACGGTCGGCCTGGGCCGCCATCGGGCCACGGGGCCCTTGGCCAGCGAGAAGCAGGGGGCCGCGGCGTTGATGCTGTCGTTTGGGAGGAGGGGCCCGGCGATGACGGCCACGAAGTAGGCGCTGTCGGGGTGCATGACGCCGGGCAGGAAGGGGAAGAGGAGCGAGTCGGAGTACTGGACGATGCTGCCCATGGGGTCTTGGGGGTTGGTGTACAGGATGAGGCGGAGGGTGTCTCCCGGCTCGAGGGCGTGGTTTCCGGGGAGGGCGACGGCGAGTGTGGCGGTTCCGCAGGCGTTGAGGGCGGCCGTGTCGAGGGTTCCGGCGGAGGTGGCGCAGCATTTTTCCACCGTGACGACGAGGGTGTGCGGCTGGCCGGGGCATCCCTGTGGCGACACGGGGGTGACGGTGAGGGTGGCCGAGACGGTGGCGGCGACGGTGGCCGCGTTGGCGGCGATGTTTCCGGTTCCGGCGGGTGGCAGGCCGACGGCGGGGTTGTTGTTCGTCCAGTGGAAGGCGGCGCCTGGGGAGCCGGAGAAGTTGACGGCGATGGGCGCGCCGCCGCAGACGGTGACGTTGGGCGGCGGGTTGAGGGTTGGGGTGGCGGCGACGGTGACGGAGAAGGTGTGTGGCTGGCCTGCGCAGCCGAGTGCGACGGGGGTGACGGTGATGTTGGCCGTCTGCTGGACGGGCGACTGGGCCGCGTTGAAGACGATGAGGGAGCCGGTTCCGGCGGGTGGCAGTCCGACGAAGGGGTTGTCGTTGGCCCACTGGAAGTTGGTTCCGGGCGGCGCGTCGAAGCCGACGAGGACCTGCTCGCCGCCGCAGGCGGTGACATCGCCGGGGGGCTGCATTAGGGGCAGTGGGTTGACGGTGACGAGGAAGGTTCGGGGCTGGCCGGGGCAGCCGTCGAGCTCGGGGACATAGGTGAGGGTGGCCGTCTCGGTCTGGGTGACGGGGGCGGCGATGGCGGCGATGTTCCCGGTTCCGGCGGGTGGCAGTCCGATGCCGGGGTTGTTGTTCGTCCAGTTGAAGGTGGCGCCGGGGGAGCCGGAGAAGTTGACGGCGACGGGGGCGCCGGCGCAGGCGACGATGTTGGGCAGTTGTGCGGCGTTGGGCCTTGGCCTGACGGTGATGGCGAGGGTCTGCGGTGGGCCGGGGCAGCCGAGTGCGGTGGCCGTGACGGTGACGGTGGCGGTCTGGGTGGCGGCGACGTTCGCGGCGGTGAACGCGATGTTTCCGGTGCCGGCTGGGAGCAGGCCGACGGCGGGGTTGTTGTTCGTCCAGTTGAAGGCGGCGCCGGGGACCGGGCTTGAGAAGCTGACGGCGACGGGCTCGCCGGCGCAGACGGAGACGTCTGGCGGGTCGTCGGTGGTGGGGGCGGGGTTGACGGTGACGGTGAGGGTGACGGGTGGGCCGGGGCAGGAGGTGGCGCCGAGGGTGTAGAGGGGGGTGACGGTGATGTTGGCGAATTCCTGCTGGGCGACGCTTGCGGCGGTGAACGAGATGTTTCCGGTTCCGTTGGTTGGCAGTCCGATGGCGGGGTTGGGGTTTTCCCATGCGAAGGTGGCGCCGGGGCTGCCGGAGAGGGCGACGCTGACGGGCGCTCCGGCACAGGCGGTGACGGGCGGGGGCGCGTTCGCGCTGGGCGTGGGGAGGGCAAGGAAGGCTGTGCCTGTTCCGGCCCCCCTGCAGCTCCCCATGTACGTCTGTATCATCACTATGCTTTCCATGGGCACGGCCACGTCAGACACGGTGAAGGTGATGTCGTTGGTGCCGGAGGGCGGTATCCCGATAAACTGGTTGGTGGAGTTCCAGATAAAGGTCATCCCTGGAGGCCCGTAGTCGCCCAGATTGACGCTCACAAAGTCGCCGGGGCAGACCGTATCGTATGGAATGATGTTCATGTAAGGTAACAATGCGACGCTGATAGTCAGACAGATGGGGGTGTTGCCGTAGCAGGGGTTTGTGGGCGTGGCGCACAGCTGCGCCGTGCCAGAAAAATTCCAGTCAACCAAAACCGTCTCGCCGCTTGGAGGCCCTATAAACACACCGATGTTGGCGGGGCTTCCGGTAAGTGTCCACACCAGATTGGCATCGGCGGAGTTGGGAATGGTATATGTGTCGGGGTTGATATTGGTGCAGGCCTGTGTTTCGGATGGCCCCTCAATGGGGCCAAGCGGCTGGCATTGGTTATAGGCTGCAAAGGGGAGCAACAAAATGAACGATAGCAAGATGAAATATCTGGTCATGGCCGTAATATTCTAAACATGAAGCCGAACCTGACAGATTTTGGCCTGTCAGGAGCGTGCAATGATGGCATAAGGAAATGATGTAAAAAAACGTAAACAATTGTATTGCAGGCACAATCAAAGACACCCATCGTTCGTGTCGCTGCAGTCGGTGGTGTGAAAACAGTGCGTGCCGGAGGGAGGGATATTCACTTGCATAGCGGTACTTGTACCAAATTGGACTGTCACGGTGACCGTGCTGCTGCCATTGTTAGTTATGCAAACCGAACCGGGTATGTCGATACACCGTTCTCTTGGCACGTTTGCGAGAAACATCCCGGACAGCTCCTTGTCGTTGAACGGGTCGCAGCCGGTGATGCATCCCGGAAGCGTTCCGATTCCAGGGGGGAAACTGCCGCAGAGTGTCAAGTCTGCGTCGCTGGAAGCCGTCACCGACAGGTTGCAAAGGTCTGGGTCGGTACAAGTCGCCCGCTCAGTCACCTGTACGTCGCTCGGCGGCGCGGGCATTTGCCGCTCGGCCTGCTCGCGGTGGCAGGAAACGACGATGTTCAGGAGGAGCAGGGCCGCTACCGTGAGCGCGAGGGTCGTGCGGGGGGGGGGGGCAAAAATTGACTTTTTCATTGTCTCAAAAAATTTAGGAGGTGAAGGGAGTGGCGGCTTTTGGGCGCGGGGCGAGGGCCGCCTTTTGTTTCGCGCAACAAAGTTAGCCAAAAACTTCGCGGTCGGACAATGCTTTGGGGCGGAATTTTCCCCCGTGCGGGGCGTTTTTTGCCCAACAATGCGTTGCCGCGCCCCCCCCCGTCACTCGCACCCGCAGAACCTGTCCACAAGGTTCCTCACCCGAAAATTCAGGTACCCGTGTTCCCCGGGCAGGGCGAAGTCCGAGGGGCACACCGTCACCGTCAGTTCGTGCGCGTCGGTCGTCTCCTGCCGCCACAGCAGCGTCTGCCCGCCCTGCTCCACCAGCCACTCGAACCCGAAGGGCGGGGTGCCCGTCAGGGCGAACAGCACGTCGGCGCAGCCGTCGCGGCACACCGCCTCGGGGGGGCTGCCGACGGCGATGGCCGGCCTGGGCCGCCACCGGGCCACGGGGCCCTTGGCCAGCGAGAAGCAGGGGGCCGCGGCGTTGATGCTGTCGTTTGGGAGGAGTGGCCCGGCGATGACGGCCACGAAGTAGGCGCTGTCGGGGTGCATGACGCCGGGCAGGAAGGGGAAGAGGAGCGAGTCGGAGTACTGGACGATGCTGCCCATGGGGTCTTGGGGGTTGGTGTACAGGATGAGGCGGAGGGTGTCTCCCGGCTCGAGGGCGTGGTTTCCGGGGAGGGCGACGGCGAGTGTGGCGGTTCCGCAGGCGTTGAGGGCGGCCGTGTCGAGGGTTCCGGCGGAGGTGGCGCAGCATTTCTCGACCGTGACGACGAGGGTGTGCGGCTGGCCGGGGCATCCCTGTGGCGACACGGGGGTGACGGAGAGGGTGGCCGAGAGGGTGGCGGTGACGGTTGCGGCGGTTGCGGCGATGTTCCCGGTTCCGGCTGGGGGCAGGCCGACGGCTGGGTTGTTGTTCGTCCAGTGGAAGGCGGCGCCGGGGGAGCCGGAGAAGGTGACGGCGATGGGCGCCCCGCCGCAGACGGTGACGTTGGGCGGCGGGTTGAGGGTTGGGGTGGCGGCGACGGTGACGGAGAAGGTTTGTGGCTGGCCGGGGCAGCCGAGGGCGACGGGGGTGACGGTGATGTTGGCCGTCTGCTGGACGGGCGACTGGGCCGCGGTGAAGACGATGAGGGAGCCGGTTCCGGCGGGGGGCAGTCCGATGAAGGGGTTGTCGTTGGCCCACTGGAAGTTGGTTCCGGGCGGCGCGTCGAAGCCGACGAGGACCTGCTCGCCGCCGCAGGCGGTGACATCGCCGGGGGCCTGCATGAGGGGCAGTGGGTTGACGGTGACGAGGAAGGCTCGGGGCTGGCCGGCGCAGCCGTCGAGCTCGGGGACATAGGTGACGGTGGCCGTCTCGGTCTGGGTGACGTTTGCGGCGTTGGCGGCGATGTTTCCGGTTCCGGCGGGTGGCAGGCCGACGGCTGGGTTGTTGTTCGTCCAGTTGAAGGTGGCGCCGGGGGAGCCGGAGAAGTTGACGGCGACGGGCGCCCCGGCGCAGGCGACGATGTTGGGCAGTTGTGCGGCGTTGGGCCTTGGCCTGACGGTGATGGCGAGGGTCTGCGGTGGGCCGGGGCAGCCGAGTGCGGTGGCCGTGACGGTGACGGTGGCGGTCTGGGTGGCGGCGACGTTCGCGGCGGTGAACGAGATGTTTCCGGTTCCGGCTGGGAGCAGGCCGACTGCGGGGTTGTTGTTCGTCCAGTTGAAGGCGGCGCCGGGGACCGGGCTTGAGAAGCTGACGGCGACGGGCTCGCCGGCGCAGACGGAGACGTCTGGCGGGTCGTCGGTGGGGGGGGCGGGGTTGACGGTGACGGTGAGGGTGACGGGCGGGCCGGGGCAGGAGGTGGCGCCGAGGGTGTAGAGGGGGGTGACGGTGATGTTGGCGAATTCCTGCTGGGCGACGCTTGCGGCGGTGAACGAGATGTTTCCGGTTCCGTTGGTTGGCAGCCCGATGGCGGGGTTGGGGTTTTCCCATGCGAAGGTGGCGCCGGGGCTGCCGGAGAGGGCGACGCTGACGGGCGCTCCGGCGCAGGCGGTGACGGGCGGGGGCGCGTTCGCGCTGGGCGTGGGGAGTACGGTGATGCTAAAGGATTTGTATGTTGAACTGCACCCGTCAACAACAACCAATGCCGCAAACCCTATCGATGTCGGTGTAAACACAACAGGAGCAGTAAATTCGATGTCCCCGAACCCAGAGGAGGGTATCCCCCCTATTGGTTGGTAACAAACCCAGTAATACTCTGCTACCGGGTCTCCCGGCCCGTAAAAATCAACGTGCACATACTCTCCGCTGCATACGGTTATGTTTTGGAAGCCGTAAAAAACTGGAGGGGGAATAACGTTAATGCTCATGCAAACAGGTGTGTTGTCATAGCAGGGATTGGTGGGCGTGGCGCACAACTGCACGGCTCCGGGGTCGACCCAAACGATGTTCACACTTTGTCCCGCGGATGGCCCCACAAACGACCCGATGGCGGGCGGCGGCGGGTTGAGCGTCCACACCAGATTGGCCGCATCAGAGTTGGGTATCGAGTAGGTGGATAGTTGTTGCCAGCACATTTGAGGGTTCTCCGGGCCGACAATCGGCTCGAGCGGGGGACATTGGGCAAGGGTATGCCGACAACCAAAAAGAAGAGCCGCCACCAGAACGGGTAGATATTTTTTCATGGGAAAAGTCAGACGAGCGTTTGAGCGGAAAAGATGAGGATGCTGTCCCAAAAGGTTGATGAGGGTTTATCAAAGTTTATGAAGGTTGATATTTTGATTCGGAAAGGCAGAGATTCATGCCGTTTTTCACTCCACATATCAACTTTCATCAACCGTATCAACTTTGTCAACCTTTTGAGACAGGCTCCGCATCGCCTTGTGTCACATAGATTGGAAAGCCGGAACCCTCCATGAAATTTTGGTATTGGAAAAATGCGCCGCGCCGCGTCAAGCCCAGCATTGCATGAAGTGTTGCGGCTTGCGTGTCAAAAACGGTCATTGACAGCCACTTCCGGTAACGGTACAGTTGGCGTTGGTTCGGAAACAACGTTTCTCGAGAGGCGGGATGTCAACGACGGCGGGGGTGCTGTTGTCGAACACCACCTCGACCTTCACCGTGTCCGTGGCGCTGTCATTGGTGATGCAGAGCCTGCCGGACAAATCAATACAATGTTCTCTTGGTGTATTTTCTGGGAAAAAACCGGACAATTTCTTGTCAAAAGTGGGGTCGCATCCAGAATCACAATCATCCAGCGGGCCTGGAGTTTGTGGGAAACTACCGCAGAGGGTAAGATTCGCGTCGCTGAAGGCCGTCACCGACAGGTTGCAAAGGCTTGGGTCGTTGCAAGGTGCCCGTTCGGTGCTCGTCTCATCGCTCGGCGGCGCGGGCGTTTGCCGCTCGGCCTGCTCGCGGTGGCAGGAAACGACGATGTTCAGGAGGAGCAGGGCCGCTACCGTGAGCGCGAGGGTCGTGCGGGGGGGCAAAAATTGACTTTTTTCATTGTCTCAAAAATTTAGGAGGTGAAGGGAGTGGCGGCCTTTGGGCGCGGGCGAAGGCCGCCATTTGTTTCGCGCAACAAAGTTAGCCAAAAACTTCGCGGTCGGACAAGGCTTTGGGGCGGAATTTTCCCCCGCGCGGGGCGTTTTTTGCCCAACAATGCGTTGCCGTGCCCCCCCCCGTCACTCGCACCCGCAGAACCTGTCCACAAGGTTCCTCACCCGAAAGTTGAGGTATCCGTGCTCCCCGGGCAGGGCGAAGTCCGAGGGGCACACCGTCACGGTCAGTTCGTGTGCGTCGGTCGTCTCCTGCCGCCACAGCAGCGTCTGCCCGCCCTGCTCCACCAGCCACTCGAACCCGAAGGGCGGGGTGCCCGTCAGGGCGAACAGCACGTCGGCGCAGCCGTCGCGGCACACCGCCTCGGGGGGGCTGCCGACGGCGATGGCCGGCCTGGGCCGCCACCGGGCCACGGGGCCCTTGGCCAGCGAGAAGCAGGGGGCCGCGGCGTTGATGCTGCTCGTTTGGAGGAGTGGCTTACCGCGATGACGGCCACGAAGTAAGCTGTCGGGTGCATGACGCCGGGCAGGAAGGGGAAGAGGAGCGAGTCGGAGTACTGGACGATGCTGCCCATGGGGTCTTGGGGGTTGGTGTACAGGATGAGGCGGAGGGTGTCTCCCGGCTCGAGGGCGTGGTTTCCGGGCAGGGCGACGGCGAGTGTGGCGGTTCCGCAGGCGTTGAGGGCGGCCGTGTCGAGGGTTCCGGCGGAGGTGGCGCAGCATTTCTCGACCGTGACGACAAGGGTGTGCGGCTGGCCGGGGCATCCCTGTGGCGATACTGGGGTGACGGTGAGGGTGGCCGAGAGGGTGGCGGTGACGGTTGCGGCGGTTGCGGCGATGTTCCCGGTTCCGGCTGGGGGCAGGCCGACGGCGGGGTTGTTGTTCGTCCAGTGGAAGGCGGCGCCTGGGGAGCCAGAGAAGGTGACGGCGATGGGCGCGCCGCCGCAGACGGTGACGTTGGGCGGCGGGTTGAGGGTTGGGGTGGCGGCGACGGTGACGGAGAAGGTTTGTGGCTGGCCTGCGCAGCCGAGGGCGACGGGGGTGACGGTGATGTTGGCCGTCTGCTGCACGGGCGACTGGGTCGCGGTGAAGACGATGAGGGAGCCGGTTCCGGCGGGTGGCAGTCCAATGAAGGGGTTGTCGTTGGCCCACTGGAAGTTGGTTCCGGGCGGCGCGTCGAAGCCGACGAGGACCTGCTCGCCGCCGCAGGAAGTGACATCGCCGGGGGCCTGCATGAGGGGCAGTGGGTTGACGGTGACGAGGAAGGTTCGGGGCTGGCCTGCGCAGCCGTCGAGCTCGGGGACATAGGTGACGGTGGCCGTCTCGGTCTGGGTGACGGGGGCGGCGATGGCCGCGATGTTTCCGGTTCCGGCGGGTGGCAGGCCGACGGTTGGGTTGTTGTTCGTCCAGTTGAAGGTGGCGCCGGGGGAGCCGGAGAAGTTGACGGCGACGGGGGCGCCGGCGCAGGCGACGATGTTGGGCAGTTGTGCGGCGTTGGGCCTTGGCCTGACGGTGATGGCGAGGGTCTGCGGTGGGCCGGGGCAGCCCGAGTGCGGAGGCCGTGACGGTGACGGTGGCGGTCTGGGTGGCGGCGACGTTCGCGGCGGTGAACGCGATGTTTCCGGTTCCGGCGGGGAGCAGGCCGACGGCGGGGTTGTTGTTCGTCCAGTTGAAGGCGGCGCCGGGGACGGCAGGCTGAACGGCGACGGCAGACCTGCCGGCGCAGACGGAGACGTCTGGCGGGTCGTCGGTGGTGGGGGCGGGGTTGACGGTGACGGTGAGGGTGACGGATGGGCCGGGGCAGGAGACGGCGCCGAGGGTGTAGAGGGGGGTGACGGTGATGTTGGCGAATTCCTGCTGGGCGACGCTTGCGGCGGTGAACGAGATGTTTCCGGTTCCGTTGGTTGGCAGTCCGATGGCGGGGTTGGGGTTTTCCCATGCGAAGGTGGCGCCGGGGCTGCCGGAGAGGGCGACGCTGACGGGCGCTCCGGCGCAGGCGGTGACGGGTGGGGGCGCGTTCGCGCTGGGCGTGGGGAGGACGGTGATGTAGAAAACTTTCCCAGCACCTCGGCACGCGCCCACATACGGGAAGACAAGGATGATACTCGTTGTCGGCACAAAAACTTCGGCAGCAATAAAAAAAATGTCGCCGGAGCCGGAAGGGGGGATGCCCGTGAATTGGTTGCTTGCCGTCCACTCGTAGGTCTGTCCCGGCGGACCGTTGAAAGTCACACTCACTTGCTCGCCTAAGCAAACGGTTATGTCGGAAACGTAATCCATCACGGGATATGGGGAGATGGAAATATCAAGGCATATAGGGTTGTTACCATAGCAAGGATTGGTGGGGGTGGCACATAGTTGGGCTGTCCCAGCATTGTTCCAGTCAATCGCCACGAACTCGCCAGAAGGGGGGGACACAAACTGCCCTATGTTAGGAGGGTTTGTGGAAAGCGTCCATACGAGATTGGCATCGGTGGAGTTGGGGATGGAGTATATCTCTGGATTTATGCTGAGGCAGGCTTGAGGTGTCATAGGACCAATAATTGGTTCCAACGGCGGGCACTGAGCAGAGGCACTTTGGCAAACCACCGTTAAAAAAACGAAAATGAAGTACACATATCTTGACATAGTCAAAAAGTCACTATATTGCCAATATGTCGAATCTCCGGCGGGCAGGCCCAAGCCCGCCGGAGTTCGAAGACTTAAAGATGAACACCCTGCCGTTAGTGCGAGTTTATTCATACTAAAAGCAATCTTCGTTTGTATCCGTGCAATTGGAGGTGTGAAAACAGCGCTTTTGCCCGGGTGGGATGCTAAATTGTAACGTAGTTCCACTGCCGATTTTTACTCGTACGGTCACGGTATCTGGCTCATTATTGATTATACAGACAGAGCCGTTTTCCGAGAGGCATCGTTCTCTTGTCACATTTTCAGGAAAGAAACCTTCCAATAATTTGTCAAAATTAGGATTGCATCCAGAATTGCAATTATCCAATGGCCCTGGAATTTCTCCAAGGTCTCCGCAAAGTGCAAGATTCGCATCTTCCAATGCCGTGACTTCGAGGTTGCAGTAACCGGAAGTGGTACAAGTCGCCCGCTCAGTCACCTGTACGTCGCTCGGCGGCGCGGGCATTTGCCGCTCGGCCTGCTCGCGGTGGCAAGAAACGACGATGTTCAGGAGGAGCAGGGCCGCTACCGTGAGCGCGAGGGTCGTGCGGGGGGGGGCAAAAATTGACTTTTTCATTGTCTCAAAAAATTTAGGAGGCGAAGGGAGTGGCGGCTTTTGGGCGCGGGGCGAGGGCCGCCATTTGTTTCGCGCAACAAAGTTAGCCAAAAACTTCGCGGTCGGACAAGGCTTTGGGGCGGAATTTTCCCCCGCGCGGGGCGTTTTTTGCCCAACAATGCGTTGCCGTGCCCCCCCCCGTCACTCGCACCCGCAGAACCTGTCCACAAGGTTCCTCACCCGAAAGTTGAGGTATCCGTGCTCCCCGGGCAGGGCGAAGTCCGAGGGGCACACCGTCACGGTCAGTTCGTGTGCGTCGGTCGTTTCAAGCTTTTGCACGACGGCGCTATTAACGGGAAGCCCCCGCCCGAGCATATCGGACGGGGGCTTCGTATTGATGAGAATTCAACTTATAGTCAACACAAGGTGGTTTTGAACGAACGACGCTTGCAATCCTTTGAAAATCATGCAAATCAATCAAGAGTCTCCCTGCCTTGCCAACCGGCTGGCTCAAATCCGCTTTAATCTGAGTATGCCTACACCTTCTTCCCCCACCAATCCACTACCTGCTTGCCTTTCAGATACATGACAGGCAAGATGACGAGCGTGATGAAAGTGGCGAAGCCGAGACCGAAAATAATCGTCCACGACAGCGGCCCCCAGAAGGCCACGGAGTCCCCGCCGAAGAAAATTTTCGGGTTGCCCGTTTCAAAAAGGCTGACGAAGTCAATGTTGAAACCTACCGCCAGGGGAATCAGGCCGAGAATAGTGGCGGTGGCCGTGAGCAGCACGGGGGTCATACGAATCCTACCCGCCTCGATGACGGCTTCTCGAACGGCCATGCCTCGTTCTCGCAAGATGTCGGTGAACTCGACTAGCAATATCCCGTTGCGCACCACGATGCCCGCCAAGGCCACGATGCCCACGCCCATCATGATGACGGAGAAATCCATGTTGAATATTGCCATGCCAAGCAGTACCCCGATGATGGAGAACACAACCTCCGTGAGGATGATGAGTGTCTTACCAATGGAGTTGAACTGCGTAACGAGGATGAGCAGAATCATGAAAATCGAGATGATGAGCGAGCGCCCCAGAAAGTTGAACGCATCCACAAATTCTTGGTCTTCACCCGCAAAAGCCACTTTCACGCCATCTTCCTGCGGATAGGCTGCCAATGCGGCTTTCACTCGATTGATGACTTCTGTCTGTTTGGGTTGGTATTCGGCGGTGATGTTGGAGGAAAGCGTCACCATGCGCTCTTGGTCTTTGCGCCGGATGCCGCCGTAGGTGTTGGTGTATTTGACCTCGGCCAAAGCGGCCATTGGCACAGAGCGCAACACACCGCCCATGTTCATGTCGCGGAAGGTGATGTTTAGGTTTTCCACAGCATTGATGTTGTCGCGCTGGTCTTTTTGAAGGCGGATATTGACCGGGATTTCGTCCTCGCCATCTTTGAATTTGGTGGCCTCTTTGCCCAGAATGGCGGTGCGGAACTCGCCACCGATTTGGGCAGTGGAGATGCCTTCGCGGTTGGCGCGGTCGCGGTCTATCTGTATGCTGATTTCGGGTTTGGACACGATGAGGTCGCTGCGCAACTCTTCCACGCCGGCAATGGCGAGCGAGTCCAAATAGCGCTTCACGGCCTGCGACACGATGGTCAGTTGTTTGAAGTCCTCGCCAGTTATTTCCACGGAAATTGGCTTGGGTGCAGGCGGGCCGCCCTGTTCTTGGTCCACCACGATTTCTGCCCCGGGGATGCTCCCTTTGGTGGCTTCCCGGATTTTGTCCATCAACTCTTTGGTGTTCGCGCCTTTGCGCTGGCTGAACTCCACGAAGGCCACGCCCACTTTGCCTTTGTTGGAAGTGGCGGAGCGGTCGAATTGGTCTTCGGAAGCGCCGAGCGCGACGTTGCTGATGACCGACTCCACGATGGGGTTGTTTTCTCCCAACACTCCCACCACGCGCTGCTCCAACACGCGAGTAAGCGAATCCGTCACCTTCACGTCGGTGCCTACGGGCAGGGTCATATAGACATAGATGAAGTTGGGGTCGGCACT
Organism: Saprospiraceae bacterium; assembly: GCA_019638455.1. GTDB lineage: Bacteria > Bacteroidota > Bacteroidia > Chitinophagales > Saprospiraceae > M3007. The sequence goes on from JAHBTU010000002.1 coordinate 1,365,707, forward strand.
CGGGAAGAGGACGATGTTGGCTTGCCGCGAGGCGGTCATGAACAATGAAAAGAAGAGCAGGAAGGTGGTGCCGCCCAACATGGCCCAGGGGCGGTCGAGGGCAAATTTGAGAAACTTGGCATAACCGGTCTGCACGGCGGGCCAGCCTTTTTGCTGGAACCACCGAACGGCTTTTTCCAACACAAAGCGATACAGCACGACAAACAGGGCGCAGGTGACGGCGAAGTTGCCCAGCCCATAATTGCCGGAAGCATAGAACCAAAGTGTGGCGAGCGCAAACAGCGCGTAGCCCGCTATGGTGCGGCGGCGTTTTTTGGCGGGGTCAATGGCTTTGCCCTCGCGTTTCGGGTCGCCCATGAACCACACGGCGAACACGGGATTGATGATGTAGGCCACCAACAACGAGGCCGTGAGCGTGATTATGATGGTGACGGGCAGGTAGTGCATGAACTTGCCAAAAATACCGCCCCAGAACACCAATGGGACGAATGGCGCGAGCGTGGTGGCGGTACCCGACAACACGGGGAGGAACACCTCGCCGGCGGCCTTTTTGGCGGCTTGCACGATGTTCAACTTAGGCTCGTCGTGATAAATGCGGTGTGTGTTTTCGATGACCACGATAGCGTCGTCCACCACGATGCCGAGACCGAGCAGGAAGGCAAAAAGCACAATCATGTTGAGCGTGAAACCCAAACTCGGCAATACCATGAAGGCAATGAACATGGAGAGCGGCACGGCCATCGCCACGAAAATGGCATTGGTGGCTCCCATGAAAAACATCAGAATGAGCGCCACGAGGATGAAGCCGATGACGATGGTGTTGATGAGGTCGTGGAGCGTGACGCGGGTGGCGCGGCTTTGGTCGCCGGTGATGTTGACTTCGAGGTTGGGCGGGAACTCGTTGGCTTTCATCTCGTCCACGACTTCCTTGATTCTGTCGGAGGCGTTGATGAGGTTTTCGCCGGCGCGTTTGATGACGTTGAGCGATATGACGTTTTTGCCGTTGAGGCGGCTGAAGCTTTCTTGCTCCTGATGCCCCATTTTCACCTCGGCCACATCCTTGAGGTAGAGCATGGCGCCCGACTGCGAGGCGACGATGATGTTTTTGATTTGTTCCACATCCTTGAAGTCGCCTCGTATGGAGACGGAGCGGGTCATGCCGCCGATGTCCACGTTGCCCGCCGAGATGGTCATGTTTTCAAATGCCAGCGCGTTTTCTATGTCGCGGAAAGTAAGGCTAGCGGCGTTCAGTTTGTATTTGTCCACGTTTACTTGCACCTCTTTGTCCAAAGCGCCCACGAGGTCAACGCGGGTGATTTCGCGCATCTCTTCGATGCGGTCTTTGAGCTTGTCCGCGTAATCCTTGAGCTTGTCGAGGCTGAAATCGCCCGCGATGTTTACGTTCATGATGGGGATTTCGGAGATGTCGAACTCCGTCACGGCGGGGTCTTCCAACAAGTCGGTCGGAAGGTCGCGTTTGGCTTTGTCCACCGCGTCTTTTACCTTTTGCTTGCAGATGACCACATCGAGGCTGGTGTTGAACTCCACGATGATGCTGGAGAAGTCCTGCACGGAGTTGGAGGTCACCTTTTTCACCCCGTTGATGCCCTTCAATTGTTTTTCGATGGGCTTGGTGACCAATTGCTCCATGTCGCTCGGCGATGCGCCGGGGTAGATAGTGGAGACGAAAATGGTCGGCACCACCACATCGGGGAACTGTTCTTTGGGAAGTGAGTTGTACGACATCAAACCCGCGAAGGTGATGAGCACGGTGATGATGAATATGCTCGTCCGGTTGTCAATGGACCAGCTGGTGGGTTTGAATTCTTTCATATCGTTGATTTGACTGGATATTAAGTTCGTTGGTCTGGTTTAAATGGGGTAATTTCGTGTTTGAAAAAAATCTATATGCTTACGAGCAAAGAAGAACTCGAAAACCTCGTTCAATATCTCGAATCCCGAAAACGGCTTTACGAGCAACAACTTGCGGTTTCAGTCATGGATGAAGCGGGATTTAGAATGGTGCTTACAAAGGATGAATTGGAGGTGCTTCGCAATGTTTTTTTGAAACTTGTTTCCATTGTCAATCACAACATTCAATTTTTTGAAAATGAACTCGCTCGAAACAATAGAACTTGAAAGACTATTGCATCTTTTTATAGTCAACGCAAATCAGCCCCGTCCGCTTCACTTGGCCGGGCAAGCCCCTGAGTACAGGGTCTGACAAGGTGGTTTTGAACGAACGGTGCTCGCAATCCTTTGGAAATCATGCAAATCAATCAAGGAAATCCCTGCCTTGCCAACCGGCAGGTTCAAATCCTCTTTAATCTGGGTATAATTCGCTCCACAACGATGCCGACAGACTGTTCTTTTTTCGTCAATGGGAACAGTTTGTGCGGTCGCTTTCTGCTGAAGGCCAACAAACTGCCTATGTAAAACTCATTGAGGCGGTTGTGGGTGGTTTGCAAGATTTTGCGGACAACTTGCAGTGCCTTATGTCTGAGCCGCAGGCTCGTGCATCTGAGTTTTTGTCCACGATTCCCAACGAGAGCAAATGATGCTCATGGCGCGAACCGAAGCCCCTTCCCATATAGCTGCTGCATAGCCTTTCCCACTTCCCGCGCCGCGCCGTCTTCGCTTTCCAGCAAATGCGCCGCGACGTTTGCTTGCTCCCGCGAGCTTTTGTTCTGACTCAGTTTTCGCTTGGCCTCCCATCTTTCCACAGGCATTTCAAAAGCCACGATGCCTTTCACCAGCGCATTTTTGTAGTCTTGTGAGAGCCGCGCCCATTGTTCAAGGTATTCTTTCTCGAAGGTTTGCATTTGCTTTTCGAGCAGGTCGAAGGCGGCTTTTTCTTCCAGCATCAGTCGCGGCGTACCATACACATGCACAGCGACGTAATTCCAAGTCGGCACGTTTTGCTCTTTCTCGTAGAGGCTGGGCGAGATGTAGGCGTGTGGCTCGCTGAATATCACGAGCGCCGTTTGTGTCTCCAAGTTTTTCCACTGTGGGTTTGCTTTGGCAAAATGTGCCAGCAAGCGCAGCCCGCCCGTCTTCGTCTCTTCCACCACGAACGGCAAGTGCGTGGCGAAAAGCTGCTCATCCACTTGCGACACGATGGCCGCAAAGTTGAATCGCTGCATGAAGGCCACGACCTCGGCCTGTTCGGCGAATGAGAAGTGGGGTGGGACGTACATCTGAATGGCGGGTGTCGGAATGATGAAGCCGTTGCGCCACCATCAGAAAGCGATGGTCTCTCCGTTGTTCACGTCTTGAAAGCCGGTCGAAATCACGAAGTCGCCCTTTTTGAGGCCAGAAGCGATTTCCACCATGCCATTGTAGTTGCTGCCCTGCTTCACGGCCGCTTTTTTGGCGGTTGCCTGCTTCTCACCGTTCTTTTCGGCCACCATCACGAAATCGCCGTCCTCGGCAGTCTGAATCAGGTTGACAGGCACCACGATGGCGTTGGGGTTTTGATAGTCAATGATTTTCATCACAGCCACCATGTTGGCGCGATAATCGGGGCTGCTAGGCAACGCGCACTCCACCGCGAACGTGCGTGTGTTGGGGTCAATGGTTTTGCTGACATAAGTGACCCGTGTGCTGATTTCTCTTTTCAAATCAGGGAAAAACACGGTCACTTGGTCGCCTTTTCGCACTTTGGCCGCATAAGCTTCTGTCACGTTGCCCACCACTTTCAATTGGCTGAGATTGATGATGTTGCAAAGTGGCATCCCCGGCGAAATCGCTTGGCCGATTTTCAGGATGACCATGTCCACCGTGCCGCTGATGGGGGCGTAGATTTTGGTCTGGCCCCAGTTTTCCTTCATGGTGGCGATGGCGTTCTCCAAGCTTTCCTTTTGCGACTTGGCTTGTATGAACTGTACTTCGGTGCCGATTTTTTGCTCCCACAAGCCTTTCTGGCGGTTGTAGATGTCTTCGGCGGTTTTGAGCTGGCTTTCCAGCTCGGCGAGGCTTTTGAGCATCACGCCGTCGTCCACTTGGGCAAGGAGCTGGCCTTTCTTCACTTGGTCGCCATTTTTCACCAACACACGGGTGAGGGTGCCGGGTATTTTGGCGGTCACGGCCACGTTTTCTTCCGCGTCCACGCGGCCTTGCAGGTCAATGTAGTGGCGAAACACGGTGGGGTTCATCTCGCTGAGACCAACAACCTTCACGCGCCGTTCCGCGCCGTTCGTGTTGCCGACTGCTTTTTCCAACGCAGCGATTTCCGCTTCTATTTGGGCTTTTTGGTCTTTAAGTGCCGCCAATTGGACGGCAGGGTCGGGCGTGCCGCCGCCACAGGCAGAGAGTAGCGCGACGACGGTGCCGAAGATGAGAATCTGGAGGAGGTCTTTATTTTTCATTTTTGAAAATTAGTTTTAAAACTCTGAAGATCAGGTAGCATGAGAATAAAAGCATGGCTGGTGGTCGGTTTTTGAAATGGAAGAATGACGAGAGGTGTTAGTTCGTGCCCAATGCTTTTCTCAATGCGGTTTTTGCCGACAACAGGTCGTATTGAGCCTGCATGAGACTTTGCTGCGCGGCGTAAAGTGACTGCTCGGCCTGGGTGATTTCAAAACTGGAGCCGATGCCTGCTTTGTATTTTGTCTGGGTGGTGTCGTAGATGCGCTGCGCGAGGTCAAGGTTTCTTATTTGGTTCATCATGCGTTCTTGCGCGTTGAGATATTGCTTGCGCGCGTTCTCGACCTCGAAGGTGATGACGTTTTCGAGCAATTGCTTTTGCGTTTCGATGGTCTGCTCGGCGATGATGGCTCGCTCGCGCTTGGCTTTCGTGCCGCCGCCATCCCAAATCGGGACGTTGATGGACACGCCCGCGACGGCGGCCGGAATGAAAAACCACTTGGTGTCGTCGCCGAAGCCGCCTTGCCAGCCGGGTTGGTACTGCACGAAGCCGGCCACGGTAGGCATCCATGGCTTGCGATAAATCTCGGTTTGAAGGGCGTTCAGCTCGCGTCCTTTGAGCAATTGAACGTATTCGGGGCGGTTCATCAGGTTGAGCTCGGCGGCGAAGTCGGCTTCCCCATATTCGGCCAGCAGTTTCCTGAGGTTGTCGGAGGGGGTGAGCGGTTCGGCGATGGGTTTGCCCATGGCGAGCTTGAGGGCATCCACCACGATTGCTTGTTGGCGCACGAGGTTGTTGCGTTCGCTTATAAGGGTGGAGCGGGAGAGTTCGAGCCTGTCCACGTCGAGTTGTTCGGCAAAACCGGCTTGGTTGATGGCCTTCGTCTCGTTGAGGAGTTTCTCCACGTTGCCTATGTTTTTGTCGAGAATGGCGAGATTCTCGGTGAGGAGCAAGGCAGGCAAATAAGCGTCAATGACCTGATTCCGCACCTTTTGCTTGGCTACGGCCATTTGCACTTGCACATAATCGCGGTAGTATTCTGATGCTTTTAGCGCGATGCGATAGCTGTTGCTGAAAAAAAGTTGGTTGAGCGAAAGGCTGGGCGTGAGGCTGTGGTAAGCGTTGAAATAGACTTTCTCGTCGCCGCCCCCGGGGAAAAGGGCGCTCTGCGGAATGCCGGGGCGCTGAATGAAATACTGGTAGTTGAGTCCCCCGGATAGTTGTGGCAAACCGGTAGCCTTGTTTTCCTTGATTTGCCAGTCCGCATCGCGTATCTGCAACTGGGCCACTTTTATGTCGGGATGGTTGCTCTGAGCATAGTCAATGCAATCCGATAGGCTCATGCTCGTTTGCGCGGCCACACTGTGCAGGGAGAGGATTAGGATGCTGGCGAGCAGCGATTTGATGGAATGAAGAGGGTGCATATCAGGATAGTTTTGCTTTCAAAATTTGTGACCCTTTTTCGGAAATGATGCCGTAGAGGTAGTGTTCCATGTATTCTTTGAAGAGTTTTTCGAGGGAATAAGGGGGCTTTGGGAAGATGCGCTCGTCGAACAGTTGGAGCATGGTGGCTATGTGCATTCGGGCCATGATGTCCGCGTCGAAATCAGCGCGGTAGAGGCCGTCGCGGATGCCCCATTCGAGGTTGTCGAGCACGATTCTGTACATGAATTCCCAAGTGAACTGCTCCATCTTTTCCCAAGCTGCTGGGTGGTAGCGCTGCATCTCGAACACGATGTTCGACTTCATGCGGCCCAAATCCACGGCGTTGTAATGTATCACCTTAAGAATTTCGTCCAATGCATCTTTCGACTCTGCCCTCAGGGCGTCTGCCTGTGCGCAGTCTTCCTGAATGTGGCGCTCCATCACTTTTAGCACGAGGTCATCTTTGTTGTCAACGAACTGATAGAGGGTTTTTTTGGAAATGCCCAGTTCTCGCGCCACGTCGTCCATCGTTAGGCTTTTAATGCCGTAGCGGAGAAACAACTCTTCCACTCGTTTCAGTAGTTTTTCCTGCTGTTCTGAAATCATGGTGCAAAAGTAGCGGCGGAAACGTTTTGCGCAATAATCGTTTCTCGTGTGGAATCTGTTTTTCGACGAGCGTCAAATAAAATTCCATGAACGTGTTTTCAAGGGGCGCTTTTCAAAATAAAAAAAGCCATTGCGCCGCCCAACGCGACGCAATGGCTCAAAGTTCCTTTTTGGTTAAAAAATCACTTGGTGGCGGCAAATTTCATTTTGTAGTCGGTTTTGATTTTCCCGACCCGGATATCCTCTAATTTTCGCTGGATGAGCCGCTTCTTCAGCGGCTTCAATTTTTCGGTGAAAAGCACGCCCTCGATGTGGTCGTATTCATGCTGCACCACCCGTGCGTTCACGCCGGTGAATGTTTCTTCGTGTTCCACGAACTGCTCGTCCAAGTAGCGCAGGCGCACGAACTCCGGGCGTTCCACATCGCCGCGAATGCGCGGGATGCTCAAGCAGCCTTCCTCATAGGTCCAAGGGGTGCCGTCCTCTTCCACTTTTTGGGCGTTGATGAACACTTTTTTGAAACCGTTGATTTTTGCTTTTTTTTCGTCGTCGTCGTCCAACTGGAGCGTGTCAACCACAAAAAGCCGGATGCCCAGACCAATCTGCGGCGCGGCCAGCCCAACCCCATCGGCGTGATACATCGTCTCCCACATACTGGCGATGAGCTCTTGCAAGTCAGGATAATCCGCTTCGATTGGAACAGCTACTTTTTTCAAAACGGGTTGCCCGTAGGCGTAAATCGGCAATATCATTTTGTCTGTGTGTTATAGTCGGTTCAAAGCAATTTTTCGGTTTTTAAAGGCCGCCTCTACCCTTATCCTCCCCAAAAGTGCTCCTGCATATACTGCTCCAAAATCAGGGCAGCGGCGATTTTGTCCACCAAAGCCTTGTCGCGGCGTTTTTGTTTTTTGATGCCGCTTTGGAGAATGATTCGCTTGGCCTCATTGGAAGTGTATCGCTCGTCTTGCCGGATAACGGGTTTGTCGGGGAAAAGTTTTTTCAGTTTTTCGGCAAAGGCATCGGCCTGCGGCGCTATTTGGGCAGGGTTTCCATCGGGATGCATCGGCAAGCCGACCACGAAACTTTCCACTTCTTCCTCTGCGCAGTATTTTTTCAAAAAATCAAAAGCCTCGTGTGTTGGCACGGTCGTCAGTGCGGTAGCGATGATTTTCAGGGGGTCGGTCACCGCGAAGCCGGTGCGTTTGAGGCCGAAGTCAATGGCGAGGATGCGTCCCATAAATTTGGGCGACAAAGGTAGAAAAAATGCGTCTAACGCGCACCAGCCTCACTTGCCGCGCTTGCTGGTTGGGGGAGAAGCAAGTCGCTGTAAGAAGCCGCCACAATGTCGCCGGGTAGAATGTTCAACATGGCCATAAAATGGGCGCATTGTGCCTGCAAACGTTCCAGCGGAATGTCAGGGTTTGTTGCGATGGCTTCAATCTCAACGAACTGCCCCAAGCCCTCCAATTCGTCCAAGTGAAACTTTACGTTTTCGATGAAATAAATTTCGCGGCGTTTTTTCACCTCTACCCACACACCAAGTGCCCTCGTGAGGATATTTTTCAATGCTGCGGCATCGGCTACCGGGGCAAGCGCGACATCGGAGACTCTTGCCTCGGCATCATCGCTTCGCTGGTAGTGAATCAGGTTGTTTTCGATGTTTCCTTGCCGCAATTTGAGCCGCCCGGCACCCATCGGCATTTTGAAATAGGTGTCTGTCTGGAAATCTGTGCCGCGCAGTTCGGCACCGTTGGCGAGCAGCCAGACGCGGATGTCGGCTTGACGCGAGGTGCGGGCTTTTACTTCAAAGTTCAGATGCTGCATTTTATGTCGTGATTCGCCAAGATTTATGCCTTGATTCGCCAGGATTTGTAAGATACCGTGCTACCGGACATTTTTATTTCACACAACGCCACGACGCCACGACGCCACGACGACACAACGAATTGACTCTGCCCGCTTTGCACTTCACATCGTTGTGGCGTTGTGTGAAAAATGTCCGGTAGTATGGTAAGATACTCATGATTGCTCTCCTTGATTTTGAACAGATTGTGCTTTTAACCATGCTCAAAACCTAACGGCGCGAAGTATGATAGAGGGCCAGTAGTTGCCATTTTTTCCTCAAAATTATGTCTGAGTATGGTATTGACAAGCACTTAATTCTGCCCAATCGCCATCATCTTAGGTGATAGGCCGCTGCCCAAGCAAAGCCCCCGACGTCACGCAGCAACCATTTGCCCTTTGCCGCGTTTACCCGCCACTATGAATCATTTGCACGGAAAAACAGCCCTCGTCACCGGGGGCAGCAGAGGCATCGGCTACGGCATCGCCGAAAGCCTGCTCAAAGAAGGCATGAACGTCGCCATCACCAGCCGCCATCAGGAAACAGCCGACGCGGCAGCCCGCCAACTCTCCACCATCGGTCCCGGAAAGCTGCTCGCCATTGCTGCCGATGTGCGAGACTGGGACGCGCAGAAAAATGCCGTGGCGAAAACGCTCGAAACCTTCGGCAGCCTCGATGTGCTCATCGCCAACGCCGGGCTAGGTCATTTCGCGCCCATCACGTCGCTCACCCTCGAACAGTGGCACGAAACCATAGACACCAACCTCACTGGCGTTTTTTACAGCCTCAAGGCTGCGGCGGATGCGCTCATTCAAGCCAAAGGTTATTTCATCAGCATTGCTAGTCTTGCCGGCACCAATTTTTTCGCCAATGGGTCGGCCTACAACGCCAGCAAGTTCGGTCTGGTGGGCTTCACTCAAGCCGTCATGCTCGACCTGCGCGATGCAGGGGTCAAATGCTCCACCATTATGCCCGGGTCGGTGGCCACGCATTTCAACAACCACGAACCGAACCCCGCCGACGCATGGAAAATACAGCCCGAAGATTTGGGTCAAATGGTGGTGGATTTGTTGAAAATGAACCCGCGCACCCTGCCAAGCAAAATCGAGGTGCGGCCAAGCCGACCGCCGCAACAAGTCTAATAGACATTGCGAATGAGGGGTTGATGTAAAGTGCGTCGAAGTGCATTTCAAATTGTCGCGCCCGTAAGCCAGAACGATACTCCGGGGTGCGCGGAAGGCCGTTCCGCGATACGTTCCGCGACAATTTGAGATGCACCCATCAATAGTCAGTTCAAGACAATCAAACCATCTGCCAACGGGTGCGACAAAAATGCGAAAGCGGCTAGGGGTACTTCCCGTGCCGCTTTTTCGTTAACTTTGCACGTCGTTTTTCAAAAGCTTCCGCGCTATGAACCTAACAAAAAATGTGCGTATGCTCCTGGTTGCCAACCTCTGCATGATGGGCGGTTTGGCGCTCCTTTTCGTTTCTTCTTTCAAAGGCGACGACGACAAGAGCAGTCGCCCCGCGCACCCTCCACAGACGGTGCGCTCCATCAATCTCGACAAAGACTTTAGCTTTTGTGGGGAAAAATTCCCGATGGACAACTGGGATGTGCGCCAGCGCCTCGATGCCGAGCTGCTGCGCAATGTCTATTTTCATTCGCAGACCATATTGGCCATCAAAAGAGCCAATGCGCTTTTTCCGGTGATAGAGCCGATATTGAAGGAAGAGGGCGTGCCGAACGACTTGAAGTATCTGGCAGTGGCAGAAAGCGCCCTTTCCAACGCCGTGTCGCCAGCTGGTGCGCGGGGAGTGTGGCAATTCATGAAAAGTGCCGCCGACGGCTATGGCTTGGAGGTGAACAGTGAGGTGGACGAGCGGTATCATCTGGAAAAAGCCACCCGCGCCGCGTGCAAATACCTAAAAAGAGAAAAGGAGCGTCTTGGCTCATGGGTGCTTGCCGCCGCCGCTTACAACGGCGGCCCTGGGCGCATCGCCGAGGAAATGGAAAAACAACGCGCCAAATCATTCTTCGACCTCAACCTCGCTGCCGACGAGACGATGCGCTACCCCTTCCGCATCGTAGCCATCAAGGAGGTGATGTCGAACCCGGCTCAATACGAATACGTCATCGAAGACGACCACCTCTATCCGCCGCTCTCCGAATCCCGCATCGTGGAGGTCAGCGGCGCTGTGGCCAACTGGGGCGATTTCGCCCGCCAGAATGGAACCAATTACCGAATGCTCAAGCTCTACAATCCGTGGCTGGTGGATAGCAAACTCACCAACAAGACTGGCAAGGCTTACAAGATTCGACTGCCGAAGTAGTGCTTGGCGGGCACGGCCTTCACCCCGTTAATACGCGGCGAACGGCCCGTCGAACTTTGGTTTCCAAGTCTCGGCTATCGCCCAAGCGCGGAATTTGGCATCGTCGGCCACTGGGCCAGAAAAATGCTCGTCCACAGTAGCTTGAAAGAGCGACAACCAGCGGTCGAAGTGTTCGGCCTTTAGCGGATGCTTCTGGTGCAAATCAATGTGCTTTTGCATCGGGTTGCCGCGATAAGCATCGGCATTGCCCAGCAGCAGAAATTCCCAGAAGGCATACATAATGGGCAAGTGGTGTGGCCAATCCACTTGTGCCACCTCATTGAAAATATGCCCCAACACATCGTCGGCTTGCACCTTGGCGTAGAAGGTGTCAATGAGTGTCTTGATATCGGCAGGCGAGGAAATATCCATTCTTAGGGTTTGAGGGTTTGGGGGTTTGAAGGTTTGAGGGTTTCTGGTTTGAGGGTTTGAAGGTTTGAAGGTTTGAAGGTTTGAGGGTTTGAAGGTTTGAGGGTTTGGGGGTTTGAGGGTTTGGGGGTTTCTGGTTTGAAGGTTTGAGGGTTTGAAGGTTTCTGGTTTGGGGGTTTGAGGGTTTCTGGTTTGGGGGTTTGAGGGTTTGAAGGTTTCTGGTTTGAAGGTTTGAGGGTTTGGGAGTTTGAGGGTTTCTGGTTTGGGGGTTTGAGGGTTTGAAGGTTTCTGGTTTGAAGGTTTGAAGGTTTGGGAGTTTGAGGGTTTCTGGTTTGGGGGTTTGAGGGTTTGAAGGTTTCTGGTTTGGGGGTTTCTGGTTTGAAGGTTTGGGGGTTTCTGGTTTGGGGGGTGGAGACTGTTTAGAAAAGCGTGTCAAACCTTCCTGTATGTTTTTTTACACGGCGAACGCTGCACTCAAAGAAGTGTAAATTGGTGAAAACCAAAACGCTGTGTCTCCGTGCCTCCCTGTGTTTTCTCATCGCCCCAATTAGGGTGACACAATTTTGTGGACACTCCCACGGGACATTTTCAATTTCACCGTAGAAACCTATAGTTTATATTTTTTGAAAATCAAACTTTTAGAAATCCTCCGCGTCTCTGCGGTTGGAAAGAATGTCCAGTACTGTGGGCCGCCAAGCACAATTCCTCAAACCAAACCTTCAAACCAGAAACCCCCAAACCAGAAACCCTCAAACCCCCAAACCCTCAAACCCTCAAACCCCCAAACCCTCAAACCCTCAAACCCCCAAACCCTCAAACCTTCAAACCAGAAACCCTCAAACCCTCAAACCTTCAAACCTTCAAACCTTCAAACCTTCAAACCAGAAACCCCCAAACCCCCAAACCCCCAAACCCCCAAACCCTCAAACCAGAAACCCTCAAACCTTCAAACCCTCAAACCTTCAAACCCTCAAACCCTCAAACCTTCAAACCCCCAAACCCTCAAACTCAATACTTCACCACCATTTCCTGAAACAATTCGTTCTGAGGGCCGCGTATCTGCATGGTGACGACGGGTTTGTCGTTGACCCAATAAATTTTCAGGATGCCAAAATTGCGCTTCAAAATCATGTCGCCCACCCGGTAGCGATTGGCTTCGCTGGTGCCGCTGCGGATATGGGTGAGGCCGCTCGAAGTGAAGTCATAAAGCGGATAGGGCAATCCCTGTATTTCCATTTTCGAGATTTCGGCCATGTGGCGGTCGCCGGAAAGAATCATCAAATTTTTGGGTTTGGTTTGGGCGATGAGGTTGAGCAAGCGTTTGCGTTCGTTGGGGAAGTTGCCCCATTTTTCGTGAGGGTGTTCGTCAGAAAGCACTTGTACGCTGGAGCAGAGGAAAGTGAGATTGGCCTTAGTGGTGCGGAGTTCGTTTTCAAGCCATTTCCACTGCTCCTCTCCCAAGATAGTGCCTTCCAAGTTGGGGACGTAGCGTCTTTTCTTTTCCGGGTCAGGTTCGAGCGCGTCGCGGAAATAGCGCGTATCCAGCATGATGATTTTGATGCGTTGCTCACCTTTCCCAAAGGTGTACGACGTGTAGGCGCCCTCGCGTTTGCGCACCGGACTGTTCATCGGCACATCGAGAAAATCCATGAGACATTTTTTCGCGCCCTTTTTGGTGGGGTGGTCTTTTCCGCCGTCGTTTAGCCCGTAGTCGTGGTCGTCGTAGATGCCGATAACTTGTGCTTTGGAGCGGAGTTTTTTGTAATCGGGGTTGGTTTTGAGGCGTTTGTAGTGCGCAGCAAGTGCCTTGGTGTCGGTGGTGTCAGCGTAGATGATGTCGCCGAGCCAAATCCATAGATTGGGATTGTTGGCGTTTATTTCAGTCCAAAGCTGTGGCATGTGTATCTTGTTGCAGGAGCCGAAAGCAATGGTGGCCAAGCCTTGCATGGTATCGAGCGGGCGGGGTGCGTACGCTTCTCTGTCAAGCACTTCGATATCCTCCGCAATATCGGGGATGACTTTGCCCGTTTTTTCTTGCAACACATCATTTTTAGGGTGTTGTCCTGGTTTGTCTTGTTGTGAAAACACCGGGCAGGCAAAAACGGCCCCTGCTACGAACATGACCAGCAAACGTGCTTTTCTCATAAGTTGGGAAAAAGAAATTTTAGAGGATTGAAAGAAAGGAAGTTCGTTTCAAACGCCACTATTGCGAAAATCGTACAGACATTGGGCACGCCAACCAGAAATCCGCGACGCAGTGCCGCCCGACTACAGGTCGCAATGCTCGCTTCCGACGCACAAAATGTCGCCAAGTTTCAAAAACAAATCGCAAGACAACTGCAAATGCCACATTTGCGCCACTATATTTACCAAAACAAAAAAACAGGGCATGAACACAAAACTGCCACCCATACTGCTACTCTTGTTGTTTGCTGCTTGCAATTACACCATCAAGATAAAAGACGGCCCCACCGCCTACGACCGCAAGCAATACGCCGTCGCCGTCCCGTTGCTGCAAAAGGAATTTGAAAAAGCCAAAACACGCACCGAAAAAGGCAAAATCGCTTTCCAACTTGCCGAATCGCTGCGGCAGACCGGGCAAGACGGAAAATCGCTCCAATGGTACAGAACCGCCTACGACAACAACTACGGCGCGGATGCCCTGCAAGGTTATGCCTACACCCTGAAAAAATTGGAGCGATACGCGGAAGCCCGCGAAGCTTTCAAAAACCTCGGCATCGAAATCGGCTCGCCCTACGAATATCGAAAAGAAATAACCGCCTGCACCGTGTCGGAGGGATGGCTCAAAGAAGCCCCCACCAACGGGTGGAAAACAGAGCCGGCAGCCTTCAACAGCCCGCAAAACGACTTTGCCCCCGTGTTCTACCGCGACGGGCGGCTCGTGTTCACCAGCGACCGCGCCATGAGCAAAAGCGAAGGCTCATACGCATGGACGGGACACAAATTCATGGACATCTTCATCGTGGAGCCAGACGGAGCCAGCGCCCAAGTGTTCGACAACTTTCTCAACTCCAACGACAACGAAGGCACGCCATGTTTCAACAGCCTCGGCACAGAGATTTTTTTCGTGCGTGCCAGAGGAGCCTACAAAGGCGACGATGCCTTTTGCAAAATCTACGTTTCCGAAAAATATGTGGCCGATGGCACATGGAGCGAGCCGAAACCACTGCCTTTTCAAAGAGAAAAAATCAACTACATGCACCCCGCCCTGAGCGCCGACGGCAACACGCTCTACTTCTCCTGCAACGACCCCGAAGGCTGGGGCGGCTACGACCTCTATGCCGTGCAGCGCAACACCCGCACCGAAAGTGGCTGGGACGACCCCAAACTGCTCAGCCGGAACATCAACACGCCGGGCAACGAAGCCTTCCCAACCCTCGATGCCGATACCCTCTATTTTGCTTCCGATGGATTGCCGGGCATGGGCGGTTTCGATATTTTCCGCACCTACAAATCCGAGCGCAACGCATGGGCGCCCCCTATCAACCTCAAATCGCCCATCAACAGTGGCGCGGATGATTTTGGATTCATCATAGACCGCCGCGCCACCGCCAGCAATGGCCCCAAGCCCACCAACCCAGGCGACCTCATCAAATCAGGCTTTTTCACCAGCAATCGCCCCGGCAGCCGGGGCGACGACATATACCGCTTCGAACAGCGTGTGCCACCGCCCGCCCCGCCCAAACTCGATACCACACCTACCCAGGCAGTAGCGCACAAAATCGTGCTCGAAGGATATGTCTTGGAAAAAATCTTCTCCAACCCCGCCGACCCGAATAGCAAGATATTGGGTAGGAAACCACTCGCCGGCGCTGCGGTACAAGCTGCTTTTGGCAACAAAAAACAACCCTTCACAGTAAAAGACGACGGCTATTTCAGCATGGAACTGGAAGAAAACATGGACTACAATTTCGTCGCTTCGATGAACGGCTACCTCTCCAACAGCGCGAGATTCTCCACACGGGGCATCGCCAAAGACCCCGCAAACCCTGTGCAGACCTTTGAAATCGAAATCGTGCTCGACAAGATATTCCGCGACCGCGAAATCGTGCTCGAAAACATCTACTACGATTACGACAAGTGGGACATCCGCCCCGATGCCGAGCCAACGCTCAACCGATTGGCCGAAGTGCTCAAACAAAACCCTGCCATTCGTATCCAAATGGGTAGCCATACCGACTGCCGGGGCAACGACAACTACAACGAGAACCTCTCCCAGCGACGCGCCCAGAGCGCCGTCAACTACCTGATAACGCGCGGCATCGAGGCCGACCGCCTGTCTGCTTTGGGCTATGGCGAGCGCCAACCTGCCGTCAACTGCCCGTGTTCGCGCTGCACCGAGGCCGAGCATCAAGCCAACCGCCGCACCACCTTCAAAATCCTTGAGTAAGTTTTTTAGTTAAAACCAACCATTGGAGCGGTAGATGCGTCTTAACCATTGTTAAATTTTTAGTAAAGTAGGCGACGACCGAAGCGCATCAATTGGGGCACGCTCTAACTTTCGGAAGTCTTTCCCTCGCCACATTCAAGAAAAAGAATTTTGTTTTTGACAAAAAACGCTAAACCGGGCAGCGCGAAAGCCATTACATTTGTTCTACTGATTGCCCCGCCGCCGAATGAGACGAAAAACACTTCATACCTTCACCCATCACAAAAAGACTTGGAGCCATGAAAAAAATCAGAACTGCTCTTGCTTTTTTCGGCGCTTTGATGCTAGCGGCAGCGTGCAACAAAAAAGCTGATTTCGACTACTACTACTATGACCCGGAAGATTACGCATTGCTACAGCAATACCTTAGCTTGCCTGACATCCCCGACGACTACACGGCCAATTTCCCTACTCACCTGCGCAACGCAGGGCTATTCCCGCGCCCAGTGGAGCGCGACAAAGCGGTGTTGGGCCGTGTGTTGTTCTACGACAAATCACTTTCAAAGGATGGAACGGTGTCCTGCGCGAGCTGCCACAAGCAAGAACTTGGCTTCGGCGACGACGTGGCCTTCAGCCGGGGCGTTTTCGACCGCTCCACCGAGCGCAACTCCATCGCACTGACCTCGGTCTCCAACTTCTCCGCCTACTATGGTACCGACCTCAACGGCTCGCAGGCCATCCGGTTCTTCTGGGACAACCGCGCCGAGACCGCAGCCGAGCAAAGCCAAGCATCGCTCACCAACCCCAGAGAGATGAACATGCACATGGACGAAGTGGTATCCGCTGTGCAATCGCAGCCCTACTACGCGCCGCTGTTCAAAAAAGCCTACGGCGATGATTTCGTGACGGCCAACCGCGTGAAAGAATCCATTTCCAACTTCGTGAACGCGATGGGTTCCTATCAAAGCAAATTCGACGCGGAGGCAGCGAAAGTAACAGGTTTTAGCGCCGCTTCTTACGTAAACTTCGCAGGCTTCAATGTCCAACAAAATCGCGGCTTGCAAATTTACCAAGCCAATTGCGCCTCTTGCCACAGCCCCATCATGGGTCGCCCCATGCTCTTCAACGCCAGCAACGGCCTCGACGCGGTGACGCACCCCGACGACCGAGGCGTGGGGCCCGTGACCAACATTCCCGCCGACGAAGGCACCTTCAAAGTGCCTACCCTGCGCAACATCGCACTCTCGGCACCCTATATGCACGATGGCCGCTTCCAGACTTTGGAAGAAGTCGTGGACTTTTACAGCACCGGTATTCAGGCGCACCCGAACCTGCATTCCAACCTGAGAAATAACGGGCAGCCCAGACGCTTCAACTATTCCAACGAGGATAAACAGGCGCTTATCGCCTTCTTGCACACCCTCACCGACGACCAAGCTCGCAAAGACCAGCGGTTTGCCAACCCGTTCAAACGGTAGGCAATGCCTGCCGCCTCGAAGAAGTAGTCTTATCGTCATTTGTTCATTGAAAATTGGACATTGCTCATTGCGCATTCAAGTTTTGAATTTCAAATTCAGAAATGATTGTCGGGAATGTGCAATGTTCAATTTTCAATCAGCAATGCTCAATGAATCGCGAGAAGCGCTCTTTGTCATCCATCCCCACCAAAATCCTGTGCTACACCATGCTGCGACTTGCCCTGCTTCTGTTTGCCTTTGTCTTCTATGCTGGCCAACACGCTTGCGCTCAGCATTTCTACTACGCTCCCAACAGCGTACACATCCCGGTTTTGGGACAAAAAGGCGATGGCGACGCAGGTGTAGGGATGTCGTGGGGCAGCAATTATTTTGCTGTGGAGGCGGCGGGGGTTTACAGCCCCAAGCAACATTGGGCGTTCATGGTCAATGCCCTGACCACTACGACAGGCGAGGTGCGTCGGAAAGAAGATGTGGGGACGGTGATACGGTTCTTGGAATTGGGCTTGGGGGCATATCAATCATTTGAGCGCGGTGCTGGCAGTATTTTCGCCGGAGTGGGGCAGGGCAACCTTTTCAGCCACTACGGGGGTGGCAATTTCTCACAGTTCACCATCCGTCGCTATTTCGTGCAGCCGGGTCTGATGTATGAAGACCAAATGTTTCGCTGCGGCCTCGCATTGCGTTTGTCCCGTCTTTCCTACCCCAAGGGCGAGTCGTCGTTCGATATTGACGTGAACGAATTGAATGCCATTCGCAAAATCGAGGCAGATGCCCCGTTTTTTTTGCCAGAACTGGGTCTTACGGGTGGCATCGTAATAGCGCCTTGTGTGCTGGCGATTCAACTTGCCTCCGTTTTCCCCGATGTGCCCGGCCTCAATTTTGCCCGATTCAACATGAACCTGACCCTAACCTACGATTTCGGATTGATGCGGCGCGTGCCAAGCAAATCGAAATGATGATAACCCGCGACAAATCGCTGGCGGAGTTTCGGAGGGTGGGGCAGTGCCTTCATTCCGCCGCACCAATCTTGAAAACCAGCCCACCCACCTTGCGCGGTTTTGCATCGCCCGGGCATTTGATGCGGATGTCGTCAATGAAAACCGCGCCGCCGTCCGTCTCTAAGAGGTTAAACACTTTCAGTGCCTCATCGGAGAATTGACCACCTTGAACCACCCTCGAAACAGGGTCGGTGCTTTTGCTCAAAACCGTCAGTTCGTATCCCTCCACCTCGCAGGTCGCGTCGAACAGAAAGTTTTCCAGCACCACTTCCACGCCACGCATGTCTCTCAAGTTGCTGAGTGAAATGTTTCGGCTGGTATATTGCCCGCCCAACTTTGGTGTCGGGTCGGGGATGCGCTTCGCTCGGTACGTTTCCTTGCTGAGCAGGGTCTCTTGCTCGCCTTGTTTCCGATATACTTGCACCACTACATCTCCCTGCTCGGTCACTCGCACCACATAGTCACCATGGCTGCCCGATATGGAGCCTGCCCCCACCAGTCGAGGCACCAACTCATCGGCGGGCACACCCGACGCGGCGATGCGCAGGGGGTTGTCCACCCCGATATAAAACACATTCAACTTCAAGGGAGCCGCTGCGACCACTACGGATGGGCCGCTTGGCGGCACCGTGTCGGCAAGGGCTGTTAGGTTTTGCGCGACAGCCGAGACAGGTCGGGCAGGAGCGTCCTCATTTTGCAATGGCACGCTGGGGTGAGGAGCAGCCCTAAACGGCTCAACCAAAGTGTGAGTGAGTGGCGCGGAGGAAGCTTCCACCCGTTCCGCAGGCCACCACACGGTTAGAAAAGCAAACAAGGGCAGCAACATGAGAAACCACCATGTGGAGGGCGCGGAACGCCGTGGCGTGATGCCCACAATACGCAGGATTCGTTCGGCAAAATGACTTCTTCCGGTAGATTTCATAGCAAAATTGTTGAGAGAGTGAACGAGGGTGTGTTGCATATCCGTCAGGGTTTGGGCATAGACGAGCGGGTTGGAAGTGTGGCGCAGCACCACATCGTCGCAGCAAAACTCGCGGCGAGCACGCGCCTCCCCTGAAAGCAGCCAAAACATGGGGTGATAAAAAAAGCAGGCCTCCAACGTGAGTTGGAGCAAATTGACCACATAGTCGTGGCGGCGAATGTGGGCGAGTTCGTGGAGCAAAAGCGCCTCCACCTGCGCGGGGGAAAGTCGAGCAAACATCCCGACTGGAAACAAAATGACGGGTTTCCAAAATCCGAGCGTGAGCGGCTCCACCACACGCGCCGACTCCAACAATTGCACCGAACGACCGATGCCCAAATGACGCGCCCACGTTGCGCAGATGTTTTGAAAATGCGCGTCAGGAGGCGTGACATCGCGTCGCCTCAAGCGTTGCAGCAACAACCAGCCGCCCAACAAGCGCAACCACAAAAGGGATGCGCACAGCAACCAAACCCAGCCGATAGGTGCCGCGTGACGCTCTAACCAACGCAGCCCAGTGGTGAGCCAATGCGTCGAGGAAGATTGCTTGGCAATGGGTTGCGCGAGTGATTCGCCTGCTTCAGAGCTCGCCGACTGCAAAAGGCGCTCTTCAAAAACGGCAACCACAGCTGCTTCGGATAGCCGCCCGTATTCTGTGGAGAACGTCGCGGCGGCCCATGCCAACGCTCCCAACATAGCGCACGATGCCAATAGATAAACCGCGTCGTTGTGCCGTTGCAAACGCCAAGTCAGGGCTTTGAAGAGCAGCCACAGCAAAGTGATTTGCCAAAGAGAGTGGGCAAGGGCGAGGCCAAGCGCCTGCGCGACGAGGGAGCATGAATCGAATGGTGTCATGGCTTTGCAATTTGTTGGTCAAGCCAGTTTTTGAGTTCCTGCAATTCTTCGGGTGAAGCCCTCTGGGTGCCAAGCGCGTGCATCATCATCTGTAGCGCCGAGCCGCCAAACGCGGCATGGAGCATTTTGTCCACGAGCAACTGTTTCACCGCTTGCTCCCGCACCACGGCGCGATAGAGGTGGGTGCCATCTGCTGACACTTCTTTTTCGAGCCCCCCTTTTTCGACGAGTCGCTGCACCTGTTTGAGCACGGTGGTGTACCCCACGTCCCTGCTCGCGGTGATGCGTTCGTGGAGTGTGCGCACAGCGACCGGCTCAAGTTCCCAGACGAAGTTGAGTATTTCGAGTTCGGCTTCGCTAGGCTGATAAGGTTGGTTTGCTGATTTTTTTTGCATGGTGTGGTGATCGGCTTGTGTGCCGACCATGCAGCAAAAGTGTACGACATTTGTCGTAAATGCAAATTATTTTACGACAAATGTCGTAGGGGTGTGAAAATTTAACATTCACCATATCTCCTTGTCTCGCTAACAGCCACATAACGAATGTTTTAAGCAACTGAAAGACTTCATGCTCCAATATAGTCGAAGACACGCCCAATGCCGCATAAAAAACTCTTTTGCAAATTGAGTGTTTTAATACCTAAATTTGCGACATCGGCATTTAAACCTACGTCGCCATGCACAGAAAAAAATTTCTTCAATCACTGGCCTTGTTGCCGCTATTTGCCTGCAAAATGAAACTTCAGGATTTTCCCAAGATGACCGAAACCTTGCCCCACACCGAGAAGATGCCTGTACTATTCGTCGGGCACGGCAGCCCGATGAACGCTTTGGAGGACAACGCTTTCACGCGCAGTCTCAAAAAGCTCGGCGAACAATTCAAACAGGAAGGCAAAAAACCAGCGGCCATTCTGGTAGTGTCGGCGCATTGGCTCACGCGCGGCAGTCATGTGAATATTGCACCTAAACCTGAGACGATTCACGACTTCGGCGGCTTCCCGCAGGCGCTGTTCGATGCCCAATATCCCGCGCCCGGCTCACCCGAACTGGCAAAGGAAACCGCCAAACTCTCCGCCCTCATCCATGAGACCGACACTTGGGGTCTCGACCACGGGGCATGGACGATTCTCATGCACCTGTTCCCTGAAGCCGATGTGCCAGTGTTTCAGTTGAGCATTGACTACTACCAGCCCCTCCAATATCACCTTGATTTGGCGAAACAGCTGAGTGCCCTGCGCGAAAAAGGCGTGCTCATCATCGGCAGCGGCAATATCGTGCACAACCTGCGCATGAGCATGGCCCGTCTGCGCGAGGGCGACACCCGCCCCTACGACTGGGCCATCGAATTCGACCAATGGGTGACGGAAAAAATCGTCGAACGCGACTTCCAACGCCTCGTGGCCTATGAGCAAGCGGGTGAAGCGGGCAAGCTCTCCGTGCCGACCACCGACCACTACATCCCCATGCTCTACAGCCTCGGCCTCGCAGGCGAAAAAGAGGAAATCCAGCAGGCTTACGAAGAAGTGACGTTCGGGGGTATCAGTATGCGTACTTTTCAGGTGGGGTGAGCGGCTCGTCTTGCAGGGCGCAAATGGCGGAATAGTGGCTTGCGAAAAAATGCCGCTTCGAATCCTTGAAACCCTATTTTTGCCCCACCTACCTACTCTCGCCCGCATTATGTACATAGAACGACACTACGGTTATTGGACCACCATCAATTGGTCGCGCAAGGGATTTTTCTTTGGATTGGTCACTGGCGCCGTTGCATTGATTTGTTATTTCACCCTCGGCTCCAAGTGTTTTTTTGTGCCGTGGCAGCCGGTATTGTTGGTCGGCACGGCGCTGGCTTTTTATCTCGGTTTTAAGAACAACGCCTCTTACGACCGCCTCTGGGAAGCCCGCAAAATCTGGGGTGCCATCGTCAACAACTCGCGGTCGTTCGCGGCGGCGGTGTTTGGCTTTGTGAGCGCCCCCGACCGGACAGATACTGAATTGCACGACATCCGGCGACGCTTGATTTTGAGGCATCTGGCTTGGCTCACTTGTCTGCGCTACCAATTGCGCACCCCGCGCCAATGGGAGCACACAAAGGAAGCCGAGCAATTCAACCAATACTTTCCCGACCTGAAAACGCCGGAGCGTCACGAGAAGATGGACGACGTGTTGAAGGGGCTGCTTTCAGAAGAGGAAAGAAAGGCGTTGGAGGGCTATAGCAACAAGGCGACGCAGGTGCTGAAACGCCAAACGCTCGACATCGGAGAGCTGCACGGCAAGGGACTGCTCAACGACTTCCAACATATCGAGCTGCAAAAACTCGTCGGCATGATGTACGATGAGCAGGGCAAGAGCGAGCGCATCAAAAATTTTCCGTTCCCGCGCCAGTATGCCACCATACCCATGTTGCTCATCAAGTTGATGTCGTTGCTGTTGCCCTTTGCGCTGGTGGCGGAGTTCGAGAAAATTGGCCTTCACTACGTCTGGATGACCATCCCGTTCAATGGTGTCGTGACATGGGTGTTTATCCTGATGGAGATGATTGGCGATTACAGCGAAAACCCATTCGAGGGCACTTACAACGATGTCCCGATTTCGAGTATCAGCCGCACCATCGAGATTGACCTGAAAGAGATGTTGAACGAACCGAATGTGCCTGCCCCCTTGCAGCCTGTGGAGGGGATGCTGATGTGAACAAGAGGGCGAATGGCTGGACGAAGTGCGATGTGAAATTAGAGGTGATGTTCACGGAACCGTTGCTTAGGATATTAGCCTAAACGTGGGAACAGAAATTCCCCTTTTTTCATCTATTCTGCCAATTTTTCAGGGATTTCTTGGCGGCATCAGGGATGAAAAGCGGCTTGGCGGGGGGAGCGGCATTTTGCATAGCGAGGGGCCTCGGCTTCGATGTTCGAGCGCAAGAGTCCCTTGTGTCACATTCCTTTTCAATGACTTTTGTCACGAACGGAGGTGCTTCCGCTCAAGATATACCCAGATTAAAGAGGATTTGAACCTGCCAGTTGGCAAGGCAGGGATTTCCTTGATTGATTTGTATGATTTTCAGAGGATTGCGAGCACCGTTCGTTCAAAACCACCTTGTCAGACCCTGTACTCAGGGGCTTGCCCGGCCAAGTGAAGCGGACGGGGCTGATTTGCGTTGACTATAACCTTTGACAAGATGGCGTGTTGAGCCACCCGACCACAAGTAGCCTCCTATTGCCTGAACAGCAGCGGGCCATTCCATCATTTCCCTTGGGCAGCGACGTACCGTTCCACCTTATGCTCAATGACAGGGATGGTTTTCAGGTACGCAAAAATAGCGCGCACCTCACCGTCTGTCATGGTATTGTGTGGTGTCATCGGATAGGACAACAAACCTCCGCCGGGTTTTTTACAGTATTTCACCGCTTCCACAAATTGTTGTTCTGTCCATTTGCCGATGCCGACTTCCGGGTGCATGGTCAGGTTGGCGGTAGGTATTACTTGCCCTTCCCCATGTTGAGCATAGGAGTGCCGCCCCCGTAAAAACGAAAGCTATTGGAGGGGGGGTGGTCATCCAATTTGGTAAGGTCGCCGGAATGGCACTGGTAACAGCCAAACAAAGCGTCGGCCAAATACTGCCCCAAGGCCACTTGGTTGGGTGGAGTCAGGCACGACAATGGGCGCTTGGGGCAAAGACGGGGCTGTGAAGGCCGTGTTGGTCAAGAATTTCACCAAGAAGTTCCATTTATTTGGCGGGTACTCCCGATTGCTTGACGCTAAATCGGGGTCGTCAGAGCGCAGCCAAGCGATGATGGCTTTTACATCGTTGTCCGCTATGGCTGCAAATTTGGGCATAAAGGGTGGTGCCCAAGTGTCGTCTTTTCGGATACCGGTGCGGAGAAAATAATACAACTTGCCATCGGTCCAGGCCCCGATTCCGTGTATCGGGTCGTGTGTGATATTGAGCGATGCTACCTTGCCGAACATAGTGGGCAAGTCCGTCCGAAGGCTGCCGGACATCTTGCCGCCGTCGTCACGGTCGCTGCGATGACATTCCTTGCACAAGATCGCCGCAATTTTAAATCCTCTTTCGAGGAGCACTGTGTCGTTTCTCGGCACCTGAAGGGCGGCGAGCTCCGGTGGAGGGTTGTAGGGGAAATTGGGCACGCCCTTGAAATGGATGTAGGCTGCCGCCGCCCACAGCCACGGGCTTGCCCCGCAATTCGGGATGATCCCGCTGCTCCACCGACGCGAAAAAGGCGTCCATGTCTATGTGGATGATCTTGCGCACCTGGCAAAGGTATGCCTATTTGGCGCCCGCCGACCTATTGCCCAAGCGCCGAGGACTCGGTTGACAGGATTATATGTTTTTGACAGGATTTGCAAGATTTACAAGGTTTTTGGCGGCGAAGCCGCCTCATCTATCTTGTAAATCTTGTAAATCCTGTCAAAATTCAATGTCGGCTAAGTTTTTACGAAGAATCAAGTAGCTGTGGTGTTAAAAATCAATTTTTGGGCTTGTAACGCTCCACAGCATTTTTGATGGTCGGCACGGTTTGCAAGT
The DNA here is from genome assembly GCA_019638455.1 of Saprospiraceae bacterium. Lineage (GTDB taxonomy): Bacteria > Bacteroidota > Bacteroidia > Chitinophagales > Saprospiraceae > M3007. The sequence goes on from JAHBTU010000002.1 coordinate 1,389,907, forward strand.
AGGCCCAAATAGCATTCACTTCGCCATCCGTAAGGGCAGTATGCGGGAACATGGGATAGTACAGCGGCCCGCCGCGGGGGTTTTTGCCGTATTTGACGGCTTCCAAAAACTGTTCGCTGGTAAAATTGGCGATACCGGTTTCTTTGTCCATCGTCAGGTTTGCGGAGTGAACTACCTCCCCTTCGAGGTTGAGCATCGGGTTGCCGCCGCCGTAAAATCCAAGACTTTTATCTGGTTGGAGAATGTCCATTTTGGCGAAGTCGGCAGAATGGCAGGCATAGCAGGCGCAAAGCGCATCCGCCACATAGCGGCCCAAAGCAATGCGGTCGGTGCTGTCCGGGATGGTGATTGGGGATTCGGGCAGTGGAGGCGGCGCGAAGACCACATTACAGAGGAACTTGGAGAACAAGTTGTACTTGTTCGGCGGGTACTCTTTCGGACTGGCAGCCAGCAGCGGGTCATCGGAACGCAGCCAGGCGATGATGCTGTATAAGTCCTCGTCGGCCATGAGCGGGAACTTGGGCATGAACGGCGGCGCCCAGGAGCCGTTCTTCCGTATGCCGGTCCGCAGGAAGTAGTACAACTCGCCGTCCGTCCATGCGCCTATACCGTGCACGGAGTCGTTGGTGATGTTCAGCGAATGCACCTTGCCGAATTCGGGGGGCATATCGAGCATGACCTCGCCGGTCAGTCGTTGGGTTTTGCTGTCCTTGTGGCACTCGTTGCACAGCAAAGAGGCGATTTTGGCGCCGCGGGCCACCCGGTTGCTGTCGGGGGCTACTTTCAGGTTGAGGATATCGGGGCCGGGCTTGTATTCGTAGTTGGGAATGCCTTTGACATAAATAAACGATGCGGCAAGAGCGGCCAACAGAGCGATACCGAGCAAGCTAAAGGTGAGTATTTTGAAAAGTCGTTTCATAAGTGAGCCATTCGATTGGTTCGTGAAAAGAGCGTGTTCAGAAAAGTGTGTCAACGTCGCTTTCTCCAACCTTGAAACGCCGCGCGTGGGTCTTTTGCCCCCGCGCCAACCGCTTGATTATCGGACACTATGTGTGCAGGGTCAAAGGACCCACGCACGGCGCCTTTGTTTTGAACAGGGCTGTTGACACACTTTTCTGAACACGCTCCGTGAAAAGGGTGCTTGGGTGCAAGGCCCCACCGGGCACTTTTTACGGCGCCCAGCGGAATCACCCGTTCTAAAAACTTCAAGTTATACCTCTCGCCGTTGGCTGGACAGCACCATGTCAATTATTGAGGCCGATAGTTATGCACAAAACTTGGCGGCGTGAGGTGTATTTTGCCGGGGCAAAAGACCCACGCACGGCGCAATGGTTGTTTCAGATATTCAGACTCTTTTTTGGTGCCTTGGTTTTTTACTTGCAATTCAACTTCCATTGACATGGTAATGGGGTCAAGTACCGTGTGTCGGTCTTTTAATCCCTGATTTTTCGGGTCATTGATGATTGTTCCAAGCAATTCCAAATTGTTTACTTCTACGACTAAAACTATCGAGTTGGGGTCGTCAGCGTCCCGAAAAGTTTTGAAACCCGATATTACCGGGGCAAAAACGTTTACCCGGTCTTGATGGCCTTTGAGCCAGGTGTTTATGTCACCTACTTTGTGACGGAATACGACTGTTGGCATTGTTTAAATGTTTTGATATTATCGCCTACTCTGTGCGGTTTTCGGCTTACCTGTTTGTTTGGAAAGATATTTTCACTTTTGCACCGACCGCTCTGCTCTTTGCGCTTTCAGCAAAAGCGGCACATCGTCGTGCATCCCCGATAGTTCGAGCAGGTTGCCGTGCCGTGTGAAGTGCATCTTTAGCAGCTTGCCCTTATCCCCTGTGAAGATGATTTCAAGCAGGGATTCGTTGACTTCGTAATGGCCGGTTATGTTTTCGGAGGCATCATTATCGTGATATACGATGCTCCATTCAAAATCGCCGTCGGAATCGGATGAGCCGGGGCGGAGATGGAGGTTGGACGAAGCCACTATTTTGTCTTTTATCTCGGCGCCATCATGTTGAAAAGACGTTACTTGCCATTGGCCGGCCCATCGGTTTTCAAGGGATGAAGTGGCCTCAATGGGTTCGGCTTCACAACCGAGCAAGGCGATAGAGGCGATTGCCCCCCAAAAGGAGATGGCCAATACATGCTTTTTGAAAAAGGAATTTTTCATGTCGAGTTAAGTTGTGTTGTTTTAGTTGCCTAATGTTAAGCCCAGCTGCTCAAAGAAATCGAGATTGTCCTGCACGCCGAGGTGCTTATATGCCTTTCCTGCTGCATTGAACCAAACGATATCCACCGTATCCAATTTAAAAGATTTGCCGGTGGGTTTCATGCCCATAAATTCGCCTTTCATGGTGCCGCTCATCACTAGATAGGCAAAGACGGTTTTGTCGTCGGCGACTACCTCTTTTACTTCAAATTTCATATCGGGGAAGGCGGTAAACATACTTTGTAACAATGCTTTTGAGGCAGCCAAACCTTTCAATCCGGTCGCTTCTGAAAAGCCCGGAGGTAAATTATCCTGAAAATCCTCTGTGCAGTGTTGTTCGAACGCAGCGAAATTTTGGGCGTTCATGCCTTCCATGACTTGGAGATAATTGGTTTTGTTTTGTTCCGCCCTTGTTTGTGCGGAAGCGAGGGTAGTGGCGAGCGCTGCTACAAGCAGCAAAGTGAGACGTATGTTTTTCATAGTGTGAAATGTGATTTTGGATATTGTTTTTAAGTTTTAGTTTCGCCTACTCTGTTCGGTTTTCGGCCTCCCCGTTTGTTTTATTTTGTCAAAACCAATTTTTTGAAGGCCATTTTGTGGTTGGTTGCGCACTGCCTCATCGGCACGACAAAAGTGACGTGCCCCGACTTGGGCGGCCTTCACCCGGCTTGCAAAAGGCTGGACTGTGCTTGCGCAGGGGTAGAAAAAGGTAGCACCCAGATTGCGCGGGCAGAGGGCGAGATTGACTTATTTTATTGAAAACCAATCCATCGCGCATTGCGCGAGCAAGCGAAAAGGCAAGTAAGAGCGTGTATAGAAATCAGCCCCGTGCCTCGCTCGGCGGCATCCCAAATTCCTCGCTGAAACTCCGCGAGAAGTAGTTCGGGTCGGAAAAACCGACCTCGTAGGCAATTTCCGAGACGTTCAGGGCGGTCGTTTTCAGCAACTGCATCGCCCGCTGCAGGCGCAGGCTGCGGATGTAGAGCGTGGGGTTTTGGCCCGTCAGGGCTTTCATCTTGCGGAAAACTTGTGTGTGTGAGAGGTGGGTAGCCCGACACAGATGGACGATGCCGAGTTCGGGGTCGCTCATTTTGTCTTCAATGGCGTGTCTGATTTTTTGCAGGAAACGCTCGTCTATAGTCGGGTCGGGGCGCTGAGCGCCTTGTTCGCTCAAGACCGCTTGTGCATGGTGTCTCAGTTGCAGTTTTTGGCGCAGTTCGATCAGTTTTTCCATGCGCACGAGCAGTTCCGCCTTGTCAAAGGGCTTTTGCAAATAAGCGTCTGCCCCGACGCGCAGCCCCGTCACCTTGTCGTCCTGCGCCGCTTTAGCCGTGAGCAGTATGATGGGGATATGGCTGGTACGCTCGTCGTTTTTGAGGGTCGCGCACACCTCGTAGCCGTCTTTTTCCGGCATCATCACATCGCTGATGATGATGTCAGGCACCGTCGCGAAGGCGATTTCCATGCCTTCCCTGCCGTTGGCAGCCGTCTGGATTTGGTACCCACTTTTCAAAATCGCCGCGATGTACGCCACCACGTCGGGGTTGTCTTCGATGACCAGAACGGTGGGCAATAGAGGTGCGGCGGTGAACAGAGGCTGCGTTGCGGCCACAGGCAAATCGGCCTCTGGACGGGCCTGCGCAGGATAGGGCTTGTCCTCGTGCGGCGAAGCTATTGGCTTGTTTTCGTCCGGTATTTCCACCTCATCGGCGGCCGGCCGCTTCGCACAAGGCAGCAGGACCGTAAAAACGGTACCCTTGCCCGACTCGCTCTCTACCGAAATGGCGCCGCCGAGCAACACGACCAATTCTTTGACCAAGGCCAAGCCGATGCCCGTGCCTTCTCCCGGGCGTGTGTTCGAGTTGTCGGCCTGATAAAAACGGTCGAATATGTGCGGCAACTGCTCGGGGGTTATGCCCTGGCCCGTGTCTTGGATTTTCAGCTGGAGCAAGGCGGGCGCCGCGCCCGGCTCGCCATGCAATGCCTTGGCGTGAAAAACCACTTTGCCTCCGGCGCTCGTGAATTTCAGGGCATTTGAAAGCAGGTTGTACACAATGTCCTGCAGTTTTTCGTCGTCGAAATCCATGACGAGGCTGGGCGTTTCCGGGTAAAAAATTAAGCGGATTTCTCGCTCACTTGCCATCGAGTAAAAACTTTCGGTGAGGTACTGCAAGTAGCCGATTACATCGGCGCGGACGTAGTGGGGCTGCATCGCTCCGGATTCGATTTTGGAGAGGTCGAGCAGTTGATTGATGAGCCGCAGCAGGTTTTTGCCGTTGCGCTGTATGAGCGCCAACCCATTTTTCAGTTCGCTCGCAGAGCGTCGGGGTACCTCCTCGTCCAGACGCTCGGAGATGCCCAGAATGACCGTCAGCGGCGTGCGAAACTCGTGGGTGATGTTGGTATAGAGCCTGGAGCGGAGCTGGTCAATTTCGCGGATGCGGCGGTTTTCGGCCAGGTCGAGCTGGTGGCGGACGCGGTTTTTGTAAAAAACATAGAGCAGCAGGCCAGTAGTCAACACGAGCAACGCGAAGAACCACACAGACTTGTACCAGAACTCACGGACCTTTATGTGCAGCACGCGCTCGTTTTGGCTCCAAATGCCAGTCGGATTAGCGGCGCGGACGCGCAAGCGGTATTTTCCAGCGGGCAGGTAATGGAACGTAATTTCGTTGTTGGTTCCGCTGAGGCGCCAATCCTTGTCGTGGCCTTCAAGTTTCCAGGAGAAGCGGTTGGCTTCGGGTTGCAGGTAGTTGGCTAAGGCAAGTTGGATGTTGCAAAAACGGTTGTCGGGCGGCAGCGTGATGTGAACCACGCCGTCCAATCCGAAAATCTGTTCTTGTCGCGTTTTGCCGTCGGCAGCAAACCAGGATATCTGGGAAATCAGCAACGAGTCGTAGCCCTGCAAGAAGGAGGCGAGCACTTCTTCCGGTTGGAAGTAATTGACTCCGTGCAGCCCGCCGAAAAACAGGGCGCCGTTCGCGTCCTTAAAAAAAGAGAACCGGTTGAACTCGTTGTGGGTCAGGCCATTGGAGACAAAGAAGTTGGTGAACAATTTGGCTTGTGGCTGAAAAAAACTCAGCCCTTCCCAAGTGGATATCCAGAGGTTCTGGTCATCGTCGGGCAAGATTCCGGCTATCTTGTTGGCAGGCAAGCCGTTTGCCATCGTGAAAACTTCCCATTGGCCGCTTTGCAAGTCCAATTTGCGTAGCCCGCCGCCGAGCGAGCCGCACCAAAGCGTTTCGTTTTGCAGCAAGAGCACTGCTAGGGGGTACTCGTGCGCCGTAGGTGTGTCGCCTGGGAAGGGAAGGAAACGCCTTTTTTCAAGGTCGAACAAGGCCAGACCTTCGTTGCCCGCGACCCAGATTTTCCCTTGTTCGTTTTCCAAAAAGAACAAGGGCGCGGTTTTGAATTTTTCGCTTTCGCCTGCTTCGGCGCAGGTTTCAAATCGGCGTGTCGCGGGGTCGAACAGGACGAGTCTGGCTGTTTTTTCGTCTCTGGCGGCGAGCATAATTTTGCCGTTTTTCAATATCAGGAACGACGCAATAGAGTGTTTTTCGAGGTGAGACGTGTCGGCAAGTCCCGTTGTCGGGTCAAAGCGGTACAGGTTGGGGGCTTCGGTGCTGTTTCGGGCTGCCCACAGGTACCCGGCGGTATCAACCTGAAGATTGACGGCATTCTGGGTGGAGACCTTCTTTTGGGTGTTTTTTTCCAAGGGCATGGCACGCTCCACCGAACCATCGGGGCGCATCCGAAACAGCCCTATCATTTCGCCCGCCATCCAGATGTTGCCCAAGCGGTCGGCTGCGATGCCTCGAAACGCGGCGTTTGGAAAATCCAACTGGTCTTTTTTGGTCGGGACAAACTGCCGGAAAAGTGGCTTCTCAAAATTGACGCGCAAGACGCCCTCCATGGTGGCGAAGTGTATCTGCCTCGAAAAGTCGCTGCCCACACAGAGTTGATAATTCAAATCGGGCAGCACCGAGGCCAGATCGAACCAAGTGCCATCGGGTCGGCGCAGCCAAAAACTGTTGACCCCTTGGTCTTGTTTTCGGAAAATGAGGCCCCCTTTTTGGTCTTCTCCTATCAGTACCAAGCCTGGCAACTGCCCGGGGTAGTGGGTGTCCTTTTCAAATTGCTGCGCCCGTTCGTTCCAGGTCCACAACGTGTTGCTGATGCCCAAACAAACACGCAGAGGCAAGCCTGGCACAGTGGTTGTCCGCACCACCACATCCAACGGAGCGGCGATTTCGAGCAACGCAAAAGCCTCTGTCCGAGCCGTTTCGAGCTGTACGCGCTGCACCTCGTTGGGTTTTCCGAGTATGTTGGAGGAGAGCCAGAGCTGGGCACGTTTTTCGTCGAAGTACCCAAAGAATTTGGGCCGTAGGCTGGGCAACTTATCGCCCACTAAAGCGGTGGTATGCAGTCGGTGCAGCAGTTGCGTCGTGAAATCGGGGAAAAGCCGCCACACTTCGAACACCGTGTTGGGTACGGCTTCGATGCCCAAAAAAATGGCGGTGTCCTGCGACCAAGCGGTTACCAATTCTCCTTTCAACTGAGGGAATTGCGCAAGTGTCCGCGTGGTTTTTCTCCCCGAAACAGGGTCGAAAACGGACAAGATTCGCTCGCTGCGATAGTGCCAGATAACGATTTCGCCACGCGCGTTTTCAGCTATGCCGTTGTTGTCGGGCATTTTTTCCCAAACGGTCTGAAAACGGTAGCCGTCGAAGCGGCAAAGCTCGTTGGTGGTGAGGGACCAGCGGAAAGGGCTTTTTTGAGTTTCGAGCAGATGGACGACCTTGTTGTCGGGAAGCCCGTCGCGAGCGTTGAAGAGGCGAACGGCATACAGGGGGTGATGCGGCTCAGACTGTGCCGGCAAGGTGCCATTCGGCCACAAAAGGCAAACAAGCGCCACGCAGGCCGAACGCAACAGAAGCATGCCGCAGGGATACATGGTGCAATCGAGACAACACATTTTTTTCGCGGGCTAAGGTAAGCTTCTGATGCATTTGCCCTAATAATTTCCCGGCCGCGCCCCAAACATCAAAACAAGTGCCCAAAGGATATCATGACACTCGGCACGTTCAGGATGCCGGAAGTGGAGCTTGAGGTGCCGTCATTGTAATTGACCACACGCGACAGGATGTGCTTTTCTGAAAAAGTCGTCCTGAAAATCCCGCGCAAAGTGATGACGAAACGCGGGTTGATGGTGAAATCGTTGTCAATGCCAAAGTTGAACAAAATGGCCTCGGCGCGGTGCGTATCGTTCACCCTTTGCTCTATGGTACCCCGGTTGATGAAAAGCGTCTTTGGGTAACGGAGAACGGCCTGCCCCGCGCTAACACCTGCCCCGAGTTTGAGCGCATACTTTTCCCCCACGCTCAAGACGCGCCCGCGCAGCCCCAAATCCACATAGAGAAATTGCTCGGAATAGTTGTACTTGTAGGAATTGTCCCACGTCATGCCACCTGAGGAGCCTTGCGAACGACCGCGAGACGTAAAGAAATCGCCATTGATGCCAGCCGAGGCAAACACCGAAAGCCCTGAGCCGAGCAGGCGCTCATATTGCAGTTCGCCACCGATGCCAAGTGTGCCTTCGTAGGCGACTCCGCCCAGCCCGACGCCGAGTTTCAGGATGTTGTTTTGCGCGTTGGTGAGCGTGGCCAACGACATGAGTGCGATAAGTGCGAAGAGTTGAGTTTTTTTCATTTTGAATCAAAAAAAGTGTGTGAGAAAATGTTGGTTGGAAAATAGAGTTGGGGTTCCGGGTGGGTTACTTACAGTAGTCTCAAATACAGCGGCACGGAGGTTTTGGTTCAATGGCGCTCAAGAAATCATCGCGCACCTGTTTGATTTGACTCCCCCCTCTGTCAGCGACGATAATAAAAAATAATCTCCCGTTCCCCAATTTCGTAGCGGGTGCTGGAGGCTTGTTGCGCGTGCACGGTCTGTGCCACGAATTCCAGTATTTCCTGTCGGCTGCTGAGGGGAGCGCCGGTGCGTGCTTCCCATTCCTGCGCTGTGGGTATGTCAATGTAGAACATACAGTTGCCGCCGCCCATCTCGTGGTAGAACTGGATGCGGTGCTCGTTGTCAATGTATATCACTTCGCCAGCACGGAAATTGCCTGTATATTCGATGCGGCGGGTAAATTTATTCGTGATTTGGCGCAGCACTTTTTCGCGCAAAATAAGGTCTTCGTCGGGGATTACGTTGCCAAAACCGTCGCGGTAGATGATAGGCGCGGACGATTTCGATTCGGCTTCAGTAGGCGTTTCAAGGGCAGGTTTTTCAACGGGAACTTCCTCGTTTTCGTGGTACTTTTTAAAGAAAACCCGGTGTTGCCAACCTTCGGGATGGTCAATCTCAACCATGTATTCGCCCGGCGCAACATCGAGTGTGTCCCAAAGCAACTGAATGCTGCCGCTGAGTTTGTCGGTGACAGGGTGTTCCCACACGATCTGTTTGGTTTGCAGGTCAATCAATCGCATGGAGCCGTAATCGCGCCCGTATTTTGGCAGCCAGATAATCAGTTGCTGACAATCGGGATAGTGGACAAACTTGGTGGTGACGACGGGTACTGTGCCGCCTTTTTCGCCCATATTTTCGATGGCGCCGAGTGTGATGATGCCGAAATGTTGTTGCATGAATAAGGATGTTTGAGCGGCGCGGTAAAAATCCCAAAAAAATATGGATAGACTTTCCCGTTTCAAAAATTTTGAAAATCCGAGCGATTCAAACGCCCCTTAGAACATCTTTCACAACCCATTCAAAAACCGCTTGGCGATATTCAGCGGGCGGAACAGGTAGCGTTTCTTCGCATGATGCCCGCCGCTGCGTTGCAGGATGTCGCGCAGCGTGGCCAGCACGGTGAGCAGGTATTTTCCCTTGTTGAGCATGACGCACTCGGCCTGTGCGGCGAGGGCGGCATCGGTGACTTCGGAGCGGGTGGCGATGCCGCGCTTGTTGAGGGTGTCGAGCACTTGCGTCGCCCAGATGACCGGGACGTGGGCGGCTTCGCAGAGCCAGAGGATTTCTTCCTGAATTTCGCTCAGCCGCTCGAAACCGATTTCCACAGCCAAGTCGCCGCGTGCTATCATCACGCCGAACACGGGCTGCGCCATGCCTTGCAGCAACAAAGCCGGGAGATTTTGAACGGCCTCATAAGTCTCTATTTTGAGCACGATGGGCAGGTCGGGGCGCTTGTTTTTCCGCAGTAGCGATTGCAGCTCGGCCACGTCTGCGGGGGAGCGCACAAAAGAGAAGCCCAACAGGTCGGCGTGTTGCAATGCGAAAGGCAGCACGGACTTGTCGAAATCGGTCAGGCTGCTCACGGAGAGTTCGGTGTCGGGGAAGTTGATGCCCTTTTCGGGTTTGAGGCGGGGTTTGGCGGCGGAGATACGGGTCATGCGCAAGGTGGCGATGTTTGCGCCGGGTGCCTCCACCACTGCCTCGAAGAGGCCGTCGTCGAACAGCACGCGAGCGCCTTTTTGCAAATCCTTCACCACGCCGGGCAGGGTGCAGCCCACCACTTTTTCTTTTTTGTCAAATGTCGCATTGGCCTCGGCGAGGAAAAACACATCCTGCTCTTTCACCTTGAGCTGGTCTTTGTGCCGGCCTTTGCCCAAAAGTGTGGTGCGGATTTTTGGCCCTGCCAAGTCGAGGTATATTTTGCAGCGATGCCCGGTGGTGTGGGTGGCCCTGCGCACGTTTTCAATCATTTTGAGCCACTTGTCGGGAGCGTCGTGGGCGCAGTTGATGCGGGCGATGTTCATGCCTGCTTTCAGCAGGGCTTTCACGGACTTGTAGTCGTTGGCCAAGCCGGATTCGAACGTCACCATCAGGTGCGGGATGGTCGAATTTTCTTTCTTTTTGCCAAATAAAGTGTTGGCGCGGTGGCGTAGCAACTGTGTGCCGGCGGCGGCATCGAATTCGGACAAGGTCTCTTTTGAAAAATTGATGTCAAGCCACTGCATCAACACCTGCACTTGCCGCATCGCGTGACTTTCGGAGCTGGCCAAAGAAGAAAGCCCAATATCGTGCAAGGCATCCTGCACGTCGCGCAGGTCGGTGCGGCGCAGCGCGAGATAATGGATGAGGTTGGTGGCGCTGCGACGTTGCTCCGGGTGCACGCTTTCGATGAGTTTGGCAGCTTTTGCTTCGAAGGCGAGCATATCGCGGTATCTGCGTGCGACGCCAATCTGCGCGAGAGAAAAAGATTTGTCCATGGTTGGCGCAAAAGTGGGAAATAGAGGGGTGTCGAACGCTGAGAAACGGCATCATACACCAGTAGATGGTTTTTGTACCGTGATTCGCTATGGTTTGCAGATGGCTGTGGTTGATGTTTTTGACTTTGAGCAGATTGTGTTTTTAGTCATGCTGGCGGGCAGCCCTTGCTTTTCAGTCAAAATCAATCTCCGTGTTGTCGCCTATGTTGAGGCTCAGGTTCATCCCCCGGATGCTTGCGTCGCTGCCGATGACGGAGCGTTTGAGCACCACGTCTTCGAGTGAGGCAAAGTTGCCTATGATGCTGTCGCGCACGATGGAATGATTGATGGTCACGTTGTCGCCCACCGTGACGTGGGGGCCGATGATGCTGTTGGCGATTTGACAATTGACACCGACAGCTACCGGATGTATGAAGATAGTGTTGTCGTATTCCGGCAGGTTAAAATCGTCGGTGGCATAGCCCCGGCGACTGAGCAACATGGCGTTGGTTTCGAGTAGGACTTCTTTGCGTCCGCAGTCGAACCAATTGATGACTGGCAAAGTCTGAATGCGAATACCTTGTTCGAGCAACATCTGTAGGGCATCGGTCAGTTGAAACTCGCCCACCGTGCGTTGTTCGCTTTGAATCATGGAGCCGATGGCTCTCAGCAGTGCCGGCACTTCCTTCAGCTTGTAAAGCCCCACAATGGCCATGTTCGATTTGGGGATGCGCGGCTTTTCCACCATGCGTGTGGCAAAACCCGCCTCATCAATCTCCGCCACGCCAAACTCGCGCGGGTCGCTCACCTTTTTCACCCCGATGCAGGAGTGCTGGCAGTCGAGCATTTGTTTCAAGTCCACATCGAAAATAGTGTCGCCGAAGGCGATAAAAATCTCCTCTTCGTCTTCTATTGCCTCGCGGGCGGTCCAGATGGCGTGGGCGGAGCCTTCTCTGTGTTCCTGATAGACAAACTCGGTTTGCAAGTTCGGGTAGGTCTGCTCGATGTAGTCGCGGACTTTGTCGCCTAGATAACCGATCACGAACACAAAATCCGTCATGCCTACTTCCACCAATTTATCCACGATGAATCGGATAATCGGTTTGCCCGCTACTGGCATGAGCGGCTTGGGTTGGGTGTAAGTGTGGGGGCGGAGGCGCGTTCCGGCGCCAGCAACGGGGATGACGACTTTCATTTTTTCCAGTGGGACAAAGGTAAAGGATTTGCGGTGCGCGATTTTTTCATTTTTCAAAAACACTTGATGCGTCTTTCTGGTTTTCTGGCCATCTTTTTTAAAAAAATGCCAGCACTCAAATCTCTTCGAATGCGCCTCAAGCGCCTGACGCGCCGACTTATGTGGGTCTTTTCCGTGTTGTTTGTCGCGTGGATAGTGGCGGTGCAAGCGGGTTTTTTTGCCATGCGCACGCCCGATGGCGAATGGGCAGGAAAGATGAAAAGTCGCGGGCAGATGCTTGCCCCTGTGTTTTTGGATGTGCCGGACGGCAGCGGGCGCATGATTCATGCCGTGTATGTGGCTGCATCGGACAGTCTGCCCTTGGTGGTGCTGGTGCATGGCTCACCCGGCTCGGCAGACAATTATCTGGATTATCTGGCCGATACCATGCTGACCCGTGTCGCTCGTTTGGTGGCGATTGACCGTCCGGGGTTTGGCTACACGCAGGGTTTCGGTAGGGCGGAGCCTTCTCAGGCGGCGCAGGCGGCAGCGGTGTGGGCGGTGGTGCGGCATCTGTCTGCCCGTGAAAAGGTTTGGTTGGTGGGTCATTCGCTCGGTGGCCCGGTGATTGCTCGGTTTGCCATGGACTACCCGGAGCAAGCGGCAGGGTTGGTGTTGGTGGCGGCTTCCATTGACCCGGAGCAGGAGGAGCATCCTTGGTGGCAGTCGGCCATTCACCCGCCGCCTTTGAAGTGGGTGATTCCAAAAAGTCTGTGGGCGAGCAATGCCGAAATAAAACCCTTGGAGGGCGAATTGAGAAAAATGTTGCCACTTTGGGAAGGGGTTGTTTGCCCGGTGCGCGTCGTCCATGCGCTCGACGACCAACTTGTGCCGGTGGCCAATGCCGACTTTGCCCAAAGGGTGCTACAAAACAACCCCGAAGTGACGTTGAAAATACTGCCCGACGGCGACCATTTCATTTTGTGGAATCGCCATGCCACGGTGAAACAAGAGTTGTTGGAGGGGTTGGGGCATTGAAAATCCGAAGTCATCGAGGGGGTACTCGATGTTTATGCCCAGATTAAAGGAGATTTGAATCTGGGTATATCTGTTGACAGGACAAGATTTACAGGATTTGCGTCCTTATTTTTGGAAAAAAATCTGTAAATCTTGTTAATCCTGTCGAAATTTGAACTTGTGAGACATCCTGGTTCGCGTTTTCGGCATTTTGCCTCAACCTCTCCCTATAAACTCTCCACCCCTCAAATCACCTCCACCCATTTGCCGGGCACCGTTGCTCGAATGCGATTGTCGTACATGGCTTCGCAGGCCACCGACGGGAGGTAGTAGCGCCCGGCATAGGCGGCGTTGAGTTGGATTCGATAGACGCGGGTATCTGATTGGTTCTGATTGTGGGGGCGGGGCAGGTTGAAATAAGTATAGACCCGGTCGTCGCGGATGTCCTGATAATCCGATGGGCTGTTTGCCAGACCGGAGACGCCGCTCATGCGGGCGTTGAGGATTTCCCAGCCAGAGGGGAAGGTTTGGGAGAGGGCGAGTTCGGTGAAAGGGAAGCTAAAATCCGAGTTGCGCCGCACCGTCACCTCCGCCACGAAGTCGGTGCCTTGTGGCAGGCGGCCGATGTCAATGGGGTTGCCCTTTGAGTCGGTGTAGCGGATGCTGAGGGCGATGTTGCTGGCTGTTGCTTGTTCCTCGCCCACGACGGGGCGGGCATTGACGATGAGGCGGGTGTATAGTTTTGCCTTGCCGTTGTTTTTCACCGTTGCCGAGGCGCTGTTGTCCGCGAGATTCACCGTGCTGATGGGCCTGCTGCTGTCGCCGTTTTTCCAGCCGTTGCCGTTGATGCGATAGGCAAATGAGGCTCCTTCCTTGAAGTTTTTGCTCACATATTTTGAAAGTGCCCGCAGGGAGGTGGCGAGGCTTTGGGTGTTCCAATACCAGCCGTTTTCCTTGCCGAGTTCATTGCAGACGAGGTTGGCTGTTGTTTGTGCGCGGGCCACGTCGCCGATGGCCGTGTAGGTTTCGAGCATGAGCGCACGGTCGCGGAGGTCGCTGCCGTAGGTGCGGCCCCACCAGTTGTATCGCCAGTCGTCGCGCCATTTGGTGGCGATGATTTCTTTGGCTGCTTCGGGCTTGCCTGCTTGGGCATAAGCGGTGGCGAGCAGGGAGGCCGATTGGGCGTATTGGTCTTTTTTCTCGCGGAGGCGATTCATGCTGGCGAGGTCTGGCTTGCCGGCCAGCGCCAGTGTGTAGAGGCGATATGCTTGGGTGAGGTCGCTATCATAGTAGTCGGCACTGCTGCTGTTCCAGCGTCGGCTAGTGTTGGTTTGGTAGGCAATCCATTGGTCCAAAATGCCCGCCGGAATCGAATATCCTTTGTTTTTGGCTTCCAGCAAAAAATGCCCCGCGTAGGTGCTGCTCCAGTCGTTCACGTCGGCTTCGCCCGGCCAGTAGGAGAAGCTGCCGCCCGGTTGCTGAAAATTGCGGAGCGTCTCGATGGCTGCGGTGATGTTGCGTGTCACCTCGTTTTTTTGTTTCTCCGAAAGTGGCGAAAGCAAATCCACATAGAGTTGCGGGAACGCGCTTGAGGTGACCTGTTCCACGCAGCCGTGTGGGTATTGAATCAAGTATTGCAAATGCTGGCTCAGGTTGATGGCGGGCAGGGCGCTGACTTCCAGCACCGTGGAGGCGACATCGGTGAATCGGCTGGGGTCGAATGTCTGCGACCACTCTTGGCCGGGTTCGACGGTGCCTTCCCACACGGTGGACACGATGGGGTTGGGGTTTCTGACCATAATCTCGATGTCCTGCGAGACCGTCTCCCCGCCTCCCTGTGCCGTGATGGTGAATTTGGCGGCACCGGTTTTGTTGCCCACTTTCAAGTCGAAATAGGTCATTTGCTCGCCGGGTTGGCTGAACGTGAGCGCATTGGAGCCATCGCCCTGCACCGCGACGAGGCCGGTTTTTTCCGCGACACGCACGGTCGCGTTTTTCACCTTGCTCTCCATGGCAAACACGTCCACAGGCAGTTTGAGCGATTCGCCGGGGCCAAGCACGCGCGGCAGGGTGGGCAGAATCATGAGTGGCTTGCGCACGGGGCAGGTTTTTTCGGCCATGCCATAAGCGCCTTTGCTGTTGGCGGCGGGGGCCGAACAGACGAGCATGGCACGCACGGAGCCGACATAATTGTCGAGTTTCAGGGAGTGTTTGGCCGTTTTGCCTTTTTCCAAATAGAAAGGCCCGATGTGGACGACGGCGGGCTTGAAACGGTTGACCTGCGCGGCATTTTTGGCTTTTTGGTTGATGGCATCGCCACCGACGGCCAGTATGCGCTCCAGTTCGGCACCATAAGCGCCGAGCACATAGTCGTAGATGTCCCACGTTTTCACGCCGAGGGCTTCGCGGGCGTAGAAGGTGTTCCACGGGTTGGGTGTCTCGAATCGAGTGAGGTCGAGCAGGCCCTCGTCCACGATGGCGAGGGTGTAGGCGCAGGCTTTTCCGCTGCTTTCGCTGACGCTGACGGTGAAGGTTTCGCCGGGTTTCAGCACGTCGGGCATGGCCAATTTGGGCTGAAGATGCGTCTGCGGGTTTTCCACGTTGACGGGCATCACGCCGTACATCCGAATGGGGAGGTCGTTTTTGGTTTGGGCGTGGGGTTGCAGCAAGCTGACATGAGCGTAAACCGTCGGTGCCATTTCCTCCGTCGTTTTGAATTTGAGGAGATTGTCGCCGGATTTGGCATCGAACCACAGGTGCCGGGCGACGCGGGTGCCGTTTTCGAGGGTGAGCAGGATGCGCCCGTTTTCGCTGGCAGGCACTTTGAGCACCACCTCCTCGCCTACCGCATATTTTTCTTTTTCTACCGAAAAAGCCAGCATGGCGGCGGCGTTTCGGCTCTTGATATCGTCGAGTTGGGCGGGGTAGCCGCTCCAGAAAAAATCGCCCCCCGCATGGCCGCTTTGGGGGTCAACGGCGCGGATGAGGTAGCGACCCCAGTTGCCCGGGCGGACTTTCCATTTGGCAAGCCCGCGCCCGTCGGTGACCAGAGTGGCTTTTTCGACGGCGTTGACGTGGTTGGCGGAGTTGTATTGGGCGACGTTGGAGGAGCGGTCTTCATCCCACCACCAGCGCCAGTCGCAGCGGTAGAGGCCGACCTCGATTTTTTTGTTGGGCTGTGGACGACCATCTTTGCTCACTACGGCGAACTGCACCTCGCCTCCGTCCTGACTGATTTCTTTGGAACCCCAACGATTGACCGGGATGGCCACGCCCACGAATTGGTCGTAGGGGAAATAGTCGAGCGCAAAATTGTCGGTGCTGAAATCGCCGCTTTTCTCGAAGGCGCGTATGCGGAAATTTGCCACCAACTTGCCGGGGGCTTGGTCGCTATGGCCGAGTTGGAGTGGTACGTTGGCTTGGCCGCTTTCGTCGGTGTTGCCATCGAAAAGCACTTGCGGTTCGCTGTAAAAATCGCGTGCGGGGTCGTCGAACATAAAGTCTTTGAAGTTGGGAAACTGGGTTTGGGTCGTGCGCATTTCCATTTCCACTTTGGCTTTCAGGTTGCCTGCGGTGGCGCCGTGAAGCCATTTGACCATGAGTTTGCCATTCAGGTTTCGGTCGTTGCCCGACAGTTCTTTTTTTCCAAAATTCAAGTCAAGTTTCAGTCGGTTGGGTTTTACGGTTTCAATTTTCAGTTGCTTGGTGAATGTCGCGCCACCCACTTGCACTTTGGCTGTCCAATTGCCCGTCGGGGCATCGGGTCGGGTGGCGCAGTGCAGCGGATAGACGCCGCCTGTGCTTTGGGTGGAGACGACGCGATATTGCAGCGACCCGCGCGGGTCGGTGAGTTCGAGCGTGATGGGGTGTGCGTTGGGCAGCGTGCCCAATTTGTCTTCCAGCACGAAATTGAGGAAGAGCGAGTCGCCCGGTCGCCACACGCCGCGTTCGCCATAGAGGTAGCCCTTCAAGCCTTTTTGTGCTTCGGTGCCTGCCACGTCGAAGCGGCTGAGCGAGAGGGTGCTGCCGTCGGCCATGCGCAAATAGCCCCGGCTGCCGCCGCGTGTCGCCACAGCTACGAAGGGCACCTCGCGCAGTCCTTCCACTACGACTGTGCCGGAGCCATCGGTGCGTGTTTTGGCGAGGGGTTGCAGCTGGTAGTTGAAGAGTTCCACATCCACGTTGCTCACTGGCGCGGTGGTGTGGAGGTTGGTGACGGCTACAAAGAGCGAATTGTCCTTGCCGCGTTTGGCGGTGATGCCCAAATCGCTGACGAGGGCGTTGCGCTTGACGAAGCGCTGATAGTTGTAGTACTCGCGGGTGCAGGGGTTCTCTCGATTGCCCCACTCGTAGCCTTCGTCGTCGTACCAATCGCCGCTGAAGTAGATGCCGCGATAACCGCCGAGGATGCTGGTCAGTTGGCCGTTGTCGTCGAGTTGGCCGATGCGAGCCATGCCATCGGCATCTGCCCAATCTTCACCCGACGCTCGGGGTGTTTGGTTGGTGTCGCTGCTTTCGCTGGGGCTGCAAGTATAGGTGGTGTAGCCACGTCGGAAAGCGAGACGCACCTGATATATGGCGCCCGGGTCTTGCTGCACGATGTCTTTTAGGTCGAGGGCATAACGTTGCCACGCGGCGCTGCTGGCTCTGGGGTTGAGTTCGCTAAGGGATATTTTTTTCTGCAAAATAATTTTCCCGACGCGCTCGAGTTCGTAGTCGCCTTCCAATTCGTTGACTTGCAAATATTGGAGAATGTTGGAGTTGTAAATTTTGAACACTTCGACATCCACCGCACGCAGGCCGACGGCTTCAAAGGGGAAAATGATGCTTCCGTCGGTGTTTTGGGGGATGATGGCACCGCGCCCTACCAACCGCACGGAAGGTTTCAGGTCTTCAAACACCAGCGCCCAGTCGCTGCGTTCTTTCATAGAAGCCCCTGCGATGTTTCTGATGCCTGCCTCCACGCGCAGGTTTTTGTCGCCCACCACGCGGCTGCCCGGATAGACGCGCACGAAATTGCCATCCATGTTGAAAGTCAAATTGCCGGTGTAATCGTCCAGCCGAATCAGCCCGCTCAAATCCTGTTTGGTGGCGATGGGGTCGGAAAAATTGAGCACGACGTGCGGGATTTCGGTCTGCACGACTTTGGCGCTGAGCACGACAAACTCATCGAGCGCTGGCACCATTTGCTCCATTTTGTCTTTTTTGTTGATGCCGATGGGTTCGCCCGTCCACGACAGCTCCACTTTGGAGCGGACGTTGCCGCGTTCTACGTTGTTGACATAAAACTCGTGGGTGCGGTTGTTGTCTTTGTGTACCCAACTGATGGGGAGGGCTTTGTTGCCTTGTTTGGCCGAAAGCATTTTTTCCACTGGGCCTGCCTCGACGGATTCGCTGGTGAATATACTACCCGTGAGCTGCTGCAAGCGCAAGTTGGAAGCATCCTGTGTGCGCAACCCGTCGGTGATGACCTCAAAGGCGAGCTCGCGAATGTTGAAGTCGAACTCAAAGGCTTGGATGTTGCTCGGCACATCCTTGAAAATTTTTCCCAACGCTACCTTGCCGACGTATTTTTTGCCGTAGGGCAAGGGTTCGGCGGGCTGCAATAGGATGGTGCGGTCGTCTTCCCAGACCGCGTCGCCCGCGATGGCCGGAGACACGGAGAAAAACTTTGATGCCACCTGTTTGCCCACTTGGTCGGTGGCGACTGCCGGATGGACGAATCGCACGCGAATGGCATCGCCGCGCCCAATGGCACCGCTCGTGTAGGCATAGACGTACTTCGACACTGCCAAATAATAGGCTTCGTCTTTGTTGATTTTGCTGCAAGCGTTGAACAGGATAAGGGAAAAGAGTAGGGATAGGGCGAAAAATGTGAGATGCTTCCGCATGGGTATGAAAGTGTGGATAGTAAGTGAGTCGGTTCTTTCTTGGGATAAAAGTAGGGGGAAATCCAATTCTATAACCAGATTGAAAAGGATTTGAAAATAGACTTGTTGCGGTGGAGGGCTTTCCCTTCGCCAAAGGCATCCACCGCAACAAGTCTAATGTCCTTGATTGTTTGGAGTGATTTTCACGCGATTGCAAGCATCGTTCGCTCAAAACCATATAGCGTTGACTCTATCAGCGCCCTTTTTCAAGGGCATATTAAGTTTTTGTGACTGACCAAACATGGGGCGCGATTGCCTACTTTTGCCGACACATACCTAAAACTCAGTCACCATGCACAAGCCCAAGTTGAAAGTCTTGACCATTGATGGCGGCGGTATTCGAGGCATCCTCCCCTGCGCCATTTTGGCCGAACTCGAGCGGCGCCTCGGCAAGCCTGTTGCCGAAACGTTTGACCTGATTGCCGGCACCTCCACGGGCGGCATCATTGCCTGCGGCCTCAACGTGCCGCACCCCACCACAGCAGGCAAGCCAAAATTCTCCGCCGCTCAACTGGGCGAGCTATACGAAAAAAACGGGGCCGACATTTTCAAAAAAAGGGGCGGTATCTTTTCCGGCGTGACCAAACTGTTCGGAAAATCGTTTGCCCACGATGGGCTGGAAACCCTGCTTCGTGATTATTTCGGCGACGCACAACTGAACCAAACCTTCACCGAACTGCTCGTCACCTCCTACGACATCGAACACCGCAAGCCTTTTTACTTTCTTTCACGGCTGGCCAAACAAAACCCCCAAGCGGAGAATTTTCCCCTGCTCGACATCGCTCGCTCCACCTCGGCAGCGCCTACCTACTTCGAGCCGAACGCCCTGCCGTGGGTCAATGGTGACAAACTGACGCTTGTGGACGGCGGCGTGTTTGCCAACAACCCCTCCATGCTCGCATACGCGGAAGCGACAGAAATGCTTCGCGCCAAACCTTCGGCAGTGGCAGCAGCGACCACCCTCCCGGAGCAGAATAATGTTGTGGATGACTTGGATTTGGAAGCGTTTGTCCCGACGGTCAGCACTGGCGCGTCCGACATTTTCATGCTCTCGCTCGGCACCGGGCGCGTGGTGCGCCCCTATCGCTACGAAAGTGCCAAATCCTGGGGCATGGCTCAATGGATTCGGCCCATCATTGACATCCTGATGCAAGGTGTGTCGGAAAGCGTTGACTATCAGATGAACTATGTGTTGCCGCCTCATGCTGACGGCACCAAGCACTACGTTCGCATCAACCCTGTGATTCCCGAAGAGTGTTCCGAGATGTCGGACGTGTCGGAAAAGAACATCCAAGGCTTGCAAGCAGTCGCCCGCCAAGCCGTTGAGGAAAATGAGGCATTGATAGAAGAGGTGTGCAGGGTGCTGGCTTGAATCTGCCGGCATGGGTAGGTGTGGCATGGCCGCGCTTGGGAATTTTGATGAGGCTGTCTCAAAAGGTTGATAAAGTTGATACGGTTGATGAAAGTTGATATGAGGAGTGAAAAACGGCATGAATCTCTGCCTTTCCGAATCAAAATATCAACCTTCATAAACTTTGATAAACCCTTGTCAACCTTTTGGGACAGCAGCGGTGGAGCAAGATGTTGGGGCCAACCACTCGTTCCACCGTTTCTTGTTGGCGAGGATGCCAACAAGGGCATAACTTCGCCTGAACAAAACACCGTTGTCTTGCCGTCACAGAACAACCATCTCACAGGTCTCTCCCCCGAAGAAGTCGTCCGAAGTCGCGCCCAGCATGGGAGCAACCGCCTCTATGTGCGACCCACGCGCCACCTGTTCCGTATGTTGAGAGAAATCGCGGTAGAGCCGATGTTCGTGCTGTTGGTATTGGCGTGCGCGCTCTATTTTGCCATTGGCGACCGGGCGGATGCTTGGCTGATGGCAGGAGCCATTGTTTTTGTCACCTTGATTGAAATTGTGCAGGAATTGCGCAGCGAGAAAGCCCTCAGCGCCTTGCAGGAGCTTTCGCAGCCGCGTGCGGTCGTCATCCGTGAGGGCGAACGGCGCGAGGTGCCGGTAGAGGAAATCGTGGTGGGCGACTTGGTGGCCTTTTCCGAAGGTCAGCGCGTCCCTGCGGATGGCATACTGGTGCAACAAAACGACCTGAGCATGGACGAGGCCATACTCACAGGGGAATCGCTGCCCGTGAGCAAAAGCATCCACGAGGGCAACAACCTGCTTTACCAAGGCGCCACCGTCGCATCGGGCGCGGGCGTGGCGCGTGTGCAAGCGGTGGGCGCTCGCACAGAGTTAGGCAAGTTGGGCAAGTCCATCGAGACCATCGAGACCACCCCCACACCCTTGCAGGTGCAAATTGACCGCTTTGTGCGCCAGATGCTGCTGGCTGGTTTGGTTGCGTTTCTCATGGTTTTCGCCATCAATTACGCCTACGCGGGGGCTTTTCTGACCGCGCTGTTGTTTTCATTGGCCTTCGCCATGGCCTTGGTGCCGGAAGAGATTCCGGTGGCTTTCACCACCTTCATGGCGCTCGGCGCATATCGCATGACGCGGCAAAAGGTGCTGGTAAAACAACCCAAGACCGTCGAAAGCCTCGGCGCGGCCACCGTGATTTGCCTCGACAAAACTGGCACCATCACCGAGAACCGAATGTCGGTGGCTGCGGTGCGCGATTTTTCGGGCAAAGGGCGCGTGCTCGAATACGCAATGTGGGCCAGCGAGCCGGAGCCATTCGACGCGATGGAAAAAGCTATCCACGCTGCATACGAGCAAGAAACTGACCACGCCCGGCGCTCCGATGTCGAAATGGTGCACGAGTACCCACTGAGCGGCATCCCGCCTATGATGACTCATGTGTATCGCCCCACCACACGCCCTCCGGCACCAATCGGCGACATGGGGGCTGACCTCATCGCTACCAAAGGCGCAGTGGAGCGCATTCTCCGGGTTTGCGGCGTGGACGACGAGCAGGAGCGCGTCATTTTGGAACAAACCAAAGAAATGGCGCGAAAGGGCTATCGCGTATTGGGCGTGGCAAGCGCCGAATGGAACGATGCGGAATACCCTAAGGAACAAGATGATTTCCCGTGGCAGTTTGAAGGCTTGGTGGCCCTCTACGACCCGCCCAAACCCAATATCAAACAAGTCATCAATCAATTTTATGAGGCGGGCATCGCGGTGAAAATGGTGACAGGCGACTATCCCGAAACCGCCCTGAATATCGCACACGAAAGCGGTATCCGAATAGAGGGAACACCTGTGACAGGCGAAGCGGTGATGCAGATGAGCGACGCGCAATTGGGTGAGGCCGCTGCGCGTGTCTCGGTATTTGCGCGGATGTTTCCCGATGCCAAATTGCGCGTGGTGGAGGCACTCAAAGCCAATGGCGAAGTGGTGGCCATGACGGGCGACGGAGTGAACGACGGCCCCGCGCTGAGAGCCGCGCAAGTAGGGGTGGCGATGGGGCGCCGCGGCACCGAAATCGCCAAAGGCGCGGCCTCCATGGTGCTGCTCGACGACGACCTCGCCCGCATGGTGGAAGCCATCCGTACCGGGCGGCGCATCTACTACAACCTGCGCAAGGCCATCCGCTACATCATTTCGATTCACCTGCCCATCGTGTTGGCGGTCTTGCTGCCCCTGTTGTTCGGCTGGCCCTATTTGCACATCCTGATGCCCGTGCACGTCATTTTTCTCGAACTCATCATGGGGCCTACCTGTGCCATTGCCTACGAAAACGAACCCGCCGAACCCAATGTGCTGAACAAACTGCCGCACGCGGCCACCACTAGCCTGTTTTCGTGGCGCGAGCTCTCGCTCAGCCTCGTGCAGGGGCTGGCTATCACCGTTGGGGTCTTTGTCATGTATCATTACGCCATTGCGTTGGGCAAGGACGAAGCGACCACGCGCTCTTTCGTGTTCATCACCATGTTGTTTGCCAATATCTTTCTGACATTGGCCAATCGCTCGTTTGAATACACGGTCGTGCGCACTATTTTTTACCGCAATCGGCTGCTATGGGGCATGGTGGGAGTGTCGGTGGCGCTATCCATGTCGGTGTTGTGGGTGCCGTGGATGCGGGAGATGTTCCGATTGGGCACGCTCTCCACTGCCGAAGTAGGCTGGTGCCTGCTCGCAGCCTTGGCCTCGGTCGGTTGGTTTGAGCTGTGGAAGGCGGTGAGAAAGGTTGAGCAGGTTGAGAAAGAATGAGAATGCGCAAAAGAGAACGGCAGCGACAAAAAAAAGTTGATAATGCGAATGAGGGGGGGCAGCTATTCTCGGTTTGTAAGAGGTGTTGTCATTTGAGGAACGAAACAGGTGACATATCGGCCTGTTTTTGAGATGTCACCCCTCCATTTTTCCGGGATGACACCTCAGAACCCTACAAAGCGAGAATCGCTGGAGGGATTGAAGTAAAGTGTTGAAAATCTCCCCCCTGTGCCTCTGTGTATTCTTATTGTTTCCATTAGAATGACACAGTTTTACGAACACTCTCGACGAATCAGGCTCAAACCCTGCAATTGGCCTTGCTAGTCGAAAAAATGGCCATTCCCTCACCCAAGCCCCTCCTTCGCAACAACGCTATTCTATTGACAAATCCACAATCATGCAACACTCCACCCACACCCTCATCGTTGGCGCCGGCCCGGCTGGCCTCGCCGTCGCCGGAAGGCTCGCTAAAATGGGTTTGCCACATATCTTGTTGGAAAAAGGCGCTCGTGTATCGGCCTCGTGGCACCAGCACTACGAGCGGCTTTGCCTGCACACCGTGAAGGAACACTCCGACTTGCCGCATTGGCCCATGCCCGCCGAATATCCCTTGTATGTGCCACGTCTGGGCATGATTGCTTATTGGGAAAATTATGTGCAAACCATGAACCTCGAGCCACAGTTTGGGCAGGAGGTGATAAGCGTGCGGCGAATAAATGGGGAATGGGTGACCACAACCCGAACAGATGTCTTCGCCTCCCCAAACGTGGTCGTGGCGACGGGCTACAACCGCGTGCCTTACCAGCCAACATGGCCTGCTCAAGCGCAATTCAAAGGCAACTTGATGCACAGCTGCGCATATCGAAATGCCGCGCCTTTCAAGGGGCAGCGGGTACTCATCGTCGGCATCGGCAACACGGGCGCCGAATTGGCGCTCGACCTGTATGAAAATGGTGCTTTCCCCGCTATTTCAGTTCGGGGGCCAGTCAATTTTATCCGTCGAGACATAGCCGGGCGGCCTGCTCAACGCACCGCGATTATGCTGGGCCGACTGCCCAATTGGGCCTACGACTTCATCGCCCGGATGGTGCAAAAATGGTCGGTTGGCGATTTGACACCTTACGGCCTGACGGCTTCCCCCTACGCGCCTTCCGAGCAATTGCGGCGCTTTGGAAAGGTACCTGTCATTGACATCGGCACCATTGACCTGATTAAACAACGAAAAGTGAAAATACTGCCGGGCATCCAGCAGTTCAACGAAGACTCGGTCTCCTTCACAAACGGCCAAACCGAACCTTTTGATACCGTCATCGCCTGCACGGGCTATCGCGCACAAGTGGAGGATTTTGTCGAAAACGCACAGCCCCTTCTGAACGAAAGGGGCTACCCACGCAGTTTGTGGTTCGACGACGAAGCATACAAAGGGCTTTATTTCTGCGGGTTCTCCACGCCTTTGAGCGGCATTCTGCGAAACATCAAAATGGATTCGGAGCGCATCGCGGCGCATATTCAGGGGGCATAGGGGCAGTCGCTCCAACTTACGGGCATTATTTCCATTTTGCGGGCACGCCCCTGACAGGCCGTATCCACGCTGCTTGACATTATTTTTGTGCTGCAAAGATGCAAAGGCACAAAATGCGGCCAATCAATGCGTATTTTGCTTTGCGTCTTTGTGGCTTCGTGGCAAATTTGAAAATGCCCAGAGGTGTGGGCCGTATCACAAGGTTAAGTTTCAACAGGATTGACAAGATTGACAGGGTTTTTCCCCGAAAAAGGGCGCGAATCCTATCAGCCCCGTCAATCCTGTCAACAAACATCACTTATGGGACATCCGCTCACTGCCTCCCGCTGAACCACCCGAACCGAAGGGTCAGGTTCAGTACCGGAGCGTTCAGGTCTTTTTTGCCGTAGGAGCCCCAACCCTCGAACCCGCTCACGAATCGGTAGCCGACGGAACCACCCACGCGCATCCAGCGAGCCACGTTGACCTCAACACCAGCCTCCGGGATGGCCACGAAAGTGAGGTCTTCCCAATTGTGTTCGTCGGGCCAGTCATCCTTAAAATTGGTGACACCCACGCTGCCACCCGCCAGTTTGGCGGAAAGGTAAGCGTGCACCAACTTGTGCGAAGGCGTGGTGACACCCAGCCACAGGCCGCCGTAGCCAGTGGCAAGTTGTGGCTGGCCGATGGTGATGTTCTCGAAGGTCTCGGCCATGCCGAACAAACCGATGAAAAACTGCTCGAACACCACGCCGCCGCCGCCACCGACCCCAAAGCCAGTTCTGTTGTTGGTGTGGCTCCACGATACGATAGGGCCGCCAAAACCACCCATCACGCGGGCGTTGCGAAAAAGTATCTGCTCCTCTTTTTGAGCGAAAACGGGTGCTGCCAACAGCAGCACAAGGGCAAACAAGGACAATTCTTTGTGCATGGTAATTGTGTTTTTGTTAAGCTTTGGCCTGAGACACCCATGCGTGTCTTTTACCCTTACGCGGAGTGGAGATTTTTTTAAAAACGTGAGTTCGGAGATGTTTGACCTAATAAACTATTTTAAAACGCCATTGAATGGGACAGCCTGACGCAATGAAGTTTTAGCGTACGAGACTTTTCCAACCGTTGGCAGCGCCCACTCCAAAATCTCCATTAAAACAACGCAACCTCCTCAAAACACAAGCGCCCCGCCCAGCCTGAAATTCACCGCAGGGGAGTTTTTTGCGGAAAACCCGTTGAGCAAGTTGTCGGAAAGCACATACACCTGCAAGGGGCCGGGGTTGAGCAGAAGGTGGAACCCAAGGTTGCCGGGGGTGCGGCTGTTGGCGCTGTACATCCCGCCCAGCGAGACCCACCTGAGCACCTGCCAGCGGGCGCTCACGCCCAGCGCGGTGTTGGTGCGGTTGGCCAGGCTTTGGTACATGGCGCTAAAACCAAGCGACCACCGTTCGGTGAGTTGGTAGTTGCCGCCCGCGAAGATGCGCAGGGGCAATTCCGATTTGAATGCGCGGTCAGGCGTGCTTTTTTCAAACTGGAAAATGTCGTTCAGTGTGTCGAGTTTGGCATCGAAATCAAGGTTGTCAGAGCCATTGATGATGTCAATGCCGGGGATATTGGCGCCTTCGTAGAAGTACTGATTGCTGCTGGTGAAGGCCGACACGTTTTCCTTCCATTCGATGCTGCCGCCGAGATTGAGCGCCGAGGCGTGTATGGACAGGTGTTCTGACAGCTGTGCGCGGAAGCCCACATCGAAGGCCATGCCTGTGTTTTGAAAAGACGGCTGCCCGCCAAAGGAGTTGGTTCGGAACTTATAGCCGTATCCCGCTGTGTCCACTGCTTCCACGATGGAAGAGGAATAAAAGACGTAATCCGTTTTGAGAGTGAGCTGATAAATGTCGGGGTCGGTGTAGATGCTCATCAAGGTGCGGTTTTCGTCGGTTTGCAACGAACCGGCCCCGGTCAGGTACTTGAATCTCGCGCCGATGTCGAGCTGGCCGAAGCGCCGCGAAAGCCCGACGCTCCACTCGTGCCAGTCGAAAATGTCGGCTTGCGGGCCGATTTCCAATGTTTGCCCGATGTAGGGCGCGTTGCCGTACCAAAGCACTTCGGCTAGTGATTTGGGATACTTGCCCCAACCGCTTGTCACGATGGCATGGCCGATTTGCAGCCCCCAGTTGTCGTTTTTGGAGCGGATGCCAAGCGACACGGTCTCGATGCGCTGGTCGAAGAAAACTTCGTTCTCGGGGTCGAGTTTGTTGATGACGTTGCCGAGGTCAATGAGTGTGCGAGTGCCGTCTTTGCGGAAAACGTCGCCGTAAGCCACTTTGCTCGAATGAGCGGCATCCAGCGAATAGGCTGGCCCACCGATGAAGAAGCGTTTGCCTGCGGGGAAAATCGCCGGGTTGATGCTGTTGCTGTGCCACAAATCGGGCATGGACGAGAGCATGAGTTCCTGTTGGGCCGTCATTTCACCTGCCAAAAAGAGGCACAACAGGAGGGATTTATATTTGCTAATGTGCATTGATGTCGAATGTTGAAGGAATGGAAAGGGAGTTATTGGAATCGCATTTTAGCCTTGATGCCCATTTTCACGGTCACGTTGTCGCTCGCCAAAAGCCGCACCGACACGGCCCCATCTTGGGCGGTGGTGAAAGCGGTGGAGAGGTATGCCTGCTTGGTTTGTCGCACACGCTCGAAGCGGGCGGCGGGCATGGTGACGAAATGCTCGGTGCGCGTGATGCCAATGGCGGCCCCCTCGCTGTTGACGGGCGCGGCTCGGATGATGAACTGCGCCCCGTTGTCGAACAGGGAATCCACCGCCACGCCTGCTTCGTCGAGGAAGTAGAGCTGGAGATTGGACGAAATGGGCGAGCCGTTTTCGCTCACGATTTTGAACTCGACGGACTCCAGTTTGCTCGTGTCGAGGTCGGTGAGGCCGCCAAAGTTCAGGTCGAGCGTTTGCTCCGCGCCGAAGTTTCGGGCGGAGCCTTCGAGCAGGAGCTCGACGCGCATATTGAGGCTAATGTTGCTGCTATCGGTGAGGAACCCGACGATGCTCTGGTCGTTTTGAGCGTTCGAGATGCCGTCCACCTCGTAGATGAGGCGCGTGGGTTGCGAGTTGAAAATCTGCGCGATGTTGGAGTTGGTCTCGTCGAGGGTGATGTCGGTGAATTTCGTTTGACCGACCTCTCCGAGCGCGAAAGAGGGATAGTTGAAATCAACGGCGCTGTCCACGAACACGCTGCTGGTCAGCGGTATTTCCTCGCCGTTGCGACCGATGAAGCTGAGGTATTTCACCACGCCTCGGGTCGGGAAGCCCCAAGAGTTGGCGATGCGCATGGTGACTTGGGGGTTTTTGATATACACATCTCCCACAAGGTTGGTTTGGTTGATGTCAATCTCGATGGTGTCGCGGATGAGCTCGTACCGCTGGTTGGCCCAATATCCTTGCAGATAACTGAACTCCAGATTTTCAAACTGGACAAAAATGCCGGGGAAGCCGGGGGCTATTTCCACTTTCACCCGTTCGCCAGTAGGCTTGTAGGCTTCGTAGATAAACTCCAACACGTTGTTGTTGGACTGCAAGATGTAGCCCGCCACCGGAATCGGGGTGGCATTGTTGGCACCCGGGCTGGCCACAAAAGGATAGACGAAGACGTTGCCGTCCTTCGTCATTTGCGGGATGCGGATGTGGCCCGTGAGTGTATCCTGCGAGCCATTGAAAATGCCGAAGTAGATAGTGCCTTTCGACAAATCGGCTCTCGAAACGGACACGCCCGGCAAGTTGTCAATCGGCCCGTACGACACGGTGTCCGTGAGCGGGAACAGCCCCCCTGCAAAGTCTTTGAAAATATCGGTAGCGGGTTTTTCTGCCACTTTGCCCGAGTAGTAGAGCGTCATGGTGCCATCGGGGTTGACCAAGATGGTGTCGTTGCTGAGCGAGTCGCTGAGGACTTTCAGCATCAGGTCTTTCAGGTTGAGTGTGGTGGAAAACAGCGGGAAAGCGAATTCGGAGGTGCGTTCAGCCAATTCAGGGTCTTCAAACTCGTTTTTTTGGCAAGCAGGCCAAGCCACAAACGAGACGAAAAGAACTGGCACGAGGGAGCGCAGCAGTGTTTTGTAGTGCATCAGTGAGGACATCGGTTGGTTGATAAATCAGTCGGATGAACGAATGCGAGGCGGGCAAAATTCTACATTTGGGGGGAATGGCAAAGTGGTTGAGCGGGCGAAGGTAAGCGTTTGTATGAAAATGGCGCAAAATAAGCGGGGGGCGATGCTTTGGTGTAGATGCCGTTGCGTGGGTGTTGCGCCCAATACCACTTGTGAGCCATCCTCGTCTGGGCATCAATGCTTGAGCGGAAGGATGAAGGCGCTGTTGTCGCCTCTTCTATACTGCCTGTCGTCAGGAATGCTTTCGATGGGTGTTCCCTTTTGCTTTAGGATGGTAAACATCTCATCCCATGATTCAAGGATTTCCCGCTCGATGTGGTCGTGTACTTGGGCGCTCGCCACGCTCACTCCATATTGGCCAGAGTACCATTTTAGGGCGAAATTTTCGTCGAGCAATATCAAGAAGTCGTAGTTCAGCTCTCTCACGTCGTGTTGTGAAAGGTATTTTGCCTCGATTTTGTACTTCTTCATGTTTTCGATTGCCTTTGTGTAGTCTTTTGAGGCTGTTTTTTCTTTTCCAATCAATATGCGCACGATGCGCCCCCCTGCTTCGCAGAATTTTTGCTGCGCCGTGAGCAATCGGCGGGTCATCTCCTTGTATTTTGGGTGCTCTTCTGTCCAGATATGGATGCTGTTGGAGTGTATAACCCTTGCGATGAGCGCTGGTTCATTGTGGAGTCTTCTCTTTTCTTGTACTTCGGTCAGGTATTTCCAGATTTGCTCCGAAATGTAAAGCGCCAGCCCCTCGCCTTTGATGTGAAAGCCGTCCGACCGAATGCTGAAATCTTGAAAATAGAAGTTGAGCATTTGGTTGCCGAGCTCTTTCATTATGGGGGAGGCTCTCTTCAGGCGCAGAATCAGGTCTTTGGCCTTTTCGTTTTGTTCGCTGATGACTTTGTAAAGGCCCATGTCAACTTGGTTCTGTTGTTCCAGTTGACTCACTTTTTTTGAAAGCGCATCTATCTCACTTTGAAGCGTTTCTTGGACTTTGGCGTTCTCACGCACGACGGCGAATTTCAACTCCTCGGCGGGGTCAATGCCTTTTGTCCTCAAAATGAAATATAGGGTGGGAAATGCAATCAGTGCGGTTATCAGGCTGGGTATGATGCTTTTGGCCAAATCGGCAAGTTTAGGGTATGCGCACTCGTCGAGTTTGGGTATTGCGAGGTAAACAAATATCAAGGCTATCGCTAAGGCAAGACACAGTAGGGCTAACAAGTATTTTCGCTTATGGCTGTCGTCCAACATGGTTGTTTTTCTTTTTCGCAAAGGTATATTCACCACGAAAATGTTGCGAAAGAGTTTTGTTATCAAAAAATCGTATTGAGAACATACGTCGGCCACAATTGGGTGCCGCTGTTGAAATCCTCTCCAAAAGGGCATAAAGGGCAATTAAATATACCTATTGATGCCTCGCAGCCATGCGAGCCTTCAACTGTTTTTTAAAACCCGAGAGGCCGAGGTAAATGCGTCAAAATCGAACAGGCTTCGAATAAGTCAAATTTTGGTAGAATGCGATAGACATTTGACCTCTCCGAGGTCGTGGTAACTGTCACAAAGACACACGATTTCTACCAATATCAAACCTCTACGAGGTCGGTTGTATTTGGATGTGTTTGCCCTACTAATGCCCCCAATAAAAAGCCGCCCCGAAAAATCCGAGGCGGCTCTTTCTGTTCAGCGAGTTGGCTCAAAGCGTGATTTGATAAGTTTGTCCATTGACGGTGATGGTCGCTTTGTTGTCGCAAGTGCCGTCGCCATAGTCCACCGCGACGGGCAGGCCGTTGAGGTCGAGCAGGCCCGTGCCGGCGCTGACCCAGTAGCAGTTGTTGGCTTTCACGAGCGGCGTTTGGATGGTCCAGTTCACCGTCTCGCCATTGGTCAGCACCGAGCTGATGGAACCCGTGATGCCATACACGTCGTCGGCCCAGTCCCACCAAGTGGGGTGGCCTGCCGTTTGGGTGAAGGTCTGCACGGCACCGTAGGCGATGGAGAAGCCATTGGCATCGGCGGCTTGGACATTTTCGGCGAGGACGACGAAAATGCCTGCGTTTTGGGTGCTCTTGTTCTGGAGCGTGAATTTGCCACTGAGCGATGCTCCATCCTCCTTGTAGTTGTCGTATTCGATGGAGACCTCGGAGTTGGGTTCCCAGATTTTACCGACCGTGAGGATTACTTTCCCGGCTTTGAATTTGCCGTCGTTGTCGGTGCAGCCTGTGCCGAAATCCACCGCGATGACTTTTGGGAAGGCGTTGGGTGCGGCGGGCGTGATGGTGATGGAGCCGCAGCGGTCGTCCGCGCTGTCGTCCAGCAGTCCGTTGGCTTTTTCCGCGCCGCGCAGAGCTACCCCGAACGAAGAGTTGACAAGTTGTTGGCTGCGGAGCGCCTGTTTGGCGGATTCGACTGCCGGGTCGGTGGGCGCGTTGTCGTCTTTTTTGCAGCCAGTGATGGCGAGCAACGCAATGCCTGATACAAGAAGCAAGGCGGACAAAAGTTGTTTTTGCATAGTTGGAAACAAGTTTGTGGAATGGAAAGATGAATAGACTTATTGCGGTGGAGGCCTTTGACGAAGGGAAGGCCCTCCACCGCAACAAGTCTAATTGATTTTGTGCTGCAAAGTTTTTCGCGCAACGTTTGGAAGTGCAATTGACCTGCGTCAAGAAAAAGACGATTATTCTCGTCGCGCTCTCATTCGGCTCAAGGTCTCTGGTCGGATGCGCAAAAACGCCGCGATGTGGCGCTGAGAGACCAACTGCATGGTTTGCGGGAAACGCTCCGTGAAATAGCGGTATTTCTCCCTTGCCGAATTTAACTTGAGGAAATGGGTGCGCTCTGCCATGAGCAGCATATACCGCTCCGCCAACTGGCGGCCCACGATGTTCCACGCCGCGCTTTCGGCGTAGAGCGCTTCCAAGTCGGCGCGGGAAAGTGAGAGAAACGCGCAAGCGACGGTGCATTTCATGTATTGCTGCGTCGGGATGCGCTGAAAGAAGCTGACGATTTCGACGGCGATTTCGCCGGGCTGCGCTATCCAGCCCACCCGCTCCAATTGGGTTTCCTCGTCCAGCCCATCGTAGTATATCACCGCGCCTTGATGCAGGAAACGGAGATGGTCGCAGGTTTGGCCGGGCCGAAGCAGCAGGGTGCCTTTTGGGCAGGTTTCCCAATGCACCCTGTCCTGGAACAACATCCAATCCCGTTCTTCCAGTGAATGCATTTCCTGAATCTGTTGGCGCAAGTTGGCCAAGGCAGTAATTGGGTGGGCATCCGCCTCGGCTGATGCGAGATGCGTTTGAAAGTGTTGATAGGTCACGGAGGCAAATCGGTTTGTGATGAACGATGTCAGCCAGACGATGCCCCGTTTGGGTAAGTTACGAGCGGTGCTGTTTTGGTCGGGTTAAAAAAAATTGGCAAAATGTTATGGCCACGTCGCTTGTCACGCATTTCGCCACCGCTCGTTGCGGATTGGACGGAGAAGGTTATAATTCACACCGCCAAGTTTTGGGCATGGCTAAAAGCGCAATCTGTTCAAAACCATGGCCATCAATCATGGTCATCTGGCAAATCCTAGCGAATCAAGGTATAAGGGCGCGGCATGTCACGCCCCCCGCTTCGGCATCCGCATATTGGCCGCCACCCAAGCCGGCACCACCACTGCCCCCAACAGCAGGTAGCCGTAGTACGCCATGCCACGCCACAGCAACGCCACCACAAGCCCAATACCCGCCGGCACATAGTCGGAGATGAATCCCACCAACGCCACCTCCGCCAACCCTGCGCCGCCCGGCGTTGGGCTGAACGCCATGATGATGAACATGGCCACCATGCGGGCGTAGATGAACGCCTGCGTCGCGCCGTCCACGGGCGTGGAGGGCATGATGGCGATGATGAGGCAATTTATCATGATGAATTTGCTTGTCCATGCGCCCACCGTGCCGACGACGACCTTGAGGTGGTAGCGCCAGTCGCGGCGGTGGATTTCCTCGGCAGCCAAGGCAAATTCCTCGCCGAGCAAATGAAGCCTCGCCGACCATTTTTTTAAAAAAGGCAGGCTAGCCAGCGCCCCCAATGCTTTTTTGGCGTAGCGAGGTTTTATCAGCAACAAAAAAACGATGAACGACCAGTAGGTGAGCATCAGGCCGTAGGTGACAAAAAACGTCCCGCTGGCCAGCCCCACGTCGCTGTAGCTTTTCATGCCCGGATAGAGCATCGGTGGCCCGTAGAGCAGCAGCAAGATGGGCAAGGTGACGACGAAGAACCCCGAATCGAGCACCATCGTGTAGAGCACGGCAGCGGCGGTGCGCCCGGCTGCGAGTTTTTCTTTGGTCAGCACGAAGAGCATGACGAAAGGGCCGCCTTTGCTGGTGGGCGTGAGGGCGGCGCTGAATTCCCACAGCACCACGAGCTCGAGGCATTTGCGCCAAGAAAACACATCGCCCGTGATGGTGCGCAGCCGGAGCGTGTAGAACAGGTGCCTGACCACCAATATCAGAAAAGCCAACCCTATCCACGCAAACGCTCGCCCCGTCCATTCGATGCTGCGGAACTGCTCAAGGTCGAACTGGTAGTAAAACAAGAAACCTACGGCGGTGATGCCCAGCGCGAAGGGCAGAATCATGCGGCGAAGGCGAAAGGAACGCACCACGCGCTGGCCTTCGGCTTCGATGGTGGGCAGGGGCTGGGTTTGTTTTTCTTCCACAAGTCGGAGTGTTTATTTGTTTGGCGGGCAAATTTCGTAGGATTGAGTAACAACCGATCGCGCGTTTCGACTACTTTTGAGCGCACTTTTTTTCAGGCTAATTCTTTTCCCGCCTTTCATTGCCTGCCTGTCACAAAATACTACTTCGCTTCTTTCTCATCTTTTCTCGCTTTTCATTCAGATTTCCCCGCCCGGCACGACTAATCCAAGTCACTTGCCCTCATCCTCTTTTCTCGCTTCTCATCGGTTCATTGGACTTTTTTTAACCATTGTGTCACCTAAAACTTTTTCAACAATGAGATTGCTCAATTGCACCCTCTGCGCACTTGTGTTGCTTGTGTCCAGCCAATCACTTTTGGCACAAACCACCGCCACCCCACCGCCGCCTACCAACTACTACATCGTGGACTACATGAAAGCCAAGCCCGGTCATGCGGGCGACTACGTCCGGCTTGAAAGAACCGTGTGGAAAGACCTCCACAAAGCCCGCATCAAAAAAGGTGGCTCCCAGACCGCTTGGTGGTTTCTCGAAGTGCGAATGCCGAGCGGCGCGAGCGTGGAGTACGATTATGTGACCGTCACCACCGTGTCGGGCTGGAACGGCATTGACAGCCTTTACAACAGCTGGGATGATGTTTTTCGGAAAATGTCCGCAGAACAAGCCAAGCATGTGGACTCGACCGAGATGTTCCGCACCCTCGTGCGCACGGAGATTTACATGGACGTGGACGCGGTTTTCAAAAACGCTCCCGGCACTGTGCCGCCGCCGAAATTTTGGTTTTACAATTACATGGACGTGCCCGACGGCAAATGGGACGACTATGTGAAAATGGAAAAAGAAATCGCCCGCCCCGTGCATTTGGAACAATGCCTCAACGGCCACCGGGCTGGCTGGGGGCTGTACAGTCTCGTCTTCCCTTCAGGCTCAGAAATGAAATACGAAGCCGTCACCATTGATTTTTTCGACAAATGGGGCGATGTGGTGGCCGACGACTTCGCTGCAATTTTTAAAAAAGTGCACCCGACCAAAAAGATGGAGGACGTAAGCAAAACCATTGAAGCCTCCCGCAAACTGGCACGCACCGAAGTGTGGGTGCTGCTCGATTACGCGCAGTAGGCTTAGACTGATTCAGGCTGTCTCAAAAGGTTGATAAAGTTGATACGGTTGATGAAAGTTGATATGTGGAGTGAAAAACGGCATGAATCTCTGCCTTTCCGAATCAAAATATCAACCTTCATAAACTTTGTTAAACCCTCATCAACCTTTTGGAACAGCGTCAATTCCTTCAGAAGGGCTAACCGAAGAATTCATTGTCAATTATTCAGTTCATCTAAATCTTTTCAAGAATGAAATCAACCACTTTTTTGCCCGTCTTTGCGGTGAGTGTGTTCGCATTCGCTTCGTGCCAACAAACCCCGCCATCTCCGGCTGCACCCGACCTCGCCAAAATCCGCACCGAAATACAGGCGATGGAAAATGCTTATGCCGTTGCGATGAACGCCAAAGATGCAGGCGCCATAGTGGTTTACTATGCCGACGATGCGGTGAGCCTGCCCAACAATGCGCCCATCCTTTCCGGAAAAGAAGCCATTTTGAACGACTTAAAGAACCAAATCGCAAGCGACACCTCTAAAACGACGGCTTCTTTTGAAGTAATGGACGTTTTTGCGGCAGGAGACCTGGTGGTCGAGACGGGGAAATCCACTTTCAAAGACGTGAGTGGGGCGGTGGTCAGGACTGGCAAGTATATGTCCCTGTTTGAAAAACGCGACGGGAAATACGTCTGCATCCGGGACATTTACAACGACGACAAAAAGCAATAGCGTACGCTAAAAGCGGTGGCGTGTGACGATAGTCGTGGCACAACTTCGAGTTGTGCCACGACCTCCTTTCACCTTTTTCACTCAAAAATTAAAACATCCATGACAAAACGTTCGAGTTTCTTCATCTTCTTTTCAGCCTTAGCAGCCCTGCTCTTTACCATCGCCTGCAACGCTCCTGCTGCTGAAAAACCTGCCCCAGCGCCAGCCGCCAATTCAGACGTTGCCCTCGCGCCTGCCGAGTACGCCGACCTGAGCAAAAAGGCTTTGGAACACCTCACAAAATTCGAGTTCGATGCTTGGGGCACCATGCTCGCCGACACCGTACAATACAATTTCCCGAACGGCGACGAGCAAACGCGCACCAAATTGACAGGCAAACAAGCCGTGCTCGACTGGTGGAAAAACTGGCAACAAACGTCCGGCATTCAATCCATGACGACCGACCGGCTGAATCAATATTCATTGGAAGTGTCCAAAAGTCAATTGCCAGGCGGCCTGACGGGCGTTTTCAGTTACGCTTATTTTTCGAACAAAATGGTCTTCAACGGAACGCCTGTCTCCGTCAGAATGAACTTCATCGCTCATTTCAATAAGGACAAAAAGATTGACAGGTACTTCACTTACTACGACCGGCAGCCCATCATCGAGGCCATGGGCGGGAAAAATTTGCTGAAAGAAGTACCAGCGACGAAGTAGTTGTAACACGTTGGTCTTTAGACAAAAAAAAGCCGCGCGGCACACGCTGCGCGGCTTTTTTTCATACTAAAACTCTAAGAAGTTGTCTCATGAAAATCCAAAACAAACCGGAACACATTTTTCCAAAACACGCCCCGTTCGCAAAATGTCGCCGTGTCAGTTTCTCTCCAAACGCACCGTGACGACCGCCCCCCGACCCGGCGCGGAATCGAACTGCACGGTGCCGCCGAGGTAGCGCACCCGCGATTCGACGCTTTTGAGTCCCATGCCGCCACTTTGCAGCGCCACTTCGGGGGCGAACCCCATGCCGTTGTCCTCCAAGCGGAGGGTGGACTGTTGGCCGAGGCTTTCGAGGCTTACGCGGATTTTGGCGGCGGCGGCGTGTTTCACGGCATTGTGGATAAGTTCTTGCACGATGCGGAACAGCATGGTTTCGCGGGCTTCGTCGGGACGTTCGTGCCAGTTGGCGGCTTGGATGGAAATATCGAGTTGCTGCGTGGTGGCGCGCAAGGTCTCGGCAAGGTCTTCCAGCGCGGCCACAAGGCCGAATCTGGCGAGTGCCGAGGGCATCATGTTGTGCGAAATGCGCCGCACCTCGTCGCAGGCGTCGTCAATCATTTCCCCGGCGCGTTGGTAGGCTTTGAGTGCTTCCAATTGGCGCACCTGCTCCTGAATGACGTTGAAATGCAGTTTGATGGTGGTGGGCGGGCCGCCGAGGCCGTCGTGCAAATCCTTGTCGATGCGCTTTCGTTCTATTTCCTGACCGTTGAGCATGGGCACAGCGTTCCGGCGTACACAAGCGACCACACTACTGGCCAATTTCAAATTTGCCACGAAGTCGCAAAGCAAAACACTCATTGATTTTGTCGCATTTTGTGCCCTATGTGTCCTTTCAGCACGAAAATAATGTCCAGTAGTGTGGTGATGGCCTCTGGTTCATTGCCGTATGAAATGCACCTCTACTCTGCGCTGAAGCTGCTGATTGAGCAGGGGGTCTTTGGAAAGGATATCGCCCTCTGCCGGGCGGGTGGAGCCAAAGCCCTGATACTTCAAGCGGTCGGCGGCGATGCCTTTTGACAAGAGATAGTCATAGATTTTTTTGGCGCGGCGTTGCGACACATCGCCCGAGGGGTCGTCGCTCGCGTCAGCGGTGTGGCCAGAAATCTGGGCTTTCAGGCTGGGGTCTTTTTTGAGGGTTTCCACGATTTCGTCGAGCGTTTCGTCGGAGGTTCTGTACCAAGTGTCCTGCGAGGAGCGGAAATAGACAGCCTTGTCGGGAGGTGGCAGGGCAGGGCAGCCTTTTTGCTCCGCTATGCCGGCCACGTCGGGGCATTTGTCGTCCTTGTCGGGTATGCCATCGCCGTCGCGGTCGGGGCATCCGCCGAGTTCGACTGGGCCGGGCGCGTCAGGGCAGCGGTCGTCGCCATCCGCGATGCCGTCGCCGTCGCGGTCGGGCGGGGGGCAGCCACGGTAAGCCGCCAGCCCCGGCTCGTCGGGGCATTTGTCGTCCTTGTCAGGTACGCCGTCGTCGTCGGTATCCGGGCAACCCGCGAATTCGGCCAGTCCCGGCTCATCGGGGCATTTGTCGTTTCCGTCGGCGATGCCGTCGCCGTCGCGGTCGGGGCAGCCCCTCAGGCTTCTCAGACCCGGCACGGTGGGGCAATCGTCGTCGGTGTCCAGGACCCCGTCTTTGTCGCTGTCGGCAAAAAGGTCTCTGTTTTTGGGTGGTGGGGGTTCCTTTTTTTCGTCTTTTTTGGCGATGGGCTTGTTTTTCGTCTTGTTCTTGTCGAAAGGATAGCTGAACCCAATTTGGGCGGTGAAGAACCAATCAGGCTTGTCGGGATTGCCCACAAAGCTCACGCCATCGAGATAGTCGGAATAAGTGGGGCGCAGGGCTGCTTCCAAGCTAAAAGTGCTGTGGTCTTTGAGCAAAAAACGCAAGCCGACACCGACTGGCGTGACGATATGTGCTCGCTTGGTCTTTGCACTTTTGTCTTTCGCCACGAGTTCGGGATTGCTCAAATCGTTGTTGTTCCAGTCCACCATCGGGTCCACAAAGGCCCAACCCGCACCCACTAGGACATAGGGCGACACCACCCGCCGCGCCCGCAGGTTTTTTACACCCGAAGGGTACATCCCGAGGGGATAGTATTCGCTCAGCACGGTGAACTCCAGCAACTTGCTCTCGAAATAAATGCCGCGCAACGGGCGCCATTCCGGTTCGGTGAAGTTCTTGTCGTCGCCCGCCAATTTCCCTGCGAGCATATTGAACCGCACCGCGAAGTTGTTGCTCAGGTTGCGGCGGAAATAGCCAGCGGCGGAAAAGTGAATCTCTCGAAAGCCAGCGTTGACTTTGAGCGCGTCCAAATCGCCTTGATAAGAGGTAATGCCGAGCGAACCACCAAAATCCCAATTGAACGGCACTTGAGCGGATGAGTCAAAAAATAGCAGTAGATAAAAAATAGGTAAGCATTTTTTCATGGCAGTCATTGTGAAGGTGCCTGCAAGATTAAGGCAGACATTTTTGCGGGAAATGAAGCTGTTTTTTTGTGATGCTGGCAGGTCAAAAAGTCTGCCATGTTATATCGTTTTAAAAACAGAAGAGCGCAATTTCGGGTTGTTCGCGCAATTTGCGCGAAAAATGAAAAAGAGGCATGGGCATCCCGCTCCTTTGCGCGTTCGATGGCGCGTCTTTAATCCCCATTAACTTTTTTAAACAGCCGCTCTACAGCCGGATGCCGTAGTTTTGCCCCTGTTTTCCCGATTTTTTTTATTGAAATAACATCCGATTTTTTAATTCTGATATGAAAAAACGACTCCTCCCGCTTTTCTTGCTGCTCGCTCATTTCTCTTTTGCGCAGCAAGCCACCAAAACCTCCGCCAAAGCCAACACGCCCGCCACCGGGCAAATCTCGCTCGTCTGCAAAATACTGGATATGCCCCCCGGTGTGGATAGCATCAACCTCTACGAATACGCTGGCCTCGCCAATCGTGTCGTGGCGCGGGCGGGCCGTCGCCTGCCCGACAGTGCTTTTGTGTTCAGGCTGCCCGCCTCCAAGGCTCGCTACTATGGGGTCGGCTTGGCCGAAAACGCCTTGGCCAAAGTGGTGCTCGGCGAGGAAAACGACGTGACCTTGTGGGCCAATGCCAACTACCTCGACAAAGGCCGCACAGTCAACTCCGCCGCAAACAAAGCCCGCGAACAGGTCGTCAGGCAAATAGAGGCCTTCCAAGCCGAGAGCGACGAGCTCCGCAACCTGTTTTTCAATACCCTCCAAACCACCGACCGCAAAGCCATCGAAGAACGCGCCACCCAACTCAACCAGCAAAAGAAACGCTTCCTCGACTCGCTCCAAACCGCCAACCCCATGTTTTGGCGCTCCGCAAGCCTTCAAGTAGCACCAGAGTTCGTGGCCGAAAAAAACGCCGCCCGCACCGAACTGGATTTCATCGCCACCAACCACTTCCGACACGCCGACCTCACCGACAAGGCTTACGAGGAAATCCCCGACGTGTACAATGCCTTTGAGCAATACGTCATCCTCCTCGCTCAACGCGGCGCCAACGAAACCTTCCTCAAATCCGCCATCGAGCAACAATTGGCCAAAGTGCCCGCCAACACCAAAACCTACCGGCTGGCCCTGGGCGGCGTTGTCTCCGGCCTCAAAACACTCAACAACCCCAGCGCCTCGGCCTACACCGGCAAATATCTCGACCTCTACCGCAACGACACCTGGGGCGAAATAGGCCGCCTCGACTACGAAATGAAAAAAGCGGGCACACACATACCCGGCTACGAAGCCCCCGACCTCGTGGGCATGACCCCCGACAGCACCAGCTGGTCGCTCAAGCAAATGCGCGGCAAAATCGTCCTCATTGACTTCTGGGCCAGCTGGTGCGGCCCCTGCCGCAAAGAAAACCCCAACGTGGTGGCCCAGTACAACAAGTACAAAAACAAAGGCTTCGACATACTCGGCGTGAGCCTCGACCGCGACTACAACGCTTGGCTGAGAGCCATCGAACAAGACGGCCTCCCCTGGCGCCACATCAGCGACCTCAAAGGCTGGCAAAGCGCCCACGCGGCCCTCTATTCCGTCACCTCCATCCCCCAAACGCTGCTGGTGGACCGCGAAGGCAAAATCATCGCCCGCAACCTGCGCGGCGAGCAGTTGGGCCAAAAACTGCAAGAGATTTTTGGGGAATAACGGTTGACACTTGACGGAACACGGTGTACCGTCAACCGTGTTCCGTCAACCGTCAACCATGTACCGTGCACCGTCAACCGCACATGAGCAAACTACTCCACAACCGCGTCAACCGCCGCGAACTCAAAGAGCGCCTGCGCCAAAGCGACGAATGCCGCGTCACGCTTTCCTTCTACAAATATGTGCAACTGCCCGACCCGGCGGCTTTCCGCGACGAGCTGTTTTTGACCTATAAAAATCTGGGCGTGTTGGGCCGCATCTACGTCGCGCGTGAAGGCGTGAACGCGCAGCTCTCCGTGCCGGAGCAACAGTTTGAAGCCTTCAAGACGGCCATGAACCGCTGGGATTTCTTCCAACACCTGCGCCTCAACGTGGCGGTGGAAGCCGACGGCAAATCATTTTTCGCCCTCACCATCAAAGTCCGCGACAAAATCGTGGCCGATGGCATCGAAGACCCCACCTTCGACCCCTCCGACACTGGCATCCACCTCGATGCCGAAAACTGGAACCGCCTTTCCGATGCTCCCGATGCCATCGTGGTGGATATGCGCAACCACTATGAAAGCGAGGTCGGCCATTTTGAAAACGCCCTCACCCCCGACGCGGCCACTTTTCGAGAAGAGCTCCCGATGGTGGCCGAAATGCTCGCCGACCAGAAAGACAAGAAGATACTGATGTACTGCACGGGTGGCATTCGCTGCGAAAAGGCGAGCGCCTATCTGAAATACCGGGGATTTGAAAACGTGTTCCAACTCGAAGGCGGCATCATCGAGTACGCCCGGCAGGTGCAGGCCAAAGGCTTGAAAAACAAATTTTTGGGCAAAAATTTCGTCTTC
This sequence comes from Saprospiraceae bacterium, assembly GCA_019638455.1. Taxonomy (GTDB): domain Bacteria; phylum Bacteroidota; class Bacteroidia; order Chitinophagales; family Saprospiraceae; genus M3007. The sequence continues at coordinate 1,430,545 of JAHBTU010000002.1, forward strand.
GACGAGCGACTTGGCGAGCGCATCAGCCCCGACATCATCGCCCGCTGCCACCAGTGCGGCCAGCCCGCCGACTCGCACACCAACTGCGCCAACGACTTTTGCCACATCCTTTTCATCCAGTGCGACGAGTGCCGCGAACAGTATGAAGGCTGCTGCTCCGACAAATGCCTCGACTTCCACCGCCTGCCGCACGAGGAGCAAAAAGAACGCGCCCACACGGAGACCTTCAACGGCTCCACATTCGGGAAAGGCGTGTACAAGGCCTTTCGGAAGTCAGCGCAGGTCTTGTCGCAGATGAAAAAGTAACGCCAACTTTCAGTTGTCGCTTCGGAAGTCAGCGCAGGCCTTGTCGCAGATGAAAAAGTAACGCCAACTTTCAGTTGGCGCTTCGGAAGTCAGCGCAGGCCTTGTCGCAGATGAAAAAGTAACGCCAACTTTCAGTTGTCGCTTCGGAAGTCAGCGCAGGCCTTGTCGCAGACGAAAAAGTAACGCCAACTTTCAGTTGGCGCTTCGGAAGTCAGCGCAGGCCTTGTCGCAGACGAAAAAGTAACGCCAACTTTCAGTTGGCGCTTCGGAAGTCAGCGCAGGCCTTGTCGCAGACGAAAAAGTAACGCCAACTTTCAGTTGGCGCTTCGGAAGTCAGCGCAGGTCTTGTCGCAGATGAAAAAGTAACGCCAACTTTCAGTTGGCGCTTCGGAAGTCAGCGCAGGTCTTGTCGCAGATGAAAAAGTAACGCCAACTTTCAGTTGGCGCTTCGGAAGTCAGCGCAGGTCTTGTCGCAGACGAAAAAGTAACGCCAACTTTCAGTTGGCGCTTCGGAAGTCAGCGCAGGTCTTGTCGCAGATAGAAAACCGAAAAAACCGAATAAGCCGACACCAACGAAAGTTTTCACGCCGATTCTGCCCCTCATGTGCGAACAATAGAGCGCCCCGTCAGCATCAACTGACGGGGCGCTCTATTTAAAAGTAACGCCAACTTTCAGTTGGCGCTCCCAGTTCGCAATCCCTATTTGAGTGGAGAGTGGTTGGAAGATCTTCGTTGGGGTGAAACCCGACGGGATGAGCAGTCGCAATCCCTATTTGAGTGGAGAGTGGTTGGAAGGCGTGGAAGAAAAAACGTTTACCGTGCTCAGAACTGTCGCAATCCCTATTTGAGTGGAGAGTGGTTGGAAGTTTAGACAAAAATTGCGACGATTATGAAAATCTCCAGTCGCAATCCCTATTTGAGTGGAGAGTGGTTGGAAGATGTCGAGACAGAGGGTTGCCCTAATTATAGAGTCGCAATCCCTATTTGAGTGGAGAGTGGTTGGAAGGTGATTGATTCTACTGCCTTCGGTAACGCTTGTGACCGGTCGCAATCCCTATTTGAGTGGAGAGTGGTTGGAAGTAGAGAAAGCGCAGAAGGACAAAGGAATCTCCTGATGTCGCAATCCCTATTTGAGTGGAGAGTGGTTGGAAGGAGAGGTAGGCGAAGTGAAGAAAAAAGCCAAACGGTCGCAATCCCTATTTGAGTGGAGAGTGGTTGGAAGTTTCAGCTCATTCAAAACTCCCGCCCCCGATACTAGTCGCAATCCCTATTTGAGTGGAGAGTGGTTGGAAGAAAGAGCGACAATTTCAAAAGCCGAGGGAGAACGAGTCGCAATCCCTATTTGAGTGGAGAGTGGTTGGAAGTTTTCCTAGCTTGGCGTTTCAAGTGGTTTGAAAAGGTCGCAATCCCTATTTGAGTGGAGAGTGGTTGGAAGAGGGTTTTCCGATAATCTGACTGTTATAGGCCATAACATTAAGTTTGAATTTGAGTGGAGAGTGGTTGGAAGTAGTTGATTATGCTCACCCAAGTAAGAGTACCAAACATTAAGTTTGAATTTGAGTGGAGAGTGGTTGGAAGGAAGTTTGCGACTACGATTCGACCGGCACGTTATCATTAAGTTTGAATTTGAGTGGAGAGTGGTTGGAAGAGAGGGTTTTCCGAGACAAGCGTTTGTAATTCAAGGCGAAAGGTAGAAAAAATCCCCGCGTCGCTGCAAAGAAAAATTTGAAAAAAATTTCGCTTGCCCAAATTTTTTTTCTTTAAAAGGTGAAAAAACCAATTTGGTCTGAAAAACAGAAGCGGTTTCCCGCGTCGTAACAAAATGACAGCCAATGCGTTGCACGGTTTTTTGAGGACGTTTTCAAAAAAAAGGGCTGCACAAGGTCTTTTTGGGCAAGTTATGTATAACGATTTTCATGCGCCAGCCTCGCCTTTCGTTATCCAAACCCAGTCACAAGGTAAGCTGTTTGCTGGGAGCACCCAAAGGGGAAGGGCATAAACTTTCCGCGTCCTGAAAGAATTTTCTGTCGTGCGGGGGGGGGGCTTACGGCCCCGCAACGTTTCCGTCCGGCTGTCTGCCCGCGCCGATACGGGCGGGCGCGGGCGGGGCGCTCAAAAGGGTGGCGGCGAACACTATTGCGGAGGAGTTGAGAATTCTTCGTTTTTTCGCGGTGCCAAAAATTGCGTTTAAAAAATGTCGAAACATCGGAAGCCCGCGCCCAGACCCGCCGCTGCGCCCTCGCGTGCGGCCAACGCCCCCAAGCAGGCCATTTATCAGCCGCCAACCATCGTCGCTGCCGATTTTTTCAAGCGCACCCTCCTGCAAAGCGGGCTGATATTCGCGCTCGCGTTTTTGCTCTACGCCAACACGCTCACGCACGGTTTCGTGCTCGACGACTCGATTGTCATCAACGACAACATGTTCACCCAAAAAGGCACGGAGGGCATCGCGGGCATCCTCACGAAGGACACGTTTTTTGGCTACTTCAAAGTGGAGGGCAAGGCCGAGTTGGTGATGGGCGGGCGCTACCGCCCCCTGACGCTGATGCTGTTTGCCCTTGTTTTTCAGTTTTTTGGTGAGAATAGCGTGGTGTTTCACCTGCTCACGGTGCTGCTGTTCGCGGCGACGTGCGTGGTGCTGTACCGCACGTTGCTGCTGCTGTTTGTGCCTCGTTTTGGGGCCGATTACTCGCTCATGCTGGCGTGGATGGCGGCGGTGCTTTTCGCGGTGCATCCCATCCATGTGGAGGTGGTGGCCAACATCAAGGGCTGCGACGAAATCGCCACCTTGCTCGGCAGTCTCGGCGCCTTGTATTTTACCCTTAAATTTTTCGACACGCGAAAAGTCGCGTGGGCGCTCGCCGCGGGCATCTCGTTTTTTCTCGCCTGTCTTTCCAAAGAGAACGCGGTCACGTTTTTGGCAGTGGTGCCGTTGGCCTTGTGGTTTTTTCGCCCGCTGCAAGCGGCTCAACGGCAGGCAGGTCCCCCCGTTTGGAAATACGCGCTGCCGCTTTTGGTCGCCTTTGTCGTTTTTTTTGTCATTCGCGGCAACGTGCTGCATTGGCCCAAACTCGTGGGGGGGCGCGTGCCGATGGAGTTGATGAACAACCCCTTCCTCAAAATAGAGGGGAACGAGTGGGTGCCGTGGGCTTTTTCCGAAAAATTGGCAACGGTCTTTTTCACCCTGCTCAAATATGTGCAGCTGCTTTTCGTGCCGCACCCGCTCACGCACGACTATTACCCCAAACAGATTGAGATGCTCCGCTTTGGCAGCCCGGGTGCTTTGCTGGGGCTGGCGTTGTATGTTTTTTTGGCCATCTATGCCCTGAGCGGCCTGCGTCGGCGCGACCCGGTGCGCTTTGGCATTTTGTTCTATTTGCTCACCATCAGCATCGTGTCGAACATCGTTTTCCCCGTCGGCACGCTGATGGGCGACCGTTTTGTGTTCATGCCCTCTGTGGGTTTTTGCATCGCGGTGGCGGCGCTGCTGATTCATTATTTTGGAAAAAACATGCAGGTCGCGCTCGGCATTTTCGGCATGCTCGCCTTGCTTTACTCATTCAAGACGGTGACACGCAACCCGGCTTGGGCAAGCAACGAAAAACTCTTTTTCACCGATGTGAAGGTCTCGCTCAACAGCGCCAAAATCCACAATGCCTGCGGCGGGGTGCTGTTTGACCGCGCCTCCAAAGAACAAAATGAGGTGGAGCGCTCCGAAATCTGCACCCAAGCCATGATGTATCTGAACAAGGCCATCCAGCTGTACCCGAACTACAAGGATGCGTACATGAGCCGAGGCGGCTGCAATTATTATTTGAAAAACTACGATGCCGCGGTGGAGGACTACCGCCGCGCATGGCAGTTGGCCGAGGGCGACCCCAAAATCAAAAAGGCGCTGGCATTGGTGTTGCGCGATGGCGGCAAGTATCACGGGGAGCAACGCGGCGATTTGCGCCAAGCCATGACTTACCTGAGCGAGTCGTGGCAACTCAACACCGAAGACGGCGAAACGGCGCGCCTGCTCGGTGTGGCCAACGGGGTGCAGGGCAAAGGAGCCGACGCGGTGATGTGGTTCGAGAAATCGGTGGCGCTTGAGCCAGACAACGCCACCTATTGGTTCGACCTCCACTTGGCCTACCGGGCAGTGGGCAATGCGGCCAAGGGCGAGGACGCCCTACGCAAGGCGCTGGCACTCAACCCCAAAATCATGGAAGAGCGCGGCAGGAAGTAACCGCAAAACGGTAATTTGCGCGACACAACTGCACTTTGATGTTAAAAATGAAAGTCATGGCGCGCCGCTACATATTAAAACGCTAATTTTGTCACGCATAAGCATTTCTGTAATCTCGCCTTAATTTTCAATCCTCCACCTCCCCCGCTGCGTTGCGAAACGTGCTTGTCGTGTGTGCAAGCCGCTCGTTCTTAGGTATTTTTTTAATCCAGTGTCCGCAATTTTTTTTTCCGATTACTAAACAACACCCTCTCCCATGGGAAGAACATTTACTCATCTCAATTTCCGAGCAAGCAGCGCCCCCCTCTTTTTTGGCGGATTATTGGCTCTCCTTCTCCTATTGCCCTCATTCATCCAAGCACAGCCAGTCACCGTGACCGTCACGGGCACCAATGTCACCTGCAATGGGGCCAACAACGGCACGGCCACAGCCGTCGGCGGCGGCGGCTGGCCCCCCTACACCTACCAATGGAGCAACGGTGCGATGACGGCGACCGTCACTGGCTTGGCCCCCGGCACTTACAGTGTCACGGCCACCGATATTGACCTCGGCTACGCGGTAGGTTCCATCACCATCACCCAACCCACCCCGCTCTTCGTGGAAGCATCGTGCGAGAGCCAAATTTGCGACATCGTGCCGGATGGTTGGGCCAAGGTGATTCCGGCCAATGGCACCCCTCCCTACACTTATTTGTGGAGCAACGGACAGACCACGCCGCTCATCACCGGCTTGGATGCTGGCATCTACACCGTCACGGTGATGGATGCCAATGGTTGCACAAAGACGGACAGCTGCGAGGTTGTTTTCTGGGATGAGGGCGTGTGGCTGATGGATAGTTCCTCCAATGTCACCTGCTTTGGTCTCAACAACGGTTTTTCGCACATCGGCCCCATGTCGGGTACGCCCCCTTACACCTACATCTGGAACACGGGTGCCACTACTCAAGATGTGTTCAATCTTGCCCCAGGCACCTACACCGTCACGGTGACGGATGCCAATGGCTGCTCCAACTTCCACGTTGTCACCATCACACAGCCCCCGCAATTGCTCTGCAACGCTTCTTCCACTCCCGGGGCGTGCGGCCTGAAAGGCTCGGCAACTGTTGATCCCTCTGGAGGAACGCCGCCCTACACGGTGTTGTGGAGCACGGGTTCCACCAATTTCACGATTGATGCGCTGCCCGGCACCTATGGCGTCACCGTCACGGATGCCAACGATTGTACCTGCTCCGCGATGGTCACCATTGATAGCACCACGAGTAGTCTCGTGGTGACCACGACCGTCAATAGCAATGCGGGTTGCACGATTGGAGGCGGGGCGACAGCCTCGGCATCAGGCGGCACGGGCAACTACGCTTATTCTTGGGACAACGGCCAGATGACGGCCACCGCCACCAATTTGACCGCTGGCAACCACACCGTCACCGTCATTGACATCACTACTGGATGCACAGGCGTTGGCACGGTCAATATACCTGCTGCGCCTCCATTGACAGCCACTGCCACTTTGGTGGACGACGCGGATTGCCTCATGGGCGGCAGTGCCACAGCTGCCGGCAACGGTGGCACACCTCCTTACTCCTTCCTGTGGGACAATGGTCAGACGACGGCCACCGCCACCAATCTCGGTGCGGGGCCACACACGGTCACCGTGTCGGATACGAAGGGCTGCATCGTGACCACGCTCGTCACCATCGGCCAAAGTCAAGGCCCCATGGTGAACGTGGTGGTGAACGCCAACGCAACTTGCACCGCCGGCGGCAGCGCGACTGCCCAGCCCAGCGGCGGCACCCCACCTTATATTTATCTGTGGGACAATGGCCAGACGACGGCCACCGCCACCAACCTTGCGGTTGGCCCACACAAGGTCACGGTGACGGACGCGGGTGGTTGCTCGGCTACTGGCATGGTCAATATCACCCAGCCGGATGCGCCCACCGTGCAGGTGGTGAATGTCACCAACGCCACCTGTGTCATGGGCGGCTCGGCTACGGTGGCGGCCTCCGGCGGCACACCGCCCTATTCCTACTTGTGGGATAGCGGCTCCATCAATGCCACTACCATCAATCTTGCTGCCGACGACTACACCGTCACAGTGACGGATGCGGCAGGCTGCTCGGCCACGCTCACAGTCACCATCGGCGGGCCAATGCTGCCCAGCGTCATCATCACCGCTTCGGCGAACGCCAAATGCGACCAGCCCGGCAGCGCCACAGCCAGCGCCGTCGGCGGGGCGGGCGGATACACCTATTTGTGGGACAACGGCGAGACCACCGCCACCGCCTCCAATCTTTCGGCTGGTCCGCACAGCGTCACGGTGACGGATGCCGCAGGTTGCACGGCCACCGCCTCGCTCAATATCGGGCTGACCAACAACGGCATCAAATTGGGCGACTACGTTTGGTACGACAATGACCAAGACGGCTTCCAAAATCCGCTCGAAACGGACGGTGTGCCCAACGTCACGGTCAAGCTCATCAAAGCAGGGCCGGATGGGGTGTTCGGAACTTCGGACGACGAAGTGGTGCAGACGACGACCACCAACGCCAATGGCAAATACGAGTTTGTTTGCGTCACGCCGGGTGTTTACATCATCAATTTCAGCGGCATCCCGCAGGGGTACCAGTTCACGAAGAAGGACTATGTGAACAACGACTGCAAGGACAGCGATGCCAAGCAAAATGGCAACACCGACCCGTTCACCATCGTGGCTGGCCAAACGGACAATCTCTGCTTTGATGCAGGCATCCATATTTTCTGCGACAACGTGCTCAACGCTGGCACTATATGCTGCAATCAAACCATCTGCGAAGGGGAAACACCCGCGTTGATTTACAATGTGCTTACGCCGTGGGGCGGTAGCGGCACCATCGAATATCAGTGGCTACAGCTGTTGCAAATCGGTCAGTCCGCGCCCAACTGGGTGGCCATTCCCGGCGCTACCAACGCCACCTATCAGCCCGGCCCGTTGTTTCAAAATGCCTATTATATGCGCTGTGCGCGTCGGGCAGGTTGCGTCACTTTCCTTGAATCGAACATCGTGACCATCACCGTCGTGCCCGCTGGTTCTTCCAATTGTCCCGACTTCACGGGCGACCTCAGCGCAAGCCTCGCAGGCTCCAATGCGGTGAACGTGCAATGGACTACCACGCTGCCCGAGCTCGACCAATATATGTACACCGTGCAGCACTCTACCAACATGGTGGATTGGGTGCCTGCCACGAACATCATGGGCAAACGCGACGCGACCAAGCCCAACCATTACAGTTTCGTGCACCAAACGCCTGTGATGGGCAAAAACTACTACCGCGTGAAGCGCACGAACACGGGCGGGTTGGAAAGTTTCTCGCCCATTCGCTCGGTGGACCTCGAGGTGTCGCTCACCGCAGCGGTAGCCATCAACCCCAACCCAGTATCGGATGTGCTCATTATCAAAAACGTGGCGCAATACGATGGCGACGTGACGGTAGAACTCATCACCACCAAAGGCGAGGTGCTGCGCGCATTGACCATACCGGCAGGCAAGCTGCACTACGAGGAATTGCCCGTCGCTGCGCTGCCCTCTGGACTTTACATGGCGCGTATCCGATTCCCGGATGGGTCGTTGCGCACGCTGAAAATCACCAAGTTCTGATGGCTGCGTGATTCGGGCGTTTTTAGAAAAATGTTTGACGGCCCCCGCATGGTTTGCCCGTGCGGGGGCTGCTTTTTGTGGGGGTGGCAAAATATCGCCTTTTGTAGCCCGGAATGGTATTCAGGGGAGGCGTATCATTCGGTGGAAGTGTGGAAAGCCATTCCGCGCCATCTATGCCTATTGCCGCCATCTGTTCAAAATCAAGGGCATCCATCGTGGTGAACTGACAAACCCCGGTGAATCAAGGTATGTTTTGCGACAGGCTGGAATGCGCTCTTTTTGTGGTGACGCTTTGCAAGAGCGACGTTTCTATGGGTGTTTCATTTCAAAAGTACACTTCATGGATTTACCGATTCAAACACCCGCCCTGCTTTTTCCCGCCGTCTCGCTGCTGCTCATCGCCTACACCAACAAATTTTTGGCCATTGCCAATCTCATCCGCAAGCTAGTGTCGGACTACGAACACAATAAACAACATCATCTTTTCAGTCAGATTCACAGCCTGCGCCGCCGCCTGATGCTGATTCGGTGGATGCAAGTGTTTGGCGTGGCGAGCATCTTGGTTTGCGTTGTTACCATGTTTTTTATTTACGAGGGCTGGCAGATTTGGGCAAAAATCCTCTTTGCGCTCAGCCTTTTGCTGATGATGGCTTCTTTGGTTATCAGTCTCATGGAAATTTTCCTGTCGGCAGGGGCGCTGCGGGTGTTGTTGCGCGAATTGGAGGAAATGGAAAAAAGGTAATGCGCCTCAGAGTACCATTTCAAGCACCTGTGGCGTGTGGATGTCCGAAAATCCCGGCACATGGAGTTGGTAGAATTGCAAGAGATGCTGCAATAGGGACTTGCGCTCGGCCTTGTTCAGGGCGATTTCGTGGCAATGCTGGAGCGGGCTGCGCAGCAGCGCCACCAATTGGGCGGTTTGCAATGGCTCCATATAATGTGATTGCAGGGGTGGCACAGGGCTGAAAGAGCCTTCTTTCAAATCAAAAAACAACTCCGCCTGCTCCTCTGCCATATCCGTTTGTGGCTGAAAACCAAGAAACCCCGAAAGGGACAGCAGGAAATGCAGGTGCAGGTTGGCGATAGGGTGGGGGGTGCTATCGAGCCAGCGCAGGTTGTCCAACAGGAACTCGAACAATTCGCGGTTTTCCTCCGCCCCGTAGATGCTTTTTCGACACACCTCCGCCATGAAAAGCGCCACGGCCCCCTGGCGAATGTCGAAAGGGATTTGAGCCCAAATCTCGGCAGCGCGAAGTTCTTTCAGGCGATGAAGGGCACCTGTTCCCTCGCGGTAGTAGCACACCATGTCAACCGCCGTCATGGGTTGAAAAAGACTGTATGGCATTCGGGCCTTCGCCGTGCGGACACCGCCTGCAATGAACGAATGTAGCCCTTTTTCTTCGGTAAAAATGTCAGCGATGACGCTTGTCTCGCCGTATTTCATCGAGCGAAATACAATGCCGCGTGTGGTCAAAATCATGATGTGGGTGATTTGCAAACCTCGCCACAAGGTAAGATTCTCTATGGGGCATTTCAAATCGTCGCTTTTTACTGCCCCACTTTCACCTTCAATGCTTTTGCCTTTGCCTGAAAAGCATGGTTGGGCTGGGCGGCTATTCGGTCGAGCGTGCGGTCGAAAAGTGCTTTTTGGGCAGGCATCAGATGGAGCAGGGTGAGGGCCATTGCCCACTCGGAGCGTTCGGCGATGGCTTTATCGCTGGCGCCAGAGAGTTGCCGGAAGTAGGTGAGTGCCTCGGCATATTGGCCGCGCTGGTAGAGGGAATGGGCGAGCAACTCTTTGTTTTTCAGCGCATCCGCGCCTTGTTGGCTTTTGGGCTTGAGCCATTTTTCCGCTTCCGCATACTTGCCGGATTTGAAGTTGTCAAGCGCCTGGCCGTAGCCGGGTGCATCGCCGTTTGTGGGGGTGCTTGATTCCTGAATGAAATCGGCTTGCCGGTAAAATGTGGCGGCGAGCGCGGGGTAGTTGGGGGGGGGAGTGTAAGGGGTGGGCGCGGTAGGTTGGGTAGGCGGCGGGGTGGAAGGCACCGACGGCTTGGGCTGTGGCAGCTCTGCCACGCGCTCGTCTTCTTTTTCTTTGGTCGGAGGGGTGGAGGCAGGTGGTTTGGGCGAAGGTTTTGGAGACTTTGGTGGCGCGGTGGCGGCGGGAGGCTTCGTTGAGGGCGTGCTGACGATGGGAGTAGGGCCGCCTATGTCTGCTTGGGGCTGCAAGAGCCACCAGCCAAAAAACGCGGCGGTCAGGGTGGCGGCTATGCTGACGGCCCACCACATCGTCCGTCTCCGCGCGCGGGCGACGGGTTGTTTCGAGGGGATGCCGCCGCGCATGGTGTCTCGTTCCCAGCTGCTCATTTTGGCCAGCAGGTCTCGCTCGACGAGCCATTCCAGCCCTTCCCGTTCCATGCGGTGGGTTTTCACCAGTGCGGCCAACGCGGGGTCGGCGGCTATTTCCGCTTCAAAAGCTGATGCTTCCGCCGGGGAGAGGCGGCCCCGCAGATAGGCTTCTATTTTGTCGAAAAGTATTTCGTCGTGGTTCATGGCGCGTACAGGATTTAGAATGGTTTTTTTGGGGAGCTAACCAAGATATTCCGTCCAAAGCGGGTGATTTTCCAGATGCTCGCGCAGGCGCATACGACAGCGATATGCCTCTTTCTTGGCGGTCTCGGCATTGGCATAGCCCATTTCGCGCGCGATTTCTTCCATCGAGTAGTCCAACTGGTAGCGGCGCAGCAATTCGCGGCATCGCTCGCCGATATGCCCCATCGCCTCGGCCAACAGTTCGCGGTGCTCGTTGCGAAGTGTGTCGGCTTCGGGGCTTTCCACCGTGCCATCGTATTGGGCGGGCGAAAGTTCTTGATAGCGACCTTGCTGGCGACGCAAGGTGACCCAACGCCATTTGGCGATGGCCACGAAATAGGTTGCCAATGCGCTTTTGCCTTCAAATCTTCCTTCGCGCAAGTTGCGGTCGAAGAGCACGAGCGCTTCTTGAAAAACGTCTTGCGCGTCGCTGCGGCTACCGCCGTTGTCGAGTATGTACCGAACGACGGTCTCTCGCAGTCCGGGGAAAAGATAGATGTGCCGAAGGGCGGATTCGCGTGCGGCTCCGCCGCTTTGAATGGCGGCAAGGAGCGATTCGTCGGTCCAATTCGTGTGGGTTGTCATTAGTGCAGTTGATGGGCGAAAGGTAACCAAGTGTTTTCTGCATTGGCAGGAGGATTTTTGGGTTGGCAGGATTTGCAAGGCTTACAGGATGTTGAAAACGGCCAGTCCGGTCCGGCAAATTCTGTCCACAAAAAACTGTCAGTCAGTTGGGTGCATAAGTCTTTTGGAAAGGACTTCGGGTACATGAATAGGGGCGCGGTTGTTAAGAATCGAATTGTTTCTTAACGTTTGGGTCTTTCAGCGGGCGTTTTCGTTACCATTTTCCTAAATGTCAAATGCGGGGGGTTACTTGTGGGGAGCATCTTGCACAAAGCAGCAACAACAATCGAAAATCATCACGCACAAAAAAACTGCAAGTCATGAAAAAATTGTTTTTGCTTCCGCTGTCGCTCCTTTTCTTCCAAGTATTGAACGCTCAAATAAGCGGCGTTGGCATACGTCCCGGTGTCAGTCTTTCCACCTTTAAACTCAACCGGGAGTACAACGACATCTACAACGCTTCGCTGCGCCCCGGTATGAGCATGGCGGCGTTCATGGAAATCAACCTCGGCAACCGCTTCACGTTGCAACCCGAAGTGGCTTTCACCCAGCGCGGCGCCAATCTGCGCAGCAAAAGCACCATCTACTGGGATGGCCCCGCCTTTGGGTATCCCGCCGACTATCGGGTGGTGGATTACCGCCAAAAAGAAACGCTCAATTATCTGGACGTGCCCCTCATGGTGGAGAAAAACTTTGGCGGGGGCAATGTCGGCGCTTATGTGGCACTTGGCCCCGGGCTGTCCTTCGGGTTCAAAGGCAAAGGCCGCGAGGAGATCACCTACGAGTTCCCGGTCAGCGACGGCCAAATTGACATAGGTGCCGACCGTTTTGAGTATGGCATCGAGATGGGCTCGGGTCGCTTCGACACCTACAAGGGTTTTGATTTCAGCCTCAATGCTGGCGCGGGACTGCTCTTCTTGCTCGAAAATGGCGAAATCGGCATTGACCTCCGCTACACGCACGGTCTGAAAAATCTCAACGTGGACGGCCTGAAAAACCGGAACCTGCTGGTCGGCGTGTCGTATATGCACTACATAGGTCAATAAGGGATTGAAGGGGGGGGGTGAGAATGTTTAAAAAAGGTGTCAACCCTTCCCGGACGTTTTCTTTTTAAGCGGCAAACTCCGTGCTCAAAGCAGATAAATTGTTAAAAACCAAAACACTGCCTCCTTCGTGCCTCTGTGTTTTCTTATCGTCTCCATTGGGCTCTCCCCCCTTCAACCCCCTTCAACTCACTCAACTTCTTTCGATATGAACTGCCCGAACTGCGGCCATGCCACGCCGCCCACCCACGCGGCGCGATGCGGCCATTGCAACTTCAAACTTCCGGCGAACCAAACGTCGCAAGCCAGCCAGTCAGACACAACGCTGCCTTGCTGGAACTGCCGGCACCCCAACCCCGCCGAGGCCGAACGCTGCGAATGGTGCAATGCAAAACAGCAAACATCGCCTCGCTCGGCAGTACCCTTCGCCTCGCGGCAGCCCCTACAACCTCAAACCCGCAAATCCATCAACATCGCAAGCCATGACAAATAAAGGTTTCAATCCGCTTTTTGTGTCGGCGCTCGACATCCTGACTGGCGCATTGAGCGTGTTCATCGTTCTCAATTTTCTGAACACGCGCCTCATGGGAGTGCCGCCCACGCCAGTCAATCCGCCCGAAAAAGAAAAGGTGGCGAAAAAAGAGGAGAAGGCTCCCAACAAAACCAAGCCTGCTCCTGCCGTCGGCCCGGGCACTTATCGGCAAAGACCTGTGGAGCCGACCAAGCCTTCCGTCCCCAATGAAAAGCCCAACCCAACCACTCCACAGTCGCCGCTCCCCAAGCCGACCACCCCCGCGCCCACTCCCCCATCCACAGTGCCCCATCCGCCATCTCCGCCATCCGACCCTGTCGCGGTGGATTTGATGAAGCAGACCAAAGGCGCGGTCGTCATCTTGTTGCAACAAGCCGACCAATCGAAACAATCGGTGGAGTTCATGCTTCGGCAAGGCAATCGCACTTGGAAGCCGGGTCGCGCAAGCAAGTTTCAGGACAATGGCTTCAAGTATGAGAAGGCGCTGAACTATTTCTATCAGTCGGAAATAGAGCCGGGAACCTATGAGGTGCTGGTGCGCGTGAAAAGTGGTCAGCGAGGCGGTGGCGCCAAACCCTTCAGCCTGTTTGGCAAGTTGGTGCCTCCCGGTCAAAAATCGCTGTCCTACAACTTTGGTGCGTACTCTGTGAACGGCGCTGCGAGCGATTGGGTATCTGCTGGCACGCTCAAAGTGAGTGCCTCGGGATTGCAATACCAGTCGCGCCTGCCTGTCGCCACCAAATCGGAAACGGAGCCGACACAGAACGCTCCCGCCACACCCGATTCAAAACCAGCACCTGCCACCAAACCATCGGGCAGGAGCGGGAAATGGGGATAATCAACCAATGGACGGTGCACGGTTCACGGTGCACGGAGGATTCCTGCTAACTCTTGAAAAACCACTTCAACCTTTTCTAACACTCAAACACATCTCAGCCATGTTTGCCAATAAAAATCTGCAAATTATTGCCGGTCTCGGCATTGCTTTCGTTATCGCCGCTTTGATGGCGCTTGGTTATCACACCGCTCCGTCTGGCTCTTCTTTGGAAACCTTCTTCTTCGCGCTGGGCGGCAAAATGCCCGCCGGAATCATACAGGCCGCCACGATTGCCTGCTTCTTTATCTGCTTGTTTGGCATTCACGCGCTCAGCCAGCGCATCCAGCAGGAAGAAGGGGCCTACATGGCCAAGCTGCTGCCTGAGGCCGAGCAATATGTGCTCTACCCGGAGGATGTGGCCCGCATCAAGTTGGAGACCATTGATGCCGAAAAACGCATGGGGCCGCGTTTGCTGACCGACCTCATCAAGCAAGCCACCACAAAATTCCGCGCGGAAAGCTCCACTGGCGAAACGCTCTCCATGGTGGAAACAGTGAGCGAGATGCAGCGCAAATCGCTCGAGAAAGAATTTTGGCTCATCAGCACTTGCCAGACTTTGATACCGACCTTCGGTTTCCTCGGCACGGTGTGGGGCATGGCCTCGGCGATATTGAGCATGGGCCAGACCAAACCAGTGATGGCTGCCGCGACGACGGCGACACCTGCCGCCACGCCTGTGGCGCCTGCCGTGAGTTCCACCGACATTCAGGCGTTGATTGACTCGATGGGCTCGGCGTTTTTCACCACGATTCTGGCCATCATCTTGGGCATTGTCGTGAGCATATTGGTGAAAAGACTCGAAACGCGCGTGGAAGATTTCCAGACCGGGATGAAGCGCTATGTGGTAGAGAATCTGGTGAACAGGATTCACAAGTAATTGGGGGGCGTTAGAGGGGTCATTGGGGGTTATTAAAAAGGTCATTAGAGAGGTCATTATGACCCCTAATGACCCTCAATGACCCCTAATGACCCTCAATGACCCCTAATGACCCTCAATGACCCCTAATGACCCTCAATGACCCCTAATGACCTTCGATTTATATCAGTGAATCGCCATCACGTTCACCCGCTCCACGTTTTTCAGCACCAATTGAATGTGCTTTTCGTGCGCCTGTTGTTCAAATTCGCTTATCATTTCCAGCACGTCGTAGTCAATAAAGCGGCTATCGGAGCCGTCAATGGTCAGCACTGAATATGGCGGCACCTGATAGAGCGCCTTTTGCAAGTTTACCTTGTTGAGAAAGGTGACCATTGAGTTGAGTTTGATGTAATAGAAATCGGTCGCCGATTCGCGGTGTTTTTCGATTTTATACTCGGCTTTGAAATTGTTGCGCACCAAAAAATAAATCGAAATCATCAGGCCCATGGCAACGCCTTCGAGCAAGTCCGTAAGCAACACCATGACAATGGTGATGATGAAAGGCAAAAACTGATTCCAGCCAAGTTTGAACATATTTCGATATAGAGCAGGCTTGGTCAAATTGTAGCCAGTGATGAGCAAGATGGCAGCCAGCGCCGCGTAAGGAATCATGTTGAGGAGCGAGGGGATGAGCAACACCGCCCCAAGCAACAACAGGCCGTGCGTGAAGGCTGACATTTTGGTGCGACCGCCGGCATCCACGTTGGCAGCGCCTCGCACGATGACCGCCGTCATGGGGATGGCCCCCGCCAATCCACACACCATGTTGCCCAAACCTTGTGCGATGAGCTCACGGTTGACAGGCGTTTTGCGTTTTAGTTTGTCCAACTTGTCGATGGCCTCCATGCACAGCAGGGTTTCGAGGCTCGCCAAAAGACCGATGGTGAAGGCATCCCTAAAAACTTGCGAATGGCTCAGGAGTTTGGAAAAATCCGCCGTTGCCACTTCCGCAAATATGTTGTCGGGTATGGAAACCAATTGAGAGGATTTGAGCGACCAAGCAGGCAAAAACACTTGGTAAGCCGCTCCAAGAGCAATGCCCGAAAGCACCACCAACAAGGGGAGCGGGAGCCAACGCAAGTGTTTTTTGACAAAGCCACTCAAAAGCGTGTAAATGAGCAATCCCACGATACTGATGCCCGCTACTGGCAGTGAAAAATGATGATAGAAGTTGTTGACATTTTTATAGAAATCATTGACGCTGAACAGGCTTAAAAAACCCTCGGTCCAAAAGTCAGGCTGGTCGTAGCCAAGCGCAAGTGGTATTTGCTTGGAAATCAGAATAATGCCGATGGCGGCCAACATACCTTTGATGACTGCCGAAGGAAAATAGTTGGCGACCGTGCCGAGTTTCAACAAACCCATCAGCAATTGAAACACGCCGGCCAAAAACACCGCCAGAAGGAACACCCGATAATCGCCCAATGAAAGGATAGATGCTGCCACCACAGTGGTGAGGCCAGCGGCAGGCCCCGACACGCTCAGTTGCGAGCCGCTCAACAGCGAAACCACCACGCCACCCACCACTCCCGACAGGATACCTGCATACAATGGCGCGCCAGATGCCAAAGAAATGCCCAAGCAGAGCGGCAGCGCAACGAGAAATACCGTGATGCCCGCAGGCAGGTCGTGTTTGAGCCATACGAGGCGATAGTATTTTAGTTTGTTGGGTGATAAAAAAGGCGCTGGATTCATGTGTGCGATTCAAAATTTATTGTGGTTGAACAGATTTTGGGGAAGGTTTGTCCATAAAAGAAACCACGTCTGTTTCAATGTCATAGACACCTCCAACTATTGTCACTTCCTCGCCCCACTTGTGTCGGATTTCCTTTTGCAACACATCCATCCCGTGCGCCACATTTGCCATCACGCAGCGGTGGATAAGCGTGTCGCTCGATTGAGCATTGACGCGCAAGGCTTGTTGTTCCTCCGGCTCGCTTCTTATTTGTGCGATTACGTTGTTTAAGTGAATGGCCTTTGCGTCTTGTTCCTCTCGAATCATTGCCTCAATGGCGCCACAATGTTCATGTCCGAGCACGAGCGCCGTCTTCACATTCAAATGCTCCACCGCATACTCTACACTGGCCGGCACATCCTCCACTTCCACGAGATTGCCTGCGTTCCGTATCACGAACAAATCGCCGATGCCTTCACCAAAGATGATTTCGGGCGAAACCCTCGAGCCGGAACAAGTGATGATAATAGCAAAAGGTTGCTGCCCCTTGGCTGTCTCGGCCACACGGTCTGCTGATTGGTGGGGATGAATGGTATGGTGCTTTGCAAATCGTTCATTGCCCATCTTGAGGCGCTCCAGCGCATTGGCAGGTGTTTTACCCAGATTAAAGAGGATTTGAACCTGCCAGTTGGCAAGGCAGGGATTTCCTTGATTGATTTGTATGATTTTCAGAGGATTGCGAGCACCGTTTGTTCAAAACCACCTTGTCAGACCCTGTGCTCAGGGGCTTGCCCGGCCAAGTGAAGCGGACGGGGCTGATTTGCGTTGACTATTCCATCTGTTTTTGGGGCAACAAGAAGCATCCTTGCAATAGAGAGCAAGACGCGAGCAACAACAAAAGACATCGTTTTGTCATGGCGATATGTTTAAATGGTGAATGAATGTCACTTCACTTTCTGCCACAGTTTCAACTTTCGGTCAAAGTCGGTCGCCTGTATCTCATAACTGTCTGGCACTTCGTCAAGATAACTAAAATAGGTGGCCACCCTTGTCCCGACGGGCATGGTGTCCAATTGTTGGCGCACATACAGCGAGTAAACGGCATAAAGGATTTTGTCCAATTTGACCGAGTTGTCTATTGGATTCGATTGCAGAATATTCTCGTAGAAAGGGTTGAAAAGATATATCGCATCGAAGGTGTTGAAATCAACATACACCATGTTGGACAGGATGAAATGCGTGTTCGCAACATGGTATCGTTCCGACAGTCGCACCGACAACTGGTGCAGGCGCTCGCGTTGCTCCACTCCGGTGAAATGCCCTTCGGTGCAGCTGGCACCAATCATGCAAAATTTTCCCACACCCGACCCCACATCGAGCACTCGCGTACCCGGCTCATCAACGAGAAAACCCGCAGCGGCAAGCGCCACTTTGATAGGCGTGAAATGCACCTCGGACAGTGCTCTGATTTTTTTGGAAAAAATGGCATCAAAATCTGCATCAAGTACCGCGGCACCCGTTTTCAAACGTTCGAAAATCTCTAACCCAAGTCTTTTTGTCATCTTGGTGGGCGGACTGGATTGGCAAGCAGGCAAACGTGCGAACAACTTTGCGGGAGCAACGCCATGCTAATTCTTTGTGGGGCAAATTTAGTGCTCCATAAATTAGATTTTGCCACAAAGTCGCTAATAAACAAAGGGTTAATATAGTCAACGCAAATCAGCCCCGTCCGCTTCACTTGGCCGGGCAAGCCCCTGAGCACAGGGACTGACAAGGTGGTTTTGAACGAACGGTGCTCGCAATCCTTTGGAAATCACACAAATCAATCAAGGAAATCCCTGCCTTGCCAACCGGCAGGTTCAAATCCTCTTTAATCTGGGTATAACAGCTTTTGGGAGCCTTTGAACCTCTCTGGCAGATTCAGGCGACCTGGGTTGCAGCATACTTGCAAGGAGGCCGCCAGGGACATCAATCAGGGTCATCTGACAAATCCAAGCGAATCAAGGTATATTTTGGCGCCTTTCTCCCTCACACCCAACATCAGTATTCCCACCGTTTGGGCAGGCCCTCCTGCTGAGCGAGCTGCGCGGTAGGCTTGAAGGCCCAAATAAAATCAAGCAGCTCATTCAATTCGCGGCGAAACTCGATGAAATAGTCCTCGTGCAATTTTTCGGCTTTTTTCAAAATAACCGACACGCGCTTCACGACGTATGGCGCGAAAGTGTGGCTGCGGTGGGCTGGGAAGCGAAGGAGCATTTCGTTGTGCCGCCGAAACGCTTCGGCCAGCATGAAAACGACGAGACTGACCTCGCCCGATTTGTCTTTGGTGGCTTGCACATGCTCGTTGATGCGGGCGTTCCAATGCCGCAGGTCGAGCAGCAGCAGCCCGGGCGTGAGATAGAGCGCGCCTGTTGTGGGAAGATATCTGGCAATCTGTTGGCGCAGCTCGTCGGCACGGTCGTCGCGGGTTTCGCCGCCTTCGAGCAGTTCAAAGATGAGTTTTCTGACCAGTTTTTCATCTTTGGCCACAAGGCGAAAAAGCAGTTTGTCTTTTTCTTTGACCGGCAATCGGGCGATGGCCGCTTTGAGTTGGTCGTCAAGTTTTCGCACAGGGCAAAAGTAATGCTTGTCGCATTTTGGAAAATACAGGCTGGCAAAATCTCGTTGGTGAACTATTTTCGCCCCCAGCATGAAGTCATCCCGTATCCTCTCACAAATGCCCGCGGTCGCCGCGTTAATCCTCGCCTCACTCGTGCTGCCAACCTGTGCGGACGCGCCAGCGCAATCGCTGGCTCCCTTTCATCATCCGAAGTCGCTCGGTGGTCATCCGTACCTCAGCGCCTTTCTCGACGAATATGACCAGTTTTTTGCCAACGAAATGGCACTGACACAAACGCCCGGCGCGGCGGTGGTGATCGTGAAAGACGGGCAAATCGTGTTCGCGCGCGGCTATGGCGTGAAAGTGGCTGGCACCCAAGACTCGGTGGATGCCAATACGCTGTTCAGAATCGGCTCGCTGTCAAAAGGATTCGCGGGCGTGCTGACGGGCATACTGACAGCGGACGGCCTGCTCGATTGGGATGAAAAAGTGCAAAAGCATTTCCCCCAATTCACGCTGGGCGACCGCCAACAAGCCGCGCGTGTGCGCCTCTGGCACCTGCTGTCGCACACCACCGGGCTGCCCTACCATGCCTACACCAACCTCGTGGAGCGAGGCTACAGCATCCGAAAAATCGTGACGGACTATTTTCCCAAAGCCCCCGTAAAAGGCAAGGAAGGCGATTTTTTCGCGTATCAGAATGCCGCGTTCAGCATCATCGAAGAAGTAATGCGCGGAGCCACCGGCAAGCCATATCAGGAACTTTTGTTTGAAAAAATACTGCGCCCGGCGGGCATGAACGCTGCCTCATGCGACTACTCCACCATGCAATTCGCCGCCAACAGGGCGTTGCCCCACTTCAAAACCGCCGCCGGATGGAGAATCGGCGACATCACTACGCGCTATTACAACGCAGTGGCCGCCGGCGGGGTGAACGCCAGCGCCGCCGATATGGGCGCATGGCTTCAAGTGCTGCTTGGGCATCGGCCCGACATCGTCGCGGAGGCAACGCTCGACCGCGTGTTCCGCCCCGTCATCAAGACCGACAAGGAACGCCGCATTTTCCCCAACTGGCTCCAGCGCGACGCGGCTTCCTACGCGCTAGGCTGGCGGGTGTTGCAGGATGGCACAGACACCATCATCTACCACGGCGGCTATGTGAATGGGTTCAAGGGCGAAATAGCCCTCAATCGCCGCGACGACATCGGGGTGTGCATTCTGTTCAACGCGCACTCCGAACTGAGCAGAGAGTGCATTCCCGCGTTCTTCGAGCGATGGAAGGATTGCAGATGAGCGCCCGCCAGGAGCCGTCAAGCAATTCGTGCGGAGATTTCAATTTTTTGAAAATCAATGTTTTTGAAAAAATCTTCGTGTCTCGGCGCCGCAACGCATTAAAAGTGCCCAATGGCGTGTTAGTTAAGCCCGCATCTGAATACTTTTGTGCATCCGAATCCCTCCCAAGCCATTCTTAGCACCCCTCGCGCACATGGAGCCTCAACATCTTATCTCTATCAAAGCAGCCTTGCAAGAAAAACGCGCACCGCTCTATCGCAGCATCGTTCGCTGGACCTGGCGCTTGTTGGCAGGCAGCCTTTTGGCTGTCATCATCCTGTTTTTGAGCATCAGCTTTTCCGCCATCCCCTCGTTCCGCGAGCTCGAAGACCCCAGCTCCGCATTGGCCAGCGAAGTGTTGGCCAACAACGGCGAAGTGTTGGGGCGCTATTTCATCGAGAATCGCGTCCCGGTGGCTTACGAAGACCTCAGCCCCCACCTCGTCAATGCGCTCATCGCCACGGAGGACGAGCGATTTCGGCAGCATTGCGGCATTGATGCCAAGGCTGTGGCGCGGGTAATGTTTCGCACCATCCTCATGCGCGACCAAAGCGCGGGCGGCGGCTCCACCATCACGCAGCAGCTGGCAAAAATGCTCTATTCCGACCGCGACTTTGCGGGCATGGGCAAATTTCAAAAGACCCTCAAGTTGATATACATGAAACTCCGCGAATGGATTACGGCGGTGAAACTGGAGCGCAGCTACACCAAAGAGGAGATATTGGCCATGTACCTCAACCAGTTCAATTTCATCAACAACGCCTACGGCATTCATGCGGCATCAGAAGTTTATTTTGGAAAAAGCCAAGCGGATTTGAGCCTCGAGGAAGCCGCCTTGCTAATCGGGATGCTCCAAAACCCCTCTTATTTCAACCCCGTGCGCTTTCCCGAACGCGCCATGAAACGGCGCTGGATAGTGCTGTATCAGATGTACAACAACGGCTTCATCACCAAAGAGGAATTCGACCGCGTGAAAGTGATACCACCCGACATGAGCCGTTTCAAGCGAGTCAACTTCACCGACGACCGTGCGCCATACCTCTGCGCCGAGTTGAAAAAAGATTTGGCCCGCATCCTCGACGCGCCCGAAAGCCGCCGCCCCGATGGCTCCAAATACAACATCTACAAGGACGGCCTTCGCATCTACACCACCATTGACCCAGTGTATCAGCAACACGCCGAGGCCGCCATGCAAGAGCACATGAAAAAACTCCAAGAGCGATTTTTCCAAGTCTGGAAAAACCGCGACCCGTGGGCCTACCGCACGGGCGATACCTCTCCAAAGGAAATCGAGATACGCAAGGAATCGCTCTGGGATAGGGTGCGCGAAAGCGAGCGATACCAAAACATCCGCCCACAATTTTTCGATGCCATCACCAAGCGCGTGCAGCAGAAATACGACTTCGAGCTGCGCGATGCCGACATCAAGCGTATGTTGGAAGAAGAAAAAACGGCGGGCGCGCTCAGCAAAATGATAACGGATGGCTACGTCACCCCTGAGCAAGCATCCGTCTATCGCCGCATCATGAATGGGCCAGAGTGGTCAGAAATCAAGACGCAGTATCGCGCCCTGCAAGCAGCGGCCAAAAAGGCCTTCGACACCAAAGTGCCAATGGCGGTTTTTTCGTGGGACAGCCCCAATTTTGAAAAAACGGTGGTCATGTCGCCTATGGACAGCCTGCGCTACCATCGGATGCACCTGCAAGCAGGCATCCTCGCCATGGACCCCTCCACCAGCGAGGTGAAAGCATGGGTAGGCGGCATTCATTTCAAGCATTTTCAGTTCGACCACATCCGCACCGACCGACAGGTAGGCTCCACGTTCAAGCCCTTCGTGTATGCCACCGCTATCGCGCAGCAGCACATCAGCCCGTGCTTTTCCGTCTATGACCAACCAGTGACCATCCCGGCGCGGTATCAGAATTTTACGAACATCACCGACTGGACACCCAAAAACGCCACCAACTCATACTCCGGTGCCCGGCTCACGCTCAAGGAGGCCCTCAAAAACTCGGTGAACTCCATCAGCACCTATTTGATGAAACAAATGGGCGACACCGAGCCTGTGCGCGGTCTTTGCAACAACATGGGCATCGACTCCTCGCTCGGCCCCAACGGCCGCTATCGCATACCGAAACAACCATCCATCTGTCTCGGCGTCGCCGACCTGACGGTGTGGGAAATGACTGCCGCTTATGCCACCTTCGCAAACAAAGGCGTGTACGGGACTCCTTATGTCATTCGGGAAATCAGGGACAAAAACGGTCGCCGCATCTACAGCTCGTTGCCGGAAGAGCGCCCGGCCCTGCCGCCCAACGCCAATTATGTGATGCTCGAAATGTTGAAATACAATGTGACCGGCGCACCCGGTGTCAACACCCTCAAAAGCGAGGTGGGCGGTAAGACGGGTACCACGCAAAACCAGACCGATGCTTGGTTCATGGGTGTGACACCGCGCCTCGTGGTAGGCACATGGGTCGGCGGCGAAGACCGCTGGATTCGTTTCACCACGCTCTCCGACGGTCAAGGCTCTCGCATGGCCCGACCTATTTTCGCCGGGTTCATCAGTCGTTTGGAAAAAGACCCCAACTCGGGCTACGATTTCAACGCTCGTTTTGTGCGCCCGCCGGGCGATTTGGGCATAGAGACCAACTGTGCCAATTACACGGACGGCGCCGCGCCGCCCACGCGAGACGAGGAGTTCTACCCAGACAATTACAAGGACATCTACAACGACGAACTCGATGAGGAGAGAGCCGTGCCGGGCAAGAAAAAGCGACCCGACGATACATTTGGCGACCAGATACGTTGAGAGGTGTCTTCTTCACTTCGCCTTTAACGTACGGGACTTGTTGCAGCGGAGGGCTTGCTCTTCACCAAAGCCCTCCACCGCCACAAGTCTATTTTTTGAAGCCCTCCAAACCCAGCCTTACGAACCGCCCTTTCGCTACCGCGCAAAGCGGGCGCAACGCGGTGCCGTTCCATTCGCCGAACACCTCCACAGCGTGCCCGCCGCTCAACGCGAGCAACCGCCATCCCTCGTTGCCCTTCACTTGGAGGCGAAGCAACTTTCCTTGCCTGTCAACGATAAAAAAAATCTCTCCCTGCTTCAAAGCGACAACGGCGCTGAAGGCCGCCGGAAAAATCTGTAGCCACGGCTGCGCGGCCAATGCAGCGGCATAGACCCGCGTGAAAGCGTCGAAATCTGCGAATCCAGCCAGTGTTTCCATCTTTTTTTCCACTCGGACGAAATCGCCAACAGCCAACGCACGCAGCGGACAGGCAGAAGGGTAGAACGCAAGTGTGCCCTGCTCAAAGCTGCCCGGCTGAAGGCCAGCGGGAAAACCACCGCCGCCAAACGCAAACTCAAGCAACAAGGCGTGGCGCTTCGTCGTGCCTCCCAACAGCCAAGTGCGGCGCTCCATCAGTTGTTCCTCCAACGGTTCCTCCACTTGGCTAAGCACCACCCACACGTCGTGCACTCGTTCGCCATTGGCCAGCACCTCTTCCTTTTTGTTGTGGATGCCGATGAAATTTTGCAGGTCGTGGAGCAATGCCTCAGGCATCGCTGCCCGATTGCGGAAAGCACGCACGGCGAGGTAGCAACTCGCCAAGGTTGCAGTTGTTTGTTCCGCCCAATCAGGCGATGACGCGGGCACCCGAGCGAGCAGGCGCAGGGTTCGGCTGAGGCCGGTCATGGAAGCATCGGCCATGCGTGCGGCGATGCCCTCATGCCACTGCGGATGCTCCGACACCACCGTTGCGAGACCGCGTCGGGCAGTGTCGAGCAGCCAGGCCTCCAAGTCGTCCATGCCGTTGGCGGCGCGTTCGAGGCGTTCCAATCGGCGTTGCTGCGGGTGTGCCGAGGCTTCGGTGGCGGCATTTTTGAGCGGGGTGGCAGTCGCGCCCTCCAGCAAGGAGCCTGCCCATTCGGGCAATTGGACGGCGGGCACGAAGGCTTGCTCACCCTCCCGGTCAAAAAGCAGATAGAGCGCCTGCGCGTGGATGCAGGGTTTGGGCTGAAAAGGGCAGGAGCAGCGAAACAGTTTTTTTTCCAGATGCGCCACCACGTTGTGGAGCACGTTTTCGCCGACGCACATTTCGGCAAAAATGATTTTTTCAAAGATGAATTTTTTTTGGAAAAAAACAGACTGGGCAAGCAGGCCTGCCCGAGGAAAGAGCGGTTCGATGTATGTTGTTTTTTTCAAGAATCGCCGTTGGAAATCTCGTTTGCCAATCGCACATATTCCTCCCAACCCAGTTGCTCCGGGCGTTTTTCAAAAAAAGGGTCGTTCATCAGTTTTTCCTGCTGAAAAAAGGGTTTTAGCGTGTTGCGAAGCATTTTGCGGCGCTGGTTGAACGCCGTTTTCACGATGTTTTTGAACAAACGCTCATCGCAGCCCAGTTCAAACTGCTCTTTTCGGGTGAGGCGTATCACCGCCGACAACACCTTCGGAGGCGGGTTGAAAGAGCCTCGCTCCACCGTGAAGAGATACTCCGTGCGGTAGAACGCCTGCATCAGCACACTCGTGATGCCGTACACCTTTGAGCCGGGTTTCGATACCACGCGGTCGGCCACTTCTTTTTGGAACATTCCGACCATTTCGGGGATTTGGTGGCGGCAATCCAGCATTTTGAAAAGTATTTGGGTGGAAATGTTGTAGGGGAAATTCCCGATGAGGCAAAATTCATCGTTCCCAAAGAGTGCCTTCAGGTCAACGTCGAGAAAATCCGCCGCCACAAGGTGCTCCGTCAGTGCCGGGTAGTTTTTTTTCAAAAAATCCACCATGTCGCGGTCGGCCTCCACCGCAAAAGTCGCATACTCCGAATGGGCCAGTAGGTGCTTGGTCAGCATGCCCATGCCGGGGCCGACCTCCAACACACGCCCCGTGCGGGTGGCCTGCTGGAGGCTATTGGCGATGCGTGCTGCGATGGCATCGTGTTTAAGAAAGTGCTGACCGTAGGATTTTTTTGCTTGCATACCTTGCGTTAGCTAAATGGTTGTGTGCGTCTGAATTTTAAGCACTTTCGCCGCCCTCCGCCATTTTCATGAACCAAAGGGTGAAAAAAAGATAAAAGGCCACGCCAATCGCTGTTTCGATGGTATATTCCACCATGAATGAGCTGAGGACGAGGATTTGGAAGGTTGAAAACAAAAAAAAGCGTCGGTGCAAAGAGGTTGCCAAAGGAGCGAAAAAAGCGACGAGACTCAGCGCCAAGCCAAACACCCCTGTTCCGGCCAAGATATAGAGAAATTGGTTGTGCGGCAATTTGGGTTCTTTGCTGTATTGGGGATATTGCTCCCTCGTCACGCGCTGCACTTCCGTCGGCAAATCGCCAGTGCCAACTCCGAACACCGGGTTTGCCCGCCACAAGTGCCAACCAGTATGGAGCGAAACGATGCGCTCGGCATCCGAGTAGGTGCCACCCGTGTTTTGTTGGTATTGCTGCCAATCCCATATCATGTAGTGGATGCGCATCCGAAAGCTGGGCAGGGTCTTCATGGCCACGATTGGTGCGGCCACCACGATGCCCAGCGCCACTGCGCCCACGACCCAGCGCCGGGTGTGCCAGACATACCAGCCCAGCCCAAAAAAAAGCATCGCATAAAGCCCCAGAATGCCGCTCCTGACAGACAGAACATGGATGAAGAGGAACAAAAACACCGTCGTGGCCGCCAATGCCCAGCGTTCGCGGGGGTTGCGCCAATAAAATCCCTCTGCCCAAAGCCACGCCCCTGACACAATGCCTATCGCCAAAATCAGGCTGAACCGAATGTGACTACGAGGCACGGGAATAGGGTCGCCGCGCCCGATACCAGCCACGATTTCGTGAAAATGGAGGGCGAAATGGAAGGCGATGCCGAGGCAGACAAGGAGCAACATCCAAACGAACGCATACAACACGAGGCGCAACTGGCGCCCGCTCAACGGGGGCAGGTTGGCAAACACCCACGGCAGCACGAGAAAAGGCAAGCGGGTCTGTACCCTCCTCAGCCAGTAGGCCGAATCGGCTGACCAAAAGTAACTCAACGTTGGCGCCACCAAGAGCAGCAAGAGGAAGGCAAGTGGCGGTCGTTGGAAAAGTCGTCGGAACGACCACATGAGTATCTGCCGCCACGCCGCCACGGTCCGCGCATCGCGCACGATGCCTTGCTGCCGGCAACTGACGGCACTTTGCCACAAGCCTACCGCCACCAATCCCCACATGCTGATGGAGAGCAAAAATGGAGAAAGCATCATGCTCGCTATCAGCAGGCAAGCGAAAAAAATGGTGAGTGCCTGCCGGGCTTCGGGGCCGTTAGGCGCTTGTTTGCTTTTGTTTAGAAAATTGAATTTCAACGAATTGTTGCAAGTTGAGAAGGCAAAGATATGCCCAGATTAAAGAGGATTTTAAGATTCCCTTGATTGATTTGCATGATTTTCAAAGGATTGCGAGGACCGTTCGTTCAAAACCACCTTGTCAGCCCCTGTACTCAGGGGCTTGCCCGGCCAAGTGAAGCGGACGGGGCTGATTTGCGTTGACTATGCGCAGCCTGACGAGTCGCTGAACTTCCCTACTTTTGCCTTGTTCTACAAACCCAAGTGCCGCTCAACAACCGGCCTTGCGTCGTTCGACAAGCAAAGAAAACATGAAACATCTTTCACCATTCTTCCAAGTTCTCACACTGACACTGGTACTCATGGCTTGCCGCCACGACGCACCGAGCACTTCCGATGCACCCGTACTGACCCGCGAAAAACCTACGGCCACGCGCGCGTCCGAGCCTTTGCCTTTGCCCAAGACAGGCGCTGGCAACTTTGAAAGCCTCGTGGCCGATTATGAAAGCAAGGAACGGGGTATATGGCAAAAGCCGGAATTGGTGATTGCGATGCTCGGCGACCTGAGCGACAAAACAGTGGCTGATATTGGCGCTGGCACCGGGTATTTCACATTCCGCTTGGTGCCGAAAGCCAAGAAGGTGATTGCTATTGACATTGACCAACGGTTCATCCGGTTTCTCGACAGCGTGAACGTGCGCCTGCCGCTCCAATACCGCGAGCGTTTTGAGAGCCGGTTGGCCAAGGCCGACGACCCGCTGCTGATGCCCGAAGAGGCCGATGCGGTGGTGTTGGTGAACACCTATGGCTATATTCAGCAGCGCGTTCAGTACCTGAAGACCCTGTCGAAGGGCATGTCGCCCGGTGCCAGATTGCTCATCATTGATTTTAAAAAGAACAACTTGCCCATCGGTCCGCCGGAGGAATACAAGGTGGCGTTGTCGCAGGTGGAAAAGGAGCTCATCACGGCAGGTTTTGTCGTTGAAAAAATTGACAAGGACGCGCTCGACTATCAGTACATCGTGTTGGCGACGAAGCCGTCAAAAACAAAAACCCAAAGCGAACAATAAATTTTTGCTCACTACTGCTTATTGATTTATGCGCGGCTCTCTGAAGATATTTACTTGGTTGGGCATTCCGGTGTACTTGCATTGGTCGTTTGCACTCATTTTTCTCTACGCATTTTGGATTGGCTACGACAACAATATGGGTTCGTTCGGGATGTTGTGGGTGCTGGCTATCATCCTGCCTCTTTTCGGTTTCGTCTTGTTGCACGAATACGGGCACTCGCTCACCGCGCGTCGCTACGGGGTGAAGACACGAGACATCA
Source organism: Saprospiraceae bacterium (assembly GCA_019638455.1). Lineage (GTDB taxonomy): Bacteria > Bacteroidota > Bacteroidia > Chitinophagales > Saprospiraceae > M3007. The sequence continues at coordinate 1,458,559 of JAHBTU010000002.1, forward strand.
TCCTGACCCCCATAGGGGGTATTGCCCGTTTGGAACGGATGCCCGAAAAACCCATTCAGGAGTTTTTTGTCGCCATTGCGGGGCCAGCGGTCAATGTGGTGATTGCGCTGATACTTTTTGGGGTGGGGCTGCTGCTGTTCGACGGCATTTATTGGGAGGCCTTCGTCGCATCCATCAATGACTATTTCAGTGCCATCGGACTGTTTTTTCAGCGCCTCTGGCATTTAATAATCGGGCACATTTCGTTTAGTGATTTTAAAATGCTGCTCTCCATGGACACGCCTTCGCAATTGGAGGAGCTTGTGGCCGAGACGGGCATTGAGCCGGGTCTTTTGCTTACCGCGCTTCCGGCTTTTCTTTCCATCAATCTTGGATTGGCACTTTTCAATATGCTGCCTGCTTTTCCGATGGATGGAGGCCGCGTGTTGCGTGCTTTGTTGGCGGCTCGGCTGGGGCGTGTCCGCGCCACCCAATGGGCCTCATGGATAGGTCAGGCGGTAGCGGTCGCGTTCATCTTGTTGAGTTTTCTGGTGGGTACTTTCACGCTTGGGCTGATTGGTTTTTTTGTGTTCATGAGCGCCCGCTCGGAGAACGTGATGGTGCGGTTCGATGCGCTGCTCAAACGCTACACCGCCCGCGATTTGATGCGCCCCAATTTTACCCGATTGACCGTGACCGACTGGATGCAAACGCCCATTGATTTGGTGCGGCAAGGATTGGAGCGCCATTTTCTCGTCTTTGATTTGAACGACCAGTTGGTAGGCGCGTTGCGAGAAGAAGCCATCGTGGCCGCCATGAAACGACGCGACTTTTCCTCAGAAGTGGCCAACTATCTTCAAAGAGTAGAGTTGGTGCACATCAACGAGCCGTTGCAGACCATCTATTATCATCTCCGGCAACAGGGGCTTCCTATCTTGGGCGTGGTGGACGGCGGCGAATTGGTGGGGGTGATTGACGAAGTGGGCTTGCAGCATTTCCTGCGCTTGCAATCGAGCGGAGGTGTTTGAGGGGCGGCAAGTGCTATTTTGCGTATTTGAGGCTGCATCACGATTTGTCCGCATGAGCGTAGATGTGAGACAGGCACAGCCTTTTTTTGACAGCCTCACATGTCAAAAAAGAGGGGGCCGCGAACAGGTTGTGGTTGATTGGAAAATCAATCTACAACCTGTTCGCGGCCCCCTCTTTTTTTGCAAAAAACGCGCTTACGCGAGGCGGCACTACTGAGGAAGCCCTTCCATGCCCGGCAGGAGTGGGCGATTGGGCATATATGGGACAAAAATCCGCTCCAATTCCTTTTTCAATTCGTCGTCCTTCAAATCATCAGCCATGCGCATCAGGGTTTGCGCAGTGCCCAATGCGAAGTCGTTTTCCTGCTTATAGCCCTTCTGGAAGTTGGGCGAGAGCGAGTTGTAGTGTCGCAGGTTCTGCTCCATCGTTTTGGCGATGTCCCGAATTTTTGCCTTGGCCTTTTCGTTGTCGCCCGCGCGGAAATACACGTCGGCCAAAAACGCGGAGAATTGGTCGTAGGGGAAATTGTATTCGGGGAAAACCTCAAAATACTTGTCCACCAATGCAATGGCCTTGTCTTTTTTGCCTTCCAGCACCAACTGGCGGGCCACCCGAATGAACACGACCCGCATGGTCTGAAGGCTGGGCATATAGGAACGGTCCACGAACAACCGTTTCTGGTCAAAATTGCCCCAGCGCCATTTCTCCATGATGTTTTTGTAAGCGGTCTCCGTGTCCACCCCGCCGCTGCCGATGATGCCGTAGGCATCGGTGGCGCTGGGCGTGTATTTGGGCACGAGGCGCAGCGACAAGCCTTCCAGTTGCATGAAGTCCTGAAGGTTGAGCAACTTGTCTTCGCGGCAGGTCACCGCCCAATAAATGGGGCGCTTGGAAAAGTTCGAGTTGATGATGTCGAGAATCGCCAGCTCGTCTTTGATAAGGTATTCCTTTTCTCCCAAGTTGAACCTTATCGTGTCGAGTATGGTGGTGTCGTTGGGCGAGATGAGGTTGTTGGCAATCATCTCTGCCTTGTTGACGGGGAGGACAAATTGTCGGGTCGGCAGGTGCGTATCGAAATCGCGTCCTCCTTGGGTAGGCAATTTGTGGTCTTCGCCAAGATACTTCAACACGTCCGACAACAGCATCTCTCGTTCGCCGTTGGGGGCATAGAAAGGTGTTTGCACCCTTTTGTAACCCCGGATTTGCTCCTGCGGGATACTCATCTCGATGGCGGGCGCGTCGTTCACCGCCCGGCGCAGCTGATTGATGTACCAGTCAACCGCGATAAGCGAAAGGTTCACCACGCGCACATCGGTTCGGATTCCTTCCACTTCTTGGCAGTACCAAAGCGGGTAGGTGTCATTGTCGCCATAAGTGAAGATGATGGCGTTTTTGTCGCACGAATTGAGGAAGTTGCTCGCGTAGTCGCGGCTGGCAAAGTGTTCGTGGCGGCTGTGGTCGTCCCAGTTTTGCGTCACCATGAGCAAGGGGGCGCTCAAAGCCACCAGCGTGGCTCCCACGCTTCCGATGGCTTCCGAGAGCCGCAGGCGGGTGGTGAATAGCTCAAACAACGCCAGCACGCTCAGTCCAATCCAAATCGCGTAGGTAAAAAAGGAGCCAGCCAGCACATAATCGCGTTCGCGGGGTTCGTTGGGCGGCTGGTTGGAATAGACGATGATGCCAATGCCCGTGATGATGAACAGCGCCATGATGGCCGCAAAATCGCGCGGGCTGCGCTTGTAGTGGAAGAAAAGCCCTAAAAGGCCGAGCAGGAACGGAATAAAGTAATACTTGTTCCTTGCTTGGTTGTGTTTCTGGGCATCGGGCAATTCCTTCTGATTGCCCAAGCGCATTTCATCAATGAAATCAATGCCCGATAGCCAGTTGCCCGAGCTGGGGTCCCACGAGAAAAAGCCTTGTTCGCCATTTTGGCGGCCAACAAAATTCCACATGAAATACCGTCCATACATCCAGCCCAGCTGGTATTTCCAGAAAAACTCGATGTTGTCGGCAAAAGTCGGTTCGCCCGTGGGTTTGTCAATCCATCGGCGGTAGAGCGCGGGCCGATTTTGCGAATAATCGCCCATGCGCGGGAAAAGGGTCTGACTGGCTGGGGGAAATTCGTAGTCCACCTTTTCATCCACCACCTCGTAGCGGTTGCCGACGCGCCCGTAGCGTTCTTTGGACTTGATGCCGATGGGCCGCGCATCGAAGTTCGGGCCGCGCAAGAGGGGGCGTTCGCCATATTGCTCCCGGTTGAGGTAGGGCAGCAGTCGCATGGGGTCGGAAGGGTCGTTCATGTTGATGGGAGGGTTAGCGTTGGCGCGTATGATGACCATGCCGTATGAAAAATACGCAATGACCACCAAGCCAAGCCCCACCACCAAGCGTTGCAGCAGGCCGTTGCCTCTTTTCTCTGCCTGCCTGAGACCAAACCAGATGGCTCCGCCAAATATCAGCAACACGGGTATGATGCCCGAATAGAACGGCAGGCCGAAACTATTCACCAAAAGTTTGTCGAAAAATGCCCAAAATGCCGGAATACCTGCGATGATGAGTTTTTGAATGGCCACTATGAACACCACACCCACACCTGCTGCCACAAGCGTGCCCCACACCGTGGGTTTCTTTTCTTTTTTGAAATAATAAAACATGGCCAGCGCCGGGAACGTGAGCAAGCTCAGCAAGTGCACACCGATGGAAAGCGCCGTCGAGTAAAACGCGAACACCAGCCATTTGTCCGACTCTGCCGTGTCGGGCAAGTTGTACCATTTCAAAGTGGCCCACAACGTCATGGCCGTGAAAAATGTGGACATGGCATACACCTCGCCTTCCACTGCCGAAAACCATATAGAAGTGGTGAACGCGGTGGTGAGGCCCGCCACCAAGCCCGCGCCCGCTACCGCGATGGCATGGCTGCCCTCAGGCTCGTGGCCCCGACCTTCCAAGGCCAATCGCGCGAGGATGGTCGTGCTCCAACAGACAAACATCGCCGTTGCAGCCGTGCAAAGCGCCGACATCAGGTTCACGGCGAAAGCAATATCGGCTGGATTGTTGGATAGGATTTCCGCAACCCATGTAAACAAGCGTCCCACAATCAGAAATACGGGTGCGCCGGGGGGGTGCACCACTTGAAGTTTGTATGCGCCCGAGATAAATTCGCCACAGTCCCACAGGCTACCTGTGCGTTCGGCTGCCATGCCCAATACGACGGCTGCGATGCCAAATACCAGCCAGCCTGCGATGTTGTTGAGTGTCTTGAAGGATAGGTTCATGTTTTCGTGTGTTTTATTGCCTTCGTCCGCCTTACACAAGGCTTCGGCGACAAAAAGAAGCGCAAAACTAAAAAAGTCCGCCCATCCCCAAGTTATTTCGTCGTTACTGCATGCAAGTCATCTATTTTTTACCCAACTGCAAAGACATGCCGAGCGAAATCGCCCGCACCCGTGTGTCGTTTAGCCCGAATGTGTGTCTCACATACATGATGGGTTGCCATTTTTCCAGAAAAGAAACACGATACGACACACCCGCCAAAACACCTCGCTCCCTGTCAATGTCCTGTCGAGGGTCGGCAAACGTTGCGTTGGAAAAGGGGCTGGCCCTGTCGCCGCGATAGCTTCTTTGCTGCGCAAGGTCGAAGTAGAAACCAGTTGACAACGCCAAACGCTGTTTTTTATCGAGGAACACTTCGGGCACGAGCGCAAAAGAGGTGTTGAAATAATCATACACCCCATGACGTGCGTAGCCGCCCTGCTCGGTGACAAAACGAGCTTGCACGCCGACTTGACGTCGGGCCACCCATAATTCAAAAAAAAGGCGCAGCGGTGTTTCTCGAAAAAGCAGTCCGGCTGAAAAAGCGATTTCCTGCCCCGGCAATCTTTGATGGGAGCTTTCGGTGAAGGCCACATTTTGCAATGCGAGAAATTCATGGGGCGAGCGATTGCCCGCAAACGTGCTCAGATTGGCACCTGCCGAAACCCTGAGCAGTATCTTCATGGGTAGCTGCTTGCGGCGAAAATCCACCTCCAATCCGTCGGCGCGAAAAGTAGCGTAGCTGCTGCCATGAAAAATCCAAGCTAGCTGCTGCGGCGTACCTCCTGGATTTTCATTTTGCCAGAAAATCTCATCGCCGCCAAGACGAGCAAGGCGAAAGACTTGTTCCTGACCATTGCCAATAGAATCGGCGCGAAGTGTCATGGACATCGCGCCTTCAAAGCTTGCAACGGTGGCCCGGCTTTGTTCAATCGTATCGCCGCACAGTATGGTAAAAGTTTGGTTTTCAAACGTGTTTTCGCCCGAATAGGTCCAAACCGAGTAGCAAGCGGCCGTGCGCCCCGATTGATACCAGATACCTTCAAGGTTTTTCAGTTCGGGAGCCAACTGTGCCGGGAGGGTGAGTGAGGGAAGGAGGCAAAGAGCCAAAAACGATAGTGATTTCATGCGAGAAAGCGGTTTGGTTCAACTTTCTCAATATCACGAGCTACAGGGCGCTTTCGTTGGGTGCTGGTTGAAAAAGGGTCTAAACAGTCAAAGCAGGCAGATAAGTCAAAATGGCTGAGTTGCGTTCTTGAAAAAGGTCATTGGCAACGCGGTGCAAATCAGCGGGTGTCACGGCGAGGTAAATGTCAACTTCTTCATTCATCAGCTCTGCCCGGTCAAGGATTTCGTAAAAAGCAAGGTTTTGGGCTTTGTTGAGCACACTCGTTTCTGAAAACACAACCGTGCTTTCAAAACGGTGTTGGATTTTTTCCAACTCGCGCTGCTCGATAGGGTGTGTTTTCAGCAGTGTCAATTCTTCCCATATTGCGGCCAATGCCTCATCGGGTGTCACACCTACCGACGGGCGACCCTCGATGACCATCAAGCCGGGGTCAATGTTGCCCGTGATGTATGCGTCTATTTGGGAAAACAACTGGCGCTCTTTCAGTAGGCGGCGATATAGCCTCGACGATTGCCCTTGCGCCAATACGTCCGACAGCAAATCAACCGCATAAAAATCCGGGTGGAGCCGAGCAGGGGTGCGAAAGGCAAGGAAAACAGCCGGCACGGGCACGTTGGAGGAACGTACTTCTCTACGGCGTGGGACTTCTTGCGGAGGTTCGGGCACCAACTGATGGCTGGCGGCAGGGCCGGGCGGAATCGCCGCAAACCATTTTTCGGCCAGTTGGAAAGCCTCGCCCGCCCGCACGTTGCCGGCGATGGACAGCACGGCGTTGTTCGGTGTGTACCATTGTTTGAAAAACGAGCGGACATCGTTGAGCTCCGCTTTTTCCACATGCTCGGGCACGAGGCCAATGACTGGCCACCGATACGGATGCTCGCGATACATGAGCTCGGAGAGGTGGTGCCACGCATCGCCATAGGGTTCGTTGAGACAGGTTTCTTTAAACTCCTCGACCACGACCTTGCGTTGCACATCCAAAGCTTTTTTGGAGATATTGAGCGCCAACATTCGGTCGCTTTCGAGCCATAGGGCAGTCTCCAGGTTTTCGGCGGGCATTATTTCGTAGAAGGTCGTGTAATCATTGGTAGTATAGGCATTGTTTTCGCCACCTGCACGCTGGAGTGGGTCGTCGAAATCGGGCACGTTTCTGCTGCCAGCAAACATAAGGTGCTCAAATAGGTGAGCAAAGCCTGTTTTGTCGGCTTGCTCGTCGCGCGACCCCACATAGTAGGTGACATTGACGGCTACAAGTGGCGTGGAAGTGTCCTCATGAACAAGGACACGGAGGCCGTTGGGGAGTATCTGGCGAGTGAAATGTACCATGTGGTTATTTGTCTTTCTTCTCTTGTGCTGTTAAGCCCAGATTAAAGAGGATTTGAACCTGTCCGTTGGCGAGGCAGGGATAGCCTTGATTGATTTGTATGACTTTCAAAGAATTGCGAGCGTCGTTCGTTCAAAACCACCTTGTCAGACCCTGCACTCAGGGGCTTGCCCTGCCAAGTGAAGCGGACGGGGCTGATTTGCGTTGACTATCGTTGGCCTCTATTGGTTGAATGGTTTGGGGCTGCAAGTTGCACAGGGTTGCGAGGATTTCCAATTGTGTGAAGTACTTGTATGGCGCTCTATTTGAGCGGGCATGACGCACCAACTGCGAGGAAAGCCACTAGGCAAATCAGTCAATTTTTCAGGAGAAAGACCGCCTATTTTGCGAAGGATGACCGGGATGATGCGCCCGAGGTTCTAGCGAAGGATTTTGTCTTAATCTTGGTTTTTGCTCATAATACAAGGGGGACAAGGCGTATCTGTCCTGCAAAATCAAGTTGTCGCGAAAAGTCGGACGAAGCATGGGGCCATTTTTCCAGTGAACATTGGCTCGTTGGCGCTCATCCAACGGGCCGTCTTCCTCCAAATTGTTGGTGGCTGCTGGCCCAAGCTGGTCAATGGGGCTTGATGCCACACCCATGCCGTTGCTTGCGGTGTCGCTTTTCGGCTTGATGCTGGCTGGCCAGCCAAACAACCGTGAAGTGATGATGGGCACAAAGAAAAACCCAGCCGTCACTACGGATACAAAGAGATCGAACATCTCGCCTTCAAGCAGCATGACCATCCAATGGCCAGCAAAGAAGTGGCCCGGAAGTGACAAAAACAATTTAAGCCCCAGTATGCCAATGACGATAAAGGCACTTACCTCAAGGAACGGATAGCGCTCCAAAAGTTTCACGAACCATTGGGCCACAAAACGCATGGCGAGAATCCCGATGAACACGCCTATGCATATTAGCCAGATATTGTTGGTGAAAGCTACTGCCGCGAATACGTTATCGAGCGAAAACGCCAAGTCCATGATTTCCACCGCAATCACAGTCGCCCAAAACTGGCCAAAAAGACCTGTGGAAATTTTGTAAAACCATTTTTCCTCTTTCACCAGCACGTCGTCATCATGCTGCGGAGTGGCTTTCGTGCGGAAATAATTGTAGGCGAGAAATATCAAATAAAGCCCTCCCAATGGCTTGAGCCACCATATTTGTATGAGCCATGCCGCGAAAATGAGGCACAAGCCACGAAAAACGTAGGCACCGATGATGCCGTAGCGCAATGCCTTGGCGCGTTGGTGCTGGGGCAGGTCCATGACCATCGTGGCCAACACGGCGGCGTTGTCAACAGACAGGAGGCTTTCAATGATGATGAGGTTCAGTATGATAATCAGCGCGTTATCCCAATCAGCGCCGAGTATTTGCGACAGTAGTTCAGTCATGTCAGGTCAATTCCGTTTGAAGGATTAGCATAACAGTTTTCAGAGCGTGTTGGGACGAGGAAGGTCGCATTTAGCCTCTTGAAAGTTGCAAAAATGACAATTTAAAGACATTTTCACAAACCAAGCAGGCGGTTGGCGCTCCCCTGAAGGCGAAGGCCAAACGCCTGCAAATTTCTTACCAATTCTAACTTATTTTCGCTCTTGCGCTTGTTGCAACAGCGTCTCGGAATCTTTGAACAGCTGTTCCAGCTCTCGTTGGAGGGCTTCCTTGCGTCGTTGTTGGTCAGCCTCTTTGTCTGCCTTGGCTTTTTCGGCCTTAGGGTCGGCGCGTATGCCCTTTTTCGGAGAGGGGGCGGCGGAGAGTTCCCTTTCTCCCTGCTCGATGCTGTCCAACTCGGCCTTGAGCGAGGCTTTTCGCTGCTCCAACTCGTCAAGGCGTTTCAGGAGATTGGCATCGAGATATTGGGCCTGTTTGCGCACGGCTTGGTAGGCACCGCCCAATTTTTCCAAAGCCGTGTCGTACTTGCCCGCGTCATACTTCTGCTTCTCCGACTTGACCAAATGGCTCACGGACACGACGACATCTTTCAGTTGCCCAAAAATCTTGCGCGACTGCTCTTTTTCTTCATTAGTGCCAAAGAAAAAGTTGTAGATAAGGATGCCCGCCACGAGCATCATGCCGATTTTGAGAATGAAACGAATCATGGCTTGTTTGTTTTGTCTGATAATTTTGGCAAACCTACACGAAAAAGTCCATTCGCAGAGAGGCAAAATGTGCGCGTGTTTCATCTGTGAGTCCCGCTTCCCCCGGAATAAGTCTTGACGAATAGTTGGGGCTTCATTTCTCATCAAAAGTTTTCACATTCCCGGTACGAGATGATTGATAACGGCCTCACGACTTTCGCTGAAAATCCTGAGCCAGTACGCTCTGACTGTCACGCTTGGAGCGCCTCTCCAGTGTACGAATTTCTCTCGACCGTTTGTGGAATCAATCCCGGTTCGCCGGGGTTTGAGACGGTGCGCATCGAGCCGTTTTTGGGCGAGTTGGAGTTGGCCAAAGGTCAGATGCCGCATCCAAAAGGCATTGTCAAAGTGAATTTGCAAAAAAACTCGACCGGGGGACTGTCAGCGGAAATCGAGCTGCCGGAAGGACTGGACGGCACTTTTCATTGGAAAGGGAAAGTGGTGGCGCTCAGAAGTGGGGCGCAGCGAATGGAGATGTGAGGATGCGAATAAACCTGCCACCAAAGTAACGCCAACTTTTAGTTGGCCGCCAACCGGAAGGTTGGCGTTACTTTGCCGCGTCGCCAACCGGAAGGTTGGCGTTACTTTGCCGCGTCGCCAACCGGAAGGTTGGCGTTACTTTGCCGCGTCGCCAACCGGAAGGTTGGCGTTACTTTGCCGTGTCGCCAACCGGAAGGTTGGCGTTACTTTGCCGTGTCGCCAACCGGAAGGTTGGCGTTACTTTGCCGCGTCGCCAACCGGAAGGTTGGCGTTACTTTGCCGTGAATGTCTTCCGCTCCACCCCAATTCCCGTCATCGTCAGCGATTTCCAGCCCAGCGGAAGTTTGGTTTTCAACTGCACGATACCTTGTGGCGTGATGTCCAAACCGCCAAAACCCATGAGCGTCGCTTGCAAAAAACCACCCGCTCCGGTGGCAAAATAGGGGTTCGTGCCGCCGGCCGTCTCAGCCAGCACGCCAAATGGCGGCACCTCGTTGGGCTTGTAACTTTTCACCCAGAGCGCGTGGGCGCGCTTGGAGTCGCCCGCCCGTGAGGCTAACACCGAAAGAATAGCGTGGCCCATCGCCGGGCCGTCGGGCGCCATGCGCGGCTCGTAGTAATCAAGGTCTTTTTTGATTTGTGCTGGGTCGGTGACGACTTTGAGCGGATAGGCCAGTAGGTTCACATCGGCCTGTTTGATGTTCACGCCGTCGTAGGTTGCGTTTTCGCGAGTGGTGCCGTCGGGGAATTTCAGAATCGGGATATTCGCCGCTACTTGGAGCCAGTCGGGGTCGGGCGAAAGGCCGAGTTCTTTGGCCGCGTCGGTTGCATAGGCCAGCACGGTTTTGGCCATGCCATTGGTGAATGCGTTGTTGTCAATGTTCTCCTCCCACTCGTTTGCCCCGATGACGTTGTTGATGTCGTATCTGCCGGGGCCGTTGCGCTCCACGCGGCTGGCCCAAAATTCGGCGGAGGCTTGGAGGAGCGGCCAACCGCGCTCGCGGAGCCAAGTTTTGTCTTTCGTCACCAGATAATACTGCCACGCCGCCCACGCCACACAGCCCGTGATGTGCTGTTGGAACGGCCCCGTCAAAGCCCACACGGGGGTTTCCTCTTGGCCGGTAGTGGTGCTTTCCCAGGGGTACATCGCGCCTTTGTAGCCGTGCGAAAAGGCGTTTTGCTTGGCCTGTTCGAGCAGTTGGAAGCGGAATTCGAGCAACGACTTGGCGATTTCGGGGTGCAAGAGCAGCAAAGGTGGGTACATCCAAAGTTCTGTGTCCCAAAAAACGTGGCCGTTGTAGCCCAAGCCCGAAAGCCCCATCGGCGATAGGCTCAAGGCAGTGCCTTCGCGGGCGAAGGAGTAGAGGTGATACATCGCCGAATGCACATCGCGGGTGGCCGCCACATCGCCCTCGATGGTGATGTCGGAAGCCCAGAGTTTTTCCCATTCGGCCACATGGCGGCGTTGCAGGCGGTCGGTTTTTTCCAAAGCGGCATAAATCGTGAGGCGTTCGGCCTCGTTGTGCGCGTCGGGCACATGGGCGCTGGAGATGACCGTGCCGACCACCGCAAAGCGGTATTTCTCTCCTGCTTTCAGTTTTTTGGAAAATTTCAGCAGGTGCATGTTATAGTCCCAGTCCTCGTGAATCAAGTCGGGTTCGGAGCCGTGTTTTTCTTCAAAAATAAAACTCGTCGAGGCCGCTACGGTGTATTTACCGCTAGGGCTTTTTGCCACCGAAGTCAAAAGCGGAATCAAAACGTGCGGGCGGTCAATCTCCGAGTAAAAATTCCGCACATCCTGCAAGATGTCCGGCGCTTCGATGACCGACGCGGGCGTGATGGTCACGTCTTTTTTGGCTGTTACTTCCACGATGGAAAGAGCGCAGTAAGGAAGATGACGCAGCGCCATAACTTTATGGCTCACAGAAACTCGGTCACCCACATCGAAACTTGTCGTCAGCGCCGCGCCGCGCATATCGAGCGTTTGCTTGTATTGAGAAATGTCGTTTCGGGTCACTCTCCGCCCGTCCAAATCGAGGTTCATGTTCATAAAATTGAACCCTTTTAGAATGTTCGAGACACGCCCGCGCCCGTAGTTGTCATAAGCGCCATTGAGCACCACGTCCTTCACGCGCATCGGCTCTGGCGACGACACGAGGCCAATCATGCCGTTGGCGACGGTGATGCCATAGTAGTTGGCCGGGTCAATGTTGTCGGCGACGATATGCCAGGCATCGGTAGCGCCAGCGCCAAGGCCGGGGTCGGATTGGCTAATGAGAAATGACGAATGAGAAATGATGAAGCCAAGAGCTACGATTGCTTTTTTCATGGATGCTTGCATTTTGTGGCGGGAAAAATAGGGAGAACATGATAAACGTGTAGTTTGTGCTACTGACTTATCTTGCAGCCGCGATTTTTGCTTAAAATCAATGTCCTTGTCGGGGGGGGCATTTCAAATGGTCGCTTTTGTACGCCGTAACGCTGTTCCGGCATATCATGAGTCATCCCGAATTTTTGCCCCAGCGGGTAGGGGGTGGGGTTGACACGAGCGGATAAGTTTTTACAAACCTTTTTCATATTTCGCCCCGCTAGGGCAGTTGGAAGGCTTGATTTTTAGCAAAATAGTGAGCCAAAATCTGTTTTTTCAAAATTCGGGATGACTCATGTTGCTTGCGACAATGTGAAACACCCCCTTCTTCTCGGCAGTTTGGGTGAAAAATCCATAAAAGCGAATAAATGCTCCATGACGAACAATCAGAGCCAGCCCGGCTTTCTTCAATCGCTCAAAATTCTCTTTTTTGGCCTGTTGGTGGGCCAAATCGCCATTTTTGTCATCTTATGGTTTCTGGTGCCTCCGAATGGTCGGCCCGGCATTTACCAAGAGCCCTTTGACATGGCGCTCGTCGTGGCGTGGCTCGCCTTGCAAGCCTCCGCGTACTTCCTGATTCCCAAACGGGTAGAGGCCGCCCGCTCTCTGACGGTTTTTTCAGAAAAAATCTCGGCCTACCGCGCCGCACAGGTGGCACGCTTCGCGCTCATGGAATCGGCAGTGCTGATTTGTTTGGTCGGCTACTTCTTCGTCTCCGCGAATTATGTGCTGCTCGCCTTGGCAGCGGTGGGCATTGGCTTGTTCATCTTGCAGTTGCCCACGCGGGAAAAAATCATTCACGAATTGGATTTGCCGCCCTATGAGGAAAGAAAGTTGGATGAAGCGTAGTAGGCGCTTCAAACACGGAGATGCAGCGTACGCAGATGCAGCATCTCCGTGCCGAAAAACGCCCATTAGTGCCCCTCCTCCTCTGCGAACTCTTCCACTTTGCCTTGCGACCACACGAAATAAGCACCGCGTCGTACCACTTTTGCGTGGGCGGGCAGCGGTGTTTCAGGCTCAAAAGCGGTGAAGCCATTCGTCGTGCCGAGGGATTTCACTTTCACGGCCTCGAAAGTCGCGGCGCCCTCTTTTTCGTTTTCCAAAATCAAGATAAACTCTTCAAGCCCTTCGCGCACGATAGCATGGGAGGGCAGGGCAGGCAAAGCGACAGGCGCTTCGAGCGCGAGTTTCGCGTCGAGGTAGAGGCCATCCGCTAGCGACGGTTGGGCGGGGGCTTCGAGTCGGGCATGGACACGGAGAGCGTTTTTGGCAGGGTCGAGCACGCGGTCAATGCTGAAAACAGTGGCTTGGAGGGCTTTGCCCGCTCCGCCTGCCAAAAAGATGTCTGCTTTTTGACCGGGTTTTATTTTCAAAATATCTTTTTCAAAAACAAACAAATCGGCGTGCAGGGCGGAAAAATCGGCCACTTCGCAAATGGGCGTGCCGGACTGAACGGCGCTCCCTGTGCTGGTGTGTATGGCCGTCACCGTACCATTCAAAGGCGCGACGATGCGTAGCTCGGTGCGCACGTTGGCAGGCGACAGTTGCTCGGCATCAATGCCGTAGAGGCGGAGTTTGGCGGCCAGCAATTGGTCCGTCGTGGTAGCGGCCCGAAGCTCGGCTTCTGCCTTTTGGAAATTTTTGGCAGCGGTGGCCTCGTCGTTTTGCAGCGTTCGGTAGCGGTCGAACTCTATTTGCAAAAAAGCCAATCGGTCGCGGTTTTCGAGATATTGCTGCTGCAAATCCACCAAGTCAGGCTTGCGCAAGGTGGCCAGCAGGTCTCCTTTGCGCACCGACTGGTTTAGCCTGACCTTCAAGTCGCCCAAAAAACCATCTGCTGGGGCGCTCACCACCGCGCGGTTTTCGGGGTGGATGCGCAACTCGCCGGTGAGGGGCAAGGTAGTGCTGACGTGGCGAGTTTCCACGGTCTCCCAAGCGATGTCGGCGAGTTGGATTTGCTGGGCGGAAAGGTGAATGAGCGTCGTTGTCGGTTGTTCCTCGACCGACCGCTGGTGCGCAGTGGTATGTTGTTCGGTTGTATGGCTGTTTTTGCAGGATACGAGCAACAGCAAAATGATTGACGCGAGAGCAATTTTATTTTTCATGTTGTTGATTTTGAACAAAGTGGTTTGAAAATGTTGAACTTACGGCAGCAGCATCTCGATTTCCAGAAGTGTCCGGTTGAGCATGTTCAGGTTGTCCAAGTATTCCATTTCGAGCCGCATGGCGCGGTCGGCGGACTGCACGAAGGTGGTGAAATCCGATTCCCCCAGTTCGTAGCGGCGGAAAGCGGTGCGGCGCAGTTCGGTTGCCAGATTACGGCCTTCCGATTCCCAGTATTGAAGCAGGATGTCGTATTTTTCTATCTCGTGCAGCAGGTGCGCCAGTTCCATTTGACCATTCAACACGGTGGCCTCGTATTGAGCGCGCGCCGCGTCGGCCTGCGCTGCTGCTGCGTCGGCACGCGCTCGCAGGCCTTTTTGCGCCAGTGGCACCCGCAGGCCCACCGCCCAACCGGGATAAATCAAGTCATTGGCGAGGTATTGTATGTTGGCCCCCGCTGTGACGACGGGGCCGCGCTTGGCCTTTTCCTGCTCGGTGAGCGATTCGGCGACCGCGGCCTTGGCCGCCATCAGCTGCGATATGGCTCCGATGCGCACCCGTGCAGTGTCGGCCAGCCCAAACTCGCGGCGGCGGAAAGGCTCCACCACTGGGATAAGCGGTTCGTTAAGGCCGAGCAGCTGTCCCAACACCTGCTGGTCGAAGGCGGTCTCGTGGCCGATGGTCTCCAATTCAAGCCGGATGCGGGCGGCTTGGTCGCGGGCGGCCAAGCGTTCGTCCTGCGCCGATTCGCCATTCAGGAAGCGACTTTCGGCGATGCGCGATGTTTTTTGATAAAGACTGTCGAGCGCCGTGAGGCGTGTGCGCCTTTCCTGCAAATAACTCAGGTGTTGGAATATCTCGCGCACCTCGCGGGTCAATTGGTGTTGTGTCAGGTTTTTCTCTGCCTCAAAGACTCGTTGTTGCCGCTCATAGACACTGCGTTGTGCGCGGGTTTGCCTGCCCGATGGGAATACTTGATTGATGCCAATGGCAGAAGTGCCAAACATGCCATAATCGGGGTCGGCGGCGATATTGTGGTAAATTTCGGAAGGCTCCCAAACGCGGGAAGCCCCGGTTTTCAGAATATCGGTGCTGCGGACAAGTGCGTTGGAGGCGCGAATGGCCGGGTGCGATTCGGTCACTATTTTCAAGGCATCCGCTTCGGTCACTGTTTTTTGAGCAAGCGCAGGCTGGACAAACAAAAAGATGATAGCCAGCGACTTGACCATTTTCGTTGTCGTGCCTGAGCCGCCCATGCCCCGTTTTTTCGCACCAAAAAACATCGCGTACAAAACGGGCAACACAATCAAGGTCAGCAGCGTGCTCGTCGCCAAACCGCCGATGACCACCGTCGCTAAAGGCCTTTGCACCTCCGCGCCCGCGCCAGACGAAAGTGCCATTGGCAAGAAGCCTAAGGAAGCCACCGCCGCAGTCATCAGCACCGGACGCAAGCGTACCGACGCGCCTTGCACCACGCGCTCTTGGGCCTTGTGCTCGCCGTCGCTGCCGTTGTTGGCGCTGCTGTCGTCTTCGTCCCCGCCAACAACTTCGCCTTCCTCTTTTTCCAACTCGTTGAAATACGAAATCAGCACGATGCCGTTGAGCACGGCCACCCCAAACAATGCGATGAACCCTACCCCTGCCGAGATGGAAAACGGCATATCGCGCAGCCACAGGGCAAACACGCCACCAATCGCCGACATCGGGATGGCCGTGAAAATCAGCAGGCTTTCTTTCAAGGAATGGAAGGCAAAATACAACAAGGCGAGAATGAGCGCCAGTGCCACCGGTACGGCGACGGCCAGACGAGATTTGGCCGCCTCCAAATGCTCAAACTGCCCGCCATAAGTGACAAAATAGCCTGCTGGCAATTTCAGCCGCGCCCGCAAAGTAGCTTGTATTTCCTCGATGACGGTCTGCACGTCCCTGCCGCGCACATTCGCTCCCACCACGATGCGGCGTTGGGCGTTGTCGCGGCTGATTTGGGCGGCTCCGAGGCGAAACTCGACTTGTGCCACCTCACCGAGCGGCACGAGCTGCCCGTGCGTGGTGGCGATGGGCAGCTCGTGCACATCGGCCAAACTGCGGCGACGCGAGGTGTCGAGCCGCACCACGAGGTCGAAACGGCGACCCTCGTCGAACACGGTGCCAGCCACCTCGCCCGCAAAAGCGGTGCGCAAAGCGGCATTGACATCGCGTACCTGAAGACCGTATCGGGCCAACCGTTGGTAGTCGTACACGACGGCGATTTGTGGCAACCCTTCCACTTGTTCCACCTTCAAATCGGCCACACCCTCCACCTCGTGGATGAGGTGGCTGATGCGTTCGCCGGCAGCGGCAAGGGTATCCATGTCGGGGCCAAAAATCTTGATGGCGACATCGGAGCGCACGCCAGTCATCATTTCGTCGAACCTCATTTTGATAGGCTGGGTGAACTCGTAGGCCATGCCCGGCACCTCCTTCACCTTTTCAGAAATCATTTCCACCAATTCCGCTTTCGATGTTGTTTTGGTCCAAAACTGTTTGTCTTTCAATAAGATGATATTGTCGGCTGTTTCAGGGGCCATAGGGTCGGTGGGAATTTCCGCTGTGCCGATTTTTGAAATCACCTGTTCGACCTCGTCGGGGAAATTTTCCAAAATCACCTTCTGCGCGAGCTCGTGGCTGCGCATGGTTTGGGTGAGCGAGGTGCCGGGTTTGCAAAAACCGTGCATCAGTATGTCGCCCTCGTCGAGCGTGGGCAGGAACTCGCCGCCGAGCCGCAGGAACACCGCGAGCGCCACGGCGAACAAGCCTACCGTCAACCCCACCACGAGCCGCGGCGCTTTCAATGCGCCTTTTAGTACAGGCAGGTAGCGGTTGCGAATGACATCCATCAGCCGGTCGGCGAAGGTGGGGCGCAGATTGATTTTTTTGCTCAAAAACAACGACGACGCGACGGGGACGTAGGTGAGCGACAGCAGCAGCGCCCCGATGAGGGCGTAAGAAACCGTGAGCGCCATCGGCTTGAACATTTTGCCCTCGATGCCTTCGAGCGACAATATGGGCAAATAAACGATGAGGATGATGACCACGCCAAATACCGAGGAACGGACGATGCGATGGGCAGCGGTTTTGACCCCTTCGTTCATCTCAGCTGTGGTGAGGCGACGGCTTGAAATCGCCGCCTCGCTTTCGGCTGGAACAGTTTCTCGTGCATATTTATGCAAATAATGCAGCGTGGCCTCGACGATGATGACCGCTCCATCCACGATGAGGCCAAAATCAATTGCGCCGAGCGACATGAGGTTGGCCGTGAGGCCAGTCGCCTGCATCATCGTGATGGCAAACAGCATGGACAGCGGAATGACCGACGCGATGATGAATCCCGCCCGCCAGTTGCCCACCAGTAACACCAGCACGAACACGACGATGAGCGCCCCTTCCACCAAGTTGGTGCGCACGGTGGCCACGGTGCGCTGCACGAAGTTTTCGCGGTCGAGGAAGGGAGTGATGCGGATGCCCTCGGGCAGTCCCGGCTCTACTTCCGCCAATCGGGTCTTCACCCGGTGAATGACCTCGGCTGCGTTTTCGCCCTTGAGCATCATCACGATGCCGAGCACGATTTCGCCTGTGCCATTGTGGCTCACCGCGCCGTAGCGCAGCGCATGGCCGAGCCGCACATCGGCAATGTCGCCTACCCGAAGCGGCACGCCCCCTTGTGCGTGCACGACGATTTGCCGCAAATCGTCCAAGTTTTTCGCCAAGCCTTCGCTGCGGATGAAGTAGGCTGAGGCGTTTTGTTCGATGTAGCCTCCTCCGGTGTTCTCATTGGCGTTTTGCAACGCCTGATACACCTCGCCGATGCTGACCCCGGCGGCACGCAGTCGTTCGGGGGTGATGGCGACCTCATATTGTTGCAAGTAGCCGCCAAAACTGTTGATTTCCACCACACCGGGTATGCCGGCCAATTGGCGCTTGAGCATCCAGTCTTGGATGTTGCGAAGTTCCATGGCCGAGTATCGCCCCTCATAACCGGGTTTGGGTTCCACGCGGTAGTGCAGTATTTCGCCCAAGCCCGTAGAGATGGGGGCCAATTCGGGCTTGCCCGCGCCTGCGGGTATCTGGTCGGCGATGCTTTGCAGTTTTTCATGGAGCAAAGTGCGGGCGCGATAGGTGTCCATATTTTCCCTGAAAACCACCGTGATGACGCTCAATCCAAAACGCGAGATGGAGCGCAGCTCAATGACGCCGGGCAGGTTGCGCACCGCCGCCTCGATGGGGGCCGTCACATATTGCTCCACCTCTTGGGTCGCCAAAGTGGGGCACACGGTCAGCACCTGAGCTTGGTTGTTCGTGATGTCCGGCACGGCATCTATCGGGAGGCGGGTGAAGGAAAAGATGCCCGCGACGACGAGTGCCAACACCCCTAACCCTACCAATACCTTGTTGTGTAGCGAGAATGATATGATTTTTTGAAACATAGTCCGTTGGTGAATCCCGAAACTTCGGGACGAGTTGTGCCCATTAGCGAATGTGCCAATTGGTCAATGATGCGGATGTCTGCAAAACCTTTGGAGGTTCGCAGACGTGTTTTTGAAAAAATAAAAAAGGTGAAAACGGGACTACGCTATGGGTGGGCGGAACAGGCCGGATGCATAATCGTCGGTCGCCAACACCTTGTGGTGCAGTGGCAGGCCAGTGCGTTCGGTCAAGGGCGCGGGCGCGACCAGCTCAATAATGGGAGACTGGGGCAACACGGACTCTGCCAATGCGTGGTGCGAGCAGTGTAAGGGCAGGTGTTCGTGACTGCGGTCGTCGTGTTTGTGGGAATTGTCCAGATAGTGGAGCCAGAGGAAATGGGCGAATGAGAGGCCGGGGGCTTCCGACTGATGTTCGTGAAAATGCCCGATGAGCGAAGGCATCCGCGCCAGTTCGGCCAGCAGGTTGTGGCCGGTGGCGAATTGCAGGATGAGAACCCAGACGAGGATGCGCTTCATGACGGGGGCGAAGGTAGGTTTTTTTTGGAAACGGAAGATACGGGGAGATATTGGGGCGCTGCGTTTGCGAAATCTCAAAGGTTTCTTAAACGTGTAGGACGAAGATAGCGCCCATACGCTGGAGCGGTAGATGGGTGGTTTTTACCACAGGGTACACCAATTCGTTTTGCAAACCGTCTTTTTTTCGTCGAGACCCCACTTTTTTTGTTCAAAAAGTTGCAAATAGCATTTGCATCGTACATTTACCGCCTCAATTGTTCACCATTCCCAACTTTATTATGAGCAAAATTTTTGAAACCATCAAGCAAAAACTGGCTGAAGCCGAAGCAGATGTCTCGAAGTTTTATGGCGGCAACAACGCTGCGGGTGGCCGAGTCAGGAAAGCGATGCAGGAACTGAAAAACCTGGCGACGGAACTCCGCAAAGATGTGCTGGAGGTCAAAAACAGCAGAAAGACGTCCAAATAACCGCTAAGCCTAAACTCTGTTGCGCACCTGCAAATGCCGGTCCTTTTTGCCGACTTTGCAGGTGTTTTTATTTGCTCACCTGCCATGCAATACGTCACTGCCGAACAAGCCCTTCAAGTCATACAGTCCGGCCACCGGGTTTTTGTGCACGGGAGCGCCTGCACCCCGCTTTTTTTGTTGAGAAAATTGGCCGAACAAGCCCCTCGCCTGCGCGATGTGGAATTGGTTTCCATCAGTCTTTACGGTGACGTGGAGCTCGACAAGCCGAAATATCGCCCGCACTTTCACTTCAACTCGCTCTTCGTGTCGGCCAGCATCCGCCAAGCGGTGCAAGAGGGCCGCGCCGACTATGTGCCGGTTTTTTTGAGCGAAATACCCGAACTTTTCAAGCGCGACATCCTGCCGCTCGACGTGGCCTTGGTGCAGGTGTCCGAACCCGACCGACACGGCTATTGCTCGCTCGGCACATCGGTGGACATTGGGCGCTCGGCGGTGAACACCGCCAAATATGTGGTGGCGCAGGTAAACCCCCAAGTGCCGCGCACCCACGGCGATGGCTTGATTCATGTAAGCAGCTTCAACGCGATGGTGTTTCAGGAAGAGCCGCTCCAAGAGGCGCGTTTTGGCAGCGATATCGGGGAGGCAGAGATGAAAATCGGGCATTTGGTGGCCGAATTGATTGACGACCGCAGCACCCTCCAATTGGGCATCGGCACCATCCCCGATGCGGTGCTGCAATGCCTGCACAACCACAAAGACCTCGGCGTGCACACTGAGATGTTTTCCGACGGCATCATCGAATTGGTGGAAAAAGGCATCGTCAACAACCGCCACAAAAACATTCACCCCAACAAAACGGTGACTGCTTTTGCGCTCGGCTCGCGGCGGCTCTACGATTTTGTGGACGACAACCCCTCGGTGGTTTTTCTTGATATTGACTATGTGAATGAGCCTTACATCATCCGCCGCAACGCAAAAGTGATTGCCATCAATAGCGCCATAGAGGTGGATTTGACTGGGCAGGTTTGTGCCGATTCCATCGGCACTTATCAATACTCGGGCGTGGGGGGGCAGATGGATTTTATGCGCGGGGCGGCCATGTCGGAGGGCGGCAAGCCCATCATCGCGCTCACCGCCCGCACGGCCAAAGGCATTCCGCGCATTGTGCCGATGTTGAAACCCGGCGCTGGCGTGGTGACCACTCGGGCGCACGTTCACTATGTCGTCACCGAGTACGGGGTGGCTTATTTGTTTGGAAAAAACCTGCGACAACGCGCCAAGGCACTCATTGACATCGCGCATCCCGACGACCGGGAAATGTTGGAAAAGGCGTGTGTGGAGCGGTTCAAGGCGTTTTCGGAATGACGGGTTTGTCAAACTCCTTTTGATAAATGCGCAGCAGCAGGATGAAGAGCGCAATCAGAATCGGACCAAAAATAAACCCGATGAAGCCAAACAATTTCAGCCCGACAATGACCCCGAACAACGTGATGATGGGATGAACGTGGCCTATCTTTTTCAGCAGCCACATCCGCGCCAGATTGTCCACCGAACCGACCACGATGAAGCCATAGAGGAAAATCACCAATGCTTTGAACTCCATGCCCTCTGCCAACAGGATGAGCGACAGGGGGATATAGGCCAGCGCCACGCCCAGCACAGGCAACATACCCGCCACAAAGGTGATGGCAAACCACAACCACGGGTTCTCCACGCCCATCAGCCCATACACGATGACTGCCGCAAAACCCTGCACCAAACCCATGAGTGGGATGCCCAGCGCATTGGCCCACACCATGTCGTTGAGCTGGGTGCGGACGTAATCCCGGTTTTCATCCTTGAGCGGCAGCCAGTTGAAAAACGAACGTTCCATCCGCTCGCTCTCCGTCAGCATGAACCACACGATGAAGTAGGCGGCCAGCAACAGCCCCAAGCCGCCGAGCGTCGCGTTCACGATGCGCTGCGCCTCGGTCATGCCCCAACCGGCCACGTTGTTGATGTTGTCGGGTGTCAGCAAGTCAATGCCGAAGCGGGCTTCCAATTTGCGCAGGATGTCGCTGGCGTTCTGAATCAGTTGCTCAGAATTCATCAACAGGGCAATCAGGCGCTTTTCGAGCATCCCGAAAATCCAATAAGAGGGAAAAAGAAGTATCAGAAACGAGGTGAGGAGGAGGGCTGCCACCGCTGCTTTTTTTCGCCATTTCCATTTTTCCGTCAGAAACACCAACGGCCCCCGCAACAGGACATACAAGGTGTAGGCACCCAGCAGCGCCGGAAGGAAAAAGCGGAGATTCCAGAACAGCACCCCAAAAATGACCGCGATGAGCAGCAGCAGCAGCGATTGGCGGACTTGGATGCCGGGTATCTGATTCGTCATGGTCGTAAGAAAACAGGCCACCCGAAGCGAGCGGCCTGCTGACAGCAAAATTACCCACTATACTTTTACTTCACCGCTATTTGGGTGGCGGTTTTTTCCTCTGTTTTTTTCTTCGGCAACACCACCTTCAATACCCCGTCGGCATATTCGGCAGAGATGTCGTCGCTTTTCACATTGTCGGGTAGGGTGAATGAGCGGCTGAACGAGCTGTAGCGATATTCCTGCCGCGTGTACTTTTCGTCCTTGTCTTCCTTTTCCTCTTTCGATTCGCCGGAGATGGTGAGGTAGCCGCCTTGCACTTCCAATTTGAAGTCCTCTTTTTTGAAGCCGGGAGCGGCCACTTTCAGCTTGAAAGCGTTTTTGCTTTCCGTCACGTTCACCGCGGGCACCGACACGCCCTTGATGGCGGGCCAGCGGCCGTTGTCGTCGAAAATGTCATCCATCCAACTTGAAATCGAGGGGAAAAAACTGGTTTCTGGGTTCCATTTAATGAGTGACATAATGACCTCCTTTTGTTTTGTGATTTGGATAAAACCCGTGAGTGGAAATCCATCACAAATATCGGGGCCGCCCATCGCCAGCGGCAATGATTTCCAATAGGCGCGGCGTTGATTTTGCTCACCGCACTTTGTGTTTCGTCAAGATTTTTTCAGCCAACTCAACACGCCACACTTTTCGCCAATCTTGGACACCCGCCACAAGAAGACTTCCCGCGTATGGAGGCTTTGGGCTACCTTCACCCACCCAATTTTTCGGTTCACCAAAATTC
The DNA here is from genome assembly GCA_019638455.1 of Saprospiraceae bacterium. Lineage (GTDB taxonomy): Bacteria > Bacteroidota > Bacteroidia > Chitinophagales > Saprospiraceae > M3007. Next base: position 1,481,056 of record JAHBTU010000002.1, read on the forward strand.
AACCTGCTACCGCCATGCACAAATTGTTCGCCATCGCGTTTGTCTTTTTCACCACGGCTTCTTGGCTTTTGGCCCAGCCCAAAATTCAACTTCAAAATGTCGCCACGGGCTTTTCCCGCCCAGTGGACATCGCGCATTGCGGCGACAGCCGCTTGTTTGTGGTGGAGCAGGCGGGCAAAATTTGGATACTCGACAGCCTTGGCAACCGCCTGCCAGAGGTGTTTCTCGACATTCAGACACGGGTGCGTTCCAACGGCAACGAACAGGGCTTGCTTGGATTGGCCTTCCCGCCCGACTACGCCACGTCGGGCTATTTTTTTGTCAACTACACGCGCCAAACGGATGGGGCGACCCGTGTCTCGCGCTTCACCCGCGACGCACTCGACCCCAACAAGGCCGACCCTAACAGCGAATTGTTCGTGCTGACCCAAAGCCAGCCTTTTGCCAACCATAACGGGGGGTGCATCAAATTCGGCCCCGATGGCTACCTCTACATCGCGCTCGGCGACGGCGGCTCTGGCGGCGACCCGCAGAACAATGGCCAGAAAAAAAACTCATGGCTCGGAAAAATCCTGCGCATTGACGTGAGCAACAGCAATGCGAGCCAGCCCTACACCGTGCCTGCCGACAATCCCTTCGTGGGCGACGCGACCTACCTGCCGGAAATCTGGTCGCTGGGCTGGCGCAATCCGTGGCGCTTTTCGTTCGACCGGCTCACGGGCGAAATGTGGATAGCCGACGTGGGGCAAGGCGCTCGCGAGGAGATTGATTTTGAACCTGCCAACACACCGGGACGAAACTACGGCTGGCGATGCTACGAGGGTAACGCGACCTACAACACGAGCGGCTGCTTGGGAGCGAGCAACTACACACCGCCGGTATTCGACTACACGCACGGCGGGGGCAACGGTTGTTCGGTGACGGGCGGCTTTGTCTATCGCGGCTCGAAGTACCCGGATTTGTATGGTTGCTATGTGTTTGCTGACTATTGCAGCGGGCGATGGTGGTACACGCGCCGCAACCCGAACGGGACGTTCAGCACTTCGGTGCTGGCCAATTTTTCCACCTATCAGTACAGCAGCTTTGGGGAGGACAAGGATGGTGAATTGTATGTGACGCTGCTTGGTTCGGGCAACATACAAAGAGTGCGGGAGCTGTGCTCGCCGTTCCAAATAGAATTGACAAACATCATAAGCCCTGTGTGCGCCCAATCTTTTAGCGGCCTGTTGGCAGTAGGCGCAAGCGGAGGAGCCAACCCTATTACTTACGCATGGTCGAATGGCACCACGGAGTCTGCCGCTGTTTACCTCAACCCCGGCACTTACACCGTTGCGGTGACGGATGGCAACGGCTGTGTGCGGCGCGACACTTTTGCAATCGAGCAGACGGGGCCGGATGTGCCTGTTTTGGCCGCAGCCGACACGGTGCTGTGCCCCGGTCAGTCCATCGAGCTGACGGCTTCCAACCTGACAGTGCCCAACATCTTACACTGGTATCTCGACGGGGCGCTTTTCACCACGACCACTTCCTCCGAAAGTAGTTTTTCGCTGTCTGTCACGCAGCCGGGCATCTATGCCGTTTTGGTGGTGGATACTGTTTGTGCCCCCTATTCCAGCGATATCGAGATAACGGAGGAGACAATTCTCCCTCCGTTTGTAGGGCAGTTGGGCGACACGGTGGTGGCATCCGCCCCATGCGAGCAATGGCTGCTCGACGGCCAGCCCATTCCGGGTGCCTCAGGCAATACCTATATTGCCCAGGCATCGGGATTCTACGAATGTTTGTTCACCTCGCCCAATGGCTGCGTTTACACGCCCGGTTATCAGGTGACGGTCAGCGCGTCGTTCCCACCCGATGTGCGTCATTTTTCGCTGGCTCCCAACCCAACGAAGGATGAGGTGGTGTTGACGTTGGAGTTGGAACGCCACGAGACCATCACGCTCTTTTTGAGCGACGTGGGGCAAAAGGTGGTGTATAACCAATCGCGTCAAGGTCAAAAACTGACATTGCCCATTGACCTAAGGTCGCTTCCCACTGGGACGTATTTCCTTACGATTCAAACGGGTGCGGGACGTTTGGTGAGAAGGGTGGTGAAGAATTGAGGAAGGTTGGGGAGTGTCGAGTCTTTTTTTAAACACAGGGGCACGGAGAACACGGAATCTACTTAGAATCACACTCTCAGTCGCTGTCAGGCTTTTTCCAACACTTTTGGCGCTGCGTTGAGAATTTCCGTCTTGGCTTGGTCGGCGTATTTCTCAAAGTTTTTCACGAATTCTTCCGCCAATTGGTTGGCTTTCTTGTCGTATTCGCTTTTGCTTGCCCATGTGTTGCGCGGGTTGAGGATTTCGGATGGCACATTCGGGCAGGAGGTGGGCATCATCATGCCGAATATCTCGTGCTTTTCGTAGTGCACGCCATCGAGGTATCCATTCAGCGCCGCTGTTATCATGGCGCGGGTGTAGGCGAGTTTGATGCGGTTGCCCTCGCCATAAGCGCCGCCGCTCCAGCCGGTGTTGATGAGCCAGACTTTGGCTTTGCTTTTGCGCAATTTTTTACCCAAAAGGTCGGCGTACTTGGCGGGGTGGAGGGGCAGGAACGGGGCACCAAAACAAGCGGAGAAGGTTGACTTGGGTTCTTTCACGCCTACCTCTGTGCCTGCCACGCGAGCCGTGTAGCCACTGATGAAGTAGTACATGGCCTGTTCTGGCGTGAGGCGGGAGATGGGGGGGAGGATGCCATAAGCGTCGCAAGTAAGGAAGAAGATGTTTTTGGGGTCGCCTTCGGCACGGCTCGGGCTGACGGCATTCTCTATGTGGTGGATGGGGTAGGAGACGCGCGTATTCTCCGTGATGGTTCGGTCGGCATAATCCACTTTGCGAGTTCCCTCGAAGAATTTGACATTTTCAAGGATTGCCCCATGACGGATGGCGCGGTAGATATCGGGTTCTTTTTCTTCGGTGAGGTCAATTGTTTTGGCATAGCAGCCGCCCTCGAAGTTGAACACTTCGCCGTCGGCCCAGGCGTGTTCGTCGTCACCGATGAGTGGGCGGTTGGGGTCGGCGCTGAGGGTCGTCTTGCCGGTGCCGGAGAGGCCGAAGAAGAGTGCTATGTCGCCGTCAAGGCCAACGTTGGCGGAGCAGTGCATGGGCAGGGCGTTTTTGGCGCGGGTGGGCAGCACAAAGTTGATGACGGAGAAAATGCCTTTTTTGATTTCGCCCGTGTAGCCTGTGCCACCGATGAGCAGGCGGCGTTTTTTCACGTTCACGATGGCGAAATTGTGTTTGCGGGTGCCGTCGCGTTCGGGGTGAGCCTTGAAGCCGGGCACGCAGAGCACCGTCCAGCGGGGGTCGAAAGTGGTGAGTTCCGAGCGGTCGGGGCGCAGGAACATATTGTTGGCGAATTGGTTGCTCCAGGGGTACTCCGTGATGACTCGGATGGGCAGGTGGTAGTCGGGATTGGCGCTTGCGTTGGCACGCACATCGCGCACATATATTTCTTTCTTTTTGAGATAGTTGCAGCAGCGGCGCCAGAGCGCGTCGAACTTGCGGCTGTCGAAGGGTAGGTTGACTTTGCCCCAGTTGACCTTGTTGGCGGTGATGCTGTCTTTCACGATGAAGCGGTCGTCGGGCGAGCGGCCGGTGAATTCGCCGGTGTAGATGACGAGGGCGCCGCTATCGGCCAGTTGGCCCATTCCCTTGCATATTGCGTGTTCGACGAGTTCTTCGGGAGAGAGATTCCAATAGGCCGCCTTGATGTTTTTGAGGCCGAGTTCTTCCAAGTTGGCTAATGGGTTTTTAAGTCCAAGTTCTTGCATAAAATGTTAGTTTTAAACTGGTTAGGCAATAAGGCCGACAACGCAGCCGCCATGGTTTGCGCCGTTGGTGCAGGGGAAGAAGAAAAGAGGTGGTGGTCGCAAACGGCAGGCAAAAGTAAGACAGGTCGCTTTGATTCGGATGCGGCAGGCGGAATTTTAGATTTTTTCAAAACCGCCGTGTCAAAATTGGAGCGCCGACATATCGCCTGTGGCGAGCAGGCTGGCCCAAAAAGCTGGGTGTTGCCTTGATTCGTTTGTCGGGTTGGCCAAAAAAGCAAGTTTGGCCTGTTGCAACGCGATGTCCTTCGTCAGGCCGTCTTTGATGTGGAGGAAGAAGATGTCCACCAACGCAGGTGAGGAGGCTCCGTGCAGTTCCCAGATGCTCATGAGGGTGGCGGGTACGCCTGCCGAGGTGAGGGCGCGGGTGATGCTATACACGCCTTCTCCCTTGTGCAGTTTTCCGTATCCGGAGTAGCAAGCGTTGAGCACTGCGAGGTCGGCGGGCAGATAAGTGCGTTGCAGCTTGTTGGTGTATAGCACGTTGTAGTCCGAGCTGTCTTTTTGCGGATTGCCGAAGATGAGGCGCGACAATTCGGGGTATTCCTCGTTGGCAAATCCGTGCATGGCAAATAAGAGGATGCGGCATAGGGGCGCGATGTTGAAAAACTGTGTTTCGTTGGCCTCGTCCCCGATGAAGGCCTCGCCACCAAACCGCGCCTTCGCGGTCTTCACCAGTTCTTCCATGCCCGAGATGGTGTTGAGCAGGCTATCGGTCTGGGGGTCGCGTGTGCCCGTCTTGTACGTCGGTGCAAACCCTACGCAAGGGGTTCGCTTTATTTGGCCATGTTCGCGAGTGTTGTGCTGTTGGCGCTCGAGCACTGTGGCCGAGTAAGCATAGCTGATGCTGTAGTCTTTTATCAGGTAGGGCAAGTTGGCCCAATCCGCTGTTGATTTTTTGCGGAGCAATATCTCAAAAGGCAAAAATGCCAACACATCGTCGGGTGCCACCACCAGCGACTTGACGTGCGGGCCAATGTGCGGCTCCATGGGTGCCACCAGCAATTGATACAAATCGGCGGCGGTGTTTTTGAGCCAACGATTGTGCTCGTCCGCCACTCTGCGATTGTTTTTGTATTTGAAATAGTTGGCCAAGCGAGCAATGAAGCCTTGCATGATGGAGTCGCGAAAACCGGGCGGCAGCGCGGATTTTTCCCATTGGAGCGCGCCTTTGGCATCCACCAAAAAGATGTAGGCCGTGCTGTCCGTGAGGAAATAGTTGAGCAGGGCTTGGTCGGGGCGGAGGAGGGCGGCGGCTTGGGTGGCTTCGAGAGGCTTCACCTCTCTTAAGAGATTTTCATAGCCGGGTATCTCTTTGGCGAGGCGGCTGCGGAATACCTCTTGTTGGTTTTTGAGTTGGCCCCATGCGTCGTTCAATCGTTGGAGCTTCGCGGCTTCTTCCTCACTTATTTCTTTTTGGGCTGTTAGTTCATCTATTTGGCGCTTGTGCCATTCCGTTTTGATGCGCAGTTCATATTCAAGTTGGCGAATGCTGTCGGGCAATTGATACGACGTTCTTGCCACCCGCATCGTTTTCAAGAGTAGGTTGTTCCGGGTCAGTTCGCTCAGAAGAAAAGCCCGCTGGGCATAATTGGGCGCATGGGTGTGCTCATAAAGCCCCCAAGCCAAATCCATCGCCACGTTCGTGCGGGGGCGACTGTTTTCGAGCGAACGCAGGGAGGAGGACTCGTAGAGATGGCTTTCCAAAAGCTTGGTTTCCACCAAAGGAACAAGCTCATAGCATTGCAATGCCTCTTCTGGTTTGTCGAGTGCCATAAAGGCTTGGGCTTTGCCCAACTGAACTTTGTAAAGGATATTCTCCGCTTTGAATTTGCGACCATCATCGGACGATTTGCTTGCCACCGACTGAATGATTTCAAAGGCGGATTGGAAAGAGGCTATCGCTTCTTCGTATCTCCCGCAATTGAGCAGAACGTCGCCTTTCTCTTTGTAAAAAAAAGCCAGCTGTCGTTTCGGGGTTCCACTATACCCATGAGCAACGGCGATGGCTTTATCGTACCAATCTATTGCACCCTCACAATTGCCTTTGCCATTGGCGATGAGCGCGTAATTTTCGCAAATGCCATATTGGAATTGTGGCAACTTTCTTTTTACGCCACTATCCGAAGAAACACCAATTTGCGATTCTACCTCTTTATTTGCCGCAGAGGCTTCATTGTGCCTTCCTTTTTTCACCAAACATTCCACTAAAGTCAATTTCACAAAAACCAGGTCTTCCTCCGACATCCCTTGACGTGCCAAGCCCTCGCGCAACAACTGTTCTGCTTTGTCAAGGCTGTCAATACCCATGTAAAACCCTGCAACATCACTGTATTTAGCGACTTTCGGAGCATTGTATGTGTGGCTATATTCCAAGCCTTCCTCAAAAAGTCTTTTTGCGCTGTCAAAGTCTTCCAAGCGGACGAAGTTGTTTCCATGCTGAAAGAACAAAAACCCGGCGATCGCATCCTCGCGTCCGTTGAGATTGGATATGAATATGTCGTAGGCATTCATCAGAGCCGTTTTCCCCCTTACAAAGTCCTCGATGTGTTCTTTGCAAATGAAAAACTCTTCCAAAAAAAGCCCGCATAGGCTCCGATAATCATAAAAACTCATTGGTTGGGGCCATGCCCTCACTTTTGCCGAGCAGGAATCCAATACTTCCAGCGCTTTGTATGGCTCCTTGTCTTTCAGGCAGATTATTCTGGCCATCTGTGTTTGTGATTGAACCCAATAAGCCAACAACCCTGTTCGCATGGATTCTTTCTCTATCATTCTTAAAGTATCAAGAGCACGGTCGTAATTTTTGCTATTTCTTAATTCCGTGTAACTTTTAAAGAGTTGCGCTATCCGCAATGAATCTTGGTTCTGCCCAATCATTTGATTGGGCAGAACCAAGGCAAGCAAAAAGAAAATGACTCGGAAAAGCATAACACGAAGGGGGCTTTTAGTGAGACGGGCTAAAAAACGCCAGATAACTTCTATCCGATTAACAACTCAAATGGGCGTATTTTATGTCTCTTGGGATGTTTTAATTGATGCTTCAGGAATGAAAACAGCCCACAAGCCCCTTGACCCCCGTTCCGTCATCGCCGAGTTTAGCCCCATTATCTTCTTCTGTATAGGAGCCACAACACCCATATCAGCAGCAATAGGATGATGATGGAAAGTGCCAAGATGATGTATATGGCGCAACAGCAGTTGTCTTTGGCAAGTACCTCACCACAGTTGTAGCCCATGAGAGGATTCACCGTTCTACCAGTCAGCGCGTAGTTTTTCCGACAGTCTTGAACCCCCGTCTCCTTAAAAGTCACACACAGTTCCAACCCCTTGCCTTCGGCCAATTTTTGTACACCGGCCCAATTGGTTTCCACCGTGAAATACTTGTTGACACAGGTTTCAACTTGCTCCTTCAGACCACTATTTTCAGGAAGAGGCACGCCATCCAAAAACTCATCCCACCGATACGACCAAACATCCCCGACAGCACTTATAGAAGCAGGGGGAAGAGAAACTAGCTTATCCGTGTTGTCAAACACAGGTTTGCTTATGAATCCCGTATGGTCAATAATGTCAACCCTGAACGAATCCGTGTGCATATATCCTTCATTGCAAACTTCCATTTTGATACGCACTTTGTAGCGATTGTTGCCAAGCGGGCATATCTGCTCAATAGTCAATCCGTTAGGGTCAATAGCAGCCACCATAGATACATCGGCGGAAGAAATCCCCCTGATGAACTTGCCGCCTCCAAACGATAGATTGTTTGTGCCGAAATAGGATTGCACATCGCTGGCCAGTTGTGCGGCCACGGATGATGGCATACTGCCATCTTGTGCCATGTTGCTGCCACCAATAGCCAACGACAAGTAGTGCCCAATCGGAAGTGTCGTGTCGCCATTTGTTATCCATGTAGGGTCCCACATGGTTCTCAACGCGGGGAATATGCGAAATTCGTCAAACTGATTTTGTGCCACCGACCTAAATGCGGCCCTTTTGCCAGTAAAGTCATATTTGTCCTTGCCTCCTGCAAAAGCACTCACAGGCACGGGAACGACGATAAAGTTATTGAAACGCCGGGCAAGGAATGACCTCAAGCCATTGTCAATGTGAGCTGGAAGACTGCTGATAGGATACTCCACAAAGCTCAACCCTGAGGGATAGTAGTTGGGCAAATGGACAAAATGTAGTGAATCATGGATGGTTCTTGATCCATAATTGCCATTTAGGTCCTTCACACTATTGTAGAAGAAGTAAACGGTATCAATCCTGTCATCCTCGCTTCGCCCCGACACGGCAAAAACCGTTGGGTAGTGTGGGCGATTGCGCTCGTGATTGAAAATGTCCATGCTGACAGCGTTGAAAATTCTACGATGAAAGCTGTCCGCACTGGTCGGCGGCAAGGTTGGCGATGGCAAATCAAATGACCTGAACAAATCGGGTGGCGGGTCGGTGTTGCTTTTCTTCTCCACCAATATCACGCCCGGGCCGATGGGGCCAGAGTCGGAGCGATACCGATACCCCAGGTTGTAAGTACTCACATCGCCCAAAGAATCGCTATCGGGAAAGTAGCGCATATTGCCGTCGCCCAGCATCCAAAAGGCCTTGTATCGAGCGCCAGGGTTGAGGTTCAAAGTGCCTGCTGTGCCAATGACATCGTAGAGTAGATAATTGCTGGGCACCAACGGAACGCCCGTGGAAGATGCGCAGCTCGTGATGTCGAAATTGACACTCACGCAAGGCTGCGCAGCCAAGCCAAACAATAATAGGAAGAAAAAAAGGATGGTGGCAAAAAATCTGCGAATAGCTTTCATTTCAAAAATTTTTTTTGGTGAATAAATGTGCCGAGCGGCAAAAATGTGAACAATTTGAAATCAGGTGCGAAAAAAACGTTGTTCCCGCCGATTTTTTGTCATTACCTGTTAACATTTTTTTTCGAGGCCACATTAACCGACAAACAACATCCTACTTTTGCCCCCATTGCAACCGCCTCGGTAATCAAAACCGGTTGACAATCAACAAGCATGGATGTATCTCGAGATAGCACTGGCGATGACGGCTTCCGTCGCCGGGTCGAGCAGATGTTAGAGCAGGAGTATGCCTCTTGCCGGAAAAAGTTCATTGGCTGGGCCGCCGGATGGGTGAAAATCAACACGGGCAAACGCCTCGACGAGCACGAACTCGTGGACTTGTACCACGATGTCATTCACATCATGCTGCGCAAAATCGCACTTGGCACCATGACTGAGCTAACCGTGGCGCCCTCGACTTACTTAATCGCCATCGGGAAGTTTTACATTCCTGCCTGGATGCGCCGGCGCAACCGCACCGATTTACCCGGCGATGAGCAACTTCCCCGCAACGAAGGCGCCGAACCCAGCCCTGAGGACAAAACAATGCTCGCCGAATTGTGGGAAGAGATAGAGGCACTCGACGAACCGGGCCGAACGATTCTCTATCTGACGTTCAAACTCGGCTTGAGCAGCAAGGAAATCGCCGAACTTATGGGGTATGCCGGAGAAGATGTGGTGCGCCAACTTCGCTATCGCGCCATGAAAGAACTGCGATTCTGGCACCAAGTCAATCAAATGAAACAACCATGCCGCACCCTTGTCGTGCTGTCAAAAAAACATCGCCTGAGCGACGAAGCAATAGCCCAAAAAATGAACCTCCCAAACGCCGAAGAAGCCCGGCGCCTTCGAGAGGAATGTATGAAAAACATAAAAAAGTAGCCCTTTTAATCCAACCTTCCAATGCTTACTAACGTACTAAAAAACACCGTAAACCCACATTCGCTTCAACTCCGACCGACTTAACCCGCGTTCGGTTGGAACAAAACCCTGTATCATGGAAAATAGATACGAACACTTGTTGGAGGCGTATTTCGCCAATACGCTCAACGAAGCAGAAAAACAAGAAATAAAAATACTGCTCGCCACCGATACCGAATTTGCCGCCGAGTTCGCTTGGCAACAATCTCTGGCGCGGAGCATACGCACACAAACCGCAAAAGACCCCTTCGACCAAAAACTCAAAGAACTGGAGCGCCGATTTCGATTCAGAAGACTGATTCTGCAAATCACCGCCATCGCCGCATCCATTGCTCTCATTATCTTCGCCTACCTGTCCATCACCCCCGTCGCAGAGCCAAACAAAGAACAGGTTTTGCAAAATCAGCAAGAAGGGATGGGAAAAGCCGAAGAACCGTCCAGCCAGCCTGCCCCTAACACTACGCCTGACCCTGAAGCAAACCAAGCGGAAGAGCAGGCCGAAAAGGAACGGCAGCAGGCAGAGCGGATGATGCAACAACAACGCGAGCAGCAACTCGAAAATGCCCGACGGAATTCCGCTTTTCAACAGACAGTAGTGGCCAATTTTGAATACTTCGGCAATGAATCGGAGTACAACACCGCTGGCAGCGCATCGGACAGCAAGCAATTGGCGCTCATTGCCTTTGCCATTTACAATGACATCCTCAAAGGAGAAGACAAGCACAAGGAAGCCGTAGCGGCCTTCAAAAAATTAGTGGCAGTCTCCCCCGACAACTCGGAATTCCAATTCTACTACGGCATGGTGCTGCTCGGCAACAAACAATACAAGGATGCTGTCGCTCCCTTCGACAAGGTGTCGAGAGATGACAACACCGACGCAAATTATCAAACAAACGCCTTTTACTACCTCGGCATGGCCCATGCTGGCGCTGGCGAATACTCGAAGGCACGCGCCGCTTTTCAGAAGTATCTTGACATGGGGGGCGCAAACAAGCGTTTCGGCAAAAAGGCAAGCATGATGATAGAGCAGCTGCCCAATGAATAGCTCACTATGGTCGAATGATTCGATTGCCGACGATTGGGCCGAACGGGGTTCGATTGATACCCAGATTAAAGAGGATTTGAACCCGCCTCTTGCCAACCGGCAGGTTCAAATCCTCTTTAATCTGGGTATACCATTCCGCACGCCCCCTCGGAAAACCATTCCGGTTTACATTTACGGCTACAGTTGTTGTGAAAATTTAGCCGCTCGCGTCGCCAAGTTTTGGCCATGACCACAATCGCAATCTGAGGGGCATCAATCATGGTGAACTGACAAATCCTAGCGAATCAAGGTATAAATTTTTACCAATTGCTATTTGCGGCAATAAAAAAAGCCTTCCCGAGGGGTATCGGAAAGGCTTGAGTCACAAAATGGCATGGGATGTTTTCAATGGTCGCGCGTCGTACTCGCCGAGGAAGCCAAACTGAGGCAATTCCGACTTCCCGGCGAGCATCAACGTTCGAGGTGTGTTTCCAAATGATAAGAAGGAGTGTTTCGCATTTGGTCAGGGCTTTAGCCGTCTTTGTGGAGTTACACAGGGTGAACTACCAATCGCGGGTCTATTAGCCGCTAATGTTTCATTCCTTTTTCGTGGGGTTACTGAGCATTTATATCTCAAGCCGCGACTTCGTGAACAACTCATTTCGTTTTTTTTTTGAAAAAAATAAAAAAGGCCGCGAGGGAATGTTCCCAATGCGGCCTTTTTTGTTGAAAATCAAGGCGTTGAACCAAATTTTTACAGCTCAAAATTCGGCGAAAGCTCCTCGATGTTTTTTTCGTAAAAACGATTGATGTATTGTGTCACCTCCTCCGGGTCGTCGGTGATGAGGAAGAGGTCGAGGTCTTCGGCGTTGATGTTGTGGTGGCGTTCGAGCATCACTTCCACCATCCAGTTTCTCAGCCCTTCCCAAAATTCCTTGCCGACGAGCACAATTGGCACCGGCGATATTTTTTTCGTTTGCACCAGCGTCAGCACCTCGAAGAGCTCGTCCAATGTGCCAAACCCGCCGGGCATCACCACGAACCCTTGCGCGTATTTGACAAACATCACCTTGCGCACAAAGAAGTAGCGGTGCTTGAGGTTTTTGTCCGGTGCGATAAAAGTGTTGTGGTTTTGCTCGAACGGCAGGTCAATGTTCAGCCCGACGGAGGGGCCGCCTTTCATCCACGCCCCCTTGTTGCCAGCCTCCATGATGCCCGGGCCGCCGCCAGTGATAATGCCATAGCCCTCCTCTGTCAGGCGAGCGGCCACTCTCACCGCCAGTTCGTAATAAGGCGTGCCGGGTTTGGTGCGTGCCGAGCCAAATATCGAGATGCAGGGGCCGATTTTGTTGAGCGTCTCGAAGCCGTCCACAAACTCGGCCATGACTTTGAACATCGTCCAGGCGTTTTCGCCGCGCATACTTTTCCATTCTTTCATGACGCGGGCAGGGGGCTGGCCGTTTTCCGGCGATTTCAAGGCAATGCCATTCGCTTCTTTTTCGTGATTATCCATAATACACAGTATTAAAAGGTGAGGATAAAAAAGCCTTCCCGAACGAGTCGGAAAGGCTCTTTCAAATTTGTTTGCGCAAAGTTTTGTTCAAATAATCGAAATTATCAACCATTTGCCCGAAAAAACTTGACCCATGCCCCCAAATGACTGACCATCTTATTTTTTGACAACTACTTGGGCAGGGGCAGCGCCCCGGAATGTGTTTCGGGGCCATGCCCCTCCATGTTCGATTTTGCCCACGAATTTCTATAAATCTTTCGGGGCGCTGCCCCTGTCTTGGTATTCACCTTTTTTGACAGAATTGATATGATTTACAAGCCATTGAAAATGAAACCCCAATCCTGTAAATCCTGTCAAAAACTTTCTTCCGACAAATCCTGTCAGTCGTTTGGAAGCATTAACCCACCACAAACACGATTTTTGCCTCCAAAAAACGCAATGCGCCGCTTTGGACTTATTGGCTACCCGCTCGGACATTCTTTTTCAAAAAAATACTTCACGGAAAAATTCGCCCGCGAAGGCATCACAGATGCCACCTACAACCTGTTCCCGTTGGAGCATATCGCCGACCTGCCCGAGCTGTTGCATCAATATCCCGACCTGCGTGGCCTCAACGTGACCATCCCGCACAAAGAAACCGTCGTTCCTTTGCTCGATGAACTGGACGAAAGCGCTCGAGCGGTCGGCGCGGTGAACTGTGTCAAAATCGAGCCTCGGCGTTGCAAGGGCTTCAATACCGATGTAGTTGGCTTTGAGGCCTCCCTGCTAAGCGGACCCGGCGCTCGATTTGTGGCGCGGGCAATGACGGTGGGCGGCAAGGAGGCGCAAGCGTTGATTCTGGGGAAAGGCGGAGCGGCAAAAGCCGTCGCCCACGTCTTGAAAAAACTCGGCATCGCCTACAAATTCGCATCGCGCAGCCCCGTCAGCGACGACCAAATCTCCTACGAAACCCTCTGCCTTCCGCCTTCCACCTTCCGCCCTCTACCCCCTCTCATCATCAACACCACCCCGCTCGGAATGGCCCCCAATGTGGATGCTTGCCCCGATTTGCCGTATGAGCGACTGACACCCGAACATTTCGTGTACGACCTGATATACAATCCTGCCGAAACGCTACTTTTGCAGCGAGCCAAAGCGCAAGGCTGTTCCATCCAAAACGGTCTGGAAATGTTGCACTTGCAGGCCGAGGCCGCTTGGAGTATTTGGAGCCGTTGAGATTGTTGGAACGGTTGTGGATTACATCTTGCCAACGAGCTTAACCGATTCAGGGCCATCAGCCAATTCAACCATTTTATGCCCACAGTTGATTTTTCGAATACCGAAATTGCCTTCTCCCACCTCACCAACCGCGAGCTGAAAAAAACGGCTTGGTTGTTCCGCATGATGAGCAAACCCTGGCTCGTGAAACACGGCTCCAAACTCGCGCTTTGGGCCGTGACCAATCGCTTGCCTTTCGCGGAAACCATCGTGAAAAACACGGTATTTCAGCAGTTCGTGGGGGGCACCACGCTGCTTGGCTGTCAGCCCAACATTGACCGTTTGGCAGCGCACAACACGTTGACCATATTGGACTACGGCGCGGAAGCGAAGGAAACGGAGCTCGATTTCAACCATACCATGAACGAGAACATCCGCGCCATTGACTTTGCTAGTCGCTCCAAACACATCCCGGTGGTGAGTACCAAAGTGACGGGACTGGCGCGATTCCACCTGCTTGAAAAAGTACAGCATCGGCCCACCCTCACCCGCGAGGAGCTGAGCGAATATCGCAACGTGCTCAAACGCCTCGATGCCGTGTGCTACCAAGCCTCGCTCAAAGGCGTGGCCGTCTATATTGACGCGGAAGAAAGCTGGATTCAGGACACGATAGACCACCTCGTGTGGCTGATGATGAAACGATACAACAAGAAGCGCGTGGTCGTGTACAACACCTTCCAGATGTACCGCAAAGACCGCCTGCAATTTCTCATCGAAAGCTACGACCGCGCCCAAAAGGCTGGCTTCATGCTCGGCGCAAAACTCGTGCGCGGCGCATACATGGAAAAAGAAGCCTTTTACGCCGCCGCCTACGGCTACGAAAATCCCATCAACCCCGACAAAGAAGCCACCGACGACCACTACAACACCGCGCTGCGATTCTGCCTCGACCACTTGGACACCATGGCTTTTTGCAATGCCAGCCACAACGCCAACAGCGCCCTGCTTCAAGTGGAACTCATGGACAAAAAACGCATCCCGCACGACCACCCAAACATCATGTTCAGCCAACTATTTGGCATGAGCGACAACCTGACCTTCAACCTCGCCGCCGCCGGATTCAGGGTGGCCAAATACCTCCCTTACGGTCAGGTACGCGAGGTCATCCCTTATCTCATCCGAAGGGCGCAAGAAAACACCTCCGTCACCGGCGATGCGGGCCGCGAGTTGGCACTTGTGCAGCAAGAGGTGAAAAGAAGGGGCTTGTGACGACACCCAAAAGGCACTTACCTTGTGCCCATGAAATCCGGCATCAAGCTCCTCTACGTCGAAGACGAGCCGTTTTTGGGCAAAATCGTCAAAGAAAGCCTCGAAAGTCGCGGCTTTGAAGTGCTGATGGTGGCCGATGGCGCCAAAGTGCTCACCGCTTTGGGGCAGTTCCAGCCAGATATTTGTGTGCTCGACGTGATGTTGCCCAACCGCGACGGTTTCTCGCTGGCAGCAGAAATGCGCCGCACTCGCCCCGCCCTGCCCATCGTGTTCGTCACTGCCAAAACCCAAACCGAGGATGTGCTGCAAGGCTTCGCCGCCGGCGGCAACGACTACCTGCGCAAACCATTCAGCATGGAGGAACTCATCGTCCGGCTCCACAATTTGCTCGCGCTCACCCACGGGCGCCCCACCCACACCGACCCAAACGAGGCGAGCAAAATAGGCCAATACGAGTTCTTGCCCCTCAAATACGAACTGCGCAAAGGCGACCATATCCGCAAACTCAGCGCCCGAGAAGCCGACTTGCTCAAAATGCTGGTGGAACACCGCAACTTCACCGTTGCCCGCAAAGACATTCTCTTGCGGCTGTGGGGCGACGACAATTTCTTCAACTCGCGCAACCTTGACGTGTATATCACCAAACTCCGCGACTTTCTGCGCGACGACCCTTCCATCGAAATCATCACCATCAAAGGTGTGGGATATCATTTTGTGGCGGGGTGAAAGAGCGGGAGGCTCGTAGGCAGCGTTATTGCCCACATTACTGGACATTGTTTTTGTGCGACAAAGGCACAAAGTGCGGCAAATCAATGCGTATTTTGCTTTGCGTCTTTGTGATTTCGTGGCAAATTTGAAATGTCCAGTAGTGTGGTTATTGCCTCTGATAGCTTTCAGATGCTGTGTTTGTTGGGCCCCCACGAAATTATTTCACCTTGCCATTTCTGGCACAAACCCAGCAAACGGAGGCGTTTCAAGATTCTCCGGTGGCTTTTGGGAAATAAGCGGTAGTAGGCATGGTATGCCACTACATTCCCCAATGTTAAATTTTTCGCGCCCCCTTGCTTCTCACCGTCGGCTTGCCGACATTTGCAAGGGTGTTGCGTCTTCGAGCGTGCGCACGGGCGCGATGCCGGGCAGGCCTGCTCTCCTACCTTTAATCTTTTTCCTTACTGTGGCATTGGTTCTTGTGAAAAGTTGGCCAGTCGCGGACGCGACTGGGCATGGCTCTCATTTGTTCATCAAAAACTTTCTTCGACATGAAAAAGACAGTAAAAATCGCCTCTTTGACAACAATCCTGCCTGCTGGCAGAGATTCCAATTGTGAAAATCATGTACCTTGTGTCGCGGGGGACATAGCCCCGCCAGCCGCCCAAGAACGTAAGTTGTGGGCTATACATACCCTTTTCTTCATCCTCTTTGGCCTATTTATAGGCATCGTGCCGGGCAAGGTTGTTGGGCAGTGTGCGCCAGCGATTCCGTGCGTACAAAACATCAATGACTATCAGTGCATCACGTTTGGAACGTCACCGAGTTTGGTATCGAGTGGCAAATTGTTGCCATATCCGGGTAGCGCCTCAACTCAGCCACAGAAACTCATCGTCGCAAGCTACATTGAGTTCACTGATGCCTACGAGTTCGCGCCGGGCACAGAAATCGTCATGTTGCCCAATGCTCTGCTTTGGATTCGCAACGATGTTCGATTTCTTGGGCAGGCGACCATAAGAGGATGCGGCGGCTCGTGGTATGGGATCCAGACGGATGCTAATGGCCATATCAGCATATACAACAGCACCATTTCCAACTCGTGCGAGGGCATTATCTTGGAAAGTGGCGCAAAGGGACAAATCGTCGGCAATACTTTCATGGATAATTTTACTTGCATTCAAGCAGAAGGCTCAGTCATATTGTATAGCGAAGGAATTGCACACAACATCTTCGATGGGACTATAAACACGAACTCTGGTTGCAGCCAACTAACTCCAGCCGCTATTAGGTTGATAAATGTCCCACATATTACAATAGGCGACTTGACTCAAACCGGGAACCCAAATCGGATTATTGGATATGCATCTGGTATCAGAGCCAATAACTCCAACGTTGATGTGGTCAACACCACTTTTGCTGAAAAACCTACTGGAGGAGGAGCTATCTTTCTTCGGGGTACGAGTGGGGTATTTACTGCCAGCGTCACTGGTTTAGGGTCAGATGCATCCAGTCCATTGTTTTTGGATAATTACTCTGGCGGCATTGATGCCCGCAACTACAATCTTTCCGTAAAGGATGCCTCCTTCAAAGGTGTAGATTGGGGAGTACAACTTTTTAACAGCACTTTACCCACTACGCTAAATCTCTCTAACAACTTGATTGAGAATTACCACAGGTACGCTGTTTGGGTGACCCAATCATCTCTTGGGGCAGCAGATATCACCAAAAATGAAACTTGGGACAACAGCAGTTCCCCAGAAGGTGAAAGAGCATGGATAAGATGGTCGAACACTCCGATAAGCAGTCCAACAAGGCGTGCCTTCATTCATATAGCCCCGTGCATTTTTAAAGGAACAAAGAGCGTATCTTTGCTTCATTTTGAGCATGAAAAAACGTTTAAGTTCAGTTTCGTATGAAGGGATGCGCCTGCGAGCGGTAGAGATGTTCCGTTCAGGTAAGAACCGCCAAGACATCATGTCCAGTTTGGGGATACCCAAATCGGTAGTGTCATTTTGGGGGTGATTTGGTATTTTTGCGTCAAACTTTATGAAATGGTATTAGATGTAAAATGCTGCCATAAATGTGGCTCTGAACACATTGTGAAAAACGGGTCGAACGCATCAGGCAATCCGAAGTACAAATGCAAGGCTTGCGGCTTCGGCGGGGTGTTTCAAACGCTTCGGAAAAGCGAGGAATTTAAAGAAATGGTCGTCAGGGCGGCCCAAGAACGCAGTTCGTCACGGGGTCTTGCCAGAACCTTTGGCATCAGTCACCAAACGGCTCTGAGGTGGATAAAAAAAAAGCGCAGTCCCTTCCCGACATCGTGACCACGTTGCTTCCGGCCAAGAAAAAAGACGTTCTCGAACTGGATGAATTATGGTCTTTTGTCTATTGCAAAGACTTTAAACGCTGGGTTTGGATAGCACTTTGCCGCAGAACACGTCAAATTGTCTCTTTTTTCATCGGCGACCGAAGCGAACAATCTTGTCGGCGGTTTTGGGAACTGATTCCGCCTGAATATCGAAAATGCCGAACGTTCAGCGATTTTTGGGAGGCATACGCCGCGGTTATTGATACAGGCAAACACAAGATGGTGGGAAAAGAATCCGGGGAAACTTCTCATGTGGAACGCTGGAACAACACCCTTCGCCAGAGAATTTGTCGATTCGTCAGAAAAACGCTATCCTTTTCAAAATCCGATGAAATGCACGAACTGTACCTCCATTTGTTCGTCTACAACTACAACATATCACTCATAAAATGACACTACCAGGTAAGTCATCATGTTTTCGAGGGACAATCCAAAGGACAATTTTCTTTGCCCCTCAATCGCTCTTTGTAAAGCAATGAAGAAAAAATCTACGCTCTTCCTGCTCCCATGCGCCGCTGTTTGCATTTTTCTTTCCGCTCCCAATCCGGTTTTCGGGCAGTCGGTTCAATCCATTGATTCATTGCAGCAGATTCAGGAAGTTGTCGTGCAAGGTTATTTGTCGCGGCAGCCCCTGTTGCAAACGCCGGCATCCATTGGCATTGTCAATAACGAACAATTGAATCAACGCGCTGCTCATTCGTTGGTACCTGCGTTGAACCTGATACCCGGCGTGCGGATGGAGGAGCGGTCTCCGGGCAGTTACCGCTTGTCCATTCGCGGGAGCCTTTTGCGCTCTCCCTTTGGTGTGCGCAACGTGAAGGTGTATATGGATGAATTTCCTTTGACCGACGCAGGTGGCAACACCTACCTCAATTTGCTCGATGCCAACGCGATTGAACGCATTGGGTAGTGTCATTTTATGAGTGATACGTTGTAGTTGAAAATGAACAAGTGCAAATAGAGTTCATGCATTTCATCGCTCTTTGAGAAAGAGAGGGTTTTTCTGACAAAGCGACATATCCGCTGGCGCAGGGTATTGTTCCATCGTTCGACATGGGATGTTTCGCCCGACTCCTTGCCGACTAATTGATGCTTGCCCGTATCAATGACCTTGGAGTAGGTCTCCCAAAAGTCGCTGAACGACCTGCATTTTCGATATTTTTTGGGGATCAAGTTCCAAAAACTACGGCAGGTTTTCTCGCTTCTGTCTCCGATAAAAAAAGAAACGATTTGCCTCGTCCGTCTACAAAGCGCTATCCAAACCCATCGTTTTTGTGCTTTTTCATACACAAAAGACCACAGTTCGTCCAGTTCAAGCGCATCATTCTTCTTGGCTGGGAGCAAGGTGGTCACGATGTCAGGCAGGGATTGGGCTTTTTTTAATCCACCTAAGGGCAGTTTGGTGGCTGATGCCAAAGGTTCTGGCAAGCCCCCGTGACGAACTGCGTTCTTGAGCCGCCTTGACGACCAATTCTTTGAACTCCTCGCTTTTACGAACCGTTTGGAAGACCCCGCCAAAACCACATGCCTTGCATTTGTACTTGGGGTTTCCCGAACTATTCGAACCATTTTTGACGATGTGCTCGGAGCCGCATTTGTGACAGCATTTATGTTCTGTTACCATGACAAAAAAATTTGACACAAAGATATTGAACCACCCAATTAATTACACTACCCAACTTTTTTCATAATCGGAAATGTTTTTGGTGAATGAAATGTGAGTAAAATGCCGGGTAGTGTCATTTTGGGGGTGATTTGGTATTTTTGCGTCAAACTTTATGAAATGGTATTAGATGTAAAATGCTGCCATAAATGTGGCTCTGAACACATTGTGAAAAACGGGTCGAACGCATCAGGCAATCCGAAGTACAAATGCAAGGCTTGCGGCTTCGGCGGGGTGTTTCAAACGCTTCGGAAAAGCGAGGAATTTAAAGAAATGGTCGTCAGGGCGGCCCAAGAACGCAGTTCGTCACGGGGTCTTGCCAGAACCTTTGGCATCAGTCACCAAACGGCTCTGAGGTGGATAAAAAAAAAGCGCAGTCCCTTCCCGACATCGTGACCACGTTGCTTCCGGCCAAGAAAAAAGACGTTCTCGAACTGGATGAATTATGGTCTTTTGTCTATTGCAAAGACTTTAAACGCTGGGTTTGGATAGCACTTTGCCGCAGAACACGTCAAATTGTCTCTTTTTTCATCGGCGACCGAAGCGAACAATCTTGTCGGCGGTTTTGGGAACTGATTCCGCCTGAATATCGAAAATGCCGAACGTTCAGCGATTTTTGGGAGGCATACGCCGCGGTTATTGATACAGGCAAACACAAGATGGTGGGAAAAGAATCCGGGGAAACTTCTCATGTGGAACGCTGGAACAACACCCTTCGCCAGAGAATTTGTCGATTCGTCAGAAAAACGCTATCCTTTTCAAAATCCGATGAAATGCACGAACTGTACCTCCATTTGTTCGTCTACAACTACAACATATCACTCATAAAATGACACTACCCCCAAATCAACGTTGTCACGATGGCTTGCGCGATACGATGCAGACAATCCTGCTTGGTACAAGAGCCTTCCGCCGGGCGGAACCCAGAGCAAATTAGGAACCGAAGACCTGCGGCGCCTGGTGGAAGAATTGAACAAGGGTTGTACAGCGCAGGGATTTGAAGGGGAAATATGGACGCGGGGTCGCGTTGGTGTTGTGATTGAGCGACTTTTTGGGGTAAAGTATGACCCATCCCATGTGGGGCGGTTGCTGAAAAAGGTCGGATGGTCGCTGCAACGGCCTTCCAAACAGGCTCGCCAGCGTTCGGAAGAGCGGGTGCAGAAGTGGTATGCAGAGGACATAGGTCGCATTAAAAAAAAGTGAAGCGGAAAACCGCGTATTGTTTCATGCCGATGAGTGTGGGGTTTGCTTGCTGCCCTTTTGCGCCAAAACTTGGGCCCCCAAGGGCCAGACTCCGGTGCTTCAAGAATTCAAAAGCCGCGAGCATCTGAATCTGTTCGGCATGATTTCAACCCGGGGTGATTTGTGCTGGCAAATCCAACGCCTCCCTTTCAAGGCTGAAGATTTTGAGGAGTTTTTCACTTGGTTGAGCACCGAAGAACTGACGAACACCAAAATGCTGGTCGTATGGGATGGTGCTTCAATTCATAAGGGTCAGCCGGTAAAAGATTTTTTGCAACACAACCCCGGTATAATACACCTCGAAGCACTACCACCTTATTGCCCACAACTAAATGCCATAGAATTACTTTGGGATTACCTCAAGTGCCACAAACTCAAAAACCGGATTTTTCTCAATTTGGACGATTTGCAAACTGCCGTAGAATATGCACTTCACGAAATCGCTGATGACCCCGAACTCATCCGCTCTTTTTTCACTAAATCATCCGTCTCGTTCCTTTAAATATGCACGGGGCTATAACAACAGGTTCCATGACGATGCCAAGACAAGCCCTGACCCTGTCTTCGTGCAATACCAATCTTACGGTGCTTGGATAACAGGACCTACCCGCATCACATTGCAAAAAAACAAGTTTTTCCAAAACTACGAGACCGATATCCGGCATGAATTCAAAGGCATTTGGCTTACTGGCTCACCGTCCAATGTCTTGGACAAAAATGACTTTGTAGGCAATTACGGCCCAATGAATATTACAAACAGCGGCGGCTACGCTTACAGAGGGATTCATGTAGACAACTCAAACTCCAACAAACTGTCGTGCAACACGAGCACAAATCTGAATCAAGGCTTCTTTTTCAACGGCCCGGCTTGCGACCACACCAACTTCCGCAGCAACACAATGACCGACAACTTGGAAGGGTTGTATTTGTCGCCCGGCAGCATCATCGGTGTTCAAAGCGAAAAAATGAACACTTGGCCGGGCAGCGGGGCGCTCGAAGCGCATTTTGATGGAATGCCGGAGCAGGGTCTGATGTTTATGTCTCAATTCAGAATCAACACTTCCAATCAAAATTCTCCACTTTGGGCAAGCCCGAGGGTTCCAGCAAACAACTGGTTTGTACCCTCTGGTAACGAGCCGCCTATAGGGGTCCCGTTGTCGGAGACCTGCTTCGAGGAAATAAACGAAGACCCGCCCGGCTCAGAGGCGAACGCAAGGGCGATAGCCGGTACTTTTGAGGACTACAAGGGTTATCCAGCATCGGGATGGGAGGCGCGATTGGATGCTTTTGCCGTACTGGCCGCACATCCCGAACTCCGGCCCGAGAACAGCCCGGAAGCGCAGTTTTACAACACCCACGATACGGGCAACACAGGCAAACTCCAGCGGGCAAGGGATGCTTGGGACAACATCACTGTATTCACTGCCTCGTTCGAGAGCAGCTGGAATGCCAACCAAGCAGATATAGCGGCAAAGCTCGGAGAGATAAGAGCACAAACCCAACTGATGCAGGAAGCCGAAACAGAATCCGAACAGCAACAAATCGCGCAAACGTTGGGAACGCTGCAATCAGAACTGACCACGCTGCAACAAACTAACCAGAGCCTTTCCGAGCAATATAAATCTGATGTGGCAGATCGAGCGAACCAATTGGCCGCCGATTTGGACAACGTAAATACAACGGACGTCTGGGAACAAAATCTGAAAACTGTGCTGGTTTTGTCGGCAGAAAAACTGTTGTCTGGCAACACCGAATGGACGACTACTCAATACAATTCCCTAAAATCTATCGCCGACCAGTGTCGGCACGAAGGCGGCATCGGGGTAGTCATGGCGCGTGTTGCAATTGAAGAATTTGACTACGATGACGAGGCTATGTGTCCCGGTGCCGGGCTGCCGCGCAGCAGCGATGCTGCACGTTTGGGCGCATTGGTCGCGCCAAACCCTGCTTCGGACTTTTGCCGATTGACCTTTGAACAACCTGTGAACGGTTCATTGCGCGTGTACAATTTTCAAGGGCAGGTAGTCCGCAATGTGCGATTTGCGGAAGCCTCCTATTTCGAACTTGACACACGAAACTTGTCAAGCGGCCTCTATGGCATCGAGGTGCGAACCAAACAAGGCTTGCGATACGCTGGCAAACTGAGCATCGTCCGTTGATTTTCATCGCTCTCTCATGGGGCAACCGCAGGCGCACGGGCGGTTGCCCTTTCACTTTTGCCTTTTTCCGCTATTTTAAAGATTTCCGCTATGCTGCACAACCGATACTTTTTTGTTGCGACATTCTTCATCCTTCCACTGCTCTGCCTTGCTCAAAAACACGACAACGTCTGGATGTGGGGCTATAATAACATCACTAGCAATCCCCTTTTTGGAGGGGCGAACATGGATTTTTCTTTCACACCTCCTCATATTTATCCTCAAAAGAAAAAAATTGATTTGGGTTTTTACTGCGGTGTGTGCAGCGATTCCTCCGGCCACTTGGCTTTTTACACCAACGGCATCTCCATCCGCGACACCACGCACAACCGGATGCTCAATGGCGACACCCTCAACCCGGGGCCAATCTGGCTGGATTGGCAAAACGACTCTTACCCCAACGGCCCTTTTTGCTTTGCCCTGCCCGCGCCGGGGAAGCACGACCAATATTATTTCTTCCATGTAGGGTCTGCAATCACCACGTTGTTCATCACCACGCCATTTTACTATACCATTATAGACATGAACGGCAATAACGGGCTGGGCGCGGTGACGAAAAAAAATCAATTGCTGCTGCCCTGGGGCATAAATTTGATTGCCCCGGTAGCGGTTAAACACGGCAACGGGCGCGATTGGTGGGTCATCATTGGTGAACTTTCGACCCCAAAAATCTACACTTTTCTGCTTGACCCTGAGGGCGTACACGGCCCTTTTGAGACCGAAATGGCATTTGATTTTCCCGGTACGGAATATCAATCGGTCAACGCCATGTCGCCCGACGGGCGCACATACATCCGTTGCGACGGGCTCAACGGGCTGCACATTTACGACTTCGACCGCTGTAGCGGCACGTTCGGCAATCTGCGCGTATTGCCTTTTGGCGACGAAGATTTTTTTGGGTTTGCGACCGTGTTCGCACCTGATTCGAGGCATTTGTACGTCTCCTCTTGGGAAACCGTGACCGTGCTCGACTTGGACGCGCCCGATATCAGCGCCTCCTTCGATACACTTGCATACTTTGACGGAAAAGCCTCTCCGTTCGAGCCTTTTCTGACGGGATTTTGGAATCCTAATCTTGCCCCAGATGGCAAAATTTATTATGCTACTACCAATGGTACCTTGTCCATGCATATTATCCACCAGCCCAACTTGCCGGGCCACAGCGCCGATGTGGAACAGCACGGGTTGGACTTGCCAAAATTCAACAGTGGCACCATGTGCCTTTTCCCCAACTACCGCCTCGGCGAGTGGGAAGGCTCGCCTTGCGACACCCTGAACGGCCAAAAACCGGGGGATGGATTTGAAAAGACGGCTTATCATCCATCAAAGCAAATCAGGAAGGACGACTATGTGGTGCTACCACCTATTGCTGGCAAGGCCCGGCAAGGCGACAGGCCAAAAACGTCGCGGCCGCGCATGGCGGAAATTGCCTTGCGGCAGTTGGAGGAACAAAAAAAAGAAAGGGAAGCATTGGACAAAGAAGAGCCAAAGGAAGATAGGCAATAATGACACAAAACAACACATAACGATGACACGACTTTTCACTCTGTCTCTCGCCGCCTTGCTATCAAGTCAGGTTCTGCTGGGTCAGGCACACGACCGCGTGTGGCTCACAGGTTACAATGAATTTCCAGGTGTGGCTGGATACGGCCACGCTCAAATTCTTTTTCAAGGTGATTCTGTTTTGGTTGAACCAACCTATTTAGCGTTCAACTTCGAAAGCACAGTCGCGGTCATGTCCGATGCCAACGGCAATGTGCTTTTTTACACCAACGGCTGCGAGGTAGCCAATCGCAACCATCAACTAATGCCCAATGGGGCAGGGCTGAATCCGGGCGACATTAATGATTTGGTGTGTCCATGGAAAGGCTACATCTTGCCGCAAGGTGCCATGGTGCTTCCTGACCCAGGAGACACCAACCGCTATTTCCTGCTTCACATGGGCGCTTCGTATGACCCAGTCCGCAAAATAAAATTGGGACCGCTTTACTATTCTGTTGTAGGCATGACACTACAAAATGGGTTGGGCGATGTGATTTCCAAGAACAATGTCATGTTTGACGGAGATATGGGTTCTTTCAACGCTGTCCGGCATGGCAACGGGCGCGACTGGTGGATTATCGTGCCAGCCTTCAGCAACAAGTCTTGGCATGCCTTTATCCTATCGCCAGAGGGAATCGTGCAACATACCTCCAGCAATATGGCGCTCGAACTGCCTAACTGTGAAAAACACATGGGTACCAATATCTCACCAAACGGGGATAAAGTCGCCAACTGGGGGGATTGCAAAGTCACAATCTTGGATTTTGACCGCTGCTTGGGTTTATTTGACAACCTGTTAGAACTCCCAGCCCCAACCCATTGGATTCCCGGCGGTGGGGTAGCGTTTTCGCCTACGGGCCGTTACCTGTACGCGACTTCCCAAAACGTGCTTTTTCGCGCCGACCTCGAGGCGGCATCACCGAAGCTCGACACCATGCGCTATTCTTATGACCCCTTCAATCAAAGTCCATATTATGTGCCGGGCAACACGTTCCATTATTTGGTCAATGGTGCAAAAGGGGCAATCTATGGGAATATCCCATCGCGGGCAAGGCATTTGCACGCTCTAAATGAACCGGATGGCTTGACCATTGACAGCATTAATTTCCATGCGAAAGCAATCAATCTCCCCGTGCCTGGGGTGCGTACGCTGCCTCATCTCCCCAATTACCGCCTCTACGACCTGCCCGGCAGCCCCTGCGACACGCTGGGCATCAACGGCCCCACTACAAGCGCCCCCGCGCCACCCGCCCCCGACCCGCTGCACCTCCAGCCCAACCCCGCCACCGACGAGGTGCTCGTCAGCCTCCACCAGCCGATGGAGGGTCGCTGGCAGCTGGTGGCGCCATCGGGTCAGGTGGTGCGCGCTGGTCTCTGGCCCGCGGCGCAGACCACGCAGCGCATTGACGTCAGCCACCTCGGCGCCGGGGTGTACTTCTTCCGGTTCGTGGCCGAATCGGGGCGAGTGGTGAGCACGCGGAAGGTGGTCGTGGCGCGGTGAGGAGGGGGATTGACGATTGCACGAGTGACGATTGCAAGATTGTTGATGGGTCGAGCGCGGCATCGAGGTTCGGTGCTGCCCCCGGCACATCTAAAATTGGCAATCATGTAATCGGCAATCTTTGTTGCTACTGTTGGCGTCCCCGCCAACAAAGACTGCAATTCACAGAGAACACTCGTACGGACATCCTGCGAGAGCAGATGTTTCGTGTACCCTCGTCGAAAAACACCCCATTTGTTAAGCTCCACATCTTATGTTTGCATAGTCTGCAAATCTCACCACATTTCTTCACCAACACCGAAAGCAATGCGCATAGCCTCCCTGCCACTTATTTTCTCCCTGTTTTTTGCACTCCCGATTTTTGCCCAAACCGACTATTCCGGCAACTGGAAGGGTGTCATAGAACTGCCGGGCATGAACCTCGAAATCGCCATTGACCTCAAAAAAGAAGGCGGCCAATGGGTGGGCGACCTCGACATTCCAGTTCAACAGGTCAAAGACATGGCGCTGGCCGATTTGAAAATAGAAGGGCGCAACATGAGCTTCAAACTGCCCGAAGTACCGAGCAACGCCTCGTTTTCGGGCAGTTTTGATGAAAAAGGCGAGCGTTTGGAAGGCACTTTCACCCAGTCGGGTATGTCGTTCCCGATGAAACTCGCTCGCGCCAGCGCCGCCGAGAAAGCCGTCGAGGAAAAACGCTTGCAAGACGCCATAGCCACGCTGCGGCATTTGGCCGACTCGCTGCGCGAAAAACGAATGGTGCCGGGCTTGGGCTTCGGCATGGTGAAAGACGGCAAGGTATTGCTCGCGGAGGGCTACGGCTACCGGGATTTGGAAAAAAAATTGCCCGCGACGGCCAACACGCAATTCGCCATCGGCTCCAGCACGAAAGCGTTCACAGCGGCGGGTCTTGCTGTTTTGGCCGACAAGGGCCAGTTGGAATGGGAAAAGCCCATCATTCACTATTTGCCCGATTTCAAACTGCACGACGAGCTCGCTACCCGCGAAATGAGCGCCGTGGACCTGCTGAGTCACCGCTCTGGCCTGCCGCGCCACGATTTTATGTGGTATGGCTCGGCATTTTCCAGAAAAGAAATCTACGACAGGCTCCGCCACTTGCCGCCCAACAAAAGCCTGCGCACCACTTGGCAATACAACAACCTGATGTTCATGGCCGCAGGCGTGCTGACCGAGCGCATCTCGGGCAGCACTTGGGAGCAGTTTGTGAGTACCCATATATTCCAGCCGCTTGGCATGAGCAATTCCAACTTTTCGGTGAAAGATATGACCGCTTCGAAGGATGCCGCACTCGGCTACCGCACCAAAGCTCGCAAGGAAAACATCCGCATGGACTATCGCAACATTGATGCAGTAGGCCCGGCCGGCAGCATCAATTCCAGCGTGAACGATATGCTGAAATGGGTTCAGTTTCACCTCGACGAAGGCAAAGCGGGCGGCAAACAGGTGCTGAGCGCCGCCGAAATCGCCCGGTTGCGGCTACCCGTCATGCTGATGAACGAATCCGGCACGGAAAAAACGCCTGAAATCACCGACTACACCTACGGCTTAGGCTGGTTCATCTATCGTTACAAGGGCTTGCGCGTGGTGGAGCATGGCGGCAACATTGACGGTTTTTCGGCACTCGTGTTCATGGTGCCGGAAAAGGAGTTTGGTCTGGTCATCCTCACCAATCAAAACGCTTCTGGGGCACCCACCTTGTTGGCTCGATACGCCACCGACCTTGTGCTCGGACTCGCGCCCACCGATTGGTATGCCCGCATCTATGCCGAGGGCGACAAACAAGAAGCGGAAAAAAAAGACGACAAAAAACCCGAGCCCAAACGGGTGGCAGGCACGCAGCCAAGTCATTCGTTGAGCGAATACGCGGGGGAGTACGAGCATGCGGGCTATGGCATCATCGAGGTGAAACACGATGAAAAGGGGCTTCGCATGAAGTTCAACAGTTTCTCCTTGGCACTCGAACACTGGCACTACGACGTGTTCAGCGCCAAAGACGAGGATTTGGAAATGACCGTGATGCTCAATTTTCAGACTGACCAAAACGGCAACATCTACCAACTCACCACCAGCACCGACCCGCTCGTGGATGATATGGCATTCAAAAAAACACCGCCACGCCGACTTTCCGACCCTGTTTTTTTGCAACGCCTCACAGGCAAATACATATTGGAAGAAGGAGATACGCCCATCACATTCGAATTGCGCAACAAAACCCTTTACCTGAAAATACCGGGTCAGCAGGAATACACGCTTGAGCCGTTTCAAGGCACCGAGTTCAAACTCAAAGGGCTGAACGGGTATAGCGTTGTGTTTGAACTTGATGGAAAAGACAACACGACGAGCGCTTCATTTGTGCAGCCGAATGGTGTGTTCAAGGCAAGGCGAGAGTAGTATCGGCATGGGTGCTTTTCGCCATGCGCGGGTCTTACGACACGACCCCTCACTATCGTATTTTCGTTTTTCGCCGTGCGCGGGTTCTCGCCGCGCGCGGCGAAATCTCGAAACTCGCGTTAAACAGTATGCCCTTTGAAAACCATCCATGCTCTCCTTTGTACGCGAAGTGGTATAAAAAAACCGGAAAAAAGTTATCTTCGCGCCAACTCGCCTTAGTACATTGTAAATTAAATCTGCCACAAAGACGCGAAGGCACAAAGGTTTATCAGTCAATTTCTTAGAGTCTTTGCGCCTTTGTGGCAAAATCAAGATATTTATTTTACATTGTACTTAGTACGTCGGTGGTATTACACCTCGTGCCGCCAAGTTTTGGGCATGGCCAAAAGCGCAATCTGCTCAAAATCAGGGGCATCAATCAAGTTCATCTGATAAATCCTATCGAATCAAGGTATAAAAGCGCAACCTCTCTCGAAACCCAGCTATTCTCGGTTTGTAAGAGGTGTCATCTTTTGAGGAACGAAAAAGGTGACATCTCGGCCTGTTTTTGAGATGTCACCCCTCCATGCTTCCGGGATGACACCTCAGAACCCGACAAAGCGAGAATCGCTGCTCGAAACCTCGGGATTAGCACGATTTATCCCTAGATTTTGGGATTTTCCAATTATCACATTGTGCTTGCCGCTCAAAAAGCCCCCCATATAGACTGCCCCCTCCCGCCTGACACTTACGTCTAACCATTTTTTTCAAATACTAAATCTGTAAGTCATGCGAACAGTCTATCTTTTTCTCGCTCCTTTTCTGTTGGCAGCACTCTGCGCTTGCCAAACCAAAAAGGCCCAAAATCCTACCCCTGCCACCACGAGTACCATCAGCTTCTGCGCTCCCAAAAACGTCATCCTCGATACCGAACCTGCCTCTGACGGCTCGCTTTCGCCCCTGTTTTGGGGGCTGACCGACCACTTCACCTACCCCGTCACCACGAAGTCGAAACAAGCACAGAAGTATTTTGACCAAGGACTGATGCTTTCCTACGGCTTCAACCACGCCGAAGCGCACCGCTCTTTCCGCGAGGCCGCTCGCCTCGACCCCGATTGCGCGATGGCCTATTGGGGGCAGGCTTATGTGCTTGGCCCCAATTACAACGCGGGCATGGACCCCACCACCCTGCCCGCTGCGCTCGAAGCCGTGGAGCAAGCGCGTGTCCGAATGCACACCTGCACGCCCAAAGAGCAGTTCCTGATTCAGACCATTGCCAAACGCTACCCAAAATCGCAAGACGAGGATGCCCAACCCTACTACCAAGCCTACGCCGACGCGCTCAAATCGGGTTTCCAACAATACCCCGACGACCTCGACCTCGCAGCCATGACCGCCGAGGCGCTCATGGATATGCACCCCTGGGACTTGTGGGAGAAAAACGGCCAACCCAAGCCCTGGACACCCGAAATTGTCCAAATCATCGAGGGCATTTTGGCCAAAAACCCGCGTCACCCGCAAGCCGTTCACCTCTACATCCACGCGACGGAGGCCAGTGGCAACCCCGAAAAGGCGATTCCTTACGCCAAAACACTGGAACGCCTCGTGCCCGGCTCCGGCCACTTGGTACACATGCCCTCACATACCTACATCAACACGGGACATTACCATGAGGGTACTTTGGCCAACGAACGCGCCGTGAAAATTGACAGCCTCTATGTGGAAACCTGCCACGAGGGAGGTGTTTACCCATTGGTTTATTACCCACACAACTGGCACTTTCTCGCAGCCTGCGCCGCGCTCGAAGGACGGGGCCGCCGCGCCCTCGAAGCCAGTCGCTACATGGCCAACCACGTCGTGGACCAAGAGGCCATGCACGACCTCAGCATGGCAACGCTCCAGCACTATTACACCATCCCGTGGTACATCATGGTCAAATTCGCAATGTGGGACGACATCTTGCAGGAAAAACAACCTGACCCGTCATTGCCCCTGCCGACTGCTATTTGGAACTACGCACGGGGCATGGCCCTTGCCAACAAAGGCAATTTTACGGATGCCGAGGCCACCTTGCGCATCGTGCAAACGCTCGAAAACGACACCACGATTGCCCAAATAACCATTTGGGACATCAACCAAGCATCTGACCTCGTGCGCATTGCCGCACTCGTGCTGGAAGGCGAAATCTCTTTCAGAAAAGGGAACCTGACCAAGGCCATCGAACTACTTAAAAAAGCGGTGGACGTGGAAGACCAACTCAACTACAACGAGCCGCCCGATTGGTTCTTCTCCGTACGCCATCCATTGGGACACGTCCTGTTGAAAGCAGCCAAATACAGGGAAGCCGAAGCGGTGTATCGCAAGGATTTGGAGGAGTACAAGGAAAATGGTTGGGCGCTCATCGGGCTTTATCACAGCCTCAAAAACCAACCCGGCAAATCCGCTGAGGCGGCCAAAGTGTTGGCGCGCTATAAAAAAGCGTGGCAATGGGCTGATGCGAAACTGGATTCCTCGGTTTTGTAAGGTTTGCGGGCGACGGGCTGGCGCGAAACGAAGGCTCACGCCAGCCCGTCAAACATCCGTCAGCATCATCCCCTTTTCACCATCAGCCGCTTTTCAGCGACTCCCTTATCCGTTTGGATGCGCAAGGTGTAGATGCCTTCTTGCCATTGGCCGACTTGGAGGCGCGTCGTGCGTTCGCCTGAGGGCTGCATCGAGTGGAGCACTTGGCCGAGTGTGTTGATGGCATCAATCCTTTCCACTTTTAGCTCGCCCGTCACGAGCAGCGCCACATCGGAAGCAGGATTGGGGTACACCTGAACCTGTTCGCTCAAATTGGAAGTAGTGGAAGTGGTGGATTCGAGCAGTTTTATCCAAACCGTGTCCTGCACGAGCGGCGCAGCTAATTGTCGCGGATTGCCATACGCATCTATGGCGCGGATTCCTTTGACCGGGACGGTGAACGGAACAACGCCCTTGTCCGCTCGTTCGATAATATCAATAATAATGATGAAATCCGACGAGAAGGTAAGTTTTGCAACCCGCCCAAATCCGTTGACCCCCTGCCCCGCAGTGGTGCGGGAAATGCCCAAATCGAGCTGCCGACGGTTAAAATTGTCTTTGTGGAAAAAAAGCGTCTGGAAGCTGGGGCCTAAGAGGTCTTCCGCATAAAAAGTCTCAGGGTCGTGATTCACATACTCTGGATATTGCAACGCAAAAGCCAACCCGTACAAGTCAAGAGCAGGGTTGGAAGAACTGCCCACCAGCACATCTGCCTTGATTTCCAGAGGCGATGAACTGTTCGGGTTGACATAAATAGTATCGGCGGAAAATTTGACTCTTACTTTGGGCGCGGCAGGAACCCACGCGACCGTATTGGTGTCAATAGGCACATAATGTTGCTGCACCGGCCCGATGTCCGAACTGTTCACAAGGCCATTCCCATCGCAATCCAAATGTTTGAAGTTCACGCCAGTAGCGACCGATTGCTGCCAGTTAGGGGCAAATTGAGGGAGCCAAGCAGTCGTGGCGTTGGGGCGTGGCGCACCCACCGACGAATAGCCCAACCCAATGTTGAGCACATCATAGACATTAGCTCTTTTGTCTCCATTGGCATCTCCCGGCATCACATAGTCAGTCGTGTTGGGGAGATTGTCGCACACCATGTAATAACTGTCTGTCACCAGCAACTGAGTGGCCGACGATACACAGCTATTGTTTTTCCAAACCGTCAGATTGGTTCGGTAGATGCCGCCGTAGGGAAAATGATGCACTACCGAATCCCATTGTGAGGATTCCCAAATCGGGCTGCCATCACCAAAATCGAGTTGGGCAAACGAGTAATCGCCCGACGATAGATTGCTGAACCGATAGGTGTAACCCTGCTCCGGGTTGCCACTGACCAATTCCACTTTCATATCGGCCACGCAACTTCCCGTGCTGGCACCGCATTGACCTGCCCACCAGGCGGAAACGCCCGCCGCCATAGCCTCACACTCATTGCCATAGGTATTCCCGTCGCAGCCACAAACCGGGGCGAACAACGACGGACAAAATCCCGCCGGGTTCACCATGTTTGGATTAACGCAAGCTGGGTCGGCCACCGTGACCCGTTGGCAACGTGTGGTGGTGCAGCTGCCATCGCTCAAACTATCATACACCTCATATTGGGCACATATCAGGTACGTCCCGTTAGAAGGGATGGGAAAACTAAAGTTAGGGGTTTGCGCTAAAACTTGATTGGACTTGCTTTCATACCATTGCACCGAAGTCAGGGTGCCTGCCGAAGTGCTCAATGGGTATATTTTGCCGTAAATCAGTTCTCCAACTGCTGTCACATGCACATCATAGTCGCACCAGTTGGGGTTTTGTTCGCTCACCTCGATATTTTTGCAGGCTTTCACCTCGCAACCCAGCGCATCGGACACGGTCAGGCAAACCGAAAAATTGCCCTCTTGGGGGAAGGTGTGTTGCACCGTCTTGCCAACCGCCTCCGCGCCGTCGCCGAACTCCCAACGACAGGTCTGCATCGAAGCATCATACACATGCGCCTCAAAAAGATAACTATAAGCATTGAGTTCGCTAATGGCGTAGCCAAATTTTGCTTGACAGGGCAATGTGTCTGAAACACAGGTGAGCGCCACGATTTCCAACCCGTCGGATGAGCAGCCAATGGGCAGCAATGTTGGTTCGGCGCTGAACCGAATCGTTTGGCCCACTTGAAGGGCATCCGTGCCAGCCACCGCTTTCAGGATATTGCCATTGTCGAGGTCAATAATTTTGAGACCACAATCAGGCGTGGCGTTGGCTACCCAGCCAATACGTTCGCATTGGGCGAGCGCCCCACTACTGCTCGCCAGTAAAATAACGACGGCAGCGAGTAGCGTTTTCCAAGCAGAAAGCATCGAGAAGTAGAAGTTACTACGCATACTTTGAGCGATGATGGACTTGCTACGGAGGGTCAACGAGCAAAAAAATCTTCATGGCACCCTCACCGCGACAAGTCTAATGTTCACAAGACAGACAAAACAAACGATAAGTTGGGACTAATTGAAATTTTACACCCCGCGCCGCCAAGTTTTAAGCATGATTGATTAAAAGCACAATCTGTTCAAAATCAGGTAAATCAATCATGGCCATCTGACAAAGGCCAGCAAATCAGGGTATAACGGAACAAAGGTTCGGCTTAGCAAGCGCAAATCCAAAGACATTTTACATAACTTGCCGGAAAAAAAATTGTTCGTATTTTTGCTTAAAATTTTGATTTTCATTGTTTTAAGACATCCGTTTTGAATCCGTTTTCCCCAGCCCTCTTGTCATGTTGTTCCGCTGAAGGCTGAAAAGAATGTTGCATGACATGGCGGGGCTGTGGGCTTCCCATCAACCTGTCGCCGCCATGTTCAGCGAAAAATTAATTTCACTGCTTCAGACCTTCTCCAAATACGAGCTCAACCGCTTTCGGAAGTTCTTGCTGTCGCCATACCTGAACGACCAAGAAGACCTTACCCGCTTGTTCGACGTGGTGAACGAAGCCTTGCGCAAAGACGAGTATGCGCTCGCAAAACTTGACAAGCAAAAAGTCTGGAAGTCGCTTTACCCCACTCAGTCGTTCGACGATGCACATCTGCGGCGTTTGGCCTCTGACCTGAACCAAATGGCCCTTCGCTTTATGGTGGAAGAGCACAGAAACCAAAATGCCCTATCTGAAGCATTGGAATTGCAGAAAGTACTGGAAAAGCCGGACCTGAGCAAACATCTGAATGGGGTGGAACGACGCATAGAACGATTATTGGCACATAGTGAAGGCAAATCGAGCGATTATTATTTTGCGCAATTCCAGCTGCACTGGAACATCTTTAGTCGTGCATCCAAAGTGGTAGCTACGACCGGATATGCTGAAAAATTATCTTCCGCCGATTTTTTCCTTGAATGTTATTATCTGGCCCAAAAGCTAAAGCTGTACATCGCTTGGCTTCTGTACAGAGGTTTTCGGGTTACTGAACACGAAGTGCCCGTGATGCCCGGATTTTGGGAGTATTTGCAGGACAAGCGTTTTGCCGACATCCCTTTGATTCGCATCTACCGAAAAGTTATATTGTGCTTTGTGGAATCAGAGCAAGAAATACATTTTCAAGAGATGCTTAAAGACTTGCAACAATTTGCCAATGAAATAACAAAAAGCGATTTGCGCGAATGTTATTATATGGCGCAGAATTATGCCGCCCTAAAAATCAATCAAGGCAAGACCGAGTACTACCGGAAAGTATTCGATATATTCAACAATATGATGGAACAAGAAATTCTTGTGGAAAACAGGCAGCTGCCAGAGGCTGTTTTCAAGAATGTCATCACAGTCAGCTTAGGCGTAGGCGAATATGAATGGACCGAACAGTTTATTCAAAGATATTCCGAATTTCTACCTGTCAACATTCGTGAGAATGCCAGAATGTTCAATCTGGCTTACCTGTATTTTTATCAAAAAAATTATGACAAAGCGATAGAATACCTTCGTGATGTGGAATATAACGACGTAGTCTATGCACTCGGAGCAAAGTCCATCTTATTGCGTACTTATTATGAGCGCGGAGAGATGCTGGCCTTGGACTCCCTTATGGATAGTTTTAGAAATTACTTGCGCCGCAATAAAGTCATTTCTAAGAACCTGAAACGCGAGTACAATAATTTTATCTATTTGGTAAAAAAACTGACCACGATAACTCCACAAGACAAAAAATCTATTGCCAGTTTGCGTCGTCAAATCAGTGAGACATCTTACTCAATGCCCAAGAACTGGCTTCTAAAAAAAATTGCAGAAATTGAGGAAAATCAAAAATCAAGAGGAACAGGGTAATTTGTAATCAATGGTTCGTGAAGAATTTGAATTGCATGGTCAATTGATAGCCATAATCAGACTGCTGGACATTTTCAAATTTGCCACGAAGACGCAAAGCAAAATACTCATTGATTTGCCACATTTTGTGCCTTTGTGTCTTTGCAGCACAATAATAATGTCCAGTATAGTCAACGCGAAGTGGTTTTGAGCGAACGGCGCTCGCAATCCTCTGAAAATCATGCAAATCAATCAAGGAAATCACTGCCTTGCCAACCGGCAGGTTCAAATCCTCTTTAATCTGGGTATAGTGTGAGCCATAATTCACTTATTTTTTTGCAGGTTTCTATATTTCCCAACTGTGCATAAAAATATCAACGCTCACTCCAACTACGTCACGAGTACCTTCAAGGTGTTGAAATTCAAAAAATTAAGTCATTTTGTCAATACTCAAATTCTTCACGCACCATTGATAATGGGTGCATTTCAAATGGTCGCTTATGTACGCCGGAACACTTTTCCGGCATAAATCGGAACAGTGTTCCGATTTATAGTCAACGCAAATCAGCCCCGTCCGCTTTGCTTAGCCGGGCAAGCCCCTGAGTACAGGGTCTGACAAGGTGGTTTTGAACGAACGGTGCTCGCAATCCTTTGAAAATCATGCAAATCAATCAAGGAGATCCCTGCCTTGCCAACGGGCAGATTCAAATCCTCTTTAATCTGGGTATACTTGCGACAATTTGAAACGCACCCTTTGTAACCATGCAAAATCGCGATGTCAACAAATTGAAAAAACATCTACTCATTTTATTGGTCATAGGCAGATTTGCCGCCACCGCCCAACCTCTATCTCTCGAAACCGCCCTCTACGCCGGAGCCGTCTGGCGACACACACCCAAACTCACCACACAAACTGGCGAGACGCTTTGGGGCCAAGAAATCGGCTTTCGACTTCAGACGACCGGCCGACACGACTGGCAGGCGTGGCAACGCTATCCCGTCTGGGGGGTATCTCTGCTGCATTTTCGGCTGGGCGATGGCTCGCATGGCGACGGTTGGGGCCTGCTACCCCACTTGTCGGTACCCGTCGTCCGTGCTGGGGCATTCGCGGCGTTTTTCCGATTGGGCACGGGGCTGGCTTGGGTCTCGAACCCCTATGATTATTTTGACAACCCGGGGCAAAACGCGCTTGGAGGGCATTGGAACAATGTCACCCAGTTCCGCTTGGGCGCGGAATGGCGCTTGGGCGACCATCTGTGCCTCAACACTGGGGCAAGCCTCACGCACTTCTCCAACGGCGGCACCAACTTGCCCAACTTTGGCATCAACATACCCGCAGGCTATGCTGGGCTGGCTTGGTCGCCAAGGCCTATTCGCAGAACGGACTTTCTCCCCGCCAACAGCGACAAACGCTCTCAACGTCGCTTTGGCGGACTGCTGCAAACAGCCTTGGCCATGCTCGAATACGGCGTGTTCGACGGCCCCAAATACCCGGTGTGGGCCGGAGCGGCGGCTGGCTACTTCCATTTCAACCAAGTGAACCGGCTCCATTTGGGGGTTGACTACGAGTTCAATCGCGCAATTTACGAGTTTGGCCTTCAATCCGCCGATTTCGGGAACAAGGCAGAAGCCAAGAAAGGGGCCACGAGGCTGGCAGTGTATGTGGCGGATGAGTTTTTGTTTGGCAACATGGGGGTGCAATTGCAAATGGGCCTCTATGTGGGCCGTGAGATAAGCCAGTATGTGTTGTCGCGCCAATACAGCAAGCTCACCGTGCGGGCCTATCTTCCCGCCTTGTTCACTACCTCTTTGCGGCCACATTTCGGCATCACCATGAAGGCGCACCAAACGACAGCGGAATATATCTCGCTGAATCTGGGATTGGTGCTTTGACAAGGCGCATTGCGACGCTCGTAGTTTTTCTACTTTTGCGCCGATTTTGGGGCAGCGCGAGCACTCTGCGCAGCGTTCCCCCGACGAGGCCAGCCCGCACAACCATCGCACAACAAAAACGGCACGAGCGAAGCAGCCTCTACGCAACCATCACAAACATGAACAACCGCGACAACCTCCTCGGCGTTTTCCAGACGATGTACCGATGGAGAAAAACTATTCGGAACGTCTGTCTCATCGCGCTCGTCGGCAGCATTGCCCTCTCCCTGACGCTCAAAAACTATTTTCAAGCCAGCACTATTTTTTACCCTGCCAGTCCCGAACTGGCCAGCCCGGAACAAATTTTCGGCGCGACGGGGCAGGTGATGCGATATTTTGGCAACGACCACGACCTCGACCGCATCCATGAAATAGCCAACAGCAGCGAGCTGGTGGATTACATGGTGCATCGTTTTCGGCTCTACGAGGTGTATGGCCTCGACTCCACTTCCCTGAAAGGACGCGCCAAGGTGCGTGAATACTTCCGCAGCCTTTATGTGGCGCAGAAAAACAAAAATGACGCTATCGAAATCAGCGTGGAAGACACTGACCCGCAACGCGCCGCCGAAATGGCCAACGCAGCCCGCGACAAAGTGAACGAAATCGCTCAGCGTCTCATCAAAAGCAGCCAATCGCGGCTGTTGGCAGCCTTCGAGGAAAACATCAAAAACAAAACTGCCGAATTGGAGGTGTTGAGCGATAGCCTGCGCGGATTGCAGGCTCAATACGGCATCTACTACGGCTCGGAACAGGGCGAGCAACTCGCCGCGCAACTGCTCGCCGCCGAAGCGGAAATCACCCGGGGCCGCGCACGCCTCGAGGTCTTGAGCAACAATCCGCACATACCCCGCGACACGGTGGAGTACATAAAAGCCAATCTTCGTGCATACGAACGCGAGCGCCAAAATCTTTTGGCAACCGGGCAAGGCAACGTCACCATCAAGGGGTTCAACGAGGGCTTGCCAAAAGTGGCCGTGATGACAGACCTGCACTTCCAAGCCCGCAAGCAGCTTAGTTTCGACCTCGAACGCTACAATCAGATTAGAGCCACGTTCAACACCGATATTCCTGCCGTGCAAATCGTGGAAGTGGCCGAGCCGCCGTTGCTCAAAAGCCGCCCCAAGCGCAGCGTGATTGTGCTTGCATCGGTCGTGGCGGCGTTTTTGTTTGCCGTGCTGGGGGTGCTTGTCGCCGAGGCGTACCGCGATTTTAACTGGAAAGACATCGCGCGCAGCGACGCTTGATGGGGCGGCAAAAGCACCTCGTTTTTCAGAGCGCCACACGCGCTGATTGACTCTCCAATAATCCAAAACAACCCGCACAGATATTCTTTCAACGACGATGTTACGCCGCCTGCATTCCATCTTGGCAGTACCCGACGACCACCCGCAGGGGGGGCTATTGTCGGTGTATTTGCTGACGATGGTCGGCGCGGTGTTCGGGGGTATTTATCTGGGGATGCCCGCGTTGATGGCGATTCCGGCTGTGGTGGCAGTGGTGTGGTTGTCCGCGATGGACATTCGGAAAACCTTCTTGCTGATGCTGGTCAGCATTCCGCTTTCCATGGAGTTGGATTTGCCGGGCGGGTTTGCCACCGATTTGCCTTCCGAGCAATTCATGTGGCTGCTGACACTGGTGGGGAGCGGCTGGTTTTTGCGCAACTGGCGCACCATTGACACCCAGTTTTTGCGCCACCCCATCACGCTGGCACTATTGGCTCATCTGGCTTGGATTGTCATCACGACCATCACTTCGCAGCACTTTTATATTTCTTTCAAATACCTGCTTGCGAAAGTGTGGTATCTCATCGTGCTCTATTTCCTCGCTGCCCGTTTTTTGCAAGAAGAGCGCGATTTTAAAAACCTGCTTTGGTGTTTTTTCCTGCCGCTTCTTTTCGCCGTCCTGACGGTCATCGTCCGTCATGCAGCGCGGGGCTTCAGTTTTGAAGAGGTCGGCTATGTGATGGGGCCGTTTTTTCGCAATCACGTCATGTATGCCTGTCTGCTGGCGGTTTTTCTTCCTTTCGTGTGGTATGGCGCCTATTGGTATCGGCGCTGGTCGGGGAGGTGGTTGTTGCTGGTGTTGGGCATTTTGGTGTTGTTGGTGGGTATCAACTTTGCCTACACCCGCGCCGCCTATGTGGCGCTCGTGGGGGCCATTGGCATTTATTGGGTCGTGCGCTATCGGCTGTTAAAGGCTGCTTTGGTGGCTGTGGCGTTAGGGGTGGTGATGTTTGTCGGGTTCGTCGGCACGCGCGACAATTGGCTCCAATTCACCCCCAACTATGAGCGCACCGTGACCCACAAACGGTTCGACCGCCTGTTGGATGCCACCATCAAGTTGGAAGACATTTCCACCATGGAGCGCGTGTATCGGTGGGTAGCTGCTTCCTACATGATGCAAGAGCGGCCTTACACGGGATTTGGCCCCGCCACTTTTTATACTTTTTACAAAAACTACACCGTCACGAGTTTCAAAACTTATGTGAGCGACAACCCCGAACGCTCTGGCATACACAATTACTTCCTCATGGTGGCGGTGGAACAAGGGTTGCCGGGGTTGGTCATTTTTCTGCTTTTCTGCGTCATCGTCATGCTCAAAGGTGAGCGCATCTACCACCGAACGAAAGAAGCGTGGAAGAGGCGTGTCCTGCTCGCCTCGTTGCTTTGTTTCATGCTGACGCTCCTGCTGATGCTGATGAACGACCTGCTGGAGACCGACAAAATCGGCGCGTTGTTTTTTATGTCCACCGCCATTTTGGTCAATATGGACCTGCAAAGCCGCGACAACAAGACCCTCTCCTCTGCTTCCACCTGATTGGAGTCCCTTTAACTCCTTTTTCAAGCCCTATCACATTTTTCAATCGCCGAACAATTGTCCAGCACGATGTTGCCTCTGTATTTGAACATGGTGCCGGGGCCGTACCATGCTTCGAGCGTGATGAAGCGCATTTCGCGGGTGGGCACGAACTGGAAGGGATAACGGCGCCAATCGTTGTGGTCAATCAGCGGCGACGAGGCCAGCAACATTTCCTTTTTGCCCCGCGTGGAGCTGCCCCATATCCGCAATCTGACCGGATGGTTGTAGCCCACATATTTGGGCACATGAGCCAGATAGATGGAAAAGGTGTAGCACACCCCGCCTTGAAGCGCCTCCGAAAGTCCCTGCGAGATGTCCTCGCTTGTGCCGTCGCGGCGCGTCACCAACCCCACACAGGTTTTGCCATCTTGTGCCGCGAATTGTATATCCCAAGCCCCCGGAAGAATATCGGGTGTGCTGTCGGGCGTGTCGGAGTGCCAGCCTTTGGGCAGTTTGGAGCGCCCCGGTTTGTCGTCTTCAAAAGATGGGTTGCGAATGGGGATTTTCTGGCTCGGCTGCCCCCAACACACGATAGCAAACAACAAAAATGCGAGGTACTTCATGTTTTGGTATGGTTTAGGTAAGTTGAATGTAAAGGGTAAAAACTACTTTTGCCGCGATTTCAACGACCCAAGTACTACAACGATGCCACGCGCCAGACCTACCTACCTTTACGCCATCATCAGCGTTGCGCTGGTGCTCTACATTCTCGGTTTTTTTGCGCTGACTGCATTGCACGGGCGCAAGTTAGTGACCTTGTTCAAAGAAAAAGTGGATGTGTGGCTGGAATTTAAACCGGACACACCGCAATCGGAAGTGCCGCGCCTTATTGCCTCCATCCGTCAGCAACCTTTTGTGAAAACCGAAACGGTCACTTTCATCACCCGCGACCAAGCTGTGGCGGATATGAAACGGGAGCTTGGCGAGAACAGCCTGTTGGAAGACAACCCCGAGCTGCTCCGCGATGTGATTCGATTCAACGTCCGCGCCGATTTTTTGAACAGCGACAGCCTTGCTGCATGGCGGGAGGCGCTCAAAGCGGATTCTTTCGTGGCCGACCTTTACATAGAAGCTGCCAATGTCGGAAATGTGGGCAGAAACATTCAAAATCTTGGATTGATAGCATTAGGGCTTGGAATTTTGCTCATCTTTGCCGCCGTTACGCTCATTCACAACACCATCCGACTGGCGCTCTATTCCAACCGTTTTCTGATAAAAAATCAAGAACTGGTGGGCGCGTCCTGGGCTTTTATCAGCCGTCCGTATATCCGCAAAGGCATAGCAAACGGCATGGTCAGCGCGGGGATTGCCATTGCGGCGCTGGTTGCTTCCCTGTGGTGGCTCTATTCCATGATGCCGGAGCTTCGGTATTTGCAAGACCTGAACGGCATTCTGGCAATGTTTGTCGGGCTAATCTTGCTGGGAGTGTTGATTTCTGGCATGAGCACTTTTTTTGTTGTCAACAAATTCCTGCGTATGCGGGTGGACGATTTATACTGAAAATGGCAAAACAACAACAGCGGCCTCAACCCCGCCCTCAACAACAGCAAGCAAAAAGAACTGCGCCAACCCCCACACGCCGCAAGGAGAAACGCGACAATATCTTCACGGCAGGCAGTCGCGAGTTCATCTTTGGCCGTCAAAACTTCATCCTTTTTGGCATTGGGTTCGCTCTCATCATGGCGGGCCTCATCGCCATGACGGGAGGGTCCATGCCCGACCCGAAGGTGTGGGAGCCTGAACGCATTTACAGCTTCCGCCGCGTCACCTTGGCCCCTATCCTCATGGTGGCGGGTTTTATCACAATCATCTTTGGTATTTTCAAAAAAACTGATTCCTCGGCAATGCCCTCCGTGCCGCAAGAACCTTCACAATCGGCATGAATCTTCTCCACGCCATCATCCTCGGCATCATTGAGGGACTGACGGAATTTTTGCCCGTGTCATCCACCGGGCATATCATCATCGGCTCCACCGTCATGGGTATAGCGAGTCACCCATTTGTCAAAGTGTTCACCGTAGCCATACAATTTGGCACCATACTATCGGTGGTGGTGCTTTATTGGCGGCGCTTTTTTCAGAATTTTCAATTCTATCTGCGTCTTTTGGTGGCGTTCATGCCTGCCGCGGTATTTGGGCTTTTGTTCAAAAAATACATTGACGCGCTCCTCGAAAACATCGTGGTGGTAGCCGTCGCGCTCATCGCTGGCGGTGTGGTGTTTTTATTCATTGACGATTATTTTCGCCGGCGCAGTCGGCGCAACACCTCCACGGACGACATCTCGCTTTCAAAGGCGCTGCGCATTGGCCTGTTTCAAGTTGTTTCGATGGTGCCCGGCGTGAGCCGCTCGGCAGCCACCATCATCGGCGGGCTTACACAGGGGCTTTCTCCCAAAACAGCGGCGGAGTTTTCGTTTTTTCTCGCAGTGCCTACCATGTTCGCCGCCACCTGCAAATCGCTCTGGGACTACTCAAAAGAAGGCGGCTCGTTCTCTCAACACGACCTCATACTGTTGGCAGTGGGCAACGTGGTCGGGTTCGTCGTGGCTATGATTGCGATAAGAGCCTTCATCGGCTATCTCACCAAACACGGGTTCAAAGTATTTGGCTACTACCGCATCATAGTGGGCACTATCATCCTCCTTTTGTGGATGACAGGCTACTTTGAAGGCGTGGATGTGGGTAGTTTTTAGTGCCGCCCATCACCGCGCTTCATCGAAGTGCCATTGTGCCAAAATTTTGCATTTGCCCGAACAGCGTCACACAGACGCGGAGTATCTTTGTTTTATTCGCTTTCCCGCCCGATTCGGCACATTGCCTCAACCTCCATAACTTTATTCAGGTAATTGTTAGAAAATCAATAAAATGACGGGCATTGTCACTTGAAAGGCATAAAAAGAATTTCGCAAATGCCGTACTTCGCCCAATCAAATTGCCCCGTTTGCGCCCCATTTCCCGCCTTTTTTTCTTCCAACACCGATTTTTTCACTTTTCTAAATGCAACAGCTGCTTATGAAACAATTTCTGCTCATCGTTCTTTTTCTTTTCCTCTATGGCGGAGTGAGGCTAAGTGCACAGTTTGGGGGCGCTTGCCCACCGGGGCAAGTGCAGAGCGCCCCTTTCTGCCAATCGGCTTGCGTTGCGTGCGATTTTGCCAATGGGTTTGAAGACAACACCTTCCTTCCCTTAGGCGCGCCGATAGACTTGAATTGCGCCAACGGCGGTAGCATCACCTTAAACAACCCCCGCTGGTATGCATTCATAGCTGGGCAATTGTCCCCCTTTATTCCGGTTTCGCTCAATATCAAGGCACTTCAGTGCCAAGGTGCCAGCACTTTGGAGGTGGCGATTATGGATGCTTGTCCCGGCGGTGGCTCTGGCCCACCTCCGACGGCTTTGGCTTGCGCCACGATTGACGCTGGCAACAGCAACATCACGGTGTCAGGCCTCACGCCCGGTCAAATCTACTACCTCGTTGTTGACGCCAATGGTTCACAGTGCAAGTTCACGGTGCAAGTGGCGCAAGGCGACCTCGCTCCCCCGCCCTTGGGCCCCCTCGGCAGCATTGAGGGCATCACGGCAATATGCCCGAAAGCAAAATTGAAATACTCCGTGACTCCTGTTGCGAATGCAACTTCCTATACATGGACTTCCCCTCCGGGTTCCAAAATAAATGGCGGCACCAACGTGGTGACCATACCAGTCGTTGCTGGTTCAGGAGCCGGCGGCCCTATCCCACACGCCGTGGACATTGAATTCGGCAACTTTGGGGGCAATATCTGCGTCACCGTCAACAGCCCCTGCGACACGCCCAAAACGACCTGTATCACGGTGACCAGCCAAGCCATCCCTATCACGGTACTTGACGAGGAAATCATTTGCTACGAAGAGTTGCCTTTCGTTTGGTCGCAGGCACCCAACACGACCATCGTCGCGCCGGGCACATATACTTTGACCTCTACGCCTTATCAATCTTATTTGGGTTGTGACAGTGTGGTGCGGCAAAGAATCGTCGTGCGCCCCCTCAAATACAGGATAATTCCCAACATCTACCTGTGCCAGCCAAACTGTTATTCCCTGAACGGGTTTGATTTCTGCGAGTCCGGCACTTATGTGGAAACCCTGACCACCCCGGAAGGGTGTGACAGCACCATCAATTTTACCATCATCAAAATCCCCGTGCAAGCTGCGGCGCAAGTGCGCGATACTTTGACCTGCGCGAAAACCTCCGTTTTGTTGACCAGCGAAGGGTCTTCGAAAGGCAATACCATATTCTACGCATGGTTCAATAGCGCCGGGCAAAATATCAGCAATGCCGACACGGCATTGGCAACCGCGCCGGGTGAATACATGCTCATCGTGACCAACTTTGGTGGAGGAGGCAACGCCTGTAAGGATACCGCCACAGTCGTCGTGGTCGCCAACACGACCCCGCCATTGTCCAATGCCGGGCCTGACAGGGTGCTGTCGTGTGCGCAAGCGGTGATACAATTGCAAGGCTCAGGCTCCGTAGGCCCTCAATATACCTATCAGTGGGTCGCTACCAACGGTGGCAACATCGTGTCGGGGGCAGCCACCCTTACGCCCACGATCAATGCTCCGGGATTATACATTCTATATGTGACCAACAACCTAAACGGTTGCGTTTCTTTTGATGTCACAAAAGTCACGGCAGAAACACTGCCACCCACCGCGAGCGCACAAGGCGGCACTTTT
The DNA here is from genome assembly GCA_019638455.1 of Saprospiraceae bacterium. Taxonomy (GTDB): domain Bacteria; phylum Bacteroidota; class Bacteroidia; order Chitinophagales; family Saprospiraceae; genus M3007. Next base: position 1,525,652 of record JAHBTU010000002.1, read on the forward strand.
ACCTGTCTGCAACCCACCGTCACGCTGCAATCCACCACCAATGCCGTCAACCCAACTTTCAGTTGGACTGGCCCCGGCGGCTTCACCTCCAACCAGCAAAATCCAACAGTAAATGTGGGCGGGGAATATGTGGTAGTCGTGACAGATGGAAACAACGGATGCACCACGACCGCGACGGCTACGGTGATTGCCAACACACAGCCACCCGGTGCCAGTGCAGCAGGCGATACGTTGACTTGCGTCGTCAATGAAGTGGCACTCAGCGGTGGCTCACCAGCGTCCAACCCGTCATTTGCATGGGCAGGACCAAATGGCTTCACCTCCAACCAGCAAAACCCCACCGTGACAGCACCGGGCAATTACACGCTCACCGTCACAGGTACGAATGGTTGCACCAGCACAACCACAGCAGTCGTTGCTTTGAACAACACCCTTCCGGGTGCGTCGTTGGCTCCAAGTGCCAACCTCAACTGCAACAATGCAAGCATCAACCTCGTGGCAACGAGCAATCCACCTGCAAGTGTGCTCAGCTTCAATTGGACCAATCCCGATGGCTCCACCACCAATACGGGCAACAACCCCGTGCTGAGTGTCAACCAACCAGGTGCATACAGCGTAGTCGTCACCAACACCATCAACGGGTGCACCAGCACCGCCAATGCTACGGTGATTCAGAACCCGAACGTGACAGCTGTAGCCACAGCCAATAACGTAAGCTGCAACGGTGCGCAAAACGGCAGTGCAAGCGTCACTCCAGGTGGCGGCAACAATACCTACACTTATCTATGGAACACGGGAGCCAATACACCTAACATCAGCAACCTCGGTGCTGGCGCCTATACCGTGACGGTGACGGATGGCGAAAACTGCACCGCTACCACTTCCGTGACCATTACGCAGCCCGCACTGCTGCTGGCCAACGCAAGTGCCACACCGCAGACCGCCAATGGCACCATTGATGGCACAGCTACTGCTGCCCCAACAGGCGGCACCCCCACTTACTCTTTCAACTGGAACACTGGCGGCACCACAGCCACCATCACCGACCTTTTGCCGGGCAACTATTCCGTCACCGTGACGGACATCAATGGGTGCACCGCCGTCGCGGTGGTCACAGTGAATGCCTACAACTGCACAATGGCTGCTACCATTCAAGGTCAAGACGTGAGCTGCGCCGATGCAAACGACGGTGTTGCCAGCATTACCGTGAACGCCGGCGAAGCACCCTACACCTATTCTTGGAACACAGGTGACGAGACCAGCACTATCGAGAACCTTGGCCCTGGCTCCTATTCCGCTACCGCGACTGACGCGGCTGGCTGTCCAGTCGAACTGCTGATTCAAATTACCGAGCCGGACACTTTGCTTGCCAATGCCACCAAGACCAACTCCAGCGGGCCAGCCACCAACGATGGCACGGCCACCGCTAACCCCACTGGCGGCACCGAACCTTACGCCTATGAATGGAACACAGGAGAAACCACGCAAGGCATCACCGGGCTTGGAGCAGGTCTCTACACCGTCACAGTGACGGACGCGAATGGTTGCACCGCTGTCCAATCGGTGGAAGTGGAGGCTGGCAACTGTGGGTTGCTGACCAACTTCCTTTCGACCAATCCCACTTGCAATGGCTCAACCAACGGCGAAGCAACCGTACTTATCACAGGTGGCATCGGCCCATTCACTTACGAGTGGAGCTCTGGCGGCACCAACGCTACCGAAACAGGGCTTGGCGCAGGCGATTACACCGTCTCCATCACGGATGCCAATGGCTGCGAAGTGACGGACGATGTCACCCTGACAGAGCCAGAGGCATTGACAATCGAAGTGGAAGAAGCAAACACCACCGACTGTGTGAACTCGCCAAACGGCTCAGCCACCGTGAGCGTGGGCGGCGGCACTGGCGATATTTCCATCGCTTGGAACAACGGTCAAACCGGCCCAACCGCTACCGGATTGGTCGCAGGCACCTTCATTGCCACCGCAACAGACGACAACGGCTGCACCATCACAGCTAGCGTCACCATCGAAGCCGTTGATGAGGAATCCCCAGTCATCACGGGCGCTCCTATTGACGTGCCGCTTGGCCCAACAGGCACCGTGACCCTCACCCCGCAAATCTTGGGCGTGACCGTCACGGACAATTGCGTGGTAAGCAGCGTGACCGTCGAGCCGACCAACTTCAACTGCCTCACATTAGGCGAGCACATCATCACCGTGACCGCCACCGACGATTCTGGCAACACCAGCACCGCTACCGTCGTGGCCAATATCATTGACAATTCGCCACCCACCACAGAATGTCCTCCAAGCATCGTGCGTTGCTTCGGCGACAACGTGGTGCAATACAGCGCACCCGTCGCTACGGACAACTGTCTCGGCAATGGCGGCTTCTGGGCACTTACGGAAGGCCTGCCAAGCGGTGCCACTTTCCCATTGGGTGTCACTACCAACATCTACACTTACACAGATGCAGGAGGCAACCCGGGTTCGTGCAGCTTTGAAGTCACCATCCTGACCCAAGTCACCGCTACCGCGACCATCACCGACGATGTGGACAACCAAAACATCGGTGCCATCAACCTGACGGTGGGCGGCGGCCTTCCGCCCTACACCTTCCAATGGACGAAGGACGGCGCTCCTTTCGCCGACACGGAGGATTTGGTGAACATCGGCATGGGCGTTTACACAGTTGTCGTGACTGACGCTGCTGGCTGCTTGTCCCAAGTCTATTCGTTCGAGGTAAGAAGTTTGGTCAATACAAAAGACCCCAGCTGGGCATCCGGGCTTTCCATTCGCCCCAACCCCACCAGCGGTCATGTTGTGGTGATTTTCCCCGATGGCCTCAACAAGGAAGTTGTGCTGACCGTGTTCGACGTGACAGGGCGGCGGGTCGTGGAGCAAATAGCCAACGCGCCCAAACAGATGGATTTGGACCTCACAGCACTGCCAAGTGGGGTTTACCCCATCATGTTGCGCGTCGGTAATGAGATGATTGCACGTCGAATCGTCGTGAACAAATAACGCTGGGTCAAGTCCTTGCGCTATCAACCAACGAGGCCACCCCACAGAACAGGGGTGGCCTCGTGTTTTATGCCGTGATTCACCAAGACGACTTTTCCTGACTATAACGGCTCGTAGTGATGTGCAAAAATAGCCGCCCCAGCATGGCAAAATGTCGGTAGCAACAACCACGGCCATCAACCCCAGCCCCAGCGGGGCAAAATGTCGGTAGCAAAGACCACGACCATCAACCCCAGCCCCAGCGGGGCAAAATGTCGGTAGCAACAACCACGGCCATCAACCCCAGCCCCAGCGGGGCAAAATGTCGG
>JAHBTU010000003.1 GCA_019638455.1 Saprospiraceae bacterium
TTTGAAAGGGTACACATTTTCCGGTTAAGAAACCGGGCTTAGTTCTTTGAAAAGTCGGAAAAGAAAAATGGAGGGGAAATTTGTGGTTCCTAATCAAAATCCCCCCTTCCATATGCGCCGAAGCGCCCACAAAGATATTCTCGATTTTTTACACAGGGTCATACCCGGGTCCAGCAGCGGCCAATTGTCCAGGCGTGTTTGCCTGATGGCGAGCCTGATCCAAGCCTGCGTGCGCAACGGGCACTGTCGTTTGGAGAGTTTGAGCGAGGCCACGGAGGCTTACCGGGCGAGGAAGAAGTCCAGCCTGTTGCAGCAGGCCAAGCGTTGGCTGGGCAACAAGTGGACCGATTGGCAGACCTTTTACCTGCCCTTCGCCCAGTACTTTTTGCTGGGCTTGGCGGACAAGGGCGAGCTCGTGCTGGTCATGGACGGCAGCCAGACGGGCTCGGCCAACACGACGTTGATGCTCTCGGTCATGTGCCGAGGCTTTGCCATTCCGGTGGCTTGGGTGGTCAAAAAGGGGGAAAAGGGGCATTTCCCAGAGGAGATGCACACCGACCTGGTCAAAATGGTCGCCCACTTTTGTCCGCCGGGCTTCAGGATCGTGCTCTTGGGCGACGGGGAGTTTGACGGTCAGGGCCTGCGGCAGTGGTGTGTGGAGAACGGTTGGCTGTTCGTGGTCAGGACGTCCTCGGACCGCCTCATCGACTTTGACGGCGAGGTCGCACGCTTCGACTCTTTGCGTACCACCCGCAGCATTTGCTTTATCGGGGGCGCCCTGCCGCTGGCAAACGCGGTGTACTGGCGCGGAAAAGGGCACTCAAAGCCCCTGTTCCTGTTGACCAACCTCGAACTGGGCCACGAGGCCTGCCATTACTACAAACGGAGGTTCAAGATCGAAACCTTGTTCAAGCACCTCAAGTCTGCCGGCTTCTACCTCCACAAGACACGGCTGAAATGTCCCAAAAAACTGGCAAACCTGATCATCGTGGCCGCTTTCTCCTTCGTCCTCAGTTTTTGCATGGGGGTGTTCATCAAGGAAAAAGAGCCAGTCGAAAGGCTCGAGGTCATCGTTCGAAAGGACAGGTTGCCCAAAATAGGCCCCATCGCAATCGCACAACTGGCCATCAGGAACGACTGCGACTGCGTCATTAACTTCTTTTCCGAATTGTCAAAGAACTTCGACTGGGTTTTTACCTGAAAAAATGTGTACCCTTTGAAACCATTTAGCATTTTTTTGAAGGTGATAAAATTTTACTACGCAAAAGTAGCCTGAAAAGCGAACCATGCAGTACCGCATCAAAGATTTGATTGGCTATTAGTCGCATTTTAATCGTCGTTTGCTTTCGCCATTTTCCTTCCCCCTTTTGACTACCTTTGCGCCCCGTTTTTAACCCTCAACCTTCCACCCTCAACCATCTATCATCCATGCAAGTCAAAGATTTTCTGAAAAAACTCGGCCTCCGCACGCGCAACACTGGCACCTCCACCGGGCTGAATGCCATCTCCGGCCACCGCCGTTTCCTCGATTCCCATTCGCCTGTGAATGGCGAGTATATTGGCTCGGTGAGCATCACGACCCGCGAGCAATACGACCAAGTCATCCAGTCCGCCCAAACCGCCTTCAAAACATGGCGCGAGATGCCAGCCCCCAAGCGCGGCGAAATCGTGCGGCAGTTCGGCGACGTGCTGCGACAATACAAAGACCCGCTCGGTCGGCTCGTCTCCTACGAGATGGGCAAAAGCCTTCAAGAGGGCTGGGGCGAAGTGCAGGAGATGATTGATATCTGCGATTTTGCAGTCGGCCTTTCGCGCCAACTCTACGGCCTCACCATGCACTCCGAGCGCCCCGGGCACCGGATGTACGAGCAGTGGCACCCGCTTGGCATCGTCGGCATCATTTCGGCGTTCAATTTCCCCGTCGCCGTGTGGTCGTGGAACGCCTGCATCGCCTGGGTTTGTGGTGACGTGTGCGTGTGGAAACCTTCGGAAAAAACGCCGCTTTGCTCCATCGCTTGCCAGCATTTGTTCCAAAAAGTCTTGAAAGCCAACGATTTGCCGGAGGGCATTTCTTGCATCATCAACGGCGACTACAAAGTGGGCGAGTTCATGACCAAAGACCACCGCGTCGCGCTCGTGAGCGCCACAGGTAGCGTGCGCATGGGCAAAATCGTGGGACAAACCGTATCTGCCCGACTCGGTCGCACCATACTCGAGCTCGGCGGCAACAACGCCATCATCATCACGCCCTCGGCAGATATGAAAATGGTGCTGACAGGCGCGGTGTTCGGCGCGGTCGGCACAGCAGGGCAACGCTGCACTTCCACAAGGCGGCTCATCGTGCACGAATCAGTGTATGAACAGGTGAAAAACACCCTTGCCAAAGCCTACCCCCAACTTCGCATCGGCGACCCGCTCGACCCGAACAACCATGTCGGCCCGCTCATTGACAAATACGCCGTGGACAATTACCTCGCCGCCATTGAGTCCATCAAAAAGCACGGGGGCAAATTCGTCGTGGAAGGCGGCGTCCTGTCAGGCAAAGGTTACGAAAGCGGCTGCTATGTGAAGCCTTGCATCGCCGAAGTGGAAAACCACTGGGACATCGTGCAGCACGAGACCTTCGCGCCGATTCTTTATCTCATCAAATACAAAACCATCGAAGAAGCCATTGCGCTGCAAAACGCTGTGCCGCAAGGACTTTCGTCGGCCATCATGACCACCAACCTGCGCGAGGCCGAGCGTTTCCTTTCCGCCAGCGGCTCCGATTGCGGCATCGCCAACGTGAACATCGGCACCTCTGGCGCCGAAATTGGCGGTGCGTTCGGCGGCGAAAAAGAAACCGGGGGTGGGCGCGAATCGGGTTCCGATTCATGGAAAGCTTACATGAGGAGGCAAACAAACACGATTAACTATTCGGAGGCGCTGCCGTTGGCGCAGGGGATTAAGTTTGAGTTTTGAGGCGGATGCATCGGCGATTTACGTTATTTTTGTAAAAAATTTCAGCACATGGAAATAGCAACGAAATTCCCGGTCACCTTGCAAGACCGGCTCGAATTGGGGGCTGATCTCGTGCGCTTCCCGGCCACATGGGATGAATTTTGGGAATTGCTGGAGGTGTGTGAATATCCCATCGAATTCAGCGACAACGAAATCATAGCCATGAGTTACGAATCAGATTTTCACGCCTCTATTGCGTCGGCAATACAAATCTTGCTGGGCAACATTTTCATGGAAGACGACGATTTCGTTGTTTTCAACCCTAACCGCCCGGGTTATGTGTCCGCTACCGGAGAGGTGTTCAACCCGGATGCTTCGGTGGTGCGGCTGCCCGGGCAAAAATTCACTTACCGCCCCGGCATGGATGCCGAAATGACCCCCGTGGTGCTGGTGGAGGTTTTGTCCAAAACGACTCGCGAACACGATTTGGAAACCAAACTGCCTGCCTACAAAACCATTGAGAGCATAGAGCACATCATATTTGCCGAAAGCCAACTGCCCTATGTGACAGTTTATTCAAAAAACAAGGCTACTGGAAAATGGACAAACTTGGTCTATGACGAATTGGAAGCCGGCTTTGAAATCGCGGGCAAAACCCTGACGCTGAAAGGGATTTACCGGAAATCACAGTTTATTCCACGAAAATTAAGGAAGAAATAGCGGATTTGACCACTTTTCAAAAGTGGTCAAATCTGTTGCTTCTCTATTTTAACGCCCGATACACCAACCCCTGCAACTTCGGCCTGTAATTTCCATCGCCCAACTTGTTGTTTTCCATCGTCGGGTAAGTCCGGTTGGATAAAAAGATGAAAATCAGATTTTTATCCGGGTCAGCCCAGACGCAAGTGCCGGTGAAGCCGAGGTGCCCAAAGGTGTTCGGCCCGGCGAGCGGGCTCATGTTTTGGCTTTCTTTTTCGTTCAATTCCTTCATGTCGAAACCGATGCCACGCCGCGTGCTGCGCTCGTAGCGCGTGGTGAACTGCCGCACCGTTTCGGGTTTCAGAAATTGCTGGCCACCGTAGTTGCCCCCATTCAACAACATCTGGAAAAGCCGCGCCAAATCGTTCGCGTTGGAGAACAAACCCGCATGGCCGCTCACCCCGCCGAGCATCGCCGCGCCCATGTCGTGGACGTATCCTTGTATTTTTTGATGGCGGAAATAAGCATCCTGTTCGGTCGGGGCGCAACGCAGGGTCAGACCTTTTTCCCACGGGTTGTAAGTCATGGTGGCGAGACCGAGCGGGCGGTAGAAATTTTGCTCCGCAAATTGATTCACAGCCAGGCCGCTTGTTCGTTCGATGGCGCGTGCCGTGAGATACAGCCCCAAATCCGAGTATCGGTAGCGTTTTTCGCTGAGCGGACTTTTAAAAATCGTGTCCCACACCCAGTCCGCCCTTTTGTTTTCCATAAACATTCCCGGCGCGACGGCGTATTCCGAGTCGTGGTCGCGTTCGCGGTGGTAAATGTGCGCGTCGGGCAAGCCGTTTTCCAACGTGAATTTGTAAAACGGAATCCACGCCACCAAACCCGCGTGGTGCGCGAGTATTTCCCTGACTTTCAATGATTTTTTATCGGTCGTCAGCAGTTCCGGCACATAACAGGCCATCGTCGAATCGAGGTTGAGTTGGCCGTTTTCGACCAACTTCATCGTCGAAATTGTAGAAGCCGCCACCTTCGTAATCGATGCGAGGTCGTAAATCGTCTCGGTTGTCACGGGCGTAGGTGGTTCGCCAACCGGAAGGTTGGCGTTACTTGTACCGCCAACCTTCTGGTTGGCGAGCGCGGGAGTATCGCCAACCTTCTGGTTGGCGAGCGCGGGAGTATCGCCAACCTTCTGGTTGGCGGGCGCGGGAGTATCGCCAACCTTCTGGTTGGCGGGCGCGGGAGTATCGCCAACCTTCTGGTTGGCGGGCGCGGGAGTATCGCCAACCTTCTGGTTGGCGGGCGCGGGAGTATCGCCAACCTTCTGGTTGGCGGGCGCGGGAGTATCGCCAACCTTCTGGTTGGCGGGCGCGGGAGTATCGCCAACCTTCTGGTTGGCGAGCGCGGGAGTATCGCCAACCTTCCGGTTGGCGAACTCAGGATAAGTAAAATGCCCGTAAGCCTTGTGCCACACGATTTTCCCGTCTTTCGCCACGAGGATTTGGCAGCCCGGCGCTGCGCCCGTGCGGATGAGTTCTTCCACCAAGACCTCCATCATCAAAAGCGTGTCGCTGCTCATGCCGACCGCTTCCGGGAGGTCGTAGCCCATTCTTTTTTGGGGAAATGTTTTTTGAATGCCCTGCCCGAATTTCGCTGCCGCTGAGGCCGTTACGGGCAATTTTCCCGATAAATCGTTCGCGCCAAAAAGACTTTGCGCCGCCAGTTCCTGCGCGGGAGGGTCTTCCGTGTAGGCTTGCAGCAACACCGGAATTTCATCAAAGTACTTTAGGCTGTAAGGACTGCCGAACATCGTGACAGCCACCGTCGTCAACTTGTTCAGTTGGCTGACAAGTTGAACTTGGCTGTCCGTGAGGCCGAAATTGTCAGATGCCCGCGTGCGGGTGCCGTGGAAACTGACGAGCACCACGTCGAATTGGCGCAAGGTGTCCAACAACTTGGCTGTCAGCGTGGAGTCAATTTCTTTCCCTGCGTTGAAATGCGTCATAGGCGCGTAATAGCCGCAGTAAGTTTGGAAAATCGTCCGCGCCGTGTCGCCCAAAGCCAGCGAGGCGATTTTGTATTTTTCCACATTCTGGAATCCTGCGAGATTAGGCTGGTCGCGCACGAGCGTGAGCGCATGGGCGATGAGGCGGCGTTTCAGCACAAGGTATTCTAGCGTGTTGAGGTCGCGGCGGAGGTTGGCGAGTTCCACGCGCTGGGGCTGGGTGAGGCCGAGGCGATATTTGGCGCGTAGCACGCGCTTGACACTCGCGTGGAGTTGGTTGCGGTCGAGCCTTCCATCGGCAATCGCGGCTTTTACGGCACTCATGGCCGCATCCACATTTTCGGGCAGCAGCACGATGTCGTTGCCCGCGCGGAGGGCCTCCACGTCGGCGTCGCCGGGTTTGAAATGTTTGGTCACGCCTTGCATTTCCATCGCGTCGGTGAAGACAAGTCCTTCAAAACCAATTTCCTCGCGCAGCAAACTCTGAATCGTCGGCTGGCTCAAAGTGGTCGGGCGGTTCGTGCGATTGTCGAGCGCCGGCACGCTCAAATGCGCCACCATGACCGACCCCACGCCCGCCTGCGAGAGCGCGCGGAAGGGGAACAACTCGATGCTGTCGAGCCGCTCGCGAGTGTGCGCGATGAGCGGCAGGTCAAAGTGCGAATCCATGTCCGTGTCGCCGTGACCGGGAAAATGTTTGGCGCAGGCCAGCACATTGCCGTCCTGCAAGCCCATCATGTACTGGAAGGCTTTGGCCGTCACGTTTGCGCGGTCTTCGCCGTAGGAACGCTCGTTGATTACCGGGTTCGCTGCGTTGTTGTTCACATCCACGTCGGGCGCGAAGTTGACGTGCACCCCGAGGCGGCGGCACTGGCGGGCGATGTCGCGCCCCATGTCGTAAATCAGTTTGTTGTCCTGCACCGCGCCGAGCATCATGGCGCGGGGGTAGGAGATGGCGCTGGAGCGGAGGCGCATCCCGAGGCCGTTTTCGTAATCGCCCGCAATCATGAGTGGCAGGCGCGGGCTGGCGGCTTGGTAGCGGTTGGTGAGTTCGGCCTGCTTTTCCACCGTGCCGACGAGTGTGGGGTTGAAAAAACACAGGCCGCCGGGCCGGTAGCGCCGAATCAAATCCTCCACCTGCCGCTCGTAGGCCGTGTCCTTGTCGGCGTGGGCGCGCAGCATGAAGAGTTGGCCGAGGCGCTCCTCCTCGCTCAGGGTGTTGAACACGGAATCCACCCAGTGTCCTTCGCGGGGGTCTAGGTCTTTGGAAAAATCAAAAGGACGTGTCGGGTTATTGGCCGACAGAGCCAGCAAAGCGATGAGAATCAGGGAGGTGAGGATGATTCGATGCACGGGAAACGGTCGTTATTTGACCGTAAAGGTGGGGAAAAGTTGGGAAAGTGGAGGTCTTCGTTCGCTCGATGCTTTCGCCCTGCTTGTGTCTTTTGACCAAGCAGGAAGAGTCGAGTGTGGCCTTGCTTTATCGCGAAGTTTCATGCGGAAGGTTGATTTCGTTGTACGTTTTGCGCTTGGTCAGAAGACACAAGCGCGGCGGGGAAGTCCGAGCAAGGCGGAAAAGTTGGGAAAGGGGGAGCTACTTCGTTCGCTCGATGCTTTCTCCCTCGCAGGTTGTCCGATGTAGGGCCGACGGATGTCTATGTGCGCAATTTCGTCAGACTTAACCTTTTCCTAATCCTTAGATACCCGCCAAGTCCGCAAAGGCGTTCTACATTTGCCGCCCTGAAAACATTTGTTTCGTACGATTCTTAGTTTTTTCCCCCTCTTACTCATGGGCATAGCGCATACCATCAACGAAAAAGTATTTCGCCAGATTCACGGCAATAGCCTTGTTTACAACACTTGTTGGGAAGACCCCCGCTGCGACCGTCGTTTGCTGGGCTTGAATGAGAATAGCCGCGTCGTCATGCTAACCAGCGCTGGCTGCAACGCGCTCGATTACTTGCTCGATGGACCCGCCGAAGTGCATTGTGTTGACATCAACCCGCGCCAGAATGCGCTGCTTCACCTGAAAATTGCCTTGTTGCAGCACACTGACCACGCCACGTTGTTCCAGTTCATGGGGCATGGGGTGGCCCCGCAGGCACGCGATGTTTTCCACGAGGCAATCCGCCCGCGCTTGCCCGACCTCTACTCGGCCAATTTTTGGGAAAGAAACCTGCATTATTTCAGCACCAAAGGCTTGCGCAAGTCTTTTTATTGGCACGGCAGCAGCGGCACGGTGGCTTGGATTATCCGAAAGTGGCTGCTCAGTCGGCCAGAAGCGGCCCGGCTCACGCATCGCTTGCTGGAGTCGCAGAGCGTGGAGGAGCAGTTGGAGTGGTACGAGCAGCTGGAGCCGCTTTTCCTCAATCGCTTCGTGCAATGGCTTGTGCAGCAGCACTTGGTGCAGAGTATGCTCGGCGTGCCGAAAAGCCAGCAACATTTGGCTGCCGCTATTTTCCCTGACGGGTTGTTCGGTTACATCCGCCAATGCCTGCGCCATGTGTTCACGCGGCTGCCGATGTCGGACAATTATTTCTGGAAATTGTACTTTTTTGGTCGCTATGAGCTGGATTGTTGCCCGAATTATCTGCGTCCCGAACATTTTGCCACTTTGGCGGGTCGCGCCGATCGAATCGGGACGCACAATGGCTCTCTGTCTGATTTTCTGAGCAAGCACCCCGGCCAATATACCCATTTTGTGCTGCTTGACCATCAGGACTGGCTGGCGGCCCGTCGCCGCCGCCCGGCTTTGGAAGAAGAGTGGCGGCTTATTTTTGAAAATGCCGCGCCGGGTGCCAAGGTGTTGTTCCGCACGGCATCGTTCGAGCCTAATTTTTTGCCCGCGTTCGTGCGAGAGCGGGTGCGATTCGACCTCGACGCGGCTGCATGGTCGCAGGCCAACGACCGCGTGGGCACCTATGCTGGCACATGGGTCGGCACGATGTGATGCGGCTTTTTTGACGATTGCTGAATTCTTGTATCGCCTTGTGCACTCACAAAAATGAACTTTTCCATGAAAGGCGATTCCTCTATTTCCCAGCCGGAAGCCATGCGCCACTATTATCGGTGGCATGCCGCGGTGTATGATGCCACGCGGTGGTCGTTCCTCTTTGGGCGCAAGGCTTTGCTGCGCCAGTTGCCCATAGCCGACCACATCCAGCAAGGACTGCTGGAGATAGGGTGCGGCACGGGACACAATTTGCGTCTGTTGGCGAAATGGCATCCCAACCTCCGCTTGACGGGCGTGGATGTGTCGCCCGATATGCTGGAGCAGACCACAAAGGCCATGTCGCGCTTTTCGCGGCCTTTGCAGCTCTTTGAGCAGGCTTATGGCGCTGCCCCGCTCAAGCTGACCGAGGCACCCGACATGGTGCTGTTCTCCTACGCGCTCACCATGTTCAATCCCGGCTGGGAAGTCGCCATCGAACAGGCTTGGAAAGACCTAAAACCCGGTGGGCGCATCGCCGTCGTGGATTTTCACGACACACCGAGTGGGGCCTTTCGATGGTGGATGGGCAAAAACCACGTCCGCATGGAAGCGCACTTGCTGCCGTTTTTGCAGTCGAAATTCAGAACGGAAATGCTGGAAATTTGCCCGGCTTGGCTTGGGTTGTGGCGTTACATTAAATATGTGGGGCAAAAAATTGAGTAGCCGCTTTGCTCACTGGACGTTGTTCTGAATCACCTGCTCGTCTTCTTTCCTGTTTCTTTTTTTGAAAAATTTTGGATGTACCACCAATAGGCCGAATGACTCGCATTCTTCTTTGGTGCGCTTGGCGTGGTGCGTCCCGTGCGCCCGAAGGATGGCGCGGGAGTATTTGCTGTCCAGTTGTTTGAACCAACTGAACCGGCGGTGTATGTACACGTCGTGAATCAGGAAATAGGTGAGGCCGTAGAGCGAAATGCCGACTCCGATGAACAAGACCCAGAAATGAGGCGTGAGGCCGCCGACCATGTAACAAATCATGCTGGGTATGGCGAACACGAGGAAAAAGCGGTCATTTTTTTCAAAAAAACCTTCTTTTTCATGTTTGGGCTGGTGGTGGTCTGCGTGCCAGCTCCACAGCAGCCCGTGCATCAGGTATTTGTGGGTGAACCAAGCCATGAACTCCATGCCGACGTAAGCGGCGAGTGTGATGAGGGTATAAAGCAACCAATTGGCCATACAATCTCGAATGTGGGTGGGTGAAATTTTTGTGGTAAAACAGGCTCTAATGCAGTTTGTTTTGCAACGGCCTAATCAAAATCTTCCACACCTTTGCCGCATTATGGCAAAACAGCAAGGTCAGCTTATTCGCAGCCTCACATTGGGGGCGGCCACCCTGTTGGTGGTCAGTTCGGTCATCGGTTCGGGCGTTTACAAAAAGGTGGCGCCCATGTCCGCCGAGTTACTCTCGCCTTCGTTGGTGTTGTGGGCTTGGGTCTTGGCGGGTGTCATCAGTTTGTGCGGTGCTTTGAGCAATGCCGAAATCGCGGGCATGATGGCTGATTCGGGCGGCGAGTACGTTTATTTCAGGAAAATCTATGGGCGGTTCATGGGGTTTCTTTGGGGGTGGACCACTTTTGCCGTCATCAAGACTGCTGCCATCGCGGGCATCGCCTATGTTTTTTCACAAGCATTCAATGCCATCGTGCCGCTGCCGCATCTGCCTGCGTCTATCGAAAACGTCGAATTTCTGGTGTTCAAGCCATTTGAAAACGCGGGGGTTAAGGCGCTCACCATCTCATTGATACTTGTGCTGACTTTCCTCAATACGCGGGGCCTCCGGGGCGCGGCTGCTCTCAGCGTCTGGATAACGCTATCGGTCATCGTGGCGCTGACGGGCATCGTGGTGTCGGGGCTGTTGTATGGCGGAGGCAGCATGACCAATTTTCAAACACCCGCCGTCGAATATGTGCCGCGCTCTTGGATGGATTTTGAATTGATAAAAGCGATGTTCGCCGCGCTCTTGGCCGCTTTTTGGGCCTACGAGGGCTGGAACACGGTGGGCTTTCTGGGCGGCGAGATTCAGAACCCCAACCGAAACCTACCGCTCGCTCTTTTTTCGGGCATGATGATTATCATCGGGGCGTACGCTCTGGTCAATTTTACCTATCTCTATGTGTTGCCCATTGACCAACTCGTGGATGTCCACGAGCAAAAGAACGACATTGCTGCCGTCGCGGTAGTGCGGCATTTCGCGGGAGACGTGGGGGCCATGCTTATTTCGATAATTATCATTGTCACCACATTGGGGTGCACAAACGCGACCATTCTGATGCCACCTCGTGTCTATTACGCCATGGCCAAGGATGGATTGTTTTTCCCCCGCGCTGCCGATATTCACCCTACCTACCACACGCCCAACTCAGCCCTGTGGATTCAAGGCATCTGGGCATGCGTGCTTGTGTTGTCGGGCAGTTTCGACCAGCTCACGGATATGTTGATTTTTGCTGCGTTCTTTTTTTATGGCGCCACGGCGTTTGGTGTGTTTGTGATGCGCCGCCGTGAGCCAGACGCGGTGCGGCCTTACAAGGTGTGGGGCTATCCGGTGGTGCCAGCCTTGTTTGTGTTGTTCTGCGTGGCGCTCATCGTCATCACCTGCATCAACCATCCGCGCGAGGCAGGGCTAGGCACCGTGTTGATGATGACGGGGGTGCCGCTCTATTTTTGGTGGAATAGAAATAGGCGCTGACCGTGATGTTGATGTGGGGACAATTGGTTTTAGCACACCGCCCTTTATGTCTTGTCATTGAGCAGGCCATGTTTTGTACCTTTGCCAACATGTAGAAACACGGCACTTTATGGCTAAAAGTACTTTTCCGCAGTCTTACCCTCGTATTCAAGATGAATCAGACAAATTTCACGGTTTCCTTGATGAAACCTCTTTGATGGAACATTCCTCCACAATCGGAGCGAATGAGATAAAGGCCATCATCGCCAAAGCGATTGCGCAAGCCAACGCCAAATCAAGTCGTCAGATTTTGGATATTCCGGCAGAGACCTCAGCGACGGAGCTGATCAAAATATACGAAAAGGAAGGGAAAAAACTGGGTAGTGCCAAATATCGAGTGATGAAATCAATCATCTTTATCGAAAATCACTCATAGGTTGACACTACCAAAAACTGTTCGATTACTTCCTTAAATACTACGGAGACCCCGCTTCTACGGCGTTTGAGTGCGAAGGATTGCATTACGGTGATATTGCGCGCGAGCAATTCAGAAACCGTACGCTCCAAAAACAAAGAATGAACTCAGGGTGGCGTTACCAATTCATCGCCAAAGATTGCGCGATTTCATCCGGGAGATTTGTTGCTGTTTCCGATATTGGCACCTCCGAGGCCGATTTCAACGCTGTGGCCAATTTTAGAGACACAAGCCTGCCACCTTTAAATATCTATGTCTCGGTAAAAAATCGCTCCAACACGATGGGAGGACAAGACTGGCCCAAGGCGATATCTGCGATGGAACAGATGGCAGCGCACGACAAAAACAGGATTGGCCCATACATCTGTGTTTTCGGAATCGTGATGGAGAGGGGGCATCGTACGATACGCAAGGAAAAGCGAACCGAACGCGCCTATTCCGTGAACACAGAAATCTGGTTTTCCGACTTCTTCTGGCCTTTTTTCTCCAATTATTCTTATTCCGAGATGATGAAGCTTGTGCTTGATGTGTTGAAAGAACAAAATCTCGAACGGCGAAACACCTTGGACATTCAAATCCCAAGCGAATTGATTGAATCTTTTGGCCATTGTTGTCAGAAGTTCAAACTACTAGATGCAAATGGCATTTTTAACAATCCAGAAAGACTTTTAGACCTTTTTTGCAATAAAAAATGAGCGATGTCAAACTACACTTAGGCGATTGTCGGGAAGTGCTTGGAGCATATCCCGATGGTCACTTTAATTTGATTTTTACGAGTCCTCCCTATGCAGACGCTCGCAAAAATCATTAGACCATGTTCAAAAATTATTTGTTTTAAAAAACATGGGAATCGGTGCGTAATTTTGAGTTGACCAAAACTTAAAAATTATGCAAACGCAGTTTACTGAGTTGACCGATTCCCAATGGGAAGTTCTGAAAGAAGTTTTGCCCTACCAAAGGAAACGCAAACATAATTTGCGAGCCGTCGTGAACGGCATTTTGTACTTGCACCGGACAGGCGGCCAGTGGCGCAACCTGCCCGCTGTTTTTCCGCCTTGGAAGAGCGTGTACTATTATTTTCATCGGTGGTCGCGCCAGGGTGTTTGGCAAACGGTGAACGACTGGGTGGCCGAACTGGAGCGGCTTTTTTGGGGCAAGGAGGTCAGCGCAAGCCTTGTCTGCATTGACAGCCAATCTGTTAAGGCAGCGCCTTTTGTCCACGAAGAAAGGGGCGTTGACGGCAACAAGAAAGTGAACGGACGCAAGCGGCACATCCTGGTGGACACTTTGGGTCTCGTCATTGGTGTGGTGGTCAGTGCCGCCAACAAGCCCGACGGTCAAATGGGCATTCAATTGTTGAAACAATGCTCGGCCCACTTTGGCCGGTTGAAAAAGATTCTGGTGGACGGGGTTTACGCCGGCGCTTTCAGCGAGTTTGCCGCCTCCGAACTCGGCGTGGAGGTGGAGATATCTTCACGTCCGCCAACCTCCAAGGGCTTTGTGCCCATCAAAAAACGCTGGGTCAACGAACGGACTTTCGGCTGGTTCAATTTCTTCCGACGATTGGATAAAGACCATGAAAAAACAACAAAAAGTTCGGAATCCATGATATTGCTGGCGAACATTCAAGTGATTTTAGGGCGAATGGCCGCTTGACAAAAAGTTGTTCTGCACTAACCCCACCTCACTAACCAAAAATTTTTGAACATGCTCTTACGACAGTATTCACCCTGACGATTTCCCAATGTTTTTCAGCACTTTTCACGAACAATTCTGGAGGGTACTGTCGGACGAAGGTTCTTTGGTGATAAATATCAAAGACAAAGTCATAGATGGGATAAGGCACCGCTACGTCTGGAAAACTATCATGGCACTTAGCGACTTGGGATGGCGCTGTGTAGATGACTATCTATGGATTAAGCCTAATGCCATGCCGGGCTATTGGTCAAATCGTTTGCGAGACGAGTGGGAATACTGCTTTCACCTCACAAAGCAAAAAGAGTTTGCTATGTATCAGGATGCAGTAAAAAAACCTATCGGCAATTGGGTGGAGAAAAGACTGGTTAACTTGAACGGCAAAAGCGCGGAAAGGCATAATAGTGAAAATAACAGTGGTTTCGGACGTGACTTGCGAAACTGGCAAGACAAAGAATACGTCCTCCCGGGAAATACGGTGACTGCTGCTGTGGTAGGTAAAAACATGGGGCATCCCGCCGTTTTTCCGGTTCCTTTGGCAGAGTTCTTCATAAAACTTTTCACAAAAGAGGGCGACCAAGTGCTAGACCCCTTTGGAGGCAGCGGAACCACAGCCCTTGCTGCATTGGCGCTCGACCGTCATGTCGTTTTGATTGACAATAAACCTGAGTACATAGAAGTAGCAAAGGTGCGCATCGAAAAAATGCAGCAAGAGACCGGGTTGCAGTACAAACTCTGGTAATCTTCATTAGACTTGTGGCGGTGGAGGGCTTTGAGTGAAGGGGATTGTCATTTATTCGACCGGCAAGGCAAATTTTGCGGTCGAAATCGGGCATATTCGGTGAAAAATCTAACGAAGCCAGTCGGGAAAAGGGCTTTCCCTTCGCCAAAGGCCTCCACCGCAACAAGTCTATTTCTCCAGCCGCTCCATCAATCGCCCCGTAATGCGGAGAAAATCCATTTCCGTGATGATGCCCACCAATTCTTTGCCTTTCACCACAGGGAGGCAGCCGATGCGGTGCTGCTGCATTTTGTGCATGGCATCCATAATGGTGGTTTCGGGCGCCACGGTCACGGGTTTTTCTATCATGATTTCGCTCACGATGGTGGCGCCGCTGTGTTTCTTCAATTTACCGCAATGAGCAAAATGGCGCAGCAGCATCCGGCTGGAGATGAGGCCAATCAGCTCGCCCTTGCTGTTCTCCACAGGCATATAGCGGATGCGCCGCCAGTCCATTATTTCAGCGACCAGTTCTATCAGGTCGTCTTTCTGCACGGTGAACAGGTCTGTGGACATGAACTCTTCCACTTTCAGTTTGCCGGGATGCCAATCCGTCAAGTCGGTGACGGAGCCTTCTTTCCATGTGTGCACGGGCTTATTCTCTTTTTGATTTTTCACGATGGCGGCAGTGACGGCTGCCACAGCCTCGTCGTTGGTGACTTCTTTTTTCAAGGCCGTAAAGGTACGCAACAACCACCGCGCCCCATTTTTGTGTTCCTTGGCGCGGGCTTCTATGATGCCCAAATACTTGCTGATGTCGGCATTTTTCACCTTGCGCGATTTCAGCCCCTCTTTGGCCATCGGCAGCAATTCTTTCAGAATCAGCTCCGTGACGGGCACCTTTTTGTCCTTTAGCCAAGTGAAGGTGGTGTCAATGCCGAATTTGGCCGATTTCAAAAAATTGTCGCGGGCATCCACAAAATCAATATGCTTGGTGATGTCCTCGTAGCGGTTGCCCATCGCCACCATGCAACCGAGCCAGAAGGCCGCGTTGGCCACCTCGTCCACTGTGGTGGGGCCGGATGGCAGCACACGGTTCTCGATGCGTAGGTGCGGCTTGCCGTTAGGCGAGATGCCGTAGCAAGGGCGATTCCAGCGATAGACGGTGGAGTTGTGGATTTGCAGGGCGCGAAGTTTGGGGGTCTTGCCGTCGCGCACCATGTTGAGCGAGTCCTCTTCGATAGCTCCGGCGAGCAACACGCGGAAACGGCTGATATCTTCTTTGTAAATCTCCGTGATGTCGCTGCGCAACCAGCCAGAGCCAAAGTTGACACGGGGAAGGCGCTCCCGCATGTGGTCGTGCGTGGTGCGCGTGTCGAGGCTTTGCTGGAACAAGGCGATGCGGGTCTCATGCCATAGGCGGCGGCCAAACACCAAGGGGGAATTGGCAGCGATGGCGATAGTAGGCCCCGCCAACACCTGAGCAATGTTGTACATTTTCACGAAGTCTTTCGGAGCCACTTGCAAATGCACCTGAAAACTGGTGTTGCAAGCCTCCAACAGGGGCGAATCGTGTTTTACCAATAGTTCGTCCACACCTTCCACGCGCAATTCGAAGGACGTGCCCAGCAAGTGTTTCTGAATCGCCGCCATCAATGCATAATAGCGGTCTTTGGGAGTCAGGTTTTGCATTTCCAAATCATGCTTGCGCAAGGTGGGCAATATGCCACATAGAATGATAGAGGCATCAAACTCGTCCAGTACTTTCTGAATCTCTTTCAAATACCTCAAATTTTCGGCCTCCAACTGACTCAAACAATCGCCTGAAAACTCTCGTGGGCTTAAATTGGTCTCCAGATTGAACTTTGCCAACTCCGTCACACACCACGGCTTGTCATCGCCCAATTTGGCCAGCACCTCCATATTGATACAAGCAGGCTTGAAGGTTTTATTGTGCACAAGGCACATCTCTTGTTCAGCGCCAATACGCGTGATGTTTGATTCAAACCAATCATTTTCAAGCATATACTCAAACGCCTGAACATCGTCCAGAAGGCTGCGCACAAAGTGCAGCATCTCGTTTTTACTGTCAATAGTGCTTACTTTTTGAAATCCCATAACTTGTGCGGCCGGGGCGGTTGGTGGATAAAATCCGGCGGGCAATATTATTGGTTTAAAAACTATTGCACAAAAATTTGTTTAAGTGGTTGAAAGCCAACTTACTTTGCCCTATGAATTCAGAGGCTGCCATATTGCACCTATCCCAACATGATAAACTGCGTCCCTTGATTGAGGGCATTGCGCCGCCAGACTTCACTCCTACTGGGAAAGTATATTTCGACCTGCTCGAGTCTATTGTCTCCCAACAACTTAGCATCAAGGCTGCCAACACTATCTTCAACCGCTTCCTCGCTTTGTTCCCCGACAATTGCCCGCACCCCGTCATGCTCTCTGCAATAGAAACAGAGCAATTGCGCCACGCAGGCTTGTCCAATCAGAAAGCAAGTTATTTGCAGAACGTAGCGGCATTTTCTCTACAACACGACCTTGAAAATCATCAGTGGGACGCTATGAGTGATGATGAAATCATTGAGTTTTTGACCCGAATAAAAGGCGTGGGCAAATGGACCGCACAAATGATATTGATGTTCACCATTGGCCGACCCGACATATTTCCCATTGATGACCTCGGCATACAGCAAGCCATGATACGGCTATACGAATTGGATGAAAAAGATAAAAAACTCAAACAGACCATGATAACACTTGCAGAGCCTTGGCGACCTTGGCGCACCATCGCCTGTCGCTATTTGTGGCGCTGGAAAGACACACGTTGACGTTTTTTCGAGTGCGTGATTTGCCGGAAAAATTCCTAAAAATTTACTTAGAAGAACGATTTCGTCTTTATTGCAAAAGCATATAGTCAACGCAAATCAGCCCCGTCCGCTTCACTTGGCCGAGCAAGCCCCTGAGTACAGGGTCTGACAAGGTGGTTTTGAACGAACGGTGCTCGCAATCCTTTGGAAATCATGCAAATCAATCAAGGAAATCCCTGCCTTGCCAACGGGCAGGTTCAAATCATCTTTAATCTGGGTATACAAGCCAAAAACAAATCTCGCAGCCCATACTACTGGACATTTTTATTTCACACAACGCCACGACAACACAACGAATTGACTCTACCCGCTTTGCACTTCACATCGTTGTGGCGTTGTGTGAAAAACGTCCAGTAGTATGCTCGCAGCCCCCTAGCTAAGGTTTTACAATTTTTTTTTGACAACCCACTAGCTGTCAATACAACGTTTAACAAGACATACACACTTTACTTATACTTCACGCTGCCAAGTTTTGGGCATGGCTAAAAGCGCAATCGGCTCAAAATCAAGGAGAGCATTCATGGTTGTCTTATAAATCATAGCAAATCAAGGTATAAAAACGATAAAAACTATACAATTGCCAACAAATAACGGGCGCGTTTCAAATAGAGCGCATCAAAACGTAAATCCTAAATCCCAATCGAACCAATCGAACCAATCGAACCAATCGAACCAATCGAGCCAATCGGCCCAATCGAACCAATCGGCCCAATCGAACCAATCGAGCCAATCGAACCAATCGAGCCAATCGAACCAATCGAACCAATCGAACCAATCGAACCAATCGAACCAATCGAGCCAATCGAACCAATCGAACCAATCGAACACACTCACAACAACACTAACTAAACAGCAGCAAACAATGAAGTCACAGGAAAGTCTTAGGTACCCCATAGGAAAATTTGAGTTTGGAAAGATATGGTCGCTTGAAGACACCCGGCGCAACATAAAAGCCATTGCCCGACTCCCTAAGGAACTCAAAAAAGCAGTCAAGAAATTGAAAAGCGGTGAATTGGATATACCCTACCGCCGTGGAGGCTGGACGGCACGCCAAGTCGTGCACCACTTGGCAGACAGTCATTTGAACGCATTTGCTCGCATGAAACTCGCAGTCACGGAAATGACACCCATCATCAAACCCTATGAGGAAGCAAACTGGGCAGAAACAGAAGATGCCAAGTCAGCACCCGTGAAGCTATCCATTAAAATTTTGGAACCCCTGCACAAACGTTGGGTCATGTTTTTGGAGTCGCTTTCCGAAGAAGACTTGGAGCGCGGCTATTTCCATCCTGAACAACAACGAGTCATCTCGCTCCCCGAAGCCATCGCGCACTATGCTTGGCATGGTCAGCATCACATCGCGCACATACGACTTGTCGGTTCTAAAAAAGGAAAACGCAAAGAAGCAGAAAGTGTGTTAGCACCTGTTTCACGTGCAACAGGCCGCCCACGTAAGCAACAACAACATGCTTCTGACCAAAAATCTGCCGCTGCTGCCGCCGTACCCGCCAAGCGCAAGCGCCGCAGCAGCGCGGAGGTAGCCGCCGAGAAAGCGGCGAAGGCCGCCCTGCCCAAGCTTTCCCGCGAGGAAGTCCTCGAAAAAGCCCGCGCCGCCCGCGCCGCCAAAATCGCCGAGAAGGCCGCCGCCGCGCCGAAAAATGCCAAGGCCGCCGCGCCCGCCAAACGCAAGCGCCGCAGCAGCGCGGAGGTAGCCGCCGAAAAAGCAGCGAAGGCCGCCCTGCCCAAGCTTTCCCGCGAGGAAGTCCTCGAAAAAGCCCGCGCCGCCCGCGCCGCCAAAATCGCCGAGAAGGCCGCCACCGCGCCGAAAAATGCCAAGGCCGCCGCGCCCGCCAAGCGCAAGCGCCGCAGCAGCGCGGAGGTAGCCGCTGAGAAAGCGGCGAAGGCCGCCCTGCCCAAGCTTTCCCGCGAGGAAATCCTCGAAAAAGCCCGCGCCGCCCGCGCCGCCAAAATCGCCGAGAAGGCCGCCGCCGCGCCGAAAAATGCCAAGGCCGCCGCGCCCGCCAAGCGCAAGCGCCGCAGCAGCGCGGAGGTAGCCGCCGAGAAAGCGGCGAAGGCCGCCCTGCCCAAGCTTTCCCGCGAGGAAGTCCTCGAAAAAGCCCGCGCCGCCCGCGCCGCCAAAATCGCCGAGAAGGCCGCCGCCGCGCCGAAAAATGCCAAGGCCGCCGCGCCCGCCAAACGCAAGCGCCGCAGCAGCGCGGAGGTAGCCGCCGAAAAAGCGGCGAAGGCCGCCCTGCCCAAGCTTTCCCGCGAGGAAATCCTCGAAAAAGCCCGCGCCGCCCGCGCCGCCAAAATCGCCGAGAAGGCCGCCGCCGCGCCGAAAAAGGCTAAGGCTGCGCCCTCATCAGGTGATGCCCCTAAAAAGCGTGGTCTAAACCCCGAACGCATGGCCGAAATCAGGGCCATGAGAGGCAAAAAGAAATAGACTTGCCATTGTGGAGAAATAAATGACAACGGCTTCCGGCGTTTGCTCCGCTGGAAGCCGTTTTTTTGCCTGCCAATATGAATCGTATCATCGGAAAATTTGGTGGAGAATACCCCGGCGCGCTGGTGCTGGTATTTGGTGCCTTGCACGGCAACGAACCAGCGGGGGTCAAGGCATTGGAAGCCGTGTTTCAAATGCTGCACGAAACGGCCAACTCACACCCGGATTTTGTTTTTCACGGAACGTTAGTGGGTATGCTCGGCAATCGGAAAGCTTACGAGACTCGGCAGCGTTTCGTCGAAAAAGACCTCAACCGACAGTGGACATCGGAGAACATTCGGCGGGTTCTGGCCGAAAAGTCAAGGGGGCTGGATGCCGAAGACCTCGAAATAGCGGAAATACTCGAGGCCGTGCATACCGAGATTCAGGACACTTGCCCTGAGGCACTCGTTTTGCTCGATATGCACACCACCTCCGCAGGGGGCGGTGTTTTTTGCATACCCACCGACGAGGGGGCCAGTCTTCGCTTGGCCAAAACACTCCATGCCCCCGTCATTCTCGACCTTTTTCAGGGCGTGCGCGGCACTTTGTTGCGCTTTGCCGCCGATGGGCACTTGCAAATAGGCGGTTTCCCCAAAATAGCCTTTGGCGCAGCCTTCGAAGCGGGCCAGCACGAGGAGCCACTATCGGTGAGCCGTTCCATTGCCGCCATCATCAATTGCCTCCGCGCAACAGGCTGCATCGAGCCGGAGGATTTGCCCAATGCGCACGAAGCCGTTTTGGAAAATTACAGCGCCCGGCTACCCAAAGTCACCAGATTGCGCCACGTCCATCACATCCGCCCAGGCGACTCGTTCCGAATGAGACCGGGCTACACCAACTTCCAGCCAATACGTCAAGGAGAACACTTGGCCGACGACATCACGGGGCCTATTCTGGCGCCCACGGATGGCCTTATGCTGATGCCGCTATATCAGCCCAAAGGCTCGGACGGCTTTTTCATAGTACAAGAAATCTGAAAAGCCTTGGCGAATTATAGATGTATACCCAGATTAAAGAGGATTTGAACCTGCCCGTTGGCAAGGCAGGGATTTCCTTGATTGATTTGCATGATTTTCAAAGGATTGCGAGCACCGTTCGTTCAAAACCACCTTGCGTTGACTATATAACCGTGCAGTTCAGCCTATCCTTGAACGTGAACGCATAGGAAAACACGCCCGCCTGCTCCAGCCACTCGCCAAACGGCAGCCCGGATGCCACCACGTCGGCCACCGCCACCTCGCGCCTTTCGCCCTGCCAGCAGCCGCCCCATCGCGTGGGAAGCGGTAGCCGCGCCCACCCGCTCAAATCGGCCAGCAACGTGAGCAGCGATTGCAACGCAGCCTGCTGCCTTTCTGGGTCGAATTGGCACTGAAATCCATTCAGCCCCAAGTGTTTGGACTTATACTTTGAGCGTCCGGGGATGCACAACGGATTGCCCGCCATGCGGCTCAGTATTGCTTTTTCCATATATTGCTCGAACTCGAGTGTTTGTAGCGACGGCAACATCCGTTCAAACATTGACCATTGAAAAAACCGCGTTACCCATTCCTCCACGTTGTCGCGGTAATGTTGAGCATTCACAAAAGTGGAATCAGCCAGCCAAACCAACCCTTCCGCCGCTCGTTCGAGATTTTTTTCCTCAAAAAGCCAGAGCAACAGGTGAATGGTCGCCAACGGGTATTTCCGCCTAAACTCCTGCCGAATCGAAAAACCGCGCAGCGCATTGGGGTTGAGCGAATGAGTGTGTCCCGGAAGTTCGTCATCGCTCGCGCAGGCAATAATATGGTGCCCCAAACTCGGAATCGCCGCGTGATAAATATCCAAATCCACCGCAAACAACTTACCCGCAAGCAGTTTTTCCCGAAAATCCGTGGCATCCCCAGCGTGCCACAAGCGCGTGTATTGGCTATAAACCCCCATCGCTGGCCATCCAAAACGCTGATGCAGGTACATCGCCGACAGCAGGCTGTCCAAGTCGTCGCCAATGACCATGCCCTCCACATAGTCGGGCCGTGCGAAGGGCAGGAATGCGGCGCGTATCTCGTCGCGGTCGCGGCAGTCGGTGTTGGCAAGAACGGGCATACAACGGGTACTGGATAGCGTTGCAAAAGAAAGAAAAATTACGGGTTGAATGAGCTGAAAGGGGCGTTGTTGGCATCCAAGTCATGCCTTTTAGGCCAGAGCGTTCAGAAAAGTGTGCCGAACCTTCCTATATGTTTTTTTACACGGCAAACACTGCCTCAAAGGAGCGTAAATTATCGAAAACCAAAAACTCTGTGCCTCTGTGTCTCTACGTTTTCTCATTGCCCTAATTGGGAGGATGACACAGTTTTGTGAACACTCTCAGGGCGAAGCGCTGATTACAATCACTTCGTTGTGTGACAATTGTTCAACAAGGAAAACGAGGGGCAGGTGTAGCTTTGTGCTTGTTATACCCAGATTAAAGAGGATTTGAATCTGCCCGTTGGCAAGGCAGGGATTTCCTTGATTGATTTGCATGATTTCCAAAGGATTGCGAGCACCGTTCGTTCAAAACCACCTTGTCAGACCCTGTACTCAGGGGCTTGCTCGGCCAAGTGAAGCGGACGGGGCTGATTTGCGTTGACTATACAAAGCGAATATTCCATGAAATATCAAATTCTCATCGTCGGCGGCGGCAACGCCGGGCTTTCTGTGGCTGCTCAACTGCTTCGCAAAAACCCGAAACTCCAACTCGGCATCATCGAACCTTCGGAAAAACACTACTACCAGCCCGCTTGGACAATGGTGGGCGGCGGCGTTTATGACGTGGCCGACACGATTCGCAACGAAGCGGACTACATCCCCAAAGGCGCCGAATGGCTCAAGGATGCCGTCGCCACATTTCAGCCGGAGGCCAACACCGTGCTCACCCGCGACGGCAAAATCATCGGCTACGATCACCTGATTGTCTGCCCCGGCATTCAGCTGAACTGGGGCCAAATCGAAGGCTTGCCCGAAACGCTGGGGAAAAACGGCGTATGCAGCGTGTATTCCCACCTTTACGCGCCTTACACGTTCGAGTGTTTGAAAAATCTGAAAGAAGGCACGGCGATTTTCACGGCTGCGAGCGGGGCGGTGAAATGCGGCGGCGCACCACAAAAAATCATGTACCTCGCAGGCGACCACATCCGCAGGGCAGGGCTTTCCGACAAAGTGAAGTTGGAATTTTGCAGCGGCGGCACCGTGATTTTCGGCATTGAAAAATACGCCAAAACGCTCCGCAAAGTGGTGGAACGCTATCGCATCGCCACCCATTTCAAACACGACCTCATCCGCGTGAGCGGCCCCGCGCGCGAGGCCACGTTCAAAGTGACCGCCCCCGACGGCTCAGTGTCGGAAATCATCAAACATTTTGATATGCTGCACATCACGCCGCCGCAAAGCGCCCCAGACTTTGTGCGCAACAGCCCCCTCGCCAACGAAAAAGGATGGGTGGACGTGGACAAACTCACCTTGCAGCACCGCAAATACCCGAACATCTTTTCGCTCGGCGATGCCTCCGGTATGCCCAATTCCAAGACGGGTGCCGCTGTGCGCAAACAAGCCCCCGTGCTCGTGCAAAACCTGCTCGCCGCTATGGATGGCCGAACCCCTTCCGCACAATACAACGGCTACAGCTCCTGCCCCATCATCACGGGCTATGGCAAACTCATGCTCGCCGAATTCGACTACGACAACAACCCTACGGAGACCTTCCCCTTCGACCAGTCGAAAGAACGCTGGACCATGTGGGTGCTCAAGCGATACATTCTGCCGTGGCTTTATTGGAACAGAATTTTAAAAGGCACGATGTAGATGAGGGCAAAGGGCAGTGCAACATAGTTTTTTCACACATTCCCTATCTATCAAAAAAGCCTGCCTCTCTTCCTCACTGCTCCGCTTGTTTTTCAAACAATTCCGCATAGTAACCGCCCAGAGCGAGCAACTCCTCATGCGTGCCTTCCTCCGCGATGCGGTGGTTGTCGAGCACGATGATTTTGTCGAACTGCAACATGGAATAAATGCGATGCGTGATGATGATGGCTGTCTTGTCGGCCAATGCCGTCTCCAAATAGCCAAGTATCTGGCTCTCCGTGTTGGTGTCCACCGCCGAGAGGCAGTCGTCGAGCAAGACCACGTCGGGTTGTTTGGCAAAAGCGCGAGCGATGCTCACGCGCTGTTTTTGGCCGCCTGAAAGCGTCACGCCGCGCTCTCCGACCAGCGTGTCGTAGCCTTCCGGCAAATCCATGATGTCGTTGTGCACCGCGGCGCTTTTTGCGTAAAAAACAGCCTTCTCGCGTTCAATGCCCTCTTTGCCAAAAGCAATGTTGCCATAGACGGAGTCGGAAAACAAAAACACGTCTTGGGGGACATACCCAATGCGACGGCGCAATTGGGACAGGTCGTGTTCGCGGATGTCCTTGCCATCTATCAGGATGCGGCCTTCCGTCGCGTCGTACATCCGCACCAACAAATCCGCGAGGGTCGTCTTGCCGCTGCCCGTCCGACCGATAATGGCCATTTTTTGGCCGGGCATAATTTCAAACGATACATTCTCAAGAGCTTTGATGCCAGTGTCGGGATACACAAAGGAGACATTCTCAAAGCGGATATGGCCGCTAAGGCTGTAGTCCGAAGGCTGTTGGCCGTTGGATGCTGTATGGGCAATTGCCGAGGATGGCTGACTGGCCACTGGGTTAGTGATAGTGGGTTGTGTTTTCAAAAATTCATTGATGCGCTTTTGTGAGGCCGCGGCCTGCTGGGTCAGCGAGGCAATCCACCCAATGGCCGTCACTGGCCAAGTCAGCATATTGATGTAAATGACAAACTCGGCGATATTGCCCGCCGTTGCTTTTCCTTCCATCACGAGCAAGCCCCCGACATACACCGTGATGATAGTGCTCACGCCAATCATCAGCGCCATCAACGGGAAAAAAAAGGCATCAATCCGAATCAATTTGAGTGACTTTTGGCGAAATTCCTCGCTTTGAGCGGCAAACCAGCGTCCCATCGCTTTTTCCTGCACATAACTTTTCACCACCCGAATGCCGCTGTAAACCTCTTGCGCCGTGCTAGTGAGCACCGCCAATTGCTGCTGGATTTTTTCGCTGCGGCGATTGATGAGCGTGCTGACCCAATAAATCGAGATGCTCAAAAAAGGCAAGGGCAGCAGCGACCACAGCGTGAGCGTGAGGCTCACATTGAGCATGGAGGATATGGTCAGAATGAAAAGGAAAATCAAGTCGAGGCCATACAAAATAGTGGGGCCGAGGAACATCCGAACCTTCGACACGTCTTCCGAAATGCGCGACATGAGGTCGCCCGTGCTGTTGCGCTTGTAAAAAGCGAGGTCGAGTTTTTCATAATGCGCGAACATTTCCTTGCGCATGTCGTATTCGATAAGGCGGCTCACCACGATAATCGTTTGCCGCATGAAAAACATGAACAAACCCATCAGCAGCGCCAAACCAATGACAGCCCCGCCAAACCAAGCGATTTGCCGCCCCAGCTCGCCAAACGCTTCTGGGTGCGCCGCGATGCCGCCGTGTTCCTTGTAGTAGCCGACGCGCTCCACCACGGTGTCGAGCGCGTTGCGAATCACTTTGGGTTGCCAAACCCTGAACCAGTTGGCCAGCCCCACGAACAAAATGCCCAACAGCAAGCGCCATCGGTATTTCCAGAAAAATTTGTTGAGATATGATAGGTGTTTCATGCGGCAGGGTAAACAAGGTTAGTGTGTAAGGGTTCGAGCAAGCGGGCAAAAACATACCCGGATTGGCGAGAACTTGAGCCAGCCAAGCCATTTTTCCATAGACATGATGCCTCGCAACTTGGTGGCAGGGGCGTATTTTGTGAATTGGGCGTACCTTGCGCCGCCTTGCCATGAAAAGGTCGAACGGCATATAAATAATACCCAACATCCGGCTACTGTCTGTTTTTTTTGTCATGTTGGAAACATCCGTCCGCTTGCAAGCACGCCGCGATTTTTCCTCACTAGGCAGGCAGCAACCTTCAAACCCACTCCATGCGCACTGACGTCAACACCCTCGGCGAATTTGGCCTCATCGAACACCTCACGCGGGATTTTCCCTTGCGACAACCATCTACTATTAAAGGTGTGGGCGACGACGCGGCAGTCATTGACAACGGTGGCCTATGCACCGTCGTCAGCACCGATATGCTCGTCGAAGGCATCCATTTCGACCTCGCATACATGCCGCTCAAGCATCTTGGCTACAAATCCGTGGTGGTCAACCTGTCGGATATTTACGCCATGAACGCCTTCCCGCGCCAAATTACCGTCTCCATCGCCATCTCCAACCGTTTTTCCGTGGAGGCGCTCGACGAGCTCTACGCGGGCATTCGGGCCGCCTGCGACGCTTACGGCGTGGACCTCGTGGGAGGCGACACTTCTTCCTCGCTCAAGGGTCTTATCGTCAGCGTCACGGCCATTGGCCAATGCGAAAAAAGTCAACTCGTCTATCGGTCGGGCGCACGCCCCGGCGACCTCATCTGCATCACCGGCGACCTCGGAGCCGCCTATCTCGGCCTGCAATTGCTGGAAAGAGAAAAGCGGATTTGGCAGGAAAACCCCGACGTGCAACCCGATTTGGAAGGGCAGAAATATGTGGTGGGGCGACAGCTCAAACCCGAAGCCCGCAGAGACATGATTGAGACATTCAGAAAAATACCGCTCAAACCAACTGCCATGATTGACATCTCGGATGGGCTGGCTTCCGAGATTTTTCATATTTGCAAACAAAGCAAAGTCGGGGCATTGGTAGAAGAAAGCGGCGTGCCCATCCATCAGGAAGCCCAATTGCTTGCGCTCAAATTCAAGCTCGACCCCATCACCTGCGCCCTCAACGGCGGCGAGGACTACGAGCTCCTGTTCACCATTGACCCCAACGATGTGGACAAGGTGAAATTCCTGCCGGACATCTACATCGCAGGCGAAATTTTGGAGGCCAAAGACGGCATCAAACTCAACACCAAAGGCGGGAACCTGCACGATTTGAAGGCGCAAGGGTGGGCGCACTTTTGAGTGTTGAATAGGTGTGGCAAGACCGCTTGCAAGAATAACGGTCATGCCATGCTTGCGCGCATTGGCGTGTTTATACCTTGATTCGCTATGATTTGTCAGTTCACCATGCTCGCTCTCCCTGATTTTGAACAGATTGCGCTCTTAGCCTTGCCCAAAACCCGGCGGAGCGAAGTATCCAATAGCTTCTAAAAACTTTGCCGCGTGAACTGGTCATCCGCACTCAGCGCCTTCCGCGCTTATCTGCTTCTCGAACGCTCGCTCAGCGCCAACACAGCGGAGGCGTACCTCAATGACGTGCAAAAATTTGTGCGGTACCTCGAAATCGAACAAATAGACCTTCCTCCGTTGGCCGTGCGGCAAGGCGATTTGGAAAAATTCATTTTTTGGGTCAACAAACTGGGTCTGGAAGCCAGTAGCCAATCGCGGCTCATCTCCGGGTTGCGGGCGTTCTACAAATTTTTGATGGTGGAGGATATGACGGACGACGACCCCACCGAATTGCTCGAAAGCCCGCGCCTGCGCCGAAAAATGCCAGTGGTGTTGTCCGTCCACGAAATACAAGCCATGCTAGCCGCCATAGACCTCTCCGAGCCACAAGGCACGCGCAACCGCGCCATTGTGGAGATGCTCTACGCTTGCGGGCTGCGGGCGAGCGAATTGGTCAATCTCAAACTCACCAACCTTTTCCTCGAAGCAGGTTTTTTGAAAGTCGTGGGCAAAAACGACAAAGAGCGGTTGGTGCCGATTGGCTATGAAGCCGTGAAATACCTAAATCTTTACCTCGAGCACATTCGCAGTCGGCAAGACAACATTCGCCCCGGTCAGGAGAACATCGTTTTTCTCAATCGGCGCGGGCATCGCCTCACCCGCGTCATGGTGTTCCATATCGTGAAGGCATTGGCTGAAAAAGCAGGCATCGCCAAACGTATCAGCCCACACACCTTTCGCCACTCGTTCGCCACGCATCTCGTGGAAGGCGGTGCCGACCTCAAAGCCGTGCAGGATATGTTGGGGCACGAGAGCATCACGACCACCGAAATTTACACACACTTGGACACCGAATACCTCAAAGAAACCATCAACCTCTTCCATCCGAGGGTGCGCATGGCGCTCGAGGCAACGAACAAAGCAATGTGAGTGGCTGGCCAGCCTCTATTTTGGGAAATACCGAATTGCATACTTTTGCCCTCAATAGACTTGTGGCAGAGGCTGCCTTGGCGAAGAGACCGCTACAAGTCCAATCTTGACACATCAGCAAGCGTACCACCACCTTTCATGCACAAACCACTCTTCAAAATCCGCGAAAACGGTTATTTCGGATTCATCAACGCCCACGGCGAGGTGGCGATAGAGCCGCAGTATTTGGAGGTGAGCGAATTCAAAAACGGCTTTGCCGCCGCCCGGCTCAATGGGCAGTGGGCGCTGCTCGACGCGGCAGGCCGTCTGTCCATCAAGCGTTTGTATCGTTCGTTGGGGTTCTTCGAGGAAGGTCTGGCACGCGCCCAATGGGTGCAAGCATGGGGCTACACCGACGGGCGAGGCAATGTGGCTATCCCGCCGATGTTCGAGGAAGCAGGTGATTTCCATGGCGGCTTGGCCCCTGTCGCCTTTGAGGGGCGTGCGGGCTTCATCAATCAAACAGGGCAGTTTGCCATAAAGCCCAACTTTTCCGCCACCGGCAATTTCCGCGATGGGCTGGCTCCTGCCGCCGCCGGCGACCAATGGGGATTCGTCAACACACAGGGCCAATTCGAGATTGAGCCAGCATGGGACACGGCGCAGCCATTTCAGGGAAATGTGGCGGTGGTGATGCGCGGCATCCTGTGGGGACTTGTCAATCGGGCGGGGCAGGCGGTGGTGCCGCCTCAGTTTGAGTTTGTGAAGGGGTATGCGCACGGAGAGTTTTTCGATGGCATGGCGCTGGCCTACCGCGATGGCAAGTACGGCTTCGTGAGCCAGCAAGGAGCCATCGCCGTGGAGCCGATGTTCGACCTCGCGGGCGATTTTGGCGAAGGATTGGCACTTGTGGAAATCAACGGCGCTTATGGGTACATTGACAAAACGGGCAAGCTCGTCATCATGCCAAAATTCGAGGATGCCGGAGTGTTCTCCGACGGGCTGGCACAGGTGCGCATCAATGGGCGCTGGGGATACATCAACACGGAAGGGCAAGTCGCCATACCAGCCACCTACGACTCGGCCACGCCTTTCCGCGATGGGTTGGCACTGGTCATTTCAGACGGCAAGTGGTGCTATATTGACCGCTTCGGCGGCGCGATTTGGAGAGAGTCGAGCTGAAAGCGAGGCCCGTGCCATTACCACCTTTGTTTGTCGCCCATTTTACATTTCTAAAAATTGTGAGGCCGAATCGCGTTGAGCGGTTCGGCCTTTTGCTTACCAATTTTGGAGAATTTGGTCTCTTTTTAGCCGATTTTGCTGCTTTTTGGCGGCGGATTGTACGAAGCCTTATCCGTTAAAAAAAATTTAATGAAAAATTTTTTTTGTTAAAACGCTATGTCCGCTCGCTACTGGCACGGGGTTCGCAAGTCTGTATCTCGTTCACGTTTTTTTTAAATCACGCATCCACCATTTAACCAAAACTAATTAGCCATGACACATTTCAAAAAAATCGCACTCCTGTTCGCGCTTGCCCTCCCCCTCATAGCGGCAGGCCAAAGAAAAGAGCCGAGCGTCGTTGCAGAAGGCTTCGTGGTGGACCGCGCAAGCGGCGCGCCGCTCAATCAAGCCGTCGTGACGGTCTATGACGACGTGATGATTCTCCCGCTTGCCTTTGCCGCTACCGACGACGAAGGATATTTCTCTATCGAGGTGCCAAAGGTGGAACGCTACAAGATTCTCGCAGACCGCCAGACCTTCTTCATGAAGGACGTGGTGATGGCCCCCGACAAGAATGGCAAGCTGAAAGCCAAACTGGGGCTGGAGCGCAAGCCGGGTTATGTGTTCGACATCACCTTGTTCGACAAGGCTTATGAGCACAACCCCATCAACACCCTCCGCGACTGCAAGGTGGAGATTTACAACAATACCACCAAAACGCAAGAACTCACGCTCGAGAAATGGCCCAAGGCCACCTTCAATTTCTCCTTTGCCGAAGGCAATCACTACACCATCCTGGTGCGCAAACCGGGCTACCTCAACCACCGCGTGGAAGTGTACGTCAACGTGAATGGTTGTATCCTCTGCGTGGACGGCATGGGGGTGAAAGAGCCAGACGTGGTGCCATTGATGACCCACGGCAACGAGGTGGGCTACTTCTTGGGCGCCATTGACCTCGACTCGCTCCACATCGGCAAACGCTTCGAGTTCAAAAATCTTTACTACGACTTCAACAAATGGGACATTCGTCCTGATGCCGCCAAAAACCTCGACAAGTTGGCAACCTTTTTGAAAGACAATCCGGGGCTGAAATTCGAACTCGGCTCGCATACCGATTCGCGTGGCTCTGATGCCTACAACCTGACACTCTCGGACAAACGCGCAAAATCCGCCGTTGACTACATGATTGCCAACTGCGGGGTTGACCCCGAATCCATCACGGCCAAAGGCTACGGAGAGACCCAACTAATCAACAAATGCGGCAACGGGGTAGCCTGCTCGGAATACGAACATCAGCTCAACCGCCGCACCGAAATCAAAATCACTGGCTGGAACGACAAAGACCCCCTCTGGGACCGCAGCCTCAAAGAAATCATCGAAGACAAAAACCTGTACAAACGAATCATCGAGCAAGAAAAAGCTCGCAAACGCAAAGAACTCACAAGCCGCAAATAAACCAACCCACGAACAATATTCTTTCAATCCACTCTCAAATCTGATTTGCCATGAATATCATCCTGAATTTCAACAATCAACTCGCGCTGTCCCTCCTGTTTGTCGCAAGCGTGGCGACGGCCCAAAACGAAATCCACTCCACAGCCACCGATTTCAAGTACGGCAACACCACCGTCGTTTACACGAAAAGCGACAACTATGACGACCAAGCCATCTTGTCCCAGCTGGGCGACATCTACGGTGTCGGCGACGTGGTGCGCATCGCTGTGGCTCAACCCGGCCAGCCTACTGACATGCTGGCTTCCGAAGACCCCGCCATCCTCTTCGCCATGCCCAAAGCGCCCAAGGCAGAAGCGCCCAAATCGGTCGTGATGGAAACGCCCAAAAAAGTCGAGCCAATGAAAGTGTCGCTCAGAGAGCCAGTAGCTGCGGCACCCGAAAAGGCGGCAGTGCCAGTATCGGCCAAGCTCGGTGGCAAGACCCTCAGAAAAGGCAGCATTTTCCGCTTGGAAAAACTCTACTTCGATGCCGACAAATCCGTGCTGAAAGCAGAAAGCGAGTTCGAGCTGGAGCGCCTGTTCGAGTTCCTCAACGAGCACCAAAGCATCACTATCGAAGTGCGCGGGCACACCAACAACCAAATGTGGCCCAACGTGGATTTTGCAAACACTCTCTCCACCGAACGCGCCAAGGCTGTAGCCGAGTGGTTGATAGAGAAAGGTATCGCCGCTGAGCGCGTCCAATACAAAGGTTTTGGCTGGACCATGCCGGTAGAGCCGAACGTGACACCCGAAGGTCGCAAAAAGAACCAGCGCGTGGAAGTGAAAGTGCTGAGTATGTGACACCGAACGGCCCTAAGCCGTTTTCTAGAAAAAAAGATAACGGGAGAAAGAGACAACGCAGCAAGCGCCTCCACATCCCGATTGTTCCATGAGGTTTAGTGAATCCGTCTTGCGGCACAGGCTGTGAGGCGGATTTTTTTTTATGCCTGCCGAAACGAAGCCCAAGCGCGTTCGGCCAGCTGTTGGGTCAATTGCTCAATGTAATAACTACCCGCTGCCGCGTCCGGGATTTCGTCGAAAAACCCCTCCATTTTCAGAAGATGCTGCACGTTGCGAGCGATGCGGCGACTGAAAGGCTTCGAATAAGTTGCCAGCGCCTCCCGACCCTCATCGTAGGGCAGCACAGTCAGCCTGTCAGCTCCGCCCAACACCGCCGACATTGCCATCGTGGTGGCGCGAATCATGTTCGTGTATAGTTCGTCAGAATATGCCTCTGGCCGGAACGAGACCTCCACCACCGGATATTCGAGCGGTGCCCCCCAAGCTTGCAGGGCATTCAACCACAACAACTTGAGCGCCCGAATACGCGCAATTTCGAGAAAATAACTTTTTTCAATGACAACGGACAGCTGCAACGCACCAGCTACCGCCGACGCAGACAAACCACGTTCGGTAAGTTTCTGAAAGTACAAGTTGGCGTGTTTCAATCCTGCTCCCAAAGTTTCGGCGGAAGGGGATGAATTGACTGCAATCGTCGCCAATTTGAACCGAGGGAATTGTGTGTTCGCAAAACCGAGCAAATCAACCAAATAGCGCCAGTCCACAATGCCTGCCGAGGTAGCCGGGTCGTATGCAAAAGAGCCGCACAGTCGCTGGGGTGGGGTGTCGCGCTGCTGCGCCAGACGCTCCAAAAAGCCCAACACCAGCCCCGGGTTGCCGCGTACTCCAGCGCCTGCAAAATGCAGTCCGATGAAATCAAGATGGATTTTTTCAAAAACCTGCTGGAAATCAGCCCAATCGGGAGAGGTCTCAAAAATGAAGCGCAGCCCCTCAGCACCTCCTTCCAGCGCCTCTAAGGCCTGGCGATTGGCTGCCACGGGGTCGGCCACCAGCACGTCCTCACAGATTTCCCAATGGGTGGGTCGTCCGAGCATCGGCGTGGGTGGCTGGGCAAAATCGTCCGCATGTGCAAAAGGCGACACCCGCAAGCCCTCATCCAACATCCAGTCAAGTTCCTCCAATGGCCTGCCTTTCAAGTCTTTGGCAATCTGCCGGAGCCACGCTTCCTTGCTGACGGGCGGGAAATCGGAGAAAAAATTATCGCTTATTGTCATGGCTATCCGTTTTGCAATGTTCCATTGTTAGGATATGGGAACACGGTATTTACCCTGCAAAAGTAGAATTTCCTGCCTGCTGCCCGACCATCAAATTTCATTTGCAATTCATCATTCGGCCACAAACCTTTTTTCCAAAACCCTGTTTACCTTTGCACTTGATTAAATCTAAATAAAGCACATGGAAAAGCGCCGACTCATATATTTGGACAATAATGCCACCACACCTTGCGACCCTCGTGTGGTGGATGCAATGGTGCCCTATTTTTACGAAAAACACGGCAACGCGGCCAGCCGTAGCCACCAATTTGGCTGGGAAGCGGAAGATGCAGTGGATTATGCCCGCGAACAAATCGCCGCGCTGCTGGAAGCGGAAGACAAGGAAATCATCTTCACATCGGGGGCCACTGAGAGCAACAACCTCGCGCTCAAAGGCGTGTTTGAGATGTACGCCAAAAAAGGAAACCACATCATCACCGCCGAAACCGAACACAAAGCCATTCTCGACACATGCAAACACTTGGAAAAGATGGGAGCAGAAATCACTTACCTGAAAGTGAAAGAAGACGGGTTGGTGGACCTTGCCGAACTGGAAGCCGCCATCAAGCCGACCACCATCCTGGTGTCCATCATGTGGGCCAACAATGAGACGGGAGTGATTCAGCCCATGCGCGAAATCGCCTTGATATGTGAAAAACACGGGGTGCTGTTCCATTCTGACGCCACGCAGGCGGTAGGCAAAATCCCGACCCTCCCGCGTGAAGTCGGTATTCACCTCATGTCGTTCACGGCACATAAAATGTACGGGCCAAAAGGCGTGGGGGCGCTTTATGTGAGCCGAAAAAATCCCCGCGTGAAAGTCACCGCTCAAATGGACGGTGGTGGCCACGAACGCGGAATGCGCTCCGGCACGCTCAACGTGCCGGGCATCGTAGGCTTCGGCAAGGCTGCCGAGCTTGCTAAAGCCGAGATGCACGAGGACGCGGAGCGTCTGAGAAGATTGCGCGACAAGCTCGAGCAAGCATTGACCCAACTCGAAGAAACAAAAGTCAACGGCAACATCAATAGCCGCATGCCGCACGTCACCAATATCTCTTTCAAACACGTCGAAGGCGAGGGGCTGATGATGACATTCAACCAGAATATTGCCGTCTCTTCCGGTTCTGCCTGCACTTCCGCCTCGCTCGAACCATCCTATGTGTTGGTGGGCATGGGCTTAGGCGACGATTTGGCTCACTCGTCCATTCGCTTTTCGTTGGGGCGTTTCACGACCGAAGAAGAGGTGGACTACGCTATCAAAGCCGTTACCGAAGGCGTCAATCACATGCGCGAGCTAAGCCCGATTTGGGAAATGTATAAAGATGGGGTAGATTTGACGAAAATCGAGTGGGCAGCGCATTGATTGAATCTGATAATTGGGGAGTGAGAGAAAATTGATTTTGGGATTTCAGTTTTGCACAAATTTTCATTCACCAAAAATTGCGACGGAAAATGCCAGTACAAAGCCCTCCCGACCCGTTTACTCAACTTATTTACAGAATCTACTACACTGTGAAGGGGTTTTGGTATTCGATTTTCAGGAAGACAAAAACTTGACACGCATTTTCCAGCATTGGAACAAATATCTCCCAATAAACAGGGGCAAACAAAAATCAACAAACCAACAACGCTTATTGACATGGCATATTCAACAAAAGTCCTCGACCATTTCAAGAACCCGCGCAACGTGGGTGTCCTGAACAAAGACGCCAAGAATGTGGGCACTGGCCTCGTGGGTGCTCCCGAGTGTGGCGACGTGATGCGTCTCCAAATAGAAGTAGATGAGGAAACAGGCGTCATCCGCGATGCCAAATTCAAAACGTTTGGCTGCGGCTCTGCCATCGCTTCTTCGTCGCTCGCAACCGAATGGCTCAAAGGCAAAAGCCTTGACGAGGCCATGACCATTGACAACATGGACATCGTGGAAGAATTGGCGCTCCCGCCCGTGAAAATTCACTGTTCCGTGTTGGCCGAAGACGCTATCAAGGCGGCCATCAAAGACTATCAGACCAAAAACGGCATTGCTGCCGAAGCAAAAGTGGAGGCTGCGACCGCTTGATTTTTCAAAACGTTCGATACGTCTCCTGCAAGACGTGTCCTTCAATTCGTTCTTATCAAATGATTTACGTAGCAGACAGCGCCAAGCAGAAAATTCAGGAAGTCCGTCAGTCGAGCAAACTGTCCGACGAGTACTTCATTCGAGTGAGCGTCACCAGTGGCGGATGCTCCGGTCTGTCTTACAAGTTGGATTTTGACAATGAAGCAAAACCCAACGACCAAATTTTTGAGGACAACGGCGTGAAAGTGGTGACCGACCTCAAAAGTTTTCTGTATCTGTTCAACACCACGCTGGAGTTCAGCGGCGGGCTGAATGGCAAAGGCTTCACCTTCAACAATCCCAACGCCACACGCACCTGCGGTTGCGGCGAAAGCTTTGCGGTGTAGTGTGGGCAGTAGTGGGTTTTTATCGGAACAGGATGGATGAATTTTAATGCAGAGGCCGCAACATGCGGCCTTTTTTTGTTGACAAACAGTATTAGACTCGTTGCGGTGGAGTCCTTTGGCGAAGGAAAAGCCCTTTTTCCGACTGGCTTCGTTAAATTTTTCGCCGAATATGCCCGATTTCGATTGCAAAATTTGCCTTGTCAGTCGAAAAAACGACAATCCCCTTCACTCAAAGCCCTCCACCGCAACAAGTCTATTCGCACTTAGAGTACCTTCGCGTCGGCTTTTTTACCGAACAACTTTTGCCATGAAAGCATTGAAATTTATTCTCTACACCATTTTGGGTCTCGGCGGGCTGTGGATGCTTCTGGGGATTTTTGCAAAAAAGGAATATCGAATAGAGCGCAGCACAGAGATTGACGCGCCCCGCGACATCGTATATGAGCAGGTACGATTGTTCAAAAACTTCAAAAACTGGTCGCCATGGCATGTCTATGACCCATATCTGAAAACCGAAATCATCGGCACGGATGGCGAACCGGGCGCTCTGTACACTTGGAGCGGCAATAAAAAAGTAGGCACTGGCTCCCAAAAACTCAAATCTGCCTCGCCGGAACGCGTCGAATTGGAAGTACAATTTTCGGAATGGGGCACCTCGCCAGCCTATTTTGTGCTGAAAGACAACGGCAGCACTACCCACGTCACTTGGACGCTCGACATGCACATTCCTTTCCCATGGAATGCCTTTGCCATGCTGACCGACGTGAACGCTTTTGTAGGGCGCGACTTTGCTGATGGGCTAAAGCATTTGAAGAGCGTCTGCGAACAAATCGCGCACCCCAAGTTCAGGGGCTATGTGGTGGTAGAAACCGAATTGCCTACGCTCCACTATGTGGGTGTGCGCAGCGTGTTGGACACCATAGACATCCACACCTATTTCGCATCCCAATTCCCCGCGCTCATGGATTTGACAACAGAAAAAAAGCTGACCGCGGCAGGGATGCCCTCCGGCTTGTTTTGGCAATGGGGCGAACAAACCGATGTGGCAGCGGCCATCCCCGTAGAGGAAAACGCTAAATTGGACAGCGTGGAGACATTCTCCCTGGGAGGCAAAGCGTTGATGGTTGACTATTTTGGCCCCCATTTCCAGACGATGGAGGCACACCTCGCCATAGACGATTACATGAACGCAAAAAAACTGCAAAGCAGATTGCCTGTGGTGGAAGAATATGTCACCGACCCAATGGAAGAACCCGATACTACCTTATGGCTGACGCGCATCATCTATTTCGTGGAACCCAAGCCAGATTCTACGGCGGCGGATAAAAAGTAATCCCCTTCCCAAATGTCGTGAATTTGCATTTCAGCCGACAAAAACCATTTCTGGCAATATTTTGGTAAAATAGCCCGGCAAAATTACATAGTTTTGCACACGCAATGGTTGACTTATGTCATACGGTCTTCACTCCATATTGTTCGCTATCATCATGCTGCTATTGGCAGAAGACTTTCAGCATCTGCTGAAGGCCGACCATGATTTGGATGGTCAGACATTGAGCGAACAAATCGCCGATTTTGAGGACAGTGAGGACGACGACGAGAACAAGACTCAAAAAAGCGAAGAAAACGAATCCGAAAAACGAGATAAAGACGAAAACAACTATCTGCCTCCTGCCCATCTCCTCAAAGGAGGCTGCTTACTGGCAAATACAAAAACCAGCCTCGTGCTTGCCCCGATTTCCGAAATGGCGCACGAATTGGAAAGCCCTCCTCCTGAAGTTTAAGTGAACGAATAAGACTGAAGTCTCTTGGACGGACTCCGAGTTCTCGGAGCTTGTCTGCATTTTCACTTAAACCCACCTTCCCACTATCATGCAATCTTCTCATCGGGACGGGCAGTCTTTGACACCGGAAGGCGTATTCAAATTGTTGCAAGAAGGCAACGAACGCTTTCTCAACAACCCACATCATGGCCGTATCCTTTTCCAAATTTGGCAGGAAACCGAGGCGCGGCGCAAACCACTGGCGGCAGTGCTCAGCTGTAGCGACATGAATATATCGCCCGAACTGATTTTTGACCAAAGCATGGGCGACATTTTCAACATCCGCTTGGCTGGCCACGCTGTTTGTGCCGATGCTTTGGGTAGCGTGGAATACGCTTGTGCCAGTTTAGGCTCAAAACTAATCATGGTGTTGGGGCACACTCATTGCAGCACGGTCGAGGCTGCTTGCGACGACATTTCGTTCGGCAGCATGGCCGGGCTGACGGAACGCCTCCGCCTCTCCATTTTGGCCGAAACGGAAACACTACCTGAGGGACGTCACTCAAAAAACAAACGCTTTGTAAAAAACGTGGCGCGGCAACACATACTGCGCACCATGGAACACATCATTCAGTCGAGTTCCATTATCCGAGAATTGATAGAGCAAGAAGACCTGAACCTCGTGGGAGCCATGTATGAAATAGAAACAGGCAAGATAACTTTCATGGGGACAGATGGCCGACAAATGCTGGCCAACCTCTTTCCAAAATACGCCCGACAAAATAGCCATTGGTGAGTCATCATCACGCAAAATAAAGATTTTCCCAGAGGTCGTGAGAATGCATGAAAATGTGAAAGTTGGTGACAATTAGGAAAGTCCTCCGCAGCAAAGGCTTGCGGGGGGCTTTTTGTTATCAGCGCCTATCGCAAGGCTTCTTCTATCAGCAAGGCAAAAAACTCGCCCAGCGGCCATCCATGCGCTTGTGCCTGTTGCGGCACGATGCTCGCGGGCGAGATGCCCGGTATCGTGTTGGCTTCCAAAAAGTGGAAAGTGCCGTCCACCAAAATATAATCAAAACGCACCACCCCCCGGCAGCGCAAGGCTTCATACAGGAATCGAGAGCGTTCTTGACATTGGCGGGCCAGTTCGGATGGCAAATCGGCGGGTGTCACCTCCTGCGATTTTCCTTCGTATTTAGCTGCAAAATCAAAAAATTCCGTTTCCGGGATAATCTCCGTCACAGGCAGCGCCACTATCCGCCCATCCACTCGAAGCACCCCGTTGGAGAATTCCCTGCCGGGCAAAAAACTTTCCACCACCACTTCCGTGTCGAATCGAAAAGCCTCTTCAACGGCCGCCGGGAGCGCGTCGAATGTTTTCACTTTCGTGACCCCAAAACTGGAACCATGCGTGTTGGGCTTCACAAAAAGAGGCAAACCCAAGGCCAGCAACCGCGCTTCATCCAACTTGTCGCCTCGACGCAACAACACCGACCGAGCCATCGGCACCGTGCCATATTGTGCCAATTGCATCTTTGTGTTGTGCTTGTTCATCGTGAGTGCGCTCACATAGCCGTCGCAGCAAGTGTAGGGGATGCCCAACATCTCCAAATAGCCCTGCATCTTGCCATCTTCGAGCGGGGTGCCGTGCAGCGCGGCAAATGCGCAATCGAAGCGAATGCGCTCGCCGTGCAAGGTGAGTGAAAAGTCGTTTTTGTCCACCTGAACACCAGAATCCATCTCGCGCCAATCGGCTTTTTGAACATCAATGAGGAAAGAGCGATAGCGAGATTTGGGCAGATGCTCGCGCACGACGGCACCGCTTTTGAGCGAGATGACCCGTTCTTCCGAATCGCCGCCAGTAAGGATGGCTATGTTTTGCATTGTTCGTTGATTTGTCCGCCCGATGAGGTGGCCGGACGGGTGATTCGTTGATTTGGAGTGAGCGGCAAAGATATGTGTGAATTAAAGTTCCGTTAAGCCTTAAACACCCGCTTCTTTTAATCGTCTCTGTGCGGTGGCATTCCACCGAAACACAAAACACCATGTATGGTATGAGTCAGAAACTGCAACATCTCCTTTGGCGCTTTGGCTTCGGCCCGCGCACCAAGAGCTGGGACAATTGGGCCTCCCTGCCCGAAAACACTTGGTGGCCCAAGCTCCGCGACGAATCGCTGGCCGCCAAGCCCATCTATTTTGATGTGGCCGACAGCGCCGTGAAAGGACTTCTAATGGGAATCGGCGAAATCGGCAAAATGGAGCGAAAAGACCTCGATGCCGCCGACAGAAAAGAAATCCGCGAAAAAAGCCGCGACAACCTGCGCAGCCTCAACCTGCTTTGGATGGAAGAAATGACGCACTCCAAAGCACAGCTCCGTGAGAAAATGGCGCTTTTCTGGCACGGACACTTCGCCAGCCGCAATATCAACATCCTCTACCAACAACAAATGCTACACGTCGTCCGCGAACACGCACTGGGCAATTTTGGCGACTTGATGCGCGGAGTGTCCAAGTCGGCGGCCATGCTTGCTTTTCTGAACAACCAGCAGAACAAAAAGAAGCACCCCAACGAAAACTTTGCCCGCGAGGTGATGGAACTCTTCACCCTCGGGCGCGGACACTACACCGAACAGGATGTCAAGGAAGCCGCCCGCGCCTTCACGGGTTGGGGCTTTCGGCTCAATGGCGACTTTGTGTTCAGAAAAACAGACCACGACGACGGCACCAAAACCGTGTTGGGCAAAACGGGCAAACTCAACGGCGACGATGTGCTCCACATCCTGTTGGAAAAAAAAGAGACGGCCCGGTTCATCGTCAGAAAAACCTACAAATATCTCGTGAACGACACCCTCGTGCCGGAAGACCGCATCGCTTGGCTCGCCGACCGATTCTACGACAGTGGCTACCAAATTATGCGATTGCTCGAAGACATCGCTCGCTCCGATTGGTTTTATGCCCCCGAAAACACTGGCAACAAAATCAAGTCGCCCGTCGAGCTCTGGGTTGGCATACGCCGCGCTTTGCCGCTGGAGTTGGACAATCCCGAAAGCCAAATGGTGCTCCAGCGCGCCCTCGGCCAGATACTCTTTTTCCCGCCCAATGTGGCAGGATGGCCCGGTGGCAAAAATTGGATAGACAGCAGCTCGCTCATGCTGCGTCTGCGCCTGCCGCAGATGCTGTTCGCGCAAAGCGACCTCGACGTGGACACCAAAGACGACGACGACCAGCAAATGGGACAGAGCAGGCCGAACATCGCCAAACGTGGGTTCGCCGCCGCCGTAGAGTGGCAACCCGTGTTGGATTTGTTCAAAAAAACACCCGAACATGAATTGACGACCACCATGGCTCAATATCTGTGGGCAATGCCAAACCCCAAGCCGCCAGTCAGCATT
Organism: Saprospiraceae bacterium; assembly: GCA_019638455.1. GTDB lineage: Bacteria > Bacteroidota > Bacteroidia > Chitinophagales > Saprospiraceae > M3007. The sequence goes on from JAHBTU010000003.1 coordinate 40,149, forward strand.
TTGCAACAACACACCGACCGCAGCCATCGGGCATCGCTCGTGAAAACAACCCTGATTCAACTCATGGCTACCCCCGAATACCAGTTGTCCTAACACTCCCCGCTCAGCCTCGTCCGCCTCGCTTGGCCGGGCAAACCCTTCATCAACTCGACTATGCTTATCAAACGCCGCGATTTCCTCAAGAGCAGCTCTTTGGCCACCGCCTCGCTCATGCTGCCCAAATTTTTGAAAGCCTTTGAAGCGCCGGGCGTGTTGCCCTTCAAAGGAAAGACCCTTGTTGTGTTGCAGCTCAGCGGTGGCAACGACGGCCTGAACACCCTCGTGCCGACGCGCAACGACATCTACTACAAACAGCGCCCGCGCTTGGCCATCAAGCAAGCAGACGCGCTAGCCTTGAACTCAGAGTGCGGCCTGCACCCCTCGCTCACCGGGCTGAAAAGTCTTTGGGACGAGGGCCAGCTGGCTATACTCAACAGCGTGGGTTATCCCAACCCCGACCGCTCGCATTTTCGCAGCATGGACATCTGGCATTCAGCCAGCCCTGCCGACCGATATTGGCAAACTGGTTGGTTGGGTCGCTACCTCGACGCACAATGCGCGGGCAATGCCCCCACGAAAGGCTCGTGCAGTAGCGTTGCCTTGGAACTTGACGACACCCTTAGCCTTGCGCTCAAAGGAGAGCAGGTGAAAGGCTTGGCCATGCAGGATGCCCAAAAACTTCATCGGGCGACACGCAGCCCGTTTTTCACGGCTTATTCGGAAGCACACGGCCCAGTCCACGACGACGAGGCCCCCATTGATTATCTCTACAAAACGCTCGCGGAGACGCTCTCCAGTGCCGAATACCTTTTTCAGCAAAGCCGCAAAAAAACGCTCGCCGCTACTTATCCCAACACAAGCTTGGGCAAAAGCCTCAAGACCATCGCTTCGCTGATTTTAGCCGATACCGACACGGCGATTTACTACGTCTCGCTCGGCAGCTTTGATACCCACGTCAATCAAGGGGGGCAGCAGAAGCGCCTGTTCGTGGAGATGAACGACGCGCTTGCGGCATTTGCCAAAGACATGAAAGCCAACGGGAAATGGAACGAGGTGCTCGTGACGACCTTTTCGGAGTTTGGTCGCCGGGTGTCGCAGAACGCCTCCGGGGGCACCGACCACGGCACGGCCAACCTGATGTTTTTCATGGGGGGCGGGTTGAAACAACAAGGGCTGCTCAACCCGCTGCCAGACTTGGGCGACTTGGATGAGGGCGATTTGAAATTCAAAGTGGATTTCAGGCGGGTGTATGCCACGCTGCTCGAAGGGTGGCTGGGCGCGGACGCGAAGACGATTCTGGGCGAGGCGTTTGAGCCTTTGGGGGTGGTTTGACCAACATGGTGCGCACTATCTATCAAGTTTTACCAGCGTGATATACTTCGCGCCGCCAAGTCATGGGCATGGCTAAAAGCGCAATCTGTTCAAAATCAGGGAGAGCGAGCATGGCCCTCCAGCCATTCTCGGTTTGTAACTTTTGAGGAACGAAAAAGGTGACACCTCGGCCTGTTTTTGAGATGTAACCCCTCCATTCTTCCGGGATGGCACCTCAGAACCCGACAAAGCGGGAATCGCTGATGGTCATCTGACAAATCCTAGCGAAACATGGTACAATGTCAGTGCCGGCTCACCAAATTCTCCCCCGTCATCTCCTTTCCTTTTTCCATGCCCATCAAGGCCAGCAGGGTTGGGGCCACGTCGGCCAGTCGTCCGTTTTTTAGTTTTTCATGGCCAGTCAGGTGTCGGCTGACGAGGATGCAGGGCACGGGATTTTTTGTGTGAGCCGTGTTGGGTGAGCCGTCCTCGTTGACCATGTAGTCCGAGTTGCCGTGGTCGGCGATGATGAGGCAAGCATAGTTGTGTTCGAGCGAGAGCGGGATGATTTGGCTTAAGCATTGGTCCACCGTCTCGGCGGCTTTCATGGCGGCAGCGAACACCCCCGTATGCCCCACCATGTCCGTGTTGGCGAAGTTGAGGCAAATGAAATCGGGTTCGTTTTCTCGAATGTCCTTCATAATTGCGTCCCGGATGTCGGGTGCGCTCATTTCGGGTTGGAGGTCGTAGGTAGCCACTTTTGGGGAAGGGCAAAGGAGGCGACGCTCGCCCTTGAAAGGCTCCTCGCGCCCGCCGGAAAAGAAGAAGGTGACGTGTGGGTATTTTTCCGTCTCGGCGATGCGTACTTGGGTTTTTCCTGCTTTTTCCAAAATCTCGCCCATCGTCATGCGCACGTCGTCTTTTTCAAACATCACCCGCACGTTGCGGAAGGTCTCGTCGTAGCGCGTCATGGTGACGTAGTGAAGCGGCAGGGTGTGCATATTGTATTCGTGCATATCCGCCTGTGTGAGCACTTGGGTGATTTCGCGGCAGCGGTCGGTGCGGAAATTGAAAGCTATGACCACGTCTCCTTCGTCGAGCGTGGCCCTTTGCCCTATGTTTGTTGCGAGCATTGGTTTCAAAAACTCGTCGGTCACGCCTGCCTCATAGCTTTTCCGAATGGCGGCAGGAAAGTCGTTCACCTGTTCGCCACTCCCGTTCACAAGCAAATCGTAGGCGAGTTTGATGCGCTCCCAGCGTTTGTCGCGGTCCATGGCGTAGTAGCGACCGACGACGGAGGCGAGTTTTACCGGTTGGTCTTCAATGTGCCTCAATAAATCTTCGACGAATCCCGCGCCGCTCTTGGGGTCGCAGTCGCGCCCGTCCGTGAAAGCATGGATGAGTACGCGCTGGTTGCCGTTTTCGGTGGCGATGTCGCAGAGCGCCTTCAAGTGCTCGATGTGGGAGTGCACGCCGCCGTCGCTGACAAGCCCCATGAAATGGACGGCTTTCCCGTTCGTCTTGGCGTAGTCAAGCGCCTCGAGCAATGCCTTATTATTATGGAGTTCCCGCTCGCGGACGGCTTTGTTGATGCGTGCCAGTTCTTGCCACACGATGCGCCCGGCACCGATGTTGAGGTGGCCGACTTCCGAGTTGCCCATCTGCCCGTCGGGCAAGCCCACATCCTCGCCGTGGGTGATGAGGGTGCTGTGTGGGTATTCTTTCCAAAGGTAGTCGAAATAGGGGGTATTGGCTTGTTTGATGGCATCGGCTTCGGGTTTGGTGCCGATGCCCCATCCGTCGAGTATGAGCAGGAATGTTTTTTTTGTCATGGCGCGTTGCTTGCGATTTCGCTGGCAAAGTAACACTGAATGTGTTTCATCCTGAAAACAAAAAAGCCCGGCTGACCTTTGTCAACCGAGCTTATTGGGTTCGTTTTGTTTCGCCCCTGTCTGGAAATTACTTGCCAGCCGCTTTTTTGGTGGCAGGCTTTTTCGCAGCGACAGGCTCGGCGGCCGTTTTAGCGGCGGGTTTTTTGTCGGCCTTAGGCTCAGCGGCTTTTTTGGCGGCGGGTTTTTTGTCAGCTACAGGCTCCGCTTTTTTGGCGGCGGGTTGGGCAGCGGGTTTTTCGTCTTGGATGGAGGCGCCCATGAGGTATTGCTCTTCCACCACTTTGCCGTCTTTCCAAGTGCGGCGAATGACTTCGTTGAAAACGAGGTGGTTGCCGAGTTTATCGGTGAAGTCGAACACGAACTGGGAGTCGGTGGCGTCTTTGCCCACTTTCGAGGCGATGCGCTCGATGCGATTGACGGAAGCGAGGCTGTCGAAAAACCAGCGGAGGGCTTCTGCTTTTTGGGCTTTGTTTTGGGTCTTATCAGCCGAAGTGCTAAAAGTGACACAGTTGTCAGCGGCAAATTGGTCAAAAGCGGCGATGATGTCCCCCTTTACGATTTGCGCATCAAGTGCGTCTACGAGTTGATTCAAAGTCATTTTCAAACTATGATTGGTGAACGAATAACGGCGCAAAGGTACTATAATTTATCTTTGCCAAATAAAAATTGGAAAGACATATTTTTGTTAAGTTAGTGTGAAATTAAAATTTGTCAAAAATGTGTCTTTTGCATTGCGGCAGGTCTTTGGCTTCATTTTCTGCTTCTTTTTCTAATTTTTGAAATTTTAAATAAAACATAATTTTGAAAACGGGTTTTTGGCAAACAATGATTTTAAAAGCAAAAAAGGGCGCTCGCCGTTTCGGCGAGCGCCCTTTGCAATGGGCGTAAAATTTTATTTCACGTCCTCGGTTTTTTTGCCAGCTGCTTTTATGAGGAAAAACAGCGAGGTGCCTACTATCAGGAAGCTGACCACCGAGTTGATGAAATTGCCAATCATGATACTCTCGCCAATCTTGATGCCCGAAAAATCGGGATTGCCGCTTATCATGCCAATAATTGGCGTGACGACATCGGCTACCAATGATTTGACGACATCATTGAACGCGCCACCGATGATGAACGCCACGGCGAGCGTGATGACGTCGCCGCGAAGAAGGAAATTCTTAAGCTCTTGTAACATTGTTTTTTCGTTTTGAGTAGAAAAATAGTGAGAACCTTCGGCGGTAAAAATAGCCATTCGCCCCATATTCTATGTCGTTTCCACAAATTTTCATCGAAATGAGGGCTGTTCGCGGGGTAGGGGCGTGGGCACGCGGAGAATTGGTTGTCGGTGGCAAATTGAGCTAGGTTTTGCTGGCAAAACTCTCGTTAGTTGTTTCCTTTGCGCTTTCTTCATTGTGCGGCGTTGTTGGTTTGGGAGTCATGTGGTGGTTTGCGTCGTCTTTTTCAAAAGTTAAACCGAAATGTTTGTCAAAATCATCAGCGCATGGGAGCGTGTCGTTTCTGACAGGATGCCCGCCTTGATGCGCTCCGCTACCGAGCTGGCACCCGAAAAAACATCCGAGCCTGTTGCGGCTTCTTCTGTCTCCACTCCCCGCCCGAAACGCCTTTACGCTGACTACATTCGCACTTGTGCCGCGTTGGGCGTCGTCCTCATCCATGCTACTGGGACGTACCTGTTCAATTTCAACCCTGATGCTCCTCTTGACACGCGCTGGTGGACGGGCAACGTCTGTAGCAGTCTGGTGCGCTGGGCCACGCCATTTTTTATCTTGTTGAGCGGGAGTTTTATGCTAAGCCCTTCGAGGCCGGAGACGATTAAGGAGTTTTTGCTGAAGCGGGTGCAACGGGTGCTGCAGCCTTTTGCGTTTTGGTCGCTGGTGTATCTGGCTTATCAATATCGCGGTTCGTTCGCTGGCTCCGGCTTTCCCGGGCCGGGGGAGGTGCTGCACAAGATATTTTTTCAGGATGTCTATTATCATTTGTGGTTTATCCCGATGATTATGGGGCTGTATCTGCTCACGCCCACTTTCCGCATTTTTGTGAAAAATGCCAGCAGAGCGGATATTGAGTATTTTTTGGTGGTGGCCTTCACATTCACGGCATTCCAGCATCTGCTGCCGGGCTTTTTTGTGTTCAAATATGTGGGTTGGTTGGGCTTCATAGGGTTCTATGTGCTGGGATATTATCTCAGCACATACACGTTGCGCCCATTGGTGAGGAAGTGGCTGTATGGCTTGGGTTTGCTCGCGCCGGTGTTCACGGCTATTGGCACATGGTGGGTATCGATGGACACGGGGGCGCACGACCAAAAGTTTTACATCTATTCCAGTCCCAATGTGGTGATTATGACGGCTGCGCTATTTGCTTGGTTCAAGGAGCATGATTGGGAGGCTTTTGCTGTGCGCCGCCCCAAAGTGGATGCGTTGGTGCGCCAGTTTGCGGCGCTCAGTTTCGGCATTTATTTCGTGCACGTTTTGATATTGGATGTCTTGAAAAACGGTTATCTCGCCGGAATACGCATCAGCGCGGATTTTTTCTTTGGCTACGCTGTGCATCCGGTCTTGGGGGCTTTGCTCCAATGGGTGTCGGCGGTGCTTTTGTCGGTGGGCGTCATTTACCTTTTGAGCAAAATAAGGGGTGCCAAGAAGTGGCTGATGTGAGGCCTCTTGCCCAAAAACGACGAGGGGTCATTGCGGGTTGTTTCGCGCGGATTGTAGGACAAAACTTGTCGCATTCAATCGGGAAAGCAACCCTCAATGACCCCTCCAATTCGGATAGTGCCGGACACGGCCCTGCCGGATGGCTTATTCTTTCACGAATTTACCACTCCAGAAATAATTGTCGTCGGCCCGAACCTGCACGATGTAAACACCAGCGGGCAACGTGGCGATGTCCATGCGAACCACGCTATCGGAATAATTGGCGCTGTTGAAGCGACGGGTATTTCGTCCCAACATATCGCTGACGCTGATTTCCATGTTTTTCGGCATCTGTTCCGAGAACCGGAGCGTCACCTCGTCGGCGGCGGGGTTGGGGAACAGTTCCACCCTCCCGCTCATGCCCGATGGGGCGGCGGTGGAAGAGGTTTGCAGCACCACGATGTCTTTTTCCGCAATGTTGGAACAGCCGTTTGAGGCATTGACAATCAACCTTGTCCTGAAAGTGCCCGTCTGGGTGTAGGTGGTGGCGGGGTTGGCTGTGGTGCTGGTTTGTCCGTTGCCAAAATCCCACGACCATGCGGTGGCTCCCATGGTTTGGTCAGTGAAGGAGACGCTGCCACCCGACGATAGATAAACCGTGTCGGCAGATGAGGTGAAACTGACGGTGGGGGCATTTTGAGCGCCGACTTGCAGCGGCACGGCGATGCGTCCGCACACGGAGGGTACTTCTACCTCCCAATCAAAGAAATAGAGATAAACAAGGGAGGAGAAAATGCCGGAGGCCAATCTGCCCCGGAAGATGTTGAGCGCACCAGGTATTTGGTAAGGGTATGACACTTGGTTGGTGGTCTGCCTCAAACCCTTGTTGGTGCTGGGGAAGGTCAGTTCGTACTCCGTTCCGGCTGGTATGCTGAAATTGAGCGTCACGCGCTGCTCGCCCACCTGCGAGATGGTCACCAAGCGAGATGTGACGATATTGCCTGCGTTGTCCACCACCCTGAATTGGCGTCCGCCGGTTTCTTCTGCGAAGATTTTGACAGACTTGATGATGATGGGTTGGTCGGCGTTGAATATCAAGGCGCCGCCGCTGGTGGTGCTGTTGCCGCTGGCGGGTATGGTAGGCTTGCCTGTGTTGTGCGATGCTGCCAAGCTGACGAAGTAAGTGCTGCTTTGCGTCAGTGAGGGAGTGAGGTAGGTATTGCCCTCGCCCACGGGCAATATGCCAGTTGAGTTGACGAACCATTGCACTTTTTCGGCAGGCTCGAGCGGGTCGCCGTTGTACTCCAGCAGCACCCTGCTGCCATTGCAAACAGCCCCTGCTTGCTGAGTCACTACCGTGGCGGATGGATAGCCATCGTTGGCCATCGTGAAGCGCCGACGGAAACGGTTGTTGAGTGGCCGAGGGTCGGGCAAGCCGTTGGGGTTGAGCAGTTCGGTGATGAAATTGTAGGTGCCCGGCACCACGCCATCCACACCGGGCAAAGTGACGGTGGTGAACGTGTTGGGGAGCAGATTGCCCGTCCAATCGTGCGTGATTTGAGTGCCGTTCTCTATGCCATACTTGATTTGCAAGCTGGTGATGGTTTGCTGGCTGGCGTTTTCAAACGTAATCGTCGGCACGACGGGGCCGAGGCAGGCGCCCAACACGCGCACGTCAATGATGACCACGTCGCGTTCGGACGACACGGGCGGCACGGGCACATGGCCTTCGTTCAGCAAGTAGTTGTAGGTTGCTTCCAAATCAATCATGCCTCGGCCGTAGGTGTTGTCTTCGCCCGCCACGCCAAGGTCTTTTGCCGTGTTGTAAAGCGCCATTTTAAGTTGAATGCCCGAAAGGGTAGGGAATGCCTCGCGCAAGAGTACCATTGCGCCTGCTGCGTGAGGGGCTGCCATGGAGGTGCCGTTGAACGATTGATAGCCGCCACCGGGCACTGCCGAGCGCACGTTGACGCCGGGAGCGCACACCTCTGGCTTGATGTTGAGCGGCCCTGTGCCGCCACATGGGGTGGGGCCACGGCTCGAAAAATCGGCGATCGGGAAATTGGGGTTCGCTCCGTTCACCGCGCCCACGGCGAAAGTGTTGACCAAATCCATGTTCATGGCAGCGCCGGAAGCCACCGTGGAGGCGCCGGGGCCGTTGTTGCCCTGCGCCCATACCACTCCGATGCCCGCTGCCTCCAGCGCGTTGAGGATATTGACCGAAGCCGTTATGCCGCAACCAAAGTTGCCGGAACGCCACGAACAGTTGACCACATCGGGCTGGTCGGCGGTGGTGGTCGCGTTGCCGTCGGGGTTGAGCGCCCACTGCATGGTGGCTATGTTGCTGATGATTGTCTGAGAGAATGCTTTTTGGCAGCCCAGTTCCTCGCCAATCGGGAACTGCATGGGGCCGCCCATCCAATGCGAGTTGAACGCGACACCGATGGTGTCGTTGGTGCGGCGGTCGAGACCACAAACGGTGCCGGTGACGTGGGTGCCGTGGTCGGCGCAGTCTTCGGGTTGTCCGCTGCCAGCCCAAGCTTGGTTGACTGGCACGACGTGGCCCCAAAAATTGTCAATCAAAGAAGGGTGTTCGCCATCGTTGCCCGTGTCAATCACCAATCCTTTGCGGCCATAGCCCGTGTAGCCAAGTCCCCACAGGAACGGGGCCTTGATGGCTCGCAGGCCCGGCTCGGAGCCGTTGGGCACGGGAGCCGCTGCCGCTTGGCTTTCCACGGCGTCCATCTCCACCGGGGAATTCCAGATAAGCATACCGACTTCGGGCCACTTGGCCATTTGTTCAATGGCGGATTTGTTGGCTTTCACGAAAACGGCGTTGACAATCCACATCGGATGCACTACGCTTTTGTCAATGCCGTCGAGTTGGCGAAGGCGCTCAATGAAAGCGGGTTGAGTGGCCTCGGCTTTGGCTTGAAGGCTGGTGATTACTTCAAAGGAACGCACCTCAAGGGGTGTGTTGCTTGCCTCGTATCTCGCCAACATTGCCCGAGTGTCCACTTGGTCGGCCAAATCAATGATAACCTCCTGATATTCATTCGGTGCGGCTATCATGCGTTGTTGAAGAAAGGGGTCAATTTTTTCCGCCGCTGTTTGGGCGAAATGTGTAGCGGGCAGCATCAAGCCGCATACCAACAGCAATAGCAATTTATTCATAATAACTTTTTTTGAAAAACACACAGCAGCGCGCGGTGCGCAAATTGGCTGCGAAATTCCCGCTAATGTTCGGAATCGCAAAATGAGTGTGTTTGAAATCCCATAATCTGACAAATTTATGCGGAATTTCTGCTTGACATGTGCCCATAAATACCTTAGCAAATAGGCGAAAAGGCACTGATATGTGGAGGCCTAAGGGGGCAGCGAGCCGTTCTGGGGAAGTTCAACGCGCTCATTATCAACCCTATGTCATTTTAGTTAAAAAAATGGTATGGCTTTTGCCTAAATCAGGTTAGCCGCGACAAAACCGACCAGCGGCCAGACCGATTATGAAATCCAAGAACAAATCTCCGTTTGCCACCATCTGCATCCTGTTGTTTCATTTGGGCCTGCTTTATTTGGCCTACGAGAAAATCACGGAGACGCAGCAACCCAAGGCGCCCACCACGATTCAAAACAACATTCCTTGAGCAAGCAGCTGTCTCAAGATATTTTGGAAGGGAAGGTATCGCGCAAAACCGCGCGGTGCCTTTTTTCGTTTCGGTAAAATGCCGAAGACATAAGCGGCGTTTGTCCCAACACAATTTCTACTTTTGTCTGGCCAAAAAACGTTTTTCCAAGAATAATTTATGACACAAGTTCTTGAATCACAAGATATCCGTGCGCTTGGCAGCAATCTCGAGCTGCTTGCCCAACAGGTGGTGGAGGGTTTCATCGTGGGGTTGCACCGCAGCCCGTTTCACGGTTTTTCGGTTGAGTTCGCGGAGCATCGCCTTTACAACACGGGGGAGAGCACCCGCAACATTGACTGGAAGGTGTATGCCCGCACGGACAAGATGTTTACCAAAAAATTTGAGGAGGAGACCAATTTGCGCTGTCAGATTGTGGTGGATGCCTCCTCCACGATGTACTACCCCTGGGACGAGAAAAACCTAGAGAAATACAAGTATCAAAACAAGTTTTGCTTTGCTGCACAATCCGCCGCCGTGCTGATGAACGCCCTGCGCAAGCAGCGCGATGCATTTGGCCTCACGCTTTTCGACGACGAAATCCGGCTCAACACACCAGTGAAATCCAGCACGGTGCACTACCGGCTGCTGCTTTCCCAATTGGCTCAACGCATCGAAGCGCCTCAACTCAACCGCCCCACCAATCTCGCCGCCAGCCTCCACCAAGTGGCCGATGCGATACATCGGCGCTCATTGGTGGTCATCTTCACCGACGTGATGGAGCAGCCCAGCCAAGCAGAAGAACTTTTCGCGGCGCTTCAGCACCTGCGCCATGCCAAACACGAGGTCATCCTGTTTCACGTCACCGACAAGAGCAAGGAGCTGGATTTTGAGTTTGAAAACCGCCCCTACGTTTTTATTGACATGGAAAGCGGCGAACAAGTGAAATTGCAGCCCAATCAGGTGAAAGAGTATTACACCAAACAAGTGGCGGCCTTCACCGAGCAACTCAAACTGCGCTGTCTGCAATTCAAAATTGATTTTGTGGAAGCCGATATCAACAAAGGATTTTACCAAATTTTGCAAACTTGGATAGTCAAACGAGCAAAAATGGGCTAACAAGTAGCCTGTATACCCACCTTTTTACTATGTCTAAACCTAACCTTGTCCGAATCTCCGAAATCTCCGCTTTGCCGCCCAAAGGCATCGAGAAAGACGATTTGCAAAAAGAAACGAAGAAACTCATCAAGCGTCTGGGCGAGCTGCATCACCTGCTCTATGCAGAGGCGAAGCACTCGGTGCTGGTCGTTCTTCAAGGAATGGACGCGAGCGGCAAGGATGGCGCGGTGCGCCGGGTGTTTTCAGAGTGCACGATTGCTGGGCTTGATTTGGTGTCGTTCAAAAAGCCCACGGAGCAAGAATTTGCGCACGACTTCCTCTGGCGCGTGCATCGCTGGGCACCCGAAAAAGGCACGCTCACCATTTTCAACCGCAGCCACTACGAGGATATCCTGATTCAGAGAGTGCACAAATGGATTGACATGGAGCGCGTGGAAAAGCGCATGGCGGCTATCAACGCTTTCGAGGAACTGCTGCAATTCGACAACAACACCGTCATTTTCAAATTCTTCATGCATATCTCGAAGGAGGAGCAGGAAGCGCAGCTCCGCGAGCGTCTGGAAGACCCTTCCAAGTTTTGGAAGCACAACGACGGCGATTGGGAGGAACGAAAGCATTGGGACGAATATATGCGTGCCTATGAATACGCCATCAACAACAGTGTGGTGCCGTGGCATATCTGCCCGGTGGACAAACGTTGGTATCGAGATTACGTCATCGCAAAAACACTGGTGGAGGGGCTGGAAAAACTCGATATGCAATTGCCGCCCATGCCGAAAAAGAAATAGGCTCACTGTGGGGCTTCGTGCCACTTGTCGCCCACCGGGTAAATGATGGCGCGATTGGTTCGAGGCTCGCGCAAAGTGGTCTCCACATGCCACTCCTTCATGCGAAAAAGATAGCTGCTGGTCTCGTAGTCGCTGGCTCCGATGCCGTTGCGCCACCACCAATTGCCAAATTGGAGGAACGATGTCTTGTACGTCAGCCCCGTCGTGTCGGATTCGAGCTTTTCCACTTTCACGCCGTCGTGGGGCGTTTCCATGTTGAACTGCGCCACCTCCCACATTTTGCCCTTAAAAGGCTCGCGCCGACGCAAGCCGAGCGCCTCGTTGAAACCATTGTCTTGCCCGATAATGCGCATGAGCCAAATGCCTTTCATGTTGTCGGGCGAGGCAAGTATGATGACTTCGTCGCGGTCGTACCATCGAAAATCCTGCACAAGGCCAGCATAGACACGCTCCGAATTGCCCCAAATGCGATTCATCTTCCACAACAAATAAGTGGAAAGCAGCAACAATAGCGTCACGGAAAGGCTGAACAACCAACGCGGGAGCATGGACAGCAGCAGCGCGGCCGAGAGCCAAAAAAAGGCAGCGGCGAAATAGCCGTAGCGGTCGTTTTCAGACCACTGCAAATACAAAAAAAACAAATTGGCTACTGGCAAGAGGCCAACGAAAAAAGCGCCAAAGCCAAAACCCGCCCATTGCCATCGAGGGTCGGCTTGGCGGGCAAAAGCACGCCACAGCCACCAAGCGGTCAGCAAAACCAAAATGGCTGCCGCGCCCCAAACCACCGAGGGCTGGTCGAACCAGTCGAATACTCGCACTTTTACCGGATGCTCGAGGTAGCGTGCAAAACCCGCGTATTTGACGAGGTATTTCAACATGGTGGAAAACACCAAGCGCGGGTCGAGATTCAGGTGCGTGGAGGCTCCGTAGTGCCCCACCCAATTGCCGAACAACCACTTGTTTAGGGCAAAATAGCCACCCAACAACGCGGCGGCGGGCAGCAGCAACCCGACTGCGCGGCGACCCAACAAAGCCCATTCGCGGTGGCTCAGCGTGTAGGTTGCCAATAGCCAACCCAACAGGACAGGCGCGACGAGCGCCCATTCCAACGAAAAAAGCGCCAATGCGAAAAAACCATGCACGCGCCACAGCGCCTTGCCCATGCCTGTCTCAAGATAGTCCAATGCCGCGTGTAAAGCGCCCAACGTGAAAGCAAGGGTCAGCAAATAATGAAGACAAACCCGCCATACCACAGGCTCAGCTGCGTAGGGCGATAGCAAGAAAAGGAAGCCTGCTGCCAAGGCAGGGTTGAGAGAAGCCTCGTCGAGCAGCAGACGACGCACCAACCGATAGAGCAACCAGCCGTTCACGCCGTGAACGGTGGCAAACAACAGGTACCAAGGCAGGCCTTCCGTGCCGAACACACGAAACATGAGGTAATTGCAAAACTGCAACACTGGCTGCAAGGCTTGATAGCCAAAGCTGGACGGCACATCGGCCCAACCGCCCGCCTCATAGCGCATTTGCCAGCCAAACCAGTCCACCACAAACCCCGCGTGGCGAGCAGGCCAGAAAATGCTCAAAGCAACCGCCACAAAGGCTAACAGCCATAGTTGGTCGCCACAGCCGGCAGTATGGGAAGTGTTGCGATTGGGCATATCAGCGTCGTTTTTCCTTGAACGTTGGCGCGGGGCAGTTATCCAGCACAGGCTGCTTCAATATCCTGACTTCTCCTTTCAGGTCGCCTTTCGACTGCACGAAGATGCCTTCCCATTCGCGGTTGCAGGCATTGTGCATTCGAGCGCCGTCGAGCCAGAGCCGCCCGCCGGGTTGCACGGTGATGCGCGTGCCTGCGGGCATGGACAATCGGCAGTGGATTTTCAATGAGCCGCCGGGAGCGATAGTGAGGTGGCCTTCGAGGTCGCGGGCTCCTTCCCAGACGGTGGAATCGCGGATGACCACATCGCGCGTTGGGTTGCGCTCGCACCACGTTGGGAGTAGGCATTTGCGCACCGCGCTTTTTTCGTTGGCCATCACAGCGTGCACACGCCCGATTTGGCAAGGTGTCAGCGCGATTTGATAGGCGTTGTAGTCCATCATGTTGTTGGTCGCCTGCTCGTTGCAGGGAGGGTCGGGGCCCCACACCCAGCACTTGTTGGGGTGAGGGTCAGTATCGGGGCAGCCATCTTCCACCCATGCATGGCTTAGGCTGAGAATATGCCCTACCTCGTGGTTGACCAACCCATCGAAGTTTTCGGGCGGTTCTTTTGTCTCGAATATGCCAGCCACTTTTAGTGCCGTGCCAAGCGCGATGCCCTGACCTCCAGCGCGGTAGGTGGATGATTTTATGCTATCGTCGGGGTGCACCATCAAGAAAATGTTGAGAATGGAGTCCTTGCCGACGGCGTATTTGTCAATGACTTTGCGGCTATAGTTGTTTTGGTTGGCACCCTGAGAGATAAAATAGTAGAGCGAGTCGTCGTAATGAAAATAGATGCCATCGTCGCCGGGCTGTGGAGAGAGCACATAGCGATAGCGGCGAGGCAACACGGGGGTGCCTTGTGGGGAGCGCCAGTTGCGGATGTTGGTGTCGAGGGCTTCATTGCAGCAAGCCAGCAAGCGCAGGAGGTAGGCGCGGCCTTCGTCGGGCTGAAAATTGTGGCTACTGTCCGCGCTATTCATCACATGAAAGTTGACGCGCAGATGCCGCATGGGCAAATGTTCGGGATGTGCGGTATCGGGCAGGTAGCCGCGCCAGTCAGCGCAACTGCGGGTGGGGCGCGGAGGCTTGTCGTCGTGCGGCGGTGGCGGGAAGTAGCGCTCGGTGCGCAGGGGCGGTGCACAGGCGGCTGTCAGCAGGACACAAAAAAGGGCGGGCCAATGGTGCCATTTCGCCCAACGCTTGTGTGTGCGGATGTCGCTTTTTGCCGCCATTTTTATTGACTTTGTTGGATGTCGTCATGGTTTTGCGGGGCCGAAGGCATCCATCCAAGCCATGATGCCGCCTTGCAGGTTGCGCACATTGCCGAACCCATTGGCCGTCAGCAAGCTTTGCGCCATGCCGCTGCGGTTGCCGCTGCGGCAATACAGCACGATTTCGTCGTTTTTGTGCTCTTCAAGTTCCCACATCTTGTTTATCAAATCGCCTAATGGCATGAGGGTGGCGCCAAGGTTGAATTCTTCGTATTCCCATGGCTCGCGCACATCCAAAAAAACGAATTTTTCTCCTGATTGGAGTTTCTGGCGAAGTTCCTGTACGGTGATGTCCATTGTATTGTCTGTTGTTAGGTGGAGGGCAGAAGGTGGAAGGTAGAGGGTTGTATAGTCAACGCAAATCAGCCCCGTCCGCTTCACTTGGCCGGGCAAGCCTCTGAATACAGGGTCTGACAAGGTGGTTTTGAACGAACGGTGCTCGCAATCCTTTGGAAATCATGCAAATCAATCAAGGGCATCCCTGCCTAGCCAAAGGGCAGGTTCAAATCCTCTTTAATCTGGGTATAAAATAGGTTTTTGGGTTTGGATGTTATCTTTCATATAGGCTGCGGGCGGCCTGCCACAATATCTCATTCCCGAGTTAGCACAACTACTCCCCACAGGTTCTCGGTCTTTCTTGGGTGACATACAAGTCTATTTGCTCTCCTTTGCGCATGGTGCCGTTGGGGTCGTACTTGGGGCTTTGCCGATAGACATAGGCCGTTTCCATATCGGTCACGGTAGCGTCGGAGATGATGGTGCCCACGCTGAGGTCGCTGGTTTGAATGAGGAATTTGGCGGCATCGAGCGTTTGGCACACGCAGTCGGGTATGCTCACGGTGAGCGTGACTGCTTCGGAGACGATAAAATCCACCATGCCGCCCATTTCGATGGGGAAATTGCCACCTCTTATTTTCTGCGTAATGGTGTCGCCTCGGTACAATACCTCCAGAATTGTATTGGCTTCCAGTTTGGGGTCGGCCACGCGAGCGATGATGCGGGGTTTGAGGCCAAGCCTGCCGAGTTTTCGGCTGTAGAGGTCGTAGTCGTCGTTGCCGGCAAGGTCGGGCAGCCGCACGATGTCGGGATTGTTTTTCGTGACGGTGAAATAAATCGTGCGCCCTTCTTTCACCCTGCTTTGTGGCTTGGGGTCTTGGGTAAGAATGAGGCCGGGTGGTTTGCCCACCTCGTAGATGGAGTCGCTCACAGCGACGTTGAAATTGCGCGATTTAGCCTTGCGAGAGGCTTCGCGGATGTTCATGCCCACATAGCTCGGCACTTGCACGCTTTCGCCATGATTGGTGTAGCACTTGAGCCACCAGAAGGTCATCAGCAGGATGCCGCTTACCAACGCAAGCATGCCTAAGTAGTTCTTCACCACATAGAAATCAGTGAGGTAAGCGTACATTTCAACACCGATGCGTCTGAGTTTTTGCCACATGAAGGTTTGAAGGTTTCTGGTTTAAGGGTTTCTGCCCGCCCGAAAAACATCCGAACATTCGTTCGGACGGGTTTGCTGGATAGGGGCGTTTTCAAAATTGGAGCAAAAGTAGGATTGTGCCGCGAAAACCTACTCAATGATTTAGCGGTCTTTCCATTTCTTTGCCCGAACAACGCATTTTATTAGGTCTGGGAAAAATTTGCCCCTTCGTCCTTCACAAACGCACTATCCTCACTCTATGTACGAAAATCCTCGACTCATCCTTGATTCTTCCAACCCACCTGAGGCGGGCAACATCACTTGGCGCTCGCCGAGCAATATCGCTATCGTGAAGTATTGGGGCAAACACGGTCGTCAACTGCCGCGCAATCCCTCGCTAAGCCTGACTTTGGCGGCTTCTTGCACCGACACTCAGCTGGAATATGCCTTCGACGAAGCTTTGCCTGGGGCAGGCATTGACCTCGCATTTTATTTTCATCAAGCCGAAAACGAGGCGTTCAGGGCAAAAACACTGGCTTTTCTGGAAAGCCTGCTCCCGGTTTACCCCTTTTTGAAACAACTAAAACTCACGGTGCGCACTGGTAATTCGTTCCCTCATTCGGCAGGTATCGCGTCGTCGGCTTCGGCCATGTCGGCACTTGCCTTGTGCCTTTGTTCGCTGGAAGACAGATTGTTCGGCACCCTGCAAGACGCGGCAGCGTTCGACCGCAAAGCTTCTTATCTGGCTCGGTTGGGCAGCGGCTCCGCTTGCCGCTCCATTTTTCCGCACGCAGCCTTGTGGGGGCACACCTCTCTTGTGCCAGATGCTTCCGATGAGTACGCCGTGCCCATTGGCGACCTTATGCATGTCTCATTCAAAGATTTTCATGATGATATTCTGATTGTCAGCTCGGAGGAAAAGGCCGTGTCGAGCCGTGCGGGCCATGCGCTCATGGAGGGCAATCCTTTCGCGGAGCCGCGCTATGCCCAAGCCCGCCAACGCATCGGCAACCTGCTCGACGCGATGCGCACAGGCGACCTCGAAGCCTTTGGCAAAATCGCGGAGGACGAGGCGCTGGCCCTCCATGCCCTGATGATGTGCAGCGACCCATCCTATCTGCTCATGCGCCCCGGCTCGCTCGCCATCATCGAAAAGGTGCGGGAATACCGGGCAGACACGGGCCATCCCGTCTTTTTCACGCTCGATGCTGGGCCAAATGTGCACCTGCTTTATCCCGGCGACATCGTGCATGAGGTGCGCAAGTTCATCGAGGATGAGTTGGCCGAACATTGCGAGAATGGGTATGTTCAGCAAGATTGGGTAGGGGAGGGGCCGGAGGAGATGTGAGGGTCGTTGGGGGGCATTGGGGGGCATTAAAGTCATTGGGGGCATTAGGAGTCACCGAGGTAAATGGGGCATTCGTTGAATTATAGTCAACGCAAATCAGCCCCGTCCGCTTCACTTGGCCGGGCAAGCCCCTGAGTGCAGGGTCTGACAAGGTGGTTTTGAACGAACGGCGCTCGCAATCCTTTGAAAATCATACAAATCAACCAGGGGCGTCCCTGCCTTGCCAATGGGCAGGTTCAAATCCTCTTTAATCTGGGTATATACCTTGATTCGCTGGGATTTGTCAGTTCACCATGCTCGCTCTCCCTGATTCTGAGCAGATTGCGATTGCAGCCATGCCCAAAACTTAGCGTCAAGAGGTATATCCGTTACATTTGATAAAAGAGGCCGATATTTCGCAGTAACGCCAACCTTCCGGTTGGCGCACTCATGTAACGCCAACCTTCCGGTTGGCGCACTCATGTAACGCCAACCTTCCGGTTGGCGCACTCGCGGCTCGCCAACCAGAAGGTTGGCGTTACTGTGTCGCTTCCCTTATTCTTACCAACCGTTCCAGCAATCCTTCCAACTTGTCCAACGGCAGCATATTTGCT
This sequence comes from Saprospiraceae bacterium, assembly GCA_019638455.1. Lineage (GTDB taxonomy): Bacteria > Bacteroidota > Bacteroidia > Chitinophagales > Saprospiraceae > M3007. The sequence continues at coordinate 57,897 of JAHBTU010000003.1, forward strand.
CCGTCCGACTTGGCCTCGGAAGGCTTGGGATGCGTCTCGATAAAAAGCCCGTCCACGCCGACGGCGATGCCCGCACGGGCAATGGTCTCTATCAACGCAGGGCGGCCTCCGGTGACACCGCTGCTCTGGTTGGGCTGTTGGAGCGAGTGGGTGCAGTCAAGCACGACCGTTGTGCCGAACGACTGCATTGCTGGAATTCCCCGAAAATCAACGATTAAGTCCTGATAGCCGAAAGTGGTGCCGCGCTCTGTCAAAATCACGTTCGGGTTGCCTTCTTCCTGCACTTTTTCCATCGCAAAACGCATGGCTTCTGGGCTGACGAACTGGCCTTTTTTGATGTTCACCACCTTGCCCGTTTGGGCGGCGGCCACAAGCAGGCTCGTCTGGCGACAGAGGAACGCCGGTATTTGCAACACGTCCACATATTGGGCGGCAAGCGCGGCCTCTGGGTCGGCGTGGATGTCGGTGGTAGTTGGGATGTCGTAGTGCTGGCCAACGGCGCGAAGGATATCCAGCGCCTTTTCGTCGCCGATGCCAGTGAAAGAATCGCGTTTGCTGCGGTTGGCTTTCCGGTACGAACCCTTGAAAATGTAGGGGATGCGCAGGCGTTGGCACATTTCGTTGACCTGCCCGGCAATGTCGAAGGCCATTTGCTCGCCTTCGATGGCGCAAGGCCCAGCGATGAGGAAGAAGTTGTTGGATTCGGTGTTTTTGAGGCGTGGGATGGTGAGCATCGAATTGATTGTTAGTGAATTGCGAAATTGAGTTTTAAACACAGAGTTCGCTGAGTGTTGCACAGAGTCTCGCGGAGTTTTTTTGTCATTCTTAAAAAAATTTACTCTGCGGCTCTCTGTGTTTTTTTCCTTTTCTCTACGTTTAAAAAATCGTCACAAAGGTAGGCGAGTGTGAAAAATTTCCGCCCTCATTATGCAATCCCCCGCTCGCGCTCATCCATTCACCGTTCACCAAATCAATTTTTCAAAACGATGTACAAACTTCTTTGGGTTCTGTTGCCCCTTCTGACCATCGCTTGCCAACGCAAGCAAGCCGAATCAACAATGAAATCGAACGCCGCGTTTGAAAACACCCGTTGGAAAATCACGGCTATCGCGGGTCTCGAAAAACTGCCGCAGGCGCAAAAGGAAATGTTCGTCCGATTTTACGAAGGGCGGTTCAACGGCAGCGCTGGCTGCAACAACATGATGGGGGGCTACACTGTGCAGGGCAGCACCCTGAAAATCACCGGCCCTGCCAGCACCATGATGGCCTGCGAGGAGGCGTTGATGAAAGCCGAGCAAAAATTCGGCGAGGCGCTCGGCAAGGTTGACAACTTCAAAATCACTGGCGACAAAATGCAACTCCGGCAAGGCGAGGCGGTGTTGGCCGAGTTCGAGGCCGTGTATTTGAAGTAATGTGTAGAACCATGAAACGGGGGGCGTTGGGAGGCTTGATGGCCTCTGATGCCCCCTTCTTTTTTTAAGCAAAACAACTACTTGGGCAAAAATTCGGGATGACTCATGTTGCCCAAGCGCACTAATTCGCGCATTCAATCCATTTTCACCAACTTCTTCACGGCTCGTTGGCCGTTGGCCAATTGGATATGGAGGAAATAAACCCCGTTGCTCAGGCCGTTGAGGTCGAGTCTGTACTGTTCGGTCTCCAATTCCAGTGTTCGGAGGATTTGACCGTTGGGGCTTTGCAACTGGATGAACTTAAGGCCCTCATTCGATGAAATGGTCGTGATGTTGGTCGCTGGGTTTGGTACGATATGGATGCTTGAACCCGGCGACATCTCCGTCGTGCTCAAGGGGGGCGCGCTTAGCTGAAGATTGTCCAACAGCAGGAAATCGTCAACGCTGAGGTTGCTGGGGTCTAAGTCCCATTGGCCGACTTCGGTGTAAAACCTGAGCGAGAGCGTACCCTTGAAGTATGGTGGCAGCGCGACGTTATGGTGAACGACCTGCCCTTCCGGCTGCCCTAAATAGTACTGTGCCCCGTTTTCATTACCTTCCCATTTGGCCTGCAAAACACTGCTGTACGGATCATTGCTGAGATCGGCAGTAGTGTTGCGGAACTGTGCCAGATCAAATTCAAGCCTGGGGTTGGGCGATAACGACAGGTCAACGCAGGCACTTATGATGGCGTAGATGCCCTCGCCACCTGGGAATTTAAAAACGGTAAGTGGATCCTCACAACGCTGGAAAAAGGAAGGGTCGTCAAATACGCCGGTTGAGGCAAAAAAACTGCTGTTTTGGTAGGGCAGTGTTGGAGAAAATGCGATACTCGATATGGTCAAATAGTTGTCCATCCAGTTATCTTGCTCGAAAGTGTTCAGGTAGTTGCCAGTGATGGGCAATTTGATCTCTTGGTAAAGCGGGTTGGTGTTGTTAAACAGATTGGGGTCGTTGGCGTGGATCAGGTTGAGGTTTATTCCGTTGCTGGAAAAGGGGATGTCATAGTTGAGGACAACGCTTCTACTGCCAGACAGTGTTTGCTGCAGTACATAGGGCGGCGAAGACCAAATCGTGTTGCCCGCATCATTGGTGGCGGTAAAGTTCAGGACGGTGCCCGCCGGGACGGTTTCGCAGCTCTTGTTGGTAACCAAGGCGACGATGTTATTGGTAGTGGTAAAGCACGGTCCCTGTTTATTTATGAAGGCAAATAACTCAAGATCATTGGCCGGATGCTCTGTGATGTTGAAATATTCGCTGATCTGGTTGTTGTCCGTGTTGTCGTCACTGAGGTTCAAGGAAACCCCCAGATAGGCAAAGCCTGCCTGGCTTGTCTCAAACCAGTTGTTCACCTCCACTTCATAAACTTCTCCCGGAGCGATGGGGCTGTTCAGGTCAATGGTAAGGGTGCCTTGCGACCAACTGTTCAAGGTAATGGTTCCCATCATAGAGGGGGTGTAAGTCACTGTTCCTGAGTTGACGACCTTGAATTTAATCGGTACATACTGGCTGTTTTGGCAATAGTTTTTGTCCTCCAATCTTGGGGAAGACAGGCTGAGGTCGAAAAAGGGGGTTTGCGTGGTGTATGGAAGCCCTACGGCTTTCCATGCCTCCTTTACGGCGAGCAACTCGGTGGAACCCGCACCAAACATGGCCTCAGCCACTGCCTGCGAATACAGGTAAAACTCGCTGTAGGTGGAGCTCTCTGTAAAATAAAAACGGTTCACCTGGAAGACGATCTGCCCTGCCTTTTCCGCCCCTATGGCCGGTACGTTGTAGCTTGTTCCGACTTCGTTGGTGCCTTGTTTCCCGTCCACCAACATGGTAAACCAGAGGTTTCCAATAGCACTGTTAGTGTGCACATCGCCGCCGTCAAACCAATATTCACCCTTGTAATATGCAGGCATCTGCACGCTGTTGGGGGCGTCCATGACGCGGAAGGGCCTGCTTTCAGGGTTGATGATGAAAGAGTGGCCAAGGTCCCAACTGAAGTTCCCCGGGTCAGCCTTCCGCTCCAACAGTTTGCCAAATAAATCGGCAAGGCTCTCATTGATGGCACCGGACTCCGAGTCGTAAATCAACCGGGAGGTGTAGTCAATCATGCCGTGCGTGAACTCGTGCCCAACCACTTCCAAGGTAGTCAATGGGCCATAGTTGCAATCACCGTCGCCGTAAAACGACGCTTCCCCGTCCCAGAAGGCGTTGACGAAGTTGCCAACGTTCACTCGGACGTTCAGGGCTTTGCCATTCCCGTCCAGGCCTTGCCAATCGTAATCCGACAGCATCATGTCATAGTACTCCTGGGAGCAATAATGGGCGTCTAAGGCGACCTCGGTATATGGGTTACTGGACAGGTCCCACATGGAGCTGGTACTGGTAAATTCGATCAGCGAGTTGTTCAGCACAAAAATCCCCTCTCCGCGAGTGGGGTCGCGGAGCACAATTTGCTGTGGGCCGATGGAGTCTGTGATGATGTGTTGAATGCCGTAGTACCTCGTTTTGGCGGTACTGGGCACCCCTTCATTCAATATCAACGGAAACTGGCAAAGGATTTTGCCCGTGATGGCATCCAAAAAATAGCGGCGCTTGTCGAAGGGCTCGGTGCTGTGCAGGTCCACTTGATAGGCCAAGCGCAGGGATTCCGAAACTTCGGGGAAATCGGGGTCAATGAAACACAGCACCGCATCGGCCTGCCTTGTGTGGTAGGCCTGGGCTTTCATGGCGCGTTTGGCGAAGGCGACCGCAGTCTCGGCGTTGATGCCGGGTTGCGGATTAGCATCGGCCTGTGGGCTGTACCGTCCGTTGGCATTCAGGACACGCCCGTCTTTTTCGTGCAAAATGTAGCGGCTGCCGAATATGGGCAAGCCCTCGTGGAATTGCTGAAACTTGAAGTGCGTGATGCCGAATTTGTCGGTGCTTTCCTCGATGAGCACCATTTCCGATTTGGCAGACAGGTACATTTTCCCGGCCATCTCCTCGAAGAAGTTTTGGTGGTTGAGGCGCGGGTCCGAGTTTTGGAAAAAAGTGTAGGTTTTTACGAGATGGGCGTTTGAGGGTGCATTTTGTTGTCCAAAAATTGGGGAGAAAAGGCTGAAAAACAAAGCGCAGAAGACCCAGGGGCGGAAAGTATTCATAAAAGTGGCTGAGTTTAAAATTGTTCCCTGCGAACTTACGGGTATTTGCCCGAATGTGAAAAGTCTGTTTTGGGCAAATATCAATCTTGCCGCTGACACACATCATTCCTCAGGCATGAAGCGTCCGCGACCTTCACCCTCAAAAAACGACTCTTTCATGTCCATATACCACCGCGCCGGAAAAATTCCCCCCAAGCGTCATACCCAGTTCCGCAACCACGCGGGGCGGCTGTACCAAGAAGAACTCGTGGGCACACAGGGCTTTTCGGGAGTCTCCTCGCTTGTTTATCATCTTTATCCGCCCACCATCGTGAAGGAAAAAGGCGAGCCGTACTCCGTCGAGCCGGAAATTGCCATTGAGAAAAACCTGTCGGCGCTGAGTTTCAAAGGCTTTGAGTTGCCTTACGCCGACGACTATTTGGAAAGCCGCAAGACGCTGTTTGTCAACAATGATTTGCACATCGGGCTGGCCGCACCGCACCACAGCACACGCGATTATTTTTTCAAAAACGCCGATGCCGACGAAATCATTTTCGTGCACAAAGGTCACGGCTGGCTCGAAACGATGTATGGGCAAATTCCTTTCGAGTATGGCGACTACCTCGTCGTCCCGCGCGGCACGATTTACAAAATTCATTTCCTGAGCGCACAAAACCGCCTGCTCATCATCGAGGCGTTCAGCCCTGTGCGCACACCACAGCGATACCGCAACCAATACGGCCAAATGCTCGAACACGCGCCCTTCTGCGAACGCGATTTCAAACTGCCGCAAGACCTCGAAACCCACGACGAGCACGGCGATTTTCTCGTGAAAATCAAAAAGCAAGGCATGATTTACCCCTACGTCTATGCCACGCACCCCTTCGATGTGGTGGGCTGGGACGGCAACCACTACCCCTGGGCGATTTCGATTTTCGACTTCGAGCCGATTACGGGGCGCATCCATCTGCCGCCGCCGATTCACCAACAATTCGAGGCCGATGGATTCGTGGTCTGCTCCTTCGTGCCGCGCCTCTACGACTACCACCCCAAAGCGATTCCCGCACCTTATCACCACAGCAACATTGACTCCGACGAGATTCTCTACTATGTGGACGGCGACTTCATGAGCCGCAACAACATCCAAAAAGGCCAGCTGACGCTTCATCCCGGCGGCATCCCGCACGGCCCGCACCCCGGTGCCATAGAGCGCAGCATCGGCAAAACGGCCACCGAAGAACTGGCGGTGATGATTGACCCCTTCCGCCCCGTCAAAATCACCAAAGATGCCTTGCAACTCGAAGTGGAGGATTATTACAAATCGTGGAATTTCTCGATTGACTCGATTGGTTCGATTAAGCCGGTTGATTCGGTTGCCCTATGAACAATCACAAAATCGAACCAATCGGCTTAATCGAATCTAATCAAATCTAATCAAATCAATCATGACAACTCTGACTGGCATTCGAAACTACGAATACGGCCTTCAAAAAATCTTCACCGAGGCAGAGGACTTTCTGCCCCTGCTCGGCACTGACTACGTCGAACTCTACGTCGGCAATGCCAAACAGGCCGCTCACTATTACAAAACCGCTTTCGGCTTTCAGTCGTTGGCCTACGCGGGGCTGGAAACGGGCGTGCGCGACCGTGCCTCCTATGTGCTGGCGCAAGGCAAAATCCGCCTCGTGCTCACCACGCCGCTCACCTCTCATTCGCCCATTGCCGAGCATATCAAAAAACATGGCGACGGCGTAAAAGTCATCGCCATGTGGGTGGACGACGCTCGCGCAGCATTCCATGAAACCACGCAACGCGGTGCCTCGCCCTTCATGGAGCCGACTGTCGAGCGTGATGGATTCGGAGAGGTGGTGCGCTCCGGCATTCATACCTACGGCGACACGGTACACATTTTCGTGGAGCGCAAAAACTACAACGGCATTTTCCTGCCGGGCTACGAACCCTGGCTGTCAAGTTACAACCCGCCGGAAACAGGCTTGAGATACATTGACCATATCGTGGGCAACGTGGGCTGGAATCAGATGAATGTCTGGGCAAAGTTTTACCATGAAGTCATGGGGTTTGCCAACTTGATTTCTTTCGACGACAAGGATATTTCCACGGAATACTCTGCCCTCATGTCGAAAGTGATGACCAACGGCAACGGTCGCATCAAATTCCCCATCAACGAGCCTGCCGAGGGCAAGAAGAAATCGCAAATCGAAGAGTTTATCGAGTTCTACGAAGGGGCGGGTTGCCAGCACATCGCCGTGGCGACCGACGACATCGTGTTCACCGTCAGCGAAATGCGCAAGCGCGGCGTGGAGTTTCTTCATGTGCCCGGGGCTTACTACGACACGGTGGTCGAGCGTGTGGGCGCGATTGACGAAGACCTGATGCGTCTGAAAGAGTTGGGCATCATGGCCGACCGTGACGATGAGGGCTACTTGCTCCAAATTTTCACCCGCCCTGTGGAAGACCGCCCGACAATGTTCTTCGAAATCATTCAGCGAAAGGGTGCCAAGTCGTTCGGCAAAGGCAATTTCAGGGCGTTGTTTGAGAGCATCGAGGAAGAACAGCGGCGGCGGGGCACGTTGTGAGGGGGCTGGCGAAATCTCCGCATCGGCTGTTTCCGCCGTTGGTAGTTCTTCCGCGACCTCCGAACCAAATAAAAAAAGCCAATCATCTGGCAAGCAGGTGGTTGGCTTTAACTTTTTGTGGAGCTGGCGGGATACCAACCCTTGTTTTCAAATAACTAATTATCAACGTTTTAGAACGGAATTTAAAAGAGGTGGTGTAAAAAGTGGTGTAAAAAAGCCGACTTTACACCCTCTTTTCCGGCTGTTTAACGTTCCTGATTCGATGCCGGGAAAAAACCGTGTTGCCCCTGCAAAAAAATGGTGACGGTAAACAGTCGGCAACACGGTCGGGACAAAGATAACCTTTTCCGCATTTTACAAAACCAACGCGGGCGCTCACCTGATTTTCTCAATGTAAACCGCGTACTCCTTTTTCCGGGTCTTGAATCGAATCGGGTTTTCATCGGCTCGCCGGTGAGATAGTGTCGAATAAGTCAAAAACTCGCCGTCCTGTTCTTTCATGTCTTCGCACAACTTTTTCAGGTTGCCCCAAATGCCTATTACTTCACCGTTCCCGGTTAAGACGCTGTACCGCTTTGCGGCTTTTCTTTCTTCATACGGTATGCTCATTACGCAAAAGTAGGTTGTTCCTGTTTTCAAGTGTTAAAATTTACAATTTTAACATGATAAATTTGTTGTTGACAATTATATCATGCTATATTTGTACTGTCAAACGCAAACAGGATATGAAACAGCAATTCAACCGCTCCGAAATTCTTACCCTCGCTCACCAAATCCGCCGCCAAAATCAGTTCATTACATGGGGTCAATGTCAGGCGCAAGCGTGGCAAGTTGTTCGCCTTCGCGCTGCCCTTCGCGTCGGTGCTACTCGCTTCACTTTCCAAAAGCAAGACGGCGAAGTTCGGGAGGCTTACGGTACGCTGAATCCCAACCTTTTCCAATACGAAAACAAAGGCAGCGACCGCGCCGAAAGTCCGACCGCCATTAAGTATTTCGACCTCGATAAAAACGCTTGGCGTTCGTTCCGCGCCGAACGCATTTTGAAAGTGGCTGCCTGATTGGGCAGCCGCTTTTTCTTTCTCACCTGCCAAAGTCTTTTTCCCATGCCCGCGTCTCGAATCTCTTTTCATCCCGGCAAACCTTCATTCGTGGAAATCCGCGTCACCACATCCGCGCCGCTCGACTGGCTTACCTTAGCGCGACATTCTTTTATGTCGCTGCTCGAATATTATCACGACCCTTTGCCGCCCGATGCTGCCTGTTTGCAAGGTGAGGTTATCGGGTTGCTGTACTCGCTTCACCCCTTGCCCGCTCAAATGAAAGCGGGCGTTATGGCGCTCGAAAAGCCGCCCGGCGCGAATGAAAACGCGGGGTACTATTTTACGTCGGGCGGCTTAGCAATTCGCTTGCAAGTTCCCGCTACTTTCGAGGGATTGGACACGACCTTGCGGGCGCTACTTGCGGTCGGGCAGCATAGCGGTTGCCGTCTCTCCGATGAAATCCGCGCCGGTTTTTTTGAATTGCTTGGCGCTCTCATTCCATTGCCCGCCGATATTTCAGCCCCTTTTTTGGCAATGCCAACGGGAGACAGTGGAATTTGAAGATTGAACAAAAACCCCTAAAAAGGGTTAGCCGGGCATCTCTTAACCTTCGGAAAAGCGACCTTTGTATTACAAATTCGTCGAAATGTCCAAGTTTGTAATACGTTTCGGCTAAAACGCCGTTATATTTGTAACTCCAAAACAAACAGCATCACTTGATTTGCTGAAATCCTGCATTTTGCACGGGCGGCTTAGGTAAGCAGGTTAAGAGGCTTTTCCACCAAAAACTAAACAGCAAGAAAATGAAACAGGCAAAAGACAAAAAAGCAAATTTACTTTTAGAAAGTGCCGGTATTCCAGAAACCGACGAAAAAGTGCTTCGGATTTTGGAGGAATTTCAAAAGGCTTCATCTTTGATTCATCGCACTTACGCTGCGATGGGAAGAATCCCTGTAACTAAAATTTCCAACGCTTCAACTTCCCAAACCCCTATTTCAGTAAATGGCATCATCTCAACGGGCAAGGTTCAAATCTGCACAGGATTGGATTAACTTTTTAGGCACAAACCCCCAATTAGAAGTCAACGCCATAAACAACCTTCGTTTTTCTGTTTATCACGACATTGAAAAACTGCGAAACCGCCCGCTCATTGTTTACGCTACTCGCTTTGTTGACTTCAACTTGCCCGGTGCGCCCAACTTTATAGACTTGGGCGACGTGGACGGTTTCACCGACCTGATAAATACCATTCCAGCAAGCGAAAAGAGCATTGATGTTTTGGTGCATAGTCCGGGCGGGCGGCCTGACGCAACCGAACGTATCGTGGCAGTTTTGCGTCAACGATTTTCGGAAGTTCACTTTCTCATTCCTCATTCGGCTTACTCTGCCGCTACTATGCTCGCCCTTTCCGGTAATTCGGTAACGTTGCATCCAAGCGCGACAATGGGGCCGATTGACCCCCAAATCAATGGTGTGCCTGCTCGTTCCATCAAAAAAGGTTTCGAGCGAGTGCGCGATTTGGTCAAAAAAGAAGGGCCGGAGGCGTTGCCTGCGTACATTCCTTTGATTGAAAATATTCCCTTGAATTGTTGGAATTGTGCGCCGACAGTGAAAAACTGTCGAAAGAACTGGTTTCCTCTTGGCTAAAAAGTTATATGCTCAGCAGTAACCCCAATGCCAACCAAATTGCCCGGAATACGGTGAAATATTTTTCCGAATACGACCGGCATTTGCTCCATTCGCGCCCAATCTTGCTTTCTAAAATCCAACGTTTTGGCCTAAACATTTCCCAATGTGACGGCGAGTTGGCCGAACTTCTTTGGGAAGCATACGTCTTGCTTAACGGCTTCATGTCCATAACGCCCTTTGTCAAACTTTTTGAAAACAATCATGGCATTTCATTCGGAAGGCAAGTCCAAATACTGCCTGCTCAACAACAAGCGCAACAGTCAATCCCGCCAGCGCCATAATTGTTGTCACCCTCACCACTCCCCCCGAAACGCCTTCTCCAACACCGCCGGAAACAACCCCTCCAACCCGGCCAACTGCCCCGCTTGCGCCGCTTTCAGTTGCGCCATTTTGGTTTGAAAGGCTTGGATTTCGGCAACGATGCGGCGTTGCTCGGAAAGTGGGGGAATCGCAATTTCAATTTCAGCAATTTTCTTTTGGTTGATGATTGGCAAAGTCGCCTGTGCCGCTCGATTGATTATTTCCGCTTTGCTTTTTTTCAACCAATAACAGCCATATTCTGGCAGGACTGATTCGTTAAATTTTATCCCTGTGATTTGCTGGTTTGAACTTGCTGGCTCTTTCAAAATTCCAACCTTGCCGATTGTTCCACCGATGGAAATGAGCAAAATAGTTTCTGATTCGTACCAAGTGGCTTTGTTGTCATCCAATGCGTCTTGTGAAATCTTTTTACTTGACCCTTGCAAATAGCAGTCCTTTTGATTGTTTATGTCGGAAGGGCAGTACCAATCCAAATCCCCTTCAAAATAATGCGGATGCGAGGTTGGCGGGGTCTTGCCCGTTTTAAAGGTTGAAACTTCCCCAATCTTTCTTCTTTCAAATTCGGCATTTGGAATGACAAAATCAAAGGCATTTTCGGCAATCCTTTCCACTTCCCGCACCTGCTCCCCCCTCAACGCCCGCACCGCATCCATTTTCCCTTTCAACGCCGCCAACCGCCCGGCGATGCGCTGTTGCTCGGATAGGGGCGGGAGGGGGATTTCAAAATCCAGAAAGAACTTTTCTTTGAAGCGGTTGCGGCTTGCTTTTGTTACACCTATACAAAACTGTTCAACCGCCGTCCACACACTTTTTTGCAGAAAAAAGTAGGTCAAATAATCAATGTCCAATTTGTCTTTGTCCGGCTGAAACGCCGGGTATTCGTCGGAAACGAAACAGCCGTCAAACTCTTTTGCCGCCTTGTCAAATGCACCTTTCCAAGCGAACAGGCGGCTATACATAAACTCGCCCGGAATGACTTTATTCAGATACTTTGCGCTGACTTCCGACCCTAATTTTTCTTCCCGGACAAACAACCCGCGCCCCTCCAAAGACATTCCCAATAACTTGTAACTGTCGGTCGGGACAACAGAAACCCAATTTTCCGAAGGTTTCAACACCTTTCCCAATTTGACAATTTTCCAACCGTTTTTCATGCCGCTACCTCCTTTTCCGCTCCAATCAGGTGTTGGATTTCGGTCATCAGTTCCATAATTTGCTGCTCCTTTTTCAAAATGGCGGCAATGGCTTCGGCGGGGTCGGTGTGTTCGGCATCATTGCGGCGGTTGGGGTTTTTGCGGTCTAAGTTGGCCGAAAGCAATTTGCCGCCCGCGTCGTATTGCAGGATTTCGGCGGCGGGTATGCGCCAAGCGTTTTCGTTTTCGCTGCGGTCGCTCCACCATGCGATGCACCCGGCAAATTCATCGAATTGCATAGGCTTGGTTTTCGAGTATTTTTTGCGTTCGGCGGGCGGTTGTATTTCGTAAAACCAAACGTCTTGTGTCGGCTTTCCCTGTTCAAAAAACAGCAGGTTGGAGGGTATGGAGGTGTAAGGTTCAAATACGCCGTCGGGCAGCCGCACAATGGTATGCAGGTTGTATTCCTTCAACATCATCTCTTTGATGCGGGCGGCAATGCCGTCGGCAAACAGCGTTCCGTTTGGCACGACAACGGCGGCTCTCCCGCCCCTTGCGCCCGGCTTGGCGCGTTTCAGTCGGCGCATAATCAATTGCAGGAACAACAGGGCTGTTTCCGCCGTGCGCATATCTTCCGGGAAGTTGTTGAGTATGCCCCGTTCTTCCTCTCCACCAAAAGGCGGATTGGTCACGATGATGTCCACCCGGTCACGGTCGCCTATGTCGCGTAGGGGCGTTCGGAGTGAGTTGCCGCTATCAATGTTCGGAAATTCGAGGCCGTGCAACAGCAAATTCATTTGGCAAAGCAGGTAAGGCAGGTTTTTGGCTTCGCCGCCGTAGATGCTGCTTTGTTGTAGGGTATCGTATTGCTCTACGTTTTGGGCTTGTTTGCGCAATTGTTCAAAGGCTTCCACCAAAAAACCGCCCGTTCCGGCGGCGGGGTCAAGTATGGTTTCGCCCAATTGCGGGTTGAGCATTTGCACCATGAATTTCACGACGGGACGGGGCGTATAAAATTCGCCCGCGTCGCCCGATGCGTCGCGCATCTCTTTCAGGATGCTTTCGTATAGGTGCGAAAGGGTGTAGATTTCCTCTGTGCTGGTGAAGTGGATGCTGTCTATTTTGTTCACCACGTCGCGCAACAGGTAGCCGTTTATCATGCGGTTGGTCACGCCTCGAAACACGGTTGCCACTACGTCTTTGCGCTCCCGGCCTGATTCGCTTTGCAGGCCGCGAAGGTGGTAAAACAAGCCCGCGCCTTCCGTACCGTCGGGCAGGGTGCATTTTTCATTGTTGATGAAAGCCAACAGGTCATCGCCGGTGAGGTTTTGGTTTTTTGCCCAATCGCGCCAACGGTACGGCGCTGCAATGGCGGGGCGGTACGTTTGGCGTTTCAACAGGGCTTTGGTTTCCTGCTCCATTTCCACGTCATCCAGAAATTTCAGGAACATTATCCAAGTCAGCATCGGCAAGCGGTCGGCATCGCCGTTCATCCCTTTGTCTTTGCGCATGATGTCACGGCATGATTTTATCAGGCCGGACAAGCGTTGAGCGGTGGTTTCGGTCTTAACTTCTTTTTGTCTTTTTGCCATTGGGTCAGGTTACGCGGCTTCGGCGTAGAGCAGTTTTTGAATGTCATCTAATGCGCGTAGCAAATTGGGCGCACCGCCAAACAGGGCGGCGATTTCTGTAATGTTCCCTTTGTCGGAAATAGGTTTCACTTCCAAAACCCCCGCGTTCAATTCGTTCGCGCCAAATTGAACGTATTTGTCCAAAATCAAATCAATGACTTCCCGCGCCCCATTGGTGTAAGCGGCCAACGTAGCGGCTTTGCGCACCCGTTCGGCGCGTTCGCGGCGGGTCATCGGTTTCAGGTCAAACGCGACGTGGCAAAGCATATCGAAGGGGTCGGCATCGGGCAATTTTGTTATGTCTGAAAGTTGCTCCAATGATATGCCCCTGCTCTCCAATTCGGCCACGATGTTTTGTCGTTGTTCGGGGTCAGCCCACGCCGCCCGAAAACTTTCGGCATCGGTGAAAAGTGTTTTGATTTCCCCTTTGGCGTATTGGGTAAACTCCAACGTGCGCAACTTTCCGCCCGCGTCCAACACTTGCACCGATTCGGCCACGATGGTCACTTCTCCCTCTTTCACATAGTATTTGCGGGGCCGTTGGTTTTGGTTGGTCATCGCCTCGATTTCTTCGTCTGTCCAATCGGCGGGCGGCGTTTCGGCGCGTTCCTCAACAAAAGTGCCCTCCACAACTTCGCCGTTTTCGTCCATTTCTTCCGATGTGATTAGCGGCGGCTCACCGTCAAAATCAGGGTCGGCAAAGTTGCGCGTTGCGCTGCCGGTGTAGTCCAAAATCGTAAAAAAAAGTTTGCCTTTATCTTCTTTCACCCGTGTTCCGCGCCCGATGATTTGTTTAAATTCGGTCATCGAATTGACCATGCGGAACAGCACAATGTTTTTGCAAGTCGGTATGTCAACGCCCGTACTCAGCATTTGGGAAGTGGTGACAATGACGGGAATACCCGGTCTTTCAAAAGGTTCGTAATCCATGAATTTTCCCAACAGCCCTTTGCCCGTATCGCCTTCATCCGACACGATGCGGACAACGTAGTTTTGGTTTTGCTTCATCAAATCGGCGTTGAGGTTGCCCAACTCCCGGCGCATTTGGTCGGCGTGTTCTTGGTCGTGGCAAAAGATGATTGTTTTGTCTAACCTGCCGTACTTTTTCAAATGCTCGGTCAAATGACGGGCAACTGCTTTTGTGCGCGACAAAAGCGAAAGGCTTTTTTCAAAATCAGGGGTCATATAAACGTCATCAGGAATGACGTTGCCGTAAATATCCGTTTGCCCGGCTTGCGGTCGCCAACCCGCCGCGTCCACGTCGGTCACGACACGCCGCACAATGTAGGGGGCTAAAAAACCATCTTCGATGCCTTGCCGCAAACTGTAAGTGTAAAGCGGGTTTCCAAAATAAGCGTAGGTGTCCACGTTGTCTTGCCGCAAGGGTGTGGCCGTCATACCTAATTTGACGGCGGGCGCGAAGTAGTCCAATATCATGCGCCAATTCCCTTCATCTGTCGCGCTGCCCCGATGACATTCATCCACCACTATCAGGTCAAAGAAATTTTTAGGGAAACGCCGGAACAGCCCTTCCCGGCTCTCGCTTTCGGCCAATGACTGATAAGTGGAAAAGTAAATTTCGCGGCTGGTGGTCGCGCCGTCATCAAAAACGGATGCCCTTGCATCGCCGAACACGGCAAAGTCTTTCGCGTAGGGGTCATCCACCAAAACTTTGCGGTCGGCCAAAAACAACACTTTCGGGCGGCGGTGTTCGCCGGTGTTGTTCCAACGGTTGTTCCAAAGTTTGTAGATGATTTGAAAGGCAACCGACGTTTTCCCCGTACCTGTTGCCAATGTGAGCAGCAGCCGTTTTCTTCCTTCCAAAATGGCTTGCACCGCCCGGTTGATGGCAATTTCCTGATAATAGCGGGGCGGCTTGCCGGGATTGGGGAAAAGAGGTTTGAGCAGGATGTCTTTGGTGCGCTCGCTAATAGGTTCGAGTTCGGCGGCTTGCAATCGGTTCCAAAGTTCTTGCGGGGTCGGGTATCGGTGAATGATTGTTTCCAACCCGGTGATGAAATCAAACTCTGCGATTTCCGCGCCGTTGGTTGCGTAGGCGAATTTCAACCCTAAAATTTCGGCGTAGCCCTTTGCCTGTTGAAGTCCGGCGGATGCGGTTGCATATTTCTTTTTTGCTTCGATAACTGCAATTGGAAAGTTTGTGTCGAGGCGCAAAATATAGTCTGCCTTTTTGGGTTTTTGCCGCTTCGCTACTTTTCCCAATATGATGATTTTGCCGTCGGTGAACACACGCTCCCTTAGTATTTTGTCGCGTGTCCATTCGGCTTGTTTCAATGCCGGTTCAATATCTTCGGCGCGGGTATCTTCCTCGCTTTCGTGTTCTAAGATGATGATTTTCTTTTGTTCCATCTGTGGTTTGGCATTGGCAAATTTCGCACCATTGGGGAGCAAAGAAAAGTGTTTTATTGGATTATCTATTGGTTTGCATAACCAGTACAAGATAATAAAAAAAGCCAGCTGCTTGATTACCAAACAACTGGCTTTAACTTTTTGTGGAGCTGGCGGGAGTCGAACCCGCGTCCGGACAAAGCGCCGTAACGCTTTCTACATGCTTAGTTTTTGATTGATTTTTCGAGCGCGGGTTGGTTCAAAAACAGACACATCCGCGCCTTATCCCCTGTGTTTCACCCTTCGGTCGAGGCATCCCGTCGGGCAATCCTGCAAAATGTTTGATGCGCGGCGGCCTGTGTAGCAGGCATCAAGGCAAAAAGAGAGTCCGCTTGGCGGAGGCTCTTACGCGGCACAAAGGCTTTCTAATTCGCTTGAATTAGGCAGCCATGGCATACTGAGTGTTGCCAGTTGTTGTTCGGTCATTATTTTTTACGGAGTAACCAACCATGCTCCGGCATGCTTACGAAACGACTACACTTTCCCGTCAATACCAAGGCAGCCCCATTCGTTATTCGTCATTTACGTCATTAAGAGTCATTAGCGTAGTTTGCAAAAATGACGCAATGACTTTAATGACTTTTCAAAGAACATCGGCAAAGGTAAACCAAAACCGGGTTTCAGAGTTCGACGCGGCTGTTGAATGTTTTGCCGAAAGTAAAGACGCGGCGTTTTGAAGCCGTCACAACCAATTTCTTAACCAATCGCTGCGCTCCGAAACACCTACCTTCGCCCTCGTTTTATCGTTGAACACCACATGGTGTTTTGCGAAAAATTTCCCTAACACATTGACACCTTGAATTGAACGTGCCAAATTCAACCAACAGCAGCCAAAGACCTGCCGTCAAAATCGGCATCATCCGCGAAGGCAAAACACCGCCCGACGCCCGCGCCCCCCTCACCCCCGAACAATGCGCCGAGGCGATGGTGGAGTTGCCAGTGCGCGTCGTCGTGCAGCCTTCCCCGATACGGTGTTTCAAAGACGAAGAGTACATCGCGCACGGCATCACGCTGCAAGAGGATTTGAGCGACTGCGACGTGTTGCTGGGCATCAAAGAGGTGCCCGTGGATTGGCTGATGGCTGGCAAGACCTACCTGTTTTTTTCACACACCATGAAAAAACAGCCGCACAACCGCCACCTGCTGCAAGCCATTTTGGAAAAAAACATCCGCCTGATTGACTACGAGGCCTTGACGAACGAGCGAGGCGAGCGCCTCATCGCGTTCGGATTCTATGCAGGCATCGTGGGGGCGCACAACGCGCTCTGGACATGGGGCCAAAGAACAGGGCAGTTTTCTCTGCCGCGCCTGTGCGACAGCCACGACTACGCCGAAGTGCTGGCCGCGTACGAAAAAATGACCTTTCCACCCCTACGCATCGTGCTGACGGGCACAGGCCGCGTAGCCACCGGAGCGGCCAAAAACTTGCTCGACATGGGCATTCGACAGGTGACCGCTCAAGAGTTTCTGACGCAGGATTTTTCGGAAGCCGTTTTTGCGCAAATCGCTGCCCAAGACTATGCGGCACACCGCGACAAGCCAGGATTTTTTGACAAAAAACATTTTTACGCGCACGGGGAGGAGTACGTCAGCGCGTTCGCTCCCTATTACCGCCGTGCAGATATATTCATCAACGGTATTTTTTACGACAAAAAAGCGCCCATGTTTTTCAGCGTGGAAGAAATGCGTCAGCCCGATTTCCGCATCAAAGTCATCGCCGACATCACTTGCGACATCATGCCCGATTCTTCCGTGCCAAGCACCATCAGAGCCAGCAAAATCACCGCTCCCGTATATGGCTTCGCTCCCCAAAGCGGTCAGGAGACCGCCCCCTACCAGCCCGAATCCATTGACGTGATGGCGATAGACAATCTCCCTTCCGAGCTCCCGCGCGATGCCTCGGCGTTTTTTGGGCGGCAATTGCTGGAAAAAGTTCTGCCGCAGCTGCTCCATGGCCGCGACAGCGATGCCATTCGGCGGGGCATGATAGCCGAAAATGGTCGGCTGACCCCCGCCTTTAAGTACCTGACTGATTATGTGGCCATTCATGTATGAAGTTTTTGTAAAAAAGTTCAGATTTTGATTTTTCGTTTCAGACATTTGCCGAAACATTACTTCGGCAAAACGTTAAATCAAATCTCACATGAAAATTCCTTTTTGGCTCATCATCCTGCTCTTCATCGGGTACAGCATCTGGGCCACCACTTGCTGGCACAATCACATGATGCGAGATTGCTGCGAGGACACCACAGCCGCCGCGGCAGCAACAGCAGAAACAACAGGGGTTCCGCTCTTCAACTGGAACGCTGACAAACCCGAACCCGACGCGAAATTCCCCGACTGGAAAAAAGCCTTCTTGGCATCGAAAGACCACGGTCAGGGCGACACACTCGTCATCACGGGGTATTACCGCGCTGGCGAGGCCAACGGCGAACAACTCGCCCGCGCCCGCGCCGAGGCCATCCGCGATATGCTGGCACCAGAGCTGCCAGCCAACCGGGTGCGCATCGCCACGCAAATGATTGCGGACGATGGCCTGGCGGAAGGCAGCGCGCCCAAACAATCGGCCTCCTTCTCGTGGTCGAAAATGGTGCTGAAAGAAGAAGACAGCGCCATCATCGAATCCGACCAAGATGTCATCATCCTCTTCCCGTTCAACTCGACCGTGAAAGACCGCGACCCGAAAGTGGATGCTTATCTGAAAGAATTGTGCGCCAAGCACAAAACCACCAACGCCACTTTCAATGTGGTGGGTCACACCGACGACATTGGCTCCGACGAGCAAAACATGAAGATGGGGCTTGACCGCGCCAAATCCGTGGCTCAAATCCTGAGGAGCAACGGCATTGCGGCCAACCGCATCCAGACCTCCTCCAAAGGCAAAACCGAGCCTGTGGCCGACAATGCCACCGACGACGGACGCCGCCAAAACCGCCGTGTCGTCATCACCGTCAACCGTTAAACTTTCAAAACAAACTTAAGCCATGCTTTTCTCATACATCTTTCTTCAATGCACTTTTGCCGACCATTTGCCCACCGCCCTCTTGCTTTGCCTCCTGCCCTTCCTCTTGGGCTGGCTGGCGGCTTATGCTTTCTATAAAGTCGGTTCATTAAAAGGTCAAATCGCCGACCTCACCACCCAAAATGGCGAATTGAACGGCAAAGTGAGCACACTCAACAACGAACTCACCGAACTGCGCGTGCAACTCACACAGCGCGATGCCGAAATAGAGCGGCTCAACGAACTGTTGCGCAAAGCAAAAGGCGACCTCATGCTAGCTGAAAGCGAACGCAACGCACTCCGCGAACAACTCAACGCCGCCACAGGCAAGTCTGCCAAAGCCGCCAAGCCCGCTTCCATCACCTTTGCCGGCACCAAGTGGAAATGGGACGACCTGAAAATAGTGGAAGGCATCGGGCCGAAAATCGAGGAACTCCTGCACAACGAAGGCATCAAGACGTGGCAACAACTGTCCGAGACCTCTGCCGACCGCCTGAAAGAAATCCTCAACGCCGCAGGGCCGAACTTCCAAATCCACGACCCAAGTACTTGGCCCGCCCAAGCCCGCCTCGCCGACCAAGGAAAGTGGGACGATTTGAAAAAACTGCAAGACGAACTGACAGGCGGAAGGGTCTAGGCAAAAACTTGACTGAAGAAAAATGAGTCATCCCGAGCTTTCGGCGATGACTCATTTTTTTGGGAGCGCAGCCACTTGGCCAACCCTTCTCTTGGCTGGCGCGAGCCTCGGGGAGCAAGGTAGTTTTCCCATCGCGCGACATCCGTCAGGCAGCGAGCAATCAATAAGCCATCCATTTCCTCCAGCGCAGTGCCGCCACCACCAACACCGCCACCATGCTTGCCAACGCCACAAACGCCACCACCTGCGAGCCTGCTTCAAGCGAGCCGTTTCTTTTCAGAAAAATGCCGAGCAATGCCCACGCCACAGCCAACCCGTGACCTATGTTGTTTTGGCGAAACAACATCAAAACCGCAACGGTTGCTCCAGCCAAAACCATGAGAATAGCCCACGTCATTTCGCCCAAGCTACCCCCATGCCAGCCCCGACTCACCAAAACGGCTGTCACGTTCGCAATCAGCGCCACCGATATCCAGCCTTGATAGATGCCAAAAGGCAGATGGGAGAGGCGCTTCTCCGATTGGCTTGATTTAAAAAAGCCAACCCCGGCCGCACGATTCAGTCGCAATAAAGTGATAAAAAGACCGAGCATCACCACAACCGACAGCACCAACTGCTCCCAATGCCACGCGAACAACCAACCGATATTGAGCAAGCACGACAGAAAAAACAGCCACCCGCTTTTCGCCACCGACGGCTCTATGCGGGCAGCAGCTGACCGATTGAGCAAAGCAAACACCTGCGCCCCCACCCACACCAACAACCATAGATAGATGATGCCCCATATCGAGAAGGTCAGCCCAGCCGGGGTGAAAAGGTTGGGATATTGGTCAGAAAGCTGGCCGGGTGTTTTGCCATTCAGCGGGAGGCTGTTTGACAAATAGTTGATAGCCAGTACCGCAAGGAAACCCGGCAAGTTGGCAAAAATAAGGATGCGAGAAGAAGTTTTCATAGTCGTGCATTTTTTTGTTCTTAAAACAACTACACGGGCCGATGTTTCAACAAAGACCGAATAGCCAGCAACATACTCACCAGCGACAACACCGCACCCATGAGGAACGGTGCGCCGGGGAAATGCAAAGGCGCGGCTGGCGCCGTGAAATACGCAAACAAATAGGTCATCAGAATCGGTCCGATAATGGACGTGGCGCTGACAAGACTTGTTAGCGCCCCTTGCAACTCACCTTGTTCGTTGGCCGGCACCTGATTGGAAATGATGCCCTGCAAAGCAGGCCCCGCGATGCCGCCCAATGAGAACGGTATCATAAAAGCATACATCATCCAGCCTTGCGTGGCAAAGGCAAACAATACGAAGCCCACCGCGTAAATTCCCAATCCGATGAACACCGAGTTGCGAGGGCCTAATTTGGGTATCAACACCCGCGTAAGGCCACCCTGCACGATACCAATCGCCAACCCCACAAAAGCCAGTGAAAATCCCACCTCGCGGGTATCCCAGCCGAATTTTTCCATCGTGATATAAGTCCAAGTGCTTTGGTTGGCGTGTCCGGCCACATAGATGAAGATAAGGGCGCTGACAAGGCTGAGGATGACGGGGTAGCGACGCAAGTTGAGCAGCGACCCGACGGGGTTGGCGCGGCGCCAGTCGAACGGGCGACGGTTCTCCGGAGGGAGCGATTCGGGCAGGATGAAGTAGCCATACAGCCAGTTGAGCATGGCCAACCCTGCTGCTACAAAAAACGGCGCGCGCAAGCCGCCATAGTGCGACACCAAGCCGCCCAACAAAGGTCCAATGATGAAGCCCATGCCGAAAGCCGCGCCGATTAGCCCAAAATTTTGCGCTCGTTTTTCGGGCGGGCTGATGTCAGCGATGTAAGCCCCCCCTGCCGTGAAAGTCGCCCCCGTGATGCCAGCCAACAACCTGCCCACGAAAAACCAGCCAATGCTTGGCGCCAGCCCCTGAATGATGAAGTCAACGGAAAAAGCAAACAACGCCGCCAAGATGACCGGCCTCCGCCCAAATCGGTCGCTCAGCCCGCCTATGACCGGAGAAAACAAAAACTGCATGGCCGCATAAGTAAACATCAGCCAACCACCCCAACGAGAGGCCGTGCTCAGGTCGCCTCCCGTCATTTGTTCCAACAACCCCGGCAGCACCGGGATGATGAGACCAAACCCGATGACATCAATCAGGAGCGTGATGAAGATGAAAATCAGGCCGGGATTGCGGGATTTGGGTGCCATGTTGGTGCGCTTTGCCACTCGACATCCCAACGCGGGCGGGCGAGTCGGATGCCAGTTTTTTGCAACAAATATGTCGTTTGAAAAAGAAAGTCAAATATGCGGGGCTATCTTGAAAATTAGATGAAATAATTGCTCATCGGAGAAGCAATGTTTCTTATTTTTGTTCATTGCTTAACAAATTCAACACTATGCGATTCCTACAACTATTTACCCTGTTCCTAAGCGTGTCGCCAAGCCTGCAAGCCCAGACTCAATGGCCGCGCGAAATCCCCTTGCCCAACGGCGGCAAAGTGGTCATCTACGAACCCTCGCCAGAAAGCTACAACGGCAACAAAATCAGCGCACGGGCAGCCGTCCAAATCCGCAAAACAGCCAAAGACGAGCCAGTGTTCGGTGCCGTGTGGGTAGATGCCATCACGCACACCAACCGCGACACTCGAATGCTCGACCTCGAAACCATCAAAGTCACCAACACGCGGTTTCCCGATGGAGAAAACGAAAGCCAAATTCAAGAGCTGAAAACCTTGTTGGAGAAAGAAGTGCCCAAGTGGAACCTCGAAATCTCGCTCGACCGCTTGTTAGCCCAATTAGAGTCCATCAACCTAAATCGCTCGGACAACCTCAACACCAGCCCTCCCAAAATCATCTACAAAACCAAGCCCACCACACTCGTCCTGATTGACGGAGAGCCGATAATTCAGAAAGACGAAAACATGAAAATGGAACGGGTGATGAACTCCCCTTTCCTCATCCTGAAAGACGGACGCGATTACTACCTATACGCCGCCGGGTTCTGGTACAAATCCGCCAACCTCATGTCGGGGTGGGCGAATATCACCAAGCTACCCAAGCAGATAAACGAAATGGACAAGCAGATAAAGAAGCAGGAAAAAGAGGAGATGAAAGACGAACAGCCTAAAAGCGTGACCAAAACGCCTACCGATATTTTGGTCAGCACCGAACAGGCCGAACTCATACAGACCCAAGGCGAGCCACAATTCAACGCGGTGGAAGGCACCAGCCTTTTATACATTTCCAACACCGAGAACCACATTTTCAAAGACATCAATTCGCAGCAGAATTATGTGGTGCTGTCAGGCCGTTGGTACAGCGGGCCTTCGCTCGACGGGCCTTGGACCTATGTGCCTGCCGACAAGTTGCCTGCCGATTTTTCCAAAATCCCGGAGGGCTCCGAAAAAGACGTCGTGTTGGCCAATGTCGCAGGCACACAAGCCGCCAAAGAAGCCGTGATGGACGCACAAATCCCGCAAACAGCCAAAGTGGACCGCCGCACCGCCTCCCTTGACGTGCAATACGACGGCCAGCCCGAATTTCAACCCATAGAAGGCACCAGCCTCTATTTGGCCGAAAACGCCTCCATCACCGTGATGCGTGCCGGAAACAAATACTATGCGGTGGACAATGGCATTTGGTACGTCTCCAACAATGCCACCGGCCCCTGGGCCGTATCCGACGAGCGCCCCTCCGAAGTGGAGAACATCCCGGCCAAAAACGCTGCCTACAACACCAAATACGTCCATATCTACGACCACACGCCCGATTATGTGTATGTCGGCTACACGCCCGGCTACACGGGCTGCTACGTCTATGGCCCAACCATCGTGTATGGCACGGGGTACTACTATCGCCCGTGGTGGAGAAGTCACTACTATCCGCGCCCTTGGACCTGGGGTTGGAACATCTACTACAACCCTTGGTACGGCTGGAGTTTTGGCTGGGGATACCACTGGCACTTCGGCTGGTCCCACGTCGCTTGGGGACCGACCTGGCCCGGCTGGTACGCTTGGGGAGGCGGCTGGTTCGGCCCGCCCATGTATCGCCCGCCATATCGCCCGTGGGGATGGAATGGCGGCTACTACGGCCCGCGCCCCGGCGGCAACCGCCCCGGACACCACGGCCCACGCCCCGGCGGCACGAACGTAGGCCGCCCGCGCCCCAACAACAACATCTATCACCAACGCCCCGGTGTCATCACCAAAGAACCGAGACCCGGCTATCGGCCCAATCAGCCCAACACCCGACCCGGCACTCGCCCCTCCACACCTTCCAACGGCAGACAACCCGCCCCACGACCCTCCCAACCCGAAGGCCGGCCTTCAAGACCCACCGATGGGCGGCAGCCATCCACTCGCCCCTCGCAGCCCGAAAACCAGCCCCGTCCGTCAACGCGGCCCAGCCGAGAACCCAACAACGTCATTACCGACAAAAAAGGGGACATCTATCAACGCGACCCCAGCGGCAACTGGAACCAGCGCCAAAACAAAACATGGAAGCCAGCGCCCAGCCAGTCGAGGGAACAACTCAACAAGGCACAACAACAACGCGACCGCGGCGCTACCCGGCAATCGAACTTCAACCGAGGGCAACAGACCAAAACTGCTCCGCGCCCGGCACCTGCTCCGTCCAATCGGCAGCGGGGTAGGGGCAATTGATACGAGATGGGTGCATTTCAAATTGGCGCTTTTGTACGCCGGAACGCTGTTCCGGCATATATCGGAACAGCGTTCCGATTTACGGCGACAATTTGAAATGCGCCCTGCGCGAGATTGACAAAATGAAGAAAGCCCAATTTGCTCTTCACGAACAAATTGGGCTTCTTCTATTGATGCACCCCCGCTCAAAGTTCCACGCTCTTGAAATCCCAAGTATTGAGGAAGTTGGTGGTGAAATTGCCCTCCTGAAAATCCTTGTTGCGCATCAGCCGCTGATGGAAAGGCACGGTGGTTTTGATGCCTTCAATCACAAACTCGTCGAGCGCGCGCTCCATTTTCAAAATAGCCTCGTCGCGGGTGCGAGCGCGTGCGATGAGCTTGGCAATCATCGAATCGTAGTAGGGAGGGATGGAGTAGCCCGCATAGACGTGTGTGTCCACGCGCACCCCGTGTCCTTTTGGCGAGTGGAAGGAGGTGATTCTGCCGGGGCTGGGGCGGAAGTCAGCAAACGGGTCTTCCGCGTTGATGCGGCACTCGATGGCGTGCAGTTCGGGGAAATAGTTTTTGCCAGAGATGGGCAGCCCTGCCGCGATTTTGATTTGCTCTTTAATCAAATCAAAATCAATCACTTCCTCCGTCACGGTATGTTCCACCTGAATGCGCGTGTTCATTTCCATGAAATAGAAATTGCGGTACTTGTCCACCAAGAACTCGATGGTGCCCACGCCCTCGTAATTGATGGCGTTGCAAGCCTTGATGGCTGCCTCGCCCATTTTTTCGCGCAGTTCGGGGGTCATAAAAGGGGAAGGGCTTTCCTCCACCAATTTCTGGTGGCGGCGCTGGATGGAGCAGTCGCGCTCGGAAAGGTGGCATGCCTTGCCCAATTGGTCGCCCGCCACCTGAATTTCGATGTGGCGCGGCTCTTCCACGAATTTTTCCATGTAGATGCCGTCGTTGCTGAAGGCTGCCTTGGCCTCGCGCCGCGCCGTTTCCCATTGGCTCTCGAACTCTTCGGGTTTCCACACGATGCGCATACCCTTGCCACCGCCGCCTGCCGTTGCTTTCAGAATGACGGGATAGCCGATTTCGGCGGCTATTTTCATCCCTGTCTTGGCATCTTGCAACAGACCTTCCGTGCCGGGCACACAAGGCACCCCTGCTTTTAGCATGGTTTCCTTGGCCGTTATTTTGTCGCCCATGGCGCGGATTTGGTCGGGTGTGGGGCCGATGAATTTCACCCCGTATTGTTTGCACACTTCCGCGAAAGAGGCATTTTCGGACAAGAAGCCATAGCCGGGATGGATGGCATCGGCATTGGTGATTTCCACCGCAGCCATGATGCGCGGAACGTTGAGATAGCTATCCGACGAAGGGGGCGGGCCGATGCACACCGCCTCATCGGCGAAGCGGACGTGCAAGCTGTCGCGGTCGGCGGTGGAGTATATCGCCACCGTCTTGATGCCCATTTCCTTGCAAGTGCGAATGACGCGCAGGGCGATTTCCCCGCGATTCGCTATGAGTATTTTGTTGAACATCTTTTCTCAAATGAAGTATGAAGAAAAACCAGCAGCCTACGCTGGCTCGACGAGGAACAGCGGCTGGTCGTACTCCACTGGCGAGGAATCTTCCACCAGCACTTTCACGATTTTGCCTTTCAACTCCGATTCGATTTCGTTGAAGAGTTTCATGGCCTCGATGATGCAGACCTTGGTGCCGACATCCACCGTGTCGCCCACTTTCACAAACGGCGGCTTGTCGGGCGATGCGCTGCGGTAAAAAGTGCCCACCATCGGCGATTTGATTTCCTTGTAGTTGCCGTTGCTGTCGCCGCTGGCTGCGGGTGCCGGGGCTTCCGCCTTGGGCGGGGCAGCAGGCGTTGCGGGGGCAGGGGTGGGGGCAGGTGGGGGCGCTGCCACGACGGATGGCGGTGCCGCCTGCACGATGACCGGGGTAGTAGCCCCTTCCACCGTGGCCTGCTGGTTGCGGATGACGAGTTTGAAGTCCCCTTCCTTGAGGGTAAATTCGGAGAGCTTATACTTGCTCATCATCCGAATCAATTCTTGTATCTGATTGAAATCCATGTCAGAAAAAATCTTTTTGCAGAGGCGAAAAAAAATTAAGGGGAGTAAAGGAAAAATCTTTCCCGCGAAAAATTTTTCCTTTCTCCCCCAAAAAATTGTGAAGGGCCAAAATTCTTTGAAGCGGTTGATGTGTCGGGGGGAGTTTTGAAACAATTCCACCTAAGTCAAATGGTTCAACAACTTCAACTCCTTCAATTAGTTACTTCTTCACGCGCTCCATGTAGGCTCCTGTCGCCGTGTCAATTTTGATGAGGTCGCCTTCTTCGCAAAAAAGCGGCACGCGCACCTCCGCGCCCGTCTCCACTGTGGCGGGTTTGAGGGTGTTGGTGGCCGTGTCGCCGCGCAAGCCCGGCTCGGTGTAGGTGATTTGCAACACGACGGTCTGGGGCAATTCGACCGAGAGCAGGGTGTCTTTTTGGGCGTGGTAGAGCGCATCCACCACGTCGCCTTCTTTGAGGAATTTGCCGTTCTCAATCATGTCGCCCGGCACCGTTATCTGGTCGTAGGTTTCTTGATTCATCAGCACATAGTCGTCGCCTTCGGGATAGAGATACTGGAATTTGCGTCGCTCCACCCGCACTTCCGTGATGGTGTGTCCGCTTTGGAAGGTGTGTTCGATAACCTTTCCGGTCGTGCTGCTTTTGAGTTTTGTCCAAACTTTTCCGCTTCCACGACCGACCTGAAATTTCTGGAAATCAATGACTCGAAGAATGTCGTTGTTCAGTTCGATGCACAGGCCGTTGCGGATGTCTGCCGTCGTTGCCATTTTTCTGTTGATTTGTTGAAATGTTGAGTGATTCAAACGCCTTTGCAGGCCGCTCGCCCTCGTCCGAGATTTGGAGCGCGGCGGGCAAAAAAGCGTGCAAAGGTAGAAATTGTTTGAATTTTGAACGGCAGGGGGCAAATGGCGACGGGAAATTATGCCCGGATGAAAATGATTTGCGGGAGTGTCTTGATTGATAACAATGATTTTCAATGATTTGAGCAGGCATTTTTTCGCAAACCACTTTCCGTTGGGCGTATTTTCTATTGCTTCAATCCTTCTTCCCATCCCGCCACATCCTTGTCGAGCCAAAAAAACGGCGCTCCGTCGTTGTTCACCTCCATTTTGAAATAAGGTGGCAACACAAAGGCATCGGCGGGTATCATCTTGCCTTCCTGAATGAATTTTTCAAAATGAGGCTCCACGTCTTGCAACAAATAATCCGAGCAGGTTTCGATGAAAAAGTCAAAATGTCCCGAAAGGTTCTTGTCGGGGCGCTGATAGTATTCCAAAAAATCGAGCATAAGGTCGTGAAGCCCTGCCTTTCCCGCGCTTTTGGCCTTGATGGCATTGTCGAGAAAAAAAGCAAACACGCAACCGCGCAGGTATGGCAGTCGCTCCAAATGAGGGCATTTGAAAAAACTATCGGCCACCGCACAGTTGGAGGCTTCTCGTTTCGGCGACCGGTATAGGCCGCCGAAAAAGCGCCTATTGAGTTCCTCCACGTATTTGTCAGGCGTGATAAATTCTCCTTTGAGCATGTTGCGAAGGGCAAAGTATTCGGTGAAGCCCTCGCTGAACCACGCCATGCGCATATCGCTTGGCCCAGTCCC
The DNA here is from genome assembly GCA_019638455.1 of Saprospiraceae bacterium. Lineage (GTDB taxonomy): Bacteria > Bacteroidota > Bacteroidia > Chitinophagales > Saprospiraceae > M3007. The sequence continues at coordinate 85,254 of JAHBTU010000003.1, forward strand.
GCATCGAATTTGCCAGCCTATCCAATTGTGCATCAGCTCATGGTGAAAGAGATAGCACAGGTCTCGCTCGCTTTGGCTTTTAAAAGGGGTGGCAAATGCGGTGAAGGAGTTGATGACAGCCACACCGAAATAAGCCGCTCTCGACCATTCATAAATCGGGCCTGATGCGGTGCTGGGGAGCGGAGCCAATGGTGTCAACGTGACTGTGTAGAAAGGCAGGTCGAAATCCTGCCAAAAATCGCGCTGCACTTCCACTATCTGACGAAGCATGGTGAGCAGCGCGTCGTCGTCGAAGCTCCAGTCGCGTCCCCTGATGGCCAGCCACACGTCCTGACCGTGTACCTCGGTCTTCATCGTGCGGTAATCGCCCCCGACAAAGACCGATTCGAGCCAGCGCAAATTGGAAAACGAAAACTGCTGCGAGCGAACCCCTGTGCCAAAGCTGTTGTGCAAGACCCATTCGACGGGGAAATGGTGCCATTCCAGTGTGACATCGTAGCCGACATCCCAAAGTGGCGCGATGAAAAGGGCGCGTCCGAGAATGTGGAAATAACTCGGCTGCAGGATAGGACGATAGATGTGGTCATCGGAAATGTTTTCGCCGGGAAAATCCTGCGCCACTTCGTAGTAGAGCCTGATTGCCTGCTTGGGTGCGTGCTCCACCGTCACGAACGCGGAATCCGCATCGAAACGCAGTTGGCTGCCGGGCGTGGTGCAGGCGAAATGCTGTATGCTGCGAAACAGATGCTCGGCATTGCCGAATCGGGTGGGAACCGTCAGCCGCGTGGCACCGTTGGCATCCCCTTCAAACCACACGCGCACTTGAAGGCGCAGCGAACCGTCGCGCAGCAGGGGGGTGATTTCGTAGCGGATAGGCTTGGAAAAAATCGCAAGGGGCAATAGCAGCAAAGCAAAAAGGAGGGAACGCATGGTAACCGAAGTTTGGGTGAAACCATAGTCGCCACACCGGGGGGGCGGCATTGAACAGGCGGATTAAATTGATTCAGAAAGACTTGTGCTATGAGCGGATTAAATGGAGAGAGCAAACCTACACATTTGACTGCAAAAAGCAAGCAATTTTTTGTGAGTCGCCATCGCTGAAAACAAAATGACGGAGGTTGGGCAAAGGGGTGGTCTGTAGGCTGTGGGCGTAGGTTTTGTCGTAGTAGTGCAGGGCTATTTGGGCGGCTATGGCGAAATGTCCGCCGTCTATGGCCTCAAGGGCTGTTTTGAGTTGTTGCCCGCCCAGTCTTTTACCGATTTTCAAGAATGCCGATTCGAGGTCGGCTTTGTCGGTGTGTGCATAATCGGCAATCAAGTTTCGGACGCGCGTCTCGTCTGGCACTTCTATGTTGAGCAAAGCGGAGGCTCTCATGTTGCGCCATAAGCCAGCGGGCAGATAGACGCGCCCGATGCTCCGACTTTCATTTTCCACCCATACCCGGCGCGTGGGGTCGAGCTGGGCGATAGCATCCCAAAGGTTGTTTTCAAATTGTTCGACGGTCGGCTGCGGCGTTTCGCCGATGAAGCCAAACGCGGAGCCTTTGTGATGCGCGAGCATTTCCAAGTCAATGATTTGCTCGCCTAAGTCGCGCAAGCAGCGGAGTATTTTGGTCTTTCCGGCCCCTGTTTTCCCGCCCACCACTTTTAGGTCGAGTGATAGTGTTTCGAGGCGCTCGAGCAGGTGCCGGCGATAGTTTTTGTAGCCTCCTGCCAAAGTCACCACCTCAAAGCCCGCTTGCCGCAGCAACCATGCCATGCTCCCGCTGCGCTGCCCGCCTCGCCAACAATGAATAGCCAAACGGCGTTCGGGGGCCAGTCTTTTGGCCTCTCGCACGAACCCTGCCATCTTAGGCCCCACGATTTCCAATCCCAGTTCGAGCGCCGCTTCGGGGCCGTTTTGCTTGTAGCAGGTGCCGACGCGGGCGCGTTCGTCGTCGCTGAACAATGGAAAACTGATGGCACCCGGGATGTGCCCCTGCGCGTATTCGCCCGGTGAGCGCACGTCGAGCAGCGTGCGGTGTGCGCGTTCGGCTAAGAATTCAGACGGGGCGAGGCGGCCTTCCATGCAGGCAAAAGTAAGCCCTTTTGGCCCTGCTGAGAACTTGGCGGCGCAAGGTAGAAAGCTATCCATTGGCAGTGCAGGGGCGCTCCATTGGTTTTTCTTGGCAAGCATCCGCTCAAAAAAATGAGGCGCAGCCGCTAAGCCACGCCCCACGAAATTGGACTACAAACGCTTCTTTATGAAGGTGCATCAGCGGCGGATTAGTTGTTCGTCACCTTGCCTGAACCAGACACGGCGGTTTTGACGGGGCCGTCCACGTTGAGCTGCACGTTGCCAGAGCCGGAGATGGAAACCTCGGCCTTGCTGCCTTTCAACTCGGAGGCGTTGACCTTGCCGGAACCGGAAATGGCGATTTCCTGCTCGTCGGCCCGACCTTTCAAATTCATTTTGCTACTGCCGGAAATGGCGACTTCCAGTTCGCGCACGTCCAATGTGCCAGTGAAATCGCCAGAACCGCTGCTGGCAAACTCAAACTCATCGCCTTTGATGACCGATTCGGCCACCACGTGCGTGGAGCCGCTATTGACCACCTTGTGGATGGATTTGTAGGTGACAGTGATGGTGGCTTTGAAATTAGAGTAGCTGCCTTTTTTTGTGCCGATTCGGAGGGTGTTGTTTTGCACCTCGGTCTTGATGTTGTCGGGGTCAATGCCGCTCACCACGAGGGTGACACTTTCGGCGTTGCCTTCTATCAGGACAACCTTGTCGAAGCCGCCCGAGATGGAGATTTTGTCGAAAGGTGAGAGGGTGCGGGTGACGGTTGTTTGAGCGGTGCTGCTAAAGCAGAACAAAAAGAGCGAGAGCCATGCAGTGGCGAAAAAACGTGATTTCATAAGTGCAGTGTGCTAGTTATACCTTGATTCGCCGGAGTTTGTCAGATTGTCATGATTGCTCTCCTTGATTTTGAACAGATTGCGCTGTTAATCATGCTCAAAACTCGGCGACGCGATGCATAACAATGTGTCAATTGCCAACAACGAGATATTGGTCGGCCCAATCTCGTTGATGCGTTTAGCGACCAATGGTGGTGTGATTCAAATGTTTCGCCGAAAAGACATTTGCGCTGGTGCATGGTTGCACGGCCTACTCCCGGTTGGGGCATTGTGCCGCCTCAAATCTTAAACACCACCCCAAACGTGACGCGCAGGATGCGGCTGGTGTTGCGCCCGCCCAAGATGTAGCCGCTGCTCAGGAAAAAGCCGTTTTTCCCACTCTCCGAGTAATAAGCCGTGCCACCGATTTGGGTGTACGAAACGCCGTATGCCTGCGGCAAATCTGGCACCTCTGGCACAAAATCCACTCCGCCAACGGTGATTTGGCGCTCTACCCACGCATCGAGATAGTAGCGGGCGGCGGGAAACCCGACTCGCAGCAGCGCGGTGGCAAAATGCGGCGGCTCCGAGGGCTGATAGTCGGGCCGTTCTGCTCGCACCGTCGCTATGTCTTGGTCTTTCAGCCTGTCCAAGCGCCAGTTGTAGCCTCCTGTCAGATTGACGAATAGCCCCAAGGGCGTTTCCCATTGGGCGATGAGCCTTGCGGGCACGCTCACGGCTTTTTGCCCCAAAGCACCCGTGGTGACGGGTTCGTAGTCGCTCAAAGGGAAGCTCACGCCCGTGCCGAAGAGAATGCCCAAGCGCCCGGCCTTGCCCATTTCCGCATAGACGGGTCGGTATTTGGCGAAAAGGCCGCCGTCCTGAAGTCCGCTTTGATTTTCGGTGAACACGAAAGCGCCCGTGGCGACGAGGTCGAAACGCTCGGTCACGCCATATTCGGCAAATAGGCTGAGCATCTGCCCAGTATAGCCGATGTTGTGTGTTTGCCCTGCCGCACCGTCGAACTTTTTGGCTGAATTGAACGAAAAAGAAGGCACGAGGTCAAGGGTGCCTTTGCCTTTCAGGTAGCCGTCCAAGGGGCCTTGGGCCGACATGATGAAAGGAAAAAGCGTGGCAAGAAGCGATAGGCCGTTGCGGAGCATAGGTTTTTGTTTTGCCGCAAATGTCAGGAGTGTTGACATAATAGATTGTTCGCCAGCAGACAAATGACGGAACTCGTCGGGGTAGTTCGCAGCGCGTCTTGTCCCTGACATTTCTACACCTTGATTCGCTTGGATTTGTCAGTTCGTCACGCTCGCTCTCCCTGATTTTGAACAGATTGCGCTTTCAGCCATGTCCAAAACTTGGCGATGCGAAGCATACATATTTTTGGGGTCGAGATTTTACGCGGGCCAACCACACGGATTTTCCCTGCCACGCTGTGCAATGTTTGCAAACAATGAGGTTGGGCGGTCTTTGCGAATCTTTTTTCTGGGCGAACAAATTTGAAATTTGCAAAAAACTTCGTGGCTGGTTTTTTGAAGTTCTCTACCTTTGGCAGGAAAATTGACTGGTGTGTTTATGCGGAAATAGCTCAGTTGGTAGAGCACTAGCTTCCCAAGCTGGGGGTCGCGAGTTCGAGTCTCGTTTTCCGCTCCGCGTCCGATTCGGGTCACTTCGCTTTGCGGAGTGACCTTTTTTATTGTTTTATGTCACCAACGGCCACGAAAATCGGGGCAGGGTAGAGGGGGGCAAGATTTTTGCTCATATTTTTGCCAACCATAATCTCATCGGTGTTCTCTCCCAAATTCGGTCGAAAGCGGTATGAGCCAGAATGATAATGACCACGGGCCTTTTTATGGCATAGGCAAGGGTGTGTTTCTCGCGCTGCTTCTTGTAGCCCTGCCCGGTTACCTGATAGTGACATATTATGAACGAATAGAGGGACACCTGTCCGAGCTCTCCGATTTGCCCGTGTACGACCAAATGCAAGGGCATTTCAAAACTGGCGCGGAGGAACTGGGCGGGCTTTTCGTCAGCAAGTTGCGGCAATACTATGTCGCAGACTCCTCGCTCTCCTTTTTCAAGCCCAACAACGAGGCTCCCCCCATCGGCAGAACGCGCTATTGGCACCGCGCCACAGTGGCTTCCGAACTGACCCGCACCCTGCCCTCGCACAAACAGGGCAACGTGCAGGCCTATCTTGACTACATCGAAAAATACAAAGGGGTGGCGTTGGCCGAAATGCGGCACTCGAAGATACCTGCATCGGTCACGTTGGCGCAAGGGCTCTTCGAGGGCAACGCAGGCAGGGGCTATCTTGCCGCCAAAGCCAACAACCACTTCGGTATCAAGTGCCAGCTAAAACCCACCTATCGCCGCGACCGTCGCATGACGGACGATGATTTCGACCATCACTCGCTGGCGATTGGATGCGTGCAGCGCACCGACGATTATGTGTGGGATAGATTCGAGGTCTATCCCTCAGCCAGCGAAAGTTTCCGGCGGCACAGTATTCTGTTGCAGGGCCAGCGATACAATTGGATGATTCGACAGTACGAAATCGGTGAGTATTACACCATTTCACGACCTATTCTTGGCAAAAGTTACGTCCCCTACTACGCCGCGTGGTGCGTGGGGCTGAAGCAGTCCGGCTATGCCACGGCAAAGAACTATGCCGAAATGATAACGATGATTATCGAGACTTATCAGCTCTGGAAAATTGACTACGAGCTCATCATGGCTTAAATTGGGTTTGAGGGTTTCTAATGATTACCCACAAATCTGCAACCAGCAACCAACAACCAACAACTTTACACTTCTCCTCCACTCATTCTAAATTTTTTACACTATGAAAAGTTTTTTCGAATTCCTCGGCTTCGTGTCCACCGCCCTCATTTCTGGCTTCCTTGTGTTCACCTATGTGGGTCATAAAAAAAACACCGACAGGCCGGAAACAAGAGAATTGGTCTCGGCACACGACATTGATTCGCCTGCTGCGCTACCTGAAATCAAACCCATTTCCGGGTCTGGGGCTGCCATTCTGAAGGAAAAGAAAAAAATGACCTCCAAAGGCTCCGCCGCAGAGCTTCCTGCAGCTCAAAAACCCACGCTCGCTGTGGAGTCGGTTTCTGTGACGGAAAAACTCAGGGGGCTATATGCCGATGAGGAATTTGTCGCTTCTACGGCCAAAAAGTGGAAAAAGGCAGTGGCGGAAGCAGCAGAGACACACTCGGTGAAGCCTCATCTGCTGCTTGGCAACGTCATCGTGAAATCCTATCTTGGCAATTACACCGCCCGCGATTTCAACCGCGATGTATCGGAACACGCTGGCGACGTAGCTTTGCCCGCCAGCACCGCACTGAAAAGCTACGATTACGCTTGGAGCGTGAACAAAATAGCGCAACAGTACAACCTGACGAAGTATTTCCCGGCAGCTGCTCCCGTGGCGCAGGCTAAGGCGACACCTTCGTTCTCGGCTCCCAGCACACCCAAAAAATCGGCCACCTCCGCTGCGCCCAAACAAACAAAACCCGCCGCCACCATGTCGCCTGCCGAGTCGGGCATCCGCGAAATGGTAGCGAAGGAAGAGGGTTTTGCTTCCTGGCAAGGGCTTCAGCGCCTCGCGGACCCGGAGACGAAAAAGAATGCCGAACGCCGTGTGCGGACGCTGATGAGCGCCGTGCGGGTGAAATAAGGAATCTTTACGTCATTTTGAGTTTGAACGGTCGAAAAACGTGCTGGCATCGGCTTTGAACAACGCCGCGGGCATATCGTCGAGCATTGTGTCGCCAAGGAAGCACAGTCCGATTTTTTCCAATACCCGGACGGAGGCAACATTTGCTTTGGCGGCTTTGCCCCATATAGTGTTGAGTTTCAGGTGCTCAAATCCGTATATCACGCTGCTTCGGGCGGCCTCGGAGGCATAGCCTTGCCCCCAATGTCGTCTGTGTAGCCGAAAACCCACGTCGGCACCGCCTAATTCTTCGCTGAACCGCAGGCCACACCAACCCAAAAATTCGCCCGTTGTTTTCAACAATGTGCTCCAACGCCCGTAGCCGTGCAGTCGGTATTGTGGATAGTTTTCCAGAAAGACCCGCGCCGCTTCCACGCTTTCAAATGGAAGGTCGCCAGTGTAGCGTAGCACTTCCGGGTCGTTGTTGAGTTCAAAAAAGCCCGCGGCATCTGTTTCGGGCAGGATTTCGCGCAGGATGAGGCGAGGGGTTTCGATGATAGTTGCCATATCATAATTTTCGCCGAAAACACGACACGCGTCAGGCAGGTTCCTTTTGGCTCAGCAAGAGGTGTACCCAGATTAAAGAGGATTTGAACCTGCCCATTGGCAAGGCAGGGATACCCTTGATTGATTTGTATGATTTTCAGAGGATTGCGAGCGATGTTCGTTCAAAACCACCTTGTCAGACCCTGCACTCAGGGGCTTGCCCGGCCAAGTGAAGCAGACGGGGCTGATTTGCGTTGACTATATAACGACAAATGCCATGCTGGAATAAATACCTATGGCTGCTCGACAGCCATCGAGCGGGATTGACAAGATTGGATGAATCTATTGTTGGCCTTAGGGAGATAGTGGTTGTTCAGACATAGCGGCTGAGCAGGTTTTCAAAAAACTCCTGTCGCCCGCTGCGCTGCTTCGGCTCGCCGGCTCGGGAGGCGATTTTGTGCAAATCTTTGAGGTTCAGTTTCCCGGTCTCGAAAGCGCGGCCCTCGTCGGAGTCGAAAGAGGCGTAGCGTTCGGCGAGCAAACGGCGATATTCCGAATTTTCCAGAATCTCGTGCGCGGCCAGCAGCGCCCGTGCGAAAGCATCCATGCCGCCGATGTGGGCGTGGAAGATGTCGGCCAAGTCGGTTGAGTTGCGTCGGGTTTTCGCGTCAAAGTTGATGCCGCCGCCCGCGAAACCGCCTGCTTGCAGGATGACGAGCATGGCTTCGGTGAGTTCGTACACGTTGACGGGGAATTGGTCGGTGTCCCATCCGTTTTGGTAGTCGCCCCGGTTCGCGTCAATCGAGCCGAGCATTCCGGCGTTCGCCGCCACTTGGAGTTCGTGCTGGAAAGTGTGAAGCGCGAGCGTGGCGTGGTTCACCTCCACGTTGAGTTTGAAATCTTTGTCCAGACCGTATTCGCGCAAGAAGCCGATGGTTGTCGCCGCGTCGAAGTCGTATTGGTGCTTGCTCGGCTCCATCGGCTTGGGTTCGATGAAAAATGTGCCTTTGAAACCCTGCTTGCGGGCGTAGTCCTTTGCCAAATGCAGGAAACGCGCCAGATGGTCGAGCTCTTTTTTCATGTCCGTGTTCAGGAGGCTCATGTAGCCTTCGCGTCCGCCCCAGAAGACGTAGTTTTCGCCGCCGAGTTTGATGGTAGCGTCGAGGGCATTTTTCACCTGCGCGCCTGCATAAGCGACGACGGCAAAATCGGGATTCGTGGCCGCGCCGTTCATGTAGCGAGGGTTTGAGAACAAGTTGGCCGTGCCCCAGAGCAGTTTCACACCTGTATCTTTTTGTTTTTCCAGTGCGTAGTCGGTTATCTTTTGCAAGCGCCGCTCGCTCTCTTTTAGCGTCGGGCCTTCCTGCACGAGGTCAAAATCGTGGAAACAGTAGTAGCCTATGCCGATTTTGGTCATAAATTCGAAGGCTGCGTCCATCTTGTCGCGGGCTTGTTCGAGCGGTTTTTTCGACTCCAGCCACGGAAAGTTTTTGGTGCCGGGGCCGAAGGGGTCGCCGCCTGTGCCGCAGAGCGTGTGCCAGTAGGCCATGGCGAATTTGAAATGTTCGCGCATGGTTTTTTTGCCCACTTTCTGTTTTTCGTTGTACCAACGGAAAGATAGTGGGTTGTCGGATTGGGGGCCTTCGTACTTGATTTTGGAAATGCCTTTGAAGTATTCGCTCATTTTGAGAATGATGAATTATGAATGAGAAATGATGAGTTCCAACTCCTTCTTCCACCTCTGATATGCCTTTTCCAACGCCTCCTTTTCCCCGCCCGGCTCGTATTTTTCCGCCACTTCGACGCTCGCCATCGCCTCTTCCACCGATTTGTAAATGCCAACTGAAACGCCTGCCGCTTTGGCGGCGCCGACGGCGCCCGTTGTCGCAATCAACTCTATCTCGGTGCCAACGAGTGTGGCAATCGTGTTGGAAAAAATAGCCGATTGGAACAGATTGTCGTTTCCGGCGCGAACGACCTTTAGCGGGATGCCCATGTCGCGCATGGCCTCCATGCCGTAAACGAAGGAGAACGCGATGCCTTCCAGCGCCGCCCGGTAGAGGTGGCGTTTTTCGTGGCGATTGAAGTTCAGCCCCGCGATGCGCGAGCCGACCGCGCGGTTGCCGAGCATTCGTTCCGCGCCGTTGCCGAAAGGAAAGATGCTCACCCCGTCGGCGCCCACACCTGCGGAAGCGGCAAGTTGTTCCATTTCCCGATAACTCAGGTCGGGAGCGCCGATGTGCTGGCGCATCCAGCGGTATTGGCTGCCTGCGCCGTTGATGCAGAGCAGGATGCCTGTGAGCGGGTTTTCGGGGGTGTAGTTGACGTGGGCGAAACTGTTGACGCGCTGTTGCGGGTCGAAGGTCGGTCTGGCAGCAACGGCATAGACGACCCCCGATGTGCCACCTGTTGCGGCGACTTCGCCGGGGCGCAGGACGTTGAGCGACAGGGCATTGTTCGGCTGGTCGCCTGCCCGGTAGCCGACCGGGATGCCTGGCGCGAGGCCGAGCGCGGCAGCTGCTTGCGCGGTCATTTTTCCTTGAATGGAAAACCCCGGCGCGACATCGGGGAGCATTCTTTCGGGAATTTCGTAGTGTTCCAAAAGGCGCTTGGCGACGGTGTTTTTCTCGAAATCCCACAAAACGCCTTCTGAAAGGCCAGTGACGCTGGTGCGGATTTCGCCCGTCATACGGTAGGCGAGGTAGTCGCCTGGCAGCATCATTTTGTCAATTTTGGAAAAGACGTCCGGTTCGTTTTCGCGCACCCAACGCAGTTTGGAGGCGGTGAAGTTGCCGGGGGAATTGAGGTAATTTGACAAGCAGTAATTTTCTCCGAGATAATTGAACGCTTTGTTCCCAATGCTGACCGCCCGACTGTCGCACCATATAATGGAGGGGCGCAACACTTCGCCATTTTTATCCACCACGACGAGGCCGTGCATTTGGTAGGAAATGCCGATAGCCGCGATGTCGGCGGGCGCAATGTGGGTTTTTTCCAGCAATTTTTTCGTGGCGGCGCGGGTGGCCTCCCACCAGTCGGCGGGGGCTTGCTCAGCCCAGTCGGGGTGGGGGGCGGTGATGTCCATTTCGCGGTCGGGGTGATGGGCGGTGCCGAGGGTTTTGCCGTTGGCTGCGTCCACGAGCGCCACTTTGATGGAGGAAGAACCGATGTCGAAGCCGAGAAGGAGCATATTGGAAGTTGGAAATTGCTTGCTTGACTGTTTTCGTCTCTGGTCGGGCTAATTGGAGGGGATGCAGAATGGTTTTGGAATGGGGCGAAGATGCGAAGTATTTTTGGGCGTGGATGCGCTAAGTTTTTACGATTAAGTTATCATAAATTTTGCTGAGGCCTTCCTCGTTTACGGTATGTACACTCTTACCTTCGACTTGATTTTATAGTCGGCGCAAATCAGCCCCGTCCGCTTCACTTGGCCGGGCAAGCCCCTGAGTGCAGGGTCTGACAAGGTGGTTTTGAACAGAAAGATTAGAAAAGGTTGGATTGTTCGTTCAAAACCACTCTGCGTTGACTATAACAACCGATTCAACAACTACCATCCATCTATGAAAAAACAATTTTCCATTGTCCTGCTCCTTGCGTCCCTTGCATACCCATGTTTGCTCCACGCCCAAGACAAAGATGTGCCCAACAGCAGCGACCACCCACTTGTGTCGCGTTTCAAGGATGCGTTTATCCGATTCTACGAACTCAAAAACTTTGATACCTACGCCTTGCGCCTGGGGCCGATACAAAGAGGCAGCGAGGATGCTGCCAAAAAACAAGAACTGGAAGGCAAAGTGACCCGAATCGTGTATCAAGCGCCCAGCACCGCCAGTTGCCTCGAAATTTACCGCAATTACCAGCAAGCCCTTCAAAAAGCAGGCTTCGGGTCGCTTTTCCAATGCGAGCTCGATGACTGCGGCAATGGCTTTGGCTACAACTATCCCAACGACAACCTGCCCCACATCCGCACCTTCACCAATCAGCAACGCTACTTGGCCATGCGACGCAACGATGCCACGGGCACTCAATTCGTTGGCATCTACACCGTGCAAACCCACGACGGGCCAGTCATCCGACTGGACGTGGTGGAAGCCCAAGCCATGAAGACCGAGCAGGTGACCGTCAGCCCGGCCCAAATCAAGAGCGATTTTGAAAAAACGGGCAAGGCTGTCATCGAACAAATTTATTTTGAGAGCGGCAGGGCTGTGCTGAAACCCGAATCCAAGCCAGCGCTTGATGCCATTGCCAAATTCCTGAAAGAGCGAGGCGACTTGAAAGTTTTTGTGGTGGGCCACACTGACAGCGACGGCGGTTTCGACTTCAATCAGCAACTTTCCCAACAACGCGCCCAGACCGTCGTGAACGAACTGACTCAAAAGCACGGCATCGCGGCCAACCGACTGTCGGCCAAAGGCGTGTCATACCTATGCCCTGTGGCAGCCAACGACACTGAGGCGGGCAAAGCCAAGAATAGAAGGGTGGAGTTGGTGAAACAATGATATACCCAGATTAAAGAGGATTTGAACCTGCCGGTTGGCAAGGCAGGGATTTCCTTGATTGATTTGAATGATTTCCAAAGGATTGCGGGCGCCGTTCGTTGTAGCTTTGTGCTCATCAAGAACCATGTCTGTCGGACACATGGATGTTTTTTGAAAATGCAGGGCGCTGACGCAACCAGCAGTGCTACGCATACCGATAAGGCTCGTCGTTGTAAGCAAGCGTTCGCACGTTTTCCAGCACCCGTTTCATGTAAATTTTCCAGAAGGTCTTGGCGAACAGCCAATTGATTGGATACAATAGTGGGATGTCGGAGTGTAGGGTGTAGGTGTACTTCACCAAGACCTTGTTTGGCTCGATCTCGGTCGTTTCCCATTCGCCAACGAACTTCGAAAAACCCAGCATCCACGATTGAAAATCGCTGACCTCGATTTTCCAGTAATGGTTTTCTATACGTTCCAATACTTTGTCGATAGAGGCCCAGCCGCCTTTTTGGGTGGGCGAGGCGGCCACAAACACCTTTTTGGTGTGGCCCGGTTTTCCCCAATGCTCGTCGTCGGTGCAGTGCGTTACTTTTGGCATAATACCGTAGCCAGTGTGTACCTTTGACACGTCGCACAACATGGGTGTTTTGAAGGCTCTTTCCAAAGAGCATTTGTAAATGGTGGAAATGGAAACGGTGGATGTCATGGGAGGTTGGGTGCGGTTAGTTTATAGCCCCGTGCATATTTAAAGGAACGAGACGGATGATTTAGTGAAAAAAGAGCGGATGAGTTCGGGGTCATCAGCGATTTCGTGAAGTGCATATTCTACGGCAGTTTGCAAATCGTCCAAATTGAGAAAAATCCGGTTTTTGAGTTTGTGGCACTTGAGGTAATCCCAAAGTAATTCTATGGCATTTAGTTGTGGGCAATAAGGTGGTAGTGCTTCGAGGTGTATTATACCGGGGTTGTGTTGCAAAAAATCTTTTACCGGCTGACCCTTATGAATTGAAGCACCATCCCATACGACCAGCATTTTGGTGTTCGTCAGTTCTTCGGTGCTCAACCAAGTGAAAAACTCCTCAAAATCTTCAGCCTTGAAAGGGAGGCGTTGGATTTGCCAGCACAAATCACCCCGGGTTGAAATCATGCCGAACAGATTCAGATGCTCGCGGCTTTTGAATTCTTGAAGCACCGGAGTCTGGCCCTTGGGGGCCCAAGTTTTGGCGCAAAAGGGCAGCAAGCAAACCCCACACTCATCGGCATGAAACAATACGCGGTTTTCCGCTTCACTTTTTTTTAATGCGACCTATGTCCTCTGCATACCACTTCTGCACCCGCTCTTCCGAACGCTGGCGAGCCTGTTTGGAAGGCCGTTGCAGCGACCATCCGACCTTTTTCAGCAACCGCCCCACATGGGATGGGTCATACTTTACCCCAAAAAGTCGCTCAATCACAACACCAACGCGACCCCGCGTCCATATTTCCCCTTCAAATCCCTGCGCTGTACAACCCTTGTTCAATTCTTCCACCAGGCGCCGCAGGTCTTCGGTTCCTAATTTGCTCTGGGTTCCGCCCGGCGGAAGGCTCTTGTACCAAGCAGGATTGTCTGCATCGTATCGCGCAAGCCATCGTGACAACGTTGATTTGGGTATCCCCAAACTGGACATGATGTCTTGGCGGTTCTTACCTGAACGGAACATCTCTACCGCTCGCAGGCGCATCCCTTCATACGAAACTGAACTCAAACGTTTTTTCATGCTCAAAATGAAGCAAAGATACGCCCTTTGTTCCTTTAAAAATGCACGGGGCTATATGAATAGCTTGTCGAAACAACGATGTGTGGTTTTTGATGTGACAGATGCCTGTTCTTGAGGGATGGTAGATGCGTGTTGTGATTGTCCAGATTAAGTCTCGAAGGACCGTTTTAATTGCTGTCAAAAATAGATAGTCATGGATAAAGGTTCTTTGTTTTTGTTCTTTTTAACTCTAACGTTCAGTGCCCAATCTCAAATTTCGCGTATTCAAGATAGTCTGGAGATTACCAACTTAATACAGGAAAGCGACAACCTTAGGAAAAAAGGCAAATACCTTGAAGCGCAGCCGATGGCTGAGCTGGCTCTCGACCTCGCATTGGAAAAATTTGGTGAACAAGACACTCTTTTTGCATATAGCCTTCACAATTTGGGCACTATTTTCCTGAGCCGGGGGCTTCACAAAGAAGCCGAGGTCGCGCTGACCAAAGCTTTGCAAATCCGAAAGGAGAAATTAGGACAACAACACACTGACTACGGGAAGACGTTAAATAACTTGGCGGTTTTGTACGAGGCAATGAGCCTTTATTCGGAGGCAGAACGATTGCTTTTAGAAGCTTTATTAATTAAAGAAGTAGCTGGGCGTAAAGACAGTTTGGATTATTCTTCCCCTCTTGGTAACTTAGGAGGGTTGTATTTGAAAATGGGGCGTTATCCAGAGTCGGAGAAGCGCTATCGGGAATGTTTGGCTCTCCGAGAAAAATTCATGGATAAAAACCCTCTGCCTCGTGCGGGCGCCCTGTTGGGGCTTGCCAATGTGCATTTGAAGACAGGGCGTTACTTAGCTGCTGAAAAATGGTTTTTAGAAGTTCGAGACACCGTCGAAAATAGAATGGGTAAAAATGGCGAGCTGTATTTTAAGAGTGTTGGAGGTTTGGCCGTTTTATACTGGGAAACAGGGCGTTATGAAGAAGCGGAACCCTTACTCCACGAATCTTTGCAACTAATAAAGCAATACGACAAAAATGGCACTGATTACGCCATTGGGCTGAACAACGCAGGACTGTTCTACGCGGCGATTGGTCAGTTTGACAAAGCAGAGGCATTTTACTTGCAAGCACTGGATTCCAGCGAGAGGATTTGGGGGAAAACGAGCTACGAATACGCACGCGTGCTTGACAACCTTGGCTCGATGTATTACGCGACCTATCAAGGCGATGAAAAAGCCGAGCAATATTTTCTGCAAGCAAAAGAGACAACTGAAGGGGTGTTCGGTAAAAAACACCCTGAATACGCCAGGATTACTGGTAATCTGGCGCTTCTATATGTCCGGATGAAAGTGCGTCGCCAGCGGTCCGAAGAACTGTACCTTGAAATCCTGCAGATTTACAAAATCATCGGAATTGAAGAAACGCTCGCAAATGCCTCCGCCCTCCACAACTTGGCGCTGCTATACTATATGACTGGCAGGCTCGAAGAAGCACAGCAATTGCTTTTCCAAGCGCTCGACATTAAGAAAAAAATTGTAGGGACAAAACACGGGCACTACCTCCGAAGCCTCTCCAATCTTGCCGACATTTATGTCCAAATGGGCGATTGGGCTACAGCCATAGACACGGCCTTGAGCGCCAACGAGATTCACAAAGATTTGATGCTGCAAGGAGCGAATTACCTTTCTGAGCGGGAAATGACTCAATGGATGAACGTGTTTAAAGAAAGAACGGAGATCTGGCACTCTTACGCTTGGCGGTACGACAACGATGCGCTCACATCGATGATTTATGACAATGCATTGTTTTACAAAGGCTTTCTTTTAGAAGCTGCAATGCGGTTTCACAAAAATGCCAAACGAGCGGATGGGGATGCAAAGTCTCATTATGAAGAATGGAAGGAATGTCACCGGAAACTTGCTGCCGAATATGCCAAGCCATTTACCCAGCAAGGAAACGTGAAAGAACTGGAAGCCAAAGCAAATCAACTGGAAAAACAGCTCGTGCGCACGGTGAAAGACTTTGGCAAAGATCTCGGGCAAGTCAGTTGGCAGGAAGTGCAAGCGAAATTGAAATCTGACGAGGCGGCAGTCGAGTTCATACGCTTTCGGCTCAACTATCCCCGACCTACTGACACGGTGTTGTACGCTGCCCTTGTACTGTTGCCCGGCGACAAATCGCCCCGCTACGTCAAGCTCTTTGATGAAAGCCACCTAAAAAAAATCGTTCAAAGCAACGTAGATTCCAATGGCTTGTCCATCAATTCGCTATACAGTTTTGCCCCAAATGGGAGCAACTTGTACGAGCTGATTTGGCAACCTTTGGAACCGATGCTGAGCCGAGCCAAAAGGATATACTATGCCCCTGCCGGAGGGCTCCACCGCATCGCCTTTTCCGCTATCCCGATTGACAGCACGCACACGCGCTATTTGGGCGACAGTTTTGTACTGATTCAAGTTGGCAGCACCCGACAACTGACCGTCTCTACTTCAACAATGTTTAACCATAAATTAAAAACTGCGACGGTGTTCGGAGGCATTGACTACAACACCGATATCGTCAGCATGAATCGTGGCAAAAACAAAAAAGGCAAATGGGGGCTTTGGAAGAGTCGAAGCAAGAAGCAGAACGAGTAGCCCAACTTTTGGATCTGTGGGAATATGAAGTCGCCCTGTACACAGGCGATACGGCGACAGAAGCTGCTGTAAAGCGGCTGGGAAATCAGTCGCCCGCGCCAGCGGTGTTGCACATTTCCACGCATGGTTATTTTTTCCCCGACCAACAAGGAGAAGCAGCCTATTTTCACGAGCGCGGATTTTTGTCGGGAGAATATGGCGAACGCCAGCTGGCCTTTGGTGTCAGCGAACATCCTTTGATACGCTCAGGGCTTATTTTTGCCGGTGCCAATCACGCTTGGGACGACGGTTACATCCCCTCGCCCGGAAAGGAAGACGGTACGATGACCGCTTATGAAATCACCCAATTAGACTTGAAAGAGACCGAATTTATCTTTCTTTCGGCTTGTCATACAGGGTTGGGCGATATCGAGGGCGACGAAGGAGTGCAAGGACTGCAAAGGGCTTTTAAAATCGCTGGGGCAAGGCATATTCTGGTGAGCTTGTGGGAGACTGACGACGAGGCAAGCAAAGAGTTAATGGATATTTTTTACAGAAAAATATTGCAGAACATGGACATTCATTTTGCCCTCCAATCAGCTCAGCGAGAGATACGGGTAAAATATCCCAACCCCTACTTCTGGGGGTCTTTTGTTTTGATGGAATAAGCCTTCATTTTTTCTTCGAGTTCCGAAATTTTTGTGTAAAAAGGATGTGTCGGCTCGTTTTTTATTTTGTTAAATAATGTGCGACCGCGCTGAGTGTCCATACTGTCGGCCGCCAGACAAGCGAGCAGAAGATTACCCTCCAGTTGTTCGGCCATGTTTTCTGGGAGTCCTCCTGTCGCTTGCTCAAAATGAAAAATCGCGCACTCAAAATCTTCTTTGAGAAAGCAGGCGTGGGCAGCGATTTCCTGAGCCAATAAATAATCTTTATCCCCTTTTTTCACATGCTCCAACAGTTGCATGGTAACATTATAGTCCTCCTTCACAAAGGCTTCGACTGCAGGCGCTAACAAGCCATAGTGAGTGAATTTTTGCTGGCTGTCGCCCCTGGGTTTGAATGATAAGGGATTGAACATCTCTTTCGCAAGGGCAAGCCGTCTTCCTCGGCTAATGTTTTTGGGAGGGTCAGGCATGGCGGCGGTCGGCACCTCGCCTTTTGTAGTCGCCATAGGTTCATCAGGATTTTTAGGGGCAACTTGCTGTTCTTTAGGTTGGGGTTGAGCGGGAAGGGCAGGTGTCGGCGACTGCACAGGCCAAGCAAATTTCCAAATCAAAAAAATGCTCACCGCCAGCAAGATTGCCACAAGCCCCCACTGGTAAACGGCTTTTTTCATGCTCATGGGTGAATGCCTCTCCCTTTCTCGCCGGATGTGGCGCAGCCGTTCCCTAAAATCACCCCCTCGTTTGTTGCGCAACGCTTCATGTATGCGGCGTTGAAGCGTCACTTCTTTCGCCAATGCGGCATCCTCGGCCAGCTGGCGCTCGAAAGCGGCCTTTTCCGCTTCCAGCATCGCTCCTTCCAAGTAGCGCTCTATCTGTTCTGCTTGCTCGTGCGCGTTCATTGGCTTACTTTTTCGTTAAACATCAGTTGACGGTGTCGAGGGTCTTTTTCTATCATTTCTTTTTTGAAAGGGTACACATTTTCCGGTTAAGAAACCGGGCTTAGTTCTTTGAAAAGTCGGAAAAGAAAAATGGAGGGGAAATTTGTGGTTCCTAATCAAAATCCCCCCTTCCATATGCGCCGAAGCGCCCACAAAGATATTCTCGATTTTTTACACAGGGTCATACCCGGGTCCAGCAGCGGCCAATTGTCCAGGCGTGTTTGCCTGATGGCGAGCCTGATCCAAGCCTGCGTGCGCAACGGGCACTGTCGTTTGGAGAGTTTGAGCGAGGCCACGGAGGCTTACCGGGCGAGGAAGAAGTCCAGCCTGTTGCAGCAGGCCAAGCGTTGGCTGGGCAACAAGTGGACCGATTGGCAGACCTTTTACCTGCCCTTCGCCCAGTACTTTTTGCTGGGCTTGGCGGACAAGGGCGAGCTCGTGCTGGTCATGGACGGCAGCCAGACGGGCTCGGCCAACACGACGTTGATGCTCTCGGTCATGTGCCGAGGCTTTGCCATTCCGGTGGCTTGGGTGGTCAAAAAGGGGGAAAAGGGGCATTTCCCAGAGGAGATGCACACCGACCTGGTCAAAATGGTCGCCCACTTTTGTCCGCCGGGCTTCAGGATCGTGCTCTTGGGCGACGGGGAGTTTGACGGTCAGGGCCTGCGGCAGTGGTGTGTGGAGAACGGTTGGCTGTTCGTGGTCAGGACGTCCTCGGACCGCCTCATCGACTTTGACGGCGAGGTCGCACGCTTCGACTCTTTGCGTACCACCCGCAGCATTTGCTTTATCGGGGGCGCCCTGCCGCTGGCAAACGCGGTGTACTGGCGCGGAAAAGGGCACTCAAAGCCCCTGTTCCTGTTGACCAACCTCGAACTGGGCCACGAGGCCTGCCATTACTACAAACGGAGGTTCAAGATCGAAACCTTGTTCAAGCACCTCAAGTCTGCCGGCTTCTACCTCCACAAGACACGGCTGAAATGTCCCAAAAAACTGGCAAACCTGATCATCGTGGCCGCTTTCTCCTTCGTCCTCAGTTTTTGCATGGGGGTGTTCATCAAGGAAAAAGAGCCAGTCGAAAGGCTCGAGGTCATCGTTCGAAAGGACAGGTTGCCCAAAATAGGCCCCATCGCAATCGCACAACTGGCCATCAGGAACGACTGCGACTGCGTCATTAACTTCTTTTCCGAATTGTCAAAGAACTTCGACTGGGTTTTTACCTGAAAAAATGTGTACCCTTTGAAAATTTCTTTCAATCTTTTTTGACATTTGAATCTTTGTTGGCGGGCGGAATCTGCATCCGAATAGCCCATTTTCTGTGCAATCTCGTCGTAGCCGCGCTCTTCCCGGACGGCTAAAATGAGCAGATGGCGGCAGCGGTCGCTCAGACGCTCGATGTGTTCCCAAATCAAGTTTCTGCGTGCCACGTTGTCGAGGGCCTCATTTATGAGGGTGTCAGCTTCAGGAGAAGATACCGCCAAATCCTCCGGCGTTACCTCTTTATCAAATCTTTTTTTGTGCCTCAATTCTTTCAGCCATTGGAACCAAGCTGCTTTTCTCAGCCATGCCCAGCAATCCGTCAACTGGAAGTCGGGCGTTTGTGCCGCCCAGTGCAAGGCTTCGATAGAGATGTAGAATATATCCGCAGCTTCGGCATGGGATGCGCCCCATTTTTTCAAACGGCGCATGATGTCGGGTTGGAAATGGTCTATCAGCATTTCCAGCGAACGGTCGTCTTCAGAGCGGAGGGCAGACAAGCAATGTTTCGGGTCGTCGTCGAATCGAAATGATTTTGCCATTTAAACTGGCCGAACGGGGCGTCGGTGAATTTTTTTTGAAAAAAGTAGGCGACGCAAGGTAACGACTAAATGTAACAGGGTATTTCCAAATGTTAAGCGCAGAATCAGATTCATATCAAAAATTTGGTCACGATGAATGTCAACGCGAATTATTATCTCGGCCTTATCGTCATTTCCGTTTTTTCCGCACTCGCGCTGTTTTCAATCTGGCGGCATATTCTGCGGCATGGGCCGATTAAAGGGAAAAAGGATTATGGTTTAGCCTATTTGGCCGGAGCGATGGGCGTATGGGCAGTCGTGGGTGTGTGGAGCTTTATGGAATCCTCGGTATCTCCTCTACTCTTTGAAGTGGGGTTTAGCTTGTTGAGCACAATCAACAGCTTGCTTTACTTACTGGCCATCCAGCACTTTGACTACTCTCCCGACAGGATTCGCCAGCGCTGGTGGCAACCTATTGTTTTATCTATTGCCGGGTTGGTGGCTGCCTCCACACTCATGTTGTTTTGGTATTCTAACATGTATCATATTGCCTTAGATGAAGCTAAAAATCTGTTGTGGTGGCCCGACGTACTTTTTTCTTTGCCGACAATATTTGCTCTGGGCATCGGTTTTTGGCGTTCCTTTTATTATCGTGGTTACAAACTTCTGGCCTGGCTTTCATCTTTTGCGATGGTGATTATTCTGCTTGTTCAACTGCCTGAAGTGTCTGCTTGGCTGAAGGGTTCCTTGGGCGACAGCGAAAAATGGCTGACTTTAACCTCCTATGGTTTGCTGATGATGCTGTGTTTCGCATTAGCCACTTCTTGGGGGGTGGAAGAATTTAGCCTGCCGCACCCAATGCATCTGCGCTTGTTTTTTGAGGGGAAAGAAAAGTATTCGTGGGTCGTCCATCTGAAAATCAGAGACCAGCGATACACCGCTTTTCTTTCTCCCATGAACTTCAAAAACCTGCTGCTTTTCGCAGCCCGACGCATAACCAGCCCCGAAAACGGATGGGTACATCTGGACGAGGACTTGAACGGGTACAACTACTTCCGCCGCATACTGCTCGATTTTTCGAAGGCATGGCAAGAAGTGAACCAAGCCGACGAAGACAATGAATCTGTACAGGCAATCCGGCGGATTCTATTTGAATATGGCAACCCCGGGCAATACCGGTTGAAAATCGAGCCAAGCAACATGAACTTCGAGGAGGCGCTTTTTGAGCACCGGGAAGACCTCGTGAAAGCCATGCAGCGCAACACCGAAAAGAAACAAGCAGAGGCGCTTTTCAACAAAATCCGGGAATGGCTGGATGCTAAAGGCAAAACCCTGCCACCTACGTCTGCGACCTAGCGCGTATCGTGCTTCTCCTCTTTTTTGTCATCCAGTGACAAGCTCATTCGTCAGCCCCTGACAAGCGGGATGATTCTTCGGGCTGATATTTCAACACCCCGTCCTTTGCAGCACCTCCAGACCCGACACGTTCACCAAATCAACTTTTGCCATGAAATCTTCTCTGCTAAAAACAACCCTTCTGCTTGTGTGCGCCGCACTGTGTACCGCCGAACAAACCCAGCCGAACAGCAGCTCCAAAATCGAAATCCAGCGAAAAGCCGTCAGCGGCCAGTGCATCATGGGTTATCTGGTGCTCGACGGCGAAGTCCTCTGCTACAGCCTCGAACTCCCTTGGGTAGGCAATATCAATGGCCTAAGCACCATCCCCGATGGTCGCTACACCGGCTTCGTCAGAGAAGACGGCAGCAAAGGCTGGCGAATAGAACTCGAAAATGTGCCGAACCGTACCAACATCCAAATCCACATCGGCAACTATACCAGCGAGACTATCGGCTGCACCTTAGTCGGGATGCGTGCCGACCTTGACCAGTGCGCGGTATTCGAAAGCAAAAAAGCCATGGATGCCATAAAAGACAAGATAGGGCCACTGCTCAACAAAAACATCGAGGTGGCCTATTCGAAGATTTGAGGTGTGATTGCCTCACATGATTTGTCAACCATTTTCACACAATTATAAAATATAAAAGTGAAAAACACACTCTCCCTCCTGCTCAGTCTTTTGTGGGCGGCTTCTTGCCAGCCTACCGCATCTCCCTCAAACGACACGGAAATCGCCAAAGAACTGATAGCCCATCTCAAAGAAGAAAACGAAGATTTGAAAGCAAAAAACACGGACCTGAAAAACGAAAATGAATCGCTGAAAAGTCGCATCGCCAAATTGGAGAACGAGAACAAAAAATTAGTAAATACTTCTCCCAAAACGGCACCGGCATCGCCTGCGGGAACATCAAAAGGTGTAAGGGCTTCCGATTTGGTCGGCAACTGGAAGGCGGAGCTGACGTACAAGTCGCATTCGCGGGAAGGTTGCGGTACGCCCGGAGAAGTATTAGAGGAGAATTGGAAGATCGAGCACAGGCCGGATGGGGTTTTTCTGACAGAACGCATTAACCTCCGCTATCGCTACAATGACGATAGGGGAACGCACTATTCGATAACCCTCGTTGGCAATAGATTGAAACGGGATAAAACTGGCTACAATGATTTTATCGTCCAGAACATAAATACAATTACGGGATATATTGCAAGAAAAGGAAAATACGATTGCGTGATAAAGTATTCCCTCAAGCTAACACGGATTCGTTGAACAAAGCAGCCGCTCTATCAAACACCTACTCTTCCGAAAGAGAATTATAGTCAACGCAAATCAGCCTCGTCCGCTTCACTTGGCCGGGCAAGCCCCTGAGTGCAGGGTCTGACAAGGTGGTTTTGAGCGAACGGCGCTCGCAATCCTCTGAAAATCATACAAATGGGCATCCCTGTCTTGCCAACGGGCAGGTTCAAATCCTCTTTAATCTGGGTATAACTCCCACTTTCAAAACCCTCAACGAAAATGACAAAACAAAACCTCCTGCTCAATACATACATCCTGTTGACCTCAATTTTTTTTTCTCTCCTATTGCAATGCCTTGGGTCCCGGCTGGCTCAGCGATTCGCGCGGCTGCTGGATAAGGCTTGACCCCAAAAAACCAAAATGCACCAACCCGGGCGAAATCCCCGTCAGGGTGAAAGACGAGAACTGCGAAGAGGGTTATTTGCGGCAATACGACTGCCCTACTTGTCGCGATGAAAAAACCGTGCGGAAAAACGTCGGCACCGACCCGTATCGCAACGTTATCTATTACCAGTGCGTCACCTGCCCCGACTGCTGTGGGGTGGGGCGCATGGTACACACCTATTGCAACAGCAAAGGCTGGACCTGGGAATGCCAGTCGGCCAATCCATAAAAAACAATTTTCCAAAATCTCCCTACTATGAAAAAACTACATTTCCATCTGCGAAATAAATATAGCACACTGTTGGCCCTCTGCGCCTTTATATTATTGCCCCTCTCCTTCGCGTCATTTCAAACTTCCGCTTCCGAGTATGTGCTGCCGGAAAATGCTTTGAAGGACTTCCTCCGCTTAAGGCAAGAAGACAGAGATGCTTGGGTCGGCAGGCACCAAGGCAAACCCTTGACTTTGGACAACGGAGAATGGAAGCCGCAACACCGTTTTTATGTGGTGTATCGTGCGCTTCAATTGCGCTACTGGTTTGCGGTCCCAGAATCAGAGCAAGGCAATTACCTGAAGCAGTTGGAGCAGATGGTCGAAAACCCATTTTTCGACAAAGCGCGAGACCAAGTCGTAGTGTATTCCTTCACTTTCGAGCCGGGCAAAGGCATCAAAGAAGGAGACTTGATGCGCGACGGCATTTTGGCCGAAGGCATGAAGGACGACAAGCAAGGCCTGCAAAGATTCGGAGAATGGGCGGAGCGAAAAATGGGCAACCTGAGCAAAAAGCCCGGTGAGCCATCAGATGAAGAAGGCCTCGAACGAGACAGTATAACCATCGGCGAAACTGGCGACGAACTGGAAAGGAAGCTTGCCGGACTCATGGCAAACCGTGAGATAGGCGAAGCTATGCAAAAACTCCGGTCAGAATATTTGAAGAAAGTCGGGCTTCCGAGCGGCGGGAAAGGACAGCCCAATGGCAACAATCAAACCCAATCGCCTCACGGAGAGCCTTCTTCGGGGCAAGGCGACAAGCCTCCTTCTCCGGGCGACGGCAAAGAAGGCGGTGGTAAAGACAAAGCCACAGCATCCGGTGACGGCAAAGAAGGTGGCGGCGACGGTGGTGGCGGCGGACCTTCGGGACCTTTTCCCATGAAGGTTTCTTTCAGCAAGTGGTTTGTCACCATGCTCGATATCGTCGCACAGTATTTTGGCATCAAAGAAATTTCCATGCAGGTGCTGGCGGTGGCCTACATGATAGCGCCGGAAATCTTTGAGTACGTGGGCGAGTTCATGGTGAAGTTGCAGCACGCCGTTACGCCTAATTCATTGGACAATATGCTCAATAAAATAAACGACGTGGTGCAGCACATCAGGAAGTTCATCAAATATGCAGAGGCGGCCTACGGTCTGTTGAAAGACCCTAACTTGTTAAAAATAGTTTCAAAGGGTACACATTTTTTCAGGTAAAAACCCAGTCGAAGTTCTTTGACAATTCGGAAAAGAAGTTAATGACGCAGTCGCAGTCGTTCCTGATGGCCAGTTGTGCGATTGCGATGGGGCCTATTTTGGGCAACCTGTCCTTTCGAACGATGACCTCGAGCCTTTCGACTGGCTCTTTTTCCTTGATGAACACCCCCATGCAAAAACTGAGGACGAAGGAGAAAGCGGCCACGATGATCAGGTTTGCCAGTTTTTTGGGACATTTCAGCCGTGTCTTGTGGAGGTAGAAGCCGGCAGACTTGAGGTGCTTGAACAAGGTTTCGATCTTGAACCTCCGTTTGTAGTAATGGCAGGCCTCGTGGCCCAGTTCGAGGTTGGTCAACAGGAACAGGGGCTTTGAGTGCCCTTTTCCGCGCCAGTACACCGCGTTTGCCAGCGGCAGGGCGCCCCCGATAAAGCAAATGCTGCGGGTGGTACGCAAAGAGTCGAAGCGTGCGACCTCGCCGTCAAAGTCGATGAGGCGGTCCGAGGACGTCCTGACCACGAACAGCCAACCGTTCTCCACACACCACTGCCGCAGGCCCTGACCGTCAAACTCCCCGTCGCCCAAGAGCACGATCCTGAAGCCCGGCGGACAAAAGTGGGCGACCATTTTGACCAGGTCGGTGTGCATCTCCTCTGGGAAATGCCCCTTTTCCCCCTTTTTGACCACCCAAGCCACCGGAATGGCAAAGCCTCGGCACATGACCGAGAGCATCAACGTCGTGTTGGCCGAGCCCGTCTGGCTGCCGTCCATGACCAGCACGAGCTCGCCCTTGTCCGCCAAGCCCAGCAAAAAGTACTGGGCGAAGGGCAGGTAAAAGGTCTGCCAATCGGTCCACTTGTTGCCCAGCCAACGCTTGGCCTGCTGCAACAGGCTGGACTTCTTCCTCGCCCGGTAAGCCTCCGTGGCCTCGCTCAAACTCTCCAAACGACAGTGCCCGTTGCGCACGCAGGCTTGGATCAGGCTCGCCATCAGGCAAACACGCCTGGACAATTGGCCGCTGCTGGACCCGGGTATGACCCTGTGTAAAAAATCGAGAATATCTTTGTGGGCGCTTCGGCGCATATGGAAGGGGGGATTTTGATTAGGAACCACAAATTTCCCCTCCATTTTTCTTTTCCGACTTTTCAAAGAACTAAGCCCGGTTTCTTAACCGGAAAATGTGTACCCTTTCAAAAAAAATAGTCGAAAAGGTTGACTGGAAAGATTTTGACCTTGAGAAAACAATTCGCGGCGGCGAAAAACTCGGCCTGATTCCTCCGCATGTACTCCGCAAGATGGAGCAGTTCCTCCCCATGACGAAGGGCAAATTTCTGTCCGACCCCGAACAACTGAAACGCTCGCTGATTGACTACGGCATCGGCAAAGCCAAAGAGCAAGCCCGCAAAATACCCGGCATCGGCGAGCGCATCAACTGGGACGGCCTGGAGAGCTGCGCTCGGCAGCGCGACAAAACAGCTTGCGAAAACTACATGAAAGACCAAATGAAAAGCGCCGCAAAACAAAGTCTGCCCGGCGATTGGAAACGCTTCGGCGGAGCGGTTGACGCGGCCTTTGAGGGCAATGTGAAAGGAATGGGGAGAGAAGCCCTGTTGGAAGAACTCAAATATCGCACCGGCATTCCGGCCGGCGATGCCAAGCGTTTGTATGAATTGGCCGAAAAAGAGGATTGGGAAAACTTCATCAAAGAGTCTGCAAAAACCCAACTCCACCGCCTGCGACCCGACTGCCGCAAAGCCGCCGAGCAAGTGCTGAACGGGCAGCCGCATTCCAAAGAACAACTCTGGGACATCTCCCGCTGCATCCTGACACAAACCGGGAACACAGAACTCGCAAACAAAATAGAAACCTATGGCAGCCTGACATACTATGCCGCAGCAAAATCGGAGGAACTGACTCTACAGTTAAAAACCGCGCTGCGCAACGCCAAAATCCCCGAAGATGCCATCCACCGCCTACTGGAAGGCAGCACCGACGACGCGCTGCGCGTCATGGCTCGAAGTTTCGGGTTCACAGCGCCTTCGGCCATCGAGGCATTTGTCGCAGGCGACCTCAACCGGGCCGTCGAAGAGCAGACAAAACACGGCTTGGTGCGCCGCGACCAGAAATACTATGAAGAACTGGGGCGTCAGATTCGGCAAAACACTTACAACCGCCTCCAACTGGCAAAGATTCTCACTGATGCGCTCCGCCGAGGCGACATTCACACCCCCTACAATAGAGGTAAATTAGAAGCAGGTTTTTTGAAAAAATCGCTCAAATAAGTAATCAAGCGGATTTGCAAATCCGCCATACAGTTTGACAGACAAGTAGTTATTGCAGAAATAAGCAAAACTAATTTTGCTCAGATTCTTAAAAGCACATCGCCATGAAAAAATGGACCGCGACCTTGCTATCCCTGCTGCTCGCCGGTGTTCTGCTGAACACCTGGGCGCAGCGAAAGCCCAAGCCCAAAAACAAATACATCCCCGCCTGCGAGTCAGATGAAGAACGATGTGCCAAATGCAAAATTTACCAACTCGAAAACAAATTGCTGGCAGGTGAGATAACGCAGGAACAATACGAACAAGGGAAGAATGAGGAGTTGGATTGGATTACAAAGCATTGCACCCGCGATACATCGCCCCCGCCCATTCCAGACCCATGCTGGGGCAAGCGAAGTATCTATTCGGAAGCAAATAAAGAGGGGCGTCGAAGTGGCGACATAAAGTTTAAGGTTTGTAGGAATGAGGCGGCCCCTGACGGAGAGTGTCGCTCAACTGATGATTGTGTCTCTATCTTGGATGTTCAATTGTATTCAGATTTGGGAGATTCATCCCGCAACCAACCATTTGCAGTCACTTTTCTTTCCAAAGAAAATGTTGCTCCAGATTCGTATTTACCTTTTTTGCTCCCCAACAACCGAATGCAAGAGTGGTGTCAAGTTTCACCAAAAGCAGAAAAACCGTCGGACGAGTTCAGAATTTTGCTCCCCATTGGAATAAGCGATTCGACTTGGCTGGTTTATCCCGGCTCTAAGGAATTTTTGCCCGAGGTAAAAGCCAAGTGGTTCGATTATTATGACCCAAAGAAAAAGAACAAGTTTGTAATCAGTGTCTTGAATGATATTGCTACTATCTTCTCTAATGCGCCCCGCACCAAAATATTCAACCTCTCCAAAAAAGAACCGGACGAACTGGTGCTGGTGCTGCGCGGAGAACATAAGAGCAGCCCGTTTTTGGTTGCCACAGGCTACGCGGATGGCGGTTACTTAGGCACTTATGAGCCAGTCAGACTTGATGCAGGGGTAAAAGCAACCCGGGAGGCGCTCAGAGGATTGAACTTGATTAGATTGGACCCGCGCATCGAGCAGATGGTGTCAGACTGGCGAAATAAAAAAGGGACAGCGACAATCACCGCCATGCTTCCTGTCGAGCAAACGCTTAAATCATCCCCCATTTCGGCCATTGGCAGTCCAAGCAATTCAGCCTGTGTCAGCGATGCGCTCTTGCGCGACATTTCATCATACGTCAACAAAAACTTGCTGGTTGAAAAAAATGGCAGCTACCATGTTTGGGCATTTGACGATAAAAAAAAGGAAGTAACATGGCTCAAAAGCCTACAATTCAGCCCAAACTGCCACCTCAAACTGCTCGCCATAGCCGACCCCGATTTGCGAGTGGTAGCTTCTGCAAAAGACCCCGGCGACATCAACAAACTCCTTTTCTTCTATCACAGGAACCCGAACGTCCTCTACAGTTGGGTATGGAAAGGCGACGAAGCGCCAAAGCAGTATGAACTGCTGAGCGGGAGCCAGCAATTCGCGCTGACGGGGCAATCCGCTGAATCTTATGTGAAGGCATTGAAATCCGAAGCAAGCGATGCCGAGCGGCAATTCTTTCTCGACCGCGCCGGCAAACCCGGCAGTTTCACCCTGCTGGATGTCTTCTCTGAAGAGGATATCGGGAGCCGGATTCTTCTATATGCCGACGAACCGCCCCAGATAGCGAAGGAAAAAGGCAACGTGATGGCCGCTGCCGTAAAACGCCTGTCAGAGAGCAACTTCACAAATTCTAAACTTCATTTTCTCATCACCGACGCTCAGAACGAAGCGCCCGGCTGGAATGCCTTTCGCGCGCGCTATCACGCGAAAGGCTGGATGCGGGCCGTGTTCCAGCGCAGCTTGCTTCGAGAGCCGTTCCCACATTTGGAGTGTTGGATGAGTCTTGAGCGCATGGGCGTGCTTAAGCAGCTTTCGACGGGGCAGCGCAAAGTCGCCGTGTATTTGCCCGCACCGCACCGCTCAATGTTCGGCCCGGCTGAGATGTCTTGTGTCGTCAGCACGATTGACGGCGACGAAATTATTTACAAACCGGGCGGAGCGCCCCCTGTCCACCTGCTGTTCAAAAGCTGGCTCGCCCCAAAATGGGATGCCGACACTTGGCGCGCCAACCCCTTAGGCTATTTTGACCGCTGCAACAACCCTTCACTTTAAAAACAAAACGCATGAAGAATTCCTCGCTCGAGCGCCTGTTGCTCCGCATCTATGGAAGTAAAAAATCCGGCGAGTCGCCACTGGACTTGCCCAAATCCTCTGTCCGCATCCTCTTCGTTATTTCATTTGTCCTAGCCATAATTTTAAGCAATGCCTTTCTAAGGCTTCTTCATTTTTTCACTTTGAGACAATTGGAAAACACCGCCCTGACCGTTTCATTTGCCGAAGACAATTTGGCCGAAGGGGTGAGAAAACTCTTGCCGCCGGATTTGCAAAAGAAAGTGAGGACAGTTGATAGAGGACAATATCCTGAAATCGCAGAATTGCTTAACGACACAACTATCACGTTTGAGGAAGCGAATATTTACCTCCAAGAAATAATAGAGAGCAATAAAAATTTTAATCGTGCGGTTGCAGGGGACATCACTCAATTCTTGTTTTTTATACCTAAATTTGAATTGATACAGCCGTCAGAAATACTTGGAGAGGACAAAAAACCGCAGACGATGGGATCGAAATTAGAACAGGACAACCTCAAACGCTCTATAGCAATCGGGCTAATCAATAAATTCAGAAAACCGCTCACCGCCAAAGGCTACTTTACGTCCCGTAGGCTCACCCAAGCATTTGGGGGCTACATTCAGTTTATCACGTTTGTGCTGGCGATATGGGGCTTGCTGCTTATCCAATTCCGACAAGGCTGGTGCAACCTCCAAAACAGAGTCATCTCGCAAGGCCACTTGACACAAGATGCCAGCCGAAATCAGCAAGTCTGGGACTTTTTGCACACGCCAGTCAACGAAAAATCCCTTTTATCCGACTATCGTGAAAAGTACGGAGACAGTTTTGTCGTCATGCGCCTGTTGGGCGATGCCATTGAAATGAAGTCTCAAAATCTTGACACCTCGGCCAAGAGTTTTGTCAACGACCGGATAGATTTGATGGAAGCCACCGTGCAAAAAGGAGAGTACCAATTGATTGATTACATCAACTACGCCGTGCCCAACTTGGGTTTCATAGGCACTATACTGGGCATCATTATGTCCATGGCAAACGTGGTTCAAATCTTAGAATCTTCCGGCCAACTCGACATGGTCGAGGCCTTTGAGAAAGTAGGCGGCTCATTGGGGCTGGCATTCGATACTACCTTTGTGAGCCTTTTTTGGGTGCTCATTCTCAGTTACCTACTTGCGCGGTTGCAGAAAAACGAAGCCGATATGTTCGAGTCGCTTCGAGACAAGAGCACGCTTTTTCTGAGATATTATTGGCAACCCATTCACAAAGTCAAATAAGCATGGCAAAAAAAGAAGCATTTGGCTTAAGACCATGTTCAAAAATTATTTGTTTTAAAAAACATGGGAATCGGTGCGTAATTTTGAGTTGACCAAAACTTAAAAATTATGCAAACGCAGTTTACTGAGTTGACCGATTCCCAATGGGAAGTTCTGAAAGAAGTTTTGCCCTACCAAAGGAAACGCAAACATAATTTGCGAGCCGTCGTGAACGGCATTTTGTACTTGCACCGGACAGGCGGCCAGTGGCGCAACCTGCCCGCTGTTTTTCCGCCTTGGAAGAGCGTGTACTATTATTTTCATCGGTGGTCGCGCCAGGGTGTTTGGCAAACGGTGAACGACTGGGTGGCCGAACTGGAGCGGCTTTTTTGGGGCAAGGAGGTCAGCGCAAGCCTTGTCTGCATTGACAGCCAATCTGTTAAGGCAGCGCCTTTTGTCCACGAAGAAAGGGGCGTTGACGGCAACAAGAAAGTGAACGGACGCAAGCGGCACATCCTGGTGGACACTTTGGGTCTCGTCATTGGTGTGGTGGTCAGTGCCGCCAACAAGCCCGACGGTCAAATGGGCATTCAATTGTTGAAACAATGCTCGGCCCACTTTGGCCGGTTGAAAAAGATTCTGGTGGACGGGGTTTACGCCGGCGCTTTCAGCGAGTTTGCCGCCTCCGAACTCGGCGTGGAGGTGGAGATATCTTCACGTCCGCCAACCTCCAAGGGCTTTGTGCCCATCAAAAAACGCTGGGTCAACGAACGGACTTTCGGCTGGTTCAATTTCTTCCGACGATTGGATAAAGACCATGAAAAAACAACAAAAAGTTCGGAATCCATGATATTGCTGGCGAACATTCAAGTGATTTTAGGGCGAATGGCCGCTTGACAAAAAGTTGTTCTGCACTAACCCCACCTCACTAACCAAAAATTTTTGAACATGCTCTAAGCCTCTTGGATGTGTTGAGCAATGCACTTGTCGCAGCTATTGTGCTGATGATGATTTCCGCCACCTTTGTCAAAGTGCTAAGCGAGTTGGAAGAGACAGAGGATGTGGCAACAGGAGAAAGCGAAGTCCGCTCTGCCATAGAATTCAAAGAAGTATCTGACCCGTTGCGGGGGGCGCGCCAATTGAACATTGCTTTAGAATTGTTTGGGGGGAAGCCTGACGTAGTGAGAATTTCATATCGGGCAGCCGCTGTTAGTGATGCGACGAGGTGTATCAACATTACTCAAGGCGTTTACAAAAAACATTATTGGCTCGTCACGCGCGATTGCAATTGGCAAGAGGGCGAAGAATGGCACATCATCCTCGATGCGCCCAGCCCCAACGCGGTTCCCGACAGCATCGGCATCCATGCCAATTTCGGATTGGTGCCTGTTCGATTAGACCCCGACATTCGGATGTATAAGCCAACTGTCAGAAGGACTGGCAAATTGAGGCTTGTCACAGTCACCGAACAAGAACGCATACCAGAAATTTCAAATTGAAATGAAAATCCGTATCACAAAATTTCTGCTCAAACCCAAACCCGCCATAGGCGTTTCGCTGCTCGATGTCATCAGCAACGCCTTGGCCAGCATCATACTCATTTTTTTTATTCTGGTGGCTATTCGGGCGCAGCCTCCTTCTCCCGAACGGATGTTGGGCATCCTCGTGGTCGAGTATGAGATACAAACCACCGAGCGCCCTGATATTCAAATATTCTTGAAAAAACCAGTCAAATGGGGCGGCAACTACCTCTTTAACGACGAGATTGAAACACTTGAAACGGGAGAAGTTGACTCGATTCCCGGAATTTGGGCTCATGCGGTAGTGACGTCCGTGCCAGGAAAAGAGAACTACATCCAGCGGATTATTTACATGAATCCCGAAAAAGAGGGAGAATGGACAGCAGGAATCATTTTTTCTGACCATACCCGCTACACCTACAACGACTACAAACCTTTCGCAACCTTAAAAATCCGAGCGCACTTCGTCCAACGCGATAACCTCCCAAGGCTGGAAACCAACGTGGATTCGATAACTGTGCGTTTCCCGACCCAGCGTTGCGAGGTCAAATTCAAATTGCCAGAATACCCGGTGCCCAACTAAATTTTCCACACATCAAATTCTTGAAAAATGACAAGAGAAAAAGCAGCAAAAATTATTGGATGCTCACCAGATGACCCTGCTTCGGAGATTGAAAAAAAATACAACCTCCAACGAGAAAATTATAAGTTACAAATAGACAAAGCCAACGACCTACCCACTGCTGTACAGAATAGCCTAAAAAAAGAACTGCAAAATCTGGAAGAGGCGGCCAAACAACTTATCCCCTCTGCGGTTGCAGAAGCAAGCCCTCCTATCGTTGGGCAAGCCCCTCTTGTCAAAAGAATTAAGCGAGAAATGTCAAAGGAGTTTGTCGAAAACGTTGCATCAAAAATAGACGCATTTAAATACTGGGTGTTGAAGGGGGTGGAGAAAATTCCGGGCACCTTATTCCTTTTGCTTTTTGCTGTTTTGATTGCTTGGATTGCCTATCTTCATGTTAAATTTTTTTATAAGCCCTGATGAACGCCAGCACACTACTAGATGAGCTGTGTTATAGTCAACGCAAATCAGCCCCGTCCGCTTCACTTGGCCGGGCAAGCCCCTGAGTGCAGGGTCTGACAAGGTGGTTTTGAGCGAACGGCGCTCGCAATCCTCTGAAAATCATACAAATGGGCATCCCTGTCTTGCCAACGGGCAGGTTCAAATCCTCTTTAATCTGGTTATACACCGAAGGCGTGAACGCGCAATCCGCCTGCCGTTCGGGGGAGTAGTGCCGGATTTTTTTCCACCTACTTCGCAGGAGTGCAGCGGGCTACAGGCCAGCACGCTACAGTGTTTGCCGCTGTGGATTTGCGATTTTTAATCTAGGTGCACTAGGTTTTTCAATTTGGAAAGCAACAACTTTGCGGTCTTTTCAAATTGATACCCCGGACTGGCATCGAGAAAAATGAACCTGTCTTTATAGCCCCGTGCATTTTTAAAGGAACAAAGAGCGTATCTTTGCTTCATTTTGAGCATGAAAAAACGTTTAAGTTCAGTTTCGTATGAAGGGATGCGCCTGCGAGCGGTAGAGATGTTCCGTTCAGGTAAGAACCGCCAAGACATCATGTCCAGTTTGGGGATACCCAAATCAACGTTGTCACGATGGCTTGCGCGATACGATGCAGACAATCCTGCTTGGTACAAGAGCCTTCCGCCAGGCGGAACCCAGAGCAAATTAGGAACCGAAGACCTGCGGCGCCTGGTGGAAGAATTGAACAAGGGTTGTACAGCGCAGGGATTTGAAGGGGAAATATGGACGCGGGGTCGCGTTGGTGTTGTGATTGAGCGACTTTTTGGGGTAAAGTATGACCCATCCCATGTGGGGCGGTTGCTGAAAAAGGTCGGATGGTCGCTGCAACGGCCTTCCAAACAGGCTCGCCAGCGTTCGGAAGAGCGGGTGCAGAAGTGGTATGCAGAGGACATAGGTCGCATTAAAAAAAAGTGAAGCGGAAAACCGCGTATTGTTTCATGCCGATGAGTGTGGGGTTTGCTTGCTGCCCTTTTGCGCCAAAACTTGGGCCCCCAAGGGCCAGACTCCGGTGCTTCAAGAATTCAAAAGCCGCGAGCATCTGAATCTGTTCGGCATGATTTCAACCCGGGGTGATTTGTGCTGGCAAATCCAACGCCTCCCTTTCAAGGCTGAAGATTTTGAGGAGTTTTTCACTTGGTTGAGCACCGAAGAACTGACGAACACCAAAATGCTGGTCGTATGGGATGGTGCTTCAATTCATAAGGGTCAGCCGGTAAAAGATTTTTTGCAACACAACCCCGGTATAATACACCTCGAAGCACTACCACCTTATTGCCCACAACTAAATGCCATAGAATTACTTTGGGATTACCTCAAGTGCCACAAACTCAAAAACCGGATTTTTCTCAATTTGGACGATTTGCAAACTGCCGTAGAATATGCACTTCACGAAATCGCTGATGACCCCGAACTCATCCGCTCTTTTTTCACTAAATCATCCGTCTCGTTCCTTTAAATATGCACGGGGCTATAACTGACACAAAATGCTGAAAAAATACGCTGTTCTGCTCGGCATCTCTATTTCCGTGTCCCTGCTGTTGTTGGCCATGCAGGTGTATCCGGGCGGCTCGCTGTCCGACAAGGATTCTGTCGGCTTTGTCTGGTCAAAAAATTTTATCAGCAATCTGTTCGCGGCAAAAGCGGTGAATGGGGCAGACAATCCATCCCGAATATGGGCCGATGCGGGCATGATATTCCTGTCGGCGAGTTTTGCGCTATTCTTCATCGGATTTTCCAAAAAAATACCGCACACTGGAGCCGCCAAGGTCATCAAGTACTTAGGCTCCGGTGGCATGCTGTTTACCTTTTTGATAGTGACCCCCTTGCATGATATCATGGTCACCATATCCGCCACCTTGTTTCTTTTGAGCATGTTTTACATCACGGTTTTTATCCTAAAATCAAGGTTGCACCTGTTCAAGGTTCTGTGCATCACCTACCTGCTGTTTTTTTACTACACCATGTATATCTATGGTTCGGGCGACTATTCGTTTCTGCCGATTGCGCAGAAAATCGTTTTTGTCAGCACCATAGTGCTGGTGCTGGGGCTGGAGTATTTTACGCGAAAAGAAGACTTTGAACATCTTGGAACGACGAGGCGAAATGGAGAATGAGCGCGAGCGGGTGGTGGCTTATGATAGGAAACGATTTGCTGATAAAGTGGGTGGGCGGTGCTACGGAAGGCTTGGGCTTTTGTGTTGTGATGTTTTTGCCAAAATAAGTGTACACTTGCCCTCAAAAACTGCTTGTTTATGAATAAAAGCACCCTTTGTCTCGCGCTCGCTTTGCTGCTCCACGGCGGTGTTCCCTTCGCTCAAGACACCTTTTCCATTGTGGCGGTGGACTCGCTCACCGGAGAGGTGGGAAGTGCGGGCGCTTCTTGCATCAGCGCCGTCAACCTTCAGACTTTTTTCCCTGATTTCGCTCCTGATTTTCTCGGCGACCTGTTGCCGGGCCGCGGTGCTATCAACACCCAGTCATTTTATTTGCTTCAAAATCAGTTGAACGCTCGCGCTCGCTTGGCGGAGGGGCTGTCGCCGCAGGGAGTGCTGGATTGGTTGGTAGCGAACGACGCTCAGGGCAATTCCACTCAACGCCAGTACGGTGTGGCAGCGTTTCAGAATGGTGCGCCAGCGGCTGCGGCTTTCACGGGGGTCAATTGTTTCGATGTGAAGGGCCACCGAGTAGGCCCCAACTATTCGATTCAGGGCAACATCCTGCTGGGGCAGGGGATTCTCGATTCGATGGAAGCGCGTTTTCTTAGTGCCGAGGGGTGCCTTGCCAACAAACTCATGGCCGCCATGCAAGGGGCCAAGGTGCCCGGTGCCGACACCCGCTGTTTGAGCAATGGCACCTCTTCCATGTTTGCCTTCATCAAAGTCGCGGCACCCGGCGACAGCCCCGCGGAGCCATACTTGCGCCTGTTCGTTTCCTACAATCCGGTGGGCATTGAGCCTATTGACTCTTTGCAGGCGTTGTTTGATGCCAACTATATATGCCTGAGCAGTTTGGAAAATGCGCGGCACACGCTCTCCTTTTCCGTTTCGCCCAATCCCGCTTCCGGCGAGGTGCGCGTGACGTTTCCCGACGACTTGGGCCTCCTCCGCGTGGATGTTTTCGACGCGCAGGGCATACTGCTCGACACCCACCTCAACATCGCTTCGGGGACGCGCCTACGCATCCAGCAGCGCGGGCTGGTTCATCTGCGTCTCACGGACAAGGAAGGTCGAACGGGCGTGAAAAAGGTGATTTGTGCGGATTAAAAACGACCCGCCCGTTTTTCCAACGCCTCGCGGCTCAACGTGATGAGGTGGCCGATGGGCTTGCCGTCGCGGTAGGTAATCACGCGGAGCGTAATCGGGCCTTCCGGCAATTCGATGGGCTGGACATACTTAGAGGAAAACCTGTCGGGCATGGTGTCGTCAATGGAGTAAAAGATGTCCAGCCCTGGCATTTCGTTGTCCATTTCCAGCCACAGTTTCCCGTCTTGCCGCCGGGTCTTCACAATCGCATCGTAAACGGCGCGAGAATAGTTGATTTCGGCCACATCGGCGCGGGCAAAGTGGGCCTCCATGCGATTGGCGAAATCTTCCCAGTTCTTTTTTTCCTTGGGCGACCAATACACTTCCGAGAGCGCCCATGCGCGAGGATACGTCATGTATTGCGCGTAGCGCAGGGTAGGGACTTGTTCAGTCCAAAGATTGCCCTGCCCGCCGAGGATGTATTTTGGGTCAACGCCATCCGGCACAGGTTCGAAGCTATAGCTCTTTTTGGCTCGCAGATACGCATAAATGGGTGGGTCTATCGTCGGCTCGCCTTGGTTGTAGTCCAAATAGGCATAAGTGGTGGGAGTCATCACCACGTCGTGGCCCATTTGCGCGGCCTCAATGCCGCCCTTGATGCCCCGCCAGCTCATCACCGTCGCGTTGGGTGAGATGCCGCCTTCCAGAATCTCGTCCCAGCCAAGCAGTTTTTTGCCTTTCGAGTGCAGGATTTGCTCCACTCGGCCCATAAAATATCCCTGTAAATCCTCGACATGCCGGATGTTGAGTTTTTTCATCAAAGCCTGACAGCCGGGGTCTTCCTTCCAGTAGCCCTTGTAGCATTCGTCGCCGCCAACGTGAATGTAGGGGTTGGGGAAAAGCACGGCCACTTCGGCGAATACCTTGTCCAAAAACTCATACACCTTCTCGTCCGAGGGATTGAGCGTGTTGTCAATGTTCATCTTGAACGTGCCATTCCCATACCACTCCGAAAAAGGCGTGCCGGGGTTCACCTTGGTATCTGGGTTTTTGGTGCAGCTCAATTCTGGGTAAGCAGCGATGGCCGCCATGCTGTGGCCGGGCACATCTATTTCCGGCACAATGGTCACGAAACGTTCCTGCGCATACCGGACGATTTCCCGAATGTCGTCGTGCGTGTAAAAGCCTCCATAAGTG
The DNA here is from genome assembly GCA_019638455.1 of Saprospiraceae bacterium. Lineage (GTDB taxonomy): Bacteria > Bacteroidota > Bacteroidia > Chitinophagales > Saprospiraceae > M3007. The sequence continues at coordinate 121,926 of JAHBTU010000003.1, forward strand.
GCCGGCTCGTCGGGTTTGGGGTCGGCGCGGTCGCCAAAGCGCCCAGCGCGTTGCACCCGCCAAGCCCCGACGGAAGTCAGTTTGGGTAGTGATTTTATTTCGATGCGCCAGCCATTGTCGTCGGTCAGGTGCCAGTGAAACGTGTTGTATTTCAGTCGGGCAATTTGGTCAATGTGCGTTTTCACGTCCTCTTTTGAGAAAAAATGGCGGCTCACATCGAGCATAATGCCGCGCCAAGCAAAACGCGGGTAGTCAGCGATTTTCACGAGCGGGATATTCCAGTCCGCTTTTGCGACGGTTTTACTTTCCACCTCTTTTGGGAAAAGTTGCAACAACGTCTGCATGGCGTAAAACAAGCCTGCGGGTTGATTGGCCGTCATCACGATGCCTTTGGGCGTGGATTCGAGGGTGTAACCTTCCTGACCCAACCTTGCGTCGGGGGTGTTGTTCAGCCTTAATTGTATGGCGGCAGAGGTGCTTTGTTGTGCTTTGAGAGAAAAGCCCGTCGGAGTGTTCAATTTTTGAGCAAGCATTTCGGCAATTGCCCGACCTTCGGGTTTGTCGAACCCAATGGTGGCGCCCCGCGTCAGTGCGTAGGTTCCGTTCGTCACTTGCCACTCAGCGGGTTGTGGAATCAGGTTCAGGGAGTTGTTTTGGGCATTGGCCAGGCCAAACATGGCGAAAAATAACGGGCAGAGCAAATAACGCAACATGGAACAATAGTTTAAAAGTGTGGCGGCGAAGGAATAAATGTTTTTTGATTGTCCCAAATTTCCAAACAAAAAAAGAACACTTGATGAAACAGACACCCTTCATTGGCATCCTCCTACTGCTGGCCATCTGCGCCAACGCTCAATCCCCGCCCGTTCCCCCATCAGGGCATCCTTTTTTCGGCATCAACTCGTTCCCGTGGGTGCCGCTCTCCAAAGTGCGGCCTTTTGGTCTGGTACGCCAATACCAAATGACCGAGTGGACTTGGAAGAAAGACGGCATCACGGTGGCCCCTTCTCACGGCGCCAACGACGAACACTACGACTCGCTTTTTGCCGAGGCCAAGTATAAAGGTGTCACGATGGTGCCCGTGTTGAGCTGGCGGCCAGCATGGCTCAAGCCCAAAACGGCTGGCGATGCTTGGCAACACGAAACCATGAACGACCCCGCCACAGACCCCGCCAACCCCCTTTCTTATCGTGAATGGGCCGCCTATCTTTATCAATGGTCGGCCCGCTATGGCAGGCACCGGCATCCGGCAGAGCGCCTGAAGGTAAGCCCGGAAGTGCGCTGGACGAACGACTCTAAAAACACAAGCGCCTCCGGGCTGGATTTGCTCCACTACATCGAGCCTGAAAACGAACCCAACCGGTGGTGGCGCCCCCCTTCTGCGCAGTACACCCCCGAACAGGCAGCAGCCATGCTTTCGGCAGCTTACGATGGCCATGAAGGACAAATGGGGCCGCTCTGTGGCATCAAAACCGCCGATTCGACCATGCGCGTGGTGATGCCGGGTTTGGCAGACATCAATGTTGCCTATTTGGATGCGATGCTCGCTTGGTGTCAATCGAACCGCCGTGACCGGCGGTTCCCAGCCGATGTGCTGAATGTGCACCACTATTGCAACGCCGCCAACCGCCGCGACAATCCTCGCATTCACCTCACCCGTCATGGGGTGCAGCCAGAAGCCGACAGCCTCCGCGAACGCCTCCGCGACGTGGTGCGCTGGCGCAACAAAAACCTGCCGAACGTGCCGATATGGCTTTCCGAATTTGGATACGACACGCATCCTGCCAGCCCCCAGCGAGCCGTGCCGCACGGCGGACGCTCTGCCGAAACGGTGCAGGGCATCTGGAATGCCCGCGCTTATTTGGAGGCAATGGCTGCTGGCGTGGATGCGGCGTTTGTGTTCACGGCCATTGACGAGCCCAACGAACAGTCAGGGGGACTGTTCACCTCTTCGGGCATCATGCAGGGGGAGCATCCGCAATCGGGAAAACCCTTTGCGGCAAAAGCGGGGTACGCAATACTAGAACAATTGGCAGCAGACTTGGCCGGCCTGCGCTTCTCGGCTGATTTGTCGCCTGCGCCGGAAGTGCGGCTGTATGCCTTCGACCCCATGCCCGGAGTGCCGAAGCCGCGCATACTGATAGCATGGCTGACTTCGGCAAGCGGAGCGACGCGCACGGTGCAGGTGGGCGAGCAAATGATTTTGGTGACAGAGGTGCCGCAAACTTTTTTCAGAAAATTTTAAAACCTACTTGGTTTTTCAAATGCGGTGTTCTTACCTTTGCGGGCGCTTTTGAAAAAGGGGTCTCCAAATCTTGTTTGGTTGAACGGGTTTTTCAAGACGCGATTTGAAATTTTAAATTCCTTCAAGGGTAATGAATCAGAAAATTCGCATCAAACTCCGGTCTTACGACTACAATCTGGTGGACAAGTCCACGGAAAAAATCGTGAAGACCGTGCGTGCGAGTGGAGCCGTTGTGACTGGCCCGATTCCGCTGCCTACCGAGAAAGAAGTTTTCACAGTGCTGCGCTCGCCGCATGTGAATAAGAAAGCTCGTGAGCAGTTCCAGTTGCGCACCCACAAGCGCTTGATTGAAATCTACACACCCACCCAGAAAACGGTGGATGCTCTCTCCAAGTTGGAACTGCCGAGCGGTGTTGACATTCAAGTCAAGCTTACCTGAGTTAATCTTCGAATTGCTGATATCCGGCTTTTGATTTTAGAACCGCGATTTTGATTCAAAGTGCCAAGCCCAAATGGGGGTAACTGAACAGAATCGGACGCTTACCCGTCAAAGGGAATTTAAGCGTTTTTTTTTCGGTAAAAAAATCTGCGCCGAAACACATTCGACAGGTACGACTCCAAAAATCCGCAATCGAACAAATCCAATCGTTCAACCATAAAATTCGAGACACAGTGAACGGTCTGATTGGCAAAAAAATCGGGATGACCAGCATCTATGACAGCAACGGCAAAAACGTGGCAGTCACCATCATTGAAGCTGGCCCCTGCGTCGTCACGCAAGTGCGCACCGAAGAAAACGACGGTTACGCTGCCCTCCAGTTGGCTTTCGGCGACCGCAAAACGAAAAACACGCCCAAGCCTCTCATGGGGCATTTCCAAAAAGCGGGTCTTGAAGAGCCGCTTTACAAAGTGAAAGAGTTTCGCAACATGAGCCTGCCCAAGAACCTCGGCGACGAGGTGACGGTGGCCGATGTGTTTGCGGAAGGCGACAAAGTGGTCGTGACCGGCACCTCCAAAGGCAAAGGCTTCCAAGGTGTCGTGAAGCGTCACGGCTTCGGCGGTGTGATGCAGCAAACGCACGGTCAGCACAACCGCCTTCGAGCTCCCGGCTCGCTCGGCAACTCTTCCTTCGCCGCCAAGGTGATGAAAGGGATGCGCATGGCAGGCCAAATGGGGCACGAGCAGGTGAAAGTGCGCAAGCTGCAAATTTTGAAAGTGTTCCCCGACCAGAACATCCTCCTTATCAAAGGCGCGATTCCGGGTCACAAGGGCGCTTATGTAACAATTGAAAAATAATTTCTTGACCAATAATTTCCGCAGGAAATGAAAGTTTCGGTCTATAACATCAAAGGCGAATCCACCGGCAGGTCAGTAGAGCTCCCGGAAGAGATATTCGGCATCGAGCCACACGAGCACAGCGTCTGGCTTGATGTGAAACGCTACCTTGCCGCCCAGCGCCAAGGCACCCACAAATCGAAAGAGCGCAGCGAAATCAGCGGCTCCACCCGCAAATTGCACAAGCAAAAAGGCACGGGAGGCTCGCGTAAGGGCGACATCAACAACCCTCTCTATCGCGGTGGTGGCCGGGTATTTGGCCCACGTCCACGCAACTACGATATTCGGGTTAACGCGAAAGTTCGTCGCCTCGCCCGTCGCAGCGCCCTTTCAGCCAAAGCCAAAGCAGGCGGCATCATCGTAGTGGAAGATTTCACTTTTGAGGCTCCCAAGACAAAGGATTTCCAAAACATTTTGACCGCCCTCAAAGTGGCCGACAAGAAGCCCCTCACGGTATTGGGCAGCTACGACAAGACGTTGTACCTCTCCTGCCGCAACATTGAAAAGGCTTCCATAGCACCCGCTTCCGACTTGAACACCTATCAAATCATGCAAGCAGGAGCAGTCGTCATCACTGAAAGCGCGATTGATAAAATCAAGGAAAATTGTGCGTAACCACTCGTTGCTCGTTCATCGTTGACCGCCATTAGTTCTTAAGCGGCCAGCGAACAGCGAACAACCAACAACGAACAACAAAAATGGCTAAGCAAATTTTGATAAAGCCAGTCATCACGGAAAAGGCGACCAAACTCGCCGACAAGCGCAACACTTATGCGTTCGTGGTGAACAAGGATGCCAACAAAATCGAAATCCGCAACGCGGTCGAAAAGATGTTCAACGTCTCCGTTGACCGCGTGAACACGGCGATTATGCCGGGCAAGCCCAAATCGCGCAGCACCAAAACCGCCATCGTGCGCGGCACAAAGTCTTCATACAAAAAGGCTTATGTGACGCTCACTCCGGGCGAAACAATTGACCTCTTTGGCGCAAGCGAATAAAACGGCCTGCGTTCGGCAGATTAAAAACAGACAATAACTTATTGCTACCATATCACGATGGCAGTCAAAAAATTCAATCCGCTTACACCGGGGCTTCGTTTCCGGGTTGCTGTTTCGAGGGAAGAGCTGACCAAAGGCGCCAAGCCTGAAAAATCGCTCATCGCCCCGAAAAAAAGCACTGGCGGTCGCAACAGCGACGGTCGCCGCACCATGCGCTATCGCGGCGGCGGCCACAAGCGTCGCTATCGGATTATTGATTTCAAACGCGACAAAGCAGGCGTGGCCACCGTACAGTCCATTCAGTACGACCCGAACCGCAGCGCCTACATCGCGCTCATCCAATACGAAGCCGACGGCGAAAAAAGCTACATCATCGCGCCAAAAGGTGTCGAAGTCGGCCAAAAAGTCATGTCGGGTCGCGGTGTGGCCCCTGAAAACGGCAACTGCCTCTTCCTATCCGAAGTGCCACTGGGCGCTTTTGTCCACAATGTGGAGCTGCACCCCGGTCAAGGAGGCTCACTCGTTCGCAGCGCAGGCACAAGCGCCCTGATGATGGGCCGCGAAGAGCGTTACGCCGTCCTGAAAATGCCTTCCGGCGAAACCCGCCGCATCCTCCTTACCTGCCGTGCCACAATTGGAGTGGTGAGCAACCCCGACCACAGCCTCGAGGTGATGGGCAAAGCGGGTCGTATGCGCTGGAAAGGCTGGCGCCCACGCAACCGCGCCGTTGCGATGAACCCCGTTGACCACCCCATGGGTGGTGGCGAAGGCCGCGCGTCGGGTGGTCACCCGCGCAGCCGCAAAGGCCTGAAAGCCAAAGGAATGAAAACACGTTCGCGTACCAAAGCTTCCAACGCGCTTATCATTAACCGCCGGAAGTCAGGAAAATAAAAGTTGAGTTGAGGATTTGTTGATGCGACTTCAAAGCACTTCGACAAATCGCCTTCAAGTCAGCCATCAAGTAAATCAACGCATCAACATTCGACAAATGCCGCGTTCACTTAAAAAAGGCCCTTACGTCCACCACTCATTGCTGGAGAAAGTGGCCAAGTCAAAACAAAGCAACCGCAAGCAGGTGATAAAAACGTGGAGCCGTGCCTCGATGATTATTCCCGACATGGTCGGCGAAACCATCGCCGTACACAACGGAAAAACATTCGTCCCCGTTTTCGTGACCGAAAACATGGTTGGTCACAAACTTGGAGAGTTTTCACCCACGCGCAACTTCCGCGGCCACGCCGGCAACAGGAAGTAAAAAAGGAGGGAGGGCTTAAACAACCCCACACTCGATATTCAACAAGCAATCAACAATTAGCAATAAGCACTCGAAATGGAAGCTGTAGCTAAACTGAGAAACATCCCGATGTCGCCGCGCAAAATGCGCTTGGTGGTGGATAACATCCGTGGCCGCAAAGTGGTGGATGCCTTCGGCATATTGAAGCACACTAACAAAGAGGCAGCGGTATGGCTTGAGAAACTCTTGCTCTCGGCAGTCAACAACTGGGAGCAAAAGTCCGAACAAGAAGGCGCTGCCGACGACTATGAGCTCTATGTCAAGACCGCTCATGTAGACCCGGGCAGCATCATCTATCGCTTCCTGCCCGCGCCCCAAGGTCGCGCTTACAAAGTGCGGAAGCGCCGCAACCATGTCACCATCGTGGTAGAAAACCGCGTCGCTCTCGACGGCGAAAACGACGAGTAAATAACCATTTGAACAACACACATTCACTCAATCACTCATTCGCACGATATAAATGGGTCAGAAAGCAAATCCGATTGGTAATCGCTTAGGCATCATCCGGGGGTGGGACTCCAACTGGTTCGCCGACAAAGACTATGGTCTTAAAGTGGTAGAAGACGAAAAAATTCGCAGCTACCTCCGCGCTCGGCGCCCCAAAACGGCCTCCAACGACCCGCGTGAGCGCAACAAACCGATGCAAAACGGCATCAGCCGAATCGTTATCGAGCGCACCATGAAGCGCGTTACCGTCACTATCCATACCAGTCGTCCCGGCATCATCATCGGCAAGGGCGGCAAGGAAGTTGACCTCATCAAGGAAGAGCTCAAAGTGCTCACCGGCAAGGATGTCCAAATCAACATCTTTGAAATCCGCAAGCCCGAACTCGACGCCAACATTGTTGGAGAGCAAATCGCCAAACAAATAGAAGCGCGCATCAATTTCCGCCGGGCAGTCAAAGGTGCCATTCAAGGCTCGATGCGTGCCGGTGCGGAAGGCATAAAAGTTCGCGCAAGCGGGCGTCTTGGCGGGGCGGAAATTGCTCGTACCGAGGAATACAAAGAAGGGCGCACACCTCTGCATACTTTCCGTGCCGATATTGACTACGCTTGGGTTGAAGCCCAAACCGTTTACGGAAAAATCGGCATCAAGGTATGGCTGTTCAAGGGCGAAGTGCTCCAAAAACGCGAGCTGACCCCATTTGCCGCAGCAGAAGGTACAGGCGGCGACCGGCGCGACGACCGTCGTGGCGGCGGCGAGCGCCGCGAGGGCGGCGGCGGCGAGCGCCGCGACCGTCGGGATGGCGGCGGCGAGCGCCGCGAACGCCGGGAAGGTGGTGGCGAGCGTGGCGAGCGCCGCGAGGGCGGTGGCAATCGCGGCGGCAATCGCGGCGGCGGCGGCAATCGCGGTGGCGGTGGCGGCGGACGCCGATAAAAAAAGTGACCTGACAATTAACGGCGCGTTTGAATTACCCTTTTTCAAGTTTTCCAAGCATGCCGTACATTTGCAGCCCTTTTCTAAAAAGCGGCTGATAAAAACAAACTTTGATTGAGAGGCTTTTAAATTGACACACGATGTTACAGCCAAAACGTCAAAAATATCGCAAGCAGCACAAAGGTCGCAATCGCGGCCTGGCACATAAAGGAAGCTCGATTTCCTTCGGCTCGTTTGCGCTGAAATCTTTGGAATTCAGCCGTCTGACCAGCCGTCAGATTGAATCAGCTCGTGTGGCGCTTACCCGCAACATGAAACGGGAAGGCAAGGTCTGGATTCGCGTTTTCCCCGACAAACCCATCACCTCCAAACCTGCCGAAGTGCGTATGGGTAAAGGCAAGGGCGCCGTGGACCACTTCGTTTGCGAAGTGCAACCCGGACGCATACTGTTTGAAGTAGAAGGCGTGAGCCAAGAACTCGCTTACGAATCGCTTCGGCTCGCGGCCCAAAAACTTCCGGTGCTCTGCAAAGCCGTCACGCGATACGACTACGAAGGATAAAAACTAGTCTGGTTATTCGGTTATTTGTTGATTTGGTTATCTAATTTTAAATAACCAAATGACCAGATAACCCAATCAACAATAAAAACACAATGGCAAAGGAGAAATTGAATGTTGCTGAAATGTCCGACGCAGACCTGCAAAGCCAATTGGCCAGCTTGGAGCGCGAATACCAGCAAATGAAATTCGACCACGCGGTCAAAGGGCTCGCCAATCCAATGGAACTTCGTGAAATGCGTCGCGACATCGCCCGCATTCTTACGGAAGGCCGAAGCCGCGAACTGGCAGCCATGTCGCCAGCCGAGTTGGAAATGCGTTCCAAACTCCGTGCGCGCCGCCGCCGTCAGAAATAAAAAAGAGTTGAATGGGTTGGGTTTGTTCGAGCGGTTGAATTGACTTCGGCTTGTGCGAAAATCCAAACAACTTCAACGGATTCAACGAATTCAACAAAAATTGACATCTACATAGATGGAAGCAGTATCAAGAAATCTTCGCAAGCAGAAAATAGGCGTGGTGGTTTCCAATAAAATGGACAAAACCATCGCCGTCATGGTGGAGCGTCGCCTGATGCACCCGCTTTACGGAAAATTCGTGAAGCGCTCCAAGAAATTCTTCGCTCACGACGAAGAAAATACTTGCAATGTCGGCGACACCGTGCGCATCATGGAAACCCGCCCGCTCAGCAAAATGAAACGCTGGCGCTTGGTCGAAATCATTGAAAGAGCGAAGTAAATAATCGTTGTTCGTTGCTCGTTGCTCGTTCTTCATTACTCAGAACCAACAACCAACAACCAACAACCAACAACCAAACAAAGTCATGATTCAGCAAGAGACTCGTTTGAATGTGGCCGACAATTCCGGCGCTAAAGAGGTACTTTGCATTCGCGTATTAGGTCATACCCGCCAGCGTTATGCGGGAGTAGGCGACAAAATTGTCGTGACCGTAAAAGATGCCAGCGCAGGCGGGGCCATCAAGAAAGGCACCGTGTCAAAGGCCGTCATCGTGCGCACACGAAAGGAAATCCGCCGCAAAGACGGTTCCTACATTCGCTTCGACGACAACGCCGTCGTGTTGCTCAATGCCGCTGACGAACCGCGCGGCACCCGCATCTTCGGCCCCGTCGCCCGCGAGCTCCGCGACAAAGACTATATGCGTATCGTCTCACTCGCGCCCGAAGTTCTTTAAACCTTCAATGTGGCCACATTGGCCACATCATCAAATTGCCACATTAGCACATTATCAAAATGGCAACGAAACATAAAGTAAAACGCTTTGCACCCAAATTGCACGTCCGCAAGGGCGACACAGTAATGGTGTTGGCTGGCGATGACAAAGGCAAGACCGGGCAAGTGCTCCAGGTTTTCCCCGATAAAAACCGCGCCATCGTGGAAGGCGTCAATATCGTGAAAAAACACGTCAAAGCCACCCAAAACGAGGCCGGCGGCATCCAAGAAATGGAAGCTACCATCCACATATCGAACCTCGCGCTGCTCGACCCCAAAACAGGCGAGCCGACCCGCGTCGGTCGTCGCCAAGAAGATGGTGTAAGCGTTCGCTATTCAAAGAAAACTGGAAACGTCATTAAGTGATGAAATACATACCTCGTCTCAAGACAAAATACCAGAAAGAAGTTGTGCCTGCGCTCATGCAGCAGTTCAACTATACCTCCGTCATGCAAGTGCCGCGTTTGACCAAGATATGCGTCAACCAAGGTATCGGCGACGCGACGGGCGATAAAAAAATGGTGGACAACGCTGCCACCGAGCTGACGACCATCGTCGGTCAAAAAGCAGTGCCAACCAAGGCTCGCACCTCCGTATCGAACTTCAAATTGCGCGAAGGGATGCCGATTGGCGTGCGCGTGACGCTGCGTGGCGAACGTATGTACGAGTTCCTCGACCGCCTCATCAATGTGGCCTTGCCCCGTGTGCGCGACTTCCGTGGCGTGAACGACAAATCGTTCGACGGGCGCGGCAACTTCACCATGGGCATCACCGAACAAATCATATTCCCTGAAATAGACATTGACAAAGTGTCGAAAATCATGGGCATGGACATCACATTCGTCACCACCGCCAACACAGATGCCGAGGCTTTTGCCCTGCTGAAGGAAATCGGGATGCCGTTTGTGAAAAAATAACCAAGACTCTCATTTTCAACTCGATATAAGAGCACAATGGCAAAGAAATCAGTTATTGCCCGCGAGAAAAAACGTCAGCGTTTGGTTGCAAAATACGCCGAGCTCCGCAAAAAGCTCAAGGAAGAAGGCAACTACGACGCATTGGACAAACTCCCGCGCAATTCCAACCCCATTCGCTTGCACAACCGCTGCTTGCTCACTGGCCGCCCGAAAGGCTATATGCGCAAGTTCGGTATATGCCGCGTCAAATTCCGTGAAATGGCCCTTTATGGCAAAATTCCCGGAGTCACGAAAGCCTCGTGGTAAAATCCGTTGTTCGTTGACCGTTGTTCGTTGTTCGTTTGAAAAAAATATGAACAAACAACTGACAACCAGCAACCAACAACTAACAACCAACAACTATCAACTTTTGATAAAATGCACGTCACCGACCCGATAGCAGACTACTTGACCCGCATCCGCAACGCGCAGATGGCCGGTCATCGCATCGTAGAGATTCCGTCGTCCAAACTAAAGCAGGCGATTACGGAGATACTGTACGACCAGGGTTACATACTCAAATATACGTTCGAGGACAAGAATGCCGAGAACAAGCAGGGCCTTATCAAAATTGCACTCAAGTACGACCCGCAAACCAAGCAACCAGTCATCCGTGAGCTGGTGCGCGTCAGTCGTCCAGGCTTGCGCAAATTTGCCGGGTCTACCAACATTCCGCGCATCATCAATGGCTTGGGCGTTATGATTGTGTCAACCTCCAAGGGGGTGATGACTGACAAAAAAGCACGCGAAATGAACGTCGGCGGCGAATTGCTCTGCTACATCAGTTGAAGTTGGAGGGATTTAGAATGATTTAGGATGATTTAGAGTATTTAGACCATTGAGTCTTTCTAAATTCCCTAAACTCCCTAAACCCCTCTAAATTCCCTTAACCCCTCTAAATCATTCTAAATCAGAAATTAAGAACTCATCTGCGATATGTCACGCATTGGTAAATTGCCGATAACGCTTCCCGCAAAAGTGGAAGTTTCGGTGGCCTCCGACAATACGGTCACTGTGAAAGGCCCGAAAGGCTCCCTTTCCCAAAAAGTGGACCCAGACATTAAGGTAAAAGTGGAAGATGGCACGCTCACGGTCGAGCGTCCCACCGACCAAAAGCGCCATCGTGCGTTGCATGGCCTCTATCGTGCACTCATCAACAATCTCGTGGTGGGTGTCAGCGAAGGCTACACCCGTGAGATGGAAGTCATCGGTGTCGGTTATCGCGTTGAAAACCAAGGCAACCTTCTGACGCTCACAATTGGTTATTCGCACCCGGTGATGTTCTACGTTCCTTCGGAAATCAAACTGACGACGGCCATGGAAAAAGGCTCGCCGCCATTGATTCGCCTTGAAGGCACCGACAAGGAACTCTTGGGGCAAGTATGCGCCAAGATTCGCTCCTTCCGCAAGCCTGAACCCTACAAAGGCAAGGGTATCATGTTCAAGGGCGAGCAGATTCGCCGCAAGGCCGGTAAAACTGCTGGCGCGAAGAAGTAACTTTAAATTGCCGATTCTCTGTTCTTACACCTCGCGTCGTCAAGTTTTGTGCATGGCCGTAATCGCAATCTGCTCAAAATCAGGAGCATCAATCATGGCGAACTGACAAATCCTAGCGAATCAAGGTGTAAATCAATCGGCACTGAACAATCAACCATCAATGTCCCGGTCGGAAATCGGGGCAACAATTTGATAAGCGACAATGAAACGCACCAAACAACAGAGCCGCAAGCGCATTCACCTGCGGATTCGCAAAAAAGTCAACGGAACGCCTGAACGCCCGCGTCTCAACGTATTCCGTTCCAATAAAGCCATCTACTGCCAAATTGTGGACGACCTCAAGGGGCACACATTGGTGGCAGCCAGCTCGGCAGGTCTCAAAGGCACCAAGACTGAACAGGCGGCAGAAGTAGGCAAACTTATCGCCGAAAAAGCCAAGTCCGCCGGAATCGAGTCGGTGGTTTTCGATAGAGGCGGTTATCTCTACCACGGTCGCGTGAAGGCTTTGGCCGACGGCGCTCGCGAAGGAGGGCTTCAATTTTAAAAATGGTTATTTGTTTAGTTGGTTTTCGACGATTTGAAAAAGCAAGTTCAAATCAACGCATGGACCAACATAACCAAATCAACAAATAAATAACAGCAAAGCATCATGGCAAGGCAAGAAAGAGACAACACCCGCGCCGCGGAAGAATCGGGTCTCAAAGAAAAACTCGTGTCGCTCAATCGCGTGGCCAAAGTCACCAAAGGTGGCCGGACGTTCAGCTTCGCTGCCGTCGTGGTAGTGGGCGACGGGAAAGGTCAAGTTGGGCAAGGCTTGGGCAAGGCACGCGAGGTATCGGAAGCAATCGCCAAAGCGGTGAAAGATGCCGAAAAGAACCTCGTGAAAGTGCCCATTCTGAACGGCACCATCCCACATGAGGCGCGTGGCAAGTACGACGCAGGTCGCGTGCTCATCAAACCCGCCGCACACGGTACGGGCGTGATTGCAGGTGGTGCCATGCGTGCAGTATTGGAGGCCGCTGGCGTACATGACGTGTTGGCTAAGTCGCAAGGCTCCTCCAACCCGCACAACGTGGTGAAAGCGACCATCGCTGCTCTCACGAGCTTGCGCAGCCCGATAGAAGTGGCGCGTCAGCGCGGCATTTCGATGGAAAAACTATTCAACGGCTAATTCTTTGTTGCTCGTTGTTCGTTCCGAGTATTGGTGTCAACGAGCAACGTTCAACGAACAACGTTCAACGAACAACGAAAATGAGCAAAGTAAAAATTACGCTGGTAAAAAGCCCGATTGACAAAACCAAACGTCAGAAAGACACACTCAAGGCATTGGGCTTCCGCAAGATGCACCAGACGGTGGAACACGAGGCCACTCCCCAAATTGAGGGAATGTTGCGCGTGGTCAACCATCTTGTTCAGGTAGAGAACGCCTGAAAGGGAGAGTAAAGGCCCGGCGATGTAGTTCAGCAAACGACGGGCATGACAATTCAATCGTTCAAACTCAAAGACCTTCAAGTTTTTTTCAAAGGTCTTTATATCGAATAAAATTCAGCAATGGAACTCTCAAATCTTCGCCCAACGGAAGGTTCAGTCAAATCACGCAAACGCATCGGCCGCGGCACAGGTTCGGGTCGTGGTGGCACCTCCACTCGCGGTCACAAAGGCGACAAGGCGCGTAGCGGCTCCAAAGAGAAGCGCCACTTTGAAGGCGGCCAGACTCCTATGCAGCGTCGGTTGCCCAAGCGTGGTTTCAAGAATATCAATCGAGTGGACTATGTGCCTTTGAATCTGGGCAAATTAGAAGACTTGGTGCAGAAGACCAGCAACAACACCTTTGATGTGGCGGCCTTTGTGGCAGCGGGCATAGCCAGAGCCAGCGACAAAATCAAAGTGCTTGGCAACGGCACTCTGACCTCAAAAGTCAACATCAAGGTACATGCTATTTCGGCCTCCGCCAAAGCCGCCATCGAAGCAGCAGGCGGGAGCGTTGAACTCGTTTAAATCGCACTTCGTACATGAAACTGTTTACAGTTCTTCAAAATATCTGGAGCATCAAGGAACTCCGTCAGCGCATACTCTTCACACTTGCGCTGTTGCTGATTTATCGCGTCGGCACGTTCGTGGTGCTTCCCGGTGTGGTGCCCGCTGCGCTGGCCAAAAACGCATCAAACCGCAGCGCCAATGACCTGCTCGGCCTCATCAACGTTTTCACGGGTGGAGCCTTCGACAACGCGGCCATCTTCGCGCTCGGTGTCATGCCATACATCACGGCTTCGATTATCGTGCAATTGTTGGGCTTTGCCGTGCCCTATTTCCAGCGTTTGCAAACAAAAGAAGGAGAGAGTGGCCGCAAGCGCCTCAACCAGATTACCCGTATGCTCACCATCGCCATCACTTTGGTGCAAGGTGGGGGGTATTTGCAGTTGGTACGAAGCATCCCCGGCGCCGTTTCACCCGACATTCCCGACGGACTGTTTTGGTTTACCAATATCATCATCCTAACGGCGGGCACCATATTTTGCATGTGGCTCGGCGAACGTATCACGGATAAAGGAGTTGGCAACGGTATATCGCTCATCATTCAGGCAGGCATCATCGCACGACTCCCACAGGCATTCGTGTTTGAGTTCCAAAAATTGTTTGGTGACAACAAGCTGCTGATATTCTTTGTCGAATTGGCACTCTTCTTCCTGATAGTCATGGCTACTATTTTGGTTATTCAGGGCGTCAGGAGAATACCGATACAATTTGCCAAGCGAATGGTGGGGCGTTCAGGCGGGGCGCTGCCTACCGCAAGCGCCCGCGATTACCTGCCTTTGAAAGTCAATTCTGCGGGTGTGATGCCCATCATCTTTGCTCAGGCATTGATGTTCCTGCCAGCCACCGCTTTGCAATACATGTCTGGAGAAGATGCGAACACGGGGCGTATTCACATGTTCAACGACATCTATTCATTCGGCTACAATGCGCTTTTCTTCCTCCTCATTGTCGTGTTCACCTATGTTTACACGGCGTTGATGATAAATCCGCAGAACTACGCAGAATACCTCAAACGCAGCAACGCTTTCATTCCCGGCGTCAAGCCCGGCGAAGCCACCTCCGAGTACATTGACAACATCATGACCCGCATCACCCTACCGGGCGCGATATTCCTAGGCTTCATCGGTATTTTGCCCTCCATCGCGGCCTCTCTCGGCGTCAACCAGCAGTTCGCGCTGTTTTTCGGAGGCACCACCCTGTTGATTATGGTCGGTGTGGCACTTGACACACTTCAAGTCATAGAAAGCTACCTACTGACACAGAAATACGATGGCTTGATAAAATCAGGCCGCATTCAAGGGCGCTCCACTTCGGGGGTCCAAGTAGGCCAGCCTCAGTAAACCTAAATTTGATAATGTGATAAAAGCGTAATTTGAAAATCGGTAGATTGGAAAATTGTCACATTATCCTCATTATCAAATTAGTGAATTTTAAAAATGGGAATCTTTTCGAGCGGCATTGAAGGCAAACGTGTCTTTTACAAAACGAACGACGAAATCGAGATGATGCGGAAAGCCAACTTGGTTGTTTCCAAAACATTGGGTCACGTCGCAAGTCTGCTCAGACCGGGCATCACCGGTGCTGAAATTGACAAGGCTGCCGAAGAATTCATCCGCGACCATAAGGGGCGGCCAGCGTTCAAGGGTTATGGCGATGCCGACAATCCATTCCCCGGCTCTCTTTGCATCTCATACAACGATATTGTGGTGCATGGAATCCCCAGCAAGAGAGAATTTAAGGAAGATGACATCGTCTCTATTGATTGCGGAGTGGAATTAGAAGGGTTCTATGGCGACGCGGCCTTTACTTTTGCGTTTGCCAACGTGGGCGAGCCGACAATGGAACTGCTGAGCGTCACATACGCCTCTCTTTACAGGGCAATCGAGCAAGCCGTGCATGGCAAAAGAGTGGGTGATATTGCATTTGCCGTGCAAGAATACTGTGAGCGCCAACACAAATACTATGTGGTGAGAGATTTAGTGGGTCATGGAGTTGGGCGGTCACTACACGAAGACCCCGAAGTGCCCAACTACGGCAAGCGAGGCAAAGGCCCGCTGCTACTAGACGGATTAGTGCTGGCAATTGAGCCTATGATAAATCTGGGAACCAGAGATGTATATCAGGATGAGGACGGTTGGACGATTCATGCGCGCGACCGCGGCCCCAGCGCACACTACGAACACTCGGTGGCCGTGAGAAAATCGAAGGCCGATATTCTCTCCACGCACGAGTTCATTTTAGAGGCAATAAAAAATAACAAATCGTTGAAGGAAGTTTACCCGAAAAATTAGACCTTTGCACCCCGAAATTCAGGAAGGGTTTTATGGCAAAAGAAGACATTATCAAACAAGACGGCGAAGTCACAGAGGCACTCTCCAACGCAAACTTCAAAGTACGCTTGGAAAACGGCCATGTGATACTGGCAACCATCTCGGGCAAAATGCGTATGCACTATATCCGTATTCTTCCCGGCGACAAAGTTTCCGTGGAAATGTCGCCTTACGATTTGACAAGAGGTAGAATCATTTACCGCTATAAATAACACCTCCAACCCCGAAGAAAGACCAAGCATTGAAAACGCATTTTTTTCGCAAACTGGTAAATACGACCCGACATGAAAGTCCGTCCGTCCATCAAGAAGCGCTCCGTTGATTGCAAGATAGTTCGCCGCAAAGGCAAGCTGTATGTCATCAACAAGAAAAACCCAAAGTTCAAACAACGGCAAGGATAAAGGCTGTTGATTCGAGGAATCGTTGTTTTGTTGATTTTTAATATCAACCGCTCGACATCCGCGAATCACATCCGAATCTACAAATTAACAACATCAACAAATCAACAATAAAATGGCACGTTTAGCTGGCGTGGATTTGCCCCGCAATAAAAGAGGGGTCATCGGTCTGACCTACATTTATGGCATTGGCCCTTCTACTGCCAAGGCCATTCTGGATAAGGCAGGTATTGACGAAAACACCAAAGTGGAAAAATGGACGGACGAGAACATCAAAATCCTCTCCCGTATCATTGCCGACGAGTACAAAACCGAAGGCCAACTCAAAGCTGAGGTGCAGATGAACATCAAACGCCTTATGGACATAGGTTGCTACCGCGGCTTGCGCCACCGCAAGGGCCTCCCGCTGCGTGGTCAGCGCACCCGCACCAATGCCCGCACCCGTAAAGGCAAACGCAAAACGGTGGCAAACAAGAAAAAAGCAACGAAATAATGTGCTGATGCGAGAATGTGACAATATGCTGATAAGTTTCCAGCACAAGCATTCTCTGTTTCAATTGGCACATTTTCCAGATTAGCACATTAGCACATTGAAATAAAATGGCAAAAGGAGCTGCAAAAAAAGTTGTCAAGCGCAAAGTCAAAGTGACCCCTGAGGGCATTGTGTTCATTCAGGCTAGCTTCAACAACATCATTATCTCTATCACCAACAAGCAAGGGGAAGTTGTCTCTTGGGCCTCAGCGGGCAAAGCTGGCTTTCGTGGCTCCAAGAAAAATACCCCCTATGCAGCACAAGTGGCTGCCAACGATGCTGCCAAAACAGCTTTTGAAGCAGGCATCCGCACGGCGGAGGTGTTTGTGAAGGGGCCGGGTTCGGGTCGTGAAGCCGCTATCCGCGCCATTGACCAGTCTGGCATCAAAGTGCAAGTCATCAACGACGTGACCCCAATGCCACACAACGGCTGCCGCCCACCCAAGCGTCGCCGCGTTTAAAATTGCTGTTGATCCGGTTATTTGTTGATTTGTTGATTCGACAAATAACCCCAAATCAACAAATCAACAACTTGTCAAATCAACACCATTCAGTAAATGGCTCGTTATACAGGACCAACCACCAAAAAAGCCCGTTCGTTTGGCGACCCGATATTCGGGGTAGATAAATACTTTGAGCGTCGGAAATACCCGCCGGGCCAGCATGGCTTGTCGCGGAAAAAGAAACAGGCTTCCAACTATTCGCAGCAATTGCAGGAAAAGCAAAAAGCTAAATATACCTACGGTGTGTTGGAGCGTCAGTTCCGTAAGACTTTTGTCAACGCTACGCGCCGCCATGGTGTCACGGGTGAGGTCTTGCTCCAATTGCTAGAGGCTCGCCTGGACAATACGGTGTATCGTTTGGGCATTTCACCAACCCGTCGGGGTGCCCGTCAGTTGGTTAGTCACCGTCACATAACAGTGAATGGTCACGTCGTCAATATCCCTTCCTATTCGCTGAAGCCCGGCGATGTGGTGGCTGTTCGGGGCAAATCCAAAGGCTTAGACATGGTGACCACCCATGTGGGCGCAAAGACAAGTCACGTTCGTCAATTCGGATGGTTGGAATGGAACCCTGATAAGATGCAGGGCATTTTCCTTACCTACCCACAGCGCGACCAGATACCGGAAAAAATCAACGAACAGTTGATTGTCGAGTTGTACTCGAAATAAAAATAGCAAACACGAACAGGTTGGCGCCCTTCAAGAGCGCCAACCATTTTCGCGTTTAAGTGTTTTAGTCCCCCACAATCCTTCCCTGCCCTCATAAATCACTGATTCCCACCATTTCAAATTCGGAGCGTTCCACAATATGAGTATTCTCAATTTCCAAAAGCCTGACAAAATCCTGTTGCAAAAAGCAACCGATTTTGAAGGCACTTTCGAGTTCAAGCCGTTAGAGCCGGGTTTCGGCCAAACGGTTGGCAACTCGCTTCGCCGCGTACTTCTCTCATCCCTCGAAGGTTATGCTATCAGCGCCGTGCGTATCGGTGGCGTTGACCATGAATTTGCGACCATTCGCGGGGTAGTGGAGGATGTGGTGGACATCGTGCTCAATTTGAAGCAGGTTCGTCTGAAACCCCTCGCTGCCGATGAAAAAGGTCAGCCCGAAAAAATTTATCTGACCATCAGTGGCCAGGAAGAATTTCGTGCCGGCATGATTGAAGATGCCAACAACGTCTTTAAAATCATGAACCCCGACCTGCTCATCTGTCGCATGGAACCATCGGTCAATCTTGAGCTGGAACTGACCATCAGCAAAGGTCGCGGTTATCAGCCCGCCGACGATGGCGCACCCAAAGATGCCGCGATAGGCGTTATTCCAATTGACGCCATCTACACACCCATCAAAAACGTGGCCTACAAAGTGGAAAACACGCGCGTAGGTCAGCGCACGGACTATGAAAAACTGACCATAGAGGTCAAGACAGATGGCACGATTCACCCCGAAGAAGCCATCCGCGAGGCAAGTCGCATCCTTATTCAGCATTTGATGCTGATTACCGACGACAATATCACCTTCGACACGCCAGCCAGCCGCGAGGAAAATGTGGTGGACGAGCACATCCTCCACATGCGCAAACTGCTGAAAACATCGCTCGAAGACCTTGACCTCAGTGTGCGAGCCTACAACTGCCTCAAAGCCGCGAAAATCAACACGCTGGCTGAGTTGGTTCGTTACGACACCCACGAGCTCCTCAAATTCCGCAACTTCGGTAAGAAGTCGTTGGTTGAGATAGAGGAACTCTTGCAAGACAAGGGCCTCACTTTTGGGATGGACCTTGCGAAGTACAAATTGGACGAAGAATGATTTTCCTTTGATTCGTTGATTCGGCGATGTTTTGAGAATTGCCCTCCTGACATTGCCGAATCAGCAAATCATCGATTCAGCAAATCAACATTTTTTCAAAAAGAGCAGTGACCGTTGAGCGCCTCGCGCTGCCCCGGTGCTGCCACCTAAACAAAAGGTACTTTTTAACATGAGACACGGAGATAAAGTCAACAACCTCGGACGCACGGCCTCGCACCGCCGCGCCTTGCTCGCCAACATGGCAATTTCTCTCATCGAGCACAAACGCATCACTACTACTTTGGCGAAAGCCAAAGCCCTGCGCCGTTATGTGGAGCCACTAATAACCAAAGCAAAAACCAACACGACACATTCTCGTCGGGTAGTGTTCAGCTATTTGCAGAACAAAGAAGCCATCAAGGAACTCTTTGGCCCGATTGCAGAAAAAGTGGGGAGGCGCCCGGGCGGTTATGTGCGCGTCATCAAACTCGGCTTCCGCCGGGGTGACGGCGCGGAAACTGCCATGATTGAGTTGGTGGATTTCAACGAGGTCTACAACCCGAACGCTGGCAAGGTCAGGCAGACGAAGAAAACACGTCGCGGTGGGCGCAAATCTGCTGCTTCGGCGGCAGCGGTAGCCGAACCTACGGCCACGGTGGCCGAGCAGGCAGTAGCAGCAGCCGAAGAAGCAGCTGTAGAAGCCACCGAAGCAGTGGTAGCGGAAGTAGAAGCACCTGTTGTGGCGGAGGCTGTCGAGACAGCAGCAGAAGTTGTTGCTGATGTTGTGGAAGAGGCAACTACTGAAGAAGCGCCTGCTACCGAAGATAAAAAGGACGAAGAGCAAGCATAAAATTGTTTTTCAACTGTATGCAAAAATCGGCGACCCCCTGCATAGGGGTCGCCGATTTCTTTTTGGTTTGAGGGCGTTTTCACATTTTCACTATGCGCCCTGTGAATACTTCGCCATTTGCTCGAAGGCGGAAAAAGAATACTCCTTTCCCCTGCCAGTCCGATGCTTGTAGCGACAGCGATTGAGCACCCCCTTCCACCTGTGTGCTTTTCTCTAAAATCATCTTGCCTGATTCGTCGAACAGTTCCAGACGGAGTTCGGTGGGATGGGGCGTGAAGAGATTGAAAGTCGTCGTGTGGCTAAAAGGATTCGGCTGGGGCGGGAAGAACAGGGCACCATTCATCTGTTGAGCGCCGAAGCCAAGAACGAGCGGATGGCGTTCGGTAGCGCCTTGCGAAGCGGGCATATATGCTTCGGAGACAAAATGGGGGGACAGCCGGAGCATTTCGGCAAGTGAACCAGACTGCAAGGCTTTTATTTTTAAAAAACACAGCGCCTCGTCGGGCGGAAACAATCGCTCCTCCACATCGAACCAAAGTGCGCGAACCTCGTCGCCTCGGCTCGAAAAATGCTCGTCGGGCAATCCTTCCACATCCACGATTTCCGCGAATAAAGGAACTGCCGATAGCGCCATTTGCCAGCCATGCAACTTGTGCCCGCCCAGAAGGTAAATAGGGACGGTGACTGTGGCGCCCGCTTCAAGGAATTGATTTTCTATGTTGAGAAGCAAAGGTGAGCGGGTGTCTGTCTCGTCGTTGCCAAAAGCGGCAGATAGGTTGGTGTCGCCCATTTTGATGCCAACAAATCGAAGCCCCGAAACGGTGATGTCATCGGCCAGATTGGTGAGTACGATACGGTAGGTGTCTTTGGGCACGCTTAGGATGTCGCTTGGGTCGTCAACTGGTCTGATGAGTCGCCAAGAGGGCACGGCAGGGAACGTGTCGTATATGCCGAGGATGAGCCTGCGGGTTTCCACGATGTCGAATGTGGTCACGGTGTTGCTGGCATTCACATCCGCAGCGATGCGCTGGTAGGCGCTATAGAAAGGCTCAATGTTCAGTATATGCCTGCTGGTTTGCAGCAAATCGAAGGTCGTGACACCGTTGAGCGGGTCGTCATTGCGGTTGGCTCGCACCACCACTTGATAGTTATTGTTGAAAGGGACAGGGTTGAAAGCAACGCTGAAACACGAATCCGCCACGTTTTTTTGGATTGATTGCGGCGAGGGCAATGCCGCCGAAGACAAGTCCCCCCGAATGTTGTAGTTGCTCATTTTGGCGCCACCTGCCGAGCTCGCACAGCCTTGCAGGCCGATGCGCACATCGGTGGCGCAAGCACAAGTATCTGCATTGTCCTGTACTGTCACGTTGCTAAGACAAATGCTGGTGAAATCGTTTTCGTCTTTCACCCATACTTGCAGCTGGTGAGCGCCGACATCGCAACCATCAAAATTGATTGCACTGTCTGCGGGGAACCCTGTCCCGTCCCCCAGCCTTCTGATGCCAAATACCAAATCGTCTTTGGGTGTACAGTTGTCAAAGGCATTCAGCACAACATCCGACACATGGAGCGAGGCGTTGCAGAAAAAATCGAGGTTCTGCGACAGGTTGTTGATGCAAATGAGGGTGGGCGGTAGGCAATCATCAATAGTGAACAAGTAGGTGCATTGAGAAGCGTTTCCGCAGTTGTCGGTAGCGCGCCATGTGATGCGGTGAGTGCCAGCGGGAAGCACGGCAAGCACGGAATCCACAGAGGCTTCCATGTCAATTGTGTTATCGGCAAACAGGTCAAGGCGGTAGGAATAATAGACGAGTGGGCTGTTGAGGCAAGCGGTCACGGCCTGCTCTCTCATAAACACGGTACCCTCGTCGCAGCTGCCGGGGTCGAGGCAAAATGCTTTGTCCGAACAGTCGGATATCCAAGTGATTTGTGCGGAAAGACTCAATTGGGTCAAGAAGAGCGCGAGCGTAAATAACCGATTCATGGTGAGCTGATTTTGTTGCATTACCTGCTTTCAGGTAGCGTATGCAACAAAAATAGTTCCCAAAAGGGAGCAACAAGGGCATAAATGCGCTGCCTTGGCTGTTTTGCGCAAAAACAAAGGCTCCAAAACGACATGAGCCACGCTGTTTGAAAACCTCAAAACAGCAATGGCTCATGTATCACGGTTCTCCCTGACCGATGTCAGGTGGTTTATTTCTTGGTGCAGGTCATGGTGCAGTTTTCACCTTGGCCGCCCACGCTGTACGAGTAGGCAATGGTCATGATGAGGCCATTGATAGAGCCGCTTCCACTGATGGTGATGGCGAAGCCTTGCACTGTGATGGTTTGCTGTGGAATCGTTATGGAGTTGCCAGAAACCGTTGCAGTGATGCCGACGGTGAAATCTCCAAAGTTGCTGATGATGACCGAGCTGGAAGATGCCGCCGATTCGGTGATGGTGATGTCGTAGTTGCCTGTTCCGGTGGTTGGGCAGTTTTCAACAACAGAATAGGTGCCCAAGAACTTGTCTCTGTCATTGTCTTTGCTGTCTTTTTTACAGCCAAACGACACAACAAACAATACGGAGAGAACCGCGAGAAAGGGAGCTTTAAAATTTTTCATGACGAATAGAAATGGTTGTTTTAAGCAATTGACTTGCTTGGTTAAAAATTTGTTGCAAAACAAAGAAAATTTGAAATCGAATACGAGCAGCGCGGGCCTTTTATGGAGAAAAACCAGCAATGCAGAGGAAGAATATCAGCCTTCCACCACCGCTTGCTTTTGGGCGCGTTCGGCGGCGCTGCGTTCAATTTGTGTCGTCACGTTCTTTGGGAATGTCAGGATAAAACTGCTTCCCTTCCCCAATTCGCTCTTCACGTCCACCAACCCTTTGTGGGCAGTCATGATGGCCTTCACATAGCTAAGCCCCAAGCCAAACCCCTTCACGTCGTGCAGATTGCCCGTGTGTACCCGGTAGAACTTGTCAAAGATGTGCTTCCTGGCCTCTTTGCTGATGCCAATACCCTTATCCGCCACCGTCACTTCCACGCCCATTGGCACGTCGCGCGTGCTGATGGTGATGTCGGGGGCATCGGTGCTATATTTGTTGGCGTTGTCCAGAAGGTTGTGAATAATGCTGGCAATATGCGTAGCGTCACCTTCGATGACGGGTCTTTTTGCCTGCAAATCAGTGCGCAATGTGCCTTCGCGTTTTTCTACTTGCAGGCTAAAATTGTCCACTGCCTGCTGTATCACCTCGTGCAGATTAAAATCGTCGAGCCGCAGCTGGAAATCTTTCTTGTCAATCATCGCCATTTGGAGCACTCGTTCCACTTGGCTGTTCATGCGGCGATTTTCCTGACGGATGATGTCCACGAAACGTTTTATTTTATCCGGATGGCTCATTATCATGGGGCTGCCGATGCTGTCCGCCGCGAGGCTGATGGTGGCGATAGGGGTCTTGAACTCGTGGGTCATGTTGTTGATGAAATCATTTTTCATCTCCGACAATTTTTTTTGTCTGAAAATGACCTGTATCGTGTACCAAAAACAAAAAAGGACAATGGCGGTAAACACAACCGAAAGTACTAAGGGCGATAAAACAGAAGCTACCACCAATCGAGTGCGGTTGGGGAAATAGAGCGACAGATACCCCGGCGACTCCATGTCCTGCGTAAAAAGGGCGACTTTGTAGGGCGAGTTGTAGAGCGTGGGAGCGCCGCCGTGCGTGATTTGCGGGCCGCTGTCTTCCACTACAAAGTGGTCGTTCACGATGACATAACTGTTGCGGGCCTTGGAATAAACACCATATTGATATTCCGCCTGAATGCCTCGACTGGCTATTTCGTCCTGAACGGACTGCGCCAACACGTCGAGCGGGATACGCTCTGCCAAAGGTTTGGCATCGAGCAGCTGTGTCACCTTCATATACTCCCACATGGTCACGTTGTCCTCAAAGGTGCCGCCCTCGCCCAACACGGGGCTGGGCAAGGTGTCCGCAGAGCCGAGGCTTTGGGCCGCGAAGCCGTTTTCGAGTAGTTGGGCGGTGCGACGGGCGTTGCCCGACTCGCCTCTCGACTGGTTCATCGCTTCGAGTACCGACACGGCTTCCAGATATTGTAGTTTGCCGGCCACTTTGTTGAGCGCGGCAAATACGTTTTTGTCGAATTGCTCTTCGTTGAGCCGAATGTTCCAGTCAATCCAGTAAATCTGCAAGCCAATGATGCCGAGAAGCGCGGCAGTCGTGAGGCCGATGATGAGGCGTATGCGTTTGGCGTTCATTTATCTAAGCGTGAAAATGCAAATTTCAGAAACTTAACGCTACCATGAGCGAAAAGTATGCGGTTGGGTGGCATGGGCGGTTGGTTTTTAACCTCTGATTAACGGGGGAGGAGCTTGGTTTGTTTTTGAGGGCTTGCCCAGCCGGATGGGGCAGGCGGGGTTTCTGGCGCAAGACCCTTCCCTTGTCCGCTGCCTCATCCTCATCGTGTCTCTGACTCGACTTCTCTCTGGGGATAAAATGGCATGAGTCATCCCGAATTTTCGGTGATGACTCATGGGAAGTATCATGCGAATGGAGGTGTCGGATTATTCTTCCACCAATTCAAAGTCTGTGCGGCGGTTTTTGCGGCGGCCATCTTCGCTGTCATTGCTTGCAACGGGTTTGTCGGGGCCATTGCCGATGACCGTGAATCGGTTGCGCGGCATTCCATATTCTTTCACCAGATAGTCCACCACTGCTTGGGCGCGTTTTTTTGAGAGCGCGATATTGGAAGCGGCGCTGCCCACATTGTCCGTGTTGCCCTCCACCCGGATGCGGCTGTTGGCAAAGGCTTTGGCGATGGGTACCATCTCGTTGTCCACGATGTACTTGGCGTTTTCATCGAGCAAAAACTCGCCTGTGCGGAAGGATATGCTCACGCGCTTGGTGGCGACGGCACCTTTGGTTCGTGCTTCGGTCTCGGTGATGGAGGCAAACGTCTTCTGGCCTTCGGCGGCGTGTTCGTTGCCGCTCAACGTGGAGCGTTCCACCGCGCCGAGGAAGGATGCTCGCGACCACACGGGGACTGCGTCGCTGCCCGAAAGCACGCCCACGTTGCGGTACTCCTTGGTCATGCGGCTATACAGTTCTTCGCCCGTCACGCCTTTGTAGGTGTTGCGGTTCAATCCGAAAAAATTCAGGTTGTCGCCGTGGGTGCAGAGGCGCACATTGTCAATGGCTTTGAGTGCGTCGTCCTTCGAGAAGCCGTCGAAGGCATTGGCGAGTATGGTGGCGGCCTCCTGTTTGGCGGCAGGGCTGCGATTGATTTCGGCAGCGCCTTTCATCCAGCCTTCGTAGAGCTGCTGCACCCGTTCGGGGTTGGCTTCCACCCATTTTCGTTTGGCGATGAACACGTCGGCGATGATGTTGGAAGCATTGCGCGTGCTTTGCAACACGCGCGCACCGGGCACTTTTTGCACGCACTCCTCATCGAAGGGCGACCAAACGACGGCGGCATCCACGTTGTTGGCCTTGAATGCGTCGGCAGCTTCCAGCGGTGAGGGCACCCCTACCACTTTCACATCGGCGGTCGTCATGCCTGCGGCGCTGAGTAGCCATATCAGGAATGAGTGCGAGGGCGACATTTCGGCGACAGCTATTTGTTTGCCGCGCAAATCACCCACCGAGCCTATGCCCCGGCGCACCACGATGGCATCGCCGCCGCGCGACCAGTCGGCCTGAAACACCACCACAGGGTCGTAGGCGGCGAGGCCGGGCATTTCGGTTGGCAGTGCGTCCACGGTGGCCCAGAGCAGGTGGACCTCGTCGTTTTTCCATGCGTTGCGGCTGGCGGTGGGGTCGTCGAGAATTTTAAAATCAACTTTAAAGCCGTAGTCTTTGTAAAAACGGCTGTCGGTGTTGGCTTTGAACCCTTTGTTCCAATA
This sequence comes from Saprospiraceae bacterium, assembly GCA_019638455.1. Classification (GTDB taxonomy): domain Bacteria; phylum Bacteroidota; class Bacteroidia; order Chitinophagales; family Saprospiraceae; genus M3007. The sequence continues at coordinate 147,756 of JAHBTU010000003.1, forward strand.
CTGGCCGCCAGCGTAACCACCCCAAGTGACCACGCCTACGCCGACGGTGTTGGCATCGGGTTTGGAGCTGCCACCAAAAAGACCGCCGCCACCTTGTTCGGTTTTGGCTTTTTCTTGCAGTTCCTTGCCGGTTTCGGTGTTGTCCATGAAATAGCGGATGCCAAAAAAGGCGATGCCAACTATGAGGAGCGTGATGAGAAATTTTGAGAAAGATGTTAGACGAGCCATGAGATGGTTGTTCGTGATGTGTTGTTGGTTATTCGTTGATTGTTGTTCGTTTATGGTGCTTGCAATTTGCGACAAGGTTCGTTTAACCCAAAATGAGGGTGCATTTCGTTGGTCGTGTCACTGCCCATCCCGAAGCCTCGGGATTAGCACATTGTCACGTTAGCAAATTGCGCTCAATGCTCGAAGAACGAGTCGTACTGATTGCCGCCGCGCTCTACTTTTGAGGGGACTTGTACTGGGGCGTTGAGGTCGAGCACATCGGATGGGTTGTTGGCCTTTGCGACGATTTTGTTCTTTTCGCCGCCCAACAACATCGAAACGCCTTCTTTCTCCCACTTTTCGAGCATCGCAAGCCCTTCTTCCTCAAACACGCCGTTCTGAAGGTCAATGGAGTCCATGAAGTTTTTGGACATATCCATGAAGCGTTCCATCTCGCCGACCTTTTTGCCCACATCGTCGGCCATGGCCTCGAGCGCCATGTCGTACATATATTTTTGGTCCGAGTTGCCGCTCAGAATGGCTTGCGCCGAGCGAATGGCCGAATGGCTTGCTTTGATGGCCTTGTATTCCTGCTCTTTCACCACGACTTGGTCTGACAGGTCTTCGAGCATGATTTCGGAGTTTTCATACATTTTGGTCAGCACGCGATAGAGCACTTCCATGCGCTTGTAGAGGTCCTCAAGTTTCATGTTGGACTCTTGCAAGCGGCCTGCTTTGCGGGCCTGCAACACCATGATGGCCTCTTTGCCGGTCTCCTTGGCTTTGCTGGCCAAGCCGAGATTGCTTTGGATGGTGCGCTGGTTTTGCTTTATCATCTCGTTGAGCTTGTACATCTGCCCTTTGAGGTTGCTAATCTGGCCGTTCATCTTGCGCAGGTTGTCCTTCAAGTCCTCGATGTAGCTTTTCAGGATGCCGATGGGGTCTATCTGAACGAAAATGCCCGTTATCCAGCGCATCACTGATTTGTAGATGTACCAGATGAGGTTGCGCATTTTGGGGTCGAGCACTACATAGATGAGCGCGCCCAAAGCCGCGAGCAGCCCGGCGAGGTAAAGTGTGTTTTGCGCCAAGGCGATGAGTGTGGGCAGGGCTTGGTAGAGCAAAAATCCGCCACCGAGCACGATGGCTGCCAAAAACAGGGTGCCTGTGATGCCTTCGGGGCGCTCCCAAAAGTTTTTGGGCTTGATAGGCTGCAATTCTGACATGAGCAAGTTGTGTTGGTTCGTGGAAATGATGTTTGAAGGTTTGAAGCCGGCCCGGTCAAGCGGAGCGGGCGGGGTTTCCGGTTTGAGGAAGTTGATTTTTTATCCAAGTTAGGCAGATTCACGTTCTATCAATGGCAATCAACCTCTATCAACCCTTGCCGCTGTTTTGGGGCGGGTACTGGTTCTAATTTTTGTTGAAAATACTATTGAGAAACAACCTCACGGAGCGGCGAAAACGGTCGTTGATGAAATACAACAACACGAACGCCAACACGAACACCCAGAAAAAGTTGATGGTGAGTTTCAAGAGGAAGTAGATGAGCCAAAGCGCCAGCAGGCCGGCGATGAAGGCAACGAATGGGTTCTTGATTAAGTCGTTCATCGTATAGTCGTTGATTTGTTGACAAGGATGGTGGGGCAGTTTGGGAAGCAGCATCCGCGTCATTTCAGATGTTGCTGGATTTTGTTGATGTCCTCTTTGAGGTGTGCGGTCACGGAATCGAAGGTGACTTCAAAATCGGCCTTGGTTTTCTCGATTTTCAGGGTGCTATCGTTGATTTCTGCGCGGACTTGCTCGCTGCGGCGGCGATGCTCTTCGATTTCTTGGCTCAACTGTTTGATTTGTTCGGTTTTGGCCTGAATCATGGCTTCGAGGTTGCGCACTTCTTCTTCGCGGTTGCCGATAAGGCGGGCGCGTTGCTGGGCGTGGGCTTCGTTGAATTTGGCCTGTTCGTTGTTCAGCACGTTGAGGTAAAACTGGGCGGATTCAATCAATTTGGCGGGAGTGATGCCCATGGTCTGCGCCATGGCATAGGCCGAATGAAACCGAGTCGCTTCGTCCATCGGCATTTTGGAGAGGTTTTTCAATGCCTGCCGAAACTCAAAATAATCGAATCCCGGTTGATTGTTCTTTTCCAGCGCCGCGCTCAACACTTCCACGAATTTTTCGCTCACCGAACCCGCTGCGTTGTGTTCCTGACGGGGAGGCGACGCGGGAGGGGCCGTTGCTGACGCGACATTCGAGGTGGTTTGTTCTGTTCGTTTGGTGTTTGGTGCGTTGCCGCCGTCGTCCTCCACAACGAAAACGGACTTGAATTTTTTCAAAATATCGCTCATCTCGAACGTTAAACGTTTTGCGGTGTTGGTTAAAAACGGATTGTCGGTCAAAAATGAGGCTCTAAAAAACTGGCTTCCCAATATCGTCGGCGACAATCCGAGATTTTGCGACAAAGTAAGGTAAAATCGCCGATAAAATGTCAATAGACTTTATCGTTTCAAGCATTTTGCCCGAAGCCGTACCTTTCGCCAAAATTCTCTCTGCCAAAAGTAATCATGACCTTCGACGTCACCATCCCCGTTCTCAACGAGGAAGAAACCCTCGACCAACAGGTGCGTATCCTGCACGGTTTTCTGGAAAAAAACTTTTCCGCGCCCGGCCAGTGGCGCATCGTCATCGCCGACAATGGCAGCACCGACAACACCCGCCACATCGCTTCCGCGCTGTGCGACCAGTTCCCCGAAGTACAATTGGTCCGTGTGCCTGAAAAAGGGGTCGGCTTGGCGCTCAAGACCTCTTGGGAGCAGAGCCAAGCCGACATCGTGGGATACATGGATTTGGATTTGGCGACCGACCTGAATCATTTCATTCAAGCCTACAACGCGCTCGCCACAGAGGGGTTCGACCTCGTTTACGGCACTCGTCTGCACAAAAAATCGCGCGTCGTCGGGCGCACCTTAAAGCGGGAAATCACCTCGCGGGTGTTCAATTTTATGTTGAAAAATTACCTCGGCACCCGTTTTTCCGACGGTATGTGTGGTTTCAAATGGCTTTTGCGAAAACACGTCGCGCCGCTCATGGAAGGCGGCGCCGTCTCCAATGGTTGGTTTTTCAGCACCGAATTGTTGGCCGTTGCCGAATGGAAAGGGCTGAAAATGTGCGAATTGCCCGTGAAATGGACCGACGATACCTCTGGTAGCAAGGTGAACATACCTCGCTTGGCCAAGCAATACATCAAAGCGATGCGGGTGTTGAAAAAAAGAAAGCCTACTGAAACGTGACGGGCAACGCCTGCTCCGCCCCATTTCGCTTCACGCGCACCGTGGTGCTGTCTCCTTTCTGAAAAGCGGCCAATGCCTTCATGTACTCCTGCACGTTGCTCACCGAATGCTCGCCCAATGCAGTGATGACATCGCCCTTCTTGATGCCGGCCTTAGCCGCAGGCTTGCCGTCCGTCACGCCATCCACATGCACGCCCTCGCCTTCCCAAGTGTAGTCGGGCATGATGCCAAGCGTCACTTTGAACCGAGGCGTGTTTTCCTGATTGGCTTTTGTCTCTTGAAAAGTCAGCTTCGGCTTCTTGTCGAGCGATTCGATGATGCGGGCGGCGTATTCGAGCACCTGTTTTTGGCCTGAAAAATTAACTTTGTCCACGTCGTCGGTCGGCTTGTGGTAGTCAGCGTGTTGGCCAGTGAAAAGGAACAAAACAGGGATGTTTTTCAGATAAAAAGAAGTGTGGTCGCTGGGGCCGATGCCCGAGCTGTCGAGTTTGATGCTCAAGTCTCCTTTCATGCCGTTGAGTGTCGGAACAAAATCGGGAGCCGTGCCCACGCCACCCACCACGAGGCGTTTTTCGGCGTTGAGTCTTCCTATCATATCCATGTTGACCATGAAATTGACCTTCGAGAGGTCAATGGTGGGGTTTTCGGTATATTTCTTCGAGCCGAGTAGCCCCAGTTCCTCGCCCGAAAAGCAGAGGAAAAGGAAGTTGTGCCGCTCTTTCACGCCATTTTGGGCAAAGTAGCGAGCGAGTTCGACCGCCCCGGCGGTGCCACTGGCGTTGTCGTCCGCGCCGTTGTGAATTTTGCCCGACGGGTTGGCATCCAGCGAGTTGTGATCGTGGCCGAGGCCCAGGTGGTCGTAGTGAGCGCCGATGACGATGGTGTGTTCCGCGCCATTGTCCAGATAGGCGGCCACGTTGCGGCTGGCAATCACGGGCGCATTTTCCGCCACGCCTCCATGTGGGTCGGAGGGCTTTTTGAACGTGAAATGATGGAAGTAGGTGCCGTTGTCGCCTTTGGGGGCGAGGCCGATTTTTTTGAACTGCTTGGCCAGATATGCAGCGGCTTTCCGTTCTTCCTCCGTACCCGTGCCGCGTCCTTTCAACTTGTCGGAAGCGAGGTAAGTGACGTGTTTTTTGAGTTTTTTTTCAGAAATATCCTGTGTGAAGACGGGCTGAGCAGCCAAGAGAAATGCCGCGAGGCAGAGGGCTAATGATTTCATAGTCGGGAAAAATTTTGCGCAAAGGTACAAGGCAAGGCAAGGGCAGTCACCATCTTTTGGTCAAAAAAGGAAATCACCTGATTATTTGGGGAAAAGCCCCCGCGACCAAATGAGCATTGGCAAGTCCTTTTTTTGAAAAAATGAAAACTGAGCTTTCCGCTACCACACCCGCGCAAAAAGAAAAATTGGCACGTCCGAAAACCCAGCATTTGAAATATAATTCTGTTTTGAGGGGCAATAAAACCCTGTTTAAAGAACTATCTTTGCCCCGTTATCTAAACATCAGGAAAAATCATGGTAAAAATTCTCGCCAACGACGGCATTCACCCTGACGGCCGCCTCCTCCTCGAGGAAGCTGATTACATTGTGGACGAAGACAAAATCCCTCAGGAAGAACTGACTGAGCGCATCGCCGACTACGACGTGCTCATCGTCAGAAGTGCCACAAAAGTGACGAAGGCCGTGATTGATGGCGGCAAAAACCTCAAAATCATCGCTCGCGGGGGCGTGGGCCTCGACAACATTGACCTTGAATATGCGCAAAGCAAGGGGATTCAGGTCTATAACACGCCCATGGCTTCGTCCAGAGCGGTGGCCGAACTGGCAGCAGGACACATTTTCGCGCTTTCTCGGATGCTCCACCGCAGCAATCGCGAACTGGCCGAGGGCGGGGATTTCAAAAAATTGAAAAAAGCCTACGAGACTGGTTTTCAAATCAAAGGGAAAACCCTCGGCATCATCGGTTTTGGGCGCATTGGTCAGGAGCTGGCCAAAATTGCCCTCGGCGTAGGGATGTCCGTGCGTGCGCACGACCCCTTTGTGCAGGAGGCTGAGGTGGGCATCCAACTCAATGAGTTCAGGGACTTGAAACTGTGCGTGAACATCCGCACCGAGCCTTTGGACAAAATTCTGCGCGAATCGGATTTTATCAGCATCCATATTCCCGGCTCCGGCAAAGCAAGCATCGCTGCCGAGGAATTTGCGAAGATGAAAGACGGCGTTTTCCTCATCAACACCGCTCGCGGCGGTGTCATTGACGAAGAAGCCTTGCTGGAAGCCCTTGATAGCGGCAAAATCGCCGGGGCAGGTCTGGATGTGTACGAGAATGAGCCGACCCCGCGCGAGGCTCTGCTGCGCCACCCGAAAGTCTCTTGCACCCCGCACATCGGAGCAAGCACCATCGAAGCGCAATCATACATCGGCATGGAATTGGCCGATAAAATCATCGCGTTCTTCGGCGACGATAAATAGACTTGTTGCGGTGGAGGCCTTTGGCGAAGGGAAAGCCCTTTTTCCGACTGGCTTCGTTAAATTTTTTGCCGAATATGCCCGATTTCGACTGCAAAATTTGCCTTGCCAGTCGAAATAATGACAATCCCCTTCACCTTCACTCAAAGCCCTCCACCGCAACAAGTCTAATAATAAGCAAGCATCGCATCGGGAGAGTCTTCTTGGCATTTGATGCTCACGCACTTATTCAGGCGGTGGTTTCAAATCACTGCCTGAATAGACCTTCACGATTTTTTCGGCTCGTAACTGCACGGCACCCGCCCGTCAGCACTCTAAACCCTCCCACCATACCTTGTCAGGCAAAGCTGCCTCCATCCTTATAGCCTCTTTGCGGACGGGGTGGAGCAATTCCATGCACCAGCTGTGCAGCCCGATGGAAGCATCGGGGAGTGCGGAGGGAGCGCCATATTTCAAATCGCCCGCGATGGGGCAACCCCAAGCGGCCAATTGGACACGGATTTGGTGCGGGCGTCCCGTCAATGGGAACACACGGAGATGCCAGTAATCGCCCCTTTTGCCTATCGTTTCGTAGCGAGTGATGCTTTCTTTCGCATCCTGAAAAGGCCGGGCAAGTGCCTTCACGACGTTGCGCTGTTCGTCTTTCCACAAATAGTGGCACAGCTCGCCAGATGCCTGAGATGGCTCCCTGAGCACCAAGGCGAGGTAAGTCTTGGTCACTTGTTTTTCCCGAAACATCGTCGTCAAGCGGCTAAGCGCCTTGTCGGTGCGGGCAAAAAGCACCGCGCCGCTCACCGGGCGGTCGAGCCGATGAGCGGGGTGGAGGAAAACGGCTCCCGGTTTTTCATACTTTTCTTTCAGATAAGTCTTGCCCCAGTCGATCAGCGTCGCGTCGCCTGTGCGGTCGCCCTGAACCAGCCAGCCAGCTGGTTTGTTTATGCCCAACAAATGGTTGTCTTCAAAAATTACGGTAGGATTCACGGGGCAAAAGTATGCCATGATGCCTCGAGATTCTTTTCTCTGATTCTAAATAGATTGCTATTTCAACGGTGCTCAAAAATTGGACAGCGCAACGTGTATAGTCAACGCAAATCAGCCCCGTCCGCTTCCACTTGGCCGGGCAAGCCCCTGAGTACAGGGTCTGACAAGGTGGTTTTGAACGAACGGTGCTCGCAATCCTTTGGAAATCATGCAAATCAATCAAGGAAATCCCTGTCTTGCCAATGGGCAGGTTCAAATCCTCTTTAATCTGGGTATAGCATCCGCTCAAACATGACTCTATCACTCGGTTTTTCCCCTTGCCCTAACGACACCTTCATCTTCGATGCCATGCTGCATGGCAAAGTGGATACCGAAGGACTTTCTTTTGAGGTGTTCATGGAAGACGTGGAGGCGCTCAACCAAAGGGCCTTCGCTGGCAACATAGCCATCACCAAACTCAGCTATCACGCCTTTGCCTACCTCACCCACCGCTACGCCTTGTTGGATGCGGGCAGCGCCTTGGGGCACAATTGCGGCCCGCTGCTCATAGCGGCACAGCCCATCAGCGACGACGAGATTGACAACGCCCTCATCGCCATTCCGGGCAAAATGACAACGGCCAACTTCCTCCTAAGTCTTGCCTATCCCAAAGCCCAAAACAAACGAGAGACCTTGTTTTCAGCCATAGAAGATGCTGTGTTGGAAGGGAAAGCCCAAGCAGGACTCATCATTCACGAAAACCGATTCACCTACCAACAAAAAGGCTTGGTCAAGTTGATTGATTTGGGCGAATACTGGGAGAAGATGACAGGACTGCCCATTCCGCTGGGTGGCATTGTGGTGCATCGAGACGTGCCGATGGAATGGCAACAAAAAGTCAACCGGGTGCTGCGGCGCAGCGTGGAGTATGCCTTCGAGCATCGCGCCGATGTGATGCCTTTTGTTCGGCAGCACGCACAAACAATGGACGACGCGGTGATGCAGGCGCATATTGACCTCTATGTGACCCACCGCACGGTCCATTTGGGGGAAGAGGGGCGCGCCGCCGTGCATCAGATGTTCCGAGTGGCACGCGAGCGAGCGGTCATCCCAGACTACGAAGAAAATTTTTTCATAAATTAAAAATGAATCCCATTTCTGGCACGGTTTTAGAAAATACTAAAAGCGTGTGTAAGTATTGTTTTTAGAATTGAAGAAATTCGGGGGGTGCGAAAAGTCGCGCCCCTTTTTTTGTGTCCATGAAAATGGCCACTCCCTTGCCCGCCCCACCTAAAACTGAATAAGGCTGCTCGTTTTAATACCTTGATTCGCTAGGGTTGGCCAGTTCGCCATGCTCGCTCTCCCTGATTTTGAACAGATTGCGCTTTTAGCCATGCCCAAAACTTGGCGGCGTGAAAGTATATGGCAGCCTGTCGAAAAAAAACAGGTCATCGGACTTGAGCGCCCGATGACCTGTTTTTTTTCAATCCACCAAGTATCTCTACCGAGAAACTATTGCATTCCCAACTTTTTCTTCACCAATGGAGCGACATCGTCCGCTTCTGCGGCGAAAAGAAAGGCGCCCGAACTGGTATCAAAAATCATCAGATAGCCGTTTTCGGTGGCCACTGCTTTCACCGCATCTTCCACTCGCGTCAGTATGGGTTTCAGCAATTCGTCGCGCTTGGCATTGAGGGACTGCTGCGCCTGCTGCTCGAATTTTTGGATGTCTTCTTGCTGCTTTTGCAGTTCGGCTTGGCGTTGTTGTGTCTGCACGGGGGTGAGCTCGCCCTTGTTGTATTCCTGCTCCAGTTTGGCGTAGGCTTCCTGAAAGGCCTTGGTCATTTTTTCATCAATGGCTGTGAGCGAGTCGGCGAAAACTTTGAGCCGTTCGTTGGCAGCTTTGGTTTCCGACATGGATTCCAACAAGTTGCCCAAATTCATGTGGCCGTATTTAGGTGGTGCTTGAGCGTTGAGCGAGACTGCGCCCATCAAGAGTGCCACCAACAAGCAAATAGGTGTTTTGCGAAACATCGTGTGTGAAAAAGTGTTTTTTTGAAAAAAAGAAACGAAAAACGGCGGCAAAAGTAACAATTTGCGGCAGATGCGCCACAAAGTACGATAGGTGTCGCGCTTTTTTGAAAAACAAAATGCACAAACAAAGAAACCACTATGCCCTAAATCGCGTCTTGATGCTGTTTGTGACGAACATTTCGTGCCTTGTCGCGGCAAGTTAAAGTTCCGTTAAGCCGCAAAAACCAAGAAGGACGAAATGGTGCCTTGATACGTTTTTTTCGATGTACCTTTGTCAAGTCGCCAGCGGCACGCACATGTTTTCCTCGATAACTTATCAACCATATACCTTCCATGCGCTTGAAACTGTTTTTTGCATCGCTCTTCTTGTTTGTCGGTATCGCTGCACACACGCAGCAAGAGACAACGCAGCCGGAAAAGCCAAAGCAGCATCTTATTCAGTTCTCCGGCATGCTGCTCACCGACGACGGGGGCAGGCTTCGCCCGGTGCCTTATGCGACGGTTTACTTGCCTGATAAAAATCGGGGTACATACTCTGACTATCGCGGCTTTTTCACCATCGTGGTGGAAAAAGGCGACAAGGTGCGCTTCAAGTGCATCGGTCTTGAGACTGTCACCATCACGGTGCCTGACACGCTGACGCAAGACCAATACTCTGTGGTGCAATTGATGACACAGGACACCATCAACCTGCCCGAATTGGTCATTTTCCCTTGGCCATCAAAAGAGCATTTTAAGATTGAGTTCTTGAAGATGGATGTGACACCCGAACTCCAACGCCGCGCCGCCGAAAATCTCGCCAACGAATATCTCGCGGAGGCGCGCAAAAATCCCGACATGGTGCCACACAGCGGTCGGGAAAGTGCCAATTTTTACTTGCGTCAGCAGGCCCGCGAGTATGTTTACATCGGTCAGGTGCCGCCGATGAACATTTTTAGCCCATTGGCATGGGGCCAATTTTTCAAAGCATGGAAAGATGGAAAATTCAAAAAACAGTCAACGGGCAAGGATGATTGAGCTCAAAGCCTCACTCGCCGGATAGCCAGTAGAGACAGTATGGCCAATAGTCCCACCAACGCAAAACCGACGTGGAGGCCGTGTCGCTCGCCTATGAACCCGATGACGGGCGGGCCAGCCAAAAAACCCATGAAACTAAACGTCGCATAAGTTGCCAGCCCTGCCCCCGGTGCCAACCCCGGCACTCGCGCAGCGGCGTTGAAAAGAATCGGCGCTCCCAACGCCACGCCCGCCCCCAACAAGAAAAAGCCAGCAATCCCTACAAGTGGCATTTGCGCGACGATGATGCACAGCAGCGCCAAAGCAGAACACAAAGCCGTGAAAAAAAGCAGGTTCCGCTCGCCAAAACGAGGTATGAGCACATCGCCCGTGAAGCGCATGGCCATCATGGTAAGCGAAAAACAAGTGAAACCCAATGCTGCAATTTGCTCCGGCGCTCCCAACGAATCGCGCAGATAAACAGCACTCCAATCAAATGCTACCCCCTCACTAAGGCTCACCACCAGACCAATAAATATCATCAGCAGCAAATCGCGGTTGGGGAGTGCGAACTTGGAGCCTCCGCCGCCGTCGTCCGCCTGTCCGCCCTCCGGCACTTGGGAAAGCACGGGGCGTAGCCATATCAAAGTCGCCACCAATACCATCACGGCCAACACGCTTAGGTGCAAGCGAGGGGTCACGCCGAAGGCAATCAAGGCCGCCGCCGTGCCGGAGCCAGCCATGCCGCCAAAACTCCACATACCATGACAAGTGGACATGATGTACACCCCATCGGCACGCTCGATGTTGGTGGCGCAGGTGTTCATGGCCACGTTCATCAAAGCCACGGCGGCTCCCACCACTATCAGTGCGGCCAATAGCAGCCAACGGTCGGGCATCCAGACAGGCAGGGCGAATGCGATGGCCATTGCCAAGGTGCCTCCCACCGTCGAGCGAGCCAAGCCGAAACGGGCAATGATGCTTGGCGACAGCGGGTTCATGGCCAGCAAGCCAATGGGCAGCCCAAACAAGGCCAAGCCGAGTTGCGCGTCGTTGAGGCCCAATGAAGTTTTGACACGCGGAATATGCGCCACCCAAGAGCCGAACATCAGGCTATCGGCGGCGAACGTGAGACCCGTAGCCAATGCTAAGGGGTGGCGGAAAAACAAGCTTAAATTGGTAAGGACTTTGGTCAGGGAACGGGCTGCGAAAGAGGCGGATGCGTTCATCTGGGCGCTAAGTAACGGCAGATTGCGATTTTAGTCATGCTCAAAATTTGATGGTGCGAGGTATGCCTGCGACTTGCGTTATTTTTTGAAGAACAAATCGGGCGCGATTTGTCGCAGCAGCAAACCCAAGCGTCCTTTCTGCGAAGCGTGAAAAAAGGCACGCTCGATGCGTTCGTCTCGCGCTATTTGGTCGGGGTGTCGCAGGGGGAATTGCGCTGGCGCGACCTTTGAGTATTGGCTGACGATGGCACGTCGTTGGTTGGTATGCGTGGCCGCGTGGTCGAAGCCGATGTTTTCCACCAGATTGGAAGCTGAGTTGGCGCACCACCCCTCGTTCATCAAGATGGAGTAGAACCAAGCATAGTCCCAAGTGTTGAGTTCGCCGTCGCGGGTGCGGAGAAACTTGTCGAGCAAATAGCGGGCGGCGGTGGCATCTTTTACTGCGTCGGCAATGAGGCGTTCGGCTCGTTGAGGAGCTTGTTCCAACATTCGGAACGTCCCGTCGTAGTGCCGCCATGCCCGTCGCCAAGATGCCCATCCCCAAATGAAGGAGAATTTTGAAAACACATAGCTCGTAGGCACCTTGCGGCAGGCTCGTGCTGCGGGGTTGTTTCCAGAAATATGCATGACGCGCTCGTCGTCAGCGTATCGCTCCAACATTTCGGCGCAAAATCGGAAAAAAGAAAGGTCGGGCAGGCAGTCGTCTTCTAGAATGATGCCAGCTTCCTCGTTTTCAAAAAACCAATCAATGCCCGACTGGACGGCAGGGCGGCATCCGAGATTCCGCTCGCGGTAAAGCGTTTGTACGGAACATTCCCAATCCATGCTTTCGATGACTTGGCGGGTCAAACGACTGTTTTCGGCATCGGTGGCGACGTGTGCCCGAGGGCCGTCGGCGCTCACATACAGGCGGGCGGGGCGGGCTGTCCGAATGCGCTCGAACACCCTGCGCGTGTGCTCGGGGCGATTGAAAACAAGAAACAAAATGGGGGGGGAGGTCGTCGTGCTCATGCGGGTGCAAAGGTCTCATTCTTCGCTCAACTTGCCCAATATGCTTTAAAAGACTTGTTGCGGTGGAGGTCTTTGGCGAAGAGAAAGCCCTTTTTCCGACTGGCTTTGTTAAATTTTTCGCCGAATATGCCCGATTTCGACTGCAAAATTTGCCTTGCCAGTCGAAAAAATGACAATTCCCTTCGCTCAAAACCCTCCACCGCAACAAGTCTAAACAAGAAGACCGCTCCCCGGCAACTTTCGTCGGGGAAGCGGTCGCTTCGATGAACTTGCATAGTTTTCTTCGTCAGGTCAGCCGGAAGCTGGCAGCTCCGAGCAAACCCGTATCGCAATAAATGGCAACCACATAGTTGCCCGACTTTATTTTTTCGTCGAACTTGTAAGAGAACGACAGCCGCTGCGTGTTGCCGACGGCTACGGCCTTCACTTGCTGCGCGATGATGGCCACTGGCCCTGTGGGTGCTTCCACGCTGGCTTTAATGGGGTTGGTCGAGGGGACAGGGCGGCCCTTATCGTCCGTGATGGCCAGATAGAGCTTTTGAGCGCCTTGGTATTCTTGCGGCACATCTGCCAAGTCGAAGCTGACCAGTATCTCCCGTGCTTTTTTGGCGCGCGTGGTCAGTTTGTCGTTGCGGCGTTCTACTTCCACTCTGAAAGAAGTGGCCTTGAATTTGGCGCTCTGTGTCTTTCTGATTTGCTCCTCCAATTGCTTGGCGAGGCTGCCCACTTGGCCGCTCAGGTCGGCGTTTTCGCCGCGGAGTTGGGAGTTTTCGCCTGCCAGCCGTTCGTTTTCGGCGCGGAGTTGGTCGTTTTCGCTGCGCAGGGCGCTGATGAGGGTCTCGTACTCGATTTTGATTTTGCGCAGGTCTTCCACCTGTTTGCGAAGCGATTCGAGGTCGCGTTTGCTCTGCGCCTTGATTTTTTTGATGGCAGCGTCTTTTTCGGCAATCAGGGTGGCGGAGCTGGCCTCCTTGCCGCGCAAGTCTTCATGCTCGGCACGGAGGTTGTCGTAGGAAAGTGTCAGACTGTCCAGCGAGGATTCCAGGGTTGCTTTTTCCAACTCCAATGCCTGCGTTTCTGCGATGAGCCGTTTGTTTTCACCGCCAAGGCTGTTGGATTTTTGCCAGAAGAAGGCGGTGGTGCCGAGCGCCAACAGCAGCAATATCCCGGCAACGATGTAGAAGCGTTTTGACTGAAAGAAGTTTCTCATAGTGAAGATTAATGATGATGAGTAAATACGGTTGGGAAAACACTGTCGGCAATAGGGGGAGGGATGATAGCCGAAAAGCGTGAGCACCGACGTTGCAAAGGTTTTGCCGCAACGAGGGGAGTGACATTAAAGCGGGGTTAAAAGAAAATTAAAAGGGGAAAAAGTGTAAGGTTGGAGACTTTTTTACGGGCTGAACGCGGGAGAGAGTGGCGTTTGTTCAGCCGTGTTTATTCTCATAGATGCGCATACCGGAAGAACTTTCCCTTCACAAATTCGGCGAGCAACGCATACGCCAGCGCGATGCCAACCATGCCTGCCAGCAAACCCGGCGGGAGCGGCTGAAAGCCGAACAACGACGCAAACGGAAGGTAAGGTATGGCCAGCGTGACAGCGACCACCAATAGCCCCGTCCACAACAACCACGGGCTGGGCCTGCTGCGCCAAGCCCGCCGTGTCGTGCGGATAATGAGCAAAATCAGCACTTCGGTGATGACCGATTCGATGAACCAAGCGGTCTGAAACACAGATTCCTGCACCTTGAAAACCAGCAACAACACCGCAAACGTGAGGTAGTCGAACACCGAACTTTGCACGCCAAAGAGGAACATGAATCGGCGAATCAATTTCACGTTCCACTTTTTGGGTTGTTGCAGGTTTTCCTCATCCACCTTGTCGGAAGCGATGAAAAGCGCGGGAATGTCGGATAAAAAATTGAGCAGCAGAATCTGTTTGGGCAGGAGTGGCAGATAGGGGATGAGCAGCGACACCCCGGCGAGGCTGAACATATTGCCGAAGTTGGCGCTGGTAGTGATGAAAATGTATTTCAGCGTATTGAGGTAAGTGCGGCGGCCTTCCACGATGCCTTGCAGCAGTACATCGAAGTCTTTGTCGAGCAGCACAATGTCGGCGGCTTCTTTGGCCACATCCACGCCGCTATCCACCGAGATGCCCACGTCGGCGGCTTTTAGGGCGGGCGCGTCGTTGATGCCGTCGCCGAGGTACCCTACGACGCTGCCTTTGGCAGAGAGCGCACGGATGAGCCGTTCCTTTTGATGAGGCTCCACTTCGGCAAAAAGGTCGGTCTGAGCGGCGAGTGTCGGCAGGGCATCGTCGCCGATATGCTGCAATTGTTTCCCGGTCAGCACTTTGGAAGCGGATAAGCCGATGGCTTCAGCCGTGTGCCGCACGGAATACTCGTTGTCGCCGCTGATAATTTTTAGCCGCACGCCTGCGCGTTCAAGCTCGTCAAGCGTTTTTTCGACACCTGCTTTGGGAGGGTCAAAGAGCAAGATGAAGCCGAGGAAAATCATTTCCGTCTCGTCGTCTCGATTGATGACCGGGTCGCCCGTGATATCTTTGTAAGCCAACCCCAACACTCTGAAGCCCTCGCTGCCATAGTGTTCGCACGCTTGCAGGATACTGTCTCGAACGTTTGGGAGCGGCTCCGACTGTTCGCCTTTTTCCACTAAATGGCACACTTCCAACACGTTGTTCAAGGCTCCTTTGGTAATCATCCAATGTTTCCCATTTTCCTCTACCACCACACTGAGGCGTTTGCGGATGAAATCGTAGGGCACTTCATCTACTTTGGAGAAACCTTGTGTGTTGGTGTCGGGGAGATTGCGCAGCGCAAGGTCAATGGGGTTGTTGAAGCCCGATTCAAAAAAAGCATTCAGGCAGGCGTATTGACGCACCTTTTCGGAGGGGCGCCCCTGCCAGTCGAGCGTGGCGTGCACTTTGACGGAGCCTTCTGTGAGCGTTCCTGTCTTGTCCGAACACAAAACGTCAATGGCGCCGAGGTTCTGGATGGCAGCCAATTTTTTTACCACTACTTTTTGTTGCGCCATGCGTAAAGCGCCTGAAGAAAGCGTGGTCACCATGATGGCTGGCAGCAGCTCGGGTGCCATGCCGACGGCTAATGCCAGCGCAAAAAAGATGGACTCAACAGCCGGACGCCCCAGTAGGATGTTGAAAATCAGGATGCCGATGGCAAGCAACAGGGTGAGCCGAATCAACAAAAAACCAAAATCGCTGATGCCCCGCTCGAAGGCGGTGGGTTGCTCGCTGGATTGCAAGTCGTGCGTGATTTTTCCCAGTTCGGTGTCTTTTCCCACTTTCGCCACAAGTGCCTCGGCTGTGCCGCTCACCACATTGCAGCCCTGAAAAAGAATGTGGCGCTTGGGCTGTTCCTTATCTGTACCGGAGAGAGGAACCTCCTTTTCTACCGGAAACGACTCTCCGGTCAGCGCCGCCTCATTGACGTGCAAATCCTTGGCTTCCAATAGCAGACAGTCGCCCGGAATCATGTCGCCAGCCGTCAGTTGCACACAATCGCCCTCCACTACTTCGTTCTGCGGGATGTCCACCCATGTGCCGTCGCGCCGCACACGGGACTGCGATTTAACCAACTCGCGCAATTTTTTCACCGCTCGGTCGGCTTTGTATTCTTGCCAAAAACCCAGTATGCCCGTCAGCAGCAGAATGCCGAACACGATAGCGGAATTGGTGAAATCGCCCAGCACGGCAGCCAAAGCGACTGCCACTGCCAATAAAAGCACTAATGGGTTTTTGAATTGACGAAAAAACAGCGACACGGCTCTCCACCACTCGGGCATCACTTTTTCTTTCTGCAAACGAGCGCGCAATCGCCTATCCGCTTCGGCCTGGGCCAGCCCGGTGCGGGCAGCTCGAAGGGATTGGAGCCATTCATCGGTTGAGCGTTGCCAAGTGTCGCGTCTCATGGAGAGCAAACTTGATAGGGGCAGAAAATGTGAATCAAAGTGCCAAATGTATGTAATAGGCGCGAACAAACACTCGAAGAAATAGGCGCAGCCATCACCCGTGCTTTTATGTCCTACAAAAAACGGCAGCGCGACACAAACGCCGCGCTGCCGCCCAAGAAGTCTTTGGGAATCTTCGTGTCAATGGCTCACCACCACCTTTCCTGTTTGCACCAAGCCGCCAGCATCCAAGCGCATCAAGTAAATGCCGTTGGGCAAGTCAACCGTCGAGACCCGTTGCAAACCCGGATTCACAAACTGCCGCGACACCAAGCTGCCCATTGCGTTGAAAATACTCAGCTCGCCACCGCTTTCGCTGCGAAGCCCCACATAGTGGTCGGCAGGGTTGGGGAAAAGAACGAGCGTGTTATTGGCTTTTGCAACGGTTGTGAGCGAGCTGGTTTCCGCCACTTTCAGCACGTTTTCGTTCGTGATGATGGGGCTGTTGAAGTCGAAATAAATAGCCGCTTGTTTCAGCACCTCGGTACCGACGGGCAGGTTAGGCATAAGGTCAATCTCATACTGGATGGAGCCGATGCTGTTGGCGTAGTCCGCCGTCGAGTCGGGCAGGTTGATGTTCGGGAATTTGAACACCAGCACATCGTTGTCGCCTTCTATGCTCACCTTCAAGTCGTGGGAAGCCGTGATGTTGCGGATGGTGGCGAGGTTCAGTCGCGCATCCATCGTGTCGCGCACGATGACGAGATTGGCTGCCGCCGTCCCCGTGTTTTGGAAAAAAATCTGGTAAGTTATCGTGCGGTCCACGTTGCGCAGAATGTCGCCGCCGTCGCGGGGGTTGCCGTTGCGGGCAGGGTAGGCGAACACGCTGTTGGGGTCGAACGAGCCGACCACCGTGTTGAACAGGGTCGAAACGTTGTTGTCGGGAGTTGGGTCGCCGCTCGTCGGTGTCACGGAGGCGCGGGTGATAAATTCCGTGTTGGCTGGCGTGGTCGTTGGCGTTTCAAAATCAATTTGCAACAGCTCGCACCCGCCGGGCGCGATGCTGGGGAAGGTGAAGGTGGCTTCGTTGTTCGGGCTGCCCGCCATTTCGGAGGCAAAAGAGAACGTGCCCGCGTGCTGGGTGAAATGTGCCGCTGCCATGCTGCCGAAGAAATTGCCGTATTCCAGCGTGACGGTGCCGTTGGGCGCGTTGTTGCCGTCGTTGCATACGTCAATGCGCAGCGAATATGGGAAGCCTGGTTGCGCGGTGCGCAAGGCTTTTTGCCGCACCCGGTGGTCGGTAGGGTTGGGATTGTAAAAGTGAAAATCGAGTCCCGATACGGTGACGCCGACCAACGAATTGACCGAGTGAGAGCCTCCCGGTGGGCAGGCAATGTCGGCTGGGTTGTAACTGGCAGGCGCCATGCTGAAATTGCCATTGGGCAATTGTACCTCATACACGCCATTGGCATCGGTGAAGTTGAGCGCCCCTGAGGGCTGGGTGCGGATGAGTTGGAACGGGATGCCCGCCGTGCCGTTGCAGCCGGCGATGCCCAAATCGTTGAGCAGCTGGCCCGTCGCCAAGCCAGAGCAGTCATTGAAAAATTGAAGGGTATCGTTTTCGGGCAAATTGAAATTGAAATACTTGATGCACGAGCCTTGACCTGTCACCGTGGCGGAATATGAGCCAGCCGTCAGGTTGTGGACGTCGGGGGTGGTGGCACCCATACTCCACTGATACGCCGTGCCGGGCATGGTGACGCCCACGATGGCGGCAGCGCCGTAGCCAGAGACGCAATCAAGTTCTTCCACTATCAAACTTGGCTCAAACCCGCCCGCATCGGGCAACATGGCTGTGACGCTGGCGGTACAGTAGTTAGGGAAGGGTGTCCACACGGAAAGGTAGTATTGCCCGCCTGCCAGATTCTGCATGGCAGCCGTGTTGTTGGCGTTGAAATTAGGCCCCCAAGCGTAAAAGTTGTACGGCGGGATGCCTCCCGTGATGCTGATGTTCATGGCTCCGTTGGCTCCGATGGCGCAGTTGGCCGGGGTGGGGGCATAGTTGATTTCGATGGGTGGGGCGATGGGCGCGGCGATGTTCACGCTGTTCGTGAGGGTGCAACCCAGTGCGGTCGTCACGGTGACACTGTGCGCTCCCGGGCTTAGGCTGTTGTTGAGGGCGGTGGTGACGCCGTTGTCCCACAGGTAGCTGAGCGCATCGTCGCCGCTGACCCAGCAATTGGCCACCCCGTTGTTGCCAGCATAACATTTGGAGGAAAGGTCGTTCGTATAAAGCTGCGGGAGCGCCACCTTAACCTGATTGATTGAGCTACAACCAGTGGCATCGGTGGCCGTCACGGAGTAGGTACCGCTCGAAAGGTTGTTGAGGCTCTGCCCCGATTGGCCATTGCTCCACACATAATTGACTGGCGGGGTCGCGTTTACCAACTCTGCGCTGACGGAACCCGATGAAGCGCCAGTGCAAATAGTGCTTCCGAGCATGGTCAATGCCTTGCGCAGCGTCACGGTTTTGCTGCTCGAACAGCCCAGCCCGTCCGTCACGGTGACGGAGTAGTTGCCGGCGGCAAGGTTTGAAATGGTCTCGGTCGTGGCACCCGTGTTCCAGATGTAGGTGTAGGGCAAAAAACCGCTCCACAACATGGTTGCCGAAAGTTCGCCGCTGTTCAGATTGGCGCAATCTGGCTCACTGACCGTGTGAACATCCGCGAAAGGGCTGTAATAAATGCTGACGTATTTGACCTCGTATTCGCCCAGCGCGACGCACCCTGCGGCATCCTGCACGGTGACGGAATAGGTGCCGACGGTCAACCCTTGTGCTGAGGGGCCAGTCTGTCCGTTGCTCCATGAGTAGGTGTAGGGAGGCTGGCCACCAATCGGCTCCACAGTCAAGGCGCCGGAGTTCGGGTTGCAATGGCCTACGGGCTTGGCGTCGGCGAGATACAAATCCAGCGCCTTGCTGTTCAGGATGTGGGTGTGGGTCACGGTGGCACCCTCCGAGTCGGTCAGGGTGGCCGAATAGACGCCCTTGGGCACGTTTCTAATGCTCAACTCGGTGGAGCCGTTGCTCCATAGGTAGGTGAATGGCGGTACGCCCTGCGTCGGCACGATGGTGACGATGCCATCGTTGGCGGCGCAAGAGGAGGGTTGTACGGCAGAGAAGAAGAATTGTTGGGCGTTGGCTCCAATGCCGAGCAACACCATCAAAGCGGTGAGTAGGATGTTGGTTGTGTTTTTCATAAAAATTGAAATTTTATGAAGCACACGCGCTTTGCTCCGAAAAGGTTGGGTGCGACCTCTACTTCAACAATTGCTCCAAACGGATTTCCGCATCCACCACTTCTTGTGCGTACGCATTCGGGGTGATGCCGTGGGTAGTGATGAAGGTCAGGAACACCTGTTTTTGTGTGCCGGTATAGTCCACAAATCGCTGGCGCTTTGCTATCAATTCTTGGCAGTATGTTGGGGTGATGGTGAAAGGCCCACTATGGAATTTGATTTCACAAAGGTTGATACAGTTGTCCTTGCGGTCAATCAGAAGGTCTATCTGAAATCCCGGCACTCCATCGGCGGCAGGTACCCGCATACTGGAAACTTCAGTGTAAACGGCGGCTATGCCCAATGCACCCTTGATGGCATCAATATGCTTATGACAAAGATTTTCAAAGGCGTACCCGGCCCATACTTTGTAGGCTTGGCTTTCTGCCAACTGCTGCCAAATCCCCGCGCTATATTTGTTGCGACCCTGCATGAATCGGTGGTAAAATATGCTGAACTCGTCAATCAAACGGTAGGTAGAGCCGCGTTTCAGCTTGCCCCAAGCCATGTTTTCCTCGACAAATCCCGTGATAATTAGTTCCTCCATAGCCCGCTGATAACTCCCGGTAGGTTGGGCCATGCCAATTGCCTTGATAATTTCGGCGTGCTGTATGCCGTGATGGTGCTTCGACAAAGCAGCCACTATTTTTTGGTGCATATCGGAATTGTTGAATAAGGCCTGATACAGGTTGTTATATTCGTTGTGCAGGATTCCCGTAGGCGCGAAACAGATGCGCTCGATGGCGGTTGAGAAGCTTTCCCCTTTTCGCAGATTTTCCAAATAAAACGGAATCCCTCCCAATGCCATATAGACTTTTGCCAAATCCTGTGGCCCGAAGGCAATACCTTTTTCGGTCAGGAAGTCGCGGGTCTCAGCCAAAGTAAACGGAAGCAGGTGAATGTTTTCGGTAATCCGGTTGTGCAACCCACCTGGGTCATTGAGTACTTTTTTGACAATCCAAGAAGTCGCGGAACCACATATCGCCAAGATGAAGTTCGGTTCTTTGGATAGGTAATCGTTCCAGAAATGGGCCAGTATCTGCACAAAGCCCGATTTCGGCGTTTCTATCCATGGGAGCTCGTCCAGAAAAATGACGTGTTTCCGATTTTTGGGCAAGGTCTTTAAATATGCTTTCAACTGCAAAAAAGCCGCTTGCCAGTTTTCTGGTTTTTGGGGGCTGTTGGTGCCGTCGTACTCTGCCAATTTTACCCCAAAATTCACCAATTGCGTGGCCATGTTTCCATTTTGGATGCCTGTCAAGCTGAAGCAGTAGCGGTCTCTCAGCATCGTATCCATCAAATAGGTCTTGCCGACACGCCGCCTGCCCGTAATGGCCAAAAACTCGGCACGTTCGGAGGCAAGCAGCCGCTCGATTTTTTCGATTTCTTTTTTTCTTCCAATCATGTGAAAATGCAAGTCAGTTTGACAATTTACCGTATCCAGCGATAGGCGACAGCTCCCAAAGGTAAAGTCTATACTTGGAAATAAGTGGTCAAAAACAGGAGATAATTCCAAGTATGCGTTTATTTTTGGAAATAAGTCAAACGCATGATTCCTCCGCACACCACCTATTTTCCCTTGCATCCCTTGGCGTTGTCGTAGTGCATTTGCCAGCCGTCCTTTACTTTAATGTCCACCAAAGCATTGGAAGTCAGCTTAGCCTGAAAGACATTTTGTTCGTTTGACCAAGAAAATTTGAAAGGGTACACATTTTCCGGTTAAGAAACCGGGCTTAGTTCTTTGAAAAGTCGGAAAAGAAAAATGGAGGGGAAATTTGTGGTTCCTAATCAAAATCCCCCCTTCCATATGCGCCGAAGCGCCCACAAAGATATTCTCGATTTTTTACACAGGGTCATACCCGGGTCCAGCAGCGGCCAATTGTCCAGGCGTGTTTGCCTGATGGCGAGCCTGATCCAAGCCTGCGTGCGCAACGGGCACTGTCGTTTGGAGAGTTTGAGCGAGGCCACGGAGGCTTACCGGGCGAGGAAGAAGTCCAGCCTGTTGCAGCAGGCCAAGCGTTGGCTGGGCAACAAGTGGACCGATTGGCAGACCTTTTACCTGCCCTTCGCCCAGTACTTTTTGCTGGGCTTGGCGGACAAGGGCGAGCTCGTGCTGGTCATGGACGGCAGCCAGACGGGCTCGGCCAACACGACGTTGATGCTCTCGGTCATGTGCCGAGGCTTTGCCATTCCGGTGGCTTGGGTGGTCAAAAAGGGGGAAAAGGGGCATTTCCCAGAGGAGATGCACACCGACCTGGTCAAAATGGTCGCCCACTTTTGTCCGCCGGGCTTCAGGATCGTGCTCTTGGGCGACGGGGAGTTTGACGGTCAGGGCCTGCGGCAGTGGTGTGTGGAGAACGGTTGGCTGTTCGTGGTCAGGACGTCCTCGGACCGCCTCATCGACTTTGACGGCGAGGTCGCACGCTTCGACTCTTTGCGTACCACCCGCAGCATTTGCTTTATCGGGGGCGCCCTGCCGCTGGCAAACGCGGTGTACTGGCGCGGAAAAGGGCACTCAAAGCCCCTGTTCCTGTTGACCAACCTCGAACTGGGCCACGAGGCCTGCCATTACTACAAACGGAGGTTCAAGATCGAAACCTTGTTCAAGCACCTCAAGTCTGCCGGCTTCTACCTCCACAAGACACGGCTGAAATGTCCCAAAAAACTGGCAAACCTGATCATCGTGGCCGCTTTCTCCTTCGTCCTCAGTTTTTGCATGGGGGTGTTCATCAAGGAAAAAGAGCCAGTCGAAAGGCTCGAGGTCATCGTTCGAAAGGACAGGTTGCCCAAAATAGGCCCCATCGCAATCGCACAACTGGCCATCAGGAACGACTGCGACTGCGTCATTAACTTCTTTTCCGAATTGTCAAAGAACTTCGACTGGGTTTTTACCTGAAAAAATGTGTACCCTTTGAAACAAGAAAAATTAAATAAGATGGAATTGACTATCTGGCCTTCGGGTGTTTGCTCATATTGAACTACCGTGACACCCGATATATCATCGGCAGAGCACTTCAAATAGTGGTTGCTGACCGTAACTATATTGCCGGGTTGGGCCGGGGAGTCGCAATCGCGCATGAGGCGCACCTTCAAGTCCGGTTTGTTGCGCTTGGAGAGCCGCAAATCCAAGTACACCTTGTCTTGGCCCATCCTACAATTGACCCATCGGATGCTGCCTGAGGTATAGGGCTTCGTTGCAGAAAAACCCACGCACAAAGCGCAGGGGTCAATGCTTGGCGGTTGGGCTTCTTCAAGGCGAATCGGTCGGTCGGCGGTGAAAGCTGCCGCTGGTTTTTCCTGCGTCACTTTGCAAGACGACAAGAGCGTAGGGGCAAGCAAAAAAACAAGGTAGAGTGGTTTCATAATGTGTCAATTTTTGAAAAAGATAACAGACCCCCACAATGGTAAGGAGCTTTCCTAAAATTGTCAAATCCGCCCCATTGTCGAACTATTTGCCAACAAAATGCGGGACAAGGCGTTGGACAAAACTTCCACTATCCTCTCAGTGTCATGTCGTCCATCCGACTTATCGTTTTCGCTTCTTTTTGCTTGGCAAGTGGAGCTCTGTGCGCCCACTCGGATTCGAGCGGTTGGTTCGACCGCGTACTGACCCGCCTCACCCAAGAGCATCGCCCGCCCCACCAGCCCAGATTGCTTGCCTATCCCACGATAGCCTATTCGCCGGAGACCAGTTGGGAGTTGGGCGCGGCTTCCTCCTTGCTGTTCCACGCCAAAAATGACTACCAAAAAAACCGTTTGAGCGAGGTCACGGCATTTGCTTTTGTCACGCTCCGCTCCCAATATGGCCTTTGGCTCGACAACGCCATCTACACCGACGAAGACCGCTGGCTGTTGTTGGGCAAAGTTCGTTTCCAGCGGTTCCCGCTCCTGTATTACGGCATCGGGCCGGAAGCGCCGAAAGAAGACCCTGTGGTGGTCAATGGCGTGTACCATTTAATACGGCAGCGCGTGATGCATCGGGTCAAGCGCAACTGGTTTGCGGGCATGGAGTTGGATTATCAGCATCTGGGTCAAGTGGATTTTGGCGGCGAGCAACCGTCCCGGCCCCTGCCGCGTGGCGCCGACGGCTCCACCAACTTTGGTGTGGGTGTCGGCACGGTGTACGACTCGCGGCCCAACATGCTGAACACCCGCGATGGCTGGTTTGCGGAGTTGTCGTGGCTGCATTACAGCAAAACCCTCGGGAGCGACCATGCCTTCGACGGCTTTTTCGCGGAGGTGCGCCGCTATCGCCAACTCAACAAAAATTCCGTGTTCGCATGGCAGGTAGCGGGCAATATCGTGCTCGGCGACGCGCCTTTCAATATGCTCAGCCTGATGGGCAACGAATCGCTCCTGCGCGGCTACTACACGGGACGCTACCGCGACCGCCACTACTACGCCGCGCAAGCCGAGTACCGTTTTTTGCCCTTCCCGTTCAGCAAGCGATTCGGCGCGACGGGTTTTGTGGGCATGGGAGCCGTTGCGCCCACCGTTTCGTCGCTGACCCTCCAAAACCTCCGTTTGGCGGGCGGGGCAGGGCTGCGTTACTTCATTTTTCCACAAAAAGACATTTTTGTCCGATTGGATGCCGGTTTCACGCGGGAGGGCGTGAGTTTTTATATTTTCACGGGGGAGGCGTTTTGAGCGTGGAGAAAGGCGAGCGCGAATTTGATTGTTCCAAAAATTGCCCAATCGTTCCATGCCGTGTATCTTTGTAAAAAAATAATTGAGCCATGCCAGAAGTCGCGCTTTCCGAGTACGAAATTGAACGCAACAAGCCTATGCCCTCCTTCAATCACAGCATCGTTCAAGCGAACCTCATTATTCAGTTTGGGATAAGATATAAAGACAAGTACCGTATCGCTTCCGAACTTAGCCTTGACCTTTCCGATTGGCCTTCCGTGCCAGACATCAGCATTTATCCAAAAATGCCACTCGACTTGCGCAACGATGTGATTGCCATGAGCGAGCCGCCGCTTTGCACCATCGAAATTATTTCCCCCAGCCAAACCCTCAATGAATTGATAGCGAAAGCCAACGACTACTTCCGACACGGTGTCCGCTCCTGCTGGATTGTGCTGCTGCCTTTGGGAAATATATATGTTTTTACCTCGCCCGACGACTATGAAATTTACCGCGCCACCGAGACTCTGCGCGACCCCGTGCTGGACATTTCGATTCCTTTGAAAGAGGTGTTTGAATAACGGCAGTCTATTTCCCTGAAGCCAACTTTTGCGCAAACATCGCTCGGCTCTTCCCATTGATTTTCAAACCCCGTTCGCGGCAGAAAAGCACCAGCTCCGTTAGCCGCACCTCCACCTCTTCCACTCGAAGGCCTTGTTTGCGCAGGTTTTTCACTGTCTTGTTGCAAAAACTTAGGTAGAAGGTTGAGGGTAGAAGGTTGAGGGTAGAAGGCTGATTTTATCTCCACTTAAACAGCGTGCAACCCAAAAGTATATCTCACTGCCCTCTACCTTCCGCCTTCTACCTAAGTTTTTACGTCTTGTTTTTGTTTTTTGTCCATTCCTCCCATGTCGCGTCCATCTGGTCGCGGTCGTCGGAGAGGGCCAGCAGTTCGAGGTACTCTGCTTTGGAATAGGTGGCTACCCCGGCGATGATGTTGTTAGGCGTTGGCATAGCGTAATCTGGTTCGGTTGAAGATGCAAAATTTGGCAAGTTTTTAAAAAAAATTCAAATCGGGTTCACGCTGTTCAAGAGGCCGAAGGGCAGCATCTGCGGGATATGCAATTCACCTATCTTTGTCCTGATTAAATACAAAAAAAAATGAAAAAATCATCCGTTTTTTTCTTCGCTTCCTTTGCGCTCGTTTTCTCCCCCAAAATATTTGCTCAAACGGATTCTTGGGAAAAACTACCGTTGCCCGCCTATCACGGCTTCACGAAAATCGAAGCCGACGGCGACCGAATATTCGCGGTGGCGAATTGGGGCGCGGGCATCTTCGGTTCTGAAGACGACGGCGCGACCTTCGAGCGCCTCTGGGACGGAAGAGGCTTTTTTATTCACCCACAATCGGGCGATTATTTTAGGATTGACTACCAAAACCAGCTTTTTCGGAGCATTGACGATGGCGCAAACTGGATGTCGGAGGGGCAAATGCCCCAAGATAATTCCCACAACCCGCTGTTGAGTTTTGGAGGCGACACGATTTATTCTTACGCCCGCGACGTTCTTTATCGCCAAAAAATGGACAAAACATGGGAGCAGATTTTTTACCAGCCCGTATCCAATCTGAAAAACTGTGTCGTCTGGGGGCAAAAAATTTGGCTCGAAACGGACTCGTGGTATGTCCATTCGAGCGACGGGGGCAATAGTTGGAACAATGTGCCGCTTCCTTGCGTGGCAGCGAAGGGCATGGCTGCCACAGGCGACACCTTGCTTTTCTATTTTGAAAAATCAGATGGCACACGGGCGCTGGCACGCAGCACCGACCTCGGCGCGACGTTCCAAGTACTCGACACACCAGTACAATTGGAGTGGATATCAAACCGGGCAAACCCTTTTTTGGGCAGAAATTTTGGAGGCGACTGGTTTCGCTCGAACAATGGACTGACCAACTGGCAACCGCTCTGGCAGCAGGTGGGAGGCCATCCTTCACTCGATTTGATATTGATAAGTGGGAACAGCTTTGTCGCCACCCTCAACGGTGTTTTGTCTGAAAAAGCGGGTGTCTGGCAGTATGGCTGGCACGGCTTCCAAGACGAGACCGACCCTTCGGGCATTGATATAGGGCAAATTGGCAAATACTTTCTCTGCCTCTCAAACGGCGCAACGCTCGCTTTTTCGGACGACAACGGCGACACTTGGCGGCGGGCTTGGACGGGCGAACTGCCCCGGCAGGTGCAGGAAGTCGGTGGGTTTTGGGTTGGCTTGGATGAAAACCGGGTGCTGCGGTGCCCCACCGCGAGCCAATTCGACTGGCGGCAGCCCGTTGCATCAGATGCCGTTTTTCAGCCGCGCTGGCTCACCCGGTTGGGCAACGATTTGTTTTCGATGAATCAATGTTGCCAGCCAAACCTGATTTTCAAATCCGACGATTTTGGCGCCACCGAATGGGAAACCACCGGTAGCTTAATGACATTGACACCGAACCTACCACCCGAGCTGCTGCTCGGCATCGGTGATGAACTGCTCACTCGCACCGATTCTGAGTTGATTGCTTCCTCCAACGGCGGTGCAACTTGGAATAGTCGCTACAACTTTGGATTCCCGATTCACACCAACGTGGCGCGGATATTCCAAATCGGCACCGATATTTTTGTGGCTCAGGTAGAAAAGCGAAAAATTTACCGCTCCTCCAACAGTGGTCAAACCTTCGTCGAATTGCCAAACGTCCCCAACGACGGAGGCTCCAGTTTTCAATTTCGGGTGCATGGCAACGCCATGCTGCTCAATACCCGGAACATAACGTTCGGCGGTCCGGGCTCGCTCTATTTTTCCTGCGACAAGGGCGAAACTTGGATGGATATCGGGTTTCCGCCCGCGCTGCTTGTGCCAAATTTTATCAACAGGCTGACCGCCAACGACAGCACCGTTTTTTTCATCGGCAATTTCGTCGGCAGCTTCGGCATGGAGGACAACCTATGGCGCAAACACATTTCAAAAAGTATTTCAACAAAGCAACCTGATGTGCAAACTGCTGCAAATGAGCGGCTTCGTGTTTCTCCCAATCCGATTCCCGACGGGCAGCCGCTCCAGATTTTTTGGGAAAATGAAATTGTAGGCGATTTGAAAATCGAATTTTTGGCGTTGGACGGGCGCGTGTTGCACAGCGTTTTCCGCGAAAAAACGGCGCAAGCGTTCACCGAGCGTTTCCAAGTTTCTGAAACATGGCCGGCAGTATTCGCGGTGCGGGTGTTGGACGGGAATAACACGGCGACGCGGTTGGTTTTTAAATTTTAACACGGCGAGTTGAGATTTGGCAACTTTTCAAAAGTTGCCAAATCTTGGTGCAATCTCCTTTCATACCTTTGGCCGCTAAAAGCACTGACTAAAAAAAGAGAGCGACCGCGAGTGATTTTTCACCGCAGAGACGCGGAGACGCAGAGTAGTTCCTTACAGGATGACAAAAAAACTCTGCGTCTCCGCGTCTCTGCGGTGAAATAACAATCTTGCGCCGACCTCGCCATTTCACCACAAACATGACAGACGCCATCTTCTCCGTCCCCCACCCCGTCAACGAACCCGTTTGGAATTACGCCCCCGGCTCTCCCGAAAAAAGCGCTCTGAAAAAAGCCCTCGCCGAAGCGAAGTCGAAGCAGAAAGACGTGCCTATGTTTATCGGCGGCGAACACGTCTTTTCCGATGAAAAAATCGCCATGCGCCCGCCGCACGAACGCGCCCACATCCTCGGCCATTATTCCAAAGGAAATGCCGACCATGTGCAAGCCGCCATCAAGGCAGCCTTGAAAGCCAAACCCGCTTGGGAAGCCATGCCCTGGCAGGAACGCGCGGCCATTTTCCTCCGCGCCGCCGACTTGCTCACCGGCCCCTACCGCGCCAAAATGAGTGCGGCCACCATGCTCTGTCAGAGCAAAAACGTGTATCAGGCCGAGATTGACTGCATCTGCGAGTTGGCGGATTTCTGGCGCTACAACGTGTATTTCATGCAGGAAATCTACAAACAGCAGCCGCTCAGCACCCGCAATGTGTGGAACCGCACCGACTGGCGACCGCTTGAAGGTTTCGTATTTGCCCTCACGCCGTTCAATTTCACGGCCATCGCGGGCAACCTGCCCTCTGCCCCGGCCATGCTCGGCAACGTCGCTGTTTGGAAGCCCGCCGAATCGCAGATTTATTCTGCCGCCGTTATCATGGAAATTTTGGAAGAAGCCGGTTTGCCCGCAGGGGTCATCAATCTCGTGTATGTGGATGGCCCGACGATGGGCGATGTGGTGTTCCGACACCCGGATTTTGCTGGAATTCACTTCACGGGCAGCACGGGCGTTTTTCAGCGGATTTGGAAAACCATCGGAGAAAACATTGCCAACTACAAATCCTACCCGCGCATCGTGGGCGAGACGGGCGGCAAAGACTTCGTGATGGTGCATAATTCCGCCGACCCGAAAGCGGTGGCCGTGGCGCTTGGTCGCGGCGCGTTCGAGTTTCAGGGACAAAAATGCTCCGCCGCGTCGCGGGCATATATTCCAAAAAGCCTTTGGAAAAAAGTGAAGGACTACCTCGTGGCCGATTTAAAAAGTATGAAAATGGGTACGACGGAGGATTTTACCAACTTTATCAACGCCGTGATTGACGAAAAGGCTTTTGACAAAATTTCCGGCTACATCAACGCGGCTCGAAAATCCGACAAAGTGACCATCATCGCCGGGGGCAACTGCGACAAGTCGAAAGGCTTCTTCATCGAGCCCACCGTGCTGGAAGTGTCCGACCCGAAATATGTGACCATGTGCGAGGAAATCTTTGGCCCCGTGCTGACCATCTATGTCTATGCGGACAAGGACTACGAAAAGACGCTCGAACTGCTCGACTCGACCTCTCCTTACGCGCTCACCGGGGCTATTTTTGCCAATGACCGCGCCGCCCTCGCGCTGGCCAACGAAAAACTCCGAAACGCCGCCGGCAACTACTACGTCAACGACAAGCCCACCGGCGCGGTAGTCGGCCAACAGCCTTTCGGCGGCGCCCGCGCTTCGGGCACCAACGACAAAGCCGGCTCCATGCTCAATATGTACCGCTGGCTCTCGCCCCGCACCATCAAGGAGAACTTCGTGCCGCCGACGGACTATCGGTATCCGTTTTTGGGAGAGGAGTGAGGCGGCTCAAGCATGGGAGCGCATAAAGTCACGAAGTGTCAATAAAATTAACCTGTGGTTAATCCTGTGTTCACGCACTGCGCGAACATTTGCAGCCAATAGCAAGCCGATAGCTGCTCGTTTTTCTTTTACTTTTCATCGCGGCGAGCTGCATCAATTGACTGCATCAAAATATGGTAAGGGTATTGACTATTGATGGCGGAGGCATACTCGGCATCATCCCCGCTTTGGTATTGGCTTCCTTAGAAACGAAGGCCCAACGCTATGCAAGCAATCCCGAGTTGCGCATCGTTGACTGTTTCGACTTTTTTGCCGGCACAAGCACGGGAGGCATCATCACGGCGCTCCTGCTTGCCCCCGATGAGCACAACCCACAGCGGCCGCGTTATTCAACCTCCGACATCGTTGACTTTTACAACGAAAAAGGCCCCTACATATTCAAGTCATCGTGGTTGCGGCGTTTTCTGGGCAGCGCAGGCCTTGCTTCTGACCGCTACGAGGTGGAAGAATTGGAACGACTGCTCAAACTGCATTTAGGAGATGTGCGGATGAGCCAGCTGCTCAAGCCATGCCTGATTCCGGCCTACAATCTCGAATTGGCCGCCACCTATTTTTTCTGTCGCCACGACCACGAAAACGCCGTGGAGCCTGCTCGAGACTTTTTGGTGCGCGACGTGTGCCGGGCCACTTCTGCCGCCCCCAGCTATTTCAAGCCTGCCACCTTCCTATCGGCATCTAACGTGCAGCACGCTTGCGTGGACGGTGGTGTGTTTGCCAACAACCCGACCTTGTGCGCCATCGCGGAGGTCGGCAAAACCGCCGAACACTACACCCCCGTCAACATGAAATTGCTTTCGCTTGGCACTGGCAAGGTGCGCCACACATTCAGGCTCCGTTCATTCCAGAAAAGAATCGCCTTGCTCAATATACCTGACCTCATCAATATCATGATGGGAGGGGTGGCGGAAACGACCCACCACATCGTAAAAAACACATTCCGCAATCTCGGTGTGAAAGACAATTATCTGCGGCTCGAGCCCACTCTTCCCGATGCTCAAACGGGTGCTATGGACAACGCGACCCCGGAAAACATCCAGCGCCTCAGAGCCATGACCGAACAGTTTATAGACCACCACAACGACGAGCTCGATGATTGGGCCAAACAACTGGTTGAGATGCAGACAAAAGCACACGAAACGCCAGCACTAAGATTTGGAAAAGGGCCTGCGCTTGGCGATTTGGTTTGAAAAAGCAAGCGCCTCAGGCGACAGGTTTTTTTTCGGACATCGTTTTTCGACGATGATTGTGCACATTTCAAGTGTTAAAAATGGTCGTAGAGCGATTCTTGTGCAACGTTTCATGTTATTCAGCCGTCTTTTGGTGCAGTCAAGCCAGTCGGGGCAACAACTGACGGCTGTGATAACAAAAACGATACCTCTGCTCATGCGCTTGATTCCTACCATTTTGCTGTTTCGCAGCGCAGCTCGCGGCATTTATACCCAGATTAAAGAGGATTTGAACCTGCCCGTTGGCAAGGCAGGGATTTCCTTGATTGATTTGCATGATTTCCAAAGGATTGCGAGCACCGTTCGTTCAAAACCACCTTGTCAGACCCTGTACTCAGGGGCTTGCCCGGCCAAGTGGAAGCGGACGGGGCTGATTTGCGTTGACTATATATGCCAACCCGATTGCTCTCCGCAAAGACACACCCACACACCATGAGGTGCATTCCGACACAATGCAACGCAGGCACAAAGGGCATAAAAACCAAGCCCTTGGCGTCGTCGTGACTTTGTGGCATCTCCAAAAACAGCACACCAAAACATAAAAACTTCTCGAGGGCGGCAACATCACAGCATCAAGCCCTACATCTAAAACCCAATAGAGAAAAAACTTCACAGAAAGTTTGATTTGGTTATCGGCCCCGGCAAAAGTGTCGGGGCTTTTTCATTGGTTCACACCCCACCATTAGGGCAAGAAAAGCCGACCCAAACTTTGCACCACTGGGTATCGAGCACGGTTTTTACAGAAAAACACACCTAAAAGGGCCGATTTCGCAATGGCGAACACTCCCTTCCAAATTAAATTCCGTATAACGCTTCTAAATACCCGTCTCGCCCTATTTTTTTCGGAGAAAAAAATTTTCTGGTTTTTTTTAACGAAAACCGCATTGTACCTTTGCCGCCGATTTGAAAAAAGCTTTTCCTCTTGTCCTTATGGCAGCCATTCGCAGATTTTGGATTGCATTGACTTTCAGCGGTTTGAGCGTTTTTGCCTTTGCGCAGGACGGCCACGAGCATCACGAACATCCGCACGCCGGGCAACATCCGCCCACGACTGCCCACCCCGCCGACCACGGCGGCCCCTGCGGCCACTCCATCAACGCTCCCAAAACGTTCAACGCAGGCGACAACGCGGTGCATCACATCTCCGACGCGAATGTCATCAACATCATCGGCGAACTCTACTTCCACCTGCCGGTCATCCTCAAAGATGAGAGGGGCTGGACGCTCACGACCTCAGCCGCCTTCCACCCGCACCACCACGGCAACGGCGAAAACTCGCACAATGGCTATGCACTCGTGCACGGCAGCGTGATGCGGCTCAAAAACGAGCGATTCGCGGAAGGCCAGCACAAAATTGACGATTACACCCACGAAGAAATAGCAGGCGAAGACGGCAAAAAGAAAACCCGCTACAACGCCGTCATCGGCGGCCAATGCGTGCCGCTCGAAGCCAAAACGACTTACGACGGCGGCATTTTGGGCGGCGGCGTGACGAGTTTCATGGATTTCAGCATCACGCGCAACGTGTTCACGATGCTGCTCACCGCGCTGATTTTGTTCCTGATTTTCCGTGCGGTTGCCCAAGCCGCCGCGAAACGCAGAGGCCAAGCACCGAAGGGTTTGCAGAACTTCATCGAGCCGTTCTACACCTTCATTAGGGATGAAGTGGCGAAACCCAGCATCGGGCCGAAATACGAGAAATATATGCCCTACCTGATGTCGGCGTTTTTCTTCATCCTCGGCCTCAACCTGATTGGTCAACTCCCCATTTTCCCCGGCAGCGCCAACGTGACTGGCAACATTTCCGTCACCATCGTGCTCGCCATCATCACTTTCCTGATTTCGACTTTCAGCGCCAACAAGCATTTCTGGGAACACACGCTGTGGATGCCCGGTGTGCCTGCCCCGCTCAAAATACTAATCCTGACCCCAATCGAGATACTCGGCCTGTTCCTCAAGCCTTTCACCCTGCTCCTTCGTCTTTTTGCCAACATCACGGCGGGTCACATCGTGATTCTCTCGTTCGTGAGCCTCATTTTTATCCTCGGCAAATCGGGCGAAAGCACGGGCGGCGCGGCGGCAGGTATCGCAGCCTCCATCCCGCTGACCCTGTTCATGATGGCTCTGGAACTGCTCGTGGCGTTTCTGCAAGCGTTCATTTTCACGATGTTGAGCGCCACTTACATCGGGACGGCTATCGAAGAACCACACCACGACCATCATTGATTTTAGTTGATAAAAGTTGACAAGCGTTTTTCAAAATCAACTTTTATCAACCCTCATAAACCTTCATCAACCCTTTTTTGAATTCAACATTTTTCATTCATCATTCATAATTACAAAATTATGTACGCAGCAATTGGTGCAGGCCTCGCAGTAATCGGCGCAGGTCTCGGTATCGGCCAAATCGGTGGCAAAGCAGTTGAGGGCATCGCCCGTCAGCCCGAAGCAGCCGGCGACATCCGCGCAAACATGATTCTCACAGCCGCTCTCGTGGAGGGCGCTGCGCTGGTCGCGATGGTGTTGTCGTTCTTCGTTGCCGCTCCCGGTGTTCAGTAAGAAATGCCAACCACTTGTGGGTTGCGTGAGCAACGGTTGGTTCGTTCTGCAACCCATTTTTTGAAAAAATTATGTTGAGAAAAAGTGGAGGAAAGTTGTACGGTTGAGGTGGGTTAATTTTTCTAAACCTTCTCAATTTCTCAACTTTTCAAAACCTCTCTCAACCACATTCATAAACTCATAACTCATCACGCCGATGTTGTTTCTGGCAGATTTCAACGTACTCAAGCCCGAACCGGGTCTCTTGGTTTGGACGCTCATCATTTTCGGCATATTCTGGTTCTTGATGAGCCGTTTCGCGTTCAAACCTATCGGCGCGGCGCTCAAACAACGCGAGACCGATATCCAAAACGCACTCGACGAGGCCAAAAAGGCCCGCGAGGAAATGGCCAACTTGCAAGCAGAGAACGAAAAGCTGTTGCAGCAAGCACGCGAAGAGCGCACCCAGATGCTCAAGGAAGCCAAAGAGGCCGCCGAGGAATACAGAACAGAAAAGAAGGCGCAGGCCGACCAAGAGTACAGGCGCAAAGTGGAAAGTGCCTTGATGGACATTGAAAACCAAAAGCAGGCCGCCATCGTCGCGCTCCAAAACCAGGCAGGCCAACTCGCCGTCGAGATTGCCGAAAAAGTGCTCCGCAAAGAGCTGGCCGACAAAGCCGCCCAGGAAGCCTACGCGAAGAACCTGGCCGAAACTATAAAATTGAACTGAGTTTCGTTGTTCGCTGCTCGTTTTCCGTCGTAGGGTGTTCGTGACGAGCAACGAACAACCAACACAACCAACAACGAGCAACCAACAACGAACAACGAACAACAAACAACGAAAATGTCCGTCACTCGCATCGCATCCCGCTACGCCAAGTCGCTGCTCGACCTTGCCGTTGAGCAAGGCAAACTGGAGAAAGTGTCTGCCGACATGAACACCTTGGGTGCCGCCGTGAAGAGCCGCGACCTCTACCTGTTCCTGAAAAGCCCCATCATTCACGCCGACAAAAAGAACGCGGCGCTGGATGCCATTTTCAAAGACAAATTGGACAGCCTCACATTGGCCTATTTGCACCTGCTCGTCAACAAAGGTCGAGAAGCTTACGTCCCCGAAATCGCGGCGGCTTTCATCGCTCAATACAAGAGCCTGAAAAAAATCACCACCGTCAAGGTGACGACTGCTTCGCCCCTGAGCGACGCGGTGCTGGCGGATTTGAAAAAGAAACTGCTCGAAAGCGGCGCTACCGCCGAAAATCTCGACATAGAAACTACCGTGGACCCCGAACTCATCGGCGGATTCGTGCTGGAGTTCGACCACAAACGTTACGATGCCTCCGTCGCCCACAAGTTGGACCGATTGCGGGCATCGTTCTCCAAAAACCTTTACGTCAAGGAGTTTTAAATTCTTTGGGTTGATGAGGGTTGATAAAAGTTGATAAGGGTTTATCAAAATTATCAACCCCCATCAACTTTTATCAACCTTCATCAACCTTCATCAACCTTCATCAACCTTCATCAACCTTCATCAACCCTCATCAACCCTCATCAACCTTCATCAACCCCCATCAACCCTCATCAACCCCCATCAACCCCCATCAACCCTCATCAACCCCTACTCAATCGCTCAATCACTCAATCACTCAATAAATAATGGCAGACGTCAGACCGGAAGAAATCTCCGCGATATTGAAACAGCAACTGTCCGGCTTCGGGGCCGACACTAACCTCGAAGAAGTAGGCACTGTGCTGCAAGTGGGCGACGGTATCGCCCGCGTCTATGGCCTCAACCGCGCTCAGTCCGGTGAACTGGTCGAATTTGAAAACGGCACCCGCGCCATCGTGTTGAACCTCGAAGAAGACAACGTGGGCGTGGTGCTCATGGGTTCGTCCGACGGTGTGCGCGAAGGCTCGGTCGTGAAACGCACCGGCCAAATCGCCTCCATCGAAGTCGGCGAAGAATTCGTTGGCCGCGTTGTAAACCCCCTCGGTCAGCCGATTGATGGCAAAGGCCCCATCGGTGGCAAAAAGTACGAAATGCCGTTGGAGCGCAAAGCGCCTGGCGTTATCTATCGCCAGCCGGTGAACGAGCCGCTGCAAACCGGCGTAAAAGCCATTGACGCGATGATTCCCATCGGTCGCGGCCAGCGCGAACTCATCATCGGCGACCGCCAGGTGGGTAAAACCGCTATCGCCGTTGACACGATTATCAACCAAAAAGAATTTTACGACCGCGGCGAGCCAGTTTACTGCATTTACGTCGCTTGCGGCCAAAAGGCTTCGACGGTGGCGCAAGTCGCTCGCACGCTGGAAGAATACGGCGCGATGCCTTACACGGTTATCGTGTCGGCTTCGGCTTCCGACCCGGCTCCGTTGCAGTTCTACGCGCCTTTTGCTGGCGCTGCTATTGGCGAATTTTTCCGCGACACAGGCCGTCCCGCGCTGATTATCTACGACGATTTGTCGAAACAAGCCGTCGCTTACCGTGAGGCATCGCTCTTGCTCCGCCGCCCCCCGGGCCGCGAGGCTTACCCCGGCGACGTGTTCTACCTCCATAGCCGTTTGCTCGAACGCGCTGCGAAAATCAACCAGACGCAGGAAGTAGCCGAAGCCATGAACGATCTTCCCCCCAGCCTCGTGAAAGCAGGTTTGGTGAAAGGCGGCGGCTCGCTCACAGCACTGCCCATCATCGAAACGCAAGCGGGCGACGTGTCGGCCTACATCCCGACAAACGTGATTTCCATCACCGACGGCCAAATCTTCCTGGAATCCAACCTCTTCAACTCTGGGGTGCGCCCGGCCATCAACGTCGGTATCTCCGTGAGCCGCGTGGGTGGTAACGCGCAAATCAAGTCTATGAAGAAAATCGCCGGTACGCTCAAACTCGACCAGGCGCAGTATCGCGAATTGGAGGCTTTTGCAAAATTTGGCTCCGACCTCGACGCTGCCACACAAGCCGTTTTGTCGAAAGGCGCTCGCAACGTGGAGATTTTGAAACAGCCGCAATACAGCCCGGTCCCCGTGGAAAAACAGGTTGCCATCATCTACCTCGGCACCAACAACCTTCTCCGCGACGTGCCGCTCGACAAAGTGCAGGAATTCGAACACCTCTTCCTGGAACGTATGGAAAGCAAACTCCCCGATGTGCTGGAAGAATTCCGCAAGGGCAAACTCGAAGATGCCAGCCTCGCCAAAGTGCGGGAATTGGCGGCTGACCTTGCTTCAGGTTATAGAAGAGTTTAAATTTGCGTTTTTCTTTTTAATTCAAAAACCTTGATTTATGAAACACGCGCCTTTTTTCCTTTTGCTCTCATTTTTTCTTTTTGCTGCAAATCTTCTCGGCCAAGCAAATAAATTTCCGATTAACCTTCGCACCCACCTCTCAGATTTGGTAGTCGAAGGGAAAGTAGTAAGCACGAAAGGATTTGGAGGTGAAGGCGGGAGTGCCATCTACACTTCCAATATCATTGAAGTTAGCAAAGTTTTTAAGGGCGCTATTCAAGGTAACAAAGTTGAAATAATTACTCTTGGAGGGAGGGTAGGTCAAAAAGTGGGGCTGGTGAGCCATGGACATACGTTTGAAGTGGGAACAAAAGGTATTTTTTTCTGTCGCAAAGCTTCGAACACACAATACCCATCCTTGGCTCAAACCCCTAACCCTCACTACTCAATTACGGGAGTTGAGGGTGGATTTATCGCTTTTTTCCACGATTACGCCAACCCCAAGGCAGCAGATATTTTTGCTGCTTACAACGACATTCCGAAAGATATTTACGAAAAAATAATTCTGACAGCCAGAGAGCCGGTAAAACTTTTGGACGGCAATTCGACTTCACAGGACATGAACACACCTGACAGCCCTGATGACCAAGTTGCCATAAGTTATACGTTCGAAAATGTGTATTTGTCGGCTGATTTGAGCAGGGTGACTTTTGATGTTTATGCTAAATGTTCCGAAAATGGCATACGGTTCGGAAAATCAAAAATTTACATCCAGTACAGTTCACAAGTGTTTGGCTCAAATATCGCTACATCGGGGGCATTAACGATTGGAAAAGGAACAATTATTCAAAATTCAGCCTACTCCATAACTACGGAAAATCAGACTTCGGAAAAAGTGGAAATAGACATAACTTCAAATTTTTCAAGTTTAACCGACTCGTATGCCATGACAACGCTACCTGAGCAGTTGTGCCATGTTGAGCTTGAGATTCAAGATTTTGGAGCATTGGCCAATATAGGGTTTGATGCCTTTCAAATGAGCGGCCAGAGCTGGTATTATGACCCCTCTACTGACAGGTATATCTTGTTTGACAGGGTAGAAGTTGAAAACCCAATTGAGGGGGTAGCATCCGAAAATTCTGTTGGCATAACTTACACTATTGAAAATACAACAGTTACCGGAAACGACCCCCAATATCTTGAGTTTGATGTCATGGTTAAAGCCCATGCCCCAGGTACGAAGTTAGCCTTAGCACATTATATTCTTGAATACAATATTGATGCATTTGGGCAAAATATTAATGGTGCTGGGAATGTCACAATTACGCATGGAGACTTACTTTCTACCTATAACAATTCCATTGTCGATGTAGTTGATAGCGATGATGGAGGAAATAATCTGGGAGTAACGTATGCATATGCAGGGATTGATATAGTTGAACTCCCAACTGATCCTAAACGGTTAAGCCATTTAAAAATAGAAATTCAAAATTGTGAGAAAAAGGCAAATATTGGGTTTGATGTACCAAATATGTTATGGCAAAACCCCAATGCCTATTATGATTCTGCTTTGTTTCCGTACGTCTTTTATGATCCAGTTGTAGCAACTGACAAGTACGATCAATATCTGTGCTCAGAAAATGAACCAATCATTTACGATTTTTATCCAAAGAGTATTCCCGCTGGTATTGGAGATTCTATTACAGTTGTCGGCAAGAACTTTGGAGAAAGCGGCTCGCTGAGTTTTACGAGTGTCAACTCAAAGAATGCGGGAATGGAAATCTTCGTCGAAGCCTATCAAGAAGACAATATTTTTTGGAGCGACACTTTAATACGGTATTTTGTGACATCAGACCTCAAAAAGAATACAGGGCAAAATACCCCAGCCGCTACTGGAAGGATAAAAGTTGTCGCAGAAAGTGCTATGTTTGTTATGAGCGATGATACCCTGGAAGTGCCCTTTGCCGTGATAAACACTAGAGGCGATGACAGTATTGCGTATAGATTAAATATGGTTAATGGAAATGGACTGGGAGGGTACTCTTTTTATGTTGATAGTGAATTCGACTCGTTGGGAGCGACAGATTGTATTAGAGATGCAATTTGCCAATGGAACCAAAGTACTATGGCTAACTGGATATATGCCGGAGTAGAAAGTTATGACACTATTTCTGATAATCAAAGAAATCAAATTATTTGGTCTGATGCGTTTAGCACGGCTGCAGCTATAACTAGCACTACAGCAAATCTCGATATTTGTGATGATTTTTGGCTAGTTGACGATATTGATATGTTTGTATTTAATCCTTTCTATTCTTTCGTCATGATGGGCGACACTTTTGAGCATACCGGAAATTTCAACTGTGATATTCCACCATCTGACCTTGAAAGTGATATACAATCCATTATATTGCATGAGATCGGCCATGTCCATTTTCTCGATCATGTGGCATCTAATAGTAAGGTAATGTATCCCTCCATAACATCGGGGTCTGAACGGTCAGTACTCCATGCTGATGATATAAATGGAGGGGTTAATGTTGTTGACTACTCTGTCAACAACTGGCCAGTTGGGTGTGACTATTCGCAATTGGTGCCGGAAATTACTTGTACCAATGGTATCCATGAAGCCTCAAATAGTACTCTCGCATTAAGGGTTTTTCCCAACCCTACATCGGGCTTTACCTCTATTTCCCTTACTGGCGATTTGGAATTTGGAAAAGCGAATGTGGAAAATATAAGTCTTTGCGGTGTGATAATTAGCCGACAGTCAATTGACATAACAGACACCAGTATTCACCTTGCTTTAGATTCAACAATACCTCCCGGTATCTATGTGATAAGTATCAACAACGCCAGTCAGCGTTGGATGGGGAGGTTTGTAAAAATTTAAACCTATGAGAGTAGTATTGATTTTCATAGTGCTTTTTATGTATTGCTGCAAGCAATCAAAAGCAGCCTTTCAAGCCGTTACCCCTCTTGAAAGAAGTAATGAGTGTGAATCCCTTTATCAATATTTTAAAGCAAACTGGGTAAAACATGAGAGCGGGTTTTATGGATTTCAAGGAGATTCTGTAGAGATGAAGCAAATATTTCCCGTGTTTAACAAATTAAGAAATAGGTGCTTTGTGGGTTTTACCCGGAAAGAAATGTATAGCTTATTGGGCGAACCAAGTCTTGCATATGTATCAAACGACAGTTTGGCGAGAGTTGAATATCATTTCAATGAGAATTGCAGAAAAATAGAGAGTGGCTGCCTTAGAATCAAAATTCGGATTGACCCTAGGGCAGACACAGTTTTCCGTGTTTTACCTCTTATTACTGAGCGGGTTGATTACTAAACTAAACTCAAAATGCCTAACAAATAACTTAAGCAAAAAATGGCAGGAGGACTCAAAGAAGTACGCGAACGAATCAAGTCGGTTATCAACACGCAGCAAATTACGAAAGCCATGAAAATGGTGTCGGCTGCGAAGTTGCGCAAGGCGCAAAACGCCATCGTGCAGGTGCGTCCCTACGCTGACCGCTTGAACCGGATGCTCTCCAACATACTTTCCAACCTCGACGGCGACGCTTCCACGAGTTTCGGGAAAGCCCGCGAGGTGAAAAACACCCTCGTCGTCGTGATGACCTCTAATCGCGGTCTATGCGGAGCGTTTAACACGAACATTTGCAAAGAAGCGTCGGCGCTCATTTCGGAAAAATACGGCAAGCAGCGCCGCGATGGCAACGTGACGGTTTTGTTCATCGGCAAAAAAGGTTACGACTGGTTCCGTCGCCGTTTCCGCGATTTGAACCTCGTGGCCGACTACATTCCGGTGTACGACAACCCGGCTTATGAAAACGTGAGCGCCGTCGCCCGCAAACTGATGGACGAGTTTTCCTCCGGCAAATACGACGCGGTGGACGTGGTGTACGGCCGTTTCAAAAATGCCGCCACGACTTTCCCGACTTCCGAGCAATGGCTCCCCGTTCCGAAAATGGAGGTCCCGGCTGGCGGCAAACAGAAGAAAGCCGACTACATTTTTGAGCCGGACCAACAGTCCTTGCTGGAAACCCTCGTGCCGAGCATCCTCCAACTGACTTTCCACAAATGCCTGTTGGACACCCAAGCCTCCGAGCATGGCTCGCGTATGACGGCGATGGACAAAGCGACGGACAATGCGGAAGAATTGCTCAAAAACTTGCGCATCAATTACAACAAGGCGCGTCAGGAAGCCATCACGACCGAACTGGGCGAGATTGTGGGCGGCGCGGCTGCATTGGAAGGATAGTGCGCCGGAACACCATTCCGGCATACAAACTCCCCGTCGGCTTTGGGTCGGTGGGGAGTTTTTTTCATTTATAGCCGCCATTTTGCCAACCTCTTTGCACCAAGCCCCTGTCTTGGGCGTTGAGCTGTGACAAACATATCATTGACAAAAACGCCCGACCATGGATTTGATTTTCCAATTGCCGATTCGCTATTTTATCCCGCTCTTGCTGCTCGGCAGCATCCGACTAAGTGCCCAAAGCATTTGCATAAACCCCTCGCAGATTGACTCCACCGTTGGTTGCCCAGCCGTTTTTGACCCCGTGTGTGGTTGCGACGGCGTGACCTATCCCAACTCCTGCGTGGCAGAGAAATACGCAGGTGTCACGCTTTGGTCGCCGGGTATTTGCCCGCCGTCGCCAGAAGGGTGCTCGTATGAAGTCAATTATGTGTTGAACGGGACAGCCCTTAGCGCCCAACTTACCCCACCCATCCCTGACCCGCCGTTTTTCTTTTTCGTGATTTGGTCGCTCGACGGCGGCGAGGTGACGGGCAATGGGATGGAGTTTGTCCATTTATTCGACGAACCGGGACGTCACGTCTTGTGCGCAACATACCCGACGGGGGATTTCGCACCTATTCATTGCACGAGCTGCAAAGCCTTCGAGGTAAGTGCCTTGTGCGTGGATGTTTCCAAAATAGACTCCACCCTTTGCCCCGACGATGGCTATGTGCCCGTGTGTGGCTGCGATGGCATCACTTACAACAATGCTTGCGAGGCAGAATACTGGGCGGGCATCACGTCATGGGTGCCGGGGGTGTGCGGGAGCGTTTGCAACAATTTACTCGCTGATTTTGAAGGGTTTAATTCCGGTGGCTCGCTTACGGTTTGGACCTTTAATGATTTATCGGCATTTGCCAATGGCGGCCAAATCACCAGCTGGTATTGGGATTTCGGCAATGGTCAGACCTCATTCGAACAAAACCCGACACTCAATTTTATGGAAACTGGCGAATACACGGTGTGCTTGACGGTTTCGGGCACCGCGAATGACGGGACCCAGTGCGGTGCCAGTTTTTGCAAAAAAATCAGCGTCAATGAGCAAGTATGCTACGACCCCACGGTGATAGACCCCACC
The DNA here is from genome assembly GCA_019638455.1 of Saprospiraceae bacterium. Lineage (GTDB taxonomy): Bacteria > Bacteroidota > Bacteroidia > Chitinophagales > Saprospiraceae > M3007. Next base: position 189,444 of record JAHBTU010000003.1, read on the forward strand.
GTGCTTTGCCCGGCGGTGTACGCTCCCGTGTGTGGATGCGATGGAAACACTTACCCGAACGAGTGTGTGGCGCAGTTTTATCATGGCATCACGACATGGAAACCCGGCATTTGCCCCGACGATTGCCTCCACCCCGGATGGATTGACACCCTCGCCCCCTGCATCGAGATTTACGACCCGGTATGTGGCTGCGACAATGTGACTTACGACAACGAGTGCTACGCGCTTGCGCACGGCATCACTGCTTGGAAGAAGGGCTTGTGCAGCGTCAACCCGGAATGTAAGGCTTTTTTCACGGCAACGTTGCTGCCCGACCGCACCCTGTTGCTTGTGGATTCGTCGTACAATGCCGAATCGTGGCACCTCACCTTTGGCGATGGCAACGCGCAAGGCGGCGGTTTTGACACGCTTTATTATGTGTATGATGCGCCGGGCATTTATCAAATTTGCCTGGAAATCAGCAACTTCGCTGGCACTTGCACCGACAAGTACTGCGTGGTTGCCGATTTTAGCGCCAGTGCCTCAGCGGAGCCGGGCCAACTTGTGGAAGTCGCCGTGAGGCCGAATCCTGCGCGCGACGTGGCGCTGGTGCGGCTCAAAGGGGCGCTGCCGCACCATGCTGCCTTGTTTGATGTGTTTGGGAAATTGATGTGGGAGCAAAGTGTCGCCGCGTCGGAGTTTGAGGTCTCGGTCGCCGGTTTGCCCACGGGCGTTTATTTCCTCAATATGGACACGGAATGGGGCAGGGTGGTGCGCAAGGTGGCTGTGCAGCGGTGAGGATAGGGTCATTCTTGAACGGTCATTCTTGAACGGTCATTTTTGAATGGTCATTCTTACAATGGTTTGTGAAGAATTTGAATTGCACATAGTCAACTGATATCCGTAAATCACGTGAATGTGGGGTTGAGGTATAGTCAACGCAAATCAGCCCCGTCCGCTTCCACTTGGCCGGGCAAGCCCCTGAGTACAGGTTCTGACAAGGTGGTTTTGAACGAACGGTGCTCGCAATCCTTTGGAAATCATGCAAATCAATCAAGGAAGTCCCTGCCTTGCCAACCGGCAGGTTCAAATCCTCTTTACTCTAGGTATAAAGTGTTGAAAACGGGTGCCATTCAGGCGCTGATTTCAAATCAGCGCCTGAATGAGAGGTTGAATTTCAAACGCCAAGAAATTTTGACCGCTCATTCGCACAAATCACTTGTTTTTTTGCAGGTTTCTATATTTCCCAACTCGTAAATCGTAAATCCCAACTCGTAAATCGCTACTCTCCCTCCGTCTTCAATTGCTTAATAATGCCCATCAAATCGAGTTCCTGCCAAGTGCGTTTGATTTTGCCTTTTTCCATTTCGTAGATGACGATGCCTGAGGAGGTGAAGTGCTTCCCGGTCGGCAAGATGCCGAAAGCAGGGCCGACGTGGTTGGCCTCCACGTCGTAGCGGATGGCGACATAGCGCTCATTGGCAAAAAGGTGGGTGATGGTGAAGTGCGTGTCGTCGAAGGCCAGTTCATAGAAGTGCACCATTTGGCGGATGCCCTCGTGACCGTCCACCTGGTTGGAGCGGATAGGGTTGCCGTCGGTCCAGTCGGCGGCAAACACGCGCTCGATGAGCGCCTCGTTTTGCTTTTTGTTCCAACCTTCCTCAAACCAGATTCGGACGGTTTCTGCATTTTTTTGCGCCAAATCAAGTTTTTTGGATGCTGCGCATTGACAAAAAAGAAAAAGCGAAATGGGGAGGGTGAGCAATAATTGGAAGTTTTTCATCAGGACATAGATGTTTTGTTTGGTCACAAATATAGCGCCGCCAACTATCCTTTCGATTTTTGAGAACTAATTTTTTGATGAAACAAAGACTTCGCGTTGTTGAAAAAATTTAATTCCATCAAAACCCCTAATTTCGCCCCTTCGCAGAACAAATGACGGCAAACGATGTGTGGCGGCGCGACGCACCGGTGCCACCGCAGAGCCGGCAGGGCGGCTGCTTTTTTCATAATCCAGTCAATAAGTCAACCAATCAACACAGCATGGAGTATAGGCCGAGCGACATCGAGCCAAAATGGCGAAAATGGTGGCGGGAAAATCAGACTTACAGAATTGACAACCGGAACGGGAAACCCAAGTTCTATGTGCTTGATATGTTTCCCTATCCTTCGGGTGCAGGGCTGCACGTCGGCCACCCCTTGGGCTACATAGCCACTGACATCCTCTCTCGCTACAAGCGCCTGCGCGGGTTCAGCGTGTTGCACCCCATGGGCTTCGACTCTTTTGGGCTGCCAGCGGAGCAATATGCCATCCAAACGGGCATTCACCCGGCCATTTCCACCGAACAAAACATCGTCCGCTACCGCGAGCAATTGGACAACATCGGCTTCTCCTACGACTGGGAACGGGAGGTGCGCACCAGCGACCCCCGATTTTACAAATGGACGCAGTGGATTTTTATGCAGTTGTTCAACTGCTATTACGACCGCGACGCAGACAAGGCGCTGCCCATCAGCCACCTGACGGAGATTTTTTCCAAAAAAGGAAACAAGGCGGTGAACGCGAGCTGCGACGATGACACCCCCGTCGTCAGCGCCGAAGAGTGGAATGCCATGAGCGAGCGCGAACAGCAATTGTTCCTGCTGAAATATCGCCTCACCTACCCCGGTGAGGCGTACGTCAACTGGTGCCCGGCCCTTGGCTCGGTACTCTCCAACGACGAGGTAAAAGACGGCGTGAGCGAACGCGGCGGCCATCCGGTGGAACGCAAGCTGATGAAACAGTGGAATATGCGCATCACGGCCTACGCAGACCGTCTGCTGGACGGGCTGGAGGCCATTGATTGGCCAGAGTCCATCAAAGAGCAGCAGCGCAATTGGATAGGACGCTCGGCGGGCGCATCGGTTCGGTTTGCGGTGGACGGGCACGAAGGCGTCGAGATTGAGGTTTTCACCACTCGTCTGGACACCATCTACGGGGCCACCTTCATGGTATTGGCTCCCGAACATGAGCTCGTATCCCGATTGACCACCGACGAGCAGCGTCAGGAGATAGACTCGTACATCAAATGGACAGCATCCCGCTCCGAAGTCGAGCGGATGTCGGAAGTCAAAAAAGTGACTGGAGCGTTCACGGGGGCTTTTGCCATCAACCCCTTCAACGGCGAGCGTATCCAGATTTGGATAGCCGACTATGTGCTCGCGGGCTATGGCACGGGGGCTGTGATGGCCGTGCCCAGCGGCGACCAGCGCGACTGGCTGTTTGCCACGCATTTCGACTTGCCCATCATCCCCATTCTCGATGCGCAAGAGGGCTTGGAAAACGCCGCCGACCCGACCAAGGAAGGGCGCTACATCAACTCTGGCATCATCAATGGCATGACTTACGCCGAGGCGGTGCCCACCCTGATTCAATGGTTGGAGGAACGAGCGTTGGGCAAAGGAAAAATACAGTACAAATTGCGCGATGCCGTGTTCAGTCGGCAGCGATATTGGGGCGAGCCAGTGCCTGCCTACTGGAAAGACGGGGTGCCACATCTCATTGATGAGCGCGATTTGCCGCTTGTGTTGCCCAACATTGACAAATATCTGCCGACCGAGACCGGCGAACCGCCATTGGCCCGCGCGGAAAATTGGCGCTACGCTCCCCTCAACGGGGAAGGAGAGGAACGCTACGAGTACGAGCATTCCACCATGCCCGGTTGGGCAGGCTCCTCTTGGTATTTCTACCGCTATATGGACCCGCACAACGAGGATGCTTTTTGCTCCAAAGAAGCGTCCGACTATTGGCAGCAGGTGGATTTTTACCTCGGCGGCTCCGAACACGCGGTGGGGCACTTGCTCTACAGCCGTTTTTGGAATCACTTTCTCCACGACCTCGGCCTCGTGCCACACCGTGAATTCGCCAAAAAATTGGTGAATCAGGGAATGATTCAAGGTCGCTCCAATTTTGTTTTTCGCGCCAAAGAGTCATTTTTCGAGCAATACCTGCATTTGAAAGTGCTCAAGCCCTTCTTTGCCGAACATGGCCCGATGCGCATCGCCAAAACAGAGGTGGAAGGCAGCTTCAAATACGACTTTGCCTTTGGCACCAACGATTTGGCCATAGAAGTGACTTCCTGGAAACAAGAGGAAAAAATAGAACGTGTGCGCAAAACGGCTCACGGCGACGGCAAACGGCTCATGGTGCTGTACTCCGAAACTTTGATTGACCACATCAACGAGCCGGAGGCGATAGCGGAAAAAGTGCGCCAGGCCCTCGAAAGCCGCGAGAACTTCATCGCCGATTTGGAGCGCCCGGTGTGCGAACAGCTATTTGTCTCGCAGAGCCTGCTCTACAAGTACCACCCCGACTCCTTCACCAAACTTCATGTGGATGTGGGGGTGGTGGAGGCCGATGTGCTCAATCTGGAAAAGGCCCGACGGTTGCCGATGTTTGAAAAAGCCAACTTCAAACTCGACCCCGATAAAAAATACATCTGCGCGTGGGAGGTGGAAAAAATGTCGAAGTCGAAATACAACGTCGTCAACCCCGATGACGTGGTCGCTGAATACGGTGCCGACTGCTTCCGAATGTTCGAGATGTTCCTCGGCCCCATCACCGACGCAAAGCCTTGGAACACACAGGGCATTACGGGCGTATCGGGTTTTTTGAAAAAATTCTGGAGGCTGTTTTTCAGCGGAAAAGACGGCGCGTTCAGTGTCACGGAAGATACCCCAACCGCCGAGGAACTGCGGGCGCTGCACCATTGTATCAAAAAGGTGACCGACGATGTGGAACGCATGAGCATGAACACCTGCGTCAGTCATTTCATGATAGCCACCAACGACCTGCACCGCCTCAACTGTGCCAAACGCACCATTTTGGAGCCGCTCGTCGTCATGCTGGCCCCCTTCGGCCCCCACATTGCAGAGGAGCTCTGGCATCGCCTTGGCCACGCCACCACCGTCTGCGATGCAACTTGGCCCACCCACAACGAGGAATATCTAAAATCAGACACCAAGGAGTATCCTATCCAAATCAACGGCAAGCTGCGCGCTACCGTCACGCTGCCCACCGATGTGTCGAAAGAAGACGCCGAAAAGGCAGCGCTCGCACTGGAGCAGGTGCAAAAATGGCTGGATGGCCAAGCGCCCAAAAAGGTCGTCTTCGTGCCGGGGCGCATGATAAATGTGGTGGTGTGAATTATGCAATTCCCCCACCTATTTGCATCCTTCTCCATACTTTTGGCGGCGCTTGTTACCCGGCTGACCCATGCTGAAATTTCTCCGCCCAAGTACACCCGAACATTACACCGACGAGCAGTTGCTGGCCGAGTATGTCCGCAACGGCTCGTCGCGGCATTTGGGCCAACTCTATGAGCGCTACATGCCGATGGTCTATGGCGTGTGCCTGAAAATACTCAAAGACCCCGGCAAAGCCGAAGACGCCGTGATGAACATTTACGAGGAGCTCACGCGGAAAGCGAAGGAGCACGAAATCGAGTCGTTCAGAGGCTGGCTCTATGTGCTAGCACGCAACCATTGCCTGATGGAATGGCGCAAACACCAGCGCCGACCCACCGATTTGCACGACGACATGAGCCGCCACGACGCGGTAGAGCAAGCCTTCAACTACGAGCTGCCCAAAAACGGCACACCTTTGGAGAAGTGTCTCGACGAACTGCCGGCCCATCAGCGAAGAACCGTGGAGTGGTTTTATTTTGAAGAAAAATCTTACAAGGAAATCGCTGACATCATTGCCGAAGATGTGGGTAAAGTGCGCTCCTACATTCAAAATGGACGACGCAACCTGAAAATTTGCCTTGAAAAAGCAGGAGTCAGTGGCGTAATTGGTGATGAATGACTCAAACAAAAACAACGAACAACCACCAACCACCAACAAACAACAAACAACGTGAACCCTTCTGTGCAACAAAACGACGCGCGTTTTCTCGAGTTGCTCCGGCGCTGGCAAAGCGGTGATTTTAACCGGGCCGACGAACGAGAACTGAATGCGCTGGTTGCCACCGACGACTTCCGCCGGGAGGCCATGGAAGGGTTTATGTCAGCGCCCGAAACTGCCCACAAAGAGCGTTTGGCGCATCTGCACCGCCGCTTGCGCGAACGCGCCGGGCGCAGCGCGGGCGGTCGGGTCATCGCCTTGCCACAAGTATTGGCCGCCGCCGCTGCGTTGGCTGTTTTGCTCGTCGCCATCATGTTTTTCCCAAAATGGAACACCAGCGGCAAGGGCGAAACCATTGCCCAAACAAAAGCAGAAAACGAGCGCCTTGCATCTGAACCCGATGCGCCCCCCGTCCTCGAAGCCCCTATTAGCGAAGACATCGCGGCTGCGCTCCCCTCTGCGAAGCCCGCTCCATCCATTAGTGGGCCAAGCGAACGTGCCCACCGCGACCGGGCGGCAGCCCACTCCGATGCCGGAGCAGTAGCCGATGCGGCCGCTGCAAAAGAAACACAAGAGTTGAGCGAAGAAGCCTTACAGCCCAGCCATACGGCTGCGCCCCCACCAGTGACCAATATGCCAGCGACGCGCTCTGAATCAGTCAACAAAGCTAATCCATCTCTTGGGAACGACTCTCCATCAGGTGGTGCGGCCCCCGGTCGCGTGGTGGATACCCCCAAATTAAAAAAATCGGAAGCGCCTGTTCCTGCTGCCCGTGCCGACGACGAGACATGGCACGAAACCGATAAAAAACCCAACATGGATGCCGAAAAAAAGGCTGCCGCCACACAGCTGCCGCGTGAGAGCGAGCCTGCGGGCGGTTGGGAAGCCTTCCGCGAATATCTGCGTCAAAATGCCCGACTTACCGCTGAGGCTCGCAACAACAACGTGAGCGGCACGGTGCTCGTGGAGTTCAGCATCAACGCCAACGGCGAGCCACAGGGGTTTGTGGTGCGGCGCTCCCTCGGCTACGGTTGTGACCAAGAGGCCGTCCGGCTGATAAAAAACTGGGAATGGGTGCGCGGTGAGCGGCCGACCGTTCAGGTGGAGATTCCATTCGTTCGATGAGCGCACATCGGAGCGTGCTCATTCTCAACTTGTGCGCGACGACGTGGAGTTTTGAAAAACTTTGTCCTGAATGGGACAACTGAATGCGTGCCGCGATGTTTAACGTCGTGTTTACTCAAAATTCAATTTACTTTTGCCCCAATCCCGCCTCCCGGCATCACCGACTATGCAACGACAAGCAGAAGCGCCGATTCCCACTCGTCACGGTCATTTCAGCATGGTGGCATACGCTGAAAAAAACACGGAGCGGATGCCACACATCGCGTTCGTCGCCGAGGGCTTCGACCCCACGCGCCCCGTACCCGTGCGCATCCACTCGGAGTGCATGACCGGCGATGTGTTTGGTTCCCGGCGTTGCGATTGCGGAGAGCAACTGGAAACCTCGCTCAACATTGCGGCAGAACGCGGAGGCGTAGTCATCTACCTCCGCCAAGAAGGCCGCGGCATTGGTCTCATCAACAAACTCAAAGCCTACAACCTGCAAGACCTTGGCCTCAACACGGCTGAAGCCAACACGCATCTTGGCTTCGACGTGGATGCCCGTCAGTACGATGCCGCGATTTTCATTCTGCAAGACCTCGGCATAGAAGCCGTGGAACTCATCACGAACAATCCAGCCAAAGTGGAGGCTCTGCGTCGCTCTCCTATTCGAGTGACGGGGCGCATCCCGCTCGTCATCCCGCCGCACGACGACAGCCGCCATTATCTGAAAACCAAACAGGAGTTGATGGGCCACCTTTTGGGACTTTGACCTCTCAGCGACCGCGCTTCCCAACACGATTTTCACGTCGTTTTTTCCTTTGGAAAATTAAATCACACCGATTGCGTTGATATTCTAAAAAATGTGCGGATGTTTGCAACATTCCTCTTTTTTTAAGGGTTCAAAATACTGAAAGCCAGTGTAAAGAACCCGTAATCGCTAATCCGCCTTTTCCATGAATTATCACAACATGATAGAGCCCTATCTCTACGGCAGCCTCAGCCCGGAGGATGAAGTCGCCTTTGAAAGGCAGATGACACGCGACCCTGCGCTGGTGGAAGCCGCCGCTCGTCGCCTCAATGCAGAGGCGGCACTTTCCCAGTTCAAAGTTCCGCAATACACGGAGGCGCCTCCTCGGAGGTCATCGTTGCGTTTGCTGCTGTTGGTGGGCTTTGTGGCAGGTCTGCTTGCGTTGGTGTGGTGGAAGACCCGCCCCTCCGCTGTGGCGCAAGAAGAAGCGCATTTAGTCCCCACAGAGCAGACGGACGTTCAGTCCAAAGCACTTTCTGATTGATTTTTTGGCCGCGCCCTCTACCTTCTGCCAATTTTTCACAAGACATTTCAAAAATCGCATCTCGCGCGGTTGCTCTTGAGCCACTGCTCTTTCTCCTCGTAGTTGGGCATATAGTGCGCCACGAGCGCCCAAAAACGGTCGGAATGGTTCAGCTCGACCAAATGGGCGAGTTCGTGCAGTATCACATAGTCTTGCACGTCTGACGGGGCGAAAAGGAGGCGAGTGGAGAGATTCACGTTGCTGTGTGCCGAGCAGCTGCCCCAGTTCGTGTGGTTGTATTTCAGATTGATGCTTTTGATGTGTTGGCGGAAGGTGCGGTCGTTCCAGTCCAACACGCGGCGATGGATTTCGGGATAAAAATCGCCGGCCACCACGCGGCTGAGCAAGGTCTTGATGGCCTTGGTGCGATGCAGCGGCGAGGACTGGCTGCTGATACGGAGGTGGATGGTGTCGCCAATGAGTTTGCCAGCGTGGGAGCTGCGCTCCTCGATGCTGACATCCAGGATGTAGCGGCGTTGGCCTACCTCAAGGATATCACCTGTTTGATAGGTTTTGCCCAAAAATGGCTCGCGCAAGGCGGGTTTTTTCAGAAATGATTCCTGCACCCATGCCTGCAACTGAAACAGTTGTTTTTGAATAAAATCCGGCGGCACACCTACTGGCAAGCGTAGCGTCACCCGCTTGCCAGTAATGCCAAAACGAGTGTCGCGCCGCCGTTCCAGCGTGATTTCGACGGGTAGTTCCACCCCCGAAACGGTGATGAGCGTGTGGAATTTCTTCATTGTCGGACGACAATTTTACCCTTTGCGTTTCGCAAAATCCTGCATCAGTGCCACCAGCGCCTCCACGCTTTTCTTGGGCAGGGCGTTGTAGGCGCTGGCGCGGAACCCGCCAACCGAACGGTGGCCTTTGAGGCCGACCATGCCGTTGGCTTCGGTTTCTTTCAAAAATTCTTTTTCCAGCGCCGCGTATTTTTCCTCCATCACAAAACAGATGTTCATCAGCGAGCGGTCTTCCGTGGCTACTGTGCCCTTGAACAGCGGATTGCGGTCAATTTCATTGTAAAGAATGGCAGCCTTCGTCTTGTTTTTGCGCTGCATTCCTTTCAGGCCGCCATTTTTCTTTATCCAGCGCAGCGTGAGCATGCTGACGTAAATCGGGAACACCGGCGGGGTGTTGTAAAGCGAATTTTCCTTGATAAACGTGCGATAGTCGAGCATGGAAGGGAGGTGGCGCTTCACCGTGCCGAGCATATCCTCGCGCACGATGACGACCGTGGTGCCAGCCGGCCCGAGGTTTTTTTGCGCCCCGGCGTAGATGAGGCCAAAGGGTGTGGGGTCGAAGGGGCGGCTCAGAAAATCGGACGACATGTCGCACACGATGGGCACGGGCGATTTGGGAAAACGGTGCTGTTGCGTGCCGTATATCGTGTTGTTGCTCGTCAGGTGCAGGTATTTCGCGTCCTTCGGGATTTTGTAGCCTTTGGGGATAAAAGTGTAATTCTGTTCTTTCGATGACGCGATAACGCTCACATTTCCAAAGGCTTTGGCCTCCTTGATGGCTTTGTCGGCCCACACGCCTGTATTGACGTATGCGGCAGTTTCGTCTTCGTTGAGCAGGTTGAAGGGGGCCATGAAAAACTGGGTGCTGGCACCGCCAGTGAGCCACAAGACGTGGTAATCGTCGGGCAGGCCGATGATTTCTTTCATCAGCGCGTTGGCCTCTTCGATGATGGCGGTGAATTCGGGGCCACGATGCGAGAGCTCGAGCAGGCTGAGGCCGATGCCGTGATAGTTGAGGGCTGCTTTGGAGGCTTCTTTGAGGACGGGCGCGGGCAGCACGGCTGGCCCGGCGGAGAAGTTGTGTTTTTTCATTGAGCGGACTTTTTCAGGGAGCAAAAGTAGGGGATGTTCTAATTATGAGGTTAACGATTGCCCACAAATCCGACACGCTTGTGCGACCCGGCCTCGGAGAGGTCGTTTGCCAATTTCGTGAGGATTTGTGGGTGGCCATTTGCCTTTTTACTTCGATGAGTGTGTTGGGGGGGGTATTTGAAATTTGAATCTGCCAGTGCTACGCATTCAAAACCACCTTGTCTGCTCCCGTATTGGGGGGGGCTTGCGTTGGCTATTGAAATTGGGAATCGTGGATGGTTATCCGATAGCTTCATGCTTGGTCGGAGAAATTAGGCTGGATAAAAGGTGGAATTAGGCGTTGGATGCTGAATCGTTCGGTTAGCAATCGTGGTGAAGATGCGCAACATTTATAGGCGAACGAGCGAAGGTTTTTTGGGTGTTAAAATTTTACATTGCAATGCAATAATTTTTGAATCGCATGGAGATTCAACAAAAGTTACGTTAATTTGCCACTTCTTAAAGCATAATCCGTTGCATAACTTACTGATTCCAAGTGATGATTTTCTACTGAATTGCCCCCGAGTGCCGAGTGAGATAATCCATTTTCAGGCACAAACAATTTTTCTTTAACCAAATCAACTTTATTTGTATGAAGCAAGTCCTACTTGGGCTGGCGCTCCTATTGATGAGCGCCACGCTGGCATTGGCTCAGCGCACAGTGACCGGCATGGTCACCGATGATCAAGGCGAGCCGCTGATAGGTGCCACAATCACAGCCCCCGGCACTTCAGCCGGCGCAGTTACTGATGTCAATGGTTCTTTCCGACTCAATGTCCCTGACAACGCCTCTGTGTTGCGCGTCACATACACGGGTTTTCTCGACAAAGAGGTGGCCTTGACTGCCGAGAGTGATTATCGCATTGAGTTGGCGGTCAATCCCTCCAGTCTGCAAGAAGTCATTGTGGTTGGCTATGGCACCCAACAAAAGCGTGCCATCACAGGTACTATTTCTTCCATCAAAGGGGAAGAAATCGCCTCGTTGCCAGCACAAAGTTTTGACCAATTGTTGCAGGGTCGTGCTGCGGGGGTGAACGTCAGCATTCCGAACGGTGTGTTGAACAACCCTCCGGTGTTCCGCGTGCGCGGCATCAACTCAATCAACCTGAGCTCGTTCCCGCTCGTGGTGATTGACGGGATTCCGACTTTCACCGACAACCTGCGCAGCGGCAACAACAGTGCCTCGAACAACGCGCTGTCGAACCTGAACCCGAACGACATCGAGAGCATTGACATTTTGAAAGATGCCTCGGCAGCGGCTATTTACGGTTCGCGTGCCAGCGCAGGTGTGGTGCTCGTAACCACTAAGCGTGGCCAAAAAGGCAAAACTCGTGTGAGCTATGATGCATGGGCTGGCTGGACAAGAGCCGTCCGGGTACCCGAAGTGCTCAATGCGCAGCAGTACGTCGAAATCAAAAACGAAGCGGCGGCCAATGCCAATTTCGCCGGGCCGCAGTTTTTCCTTGATTCCATCAACGGTCAATTGATTGATACCCGTTGGGCTGACTATGTATATCGCAATGGGTTCTCGCACAACCATGCTCTTAGCTTCTCTGGCGGTACTGACCAAACCACCTATTATCTTTCACTTGGCTATACCAACCAAGAGGGGATGATTATAGCAAACGACTTTCAGCGTCTTTCGGGCCGTCTGAATCTTGACCACAAGCTCTCAAAACGTGTGAAAATCGGTGGCATCATCGGCTACTCCACGAACGAGAACAACGCGCCCAACACTGGCTCGCTGACAGGTCAGGCATTTAGCACCGCTGGTATCGGTCGTCTGGCTTTTGTGACTGCTCCGATTGTTGACCCATTTAGGTACGATGAGCGTGGCAATCGCCTTCCGGGTACCGCAGGCTACAACATCGCGTCGAACAACCAACTTGGCCGTGGCAAAAACCTTCAACAAACGGGCTTTTACAACCCAGTGGTCATCACGGACCTGAACCGCCACACCTCCGAGGCTGCTCAGATTCAGTCCTCTGCCTATGCTCAATGGGAAATCATTAATGGCCTCTCCATCAAGACACAATACGGTATTGACAACATATCGGTGGAAAACATCACCTTCTGGACACCTATCCACGGCGATGGTTTCGGTCAAAACGGTTTTGCCGAAAACTTGAGCATCCGCAACAAACGCTGGAACTGGCAGAACATCCTAAGCTACGATGTCACCCTGGGCGGCAATCACACTTTGGGCTTCTTGGCTGGTAACGAACAGCAGCGCACCACTTCTGAAGGCTGGGGCGCACAACGTTCGCAAATTGCCGACCCATTCTTCACTACCTTCCAAGGCAACTTTACCACCATCAACCCAGCGTTCAACTTCCAAGGGGAGAACTACTTGTTGTCCTATTTTGGCCGTCTCAACTACGAGTTCAATCGCCGCTACTACGCCACCATAAACGTACGTCAGGACGAGTACTCTGCCTATGCTCGCGGCAACAAGAAGGGCACCTTCTGGGGCGCTTCTGCAGGTTGGACCCTCTCCGAAGAGAATTTCTGGCGCTCACTTGGTGCCTTTGGCGAAAAAGTCAACTTCTTCAAAATTCGGGGTAGCTACGGTACAGTGGGCAACAGCGTAGGCATTGGCGACTTCGCTTCGCAGAGCTTGTTTAACTCCGGCCTTTATGGTACTTCGCCGAACTTCTTTTTCTCGCAAGCAGGCAACCCAGAACTGACGTGGGAAAGCAGCGAAAAAACGGACATCGGTGTCGTATTCGGTCTTTTCAACGACAGGTTGCAAGGTGAGTACACCTACTTCAAAAACAAAATTGATGGTTTGATTCAGAATGCGCCTCAGTCTCCTTCTAAGGGGATTCCCGGCAATATCATCCCCATCAACATAGGCTCGATGGAAAACACAGGACACGAATTCAGCCTTTCCGCTACCGTGTTGCGTCGCGGCAAATTCTCTTGGACTTCTGCTGTCAACCTTACTTTGATGAAAAACGAAGTGACATCTCTGTACGAAAACAGCGACATCGTCTCTCAAACGTCGGGTCTTGAAAATACCAACATCATCCGCGTGGGTGAGTCAGTGGGCAGCATCTATGCCGTAGAAACACAAGGCGTCAATCCGGCTAATGGTCGTCGCCTGTTTGTATTGAACGATGGCACGGTGGTGCAGTATAGCCACGTTGTGCCCGCCGGACAAAGCCCGTGGACCAAACTGGACGGCACGGCCTCTCGTGCCCCGGGTCTCATCGCTGATGGTAAAGTATATGGACCTGCTATCCCGACATGGTTTGGCGGATGGGACAACACCTTTACCTATGGCGCATTTGACCTGAATGTGCAGATGAACTATGCAGGTGGCTACTATATCTACAATGGTAGTCAGGCTGGTCTGCGCGATATGCGTTTCTGGAACAACCACACCGATGTGCTCGACCGCTGGACGGAAAGCAACCCCAACGGCAAAATCCCGCGCGTCGTGTTGGGCGACAACGTCTCCAACGGTTCCGCATTGGCTATTTCGGAAAACGTGGAAAAAGGCGACTTCCTCCGCATCCGCAACATTACGTTGGGATACCGTTTGCCTTCGGATTTGCTCCGTCGTGCCAACATTTCCAACCTGCGCATTTATGGCAGCGTGAATAACGCATTCCTGTTTACGGGTTACACAGGTACTGACCCGGAAGTCTCCTCGAACGGCAATACGAACGCTACACCAGGGGTTGACCGCAACAGTGTCCCGATGGCCCAAACCTTCACGGTCGGCCTGAACCTCGGCTTCTAATTCACCACCATTTAAAAAGCGAATTTCATCATGAAAAATATCAAGCAGACATTCAAGTCTAAAATGGTCCTGCTTCTGGCCTTGGCAACAATGCTCTTGCCCAATGCCTGCCAGAAAGACTTATTGGACCCCCTTCCCCAAAACCTCCTCGGAGAAGCCGCTAGCTTCGCCACCCCCGACCGCTTCGAAAAGGTGCTGAACGGGGTGTATAGCAGGCTGAAAAATGGCGCATTCTACGGTAGCCGCATCATTGTCTATGGCGACATCCGCGCAGAGGAATTCCTCAACGAAACGACAAACGGTGTGACGGGCTTTGGCGTGTGGAACAACAACGTCACCGAATCTTCCATCAACGATGTCACCAACCTGTGGATTGAGGCCTATCGCACCATCAACATGGCCAATATTTTCATTGAAGGTGCTGATGCCAATCGCGCTATCTTGGGCGACGATGCGCTTGTCAATCGCTACATCGCCGAAGCTCGCTTCATTCGCGCCTTGAGCTATCACAGTCTGTTGCGCTACTATGCCCGCCCCTATGCCGATGGCAATGGCTCCCAGTTGGGCGTGCCTTTGCGGCTCCGGGCAGAAACTGGCCCCGCCAACAACGACTTGGCGCGTAGCACAGTAGCTGAGGTTTACAACCAGATTCTCGACGACCTGAACAAGGCTGAAGCTGACTTGGCCGCCAACAACGGCTCGGCAGCCAACAACGTCATCCGTGCGCACAAAAACACGGCTATTGCTCTGAAAGTGCGCGTTTTGCTGGGAATGCAACGCTATGCGGATGCCATCACAGAGGCAAACAAACTCGTGCCCGCAACAGCTCCATTCGTGGCCCCCTCTGGTGTGGCACACGCGCTTCAGGCTGATGTGAAAAGCGTGTACGCCTCGCCTTACACGACTTTGGAAAGCATCTTCTCTATGCCGTTCACGCCCAACGACCTGCCGGGTGTTCAAAACGGCTTGGGCAGCTACTACAACCCCGGCCCGCGCGGCATTGGCGACTATTCGCTCAATCCCGCAGGCATCATCGGCGATATGGACCACTTCCCTGCTACCGATGCGCGTCGGCAGTTCATATTTGTCAATCCGGGCAACAACAAGCCCTACATGAACAAATATCCAACTGGCCCACAGCACACCGACTATGCTCCTGTGCTGCGCTATGCAGAGGTGTTGCTCAATCTGGCAGAGGCAGAAGCGCGCGTCAATGGCCTGAACCCACGCTCCGTGGCTCTGCTCAATGCCGTGCGTGGGCGTTCGGATGCCACCGTGGTGTTTGACTTGGCCGATTTTGCTACTGCCGACGAACTGATTGATGCTATCATGATTGAGCGTCGCATCGAATTGCTCGGAGAAGGCTTCCGTGCTTTCGACGTTCAGCGCCTGCTCCAGCCGATTCCCGGCAAGGTGAACGTCGCCGCTACCTTGCCCAGCGTCTCGGCCTACATATGGCCTATTCCAACAGCTGAACTGGCCGCCAACAAAGCTTGTGTGCAAAACCCGTAAGAGGGGCACAGGCTCTTGTGGCCGTCATCATTCTCAATAAAAAAACTGCCCGGTGCCGCTTTTGCGGTGCTGGGCAGTTTTTTTATCAAAACCACGTGACAAACACTTAAACCCGCCGTTTTTCGTTAATCACGGGTTTCAAGCACGAACCTCCTCCTACCCTTGCAGGTTCAACCAAACATAATTTGACAATGCGATAATTTGATAATGAGGTAATTATATTCTTGACCAAATCACGGATGCCAATTGTCGAATAATGCCATTTTCAAATTATCAAATTCAATTCCTCTGTTTCACACAATGTCGAAAGCATATACCAGCCCAACGTCGGCGCTGATTTTCAGCCTCGTATTCTTGTCGCTCCACTCGCTCGTCGCCCAACCAAAAGCAAATCTCGAAGTCAATCGCACCAGCGCCATTGACCGCACCTTGCCAGTGCTCAACGTGACGGTGGATGCCGGCGGGCGCAAATGGGCCTCCAACGCAAAGGGAGTTTATCAAATCAAAGCCAGCGATTTTGGCACGCCGCTGTCCGTCCCCGCAGGCCACAAAAACGTACTCTCCTTCAAAGGAGGCAATGCCGATTTTACCTGGTCCGAAGAAGCCTTCAAAAGCCAAGTCAAAGCCGAGTGCACGGTCACCTCCGCGTGGTACGACGAGAAAACAACCACCCTTTGGCTTGGCACCGACGAGGCTGGGTTGTTTCAGTTCAAGACCACCCCTCAACTGCAATTGGTGCAGCAATACACCAATTCCAACTCAAAATTGAGGTCAAAAAACATCACCATCATCTTTCAGGACAAGTCCAACCGCCTTTGGGTCGGCACCGACGACGGGCTTATGTACGGCCCCCCCGGTCGCTGGAAAGGCGACTTCTCCGGCTACGAGGTGCAGCGCATTCGAGAATATGGCAACGTCATCTACGTTTTGGCCGACGGTGAAATTTCCCTCGCACCCAACGGCGACAAATGGTCGGATTTGAAATTGAACAAAAAGAAATTGGAAGGCCAAATTGCCGATTTCGACATAGACATGGGCGGAAAAATGTGGTTGGTCTCTGGCGTGCTGACACGCTACGATTTGCTCGGCGATACCTACGACGTGTTCAGCGGCCCAGAGTATTACACCAGCGAATACGGCACCTGCGTGGCCGTTGATTTCGACGGCGCCGCTTGGGTGGGCACCTCCGACAAGGGCCTCTATCAAGTGGACAAGGCATCCTCCATGACGCTCAACGCCTATGTGGACAAACCCATCAGCTGTGCAGGCGACGGAAAAGATGCCGTCCTCGTCGCCAAAGTCACGGGCGGTGTGCCGCCCTATACCTACGCATGGAGTGGCGGATTGAGCGGCGACAATCCCAAAGGGGTCGGGGCCGGCAACTATCTCGTCACCGTGACAGATAGCAAAGGCAAAACGCGCAGTGCCGAAGTACCCGTGCCAGATGCGCGCCTGCGCATCAAAGCGCGACAGAAAAAACCAGTTTCCGCAACCGGACAAAGCGACGGCTCAGCAGAGGTGGACATGGAAACCAACGCCTCCGGCCTGCAAATACGCTGGAGCAACGGCGAGACGATGGCCGTCGCTACCAAACTCCCCTCAGGCCCGCACAGCGTCACCGTCACCGACCCCAAAGGATGCAGCGCCGTCGCTACCGTCGTCATCACCGAAAAAGCCCCACCAATGGCGGCTGTCATTTCGGAAAAAGAACCCGTCAAGTGCGCAGGCGATAAAAATGCCTCGCTCACCGTTCAAATTACTGGCGGCAAAGGCCCCTACAAATACACTTGGAGCAATCCAGCACTCAGCGGCGAACAGCCGACCGGCCTTCAACCCGGTGAATATCAACTTACTGTGACAGATGCCACAGGCATCACCACCACCGCCACCGTCAGCGTGAAACAACCCGAAGCCCTCACCGTCAATGTGCAAGTACAATCACCCGCCACCCTCAGCAACGCCGACGGCAAGGCATTGGCGCAGGCAAAAGGAGGCACAGGCATCTATGCCTTCAAATGGGACAACGGCGAGACCGCCTACACCGCCACCAAACTCGCCCCCGGCCAGCGCAGCGTCACCGTCACCGACGCAAACGGCTGTTCTGCGACCGCGACTGTGAGCATTTCCGAAAAAATAACCCCATTGGAAGTCTCCATTTCCGTGAAAAAAATCATCAAATGCGCAGGTGAAAAAGCATCCTTAGTGGTCGAAACCACAGGCGGAAAAGCCCCCTTCCAATATAACTGGAACAACCCCGCTGCAATAGGCGGTCAGCCCGACAACCTCCCCGCAGGAGACTACGCCCTCACCGTGACCGACATCACCGGAGGCTCAAGCACCGTCACCTTCGCCATCTTGGAACCTGCCCCCATTGCCGCCTCTATCGCTGTCACCGCCCCCGCCTCCACAGGCAACGCCGACGGCAAGGCCACGGCACAAGCCACTGGCGGCGCGGGCACCTACACGTTCAAATGGGACAACGGCGAGACCGCCGCCGCCGCCCTCAAGCTCGCCCCCGGTCAGCGGAGCGTCACCGTCACCGACGCGAACGGTTGCTCCGCGACGGCGACGGTGAGCATTTCGGAGAACATCCTGCCGCTCGCGGTGAGCATTTCGGAGAAAAACAAAATCAACTGCGCGGGCGACAAGACCGCCGCCCTCGCCGTGCAGGTCAGCGGCGGCAAAGGCCCCTACAAGTACGCCTGGAACAGCCCCACGCTCGCGGGCGACCAGCCCGGCAACCTCGCTGCGGGCGACTATGTGCTGACGGTGACGGACGCTGCGGGCACCGCGAGCACGGCCACCGTGAGCGTGAAGCAGCCAGCGGCGCTGTCGGCCGCCGCGTCGGCCACCGCCCCCGCCTCCACAGGCAACGCCGACGGCAAGGCCACGGCGCAAGCCACTGGCGGCGCGGGCACCTACACGTTCAAATGGGACAACGGCGAGACCGCCGCCGCCGCCCTCAAGCTCGCCCCCGGTCAGCGGAGCGTCACCGTCACCGACGCGAACGGTTGCTCCGCGACGGCGACGGTGAGCATTTCGGAGAACATCCTGCCGCTCGCGGTGAGCATTTCGGAGAAAAACAAAATCAACTGCGCGGGCGACAAGACCGCCGCCCTCGCCGTGCAGGTCAGCGGCGGCAAAGGCCCCTACAAGTACGCCTGGAACAGCCCCACGCTCGCGGGCGACCAGCCCGGCAACCTCGCTGCGGGCGACTATGTGCTGACGGTGACGGACGCTGCGGGCACCGCGAGCACGGCCACCGTGAGCGTGAAGCAGCCAGCGGCGCTGTCGGCCGCCGCGTCGGCCACCGCCCCCGCCTCCACAGGCAACGCCGACGGCAAGGCCACGGCGCAAGCCACTGGCGGCGCGGGCACCTACACGTTCAAATGGGACAACGGCGAGACCGCCGCCGCCGCCCTCAAGCTCGCCCCCGGTCAGCGGAGCGTCACCGTCACCGACGCGAACGGTTGCTCCGCGACGGCGACGGTGAGCATTTCGGAGAACATCCTGCCGCTCGCGGTGAGCATTTCGGAGAAAAACAAAATCAACTGCGCGGGCGACAAGACCGCCGCCCTCGCCGTGCAGGTCAGCGGCGGCAAAGGCCCCTACAAGTACGCCTGGAACAGCCCCACGCTCGCGGGCGACCAGCCCGGCAACCTCGCTGCGGGCGACTATGTGCTGACGGTGACGGACGCTGCGGGCACCGCGAGCACGGCCACCGTGAGCGTGAAGCAGCCAGCGGCGCTGTCGGCCGCCGCGTCGGCCACCGCCCCCGCCTCCACAGGCAACGCCGACGGCAAGGCCACGGCGCAAGCCACTGGCGGCGCGGGCACCTACACGTTCAAATGGGACAACGGCGAGACCGCCGCCGCCGCCCTCAAGCTCGCCCCCGGTCAGCGGAGCGTCACCGTCACCGACGCGAACGGTTGCTCCGCGACGGCGACGGTGAGCATTTCGGAGAACATCCTGCCGCTCGCGGTGAGCATTTCGGAGAAAAACAAAATCAACTGCGCGGGCGACAAGACCGCCGCCCTCGCCGTGCAGGTCAGCGGCGGCAAAGGCCCCTACAAGTACGCCTGGAACAGCCCCACGCTCGCGGGCGACCAGCCCGGCAACCTCGCTGCGGGCGACTATGTGCTGACGGTGACGGACGCTGCGGGCACCGCGAGCACGGCCACCGTGAGCGTGAAGCAGCCAGCGGCGCTGTCGGCCGCCGCGTCGGCCACCGCCCCCGCCTCCACAGGCAACGCCGACGGCAAGGCCACGGCGCAAGCCACTGGCGGCGCGGGCACCTACACGTTCAAATGGGACAACGGCGAGACCGCCGCCGCCGCCCTCAAGCTCGCCCCCGGTCAGCGGAGCGTCACCGTCACCGACGCGAACGGTTGCTCCGCGACGGCGACGGTGAGCATTTCGGAGAACATCCTGCCGCTCGCGGTGAGCATTTCGGAGAAAAACAAAATCAACTGCGCGGGCGACAAGGCGGCCTTTGCTGTGCAGGTGAGCGGTGGAAAACCACCTTACAATTACGTTTGGAACAACCCCTCGTTGAGGGGCGACCAGCAAGACGGTGTCGGCGCGGGTGAATACGCGGTGACAGTGACCGACGCTTTGGGCACTTCTCAGACAGCTGCATTGCAAGTAAAAGAGGTGGAGCCATTGGTGGTCGAATTGACACGCAACATCGGCGCGACCACCGAGCGCAGCAACGACGGCAAGGCTCAAGTCGCGGTGAAAGGTGGCACGCCCAAGTACAGCATCGCATGGGACACCAAACAAACTGGTCTTGCCGCATCAAAGCTGCCGCTTGGTCCGCATAGCGTGACGGTGACGGATGCAAACGGCTGCATACAGCAGGTTGATTTCCAAACGGAAAAACGCATATTGCCAGAGCTCACAGGCAAGTTGGAAAGTGGCCAGACGATTCGGATGCGCCTGCTCAACTTTGATACGGACAGTTACATCATCAAAGAATCGTCGTTGCCGATGCTCGATGAGTTGTACGATTTCATGATGGAACATGGCACCGTGGCGATAGAAATCGCGGGTCACACCAACAACCAACCTTCCGATGCTTTCGCGGACGAGCTTTCCACCAACCGCGCCAAAGCCGTGTTTGATTATCTTACCGAAAAAGGGGTTGACCCCAAGCGCGTGGTTTACAAAGGCTACGGCAAACGTTATCCGCTAGTGCCCAACACTTCCGCAGAAGGCCGCCGGACGAACCAGCGCGTGGAAATCAAGATATTGAAACTCGCCGAATAAACGCTCCAACAGGGGGCGCACAGTTTGCAAAAACTTAGCCTCCCCTGTTGGGCTTTCAGCTTACTTTTGCCGCCCAACGAAGCCCCTCTGACCACCTTATCTTTCTCAAACATTCCTTCCGCAATGAATAAAATGATTGCCCGCTTCCCCGACCAACTGGGCGAGGCGCTTGCATTGACCGAAAAAATTGCTTTGAACAAACACAACGCGCCGTTCCGCACGGTTTTGATCTCAGGCCTGGGCGGTAGTGGTATCGGCGGCGGTTTCGTGCAGGATTTTGTCCGCACCGCTTGCAAACTCCCCATCGTCGTCAGCAAAGGCTACCATGCCCCTGCTTGGGTGAACAAGCACACATTGGCGATTTGCTCCTCTTATAGTGGCAACACGGAGGAGACTTTAAGCACCTTCGACCAACTGCTCGGCACTGGTGCGAAAATCGTTTGCATCGCTTCGGGCGGCAAATTGCTCGAACTGGCGAAGCAGCACAGCCTCGATTTTGTGCAACTTCCGGGCGGCTGGAGCAGCCCGCGCGCTTGTCTCGGCTACTCGGTGGTGGCGCAGTTGGGCGTGTTGCGGTCGGCGAAGCTGATTCCCGGCAAATTGTTGACTTCCGTGAAAGCCGCCCGAAAACTGCTCGTGAAAGACGACGCGGATATTCAGAAAAAGGCAAAAAAAATCGCCGGGTTCCTTGCTGACAAAACGCCGGTCATCTATGCCCCCGACCACATCGAATCAGTCGCCGTGCGTTGGCGGCAGCAAATAAACGAGAACGCCAAGATGCTTTGCTGGCACCACGTCGTGCCGGAAATGAATCATAACGAGCTCGTCGGCTGGCGCCACAACCGCCCCGACATCGCCGTCGTGTGGCTTCGCAACCGCGACGATTTCGGGCGCACGGCCACCCGCATTGACATCAACAAGGAAATCGTGGAGCACTTCACCGCCACCTCTATTGAGGTCTGGTCGAAAGGCAAATCGCTCATCGAGAAAGCGTTTTACCTAACGCACCTCGGCGACTGGGTTTCCTACTATCTCGCCGAACTCCGCGACGTGGACCCCGTGGAAATCAAAGTGATTGATTATTTGAAAGGGGAATTGGCGAAGGTGTGAAGACGGTACACGGTTGATGGTGCACGGCGCACGATACGCGGTTTGACGACTTTGGGTTGTCTGGCCGTTCACATTTATGAATTTAAAACCTTGTGAAATGATACAACTCGATATCTCCGTCTCCGAAAAATTCATTTCCTCACACGAGCTCTCGGCAATCGAGCCGCAAGTCGCCGCTGCCGCCAAACTGTTGGAAGGCCGCAGCGGCCCTGGCAACGATTTCCTCGGGTGGCTCGACTTGCCGTTGAAATACGACCGTGCGGAGTTCAAACGCATCAAAGCCGCCGCGAAGAAAATTCAGAAGCAAAGCGAGGTGTTGGTCGTCGTCGGCATCGGCGGCTCGTACTTGGGCGCGAAGGCGGCGATTGAATTTTGCCAGCACAGTTTTTACAACAATTTGCCAAAAAAGAAGCGGCGCACTCCTGAGGTGTATTTTGCCGGAACGAACATTTCCGGCACCTATCTCACACATTTGCTGGAAGTTATCGGCGATCGCGATTTCTCCGTGAACGTCATTTCCAAATCCGGCACCACGACCGAACCCGCCATCGCGTTCCGCATTTTCAAGCAAAAATTGGAAGAAAAATACGGCAAAACGGGCGCGAAAGAGCGCATCTACGCCACGACCGATAAATCGCGCGGGGCTTTGAAAACGCTGGCGACGCAGGAAGGCTACGAGACTTTCGTCGTGCCAGACGACGTGGGCGGGCGATTTTCAGTGCTGACGGCAGTTGGTCTTTTGCCGATTGCTGCGGCGGGAATTGACACAGACGCGCTCCTGCGCGGCGCTGCTGACGGCGTGAAACTGTATAAAAAACCGTTCGCCGAAAACGACTGTTATCGCTACGCCGCCGCGCGCAACATCCTGCACCGCAAGGGAAAAGACATCGAACTGCTGGTGAACTACGAGCCGCGCTGCCACTACATCGCCGAGTGGTGGAAACAACTTTACGGAGAAAGCGAGGGCAAAGACGGCAAAGGCATTTTCCCGGCTTCGGTGGATTTCACAAGTGATTTACACTCGATGGGGCAATACATTCAGGACGGTCGCCGCACTTTGTTCGAGACGGTTTTGGAAATTGAAAAACCGGAAGCCGACCTCACCATGTTTAAAACCGCTGACGACCTCGACGGGCTGAATTATCTGGCAGGAAAAACGCTCGATTTTATCAACAAAAAAGCCGCCGAAGGAACCCGCATGGCGCACATAGATGGTGGCGTGCCGAACCTTGTGATTCGTATCCCCGAAGCTACGCCTTATTACCTCGGCCAACTCTTCTTTTTCTTCGAAAAAGCCTGTGCCATAAGCGGTTATCTCTTGGGCGTCAACCCATTCGACCAGCCGGGCGTGGAGGCTTACAAGAAGAATATGTTTGCGTTGTTGGGGAAAAAGTGAGTATTATTGCATAAATTTTTCAGCATGAACGCAGCAACACTCAAACAAGTCATCGCTCGCGGAATCAGCGACTTGCCAGAAGAAAGCCTGCAAGAGGTTGCCGATTTCATCCTTTTTCTCCGTGCGAAAAAAGTCAGCAAAATGGCTTTCTCCGAAATGGGCTTGGCCGACTATATTCAAAGAGAATTGAGTGCCTTGAGCGAGGCAGAGCTGTCGCACGTCGAAGAAGAATTCATCGGTTACGAAAAAAAATACCCCGTTGAGTAAGTTCGTCACCGACACGATGGCGCTCGTTCTCTTTTTAGAAAAGCGCAAAATGCCGCAGCAAATCAAGGGCATTTTTCAGGCAACGATGGCCGGGTCGAATGAGATTTGGATTCCAGCAATGGTCTTGGCAGAAGTGGGTTATTTGACTGAACGGAAACGTATCTCCGCGAGTGTCGCCGACGTTTTAAAATTGGTTTCCACAAATCAAAATTTTCATTTTCAAGAACTTAGTGCCGACATCGTATCGCTTGCCTTTCAAATTCCCGACATTCCAGAATTGCATGACCGCTTGATAGCAGCGACGGCGCATTGGTTGAAGACTCCATTGATCACCAACGACCTGCGGATTCAAAATTCGGCGGCTGTTCAATCCATTTGGGCGTAAAAATCAAGGGAGTAGATTTTTTTTAGGAAAGTTATCCGTCGTCCTACAATTGGAGGCCGCAAGACGGGTATTTTGTTACAAATTCAACTCGTCCAATCACAATCCCCTAGCCCTCGCCTTTGCAAATGGCTGCGAGGTAGAGAATTTGACTATTTAAAGGAAATTCCAGCTTATTAAAGGCTCGAACCGAAGACCATTACCCCTTCCCCTAACTTTAAATCCCCTTGATAGCTGTCGATGAGAAAATGAATTATCTGTTTCTTCATTTCTTTCCTGTTCTCAAGAGTGATTTGATTTAAAGTCATTTTCAGGTACTCATAGGATGTCTTTTCAGCCTCGAATTGGGCGGATAGAGACAGCGCTTCAATTTTGTCAATAATTTTTTGAAAACGCTCTATAAATAGGGAGGGCGTAGGCATATTTTCCTTAAATTTTCTCAATCACAATCGCCGTAGCCCCGCCACCGCCGTTGCAAATGGCCGCGAGGCCGAGTTTGCCGTTTTTCTGTTGCAAAACATTGTTCAACGTCGTCACGATGCGCGCGCCCGAAGCGCCGAGCGGGTGGCCGAGCGACACCGCGCCGCCAAATACATTCGTCTGTTTGTGTTCGATTTCCATCACTTTTTCAAATGCCAGCGCGACAACGGAGAAGGCCTCGTTCACCTCGAAAAAGTCAATGTCGTTTTTTGAAACGCCCGCCATTTTCAAGGCTTTCGGCGCGGCGATGGTCGGCGTGGTCGTGAACCATTCCGGCTCCTGCTCAGCATCGGCGAAGCCGCGAATTTTGGCGATGGGTTTGAGGCCGAGGCGTTTCACGGCTTCTTCGCTGGCGAGGATGAGCGCCGTCGCGCCGTCGTTGATGGTCGAAGCGTTGGCAGCAGTCACCGTGCCGTCGGGTGTGAAGGCAGGGCGCAGGCCGGGTATTTTGTCGAACATCACCTTTTTATATTCCTCGTCCTCGACGATTTGCAGCGGGTCGCCTTTTTTCTGCGGAATGGTGACGGGCACGATTTCCGATTTGAAAAAACCCGCTTCGGTCGCGGCGGCGGCGCGTTTGTAAGAGTCAATCGCAAAAGCGTCCTGTTCTTCGCGGCTGATGGCGTACTTCGTCGCCGTCGCGTCGGCGCACACGCCCATCGCCTTTTGGTTATAGACATCGGTGAGGCCGTCTTTGGCGAGGCCGTCCACCAGCTCGCCGTTGCCGTACTTGAGGCCCCAGCGAGCGTTGGGCAGGTAGTAGGGGATTTGCGACATGTTCTCCATGCCGCCCGCCACGACGATGTCGTTGATGCCGAGCATGATGCTCTGTGCGCCAAAAGTGATGGCCTTCATGCCGGAGGCGCAGACCTTGTTAATCGTGGTGCAGGGAACGTTGTCGGGCAAACCCGCAAAACGCGCCGCTTGTCGAGCCGGGGCTTGGCCGAGGTTGGCGCTCACTACGTTGCCCATCAAGACTTCGTTCACTTCGTTGGTTGCGATACCCGCTTTTTCCAAAGCGCCTTTGATGGCCGCAGCGCCGAGTTGGGTGGCGGAAATGCCCGCCAAAACGCCGCCAAAACTCCCAATCGGAGTGCGCACGGCGGAGACGATGAATACTTCTTTCATGGTGGAGATTTAGTTAGAGCAAATAGCGCCGCAAAACTACGCGCATTTTTTGCCATTCGTATTTCAAAACCAAATTTGGCGAAACAAGGTTGCGCCTGTCATTTATTCGCCAAACCTCTTTTTTCCTTTTTTCTGCTTCTGAATTTAAAAAACGAAAAAAACGCTCGTTTGGCTGTTTGTGGTTTTCGTGAAATTTAATATATCTTTGCAAATGAAAATTGGTGCATTTATTTGTTAATCTAAAACTTTTTCAAACATGACTAATTTAAAAAGTTATTCTCCGCGTGAAGCGTATGCCGCCTATATGCTTGGTAGTGTATTGGTGGATGTGCGCGACGGCATGAGCACGAAGAAAAAAGACGTTGATGTGAAACAGATTGTCAGGCTGCCTTTCAGCGAGCTCGACCAACGGTTTGGCGAATTGCCTCCCGACCGGCCTGTGGTAATCGTTTCTGGCAAAGGCAGTAGGGGCATGGAGGCCGCCAAGTTTTTGCTTAGCCATGGCTATCATGATGTAGCCATTCTTGAGGGCGGCATGGTTGCTTGGGAGCAGGAAGGCTTCCCTGTGCGCTGATACGTTTTCTGCATCGGACACATTGTTAAAACCGCTCAGCCCCCGTTTAGGGGCGAGGCGGTTTTTTTTATGCTGTACGCCATGCAGCGCTTTTGACCGTTTCGACAAAAGCCCGCACCCCATCTAAGGGCGTGTCTGGATAGACTCCATGGCCGAGGTTGGCAATATGCCGTCCTCCAAAGGCGCGGAGCATGGCGATTGTTTCCTTTTCAATGGTTTTGGTACCGGCATACAAGGCGCAAGGGTCGAGGTTGCCTTGCAGGACTTTGCTGCCGCGAGTGGCTATTTGGGCAAACTCCGGCGTGGTGTTCCAATCCAACCCGATTACCTGACAGGGCAAATCGGCCAAGTCTTCCAGCGCAAACCAAGCGCCTTTTGCAAAGACTGTTTTGGGCACTTCGGGCAGGGCTTCGCAGATTTGGCGCAGATAAGGCACCGCAAAGGCGCGGTAGTGCGCGGGCGGCAGCTCGCCTGCCCATGAGTCGAAAAGTTGGAGCAAATCCGCACCTGCCGCGACTTGATTTTTCAAATAATAAATCGTCGTGTCGGTGATTTTTTGCAAAAGCGAGTGGGCCAATTCCGGCTCGGTGTAGAGCATTCGGCGGGCTTTGGAAAAAGTCTTGCTGCCGCCACCTTCCGTCATGTAGGCCAAAATCGTCCATGGGGCGCCTGCGAAACCGATGAGCGGGACGCGGCCG
Organism: Saprospiraceae bacterium; assembly: GCA_019638455.1. Lineage (GTDB taxonomy): Bacteria > Bacteroidota > Bacteroidia > Chitinophagales > Saprospiraceae > M3007. The sequence goes on from JAHBTU010000003.1 coordinate 216,182, forward strand.
TTGAGCTCGCGTTTGGTGATTTTCAGGGCTTCGTACACATAGTCAAGTCGCTCAGCCGCTGCGGCGCCCGATGATAGTGTCGCGATGTCGTGCCGGGTTTCAATTATTTTTGGGAAACGCGGGCCTTTTGCCTCTACCATTTCATAGTCCAGACCCATCGCTTCTGGCACCACGAGAATGTCGCTGAAAATGATGGCCGCGTCCACGCCGAGTTCGTCCACAGGTTGGATGGTGGCTTCGGCGGCTGCTTCGGGAGTCTTGACGAAAGCCTTGAAATCGGGGAATCGGGAGCGCAAGGCTCGGTATTGGGGCAAAATGCGTCCTGCTTGCCGCATCAGCCACACAGGGGCGCGCTCGGTGGCCTCTCCGGCGGCGGCACGGAGAAAAAGGTGGGGGAGGGATTTCGGATGGAGTGGGTTCATGGAACGAAATTTAAGGCGGCAAAAGTAAAAAGCGAAAAGAGGGCTGAGGTTGAAGTGGGTATTCGTGACAGGAAAGTGACGTGTTTTTTGCCGCTTGGGTGGCAGCGCAAAGTGATTTGTGGTAAAAAAAGAGACGAGGCGCGTCGGGGCTTCGATATTGTTATACCCAGATTAAAGAAGATTTGAACCTGCCGGTTGGCAAGGCAGGGATTTCCTTGATTGATTTGCATGATTTCCAAAGGATTGCGAGCGCCGTTCGTTCAAAACCACCTTGTCAGACCCTGTACTCAGGGGCTTGCCCGGCCAAGTGGAAGCGGACGGGGCTGATTTGCGTTGACTATATTGGTTGGCTTTTCAGACTTTTGTGTTCTTTCGTTTTTCAAAAGAGACATAGTTATGGTGTATGAATTCAACGGCTATCGCCCCGTCATTCATGAAAGCGCGTTCATTCACCCGCAGGCAGCCGTCACGGGCAATGTCATCATTGGACGGGATGTGTATGTTGGCCCCGGCGCGGCGATTCGCGGCGATTGGGGGGAAATCATCATCGAAGACGGGTGCAACGTGCAGGAGAATTGCACGGTGCACATGTTTCCCGGCGTCACCGTCCTGCTGAAGGCTGCCGCACATATCGGGCACGGGGCTATCATTCACGGCGCCACTGTTGGGCGCAACAGTCTTGTGGGCATGAATGCCGTGCTGATGGATGAGGTTGAAATCGGCGATGAGTGTATCATCGGTGCGCTGTGTTTTTTGAAAAGCGGGGAAAAAATTCCCCCGCGCAGCATGGTCGTGGGCAACCCCGGCAAAGTCGTCAAAGCGGTCTGCGACGAGATGCTGGCTTGGAAAACGGAAGGGACCCGGCTTTATCAGCAGTTGCCTGCCCAATGTTACGAATCGCTCCGCCCCTGCGAGCCACTCCGGGTGTTGCCCACGAACCGCAAGGAAATGCAGGGGGATTACAAAATCTGGAAAAAGACGTGACCGACTTCAATCTACTGACAGCAACTTTCTGCTCACGGTGTCTCCCATGTGTGAAATCACGGTGAGGACGAATGTGTTGCCTGCCTGTGGCACGGGAATGTTGACTTGGGTCGCCGTGGTGTTCAGTTGCCAGACGGTTTTTCCGTTCAAGTCTGTCAGCGTCCAGCGGCGCTCGGCAAGGTTTGGGGTTTCGGCCAACGTTATTTGCCAATGATGTCCCCTCGTGGCTGGATTGGGGTAAATGGACGCAAACGGCTCGATGGGCTTTGTTGTTGACAACACGACGTCATTGGTCTTCAAAAGATATATGTCGGGCAATCCGAGCAAGGAGCCTTGCGTGAAACCCGTCGCCACCAGTTCTCCGTCGTCAGACAGCGCGACCGACCTCAACGTGCAAATGCCCGCGCCGTAATACTGGCGGGTTTGAACGACTGCGCCCAACGTATCCGTCCGATGGATGAAGCCGAAGATGTCGCCGGAAAAGTCGCCAGCCCAACCGCACAGCGCGTAACCGCCATGAGCCGTAAGCACCACGTCCTCGATTTGGTTGAAAAGATAGTCCTTCGAAAAGTCATAGGTTCTGGTCCAAAGGGTGTCGCCATTCGCGTCTGTTTTTATCAAAAAACCGCTACTGCTGCTGAATAGCGCATCAATTGTCGTTCCGCCAACCAGAAACCCGCCATCGCTTGTCGGCAGCACCGAGTAGCCCTGTTCGATAAGAGCTGGCGTTCCAAAACGCTTGTCCCAGAGTTGGTTGCCATTGGCATCGGTTCTGATGAGAAATATATCGTTTTCGCCTGCGGTGGGAGGGCTAGTTGTTTCGCCCGTAAGCACGAAGCCACCGTCGGTGGTGAGTGCAAGCGAATAGGGGGTGTTCACATTGTTGCCCTGACCGAATTGGCGAGTCCAGAGGGTGTCGCCGTCGCTGTTGGTGCGAATGAGGTAGATAAGATAGTCGGCAAAAAATCCGGTGTGCTCGCCAACCAAGGCAAACCCATTGTCAGGCGTTCTCACAAAATCGAAGCACTTAACGGGCAAGGTCACTGTTTTGGACCAGAGCAAATTGCCTGAGGCATCTGTTCGATAAAACATGGTGCCCGCGCCATAGTCATAGCCCAACACCATGAATCCGCCGTCAGCCAGTTCAAGTACGGCATAGGCGTCTTCCTCTTCCGAGCTGCCAAAAGTTTTTTCCCACACGGTCGTTCCGTCTGTGCTGGTTTTGAGCAAAAAGATGTCAATGTTGTTGTTGGTTTCTTTTTTTCCAGCCACCACATAGTGACCGTCGTTCGTCTTGATGACGCTTCTGCCCACGTCTTCTCCATCGGTTTCGCCAATGATTTTTTCAAATTTCAACTGGGCCTGCGCAGCTGTTGGCAAGGAAAGCAACAGCCCAAAAATGTACATTTTCTTCATGTGGGTAAATGTTATGGATGCAAGTGAAATGAAGGATGGCATCGCGGCTTATTCAGCAAAGTTAGTGAGAAATCATGTAAGCCGAATAGACCCAGATTAAAGAGGATTTGAACCTGCTCGTTGGCACGGCGGGGATGCACTTGATTGATTCGCATGATTTTCAAAGGATTGCAAGTGTTGTTCGCTCACAACCACCTTGTGTTGACTATAATTTTCCGAAAATTCGGAATACTTCTTGTCTGTTTTGGGCGTGTGCGTGTATCTTTGCCGCCTCTTTTTGAAAATCAGCCGGATTAGCTCAGCGGTAGAGCAGCTGATTCGTAATCAGCAGGTCGCGGGTTCAAATCCCGTGTCCGGCTCAAACAAGCCCCCAAAACCAATGAGCGGGATGTAGCGCAGCCCGGTAGCGCGCTTCGTTCGGGACGAAGAGGTCGCTGGTTCGAATCCAGTCATCCCGACTAAAACGCTGTAAGTCAACAAACTTATGGCGTTTTTTAATTTATGCTGAAACTCATAGACACGCACGCGCACTTGTACTCCCCAAAGTTCGACCACGACCGGTCGGACATGGTGCGCCGTGCGGTGGCCGCCGGGGTGGAGCGCATTTATCTGCCCAACATTGACTCCGAATCCATCCAGCCGATGTTGGATTTGGAGGCCGCGTTCCCCAACAGTTGTTTTGCCATGATGGGGCTGCATCCCAGCCATGTGCAACCCGACACTTACCAACAAGAACTGGCGCTGGCGGAAAAATGGCTTGGCGAACGCCGCTGGGCGGGAGTGGGCGAGACGGGCATTGACCTGTATTGGGATAAATCAACCTTGGCGATACAGCAGGTTGCTTTTGCCCGCCAATGCGAATGGGCGAAAGAACTGCGGTTGCCGATTGTCATTCACAGCAGGGAGGCCAACCGGGAGGCGATTGAAGTGGTGCGCACGGCGCAGGATGGCCGACTGCGGGGGATTTTTCATTGTTTTTCCGGCACGCTGGCAGAAGCCAAAGAAATGATTGGGTTGGGTTTCATGCTCGGAATTGGCGGCGTACTCACATACCCCAAGTCGGACTTGCCCGTCCTTTTGAAGGAAATATCTTTGGAGCATATCGTACTGGAGACCGACTCCCCATATCTGCCACCCGTGCCGCATCGGGGCAAGCGCAACGAAAGTGCCTACGTCCTCCACGTCGCCGAAAAACTGGCTGAGGTGAAGATGCTCTCGCTCGAAGAGGTGGCGCAGGCGACAACCGCCAATGCGCTGCGGATGTTTGGCAACGAATGTTAAGGCAAAATGTTAAAATCATTCGCCCCGTTAATTCCGGGTTAAGACCTTATTTAAGTCATTATTCGCCTTTTTCTTTGTCCAAAAAACAGTTCTAACCATGAAAAAGGCAATAATCATCACTCTTTTGTTGGCATTCAGCCATATCGCAGTCCTTGCGCAAATCTATGTGAAAGGAGTTAGGCTAACGCCCGACAACACGGGTCAGTACGTCGAACTCGACCCACAATTTCGCCCTGACGGGCGCTGCTCGTTCATAGCGGACTATGGCCAGCCCAATCCCAAACAGGATTATGTGAGCGAGGCGGATGGCAAACGACTTGATTTCAACAGCCTCGTGGATGGTCTGAATGTTTTTTATGCTGAGGGCTGGGAAGTGGCGCACATCACGCTCGTCGGCAACAATCGGCGCTACCTGCTAAAAAGGCGCTATTGATATGCCTCGCGTCGCCATGCCCAAAACTTGGCGGCGCAAGGCATATAAAAACGGGGAGAGACTGCCCAACAAGCCTCGTTGGACAGTCTCTCTTTTTGTGGTCTCAGCGGGAATCGAACCCACATCAAAAGTTTAGGAAACTTCTATTCTATCCGTTGAACTATGAGACCGAGCACGGTAGGCATTGTCCCTCTGATTCTCGCTGGGCAAAATTAGCCCATTTTTTCTTTTCCACCTTGTATGCCGCGACTCCCGATCTCGATTATTTGCAAGTCACGAATAAGTCCCTCTTCAAGCGTGAAGCGCACGAGAGTTTTCACCTTGTGCCAGCCCTCATGACCGCAGGCACCGGGGTTGATGTGAAGGAATCCGAGTTGAGGGTCGGGCATTATTTTCAGTATATGTGAATGGCCACTGATGAACAGGCCGTTGCGCGGTGGGTCTGCCTGCAAAATTTTCCTGACACGCGGCTCATAGCGGCCCGGATAGCCGCCAATGTGTGTCATGAAGACTGCCACGCCCGCACACTCAAACCGCAGGTCGAGCGGCATGGCGGCTCGTATGTCGGCTCCGTCAATGTTGCCATACACCCCACGGAGCGGCTTGAACGCTTCCAATTGGCGCACAAGTTCCATGTTCCCAAAATCGCCTGCGTGCCATATTTCGTCACATTCGGCGAAGTGTTCAAACACCTTTTGGTCAAGGTGCGAGTGTGTGTCGGACATCAAGCCGATTCGTTTCATGAATTAAGGTCATTAAAGGTCATTAAAGGTCATTAAGGTCATTAAGGTCATTAAGGTCATTAAATATGGAGCATTCAAAAAGTCATTTGAGGCCTTAGAGGGGCATTGCCAAAAGGTAGTGTCATTTTATGAGTGATATGTTGTAGTTGTAGACGAACAAATGGAGGTACAGTTCGTGCATTTCATCGGATTTTGAAAAGGATAGCGTTTTTCTGACGAATCGACAAATTCTCTGGCGAAGGGTGTTGTTCCAGCGTTCCACATGAGAAGTTTCCCCGGATTCTTTTCCCACCATCTTGTGTTTGCCTGTATCAATAACCGCGGCGTATGCCTCCCAAAAATCGCTGAACGTTCGGCATTTTCGATATTCAGGCGGAATCAGTTCCCAAAACCGCCGACAAGATTGTTCGCTTCGGTCGCCGATGAAAAAAGAGACAATTTGACGTGTTCTGCGGCAAAGTGCTATCCAAACCCAGCGTTTAAAGTCTTTGCAATAGACAAAAGACCATAATTCATCCAGTTCGAGAACGTCTTTTTTCTTGGCCGGAAGCAACGTGGTCACGATGTCGGGAAGGGACTGCGCTTTTTTTTTATCCACCTCAGAGCCGTTTGGTGACTGATGCCAAAGGTTCTGGCAAGACCCCGTGACGAACTGCGTTCTTGGGCCGCCCTGACGACCATTTCTTTAAATTCCTCGCTTTTCCGAAGCGTTTGAAACACCCCGCCGAAGCCGCAAGCCTTGCATTTGTACTTCGGATTGCCTGATGCGTTCGACCCGTTTTTCACAATGTGTTCAGAGCCACATTTATGGCAGCATTTTACATCTAATACCATTTCATAAAGTTTGACGCAAAAATACCAAATCACCCCCAAAATGACACTACCTGCCAAAATTTGAACGTTCAAAAATAACGCCTATACCCTCATTTCTTGGCGCTTTCATTCTACCATCAGGTTGCAGCCGCGCATCTCTGCGGCATCCAGTCGCCCCAGTACCTCGAATCGCCCGTCGGCATAGACCTTGCCCACATCCTCGGTCTGGATGAAGCTGCAAGTGTCCAAGTTGGCTAAGTCAATGATGTTCAGCACGCCTGTCCGTCCGGGAGGTACGAGGCAGAACGGGTCGTTGATTTCGGTGGCAAACACGCGCATGGTGGCTGCGGGGGCAAAAAGAGGGCCGCCCAGTGTGTACGCTTGCGAAAACAGTTCCGTCATTCCATATTCCGAATGAATGGCATCCACTTGAAAAGCCACGCGGAGTGTTTCGTGCAGCTCCGAGCGGGTCATCTCGCGTCGCCGACCTTTCATGCCGCCTGTTTCCATGATGGTGATGCCCGATAGATTCATCGGGTACCGTTCGGCAAAGTCGAGCAGGGCAAAGCTAACCCCCAGCAGCAAAGTCTTGTATCGGTTCGCGCGGCAGATGGCCAGCACGTCGCGGAGGCGTTCCAAATCGTGAAGAAAAAAACCGCTTTCGGGATGCTTGGATAGTTGGATGAAATAATCGGCCATTGCCACGAGGGAGGAGCCTTCGCGCTCCAGATAGGATGGCAGCAGCGCCAACACGCGCCATTCCGACGGGTCGCCATACCATTGTGAAAAGCCGCGCCGGGTGTTTTCGAGATAAAATTGCGCATCGCGCACAAGATGTCGGGAGGGCATCTGCCCGGTGGTGGCGCTGCTGGTGAATACCGTCCGGGGCGCCCATGAACCCGTCTTGACCTCATTTGTTTTGAAGAATTGGATGGGGAGGGTGGGGTAGAGGGTGGAAGGTGAAGGGTGGAGGGTGGAAGGAGGAAGGTGAGCGGGGAGACGTTTGAGCAATGTCAGGTATTGGGCGTAAAGCGGGTTGTGCGTGGCCTGATAATGAAATACGGCCAGTGCGAGCTCTTCGAAGCGCCTGTAGTCCAAATTCGTCAAGAGTGGCAATAATTCCGCCCGTTTGGGTGTTTGCATAGCCTGAAAATACCGCAATTTTGAACATCAAATACAACCTACACTTCGCGTCGTCAAGTTTTCGGCATGATTGAAATTTCGAGCCTTTCAAAATCAAGGACTTCGAACATGGCGTGCCGAAGAATCTTGGCGAATAAAGGTACAAATTCACGCTATGAAGAAAACCGTTTCGCTTGTTGCGTTGCTGCTCGCCACTGTTTCCATTTGTTTTTTCCAATTCTGCGTGAAGCCGCCGGATTATCCGAAAGAGCCGTTCATTGAGTTCGTGAGCCTCTCCAAAAACATCATGCGCCAATCGAAGTTGGGACTCGACACGGTGCTCGTCACGTTCTCTTTCACCGATGGCAACGGCGACCTCGGCTCTGTGGACAATGAGCCAAGCATTTTTATCGAGGATGGGCGCGACAGTTTTCCCCAAGAGCCTTACGCGATTCCTTACATAGAGCCTCAAGGCGCGGGCAACGGCATCTCTGGCACCATCACCGTCGCGCTCCCTACCACCTGCTGCATTTACACGGACGAGAATGGGTTCAAGTTTTCTTGCGAAACGGTACCCGTCGCGTTCGATACGCTCACCTATCTCATATCCATCAAAGACCGAGCGGGCAATGTCAGCAACAAAATAACCACGCCGCCCATCGTGCTGATTTGCAAATGACATCCCTTCCGCTCAGCGATTTTTTTTATTTGAAAAAACTAAAAATCGTCTTCCCGTAATTGCGCACGTCGGTCAAATGCGGGTGCTTCAAAAAATCATGGTGCGGGTTGTGTTCCAGCACAAAAAGCCCGTCGGGCAGCAACAAGCCTTTTTCAAAAATCAAGTCGGGAATCGTGTCAATGGTCGGCAGCGCGTAGGGCGGGCCAGCGAATATGTAGTCCCATTGCTGCGTCGCGTGCTCGATGAAGCGAAACACATCCATTTGGTATATTTTCATGCATGGCTCGATGCCTAATTGGGCCGCTGTTTTGCGCACGAACCGCACGGCATCAGCAAATTTGTCCACATAGGTCACGTCCTCGCAACCCCGCGAGATAAACTCGTAGCTGTGGCTGCCTGTGCCTCCAAACAAGTCGAGCACCTTCGATGCCTCAAAGTCCAGCTGATTGTTTAGGATATTGAAAAGTGCCTCTTTGGCGTAATCCGTTGTGGGTCGTGTTGGCCAATGGTCGGCTGGCGGGTTGAAGCGACGGCCTTTGAATTTTCCTCCGATAATTCTCATAACGTGCGGCTTAAGTGGTGAGGATGGCTGATGGAGGAATGGAAAACAGGTCGAGCCAAAAGTGCTCGGGCCAGCCGTCGGCTTCCACTGGCAACACGGCGCTGAGCGGCAAATGCCCCAAACGTATCGTGTGCACATACCGAAAGAGCGTTTTGTAGTCCTCCGTGTGTTCTGCCAGATTGCCCGATACCGTCAGGGCAATTTCCTCTGGGGAGAGGCGAAACTGGTCGTAGGCCAGCAAGGTAAAATAAAGCAGGTCGCTGCTTTTTTGGAATTGGAACGCATTGTAGAGCAGCAGGTTCTGGCGGTCGAGCACGGCGATTTGCGCCGCGTGGTTGCGCACGTTGAGCATCACCTCGTAGCCGCTGGGCGATGCCCGATGTTGCCAGTATTTCAACATGGCGGTCGAGAGGTGTATCGTGTTGGCAGCGGGAAAATACTGCTCGCACAGTCGCGCCACCCAGGGTTCTACGGCATAGACCAAGTGACAGTCAAATTCGGGCAAAGGGTCATGATGGTAGGTGTAATTGGCCGGACGCAGCAAAAGTTGGAAGTAGGCTCCCAAATCTTCGGTCAACAACAACCGGCGTGGCACAAGGGTGGCGTTGAGGTTGAAAAAGGCACAATTGACCGTTGCAAAAGGCAAAGAAAAAAGAGGCTCGCCGCCAAAAACCGTGCGAATCGCGGTCTCCGCATCGTCAAAGTCGCGCCCGGTATGCGCGAGATGTCTGGTTTGCAGGGCACGCACCTCTCCGCTTTTTTCGGTGACCAGCAGGGAAACACTTTCCATTCCAATCACCACGTTCAAGACACAGCGCGCCGCCGAGCCTGCATCGAGCCTTGGGTCTTTGAAATCAAAAACAAGTTTTTCCATGCTGAAAATAAGAAGGCCGGGAAACAAAAACTGGCGCAAATATGCACAGTTTCCTTTTCCCGGCCTCATTCGTTGTGTCTCGCCGCTCACTTCGCCGCGACAGGCGCGACGGATGCGCCTTGCCCAATCCGGCAAGAGCCGTTGTAGCGGGCACCTTCTTCCACCACCATCGTCTTGGCCGTGATGTTGCCCTCTATCACTGCCGTGTCCATGAGGTGGAGCGCTTCTTTCACCAGCACATCGCCTTTTATCTTGCCTTTGATGGCTGCGTCGCGTGCGTCAATGTTGCCCTGCACATAGCTGGTGTCGCCCATCACGAATCGCTTGTCCACCTTCACCTCGCCGTGAATGGCCCCGTCGAGACGCACGTTTTCGGAGCAAACAAACTTGCCCTCAATGACGGTTCCTTTGGCGATCACGGTAGTGGTGGCGCTGTCGCTGGTGGTGCCGACGGTTGCGGCAGCCGTGTTTTTTTCTTTTGTACTGCTTCCAAACATAAAGAGAAACGTGGTTAATGATGAAATCGGTTCGATGACACACCCTTGTTTCAGGCGGCATTTACCAACTAAGAATCATGCCAAAGTCAGCGCCATGTCGTGGAACAAAGGATGCTTGCAAATGTCGTAACTTTGCTCCATAATTTTTGAAAAAAATGGCTTTTACAGATGAAGGCCAGCACACTATGAATGTCACAATTTTAGCCATCGAATCTTCTTGCGACGACACCTCCGCCGCCATCGTGCGCGATGGGGCGGTGCTGTCCAATTGCATCGCCAATCAGGAAGCCCATCGGCAATATGGCGGGGTGGTGCCGGAAGTGGCTTCGCGGGCGCATCAGGCGAACATCATCCCGGTGGTGGACTGGGCGCTAAAAAAAGCGGGCGTCGCCAAAGAAGACATCAACGCGGTCGCTTTCACGCGCGGGCCAGGGCTGATGGGTTCGCTCTTGGTCGGCACCTCCTTTGCCAAAGCCTTCGCGCTGAGCCGCAACCTGCCATTGATGGAGGTCAACCACCTGCAAGCGCATGTGCTGGCACATTTTGCCGAAACGCCCAAGCCTCGCTTCCCGTTTCTCTGCCTCACGGTGAGCGGCGGCCACACCCAAATCGTGTGGGTGCGCGATTTTCTCGACATGGAAATCATCGGCGAAACGCTCGACGACGCAGCAGGCGAAGCATTTGACAAAGCTGGCAAACTGCTTGGCCTCGGCTACCCCGCCGGGCCGCTCATTGACAAACTCGCCCGCGAAGGGCAGCCGCGTTTCCCTTTCCCCGAACCAGCCGTGCCGAGCCTGAATTTTAGTTTCAGCGGCCTGAAAACCTCGATTTTGTATTTTTTGAAAAAAGAAGTCGCAGCAAACCCCCTCTTCATTGAGGAAAACCTGCACGACATCTGCGCCTCCATCCAAACGAGCATCGTCACCATCCTGCTCAAAAAACTCCGCAAGGCGGCACGCCAAACGGGCATCCGGGAAGTCGCTATCGCTGGCGGAGTGAGCGCCAACTCGGCCCTGCGGCAAGCCTTCGAGGAAATGGGACAACAAGAGGGCTGGGCGACCTACATACCTGCCTTCCAGTATTGCACTGACAACGCGGGTATGATAGGTGTGGCGGGTTATTACAAGTACCTCGCTGGCGAATTTTGCGGCCAAGATGTGGCGCCCTATGCACGATGAAGCTCCCCCTCGTCAGGCAGCTATTCTCGGTTTGTAAGAGGTGTCATCTTTTGAGGAACGAAAAAGATGACACCTCGGCCTGTTTTTGAGATGTCACCCCTCCATGCTTCCGGGACGACACCTCAGAACCCGATAAAACGAGCATCGCTGCTTGTCAAGCAAACGCATGAAAACATGGGTGTGGCAGTCAGCGAAGCCGAAGAAAACTTGCTTGTGAAAATTTAAAATGCACTCCCTACTCAAGCCTCAAAACTGAAAATAGATGAACGGCTGCACTTCCGACGACTTCACCTGCATCACCAAAACAACGACAAGCGTAAGCAAAATGGCCTTGCCAAGCAGAGGAAGAGCAGTCACCGTGTCTTGTGCTTTCATTTCCCACGCCTTGGGCAACAAATGCAACCCATAGCCGAGCGCCATCCAGAAGACTACCTCTGCGTAGCCTGCCATGAACTCGGAGAAAATGCCCGCGCGAAAATCAAACGCAATCTGATGCAGCATGGCTTGGGCGCTCTCCATGTTTTCCGCGCGAAAAAAAATCCAGCAGAAGCACACAAAGTGAAAAGTCCACAGGCCGCCCATCGCTTGGCGAAAGCCACCTGGCGAACGGGGGAAAATCTGCCGCACCCAACGCTCCGCTGCCAAAGCCAGCCCATGCAGCGCGCCCCAAAGAATGAACCGAGTAGCCGCGCCATGCCAAAGACCGCCAAGCAGCATCGTGGTAAAAAGATTCAGATTCGTCGTCAGCCCCCTGCGGTCGTTCCGAAGCAAGGGAGGCAACGTCAGGATGGCAACCGCCACCAACCACAGCCCCAGCCAACCCCATTCGCCTGCCAGCCAACCTTTCGACACTGCCGCGCCCAACGCAAAGAACAAAAACAGTCCCGGAAAAAGCCATGTGCCCAAACCGCTGCCGCGATTGCCCCCGATGGCGATGTAGAGATAGTCGCGCAGCCAAGAAGAGAGCGAGATGTGCCAACGCCGCCAAAATTCGGTAATGCTCAGCGACTGATAGGGCGAGTCGAAGTTGATGGGAAACTTATAGCCCAGCAGCAACCCAATACCAATCGCCATATCCGTGTATCCGCTGAAATCGCAATAAATCTGCAAGGCATACCCATACACCCCGAAGAGATTTTCCAGCCCAGTGTATTGCAAAGGGGAGTCGAACACGCGGTCCACGAAGTTGATGCTGATATAGTCCGAAATGACAGCCTTTTTGAACAATCCGATGCAAAACAAAAACACGCCCCGCCCGAAATCTTCCCTTGAAATAAAAAGCGGCTGGCGAATCTGGGGCAAAAAGTCAGCAGCCCGCACTATCGGCCCCGCCACCATTTGGGGGAAAAACGTGACGAAAAAAGTATAGTCCCAAATATCGTCGAGCGCCTTCAACTGGCCCCGATACACATCAATTGTGTAGCTAAGCGACTGAAAAGTGAAGAACGAGATGCCCACTGGCAGGAAAATGTCGAATGGCCCGATGCTTGCGCCAGTCAGCCCGTTCCACCATCCGGCCAAGAAGTTGGTGTATTTGAAATAGCCCAGCATCCCCAAATTGGCCACAAGGCTCAGCACCAGCAGCCACTTTTTCTTTTGTTTCGTGTCGGCCTGCTCTATCCATTTGGCGAGATTGAAATCCACCACTACGCTTGCCACCAGCAGCAGGAAGTAGATGCCGCTGCTTTTGTAGTAGAAAAAAATGGAAAACACGATGCCCCACAGGATGCGAGGCCGTTCGTGGGGTTGGAGCGCCCTGTAAATGAGCAAAAAGCCCAAGAACAAAAATAAAAAAAGGCCGCTGCTAAATATCAGCGGCGACTCCGGGTGATAGACAAACTGAGCGAGAATTTTGGCGAGGTCGAAGTGGAACACAATACGTTATCCGCCCAATTTTTGGGCCAGATGAAAAAACGGGGCAAAAGTAAAAATGCCAACGACCAAAATTTTTCAAAAATTGGCGAACTTCTGAAAGTTAATGCGGAAACACCTCCCCCGCCATCCGAAAACCCTCGCCGAACGCCGCACGATCCATACCCAACTCAGCCTGCACATCGTCGAAAAAAGCGACAAGATTTTCCGTCGCCATGTTGCCCGTCAAATCGTCTTTAGCCATCGGGCAGCCGCCGAAGCCGCGCATGGCGCCGTCGTAGCGGCGGCAGCCATTGCGCCAAGCGGCATCTATTTTTTCGCGCCAGTTGTGCGGCAGCGTGTGCAGGTGTGCGCCGAATTCGATGTCCGGGTAAGCAGGAATCAGGTTGCCAAAGAGATAGGAGATGTTCTGCGGGTTGGAACAGCCGATGGTGTCGGAAAGCGAAAAGATACGGATGCCGAGCGGCACCAACTCGTTCACCCAACGCTGCACGATTTCTACGTTCCACGGGTCGCCATAAGGATTGCCAAAACCCATCGAGATATAGAGCACCAATTGTTTGCCATGCCGCTCGCAAAGTTCCTGAATCGCTTTCGTGCGTTCCACGCTTTCGGCGATGGTGGCGTTGGTGTTGCGCAACTGAAACGTCTCGCTGATGCTGAACGGGTAGCCCAGATACTGGATTTCGGGGAAACGGCAAGCATCCTGCGCCCCTCGCTCATTGGCCACGATGGCGAGCAATTTCGTGGACGTGCCGGAAAGGTCTAACTTTGCCAGCACCTCGGCGGTGTCGCGCATCTGCGGAATCGCCTTGGGGCTGACAAACGACCCAAAATCAATCGTGTCGAAACCCACGCGCAACAACTGGTTGATGTAGGCGGCTTTCACGTCGGTTTCGATAAAGTCGTTCAGCCCCTGCATGGCATCGCGGGGGCATTCGATGAGTTTGATAGTGGATTGCGACAAGGTGGTGAAGTTTTGTGGTAGGGCAAGTTCCTACGATTTATGTTGGTCAGGCTAAACAAATTTGGATGGCCAAAGTTAGTGGTGTTCCGTTCAACAAATCAACCAATCAACCCGCCCGACCAGCTCTTTCGGGTGGGCAAATCAACAAAGCATGAAAAATAAAGGATTGCTGACGCTGCTTGGCTTTGCGCTCATCATCATTGGATTTTCGGCGCTTATCCTTCAATTGGTGGGCGTGCAGTGGGTGTTTCTTTCCTTTTTGGAAAAAATGGGGCGACTGTTCGCCTTCGTGGTGAAAATCATCATGGTCATCGCAGGCTTCGTCGTCATCGTGTTGGCGCGAACGGACTGGGAGCGCGAGCGGCGGGAGAGCGGGGGAGAGCAATGACGTGTGCATCCCAACATCCCCCCCCACGTCGGCCAAGCCGGAACTTTTAGCCGTGCACCTTATGTTTTCACGCCGATTTTTTTCCTGCAACCCCCAACTCGCGTCGCCCCCGACTGCAAACTGACTCTAATGACACACCTGCAAATTTTCGGCGAACCCATCATTGACGAAAAAGCCATCGAGCAAATCCGCCGATGCGCCTCTTCGCCCGACGACCTCGGCACCTTGACCGCCGACGCGCACTATGGCTACGGCCACCCTATTGGTGGCGTGATGGCATATAAGAACAAAATCAGCCTCTCAGGAGTCGGCTTCGACATTGCCTGCGGCAACAAGGCCACCCAAACAAACATCCGCGCCGCCGACCTGAATATCGAAAAGGTAATGGACGAAGTTTTCAAGCAAATCGGCTTCGGCATCGGTCGCCCAAACCCAAAGCCCATTGACCACCCTGTGTTCGACCACATCGCCAAAGCCGAATTCAAGCCTCAGCGCAAAATGATTCAAGCCGCCATGAACCAACTCGGCACGGTCGGCTCCGGCAACCATTTCGTGGATTTGTTTGAGGATGAAGAAGGCTGGGTATGGGTCGGTGTTCACTTCGGGTCGCGCGGTTTCGGCCACAAGACCACCACGGGCTTCATCGCCCTTTCCAAAGGGAAAACCTTCGACGACCATGTGAACGAAGGCGGCATGGACGCTCCGCCCATCCTTTTCGACGCCAGTTCGGCACTCGGTCAGGATTACCTCGCCGCCATGCGTCTTGCGGGCGAATACGCATACGCGGGCCGCGACGTGGTGGTGTCAAAAGTTTTGGAAATACTCGGTGCGCAATCGCTTTTTGAAGTCCACAACCACCACAATTTCTTGTGGGAAGAGGAGCATTTCGGCGAAAAATACTACGTCGTGCGAAAAGGAGCCACTCCTGCTTTCCCCGGGCAATATGGTTTCATCGGGGCGAACATGACCGACATTTCGGTAATTGTGAGGGGGGTGGATTCGGATTTGAGCAAAAAAGGCTTGTACTCAACGGTGCACGGCGCGGGCCGCGCCATGAGCCGCAACAAAGCCGCCGGGAAAAAACGCTGGAAAAACGGCAAGGTGGAATACCTGACAAAAGGGGCGGTGGACTGGCCAAAAGTGAAAAAGGAGATAAAGAAAAAAGGCATCACACTGCGCGGCGGCGGTGCCGACGAGGCACCAGAGTGCTACAAAAAACTTTATCAAGTGCTGGCCTTCCACGAGGGCACCATCGAAATATGCTACCGCCTCAAGCCCATCGGCGTGGCGATGGCCGCGCCGGATATGTACGACCCGTACAAGGATTGAGTGCAATTTGGGAATGTGCCAATCCCGATGTTTTAGGACAGGTTGTGCTTATTTGGGAGTGGGTGATTGCCAAAAAACTTTGTTAATCAAGGTATTGATTGACACGCCCCTATCGTTCGTGCCAGACCCGAAAGCGTTTCGTCAAAGCCCGGTAGCCACTGTTTTGGTGCCCCGCTCGGCGATAAGCCGACCGCGCACATTGAGTTCGCGGTAGAGTTCAAGCGGCTCCAAGGCTGCCCCGCTGCGCCGCCGGGCCTCTCGCAGCAAAGGCCGCACGTCGGTGCGGAAGGCATCCTGCAACAGCGTTTGGGCGCGTGCCACGTCGTTGTCGGCTTGTGCTTCCCGAAGCGCATCCCTATCCACCAGCAGCGCCTGTGCGAGTGCCAATCGGATGGCCTCCAAGCTTTGCATGAGGTCTTCGAGCGGGTCCTTGAGGTTGTGGCTGGCATCAATCATCCAGGCCAATTCGTTCGCCTCCATTCCATCCACCAATTCGTTGAAAATGAGAAACAATTGATATGGCCTGATGCTGCCAGTAGTGAGGTCGTCGTCGCCGTATTTGCTGTCGTTGAAATGAAAGCCGCCGAGTCTGCGAAGCATGAGGAGCGTCGCCACGATTTGTTCGATGTTGGTGTTCGGCAGATGATGGCCGAGGTCCACCAAGCAAAAGGCTTTTTCCCCGCAGCATTGCGCCAGAAAATGTGAGGTGCCCCAGTCCTGCACGACCATCGAATAAAAATTAGGCTCATAAGGCTTGTACTCTATGAACATTCGCCAATCATCCGGCAAATGGCGATAGATTTCTTGCAAGGCTTCCTGTGTATGTAGCAAAGCTCGGCGGAAGTCCAATTGTCCCGGGAAAGACGAGCCGTCGGCCAGCCACACGGTGATGGCTTTCGAGCCGAGTTGCCGACCGATTTCGATGACTTCCAGATTGTGCTCGATGGCTTGCTGGCGCACCGCGGGGGTCACGTTGCACAGGGAGCCAAATTTGTAGGAGAGGCGCTGCCCCGGCTGGTCTTGGAAGGTGTTGGAATTGACAGCGTCGAAGCGGATGCCAAGCGCATCTGCCTGCTCACGGGTGGCAGTCGGGTCAGTGGGCATGTCCCAGGGAATATGCAGTGAAATAGCGCCTGCGGAGCGGGTGAGCGCGTGCAAAAGCCCCACGTCGTCGAGTTTTTGTGTCAGATTGCCCGGCTCTCCTCCGATAGGAAAACGCCCAAATCGAGTGCCGCCCGCTCCCAATGCCCAGCTCGGCACGGCTACCTGAAAGGCGGCGACACGTTCCGCTATGTCGTCGGCGCGAAGTCCTTTTTTATCGAGTTGCTGCTCCAAAAAAGCATATTGCGCTCGATGTTCGCCGATACGTTTGTCGTTGTGTGCTTCGATGTGAGAGGTCTGAATCGTCACGTTGGGTTGGTTTTATTGATTTTGACAAACCGTCTTTGGAAGACAGACGACTTCGGTAAAAATCGTCTTCCAGCGAAAGACATCATGGGTAAGTTTTGCCTTTTTTAGAAAGATGAAAAGGAAAGTCCCTTGCGAACGAGGCTTCCCACCACGCGCTCACCGCACAAAAGCCGCCGCCATGCCGCCGTCCACATTCAGCATATTGCCCGTGCTTTTGTCGAGGAGGGCGACGAACGCGAACACGGCATTGGCAATGTCTTCCGGGCGAATGATTTCGTGCATCAGGTTGCGTTGAGCATAGTATTGCGGCAACTCCTCCACGGAGATGCCGTAGGCTTTGGCTCTGCCTTCGGCCCACGCTCCTTCCCATATTTTGCTGCCTATGATGACACCGTCCGGGTTCACCGTGTTCACCCGAATTTTATCCTGCGCCACCTCGGCGGCCAATAGCCGCGTGATGTGTTGCTGGGCGGCCTTGGCTGCGCCATAGGCGATGTTGTTGGGGCCAGCCACGAGGCCGTTTTTACTGGCGATATGCACGATGTCGCCTCCCAATCCCTGCGCTCGCATGATGGCTACGGCATTTTTATCCAAGAGAAATTGTCCTTTCACGAGCACGTCTTGCAAGAGGTTCCAATCGTCGAGGGTGGTGTCGAGCAGGGGTTTTGAAATGGCCAGACCCGCGCTGTGCACCACGATGTCAACGCCTCCGAACATCAGGCAGGTGCGAGCGAAGGCTTGTTGCACGGATTCGGCGTTCGTCACATCGCAAACGGTGTAGGCTGCGGCATCGCGGGAATATGATTTCGCGGCCTCGATGAGGCGTTCTTCCACGATGTCGGCAAGCATCACGTTGGCGCCTTCGGCAGCCAGTTTGTCTGCGATGGCCATGCCGATACCACCGCCAGCCCCCGTCACCAATGCTACGCGGCGCGATAGCGGTTTTTCTTTTGGCATACGCTGCAATTTGGCTTCCTCCAACAGCCAATACTCAATATTGAAGGCTTCCTGACGGGGTAGGGCGGTGTACCCAGAAATGGCTTCCGCGCCGCGCATCACGTTGATGGCGTTGAGATAAAATTCGCTGGACACCCGTGCCGTCTGTTTGTCTTTTGCAAAAGTGAACATCCCCACGCCCGGATAGAGCAACACGACCGGGTTGGGGTCGCGCATGGCAGGGCTATCGGGGCGCTTGCATGCCTCATAGTAGGCGGCATATTCGCGCCGGTAGCCCTCGAATGCGGGTGACAAGGCTGACTGGATGGCACGGAGGTCGGACGTGTCCGCATCGGGAGCGATTGGCAAGACCAACGGCTGGATTTTGGTGCGCAAGAAGTGGTCGGGGCAGCTGGTGCCAAGCGGGGCCAGTTGTTCCAAATCGTGCGAGTTGATAAACTCAAGCACCCGTTCGTCGTCGGTGAAGTGGCCAATCATTCGGCGGTGGCTCGAGCACAACCCGCGCAATACTGGGGCGATGCGGGCTGCCTGTGACTGTCGGGTGGCCGCTTGGAGGCTTTCGACTTTTGAGCCTCCGAGCACCGGGCGTTTTTTGCCCAGATTCCGCTCGATGTGCGCGGATGCCATTTCGATGACTTCGAGGCTGTTGGTGTAGCAAGCGTGGGAGGTGTCGCCCCAAGTGAAAAGGCCGTGTCCGCCCAGCACGATGCCTCGAATGTCGGGGTTTTCTTGCAGGCATTTTTCCAGTTGCAGCGCCAAGTCGAAGCCGGGGCGTTGCCAAGGCACCCACCCCATGGTGTCGCCCCAAATATCGCGGGTGATGGCGCGGCTGTCTTTGGCGGCAGCCACTGCGATGACGGCATCGGGGTGGAGGTGGTCAATGTGTCGGAAGGGGAGCAGGCCATGAAGGGGTGTGTCAATGCTCGGTGCGGCACTATCGAGGTCGAAAAGGCAGTGGCGTTGTAGTTCCACGATTTCGTCCTCCCATTCGATGCCTCGGTATCGGCTTTTCAGTTGGTGCAGTTTTTCCACATACAGGCCTGCGATGCCCCTGCGCGTGAGGGTTCCGATGTCGCCGCCAGAGCCTTTCACCCATAGCACCTCTACTGCCGCGCCGGTGAGCGGGTCGCGTTCGATGGTTTTGCAGGACGTGTTGCCGCCGCCGTAATTGGTGATGCGCAGGTCTGCCCCCAAAATGTTGGAGCGGTAGAGAAAGAGCGCGATTTCGTCGCCCGCCAATTCGGCGGCTTTTTGTTCGTCCCAGAGATACTTGACGTGATTGAACGCAGCAGGCACGGTCATGGAATTTTGTTTGAAAAAATATATTGACACAAAAAAGGGGGGGCTTCCGCAAGGATTCTTGAAGGTGAAATGTGGGGCGTAAAGTTAGGTTGTGCGGGGCGAGTTTGGCCGGCTGCTTTTTTTCGTTTTGCGTGTTTTTTTTTCTGTAAAATGCTCGCCTTGGCGCTCGGAAAAAATTCATCAACATCGGCAAAATGTTTTCAAAACTCGGCGCTCGCCTCGAAAGCGTGCAGGAATTTGAAAAAACGCCTGTGCCAGCCACGCGATGGAAAAGTTGGCGCAGCTTCCTCGGAATGTACGCTGGCGAACATACCGCTGGCACGGAGTTCGTCATCGGCCCGTTGTTCGTGGCGCACGGGGTCGCGGCGGGCGACTTGGTGCTTGGGTTGTTGTTGGGCAACTTGTTGGCTGTGTTGAGCTGGGCGTTCCTTTGTGCGCCCATCGCGGTGCGGGAGCGCATCACCCTGTATTTCAAGCTGGAAAAAATTTGCGGGAAACGGTTGGTCACGCTCTACAATCTCGTCAATGCGCTGATGTTTTGTTTTCTCGCAGGCTCCATGATAGCCGTGTCGGCCACAGCGGTGGGTATCCCTTTTGATTTGCCGATGGCCAAGCTGTCTGATTGGCTACCTTCGGGTGTGGGCTGGGTCGTCACGGTATTGGTTGTTGGGATGGCGACGACGCTGGTGGCCATGCTTGGCTACGACCAAGTGTCGCGCTTTTCCAACTTGGCTGCCCCGTGGATGATTCTGGTCTTTCTTGCGGCTGCCATTGCTGTGTTGCCGGAGTTGGGTGTCAGCGACGCGGGCGATTTTTGGTCGGTTGCCGAAAGTAAAATTTGGACAGGCGTGCCGATAGAAGGGCAATCGAAATTCGGCTTTTGGCACGTTTTGTTTTTTGCGTGGTTTTGCAACATGGCTATGCACATCGGCATGGCGGATTTGTCGGTGTTGCGCTATGCCAAGTCGTGGCAGGCGGGCTTTGCCTCCGCAGGCGGGATGTTTGTCGGGCATTACTTGGCATGGTTGGCATCGGGCATTCTGTACGCTGTTTTTTTGCAAAAAAGCCAAAACGCGCAAGAATTTGCTCCCGGCCCCATCGCCTACTATGCCGCTGGCGTGGCGGGGGCGGTGTGCGTCATCGTGGCAGGCTGGACCACCGCCAACCCGACCATCTACCGCGCGGGACTGGCGGTGCAGGCTGTGATGCCTGCTTCAAAAACATGGAAAGTGACTCTAATCGTAGGATTGACAACCACCGTGGCGGCTTGTTTTCCCGCATTGGTCATGCGCCTGCTCGATTTTGTGGCGCTCTACGGCCTTTTGCTGATGCCAATGGGGGCCATCGTTTTTATGGATGTTTGGATATTCCCGAAATGGGGGCTTCAAAGCAATTTGGCGGCGCTGCGACATCTGCACTGGAACTGGGCAGCGGCGCTTACTTGGTTCTCGACGCTTGGGGCCTGTGTCTTCATCAACCGTGCCTTCGGGGTGGAGATATTCTTTCTCGGTTTGCCGGGGTGGTTTGTGGCAGTCGCCGTGTATGCGCTGCTGAGTTATGTTTTTCAAAAAAAGAGAGCATGAAAAAAGGCATTTTCCATTTGTTGCGAGCACTTGGTTTAGTGCTGACCTTGCTGCCCTCCATACTTGTGTTTGAAGGAAGCATCACGCTCGACACCCACAAAACGCTTATGCTGTTGGGATGCCTTGCGTGGTTTGGCGCCATACCTTTTGGAAAAAGAAGCGATGCGGATGATTAGGCTATCGCTTCATTCCAATTCCCCCTCGAGCGAATCTGGCGGGAAGACAAGGTTTTCGTCGCCGGGCCGGAAGGTGTCAATAGGCATCAACTCATCAAAATTGACACGGTTCACCAACCAATAGCCTTTGACCCGCAACAATCCCAAATAACCGGGCAGCGGCTCGCCCAATTCGTCTTCGAAGTGGTAGCTGCAAATAGCGGAGTCGCCCGTGATTTGGCACCGCAGGTTGAGCAGCACATTGTTTTCCCAATCCAACGTGTCGGTACCCTTGTTGTAGCTGGCCAGTTCATCCACATAGAGCAGCGCCTCGCCCGTGCTGAGCTCGCGTGCGCAGTCGAACC
The DNA here is from genome assembly GCA_019638455.1 of Saprospiraceae bacterium. GTDB lineage: Bacteria > Bacteroidota > Bacteroidia > Chitinophagales > Saprospiraceae > M3007. The sequence continues at coordinate 237,514 of JAHBTU010000003.1, forward strand.
GATTTTTGTCAATACATGCTTGCCATGTTTGCGCGGTTTCCTCGGGCGAAAGACAGGGTGGGGAAGTGCAGCCAATGATGAGCGATACTAAAGTCAGGCCGCCAAGCGAAAGGTGCTTCATTGAGTCAATAGTTAACGTAACGTATTCGATAACACGCTCAAAGGTAACAGGATTTTGAAGCGCGGTTTTTTTTCTTGAAAAACAGTTTGGTTTTCAAAAAGGCTTGCGCGTACATTTGCCGCCGCTTTTGCGATTTGGGCGCATAGCTCAGCTGGTTCAGAGCACCTGCCTTACAAGCAGGGGGTCGGAGGTTCGAATCCTTCTGCGCCCACAGAGCCACCTCAGACGGGGTGGCTTTTTTTGTTTAGGGTCTTTTGGGTGGGGAAAAGAAATAGGGGGCTTTTTCCTGTTATACCCAGATTAAAGAGGATTTGAACCTGCCGGTTGGCAAGGCAGGGATTTCCTTGATTGATTTGCATGACTTCCAAAGGGTTGCGAGCACTGTTCGTTCAAAACCACCTTGTCAGACCCTGTACTCAGGGGCTTGCCCGGCCAAGTGAAGCGGACGGGGCTGATTTGCGTTGACTATAAGGGCATTTTATACCTTGATTCGCAAGGATTTGTCAGATGGCCATTATTGACGTCCCTGATTTTGAACAGATTGCGCTTTGAGCCACGCCCAAAACCTGGCGGCGCGAAGTATATCAGTCCAAAGCTACCGGACATTTTCAGATTTGCCACAAAGGCACAAAGCAAAAGACTGATTGATTTGTCGCATTTTGTGCCTTTGTGTCTTTGCAAAACAGAAATAATGTCCAGTAGTGTGGTATCAGCCTTTTAAAAGCGAATCGGCCAACACAGCCATTTTTGCGCCCAATTCCACATCGTTTTTATCGAGCGCCTCTTTGGCGTAGGCAAACAACGCGGCAGGAGCCGATGTGTCCGCAAGCGCCGCTCGCACCCGCCCGTCGGTGGCGGCCAAGGTCATTGCCTCCTCTCTTGAAGGCAGCACGGTGAGCGCCGCCAATTGCCCCAAGTTGTTGCCCGTCAGGACGTTGCTGTATCGAATGCCCGTGGGCAGCCCATCGAAGCCGATACCGAGCGCCGTCACCTGCTGCACCACCTCAAAAATGGCATCGCCGCTAGCGCGAGCGTAGTAGAAGCGCCCCATGCGAGCCACTAAATCAATTTTATGTGGGTCAATACGGCCATTTTCGGTCAGCACCTCCTCCGCGATGTGCATCAGCACGATGTTGCAGATGATTAAGTTGCCTGCTCCTCCCTTGTCGCCAAGCGGGAGTATCTTGTCCACCCTGCATTCCATGTGCACGGGGCTTTCGGCCACCCGAAAGGGCTTGACTTTTTCGGATGGCAGCGGCGTGAATCCCGCTTTTTCAAACTCATTCACCTCGGCGGGATATTCGACGCTGCATAGCGCCATCTGACGAACGATGCGGTGCGGCACGACATTGATGACTACCTCGCCCGTTTCTTCCACATTTTTCAAAGTGTCTTTCGTCGTGTTGTTGGACACGCGGCGATTGCTGGAAAAAATCAAAATGGGCGGGTTGCTGCTGAAGGCGTTGAAAAAACTATACGGCGCCAGATTGGGCACCCCATCGGTGCTCAATGTGCTGGCAAAGGCAATCGGACGAGGTGCCACCGCACTTAGAATAAATTGGTGCAAGTCTTTGGTGGCGATTTCAAGCGGGTCAATTCTTAACATGGTAACACAAATTGAAAATCTTTTGAAAACGGCGACAAAAGTAGCGCCTTGCCGATGCAGCACGTCGGATATTTGTGCTTCGTTTTTCGAGAAAAACAAAATCAAACATGGATAAGTCCTCTCTCATGCGCATTGGCGCGTTCGCGTTGTTAGCCACTTTGGTGTTTGCTTGGTACCAATATCGCCAACCCCGGTTCAGGGCGGGCGATATGGCACCCGATTTTGAAGTCACTTTGGCCGATGGCCAGAAAGCGCGACTTCACGATTTGAAAGGAAAATATGTATTGCTCCACTTCTGGGGAAGTTGGTGCGGCCCCTGCCGAGCGGAGAATCCCAAACTGGCCGCCATCTATCAAAAATACAACGGCCAAGGCTTTGAGGTGTTTAGTGTGGGCATTGAAAAGACCGAACTGGCGTGGCAACGTGCCATCGAGCGCGACGGGTTGACGTGGCGCCATCATGCCATGGAGTCGGCGGATTTTGGCGGCAGCGCCTCCCTGCTTTACAACGTCAAAGCCATTCCCGCCACTTTTTTGCTCAATCCCGATGGTGATATCATGGGCGTGAATTGGCAGCCTGCGCAAATCGAGAAAACGCTCGCCGAGCGTTTGGCCACTCGCTGACAAAATGGCGCGTCTGGGGGCAGGGCATAAAAATTGTGCATCGCCCTTACGCCCAAAATCCCCTTCGTTTGAAAACCAATTTTTTATGAAAAAAACGCTCAAAAAGATATTCGATATGATGGAAAAAGAGAGCCATGCGCCCGAAATGGAAGCAACGGAAGAACAGGAAGTGGTGGCGGCTGAACCGCCCGAATCACCATCAACTGACGAAAAATTGCGCGAATTGCAAGAACAATTGGACGAAAGCCGCAACAAGTATCTTTATCTCTATTCGGATTTCGAAAACTTCAAGCGCAACACTGCCCGCGAAAGAATGGAGCTAATCCAGACCGCCGGACGTGACATCCTGACAGCCCTTTTGCCCATTTTGGACGATTTTGACAGGGCGGAAAAAAGCGACGCATTGACGGAAGGCACCTCCCTCATACACCAAAAACTCGTCAACACGCTGAAAAGCCGCGGGCTTGTGGCCATTGACACCCAACCCGGCGACGAGTTCAATGCTGACGTACATGAGGCTGTGGCGGAAGTGCCTGCCGCATCCGACGAACTAAAAGGCAAAATCATTGACATTCTCGAACCCGGCTACACGCTTGGCGAGCGCATCATTCGCTTTGCCAAGGTGGTGGTAGGGAAATAAATGGGGCTTGGGTTAGTTGAGTGTCTGGTTGTTCGATAATCAAATAACCAAGTCAACAAATAACCGAATAACCAATCAACACAATGGCAAAAAGAGACTATTACGAGGTGTTGGGCGTAGCGAAAAACGCTAGCGCCGACGACATAAAAAAAGCCTACCGCAAAAAGGCTTTGGAATATCACCCAGACCGCAACCCCGGCGACAAGTCGGCAGAAGAAAAATTCAAGGAGGCCGCAGAGGCGTATGATGTGTTGAGCGATGCCGACAAAAAAGCGCGTTACGACCGCTACGGCCATGCTGGCATGGAAGGCATGAGCGGCGGCCCCGGGGGCGGATTCCAAGGGATGGACATGGACGAAATCCTGCGTCGCTTTGGCTTTGATACCGACGATATCTTTGGCGAGTTCTTTGGCGGTGGCAGACGACGCGGTGGCGGCGGCGCGCGGCCTCGCGGCGAGCGCGGCACCAACCTGCGCATCAAAGTCAAAATGACTTTGGAAGAAATCGCCAGCGGGGTCAATAAGAAGATAAAGGTCAGGAAGCAAGTTACTTGTGGCACTTGTGGCGGCTCTGGCGCCCGCGATGCCAACGCTGTGGAAACTTGTACTACCTGTCGAGGGTCGGGCATGGTCAACCGCGTCACGCAGACACCTTTTGGCATGATGCAGACTGCCGCTCAGTGCCCTACTTGTAGCGGTTCGGGGCAGACCATCAAGTCGCCATGCAACGTATGTAGAGGTGACGGGCGCGTGTTTGGCGAGGAGACTATTGATGTGGATATTCCCGCTGGCGTGCACGAAGGCATACAGCTTTCCATGTCGGGCAAAGGCAATGCCGGAGCCAAAGGAGGCCCACCGGGGGATTTGGTCATCACCATCGAAGAGATTCCTCACGACGAATTTACCCGAGAAGGCAACAACATACACTACGAACTCTTCCTCAATATCGCCGATGCCGCGCTTGGCTCCAAATTGGAAGTGCCTACCTTGGATGGGAGGGCACGCATCACGGTGCCCGCAGGCACTCAGTCCGGCAAAGTGTTTCGCCTGAAAGACAAGGGCCTGCCGGCGCTCCAGAGCTATCAGCGTGGCGACCAGCTGATCCATGTCAATGTGTGGACGCCCAAAAAATTGACCGACGAGGAACGTCGTTTGCTGGAAAAACTGCGCGATATGCCCAATTTCACACCCGCTCCGGCAAAGGAAGACAAAAGTTTCTTCGAGCGGGTGAAGGATGTGTTTAGTTAAGCATCATAGAGAGGGTGCGAGCACACGACCGGACATTTTCAAATTTGCCACGAAGTCACAAAGACGCAAAGCAAAATACGCGTTGATTTGCCGCATTTTGTGCCATTGTGTCTTTGCAGCACAAAATAATGTCCGATAGTGTGGGGGGGGAGGCAGGCATGAGCATGTTTGAGAGAAATTTTTGAGCCGCGTCTTCTTTTTTTCCTAAACGACTTTACCTTTGCACTCCCATTTTGAAGATTGCTCTTGAAAATGGCTCCTAATAACCCTTGATTGCACTCAATGCCTACTAACGGCCACGTGGCGGAATTGGTAGACGCGCCACTTTGAGGGGGTGGTGTCCTTATGGATGTGCTGGTTCGACTCCAGTCGTGGTCACAGAAAAATGCAAGACCTCCGGGCGTTTCGGCGCTTCGGAGGTCTTGCATTTTTCTACCGTGTCTTCAAGTCCTCAAGTCTCCCTGATGCCTTCAGCAATTTCAGCACCGCGAGTTTGTAGCCGAACACTTGCTGCCAGTAGTTCGTCTCGGCTTCGGAAAGCGCCGTTTGTGCGTTGAGCAGGTCGGTGAGCGGCACCACTCCTTCCCGATATTGCAGCAGGAGTTTGTCAGTGATTTCGCGGGCCAAGGCCACGTTGTCCGATTGATATTCCAACACGCGGATGGCATTTTGGAGTTCTTCGCGTGCTTGGCGGAATTCGAGTGCCTTGATACCTTCCAACTGGTGGCGGTCTTCGTGCAGTTTTTTGGCCTCCAGTTGCAATACGTTCACCTTCCTGTTGCGGCTGAATCCGTCGAATATCGGCACATCAATTTTCAAACCGAACACGGTGGCGCCATACCATGTGCTTTCGGGGTCGAACACGTTGCCATCATTGCGCCATGTTTGGTAAAAGGCGGTGGCGTAGGCGCTTAGGCTGGGCAGGCGCTCGGCCCATTTGCTGCGCGTCTGGATGCGATTGAGCTCGAGGCTGCGCAGAATGAGCAGATGTTCGGTGGTGCTTTCCGGCTCGAAAGGGAGCGATAGCCAACGGAGCGAATCGGCGGCGGGATTGCTCATATCCTCCATGAGTTGGAGGCGTTCCTCGAACGGCACGCCGCAGAGGTACTGCAGTGTCTGATGCAGCACGGAGATGCCCGTGAGCAGTTTTTGGCGTTGGGTTTCCAGATTGGTGCGTGCCACTCGGATGCGCTTCACGTCGGTTGGGATGGCGTAGTCGTTGGCCAACTGGAGTTCGGCCATGCGTTGGAGGGCATCCAATTTTTCCGCGTTGGCATTGAGGGCGCGGAGTAGTTGCTCGGTTTGGAATGTTTGATAAAAAACAGTGGCGGTGTTGAAGATTATTTCCTCTTCAGAGCGTGCCACCAGCAGGTCGGACACGGCGCGTCCGGCAGTAATGGCGGGAATGCCACGAAACAAGGACTCGTCGTATATCCTTTGTGTGACCGTCACAGAGGTGAGCATTTGCCACGGACGACCAAATTGGGTTGGCACCACGCTGCCCTCGGCGAGGCCGAAGAGTGTGCCCGGCAGCAGCTGTGTGGGCAGTACGGGCGCATATTCGTAGGTGATGCCGCCCGCTATTTGCGGATAGGCGGCGCTGCGGGCTTCTTTCAGCCGAAGCTCAAATCCCTCGCGTTCGAGTTGTGCTTTCTTGAGCTGCGGGCTGTGCGCGAGCGCCAAATCGAGACTTTCACCGAGCGTGACGGCGCGGGGGCCGGGCTGGGCAACCGTTTTTAAAATGAAAAATGCCCAAAAGACGAAGAAACCGTACCTTTTCATAGCGCGAAGGTACGGTTTTGGGCGTGTCCGTTTGGGCGAGGTTGTTTGTTATTCCGCGCTCACGATTTTCCCCGAAAACAATTTTCCCCGCGCGCCGGAGATTTTGAAAAAATATACCTTGATTCGCTAGGATTTGTCAGTTCGCCGTGCTCGCTCTCCATGATTTTGAGCAGGCTGCGCTTTTTGACATGCCTCAAACCCGGCGGCGCGGAGTGCACAAACCGACTATTCGGGTTGCCATGCCTGTTTCTTTCTAAAAGCCACCCCTCGAAAAAATGCTACTGGCGAACCGTCCTGTTTGGTGATTTTTATGGCATAGTTGGAAATGGAGTTGCCCAAATGTTCCTCCGTGGCGGTGGCGGTCAGAACGTCGTTTTCAAAAACTGGTGCGACGTGTTCCACCGTGCAGTGAATCGAGACCGTGTGCCGCCCGCTTGAGTTGCAGGCAAATGCGAAGGCGCTGTCGGCCAGCGAAAATGTGATGCCCCCGTGCGCCACGCCAAAGCCGTTGAGCATCTCGGCCCGCACCTTCATGCGCAAGGTGCAGGTGCCTTCACCCACCGACACGAGCTCCATGCCCATCCATTGGCTGAACGGGTCGTTGTCGTACATTTTGTGGAAAATCTCAAGAGGGAGCACGGGATTGTTGGTTGTGCGTTGTTGATTGATTGATTAAAGCATAGGGTTCAGGTACTTGATGTAGCCGTTGACCGATTTTATTGTCGTTTCAAATTTCGTTCTTCTGTTTGAAGTTCTTCCTGTGTTATGTATAGTCAACGCAAGGTGGTTTTGAACGAACGGTGCTCGTAATCCTTTGAAAATCATGCAAATCAATCAAGGAAATCCCTGCCTTGCCAACGGGCAGGTTCAAATCCTCTTTATTCTGGGTATATCCTTCATTTTTGGCGGTAATGGCATTATCCAAAACCTCGAACAACCAACAACGAGCAATCAATAAAACCCCTGATTTTCCCTTGCCATTTTCCGCAACAGCGGGCTGCATCGATAGCGGTCTTCCAGATATTCGACATAGAGCGAGTCCAGTTTTTCCACGATTTTTTCGATGCCGATTTCGTCGGCCCAAGCGAGCAAGCCTTTGGGATAGTTGACCCCTTGCGTCATGGCGAGGTCAATATCGTCGCGGCTGGCGACGCGCAGATAGAGTGCATCGGCGGCTTCATTGATAAGCATGGCGAGGATGCGGCTGGCGATTTCGCGTCCGAGGTTTTCGTTGCGGGTGGGTTCGGGCTTCACGGCGCCTTCTCGATAGTCGTAGAATCCGCGCCCTGTTTTTTTGCCAAACAGATGTGCGTCCACGAGGCGTTTTTGGGTGAAAGAGGGTTTGTAGCGAGGGTCGTAGAAAAAGTTGGAGAAAATCACTTCCGTCACGGCATAGTTGATGTCGTTGCCGATGAAGTCCATCAATTCGAATGGCCCCATGCGGAAGCCGCAGAGGTCGCGCATGGCCCAGTCAATGGTGGCGACATCCGCGATGCCTTCGTCGAAAATGCGCAGTGCTTCCCCATAGTAGGGCCTTGCCACACGATTGACGATGAAGCCTGGTGTGTCTTTGGCAATGACGGTCGTCTTGCCCCAGCTGTCAATGAGTTTTTTGCCGCGCTCCACCACATCGGGGCGGGTCTGCAGGCCGGGGATGATTTCCACTAGTCGCATCAGCGGGGCAGGATTGAAGAAGTGGACGCCGAGTATGCGCTCTGGGTGTTTGAGTTGGGCGCCCATAGCCGAGATGGAAAGCGAGGAGGTGTTGCTGGCCAAAATGGTATTTTCGTCCACGATGGCCTCCATACTCTTGAAAGCGATTTGCTTCTGTTCGATGTCTTCCACAATGGCCTCGATGATGATGGCGCAATCGCGGAATTCGCTCATGTGGTCGGTGAAGCGGACGCGGCTGAACAGGGAATATGCCTCGGCATCTGTGATTTTTCCTTTTTCAACGCCTAATTTCAAGGATGCCTGCATGCCCTTGCCAGCCTTGGCCAAAGCAATGGTAAGATTGTCGCATATCACCACTTGATGTCCGGCAGCAGCAGCGACTTGGGCGATACCGCTGCCCATTGCTCCTGCGCCAAGTATGCCTATTGTGTCCATGAGAAAGGTTGGAGGGTTTGAGGGTTAGAAGGTTTCTGGTTTGAGGGTTTCTGGTTTGGGGGTTTGAGGGTTTGAGGGTTTCTGGTTTGAGGGTTTGAGGGTTTCTGGTTTGGGGGTTTGAGGGTTAGAAGGTTTCTGGTTTGGGGGTTAGAAGGTTTCTGGTTTGGGGGTTTGAGGGTTAGAAGGTTTCTGGTTTGAGGGTTTCTGGTTTGAGGGTTTGAAGGTTTCTGGTTTGAAGGTTTCTGGTTTGGGGGTTTTTGGTTTGGGGGTTTGAGGGTTTGAAGGTTTCTGGTTTGGGGGTTTCTGGTTTGGGGGGGTGAGGGTTGTTGGTTTGCTCGGCCAAGCGGAGCAGGTGGGGTTTATGCTTTTTTGTGGGGGCAAACTTACATGAAACCTAAAACCTGTTTTTGCCAAAATTAAAGAAACCTTCGGAGCCGACATTCTGGGAATGTTCAGAAAAGCGTGTCAAACCTTCCTATATGTTTTTTACATGGCGAACGCTGCACTCAAAAGAGCGTAAGTTGTTGAAAATCTATGCTCTGTGCCTCCGTGTCTCTGTGTTTTCTCATCGCCCGAACTGGGGTGACACAGCTTTGTGGACACTCTCGACATTCTGGTCACGCCAACCTCCAAATCAGTAATCCCGCTCGAACATATATTCATCCGGGCGGGTAGAAATCCTCAAGCCCGCCCTCCTTTTCCCTACCTTTGCTGCAATGGAAGAACAAAAAACGCGCATCCTCGGCATTGACCCCGGCACCAATGTGCTGGGCTACGCCATTATCGATGCGAGTAAAAAGGAAATAAAGGTGATTGAAATAGGCGTGGTCACGTTTGCGCATCTCGGTGCCGAACAGACGGTGAAGTTGCGCTACATCTTCGAGCAAGTGCAGGATTTGATTCACCAATATCGCCCCACGGAGATGGCGATAGAGCAACCTTTCTACGCTAAAAACGTGCAGTCCATGCTCAAGTTGGGTCGCGCCCAGGGGGTCGCCATCGCTGCTGGGATGGTGAACAACCTCGCCACAACAGAGTATATGCCCAAAAAAATCAAAAGCGCCGTGACGGGCAATGGGAACGCTTCCAAGGAGCAGGTGGCGGGAATGTTGGAGAACATCCTGAAAACAAAATTTTCCGAAAAATACTTCGATGCCACGGATGCCTTGGCAGCGGCTGTGTGCCACTGGTATCAATCCTCAAACGCCGCGCTCAAAGGCACCAAATCATACACTGGCTGGAAAGCGTTTTTGAAGGACAACCCTAAGCGGGCGAAGTGATGAGGGAATTGAATTTTTTATGAAACCTTGCGGCGATTTTTTAAATTTTGAGGGCACTTGGCCTACCTTTGCCATCAAATCCTTTTTTTCTGACAAAACATTTTCTCACAACCAAAAACTTTCAAACCAACTATGGCAGTAAAAGACAAGTATGCAAGCGTGCTCGCGTTGGGTGAGCAACTCGGCGTCACCGACGGTCGCGTCGAGGAAGGAAACGGTGTGCTCCGCGTGTGGGGCACCGTCCAATATGGCCAGCACAAAGACCAATTGTGGGATGCTATCAAAGCAGTGGGCGGCGCCGCTCCGACCGACATCGTGGCGGACATCAAGGTGGCCAACCCCGACGTGTATGCCATGCACACGGTGAAAAAAGGCGAGAGCCTCAGCAAAATCGCCCAGCACTACTACGACGACATGATGAAGTACAAGCAGATTTTTGAGGCAAACCGCGACCAACTCAAAAACCCCGACCTCATCGAAATCGGGCAGGTGCTGCGCATTCCGAATCCATAAACGAGGCGATGCCTTGCGCCAACCACCATCACAAGCGGCTGCTCCGGGACACCGAAGCAGCCGCTCGTGTTTGTCAGGGCGCCAATCGCTCTATCTTCCAGCCGTCAGCCGTCTTGGTGTAGCATATTCGGTCGTGCAAGCGGCTTTCCCGGCCTTGCCAAAACTCGAACACATCCGGCTCCAACCTGAAACCGCCCCAAAAAGGCGGCAGCGGCAGTGCGGTTTCGTCGTGATATTGTTCTTTGAGCTCCAAGGCGCGTTGTTCCAACGCCATGCGGCCCGACACGACGCGGCTTTGGGGGCTGGCCCATGCGCCGATTTGGCTGCCTTTCGGGCGACTTTGAAAATAGGCAAGCGCTTCTTCGCGCGACACCTTTCCCACCGTGCCCTCTATGCGGATTTGCCGTTCGAGCTCCAGCCAAGTAAAAAGCAGGGCTGCCTGTGGGTTTTCGGCCAATTCCTGCCCTTTTCGACTTTCGTAGTTGGTGTAAAAAACAAAGCCGTTCCGGTCAAAGCCTTTGAGCAAGACTGTGCGGGCGCTCGGGCGACCGTGGCGGTCGGCGGTGGCGAGGGTCATGGCGTTAGGCTCGGTCAGCTCGCTGCTGATGGCCTCCTCGAACCACACGCCAAATTGTGAAAAAGGATTGGCCAGCACGTCGGTTTCGGAAAGCGACTGGCGGGCGTAGTTGCGTCGAAGCGCGGCGAGTTGATGTGGCTCCATACAAGCGTATTTTTCTGCAAAAGTACGCCTTGACGCGCCAAGGTTTATCACCTCACTATGATTGACGAGCATGATTTTGAATGAGTTGAAAATTCAATCATGCTGAAAACTTGGCGACGTACCGCATCAATCTTCTCAGCGCCACACGGCCACACTGCCAGCCTCGCCGCCCTGCACTTCCAAGATGCTCGGAAAATAGTCTTTCAGGCTTTCAATGTGCGACACGATGTAAATCTGGCGAAACTGCTCTTGTAGGTAGTTGAGCGCCAGCATCATCTCCAGCCGTCGCTCCTCGTCCTGACTGCCAAAAATCTCGTCGAACGCAAGGAAGCCGATGCCTTGTTCCGCACCGCTGAGGTCTGTGATGGCTTTGGTAATGGCGATGCGCAGGCAAAAGTTGGCGAGGTCAATCTCGCCGCCGCTAAAACGCTCGATGGGGTAGAAAACGCCCCCATCGGCGATAGTGAACTCAAAATTTTCGTCCACCCTTATTTGCTCGTATTTGCCCTTGGTGATGCGGCTAAACAGGTCGCTGGCTTCGCGCGAGATGCCGGGGCTGACTTTTTCGAGGATTTCGGTTTTGAACAGTCCGAGCATTTCGGCGAGCTTGCGCAGCAGTTCGATTTCGTCGAGTTTGTCGCTGATCTGGCTTTTGATGCGGTCGTTGGCGCGGAGTTTTTCTCGGTTTCGGGCAATGCCGTTTTGGAGTTCGATGCCTGTCTTTTCCAAAGTGCGCACCGTTTCGGATTGGGTGTTGAGGGCATCGGCAAAGCCCGTGATGGCTTGTTTGGCGTGTTCGTAGCGGGCCGCATCGTAGCCGATTTGGGCGAGAGCCGCGGACTTGGCAGCCATGTTCTTTTCGGTTTCCGCCATGGAGGCTTCAGTCGTTTTTAAGACAGCCAGCGTTGTGGGCAATTCGCGGGCGACGTAGTTTTCGTTTTTTGAAAATTCGAGATAGCGGGGTTCCGTCGCGGCGATTTTTTCTTTCAAACTCGAATAAGCGCCCTCATCGAAATGAACCGCGCCGATTTCTCGCAAAATAGCTTCGTCGGCTGCGAGGCGTTTTTCCAAAAGTACTCGCTGACTCTCCTCGGCAATTTTTAGACGCGCGATTTCGGCCAAACGAGTCTGTTCTTTTCCCAATTTCTCGACTTCCAAACGAACCGCGTCTTGACGTTTTCGCAGGTTTTTTCCGGCCTCGACGATGGTGTTTTTTTCTTGTTCCAGCGCCAGCAATTGCTTGGTTTGCAAAGCGTTGATTTCCTGCTCGAGTTCTGCCAGTGCCCGTTCATAGCCATCGAGCAGAGGCTGAAGACAGGTGGGGCAAGTGCCTTCCCGACCGAGCTGGCGCAGGGTTGCCAACTTTTCCGAACGCTCGCGCAGCCCCGCCTGAATGCCGCCGATTTTGCCTTCAACGGTGCCGTGCGCTGCCAGTTTGGCCTTGATTTCTTCTTCCAGCGTTGCCACAAGTCCTTGTTTTTCGGCCAATGCCGATTCGACTTCGGCCTTTTGTTCTAACTGCTTCGCGTAATCGCCGATTTTCGCCTGAATGTTTTTCAGGAGCTCGTGCGACTCGGCGATTTTGTCGAGTCGCGCCGAGCGATTGACAAAACGCTGATGTTCTTTTTCAAGCAGGTCGAGTCGTTTTTTTTCTTCCAAAAATTGTGTGAACACGCCACGCTCGCCATCGAGTTTTTCCTTTTGCTGTTGCAAGTCTCGGCTTTTTTGTGTCAAATTTTCACACTGCGACTTCAATCCCGCGAGCCTTTCGGCCAATTGGCCGAGCTCGCTATTGAGGGCATTGAACTGCCTCAAGCGCCCTTCCTCCTCGTCGAATTTTTGCTGTTCTGCTCGGTATTTCTCCTCGACTGCTTTGAGCTTTTTGTGCTCGCTTGCCCACTCGGATTTGTTTTTTTCCAACGCCTGTTCCGCGTCGGTGATTTCGGCTGTGAGCGTCTCCACGAGCGGGTCGTCGAGCAGGTTTTGCTCTTGGCCTGCGATGCGAATTTTCAGGTCGCGGATGTCGCCGTTGACCTGTGCCTGAATGTCGTCGAGACGGTCGAGGCCGAGCATTCGGCGCACGATTTTGCGGCGCTCCTCCTTGCTGGCGTGGGTTAGTTCGTCGAGTTCTTTTTGGCCCGAAAAGACGGAGCGTTTGAAGGCGTCGCGCTCGATATGCAGCACCTTCACGAGCTCGTCGTTGACGGTGGAGACGCCTTTGGCGACGAGTTGGTCGTTTTTGAAAAGTTCGGCGCCGACAGCCAGTGCCTTGCCCCGAAACTCGCGCCGCACACGATAGAGGCTCTCGCCGAGCGTGAATTCGAGCATCAACTCCACGCTCGCCTTTGGGTCGGCGAAAGAGGAGCGCACGAGGTTTTTGTTGCTCTCGTCGCGCCCGAACAGGCAGTACAAAATGGCCTCGAAAATGGTGGATTTGCCCGCGCCGTTTTTGCCGATAATGCCGACCAGCCCTTCGCGGAAATCGAGCGAGAGGGCGGCGTATTGTTTGTAATTGGCGAGTTTTAAGTTGTTGAGAATCATGCGGAAAATGCCCAAACAGCGAGGTTGTGCTCGCGTTTCCGGCATTGAAAAAAACAGGGTTATGGGAAGTAGCGATAAATCTATTTTTGGTGCAGCACGACGTATTCAGGCTGGCCTTTGGGGTTGGCGATGACCTGTTCCTGCTCAAAAATGGATTCCGCGCTCATTTTTAGTGATTTTCTGACAAAGATAAAGTTTGTTGGCGAAATCCCGCGAGGTAACGGGGGCGGAATATGGAAATCCCCCTTTCACATTGCGCACCCTACCCGCTGGGGCTTGTGAGTTGCGGGGTATTGGGTGATGCTTTTTCGCCTTCGCCAACCCCGGCGGGGCGGCAATGTTGGTAGAGGTGATGCACCCCCCATTTCCGTGAGAATTTTCCCGGTTTTCAGGGTGATGGGCCGATTTTTAGCAATTCACCGTTTGCAGGGTTTTGGCCGGAGGGGGCTGCCCCGACCTTTGTGCCAGCAGTTGTTCATACGTTGCAATCGCTGTTTTAACAAAACAAATACGTCGCGTCGGGAAACTTACCATTAAATATGCTCGTTATGCCCAACATCGAAGATTGAGAATCTCGCTTCTTTCCGTCGGCGGTGCAGGAGACCGAAAGCCAACTCCACGCAAAATCTCGCTTCCACACGCCCGTTCGAGGGCATTAGTGCTCCTGCCGATTTTATCCAAAATGCTCTGATGTTCTGGGTGGCTGATGCTGCCCTGTTCCCATAACGGAACACTTTGTGCCCATTCGCGCAATGGGTGCCGAGCTCATGCTTTGCTCATTTTTAAAATACTAACGCCATGAAAAACAACCCGTGTTATCTCGCTCTTGCTACCTTTATTTTTTGGGTCGGCACCTCTTTCACCCAAAGAAAAATGAACGGGCAAGCCACCGATAGTGCCTCTTTCGACCAATACTCCTCGCTTCAGCACGATGTGCAAGCCGTTTCGTCCACGATTTCCGTGTTGTATGGGGCAGACTACTCCATTGTGGAGTCTTATGTGCAGGCCGCCGTCAACCACGAGGCGCAAATCGGCATCCCCGCCACGGTGGTCGTCAGCATCGCCGTCTATGAATCGAGCTTCAAAAGCGAGCTCTTCCAAGAATCCGGCAACCCTTTTGGTATCAAGGCGGGCAAAGATTGGGGCGGTCTCGTCGTTTATCATTACGACGATGGTATGTACACGCCTTTTCGCAAGTATGGCAGCGCGGAGGAGGCGGTGCTTGATTTTGGCCGCTTTATCCAAGCCCGCCGCTGGTACGACGATGCCCGCAGTTGCTCGCGCTACGACTATGTGTGCGTGGTGGATGGCCTGAAAAAAACAGCCCACGAGCCGGGTTACAGCACCAACTCAGAGTGGGATGAAAAAGTGGTCGAGCTCATCGAGCGGCTGGGCTTAGAGGTGTTGAGTGAGCGATGAGGCCGTTATTCATCAAAAAAAGAGAGTCATCACGACCACTCGTGATGGCTCTTATTTTTGGTGCTTCACGTTGCCTGAATTTTTATCCCTTCTAAATAACCCAAATACTGCCTTCTTCTTCAAACGAAAATTCGGCAACCTCGTTCCTGCAAGTAGTTTTGTTCCGCGAAAATGCAAAAGGTGCTGGGGTAAACTCCCGACAAGTTCTTTTCTTTGCGCGCTTGCATTTCATTGTTCATCCCCGAGGTATCGGGACAAGAATTTGTTACTCCGAATGAGTTGGTTCACCAGATTCCTATCATCTTCTCTTGGCCAAAAATTCGTGATGGCGCTGACCGGGCTGTTCTTGATGCTTTTTTTGGTCATCCATCTGCTCGGCAACCTCCAATTGCTGAAAGACGATGGCGGCGAAGCGTTCAATACCTACGCCTTTTTCATGACCCACAATCCGCTCATCATGTTCATATCCTACACCCTCTACGCCTTTATTGTGTGGCACGCGGTGCAGGGCATTCTGTTGTGGCTTAGCAACAAATCGGCACGGGGCAACAATCGCTACGCGGTGCAATACAGCCGACCGGAGGAGCGTCCCTCGCGCAACATGGCATGGCTGGGCATCGTCATTTTGGTGTTTCTCATGCTCCACCTTTACCAATTCTGGCTGCAAATGAAATTGGGTAAGCTGCCGCCCGTGGATGTGGCCGCTTACGACCATCCGGTACAAAACCTATACATCCCGGTGGCGGAGGCATTTAGCAACCCCTTCTATGTGGTTTTTTATGTGTTGTGCATGGTGGTGGTGGGGTTCCACTTGTGGCATGGCTTCTGGTCATCTTTCCAGACCTTGGGCCTTAACCATCGCCGCTACACGCCGCTCATCAAAACGGTGGGTTACATCTACAGCGTCGCCATTCCGGCGGGGTTTGCGCTCATCCCGCTTTGGATGTATTTTTCAAAAATCTGAACAATCCGGGGAGCACGTTTTTTGGTGCGGTCATTCGATTGCATTAATGCCGCGCCGCTTGCTCGAACCAATACTTTGTCAAATCAGTACACGAAAATAATATGGCAAAATCAGCTGCCCTCGATTCCAAAATTCCATCTGGCTCCATGTCGGAAAAGTGGGAGGATTACAAAGGCCACGTCCCGCTCGTGGCCCCCAACAACAAGCGCCGCATTGATGTCATCATCATCGGCAGTGGCTTGGCTGGCGCTTCTGCCGCCGCATCGTTGGGCGAGTTGGGCTACAACGTGAAGTGCTTCACTTTTCACGACAGCCCGCGCCGCGCACACTCCATCGCGGCGCAAGGGGGCATCAATGCCGCCAAAAACTACCGCAACGACGGCGACTCGGTTTATCGCCTTTTCTACGATACCATCAAAGGTGGCGACTATCGCGCTCGCGAAGCCAACGTACATCGCTTGGCCGAAGTCTCTGCCCACATCATAGACCAGTGCGTGGCGCAGGGCGTTCCCTTTGCCCGCGAATATGGCGGCTTGCTCGACAACCGTTCTTTTGGCGGAACGCAGGTCTCTCGCACCTTTTATGCGCGTGGACAGACGGGGCAACAATTGCTTATCGGTGCTTATCAGGCACTAAGCCGCCAAGTCAAGCTCGGCACGGTGAAAATGTACAATCGCCACGAGATGCTCGATGTGGTCTTGGTAGATGGCCAATGTCGAGGCATCATCGCTCGCAACTTGCTCACAGGTGAGCTCGAGCGCCACTCCGCCCACGCGGTGGTGCTTTGCACGGGCGGCTATGGCAACGTGTTCTACCTCAGCACGAATGCCATGTTGAGCAACACGACGGCGGCATGGCGGGCGCATCGGCGCGGCGCATTTTTCGGCAATCCGTGTTTCACCCAAATTCACCCGACCTGCATCCCTGTCTCGGGCGAATACCAATCGAAACTCACCCTAATGTCCGAATCGCTGCGCAACGACGGCCGCTGTTGGGTGCCCAAAAATCCCGCCGACCGCCTGAAAGACCCGCGCGAGATCGCCGAGGCCGACCGCGACTACTACCTCGAACGCCGCTATCCGGCCTTTGGGAACCTTGTGCCGCGCGACATCGCCAGCCGCGCCGCCAAAGTTGCCTGCGATGAAGGCTTGGGGGTCGGCAAAAGCGGCCTTGCCGTGTATCTCGATTTTGCCGACGCCATCAAGCGCAAAGGGCGGGCGACCGTGGAAGCCGCTTATGGCAACCTTTTCGAGATGTACGAAAAAATCACGGGCGAAAACCCCTACGAAATGCCCATGCGCATCTATCCAGCCGTGCACTACACGATGGGCGGCTTGTGGGTGGACTACGAACTGATGACGACCATTCCGGGACTCTACGCTTGTGGCGAGGCTAATTTTAGCGACCACGGCGCCAACCGCTTGGGCGCTTCGGCGCTCATGCAGGGTTTGGCCGATGGCTACTTTGTGTTGCCTTACACCATCGGAGCCTACCTTTCAAGGGAAATACGCACTGGCGAGATACCTACCAACACGCCCGAATTCGATGCTGCGGAAAAAGAAGTGCGAGAGCGCATTGCACGACTGCGCGGCATTGGCGGCAAACAGAGCGCGGAGAGTTTTCATCGTCGTTTGGGCAAAATCATGTGGGACAAGTGTGGCATGGCCCGCAATGCCAAAGGGCTGGAGCAAGCCATCAAAGAGATACGCGATTTGAGGGCTGAGTTTTGGCGCGACGTTTTTGTGCCGGGCAGCGATGCCGAGTACAATCCCGAATTGGAAAAAGCTTGGCGCGTGGCTGATTTCATGGAACTTGGCGAACTGATGTGTCAAGATGCCCTGCACCGCAACGAGAGCTGCGGCGGCCACTTCCGCGAGGAATACCAAACCGAGGATGGAGAAGCCAAGCGCGACGACGTGAACTATATGTATGTGGCGGCTTGGGAGTGGAAAGGCGAGGGTGAACAAGCAGCACTGCACAAGGAGCCTTTGGAGTACGAAGAGGTGAAAGTGACCCAACGGTCTTACAAATAGACACGGACATTCGCAGGAACATTTATACCTTGATACGCTAAGATTTTTGTCAGATGGCCATGCTTGCTCTCCCTGATTTTGAACAGATTGCGCTTTTAGCCATGCCCAAAAATTGGCGGCCCGAAGTATAGAAGCACCATGCAAAACTATCTTTTGCTCACGATACTGCTCTTTTTTGGGGGCAAGGCAAGCGGACAAGACACCTTGCGGCTCAAAAACCCATCCTTTGAGAAGGACAGGCCACGAGCAGGGGTGGTGCCAACGGATTGGCTCGACATGGGCGCTCCTACTGAAACGCCCCCCGATATTCAGCCGGGACAGTTCGGTGTCGAGTTGCCCGCTCAGCATGGCAAGGTGTATTTGGGGTTGGTGGTGCGCGACGTGGGCACATGGGAAGGGGTGGGGCAGCGGCTCAGCGGTTTTTTGAAAAAAGATTCGGCTTATACGTTCAGTGTCTGGTTGGCGCGTTCAAATGGGTTCATCTCTATTTCAAAATTGACAGGAAAAGAAGCTCGTTACAACAGCCCGACGGTGCTCAAAATTTGGGGCGTAAATGCAGAGACGCAACAAGAGGAACTGCTGGCACAAAGTGTTCCCGTGGGACATTCTCAATGGACGCTTTACACCTTTACCATGCGCCCCACAGTGGCTGATTTTGACGAAATAAACTTAATGGCCTACTACGCGGAGGGCTTCGAGCAACAAAATGGCAACTTGCTGCTCGACAACTGCTCGCCCATCGTGAGAATAACCGAACCAAAATGAAGACAAACATCCATCATCCGTAAATCAACCATTGCGAAATATGCGCTTAACGCTCAAAATCTGGCGCCAAGGCGGCCAATACAAAGGCGAATACGTCACCTACCAACTGCCCGACGTGAACCCTGACATGTCATTCCTCGAAATGCTCGACGTGCTCAACGAACAGCTCATCAGCCAGCGCGAGGACCCTGTCGCCTTCGAGCACGACTGCCGGGAAGGCATCTGCGGCACTTGCTCCCTCGTCATCAACGGGCGCCCACACGGCCCGATGAAAGGCACCACCACCTGCCAGGTGCACATGCGCCACTACCACGACGGCGACACCATCGTGATAGAGCCATTCCGCGCGCAGGCGTTCCCGGTGGTGAAAGATTTGGTGGTGGACCGCTCCGCATTCGACCGCATCATTCAGGCCGGAGGATACGTCAGCGTCAACACCGGTCAGGCACAAGATGCCAACGCCATCCCCATCGAGAAAGAGACGGCCTCGCGGGCGTTCGATGCGGCAGCCTGTATTGGCTGTGGCGCTTGCGTGGCGGCTTGCCCCAATGCTTCCGCCATGCTTTTCACCTCCGCCAAAATCAGCCATCTCGCGCTCCTGCCACAAGGTCAGGTGGAACGCCAGAAGCGCGTGTTGGCCATGGTGGCTCAAATGGACAAAGAAGGCTTTGGCAAGTGTTCCAACGTAACGGCTTGCGAAGCCGAATGCCCAAAGGAAATCTCGGTGGAAAACATCGCTCGCATGAATCGCGAGTACCTCGCGGCGGTATTTGCCTCAGAGAAAGAAATGGCTTGACAAAAAGGTGGAGAAAGGTGAAGGGCAGAAGGTCGCACTGCTCGACATTTTCAAATTTGCCACGAAGTCACAAAGACGCAAAGCAAAATACTCATTGATTTACCACATTTTATGCCTTTGCTTCTTTGCAGCACAAAAATAATGTCCAGTAGTGTGGTAGAAGGTAGATGGTGGGTAAAAACTTAGGCAGGACAGCAGACATTGAATTTTTGACAGGATTTACAAGATTTACAGGATAGATGGAGTGGCTTCGCCGCCAAGAATCCTGTAAATCGTGTAAATCCCGTCAAAAACCTGTAAGCCTGTCAACCAAGCCTTAGCACGCTTGGGGCTGCTTAGGTTTTTACGATGGTGGAGGGTGGAAGACTGCGAGACTTGCTTTTGAGGTGCATGCTTTTTCAAAGAAAACGAAACAATCCTGCACCTTCCTCCCCGCACCTAAGTTTTTGGAAAATGGGATAAAAAATCTCGCCCTATTGGCTTATGCCGTTGCAAAGGGTCGCCTTGTGCGAAATCCCCAACGATGAAAAGGTCGAATCAGCAGGTTTTGTTTGGTGCCAACGTTCCGACAACCGCTGATTCGGCCTTTTTTCATTTTTAAGGGTGTTTTGCCTTATTTTTAACAAATAATTTTTGGTGAAATCAAAAAAACTGTCGCCTGAAAGCCAAATCTTTGGGGCGCTAAAAGACAAAAACGCTTTGTTAACAAAATTTACAAAGGTTTCTTGGCAATTCACTTGCACATAATTTTTCCCCGTCCTACCTTTGGGCAAATTTTGAACACCGAAATAAAATTTCACAACACGACTCGCCATGTCAGAGAAACTGGATAAAATAGACCTTAAAATCCTGAAAATCCTTCAGGAAAACAGCAAAATCACGAACCTCGACCTTTCCAAAAAAATCGGCCTTTCCCCTGCCCCCACCTTGGAGCGCGTGAAAAAGCTCGAGCAGGGCGACATCATCCAAAGCTACCACGCGCAGGTGAACCCCCAACAGATGGGCCTGAACGTGAAAACCTTTGTGCTGGTATCGCTGGCATGGAAGAAGGAAAATGCCCTGAACAACTTCCTTGAAAAAATCTCAGAGATTGACGAGGTGACCGAGTGCTACATCATCACTGGCGAGGCTGACTTCTTGATGAAAATCATTTGCAAAGACATCCCCACTTATGAGCAGCTCCTCTTCAAAACCATTAGCCAAATCGAAGAAATCGAGCGCCTCAAAACACTGATGACGCTTTCCACCGTGAAAGACTCGAAGATTCTGCCGTACAACTACGACGAAAAATAAGCACAAAAAATCCTTTTGAAAATGCCAAGCGGCTGTCGCACAAGTAAGTGCGGCAGCCGCTTTTGTCTTTTTTCAATTGCAGATTACCCCGAAAGGTCGAATAGGGCTACGGTTATTGGTTTTTATTGGAGCCTTAAAATCTTTCACTTTCCGAAATCTCTATAAACGGCGGCGTTGCAAGATTCTCCGGCACCGATTGGCAAGCAAGCGGCGGCAGGCACGCCATGCCGCCATTCTCCCCAATGTTAAGTTTTTCCGCCTCCCCTTGCTTCTCACCGTCGGCTTGCCGACATTTGCAATGGTGTTGTGTCTTCGTGCGTGCGCACGGACGCGATTCCGGGCAGGCCTGCTCTCTCCTTTTTAATCTTTCCCGTATTCCTTACTGTGTTGTCGTGAATATACCCCCTCATCGCACACGCGGTGAACCTCGCTCTCATTGTTTCATCAAAAACAGTCAAAAAAAATGAACAGTCTATTTCAAACCCGCCCATCTACACACACACACACGGGCAAATTTTTGCCCCGCTATTTTCAAATTATTTTCTGATGCTCGCCCCGCTTCTATTTCTCCTGCCCGTTCGCGGAACGAAAGCTCAGGGCGACTGCATCTCCCCATTCGATTTTACGCATACCAACGAATCGGTCTCCGCTATTACTTTCCCGGGAGGGGGGACAGCTTGGCCTAGTGGTTCGAGAATTTCGATAGTGGGCAAGCTTACGATTGACCAGTCCATCAATCTTGACGATTTGGAGTTTGTGATGAGTCCCAACTCATCCATCGAAATCACCGGAAGCGGCACGGTTGTCACCGCTGTCAACAACACGGTGTTCTTTGGCTGTACCCAGATGTGGCTGGGCATTACGGTCATCAACGGCGCGACGGTGAAGTTCAAGGAAACCACCAACATCTGGGATGCGCTCTTTGGGCTTCGCTTCCAAAGCGGGGCCAATGGGACGGATTCCGAATTGGAGGACACCTATTTCATCAACAATCGAATAGGGATTGGCATCTTTGGGATGGGTGCTCCTGCCAGCCCCTTCCGATTCGCAAAGTTCTCGGGCAACGTCATAAAAGCGCATGAGTTTTTGCCGCTATTAGCGGCGCCCACCTCGCATCCGTACTCGGGCACGAAGCCGCATCGGGGTATTTGGCTCACGCAGTCCAACGCAAACCTTGAGTTCGGGTCGGTGGCACAGAACAAAATAGAGCGTTGCAGGTATGGGATTGCCTCGTATTTATCGGTGCTGCGCGTTGGCAACACTCGTATTGTGAACAGCCAAAACGATGGGGCGGTTCTCGACCCTTACGATGGCACAGACATTTTCTCTTTCGAGAACACGCTCCTCGTGTCGGGGTCGAGTTGCTCTTTTGAGGGCGCTGCCACCAACTCGATTCTCTCAACCAGAACCAGAGGGCTTTTGGTCGCGGGTGCCAGGATTAGCAACCCAGCCCATTATGGCATAAAGTGTGAAATGAGCAATTTCTCAGCGTTCGTGGATATCAGGGACAATTTCTTCACCATGTCGGGAAACGTCCACTTGGTGTCGGCAATTTATGTGGAGAGGCCTCCGGGCACAGGTTCCTCCATCATTCGGAACAACACAATCAATGTCACCTACACTTCATCGGCGTTTAAAAACGAAAAGGTGCTGATTGACGTGGTCGGTAAGCAAGACGCTTTTTCAGACTTCAACATCGAAAGCAACACCCTTGTCGTGAATACGACTGTCAACAGGATTCACGGCATACGCATTGCCGGAAAGGGCAACAACTATCACATCTGGGGCAACAACAAATTGTCGTGGCACCCCGAGGGAACCCCGACCTCTGTCAGAAACTCCCTTGGCATCATTGCCAGAGAATTGTCGGGCAGCGGGCACGAAATCTCCCAAAACCAGGTTGTCTCTGCTCTTGATGGCGCCAAATCATTCCTAAATGCGGGCATTCAGGTGGGCAACATTCCCACGTTCTTCACCCGCCTTTGCGAAAACGAGATTGACGACACCCACATCGGGATAGAGTGCGTCGGGAACCTGGAACTCACCATCTTCAAGCGCAACGTGCTGGGCCCGGCCGCCTATGGGTTCTTGTGCCGGGCTAATGCAAAGATTCCCAATCAGCCGCTGCACGAGAACCGCTGGACAGCCAGCGCCTACCACGACTGGGGCGCGCTGCATCAAGGCTCGCCGCTCACCAAGTTTTTCTACGACCCCAACAACACCATCCCCGACGATGCCCCGCCCTCCATGTCTTGGTCGCCTTCTTACTGGTTTGACAATAATGCTTCTGGCTCAAATGGCTATTGCTTCCCCACGGGGGCCACTCCTCCCGTGACAGAAACAGAACGCGAGCATATTGACGGGGTTGCGGTTGCGGACACGACGACACCCAACTGGGAAACACGCCGCAACCTGCTCTACAAACTGATGCGCTACCCCGACCTGACAAGCGAGGACGAGGACGCCAGCGACTATCTTGCCGACAACGCCACGGCAAACACCTCGGCATGGCAGTTTGCTCGTGCCGAGTGGCTTTTCGACGAAGCATTCAAGCTATCGCCCACCGCGACCTCAAAAATCGGCAACTTGTACGAGCGACTCGACGCTTATGCGTCTGATTTGCGGGCGCTCGACGAGCAGCAGGCGCAGGACACGACAAGCTACGATTTCGCCGTCGCGCAACATCAGGCAGACACATTTGCAAGGTTCTGCTCGGTGGCCGATAGTTTGAGTTATGAGCAGAGCCAAGCGGCGCCATCCGTGCAATTGGCCCTGCAAGACGCTTTTGACTACGCGGAGGGCTTGCCCAACGCGCAGGCCTACGAGAGCAACTCAAAAAACGTGCTGCTCATAGCCATTCGCTATGCCCTGGGCGACTCGCTGACACATACCGACACGGCTACCCTGCGCGACATCGCCGCCCAATGCCCTGACCTTGGCGGATGGAGCGTCTATCGCGCCCCGCTGTGGCTGGCGCACGAGGAAGCGGTCACTTACGTCACCAAAGACTGGGAAGAGGCCTGCGACAAGGAGAGGGTCTCGACCGAAAAGCGGGTCGGAAGCATGGAAATGACTATAGCGCCCAACCCAGCCAACAATAGCGTCCAAATCTATCTGCCTACAGAAATTGAGCATGGGCAATGGGTGGTCAGCGATGTGGCGGGGAGGCCGGTGGAGCAAGGAAGCCTCTCGAAAAGGCAACTGACGCTGAACACGTCGGATTGGGCGGAAGGCATCTACTTTTTTACCTTGAGAAACAGCAAAGGGGCTTCATCTACCGCTAAATTCGTCATCACGCATTGATTGTGAAAACACCAAAGGGGTGCAGCCTTTTTGTCGGAGACGAGGGGCTGCCCCCCTTGCTTTTGCTGTTGGCGACAACTACTTGACTATCATGAAAAAACACACCGTCACATTGCTGTATTTTCTTCCGCTCTGTCTGAGTGCCCAAATCAAGTTTGACTACCATTGGATACTTGGACACCCTTCTTTCAACGGTACCGCCTTGCAATATAACGGCACGCATATTGACTTCAACCAAAACCCTCCATCGCTTGCCTACTTCGATATCCCGGTTGATATTGAGGCCAATGCGAGCATAAGCGACTCATCCGGCAATTTGCTCTTTTACACCAACGGCTGCATGGTCATCAACCGGGAGCACCGGCTCATGGCAAACGGCGACAGCATCAACTTCGGAGGGTTGGCCCACGAACAAAACTGCGGCTATATGTATCCCTTGGGCTACCCCGCCCATCAGGGGGTCATGATACTTCCTTGGCCGGACAAAGCGAATCAATACATCCTGTTGCAACTGCACCGCCCGGGGGGGCTGGGGCAGGGAAAGATGAACCACAACCTGCTCCGCACGACGATTGACATGACGCTCGACAGTGGCTTGGGCGCGGTGACCGAAAAAAACACGCTGGTCTTCAAGGACACCTTTCCGGGCGACCTGCTGACTGCGGCGCGGCATGGCAACGGGCGCGACTGGTGGGTATTGCTCCCCAAGTTCAACTCGCCTCATTACTATGCTTTCCTCGTTTCGCCCCAAGGGGTCAGTGGCCCGTACATACAGGAGAATGTCGCCGCCCCCATCGAATCGTGGGGGTGGGGGTCGCAGGCCGCCTTCTCGCCCAACGGAAAAAAATACGCCACGCTTAGCCACACCGCAGGCTTGCAGATTTTTGATTTCGACCGATGCACGGGAAAATTGTCAAACCCAACCAATCTAAGGCCGGGATTCGAGGGGAGTCCCGGCAGCGGCGTAGCCTTCTCCCCGAATAGCCGGTTTTTGTACGTCAAAGCATTCGACAGCCTTTTCCAGTTCGATTTGAAATCTCATGATATATTTCCGAGCAAACAACTTGTGGGTGTCTACGATGGGTACTATAACCCCTTGCCGACTAATTTTTATCAGATGATGCTTGCTCCCAACGGCAAAATTTACATGACTACTGGCAACGGGACCAAATATCTGCACGTCATACACCAGCCGGACAAACAGGGGACGGCGTGCGATTTCGAGCAGCGGGGGGTGACATTGCTGACCATCCACTCTTTTTCCCCTCCCAACTTCCCCCACTTCCGCCTGTTCGACGCGGAGGGCAGCCCCTGCGACACGCTCGGCATCAACGGCCCGCCGCCTCCGGAAGACACCACGCCCCCGCCGCCCCAGTGCGCCGGCAACATCCGCATCTACCCCAACCCGGCGCAGCACCTCGCCCGAATCGAGCTGCCCGACTGCGAGGGCGGCTCGCTGCGCGTGTTCAATGCCATGGGCCGCTGGGTGGAAGACCTCGCGCTCGCGCCCGAGAGCGTCGGCACCGAGCTCGACGTGTCGCGCTATGTGCCGGGCATCTATTTTCTGCACATCCGAACGGCCACCGGCGAGGCGGTGGTGCGGGGGCTGGCGGTGGTGCGGTGAGGGGGGGATTGACGATTGCACGATTTGTTGATGTACCGAGTGCGACGTCGAGGTTCGGTGCTGATGTCGGCGGGGATGTCAACAAGAGCAGAAAAATTGACGATTGCACGATTGCACGAATGACGATTGTTGATGTGCCGAGCGCGACATTGAAATCGGTGCTGATGTGGGTGCCCCTCCAACAAGGGCAGCTGTCGGCATCAAAACCCATGCAATGCCTCCGATTCCAAAATTTCCATGCCCACCCCACCATCGTTCGCTTTGGCAATCAATGCCCGCGCCACCTTTTCCGCTTGGATGCCCTGGTAGCGCCGCGGAATGAGCGGAGCAAACATTTTTGCCAACACGATGCCTACGCGTTCGCCCAACCGAAACTCACCGCGTTCGCCGAGCAGAATAGAAGGGCGCACCGACACAAAGTGCTCAAAGTCCAAGCCTCGTATTTTTTCCTCCAACTCGCCTTTTGTGCGCAGATAAAAATTCGAGGACTTCGCGTCAGCCCCTAGCGACGACACGAGCAGGTATTGCCGCACCCCGTTTTGCCGCGCGATTTTGCCGATTTCAAAGGGATAGGCGCAGTCAATGCGGTATTGCGCTTCTTTCGAGCCTGCCTTGCGCAGCGTGGTGCCGAGTGCGCAAAAGAGGTCGTCGCCCCGGATTTTTGAGACATCGGGATGGTCGAAATCGAGGGTTTCTTGCCGCAGTTTGGGGTGATGCATTTCAAGTGGGCGGCGGGTGAGGGCGATCACAAGGTCGTAGCGTGGGTTTTCCAACAATTGTTGCAAAATATGGCTGCCGACGAGGCCTGTTGCGCCGAGGAGGAGGGCTGTTTTGGTTGATTTTGACATGATTTTGATGTATTGTATTTTGCAAATTGAAAAAAATGTCCATTGGAGAATAGTGAACTTAACAATATCTATACATTTGAGGCGACGAAAAATCCAAATTTTCAACATGACTCATTCAAAAAACAAGCGGAAGCAAAGCTATCTTTTCCGCAATTTAGCCTATGTTTTTGTGGGCATAGCTCTTTTCTCTCCCGCCATTCCCTATATAGTGCCAAGCAACGGATTAAGTCCCTTTAGCGAGTACACTTTGGAAACGTGGTCGAATTTAGGTGAATTCGTAGGAGGCATGGGTGGCACATTGCTGTCTTTTGCAGGTATATTGCTCATTCTCCAAACTATTAGCGACCAACAACGCGAGATGAGAGAAATGCGGCTCATGCACGAAGAGCAGCAATTCGAAGCCACGTTTTTTCAGGCACTTAATGGTCACAACGAATTGGTGAAAAGTTTTGAGTTGCCGTTGCCCGGCGGCAAGTGGGCAAACGGTCGAATATGCTTGCGCTATCTGTACAGGGAGTTTGAAGAGAAATGCAAGGGAGACCTACCTGTCGAACAGATTTTTGAGCGCTTCATTCACTTCTCTCAAAGCGACCAACTCATCATCAGGCAATTCCTGCAAAGCATCGAAAAACTCGTTTCTTTCACTCATAAGGCCGAGGTTCAAGACCAGGCAAAACGTAATTTGCTCGACTTCATCAGTGCTCAGCTTACCTACCACGAAGAATTTTTCTTTCTCCTGTATCTTGCTTCAAAGCGAGGCGATAGTGCACTGACAGACTTTGTCGTACAGTATCGCCTTTTCGATTGCCATGCGGAACAGCCATTTTCGGCGTTGAACCATACTCCTTTCTTTTATCAATCCATGTAAAATTTGACCCTCCTATGGAAATCTTCTTGGAAGCCTATCATGAAGTAGCCTCGCTTAACCCGGAATCCTTGCCTTTGGATGAAAAAGACGAATACTGGGGGATTTCTTTGAAGGATTTTTTTTCCACGCTCTATGTGGATGTAGGCACGGACAGCCATATCGTCAATGAGTTGCTCAGGACTCGAGAGCAAATTATTTTTTTGGTGGGTCCAAGAGGCTCTGGTAAAACCACCACAGGCTTGAAAACCATCCTCGAACTGGAAAAGATGAAATATCTCACTCAATGGATTCCTGTGTCGATACATGAAGCCAACAGGTATTTGGATGACCGAACCGAATTGCAGAATTTTTTCAGAGAGCGCATCGCAAATTTCTTGCTCAATAAAATACTGACATCTCAAGATGAAACGCCCGTCTCGCCCATAAGTCAACTGACAGCTTTTTTTCTCTGCACAGACCTCCCCGAGCTTCAACGCCCCTTGACTTTCAATGAAGATTTTGTATTGCTTAGGGAGAGGCTCGAAGAATTGTTGATAAGGCCTAAGATAGGCTTTCAGCAGACAATAAACGACTTGGCGAAGCCGGAAAATGCTTTTAATAGTGCTTTAAGAGAGTTGCAAAGAGAAATTCTTCAAAAAGTTCAGCTTCGACACTTGTGCTTTGCCGCCAAGTTTTTCTTGGATATTCGGGACGTAGTGGTTTGGATTGATAACATTGATGTTTTTAGTCAACAAGACCAAGTCAAGCTGGTTGATGCCATATTTCCCATCGCCCGAAGCGCGCCCGAACGCTTGCGCTTCGTAGTGGCAGCCCGCGAAGAAAATGTCTTGCACTTCGATCATTTTTATGACGTTAATGGTGCTGTCCGAAAAACGACTGTGTACATGACCGATGACCGAAATGGAGAATCATTGCCGGGCATGAATATGCCCCATCTGGACAGTGATAAATTTTCGGAAGTTGTTAAGTTACGCCTGAATTTTGCCCGTGAATTTCAGAAACACATCGAAAACAGGGTGAGGGATTTATCTGCAAGCGAATCAGAAGCGGACAAGAGACAATCGAAGACGTTAGAAGAAAAATTCTTGCCCGTCATCACTGATATTCGGAGAAGATACTCAGAAGTGCTTTCTGAAAAAGTCTTGAGAGCCTTCAGGGGCGAAAAAATACTTCACTTGTTCAACAACAACATTCGCTCGTTGCTACCCCTTCACAGCGACTTTATGTCACATTTGATTGGAATCGGCTACGACAGAAACAATGTCCCCATTGCCTTTGACTACGATGATTCGTTCGTAAAAACACAGTTACTTTACTGGCTTTGCACGGTCAGGGGCGAAGCAGCCAACGAATTCCGGCATTTCAACATCGTGCGACATTCGCGCAATCTGCTTTTGCAGTCTTCCGGCAAACATCCTACCATAGCATGTTTTCTCCCTTTCCTGACGCTCTCATGTGTATGGAGTCTTTGCCTCCGCAACAGAATTAATTCCGGCGACATTTTCCAGATTCCCACTATTCGGGAAGTCATCGAATGCCTCAGCAAACTTGAATGTTTCAATGAGAATGAAGTCAAAACCGCTATCATTAACCTGTACAACCCTTCCGAAGGTGGATATACCATGTTTTTAGCTATCGAATCGAGAGACCGTCTTACTGACATCAACCAACTAAAAAACGAGCATCGCATCCGCATCACCTACAAGGGCCGTGCTGCCATAGCTTCCTTGTGCAATTCTTTCGCTTTCCTCTACGCCATGCAATCCATAGCTGACAACAAGGCCCAAGTTCAGCGTAGCCTTGAGGAAACAAAACTTAACTACTATTTTAACCAACTTTTGCCCGAGCTGAAAAAAATTGGCCGCATCCATCTGAACTCTCTTATTCAAATTAGAAGAAGACCTGCATACCTTGACAAAGCCAATTGGCTCGACCTATACCTCGACGACTTTGGAGTCCCGTTAGAAAGCGACTATTCCCGAACTATGCGTGCCAGCAAAGGCTATGGAACTTCGCCCAGAAAAGTGTTGTATTTCGATTCTCTAATTCACTCTCTCGAACCCTACACCAGAGAAAGCCGAGAAAAAACAGTGAAACAAATGCGATCGGGTCAATTGGAAAGGACAATTAAAAACCTTATAGACGATTATTCCAAAACCCTCAACAAAATCGAAAAAGGCGAAATCACCGAAATTGACGACTTCGACTTCGGCAAAAGTTAATTCTTCCTTTGCTGCTGTTGCTACCTGAGAAGCGCCATTTCACCCTACCTTTGCGCCCACAAATTCGTGTGCCGAATGCCGCGCACCGTTCATCCGTACCGTCCACCGCAAAAAAAATATGTTTGAAAGTTTAAGCGACCGCATGGATGCTGCCTTCAAAGTCTTAAAGGGCAGCCACCGTATCACCGAGCTCAACGTTGCAGAAAGCATCAAGGAAATCCGCCGCGCCCTTGTCGCGGCTGACGTGAACTATAAAATTGCCAAGGAATTCACCGACAAGGTGAAGGACAAGGCGTTGGGCACAGAGAACGTGCTTAAAAACGTGAACCCCGGCCAGTTGATGGTCAAAATCGTGATGGACGAACTGGCCGAACTCATGGGAGGGCAGTCCGTCGGCATCAACGTGAAAGGCAATCCCGGCATCGTGTTGGTGGCGGGTTTGCAGGGCTCGGGTAAAACGACTTTCAGCGGCAAACTCGCCAAATACCTGAAAGAGCAACGCAAAATGAACCCCCTGCTCGTGGCCTGCGACGTGTATCGCCCGGCGGCCATTGACCAGTTGACTGTGTTGGGCGATAGCATCAAAGTGGCGGTGTTCAAGGAAATAGAGAACAAAAACCCCATCGAGATTGCCAAGAACGCAGTGGCCTACGCCAAGGCCAACAGCCACAACGTCATCATCGTGGACACCGCTGGCCGCCTTGCGGTGGACGAGGCGATGATGAACGAAGTGACGGCACTCAAGGAGGCGCTGAACCCCACCGAAACCCTCTTCGTGGTGGACTCGATGACGGGCCAGGACGCGGTGAACACCGCCGAAGCCTTCAATCGGCGCATCAATTTTGACGGTGTGGTGCTGACCAAACTCGACGGCGACACACGGGGCGGGGCGGCATTGAGCATCAAATACACCGTCGGCAAGCCCATCAAGTTTGTATCGGAAGGCGAAAAATTGGACGCGCTCGATGTGTTCTATCCCGACCGCATGGCGCAACGCATCCTCGGCATGGGCGACATCGTGTCGCTGGTGGAAAAGGCCGAGCGCGAGTTCGACGAGGAAGAAGCCAAACGCCTTGAAAAAAGGATGAAGCAGAACAAGTTCGACTTCAACGATTTTCTCGGCCAAATGCAGATGATAAAGAAAATGGGCGACCTCAAATCGCTCATCGGCATGATACCGGGCGTGGGCAAGGCGCTCAAAGACGCGCCCATTGACGACAAGGCGCTGGTGCGGGTGGAAGCCATCATCCAAAGCATGACCCCAAAAGAACGCGCCAACCCCGACCTTCTCAACATTTCCCGCAAGAAACGCATCGCTCGCGGCTGCGGCCAGACGCTGGAACAAATCAACCTGTTCGTCAAGAATTTTGAGCAAATGCGCAAGATGATGCACCAAATGGCCAACTCGCCTATGGGCAAAATGGGTATGCCGCCCGGTATGGGTATGCCGCAAAAGGGCGGGTTCAGGTGATGAGCCGTTGCCTGTGTTTTTGAGGTACTTGGTGTGTGGGGGGGCACATGATAGCAGCCCGGCGATTGCGGAGAATCGCCGGGCTGCTGTGTTTTTTGAAAAATCAATGTTCGGTAGTATGCGAAAGACATCTTTTTGACCCAACTATATGTGCCTTGTCGCCAGTCTTTCTTCAAAACAAAATTTCCGTTGCAATGAAACAGCTCTACCTCCTACCGCTGCTCTTGCTTCCCACCGTTGCGCTGTTCGCGCAGGAAAAATTCGAGTTGGGCTTTGCCGTGAAGGCGGGGACATTTACCATGCCGCATGAAAAGAAGGAAACGATAGGATTGGCTTATGACTACCCGGTAGGCTTTTCCAGTTCCTATGGAGTTTTCGTTTCAAGGCGGTTGGGAGGACACTTTAGGCTCTCGCTGGATTTGCTATACAATTTTTCAAGGTATGAAGAAAGAAGAAATGGAGCCGAGCCCTTTTCGTCATTTTTACCCGCCACCACAACAATGACAAGAAATATCAACGCGCAAAGCCTGATTACGCCGCTGCAAATTCTGTTTTCACCAAAGAGAAACGGGAAGTGGGTACTGAATGCCGGCGCAGCATTGAATGTCGTATTGGGTTCGGAAATGACGACCCGAATGGAAAGTGATTCCCAAAATCCTGTGACCCAGTGGCAAAGTGACCCGGTGAGGAGATACGGTGAAAGCACACTTTTACAGGCTTTTTTGATCGCGGGCTTGCATTATAGGATGGAACAAAGGACCGCTATCGGTTTAGAATTTACGGGACTATTGCGCCGCGAACAGCTGACTTATTGGAATTGGTCTGCCCCACCGATGGCTATCATTGCATGCGACTGCATTAATCCCTACAACGGTACTCCCTTTTGGATGCAAAGCCTCGCCATTTCCCTCCGCCACAACATTTTGCGATAGAACGACTCACGCAAAACTCAATCCTGCGTTCACCACGCCCATCACTCGGTCGCGCACGCGCTGGTCGGAGGTGGTGGATGCGATGGTGTCGAACACTTGACGCTGGTTGATTTGGCGGAGCTCGTTGAGGGAGTTGAGGCGGTATTGGGTCGCCACCCGCGACATGGCTTCCGCCACGGTGCGGCTCATGCCTCCGTTGCCTTGGTTGATGGCCAAGGCTATGACGATGGTCATGGCGGCCTCAGAGTTGAGGATGTCGCTCAATCGCGGGACGACGATATTGATGCCGCCCACATTCAGGTTGAGCTGGTGGTTGAGCGCGGGCTGCACATAGAGCTCGTTGGCCATGCGCAATTGCTCGCGCACGAGCGACGGCTCAAAACCTGCCTGCACAAAGGCTCCATAGAGCGGCACGTTACGTTGGATGTAGAGCCAAGCCTCGTCGCCGCTGCGCTTCGTGCCACTCTCGTCGAGCACCGTGACGACGGCGTTTCGGCCAAAACCTTCCGTGTCAATGCCCACGCGCTGAAAGATGTTTTGAAATGCGAGCGACGCGTTGGCTTTCATGCTGGCGAGGAGGTGGTTGAGGCTGGAGCCGACCGCTGCCGCTGCCGCAAATTGGATGAATCCATAGGAAAATATCGCCTTGTCGTAGCTGTTGATGGCATCGAAACTGCCCTCGTGCGTGGAGACGTATTGCAGTGCTCTTGCTTGCGCGAGCGTCAGCCCGACTTCCTGTATGGTGGCCACGCTCAATTCGATGTGCGACTGCCCTGCATACATGATGCCGTGCGGGTAAACCATGTGGATGGATATGGTGAGGTTGTCGCGCATGCTGGCTACCACTTGGCGTCCATTGGATAAGGGCACTGTGAGGAAGTATCGGCGAAATCCGGCTTCTTGGCGGGTCTCCACCCTGTATTGCTGCCGGGCGCTCAGGTAGTTGCCGCCCGTTTGGACGGGTGGTGTTGGCGTGGTCGGTATGGTGGGCGTAGGCGTGGTGGGCGTGGTGGAGCCTTGTCCTCTCACGAGCAGTATCTGCCCGATGTTTAGGCTGGTGGTGCGGAGGCTATTGATGCGCATCAGCTCGTCAACGCTCATGTTGAATCTTCGGGCGATGGCGAAGAGCGTGTCGCCTGCGACGACTCTGTATTGCTGAGTGCCGCTGGTGCTGGCGACGGGTGTTGTGGTTGGCGGGGTGGGTGTGACGGGCGGCGGGGGTGTCGTGGGGGCGCTTTGTGCCCTGACCCTCAGCACTTGACCGACGCTGATGTTGTCGGATTTGAGTCCGTTGAGGGCTCTTAGTTGTTCGACGGTGAGGCCGAATTTTCTGGCGATACCGAATAGGGTGTCGCCTCTGGCTACTTGGTAAGTATTGACTGACATCCGATTTTCAATTTAGAATTTTCCAAAACAGCTCTTTCATCAACTCTGCTTCGTCGGTGTTTGTTGTGTCGGTGTCCACGCCTTTTGAGCGCAGGTCGTATTCTTTCAACAAAGCAATCACGCGGATGGTTTGCGGGAGGGAGTAGTTGTTGGCGGCGATTTTGTATTCTTTCAAAAACCAGTCGGAGCGCAGGTCGAGTGCTTTTAGCAATTCCGCATCGGGGCTTCCTTTGAGTGCGTGAAGCATATAGACTTTGGAGAAGTAGGCGAAGAGGCTGCTGATGGTGACGATGAGCGAGTTTTTGCGGATGTTGGCGGCGAAGTATTCGCGGATGCGGGCGATTTTAGGGAGGTCGCGCACGGCAAAGGCTTTTTGCAGCTCGAACACGTTGTAGTCCTTGCTGATGCCGACAAATTCCTGAATATGGGCGGGGCTGATGGCGGTTTCGGCGGGGAGGTTGAGGGAGAGTTTGTCGAGTTCGTTGGCGATTTTGGCGAGGTCGGTGCCGAGGTATTCGGCGAGCAAGGCTGCGGCTTGTGGTTCTATGGGGCGTTTTTGGCTTTTGCAGTAACCCGCAATCCACTCCGGCACTTGGTTGTCGTAGAGTTTTTTGCTTTCAAAGAGCACGACGTTTTTTCCCTGCAAGGCTTTGCCGAATTTGGTGCGCAAATCTGCTTTTTTGTGTTTATGGCATGCCACGAACACCGTGCTCTGCATGGGGTTTTCAAAATAGCTGGTCAGTTCGGTGAGGCTTTTCATTTCTTGGGCTTCGCGCAGCACGACGACTTGCCGCTCGCTCATCATGGGGTAGCGGCGCAGCGCGTCGAGCAGGGCGAGGTGGTCGGTGTCTTTGCCGTAGAGGATGGTCTGGTTGAAGGTTTTTTCGGCTTCGGGCAAGGCGTTGGCCTCTATTGCCTCGGCGATTTGGTCTATGAAAAATGGCTCTTCCCCATGCAGGAAGTAGATGGGGCGGAATTGTCGGGCCTTGATGTCGCGGAGGATTTCGTCGAAAGTCATGGTGGGGAAATTTTTCAACGGAGATGTTCTCGCTGAAGACCGTTTGCCAAATAAATAATGGCTGTGTCAATTTTTGCGTACTCCTGTTCTGTTTCGTGAAAATCTGAATTTTGCTTGAGCTTCTGACCCAAGTAATTTAGAGCCTTGTCCAAGCCGGTGGAAAGCAACGCTTTAACTTCAAGAATCGCAGTTTGAAGGATTTTATCTTCGGGTTGGGCAGGTGCTGGAATCGGTAGCGAAGCCATTTCCGAAAATTCTAGGGAGAGGCGCAATGCTTCTTCTTTGGCCAAGACATCCTTGAAACTCTCGTACAGCTGCGCTGCCTTTTCGGGAGGTAATTCGATAACAATTTTTACAGGCTTGTTTTCCATCCAATCAAGCAAATAAGGTTTGCAACCAGTCGGTCACTTGCTTTTCGACGGGGCCTCTCACCTTTACTTCCACATCAAGTTTTTCATGCTTCAATTGAATGGCCAACTCATTTGATATTTGCAAAAGCCTTTGCCTTATACGGCTTTTTTGCACAGACGAGAAGTCTTCGTCAATAGTGCCTGCCATGATGTAGATTTCTAAATCATAGTATCTGGAAGCGATTTCATCCAACTCCTCCTTTGTCTTTGTTATCCCGAAGGAATCAGCAACGAGGCGAAGTGTCTTCACGGCTTTGCTGATATTGCCTTCGGCGATAAAGCCGCGAGATTGTTCGATAAGATATCTTGCTTCTACTTGCATGATTGATGGTTGTTGACCTGCGATTGGACAAAAGTAAGCAGAAAACTTGTAGATTGTTCAACGGGCTTCAAATTTTGCGACTCCAATCAACATCTCCGTCACTTCTTTTTTCCGGCTGCTTTTCCGCCACTTTTCGCTGTAGGCTTTTTGGCATCGAACACCCCCGGCATTTCCTTTTCGATTATCGCCTTCACGTCGGCCAAAGAAAGCGAACGCGCTTGGTCGGCGGTCATGCTGCCGCCTTCGATGCGGGGCAGTTTGACGATGGCCTTGCCAAATTTGATGAACGGCCCCCAGCGACCGTTTTCGACGCTGATTTTCTCCTCTGGCCAGTGATGAATGTATCTGTTCGCTTCTTTTTCAATTTTTTGTTGAATCAGTTCGATGGCTTGTTTTTCGGTGAGTTGGTCAAAGTTGACCTTCGCGGGCAGGTTGACGTACAAATCGGCCCATTTGAGGAACGGGCCGAACCTGCCTTTGCCTTTGGTGATGGGTTGGCCTTCAAAATGGCCGACGGGTTTGTCGGCCTGTTTTTTTGCCTCGATGAGCTCGACGGCGCGCTCGTAGGTGATGTCGAAGGGGTCTTCGCCTTTTGCGAGGGAGGCGAAAAGGTTGCCGAGTTTGACGTAGGGGCCGAAGCGCCCAGTGTTCACTTCGAGGGGTTGGCCTTCGTGCTCGCCCAGTGTTCGCGGCATTTGGAAGCTTTCGAGCGCCTCCTCGAGGGTCACGGTTTCGAGGTTTTTGCCGGGTCTCAGATTGGCATAGCGAGGTTTTTCTTTGGGCGCGAGCTCTTCGCGCGTGCCGATTTGGATGACGGGCTTGCCCAACGTGCTCATGCGGACGAGCACGGTGCGACCCGTTTCGGGGTCTTTGCCGAGGATGCGCTCGCCCTGCGCGCGCTCGGCTTCTTTGAGTGTTTTTTCCACATCCTGATGGAAGGGGCGGTAGAAGCGGTCAATCATGCGCGGCCATTCCATTTTCCCTTCGGCGATGTCGTCAAATTCGGCTTCCACTTTGGCGGTGAAGCCGTAGTCCATGATTTTTCCGAAGTTGTCTTCAAGGAAATCGCTCACTATCATGCCCATATCGGTAGGATAGAGCACGTTTTTGGTGGCGCCGGTGACTTCCTTGCTTTTTGTTTGGGCAATTTTGTCGTTTTTGAGGGTCAGTATTTGAAACACTCGCTCTTCTCCGGGGCGGCTGTCGCGCACGACGTAGCCGCGATTTTCTTCCATGATTTTTGAAATGGTGGGCGCGTAGGTGGAGGGTCTGCCGATGCCGAGTTCCTCGAGTTTTTTCACCAAGCTGGCCTCCGTGAAGCGGGCGGGCGGGCGGGTGAATCGCTCGGTGGCCGTCATCTCGTCGAGGTCGAGCTGTTGGCCTTTGGTCAGGGGCGGCAGGATGCCCGCTGTTTCTTCGTCTTCCTCGTCGGAGCTTTCCATGTACACTTTGAGAAAGCCGTCGAATTTGAGCACCTCGCCTTCGGCCACCAGTTGTGCCGCAGGCTGTGTGCTTATGCCGATGTCAACGGTTGTTTTTTCTAGTTCGGCATCGGCCATTTGGGATGCCATGGCGCGTTTCCAGATGAGTTCGTAGAGGCGTTGTTCGTCGCGGTTGGGGCTGATGCTTTGGCGTTCGATGTAGGTGGGGCGTATGGCTTCGTGGGCTTCTTGTGCGCTTTCGTTTTTGGTCTTGAATTGGCGGCGCTGGTGGTAGCGTCCGCCGAATTGCTTCAGGATTTCGTCGCTGATGGCTTGCAAGGCCGTTTCTGACAGGTTGGTGGAGTCGGTACGCATATAGGTGATGAACCCTTGTTCGTAGAGTTTCTGGGCGACCGACATCGTGCGGTTCACGGAGAAGCCAAGTTTGCGGCTGGCCTCCTGTTGGAGGGTGGAGGTGATGAACGGCGGGGCGGGCTTGCGGCGGGTGGGGCGCACCTCTATGTTGCCGACGGCGTAGCTGGCTCCGATGCATTTTTCCAAAAAAGCCGCTGCGCCTGCCGCGTCGTCGAATCGCGTGGGGCTTTCCGCTTTGAAAGTGACGATTTTTCCTTGCGCGTTTTTGGCGAAAAATTGGGCGGTCACGCGGAAAAAAGGCGTGACGTTGAATTGTTGAATCTCGCGCTCCCGCTCCACGATGAGTTTCACGGCGACGGACTGCACGCGGCCAGCAGAGAGTTGTCCCTTCACTTTTTTCCACAGCAATCCGCTAAGCTCCCACCCCACGAGGCGGTCGAGCACGCGGCGCGCCTGCTGGGCATTCACCACGTTCATGTTCACCGTGCGCGGGTTTTGCACGGCTTTTTGAATGGCTGGCTTGGTGATTTCGTGGAAGACGATGCGCTTCGTTTTGGCGGCATCCAACCCGAGCACTTCCGCGAGGTGCCAGGAGATGGCTTCTCCCTCGCGGTCTTCGTCGGTAGCGAGCCATACCTCGGCGGATTTGCTGGCCGCTTCCTTCAACTCCTTGACTGTCTTGTTTTTGTCGGGCGGAATGACGTATTTGGGGCGATAGTTGTTGTCCACGTCCACGCCGAGGTCATTGCCTTTTTCAAGGTCGCGTATGTGGCCGTATGAGGATTTGACACTAAAATCGCCGCCGAGATATTTTTCAATCGTTTTTGCTTTTGCTGGCGACTCTACGATGAGGAGCTTTTTTGTCATAATTTAAATCGTCATTGAGGGGTCATTGAGGGTCATTAGAGTCATTAGAGGGTCAATGACCTTCAATGACTATAATAGTCCTAACGCCCTCTCCAATCAGGCGGCAAAAGTAATGGGATTTTGCAGTTTGAACGAAAATGCCCAAAGTCTTAGGCTTCGAAGGAAGGTTGTGGGGGGTAATTGTCAGTTTTTCCTGAAATTTGCTCGGTATTTTACCTTTTTTAAAATCAGTGTTATGGAAAAAGAACGGGCGCGATATGTTCACGCTTTTAAGGCCAGCAATTTTTTTTCAATAAAAGATATTGAAATGAGCGAGCTGGGCGGGCGCAGGGAAATCTATCTTCTCGGAGAGAACGGCGATGGCAAGTCCCTGATTCTCATGGCGCTTGTCATTGCTTTTAGGGGGCATTTCATCGAAAAACACACGGAAAGAAAGGAGACGGGAGCGGTGATTGACATGGTGCGCTCCAATCCCGACCTTATATTGTCGGGCAATGATGACCAAGGCAATGCTTATCGTTATCCCGGCAAATCACTTGAAAATAACGGAGGCGAGGAAGAAAGTTTGTCCGCTATTCTTGCTTACGGTGTGCATCGAAGCCGAAACGACTCGTCGCGTAGCGATAAATGGGGCTTTATGACTTTGTTCGACGACAACCAATATCTGACAAGCCCAGAAGAATGGCTCAAAATGCTTTACACGGCTGAGTTGGAAGGGAAGGTACAGTCGTCTATAGGGCGTAACGTGAATTTGCCAACGGTGGAGGAGGCAAAAAAAATACTGGTTGATTTGCTGGACCAAAACGTTGAAATCGAAGTGTCGGCTCATGGGGTGCGTTATCTTGAACGCGGGGTGGAGTTGAGGTTCAGTCAGCTGTCGGAAGGCTACAAAAGCGTTTTGACATGGGTGTGCGACATGATTAGTCGGCTGGCGATGTCTGGGCATTCTGTTGCTCATCTTGGAGACCATGTGGGGGTGGTTTTGGTGGATGAAATCAACTTGCACCTGCACCCCAAATGGGAGCGGCAAATCGTGCGCAAGTTGCGCGGCTGGTTTCCGAACATTCAGTTCTTTTTCACCACGCATAGCCCCGTCACCATACTCGGTGCCTCGGATGATGCCGTGTTTTATCGAGTGTACAAAGAAAAAGGTGAAACCAAGCTGAGCGAGCCTTACCACAAATCAGATTGGAAAGACTTAATGGCAAACAACATCATCACTTCCCCGCTGTTTGGCTTGGCGGATGCCCGCATGGAAAGCGGGGAAACTGCCCGCGCCAGCCTTGATACCAGCAAGGATTTTCTGCATAGCCGCATTCATCAGAAGATAAGCGAGCGACTTGACGCGAAGAAGAAAGAGGGGAGAGTCTATTTTTCTCCTGCCGAAATTGACCAAATGATAGAAAAAGCCTTAAATGAAGAACTATACCCAGATTAAAGAGGATTTGAACCTGCCCGTTGGCAAGGCAGGGATTTCCTTGATTGGATTTGCATGATTTCCAAAGGATTGCGAGCACCGTTCGTTCAAAACCACCTTGTCAGACCCTGTACTCAGGGACTTGCCCGGTCAGGTGAAGCGGACGAGGCTGATTTGCGTTGACTATAACATGACCCTTCTTCGCCATGATAGCAATTGGAAAAAATCTTGCCGACATTCCTCCATCTTTGATGGTGCCACCACTGAACAGGTCAGCAACGTCCACCCATCGGGTGCGCGAAAAGGTAATCGCGGAGGGCGCCTATCCGAGCGGGCAATCCGCTGTGGACAGCCGATATAAAATGGAGGACATCAAAAGGCGACTGTTCGACCTCTACAACGGGAAGTGCGCTTTTTGCGAACAACGGGTGGAGCGGTGGCAAGTGGAGCATTTCCGACCCAAAAGCATCTATTACTGGCTTGCTTTTTCATGGGACAACCTGCTCTATGCTTGCCCAGACTGCAATGGCAGCAAATCAAACAGGTTCGACCTGTCGGGAGCGAGGGAGGTCAATCCGCCCGCCGATTTGACACAAATCAATCTTCTATCGGAAGGCTACGATGTGTCCGAGCAGCCCTTGTTCTTTTGTCCCGAGCGGGGCGACCCTCAGCCCTTGCTCGTTTTTCGTCGGGATGGCTGGGTCGAATCAGCCGACGAACGCTGCGCTTACACGCTCGATACCTGCAAGGTGGGGCGGCCTTATCTGAATGACTACCGCAAAGCAATTCTTGATGACTTTGAAAACGACCTAAAAAGCGAGGCGGCGGCGTTGAGCACACGAGCGGAAATCGAACAGGCGGTGCAGGTGCTTATCCGAAAATTCAACAGGGATGCCGAAAACCCCCAAAATGAGTACGTTGCTTTTCGCAAGTACGCGCTTCGGCATTTGGTGCCACAGATACTTGGAGAAGTGTTGGGTGCCCCATGATGTTGTGGGGCTAATTCCCGCTCTTCTGCCCCGCTGTTTCTTTTTTTCGCTTTTCCTCTTGTATCACTTTCCCCTTTTTGAGTTCTTCCGCTCGCTCTTTTTTTCGCTTTTCCCTGAATGGGGGGGCCAGTTCTTTCATGGCGATGGTTTTGCCGTTGAGTTTGCGATGGTAGGCGAGTATGAGCAAGTCGGCCATGTCGTCGGGGAAGGTGACGCCTGCGCTGCGCAGGTAGTGCGACAGCCGGGAGCCGCCGTAGAACCCCCAATTGAGTATCATCCATTGGCCGAGGCGGTTGTGTAGCAGGGCGCACACGCTGTCTTCGGGGATGGCTTTTATTTTGGCCTGTGATTCGGGCGATATGTTCTTGTCGAGCTGAAGCATGGCGTCCTCCAAGTTTTTCGGGATATAGACCCCATTGAGCTTGTCTTTTTTGATGCGTTCCTGATATTGTTTTTCAAATTCCTGTTCGTCGCCGGGAGGGCCTTCTTGAGCGACGATTGGCGCAGCGTGGAAGAAAAAGAAAAAGAGGAGCGTATAAATGCCGTTTTTGTGCCTCATCATTGTATTGTTATGCGTTTTCGTTTTTCCCTGTTGGAAATTTTCTTGTTTCAAGTCATCATCTGGCTATTGTTGTGGCTGCTTGATGACTATGTGGCGACGCTTCTAACGCTTGTCGTCGGCGCTATCGTATTGGCCGTGCTGCTTGTGGCTCTCATGGCGGAAGGAATCGAACGCTCCAAAGTGCCGCGGCGCTATTTCCACGTCATGTTGTTGAGCATACTCGCGCCCATGGCGGCTGCCGGGCTGTATATGCTGATTTTTGGCGGCAGGCTGTCGTTTTTGGCGCCCTGACGGCTTCCTTGCGACTATCCTTCTATTTCCTCGAAGTTGCCCGTCTGACGGTTTTTGCGCACGCGGTCCCAGTGAAAATATCGGCCATTCATCACGATGTAAACGCCGGGCGGCAGCACTTGCACAAAGGCCAAGGCGCTGCCGAGGTTGAAAAAGCCGTCCGAAGACGTACCAAAAGCATAGGGAATCATGGCTCCTGTCAGCACGATGGTCTTGCCCTCTATGTCGGCTTCGGCCAGCACCCGCGCGGTGTCCACCATGCGGTCGGTGCCATGTGTGAGCAAGACGCGGTTGGCATCGGTTTTCCGGCAATTATAGACAATGATGGAGAGCTCGTCGTCGCCCATTTCCAAAGAGTCAATCATCATGAGGGTCTTGATATCAATCTTGACCTCGCAGCGCCCGCGCTCAAACATCTCTTTGAGGTGAGTATCCTTGAAATAAAGCTCGCCGGTGAGATAATTGTATTCCTTGTCGAAGGTGCCGCCTGTGACAAATACCTGAATCATAATTGGTTAGTGCTGGTTGATGTTGTTTTTCGCGGCACAAAGGAATGGGTTTTTGGAAGAAAAATAAGAACCGCTGTGCTTGAACAACCAACAAGGTCTCCTATCTTCGCCCCCATCAATAAAAAAACGGACAGCAAAATGAATAATAAAGAAGAATACACCGAGAATCGGGGCCGCGATTGGCTCATGTTCATCGTAAGCCTTATCGGCACGCTCGCCCTTTTGATTTTTATTCCTGAATGGGTGTGGGTTGGCTTTCCTTTCCTGTTCACTTCCTTGGCGGGGGCGATGGGCCGTTTGTGACATTTTTTGTCTCTATCCATGAAACAGCCGTCGGTGTCTGAAGTACACCGACGGCTGTTTCTTTTTTTTCGGCCACCGCGTCCCCGTCTGTATTCAGTCCGTCAGACGAGCGCATGAACATGATGCCGTGAGCACTTCCACAAAATAGAAATCCCTCGCCGGTGCGACGAGGGACTCTAACCCAAACAAATAAACACAAAAACTACTTGCTGCAATTTTAAGGCAACTTTTTGGGTACGAACAAATTTTTTCCCGGAAATTTTAACAGAATTTTCACAGGTTGTTGGAAAAAGCCATTTTAAGCCAAATATAGACGTTTGAACGAAGCTTAATTCCAAAAAAAGATTGGTTTGGCGGAAAGAAAAAGGGTTGTCGGGGCTGGATTCAAATGAATGTTTACCTTCGCCGTGCTTCTCAATGCGAGCATCAACCTTCCCCTTCTTCTTGTATGCGTATCCTGAAATTACTGTTCTCGCTTCTGCTTACTGGCGCAGTTGTCTGGCTGTTGCAAACCACACACAAAATAGGCGATTCCTCTCTCCCACCATTAGGTGCCTTTTTCAATCCCTTTTCCGGTTTTTGGAAAAATGCGGAGCCTGCAAAAGGTTTTCTCTTTCACAACGCGAAGTTGAAAGGGTTGAGCGGCAGTGTGGAGGTGGTGTACGACGACATGCTCGTGCCGCACATTTTTGCCGAAAACATGGCGGATGCCGTGCGGGTGCAGGGTTATGTGACGGCCCAACATCGTTTGTGGCAGATGGATATTTCCACGCGAAAGTCGGCAGGGCGGCTTTCGGAGATTTTGGGCGAGCGCACGCTCCAGATTGACCGCATGGCGCGCCGTCGGGGCATGGTGTTCGCCGCCGAGAACGCTGTGCTAAGCTGGAGCAAATCCGCCGAGGGAATGCGGCTGT
This sequence comes from Saprospiraceae bacterium, assembly GCA_019638455.1. Taxonomy (GTDB): domain Bacteria; phylum Bacteroidota; class Bacteroidia; order Chitinophagales; family Saprospiraceae; genus M3007. The sequence continues at coordinate 280,019 of JAHBTU010000003.1, forward strand.
TGCAGGCATACACGGAGGGCGTGAACGCTTACGTCGAAGGGTTGTCCGCCGCCGAATACCCGATTGAGTTCAAATTGCTCAACTACAAGCCAGAGCCTTGGTCTGTGCTAAAGACGGCGCTTTTGGTGGAAGCAATGGCAGAGACGCTTGCCGCCGGGGAGAATGATTTGGCCTCTACCAATGCGTTGGCGCTCTTTGGCCGCGACACCTTTAACTATCTGTATCCCGAATGGAACCCCAAGCAGCAAGCCATCGTCCCCGACACCGGGCAGTGGCGCGATTGGCAGGTGACGTTGCCACCAGTTGCGGCACCGGAGCCGAGTGGCCTTCTTTCCGGCATATCGGAGGGGGCGAAATTCAAGTTTTCCTTGGATGAAAGAACTGATCCCTACGACGATTACATCGTCGGCTCCAACAACTGGGCGGTTGCGGGTTCCAACACCGCTTCGGGACACCCTTTGTTGTGCAACGACCCCCACCTCAATCTAACGTTGCCTTCCATCTGGTTCCAATTGCAAATTCACACACCAGAGCAAAATTGCTACGGGGTATCGTTGCAGGGCCTTCCGGGCATGATTATCGGATTCAATGAAGAGGTCGCTTGGGGCGTCACGAACGTGGGGCACGACGTGTCCGATTGGTACAAAATCGCTTGGGTGGACAATGAGCGCACACAATACAAACTCGACGCTGAAACCCGTGAGGTGCAAAAGCGCGTGGAGACGATTAAGATAAAAGGCAAAGAACCGTTTCTGGACACGGTGCGCTACACGGTGTGGGGCCCAGTGGTGTATGACTATGAACCCACACATCCGCTGCGCGACTGCGCACTCCGCTGGCTGACACACGACCAGCCCAGCCGCGATGAGATGAATACTTTTTTGTTTCTCAACGCAGGCAAAAACTACGACGATTACCGCCGTGCGCTAGCTGCTTACGACTGCCCAGCTCAGAATTTTGTGTTCGCCACCCGGTCGGGCGATATTGCCATCACAGTGCAGGGGAGGTTCCCCGTGCGGGCACCCCAGCAGGGGCGTTTCGTGCAAGACGGCAGCCGATGGTCGAATGCTTGGCTCGATTACATTCCTACGGAGCGTGTGCCAGCCATGAAAAATCCTGCAAGGGGTTTTGTGTACTCGGCCAATCAACACTCCACGCCACCGACTTATCCTTACTATTACCTGAGCAACGATTTCGACGATTATCGAGGACGGCGCATTTTCGACCGGCTTTCTTCCATGCGTGCGGCAACGCTCGACAGCATGAAAACCATGCAATTGGACAACTTCAGCCAACGCGCTGCCGATGCCTTGCCCGTCATGCTCCGAATGCTCGACCGAAGCAAATTAGGCGCGGAAGGCTTGAAAATGGCCGACGAACTGGCGGCATGGAACTATCGTTATGATGCCAATGCCACCGCTCCACCGCTCTACGAGGTATGGTTCGACTCCTGCTACCTCCGCACTTGGGATGAAATCACGTCGCTTCGAGCAGAGAAAAAACAAGTGCTGATGCCTGAGCGGTGGCGCTTCATAGAGCTGCTGGAAAAAGACCCGAACAGCATCTTCTTCGATCACCTGACCACGCCCCAACGTGAGACTGCTCACGATATCGTGCATCAATCTTTTGCGCTGATGCAGCAGTATTTCAAGGAAAACCCCGATAAGCGCACTGGCTGGGGGGCATTCAGGGGGTTTGCTATCAAGCATCTTGCCTTGATAGACGCATTTAGCCGGCTCGATGTGGTAGTGGGGGGGCACAGCTCAGCACCCAACGCCATCAAGCAGGGCAATGGCCCCTCTTGGCGCATGATTGTCGAACTCGGCGAGCGGGTACGCGGGCTTGGCGTGTATCCCGGCGGCCAGTCGGGAAATCCGGGCAGCCGCTACTACGACAACATGGTGGACACATGGGCAAAGGGAGAATACAACAACCTGTTGTTCCTGAAATCCGCCGACGAACCTTCCAGCCAAATTTTGGGCCGTCAGGTCTTTTTGCCGTGATACGCTCGGCAAGCATTTCTTCGCAGTTCACCTACGTCAATTTTTTCAAACATGAGACACTTTATATACTCCGTCCTTTTCATTTTCGCGCTGGGGCATCTCTGTCACTTCGGATTGCCGTGGTGGGGGCTGGTGCCGGTGGCGATGCTGGCGGGTTGGCTGTTTCCTTTGTCGGCAGGCAAAAACTTTAGCGCGGCTTTCTTGGCCGGGGCGCTGCTTTGGTTTGTCAACGCCTACCTGTATAATGCGGAGAACGACGGGATGTTGGCTACCAAAGTAGGCCTGCTGTTTCAGGGGCTGAACGCATGGCAATTGCTCGGTTTGACGGGCGTGCTGGGGGGCGTGTTGGCTGGCTTTGGGGCCATGACGGGTCGCTACGCGCGCGATGTGTTTGTCAGCAACAGGGCATAACACAGGTTTTGCGTTTTTTTCTTTGAAAAAACATTCATGTCTCAAAGCTTCGTTTTACATTTGTGCAGGTTTCTTGAAATCATATTTCCGAGCACATTATTCCCCGCTGGGATTCTTTCACAATACTTTCTTTAATCCGCCTTGTTTTAAAGTATGGCAAAACCGGCAGCGTCGTTTTCGACTGCCGGTTTTTGTTTTTTGGCAAATCACGCAAAATAGAGTTGAATAAAGGTCTTGAAAAAGTGCGCTATTGAGGCCGTCTCACAAGTTTAAATTTCGAGAGGATTAACAAGATTTACACTTTTTTTACTCGAAAAAGGGCGCGAATCTTGTCAATCCTGTCAAACAAATATGGAGTGAACCTCAAACGCCAAATCCAAAAATGACGAGCGGCTCGCCAATAGCGAGCCGCTCGTTTGGGTTCCACACAAGCACATCGGCGCGACTGTCGTGACCTAAAACAGGTGACAACTCATCCGCAATTTGCACATTGTACTCCTCTTATGGTTTCTTAAGTCTATCAATCCAGCACCAGCTCGAACTCGACGCGGCGATTGTACTCGCGTCCCTCTTTGGTGTTGTTGTCCGAGACAGGGCGCTCTTGGCCAAAGCCTGCATAGCGCAAGCGATTGGTCTTGATACCGCGGAACACCAGATAATCGTAACACGCCTTGGCGCGAGCTTCCGAGAGCTTTAGGTTTTTCATTTCGTCGCCCACGTTGTCCGTGTGTCCGCTGATGGAAAGCGTGTAGTCGGGATATTCGCGCAAGATATCCACCATCTCGTCGAGCACTGGGAAAGAGTGGTTTTTCAGCACCGCTTTTCCGGTCTCAAACTGGACGGAGCGCGTAGCTACTTTGAGGCGTTGCTTCACCTCTTGTTTCACCTCTGGGCAACCAAAATTGGAGGCTGGGCCAGCTGTGTTGGGGCATTTGTCGTCTTTGTCTGGTACGCCGTCGCCATCGCTGTCCACCACTTTTTCCTCTTTTGCCTCTGGGCAGCCGTGGTTGGCTGCCGTGCCGGGCACGTTCGGGCATTTGTCCAATCTGTCGGGCACACCATCGCCGTCGCTGTCTTTGTCTGCGGCCTGTTCTTCCGGGCAGCCAAAATTGGAAGCAGGTCCCGGTTCGGTCGGGCATTTGTCGTCCTTGTCAGGCACGCCATCGAAATCCGTGTCGGGGCAGCCGTTCCAACGGCCAGCGATGGTCGGGCATTCGTCGTCTTTGTCGGGGAAGCCATCACCGTCGGTGTCGGGGCAGCCTTTGGTTTCGATAGGGCCGGGGTCGTTGGGGCATTCGTCTTCGTGGTCGCCGAGGCCATCCTTGTCCGCGTCGGGGCATCCGAGCGCGGTGGCAGGCCCTGCCAAGTCGGGGCACTTGTCCAAGGCATCCGGCGTTCCGTCGCCGTCGCGGTCGGGCGGAAGCACTGGTTTTGGTTCGGCTTTGTGCAACAAGTAAACATAGCCTACTCCGAGTTGTATGTTGTCGCGTTTGTCCTGAGTGGCCTTGCGGTATTCCCCCTGCACGTTGACGAAGGCATATTTTGAAACACGAATATTAAGCCCTGCGCCGAAGGGGAATTGCAAATGGCCGTTGTCGAAATCTTCGAGGAAATACCCCGCCCCGCCAAACGCATACGGTGATATTTTGGCATCGTTGCGCATGTTGCCAATGTGGAAAACGAGGTCGAGACTGGTAGTGACGGTATTTTCGGGGATGGCAGGCAACTTGGCAAGCCCCAGTTTGAAGGGTATGCCTACGTTCAAAAACGGGGCGATGTTGCGAAAATAGCCTATTTCAAAGCCTTGCCCCAGTCGCAGGTCTTCGCTATTCAGAATGCCGTAGCTAAGGAAATCAAGTTTGGCATGGAGAGCGTTGGGGAATTCGGCATTCTGGGCTTGAGTGGTTGGGAATTGCAGGCATAGCGCCAGCAGGATTAGTAGAAAGAGTTTTCTCATTGCTATCTCATTGAATGTTCGGCAAGGGGAAAACAAAACGGATGCCAATAACAGGTATGGGTTAAAGCAGGGGGGCGCGAAAACGTCAGCTAAGCGACAAAGGCGGGGAGAGTGCGAGCGATTTGGGGGCAATGGAAATGTCAGGGGGGCAACAATAGCGCAAACGGCTCATTGTTACCCCCCGTGTGATTGTTGTGCGTATGACCCGTCATCACGGGAAAATACCCATCGAAATATAGTCGCTGGCAATTTTTTTCAGCGAGCAGACAAACGCCGCGGTGCGCACATCGCCAATGTCGGGATGCTGCTTCATGGTGTCGCGGATTTGCTGATAGGCAGTAATCATGGTGTCCTCCAAGCCGGAGTTGACAAGTTCCACTTCGGTGCCGCCGCGGGTGAGGAAATCGCGCTCGCGGTCGCCGATGGTCTTGCCGGTGAGTTCCTGCACTTTGTTGAGGATGCCTTCGAAGGCATTGTGTTGGAAGCGGTTTTCGAGGCGACCAAAACGGTGGTGCGAGAGGTTTTTGAGCCACTCGAAGTACGAAACCGTCACGCCGCCCGCATTGATGTAAAAGTCCGGCAGGGTCACGATGCCTTTCTTGGTCAGGATTGGGTCGGCATCGGCGGTGATGGGGCCGTTGGCAGCTTCGGCGATTATTTTCGCTTTGATGCGAGCGGCATTTTCCACGGTGATTTGATTCTCAAGCGCGGCGGGCACAAGAATGTCACATTCGAGCTCGAGCGCGGCCAGATTGTTGGGCAGCGCGGTGGAGCCGGGGAAGCCCATGATGGACCCCGTTTCTTTGCGGAAAGCCAACAGTTTCTCCACGTCTATGCCGCTTTCGCAGTAAATGGAGCCTTCGCGCTCGGCCACTCCGATGATTTTCACGTCGCCTTCTTGCTGGCTGATGAGGGCGGTATTGCTGCCCACGTTGCCCAGCCCCTGCACCACCATCGTTTTGCCCGCGATGCCTTTGGTGAGGCCAAGTTTTTTCATGTCGTCGGCAAAAGAGACCGCTTCGCGCAAGCCATAGAACACGCCGCGTCCGGTAGCCTCGGCGCGTCCGCGAATGCCGTTTTGAGTGACGGGTTTGCCGGTGACGCAACCAATGGAGTCTATCTCGCCGTGGCGGAACGCCTGATAGGTGTCGAGAATCCAAGCCATTTCGCGGGGGCCGGTGCCGTAGTCGGGCGCAGGCACGTCAATGCCGGGGCCGATAAAGTTCTTTTTGACTAGTTCGGTAGTATAGCGGCGCGTGATGTTCTGCAGCTGCTCCGTGCTGTATTTGGCCGGGTTGATTTTGATGCCGCCTTTTGCGCCGCCAAAAGGCACGTCCACGAGCGCGCACTTGTACGACATGAGCGCGGCGAGCGCCATCACCTCGTCTTGGTCAACGGTTTCTGCATAACGGATGCCGCCCTTGGTGGGCAGACGGTGGTGGGAGTGTTGCACGCGATAAGCCTCGATAACCTCATAATCGCCGTTGAGGCGGCGGATGGGGAAACGAATCTGAAGCACGAGGTTGCACGCTTTGATTTGCGCCACAAGCCCCTCAGGGATGTCGGTGAAGGCGGCAGCCTTGTCCACGTAGTCTTCTACGCTTTTGAAGAAGCTAATTTTTCCACTCATTTTTGTCGTCGTTGAGTTGGTGCTCTAATCTGGTTAGTTTACGTTCCAAGCGCACGAGATACCAAACGATGCCGAGGAAAATGAGCAAAATAACGCCGACCACGACGTTGATTTTGCCCGTCTCGCGCATGAAATCGCGGTTGCCCTGCGCCCAAGAGACGGGCAAAGATATTGTCAGCAGCAAAATAATAATGAAAACTTTGCGGGTGCGAAAAAATTTCATGTTCCGAAAATGCTAAAAAGTTGTGTTTTTTTGGAAAAACAAAAAAGGAGTTTGCGCGAAAGGCAATAGGGGAGCACAAAACCTGTGGCGTTGGTCGGCACACGCGGCGGCAATCACGCGCGCCGTCGTTCCCATCAGGGCCAATAAGCGTTGAGTTCCCCGCTCTTGCGCCTCACTTCGGGCACTCCCCTCTCTTGTATTCCTTGATGCCCGCGCATTGGGCCATGCAGGCATTGCTGTAAGTCTTGTTGTTGCAGCCGCACACCGGGTCGTATTGCATGGTGCACACACAGTCGGCAGAAATGGGTTTTTCCGCGCACTTGTTTGATTTGCAGGAGAGGGCAAAGGACAGCAGCGAAACGGAAGCCACCGTGAGGAAAATGTTTTTCATAAGTTGAACTTTGTTTTGTGGATGAAAGAGATATTGAAAAAAAAGATTCGGGTTCCATCACACCAAAGCCACACTCGCCAGCAGCGATTCAAAAAGCCCTCGCCCGTCGGTGTTGCCCAACACCTCCTCGGCGGCGCGTTCAGGGTGAGGCATCATGCCAAACACGTTGCGGCGCTCATTGCAAATGCCCGCGATGTTCCGGGCTGCCCCGTTGGGGTTGGCGGATTCCGTCACTTCCCCAGCGGGGGTGCAATAGCGAAAAAGCACTTGGTCGTTGCGTTCCAGCGCGTCGAGTGTTTTTTCATCAGCAAAATAACGACCCTCCGCATGAGCAATGGGGATTTTCAGCGCCTTTGTCAAATCCAACTCCGCCGTGACGGGCGACCGGTTGGTGACGGGGCGCAACCACACGTTTTTGCAGATAAATTGCTGGTTGGCATTGCGCAGCAAGACTCCGGGCAACAGATGCGACTCGCAGAGCACCTGAAACCCATTGCAAACGCCGAACACATACCCTCCTGCCGCAGCAAACTCCTTCACGGCTTGCATGATGGGCGAAAACTGGGCGATGGCCCCGGCACGCACATAGTCGCCGTAGGAAAAGCCGCCGGGCAACACCACGCAGTCGCCATCGCCAAAGCCGGGCAAGTCCTTGTCTTTGTGCCAAATTTTGGTCACCTCTTGGCCCATCACATCGCCGAGCACATGCACCATGTCGTCGTCGCAATTGGAACCGGGAAAAACGATAACACCAAATTTCATTGAGCAAAATTTATGGTTGATATACCTTGATTCGTTAGGATTTGTCAGTTCATCATGCTCGCTCTCCTTGATTTTGAACAAATTGCGCTTTTAGCCATGCCCAAAACTTGGCGGCGTGAAATATAAAAGGTTCTGAACGTTTGCCATGACACGAAACCCGCCGAAAAGCGAGATGGGCATCACAGGGCGTGCAGCACTTCTGTCAGCTCATCGTAAAACTGAACACACAAAACAAGCCCCAACATGAGCCAATGCAAGAGGCCCGCCAGCGAACGGTTTTGTATGGAAGTTATAGAAAACGACATAAAGAGTCCCAAAGGGACAGCCATTAGCACAAAATGAGCCGCCAGCGGTTGGTACTGCAACATAGCGGTCAGCCCCGCCACCCACCAGAACCAATACAGCGCGCTGATGCACTTCTGCGCCTGTATGAGTCTGCGATACATATAGGCCCCATAACTCAGCAACGCCACCACCGCCAACAACCCTGGCAAAATCAATTGTATCCAAGTCTTTTGGTCGAAAGTAGTGTCGAAATCATAGAAATGAAAGAGGCCGCCCAATTGCACCCTCCAAAACAACCAGCCCCTGTCGCCCCAAAAATACCACAGCCAAGCGAGAAAAAAAGCCACCACCACCCCCGTCAACGACACCATCTGCTCCCGAAAAGTGTAGGAGCGCATGATGTTGAGGCTAAAAAATACCGCAATCAACAGAAAAATAGCGGGTGGGTAGAACAAGGCTGCCACCGCCGTCCAGAAGGCTGCATCGAACACCAGCGCCGTCGCTTTGGGCTGATTGTAAGCCCTGAACACGCGCCGCAAAATGACAGGCAAAAACGTGGCCGCCACCAACGGCGGCGACAAAAACAAAAAATCGGGCAGGCAAGCAGCCACCAATGCATAAAACAGCCCCGGAAACCAGTTGCGCTCACCCATCAACCGAAACTCATCGGCCAACACATTTACGGAAAGCGCTTGCAAGAACACCAACATTGCCGCAGCGAGGGCCGACCAGCGTGGGTAAGCGGCTGCCCAATCGAACCACGCACGATACAGCACGCCACCTTCCGGGATTCCAAGAGTGGAGGTGTCTATTTTGCCCAGCAGTGCCGCGAGGTGAGTAAGCCCCACATAAAGCGCGAGCGTGATGGCAGTAGTGAACTGATTGTTGCGAAATAGGGCAAGCACGGCGCGAAGGTCGGCAAAAGGCTTTATTCTGCAAATTTAGATTTGGAGCAAAACTTAGGTAGAGGGTAGAGGGTTGTGGGACTTACTTTTTTGCCCTTGTTGGTGTCCCGCCAACAAGAATCGGTGGAATGAGAGGACAAAAGAAACCGCTCACTCCACCGTTGCTGTTGGCGGGACACCAACAGCGCCAGCAATGCCCGCATCGTACTGTTGCACGAAGTAGTACTCGAACGCGGCCTTGCGGTTCGTGATTTCGACTTTTTGTTTTCTTTTCTCTTTTGCCATGGTTGAAAAAGCCGCCAAAGGTACAGCAGTATACCCAGATTAAAGAGGATTTGAACCTGCCGGTTGGTAAGGCAGGGATTTCCTTGATTGATTTGCATGATTTCCAAAGGATTGCGAGCACCGTTCGTTCAAAACCACCTTGTCAGACCCTGTACTCAGGGGCTTGCCCGGCCAAGTGAAGCGGACGGGGCTGATTTGCGTTGACTATAACATGGTGGTGTCGGCGCAACATCCTAACTTGCGATAGATTTTTGTTTTCTTACGCAAACCAACCACTGATGATGAAAAAGACAGTCTTCCAGCCTTTCCGCGCCAAGCCAATTCTGTCCTTAGGGATTAGCGGCCTACTGATTTCATGCCTCATGCATGGTTGGGCTACATCAATCCTCCTACATATCCATTCGAGAACGATATGCGAGTGTATGGCCACTGCTTGTGAGGGATGGCCATTGCACGATAGCCTAGCCCGGTTCACCAACGGGCAGGGCGCTCGCATGCGCCGATGCCTGAGCGAGCCGGTCGGCGTCGTCGGCGACGCGAAAATCCAGGACATCGTCGTCACCGGCCAAGTGACTTGGGACACCCCCATCGCCAACGTCATCGTCGAGCCTGAGGCGGTGCTGACCATCAACGCCCCGGTGACCATGCAAGAGAACGCCCGCATATACATGCGTCGGGGCGACGGGGAGGGGACGGTGTCTGGCGGGCAGCTGAGGGTGTTCTCGACGATTACGGCGGTGTGCGACAAGTTGTGGGGTGGCGTGGTGGTGGAAGGCCATGGGAGCCGCTCCCAAAGCACTGTCTATCAGGGCAGGGCGTATGTGGGCGTGGGCGGGGTGCTTGAGCACGCCCGCCGGGCGATTCTTGTCAACGGGCTGAACCCCGTGACGGGCTTTCCCGTGCTTAGTGGCGGCGGGGGCATGGTGGGGGCGCAGGGAGCGGTGTTTCGCAACAACGAGGTGGACGTGGAGTTCGGGCCTTACTTTGCGTCCTTGAACAGGGCTTACTTCACGGGCAGCATTTTTGATGACCCTTGCCGGTTTGTCACCGACGACGGCTATCGGGGCGGGCGGGCGCCCACGCATCTTTTTTTGAAGGGTGTTTTCGGTGTCAGGCTGGCCGATTGCGTTTTCACTGACGACAGGACCGATTCTTACTCGCTCCCCAAGACGCGCGGCATCGGCATCTATTCCGAGGATGCGGGCTTTTTCATGTATCGCACCAACCGTTTCTTCGGCCTGTTTCGCGGCATATATGTGTCGCAAACCAGCCCAACGGCGGGAGTATCCATTCGGGGAGGGATATTTGAGGCGTGCTTCGACGGCGTACATGCCACGGACAATGCCATCCTGGCCATTGACGACAACACGTTCACGCTGCGACGCCCCGATTTTTTCACCGGCCCTGCGTCGCAACTGTTCAGGGCGATTTACGTGGAGGGAGGAACGGCCACCATAGGCCTGGACGGCAACGTGTTCGTTGGTGACGACACGGTCTTGCTCTTCGGGACGGAAGTGCTGTCCATCGGGGGAAGCAACAAGGTTTTTTCTGGCAACGTCTACCACGAACTGTACGTCGGCAACAGGGCGTACGGGCTAAACGGCGTCGCCTCTGCCGATGGCCTGATTTTTAGCGGGCTGATGTACGAGTGCAGCTCCTTCACAAGGAGCTTGGAACACGACAACTTGGTGGCCCTTGGCGCCACTATTCGGCCGGAACAGGGGCGGAAAACTAATTTAGGCGCCCCGATTTCGACCGGCAACCGCTATCTCGATTTGGTGGGGCAACAATTTACAAACAATGGGGCACCTATTTTCTACCATCATATCGAAAACACAACGTAAGCACTAATAGACGGCTATTTCACACCAGCTACCATAACACATGCCCAAAGTTCACCAAGCGCCGCTTGCGATGTTGTCGAATGCCTCCCTCCTTGCGACACCGAAACAGGTCTTGCCGACACCAAAACCCGGTTTTTCCAGCAAAAACTGGCGTGGACAACCAAAACCGCCGCCTACCCCTCCATCACCGACCCAAACCAGCGCCGGACCGAAGCCGATGCCAACAATCACGAGACAGCTCGCGCAGGGCTGTGGGTGCTCGACAGCAACGGGACGGTGCTTGACACTTGGCTCGGCCCACACGACCCAGACTTGATTGTTGTTAGAGGGGTGTTGCCTGCCTCCGACGGCGGGTTCATTGCCCACGGGCGCACCTATTGGGGAGAAGGGCAGTGGGGCAGCAAAGTACAAGAAACCCTGCTCAAGTTTGATTCCACGCTCAGCCCCAATGGCTCAAGCACATCGGCCCGAGCAGCAGCAACTACAACGGCATCTACGACATGACGCGGACCCCCGACGGGCACTACCTCGTGGCGGGGCGGCGCACGGCCTACGGCGACCTCGCCCAGCCCAGCGGCGGGGACTGGGGTGGGTGGCTCTACAAGTTCACGGAGCAGGGCGACAGCCTCTGGTCGAGGGCCGACAACGCACCGGCGCCGCACGTCCCCGGCGGTGAGTTTGCCTACGGCGGGGTGGGCATCCTGAGCAGCGGCAGCGTGGTGGCGGGCGGCTTGGGGACTTTGAGCACCCAGTTCGTGGGCTGGGTGGTGAAGGTGACCGCGGATGGTTGCATGGACACTGTTTTTTGCGCCGCGGTGGGGGCTGGGGAGCCGCCCTCGCGCGTGCTCGACGCCTCCCTGCTTTCCATTGCCCCCAACCCCGCCCGCGCCACCGTGTCGCTGGCGCTCGAAGGGGAGGCGGTGGGCGACAGGCCCGTCCGATTTTCCATCCACAATCTGCTGGGGCAGGAGGTGTGGTCGGCGCGGTCCGCGTCGGGTCGGGAGGAGGTGTGGTTGTCGGGCTGGCCGGCGGGGGCCTACATCGCGCGGGCGGAGTCGGCGCGGGGGGTGGCGGCGCGGGTGTTTGTGAAGGAGTGAGGGGCAACGCGATGCCCCTCACCCCTCATAGTTTTATCAACCTGAGTATTTTTGCCTCACCACTTGCCAAACTGATTTTTACCCAATATCCAGATGGCGGTAGGGCTTCCAACTCAAGCGCCACCGTATGCCTCTCCCGGTGGGCATCCGTTTTTTTCAGAAAAACCAGTTGCCCCAATGAATTGAACAACGCGACCTCCAGCGCCGCGGGCTGTTCAAGTTCCACATCCAACGTGGCTTTCCCAAAAGTCGGATTGGGAAAAAGCGCCAAGCTTGAAATCATTTCTGGCGCTCCTGTATGCAATGTGCCGACCGCGATGGGGCCGACCACCTGAGTGCAGCCCAGCAAATCCGTCACCGTAGCGTAGTAGATGCCAGCTGACAGTCCCGTGGCGACCGGGCCCGTTTGCCCGCCAGTGTTCGGGCTCCATTCCACTGCATAAAAAGGAGGCACATTGAGCGTGATGGACCAACCGTTGGCGGAAGAGTCTGTCGTCCATGAAAATAACAACAAGGGCGGCTCGACCACAATAAAGGTGAAAAACTTGAAACAACCCGCAGCGTCTGTCAGGGTTAGGGAGTAGGTGCCAGCTGTAAGATTGGTAAGGTGAGGCCCTATATGGCCAGTGTTCCAGAAAAATTGATATTCGGGAGTGCCGCCAAATGCTTGTACCGATATGGCGCCCGTGTTGCCTCCGCGACAGGCGACATCGGTTTTCACCCAATCCACGCCCAACGGGGTGCTGAGCGCCTCGATGTCGTAGAGCAGCGACACTTGGGTGCAGCCGACATGGTCTGTTGCCGTCAGTTGATATTGCCCTGCGGCAAGCCCTGTGATGGAGGCCGTTTGTTGGCCGCTGTTCCACAAGAAGGAGTAAGGGGCGGTGCCCCCAGCCACTTTTAGGAAGATAGCACCGCCGCTGTCGCCGCATCGGTCTTGTCGCACGGAATCGGTGGTGATTTGCAGTCCGAGCGCAGGTTGCGTGATGTTCACGTTGGGCGATATGTATGTGCAGCCAAAAAAGTCAGTGATAGTGAGCCGGTAAATTCCGGCGGAGAGGTGTTCCAGATTTTGGCTTGTTGCGCCATTGTTCCACAAAAAAGCAAATGGCGGCAAACCTCCTGAAAATGCCGTTTGAATCACCCCGGTGGAATCGTCCTTGCACAACACGTTGATTTGGTTGACGATATTAAAAACCACGGGCGGCGCTTCCTCAATCGTGTAGGGCGGCGAAATGGCCACGCAGCCTTGCGCGTCTGTCACCGTCACCGTGTAGATGCCCCCTGACAAATTGTTCGCTTGGTCAGTCGGGTTGGGAATGTTGGGGTGCAAACCCACCGGAGGCGACCAAGCGAATTGGAATGGCCCCGAGCCATTGACTACTTGCACCACGATGCGACCATCGTCGGCACCGGGGCAAGAAACAGGTTTGACCTCAAGGGTGCGCACCGTGAAACTTTGTTTTCGGTCAATCACATTCAGGTCGCTCAGCACCTTCACGCAGCCGCTCGCATCTTGCACCGTGACCGAATACTGACCAGCATTCAAGTCGTAAATGTTTTGAGTGACAGCGCCATTGCTCCACACATATTGGTAGGGCGGCACACCCCCAGTCACGTTCAATTCGATGCTGCCCAACGAAAGACCAATGCACGGAATATCGGTGATGTTCGGCTCTATGGTCAGGGCGGGCGGTTGGGTCACCACAAGCGGCCCCAATATATGGGTGCATCCTTTGGCATCGGTGGTGGTGAGGGTGTAGGAGCCTGCTTTGATGGCCAACAGGTTTTTGGTGATGGCTCCGTTGCTCCAAGAATAGGAGTAAGACGTGGTGCCCCCCGAAGTGTTGATGGTGATGCTCCCATTCGGTTCATCCGCGCAGGTCACATGTTGCAGCGAAAGCAGCGTGGAAGTCAAAGGCAGTTCGGGTTGGGCCAGCCAGAAGGTCTGCTCTATGGAGCAGCCCCGCCCGTCTTGCACTTTCACGATGTATTGACCCGCCGGGACATCGGCCAAGGTGAAGCCTCCTGCTTGGCCATTCCAAGTCACGTTGACGCTGCCTTGCGTGCCGCTGACCTCCACCGAAATGCGCCCGGTGGAAGCGCCAAAGCAATCGGCAGGCACAAAGTCATTGACCGTCAGTGTCAGCAGTTGAGGCGCGTTGAGCGTGATGTCGGTTGTCGCCACGGAGCATCCCGCCGCATCGGTTACGGTGAGACCGTAGTGGCCGTTGGTTTGGCTTTCCAAAATGTTCAGACCCACACCCGACGGGCCGTGGCTCCAATCGAACAGATAGGGCGGTGTGCCGCCGCTGACAAGGGCTTCTATGCGGCCATCCTGCGCTCCCACACAAATAGGGTGGGTGGTGAGCACATCATCAAGCGCCAACGCGGCAGGCTGCGAGAGGGTGGTGACAAATGTGTCGGAACAGCCGTTTGCATCCGTCACGGTGGCTGAGTAGTTCCCGGCTGGGAGGTTGTTCAGCGAATTTTGAGTGGCGCCGTTGCTCCACAAAAATTGATATGGCAACACACCGCCCGCTGTTTCAATAGAAATAGTGCCTGTATTTTCCCCAAAACAAAGGATGTCTTGGATGATGCCTTCCGAAACGACGAGCGGCGGCGGCTCGGAAATGTTGTAAACATCCGTCGTGAAGGAACAGCCGTTGGCATCCGTCACGGTGGCTGTGTAGTCGCCGGGAGCCAAATTGGCAAGGTCTTCCGTCGTCGCCGCATTTGACCAAACAAAACTGTACGGCGGGGTCGCGCCAAAAATGGCGAGGTCAATCGCCCCAGAATTGGCACCATTGCAGGCTACGTTGGTCAGGTTGTTGAGCACTAATTGGAGCGGGGGCGGGGCGGTAATTTCCAGATTGCTCAACACTTGCGAACAGGCACCATCGGTGATGGTGACAGAATATGTGCCCGGTGGCAAGCTGCTGATGGTTGGGGTGATTTGGCCAGTATTCCAACTGATTGCCGGGTTGGTACCATTCACGCTGAGCGTGATGCTGCCTGTGTTTTGGCCGGGACATTGAATGTGCAGGATTTCATCCACTTCGACGGAGAAACCTGGCGCATTGAGCACGATTTGCGGCATCACCATCGAACAGCCGCCGCCGGATGCGTCGGTTACCGTGACGCGATAACCGCCTTGTTGCAAGCCCGTGATGGTGCCGAGGCCTGTTATATCGGTCAAAGTGCCTGCGGCCGGTCCCGACCAAGTGAAGGCGTAGGGCGGTGTCCCATTGAGCGGCTCGAGGGTGATGCTACCGTCCATGCCGCCGCAGACAGAGGGATTTTGCACCGACTGGATGGCGGTTTGCGTCACGTTGTTCAGGGTGTGTACTTTGATAGACTTCGACGACGAGCAACTGTTTCCATCTGTTACTGTCACGGTGTATGTCGTTGTGGTGCCGGGTGTTGCGCTGGCTTGCACAGGTATGTTTTGCAAATTCAGCCCATTGCTCCAAGTGTAGGAGAGCGGCGAGGGACCGTTTCCGTTGGCGTTCAACGTGATGGACTTTCCACGACATACCGTCACGGAATCGCCTTGCGCGATTTGTACGGTTGGTAAAGGGTTCACCGTGACCGCGACGGCGGCGGTGTCTGCGCAACCCAGACTTGTTTGATTCAATACATAATAGGTCGCGCTGGCGTTCGGCACGATGAACGGCGAGGAAAGTTGGTTGCCCATAGTGAGCGGCAGCGCAAAATAATAGCTGGCCGTGCCCCCTGCATTGGCGGTGTCCGTCGTCGCGTTGGAAAGGTTGACCGATTGACCCAAGCAAACAGGGGGCAGGGGGGTGGACGACAGCGCGGGGGTGGGGTTCACTGTTGCTGTCACGGGTGTGCGGATGCTGGCACAATTCGCCCCCGGCAGCGAGTCTTGCAGGTAAAAAGTTTTGGTTTGTGCCAATGAGGCCAAAGTCAGGGTAGAGCCGGTGCCGATAGGTGCGTGGCTGCCGACATTATCAAACCAAAAAAACTGACCGACAGGGGCGCCATTGGCCGTCAGCACGATGGTCTCTCCGGCACAGACGACTGCCCCGTTGCCGGTCGGTGTTGCGATGAACGTGTCATCGTCCATGCCATTGCAATTTTCGTCCACGCCATTACACAGGATTTCTGTCGCTCCGGGATAGATATCCGCGTCATCGTCGTCGCAATCGCCGTCGTTTGGCACATAACCCGGCGGCGCGTTCGGGGTGCAAAGAATGACGCGGCGCTCAGGGTCGCCAAACCCATCGCCGTCCGCGTCGAGGAAAAACGAGTAGTCTGGCTCGCCATCCACGGTGGAGCCATAAAACGCCAGATTGTCAATACCGATGTCGCCATAAGAGCCGAACACACCTGTGGCGACAAATTGAAACACCGCGATTTGAGCATCGAAAGCGGCAAGGCTCACATACTCGCGTCGCCAGCGTTTGCCCTGATTGCCGCTCCACGATTGGAGGGTGGTCCAGTTTTGCCCCCCGTCGGTAGAGATTTGCAAGGCGAGGTTGCTCATCAGGCCAGTCGTGGTGTTCATGTAAAGGTCGAAGGAAAAATGGCAGGGTTGTCCTGCTGAGGCCACTACTTGCACGCACAAAGTGCGGAGGATGGCCGTCTCGCCATTGGCACCCGTAGGCGAGCAGGCATTTCTAAAATAGAGATAATTGCCCGTACCACCCGATGCGGCGGGCGGCCCCGCAGTTGGGAACACCAGCCCCGGCCCCGTCCATACCTTCCATTCGTAATTGTCATCCGGCACGTTTTGCCAAAGGCCGGGCAACGGACAGGGAGCGGCGCAACCCGCCGGACAAGTCGGCAAGTCGTCGAAATTTTCCAAAAGGGTAGGGGGACAATTGGTGAAAAACCGGGCGTGGGCGCTGTTAGGCCCCCACACACCGGGTGCGCAAAGGCGCCGCACATACACCTGATAGGTGGTCAATGTCGTCAGTCCGGCAAGTGGGAGCGGCAGGGCAATGGGTTCTTGCAGCGCCACGATGGTGCCGCCGTTCCCGGCGCTGCTGCCAGTGCCGGGAATGAAACCCGCTGGGCCGTATTCCACTATCACGCTATCTGTGCCTTGAGTCCAAGAAATATCTGCCGACGACTCGGTGATGTTGGTGACCGTCAGGTTCTCCACCGTTGCGCAGCCGGTAGGCGCAAACACGAGTTGGAACAGGCGCAGTCGGCCCTTGTCGTTCGTCTTATTGTCACAAATTTCGATTTGCCACACCCCGTTGGGATTCTGGTTGTTGGCAAAAGGCGCAAAAGATTGAAACGGAAGATAGTAACCCGTAAAATTGTCTTGTTCGGCAGCCGCCGAAAGAGGGAGAGCGCCGGGTTGCTCGGTCAATTCCACAAATTGGGCGCAGGGGTTGCCCGCCGGGTCGCCGATGTTTTTGTCGCTCGCGTTTAGTCCGCCTACGATTTGAACACGGGTTCCGTCGGGCGACCACAGCCATGCACTGAGGTCGGAGCGCCAGGGGTGTTCGAGCATGATTCTCACCCCGCGCAGTGCCACATCGTTGCCGAGGGAACTACCCGGTGCGTTGTTGACGTGTATTTTGAAAAATTGGTTACTCCCGCAAGAAGTGTCGCGGAGCTCGAAATCAAGCGGGCAGGGGCGTTTGTTGTTGAGGTCGGTGGCAAAGCTGCGCGGTGCGCTCCAATCGCTGAAGCTGGCATCCGGGCACACCACCCGCACCCGGAAGTGGTACTGCTGGCCGGGAGTGAGGTTGCTCAGCAGTAGAGGCGGGGCACCGTTCACAAAATGAGTGGGGGTGCCAGATAAAGGCTGGTTGGCCTCGCGGAGCTCGATTTGGTATTCGTCGCCCACATCGGTCCATGTGAGTTGGGCGGTGGAATCAGTGACGAGAGAAGCGGAAAGGAGCTCGGGGCGAGGGCATTGAGCCACAACGTGGTTTGAGGCAAAAAAGAGCAATAAAACTGGCAAGAGCCAGACACAGCGCAGGTATTGGAAAGTCATGTCGTCGGGAAGGATTAGCAAGGTGAATGAATCGGGTTTTAGTCTCGGGGCCGCTTTCAGACGCGCTCTGGCGGATGCGTAACAAATCGCTCAAAGTTTTGAAATTTGTCGGCAGCGCGTGGGGGGAAACGTGGTTTTTGTCATTTTTGGTGAAAAAATGCCGTGAGTGCGGTAGGCAAAATTCAGGCCGGAAAGGGCTTGAAATGACTATGCACCAAAGAAATGGCCTCGGACAATAACAACTTTTCAGGCCGGCAACCTACGTTTGCACGGCTCAACTTCTTCAAATGCTTCAATCAGAAATCGCCTCTTTTAGGCTTCAAAACCAACTCATTACGCACCCGTCTTTCACCCAACCGAAAGACGTGGCCGCGTGGCTCGGCGCGATGCAAGCGCAGGATTACACCCACGCCAAATGGGCGATTGGCCTGCGCATCCCCGCCTCCACCGATGCCGACATTGAGGCTGCGCTTGACCGGGGCGACATCGTGCGCACCCACGTCCTGCGCCCGACTTGGCATTTCGCCGCCGCCGAAGACATCCGTTGGATGCTGGCACTATCCGCGCCACAGGTCAAATCCGCTACTGTCGCCATGAACAAGCAGCTTGGATTGGACGAGGTTTTATTCAAACGCACCAACGCGCTCATCGCCAAAGCATTGGAAGGCGGAAAACAACTTACTCGAGAGGAAATCATGGCCGAATTGGCAAAATCGGGCATCGTTGCCAACAATTCGCAGGCTACCCATATCATGTTCGAGGCGGAACTGGATGCCATCGTCTGCAACGGCTCGCGGCGCGGCAAACAGCAGACCTACGCGCTGCTCGACGAGCGCATCCCGCCCGGCAAAATGCTCGCTCGCCCCGATGCCATCGCCGAACTTGCCCGGCGCTATTTCACGAGTCATGCACCCGCTTCGCTGGCCGATTTTCAATGGTGGTCGGGCTTGCGGGCTGCCGATGCGAGAGCAGGCTTGGAAGCGATGCAGCCGTTTTTGACAAAAGAAATTGTTGAAAACCAAACCCTTTGGCTGCCCAATGATTTTAAGCCCAAGCCTGCTTTGTCTTTGAGCGTGCATCTGCTGCCCGCTTTTGATGAGTTTTTGGTGAGTTACACCGACCGCCGCGCCTCGCTCCATTCTTCCCGAAAGGCGCAAACCATCACAGTCAACGGGATTTTCAAACCCGTCGTCGCGGTGAACGGTTGGGTGAAAGGCATCTGGAAACGGACCTTCAAAAAGGACTCGGTTTTGATTGAAAAAGAGATGTATGAAGAATTGTCGGCGGCGGAACACGAGGCTTTTGAAATGGAAGCAAAACGGTTTGAAACATTTGCCCTTGCTCAAAAAAACACTTGAAATACCTTTTGACCCAACTCGATTTCTTCGAAGAAAATGAACGACTCGCAACGCCTCGCCGACCCCGGCATTCATCTGTACGACTTCGCCACGCATTTCATCGTCCATTGTCCCAAATGCGCGGGCAAGGCGCACGTCAACCCCGTTGGGGATAATTTTCCGAAATACGGCAATTTTCAAGGCGTGGAATGGCGGCTTGTCTGCACGGCCTGCTTCCATGTCGAGACCACCGGCCATTGGTACGGCGCGGCAACGGCTTTTGTCTCGGTCAAATGCCGCGAGTGCCACGCGCCCCTGCGACGCTCCGCCCCATGGAACGGCCTTTGGAAAAAACTGGCCATGCACTGCGAGACCTGTGGCGACGACTGCGAATACGAAGCGCAGATTTCCCAACACCCCTTCCACGAAGGCCGCAAAACCGACCCGGTGTTTGGCCTCCCGTTGTGGTTGCAAAAAGAATTTCGCGACGACTTGTTTTGGGCGTACAACTACGAGCATTTAGGTTTGCTGCGCCAATACATCGGGGCCAAGTTGCGCGAACGCGGCATTGAACCGCGCAACACCATTCGGAAAAACAGCGCGATGTTGAGCCGTTTGCCGGAATTTATGAAGAAAGCCGCCAACCGCAACGGGCTTTTGAAATTGATAGAACACCTTGAACGTCAGTAAAAAATGGAACTTTGAATAAACACGTTTACGAAACTTTTAAAAGTTTCGTAAACGTACCGAATCCTTGAACGACAATAATCAATGGAACTCAGAGACAAAATCTGGCTTGGCTTCTGCGGGATGTTTGCCTTCGTCGGCACCATGTTCCTCATCATCGGTTGGAGCCATTGGCAATCCACCTACCGCATCGTCCGCAACGGCGTGCAGACGCAGGGCATCGTCGTCGAAAACGTCCACAAGCCGCGACGCGGCCTGGAGCGGCAAACGACTTCACTCGCTCCGGTCGTGCAGTTTTTCACCGCCACCGGCGAGCAAAAACTGTATTACTCCCAGACTTACACCACGCCCGTCTCGCACCAGGTTGGCGAAGTTGTGACGATTTGGTACCTGCCCGACGACCTGAACCAGGCCACACTCAACGGCGCGGACGCGTGGATTTTCCCGGTCGTGTTTGGTATTTTCGGCGTGGCGGCGGCGCTCATCGGATACCCGGCGCTGCTCAAGTTTCTTTTCCGAAAAATTTTTTCAAACACCTGAATTTTCCCAAGTGATTCAAATAGAAGGAACTACCGTCCGCCAAACAGGCGCTGACGTTGAAAAAAACTGGAGCATTCCTGAACTGCTCGAAACTTACAACGCGCTTTCGGAAGAACCTTTGGACGAGCGCATCATGCTCTTTCGGCAAATTGTGCCGCTCGCACAAGAGATGTACGGCGACTTGTCGGAAACCGCTCGTTTGCACTGCGATTTTTGGCAAAACCTGCAACCCTGGCTCATCGAATCTCGGAAATACGAGTACACGGTGAAAATCAGCGACACCTATCGTTGGGAGTTGGAAGTCGGCGCAGAAGGCCTGTTTTTCAAAGATATTTCAGGTCAGTACGGCGCGGCGGGCGAGGTCCGTTCGCAACTGTTCAGCGACTTTTGGTTTTACGGCCCGCTCATGCCCTTGCCCGATTTGGAAACGCGAAAACAGGTGTTGGCGCAACTTCAAAACGCTTTCGAGCGAAAAGGCGACGCACTCTACAACTCTCATTTTCAACTGATTGAATACCCCTCTTATGCCAACCCACCGATATGGGAAGACGGTGATTACCATGTCAGCGACTTTGTCATTATGCGCGATTTTGGCGTGGATTACGGTCGGCAAAACTTCCGCGACGGGCTGGTTTCACAGGGTTTTATCTCGTTTGAACAATGTTTGCACCGCAGCGACATTCCCGAATGGGCGATTCCCGCTAAGGTGTTACGCGACATCAAAAATCGCCTGCGCGGCATCGAAGAGTCTGAATCTGAAGAGGTTTTTTCCGAAAAAATCGCAGAAGAAAAACAAGAACCCGCCCGAAAAACGCCGAAAACCGAAACCGAATGGCTCGAACTCGGCGCTTATGGCAATGACCGTGACAAACAAGAGGCCGCGCAGGTGTTGTGGGAAAATTACCGGAATGAAAAAAGTGTCGAAATCCTGATTGGTCTTTTGCCCAACCCGGACTCTTACTGGCGCGATTACGTGTTCAACACCTTCGCCAAAATGCCCGACAGCGAGGCGGTGCACGACTGGATTTTGAAGTGCCTCAACGGCGACGACGCAGTTTATTTCAGAAAATCGGTGGACGTGCTGCGGATGTGGGGCTTGTTCGGCAATCCGCGCCTGAACGACGAAAACTTGCTGCGTTCGCTCAACTGGGCGGAGAAAGAAATGCACACGGCCGCCTTTCGGGAAGCATTGAAAAAGGTGTCAAGTATTTTGTCCTAAATCTTTCTAAACCAAACACTTATGTCCCGTTTTCTCTTCGGCCCCGAACTCTTATGGCTCGCGCTTTACGGCATCGTCAGCCTGATAGCCAAAGCCAACGTGCCGCCCGTCAAATCTATTGATGACCGGTTGGAACACTTGTGGCTTCTCATTCCGCTGGCTGCGCTATTGACCTTTGCGCTCTGGTATTTTCCGAGTGTAGAGAAGAATTGGCTGCTCCTTCGCGTTTGGATTGTCTGCATTGTTGGCGGCCACTACGTCCTCGAAAAAGGTCTCGGCGCACACAGCCAGCAAGGCCCCGGCATCGGCACAGCCTACATAGCCGGGATGATTTTTGTGTTTTTCGCGCTCATCGTGGGCAGTATTTTTGTCAAAATCAGGTTTTGAAAAATGAAGCAAGAGCAATTCGCGCAACTCATCGAACAAGCCTACAAAGACGCGCTTGCCGCCGCCGATGCCATCAAAGAAAACGCCGCTGCCGACCGCGAGGCGGCCCGGCAAGAGCTGGAATCGGCCAAAAAAATCAAGGGGGCGGCGCAAGCCGAAGGCAAAAAAGTGGCGCATGAATATTTTGAAAAACACGAGGCAGAACTGGTTGAAAAAGTCCGTCACGAATGGCTCGCCGACATCGTCCGAAAACACTTCGAGGCGGGAAAATCCAAAGCCGAAATCACCGAATGGCTCGAACTCGATGAAGATTTTGTCGAGGATATTCGGGTGGAACTTATTCTTAAAAACCCGCCTGCCACCGATGCCCGGCTCGAATACTACGAGTATCCTCGCGGCGGCACCATCACCTATGTGAAGGGCAATACCCGGCTTGTGTTCGACTGGGAATTTGGCGGCGGCGACACGGTGTCGCTCATTTTTGTGCCGCGGGAAGAGCATTGGGAACCTCGCACCGGCTTGCCCTTGTCCGAGCGCCCGTCCGTGCTTGATTTTGTAGGGCAGCAAGTTGTCCGCGACAAAGCGAGAGGCTGCAAATACCGGATTCGGGCGGAAGCGGTGGAGGTGTACCGGGGGTAGTTATGGAATCCCACTCCTCATTTAACAATCAATTTTCCTACATATTTCTCCTTTTCCGTGATTAGACGAAAGGAATATTGCCCAGTTGGAAACGCCTCAAGAGGGATTTGAAACTGACTAAACCCGTACCGGATTTGATGAGAGACCAGCAACTGTCCCATCGTATTGAACACTTCCAAAACGCCGTCTTCCTGCAAGGGTTCTGCCCAGACAATGATTGAAAAATCGGTAGCTGGATTCGGATAGCATTGCAGTTGATTCGGTTTTCTTGAGGGATTCCATTCAGGTAAGGGATAACCTATCGCTACGACAGATGGATTTGACAAACGAGCAGGAATTTTAGGATGCTCCAAATAAGCGGTATTTTCAATCAAAGTACCGATAGGAAGACCCGCTCTTGGCATTATGCTAAAACGAACGACACGTTGTTGTTTAGAGATTCCATCCGGCGTGAAGGTGAAACGAACTATTCTATTGTCTAAAATTTCCCAAGTACAAGGCACATCTGAATAAATAAGCGCAAACGTTTGCAAATCCAGATACGGGCTAAGCGTATCACTGATGGTGAAAGGCATTCCACTTGCTTCTGGATAGTCAAAAATTATTGAATAATCCAGGCGATGATTCAAGGCTAAATAATCGGGGTGCAGATAGGGCATTGGAAACACTTCTTTGCTGAGCGGAAGAATTGGATTGCCCGGAGTACATTCCCGTACAAACGAATTGTTGAGAGGGTATGCGTCTGCATGGTCAATGTTTATCCTTGCGTAAATTTTCTCGGCCTGTCCCGGGACGATTTGAATGGCTACTGCCTCTATTTGAATCATGACACTTGCCCCCACGGAAAGGTCATTCAAAACCCACCTGACGGAATCTGTCTCAACGCTTGCGGGCGCAAGGTTCGCTTTGTAAAACTTCCAACTTCGAGGCAGATGCAGTACTAATTGAGCGTTGGTGACAGGCATCGTGCCAGAGTTGGTCGCTGCCAATTTAAATTTGACCGAAGTAAGCTTATTGATTTCATTTGTCAGTCCGATAAAAACACTTGCGTCGTGAATAATGTCTTTGGGTTGGATGGCGAAATCTTGTTGGAATGCTCCATTTGAGGCAACGGCCCAATCGGGTTCAACTTCATCGTACACTGATGTAGTGACGACTGATAAAGTTTCTCCTAATGGTACATCAAGATGGTAAAAGCCGTTGGCATCCGTTCGAGTTGCTTTATTGGATGGCTGTGCAACGACTGGGATGTTAGCCACTGGTTTTTCATGGCGGTCAAAAATGTGATTGCTATTTTCGTCGGAGAATACTTTACCGGAAACGAAAGAACCCTTCAAGGGACGAACCCAAAGGCCGCTGTTTCTGGCATCTGCAAGCAAGATATTGTCCGCAACAACAAGGTTCTTAATGTGTGTATTTCCCAAGTTTTCATTGAAAAAAGACCAAGTTTCACCTTTGTCGTGGCTTACCATAACACCTGTGTAGGTGCTTTGGGCTGCCAAGTACAAGTCATTCTCGTGAATTACAATCATTCCCGGATTAGTCAAATAAAAATTGGGTAACGGCATACTTGCTTCTTTCCAGGTCATTCCATCATCATCGGAATAATACACGCTTCCGTAGGCAGGAATAAATATTCTGCCCTCAAAAGTGACTATATCAATGTGACCTATTACCTGAGCGTTTATTACTTTAGATTTATACTCCCAGCTTACGCCATTTTTGGGTAAAAAATACAACATATACCCTCCAGTAAGGAGCCAATACCCTGATTCGCTGCGGCCAAATCCTCGTAAATAATTGGGGAGTTTATCGCTGATGAGGTAGATTGCTTCATTTTTCACCTGATAAAGTGAAAGCCCATTCGTAAAATAAATATCGTCATTAACAGTAATTAGCCGGTCAATTTTTTCGAAATAAATCTGTTTCCAGTTATTCCCTTCGTCATATGAAATATATATTCCTTTCGAATTGGACAGGTAAATGCGATTTTCTATCACCGATAGCCCAAAGATAAATGACGACGCGGAGGGGATGGGAATTGCTTTCCATGAGCGTGCCATATCTTTTGACAGACTTACTTTCCCATTTATCGCGGCCAAAAGCATATTGTTGCTATTACAGATGCCCCAAATATTTGAGTTGAAAATCCCTTGTATTCCTTGTTTCCATGACCCGTCGGGCATTTGTGTAAAAATCCAGCTGCCAGCGTGTGCAATTTGACTATCACCAATTTTGTAAAGAGCTGTGATGTCATTTGGAAAGTGAGAGCCAAGCGTATCCCATGTTTCTCCAAAATCGTTGGATTTAAAGATATATTTTCCACGAGAAGCAAACAGTAAAGTATCATCAGGGTCCTGCCAAAAAATCAAATTGTTCCCAATTTGAAACTGAACTGTATCCCAAGTGGCACCCCAGTTATTTGATTTTAGAAGTTCACCAAACCAAGTTGAAATTAAAACGGTTGAATCACTTTGAATTACCTGTCGTATCGAATTATCCGTGTTATTTAATGAATAGATTTTATCAAAGGTCTGGCCATAATCTCTTGAGACCGATATAGTGTAATATGTTAACCCCAATAAAACGGAGTCCAGGCCAACCATCCACTTAAATTGGTAGTGCATATTGATGAACTGAAAGGTTTCTCCTTTGTCATCAGAACGATAAAATTCCGTTAAGTTCGGCCCCGTACAGGATGGGATGTAAATTTTACCTCCAATAACGAAGTATCTTGCCCATAAGCAGGGCGGCAGGCCAGTGTCAATAACCTTCCATGTTTCGCCGTTGTCTGCTGTCTTGCACAAAACCAACCTGTTCCGTTCCTGAATAAATTGGTTGCAAAAAACCAACAATTCTCCGCTCAATTCTTGAATGCTTGTCACATTAACACCTCTCGGCAGATCATCCTCAATTCTAAACGTTTTCCCAGTATCAACGGAAAAATACAAGCCGTTTGAAGTGCCGACCCACAGCACGTCGCCCATCTTGTACGACGCTTCGATGCCCCGACTTGGAAGGTTCTCCAATTCGACCCATTGAGCCGACGCATTTGAAAATGAAGAGAAAAGCCAGACGAAAAACAAAAAACTCCGAGAAAGCATAAATTTGAATTTTGAGTAAAGGTCGTCAACACCTGTGAAGAAAAGCCAATCGCTTCGTGAACGCCCCTTTCAGATAGGTGAGTCGGGCAGTTGGCCGAGTAAAACCAACACTCCAACTTTCCTACCTTTGCCCACCCAACAACAAGAAACCCTCCAACCAAAAACCTTCAAACCATTTTGCCCAACCATGCAAAAACTTCAAAACTACGTCCTCGGCCAATGGACGCCCGGCGAGGACGACGGCATCCCCCAATACCACGCCCTTACAGGCGAACTCATCAGCACCGCCAGCAGCGAAGGACTGGATTACGCGGCTATCCTCGAATACGGCCGCAAAACGGGCAACCCTGCCCTGCGCCGCATGACCTTCCACGAGCGCGGGCGAATGCTCAAAGCGTTGGCGCTCTACCTGTTGGATCGGAAAGAAAAATACTACCAAGTCTCCCACGCGACCGGCGCGACCCGCGTGGATTCGTGGGTGGACATCGAGGGCGGTATCGGCAACCTCTTCGCCAACAGCAGTTTGCGGCGGCGTTTTCCCAACGAAACTTACTACGTCGAGGGCGAAACGGTGCGGCTCTCGAAGGAAAACACCTTCATCGGCCATCACATCCTCGTGCCGAAACGCGGCGTGGCCGTCCACATCAACGCTTTCAATTTCCCGATTTGGGGGATGCTGGAAAAAATCGCCGTCAACCTCATGGCGGGCGTTCCGGCGGTGGTGAAGCCCAGCGAGCAAACCTCGTTTTTGACCGAAGCCATGGTGCGCGACATCATCGCGTCGGGCATTCTGCCGGAAGGCGCCTTGCAACTCGTCGTCGGCACCGGGCGCGGCATTCTTGATTTTGTTCAAAGTCAGGACGTAGTCACCTTCACCGGCTCGGCAGACACAGGCCGCAAACTGCGCGCGCACCCCGCCATCATCGAACACAGCGTGCCGTTCACGATGGAAGCCGACTCTTTGAACGCCGCCATTTTGGGCGAAGACGCTGCGCCGGGTACGCCCGAGTTCGACCTCTTTATCAAAGAATGTCGCCGCGAAATCGTGACCAAAGCGGGGCAAAAATGCACGGCGATTCGGCGCATTATCGTCCCTGAAAATCTTTTGGAGGAAGTTCAAAAAGCCTTGTCGAAAGAGTTGTCAAAAACCGTTATCGGCGACCCGGCGGTGGAAGGCGTGCGCATGGGGGCGCTCATCAATCGCCAGCAACTTGCCCGCGTACAGGAAAAACTGGCTTTGCTTGTGAAAGAAACGCCCGTCGTGGTCGGCGATTTGGAAGCGTTTGAAGTGGTCGGCGCGGAGCGCGAAAAAGGCGCGTTTTTGCCGCCGATTTTGCTGTTGAACGACCAGCCTTTTTCCAAAAAACTGACCCACGAGACGGAGTGCTTCGGCCCCGTTTCCACCCTCATGCCCTACAAGTCCATGCAAGAAGCCATCGAACTGGCCAACATGGGCAAAGGCTCTCTCGTCTCCACGATTTGCACGTTCGAGCCGAAAACCATGCGCGAGTACGTGCTGGAAGCGGCAGCGTTTCACGGGCGCATCCACATCCTCAATCGCACTTCGGCCAAAGAAAGCACCGGACACGGCTCGCCGATGCCTTTGCTCGTGCATGGCGGCCCCGGTCGCGCGGGCGGCGGCGAAGAAATGGGCGGGATGCGCGGCGTGTTGCACTACCTCCAGCGCACGGCCATTCAGGGCCACCCGACAGACCTCACGGCGGTGACGAACCAATACCAAGTCGGCGGCGCGCAGACGGAAACGGACATCCACCCCTTCAAAAAACACTTCGAGGATTTGTTTGTCGGCGAGACGTTGATTACTGCCAAACACACGGTCTCTGAGGCGGACATCCACAATTTCGCCAACGTCAGCGGCGACAATTTTTACGCCCATATGGACGAAACGGCGCTCGAAGGCACACCCTTCACCCGCCGCGTGGCGCACGGCTATTTTGTTCTCTCCAAAGCCGCCGGACTTTTCGTGGACGCGAAAAAAGGCCCGGTTTTGCTCAACTACGGCCTCGACGAGTGTCGGTTCACCAAGCCCGTTTACCCCGGCATGACAATCGGGGTCAAACTGACGGTAAAGGAAAAAATCGAGCAGGAAAACGATGCCTCGAAAGAGGGTGTGGCGGCTATTCCGCGCGGCATCGTCAAGTGGCTCGTGGACGTGTATGACGAAACAGGCGAGACGGTGGCGGTGGCGACGATTCTGACGATGGTGCGGAAGCGGGGGTAAGTTGTTTGAGGGCTTGCCCGGCTAAGCGGAGCGGACGGGGTTTGAGTTGTTTGAGGTATCGGAAAAGTTTTAACTTGCGCAAAAATTTAAACCATCAAGTGGTTTTGAACATCAAGGTTGGCTCCTAATCGAATCAATCGGAATTAATCAAAAAAATCGAATCATTCAACGATATGAACGGACAGACGGCGGTCGCGCCAAATGCGCCTGCGAAAAAAAGCCAACCGAAAGAACGGCTCTACACCATTGAGGAATACCTCGCAATGGAGGAGACCTCATTGGTGAACCATGAATTTGATAACGGAAAACTGATACCTATGGCAGGCGGAACCCCCTCTCACAGCGAAATAAAAGCATCGGTTGTCATGGCGTTAGGAATATTGGCTCGGCAATCGAAAAAGTCATGTCGGGTTTTCAACAGCGACATTCGCATTTATCTGCCCGTTTTTACAAGAGGCGTGATGCCCGACGCAGTGGTCGTGGTGGGTAAAACCGACTTTTCAATCGAACACCCCGTCGGGCTGCTTCTGAACCCCACCCTCATCGTCGAAGTGCTTTCCGACGGCACAGAATCCTACGACCGAGGCGAAAAATTTGCCCGCTACCGCACCCTGCCTTCGTTGGAAGAATATGTGTTGGTGTCCCAAAACGCTCCCCGCGTGGAGACTTTTGTGAAGCAAGATGGCAGATGGTTCATCAATGAAACCGCCGAGGGCTTGGACGCAAAAGTGGAATTGTTCGCGCTGGGAGTGAAGCTGCCGTTGAAAGAAATTTATTGGAACGTTTCTTTTGAAGAAGAAAAGCCTAAGAAGAAGCGGGCGAAGAAGAAGTAATTCATCTTTCCTCATTCATCATTCTTACCAGCCACTCCTTCTCCGCCACCGCCTTTGTCTCCTCTATTTCGCGCCGCAGCGCCGCCCGTTCCTCCTTATCGAACAAATTGGTCTCCAGCAGTTTTTGGGTGAAATGCACCGTGTTCAGGTAGTTTTCCCGGTGGTAGCCCATCACTTTTTTTCGGCGGATAAAGGCGCGGATGGCTTGCAGGTGCGATTCCAGCAGGTCGAATTCCTGCAATTCGTAGAAGATTTTCATTTGCAAGGTCTTGGCCGCGAGGCTGAGCATGAGGTCTTTGTACTCGGCTTTTTGAAGCAGTCGCAAAGCCTTGCCCAAGTCGCGGCGCCGATACTCCAGCCGGGCGAGGTTGAAACAGAACAGGCTCTCGCGGTGCTCCTCTTTCAAGGCTGGGCGGTACTCGTGGACGAACTGCTCCACCCATTCCAGTTCGTGCAACACGAGGCCGATAGTGGCGGCGTTTTGGTAGGTGTAGCGCGATAGGGTGCCGTCGGTGAGAAAGTATTTTTGGGCGAAACCTTCCTTGTAGAGTTCAAATTGTTCGGCCAAATAATCTTGGTTCCCGGCGTTGTACTGGCGGATGCAAAAGTTGATGGCGAGGATGTATAGGTCGCGCAATTCCTCCACCGCAAACAACGCGCAGTGTTGTATCAGGAGGGTTTTGAACTGCTGGAAATGAGTCTTTTCCACCGGGTTCGTGAGGGCGCGGTAGCAGTGGTAGTATATGGCGATGGCCGGGATGTCGAGCGCGCTTGACTGCTCTATGTGTGCCAGCGCCACGTCGAGCAGGCCGAACTGGTAGTGGGTGCAGGAAACGGACTGGTGCGAGAGCATCAAGCACGACTGCCAGAGTTTTCGAGCGAGGAAAGCGTTGTCCAATCGGTCGGAGAGTTCCTGAAAATCGAGGGTGTCGAATGCTTGCGACTCGACGGCGAAACGGTGTTTTTCCAACAATATCTGATAATTTTCCTCGAAAAAAGCGGCATCGCGCAGGGGCTGGCGCTCGTGGGCGGTCATGGCCTCGTCGCAGGTTTTGGCGAATTGTTCGGGCAGGTGTCGGCGGCGAAAAATGGCGGCGAGGCGGCGTTGGTACAGTGGCCGGTCGTTGAGGAAATCCTGCACGGCGAGGAATTGGCCGGTGAGTTGGTAGAGAAAACTCATGGCCATGCGCACGCGGTGGTCGTCGAAAGAGGGCGCTGCGCTGGCGGATTTTGATTCGAGCGCCATTTCGTCGTTGAGCCTGCCCGCGAAAATCTGGCGGTAAGCCTGTTCTTTGTCAGGCAAATCGCGCCCGTTTTTCAGCGATTTTTCCAGCACGTCGAGCAGGGCCGGCACTTCGCTGCGCTGGTTGAAGAAGGGGTTGCGGACGAATTTTTTCAGCCCGCGCAATTCCTCTTTTGAGAGGGTGCGGAGGAGGCGTAGCAGGCGGCTTTTTTCCATGAGATTTCCAAATCAAAAACTTTTTTTAATAGACAAACGCGCAACAAAAAAATACTGAAAATCAATTTTTTAAAAATAATTTTTGAAAAAAAACTTGTTACAAAGTCTAAAATTTGTTTTTGCTCGCTTGCATCGAAGCGGTCACTTTTGTACCGTGAAAAGTTTCATTTATCAAAAAGGGTTTTCCATGCGCGTCCATCTACTTTTGAAAAAGGCGATTATTCTCTTTTTTTCACTTGCAGCGGCTTTCTCGTCGCGGTCGCAGGTGACGATTTCTGGTAACATTGTGAATGTCGCCACTGGCAACGGGCTTGCCGAGGTGAGTGTGCAGCTGGCCAGCGCCACCGACACGCTTCATCAACTGACGGACGACAATGGCAATTATTCTTTTTCTGTGCCGGCGGGGGGTACTTACATCGTCACCCCTGAAAAAAACGACAATCCTTTGGTGGGCATTGGCACGCTGGATTTGGTGCTGGTCGGCAAATACATACTTGGAGAAATACCATTCACCTCGCCTTATCAAATCATCGCCGCTGATATTGACGGCTCAAACAGCGTGGAGGCGGAGGATACGACGGCGCTGCGGAAGGCGATTTTGGGCATCTACGAGGATGTGCCTAAATCGTGGCGATTCGTGCCAACGAACTATGTGTTCCCAAATCCGCAAGACCCGTTTCCTTTCCCTGAATCGGTGGTGTTGGAGAATCTTTCGAGCGATGTGGGGGGAGTGGATTTTGTGGGGGTGCAGGTGGGGAAGATACCGTTTGCGGGGCAAGGCGTGTCCGTCATGTCTGGCAAAATCACGACCCCGTGGGGCGTTCCATTGGTCGGCTTCCCCATTTTTTTGTTGGATGGCAACTCTAACGTAGTGGCCACTACCTTCACCAACAATGCAGGTCAATACGCGCTTGTCGCCCCCGATGGCGGCACTTATTTTTTCAAACTGCACAACCCCGGCAACCCGCTCAATGGCGTGACCGCCAACGACGTGGATTTGATAACCAAGCACATCCTCGGCCTCGAACCGCTGTCCGCGCCTTACGGGTTGATGGCTGCCGATGTGAATCGTTCCAATAGCGTCACTACTGCGGATGTTGCGCAGGTAAATGATTTGATTGCCGGGGAAATCGCCAATTTTTCATCGGGGCTTTCTTGGGTCTTTGTGGATGCCAATGATTCTTTTCCCAATCCCATAAATCCGTTCGCAAACCAATTTTTTCCTGCCGGTTCTTTCACCCAACTCGATTTTTACGCTATCAAATTGGGCGACGTGGACGGCGACGCGCTGCTCGACCCGGCCAGTTTGGGCGCTTATGATTGGTCGCCTGCCCTCATTGACGGCACGTTGGACGTGGACGACAATAGTGATTGTGTGGGCGATGCCATTAGCCAAACGTGGTTAAATTGGCTCGTGCGGGCGGAAGGCAACGAGGGCGTTTTTTACATAGTGGTCGAGTCAGTTGGTTCTTACAACCTGCCTGTGCCGGAGGGTGAGTATGCCGTGACGCTCGTCAGCCCAAGCCCGCTTTGGGAGGTTTGCCCGCCAACAGCCAATACGGTGCAAGCCTCGGCAAACAGTATTGTTTCTGTAGATTTTGTTGCAAAAAAACTGAGCCACTGCCCCTTTCTCGAAATTGACCTCGCTGCCCCTTTCCTCCGTCGCTGCTTCGACAATCCCTACGCTGTCTTTTATTGCAACAAAGGCACGGCGCCTGCCGAAAATGTCTTTATCGAAATCGAGTTCGACCCCGAACTCTCGGTGGTGAGCAGCAGCAGCCCTTGGTCGTCGGTGAATGGGAACACTTACACTTTCCAAGTGGGCAACTTGGATGTGGGGGCGTGTGGCAGCTTCAGCGTGGTGGTGAACGTGAGTTGCGATGCCGCGTTGGGGCAAACCCATTGCTCAGAAGCGCGGATTTTCCCCGACACGCTTTGCCTGCCGCCCGACCCCGCATGGAGCGGCGCGAACTTGGAAATAACGGGCGAGTGCCTCGACGGCGAGGTGATTTTCACCATCATCAACACGGGCGACGATATGCTCGGGCCTATGGAATACATCGTCATTGAGGACATTATGATTCAGATGAGCGGCCAGGCCATCTTTTTGGCTGCCGGGGAAAGCCAGACCATCACCCTGCCAGCCAATGGCTCTACTTGGCGCCTTGAACTGCCTCAGGTGCCTCATCACCCCTGGAACACGCTCATCACGGCGGCGGTGGAGGGCTGCGGCGAAAACGCGGGCGGCACGTTCAGCCTCGGTTTTGTCACTCTTTTCCCCGACGGCGACGAGGCGCCTTTTGTGGACGTGGATTGCCGGGAAAACATCGGCTCCTTCGACCCGAACGACAAACAGGGTTTCCCGCGCGGGGTGTTTGAGGAGCATTATATTCCGAAAGGCACTGAAATCGAGTACCTGATTCGTTTCCAAAACACGGGCACGGACACGGCTTTCACGGTGATGATACTCGACACGCTCTCGCCGCATCTCGATATTGCCACCCTGCGGCCCGGGGGGAGCAGCCATCCGTACCATTTCAATGTGTTGGGTTCCGGCGTGTTGCAGTTTCTGTTTGCCAACATCATGCTCCCCGACAGCAACGTGAACGAGCCTGCCTCGAACGGCTATGTCGAGTTCAGCATCAAGCCCTACACCGAGTTGCCCAACAATACGGTCATCGAAAATCAGGCGGGCATCTTTTTCGATTTCAACGAGCCAATCATCACGAACCAGACATGGCACACCATCGGCGAGAAGTATCTCAATGTGTCAACGGTGGTGTTTCGGCCCGGTGTCCAACTCAACGTCTATCCCAACCCGACCTCCGGGCGGGCGACGTTTTTCCTTAAATCGGCCACACCGATAGAAGGCGCCCTGCGCTTGCTTGATTTGCGGGGAAGATTGGTGCGCACGCAGCGATTCAGTACCAATGTGTTTGAAATGGACGCAGCGGGTTTGCTGCCGGGCATGTACTTTTTCCAGTTGGAATCGAAAGGCGGCGTGGTGGCTGCGGGTAAATTGGTGGTGCAGCGGTGAGACTGGAAAAAGAACGGCAAACGATGCTTTCAAAACTATTTGAAAATCTCTGCCAAATCGAGTTCGATGTCCAGATTTTTATCTTTCAAAATGTCTTTGCCCGAGTAGATGTCGTAATCTTCTGGAGAGTAAAAAACGTAAATCGTTTTCAAGTCAGGCAGCGCCAGCCAATAAGATTGCACTCCCGAAGCGAAGTATTCGGCGCGTTTTACCATGAGTTCCGACAAATCCTGTTTGGCGGAAAGTATTTCTACAACACCAAGTGGCACTTCGCTCATCCGGACTTCGTTGTCGCCGGGAATGAAATCCATTGGAGGGTAAATGGCGAGGTCAGGTACTCGTTCCCGAATAGGGAGGCCTAAGTTGACTTCGGGCAATACCTTGAACCTGTCATTATATTTGAGGAAAAGTTGGATAAGAAGGTTTCCCTGAATGATAGCGTGATGTTTGTCTGGCATGGGCTTTCCGCGTTCGATTTCGTATTCGCTAAGTGCGGCGGTATTTGTCATTGCAGTTCAGATTTTTTCCCAAAAGTAAATTAGATTTTTCAAACCTCAAAAAAACGGCTGCACGGCAGCAGCCAGCCGGGCAGAAACAGTGTGGGAAATTGCGTTTCAGTGGAGGAAAATAGGGAAAGCACCCGACTTCATTCGCTCCCGCCGGCAGCCGTTTATTTCTTTTTTGAACACAGCCGGCACCGAAAAACGCCGATTTCACCGAAG
The DNA here is from genome assembly GCA_019638455.1 of Saprospiraceae bacterium. Classification (GTDB taxonomy): domain Bacteria; phylum Bacteroidota; class Bacteroidia; order Chitinophagales; family Saprospiraceae; genus M3007. Next base: position 313,995 of record JAHBTU010000003.1, read on the forward strand.
GTTTTCAAAAAAAACAAACTTGTGAAAATCAGCGCCTTTCGGTGTCAGCCGTGTTCAATCAATCTACGCCGAACAAGCCTCGCACGTCGGGTCGTCCAAACTGCACACCTTGCCTGTGGCTATGGGTTCGGGCACCGACATTTCGATGGGCTTCGGCTCCTCTCTTGCTGGAATCGTCGCGCTGACGACCGGGTTGTCGGCCTTCGCGTTTGCCACGAACTTCTGCTGGTGTTTTTGGCCGAGGGTGAACTTGATGGGGTCGGTCGCGGCCTTTGAGCGGAGGTAGTACATACCAGTCTTCAAGCCCTTTTGCCATGCGTAGAAGTGCATGGAGGAGAGTTTTGCAAACGTGGGAGCCTCCATGAACACGTTGAGGCTCTGGCTTTGGCAGATGAAAGCGCCCCTATCCGCGCTCATGTCTATGATGACTTTTTGGCTGATTTCGTAGGCGGTTTTATACACGTCACGCACTTGTTTCGGGATGTCTTCGATGCCCTGAATGGAGCCGTTGGCGGCCATGATGGCTTCGCGCATTTCCTCGTTCCAAAGGCCGAGGCGCACGAGGTCGCGCATGAGATGTTTGTTCACCACGATGTGCTCGCCCGCGAGGGTGCGGCGCGTGTAGAGGTTGCTGGTGTAAGGTTCGAAGCACTCGTTGTTGCCCAAAATCTGGCTTGTGGAGGCCGTCGGCATGGGCGCGAGCAGGAGCGAATTGCGCACGCCGACTTTTTTCACGCGCTCGCGCAGGCTGTCCCAATCCCAGCGTTTTGAGGGCGACACGCCCCACAGGTCGAACTGGAACATTCCCTTGCTGATGGGTGAGCCTTTGAAGGTCTCGTACGCGCCGTGTTTTTCCGCCTGATTGCAGCTTTCGGTGACGGCGGCAAAGTAGATGGTCTCGAAAATGTCCTTGTTCAACTGTTTGGCCGCCTCGCTGTCGAACGCCATGCCGAGCAGGATGAACGTGTCGGCCAAGCCTTGCACGCCGAGACCGATGGGGCGGTGGCGCATGTTCGAGTTCCGCGCTTCGGGAATCGGGTAGTAGTTGATGTCAATGACTTTGTTCAAATTGCGCGTGACGACGCGGGTGATTTCGGCCAATTTTTCAAAATCAAACTGGCCGTCGCGGACGAATTTCGGCAAGGCGAGCGAAGCCAGATTGCACACGGCCACCTCGTCCTTCGAGGTGTACTCGATGATTTCGGTGCAGAGGTTCGACGAGCGGATGGTGCCGAGATTTTGCTGGTTGCTCTTCTTGTTCGCCGCGTCTTTGTAGAGGATGTACGGCGTGCCGGTCTCGATTTGGCTTTCGAGGATGGCATTCCACAGCTCGCGGGCCTTCACCGTTTTGCGCTGGCGGCCTTCCTGCTCGTACTGGTGGTAGAGCGCCTCGAATTTTGCGCCGTACACGTCGAAGAGCCCCGGCGCTTCGTTCGGGTCGAAGAGCGACCAATCCTTGTCGGCTTTCACGCGCTCCATAAACAAATCGCAAATCCATAGCGCGTAGAAGAGGTCGCGGGCGCGCATTTCTTCCTTGCCGTGATTCTTTTTCAATTCCAAAAACTCGAACACGTCGGCGTGCCAGGGTTCGAGGTAAACGGCGAATGCGCCTTTGCGTTTGCCGCCGCCTTGGTCCACATACCGTGCCGCGTCGTTGAACACGCGCAACATCGGGATGATGCCGTTGCTGGTGCCGCCCGTGCCTTTGATGTAGGAGCCGGTGGCGCGGATGTTGTGGATGCTGAGGCCGATGCCGCCCGCCGACTGCGAGATGAGGGCGCAGCGCGAGAGGGTCTCGAAGATGCCTGCGATGCTGTCCTCCGTCATGCTGAGCAGGAAGCACGACGAGAGTTGCGGCTTGGGTGTGCCGGCGTTGAAGAGGGTGGGCGTGGCGTGGATAAACCATCGCTCGCTCATCAGGTTGTAGGTCTCGATGGCTGCGTCAATGTCTTCGCCGTGAATGCCGACGGCGACGCGCATGAAGAGGTGTTGCGGGCGCTCCACCACTTTGCCGTTCATGCGCATGAGGTAGGAGCGTTCGAGGGTTTTGAAGCCGAAGTAGTCGAACTCGAAATCGCGGTCGAAGATGATGGCGCTTTCGAGGCGTTCCTTGTGCTTCATCACGATTTTGTAGGTGTCGTCGCCGATGAGGCCCGCGCGGTCGCCGGTTTTCGGGTCAATGTAGTGGTACAGTTCGTGTATCACCTTGCCGAAGGATTTTTCAGTCTCCTTGTGGAGGTTGCTCACGGCGATGCGCGCGGCCAACAGGGCGTAGTCGGGGTGGACGGTGGCCATGGTGGCGGCGGTTTCAGCCGCGAGGTTGTCGAGTTCCACGGTCGTCACGCCGTCGTAGAGACCCATGATGACCTTTTTGGAGACCTCGATGAGGTTGACGTAGTTGGTGTCGAGGTTGTAGGTGAGTTTGCGCAAGCGCGCCGTGATTTTGTCGAAGGACACCTCTTCGCGGCGCCCGGAACGTTTGATTACTTGCATCATGATTGGAATGATTTCGATTTTTCGATTGATTCGATTAGTTCGATTGGTGTGGGTTGTGTGTTATGTTTCGATTTTAGCGATGATTTACAGTTTCGTATATCGGAATGAGGTCATTTTCAATGTATTGTCTCAGCAGGGCGTTCTTCACGGCGCCTTCGGTCACCAAATCCACCCGGATGCCCAAGACATCGGACAACTCTTGTTCGAGTTGCACCAATTTGAGCAAACCGATATGCTCCTGCAAGCGAATCAGCACATCGAGATCGCTGTCGGGGCGGTGGTCGCCGCGCGCCCGCGAGCCGAAAATGCCTATCCTGACTGGCTGGTAATGCCGGAGAATGGCGATGATTTGCTGTTGTTGCTGGGCGCTGAGCATGGTTTTAGTCGTTGTGATGCCCGGAACGTTTTTTGCCGTTGTTGACATCCCCACCAACAATGGCAAGAACACCAAGCAGGTAGCGGAGTGATACCCAGATTAAAGATGATTTGAACCTGCCGGTTGGCAAGGCAGGGATTTCCTTGATTGATTTGCATGATTTCCAAAGGATTGCGAGCACCGTTCGTTCAAAACCACCTTGTCGGACCCTGTACTCAGGGGCTTGCCCGGCCAAGTGAAGCGGACGGGGCTGATTTGCGTTGACTAGAGTGGCCTAAGTCTGGCTTCCAGTTGGGGTTTGATATGTTTTTCTTACTTCATCGAAGGTTAGATTGCCGTCAGCAACCATTTTTTTCAAAAAATAATGAATCACCCAGTTTTTGTGTTTCCCGTTTGAGCTACTAACTATTCCTAGATTCCTAGCAATTTCAATGGAGCGCTGGTTAGGAGATTTCTGGAGCAACTCAATCACCGCTTCTTTAAGAAGCGAAATTCCTTCTTGAGCCTTTTCTTTTGGTGTCATTAGTGCAACATTTAAGGTTGAAAACGGTGGAATGAGGAGCTAATCAAATGCACATGGCTTTCAATGGGTCAAAGTCAAATAGTGTCGTCGCTTCGAGTCCGGCATTTGTTGCCGTTGTTGGTGTCCCCGCCAACAACGGCAAGAACTCATTTCACTTCTATCCCTTTCCCAAAACCGTATTCAACCCCTTCTTTTTTTAGCGTGATGTTTGCCATGTAAAAGCCTGGTTCAAGGGGCTGAATCGAGTGTTTGACAAATTCCCGTGCTGTCGGCAGCGTGGTGTGGTAAGAATCCAGCACGACGCTCGAGTTGTTGATTTTTGTGAAGGTCATCGTGTAGTCGCGGTAGAAGGTGTTTCCCAATTGCGTGACCACCACCGTGAAATCCAGCCTTCGGTCGTCATTGCCTATTTGCGTGGTCATGGCATCTTGAAAAAGGATGTTCACCTCAACTTCGGGATTTTCTTTCTGACAAGTCATTGTCGTGAACACCAATAGGCCTCCAAAAAGGATAAAACTGAAAAAACGGGTGGTATTCATCATCGAAGAAGTTTGAAAGATGAGCCGGACATTGTGATTGCCGCCAACCGAGAAACCAGCCGGCGGCAATCCATTGAGGCGGATGATTAGGCAGCTGTCGTGTCTTCCACCGTTGCGTCGGGCGCGTTGCGCTTCACCGAGTCAATGCCGTTTTCGCACGATGCCGAGCTTTCGTACATTTCGCTGGTGCCGATGACTTGGCCGTTGGTGGCTTTCAGGTTGAAGTACGGCTTGCCGTTGGAGGATGTCAGGCGCTCAAAACGAGCGTCGTCTTGTGCATTTTTGCGCACGGATTCGACACCGTTCATGCAAGTGTCTTTGCTTTTGTAGCCTTGGCTGGTGAGGATAACTTGTCCGTTGGTGGCTTTCAAGTTGAATTGGTAGTCACCGTTGGCGCGCTGAGAAATCACGAATTTTCCCATGTTGAAAAATGTTTGTTGAGAAATATGGTTAATGTTCGATAGAGCGATAAAAGTAGTATTTTTGCGTAATAGGGATGTGGAGGCACTTGTTTTCTCAAAAGTCCGCTTCCATGCTGAACACCTGTTCCTCGCGCTTGGCCATCACGCCCGCCTTTTGGTAGTCGCCCACGCGCTTCTCGAAGAAGTTGGTTTTGCCTTGAATTGAAATCATGTCCATCCACGGGAAGGGGTTGGCCGTGCCGTACACTTTGTCCACGCCAAGCGATATGAGCAGGCGGTCGGCCACGAACTCGATGTATTGGCTCATCATCTCGGCGTTCATGCCGATGAGCGAGACGGGCAGCGCGTCGGTCACAAATTCTTTCTCGAATTCGACGGCTTCGGTGATGATAGCCTGCACTTCCTGCGGGTCGAGTTTGTTTTCGAGCATCGAGTAAAGCAGGCAAGCGAAGTCGCAGTGCATACCTTCGTCGCGGCTGATGAGTTCGTTGGAGAAAGTGAGGCCGGGCATGAGGCCGCGTTTTTTCAGCCAAAAAATGGAGCAGAACGAGCCGGAGAAGAAAATGCCCTCGACGGCGGCAAATGCGATGAGCCGGTGCGCGAACGAGGGCGCGTTTTCAATCCAGCGCAACGCCCACTCGCCTTTTTTGGCGACGCAGGGCAGGTTTTGCAGTGCGTGGAAGAGGAAGTCTTTTTCTTTTGGCTCTTTTATATAGGTGTCAATCAGCAGCGAGTACATCTCGGCGTGGATGTTCTCGATGGCGACTTGGAATCCATAGAAGCAGCGGGCTTCGGGGATTTGCACCTCGCGCATGAAGTTGAGCACGAGGTTCTCGTTCACGATGCCGTCGCTGGCTGCAAAGAAGGCGAGGACGTGTTTGATGAAGTGGCGCTCGTCGTCGTTGAGTTTGTTTTCCCAATCATTGAGGTCGGGGGCAAGGTCAATCTCTTCGGCTGTCCAGAAGGATGCTTCGGCGGTTTTGTACATTTTCCACACCTCCGGGTATTTGATGGGGAGGATGACGAAGCGGTCGGGGTTTTCGGCGAGAAGCGGCTCTGTGGCGATGGTGTTGGTAAGTTGTGTCATAGAATGTTTTGAATCGGATGAAGAGATGGATTGTTTTTTTTTGCGGACTCTGTTTGGGTTGTTTGAGGGCTTGCCCGGCCAAGCCGGGCGGACGGGGTTTGAGGGGTTGGCATTCCCATTTCCGGGGTGGTCGGAACGAGCCAGTTATTGCGAAAAAGACAATTTTTGGCCGGAGACATTTCCTTTGGGCGCGTTCAGCGCCTGTCGGGAAAACACAACATGAGTGGAAGGGACGTGCTCGAAAAAGGCGGAGTAAAGTTTGCCCGTCGCAGATGCAGACAAGCGGAGGCTAAAGTACGGGTTTTTTGGCTTTGCCTAAAGTAAATTTTCCACAAAATGTGAATAACTTGTTCAAGTGTCTGATTTGCAATGGTCTTTAAAAATCCAATTTGTTCTCCACATTGTGGATAACTCGTGTTGGTAATTTTGTGGAAAATTTTTGGACACACTTTTGGCTCATAAAATAATGGTTTTATCCGTGCCAATTGTGCTGTCCATATATTCTGTATCAATGCGTGGCGCAAAGAAACTCTAAACAATTTCTAAGCTTTATCTCCGTTGGCATCTCCTTCCTTTGCTGCCATGAACTGGAAATCCCTTTTTTACATCGGCGCGACGGGGCTAGCCTTGTTCGAAGTCGCCAACGTCTATTTCATCATGCCCATGCCCGGCAGCCAGCGCATGGGAAGCCTCGACGCTGCGTATTTTCTGCACGAATGGCGGTGGGCGTTCCGGGCGATTTTCGGAGCGACGATGGCAGCGGGATTCTTGCCGGCTTTTCGGGCTAAACGCTGGCTTGCCCTCCTCGTGCTTGTTGCCGTCGGCGCTGTCATTTTCAATTTCAATTTCAAAATGGCGGCGGAAAAGATGTTTTATCAACCGACGGTGGTGCGCATGGCGGACTCTACCGAAAACAAGGTTGGCTTGGACAAGCTCGTGCTCGGCATCGAACTGAACGGCCAAGCGAAGGCGTATCCGATTCAGTACATCGGCTATCACCATCAGGTGCGCGACACGGTGGGCGGCGAGCCAGTGATGGTAACGTACTGTACCGTCTGCCGCACGGGGCGGGTGTATGCCCCGAAAGTGAATGGCGAGCCAGAGGATTTTCGGCTCGTCGGGATGGATCATTTCAACGCCATGTTTGAGGACGCGACGACGAAAAGTTGGTGGCGGCAAGTAACGGGCGAGGCAGTGGCTGGCCCGCTCAAAGGCGCTCAACTGCCCGAAATCCACGCCACGCAAACGTCTCTGCGCGAGTGGTTTGTCTTATACCCTAGCAGTCTCGTGATGCAGGCAGACAGCACGTTTTCAGAGGATTACGCCAATTTAGACACCTATGATTTTGGGGTGGAACGAGGAAGGTTGACCCGCACGGACACGCTTTCGTGGCAGGAAAAATCGTGGGTTGTTGGCATCGAATCGGGCAAGGCTTCCAAGGCTTTCGACTGGAATCGGCTGAAACAGGAGCGCGTCATCAACGACCAAGTGGGCGAACGACCGGTCGTCATTGCGTTGGCCGACGACGATAAAAGTTTTTTCGCTTTCGAGCGGCCCGACGCGGCGGCGGTTTTTTCCTTAAAAAACGACACCCTGTTCAACGGGGAAAAATCATGGAATTTGCTTGGCAAAGCCTGCGACCCAGCCAATCAGGATTTGATAAAAATCACGGCCTATCAAGAGTTTTGGCACAGTTGGATGACCTTTCACCCGTACACGACGAGGTATTAAATGAGGGTTGATAGAAGTTGGAGAGCGTTCATAAAACCGTGTCATCCCAATGGGGAAAAAATACAGAGGCACGAAGAGCACAGCGTTTTTATACTTCGCTCTGCAAGGTTTTGGGCATGGCTAAAAGCGAAATCTGCTCAAAGTCAGGGAGAGCAATCATGGTCATCTGACAAATTCTAGCGAATCAAGGTATAATTTTCTGAATCTGCCTCAATTGCGGCGCTGTCGGGGCTTGACGTACAGGTTGAACAGCGGAATGTCCACGGCGAAAAAGGCACCGACGCGCCACCCGCTGACATTGATGTCGCCTGTCCCTGTGCTGACTTTTCGCAGGTTGGGGCCGCGTTGCGCACCGATGCCGAACGTGAAGGGCAGTTCGTTGAAAAAACCATAGGCGAGGTATAGGCCGGGTGAGAGCAGGTTGCCCCATTCGAGTTCTGGCAGGTTGTTGGAGAGCGGGTCGTCGAAGCGGAAGGCGACCAAGGCGCCCACGTCAATGAGCGGGGCGTATAGCGTGATGCTCCCTATTTTTTTGCCCGATTCCAAGCCCAGCCCCCAACTGGCCGAAAAACCCAATGGCGCGGACAGCGCCACAAATGGCTTGCCGCCAAAGCCCTGCAAATGCTCGCTGCCAGCCGCCACTCCTGTATAGGCATTGATAGCAACGGAGAAATGATTTTGTTTTTTTACCCGCGAACTGCCGGGCGGCAGCGCCACCGCGTCAATGGCGGCGGCTATCTGGTCGGAATTGTCGGCAGCGGCCACTGCCGCTATGAAATGGCCGTATTTGAACACCTTGTCGCGATGCTCGAAAGCGGGAGCCAGTTGGTCGAACACGAACAGCAGGTCGTTGACGGCGGCGGCGTAGTGTTTGCGCCGAATGTCGAGGTTGAGGTCGTTGAGGTGTTGCAGGCTTTTGAGGAAAATGGTGTCGGTGCGTGTGGAGGCACCGGTGTAGCCAGCGACTTGGGTTTTGAAGCGCATCCCTGTTTGCAGGAGTTTGAAAAAAGGGTCGAAAAAGCGGAATTGCTGTTCGTAGCGCATATCGTCATCGGGGCCTCGGCGGCAGGAGTTGCGCAGGCCGGTGCGAGTATCCTCGGCGTGTTGCGCAAAATCGCGCAGGCAGTCGCGCATGGGGCCCGTGTTGCGAGCGATGCCGCCCAGTTTGTCGCGCATGGAAGCGCCGTCGCTGAACTGGATGCGATGCCCGTGATACCACAGCAGCCCGAGATAAATGTTGAGCACCGCTTCGTCGCGCAGCGCGTTGGAGACTTTTTTGGCGGGCAGCCAAATCTGTGTGTCGTCGTCGCTTCGCAGCGATTCGGAGAGGAGGTGAAGCGTTCGCAGTCCAGCTGCCAAGTCGGTGAGTTGCTGTTGGTCGGTCGGGTCGAGCACGCCGGCGCGGCGTGTGGGCTGCTGCACCGCTGACTGCATGGCGAGGTGGGCGATGATGGAGTCGGGCGACATTCCGTCGAGGAACAGCTGGGAGAGGTCGAGGGCATCCTCGGCGAGGATTTGATATTTTTCGGACCGGATGAACTGTGTGTTGGTGAGGTAGGCTTTCAGGTTGAGGGGTAATACCTTCATGTCCTTGTCGAAACTTTCGCGCATGGACTCGAGGTAGAGGTTGTATTGATAAATGCGCTCGCCAATCAAGTCGAGCACTGCCGCTGTGGAGGGGAAGAGGGTCTTGAGCGCGGTGTTTCGGCGCATTTCATCTTGAAAATCGCGGAAGAACACGATGCTAAGTTCCTCTTTCGTGCGGGCCACCAGAAATTTTGCCAGCCCGTCGGCGACGGCGGTGGGGCTGAACCCACTAACGGTGGGCGCCGGGGCGGCGTAGGTCTGACCGCGTGTGAGGCTGCCCAAGTCTTGCAAATTGTTGGAGATGCCGACGACGGGGCCGTCCAATTCGTCGGCGAGGTAGGGATTGCCATCCAGCGCGTCGAGCAGGTTTTTTTTCTTGGATTCGGGCGGCAAGCCCGTGGCAGCGAATAGCCGCGCCAGATATTCACCCGTGCTGGCCTCATCGTCTTTGAGTTTGAAGCGACCGGGGCCGTTGGGCACCACAAATTCCCGAATCCCTATAGCGTGTTGCAACAGACTTTGCCGAGTAACAGGCTGGCCGAGCAGGTTTTGGCACAAAATGCCCCCACATATCAGGTGCAGCAAGACTTTTTTCATGGGTTGAGAGCAGTTTTTGGATTGTAGAAACAAAGGGGCAATGCCAGCATTTCCTCAATGGAAAAGGGTTGGGCGACGGTTTCGGTCAAGTGTCGCAGTATCGTCGCGCGGTCGGGTCGTTCGTAGGGTATTTCGTCTGCGGCTGCTTTTTCTTTTAAATGGCTGATGGCCAAGGCGGCTACTCCCGTGAGGCAGGCAGTGGCGAAGCTGCATGAGCACTCTCGTTTTGAGTAGGGGGCATCGGCGATGCCGGTGTAGCAAACGACTTGGGCGGCGGGCAGCAAAAGACCAGTGAGTTCGGCGATGTCGGCTGGCGCGGGGCGCGAGGCCAAGATAGGGTGGCTGATGGCGCCCGCCACAATGCTTTCCGGCTCTGTGGATGGGAACGCGAGCCGCTTGAGTCTTGCGAGGCTGTCGGTGTTGCGCAGGGTGGTGACCAAGACCGTCCGGGAGGCGGTGAGCATATCGAGCACTTCGCGCAGCCGGCCTTCAGTGACGGCCTCGGAGCGTGTGGTGAGCACACTGGTGCCGATGATGTCCACGCCCAATTTCAGGGCGAGGTGTATGCCGTCCACCAAGTTTTTGTCGGTCACGGTGTTGTCGCTTCCCGCGATTTTGATGACGTGGATTTCTGCTTGGGGGGCTATGCCTTTTAGCCCGGCGGTAGGGTTGTCGTGGTCGTCGGTTTCGGGCAATGCAGCCAACACGCTGAGGCAGGCGGTTCCGTGCAGGATGCCCTCGCTCTTAAGGTCGCTGATGTCGTCGTTGCCTACTGGAATGGGTGCGTTGGGAGTGTAGTTGGCGCGGGCCACGTTGAATTTGTGACCGGGTTTGTCCAGATGCCGCAGCGCGAGGTGTTGGAGTTCGGCACCGGAGTCGAGGTAGGCGATTTTCACGCCGCGACCTTCCGTGGAGCGCCATTCGGCGGGAAGGTGTTGCAGCATTTCATTCCAGTTGAAAATGGGCATAGTTAGGTGGTTGGAATTTGTGCGGATAAAACTACGGTGATTTCAAGAATCAAGCCTGAACTGTTTGTGGGGTGGCGTGTGCGCGTGGCATATCGCTGGCCACTCGAATTCGGAGCAGCATGGGGATAGGCTTTTTCAGGCAAGGGGGGGCGCGATTACAGTCAGGAGCAAGTCTCGTACGTTATACCCAGATTAAAGAGGATTTGAAGATTCCCTTGATTGCCAACGGGCAGATTCAAGTCCTTTTTAATCTGGGTATAATGCCGGCAAAACAAAACCGCCGCAACGCATGGGAGTGCGTTGCGGCGGTTTCTTTTTTGAGGTATCGAGCGGATTCGAACCGCTGTAGCAGGTTTTGCAGACCTGTGCCTAACCACTCGGCCACGATACCTTAACGCTCATCTCTCTCCGATGGGGGGTGAGGCTTAAAGCGGGCACAAAGAAAATACTTTTTTCTCAAACCGCACAAATTTCTCCAAACATGAATTTTATTTGGAGCAAACGGCGCAACTGTGCGGCTTTGCATACATTTGGGCGCCTTAACCAACGCCATTTTTTTATTTCGCCAACCGTTTCTCTTCACTGCAAAAATTGTAAAAATCAACATGGGTCAGCGACTTCACCCTTACGACTACGTCATTTTCCTCATCTATTTTGTTGTCGTGGCAGGTTACGGCTACTGGATATATCACCGCAAAAAAGCCGCCGAAGCCAGTTCCAAGGACTTTTTTCTTGCCGAGGGGGCGCTCACATGGTGGGCAATCGGCGCTTCGCTCATCGCCTCCAATATCAGCGCGGAGCAGTTTATCGGGATGTCCGGTTCGGGCTTCGCGATGGGCCTGGCCATCGCCTCTTACGAATGGATGGCGGCAGCCACGCTGCTGGTGGTGGCGGTGTTCCTGTTGCCAATCTACCTGCGCAACAAAATCTACACCATGCCGCAGTTTCTCGCGCAGCGGTTCAGTCCATTGGTCGCCACCATCATGGCGGTGTTTTGGCTATTGGTCTATGTATTCGTCAACCTGACATCCATTCTCTATCTGGGCGCGTTGGCTGTCAGCACCATTTCTGGGATCAGTTTCAGCGTCTGCATCTTTGGGTTGTCGTTGTTCGCGATTTTCATCACGCTCGGCGGCATGAAGGTCATCGGCTACACCGATGTGATACAGGTGCTGGTGCTGATTCTGGGGGGCTTGGCCACCACCTATCTGGCGCTCAATCTCGTGGCGGAGCATTTCGGCCAGCAAGGCGCTTGGTCGGGTTTGGCGCTGATGCGCGAAAAAGCCGACTCGCATTTCCACATGATTCTGAACAAAGGCCAGATGCTCATGCCCGATGGCAAGGGAGGCTTAGAGGATGCCTACGAAAAACTACCCGGCATCGCGGTGCTTATCGGCGCGATGTGGATTGCCAACCTCAACTATTGGGGCTTCAACCAGTATATCACGCAACGGGCTTTGGGCGCTGACTTGCCGACGGCTCGCGCGGGGCTGCTTTTTGCTGCGTTCTTAAAGTTGCTCATGCCGGTCATCGTGGTGCTGCCCGGCATTGCGGCATATCTGCTGCATCAGAATGGTTATTTTCAAAAGGAAATGCTTGACGTGGTGACACCCGGCTCGGCAGAAACGGCGCTCAAGCCCGACCGTGCCTATCCGGTGTTGCTCGAATTGCTTCCGACTGGCTTGAAAGGGCTTTCTTTCGCGGCGCTCACAGCGGCTATCGTGGCTTCATTGGCGGGCAAGGCCAACAGTATCGGCACCATTTTCACGCTGGATTTGTACAAAAAGTATTTCAACCGTGAGGCCGATGAGGCCAAGTTGGTCCGCACGGGCCGCATCGCCATTGTCATTGCCATTGCCATTGGCGCAGTGGTGGCACCTGCCCTGTCCAATTTTGGCCAGGCGTTCCAGTTTATCCAAGACTTTACCGGGTTGATTTCGCCGGGCGTGGTAGCCATTTTTGTGCTTGGTATGTTTTGGAGACGCGCGACGGCCTCCGCGGCTTTGGCGGGTGCGTTAGCAACCATCCCTACCGGGTTGTGGCTCGAAAAAATGTTTGTCGGGATGCCGTTCTTGCACCGCATGGGCTGGGTCTTTTTGATATTGGTTAGCCTGATGGTAATCGTTAGCCTGCTTGACAAGCGCGGCCAACAGCGGGTGCGCACCATCGAAGTGGATCCGTCCGAGTTTCGTACCACTACTTCGTTCGCCATCGGCGCCTTGTTGATAGTGGGTGCATTGGCGGCGCTCTACATTGTTTTCTGGTGATAGGGTGTTTTGCTTCGTCCAAACAAAAATCCCTGACAGAGCATTCTGTCAGGGATTTTTGTTTTTTCTGAATTGTCTTGAAATGAAATGATTTTGTCGTGTAGGTGAAATCAAAACCCTGCTAAATCAGGCAAGTGGAATCTTCGAGGTCACACAAATCATTTTCATTTTAATGTTAGTTGGCGCTAGCGCCTTTGGCAGCAGGTTGTTCTTTGGCCCGCACTTCGCCAGCGATTTCGAGGTATGTTTCGGTAGGAGTGGTATTAGCCGTCACGGTCACGCGCTTGCTTTGCGGGCCGGGTTTGCCTTTTGAGTTGAACTCGACTTTGAGCTCGCCGCTGCCGCCCGGTGGGACGGGTTCTTTCGGCCAAGTCGGCACGGTACAACCGCAGGAGCCTTTGGCATTGCTGATGATGAGCGGTTCGCTGCCGGTGTTCTTGAATTTGTAGGTGTATTTCACAATTTCGCCTTCATCAATCACGCCGAAATTGTACTTTTCATTTTCGTATTGGATGGTGGTGGTGGGCAGGTTCGACACGGTAGCGTTCAGGTTCGTGCCGGGGATGTTGCCTTCCATCGCGGTAGGCTCGGCTGCCGAGAGGTTGTTGCTGTTGAGCGAGGTGGATGCGATGGCTGATTCACGGATTTTGTCGTTTTCCGATTTGAACCAGTTTTTGAAGCCGCCGCCGAAAAGGTTGGCGATGAGCAGGAGCGCCAGCAGCGCCAGCAGGCCTATTTGAATTTGCTTGTTTCTTTCCATTTTTTCAAAAATATGAGATGGTGAAAGATTGAAATGATGCGTCGGAATTTTCGATGGGGCAAAATTACGGCTTTCGAGACGCGGCTATTTTGGTTTGCAAAAGTTTAACACCGCTTGTCTGAATGGCCTGATTTTCAGTAGGTTCAATCTCTTTTTAAAAGGCGCCCCTTCTGAAACGAAAAACCGCCTCCGCCAAAACTGGCGGGGGCGGCTCACTCATGGGATAGGATTAGAAAAGGTCAGTACATCATCAATTTGCGGCTGGCGGCGCCGTACGGCGTTTCGAGGCGACAAGTGTAAAGCCCCGGTTCCTGCAAATCGGCGCGGTGCAAGACCACGTGATTTTCGCCTGCTTCGTAAGTGCCTTGCTTGGCGCTTACTTCTTTTCCCTTGGCATCAAAAATTCGCAGCACGATGCTTGCCACGGCGGGCAAGCGGAACCAGAGCAACGTCATTTCGATGAACGGATTAGGCGAGTTTTGAAACAATTCTACTCCCCCTTCGGCCTTCGCATGGCCTGCTTGAACGCTAAATTGTGAAGCAATCATGGTGATTAAATTGGCTTCCGCTGGCTGGTTTTCTCAAAGTATGAGCCAGTCCGGGAGACCTTTGAGAGTGATACAGGATGATGAGATAATGTGTACGGGAGACAATTTGTTTGCTCCAAAAGATGTGCCATTTGCTTCCTTCACACGCGCTGCCAGAAAATTTTAATTTTTGCGGCACCCAATAAACACTTTTACATTTGGCGGTCTCTTTCTGTTTTTCAAAATCGCTACTCGACAACCATGACGCTTGAGACGTTGCTCAAAGATTATGTAACCTACAACCGCTGGGCCAACCGCCTCATGGTGGAGTGGCTCCGCGAAAAGCCCTCTGAGCTGATGACCCGTGAGGTGCCTTCCAGTTTCCCGCACTTGCACGACACGTTGCTGCACATCTGGAGCGCGGAAAAAGTGTGGCTCGAACGCTTGCAACAAGTGCCACCGGAGCCATTTTTAGCCCAAACTTTCAATGGCTCGACGGACAATGTTTTCGACGGTTTGTTGCGGGTCTCAGAGCAGTTCGAGGGGTATGTCCACTCGCTTCCAGATGTGTCATTCCACGAAACTTGTCATTTTCGCCTCCTGAACGGCTCCGAAGACCATCGGCCACGTCATCAGATGATACACCATTGCCTCAATCACAGCACTTACCATCGAGGCCAAATTGTCACCATCGCTCGCAACTTGGGGCTGACCGACCCGCCTCAGACGGATTTTATCAGGTTTGTACGCTTGCACCATAAGGTTGAGTGAGTTGAAGGGCTTGCCCGGCCAAGCCCTTCAACCTCCTTAAACCCCATTCAACTTATCAAACTCATGAAAGTTCTTCATTTTTCTGACACTCATCTTGGCTACCAGGCTTTCGACCGCGTCAACGCTGAAGGCATCAACGCCCGCGAACAGGACGTTTACGACGCGTTTGAGCGCGTGGTGGAAAGGCTCTTGGCCTTGAAGCCAGACGTGGTCATCCATAGCGGCGATTTTTTTCATCGCCCCAGCCCCTCCAATCGGGCACTCACTTTTGGCTTGGAGCAACTTCGCCGCATCTGCGACGCGGCCATTCCCATCGTCATCATAGCGGGCAATCACGAGACGCCCAAAACGATTTACAACAGCCCTATCCTGCGGGCATTGCGCAGTCTCGACTGTGTCTATCCCATTTTTGGCGAAAAGTGGGAATACTTTGAATTCGATGGCGTGGTGGTGCATGGTGTGCCACACATCAACGACAACCGGATACTGTATGAGCAGTTGGGAAGGATGCGGCCTGCGGAAGGCAAGTTCAATATCTTGATGTTGCACACCTCGCTGGGCAAACGGTTTTTGATGGAAGAATACGGCGAGCAGGTATTTCCCGATGAATTTGAAGCCAAACTGGACGGATTCCAATATGTTGCGCTGGGGCATTGGCACAATTTCCAGAAAATAGACTTGCACTCGAATGCTTGGTATTCGGGCAGCACCGAGCGGCTGAGCGATACGGAGGTGGGCACGGAAAAAGGCTTCATCGTGTTGGACATTGAACCGGACGGCCGTGCGTCCAAGGCTGTTTTTGAAGCTATCCCAACTCGCTCGTGGCTGCGGTGGGAGATGAACGAATGCCATGCGTGTTCAGTCGCCGAGATAGGGGCAAGCCTGGAAAAGTTTATTTCGGAACACGACACTCGCAACGCCATCGTCACGCTGCTTTTCAACGACATCCGCCCCGAACAAACGCTCGAACTGGGCAACTTGCGCCTCCGACAGATTTTCCCCGATGCCTTTCAGCTATTACCAAGACGCAGAACACACAGCGACACCTCTTTTGTGAAAGGCATCGAGGCTAGCCAATTCGACCGTTTGGACAAAATTTTTGCCGATTATTTGCGCAGCAAATACCCTGACGACGATGCTATGGCAAAAAAGTTGGAAGAGCGGGCGGCGCATTATTTTCGGCAACACATTGACTAACGCTTGAACGAAACACGAACCGTGATACGGATTCTCCTTTTGATGTTGGTGGCCGTGTCTGCCTCGGCGCAGCGCGAACTCACCGTGCTCACCTACAATATCCGCTTCGACGATCCCCAAGACGGCGCGGATGCTTGGCCCCTTCGGCGCGATTTTCTCGCGGGCCAGTTGCGTTTCCATGCCCCTGATATTTTCGGAATCCAAGAGGGTCTGCACCGACAACTCGAATATCTGAGCGAGCAATTGCCCGCTTACTCGCGAGTGGGCGTGGGGCGCGACGACGGTCGGGAAGGAGGCGAATACTCGGCACTCTACTTTTTGAAGCGGCGTTTCGGGTTGCTGGATTCTGGCACCTTTTGGCTTTCCGAAACGCCCGATAGTGTCTCGAAAGGGTGGGATGCCGCGTTGCCACGCATCTGTACGTTCGCACGATTGCACGATAGTCTCTCCGGAAAAAATCTGTGGGTGTTCAACACGCATTTCGACCACATCGGGCAAGAGGCACGCCGCCGCTCCGCCGAGCTCATTTTATCTGAAATCGCAAAAAAGAACATACTGGGGGAGCCTGTGGTGCTCATGGGCGACTTCAATGTGGAACCCCACGAGGCGCCGGTGGCTGTATTGCTCCAAAAATTCCGCGATGCGCGGGCGGGCACGCAGGAACCGCCTTTTGGCCCAGACGGCACGTTCAATGCCTTCAATTTTCACGACCCGGTGAGGCGGCGCATTGACTATGTTTTTGTGAGCGAACACTGGGTGGTGCGGCAGTATGCGGTGTTGAGCGATTCGCGCAATTGCCACTATCCCTCCGACCATCTGCCTGTGTTGGCGCGGCTGATGTGGGGGCAAGAATGAGCTTACATGTCTCGCGCCGCCAAGTTTTGAGCATGATTTTCAAAATCAAGGAAATGTACCTTGTGCTGCTAAATTTTGAGCGTGGTTAAATGCGCAATCAAGGAAATGAATCATGGCCACCTGACAAATCCCGGCGAACCAAGGTCTAAAAACGAAGCCGTCGGGGGAACATCCCGCGACGGCTTGCTTTATTCACCTCAAAATTTTCCAAAACAGATTTCACTATTGCTTCCAGAGTTTCCCAGTGTGTAGCACCACAGTGGCGGCATCGGCGATGCGATAGTTGTACCATCCGGCTGAGAGTTCGTGCAAGCTGATTTGGGTGCTGACGTGTTCGGTGGTCTCTTGGATTTCGAGTGTTTGCACTTGTCGGCCTGCGGCATCGAAAAGCGACCAATGAAGCGGGAAGCTGACGTTTTTCACTTCTCCTTCCACGGTGACGCTGCTGGTGGTGGGGTTGGGATAGACTCGAAAGTTGGCTCCGCTTGCGGCTTCACTTTTTTTTTGAAGTCCGTCCGCCCGATTGTTGACGAACCAGCAATTTTCAAAAGGCAACATTTCGTCTTTGCCCTCTCCGGTGAAGAGATAGACAGCGCCGCCGAAGTCGCGGGCGTAGTTGTTTTCAAAGTTGCAGTTGCGCACGACGGGGTGTGCCGCACTGCCTTCTGCCATGACGTAAATGGCGCCACCACTTTTGCTGCTCGAATAGGCAGAGACGTAGGGGTCGCTTTCGTCGGCGCGGCCACCCACGAAGGTGAAGCCGTCCACGACGCTGACTTTATCCGATTTTTCGACGTAGAGTATGGTGTATGAGTTGTCGGTGTCGTCGTTGGGCAGGCCGATGTTGCCGCTCAGGATGGTTTTGAAACGCTCCCAGTTGCGCTGCTCGAGCTCCGTCTCTACGCCAGAAAACCCCCCGTAGAGTTGCACGCCACCTTTCAGTTTGAAGGAAATCTCGCGGTTGTAGCCTTTCGTTGGCTTGTAGATGCCAATGGCTACCCACACATGGTCGCCGGGTTGGGCGGCGAAAAGTGCGGCTTGCAAATCGGTGAAGGCATTTTGCCAAGAGGTGCCATTGCCGTTGCCAGAGGCATACGCATCCACATAGATGCGACGACCTTGAGCGGTACTGGAGGCTGCGAGTGTAATCAGGAGAAGAAGAGATATTAAATAGCGCATATCTGGCGGCATTTAGGTTATGGACGTTGATTAAGGGGGACACAAACCGCTATCCGAAATAAAATGCCAGATTTGGGACTACTGGCTGCTCTGCGCGGATTTTACCGTGAGGCAGGTAAGGTTTTTGGGCGATTCGTCGGGAAGGCGACGAATGTTGACGTGGCAAAACTTGCCTTGAAAAATATGAAGGATTTAACCTAAGGCCGCCTTTAACCGATTAGTGGCATTTGAAATAGTCGAAAGGCTCGAGGCAGTCGAGGCATCGGAATAGGGCTTTACAGGCAGTAGAGCCAAATTGCGCGAGCATCTCGGTGTTGTTGCTGCCGCAATGGGGACATTGCAACGCACGCCGCTCTCCCAACAGTGCTTTTTTGTCGGCAGTGGCCTCGGCAGGCGGGGCTATGCCGAATGCTCGCAGTTTGCGGCGGCCTTCGTCGCTGAGCCAGTCAGTGGTCCATGCCGGGCTGAGCACTGTGGTGACGCGCACGCGCTCAAAGCCGCCTTCCTGCAAAGCAGCCTTGATGTTGACCTCAATGACACCCATAGCCGGGCAGCCGCTATAAGTGGGGGTGATGACCACTTCCATCGTGTCGTCGTCGAGGAGCCGAACGTCGCGCACGATGCCAAGGTCGGATACCGTCAGCACGGGAATTTCGGGGTCGCACACTGTGTCGAGCAAGCGACGGGCAGCGTTTATTTTTTCGTTGTGGTTAGTTACTGTCGAAGTCATGTCTTTTTAACCTTAAATCTGCATCAATGTTTCGATTTTTTCCCGCACCTCGCCGCGCTCGCCGCGTCGCATGAAGCGCAGGCCGATGCCGACTCCCAAACCCGGCGCGACGATTTTTTGGGCAAAAAAAGCGACGCTCGTATCCAATTCTTGGATGAGGGCTTTTTCTGTTTCGAGTTGTCGGGCAAAGGCCAGCGCGACGGCTGCTTTCCATGCCGTGCCTCTGGCTACATTTATGCTGAAATGAATCCACCCCTCGTCGTCGGTGCGCAAGAACCAGTCGAGCAGTCGGAAGGGCAGCCAGATGTCGGCCAATCGCTCCTGCATCCGGTCGGTCAGGGCTGCGATGATGTCGTTGATGCGGTCGAAGTCTTTGCGGAGGCCAAATATAGCGTCGCCCGAACGGGTCTGTGCGGCAGCGATGCCGAGGTCGAGGTTGATATGCGCGTTGATGCCCAAGAGGACGTGCTGGAGCGCGGTGAGGTGTTCGTTGCTGGCAGATTCAAAGGCGGTCTTCCACGATTGGGAGCAGGATTTGCCTGCTTGCCAAGCGTCGAAGGCATCGAAATAGCGGCTGGCAAAACGCACGTCGAGTTGTTCCATGCGCGAGCCGTTTTCAAACAAGCCCGCTTCGATGCCGTCGCGCACGGCCAGCGTCATTTTCAGGTATACTGCCGCGAAATAGCCGAGCGGAGACCCTTGTTCCTTCGACCATGCCACTATTTGTTCGAGCCGGGCTATAACTTCTGCAATGGACTGCATCATGTGTCAACAACTCCAATCAATGGGCGTTTTGCCCTGTTTTTCCAAAATTTCGTTGGTGTGCGAGAAATGCCGGCACCCCATAAATGCATCGCCGGCGAGGGGCGAGGGATGGGCGGCTTCCAGCACATAGTGTTTCGTCTGGTCTATCAATGGTTTTTTGCCTTTGGCGAAGTTGCCCCACAGCAAAAACACCACACCGTCTTTCTCATTGGAGATGTGCCGAATCACCCCGTCGGTGAATGTTTGCCAGCCGATTTTCTGGTGGGAGGCAGGTGAGCGGGCTTCCACGGTGAGCATGGCATTGAGCAACAGCACGCCTTGCTCTGCCCAGTGCGTCAGGTCGCCGTGGCTCGGGATGGGCAGGCCGAGGTCGGTGTTGATTTCCTTGTATATATTGACGAGCGAGGGCGGCACTTTCACCCCCTTCGGCACAGAAAAGCAAAGCCCCATCGCCTCGCCGGGGTTGTGGTAGGGGTCTTGCCCGAGTATGACGACTTTCACCGCATCGAAAGGGGTTTTGTTGAATGCGTTGAAGATGAGCGGCCCGGGTGGGTATATGGTCTTGCCCGCCTTTTTTTCATTCACCAAAAAGGCTTTGATGGCGGCGAAATAGGGCTGGCTGAATTCATCTGCCAAGACCTTTTTCCAAGACTCCTCTATCTGCACGTTGGGCACGGGTGGCTCGTTCATCGAATTAGAAGTTTTACAAGCATTGCGTTATGGGGCAGCAAGTTAGGGCATATTGAGGATTTTTCCGCTTCGCTAGGAAATCCACCATTCCTGTCTGCGAACAGCAAATTCTAAAGCCCGCCGCATCCTGCTGACACGCCCTGACTTGGTTTTCTACACGCCTGATTTTTTGGTTGCTGACTTTGATGAAGGGCAAGACTAAGCCCCAATTGAACTGGTACATTATTTTCGCACCACTTTCCAAACACCCGTCGCTGCCTTCGAGCGGGTATGAAGGGCATAAAACCCCGCAGGAAGTTGGTTTTGCTCAAAGAGAACACTCTCGCCGGGAAGCAAGATGCGCGTGACCGACCTCACGGCGTTGCTTGAAGCATCTGCGAGCCACATACTCGCTTCGCCTTCCGGCGGGTTGGTGAAAAACACCGACAGCCGCTGCCCGAACGGGTTGGGCGACACTTGCGCCTGCAACACGCTGCCTGTAGGCGCTTTTGCTGCCACAGTGCAACTCGCCGCCGACACAATGGGGCTGAAAAACTCGCCATTTTTTGCGCCCGTCCCAAGGGGTTAAGGATGTTGTGGTAGCTGCCGTTGTTGATATAATCGAGGCAGCCGAAGAAGGGTTGGCAGCTAAAAAATTCGGTCATCAGTGGCGGCGGTTCTGGCATGGAATTGATGGCGGAAGCAATGGTGCCGCTGCCCAAAAGCAAAAAATGGTTGTAGTGCCATGGGGTGCAACCCGTGTTGCATTGGAGCGAAAGCACGCCCGTCGGGTAGCCGTAGCCGAAGGGAACCACAGCGTCGCAGGTTCGATGGTAGAGGTAAAGAGCGGGCGTGTCGGGGCCTTTCATCCAATCGCGGCTGTTGACGTGTGCTTCGTAGGGCACGCTGCCATAAAAACTGATGACACCAAGCACGTTGGCGTCGAAGCCGTTGAGGTTGAGTCTACCCTCGATGGGGCCAAGGTCGGGGCGTTTGAGCGCCGCGCCAGCGGGAGTGGCGAGGAGTTGCTGGCAAGCGTCGCCTTCGTAGCAGTTGACGTTGGGAGCGTAGGGTGGGGGCGCGTCGGCGATTTCGTGGCAGGAGGCTGGTTTCTCTTCCGGCCGGTCGGGGAAAGCCACTGCCAGCGAGATGACGGCTCCGGCGCTTTCGCCGCCGACCAATACTTTTTGTGGGCAAGTGGAATCTTGCTCAGCGCGGGCTTTCAGCCATCGGATGGCGCCCTTCACATCTGCATCCCGCGATAAACAGCGCGATAATGCTCCGACGAATCGGCAGCGTAGAGGCCATTTGACATCCATGCCCAGCACGGTCAGCAGGCAGTTGGGCGCAGGCACATAGTTGTCCTTATGCCAGCCCTTTCTGTAATTGACGCTTGCCACCACATAGCCGCGCTTGGCCATGACCTCGCAAAACCAGCGCACGCCTTCTTTGCAGCCCGTGAGCATAAAGCCCCCATGCACAAACACGATGACGGGGCGCTGGGGGTTGTCGTCGCCCACAGTTCAGTAAAGGTCAAGTTTGAGTTCGACGGGCTGACCCAAGTAGTTAGTATCGAGGTCGTACACGAGGTCTTTCTCTACGCGAACTTCATAAATGGTGTCAATGAAAAGAGATTGCGCGGCGATGGTGCTTGCGCATAGCAACGTTGTATATCGGCCCCGTCCGCTTCACTTGGCCGGGCAAGCCCCTGAGTACAGGGTCTGACAAGGTGGTTTTGAACGAACGGTGCTCGCAATCCTTTGGAAATCATGCAAATCAATCAAGGAAATCCCTGTCTTGCCAACGGGCAGATTCAAATCCTCTTTAATCTGGGTATAAATGCAGCGTCGAAAATTTGTTTCATAAGCAAATTTATAGCCCCGTGCATTTTTAAAGGAACAAAGGGCGTATCTTTGCTTCATTTTGAGCATGAAAAAACGTTTGAGTTCAGTTTCGTATGAAGGGATGCGCCTGCGAGCGGTAGAGATGTTCCGTTCAGGTAAGAACCGCCAAGACATCATGTCCAGTTTGGGGATACCCAAATCAACGTTGTCACGATGGCTTGCGCGATACGATGCAGACAATCCTGCTTGGTACAAGAGCCTTCCGCCGGGCGGAACCCAGAGCAAATTAGGAACCGAAGACCTGCGGCGCCTGGTGGAAGAATTGAACAAGGGTTGTACAGCGCAGGGATTTGAAGGGGAAATATGGACGCGGGGTCGCGTTGGTGTTGTGATTGAGCGACTTTTTGGGGTAAAGTATGACCCATCCCATGTGGGGCGGTTGCTGAAAAAGGTCGGATGGTCGCTGCAACGGCCTTCCAAACAGGCTCGCCAGCGTTCGGAAGAGCGGGTGCAGAAGTGGTATGCAGAGGACATAGGTCGCATTAAAAAAAAGTGAAGCGGAAAACCGCGTATTGTTTCATGCCGATGAGTGTGGGGTTTGCTTGCTGCCCTTTTGCGCCAAAACTTGGGCCCCCAAGGGCCAGACTCCGGTGCTTCAAGAATTCAAAAGCCGCGAGCATCTGAATCTGTTCGGCATGATTTCAACCCGGGGTGATTTGTGCTGGCAAATCCAACGCCTCCCTTTCAAGGCTGAAGATTTTGAGGAGTTTTTCACTTGGTTGAGCACCGAAGAACTGACGAACACCAAAATGCTGGTCGTATGGGATGGTGCTTCAATTCATAAGGGTCAGCCGGTAAAAGATTTTTTGCAACACAACCCCGGTATAATACACCTCGAAGCACTACCACCTTATTGCCCACAACTAAATGCCATAGAATTACTTTGGGATTACCTCAAGTGCCACAAACTCAAAAACCGGATTTTTCTCAATTTGGACGATTTGCAAACTGCCGTAGAATATGCACTTCACGAAATCGCTGATGACCCCGAACTCATCCGCTCTTTTTTCACTAAATCATCCGTCTCGTTCCTTTAAATATGCACGGGGCTATACTTTTGAGAGGAGAATACAAATGAAGAGCAAAGAAACTCTGAGGCAGTTTTTTCGCTTCTCACCCAAAACCGTGATTTTGAGTAAATCACGGCCATCCCGTTTTTGGGTAGGGACCGGAGACAATGGAGGAAATCAGGTCGCCGACAAAGGCACTTTAAATGAACTGAGGTGTCGTCGCGGAGGCACGCGTCGGGATGTCGCCTTTCTCGCGTTGATACGAGGTGTCGCACTGCGCGTGGTTTTTTCTACGTTTTTTGTCATCCCGTAAAGTATCCGTCCGCCCTACGAGTGCCCACTACGAGCGGACGGCTCCGCCTTTCGGCGGATGACAAAAAAAACAGAGCGGGCAGTTCCGTCTCACGGCGGATAACAAAGAAAAAATTCTCACACCACCCTCGGCGCCAACAACTTGTACAGCACCGGCGTCACAATCCGCGAGAGCAAAGTCGAGGAAATCAAGCCGCCGATAAGGACGTAGGCCAGCGGCGAATAGAGCGGATTTTCCTCTATGGCGATGGGCGTGAGGCCGCCGATGGCCGTCAGCGAAGTCAGCAAAATCGGTACAAAGCGAATCTCGCCCGCCTCCTGAATCGCTTCGTCGAGACTTCGCCCCTCGGCGCGGAGTTGATTGGTGAAATCCACGAGCAAAATTGAGTTTTTGACTTCCATGCTCATCAGGGCAATGAGACCGACCACAATTGTTTGTTGAATAGAGATAGGCTATGACATGAAGAAGACAACGAGGTAGTGTTTTTCGCGGTCAAGATTTTTACCAAGATGGGCGCAACAAAATGACAAATGTGAGTCTGTTTAGGCACCGACCTACATCTCTAGTTTTTTGATATCCTCTGACATACTCTGAAGGCAACCATAGTTAAACAGGAAAAAATAATTGCTCTGCGACATATTTTCCGACCCTAACAAATCAGCCATAAACATCGAAACATACTTTTTGGTTAGGTGACTTGAATAAAAATTGCAATCAATACCCAAAATAGGTCGCTTGACTGGATGATTAAGAGACATTATTTCATAGTCATAATATTCCGCTACGATAAACAACTCGATTCCATTTTTCTGGCAGAGTGACTGAATGAGACCGGGTGAGATACATACATCGCTTGAACACTTTGGCCTCCATAAGTACACTAAAGACTTTTCATGCTGTTCCAAGCATTTTTTCAATTCCACGCCATTGACAAGATACACAATAGGTGAATCAGGCTGAACAAGGTTGCAAATGAATGTAGTTGGCTTTTGAATCAAACTATGTGCAATTTTGCTAGTTCTGTCTTGATAACTGTACAGACCCTGAAAAGAACCCTTAATGCTACATCCTGAGATTGTTATCGTTTTGAAAATCAGAATGCTTAACCATAACAAGGCCATTACAACCAGTGATGCTTTTATATTGCACATAAGTATATCTTTTTAAATCCAAACTCAGGCCCATGTTCAAAATGACTAAAAAACAACCTGTTGACTTAGAGAACGATTTTTTTTCTCACTTCAGCCAATTTTGAACATGTGCTACTTAAAATGCCATAGAGGGACCAAAGGCTAATAAAAAATTAGGTAGTGCCAAATATCGAGTGATGAAATCAATCATCTTTATCGAAAATCACTCATAGGTTGACACTACCCCGAACAGAATAGAGCATTCAATCTCTACGGCAAGTTCAGAGAGGATGCCGCTGTTCGATTTTCTGGGGTACCCGATTCGCTTGTAAGCAAATACAGAAATCTTCAGTTCGAGATAGCCCGTTTTGAAAAACTTTTTGCTGAAACCTCCACTGCCGATTCTCTGCACAACGTCTGGCAACGCAGGCTGTCGGACTGTCGTCTGGAAATGAGCCGTCTGAAAAGCGAGCTGGCCGCTCACGAAAAGTACTATCAATTTCGCTTCGGCACCGCCACCGCGTCCGTCAAGGATGTCAGAGAAAAAATGCTAAAAAACAACGAACTGATGTTGCAGTATTTCGTGGGTGACAGCACACTTTTCGTATTTCTCATCGGCAAGGAGCGCTATGAGGTGCGCGTCATTCCAAACGACTTTGACATCAGGGGAAAGGTCAGAGATTTTAGATGGGGCATTACGGGCTACTACGAAGCTTCGGTCAGCGACACCTCGCTTTTCAGACAGTCACTATCAGCCTACGAGACAAACTCACTTGATTTGTATCGCCGACTCGTCGCTCCGCTCGATTTATCGCCCCAAGATTCCACTCTTATCATTGTGCCGGATGGCGATTTGTGGCTTGTGCCCTTTGAGGCACTTTTGACACAAGCGCCCGAGATGAGTGGCGACTTCAACTCTTACCCTTATTTGCTGCACAGACATAATATAAGCTACGCTTATTCGGCCACGCTCCTGAGAGAGGCAAAATCAAAGCCCCATCGGGTGTCTCCCCAGAAAACATTGTGGGCCTGCGCTCCCTTCGATAAGCAATATGCGGAGATGCGCCAAGCGAGCGTCTATCGTTTCTCGGAACTGCCAGAATCCGCTTGGGAGGTTCAAGCGGCAAAACAGACATTGGGTGGCGATATCCTAATAGGCCCAGAAGCCGTCAAGAACAGATTTCTTGAATCGTTGAACACATATCGCATCGTTCTTTTCTCCACGCACGCCAAAGCAGACGAGGAAGGGTACATCGCCTTTTTTCCAGCGGAAGGCATGCCTGAAAAACAAAACCTGCTTTTCACAAAAGAAGTTTACAACCTTGAATTGAATGCCCAACTGGTCATTTTCAGCGCCTGTGAGTCTGGATTGGGCATATTGAGGCCGGGAGAAGGCATGATAAGCCTTGCCAGAGCATTCACCTATGCCGGTGCACATGGGCTAATGACCACCCTGTGGGAGATGAACGATTTTTCGGGTAGCCGTATCAACGTATCCGTTTGCAATCAATTGAAATCCAAGCTGCCGGCACATCATGCCTTGTGCAGTGCCAAACGCGAATGGCTTGAAAACTGTTCGTCTCAAGAGGCACACCCGTGGTTTTGGGCAGGCACTATCGCTTTGGGATATTTCGGAGAAAAAGACAAGTGAATGGCACATTTGCTGAGCGAGTTCGCTTGGCGTGTCGCCTCTTTTGTCAATCAAGCATATCGCCCATGAATCTTCTTCGTCCGCTCTTTTGCCTCTGCTCGATGCTCTACGCCATGTCGAGCCTATCCGCCCAACCCGCCACCTCCGGCCCCCACCAACAGCTCTCCACAAAGCTTGATACCCTCGAAGCATTGCTCCAAGCGGAGGCTTACAACGCCGCGCTGCCGCTTTCCGATTCATTGCTTGCCCAAGCCAAACATCTTGCGGGCGACAATCTGCTCGACAGCCTCTACGTCCGCGCACTATTCACACGAGGGCGCACCCTTTTTTTTAGAGGCGAGTATCATGCGGCTATCAGCGCCTTGCAAGACGTGCTGCCACTATCGAGTCGGTTATACGGCGAAGAGAGCATCTATGTGGCAAAAACCCTGACCAATCTTGGCATTTGCCACACAGAGCTGAGAGAGCCCGGCAAAGCCATTGAATATCATCGGCAGGCGCTTGCCATTTACCAAAAGCAAAACGACCCGTGGCTTCCGGCAATGGCGGACTGCTGGAACAATCTCGCCAACGCCCAAGCCGACAACCGCGACAATGAATCCGCGCTGGAGAGCTACGAGCAAGCCTTGCACATCCGCTATCGCAACGAGGGGCCCAACAGCCCGGGCGTGGCAAGCATCTATCAGAATGCCGCAGGATGTCATTTGTCGTTGGGCGACCTCGAGGAAGCCATACGAGGCTACCGCGCCGCGCTGGCTATTTTCCAAAAAAGCCCTAAGCCACGCCCGGTCTCCGAGGCCCATGTGTGGCACAATTTGGGTATTTGCCACGAGCTCGCGGGCGAGTTGGACAACGCGCTTTATTGCAATGAGCGCGCGCTTGCCCTGCGGCAAAAGCATCTCAGACCCGACCACCCCCACTTAATCGCATCGCTGCGTGGCTTGTCCACCGTGTATCGCGGTCTTGGCGACTTCGACAGGTCCGAACTCTACGTCAACAAGGTGATGGAAGCCCGCCGCGCCACGCTCAAGCCGGGCAACCCATCGCTGACAAACGCACTCGTGGACGCTGGCGTGGTGGCCGGCGACCGACGCGACTGGGAAAAGGCAGAGGCCATGTTTCAGTTGGCCCTGCAATCGGAAGGGGCCGCCCTCAAACCAGACTCCTTGAACATCGCCCGGACACTCAGCAGATACGGCACGTTGAAATTCAAACAGGATTTGCTTGATTCCGCGCTGATGTTGCAACGCCGCGCCCTCGATTTTCACCCGGTGGATTTTTCAGGCATGGACGCAGTTCGTGCCAACATCTTCGCCAACATGGCAGAGTGCTACTTGCAAAAGCAAGAGCTTTCGCTGGCCGACTCGTTTTTTCAGGTAAGCCATGCACTACAAGCAAAGAGCGCGCGCGGGAAAGACCAAGTGCAGGTGGCTTTTTCACTCCGAAAAATAGCAGAATGCCGGATGTGGCAGCATCGGTTTGAGGAAGCCAACGAGCTGCTGGACAGTGTTTTTGTCATTCTGAACGTCGCTGACTCGCTCAATTGGGAACAAGCCCGTTCGCCCAACGGCCTCGCGCTTGCACTGATAGCACGCAGTCGCCTTTACCTGCGCTGGGCATCCTATGCGCTACACCCTGAATATCTGCACATGGCGCTGTACTGGGGCGAGACGGCCCTTTCTTACATGACCCAATGGGAGCAAAAATTGGCAGCGAGCAGCTCGCGCCGCAACACGCGCGAATTGGCTCGAGAGGCCCGCGAGTTATGCGTTGTGGCGGCATACCAACTTTCTCAAAATGATTTGGCCAATCACACTAAATGGATAGAAAGAGCATTCGGCCACATAGAAGCGGCGCACAACTCTCAGCTCCGCGATGTGCTCGTGGATGCAAACAACAAAAAACCCCTCGGGAAAATTGACCCCGCACAGGCTAAGGAGCAGACTTTGCGCAACGAAATAGCAGAGACCGAGAAGCAAATTTATTTGATGAGGAAAACAGGGCTTGCAGAAGCCAACGACACCATGTTGCGCTATGTCAACCTGCTTTTCAACCTCAAAAAAGAATTGGATTCCGTTGCGGCCACACGGCCTTTCAACCCATCAAGTACCTCCCAGCCAACCGCGACAAGGATACCAGCAAAGGAAATTTGCCGTCAAGGGCAGGCTTTCTTGGAGTATTTCGTGACTGACAGCGTCATCTATATTTATTTTGCCAACACCACAACAGCCGAAATAGTGGCCGTTCCGCTCAATTTTGACCTCGATTCGTGCGTGGCGCGGCTCCGTCAGGGCATCACGGGCTATTACGCGCTACCAGTTTCCGATGCCCGCAGAACGGGCAAATTGTATGAACAATCGCTTGAAGACTACGCCAACACGGCTCATTGGCTCTACCGAAAACTGCTCGCGCCTGTGGAGCCATTTATCGGCCAACGGGCGGCTCAAAGCCTGCTCATCGTGCCTGACGGGGTGCTGAATCTGGTGCCGTTCAACGCACTGCTAAAGAATATGCCTGACGAGCCGAGTGATTTTGCCTCTTATTCGTTTTTGGCAAATGACTACCATATCTGCATGGCCTTTTCGGCGGCGCTCCAGCGGGAAATGTGCGTTCCACATACCCAATACTCGCCACAGGGAATGTCATTGGTCATGGCTCCCTTTTTTGAGGGCGACTCGACCCTATTGCCCAGCTTGGCCGCTGCCAAAAACACCCGTTTTCGTTTCGACACGCTCCACTATTCGGGTTTGGAGGCTTTTCAAATACACCGCACGTTGGGCAAAAGCAGGGTATGGTATGGCGCTGCCGCGGCACTCGACACTTTTTTGCGATACGCCCCGAATAGCAGGCTGCTGCACCTGAGCACGCACTCCGTGGCAGACGGCCGGTTTGGCGAATACTGCTATGTGGTTTTTGGGAAAGACAGCATCGGCCACAGGCGCTTGTTTGTGTCCGATATTCACCGTCAAAAGTTCCAAGCCGACTTGGTGGTGCTTTCCTCGTGCGAATCGGCGGTGGGTGAGTTGCAGCCCGGTGAGGGCATTATAGGCTTGTCAAGGGCGTTTGCTCATGCAGGGGCGAAAAGCATTGTGTCGTCGCTTTGGCAGGTCAACGATGTCAGTACAGCCGAGTTGATGGTTGGCTTTTACGATAACATGGTGCGTGGAAAAATGCGCAAGGACACGGCGCTGAGCGAGTCGTGCCGGCAATACCTGTCAGACACCAAGCGCCCCAACGAGTTGAAACACCCTTACTATTGGTCGGCTTTCACCATCACGGGCGATGCGAACAATCACTTCTGACCCAAGCCCGCCAGCTCTGCTTTCAACGATTCGGCCCACTCCCGAAGCGTTTTGGATGGGCTTTCGAGCAGTCGCTGCAAAGCTTGCTCGTACTCGGTTTTCCGATTGGGATATTGTGCCAAATAACACAGCACTAAGTTCTTCTGAGCATCAACCCTGAATTGCAACGCGGTGGCGATGGGTTGGAGCAGGCGAACCGCTTCGTCATAGTTACGGTTTTGAAAATGCGCTTCGGCCATCCAATATCGCACCTCATGGTCGGTGGTGTCAGCTCGTTGGAGCCAGTCGAGCGCCTCGCCGTATTCCTTTTTGTCGAGTGCCGTTTTGCCCTGTGTTTTTGCTTTCAATGGTTCGGCAAGCACATTGTCGGTGGAAGTGTTTTCTGACTTTCGGCTCGCCAAGGGAGGGGAACCGACATATCGAAGGCGGGCAAAATCCTCTACACGCGCAGCAGTATTGTCGGGCGACTCGCTCAAATTGTCGGAGGTTGCAAGCGTCTTTGTGTTGTTTGGGGCTTTGTTGGGTGATGGTGTTTGAGGAATCTGCTCAATTGTGGCTTGAGGCGGGGGCTGCTCGCCCGTTGGCTCCAAATGACCATCGGCAGGTTTGGTAGTATCCTGAAGCTGCGGGGTGGGCGGCACGCCATCGTTAGAGACTGTTGTCCTGCTTGGCCATAGCATATAACCTGCCACAGCGACCGCCAGCATCAACAATCCGTACTTTAAGTATGGGTAAAAAGGGTAGGCGGAGCGAGGCGGAGCCGCACTTTCTTGCCACCATTGCTCCATTTTCGCTCTCAATTCCTGCTCTTGCAAACGCTGCATGGCTGCCCTCACCAATCGCTCATCATCCACCGCTTGCTGCAAGGTCGGGTCGTTTCGCATCTGAGATTCAAAGGCGAGGCGCTCCCCATTCGTCATCGCGCCGTCGAGGTATTTTTCTATTTGTTCGTTTCTAAGTTCTTCGTTGTCCATAACACGTCAGTCTCCTTCGACCATTTTAGGATAAAGCGGATGTTTTTTGATGTGCTCACGCAAATAGCCTTTAAACCGATACAAATACTTCTTGGCCATTCCTTCGTTGGCGAGGCTGAATTTTGCGGCGATTTCTTTTAACGACAAATCGTCCACATATTTGGCTTTGAGTATTTCACGCTGGCGTTCTTCCAGCTGGTTCAGCCCATAGTCTAGCGCCATGTTGAGGTGCTCTTGTTGAGCCATCTCTTCGAGGTCGCCGTCGTCGTCCCGCCAAGGCTCGTCGGTGAGTTCGGGAGCGATGTTGCGTTTCTTTCTGAACAGCATGAACCAAGTGTTGTGGGCGATGCGCATGAAATAGGGTTTTGCCTTGTTTTCGTCTTTTAGTTTTTCGTCCGCTATCTTTTTCAAAAAATAAATGATGGCATCGTGAAAAACGTCTTTGGCATCGTCCGAAGACCCGCCGTGGCGGAGCACGAACTTAATGACCTCGTTTTTGAGGGTTGGGTCATCGTAAAAAAACTTTTTAATCGCCCTCTCTTTCGCCATGCCACCCTGCCTCAAGGCGGCGAGAAGCTCTGCTTCTGTCAGGTTGCCTTTCATTAGTTGCAATAATTGGAGGTTGGTACCCAGTTGGCGGTTGTGTTTTTGATAAAAAAGAAAGAAGGCGAAGGTAGTCGTTTGGAGAAGCGAACACCGCCCGGAGCCAAAAGGTCGCGGGCGGTGCAGCCAAGCTTCGTCACTATTTCCCCCGCACGCTAAACGAAATGCGCCGATTCTTTGCCTTGTTCTCCGGTGTGTCGTTGGGCGCTACCGGGTGCTGCTCGCCGTAGCCCTCTGGGTCGAGGCGGTCGGCGGCGATGCCTTTTGCCACAAGCCAGTCGCGCACCGTTTTGGCACGCGCGTCGCTCAGTTTTTGATTGGCGGCATCGTCGCCGTCGGAGTCGGTGTAGCCACCGATTTTGACTTTGACTGTGGGATAGGTGTTCAGAATCGTGAGCACTGCGGCCAGTTTTTCGTCCGAGTTGACGGAAAGAATGGATTGGCCGACTTCAAACTGAATTTCGGGGAAATCGAACCATTTGTTTTTGTCAATCGCTGCGTTCGGGTCTTTGATGAAAGCGAGCATGGCCGATTCCTGAGAGCCGATGTTGAATCCCAGCTCGTCCACCGTGGGCGCGGGAGGGGCCACCGAGGGAACGCCCGTGTCCACCGCCTGCGTGGCTGGTGGCTGGTTGGCGCAGTAGCGCAAGTAGTACATGAGAGCGCCCCCCAAGCCAAGCAGGAGCACGAGCGGCCACACCCACCGACGGCCCGTGGTGGCCACATTGCCGCCGCTGCCAGTCAAATCAGCAAGGCCCAAAATGGAGCCGAGACCCGTAGGCAACGCACCGAGTATGCTGTTTTTCTCCGTGAGCAACAGGTTGGCAAGCCCTGCCGCATTGAGGCCTCCGGTGCTGATTTTTTTGCTCAACAAGCCCATGACGAGCGGGCCTACCATGCCGAGCAATGAAGAAACCGACGACGATTTGGTCCCCGAGAACGAAGCCACCGCGTTGGTGATGGCTGGCACTTTGGAGCCAAAAATAGCGCCGAACAAGTGGCCGGCTGCATCTTTCGGGTCGTTGTGGGCAAGATTGCCGCCGCCTATAAGACTGCCGAGGTTGCCCAATACGCCGGGGTCGAATTTTGAAATCATGTCGAAAATGCCGCCCATCGCGTTCGAGTCGCCGGTTTTTTCCAAAAGTCCCGCGAGGATGGTGGGAGCGAGTCCGCCGACGGCCTTCGAAATGCCGCCTTCGTTTTCGCCGAGGATGCTGGCCGCTTGGCCGATGAGTTCGGGAGTCACATACTCCTTGATGGAGTCAAGTAGGTTTGCCATGTCGTTGTAAAGTTTTGTTTTAGTTTTGAATTGACGAGCGGCTGCGTGTTTTAAAAAGCCTAACCCGTTGAATTTGTACCTTGATTTGTTAGAATTTGCAAGACGCTCATGATTGCTCTTCCTGATTTTGAACAGATTGTGCTTTTAGCCATGCCCAAAACTTGGCGGCGCGAAGTATATTAGCGAGACTGCAAAAATATGTTCTGATTCGCCAAAATTCACCAAATAATCGGAGGCCGTTCAAATCGTTCGGCCAAGCTTCAAAACGGCAAGCCGACCGCCAAGTTGGGGTTCAAGTCGCGCCAAGTGAACCCTGAAATCAGATCGCGCACCCAATATCGTCCATGTTCGTCGGGGTAAGGGTTGCGGAGCTGCAGGCCGGCATCGAAGCGGATGACGAGATACGAAAAGTCGCCCCGAATGCCCATGCCAGTTCCGATAGCGATGTTTTTGTAAGAGTCGAGGCGCAATTGCGAACCGGGGCGCGTAGAGTCGTTTCGGAGCGTCCAGACGTTGCCGCCATCCAGAAAAACAGCTCCTTTGAACCACGAAAAAATATCGAAACGCAGCTCGCCATTGAACTCGAACCGGAAATCGGCTGCTTGGTAAAACGGTTGTCGGGTGGGAGGGTTGGGCCTGCCCAAATCGTCGCGGGGCACATAGCCGCCCGGGCCGATTTCCCGGATGCGCCAAGCACGGATACTGGCAGGGCCGCCCACAAAAAACTGCTTCACATAAGGAGCCGTCTCGGTGTCGCCAAAAGGCAATACGGCACCCGCGCCCACGCGCACCGCCCCGGTCAGGTTTTTTCTGAAATCGCGCGTATAAACGCCGTCCATCTCCATGCGGAAATACTGGGCAAAATCAAGGTCGGCGATGGTCCAAGTTTGTTTGCCGAAAGCCGCCGACCAAAGTCGGTTGAGCGCCAGTTCCTCGAGGCCGGAAATGTCGGCGTTGAAGCGAAAATTCCACCGCTCGCCAAAACGGTTGTTGGAGCCGAGGTAGTTGTACGAAAAAGCCCGCATGATGAAGCCCGTGAAGAGTTGGTCGCCGAAGCTGTTCACCAAAAAACGGTTTTGCCCAAAAATCGAGTCGAATTGGGGTTGTGTGCGCGGTCGCAAAATGTCAATGCCGACATGGTCGAACGAATAGCGGTGGTGTCCGTCGTTGAGGTCGTAGCCGAACGCGGCATTGAACAAGTTGTAGTCGTAAAAATCAATGACGTTCAGATAGTTGTAGTTGAGCGAGAGGCTGGCGCGGCTGTCGTCGCGCAGTTTTCGATAAAAGGATTTGTCCCCGTTGTTGGTTTCTTTTTTCCAACGGCTCAAACCGCGCCACATTCCGAAGTAGTCGAAAAACTGAGGGAAACTCAATTGGTTTTGCCACTTGAACTCCTGCGAGAAAATAAATCGGTTGCGCGTGGCCACGTCGAACTCGATATTGTACTGGATGCTGCTATGCAGGTTTTCGGCACCTCTGAAGAGATTGCGGTTGCGAAAAGAGCCGGAAGCCGAAATGCCCAATAGGTTGCGAGCCAAGGCGCTGGCGCTGGTGGAAGAGTTCAGGTCCACATCGGCCCCGAGGGAGATGCGTCTATTGGGCGTGGTTGTGATTTCGACGTTGATTTTTTTGGGGTCAATGCTGTCCTGCGTGGGCTTCACCGACACAAACCGAAACACGCCGAGCTCGTTGAGGTGACGAATCGTGCTTTCAAAATCCTCTTGCCGATAGGGCCAGTAGGGCCTGATGGCGATGGCCTTGTATATGCGCGAGGGTTTTACGCCGAACTCGGTGGTGCCGGAGCGAAAAAATATGCCGTTGATGCTCGTGTCGCGGCGAATGGCCATTTGCAAATCGGGGCGCACGCTCGAAAGCACTTCTATGTTGCCGATGTTGTAGGTCTGGTGCATGACCGAGTCGCCGGGTGTGAATATCTCCGTCGTCACGTTGGTGCGCGTGTCCAAGCTGTCGCCCGAAAAAGCCACGAAATTAGGGGCGAAGTAGGCATAGCCGCGATTGCGCAACTCGTTGGTGATGCGCGCTTTTTCAGCGTCAAATATCCGGCCGTCCATGGGTTCGCCGCGCCGGAGCAACGACTTTGCAGCTTGCTCGTGCATGATTTGCGACACGGCGGAGTCGCGGCTTTCGTAGTCCACTCCATTGATGGTGTGCAACGGGCCGAGGTCGAGCGTGTATTTCACTTTGGCATGGTATCGCCCTACGTCCATTTTTTCAAAATTGCATCGGGCGTCGAAGTAGCCGCGCTGCTGCACGATGTTCTGAAAGTTTTTGGCGGTGCGTCTGGTGATTTGTTCGTCGTAGATGGCTGGCGGCTCCGCTATTTTGCGCATCACCCAACGGGCGAATTTCGTATCCTTGTTGCGGTTGCGGTAGTAGGCCCAGAGGCGGGTAGGCTGGCGAAACAGGATGAACGGGCGGCGATTGGGCACTTGTTTGTATTGGCTGCCCAACTCGTAGAGCAACGGGACGCGCTGGTTGGTCTTGAGCCGGATGGGCGATTTTAGTTCGATGGAATTTTTCACCAACAGGCGCTCGCCTTTGGCCTCGTCGAGATGCTTCGTAACATTGCAGGCGCTGAACAAGGCCGCGACCGCCGCCAGCAGGGCTGTTTTGTAAAACTTCATAAACTTTTTATCAACCAACTTCGATTTTTACCCGTGTTATCGCACAATCAGACCAAACTGCTCACCGCCCTCCAGGTAAAAAAGTACCGGCAAAAGTATCGAAAATTCATGGTGGAGGGCGACAAAATGGTGGCCGAACTGCTCGCTCAACAACGTGTGAAGGTAGAGGCTATTTTTGGGCTGGAACGCTGGGCCGCCGACAACGCCGCCCTTTTGCCGCCTGTTTTGAAAATCTTTAACCCCGTGAGCGAAGCCGAGCTCAAAAAAATATCCGCCCTCGTCACGCCCAACCAAGTGCTCGCGGTGGCCGAACTGCCCGAAGAGCCATTTGCTGCCGACCTGCTCCAGCGCGATTTTTGCCTGTTTCTCGACGGCATACAAGACCCCGGCAACATGGGTACGATGCTCCGCACCGCCGATTGGTTCGGCATACCCGCAGTGATTTGCTCGCCCGACAGCGCCGATGCCTTCAGCCCCAAAGTGGTGCAGGCCAGCATGGGTGCTTTTTTGAGAGTGAAAATCTGGGAAATGCCCTTCGAGAATGTGATGGCGCGCGCGCCAAACACACCCGTGCTGGGAACCGTGCTGGAAGGTGAAAATCTATTCGAGGCGCAACTCCCCGCTCATGGCCTGTTGGTGGTCGGCAACGAGGGGCGGGGCATCAGCCCGGAAGTGAGGAAAGGACTGAGCCATCGGCTCACCATCCCGCGCCACCCTAACGGCGGCGCGGAATCGCTCAATGCGGCAGTAGCGGTGGGGATTGTGGCGGCGATGCTGCGCCGCGGGCGTGGTTAGGCTGTTTTCGGTTGGAGGAAGACAGATTGTGTTTTTCTCAGCCCCCGCCATGCAGCCAAGCCAGCGTGTTTTTGTAAAAAATACGCTCGAGCGTTGCCTGCGAAAGATTCATGTCCTCAATGAAACTCCCGATTTCCAAGTCGCCCAGAGGGAAAGGGTAGTCCGTGCCGAGGCACACTTTCTCATCGCCCACCACTTCCAAGATATAGCGCAACAGTTGAGGGTCGTGCGTGGCCGAGTCCACCCAGAATCGGCCCAGATAGTCGCGTGGTGGCACGGGATTGTCCACAGCCACCAAATCTGGCCGACAATTGAAGCCGTGCTGGATGCGCCCAATGGTCGGGATGAAAGAGCCGCCCGCATGAGCAAAACAAAAGCGCAGTCTGGGCAGGCGCTCCATCACGCCGCCAAAAATAAGCGAGCAGGCTGCACGGCAGGTCTCGGCAGGCATGCCCACGAGCCACGGGAGCCAGTATTTGCGCATATCGGCTTCGCCCATCATCTCCCATGGATGCACGAACACGGCCAAGTCGAGCCGTTCGCAGGCTTCAAAAATGGGGAAAAACTGTGGTTCGCCGAGGTTGAGTTGGTTCACGTTGGAGCCAATTTGCACCCCCGGAAACCCCAGCCCTTTGAGGCGCTCCAGCTCCCGAATCGCCAAATCCGCGTCTTGCATCGGGATGGTGCCCAGCGCGATGTAGTGTTCGGGAAAATCCTCTACCACGCCCGCCAAGTGGTCGTTGAGAAACATGGACAGGTCGAGGCAGTCGGCGGGTTTGGCCCAATAACTGAACATGACCGGGATGGTGCACACCACCTGCACAGGGGTTTTGAAGTGCAAATATTCTCCGATGCGAACCTCTGGCGACCAGCAATTGCTGGCGATTTCGCGGAAAAACGTGTCGCCCTTCATCATGCGGGCAAAGCCGGGGCGGTGGTGCACGAGGTGAATGAAATCTCCGTAGCCGAACTTGTCCGCGAAATTGGGCAAGCGTTCGGGCAGGAGATGGGTGTGCATATCTATTTTGTGCATAGTACGTGTGCTTGGAGCGCGACTGGCGCAGGGGCAAAGTTTGGAAAAAAGCCACGTTCCGGCACATCTAATGTGGCGCAGATGCCAAGATTGTTTTTGAGAAAGGAGGCTCACGGGTTTCCGGGAGGCCGCGACTGTTTCCGTTATTTTTTTAAAATGGCGGGTTTCGGTAGTAACCCGCTATCTTTCGGAACTTCATCTTTGTCCTGACAAAATTTGAAACGAAAAAAACTTGGCTCATGGAAACATCTTCGCACCTCACTCCTGACTTCCCCGCGTTCAGAACCAAGCTCCGCCATTGTTCCCTTTTTATTGTATGGGTAGGAATATGCAGCGGTATCGCCCTTTCCCCGCTGAGCGCCCAGTGCGATGTTACGCTCAGCAATACTTGTGGCGATATTCAAGCATCGGGCGGTTTGGCACCAGACCAACCCACCGTTTTTTGTGGCGGACAGACGGTAAAAATTGTCAACAATTCCAGTCCGGCATCCGAGATAGGCACTACTTATGTGGATTGGGGCGATGGCAATTGCGAGATTTTCCCGGGTTGCCCGCTCGAGATGACGCACGTCTATGCATTTTCCAACGATACCTGCGTGTCGCCTTCCGGTCAAATCACTTTCATCATTCGACTTGCGGTGGAAAAGGTGTGCGTGGTGGGAGGAATGCCCCAGAGCAGTTTCAACTTCATCACCTTCCCGCTTGCCGTGCGTTTTCCGCCTGTGGCGCTGTTTGGGGTGCCGGGTTCTCCCTGCGCGGGCCTCCCAGTTACTTTATTTGGCTCCGGCTGCGAAAATGATTTTACACCCGAATATCTCTGGACGGTGAACGGCGTTCCCGTAGGCGACACCAAAAACTTGCCATACACCTTCCCGACGGCAGGCTCTTACGAGGTTTCATATTTCATATCGAATGATTGCAGTACCGATACCTTCACCCAGACGGTCACAGTGCTCGACCCTCCCGAAGCCGCCATATCGGTGGTGTCGGGAGTGGTCAATCCGAACAAGGTTTGCATCGGGAGCGGAGGTGGCGTGGTGGTGCTCGATGGCTCGTTATCGCTCTTCGAAACGCTCTACGAATGGTCCATTTCTCCTTCCCTTGGGGTGCAATGGCAAACTCCGAAAGACACTTCGGTCGTTGCCATTCAATTCAACCTGCCGGGCGTATTTACCATAAAACTAAGGGTGCGAAACGGATGCAATGAGCCAAGCGAAATCACGCTCGCCTTGGAAGCGCTCGTCGGAGAAGCCCTTTCGTTGGTTCCGCAGCCCGACGTATGCGCTCCTTTGAGTTATTCGCCTTTACCGTTGTCTTCCAACGCCAGCTACACCCTGAACGGAACCCCGGCGACTTTTCCCACGACTTTGGACATTGGGCAGTATATCCTTGTCGGCACGCTGACCAACATCTGCGGGATGCAGGAAGTGCGCGACACGTTTGAGTTGAGCGTTCCCGTGCCTGTCAACATCATCACGCCACCCCCATTTGATTCGGTGTGCTTGGGCAGCGCCCCCATCCTGCTGACTGCCGACCAGCCGGGCGTGATTTGGGAAGGTCAAAATATATCGAGCACCGGGGGGCAGTCTTTTTTCAACCCCAACGCGCAGGGCAGTTTTTTGGCGCAGGCGGTTTTCAGGAAAAACACCAATTGCGAGACCCGCGATTCGGTTTATATTTTTGTGAAAAACGTGACCGCTAACGCGCAAAACATCGCAGTCTGCCCCGGCACAACCTCCGTACCGCTGATAGGAACACCTGCAGGAGGCCAATGGGACTGCCCAACCTGCCCAGCTTGCGTGCAAAATAACCAGTTTGTGCTTACTGCCTATACTGGCAGTTTCCCAGTATCTCTGACTTACACCGTCACGGATGGGGAATGTGTCGCTACGGCCAGCATTCAATTGACGGTGAATGTGCCGCAGGCCAGTTTTTCGCTTCCAATGCCGCTGTGCGAAGGCGCTAATTTTCAGCCGGATGCATCGGGGGCGAGCGCGACGAGTTTTGAGTGGCGCATTGACGGGCAGCCTGTCGGAAATCCGCCGTTTTCGGGGCTGACGGCAGGGGAGCATACACTTGAGCAGGTGGCCATACTGGCCGGGTGCCGCGACAGCATAACACAGATTTTTACGGTGACTGCACCACCTCCGTCAGCCGTCTTCACTGCCGACCCAACCACGGGATGTTCCCCGCTCGTGGTGACGTTCTCCCCGCAAGAAGGCCCTGTGACAGGCACTTCATACAAATGGTCGTTCCCGGGGGCCGAGCCTTCATCGGGCAATGAATGGACGCCTCCCAACCCGGTCGTTTTTTCAAGCGATGCCCATGAGGTCGTACTTTTCCCCGCTTCGTTCTCCACAAGCAATGAATGTGGCATGAAGACATTTGAGATGGTTATCCAAATAAATCCCAAGCCTTTTGCCGAGCTCGGAATTGACTCCACCGACACTGGCTGTTCGCCGCACACGGTCATCATCACCAATCGCGCACGCGGCATGCCCGATGTCTGTCTATTGACACTCAGTGACGGGTTTTCGCTCAATAGCTGCTTCGACTCGCTCACCCGTACTTTTTATGCTTCCGCACAAACCACTCAGTATTTCCTGCATTTATGGACACAAAATGAGTGTGGAGAGTCGGAATGGACAGATACGGTGACGGTCGTTCCGCCGGGGGTGAAGGCTTTTTTTGAAATGGAAAAAACCATAGTGTGCCCGTTCGCAGAGGTCGCGTTCAAAGATGCTTCCACCCCGGTGCCATCGAGCATTCAATGGAATTTTGGAGACGGGGGCTATTCCAATCAGGCTAACCCCATCCACGTTTTCACCGAACCCAACACCACGTTTGAAGTAGTATTGAAGGTAAGCACCGGATGCGGTTACGACACAATGCGCCATTTTATCCAGACTCTGAGTACGCCCACTGTGGCCTTCGAAGTGCCTCCGATAGCCTGTGCCGGCCAAGAGGCCACAATCATCAATCAGTCGCCATCCGACCTCTATGCCTTTTACTGGGATTTTGGCGACGGCAACGTGGATAGCACTCGTTTTGACGGGGTGCACACCTACGAGGAAGGCCCTGCCGTGCGCAACGTCCGCCTAACCGTGGTGAACTGGGACGGGTGCGCCAACACACTGGTGAAAAAACTCGAAGTGCGCGGAAAACCTGTGGCCGGCTTTTATGCGCTGCCTGCCGACGGTTGCTCACCACTCACGGTGGAGCTGGTGGACACTTCGCGCAACGTGGATGAGTGGCGCTGGTTTTTTGGCGACGGCACGGTATCGGAAGGGCGTTTGGCGGGCAAAATTTTTGAGGCTGGCACACATTCGGTCAAGTTGGTGGTGTCGCATAGTGGTTTGTGCACAGATAGCATAACGGTGCACAACGCGGTGAAGGTCAGGGAGTGCAACCTGTATATCCCCAATGTTTTCGCCCCTTCTTCTGCGGGTAGCAACGCGATATTCACCGTGTTTGGCGGCGCGGAATTGGAAAACATCAACCGACTTCGAGTATGGGACAGATGGGGCAATTTGGTGTTCAATGGAATTGATTTGCCGCCTGACCAGATTTCAGGTTGGGATGGCCGGCACGAGGGCAAGCCCATGAACCCCGCCGTGTTCGTCTATGAGGCGGAGGTTCGTTTCACTGGCGGGCGGGTGGATTATTTTGTGGGCGATGTGACGCTGGTGCGCTGAGCAAATTATTGATTGTGTCAAATAAACATGCACTACATTTGACACGGCAATACAAGCAAAACCTATTTCTCTCACCAATAAAATTATACAACATGAGAAAAATCACATTCCTCTCAATTCTCTTTTTGAGCGCTTTCACACTTAAATCTCAAACAGAACAAGGCAAATTCCTGCTTGGCTTCAACAACTTCTCTTCCACGGGACTGTTGGGTGAGGGAGGAGGGCTTATTGCCCCTACCAACGGCTTCGGCATTGCCTTTGGCCAAAATAAAACAAAAGTAAACGGCACCACAAGAGACGAAAAACCCAAATACACGACGATTGGATTCAGTCTCGATGGGCACTACTTTCTCATTGACAATCTGGCAGCTGGCGTAGGCGTCAACTTTTTCAACCAAACAATAAAAGAAGGCAACGAAAAGGCAACCTTGAACTTGCTCATGGCTGGGCCTCGCCTTCGCTATTTCTTCCCGTTGAGCGACAACGTCAAAGCCTTTGTCAGAGGCAATGCCTCCTTTGGCTCGGCAAAAACAAAATTTGAGGATGAGGATGAGGACAAATCGAACCTTACTGAATTTGGTGGCGGGTTAGGCGTGTCCATATTCCCCAACCCGAATTTTTCCGTCAATCTCGGATTGGGTTACAGCATTTTTACTGGCAAAGATGAAAACACTTTCTTGGGTACTACCACCAAAATAGAAGAAACCTATAGCGGTGTTGTTTTCGACGTGGGGTTCGGCATATTTTTCTAAGTGGAGCAAATAGCGCCGCTTGAGGGATTTGAACAAGAGCGAGGGCGTGTCATGGGTCGTTCCGAATCGTTAGACGGACTTATGGCACGCCCTCTTTTTTTTCAGTCTTCCTCCGTCACGCTTTGGCTGGCCACCACAGGGCCTTGCTCCAATGCTGCCAACGAAAATTCGGGGTCCCACTTCCAAAGACCTTGCTCGTACTCGCGGGCCATCAGTGCGATGTTGTCAGCGTGATATTTCTGCTGGAGGCGCGGGTATCGGTAACGCGACCACAACGATGCTTCGTCAAATTGCACACCCGTGGCAATGCTCTCGCGCAACGCATAGATGTAGGCGAGGCTTTCTGTGCGGCGCTGTAGCCAGTCGTTGATGCTAAGGGAAGGCTCGCCATGACCCGGAATGAGGCGGGTGAACCAATTGC
This sequence comes from Saprospiraceae bacterium, assembly GCA_019638455.1. GTDB lineage: Bacteria > Bacteroidota > Bacteroidia > Chitinophagales > Saprospiraceae > M3007. The sequence continues at coordinate 355,548 of JAHBTU010000003.1, forward strand.
GGTCGTGGATGCGCGGAAGTTTTTCGAGCGTTTTCAGATACTCCACGCTGCTGTGATAGATAAACGGGAATTCAATATTGCACAAATAATCGCCCGCGATGCAAAGCCCCAATTGCCACACTACCATCATCATGCCGTCAGCTGTGTGCCCGGGGGTCAGATAGAAAGTCATTTTGGTTTGCCCTTGCCGATACTGCACCCCGTCGCGGTAAACGAGAAAGTCGCCCTGCGGGTATTCGATGGGGTATGGGCGTTCGATGTAGTATTTTTCATCAAACTCAAAGGCGCTCTCCAAGACCTCCTCTTTGCGCGGGTTTTCGGACATCGCTTTCGACATGAAGACTTTGTCGGCCTGAAAGGCCTTGTAGCCAATAATGTGGTCGAAATCAGAATGGGTGAAAATGAGAAACACCGGGCGCTCGCCCTTGATGCTGTCCACATACTGGCGAATTGCCAGCACTTCATCGGGCAGCCAAGCCGGGTCAACCACTAACACCACGTCATCCGTCCGCACCACGGTGGAGTTGGTCTGAAACAGGGCACTTTGAAATATGGTGACACTGGGGTCTCGGTAGATTATCTTGTTCATAGCGGCTTCGAGTTGGGAATGAGTTCGTTTGTTTGTTTGTCGAGACAAAAATTGGGGGAAAAAGAAACTTTGAGGAAGCAAAGCGTTGACATTCAGTCCCGAAAGGCGAAATCAAGCAATGTTGGGTTGTCCCCCTCAAAACGTTTGGTTGCAAAATAACTACTTTTGCCTCGTCTTTGTTAAGGCAAATGTAGTCAAATGGGAAATATAGTAGCCATTGTTGGTCGTCCGAATGTGGGGAAATCCACGCTCTACAACCGTCTTGTCGGGATGCGCGAAGCCATCACCGACGACTTTTCCGGCGTGACACGCGACCGCAAATACGGCTTTTGCGAATGGAACGGCAAGCGATTCACCGTGGTGGACACGGGCGGGTTTGTGCACGGCTCCGACGATGTGTTCGAGTCCGCCATCCGAAGCCAAGTAAGAATCGCCATTGAGGAGTCCGCTGCCATCATTTTCATGGTGGACGCGCAGACGGGCATCACCGACCTCGACGAGGAAATCGCAAAAATGCTGCGACGCGGCGACAAGCCTGTTTTTCTCGTGGTCAACAAAGTGGACAACCACAACAATATGCTGGAAGCCAACGAGTTTTGGGGGCTTGGCTTTGAAAACACGTTCTTCGTGGCATCCATCAGCGGCAGTGGCACGGGCGACTTGCTCGACGCGGTGGTGGAACACATCGAAAACGAGCCAGCGTTGGAGACGGAACTGCCCAAATTCGCCATCGTCGGTCGCCCCAACGTCGGCAAGTCCTCGCTCACCAACGCCCTGCTCGGCGAAGACCGCAACATCGTGACCCCGGTGGCCGGCACCACCCGCGATTCTATTCATTCGACTTACAACAAGTTTGGGAAAAAATTCATCCTGATTGACACGGCAGGTATTCGGAAAAAAAGCAAGGTGGAAGAAGACCTCGAATTTTACTCCGTGATGCGGGCCATCCGGGCCGTGGAGGAGGCCGATGTGTGCCTATTGGTACTTGATGCCACTCAGGGAATCGAAGCGCAAGACCTCAACATCCTGCGTTTGGCGCAGAAACGACACAAGGGCATTGTCATTCTCGTGAACAAATGGGATTTGATGGAAAAAGAAACCAATACCGCCCGCGACTATGAATTGGCCATCAAAAGAAAAATGGCGCCTTTCGATGACGTGCCGGTGGTGTTCATTTCCGCCACCGACAAACAACGCATCTTTCAGGCCGTGGAAGCCGCCATGGAGGTGTACGAAAACCGCACGCGGCGCATCAAGACCTCCGAACTGAACGAACTTATGCTGAACGTGATAGAGGCCACGCCGCCTCCGTCGGTGCATGGACGTTATCCCAAGTTCAAGTATGTGACCCAGCTGCCCACGCACTACCCATCTTTCGCCTTTTTCGTGAACAACCCCAACTATGTGCGCGATTCTTACAAGCAGTTTTTGGAAAATCAATTGCGCAAACATTTCAACTTTAAAGGCGTGACGATGGAAGTGTATATGCGAGCGAAATAGGCTTGCAAAACAGTCTCCCCCCAACGCGCCACAACACGAATAGACACATGAAAAAGCATGTTTTCCCTCTGGTCGTTCTCATCGCATGGTCTTTTGCGGGTTGCGACAAACCCGAGCCGATTCCAACCTATCTGCGCATCGAGCCTTTTGTGGTCAATGAAAAAGGCGGCACGGAGTGGCAAAGAATCACGGACGGCTGGCTCTATGTCAACACCGAATTTCTCGGCGCATACACCCTGCCTGCCATGATTCCCATTTTGGCGGAGGGCAACCAAAAAGTCACCGTGTTTCCCGGCGTGAAAGAAAATGGCATTTTGGTCACGCCCAATATCTATCCTTTCCTCAAACGCTACGAAGCAACGGTGGAGTTTTCGCCCAACGACGAGCCAACCATTAGCCCTTCGACCGCTTATGACCCGGCGGTGGTGCAGCCCTGGGGCGACGGGGGCGAGTTCGACGGCAACACCATTGTGCAATTTGAAAACCGCGACGGCGACGGCGCAACAGGTTTTGAACTGACGACGGACGGGGCGTTTTTCGGAAAATCGCTGCGCATGGAGGTAGATACCGCGCACCCGACCATTGACATCGCTTCCCAGTGGGTGCCGCTGCCCACCACCGCTGCGCAAGAGGTGTGGATGGAGCTGCATCACAACAACGACATACCTTTTGCCTTGTACCTGCTGAGCGGCCCGACCGAGTTTGCCCAACCTGTTTACCGCTTCAATCGCACGGAAGGATGGAACAAAATCTACATCAACCTGACTGAATACCTGATAGTGTCGCTCCAAGAGGAGCATCGGTTGTTTTTTCGCGTCACGCTGCCCAAAGATGAGTTTGGCCGATATACCCAGCTCAAAGGCAAGGTGATGTTCGACAATATCCGGCTGCTGCACTATTAGAAGACTTCCCATATAGAGGCTGCGCCGTTGTCCTCTTTTTGATTGTTGACATTTTCATCGCGTCCCAAATTGTTACGCCGCCAACGCAAACGAGATACCTTATTTTACGGCATCGCTGATTTTTTCATGGCGATGCTGGCATGGGCATTGTTTTTCATTTGGAGAAAAACAAGTGTGGAAGGAGTGGCTTTTGGCCCGGAGATTTTTAGCAACCCCAAATTCTTTCTCGGCATCTTTATCATCCCTACCGGATGGGTGTTGCTCTACAGCATCTTCGACCATTATGTGGACATTTACCGCTTGTCGCGGTTGGCCACGCTCACTCGCACTTTCTTTCTCACCTTTTTCGGGGTCTTTTTCCTGTTCTTTACGCTCATCCTCGACGACGTGGTGTACGACTACCGCACGTTTTACCACTCGTTCGTCGTGTTGTTTGGCTTGCATTTTCTCCTCACGGCCACCATGCGCATGGTCGTGCTGACGCGCGCAAGCCGTCGCCTCAAAGCGGGTCAAATCACGTTCAACACCCTGCTCGTGGGGGGCAACCAAAATGCGCTCGACCTCTACCTCGAAATCAAAGGACGCAAAAAAGGCTTGGGAAACAAGTTCATCGGATACATTGACACCAACGGCGGCAATGGACAGGTGCTGGAAGAACACCTGCCAAAATTGGGCAAACTTGACGAACTGGCCGCCGTCATCCGCGAACACGAAATCGAAGAAGTCATCATCGCCATCGAAACTTCCGAGCACAGCCTCTTGCGCGACATCCTCAACGTCCTGTTCGACTTCGGGGAGCAAGTGCTGGTGAAAATCATCCCCGATATGTACGACATCTTGCTCGGCACGGTGAAGATGAACCATGTGTTCGGCGCGGTACTCATCGAGATTCGACAGGAACTGATGCCCAAATGGCAGCGCGTCACCAAGCGGCTGCTCGATGTGCTGGTGAGTGCCTCTGTGTTGATTTTGCTCTCGCCTGTGCTGCTCTACATCGCCATCCGCGTCAGGCTGTCGTCGCCTGGCCCCATCTTTTTTGCGCAAGAGCGCATGGGGCTGAATGGCAAGCCCTTCACGATTTTCAAGTTCCGTTCCATGTATGTGGATGCCGAGAAGCTCGGCCCCCAACTCTCCCACGAGGGCGACCCCCGCTGCACCCCTTGGGGCGCTGTGATGCGCAAATGGCGGCTGGACGAAATTCCCAATTTTTGGAACGTGCTGCGCGGCGATATGTCGCTCGTAGGGCCGCGCCCGGAGCGCAAGTATTTCATTGACTTGATTTTGGAAAAAAACCCGCATTACAAACACTTGCTCAAAGTGCGACCCGGCATCACTTCATGGGGGCAGGTGAAGTATGGCTACGCCTCCAACGTGCAGCAGATGCTCCAACGGCTTCGCTTCGACCTGCTCTACATCGAAAACATGTCGCTGGCCTTGGATTTCAAAATCATGTTCTACACGGTGCTGGTGCTGTTGCAGGGGAGAGGAAAGTAGGATTTGCGATTTGCGCGAAATATGGGTAGAAAGCCACAGCCACGCCCTGTTTTTAGCCTCAGCGAGGCGCAATGTGTGTTAAAAGCCTGCACGACTTGCTCGCATTGTGCCTCGCTGGAGCTGACAAGGTAAAAGAACTATACCCAGATTAAAGAGGATTTGAACCTGCCGGTTGGCAAGGCAGGGATTTCCTTGATTGATTTGCATGATTTCCAAAGGATTGCGAGCACCGTTCGTTCTAAGCCACCTTGTCGGACCCTGTACTCAGGGGCTTGCCCGGCCAAGTGAAGCGGACGGGGCTGATTTGCGTTGACTATACTTGACTACCCTTATTTCGCGCAAATCGTAAATCGCGAATCCTACAGCCCTATCCCTATCACCACGCCTGTCTTATAGTGGTTTTCGCCGAAGAAGCCCGCCACCACGTCAATGCGGAAAGGCCGGAAGAAGTTGATGCCGATGTTCTCGAAGCCAAAGTTGAGTTCCCAATAAGGCGTTCGTTGGGGCAGCAGTTCGGCGTTCACCGTGTTTTCGGTGTAATAGACGCCCACGCCAAACACTTCTTTCCAGTGGAGTTTTCGCAGCAACGGGATTTTGTCCAACAGCCAGCCTTGCAGGTGGTGCTGCACATGGGTTTGCACAAAGGGGCGGCGCGTGGCGAAGTCGTAGTAGGGGAGCAGGAAAAATGCCCGCGTGTAGTTGTTGGGTTTTCCGAAGAGCGTCTGGTTGCCCATTGGGTGGTGAAAGTCAATGAATTCCAGACGATTGTCCGTCAGGAACATACCCGCGGCCACATTGACATCCGTGTAGCCGAACAGCCCCCACCCGATGCCGTTTCTGCGGATTTGCGCCTGCACATAGTCGTAGTTCACATCACTGCCAACCACCCCGGCAATGGCTTTGCGGTATAGCAACAAGAGTTCAGGCCAGCCGGAGCCTTCGTACACCCTGAATTTGGGGTAGCTGCTAAACGTCTCGCCGATGCGTATGCGGGCCGTGAGCTGCATGGTGAAAGCTTGGTGTTGAGCAAAAAAAGGCTCATCGGTGCCGGTGAGAGGCGCATTGGGGGTATAGACGCGGTTCTTGTTGAAAGTGGAATAGTCCGAGCGATTCCTCAAGTCTCGTCGGTTGGCCCATTCCGCGTCGGCGCGGAGCCAAAGGCCCGGGATGAGGTAGCGGCTGTACTCGGCTTTCGCAAAGCCTTTTTCATACAGTTTCATGTAGTTGCGCTTCGCAAAAATGGAGTAAAACGTGTTAAGCCCCACGCCGATAGGGTCTTTGTCGCTGAATTGCACCGCCGCAAGGCCGCCGCTCAATTCGAGGTTCGAGTAGAATTTGCTTTCAAAACGCCGTTCGAGGCGCAGCCCGCCGCGCCAAGTTTTTTCCGAAAAACCATAGTTTACATTGCCTTCCGCCCGCCAAAAGCGGCGGCGTTGCTCGCTGTCGTATTTGCTGAAAGTGGGGCGAAAATTCACGAGCCAACCTTGCACGGTGTTGAACTGAAAGCCATCCGTCAAGGAGGGATAGCTCACCGTGAGATGTTTCTTGGAGTTGCGCCAAGTGTAGCCAAAAAGCAGGTTGCTGAAATCGAACTTGTTGTTTTTGGCATCTACACTGTCGCGGTAGGCATCGGATTTCCAGATGCGCTGGAGGCTGTCTTTTCGCACATAGTCCACCGATTCTTCCAGCGTGAGCGGGATGGGGCGGATGGTCGTCCAGTAGGTGGAGTCGCGTTCGTTGGCATCGTCCTCTATCTTGAAAGTCTCCTTGTCGAAGAGGTTTTTGGGAAACTGAGGTCGGAGGTCGTAGTTTGAAAAGACACCGTTGAAAAACCCGTCGAACTTGAAGCCGAGCAAGCCAAATTTGAAGCCCGTCACTTGGCTCAGCAGCCGCCAAGTGTCGGGTTTTTCCACTGGCACGAATTCTTGCTGGATGCGGAGCGTGTCGAGCACGGGTTGTTTGATGGCAGCACCCGTGAGCGCGAGGTCGGCGCCCGCGAGATTCCACCATTCGTCCACCACATAAAGGTGGCCGCTGAAGGCTGGGTCAGCCGACCGCTTGGGCGATAAGCCGATTTTGTAGATGTCGTAATTATTCTCGTCGCGGTATTTGCCGAGCAATTTGAAATTGTAATAGCTGAATGCGTTGTCGGCGAGGGGCGAGAGTATCTCGCGGTCTATCTCGATGCGTTCGTCGTAGAGGTCGAAGTCGGTGTATGTGGCGCGGTTGAAGCTAAAGCCATTGTCTGAGCCACTCACGATGCTCGAAATCATCACCTCTTTTTTGCGCTCTGGTTTGGCTTGCGCATACACTTTCGAGACGGATTCGGACAGGTAAATCACCCCTTGCCGATTGGTGTCGAGTATGCCACCCATGTTGCCTATTTCCTTCCCCAGAATTTTCTTGGGCGCATCTTGCAGTTTGTAAAAACCCTTGACATAGACATCGCAGCTGTATTCCCGCACCTTGTTTTTGTAGTATTTGCGTTTGGCGATGACCTCTCGCATGATGCGATAGGCGGGGTCTTCGGTGGTGATGACCACCTCTGCTATTTCGAGGTTGGCGGGTTCCATGCGGGTGTTGAGGCGCACGGGTTTGTCGGCGATGGTGACGAGCTCTATTTTTTGCTTGTAACCGATGTATTGAAAAACAATCTCGTGTGTGCCGTTGGCGACCGTGAGGCGGTATTCGCCTTCAGCGTTGGCGACGGTGCCATTGGTGCTGTTGCGCACATAGACGGATGCGAAGGCCAGCGGTTGGCCGCGTTCGTCGAGGACTTTGCCGGAGAGTTGGGCGAGGGCTTGCAGGGGCAGCAAAAAAAGGAAGGGCAGGGTGGTGGAAAGGATTTTTTTCATTGAGCGACATTTGCAACGTAAGTGTCGCAAATGTTGGGGACAAATTACAGATGCCGACAGTTTTAACAAAGTTTAACCTCCCTTCAAGTCCCTCAGGTCCAACTCGAATCCCGGCAGCAGCGGTTCGCCGGAAAGCATCGAGTCGAAATTGGGCAGCTCATCCACCGGAAGGGCGGCGCGGCAAGCCCACGCTTTTTGGCTGTGTGAGTCAATCAGCCAAGCCAGTTGCACCCCGTTTGCCATCCACACATTGGTCATTTTCTTTTTTAGCTTTGCCACAGTGTCGCTCTTTGAACGAACTTCCATCACAAATCCAGGCACCATCGGCTTTGTATGTGGAGCCATCAGGCAAGTCAAAAGCGGCGGAAGGGCTGAAGGCACGGCCAAGATTGTTGGTCTTTGACCATTGCTTCAAAGCAAAAAAGCCTCACCCTCATAATAGGCTGATTTCAAGGTCATGGGCGGGTGGATTGTGATGACACCATGTTTGTCGCGCTCTATTTTTGCCTCCTCATGGTGAAGCATGAATTGGTGAAATTGCGCTTTGGTGATTTTGCTTCTAATCTGCACGGGGCCGTTGCGCACCAACAGCATGAGAGGGTTGACAAATGCCTTTGAATTTTTGACAGCCAATCGTTTGTCGTCGAACACCCTACATAAATTTTGTTCAAACTATACCCAGATTAAAGAGGATTTGAACCTGCCAGTTGGCAAGGCAGGGATGCCCCTGATTGATTTGCATGATTTCCAAAGGATCGCGGGCACCGTTCGTTCAAAACCACCTTGTCAGAACCTGTACTCAGGGGTTTGCCCAGCCAAGTGAAGCGGACGGGGCTGATTTGCGTTGACTATAACGAGATTTTTTCCACCAAAACAGCTGCGAAACGGGAAATCTCGAAAATTTTCAAGATAAATTCAGCCAAGAAGGAAAGATGCCTACTGCGCCAAAATATGCGCCATGCGAAGTAGTTCCTTGTTCAAGGGCTTGCTCTTGGCTATGGCCTCCTCAAATGGCGTGTATTGCACGTTGTTGTTTTTTAGACCGACCATGACGCCCGATTTCCCGTTCAACAATGCCTCGACAGAGGAAAAACCGAGCACACTGGCCAGCACCCGGTCGAAAGCAGACGGCGAGCCGCCGCGTTGCAAGTGACCGATGACCGTCACCTTGATGTCGTCGTATTCGTCAATTTTGTCCTCCACATATTTGGCGATGTCGTACACGGTGCCCATCTGATGCCCCTCCGCCACGATGACGATGCTAAAAAGTTTGGAGCGTTTGGCTCCGCGTTTGAGCAGTTTTATCAAGTCGTCGATGGAAGATTCCTCTTCGGGTATCAAAACACCGCCTGCGCCCCCTGCGATAGCGGTATGCAAGGCAATGTAGCCCGACTGACGCCCCATCACCTCCACGAAAAAGAGGCGGTTGTGCGAGTCTGCCGTATCGCGGATTTTATCCACCGCTTGCACCGCCGTGTTCACGGCAGTATCGAAACCTATGGTAAAATCGGTGCCGAACAGGTCGTTGTCAATGGTGCCGGGAATGCCTACGATGGGTATGTCGGGGAACTCCTCCATGAATTTGAGCGCCCCCGTCATCGTGCCATTGCCACCGATGGCGATGAGCGCGTCAATGTCGTTGTACGTCAGGTTTTCGTGCGCGTGTTTGCGGCCTTCAGGTGTCATAAACTCCTTGCTGCGAGCGGTTTTCAGGATGGTGCCACCTCGGTGGATGATATTGCTCACATCGGTGGTTTCCAAGCGCCTGATTTGCTTTTGCCCCTCTATCATGCCTTCATATCCGCGCATGATGCCGTAGATGTGAAGGTCGTTGTGGAAAGCGTTGCGCACAATAGCGCGTATGGCAGCGTTCATGCCCGGTGCGTCGCCACCGGAAGTGAACACGGCGATTCGTTTAATGTCTTTTGCCATAATGGAAGTTTGTGTTTACTCGATCGGATGAAGGTGATAATCCGCGAGCGGGTAAATGGGCTTGCGGATGATGACACCGGGTTTCAGGTTACGAGCCTCCATGCACTGCATCAAGATTTCTTGAAAATGGTGCGCGATGGAGCCGACAAAATGAATGGGAACGTGCTGGTAGCCATTGTACTTACAAGCTTGCCGGTCGAGGAATTCGCCGAGGCTGTCTGCCACCAAATGCTGCACGAAGGGGTGCTTGATGTGGTCGCCCAGAAAGCGCGTGAACGTGGCGAGGTAGGCGTTGGCCCCTTTTTCATAGACGCGGTCTTTGATGGCATCCATGCCTTCCGGGTAGGCCGTGTCGAATGCCCTGTTGAGGTCGGTAGGCAGTTCGCGGTAGAACTTGGCCCGCACCAATGCCTTGCCCAAGTGCGTGCCGCTGCCTTCGTCGCCCAAAAGCCAGCCGAGCGATGGCACATTGTCGAGAATGCGCTCCCCGTCGTAGTAGCAGCTATTGGAGCCAGTGCCAAGTATGCAGGCGATGCCCGCGTGGTGGCCACAAGTGGCTCTTGCCGCTGCCAGCAAGTCATGCTCCACCTCCACGATTGCTTTCGGAAAAACCGCTTTGATGGCATTAGCCACTATGTCAGCGCGGTGTTCATCGTGGATGCCTGTGCCGTAGAAATACACCTCTTTGACATTTGCGGGTGTCAGTTTGGGCAACAGTTGTTCCTTTAGTATAGCCGTGATTTCCTCGGTGGAATGGAAAAAGGGGCTAAAACCAACGGTGTTTTCGAGGGTGTGGTCGCGTCCTCCTTGGACGAGCAGCCAGTCAGACTTTGTGGAACCGCAGTCGGCAATGATGACCATGATTATTCGGCTTGAACCGGAAATTCCGGAGGTGACTCGATGAAGTTTGCTGTGTGGGTTTACTATTTGTAAAAACTACACGAATGACGCAAAAGTAGAGGATTCCAAAAAATTGCAGCGATTTATACCCAGATTAAAGAGGATTTAAAGAGTCCCCTGATTGATTTGCGTGATTTTCAGAAGACTGCAAGTGGCATCCATTCGAATTCACCTTGCCCGACCCGGTGCCCAGATGGCTGATTTGTGGTAAAAACTTAGCCAGCCTCCAAGCGCAGAGGACAGAGTTTACAGGCTTATTGTTTTTGACAGGGTTTACAAGATTTACAGGGTTTTTGGCGGCAAATCTGCCTCATTGAACCTGCAAATCTTGTAAATCCTGTCAAAATTCAATGTCTGCTGTCTTGCCTAAGTTTTTACGATTTGTGTTGACTGTGTGATAAAAATGAAAAATTGGCTGCCTCGCTTTTTATCTCAAGCAGCAAATACTTAGGCAGGTGTGTTGCCCCGAAAAATTGGCGGGAGGTGTTCGACATTTTTCGTGAAGGGCAGCACCCCCGAATGTGTTTCGAGGCGTTTCCCCTATCCTATCTAAGCATCTACAAATCAATTTTTTAGTGATTTTAAAACTTAGTGTAGGCATCAAGAAATTTGGTTTGAGTGTTCTGAGCACAAAAAAATAAAAAACTTATTGTTTGTTTTTTAAAAACAAATTGTGTTACATTGCGGCGTTTTTCGTTTTGAACAAAAGATTCAGTCCCTCTCACACAAAAATTTTTATGACATGGCAAGTTTGAATCACGCCCACACCAATCACAATAGCAGCAGGGTGGCGGCAGCCGAACAAGCCGAAACCCAAAAGGAACAGTTGCTTTGGAAACTCCTGTTGGTTGTCGCGCTTACCTATCTGGTATGGACCGACAATGTTTCCATCGTTCTGGGCCCCGTTTCGCTCGGAGAGACAAGCCAGCCTACCGAACCGCCTCAAGGCGAACGGGTGAAAGCGGCGATGTTTGGCTTCACGCCGCATCCCAAGAAAAGCGAAAAAAAACTGACGGAAGTCGAGGTGGCGCTGCCTCCCAACGCCTTGAACAACGTCACATTTGCCATTGACCCTGCCTTTGCCCGGCGCTACAGCCTCCAAACTTCGGAGATGGAAATTCGCCTGACCAAATGCCGCGACTATGTGGAGCGGTTTGCACCCGCTGCAATGGCCGAAATGCGACAGTCAGGCATTCCAGCCAGCATCAAACTGGCTCAAGGCTTGCTTGAAAGCAACGCCGGAGAGAGCAAATTGGCGATGAAAACCAACAATCATTTCGGTATCAAATGCTTTTCAAAACGCTGCAAGACAGGACACTGCGCCAACTTCACCGACGACACGCACAAGGATTTTTTTGTGAAATACGCGAACGCGAAAGGGAGCTATCGCGCACACAGCCTATTTCTGCAAAACGGCAGCCGCTACAAGCATCTGTTCGAGTTGGAACCCACCGACTATCGCGCATGGGCACGAGGCTTGGCGCAAGCGGGATACGCGACCGACAAACAATATGGCGAAAAGTTGATCGCCATCATCCAAACCTTGGATTTGGATAGGTACGATGTGCCCTGAACTTGGCGTGGAAAAGAGGGGCATCGCCCTATTCATGGTTAGTGAGACGCGATGCCCCTCCTCTAATTCTCCCGCACAATGTCCGCCTTGAACGCTTTGATAGGATTTATTCCACAGTTTGGGCACCACCCCTACCCTACCGGCCTTGTTTTTTCCGAAAACCACCATAAAACCGCTCCCGGCCAATATACCGCACATATTGGATGAAGTTAAATTCCAGGTGGTCGAAGCGCATGCGCTCGCCCTCCACCGTCAAGGCGAGGCCGGGGATGTAACGCAAATTGGTGCGCAACAGGCTGCTGCCCGTCCGCGTCACGCGAATATCCCAGCCTGCGATGAGTCCCAAGGCCGGCTTCTGCTCCGCTATTTGCTGGTTGTTGACGCGCAGGCGAAGATTTTCCATGGAAAGGGTCACACCAGCGTAAGGCACAAAACCGAGATAGTTGAACAAGAACTTGTACGCCTCAAGCATGAACGAATGGCGCTGCAACCTGAGGCGGGTACCGAACGCGCCTATTTCATCGCCCATGAACCGGTACGAAAGGCCGACATTCAGGTCGGGACGCGCCCAGTGGTACCCAAGCGCCACATCGAGCATGAAACCCCCAGTCAGCGTGCGATACAGCGCAGGATGCTGATTTTTCAAATAAGGAGATTTGCCCAATTGGAGTGCCGCCGAAGGCCCGATGGCCCAATAGAAGGCGCTCATCTTGTTGTTTTTTTCCAACAAATGATGTTTAAGGTTCTCTTGCTGCACCCCGCGCTCCGTGCGGGCATCGCGGTCGAGGTCCCAGTATCTCACCACCCCGAGCGTGAACGACAATGCATGAAAAGCACCGTTTGTCTCTTGTTCGGGGGTGATGGCGTATTGAAAATTCCGCTTCCCTAGCAGGTGTATGCCACCCGTGAACAAAAAAGAGGGCGTCGCGTATGTCAGCCCGGCCTGCACCGGCCCCACGAAACGTTGGTTGCGCGGAAAGCCCGCCTCGTAATCAGTCTCTGGCAAGGCGTGCCCGTAGGACAAGGGCTTGAAGCTGATGCCGATATACGGACGCAGTGTGCCCGCTCGCAAGCGCCACGGGTACACACGCGCGCCCGTTTCGATGCCTTCCGCATAATGCACGGACTCGAAAGGAGCGCCTGAGAAGTTTTTGCGTAGCGGCAACGGAAAGGTGACGTAGAAGTCGGCGTGCCCCCAGAAGTGAATACCGCCAATCGTGAGCCGAGGCATCAGCGTAGGCCCAAAGTCGGTGCGCCCTCGATTTGGCAATTCGATGTGTCCACCCGGCAAAAGCGTCAGGTCGCCCCCTAGGGTAGTCCATGCAAACCGTGTGCTGCGGTCAAGGTAGTCGGCGGTGTAAGTTGTGTCGGGGAGTTGTTGAGCGTTGAGTGTTCCGCACAAGATGAATTGCAGGGCAAGCAAGCGAATTTGTTTCATGTTTTTTTCAAATGATAATGCCGTGTTTGGTCATTGACCCGATGCGACACTAGTTTGCTTTTTTGTTTGGCGTGTGCGGCGCATCCAGTAGGCCATGAACGGCAAGCCCAAAGCGGTGGGCGCCAGCCACGGCAACCACATCGGATGGAACGTCTGCAAGTTGACGACCACAAAGGCTGTCACGGTGGCGATGTATGCGCCCACCATCATGCCGATATGTCGGATGAGCCATTGTTGTTTAGGCAGCGTCTTGCCGCGCAGCACCGCTGAAAAGAGCATCAAATCGCGCACGGTGAGCAGCGCCATGATGCCGCCAAAGACAAGCAGCACCAAGTGCTTCGTTAGGAGCATGAGCACTGCCACCACCACCGCCACTACCCACACCAACCAATCCAAAGGGGATGGCCGCAGCGATTTGTCGCGCACCGCCCGGTAGCCCGAATAGTTCTGATAAAGCGCAAAAACAGCGATGTAGAATAGGTACCAATTGTGCGATATGCTTGCGAGCGCCAGCGCGGAGAAAGCCACGGCCAGCATACTGTTGAAAAACACCGTCCCTGCCCTGCGGTGTGTTTTCCCACCTTTCACGCTGCCCAGAGCGATGAGACCAGCCAAAAGAGCCAAGAAGCCAAAAAAGATGTGCGTCCACAAAAGAGCCAAGCGAAGCGATTCCATAGTGCGTCGTTTTTTTCAGAAATGATTGATGGGACAAAGATTTGCCCACCCGATTCGCCGCGCAAGCGGAAAGGGACGAACAGCCCATTCAGGGACGAACGACAAGGGAAAAGGGACGAATGGCGTAGCTTAGGGGCGAATGGAAAGGCGTTCGCGCAGCATTTGGTTGAGTTGGCGCGACACAGGCACCGGAGCGTCCAATCGAGGAAGATGCAATTTGTACCCCTGCGCGTTGCCGCTCACGTCCTTGATGTGTTGCAGATTCACAATGTGCCCCTTGTGGCAACGCATGAATTGTGGATGTGTCGCCAGCGCGGATTCCACGGCTTTTAGCGAACTGCGCAGAACGACTTTGCGCAACTGGTCATTTTCCACAAAAAAAACTTCCACATAATTGTCGGCAGCGCGAACGAGCAACAGCGCATCCGCAGGCAGCACGAGGTCGCCGCTTTGGGTTTCGGCAGGGATGCGCACCGGGACGGCGGCTATGGGTTCAGGGAGGTGTGTGTGCAAGTCGCGGCTGATGGCTGCCGATTCCCGCGCATATCGCTTGTGCAGACGCGCCTCGTTCAGCAGAACAGAGGCTGCCACCGGGAAAATGCCTACGGCCACCGTGTAGAGTTCAAAATACATCAGGCTCTGCCAGCTCAAGTCCACTAAGCCCAGTGCATCGCTATACAGGATGTTGCCTAAGCCGATTAATGCCAGATTGACCATCGTCCAAAAGATTTCTCTGCCTACTGTCCAGTTTTTTTCGGTGTAGTAGTCGTTGGGCAACAGGTGCATGCCCATGCCTACCGCTGTCATCACGCCGAAAGAAACCAAACCGTAGCCCAATGCAACGTAAATCAGCCCTTTCGGCAGCGTGTTGAGGCCAAACGGTTGGAAAAACCACAAAAACACGAACACGAAAAAACCTATCACGGCTCCCCGCCGCAGGATGTGTCGCGGCGAGCGGTCGAGGCTATATGGACGGTTCCAAAACGCTCCAAGCATGAGGGCAAAGGAACGGCGTATTTTTCGGAATTGATGAGGATTGGAGGGCTATCTCCAGATTCGCTTGAGCGCGTGAGCCTCGCCCTTGGCCAGTTTCACTTTCCCGTTTTCAGCATAGATTTTAATGGTGGAAAAATTTTCGCTGGGAAAGAAAATGTCCGTCAACGCGGTAGCGCCGTTGTCGGCAAACAACTCAGCCGAGCTCACATCAAAAAACAAGTGCAGCCGGATGTTCTTGTCCGCCGACACACGAGGCGCCGTGTGAACCGTGTTGGCAAATTTATCGGAAAAAGCCACCTCCCCGGATTGGGTGCGGTCGCTGGAATACAAAGCCGTGCCAGCGTTGCAGCCAATGCGATAACGCTCTCCTTTTGCATTCGACAGCTCCACGCCAAAGTCAACAGCAGTGCCGGGGTCAACCTCAAATTCGAGCATCAATTCCATCTGCGAGGGCGAAAATCCGATGGTCTTTGTCAGGTCGAGCGTGCCCGTTATTTCGATAGGCCCCAATCGCCGCGTCGTCGTTCGGAGTTGTTTCAATGTCTCCACGGGGTGCGAAAAAACCCGATAGCCCGCACTTGTTTTGTTTAAAGTAAGCACTCTGGGCAGTGTCATGGCGCTCCGCCAGACGGCGGTAGGCACCACCGTGGCGTAGTCCCAATTGCTCATCCAGCCCATGAACAGGCGGCGACCGTCGTCGTTGGGTATGTCCGACCAAGTAACCCCCGCGTAGTTGTCGCGCCCATAGTCGAGCCAAATCGCTTTTTCGTCGCGCACCAAAGGCTCGAAGGAATCGTCGAGTTTGAAATGTTGGCCGTCAAAATCGCCGACGAAGTATTGTGTGGCCGACCCTCCGTTCGGGCCACCCGGATTGATACTGACCAGCAAGACCCAGCGGGTGTCGTTGGTTCCCTCCACCAGGACTGGGAACAAATCGGGACATTCCCAAACCCCACCGTGTACGCCCCACTCCTTGCCAAAATCGCTGAGGTGCCGCCATTTTTTTAAATCCGACGAACTCCAGAATTGAATATGGTCGTACGCGGCCAATGCCATCACCCACTGCTCGGAGCGTTCGTCCCAACGCACCTTTGGGTCGCGGAAGTCGCGGATTTGTTTGAGATTGGGCAATACGGGGTTTTCCTCATACTTTGTCCAAGTGCGGCCTTTGTCGTGACTGAAAGCGATGCCCTGACATTGATAATCGCTGCGCCCCGCTTTTTCCGCCTCCATATCGTGATAGGTAAAAATGGCAACGATGGGGGGCTGGCCCGAAGCCCCATGGCCCAATCCACTGGTGTTTTTCCAGTCCACCACGGCGCTGCCCGAAAAAATATAGCCCAAAGAATCGGGATACAATGCAATGGGCAAGTGTTCCCAATGCGTCAAATCCTTGCTCACCGCATGGCCCCAATGCATCGGACCCCACACATTCGAGTCGGGATAGAATTGATAAAACAAATGGTATTCACCCTCGTAGAAAAACATCCCATTCGGGTCGTTCATCCATTTTTCCTTTGGGGAAAAGTGGAATTGAGGACGATGCGGCTCCGAATATTCCAAAGCGTCCTTGTTGTAAGGCGAGGGGGCATTGCACCCACAAATCGCGCAGCCGATGCAGATGAGCGGTAAGGTCAAAATGGCATTTTTCATTTTTTATACCTTAGACTTGTTGCGGTGGAGGGCTTTGAGTGAAGGGGATTGCCATTTTTTCGGCTGGCAAGGCAAATTTTGCGGTCGAAATCGGGCATATTCGGCAAAAAATTTAACGGAGCCAGTCGGAAAAAGGGCTTTCCCTTCGCCAAAGGCCTCCATCGCAACAAGTCTCTTGATTCACCAAGATTTGTCAGTTCAACGTGATTGCGCTCCTTGATTTTGAGCGGATTGTGCTTTTAGCCGCTCGCAGTCAATCTTTTTTCCAAATCTTCTAGCGAAACGCCCTTCGTTTCTGGCATCATTCGCCACACGAACAGGAGTTGAAGCCCCATCATAAAGGCAAAAAAGGCGAAGACAGGTGCCGCGCCTATGCGGGTGAACAACACAGGTATCAGCGAGGGAATGGCAGCCGCCAACACCCAATGCACCGAGCTGCCCAAAGACTGACCGCTTGCTCGCAGGTGTGTGGGGAAAATTTCAGAGATAAAAACCCATATCACCGCGCCCTGCCCCACAGCGTGAGCTGCTATGAACAAAAACAAAAAAATAGGCACCGCAAAGCCTTTGATGCCCATAGCAAAGGCGATGGCCACGCACGAGAGCGACAAGATGTACCCAATTGAGCCGATATACATGAGCTGTCGCCGGCCAAAACGGTCAATCAATGACAGGCCGAGCAAGGTGAAAATCAGATTGGTCACGCCGATACCCACACTGCTAAGCAAGGCAGCGCTTTTCTCCAAGCCTGCTATTTCAAAAATGCGCGGGGCATAGTAGAGGAATGCGTTGATGCCCGAAAACTGGTTGAAAAATGCCACCAAAAAAGCCAAGACCAAGGGGAACCGGTATTTCAGCGTAAAAATTGTCTCGCTCTTGTCGGACTCATCGTGGTCAGCCATGATGCGGCGCATTTCCGCCTCCGTGTCGGCATGCGGGGCAATGAGGCGCAGCGTTTGCGCCGCGGCCGCTCGGTCTTGGCGCTTCACCAAAAGCCAGCGCGGGCTTTCGGGCACGGTGAACACCATCACGGCATACAGGAAAGCGGGGATGGCCTCCACGCCCACCATCCAACGCCAAGCGTTGTCGCCAAGGCCACTCAGCAAATAGTTGGAAAGAAATGCGACGAGGATGCCCAACACGATATTGAACTGGTACAGGGCCACCAATTTGCCCCGCTCGTTGGCCGGAGCGATTTCCGAAATGTAGGCAGGGGCAGCGATGGTGGAGGCACCCACGCCCAGCCCCCCCAAAAAGCGGAAGAAGGCGAACACCCACGGGTCGTTGGCAAGCGCCGAACCCAATGCCGAAGCGAGGTAGAAAACGCCTATCCAGAGCAAGGTGTTTTTGCGGCCCAACCTATCCGTCGGGATGCCGCCCAGCATGGCACCCACCACCGTGCCCCAAAGGGCGGAAGCCATGACAACAAAGCCGTGAAAAACTTCGCCCCTCGGCCAAAGGGTTTGCAGCGAAAGGTCGGCACCAGAAATAACCACTGTGTCGAACCCAAACAAGAAGCCCGCCAATGCGACGGTGATAGACCAAAAGAAGATTTTGCGATGACTCATTCAACCCGTTTTTTTCTGCGGCAAAACTACGTTTGTTGGCGAATGATTTGCGCAAGTACAAGGTCGTCCCCTGAATTACACCTCTATTCGTCAGGATTTGTCAGATTGCAATGATTGCTCTCCGTAAAAAACTTGGCGGTGCGAGTTATATTCAAGGGGCGGAAAAAGCATACGGTATCTGTGGGCAAAAAAAGAGGTGTCTCATACGTCATGCCATGATGACTTGTGAGACACCTCTCATTCAATTTGTCAGCGCAAAAATTATTGCGACTGCAACGGCGGAAGGTCGGTGGGGGATGCCGGGCCACCCGTGCCAACGGTCAGCACGGCGATGATGCACAACACCGCCAAAGCACCAGCCAACACCCAGGTTGCTTTTTCGATAAAATCAGTGGAACGCGCCGCGCCAAACAGCTGCTGCGCTTGTCCGCCAAAAGTCGCGTCAATGCCGCCTCCTTTGGGATTTTGAATCAATATTGCCAACATCAACAGCACACTTATCAGGGCAATCAGAACCGAGAGAGTAGATAACATCTTCGTCTATTTTTTAAGTTTTTCAATTTCGGCGGCAAAGTACGCGCTTTTTTCAGGAAACGCCAAACGCAACCGCTCATACATATTTATTGCCTTGTCGCGATAGCCCTGCTTGGCCAGCAGGCGAGCCAGCGTTTCGGAAATGACATCCTTGTTTTCCGCCACGCTGCGCTCGGCGAGTTCCTGAGCCGAGAGGCCAGTGTGTGGCTTTTCTTCGGGCGGCGGCGTGGGCGCTCCATTAGGGGCGGGGGGCGCTTCTGCCACTGCTGGGTTGATGTCGCCTTGACTTGGCACTACCGACAGCGACGGAGGATTGAACCGCGCTATCCATGCGGCAAAAGGCTCGCGGGCGACAGACGGGGGAAACAGTGGTTTCTTGGGCGCTTCTGGAATGGCTGGCTTTTCGGGCGACTTCGTTTCGGTGGGTGGGGATGGAGGCGGAGGAGCAAAAGTGGCCGTTTCCACTTTTTCGGGGCGTGCTTGAGGAGCCAGTGCCTCGAGTTCGCGCTGCACCTCCTCGATGGGTTTGAGTTCCAGCACCGCTTCTTCCATCATGATGGTCATGGGCTGGAATGAGGGTATTTTTATCGCGGTCAGGTGGAAAAGTTGGGTGCGGTCGAGGCTATAGACGGCTGCGGTGTTCAATATTCGCTCCGCGTCAGGGTGTTCGTCCTGATGGGCTTTGAGTGCCAGCAGGTAGCGCAGGTTGTGGGCGTAGGGGTAAGTCAATACCAACGTCTTCATCTCCTCGTAAGGGATGGTCGTCAAGAGCTCCGGGTTGTCGAGCAAACGATGAAAACGTTCTTGCGTCAAGGTGTTGAAATTGTTGGTGGTATACCCAGATTAAAGAGGATTTGAACCTGCCCGTTGGCAAGGCAGGGATGCCCCTGATTGATTTGCATGATTTCCAAAGGATTGCGAGCACCGTTCGTTCAAAACCACCTTGTCAGAACCTGTACTCAGGGGTTTGCCCGGCCAAGTGAAGCGGACGGGGCTGATTTGCGTTGACTATAATCCTGTAATTCCCAATTCCAAATTTACCAGTTGTTGAAATAATAGTTAAAAATGTCTTCGAGCAATTGGTCGCCGATTTGACGAACAAGTTGGTCTTGCACGGCGAGCAAGTCAGTTTGGCTCGAAAACTCCGCAAAGTGGCTGAATGTTTTCTCGCGTGGCCATTCGACCTTTTCCTCCATCATGTTCTCCGCGTTAATCTGCACCACGATGACCAATTGGTTCAAAGCTACCGTTTCGCCGGGCCTCGGTGCCACAGGCACCACCCTGAAATCCTGAATTTTTCCGCTGAATTGCACGTCGGCATCTTCGGTCTTGAGTATCAGTCGCGTTTCTGTGCGTATTTTGTCTTTGAGGCGCTCCGTGAACTCCACATTCAAAGTGGGGGGCGCGTTGAGGGCGATATTTTCAAAAGTGACGACAAAAAAGGTGTTGACCCGAGCATCAATGGTGATGCCCCTGAGGCGGTAGCAGCCCTGAGTGGTGGCCATCAGCAACAATAAAAATGATAGTATGCGGAGGCTCATCTTCTGTTTTTTGAAATAAACGTCTTTGCAGGATTCTTCGATGTCATGGGGCAAAAGTAATAGAGCGAGGTTGTAGTTTTGAGCGAATGTTAATTTTAGCATATCACTAGACATTTTTCACACAACGCCACAACAATGTGAGGTGCAAAGCGGGTAGTGTCAATTCGTTGTGTCGTCGTGGCGTTGTGTGAAATAAAAATGTCCAGCAGTATGTAATTTTAGGCACAAAACCTCCTTCCCGGTTTGGTTCTGCGCCCCCCTTTGTCCTCTTCCCCTAAGCCGCAACCGCTCTAAAGTATAGTCAACGCAAGGTGGTCTTGAACGAACGGTGCTCGCAATCCTCTGAAAATCATACAAATCAATCAAGGGCATCCCTGCCTTGCCAACGGGCAGGTTCAAATCCTCTTTAATCTGGGTATATCACCGGCGCTGGGGCGTGGAAACCTGCTTTTTCTCGCTCAAAAGCCTCTTGCAACTCGCCCGTTTTTCTGCCGTCACCGTCAACAATGCCTGGCAAGACACCTACGCCACCCTCATCGTGTACAATTTCCTGTCGGCGCTCCACCACAGCATGCAAGATGACATTGACCGGATCAATGTGTCGGCTCCCCGAAAATAGTACGGTTCAAAAGTAGAGAAAACTACTAATTTTGAACCATTATGCGAAGAAGTACCTTCACCGAGTCCCAGATTATTCAGATATTAAAGTCTCACGAGCAAGGCCGCAGTGCGTCGGACTTGTGCCGCGAGCACGGTATTAGCCAGCCTACCTTTTACAAGTGGCGCAAGCAGTACGGCGGGATGGAAGCCAGTCAGGTCAAGCGCTTGCGAGATCTGGAGGAGGAAAACCGGCGCTTGAAGCAGATGTACGCTGACTTAAGCTTGGATCATCGCATCCTCAAAGATGTGTTGGAAAAAAAGTTTTAAAGCCCTGCGAGCGAAGAGGTCTGGCAGACTGGGTGGTCGAAGAGCATAAGGTTAGCAAAGAACGTGGATGTCGTATCGCAGGGCTAAGTCGCAGTGTTTATGCCTATAAAGCAAGGCGCGACAGCACTGATCAGATTGTTGAACACTTGGGAGAGTTGAGCCGCCGCTACCCCATGGAAGGTTTTTGGAAGTTGTACGGCCGATGTCGCTTGGATGGTCACAAGTGGAACCACAAGCGAGTTTGGCCCATTTATCGCGCTATGGGGCTGAATGTGAAGCGAAAAGCGAAGCGTCGGCTACCCAAAAGGGAGAAAGCAGCGCTTGCACAACCTGAGGGGGCAAATCAAACATGGTCTTTGGATTTTATGAGTGACAGCCTCAGCACAGGGCGAAAATTTCGGACGCTGAATGTGTTGGATGACTTCAACCGAGAAGCATTGGCCATTGAAGTGAGTATGTCCATTCCTGCGGAATATGTTGTGCGGGTGTTAGAGCGCATCGTTTATTTTCGCTGCAAGCCCAAACGAATAAGGGTTGACAATGGGCCTGAATTCTTAGCGCAAACCTTTGTAAACTGGTGCAAAAAAGAGGACATAGAAATCTTGTACATACAACCGGGCAAGCCAATGCAAAACGCTTACATCGAACGGTTCAACGGATCCTTCAGGCGCGATGTGCTGGATGCTAATTGGTTCAACTCACTCGACGAGGTGCGCCATTGCGCAGAAGACTGGCGTTTGGACTATAACACGAAAAGGCCACATGAAACACTGAAAAATATGAGCCCTACTGCCTTTGCTGCTCAGTTTTTCAGCCAAACTCAAGCAAAGGCTTAATGAGAATTTTCTACTTTACGGCTGTACTAAATTGGGGGAGCCGACACACGAAATCGCATATGTTTAATTAATAAATTATTTATAGCCAAAAGTTCTTTATTTGTTTCGTCGATTTTTTCTTCAATTTTTTCGCTCCGGTTATTTTTCTGCTCTGTTTTATAGTTTGAATACCAATTATATGCAACTGATGTCAGCAACAGAAAGCCGAGAATAAAAACTCCAAGAGGAGAATTTTCAAACTTTCTTTTTATTCGCTCCCATAATGTTTTTTCGGTAGTGTCATTTTGGGGGTGATTTGGTATTTTTGCGTCAAACTTTATGAAATGGTATTAGATGTAAAATGCTGCCATAAATGTGGCTCTGAACACATTGTGAAAAACGGGTCGAACGCATCAGGCAATCCGAAGTACAAATGCAAGGCTTGCGGCTTCGGCGGGGTGTTTCAAACGCTTCGGAAAAGCGAGGAATTTAAAGAAATGGTCGTCAGGGCGGCCCAAGAACGCAGTTCGTCACGGGGTCTTGCCAGAACCTTTGGCATCAGTCACCAAACGGCTCTGAGGTGGATAAAAAAAAAGCGCAGTCCCTTCCCGACATCGTGACCACGTTGCTTCCGGCCAAGAAAAAAGACGTTCTCGAACTGGATGAATTATGGTCTTTTGTCTATTGCAAAGACTTTAAACGCTGGGTTTGGATAGCACTTTGCCGCAGAACACGTCAAATTGTCTCTTTTTTCATCGGCGACCGAAGCGAACAATCTTGTCGGCGGTTTTGGGAACTGATTCCGCCTGAATATCGAAAATGCCGAACGTTCAGCGATTTTTGGGAGGCATACGCCGCGGTTATTGATACAGGCAAACACAAGATGGTGGGAAAAGAATCCGGGGAAACTTCTCATGTGGAACGCTGGAACAACACCCTTCGCCAGAGAATTTGTCGATTCGTCAGAAAAACGCTATCCTTTTCAAAATCCGATGAAATGCACGAACTGTACCTCCATTTGTTCGTCTACAACTACAACATATCACTCATAAAATGACACTACCGTTTTTTCTTCCATATTTATTCATTCTTTTTTTAATTGGCACTAACGGTGGCATCTGCGCTGTTTGCGGCTGCGTTGGGCTTGCGGGTTGGGTTTGTCGCAAATAGGCGTAGATGCGTTGTTCTCCATATTTATATTATCCGAGAGTTTTCAATAGGGATACTATTCATAAACTCCTTGATTTCGTCATCTTGTTTATAGTTCAATGAGCCTTCTTGGGAAACGAAAAACAACAACCTTCCGCTTCTCAAAATCCATGAAATCACAAGGAACAACAAAAGTTTTATAGCCCCGTGCATTTTTAAAGGAACAAAGGGCGTATCTTTGCTTCATTTTGAGCATGAAAAAACGTTTGAGTTCAGTTTCGTATGAAGGGATGCGCCTGCGAGCGGTAGAGATGTTCCGTTCAGGTAAGAACCGCCAAGACATCATGTCCAGTTTGGGGATACCCAAATCAACGTTGTCACGATGGCTTGCGCGATACGATGCAGACAATCCTGCTTGGTACAAGAGCCTTCCGCCGGGCGGAACCCAGAGCAAATTAGGAACCGAAGACCTGCGGCGCCTGGTGGAAGAATTGAACAAGGGTTGTACAGCGCAGGGATTTGAAGGGGAAATATGGACGCGGGGTCGCGTTGGTGTTGTGATTGAGCGACTTTTTGGGGTAAAGTATGACCCATCCCATGTGGGGCGGTTGCTGAAAAAGGTCGGATGGTCGCTGCAACGGCCTTCCAAACAGGCTCGCCAGCGTTCGGAAGAGCGGGTGCAGAAGTGGTATGCAGAGGACATAGGTCGCATTAAAAAAAAGTGAAGCGGAAAACCGCGTATTGTTTCATGCCGATGAGTGTGGGGTTTGCTTGCTGCCCTTTTGCGCCAAAACTTGGGCCCCCAAGGGCCAGACTCCGGTGCTTCAAGAATTCAAAAGCCGCGAGCATCTGAATCTGTTCGGCATGATTTCAACCCGGGGTGATTTGTGCTGGCAAATCCAACGCCTCCCTTTCAAGGCTGAAGATTTTGAGGAGTTTTTCACTTGGTTGAGCACCGAAGAACTGACGAACACCAAAATGCTGGTCGTATGGGATGGTGCTTCAATTCATAAGGGTCAGCCGGTAAAAGATTTTTTGCAACACAACCCCGGTATAATACACCTCGAAGCACTACCACCTTATTGCCCACAACTAAATGCCATAGAATTACTTTGGGATTACCTCAAGTGCCACAAACTCAAAAACCGGATTTTTCTCAATTTGGACGATTTGCAAAATGCCGTAGAATATGCACTTCACGAAATCGCTGATGACCCCGAACTCATCCGCTCTTTTTTCACTAAATCATCCGTCTCGTTCCTTTAAATATGCACGGGGCTATAGGTAAAATGCAAAAGTCAATGCAAAAAACATAAGAGTTGGCTCAATGTCTATCAATGCTCTATCTTTCTCTACCAAATTACAATTGTCGTTTTCCTTTTGGATTAACGCCATTTCTGTGAAATCCCAAAAGGCATAAAGAGGCTGAATTGCAGCATATGCGTACAAGCAAATTGAAATCACAATTGGAGTATTTACAAATTTGCTATCCAATAGTCGCCCAAACACAGTTGAAAAAATGGAGCAAGCAATAATTCCCACCACGAGCCTAAACCAAAACTGGGCTTCCAGTGCATCACTTCCGAGCCGGGGAGTAAGATAAAATTGCAATGCTGTAACAAGTGAAATAATCAATAAAATTTTTATTAAAAGGGAAAAAATAATTCTTCCAGTTGTTGTTATTGTAAGGGTCAAATACATGAATAAAAACGTTGCCGTTCCAAGATAATTTATAAAGTCCTTAATCCATTCTTCTTTTAGACCACATAAAATAACTGAGTAAAAAATAGCCCACAATGCCCACATGAAAAACCAACCAGTCGAAAACTGCTCTAAAGTATCGTTTACTCCTTTCTTATAGCCCCGTGCATTTTTAAAGGAACAAAGGGCGTATCTTTGCTTCATTTTGAGCATGAAAAAACGTTTGAGTTCAGTTTCGTATGAAGGGATGCGCCTGCGAGCGGTAGAGATGTTCCGTTCAGGTAAGAACCGCCAAGACATCATGTCCAGTTTGGGGATACCCAAATCAACGTTGTCACGATGGCTTGCGCGATACGATGCAGACAATCCTGCTTGGTACAAGAGCCTTCCGCCGGGCGGAACCCAGAGCAAATTAGGAACCGAAGACCTGCGGCGCCTGGTGGAAGAGTTGAACAAGGGTTGTACAGCGCAGGGATTTGAAGGGGAAATATGGACGCGGGGTCGCGTTGGTGTTGTGATTGAGCGACTTTTTGGGGTAAAGTATGACCCATCCCATGTGGGGCGGTTGCTGAAAAAGGTCGGATGGTCGCTGCAACGGCCTTCCAAACAGGCTCGCCAGCGTTCGGAAGAGCGGGTGCAGAAGTGGTATGCAGAGGACATAGGTCGCATTAAAAAAAAGTGAAGCGGAAAACCGCGTATTGTTTCATGCCGATGAGTGTGGGGTTTGCTTGCTGCCCTTTTGCGCCAAAACTTGGGCCCCCAAGGGCCAGACTCCGGTGCTTCAAGAATTCAAAAGCCGCGAGCATCTGAATCTGTTCGGCATGATTTCAACCCGGGGTGATTTGTGCTGGCAAATCCAACGCCTCCCTTTCAAGGCTGAAGATTTTGAGGAGTTTTTCACTTGGTTGAGCACCGAAGAACTGACGAACACCAAAATGCTGGTCGTATGGGATGGTGCTTCAATTCATAAGGGTCAGCCGGTAAAAGATTTTTTGCAACACAACCCCGGTATAATACACCTCGAAGCACTACCACCTTATTGCCCACAACTAAATGCCATAGAATTACTTTGGGATTACCTCAAGTGCCACAAACTCAAAAACCGGATTTTTCTCAATTTGGACGATTTGCAAACTGCCGTAGAATATGCACTTCACGAAATCGCTGATGACCCCGAACTCATCCGCTCTTTTTTCACTAAATCATCCGTCTCGTTCCTTTAAATATGCACGGGGCTATATAACTTGCCCAAAGTTTGTTTTTCTCGTCTTCGCTCCAATCTTCATAACTTGCTAATTTAGTTAGTCGAAGACTGTCTCTTATTTTTTTCTCAATGACGCTATCGGGTTGCAGATTGTTGACCATTTCTTCACCAGTTATTTTATTTTCACTGATTGAAAATCTTCTGAATTTAAATAACCAAAAAGAAACGGTAACAATGAAAAGCCAATGAACAATGATTGGCAAATTCCAAGTATAATCACATGATTGGTTTGATAGTAAACTTGAATATTTAAGATAAATAAATAGGCTAAGAGCATACAATACTCCAAAAAAAACGACCAAATATTTTATTTTCTTATTTCCTCGAAACCATTCCCAAAATCCAGGAGAAGACGCTTCCTTTTGATTAAATGCGTTTATTTCCTTCTCTATAATTTCTTTGAATTTTTCATTATCTTTTGCTTCTTGCTCAACAATCTCTATCAATGAGAGAAGGGCAGATGATATTTTATTTCTTTCAATACTTTGAGTTTGATAATCAAGCGTACCAAGACGAATTTCTTTTTGTAATGCTTCGTATCGCCCCGAATTGTGGACAATTTCAAGTTGACGAGGGTGTCCTTTCAACAAAAATTCAATGCGCCTGAAAATCTGCCGAAGGTCAACACCTTTGGCTATATCATTTTTTATATCTCCTAAAAGGTAGTGTCATTTTGGGGGTGATTTGGTATTTTTGCGTCAAACTTTATGAAATGGTATTAGATGTAAAATGCTGCCATAAATGTGGCTCTGAACACATTGTGAAAAACGGGTCGAACGCATCAGGCAATCCGAAGTACAAATGCAAGGCTTGCGGCTTCGGCGGGGTGTTTCAAACGCTTCGGAAAAGCGAGGAATTTAAAGAAATGGTCGTCAGGGCGGCCCAAGAACGCAGTTCGTCACGGGGTCTTGCCAGAACCTTTGGCATCAGTCACCAAACGGCTCTGAGGTGGATAAAAAAAAAGCGCAGTCCCTTCCCGACATCGTGACCACGTTGCTTCCGGCCAAGAAAAAAGACGTTCTCGAACTGGATGAATTATGGTCTTTTGTCTATTGCAAAGACTTTAAACGCTGGGTTTGGATAGCACTTTGCCGCAGAACACGTCAAATTGTCTCTTTTTTCATCGGCGACCGAAGCGAACAATCTTGTCGGCGGTTTTGGGAACTGATTCCGCCTGAATATCGAAAATGCCGAACGTTCAGCGATTTTTGGGAGGCATACGCCGCGGTTATTGATACAGGCAAACACAAGATGGTGGGAAAAGAATCCGGGGAAACTTCTCATGTGGAACGCTGGAACAACACCCTTCGCCAGAGAATTTGTCGATTCGTCAGAAAAACGCTATCCTTTTCAAAATCCGATGAAATGCACGAACTGTACCTCCATTTGTTCGTCTACAACTACAACATATCACTCATAAAATGACACTACCTCCTAAAAAGTCGGTTATTCTCATATTTATTTTCTATTTTTCATCTTTTTTTATTGTGGAGAACTCTTGTTTCCCGTCACCCCCAATTAACGGTTAAATTCGCTTTGTCGCCCCGCCGGTTGCGGCAAGCCAACCCATTTTGCTGGATACGCGCAACCGCCAAGCCACAAAAAAAGCGCAGCTCGCCAGACTGAACAGGGGAAGTGCTGGCGAACTGCGCTCGGGCAGTATTAGCGGGATAGGGCAGATTGTCCATGAAAGGTTTTTTTGACGGTCAAAGATAGGCATGTATTTTCAGGGGGTACACATTTTAGTCCAAAGAAAACAGGAGTAGTTCTTTGACAAACGGAAAAGAAAACAGAAGGGGAGTTTTGTGGCTTCTGACACAACAATCCCCCCCTTCCTTATGCGCAAAAGCGCCTACAAAGATATTGTGGATTTTCTGGCAAAGACCAGTGAAGTTGCACCCCGAGGCAACCACCTGCGCCGCCTTCAGACGATGGCGAGCCTCGTCCACGGCTGCATGAAGAGCAAGTCGTGCGCGGTGGAGGGCATGAGCCAGCCCCGGCACGGCGAGGGTACGGGCAACAAGAACAGCCTGCTGCAAGAGGCGAAGCGCTGGCTTGGGAACAAATGGGTGGACTGGCAGTTGTTCTTCCTGCCGTTGGCGAAACGCTTTTTGGGCATGGCGGCCAAGGGGGGCGAGTTGGTTTTCGTCATCGATGGCAGCCAAACGGGCACCAAGCACAGCAGCCTGATGCTCTCGGTTTTGTGCGGGGGCTTTGCCCTGCCGCTCGTTTGGCTGGTCAAGGAGGGGGAAAAGGGGCACTTTCCCGAACAAATGCACTTGGACCTGCTGCACACGCTGCTGCCCATAGTACCCGAGGGTTGCCGCAAGGTACTCTTGGGCGACGGCGAGTTCGACGGGCAGCAATTGCGCCGATGGTGCGCCGACCAGCACTGGGAGTTTGTCCTGCGCACTTCCTGCGACCGGGTGGTGGACTGTGGCGGCGAAACGGCGCGCATGGATGCCCTGTCGCCCGCCAAGGGCGAGCGGGCGGTGTTTGTGCCCGATGCCGTGGACGGCATCAACGCCGTGTGCTGGCACGAAAAAGGCTTCGACAAACCTATTTTCCTGCTCACCAACATGGATGTGGGAGACATGGCCTGCTCTTACTACCGAAAGCGGTTCAAGATAGAGACCATGTTCAAAAACCTCAAATCAAAGGGGTTTCAACTCCACAAGACCCAAATCAAGGATGCCGACAGAATCGCCAAACTGATCTTGATCGTCGCCACGGCGTTTGTCCTGACCTTTTGCCTGGGCTGTTTCGTCAAACACTATTGCCCCGTCGGCAAACTCAAAACATTCCTCCGAAAGGATAAAATCGAAAAAATGGGGCCTATCCATCTGGCCCAAAAGTGTTGGGACGAAGCCTTTCACATCGCCTTAGATTTCTTTTCTGATTTGTCAAAGAACTTTGACTGGGTTTTTACTTGAAAAAATGTGTACCCCCTGAAAGCATGTATTTCATATCTCCAAATCATCCAACGGACTTTTTAATTTTTCCCAACTTTTTTTGGTGGTCTTGCTAAATACCGACGAGTTGTGCAAGCACGGCGAACAAGCCTGCAACCTTCCGTGTCAAAATTCAGTCAAACTTAATCTGGACAAAATCTTGATAAGCCCAAATGCTCACTACATTTGCCCCAACATTGTTCATTAAAATTCAAATACACACATGAAAAATACACTTCCCATCCTAATCGCCTGCCTTGTGGCCTTTGCTTTCACGTCTTGCAAAAAAGACGAAAAAGCGCCTCTCGACATCCCCACGACCTACGACGCTGCTTCTTTCGCCGCCAACACTGCCACCGAAGATGCCGTGCGCAATCAACTGGATGCTTTGGTCAATGAAGCCAAAAAAGGCCGCACACCCGGCACGGTACTCAACTATGCCACCCTCTCGCAACTCTACAATGCGGGCAGCCCCAGCCTGAAAAGCATCACCACCACCTATTACGCCAGTCGCCTCGACGGGGCGGGCAACTGGCTCGACGAAATGGCCAAGGCAAGCGGGTTGAGTTACACGCCCGGCGCACCAGTAGGTCAGGGCGGCACGTTCGGCGGTTATCTGTTCGACGAGAACGGCCTCGAAATCGAGCAATTGGTCGAGAAAGGGCTTTTCGGCGCGGCGCTCTACCACCACGCCGTCAACCTGATGCAAGGCACCCTGACACCCGCCTCTGCTGACCAATTGGTGCGGATTTTTGGCGCGCATCCCGATTTCCCCAATACCCCGACGGCATCCAAGGCCGCCAACCCCGACAAGTTCATGGCCAACTATGCCGCCCGCCGCGACAAAAACGACGGCTCAGGGCTGTACTTCCAAATGAAGAATGCCTTCCTCAAACTCCAAGCCGCGCTGAAAGCAGGCGACGAGTACAACCAAGAGCGCGACGAGGCACTCGCGGCCATCCGCGAAACGTGGGAAAAAGTGAATGCTGCCACCGTCATCAACTACTGCCACAGCGTCATCTCCACCATGAGCGCCACCAATCCCACCGATGCACAAAAAGCAAGCGCCCTCCACGCTTACGGTGAATGTGTGGGTTTCACGCACGGCTGGCGCACCATCCCGCAGTCGCACAAAAAACTCACGGACGCGGAGATTGACGAAATTTTGGTGTTGCTCAACGCGCCTTACAACGGCACACCGACCTCCTATAAATTTGCGACCGACCCCTTGACCGAACTGCCCAAACTGACGCAGGTCATCGGCAAATTGAAAGCAAAATTTGGCTTCTCGGACCAGGAAATTGAAGACTTCAAAAAGAACTGGGTCGCGGAGCAAGGTCGCTGATAGTTGGCAATAGTCACTTGGGCGGGGATTAGTGCGGCGTCAAATACAATCATAGCGGATGCTGATTTTTATCATGCGGCGGCACAAATCCTCGCTTGAACTTCGTCTTCAAAAACTTTTAATTCAAACTGTTATGCCAAATAGAACCACTCTGTCCTTCATTTTGCTCGGTCTCTCGACGCTTTTCGTCGCACCTGCCTGCGATTCAAAATCAAAAGAACCCGGCGATTCTTTTGACCGCAAGGCGATGCTGCGCAATTACGCGGACAATCTCATCGTACCCGCTTATACCGATGTAAAAGGCCAAGCCAACGTGCTGCTTACTATCACCATGGCATTCAAATTGGCGCCTTCCGCCGGGATGCTCGACGCCTTGCGCGACGCATGGGCAAAAGCCTACACGCAATGGCAATACGCCAATGCCTACAATTTTGGCCCCGCCGGAGAAGAAGGTCTGAAAAAAGGGCTGATAGAGGAAATCGGCACATTCCCGGTTAGTGAGGCAAAAATCGAAAACGCCATCGTCGGTGGCAACTGGAACTTGGAGGACTTCAACCGCGACGCGCGTGGATTTTTAGCCATAGAATACCTGATTTTTGGAAAAAATCAAAGCGATGACGAGATATTGACCACGTTTGCCAACAATACCAACCGTCACGACTATCTCATCAGCCTTGCGGACAACTTGCACGACCGGGCTGGCAAAGCCCTGGATGCTTGGAACGGCGCCTACCGCAACCAATTTGTGGAAAATGCCGGCACGGACGTGGGCAGCAGCACCTCACAACTCTACAACGAGTTCGTGCGCAGCTACGAGTCCATCAAGAATTTCAAACTCGGCCTACCCCTCGGCAAGCGCCCCGGTCAGGTGCAGGTGGAGCCGCAGTTGGTGGAGGCATATTATAGTGGTCAGTCGTTGGCAATGCTCAAAGCCCATTTCACCGCTATCGAAGAAATCTGGCATGGCCGTGCGAAGAACGGACCAGACGGCATCGGCTTTCGCGAATATCTGGAAAACGTGGAAGGTGGCCAAGCTTTGATTGCCAGCACCGAAACACAGTTGGCCGCCGTGAAAGCCGCCCTCGATGCCGTGCCGACCACTCCTTCGCTTTCGGAGCAAATCGCCGGCGACAACTCGAAAGTGGAGGCGCTCTATGTCGAACTTTCAAAAATGACCCGCTTTTTCAAAAGCGATATGTCGTCGTTGTTGGGCATCGCCATCACGTTCAGCAGCGGTGATGGGGATTGATTGAATGACCCCAATGACCCCAATGACGGCAATAACGAAATGACGACAACGAGGAACATCAAAAACTGGCTCTCCCAGCCCATCAGCATCGCTCCTTTGATTACGCTGCGCGTGGTCATAGGAGCGCTCCTCGTGTTCAGCACGGCGCGTTTTTGGGCGCTGGGTTGGATTGACGACCACTACATCCGCCCGATGTTTCATTTCAAATACTTCGGATTCGAGTGGGTGGAGCCGCTGTCGGCGATGGGGATGTATGTTGTTCACGCGCTTTTGCTCATCAGTTCCCTGTGCGTCATGTTGGGGTTGTTTTATCGGTTGGCGGCAGTAGTGCAATTTCTGCTTTTTACCTACACGGAACTGATTGATTTGACTTACTACCTCAACCATTATTACTTCGTTAGCATCGTTTGCGGTTTGCTCATTTTTGTCCCCGCCAATCGCGCCTATTCGCTCGACGTGCTGCGCAAACCCGCTATTTTTCAAAAACAAATCCCGCGCTGGACAATTTTTATTTTTCAACTCCAACTCGGCATTGTCTATTTCTACGCAGGTTTGTGGAAAATAAATCACGACTGGCTCGTGAATGCCCTTCCCCTAAAAATTTGGGTGCCCGCAAACGACCAACTCCCGCTCATCGGCTGGCTCTTTCAGCAAAAAATCACGCCTTATTTGTTCAGTTGGGCGGGAATGCTCTACGATGTGACGATTGTGTTCTGGCTCTCTTGGTCGCGCACTCGCCCTTGGGCTTACCTCACGGTCATCGCGTTTCATACCCTGACGGGTTTGATGTTCCAAATCGGCGTTTTCCCGCTCGTGATGCTCGGCGCGACGCTGATTTTTTTCTCGGAAAAATGGCATACTAGGTTGTGGGACGGGTTGTCGCGTTTTTTTGTCACCCGCTCCACGAGAGAGAAGTCAAGCGCGACTTCCCATGTAGAGCGGATGACAAACGTAGCGTATGCTAAAGGCCCTCAACCCCTCAGCCCCTCCACCTCTCCACCCAAACTCATCACCT
The DNA here is from genome assembly GCA_019638455.1 of Saprospiraceae bacterium. Classification (GTDB taxonomy): domain Bacteria; phylum Bacteroidota; class Bacteroidia; order Chitinophagales; family Saprospiraceae; genus M3007. The sequence continues at coordinate 388,114 of JAHBTU010000003.1, forward strand.
ATCGCTCATCGCTCCTCATTCTCTTTTTCGCTTTCCAAATCCTCTTCCCCTGGCGCTACTTGCTCTACCCCGGCAATGTCTTTTGGACGGAGGAAGGCTATCGTTTTTCGTGGCGCGTGATGCTGATGGAAAAGGCTGGCACCGTCACATTTTTTGTGAAAGATGCCAAAACGGGACGCGAAGGCGAAGTGGTGAACAGCGAATTTTTGAACCCGCACCAAGAAAAACAAATGGCGATGCAGCCCGACATGATTCTGCAATTCGCCCATTTTTTAAAAAAACACTACGAACGGCGCGGCGTTAGTGACCCCGCCGTGCGAGCGGAAGTCTATGTGACGCTGAATGCCCGCCCCAGCCGACTCCTCATTGCTCCAAACATTGACTTGACAAAACTCCGCGACGGTTGGTCGCATAAAACATGGCTCACTCAAAGTATGCCGGAATGATATTCCGGCCAATCTCACGAACACGTTTACGAAACCTCGAAGGTTTCGTAAACGTCACGCTTATACTGGCCGGATTATCATTCCGGCTTACAGTTGCGTCACAAACCGACACCACCCAGTCTGCCCAACTCCGCGAAATCACCGTCACCGCTGGGCAAGCACAGGGCTTGGCGGCGACACACATGCTTGGCGTGGAAAATTTCGGCATTTACAAAGGCAAAAAAACGGAGGTCGTATCGCTGGCTCAAATCACGGCCAACACGGCCACCAACAACCCGCGCCAGATATATGGCCGCGTGACGGGGCTGAACATCTGGGAAAGCGACGGCGCGGGGCTGCAACTCGGCATCGGGGGGCGCGGCCTCAGCCCCAACCGAACGGCCAATTTCAACACTCGCCAGAATGGATACGACATCAGCGCCGATGCCTTGGGCTACCCGGAGAGCTACTACACCCCACCCGCAGAGGCGCTCGACCGAATCGAAATCGTGCGCGGCGCGGCATCGCTGCAATACGGCACACAGTTCGGCGGCCTCCTGAACTTTCGCTTCAAACGCGGCCCCGAAGACAGAAAAATCGCCCTCACTACCCGCCAAACGGTCGGCGCATGGGGCTTTTTCGGCTCCTTCAACAGCATCGGCGGCACCGTGCTGAACGACAAACTCAACTACTACGCCTATTTTCAATACAAACGCGGCGACGGCTGGCGACCCAATAGCGGCTTCGACTACCGCTGCGGCTACGCATCTGCCGATTACCGCGCTTCGGACAAATTGTCGCTCCGCCTCGACCTGACGCGCATGGACTATCTGGCGCAGCAGCCGGGTGGCCTTACCGACAAGATGTTCCAAGACGATGCACGCCAATCGGTGCGCGAACGCAACTGGTTTTCGGTGGAGTGGAACATGGCTGCACTCTCCTTGAATTACAATTTTTCCGAAAAAACACGCCTCAACGTGCGCAATTTCGGCCTGCTGGCGCAACGGCAGTCGCTCGGCAACTTGGAGCGCATCAACGTCGCCGACTTTGGCCAAAACCGTACGCTGATTGACGGCCAGTTCAAAAACATGGGGCAGGAGACCCGACTGCTGCACCAATATAAAATAGATGGCTTGCCCCAAACGCTGCTTTTTGGATACCGGCTCTATTCGGGTTTTTCGACCGCCAGACAGGGCGACGGCAGCGCGGGTAGCGACGCGGATTTCAGATTTATCAATCCTGAAAATTTGGAAAACTCCGCCTACGATTTCCCCAATCAGAACCAAGCGGTCTTCCTCGAAAACGTCTTCAACCTGTCCTCCCAATGGAGCCTCACGCCGGGGCTGCGCTACGAGCGCATCGTCACCCGCGCCGAGGGCTACTTCACGCAACGGGTGTTGGACGCGGCAGGCAACGTGATTGTGCAAAACAAGATTGACGACAACCGCGAGCGCTTGCGCGATTTTCTAATCGGCGGGTTGGGCGCTACCTTCAAGCCACGCGAGACCGTCGAGATGTATGCCAACATCTCGCAGAACTACCGCGCCATCAATTTCACCGATTTGCGCATCGTGAACCCCAACTTCGTGGTGGACAGCAACCTGCGCGACGAGCGCGGATTCACGGCGGATTTGGGCATTCGCGGCAGCAAATCGAATATCTTCACCTACGAGGTAACGGCTTTTTACATCGCTTACAATGGCAAAATCGGTCAAGTGCTTAGGGCCGACCAGCCGCCGCTCTACAACGACTATCGTTTCCGCAGCAACATTTCCGACGCTCGCAACATTGGCCTCGAAGCCTTCGGCGAGGTGGATTTGTTGCGTTTCTTTTCTTTGAAAAAAAACCAAACACGGCTCACGATTTTTGTCAACGCCGCGGTGGTGGATGCCCGTTATGTGAACACCGACGACAGCGCCGTGCGGGGCAAAAAAGTGGAGATGGCGCCCCCCCTGATGTTGCGCACCGGGATTTCGTTCCAAAGCGGCGCTTGGCGCGGCGCGTTTCAATTCGCCCATATTGGCGAGCATTTTTCCGACGCGACCAACGCCGCGCGCACGGCTACGGCGGTGGAAGGGCTGATTCCGGCGTACAGTGTGGCCGACCTTTCCGTTTCCTACGCTTGGCGCTGGCTGACGCTGGAAGCGAGTTGCAACAACTTGCTGGATGCCCGTTATTTCACTCGCCGGGCGGAGAGCTATCCCGGCCCGGGCATCATCCCGTCGGACGGGCGAGGAGTGTATGTGACGGTGGGGGGGCGGTTTTGAGAGTGAGATGATTTGGCCGATTGATTCGATTGTGCTAATTAAGGTTAATCGGATCAATCAAAATTCGCGTGGCCGACCGCATCGTTTTACCTGAAACCTCTGCCACATCGCCGTTTTTCGCGGAGACAACCCTATTTTTGCCTCTCTTATACCCAGATTAAAGAGGATTTGAACCTGCCGGTTGGCAAGGCAGGGATTTCCTTGATTGATTTGCATGATTTCCAAAGGATTGCGAGCACCGTTCGTTCAAAACCACCTTGTCAGACCCTGTACTCAGGGGTTTGCCCAGCCAAGTGAAGCGGACGGGGCTGATTTGCGTTGACTATATCTTCCCGCCGAAAGCGGGCTGCCACAGTTCAATCGTCCCTACCATAAATACTATTCCCCTGAAGAAATCAAGGAGATTTCCAATCAAACGGGCACTTATCTGACTGATTTGATGGAGAAAAAAATTAGGGAACAGCAAAACCCGTCCGCTTAGTTTTGTTTCCAAAATTCTACAAAATACTGACTTGCCTCATGGACATCAACAAAATTCCTTCCCCCTGTTTTGTGCTCGAAGAGCGCCTTTTGCGCAACAATCTGGCAACCATCGCTCGTGTGCAACGCGAGGCGGGTGTGCAAATAATCTTGGCGTTCAAAGGCTTTGCCATGTGGAGCGCCTTCCCCATCGTGCGCGAATATGTGCAAGGCGCCACAGCCTCCTCCCTGCACGAGGCACGGCTGTGTTTTGAGGAAATGAAAACCAAGGCACATACCTACGCTGTCGCCTATTTGCCCCGCGAATTCGGCAAAATCATGGGATATTCCAGCCACATCACCTTCAACTCGCAGGCGCAGTATCGGCGTTTCCGAAAAAAACTGGAGCGATACCCCGAACACATCAGCCCTGGCATTCGAGTCAATCCCGGATGGTCGCCCGTCGGGACGGCGCTCTACAACCCCGCGTCGCCGGGGTCGCGCCTCGGAGAGCCTGTCGAGAATTTTAAGGGAAAATTGCCAGATGGCATAGAGGGGCTGCATTTCCACACCCTTTGCGAAAGCACGAGTTACGATTTGGAAAAAACGCTGGAGCATTTTGAACGCCAGTTTGGGAAATTCTTGCCCGCCCTCCAATGGGTCAATTTTGGCGGCGGCCACCTGATGACGCGGAAAGGCTATGACGTGGAACACTTGATACGGGTGCTCACGTCGTTCAGAAAACGTTGGCCGCATTTGCAAGTCATTCTGGAGCCCGGTAGCGCCTTTGCGTGGGAGACTGGGGTGCTCGTCAGCACCGTGCTCGATATTGTGCAAAACAAAGGCGTGAAAACGGCCATTCTCGATATGTCATTCACCGCTCACGCGCCCGACACGCTCGAAATGCCATACCGACCCGCTGTTCGCGGCGCCACTGCCGACCCCGCGCCCGGCGACAAACATCTTTACCGACTTGGAGGGGTGAGTTGTCTCAGCGGCGATTTCATGGAGGCATACTCATTTGAAAAACCTCTGAAAGTCGGCCAGAAAATCGTGTTCGAGGACATGATTCACTACACGATGGTAAAAACGACCACATTCAACGGGGTGACGCACCCCAGCATCGCTATTTGGCGAAAGGAAGGGGGATTGGATGTGGTGCGGAAATTCAACTACAATGATTACAAGCGCCGCTTGTCGTAGTGCGGCAAGGTTGAATTTTACTGGCCATAACGGATGCAGTAAGCACCTGCCTCGGCGGGGCAAAATTCGGTAGCGCTCGAACGGTAGGCCCCATCGGGGCGAAATGTTGCCATGCGAGGGTCTTGCCCCCCGCGCATTTTTTACCCGCCACGTTTGTCATCCTACAGTAGAAAATGCCCCCCCCACCCCTTCTTCCAAGCCCCAGCGGAGCGGGATATGAAGGAGGTTTTTGCCCATATTCAGCCCCCCGGGGCAAAAATTCGGGATGATTCATGATTCGCGGGGCTATCACCCAATAATTATTGAACAATTGCTGCGAAATGAGCGAGTGACGCGCCAACTCAAGCATTGGTTGGCTTCGTTACACCCAGATTAAAGAGGATTTGAACCTGCGGTTGGCAAGGCAGGGATTTCCTTGATTGATTTGCATGATTTTCAGAGGGTTGCGAGCACCGTTCGTTCAAAACCACCTTGTCAGAACCTGTACTCAGGGGTTTGCCCGGCCAAGTGAAGCGGACGGGGCTGATTTGCGTTGACTATATAACCCCGAACTCATGTTAAATCAATAAGTTTTTTGCTTTGCGTCTTCGTGACTTAGTGGCAAATTAGAAAATGTCCAATAGTGTGAAAAAGGACTTGCTCCATACACGCGACCGTCAGCGCACGATTTGAAACTTCTTCGTCAACACGCCGACACTTGTTTGAGCGGAGACTACATAGAAACCCGGCGACAAGTGGCTGACATTGATTTCGGTGTAGGATTGCTGCACTTTTTGAGCATTATGGACCTGTCGGCCCGCCACATCAAAAATAGCAAGCGCCTCTATGAAATCATGGCCATCCAGTCGGATACGGAGCCTGTCGTTGGCGGGAGAAGGATACACAAGGAAGCCTTCGCCTCCGTCGGATGCTTTTTCATCCTGCGCTCTTCCCTTCATTGTCGTCCATATCGGTATTTCCACGACCTGATTTTCGCCCGACAACATTCCTCCGCTGCCTGAAAAGAGCATGGGGTTTTCAATAGTGATGGTAAAAGATGGTTGCTCGTTTTGCTTGCCCGGTCTGGCGCCATCAATAATGTCAATGATGATGAAGTCAAATTGGCCGATGATGCCCTTGCCGCTTGTGGGGGTGCCGCCCGTGCGCGTGAAAGCGGTTTCAAGCCGTCCTTGACGTGGGTTGTTATCCAACCAAAGCGAAGGCGTGTTCAGGTTGAGCCACGAATTTTCAAAGTAAGTCATTTTGAAAGCCGAATCCACGATATTCGGGCTAAGCGAAATGTCGAACGTGAACCCATACAGGTCTGTCAAAGGTGACGAGTCGCTGCCAAGCGACACTTCCACCTGCACCAAATCGCCAATTTGTGGGTTGGGAGTCAAAAGTTTGAGTGAGAACGGCAGGCTCTTGGAAGTAGGCGGTATATGTGGGAACAGATTGCTAAGGCTGCCATAGAACAGGTTGAGCGCGGCGGTATCAAGGTGATTGACCACCCCATTCCCATCCGTATCGGCGTGTTTCATGTCCACCGCATTTCCACTGAAAGGGTTGTTCCAATTGGGGGCAAATTGGCCGTACCATTCAAAGGCGGCATTGGGGCGTTGAGCTCCGTCCCAACCCATATAGTGGCCCAAGGGCAAGACATCTTTGTTGTTGACGATTCCGTCGTTGTTCACATCGCCGAGCCAGACGCATTCATTGATGCAATAGGGGGCATCCGCGCTCAGGATGTCTGCCACATTCATCCTCACGATGAAGGACTGACATTCGCCGTTGGCGCTTACGCAATAATTGACCTCAAATTCATCTGTCCCAACAAAACCTGGATCGGGCGTGTAAATCAGCAGGTTGTGGCCCGACACCGTTTGCCCGTTGAGGGTATGCGTGGAATAGCCAGGATAAAAATCACAAACGCCGTGTGCGGGCGCGTTCAAAACAGAAAACTCAAAATCGTTGAAAGGGATGCGATAGTTGAACACAAAAGGTGTTTCTGCCGGGGTGGTCAATTCAAACTCGGAGTATGCCGGATTCATATTGCCCACCACGACGCTCACGGTAGCCGTCTCTAAGTTGGCAATTTGCTGATTGCCGATGCGATATTGGAAAGTGGCCGTGCCGACGAAATCCGGGTTGGGCGTGAAAGTCACGTTGCCGTTGCCCAGCGTGTTGGAAAGGGTGCCGGGAAACCCCTGAGGCACCACCCAACTTTTCACCAGCAAATTGCCGATGTCGTTTTGGCGGACATTAAAAGTAATAGGTCGCCCCTTGGGAGTAAACACCCTGTCGTCCATAGCCATTTTGTTTTGGTGAGGCGTGTTCAACACGTTCACCGTCACCGTTTTATATACTACGGTGCCGAAGTTGTTGTTGGCCAGCACAAACTGGTCGGTACCAACGAAATTGGCGTTCGGGATGTAGCGAAACGACAAGCCGCCGTCCACGCTCACTGTGCCGTTGGCGGGTGCCTGGAACAGCTCATAGCCATCATGAAGCAGCGGAATGGTCAGCCGGGTATTCTTTGTTGTGGCCAGTTGTAGGGTGTCGCTGTTCGGGGGGGCATTGCCATGCACCCCGATGCTGGCATGAGTGGTTTTGCAATGATTCAAGGAGTCGCAAACCACATAATTGAGATGCGCCACTCCCGTGAAACCAGCGGCGGGGGTGAACACCAAATTATTGTTGTTGCCGACGCTGACCGTGCCATTATTGATCAAAGGTATAGCCGTCACGGTCAATGGGCCATTGCCCACATCATTAGCCAACACATTGATGGTGACAGGTGTGCCGATAGCGGTCACTGCATAGTCGGGCTGCGGGAACAAATCCGAAGGATAGACCACAACCCGATAGGCTTGATACACTAAAAAAGGCCAAGAGTTGAGATAGGAAAGTTGAACAACAAAAGTATCCACACCAATAAAACCGGGGCCGGGCTGATAGCCAATTCGATAGATGTGGGGGTTGCCCGCACCTCCACTTTGAAGGAGGTGGATTTGCATTTTGCCGTGTTTTGCGGTAGGGCTGGCTTTGTAAACAAATAGGCTGGTGCCTGAAATGGTGTCGGAGACCTCTTTATTGACCGAAGTGGTCAAGTTTTTGAAGGCTCCTGATTGTGCTGAGACGAAACGGGGGGTTCCGAAAGCGATGAGCAGGGGGAACAACAACACCCGAAAACGAGGTTGAAGTAGAAGTACATTCATGGCTGCGGTATTAAATTAAAAAAACGACCAAAATTAGACCTTTTCCGAAGTTCCAACCCCCACATGAACAAAAAAAATATCTTTGCCAAAACCTTTGCTCAAACGCTTGACGAACACGCTCGGCTAAGTCCATCGAAGTCAATCGTTTAGAGAAACGCACTCAACAACCGATGTCGAAAAAAAATAACACACGCCTCAGGGCTGAACATACGAACAAGGTGTTTCTGACGCTCCGCTACCTACACCCATCCGAGCGAAAACGTCTGATGAAATACCTCCACTCGCCCTATTTCAACCAGAGCAAGACACTCGCCAAATTAGGCGAAATCATGCTCGAGCACATTGAGAGAGGCAAGGAGGGATTCGACCGGCAGGCCGTGTGGAAAAAGATTTTCCCCGGCGAGCCCTACGACGATGTCAGCTTCCGTAAGTACTGTTCCGATTTACTCAAGCATGTGGAAGGCTTCATGGCACAAGAAACCATCACGCATGACGAGACCCAGCAAGCAATTGACACGCTTGATTTCATCGTTCGTAGAAAGATAGAGCCTTTGTATAGTGGCTCCATCAAACAAATTCGAAGTGATTTAGATAAGGTGAACTATCGCACTTTGGACTACTTCAAGAAGGTGTATTTTACCGAAAGGCTCTACTATACAATGATGGATTTTGATGTAAAAGTGAATGTGCGAGCCAACATAGAAGAAATCTCGAATAGCCTTGACCTGTTTTATTGGATAGAGAAATTGAAACTTTATTGTTCCATGTTGAGCCAGCAGCGAACAAGGAATTTCAACTATCAGGTAAAATTCATGGATGAAATTCGGAACTATCTTATCAATTTCCCCATTGAAGATGTCCCAGAATTGGCGGTGTATTACTATTCGTTGTTAATGTTGCTCGAAGCCGAAACCGTTGAGCATTACTATAATTTAAGACGACTACTCGACAAATATGGAGCGGCAATGCCCCAAAGAGAGGCCATTGAGCTATTTGATTCTGCTCTGCACTATTGCACTGGTAAAATAAACAAAGGCAACAAAGAATTTTTACAAGAGTATTTTGATTTGTTTGAAGATGCTATCCACAAAAAAATATTTCTATTGGAGGGTGAGCTCGCGCCCTGGAGGTTCAATAATTTAATTGCTGCGGCATTGAGATTAGGGAAACTGGAATGGGCTGAAAACTTTGTGGACAACTATCGTGAATACTTGCCTCCTGAAAGCAGAGAAAACACATACTCTTTCAATCTGGCCCGCGTCTATCTTTATCAAAAAAAATATGAAAAAGTATTGGGCTTATTGAGCAATGTGGAATATGAAGACATAGGATACAACCTAATCGGGAAGGCAATGCTGACCATCACATACTATGAAATGGATGAATATACCGCCTTGGACTCCTTCCTTGAGTCTTTTCGCGTTTTTCTCAACCGATATAAGAACTTCACGCCAGCCAGAAAACGTGGATACCTCAACCTCATCAAATACACTCGTCGCCTCACCCGCCTCATGCCCGGTGACAAAACCACTATCGAAAAACTTCGCGAGGAAATCATCCGGGAAAAAGCCACGACCGTCAACCACGAATGGCTGCTCGAAAAACTGGCGGAGTTTGATTGAAAAAATCTCGGGCGTACGGGCGGGGTTGGGGAACTCGCGGATTGGGGTGAAAGCACCATGCGGCGCACGGCAATTTTTTATGACCCTGAGGCGTTTTTAGCCCGAAATTTTTAGCCGTTCCAGATTCATGTCATTGAAAATCAGATTATTCACGCTCGCGCTCTGCCTGTTTGCTGTGTGTGGCGCACAAGCTCAGCCCAAAAACAAAAAAGCGGATAAACTCTCGCCAGCGGCCATAGAGCAACTGCGCATGGCAGAAGATACCTTAGCCTTGCTTGCTTACGCGGTGGTCAATGACTCCATCGAAATCGAACGTTTCGCGGCTTGCAGGGCGCTCATACAAGTGCTGACACGCGCCCTAAAAACCGACAATTCCTTCCAATATCGCTTCGACCGGCTCAAGAGCATATCCATCCTTGCGCCACCCGACAGTAGCTTTCGCATATTCACTTGGCAGCTGTTTGTCAATGACTCGACTTATCGGCACTACGGCGCGATTCAGATGAACAGCGCCGACCTCAAGCTGTTCCCGCTTATTGACCGCCGACACGATATGGACGACCGCCCTGTGTATGAGCAAATGTCGCCCGAACGCTGGTATGGCGCGCTGTACTACAACCTGATTCAGTTCGATGCGAAAGAGGGACGCAAGTACCTGTTGTTCGGATACGATGCTTTTGCGTTTTTTGAAAAACGAAAAATTATCGAGGTGCTGAGTTTTGATGACACCGGAAAGCCCGTGTTTGGCGCGCCCGTGTTTGACAAACCCAATACAAAAGTGCCCGAAATGCGCCTTATTTTTGAATATGCCGCCGACGCGCCCATCAAAGTCAACTGGGACGAGCAATATCAAATGATATTGTTCGACCACCTTATTGCCTGGCCCAGTCCTTACGGAAGAGGTGTCATGTTCGTCACCGACGGGAGCTACGATGGCCTTCGATTGGAGAAAGGGCGGTGGAAATTCGTGGAAAAAGTATTCAACGACTCTATGAAAGAGGCGCCGCGACCCGAACCCGTGCTCGACCGCCGCTCCAAAGATATTTTGGGCAAAGACAAAAAACGACCCAAAGGCTGATTACCGCCCCGGCGCTATGCAAGACGGTAGCCGTTCAGGAAATCGCGGACGTTCATATGCCGTTTGCCCTCTATTTTCAGCTCCAGCACATTCAAATAACCGTCTGTCGCGCTGATTTTCAGGTAACTTTTGCCATCCGAAAAAAACGAGCCGGGTGGCAATTGGCCCACATCCGAAAGTTCTTTTTCCGCGCGCAGTATCTTGAGCTTTTTCCCGTCAAGGCTGGTCCACGCACCGGGGTGAGGGCTAAGCCCGCGTATGAAATTGTGCACCCGTGCGGCGGGTTGCGAAAAATCAATCTGGCAATCCTCTGTGAAAATCTTGGGCGCGTGGGAGGCTTCCGCATCGCTTTGCGGCAAGGGGCGTGCCTCGCCGCGCTCAAGCGCCTGCACAGATTTCAACACCAATTGCGCACCCAACACCATCATGCGAGCGTGGAGCTCGCCCGCTGTTTCGTTGTCGCCGATGGGCAGCCGCTCCTGAAAAAGCAAGTCGCCCGTGTCAATTTCGTGTTTCAGCAGGAAAGTCGTCAGCCCCGTTTCCGGCTCGCCGTTGATAATCGCCCAATTGATGGGCGCCGCGCCGCGATACTTGGGCAACAGCGATGCGTGCAGGTTCATGGTGCCAAGTGGCGGCATATTCCACACGACTTCGGGCAGCATACGAAAGGCAACCACGACTTGCAAATCAGCCTTCAACTCGCGCAACGCTTCCAAAAACGCAGGGTTTTTTAGTTTTTCCGGTTGCAACACCCGCAGGCCGCGTGTCTGGGCGAATTGCTTCACGGCGGATACTTGCAGCCCATGCCGGCCACCCGGCTTATCGGGCGCAGTGACGACGGCCGGAACGTCGTAGCCATTGTCCAAAAGGATTTCGAGCGAAGGCACCGCAAATTCGGGTGTGCCCATGAAAACGATTTTCATTACTTTTGTTCAATCAAAATGATGCGAAAAAAACCTGATTTGCAATGAGAAAAACGCCATTTCCTGCCCTGCTCCTTCTTCCACTTTGCTTTTTGTTGTTCATTCAAAAAAACATGGCACAGACACCCGTCGAGGGCTATGTTTTTGAGGAAAACAACCGTGGTTATTTAAGACAAGCAAAAATTCTGATACTGGAAATGCCCGGCAACGTCGTCCGAGCCGACACTTTCACGGACGAAGAAGGGCGTTTTGCCACCCTGCTGCCGCCCGGCGAATATCGCATGGTGGCAAAAAAAGACATTTTTTTCGACGCAGAACAAACTTTCAAAGTGGGGAAAGAGAAAGTCTTTCTCAAAACGGAAATGCAGCGAAGGCCGGGATACCTTTTCGACGTGACCATCGCCGAAGCGCGGGAGAACCCCGAAGTGGTGGTGGATGCCGTGCAAGGGGCGTGGATTGAAATTTTCAACCGCACCCAAAACCGCCCCGAACTCGTCCTCCAAAACCATCCCAACGCCTTTTTTCAACACACTTTTGAGCGCGGCAACCACTACACGATTTTGATTCGCAAACCCGGCTTCATCGCCAAACGCATCGAAGTCTATGTGAACATAGAAGGCTGCATCCTCTGCGTGGACGGGGTGTCAACGCTCTCGCCCGGCGTCACCGAAAACCTGACCAAAGGCAACGAACTCGGCACCTTGCTCGCCAACATCGAGCTCGAGCCTGCCAAAATTGACAAGCGCATCCAAATCCAAAACATCTACTACGACTTCGACAAGTGGGACATCCGCCCCGATGCCGCCGAGCGCCTCGACAGGGTGGTGACGTTGATGAACGACAACCCCGGCCTCACCGTGGAACTCGGCTCGCACACCGACAGCCGCGGCAACGACGACTACAACATGGTGCTTTCCGGCAAACGCGCCGCCGCCGCCGTAGCCTACATCGTCAGCCAAGGCGTTGACAGCCTTCGCATCACCTCCAAAGGCTACGGCGAAAGCCAACTCGTCAACCGATGCCGCAACGGAGTAGCCTGCACGGAGGAAGAACACCAGCAAAATCGCCGCACCGAATTGCGCATCACAGGCATTTCGAGAGACTCACTGGAGTATAAGCGTTGGCCAAGCCTAGAACAAATCATTCAAGAAGAAGAAAGCAAAGGCAAAAAACCACCCAAAAGCAGCAGCAGCCAAACCCAACCGCAGCGAGCCAAACCCACGCCGACCCTTGAAGCCCCCCCCGACAAGTCCGCAATGGCCGAAACACCACTGGAAAAAGACCTGCCCGCCGCCGACATTTTGGAAGAAGAAGAAACGCCTGACATGTCGCACGAAGAAGAGCCAGCCATGATGCTTGCCGAAATGGCGGCACCGCCATCCGTCACCACGCCGACAACACCTCCTCAACCTGAACTATCCCAATCGTTGAAAGAATTGGCCAAAAACCACAGCGGCTTTTGCGTGGAAATCGCCCAGTCAGACACATTGCTGCTCGCCTCCGATGCAGCATTCGGCGATTTTGAGGAAATTTTTTGGCACAAAAACAATGACGGCAAATTCTGTTACTTCGCGGGTAGTTTCGACACCCCCGCCAAGGCGCGCAGCTTTTTTCATCAAACAGTGAAACCCCGCAACGAAACGGCGCGGCTGGTGCGATTTAGCAAAGGGAAAAAGACTTATTTTGATTAAAACACTCGCTTGATGAACGAACTATCGTGGAAAAACAACGAAGGGCTTCGGCTCTTCGCCGCCGAATGGCCCGTGAAACATCCCAAAGCAATCATCGCATTCGTGCACGGACAGAGCGAACATATCGGGCGCTACGAACACATGGCGCGTTGGTTCAACCAGAACGGCGTGGCGTTCGTCGGCTACGACCAGCAAGGCTACGGACGCAGCGAAGGCAAGCGTGGCCACGCCAAAAGCCTGCAAGCGCTGCTCGACGACATCGGCCTGTTGCTCAAAGAAACCCGCCAGCGTTATCCCCACACGCCGCTTTTCCTCTACGGCCATTCAATGGGGGGCAACCTCGCGCTCAACTATGTCATCCGTCACGACCCCGTGTTGACAGGACTCATCGTCACCGGCCCATGGATTCGACTGGCTTTTGAGGCACCGCCCCTCAAAGTCATCGCCGGGAAAATCCTGCACAAGCTCATACCCACCCTCACCCTGCCAACAGGCTTGGTGGCCCGCTATCTCTCGCACGACGATGCCGTGGTGAAAGCCTACCTCAGCGACCCGCTTGTGCACGACCAACTAAGCACCGCCGCAGGCATTGCCCTGCTCAATGGGGCCGATATGCTCAACAAATACTCCGGCGTGTTTTCCATCCCCGTGCTGCTGATGCACGGCGGCAGCGACAAAATCACCTCCCCAAAAGCCACACGCGAATTTGCAGGCCGTGTGGCGGGAGAAGTGACTTTTCACGAATGGCCGGGACTTTATCATGAAATTCACAATGAACCCCAGCAAAAACAGGTGTTTGAATACACCCTTGCCTGGATGAGGCGGTTCATTGGCTGATGCAGTCTCTTATTCATCAAATCGTGAACCTTTCAGTCGCCCGTGTCGCCGAGGCCGTCTCACAAGTGGTATTTGTTGACAGGATTGACAAAATTTACAGGATTAGCGCCTTTATTCTTCGAAGAAACCTGCAAATCGTGTCAATCGTGTCGAAATTTGAACTTGTGAGACGGCCTCGGCGACGTGAACAGAAAAAGTTTTCACTTCAAATCAATTCTGACAATGAAGCACTTGACAGCATTTTTCCTCACCTTTTTTGCCTCTTTCACCCTGTGCTGCGGCCAAATCACCGACCCCAAAGCCACCGAAGTATGGCAACCAGAGCCGCGGGTCGTCACGCCCGGCCAAGGCACCAAGCCCCCCTCCGATGCCATTGTATTGTTCAACGGGACAGGCTTTTCGGAGTGGGTCAGCCTAAAAGACTCGGCAGCAGCGGTGTCGTGGAACCTTGCACGAGACAGCAGCATGACGGTGCAGCCCGGCACTGGCGACATCATGACCAAACGTGTTTTTGGCGACTGCCAATTGCACCTCGAATTCAGAACCCCCTTGGTCGTGAAAGGCGAGGGGCAGGGGCGGGGCAACAGCGGCGTTTTTCTGCAAGACCGCTATGAGGTGCAAGTGCTCGATTCTTACCAAAACCGCACCTACTCCAACGGCCAATGCGCCTCCATTTACAAGCAAACCATCCCCTTGGTGAACGCCTGCCGCCCACCCGGAGAATGGCAGACCTACGACATTCTTTTCACCGCACCGCGTTTCAACGCCGACGGTATTCTCCTCATGCCGGGGCGCGTCACAGTCATCCAAAATGGCGTGGTGGTGCAAATGAACACCGAAATAAAAGGCACGACCGAATATATCGGGCTGCCGCGCACGGAAGCACATGGCAAAGCGCCCATCCGACTGCAAGACCATGGGGATTTGGTCAGCTATCGCAATATCTGGTTGCGAGAGCTGTGAGCGTGTGTCGCTGCCGCAAATCAAAGTCGGGCGGTACTTCGAGTCTCCGCAGACACCGTTTTTGCGCGTCCTTGCCAACGACCTTCCACCACAAATCCCACGCTCATTGCAGCCACCACAGTTCCGCTTCGCCGCCATCCTCCCACCAGACGAGGGCATTTTGGGAGAAATGCCGGCCTGCGCGAACGGCGTGCTCGGGCGAGATGCCCAAGACCCAAAAGCTTTCTTCTGGTGGCCAGTCGCCGCGAGTACCGATGCCAATGCCGGGTAGCACCTCCGTTGAGACGGCGGTCAGCATGGACTCCAACGCTGCGTTTTGTTGGCGGTTTGTTTCCAAAGGCGCTGCATGAGCGCGCGGGTTCCATGCAGTGATAAAGGCAAACGTCTTGATGTGGCGCTCGTTGAGCCAATGGGAGAGTGCAGCATCGAGGGGGCCAATGGCGATATCGAATCGCGGGGCAATACTCCTGTAAACCGTGCTTAGATACGCCTCGACGAGTTCCCGGTCGAGCCAATCGGGATAATCTTCGAGGTTTCTTATTACGGCAACGGGCTTTGACATACTTTTGCGGCGCTTTTTGGCCCCACCCCCTACTCTTCGCATAAATGGAGGGAAAAAGTGGAGGAAGAATTTTTTATGGAAGATAAACAGAGTCAACTTAACACGATTATTGGCATGGGGCTGATTTTTTTGCTCCTTTACTTGTGGATGCAATACTCCGCGCCGCCCCCGCCAACACCTGACCAAACAGACACGCAAACCTCGCAAAATGCCGAACCATCGCAAAATCAGCAGCTGGCTTCGCTGACTCCCACACCCCCTTCCGAGCATCCTTCCTCGCCTGCGAGCGACTCGCTGCGCCAAGCGGCTTTGGCGGGGCAGTTTGGCGCCTTCGCCGCTGCTGGCGCTGGCCAGGAGCAGCTCGTTGTTTTGGAAAATGACCTGACGCGCATCACCTTCACCAGCAAAGGCGGGCGCATCAAAGAGGTGTTTCTCAAAAACTATGAAAAAATCAGCACCGACTCGGCAGGCAACGAGTTCAAAAACCCCGTACGCCTGCTTGAAGACAGCAAAAATCGCTTTGGCTACGACCTGACACTCAGCGGCGGTCAGAAGCTCAACACTGAGGAACTTTACTTCACGGCAAACAAAAACGGCACTTCCGTGACCTTTCGCGCCGATGCCGGCGAAGGCCGCTATCTCGAACAAAAATACACGCTCAGCCCCGACGATTATCGCTTGGATTACTCGGTGGGCGGCAACGGCCTTCAAAACGTGCTGGCACAAAATGCGCTCCGCCTTCAGTGGGTCAATTACCTCGACAAGTTGGAGAAAAACCAACAGTACGAGCGCAGCATGTCAACCGTCTATTTCAAGCCAACAGAGGAGTCGGCGGATTACTGCGACTGCCGCTCCAACGACACGGAAAGCCTCGGCGAAAAACCCATCAAGTGGCTCGCCCATTCCAATCAGTTTTTCAACACATCGCTCGTCGCCAACAATTTCTCGTTCCGCGAATTCGTCGGCGAGACCATCATGTTCACCGATGCCGACCCGGATTTGAAGCTGCTGAAAACCACTGCCCTCGTCCCGCTCGACAACGGCACGGCGAGCATGGCCATCTACACAGGCCCCAACGAATTCGAGCGCCTGCGAGCTTTTGGTGTCAACTTGGAAGACATCATTCCGTTCGGTTCCAGCATTTTTGGCTCCATCAATCGCTGGGTCATTCACCCCATGCTGGACTTCCTCGCACGATTCATCAGCAATCAGGGCATCGTGATTCTGATGCTGACGCTGTTGGTGAAACTCCTGCTCTATCCGCTCACCTACCGCATGGTGCTGAGCCAGTCAAAGATGGCCGCCCTCAAACCTCGTTTGGAGGCTTTGAAGAAAAAACACGGCGACGACCAACAGGCCATGTCCATGGAGACCATGAAGATGTACAGCGAGTATCGCGTCAACCCGCTCGGCGGTTGCTTGCCTATCTTGTTGCAGATGCCGATATGGTTTGCGCTCTACCGCTTTTTCCCGGCGGCCATCGAGTTTCGTCAGGAAAGTTTCCTGTGGGCCACCGACCTTTCCAGCTACGATAGCATCGTCAATCTTCCTTTCCACCTGCCCTTTGGGGCAGGCGCGCATATCAGCGCCTTCACGATGATTTGGGTTGTCACCACGCTCTGGTACACTTGGTATTCGATGAAGCAGATGGATACCTCCACCATGCAGACTGACCAAATGAAGGTGATGAAGTACATGCAGTATTTCATGCCAGTGATGTTCATGTTCTTCTTCAACTCGTTTGCCTCCGGCCTCACCCTCTATCTGTGTTTCAGCAATATCCTGAACATCGGCCAGACGGTGGTCACCAAGCAATTCCTGATTGACAACGAAAAAATCAAGGCCGAGCTGGAAGCCAACAAGAACAAGCCCAAGAAGGGCGGTGGCTGGCGCGAACGCTTGGAGCAGGCGATGAAAGAACAACAGCGGGTGCAGGCCGAGCGGGAAAAGCAGCAGCAACAGAAGAAAAAGAAATAGGCTCGTTGCGGTGGAGGACCAACGTCGAAAGGGTTTCAGCCATTCTCGGTTTGTAGGAGGTGTTATCTTTTGAGGAACGAAAAAGGTGACATCTCGCATACTACTAGACATTTTTCACACAACGCCACAACGATGTGAAGTGCAAAGCGGGTAGAGTCAGTTCGTTGTGTCGTCGTGGTGTTGTGTGAAATAAAAATGTCCAGCAATATGGACATCTCGGCCTGTTTTTGACACGTCATCCCTCCATTCTTCCGGGACGACACCTCAGAACCCGACAATACGAGAATTGCTGAAACCCTTTCGACGTTACCGTTACCTGGAAAAAATGAACCCCTCCAACTCGCGCACCGCATCCACCGTATCGAAATCGGCCACTTGATAGAAGTGCTGTTGGGTTTCCTTGAACAGCGCCTGCAACGCTTCGTGGGCATCGTCGAAGGAGGCAAGAGTGGTCTGGAGGCGGCGGCGGGCAAAATCTTGGGCAGCACCGCCCAACTGGTGAATTTTCGACACCAAGCCCAGCCAAAAATAAAACGTGCGTTGGTCTTCCTCTTTGGCTGCTTGGTCGGGCGCGATACTGCTCCGCACTTTCCCGCCCAATTTTTTGATGACGGCGACGGCGGGTTGCACATGCCCCTGCTGCAAGGCATCGTTGCCGAGCACGAACATTTCCTTGGAAGTCGCCTCCATGGCGGATAGCTTTTCCACGGCATCCATCACCGCGAGCAAATCATCCTTGTGCATGGCTTTGATGCCGATTTCTTTCATGCAATTGCCGATGGTCGTGTTGAGGTAAGAGCTGCTGGAGTCGCCAGTGGTGTGGTGCAGGATGTAGTTGTAGGTGAAGCTCAGGATGTCAAGCGCCTTGCGCATGTTTTCGTTGTTGAACTGCGCGCCGTCGTAGGTGACGCTAAGGCTGACGGCATCGTTCAGGATTTTGCCGATGAGTTTGGTGTCGCGGTGTTCCTGCGGGATATTGAGCAGGTATTCCACCAGTTTTTCGCATTGTTCCAAAAAGATGTTTTTGGCTCGTCCGCTCCGCAGTTCTCGCGCCAATATGCCGAGGTCTTCCAAATCCTTTTGCGGCACCGTTTTGTGAGTCTCAAAATGGCGGATGGCATCGTTGGCTATTTTTTCGGAGAGTTGTTGTTCGATGTTACGGGAGGAGCGAAAATTTTTTATCAAAGAGCGAAGTCCCAGAATCAACACCAGTATGAGCGCGGCCAAGACGAAGAGCGGCACGAGCCAACCGGAATGTTCTTCGCTCACGGAGCGGTCGAACCCCACGTTGCTCAACAGGAAAATCACCACAATCAATACTACCTGTATCACAAAAAGGCGTGCCCACCCGCTTCCGAGGCGCTCGTTATAGACATCGCGCAGGCCTCCCGCGATGAAGGTCTGGAAAATAAGCGAGGGCACACCCATGATGAACACGACGAAGGTGATGGCAATGCCCGCTGCGGTGGCCAGCCATTCGGGGTCGAGCCATTCTTTTGTGTTGAAAAGAAGCATCATTTAGTGCAATGACTTATAGACGTGACGTATGAATTCGATAAAAGCGTTTTCGTGGTAGGCGTGGGTTTTCACTTTGAAATTATCTTCGGCAAGGAGAATCGGGTCGTCGAACAGCTCGGGGTTTTCCTCTTGGGCTTCGATGGTGAACACGCCAAACCGCGTTTCCCGCAGGTGCTCGAATTGGTCTTTTTGCGGCCCCATGATGGCATTGAGCAGGGCGTAGCCAAATTTTTGAAAGTTGTTTTCGCGATAAGTGTTCCACATATCGTCGGGCCCGGGTGGCAAGCGGAGGTCAACGATGACGACATCGAACGGCTCGTTGCGCAGCCGATAGAATGCCTCGGTGGCATCCAGCGCGAAGTGCGGCTCTATATCGTCCTGCATATAAAGCGCCATGCGTTTTTCCGTCAGGTCATGGAACAGGTTGTCGTCAATCCAAAGGAGTTTAATGGTCATTTTGCAATGGGTAAAGTGATGTGAACACGGGTGATGAAAGGGTTGGAATACATATCGGGCAGATTGCCAAATGTAGGCTCGGAAGTGATGCGAAGGGTGCCGCCGTGTTTGCTGATGATGTCTTGCGCGTCGTAAAGGCCGATGCCGGTGCCGGAGCGCCCCCTGTCCTCCGATTCGCGCCCGCGCCTGCCAAATTGGAAAACAGAGCCAGACTCCAGCTCCTCGCGGCGGATGGGTACGCCCCAGTTTTCGATGGTGATTTCCACCGTGTCGCCTTTTTGTTCGATGCGGAGGTTGACCCAGGGCTGGCGGTCTTGGCCTTTTGTCCAGCTGTATTTGATGGCGTTGTGGAGGAGGTTGTGAAAGGCGCGGTTGAGCGAGTTTTTGTGGCACGACACGGGGATATGGTCGCGTTGGCTGAATTGCAGCACCATGCTGACCCGGTTGATGGCCGCGAACTCGTCCAGAAAACGCACGGCATCCATGACGATGGGGATGAGGTTGTGCGGTTTGAGCTCTTGCTGCACGATTTCGCCCCGGCGCAGATAATCGCGGAAATAATAAAAGTCCGGGATGCGCTCGTTCAGCTCGTCCAACGAGATGGAAAGCGAAACCATGCTGGTCAGCCGAAGCATCTCGTCCACTTCGGTGCGCAGGTTGCGGAGCATCTCGCGGGGCAGGTTGAGCCGGCGCAACCCATCGAGATGCTTCCTGATTTCGAGGAGGATGCGTCGGCTGAGCGCGGCATTGTCCTTTTCGCGCTCGGAGCCAGTTTCGCCCAACGGGAGTTTTTGGGTCAGTTTTGACAGACGCGCCAAGTGTTCCACGCCTTCGTTGCGTTCTTCCGCGATGGCGTTTAGCTCCTTGAGCGCCTCTTCCAATCGTTTTTTGCAGCGCACCGCGTCAGCAGCGGCTTTCATGCGGTCAATGTGTGTCTCGTCTTTTAGCAAATCCTCTCCGTGCGCTTTCATCAGCATGGAAAGAGTGTCGCGCAGCCCGTTGATGGTGGCGATGTAAGTGTGCAGGATCGAGCTAAAATCGGCTTCCAGCGTGCGGGTGTGGCCGCGCACATGGTCGGTCACGTCGTACACGGCCCCGACGCGGAGATGTTGGTTTTCTTCCGCGACATAGCGCACGTTGGCCACCACGTTGCGCCGCCGCCCCTGTTTGTCCTGAATCTCCATGTAGTAGTCGAGCAACGACTGCTGGTTGGCGGCAGCCTTGTTCAGCTCGGTTTTGAAGGCTTCGTAGGCGGCGCGGTTTGGGTGAAATTGGCTAATCGGCTTGGAAAGTATCTCGTTGGGCGACTCGTAGCCATGAATGTGGGCAAAGGTGAGATTGGCGCTTGAGATGATTTCCTCGCCTTGTCGGTTAGTGTTCACCAAAAACAAACCCACGGGCAGGTCATTTTGAATAATCTCGAACGTGACGTCATGAATGCTGCCTTTCACGCGGGCAATGCCTTCCGTCTCTCCGGCAATGCCGATGCAGCTCATCTTTACCACTACCATGGCCCCGTCTTTGCGGCGCAGTTTGAGCTGTCGGTCTGTGAGGTGTGGGTTTTTTCTGATTTCCTTTGCCAGTGCGGCTATCTTGTCTGTTTCCCAAAACAGGTCTTCGAGCGGTTTGCCTTTTATTTCCGCCGGGCTGCCATATTTCAATACGTCGGCAAACGTGTGGTTGCAATCCACGATGACCAAGTTGTGGTCCACCTCGAAAAAACCCGTGTGCACCATCTCCTCAAATTCCGCGAACCATTCGATGTCACTCATGCTCAGGGCAATGCACAGCAGGCCACACAACGTGCCGCTCTCATCGCGGAAAGGCTGCGACACAAAGCGGATTTTGCGGTATTCGTCGTGAATCTTGAGACGCACCGTGAGATTGTTGTGCCAAGTGCCGAGCGACGCATTTTGCAATTGCCGCAGGATGTAGTCGCGTTCCTTGGCATCCTCGTAATAGTTCGTGATGTTGTACGACGATAAGTCGCGCGTGCGGTCGAGTATGAAAAAATCAACCGCTTGCTCGTTGGCAAACAAGAAGTTCCCCGATTTGTCGCTGGCGTAAATCGGGAACGGCAGGTCCTGAATCCGGCTGTACGCCGTTTCGATTTCCTGCCGCAGGGCGGGGGAGAGGGTTGGTTCCATGGCTGCTGTTAGGATTGCTTCAGGCTGCCAAAAGTATAAAATTTTTGCTTCGCGCTGATTTTGAAGGATAAATTTTGGAAGAATCGCAACTTCGCCCGCCTAAACAGGTGTCGCAGCCAGCGACCCTTTCAAAAGTTCAGGATACCATGACTTCAAAGACGATAAACCTGCTTTCAGACACCGTGACCAAGCCCACGCCGGGAATGTTGGAAGCCATGTTCGCTGCCGAGGTGGGCGACGATGTGTTCCGCGAAGACCCCACCGTGAACGCATTGGAGGCGAAATGCGCCGCCCTCTTTGGTCACGAGTCCGCGTTGTTTTGCCCCTCTGGCACAATGGCCAACCAGATTGCGCTCAAGGTGCATACCCGCCCGCTCGATGAGGTGATTTGCGACGAAATGAGTCACATCTACCAGTATGAGGTGGGGGGCTATGCTTTTCATTCTGGCATCGCCATCCAACTCCTGAAAGGCGACAACGGTATTCTTAGCCCGGCGCTCGTGGAGGCCGCTGTGAGGCCCCGATTCGATTGGCTGCCCGTGAGTCGCCTCGTCGTCGTCGAAAACACTTGTAACAGAGGGGGCGGGAGCATCTATGCTTTGGCGCAATTGCGGGCGATTCGAGCGGTCTGCCGCAGGCACGGTCTTGCGCTGCACTTGGATGGCGCCCGCATTTTCAATGCGTTGGTGGAGACGGGCGACACGCCTGCTCAAATCGGCGCCGAAGTGGACAGCCTCTCGGTATGCCTTTCCAAAGGACTGGGCGCGCCTGTCGGTTCGGTGCTCATCGGAAGCGAAGCGTTCGTGGCGGAGGCGCGGCGCGTGCGCAAAGCGATGGGTGGTGGTATGCGGCAGGCGGGCTATCTCGCAGCAGCGGGCATTTATGCCCTCGACCACCATATAGAACGGCTCAAAGACGACCACGCACATGCTCGGTTGTTGGCCGACACGTTGGCTGCCTTGCCTTATGTCGCCAACATCCGCCCGGTGCAGACCAATATCCTCATTTTTGACTTGGTGGCCGGAGCTACCCCCGCGCGTTTTCTCGCTCATCTGAAACAACACGACATCGTCGCCACCTCCTTTGGGCCGCAGACGATTCGTTTCGTGACCCATCTGGATGTGACGAGGAAAATGGTGGAAAGGGTAGGGGAGGTGCTGAGAGCGTTTTGAAGTGGGGGGGCAAAGATTTGTTTTTCAAAAATTCAGTAGCGCAAAACATCAACAAATTATGACTTGGAACACTCAAAACCCCACCACTCGCGCCCCCTTCTTCCCGTCCAAATAGCCCCGAATGATTTTGGCCGCGTCGGGGTCTTCAAAAGACGTGGCTAAGCATTCGAGCAAGTCCTCTGCGGTGTATTGCATGGAAGCATCCACATACCCGAAGCCGAGGTAGCGGCCCTCCTGCACCCCCACCACGGCCATTTCGTCGGCGTTGCGACCTTTGTCCAAAATGAAAAAACTGCCGGAGAGCCGGCGGTTCAGTTGTTCGAGCGCCGCAATTACCCGCTCATTGTAGGCTGTCGGTGCCTCTTCGCCCACACAAGCGCCTCGGCACTTTTTGATGGAATAGTGGAAACAGGCTCGCTCGGAGGCATCGAGGTGGCTGAGCCGGTAACACAGCTCATATTGGCGCACAATGCTTTGCAGGTGGCTGCGGGCGCTGTCCACCTTCGGGTAGTCTGCCACGAGCTCGAGGTTTTTGGTGTTGCGGGCGGTGCGCTTGCCCACCGCAAGGCATTGGTAGCCATTTTGGTCGGTGTAAGTGAAAATACACCCCGAATGGCTGCGGATGCGCAAGGCGCGGTTGATGCGGGGTAGGAGGCGCTTGATTTCGGCGCTTTCGAGCAGCAGGGCCACCAGTTCGCTGCCAGTGGTTTCCCAACTGAGGTCGGCCACCCCCGTGCGGAGTTTTTCGCCTTTGGGAGTCAGGTCAGCAAAGTGCTCAAAGAGCCGTTTTCTGATGTTCAGGCTTTTGCCGACATAGATTACCTCGCCGCGTTCGTCGTGCAGGTAATAGACGCCACAACTTTCCGGCACAGATTCGAGGCGTTCAAGCGTGATGTTGGCTGGCAATTTCGCCTCGCGGATGCCGCTGCGCAGGAGCGATTTGACCGAGTTGTCGCCTTGCGTTGCCAATATCATTTCAAAAATGCGCACGGTGGCGAGGGTGTCGTCCAAGGCGCGGTGGCTGCGTTCCGCCTGTATGCCAAAATGCTTTTTCAAATTGCTAAGGCTGTAGCTGGGCAGGCCGGGGAACGTTTTGCGGGCCATGCGCACCGTGCAAAGTTGTTGTCGGGAATAAGCAAAGCCCAGCCGGGCGAACTCCTCGCGGACAAATGAATAGTCGAACGAAACATTGTGCGCCACAAACACGGCTCCTTCGGTGAGTTCCACGATGCGTTTGGCCACTTCGTAGAATTTTGGCGCGTTGGCCACCATCTCATCCGTGATGCCCGTAATCATCGTGATGTTCCACGGGATGCTTCGCTCCGGGTTGATGAGCGTGGAGTAGGTGTCAAGCACCGATTCGCCGTCGTGCAACACGATAGCGATTTCGGTGATGCGCTCCCGGCGGGCGATGCCGCCAGTGGTCTCCACGTCTATGATGGCGTATTTTGGCATTCGTTGTTTGGATGGTTTTAGCGTCAATCCCCCATTTTTCGTGCCTTTTTTGGGTAGTCGCATTTTTTCGCAGACATTTGCAAACGTAAAACACTATTTGTTTGGAAAATAAAAAGTGGACGGATTTTTTTCTCAAAACCTTGCTGCTGATAGGCTTGCTCTATCGGAGTCCCACGCTGTTTACCCAAACAAATATTGTCGAAAGCGACGCATCGCTGTTGGTGTCGCCTTCTGCCGTCGTCGTGGGGGCTGAAAGAATGCCCTTGCTGTTGCCTCAGATTCAAGGCAAAAATGTCGGCTTGGTGGTCAATCATTCCTCCCTGGTGGGTTCCGTTCATTTGGTGGACACGCTTTGTGCCCTGGGCGAATGCGTGAGCCGCATTTTTGTGCCAGAGCACGGCTTCAGGGGCACTGCCGATGCGGGCGAAATGGTGAAGGACGGTCAGGATGCCCGCACGGGCACGCCCATTGTTTCTTTGTATGGAAAAAAGAAAAAGCCCTCTCCCGCCGACCTGCGCGAGGTGGATGTGGTGGTGTTCGACATTCAGGATGTGGGCGCTCGTTTTTACACCTACATCAGCACGCTCTATTATGTGCTGGAAGCTTGCGCGGAGCAGGGTAAGCCCGTCATCGTGCTCGACCGTCCGAACCCCAACGGCCACTATGTGGATGGCCCCGTGTTGGATATGCGGCTCGCATCGTTTGTGGGGGTTGCGCCATTGCCCATCGTGCATGGTTGCACCATGGGCGAGTTGGCGCGTTTGTTTGCTGGCGAGTATTGGTTCCATCAAGCCGAGCGGCTTGATTTGCGCGTCATTCCCTGCGAACGCTACTCCCATCAAACGCCCTACGACCTGCCTGTGAAGCCATCACCCAATTTGCCCAACACACGCGCCGTGTTGCTTTACCCATCGCTTTGCTTGTTTGAAGGCACCGTTGTCAGTGTGGGTCGTGGCACCGATTGGCCTTTCCAGATAGTGGGTGCGCCGGAATTTGCCCACGATTCGTTTTGGTTTGTGCCCCGACCCGGTCCGGGAGCGCGTCACCCACTGCACCAAGGGTGGGTTTGCAAAGGTTTCGACCTTCGGCGGGTACCAGTGGATAGCTTGCGGGCGCAAAAGCAATTGAATCTCGGCTACTTGCTCGACTTTTATCGGCAATACCCCAACAAGCCGTCGTTTTTTTTGAAAAACAAATTTTTTGACCAATTGGCAGGCACCTATTCGCTCCGAAAGCAAATAGAGGAAGGAAAAAGCGAGGCTGAAATCCGAGCCACTTGGCAAGCGGATTTGGAGGCGTTTCGGGAAATTCGAAAAAAGTATCTGCTGTACGCGGATTGAGGCTGGCAAGTCTTTTCCTGTTTTTGAGATGCCGCGCCTCCATTCTTCCGGGATGACACCTCTCACAAAGCGAGAATGACTGCCTTGATTTTAAATAAATTGCGCTTTTGGCCATGCTGAAAACTTGGCGGCGCGAAGTACAACATGTCTGACCATCTTGAAATTGGCAGAAAAGGCGAGCAAATCGCCACTGAATATCTGGAGCGCAAAGGCTGGCGCATCGCGGCACGCAACTGGCGTGCCGGGCGCGGCGAGATAGACATCGTGGCCTGGGCCGATGAGCGGCTTTTGGTGTTCGTCGAGGTGAAAACCCGCGCGGGGGATGGCTATGGCGGGCCAGAAGAAGCCGTGGGCGCACGCAAGCAGGACCTCATGGCCCGCACAGCAGGGGCTTATATGGAGCACATTGACTATGACTGGGAGATTCGATTCGACATCGTGGCCGTACTGCTCAAAGGCGACAAAGTGTTGGAAATCCGCCACATTGAGGATGCTTTTTTCCCGATGTAAATGTATTTATGGAAAAACGTTAGACCTTTCCGAGCGCAAATTTTACTCGACCTTGCAACATCCTTCACTTTGGTTATGAAGCAAATACTACTGCCTCTCCTCGTCCTTTGGGCGACGTTCGCTGCCCAATCCCAAAACCTGAACACCACTTTCCGTTCCAAGCTGGTTTTTCCGGGACAAACCCTCGCCAACGTGTGGGGATACGACATGGATGGAAAAGAGTATGCGCTCGTCGGGGGGCGCAATGGCCTCATCATCGTGGATGTCACGAATCCCGACGCGCCGCAACAAATCGTGCAAATACCGGGGCCAAGCAATCTTTGGAAAGAAATCAAAACGTACAAGCACTTCGCCTACGTCGTGTCCGAAGGGGGGCAGGGTATCCAAATCGTGGATTTGAGCGGGCTGCCTTCACCCAATCTGAATCACCGCTTCTACACGGGCGACGGAGCCATTGCCAACCAACTCAACCGCATTCATGCGCTGCATATTGACACCACCAAAGGATTTTTATACGCTTATGGCGGCGACTTGTTCGGAGGTCGCGCCAAAATTTTCAATCTCAACCCCGACCCCTACAACCCTACCTACGCTGGCACTTTCAACACCAACTTTGCGGGCAATCAGAACTATATCCACGACGGATATGTGGACAATGACACCCTCTACGGCGGGCACATCTACGGCGGCTTTTTTTCCATCGTGAACATGGCTGACAAAAGCAACCCGCAACTCATCAGCACACAAATCACACCCAACGCCTTCACGCACAACACTTGGATTTCGCAAGACCGCCGCGTTATTTTTACCACCGACGAGGTGAACAACTCCTATCTCGCGGCCTACGATGTGTCAGACCCCACAGATGTGAGGGAACTGGACAGAATACAGAGCAACCCCGGCAGCAACTCGATGGTGCACAACACGCACATTCTTGACAATTGGGCGGTCACTTCATGGTACAAGGATGGCTTCACTATCGTGGACGTGACCCGACCCGACAACCTGATTCAGGTGGGCAATCACGACACATACACGGGTAGCGGCGGCGGCTCCGAAGGTTGTTGGGGCGTATATCCCTATTTCCCTTCCGGCACCATAGTGGCTACCAATATCACCGCACAAGGCACCAGCAATGGCGAATTGTGGGTCGTGACCCCCACTTACGTCCGCGCTTGTTATTTGGAAGGAAAAATCACCGATGGTGTCACGGGGTTCCCGCTCGGCAATGCCAAAGTGGAACTGCTCGGCACAGCCACGCAGGAATTCAGCAACTTGACTGGGCAATACAAAACCGGGCAAACACAAACGGGGCTTTTTACTGCCCGCGTGACCCGAGCAGGTTATCAAACGGTGGAGACGGAAGTGCTCATGGAAAGCGGCAAAGTGCGCGTGTTGGATGTCGAGATGTTCCCGCCCGGCACCTTCACCGTGAGCGGTCAGGTGCTTCGCTCGCCCGACCTCGAACCCGTGCCAGACGCTGCGGTTTATCTGTTTGGCCGCGACACGGAATACGCCGCCGTGACCGACGGGGAAGGGATGTTCAGCATTGGCAACGTGCTGCCCGGAAGTTACGACATAACAGCCAGCGCCACAGATGTGGGCCAAGTGATGCACCACGAACAAAAATTGGTGAGAGACACGGCGCTGACGCTCTATCTTTTTAAAGAATATCGCCGGGGCGACGACAAATGGAAAGGCCGCGACTTGCTGGCCCTTCGGGAAAACCCTTTCCGCGACCACACGACGCTGATTTACCAACTGCCCGAACCGTGCGATTGCTCGCTCATGGTGGTCAACGCCTCGGGGCAATTGGTGGAAAACGTCGGGTTGACACAGCCAAACGGCTCCCTTGAATTGGGCCGGGCCTACGAACCGGGCGCTCATTTCATCTATCTCAAACAGGCTGGTACGGTCGTCCAGACCCTTAAATTGCTGAAAGTGCGGTGAAATGAAGTGCCCACACTGCCACACACTCAAATTGCCACACTACACTTACCATGCTCAAAATCGGCCTTTTCGGATACGGAAAAATGGGACGAGCGATTGAATCGCTTGCTGCTGAACACGGTGCGACCGTCGTGTGGCGCGTCACGCGGGAAAACCGCGCGGAAGTCACCCCGGCGTTGCTACGGCAAGCTGATGTTATCATCGAGTTCACGCGCCCCGAATCAGCCTTCGACAATGTGATGCAGTGCCTTCGAGCGGGTGTGCCAGTGGTGAGCGGCACCACGGGTTGGCTGGAGCGGCTCCCGGAAGCACAGGAATTTTGTGAGAAAAATGAAGGAGCGTTGCTTTGGGCTTCCAATTTCAGCATCGGGGTCAACCTCTTTTTCGCGCTCAATACCTGCCTGTCAAAAATGATGAACGAACGCCCCGAATACACCCCTGCCGTCACCGAAATCCACCACATCCACAAACTCGACGCGCCGAGCGGCACCGCCCTCACCTTGGTGCAAGGCATGGTGGAGCAAGTGCGCCGGTTGTCGGGCTGGGCCTTGTCGCCTCCGATGCCAGCACCGGGCGAAATACCGGTGAGCGCCATCCGGGAGGGAGAGGTGCCCGGCACCCACATCGTCGCATGGGCAGGCCCTGCTGACGAAATCAAAATAGAGCATCGTGCCCATTCGCGCTTGGGTTTTGCAAGTGGCGCACTATTGGCCGCCCAATGGCTGGCAGACAAACAAGGCTTCTTTTCAATGCGGGATGTGCTGGGAATTGAGGAATGACGAATGGGAAATGACGATTTGTGTGTGTCCAAAATAAATTGACCAAACCAGTCAATCACATATTACGCGAAATAGGGGTTGAGGTAAAATGCTTAAAACGTGCGCTATTCAAGGGGTGATTTCAAACCACCCCTTGAATAAATACTTGAACATCAGATAATAAAGAAGTTCAACCCCTAACTTGCAAGTATTTCAAAAAGCAGCAGGCCAGGATAGTACGGCGGGCTGCCAACAGTACCGCATCCCCGCCGCCGCCTTAATATTTTCCGCTCGCCTTTCCCTACCTTTGCTCCTTCTTTCCGGCGAACTAAAAGTTCGCGTTACATTTTATGCAAAAAATCCTGATTCTCGATTTTGGCTCGCAATACACCCAACTCATCGCCCGGCGGGTGCGCGAGATGAACGTATTTTGCGAAATCGTTCCCTATAACAAAATGTCAGAATTAACACCCGACATTAAAGGTGTTATTCTCTCTGGCAGTCCCTTTTCTGTGCGCTGGCCCAACGCGCTGCGGCTCGACCTCAATCAAATCGCGGGCAGAAAACCCATGCTCGGCATCTGCTACGGGGCGCAACTCACGGCGGATTTTTACGGCGGCGAGGTGGTGCAGTCCGAAAAGCGCGAGTACGGCAAGGTGATGCTCCAACACAACGCACCGAACGACCCCTTTTTCGCAGGCATCTCCAAACGCTCGCAGGTGTGGATGAGCCATTCGGATACCATCTTGCGCTTGCCGGAAGGCTTCGAAGTGTTGGGACATTCAGACACGATCCCCTACGCGGCCTTCCGCTCGAAAAACGGCCAATTTGCCGCGCCAGTGTACGGCATCCAATTCCACCCGGAGGTGTATCACAGCCTCGAAGGGTTCGAGATTTTGAAAAATTTTGTCCGCGACATCTGTGGCTGCACGGGCGACTGGACGGCGGCGCATTTTGTGGAAGAAACGGTAGGAACCTTGCGCCAACAAATTGGCAACGAGAAAGTGATTATGGCGCTTTCTGGCGGCGTGGACTCCACAGTGGCCGCCACCTTGCTCCACCGCGCCATCGGCGCTCGGCTGTTTTGTTTTTTTGTGGACAATGGCCTGTTGCGCAAAAACGAGTTTGAACAGGTGCTTCACTCTTATGAGGACATGGGACTTAACATCGAGGGCGTGGACGCGAAACAACGGTTCTACGCGGCGCTCGCGGGCGTGAGCAACCCAGAGGAAAAACGCAAAATCATCGGAAGGCTTTTCATCGAGATTTTTGAGGAGGAATCGGAGGCGCACCCCGATTTTCAATGGCTTGGACAAGGAACGATTTACCCCGATGTGATTGAATCGGTGAGTGTTCACGGCCCCTCTGTCACAATCAAGAGCCACCACAACGTGGGTGGTTTGCCGGAAAAATTGAAACTGAAAATCGTGGAGCCACTGCGGATGCTCTTCAAAGACGAGGTGAGGCGTGTAGGCAAAGAACTCGGTGTGCCGCCCAATATCCTGAACCGCCACCCCTTCCCCGGCCCCGGCCTTGGAATCCGCATTTTGGGCGACATCACCCCTGACAAAGTGAAAATGCTACAAGAAGCCGATGCCATTTACATCGGAAAACTCCGCGAACACGGCCTCTACGACGAGGTGTGGCAAGCCGGGACGATTCTCTTGCCCATTCATTCTGTGGGCGTTATGGGCGACGAACGCACCTACGAGCAAACCATTGCCCTCCGTGCCGTCAACTCGACCGACGGCATGACAGCAGAGTGGAGCCGCCTGCCTTACGATTTCCTCGCCGAGGTGAGCAATGAAATTGTCAACAACGTGAAAGGCATCAACCGCGTGGTGTTTGATATTTCTACGAAACCGCCAGCGACAATTGAATGGGAGTAAAAGGGGGCATTAGGGGTCATTAAGAAGGGGCATTGGGGGGCATTGATGAAGTTTGCCTAAATCAAAAATGACCCTCAATGACCCTTAATGACCTGTCCTCTTCCCCTAAGCCACAACCGCTCTAAAGTATAGTCAACGCAAGGTGGTTTTGAACGAACGGTGCTCGCAATCCTCTGAAAATCATACAAATCAATCAAGGGCATCCCTGCCTTGCCAACCGGCAGGTTCAAATCCTCTTTAATCTGGGTAAAACGTGTGCCATTCAGACTTTGATATGAAATCACTGCCTGAATAAATGTTTGAACGTCAGACATTAAAGAACGTGAATTCGGAGATTAATTCGCTGAAAATCAATTTTATAGAGGACAAGTACCCTAAACGAGGCTGTCTCGCAAGTTTAAATTTCGACAGGATTAACAAGATTGGTAGTGTAATTAATTGGGTGGTTCAATATCTTTGTGTCAAATTTTTTTGTCATGGTAACAGAACATAAATGCTGTCACAAATGCGGCTCCGAGCACATCGTCAAAAATGGTTCGAATAGTTCGGGAAACCCCAAGTACAAATGCAAGGCATGTGGTTTTGGCGGGGTCTTCCAAACGGTTCGTAAAAGCGAGGAGTTCAAAGAATTGGTCGTCAAGGCGGCTCAAGAACGCAGTTCGTCACGGGGGCTTGCCAGAACCTTTGGCATCAGCCACCAAACTGCCCTTAGGTGGATTAAAAAAAGCCCAATCCCTGCCTGACATCGTGACCACCTTGCTCCCAGCCAAGAAGAATGATGCGCTTGAACTGGACGAACTGTGGTCTTTTGTGTATGAAAAAGCACAAAAACGATGGGTTTGGATAGCGCTTTGTAGACGGACGAGGCAAATCGTTTCTTTTTTTATCGGAGACAGAAGCGAGAAAACCTGCCGTAGTTTTTGGAACTTGATCCCCAAAAAATATCGAAAATGCAGGTCGTTCAGCGACTTTTGGGAGACCTACTCCAAGGTCATTGATACGGGCAAGCATCAATTAGTCGGCAAGGAGTCGGGCGAAACATCCCATGTCGAACGATGGAACAATACCCTGCGCCAGCGGATATGTCGCTTTGTCAGAAAAACCCTCTCTTTCTCAAAGAGCGATGAAATGCATGAACTCTATTTGCACTTGTTCATTTTCAACTACAACGTATCACTCATAAAATGACACTACCCAAAAACGCGTACTGTTCGAGTTTGAGGTTGTAGGGAAAATTGTCCTCCATGATTTTCCGCAAGGAGACGGCGGCGGGCTCATTCAACAAAGAACGGAAGTAGGAGATTGCCTCGCGGTTGTGCGCGACATTGAGCAACAGCTCGCGGAATTTGAGTTCGAGCAGCGTCGTGCTGGTGGTGCATCAATTGGGGAAAGTGATGCTAGTATTACACCCCCCACTTCCGCTGTGGCAAGTACACCTCATCCTTTTACATGTTTCAAAAACGACTGTATCGCATCCTGTACATGGCAAGCCAGCAATACATTCCATTGTACATCCCGAACCATCACCTGTTGCGACAAAAACTATGTCTTCGCCGTTTTGAGAAAGTATAATGTACATTTGGCTCGGATTATACTGATTGGGACGAGTAGCTGTTGCTAAAATGTAGTAATAGCTGCCAAGCGTGTCGGTGCCAACTGACATTGCGGCATTCGATAACGTTGCATTATTTAACACGAAAGCAAGAGAAGATGTCAGCTCGGCATCCGTCTTGGTAAGCGTGGGTATTCCATTCACAAAAGACCCCACAATGATAGAGGATGGTGTTTGAGCGTTTAACTGGAATGCGACAATGAGAGCGAGCAAAAGCTGGGTCGCTTTAAATAAGTTTGTCACGACCGGATGGTAAGCACACCACGCGGGGCAGGGAGGGAACAAAAGAATTGCTTTTTTCATGACTTAAATATTTGTTTGATGCCTACTCTTGGAGGGATTTTCGGCTTGCTCCCGTTGACAAGACAAAGATAGCCGCCCTCAATTGTTAAATCCAACGACAAAATTGGCATGGTATGCCATGATTGGCGCGTTTTGCCATATATTTGAGGCATAGTTTGCTATTTTGCCAAATCAACTTAATCCCATGCCAAGTATTCACAAAAAATCCGTGCGGCACGTTTGCGGCGCGGCGTGTCGCAACTCGAAGCCGCCCAACTTGCCTTCATTTCGCATCGAACTTACGAGAGAATAGAGGCTGGCGCGACGTCGCCCACCGCCGACCAGTTGGAACGCATCGCCGCCGCCTTCGGCTGCTCGGTATCTGACTTGTTTGGGCCTGACGTGGAAGGCAAGGACTCGCCGCTACTCAAAGAGAAAGAGTTGGCGCTCCGGAATGAAAACGCTCATCTGCGCGAAGAGCTTGGGCATCTCCAACGAATGCTCGAAGCGCTTTCACATTTTCTACCCAGCGATTCTCGCTTTGTCGGGCTCTGAGGTGTCATCCCGTAAGAATGGAGGGGTGACATCTCAAAAACAGGCCGAGATGTCACCTTTTTCGTTCCTCAAAAGATGACACCTCTTACAAACCGAGAATAGCTGTCTTCTACCCGATTTTCTCAAACGGGGCGGCGATGACAAGGTTTAATCGTCCCACCTTGTCTCTTTGGTTCGGAATGAATGTGCGTCGAGCGGTAGTTTGTCGCAAATGATTCCGCGTGACGTCCAAGCGCAAACGCTCTGATTTTGTCCAACGTCCCTAACCCATTTTTTGCCTAAAAGCGACAGGCGGCGCTCCAAAATGCTCCCGAAACGCTCGGCTGAAATGAGAAAGGTTCTCAAAACCGCTGTCGTAGGCGATTTCGCTAACGGACAAGTCGGCCTTCATCAGCAACATTTTGGCATGGGCGAGGCGGCGCTCCAAGAGCCACTTGCCGGGTGTTTGGCCGTATATTTTTTGGAAATCGCGCTTGAAGGCGGAAAGGCTGCGGTTGCAGAGTTGGGCATACTGTTCGAGTTTGAGGTTGTAGGGAAAATTGTCCTCCATGATTTTCCGCAAGGAGACAGCAGCAGGCTCATTCAACAAAGAACGGAAGTATGAGATTGCCTCGCGGTTGTGCGGGTTGTGCGCTACATTGAGCAACAGCTCGCGGAATTTGAGCTCGAGCAGCGTCTTGTCGGGCTGTGGATTTTGGGTAAAATAGGGGAGCATGGCGTGCATGAACGCCGTGATGGTCGCGTCGGCTTGCACCGGGAACACGGGCTGGTGTTTTTCGATGGTTGGAGGTGCTTTGAATGTCAATGGGCGGAGCGTCTCGCAAATAAATTCGTCGGAGACAAAAAAGAGCAAAATGCAAAACTCGGCATCGAAAAATTGCTCCACGATGTTTGCGCCTTTGCGAACAAACATGCAAGAGCCTTTGGTCAACTCGTGCGAACCAGTAGGGGTATGCCAAATTTTTTTGCCTTCCAGCACATACACGAAGTAGTTGTGGTGCGACCACATGGCTTGCATACGGCCTTCGAGCGGGCAAGTGAACCGCGTCATCAGCTCTTTCTCAAAAGCCAGTTGCTTGTATTTCAAATGGTTGTCGCGGATATAATCGTAGAAGTTGTAAAACGGGAACTGCCCAAGTTCTTTTACGGGAGGAGAAGGAGGATTCGTCATCGGTTGCTGGCAATTAGTTTGACTGGCGCAACCATAAGAGACGTGCTACTTTTCCAAAAGGTGTCACCACAAAAGAGTTAAATTACCAACACTGGCAATTCGGGGCGCGTTCGGATACCTTCTTCAATGATGCGGAGTACTCGCTCGCGTTCCTCTCCCTCCAAAGGAAGTCGTGGTGCGCGCACATATTCGGTTCCGATGCCTGTCATTTGCTCTGCCAATTTGATGTATTGGACCAGTTTGGGATGGATGTCCAACTCCAGTAGGGGCAAAAACCAGCGATATATCGGCAGGGCTTCCTCCAGCCATTCCGCTTTGACGAGGTTGTAGATAGCGACCGTTTCGGCAGGAAAAGCGCACACGAGGCCTGCCACCCAGCCGTCGGCGCCCATGAGCAATTCTTCCATCGCCACTGTGTCCACGCCACAAAGGATTTTTAGGCGCTCGCCAAAGGCGTTGCGCAGGCGGGTTACGTTGGAGATGTCGCGCGTGGATTCTTTCACCGCTTGAATATGTGGATGTTGGAGCAATTCTTCGAACATCGGCAAGGTCACTTCGGTCTTATAGTCCACCGGGTTGTTGTAAACCATAATAGGCAAGGACGTTGTGTCAGCAATGGCGCGAAACCACTCGACCGTCTCGCGGTGGTCGGTGCGGTAGCGCATGGGAGGCAACACCATGAGGCCGTCGGCGCCAAGTTTTTCGGCGCGTCGAGCGGCGGCGACGGCATCGCGGGTGGAGCCTTCGGCGATGTTCATGATGATGGGGACACGCCCGGCAGATTTTTCCAACGCGAATGTGAGCAAGCGGTCTTTCTCGTTATCGGTCAAGGTGCTGGACTCGCCGAGCGTGCCGCCGAGGATAATGCCGTGCACGCCTGCTGCGATTTGAGCGTCGAGGTTGAGGCCGAACATCGGGAGGTCGAGTTCGTCGTTGGGGGTGAATTTGGTCGTGACGGCGGGATATACGCCATTCCAGTCAACTTGCATGGTCAGGTATTTTTGAAATGAAAAATTTGGCGGGCAAAAGTACTCACCAAAGATGACTTGAGGATTTGTATGGCATGCCGCAATCTGCGCATCACACCCCCTTTTTTGCAGCCCGAAATACAGCCTTCGCCACTCGCTTGGCCACTGTTTTATCAAAAGCGGAAGGGATGATGCACGCTCGTTGCGGGACCTTTACGCAGGCGGCGATGGCATAAGCGGCGGCGAGCTTCATTTCCATTGTGATGCGGGGGGCGCGGGCATCCAAAGCGCCACGAAAGATGCCGGGAAAGCCGAGCACGTTGTTCACTTGGTTGGGCAAGTCGCTGCGCCCGGTGCCGACGATGGCTGCGCCGCCTTTGTAGGCTTCTTCGGGCATGATTTCGGGGTCAGGGTTTGCCAATGCGAACACGATGGCATCGTTCGCCATCGTCTTGATGTCGGAGGGTTTTAGCAAGCCTGCTTTGCTCACACCGACAAACGCATCCGCGCCGTGCAGGGCATCGAACACGGTGCCGCTAATATTGGCAGCGTTGGTGTATTCGAGCGCGGCACGTTTGTAATCGTTCAGGTCATCACGGTGGCCACCAATCACACCTTTTGTGTCGCAGAGGATGACATCGCGCACGCTGATTTTCGGGCGTTTTGCGCCATGGCCTTTCAACAATTTGGTGATAGCGATACCGGCGGCCCCAGCGCCATTGACGACGATTTTCATGTCGTTCAAGTTTTTGCCCACCACTTTGGCGGCATTGATGAGGGCGGCAAGCACCACCACAGCCGTGCCGTGCTGGTCGTCGTGAAACACCGGGATGCCCAAATCCTGAAGGCGCTCTTCGACAATGAAGCAATTGGGGGCGGCAATGTCCTCCAAATTGACCCCGCCGAAAACCGGCGCGATGTTGCGCACCGTGCGAATGATTTCATCCATGTCCTGTGAGGCCAGGCAAATAGGGAAGGCATCTATGCCCGCGAATTTTTTGAACAGCATGGCCTTGCCTTCCATGACAGGGATGGCTGCTGCCGCGCCGATGTTGCCCAGACCGAGCACCGCCGAGCCGTCGGTCACGATTGCGACCGTATTGCCCTTGATGGTATAGTTGTACGCTTCGTCGGGGTTGGCCTCGATAGCCAAACAGGGCGCTGCCACACCGGGCGAATAAACAATGGAAAGGTCATCTGTGGTGTTGACGGCTACTTTTGGGCGGACGCTGATTTTGCCCTTGTACTTTTTGTGAAGTTCGAGCGAATCCTTCGAGTAATCTTTTACTGGCATGAGAATTTGGGTTAGCCACTAATCTGGTTAGAAAATGAGCGGCTAATGTAGGCCGAAAATTAAAACCGCAGCTCGCGGCTCAATATCAAAACTGACCAGTTCGGCTGTCTCGACTTCCCGCTCGGGCAGATAAACTTGGCGGAGCTACGCCCTGCACTATCCTTTGCAGCACAATTTGACTGTTTTTTCAATCAAAATTTTACGGCGATGAAAAATATAAGAAGCCTGCTCGCCATTCTCCCAACGTCATTGTTTTTTTCTTCGCTCGTACCAACAGCGACGACACCCCCTCTGGCGGCAAGATTTCACGCCATCCTCTGGGCAATGGAAAGTGAGTTGTTTTTTCGACAAAAAAGATGAAACGAGCAACTATGCTGGCTACGCTTTTGACTCCGATGCCAATGGCAGCTTGAGCGCCACCAACGGCAGCCAAACTTGGAACGGGACTTGGCTGACTGGCTTTGACGATAGTGCCAGCAAATTCCTGATTGATTTTACAGGCACCGTGCCGGGCGCACTGTCGGAATTGGAAGAAGATTGGCGCATCATTTCTTTTTGAGACAATGTCATGCACTTCGAGCACACGAGCGGCGGGAACGGCGACATAAATGTGCTAAAGTTCACCAAGATTTAAGATTGTTTTCATTTGGTTTTTTGGGGATATACCCAGATTAAAGAGGATTTGAACCTGCCCATTGGCAAGGCAGGGATGCCCCTGATTGATTTGCATGATTTCCAAAGGATTGCGAGCACCGTTTGTTCAAAACCACCTTGCGTTGACTATAACAGGTGGGCCGAGCGCAATGCCCTGCCTGCTTGTTTTCTATCTTCCTTATCCTGCAATAGAAACCCCACGGAGTTCCCCGACGCCAAAAGTGACGACTGCAACCATTAAACCAAAACAACCTATCGTATCCCGGGAGACCAGATATACCCAGATTAAAGAGGATTTGAATCTGCCCGTTGGCAAGGCAGGGATTTCCTTGATTGATTTGCATGATTTCCAAAGGATTGCGAGCACCGTTCGTTCAAAACCACCTTGTCAGACCCAATACTCAGGGGCTTGCCCGGCCAAGTGAAGCGGACGGGGCTGATTTGCGTTGACTATACCTTTTCCCGTCAATATCATCCTGCCCGCCGTTGTGATGCAGCTGCCGCTTGTCGAAATCAGCGGTGTATCAGGTGTAGTACTTTTGGATGGACTGACTGAAAAGTATGTGAACGCTGTAGGACATTAAAGAAAAAAGGCCGCCTGTTTTGGCAGCCTTCCGCAAGTCGGGATGACAGGATTCGAACCTGCGACCACACGCCCCCCAGACGTGTACTCTACCGGGCTGAGCTACATCCCGCAACTCTAAGTGGGTAATACAGGATTCGAACCTGTGACCTCACGCGTGTGAAGCGTGCGCTCTAAACCAACTGAGCTAATCACCCTTTTTTGTCGGATCAACGGGATTCGAACCTGTGACCTCCACGATGTCAACGTGGCGCTCTAACCAACTGAGCTATGACCCGATTTTTTCAAAAAAACCGATGCTATCTTGCTTCGGGAGCGCAAAGGTACAACGCGCTTTCGCAAAAAAACAAGTTGCTTTGAAAAATTCCCCGCTTGGCTGAAAAAACTGTGTTTTGAGAAAAATTTAGTCGTTTCGCTAACTTTGGCGCTGCTTAGCAACACTTCTTTTCCAACAATTCTTCGACCACACATCAACCGGGATGAAAGAGAAAATCCAACAACTTATCAGCTTGGGCCAAACCAAAGATGCCCTCCAACTCTTGGTTCAATTGAACTCAGATGCCATATTGCTCCAATCACAGTACAACAACGGCGAAAAACAGTTTAGTCTCGGGCTGATTGATTTTGGCGAATGGGGACGCATTCAGGCACGGGTCAATTTTTCGGCGCTGGAGATGGCATCGAAGTCCGTACATCCAGGCACCGCTCCGGCGAGTCAGCATTCAGTTTCGGATAGCGCGCAAGCAGACAATTCGTTTCGGGTGTTTGTTTCCTACAATCATCACGATAGTGAGATTGCTAATCGCATGGCTGCTTTTTTGAAAAATAGCGGGATTAGGGTTTCCATTGATTCAGAGGAGATGGCTCCCGGGCAGCCCATCGAAGAATTTATTGTCGAACAAATCCGCGGCAACGGGCACATCCTTTCATTAGTTTCCAAAAGCAGTCTGAAGTCAGGCTGGGTGGGCATGGAGAGCAACCTTAGTTTGTTTGCAAGCTTATTGACCGAAACGAGGTTTATCCCAGTGATGATTGATGACGCATTGTTCGACGATGATTTCTTTTTTGAGGTCGCCGAGGAATTGGATGCCAAAACTGCCGAGTTGGATGCGAAAATAGAGAGGGCCAAAAAATCTGGATTGGGTTATGGACAGTTTGAAAAATCTCGAAAACGTACGGTAGAGCATCGTCAAAACTTATCTAAAGTGTTTGAGCATCTACGAGGGGTATTTGTGCCAGACATCAGCGGAGATAAATTTGATGCTGGCATGGGAAAGGTTGTTGCAACTATAAAGAAACCCTAACTGCCATTTTCTCTGGCTTTCCAGCTATTCTCGCTTTGTCGGGTTCTGAGGTGTCGCCCCTCCATGCTTCCGGGATGACACCTATTACAAAACCTTTTATACCCAGATTAAAGAAGATTTGAACCTGCCCATTGGCAAGGCAGGGATGCCCCTGATTGATTTGCATGATTTCCAAAGGATTGCGAGCGCCGTTCGTTCAAAACCACCTTGTCAGAACCTGTACTCAGGGGTTTGCCCGGCCAAGTGAAGCGGACGGGGCTGATTTGCGTTGACTATACCAATTGCGAATGGCTGCCGACTTTCCGGTCACCTTTTTGCTGAGGTGATTCGAGGATATATGGTTCAGAGCATTTAGTACGGCACAACATCGCCCGGCGAGACTTGATTTTGTTTCATCGATTATCGCTGTCCTATCAGGGAGAACTGCTATTGGGAGCGTCTTTTGCTCAATTCTCCCCGCATTGCCTCATCGCTCTCAACGAGCTGCATCAATATCGATGACTCAATATCGCTGGAGTATTGTCGCCCTGTTGTTTTTTGCAACGACCATCAATTATCTTGACCGTCAGGTCATCAGTCTGCTCAAAGAAGATTATTTGGACAAGCAGTTTGGCTGGACGGAGCAGGACTACGCTAACATAGTGATTGCCTTCCAAATAGCATACGCTATTGGCTTGCTCTTGGCAGGCGGCATCATTGACCGCGTTGGCACAAAGATTGGCTATGCGGCTTCCATTGTTTTGTGGAGCATTGCGGCCATTTTGCATGGTTTTGTGGGTAATACGGCGGGTTTTATTGCCGTACGCGGGTTTCTCGGCGTGAGTGAGGCTGGCAACTTCCCGGCAGCCATCAAAACAGTAGCCGAATGGTTCCCCAAAAAAGAACGCGCACTTGCGACGGGCATTTTCAATACCGGGAGCAATATCGGAGCTGTGTTCGCACCACTAATGGTGCCAGTCATTGCAGTCATGTTTTCGTGGGAAATGGCGTTTATATTGACTGGCGCAGTAGGTTTTGTTTGGTTGTTCTTTTGGTGGGCGATGTACAGAAAACCTGAAACGCACCCGAAAGTGAACGCCGCGGAACTGGCACATATCAACAGCGATGAGGCCGAGGTAGCTAATGCCCAGTCGGATGAAAAGCCGTTCAGGTGGTTCAGACTGCTGCGATTCCGGCAAACATGGGCGTTTGTCATTGGCAAATTGCTCACCGACCCGATTTGGTGGTTTTATCTGTTCTGGCTACCATCTTTCCTCAAAAACGAGTATGGGCTTACCAAGACTCAACTGTCGCTTCCGTTGGCGACGGTATATTTGCTTGCAGCGATAGGGAGCGTAATGGGCGGCTGGCTGTCAGGCTACTTCATTGAGAGAAAAGGGATAGCGCCTTTTTATGCTCGGCGACGC
The DNA here is from genome assembly GCA_019638455.1 of Saprospiraceae bacterium. Classification (GTDB taxonomy): domain Bacteria; phylum Bacteroidota; class Bacteroidia; order Chitinophagales; family Saprospiraceae; genus M3007. The sequence continues at coordinate 428,342 of JAHBTU010000003.1, forward strand.
ACTTTGCTTATTTTTGCTTTTTTTGCGCTGCCTGTGCTATTTTCTCAGGCACTTGGCTCACTAAATATGTGGTTAGCCATTTTCATCATCGGCATAGCGACGGCTGGGCACCAAGGCTTTAGCGCCAATATCTTCACTACTGTTTCGGATATGTTTCCCAAAAAGGCTGTCGCTTCTGTCACGGGTATCGGCGGTATGGCAGGTGCTATTGGCGGTATATTGATTGCGAGTTTGGCAGGGCTGTTGTTTGACCACTACAAGGCGCTCGGCAGTATCCAGACTGGCTACTACATCATGTTTGTTGTTTGTAGCCTGGCTTATTTGATGGCATGGCTCATCATGCGGGCACTCACGCCGAGATTTGAACGAATAGAAATTTAGAGACCTGTGCCAATGGTTCGTGAAGAATTTGAATTGCATGGTCAATTGATATTCGTAAATCACTTGTTTTTTGCAGGTTCCCCAACTGCGCAAAAAATATCATCGTTCGCTCCAACTACGTCACGAGTGCTTTCGAGATGTTGAAATTCAAAAAATTAAGTCATTTTTGCACACTACCGGACATTTTTATCTCACACTTTCAGGGGGTACACATTTTTTCAAGTAAAAACCCAGTCAAAGTTCTTTGACAAATCAGAAAAGAAATCTAAGGCGATGTGAAAGGCTTCGTCCCAACACTTTTGGGCCAGATGGATAGGCCCCATTTTTTCGATTTTATCCTTTCGGAGGAATGTTTTGAGTTTGCCGACGGGGCAATAGTGTTTGACGAAACAGCCCAGGCAAAAGGTCAGGACAAACGCCGTGGCGACGATCAAGATCAGTTTGGCGATTCTGTCGGCATCCTTGATTTGGGTCTTGTGGAGTTGAAACCCCTTTGATTTGAGGTTTTTGAACATGGTCTCTATCTTGAACCGCTTTCGGTAGTAAGAGCAGGCCATGTCTCCCACATCCATGTTGGTGAGCAGGAAAATAGGTTTGTCGAAGCCTTTTTCGTGCCAGCACACGGCGTTGATGCCGTCCACGGCATCGGGCACAAACACCGCCCGCTCGCCCTTGGCGGGCGACAGGGCATCCATGCGCGCCGTTTCGCCGCCACAGTCCACCACCCGGTCGCAGGAAGTGCGCAGGACAAACTCCCAGTGCTGGTCGGCGCACCATCGGCGCAATTGCTGCCCGTCGAACTCGCCGTCGCCCAAGAGTACCTTGCGGCAACCCTCGGGTACTATGGGCAGCAGCGTGTGCAGCAGGTCCAAGTGCATTTGTTCGGGAAAGTGCCCCTTTTCCCCCTCCTTGACCAGCCAAACGAGCGGCAGGGCAAAGCCCCCGCACAAAACCGAGAGCATCAGGCTGCTGTGCTTGGTGCCCGTTTGGCTGCCATCGATGACGAAAACCAACTCGCCCCCCTTGGCCGCCATGCCCAAAAAGCGTTTCGCCAACGGCAGGAAGAACAACTGCCAGTCCACCCATTTGTTCCCAAGCCAGCGCTTCGCCTCTTGCAGCAGGCTGTTCTTGTTGCCCGTACCCTCGCCGTGCCGGGGCTGGCTCATGCCCTCCACCGCGCACGACTTGCTCTTCATGCAGCCGTGGACGAGGCTCGCCATCGTCTGAAGGCGGCGCAGGTGGTTGCCTCGGGGTGCAACTTCACTGGTCTTTGCCAGAAAATCCACAATATCTTTGTAGGCGCTTTTGCGCATAAGGAAGGGGGGGATTGTTGTGTCAGAAGCCACAAAACTCCCCTTCTGTTTTCTTTTCCGTTTGTCAAAGAACTACTCCTGTTTTCTTTGGACTAAAATGTGTACCCCCTGAAATCTCACACAACGCCACGACGACACAACGAATTATAGTCAACGCAAATCAGCCCCGTCCGCTTCACTTGGCCGGGCAAACCCCTGAGTACAGGTTCTGACAAGGTGGTTTTGAACGAACGGCGCTCGCAATCCTTTGGAAATCATGCAAATCAATCAAGGAAATCCCTGCCTTGCCAATGGGCAGATTCAAATCCTCTTTAATCTGGGTATAACACTACCCGCTTTGCACTTCACATCGTTGTGGCGTTGTGTGAAAAATATCCAGTTGTAGGGTCATTTTGTCACTATTCAAATTCTTCACGAACCATTGAGGATGTTACTTAAAATACGAGACATAAAATGGACCGTTTAGCCACTTATCAAACAATAGCAGGGTCCGGCCTTGTGCCATTGTTTTATCACCCCGCTCCCCAAATGGCATTTGAGGTTGCGGTTGCTTGTCATCGGGGCGGGGCGAAGGTGCTGGAGTTTACCAACCGAGGGCATTTCGCCCACGAGGTGTTTGCTGAACTGCGCAAACGCACGATGCGCGAACTACCCGGCTTGCTGCTTGGCGTCGGCTCTGTTCAAGATGCAGGCTCGGCAGCCTTGTATCTCCAAATGGGAGCCGATTTTGTTATCACGCCACTGCTGCGCGAGGATGTGATTTTGACCTGCAACCGTCGTAAAGTCGCCATCATACCCGGGGTTTCGACCAGTTCGGAGATTGGCCGTGCGGAGGAACTTGGCTGCGAGCTGGTAAAAATTGCGCCCGGAGAAGTGCTGGGGCCACAGTTCCTCAAAGCTCACCGCGCTCCATGTCCTTGGACGCGAGCCATGATTTCTGGGGGCGTTTCGCCCGACGAGGCTAACCTGCGCGAGTGGTTCGAGGCCGGGGCGGCTTGCGTGGGCATAGGCAGCAAATTGATTTCCAGTGAGATTTTGGAGAAAAAGGATTGGCTGAGGCTGGAAGAAAAAGTACAGGAAGTGTGTCGCTTCATTCAGACCATCCGTGCCTGAGCCATGTTTTACACAGCCTTTCTACTTGTAGCGGCCATCGCCTCCATTATTTTGCTCTCCGCACGATTCAGATTCAACGTGTTTTTCGCGCTGCTCTTCGTTGCTGCCGCGACGGGGGTTGCAGCGGGACTGGATGCTGAAAATGTCGTTGGGGCACTCAAAACGGGTATTGGGAGCACCGTCGAAAAAATCGGGTTGCTCATTATTTTGGGCATCACACTCGGTGTTTTGCTCGAAAAAAGCGGTGCTATGGACAGCCTTGCCTGCGCCGTGCTGCGCCGCACGGGGCAGCGCAAAGCGCCGCTCGCGCTGAGCATTGTGGGCTACTTGGTGGGGCTTCCTATTTTTTGCGATTCGGGTTTTGTGGTATTGTCGGGCTTGTTGCGCTCGCTCTCGGAGCGTTCGCCGGGGCAGCGCTTGTGGATGGTAATCGCGCTTTCCTCTTCCTTGTATGCGGTGCATTGTTTGGTGCCACCTCACCCCGGTATCACTGCGGCGGCGGGCATTTTACGGGCCGACTTGGGGCTGGTCATGTTGCTAGGTGGGCTGGTCGCTCTGCCTGTCGCAGCGGCAGGCTATTTTTTGGGGAAATGGCTGAGCCGTTGGCCTACCGTGTCGTTTGAAGATATAGCCGTTGCTCCCCCCCCTCACGCCGCTCGCCTTCGCCCGGTGTTGGCTATGCCGCCTATTTTGGTTCCGATAATGCTCATTGGTCTCAAATCAATGCTAAGCCTTAGCCCCGATTATGGCGAAGCCATTGTTTGGTGGCCACTGCTTCAAATGGTGGGCGACCCAGTAGTAGCTCTTTTCATAGGCATTTTGTTCTGCATACCGCTACTGCGAAAAATGCCCCGTGCGGATTGGGCACCTTTGCTTGATACCGCGCTTGCCAAATCGGGCAACATCCTGCTCCTCACGGCAGCTGGCGGGGCTTTTGGTGAGGTCATCAAAGCCTTAAATATCGGCGAAGTGTTTGGCCAGGCCTTGGCGACCAGCGGGTTGGGGCTGCTCGTGCCGTTTTTGCTTGCGGCAGTGCTAAAAACCGCACAGGGCAGTTCTACCATTGCGGTTATTTCTGCGGCGGGCATCCTTGCGCCGTTCTTGCCCGCGTTGGGTTGTGAGAGCGATGCGGCTCGCTCGCTGGTATTGCTGGCTATGGGGGCTGGCTCGATGGTTGTGTCCCACACCAATGACTCGTATTTTTGGGTTGTATCCAAATTTGGCGAGCTAGACGAAATGCGGGCGCTCAAAACGTACACCCTGACGACAGCGGTAATGGGGGCAACGGGCTTGCTAGGTGTTTGGGTTTTATGGCTGTTCGTCTGATACGGGCGAGCATCGTGCGAACGGCGTGGGAAACGACGCGCATTTCAAACCTATAAAAAACTGGGAAAAAGTATGCTGTCGTCTCGTTTTTAGACTGGAAGTTGGTTGCAACCGGAATGGATAGGGCCGCCCCGCGCTACTGGACATTATTTTCGTGCTGCAAAGGCACAAAGACACAAAGGCACAAAATGCGGCCAATCAATGCGTATTTTGCTTTGCGCCTTTGTGACTTCGTGGCAAATTTGAAAATGTCCAATAGTGTGGGGCCGCACCTCTCATGTTGAGGCGATATCTGCTCGGACAGCGCGCAGCAATCGCTACATATTTGGAGGCGATAAGGCATAAATGATTCGAGGCGCGGAGGCCTATTTTCGCACCGCCTTGGCCAACGCTTCCTCGTTCACCTCAATTCCGAGGCCGGGCCCCTGCGGAATGAGCAAGTGGCCGTTTTCGTAAGTCAGTTTGTTATGGAAAAAAGGCTCCAAGCCCATTTCGGGGCGGGGGCCGCTGCTTTCTTGCCAGCGTTCGATGTTGGGCAAGGAAGCCAGCAGGTGCAGGGTGGCAGCCGATGCCAGCGTGGGGCGGGTGTTGTGTGCCATGATCCGGCGGTCGAAAGCAGCGGCTAGGGCGGCTATGCGGCGGTTTTCGGTGATGCCTCCTGCTTTTATTATGTCGGTATTCACAATGTCCACTTTGCCTTGCGTGATGAGCTCGCGCATCTGCCAGCGATTAAACTCGTGCTCGCCAGCGGCTACCGGAATATCGAGCGCCTCCACCACCTGTGCCAAATCGTGATAGTTGTGGTAGGTGACGGGCTCTTCCACTATAGCGATGTTGAAATGCTCATAAAGTTTTTTGCCCAAGGCGATGGCGCGAGCGGGTGTGTATCCGTTGTTGAAATCCACAAACACCTTGATGTCGTCGCCAACGGCCTTTCGCACCGCACGCACCACCTCGTAGGTCGGGTCGGGGTCAGGATCCACGTTTAGGAGGCGGATTTGCATACGGGGCTTCACGGCGCTGAAGCCCTGTTCCACGAATCGGGCGGCGGTGGCGGCCATTTCATCAGGCGATTTCCAGCCACCCGGTTTGCTGCGCCCAAAACTGCCGTATAGCCGGATTTTGGAGGTTTGGCATCCGCCCAGCATGGCCCACACAGGCAATCCCGCCAAGCGGCCCTTCAAATCCCAGAGAGCGTTGTCGATGCCAGCCAGGGCCCCGAGCAGCAACCCGGTGGAGCCTAAATCCTCTGCTTCGAACAGGATTTTCTGAAAGAGGTACTCGCTTAGCCACGGCGATTGCCCCACCAATGCAGGTGCGCACACTTCCTGCACGGCTTTTGCGATGATGGGTGTGTGGTCGTGGTCGCCCTCTCCCCAACCGCTAAAGCCAGCATCTGTCTCGATTTTGACAAAAAGGGCATTTTTAAGGGGAAATACTTTGACGGAGGTAATTTTCACGTCGGTTAAGGAAAACGGGGGGCAGAATGTGGTTTGGGAAACGAGGTGTTGAGGCTCGGCCTGTGTGTCGGGCGGCAAACAGGCTCCGAATATGGTGGCGGCGGCACCGCGAATAAATTGTTTGCGCTGCATAGGTGCTTATTTCCAACATAGACGAAAACGGTGTTGGCTGCCCCTGAACATTACAAAATACGGTATTGTCAGGCGGGTTTGCCTTTTTCAAACATACCAGCGCAAAACGTCCAAGTCAGGATGCCGAAAAAAATCAGCAAGGTGTCGAGTGGAGCAGTAGCGATGATGCTCATCTTTTGTGGTGTTACACTTATTGCTGCACGACGAGTCGTTGGGCGGTGTAAAGATTCGGTGCGGTGAGCGTCACCATGTAAGTGCAGCTGCCCAGTATTTTCCAGTCAAACGTCAGCATGTTTAACCCTTTTATTACTTCGCGCCGCTCTGTTAGGATGGTTTTGCCTTGCGTTTCCAGCACGGAGATTTCCAGCGAGGCGTCTTGCTCGATTGAGAAAGGCAAACAAACATTGCGCCCGTCGCTGGGGTTGGGGTGAATGACGGTGTAAGCGGTTTGTGTGACGGCCACCGCCACTATTTTTGAAAATTGTGTTTTTCCGTCAAAATCCACTTGTCGCAAGCGATAGTAGTTCATGCCGGGGCGAGGATTCATGTCTTTGAAGTTGTATGCCTGCAGGGCGGAGGAATGGCTGCTACCAGGCACGAAACCCAATGATTCGGGCAAGTTGTCATTAGCTTGCAGGCGCTCCACATAAAAGCCTCTATTGTCGTGTTCGGAGGCTGTCGTCCAATGGAGGTGTACTGAGCCATCCCAGTATTTTCCTTGAAAATCAACCAATTCGACTGGCAGAGGGGCTCCAAAAGAGATCGTCACATCGCCTGTGTTGGGCTGATTGTAGTTGACAAACCAGCCGCTTGGCGCGTTAAACACGGCAAATGTCCCGGTGAGGCTGCTGGAGGCCAGCACGGTTATCTGGTCGCCGCTGCTTGGTGAATAGCCGACGATTATCTGCAAAGTGCCTGACGGGTGGCCGTGCCAGTCACTTGCAGGAGGTCGTGATTGCCGTTCAGGGTTCCGTTCACTTGTATCTGAAGCACTTTTGAGTTGTTGTTGTAGTTGCCATCCACCGAGAGCGTCCCGATATTGTTGCCTGTGCTGCCAGGCAGCACGGAGCTTCCGGGTGTCAAATTTCCGACGAATGTGCCATCTCATCGAAAGCTGCTGCTACTGGCGATGAAATTGGCTCCGGGGGGGGGTGAGAGTGCCATTGACGGTGATGATTCCGCCCTGTGTGTATGTTGCTCCTGCGTTGTTGTTGAACACGCCCGAGCTATTGACGGTCAGGGTCGTACTCACGGAGCCGTCGTTGTTGAACACGCCTGACAGTGAAACAAGCCCGCCGCTGTAAACCGCGTCAGGCGCGTTGTTGAACTCCCCGTTGATGACTACTGTGCCGCCGCTCTGAAGCTCCTGGAAGTGGTCGAAAATAGCGGGATTGCGCAGGGCAAAATAAGCGATGATTGTCAACAACAAAATCAGCAGCAAACTGACGCCGATTAAATATGTGTGTTCCATGTCGGCCAGCAGGGAGGGGTCGCCCATGGCTGTGAGGCGAATTGCGATGAACACCAAGGTCAAAAAAGAGCGCAGCACCAAAAAGTACAGAAGCCAGCGCGTTGCCCCCAGCAAAAAGCGCAGGCGCGGTCCGCCGAAATCGGTGGTTGCGAGTGCCTCGCGAATACGTCGCAGGCAATCCCAAGCGACAAAAACAGTTTGAAAGGGTACACATTTTCCGGTTAAGAAACCGGGCTTAGTTCTTTGAAAAGTCGGAAAAGAAAAATGGAGGGGAAATTTGTGGTTCCTAATCAAAATCCCCCCTTCCATATGCGCCGAAGCGCCCACAAAGATATTCTCGATTTTTTACACAGGGTCATACCCGGGTCCAGCAGCGGCCAATTGTCCAGGCGTGTTTGCCTGATGGCGAGCCTGATCCAAGCCTGCGTGCGCAACGGGCACTGTCGTTTGGAGAGTTTGAGCGAGGCCACGGAGGCTTACCGGGCGAGGAAGAAGTCCAGCCTGTTGCAGCAGGCCAAGCGTTGGCTGGGCAACAAGTGGACCGATTGGCAGACCTTTTACCTGCCCTTCGCCCAGTACTTTTTGCTGGGCTTGGCGGACAAGGGCGAGCTCGTGCTGGTCATGGACGGCAGCCAGACGGGCTCGGCCAACACGACGTTGATGCTCTCGGTCATGTGCCGAGGCTTTGCCATTCCGGTGGCTTGGGTGGTCAAAAAGGGGGAAAAGGGGCATTTCCCAGAGGAGATGCACACCGACCTGGTCAAAATGGTCGCCCACTTTTGTCCGCCGGGCTTCAGGATCGTGCTCTTGGGCGACGGGGAGTTTGACGGTCAGGGCCTGCGGCAGTGGTGTGTGGAGAACGGTTGGCTGTTCGTGGTCAGGACGTCCTCGGACCGCCTCATCGACTTTGACGGCGAGGTCGCACGCTTCGACTCTTTGCGTACCACCCGCAGCATTTGCTTTATCGGGGGCGCCCTGCCGCTGGCAAACGCGGTGTACTGGCGCGGAAAAGGGCACTCAAAGCCCCTGTTCCTGTTGACCAACCTCGAACTGGGCCACGAGGCCTGCCATTACTACAAACGGAGGTTCAAGATCGAAACCTTGTTCAAGCACCTCAAGTCTGCCGGCTTCTACCTCCACAAGACACGGCTGAAATGTCCCAAAAAACTGGCAAACCTGATCATCGTGGCCGCTTTCTCCTTCGTCCTCAGTTTTTGCATGGGGGTGTTCATCAAGGAAAAAGAGCCAGTCGAAAGGCTCGAGGTCATCGTTCGAAAGGACAGGTTGCCCAAAATAGGCCCCATCGCAATCGCACAACTGGCCATCAGGAACGACTGCGACTGCGTCATTAACTTCTTTTCCGAATTGTCAAAGAACTTCGACTGGGTTTTTACCTGAAAAAATGTGTACCCTTTGAAAAAAAACAGCACAGAAACTCACGCAAATCCCCAGTATCGTCGAATACAAATGGTGGTAATAGACCTCTGCCTCGGCCCAGTATCCCTTGTAAAAGCCAACAAAAAAGACGACGAGCGATAAGCTGGTCAACGCGACAAAAATATGAGTCATGCGGCGTTTGGATTGCCCCAGCAGGTGCAGCACAAAGCAGTGCAGGGACCAAAACCCCAACATCAGCGACACCTCGTAGGCACATACTCATGCCGGATGCCGATGTACCCAGTCCGAATAGGGCAGCACGAGGTAGAAAATCCGCTGGAAAGCGATGGTGAGGAAATAAATGCCTAGCCATCGGTTGGCGACATCGCCTCAGCGGATAGTGAAACACAGCCCGGCGAGCAACAAGCTTTGAATGAGAATGGCGATGAGCAGACCTTGCAGGCATAGTTGGCAAAGTTTCTTTACTGGGGCGATACTTTTTGCAAAAATGCCGCTTTTTAAAAAAAGGCAGGCCAGGCTTTCGCCCGGCCCACCTAATAACCCCAAAAAACCAAATGAAAACAATTACTTCAACTATCTACTGAAACAAATGCCCTAACATCGGCATATCGCGGCAAATAAAAAATGTTACCATCTTGCGAGAAAAAAATCATCGAACATCCAGATTGGGCAAGATTTGGCGGCACGCGGCATACGCAGGCTATATTGACCTTTCAGGGGCGAGGGCCATTTTGCGCGTCATTCCCCAAAAAATCCAATGCGCATTCCTACTATTTTCCATAGTCTTTATTTTCAGGTCATCATCGGGATAATGGCGGGCATTGCAGTGGGCATCCTGTCTCCGGCGTGGGGGGCAGCGATGAAGCCCGTGGCGGACACTTTTATCAACATGATAAAGATGGTCATTGGGCCAGTAATCTTCCTGACCATCGTGTTGGGCGTAGGCGGTGTGGGCAGCATGAAAAAACTGGGTCGCATCGGTGGCAAAGCTTTGCTATACTTTGAACTGGTGACCACGTTTGCCCTGCTCATCGGTATGGGCGTGGCCCACGTCGCCCGCCCGGGCGACGGGATGGACACCTCTGCGGCGGAGGCGGGTGCGGAGCGAGTGGCGCAGTACCAAAAAACAGCGTTGGGAATGGACTGGGTTGCTTTTTTCACCCACATCGTGCCCTCCAATGTAGTGGAGGCATTTGCCAAGGGCGACATTTTGCAAATCTTGTTTTTTGCGCTGTTGTTTGGCATCGGCCTCAACACTTTGGGCGATACTGGTCAACACTTGATGGGTACTTTCGACCGCTTGCTCAAGGCGCTTTTCAAAGTGCTGCACCTTGTGATGCGCCTAGCCCCGTTCGGCGCGTTTGGCGGCATGGCATACACGGTGGGCAAGTTTGGGCTGGGAGTGTTGCTGGGGTTGGGCAAGCTCATGGCGGCGGTTTATCTGACCATGACGCTGTTCGTCTTTATCGCGCTTGCTGGGATATGCCGTCTGTACGGCTTTCGATTGCTCGCCCTGCTCAGGCACCTGCGCGAAGAACTGTTGCTGGTGTTGGGCACCTCGTCGTCGGAGGCGGTGCTGCCTCAGCTGATGCACAAGTTGGAGACTTTTGGCTGCCCGCGAGCCATTGTGGGGCTTGTGGTGCCTACGGGGTATTCCTTCAACCTGGATGGCACGACGATATATTTGTCTATGGCCATGTTGTTTTTGGCGCAAGCTTTTAGTGTCCAGCTCTCTTGGGGCGAGCAGTTCACGATTTTGGGGGTTTTGATGCTCACTTCCAAGGGGGCAGCTGCCGTCACGGGGGGAGGATTTGTGGTGCTTGCCTCCACATTGGCCAGTATCCCAACGGTGCCGATTGAAGGTCTTGCGTTGTTGTTGGGCGTGGACAGGTTCATGTCGGAGGCGCGGGCCATGACCAATTTTGTCGGCAACGCAGTGGCGACGGTCGTCATCGCCAAAAGCGAGCAGGCATGGGAGGCGCCATTGTTTGAGTCAAACAATGACCAATTTTGACAAATTCAGAATTAAATAAAGCAATGTTAGGGGTAGCACGATGTTTTGTCCGTCAATTGGAAAAGTCGCAATGAAACATTTCTTTTTGCGCAAACGATTGCTCAGTTAGAAAATGCCACTTTCTGCATCAATTTTGCTTAAAACACACGACGTGCGTTGCCTTTTGGTAGTTTTCGCTGCTTTGTGCTGCTTGGACAACACGGTGGCCCAAAGTGCCATTCTCAAAGGAAAAATCACCGACGCGGCTTCCAAAGGGCCGCTCGGCTTTGCCACGGTGGCGTTGCCCGGCCTCGCCTTAGGGGCCGTCTCCACTGCGGATGGGATGTACCGCGTGACGAACATCCCCGTTGGCAGCCACAGCGTCAGGGTCGCGTACACGGGGTATGAGGCCATAGAGCGCACCGTTGAGTTCATTGCTGGCGAGACGGTGGAAATGGATTTCGTGCTGGGGGAAGCCGTCACGACAATGGGAGAGGTGGTCATCGCCGCACAGGCTTATGGCCAGCAGGCCGCCATCAACCAACAGATTGCCTCCAACACCATCGTGAACGTCATTTCTAAGGAAAAGCTACAAGAGCTGCCCGACCAAAATGCTGCCGAGGCGTTAGGCCGCCTGTCGGGAGTAGCGGTGCAGCGCGATGCCGGGGAAGGACAAAAAGTCGTGATTCGCGGACTTTCCCCGCGCTTTGCCTCCGTTACCATCAACGGCGAGCGCATCCCCTCCACCGATGGCAGCGACCGCTCGGTTGACCTGAGCATGATAAGCCCCGATATGCTTTCGGGGGTCGAGCTGTTCAAAGCCATCCGCCCAGACATGGACGGCGACGCAGTGGGCGGCACCGTGAACTTTACCGTGAAAAAAGCCGACAAAGGTTTCAACGGAGACATACGTCTGTTTGGCGGCTACAACGGCATTTCCGAAAAAACAGGCCCTTGGCGCGGAAGCACCACGCTGAGCAACCGGTTCCTGAATAACAAGCTAGGCTTGCTTCTCACTGGCAACTTCCAACGCGCTGACCGCAGCTCGCACAACCTCGAAGGCAATTACTATTTCAGCGACATCGTGGGCGACAGCGCCATCATTCGCGCCTCCTCCCTCACTTTGACCGACCAAATCGAGACCCGCGACCGCTACGGAGCCAGTTTGACGGCGGACTATGCCTTGAAAAACGGCTTCATCGTCGCCAACTCTTTTTGGGGGAACACCGAGCGCGACGTGTTGCGCCGCCGCCGCAGCTTCCGCTCGGCCGAAGGCCAACAGGAGTTCAGCATCAGAGAAATCGAACAAAACGTGCGCCTCCTCTCCAACTCACTATCGGGCGAACACAACTTTGGCTCATTCGCGCTGAATTGGCGTAGCTCCTACAGCACCACCTTGCAAGAAACTCCTTGGTCGCTTGATATGCGTTTCCGCGAAACGGCGGCGCTCACCCCCGAACACGACGACTCCAAAGGGCCGGAAATACTCGTGCAAGGCTACAAAAATGACCTGAACTCAACGCTCTTGCACGACTCGCGTTTTTCACCACAACAAGTGACCGACTACAACGCGACCAGCCAACTTGACTTGCGCTACAATTTTGTTTTGTCCGAAAAAATAAACGGCTATCTCAAAACAGGCGGCAAATACCGACAGAATGGCCGCACTCGCGACAACACCCAACTGCTCTCGCAGCCGTATTTAGCCAATGAAAACTACCCGCGTAGGGAACCAGAGCGGTTTCTGCTCAACCCCAACAATCGAGCCTACATGCTCAACTTCTTGGGCGACTACCGCAATCTCAACTTTCTTGGCGGCGACTTTTCGTTGTTTCCCAACAACAACCAACAGTCAGTAGTGGTGCCAGAACAAGACATGGCCATTTACAACGACTTCTGGGGCACCAACTACCGCCCCGGCGACACGATTGGGTACCCCGGGCATCTGGATATGAACAAAGTGCGGGCGTTCTACGAACGATACAAAATGGAATACGATACATTCCGGGAAGTGGACGCAGAAGATTATAGCGGCACAGAAAAAATCTATGCGGGCTACCTAATGACCGAACTCAATATCGGCAAGCGCCTGATGCTCATGGGAGGCGTGCGCTACGAAAACACACGACAGGACTATCGCAGCGTTTCTTTTGCCCTGCGCGACCCCGAAGACGACCCCGACGCTCAACGCCCCCCCGTTGACACACGCGCCGCCTCCGGCTATGTCGAGTGGCTCCCTATGGTGCATTTGCGCTACAAGTTCACCAAATGGTTCGATGTCCGCCTCGCTGCTACAAAAACCCTCAACCGTCCCGATTTTTTCAGCCTCGTACCATGGGAAATCATCGTGCCACAAAACCCGCCGCGCATCAGCAGAGGAAGACCCGATTTGAGACATACCACAGCATGGAACTACGATGCATTCGCCTACTTCTACAACCGATACGGGCTGCTCACGGTAGGCGGATTCTACAAGCGACTCGAAAATGTGGATGTGCAAAGCCGCTCAACCATCATCGGCGGGAAATACGCTGGCTACCAACTCAATCAACCCATCAACCTGCCCGGCGTCTCGCTCGTAAAGGGACTTGAAATTGACTTTCAAAGCAACCTTCGCTCCTTGCCCAAACCTTTCAACGGCATCATCTTAGGCGCCAACCTCACCTTGGTACGCTCCATGACGCAAGTGCCCTTTTTTGAAATCAAGCAAATTTTTGACCCCACCACCCCTCCATTCTTTTTCACCGAAGTGACCGATACCGTGCGCACCGGACGAGTGCCGGGGCAGGCAAACGTTATCGCCAATATGCAGCTGGGCTACGAATGGAAAGGCTTTTCGGGCCGAGTTTCCATGGGGCTGCAGGACAATAGCCTTGCCCAAGTGGGCGAACGCGCCGAACTGGACGCTTTCACCGACCGCTCGGTGCGATGGGATGTAGCGGTACAACAGAAAATCAACCGCCGTTGGGCTGCTTTTCTCAATCTGAACAACTTGAGCAATCAGCCAGAAGCCGCCTTCATAGGCAACTCCAATTTTCCCAGCGAACGTGAATTTTTTGGCATGACCGGAGAAGTCGGTCTGCGCTATAAATGGTAAAATGTTTTTGACATGAAAAAAACGCTACTCATCACCAGCCTTTGGGGCCTGATTGCCCAACTGGGCTTGGCTCAAACCCTCGTCGTGAACCCCGGGCCTGCTGGCACCCTCAACCAAGCTATTGCCAACAACCCCAACATCACGACCTTTATCCTGAAACGGGACTTCCCCTACTTGCTCTCTGGCGAGCTCATTGTCTCCTCTCCTATCACCATCAAGGCCGAACCCGGCTCAGGCAAGCGCCCCATCCTGCTATATGCTCCACCCTCCGGCGCGCCAAACATTGACCAAATCATCCGCACCAGCGCCAACCTGCGGCTCGAAGGACTTCACCTGACCAACCGCGACAACCTTGCAGGCATCTCGCAGCGCATGATTCGTACCACAGCCGACAACCTGCGCATCGAGACACACGACTGCATATTCGACGACTCAGGACAAACCGCTTTTCGCTTGGACGGCAAAAACAACAAAATATATGTGACGAACTGCTATGCCTCACGCATGGGACAGCCAAACAACCCCGATAATGGACGTTTCATCGACGACAGAGGCAATGATGTGGATTCGGTGGTCATTGAAAACTCTGCCGTTTACAACGTGACCAGCCGCATCTATCGCAACGGCGGCTCCTTGGTCAACTATATGCGCATCGAAGGCAGCACTTTCATGAACTCCATGCAGCGTGGATTCGAAGTGCTCAAAGTCAGGGAATTTGTTTTTCTCAACAACATCTGCGCCGACTTGCACATCAACGGACGAGACTCCAGCTTGGTGCCGGACAACAATGAAACCAATATCAACAAGGCATGGATTCGTATAGATTCGACAGGCAGTGGCGGCGAAAAATGGACCATCGGCTATTCCAACTTTTTCTACACACCCACGCAAATAGACTATTACAAATTCCCTTTCGTCAATGACAACGACGACACTGTCACCGTCGTCTCTTTCTTCAATCCAAATGCCCTAAAGGCCATCGAAACTGGCGGCTGGGGCAATACCATCATCTCCGAACCCCTGTCTTTCATCAACCCTCCCGTATTCCCGCGCTCCATCATTGATACCTTTAATTTCGGTGCCAACGCCAACGCAATGCCGTGGGATATGAGTGGCCTCACACCTGACCCAATATACTCCCAGTTGCCGGTAGGCACATCGCGCTATTCCACTTTGCACAATTTTAACTACACCTGCGATGCCCAATCCAACACAGCAGGCGTGAACGGAACAAGACTCGGCGCCACGCTTTGGGGAGATTGTCTGGTATCAATCAATGACCTGTTCGACCAGCATAACGTCTTGTTCTATCCCAACCCTGCCAATGACATGGTTTACATAACTGGCTTGGCAAAAATAACAAGGGTACAGATGTTCGACGTGCGCGGCAAGATTCTGCGTTCGCTCTCCCCCGCGAGCGACTGGCTTGAAATCCCCCTACAAGGTCTTGCTAACGGCATCTATTTTATCAATCTTGTAGATGAAAAAGGACAAGTGAGTACCAGACAACTTGTAAAACAGTGAACAACCCCGCTCTCAGCAAAAGCGCGGCAGGTGTGCTCACAAAAAGAAAAACCAGCTCGGCATCCCAGTGCTCATTGTTCGTACAAAAAGCATGGGGCTCTCCTTGAAAAACACCTTTCTGACCCTTGTGATATTTTCTGGAAAAATGAAAATCGCTCGGCTCTGCTGCCGCGCGAACACTATAACTCGTTACCAAATTTTGGCCATGCATACCATTCAATCTATCCTAACGCTGGCGTTCACCATGCTGCTCGCACAAAACATTGCCGCCCAATTCACGCCTGAATGGGCAACTCAGGGACTGGGCAGCACCCGCACCGACGAAGGCAAGGCCATCGCCCGCGATGCCTCCAACAACCTTTATGTGACGGGCTATTTCCGCGAAATCGTCGTCATCGGCAACGACACACTGCGCTCGGTCGGCAACAACCGCCGCGACATTTTTGTGGCAAAATACAACGCCAACGGCGAGCCTGTCTGGGCAAAAGCCTTTCCCGGCGTCCCGGCTCAAGACGACCGCGGGCGCGGCATCGCCGTAGATACCGACGGCAACATCTACTTCACGGGCGAAATCCGAGGCGACGTGAACTTCGGCAGCATCCTCATGGACCACGCCGACGGCACCAACCGCAACGGATTTCTGGTGAAACTCGACAACGACGGCAACGTGCTGTGGGCCAACCAAATCGAGAGCATCGGCGGCGACGACCGCTCCTATGGCGTGCAAGTAGGCCCGGACGGGAACATTTACGTTGCCGGTCAATGCGGCAACAACACCGTGTTCGCAGCAGGGGCGCCGCCCGTTCCCACGGCCGGCGGCGTGGATGCCTTTGTGGCACAGTATGCCCCCGACGGCACGTTCAACTGGGCGGCCACAGGCGGCGGCAGCGGCAGCGACCGTTTCTTCGACGTGTTGTTCGATGCCGACGGCAACATCTGGACGACTGGCTATGCCAACGCATCCACCGCGTTCACCTACGGCACGGCGACGCTCACGCCCGTCGGCGATGCCGACATGATACTGGCGAAGCTCAAGCCCGACGGTACGTTTTTGTTTGCCACCAATTTTGGCGGCACTGGCCTCGACGAGGCAGGCGCGCTGACGTTTGGCCCCAACGGGCTGTTGTATGTGGGTGGTTTTTACACCAACGCGGCCACCTTCGGCAGCAAGTCGTTCGTGTCGGTGGGCGGGCGCGACGCGGTCGTCGTGGCGTTCGATGCCGACGGCAACATCGTGGATGCCGCCTCGTTTGGTGGCCCGGGCGACGAAAACGTGTATGCCGTGCGCGGCACGGATGCCGATTTGTTCGTTGGCGGGTTCTATGGGCTTAATGCGACTGGCGCACCGGGGCAAGGCATTACTCTGCTCGGCGTGGACTACCCAGCCAGCACAGGCGGCGACGGAGGAGCATTCCTGACACAGCACGATGGCACGTTAGCTATGAAGGCTGCATGGGCGGCAAACAACAACGGCGGTGTGCCCGCAGACAGCGACACGGAAGATGTGCAAAGCATCGTCGTGGATGCCAGCAAAGGGCAAGTGTTTTTCACGGGTCAATTTTTTGGCACTATCCCTTTCGGGTCCGACACATTAAGTACCGGAGCCTCTTCCAACAGCGATTTGTACGTAGCGGCGTTCAACTATAAAAAAACACTTTTGCCCGTCACCCAACTGACCGTCGAGTGGGCCGTCAAAGGCGAAGGCAGCACCCGCACCGACGAAGGCAAGGCCATCGCCCGCGATGCCTCCAACAACCTTTACGTGACGGGCTATTTCCGCGAAATCGTCGTCATCGGCAACGACACACTGCGCTCGGTCGGCAACAACCGCCGCGACATTTTTGTGGCAAAATACAACGCCAACGGCGAGCCTGTCTGGGCAAAAGCCTTTCCCGGCGTCCCGGCTCAAGACGACCGCGGGCGCGGCATCGCCGTAGATACCGACGGCAACATCTACTTCACGGGCGAAATCCGAGGCGACGTGAACTTCGGCAGCATCCTCATGGACCACGCCGACGGCACCAACCGCAACGGATTTCTGGTGAAACTCGACAACGACGGCAACGTGCTGTGGGCCAACCAAATCGAGAGCATCGGCGGCGACGACCGCTCCTATGGCGTGCAAGTAGGCCCGGACGGGAACATTTACGTTGCCGGTCAATGCGGCAACAACACCGTGTTCGCAGCAGGGGCGCCGCCCGTTCCCACGGCCGGCGGCGCGGATGCCTTTGTGGCACAGTATGCCCCCGACGGCACGTTCAACTGGGCAGCCACAGGCGGCGGCAGCGGCAGCGACCGTTTCTTCGACGTGTTGTTCGATGCCGACGGCAACATCTGGACGACTGGCTATGCCAACGCATCCACCGCGTTCACCTACGGCACGGCGACGCTCACGCCCGTCGGCGATGCCGACATGATACTGGCGAAGCTCAAGCCCGACGGTACGTTTTTGTTTGCCACCAATTTTGGCGGCACTGGCCTCGACGAGGCAGGCGCACTGACGTTTGGCCCCAACGGGCTGTTGTATGTGGGTGGTTTTTACACCAACGCGGCCACCTTCGGCAGCAAGTCGCTCGTGT
Source organism: Saprospiraceae bacterium (assembly GCA_019638455.1). Taxonomy (GTDB): domain Bacteria; phylum Bacteroidota; class Bacteroidia; order Chitinophagales; family Saprospiraceae; genus M3007. The sequence goes on from JAHBTU010000003.1 coordinate 446,129, forward strand.
CGGTGGGCGGGCGCGACGCGGTCGTCGTGGCGTTCGATGCCGACGGCAACATCGTGGATGCCGCCTCGTTTGGCAGCGCGGGCGACGAAAACGTGTATGCCGTGCGCGGCACCGCCACCGACCTATTCGTATCAGGCTTTTACGGGCTGACCACTGCCGCGCCGGGAGCGCCCATCACATTGGGCAGCATGACGTATCCCGGCAGCATCGGTGGCGATGGCGGCGCGTTTTTAACGCAGCATGATGCCAATTTCAATATCGTTTCCTCGGTGGGCTTTCAGGGCGAGGGCGGTGTACTGGCCGACGGAGACTCGGACGATATGCAGTCGTTCGTAGTGGATGCCGATGCCAACTGGATTTACAGCACGGGGCAGTTTTTTGGCACAGTCACCATCGGCGACAAGACATTGTCAGTGCCGGCAGGTTCTTCGAACAGCGATTTTTATGTTGCGGGTTTGCGTTACGCGCCTTCGGGCGACAACACAGCGTTCGTGCAAGTGGTGCACAACGCTCCTGACCCCGCCGCTGCTGTGGTAGATATTTATGTGAATGGCCAGCGTGTGCTCGACGACTTTGCCTTCCGAACAGCCACTCCCTTTGTGGGCGTGGATGCGTTCGCACCAGTTACGATAGCCGTGGCACCTGCCAACAGCCAAAGCGTGGCAGACGCAATTGCTACTTTCCCCAACATTCAGCTCATGAGAGGCGAGCGTTATGTGGTAGTTGCTAACGGAGTTTTGAATCCCAACGACTATCAAGGCATCAATCCCGGAGGCGCATTCAATTTGCATATCATCACCCCTGCCTTCACCTCTACGCAGGGCGCGGCAGGGACGTTCAGCGTGACGGTGATGCACGGCTCGCCCGATGCGCCCCCCGTAGATGTGTTCGTCAATGAAACCACTCCGGCTGTCATCAACGACTTGGCCTATCCCGGTGTCACTCCGTATCTGACCCTTCCGGCAGGCGAGTACTTGTTGGATGTAGCTGCCAGTGCTGACAGCATGAACATCCTGAAGACCTATCTCGCGCCACTAAATCTCCTGAACAGTATTGGGGTCAACGCGGGCGTGTTGTTGGCATCTGGATTTCTCAACCCCGCCAACGCTGACGGCAACAACGACTTTGGTCTTTGGGTGGCCTTGCCCTCGGGCGGCCCGTTGGTACAGTTGGCCGAAATACGCTCGGCATTTGTTCAAATCGTCCATAATTCGCCAGACACCACGCTGCGCCAAGTGGATGTCTTCGTCAACGGCGAGCTGGCCTTGGACAACTTTGCGTTCCGTACAGCCACGCCGTTTTTGGAATTGCGCGGCAACATCCCATACACAGTTGGCATTAAACCCGCCAACACCAACGACGCGCCGCAAGAGTTCGTGGCCGTGTTTGAAAACGACAAGACTTATGTGGTGACGGCCAGCGGGCTGTGGAACCCATTTGCTTACACGGGTGTGGGCTTTGGCGATTTCCTCAGCCTGCGCGTGATAGAGCCTGCCTACCAGATATCATCTCTCGGCACTGTGGCCTTGGCCATCCAGCACGGCGCACCCGATGCGCCGACGGTGGATGTGCTGGTCGGCATCCCTGCAGCGGTGGGCATTGACAATTTGGCCTACGGCGAATCCACCGATTATCTCAACTTTCCCAGCGACCGTTATTTGCTTGGCATCACTCCTGCCAACGACAACAGCACACTTGTGGCAGAGTATTACGCCAACCTTATCCCGCTCGACGGTAGTGCGGGTGTGGTATATGCCTCCGGGTTTTTAAGCCCCAGCAACGCTTTTGCTAACGCGGATTTTGGGCTTTGGGTGGCATTGCCCACAGGTGGGCCATTGGTGCCGTTGCCAGTCGTCGGTCGGGCTAACGTGCAATATGTGCACAACTCGCCTGACCCGCTCGCAGCAGTAGTGGATGTCTATATCAATGGTCAGCTAGCGGCCGACAACTTCGGCTTCCGCACCGCGACCCCGTTTGTGGAGCAATTGACCAACTATCCCAATCGCATATCCATTGCTCCACCCAACAGCACTTCGGTGGACGATGCCATCTTGAACTACGACAACATCTTTTACGAAACGAGCAAGACTTACGCCGTCAGCGTGAACGGGGTAGTGAATCCGGGCGCTTTCACGGATGTTCCACCGACAGCCACCATCCAATTCGTGGAAATCGAACCAGCGTTGACCTCTGCACCAGCGGGCAGCTTTGCGGTGGCAGTGGTGCATGGCTCGCCCGACGCGCCCGACGTGGATGTGATGGTGAACGGCACTTCCACGCCACTCATTGACAATCTTCCCTTTGGCCAGGCAACGTCCTACCTGACAATACCTGCCCAAGAATACATCCTTAATATCACGCCAGCCAACGACAACTCAACCATCGTGAAAAGCTATCGCGCCCCACTCGGCACGCTACCAGTGAGCGCGGCCACTGTATTTGCCTCGGGCTTCTTGAACTCGGCTAACCAGACGGGCACAACCAATGCTTTTGGCCTCTGGGCGGCGATTCCCGCTGGGGGCGCGTTGATTCCGCTGCAAGAGGTGGACGTTTCCACCCATGACTTGCTCTCAATGGCCAAAGTGAAAATATGGCCCAACCCAGCGCGGGATTGGCTCAATGTGCAGTACGAGCTCACCGAACCAGACGCGCTGCTTTTTAGCCTTGCGGACGTTCGGGGAGCGGAGATTAGGCGGTTTGAGCGCAGTTTTCTAGGCTCAGGCGAACAGATAGAGCGGCTCGACCTGAGCCAGCTTCCCGAAGGCGTGTACCTGCTTCGTATGCAGACCTCCGGCTCGCAAGGCTCCGTTAGGATAGTAGTCGGAAAAGAAAGATAGTAGAGAGTAGTTTTTGGTTAAGGTTTTGAAAGCCATTTGCCCCGTGCCCGGGTGCAAGTGGCTTTTTTAGTGCCAAATTTTTATCTTGAAATCCTGACTGCTACCAGCCACACGCCAAACGATATTTTGATTCATCTTTTTTCAGAAAAAAGAATCAACTTTTTTGTGAAAAGGCGGTTTAGCCGTTTTATGTTTGCGCAACCGATTGCACAAAAAATTGTACATGGCTGACAAAAAAAGCACCATTCACGATATCGCACGCGAGCTTAGCGTGACAGCGAGCACCGTGTCGCGTGCGCTAAATGACAACCCGCGCATCAGCGAAGATATGCGCCGGACGGTGAAAGAAACCGCGCAGCGCCTTGGCTACGAACCCAATCACATCGCCTCGGCTTTGCGAAGTGGTCGAACACGCATCATCGGAATAATAGTGCCAACAGCCAACAGGAGTTTTTTTTCCAATGTCGTGCGCGGCGTGGAAGCAGTCGCTCAATTGGCCGACTACAACGCCATCATTTGCCAGAGCAATGACGACCCAGCCGAGGAGGCTGACATAGTGGACACCTTGTTGCGCCTGCGAGTGGACGGAATCATCGCCTCTATCGCCCGCGAGACGCGCCATTTCGACCACTTCCGAAAAGTGCGGGACAAAGGAGTGCCTCTTGTTCTCTTCGACAGGGTCAATGAGGCGCTGGGGGCCAGTACCGTCGTGCTCGACGACCAATTAGGCGCATATCAGGCCACTGAACATCTTGTAAAACAAGGATTTAAGCGCATTGCCCATTTTGCAGGGCCACAGCATCTGAACATCTATAAGTATCGGCTGCGCGGCTACGCCGACGCGTTGGATGCCGCCGGAATCCCGTTTGACGAATCGCTCGTCACGATGGGCAACCTTGGCGTGGAAGATGGTCGTGAATACATGAACAGGTTATTGGCGCTGCCCTACCCGCCTGATGCGGTTTTTTCCGCCAGCGACTATTCTGCGGTCGGGGCGATGCAAGTGCTCAAAGAGCGAGGTGTTCACATCCCTCAGCAAATCGGCTTGGTCGGTTTTGCCAACGAGATGTTCACCTCTTTGGTAGAGCCCGGCCTCACGACTGTAGACCAACACAGCGAAAGCATGGGCGAGTTTGCCGCAAAGATATTTTTTGAGGAAATTGAGTCCGAAGGCAAAAGTTTCATTCCCCGAAAGACCGTACTAACGCCCACCCTTGTGGTGAGAGGCTCCTCTAAACGCAATTGAAAAATTTTTTTCAAAACAAGCGCAAACGATTGCACACGATTTTAAAAGGATACTTTGACCATGCGAACTGCCACCTCTACCATTGCTCCGCTCAAAAAATCAACACCCCATTTTGCCCCCTGCGCGTCTGACGAGACACTCCTACAGTCAATCGCTACTCACGATGATGCCCAATCATTGGAGGCGCTTTTCCGCCGATACCACGACGACCTCTGTCGCTATGTCTATGCCATTTTGCAATGCAGGCATACTACCGAGGAAATTGTCTCGGATGTGTTTTTGAAAATCTGGAATCAACGCCACACCTTGCAGGTGCAAACAAGCCTGAAAGCCTATTTGCTTATATCCGTGCGCAATACTGCGATTGACTACCTGCGCCGCCAGTCGCGTCACCGTACTGTCGGTTCCGATGCCATTCATCCAGATTTGCCTTGCGACTACACCTCCGCCCATGACCGACTGATTGGGGAAGAGACCACCAACCTTGTGGAAGCGGCGATAGAACGGTTGCCTCGGCAAGGACGCACTATTTTTAGGCTGAGCCGCGATGGAGGCATGAAGTACCGTGAAATAGCCGACCACTTGGGGCTGAGCATCAAGACGGTAGAGACGCACATGACGCGTTCGTTGGTGTATTTGAGGGGCGAGCTTGCGGCGCATATAGGGCCGGGCCTAGCAATGTGATGGGCCGGAAGGAGTGTTGTTGTCTTGAATAGAGTCGGTCACTATTCTCGGCAAAACATTCGGTCCATCGCCAGTGCGACTCGGGCAAAGGCGCCGCAAACCAGAAATATCCGTTCGGCCAGTAAGGGTATCGCAAGCAGCGGTCAGTCTTTTGGGCGAATCTTGCAAACCGAAATTCTATGGACAAATTATTCGACGTTTCGGGCAAAGTTGCGGTCGTCACAGGTGGCTCTGGTATCCTCTGTGGCGCTATGGCCAAAGCCCTCGCAGCACGCGGTGCCAAGGTGGGTATATTGGGACGCACCCCTGAAAAAAACGAAAAAACGGTGGCTGCCATCCGCGCTGCGGGAGGCGAGGCCATCGGCCTCGTCGCCGATGTGCTGGACGAGAACGCGCTCGAAACTGTGGCCCAGAAAGTGGGGGATACTTGGGGCCGATTGGACATTCTCATCAACGGCGCGGGCGGCAACATACCCGGAGCGGCCATCCCGCCCACCGAAAACTTCTTCGACAATCACCCATTTGCCAACTATAAGAGGGTTTTTGAACTCAACCTTGACGGCACGGTGCTTCCAACAATGGTGTTCGGGCGTCTCATGGCCCGCCAAAAGTCGGGCAGCATCATCAACATTTCGTCCATGACGGCTATGCAGGCCGTCACCAGAGTGCCGGGATACTCAACGGCGAAAGCAGCAGTGGACTTGTTCACGAAATGGCTGGCGGTGGAGGCAGCCCTCAAATTCGGTGAGGGCATTCGCGTCAACGCTATTGCACCGGGCTTTTTCGTGACCGACCAAAATCGCGCCTTACTCACCACGCCCGACGGTGGCTTCACGGAGCGTGGAGCAAGCGTCATCCGAAAGTCGCCCGGAGGACGCTTCGGCGAAGCCGACGAGCTCGTAGGCACTTGCATCTGGCTTTGTTCTGATGCTTCCAAATTTGTGACAGGCATTATCGTACCAGTGGATGGGGGCTTTTCGGCATGGAGCGGGGTGTGAGCGCCCAGATTTTTTGTCAGGTAAGTCTCTCCCCTCACTACCGGACGTTTTCAAATTTGCCACGAAGTCACAAAGACGCAAAGCAAAATACTCATTGATTTGCCGCATTTTGTGACTTTGTGTCTTTGCAACATTAAAACAATGTCCGGTAGTGTGGTCTCTCCCTTGCCTTTTGTTTGTTAAGCATGAATAAAGCATTTTTCGTTCTACTCCTCCTTCCCGTCGCGCTTGCAGCCCAACCCGTTCGTCGCGACTCAACTCTCCAAGCTCTCCTCCTTGGAAGCCAATACGCCGCCAGCGTGCTGCTCCGCCCCGAAGGCCCGTCGCGCTGCGACTACGACTGGTCTAGCGGCCAATGGCGCGACTATGAACCTGCCTGGCACACTGGTCAGGTCATCTGGGGCATTTTGGAAGCTCAGAAAATCACGGGCGACACCTCGGCACTACCCGCCGCTCGCCGAGCTGGAGACTGGTGGAAAACACTGGAAATCAAAGACCACCCCACACTTGCGGGTTTTCTTCGAGCCATTCACGGTGCCGAAGTGGGCGAACTCATCAACTTCACCACGCTGGCAGACGGCACACCCGGGCTATTTGAGCTCAGCCGTGTCACGGGCGACCGCTCCTACGCCGACGTGGCCACAAGAGCAGGTGACTGGGCGATGCAACACCTATTCATCCCTGAAACAGGCCTGATGTACGACCTTGTGGACCCCGCGACGGGCGAAATTTTGAAAGACCACAGCCCACACTTCCAGAAAGAAAAAGAACTGAGCATCAACGAGGTGGCGCGGCCTAACACCGAGGGCTTCCTTTACGCCGATATGTATCGCCACACAAGCGAGCAGCGTTACCTTGATTTTTTTCTGCGGCAGTGCGACACGTTGGTGGCCCGCCAGTCGCCCAATGGTTTTTGGATGGATTTTCACCCGAACAAGGCCGAGACAGGGCGCATTCACCCGCGCTTCAACCTGTGGTTGGCAGAAAGCCTGCTTGTGGCTTTTGAATTGACCCAAAACGAACGCTACCGCGAGGCAGCCCTGCGCACCGCTCGTGCGGTGCAGCGTTGGCCGACCAAAGACGGCCAGATATACTACACCAACTACGCCGACGGGCGGCGCGACGCCAGCTCCATCTGCGGCTCGGCGGTGGCCTTTGCAGGGATTGTTTGGCTGAAATTCAGAAAAATGGGCTATGCTGAATTTGACCGCGATATTGACCGGGCGGCACGCTGGGTAGTGCAAAACCAGTTTCCTCTAAACCACCCCGACCCCAATCTGCGCGGCGCATTTTTGGAGACTTGGGTAAAAAACGAGGGGGGGCGGGCGCGGGTCTATGTGCGCGACATCGCCACTGCGTTCGGACTGCGGTTTTTGGCGGAGTATTCTCTCCCTTGATTCAGGGCAATGTCGTGGAAAACTCGTCTTTTCAGCATGAAAAACGTCGTGTTGCTGTTCCTTTCTCTACCAATATGTCTTTTTGCCCAGCCTTTCAACGTCCGCGACTTCGGGGCCAAAGGCGACGGCCAGACGCTCGACACGCGCGCTATTCAAGCCACAATTGACCGAGCTGCCGCACAAGGCGGGGGAGTGGTCCAGATACCCGCCGGACAATTCTTGAGCGGCACCATCTTCCTGAAATCCAATATCGAACTCAACCTTTCGCCGGGTGCCGTTTTGCTCGGCAGCGACAACCTTGCCGACTACGACACCGCGCATCCGCACCTCGTTTTTGTGGAAAATGCTCAAAATATCGCCCTCTCTGGCACAGGCAAAATAGACGGTCAAGGATATCGCTTTTTCGATACCCTGCAACCTACCTGGACGGCCAAGCTCCGCCCCGCACCTTGGATTCTGTTTGAAAACTGTTCGCGCTTGCGCATCCGCGACATACAGCTCCACAATTCGCCCGCCCACGTCTTAGTCTTGAAAAAATGCGACGACGCGGCGATAAACGGTATCAGCATCCGCTGCGACCTGCGAAGCCCCAACACCGACGGCATTGACATCACCGACTCTCGCAACGTGATGATAGCCAATTGCTACCTCGAATCCGGCGACGACCTCATCTGCCTCAAATCGCACGAACGCTGGGTCGAAAACATCACCGTCACCAACTGTATCCTCGTCAGCGACGACGCAGCCATAAAATTCGGCACAGGCTCTCATGTCGGCGTGCGAAATAGCACGTTCAGCAACATCGCCATACACGGCACACGCTACGGCATCGCGTTGTTTATGATTGACGGCGGCACCCACGAACACTGTATCTTTGAAAACATCACCATCCGCAACGGCTCGCGCTGGAAAAACGACTACCCGATTTTTGTGGATATCCACCGACGCACGCCCAGCAGCAAAGTCGGGCGCATCAAGGACATCCACTTCCGCAACCTCAGCATCCAGACCAGCGGCAACATCCTCGTGGCCGGCCAGCCCAGCCACCCGCTCGAAGACCTCGTGTTCGACAACCTCCATATAACCCTCACCAGCTGCAGCGATGTGACCCGCTACAGCCAAAAACCACGCGGCAACAAAACACTGCAACCTGACCCCGAACTCGTGGATTACGCACAAGTGCCTGCACACTTTACCATAGCCCATGTGCAGGGACTTAAAATAAACAACATAGCCCTCCGAAAAGGCAGAAAACTGAACGCCTGCGACCGCGACGCTTTTTGGCTCAAAGACCTGCAAGGCGACGACATCGGCAAATTGGACATCGGGACTGGATTGAAACAAAGCATTGTTAGAGGCTGAGGTTGTTGAAACTTGATTGAGACCTCACGGTTTTCCAAGCACTTCTCCGAAAGCTACTCAATAATCTCAACGGCGCAGCCGCTCAACATCCTCAACAAAGTATGCGACACATCGAACAAACCTGGCGCTGGTTTGGCCCAAATGACCCCGTTTCTCTGCAAGACGTGCGGCAAGCAGGCGCAACGGGTATTGTCACCGCCCTGCACCACATCCCCAACGGACAGGCGTGGGAATTAGCCGAAATTTTGAAGCGAAAAACAGCTGTTGAAGCCGCTGGGCTTGCCTTTTCGGTTGTTGAGAGCATACCCGTGCATGAAGACATCAAAAAACGCACGGGCCGCTACCGGCATTGGCTCGAAAACTACAAAATCTCGCTCCGCAACCTCGGCGCAGCAGGCATCCCTACCGTGTGCTACAACTTTATGCCCGTGCTCGACTGGACGCGCACCAACCTAGCCTGCCGCATTGAAGATGGCTCGGAGGCCCTGCGATTCGACATGGTGGAAATCGCTGCTTTCGACATTTTTATGTTGAAAAGAAAAAACGCTGACCGCGATTACACGCCCGAAGTGCTGTCAAATGCCGAAAAATGGATTGAACACGCTTCCGAAACTGACAAACAACGCCTCATACGCAATATCATCGCTGGGCTGCCCGGCTCAGAGGAGACCTACACCGTTGACAATTTCCGCGACACGCTCGCCACTTACGAGGGCATCACCGCCGACGTGCTGCGCACACACTTGGTGGAATTTTTGCGCGACGTAGCACCCGCAGCCGAAGAAGCAGGTGTTCGATTGGCCATACACCCTGACGACCCGCCCTTTCCGATATTTGGCCTGCCCCGCGTAGTCAGCACCGCCGCCGACGTGGAGGCCGTATATGCCGCCTACGATTCGCCATTCAATGGCCTGTGCTACTGCACGGGTTCGTTCGGGGCGCGAGCCGACAATGACAACTTGCCCGCCATGTTCCGCCAATTGGGGCACCGCGCCAACTTTCTGCACCTTCGCCAGGTACAACTCGAACCAGACGGCTCTTTCTACGAAGCCAACCACCTCGAAGGCAGTCACGACGTGTACCAAATCATGTTGGAAATCGTGCGCGAACAGCAGCGCCGCGAACACCCCATCCCGATGCGCCCCGACCATGGTCACCGGATGCTCGACGACCTCCGCAAAACAGGTGGCAATCCCGGCTACACCGCCATCGGGCGGCTGCGCGGGCTAGCCGAGCTGCGCGGATTGGAAATGGGCATCGTTCGAAGCCTATTTGACAATAAAACATGAAAATCCAATCCGTTTTGCTGGCTTTATTGGCGCTGGCACTTGCTTGCCATACCACTCGTTTCACGGTAAAAAATGCCGCTCGACAGGCTACCCGTGCTTGGGAAACCCAGCCTCGCGACATCCTGCGAAACGTTCGGCCTCCCGTGTTCCCGCCACGCGATTTTCATGTCTCGCTTGAAACAAACGCGGATTCATGGGCAAAAAACTGCCGTGCGGCCATTCAGAACGCCATTGATGCCTGCCACGAAGGAGGAGGGGGAAGAGTGGTGTTGCCCGCTGGAAATTACCTGTCCGACGGGCCGCTTCAGTTGAAATCGAATGTCCGTTTACACTTGGACAGTGGCGCGACGCTGGTGTTCGACACGTTGCCCGGACAATACCTGCCGCTCGTGAAAGTGCGCTGGGAAGGCACGATATGCTGGAATTATTCACCGCTCATATACGCCTTTCAGCAAAAAAACATCGCGCTCACAGGGGAGGGCCGCATCAACGGGCAATCGCTGTCCTATTGGAAGCACTGGCGCGCCCTCCAAGACCCCGCCAAAAAACGCCTCCGCCAAATGGGCAACGACCTCGTGCCCGAAAACGAACGCCGCTTCGGCGAAGGCTGGTGGTTGCGGCCCTCACTCATCGAGTTCTACCAATGCGAGAATGTGCTGGTGGAAGGGCTGACGCTCGAACAAAGCCCGTTCTGGACGCTGCACCCCGTATTCTGCAAAAACGTGACCCTTCGCAGGCTGCGCATCACGGGGGGCTACTGGAACGACGACGGCATTGACCCCGACTCCTGCGAGGATGTACTGATAGAAGACTGCGACATCCGCACCTACGACGATGCCATTTCCATCAAAGCCGGGCGGGACCAAGACGCTTGGGGCCGCCCCGGTTCGCGCCGCATCCTCGTGCGCCGCTGTACCCTGCGCTCCGAAAAAGCAAACGCATTATGCATCGGTTCTGAACTGTCGGGCGGCGTGGAGCAGGTTTTTGCGAAAAACTGCCACATCAGCCGCTCCCGCTACGGGCTGAATTTCAAGACCAACAACGACCGAGGAGGGTATGTGCAACACGTCTTCATCCGTGACGTTCAGGCCGACACCTGCTGGGAGAGCCTGTTGTTTTTCCAGACCAACTACCACTCCTATCGTGGCGGGAACTTCCCTACCCGGTTCAGCGACTTTTTTCTGCAAAACATAGATTGTCATATAGTTGACTCGTCGGCAATCCGCATGAACGGGCTGCCTGACGCGCCTATTCAGCGTGTTTTTTTGCAAAACGTGCGGGTGAAGCAGGCGGGCAGACCGGATGTGTTGGAGCAGGTACGGGAATTGGTGCTGGATTGAGAACGCTGGGTGGGCCGGCCTGTGGCAAAGGTGCCCCAACCCCGTTCGGCACATTATGCCCTTGTCCCGAAAAATATCCGGTAGCATGCCCCAAGGCTCACCAGCCCTCTACCACAGTGAGCTGTTGCAAAAAGTCGGGGTCCAATGTAACCCCCCATCCCGGTCCCAGCGGGATGGGCATTCGACCGTGCTCGACGCTAAGGTTGGGGGCGTACACTTTTTTCAGGTAATCGTTAGGCTGCCACTCCTGAAACCTCGGCATATTGGGCGTGATGGCGGCCAAGTGTAGCATTGGCGCGTGCAAATGCCCGACGTGGGGGCTGTGCGGCGCGATTTGCAGCCCGTGCTCGGCAGCTGTGCGGGCCACGCGCAAGGCGCGAGCAAAGCCACCTGTGTACATTAGGTCGGGCTGCACGACATCAACGGTGCGCTCGGCAATCATGCGCCGCCAGATGGGCATGGCGCTGTCCTGCTCGCCGCCGGCAATGCTGATTTTAAGGCGTTTGGTTGCTTGGCGGGTCAGCTCGTACTCGCGGAAGGGGCAGGGCTCTTCCCATATTTCATACCCTTCGGCGTGCAAGCGGCGGCCGATGTGGAGGATGTCATTCAGATTTTCGTAAGAACCGTTGGCATCAGCATAGAGCGTGAAATCGTCGCCCGCTATTTTTCGGAAGAGCGGGATGATGGCCTCCGTTCGGCCGGGCACAGGGTCGGGGGCCATTCGTCCGCCGATTTTTACTTTCATGGCCCGAACGCCCAGTTCGCGGGCTTTTTCAACGGCTTTTTGGGCATACTCTTCCGGGGTGCTTTTCCGGTCAAAGGTGGTGTAGTAGGTTTCCACGTCGCGTCGAATCAAGGTGCCGTAGAGCTCGGCCACTGGCTTGCCTGCCAGTGTGCCGAGCAGCCCCAGCGCTGCGATTTCGACGTGTCCGATGCAGTTCCAGAGCGGCATGCCGCAGTATTTGTAGTTGCGCTCGTCGCGGTAGCAAGCTTCCACGAGTGCCTCTATGTCGCGCAGGTCTTTCCCAATGAAAAACGGTGCGACGAGGCCGTTGAAGATGCCGCGCAGGTATTGGATGCGGCTGTTGGCGGGTATGGTGTAGGCCGCGTCGTTGGTCACTATGCGAACAAACCAAGCGCGGTTTTCGTCCCAACCCTCTTTTTTGAGCAGTTCGATACGGCGTGGCACCACGGGGCTGGGCAGTATTTGACAAAAATCAATCAGCGGGGTGGGTGTATCTTCTTCTGAAAAGTTGAGCCATTCGGCCTGCACAACATCGGGCGCAGCCAGCGAACCTGCCAGGAGTGTGACAGTTTTTTTGAAGAAAGAGCGGCGAAACATGGGGGCTGTTAGTGTTTTTAGCAAAAAGACGCAAAAGTTGGTTCTTCGCCCTTAGTGACGGCGCAGCAAATCTTGAACTAGGTTTTTTTCGTCGAAGACACGGCGTGCGGTTCGTTCCAGCTGTTCCGCTGTACGGGGGAGCAGTGTGTGGAGCGGTGTGTCGGGCGCGGCATCATCGTTGATGCCGAAGGCTGCGCGAAGTCCGGTTTTGGCTATTTGTGCTGCGTCCGCTTCCAATTTTCCGCAAAAAGCCAGCACCGGGATGCCGTGATGTTTGGCCCGGCGGCAAAGCTGATGAATCAGTTTGCCATTTGCTGTTTGCCCATCAATCGCACCTTCTCCTGTGATTATCGCATCGGCCCAGGCTAATTTTTGGCCAAAATCAAGCAGGTCCATCACTGTGTCGGCGCCGGGCCGCAGTTCGGCACCCAAAAAAAGACGGGTGCCGTAGCCCATGCCACCAGCGGCACCGCTTCCGGGCAGGTCGGGCGCGAAGTCGTACCCGTGTTGAGCAGCTACGGCTGCGAAGTGGCGCAGCCCGGCATCCAAATGCTCGATGGCGTCGTCGCTGGCACCTTTTTGACGGGCGTAGGTGTGTGCCGCACCGTTGGGGCCAAACAGGGGATTGGTCACGTCGCAAATGACCTGTATGCTTGCGGGGAAGGGTTGAGCTGGCGATACGATTCGTTCGATAGCAGAAAGGTTGGCCCCGATTGGTGCGAGCGACACGCCGTTTTTGTCCAGAAAACGCCAGCCGAGGGCAGCGGCCATACCTGTTCCGGCATCGTTGGTGGCGCTACCACCGATGGCCAGCACCAGTTTTTGCACGCCGCGCTGCGCCGCATCGGCCATTTGCAGGCCTGTGCCGAAAGTGGTTGTCAGCAGCGGATTGCGCTCTTGTGGGGTCAACAATTGCAGGCCAGCGGTGCGGGCCATTTCGACGAAAGCAATGTGTCCATCAGGACTCAGCAGGTAAGAGGCCGTGAGAGGGCGGCGGAGGGGGTCGCAGGTCTGGATTTTGACGGTGGTGAGCTTTAAGTGCCCGGTCAGCACTTCGGCTGTGCCTTCACCGCCGTCGGCCAATGGGCAGCACACGATATGCGCGTGGGGCATCGCTGCCTGCACACCGCGTGCGAGCGCCTGACAAACGTCCGTCGCGGGAAGGGCATCCTTGAAGGAATCGGGTGCAATGAGTATTCGCATGACAAGTTGCTCAGCGATTTACTTTCCCACCAGTATTGCCTGCCATCAAATCGCGCACCTCCACCTCGTCGCACAAGTTGAAGTCTCCCGCAACATAGTGTTTGAAAGCGGCAGCGGCAGTTGCAAACTCGACTATTTGCTGTGTGTCGTCGCTCATTTTTCGCAACCCGTGTATAAGGCCTGCCATGAAGGCATCGCCGCCCCCGATGCGGTCGAGCATATCGGGCAAATCGTATGATTGGGACATTCTTAGTTGAAGGCCATCGTGGAGCAAGCCTTGATAAGTGTTGTGTGAGGCCGAGATGCCGTCGCGCCGTGTCATGGCGATAAAACGCAGGCGAGGAAAAGTCTTTCCCACCATTGCAAGCAACGTATCGGGTGAAGTTTCTTTGGTGCTATTGATGCCTAAGCAAGTGAGAAAAGATTTTCGGTCGCCGAGCAACACGTCGGCAAAGCCTACCAGCTCGGGCATCACACTGGCTGGCGATGCGCCATATTTCCAAAGGCTTGCCCGATAGTTGAGGTCGCAAGAAACTTTCACATCAAGTTTCTTGGCTATTTCAAGTCCTTCCATCAGGGTTTGGGCGGCGCCTTGCGACAGTGCGGGCGTGATGCCTGACCAATGGAGCCAATCAGCTTGCTCCAACGCGCTCTGCCAATCCAACATTCCGGGCTTTAGGTCTGCCATGCCACTGTGCGCACGGTCGTAGAGCACCTTCGACGCTCTTCGCCCGATGCCCTGTTCCAAGAAGTAAATACCCAGACGTTCACCTCCGCGCTTGCAATGGCTGATGTCCACTCCTTGTTGAGCTAGTGCGCCCAGCGCAGCCTGCCCCAATTCGTTGTCAGGCACGCGGGTCAGAAAGGAGACCTGCTCGCCCCATTGAGCGAGAGATACGGCCACGTTGGCTTCGGAGCCGCCATAGACGGCATCGAATAGGCGAGCTTGCACGAAACGGTAGGCGTTGGGTGGCGATAGTCGCAGCAGAATTTCCCCGAAACAAAGTATTCGCATGAATCAAAAATTGAAATACCGTTTGGCGTTTCGGTAACAGATGTCCTCCACGATGCCACCGAGCCAGTCTAATTCAGCGGGGAGCTCGCCATTGGCAACATCACGGCCAATAAGGTTGCACAAGATGCGACGGAAATACTCGTGGCGCGGGAATGACAAAAAACTTCGGCTATCGGTGAGCATGCCCACAAAACGGGCAAGCAGGCCGAGATTGCTCAGTGTGTTTAGTTGTTTTTCCATGCCGTCTTTTTGGTCGAGAAACCACCATGCGCTGCCCCACTGGATTTTACCGGGCACGGAGCCATCGTTGAAGTTGCCGAGCATGGTGGCAAACACTTCATTGTCGCGTGGGTTGAGGTTGTATAATATGGTTTGTGGCAGGTTGCCTTCGCGGTCGAGGCGGTCGAGGAAACGAGCCAGATGCCGTGCCTGCTCGAAGTCGCCGATGCTGTCAAAGCCAGTATCGGGGCCGAGCGATTGCATCATTCTGGCATTATTGTTCCTGAGCGCTCCCAAGTGAAATTGTTGCGTCCAGCCGCGTTGGGCATAGCCGATACCAAGATGGAACAGGATGGCTGATTGGTAAATCTCGACTTCTTTGGGCGAGATGGGTTGGTTGTCGATTTTTTTCCTGAAAATTTCGTCAGCCGCTTTGTCGGTAAACTCGGCGGCATACAGCCGTTCCAGACCGTGGTCGGAAAGCCGGCAACCAAGCGAGGCGAAAAAATCCATCCTTCGCTCAAGCGTTTCGAGCAAGTCGGAGAAGGAACGAATCTCTATCCGGGCTGTTGCGCCAAGCCGCGCAATGTATTCCCCGAAGCCATCTTTTTCGAGCAAAATCGCCCTGTCGGGGCGGAAGGTGGGGAGCAGTTTGGTGGCGGGATGTTGTTCGGCGAACATCAAATGGGCTGCGAGCTCGTCGGCGGGGTCGTCAGTGGTACACACGACTTCGACGTTCATTTTTTTCAAAATACCGCCTGCCGACAGATTGGGGGAATAGAGGGCAGCGTTGGCTTGCTCAAAAACATTACTCGCCGAGGCAGGGCAGAGCAGCGCCTCTATGCCGAAATACCGACGCAGCTCAAGGTGCGTCCAATGGAACAACGGGTTGCGCACGGTGTAGGGCACCGTCTCTGCCCATTTTTCAAATTTTTCCCAATCCGATGCCTTTCCGGTGATAAAATGTTCCGTCACGCCCTGTGTGCGCATCGCTCGCCACTTGTAGTGGTCGCCTTCGAGCCAGATTTCAGTGATGCTTCGGAACCGGCGGTCGTTGGCGATGTCTTCGGGCGAAAGGTGGCAATGATAATCAATGATGGGCTGCGGAGCGGCGTGTTCGTGGTATAGTTGCTCGGCGAATTCGTTGTCCAGCAAAAAGCTATCTCCCAGAAAAGGACGAGGTGGGGCATATTCGAGCGTGCCGTTGCGTTGCGACATGGTGTGATTTTGCATTTAGATAAAATGACGAAAATGAAATACTTTACCCTTAAAATCCGCAAGTTATACCCAGATTAAAGAGGATTTGAACCTGCCCTTTGGCAAGGCAGGGATTTCCTTGATTGATTTGCATGATTTCCAAAGGATTGCGAGCACCGTTCGTTCAAAACCACCTTGTCAGAACCTGTACTCAGGGGTTTGCCCGGCCAAGTGAAGCGGACGGGGCTGATTTGCGTTGACTATAGATGCTGTCGGGCATAGGGTTTTAAAATTGTCGCTGTTCCCCCAAAAAACATAAGTATGTGCCAACTTGACGGGTGTTTCAGGGTAAATACAGCGCCTGCCCGTCTTTCCTCCAAAAAACTAACCGCGCCATGCGTCTTTTATCCGGTCTTGTCTTGGGCTGTCTCTGCCAATATGCCATTGCTCAAAACCCTCACCTGCATAATGTGACCAACCGCCCAGCCACCCTGCTCGCGGGCAATTGGCACTACATCGTTGACCCTTACGAGACGGGCTTCCGCAACCATCGCAACTGGACACCTTACGACGAAAAGGAAGCTGCCACCACCTCCTCGGCCGCACCCTACTACACTAATCGCAAACAGGTGAATCGCTGGGACCGCATCGAATACGACTTCGACCAATCGCCCACGCTCAATGTACCCGGCGACTGGAACCACCAGCGGCCCGAACTGCTCTACTATGAAGGCTCGATATGGTACAAAACCGATTTCAAATACAACCTGCCTGCCGGACGAAGGCTCTTGCTTCACTTCGGCGCCGCAAACTATCGCGCCGATGTCTATCTCAACGGCAAAAAGGCCGGGATGCACGAAGGCGGCTACGACCCCTTCCATTTTGACGTGACCAAGCTGGTGCAAGCAGGCGACAACTTTCTCGTCGTGCGCGTGGACAACCGCCGCGAGCGCGACCGTGTGCCGGGCATGACTACTGATTGGTGGAACTACGGCGGCATCACTCGCGACGTGTCCTTGCTCGAAGTGCCCCAGACATTTATCTCGAATTTCTTTTTGCAAGCCGACAAAGCAAAACGCGGGCGCGCCACTGGCTGGGTACAACTCGATGGCCCCCAACTGGCCCAGAAAATAACCGTTTCCATCCCTGCGCTATCCGTCAGCCAAACCGTCGCCACCGATGCCAAAGGCCGCGCCTCACTCGATTTGGATATTTCGGCAAGCAAACGATGGTATCCCGAACGCCCCCAATTGTATGAAGTCGTTTTCAAGGCAGAAACCGACCAGACAAGCGACCGCATCGGCTTCCGTACCATAGAAACCAAAGGAAAAGACCTGATTTTGAACGGAAAGCCAATTTTTCTGCGTGGCATTTGTATGCACGAGGAAGTGCCGACCCGCATGGCTCGCGCCTTCTCCCGCGAAGATGCTCAACTGCTCCTCGGCTGGGCCAAGGAACTCAACTGCAACTTCGTGCGCTTGGCGCATTACCCACACAACGAACATACCGTGCGCCTTGCCGATGAAATAGGACTGCTTGTGTGGGACGAGGTGCCGGTCTATTGGGGCATCAACTACGAAAACTCCGCTACCTACGCGCAAGCTGAAAGCCAAATACGCGCCATGGTGGAAAGGGATAAAAACCGCGCGTCAGTCATCGTGTGGTCAGTTGCCAATGAAACACCCCGCGAAGACCCTCAACGACTCGTATTTCTGAACAATATGGCGGCTGCGGTGCGCCAGATTGACAATACGCGCCTCCTGAGCGCCGCCTTGGACCGCACCGAGGACAAAGCGACCAACCACATACGCATCACCGACCCATTCGCGGCCACCTCCGATGTGGTAAGCACCAATGAGTACCTCGGCTGGTATGGCTCCACACCCGACCGTTGTCGCGTCGTGACGTGGAACCTCGCAGAACACGACAAACCATTTTTGGTCAGCGAGTTTGGCGCAGATGCGCTGTTCAATCACCGAGGCGATAGCCTGACCATCTGGACAGAAGACTATCAAGAATGGCTTTATCGCGAGCAAATCGAGATGCTAAAAAAAATACCCTCATGGCGCGGCGTGACACCTTGGATTTTAGCCGATTTCAGGGCACCTCGGCGCAACCTTCCGGGTATTCAGGATGGCTGGAACCGCAAGGGCCTCATATCGAACAATGGGTACAAAAAACGGGCTTGGTATGTCTTAAAGGCGTTTTACGATGAATTGGAACAACAATGGGCGTACGAAATTGAAGATTAGGCACCCCCCCAGCCAAACTATTTCGCGAATAGGGTACCCTGACAAACTACCCGGCCCTTCCCAATCTCCCCATCACATATTCCTTGTGGCTCCGCCCAATCGGCAGCACGCGCCCGGCGATTTCGACCTCTGCGGCGGAGAAGGACTCGATTTTGTCAACCGCCACCAAAAACGACCGATGGATGCGCAAGAAATGGTGGGGGCGCATCAGGTCTTCCAGCTCTCCGAGTTGATAATGCGTGTTGTAAGCCCGTGCTTTGGTCACGATGCTCACCGAATCCTTCAAACTTTCGATGAACAGGATTTCGTCCAAATAGATTTTTACCGCGCGCTTGCTCACGGTGAAAAAATAGTAAGGTCGCAAGGAGTGTGCGGGCTTGGAGTGCGCCTGCACATCGGCAGGGGCGCGGTGGGGGAGCAGCAGTTTGTTGGCCGCCTTGGTGAATCGAGAAAACTCTATGGGCTTCAGCAGATAGTCCACCACTTGCAAATCGAAGCCCTGCACCGCAAATTCATGGTAGGCAGACGTGATGATGACTTTCGGCGGGTGAAGCAGCGTTTTCAAAAAATCCAAACCGCTGAGCTTGGGCAGGTTGATGTCGAGGAACACCACATCCACCGGATGCGCGCGCACCACTTCGAGTGCTTCGATGGCATCGTCGCAGACGTGTGTGAGCCGCAGAAAAGGTGTCTGGGCAATATATTCGGAAAGGATTTCGGAAGCCAGAGGTTCGTCCTCCACGATGATGCAGCGCAATGAGTCGTTCATAGCCGTCAATGGTTGGTAGTTATTTGAAGTTTGCCTTACGCGAAACATACGGCGAATTAAGAGTTGAAAACTTTTGGCGTTTGATATTCAATCTTTTATTCGGGCGGCAATTTGAAATCACCGCCTGAATGACGCACCCCTAATTTCAACCCTTAGTCCGCATTAAACGCCAAAAAAGAAAACCGGAGCGAATGCCAAGTTGCATCGCGCCGGTTTTTTTATTTCAAAAATAGCCGTTTCGCTCCCAAATACGGCCAAACGACTATTTCAGAACCCCCAACGACTTGCCTACCTTGGTGAATGCGGCCACGGCCTTTTCCAAATGCTCCGGCTCGTGCGCGGCGGATAGTTGCACCCGGATACGGGCCTTGCCTTGCGGCACCACCGGGTAGAAAAAGCCTATGACGTAGATGCCTTCGTCCAGCAGTTTTTTGGCAAATTGTTGCGCCAGCGGCGCTTCATAGAGCATCACAGGTGTGATGGGGTGCTCGCCCGGCACAATGTCGAACCCCGCAGCGGTCATTGCTTTGCGGAACCACTTCGTGTTGGCCTCCAACTTGTCGCGAAGTGCCGTGGAGCCGCTTAGCAATTCCATCACCTTGATGCTGCCTCCAACGATGGATGGCGCTACGGTGTTGGAGAACAGATAGGGCCGAGAGCGCTGGCGCAGGATTTCCACAATTTCCTTCTTGGCTGAGGTGAAGCCGCCGCTCGCGCCGCCGAGTGCCTTGCCCAGTGTGCCGGTGATGATGTCAATGCGGCTCATCACGTTGCGGTATTCGTGGGTGCCGCGCCCGGTTTTGCCCAAAAAGCCCGTCGCGTGGCACTCGTCTATGCCCACCATCGCGTCGTATCGCTCCGCCAAGTCACAAATTTTGTCCAATTGCGCGATGGTGCCGTCCATCGAAAAAGCGCCATCGGTGAAGATGAGTATGCGGCGGGCGTTGGCAGCCTTGGCATCTTTCAGGCAATCCTCCAAAGCGTTCATGTCGTTGTGCTTGTACCGAAAACGCTTGGCCTTGCACAACCGGATGCCATCAATGATGGAAGCGTGGTTGAGCTCGTCGCTGATGACCGCATCTTCCTCGCCCAAGAGCGGCTCGAAGAGGCCGCCATTGGCATCGAAAGCAGCGGCGTAGAGGATGGTGTCTTCCATGCCGAGAAAATCGGCAAGGCGTTGCTCCAGCTCTTTGTGAATGTCCTGTGTGCCGCAAATGAAACGGACGGAGGAAAGCCCATAGCCATGTGTGCGTATGGCTTCGATGGCTGCTTCGATGACCGCTGGATGACTGCTTAGGCCGAGGTAGTTGTTCGCACAAAAATTCAAGACGTGATGCTGTGCGGTGGTGTCAATGACCGGGCCTTGCGGCGATGTGATGATGCGTTCTTCCTTGTAAAGCCCTGCTTCGCGGATGCTTTGTATTTCGCGCTCGAGGGCAGGTTCGACGGTGGTGAACATGGTTGCTATCGGTTGTTTTTTTCAAATAAAAAATGTAAAAACTTAGGCAGGACAGCAGACATTGAATTTTTGACAGGATTTACAAGACTTACAGGATTTACAGGATAGATGGAGTGGATTCGCCGCCAAAAATCCTGTAAGTCTTGTAAATCCTGTCAAAAACCTGTAAGCCTGTCAACCGAGTCTTATGCGCTTGGGGCTGCCTGAGTTTTTACTTAAAAAATTCAAAATGGCGAGCAAAGGTAGGGTGGGAGAGGCATGTATTTTTGAAAAAAAGAAGGCGGAGCGGCTTTTCAATTTTTCAACTAACATCAAAAATTGCCAAATCAAATTTTTCATCCGCGCAACATTTACCCGCCCAACAGAATTATCTTTGTCGCTGAAAATGTGTTGCGACAGGAAACGGCTCCGAAACCCACGTTTTCTCTCCTTTGTAGCTATGAACAGCACTTTCCAACTTAGCACCATCGAAGAAGCCATCGCCGACATCCGGGCGGGAAAAGTCATCATCGTGGTGGACGACGAAGACCGCGAAAACGAGGGCGACTTTATCTGCGCCGCCGAAACCGTGACTCCCGACCTCATCAACTTCATGGCCACGCACGGGCGCGGCCTCATTTGCACACCCATCGAAGAAAAACGCGCCGACGAGCTTGGCCTCGACCTCATGGTGAACGCCAACACAGCCCTGCACGAGACGGCTTTCACGGTGTCCATTGACCTGATTGGGCATGGCTGCTCCACCGGCATCAGCGCCTACGACCGCGCCACGGGCATCCGTTGGCTCACCAACCCCGCAGCCAAGCCCAGCGATTTTGCTCGCCCCGGCCATATTTTCCCTCTGCGGGCCAAATCGGGGGGCGTGTTGCGCCGCACAGGGCACACGGAGGCCGCCGTGGATTTGGCACGGCTGGCTGGGCTATACCCGGCGGGAGTGTTGGTGGAAATACTGAACCCCGACGGCTCCATGGCGCGTTTGCCCCAGTTGGTGGAGGTGGCAAAGCAGCACAACCTCAAAATCATTTCCATTGACGACCTCGTGGCTTATCGGATGCGCACGGAGCGTTTGGTGCGGCGCGAGTTCGAGACCCGCATGAAGACGATTTATGGGGAGTTCGACGCGGTGGTTTTCACGGACGTGTCGAGCGGCGACACGCACTTGGTGCTGCAAAAAGGCGAGTGGACAGTGGATGAGCCAGTGCTGGTGCGTGTCCATTCATGGTCGGAGACAGGGGGCATCCTTGGCAATCTATTGGCCGACTATGGCGCTCAGATTCAGCATGCGCTGCAAATAATCGAAAAAGAGGGCAAGGGGGCTTTTGTCTATTTGAGGCAGGCAGACAAGGCTGATTTGTTGGCGCGGCTTCGGGTTTACAAGCAACTGATGGACGATGGCGAGCCGGAAAAATTCGAGCTTCACACGAGCATGGGCAAAAAGGATTTCGGGGTGGGCGCTCAAATCCTACGCGACTTGAACGTGTCCAAAATTCGCCTGCTGACCAATCACCCCCGCCCCCGCACCGGATTTATCGGATATGGGTTGGAAATTGTGGAAAACATACAGTTGTAGGAGCGCATTTCAAATTGCCCACCTCAACCGCCCTTTCTCGTCCCGCACCAATCGCCCTTCGTCAAGCAGGTAGTCCACCACTTGCGCCACGGTCGCATGGCGCTTCATGGCGAACGCTTGGAGGATTTCCTCAAAGGGGAGCGGCTCGTGAGTGAGCACATGTCGAATTTTTCGTTCGTAGGCTTCAAATATGTTTTCGCTGACCTCACTTTTGTTCCTGCCCGTGCACACATCGCAAATGCCGCAGGGTTTGCTGTCTTTTTCGGCAAAATAGGCGAGCAACTGCTGGCTGCGGCATCGGCGCGTCTCGGCGTAGCGGATGGCTTGTTCCACCCGTTCCGCGGCGCGTTGTTTCCGAAAGTTGAATTTGGCGAGGTCAATCGTTAGGTTCTCCGCAGCCACGCGCTCGCGGGTAAAGATGAGTTGGGGCTTGTCTTTGCGCGGCTCATAAATCAGATAATTCTCTTGTTCGGCTTTTTGCAGCACCTGTCGAACGGTGTCGGGCGGCACTTTGGCATATTTGGCCATGAAGGTCTCGCTGATGTCGGTGAACTGCGTATTGATGCCGGGATAGGCGCGAAGCAGCACTTTTATGACCGAGTCGCCGTGTTTGCTTCGCAACTGATAATCGTAAATCGCTTCGCGCGAGGCCGTCACCAACACACGGGCGGGAGTGCCCGTCGCATCGCTCAGCGCAATCCAACCCTCTTGTTCGATGAGGCGCAACGCGGCATGAGTGGGGGCTTGGTCGAGTTGATAAGCCGCGCAAAAAATCTGCAAATCGAAATCAAACGACTCGCCCGCGCCGGCCCCAATCGCCAACTGCGTGTAGCTGCCCAATGCCTGATACACCCGCCGCACCTCCTCCATCGGCGGAAAAGCGGCTTGCAAATGATGGCGAAGGCTATCGGCATCTATGGATTCGTAGAGCAAGACCGCATACGATTTCAAGCCATCGCGCCCGCCGCGCCCCGCCTCTTGAAAGTAGGCTTCCAGGCTGTCGGGCAGGCTCAAATGAACGACTACTCGCACATCGGGTTTGTCAATGCCCATGCCGAAGGCATTGGTGCAGACGATGATGCGCGTCTTGCCCGCTATCCAAGCCTCTTGGCGGGCGTTGCGTTCTTCCGAAGTCAGGCCAGCGTGATAAAAGTCGGCGCTGAAGCCGTTGTCTGTCAGCATTTTGGCGATTTCCTTCGTCTCGCCTCGGCTTCGCACATACACAATGCCAGTGCCCGGCACGTTGCGCAGGATGTCGAGCAGTTTTTCCCGCTTTTTGCTTTCGTACAACACGGAGTAAGACAAATTGGAGCGGACAAAACTTTGCCTAAAAACATTCTTTTCCCGAAAGGCTAATTTTTCCTGAATTTCCTCCAACACTTCGGAAGTCGCCGTCGCGGTGAGCGCAAGCACAGGAACGTTGGGCAACAAAGGGCGCAAATCGGCAATCTGCAAGTAAGGCGGGCGAAAGTCATAGCCCCATTGGCTGATGCAGTGTGCCTCGTCCACTGCCAGGAGGTTGACGTTCATGCGCTGGATGCGGGCGAGGGCGAGGTCGGTTTTTAGTCGTTCGGGGCTGAGGTATAGGAGTTTGTACGCGCCGTTGCAAGCATTTTCAAAAATGATATCAATCTCGCGGCTGCTCATGCCCGAAAAAATCGCCGCCGAAGGCACCCCCCGTTTCTGAAGGTTGTGCACTTGGTCTTTCATCAAGGCAATGAGCGGCGACACGACGAGGCAAATCCCCTCTTTGCACAGGGCTGGCACTTGATAACAAATTGATTTTCCCCCACCTGTGGGCAGCAGCGCCAGCGTGTCGCGCCCGGTCAAAGCCGAGCGGATAATGTCTTCCTGCAATGGGCGGAAGGCCGGGTAGCCCCAGTATTGTTGAAGGATGGAAAGCGGCTCCTGATGCACGCGGCGAACTGTTTTCGGCAAAAATACAGGGCAGGCGTGATTATTTTCCTATCTCAGTTCCGCTATGAAAGAGGGGGAAAAGCATGCGTCCCTCTTGAGGGGCTGCACCCGATGTCCAAAACAATAAACCGGCGAGGCCCACGCAAGGCTTAGCCGCTTTTTTTCAAAAATGCTCCCCAATGACCCCCAATGACCCCCAATGACCCCCAATGACCCCTAATCACCCCGCAATCGCCTTTATCCCCGGCAACTCTTTCCCTTCCAAAAACTCCAGCATGGCGCCGCCGCCGGTGCTGACGAAACTGACTTTTTTGGCGAGTTTGAGTTGGTTGACCGCCGCCACCGAGTCGCCGCCGCCCACCATCGTGAACGCGCCTTTTTTCGTCGCGGAGGCGCAGGCTTTCGCCACGACCTTCGTGCCTTCGGCAAATGCGGGCATTTCAAAAACCCCCATCGGGCCATTCCAAATCACGGTCTTGCTTTTGCGAATGACGGAAGCGAAGGACTTGGCTGCCGCTGGCCCAATGTCCAGGCCCATCCAGCCGTCAGGGATTTGGTTGCTGGCACAGATTTGCACGTTGGCGTCGGCAGCGAATTTGTCGCCACAAACCGAGTCTTTCGGCAGCAATACTTTTACGCCTGCGGCCTTTGCTTTTTTCAAAAACTCAAGCGCAATTTTCACCTTGTCGGCCTCCACGAGCGAGTTGCCGACCGCGCCTTTTTTCGCCAAAAAGAAGGTGTAAGCCATCGCTCCGCCGATGAGGATGTTGTCGGCGTAGTCGAGGAATTTTTCGAGCAAAAGGATTTTGTCGCTCACCTTCGAGCCACCCGTGACGCAGGTGACGGGCTTGGCCGGGTCTTTCATGGCGCGGGTCGCGTTTTCGATTTCGCGCTCCATGAGGAAGCCAAAAGTCTTGCTGTTTTTGTCAAAAAAGCGGGCGATGACAGCGGTGCTGGCGTGTGCGCGGTGCGCGGTGCCAAAGGCATCGTTCACGTACACGTCGCCGAGCGCGGCGAGTTTTTTGGCAAAACCCTCGTCGCCGCCTTCTTCTTCGTGGTAGAAACGGGTGTTTTCCAAGAGCAAAACCTCGCCGGGTTTCAGGGCTGCGGCCTTCTTAACGGCCTGTTTGCCAATGCAATCGTCGGCAAAATGGACTTTGGCTTTCAACTTTTTGCGCAGGTGTTTCACCAAATGCTGGAGGGTGAATTTCTGCTTGTTGATGTTGCCGTTGGCGTCGAGTTTTTCCAAAGGCCGACCGAGGTGCGACATCAGGATGGCCGAGCCGCCTTGTTCCAAAATGTGTTTGATGGTGGGCAGTGCCTCGCGGATGCGGGTGTCGTCGGTGATGCGGAATTCCTTGTCCAGCGGTACGTTGAAGTCCACGCGGACGAGTGCTTTTTTGTTGTTGAAATTGATTTTCATTGTGTTGCGAGAAAATTATTTTTGGTTCAGGTGCTTAAATCGCTGCTGCGGCAGGACATAATCACGTCAATTGCATAACCGCAAATCACGAGGAATTTTTCGATTTCGATGTCTATCTTTTTCAAGTTGATTATCTCGACCACATAAGCCACTTTGCCTCGACTGCTTTCTTCTTTCAAACTCATGACTTCATCTCCATTTTGGTCTTCCAAAACAAACCCCGGACTCCAGAATCCATGCGATTTCAGCACATAAGCCTCATTATTTTCCAACATCTCAATCACTAATTTTTCCTGCCAAAATTTGAGTCCCATTTTCCCGATATTATGTCCATCGTCGCTGATATTGAATTTTCTTCCCCAAAAGTCTGTAGAAATGATTTCAAAGGGGAGGCCATTAAACAGGGCTACACTGTATCGAGAATCCCCCTGCCGGAGACTTGTGATAATTGCCCCTCCTGAATCCAGCAAATCAAAGTTGCGCCCGCTGCGCTGAAAAGATACCTTGTATTGGGATGTTTGGTTTTCAGACATTTTTTTTTCAAAATGAGGATTCCTAAAAGGACCCGTGCAGGAGAGGTGTTTTTGTCCGTAAAATTGATTTTCATTGTGTTGTGTCAAATAATAAACGGATTTACGATGGTAAGTTTTCCTTCGTAGATGCGAAGGTGCTGCAAATCTTCTGAATAAAGTATGTTATAGTCAACGCAAATCAGCCCCGTCCGCTTCACTTGGCCGAGCAAGCCCCTGAGTACTGGGTCTGACAAGGTGGTTTTGAACGAACGGTGCTCGCAATCCTTTGGAAATCATGCAAATCAATCAAGGAAATCCCTGCCTTGCCAACTGGCAGGTTCAAATCCTCTCTAATCTGGGTATACAATCGGCTTCCAACGCGGAGGCTACGATGCGGCTGTCGTACACTTGGACAGTATCTTTTTGAAAAATATCGAAAGCTCTTTGGACGGTCTTTTCGGTATCAAGGATGAGCGTACAATTTCGGAGCAACCTGTGGCCGTGTGTCAGGGCATCTATTTTACTGTACCCGAACTTTTTAATAGCGACATTGATATTCTCGAAGACAACTTGTGGAGATATGATTGGGCGATTCGAGAGGATTCCGAACGCTTTTTTTCGTTTTTCGAGCGCATTGTCTAAAATGTAAAGGAATATGTTGGAATCAACGAAGATTTTGTCAGCGTTCATTGGCTTCGTCTCGATTGAATTTAAAATTGCTCATGTCCACCTGAGGGAGGTCGGCGTATTCGCGCATCAAGGCCTCTATCTTTTCCTTATTCTTCTCACCCGATTCCCGCAGCAGTTTGCGGGTGTACTCCACCGCTTCCTCCGCCACCTGACTGTCGGTTTTTGCTGATTGAGCATATATTTTCTCTTCTTCCACCTCAATGGTGATTTTCACCTTGCGCCCCTGCGCGAAGGAGCGGATTTTCTCGATGACGGAAGCATCGAGTTCGGAAAGAGAGGTGTTGAAAGTGGCGGTCATTTTTCTTGAATTTTGGACAAAAATAAAACATTGGACGCGAACCCCAAAGTCCAGCGTCCAATGCCCTAATTATCCCCCTCTCCAAGGTAGAGGGCCGGGGTGAGGCTACAACATCCCACACATCTGCGCCAAACGCGCCGAATACCCGGCTTCGTTGTCGTACCAGCCCACGATGCGGCAAGTGTTGCCGTTGGCTTGGGTCAGTGGCGCGTCGAAGATGACCGAGTGCGTGTTGCGCACGATGTCGCTCGACACAATGGGGTCGGTGCTGTATTCGAGGATGCCTTTGAGCGAGCTTTCGGCAGCGGCTTTGAAGGCCGCGTTGATTTCTTCTTTTGTCGCTGCTTTTTTGATGACGCACACGCAGTCGGTCACCGAGCCGGTGGCGACGGGCACGCGAAGTGAGTGCGCCTCGATTTTGCCTTTGAGGTGTGGCGCCACGAGGATGACTGCCTTGGCAGCGCCGGTGCTGGTGGGCACGATGTTTTGCGCGGCGGCGCGGGCGCGGCGCAGGTCGCGGTGCGGGCCGTCTTGCAGGTTTTGGTCAGCGGTGTAGGCATGGATGGTGTTCATGAACAATTGCTCCACCCCGAAGGCCTTGTCGAGCACCATCACCATCGGCACGAGGCAGTTGGTGGTGCAGGAAGCGTTGGAGATGATGAGGTCGGTGTCTTTGATTTGGTCGGCGTTGGCGCCGATGACGAAGGTGGGCACGTCGTCGGCTTTCGGCGGTGCGGAGAGGACGACGCGCTTGGCGCCTGCTTGCAGGTGCAGACCAGCTTTTTCTTTGTCGAGGAAAATGCCCGTGCATTCGAGCACCACGTCCACGCCGAGGTCTTTCCAAGGAAGTTCGGCAGGGTTTTTCATGGCGTAGGCGGCGATTTTGTGGCCGTTCACGACGATAAATTTGTCGTCGTCAGAGACCGACACTGTGCCGTCGAAGCGACCATGCATGGTGTCGTATTTCAAAAGGTGGGCGAGCGTGTCGTTGTCGGTGAGGTCGTTGATGGCGACGACTTCGACGTTGGGGTCTTTCAGGAGGTTGCGAAATGTGAGGCGACCGATGCGGCCAAAGCCGTTGATGGCGATGCGTTTTTTTGCCATGATGATTTCGTTGATAGTTGTTTGTTGTATGTTGCTCGTTTAGACCGAGGCTTTTTTAGTTAAAAAGCGGGGCAAAAGTAGGGTTTTGAATGAAAGGGAAAGGTAAAAATCGGGATTTAGTGACGATGAAAAGTTTTTTGTGCGAGGAGGTAGCGACACACTAAAGCTGCCGTGGGTTGACTATTTTTGCTTGAAAAATTCGGGTATGATACGCCACAGCATTGAAAAAAAGATTGCCCAGCCTCTTACAGACGAGGAGTTTGCTTTTTTCAGTGATTTGCTGCGTTCAAAGACCGTAGCCAAAAAGGAGATTCTGATTAGCGAAGGGGACCGCTGTCCGAACATTTATTTTGTTGAAAAAGGTGCGCTTTGCTCTTTCCTAACTACTGATACTGGCGAGGCGCACGTCATACAGTTTGCGCTCGAGGGCTACTGGATTTCGGATCTGTACAGTTTTTTTTCGGAAAAACCCGCTATTTACACCATTGAAGCATTGGAAGACTGCCAATTGCTCGCGCTCGACAAAGCGGGTTTCCAGACTGCGTGCGACCACCTGCCCAAAGTCGAGCGTTTTTTCCGCCTGCTTATTCAAACCGCCTACGTCCATGCGCAATACCGAATCGCCCGCACGTTCAGCGCCGATGCCGAGCAGCGCTATCTCGAATTGTTGGAGGAACAACCGGACATCGTGCAGCGTGTGCCGCAATTCCTCATTGCATCTTACCTCGGGGTGAAGCCCCAGTCGCTAAGCCGGATTCGGAAGCAGATTTTTGAGCGGCGATGACGAAGTTAACCTATGTGAATGACAGGTGCCTTGCTCCACCTGCAACTTTGCACCATCAATTCATTAAAAACTCATCGTCATGAATAATTCGGAAAATAAAACCGTCATCATTACAGGTGCAGCAATGGGACTCGGGCTTGCAGCAGCCAAAGAATTGGCTTTTCGCGGGACCAACCTCGCACTGGTTGACTACAACGAAAAATCATTGGAAGAAGCCCGGAAGGAAATAGCAAAGCAATTTCCCGATATTAAAACCATCGTCGTCATCGCGGACGTCTCAAAGGAAGAGGACGTGAAAAATTATGTGGATGAAACCCTCAAGGCTTTCGGGCGCATCGATGGGCTTTACAACAATGCGGGAATTGAAGGCAAGCAGGCTTCCATAACCGACTACGATGTGAACATCTTTAAAAAGGTGATTGACATAAACCTGATGGGCGTTTTTTATGGAATGCGCTATGTGCTTCCCGTGATGCAAAGCCAGAACTACGGGCGAATCGTCAACGTCGCTTCCGTCGGTGGGCTGCGAGGCGTGATGAATCAGACCCCATACGTGGCCAGCAAACACGCCGTGTCGGGCATGACCAAAAATGCCGCGCTCGAATACGCCCGATATGGAATTACTGCCAACGCGATTGCCCCGGGTGCCATCTTGACACCTATGGTGGCAGAGGCATTCAAGCAGGTCAATCCAGCCGACCCCAAAAAGGCCGAGAGGGAGTATGCCCAATTCAACCCCACCAAACGATTGGGATTGCCCGAAGAAGTGGCCAAAGTGGTCGCTTTTCTGCTCAGTGATGACGCTTCTTATGTGAACGGGCAGACCATCGCCATTGATGGCGGACAATCAAACACTTATGGGTTTGTCTGATTTTTAGCCAAGAGGACAACACCGCACATTTTCCATCTTTTAAAACAAACCAACCATGACAGATTTAGCAAAACGGGTGCCCGTTGCGGCATCCAATGGCAACGCAATGCCTTTCGCAAACCCAACCCGATGGACGCTCGACCCCACACACAGCGAACTTCATTTCCGCGTGAAACACCTCATGATAGCCAATGTGAAGGGCGAGTTTCAAAAATTCGAGGCAACGGTCGTGTCGGACGGCAACGACTTCCGCAAAGCTGCTGTTTCCGTTTCGATTGATGCCGCCTCCATCTTCACCAATCAAGCCGACCGCGATGCGCACTTACGCAGTGCCGATTTTTTCGACACGGAAAACTACCCGGCGCTGACTTTTCAAGGCACTTCGTTCTCCCGACTCGACGACGAAAACTACCGCTTGACAGGAGTACTAACCATCAAAGGCATCAGCCGCGAGGTATCACTGGATGTCGAGTTTGGCGGTATCAACAAAGACCCGTGGGGCAATGAAAAAGCAGGATTCTCTATCTCTGGGCAAATCAACCGCAAAGACTGGGGGCTGAACTGGAATGCGGCACTTGAAAGTGGTGGCGTGTTGGTAAGCGAAGAGGTGAAAATCAGCGGAGAAATACAGTTCGTGAGACAAGCCTGAGCGACACTTCGTTCAAAGAGACGGAATTAGATGTAAGTTTACACGAGTCATCCTGTCCCGAAATATCGGGAGCGGCGATGACTCGTTTTTTCATTTTACCCCAATGGCAACGCTATTCACTCAGTCACTGCCACCCCCGCGCTCCGCCGCAAGCGATACCCCTCCTCGCCAGCCACCAAACCTAAAAAACGATTCAAGGCCAGCCACTTCGCTTCGTCCAGTTCGTAACTGATGTTTTCCCGAAAATACTTTTCCACATCGAAACCGGGCATGGTGGGCAGGATTTTCGTCAGTTCGGGAATGTGGTCGAGGCCGATTTGCAAAGCCGCATTGAAGCGGGCGAGCAAGTCTGGATGCAGGGGCTTCACGCTCACCCAAGCCGCAAAAACGAACGGCAAACCCGTCCAGTCCGTCCACGCTTCGCCGAGGTCATACACGAACGGGAAGCGTTTGTGCTGCCCGATGGCGCGGTCGCCGATGATGAGGCCAGCCGTGTCGCCGCCGATGTTGGATTCGTAACCTGCCGTCGCGGGGATGAACTCGGGTTGGGTGTTCCAATATTTTTCACACAGCATTCGCGTGAGCGCCACCGAGGTGCGCGAGTGAAAATCAAGGTAAATCCGCTTGATTTCGGAAAGCGGTTTTTCGGAAAAAATACAAACCGTCTTCACCGTTCCGACAGAGCCGATGCAGTAGTCGGACACCAAATGCGCCTCCGGCAATTCAGGAATAATGGCAACTGGCGTGAGTACCACATCCGCTTCCCCCTTGAGCAATTTTTGGGCGCACACGGATGGTATGTCGAGGCTCAAATCAATTTCGCCCGCCAAATCGCTGCGGAAAAGGCCGT
Source organism: Saprospiraceae bacterium (assembly GCA_019638455.1). Lineage (GTDB taxonomy): Bacteria > Bacteroidota > Bacteroidia > Chitinophagales > Saprospiraceae > M3007. Next base: position 477,406 of record JAHBTU010000003.1, read on the forward strand.
AGATGAAGGGCTTGGTGTTGAGGTATGAGACGGCTGAGAGGCGCATGAAGAGGAGGTTTGAAGGTTTCTGGTTTGGGGGTTTGAGGGTTTCTGGTTTGAGGGTTTGAAGGTTTGAAGGTTTCTGGTTTGGGGGTTTGAGGGTTTCTGGTTTGGGGGTTTGAAGGTTTCTGGTTTGAAGGTTTCTGGTTTGGGGGTTTGAAGGTTTCTGGTTTGAGGGTTTGAAGGTTTCTGGTTTGAAGGTTTCTGGTTTGGGGGTTTGAAGGTTTCTGGTTTGAGGGTTTCTGGTTTGGGGGTTTGAAGGTTTCTGGTTTGGGGGTTTGAAGGTTTGAAGGTTTCTGGTTTGGGGGTTTGAAGGTTTCTGGTTTGAGGGTTTCTGGTTTGGGGGTTTGAAGGTTTCTGGTTTGAAAGAAGAGGATGTCTCATAAGGAATGTTTGTTTGACAGGATTGACAAGTTTCGCGCTCTTTTTCGGGTAAAAAAACCTGTAAATCTTGTTAATCCTGTCGAAATTTAAACTTGTGAGACAGCCTCTTCTTGTGCTAAATGACTCGTATCATTTTCCACTTCAAACACAAACTCATCTTTTCGGAAATGAATCACATACAGCCCCGTGTTTGCGTGCGACACACCCTCCATGGCAGCAGGGCCAAGGCCTTTGAGCATGGCGACGAAGCAGCGCATGGTGCGGCCATGTGTGGCAATGAGGATGCGTTTTTCCGAGCGGCTTTTGAGCCATTCGAGGAAACGCGTCAGGCGGTCTTGGAGTTGGCGGGCGGACTCGCCATTCGGCAGCGCTGCATCCAAATTGCCCTGTTTCCAATGTTCGAGGGTTGCTCGGAAATCGGCCATGCGCTCCGGGGTGCTGGGTTTGCCCTCATGGTCGCCCCAACTGATTTCGTTGAGGTCGGGCGTTTCAATCCACGGGATTTCTTTTTCCAAAAAATGGCGTACGGTCTGGTGGGTGCGCCGCAGTTTGGAGGTGACAACAAGTTGGAAATCAATTTCCTGATACGCCTCAAAAAAGGCGCGGGCTTGCTCGCGGCCAGTCTCGTTCAGGTCGGTGTCCACGCCACTGCCCTGCACGATGCCGAGGCGGTTGAATTCTGTCTCGCCGTGTCTTAAAATGTAAAGAGTCATTCAAAAGTTATTAAAGTCATTAGATAGGGTCATTAAGAGTCATTAAGGGTCATTAAGGGTCATTAAGGGTCATTAAGGGTCATTAAGGGTCATTAAGGGTCATTAAGGGTCATTAAGGGTCATTGGGGGTTATTTCTCCTATCTTCCAATGATTTTTTCCAATGCCCCCTTTTTTAATGACTTTTGAATGATCCTTTTATACCCGGATTAAAGAGGATTTGAACCTGCCCTTTGGCAAGGCAGGAATTTCCTTGATTGATTTGCATGATTTCCAAAGGATTGCGAGCACCGTTCGTTCAAAACCACCTTGCGTTGACATAATGCCCCCTTTTAATGACTTTTGAATGACCTTTCCAATGACCCTTAATTACCCCCAATTACCGGCAACTCAATATACCCCCGATATGCCTTGTCTTCCTCAAATTCCACGTCGGTGAAATCCTGCAACACATTGTACAAAGTATCGCGCTCAATAGGGCGGCGACCCACGCGGCGAATCATGTCCACGAGTTGCTGGGTGGTGAGCGCGGGGTGTTGTTCTTCGGAGCCGGCCATCGAGTAAATTTTCGTCGTGTCGTCAATGGTGCCGTCGAGGTCGTCCACGCCAAAGGCGAGGGCGAGTTGCGCCGTCGTGCGGCCAATCATCGGCCAGTAGGTTTTGATGTGGTCGAAATTGTCGAGGTAGATGCGGCTGATGGCGTAGTTGCGGAGGTCTTCCACTGTCGTGCTTTCGGCGATATGGCTCATTTGGTTGTCCTGATTGCGGAATTTGAGGGGGATAAATGTTTGGAAGCCGCCCGTTTTGTCTTGCAACTGCCGCAGCCGTTCGAGGTGGTCAATGCGGTGGTGCCATTGCTCGATGTGGCCGTAGAGCATGGTGGCGTTGGAGCGCATGCCTAGTTCGTGCCAGATTTCGTGGATGCGGAGCCATTGGTCGGCATCGCATTTGTCAGCGGCGATTTGCTCGCGGATTTCGGGGTGAAATATCTCCGCGCCGCCGCCGGGCATGCTGTCCACGCCCGCGTCTTTGATGAGTTTCATGCCCTCTTCGTAACTCACTTTTGCCTTTTTGAAAATGTAGTGATACTCCACCGGCGTGAGGGCTTTGACGTGGAGTTCGGGGCGGTGATTTTTTATTTTTTGAAAAAACTCGAGGTAAAAAGGCAAATCGTATTGCGGCAAAACACCCCCGACAATGTGTACTTCCGTCACGGGTTGGCCGTCGTACTTGCGAACAATGTCGAACATTTCGTCCATCGAAAAAGTCCAGGCGCTCGGGTCGTTGCGCTGCTTGATGAGGCGCGAATACGAACAGAATTTGCAGTCATAGACGCACAAATTCGTCGGCTCGATGTGGAAGTTGCGATTGAAGAAGGTATTGTCGCCGTTTTTCTTTTCCCGGATAAAATTGGCAAGAGTGCCGACGTAGGGAAGAGCGCCATGCTCGAACAAAAAAACGCCTTCGTCAAAGTCAATGCGTTGATTATCGGCGATTTTTTGGGCGATGTGGCGATGAGCGGCGCTGAGGTTTGGGTCGTTCAGGAGGGGGGCTAATTGTTCGATTCCGCGCATTTACTTGTTTATTTTTCAACAAAAAACCCCGCGAGCGGGGCATTGTTCAGTATTTTCAATTTTTTTTGAAAGTAGCAATTAAATACTACAATCGTCAAGCGGTAAAGATAGGTTTATCTCCACGTTCAAGCAGAATAGGCTGTTTAAAAATTGAATTTGTGCGAATGTTGCAATTTTGTTACGTTTGCTCACTCTCCCCTACTTTCCAACTACTATTACTTTCTTTTCACGCTTTTCAAAACTCAATTTCAATGAAAAACAAGAATTTGATGACTGCTTTTTGGCTCCTATCAGCCACTTTTTTCACGCTCGCCACTAACCTTGCTTTTGCTCAGGGGGGGGCAACTTTTCACCGTAGTCTCCGTCGGCAGCGGAGAACTCAGCTCTGAACAACAGATGAAACTCGGCAAAATTCAGCAGGAAAGCACGACTGTTTCCACTCAATTTGTGCAGGTTGCTTTCGTCAAAGACCTTCAACAAGGAGGAGTAATCAACCTTCAAATGCCCGGCAAAGATTGTACTGCCCAAGTCAAAGCCAAGACAATAGAGGCATGCAGCAACGGCGACTATTACTGGTACGGCGAAGTGGAAAAAGAAGACGGCGAGACAGAAGAAGAATGCGAATGTTACAACGGCTCGGTCACCGTCATTTCTCGCGCCGGGCGCGTGTTTGGCTCGGTTCACATTGACGACGACCATTGGAGCCTTCATGAGTTGGGCGGAGGGAAAAGAGTTTTGGCGCGGAGAGATTATACCAATAATGTGCTGGAATGCGCCATGCCCGACTCCGGCGGCAAAATCGTGGCCGAAGCCATGGCTCAAGACAGGACAGAAGTGAATTGCCCCGTCAGAGTGCTCGCGCTCTATACGCCCAATGCCGAAGCCGCCGCAGCAGACTTGGAAGACAGGATATTGACAGCCTTCGTCAACGCAAATCAAATCCTTCGGAACAGCAAGGTTACGCCCAACCAGTTGACTTTCATTTTGCATAGCATACAGCTATTTGATTTTGACGAAACTGATAACATTCAGGATGATGTTACCACGTTAGTAAGCGATGCTATGGTGGCGCAAATGCGTGATGATACACAGGCAGACCTCGTAGTGGTGTACACAGATGGAGAATATAGTCTATGGGGAGTAGCAGGGGCTTTAGGTCCTTCATCTGGCTCAGCCTTATGTATCGTGAACCGGGTTGGCGAGTCTCTCCACACCACGGCTCATGAGATGGCACACTTGCTGGGTTGTCGGCACGACATCTATGACGACCCAAACGGCGATTTTGAACACGGGCACATCTTCAAAACCGGCTGCTGGCCTTTCAGGGATAAGCAAAAAACGGTTATGTATGTCCCCGTTTCGCCTCAAAGGATACCGTATTTTTCCAACCCTGATGTGTACTACAAGAAAGAATCAACTGGCACGGAAGAATATGAGAACAATGCACGACAGCTGCGCACCAATGCTTGCACGGTGGCAGCATTCAGAACCGACGATGTGAGTTCGCCATTCAAGGTCATCCCAAGCAGCGACCAAGAAGCGTGTCCGTGTGCATACACCACCTTTTATGCCTCAGGCGTGGGAGGCGGCCCCGGGCCATATCAATTCGAATGGTACACCAGCACCGATGGGTTTACTTACGGCACTTTGCAAGGGATAGGCAGCGTGTTTAGTGTGAACGCCCCATGTACGCCGGGGGCTAACCTGCACATAAAGGTCAAGGGTATTTCTTCCGACAACCAGACCCATGAAGCGTTCACTTATGTCGTTGCGATAGACCCCGGCTTTCCAAGCAATTGCGACCGAAACAACAGGGTCGCGAATACACAAGAGGAATTTGTGACGCTAATGCCCAACCCTGCTGGCGAGGCCGTCCTGCTTACTATACAGTCGCCTTCAGCAGCCAACGTTGCCTTCAGCCTGAACGACGCGGTGGGCCGGTTGCTGAGCCAACAATCATTCCCGGTTGAAAAAGGACAAACCCAAGGCCGTTTGGACACCTCAGCCTTATCTCCCGGTGTTTACTTCTTGCAAGTCCGGGTAGGCGACCGCTTGATTTCTCAAAAATTTGTCAAAAACTAACAAGATTAATAAACTTGCCCACTATTGGCTGATTGCCGATAGTAGGCCAATTTCTTTTTACCATGCGACAACTCATTTTCATATCACTCATCATTTTTGTTTTTTCATGCTCTAAGGAAGAGTCAAACGACTACTATTGGGGAACGGCAAGCGCCAAGTTCAATGGAGACTCATGGCTGGCTCAACCTCGGGCTTCAGTCAACAAACCCTATATGCAAGGCATAGATATTGTAATCGAAAGACAGGGCAAAGGTGGTTATGTAAAAGAGATTCTTTTTCTTTACAAACTCCCGTCAACGACAGGCAAATATCCATTGTCTGACACAGAGGTTCGCGATATAGACTCCCTCATCGGGGCGAAATTTTTCACAATGGATGATGTTGATGTTCTGGGAGATGTCTATCGTCTCCATAAGGGAGGTACTGACAACTATCTGGAAATCACCAAAATAGAAGGCGACCAGATTTGGGCGGAATTTCAGTTAGCGTTTGTGCGACAGATTGTGGGCACCGTGTCCAGCTATCCCGACACTATCATCCTTTCTAATGGGAAGATTCACACGAAAATCGTCAAGCCGGAGTAAAACTCAAGGATTCAAACCCGCCCACCACCTGTAGCCAGCGGGTGGTGGGCCAATTTCTTTTTACCATGCGACAACTCATTTCAATTTCAACAATAGCCCTTGTTTTTCTTTTTTCTTGTTCCAAGGAAGGGCCGGATGGTTACTATTGGGGAACCGCTTATGCCAGATTCAATACTGGTGCTTGGGAGGCCAACCCGTACGCCATCGTTAATGCCCCTTACAAACAGGGAATAGATGTATTGATTCACAAATTCAACAAAAAAGGCTTTCAGCGAGAAAGTATGTTTATCTATAAAATTCCAGAACAAGTTGGCAAATATCCAATATCCAAAACAGACGCGCGCGACATAGATTCTCTCGTTGGCGCAAAATTTTTCACGGTATTGGATGATGGTGATGTTTTAGGTGATGCCTACTCCCTCCTCGAAGGAGTTGTTGACAACTACGTTGAAATCACAAAAATAAAAGGCGACCAAATCTGGGCGGAGTTTCAGGTAGCACTTGTGAAAGGCTCTTCAAACAATTCTCCAAATTACCCCGACACGATTGTATTCACCAATGGAAGAGTACACACAAGGATTGTGAAGCCGAAGTAAAACTCAAGGATTCAAACCCGCCCACCACCTGTAGCCAGCGGGTGGTGGGTCAATTTTTTTGTCGGCGTTTCTGGGCGCTCGCCAACCAGAAGGTTGGCGTTACTGGAACTTTATTAGCGCCATCAATTTCTTCGCATTCTCGGTGTTGGAGAACTCTTTTTCGAGCACCGCCCGCCGCTCCTCGATTTTTCCCTGCTCGAATGGGGCGTTGATAAGCGCCTCGATGGTCTGGCTGATAGCGGCGGCGGAATTGCGGACGTAGCACAGTTTGGCCAGCCCGGTGCCGCTCACCATTTCCTCGTTGACGATACAAAAACGCCCACGGAAAAGGGCGTTGATGAGTTTTAGTTTGATACCCGACGACTGGAACGACACGAGCAGGTTGATGTGGGCCTTTGCGATGAGTTCGTTCATGCGTCGGTCATCCGGGTTTTCGATGAGGGTAATGTGTTCGTGTCGCTGCACGAGTTCCTTGAGCCGCCATGAGGGTGCCATGCCCGCCACCACGAAGGGTATGTCTATTTTTGAAAAAACATTTTCGATGAGCCATACGGCGGATTGCTCATTGTCCGGCACGCTCAGTTTTCCGTGAAAAAGGACGTATTCGCCCCGCCCTAACTGGCTCTCTACCTGTTCGTTCGGGTGAAACGCGGGGATATAGTGCGTGTTGGCCTTCATCTCCCGGTAGTAGGCTTGGTCGGTGGTGGAGACGGTCAGGATTTCGTCGGCATGGAGCACCACTTTCGGCTCGATGCGCTGGAGTTTGATGCTTTCGATGAAGTAGTAGATTTTTTCCAGCACTTCTGTTGGGGCAGTGGAGCGAGAAAGCCCCTCATAATACTGCCATTCGACGTTGTGCATCCGAACCAGTTTCTGGCGACCACGCAACCGCTTGCGCCACAGCCAAGCGGCGGTGTGCATACCCTCGAACAGGATGGGGTACCCGTCTCTTTTCAGGCGCTTCAGCAACGACCCGTTCTGGCGGGTGCGCATGATGAAAGGCAAAAAACTCAATTGGTAGAACAGCGAGCGGCTGCGCTTGTAGTAATGGACTTCGTGGCAATACTTTTCCAATTCCTGCTGGGGGGTGCGGCCCCCATATTGAAAGCAATGCAGGATAATTTTCACGCCTTGCGCGTGCAAGGCTTTGATTTGGTTGAAAATGAGAATAACGCCGCCATAGTTCGCAGGATAAGGGATGTCAAAAGAAACGACGTGCAAGTACATACCAGAGCAACGAGGACTGAGGGGTGAGACGTGAGGATTTTGTGGCGTAAAGGTAGAGAAATTGGAGGGGATTAAGAGTAATGAAGAGTAATGAAGGGTAATTAAGGGGTAATTAAGGGGTAATTAAGGGTAATTAAGGGTAATTAGGGGTCATTGGGGGTCATTAAGGGTCATTGGAGTAATTTGGGAGTAATTACCCCTAATTACCTCTAATGACCCTTAATGACCCTTAATGACCCTTAATGACCCTTAATGACCCTTAATGACCCCTAATGACCCTCTTAATTACCCCCAATGACCCCTAATTACCCCTTATGCCCTCAATCACGACAGTTCCGCTCCAACTTTGTGAAGTAGCGCAAGTGTCGCCTTTATACCGTCGGGTTCGGAGAGCTTGTCGCCTTCGTATTCGATGCCGATGTACCCCCGGTAGCCAGCGTCTTTCACGATTTTGAGCATGCGGCGGTAATCGGTTTCGATGCAGTTGCCCTGCTCATCGAAGTCATACGTTTTGGCGCTCACGTCTTTGGCAAAAGGCATGAATTCCTTTGTTCCGAGGTAGCGGTCGTACTCTTCCAAGCATTTGCCCTGCCATTCACCTTCCGAACGCTTGATGCAGAAGTTTCCGAAGTCTGGCAGGATGCCACACTCTTTCATGTTTACTTTTTGCATCACGCCAACGAGCCATTTCCCGTTGGAGGAGTAGCCGCCGTGATTCTCGACGATGACGCTGATGCCGTGCGTTTTGGCGAAAGTAGTGAGCCGCCTCAGGCCATCCGCCGCGTTGTCCGCGACCTGTTCGGCAGTGCCTTGGCCGCCCGCGTTGACGCGGATGCAAAAACAGCCGAGATATTTGGCCGCTTCCACCCATTTGTAATGATTCTCGATGGCTTGTGTGCGTTTGGCAGCGTCCGCGTCGCCCAGATAGCCCTCGCCGTCGCACATGATGAGCACGGACTTGATGCCGTTGTCGTCGCAGCGCATCTTCAGGTCGGCGAGGTATTTAGTGTCTTTTGCTTTGTCCTTGAAAAATTGGTTGACATATTCCACTGCCGTGATGCCATAGTCTTTTTTGGCGACGAGGGGGAAATCGAGATTGGTCATCTGGCCAGCGAAAAGAGCGCGATGAAGCGACCATTCGGCCAAGGAGACCTCGAAAAAGAGGCGCTTGCCAGTGGCGGGGTCAATTGCGCCGGAAGCATTCTTCGAATTCGTGCAAGAAGCAAGCATTTGTGGCACGAGCAAACTGCCCGAAGCGGCGAGTGCGGTGTCTTTCATAAACTGACGACGGAGCATGAGCAAAAATTTTATCGTGAAGGATTGGGGCATGGCAAATGTAGCGCGTTTTTCTTTTGAAAAGATTGACAGAGACCATTTCAGCACTAAACCACCTGATTTTCAGCATTTCACAGGTTATTGCCTGCTCCTTGCCATCTTTCATTCAAAAGGCAGGGATTTGTCAATCCACGACCAAATCCCGCTTATTGGATGTTATTTTCCGTTTGCTGAAAAAATTTTTTTCCGTTCGCTTGTTTATTCTTTGGCAACGCACATACCTTAGGGAAACTTTTTTGGGCTTGCCCAATTGTCTTTCCAACAATTATATCGTTCACCAAAACTGAGGCTTATGAATATCACTTTCGAGGAGCTGCGCCGCATCAAGCACTCCCTGCCCACTGGCAGCATCCACCGTATCGCCAAAGAGCTCAACATGGACGAGCAGACCGTGCGCAACTATTTTGGCGCACACAATTACACCGACGGCCAAGTAGTTGAGTGGCATCTGGAGCCGGGGCCGGGCGGCGGCATTGTTCATTTGGAAGACACCACCATACTCGACCGCGCACTTCAGATTATCGAGGAGCAGCGTGTCGCCATGCAGTGACGAAACAAAACATCACTTTCCTCGCGCCGCAACAAACGGCTGCACGATAAAAGGGAAACCGGTTTGAGCGACACGGTTTCCCTTTTTCTTTTGCCCGTCACAGTCACATGAAAGGCGAGTTTTTCATTTCTCAAAGTTCTCCTTCACAAATAAAAACGCTCCGTAAGTTTTTGAAATTCAGCCGAATAACCCTGCCCAATCGCCCCGTCGAAAATGCGCAGTCTCTTCCGTTCAAACCGACACGGGTCCCGCTCAAACCGCAACAACAGCCGCTCCACCGGCCTTTCCGGGCGGGAAAACACTTCCACTTCTTCCGTGCAATAGAGGCCTTGCGACACCGCCAATTCGCACAAACGCTGCCCTTCCTGCACCGGCAAAATCACGCACAACCGCCCGTTTTCAGTCAATAATTTCTTAGAAACAGCCAATAACTCTCCAGGCGAAAGCGAAGCCGTGTGCCGGCCCAAGCGGCGCGAAGCATCGGGTGAGATTACCGTTTCGGAGAAAAACGGCGGGTTGCTCACAATCAAGTCGAATTGTCTGTCGGTCTTTTGGGCAAAATCCTGAATCGAGGACTCGACGAGTTCCAAACGGCCTGCCCAAGGCGAATTGGCAAAATTGCGGCGGGCAAGCGCAGCGGAAGGCGGATGGATTTCGACGGCGGTGATATGCCCCACCCCCGACCCTTCCCCCACTGGGAGGGGAGCGTCGCCGCGTACCGCGCCGTATGGCGCAGGTACTCTCCCGGTGGAGGGGGGGGCGGGGGTGGGGCCACGCTGCGCCAGCATCAGCGCCATCAAGCCCGTGCCAGCACCGATGTCGAGCATGTTCCGGCAATTTTCCACATCCGCCCAAGCGCCGAGCAGCACCCCATCGGTGCCGACAGGGTGCGCCGCGCCTTCCTGCTCAACGCTAAATTTTTTGAAACGAAACGGTTGCGATGCCATGACGGGTTTCTACGGAAGCAAGGTAAAAGCCAGCTGGAAGGCCGCCGACATTCAGGCGAGACGTGCCGGAAGCGTCGGCAGTGGTTTGAAATAGTATTTCCCCCAGAATATTTCTCACCGAAATGATGCCGTTGGCAGGCGCCTCATATTGCAAGGTCAGCATTTCCGACACAGGATTGGGGAAAGCGGTGGGCGGGCGGAGTGTGGGCATTGTCGTGGATACCGAAACCTCTGCCCATCGCCGCTCAAATTCAGCCTTGTAAAGTCGGGCGAGGTTAGCATCGTGGATAATTAGCGTGTTTTCGTCATTGGAAGTCTCGGCGGCATTGCTCCAGTTGTGCGAACCGGTGAGCACCGCGGGGCCATATTGGGGCGCATCGGCATCGAGCACGGCGTATTTGTGATGCAGGTCGCCGGAAGCGCTGTGGTGGCGCACCGGCACCCCTTGCGAGAGCAGATAGGCGTATTCCGCTCCTTGGTCGTTGATGTTTTCTATCATGCCGCGCACCTGCACACCGTTCCAGTAGGCATCCGCGAGGGCCACGGCAGGTTCGTCTTTGGTGAAAGAAAAAAGCGCAAACAGAGCCTCCGAATCCGCCGTGCCGATGGTGCTGACGATGCGGCTGGTCGTCTGGTCGGAAGGTGAAAAATAGGACTCGACGGCGATGTTGCCGATGATGAATTGATGTGGCGTGTTGTCCTTTTTTGTGCCGGCGAATCGTGCGGCGGCAAGGTTGGGCTGGGTGCCGCTACCGCCCCACATTTCCTCGAATTCGATTTTGTAAGCCTGAGCCAGCGATTGGTCCTGAATGAACAGCGTGTTGTTGTAGTCCTTGGTCATGTTGAGTGTCGTCCAGTTGAGCGAGCCAGACATGACCCAGCATTTGTCGGTCAAATTGGCATCCACAATCATGAACTTGTTGTGCATCAGCGCCGAGTTGTTGCCGTACAGCACGGGAAAAGGGGGCTGGGGCTGGAGGGCAGGGTTGCTCGCATCGAGCGCAGCCACATAGCGCACCTGCACGCCTCGCGCATGAGCCGCTTTCAGGGCGTTGGTGATATCCGTGCGATTGTTGTTGTACATGGCCACGTCAAGGGTTTGTTCGGCGGCGTTGATGCGGGCGAGAGTCTCGGCCAGCACCTCGTCGAAACTTTGACCATCGGGTACCAAGCCGCCCGCGCTGGATTCGTCAATTGGGAAATTGAAATACACCTTGATTTGCCCCGATGAAAGCGAGCGCGTGGCATAGGGGCGGATGGGAGAGCGGATGGTGCTGCCGTTGTGTGTCGCTTCTATTTGCACCCAATAGACCGTGCCGGGCTGAAGACCCGACAGGTTGTGGCCATGGTTGAGCGATTGCATGGGCAATGTTATTTCGCTGCCCAACGCAGGCGAAGTGCCGTAGCGCAGTTTGGTCGAAGAGAGCCAGTTGGTTTTCCAATTCAGTTTGAACCCCGTGGTCTGGATGTCCGATTGTTCGGGTTTGTTTGAAAAATAAAAACACGAGGCGGGTGTCAAATCGCTTGCCGTGCGCGGAAGCAATTGAAAATCATCGAATATTGATAAAATAGCCGTGAGTTGCACAGGTTCTGTCGGCACGGAGGAGAACTGCAAAGGATGTCCGCTGCGCAGGTAAATTTTTGCGGAACCGCCTTCTGTGTCCACAATGTCGTAGGTAGCAGCATTCGCAAAAACGCCGCCCGCGTCGCTAAACGTGACGCATGGAATACTGACCAATTGGCTTTCCAAATCGCCGGAAATATTGGCCAATTGGATGGCTTTGGGGACTGGCAACGGCATCCCCGACGCTATGACTTGCCACGCCGTGATGGGGCTGATTTCCAACAAGCCGCGAAACAGGATGAGCGTGCCGCTCACCTCTATGCTGTCGCCCAACTTTACCGTCGCGTTGAACCCCGGCGCAGAGCCTGAGCCGGGAAAAGCCGCGATGCCCCCCGTGCCATCTTGCAGGTAGCGAATGATGCCCAATTCACCGCCGTTGGTGACGATGCCCCGCACCGTGACGGTAGAGCCGACCGGAAGGGAACGGGCCTGGGCTATAGGTATGGATTGGGCGAAAAGAGCAAGGGGGGCGAAGAGCGCGATTAGGAGCATTATTAGACTTGTTGCGGTGAAGGCCTTTGGCGAAGGGAAAGCCCTTTTTCCGACTGGCTTCGTTAAATTTTTCGCTGAATATGCCCGATTTCGACTGCAAAATTTGCCTTGCCAGTCGAAAAAATGACAATTCCCTTCACTCAAAGCCCTCCACCGCAACAAGTCTATTGCTGACCAACTTTGCCAAAATGAGGTGGCGCTGACGATGGGCGTTGGGGGACAAGGCGAGGCATCTCGAAGGCGAAAAAGCAATTTGATATTATTCATAATGGCGCGAAGATACTGGGTTGGATTTTTTCAGGTCATTGTATTCAGAATTGAACCCTCGGCGCATTAGCACATTTATTTCCACCTTTCTACCTTTGCCGCGCTTTTGTGACTGGCTTCGCGCCAATCATGCGGACAAGGTCAATAGCCAAACACACCCAATCATCTTATCCACAAATCCATCATTGCAAAGTGAAAGTTTTCAAATTCGGTGGCGCCAGTGTGAAGGACGCGGCAGGCGTACAGAACGTAGCCTCCATCTTGCAGCGTTTTAAAAATGAGCCGCTGGTCATCGTCGTGTCTGCCATGGGCAAGACCACCAACGCGCTGGAAGAAGTGGTGGCTGCCCACGCCAAGCAAAACGGTCAGGCCCAAGCACTCTACGATGCCCTCAAAGAGCGCCATTATGCGCTCATGCGCGAGCTGTTCGACGAAACCGACGAGGTTTTTGCGGCGGTGAATGATGTTTTTGTGGAAGGCGAATGGGTATTGGACGACAAGCCTGCCGATAACTACGACTACATGTATGACCAAATCGTGTGCGTCGGCGAGCTCGTCTCCACCAAAATAGTGGCTGCTTATCTGAACAAAATCGGCTTGAAAACCCACTGGCTCGATGCCCGCGACGTAATCGCCACGGACAACACTTGGCGCGAGGGCTGGGTGATATGGGACAAAACCAAAGCCAACGCGCAGAAAGTGGTGACACCGCTCTTGGAGCAAGGAGGCTTTGTCCTCACGCAAGGCTTCATTGGTTCCACTTCCGAAAATTTCACCACCACGCTGGGCCGCGAAGGCTCCGACTACACGGCGGCCATATTCTCTTTCTGTCTCGATGCCGAGAGCATGAGCATCTGGAAAGACGTGCCGGGGGTGCTGAATGCCGACCCGCGCATTTTCGACAACACCATCAAACTCGACCGCCTTTCCTACAAAGAAGCCATCGAAATGACCTACTACGGCGCACAGGTCATCCACCCCAAGACCATCAAGCCGCTGCAAAACAAGAACATCCCGCTCTACGTCAAGTCGTTTCTCAACCCCGACGCGCCGGGTACCGAAATCAGCAGCGACACCGACGACACCTACCCCCCCATCGTGGTGGTGGAGAAAAACCAAGCCCTGTTGCATATCAGCACACTCGACTATTCTTTCGTGGCCGAGCACCACATGGCTCGGCTATTTGCCAAAGCCGCCGACCTGCGCATCTTCGTCAACATGATGCAAAACGGCGCCATCAGCTTTACCATCTGTGTGACCAATGTGCCAGACCGCGTGGAGCGATTCATCAAGGATATCTCCGACGAGTTCAAGGTGAAAGTGGAGGAGGGATTGGAACTCATCACCATCCGCCACTATACGCAGGAAACGATTGACAATTTGAAAAAAGGCAAAATCGTCTTGTTCGAGGAACGCATCCGCAACACCATGCACATGGTGGTGAAAAACGTGCCGCCCATCGAGCGAAAAGCGGTGGAAGTGGCGGGGTCGAAGGCGTGAGCGTGGGTGCTCGACCAATTTCGGTCGTTTCGAGGAATTTCATATAAGTTTGCCATCCACTAAATTGACACAAGCAAACAGTGGCTCTCAGACTTCATATAATTGCATTCGTTTTTTTGCCCCTAATCCTCTCATCCCAACCGGATTCTCCCGTCGGGCGCGACCCCTTCCTCCTCGGTGCCCGCCTCCATCGTGGGTTCATCATTCCTCATTCCCGCGACATCATCAACGTCTCCAACTCAAAACCGTTCGGGGTCGAAATCAGCGCCCAATGGCTATTGCACCGGGAAAAATATACCCGCAATTCGGGGGTCATCGCCAAGCGAGGCTTCGTGCTGAGCTACATCAACTTCGACAACCCAGAGGTGTTGGGCCAATCCGTCACGTTCGCAGGTTTTGTAGAGCCGATGATACGCCCGTGGGGACGGTTCTATGGCTCCGTGCAGATGGGATTGGGCATCTCCTACCTCAGCAAAGTGTATGATGCCGAAACCAACCCCACCAACCTGTTTTTCAGTTTTCCGCTCAGCTTCTTGGCCATGACCAATGCCTACCTCCACTACAAGGCCAGTCCGCATTGGGAAATCTCCGCCGGCTTCAACTACAACCACATCTCGAATGGCGGCATGAAACTGCCCAACAAAGGCATGAATTTCCCCACTTGGAATGCGGGATTCAACTATTACATCAAGCCTGCCAGCATCACTCGGCCCCCTAAAAACGACGATTGGAAAGCGCAGCCCCGCCACTATGCCTACTTGCTGGCCATCGGAACCCTGAAAACCGCCACGGCCAACGATGCCTTCCCTGAAAACAAGATGCGCTGGCAACTTGGAGGGCAAGCCATCATCGGCAGGCGCATCGGTCGCATGAGCGGTCTATCGGTCGGCACAGAGTGGGTGCACGATGGTTTCGCACAAGAAATGCAGCGCCGCGAGGGTCTTGAAAAAAGCGCGTGGAAAGGCAGCATGTTGGCAGGCCACGACTTGCTGGTCAATCGCATCCGATTCACCATTCACATCGGCGCCTACGTCTTCAATCCTTCCGGCGACATTGACCCAGTGTATCAGCGTTACGGCATTTTCTATCGTTTCGGAAAAAATCTATTGGTCGGCAGCACACTCAAGGCGCATCGCCATGTGGCGGACGTGTTTGATGTGCGCGTGGGGTGGGTAGGTTTATTTGAGTAATCTGAGTATTTTTCCGACTTATAGATTTTGATTGACGAACGCCGATTACATGAATGCCGATTGACGATGTTTGACGTGAGTTCGGGGTTAATAAAGCCCATTGAGATTTTCGCCGGCACATCACTCGCTCAATTCGCGGCAATTGTTCCGTAAAATATTGGGCTAGGGTTCCGCGAAACATGAGCCATCCCGAATTTTGAAAAACAGATTTTGGCTCACTATTTTGCTAAAAATCAAGTCTTCTATACCCAGATTAAAGAGGATTTGAACCTGCCCGTTGGCAAGGCAGGGATTTCCTTGATTGATTTGCATGATTTCCAAAGGATTGCGAGCACCGTTCGTTCAAAACCACCTTGTCAGACCCTGTACTCAGGGGTTTGCCCAGCCAAGTGAAGCGGACGGGGCTGATTTGCGTTGACTATAACTGTCCCAGCGGGGCGGAATATGAAGGAGGTTTTTGCCACACTATTGGACATTTTCAAATTTGCCACGAAGACGCGAAGACGCAAAGCAAAATACTCATTGATTTGCCGCATTTTGTGCCTTTGTGTCTTTGCGGCACAAAAACAATGTCCAGTAGTGTGGTTTTTTGTCCATGTTCCGCCTCGCTGGGGCAAAAGTTTGGGATGATTCATGTTTCGGACGCTTGCTCTCTATTAGATTGATTTTCGGAGAATGAATCTCCGAACTCACGATGCTTCATGACGCCAAAACAATATGGAACAAAACAACAACACCGCAAGAGACAGAAAACCGTCTATACCCAGATTAAAGAGGATTTGAACCTGCCCGTTGGCAAGACAGGGATTTCCTTGATTGATTTGCATGATTTCCAAAGGATTGCGAGCACCGTTCGTTCAAAACCACTTTGTGTTGAGTATATCGAAAATCACTATTCAACGGGTGCATCCCAAATTGTCGCCTTTGTACGCCGGAACAGCGTTCCGATTTACTGCGACAATTTGAAATGCGCCCTATCGGCAATCGGCAATCAACTATGCGTACCCTCCGAATCGTTCTCTTGCTCATCATCCTCCAAACCACTCAATCCACCGCGCAAATCCGCGCCAAAGTCGCTCCCTATCAAGGTCGCCCCACCATTTTCATCAACGACCAGCCTCACAGCCCGCAGATATATGCTCTGACACACGCTTTTGGCGGGCGCTGGAGCTGGGAGGAAAAACCTGCGCGCAACCTGCGCAATTTCTGTGAGGTCGGCATCCGACTCTTTCAGGTGGATTTGTATCTGGAAGATATTTGGCCGAAAAACGCCGAAAAACTTGATTTGGAAAAAGCCTTGCGACAAGTGCGCGGCGTGCTGGATGCCTGCCCCGACGCGGCGATATTCGTGCGGCTGCACACCAACGCGCCTTACTGGTGGAACGAACTTCACCGTGAGGAATGCACCGAATACGCCGACGGCCCCATTGACCATGAGACCTACGGGCCGCCACGCAATCTTGAGGATGGCGACCCCGACCGCCCCCTCCGCGCCAGCCTCGCCTCGCTGCGGTGGCGGCAAGAAGCCGGAGAGCGGGTACGCGAGTTTTGCCAGCGCATGGCCGCCACTCCCGAAGGTCAACGCATGGCGGGCATCCATGTGGCGGGTGGCGTGTACGGCGAATGGCACTATTGGGGCTTCATCGAGCATGAGCCTGACACTGGCCCCGCCATGACGCGCTATTTCCGCGAGTGGCTGCGCAAGAAATACGGCACCGACGCGGCCTTGCAACAAGCTTGGCAAAGCACCCAATTCACCCTCGCCAACGCCACCGTGCCAGATACCACAGAACGCAATCGCTGCCTCGACGGCATATTCCGCGAACCCGCCCGCGAACAGCGCGTCATTGATTACTTCATCGCCCAACAAGAAGTGGTGGCCGAAGACATCGAGTATTTCTGCCGCATCGTGAAGCAGGCTTGGCCGCGCCCGCTCATCGTCGGCGTTTTTTACGGCTATTTCCACATGACCTTTTGCCGGCAAGCCGCCGGAGGCCATATTTTCATCGAACGTATCATGGATTGCCCCGACGTGGACTACCTCAGCGGGCCGCAGACTTATTGGGAAATCACGCGAAAAGCAGGCGGTTCGGGCAGCTCGCGCGGCATCGTGGAGTCGGCCCTGCTGCACGGAAAACTCTGGCTCGACGAGATTGACAATGGCTACCTGCAAACGTGGCGCGACATGGATTTTGTGCATTCGCGCCCCATTGGCGACACGGTGTATGCCGCCGTCCTCAGCCGCAGCGTCGCGCTGCCCTTGCTCCGAGGCGCAGGATTTTGGTACTACGATTTTGGCCGCCACCTCAACAGCGGCTGGTGGGACAGCCCGCTCTACCTCGCTCGCATCCGCCAACTCAAGTCACTGTTCGATAGCCAGCTGCATTTGCCACACCGTCCCGTTGCCGACGTGCTTTATGTGTACGACCAAGAGCATTTCTACTATCTCAAAAACCAACGCCAGCCCCTTTGCGAGGACGTGCCCGACCTCATGGTGGAAGAGGCACTCCGCTCTGGCACGGCTGGCGACCACGTTTATTTGTTTGACTTGCCGAAAGTTGACTTGGCTCGTTACAAAGCAATCGTGTTTGTCAATGCCTACAAGATGAGCGCCGACGACCGGAAGTTTATCAAAGAAAAAGTGGCTCAAAATGGCCGCACCCTCATCTGGAACTACCTGCCCGGCTACACGGACGGACACGAGAACAGCCTCCATTTTGTGGCAGAACTGACTGGAATGCGCCTCCATAAAACAGACTCCCCCACCTTGCCGACAGTGCGCTTTGGCAACCCAGATACCACTTGGGCCTTTGAATCCCCTGTGCAGCCGCTGGCTGCCATAGAAGAACCGGAAGCCGAAATGCTGGGCTGGCTCGACGGCGCAGAACGGCATGAAGTCATTGTGCGAAAGCAATTCTCCACCCACACATCCGTGCTGGCCGCACTGCCCCTGCACGGCTCCGATGTTTGGCGGGAGGTATTTCGTGTAGCGGGTTGCCATGTGTATAACGAACACAACGATTTCACCTACGCCAATGGGAGTCTCTTGCTGCTACACACGGCTTCGGGTGGCGAGCGCACCGTTAGGCTCCGCAATGGCAGCACGATAAAGATGGATTTGTCGGGCGCGGCGACATGGTTGCTGAATGCTGAGACAGGGGAAGTAGTGCTACGGCATTGAAGGATGTCAGGGTATGCGCGTGCTTTGCCAGTTCACCAAACGCCACGAGCCGCGTTTTTTGCGATAAACCGCCGTGTAGCCCAGCCGCAACTCAAAAGAGTTCTGGTTGAGCATTCCTCTCACTTGCGCCACCCCGTTGACGATGGCCGTCTTACCGTAGCGTCGCACCTGCGCCTGTTCGCGCGTCATTTTTTCATACACAATTCGCCCGCTCGCAATGGCTTCCAAATGCTCCGATTTGCGCTCCGTCAGCGCGTTGGAGTGCATATAGGTAAGTTCGCCGGCCAACATGGAGCGAAGCAACGCGGTGTCCTTGCGCGTCATCGCCTCGAAGCGGCGCAGCTCGGTGTCGAGAATGTTTTGCTCACCCTTTTTCGTTTGAGCAAGGAGCGTCGCATGAAACGCGAGCAACAAGAGGCAGGCGAGATTAAGGCGCATATTTTTTAAGTACTTGGAGGCCGCCTCATTTCTGGGACGGCCTCAGTGAAAGTGGCATTTCAAATTGTCGCTTGTGTCCGCCGGAACGCTGTTCCGGCATAAATCGGAACAGCGTTCCGATTTAGTTGCGACAATTTGAGATGCACCTAGTGAAAATAATTTGACCTAAAATTAGGTGGCATCTCATTGACAATTAGCGCGACCTGTTCCGAAATCTCGGGAGTATCAAATTAGCACACCATTTTCACTTCACTATCACGGTCGTGTCCCTATCATAGACGAGGCAAGTAAATATGCCCAAGGGGTTGGCGGTGCCAGTCACGTTGCTTTTGATGGGCGAAGGTTGCGCGAACGGGTTGATGTTGCCAAATATCGCCAACTGCACGCTTTCGATAAAATTGTAGTAGTCCCGTGTGATGTGGCACACCGTGTTGTACACCGTGTCGCCCTCGCCGAGCGTATATCCCGTGCCGAAGGCCAGCACTGGGGTAGTCAGGAAGCGGTCGGAAGCGATAAAGTCCTGCTCTGGCACACTATCGAGCGAGTAATAGTTGATGATGCGGCGGTAATAGTTCTCGGAGTTGGGGTCGTCCGTCACATATGTCAGGATGCGGGCAATCGTGTCTGCGGGGGGCAAGAACTCCACCACGTTGCTGTCAATTGGCACCAGTGGCAACATGGGGGTACGCCCCGTGATGGTTCCGCCGTTGTCTGGCAGCACAATGTTCAGCGTGTATTCCACGCCGACGGTGGCAGGCACGATATTCTGTCCCGTGTAGTTGAAAAGTTTGAGCGGGCTGGGGTCAAAAGAAAACGTGTTGTAGAGCGTGTCTGTTTGGCTGTTGTAGCTAATCGTGACCACAGCGCCCTGAATCAGCACATTTTGAAAAAAATTGGAGTCGAGGCCGAAAGGGTCAAAAAAGCCAAAGCTCCGCGTCAGCAGCAGGCGGAAGGGCTTGCCGGGTTCGAGGTAGCACTCCACCACCGGTTGGCTTTCGTAGTCGGGCAATTCGATTTCCACCTCTTTTGAAAGGTTGCAAGCGGCGATGAGGAGCAGCACCGCGAAGGGGAATATGTTTTTCAAAATTCTGATTTTCATTGTTCTTAAAATTTGAAGTTCCAAGTTAGAGAAGGCAAAATGGGGAACAGCGACACTTGATTGGCAAAAATCCGCGTGGGCGCGTCGCCGATGGGTGTGGTCACCGATTCGAAGTCAATGAAAATGAAATAAGGGTTGCGGCGGTCGGTGGCGTTGTAGAAACTCAAGGTCAGGTCGTTTTCCATGCGGCGCGTCCACCATTTCCACACCACGCCGAGGTCGGCGCGCATATAGGCTGGGTATCGGTAAGTGTTGCGGTCGCCATAGACGGGCACCAAAGGTTGCAAGGGTGCGCCGGGTATGTCTTGGAAAGTGAACCGTCCCGACGGGAGCCAAGCCGTGTAGCCGGAGGTATAGACCCATGTGGCGGTGATTTGCCAGCGTTTGTTGATGGCCCACAGCCCCACGATGCTCAGGTTGTGGCGCGTGTCGAAGCGCGGCGGGAAAAAGTTGCCGTTGTTGATGTCTGGGAATCTGCCGCGACGCACCCATGCCAGCGTGTAGCCAATCCAGCCAGTGAGCCGCCCCTCTTTTTTCTCGATTTCGAGTTCGAGCGGGCTGTATGCGAACCCACGCCCCACGGTAAGTTCGTTTTCGAGGTCGTTGTTGCCAAACAATTCGGCGCCGTCAATGAAATCCACTTGGTTGCGCAACCACTTGTACCATGCTTCCCATGTGATGAGCAAATTATCATTGAGTAGGTAAGAGGTGCCAATGGCTATTTGGTCGCTTAGCTCCGGCTTGATGCCCCGCGTGCTCGGATACCAGATGTCGGTCGGCAAGGAAAGACCACTGCTGGCGAGCAGGTGGACGTATTGGCTCATGCGGGAGTAAGAGCCTTTCACTGCCCAACGGTCGGTCACGGCGAAATTGGCAGCCAAACGCGGCTCCAAGTTCGCATAGAACGCAGGGTTGTTTTGCCAAGCGGACACTCGCAACCCATAGCTAAGTTTTAGTCGGTCGGTCACGGCCCATTCGTCGTTGGCATAGAGGCCGTATTCCAAGCCGTCGAAATTCTGCCCGCTCTCAAAATTCACCTGACCATCGTCGCTACCTGCTTTGAGGCGTGCCACGATAAAATCGTGGTAAGTGACGTTCGCGCCGAAGCGCACCGTGTGCTGGTTGTTGGGCTGGTAGTAAAAGTCAACTTTCGTGTTGGCATCCTTCACGTTGGAGCCAAGCCGAAATGAAAACCCCTGCAAGATGTTGCGAATGCGGTAGCGGTAGTCAGAGAAGGTGAAGGTGGTGTTGGAAAATAAGCGCGGGCCAAAAACGTGATTCCAACGCGCCGTGCCAGTGGTGTTGCCCCAGTCAAAAAGGAAATTGAAGCTCGCGTCTTTAAACTTGAACACATCGCGCCCGAAATAGCCGCTCAAAAAAAGGCGGTCTTTTTCCGAGAGCGTGAAATTGACCTTTGTGTTCAAATCGTAGAAATAGTAGTCAGGGATTTGGTTGAAATCCGGGTTGTCCTCGTTGGCCTTGTTGACGGCGCGGGTGATGATGTCCGCATAAGTCCGCCGCCCGCTCACGATGAACGAGGATTTGTCTCGCTGAATCGGCCCCTCCAACGTGAGGCGGCTGGATATCAATCCCAGCCCCCCAGCGCCGCTGAATTTTTGGTTGTTCCCCTCTTTCATCCGCACGTCAATGACCGACGACAGTCGGCCCCCGTATTGCGCCGGGAACCCACCCTTGTACGCCTTCAAGTCTTTCACCGCATCCGAGTTGAACGTGCTGAAAAAGCCGAACAGGTGGTTGGGGTTGTACACGATGGCCTCATCGAGCACGATGAGGTTCTGGTCAGCGCCGCCGCCGCGCACAAAGATGCCCGTCGTGCCCTCCGACCCCGCCGTGATGCCGGGTTTGAGTTGCAGTATTTTGATGAGGTCCACCTCGCCGAGCAGCGCCGGCAGCGCCTTGGCCTCGCGGGTGCCGATGGTCGTCACCGACATTTCGGTGCTCTTCATCTTTTCCTCCAAAGCATTGGCCTTGATGACCACCTCCTCGATGACAGCCGATTCGGGGCGTAGCGACACGTTGAGTCGGATGGTGCCGACGGGCTTTATTTTTCGAAACGCCGACTCGTAGCCGATATAGCTGAATCGAAGCGTGACCGAATCCTGCCCTTCAGGCAACGAGAAGGAGAAAAAACCATACTCGTTGCTCACGTTGCCCTTGCCAAGCCCGATGGCCTCCACCGTCGCGCCGATGAGCGTCTCGCCGTTCTGCGCGTCGCGGAGCGTGCCGTTCACCGTGGCAGTGTTTTGGGAAAAAAGAAAAAAGGGTGACAACAATAGGATGAAGGAGCCAGCCAACCGGGTCAAATGACGGAGAGGGCGCGCCACGGCGGGCAAAAGGAAGTGTTTCATGTTTATTTGTTTTGCGAGAGCATTGTTTCTTCAAAAGACGATGGGCGCGGCGCGGGGTTAACAGACGCAAAAAAATTTTGTTCCGCAAACCTCCCTCAAATACTCGTTTGATGAAACATGATTCGACGAAAGAGTTGCCTGCCTCGATTTTGTCTTGAAAAATACGAACTGGTTTTTTTAACAAACTTGATTTTTGTTTGGGAAGGCCATGCCCAAAAGCCCTCAAACCAAATTATCAACTGCCCCCTGAAGCTGCCTAAAAAAAACCGAATCCGAGAAAGCCCACCGAGAAAATCCCCCTTTTCCCGGAAAGGAACGGCCACATTTCCCCCATTCGCCCCTCCAATGCTATCGTTCATCCAAAGTTTTAATCGCTGCCGCCGACGGCTCGCAATTTCGCACGCGCTTTTCGGCGCAACGATTGTCTCAAACATTGTTTTACCAAACTGACACAGGATATTATGAAACGATTCCTTCTTGTAGCCCTACTATTGCTCGGGGGGCTTGCGATCTCCCCGCTCTCCCTGCTCGCCCAAGACTACCCCACCTACGACCCCAGTTCGATTGATATTCCCTACAAAAAATTCACGCTGCCCAATGGCTTGCGCCTCATCGTGCACGAAGACCACAAAGCACCCATCGTGGCCGTCAACGTGTGGTACCACGTCGGCTCCAAAAATGAAAAACCCGGCAAATCAGGCTTCGCCCACCTCTTCGAGCACCTCATGTTCAACGGTTCCGAAAACTTCAACACCGACTATTTCCAAGCCCTCGAAGCCATCGGCGCCACCGACCTCAACGGCACCACCAACGAAGACCGCACCAACTATTTCCAAAACGTCCCTGTCGGCGCGCTCGACCAAGTGCTCTGGCTCGAAAGCGACCGCATGGGTCATCTGCTCGGCGCCATTGACCAAGCCAAACTCGACGAGCAACGCGGCGTGGTGCAAAACGAAAAGCGCCAAGGCGAAAATCAGCCCTACGCCAAAGGCTGGGACATCATCCAAAAAGAAATGTACCCCCCGCACCACCCCTACGGCCACACCGTCATCGGCGAAATGGCCGACCTTGATGCCGCCAGCCTTGACGATGTGCACGAGTGGTTCAAGGCTTACTACGGCGCTGCCAATGCCGTCATCGTCATCGCAGGCGATATCACGCCCGATGCCGCTTACGAAAAGGTGCTGAGGTACTTCGGCAATATCCCCGCAGGCCCCACCGTGTCGCGCCCCGGCATCAACT
Source organism: Saprospiraceae bacterium (assembly GCA_019638455.1). Lineage (GTDB taxonomy): Bacteria > Bacteroidota > Bacteroidia > Chitinophagales > Saprospiraceae > M3007. The sequence continues at coordinate 500,837 of JAHBTU010000003.1, forward strand.
ATGCGCGCCGCACCGACAACACCCGCGCCGAATACCAAGACCGCGTGCCAGAGCAACAAGTCACGATGGTATGGAACACCCCCGAATGGGGCAACCGCGAATCCGTGTTGCTCGACCTTGCCGCCCAAGTGCTTTCCAGCGGCAAAAACAGTCGTTTGTTCAAAAAATTGATTTACGAAAAACAAATCGCCACCTCCGCGTGGGCATTTGCCGGCCCCGGCGAAATCGCGGGCAACGTCTATCTGCAAGCCAACGTGAAAAAAGGCAAGTCGGTGGAAGAGGTGGAAGCCACCATCAGCGAAATTCTGGACGAATTCCTGAAAAACGGCCCCACGGAAGAGGAACTCAAGCGCGTGAAAGCCGCCTATTTTGCCAACTACCTCAAAGGGCTGGAACGCATCGGTGGCTTTGGCGGCAAAAGCGACATCCTCGCCCAACACGAGGTGTATGGCGGCAGCCCCGACTATTACAAAAAACTGCTCCGCTGGTATCACGAAGCCACTACCAAAGAAGTGCACGCCGCCGCCAAAAAATGGATGAGCGAAGGCCGCTTCACCCTGATATGCAACCCCTTCCCCGAATACAGCGTCACCGGTACCGACGTTGACCGCTCAAAGATACCCGAGGTCAGCAAAGAGGTCAATGCGCGTTTCCCCGACATCCAGCGCGCCACCCTCAAAAACGGCATGAAAGTGGTGCTCACGCGCCGCACCGAAAGCCCCACCGTGGTGGCCAGCATGATGTTCGACGCAGGCTATTGCAGCGACAAATTTGGCGGCAAACCCGGACTCGCCGCACTCGCCATGAATATGCTCGACGAAGGCACCAAGTCGCTCACTTCCCTGCAAATCAACGAGCGGCTTCAACTGCTTGGCGCAAGCATCAACACGTTTAGCGATCTCGACCATTCCTACGTCAACCTCAACGCGCTCAAACAAAGCCTCGACCCCAGCCTCGACCTCATGGCCGACGTGGTGCTGAACCCCTCCTTCCCGGAGGCCGACTTCACCCGCCTGCGCGACCAACAGTTGAGCCAAATCGCCAACGAGAAAAAAAGCCCGCAAGGCATGGTCATGCGCGTCATGCCCGAACTGCTCTACGGCAAAGACCACCCCTACGGAATGCCCATGACCGGCACGGGCCAAGAAGATGCGGTGAAATCGCTCACACTCGACGAGGTGCGGGGCTTCTATCAACGCTGGCTTAAACCCAACAACGCTACCATCGTCGTCACGGGCGACATCACCATGCCCGAACTGGTGGAAAAATTGGAAAAACGTTTTGGTGTTTGGCAAAAAGGCGATGCGCCCAAAAAGGTCATCCCGGAAGTGAAACCTGCCGCCAGCGCCAACAAAATCTACCTCATTGACCGCCCCGAAAGCCAACAGAGCATGATAGTGGCGGGCTACCTCACCAAGCCCTACGGGCAGATGGATGAGGCAGCCATCGAGCAGATGAACAACGTGCTGGGCGGCGACTTCACAAGCCGCATCAATATGAACCTCCGCGAAGACAAGCATTGGGCTTATGGCGCGGGCGCTTTCGTGCAAAACACGCGCGGCCAACGCCCATACCTCGTGTTCGCGCCCGTTCAGACCGACAAGACCAAAGAAAGTGTGCAGGAAATCATCAAAGAGGTCAATGCCTTTGTCGGCGACAAACAGATGACGCAGGCTGAATTCGACAAGACCAAGCAAAACACCGTGCTCGGCATGGCGGGAATGTGGGAGACCAACAACGCCGTCAATGCCAGCGCCCGCAACTTGGTGAAATACGGCCTCGCCGACGACTACTGGCAAAAATACAGCGGCAAGGTGCAGGCTCTGACATTGAAAGATGTGCAAGCCGTGGCGAAGGCCATCGTGCAGCCCAACAACCTCGGCTGGTTCATGGCCGCCGATGCAGAAAAAACGATGCCCGGCCTCCAACAACTCGGCCTCGAAGTCATCCAGATTGATGCCGATGGAAAAGTGGTGAGCAAGAAGGCGAAGCCGTAGTTATCCGGCATTAAGGGTCATTAAAGTCATTAAGGGTCATTAAAGTCATTAAGGGTCATTGCGACATTTTTCGGGCGCTCCGCTGTTTGGCGGAGTGCCCGAAGTTTTTTGTGCAAAAGCCACGAGAAAATTGGTATAAAACTTAGGTGGAAGGTTGAGGGAAGAAGACTGATTTCATCTCCATTGAAACAGTATGCGACCCCAAAGCAATACTCTCAACCCTCTACCTTCCGCCTTCTACCCTCTACCCAAGTTTTTACAAATTGGTTTGGATGGCAGCCACACCCCAACACGTTTTGGCCAGTGCTTCACCGAACTTCCTATATTTGCCCAAAAAAATTACGCAAATGCGCTACTTTACCTTTTTGCTAGCTCTTGTTGGCTTCCTCTTTTTCTCCTGCAACAAGGACAAAACCCTCACCCCAGAAGAACAATTGCAGGAGGACATCAGAATCATACAGCAGTATTTGGCCGACAAAAACTTGACCGCAACAGCCACTTCCTCCGGGCTTCACCACATCATCGCCGAAGCGGGCACAGGCGGACACCCCACCCTGCAATCGAACGTGAAAGTCAAGTACAAGGGCTATTTCACGAATGGCAGCGTGTTCGACGAGAACACCTCCACTTTCCCTTTGTCCAATCTCATCACAGGCTGGCAAGAGGCTATCCCACTCCTGCAAAAAGGCGGGAAAGGCATCTTTTTATTGCCCTCCTATCTCGCTTATGGCCCCAGCGGCCTAGGCCCCATCCCACCCAACACTGTGCTCATCTTCGACATCGAACTCATTGACTTTTAGCACGCAATCATCACTCCTCCATCAAGATATACGGAATCGGGCCTTCTTGCCAAGTGTCGGGATAATACCGCTGCGCAAGCATTTTTGCGGTTCGGATAAAACTATTCCACTGGGTGGGGTAAATGGTCTGACAGCCCACGCTACCCGTCTCCGTCAATGCCCCCCGGTGGATGTTGATGCCAAAATTCCCGGTATGTTCGTAGTCACCGTCAATGCCATCACGGATGACGGTGACAGGCCCGAGCCGCTGGCAAAGCGCCTCATATCTTCCATTGTGCCTGTCGAATTTATGCACAAAATAAATCCCTGCCTTCAAGCGGGCCATCCCTTTTTCACTGCCCTTCCCCCTGCCCTTTCGCACGGTTTTTGGGTCAGTGTTGGCATTGTAAGAGATGAAGTCGGTCGGAGAGACGAGAAAAATAGCATCGTCGTAGATACCCCTGTCATTTTGAGTGGGGTCGCCCATCGTTCTTTTGTAGTAGCCTCTTATGCCCACCACGAAGAACGGGAAACGCTCCCTTTCTATGTGTAGCCCTCTGGCTTTAAGTCTTTGAAACAGTTCGGTTGCGGTCAAGCGAGGCGGGGCGGCGGGCACGATTGGAGCTGGCATGAGGGAGTACGAGTTGAATGAAAGGATGAGGCAAAATTGAGCGCGAGTCAGCTAAGTGCCGATAAACCCATGATAAAAAAACGAGTAAAAAATGCCACCCTTTTCAATCAATTCATTCGATTATGTGCCACTGCGGAAATTGCGAATGGCGACAATGGCCGTCGCGATGAACGGCAAGGTGGAAATCAATATCTTGTAATTCCGGCCCAATATCCCGATAACGAACATAAACCCCAACAGCAGGCCAATGCAGCCTATGCCCACATAAGTGAGTGTCTTGTTGGGTTTCTTTTGAAACAGTGTTGTCAGAAGCAGCAATTGCCCGAAAAGCGGGAGCAGGATAAAGGGATGAATAACGGATTGCGGGTCGTTGAAAAGTTTGGTCAAAATCTCATACTCGCCCTGAAACAGGAAGGTGCTATTGCCTTTTCCCCATTCCAAATAACCGAACAAGGAAGTGAGCACCAATGCCGCGTTCAGCAGTTTGCTTTTCATATCTGTTTTTGTCGTTGTTGCAGGTGTGTGTGGTGGTTTTATACCCAGATTAAAGAGGATTTGAACCTGCCCGTTGGCAAGGCAGGGATGCCCTTGATTGATTTGTGTGATTTTCAAAGGATTGCGAGCGCCGTTCGTTCAAAACCACCTTGTCCGACCCTTTACTCAGGGGCTGCCCGGCCAAGTGAAGCGGACGGGGCTGATTTGCGTTGACTATAATTACTGGCGCAAAGTTCAACATTTCGACCATACTCCGGCAGCCGGGGTTAAGCATAGAACCCTGATAAAGATGTCCCGCAACTTTTATCGCACCCTTTTGTCACCCATTCTGTTGTGCGGCTTCTTACCTTTGCCCGCCTAAACCAAGTTTTTTCCTCCAAACAAAATTCTCAGCATGAATTTCGATTTGATTGTCATAGGCAGCGGCCCCGGCGGGTATGTGGCTGCCATTCGCGCGTCGCAATTGGGCATGAACGTCGCCATCGTCGAGCGCGAAAGCCTCGGCGGCATCTGCCTCAATTGGGGCTGCATCCCCACAAAAGCATTGCTCAAAAGCGCCCAAGTGTTTGAATATCTCAATCATGCGGAAGACTTCGGCATCAAAGTCGGCAAGGCTTCGGCAGACTTCGGCGCCATGATAAAGCGCAGCCGCGACGTGGCCGACAGCAACAGCAAAGGCGTGCAGTTTTTGATGAAGAAAAATAAAATCACGGTCATCATGGGCACGGCCAAACTCGCCAAAGGCCCCAAAGTAGTGGTGAACGATGCCGAAGGCAAAACGACCGAATACACCGCCAAGCACATCATCATTGCCACCGGCGGGCGTGCGAAAGAGCTGCCCAATCTGAAAATTGACGGCAAAAAAATCATCGAATACCGCAAAGCCATGAGCCTCGATAGCCAGCCCAAGCGCATGGTAGTGGTGGGGGCGGGAGCTATCGGGGTCGAATTCGGCTATTTTTATCACACACTCGGCACCGAGGTGAGCATCGTGGAGTTTTTGGAGCAAGGGCTGGTGCCCCGCGAGGATGCGGACGTCTCCAAAGAACTGGGCCGCGTGTTCACCAAAAAAGGCATGAAAGTGTACGCTGGCTGGGCGGTCGAGACGGTGGACACAAGCGGCAAGGAAATCAAAGTGAACATGAAAAACCGCAAGGACGGCAAAACCGAAACCCTCACCTGTGACGTGGTGCTCAGCGCCGCAGGCGTGTCGCCCAACACGGAGAATATCGGTCTGGAAGAACTCGGCATCGCTACCGACCGCGGATACATCAAAGTGGACGACTATTATCAGACCAACGTGCCGGGCATCTATGCCATCGGAGACGTGCTGGCCACCCAAGCATTGGCACACGTCGCCAGCGCCGAAGGTATCACCTGCGTGGAAAAAATCGCGGGGCATCACCCCGAACCGATTGATTACAACAACATCCCCGGTTGCACCTACTGCATCCCCGAGGTAGCCTCGGTCGGCTACACGGAAGCACAGGCAAAAGAGGCTGGCTACGAAGTGTTGGTGGGCAAATTCCCCTATTCCGCCAGCGGCAAGGCCAAGGCTGCTGGCCACACGGAAGGGTTTGTAAAAGTGATTTTCGACAAAAAATACGGCGAGTGGCTGGGCGCCCATTTAATCGGCTACAACGTGACCGAGCTCATTGCCGAGGTCGTGGTGGCTCGCAAATTGGAGACCACCGGCCACGAAATCATCAAATCCATCCACCCGCACCCCACCATGAGCGAAGCCATCATGGAAGCGGCGGCAGCCGCCTACGGGGAGGTGATACACCTATAAATCAAAGTGGAGTGAGGCAGCCATTGTCGCTCCCGTTCGGGTTTTTCCGGGCGGGAGCGATTTGTTTTTCCGAACAACCTGCGGCCAATCCAATTGTCCATTCCCACAAAAGCTCTTCGTAACTTCATGTGGGCAAACACAACACACATCTATCATCTTGAAACCGTTCGTTTCAACGAGCGGTCAGGAATGTCCACTAACCACATCTATCTTTTTTACATGACATCACATCAACAACGTCTTGAAGATGCGATGTTTTTGCAAAGAAGATAGGTGCGACGGGAAGAGATGCTTAATCCCCCGACTGAAGTTCGGGGGTTACAAGATGATATAGTCAACGCAAGGTGGTTTTGAACAAACGGTGCTCGCAATCCTTTGAAAATCATGCAAATCAATCGAGGGCATCCCTGCCTTGCCAACGGGCAGGTTCAAATCCTCTTTAATCTGGGTATATCACCTACTCTATGCCCAACGCCGCTCGCATTTTTCCATAAATGTCAGTGTTGTCGTATAGCCCCGTGAAAAGTTCTGCCTTGGGGCCGTAGGCAAACACCGGCACCAAAGCGGCGGTGTGTAGGCGGCAGGAGAAAACGGGCTGAAAGTCGCTTTTGACAGGTCCTTCCGTCAGCGCCAGCCCGCCACATTCGTGGTCGCCGGTGACGATGACGAGCGTCTCGCCGTTCGAGGCAGCAAATTCGAGCGCCTGTTTGATGGTTTTATCAAAATCCATCATTTCGGCGCGAAGCCAGTTGGCATCGTTGGCATGGCAAGCCCAGTCTATCTGGCTTCCCTCTACCATCAGGAAAAAACCCTTGTCGCTTCTTTTTTGCAAAAATTGGGCGGCCACGCGGGTTGCTTCGGGCAAATAGCGCCGCCCGGCAGAAGCCGTCATGGGTTCGCGGTCGGCAGTGAAGAGCATGAACGGTGCCGACCCATCAAGCGGCAATCTGCCGAAGGTGGTGCCGCGCCGGATGACATAACCGCGCTGTCTCAGCGAGTCCTCCAAGTTCAGGCGGTCGGGGCGGTTGTTGAAAAAATGCTCGCCTCCCCCGATAAAACAGTCGAACGGAGTTTTCAGATAATCCAGCGCAATATCTTCCGTGAAAGCGCGAATCTCGCGGTGGGCGATGAAGGAAGCAGGCGTGGCGTGTGGTGCCGAGCAGGTGACTACCATGCCAGTCGCGTGGCCTCTGGCACTCAGGTCTTCGAGAATGGTGGTGCAGGGGCGATTGTCGGGCGGCAGCACCGCGATAGCGTTGTTGGTCGTTTTCTGACCGCAAGAAAAAGCTGTCGCTCCTGCGGCAGAGTCCGTCACATAGTCGTCGCAAGAATGGCTTTTGTGAAACCCCACGCTGGGGAACTGCTCGAAAGCCGATTTGCCCACGCCAGCCCAATAAATGCCCGCCGACACCTGTGCCAGCGCCATGCCATCGCCGATGAGCAAGATGATGTTTTTAGGCCGTTCGGCAAATTTAACGGGTTGTATCTCAACAGCTTGTTTGACGGACGAAGCACATCCGGCAAAAACCAAAGCGAGAAGCAGCAGAATGAGGCGCATAAACGTTGTGTGCGAGTTGGTTGGGTTGAATGGGTTGAAGGGGCTGTCCGCTTCGCTTGGCCAAACAAGCCCTTCAAACCAACAACCCATCTTTCATTTCCAGACACCTGTCTGAAAGGTCGGCAAGTTCTTTATTATGTGTGACAATGACAAATGCCTGTCCGTAATCGTCGCGGAGCTGGCGCAGCAGGCGGTGCAAATCTTGCGAGGCCATGCTGTCGAGATTGCCCGTTGGTTCGTCGGCAAAAATAATGTCAGGTTGGTTGACCAATGCGCGAGCGACCGCCACGCGCTGTTGTTCACCACCGCTCATTTCAGTGGGCTTGTGCGTGAGGCGTTCGGCGAGACCCAAGTAGCGGAGCAATTCCTCGGCGCGTTTTTTCACCTCGCTGGTTGCTCTTTTCTGAATAAAACCCGGGATGCACACGTTTTCCACCGCCGTGAATTCTGGCAACAAATGGTGAAACTGAAAGACAAAACCAATGTGACGATTGCGAAAAGCCGCCAACTGCTTGGCGCTCAACGAGCGAATGGGCGTGTCTCGAATGAGGAGTTCCCCGCGGTCGGCAGCGTCGAGCGTGCCAAGTATGTGAAGCAACGTACTTTTGCCCGCCCCCGACTTGCCGACGATGCTGACGATTTCGCCGCGCCGCACCTCGAGGTTCACCCCTTTTAGGATTTCCAGCGTGCCGTAGGATTTGTGGATGTTATTTGCTTTGAGGACCATTTTTGCGGTGAAAGGTAGAAGGTCGAGGGTGGAAGGTAGAAGGTCGAGGGTGAAAGGTAGAAGGTCGAGGGTGAAAGGTAGAAGGTCGAGGGCTTGCTGTCACGCGCAAAGGTCGGAAAATATGCCAAGATGAAAATGATTTGAGACGAAACCTTGAAACCTGCTTTTATGCGAATCCTGCAACTCTGCAACAAATTCCCATGGCCCCTAAAAGACGGGGCGGCCATTGCCAGCACCTATCTGGCCAAGGCTTTCGCCGAATTGGGCAGCGAGGTCACCTTGCTGTCCATGAACACGAGCAAGCATTGGTTCGACACGGGCGAATTGCCTCACGACTTCGACCACTACGCGGCCATCCATACCGTTTTTGTCAACAACCACATCCGCCCACTGCCGGCGCTGCTCAATTTGTTCACCGACAAATCCTATCATGTGGAGCGGTTCGACAACGCCGATTTTGCCAACAAACTAAAGGCGCTGTTGAGAAGCAACACATTCGACGTAGTGCAACTCGAATCGCTATACCTAACCCCCTACATCCCGGTCATTCGGGAACATTCATCGGCCTTGATTGCGCTCCGCGCCCATAATGTGGAGCATGAGATATGGGAACGCGTGGCCGCGAATTCCAACCCGCTGAAACGTTGGTACCTGCAACGAATCACTCCGCGCCTGCGCCAGTATGAGCTCGAGCACCTGAACGATTACGACCTCGTGGTAGGCATCAGCGAGCGCGATGTGGAGCAGTTTCGAGCCTTGGGGCTGCGCCAACCCGCCACCATCGCACCCATCGGGCTGGACTGCCGCGATTATCAGGCCGACTATGCGAGTTACAGCCGCCCGCTCAGCCTTTCGTTTATTGGCTCTTTGGACTGGATGCCCAATCAAGAAGGGCTAAAATGGTTTCTCAATGAGGTGTGGGCACCTGTGCTCGCGCCCGCGTTCCCTGCGTTGACTTTCCACATCGCGGGCCGCACGGCACCGCGTTGGCTGCGCCATCTTGACATGGAGCGCGTCAAATTTCACGGCGAAGTGCCGAGCGCGCCCGATTTTTTGAACCAACACTCGGTGATGGTGGTGCCGTTGCTCTCCGGCGGCGGTATGCGGGCAAAAATCCTCGAAGGCATGGCCGTCGGTAAAGTGGTGTTGTCCACCCGCGTGGGCATGGAAGGTATCGAGGCGCGGCATCGGCAAGAGTGCCTACTCGCCGACACGCCTGACGATTTCCTCAAAGCCTTGGCTTGGTGCCACCTTCAAGGCGAGCGGTTGGCTGAAATGGGGCGCAAGGCACAGCGCTTCTGTCATGTTCACTACGACAATCTGGAACTGGGGCGCCAGCTCTTGGAGCATTACGGGAGCTTGGCACCGCGCCCTACGACGATGGTCTGAGGCGATTGTGTGCCGGGATGTGTCACAAGCGGCTTATTTTTGCCCAAAAACATCCCAACAATGACACAATCACGTCTGCTACAGGCAACGCAAATCAGCTCCGTCCGCCTCACTTGACCGGGCAAGCCCTTAAAATTAGGAGCGGACAAGGTGGCTTTGAACGAACGACGCTTGCAGTCCTTTGAAAATCATGCAAATCAGTCAAGGTCATTCTCAAATCTTCTTTAATCTGGGTAAACTTGCCTTGTTCGCTTTTTTATTTTTTGGAAAAGGCCTCCTTGCTCAAGATTATTTTCAAAAAACACTCGACCGCAATTTTAGAGACGTGGGTCGTGGCGTGGCCGTTTTGCCCAATGGCGACATCATGCTGGCTGGCGCGACGGGGCCCGTCGGCAACGAGCAAATGTGGCTCCACCGCCTCAATCAAAAAGGCGAGCCATTGTGGTCGAAAATGTATCAAGGCAACGGGGCCGAAATCGCCGTTGACATCCACCGGGTGCAGAACGGCGATGGTTTCTGGGTGATTTTCAACTCAAACGGAGCAGGCGGGTGGATGAAAATCTCGGACTCGGGCGACGTGTTGCTGGCACAAAGGGTCTCGATGCCCTCCACATTCAGCAGGTTGTTGCCTTTGGCCGACGGTGGCATCCTGATAAGCGGACGTGCCGAAGCAAACCCATTTTCGAGGGCGCTCGTTCTGAAAATCAATTCGAGTGGCAACGTGGTGTGGCAAAACGTATTTGGAGGGCAGGGCAACGACGCGCTCGAACACTGCTGGGAGGATATGGAAGGCTTCCTCCACTGCGTGGGGTACTCGGCCAATTTCGACGGCCACCGCGACGGCCTGTTGGCACGGCTTTCCCCGACGGGCGCAGTGCTGTGGACACGGCGCTATGGCTCTTCCGGCACCGACCAATTCACGAGTATTGCTCCTTTCGTCAACGACAGCAGTCTCCTCTTGGCAGGCTACTCGAACGGTTTTGGCGGCCTCAACGAAGTGTGGCTCATGAAAACAACCCGAACGGGTGCGGTGCGCTGGTCGCGCACTTATACCGCGCCCAACCTGAATCTGGGCGCTATGCACTTGCAGGGGTTGTTGGGCAATCAATTTATCGTGTCCGCCGCCGACCCTCAGTATCAGGTGGGCAGCCCGGCGGTGCTGTTCAAAATTTCGGAAGACGGCGATTTGCTCTGGGAATATGAATACAAATCTGGTGGCGAACGCGCCGCTTTGAGAGAAGTGGTTCCGACGATGGGTGGTTTTGCGGCAGTGGGTTCGGCTACCATCAACGGCAACGAGGAGTTCTATTTGGTCAAAATCGCGGCTGATGGGCTGCTCCCAAGCGCCGATTGCTGCCCCGTGTCAGCTAAATTGGTGGTGAAAGACGCGATGCCCACCACGCAGCCTTATGTTCCGAACACAGCCGCAGGGTTCAACACGATTGGTCAGCAAGTGTCTGGCACGACTGCGGAAGCAACGCTGACGGACCTTTGCGTGCCGATAGACCTCGATTTTGCCGTCTCCGATTCGAGCATTTGCCCGGGCGAGTGTGTCGAAATCACAATCGTCGGCAACACTCCAGGCGTGACTTATTCCTTTTCAACTCCCGGCGGCGTGCCCGACCCTGACAACCCTCTTCGGGTGTGTTATCCGAACGACGGCTTTTTTTTGATTGACAGAAAAGGACAGAGCAGCGTGTGCTCCAAAAATCGGACAGTACGCATAGAGGTTGGCAATCGCCCCGACGCATTCCCGAACGCTTTCACGCCCAATGGCGACAATGTGAACGACAGGTTCAAGCCGCTGTTTTTCTGCCCAGTCACCACCACGCTTTTCAGGGTTTACAATCGTTGGGGGCTGATGGTTTTTGAGACAAACGACCCCGCCGCCGCATGGGATGGTCGGGTGGATGGCAAGGATGCGCCTTCCGATGTGTATGTTTGGTGGGTGGAGTACGAGGTGCTGCGCGACGGTCAGCGGCAGCGCATGGTGCGAAAAGGCGAGGTGGCATTGCTGCGGTGAAATTGGTATGAGGGCAGCATCCGAACGCGGCAAAAAGGTTATGTTTTCTGGGAAACTACAAAGAGGCCGTCTCGCAAGTTTAAATTTCGACAGGATTAACAAGATTTACAGTTTTTTTTACCCGAAAAAAGGCGCGAATCTTGTCAATCCTGTCAAACAAACATCACTTATGAGACATCCTCTGATTTTTTCTGCAAAAAGTTATACTGTATGCTGCCTCGCACAATTTTTCCTAGACTTGAGGAATACTTAAATCAACATTACATCACCGTTATTACTGGCATGAGGCGGGTCGGGAAATCTACGGCGTTGAAGTACTTATTGGACAAAGCACCCATGCTATACCCAGATTAAAGAGGATTTGAACCTGCCCGTTGGCAAGGCAGGGATGCCCTTGATTGATTTGCGTGATTTTCAAAGGATTGCGAGCACCGTTCGTTCAAAACCACCTTGTCAGACCCTGTACTCAGGGGCTTGCCCGGCCAAGTGAAGCGGACGGGGCTGATTTGCGTTGACTATACATGCCATTTTTTCCAACCGCTGACACGCATAGGATTTCTAAAAGTTTGATTTTCAAAAAATAAAAACGTTGCGTCTCCGCGTCTCCGCGGTGAATTTGAAAATGTCAGGCCGTTGCTTACCTTTGCTTATCACCCACCCATCTGACCGTCGCTACAAGTCAATTTTCAGGGTAGAGGAGGGTAGAAAGAGAAGGAAGAGGGTGGAGGGTTAGTCGAGCCTACGTCCACCTTCAGTCCTCTACCAATTTTTTTCTGCACGGCCGGCATCCCGGGATTGGCCTCTGAACTTGCAAGGCGATGGTCGGACACACTGATGTTGATGCACATGAAGACAAGGCTCATCGTACTTATTGATTTTTCCCCATATTCCGAAACGCTCTTGCACCTTGCCGACGAATGGGGCAAGCTGCTGCACGCCCATCTCTTGGTGATGCATCAGGTGCCGGGGCTGGTGCCTGCGTTGGCTGACCGGGAGAGCCGGCGGCACATTATTGAGATTGAAAAGGAAAAAGCCACTGCAAGGCTTGCCGATTTGGTGCGCAGGCACGTTTCTAGCGCGCTCAACGTGACCTACCACGTCTCGGAGAAAAGCCTGCTGGTCTCGCTGTCCAAAATACTGAAGCAGCGGCATGAGGATTTGCTCTTGATGGGGCTGAAAGGCACAGGCACGTTGAAGAGAATCCTGATAGGCAGCACGGTGACAAAGGTGGTGGAATACCTCAACCATGTCACGGTGGCCGTGCCGGTCCATGTCGGCCATTTCATCCCGGAAAAGTTGATTGTGGCCGTGAACGAACAATATCCGCTCAACGAGGAGGCGTTCGGCCAAGTGGTACATTCGTTCAAGGGGCGCATCGTGCACATCGAGTTTGTCGCTGTGGTCGCACCGGAAGAGGATGCGGAGCGTTCATCGGGTTATTTGGAACACCTGTGCGCGCGTTACCAATCGGAAGCGCCTTCTTCTTTCAGGATTTTCAAAGCCGAAAGCGCCTTCAAGGAAATCAAGGCGTATTTGCAACAAGAGGATTGCAGTATGCTGGTGGTGCAGAAAGGCTCGCGTTCCTTCTCCGACCAGTTGTTCAGAAAGTTTCTCATCAATGAGCTGGTGCACGATGGCTCCATGCCGTTAATCATCATTCCGCTATGAGTTGGTTTTCCTCCATATCCTTGAATCCATTTTATGAATTTGCGATTATCCTGTCGTTTGCGGCCTTGTTGGGTGGCATCGGGCAGTTGTTGCGGCAACCGCTCATCGTCATGTTCATTGCGTTGGGCGTGCTTGTTGGGCCGTCGGTGTTGGACATCGTGAAATCCAAGGACAACATTCACTTGCTGGCAGACATGGGCATTGCCGTCCTGCTGTTTATCGTGGGGCTAAAGCTCGACTTGCGCATCATTAAGTCCATCGGTAAAATCGCGTTGCTCACCGGGTTGGGGCAAGTTGTGTTCACCTCGTTGATAGGTTATTTTATCGGGATTGGTTTGGGTTTTTCCAGCCTGCACAGTTTCTACATCGCGGTGGCGCTGACTTTTTCGAGCACCATCATCATTGTCAAGTTGTTGTCCGATAAAAAGGAGATAGACTCGTTGCACGGTCAGATTGCCATCGGTTTTCTGATTGTGCAGGATATAGTGGTCATTTTGGTGATGATAGTGCTTTCGGCCATGCGGCAGCAGGACGACACCACGCTCTTGCAGGATTTCGGGAAATCCCTTTTGTCAGGCTCTATCTTGCTGTTGGTCACACTAATAGTGATGCGGTGGGTGATTCCGAGGGTAAGTTATTTTCTGGCAAAGTCGCAGGAGTTGCTGACGTTGTTCGCCATCGCATGGTCGGTTGCGTTGGCATCGGCGGGCGATTTGATGGATTTCAGCCGGGAGGTGGGGGCGTTTTTGGCGGGGGTGAGCTTGGCTTCCTCGCAGTTCAAGGATGTCATCAGCAGCCGGTTGGTGAGTCTTCGGGATTTTTTGTTGCTCTTCTTTTTTGTCAATTTGGGAGCCAATCTCAATCTGGCCATCATCGGCAGCCAAGTTCCGGCGGCCCTTGTGTTTTCCCTGTTTGTGCTTGTGGGCAATCCGCTCATCGTGCTCATCATCATGGGCTTCATGGGCTATCGCAAAAGGACATCCTTTTTGGCGGGCTTGACCGTGGCGCAAATCAGTGAGTTCTCCTTGATTTTTGCCGGCTTGGGCTTGGCGATCGGGCATATCACCGAAGAAACGGTGGGCCTCATCACCTTGGTGGGTCTCATCACGATTGGTCTTTCCACCTATCTCATCCTTTACTCTCACCAGATTTATGAAATCATCGCGCCGTTGCTCAGCATTTTTCAAAGAAAAAACCCCTATCGGGAAACAGATGTCAAGGCAGGTGAGCAGCCTCCCTACGACTTGGTCATTTTTGGTCTTGGCCGATTTGGCAGCAGGCTCGCGGAAATGCTGGAAGAACATCGGGAAGTGCGATACTTGGGCATTGACTTCGACCCTATCATCGTCAAGTCGTGGCAAGAGCGCGGCAAGGACATCGTCTATGGGGACATCACTGACCCGGAGATTCTGGAACAAATACCGCTCAAGCACACCAAGTGCATCGTGAGCACGGTCTCTGACAGGGAAGCCTCCGTCCACCTCTCCGAGACCTTGAAACGAAATGGCTACGAGGGCAAAATTTATCTCACCGCGCTCAACGACAAAGACTACGAGTTGCTGAGCACTTGCGGCGCCGACGAGGTGCTGTTGCCCCACCAAATGGCGGCGACCAATTTCTACAACTCGTTCCTATCGAATTTGCTTGAAAAAGACAAGCGCCCGGAGGAAAAAAGCGCGTGACGTAATTTTCGCTACAAAGGCACGAAGGCACAAAGGTTTTATAGAATCATGCGAAATGGGGACTGAGCTTCTTTAACGTGAATTCGGGGTCAATGAAACCCATCGGTATTTGAGTTGGCACATCACTCGCTCACCTCATGGCAATTGTTCCATAAATTATTGGGTTACGGCCCCGCGAAACGAGGATGTCTCATAATGGATGTTTGTTTGACAGGATTGACAAGATTCGCGCTCTTTTTCGGGTAAAAAAACCTGTAAATCTTGTTAATCCTGTCGAAATTTAAACTTGTGAGACAGCCTCGTTTAGGGTACTTGTCCTCTATAAAATTGATTTTCAGCGAATTAATCTCCGAATTCACGTTCTTTAATGTCTGACGTTCAAACATTTATTCAGGCAGTGATTTCATATCAAAGTCTGAATGGCACACGTTTTACCCAGATTAAAGAGGATTTGAACCTGCCCATTGGCAAGGCAGGGATGCCCCTGATTGATTTGCATGATTTCCAAAGGATTGCGAGCACCGTTCGTTCTAAGCCACTTTGCCAGACCCTGTACTCAGGGGCTTGCCCGGCCAATTGAAGCGGACGGGGCTGATTTGCGTTGACTATTTCAGCATTTTGCACCAACCCCTATCTCTCGTCAATCAATTTCTTTGGGTCTTCGTGCCTTTGTGGCGAAAATCATAAAACTGTAAAAACTTAACGCGTCAACACCGCTTCTATCTGTGCCAATTCCTCAGGGGAAAACGCGAGACGGTCGAGGCAGCGCAACGAATCCGCCAATTGTTCCGGTCGGCTGGCACCCACGAGCACAGAGGTGATGCGTGGGTCTTTCAAGAGCCATGACAAGGCCATTTGTGCGAGCGTTTGGCCGCGTTGTTGGGCGATGTGGTGGAGTGTTCGGATTTGGCGTAGGCGCTCGTCGGTGATGGCGGTTTCCTTCAAAAACCCGTGCGGCTTGGCAGCCCTCGAATCCGTCGGGATGCCGCTCAGGTATTTATCGGTGAGCAGCCCTTGCGCCAACGGGGAAAAGGGGATGCAGCCCACGCCCTCGCGCTCCAAAATATCGAGCAAGCCACCTTCTACCCAACGCTCGAACATGGAATACTTGGGCTGATGTATAAGACAAGGCGTGCCGAGTGCCTTCAAAATACGGATAGCCTCCTCCGCCTCTTTGTTTTGATAATTGGAAATGCCCGCATAGAGCGCCTTGCCTTGCCGCACGATGAGGTCGAGCGCCGACATGGTTTCCTCCAAGGGGGTGTCCGGGTCGGGGCGGTGGCTGTAAAAAATGTCCACATAGTCCAGTCCCATGCGTTGGAGGCTTTGGTCGAGACTGGCAATGAGGTATTTCTTGCTGCCCCATTCTCCGTAGGGGCCTTCCCACATGTGATAGCCAGCCTTCGACGAGATAATCATCTCGTCGCGGTAGCCTCTGAAATCTTGTCGCAGGATTCGGCCAAAATTTTCCTCCGCCGAGCCGGGTGGCGGGCCGTAGTTGTTGGCAAGGTCGAAATGCGTGATGCCCGCGTCGAAGGCGAGGTGCAGGATGGCGCGGTAGTTCTCGTACACGTCCACATGGCCGAAATTGTGCCACAAGCCGAGCGAGACCGCCGGGAGTTTCAGGCCGCTGCGACCACAGCGGCGATATTGCATGGAGTCATAGCGGTGGGCAGCAGGAAGATACGGCATCATGGTTCAGCATTTTTGCCGCGCAAGGTAGTCGTTGACGACGTTTTTACATCGAGCTGGCCGATTTGAAAATTCGGTTCCAGTTGATGCCTTCGCGCATATTGCCGTTTTTAGTGGAAAACCAGATGAAAAGCGGCTTGCCCACGATGTGGTCTTCTGGCACATAGCCCCAAATCCGCGAATCTTCCGAGTTGTGGCGATTGTCGCCCATCATCCAGAAATAGTCCTGCTTGAAGGTGTAGGTGTTGGCCTCTTGGCCATTGATGAAAATTTTGCCCTCGCGCACTTCCAGTTTGTTGCCCTCATAGGCGGTGATGATGCGGCGGTAGAAAGACAGGTTGTTGGTGTCCAAGGGCGTGGTCTCGCCTTTTTTCGGAATCCAGATAGGGCCGTAGTCGTCCACCGTCCAGCCGCCAGCGTGGCGGGCATCGTTGGGAAACACATAGCCCGGCTCGCGGTCTTGCGGCACGCGCTCTACCTGGATGTTGTTGCCGAGCGATTTGACTTTCTTTACTTGGTCGTCGTCGAAGAAGAAAGCGCCTTGGCTGGCCAACTGGCGGTCTTGCGGGCTGCTGAGCGACACGCCCCATTCCTCCAATTTTTTCAGGCTGATATTCTGTGGCTTCACCTGATAAAGGAATTGGCGGTGTTTCGGGTTTTGTGCCAATTCGCCGTTGATGTAAATCTGCCCCTTGCGAATCTCGAGGCTATCGCCGGGCAGCCCGACGCACCGCTTGATGTAATGGTCTTTTTTGTCAATGGGGTGCGTCACGATTTTCAGGCCGGGCGGCAGCAACCCACCCGTTTGCTGGCGTATCTGGTCAATGCTGTAGCTTCGTTCGGGGGTAATCACCACGCTATCGCCCGCAGGCCAGTTGAACACCACCGGCTCGTTGCGGTCTATTTTTTCCAACGCGGGAAGGCGGTAGTAAGGCAACGAGGGCTTTTCAGTGTATGATTTGCCCAAGCCAAAGGGCATCTGATTGTGCATCAGGGGGAATTGCACCACCGTCATTGGTGTGCGAATACCATAGTGCGCTTTGCTGACAAACAAAAAATCGCCCACTTTGAGCGTGCCTTCCATTGAAGGCGTAGGAATCACATAGGCCTCGATGAGAAACATCCGAATGAACGCCGCGGCGAACACGGCAAAAATGACCGCCTCGGCCCATTCGCGGAGCTGCGATTTGCGGAGGTACGCATAGTCGGTCTCAATCCTTTTCAGCGCCAGTTTGTCCTGCTTCTCTTGCGCGGCGTGGTGCAGTCGGTGATATTCGCGCTCGCGTTCCAAAATTGGCCCTTGATATTGGTCCTTTTTATTGGCTCCGATGAGGAAAAATGGAATTGGCGCGTAAATCACCGCCAGCGCGGCCTGCCAAAAGCTGTGCTTGCCAAACGAGCGCACCATGTCAATCACCATGCCCGCGTAAATGAAAATGTTGACGATGGGGAAAAGCAGCCACAAGGCGTAGCGCGGCTTGCGGCCAATCATCTTGCACCATTCGACTGCCGCCAAGCCTGGCGCCAATGCCTTCCAGCCGGGGATGCCCGCCTTTTCAAACACTTTCATCATGCTCACGCCGAGCAAGATATAGAGAACAATCAGGAAAATCAAAACTGACATAGCGAGGGAATGTGAAAAATGTAGTCAATGAGTGGGCATTCAAAAGAAAGCGCGGGTGAAGGTATTTTTTTCAAAAACAACTTTCACCCGCGCTTCGA
Source organism: Saprospiraceae bacterium (assembly GCA_019638455.1). Classification (GTDB taxonomy): domain Bacteria; phylum Bacteroidota; class Bacteroidia; order Chitinophagales; family Saprospiraceae; genus M3007. The sequence continues at coordinate 518,992 of JAHBTU010000003.1, forward strand.
CTATTTGGCTGAAACCAACGAACAACAAACAACGAACAACCACCAACAAACACGAACAACAAACACGAACAACAAACAACAACCAACGAACAACAAACAACCTACCCCTCCGATGTCTTGCGCCGTTTGCGTCGCGTCTTGAACAGCTCCACCACCTCCTTGTCGTCCAAAAAGCCGAAGTCCACAAATTGGGTGGAGACAAAACGCTTCACGTCCTGATAGTCCTTGGCGCGTTTGTCGGTGAATTTTGTCAAGAGTTTTCTGATGTATTCCATCGAATGTTTTTCCACCGCTTGGTTGAACTGCTGGTTGCCGAAAATCTTCATATACACCCCGAAAATCTTGTTCAGCTCAAAGTAGTCGGCATATTCGCGCTCGGTCAGGCCATTGATGAGACGGGCAAAATAAGTCAGCACCAACTGGCGCAGGCACTCGCTTTCCACCGAAAGCCCCTTGTGTGTGTTGTAAAAATCCTGCACGGCCTCGATGGCATCGGGATGGACATAGCCAAGGCTATGGATTTTGTCGGCAATGCGGTAGTAATCGCTGATTTTGTCTTTCCAAGTTTTGTCCACGGCGGCGCTTATGCGCTCGTCATTGGCAGCGGTGATGCCGGGCGATGTGTAGAGCGACAACAGGAACCGCAGGTAGCGCGTGTCGAATTCGGGGAAAGAGCGCCGCTCGCGTTCGAAATGGGTGGCAAAGGCCAGCCGTTCTGCCGGGTCGAGCTCGGTGTAGTTGCCATACATGGCCAACATTTCGAGATACTCCTCCGTGCCCTGAAAATGCTTGTTGTCCAAAAAACCCTTCATCTGCTCTTTGAGGCTGTCGTTCACGCCGCCCACCTCAAAGCGTTTAAGCAAAAACTGGCGCAACGCCGAGAAATTAGCCTTCATTTCACCCAAAGAAGTGGGGAAATCCGCCGAGTAGTATAGTTCGTTGCGGAACTGATTGGAATAACGGCGATAGAGGTCGGCACGCGCCTTCAAGTCGCGGTATTGGTCGCTTTTTAGTTGTTGGAGGAAGTAGCGGATGCGCTTGTTTTCCACCTGCGTCATCAAGTTGGTAATCCAAATATCGCTGCTGAGCGCAAACCCCACCGATATGCTTTGCCCGATGCGTTTTTTCAGCTGCTCGAAATGCACGCTCTGGCAAATCGCCAGTAGGATGTCCTTGAAGTGGTCGTTGGGGCGGACGTATTTATACTGGTCGTTGATTTCGCCGCGCAACACTGCGTAGCCCAGCACACGTGGCAGGTACAAGCCTTCAAAAGGCGGTTCCAACAGGTATTTTTCAAAAGTCACCAATTGCAGGGGCGCTTCTGCCGCCACTTGGTGGTGCAAGTCGGAGAGCATCGGCTCGAATTCCGTGCGCAAGGCGTTGTAGTACTCGTCCTCCTCTTCTTCGAGGTAAAGCGCCAGATTGGGGGATTCCTGAATGGCCACCGCGATTTCGTTCAGGCGGTCGTAGTATTTTTCGTCTAATGGTTGCATGACAAACGCTAAGTTGGATAATTAGAAACTAATGGGCGATGGTCGAAAGATGGGGCTACCCGCGAAACCAAACACCCGAAAATCAGCCAATTGGGGGGATATTTTGAAAAAAAACCCGGTAAAGCCGCACAGGACTTTACCAGGTTTTTATTTCACCATCAAAATCTGAGGGCAAACATAAGGATATGCCCGGAAGATTTTGGTTATGCGTCTCCAGATTTTTCTTCTTCCGAAGCAGGCGCAGCGTCCTCGACAGGCTCAGTCGCTTCGGGAACTTCCGCGACGGCCTCCACCACTGGCTCGGCTGCTGCTTCGACAGGTGATGTCTCGACGGCTTCCACCGCCTCAGCAGCGGCCTCGACGGCTTCCGCTGCCGGTTCAGCCACCTCCTCCACGGGCGGGGCGGGCTTCGGCTTCGCTTTCGCGACGCCATCCACCGCTGCGACAAATTGGCGCTTGCCTTCGGCGCTCGCCTCGCGGCGGGCAGCGATACGGGCTTCTTTCTGGTCTATCCAAGCATTTAATTTCTCTTCTGCTTGTTCGGGGGTCAATGCACCTTTTTTCACCCCGCGGTCCAAGTGTTTTTTGAGCAAAACACCTTTGAAACGAAGAATGGAACGCACTGTATCGGTCGGCTGAGCGCCTTTCTTCAGCCAGTCGTAAGCGCGGTCGCGGTCCAATTCGATGGTGGCCGGAACCGTGAGGGGGTTGTAAGTGCCGAGTTTCTCGATGAAACGGCCATCGCGTGGGGAGCGGGCATCAGCGACTACGATGTGATAAAAAGGCGCGCCTTTGCGACCTTTGCGTTGCAGACGAAGTTTGACTGCCATGTTCTGAAATTTGAAAATTTAAGTGAGAAAATACTCGCCCGGTTCCTTGTCTGAAACAACGCCGGGCTTTTCGAGGGCGCAAATGTACGAATGGCTTTCCTGAAAAACCAAATGAGATTTGTTTTTGTGCGTTAAAAAGCGGCCTCGTCCGTGAAAAATTTTGCTAATCACCATAAATCGGTTCCGCATGAACATACTTCGGCTATGCTCGCTAATCTTTTTCTTTTTCAAAATTCAAACATCAACTGCTCAAGCCGTACAAATCTCTGGCACAATCAACCATTACGCTGCCGTCACTGCCATTGACAGCTGCTCTGGCAAGTTAACAGTGAGCGACACTACGGGGTTTCGCGCAGGTGCGCCCGTCTTGCTCATTCAGATGCAAGGCACCGAAATCGTGTCGGGCAACAACTTTCTCTATGGCCTGATTCAAAACATGAACTTCGCGGGGCGCTACGAACGCGCCGTGATTGATTCGGTGAGCGCAAACGCGCTTTTTTTGCAAAAGAAACTCGTGTACGCCTACTCGCTGCCGGGCAAATTGCAGGCGGTGACCATCCCGCAATACACCAACGCCCTTGTGACCGACACCCTGCGCTGCCAGCCGTGGAACGGTGCCACAGGCGGTGTGCTGGCACTCGAAGTGGCCGGCACATTGACCATAAACGCGCCCATTGTCGCCGATGGCGCGGGCTTTCGCGGCGGCGCGGCATACATCGGTGCAGGCAACAACTGCAATTTTCTTTTTCCCGAACTCAATTATTTCTACCCTTTCCCCAATTGGCGCGGCGGCTACAAAGGCGAAGGCATCGCGCTGCCCGAGCCGGGCAAGGAACTCGGTCGCGGCCCCCAAGCCAACGGCGGCGGCGGCGGCAATGACCACAACTCCGGCGGCGGTGGCGGCGCGAACATCACCGACGGCGGCAACGGCGGCGACAACGACGAACCGAGCGCCCTCGGTTGCGACGGCTACTATCCCGGCATCCGAGGCTATGCGCCCCCTTTCACCACCAACCGGATGTTTCTCGGCGGCGGCGGCGGCGCTGGCCACTCCAACAACACCTTGTTCAGTGCGGGGGCCAGCGGTGGCGGCATCATCTTGATAGAAGCAGGCGACATCGTTGGGGCCAACCCCCTCATCTCGGCCAATGGGCTGAGCGCCGCACTCGCTCAAGGCGACGGGGCTGGCGGCGGCGGCGCAGGCGGCACGATATGGCTAAAAACAAATGCCGCTCCCGCAAACCTCGTCGTGCGTGCCAACGGCGGCAACGGCGGCAACACTTTCAACAACAACTCCAACCGATGCTTTGGCCCCGGCGGAGGCGGCTCCGGGGGGCGCATCCTGACCAACTTGCCCGGTTTGAGCGCCCCGACGGGCGGGCAAGCGGGCATCGTGGCGGCCTCCACCAACGGCTGCAACGGCACCACGCGAGGCGCTTCGGCAGGCGACGCGGGCTTGGTGGAAAACCTCCCGGCCATGCCCGCAGGCACGACGAACCACACGTTGCCCCAAGTGCTGGCATCACCCGCGCCCGACTCGGTTTGCCCCGGCGACGTGGCGACATTCGTGGTGGAAGCCAACGACGGCAATTGGGAGTTCCAATGGCAGGTGAACGACGGCACGGGTTGGCAGGACATCGCCGATGCCGCTCAATACGCGGGTTTTCAGACACCCTCGCTCGCGGTGTTGGGTGCGGGCGCCGGGCAAAACGGCTGGCAGTTCAGATGCCGTGTGTTGCGTGCAGGATGCTACGAAGTCGTTTCATCGGAAGCCAATTTGTGGGTCAATCAAGTGCCGAACGCAGCTTTTTCCTTTTCCCAAAACGGCGCTACGATTGATTTTTCAAACCAGTCAAGCGCCACGAGTTTTTTTTGGGAATTTGGCGACGGCAACACCAGCCAACAAGAAAATCCTCAACACACCTACGCCTCGGAAGGCACCTACACCGTCACGCTCTACGCCATCACGGATTGCGACACCGCGACCGCCACCCAGACGTTGGACGTGCTGCTCCCCCCCGTCGCCGATTTCACGTTTCCGTTCTCGACCACCGGCTGCGGCGTGGCGACCGTGCCATTCAGCAATGCTTCCTCCGCGAATGTGACCGCGTTGCTTTGGTCATTTCCCGGCGGCACCCCGGCCACCTCCACCCTGCTCAACCCGCTCGTTAGCTACGCGACCACAGGCGTTTACACCGCAACGTTGATTGTCTCGAATGCTGCCGGGCAAGACACTTTGACACAGTTGGTGGTCGTCACCGTCAATCCCTTGCCCATCGCTGATTTTGTCTTTTTTGTGCAACCCGATGGCTCGGTGCAATTCGCCGACCAGAGCCAATATGCCGCAAACCGATTGTGGGATTTTGGTGACAACACCACCTCCAGCCAGCAAAACCCCGCACACGCATACACTACTGAAGGCAACTACATCGTCACCCTGACCGTCTGGAACGCGTGCGACACTGTCGTCATGCAGCAGACGCTTACCGTGGCGCTTCCCCCGGTGGCGGGCTTTTGGGTGCAAGACACCACGCTCGGCTGCCTGACGGCCGCCGTGGATTTTGAAAACACCTCATCGGCCAACGCCGCCAACTTTGTCTGGGAGTTTCCGGGCGGCAACCCAGCCGCTTCCACCGCCCCCAACCCCACGGTGGAGTACTTGACTTCCGGCTCCTACACTGCCCGACTCATCGTCTCGAACAGCGTGGGGGCCGACACGGCTGAACGGACTTTCGCCGTGCAGGTGTTTGGCTTCCCGACCGCCAATTTTTCCTACACTTTTCTGCCGGGCGGGGTGGTACGATTCACCAACCTGAGCCAAAGCGCCGCCACCTACACTTGGGATTTTGGCGACGGCTCGCCGTTCGTCAATGGAACCAACATTGACCACGCATACGCCGCGAGTGGTGCCTACACCGTGACGCTGATTGCGACCAGCCCTTGCGGGGTATCGCTCCTTCAACAGACCATCGAGGTCGTGGTGTCGGGTGTGGCCGTAAGCGCGCCCCAAGGTTTGGGCAGCATACGCCTCTACCCCAACCCCACGAGCGATTGGCTGACGGTGGACTGCTCAGAAGCGGCTGCGCAACCCGTTGGTATTCAGGTGTTTGATGCCAGCGGCCAATTGCTGTCGGAGCAACGTGAGCCGTTGGGGTGGGTCAGCCGCTGCTCGTTTGAGCGTTTCCCGGCAGGAGTTTATCGAGTGGTGGTGTGGTTTGAATGCGGGATGCTGGCGCGGGCGGTGGTGAAAAATGGAGGATGAAAGGCAGTGGACAACCCCAAGCACCGTTGTTTGCTCATGCTTATTTATTCTGCGGGGTTGCGCCTCGGCGAGGCCATCAACCTCCGACTGACCGACCTCCAGCCCGAGCAAAACCGCCTTTTTGTGCGCTCTGGCAAGGGCGATAAGGACAGGTGCACCATACTATCCTCGAAAGCTTGGCAACACCTGAAGTGCTACATTGAGGTGCATACACCGATAGAATGGGTCTTTGAAGGCGCGAATGGCGGGCAATACAGCGAGCGCAGTGTACAGGAATTGTTTTCTCGCGCCAAGATGCGTTCCATGATTAGCCCTCACGCCACCGTGCATACCCTCCGGCATTCCTTCGCCACGCACTTGTTGGAAAAGGGCGTGGCCTTGCGCTACATCCAGGAATTGCTCGGACACGCCAGCACGAAGACCACCGAGATTTATACGCATATCACCAAAAAAGGTTGGGAAAAAATCCAAAGTCCCTTGGATAATTTGTCCATCTAAAGAATTGGCGAAAAAAAATTGGCGGGCTGTGTTTGCCGTTCCAAAGCCCGTACATATATTTGCACGAGCACAATCAACCCAAATATGGCTGTCGCCTCGACCATTTAAAACACACGCCCCCTGATTGCTCCACCACCCGTGGACGGTCAGGGGGCGCGACGTTTACATAGTCGGCATTGCCGCAACGGACGACCATCCGGAAACCCGCATTGCGGCAATCCAACCAAAATCGGCCGCTTTGCCGCAACTGACGGTTAAGCAAAAAGGCGCAATGCGGGTTTTTGGATGGTCGTTGGTTGCGGCAAAGAAGTAGTTAGGCGAAACAAAACGTAAAAAGAGCAGATGATAAAAAGAGCAGAAAAATACATCGATTTCTTGCAGAATCGAATAGTCGAGTATAACGAACTCTTGGGGTTGCTCAGAGAAGCATTGAACAATTACCGAAGCAATCCAAATTATTCCAATCAAATTAGATTATCTGGACTCATTGCCCATTTTGAACGCTTCGAGTTGCCAAAATTTGCACATGTCCTTGAAAAGGAATATGAGCAATTACCTGAAAAACTTACTATTTACATTGACAAAGATTGGAAGGCCTTTGAATTTGATAAAATTTTCAAGAGCGTTGATTTTTTGAATAAAATCTATACACTGCAAAGAAAGTTGACAACAGGTGAGAGCAGGATAAATGCAGGGGAAAGTAGGGATTACATTTATAAAAACGCAAAACTTTATCATTACCTCGCACCTTTTGAGGAATTAAAAGTTACCAAAATTGAGTACGCATCTCCCGGTTTGATAGATTTCAATGGCGCAGAAAAAGTCATTGGTAAGATATTTTCGTTCATTGAGAAGACAGTTACTTTTGAATTTGTTAGGAAAATAGTTGATAACTATGATTACTTTAAATATAAAAGACCTCTTCAAGTTCACAATGATAAAGCAGAATTACGAAATGCCATCCGAAAAACTGAAACAGAGGTATTGGAAGAAGAAACTCGAAAACTAAAACTTCAAGCAGACTTGGACGAAGAGAGGTATAAATTGCAAATGAGAAAATTGGAAAGGCAGAAGGAAGTTTTTGCCGAATTTCTCGAAATATCGGAGTTAATCGACAAACTTGATGAGAGGAGAATTGCAAAGAAGGAATTGCTTGAAAACCAACTAATTCAGACCATTTCTGCTTTGCATAACCTAGGCTTTGAAACCGAAAAAATCAAACTTCTCAAAAAATCAAACGAGTAAAATCGCCTAACAACGGCTTGCTGTCCATGCCGCCGAACGCCAACCCGCAAGCCAACTGTCGGCTCCCCCAATTTAGTACAGCCGTAAAGTAGAAAATTCTCATTAAGCCTTTGCTTGAGTTTGGCTGAAAAACTGAGCAGCAAAGGCAGTAGGGCTCATATTTTTCAGTGTTTCATGTGGCCTTTTCGTGTTATAGTCTAAACGCCAGTCTTCTGCGCAATGGCGCACCTCGTCGAGTGAGTTGAACCAATTAGCATCCAGCACATCGCGCCTGAAGGATCCGTTGAACCGTTCGATGTAAGCGTTTTGCATTGGCTTGCCCGGTTGTATGTACAAGATTTCTATGTCCTCTTTTTTGCACCAGTTTACAAAGGTTTGCGCTAAGAATTCAGGCCCATTGTCAACCCTTATTCGTTTGGGCTTGCAGCGAAAATAAACGATGCGCTCTAACACCCGCACAACATATTCCGCAGGAATGGACATACTCACTTCAATGGCCAATGCTTCTCGGTTGAAGTCATCCAACACATTCAGCGTCCGAAATTTTCGCCCTGTGCTGAGGCTGTCACTCATAAAATCCAAAGACCATGTTTGATTTGCCCCCTCAGGTTGTGCAAGCGCTGCTTTCTCCCTTTTGGGTAGCCGACGCTTCGCTTTTCGCTTCACATTCAGCCCCATAGCGCGATAAATGGGCCAAACTCGCTTGTGGTTCCACTTGTGACCATCCAAGCGACATCGGCCGTACAACTTCCAAAAACCTTCCATGGGGTAGCGGCGGCTCAACTCTCCCAAGTGTTCAACAATCTGATCAGTGCTGTCGCGCCTTGCTTTATAGGCATAAACACTGCGACTTAGCCCTGCGATACGACATCCACGTTCTTTGCTAACCTTATGCTCTTCGACCACCCAGTCTGCCAGACCTCTTCGCTCGCAGGGCTTTAAAACTTTTTTTCCAACACATCTTTGAGGATGCGATGATCCAAGCTTAAGTCAGCGTACATCTGCTTCAAGCGCCGGTTTTCCTCCTCCAGATCTCGCAAGCGCTTGACCTGACTGGCTTCCATCCCGCCGTACTGCTTGCGCCACTTGTAAAAGGTAGGCTGGCTAATACCGTGCTCGCGGCACAAGTCCGACGCACTGCGGCCTTGCTCGTGAGACTTTAATATCTGAATAATCTGGGACTCGGTGAAGGTACTTCTTCGCATAATGGTTCAAAATTAGTAGTTTTCTCTACTTTTGAACCGTACTATTTTCGGGGAGCCGACAATTTTTGAGTCGCGCGATTTCGGCGTCGAGGTTTTCGCGCGGGCGCAGGAAAAGCCTGACGATGAAAGACTTGAAAAGCCCGGCGCTGATATTGCGGTTAGCCTGGCAGGGCGTTTTTCTGCGGGCATTGATCCGGTCAATGTCATCTTGCATGCTGTGGTGGAGCGCCGACAGGAAATTGTACACGATGAGGGTGGCGTAGGCGTCTTGCCGGGCATTGTTGACGGTGACGGCAGAAAAACGGGCGAGTTGCAAGAGGCTTTTGAGCGAGAAAAAGCAGGTCTCCACGCCCCAGCGCCGACCGTTCACACGTTTCTCGCCGCAGGTGTTCTCACCCACGCTATGCCGTCATTGACCCTCTCAGCAAAAAAACTGACCTTTTAAGAAAAACGTCCCGCCTCGCCTCGCCTGCACCTTTGCGTCATCATTCAACAAAAAAATTTTCCAACCACAATGATGACACATCAAGCAGTCCCCATTGCCTTTTCAGGCTCCATCCCCCCCAATTACGACAACTACCTCGGCCCGCTTTTCTTCGAGCCGTTCGCGCTCGACATGGCTCAGCGCATCCGCCACCTTAGTCCCAACGCCTTGCTTGAAGTGGCCGCCGGCACTGGCCGCGTGACCAAACACCTGCCCTCCGCCCTGCCAGAAGGCGCACTCATCGTCGCCACCGACGTAAACTCCGCCATGGTGGATTTTGCTAAAAAAAGCCTTAAAGAATACACCTCCATACAATGGGAAATCGTGGATGCCGTCTCCCTGCCTTACCAGAACAAGCAATTCGACTGCGTCGTGAGCCAGTTCGGCGTGATGTTTTACAGCGACCGCCGCAAGGCTTATGCCGAAGCGTTCCGCGTGTTGCGACCCGGCGGCGTGTTCCTCTTCAATGCTTGGGACAGCCTCAGCCGAAACCCAGCAGCACGACTGACCGACGAAACGCTGACGCATTTTTTCCCGACCGACACGCCCGCTTTTTACAAAGTGCCTTTCTCCTATCACGATGCCACCGAAATCCGCGAAGACCTCCAATCAGTCGGTTTTGACATCGCTTCGATGCAAATGTTGAAACTTGTGGGCTACGCCGCCACAGCGGAAGAAGCAGCCACGGGCTTGCTCGAAGGCACTCCCGTTCATACGGCCATCATGGAGCGCGACCCCACCCTTTTGCCAGCGATGAAAAAGGCTTTGGCCGATGACTTGGCGGCGCTTTTTGGCGAGAAAGACCTCCGTGTGCCGTTGCAGGCAAGGGTCGTGACGGCCGTGAAAAAGTAGGTATTGCCCGAACTAAAATTTGCCACAAAGGCTCAAAGGCTCGAAGGCGGCAATTTAAAACTTTGTGTCTTCGCACCTTTGTGGCGATGCCTAAAAAGTTAAATTTTCTCAAAATTCATTGAAATTCAAATTTTTGCAAAACAACCCCTTACCTTTGTCCCGGCAAAAGTTGCCACATCACTATTTTCTTTTCTTTTCTTTTCAATTTTTTTTTCAATGAATACTGGAACAGTAAAGTTCTTCAATGAATCCAAAGGCTTTGGCTTCATCGTTGACAACTCCTCAAAAGAGGAAATTTTCGTACACGCCACTGGCCTCTTGGACAACATCCGCGAAGGCGACATCGTCAACTACGATACCGCTCGTGGCAAAAAAGGCATGAACGCAGTCAATGTCAAAATTGCCTAAACGCAATCGGGACATCCAAGATTCATACTTTCAAAACCTCCGGCAGTTCGCTGTCGGGGGTTTTTATTTGCCTGTGGCTAACTACCTTTGCGCCTTCAAACAGGTTTCGTTTTGACAGGATTAACAAGATTTACGTGATTAAGAGCCTGTTTTGAAGAGATTTATCCTGCATATCATGTAAATCCTGTCAAAAAAGCAAAACAACCCTTGTCTCTCTGCAATCCGCAATCAATAATGGACGTCACCGTTGAAACCGCCAAAAGCCTCGGCCTCACTGCCGAAGAGTTTGAAAAAATAAAAGAAATCATGGGGCGCGTCCCCAATTTCACCGAACTAAGCATTTACTCGGTGATGTGGAGCGAGCACTGCTCCTACAAAAACTCCATCCTGCAACTCAAAACACTGCCCCGTAGCGGCAAACGCCTCCTCGTCGGCGCAGGCGAGGAAAATGCGGGCCTCGTGGACATCGGCGACGGCCTCGGCTGCGCGTTCAAAATCGAAAGCCACAACCACCCCTCCGCCATCGAGCCATATCAAGGCGCGGCGACAGGCGTGGGCGGCATCCACCGCGATATTTTCACCATGGGCGCGCGCCCCATAGCGGCGCTCAACAGCCTCCGATTCGGCCCGCCCGACAACCCGCGTATGCGACGCCTCGTGGCCGGCGTGGTGAAAGGCATCGGCGACTACGGCAACTGCTTCGGCGTGCCGACCGTCGGCGGCGAGGTGTATTTCATGGACTGCTATCACCACGATATTTTGGTGAACGCCATGTCGGCAGGCATCGTGAAGGCAGGCGAGACCGTGAGCGCGACGGCGGGCGGGCCGGGAAATCCGGTTTTTATCGTCGGCTCGGCCACCGGCAAAGACGGCATTCACGGCGCCACGTTTGCCAGCGCCGACCTTTCTGAGGATTCACACGAGGATTTGCCCGCCGTGCAAGTGGGCGACCCGTTTCAGGAAAAACTGTTGCTCGAAGCCAGCCTCGAAGCCATCCAAACCGGTGCCATCGTCGGGATGCAGGACATGGGCGCGGCGGGCATCACCTGCTCCACCTCCGAAATGAGCGCCAAAGCAGGCTGCGGCATGCGCATTGACCTTTCAAAGGTGCCTACCCGCCAAGCCAACCTGCCTGACGGCAAGGCAGGCATGAAGGATTGGGAAATACTGCTCTCGGAAAGCCAAGAGCGAATGTTGATTGTTTGTAAGCCCGGCCAAGAGCACAAAATCAAAGCCGTTTTTGACAAATGGGATTTGCCCTGCGAGCATATCGGCGAGACGACGGCGGGCGGACGGCTCGAATACTTTTATCACGGCGAAAAAGTCGCCGACGTTCCCGCCGAATCGCTGGTGCTGGGCGGCGGCGCCCCCGTGTATGTGCGGGAGCAAAAAGAGCCGACGTACTTCAAATTGATTCAACAATTTAATTTTCAAAAAATTGAAGAATCGAAGGACTATAAATCAGCCGCTCAAAAACTCTGGAACGCACCGAACCTCGCCTCCAAAAACTGGATTACGCAACAATACGACTCGATGGTGCGCACCGGCACGATGACGACCAACCGCCCCAGCGATGCCGCCGTCGTGTATGTGAAAGGCACGCGCAAAGCCCTCGCGCTGACCACTGACTGCAACTCGGCCTATGTGTATGCCGACCCCTACAAAGGCGGCATGATAGCCGTTGCGGAGGCGGCTCGAAACATCGTGTGTGCCGGCGGCGAGCCAGTGGCCATCACCAACTGCCTGAACTTCGGCAATCCCTACGACCCCGAGGTGTATTACCAATTCGCCAACGCCATTCGGGGCATGGGCGATGCTTGCCGCAAGTTTGAGACCCCCGTCACTGGCGGCAACGTGAGTTTTTACAATCAATATTCGCACAATGGCAAAACCATCCCCGTCTATCCTACCCCGACGATTGGGATGCTCGGCATCCTCGACGATTTCGAGCAACTGATGACGCTCGACTTCAAAAACGAGGGCGACAAAATCTACCTCGTCGGCACAAGCCGCGACGACCTCGGCAGCAGCGAATACCTGCGTTTTGTGCTCGGTGAAGCGCACAGCCCCTGCCCGCATTTCGATTTGGATGAGGAATTTGGAATTCAAAAGGTCATTAAAGAGGTCATTAAAAGTCATTTGGTGGAGTCGGCGCATGATGTTTCGGACGGCGGGCTGTTCACGGCTCTGTTGGAAAAGGCGATGCCGCGCGAGATGGGTTTTGAGGTGAAATCGAACCCTGTGGTTCGCATGGACGCATGGTTGTTCGGCGAGTCGCAAAGTCGCGTCATTGTCACGGTGCGGACAGAACAAGCCGCCGCGTTCGAGCGTTTTTTACAGGCTGAAAAAACGCCGTTCGAGGCGCTCGGCACGGTCGCTGGTCGAAATGTGGTGATAGATGGCGAGGACTGGGGCAACGTTTCGACGTGGAAGCGCACCTACGACACGGTTTTGGCGAAAATGATGAACGATGAGTGATGAATCTTCGCTCGATGGAATTTGCCTTATTTTTACAGGCGAATTTGACGCATGGAATATCTGGAACACATCACCATTGACCCTGAAATTTGTCACAGCAAACCCTGTGTTCGCGGGATGCGTTGGCGGGTGGAAGTCATGCGGGACAAGGTCAGCTCAGAAATGACCTCGAGGAAATTTTGGGAGACCACCCGAATTGGAGCGAGGAGACATCATAGCCGGTTTGAATTACGCCAAGTTGCTGTTATACGCGGATTAACGAGGATTTGAACCTGCCCGTTGGCAAGGCGATGATGCCCCTGATTGATTTTCAAAGGATTGCAAGCGTCGTTCGTTCAAGACCACCTTGCGCTGATTATACAGACTTCATTCTCGAAGAAAATCTGTTTTATAGAAGTTGGACAGAACTTCATACACATCATTGACTGAAATTTCGCTTTTCAAAAATGAAAAAAATAAAATCACTTCTTCTTTTCGTCCTACCCGCGTTGGCGGTCATCTATGCTTGCAATGGCCAAAGTGGCCACGCCATCAAAGGCACCATCGAGGGTGCTGCCAACCTGCAAGTAGTGTTGGAACAAGCGCATTTCGACCGCACCAACGTCGCCATTGGCAAAGCTGCTTGCGACTCGAAGGGCAATTTTGAAATCAAAAATGAAAAGCCCTTTGAACAAGGGCTTTATCGCCTCACCATCGGGGCCAAACGCACCTTTTTCTTGCTCGACGGCAGCGAAAAAACGGTGACTATCAAAGGCAACATCAACACCATTGACCGCATGGAAATGGAGGTGAGCGGTTCCGAAACCTTCGCTTGCTACGCCAACATCATCAAGGATGCCTACAAAAACCAGTTCAAAACACCAGAGGAAGCCCGGGCCGCCGTCAACAAGGGCTGCAACCCGCTGATGAAGGCCATCTTGGTTTCGTCGTTCCTCGGCAACAACGCCGCGTCTTTCATGGACGATTTCAAGTCCTCTTCGGAGGCGCTCAACGCTTATATGCCCGGCTCCAAATACGCGACCGACTATGCGAGCATGGTCGGCTCCATCCAGAATCAAGTGGCACAACAGCAAGCCAGCGAAGTGATAAAAGTAGGCCAACCCGCCCCCGACATCAGCTTGCCCGGCCCCGACGGGAAGGTGCGCTCGCTTTCCTCGCTGCAAGGGAAAATCGTGCTGCTCGACTTCTGGGCCTCTTGGTGCGGCCCCTGCCGCCGGGCCAACCCCCACGTCGTGGAAGTGTATCACAAATACAAAGACAAGGGCTTCGACGTGTTCAGCGTATCGCTCGACAAGCAAGATGGAAAAGAAAAATGGGTGCAAGCCATCAAACAAGATGGCCTCGTGTGGGACAACCACGTGAGCGACCTCCAATACTGGAACAGCGCCCCGGCGGCCGTTTATGGCGTTCGCGGCATTCCCAAGACATTTCTCATCGGGCGCGATGGGAAAATCGTGGCAATTGACCCCCGCAACACGCTTGAGCAGGAGCTGCTGAAAGTGCTGTGACGCACGTTTTTTGCATACAAAAACCCGCCTCGACACACGTCGGAGCGGGTTTTGTTTTTTTTGACCGGGAAATCAAAGACGCTTTGAGAGCGCGTCGGTAAGCGAAATCAGCCCGCCTCCCATGATGAAGAGGCCGAGGGCAACTACGAGGATTAGCATACGTTTGGAATCGTTGAGCGATTAGGTAATGGGGGAGCAAGGCAAGGTTGCCAAGAACAATGCCAAAACGTACCCGTTTAAAATCCGTTGAACAAGCATTCACATACCCCTTGCGCAGACTAATAGAAGTTCGTTACTTTTGTCCGGCTTTTCAAAACCATCCCGCCCATGCTCCAACACTGGCTCAAAGACTTGGTAGAGCGGCACGCTTTCGGTGTGTGCCAATATCTCGGCGAGAAAATGCGCGTCGCGCCCGGCGAGGTGCGCAAGTATTTCATCTACACCTCTTTTATCGGAATGGGGTCGCCGCTCATCGTTTACCTTTTCATCGCTTTTTGGGTCAATATTCGCCGCCACATTCGCCGAGGCAAAAATGTGATGTGGGAGTAAGGCGAGAAATTCGACCTCTTCACAGCCTCTGAATCCGCACTCACACCCCCAGAAGGCGCCTTCACAGCTTTTTCCCGACACTTTACGAATTTGTTTGTCTGCATTGCCCCCCCTTGCGTAACTTGGTTGCGCCAAATCATTTCATCTCTCAAAACGAGGACAATCACCCATGCCGACATTTACTCGCTTCTTGTTCGTCTACTTTTTCTGTGCCTGTTTCGGCCACGTTTTTTCCCAAAACCTTTCCATCGCCTACCAAAACCCAAGCAGCTTGCACGTCTGCGGCACCGACTCGCTGAAAGTGACGCTGCAAAACACCTCCACCGCTCCCCTGACGGGGCTGCTCGTCACCCTTACCTTGCCCAATGGCATCGAATACTTGCCCGGCTCAGCCAGTGGCGCATCGGAATCCGACCTCTCAAACCTTGGCGCGCCCAAACTCGCCACCACGGATTTGAACGTCGGCGCATCGCTCAGTTTCACCGTGACGATAAAGGCCAGCTGTAGCCTAATCGGCGCCATCAATAGCGGAGTGCAATTTGCCAACACCATCGCTGTCACTTACGCAGGGGGAAGCCAACAGCTGACCACCGACTTTTATGCGGTGGAGACGGGCCTGCTTTTCATCACCTCCATCAACCCCGTGTCACAATCGGGACAGGCAGGCAATGTGCTGGCCCGAACGGTGTCGGTGCGCAACACCCGGCAAGGAGCCATTCGCTCTTTGCGATTCGTTGACCAACACCAAGGCGGCATGGACATTACGTTGGCGGGCATCGGCGGACAAAACGCGCCCAATCTGTTTCAAGCCACCGTGCCGGGTTCGTATTTCACCGCCTTCGGCGATGGCGACGATTTGTTTGAGTTCAACGAAACCATCACTTTCACGGAACTTATCACCTTGAAGGACTGCGGCGTACCGGAGAAAATCTCGAAGTCCACGATTACGCTGGATTGGGGCTGCGACGGCACTTCCTGTCAGGCGGACTCCACGACGGCGGAAGTAAAATTCTTGCCGTCCAACCAAAACCCACTGTTGTTGTTCGTGCCGAACTATGGGCCGCCTTTGAGCAACTGCGGCAATATCTTCTCGGTGCAAGAATTCCTCATCATCAACGTCGGAAACGCAATCGCCGAAGATATCAATCTGGACATCAACACGATGGACAGTGTCCGATTGGGCATCGTGCCCGGCACGTTTGAATGGAACGACGGCGGAGACTGGCAACCCGTCGCGGCGAACAACGCCGTCAGCACGATCCTCGCCAATTGCGACATTGACACCATGCAACGCTATGCGGCCATCACCCTGCCTTCCATCCTGCCGGGCGACACGCTTCGGGTGCGATTCAAGACGGCTTTTTGCCAGTATGTTTGCTTCACGGAGATACCCGGGCTGCAATGCGCCTATTCTTACAAAAGGGTCTGCCCGGTGGGCCAATTGTCCACTGGCTCTTTTGGCATTTTCCCCGACCAAGAGGCACTCAACTTGGAATCCCGAATCTATTTCGACATCGGTGTTTGTTTGGAAAATGACCAAGCCTACGAGTTTGACTATTGGGTAAAATCGAACCAACTGCTCAACTTCACGGGTTTCTTGCGTGTGCAGCTGGCCCTGCCGTGGGGATTGTTTTGGGAACCGTCGTGCGTCCCGATGCTTGATGGGCAAATGCCGATGGCGATGACGATTGACACGTTTCCCAATACATTGACCACCGTCAATCTTACCTTTCAACTGCCCATGTCGCAGGATTCGGTGTTTGGCAAAATCTGCCTGCGCAACTTCTGCTTAGACCCCACCGCTTACGAACCTTCCCTACCCTCCACGCCCAACAGCGGGAGCGATTTTACCATTTATCCCACCAAGGAAGGCTGCCTGCCTTGCGTGCAAAAAGTGAACGCCGTCACCTTCCTGACCACTTCTCCAAACGCGAACGCGAACTGCGGCATATCGGTCTGCGACGAATACCCTTTGATATTGAACTGTGGCTGCGAAGACCCCAGATGCGTGGGCGGCGGCATGAGCGAAAACTACTTTCCGACGGAATTTGACTCTTGGCGCATAAACAAAGGACTTCAAGACGACAACGACGACCGCAAGGCCGACAACCTGAACACGGCCAATTCCCCGCTCATCCGCCTCGACCGTTTTTTGCCGGGCGACACGATGCGCACCGTCGTGCGCGGCGTGGTCGTGGGGGCCAGCATTTCCGCGGTTTCTTTCAGGCTATTCAACGAAGTGTGGCAAAGTGACTTTGGCCTCGACGGCGGCGATGGGTTCGACATTTTGGCCGCCAAAAACGACATGACAAGTGCCGACGCGCTAAGCTACCTCAATGGCTCGTTGGTGCTGAAAATCGCCTCCACTGGCCAGCAGTACACTTGCCCCATCGGGCAAGCCGCTGTGATTTCAGACCGCCACTACGTCAAGATAGCGGAACCCAACATCCGACCCGAACAGGTGTACGACGAGCTGACGAGCATGTTCCATGAATTCGTCATTGACTTGCCGCTGCTCGCCACAACGGGATGCATCCCCCAAAACCTGCTACTTCATTCGGGCGATTCATTGATTTTTACCAGCGACTTCAAGGTGGTGACCAACTTCACGCCACCAGCCTCCAACGACCCGCCACTTGTCAACTTCCGAAACACCATCTGCGGGATTCGGAACCTCATCGCTTGGAAACTGGACGGGTGTTTCCCCCCTCTGTTGCGCCAGTACTCGGGTTATATCGAACGGTTCATTGCGCCCATCCACAAAATAGAAGCCTGCGGCACGTCGTCCGAGCTGTCGCCTTTTCGCTACTCCATCCGCATCGCTCGCGCCAATTTGTTCCCTTATGAGGTGCGCCGCCTATCCTCCATTCTCGATTTTCAGCACAGCCTGCCGCCCGACGTTTCGCTCTTGGAGGCGAGGCTCAATTTTTTCAATATGCAGGAAGGCATACCGCTTTTCGGCAATCAGTTGTTGCCGCCAAGCATTGCCAACGACATCCTGAGCCTCAATTTTCAGCCCTTTTTCGCGGAGCCGATAGACGAAGGCTTTGCGTTGGAGTCGAGCCTGATGTACAGGCAAAATTGCAAATTCGATAGCGATTTGTTCGCGCTGACACGCCTCACCACGCGCTATTTCAGCAACGGCTTCCACTGGCCCGACCCTTTCACGGGGGAAATCGGCAACCCATTCGCCTACCTCAGCGGCCAGCCCAAATTGAACCTCACGCCAGCAACCAACATCGTCACCACGCCCGGCGATGTGCTCAACCTAAATTTAAAGTTGAACAACGGCTCTCCCAATGTTTCCTACAACACTTGGCTGCGCTTTGAAACATCGGGCGACCTGACGGGCCTTGAACTTGTGCTCCTGCCGCAGCAACAAATCATCCCGTCCATCGGAGGAGTGTTCCAAGTAGGCGAGTTATTGCCTTTTGGCGAACTCAATTTCCAGCTCAGAGGCCAACTCAAAATCTGCGAGCCAGTCATCGCTACCATACGGTACGGGTGGGATTGCGCTCCCGTGACCAGCCCCTTTGCCGCTCCTTGTGGCACCGCAGAGAAAATAGTGGAGATACGTCCCCTATTCCCCGAGCTCGAACTCGTGGTGTTGGCACAGCCCTCCGACGTGCCAATGTGCGCTCCTTCCAACATTTTTGAATTTGAAATTTACAACGCCAACGAAGGCATCGCTTTTGGTGTGCTTGGCTCCGTTAAACTGCCGGCCGGCCTCAGCGTGGCGCCCAATTCCTCGCGGCTCTCCTACCCTGCCGGCAGCCCTTTTATCAATCTCGACGACCCCGTTGCGCTCCCCGGCAATGTGTGGCAATGGACACCCAACGATGCCTCTCCCAACCTTGCCGCGAATGGGTTGCAAAGCATTGACAATGAACCCGACAATGCGCTTCGCATCCGTTTTCGGGTGCAAGCCGAGTGTGGCTTTGTCGCCAACACGCGCCCCATCTACGGGGCCGATGGCGCCCTGTCGTGCGGTGCCACGTCAAATCTGCTGCGCAAGCCCGGCGCCCCCATCCAACTGGAAGGCTACGGCCCTTCCTACGACTTGACGGCCACCCTTCAATATGCCACCGTGCAAGACGGCACAGCGTGTGGCGAAAACTCCACCCTCTCGGCCACCCTTGTGCTGGACGGCAAACCCAACCCGGGCGACAGTATCTATATCGTGCTTCCGGCAGGGGTTTCCTTTTTGAGCGGCTCATACTTGCCGGGGCAAAACGCGCCCGCCGGGCCGCCACAGGTGGTCGGCAACGTGCTGCAATTGCCTTTCCCTGCCAATTTGCCCGACAACGCGACGGTAAAATTCACTTTCGCCATTCGCTACGACGATGCTGCCGGATGCGCCGACCAAGCCGTGCTGCTGCAAGCCCGCGAGCGCATCTCGGTCTTCTGTCCGCTTATCAATCAAAACTGCGCGGTGTATATCGCCACAGGCGAGGCGTTGCTTTTTTTGAAGGCGAAAAACCCCGATTTGTTGTTGCAAAACATCGAAACAACGCTCAATGGCAACACCTTCTCCTTCGAGGCCAACCTGCTGAACGAGGGCGGTGGCGCGGCTTTCAATCCCGTCGTCCAATTGTACCTCGACCAAAACGGGAATGGTCAAATAGACCCTAACGAGCCGCTGGTCGCCACCATCTCGCCCAATGCGAGCCTTGCGCCCGGCGCTTCCATGCCCATCGCAAGCTCCTTGAACCTGCCCTCTTCCGCACTGTGCAGGTTGCTTGCTTTCATCCCAGCGGCAGCCAATTGCGCCTGTGCCGACAAGACCATCCCGCTGAACGCCATGCCCGTCGTGCGCTCGCCCGTCCGATTTTGCGAGGTCGTCATGGCCCCCATTGGCGTGGACAGCATGAGTGGCAACACTTACACTTGGCTCACGCCAAGCAATATCTCCTGCACCAACTGCGCCCGAACGGTGTTCGCACCCGGCCCCGACGTGCAGCCCGGCGAGGTGGTGACGCTTGTTTTGGAGGAAAAAACGCCGAATTGCACGGTGGAATACCGATTTGAACTGGAATTTGGCGGCGAACTGGACTGGGATGCCCCCGACCAGACCATTTGCCAAGGAGAAACCGTGAAACTCGAACCCACGACGGGCGGCACCTACCAATGGAGCGGCCCGGGGCTGTCAAATCCGACGGCCCCTATCCAAATTATTCAGCCTAACCAAAGCACAACGTATAGCGTGACCATAACCTTCAATGGCGGCTGCACGGGTTCGGGCCAAGTCAACGTCACCGTTTTCCCGAGAGACAGCCTCGACCTCGGCAGTTTGGTCACTTGCTTGGGCAGCCCGGTAAATGTGTTCGGCACCTTGACCGACCAACCGGGTTTTTACAAACAAGAATTGAAAAACACCAATGGCTGTGACAGTGTCTCTTATCTGCGACTGGTTGTGTATCCGAACGAGACTTTTGACAATCGCCTGATTTGCAAAGGCGACTCGGTGGTCGTGCTGGATTCCTTGTTCACCACGAGCGGGCAGGTTTGCCGAAGTTATGCCACTTCGATAGGCTGCGATAGCACCCACTGCGTCGCGGTGGAGGTATTGCCCGAAATCGAACTACCGACCGTGCAGGATTCATTCGTCATCAGCGCGGGAGAGGCGGTAGAGTTGCAAGCACCCACGGGGTTTGTCTCTTACACTTGGACCCCATCGGCGGGGCTGAGCTGTGCCGATTGTCCCACCCCTTTGGCAAAACCCGATACTTCCACCATTTATCTGCTCACGCTGGCTGACCCAAACGGCTGTTCGGTGAGCGTGACATATCGGGTGCTATTTTGCGATTTTGAGAAATTGGTGATTCCGACGGCTTTCACCCCTAATGGCGACGGGGTGAACGACGTGTTCCGCATCGTGCCAATAGAAAATCTCGCCGACGTGCGCACGCTGACGGTGTATGACCGTTGGGGACAAAAAGTATGGGAAGGCTCCGGTATCAACGCCGAATGGGACGGCACCATCAACGGCAAGCCTGCTCCATCCGATGTGTATGTGTGGCTGCTCACAGGGGGCTGCGATGGCGAATCGAGGCAGCGAAAAGGGGATGTGGGATTGCTGCGTTGAGCATGTGGGAATTTGAGGTTTAGGATAGGTTGCACTGATTGTGCGTGCTATTCGAGGCCGTCTCATAAGTGATGTTTGTTTGACAGGATTGACAAGATTTGCGCCCTTTTTCGGGTAAAAAACCTGTAAATCTTGTTAATCCTGTCGAAATTTAAACTTGTGAGACGGCTTCAATAAGTACTTGAAAACCTGCGGCTAAAAATGCTAAGGCCCCAACTCGCGTAAACTAATTTTGCCGATGTGCTTGTGCGCGTGTTGCTTAGTGTGCTTAGTTTTACCGCGTGAAATACCTGCCCAACCGCGCAAGGCATTTGCTTCCCGATTGTGTGTTCGTGGCGTTGCTGGCGACACTCTGCCTTTTCTTTTATCATAAAACCATCACTTTCTGGCCCTCGCACATCCACGCTTGGACGCAGGGCGACCGCTACGCGCTGGCAATCAAATTCGCTGACACAGGGCTTAATCTTTTCAAGCCGCGCACTTTCAATTTGCAAACAAAGGATGGCATCACCGCGGTGGATTTGCCCTTGCACGACTACCTCGTGGGCGTGTTGATGTATCTGTCGGGAAGCAAAAGCCCCGCGCTGTTTCGGGTTTACGCGCTGCTGTTTTCCATACTGGGCTGCTGGTATTTGTACCGAATGACGCGCGAGGCAAGCCACTCGCACTTCAAGGGATATGTCGCCGCGCTGTTTGTTTTCACCTGCCCCATCATCACCTACTATCAAGCAGGCTTCATTCCCTCCGCCACGAGTTTCGCCGCAGTCCTGATAGCCTACTATTTTTATTTCAAATACCTCAGAGCGCGACAAGCCAGCGATTTTTATTGGGCAATAGGATGGCTGACGGTGGCGGCGCTCTCGCGTTCGCCTTTCAATATCTACCTGTTCGCGGTTTTGCTCCAACAAGGTGTGCGATGGTTTCAAGACAGAAAAATAGTGCGGACGGAAGCCATCGCGTTCGGAATGGCATACACGGCGCTGGTGGCTGCCAATCTTTACAAGTGGTGGTTGGCGCGTGTGTACGGCTCGCAGTTTTTAGGGAAGTTGCTCCCCGCGAGTGATTGGGCAGAACTTCGGGGCATTATTGGGTCGCTCGCCGAACGGTGGACGTTCCAACTATTCGGGATAGGCCACTATGCGCTGTTGGCAATAGCGACGTTCTTTTTGGTTTGGCAACTTGGCAAACGCTATGTGGAACGATTGACACGGCACATATTGTTGCAAAGTGGCCTCGTCTTGGCAGGAGGCACGCTATATCTCATCCTCATGGCTCGGCAATACCTTGACCACGAGTACTATTTTATAGACAGCCTTTATCCGGGCGTGGTGTTGTGGCTGGTAGCGGGCTTGCTCTGTGTGCCCTTTGAGCGAGTGTCGTCGCGGATATTGTTTGGCGCAACGGCTGCGCTGTGCCTTGGTTGGGGAATTCTCGAATCGAAACAAGTTCAACAAATCAAATACGCCGATTCTCCCGCCAATTGGGGCGAAACGACGCGAAAAAATTTCATCGGTGCGGAGCAGTTGCTCGATTCGCTCGGCATCGGCCGGGATGCCCGGCTTTTGGTGATGGATGCACATTCCACCAACATCCCGCTCATTCATTTGAACAGAATGGGGCACACCTTGCTTGCCACCAGGCCGGAAGACATCGAAATGGCGCTGCGGCTGGATTTTGATTTCATAGTGATTCAGGACATTTTTCTCCCTTCCGAAATCATTTCGAATTATCCCCTGCTGTTGCATCAACTCGAACGGGTGGGAGGCAACGGGCGCATTTCTATTTTCCGATACAACCCACAGGGAGAGGGAGGCAGCCTGAAAAAAATACTCGACATCCACCATTTTCTTTTGGAAAGCATGCTCGATTTTGAGCCGGGCAACCAATCCGCCGGGTGGAACACAAGCGTGCCAACGGAACCGGAGGGCGACAATGTGGTGGGAAGGCTTAAGAGCGATATCGAATTTGGCCCCGGTTTTTCCTATTCACGGGAGCCATTCGCCGTGCGGCGACTTTTGTTTGAGGCAAAATTATTGCCCGCCAAAAAAGGAGAAAAGATGTTTCTCGTAGCCACACTGGAAGGTGGCGGAAAGGTCTCTTTTTATGCGAGCCACACCATCTTTCTGAAAACACCAGACCAATGGACACCCTATCAGGCAATGTTCGAATTTCCAACAAACGCGCCGCCGGGACAGGAACTGAAATGTTACCTCTGGAACCCCGGCGGCGCGGATATCAGGCTTGACAACTTGAAGGTGACGCTATTCTGAATGAGCGGCACCACGTAATCAACCCCTACACAAGCAACCGCTCTTCGGCAAAACACTTATTGCCGACGCTCGTATTGGCAGCAGCCGTGCAGATTTTCATACACCTCATCGCTTGCCCGCTCCTTGTCGGTGTCATGGCCGACCGCCGCCACAGCCTTGTGCAACTGGCGCGGCGTCACTTTGCTAAGCTCAAAAATGACGGTAAGCATCTGAGTGGCCTCATCCCAATCGGCCAAAGACACTCCCTCCACTTTTGCAGCCTTCTCGATGCGTTTTTTGCACATGCCACAGTTGCCGTACACTTTGAACTTGGTGGTCATGGTAGCCACAGGGGCTTGAGTCTGATTTTCGGCAGGCACTTGACTTTGAATGCCTTGAAGGTTGAAGAGGAAGAAAATGCTGAACAAGATTCCGTATTTCATGATGTAAAATGTTTGTGTTGTGGTTAAGTAAGAGAATGTCTCACAAGTCACGCTACTGGACATTATTTTCGTGCTGCAAAGGCACAAAATGCGGCAAATCAATGCGTATTTTGCTTTGCGTCTTTGTGACTTCGTGGCAAATTTGAAAATATCCAGTAGAGTGCTCACAAGTAATAGTTGTTGACTGGATTAACAAGGTTTACAGGATTTGCATCCTTATTTTTGGAAAACACCTGTAAATCTTGTTAACCCTGTCAAAATTTGAACTTGTGAGACATCCTGTTGTCACAGCCCGTTCGGGGCGAAACGCACTCCCAAATACCCTACTTGCCCCATAATCGGGGCGAAGACCTGTGAGCCATTGAAATAGGGGCTGTTGGGTTCGTTGGCGGCGATGATGGCATGGTGCTGTTGGAAGCCGTTGAGATTCTCCCCGCCGACGTAGAATTCGATTTTTTTCCCAAATCGCCGGGTCACTTGCAGGTTCCAAATCGCGTAGGTCGGACTGCTCTCCGGGAAATCGTGGGTGTATTGGTGCGGGATGAGCGAATTGTCGGGCAAACGTTGTGGCCCTACTATCTGCACACGGGTGTTGAACATCCACAATTTGTTGGGAGTGGTGTAGTCCAACGTGACCATACCGCGATGCTTTGCCACCAAAGGCAGGGTGCGCAAGACTCCGTCGGAGAAAGTCGCTTCCACCTGATTCCACTTGTAGGCCAATTTCACATCCAGCCCTTTGAAAGGCGTGTATTGCAACATAGCCAGCAGGCTATTGGAAAATGAAGGCCCCTCCACGTTGTAGAAAAAAACCTCGGTAGGCGATTGGTCCACATCCACCAGAATTTGCCGCACAAAATCCGTGCGATACAAGTCGAGGCTAAAACTCGCGTCGCGGCGAGCCACCGTGAAGTTCTGCGTAAAATTCAGTCCATAGTTCCAAGCCTCTTCCAAGCCCCAGTTTTGCACGCTCACACCGTTGGGCGGCATGAATGTGAGGGCGCGGTTGCTGGCCAGCAGGCTGATGTTCTCGGCCATGAGGTTGGCCGACCGAAACCCTCGCCCAGCCGAAAGGCGAAGGACGCTGTTGTGCGAGAAATTGTACTTGGCGCTAAGACGAGGCGTGAACAGCAACTGGTCGAAGCGCGTGTTCCAATCAGCCCGAGCGCCCAACACGATGACCAAGTCGGGCATTTCGAGCGTCAGGTTCGGACGGCTGTAGGTGTATTCCACCATAGCGCCGGGCACTGCTTCGCGGCGAGCGAGGTCGCCCTCGTTCACCGTTTCCCGAATATCGTCGTATTGGAAGGAAGGCGCGACCGTGATTTGATGGTCGGTCGTGCCGATGATGGTCTGATAAAGTGTCTGCCAGTAAAATGCTTGTTGAGAAGCCTCATACCTGTTAGGGCCATAAACGGCACTGGTGCGATGCCATGAGGCGGACACCATGTTCCCGAGCTGGTTGTAGGGCTTGCCGCCAATGCCTTCATAGCCCATCTTGCCCCACACTTCCACGCGGTCATTGTCTTGGTCAATAGAAAACAAGCCCGGTATGCCTTCGATAGGTCTGATTTGGCCGCCTTGCCGTCGGTCGGTCAACGCATGCACGTTGAATTGAGCACACATAGCAGGGCTTTCGTAAAACAAGCGATAGAGACCATTCAACTGCCGGCGACTCGGCGCGTCGTAAAAGTTATCGTCGTTCATGTCCCAACGATTTTCCACAAAATTGCCGTGCAACAATAGCCCATTGGAGACTCGGCCTTTGCCTTTACTATTAAGGTGCACGTTGAGCTCGCCACGCCCTTCGGTGGACGTGAAGGCGTTGACAAAAACAGGATAATCCAAATGTGGCTTGACCAGTTCGGCGTTGATTTGGCCTGTCGTGCCCGCATTGCCATTTTTGACCGTGCTTGCCCCTTTGGCCAACTGGATGCCATGAAGCCAAGTGCCGGGCAAGTACTCAAAAGCAAAAGGGGTGGCGATGCCCCCCATGGTAGGGCGGTTTTCGAGCATGAACTGGCTGTACACCCCACGCAAGCCAAGCATCTGAATTTCTTTCACGCCCGTGAGCGCATTGGAATACACCACGTCCACCGTGCCATTGGTCTCAAAGCTTTCGGAAAGATTGCAGCACGGCGCCTTGCGCAACTCATGGCTGTTGATGCTCTCCACGTTGCGCGTCTCGATGGTAGACACCTTGTTGT
This sequence comes from Saprospiraceae bacterium, assembly GCA_019638455.1. Classification (GTDB taxonomy): domain Bacteria; phylum Bacteroidota; class Bacteroidia; order Chitinophagales; family Saprospiraceae; genus M3007. The sequence continues at coordinate 544,788 of JAHBTU010000003.1, forward strand.
CGAAACTATGCGCAGCCACCGTCACCGTCTGCAATTGCTCCACGCCACTTATTTCAATCCACAAATTATTCTCGGAAGGTAGCACCTGCACCTCCGCAGGAGTGTGGCCCACATATTGAACCACAAGCGTAGCCGTCTCCCTGCGAGCAGGCAACACAAAGCGCCCTTCCGCGTCGGTCGCCGCGCCCACTTTTGTATCCTTCCAAAAAACGGAGGCGCCCACGAGCAATTCCTCGCGGTCGTTGGTGACGATGCCCCTCAGTTGGGTATCAGTATTTTGCGATATTAAAAATTGAATGCCAAAGAACAGCCCTGTTAACAAGGCAGATAATTTTTTCATTGTCAGTGTGTTGAAACGCGACATTGCTGGCCGCCGATGACAAAATATCGGGACAAGGACAAATCTGCCCTCATCACAAAAAGAAGTTGGCGCGGGAAAAGGGGAATCTCCGCGCTACGACACACCGACTAACAACGAAAAGTTTGATGGCGCACACATATCTCGCGCCCAGAGGGAGAGGGAGGGGGAGGCTTGTTGATGTGCACCGCCTCGCAAACAACAGGACGGAAAAAACGCTTGAAAAGCGGCATCTGCTCCATCCACAAGGGGCAATCAAAGGATTTGTCGAAAGGCTTGTCCACCAAAAATTCGGTTTTCATCTGAAAAACCTTGGTGGATTTCTCCATGCAACCGTCATGTTCCGCTGAGCAAGTATCGTTTTCCTTGCAGCAAGAAGTGGCTGGCCGAGATGTGGGCTTGGAGCAGCAATCGGGCACTTCCGCCCATTCTTTAGCGGTGCAAGCATCTTCAGCCACAAAAAGAGAAACCGTCGTGACACCCATGCAGTAGCAATAAATCTGCTGCACGCTCACCCCCATCGTAGCGGTGAACAGTGCGGCCATCCAAAGCCAAGCGAACGATTTTTTTGTGCGAAGAGACATTATACCCAACAGCGCATCTTAAAGGGATGCACTTTTCAAAAAACGTGCTGCAAAAATAATTTTCAATTTTTGAAACGGCAAAGCGAGTGTCGAAGTTTAGCAAGTGTTTGCAAAAAAGAAATGCCGAACTGGGGAAAAAACAGGCACGGACGGGAATTTTGGGAAGGGTTGCAAAACTTCTTGAAAGCCCGCTTGGAGGGTGTTAGTGTGTTGTTTGACTTTAATTTTATTTCAAGATTTGCTCAATCTTGACGTTTTTGAAGCAAAAATTGCCAAAAAACGGTCAAATCAAAATGAATTTCTAAAAGCCTTTGTTGGAAATTGTAAACCCTACACTACTTTTACCGCCACGAAAAACCTCCATTCGGCGGAAAAACAAATTTTCCATCTCTGAAATTTTTTTGTTGGCCACACACCAATTTTTCCGGCACCTGCATCTACTTCAAGCAGAGAGGTCGAGGCCAAGAAGAAGTGTGTGGCGGAGAGTGGAAAAATTTGTTGTCTCTGTGTGGTGGAGATTCAGTCAAACAAAATCATTCATCAACTTAAATTTAAACGCAGCATGACAGCAGCAAAAACCACTCAAGCGAAACAACAGCAGAAAGGCGGCATCAACGCAATTTTCCCTTTGATTGCTATTCCCCTTTGTTTTGTGGCCTCCGTATTGGTGTACAAGTACATATTCGGCGCGCCGCACCACTTCGTTGACAATGACCCGGCCAACGACCCGCTACCGGGCGACTACTTCGGTACGATTTACAAAGGCGGTTGGGTTGTGCCCATCCTGTTGGGTCAATTTTTTGTCGTCGTCGTGTTCGTGATTGAGCGATTCATCTCGCTTGGCTCGGCATCCGGCAAAGGCAAAGCAGATGTGTTTGTGCGCAGCATCAAAGGCTTCCTCGACAGGGGCGACATTGGTGGCGCTATCGCCGCTTGCGACAAACAGCAGGGTTCTGTGGCCAACGTAGTGCGTGCAGGTCTCACGAAATATGCTGAAATGGAAAAAGTGACTGGCATGGAAAAAGACCAAAAAGTACTGGCTATTCAAAAAGAGGTGGAAGAAGCCACTTCGCTGGAGTTGCCGATGTTGGAGAAGAACCTCAACATCTTGGCCACGCTGGCATCGGTCGCCACCCTTATCGGTCTGTTCGGAACGGTGCTTGGTATGATTCGCGCGTTCGCCGCCCTTGCCACCGCAGGCGCGCCCGACGCATCAGCCCTCGCAGTAGGTATCTCCGAAGCCCTTATCAACACGGCATTGGGTATCGGTACTTCCGCATTGGCCATCATTTTTTACAACTATTTCACTGGCCGCATTGACAACATGACTTACAGCATTGACGAAGCGGGATTCAGCCTTGCCCAAACCTTTGCTGCCAAAAATCACTAATTCACTGAGATATGCCAAAACATAAGCCTAAACGCGGCAATCCGACCATTGACATGACCGCCATGTGCGACGTGTCGTTTCTCCTGCTCACATTCTTCATGCTTACCGCGAAGATGAAGCCCGCAGAAACAGTCGTCATTGACACGCCCTCCTCCATTTCGGAGACGAAGCTGCCCGACGTTGGTACATTCACCATTATGATTGCACCCGATGGCAGAACTTTCGTCGACATGGCTGGTCAGCATACACGCAAACTCTTGATTGACAACCTGAACGATCGGCACAGAATGGGACTGACGGAAGAAGAGAAATTCAAGTTCTCCATTTCTGGCAGTTTTGGCGTGCCCTTCAACCGGCTCAAACAGTGGATAAACTTGGACAACGCCTCGCGCGATAAAATCTCGACGGGCATTCCCATTGATACGCTGGATGTCAACAAAAGCGAGCTGGCCGAATGGATTCACAATGCCCGCCTTGCCCAATTTCAGATGAAGCAAGAAGGCAAGGTGAAAGACGAGTACGTCATGGTGCTGAAAGCAGACAAAGAAACGCCCTACCCGGCAGTGCAAAAAGTCATCAACACCCTCGTTGACATCAACGTCAACAAATTCAATCTTATCACCAACATGGAGGCCGACCCAAACAAGGTAGAAGCCAAAAAGTAAGGTGATATCATTTATTTCATCACTAAAAAAGCAACAGCACTATGGCTGAAATGCAAGTTGCCGACAAAGGCGGCAAGAAAGGTGGGAAAAAACGCGCCAAGAAGATGTCAACCCGTGTTGACCTGACCCCCATGGTGGACTTGGCCTTTTTGCTTATCACCTTTTTCATGCTGACCACCACGTTGGCCAAACCGCAAATAATGGCTTTGGTGATGCCCGAGAAGGATGTCAAAAAGGAAGATGTCGAGCCAGTGAAAGAGTCTAAAGTGCTCACGCTCCTATTGGGCGCCAACGACAAGGTATATTGGTACGAAGGCATTACCGACGCAAAACTTGACTCTACTGGCTACGGTGCCGAGGGTTTGCGCAAAGTCATTTTGGATAAAATGGAAAAAGTGAGGCAACAGTTCGGGATGGAAGATTATGAAGATTTCAAAACAAAAGAGCCTCGCAAAGGCTCTTTCCTGAACGTCATCATCAAACCAACCGAGGAAGCCCGCTACAAAAATCTGGTGGACGCGCTCGACGAGATGGCCATCTGCAAAGTGAGATACTATGTGATTCTTGATGTCTCCGACCTCGAAAAAGACTTTATCAAGAACCCCGCAGCAGGCCTCAAGTTCGACGTGGAAGAGCAAATACAAGCCGCCACGGGTGGGAAATAAGCACACGCACCAACCATCGAATCCAACCGTTTGCAACGTCAAACAATTTTAACAACTTAAAATTCAAGAACAATGGCAGAAGAAAAAGGCGCAGTATATCAGGACGTGCTGGACATCCTCTTCGCCGACCGCAACAAGGCTTATGGGGCTTATCAGCTCCGACGCGCTTACCCCAAATACTTGGGGCGCGCGCTTGTCGCAGGTTTGCTCCTGCTCGGGTTTGCTTTCGCCTTACCGGCCATTTTGAGCGCCGTGCGAAATCTCGCCCCAGCGGAAAAACCCATAGATGTCATAGCAGAACTTGGCCCGCCGCCGGATATTGACCCAAACAATCCGCCGCCGCCACCGCCGCCGCCGCCGCCCACACCGCCGCCACCCACTCGCTCGACGGTGAAGTTCGTGCCGCCCGTCATCAAAAAAGACGAAGAGGTGCAGGAGGAAAAACCGCCGGCAGTCGAGGAACTCCTCGAGAAAAAAGAGGACATCGGCACTGAGACCAAAAAGGGCACGGACGACGCACCTCCTTCCATCGAGACCAACCCGTCGGAACTCAAAGTGGTAGAAGAGCCTAAAAAGGTAGAGGACAAAACGTACGAGATGTTCGACATCCAAAAGCCGCCAAGTTTCCCCGGCGGCGAAAAGGAACTGCTCAAATACTTGAGCGAAAACATCAAGTACCCGCCGCTAGCCCGCGAAAACAACATTCAAGGCACGGTGGCACTCACCTTCGTGGTCGGCAGAAACGGCCAAGTCAGCGATGTCCAAATCGTCAAAGACATTGGCGGTGGATGCGGCAAAGAAGCCGTGCGCGTCGTGGAGTCCATGCCCAAATGGATTCCCGGCGAAGCGAATGGCAACCCAGTAAAAGTGCGTTTCACCTTGCCAGTGCGCTTCCGCTTGGAGTAATCAAAAGTGCAAATCAGCGAACATGGGTCGCGTGCCGAAGTCGGCCAGTGAATTATGTTCCGATAAAAATGAAAAGCGGCATCGTCTCAGTCAGAGCGATGCCGCTTTCTTTTATTTGCGTCAACCTCAACTCAACGATTCATTGACTCCAAAAACTCCTCGTTGCTGCTGGAGTGCATCATCTGTTTCTTCATAAACTCCATAGCCTCTTCTGGTTTCATGTCCGCAAGGTGATTGCGAAGGATGAACATCCGTTGCAACGTATCCTTATCGAGCAGCAATTCTTCGCGGCGCGTGCTGGACTTGGTAAGGTCAATGCTCGGATAGAGACGACGATTGGCCAAGTTGCGGTCGAGTTGCAGTTCCATGTTGCCCGTACCCTTGAATTCTTCAAAGATGACTTGGTCCATCTTCGAACCCGTGTCAATCAAGGCCGTCGCTAAAATGGTGAGCGAACCACCATTCTCAATGGCCCGTGCGGCACCAAAAAACTTCTTGGGTTTTTGCAAGGCAGTCGCCTCCACGCCGCCTGAAAGCACTTTGCCCGATGCCGGGGCAACGGTGTTGTAGGCCCGAGCCATACGGGTGATGGAGTCGAGCAGGATGACCACATGGTGTCCACATTCCACCATGCGCTTTGATTTTTCCAGCACAATGTTGGCAAGGCGGACATGGTTTTCGGCCAACTCGTCGAAGGTGGAGGCCACCACTTCAGCCTTCACACTGCGACGCATATCCGTCACCTCCTCGGGGCGCTCGTCAATCAGCAAGACGATGACGTAACACTCTGGGTGATTCTTCGTGATAGCGTTGGCAATGTCTTTCAAAAGAAAAGTCTTACCCGTTTTGGGCTGTGCCACTATGAGGCCCCGCTGACCCTTTCCAATAGGTGTGAAGAGGTCAATGATGCGGTTGCCGAAATCGCGCCCAGTGGTGCTGGTAAGCAAGTTGAATTTGGCCGTGGGAAACAAAGGCGTGAGGTAATCGAACGGAACGCGGTCGCGCACGTCTTTGGGGTCGAGGCCATTGATTTTGCTCACTCGCAGCAAGGCAAAATACTTTTCGCCCTCTTTCGGCGGACGGATAGCTCCCCGCACCGTGTCGCCCGTGCGCAAACCAAACAACTTGATTTGGGAAGGCGACACATAGATGTCGTCAGGGCTGGTTTGGTAATTGTAATCGGGGGAACGCAAGAAACCATATCCGTCGGGCATCATCTCCAAGGTGCCCAACCCCTCTATGATGCCATCCAGCTCCACATCGAACTTTTCACGATGTACCACTGGCGGCATCACCTCGGCAGGCTCTGGTTCGGGGCGCTGCTGAATGGTGCGTGCCTCGTTCATCTCACCGGGAGGCGTTGTTTTGCGAGCTATCACCATTTCATCGTCCTCGTCTTCCCCCACTTGTGTCACGAATTCCTCTTCCTCCATGTTGTTGAGGCGCGCAGCATCGGGGTCATACAGATTGGGGTTGCCGGGGCGTTGGTCGCGGCCACGGTTGTCACGGTTGCGGCGGTCGTCCCAATCGCGGCGCGGGTCGGAGCGACGGTCGGAGCGTTCTGTAAGGCGGTCTTGCCGGCTCGCACGGTCACGGTCGTCGCGGTCGCGGAATCTTTCAGAGCGGCGGTCGTCCCAATCACGTCGCCCATCACGCCGCGAGTCTTGCTGTTGAGTGTTCCGACCGGGTTGGTCGCGACGGAAATCGCGGTCGCGGCGGTCGGAGCCGCGCTGTTGTTGGCGCTCGTCCGGTCTGGGCTGCTCCGGCCTCTCAATACGGCTGTCGGGCTTGGCTGTTTCGGGGGTTGGGGTTTCGGCTTGCGGTTTCGCAGTTTCGGGCGTTGGCGCTTTCACGACTTTGCGTGCCCGGCGACCTGTCTGGGGGTTTGGCTCGTCCACGACGGGTACTTCCTTTGCCTGATTGTTTTTTTCGGCGAGCGCCTGTTCGTCGAGGATTTTGTAAATGAGTTCCTGTTTGGTTAGTTTGTTGTACCCTTTGATGCTCAGTTGTTGAGCGATTTCTTTGAGTTCGGGTACCAGCTTGTCTGTCAGCTGCAAAATGTCGTACATGGCAGGTGTGGGTGAAAATGTTTTTTAAAAACGACGCGGCACAACGCAACAGAGGGCGTTCGGCGAATACGCGCCGGGGTGGGAAATTGTGCGTGAATGAAAAATTTGAATGAGTAAAACAATCTGAAAAAGGGCCGACCGGAGGGACGGCTCACTATGCAAGACTTGATTTTCGGAAAGTCAGTTTGTGACCAGCGTGGTTATTTGAGTGTCGGCTCACGATTCGCTCACTATCTCCAAAAATGCCTCCAATCGGACGACTTCAAACTTTCGGAACTGTAAGGGAAACAATAGCGAAGATGGTCGGATGATTCAGACAGCGGCGAGCGCCGAAACGGAACAGTACGCGGCAAAGATAAACCTGTTTTGAAATTCAAACTATCTTGCGCCGCTTTTTTGCGCTTTTGGCGCGATTTTTTACAAAAAACAGCTGTGTTTATCGCTCACTCGCACAAACCTTTCCGGCAAAAAACAACCAGTAAACGAGGGAAAGGAAAATTTGTTGCAAAAACCCAACCTATCACCACCACAACCCATTCCGGCAAAAAATGCTTCAAGTAAAAGTCATCCGCGAAGAAAAACAACGCATCGTCAATGGTCTGCGCAAACGCAACTGGTCGGCAAAACAACTCAAAGTCATTGACCACATTCTCCAAACCGACGACGAGCGCCGCGCCACCCAAAAAGAACTTGATGACACTTTGGCCGAAAGCAATCGCTTGGCCAAACAAATCGGCGCACTCATGGGACAAGGCAAAAAAGACGAGGCCGAAACCATGAAAACACAAGTAGCCACACTCAAAACCCGCAGCAAAGAACTCGAAGAACGCATGGACAACCTCAAAAACCAACTGGATGACATGCTTTACTCCGTGCCCAACTGCCCACACAAAAGTGTGCCAAAAGGCAAAACCCCTGACGACAACAAGGTGGCCAAAGACTGGGGCAAGCCCTTCCCTACCCTCTCCACAGAGGCGCTACCGCACTGGGATTTAGCCAAAAAACACAACTTGTTCGACCTTGAGCTGGGCGTGAAACTCACAGGGGCAGGCTTCCCTGTCTATCGAGGCAAGGGGGCCAAATTGCAAAGGGCGCTGATTCAATTTTTTCTCGATGAAGCGACCAAGGCTGGCTACGAGGAGATTCTGCCGCCCCATCTGGTAAATGAAGACACCGCACGCGGCACTGGTCAATTGCCCGACAAAGAGGCCCAAATGTACAAATGCGACCTCGACAACCTCTACCTCATCCCCACGGCCGAAGTGCCTGTGACGAACATCCTCCGCGATGAAATCGTCGCGGTGAAAGACTTGCCGCTAAAAATGTGCGCCTATACCCCCTGCTTCCGTCGGGAGGCCGGGTCTTATGGTGCCCATGTGCGCGGGCTGAACCGCGTGCATCAATTCGACAAAGTGGAAATCGTGCAAATAGAGCATCCTGACCGCTCCTATAAAACCCTGCAAGGCATGGTGCGCCATGTTGAAAAACTGATGAACAAACTCGAACTACCCTACCGCATCTTGCTCCTCTGTGGCGGCGACATGGGGTTTGCCTCGGCTAAGACTTATGACTTTGAGGTGTGGTCGGCAGCCCAGCAACGCTGGCTTGAGGTCAGCTCCGTCTCCTGCTTCGAGACCTTCCAGAGCAATCGTATGAAACTCCGCTTCCGCGACGAAAACGGCAAAATCGAGCTGGCGCATACCCTCAACGGCTCGGCATTGGCTCTGGCACGCATCGTGGCGGCCATTCTGGAAAACAACCAAACGCCGGAAGGCATTCGCATCCCAAAAGTGCTTTGGAAGTACACGGGGTTCAAGGTGATTGTTTGAAGGTTTGAAGGTTTGGGGGTTTGAAGGTTTGAGGGTTTGAAGGTTTGGGGGTTTGAGGGTTTGAGGGTTTGAGGGTTGGAGGGTTTGGGGGTTTGGGGGTTTCTGGTTTGAAGGTTTGAAGGTTGGAGGGTTTGAAGGTTGGAGGGTTTGAAGGTTGGAGGGTCATAAAGAAAAACCGAGAGACTTCGGGGGAATGGCTCAGGGGAAGGGGGAATGTTCAGAAAAGCGTGTCAAACCTTCCTGTATGTTTTTCTGCATGGCGAACGCCGCACTCAAAGGATCGTAAATTATTGAAAACCCAAACGCTGTGCCTCCGTGTCTCTGTGTTTTCTCATCGCCGTGACACAGTTTTGTGAACACGCTCTCACCCCCCCAAACCTTTAAACCAGCCCCCCCCAAACCCTCCAACCAGAAACCTTCAAACCCCCAAACCCCCAAACCCTCCAACCTTCAAACCAGAAACCTTCAAACCTTCAAACCAGAAACCCTCAAACCCACAAACCCTCAAACCCACAAACCCCCAAACCCTCAAACCTTCAAACCAGAAACCCTCAAACCCCCAAACCCTCAAACCTTCAAACCAGAAACCCTCAAACCCCCAAACCCTCCAACCTTCAAACCAGAAACCTTCAAACCTTCAAACCAGAAACCCTCAAACCCCCAAACCCTCCAACCTTCAAACCAGAAACCTTCAAACCTTCAAACCAGAAACCCTCAAACCTTCAAACCCTCAAACCCCCAAACTTTTTCCCTCCAAATCGGTTTTGATGAAACTTGCCGCAAATGATTGCTCGTTCGTCGAACAGTCGTTATTTTTGGGCGTTCAAAACGTTTAAAACCAAAATCGTTCACACAAACCTCTCAGTTATGTTGATTCTCATAAGCATCGTTTTCATGGTCATCGGCTTCATCATTAGCGGTGTCCTGAAAAGCAAGTTCAAAAAATACAGCCAAGTGCCGCTTTCCAACGGCATGAGTGGTGCTCAAGTAGCACAGGCCATGCTCAACCACTACGGCATCATGGACGTAAAAATCACCCATGTCGAAGGCCAGCTGACTGATCACTACAACCCGCAAAATAAGACCGTCAACCTCAGCGAAGATGTCTATCACGGTCGCTCGGTGGCTGCCGCAGCCGTGGCCGCGCACGAATGTGGCCACGCGGTGCAACACGCCACTGCTTACAGTTTCCTTCAAATGCGCTCCTCGTTGGTGCCAGTGGTCAATATCGCCGCCAGTTTGCAGCAATATCTTTTCTTGCTCGGTTTTGCGGGGTTGGGCATTTTCAAAAGCCCCATCCTGCTGATGATAGCCATCGCGGCTTTCGGCATCACCACGCTGTTCAGCCTCATCACCCTGCCAGTGGAGTTCGATGCCAGCAATCGGGCACTGACTTGGCTCGACCAAACCGGCTTTGCACGCGGTCAGGAGTACGCGGGCGCAAAAGATGCGCTCACTTGGGCCGCCTTGACCTATGTATCCGCTGCTTTGGCCGCCTTGGTGCAATTGCTTTACTTGCTTTGGATGCTGTTTGGCAGCAGGGACTAAAAATTCTCTCTCAAAGATGTCCAAATTGGCTTGTCGCACGGAGCGGCAAGCCAATTTTTTTTGCCTGCGACAGACTGAAATTCGGCGAAATCTGTGCAAGAAATTACCGTTCAACACGCCGCAGCAAGAGAGGTGACAAAAGTCATCTATCCCGATGGTACAGATTACCCCGTTCGGCAAATAGGGCGCATAGCTTTGCAGAAACTTCACGCTGAAAGTTGCCTCTGCACAAGGCGCCCTTTGTGTGTGAAGCGACATCAATACTCAGTTCAAACCAGTCTTTTTCCCTTGCGTCGTGAAAAACATCAAAACGAAACTTGCCTTTATCGTGCTTCCGTTAGCCCTTTTGTTTGGCTATTTGGTTTACACATACATACTGGGCAATCCCGCCAATTTTGAGGGCGGGGACAACACTGCCGAGCCGCTCAAAGGCAGCGTGCTTGGCACCATCTACAAAGGTGGCCCATTGGTCGTGCTGCTGCTTAGCTTCCAATTTGTTGCCTTCATCTACATCATCGAGCGATATTTGTCCATTCGCAGCTCACGGGGCAAAGGCGACCTGAGAAAGTTCGTCGTTGACGTGAAAGGAGCATTGGAGGCCGACGATTATCAACGACTGATTGCGTTGAGTGATGCGCAAAAAGGTTCGGTCGGCAACGTGGTCAAGACCGGGACAGAAGTGTTTTTGAGCCGCAAGAAAAAAGACCGGGTGGACCAAAAAGATATTTACCTGATTCAAAAAGAATTGGAAGAAGCCACCCAGCTCGAAGTGCCGGAACTCACCACCAATATGTTCATATTAGCCACCGTGGCACAGATTTCCACGTTGATTGGGCTATTGGGCACGGTCACGGGCATGATTCAGGCATTTGCCGCGCTCGCTCGTGTGGGCGAACCCGACCCTGTGGGTTTGGCGGGCGGCATTTCGCAAGCTCTGGTCACAACCGCCTTGGGCATCACCACTGCGGCTTTCACCATCGTTTTTTACAACTCTTTTTCAAACCAAATCGAACGCATCACCTATGCCATTGACGAGGCGAGTTTCAGCATCATTCACAGCCTGAAACTCAAATTCTTCGTTGACTAACATCACAAAGCTATCATAGGAAAATTATGCAGCACACTTCCATATCGAGGCCCAAATCGCCCCAGATTGACATGACTCCTATGGTGGACATGGCTTTCCTGTTGGTCACATTTTTCTTGCTGGCCACCACTTTCAAGACACCAGAGCCAACATCGGTGCAAACGCCCCAGTCTGTGGCAGGACTCAACCTGCCCATGACTGACCTGCTGACCATCTTGGTGGAAGACGATGGCAAGGTGTTTTTGAGCCTGACCAGCCAACAAGCACGGCGCGAATGGCTGCGACAACACGCACAACTCAACCAAATCGCCTACACCGAAGAAGAGTACCGAGCCTTTGAGCTCAGCTCCGGTTTTGGGGTGCCGGCTGCTTCGTTGCGCCCATTCCTAGCGATGCCCCCAGAAGCGCGAAAAAAAATCAAACAACCGGGCATACCAGTGAAGGGAGCCAAAAACGAGTTGGCCGAATGGATTATCTTGGCTCGGGTCGCAATTCCACGACTGCGCATAGCTATCAAAGCCGACCGCAAGACACCCTACCATAAAGTGGACGACGTGGTGAACACCCTCACAGAAATCAACGTGCTTCGATTCAATCTCATCACTCAACCGAAAAAGAAAGATGATTGACATTGATGAGTTTCCGAACCCCAACCGCGAGCGGCGTTTGGGCCGTGTCAAGGAAAAACAAGGCATCGTCACCGATATGAACTCAATGGTGGACATGGCTTTTCTGCTGCTCACCTTTTTCATGCTCAGCACGACCATGTATCGCCCACGCGCCATGGAATTGGTGATGCCCGTGCCGCCTGACAAAGACGAAAAAATAGAGCAACAGCAGGCCGTGAAAGCCTCTCAGGCACTCACCCTAATAGCCATGCCCAACGACAAACTCTACTACTACCGAGGGCTGCCGGAAATGGGCATCATGGAAACCAACTATCGCAAAGAAGGACTCCGCAAACTGCTCACAGAACTTAAAAAAGAGGCCTCCAAGCCAGTGGCTCTCATCAAGCCGCACCCCGATTGCTCTTTTAGCAACTTGGTGGACATCCTCGACGAAATGAATATCAACGCCATCGAACGATACGCCATTGACCAAATAAGCGAGACGGAACTTAGGTTGCTGCAAACAACTGGCATTTAAAAAACGGCCTTTCAATGGAAAACACGGATTACGCGCAACAGATAGAGCACGCACTCTTCGCTTTCAAAAACAAGGACTATGGCGCTTACGTCGTTCGCCAAAAAAGAACGAGCAACCTGACATGGGGGATGGTGGGTGCGCTCGTCGGCTTGGGACTGCTCTATGTGTCGCCCCTGTTACTCTTTTTCCTAACACGCGCCACGGCCCCCGAACCCACCGAAGAGGTGACAGCGGTGAACGTGACGCCCTATTCGGAATTGGTGGCCCCTCCACCAGTGCAACAGGATGAAAAGCCCAAAGAAAAACCAAGAGAAGCGGTGCTTGCACCTCCTCAAGTCAGCACCGTCAAATTTGTGAAACCCGTGGTGAAGGCCGACGCAGAAGCCCCCGACGAGGACTTGATACCCACGGTGAAAGAACTCACTCAGGCAAACCCCGGGCGAGTGACCCAAGAAGGGAGCGGCGACCTCTACGCCGACTATGTGCAGCAAAAAGTAGTGCTCGACCAGCCCAAGACACAAGAAACAGCCCCACCTGCACCACCAACCCCACCCGCAAGACCCAAGCCTGCACCACCGCCAGCGCCCAAAGAAGTGTATGATTTCGTCTCAAAAAAACCAGAATTTCCCGGAGGCGAACTGGCGCTGATGAATTACATCTCCACGTCCATCAGGTATCCTTCGCTTGCCCGCGACGCGAACATAGAAGGCACTGTGGTAGTGCGATTCATCATAGATTTTGAGGGCAAGGTGCAATCCATCGAGATACTAAAAGACATTGGCGGAGGTTGTGGCGCCGAGGCGGTTCGAGTGGTTGGCAATATGCCGCAATGGATACCCGGCGAGCAAAACGGCAGACCCGTCAATGTGCGCTTTGTGTTGCCTGTTCGGTTTAAGTTGCAGAAAGAAGGATAACAGTCATAGCGATCAAACAATAAGGGTGGCCTGCGCAAATCACGGGTTAGAGTGAAAGGCAGCAATTGTTGAATAAACTGCATGCCGAGAATAATTCGCGCCGTTAAAAACCAAAAAGGCGACCTGTCAACAGGCCGCCCTATCATTAAAGACCATCCCTTCTTCAAAAATCAGTGCAAATCGAAGCGGTCAAGGTTCATCACCTTGTTCCAAGCCGCCACGAAGTCCTTGACGAATTTTTCGCCGGCATCGGCACTTGCGTACACCTCGGCCAACGCCCTCAGCTCCGAGTTTGACCCAAAAATCAGGTCCACCCGCGTGGCTTTCCACTTGGTGTTGCCTGTTTTGCGGTCGCGCCCTTCGTAATGGTACTTGCCTTCATCCGTCGCTTGCCACACCGTGCCCATATCAAGCAAGTTGACAAAGAAATCGTTGGTCAATGCCTCTGGGCGATGCGTGAGCACGCCGTTTTCGCTGTTGTTGTAATTTGTTTTCAGCACGCGCAGGCCGCCGACGAGCACTGTCATTTCAGGTGCGGTCAGGGTGAGCAGTTGCGCCCTGTCCACGAGCAGGTGTTCAGCTGGCACCGCCGACCTTCCTTTCAGGTAGTTGCGGAAACCATCGGCATACGGCTCCATGACGGAGAACGACTCTACATCGGTCTGTTCCTGCGAAGCGTCCATGCGCCCAGGCGTGAAGGACACTTTGATGTCGTGACCTGCGCTTTTTGCTGCTTTTTCGATAGCGGCGCAGCCTGCGAGCACGATAAGGTCGGCCAACGAAATCTTTTTGCCACCTGTTTGTGCGGCGTTGAAATCTTGCTGGATTTTTCCGAGCGCGTCGAGCACTTTTGCCAGTTGAGTTGGGTTGTTGACCGCCCAGTAGCGTTGCGGTGCCAAGCGGATTCTTGCGCCATTGGCGCCGCCTCGTTTGTCGGAGTCGCGGTAGGTAGAGGCCGATGCCCAAGCGGTGGAGACCAATTCAGCGACCGACAGCCCCGAAGCCAATACCTTGTGTTTGAGGGCATCTATGTCTGCTGCGTCCACCAATTTGTGGTCGAGCGCGGGGATAGGGTCTTGCCAAATCAGGTTTTCTTTGGGCACTTCCTTGCCGATATAACGGGCGATTGGCCCCATATCACGGTGGGTCAGTTTGAACCAAGCCCTTGCGAAAGCGTCGGCGAACTCATCGGGATGCTCGTAAAAGCGCCTCGAGATTTTTTCATAAGCAGGGTCAAAGCGCAGCGAGAGGTCGGTAGTGAGCATGGTAGGCCGGTGCATTTTTGAGGGGATGTGCGCATCGGGAATCACCTCGTCGGCATTTTTGGCCACCCAATGATAAGCCCCTGCGGGGCCTTTGGTCAGCTCCCATTCGTACTCGAACAGGTGGCGGAAAAAGTCGTGGCTCCAGCGCTGCGGGGTCTTCGTCCATGTCACCTCAGGGCCGCCCGTGATGGTGTCGGCACCTTTTCCTGAGCCATATTTGCTTGTCCAGCCCAAGCCTTGTTCTTCGATGGTGGCGGCTTCTGGCTCCGGGCCGACGAGACTTGGGTCGCCCGCGCCGTGCGATTTGCCGAAGGTGTGGCCTCCAGCGATGAGCGCCACCGTCTCCTCGTCGTTCATGGCCATGCGCCCGAAAGTCTCCCGGATGTCCCTTGCCGCTGCTATGGGGTCGGGATTTCCGCCGGGGCCTTCGGGGTTGACGTAGATAAGCCCCATTTGTACCGCCGCGAGCGGGTTTTCGAGATCGCGCTCACCGGAATAGCGATTTTTGTCGCCCAACCATTCGTTTTCAGCGCCCCAGTAAATGCTCTCGTCAGGTTCCCACACGTCTTCGCGGCCTCCAGAAAAGCCGAAAGTTTTGAAGCCCATAGACTCCAAGGCCACATTGCCAGCCAGAATCATGAGGTCGGCCCAAGAGATTTTGCTGCCGTATTTTTGTTTGATGGGCCAAAGCAGGCGCCGCGCCTTGTCGAGGTTGGCGTTGTCGGGCCAGCTGTTGAGCGGAGCAAAGCGCTGAAGTCCCTTGCCCGCGCCTCCGCGTCCGTCGGCGGTGCGGTAGGTGCCAGCAGCGTGCCAAGCCATGCGGATGAACAGGGGGCCATAGTGACCGAAATCGGCTGGCCACCAATCCTGCGAATCAGTCATCAGCGCGTGCAGGTCTTTTTTCAATGCTTCGTAGTCCAGCGACTTGAACAACTCACGGTAGTTGAAGTCCTTGTCCATTGGGTCAGACAGGGATGAATGTTGCCGGAGGATGTTCAGATTCAAGCGATTGGGCCACCAATCACGGTTGTGTGTGCCTATGGATGCCTTTCCATTTTTGGAAGAAACGCCAGTGAAAGGACATTTTGCAGCATCGTTTGTGGTGTTCGACATATCGTAATGATTTAGTTTTATTTTATGACCCAAAGGTACAAGTCCGAGGCGAGGCATAAAAACTGATATTCTTTATGCCTCCATAGCCTTTGCCTATATTTGCCGCTCTCGGACATTTAAAAAAACGTATGTTCGGAGTTAATGAAGCCATCGGTATATGAGTTGGTGCATCACTCGCTCATTTCGCAGCAATTGTTCAATAAATTATTGGGTTATAGCTCCACTAAACGAGGCCGTCTCACAAGTTTAAATTTCGACAGGATTAACAAGATTTACAGTTTTTTTTACCCGAAAAAGGGCGCGAATCTTGCAATCCTGTCAAACAAACACCACTTATGAGACATCCTCGTTTAGGGCGTGTGCTCTCTTCGCAGTTGATTTTTAAAGAACGAATCTCCGAAACCGGGTTAAAAAACGGATGCCGCACTGATTGACGGCAACCCTTGCTCAACATGAATTTGCAACAAATGCACTACATCGTGGCGGTTGACACTTACCGCCATTTCGTGAAGGCCGCCCAAAGCTGCCACGTCACCCAAGCATCTTTGAGCATGATGGTTCAAAAACTCGAAGAGGAGTTGGGTGTCAAGATATTTGACCGAAGCAGACACCCCGTCGCGCCGACACCCATTGGCCAAAAAATCATCGAGCAGGCAAGAATCGTCGTGAGAGAGGCCGCCAAACTCAAAGAGATTGTGGAAGACGAAACCTTGCCCATTAGCGGCACTTTGAGGGTTGGCATCATCCCTACCCTCGCGCCGTACCTCATCCCCTTGTTTTTGCAAAAATTTTTGAGCAAATACCCAAAAGTAAAACTGCAAATCAACGAGCTCACCACCAAAGAAATCGTCGAAAGAATCAAACTAACCCAGTTGGACGCGGGCATTTTGGCCGTCCCGCTCAATGACCCAAACTTGGTCGAAGAAACGCTCTTCGAAGAAGAATTTGTGGTTTATTGCTCAAAATTGGACACCCAATTGCAAAAGAAATACCTGCTGCCCGACGAGCTCGACATCAGCCGACTTTGGCTGCTCGACGAGGGGCATTGTATGCGCAATCAGGTCATCAACCTCTGCGCCCTCAAACTCAGCGAGCGGAGCATACACCAGTTCGACCTCTCGGCGGCCAGCATCGAGACCCTGAAAAAAGTAGTTGATATGTACGAGGGCATCACCGTGCTGCCCTATTTGGCCATGCACGACCTAACGCCCTCGCAGAAAAACAACATCCGTTTTTTCAAAGAACCAGCCCCCGCCCGAAAAATCGGCTTGGTCAGTTTTCGCTATTTTGTGAAAGAAAAAATGCTCAACGCGCTCAGAGACGAGATACAGGGCTGCATCCCGACAGAAATGCACTCGCACAAAAAAAAGCAGATTCTGGAAATATACGGCATCTGATACAATCGGCACAGTAAGCACGCTGGCGCGCACACAAGACAAACAAACTTGCCGGAGCAAACACCCTCAATTGCAAACACACCACGCATCCGCCACGCTCGTCGCCGCGCTTGGCCGAGCGAGCAATCGCCCCTCCCCAGCTCACTGCTTTTTCGCCACCCCTTCCAAAAAAGGCACGAACCGAAACGCATCCAGCATTTCTTCCTTGAACTCCGACTCCCCGATGCGCTCTATCCGGTACATATACTGCACATCTTCGCCCACCGGAATGACCAAAATGCCGCCGATGGCCAATTGTTGCCGCAGCGCGTCGGGCACTACCGGCGCGCCCGCCGTCACGATGATTTTGTCGTAGGGCGCAAACTCCGGCAAACCTTTCGTGCCATCGCGGAAGTAACATTTCACCGCCCGGATGCCCATGTCGGCCAACAGTTTTTTGGCACTAAAATATAGCGCCTCTTGCCGCTCCACGGTATAGACCTTGCCCCCCAAGGCGGCCAGAATCGCCGCTTGGTAGCCCGAACCTGTGCCGATTTCGAGCACACGGTCGCCGGGCTTCACGAGCAGCAGAGCCGTTTGGTAAGCCACGGTGAACGGCTGCGATATGGTCTGCTCTTGTCCAATCGGGAAAGGCTTGTCCTCGTAGGCGTGTTCCTCGAATGCTTTGTCGAGAAAAAAGTGGCGCGGCACGGCATTCATGGCAGCTAGCACCGCCTCGTCGGCGATGCCGCGTCGGCGCAGGGCATCCACCATGCGCTTGCGCAATCCTTTGTGGCGATAAGTGTCAGTCAAGGGTAACAACGAATGGTTGGAATGATGAACGATGATGCCTTTTGGGGGAGTGGGGTCAAAGGTAGAGCGAAGGGTTGGGGCAGAGGGGTTTGGGCGTTTATTTTGATGAGAATTACACCTCGCACCGCCAAGTTTTTACCATGTTGAAAAGCACAATCTGTTCAAAATCAAGGACATCAACAATAGCCATTAAACAAGTTATAGTGAATCAGGGTATAAAATTGGGCAAAACTACTTCTGATTTCAAATATATTTGCCGCAAAACGAGCCTCCCTCCTCTGGATGCTCGCTTGAGCCACAACTATCTCGCACAACTTACAACTCATCATTTACAACTAACAAAACGAATGGCTATTCCTATCAAATTCGGCACCGATGGTTGGCGTGCCATCATCGCCGATGAATACACCGTGGAAAACGTGAAGCGCGTGGCAGAAGCCACCGCCCGTTTCATGCAACAGCGAAAGATGAAAAAGGCCGTCATCGGTCACGATTGCCGGTTCGGGGGGCCGCTTTTCGTCGCCACCACGGCGCGGGTGCTGGGTGCCTACGGCATCAAGTGCCACGTCGCCTCCGGATTTGTCAGCACCCCGATGATTAGTTTCGGCGTGGTCAAGTTGAAAGCCGACATCGGGGTGGTCATCACCGCAAGCCACAACCCGCCCACTTACAATGGCTACAAACTCAAGGCTTCTTATGGCGGGCCTTCCATCCCGTCGGATATCGCAGCGGTGGAAGCGCTGCTACCTGACGTTTGTTCTTTGGACAAACTACCGACCATAGAAGAACTGAAAGCCAAAAAACTGTTCGTGGATGCCGATTTGGAAACGTTGTACATCCGCCACGTCAAGAAAAATTTTGACCTAAAAGCCATCAAACAAAACCCCGGCAAACTTGCCTACGATGCCATGTACGGCGCAGGCCAACGGGCGATGCGCAAACTGCTGCCTCGCGCAATATGCTTGCACTGCGACGAGAACCCGGGCATGCACGGCCAAGCACCCGAACCCATCCATCGCAACTTGCTCGGCTTGAGCGAAGTGGTGCGCAAAAACCCAAAAATCATCGCAGGCATCGCGCACGACGGCGATGCCGACCGCATCGGGATGTACGACGAGGATGGCAACTTCGTGGACAGCCACCACCTTCTGCTCATTCTTTTGCTTTATCTCTACAAATACAAAAACCTGCGCGGCAAGGTGGTTTTCACCTTCTCCGTCACAGACAAATTGAAAAAAATGGCTGAAAAATTCGGCCTCCCCTACGAAATCACGAAGGTGGGATTCAAGTACATTGCCGAAATCATGACCCAAGAAGACGTTTTGGTGGGTGGCGAGGAATCGGGCGGCTTGGCGGTGAAAGGCCATATCCCGGAGCGCGACGGCATCTGGGTAGGGCTGTTGGTGCTTGAGTTCATGGCCAAAACCGGCAAAACAGTGAAGGGGCTGGTGCAGGAAGTGTATAAGGAAGTGGGTGCTTTTGCCTTCGACCGCGATGATTTGCACATCACGGAAGCGCAAAAACAGGCCGTCATAAAAGCTTGCAACAGCCGCGCTTACACGGCTTTTGGCACCTACAAAATCCAGCAGGTGGAAGATTTGGACGGCTGGAAATTCCATTTTGGCGACGAAAAATGGGTCATGATACGCGCTTCTGGCACGGAGCCGGTGCTGCGGGTATATGCCCAAGCAGGGTCGTTGGCCGAAACGCGCAAGATGCTGGATGCCACTAAGGAGACGATTCTCTGATTATTAACCCTCAAACCTTCAAACCAGAAACCCTCAAACCTTCAAACCCTCAAACCAGAAACCCTCAAACCTTCAAACCCTCAAACCAGAAACCCTCAAACCTTCAAACCAGAAACCCTCAAACCCTCAAACCAGAAACCTTCAAACCTTCAAACCCTCAAACCTTGTCCTTTCCATTCCTCATCGCACGGCGCTATCTGTTCGCCAAACGCAGCACGAATGCCATCAACATCATCACTGGCATCTCGGTGTTGGGTGTGGCCATTGGCACGGCGGCGCTGGTGCTGGTATTGTCCGTTTTCAATGGTTTCGAGGATTTGCTGGCAGGGTTGTTTGGTCATTTCAACCCTCAAATAAAAGTGACCGCCGCGAAAGGCAAAACCTTCGAGGCCGACAGCCTGCTGCTTACGCAGCTGCGCGATTTGCCGGGGGTGATGTACCTGAGCGAGACGCTGGAGGAAATCGCGTTTTTCGAGTACGAAGGCTCGCAGGATTTTGGGGTGCTGAAAGGCGTGGACGAATCATTTGCCCGTGTGAACAACATTGACTCCACCGTGCGGGAAGGCGACTACATTTTGCAAGTCGAAGACCGCAACTGCGTCGTGATGGGAGCGGGCGTGCGCAACAAACTCTCCGTCAACGTGCACAATGTGCTCTCGGCCATGACGGTCTATATGCCGACGGAAGAGGCGGGCGGTGTGCTCGACAAGCCTTTCAAAACACGCTTTGTGTACCCAATGGGCACTTTTGCCATCCAACAAGATTTTGACAATCAGTATGTGTTGACGAATATCGCCTTTATGCGCGACTTGCTTGGCGTGCCGTCGGGCACGGTGTCGTCGTTGGAAATACGCTGCAAGCCCGGCGCGAAAGTTTCGGAGGTCAAGAAACAGATTCGGGCCATGTTGGGTGATAGTTTCACGGTGCGAGATGAGTACGAACAAAATGAGGCATTTTTCAAAGTGATGCAACTTGAAAAATGGATGGGCTTTGCAATCACCAGTCTGATGCTGGTGCTCATGGCGTTCAATACCATCGGGGCGCTGTGGATGATTGTCCTCGACAAACAAAAAGACATTTCCATCCTCAAAAGCATGGGGGCTACCGACAACATGGTGCATCGCATTTTTCTGCTCGAAGGGCTGCTGCTCACCTTGTTGGGCATGGGCATTGGGTTGGTGCTGGCACTGGGGCTCTACTTCGCGCAGAAGACGTGGGGATTGGTCGGCATCCCACAGGGGTTCTTGGTGCAGAGCTACCCCATCGCCATGCGGATGGGCGATTTTGTGCCTGTCATCCTGACCGTTATCGGCATCGGCTTATTGGCAGCGTTGCCGCCAGCGCAGCGGGCGGTGCGGGTGCCAGCGTATTTGAGGGAAGAATGAAAGAGGGTATGAGGGTTTGAAGGTTTGGGGGTTTGGGGGTTTGGGGGTTTGAGGGTTTCTGGTTTGAGGGTTTCTGGTTTGAGGGTTTGGGGTTTGAGGGTTTCTGGTTTGAGGGTTTGGGGTTTGAGGGTTTCTGGTTTGAGGGTTTGGGGTTTGAGGGTTTGAGGGTTTCTGGTTTGAGGGTTTGGGGGTTTGAAGGTTTGAGAGCGTGTTCGCAAAACTGTGTCACGGCGATGAGAAAACACAGAGACACGGAGGTATAGCGTTTGGGTTTTCAATAACTTACGACCCTTTGAGTGCGGCGTTCGCCGGGTAGAAAAACATGCAGAGCGTGTCCACAAAACTGTGTCACCCCAATTCGGGCGATGAGAAAACACAGAGACACGGAGGCATAGCGTTTGGGTTTTCAATAACTTACGACCCTTTGAGTGCGGCGTTCGCCGGGTAGAAAAACATGCAGAGCGTGTCCACAAAACTGTGTCACGGCGATGAGAAAACACAGAGACACGGAGGCATAGCGTTTGGGTTTTCAATAACTTACGACCCTTTGAGTGCGGCGTTCGCCGGGCAGAAAAACATGCAGAGCGTGTCCACAAAACTGTGTCACCCCAATTCGGGCGATGAGAAAACACAGAGACACGGAGGCATAGCGTTTGGGTTTTCAATAACTTACGACCCTTTGAGTGCGGCGTTCGCCGGGTAGAAAAACATGCAGAGCGTGTCCACAAAACTGTGTCACGACGATGAGAAAACACAGAGACACGGAGGCATAGCGTTTGGGTTTTCAATAACTTACGACCCTGTGAGTGCGGCGTTCGCCGGGTAGAAAAACATGCAGGAAGGTTTGACACGCTTTTCTGAACATTCCCCCTTCCCCTGAGCCATTCCCCTGAAGTCTCTCGGTTTTTCTTTATTACCCTAAAACCTTCAAACCATCAAACCAGAAACCCTCAAACCCCCAAACCCTCAAACCAGAAACCCTCAAACCAGAAACCTTCAAACCAGAAACCCTCAAACCAGAAACCCTCCAACCTTCAAACCTTCAAACCCTCAAACCCTCAAACCAGAAACCCTCAAACCCCCAAACCCTCCAACCTTCAAACCCTCAAACCCTCAAACCAGAAACCCTCAAACCCCCAAACCCTCAGTTGCGCAGCCTCGCGCCCGGCCCGGCCTCGAAGAAGAAATTGTACCCCCGAAAAACAGGGGCAAAAACACCTTCCTGAATCAACAGAAAACTGTTCTGGTTCACTTCCGCGAAATAGCGGTGGACGTAAGGCATCCCCTCTGGCGTTTGTTGCACTTCCACTGGCCAGAATCGGACCTGTTTTTCCTCCCCATCGGTCTTTTTCACCGTGACAATGGCAAACGGCACCAGCGCCGTCACCGAATCGCGCAAGGGATTGTTTGTCTCATACCCTTCGGCACCCTTGTTTTCAAAAGCCAGCAGATATGCTTCGGGCACACCCTTGCGCAAAGGGTTTTTGTTGGCGGGTGTTGCGCTAAAAAAAGGTTTTACGGTGTAGGTGGCCTCGTCGGTTTTTTCCAACAAAAAAGATTCGCTTCGCTGTTGGGGGTATTCAACCGAAATGGCTTGAATATCGGCGGGTTTTTCGCTAAAAATGGTGCGGTCCATCCAGTCGTCGTCGCCCAAAAGGTAACGGACGCGCAATTGGCCAACAAATGAGGGGATGTGCGTCACATAAGGCTGGTCAGAGCCTTCCATCATCATGTAGGTGCCGAGTTCATTGCTCGTCACGCCGCCCACATAGTAGCTTTTCAGCAGCTTGCCAGCTTTGTTGTAAATCTCCACTTTGATGCCCTCCCCGGCGAGGCTTTTCACCATTGTTTTTTCGGAGGCTTTGGTCGGCACATACATCACGTTCACCTTGGCGATGGTTTCGAGCAAGGTGCTGATGGCCGAAGGTCGGGCGCGGGCTTTGCCATTGTAAGTCCAGTGGTCGCCATTGCGTTCGAGTAGCGCGGTGCGGCCTTTGCGGTCGGCCAGAAAAATTTTGTGGATGTCGCCTGTGTTAGGCACGGCAAACTGCATATCCCAGGCGTTGCGGCTGCCTGTTTGAGATTTCTTGTTCAGGGCAACCCAAGCGCCCACGCCCAACAGCACAAACAGGGCTGTCAAAAGCAAAGTCCTTTTCATAAAAATCGTGGTTTTGAATCAACAATGCGCAAAAAAATCACACAGTAAGACGCATTGATTTGGCAGGAAAATACAAGTGGGGCAAAAGTACAAAAAAATGTGGCCGATTTGATTCGATTGAAAATCAAATGGTTGCCAAGCACCTTAAAAAAAAGTCTGCCCCGCATTGCGCGGAGCAGACACATCAAAACAAAACGAAAAACCAACTTTTTCTTTTTTCAAACGGTTTATGCTTTCAGACGGTGCGATGTTGGGGGAAGTTGCACCCGCAAATGTTTTTTTAACAACATTCTTGCGAGCGGGGATGGTTCAATTGTCGCTACGCGCTTTCAAACGCACCGGTATTTCTTTTTCCTTGCCCTCGCGCACCACTGTGAGACTGACCGTGTCGCCGAATTTCAAACGCCCCACCATTTCCCGAAGTTCTGAGGTGGATGTCACGTTTTTGCCATTTATTTTCGTCACGACATCTTTTGGCAACAGACCCGAATGTGCGGCAGAGCCGTCGTCGTGCACTTTTATCACCGCCACTCCCTGAACGTATTCCACTCCGAGTTTATTAGCCAACTGATTGTCCATCGGGGCAATATCAATGCCAAGGTAGGGGCGGCGATATTCGCCATATTTCACGAGGTCGTCGGCGATGCGTTTCACGAGATTGACCGGGATGGCAAAAGAGTAGCCCGCAAACACGCCAGTGGGGGTGGCGATGGCAGAGTTGATGCCAATGAGCCGCCCTTGCACATCCACCAATGCACCGCCGGAGTTGCCGGGGTTGACCGCTGCATCCGTCTGGATAAAAGACTCGATGGCCTTGCCCCCTTTGATAATGTTGATGTCGCGGCCTTTTGCGCTGATGATGCCTGCGGTGACCGTCGAGGTCAAGTCGAAAGGATTGCCGACGGCCAATGCCCATTCGCCTACTTTTACGTCGTCAGAATTGCCGAGCTCGATAGCGGGCAAGTTTTTTGCATCAATCTTGATGACGGCCATGTCCGTGTTTTCGTCGCGGCCCACGAGGCGCGCCTTGAACTGGCGCCCGTCGTGCAGAGTCACGTCGAACTCATCGGCGAAAGCAATGACGTGGTTGTTGGTCAGGATGTAGCCGTCGGATGTGTAAATCACCCCCGAGCCCGTGCCCGAGCGCGGCTGCGGCTGGAAGTCGAAGCTGCGGCCAAAGAAGTACTCGAAGGGGTCGGAATAACGGCGCTCTTGTTGGCGCTGCCGGGCGAGCTGCTGGCTTTCGGAAGCCTTGATGTGCACCACTGTTGGCATGGACTTTTCGGCAGCCTTCGTGAAGTCGAACGAAGGAGGCACGTTGCCGTAGTTGATGTGGCGCACCACAGGAGCGGGCGCGGTGTTTACTTGGGGTTTTTCAAAGAACTTCGCTGCGCCAAACGTCATCAAACCGCCTATGGCGCCTGCGAGGAGCGTTGACCAGAATTTATTCATAACTCGTGCTGATTTTAAAATTTATGTTTTGCTAACTTTGTTTGCAAGACGCAGATTTAAACGAAGATGCAATTGAATTGCTGCTGGTTTTTGGCATTTTAACGCTGCATTAACCATGCCTTTGCCGCCCTTCTCCGTCCGTTGTTTCTTTAACAAAACCTGTGCTAAACGACTGTTTTTTGACAATATGTCAGTCCAACTGTTTTTGCCCGACCAACTGAGATGCCTAACCGACCAATACCGCCCATGAAGCGCCATTTGGATGCCCCGGGCGCACTTGAAGATTTGCTGCGACCAGAGACCCCGCTCGAAAGGCAATTGCTTGCGACGGAGGAGTTCCGTCATGGCCTGCTTTGGGGGGAGCCGCGATTCGGCCACCCAGAGGGCAAGGTTGCGTTCCATGTGCGCGAAGTGTTTGACAATATTGACCTGATTCCTCGCCTCTCCACACTCCAACGCGAACAACTCCGCCTCATCACACTGGCCCACGACACGTTCAAATACGCCGAAGACCGCTCGCGCCCGCGCGACTGGCAAAAACATCACGGCATGTTGGCCCGGCGCTTCATGGAATCACATACGAGCGACCGCGTCGTGTTGGATGTCATAGAGACCCACGACGATGCCTACTACGCTTGGTTGGGCGAAAAACATGGGCAATGGCCCGCCGGGAAAACCCTCGACACGCTCCTCGCCCGGCTCGACTACTGCCTGCAGCTCTACTACCTGTTCTTCAAATGCGACACACAAACGGGCGACAAGACCCAAGCGCCCCTTAAATGGTTTGAGCGAGCAGTGGGAGGCATCGAGGTAGTGGCCGTGCGCGAGGTGATGCAGACCGCGTAGGCATTATATTTTCTATCCAATACCACCTTACTTTTGCGCTTTCCAAAATGCCGCACGATGTGACGGCAGATAGGTTTGCCCCCGCGTTTTGACCACCACGAATCGTGTATTAGTTCGACAATGAAGAAAAGACACCTCGTTACCGCCGCCCTACCCTACGCCAATGGCCCGTTGCATATCGGCCATTTAGCGGGTGCCTATTTGCCCGCCGATATTTATGTGCGCTACCTGCGATTGATGGGGCGCGATGTCGTGTTTGTGTGTGGCTCCGACGAACACGGAGCGGCCATCACCGTGAAAGCCCGCAAGGAGGGCACCACGCCCCGCGCCATTGTGGACAAATACCACGCGATGTTGAAAGACACCTTCGAAAAAATCGGCATCGCGTTCGACATTTATCACCGCACTTCCGAGCCGCTCCACCACGAGACTTCGCAGGATTTTTTCAGAACCCTCCTCAAAAACAACCAGTTCGAGGAAAAAGAAAGCGACCAATACTTCGACGAAGTCGCAGGGCAGTTTCTTGCCGACCGCTACATCGTCGGCACTTGTCCGGTGTGCGCTCACCCTGAAGCCTACGGCGACCAATGCGAGAAATGTGGCTCCACCCTTAGCCCAACGGATTTAATCAACCCCAAATCCATGCTCAGTGGCTCGGTGCCTGTCATGCGCCCAACCAAGCATTGGTATCTCCGCCTCGACCAACACGAACAATGGCTGCGCGAGTGGATAAACACTGGCAGAACCGCCGAAGGGGGAAAGCAATTGCACAACCCGGCAGACTGGAAAAATCATGTGTTGGGCCAATGCAACAGCTGGCTCGAACAGGGGCTTCAGCCCCGCGCCATGACCCGCGACCTCGACTGGGGCGTGGATGTGCCGCACGAAATACCCGGTTCGGAAGGCAAAAAACTTTATGTATGGCTCGATGCGCCCATCGGCTACATTTCGGCTACGAAACAGTGGGCGCTTGACAACGACAAAGACTGGAAACCTTATTGGCAAAACGACGACACGGCGTTGATTCACTTCATCGGAAAAGACAACATCGTGTTTCACTGCCTCATTTTCCCGGCCATTTTGAAAGCGCATGGCGAGTTCATCCTGCCCGTCAACGTGCCTGCCAACCAATTCCTCAACCTCGAAGGGCGAAAACTTTCGACCTCGAAAAACTGGGCCGTGTGGGTGCACGAGTACTGCGAGGAATTCAAGGGACAAGAAGATGTGCTGCGCTACAACATGATTAAAAAAATGCCCGAACAAAGCGACAGCGAGTTCACTTGGAAGGGCTTTCAAGAGACCAACAACAACGAACTGGTGAATAACCTCGCCAACTTTGTGAACCGCGTGTTGGTGCTCATGCACAAATACTACGACGGTCTGGTGCCATCTGTCAACCCCGACCAGTCGTTCAAAAGTGGCTGGGATGCGGAAAAAACAGGACAGTACAACGAGGAGTTGCACCTGCTGCATCAGAAATTGGAAGCCATGGGCGCTGAAATCGAGCGCTTCGACTTCCGCGAGGCGCTGCGAATTTTTATGGAAATATCAAGTGCGGGCAACGCGCTCCTGCAATTCAACGAGCCGTGGAAAACAGAGAAGGAAAACCCGGAGATGGTGAAAGTGGTGATGAACCTCGCGCTCCAGCACGTCGCCGCACTCTCCGTCGCCGCTCGGCCTTTCCTGCCATTCGCAGCCGCCAAATTGCGCGATATGCTCAATCTGGCTCCCTTGCGCGATGAAGGCGACTTGCTCGACGTGCTCAACGAACTCGTGGAAGGCAACCCCATTGTGCTGCCCAACCACGCCATCGGGCAGGCCGCGCATCTTTTCAGCCGCATTCCCGACGAGGTGATTCAAAAACAAATTGACAAATTGACAGCCACCGACCCAGCCCCTACCACCACCGAGCAGGAACAACCAAACACCACACCTTCACCATCAAAATACGAACCTTTGAAAGAGACGATTCAATTCGATGATTTTGCAAAAATGGACCTGCGCACCGGCACCATTCTCACCGCCGAAAAAGTGGAAAAATCCAAAAAACTGCTCAAACTCAGCGTGGATATGGGCTTCGAGACGCGCACCATCCTCTCCGGTATCGCCGAGCATTTCACACCCGAGGAAGTGGTGGGCAAACAGGTCGTCGTGCTTGCCAACCTCGCTCCCCGCGTGATGATGGGCACCGAGTCGCAAGGCATGATTTTGTTCGCCGAAGATTCGGAAGGCAAGCTGGGCTTCGTCGGCCCGTCAGCCAACGGTTGGCCCAACGGGATGGGCGTGAAATGAGTTTTCTGCCATGCCCGCAAAAGACGATTGTTGGCCACAAGTAGTTTTTTTATGTCCAAACTGCGGTGCGGCCTTGAGACACAAAACACTCAGCCGCGTTAAACCTATCCACTCATTTCTCGTCTTAGCCACTCAAACAGAACAACTTGCAAGCCGCCGCGACGAACAAGCCTTTGTCAGACGAACAGATTTTGGAACTGTTGCACTCAGACACCACGTTCGAGCGCGGCTTTCGGGTGCTGATGACGCAATACAAGGAACGGCTCTACTGGCACATCCGACGCTTGGTGTTGGTGCACGAAGATGCCGACGATGTGCTGCAAAACACGTTTATCAAGATTTACAAGGGTATCTTGCAATTTGAAGGCAAATCCAAGCTCTACACTTGGCTTTACCGCATCGCAACCAACGAGGCCATCACATACATGCAAAGCAAAGCACGCCACGCGGCCTCGTCGCTCGACGACGCGACCACCTTGCTTAGCCACCGCCTGCAGGCAGATGATTGGTTCGACGGCGACGCGGTGCAAGCCAAATTGCAGCAAGCGATAGCTCGATTGCCCGAAAAACAGCGACTTGTGTTCAATCTTCGATACTACAACGAGATGCCTTATGAGGAAATGTCGGCGCTGCTCCACACCTCGGAAGGCGCGCTCAAAGCGTCATTCCATCATGCGGTGAAAAAAGTGGAGGCTGCGTTCAAAGAAGACGACAACCTCTAAAACATACCCGAGCCACACAAAACCAACCACTTGACAATGAACAAGGAAACATTAAACGACGAATTGAAACCCCTGTCGCCATGGCTGCACGGCATGAAGCAGCACGACGATGGGTTCCGAGTGCCGGACGGCTATTTCGACGCAGTGGAAGAAGCTGTGCTCAGCCAAGCCAAAGCCGCCGACGCGCTCCGAAAACCCGTGCTTGCAAGTCGCAGGGGCGGATTGTTCGCCATGCTCGCACGACCCAAAGTGGCATGGCCTGCCATAGCAGCCACCCTTGCGTTGGTCGTGAGCGCGGTATGGTTTTTCCGCTCTGCCAATGTCGCACCCACCCCTGCCGATTGGGCCAGCCAAGAGTTGACAGAAGAAGAAATCGAGGCCTTTTTGCTGGAAAATATCGGCGACTTTGAAGCGGAACAACTCTTCTCCATCACCGTTGCCGACCAATCCGCTCAAACCAACAAAACCGAACAGCCCTTGACGGCGGACGAGCTTTCCAAGGAAGAGTTGGAGTGGCTGCTCAAGGAACTGAGCCATGAAGAATTGGAACAACTGCTTAAAACCTAAATGTTCACTCCCTCAATCAATGTTTTCGCACATGAAGCGCCTGTTTTTTGTTTTTTTGTCAACGATATTCACACCACTTGTCGCCCTGAACGCGCAAGACGGAATGTCTGACCGCATCAAAGCATTGCGCAGTGAAATCTACACGCGCGTGCTGAACCTGACTCCCGACGAGGCAGACAAGTTCTGGCCCATATTTTACGAGTACAACAACAACAAGGAAACCCTGCAAAAGCAGCTCCGCCCCGAAACCAGCATTGACAACATGAGCGACCAAGAGGTGGAAGAGTATGTGAAAAAACGGTTCGAGATTCAGCAGAAAGAACTCGATTTGGAAAAAGAATTTGTGCAAAAGCTCCGCAAAGTGTTGCCGATTCGCAAAATCGCCAAAATACCCCGCGCCGAACGCGAATTCAGGGAATCCCTCATTCGGCGCTTGCAGGAGGCACGCGAAAAACGCCATGAGCGGCGCTCGCCGGGCGGAAAAAACCGGTAAATATCCAGCAGCATGGTAGCGTAGGCTTGTGGCGCCAGCTCATTCACAAAAAAAGTCGGCGGCAATGCCGTCGGCGAGGAACTTGCCCGTCCGAGTGAGGCGATAATGCTCCCCCACTCGCTCCATCACGCCGCGTTCCAAAAACACCTTGGACGCCCGCTCGAAATGCACGGCAAACCGCCCACCCATGCCTCTAATCACGTCCATGTCGGCACCCCAGATCGTGCGGAGCGAGGTCATCACATATTCGTTGAAACGTTGGGCAGGCGTGAGTGTCTCCCGCTCGTACGGCACTTGATTGTTGGCCAAGGCCTTGATATAGTGCGCGTTGTTTGCCACGTTCCATTGGCGGCTGTACCCGTCGAACGAGTGCGCCGAAGGGCCGATGCCGAGGTATGGCTCTCCGCGCCAGTAACTGCTGTTGTGGCGGGCATAATGTTCGGGCACGGCAAAATTGGATATTTCATAATGCTCATAGCCGTGCGTGGCGGCAGCCTCCATCAAGTATTCAAACTGGCGAGCAGCCTTCTCTTCGTCCACAGGCAGTTGTTGCCCTTTGCGCACCCAAGCACCCAGCGCCGTCCCCTCTTCCACCGTGAGGCAGTAGCAAGACAAGTGCGGGATGCCAAAATCAAACACCCTGCGCAGATTTTCGGCCCACTGCGCATCCGAAGTCGTCGGCGAGCCATAAATCAAATCAACGGTTAGCGAATCGAACCCGGCGCCTAAGGCATCGCGCAGACAATCTTGGGCATGGGTGGCGGTGTGGGCGCGGTTCATCCAGCGCAAATCCTCATCGCTGAACGATTGGATGCCGATGCTCAGGCGATTGACGGGCGTGTGTTGACGCAAGGCGTTCAGTTTTTCCAATGTCAAATCATCGGGATTAGCCTCGAGAGTGATTTCCGCGTCAGGTGCCACGCGGTGCAATGCCGTGATTTTGGAAAAAATCTGTTCCAATTCTCCAATCTCCAACAACGAAGGCGTGCCACCGCCCAAATAAATGGAAGAAAGAGCGGCCCCGCCCAGAAAGTCGCGTTGCCATTCCAATTCGTTCAGCAAAGCCGCCACGAGCTCCTTCTTGTGCCGCAAAGAGGTAGAAAAATGAAAGTTGCAATAATGGCACGCTTGTTTGCAAAACGGAACGTGGAGATAGAGACCGGGCATAAAAACAGTTCGATGTTGGAAAGGCGGCGCTCAAACACTTTCTACGAACGCAAGCGCCCGTTGTTCCGACCAAGAAAACTCGTAGTTGGTGCGTGTTTGAAAACCACAGTGACCACCGTGTTCGGGCATTTCAAGATAAAAATACGGGTGTTCGGAGGCAATCTCCGTTGGCATGCAAGCCTGCGTCAGGATAGGGTCGTTTTGAGCGTTCACAAGCAAAGTGGGCACCCGGATACCTGCGATAAAGTTCTTGGCCGAGGCATTTTGATAAAAATCCGCCGCATCGCGGTAGCCACAGATGGGGGCGCTGAAGTGCTCGTCGAAGTCGCGCCAGCGCCGCACCTGTTCAAGTTTGGACAAGTCGAGCCGACCGGGAAACCGAGCATCCTTTTCCTTGATTTTCCTGACCAAAGCCCGCATGAACCGTCGGCGATAGAAGGCATTTTCCCAACGGTCGAGCGCCTTCGAGCCTGATTCCAAATCGCAAGGCGCTGAAAAGACGGCGGCAGCGCGAATTTGAGCGGGTGCTTGTTCGCCTTGCACGCCGAGATATTTCATCGTGATGTTGGCTCCCATGCTGTAGCCCACGAGCGCAACGGCCTCGTACACGTTCGTTTGCAAAGCATGGCGCACCACCGTGCCAATATCTTCCGTGTCGCCATGGTGATACATCCGAAAAGCGCGGTTCATCTCGCCGGAGCAGGAACGGCAATTCCACGCGAGCACATCCCATCCATGCTGGGCAAAGAGTTTGGCGGTGCCGCGAATGTACTGTCGGGTGGAGTTGCCCTCCAGCCCGTGTGTCAGGATGACGAGCCGTCGGTTGCGTCGCCGAATCCAGTCGAGGTCGAGAAAATCCCCATCGGGTGTTTCGATTCTTTCGCGTTCGTACTCGACCCCTTGCACGCGGCGAAAGATGCCGGGGCCTAACGTTTGGAGGTGGCCATTGTATTGCCAAGTCGGCGGGCCGGGATAAGTGGAGCGTTCTATGAGCGGCATGGGAAAAAAACGCACAAAGGAACCCAAAATTGGGAACATGGAACAAAACGTCACAGCGAAATGCCGCGCTTCCAAGGGATAAAATCATCTTGGCCGAGGCGAACGGCAGCCACTTGGGCTTGCCCACTGGCCACCGCCACCACATATTCCAGCAATTGTTCAGCAGCTTGCTCAATGGTCAGATCGCCGTTGATGATCCCCCCGGCATCGAAATCAATGATGTCGGGCATACGCTGGGCGAGCGCGGAATTGCTCGACACTTTCACCACCGGGGCTATGGGGTTGCCCGTCGGGGTGCCTAGCCCCGTGGTGAAGAGCACCACCGTCGCCCCAGCAGCCACCTCGGCAGTAGTGCTTTCCACATCGTTGCCGGGCGTGCAAAGCAGACTAAGACCGGGCTTGGCCACTTTTTCGGGATAGTCCAGCACATCCACGATGGGCGAGGTACCGCCTTTTTTGGCTGCGCCAGCCGATTTGATGGCATCGGTAATCAGCCCGTCGCGGATGTTGCCCGGCGAGGGATTCATGTCAAAGCCGCTGCCAACCGCTTGGGCTCGCCGATTATAGACAGACATCAATTCCGAAAAACGCTCAGCGGTGGCGGCGGTGGCGCACCGGTCGCAGAGCTCCTGCTCCACGCCACACAATTCAGGAAACTCCGACAACACGACGGAGCCACCCAGCGCGACCACCATATCGGACAAATGGCCCAGTGTGGGGTTGGCAGAGATACCCGAAAAACCGTCAGAACCACCGCACTCCAAACCAATGCAGAGCTTTGAAAGAGGTGCAGGGCGGCGCTCGAGGCGGTTGGCCTCCATCAGCCCCGCGAAGGTCTGCTTGAGGGCAATACCCAAAAGGTCGCTCTCGGTGCCAATTTTTTGCTGCTCCAACACCACCAAAGGTTTTTGAAAATGAGCGTCGCGGCGGCGCACCTCCTCCATCAGCATGGACACCTGCGCGTGTTGGCAGCCAAGACTCAACACGGTGGCACCCGCCACGTTGGGATGCGTGATATACCCCGCCAACAAACCACAAAGTGCCTGGGCATCCTGCCGAGTGCCGCCACAGCCTCCCTCGTGCGTCAAGAACTTCACCCCGTCCACATGCTGGAAAAACCGCTTTGATGTCGGGGCAGGAGCCGCAAACAAGTCTGCCCCCAAAATATCCTCCACACTTTTCCCTGCCTCATACAAGGCCATCAATTGGCGCGTTTGCGTTCGGTAGTTGTGTTGCTTGCCGTAGCCCAAATCATGCACCAATGCCTCGCGCAGCACCTCCACGTTGCGGTTTTCACAAAAAACCATCGGGACGACCAACCAATAGTTCGCCGTGCCGACCGAGCCGTCGGGACGATGATAGCCGAGAAAAGAGCGAGCACGCCATTTCGACACGTCTGGGGCTTGCCACACGTTCTTTTCGGCGGCACGAAGCGCAAAACCCTCTGTGGCGTGTTGCAAATTGGCAGTGGAGAGCAGCCCCCCGGCAGCCACCGGGCTTTGTGCCTTGCCCACCAGCACCCCGTACATCCGCACGGCATCGCCCGTTTGGAGCGCATGTGCGGCAAACTTGTGCTTGGCGGGAATGTCCTCGACCAGCGTCCAGGCATGGCCGTTGAGATGCACCGTTTCCCCTTTAGCGAGGTCGGTCAGCGCCACCACCGCGTTGTCGGTTGGATGTATTTGTAGAATCTTCTGTTTCATACAGGGCAAATATAGTCAACGCAAAGTAGTTTTGAACGAACAGTACTCGCAATCCTTTGGAAATCATGCAAATCAATCAAGAAAATCCCTCCCTTGCCGACCGGCAGGTTCAAATCCTCTTTAATCTCGGTATACACCACCGACACGCTCTGTATGGCGGTGCCGAACTGGTCGGGCGCGACCATCGAAGCCGAAGCCGAATGTCAGGACACGAGCATCCGGTTTCGGCTTCGCAACACTGGCAGCACGCCCTCCCAACTGCTCGACTACATCATCATCGAGGATGACGTGGTGCTGATGCAGGGGCAAGATTCGTACGCACCCGGTGAGGAGAAAATCATTGACCGCCCTGCCAATGGCCGCACTTGGCGCGTCGAATCGCACCCTTACACTTGGGAACTTTCAGCCCAAGGCGTGGCGAGCTTTGCTTTCTCGAACATCATATTGCCCGATAGCGCCACCAACCTCGCGGCCTCGCAAGGGTTTGTCATGTTCAAAATAGACCAACAGCCGGATGTGCCGCTGCAAGCGCAGATTTTCAACTCGGCGGCCATCTACTTCGATTTCAATCCGCCGGTCATCACCAATCAAACGCTGCACACCGTCGGCACAGAATATCTTGTTGGGACAAGTTCGCCGACGAATGTTAGAAAAACAACCAGAGTTGCCGTGTTTCCCAACCCCATTGCCGAATGGGCGGCGTTTCAACTCAAAGAAGGCATTTTCAATCAACACCGCCTTGTTGTGACCGATGCCTTCGGGCGCAATGTCACGGAAGCGGTGGTTTCGGGAAGGCAGTATCTATTCCAACGGAAAGCACTCCCGCCCGGCATCTATTTTTTCCGAGTGGAAGAATCAAGTGGTCAGTTGATAGAGGCAGGGAACTTCATATTGCGGTAGTCCACATCACCCACTTTGACCAAATCAGGCAATTTGCGTTTTGCCCTTTCCCCGCAAAGTCATTTCCTTTGCCATCGAAACGCCCTATCCTATTTCTCCGCTTTTGGCGGTTGGAATAGGATTTTTTATTTTCAACAAATCAAGCACACCCTCCGTATGAAAAGTTCGCTGCTATTCGCTTTGGGCTTCCTGCCCTTCGCCGTCGGAGCGCAAGTCACTTGCGAGCCATTGTTCCCCACCGCCACCGAGCAAATAACAATCACCTTCAACGCCGCCGAAGGCAATGGCGCCTTGGCTGGCTTTGCCGGGCCAGTGTATGCCCACATGGGCGTGCTCATCGAAGGAAAAAACGGCTGGCAAAACGTGCCGACCACTTGGGGCGTGGCCGACCCGGTGGGGTTGATGACCAACGCTGGGCCTAATCTTTGGACCAAGACCCTGACCATCAATTCGTTTTTCAACGTCGCGCCCAACGACAAGGTCACGAATCTGGCCTTTGTGTTTCGCAACCAGAATGGCAGCATCGTGGGGCGTGCCGCCGATGGCTCCGATATTTTTCACCCGGTGTATGATGCCAACATTGGCCTGCTGACCACTTTTGTCACACCGACCGCCAATGTGTTTTTGGCAAACAGCGGCAGCCCCATCGCGGTGAAAGCCGCTGCCTCGCAAACCGCCTCGCTGACGCTTTTTGACAACGGGACACAGGTCGCCTCAGCCAATGGCAAAACACTTGAAACCTCCCTCAGCGCAGGCGCTCCCGGTGTGCATAAAGTGGAATTTGTGGCGACCACCGCCACCGAATCCGACACCTCCTCCTTTGTCTATGTGGTGCCCGGCAACGTCGTGACGGAAGCCCTCCCGGCAGGAACAGAATTGGGCATCAATTATTTGGACAACCAAACCGTTCGGCTCTCGCTGTATGCGCCCAACAAGCAAGTCATCCACGTCATGGGCGATTTCAACAACTGGCTGCCCGACGGCAATTTTCAGATGAAACGCAGCACCGACAACGCCACTTGGTGGCTCGACATCGCTGGCTTGATGCCCGGCCAACTGTATCGTTTCCAGTACCTTGTGGATGGCTCCATGCGTATCGCCGACCCGCTCAGCACCCTCGTGCTCGACCCGGCGCACGACCCCTTCATCCCCGCTTCCACTTATCCAAACTTACCTGCCTACCCTGCCGGAAAAACAACGGGCATCGTCTCCGTGCTGCAAACGGCCCAACCTCCTTTCAACTGGCAGGCCACCAACTACCAACGCCCGAAAAACACCCAGCTTGTCATTTATGAGTTGTTGCTCCGCGATTTTGTCGCCGCGCAAAACTACCAGACCTTGCTCGACACGCTGGACTACCTCGAACGGCTAGGCATCACGGCCATAGAGCTCATGCCGGTCAATGAATTCAGCGGCAACAACAGCTGGGGCTATAATCCCACGTTCCACAAGGCGCTCGACAAATACTACGGCACGGCAACGGCGCTGAAAACACTGGTGGACGAATGCCACAAGCGCAATATGGCCGTCATTCTCGATGTGGTGTTCAATCAAGCAGATAACCAAAGCCCCTTGGCACAGCTCTACTGGGATGCTGCCAACAATCGTCCCGCGCCCGACAACCCGTGGCTCAACCCCGTGGCGACGCATCCTTTCAACGTGTTCAACGATTTCAACCACGAGAGCCAACCCACACGAGCATACGTGCGCAACTGCCTGAAATACTGGCTCACCGAGTTCAAAATAGATGGTTTCCGCTTCGACCTGTCAAAAGGTTTTACGCAAAAAAACACGGGTTCCAACGTGGCGGCTTGGGGCCAATACGACATTGGGCGGGTGGCCACTTTGAAAAGTTATGCGGACTTCATGTGGTCCATTGACCCAACTTCCTATGTCATTTTGGAACATTTTGCCGACAACAACGAAGAGCAAGACCTCGCCAACTACGGCATGATGCTTTGGGGAAATATGCACGGCTCGTACAAGGAAACGGCACTCGGCTACAACCTCACCGGCGGGCAAACTGACATGAGGTGGGTTTCATGGAAAGAGCGCAACTGGACAAAGCCGCATCTCATCGGTTATTTCGAGAGCCACGACGAGGAACGCATCGGCTTCGAGTGCGCCAGCTTCGGAAACGCAAACGGCAACTACAACATCAAGTGGCTGCCTTACTACTCCCTGCGCATCGAAATGCTCAACAACTTGCTCTACACCGTGCCCGGGCCTAAAATGCTTTGGCAATTCGGAGAGTTGGCCTATGACTTTTCCATCAACTATTGCGAAAACGGAACCATTAGCCCCAATTGCCGTACTGCGCCCAAGCCGATTCGCTGGGATTTTCCCAACGATCCTTATCGCCGCCGTTTGAGCGATGTGACCACTGCCTTGCTCCAACTTCGAAAAAACCACGAGGTGTTCGAGACCCCTAATTTCAATGCAGATATTGGCCCTGCAAACGTCCGCCGGATTTGGCTCAACTCCCCTGACATGAATGTGTATGTGGTGGCCAACGTGTCACTGACCACGCAAAGCACCTTGCTTTTCCTCGACGCGACCATCGGTTGGTGGTATGAGTACTACACGGGCGATAGTGTGCAGTCACAGGGTGTCCCCATCCCCACGATGCTGGCGCCGGGCGAGTACAGGATATACCTTGACAAATATGTGCCGCTCCCGGCAGGGGTGAATCCCACGCCTGTCCGCGAGATTTCTGGCGTGTTGAACAGTCTTGAGGTCTATCCCAACCCAGTGGGCAGCTTATGCTCGGTAGACTTTTTCTTGGACGAAAGCGCCGATATCGTGATAGAGGCTGTTGACTTGACGGGGAGGGTCGTCTCGCGCCTTGCCACAGGCAGGTTGCCTTCGGGGCTTCAGCATTTTGAACTGGAAACGGAAGGCTGGCAACCGGGCATCTACATCCTTAGCGTGCGCGATGAGCGTGGGGCGCGACTAACCAAGCGGTTGGCTAAGTTTTGAAGGTTGGGGGGGGATGCGTTTGCCTTGTCTCATCCCCCCTCAATTCCTTAGCATCACTTTATTTCAAATAATTTTCGTTGAAAAATTCGCGGTATCCGTTGAGGGTTCTGTTTTTCAGGATACGGCGATAGTTTTCCTGCGTGATGGCGAAAAATTCTTTGTTGTATTTCTTCTTGTCCGTTTCGCCAAGAAAATCCAATTTCTTGCTCACTTCCTGATAGTAGCGCATGGCTTGTTCTTTGGTGTCGAACTTGCGAATGACGATGATGGGGTTGTCCGTGTCGTTGCCGAGGAAGATGTTGGAAATGCGGAGCTGTTCAAGGCGGTGGTTTTCGCGGTTGTAGTCCGACACGGCATTTTTCACCTCGTCGAGGCGGATATCCGAGCCATTGATGGCGACGAGGAAGTAGTGCAGTTTGTCATCTTCCAGCGTGAAGGCATCGTCGAGGGGTGGTTGGTCGGGTCTTTTCTTGGGGTCTTCGGTGGCGGCTACCTCGAATCCCTTGCAGGAAATGAGTCGGGAGATTTCCTTGGCTCGGGTTGCTTCCGCCGTCTCGGGATGCCGAGCGATGACCTCCGAGAGTGCCTTGCAGTAGGCCTCGGTGCCTTGCAGGTTGCCGATGCAAAGGGCGCTCAGGAGGGAGAATTTGGCCATGAGCGGGTTTTGCGAGCCGTATTTCTGCGGGGCTTCTTGGCAGCGGTCGTAGGCATTTTTGTATTCTCCCTTTTGGAAGGCGGTGAAGGTTTCCTCGTAATAGTTGTTGAGTTCGCGTTCGCGGGCCTTGGTCGCGTTGAGGAAATTGGGGTCTGTGATGGCGCGTGCGTATGCGCTGTTGGGATATTTGGCTGCGAGTTTGTCCAAGTAGTATTTGGCTCGTTCCCGATTGCTCAGGTCGGTGAAGGCCAGATAGCAATAGTACCAAGTTTCCTTTTCGTATTTGTCTTGGTCGGGGTAGCGTGACAGTTTTTCCTCGAGGGTAGAGGAGCAGCGTTTGTTGTTCTGGATTTTGTCGCGGAAAAGGGTGCCGAGTTGGTACATGGCCTCGTAGGTGGCGAGGTGTATGACGCTGAGTTCGGCCTCACTTTTGGGCAGGCTGGCAAACAGGTCTTGCAGTTCGGCATCGCTCACGCCTGCGGTGGCGGCGGCGTCGGGACGCCCCGAGTCTTCAGTCAGGCTAATGGTGGGGCGTTGGCTGCGTCGCCAGTTGTCCTCGAGGTTGCGATTGCCCCAAGTCTTCGAGAAGTCTTTTTTGCCTTTTTTCAGGAAGGCATCATTGTAGAAATAAAACGTGGAGGCTCTGCCGCCTGCTTGGGGTGTGGGTGCTTTGGCGCCGCCGGAGGCCAGTGCTTGTTTGGCTTTTTCGTCGGCCAATCGGCTTTCTTCCTCGCGTTGTTTTTTGATTTGGCGGGCCAAGGCGCGGCGCTCCTCGTTGTTCATGTTGTACACGCGCACGATGCTGTCGTTGGCGGCAATGGCTTGGATAAGCCGCGCGATGTCTTTCAGGTTGACGGCGTAGTCGGAGGCGTTTTTGTAGCGCGGGTCGTTGGCTGGCAAGACGGTGAGGGTGCTGTCGAAGTAGAGTTTTGCCTGCACGAAATCTTCGTTTTCAAAATATAGCTCGGCCAGTTTCAGATATGCCTCGGCGCGTTGGGGGGCGTTGTTCTGGTTGTGGTCGAGCGATTTGCGCAGGTAAGCGATGGCGTCGTCGCGTTTTCCGTCTTGCAGCGCGATGTCGGCCATGACGAAATAAATCTGGTCGTTGTACTCGCGGTTTTTTTCGTCTTTCAGCATTTTGCCGAGCGAGTTGTTGGCCTCTTCGCTGGTTATTTTCTTGTAAGACCACCCTGACTGGATGAGTCGGAGGTTGGCGTTGAAGAGCATTTCGTATTTGGGTTTGCTCTCCATCACTTTGTTGAATGCTGCGTAGGCCTGTTCGTTGTTGCCGGCGCGGAGTTGGAGTTGGGCGAGTATGTAGGCCAATCTTGCGCGTTCTTTCCGTTTGTTGGTCAGTTCCACCGCTTTGGTGAGTGGCGCGATGGCGCGGTCGTATTTTTTTTGCTTAATCCACAGGTATGCCTCGGCAGTGGCCAGTTCGTCGCGCAAGTGTGCGGGGAACCACATATCCTCCCAAAGTTCGCGATAGAGAAAATCGGCCTCGTCGTATTTCTCGCGTTCGGTGAGGGTGCGGCCAAACCAAATCATGGCCAGTGGGTAGGCGGCGGTGCGTCCCATGCCTTTTTCATAAGGATTCACTCCGGCGGGTTTGGGCGGTTCTTCTTTTTTCTTTTTCTGGCTGTCATCCTCCGTCTTGGCCACCTCTTGTGCTTTGGGTTGGTTCTTGTCGGAGAGCGTCTTGCCTTTGTCGCTGCCTTTCTTTTTAGCGGCAGCTTTTTTCTTCTTTTTGGCGGCTTTTTTCTTTTTCTTCTTTTTCTTTTCTTTTTCTTTTTTCTTTTGCTTGGCCTCTTTTTTTTTCTGTTTGGCGCTTTTTTTCAGTTTGGGTTTGGGCTTCACTTTTCTGGGGTCGTGTTCTTCCTTGATGTATCGAAACGTGTTTTCGGCAGTTTCAAAATCGCGCTTGAGGTATTGTGACTGCCCGATGAGCGTGTAGCAATCGTCCACCCAGTCGCTGGGGCGATGCAGGGCGATGCCTCTGGCCGCTTTTGTGATGACATTGTCGAGATTGCCGCGTGCCGATTGTGGGTCCACAGCAGCGTAGGGGTATAGGTCGAGTATTTGGTTGTAATTGTCTCGGTGTTGGCTTTCCAGCTCTACCTGGGTAAGTGTGAAGAGTTCATCGGCGTTGAACCAATAGTTGTAGCGCGATGTGAGGTTGTGGTAGCCGCGTTTGAATCGGCTCACGTCGGAGCCTTTTTTTTTCTCCGTGACGCAGCCGGGCGCCAACAGGATGGCTATCAATACCAAGATGAGGCTTATGCTTCTTTTCATGTCGAAAAAACAGGTGCGGTTGGTGATGAGCTTTGAGCGAGCAGATAACCCTAAGCAGGTGGTTAGGGCGCTTTTTGGGTAGAAAAGGTTGTCCGTAAGATGCCTTTTAACAAAAAACGAGTCCAACAAATCGCGCCAACGGAGCGTTCAAACCGCATTTTAGCGAACTTTGCCCCTGCAAGCGGAGATTCCTTATTTTTCTCTTCAACCCGCCCGCATCATTTTTTAGCGCAATCGAGATGCAAAAGTATTTTGCTTTTATCAAAAAGTTCTTCGACTTCTTCCGGCGGCACGGCGACGACGACCGCAGCCTGATGGAAAAGTTGCGCGACAAGTATCGGCTTGTCATCATGAACGATGACACGTTCGAGGAAGTCACTTCCATGAAAATAACGCCGCTCTCCCTCTATGTGGGTGTGAGTTCGCTGATTGTCGGCACGGCGATTATCGTGACGGCTCTTATCATCTGGACACCGCTCAAACGCTACATCCCGGGCTACGGCGATTACACACGCGATGAGGAAATAGCGCAGCTGACCACCAAAATTGCTGACCTCGAAGAGGAAATGGTGGCACATCGGCGCTTCAATGAAAACATCAAAAAAATCATGCACGGCGACCTTGCCGATATCAGTAAAGAGGTGGTGCAGAAACAGGGTGTGCCTGCCGATTCTATCAGCAACATACCGCCGGAAGATATAGAGCGTGTTCCAGAGGACGAGTTGCTGCGGTCGGCAGTGGAAAAGGGCACGTTTACCCGCGACCCCCAAGCGGCGCAGACGGTGGCGGCTTCGGTCGGCGCGGTTTTGTCGCAAGATGTCCCTTTGGAAAAAATGTCGTTCATGCCCCCCGTGTCTGGCGAGATTACGGCAAGTTTTGATTTGCAAAAAAATCACTTTGGCATAGACGTGGCCGCGCCGAAAAATACCGCCATAAAGGCCGCTGCAAACGGCGTGGTGATTTCTGCCGGCTACACGGTGGAGACGGGCTACAGCATCGCCATCCAGCATCCCAACAACGTGGTGACCATGTACAAGCACAACTCCGTGCTGCTGAAACAAGCGGGCATCGCGGTGAAGGCGGGCGAGGCGATTGCCATTGTCGGCAACACAGGCGAGAACACCACGGGACCACACCTTCATTTTGAACTTTGGTACAAGGGGCGAGCCGTGGACCCGAGCGATTATATCAATTTCAACTGAACGAGAGGGTGTCTCGTAAGTCTGCGATGGGGCAGTTCGCAGGCATTGGCTTCGATTCCGCACCATGAGGTGGAAAGGCAACGGTTGCGTTGAAAGTCCCATCCACACACAGGCGAATGAGACACCCCCTGCTTTCAATGGCCTCCTCTCCTTTCACTCTACCTCGAAACTGACTTTCAAGTTGACACGGAAGGATTTGACCTTGCCGTTTTCCACCGTGACACTCTGGCTTTGGACAAAGGCAGAGCGAATGTTTCGTACGGATTCGGAGGCCTTTTCGACACCTTTGCGGGTAGCGTCTTCCCAGCTCTGGTTGGAGTCGCTCATAATTTCGAGCACTTTCAGTACTGCCATAATAGAGTTTGTTTTGAGTGTGAAAAAATCGGGTTTGGCAGTCAAAAGTAGTTTGTTTATTCGGAAAAAACAGATTGTTCATCGGCCAAAATCCACCTTTCAACCGCTGTTTTCAAATTTTTACCCAAATCCGCTTGCATTTACTAAACACTGTTCATTAAATTTGCACCGTTTATTTTTCAATCATGGGAATAGTTTCCAGAAAAGAGCGCGAAAAGGA
Source organism: Saprospiraceae bacterium (assembly GCA_019638455.1). GTDB lineage: Bacteria > Bacteroidota > Bacteroidia > Chitinophagales > Saprospiraceae > M3007. The sequence goes on from JAHBTU010000003.1 coordinate 586,650, forward strand.
AGAAATGCGTCGGTTGATACTCGAGGCAGCACTCCGGCTTTTCCGCGAGAAAGGCTACGACGGCGTGAGCATCCGCAACATTGCCGAGGCCATCGAGTACAGCCCGGCGACGATTTATCTTTACTACAAAGACAAGAGCGAAATCTTCTTCGCGCTGCAATACGAGGCTGCCGCCGTGAAACGCGACCACTTGATGCCAGTGGCTTCAATCGAGAACCCGTGGGAACGGCTCGTCGAGTTTGGCCGCCGCTATGTTGATTTCGGCATGAAACACCCTGACCTCTACGACCTGTTGTTCATCACGCTGACCCCCATGGATTCCATTGAGAACCAGGAGTGTTGGCAGTTGGGCATTGCCATCCATGCTTTCTTCGCCGAGACGGTGCAGGCTTGTGTGGATGCCCGCTACTTCAAGAGCACTGACACAGAGACGATTGCTTACACGCTTTGGTGCCATGCGCACGGCCTTGTGTCGCTCTTCATACGAGAGCGGATGCGAATGTACCCGGAAGAAAAAAGAGAGGAACTGGCAAAAAAATCCTTTGCGATGATGGTGAAGATGGCGGAGAGTCTTTGAGCTATGAGGTATAAGTGATAAACGATTTTTCTCGAAAGGCCTTGCGACATTTTGACCTTGTATCGTGTCAATTCAACTGCCTCAAACAACCGTTCACCTGATTTCCCTTTCGCCGCCGTTCGACACGGCCTTTTTTTGTGGCAACAACTAAACGCTGTTCAGAAAATAAAAACTGTTTTTTTTACCATGAGGCAATCACTTCCTTTGTACCTAACCTTGCTGCTGTCAAGCGTGTGCTTGTCAGGCGTTTACGCCCAGCAATCCGTCATTTTGGAGCAATACATTCAAACGGGACTGGACAACAACCTTGCCTTGCAAACGCAAACGCTCGACATCAGAAAGGCGCAGGAGGCCATTCGGCAATCGAAGGCGCTTTTTTACCCCACGCTGCAATTCAACGCCAACTACACCCGTGCCGCCGGAGGCCGACGCATCGCGTTCCCGGTTGGCGATTTGGTGAACCCGATTTACGCCAATCTCAACCAACTCAACGAGTTCGTGCAGCCCGGCGCACCTGACTACCCCACGAATGTGCCCAACGTGAACGAGCAGTTTCTGCCCGACGATTTCCACGAGACCAAACTGACTTTCGCCTATCCGCTCTTCAATTCAGATTTGAAATACAATCGCCAAATTCAGGAACAGCTGTACCAAAGCAAGTCGGCACAAAAGGCGGCATATCAACACGAACTGCGCTACCAAATCACGGAGGCATATCTGCAATACCTGCAAACATTGGAGGCCGAGAAAATCTGGCAAAACAGCAAGACCGTGCTGACCGAATTGCGCCGCTTCAATGAATCCCTGGTCAACAACAACGTCGCCACACGCGACGTGGTGGCCACCGCCGACTACGAACTCAGCAAGGCCGACAACGAGATTTTCAGACTCCGCAGCAGCCAGAACACCGCCCGCGCTTATTTCAACTTTCTGCTCAACAAGGACTTGCAAAGCGAGGTCACGGTGGACACCGCACTGCTCCGGTCGCAAGCAGCCGCCTATCAACCTTCCGACTTGATTCAAAACGCGCTCGCCAATCGCCAAGAGTTCAACGCCCTGCGAGCAGGCATGAGCGCCGCCGAGATGGATGTGAAACGCAACGATGCCAACCTGAAGATTCCAGATTTCTACATCGGGGGAGAGACCGGGTTTCAAGGGTTTGGCTACAAGTTCAACAACGAGCAAGCATATATCCTCGCTCGCGTGGGCCTCACTTACGACATATTCGACGGCGGCATGCGCAAAAGCAAAACACAGGAAGCCCGATTGGAGGCTGAGAAAATACGCGCACGGTACTCAGAGGCGCAGCAACAGGTCTCCCTGCAAGTCACGCAGGCGTGGAATGAGTTTGAAGCAGCCCGCAACTCGTTCGCGACTGCCCAAACTGGCCTTCGGGCTGCCGAGGAGACCTATCGCATCGTGAACAACAAGTACCGCGCGAATCAGGCGCTGCTGCTTGAGTTTTTGGATGCCGAAAACCGCGTGACGACGGCGCGGCTGCAACAACTTTTGGCGTGGTCGGATGTGCTGCTGAAAGAGGCGGCGCTAAGAAAAGCAGCAGGGATGTAGAACGGACTTCCAAGTCCGTTCATCCATCGCGGACTTGGAAGTCCGCAGTACGTTAAAATTCTAAAAATCAGTAGAACATGAAAAAAATAACGCTTGAAACAGTAGCCCTCCCCTCAATGGTCACCATCGCCGTTGTGGGCCTCTTTTGCCTCACAGGCGGCTGCGGCGAAAACGCCAACGCCAATTCCAATGCCCAAACCTCAAACTCGGTGGTGGACGAGCGCATCCCCGTTCAAACTGCGCTCATCGAGCAGAAAAACATTGCCTTGCCCATCCACGCGAGCGGCACGCTGACCTCGTCGGCAGAGCAGCGCCTTTCGTTCAAAGTCGGCGGCATCATCCGCAAAATCTATGTGAAAGAGGGCGATGTGGTGCGTCCCGGCCAGTTGCTCGCTATTTTGGACAAAACCGAAATAGACGCGCAGGTCTCGCAGGCACAACAGGCGCTCACAAAAGCCGAGCGCGACCTCACCCGCGTGGAGGGGCTCTACCGCGACAGCAGCGCCACGCTCGAACTCCTGCAAAACGCCACCACCGCCCGCGACGTGGCGAAAGAAAGCGCCCGCATCGCGCAGTTCAATCAGCAGTACGCCGAAATCCGCGCCACACGCGGCGGAAAAATCATCAAGAAGCTGATGAACGAAGGCGAAATCACCGGCCCCGGCACCCCCGTCTTCGTCCTTTTCCAAACGGGCGTGGACGACTGGGTGGTGAAAATCAACGTCAGCGACCGCGACTGGGCGCGGCTCAGCCTCGGCATGAGCGCCAAAGTCGTCATGGACGCTTACCCCGACGCGCCGTTCAACGGCAAAGTGAGCGACCTCGCCCCTGCCGCCGACCCTGCGAGCGGCCTCTACCCGGTGGAAATCAAGGTGGCTCCGCAGGGCAAGCGTTTCGCGCCCGGCTTGTTCGCACAAGTGGACATCGTGCCGTCGAAATCGAGAACCTACACCACCGTGCCGATTGAAGCCATCGTGGAAGGCGACGGAAAATCAGCGTTCGTGTTCGCCCTGCAAGCCGATGGGGAAAGCGTGAAAAAAGCGCCTGTGCAAATCGCGTTTTTGGAAGGCAATCAGGCAGTCATCGCGTCGGGGCTGGAAGGCGTGGCGGAGGTGGTGACGAGCGGCGCGCCGTATTTGAGCGAGAAGAAGAAGGTCAAAAAATACTAAGCCAACTTACTCAGCAATCTTTTCTGCCATGAAAATTTTAGCCTTTTGCAACGCCCTGCTCTACGCCCTCATCGCCGGTCAGGGATTCTATATGCTGCTCGGCGGCTCGCAGGCGCTCAGGCAACTTTCCGTCGGCGCGTTCATCGAGCAACGACAATCGGTGGACAAGGCCATCGCTCGGAACCTGAGCGCCTCCTACCTGCTCACGCTGATTTACAGCGCCTCTTACATTTTTCTTTTAGTCTGGAATGGGGGGGCGACTCAATTGCAAGCGGCAGCCACCATAATGGCTTTCCTGCTGCTGGTGGCCGATGTGCTTATCGCCACTAAAGGAAATGCGCCGTTGAACAAGGAAATCAACACATGGCAGGCACACGCACACCCGATGGACTGGACCACGCACCGCGACTTGTGGATTAGGTACATGACTTGGCGCAACTGGTTGGCCATTTTTGCCTTGATTGCCTTCTTGCTCAGCCTTGTTCAATTTTAAGAAGTGCCATTTTTTCTGAAAATCAACATTTTACCATAAAAAATAAATCTTCCTTCCATGTTTTGGATGCGAAGTAGGAAGCCATGAAAATCGCCGAATTTTCTGTCCGCAACCCCCAATTCACCTTCATCATTTTTTGCTTCGTCATGGCGCTCGGCATCGGGGCCTTGCTCAATATGCCCCGCGCCGAAGACCCCAAGTTCGCGCCGCCCGGCTACAACATCGTCATCGTGTACCCCGGCGCCGGGCCTGCCGAAATCGAGAACAAAATCACCGACAAGGTGGAAGCCCGCCTCGGCGCGCTCGAAAACATAGACAGGATGCCCTCGCTCTCGCTCAACGGCCTCATGATTCTGACCATCGAGTTCAAGCACGGCGAGGATGCCGACAAAAAGTACGAAGAGGTGGTGCGCGAAATCAACGCCCTCCGCCCCGAGCTTCCGCAGGACATTTACCGCATCACCATTCAGCGCTTTACGTCGTCGGACGTGGCGATTCTGCAAGGCGCGATTGTTTCTGAAAACGCCTCCTACGCCGACCTCCGCCGCGAGGCCGAACGTTTGGAAGAATCTTTGGAAAAAATAAGCGGCATCAAGGCCGCCGACACCTGGGGCTTCCCCAAGCGCGAAGCCCGCATCAGCCTCAACTTGCCGAAAATGGCCGCCGAGGGCATCCCCGTAAGCCGCGTGTTGGGCGCATTGCAAAGCGAAAACGTGTCCATCCCCGGCGGCGCAGTCAACGTCGGCGAGCGCCAGTTTTTTGTGGAAACCAGCGGCGACTACGAGGATATCGAGGAAATCAAAAACACCGTCATCAATGGCAACAACGGCCAAATCGTCTATGTCAAAGACCTCGCCGAGGTGGAATGGGCTTACGAAGAACCGCGCCACTTGGCCCGCATCAACGGCGTGCGCAGCGTGTGGGTCACCGCCCGCATGAAGGATGAGCAAAACATCTTCAACGTCGGCAAAGAAGTGGAGCAAAAAGTGGCCGAATGGCGCAGCGCCTTGCCCGCCAACATGGACTATGTGAAGGTGTTCGACCAAAACGACTCGGTGCGCAAAAGGCTGGGGCGCTTCGCCAAAGACTTCGGCATCGCCATCACGCTCGTGCTGCTCACACTGCTGCCCCTCGGCTGGCGCGCCGCGCTCGTGGTGATGATTTCCATCCCGCTCAGCATCTCCATCGGCCTTTTTGCCCTCGACCAAATGGGCTACTCTTTGAACCAACTCAGCATCGTCGGCCTCATCATCGCGCTCGGCATTTTGGTGGACGACAGCATCGTGGTGGTGGAAAACATAGAGCGATGGCTGCGCGAAGGGCACAGCCGCGTGGAGGCGGCCATTCTCGCCACCAAACAAATCGGCCTCGCGGTGCTGGGCTGCACGGCCACGCTCGTTTTGGCCTTCCTGCCGCTCGTGTTCCTGCCCGAAGCCTCTGGCGATTTCATTCGCTCGCTGCCTTTGGCCGTCGTGCTCACGGTGCTGGCCTCGCTGTTCGTGTCGCTCACCATCGTGCCGTTCTTGAGCAGCCGTCTTTTGGCCGAGCACCACGACCCGCGCGGCAACATCTTCCTGCGCGGCCTCAAATGGCTCATTTCCGGCACCTACGCCCGTGTGCTGCATCTCGCCCTGGCGTGGCCGCGCCTGACGATGGTGGCCGCCACCGTCCTCTTCTTCGCCATCGTGAGTTTGGCGGGAAAAGCGGGGTTCGCCCTCTTCCCTGCCAGCGAGCGCCCGATGTTTTACATTGACGTGGAAATGGCCGCCGGAACGAGTTTGGAACAAACCAACCGCACGGTGCAAATAGTTGATTCCGTGTTGAATGAATACACCGCGCCGGGATTTCGCAGTTCCGAATTTGGAATGAAAAACGCCATATTCACTTCCTTAAAAGCAGGTGAACAACCAACAACTATCAACCAACAACTATCAACTAAGTATTCCGGGGGTAAAGCCAAAATCACTTGGTACGCCTCCAACGTCGGTCGCGGCAACCCACGCATCTATTACAACGTGATTCGGGAAAAAGAGGCCGCCGACTATGGGCAGGTGTTTGTTCAATTGGAAGACCGAACACCGCCGCCCGTGAAAATTGAATTGCTCGACGAATTGCGCGAGATGTTCAAAAACACGCCCGGCGCGGTCATCAACGTCAAAAACTTCGAGCAGGGGCCGCCCATCGAAGCGCCCATCGTGATTCGGGTTTTTGGCGAAAACTTGGACACCCTGCGCCGATTGGCCACCCAAGTCGAGACCCTCATCAGCGAGACGGAAGGAACGATGTACGTGGACAACCCGATTGCGACCATCAAGACCGATTTGCAGGTCATCACCAACAAGGAAAAAGCCGCCACGCTCGGCGTGCCGGTGGTGGAAGTGGACCGCATGGTGCGCCTCGCCATCGCGGGGCTGAACGCCGGCTCTTTCACCCACAAGACCGATGGCGAGGAGTACAACATGACTGTCACCGTGCCGAAGGAAGGCGCGTTCGCCACCCTCGACGCGCTCAAAAACCTGTACGTCAACAACGTGTTCGGCAAAGCCGTGCCGCTGAACCAAGTCGCGGAAATACAATTCAAGCCCTCGCCCAACTTCATCCAGCACTACGACAAAGACCGTTTTACCGCTGTCACGGCTTTTGTGAAAAGCGGCTACTACGCCGCTGAAATCAACGGAAAAATCAAGGAAAAACTGAAAGCTATGACTTTCCCCGCAGGTTATCGCTACGTCGTGGCGGGCGAGGAGGAGAGCGCCCAGCGCTCGTTTGGCGGCATGGGCACCATCGTTCTGCTGACGATTTTTGGCCTGCTGGCTGTGCTGATTTTGGAATTCAAGACCTTCCGAAGCACCCTCATCGTGCTGTCGGTCATTCCGCTCGGCATCATAGGCGCCGTGCTGATTTTGCTGGCGACGGGCTACCCGTTCTCGTTCACGGTGGTGGTCGGCCTGATTGCTTTGATGGGCATCGAGGTGAAGAATTCAATTTTGCTCGTGGATTTCACCAACCAACTCCGCGCCGAGGGGCGAAGTCTCGACGACGCGATTCAGGAGGCGGGCGAGATTCGCTTTGTACCGATTTTGCTGACTTCGCTGACGGCCATCGGCGGCCTCACGCCCATCGCCATAGAGGAAAATCCGCTCTATTCGCCGCTGGCCTACGTCCTTATCGGCGGCTTGATTTCCTCGACTTTGCTCTCGCGGATTGTGACGCCGGTGCTGTACAAGTTGTTGGCGCCGAGGGTGGTGTGAGCATTTTTGCCCGCTGCGTTTTTCTGTCATTCTGCAAGGATTTGCAACTTACCCCTTTGGTGTATTTCTTCCCTCGATAATTTTCAGCAACGACGCATTTTCATTTTGCAAGGACAGTATTAGTGATTCTAAAAAAGCGAAACGTTTGTTGATTTCGTTCATGGCTTCTTTGTCAAAAGAAATGGTGCCGTTATTTAGAATGCAAGTCTCTCCTTCTTGCTGATTATTGTTGAAACTGTCTTTGACTGAATTCGGCTCTAACCCAAGTAGCTTAGCCATTGGCATCTCCAATACTTCAGCAATTTTCATAATTTTCCCTACAGGAGGATCCGATTGCCCATTCTCCCATTTTGCTAAGGTTCGGAAATGGGTAGTGTCATTTTATGAGTGATATGTTGTAGTTGTAGACGAACAAATGGAGGTACAGTTCGTGCATTTCATCGGATTTTGAAAAGGATAGCGTTTTTCTGACGAATCGACAAATTCTCTGGCGAAGGGTGTTGTTCCAGCGTTCCACATGAGAAGTTTCCCCGGATTCTTTTCCCACCATCTTGTGTTTGCCTGTATCAATAACCGCGGCGTATGCCTCCCAAAAATCGCTGAACGTTCGGCATTTTCGATATTCAGGCGGAATCAGTTCCCAAAACCGCCGACAAGATTGTTCGCTTCGGTCGCCGATGAAAAAAGAGACAATTTGACGTGTTCTGCGGCAAAGTGCTATCCAAACCCAGCGTTTAAAGTCTTTGCAATAGACAAAAGACCATAATTCATCCAGTTCGAGAACGTCTTTTTTCTTGGCCGGAAGCAACGTGGTCACGATGTCGGGAAGGGACTGCGCTTTTTTTTTATCCACCTCAGAGCCGTTTGGTGACTGATGCCAAAGGTTCTGGCAAGACCCCGTGACGAACTGCGTTCTTGGGCCGCCCTGACGACCATTTCTTTAAATTCCTCGCTTTTCCGAAGCGTTTGAAACACCCCGCCGAAGCCGCAAGCCTTGCATTTGTACTTCGGATTGCCTGATGCGTTCGACCCGTTTTTCACAATGTGTTCAGAGCCACATTTATGGCAGCATTTTACATCTAATACCATTTCATAAAGTTTGACGCAAAAATACCAAATCACCCCCAAAATGACACTACCCTGTTCGGAGCGATTAAAAACCCGCTCTGATGTCGGGCCATATTTAGCCAGCTCGGCGAGCATGGCCCATTCGGCCAATGCTCTTGCATCTCGGAGCAACTCGTTTTGCTCGTTAAAGGATAGTTTTGTTTCACGAAGTTTGCTCACAACTGAATCGGCGATAGCAAACACGCGCAGGGCAGCGTCCAACTGGCTGTCATCCTTAGTGTCTTTATAGTCTTGAAAATGCGTGTGACCCAAATTTGTCAGACCTGCCAACAGAAGGTTGGATGGCAGAGATTGAGCGATGGCACCGAGGCGAACTTCTTCCATTCCAAGCGCCGTCAATTGTTTCAAAAAATATGCTCGAGCTGCTGTTCGGTCTCCTTTTTTGCTATAATAGCCCCCTATTTGGTTGTAGGTATTAGCCCTTCGAATGTGCTTTTCGGGAAAGTTTGCCTCATCAAGCATCTCCGCTTTTTGGAACAAGCGCAATGCCTCTTCACCCTCGCCGCGTTTGGCGGCGAGGGTGGCCAATCCCAGCAAAGCGGTTGTTTGGTCTGGGTGGAACCCAAAGTTTGTTTCCCAAAAGTCGTATGCTGCGTGATAGTGTTTTTCTGCCTCCGATAGAGCGTTTATTTCACTAAACATGACTCCGAGATTGTAGTTAATTTTCCCAAATTCAAGGTACTGGCCTTCATAGAATTTATCGCCAAGCTCCAAGGCACGAAAAAAGTATTGTTGAGCGGCTTCTCTATTGTATTCAAGATTTTCAACTGCGCCCAAGTTCATAAACACTTGAATCAGGTCGGGTGTTACTTCGCCCTTGTTCCACTGCAAGTAAAGCGATTGGGCGCTCAGGAGATAGTCTCGTGCAGAGGAAGTATGCCCGGTTTCGAGTTTGAGGGTTCCTATGTTGTTCAATAGGTGGGCAAGTTTGTATTTAGGGTCATTTGGGAATTGCGAGCGAATCGCGTAAGCCTTCATGTACTCTTTCTCTGCTTCCTCAAAGTTATTTCTATCCATTTGAGCGTTCCCGATATTGTTGAAAAGGGCAGCAAAAAAATTGTTCGTACAGGTGTCTTTTCCCACTTTACAGTTGTTGCAAATATCGAGTGCTTCGATGTATCGCTTCAAGGCCGCCTCTGGGTCGCCTTTCAAGTCCAAAATCATCGCGCCGATATTCGACAACGAAGATGCTACCTGTGGATGTATGGCGCCATAGTATCTTTGTCTTATAGACAATGCTGAGTCTTGCTGGGCAATTGCTTCATCCATGTTGCCTTGGTGATAAGCCACTATACCTAACAACGACCACGCGCTTGATTCGTATAATGGCAGATTGTTTTGCCGGGCGTAGTCCATCAGAGTATGTCCATACTCTATGGCAGAATCCAACATCCCATTGTTGATAAAGAAGTCGGCTTTTTCGACCAAACGTTCCGCCGAACTGTCGGTGGGTTGGGCGGCAGCGGTCTTAAGACAAAGAACGAATAGGGGGAAAAGCAGCAGGCGGAAAATGAATTGATTCATGGTGTGTGTTTTCGGCTCTAATGTATGGCGTGTGGAATCAATCAATTGTCTGGTCGTGATGATTTTTAAAAAAGAGAGGGCATTGGGGCACACGACTGGATATTTTCAAATTTGCCATGAAGTCACAAAGACGCAAAGCAAAATACGCATTGATTTGCCGCATTTTGTGCCTTTGTGTCTTTGCACCACAAAAATAATGTCCAATAGTATGGGCATTGGGGTCATTTCAAGCAATCGCCCAAATCGCCCAAACGCACTATCTGGAGACCAGCGTGGGCAAACAAGCCGTCCCAGAAACCATCCAACATTCGCTTGGTGTTGCTGTCACTATCGTCGGAAAGGCAGTAGGATGTCGTATAGCAATACACCTTGGAAATGGGAAGATTGTTCTGACGCAATGTGTTTTTAAGGCTGAGCGCAATCTGACGCATGGTAGAGTTGGCATCGTTTGATTTTCTTTGCATTTCTTCCAACACACTTTCCTCAAAGCGATATATGCCTCCGTTGTAGGGGTTGTTGCTGAGCAGCCTGTATGATTGACGGTCGAAGTCGTTGCTCAAGTCTATCTCTCGCCAAGATGTTATGAAGACAATCCGCACTTCTTCGCCGGGCGATATGCTGCGGAGGCGATTGCTCAACAGGTGCAAGGAGGCCACGATTTGGTTGCAGCCTATCTCGTCTGTCTCACTCAAATTTGCGAGGTCTTTGAGCCATCTGCCTTCGACTTGGTCTTTGGTGGTGAAGCTGCCCTCGTTGAGCATATCGCTTTCCTGTGGGTCTATCCGACAATTTGGCAAGAGGTTTTTGCCTTCGGAGGTATTACAACTTAATGGGTAAAGCTCCACCCGGACTGGAGCGTAACCCGGCCCTGCAAGATATTTTTTTTGCAAACGCGCCTTGAGGTCAGCACATTTTTCGGCATCTCGCAATACGTGCTCATCGCAAAACAGCAGCAAAATTTTAGCGGGTGCCGAAGTCTTGCTGATTTCGGGGGGCGCCATGCAACAGCTGCGGTAAAACAAGAGGGATAGTGCCAGCAAAACAATCAATCGAAAATGGGTGGCTTGCATGGTTGAAATTTTTTTTTGAACAATAACTCATGCGTTTTCATCGAAGGATTTAAGGTAGTGCCTCATCACCTTGCGACTATACACCATGTCGAGAAGGGCAGCAGGGTCGTATTCTTTTTTCCTCATCAGGTCGCTCAGCCCTCGCTGGTGACCCAACCGGAAGGCATTGGCTGCGGCCTGTTTCAGACTTTCGAGTGTGGCCGCCAGGTCCCAGTCCTCCATGTTGATGGAAGCCATTGACTGCAACTCTCCTATTCTTCGGTGCGCTTGCTCTTTCTGCCCCCTCAACTGCTCTATCTTGTCTTCTCGTTTTATTATCTCTGCTTCTCGCAAATCCACAAATTCGTCTGTGTCTTTGAGTGGCAAAAACTTGAAAGGCGATTTTTTTCGGGCATTGCAGAATTGCTCATATCCGTCAATGAATTCCACATAGAGCATCCCGGCCACGCTTGAAAAAAGCAACGTGATGCCAAAAAAAATCAGGGCGTATAAGTAGAGCAGGAATGGCTCTATTAGGTTTTTCAGTTTTGCTTGCGTCTCGGCATCCCCAAGTTTGGTTGGGTTTAGCACAGATATTCCGACTATCATCAACAAGCTGGCTATTCCTACGACCCACAAAATAGAACGCGTCGCCGCTGACCTATCGCTGGATTTGGAGATGATGGTTTTGACCAATATGCCCAAAGCAAGCGGGTATGCCACGCAAAAAACATAGATGGCGTTTAGCAGAATTAGCTTTGTCGCAGGGTTGCTGGATAAAACAACTTGGTCCATTTCCAGCACTTTTCTGGTCAGGTGGTAAATGATGAAAAACTCGCCGCCTAAGGTCAACAGGAAAAAAATGAGGTTGAAGATGATTCGGGTGCTTCCCGATACCGCTATGTTTTCGTTTTTATGAGCTGTGGCCAATCTCGAATATCGTTTGGAAAGATTTGCTTGTTCACTTTCCAGTTCTTGGATAGCGTGCGCACGCTCTTTTGGGGTAGCTATGTTTTTCAGCTCCTCGCTTTTTTGCAGAATCCGTTCTTTGGCCTGCGCTATGAACGCCAATTCCGTTTGTTTGCGCTCTTCCATGATTTGTTGATGGTCGTGCACAAAACGGTCGTTGTATTGCGAAGACAAGTGGTTCTTGATTTCATCTTTGAAGGTCTGAATCTCTTGTCGAAGTCGAGCGGCAGTGCTGTTTGGGGTTTGTTCGTCCAAATCGGTCGCAAGCCTTTCCACTTCTTGGTTCAAGTGCTCCAATTGACTTTGTGCCTCGATTATTTCTGCCCCGAAAACCTCGCGAAGCTTGTTTTCTGAATGAATCAAGGCATCGAAACCACTCTCAATGGCTGCCACCCCTTGATTGTGATGGCAGGCATCCAGCCCACATTTGTAACCCATCTTGTAGAACGGTGAGCGGCTGATGTTGGCCGCATCGTGCAGCCAAGCCAACATTTTTTTCAACGAAAAATGGCCTTGGAACGGGTCTTCCGTGTCTTTGGGTGGAGCATGGTTTTCATTGGGCGCGCCATTCTGAGGCGTTTCGTTTTCTTTGCTTGACGAATCTGTGCCATTTTCCGTGCTTGATGTGTTAGCTTCATCATTGCGCCTGCTTCGCGGAGGGAGCAGGAATTTTACCATGTTGTCCCAAAAGCTTTTGAGCGTTTCCGCGAGTGCTTGCAGGGTGCGAGCCTTGTTCGATTGTGTTGTGAGCATTGGGCAGTCGTTTGGATGGTGGTGTCATGATTGCAAAAGCGTTTCGACCGTCAAATTTCAAATGCGTTTTCAGGCAGCGGGAGACTGCGAGCCACCGTCCAAGTCATCCAGTTGTTGGCGGATGCCGGCACCCTCATTGTAGCCTTTGCGGAACTCGCGAAGGTTGGTGCGCATGGTCTCCAATGAGCTATTGTGTTGCGCCTTGAGCTCATTCACCATTTTTTCCAGCACGTTCGATAGATTCATCGCTTGAACTTGTTCATCGAGCTTGGCGCTCAGTTTGTCAAAGCCTTCTTCGGTTTTTTGGTAGTGCCAAATATCGAGTGATGAAATCAATCATCTTTATCGAAAATCACTCATAGGTTGACACTACCGGTTTTTTTAAAAATATCGGACACTTTGTTGCGCTGCTCGACATAGTATTCGGGGCCGGGAGGAGGTTGCATGGCTGCCCAAATCGCCGTCTCGATTTCCAGTTGTCTGACAAATTGCAGATGCTTTTGCACCATGCCATTAGCTATGCTATCAACTCTTTTTGCGGTCTCCTCGAAATTGTGGAGCAGCCCGTTGACGGCATCAATGGTTTTCTGAACGAGGTCTGATTGATGCGCCTCTGCGCTTGTGATTTCTGCCTCAAGCGCCGTCACCGTGTCATTGAATCTGCCCACATCCTTAGCTCGACCCAGCTGGAAGCCTGAGTGGTAAAAGGTTTTTTCTTTCTCTTGCATGGTTGAAATGGTTGAAAATGTTAATCAGGTTCGTAAAAACTTAGGCAGCCCCAGGCGCATAAGACTCGGTTGGCAGGCTTATAGGTTTTTGACAGGGTTTACAAGATTTACGGGATTTTTGGCGGGGAAGCCACTTCATCTATCCTGTAAATTTTGTAAATCCTGTCAAAAATTGAATGTCTGCTGTCCTGCCTAAGTGTTTACTCAAGTTCTTGAATTTTGAAACTGACACGGCGCTCGTAAGGGTTCGCCCGAGTTCTCATAGCAGTGCCTTTATAGGTCAACTGAACATTGCGCAGCAGAGAGGAGTGGCTCATTTCCAAGGTCGTTTGAAGCAACTTCATGCCCTCGAATCCCCGCGCATACGCCAATTGTTTGTTGCCTGTGTCTCCCGATGCTATTCTGTTTCCGATGTTTTGGCCAGCTCCGTTGGAGAAAGGAAGGGCTTCGCCAGTATTGCTCCAACGACCATCCCGATAATAGGGGATGCCTCCTTGACGAACGGGCGAGCCATCGGCAAATCCCTCTGCAACAATGCCAAAACGACGTTTTGGATAGTTGCGTACTATCTCCTCATATCGCTCCGCTATGTGTCCGATAATTATCATGCTAACAGGGTTCAGTCGAAAATCGCCAGAGTCAAAAAACACGGAGTAGTCGCCCTTGGATTTTTCCACCGATAACCGAAGTATTTCCAATAGGCTCTTATGTCTCTCTACTATCCGTTTATACTCGGCCATGAAAGCTTCATCTTGCTCGAAGGACCATAGAATAGCCCCCAAGTCAAGGTCGGTTTTTAATGGGTCGTTTTTGAATGAATCATACAAGGGCAATTGTTTCAAGGCTCCTTTGATAAAACCTGCCAACTCGGGTATGAACGTCTCCGGCTGAATAGGATACCCGATACCTATTTTGCAGATAAACTGTTGATTTTCGCAATCATAGAACACCGAGTCATATATGCCAATCAGGATTTTATCCAAATCAGGGTGTATAATGGTTTCCAAGTCTTCCTTGTTGGCGGCATCATTTAGATACGATACCCGCTGCTCATCGAGCGGGAATGCTATTTTTTTCCGACATATCTCATTGATGGCTTGGCTATATGCTTTTGCCCTGATATTGAGAAAATCGTTCAATGCATTCGTGTCTTTGGGAATAGAGTACTCAAAATGAAATGTCTCATATCCCTTTGGAGGTCGGGCATTTCGCCCGGTATATGTATATCTTCTCCCCTCAAAGTATTGTTGATTGTTTTGAACGACTATTGTTTTATCGCATCCGGTAGTAGGTTTTTCGGCAGGGTTGCCTTCGCATTTGTCTATTAATTTTATACAAACCCCTGTTAACCCAGCTATTATGGCTGGCCAAATTGCAATTTTTAGTGCTTCTGACATTTTCATAGAAAAAAAATTGAACCCCACTTATAAGATAGGTCGTGTGTGTTTCAATGACTATCCAAATAAGCCCGTATCGCTTCCATGGCAATGGCTAAATCATCAAACCGCTCCATGAGAAAATCCAGCGCCCAGCCGGGCAACGCATCCTGAACAGCGGGACTCATCAAGGCACGCTGTCCGACAACTACGATTTCATCGGAGAAATGATAGAAAAGTGCCTTTAGAGCTCGGCTCTTGGCAATGAGCAAGGCAGCTTTGGCGATTCCGATTTTGCCACCAATGACTTTGAGCAGAATGAAGAAGAGTGAAAACATGACTGGTTTTCTTTTTACCTTATTGTATCAAAAAACGGACGCTGGTACCCACCAGCGTCCGCTCTTTTTATCATTAGCCCCCAAAAAAAATCAATGTACTTCAAAGCCTGCCCGATAGGTGCCGCGCTCCGACTGAAGCACTAACCAGTAATGTCCCGGAACGGGGGCGGGCAAGCGGACGGGCAGCGTGTGAGTGCCTGCTGGCAGCGCCACCTTTTCCGATAGGAGCAGCTGCCCCAGTACGTTAAAGATGTGCATATTTCCATTCAGCGGTCGCTCTATTTCGACTTGAAGCCCGAACTGACCATCGTTGGGATTGGGCATGAGCAGGGCCGAGGCGATGCCCTCGATTTCTGTCGTGCCAATCGTGGTGATGCAATCCACCGTGAAGACATTAGAGACCGCCATCGCTGGTTGGGTACACGGAGGTAGGCTGACAGGCGTGGCTTCGCAGCGAATTTGGTCGCCGTTGGCAGCCGAAAAGAGGGTGTAAGTCGGGCCGTTCCAGACTGCTTGCCCATTTCGATACCAAAGGATATTGGCATTGGGGCCACCGTTGGCCACGTTGGCCGAGAAGGTCAGGTTAGGCCCCGGGCAACCCTCAGCCGTGATGGATACGGAGAGCGTGTTGGTTGGGTTGACTTGGACGGAGAGGGTTTGGGGCGCTGCGGTGCAGCCATTGGCAGTGCCAGCGACGGAGTAGGTGTATTGGCCGGGAGCCGGAGGAGTGGCTGTCACGGTGCTGCCGATATTGGTCAATAGGCCCACGCCGTTCCAGAGATATGTTTCGGCCCCAAAAGCATTCAATGTGACAGACTGCCCGACACAAATCGTGTTGTTGTTGGCGCTGATACTGACTGTCGGGGTAGGATTAAATTGGACGACCAATGATTGTGGCGCTGCCGAGCAATTGTTGTTGCTGCCGATGACTTGATAGGTGTAACTGCCCGGGATGGGCGGCTGTGCCGACACATTGCTGCCCGTGTTGTTGCTCAGGCCAGTACCTGACCATGTATATGTGGCAGCCCCAGTAGCGGTAAGGGTGACAGCATTGCCTACACAAGTGTTGGTGGACGAAGCGCTTACGCTCACTATGGGCGTGGCACTGAACTGTATGGTTGTTGACTGCGGGGCGCTGTTGCAGCCATTGGCGCTGCCTGTCACCTGATAGGTGTAGCTGCCTGGCGCGGTTGGCTGCGCCATTACCTGCGCGCCCGTTGTGGCGTTCAGCCCGCTACCCGACCAAACGTAGTCGTTGGCCCCGGAGGCGAGCAAAACAACTGATTCGCCGACGCAAGCAGTATTGCTTGATGCGCTCACGGTGACGGAGGGCGCGGGATTGAACTGCACCGACACCGATTGGGCGTTGCTGTTGCAGCCATTGCTATTGCCTGTCACCTGATAAGTATAATTGCCGGGCGAGCCGGGTTGGGCTGTCACTTGCGAACCCGTGTTGGCATTCAATCCGGTGCCTGTCCAAGTATAGGAACTAGCGCCAGTAGCAGTCAGCGTCACGCTTTCGCCTGTGCAAACGCTATTTGACGAGGCGGTGACGCTGACGGCAGGTGGGGCATTGAAAGAGAGGCTAACGGAGACGGGCGCAGCGGCGCAATTGTTGGTGCTGCCCGTCACTGTGTAAGTGTAGCTGCCTGCCGCATTGGGCGATGCCGTCACTTGCTCACCTGTGGTGGCGCTCAGGCCTTCGCCAGTCCAGACATATTGGTTGGCTCCATTGGCTTGTAAGGTGATGGGGCTGCCGACGCAAGCCTGATTGCCGGGCGAAGTGTTGATGCTGACGGGTGCAACCACC
Source organism: Saprospiraceae bacterium (assembly GCA_019638455.1). GTDB lineage: Bacteria > Bacteroidota > Bacteroidia > Chitinophagales > Saprospiraceae > M3007. Next base: position 603,384 of record JAHBTU010000003.1, read on the forward strand.
GTGATGTAGGCGGTTTTTTCCTCCACGTCCGAACCGCCCGCGTTGGAGGCTGACAACGCCACGGTGTAGATGCCGGGCTGATTGAATGTGGCTGAGGGGTTTTGCTGTGTGGACGTTTGCCCATTGCCAAAATTCCACGACCACGCGGTGGGAGAGTTGGTGGACAAGTCGGAAAAATTGACTACCAATGGGAATTGACCACAAGTGGAAGATGCGCTAAAGTTGGCGACTGGCGCTTGCACGCCATCTGAAATCTGAATGGTGTAATCTTCCACCTCACGCAGGTCGTTGACTTGGCAGGGGGTAGAGTAGTTGTCGAGGCTCATGCTCACCCGCATTCGAGTGGTTCCCACATTTGCAGCGGCAGGAATCGTGATAGTGCCCGTCACCGGGTTGTTGCTGGAGCCAGTAGATTGAAAAACTTGCTCCCCGCTGTCGTTGAAATCATTGTCCTTGTTGAAGTCAACCCACACGCGCCAATAGACGGTTTGTGGCGTAGCGTTGTTGTTGGGGGTGAGCGTGATATTGTAAGTGTTGCCTTTTTGAGCGTTTACGGTCAGATTCGTGTAGTTGCCATAGCCATAGTTGACCCCGCTGGTGTTGTTCAAATTGCTTGTAGCGACCCCAGCTATCCAGTGGTTCCAGCTGATGCCATAAGAGTAGCAGTACGGATCGCTCGCGCCGAGCGTGGTTACAAAAACGGAAGGCGACCAATCGCTAAAGTTGTTGGAGCCGCATTCGGTGCGCACCTGAAATTCGTATTGGGTGTTGGGAACACGATTGCCCCAAGTGACACCTGTGCCCGTGAAGATGTTGCCGTTGGACCAAGCCCCCCCGCCTGTGCGGACACGAGTTTGGTACCCAGTGGCTCCCGTCACCGCATTCCAGTTCAATGTCACATGGGCATATCCCACGCCCGTCTGTGCCAGCCCGGTAGGGGTGGCGCAGACGCTGCCGCAGCTGAGCGACAATTGGAAATTGCCGGAATTAGAGCCAAATCCGGTGACGTAGATGTAATAGGTCTGGCCCGAAGTGGCGCTAAAATGAACGGTGCTGCGCGTGTTGGGCGAGCAGTTGCCGTCGTCGTCGTTGCCACTCACGCATACCAAGTTGGCACATGAGCCGGAGAACACGCCGATTTTGGTGTCGAAGTTGGTGCCGGGATGGCAAGTAGTCGCGGTGACAGACCCCGTTTGGCTTGCCGTGTAGCGGTACCAACGCCCAGGAGCGGTATTCAAATCCGTGTCGCAGTTCGACACGGTTTGAGGAGCGCCGGAGGTGGTGCCAGTCACGGTGTTGCCGCAGGCGATGGTGGTGGCTTGGCTGCAATCGTTGGTGCTGCCTCCGCCAGTGCTGATGACCACGCCATAGTCCTCTACTTCGCCGTAGTCGAATTGGCTACACGGGTCTGGGGCAGTATTGTATCGCATGGCGACGCGCATTCGGGTGGTGCCTGTGGCAGCGTTGGCGGGCATGTTGAGTGTGCCTGTTTTTGTCCCGATGCTGGCGCTGCCGCCATCGAACACCATTTCTCCGGCATCCGAAAAATCGCCGTCTTTGTTGAAGTCAATCCAGATGCGCCAGTATTCGGGGAATTGTACGCCAGTATATCCCGGCACGAGCGTGACGGGATAATTCACTCCTTGCGACAGTTGTGCCGTGAGGTTGGTGAAATAGCCATAGCCGAGGTCGTCGCCAGAAGATTTGCTGAAGGAGCCGATTTGAATGGAGGAAATCCATTCGTCCGACGTGCTGTTGCCAAATGCGGGGCAGTAACCTGTGGCGACGATGCAGGCAGAGAGCGCGTTCACCCGGCCATAACCCAACTGTGACGACCAAGAACCATTGGGCTGGCCAGACACATTGTTGTTGTAGGTGTATCCTCCCACCTTGTCGCAGGTGAATTCCAAGATGGCGCGTGCTTGCGTCTGGGTCAGCTCGGGGTTGGTGGAAAGTATCAAGGCCATCACGGAAGCGGCGTTGGGACAAGCGGCGGAGGTGCCGCCGTAGCTAATCGTGTAGTCGCCGCTATTGTATCCCGCTGGCCCTGCTATGTCGGTGGAGACAATCCAAACTCCCGGCGCGGCTACGTCCAGACCTGTGCCGTAGTTCGACCCCCAACTGGTGATGCCATCGCAGGAGCTGGGACTTTTTCGCTCGTCGCACATACTGGTGGCTCCGACAGAGATGGTGTTCGAGTAGAAAGAGGGATAGGAGACGGGGGTCTGATTATCATTGCCTGCCGCGAACAGCACTGGCGAACCTTTTCCGCCTCTACCGTTGGTGACGGCGCTGGTGATGGCATTTTGCACAAAGGAGCTTGGCGAACCGCCGCCCCAAGAATTGCTCAACACGCTCGCTCCTCCCGTCTGCCAAGCCCAGTTGATGCCGTTGGCTTGCCATGTGGCGGTCGTGTACCAGTTGTTCTGACCAGCTGGCGTGTAGGCGATACGCACTGGGACGATTTTGCAGTTGAACGCATTGCCAGCCAGCCCGATGTTGTTGTTGGCCACAGCGGCTATGATGCCGGCGCAAGCTGTGCCATGCGCGTCGTCGCCACTTGGGGCACCGCCGCCACCCAGTCCTGTGGCATCGTGCCCGGACAGTATATTGGCCGCCAAATCAGGATGATTGAGGTTGACACCGTCGTCGAGCACCGCCACTTTCACCGAGGCACTGCCGATGGTGATGTTCCAAGCAGGTTCCACATCCATGTCCGAGTCCTCCACACCGTCGTACACCCAATTGGAGCCATTCCAATATCGCCCTTCGTTGTCCTGCGACCATTGCGCTATTTGAAATGGGTCGTTGGTGCCGTATCCCTTCAAAATCAACAAGAAATTGACCTCCGCGAAGGCTGGCCGCCCTGTGGCAAAAAGCGCATTGGCCACTTCCAAGGCTCGTCCCATTTTGTTGTCACGAACTTTCACGACATACACCAAACTGTCAAATTCGTTTCTGACAGGTGGCTCCAAGTCTTTGGTGGCACATTCTTCAAGCAACCATTCGAGGTCGCGGCTGTGGCGCAACCCCACATTGATTTCGTGCAAAATACCTTGCCGCGTGCCGTCTGCGTAGCGCAGGAAAGGCGCGGCATAGGCAAGCTGTTGCAGGTCGTTGAGCCGCGACAACAATTCCCAGACTGCTTTCGGGGTTGTGCCCGGCTGTACTTCCAACACCGATGCGCCTAATTGTGGAAAATCAAGCGCAGGCGAGTAGGGCAACAACGCGGGTTCTCGCCGCAGCAAGGCCGCCCGTTGGTCGGCAGGCAGGCCTGCTGCAAATGCGACGAGGATGCGCGTGGTGTCCAACTCAAAAAACTGCCTGCCTTCAGGCCCGTTGGCGTAAAACGACTCGGGCTGGGCATAGGCGATTGAGTAAAACATGCCCAAAACAACGATGAGCACACAGGAGAGATGGGTAGTAAAGGAATGCTTCATAGAAGACTTTTTGATTGTGGTGAAAGGTTCGAGTTGTTTGAGGGGTGCTGGCTATCGCTTAAACTCAAATGATTTTGACCTGTAGACCTCTATTCCATTGATTTGTATTTCATAGTCGTATCGCTCGTTCTTGCCGCGCTTGATGTTTTTTTGCTGGACATTTTTTTGTGCCACAAAGGCGCAAAGCATTTTAAATCAATAATTTTTTCTTCGAGTCTTTGCGACCTCGTGGCGAATTTGAAAATGTCCAGCAGTGTGAATCGTGAGCCTTTTGCCCATAAGGTTGCTCGGTACGCTCGTTGGTGCCCACATGCCGCGTCAATTTTTTTTGACGTTGGAAAATTTGGGCGCAAAAACCTGTGGGTGGCGTGTGGGGCATATACCCAGATTAAATGAGGATTTGAACCTGCCGGTTGGCAAGGCAGGGATTTCCTTGATTGATTTGTATGATTTTCAAAGGATTGCGAGCACCGTTCGTTCTAAGCCACCTTGTCGGACCCTGTACTTAGGGGCTTGCCCGGCCAAGTGAAGCGGATGGGGCTGATTTGCGTTGACTATAAACATCTCGCGTCGCCAGGTTTTTGGCATGGCTAAAAGCGCAATCTGCTCAATATCAGGGAGAGCAATCATGAGCATCCGATAAATCAAAGTAAATCAAGGTGTGATTTCCCAACGCTTTTGCAAACATTTCCAAAACACCCTCTCGCCTCACTTTTTGCCTTCTTACTTTTGCCCCCATGAATGTTCGGCCCACCATACTCGTTTTTGCCGCACTCGCCATCTTGCTGCTTTCCTTTGCCAAAGCCGATTTCCCAACGGCGGAGGAATTGGGCGAGCGCCTTTTTTCCGACCCTATTCTCTCGTTGGACAGCACGATTAGTTGCGCCAGCTGCCACATCCCGCAATTTGCATTTGCCGATACCGCCCGCGTGAGCCGGGGCGTGGGTGGGCGCTTGGGCAAACGCAACTCGCCCGGCATCACCAATATGTCGGCTCGGGCGCACTTTTTTTTCGATGGGCGGGCGCTCACGTTGGAGCAACAGGTGCTGATGCCAATTCAAGACACGCTGGAAATGCGCGCCACGCCGGAGCTGGTGACCATGCGCCTCCGCAGAAGCCCCGAATATGGCCCGGCATTCGTCCATCTTTTTGGAAAAGAAGCAGATATGGAGTCGTTGGCCAAGGTATTGGCTGATTTCATCCGTACCCTGGAGACCTCCGACACGCCTTTCGACCGCTGGATGATGGGCCAACCCAATCCCATGAGCGAGGCCGCCGTGCGGGGCCGCGAGATTTTTATGGATAAGGGAAAATGTTTTGACTGCCACTTTTCGCCAGACTTTACCGGCGATGAGTTTCGCAACATCGGCCTTTTCAACGGCCAGAACCTGAATGATGTGGGGCGATTTGCCATCACAAGCGATAGCGCAGACTTGGGCAAAATGAAAGTGCCGGGACTGCGCAATGTGGCAGTCACGGCACCCTATATGCACAACGGGATGTTCCAGACATTGGAAGAGGTGATTGACTACTACGACAATCCAAATGCGTTTGTGCACAACGCCATTGGGCGAGATTCGCTCCTGTCGAAGCCGTTGGGACTGACGGCGCAGGAAAAATCAGACCTGAAGGTTTTTCTGGAGGCGCTGACCGACGCGCGATTCTGAGCGCGTCAGGCTTGGAGCAACTGCTCGGCGTGGTTGCCCGTGTCCACTTTGGCGATGATGCGCTCTATTTTGCCTGTTTCATCAATGACGAATGTGGTGCGATGGATGCCATCGTAGGTGCGGCCCATGAATTTTTTGGGTCCCCACACACCATAAGCCTCGGCCACCGCGTGGTCTTCATCAGCTAACAGGCCAAAAGGCAAGCTGTATTTTTCCTGAAACTTGACGTGCTTTTTCACCGAGTCGGGGCTGACCCCGAGTATCTCGTAGCCTCTGGCTTGGAAAGCACCATAGCCATCGCGCAGACTGCAAGCCTCGGCGGTGCAGCCGGGCGTGTCGTCTTTCGGATAAAAGTATAGCACGAGTTTTTTGCCTTTGTAGTCTGAAAGCCGCACGGTTTGGCCTTTTTCGTTGGAGGCCGAAAAATCGGGGGCGGCATCACCTTCTTTTAAGTGAAACATATTGACAGCGAATTGCGAGTGAAAAAACAATGAGACCCCGACGAAGGCTCGGAGGCTGAAAAACGGATGGGACAACGTGAGGCCGTTGCTTTTGTTCAAGCGCGGCCGTTTGTTGGCTCACTTCCGGTTGGAGTCTTGCTGCGCAAACACCTTTTGGAGCAGCGCCGTGGAGCGAGCGCCTCTGTTGCGACGGATATTGCGCTCCTCCTCGGCGATTTTGCCAAACAAGCCGTCGAGCGCCTTGCGGGTCACATAGTCGTCGAGGTCGTTGTTCACCTTCGTCACGAGAGGGATTTTGTTGTAGGTGTCGGCGGCATTTCGCCAGAGATTGTTCGCGCCGATTTTGTCCAAAGAAGCCACGATTTTGGGGTTGAATTTTTCATAAAGTTGTTGGCTCGTGGTTCGGGTGAGGTATTCGGTAGCGGCGTTGTCGGCCCCCAAGAGAATGTTGCGGGCATCCTGAAAAGTCATTTGCCGAATGGCGCTCAAAAAGATTGGCCCGGCCTCTTTGGCCGCCTCTTCTGCGCCTCGGTTCATTTTTTCAATCAGCTCGTTTTCCAGATTGGCAAAGCCCGGCACGGGGCGCAGTTTGTCCGCCACCGTTCGTGCCTCTGGAGGTAGCAGGATTTTGTAGGCGCTTTTGAAATAGCCGTCGCGTTGCGAAAGGTTGTTCACGCCTTTTGTGACACCGCTGGAAAGCGCCTCTTTCAAGCCTCGACCGATTTCTTCCAACGTGGGGGCGGACAGCACGCCATCGGTGACATCTTTGAGCGCATCGCACGATGAGTAGGCGAACACGCCAAGCAATAGCAACATGGAGAGAAAGTGTTTTTTCATAATAAAGTGGGTTTGAAGGTTTGAGGGTTTGAGGGTTTGAAGGTTTGAGGGTTTGAAGGTTTGAGGGTTTGAAGGTTTGAGGGTTTGAAGGTTTCTGGTTTGAGTTGAGGGGGGCGAAGAATGTTCAGAAAAGTGTGTCAGACCCAGCGATTCTCGCATTGTCGGGTTCTGAGGTGTCATCCCGGAAGGATGGAGGGGTGACATCTCAAAAACAGGCCGAGATGTCACCTTTTTCGTTTCTCAAAAAATGACACCTCTCACAAACCGAGAATAGCTGTGTCAAACCTTCGTGTCTCTGTGTTTTTTTTTATCACTTCTAAGGGCGCATATATGCCTCGCACCGCCAAGTTTTGGGCATGGTTGCAATCGCAATCTGCTCAAAATCATGAGCATCTGACAAATCCTGGTGAGTCAAGGCATATTTTTGGGCAGTCTGGGGTTGGGGGACACAATGGGAACAAAACGGGAAATGATGCTTCGGGTTTTTAAAAAAAACAAAAAACGTGGTGGCTAACCCCCAGTCAATCGCGCTTTCTCCTCTTGTATCTGCCGGAGGCCGCCTTGAATCAGAGAAAAAACGACGACCCAAGCGGCAGCGCCTAGTGCAAAGTATTTAAGGTAAAAAGGCAAATAAATCGGGCTGTTCCAAATCATGTGCATCAGCACGGCCATGAGAAACACGCGATAGAAACGCTGGTCGGCCAACATCTTGAAACTGAACGCTCGTTGCGCTTTCACTTTCCAAAGTGCCCCGGCACACATCGCCGTCCACACGATGTGGCCAAACGGCGCGAGCATTCCGCGCTGCATGATGCTGTCGAGCATATCGTCGGCGTTGTAGAGGCCCGCGTAAAAAGCGTAGCCCGCGCTCTCGAATGCCGCGAACCCCGTGCCGACGGCGGCACCAAAAAGCAACCCATTGAGGGTGTAGTGGTAGCGGCGCGTGTTCACCACGATGGCGAGTGCCAGCAATTTGCCGGGTTCTTCCACGATGCCCGCCATGGATGCGCCGAGCCAGTCCAGAGCGAGTGAGTCGCCAATTTGGAAAAACATCATGGAGAGCGTCATGGACACAATGCCGCCGAGAAACACCAGCCGGATGATTTGGTAGAGCGACACGTTGTGCCGCACGTTCATTTCAAAAAAGAAAATAAGCGCCGACAACGGCACCGCAAACGAACCTACGATAATCAGCCCCGGCACGAGGTTGATGTTTTCGTATTCTTTCCATGCTTGCACAAAAATGAAATAGACAAACGCGGCGCCGAGAAACGTCCGCAAGAACATCCACGGGCGCGGCCATCCGGTCTCTACTTTTTCGATAGGCGGGGTGGTGGTGTGTGTGCCGACGGTGAAGTAGTCCTCGACTTCCTCGGCGGTGTGGCGTTTGAGCGCCTCCGAAAACACGTCGCCGAGACTGAAGCCCTTGAGCCGTTCCGTGCCAGCCCAGTCCGTCACATAATCGGATACTTTGCTCGCAAAATTCTGATGCTCAGGCTCGTGTGGTTTGTCTTCCTGCTGTTTGTTGAAGTCGTCTTTGGCGTTTTCCATGCGCTTTCGGCTTTTTCCGTTTTGATGTGGGTTGGCAAAAATACACAAAGGTTTTATGTCGCATAACGACGAAAGGCCACGCGCTCGTTTTGACAAGGATTTTTTGAAAACAACGGATTCGCCATCTTTGCCCCATGAATTTGGAACACCTCACCCTGCTCGCCGGAAAAGCCGTGCAAGAAACCGCTGTCTTCATTCAAGCCGAAACTGGCAAGGTGCAGACTGGGCAAATCGAAGAAAAATTTCTCAATGGCCTCGTCAGCTATGTGGACCGTCATGCGGAGGAAATGCTCGTGGAACGCCTGTCGCGTTTGTTGCCAGAAGCCGCATTTCTCACCGAGGAAGAAACGGTGGAGCAGCAGGATGCCGACCTCCAGTGGATTATTGACCCTCTGGACGGCACCACCAATTTTCTCTACGGCGTGCCGCACTTTTCCGTCAGCGTGGGGCTGAAAGCCGGTGATGAGCTGGTGTTGGGCATCGTGCATCACATCCCGCAAGAGGAGACGTTCTACGCTTGGCAGGGCGGCGGAGCATGGTGCAACGGCCAGCCCATCCGCGTGAGCCAGCGCGGCGAGATGCGGCAGGCGCTGGTGGCCACGGGGTTCCCCTACCACAATTTTAGCCGCGCCGACGAATGGTTCGCAGCCCTGCGAGCGTTCATGGCCGAAGGGCGCGGGGCGCGTAGGTTCGGCTCGGCGGCGCTCGACTTGGCTTGGGTGGCGGCAGGGCGTTTCGATTTGTTTTTTGAATATGGCCTCAACGCCTGGGATGTGGCTGCTGGCGCGGTGCTGGTGCGCGAGGCTGGCGGCCAAGTCACGGACTTCGGCGGCGGCAACGCCTTCATAGAGCAAAGGGAACTGCTGGCCTGCAACACGGCAGTGTTTGAAAAAGCATTGCAAATAGTGCAAAAGCATTTCAAAACTGCCTGACGAATGTCCCCACTTTATGCACAATAACGTTGAACAGTCGCTCATCGAGCGAGTCGTCAGACAAAAGAACACACGACATGAAACGACACTTCTTATTCACCTTCCTCGCCCTCAGCACACTCCTTTCCTGCTCGTCTGCCCAAAAAACACTGCCCGCCCCATCGGCTCCTGCCGACCTCGCCGCCGTCGCCACAACCCCGGCTGCCGCCTTCGTGACGTGGGACAAAAAAATGGTGGATTTCGGCAAGGTGAAAAAAGGCGAAAAACGCGAGACGTTTTTTGAGTTCACCAACACCTCCGGCGCCGACGCGCAAATTGACATCGTGGATGCCTGCGAGTGCACGAAAGTGGATTTCCCGCGCGGCATCATCAAGCCCGGCCACAAGGGCCGCCTTGATGTGGTGTTTGACAGCACGGAAAAAGACGCGCCCGAAACCATCGGCATCAACATCGTATTCAAACAAAACGACGCTGCAGGCTATCCGCGCATCGAGATGGTGGAGTACAAGTTTGAGATAGAGAAATGAGGGGAGGCTTCGGATAAAAATAAATCGGGACAAAAAGGGGAGAATGCCTTTTATGGCATTCTTTCCCACAAGTGATATTCGTTGACATGAATTACAAAATTTACGGGATTCATACCCTTTCTCGAAAGGAAACGCAGTAAATCTTGTATATCCAGTCGAAATGAAAAACTTGCGAGTCGTCCTTTCCTCCGCTGCTCCATAAATTTCAATTCTCCTTCAAATCCCTCCCGTCTTCCGCCTACCTTTGCGCCCGCCTTGTAGGTCGGAGCGCCGTTCTGCCCCCGCGTACTGCCAGAACAGCGTTGCTGCGTACAGCAAATCACCGAATCAACATTTCCACAAATCAACAAGAATAGATGTCCGAAAAAATCATCTTCTCCATGTCCGGCGTGAGCAAGACCTTCCCGCCGAGCAAACAAGTGTTGAAAAACATCTGGCTGTCGTTTTTCTACGGCGCCAAAATCGGCGTGCTTGGTCTCAATGGCTCCGGCAAGTCCACACTGCTCAAAATCATCGCTGGTCTCGACCAGAACTACGAAGGCAAAATCGAGTTCGAGAAACAATACAAAATCGGCTACCTCGCCCAGGAACCCGAGCTCGACAACTCGAAAACCGTCCGCCAAATCGTGGAGGAAGCCGTGCAACATATCGTGGACTTGCTCCAAGAAAATGAGGATATCGGCACGAAACTCGGCGAAGTCACCGACGACGACGAAATGATGAAACTCATTGAGCGCCAAGGCGAAGTGCTCGAACAAATCGAACATCTCGGCGGCTGGGAACTCGACTACCGCCTCGGTGTATTTATGGACGCGCTACGATGCCCGCCCGACGACACGCCCATCAAAATCTGCTCCGGCGGCGAGCGCCGCCGCGTCGCGTTGGCACGACTACTGCTCTCGCAACCCGACATCCTGCTGCTCGACGAGCCTACCAACCACCTTGATGCCGAGTCGGTGCAGTGGCTCGAACAATACCTCCAGAACTTCCCCGGCACTGTCATCGCCGTCACCCACGACCGCTATTTCCTCGACAACGTGGCGGGCTGGATTCTCGAGCTCGACCGCGGCGAGGGCATCCCATGGCAGGGCAATTACTCCTCTTGGCTCGACCAAAAAGCTAAACGTCTGGCACAAGAGGAAAAGCAGGAGGACAAGCGTCGCAAACAACTCGAACGCGAACTCGAGTGGGTGCGCATGGGCGCAAAAGGTCGCCAAGCCAAAGGCAAAGCACGTCTGAATGCCTACGAAAAAATGGCCGGCGAAGAAGCCAAAGAAAAGGAAGCCAAACTCGAACTCTGGATTCCCAACGGCCAGCGCCTCGGCGACAACGTCATCGAGGTGAAGAACGTGACCAAATCTTTTGGCGACCGCGTGCTTTTTGAAAATTTATCTTTCACTGTGCCAAAAAACGCCATCGTCGGCATCATCGGCCCGAATGGCGTGGGCAAATCCACCCTTTTCAAAATGCTGGTGGGCAAGGAAAAACCCGATTCTGGCAGCATCATCATTGGCGACACGGTGCAGATGAGCTATGTGGACCAAAGCCACGAGGCGCTTTTGCCGGAAAAAACGATTTATGAAATTGTGTCGGAAGGCAACGACCTCATTCAGGTCGGAAATGCGAGCGTGAACGCGCGCGCTTATCTCTCCCGATTCAACTTCACGGGTGCCGACCAACAGAAAAAACTCGGTGTTTGCTCCGGCGGCGAGCGCAACCGCGTCCACCTCGCCATGACCCTGAAAGAAGGTGGCAACGTGCTTTTGCTCGACGAACCGACCAACGACATTGACGTGAACACACTCCGCGCCCTGGAGGACGCGCTCGACGATTTCGCAGGTTGCGTGCTCATCATCAGCCACGACCGCTGGTTCATTGACCGCTTGGCGACTCACATCCTTTCCTTTGAGGACGACGCGGAAGTGGTGTTTTTTGAAGGAAACTTTACCGATTACGAAGAAATGAAAAAAGCCAAACTCGGCGACATCACGCCGCACCGCCCGCGGGTGAAGCATATTTTGAAATAAACAAGCACGTCGTCGGGCTTGTACCGGAACGTCGTTTCGGTTTGCCTGCGGCTTAGAAACAACAAGAGTCATCCCATATTCAGCCCCGCTGGGGCAAAAATTCGGGATGACTCTTGTTTATTGTTTCAAATGAACGGTTGCCGCACCTGCTTAACGCAGTAGGGTCACGTCACCTTCATACAGCACCTCTTGCCCGTCGAACAATTCAATCACAGCATACCAGACAAACACGGCGGGGTTCATGAGTTGGCCCCGATGCCTGCCATCCCAGCCATAAGCGGGGTCGTTGGGCAAGAAATCGTAGTGTTCGCTGACAAGTTCGCCCCAGCGCGAGTATATTTGGAACGACTTGATTTTCACCACGCTTCGAGTGTCGGCAAAAATCATGAACACATCGTTTTCGCTGTCGCCGTTGGGCGAGAACACGTTTGGCACATACACGTCCACGCTTTTATCCACCACCAACAACAGTCGTGCATCGGCCTTGCAGCCAGTTTGACTGGCTACATTCAGACGATATTGAGTGGAAGTGAGCGGGGTGGCGAGCGGGTTGAGACAGGTGTCGCAGTCCAGGCCAGTGTTCGGCGTCCATTGGATGACTGCCAACTCGCTGGGTGGCACCGTGACTTCCGTGTTGATTTGATAGCTGTCGCCAAGCTTGATGACGACGCGCGTTTCCAAAGTGATTTCCAGCAATTCCCCTTCCACGATGGTAGTGGTCGCGCTCGCGCTGCAACCCACCGCATCAATAGCTACGATGGTATAATCGCCGGGGAGCAGGTTGGTGAAGAGGGTGCTCTGTGTGAACACGTCGCCGTTGAGCGAGTATCGAATGGGTGGTTTGCCTCCTTCCACGTTTTCCACCACGATAGCTCCTCTGTCATTGTAGCAGGGGGGCTGGTTCGTGCGAAGTTGCACGACTGGCACCTTCGGTTCTATCACTACTTGGTCGGTGGCGGTGCAGCCAGTGGCAACGATGGTGACCACGAGTGTGTATGTGCCCGGCAGGTCAATGGTCGGCGTGAGGGTGTTGCTACCCGACACGATATTGCCATCAGGACTTGTCCACTGGTAGGAGAGCGTGCCTACGCCTGTGGCGTTGCCATTGATGGTGGCGAGCTCGCCAAAGCAAGCGATGCTAAAAGTCGTGCCCGCATCGGCAGTGGGTATTGACTGGTCGTTGCTCACTGTTGTGGCGACAAGGTTGATGCAGTTGTTGCTTGGGTCGTTGCCGATGAGATAATAGGTGCCGGGTTGGCTCACCGTGAGCGTGGTGCCCGTGCCAACGATGGTGGTGTCCGCGCCGTTGATGGTAGCCCACCTGAAGTTGATGCCATTCACTGGCGAGCCGCCCGTGAGTGTCACGGTGGTGTTGAAGCAAGTGAGGAAGCCGGGCGGGTTGATGAAAAGTGGCGGGAAGGCCAAGTTTTCATTGATAGTGATGGAAGCGGTATCGGAGCAGGACGTGATGGTGTCCAGCACGATAAACTCGTAAAAACCAGCTTGGGTGACGGGCACGGGATTTCCACCTGAATAAAACGCGCCGTTGAGTATCCAGATGGTGTTGGGTGCTGTGGTGCCCTCGATGGTGCCGGATAGGATGATTTCGCTGATGGTGCAATCCAGCACGTCGCTGGGATTGAACGCAATGGATGCCTTGGGCTGATTGGTTAGGTTGTTCACCGTCACGGCGGTCGTGTCGGCGCAGCCACTGGCGTTCACGGTCAGGCGATAATTGCCAGCGGCATCCACAGTGATGGTGGCTTGTGCGGGGTTGCCCACGATGGAGCCACCGACGGTCGTCCACTGGAAGGAGGAGCCTGTCAGACTTGAACTGCCCGTCAAGGTCACTGTTTTCACGGCGCAGGTAATTGGTTCGGGCGCGGTGATGCTGGCCACTGGTTTTTCTCTAAATGAAATAGGCGTGCCAACCGAGATAACGGCGCAAAAATCGCTCAAGTCCACATTGCCAGAGCCGTCGTTGTTGCCTGCAATGGCCGAAACGTAATAAGTCGTACCGAAGGTCATCGTCGCTGGGTCGAAGCAGAAAGTTGGTTGGCTGCTGCGAGCAATTTCGTTGACGATTTGACCGCCGCTTCCGGTATGCAGCACAAATTGCCGCACGTCGTTGGCATCCAAAAACTCGCCAGCGGAATTGTAGGTAGCGGTGATACATTCAGGGCCGCACACGAACAAAGGCGCATTCGACATATCGCCAATGGCAGTGTTGCAATTGAAAAGACCTACCGTGAAGTCGCAAACATCGGTGCAGCCATTGGCATCCGTGACGGTGGCTACATAAGTGCCCGTCCCCAAATTGTTAAGGGGCAATGTGCCTGACAATACATTGGTGGGGGTGCCACCCGGCGACCAATTGACGGTGTAGGGTGCTGTCCCGCCTGATACATTTACCTGTCCGGCTCCGTCTGTGAGGCCGGGGGCGCTGACGGTTGCGGTGGCGCTGCATGCAATCTGCGCGGCGCTGGCAGGTTGGCTGATGTTGAATGTGGCAGTGCTTGTGCATCCTTCGGCATCAGTCACTGTCACGGTGTAGTTGCCCGCGACGAGGTCGGTGAGGTTTGCCGGGTTGCCGGGTTGGTTGGGCGACCAAGCGAACTGATAGGGAGCCGTGCCGCTGCTCACGTTCAGGTCAATGGCGCCCTCGCTGCCACCAAAACATTTGATGTCGGTGGTCGCGCCACTAAACAAGACAGGGGCCGTATTGCTGACGACAGTGAAGGTAGCGACCGCTGTGCAAGCGCCGCCGCTGCTCACAGTGACAGTGTAATCGCCCGGTGCCACGTTGGCCAAGTCCTGCGATGTTTGGGCGTTCGACCAAGTGAACGTGTAGTTATCGGGTGGTGTCACGCTGACGGTGATGGTGCCATTGTTGTCCACGCAGGATGTGCTGGGTGTGGTGGAGCCGCTCACGTTGGGCGTTATCACGCCGTCGGGCACGGTGATGTTTGCCACCGAGGAGCAGCCATTGTCGCCAGTCACGGTGACGGAATAGTTGCCGGCGGGTATGTTGCTCAGGTTTACACCATTGGAATTGTTTGACCATTGATAGGTGTAGGGCGCTTCGCCGCCGCTTACCGAGAGGCCAATGCTGCCATTGCTTTTGGCGCAGGTAGCGGCTGTCACGGTTTCATCAATGTCGGGCGAGGGCGTATCATCGCCTACGGTGAAAGTGGCGACGCTGGTGCAGTTGCCACCTGCGCTGACGGTGACGGAATAGTCGCCCGGCGCGAGGCTGGTCAGGTTTTGGGAAGTCTGTGCGTTCGACCAAGTGAACGTGTAGTTGTCGGGTGGTGTCACGCCGATGGTGACGGAGCCATTGTTGTCCGAGCAAGAGGTGTTGGAAGTGGTCGTGCCGCTCACGCCGGGTGTTATCACGTTGTCAGGCACCACGAAGGCATCCACTGAGGAGCAGCCGTTGGCACCCGTGACGGTGACGGAGTAGTTGCCTGCCGGAATGTTGCTCAGGTCTTCGTTCGTGGCGTTGTTCGACCACGAATAAGTGTATGGCGCTTCGCCGCCGCTTACCGAGAGGTCAATGCCGCCGTTGCTTTTAGCGCATGAGGCGGGCGCCACGATTTCGGCAATGGCAGGCGAAAGCGTGTTGTCGCCCACGTTGAACGAAGCCACGTTGGTGCAGCTGCCACCTGCGCTGACGGTGACGGAATAGTTGCCGCCCACCAAACCGTTGAGATTTTGCGTGGTGGCGCTGTTCGACCAATTGTAGGTGTAAACGCCAGCAGGTGTCACGATGAGGTCAATGCTGCCGTTGCTTGTCCCGCAGATGGTGTTGGGAGAAGTAGAGCCGGCTACCGAGAAGGTGATGGAATTGTCGGGCACGGTTGCCGTGGCAGTGGTGGTGCAATTGTTGGCATCCGTCACGGTGACGGTGTAAGTGTCGGCAGCCACGTTGTTCAAATCTTGGGTCGTGGCATTGTTTGACCAATTGTAGGTGTAAGGCGCGGTACCGCCGTTCACGTTGAGGTCAACGCTGCCATTTTCCAAATCACAAACTTCGGGAGTGACGGTCTGTGAAGCCGTCGGGAGGGTAGTGTTGTCGTCCACTATGAATGATGCAGTGGCGGTACATCCTGTTCCGGCGGGGTCGGTCACGGAGACGGTATAGGTTCCGGGTGGCACATTGAAGAGGTCTTCCGATGTGGCGTTGTTCGACCATTCTATGATAAAGTTGCCGGGTGGGGTTATCACCAAATTAACCGAGCCATTGGGCGTGGCACAGTTGGTGACGGGTGTGGCGCTGCCTCCCAAGCTGAATGTGGAGCTGTTGTTGGGTACATTCAGCGTGGTAGTGGCGGTGCATCCGTTGGAGGCGGTCACAGTGACGGAGTAGTTGCCGGAAAAAATGTTGGCGAGGTCTTCCGTGGTGGCGCCGTTCGACCAGACAAAGGTGTAAGGCGCACTGGCACCGCTGATATTGAGGTCAATACCGCCGTTGTCGTTGCTGCATATTGAGGGTGTCACGGTTGGGGTGATGATTGGATTTTGGGTATTGTTGATCACCGTGAATGTTGCGGTGGACGAGCAGCTGCCGCCCGCACTGACGGTCACTGTGTAGCTGCCGCCGTTCAGGTTGTTCAAATCTTCGGTGGTGGCGTTGTTCGACCAGTTGTAGGTGTAGTTGCCCGCAGGTGACACGCTGATGTTCACCGCGCCATTGCCCGTTGTGCATGAAGTGTTTTCAGAAATAATGCCTGTTACGTTGAGCGCCACGTTGTTGTTGACCACGTTTGCGGTGGCGGTAGAGGAACAACCGTTGGCACCCGTGACGGTGACGGAATAAGTGCCTTGTGCCAAATCATTGATTTGATTGGTATTGCCGCTGTTCGACCACGAGAAGGCGTAAGGGGGCATTCCGCCTGTTGGGTTGGCGCTGGCCGAGCCGTTGTTCAGCCCACAAATGGAGGGTGTGGCGGCAGCGGCCAAATTGGGCGCGGTGGCATTGTTGGCTATGTTGAAACTGGCTGTGGCCGAACAGGTTAATCCGGTGCTGACGGTTACCGAGTAACTGCCGGGCGCGAGGTTGCTGATGTTGGGCGTGTTGGCACTGTTCGACCAATTGTAGGTATAATTGCCCGCCGGGGCGACGTTGAGCGATATGGAACCATTGGGGGTCAGGCACGAAGTGTTCTCAACTGCGGTACCCGACAGGTTGATGACCACATCATTGCTGGGGATGGTGATGGAACTGACTGCGGAACAGTTGCCCGCCGCACTGACGGTGACGGCGTAATTGCCCGGCGGCAAATTGTTGAGGTCTTCCGTCGTGGCTCCGTTCGACCAAGCGAACGTGACGGGGGCTTGGCCGCCCGTGACGGTGAGGTCAATGGCTCCGTTGGAGACACCGCAAGTAGCAGGAGTGACGGTGTGGGTCAGGCTGGGCACTTGCGATTCGTCGAGTACCACGAAGGTGGCGGTTTTGCTACAAGTGCCAACGGTCACCGTGACGGTGTAAGAGCCTGCCGCGAGGTTGTTGAGCACGGGCGTGAAAGCGCCGTTTGACCACAGGATGCTCGATGTGGGGGGAGCCGGGTTGAGTTGCAGCGTGATGCGCCCATTGTTGGTGGTGCAGGAGGTTTTGTTGAGCACGGTGCCGTTGATGATAATGTCAATGATATCGTCGGGCAAATCGCCACTGGTTTCGGAGGTGCAGCCGTTGGCGGACGTTACGGTGACGGAGTAAAAGTCTGGCGGCACGTTGTTCAAATCTTGGGTGGTCTGCCCGCTCGACCATTGGTAGGTGTATGGTGGCACGCCGCTACTCACGGTTAGGTCAATGCCTCCGTTGCTAAGGCCACAGGTGGCAAATTTATATTCAACGAAAATAATCGGCACGTTCGGCTGGTCAATCACGTCGAAGGTGGCTGTTTGGAAGCAGGAGCCTTGCCCCTGTACGGTGACGGTGTAGGTGCCACCCGGCAGACCATTGATGTTTTGCGTGGTTTGTCCACTCGACCATTGATATGTGTAAGGGCCAAGTGCGGGTGGTGTGACGTTGAGGGTGATACCGCCGTTGCCGCCAACGCATACTGTGTTGATGGTGGCGTTTCCGGTCACATTGATGGGGGGATTGTTGTTTCCAATGTCGAAATTGGCGACATTGGTACATCCGTTGGCTCCTGTGACGGTGACGGAATAGCTGCCTGCTGGCACGTTGTTGATATTCTGAGTTGTTTGTCCGCTCGACCACTGGTAGGTGTAGGGCGGGACGGCGCCACTCACGGTGATATTGATGCCGCCGTTCGACAAATCGCAGGTGCTGCTGGTTGGGTTGCCGTTGATGGTGGGGCCGTTGGGGTTTTCAGGTATGGTGAAGCTGGCGATTTGGCTGCACGAGCCGCTACCCGTCACGGTGACGGTGTAGGTGCCTTGCACCAAATTGCTGATGCTGGGCGTGGTGGCGCCGTTCGACCATGAATAGGTGTAAACGCCTGGCGGCGTGACGGATGTGGTGATGCTGCCGTTTCCGTTTCCATTGCAAAGGGTGTTGGCAATCACGTTTCCGTTCACTGTGATGAGCGGGTTTTCGTTGGAAACGTTCACGCCTGTACTGGCGGTGCAGCCATTCGCACCTGTGACGGTGACAGCGTAGAATCCTGCCGGAATATTGACGAGGTTTTGTGTGGTGGCTCCATTGGTCCAGATGAACGTGTAAGGCATGACGCCCCCCGAAACACTCAGATTGATGCTGCCATTGCTTTGGTCGCAAGTGCTTGACACGGGGTTGATGTTGATGACTGGCAAGTTGGGGTTGTCTGCTACGGTGAAACTGGCCGTTTGGGTGCAAGCGCCGCCTGCATTTACCGTGACGGTGTAAGTGCCGGGAGGTAAGTTGTTGATGTTGGGCGTAGTGGCGCCATTCGACCATGTGTAAGTGTAGTTTGGATTGGGGGGCGCGACGCTGATACTGATGCTGCCATTGCCGCCCGAACAAGTGGTGTTGGCAATCGGGGTGCCGTTGATGGTGATGGGAGGGTTGTTGTTGTTCACATTTATGTTCGCAACCGAGGTGCAACCGTTGGCCCCCGTGACGGTGAGGGAGTAGCTGCCGGCAGGGATGTTGGATAGGTTTTGCGAGCTGGAACCGTTCGACCATTGAAATGTATATGGCGAAACGCCACCTGTGACCGATATGGTTATGCTGCCATTGCTGAGCTCGCAGGTGGATGGCACCGCGTTCGGGTTTATGTTCGGATTGTTCGGGTTGTTCGGGATAGTGAAGGTGTTCGTCTGCGTGCAAGCCCCGCCTGCGCTGACGGTGACGGTGTAAGAGCCGGGTTCCAGATTGCTCAAATTTGGCGTGGTGGCTCCGTTCGACCATGTATAGGTATAGTTCGGGTTGGCTGGGGTGACGTTCAGGTTGATGGCTCCATTTCCACCAATGCAGGTGGTGTTGGCAGTGATGTTGGCGTTGATGTTGAAAGTGGGGTTGTTGTTGCCGACAGTAAAATTGCCTACCTGCGTGCAGCCATTGGCTCCCGTGACGGTGACGGAATAGCTGCCCGCCGGGATGTTGTTCAGGTCTTCCGATGTGGAGCCGTTCGACCATGTAAACATATAGGGCGACACGCCTCCAGACACGTTGATATTGATGCTGCCATTATCCAACTCGCAAGTGGACTGCGTGGTGGTGCCTGTCACGTTTGGCTGGTTGGGGTTGTTGCCCACGTTGAAAGTGGCGGTGTTGCTACAGGTTGGTCCAGCGGTCACGGTAATCGTATAGGCACCCGGCTCAAGGTTGTTGATGTCTTGCGTGGTTTCGCCGTTCGACCATTGGTAGGTGTAGTTTCCGGGCGGCGGGTTGACGCTGACATCAATCGCGCCATTTCCCCCGTTGCAAGTTGTGTTCGCTGTGACGTTGCCAGTAATGTTGAGGTTTACGACGTTGTCATTGACGGTTGCGGAGAATTCTCTCGTGCAACCAGTAGATTCCGTGATGGTGACGGTGTAGGAGCCAGCAGGAATGTTGCTGAGGTCTTCCGTTGTCGCGCCGTTCGACCATTGGAACAAATAGGGTGGGGTGCCGCCACTGACGGTAAGGTTGATGCCGCCATTGTCGAGGCCACATTGAGAGTTGATGACTGCGGCGGAGGCATTGATGGTAACTTGTGTCACTGATGCCGAGCCTGAAACCGTACCGTTGCAGCCATTCGCGCCACCCGGCACGGACACGTTTTGCAAGCCATAGTTGCCCACTTGGTTGACCGTATAAGTATATGGGTTTTCACTCGTTGTGATGGGCGCTTGGGGGGAGCCATTAAAGGTGGGGGTAAACGTCCATGGCCCCTCACCCGTGAAAGTGACCGTCAAGTTGACGGTGCCACCGCCGCCTTGGCACAATTGTCCACTACCGGAGATGGTCGCGGAAGGTGTCGGAATCACGTCAATGGTGATGCATGATGGGGTGGGGTTGGCATAGCAGCCGTTTGCGGTGGTGACGCAAAGGTCGGCAGAGGTGGTGTTGTTGCCCCAGTTGACGTTCACGTTCGGGCCGGAGCCGCTAATGGTGCCTATGTTTGGTGTGAGGGTCCAAGTATATGTTGTAGCGCCTCCAACTGGTGGAAGCGAGTAGCCCGTCGTGGAGTTTTGGCACACCTCCTGCAAGCCAGTGATGGGGCCGGGGTCGTTGGGCGGCACACCGACGGTGGAGCCGGAAAGCACGGTAATCGAGTAGTCACACACGTTGCCAGCGCATCCGTCAAGCACGAAGTAGTAAATCTGACCGACGACGAAGTTGTTTGAACTCAAGATGAACGGGTTCTGCGTGCACTGGCATTGCAAAGCCAATGGCTGGCTGACGCAAGCAGAGTAGATGCCGCCTTGCAAGCCCATATTTGGGCCGGGCGTGCAGTTGCTGGGTGTCACTTGGATGGTGATAGAGGTGGTGCCAGCAAAAAATGCGAACCATTCATCATTGTTCAACACAAACTGCCCGCCACATCCTGGAAAGTTTTGCTGCTGGTTGTTGTTATTGATGGTGTTGCAATAACCGTCAAGGTTTTCGCACAACACGGGCGCTTGGACGCATGTGTTCCCCGCGTCGGGGAATCCCGGAGGCGGACATTGACCAAAAAGCGGATAACACAGGATTGACAGGGCACAGGTAAGGATGTGGTAGAAAAATTTCATGAAGAACAGAAAGTTTGTGTGTTTAGAGCCTTTACGGAAAAGAACATTCACCCGTTGCGAAGGCCACGGGGTGTAAGGATGAAATAAATCGGTGTAGGAGAGTAGTTGCTTAGATACTAGCGAGAACGCTTTCGCCGCCCGGAGTTTAGAAGATGGCTTCGCAAAAAAGCAACTGTTTTGTTATTTGGCAAACGTACTGCATTTTTCATAAACGTTTGGCAAATGACGAAAAAAAAGAGATAAAAAATTTCGCTCCGTCAAAAAAGGGCCAAAATGACACTTCGCGGCAAAAAATGTTGTGTTTGCGTCTGCATGGCATGTTTGGTTTTTTCGAATAAAAAAGTGCGAGCCGCCCCGAATGCTCGGTGCGGCCCGCGTGTTGAGGTCAAATTGACCAATGATTTTTTGTAAAAACTTAGGCAGGACAGCAGACATTGAATTTTTGACAGGATTTACAAGATTTACAGGATAGATGGAGTGGCTTCGCCGCCGAGAATCCTGTAAAATCGTGTAAATCCTGTCAAAAACCAATAAGCCTGTCAACCGAGTATTAAACGCTTGGGGCTGCTTGAGTTTTTACGATTTTTTTTAGGGTGCTTTGTCAGCGCAGCAAGGTCACATCCCCTTTAATTTTTTCCTCGTCGCCGTTGGCATAGCGCAGCACGATGTAATAAACGTACACGTCGCTGGGCGCATCCTTCCCATTGTGCCTGCCGTCCCAGCGCGGCTGATTGGGCGTGGACTCAAACACTTTGGTGCCCCAACGATTGAACACTTGGAAAGTGCGCACTTCCGTGTTGCTCCCAAAGAGCAGTGGCCCAAAGAAGTCGTTCACACTGTCGCCATTGCCCGGCGTGAAAGCGTTCGGAACGGCTATGCAGCGCTTAAAATCATAAGTGACCTCGGCGGAATTTGCCGAACAGCCATTTGGATTGGTTGCTCTTGCCGAGAAGGTCGAGGAGCCTTCCACCACTTGTGGAACGAACGTGACCGAATCGCCAGTGATGCCAGTCAGTATGGTGCCGTTTTGTAGCCAAGCAATGGTCGCATCCGTTGGTGTCACCTCCACTTGCAATGTGATGGGCACCCCGATGCAGAGGGTATCGGAAGGGTCAGGCTCTGCCATGATGGGGCTGATAGTCACGCTCGGTATCACCGTCACCGTCACCTCGTCGCTTGCCACGCAGTCGGCTCCGTAAATCAGCGTGGCCGTGTAAGTGGTGGTGGCTGGCGGGTTGACGTTGAATGTCGGGCCGGCCTGTCCTCCGGGTTGCCAAGTGATATTGCCCGGGGTGCCATTCACGGTCGCCGTGAGCGTGGTGCCCTCCGCAAAACAGATGGTGCGGTCGGGGCCTGCGTCAATGGTGGCGGAAGCGACGGTCACAGTCACCATGCCTTGCGCGACGCACCTTGGCCCTTCCGCCAACACGTTGTATATGGTGGTGACGGTCGGATTGGCCGTCGGGGTGGCGCTAAAGGGGTTGTCCAACCCGGTGGGTGGCGTCCAAGTATAAGTGACCCCCGGCTCTGTGATGGTGTTGAGTTGTCTGCCCGGCCCGCCGAGGCAAATGACAGGGTTGAATGGCAAATTGAGCGCGGGAAGCGGCAGCACCTGAACGGTAATGCTCGCTCCAGAGGGGCAATCAGCCTCGGGCGTGGTCAAGTTGTAGGTTGTGGTGGCGCTGGGCGATGCAACAGGGTTGGGGCATTCGGAACAAGACAATGAGGGGGGCATGTCCTGCCATTCCAACTTGGTGTTGGGCGGATCCACGGTCACGAGGATTTGCGAGGTTTCACCGGGACAAATTTCGGGCGGAGTGGCCACGATGGTGAGCATCGGCGGCACCCCCACCGGCACTTCCACAAAGGAAATGTCAGTGCAACCACGATTGACGACGACGCGCTCGAAAACATGGGTCACGGTGGCTGTGATGACCATGTTCCACAAATCAACGGGTGTTTCCTGACCGCCAAAAGGCAACCAGTTGATTTGAATATCTGGAAAATTAGCGGGTTCATAAGTAGGCGAAACCAGAATCACCGTGTCGCCGGGGCAATAAATTTCCTTGTCTTCAATCCGAACAATCGTTTGGTCGGGCAACGAATCCACTCGTATGCGAACGGAGTCGCGCACCAAGCAGCCACTCACCGTATAGGTGGCAACAATGGTGATGGTCTCATCGGTCGTCACCACGGTATTGGGGCCAGTGGTGTTGCTCAGGTAAAACGGCGGCGACCACTGCACTGATTGGGCATCGCCTGGGTTGACTACCGCGGTGAGTTGCACGGTGTCGCCGAGGCAAATCTCCCGATATTCAGCCCCCAAAATATCCACGTCGGCGGGAATGACTGTCACGGCAACGGTGCCTGTTTGTGAGCAGTAGGCATTCGCGCTTGTGGCGGTGAGCGTGTAGGTTGTGGTCGCGTCGGGTGTAGCAACCGGTCCTGAACTGTTCACGTCGTTCAGGCCTGTGGGCGGTGTCCATTCGTACTTGGTGGTGCCACTCAGTATTTCACCCAACGACACCGAGTAATTCTGGCAAATTGTGGTGTCGGCCTGCAATTTTGGAAAAAACAAGGTGTCCACATTGATGGTGATTTGGTCGCTTGCCGAACAACCAGCAATCGTGACGGTTGCAGTGTAAGTGGTGGTGACAGAAGGCGTGGCGGTCGGGGTTGGGCTTGTTGGGTCGTCCAGTCCGATAGTGGGAGTCCATACGAGGCCAGTATTCCCGACATTGTTGTTGGCTTGCAAAAACACGGGCGTTCCTTGGCATACGTTGGTGTCGCTCAAAGCGACAATTTCGATGGTAGGGTCCACGATTTTTACAAATGCAGAATCCGTGTCAGTGCAAGCCCCCAAGGTGCCCGTTACCGATAACCAAAAATCTTGCGTCGGCGTGGTCGTGGGATTTGGGATGAATGGGTTGCTCACCGCGCCGGGCGGCGACCAGAAATAATCCACCGCGCCTTCGGCCTCCAATTGGAGAGTAGCGCCAGCGCACACAAAGAGGGTGTCGCCACCCACCACGCTCACCTCCGCTTGGTCTCTCAATTCGATGACGATGTTTTGCAAAAGCACGGTGCCGCATCCAAAATCGTTGGAAAGTTGAATGATAATGGTTTCCGTGCCTTCTATCAAAGCATCGGGTATGGGGGTGATGTTGAAGGAAATATTGGTCTGACCCGGCTGGAAGGTAATGATGTCGGGTATGTTGGTCGTGTAATCAACGTCGCGAGTGGCCGAGCCACTTATCGTGACCGTGTAATTGGATACCTGCGGGAGCGGGTTTGGTATCGTGAAAATAACTGTGTTGGGGATTCCTTCCAGACAGTTTTCGGTCAGATAATCAATGTTGCCAGCAAATTGAACCGTAATGTCCGGGGTGCCTGCCTTGATTTCGGAAACAAACACACCCGAATCGAATGCCGCATCTCCCCTGTCGGCAATCGCCAATTTGAGTCGGTAAGTGTTGCAAGGAACCACATTGGAACGCGCCGTCAGGCTTTTTTTCTTTCCCAAAGAGTCGGCTGTCAAGCCATCGTACTGAATCACTTGGGCCAATGTCTGGTTGCCCTCGTTGTTGCGGTAGTATTGCCAATTGTTCAGGTTGTTCACGCTGTTGATTTGCACAGGCGTGTTGGAGTTGGGCAAAATAGCGATGTTCTTGGCCCCTCCCAAGCCCGGGTCGCCCGCGATGCCCGGCCCAGAAATCAAGAATGCGAATATGTCGTTGAAATTTGAATTTACATATTCTGGATACTCTTCCGAGCCAAAAATGTACTCGAACACGAGCTCGTCCGTGCCGGCGAAAACGTCCAGCTCCACGATGCAAGCATCGAAAGAAGGCTGGCCGTTGCCCTGTTGTTGCGACAAATAGTCAAGGTTGGCATCGCCGGGTGAGTTGTGCAACACGCCTGCCCCTGTCTGCAGGTTCGGCCCGATAGCCACTTGTGTGCTGCCGGAAGTGAGTAGCAAGCCCTTGCCCAATCCGAGGGTATTGTTGTCGGTGGGAAAGCTGAATGTGCCATAGCCGCCGCTGGGGCAATTGATGCCAGCCACAGTCACCGTCGTGAGCGGGGTGGCTACCGCATCGGCGATTTGAGCGGGAGTGACGTTGTTGTTCACGCTCAGCATCTCTTGCGGAGGGCAAGGGCTGTTGCTGCACTCCCATGTTCCCTTCCAGCCTTCAAACTGAACATTTGCGTTCGAAATGAACTGGACCGTGAGGCACCCACTCGTGGCTTGCACCTGAAAGCAAACGCCGCCGCCGCCGGCAGGGTCAAAGAAACCGGGGCCATTTATTTGGGTAATGGGTTGTCCATTGGTGTTGTCGCCATCATAAAAAGACAATACATCGCCCAAAAAGCCATCCTCGATATTGAAATACTCCAATGTGAAAGTGATGCAGGGAGCCGGTTGGTTTGGGCATATCACAAACGTGTGGTCTTCGTTCGGCCCATAGTCGCCGTCAGGCCCGCCAGAGTCGTAAAGCGTGCCGCTGCACAGCGATGAACTGCCTTGGTCAATCGTGACAATCGGAGGTATCTTGTCCACGCAAAGAGTGAATTCGCCGGAACTGGGGGTCGCCATCAGCGAATAGTCCGACACCCGGATGAAGTATTGCGCTCCGGGCGTAAGCCCTGTCACATCAAGGAAAAGGCTGGTTTCGCCAAGCGTCGCCTTGCGACACAAGAGCTCGGCCAAGCCATCAAACTCGCATTCGCCGCGATAGACCGCAAACTCCGGGTTCGTGATGGGAGTGTTGCCCACGCCCGTCAGCGTGATGCGAAAATCGAACAGCGTGTCGGGACAGGTAAACATAAACCACACATCGCGTTGCGCTACTCCGCTGTTGAAGCAACTGGGCAAGTTGTCGTTCCCGATATTGGTCGGCGTGGCGCCGACGTTGGTGTAAACATCAGGCGTGCAGTTCGGCGCGATTCCGAGGTCAATCAAACCGGCGCAGTCGTCATTGACCGGTGTTTGGGCATACATCGCGCTCGCCATCCCGAGCGCGGCGATTAGTAGGAAAACTTTTTTCATCTTTAGTATGTAGGCAATTGCTTCCAAGTCACTCCCGCCTTAGGGAATGAGTGCCAAAAGTAGGGAGAGCGGCCAATATGCCAAATTGCTGCGGGGCTTTTGTGTCGCGGGCTGGCATATTGGGCTGCCTGAAAGCCGAGGCATCGTGTTTGTGAAGTGCCGATTGGATATCTTCGCACAGCATTATCGAATCGTCGCCAACGTCAAATCAACCCAACAATATGAGCATTCGAGACCAGCTTTGGAAAACTATCTTTGAGGACTTTTTCCAAGACTCCATGTATTTTTTCTTTCCCCAAAATGCCGACGAGATTGATTTCTCCCATGCACCTGAATTTTTGGACAAAGAATTGGCCCGAATCTTTCCGCGCACCCAGCAAAAAGGCCGGGTAGTGGACAAGTTGGTGAAAATCAGACTCAAGAATGGGCGATACAACTGGTTGTTGATTCATATCGAGGTACAGGGGTATCACGACCCCGATTTCCCCAAGCGAATGTATCAGGCATACTATCGAATCTCTGAGCGGTACGACAGGCAAGTAGCGGCTCTGGCTGTGCTCACCGATGAAAACGAGCGCTTTTTACCCGATGCTTACGAGCGTGGCATTTGGGGAACCCGTTTGCGCTACGAATATCCGATTTACAAAGTGTCTGCTCATCCACCAGAAGAGTACGAAGGCAGTCTCAATCCGTTTGCTATTGTGATGGAGGCCGCCTATTATGGCCTCCAAAAACATAGGCTTGATGATGAAGGTAAAATGAAAATCAAATTGTCGCTGGTCAAAAAACTGCTGCAAAAAGGATTTGAAAAAGAGAAAATTCGCAAGTTGCTTGATTTCATTGATGGCTATGTAAATTTTGAAAACATGGAAAACCACGATAAATTTGCACACGAAATAGATAAACACTACAAATCAGTGCCAACCATGACTATCGAACAAATCGTCACGAAGCATTACAAACAATTGGCCCGAAAACAAGGCCGCGAGGAGGGAATAGCCGAAGGTCGCGCGGAAGGTCGCGCGGAGGGAATAGCCGAGGTGACCGCAAAGCACATTGAAAAGCTTCTAGTCAAAGGCTTCGCCACGAACCAGATAGCAGAACTTCTGGAGATTCCACTGGAAACAGTAGAGGCTATTCAAAAAAAGTTGGCCAACACCAATTGAACTAAAGTCCCTATTCGGCGCAATTCTCCAGCAGCATCCGCACCTCATCCAGTCGGTAAGGCTCGTTCGCGTTCCCCCATGCAGTATTGACGTAGTTCAGGATGTTTGTGATGTGTATTTCTGAGAGTTTTGTTGCGCCGGGCATCGTTTCGGCATAGATTTTCCCATTCACGACAATCGTGTCCTGTAAGCCATACCGCAACACACACGGCAGCTTCTCTCGATTTAGTCTCAGGTAGTCAGCGCCAGCCAAAGGAGGGATGAGCGCCCCCAATCCTTCACCTGAGTCCATGTGGCAATTCGCGCAGTTGGCCTTATACAGGCGTTCCCCTTCGCGGTATGGATGGTTTTCGCAAGAAACAAGAGTGAAAGTGCCAAGAAAAAGAAGTGTGGCAAGCAATTGCCTGAATACCATAGTCTTAGAGTCTGCTTTCGTCATCTAATCGGGCTTACTGCCGAAATTGCTCTTCCAACAGCAAATCAATGTCTTTCATGAAGCGGTCCACGTCTTTGGCATCGGTGCCATCGCAGAAAGACCTCACACGGCGTTTTTTGTCCACCAAAATCAAGCGCCCAGAGTGGTCAAACCCACCCGGTGCGTCAGGGTTTTCGGTAGCTACGCTGAAATAATCGTCGGCTATGCCATAAATCGCATCTTTCTCGCCCGTCACCAAATGCCACCTCTGGGTCTCGATGCCAAGTTTTTCAGCGTGTCGGCGCAGTGCTGCCACCGTGTCGTTTTTGGTGTCAATGGAATGGGAGAGCAGCACGACACGGGTATCGTCCTTATATTTTTCGTAAATACGCAGACCGTTTTTCTTGACCCTCGGACAAATCGTGGGGCAATGAATAAAAAAGAAATCCACCACATACACTTTGTCGTCGAACGTGGCATTTGTCACCAACTGGCTGTCTTGGTCAATAAAAGCAAAGTCTGGAATCTCTCGGTAAATCGTATCGCCAGCGGGCGAGATATCGCGTTCGCCCAAGATGGGCAACACTCGCTTTTCGGGCGCTTGGAAACAAGCCGTCAAGCCTCCGAGCAAAACAAAAAAGACGAAGCAAACATTTTTCATAACTCAAAACAAACTGAACTTAGTCGTAGAGGGGGCAAAGATGAGGAATCTACCCAAACGTGCCAATCGGATAAGGGTTTGGCTATGAGAAAATGCGAATCGCCACGGATTGGGTTAAGATGCTGAAAACGTGCGCCATTCGAGGATGCCTCATAAGTGATGTTTGTTTGACAGGATTGACAAGATTCGCGCTCTTTTTCGGGTAAAAAAAAGTGTAAATCTTGTTAATCCTGTCGAAATTTAAACTTGTGAGACAGCCTCGAATGGGCGGTGGAGAAACTAAACTGGTCAGTCTGTTTCGGGCATTCTGAACATCATGGGCACGTCTTCCCGCCCTTCCACCTGCAAGAAAAACGTCTCCAAATAATCAATAGCCGCCTGAGAGGCCGACCTTGACAGGTGCTTGGTGCGGCAGAGCGAGTAGAAGTCCTCTTTGGCGCTCCGCACGATTTTTATCGCTCGCTTCAAGTGGTCAGGGCTGATGCCGTTGGCCATCATGAAGCGGTCGCGCACGGTTTTCAGGCCGGTGTCGGAAGCGGGGCTGGAGTATGGAGCGCTCACAAGGCCGGAAAAGTCGAAATCGTAGGGAACTACCAGAATTTTGCCCGATTCGGGCGACTTGATGAGCCGCACGTTGCGCTGCATGGCAATATCCCAATCCGTGTTGCCTATCATGTACTGAAAAACGGAGACCAAAGCCGCCTGATTCATAATCAGGCTATCGGGCGAAGTGCCGTATTGCTCCACAAGCTCGCCCTTCATGCGAGCAGCGGTCTCTTCTTCGTCCTCCAGCAGTATGGCGAGCATTTTCCGCGATTGTTCCACGTGCATGTCTCTTAAAGTGAGCCGAACCAGCCGCGCGCGAACGCTGGCAGAGGTGAGGTGCTCGAACATACGATAGGCGATATACTCTTTCACGACCAACTCTTCGCCGAGGCTGTTGTTGTAGGCCGGCAGCACCAGTTTTATCTCGTTCAGGGTGTCGAACCCTTGGCTCGTCAGGTCTTTTTTCTTGAATTTTATTTTCAGTGGCGGTATGTCGGCTATTTTGCGGCGAAACTTGCCGCGCGGCTTCACCTCCACTTTATACACCTTTCCATCGTCGGTGGTCAGTGTGGCGGGGAGGTACTGGTCCTTCTTGCGATTTTCGAGCAGTGTGGTGAGGTCCAACTCAAGGGTCATTTTGGCCCCTTCGGTCTTTGTCAGATGCTCAAAAACCGACTTGGGGGCTGCCGTTTTCTGGCCGCCGCTTGCGAACGGAAGGAAAAGAAGTAGAAGGCTGATGAGGATGCCGGTAGTGGAATGTTGTTTCGTTTTCATCGTACCAGAATTTAATTCTGAAAAATAGAGGCGAATGTGTTTGGATGTGCTTGTTTTTGTTTGCAAGATATGACATTACAAAAATACAAACAATTTTATTTGGAAAAAAATCTCCAAACAGGTCTAAATCAGAATTATTGTAAAGTTAACATCCTTTTGGCGGGTCGGGTGAAGCAAACGCGAGGCGTTTCAAATGTCCCAAAAAAAGCAAAAATTTGGTTGGAGGCTTTGTTCTCGCCATACCTTTCTCTTGGGGCAGACTTGGGGTTCGTGATTCAGACCCAAAATTCTTGGCCAACGTTGCAAACATTTGCCCCAAATTGTCATTCCCCAACAATGCGGCTAAGGTAGGCGTTCTAAAATTGCCCGGCTGTCGT
The DNA here is from genome assembly GCA_019638455.1 of Saprospiraceae bacterium. GTDB lineage: Bacteria > Bacteroidota > Bacteroidia > Chitinophagales > Saprospiraceae > M3007. The sequence continues at coordinate 632,977 of JAHBTU010000003.1, forward strand.
TATTTTTTAAAAAAAATCGTAAAAACTTAGGCAGGACAGCAGACATTGAATTTTTGACAGGATTTACACGATTTACAGGATAGATGGAGTGGCTTCGCCGCCGAGAATCCTGTAAATCGTGTAAATCCTGTCAAAAACCTATAAGCCTGTCAACCGAGTCTTAGCACGCTTGGGGCTGCCTAAGTTTTTACAAAAAATCAAGCGCGATGAAAAAGTTGTTCTTCCTTTTGCTCTTGTTTGAAGGTCTCGCTTTTTCGCTCCCCGCACAAGTCGAGAATGGCGCTTGCGGCACTTCGACGGCTGACCAAGCAGCGTACACCGAGCGCCTGCTGGCAAACATTGCTGCTGTCAATGCAGGGCAAGTGGCGGAGCGCGGAGCGGTGCAATACGTCCCTTTGTGCTTCCATCTGGTGGGCGATGCGAGTGGGGGGGGCAAAGCAAGGGAGCGGGATATTCTCAACCAGTTGTGCGTGCTCAATCAGGCATTCGAGCCAATGGAAATGCGGTTTTACTTAAGGCCGCACCCCACTTATGGGTTGTTTGATTATTCCATCAACAATGAAAACGTGTACAACAACCAGAGCAACAGCCTTTTGATGCAAAATCGGCGGCACACGACCGCTCTAAATATCTACGTCGTGAACCAAGCGGGCACCGGGCCCGGCAATGGCACCACTTTGGCCTACTATAGCCCCTCGAACGATTGGATTGTGAGCCGCCGAGACCAAATCAACGGCCTCAATTCCAACGGCACGTTGCCCCACGAAGTCGGCCATTTTTTCTCTTTGCGCCACACATTTTATGGATGGGAAGAATACAGCGACGAGCCTGCTCGTTCGCCCTGCTTCAGACCAGACGCTCCGGGCTGGCCTATTGCGCCAGCCATCGCTCCTTACAAACCCGGCGGAGGCCCCATCTTCACGGAGCATCAGGATGGCTCCAATTGCACGACCGCTGCCGACCTATTGTGCGACACGCCTCCCGATTACAATTTTGGTTTTTGCCAGAATGGCTGCTCCAATTACAACGGCGGTGCCAGAGACCCCAAAGGCGAGCTGGTGAACCCAATGGAAAACAACTACATGGGGTACTTCAGCAATTGCAACTACGAGTTCACTCCGCAGCAGCAGGCTGTCATCTTGGCCGACCGCCAATCGGCCACGCGCAATTATCTCAACAACTCTTTCGCGCCTGCTGCCTTGCAAATCAACACCCCGGAAGACTTGCTGCTCGACCCGCCCAATGGTGCCACCACGACCTTCTCCAACCAAGTGCGGCTGGAATGGCGGCCTGTGGCTGGCGCTACTTATTATTTGCTGGAAGTGGATAGGGTGGCTACTTACAACACGAGCGCCTTCCAAAGCTTTGTGGTGGCCACCAACTCCAAAATAGTGACTGGCTTGGAGGGCAATCGCCAGTACTTTTGGAGGGTGCGCCCTTTCAACGAGTATGTGACCTGCGCCGCCACGCGCCAACGCAATTTCAGAACCTCGACCATCGAGGGTGAGATAGAAACAGATTCCTTGATGGCCGTGAAAATCGTTCCCAACCCGGCATCTGTGGGTGGGGCAGTGGGCATCTACGTCAATGCTCCCGATGCCGCCTTCGAGGCCGATATCAGGGTGTTCGATGCGATGGGCCGCCAAGTGCGCGTGCTCAATGGGGTAGGTTTTCCCAAAGGAGAGTCCACCCTCGAACTGCCTGTGGAGGGTTTGGGCAACGGCCTGTACTTTGTCGCCATCGAAAATGCCGAAATGCGCATTGTCCGGCGCCTGTTCTTGGCGAGGCATTAGGGCCGACAGTGGTGGGCGGTGTCAGCGAGTGTTTTTCAGAAATCTTTTCGATTGTTCGCGCGGTTGGTATCCGCCGTCCATTCGTCGGGGTCAATGCTGACGGACTTGATGCTCGTGGCGGGTTTTTCCAAACGAATCTCATAGGTGTCCACCGAAAAATTCCAAGGCGGGTGTTTGATGACGCCGCTGTTGTCGGGGAAATTTTTGGTGCCGTACTGCAAATCCAAGGGGACATAATGGCGCTCGGAATTGTCATCGCGGTAAGTGACCAACACCTCGACGGGCATGGGCAGGCTGCCGTGATTTTTCAATATCAGCTTGCACGACGAAGGGCCGTCGGCCACAGGTGTCTCCACTCCATAGTCAATCGTTCTGACGGCTTTTATCCAGCCTGCGTAGTACCAATCGAGTTCCATGCCGGAGGCGCGTTCCATCGTGCGCATGAAATCGGTGCCGGAGGGGTGTTTGAAATGCCAGTCGGCGTGGTAGCGCAACATTCCGTTTCTGAACGTTTCGTCGCCCACGATGTATCGCAACTGCCACAGAAAAGCCTCGCCTTTGGGGTAGGCGTTGAACCCATACCAATCAAAGTTTTGATACGAATAGGCGTGCGTGGCCACGGGGTCGGCGATTTTATTGCCCATCTGCGCCACTTGTTTGAGCGCGGAGCGGCGTGTTTGGGCGGCCTTTTTCGGCTCGGCGTTTCCGAGTATGTCGGAGGTGGCATAGCTGGTGAAGCCCTCATCCAGCCAAGGCTCCGCGTTTTCGTTGTTGCCCATCATGCCGTAGTACCAGTTGTGCATCCATTCGTGTAGCGCGGTGGGGGTCACGTCGGTGTCGGAGCCATTGTGTTCGATGAGGGTGAGCATGGGGTATTCCATAGCCCACTGGCCGCCTTCCGCAAAGGTGAATTGGGGGTAGAGGTACTTGCCAAAGTTTGCCTCGATGTAGGGCAGTTGTTCCACCGCGAATTTTTTCAGGGCTTTGTAAGCCTGCGCGACTGCTGGCGATGGCTGGTAGATAAAGTGGAGCATCAACCCGTCCCGCGCCTTCACTTTTTCATGGACATATTCGGGGTCGGCAGACCAAGCGAAGTCGTGCACATGGTCTGCCTCGAATTTCCAGACGTTCACCAAGCCGTAGTTCGGCGCGGGCTTTGCGCCTTCGTCTTCGTAGCCGAAACCTATGATGTTGGCATTTTGCAAAACGCCAGTGGCGGCCACGAGATATTTTTTGGGCAAAGTGATATTGACTTTGAATGACCCGTATTCGCCGTAGAACTCCTGCCCGACGTGCGGGTCGGCGTGCCAGCCATGGCGGTCATAGACGCAGATTTTGGGGTACCATTGCGTGAAGGAATAGGCCACGCCCGACGAATTGTCGCGCCCGCCACGCCCCACCACAATAGGCACCTGACCTTGCCAAGCGATGTCGAACACGGCGTAGTCATTGGGCGACAGCGGGCGATTGAGCGTCACTTCCATAATCGTTTCGTTCACCCTGTACGAAACGGCGTTGCCATTCTGATGCACGAGGAAGATGTCTTGTTTGCCCATTTCTTCCGGCTTCATCTCGATGTATTGGCGGCTCGTTTCGGCATCCTGAAGCCGTTTTACCCATTGAGCGTTGGCGCTGTTTGGCTGAAAAGCATTCCAGTAGAGGTGGAAAAAAACGCGGCGCAGCGTATCGGGGGAGTTGTTGAAATACTTTAGTTTTTCCCGGCCCTGCACGGCGTGCGTCTGGTCGTCGAGGCGAATATCAATCTGATATTCGACCCGCTGTTGCCAATATCCGGCAGGCACTTGGGCCGAGAGGCTCGCCAGTTGAGCGAATAAAAAAACAATGGGGAACAAAAAACGACAGCGTCTCATAGTCACTTTTTTGGGGCAAACCTACACGGAAACCCCCATCTGGGCAAAGTCGTTTTGAAAAACCGCTTTTTATTGGCAACCGACACAGCGGTGCACGTTCAGCCCGTAGGTCGGCGTGGGTGGCAAGACGATGATGATATAAAGCCCATTGTCGGTGGGCTGGGCTTCCACGGTGTAGGCGATGCCGCGCTCGTTGTCGTAATTGAACCAAGCATTGTCGGGAGCCATGCCAAAGCTTTTTCTAAATGACAGGCACAGGGGAAAATTATCGCTGGTGAACAGCTCTACCTTGTGCTCACCCGACTTTTGCAGCAGGAACAGGCTGGCCATGTTGCCGGCTTGCACCGCAACGCGGTAGATGCCTTCTCCCAACACAAAAATTCTCCGGTTGACGTTGGCCGGGTCGGCGCTGACCAGCACGGCATCGGTGAACTGTTCGTTGCACCAGTTGCTTGCATGGTCGTTGTGCGTGATAGGGGGTGCCTTGCTGAATTGAAAAGTGGCGGCGGCGGCATGGGCTTTTGCCTGTTCGGGCTTTTGATTGGCCTGCGGCGATGTGCCGCAGCCATTCCCAACCCATAGAGCGATTTGAAAAGCCAGCCAATATGTTAGCGAGGTGTTTCGCGTCGTATTCATCATGATGTTGCAGGTATGTATGTGTTTGCAAAGAAAAGGCAGCGGCAAGAAAGTGATGAATCAAGAAGGGGGGGCACAAGCTTGAGTTTCGACAGGATTGACAAGATTGCAGGTTTCGGCCAAAGAAGGTGCAAGTCCTGCAAATCTTGTCAATCCTGTCGAAACTCACTTGTGCGAAATGTTTCGTGGGGGCATTTCAGGGTCTCTTCTAAATTTTCCAATCCAACCGCAGCGTGTAGTTGCGCGGGCCTTCGAGCAAAGCAGGCCGCACGGCATATTCCTCGTTGAGCAGATTGTTGCACAGCACGCTGAGTTTTAATGAATCGGTCAGCTTGTAGGAAGCTCGCACGTCCACTACGGTGAAGCCCTTGTGGGTTTTGCGGAAATTGCGCACGGCCACGAATTCCTCTGGGGTGTTGAGCTCCAGATTGAAAAGTTTAGCCTCAAAAATAGCATCAATGGAGCGCATGAAACTATTGTACTGCACGGAGCCGCCGAACGAAAAACGCTTGATGTCGTATTGCGCGTCGAATTTGAAACTATTGTCGTAGCGGTATTTCAGCACGTTGGTGGTGTCGGAAGTGCGATAGACGTTTAGTTGCAGCGAGTCGTTGAACTCTTTGTATTTGGGGTTGATTCCAGTGAAACCAGTGATGATGAACAAGGTGCCTTTTCCGATTTGCCCTTGCCCGACGACGGAAATCTCGCCGCCCGTGATGCGTGTGTCGCCTGTGTTTTGTGATTCGAAGCTGGCGCCCAGGGTGGGCAGTATCGTCAGTCCTGCCAACACGAACTCCATCATGTTTTGGTATTCCTGCACAAAGCCCGTCACGTCCACATAGCCCTGCCATTGGCCGATGCGGAATCCTTGTTTCAGCCCCAGTTCTGCCGTCCAGCCAGTCTCCGACACGAGGGCGGGATTGGGGCGCACGTTGTTGCCTACGCTAAAATCTGTGTTGATAAATTTCTCCGCGATGGTGGGGTAGCGGTATCCCTGCCCCCAAGAGGCGCGGAGATAGGTAGCTTGTGCCAATTGATAGTTGGCGCCAAAGCGAAACACTGGCTTCGATTCTTTGGTGACTCCATTGGGAATCCGATAGAGCGAATCGGGCGTGACGCGCACGGTATCAGGGCTTTGCAAGCGGTTTTGCTCCAAGCGCACACCTGCGGAGAGGTTGAGCCGGTTGAATGCCTTGTAGTCGAGTTGAGCGTATCCTGCCAAGTTGCGCGTGTCGTATTTGGCGTTGTTGTAGAGTTCGGCGTTCACGGTGGTGTAGATACCCACCACGCCGGCAGTCACCACCAAGCCGATGTGGTCCATGCGGCGCTGATACTGATATTCGCCGTAGTACATTCGGCTGTCGTTGCTCTGATTGCCGGAGTTGTTGTTTCTCACATAGTAATAGCGACCCAAAAATTTGTGGCGGTTGCCGCCTCGGTCGAAGTATTGGGCGGTGGGGTCAATGTTGAAGCGCAGGCGTCCGAGCGATTGGGAGGCTGAGTTCAGCCCTGCTTGGTAAGCACGGTCCGTGTCGTTGCCCCAGATGAAGAAACTCCCGCTGCGGCCAAAGTTGAAGTTAGTGTTCAGCCCCAAGCTCAGGCGGTCGTTGACGCGGTAGCGGAGGTTGGGGGTAATGCGTCCGTAGCGGACATAAGTGTCGCGGTTGTAGCTGTCTCGATAGAGGCCGTAAGCGCCCAACACGAAGTCCAGCCGGTTGAATTTTTGGCGATGGGCAAAGCTAAACCCCGTTTCCAATGGCAGCTGGATTTCGGATGAGTCGGTGCCCCACCACTTTTTCACCTTGTCCTTTGGGTCGCCCCAGACTTTCCCGAACACGGCGGCGCTGGTTTCTGGCTTGTCCTTGGCGTAGCCTGTGCGGATATTGATGATGCCGTTCATGGCCGAAGAGCCAAACAGGGCAGAAGCCGCGCCTTTGAGCACCTCCATCTGGGTGATATTCTCTACCGGGAAGTCGTCCCAGTTGGGAAATCCCGCATCGGCTTGCAAGGCGGGAATGTCGTCCACCAGAATCAGCACACGGGTGCCGGCTCCGTAGGAAAACCCCGCGCCCCCCCGAATGCTGGCTTGCCCGTCCACGATGCTCACGCCCGGCACCTTCACCAGCACCTCGTCCACCGAGGTCGTGTTCGTGCTTTCTATGAGCCGGGGTTTGAGCACATCGAGCGATACGGTGACTTCGCCGAGCGGTTTTTCGAATTTGCCGGAAGTGACGGTAGCAGTCTGCAATATGTTATCCACGCCACCGAGTTGCAGGCTCAGTTCTCGCGTTTGGCCTGCCAGCAGCCTGACCGTCTGTGTTTTGGATTCGTAGCCAATGAAGGAAAAGCTGATTTCGTAATTGCCCGGGGCCAAAGAGAGCGTGTAAGCGCCGCTTTCGTCGGTGACGGTGCCGCTGTCGCCCACGCGCACGGTGACGCCGGGCAACGTTTCTCTCGTAGAGGCATCGGTGACGATGCCTTTAAGGGTGGCGTTTTGCGCAAAAAGCAAGGTGGAAAAAAACAGGCCCGCCGAAGTCAGGATGATGGCAGGCAAGTGGAGGGTAAGGTGTTGTCGCATAAATATGTTTTTGGAAAAAAAAGCTGGGGTAAATGTAAGCCGATTTTGATTTTCCCAGCAGCGACTGCGGAAAGGAGGCATCAATCTGCCATTATTTCCCACTACATCGCCTCAATTGTGCGCTTTGTCGCCACCTATAAAAATGCCGCCCGTACATACCTATATTTGTCCGACTTATTTTTGGCATGACATTATTCGGAAAAAACATCACGTCCGACCAACTGGTGCGCTGGCTCATTATCCTGGCTTTTTTTGGGCTTTGGCTTGGTTCGCCTTTCATTTCTTTCGACCACGATGACGGCAAAAGGCAGCAGTTCTATCTGAAAATTCTGCCTGCCATGCTGACGAACATTCCCCTATTCTTCCTGAACACCGAGTGGCTTGCCCCACGCCTGCTGCGCAAGCGCGGTCTTTCCAAGTATCTGTTTGTCTTGTCGGGGACTGCTATCTTCTTCATCCTGCTGCAAGGCGTGATGAAAAACGCACTGCTTGCACCCGACCACAAAGGGGTAGGCTTTCATGCCTTTAAAGCCATTTTTCCGGTGTTTTTCGTCATCGCGGTCAGCACGGTTTACGTCATGGTTATGTATATGCTGGAAGGAGAAAAGGCAAAGCGCGAGGAACGACAAGAGCGGCTACAGTCGGAGCTTTCGTTCCTGCGCTCCCAAATCAGCCCGCACTTTATTTTCAACATACTCAACAGCATCGTCTATCTCATCCGCTCCAAATCGCCTTTGGCCGAGCCAGTCACCATCAAACTTTCAGACCTGATGCGATACATGCTCTACGACTCCAACGATGCGCAAATTTCTCTGGAAAAGGAAGTGAGCTATTTGGAGAACTATGTGGAGCTGCAAAAAATACGCTTTGAGGAAGATGTGGACATTCGCACGCACATCGAAGGGGAAAACGGGGGGCAGCTCATCGAACCGATGTTGCTTATTCCTTTTGTGGAAAACGCCTTCAAGCATGGGGTGGGGCTGGTGAAAGACCCCATCATTGATATTGATTTGAAATTCAGCGGGGAAGAGATGGTGTTCAAGGTGCGAAACAAAATCACGCCAGAAGGCGCGACAGAAAAAGACAACAGCTCGGGCATCGGCTTACAAAACGTGCGCCGCCGCTTGGAACTGCTCTACCCCGACGCGCATCGTCTGGAACTGAGGCGAACCGACGAATGGTTTGAAGCAGACTTGTGGCTGGCATTCGGCCACGCAAAATGAACCCCTGCCAACTTCATCAGATAGAAACATGAAACTCACTTGCATCATCGTTGACGATGAGAGCCTGGCTCGCAAAATGCTGGAAGACAACATCCGGCAAATCCCCTTCTTGGAGTTGGTGCGCACTTGCAAAAACGCCTTCGAGGCAATGGAGGCGCTGCAAACAAACAAGGTGGATTTGATGTTTTTAGACATTCAGATGCCCGGCATGTTGGGCACTCAACTCCTTCAAAGCCTGCCTGACAAGCCTATGGTGATTTTCGTGACGGCCTATTCGAACTACGCCGTGGAAAGCTACGACTTGGATGTTATTGATTATCTAATGAAGCCAGTCAGTCTGGAACGTTTCACCAAGGCCGCGTTTAAAGCACTCGATGAATATCGCAAGCGCCATGCGCTTGAACATAATACGCCCTCCTCGCCTTCACACCAAAAAACCCCCGAAGAACAACTTGATTTTTTCTTCGTAAACGTAGAATATTCACTCGTGAAAATTGAGACAAAAAACATCACTTACATTGAGGGCATGAAAGATTACGTCAAGATTTATCTTGAGCATCTGAAAAGACCCGTCCTCACCAAATCCACCTTGAAGGGCATCGAGGAAAAACTGCCACCAACTGGCTTTATGCGGGTGCACAAATCCTACATCGTCAACCTCTCCAAAATTGAGTCTATTCGCAACCGCGAAATCAAAATTGGAGAGGCTGAAATACCCATCGGGGAGAGCAATTGGGAGGAACTGATGAAGGCGCTGCAATACTCGAAATAACAGCGCCTTGCCCTCAACGGCGAAAGCTTTGGCTCACAAACTTGAGCACCTCGGGCAACGCCGTGCGCCAATACTCCCAGTTGTGCTCGCCGCCGCGTACCCTGAACTCATGCGGCACTTTCTTGTCAATGAGCGCGGCGTGCAGGGCCATGTTGCCTTTTATCAAAAAATCCTTGTCGCCGCAGTCAATGTAGTAGCGCACCTTTTTGAGGTCGTCGGCGCTGGCATTTTCCACGATTTTCAGAATCCAATTTTGGAACAGATGCGGCGTGAGGCGCTCCTTGCCTTTTAGCCCCGCACCGTAAGGCTTGGCAAACACGTTTTCCCATGCCTCATCTGGCATATCCAGCACCTCTTCCTCTGTGAAGATGCCCGCGCTCAAGGGAGCCGCCGCCACAAACAGTTCTGGGTGCTTCATCGCCATGATGAGGCTTCCATGGCCCCCCATCGAAAGCCCGGCGATGGCCCTTGATTCCTTTGCGCTGCGCGTGCGATAGGTCTTGTCCACAAAAGGGATGAATTCTTTGATGAAAAAATCCTCGTACTTCACTTTTCCATCCGCACTGTTGACATACCAACTCACGCCCGCGTCGGGCATAACGATGAGCATGGATGCCATTTCGCCGCTATTTGCCATTCGGTCAGCAATGAGGTGCGCCTCGCCGAATTGCGCCCAAGCCGTCTCGTCGTCAGTAAAGCCGTGCAGCAGGTACAACACCGGATAGCGCCGGCTTGATGTCTCGTAGTCAGAGGGCAGGTAAATGCTGTACTCAACCTCCTGGCCAAGCATGGTGCTTTTTACTTTGAGGCTCTCTTTCAAGGTGCCTTGTTGGGCACACAACGCCGCTGCAGACACAGCAAACAGCAGGGTAAAAATGTGTTTCATCGTTCAAAACATTTGTGAATGTGAGCGAAATGATTTGAATCTTGGAAACGCTTATTTCCGAATAGACAACACGCGCAAGGCTCCCCGGTTTTGTGTGGCCAAAATGATTTCGCGCCCATCGGCAAGTGTTGCTTTCGCCAACGCTCGCCCGTCGCCCGGCACGAAGAAATGGCTGTCATCCAAATCGAGCGCCCTGAACTGGTTGCGGCCCATGTTCTTCAAAACTAGCCCATTGAACGCATCGGCGCGGCCTTGCAGCAGTTCCATGCCAAAGTCATTGCCGAGCATCAGCACGTCCAACAAGCCATCGCCATCCACATCGTAGGGCAGCATGGCATGGACAGGGGCCAGCTGGGCCTGCCACGGCAGTGCCGTCATCCTGAATTTTCCATGACCAAGGTTTTCGATAAAACTGGTTGACATCCAATTCGCCGTCAGTATTTGGGCCCCCTTGAGCTCCTCTTTTGAAAAAACATCGTGCACGGTCGCCTCGCCGAAATCGCCGTAGCCGTAGAATTTTTTCCGCAGGGGAATCAATTGCTTAATCACGTCGTCGCGGGTGTGATAAAAGTATTCGCGGCGCTCGCCGAGCGAATCGCGCCAAAAAAGCGAGATGAATGGGTCGTAGAACCCGTTGCCGTCGAAATCCTTGGCATAGACGCGCAGCGGCTCTTCTGCCGTGCCCTTGAAATAGAGGTTCTGGCCATAGCTGCCAGCCATAAAGTCCAAATCGCCATCGCCGTCAAAATCGGCGGCGACAAGGCTCGACCACCAGCCCGCTTTGTCGGCGAGGCCTGTCTGAGCGGTCGTGTTGACAAGCTTGCCGCTCTGTTGCTCCAAAAAAGTAATCGGCATCCACTCTCCGGCGAGCAGCAGGTCGGGGCGACCGTCGCCATTGAAATCCGTCCACAGCGCATCGGTGACGAGACCGATGTGTTCCAGTTCGGGGCAGATTTCTTGGGTGACATCGGTGAAAACAGGCTTGTCCTTTTCTTTGGAATCGTTGCGAAGAATGAAACTGCGGTCGGTTTTGGGGTAGGAGCGAGGCATCACCCGACCGCCGACAAACAAATCCAAGTCCCCGTCGCCGTCGAAGTCGGCTGCCCGCACCACCTGCCCGCACCAAGCCCCTCGAGGCAAGGCATTGGGAACGATGGAGAAATTGCCTTTTCCGTCATTGACGCACAAAACGTCCTGATATAGCGTGTCGCCAGCCGGGTGCTGGCTGCCTCCGCGCACGATGTAGAGGTCGTTGTCGCCATCGCCGTCCGCATCGAAGAGCAAGACTCCGAGCTCCTCTTCGCGTTTGTAGGGGTCTGTTTTGTAAGCGACGCTTTTTTGCACAAACTTGCCTTGTGGGGTTTGCAAAAACCAAGTCCCGTCGGCGTAGGCGCTGCCGCTCAGGTAAATATCGTCCAGCCCATCGCCATTCACGTCGCCGACGGTCGTTTGTGGGCCGTATTCCGAAAACTTGTGTGGCAGGGTGCGCTGATAGTCAAAATCAATAAAGTCCTTGTCGTCGTGTTGATAACTCAGCCCCAAAGTGCTGGGGTTCAGGATTTCAAAAATGCCCGCCGAGGCAGGGGGGGGTAGGGTAGGGTGGGCTGCGTCGTATCGGACTTGAACGACTTGGTTGAGCGCCACCTTTGTCAGGGTGAGGCTGCGGCGGTTGGGCCAGCGCACCACCACGGAATCTATGCGCGCGGTTTTTCCCAGCCCAAAGTGAATCACGTTCTCGGAGGCAGACAGATAGCCACGCGCCGAGAGCAGTTGGGCGCTTTGTTTTTTTCCTTCAAAAAAAATAGTGGCCACAGCGCCAAAAGCCTCTGTGTGGGGCGTTGGGCCTTCTATTTTCAGGCGAACAAAGTTGTTGGTTTGTTTGCTGTCGTTGGCCGTGTTTTGAAATACAAAAGCGGGGTCGTTGATGTTGTTCACGATGAGGTCGAGGTCGCCGTCGTTGTCGAGGTCCGAATATGCCGCGCCATTGGAGAAGGCTGGTATGGCCACGCCCCATGCTTTCGAGACGTCCTTGAATTGCAAGTCGCCTTCGTTTTTGAAAAGGAATTTTGGCACTTTGATTTGCGGAATCAGTTTTTGCAATTCCAATGGCGGCACCAGGGCGCTGTACTCGCTGAGGTAGCTGCCAAAGTCATGGTCGGTCACGTCGCGCGGGAAACCGTTGGTGACAAAAATATCGCGGTGGCCGTCGTTGTCGAAATCGGCCATGAGGGGTGTCCAGCTCCATTCCGTCTCTTGCGTGCCCGTGTAAAACGCGACATCGGCGAAGATGGGCAATCCTGTTTCGGGGTTGAAGCCCCGGTGGAGTTGCAACACGTTGCGGGCGTATTGGTACTCGTAGCCGTAGTTTTCGTTGTTGATGTAGGTGGAGTAATTGTTGGGGCCGAGGAAGAGTTTTTTGCGCTTGTTGTAGTAGGGCAGCATTTCGGTCACGAACATATCCAACCTGCCGTCGTTGTCAATGTCTGCCAAATCGCTGCCCATGGAAGAGGCGGATTGGTGCTTGAAAATTTGCGCGATTTGATTGGCAAATCGCCCCGGTGTGTCGGGGTTGTTGAGGTAAATCAAGTCGTTGGTCACATAGTCGTTGGCTACAAAAATATCGAGCCAGCCATCTTGATTGAAGTCGCTTACAAGGGCGCTATGGCTATATCCGCCCCATATTATGCCTGCTTTTAGAGTTATTTCGGTGAAGCCTCCTTGTCGTTCGCCGTTGGGTGATGTTTGTGGTGGGCCGTCGTTTCGGTAGAGGCGGTCGCGGTTGATGGCGGTTCCGTCAGATATTTTTGGGAGATAGCGATTGGGGTAGGGTTTGTCCATGAAATTGGCGCAGATGAAGAGGTCCAAATCGCCGTCGTTGTCGTAATCGAAGAATTGAGCGTTGGAGGAGTGGGTTGTGTCGGCGATGCCGTAAGCCTCGGCCATTTCCACAAACTGGGGGATGCCTGCCGCGTTGTTTCCTTGATTGACGTAAAGCAGATTGCTGCGCATCTCTGGGGCGGCGTGCATGGTATTGCAAATGTAAACGTCTGCTTTGCCGTCGCCGTTGATATCGAGGATGTTGATGCCCGACGACCATTGGTGCGGGTGTTTTTTCACAAAACCCGATGCTTGGGACACTTCCTCGAAGCGCAAGTTTCCCTTGTTTAGGTAAAGTTTGTTTTCCACTTGATTGCCCGTGAAAATCACGTCGGGCAACCCATCGCCATTTAGGTCGCCGACGGCCACCCCTCCCCCATTGTAGATGAATTCGGTGTTGAGGATGTTGAGCGAGTCGTATTCGGTGATGCGGTTGTTGAACTCAATGCCCGTGCGTTTGCTGTCGAGCAACACAAAAAGCGTCGGCTCTTTTTTGCATTGAGCGAGGAAGAAACAGGAGATTAGGATGGGCAGTATGTGTTTCATGGATAACTGACAAGAAGGATGAGGGGGCAAAAACAACGGGGTGATGTGGCATCACCCCGTTGTGAGATTTGTTGATGATTAGCGAAAAAGGCTCGCAATCAATATCCATTGTTTTGTTTCAGCACGTCCGCGCCATGAATGTCAATCTGACCCTGCGGGATGGGATAGAGCTCGTCTTTTCCAGCCGTGAAGGTGGCCCCGCCGAGGGCGGTGGTGAGGCGAGCGCCGTCGAATTGCAGGTAGGCGTTGATGGTCGTGGCCGCGATGCCCCAACGCACCAAATCGAAGAAGCGGTGGCCTTCGCCAGAGAGCTCGAGCTTGCGCTCGAAACGGACGGCGGTGCGGGCAGCGTCTTGGCTTGTCCACGGTGTGTTGTAGAGGCCAATGACGTAGTTGGCGGCGTTGGAGCCGTCGCCGCGCTTCACCCAAGTAGTGGGGTTGGCAGCACGCGCACGCACCAAGTTGACGTATTCACGAGCCTTTTCGAGGCTTCCTGCCTCTATCTCGCACTCGGCAGCCATGAGCAGCACGTCGGCAAAACGAATTAAAACGGTATTTTGCGATGTCCAGCCGCGTGTCCAAGAAGAGCCGTCGGTCAAATTGTCCTGAGTGGCTTTGCGGAACACATACTTTTTCGGGGAATAAGGCCCTGCGTAGCTCTGGTCGCGTATCCATGCTTCGCCGGGGTGGTCAATCCAATCGAGATACGGGATGCCACGGCGGCCCACAGAGTGGTCGAGGCGTGGGTCGAGTGGTCCGGCATCGGGTGTGAACGGGTCGGATGATTTCAAGCCAAAATCGCTTTTCACCTCGTTGGCTGGGAGGTTGTAAGAGTTGTCGAGCAAAGGCAGGCCGTTGGCATCCACGCGGAAGGAGTTGACCAAGTCGAAGCTGGGCTGGAAGAACCCGCAGCAGCCTGCCGGCCCGTCGGAGCCGGTGTTGTAAGGGAAGTTCAGCACGAACTCGTGGCTGGCGTTGTTGGTGCTGCCCGTGTTGACGGCATGCTGCACGGCGAAAACGCTCTCCTTGTTGTTGTCGAAAGAGGCGTTGAACACATCGCTATAGTTGTCCATCAGGCCGTATTTGTCGCCTTTGGCCGTTGAGCCTCGCGTGATGATGTCATCAAACAACGTGCGAGCAGCGCCATATTTGCCTTGATAGAGCAGTGCCTTGGCCCAGAAAGCGCCTGCCGCCCATTTGTTGGCGCGGCCCACTGCGGTCTGCGTCTCGGGCAGGTTGTTGAAGGCAAACTCAAAGTCTGCCTCGATTTTCGGATAAACGTCCGCTGTGTTCGGCACTTTGACGGCTTCATCGGCGGTCATGTTTTCATCCACATAAGGCACGTTTTTCCAGATGCGCACCAATTCAAAATAGTAAAGACCGCGCAGGAAACGCGCCTCGGCGGTGATGCGGAGTTTGTCGGCATCGCTCACCGAGGGGTCGGTGGATGCGGCAGTCAGTCGAAGGAGCGTGTTGCAACGTGCCACGCCTTCGTAGGTGATGCGCCACTTGTCGGCCACGACACCATTGTTGGGAAGCGTCTCGAAGCGTTGCACCGGGTTGGCTACTGCTTGGTCGCCCGCGTCCGTGCCTTTGTTGGCATCGCCTCCGCGAATGCTACCATGTACCCAGTTGCCGAAGCCGCCGTACCAGAGGCCGCGTCCGGTGAGTGGGCTATATGCGCCTACCAAAAGGCCATCCAAGCCTTTGCGCGAGCTCAGCACTTGGTCGGTCAGTGCGCCGGTTGGTTCCACATCGAGGAAACTCTCCCGGCAGGCGCTGAACAAGAGGTTGGCTGCCAATGCAATGGTGGCGGCAAACGTCAATTTATTTGTCAGATTTTTCATGTTTTTTAAATTTTGAAAAAGTTTTTGGCAAAATAAGCAGGCAAATTTATTGAACTGGCGCCTACTATTTGCGGATTGAACTTCATTTTTCTCCCATTAGAAGGTCACGCCCAACCCGAACATGAAGCTGCGGGTCACGGGGTAGTTGCCCACGTCAATACCGAAGTTGGTATCGGCGGCACCGCCCACGGCTGGGTCGAGACCTTTGTACTTGGTGATGGTGAAAATGTTGTTCGTGCCTGCGTACACGCGAGCGCGGCGGAGGTTGAGTTTCGAGATGGTGCGTTGTGGAAGATTGAACCCGATGGTGAGGTTTTGCATCCGCAAGAAAGAACCATCCTCCACATACCAAGAGTTGGGCTGCGTGTTGGTGCTGAAGTTGGACGCTTCCTCAAAAATGGGGGCTTCGGCATCCAAGTTGGTCGGTGTCCAAGAGTTTTTCACCCGTGCGCCTTTGGCTGCGCCCGTGAAGGATGGGTAAAAATCGGTGAACCACTTGGACAGGTTGAAAATTTTGTTGCCGAGTGAGGTGTAGAGGTAGGTTTCCACATCGAATGCGCCAAAGGTGACTCTGATGTTGGCGCCTCCTGTGAATTTTGGCACCGGGCTGCCGATGAATGTGCGGTCGGCATCGTCAATTTTGCCGTCGGGGCGGCCTGTCAGTTTGCCGTCGTCGTCGTAGCCGTTTACGTCCGCATAGCGGAAACGACCCGGGCCTGCGCCATCCTGCGCAGGGGCGGCATTCACCTCGGCTTGGTCTTTAAAATAACCGAGCACTTGATAGCCGTAGAACGCCGAAATACTGTAGCCTACTTGGTTGCGCACCATGGTGCTGCCCAAACGGTTGCTGGCTGGGAAAGCTTCGAAGTAGTCGAGGTTGTCGGCCACTTTCGTGATTTCGTTTTTCAAGAAAGAACCAATGAGTGTGACCTCGTAGTTGGACTTGGCGCTGAACCTGCCCTTGTTCACCAACTGAATGTCAATGCCTCTGTTGACCATGGAGGCCACGTTGCGTGAAGGCGATGCCGCAAAACCACCCAATACCTCTGACTGCGGCACTGTGAAGAGCAGGTCGTCAGTCTTTTTCTGCCACAAGTCCACGATGAAATCCAATTTGCCGCCCAAGAAAAGTGCCTCAAAACCGACGTTGCTTGTGGTGCTGACCTCCCATCTTGCGTTCGGGTTGCCCACGCGGCTTTGATAGAAACCTTCCGCCACGCCAGTGTTTGTGCCGCCGATGTCGTAGGCAGCGTTGCCCAGGCTCGCGGCAAAAAGACTGTACTGGTTGACCGGGCTGACGTTCTGGTCGTTGCCCATTTGGCCCCAGCCGCCTCGGATTTTCAAGTCGTCAATCCATGTGGCGCCTCTCATAAAGTCTTCTCCGGTGACGCGCCATGCGGCGGAGATGCCGGGGAACCAGCCGTAGCGGTTGTTGGAGCCGAACCGAGAGGAACCGTCGCGGCGCAGCACACCCGTCACATAGTATTTGTCCATCAGCGAGTAGTGGGCGCGGCCAAAGTAAGAGCTATAGGTCCATGGCGTGGCATTGAAGCTGCTTACTTGGCGGTTCGACACGTTGTCGAGCGTGATGTAGCTCGGCGCTTGCGAGAATGGATTGAGGCCAGACCCGTTGATGCTGCGGAACATATTGTCTTTCAGCGCTTCCTGGCCCACCAACACATCAAAGCTGCTTGCGCCAAACTGTTTCTTGTAGCGCAAGGTGTTTGTCACCACCCATGAGAAGAAGGTGCCGCTGAATTCCGAGTAACCAAAGCTGGCGTTGTTCTCGGAGTTCTCGTATGTCCGGCGGTTGAAGCTATAACCATAGAACTGGTTGTAGTTGGCCCCTATGCTCGACCTAAAGGTCAAATCATCGAGGATGTCCACTTCTCCGTAGAGGTTGCCGAAGCCACCGGCGCCGTGGCTGCGGTTGTTGCGCGAGCCGTCGCGGCGGGCCACAGGGTTGGCCGGGTTGTTGAAGCCCGGTGCCGCAGTGCCTGCATATCCGCCAAACTCGTCGTACACCGGAATGATAGTTGGCATACGGAAAGCAAAGAGGATATCATTCTCGTCTTGGGAGACGTTGGCCCCATCGCCACCGCCTTGTTGTCCCAGCACCTGACGGAACGTGACCTGTAAGTTCTCGCCGATGCGTACCCGTTTGCCCAAGTCAAATTCTGTGTTGACGCGGGCGGTGTGGCGCTTGAAGTCATTGTAGAGCAAAATGCCTGATTGGTCTTGCAAGCTGAGGCCGACGTAGTAGCGAGCCGTTTCGGAGGCACCTGTGAAGCCGAGGCTGTGGCGCGTCATGGGTGCGGTGCGCGTGATGGCTCCATACCAGTCGGTGCCTGCCCTGTTGGACCGCACTATCTGGTAGATGTTGCCATTGTCAGGGTTCACATTGTATTTTTTGACCTCTTCCGCGTAGTTGATGTCGCTTTCAAACAAACCGCCTTGACCACCGACGTTGATGAAATCGGGCAACACGGGGCTGCTGCCGGAGCCATACTGCGGGTGGTTGAAAGTTGGGTTGGCGGAGCTGTTGCGAATCGCCTGCCAAGTCCAATCAGCCATTTCCTGCGGGTTGAGCATTTCCTGCCCTTTGCCGGGGTCAGTGAAACCTACCAGCGCGTCGTAGCTGACTTGCAGCTTTTGGGGCTTTTTTGAGCCTCTTTTGGTCGTGATGGCAATCACGCCGCCTGCTGCACGCGCACCGAAAATAGACGCGGAGGATGCGTCTTTCATCACGGTCGTGTTTTCGATGTCTTCGGGTGCAAGGAAGTTGATATTGAGCGTGGGCACACCGTCCACCACATAGAGCGGCTGGTTGCCACCAAACGCACCGAAACCGCGAATGCGCACAAGGCTGGCGGTGCCGGGCTGACCGTTCGTGATGACCGTCAGACCCGCAACCCGACCTTGCAACTGTTGCTCCACGTTGCCCGTAGGCACCACGGCAAGGTCTTTGGTTTTCACGGTCGAGACGGCGCTGGTCGTTTGCCGGCGGGTATCAACGGTGTAGCCTGTGACCACCAATTCAGAGAGCAGCGCGTCGGAGTCTCTCATCTGGACAGAGATACTGGCCTGCGAGCCAACGGCTATTTCCACTTTTTCATAGCCGGTGGAAGAAATGACCAGCACAGGGTTGTCGCCACTGACGTTGAGGGTAAAGTTCCCGTCCACGTCCGTTGTGGTGCCTGTGGTTGTGCCTTGCAGCACGACGGTAGCACCGGGAATGGCTTCGTTGTTGGAGTCTGTCACCCTGCCTCGCACGGTGCGGTCTTGCGCACTTAGCGAAGCGGCACCCAGCAGCAACAGGAGCAAGATGAGCAGTCCCTGCTTAGGTGTTCGTAATGCTTGATTCATGATAGAAAAGTTTAGGTTAAGAAAACTTGAGTGAATTATTTGATTAAAATCTGGTTGGCTTCCCATTGTCCTGTCCCAATTATTCCGCTACTTGCTCGAAGGCTTCACTCAAATCAATAAAGGGCAGGCATCGCTGCGGGACATATCCGCATGACGTAGTCTTTGTGTCCAACTTGTTCGTGGTTGTTTTTTGCTTACAGCGTTTATGCGTGGCAGTTCCCTCCCGCTCGGACGTAGGTGGGTGTTCACATCAGCACACGCATATTCAAGAGCAAATTCGGGGAAAGGCATTCAAGCCTTCTTGGCTTGGTGGTAGGGCACGCGAACTCTTTGCGCACAATTTCGCAGAAAAACAGTAAAAAACGTGGTTCAATCACTGTCGCAAATTATATTCGAGCAGCATCATCATTTTAAGAAAAAAATTCTGAATTGATGCCAATGTATCATTTTGGTACAATGGTACGGCGGATGTTGAAATACGCAACTACTTTTGCAAAAAAAAATTTCATGGAACAGCGTGAAGCCCATCTTGAACATCTGGAAGAGTCCCCTCATTTCCTGCCCAGTGTGTCCATTGACTGCGTCGTTTTTGGATTTCACGACCATGAGTTGAAGGTGTTGCTGGTGCGGTTCAGGAATACCGACTTGTGGGCTTTGCCGGGCGGGTACATTTATCTGGATGAAGACATGGATGCGGCGGCCAATCGGATTTTGGAAGAAAAAATAGGGATGAAAAATGTGTATCTCGAACAATTCCACACCTTCGGCCAGCGCCACCGCGTGGAGGAGTCGGTGCAACGTGCCATCGTGTCGGCCATTGGCAAAAACCTCGCGCCGGGGCATTGGATTACCAAGCGATTTGTCTCGGTGGGCTATTATGCGCTGGTCGAGTTTTCGCAAGTAATGCCTACGCCCGACGGCAGCTCGGATGTGTGCGAATGGCACAATCTGGATGAGATGCCCCCTTTGGTGTTCGACCACTCCCACATTGTGCAAAAGGCGCTGGACGCCCTGCGCTTCAGGTTGAGCAAAAGCCTCATCGGCCCCAATCTGCTGCCCGACACTTTCACCATGCAAGAGCTGCAAAGCCTCTATGAGACCATTTTGGGCAAAAAATTGATTCGTGCCAATTTCCAGCGCAAAATGCTCGGATTAGGCATTTTGGAAAGGGTGGAGAAAAAATTTTCGGGCGCTGCGCACAAAGCGCCTTACCTATACCGCTTCAATGTCGGCAAAGAGGAGGAAGGCGTGTTCTGGGATGCGTTTTTTTAATCATCCCCCGCCCGCCCCGCTTGGCCGAGCAATCGCAAATCGAATCAATCGCAAATCGAACCCGTTCCGCTTGGCCGGACAAGCCCTCAAACATTTCCCTCTATGCAATCAAACAATACGGACACGATTTTTCGCATCACCGCGCTGTGGGCATTTTCCGAATGTGCATTGGGCGGAGTGATGCACGCATTGAAAATGCCCTTCACGGGCATATTTGTAGGTGGTTTTGCGGTGCTGTGCATCGGTCTGTTGGCACACGCCAGCGGTCGGAAAGCGTCCGTCATTCTGCGTTCCACGGTGTTGGTGATTTTGGTGAAGGCACTCGTCAGCCCACACTCGCCACCGACGGCCTATTTCGCGGTGGGCTTTCAGGGCGTGGCGGGAGCATTGATATTGTGTCATGTCAAGCCTTATGCTTTGGCGGCCTATCTGTTTGGCTTTTTGGCCATTGTGGAGTCGGCTGTTCAAAAAGTCATCATGCTGTCGGTGTTTTTTGGCAAGCCCCTTTTCGAGGCGCTCGACATTTTCGTGGGCGATGTGCTCAAGCTCTTCGGCTTTCAGAGCGGCGTGTCGGGTTCTGCCCTTGTGGTGGGAGGCTACATCGCGCTCTATGGGCTGTGGGGGTTGGTGTTGGGTTTTTGGCTCACCCGTTTGCCGGGCCAGATAGAGGCCCGCATGGCGGAATACGGACAGCTGACCTTGCCAGTGGCGGGTCAGGATTCTTCCGAAAAAAAGCGAACGAGACCCAAGTGGCTGTTGGCTGGCGGCATCTTGCTTTTCATTGTGCTAACGTTTTTGCTGGCTGGCGGCAAGGCATCGGGCACCCAAAGAGCGATGTATGCGGTGCTGCGCACAGTGGCAGTGCTGGTCGCTTGGTTTTACATCGTGCAGCCAGTGGTGACGTGGCATTTCAGGCGCTGGGCGAAAAAGAAAAGCGAGCAGGAAAAAGGGGCCTTGCAACAAATCATGGAATTTATGCCCGACCTGCGCACGAAGGTGGGGCCGCTATATCGCTATGTGTCCAAAAAACACGGCGGTTGGCGCCGCCTCACCGAGTTTGTCGCGGGCCTTTTTGTGGTGGCGGTCTATCGAGATGCGCCGGGGAAGGAAGCGCATACCCCCTAAATTCCCATGGCAAACGCATGAAAATCGGGAAGTAAAAATCGAAAAGAGGGTGTTCAAAAAACTGTGCCATCCCAATTCGGGCAATGAGAAAACGCAGAGACACGGAGACACAGAATTTTGGTTTTCAATAACTTAATCTCCTTTGAGTGCAGCGTTCGCCGTTTAAAAAAACGTATAGGAAGGTTTGGCACGCTTTTCTGAACAGTCTCAATCTCTGTTTATTTTGTCTTTTCCGATTTTGATGCCTCATGCGTCTGCCCTGCCCCTAAATTTCTTCTACCTCCCTCCAAATCCTCCCTCTAAATCCCCTCTAAATCAAATTTGCCCGTCTATCGAGATGCGCCAGCGGGGGAAGCGTATATTTTATAGGCATACACACTGCTCCCATCGCCCACCACCAGCATTTGCCCTTGCTTTTGACCCGTGCCACTGACCGCAAAAGGCGTGGTGCCGGCCAGCGGAAACTCGGGGTATGCCTGCCCGCTCGGAGCGAACAACCAAATCTGACGCTTGCCCCGATTCAAGGCCCCGAGGCGATGCTGCGGCACGGCGAACAAGGTGTCTTGCTCGGTGGGCAAGGTCGTCTGGAAAAGCGGGCGCAACGTGTTGCCCTCATAGCCGCTCGCCGAGAGCGTTTTTTCTTTCAACAAGGCATAGTCGTGGCGAGTGTCGCCGCCAAGAAGTGTGAAAACAAAGTGTGCATCCCCCTTGCCTCCCTTGCCGATTTGCATATTGAAGGAGGTGCCGTCCAATTTGCACACGAACACTGTGCCCGCGCCATTGGCACAAACGATGCGCGGCGCTTTGGACGAGGCATCCGCCTGCGGGGGGCCAAAATCTTTGCCTTGAAACTGAACGGGCGGGAAGCGCTCCGCGCCGTTGCGCCCAAACACGAACAACCTGCCCGCTTGGTTGAGCGCCGCCAGATAATCTTTGTTGCCCTGCTGAAAATGCAGCACCGGATGCATCACCCGGCCGATGCCGCTTTGTGGGTTCCAGCCCGGCAAGGGTCGGCCAAATTGGTCGTACCCATACAAGTTGCCGTTGGCGCAGGCGATGAAGTAGCTATACTTTGAGTTGTTGTCGAAGTCAACCGCCGTCACTCCGTTGGTGGCTGGCGAAAGCAGCTCAAGCGGGAATCCTTGCGCGTCGCGTCCCTTGTCGTCGAGCAGCCAAATTCGGTTGGCGGTATTGAAGAGAAAAAACAAAGAGCCGTTGCCCCAAAAATCAATGCCTTGCACCGTGCCCAAAATCGGCTCCTCCATTTGTCGGCGCCACACCACTGCGCCGCTGGCGTTGAGGCGGTAGAGCTCGTGGCGCGAGTCCTGCATCACGAGCGCCACGTCCTCACTGCCTTCCACGATGAAAGGTTGTGTGGCGGCGGGCGCGCCCAAGGGCGTTTTCCACAGCAGGCTCGCCTGCGTTTGGGTGGTGGCCAGCGGTTGAGTGGCCACATGGACTTGCAGGCGGCTATTCCCGTCGGGTTGCAAATTGAGGCCAACCCACCCGATTTTTGAGAGTGCCTGCACGTCGGCCGCCTGAAACGACTCGCGTTGCGGGTCGAAGATGTTTTTCAATAAAAGCGGTAGATAGGCTCCATTGAGCAGGACTTGGCCATTGTCCGTGCCAGCGGGTTTTTTCTGCTGGAGTTGCAAAAAATCCGTGTTGTTCGCCAGGGTTTGACTGACAATATGCTTGTCAATCCAGAGCTCGAGCGCGGGGCGAGTGGTCGCAAACACCACATAACGCCCAATCATCGCACCACAAGGATTGCGGAAATGGCTGTTTTCGCCCAGCAAAGGCGACAGCAGCGATTGGGTGGCAAACTCAAACACCTCGAACGTTTGATAATCCTCCACGCGCAAAGCGCCTCTTTGTCGCGCATAGTCGCGCAGGCGCTCCAAGGCGCTTGCGCTGTCGCGGGTAGCCAACACAATGAATTGGTCTTCAAACATTCCCTGCGAAAAAGGCTCCGTGACCACCCATGCCGCCTCGCCGCCTATCCAAGGCAGCACAAAGCGGTCAAAATCGTCGCTGTTGCCTTTTTTGATTTGGTCAAAAAAGAGGCGCGGCCGGTCGAAATAAGCCTTTGCGAGCAGGGCGACATTGTCGGGAAGCACCGCGAAAATATCCTGCTCCGGCGTGGCCTTGCCCCACCAGCCCGCATTGCGCAAAGCGCCCCCTGTCTCGGCAAAAGCCGTCACCTCGCGGCCATTCCAAGCCAAGCCGAGCCACTC
The DNA here is from genome assembly GCA_019638455.1 of Saprospiraceae bacterium. GTDB lineage: Bacteria > Bacteroidota > Bacteroidia > Chitinophagales > Saprospiraceae > M3007. The sequence goes on from JAHBTU010000003.1 coordinate 656,006, forward strand.
CACGTTTTTTGAAATCGTGCCGGGGACGTGTTCCCAACCTGCGGTCATGCTGTTCTCGTATTGTGCCCATATAGCAGATGGCCGGAAGAACAAACGAAGCGGTGCGCCCACGCCAAATTCGTTCATGGCCTTGCGCCCTGCCCACCACGATTGTGATTTTTCCAATTGGCCCAGCGCGTCTTCCACCAAGTAGGAATACCGCGAAAACAGCAATAGTGGTCCCGAAGCGGCCACCACCACTGGCTCGTTTTTGTTCAAATAGACGGTGTAGAGCGTGCGCCCGTGAAATACCGAGGGGAAAATCCGCTGGGTGATGCTGTTGGCTTCCAGCAGTTTTTTGAGGTTGATGTCCGTTTCCGTGTCCAGTATGAACAAACCGTGCAAACTATCAGCCCTGCCAAGCGTGAGTGCCAACAAGAGTTTTTTTCGGGAAAATGCCTCGTGTACGGCGGGTGCGTGTCCCAAAAGGCGCTCGGCAGCCGCGATGTCGTCCCAAGCGTTGCGGAACAAGGTGGTTTCCATGACATCTGTCCACACGGGAGCGTTCAGGCTCTTTTTCAATAAGTTGACTTTGGAAAGGCTGTTGAATTCCAACACGACGGCAGCCTGCGATGGCAAGGCTTGATGGGCGCTTTTTTTTCTTTCAAACAAAGATGCCACGATGGCCAGCACTGCCACCGCCAGCAGCGCGACAAGGGCTATTTGTTTTGTTCTGGAGGGTATGTTGTTCATGGGGCAAAAATCAAACACTTTTTTAAAAACTTAGTCAGCCTCCAAGCGCAGAGGACAGAGTTTACAGGCTTATTGTTTTTGACAGGATTTACATGATTTGCAGGGTTTTTGGCGGCGAATCTGCCTCATTAAACCTGCAAATCTTGTAAATCCTGTCAAAATTCAATGTCTGCTGTCTTGCCTAAGTTTTTACCACTTTTTTTTAAAAATGATGCCTCACCACCGCATCCGCGCTTGCAATTTCCAGACCTCTCTTTGTCCGGTGATGTTGGATGATGTCACCCCTCGCACTTGATTGGTGCGCTCGTAGCGCCCTTCGAGGCGCAGCCAGTCGTTGACCCGCCAATGCAGGTTGAAATACATCCGCGTGCCGCGTCCTGAAAAGGCGGGTATGGAAATGGCTGAAAAAAGGTCGTTTTCAAAGGCAAAAATCCGCGAGTTGAAATCTTCGGTGTCGAACATGGCGTAGCGCAGCGTTCCGTGCACTGGCGAGCCAACGGGGCGCACCACCGCCTCTTGATAGGCAAGAAAGCCCCAAGTGCGTGCGTATCCCTGCACTTGGTAGCCCGTCCATTCCACCCGGCTGCGCAATTCCACCGACGGACTCACCTTGCTGACGACGTGCAGGCGAAATCGGTCGCGCCGATTCTCGAGCAAGCCGCGCAGGTTGGGTTGTTCGGCCACGAACCCGTCTCGCTCTTTGGTCTCGCTCTGCCAAAGCGCATATACCGAGAAGGCGCGGCTTTTTGTCCAGAGCACCCGCGCCAAAAACTCTCGCCCTTGCGACGGCCCGCTCACGCCGAATCGCAGCCACGGGTGCCGCCACACATCCGCGTACAGGTTGATTTGCAAGCGCCGGATGTATCGAATGTCGGCACCGATATACATTCCCTGCTCGTTGGCCACGTTGGAGGTTTCGGCAAAAGGATTGGCCCAGACAGATTGGTAGTCCTTTCCCAGATGACGCTGCACGAGGCTGAGCGTGACGTGGCGGTCGGGCGAGAGCAACAGGCCGTTGATGGAAGCCAACCCGCCGTTGTCGCTGCGGGCGGTTTCGCCGAACAAGAGCCAGTTGCGGCGGCGCCAGTTGTAGTCGAGGCTGAACCCCGCGAGTTGCTGGCCTCTGAACACAAACTGGTTGTAATAGGAAGTGGCGGGGTTGAAAGGTTTGTCGTAGTGGAGCCAAAGGCCGTTGGCCGTGATGTGGCCGTTTTTCCAGAGGTAAGCCGCTGAAAGGCCGCCCACCTGTTCCCGAATGGCTTTTTCATCGGCTATCTCGGCGGGAGTGCGGTGGAATCCCGAAGTTTGGATGGAGGTGAAAAGAATTTCGGGCGCGTCGAAGTCTGTGGTGTCGGACTGAATCTGGGCAATGTTGCCGTCGCGTCGCCGATTGGAGTAAAGTGCGGTGACTTCCACGTTTTTGCCAAGCGCCACCGTGGCCGCCGCGCCGCGAAAGAAATAGATTTCCCCGAAGGCCGAATAGGCGTTGATTTTGCGACCGCCACGCATCACGGCGGTGGTCTCGGCAGATTTGCCGGGCGAAAAACCCGTCTGCAAGAGCAGCCCTTGGCCAAAACGGGCGGAGTAGTCGCCCAACGCGACGGCCCGAAAACGCTCGTTGAGGTTTTGGACAAAAAGATGGGCGCTATAAAAATCGAAGCCGTGTTTGTTGCTGCCGCTAAAAAACGCCTCGCCGGGGTCGTTCTCTGCCGTGAAGCCAAATCGCAGGCGGTTGTCGAACGTGTGGCGATAGCGCAGTGCCCAGCCATCCGGCCCGCCTTCCGCGTTGCGGGGGTAGTTTGGCGGCGACTGTCGCAGCCAGCGCATCAGAAATTCGTTGTTGCCTTCCACGAATCCCTTCATGATGCGCACGTTGCGCGTGTCAAGTCCCGTGCTGACCCTCGCATACGTCAGGATGCGTCGAATGTCGGCCAAATCCCAACCGGGGATGGCTTGCAGCTCGTACTCGTTGAGCAGCGGCCCCAGCAGGTTGCGGTAGGCGATGAAGTTTTCCACTTGGAGGTCGTTGAGCAGGCGCAGTTCGAGCAGGTCGGCACGAGTGGCGCGGTTGAGGTCGAGCGGGCGCAGCCGGTAGTTTTCGAGATTTTCCAAAAATAGTTGGGCATCGGTTTCGGAGGCGAGTTCGTTGTCGCGGAAGAAATTTTCGAGCAATTCGCCCGTAGAGGGGTCTTCGGTTTGCGCGGCAATACAGGCGGGGAACAGGCAAGCCAGCCAGATGAGCCAAAGTCCCGTGAGAGGAAGGTGTGGCAGCGGCAGTCGGCGAGGGCGCGATTTTTTTGAAGAAAGGTTTTGTGTAAAAAAGGTGTTTGTTTGCATCATTCAGCGGTTTTGCCAAGCGGCTGATTTTGGCCGAACAATGATAGGGCGAAATCGCCGTTTATTCAGCTCCGAAAATTTGCGCCTCATTCATTCTGACTTTAACAATCGCCGTTCTACTTTTGCACGTCATTTTTTTTAACCAACAAAACGATTCTTGACATGAAAAAAACAATTCTGGGAATCTTCGCCGGGGCCGCACTCACCCTCTCCATGGCTTCCTGTGGCGAAAAGCTGCTTACACAAGAACAATTCGATGCCGAGGTGGCCAAAAAATTTGAGGCTGGCCGCGCCGCCGTCGAGAGCGAGATGACCGCCAAGTGCGATGCCGAGTTTGAAAACCGCGTTCAGGAGCGCGTGCGCCAACTCGATGTGCAGTCCGGCCAAGTGCAGTGATGCCGCTCGTTCTGCTCACTCAACGTTCACTTCAAACCTTCACTGAAAAAATTCTCAACGATGAATAAAAAATTGCTCACTCTCGGCGTAGCGGTGCTCGCCGTCGCATTCTTGGTCTTTTCCTCGTTCAAAAAGACCCGCGAACAACAAATGGCCGAAATTGACCAAATGGTCACGATGAAATTGGACGAACTGCGCGCACAAAAAGATGCTGAATGCACTGAGCGCGTGAACGCGGAGGCTGACCGCCGCTTCCAAGCCGTGTTGGCGGAACGCGCGGCTGCCACCAAGCCCGGCCAAAAACAACCGTCGAAGCCAAAGCCCGGTAGCGGTGGCAAAGGCCCATCCGTTGACCCGCTTCCGCAGCCATCTCCGAGCGACCCGCAGAAAGAACGCCCGGGTGCTGCTGGAAATCCAACTCCAGAACAACAAAAGGAGCGCCCAGGTGCGGCGAAACCCGGTGATGTAGAGCAGCAAAAGAAACGCCCCGGCGCTGCTGGAGGTGGCAACTAATTTAAGATAACTTGAAAAAGCAAAAAGGCCGACGGGATATTCCCGTCGGCCTTTTCATTTAAAATTTTTCAAAAACAATCACTTCGTGATGTTAAACGTGCAAGTTTCGGAAGTGCCGTCGGTGTATGTAACCGTATATGTAGCACTAATTGCGTTGCCAGTCAAAGTACCGCTGCCAGTGAATCTGCGCTGCGCAGGGTCTACAAAATTGTTGAGTTCAAAGGCGTTTGCAGTGCCGGAGACTACTTTGATGTCTGCGTCCACATAGGAGCCGAAACCGCCAAAATTGGTGATGCGAATCCGTCTTTCGCTGATGCGTGTAATATTGACAGGCTGAGTCAACGCTCCACCACAACCATCGGTACCTGTATAGCTACCGAGGAATTTGGTTGCCCATTCGACGTCGCATTGGCTGGAAGCTCCCAGTTCATATCCCGGGTCGCAGTCGCAAGTGCCTTCGATGCAAATGCCATTGGCACCGCATTCAACATCTTTGCAGGGGTCGGATTCACCACAAGCAGGCATAAAGAGCAGGAAAGCGCCCATCACGAGGGCTGGAAGGAGAAACAGTTTTTTGCTCATGTTCTGAAAATTTTTGAGAGTGATAGTAGAAAGTTTTGTTTAAAAAATCGTGCAAATGTAAAAAGAAACTGCGAACACCAAATCATTTGGACATTTCTTGCGCAAATGTCCCCGGCTAATGCACTGTCAGTCTGCCTGTTACCCCCTTTCCATCTGCTCCGGTGGCTCTTATGAGCGCCATGCCAACAGGTGCCTGAACAGGGCAGGGCAGGCTTAGGGATGGCTGCCCGAGTCGCTCTTTCAAGCGCAATAACGTCGCGCCTCTTCCATCAAGTATTTCCACGCTTATTTCCTGACCGACGAAATCAACGGGGAAAATCATCTCGATTGGCTGGCCTGGAAGCACCGGATTGGGCATGAGGCGCAGCGGGCGGGCGACTTGCGGATTCCACGCGCTGGACGGCTCCAAGGTTGCGCAGGCGGTTTGCGAGCATCCTTTGGCATCGGCAACGGTGACGCAGTAAGTGCCGGGCGCGAGGTCGCCGACGACGGGGGTGGTAGAGCCGTTGTCCCACAAAATATCGTAGGGTGCCATGCCTCCACTGATGAGCAGCGCGATGGAACCTTCCGAGGCGTTGAGGTCGGTTTCGATGGTGGGTTTGGGCGACACGCTGAGGCTCAGATGCACCACTGTGTCGCAATTGGGAAATCCGTCCAGTTGAATGGTGTAATTGCCCGGCTGCGAAAAACTCATGCCTGCTATAGAGTATGCCTCGCCTTCGCAGACCTCTGCCGTTTGGTATGATTCCACCACGGGCGGTGGCGCGATTTCCACGAGATATTCCGACTCGCAATGGTTGGCATCTGTGAGGAGCAGGCCGTATTCGCCACTTTGGGGGAATGTGGCGGATGACAACTGCTCTCCGTTTTCCCACATATAGTAATATGGAGTGGTGCCGCCCGATGCCTCGGCTGTGGCAAGGCCGGGCGAGCCGTCGCAGCCGAGCGCCGTGAGGGTGAATGACGCGCTCAGGGGGGCTGCTGGCTGCGCTATTTCGATGGTGTCGCTTTCCGAGTGGCCGCTTGCGCCTGTCACCGTGACCGAATAGGTGCCAGCGAGCAATTTGTTCAGAATGGGGAAATTGATGCCCCCGTTGCTCCAATGGTAAAAAAGCCCGTTCGGGTCGCCATAGACCGTCACGCCGGCCACGCCCGTGCTGTCGCCGTGACATTTCACGTCCACGATTTTTGTGGTGGCTACCACGAAGGGCGGGGCGCTGTCGCCGCCGTATTCGAAGATGAAATGGTAGTTGAGGCCATTGTTGTTTTGCACGAAAGTGCCTTCCGGGATGAAGTCGTCGCCGATGGTGTCTATTTCCGCAAAAAAATATATTTCCAGAACATAGCGTCTGCCCTCGGTCAGCCCATCTGTCAGGCTCGTGCTGGTGTCAACGCTGCGATAGCGAGTGGTGTAAGGCCCCACCAACGTGTTGTAATTTTCCTGCAAATCGAGGCTGTGCCACGCGCCGCCGGGAAAGCCGTGCTCATACACGCGGTATCGGAGCGCCACGCTGGTCACGTTGTTTTCGCAACTTTCCCAAGTGGCGGCTTGGGCGCGCGCGATTTCGAGCGACTGGAGATTGCCCAATGTGAAGCCGTTGAAGCCTAGCACGCCGGGACAGGGGGCCACCGCAAAACTGTCCTGTGTGCCGTTGATTTTTAGTGAAATGCTGGTGGAACAGTCGCCCACGAAATTGTAGCCGCAGGCAGAGATGGGTTCTTTTGCGCAAAAAAGCAAAAAGACCAAGGCGGAGCAAAAGCGAAGCATGGAATAAATGCAGTTTGGTATTGGAACAGAAAAAACATCAAGCAAATGTAGCCGAACAGCGCGGGCATTTTTTTCAAAAAAACGAGTTTTGCCGGGTAGCGGCTGTTTTCATACCTTTCGACCCGCCAACGCTTCTCCTCGAACCATCGCACCATGGAATACCACAAGTTGACCGTCTCAAAAACCGCCCATTATTGTATGCTCGGCCAGCCGGGCATGCACGTTCGGCAAATGTGGCTCGTGTGTCACGGCTACGCGCAATTGGCCCCAGAGTTTTTGGAAAATTTCAAATTGCTCGACGATGGCCACACGCTTGTGCTTGCGCCCGAAGGCATGAACCATTTTTACAAAAAAGGCTTTGCGGGCCCGGTCGGTTCCAATTGGATGACCAAACACCACCGCGAAGACCAAATCGCCGATTATTCGCTGTACCTACAGACGCTCTACACCCACTACGTCGAACAGATTCCTTACGACGCTCGCATCGTCTTGCTTGGTTTCTCGCAAGGCACGGCCACTGCCTGCCGGTGGGCGCTGCGCCATCACCCGCATTTTCACGACCTCGTGCTTTGGGCGGGCCTCCCGCCCGAAGACTTGGACTATGCCGCGCACCGCAACTATTTGTCCGACAAGAACCTCTACCTCCTCTATGGCACTAGCGACCCTTTCCTGACGCCAGACCGATTGAGCATGCTGCAAGAAATAGAGGACAGAAACGGGGTGGATTTTGAGGAAAAACCTTTTGACGGCGGACACGAAATTCCTTCACAAGCACTTCGACAATTGCTCCTCAATTTGAACTAAGGAACATTTCAATACCTTCGCCGCGCAGTAAATCAACATTCAAATCACATGGATTTTAAAAAATTCCTCCCCCATTTGATTGCCGTGGCCGTGCTGATGCTCGTGTCGGCGGTCTATTTCGCGCCCAACGCCTTCAATGGCAAGGTGTTGCCCCAGCCCGACAACGACAAGGCTCGCGCCATGCAGACCGAGTCTCATTATTATGTCGAAAAAGAGGGCAAAGCGCCTTTGTGGACGAACAGCCCTTTCGGGGGGATGCCGGCCTACCAGATATACTCTTCGGTGGAGGGCAATTTGACAGAGCCGGTTTTCAAGGCATTGTTTCTCTGGAATGACTACACTTCCGTGTGGGCGCAGGTTTTTGCGGCCATGTTTTGTATGTACTTGCTGTTGGGCGCTTTGAAGGCCGATTGGCGGGTGGCGATATTCGGCGCATTGGCCTATGGCATCACTTCTTACAACGTGGACATCCTCGAAGCGGGGCACTCCACCAAGATGGCGGCGTTGGCCATTGCGCCGGGGATGTTGGCTGGCATGGTGCTGGCTTTTAATGGGCGCTTGCTCTTGGGGGCTGGGATGCTGGCCTTGTTCACTTCGATTCAGATATATGCCAACCACGTTCAAATCACTTATTACACCTTACTGTTGATGGGCATTTATTTCATCGTTCGTGAGGTGGATGCTATTCGGCACAAGGCATATTTGTCGTGGGGGCGCTCGCTGGTGGTCACGTTGTTGGCCTTGGTGGTGGCTGCGGCGTGCAATGTCTCTCGTCTTTGGCCTACTTATGAATACAGCCAAGAGACAATTCGCGGCAAATCGGAATTGAGCAAAGCCGCCGCCAAGGGCGATGGCCTTGACAAGGATTATTTGTTTGGCTGGAGCTATGGGATTGCCGAAAGTTTCACTCTTCTCGTGCCTCACTACGCCGGAGGTGGTGCCAACGAATCCTACAAGGACACCGAATTATTCAAAACATTTGCCCGCAAATACAGCAATCAATTGACCCCTCAACAAGCCAACCAACAAACGGCTGTACTCATGTACACGGGCGACCAGCCCTTTGTGGGCACAGCCATTTACTTCGGGGCAATTGTGTGTTTTTTGTTTTTGCTGGGTGCGCTGCTGGTGCCGGGTGATGCCAAATGGTGGCTTGTGGGCAGCGCCGTGTTCATGATTTCGTTGGCGTGGGGCAAGAATTTTTTCCTCAATCACTTGCTCTACGGTTATTTCCCGATGTTCAACAAGTTCCGTGCGGTTTCGATGGCGCTGGGCATGGGTCAGCTCTGTTTCGCGGTGCTGGCAGCTTTGGGGTTGCAAAAACTTTGCGACCCCGACATCGCGCTCGAAAAGAAAAAAAGAGCGTTGCAAGTGGCGGCTGGCTCCACTTTGTTTTTGTGCTTGCTCGCTATTGTGTTTGCGCCCAATGTGGGGCAACGCGACGAGATGCTGGCTCAGGTGCCTGACCTGCTTGCTGCCTTGAAAAAAGACCGTGCGGCATTGGTGCGCGGCGATGCGTTCCGCTCCATGGGTTTCATCATCGCTGCCGCTGTGTTGATTTGGTTTTACCTGAAGGGCAGCCTGAAAGCCAGCTTGACGGTCGGCGGTATCGCGCTGCTGGCGCTTACCGACCACTGGTTTGTGTGCAATCGCACTTTGGACGCAAGCAAGTACGAGAACAAAAAAGAAGCCCTTGCACGCCCGCCGGAAGATGGTTTTGACATGGAAATCAAGCAAGACCAGGACATTCATTACCGCGTGCTCGACTATGCTCGGGGCAAAATGACGACCAACTGGATTACGTCTTATTTCCACAAAAGCTTAAGCGGCTACCACGCGGCCAAACTCCAACGCTACCAAGATGTGGTGGAGCGATATTTTGGCGACGTGTACCCCGAAGATGAAAATCGCTTGCCGGGTATTCTTCGGCTTGCGGGGATTTTCAATGTGAAATATGTGGTGAAACCGACCACCGAAATCGTGCGCAACCCCGCCGCGCTCGGCAATGCATGGTTTGTGAAGGGGTGGCGGGTCGTCGCCAATGGCGACGAGGAAATAGAGGCGCTTGGAATGCTCAACTTCCGCGACTCTGCTGTGGTGCAACAGTCGTTCGCTTCTGCTCTCGACGGGCTGAACATCCAACCCGACAGCAACGCTTCCATCCGCCTGACGAGTTACCACCCCGACCGCATGGAGTACGAGTACTCGGCTGCGACGGAGCAACTCGCGCTTTTCTCCGAAATGTGGTATCCGCCCGCCAAAGGCTGGAAGTGTTATCTGAACGGTCAAGAAGTGCCGGGTTTCATCAAGGCCGACTATCTCATCCGTGCCATGCGCTTGCCAGCGGGCCAAAACCAAAAATTGGAAATGCGCTTTGAGCCGCGCTCGTTCTACTTCGGCGAATCCATCTCAAAAGTGGCCTCCGTGCTGGCCTTGCTGCTGTTTTTCGGAGGGTTGTTCCTGTGGTATCGTCGCCATTCGCTCGGCGACCCGAACCAACTGGCGGACATTGAACCCGCCGCGAGGAAAGAAAGCCCCAAAAAGACGACTCCCGTGGCTTCGGCGAGGAGCGGAGGGAAGAAAGGGAAAAGATAGAGAGGGTGCATTGCCTGCACCTGTGGCAACCAATGCTCCGGCTCCGCTTGCACTTGCGGATGCGCTTGCCGCCGCTAAAATGAAATGGGGGTAGCAAATCTGCTACCCCCATTTTTTCAAAGAAAGAATCTCTTTCTCGATGGCACGCGTGCGTGTGATTCGCGTCGCCAAGTTTTCAGCGAACCATGCTGGCCCCAAAGCCCAGTTGTCATTTCCACCCCCCATGAGCCAATACTCTCCATTCAGTATTGTCCCTTTGTTGGAATTGAACTTTGTCGTCGTAAATGCGCAAGGTTGTTTCGCGGGAAGCATCGTATATCTCGACGTATTCCTCGGTCTCTTCGATCAATTTGAATTTGAATTTGACAGCGCCGCCGCCATCCAATTCATTCCAATTCGTGCCGTTTTGGGTGACAAAAGAAACTGCGCCGTTGTTCGATACCCATTCCAAATGGGCTTGTTCGGCTTGGCTGGGTTGCTGCTGAAAATTCTGCTGGGCTGCATTCTCTGAGGGGGCATTTGGAAGTGTGGCATCGGTGGATTCGGCGACCGTTTGCTCCTGGAAGTCTTCGGAGGTGTCTCCTCCGCCAAGCGTGGATATCAGCAACACTACCACGAGCAAAGCTCCCCCACCGATGAGGTACCACTTTTTCATATCGCGTGCAGGCGCTTCGGAAGAGCGAGCGACAGCAGGCGCAGCAGCTGGCGCAGTGCGCTGCAAAGGCTCCTTTCGCTTGCTGGCCTCGGCGAGGTATTCGGGTGTCAGTTGTGGCAGCATTTTCAAAATAGCCTCGTTGATTTTGGCGCGTTCCAAGGCCGCAGTTTGGTTGTCCATCGTGCCGTTGTTGACGGAGCGTTGCAGGTCTTGCATTCTGCTGCGCAACATGACGAGATTGTCAATCACGTCGGCGTTGCTTTCCTTGACGTATTTGTAGAGTTCGTCGAGCGACCGCTGGGTTTCGCCCTCTGCGATAAGGTCGCGGATTTGGTCAATCAATGTCATTGAATTATCATTTTGTTTGTTAAAAAGCGAGGTAAAAGTAGTAAGATTTTGATGTCAAGTTGTTTTGTGAAATTTTTTTTGTCAATGTTGATTAGGGAAGAATTTGTTCGCAGCCTCGCGGTGCGTTCCATGAGGTTGGCACGATTTGATTAGACGCGGAGGCAAGCGAAATCTCAACGAGAAAATTGGTTTGGTGGGGCAGTGCAAGGTCATTAAGATACCTCATCGTCACAATTGACGCTTTCATCTACACACCGCTATCTTCTTGAAAAATAGGGCGTTCCTTTGTGTCGCCGCAACTTGAATTGATTGACCCATTGGCCGATTTTTCCATTCCAGTCCTTTTCGCTCGCACAATTTCTATCCGTTGATGTTTTCTCCCCGCTTTTTTATTCTTCTGTTGTGCTCTTTGCCTTCGTTGTCGTATGCCCAAGTGCAAGAATCGGGAGCACCCGCTGTTGACAAACACCTTTTGAGAGGTTCCCTGACCGATACCGAATCGCAACTCCCACTCGCTTTTGCCACCGTCACCCTCTTTTCTTTGCCCGATAGCACCGCGGTGACGGGGGCTATCACGGACGATGACGGCATTTTTGAAATGCAGGCCAAACCCGGTGCCTATTTTCTGCGGGCGCAATTCCTCTCTTATCGCACCAAATATGTTTGGGACATCAATCTCGCAGCAGATACTGATTTTGGCACCGTATTGCTCTCTTCGGATGCCAACACGTTGGACGAGGTGATTATTCGGGCAGAAAAAAGTCAGGTACAGTTCGATTTGGACAAGAAGGTGTACAACGTGGGGAAAGACTTGGTGAACAAGGGCGGCACGGCGGCGGAAGTGCTTGACAATGTGCCGTCGGTGACGGTGGACGTGGAGGGCAACGTGAGTCTGAGAGGCAGCGAAAGCGTGCGTATCTTGATAGACGGGAGACCTTCCGGCCTGGTGACCTTTGGCTCCAACGGATTGCGCAACTTGCCCGCCAACATGATAGACCGCGTGGAGGTAATTACCAATCCCTCGGCGCGATATGAAGCCGAAGGGATGGCGGGCATTATCAACATCGTGCTGAAAAAAGAGCAGCAGCGCGGGCTGAACGGCTCGTTCGACCTCACGGTGGGTCAGCCGGATGAATATGGCGCCACTTTCAACCTGAACTACCGCCGCAACAAGCTCAATCTCTTTTCCAACTACGGCATTCGTTATCGCAACAGTCCGGGTAGCGGCAGCCAGTATCAGGAGTTCTATGCGGACAACACGACATTCATCACTGAACAAACCAGCAGACGAATGCGCGGCGGATTGTCGAACAGCGCCCGATTTGGGGCCGATTATTATATCACTCCGAAAGACATTCTCACCACCGCGTTCTCGTGGCAGTACAGCGACCAACTGAATACCAACGTCATCGAGTATCGCGATTATCTCAATAGCCTCAACAACCCGACGGGCATCACACGCCGCACAGACAACGAAACGGAAACAGAGCCGAACTTGGAATACTCGTTGACTTACAAAAAGATATTTCAGGGGAAAGGCCACGAACTCACCGCCGATTTCCGCTATCAGGACAACACCGAAACAGAAAAATCGGATTTCAGAGAAGTGTATTTCAGCCCAGACTGGCAGCCCTCAGGCCGCCCAGACCTGCTGCAACGCTCCTTGAACAAGGAAGGGGAGTTCAACCGTATCCTGCAAGTGGACTATGTGCGCCCGGTGGGTAAAGAAGGGAAATTTGAAGCCGGGGCGCGGGCTGGCCTGCGCGATATTCGCAACGACTTCTTGGTGGAGACCCTCGAAGACGCGACTTGGCTGCCCCTTCCGGGCTTGAGCAACAATGTGCTCTATGATGAGAACATCTATGCCGTTTATGGGATGATGGGCAACAAAATCAACAGGTTCTCATGGCAAGGCGGCTTGCGCGTGGAGACATCCGACGTGAAAACCGAGCTGTTGCAAACCAATGAAATCAACGCCCGGCCGCTCTATACCAACTTGTTTCCAAGTGCGCACTTGGGCTACGATTTGCTCAACGAAAACACCCTGCAAATCAGCTATAGCCGCCGCATCCGTCGCCCGCATTTCCGCGAGCTGAACCCCTTCACCACCTTCAGCGATGCCCGCAACTTCTGGGGCGGCAATCCCAACTTGGAGCCTGAATACACCGATGCCTACGAAATCGGGCACCTCAAACGCTGGGAAAAAGGCTCGCTCAACTCATCAGTCTATTATCGCTTCACGACCAACGTGATAGAGCGGATTCGCACCCAACTTTCCGACACTTCCGCCATCACTCGTCCTTTCAACCTTTCGCAACGCAATGACTTTGGCCTTGAGTTCACAGGTTCCTACGAGCCATTTAGAATTTGGAAACTCAACGGCAACCTCAACTTCTTTCGCTCCATCACCGATGGCGAACTGGAGGGCCAACAGTTCAATGCCGACACCTACACATGGTTTGGGCGACTGAACTCGCGCCTGACCATCTTGAAAAAAATTGACCTCCAAACCACCTTCAACTATCGCGCACCGCGCCAAACGACGCAAGGCCGCGCCAAAGCACTTTATCACCTCGACCTCGGCGCGAGCATGGATTTTCTGAACAACAACGGCACGCTCACCCTCAGTGTCCGGGACTTGTTCAACACCCGTCGCTGGCGCGGCATCACCTCCGGCGTGGATTTCTATACCGAAAATGATTTTCAATGGCGTGCCAGACAGGTGAATCTTACTTTTAGTTACCGCCTCAACAAGGCAAAAGAACGCACCAAAGAACGCGAACACGACGGCGGCGGCGGAGAGTATTGAAACATAAAAAAACACACAAGACACTGCCACGCCAGGAAGTTGGCCGGCACAAAAACTACTCAAAAGAGGGATTCTTCCCAAACAAAGGATGTTGGCCGCAAGGCTTCGTGGTGTTGGCAGTGTTTTTTTAAAATAATGCGAAAAACTTAGGTAGAGGATGGAAGGTTGTTAGCCCTCTAACCAAGTTCTTCACCAAAAAAAATCATATTGCTTTTCAGCACACCATGACACCCAAACATTTTCTTTCGTTGGCGTTGCTTGCCATTTTGCCCCTCACGTTGGCGGCCCAAATACCACAAATGCCTCAAGGCGGTCGTCCCGGTGGCGGCGGCCAATTCAACGCCGCACAGTTCAACATAGGTCGTTTCTATGGCAAAGTGTTGGACGAAAACAAAAAACCATTAGCCTACGCCTCCGTACAATTGTCGGGGATGCGTTTCGACACCGTGAGCCGAAAAATGGAAGAGGCGATACTCGCGGGCCAGTTGACAAGGGAAAACGGCGAGTTCAGTTTAGAAAACCTCCCGATTCGCGGTCAGTTTACCCTAAAAATCAACTACATGGGCTACGCCACCTACGAGCAGAAAATAGCCTTCGACGTGAAGATGCCTACCGGCAATGGCGGAGGGTTTGCCAGTGCGGCGGCATCGGTGGACAAAGACCTCGGCAATATCATCTTGCAAACCTCGTCGCAGGTGCTGAAAGAAGTCACCGTCAGCGCGGAGGCATCACAATTCACCCTCGCGCTCGACAAAAAAGTATATCGCCCCGACAAGGATGGCGTGGCGGCGGGCGGCACTGCGGAAGATGTGCTGAAAAACATCCCCTCGCTCAATGTGGACCTCGACGGGAATCTTACCTTGCGCAACGCCGCGCCACAACTTTTTGTGGATGGCCGGCCCACACCGCTCACCATTGACCAAATTCCGGCAGATGCCATCGAGACCATCGAGGTAATCACCAACCCCTCGGCCAAATACGACGCTTCGGGCGGCAACGCCGGCATCGTCAACATCGTGCTGAAAAAAGAACGCCGTATCGGATACAACGGCAACTTGCGTGCGGGACTGGATATGCGCGGACGTGTCAACCTCGGCGGCGACATCAATGCACGCGAAGGCAAGTTCAATGCGTTCATAGGGGCCAACCTCAACCAGCGCCGCTCGTTGAGCGCCGGTGCCACCGCTCGCCAAAATTTATTTGGCAACCCCCTCACCGATGTGTTTCAAGCCAACAACACGGATAACACAGGCTACTTCGGCATGTTGCGCGGCGGCGTGGACTGGTTCATCAATAATCGCAACACCTTCACCGTCAGCGCCACCATGAACCGGGGAGAATTCAACTCCTTCGACGACCAAACTATTCGCACCGACACGATTTATGACTCCTATTTCGTGAGCACGCAGGCGCTGCGCGAAACGGACAACAAGCGCAACTTCCGCAACCTCGGCTCACAGGCGCTCTACAAGTATCTTTTCCCAAAATCGGGCAAAGAGTGGACCGCCGACGTGAACTTCAACCGCAGCAAATCGGGCAACGCGGGCCAGTTCCTGACGAGTTTTCTCGACTTCGCCCCTCCCTTGACGGCGCGGCAGAGCCAGACCATTGATGGCTCCAACGAGTTCTTCACGGCGCAAACGGATTTTACCGACCCGCTCAACGATAAAATGAAAATAGAGGCAGGCGCACGGGCGGCGATTCGCAACTTCCGCTCCAACAACAAGACTTTCCGGGAAGAGGTACAAGTGCCGGGTTTTGCCGACAACTACAAATTCAACGACCAAGTGTATGCTGCCTACACCAATTTTGCCCACTCCTTCCCCAAATGGGGCTATCAAGTGGGGCTGCGTGCGGAGAGTTCGGTTTATACAGGCACCTTGATTGACATAGACACCTCGTTCACCAACGAGTACCCGTTGAGTCTGTTTCCCAGCGCATTTGTGACCTACAAACTCAACGACCAAGACAATTTGCAGTTGAATTATTCGCGCCGCATCAATCGGCCCAACTTTTTCCAACTGATTCCATTCCCCGACTTTTCGGACTCGCTGCAAATCTCGCTTGGCAACCCCGCGCTCAGGCCGGAGTTCACCAACTCGCTCGAAATGTCGTATCAAAAGGTCTTTTCCAAAGGCCACAACCTGCTGACATCCATCTATTACAAACGTTCCAACGACCTCATCACGCGCTACCAATACCCTGACTTTAGTCAAGAATTGCAACGCGAGGTGATCGTCTCCACCTTTGCCAATTCCAATTCGAGCACCGCCTACGGACTTGAATTTACCTTGAAAAACACGCTGGGAAAAAGGCTGGAACTAACCTCTAACTGGAATTTTTACAATGCCATCATTGATGCGAGCAACGTGGAGGCCAACCTGAAAAACGAGCAGTTCACATGGTTTGTCAAGGAGAATCTCAACATCAAGCTGCCTGAAAACTTCACCGTGCAATTCTCCGGCTCCTACCAAAGCCGCACCGCGCTCACAGTAGGCGGCGGCGGCAGGGGCTTCGGCGGCTGGATGGGTGGCCCCACCAACACGGCGCAGGGCTACTCCATACCCGTTTGGTTCGTTGATTTCTCCGTGCGCAAAGACCTCTGGAACCGCAAGGCGACGCTTACGTTCAACGTGCAAGACATATTCCGCTCGCGCAAGCAAGGCACCTTCACCGAGTCAGCCCTTTTCGTTCAGGAGACGTGGCGTCGCCGCGACCCGCAATTGGCGCGGCTGAACTTTTCCTATCGTTTTGGCAAATTCGACACCTCGCTATTCCGCAGAAAAAACACCCGCATCGAGATGGATGGCATGGATGCGGGATTCTAAAAAGCGGGTGCGGCAGTTTGAAACGTGCCCGTTCACTGCGTCTGTGCCAGCAGCGCCTCACCTGCTGTGAGCGCGGCGCGAATGTCGTCGCGGTTTTTTTCAATCTTCGACTTCTGCTCTTGCAGATATTGGATGGCCTCGGCGGGAGGTTTCCCTTTGGGGTCGCGGTAGGCGCTCATCCAAGCAGTCATGTCGTCGTCCGCTTTTTCTATGGCCACCAACGTGGAGGTGAACACTTGCGACTGTTCGGGGGTCATGGTGGCGCTAATCATAAAGTCTTTGAGTTTTCGGCTCACCCGGTTCATGCGGGCGAGGTCTTTCATAGCCTCGTCGTGAACGTCCATGGTTTCTTTTTTCAGGGTTTCGATTTGCGTTTTGCTGCTGTCTTTGCAAGCAGCGGAGCAAAGCAGAAATGCGGCAAGGCTAATAATGTACTTCATCGTTTGTCCAATTTTGGCACAAAGGTATATCAAAACAGAATGGCGGATTTTTAAACTCATCGTTAACGCACTGCTTTCCACTGCCCCATGAAGCGATTCTTCGAAGCCAAAAGGAAATGTTCGGGAATGTTCAGAAAAATAGCGCCCCCCCCGCACGAATCATCCAGTTTTTTCCAAAAAAGACGAATTTCGCGGCCAACAACCAATCACCAACCTCATCCGCTCCGCTTGACCCCCAACCTTCAAACCCTCAAACCTTCAAACCCCCAAACCCTCAAACCCTCAAACCCCCAAACCCCCAAACCCCCAAACCCTCAAACCCCCAAACCCTCAAACCCTCAAACCCTCAAACCTTCAAACCCCCAAACCCTCAAACCCCCAAACCCCCAAACCTTCAAACCCCCAAACCTTCAAACCTTCAAACCCATCCATGCTGACCGCTATTTCTCCCATTGATGGCCGCTACGCCACCCAGACGAAGGAACTTGCCGACTATTTCAGCGAGTATGCGCTGATTCGTTATCGTGTTTTTGTTGAAATACAGTACTTCATCGCGTTGTGCCAATATGGGCTGCCGCAGTTGGCAAGTTTCGAGGACAGCAAAATAGACGACCTGAACGGTATTTTTGAGAACTTCAGCCTCGCCGATGCCGAGCAAATCAAGGCCATCGAGCGCACCACCAACCACGACGTGAAAGCCGTCGAGTATTTTCTCAAAGAACGGTTCGACGGGCTTGAGCTCGCCCACCTGCGCGAATTTGTCCATTTTGGCCTCACCTCGCAGGACATCAACAACACGGCGACCCCGCTGCTTTTCAAAAACGCCTTGCAGGATGTCTATTATCCGTTGTTGCAAGGCCTGCGCGACCACATCGAGCAGCTCGCGCAGGATTGGGCACGGGTGCCGATGTTGGCCCGCACCCACGGCCAGCCAGCTTCCCCCACACTCTTGGGCAAAGAGTTCAGGGTATTTGTGGAGCGCCTCGATGTGCAGTTGGGATTGATGCAACAAATCCCGCATCGCGCCAAATTCGGCGGCGCGACGGGCAATTTCAACGCGCATTTCGCTGCCTATCCAGACTACAACTGGCAGCAGTTCGGCGACGACTTCGTGCGCGAATTCCTCGGGTTGGAGCGCTCGCAATTCACCACCCAAATCGAGCATTACGACTGTTTTGCCGCTCAATGTCAGGCACTGGGACGCATCAACACCATCCTGCTCGATTTTTGCCGCGACGTGTGGACGTACATTTCCATGGAGTATTTTCGACAAAAAACAGTGGCTGGCGAGGTCGGCTCATCGGCCATGCCGCACAAAGTCAACCCGATTGATTTTGAAAATGCGGAGGGCAATCTCGGCTTGGCCAATGCGCTTTTTCAGCATCTCGCCGAAAAATTGCCCATCAGTCGCTTGCAACGCGACCTCACGGACTCCACCGTGCTTCGCAACGTCGGCGTGCCGATGGGACACACGCTCATCGCCTTCAAGTCCATCCTCAAAGGGATAGGCAAACTCATGCTCAACGAGGGCCAGCTCTACGACGACCTCGAAGACAACTGGATGGTGGTGGCCGAGGGCATTCAGGTCATTCTGCGGCGCGAAGGCTACCCACAACCCTACGAGGCGCTCAAGGCGCTCACGCGCGGGCGCTCGCTCGTGACGCGGGAAATGCTTCACGAATTCATTGATACACTGGAAATCAGCGAGGAGGTGAAGGGCGAGTTGAAACAGCTCACACCCCACAACTATGTGGGAGGAATGTGATGGTAAGGAAACCATCAGGGAGATGTCGC
Source organism: Saprospiraceae bacterium (assembly GCA_019638455.1). GTDB lineage: Bacteria > Bacteroidota > Bacteroidia > Chitinophagales > Saprospiraceae > M3007. Next base: position 674,607 of record JAHBTU010000003.1, read on the forward strand.
ATCATTGGGTGGAGGGTAGAAAGGGAAAGTTTTCTGAAAACTTTCCCTTTCTATACCCAGATTAAAGAGGATTTGAACCTGCGCATTGGCAAGGCAAGGATGCCCTTGATTGATTTGCATGATTTCCAAAGGATTGCGAGCACCGTTTGTTCAAAACCACCTTGTCAGACCCTGTACTCAGGGGTTTGCCCAGCCAAGTGAAGCGGACGGGGCTGATTTGCGTTGACTATACCCTCCACCCTCCACCTACCTATAACTATTGCTTCACTACGCGCAAGGGCGCACTTTGCTGCTCTTGGCTGCGGAGCGTGACGAGATACACCCCTTTCGGCCATTCATTGCCACAAAGCGCCGTGCCCGTGCTGGCCCCCAGATGCTGGGTGTGCACCAACTGGCCGAGTGCGTTGCGCACTTCCAAAGTCAGGTTTTGCGCCGCTGGCCAATCGTAGCGAATCGAGAAATCAGTGGAGGAGGGATTGGGTATGGCTTGCACGAAGACCGAGGCATCCACGACAGGGCGCGTGGAAACGACTTCGACTGGCTCCACCTTGAACACATCCACCGCTGCCTCCACCAGATGGCCGGGGTCGAGGTCGGAAGCGATGAACTGCACCCGCATATTGTTGGTCAGCGTGATGAAGTCTTTGAGGTGAATTTCGCCGGAGAAGCGCCATTCGCTCGCGGAGAGGGTTTGCGTGAACACGGTGGCAGTTTGCAAGCCATTGCTAACGCGCACGGTCAGGTTGTCGTTGGGAGCGCCGGAGCCGCCGCCGTTGTAAAACCAGTACCAGAAAGACAAAATGGCATCTGGGTAAGCGGCGAGTTGCATGGTTGGGCAGGTCAGTGTCACGGAGCCATTGTCCACGTCGTCGTTGCCCGCTTGCCCGCCGCCGTTGCCTGTGACGTAGCATTCCTCATTGTCATCGAAATCCACGTCGGAACCGGGATTGGAGTATTGGTTTTGAAAGATAGTGCCGACGGGTTTCCCGCGTTCCCACAAGCCAGCCGTTGCGGTGGCTTGCGTGGTCCAGCCCAGATTGACACCGAAATCGTCGTAGTAGCCGGGTTTTAAAACAACGGTGGTTGAAATGCCATTTTCGACCACATCCTCGGCAATGGTGATGGCTTCTGCGATATATCCCCACTTGCCTACATTGGCTTTATATGTTCCCCCCGGCACACAAGTGAGGTCGAACTGGCCGTTGGCATCTGTCAGGATGCTGAATGTGCCGCCCGGGCCAGTCAAGTTTACGAAGGCATTCGGAATCGGCGTGGCGGAACCCTCTGTCACCACGATGCCTTTTATCTCGCCCGCATCGGAAGGTTGCAGGGTCACGTTCAATTCCACCACCTCGCCGGGCACCAATGTGACATCGAGTGTCTGGCTTTGAAAGCCTTGTCGGCTGATGGTGACTTTAAAATCGCCGGGTTCGGCCTGTCCTGTTTTGAAGGAGCCGTCGTTGCCCGATTGTTTGTTCACCCATGGGTCATTGCTGTTCACCGTAATGGATGCTCCCAGCATGGGTTGGCCGTTGCAGCCATTGATGACTTTTCCTTCCAAATAACAGGCGCGGACGTAATTAGGGGTCATCACATACAGCTTGCCTGTGCCGCCGCTGGTGTTGGGGATGTTGGAAGCCACCACCGTGCCGGAAGGCAGATAGGGAAACACGCCCCAGCAGCCGTCGAAATTGGGGCCTGTGCCGGGCCAAGTGTCGTACCAGCCCGTGATAACGTGGTTGCTGGGGCGATGCACGTCGGAAATCACCACGCCGTCGGAATACCAAGAGGTAATCGCCCAGTCATTGAGGACGTGTGTGTTGTGGCCTATGGAGCCGAACCCGTCGTTGGTGGAGAGGCGACTCACTTCCTTGATGTCGGTAGGGTCAGAAATGTCGTAAGTGGTCACGAACGACGGTGTGGTTTCGTCGGTGGTCAGCACATACTTGTGGTCGTCGGTCAGCCAGGCGTTGTGGGTGAATTTGCCGGGTGTTTGCACGGTGCCCAACAATTTGGGGTTCGACTTGTCGCTCATGTCCACCACGGAGAGCAGGCCCGCGTAGATATGCGCCGCATAGAGCGTGTCGTTGTCGGCAAAGCCATCGTGAATGTAGCCTAAGGCATCGAACCGTCCCACATAGACAGGGTTGTAGGGGTCGGTGTTCAAATCAAGCACTTTGGCGACGCCACCGAACAGGCTGCCTCCGAACAAGTACACAAAACCTTTGGTGACATCAATATGCAGTGCGTGAATGGTGTTCAACTGCCCTTCGATGAGGCCGTCGCCGGTGTAGAAATGATAGTCCAAACCGGGGCTTGGCAACTTGCTCAAATCCACGATTTGAAGCCCTTGGCCGCCTTCGGAGGTGACGTAGGCGTAGTGTTCGTACACCTTGATTTCCTTCCAGAGATTGTCGGGGCCAGGTATTTGGACAATGTCCGTGGGGGCATCTGGATTGGTCACGTCCACGATTATCAGCCCCTTGGAGCCACCCAGCAAGGCGTACTCGCGCCCGCCTTGGGCATAGCCGCAGATGTTGCCCAACGTCTGGCCCGGATATTCGAGTGTGGAGCGAAGTTGGAGATTGAAGTTTTGGGCAAAAGAAGTGGTCGCGGTCAGCAAGAGAGCCGACCACATGGAGATACACAATAAGTTTTTCATCGAAAGAGAGTGAGTAGAAAAGCTGCGTCGGGCAGCCATTAGCAGAGTGATTAAGTTGTGCAGGTTAGGTTGTGGAGAAAACAAGGGCAAAAGTAGTGCAGCCCTTGATTGGTTGGGGCATCATCGTGACATGTTTGTCGAAATGCGTCGGCTAATGCGCGACAAACATGTGAATAATCTCAAGCTGCCTCATCTTCATCCATCACTGATGGCGAAGAACGCACACCGTTGAGTCGGTTGGAATAGTAAGCGAAAATGCAGGCTGTCCAGAAGGAATACAACGAATAGACAAGGGCTGGTTTCACCATCGCCTGATTGGCCAGCAGGTTGTTGGCGATGAGAAAAGCAAGGGTGGTGTTTTGCACGCCGCTTTCCATGGCCGCCGTGAGCCGCGAAGTGTGTGCCAGACCCATGTATTTCATAAAAAAGTAGCCGAAGAACAAACAGCTTGCGTTTTGTATCAGCGCCACGGGCGTGATGAGCATGAAATCGGACCATGTAAGCCCCGCCCCGCCATGACTTTCCCCCGCAAACATTTTAATGGCAAAAACGGTGGCGAGCAGCGCAAGCATCACATATTTGGCGGGTTTGTTGATTGTTTCGGCAAAAACAGGAAAGTGCCGGCGCACCAGTAACCCGATGGTAGCGGGTATGATGGTGATGAAAAATATCTGCCGCACGGTGTCCCAAAACGGAAGATGCAAGTCCGTCTCCCGGCCTAAGAAAATTTTCAGCGCCACATTGACCACGATGGGTATGGTGAACAAGGTGAGAAAGCTATTGACCGCCGTCAGCGAAAGCGAGAGGGCCACGTTGCCGCGCCACAAATAGGTCAGAAAGCCGGACGTGGCCCCCCCCGGGCTGGCCGACAGTATGATGAACCCCACTTTCAACACGGCTGGGATGGGCGCCACCAACGCGATGATGAACGCGATGACAGGCAAGCCGAGCATCTGTGCGCCCAAAGCCGTGAAAAAGGCACGCGGGTGCCGGATGATGTTCATAAAGTCGTTGACCGTCAGCGACAAGCCAACTCCAAACATGACCAATCCTAAAACTGTACTGACGGCAACGTCAACAATAGCGGTGGGAGCCAAGGGGATGCAATTTTGTGCCGCAAATGTAACGCCATCTCCGATTGCTTGTTGGCGTGAGCAAAAGAAGTCCGCAATCAATCTCGGGGGGGGCAGGTTGTCGTGCTTTCAACCCGGAATATCATCCCGCGATACTTTCTGCGCCAATTTAAAGTGCCCACAGTGAAACGAGGTGTAAATTTGAGCAACTCCAACCGATATTCGCCCTTGTTATGAAAGTCACAGCCTTCCACATCGCCGAGCAACTGCGCCTCAAACGCTTGAAAGAGGCGTACGCAGGCACCCTGCTTTCCGAAAACCCATCCGAACTTTTTTATCAGGTGGATGAAGACCGCTATCTCTACGCCTTCGACTACGGCGCGGTCGTTTTCGCCAATATGAGCGACACCGATGTCAGCAAAAACCTGAACTTGCTGGAGCAGTTCTGCGCGCACCCGCTTTCCGAAAAACCCCGCGAAGACTTCGAAATCGTGCATCGCCCCGAAGGACAACTCGCTTTTGGCTTCGATAGCCTGGTGGTGCCGCACCTCAGCAGCGATGTGGTCAAAATCGCCATGCTCAACGTGGCGCACTCCGTCGCGCTCGATTTTTACTCCCAACGCGCCCACGAGCTGCTTTCCGAAATACAGGGTTTCACCAACCAAATGGAAGAAAAAGGCTCTATCAGCATCAGCCGCAACAATATGCTGCGATTCATCGGGCGCACCCTCAACAACAAAACGCGCATCGTGGAAAACCTCTTCATCTTCGACAGCCCCGACCTCACCTGGGATGACGAATATCTCGACCGCATCCACCGAGGGCTGGCTCGCACGTTCGAAACGCAGACTCGCTTCAAGGAAATCGAATACACCTTCAAAGTGGTGGAAGACAACCTCTCCGTGTTCCGCGAACTCTATCTGCACCGCGAAAGCAGCAAACTCGAATGGATTATCATTATCCTGATTTGCATAGAAGTGGTGGATTTGATGATAAGCAAGATTTTTTGAGCAATATCATCTACCCCCCTGACTTTCGTCAGCCACTCTGCAAGAGCGAGACGGGTACTTTTGGGGTTGACAAGAACAAAATCTCAACAGTATGTCGGCTGCCACCATTTTGCAACCCAAAAACCCGCCCGTCGCTTCGCTCGCCTGTTTTCACTGCCACGACGTTTGTCCCGATGATAAAATACGCATCGAGGACAAGCATTTTTGCTGCGACGGCTGCAAAATGGTCTATGAAATACTGAACACCAACGACTTGTGCCAGTACTACGATTTGGACGAAAAGCCGGGCATCAGCCTCAAAAATCGCCGCGACGCAAGGGCTTATGCGTATTTGGACGACACCGAAGTGCACGAAAAATTGTTGGAATTCAACAACGGCCACACCGCCCAAGTCACGTTCTACCTACCCCAGATGCACTGTGTCTCTTGCATCTGGCTGCTGGAAAATCTCTACAAACTTGACGCGGGCGTGACCCACTCGCGGGTCAATTTTTTGAAAAAAACAGCCACCATACAGTTCGCCCCGAATCAGACCTCGCTCCGCAAACTGGCGGCGCTCCTCGCCTCCATTGGCTACGCGCCCGAAATCAACCTCGGCGACGTGGATGGTGCGAAGCGCCCTGCCATGAACCGTCGCCTCGCTTATCAAATCGGGGTGGCGGGATTTGCCTTTGGCAATATCATGTTGTTCAGTTTCCCCGAATATGTGGGCTTGGACGCGGCCACCGACACATGGTTTGCCAAGGTGTTTGGCTACCTCAATATCGTGTTGGCGTTGCCTGTGCTGCTGTTCAGCGCCCGCGATTATCTCACCTCGGCGTGGCATGGGATTCAAGCCCGCCACCTCAACATTGATGTGCCACTCGCGCTGGGCATCGTCGTGTTATTTGGCCGCAGTGTCTGGGAAATTCTGACCCACACGGGGGCAGGGTACATGGATTCTTTTGCCGGACTTATCTTTTTGCTACTCACTGGCAAGTGGTTTCAGCAACACACATGGCAGCAGCTGTCTTTCGAGCGCGATTACAAGTCTTATTTCCCGGTGGCAGCCACAGTGAAAAATGGCGATGCGGAAACGTCCGTTCCGGTGCAGCGACTGGTGCCCGGCGACATCATCGTGGTGCGCAGCCACGAAATCATTCCGGCAGACGGTATTTTGCTAAAAGGCTCTGCCCGCATTGATTACAGCTTCGTTACCGGGGAAGCGGCGCCAGTAAAAGTGAAAAGCGGCGAGCGCATTTTCGCGGGCGGCAAACAGGTGGGCGAAAGCATCGAAATCTCTTTGACCCGGCGTGTGTCGCAAAGCCATTTGACCCAACTTTGGAACAACGAAGCGTTCAAAACGCCCATCAAAGGGCACGCCACGGTGCTGGCCGACCGCGCGGGCCGCTATTTCACCGGACTGATTTTAGCCTTTGGCGGCGGCTCGTTTCTTTATTGGTGGCTCGTCGAAAACAACATTCACACGGCGGTCAATGCTTTCACAGCCGTGATGATTGTCGCCTGCCCCTGCGCAGTGGCCTTGGCCATCCCTTTCACATTGGGAAATATCCTGCGCATACTCGGTCGCCACCGTTTCTATTTGAAAAACAACCAAGTGGTGGAGGCTTTCTCGGCCTTCAACGCAGTCATTTTCGACAAAACGGGTACCATCACCAATATCGCGCAACAGCGCTTCGAGTTTCACGGCAAGCCGTTTGATGCCCAATCAAAAGTGGCGGTGCGGTCGCTCACGCGCCATTCGGCGCACCCGCTGAGCCGGAGCCTCTACGAATCCATGCCAGAAGTGCCTACGGCATCGCCGGAACATTTCGAGGAGCTGCCCGGCTTGGGGGTGCAGGGCGTGGTGCAGGGGAAAAAGGTAAAAGTAGGCTCGGCGGCGTTTGTAGGTAATAACGAAGACGCCAATACCGCGTCGGGCAGAGGGGTTTATGTCTCCATCGAAGGCGAGGTATTGGGTTATTTTGAGGTGAAAAGCCGCTATCGCGACGGGCTGGACGAGGTGCTGGATTATTTTCGTTCCCTTCGAAGACCCTCCACCTCCCGCACTCATTCCCCCGTCTGGCTACTTTCTGGCGACCAAGACACCGAAGCCTCGCGCCTCGCGCCTTTTTTTCCCGACCGCGACTCTATGTTGTTTGATAAAAGCCCGCAAGACAAACTTGATTTTGTAAAAAAACTTCAACGGCACGGCCAAAATGTGTTGATGCTCGGCGATGGCCTCAACGACGCTGGCGCATTGCGCCAAAGCAACCTCGGCATCGTGGTGGCGGAGGACACGAACAACTTCACTCCTGCTTGCGATGCCATTCTGCATGCCGACGAATTTGCCCGATTGCCTCGGTTCATCCGACTAGCCCAGTCGGGGGTGCGCATCGTCAATCGGTCATACATCATTGCCCTGATGTACAATTTGACAGGTTTGAGTTATGCGGTTACTGGCACTTTGTCGCCGCTTGTGGCGGCCATTCTCATGCCCTTGAGCTCTGTCACGATTGTCGTGTTTGGGGTTTTGATGGGCAATTGGCAGGCTAAAAGGTTGTTGCGCCAACCTTAACAACGTTCTCAGGCAATATCTGTGTGGTCATTAATGGCGAGGTGTGGGCAGCCATCAATGAGTCCCAAGTGTTTAGGGCGCATTTCAAATTGAAATGCGCCCAGTGTTTAGCAGGCGGTGTGGCAGATTTTTAGTTGCACTCCGAATGTCCGCAGTTTTTGCAATGCAGGCAGCCTTCTTGATAGACGAGGCCGTCGGTGTGGCATACTGGGCAAGTGTTGTGCGAGGGCGTCGTGCCATCGGGGATGAACTTGCGCAGGGCACGCACCACGCCGTTTTTCCAATTGTTCAGTGAGGCGCTTTCCAAGTGGAGGTTTTCGACCATCTCCACGACGTAGGGCAAGGGCATCCCGTGGCGCAACACGCCGGATATCAGTTTGGCATAGTTCCAATACTCTTTGTTGAACGAACGCGACAACCCTTCGACGGTCACTTTGTAGCCGTCCTTGTCGGTGTACTGAAAATCGTAGCGGTTTTTGCCGTTTTCCTTGATTTTTAACACTTTGCCTTCCGAAACTTGCGTGAGAATGGCGAAAGAATCCACCGCCCGGCCAGTGAAGATTTCGTAAGGTTTGCCCGCGTACATTCCGATGACGGCCACCCAGCGTTCGTCGTTGTTCATAAAATTGAACACCACCGCGTTGAGTTCGCGCGGGCGCTTTGGCGCGATGGTCTCGGCGAACGAAACGGCTTTTTCCTCTTTTTTGTCACTCACCAACACCCCGCTGCGGGAGCCTTCGCGATAGGCGGTGATGCCTTTGCAGCCGACTTCCCAGCCGGTGAGGTAGATTTTTTCGATGAGTTCTTCGGGAGCGCTTTCCGGTACGTTGACGGTGACGCTGATGCTGTGGTCCACCCACTTCTGCACGCGCCCTTGCAAATGCACTTTGCTGACCCAGTCCACGTCTTCGGCGCTGGCGCGGTACCACGGTGATTGCTGGATGATGGCTTGCAGTTCGGCTTCTTCCATATTTTCCACTTTCGCGGGGTCGAAACCTTTGGTTTTCAGCCAGTTTTTAAAGGGGACGTGAAAAACGTGATAGTCCTCCCAAGCGTCGCCCACTTCGTCGGTGAAGGTGATGCGGGCGTTTTTGTCGTTGGGGTTCACCTTGCGACGGCGTTTGTAGGAAATGCGGAACACCGGCTCCAGCCCCGAAGTCGTTTGCGTCATCAGGCTGGTGGTGCCAGTGGGCGCGATGGTGAGCAGGGCGATGTTTCGGCGACCGTGCTGCACCATTTCGGCATAAAAGTCGGGAGCGGCTTCGCGCAGTCGCTGGATGAAAGGATTGTTTGCTTCGCGCGCGGCATCGTAGATGGGAAAAGCGCCGCGTTCGCGAGCGAGCGCCACTGAGCCGCGATAAATTTCGAGTGCGAGCGTTCGGTGCAGAGTTTCGCAAAACTCCAGCGATTCCTCCGAGCCATAGCGAATGCCCAGCGCGGCGAGCATATCGCCTTCGGCGGTGATGCCGATGCCCGTGCGGCGGCCTTGACGGCATTTTTCGCGGATTTTCAGCCAAAGATTTTTCTCGGTGGCCTTCACGATGTCGGGTTCGGGGTCGCGCTCGATTTTTTCGAGAATGGTTTCAATTTTTTCCAACTCCAAATCGAGAATGTCGTCCATGAGGCGTTGGGCGTGGCGGGCGTGGGTTTTGAATTTTTCAAAATCGAACTTCGCTTCGGGGGTGAATGGCCGCTCGACATAACTCAACAAATTGATTGCCAGCAGCCGGCAACTGTCATAAGGGCAAAGCGGGATTTCGCCGCACGGATTTGTCGAGACGGTTTGAAAACCCAAATCGGCGTAGCAATCGGGCACGGATTCGCGCAGCACGGTGTCCCAAAACAGCACCCCCGGCTCGGCGCTTTGCCAAGCGTTGTGCACGATTTTTTTCCAGAGCCACAGCGCGTCAATTTCGTTTTCAATCTTCGGTTTCTTTGCTTCTACGGGAAATCGCAGCCGGTAGGGTTCGCCGCTGACGACGGCGCGCATGAAGGCGTCGTCAATGCGTACGGAGATGTTTGCGCCGGTGACTTTGGTGTTGTCCAACTTGGCATCCACGAATTGCGCGATGTCGGGGTGGCGCACGGAGAGCGTGAGCATGAGCGCGCCACGCCGCCCGTCCTGCGCCACTTCACGGGTGGAGTTGGAAAAACGCTCCATGAACGGCAGGATACCGGTGCTGGTGAGGGCGCTGTTCATCACTGGTAGGCCGCGCGGGCGCAGGTGCGAAAGATCGTGCCCCACGCCGCCCCGGCGTTTCATGAGTTGCACCTGCTCCTCGTCCATTTTCATAATGGCGCCGTAGGAGTCGGCCTCGCCTTCGATGCCGATGACGAAGCAGTTGGACAGCGACACGATTTGGTAAGGGTTGCCGATGCCGGCCATGGGGCTGCCTTGCGGCACGAGGTAGCGAAAGTCGCGCAGCAATTCGTAAATGTCGTCTTCGGAAAGTGGGTTGACGTAGAGCCGCTCGATGCGCGCCAGTTCGCTGGCGATGCGGCGGTGCATTTCGTCGGGGTCGCGCTCGTAAATTTTCCCGAACGAGTCTTTTAGCGCGTATTTGTTCAGCCAAACGCTGGCGGCGAGGGTGTCGCCGCTGAAGTATTCGGTTGCGGCGGCAAGGGCTTCTTCGTGAGAATGCGTGTGGCGTTCGGCCTCATTGGTGGCGCGGTCAGTGGTGGGTGTTTCCGATGCTTCCATAGAAAAAAAAAGACTTATACCTTGGTTCAGGAGGATTTGTCAGATGACTATGACTGCTCTTCCTGATTTTTAGCAGTTCGCATTTTTAGCCATGCGCAAAACTTGGCGGCGCGAGGGATAAAATCGTGTTTTGCGAGACCTCCGTGTGAGAGGATGAAGGAGAGCGCTCTCTAATGCCTGCAAGTTACGTTGCGAGAGTCAAGCGGGAAAGAAAAAATAGGGAGTTTTGTGAAGGATTGTTAGTTGGCGCACGCAAGGGCGATTGCTTCCAAATGTTTGCGGATGCCCATTTGCCTAACCCTCTCTTCATCGTTCAGGCACTGTTTCGTTTAGAACCTGTTTTATAGTCAACGCAAATCAGTCCCGTCCGCTTCACTTGGCCGGGCAAGCCCCTGAGTACAGGGTCAGACAAGGTGGTTTTGAACGAACGGCGCTCGCAATCCTTTGAAAATCATACAAATCAATCAAGGGCATCCCTGCCTTGCCAATGCGCAGGTTCAAATCCTCTTTAATCTGGGTATAGAGGCCAATTGCTTAGGCGTGGCATGACCGCTTTGAGAGCAATGATAAAGTACAATTCCCATGAGCGGTCATGCCACGCCTAAGCAACGCTGGGTTTCGGATGTCTTTAAAAAGTTTATTAGGGAATTACTTCCTTTTTCACCCCTAAATCCGTCGGCAAACCGTCCAGACTCACCAAGTTCTTCTCGTGAATATAGGCGCGAAGTCCCTCCTCGCCTTTTTTGGCCGCCCATTCAAAATGAATGTCCCGCTCACCGACGTACTCGAACAGCGGCACGCCAAACCCACAGGAAGTTTGCACCAAATCAATGTCGGCCACGATGATTTGCCGGGTACTGGGGTAAATCGTGAAATAAGGCGCGTACATCTCCCATGCTGCGCTGCCGGGCAATACAGTGAAACCCTTTCCGTACAAACGCAAAATGTTTGGCGGCCCTTCGAAGGAGCAAAACATGATGGTGATGCGGCCATTTTCGAGCGTGTGCGCCGAGGTCTCGTTGCCACTGCTGATTAAGTCCATGTACGCTACTTGATGTTCTGAAAGCACCCGAAAACAATCCAGTCCCTTAGGCGAAACATTGATGCGTCCTTCGGCACTCAGCGGCGCAGTGCCAACGAAAAAGATGTGCTGCCGCTCGATGAATTTTTGATGCGCGGGGGAGATGGAAGAATGAAATTTGCCCATGAGGGTTTTGTTTGTTTAGATAAGACTTTTAAAAACATAGACTTTCCAAGCGAGTCGCAACTTAGTCGGGTGTTGGCTCGAAACCACTACCTGACTGTGCTTGTTTTTTCATCTTTTTTAAAACTCTTGATTCGCATAAGCCATGAAAACAAAAAAAGCCACCTCGGTTTGGAGGCGGCTTTGTAGCCCGTACGGGAATCGAACCCGTGTTACAAGAATGAAAATCTTGCGTCCTAACCCCTAGACGAACGGGCCTTCTTTCAAAAGCGGGGCAAAGATAGCAGTACAGATTTTTTAAAACCAAACCGCGTTTGAAATTTTTCTCAAAAATCTTCTTGCCGCGTTTGGTCTTCCTAAAACTTGTAGCGCCCCAAAAGTTCCATCGCTCGTTTTTGCACATCTGGGTCAACTTCCAATTCCGGCGCGTGATGCGGTTTTTTTCGAGCATCTATCACCAATGACCCGCGGCATCCCCAATGTTTGAAATCGGTAAAGGATTGCACGCCATACACGTCGTGGCTCGGATTGGCGCGGGTGAACGTGACCCAAAGAAAATTATTCAACGTCGCTGATGCGAACCGGCTGTCGTCCACCAAGAGTACGAGTGGAATGTGTGGCAGGTCGAACCGTTCGAGCCACTGACAGAGCGATTCGGCTTGTTCGCGGGCTGTTTTTTCCACCTCGAATTTTGGAGACCGCACAGCCAATACTCCCGGCAGGCAGAACAACGGTTCCCCAAATCCGGCGGGCAATGAAAAATTTTCGGGAAGGGTGGTTCTCAAGGTTCGCCGTTGGTCTCCACGACAAGCCACCACGAGTTTGGAACCCTCATTCCAGCCTGTCCCGGAGTAGTCGAGTGTGTCAATGGTCGTGCGTGTGTGAAAATGCAAATCGCGTGTCCAATCTACACGCTCGAGAATATGTTGGAAAAAATGCGCGATGTCGTGCGTATCCAAATTCGGGTCGTCGTCGGCAGCAGCGATAAAGAGGAACTTCGCCAAGGAGGTTTGCCCCGAACCCAATATGCGGTTTGCGATGGTCAGTATCTCCTCCGGCTTGCGCTCGCGGAAGGGCATGTAGCGTTCATTACCAATGGCCAAGAGGAGCGGGTGAACGCCAGAGGCATCCACAGCATGAATTTCCTTGACACCGGGAAATTCCTGAGAAGTGAGCGGGGCCACCAATTCATGGATGAGCCAGCCAAAACTGCTATCCTCCATCGGCGGGCGACCCACCACGCTGAAGTGCCACAAGGGGTCTTTGCGATGATACACCTTGTGCACGCGCATCACCGGAAAATCATGCGTTAGCGAGTAGTACCCCAGATGGTCGCCAAATGGTCCTTCGGGCTTCTTTATGTCTTTAAGAATCTCGCCCGTGATGACGAAGTCGGCATCCGCGCTCAGAAAATGCCCATCCCGACGGGTGTAGCGGAAGCGCCGCCCGGCCAGCATCCCCGCAAAGGTCAGTTCGCTCAAACCCTCCGGCAGCGGCATGATGGCCGAAAACGCATGGCTGGGCGGCCCGCCGACAAAAATGCTGCACCGAAAGGGCAGGTCGCTTTTGTTGTATTTGGTGTGGTGCACGCCGATGCCCCGATGGAGTTGGTAGTGCATCCCGATTTCTTCGTTGGGGATGTAATCGTTGCCAGAAAGTTGGATGCGATACATTCCGAGATTCGATTGCATCACGTTGCCGAGCACATCGGGGTCTTCGGTATAGACCTGTGGCATGGTGATGAACGCACCGCCGTCCATGGGCCAGCTCTTGATTTGAGGCAATTGGTCAATCGTGGTGGTGCCGTAAGTGACTGAAGCGCCGAACCGACTGCGCATCGGCAGGGCAGACAAAGCCGTGAAGGGCGCACCGAGGTAACGCCCCGGCTTTTTCAGCATAGAGGTAGGGTCTTTTTTGAGTTCGATGACACGCTTCACACGGTCGAGGGTGTGACGGAAGAGAAACGCCGTGCGCTCGAAAGTGCCGTAAATATTGCTTACTGCCTGAAAAGGGCTGCCTTTCACCCGCTCGAACAAAATGGCAGGGCCTTGGCGCTTGAATACCTGCCGATGTATCTCGGCGATATCGAGGTGTGGGTCAACTTCTTCCTTGACGCGCAGCAACTGCCCGTGTCGTTCGAGGTCAAGCACGGCAGCGCGGAGGGATGTATATGCCATGTTTAGTCCTTGATGTAGGCCAATTTGGCGGCCTGGTATTTTGGCTGTTGGAGTATTTTGCGCATTCCGTTGAGGGTTTCGCGGGGGCCCATGTCAATCGCCATATTTACCAACCAATCGGGTATGTTGCCGCCGGGATTGGAGTGAATGTAGTATTCGATATTGATTTGACCACTGGTGCTGGGCGTGATGGTCCATCTGGTTGTGGTAGTCTTGATGCGCACCACTCCTTTTTGCTCAGGGATTCGAGAGGGCTTTGCATGGCCGGTAGAGGTGATTTTTTTCGTCGTCGAGTCTTGCTCCATCTTTGAGTGCACCACGATGTCGCGGTCGCTGAGCGGCCACGGGAAATCAAGTTTGGAGTAATAGTAGAACTCTCGCTCGTTTACCTGTTGGAGCAGTTTGGCTTCCGAGATTTTGTAGCCCCACACGGGGTAATTGTCCACCTCGTTGAGCAATTGGACAGCACCTGAAAGAGTGGCTTTCATGGTGGTGAGCATTTTTATCTCGTACACGTCGGAGGTCTTCCTGTAATAGACTTTCACACCGTCTTTTTCGCTTTTAAAAATCCAGTCACCACTTTTTTGGGCAAAAACGGATTGGAGCAACAGGGTGAATGAGACAATGGAGAGGAGTAGTTTTTGGGAAAAAAAATAGCGCATGGGAGTAGTGATTGTGTTTTTCAAGCCAAATGTGAATCGGGGGTTAAAGACCATGCCAAAACGCAAAGGTTGGGCACCTTGTTTCGAGAGGGCGCAAAATGTGGCATATTGACTTGGCTTGTCCCGCGCGTTCATTCGACTCTCTACTGTTCACGCCTGTTGCAAGCGCGGCAACATTTTAGCCGAAAATCAAAAAATTCTGGAGTTGTGCTTGTTGTTCAATTTGTCGTCAAAAACAAACCCGCCCCAAAACCCAATGGCAAATCCAACAAAATCCAGACAATCAGGAGGAGCACCCACCCGATGAAAAACACCACCGTGTATGGGAGCATGGTGGACACCACTGTGCCGATGCCCGCACGGCTGTCGTATCGCTGGATAAAGGCTACAATAAGCGCGAAATAAGACATCATGGGCGAGATGATGTTCGTGATGCTGTCGCCTACTCGATAGGCTGCCTGCGTGAACTCTGGCGAGTAACCCAGCAGCATGAACATGGGGATAAACACGGGCGCCATAATCGCCCACTTGGCCGAGGCGCTGCCCATCACGAGATTGATGGTGGCCGACACGCATACAAAGGCTATCATCAGCGGGATAGGGCCAAGCCCGGAGGCGCGCAACGCATCGGCGCCTTTCACCGCCACCACCAGACCGATATTGGTCCAATTGAAATAGGCCACAAACTGTGCGGCAAAAAACACCAGCACAATGTAGGAGCCGAGGGTTTCCATGCTCTTGGCCATGCCTTTCATCACATCGGCATCACTTTTCACCGTGCGGGCACCGATGCCGTAGGCGATACCCACTAAAGCGGCTCCCAAAAACAACAAAGCCACGATACCCGACATAAAGGGCGATTTCAGGATTTCGCCTGTTTCAGGGTTGCGCAAATAGCCGCCTTTCGGAATCAACCCGCCAAGAATGAGCGCCGTGAACAATACCGCCGCCACAAGCGCAAACCACAGCCCGCGCTGTTCGGACGAATCCAATGGCTTGATTTCCTCCGGTTGCTCGCTGCCCTCGTATTTGCCCAATCGCGGCTCCACCACCCGCTCCGTCACCCACGCGCCCAAAAACGTAATCAGGAAAGTGGAAACTGCCATGAAATAGTAATTGCAAGCGGGGTTGATGGTGTATTCTGGTGAAATAATCCGCGCAGCCTCTTGCGACAAGCCCGCCAACAGCGGGTCAATGGTGCCCAACAACAGATTGGCGCTATAGCCGCCCGACACGCCCGCGAACGCCGCCGCCAAACCCGCCAAAGGATGTCGCCCTGCCGCCAAGAAGATGATGGCCGACAATGGAACCAACAGCACATAGCCTACCTCGCTGGCTGTGTTGGACATCACACCCGCAAACACGATGACCAGCGTGAGCAGGCGGGCTGGCGATTTCAGGACAATCAGGCGCAACGCAGCGCCAATCAGCCCCGTGCCTTCGGCAATGCCGATGCCCAAAAGCGACACCAGCACCGTGCCCAAAGGCGCAAAGCCTGTGAAATTGCCAATCATGTTCGTCAGGATGCGATGCAGCCCTTCCGCTGAGACGAGATTGACCACCGCAATATCTTTGCCTGTGCCGGGATGCGTCACCGTCAGGTTGAAAAGGCTCAAAAACCAACTCAGGAGAATCACAAAAATGGCGAAGCCCGCAAAGAGGGTGGCAGGATGCGGCAAAGCATTGCCGAGGCGTTCTACGATGTTCAGAAATCGGCTGACCCAGCCGCTACTGTTCTTTTTCATCAAGTTGAGCGTTTCGTTCTTTTGTTGGGCTCAAATGTAGGAGCCGCTTTCGACTTGGGCGCTCTTGACGAAAAAAAATTAGGGTAAAGCCTTTTATGCCTTGATTTGCCAAGACTTATTAGTTCAACATGATGATGTCCTTGATTTTGAATGACTCAGGGCTTCATCTATGCTAATAACTTGGCGGCGCGTGGCATCAATTTTTATCATTTTTGCCTCAAAGGCACACAAGCCCTAAGGAATTGATTGATAAAATTTTGCGCCTTCGTGGCGAAGCTTAGGTGACGGCGTGCCGCAGCACAAAAGTCTTACAAATCCTTCCGCTTAAAAATCCGCACCGCCCACCACATCGGCAAGGCCGCCCATAGCAACAACACCGCTGCCGCAAAAGCTATACCCCAGCCCGTGCCGAGGAATTCCCGGAACAATGCCCCAGTGTAGCCCATGAGTGCCGAGATGTCCATTTGCAACAGAACGACCACGCGGGCAAGGTCAATCGGATTCAACGAAACAAAGGCGAGCATGGCTTTTTCCAACGGATAGTCGGCAAATGAAAACATCAAGAATAGTAGCAGCGCATCGTAGAGCAGTGAAAAGAAAAACCACAACAGCAGCGCCACACCGATTCCCTTTGCCTTGTCGCGCGTGGCGACGGAGGCCAACATCGCGATAGAGACAAACACGACCGTAAGCCCAATGGCTGCTGCCAAGAGCGAAAGTCCGGTGGCGTTCGGTGTGAAAAGAAATATCGGCAGCCCCATGCCTACTGCCACCGCCATGGTCAGTGCCAATGTCAGTCCCCAAAACTCGCTCCACACGATAACGCTCCGCCGAATGGGTTGGGCAGCCAGCAATTCGATGAACTCATAAGAGTTGTAAAAATGAATGGTGGCGAACACGATGCTCACCAATGGAGTGACGATTAACGCGATGTTGAGCAGGCTTACCAAGCCTTTGGTGGGAGCGTCGCTAAGGTTGAACACTCCAAATGACACCGCCAGCAGGAACAGCGTGTAACCAATGACGATGCGGTTTTGGAGAATGTCGTAAAGGACGTATTTGACGATGCGGAACATAGGCGCGTTTTTGCGGTCTGACGACTCCAAGCCGTCTGAGCGCTTCGAGGCCGTTGCTTGGCGGATATCGGTCGGACGGCTTGGATTCGCCAAGCCGATGAACGTTTCGGTCGTTTTCATGCTGCGGTATTTTGTTTCATTACTTGTGCCAGTGCGCGGTTGAGTTTGTCTTCGCCCGTGCGGGCTTTCAAATCTTCGATGGGCTGATAAAACTGGACCTTGCCCTCTATGATATACATCACATCGGTTGTCAGTTCCTCTAAATCGCTGAGAATGTGAGAGGTGACCAGCACCAGTTTGCCTTTCTTTTTTTCGGCCAATACTTTTTCTTTCAACAATTCGGAGGCCAACGGGTCGAGTCCGGCGGTCGGCTCGTCCAGAATCAGCACATCTGGGTCAAAGAGAAAAGCGAGGCAGGCGCTCACTTTTTGGCGGGTGCCGCCGGAGAGCGTGCGCATCGTTTTGTTCTCAAATTTTTCCACTTCATAGGCCCGCGTCAGGTCGTCGTCCACTCGACTGAACGTGCCGCGCCGGATTTCCCGCACCATATCGAACAATTGCCCGACGCGCATATTGTCGGGGTAGCGCCCGATTTGGGGCATATAGCCGATGTGCCGCCGGTAGTCCCAATGGCCGAGGACAGGTTCGCCGTTGAGCGTCACGTCGCCACTGTCAGGAATGACAAGGCCAAGCAAGCATTTGAGAAAAGTTGTTTTCCCGGAGCCGTTTGGCCCCACGAGCGAGATGGCTTGCCCCGCGTTCATGCGGACGCTGATGCCGTCGAGGGCTTTCATTTTGCCGAAGGACTTGGTGAGTCGGATGGATTCGAGCATTTTGTTAAAGTTGATGAGGGTTGATAAAAGTTGATGAGGGTTGATAAGGGTTGATGAGGGTTGATGAGGGCTGATAAGGGTTGATAAGGGTTGATAAGGGTTGATGAAGGTTGATGAAGGTTGATGAAGGTTGATAAGGGTTGATAAAAGTTGATAAAAGTTTATAGTCAACACAAATCAGCCCCGTCCGCTTCACTTGGCCGGGCAGGCCCCTAAGCACAGGGTCTGACAAGGTGGTTTTGAACGAACGGTGCTCGCAATCCTTTGGAAATCATGCAAATCAATCAAGGAAATCCCTGCCTTGCCGAAGGGCAGGTTCAAATCTTCTTTAATCTGGGTATATCAGCGTAATTTTTTCATCAACCCTCATCAACCTTCATCAACCCTCATCAACCTTCATCAACCCTCATCAACCCTCATCAACCTTCATCAACCCTTATCAACCTTCATCAACCCTCATCAATCCTGTTTATTTTTGTAAAAGCACCTCGTCAATCACATGGACGATGCCATTAGAGGCTGGCACGGAGGCCACGATGTTGGCGCCATTGACGGTGATTTTGCCATCTTTCACGCCGATGGTGACTTTGCCGTCGTTGGCCATCGGAATCACTTGCCCGTCGTAGAGCATTTCTGTTTTGTAGACCGCGACCGCGACGTGGTATTGCAGCACATCTGCCAGGGCATCTTTTTTATCCGGCTTCAACAAGCCTTCCACGGTGCCGGGGGGCAGCTTGTCAAAAGCTGCGTTGGTCGGTGCGAATACGGTGAAAGGCCCTGCGTTGGAGAGCACATCCACAAGTTCGGCGGCTTTCACGGCGGCCACCAGCGTGGTGTGGTCGGGGCTGCCGACGGCGACTTTCACTACGTCTTTTTGCGACACATCATCCTGCACGGCGGATTGACCGCCTCCAGCAGGCACAGCAGCATCGGTAGGGGTGGCTTTTTGGTCGGAAGAGGTGCTGGTGCAGTTGGTGAACCCAATCACCAATATTGCGCTGAACAGAGCGGAAACCAAGATATTGATTTTCATACGACTGCGTTTTTATTTTGAAAAAATGAAAATAGGGAGGAGTGTTATTCAGATTGCTGCATAGCCGACAAAAGGAACAAGGCTCCTGCGGCAAACAGCGGTGCCGAAATCAGCAGGAAGTTGTAGATATTTTGCGCCGTGCCGAAGTGAAAGGTGAACACGATGCCTAAAAACAGAAAGAGTATGCCTCCGAACAACCGATGTCTCCATGCGACTGCCAAACCGCCGATGGTGACTCCTGCTGGCAACAGATGCACGACAAAATCGCCGAATTGGTCAGCCAATGATTTGTCCATCCTGAACGCATCGAGGGCAAACAAAGCGAGCAGCCCGGCAAAGGCTATGGCGATGATTCGGGGCGACCAGAGCAGGTATTTTTCGCGCGTCGTCATGGTTCAAGTTTTTGAAAATGAGTGAATCGCCGTCCTCATTTCAGTAACATCAATTTTGTTTTTTTCGACACCCTCACTCCGTGCATGACCTCTTTTGGCATCAAAACAATATCGCCTTTTTTCAGCGTGCGCGGGATGCCGCCGATGGTCACCGTCGCCTCGCCTTCGAGGCATTGCAGGTAGGCATTGCGCGGGGTTTTATGTTCCGGGATTTCTTGCCCTTCCAACAAGGCGAACAGGGTGAGGCTGAACCCTTCTTCCCGGAATAGCACCTTGCTATTGAATTTTTCGGGTCTGAAATCCAGTTGGTCGGTTAGTTGGATTGCGATTCCTGTTTCAGGTTGTGCGTGTGTATTTTCCATGATTTCAAATTGAGAGTGGCCGCATGGCAGGTTCTTTATCCATCAGTTGTTCGGGTGTCAGCGACGGGATGATTTTTTCTGCCCTGTCGAGCAGATACACCATAAAACTTCGCAATAGCATGAGGCCGAAGGGCATTCTTTCCACCACGACGGCATAGAGGCTCACCGGTCGGAACGGCACATCGCCCACCCCGTCGCGGTTGAGGTCGTAGCCTTCGTACTTGTCCCAATAATTGCCTTCGAAGGTGTTGAGCACCGTGTGTCCGTTGGTCGCTACGTCGAAAGAGTTGCCAAAAAAGTTGTTTTGACGCACGATGTTGGCATCGCAGCTGGCTTGCACTCTGAGTGCCCATCCGTTCTCGCGGAAGTGGTTTTGCTCCATTGTGATGCGGCTTGCGCCTTCCATGTACACTGCCGCTGAGTTGCGCTCGAAGGTGTTTTTTCGAATATGGCTGTCCGAGATATCTTTGAGCAAAAGGCCATAGGCCGAGCTCCCCCAATTTTCGGCAAATTGGTTTTCGAGCATCTGCACCTGCCGCGAATACATGACTGCCACTCCTGCGCCGTTGTTCCGAAAGATGTTGCGGAGGTAACGGTCGTTGTGCGAGAACATGAAGTGCAAGCCATAGCGGAGGTTGGCCTCGCTGGTGTTGTCTCGAATCTCGGAATCGGACACAAATTCGAAATAGATGCCGTCGCGGTGGCCACTGATGTGGTTTGCCTCGATGAGGGCATTCGAGCCTTTCCACAGGTGGATGCCATTTCCGCTGTTTTGCTCTTCTTTCAAAATGCCGCGAATATCGTTGCGGCTCACACGCCCATCTTTGGTGTCGGATAGGTAAATGGCAAAGTTGCAGTCGCGCAAGCGGTTGTTTTCAATCAGCACGTTGCTGGCGGACAATACTTTGATGCCTGCCAAATCAATCGTGCTCAGTTGGCCGGTATTGCGGATTTCAAAGCCCCGAACCGTCACGTTTGAAGCGGTGACGGTGAGCACCTCATAACGATGCTGACCATCCAGCACGGGGTAGTCGAGTCCTACAAGGGTCAGCGGTTTGTCAATGGTCAAGTTGCCTTCGGTGTAGATGCCGGGGTGCACGACAATCGTGTCGCCAGTCGCGGCTTTTTCCAAAGCCACACGGATAGTCGGATAGGGTAGGTCGGCGCCGACATGGAGCTGGGCGGCTGGGAGGTTGGCGGTAAAAAACAGCGGTATGACGAAAGTGGTAAATTTCATTTTTAGCGTTTTTCTCCCACCGACTTATTTGTGGGAAATAGAAAAATCATAACTACTCGAGCGGGGCAGCACCCCGAAGCACATTCCGGGGCGCTGCCCCTGTCTAAGCTTTTATGAAAAATCAGTCTATTGCCTTTCCCTTGCCTTCTTCGCCTCTATCCCCGGCACGTTCGCCGCTGCCATTTGCCTTGAACCACTGAATCAGCACGTTGCGTTGGGTGCTTGAAAGATTGGCTTTGGGGTGAAGCCCTGCCCAAGTATAACTCGGCAAGGGCATTTCGCCTTCTTGCACTGTTTCAGGAACTTCTTCCATTATTTCGGCGAGGTCCTCACCCCCGAGTTTGCCAAACTCGGAGAAATTCAGATGCTCGCGCCCTTCCGCGATGTGGTTTGCAAGCCACCACGAAACGGGGGCTATTTTGCTGTACCAAGGGTACTTGGTCTCGAAAGAGTGGCAATCGTAGCACGCATCCTTCATAATCGCAAGCACTTCGGTCGGTGGGTTGGCGACATTCTGAAAGTCAACGCTCGAATCAATGACCGGATTCTTTTGGTCAGGTCTGATGAGTTGGATGAGCACGAAAAGCCCTGCCAATGCCCACGCGATTTTTTTGAACATTTTGAGTGAGTTTTTTTGAAATGAATGCTTCAAAATAACGGGAACATCCATTCGCAGGCAATGACCTTTGTCACACCAACCAGTGATGCTTTGATGCGGACACAATCAAAAACTTCCCTGCACCTCTGCCCAAGTCATATCCTTCCCGCCGCCGGCTTCCACCTTCACTGCCTCCAAATCTTTTTTGTCCGAAAAGCTCGCGATGTCGGCACGCATCGGGCTTTTGAGCGCATCGTTTTGAAGAAAAAACGCTTGATGAACATCCACAAAAGCCCCCGTTTTTTTGAAATCAACGGCGACCACTTGGGCGATGTTGGCTTCTGGCACGGTGCCTTCTTTCAGAAAATTGACCAAGCAGTTGAGGTCGTCGAATTTGTACACTTTGCCCTTCTTTGTCACGACTTCGGCGCCAAACCGCTTGTCAGTCAATGTCATTTTGCAATGGAAACACTCGTCCTTCCCATAGCGTATCGGCTCTGGGCCAACGGCGCAAGTGGTGAATGACAGAAGGGCGAATAGGCCAAGGATGGCGGCTGTGGTGCTTGCTGTGGCGTGTTGCATCCGTATCTTTTTTTTATGTTTGAAAAACTCCCATCCCCAAAGCGCGGTCGCCAATAAGCAAACCGCGATGATGACCCATGCCCCTATGTCGGGGCCAGAATAAGAGGTGAAATTGAGCAAGTTTTTATAGCCAATCAACGGCGGCTGATACGACATGTCCGGCACCTTTATGGCCGCATTGGGGTCGAGATTGTGGCCGTAGTCATAGCCCCAACGCCAGAACGACCACAATGCCGCCGCTCCATAGGCATATGACAGAATCACGAAAAACAGCAAGATGCGCGAATTGCCCAACGCCGCCACCGTCAGCCCCACCGCGATTAGGAAGCCAATCAGGGGGCCTATGTATCTGAACTCGGGGAACATTTCCACGCTGATGTGCTTCATGCCGATATAATGGTTCAAACCATTGATGATATCCACCTGCCCTGTCAGATTGTCTGTCCATATCTTCATGGTCAGCCCTTCGGGATATTGTGGTGCCCAAAGCAATATCTGCCAAAGCGGCACGAAGTAGGCGACGATGAGCGATAGGCTCGCCACACCCATTGCGATACGGGTTGTTTTGCTAAGAGTCATGAGTTGTGGATTTGTGGATTTGGGGAATTGTTTATTTGGCGCTTACAAATCCCCAAATAAACAAATCCCCAAAAAGTAATTACTTCGCTTCGCCTGTTGGCTCGGCTTTGTTGCCGGTGCTGTAAGTGAGCGGCACATTGGAGCCACGCGGCGACACGCGCACATAGCCTTGCATTTCTTGGTGAAGAGCAGAGCAGAAGTCGGTGCAATAGATGGGGAACACGCCCGTGCGGTCGGGCACCCATTTGAGTGTGCAGGTTTCGCCGGGCATGATGAGGATTTCGGCGTTGTTGGCCCCTTTCACCGCGAAACCGTGCGGCACGTCCCAGTCCTGTTCGAGGTTGGTGACGTGGAAATAGACCTCGTCGCCCATTTTCACGCCTTCGATGTTATCGGGCGTAAAGTGCGAACGGATGGAGGTCATCAGCACGTGCACTTTGTTGCCTTCGCGGAATACCCTCGCCTCTTTTTCGCCTTTCGCCACATAGGGGTGATTGTTCTCCTCGATTTTGAAGATTTTGACCGATTTGGGTGCCACCAAGCTGGCTGGTATTGCTTCTGCGTAGTGCGGCTCGCCAGTGGTCGGGAAGTCGAGCAGAAGTTTCATTTTATCGCCCGAAATATCGTACAGTTGGGCAGATTGCGTCAGCTCGGGACCAGTGGGCAAGTAGCGGTCTTTGGTGATTTTGTTGTAAGCAATCACATACTTGCCGTGTGGCTTGCGAGTGGGGCCGCCCGGCACGCTGAGGTGGCCGATGGAATAATAAGTCGGCACGCGGTCAACGACTTCGAGTTTTTCGATGTCCCATTTCACGATTTCGGAAGAGACGAAGAATGAGGTGTAAGCAAAGCCTTTGCCGTCGAACTCCGTGTGCAACGGGCCGAGTCCCGGTTTTTTCACTTCGCCGTGCAGCACCGCATCGTACTTCAACACGGGGATTCCCTCAAATTCGCCTTCAAAGTTTTTGTCCGCAATGGCCTTTTGCATTTTGCTAAACGAAAAAACGGGAATCACGGCGGCCAATTTGCCAGAGGCGCAAATGAATTCCCCGGATGGGTCCACGTCGCAGCCGTGTGGCGATTTCGGGCAGGGGATGAAGTACACGATGTCTTTGAGTTCATTCGGGTCAAGCACGACTACTTCGTCTTTGATGGTGGACGTGCCTGTGTGTGTCTTTTCGTCAAAGACGTTGTGCGCGTAGCGGACTTTTGACTTTTTGCCTTTTCCGGCCTTCACATATTCTTCGCATTTTTTCCAGTTGACGGCCATCACGAAATCCTTGTCTTTTTGCGAGGCATTCACCTCAAGCAAGGTGCTGGCCAGCTCGGTGTTGTAGCAAGAGAAGAAGAACCAATCGTGTGAAGGGCCGCGACCGCAGCGGGCCAAGTCGAAATTGACACCCGGAAGCAATACTTGGAAGGCGACATTCATGTGTCCAGTCTCTTTGTCAATGCCAACAAAGGAGACGGTGCCTTTGAAATTCTGCTTGTAGGTGCTGATGGACACGTCGGGGTTCGATTCCTTGTCGTCGAGTGGGTAAGAAAAACGAGTGCCTGCCACGGCGTATTCTGAGTTTTCCGTCAGGAAAGGGGAGGAGTGGTTGCCGGAGCTGTTCGGAATTTCGATGATTTCTTCGGTGCGAAAGGTGGCAAGGCTGATGCGGGCGATGCGCGGCGTGTTGTTGCCGTTCACGAAAGCCCAGCGGCCATCGTGTTCGCCATTGGTGGTGGAGAGGGCGATGTGGTGGGTATCGTCCCAGGGCACAAAGCCATGCGAGGTGTTGAGCATGGGTTTGGTCTCCTCGCTGAATCCCCATCCACTTTCGGGGTTGAGCGAGAAAACCGGGATGATGCGGAACAAGCGCCCAGAAGGGATGCCATAGACACTTACCTGACCATTGAAGCCGCCAGAAACGATGTTGTAGAACTCATCGTGCTTTCCCGGTGCCACATAGACCTTGGAGGCGGCGTCGCCCTCTACGGCGGATGTGGGATTTTGAGGTTTGCAGCCGGGCGACGACAATAGAACGGGTAGCGTCAGGGCGGCTATTATGAAGAGAACAAGATGTCGGTGTTTCATAAAAAATGATGTTTGAATAGTTATGGTGGTGGAGGGTAGGAGGTGGTGGGTAGGAGGTGGTGGCTTGGGAACACTCTCCACTTTCTACCCTCCACCCTCTCTCCCTTTATTTTTCTCCGTCGTTGAAGCGCATGAATTCGAGGATTTTGCGCGCGTCTTCTTCAGACACGTTTTGGTTGGGCATCCGAACGAGACACTCCTCAAGCATTTTCTGCGCCTCGGCATCTGTTTCGAGCATCATGTCCACGTTGGTAATCATGTTCATTATCCAAACGGGTTGGCGTTTTTTCGTGACACCCGCCCAGCCGGGGCCTACGACACGCTCGTCGGTGAGCTTGTGGCAGGCGAGACACTTGGTCTCGTAAATGCTTTTGCCTGTTGATACCCATTCTGCTTTAAGCGGGTTGGTGAGTTCCACGGATTTGATTTCGGTGCCGTGTACTTCGGGTTGCGGAATGGCGAGCTCCGAAGCGGTCGGTGATTTTTTTGCTTTTTCCTCAGCCTCTTTTTTAGAGGTGCAGGCAAAAAACGCAAGGAGCAAAAACGCGGTGAAGAGAGTTGCTTTGCCAGACATAGTAAAATAGGTGTTGCTGTGATGAAAAAAGAAATAAAGAGTGTCAACTCTTTTTGTTGACAAAAGTATTGGCAAGCATACAGGAAGGTTAATGAGGCGCGTCACCTGAGGGCTTGATTTGCGTCATGTAGGCGAAAGGTTGTTTTTGGGTTAATTTTGCCTCGGAAAATCAGCGATTCTCGCTTTGTCGGGTTCTGAGGTGTCATCCCGGAAGAATGGAGGGGTGATATCTCAAAAACTGGTCGAGATGTCACCTTTTTTGTTCCTCAAAAGATGACACCTCTTGCAAGCCGAGAATAGCTGTCAGCAAATCGCTTGATTTTAATTTTATGTTCTCCAAAACTTTCGGCTATGCGTTGCGGGCTGTCACGTTCATCACTATTCACGGGAACGACGGCAACAAAGTGGGGTTGCAGGAACTTTCGCAGGCACTTGAGATACCTCACCATTTTCTCGGAAAAATCATGCAAGACCTCGTGCGACACGGGGTGGTTGACTCTGTCAAAGGGCCGCACGGCGGCTTTTATGCCAATGCAAAGACAGGAAAAACGGTGTTGACCGATATTTTGAGAATCACGGATGGGAATCTCGTCTTTAGCCAATGTGCGCTGGGCATCAAGCGATGCAACGCTGCGCATCCTTGCCCTCTGCACGACGATTTTGCCCTGTGCCGCGACGGGATGCTTCAAATAATGGCGCAAAAAACTGTGTCCATGCTGGCGGAGGGTGTGGTGTCGGGCGACACCTTTCTGGTGCGTTGATTGCTCACAAGCAATGACGCATGGCGGTAGGCATTAAGTCTTACGATAGGAGCGCAGGGATAGTTTTTTCAGAAGTGCGCACGGACATGCTTCATGGCTTTCTCCACGAAAATTTCCCCGCATACGCTTACCCATACCAACATTCGGCAGGCAGCTCCTGCCTTTCCTCCATCACTTCGAGTATGTGTGTTTTCGTCCACACGGCCATGATGCTTTCACCCTCAGGCGTGTGTGCGTCCACGAACGCGACGTCTGTGCCGTGCGTGAGCAGGAAACCGATGGGTGTTTCCGTGTCGTGTGCATGGTGTTCGGACACGACTGGCACACAGGAGAGATTCTGATAGTGGAATGGAGAACCCGCTACGACGTGTGCTTCGCTGCGGAGCCAATCATCAATGTTTTGTTGTATAGTTCGCATGGTCAACGGTTTTTGAAAAAAACGGATAAGGAGGGAAATGCGAATCGCGCTGGAATTTTCCCCAAAAGTAGTCAAAAAATGTCAAACTCTCGCAAGGTCAGGTCGTGATTTCGCACATAAAAGGGACGCGGCTTGAGCATGATGCCGCCGCCCTTGAACGGGGGCATCTTTTTTTGAAGGGCTTTTTCGTGGGATGCGCCTTCGGATGGAATGGCAAGGTCTGTCTCGGATGGGGCGGAAGCGCTCGCGCGTTTGGTCGCATGGCGTGTGATGTGTAAGTAGTAGGCTGTGTTACTCATGGTTAGGCTGCTGTTTTTTGCAAAAATAAGGGGAAAATTTGTCAAAATGCCATGATTGAGGTCAGCGATATTTTTGACCCTCGTCATGTTTGCCCACTCTACAAAAAGGAATTTTCTGAAAATCAGGTATTTGGAATCGTTTCTCGCTTTTTGAACCAAAAGAGGCTCAACCAATATCACCCTTGCCCTTGACGCAAGTCATCATGCCACGATGTTCCGCCCACGCATCTTGCACCCGATTTCAGAAAAAAGACTCGCCGGGAACATGAAAATCATGCTTTTGCTCATCCTCATCAGCCTGCTGCTTGCGGCGGGATTTCTGCTCGTCTATCTGTGGGCCGCGCGTGCGGGCCAATTCGACGATGACTACACGCCGTCGGTGCGGATACTTTTCGACGACACGGCTCCCGAGGCAGAAGAGCAGCATGAACCCGTGATCACTGGCGAAAAAGCGAAGAACTGACCTAATTATCTCAATCTCTATGAGTAACGTTCAACAATTCCAGTACGACAACAAAATTGTGAGAGCCTTTGGGATGGCCTCGTTCATCTTTGGAGTGGTGGGGATGCTGGTAGGGCTGATTATCGCGCTGCAACTCATCTATCCTTCTTTGAACTTGGGGCCTTACCTTACGTTTGGCCGCTTGCGCCCCTTGCACACGAACGCCGTGATTTTTGCCTTCGTGGGCAATGGTATTTTCATGGGTGTCTATTATTCGCTGCAACGCTTGCTAAAAGCGCGAATGTGGAGCGACACGCTCTCATGGATTCATTTCTGGGGGTGGCAAATCATCATTGCGTGCGCCGCCGTCACGCTGCCGATGGGCTTCACCACGAGCGGCGAGTACTCCGAGCTGATTTGGCCGCTTGATATTCTTATCACGCTGATATGGGTCGTGTTCGGGGTGAATATGTTTGGCACCATTCTGACGCGCCGGGAAAATCACTTGTATGTGGCGATTTGGTTTTACATCGCTACTTGGGTGACGGTTGCGGTGTTGCACATCGTGCGGAGTTTGGAGTTGCCAGTGACGTGGACGCTGAGCTACCCCGTGTTTTCGGGCGTGCAGGAGGCGTTGGTGCAGTGGTGGTATGGCCACAACGCGGTGGCGTTCTTTCTGACCACCCCCTATCTCGGCATGATGTACTACTTCTTGCCGAAGGCCGCCAATCGCCCGGTTTATTCTTACAAACTTTCCATCATTCACTTCTGGGCGCTGATTTTCATCTATATCTGGGCGGGGCCGCACCACCTGTTGTATTCGTCCATGCCCGATTGGGTGCAGTCGCTTGGCACGGTGTTCAGCATCATGCTGATTGCGCCGTCGTGGGGCGGGATGCTCAATGGCCTGCTCACGCTGCGTGGCGCATGGGATAGGGTACGGCAAGACCCTGTGCTGAAATTTATGGTGGTGGCAGTCACCGCGTATGGTATGGCCACGTTTGAGGGGCCCATGCTTTCCATCAAAACGGTGAACGCCATTAGTCACTTCACGGACTGGACCATTGCCCACGTCCATGTGGGCGCGTTGGGCTGGAACGGCTTCCTCACCTTTGGCGCACTCTACTGGTTGTGGCCGCGTATGTACCGCACCCAACTATATTCCACCAATTTGGCAAACACCCATTTCTGGCTTGGCACATTGGGTATCGTCATCTATGCGGTGCCGCTTTATTGGGCAGGCTGGACGCAGGCGCTGATGTGGAAAGAATTCACGCCTGAAGGCACTTTGGCTTGGGGCAACTTCCTCGACACCGTGACGCAAATCATGCCTATGTACATGATGCGTGCGGTGGGTGGCACCTTGTTCTTCGTGAGCGTCTTGATTGGTGTTTACAATCTGTTCAAGACAGCCCAACAAGGTACCTTCCTTGCCAACGAGCCTGCTGAAGCGCCCGCACGCGAGAAGCTTCTTGCGCCAGCAACAGGCCAATACTGGCACCGCTGGATAGAAGGCCGCCCGATGCAGATGTTGCTGTGGAGCACCGTTCTTATCGCCATTGGGGGCATCGTCCAAATCATACCGATGGTGTTCATCGAAAATCAGGTGCCCAAAATTTCCACCGTGCAGCCTTACACCCCGCTCGAACTCACGGGTCGTGATATTTACATCAAAGAAGGTTGCGTGGGCTGTCACTCGCAAATGATTCGCCCCTTCCGCTCCGAAACGGAACGCTACGGCGAATACTCCAAATCAGGCGAGTACATCTATGACCGCCCCTTCTTGTGGGGCAGCAAACGCACGGGCCCCGACTTGATGCGCGAAGGCGGCAGGTACCCGGATAGCTGGCACTACAACCACATGATTGACCCGACTTCCATGTCGCCCGGCTCCATCATGCCTGCTTATCCGCACTTGGCCGAGCAACCGCTCGACTTGAGTGATTTACCTGCCAAAATCACGGCACTGCGCAAACTCGGCACGCCATATCCGCGTGATTTTGAAAAATATGCCGTCGGCAATGCCCAAGAACAAGCACAAAAAGTAGCGAGGAATCTTGCCGCCGAAGGTGTGAAGGACAAGGGCATAGAAAACACCGAAATGGTGGCTATCATCGCGTACCTGCAACGGCTCGGCACTGACATCAAGGCGCAGCCACAGGCGGATAAATAGGGTTTGAGGGTTTCTGGTTTGAAGGTTTGAGGGTTTGAAGGTTTGAGGGTTTGAAGGTTTCTGGTTTGAAGGTTTCTGGTTTGAAGGTTTGAAGGTTTCTGGTTTGAGGGTTTGAGGGTTTGAAGGTTTCTGGTTTGAAGGTTTCTGGTTTGAAGGTTTGGGGGTTTGAAGGTTTCTGGTTTGAAGGCTTGCCTGGCCAAGCAGAGGGGGTGTCAGGGCCGTTTGAATTTTGTGCCCTTGATGCCCCGATGCATTGATTATGGAGATGGTATTGTGAATTTTCGAGGAAAGGATGGAGGTTTTTGCTCAGAAATGAGAGTGCTCACAAAACTGTGTCACCCCAATTCGGGCAATGAGAAAACACAGAGACGCGGAGGCGCAGAGTTTTGGTTTTCAAAAACTTACGCTCCTTTGAGTGCGGCGTTCGCCGTGTAAAAAAACGTATAAGAAGGTTTGACACGCTTTTCTGAACATTCCCTTATTGACAAATATAACTCCCTTCAAACCCCCAAACCAGAAACCCCCAAACCAGAAACCCCCAAACCAGAAACCCCCAAACCAGAAACCCCCAAACCAGAAACCCCCAAACCAGAAACCTTCAAACCCTCAAACCCTCAAACCTTCAAACCAGAAACCCTCAAACCCTCAAACCCTCAAACCTTCAAACCAGAAACCCTCAAACCCTCAAACCCTCAAACCCTCAAACTTAACAAAGTCATGTACAAATACATCCTTGAATCTGTGGCAGGCATTCAGTGGTTTGGAATAGCCACGTTGCTGCTGTTTTTTGGCACATTTTGCTTTGCTGTCGTTCGCGCTTTTTTCGCCAAAAAAGAAGACACGCGGCGGATGGCGAATCTTCCGCTGGAAGACTAAGAAGTTGTTTGGTTTATTCTCTTCGGGTCAAAAAGGCATTTTTTCAACGCATACGTCACCTTTTTCTCAGCCCATAGCCTCACTATGAACTTCAAAAAAGAAAGGTTGTGTCTGCCTTGAAAACCTGTTCATTTTAACCCGATGAAAATAACTCAAACAACTTCTAAAAATTCACCTAATTTCCTGTTTTTCAATTTTTTGAAAAATGAAATCAAAACAACTTTTGCTCCTTGCCGTACTCTTGGCCGTTCCCCTGATGGGGTGGGGTCAAGCAACACAATCGGCGGCCACAACCACTCAAAAGGGGCTGCCGGACATCATGTCCTTACTCCTCTTCATAGCTGGCGCGTTGCTCTTCATCGTGGCCATGGTCTATGTCGTCAAAGTCAATCAATTTCTCTACAAGCGGGTCGTGTCGTTAGAGGCACAGAAAAGCGGCGTGGCACTGACCGACGAGGCAGCCGAAGCCGTCGCTGTTCAGGGCGATGATTTCTGGACCCGGATGCGAAGGAAATACTGGGAGGATGCCGTGCCCATAGAGCGGGAAGGCGAAATCACCATGCACCATGCTTACGATGGCATCCGCGAGCTCGACAATCGTCTCCCGCCGTGGTGGGTCAATATGTTCATCCTGACCATCGTGTGGTCTGTGGGCTACATGTGGTATTACCATTGGGGCGGCAACGGTCCTTCGCAAGCGGAGGAATATGAAAAATCAATGGAAAAGGCCAAGAAGGAGCGTGCCATCGCTTTGGCGGGCCGGGCCGACGCGGTGGATGAGAGCAACGTGACGGTGCTGACCGATGCCAGCGCATTGGGCGAGGGCGAATTGATTTACAAAAACGTGTGCGCGGCCTGTCATGGCCAACAAGGGGAGGGCACGGTCGGCCCCAACTTCACCGACGAGTATTGGATACATGGCGGTGGCATCAAAAACATTTTCAGGGTCATCAAATATGGTGTGCCAGAGAAAGGCATGATTTCGTGGCAATCGCAACTGAAACCTGCCGATATGCAAAAGGTAGCCAGTTATATTCTGACTATGCAGGGTACCAACCCGCCTAACCCCAAAGCGCCACAGGGAGAAATCTGGAAAGAGGAAACGGAACAGAAGGCGGTTGAATGAGACAATCGCACAATCGAATGCCATGAATCAGGAATTTTTGAACAACGTCATCGAGGACACCGAGGAATACCGCAACCACATCGCCACCGTGGATGCGCAGGGGAAGCGTGTTTGGCTTTATCCAAAGCAGCCGTCGGGGCGATTTTATCGGTGGCGGACTTGGGTAAGCGTGGCCTTCTTGGTCATTTTCCTCGTCATGCCTTTCATCAAGGTGAATGGCGAACCGTTTCTGTTGTTCAATGTGTTGGAGCGGAAGTTTGTGTTGTTTGGCCTTTTGTTCACGCCGCAGGACTTTCACTTGTTCGTGTTGGCGACACTGACGTTCATTGTGTTCATCATCTTGTTCACGGTGGTCTATGGGCGGCTTTTTTGCGGTTGGGTGTGTCCGCAGACGGTGTTCATGGAAATGATATTTCGAAAAATAGAGTATTGGATAGAAGGCGACGGCAACGAGCAGCGTAGGTTAGACAAGGCCCCGTGGACTCCCGATAAAGTCAGAAAAAAAGCCCTCAAACACGCCATCTTCTTCGCGATTGCCGTGGTGGTGTCCAATTACTTTTTGGCCTACATCGTAGGCATGGACAAAGTGCTGGAAATCATCAGGGAGCCAATCGCCCAAAACATCGGCGGTTTTTCGGCGATGATCTTGTTTTCCGGGGTGTTTTATTTCGTGTTTGCACGATTGCGCGAGCAGGTTTGCACCACCATCTGTCCTTATGGCAGGCTGCAAGGTGTGTTGTTGGTGAAAGACAGCATAGTAGTTGCCTACGATTTTGTTCGGGGAGAGCCGCGTGCCAAGTTGAAAAAATCGGGTGCCGGAACGCGGCCTGTGGAATACCGCGACCCGGTGCAGCAAATTCAAGCAGCAGTTGGCGAGCCACCCTACGGTTCCCCGCCAGCCACTCCAAAGGTCGGCGATTGCATTGACTGCAAGCTGTGTGTTGCGGTATGTCCGACGGGTATTGACATTCGCAACGGCACCCAGCTGGAATGCACCAATTGCACCGCTTGCATGGATGCCTGCGACGCGGTGATGGACAAAATCAACCGCCCGCTGGGTCTTATCCGCTACGATAGCATGACGGGCATCGAGTCGGGGCGACGCAAGATTTTCACGTCGCGCGTGTATGCCTACACCGCTATGCTGCTTGCGCTGTTGGCGCTCGATGTCTTCCTCATCGCTCGCCGTGGCACGGTGGAGACCATCATTCTGCGTTCGCCCGGCCAGTTGTATCAGCAAAAGGACGAGACACACCTGACCAATCTCTACACATACACCCTCATCAACAAGTCAAACAAGGAATTGCCGGTGGAGATGAGAGCGGTCACGCCCGGCGCGGTCATTCACATCGTTGGCCAGCCGCCAGTCAGTGTGCCCAAAGGCACCAAAATCGAAGGGGCGTTTTTTATCGAAATGCCAACCGCTCAACTACTCGGCAGAAAGACTCCCATCAAAATCGAGGTGCTTTCCGAAGGCAGGAAAATAGATGAGGCGGAGACCAATTTCATGGGGCCGGGAAAGTGAGGTCATAAATCACTACAATTCAACTCAACGACATGATGAAATTCAACTGGGGCACAGGCATTGCATTGGTCTATATCCTTTTCGCACTTAGCATGGTGGGCGCGGTGTTTGCCTCGCGCAAGCACGACCCGGGGCTGGTGCAAAAAAACTACTACGACCTTGACCTGAACTATCAGTCGCGCATGGATAAAAAACAGAACGCGGCCAATCTGGCCGAACTGCCACAGGTGCGATTTCAAGCAAAGGAACAGAAGATAGAGGTACGTTTCCCAGCCAGCATGAACATGGCTGGGGGAACGGCCAAAGTGTATCGCTCGGCGACCAACCGCGACGATTTTTTTGTCAAAATCGAAAACACCCATACACTCGACATACCCGCCGCCGGACTTGCACCGGGGCGTTGGCACGTCGAGTTGGATTGGGAAGCCGACAGCAAAGGATACTTCTGGCAAACCACACTCAATGTGAGCCACTGAAAAAAAATGCCGCTCCTTGCGCCCATACTAATCGGCCTGGCCGCCAGTCTGCATTGCGTAGGCATGTGCGGCCCCTTGTTGCTGGCCTTGCCGCTCGACGCGGCCGCTCGGCGTTCGGTGGTGTTGCAAATGTTGGTTTATCACGGTGGTCGCATCATCACCTACACGGGTTTGGGGATGGTGTTTGGCTTGTTGGGCAAAGGCGTCGCGATGGCGGGATTCCAACAGGGGCTATCCGTAGGGGCGGGTGTGTTCATGTTGGGCATGGCTTTCGCGGCGTGGCGATTTGAGCAATTGGTGACGGTGCTGCCGGGTTTTGGGCGATTCACGCTGGGGGTAAAAAATGGGATTGGCCGACTGTTGCGTCACCATCCGAAAGGAGCCACGTTTGGCGTGGGGCTGCTCAACGGGCTTTTGCCCTGCGGCATGGTGTATGTCGCGCTGGCCGGGGCGATTGCCACTACGGGAGGTGTGGAGGGAGGGCTTTTCATGGCCCTGTTTGGTTTGGGCACCTTGCCCATGTTGTTGGCCGTGAGTGTGGCGGGGCGTTCGCTCAGCCATTTTGCTCGCCAAAAGATAAAATTCGCACAGCCCATTTTGCTCGCCGTGGTAGGGCTTCTGCTGCTGCAACGAGGGCTGCACCTCGATTTGTCTTTGTTCGAGTCGGCGGTGCCAAAAGCGGGTTTTGAGTGTCATTGACAAAAGTTTTGCTGTGAGGCGACGCAAGGATTCGTGTACGTTTGCAGTATGAGGTCATTCCATTTGTTGTTCAAATCATTTGCGCTGAGCTGGCTTGTCTGCTCGGCTTTTTTTTGTGCGCTTCCATTCGCGGGGCAAACCCAGCCCGACATCCATTTGCCGGAGAAACGTATCCCCGACACCCTGACGCAACAGGTGGGGGATTCGCTCTTTGCCCATGCCATGCCAATGGAGCATTTTCACGACAAAAACCGGCTGATTGACATCTTGCGGCGACATGGCAGCCGCCCCGCCGACATCAAACACTTGGAGGAAATTGAGGCCTTCGAGATGCATTATCTCGTTTTTCCGCTACGGGTGGCGCTGGTCGTGCACCCACAAAGGCCTGACTGGACTGACCGTCGGCGAATCGAAAAAGGCATCGAGATTCTCAACCGCGCACTCGTGGACGCTTGGATTCAGTATAGGCCGGTGCGTTGGGACACCCTCTACGAACCAATCACCATCAACAGCCTCAAAGAGGACAATTACGATGCCTACTACGCATTTTCGGAAAAATACGATTTGCGAGACACGACCACCCTTTACATTGTTGACAATGAGGAAAACCTGTGCGCCGATTTTGCTTGCGCCCGCACGCAGGGATTTGCCAACATCCTCGAAACCTACACGAACAATGTGGTGGTGGACAAATTCTTCATAGACGATTTCAAAGTGGTGCCGCATGAGTTTGGCCACTATCTCGGTCTCCATCACACCGCGGAGACGCGCTTCGGCATAGAGCGCGTGGACGGCACCGACTGTCATCTTTTGGGCGACCGCATCTGCGACACTCCTGCCGACCCTGGGGAGTTGTTCTCGGTGTACGTCAGCTATTCCAACTGCGAAATGAAAGGGCTTAAAGAAGAGGGCAGCGGCTTGGAGTACAGGCCGCACATCAACAATTTCATGTCGTACTACGCGCCTTGCTATATGCGGCGCTTTGCCTTCACGCAGGGGCAGTTGGATGTGATGTTCAACGCTGCGGTGCAGATACGCGGCAACCAAATCGTGGAATTGGGGGAAGTGCCGGAGTTTTGAAGGCTGCTACTTCCGTTTCCGCTTCTTGTAGTTTTCCAGCACGAACGAGCCAAGCCCTTGCAGGCTAGAGTAAAACGCCTTGCCATTGTTCGTCTGCGTGAAAGCCTCCACGAAACGCACGAGATAAGGGTCGCGGGCAATCATAAAAGTCGTGATGGGCACATCCAATTTTTTGCAGCGCAAGGCGAGGTTGAGGCAGCGGTTCACGATTTTGCGGTCGAGGCCAAAAGAGTTTTTGTAGTAATTCTTCCCGATTTTCAGGCACGTCGGTTTTCCGTCGGTAATCATAAAAATCTGCTTGTTCGGATTGCGACGGCGCTTGAGAATGTCGAGGGCAAGTTCCAGCCCAGCCACGGTGTTGGTGTGGTACTCGCCGACTTGCAGATATGGGACTTGTTTCAATTCGATGGGCCACGCATCGTCGCCAAACACGATGATGTCGAGGGTATCCTTCGGGTAGCGGGTTTGAATGTATTCGGCGAGAGCGAGCGCCACTTTTTTAGCGGGCGTGATGCGGTCTTCGCCGTAGAGAATCATTGAGTGCGAAATGTCAATCATCAGCACCGACGACATTTGGCTCTGGTAGTAGGTCTCGTGCATTTCAAGGTCGTCCTGCGTAAGGTTGAACTCGTCAATGCCGTGGTTGATGTAAGCGTTGCGGAGCGAATTGGTGACGGCCAGATTGTCGAGGCTGTCGCCAAATTCATAAGGCTTCACATCGGCGGTGTATTCGTCGCCTCTGCCGACGATGTTGGTGTCGTGTTTGCCGCTTCGGGCTTTTTTCAAATCGCCAAATATATCGTCGAGGCTCTTTTGCCGTAGGCTGATTTCGAGTTTGGAAGTAGGCCCCATGCCGCCGTTTCCGTCGCCGTCGCGGCGAATATAGCCGCGCTCCTCCAGCTCCCGGATGAAGTCGCCCATGCCATAGTCGTCGTTGGTGAGTTTGTATTCGCGGTCAAGTTCATTGAGCCATGCAAGTGCTTCATACACGTCGCCGGAGGTGTAGAGCATGAGCTCTTGGAAAATTTTGAACAGCCGATCGAACATCGTCTGGTTCGGGTCAGGCCTGTGGTCAGTGAATCGGAAGCCAAGCATGGAGAATGGTTTGAGGGTTTTTGGGTGGCCAAATTTCGGGAAAGAAACAGCCGGAGCAAAGAATCGTTTAAAAACGGGAAATCATTCTCACCTGCTCCCCAGAAAGCAGCACCTACTGTCGCTGCCACACCACCATCGCTGCGGGAGTGATGCCAAGGCTGGGGTGCCATTCGGAGCCGACATCGAGCGCGAGGCCATTCTTCAAGCGAACACCGGCGCCAAAGCTCACCCGCGCCGCGCCCCCTGTGCGTGTGCCTGCTCGGAAGACCAATGCTTCCACCGGGCGATACTCCAAGCCCGCCTTGATTTGCGCGGTGCGTTCCAAAGTTTTTTCGACTTCTGCCAATAAAGTGAAAAGGTTAGAGCTTTGCCATGCTGCGCCGATACGCATCCAACTTGCCGTCTCATAATCCCCTATTTTTTGCTGAAATGGGTTTTGCAAACGAGCGCCGAGCCAGAGTTTGGGCAAGGCCTGCGCCAACACGCCCAAGCCAAACGTCACGCCATTGGCCGAGCCGTATTCTTGTGCCGACACGCGCATCAGCGCGGCGCTGCCGCCCAAACAGAATCGCTCGCCCAGTCGGCGCCCGTACATAAGTCGGAATTGCTGCTCCTGATAGACCTCAACGCCAGAGTGAACGATGTCGAGACCCACGCCATCGTTTTCGCCCAGCCTCGAAAAACCCTGAAAGTGAGCCGTTTGCCACTCGCCGATACCGTATGGCATGGCAGAGGAGAGGAACACGCCAAGCTTTTCGCCAAAAGCGGGCAGCGCCTCGTTGTTCAATCCGTTGGAAAGGCCGGGATAAGCCACAGAGGCCCCTCCCAGCGAGAGCGCAGCGGCATTGTCAAAAGGACGCATGAACACCTGCGCCCTTAGCTTTGGGATAAACAAGTGAAAAAAAACGAGGCAGAGCAATATCCCAACGCCCCGCGAGCGCGGGAAAAAATAGACAAGGTGCATGAAGATTTGATTTTCATGCGAAAAGTACGAACAGCCTTCAGACATGAGCAAATTGGATTTTGGGTCGCCGCTATTATTCCTTGCCTATCCTCTACTTTTGCGAGGTTCCTCAACCGGAGACCCCTCCCGCCCGGGCGGCAGAAACCCTCCAAACCCTCTAATATGCAAATCACTATTCTCGGTACTTCCTCTGGCGGCCCATTCTACGGGCGACACTACACGGCGCAAGTGCTACAAGCCGACAATCAGTACTTTTTGATTGATTGCGGTGAGGGCACCCAGATGCAACTTTTTCGCCATCAAGTGAAATTT
Source organism: Saprospiraceae bacterium (assembly GCA_019638455.1). Classification (GTDB taxonomy): domain Bacteria; phylum Bacteroidota; class Bacteroidia; order Chitinophagales; family Saprospiraceae; genus M3007. Next base: position 711,990 of record JAHBTU010000003.1, read on the forward strand.
GACCGTATCAATCATGTGTTTATCAGTCACTTGCATGGCGACCATGCCTACGGGCTAATCAGCCTGCTCACCAGTTGGAGCCTAAAAAAACGCAGCGAGCCATTGCACCTGTTTTCTCCACCCGGCCTCCGAGAATGGGTGGAAATCAGCGCTCGCATTTTTGGCGTAGTGTTCTCCTATCCGCTGAAATTCCATGAGGTGGACGCTGCCGTTTCGGCTAAAATTTTTGAAAATGCAAAAGTGGAAGTGTGGACGATACCGTTGGAACATCGCATCGAGACGTCGGGCTGGCTTTTCAGAGAAAAGGAAAAGCCGCGCAATATCCGCTCCGAAAAAATCGAAGAATACGATATTCCTATTGCGCTCATTCCCGGCATCAAAGCAGGCGACGACCTCTTGCTTCCCAATGGCCGCATCGTGCCCAACTCGGAGCTAACCCTCGCACCGCCACATCCGCGTGCTTATGCCTTTTGCAGCGACACTATGCCCTCTGATTCGGTGGCGGAAGCCGTGCGCGGAGTGGATTTGCTCTACCACGAAGCCACTTTTACCGAAGAACACGCCACAGAGGCCGCGCTGGCGTATCATTCCACAGCGGCGCAGGCCGCCGAAATTGCTCGTCGAAGTGAGGCAAAGCGGCTTTTGTTGGGGCATTTTTCGGGGCGCTACGCGGACACCGGACAACATTTGGCGGAGGCGCGTGCCATTTTTCCCAACACGGTAGTGGCAGAAGAAGGCATGATGCTCGACGTGTAGCGCAGCCAAAAAGCGCAAGGCCCCCTCAAGCGGGAGCCATGCGCATCAAACTTGCAGGTAGTAAATGGCTATGTTGTATCAAGCTAATTTTTCAATATCGCGGATGAGGATGCTGTTGCGGTTGAAGTATATCAGGTTGGATTTCCGCAGGTCATTGAGTACTGAGGTCACCGTTTGGCGGCTGGTGCCAGTCAGATTGGCAATGTCCTGTTGGGTCAGATGGTGTTTGAGCAGTGTCTCGAACCCGACGCGCCGGCCTTCCTTGCAGGCCGTTTCCACCAAAAATTCGATGATGCGCTCGCGTGCGTCTTTGAGCACCAACTTGGCGAGTCGGTCTTCCACGCGCTGGAGGCGCTGGGTGAGATGCTGGAGGCAAGCGAACACGAGCCGTTGATTTTGCTGCATGAGTCTTTGGAAATCAGCGACTTTGATGGCCAAGAACTCGGCCTCGTCGTGGAGGGCTTGTGCGAATTCGCTTCGTTTGTGCTCACCAGCCAGCGCCAAGTCGCCAAAAAGCGTTTCGGGTTGGAGAATTTCCTTGATGACCTCGCGGCCATCGGCAGAGAAAGTTCCCGTTTTTACGCGACCTTTGCCCAATATGTACAGATGGTCGGCTGGCTCATCGGGCATGAAGATGAATTGAAATTTGGGTACCCGCCGAGTGTGTGCGATGGCAGCGAGTTGTTCCAGTTCCTGTGTGCTGAGCGAGGAGAGCACGGGTAGTTTTTCGAGGAGGCGTAGTTTGTTGCTCATTTCCATAACACGGCGTAGTTTTTGTTTGAAAGCGGAATAGGTAGTGATTTTGTTTGTGTCGGAGCCCTCGAACGCGGAGGGAAAACTTGCAGCGGAAGATTTCTTGGGGAGCAGGGTTTGTCGAAGAATCTTTGGACTTGCTTTTCTTCCACGATACAAAAGTAAGTGCCGCAGAATGCTGCGAAAAGGACATTTTTCGGCATTTGTCGGAAAAATTTTTATTTTACAATAACAAAAATAAACTGAAAAACAGATAGTTATGAAAACTGTCGCACATTGTTTTATGACAGTTTTTCAAAACCCCACATCAAAAAAAATAACTGTCTGATAATCGAGCAGAGTGTTTGCCGCATCGTTTCCCTACTTTTGGCGGCGCATTGTCATTAGTTGCCTTCTGCTCAAATTTTCATTACCGCTGAGCTCGTTTGATATGATGGTTCGAATCCCTTTTCTGATTACAGGAGTGGTTGCTCTGCTGTTGAGCGCGACATGGGCCGCTCCTTGCCTTGCCAATTCCGCCGACGACCAATGCGACAACCCTATCGTGGTCAGCGATATTATCGTTACCAATTCGAGTTGTGGCAATGCCTCTGGTTTTATCATACTGAGTCTTGTTGGGGGCAACAATGGCTACACATTCGATTGGCAGCCCAATGTGTCAACCACCAACGTGGCTTCTGGCCTGGTGGCTGCTGCTTATCGAATCCGTATCACACGCATCAACAATCCGGATTGTACGCTCGACACGACCGTTATCGTCAACAACTCGAACGGCCCCAACGTGCAGGTGGTGGAGGTTACGCCAGCCAATTGTTTGAATCCAAACGGCAAGGTCGTGCTTTCGCCCAGCGGATTCAGCTATGTGTGGAGCAATGGCGAGACGGGGGCTGTCAATACCGATTTGCCGAGTGGCTGTTATTTTGTGACCGCCACGAATCCCGGAAATGGTTGTTACTCGGTGCTGCGCGTGTGTGTGCCCAACGTGAATTCCTTGCAATCCGAATTTCAAGTGCTCGAACCCGCGAAATGTGGCTTGCCGACAGGAAAAGGGCAGGTGAATGTGACGGGTGGTTCGGGGCAGTATAGCTACAGTTTTGGCAACTCACCTGTCGTGACGGGGTTGGCACCTGGCCTGTATGTTTATTATGTGGCGGACAATGTGACGGGTTGCCTCGACACTGTGTTGGCTATGATGCCTGATGGCCCGCTGTTGGGCGACGTGGTGGTGAAGCCTTTCAACATCAAATGTACTGGTCAGGGCAACGGCAACGTGGAGTTCGACGTGGTCGCTGGTTCCAATTTCAAGTTCCCCTACACTTTCGCGCTGTGGGACGAAAACGGCAATCTTCAATCACCGGGGACACTTGGCGCAGGCACTTACTATCTGCAAATTGCCGATGCGGATAGTTGTCTGTTGCCCATTGACACTTTCACCATTTCGGAACCGCCCCCTTTCTCTTCCACAACTACATTGCTGCCGTTCACCTGCAACGCGGGTGGCCAAATTATCCTCGCGCTCAATGGAGGCAATGGCCGTTTCATCGTGGATTGGGAAGATTTGCCGGGTTTTGACAACCCCCGCAACCGCCTTAATCTCAATGCGGGGCTTTACAAGGCTACGGTATATGATAGCTTGTTTTGCGCCTATCCGATAGGGCCGTTGTTGGTATCAGGCAACTGCAACATTCCCGATACCTTGACGCTGATAGTGCCAGCCAACGGTACCGATACACTCTGTTTCTCGCCGCCTAAAGGCATCAGTCCCGCTACCCTGAGTTATTCCATCGTCAATCAGGTTTCATTATTTGGCACTTGGTCGCTCACGCCTGCGGGGTGCGTGATTTACCAAGCGGGGCCAGTTGCGCGGTTTGGGGTTGACCCGATTTGTGTGGCCATAAAATCCACCACGCAAGGGTTGAGCGACACGGTATGCGTCGTCGTGAACATCACGACCCAGCCTCCACAAAAGGATTCGGTTTATTTTGCGGTGCAGGCCAATAACGTGGGGAGCGCCTGTGGTTTTGTGCCTCCCAATTTCAACAACAAGGTGGTAAAGCGGCTTGGTGGGCAGGGGTTGAGCGGCACCAGCGATGCCTTTGGCGAGTATTCGATAGACCCGCTCTCGGCTTGCATCACATTTGAGTCCTACGGGCCGACGGGCTACAATGTGGACGAAGTAGGGGTAGGCGTGTGCGACACGGTGCTGCGCCAATGCCGCGTGATTTGTTACTTTCCCTCTGTGTTGTCGCCTACTGATTGTCTTGATGGCATCAATTTGCCCGATAGCCTGGCCCTCGTCACAGCCGACTGTAATGCGGGCGCCACGTTTTGTGTGCCCATCCCTTTTGAGCAGATTTTTGACTACGCGATTCTGGACAATGGTGCCGCCTATTCGGGCTGGACACCCGTTGGCTGCAATCCCGGCCAATCACTGGCTTACATCGTCAACCTGAATGCCGGGCCATATCAGCTGGGAGAGTGGACGGTGGGCAACCAAAAAGTGGCTGGTTTTTTCACCAACGCATACGAATTGCTCGGCCTGATGAACCAAGCAGACCCTGTGCCGGGCTGGACGCTTCAACGCGACTCCATCTTCGTGGGGGGCAATCCCTCGCAGACGTATGGGCCGCTCAGGATTATCTCCGCGCAAGACCAGTCCATCGAAGTGCCTGCCACCCAATTCAATACGGAAAAAGGAACCATCCTGCGCTTCACCACCGGACTGCATCATTTGATTTTCCGGCGCGTGCAGACGGGGTGCCTCGACACCATGTTCGTAAGGGTGATTTGCACCGATTGCCCCCCCATTCACAACTACGCACCGGGCAGTCAGGATGAAATAGTTTGGAACATTGCGCTCTGCGCGGGCGACACGCTGTTTTGTACCAATATCCCTAGCCAGAGCGCGGGCAATTATTCTTTCACAGACAACGGGCAGACGTTTTCCAACTTCTCGCTTTGTGGCGGCAACACGGCGCTGCGCCTTGATACGGGTTTTCACCAACTGCGCATCTTTGACAATGTGAGTTTCTGCGAATACAATATCAAGGTGCGCATCACCTGCTCCGGCGGGCCTGCTGATTCCTCGCTGCTGGCCGTGCCAGATGTAGTAGCTACTTTCAAAAATGCCTCAATCGAAATAGACCTGCTTGCCAACGACTTCATTTTCGGCATTCCGGGCAACACGAACGGTCTGCAGGAATTGCTCCTGCTCAGCAACCCGCCCAACGGTTCGGTGACCTACGATGACTTGCTCGGCATCGTCATCTACACGCCCGATGAGGATTTTTGCGGCGTTGACACTTTCTCCTACCAAATTACCGATGTGGAAGGGCGGCGCTCCACCGCGCGAGTGACCGTGACGGTGGTGTGCGACAAAGTGCTGGTTTACACGGGCATTTCGCCAAATGGCGACAATCGCAACGACTGGTGGCGCATCGTGGGCATCGAGCAGTTCCCGCGCAACACGGTGCGGGTGTTCAATCGTTGGGGCAACCTTGTATTTGAACAGCAGGGCTATTCCAATCAATCTCCATGGGGGGGCACATGGAATGGGAAGGTGTTGCCCGATGGCGCTTATTTCTATTTGATTGACTTGGGTGACGGTTCGGATGTGTTGAGCGGGTATTTGCACATAATGCGATAAAATAGCGGGTTTGAACATCGAATGCCTTGGCATTTCAAAGCGCATCCGCATAAATGCCATTTGCCATGAGACAACAATCAATGCTGCGGCTTTCCCACTGGGCCAAAAGCCACCGCACGGCATCAATTGCCATCATCATCGTCGCCAAAATTATCATTGGAACTGTTGCGTTCGACCTCGGAATCTGGTCTGCGCTCGAAGGCCTTTCTCTGCCCTCGCAAACGAAATGGCTTCTGTGGGCGGTTTCGGCTACCTGTGTCATTGTCTATCCTGCGAGGCGGTGGAGGCCACGAATCGGGCGTGCCGCGTTTTATCGCTGGCAAAAAACCTTGGATGGCGCGTTGGTGGCTTTGGGTTTTGCCATTCTTTTTTTCATAGGCAACCTTACCCCTGCATGGTTGGCAAATGCCGGGTGTGGCACGCCGCCGTTGGGCAACGTCCCTGTTTCATTGTCGGCGCTCAAAAGCCCTGCCCCGAAGTATCGAAAGGAAATAGTGCAAGGCGGCAAATGGCGACAGTGGGCGCTGAAAAAAGCCCATAAAGCGGCGGAGCGAGCGGTGAATCGCATGACACGGGTAAGCAATGGCGACAACATCGCAGTTAAGGTGTTGTTGACCTTGCTGCTACTAATGGGGCTAATGGTGTTGTTCTCCTTGACGTTGGTACTTTCTTGCAATCTTTCATGTTCAGGCCAGGAAGCCTTGGCTGTGCTAGTTGCCCTTTTAGGGACTGTCGGCACGATAATTTTGCTGATAGTGGGCTTGAAAGCGATATGGCGAGGAAAAGCGGACAAGGAATTGGACGGTCGCCACAAGCGACAAGCCAGGCCTCCTACCAAACAGCGAAGCGATTAGCCAAAGTCCAATCAGTGCTTGTCGGCTTCAGCGCCCACCGACATTCCGCTTTTCAGCGCCACCGTCACGGCGTAATAGGTCAATCCGTAGGCATCCTGCGTGTGGAAGGAATAGCGGAATTTTTTGCCCACCACCACGGCCCTGTCTCCGCCCGTTTTGTGTCGCTGGTCAATCTCGTTTTTCACTTTGGTAAAGCTGCTTTCGTCGAGCGTCATAAAAGTGATGTCGTTGATATTGGTGCGCCACAGGATGACCTGCCGAAAGACGGAGCTGCCGTCAATGTTGGCGTGCCAGCACTTGCGGTAATGGCGCGTATTGGTGGCACCCTTGCCCGATTCGGAGTCGAGGTCGAAGCCGAGTTTGAGGATTTTGGCTTCTTTGCTGGCGGGGGCGGTGTTGGCGAGTACCTGAAGGGCGCTCATGTCCACGTCGCTGCATTGGGCGATGAGGCCGCAGGCAGTTGTGAGCAGAAAGGCGAGAGAGAGGATGAGTTTCATGAATGAACTGTTGAAAAATAGACCTTGATTAGTAAAGTTTGTCAGATGGCCATAATTGATGTTCTTGATTTTGAGCAGATTGTGTTTGTTAATGCTCAAAACTTGGCACCGCGAGGCATAAATTGAAAACGACGTGCGTTACTCAAAACGACGCTTGTAGAACCAAGAGTTGTCATTGAGCGTGAAGCCGACGGTGATGCGAAAATAGGTCTCTTCAATGGGGGTGTTGGCACCGAGAAGCCCCACTTCGAAGGCTGTATTTATGAATGAGGCTTGCTGGCGCGGCAGGATGAGGGGCAGCCCCAGCCCGAAAGAAAGACCGATGTCGTCCAGCCCTTTATCGTTCAGGATGCGAGGGTCTTGGCGATAGTAGGCCCCCAGCCTATAGCGAATCCGCTTGCCATAGTTGTTGTATGAGACATGGTCGGGGATGTATTCCACGCCACCGGAAACGGAAGTGGTGTTGCGCATGGTCTCGGGTCGGGCTTCATTGCGGTAGCTTGCCCATCCGCCATAGTCGAACTGTGCGCCGAGTTTGAGCTTGTTGGCCCTGACGTATTGAAAGCCAACCCCGAAGGTGGCGGGCAAAGTCAGCGACTGGCGTTCGCCCAGCGAGGATTGCAGGGTGTCGGCATCAATGTAATTGCCTGCGGCGGAGATGCCCCTTGTGCGCACAAAAAGGGCGTCGTTCACCGCTCTGAGCTTGTGGTTGCTTTCGCCGGTGATGCCGATGGTGAGCCAGCGCGTCGGGGTGATTTTGTCATTGTCGGCTGTTTTCAGCACAAAATCGTGCTGAATGCCCACGTTCCAAACCAAGCCGTTGATGCGCAAGTCCTCGCGGCGAACGGTCAAGAAGGACGATTGCGAACCGGGCAACGAATCGCCTAAGGAAAAGTTGGTTTGGTTGTCGTACACCGATTTGCCAAAAACCCATCCGAGGTTAAGCCCAAAGGCAGTGTTTTTGTATTTCACGCCGTTGCTCCAGTTGAGGCGATAGGAACCGCCGGAGCCGTTGAACGAGCTCGCCACCACGCCCAAATCGGGAAGGGTGTCCAACGTCTGCACGTTATAGCCCACCAGCGTGTAAGGCGTCAAGGCCACGCCCATGCCGTACGACCACGGCGAGCGGTTTCTGTCCAACACTTCATTGATGGGGCTTTTCAGCGTGAATCCCAGCGCGAGGTAAGCAAGGTTGCCGCTCCAGAGATTGGCACTCGAAGTGGCCGAGGCAAGTCTGGCATATTTGGCATTGAGACCCGCTTCGAAGGCGGTGGCACGCAAACGCGCAAAGGAGGCAGGGTTCAGTTGGTTGATGTGAAAAGGGTCGTGAAAGGCCGCCGTTTGGCCTCCCCAACCCGCATGATTGGCGAAAAACTGGCTCACCGGGTCTCCGATGCCATACTTGGAGTAAGGAGAATTGATTTTGGGCTGAGCAAAAAGGGCAAGATTAGTCAAAAGGAGTAGGGCAACAAGAGAAAACCTCATGGATATTTAAAGGTGTTATAGTTCAGAATGTGGTTCAACCCGAAAAGCGTCAAGTCCGGTTCGACGTATGCGTTGGGCATATTGAGGTGCGATTGAAAAAAAACAGCGTCGCCGCCTGTAAAAATCACTTGCAAATCGGCTGATTTGCCGAGGCGTTGCCCAAAAAGCTGCACAAACCCTCCGATTTCCAGCACGGCCCCGCGCAACGCGCCATTTTGCAACGCCGTCTCGGTGCTGTGGCCGATGAAATCATCGGGCATTTGCATCGCAACTTCCGGCAGCCGAGCGGTGAAGTGGTGCATCGCTTGGATGCGCATCCTTGCGCCCGGCGCTATGTTGCCACCGAGATACACACCTTCAGCCGTCAGCAAGTCATATTTGATGCAAGTGCCGCCATCCACCACAAGACAATTTTTTCGAGGAAACAACAGGTGGGCGCCTGCTACTGCCGCCAAACGGTCTTTGCCTAAGGTTTTGGGCGTTTGGTATCGGTTTTCAAAAGGCAAAGGTGTTTGGTGCGTCAGTTCCAACACCTTGAAATGCTCCGCCAAACCCTCGCGCAATGTTTCGTCCGGCTCGGCTACCGAAGACACCATGACGTGGTTTGCGCCCGCATGGTTGCCGAAGGCCACCAATTCCGCTAACGTCCAGTCTGTCCAAATCGCTTGCTCCACCAACTCATTTCCTCGAAACAGGCCGATTTTGGTGCGTGTGTTGCCGATGTCGAGCACGAGAAACATGGGTAGTTGCGAACATCGCGCCGTCGAAGCCGCGATTGGGGCGCAAAGGTAGGGTTTGGTGGCGCGAAATATTTTATTGGGGTGAAAAAAGGTAAATGCCTCGGTGGAGGGAGGCTCACAAGTCACTGGATCATTGCTAATTGTTATACCCAGATTAAAGAGGATTTGAACCTGCCCGTTGGCAAGGCAGGGATTTCCTTGATTGATTTGCACGATTTCCAAAGGATTGCGAGCACCGTTCGTTCAAAACCACCTTGTCTGACCCTGTACTCAGGGGTTTGCCCGGCCAGATAAAGCGGACGGGGCTGATTTGCGTTGACTATAATTGCCAAATACTAGTTTTTGAATTTGGAATTTTTTAAAATTCCGTGTTCAATGACGTTGCACCCCTCCACCACAATTTCACACCCATTCAAAATCATTCGACTTTGCCGCCCCTTGCAACGCTTCGGCCACGGCTGACGGTGGCACGGCAAGCTTTCGCAATTGTGTGTCAATCCACGCACCGTCCACATTCATCACGGCGCAGAGAGTGCCGTCAGCGCGGGTGAGCTCGTGGCGAAAGGAAAAACGCGAGCCATCGCGACGGAGCTTTGTCATCAAGACATTGATGGACAATTCGTCGCCGGGGCGCACTTCTTTCCGAAAAACTGCTTCTTCCCGGAACAGAATCGGCCCAAAATGTTGCTCCGACATGAGCTGATAAGTGACGCCAATCGCCTCAAAAAAAGCGACGCGGGCAGTGGCCCCAAAATCATAATAGACTGAGTGACGCAGGTGGAAATTCGGGTCAAAATCGGCCCAGCGAAGCGAAACGGGTATTTTAAAAGCAGTCATTTTTTATAGAGTGGAGATGGTGATGCGATAGATGGAGCGAATTCGCGCACGCTCATCGCCTGACGAAATCCTGCACCGAGTGGAAAACATCCATCGGATTGTCGGGCCACGAACGGAGCAGCAGGAACACGCCAGCGAACATGATGATTTTCACCAACGTGCTGGCACGGCTGTAATCGCGCCGGCTTCTTGCCCTCAAAATAGACAAGGTGGCAAACAACGAGGGCAAGAGCAACAGCAGCCCTCCCGCTACAACCTGCCAATCCGGTGCGTTGGTCTGGTTCCAAAAAACGAGCAACATGAAAATAAGCAGACTGACCAGCAAACCCACAAAAACAGCAGGCTTTTTGGCATAGCGTGGCCCTTTCAGCACAGCCAGCGTGACGCATCCGCAGGCCGAGTCGCCCTGAAAATCTTCGAGGTCTTTGATTTGCTCGCGCAAGAGATTGGTGAAAAAGGCAAACAAACCGTAGAGCCACACCAACCCCACTGCTTGTTGTATCTCCTCCGGTTGGATGAAAGAAGTGCGTACGATGGGCCGGTCTTCCGGGAATAGGATGATGATAGGCACTATGCCACACAGAAACGACACGAGCAGGTTGCCGACCACGGCGGTGCATTTCAATTGCCACGCATACAGAAACAACAAGAACGACACGCCTGGAAACACCCACAACGGCCAGTGATTGGCGGGGCGCAACTCGATGTCGAGAAAAAAAGCGACGCCATGCACCACTATCACCAGACTCGAGTAGAACACCAACGCCAAAGAAGGAGGTAGATAGCGACCCCACACCACCCGTTCGGGGCGGTTGATGGCATCCATCTCGCGGTCGTAATAGTCGTTGAGCACATAGCCCGCCAGTGTGGTGAGCACGGTGGCTGCCGCGATGAGGCCGAAGGTCCATTCCGTCAGCACGGGAATGCCGCCCGCCTTCAAAAGGGCAGGGCGCAGCACTAACCAATAAGGAACCACCTGCGTGAGCAGTACAATGACCAGATTGGGCAGCCGCAGCAACCGAACAAAGGCCAACACCAGATTCATGCGGCTAAAGTAAGTTGTTCGGAGAAGGTGGCTAATGGTTCGTCGCCAATTTCCAAAAATAGTTTCTTGCCCTAACCCAATCGCTTGATTTTGAATAGGAAAATAGACTTTTTGCGGTGGAGGCCTTTGAGTGAATGGAATTGTCATTTTTTCGACTGGCAAGGCAAATTTTGCAGTCGAAATCGGGCATATTCGGCGAAAAATTTAACGAAGCCAGTCGGAAAAAGGGCTTTCCCTTCGCCAAAGGCCTCCACCGCAAAAAGTCTAATGAAACGCCCTGTTCCCGGCACTATTCAGCCAATCATAAAGGCTCGTCCGCCCTGCTTGGCCGCGGGGGCTTCAAACCCTCAATACTCTGGCCACTTCTCCTGCAACTTCATCACCTTCTCGATGATGTCGCGCACACAGCCGCGCCCACCCGCCAACGGAGAAACGTAATCGCAGATATCGAGGGCTTCGGGTGTTGCGTCGGTAGGGCAACAGGAGAGCACCACTTTGCGCAGCACAGGCAAATCGGGAAGGTCGTCGCCCATGTAGCAGACTTCGGAGACGAGCGTGTTGGTGCGTTGGAGGAAGGATTGAAAAGCCACCCATTTGTCGTGGATGCCGGAGTAATACTCTTCCACGCCGAGGTCGGTGAGGCGTTTTTTCGCGCCCTCCGAACGCCCCCCGGTGATGATGCCCACTGGGTAGCCAGCTCTGATGGCCCATTTGATGGCCTGCCCGTCGCGGACGTTCATGGTGCGGAGCAGCTCGCCCGCCTCCGTCACCAGCAGGTCGTTGTTGGTGAGCACTCCATCCACATCGAACACGAAGGCTTTTACTGCCCGGATTTTGTCGAACAAGTGGACGAGTTCGAGTTGGACGGGGGCAGAGGCTGCCAGTTGATTTATCTGTTGTTGGCTCTCCATTCGTACACCCATTTGGCTTGAATTTGCTCCAAGTGCGATTCGTTGGATTCCTCGCGTTTGCCCTCGAAATGAGGGATTTCCAATACCCATTGGAGCAAGTCGGTGAAGCGGATACGGTAGATTTTGCCCTCGTCGAAGTCGTCGCCAAAACGCTCGTAGAGCGCCATGGCGATGTCTTCGTGGTCGTTCCAGTGGATGGGCAAGTCGTCGAAGTCTTTGAAAGGCATTATGAGTATGTGCTAATGTGCTGATTTGGGAATGTGCCGGGTGGCTAATGCTCGTGCCCGATGATTCTGCTTTGGTCGGGAATGGTGACGGTGATTTGGGCATCGTTGTCAAGGATGACGCATTGGCATCCGAGGCGACTTTCGAGGCGCGGGTTGATGGCGCGGTCAACGAAATCCTCTTCCTTGTCGGATATTTCCTCCAGATACTCTTCTCCTTTTTCCACATAGACATGGCAGGTGGAACACGCGCACACGCCGCCGCAATTGTGGTTGAGGTGAATATCGAACTCCTCCGTCAATTCCAGAATAGACATATCCTCGAAATCACCCGTCACGGTCTGAGGGGGGATGTTTTTATCTTCAAACAGAAATGTTACGGTGGCCATGAAAAAAAGGTTTTTTGATTGCGGGGTTCCAATGGGGGGGCAAAGATATGTTTAGGCCACTAAACAAAGGAAAAGCATCAAAGTTTGGTCAATATGAGAACAGGAAGGCGGTAAAAAAGAACATGGGCATGAAGCCGCACAACAAGGAGATGGCGATGGATTTGCTGTGATTTACCTCATGTACCTCGATTTTTTCCAACTGCTCGTAAGCAATGGTTGTGGTGATGGTGTCGCCCAGCGCGATGGCAAATTTGGGCTTGACGTACATCAGCACATCGTTCTTGCTGTATTTCGCGTCTTGGCGGCCACGAATGGTAGCCACTTCTTGGGCTTCCAATTCATCGAGCCGAATGAGAAAGCCCGTCATGCTGTCGTCCCGAAAATCGGCTTCCGACACATACCACACGCGAGAGGCGGGCCGGGCAGCATCCAAAATGTAAAAAGTCAGCTCGGATTTTTCGATTTTGGTCAGGCGGCTTTTCGCCATCGGGTAGCGTTGGTAGAAAATGCAGCCCGACAAAAAGACGAGCGAGGCGAGCAACCATGCGGTGTTTGTGCGGAAAAATGTCTTCATGTTGTTCGATTTGTTTTTTCAAAAACCAACACCAAGAGATAGCAATGGCGTGGCGACGAACCGTGTGGTTCTGTTGTTGCCATAATAGAAAAAGCCTGGTGGTTGCGGGAGATTGTCCCGAAACTTTGCCCATTCGAGGCCGATTGGGAGCGAAAATTCGAGCACTGCCAGTCTCCCCAAATGGTATTGCCAGCCTGTGCGTGCCAAAATTTTCACGGTGTTGCTCGTCCTCTTCTCAAAATTCAAATCAAAACCTGAGTTGTAGAGCGCGTGTCGCCGTCCAAAGCGCATATCGGGGCCGATGTAGGCATTGGAGCGCCGCCCAGTGAGCCTGCCCCGAAAAAAGGACTTGGAGAAAAAAGCCACTTCCCATGAATCGTTGGTGACACCTTGGTCATAATAATTGAAGTCGTTGGCAAAAAAGAAATTGGCCTGCACCCCGAAATGGTTGTAAAGGTTGAGCGGGCGCTCTATGGAAAGGGTAAAAGCCTTGTACTGAGACTCGAACCATTGGAGCGAGATACCAGTCTGAACCACAAGATTGTAAGGCTTGCGCAGCGAAGGGTCTTCAACATCCTGACCTGCCAAACGCGACAACGACAACAAAAGAAAAAGCGGAAGTAACAATTGTTTCATATTGAGCGGCATTAGTTCACACAAAGATTCAAAACCCATGAACATGGTTGTACTGCTTTCGCAGACAAAAACTTTTTCTTAACGCGCCGCCGCCTTCGCCTGCACGCGCCAATCGCATCGGCCTTCAAAAATCGAATCATTCAACCTTACCTTTGCCGCACTTTCCCCGCCAAGTGACAATCGCACCACACAACAACATGACACACACATCCACTGCCACCCCCCAACCCGTTGCCAGCCAACCCGCCCCCGTTGTGCTCGACATGGACAAAATCCGCAAAGCCTTTGAGGAAGCCGCCCCCCGCTATCAGCTCGCCCACCCCTATCCCTTTGGGGTCTTCGACGACTTTTTGGACGAAGGCGCGGCCCGCTCGGCCATGAACGCTTTCCCCGGCATCAAAGACGAAGGCTGGATTCATTATGTCCACGTCAATGAAAAAAAACACGGCCTGAACAAGATGACCTTGATTCCAGCCGAACTGCAAAAGGTTATCACCGCGCTGAACACCGATGAATTCGTGGCGGCCCTGAGCAAACTCACCGGAATCCCCCACCTCAAGCCCGACCCAAGCCTCGAAGGAGGCGGCTTGCACCAAAGCAAGCGCGGCGGTTTCCTCAATATCCATGCGGACTTCACCGTGCATCCGCACAAGCGCCACTGGCGCCGCCGAGTGAATGTGCTGGTCTATCTCAACGAAGATTGGGCGCCCGAATATCGCGGCGAACTCGAACTCTGGACGCGCGACATGAAGGCTTGCGCCCAAAAAATCCTGCCAGTATTCAACCGTTGCGCCATTTTCAATACGGACGAAGACTCGTTTCACGGACTGCCGGAACCGATTCAGTGCCCGGAGGACATGACGCGCAAGTCCATCGCCCTTTACTATTTCACGGAGGAAGAAAAAACGCCGCCCAAGCGCGCTACCAACTATCGCGCCCGACCGGAAGACGGCAACCGCCGCATCCTGATCTGGCTCGACAAACAGGCTATCTCCATCTACAACACGCTGAAAGGCTGGCTCGGCATTGACGACGAGTTTGTGAGCAAAGTGCTGAACTTTTTCAATCGGGAAAAAAAGTAACGACGCGGATTTGTTGATTTGTTGAAAAAATCATGCTTCAACAAATCAACCCGCAAACAAGTCAACATTTTCGATGAGCCAATCCTTACGCACATCCCTCCTGCTTGCACTGCTTGGCGCAGTGTTTTACATACCCTTTCTCGGCGGCGTGCATCTGTTCGACTGGGACGAAATCAACTTCGCCGAAATCAGTCGGGAGATGCTCATCACCAAAGAGTATTTCAGGGTCTATGTCAACTTTCAGCCGTTTTGGGAAAAACCGCCGTTGTTTTTCTGGCTGCAATCGCTGGCGATGGAGGGCTTTGGGGTGGGGGAGTTTGCTGCACGCTTGCCCAATGCGCTTTGCGGCATCGCCACGCTCCTCTTGGTCTATCAAATCGGGCGTCGGCTCTACCACCACCGATTCGGGCTGGTGTGGGCACTGACTTATTTTGGCACCGTGCTGCCGTTTCTTTATTTCAAATCGGGCATCATTGACCCGTGGTTCAATTTCTTCATTTTCGCGGGCATTTACCATTTCGTCCTTTTTTACTGGAAAAAAGATGATTTTGAGCTCGCCCTGCCGCACAGCCAATGGCGCTACCTTTTTCTCGGCGGCTTCTGGATAGGCATGGGCATCCTGACCAAAGGGCAAACGGCCTACCTAATCGCCGTGCTGACGATGGGCGTCTATTGGGTCAGCCAACGCTTCAGGATGTATGTGAGCGTGCCGCAGTTTTTGTTTTTCACGCTCGCGGCGGCCATCGTCATGCTGACGTGGTACGGCTTGGAGACTTGGAAAAACGGCACTTGGTTCATTGAAGAGTTCAACAAGTATCAATACCGCCTGTTCAGCACCCCCGATGCGGGGCACAAAGGCTTTCCGGGCTACCACTTCGTGGTGTTGCTCATTGGGTGTTTCCCGGCGTCCATTTTTGCGCTGCGGGCCTTTTGGAAAATGCCTGCGGAATCGTTCCGCTACCGCGACGATTTTCGGCGCTGGATGAAGTATCTCTTTTGGGTGGTGCTGCTCCTTTTCACCATCGTGAAATCGAAAATCGTGCATTACTCCTCCATGTGCTATTTTCCGCTGACCTATCTGGCGGCGGTGGTGATAGATAAAATCGTGGCGAGGGAAATCCGCTTCAACTCGGTCATGCGTGCGGGGGTGTGGGGCATCGCAGGGGTGTTTGTGTTGGCGGTGGTCGCCTTGCCCTTCCTTGCCATGCAAATCGAGGTGCTGAAACCTTTGTTCAAAGACCCTTTTGCGCAGGCAAACTTGGAAGCCGACGTGCGCTGGACAGGTTGGGAGATATTGCCGGGCGTGTGGTTGTTGGGCGTGATGGCGGTAGCTTTTTATTTTTTCAAAAAGACAAACCATTGGCGAGGTTTCCAAACCCTCTTTGTGGGCACGGGCGCATTTGTGCTGCTCACACTCATCTTTTTCATCAAGCGCATCGAAGGCTACTCGCAGCGGGCGGCCATTACGTTTTTTGAAAGCAAAATCGGGGAGGATTGTTATGTGCTCACACATGGCTATCGCTCTTACGCGCACCTCTTCTACACGCGCAAGCCACCTGTGACCAACGAAAAAAGCTATGACCGCAACTGGCTCTACACGGGCGACATAGACAAGGATGTGTTCGTGGTGTCGAAAATTCAATCGGCGCACGAAGTGGAGCGCATCGCTGGCATGGAAGAGTTGGGCAGAAAGAACGGATTTGTGTTTTTTGTGCGAAAAGCAGTCAAAAAGGAGTGACCACACACGCGCTGTGCGCCAAGACATCATTTCAGCGATTATTGGAAAAGCGTAAAAACTTAGGTAGAGGGTTGAGGGGCTTGCTTTGGGGTCGTATGCTGTTTCAATGAAGATGAAATCAGCCTTCTACCCCCAACCTTTTACCTAAGTTTTTACGAAAAAGCCTTACAATTTATACGTCATCATTTGAAATGCGCTTGCAAGCAAGGCTATGTTAAAGGTCGGTTTCACTGACAATGGGCTAAAACAACGAACCGTTCAAGTTTCCATTTTCAAATCAAACCGTACACAAGATGAACTTAAATCCATTTCTCCGCTTGCCAGCACTTGTCATTTCTGCCTTTCTGCTGCTTTTCACCGCTGCTTGCGACGACAACAAATCCACCGACCGAACGGACGACCCCGCGACGGAAGCCGTGCTGCTCGTGATTGACGAGGAAAGCATTGACAACGGAAACGAACCCAACAACTTCTCCGCCGTGGACGTGAACGACCAACTCGCCAGAGTCGGCCTCCGTCAGCCACTTCGCTATTTCCAAGACAACGTGGGCAAAACGATTGACCTCTACACAGGTCAAGTCGGCGACGAGGGCTGGTATGCCCTGAAAACAATCCCCAACTCATGGAAAAATGCCGGGCCTACCAACAACGGCTCGCAAAACTTTCTCGCCGCTGGCCCCGGCCTCGGGGGTGGCGACGACGACCGCGAGGTGTTGCTCGACAAAATCCCGAACGTGACCCCCCTCCGCGCCACCGGGCTGAAAATGCTCATCGGGAAAACAGTGCTCGCGGTGGTCTATGACAGCGACATCAGCATCAACTATTCTCCCTTGAATGGCAACCTGCAAGGTGCCAACCTCGGCCTCGTGGCGTTCGACGTGCTTGAAGTCACCGAGCGCACCGATGGCTCTACCTCCTCGCTTCCTCGCGTCACAATTGTGATTCGGTCTGTGGACGACGCGATGGCTGCCCCGCTCATGCTCTTTGCCAATGCACCAGTGCCGCAGTCGTCGTCGGAACCCTTCGACATCAAACCACCCGTCACAGCGCCTGCGGCGCAATTGGAACCGGCGCAGTGATTGTCGGCAAAGTGTGTGCGTGCAAATCATGAGTTGAAAGCCTCGGGCTTTCGATATCCAAACACTTATTGAGGATGTCTCATAAGTAATGTTTGCTTGGCAGG
Organism: Saprospiraceae bacterium; assembly: GCA_019638455.1. Lineage (GTDB taxonomy): Bacteria > Bacteroidota > Bacteroidia > Chitinophagales > Saprospiraceae > M3007. The sequence continues at coordinate 729,340 of JAHBTU010000003.1, forward strand.
ATTGACAAGATTCGCGCCCTTTTTCGGGTAAAAAAAAACCTGTGAATCTTGTTAGTCCTGTCGAAATTTAAACTTGTGAGACGGCCTCCATTGCACACGCACTTGTTGCGGCGCTTCCCCTTTTTTGAAAAACCTCCGTACTTTTGAGAAAAAATGAAGTCCATGTCGCCTCCTTTTCCCGGAATGGACCCTTGGCTCGAAGAACACGTTTGGCCTGATGTGCATCATGATTTAGCCACCCGCATCAAAGAACAACTTGTCCCACAGGTTGTGCCAAAGTATTTCGTGCGCATAGAGACGTACACCGTTGAAGACACTCGCCCCGACGAGGATGTCGGCATTCTCTATCCCGTCGTGGAAATTCTGCGGCGACATCCCAAACAAGTTGCAGACCATGTGGCAGAGCCTATAGCCGACTATGGGCTTTTCACGCCTTCTTCCATGATTATTCCCTTGCCGAAACCCGTCGAAGTGCGCATCCCGTTGTGGAAATCAGGGACAGGGAAAATCAACAACTCATCGCCGCCATCGAAGTGCTTTCGCCCGTGAGCAAACAAGCGCCAGGCATTCAGCCCTGCCGCGAAAAACGCGACCTGCTCCACGAAGACGGCGTTCACCTGCTCGAAATTGACCTGCTCCGCCGAGGCGAGCGACCGCTCAACTACCCCACCTTGCCGCGTCAAGCGCATTATTTCGTGATGCTCCAACGCGGCGAGCGATACCGGACGGAGGTGTGGGCAATGACCGTGCGCGACAAATTGCCCATCGTGCCCGTGCCCTTGAAATCGCCCGACCCAGATGTGCGGCTCGACATCGGCGCCACCCTGAGCGAAGTCTATGCGCGCAGCCGCTACGATTTGTCTGTTCGTTATGGAAACAACCCGCCTCCGCCCACCTTTTCGGAGGAAGGCCTGCAATGGCTGCGAGGTATCTTGAAGGAAAAAGCACTGCTGTGATTCGGGCGCCCCTCAAATCGCTTTCTTCTTGCGCGTTACTTCCCCAAAATCTCCTTCTCCACTGCCAGTTTATACATTCGCCCCACCGGAATCGGCGTTTTCCCAATATCCAATCCATCTGCCGAATGCGCGGTGATTTTGTCTTTCGCCACGATGAACGAGCGATGCACGCGCAGAAAACGCGCTGGAGGCAGCACCTCCTCAAAGTGCGTGATGGTTTCCTTCGTCGTGATTTTTCCCTGTGTGGTCACGATGCGAACATAGTCTTTCAGGCTTTCCAAATAGAGAATTTCGTCAAGCAGCACCCTCACGTTTTTACGGTCGGCACGCACGAAGAGGTGCGGTGCCTCAACTTCGGATGCTTGAATTTTTAGCGAAACGGGCGATTCCGCTTTCCGAACTCGCGTTTGGAATTTTCCAATCGCCTTCAAAAAACGGTCAAACGAAATGGGTTTTAAAAGATAATCCGCCGCGTCGAGCTCGAAGCCTTCGAGGGCAAACTCGCGGTAAGCAGTCGTCAAAATCACTTCCGGTTTTCGGCGCAGCGATTGGAGAAATTCCAGCCCCGTCAGCCCCGGCATCTGGATGTCGAGGAAGAGCAAATCCACTGGCTGTTGCTGCAAGGCCTCGAAGGCCTTCACAGGGTTGGTGAATTTTCCGGCGACCGTAAACCCTTCGAGCCGCAGCAGGTACGATTCGATGATTTCGATGGCAATGGGTTCATCGTCAATGATGTAGCAAGTGTAAAGCATAGTCGTCATTGAGGGTAATTAGAGGTCGTTAGGGGTAATTAAGGGTCATTGAGGGGGGGCATTTAGAGGGTAATTTAGAGGGGCATTAAAGTCATTAGGGGGCATTGAGGGTCATTTTGAAAGTCTGGTTGAGAGTGTCCACAAAACTGTGTCACCCCAATTCGGACAATGAGAAAACACAGAGACACGGAGGCACAGAGTTTTGGTCTTCAATAACTTACGCTCCTTTGAGTGCAGTGTTCGCCGTGTAAAAAAACATATAGGAAGGTTTATACCCAGATTAAAGAGGATTTGAACCTGCCCGTTGGCAAGGCAGGGATTTCCTTGATTGATTTGTATGATTTTCAGAGGATTGCGAGCGCCGTTCGTTCAAAACCACCTTGTCAGGCCCTGTGCTTAGGGGCCTGCCCGGCCAAGTGAAGCGGACGGGGCTGATTTGCGTTGACTATAACACGCTTTTCTGAACATTCCCGTCTGATTTGGAAATGACTTTAATGACCCTCAATGACCCTCAATGACCCCCTAAATGACCTCAATCACGCTAACCGCAATTTCAAAGCAATCAAAAACACCTCTTCGCCCTCCACTTTTTCCAGCTCGTAGCGACCAGCATAGAGCAGTGCGAGCCTTTTTTCCACGTTGAGCAGGCCGATGCCTTTGTGGCCGTTTTCGGGACCTTTGGCAGGGCGGCTGCTTTTGCTGTTTTCCACTTGGAAAAAAAGTGTTTTTCCCTCCAAACGTAAGTCAATTTTTACAAAAACCGTATCGCTCGCCGTGTTGGCTGCGCCGTGTTTGAAGGCATTTTCCACGAAAGGCAAAAGCAAAAGTGGCGCGACGCGGATGTCGTCGGGCGAGATTTTCGGCTCGAAAGTGAGTGCCAGCCGCTCGCCGAAGCGCAGGCGCTCGAGTTCGATGTAGTGTCTGATAAGTTCGATTTCCTTGCGCAAAGGGATTTTTTCGGTGTTGCATTCATATAGGATAAAATCGAGCAGGCCACTGAGTTTCAGGATGCTGTCGGGTGTGTGTGGCGATTTTTTGAGCGCGAGGCCATAGAGGTTGTTCAGCGTGTTGAACAAAAAGTGCGGATGAATTTGGGCACGGAGGAATTGGAGCTCGGCATCGCGTTTCTCTTCGGCCAGCTGCGTTGTCAGGCGGTCTTTTCGGTCCCAATCCCGAATGATTTTGAGGCAAACGCCGAGCGCGATGACGGCGTAGTCGCGGAACAGGTTTTTGGAAATTTTGGAGAGTGGTATTCTGAATTTTTCTCCTTCATGCAGCGACCAGTAAAGGTTTTCCCATTGCAACCGCAAAATCATAACTACCAGAAAGACTATGACACACGACAGCCAAAACAATACTTTTTTTCCTCGCCAAAGCAGTCGTGGCACGAGAAAGTAGGCCACGAGATAAAACGGCAGAGCGATGACGGGCAGGAAAAAAATCGTCTGCCGTAACAGCTCGCCTTGGTCGCGGTAGTGCGGCAGGTTGGCTACAAACTCGACGGCGATGTAGGCCGACCAGAGCAGGAGGTGGAGGAGGATGCGTTTTATCACGCCGTCAAAAGTACGGCAAACCTTTTTAGCAGTTTTCACCGTCGGCAGACGGCTGAACTATGCTGGTTTTCAGGAAGATTTTGTCGCCCAATGCCATTTGGCTGCGACTTTGGGTTGTGTGGTGTTGGCTCGAAACCGTTCGGCTGAAATATCATTTGGCAGGTTGTTTCCTCCTCAAATTGTGCTCTCATTCGGCTTTTCAATGGCAAAAGCATTGATTTCAGTTAATTAAAATTCAACAGTTTATGAAAGCAAAAAACATTTTTTTCGGCTTGTTCTGCTGCTTTGCGTTGTTTCAGTGGGCGCATTTCAACTGGTCACGGAACGTATCGCGGCATGACATTCAGCGCGCCTCGGAATATCATTCTGGTTTGCAAATGCGACAATTCGGGATATACCCGTTTAGGTTTTTCCTTATTGACAAAACCTTGCCGCCCAGAGAAGTGGCGAATGAACTCCGTTTGGTGCAGAATCCGCCCGACACTTGCGACAACCCTGATGCCAGCCCCCGTTGTTGTTTCGTCGGGACGCCCGACAGCCTGACTTCGGAAATGAAAATCGCGGGAAAAGACGAGCCGGGGGAGCGTTTGCTCATTCGCGGGCGAGTGTTCAAGGCTGATGGCAAAACGCCTTATCCGAACGTGCTCATTTATGCCTACCACACCGACTCCAAGGGCATTTATTCCAAAAAAGGCGACGAGACGGGCATCCGGCGCTGGCACGGGCGGCTGTATGGCTGGTGTCGCACCGACGTGGAGGGGTGGTTTTCGATTCGCACGATACGGCCTGCCAGTTACCCGGACAGCCGCAACGCCGCGCATATTCACCACGTCGTGCAGGAGCCGGATGGCAGCGAGCCATATTACATCAACGACACGGTCTTTGATGACGACCCGTATGTGGACAAACGTTACCGGGCGAATGAGACCAAAGGCGGGCACAGTAGCGGCATTGTAAAATTGCAGCGCCAAGCCGATGGGGTTTTGAAGGGGCAGCGGTTCATTTCGTTGAAATAGCCAGCAAAAAAGCGGTTCCCGTCAAGTGACGAGAACCGCTTTCGTTATATTGGGTTCTTGAAAGGAACCTCTTACTTCAGGTTGAAGGCACCGGTGCCGACAAGGAATCCTTTGTTGTAAACTTCAACGGTGTACTTGCCTTTGGCGAAGTTTTGGCCGGGCTGCCAAGCGCCGCAGACGTTGGTTTCGCCGTTGTTGTATTGGCAAGAAGCTGTAGTGGTGTAGCGCACTTCTTGTTCTGCTCTCTTGTCGAGCGCCACGCCGGAGCCAAGGCTTTCGATAGCGAGGGGAGCGCCAGTCGGGTCCACGATGCGAATTTGGAACACTTCTTCACCGGCGGGGACCACTTCGTTCGGCTCGGTGGTGAAACAAATGTTGAGTTTGTCAACTTTGCCGGCACGCGACTTGGATTTTTCTTTGCCATTGTTGCGCACATCAACCGATTTGACGGTCACGTTTTTCACGCGAATCGCCGAGGCGATGTCCACTTTTTTGGATAATGCGGCGCGCTCTGTTTCGAGCTGTGTTTTTTCGGAAATCAAGGCAGCCTTTGCGGTGCTTTCTTCTTGCAGTCTGCTTGTGGTCTCGTTGAGCGAGGTGGAAAGCTGCTGGTTTTGTGTCGTCAATTGTGTGTTGGATTCCGTCAGGATACCAACTTGCTTTTTCAGGTCATCAATTTCGGCCAGATACTGATTTTTCTGGCGCTCAAAGCTAGCGAGGGCGCTCTGATAGTCCTTTTTGTTGCGGATAAGCCCTGCGATTTCGTTTTTCTGTGCTTCCAGCTGCTGGAGTTGCTCGTTGATTTTCGCGTCCAACTCGGCGTTGATGCCTTTTTGTTGTTCGAGTTGGGCTACTGCGTCATTGTAGCGAGCGTCGAGTTCGTTGAAAGCTTCTTTCTGTTGGGTGAGCTCCATGGTGGTGGCGCTCAGTTCTTTGCTTGTGTTGTATTTGCTAACCAACAAAAAGACGCACAGGCCGAGCAACGCGGCGATGGCTACGCCCATAATCGTGGTCATACGCTTTTGGTTGTCGCCGTCATTGTTGCCGTAGTTCGGAGTCGTGGGCTGATTGAAATTGGTGGGTGTGCTCATGCTGAAAAAGTGTGATGAAAAGGTTTAACGTTAGAATGTGATGTCAAAATTTTCATCATAGGCTGTGCCGAAGAGTTGACTGCTTTTTTTTGTGCGAGTTGATACGAATGCGTTTTGCAAAGTCACCCATTAACCACCTTTCGTCGGGCTTTATTGCATTTTAGTCGGTCTCTTTTTCCAAAAATTTTTTGAAAATATATGATAAGCAATTGATTTTCAGCATTAAATTTTGGATAAAAAAGATTTGAAAAAAAATCGCCCCGGGGGTGGGTTTCGGAAGAGGGAAGGGGAAACACTATCTTTGCGCTCAACAAATTTTTCCGCGTTGCTCACGCCTCAACCTTACCTGCCATGACGCTTTTGGATGCTTTCGACCTTTACAATATCCTTTTTCTCGACATCGAGACGGTGCCGGGCAAGCCTGACTTTGAGGAGCTGAGCGAGGAGATGCAGGAACTTTGGGGTGCCAAGTGTCGCGCCATCATGCGCAGGCCTGCCAGCGAGGAAATCGAGTATGACGAGATGGCTGAACTTTATCGGACTCGGGCGGGCATTTATTCGGAGTTTGGTAAGATTGTGTGCATCTCGGTGGGTATTCTGGCGCGAAATCCCGATAACGGCGAGCCGCTGCTGCGACTAAAGTCGTTTACCAATCATGTGGAGGCTGCTTTGCTCGACGATTTCTGCGAGCTGTTGAAAAAGCGTTTTGACAACCCCGACAAATTCGCGCTCTGCGGGCACAACATCAAAGAGTTCGACGTGCCGTACATCTGCCGACGAATGTTGCTCAACCAAATCGCTTTCCCAAGAATACTTGACATCGCCGGGAAAAAACCGTGGGAGACAAAACATCTGGTGGACACGATGGAAATGTGGAAGTTTGGCGACATCAAGAACTACACCTCGCTGCGTCTTTTGGCCGCGATTTTTGACTTCCCTTCTCCCAAAGATGACATGGACGGCTCTGATGTGGCTGGTGTCTATTGGGAAGAGCGCGATTTGGAGCGTATCGCTACCTACTGCGAAAAAGATGTGTTGGCAACCGTGCAGTTGTTTCTGAAAATGAAAAGGCTGCCGATACTCACGGAGGGGCAGGTGGTGTCGGTTAGATAAATTCCCGATATTTGCCCCCGTTATGAGAAAACACTTGGTAGCTCCCTCCGTTTTGGCGGCTGATTTCACGCGCTTGGGCGAAGAGGTTGACATGGTGAACCGCAGCGAGGCCGACTGGTTTCATCTTGACGTGATGGATGGCCGCTTTGTTCCGAATATCACGTTCGGGATGTTCATCGTGGAAGCCATCGGCAAAATGGCGCACAAACCGCTTGATGTTCATCTGATGATTGTGGAGCCGGAAAAATACATCGAATCTTTCCGAAAGGCGGGCGCGCACGTTATCACGGTTCACTACGAAGCCTGCCCGCACTTGCACCGCACGATACACCAAATCAAAGAAACGGGCGCTATGGCTGGCGTGGCGCTCAATCCGCACACACCCGTCAGTCTGCTGGCAGATGTGATTGAGGACGTTGACCTTGTGTGTCTGATGTCGGTCAATCCGGGTTTTGGCGGCCAGAAGTTCATCTATCAGAGCTTGCCCAAGACGCGCCAACTTCGTGAGCTCATTGACACTCGCAACAGCAAGGCGCTCATCGAGATAGACGGTGGGGTGGGCTTGCAAAATGCCGAATCGCTCCTTCAAGCAGGCGCGGATGTGCTGGTGGCGGGCAGCAGTGTGTTCGCTGCGCAAGACCCACCCGCAACGATTCGAGCACTAAAAGCGTTTGAAGCAGAGTTCGATTTTTGATGGGGATTTGTTGGTCGTTGGTAGTTGATGGCTTTTTGAGTAGTGAAAATGGAAGTCTGACCATCCCCAAATCCCCAAACAAACAACCCACCATGAAGAAGATTGATAAACTGCTAATGAAGAGCTTCGTTGGGCCATTCGCGGTGTCGTTTGGCATCGCGCTTTTTGTGCTCATCATGCAGTTTCTGTGGCTTTATATTGACGATATTGCGGGCAAGGGCGTGAGCATTTTCATCATGCTGGAGCTCATTGGCTACCTCTCGATTTCTACTTTCCCGATGGCGCTCCCGATTGCGATACTGATTGCCTCGGTGATGGTGATGGGCAATTTGGCCGAACGCTACGAGTTGTCGAGCATGAAGTCTGCGGGTGTGCCGTTGATTCGCATCATGCGGGGGCTGATAATTTGGGCGGCAGCCACAGCGGTGTTTTCATACCTCTGCTCGGATGTCATCATTCCCTATTCCAACTTGAAGTTCAAATCGCGGCTCACCGATATTCGCCGACAAAAACCGGCATTGGCGCTCGAAAAAGGGATTTTTAATGAAGATTTTCGGCAGTTCGTCATTCGCATCGGCGACAAAGCCCGCGACGGGGAAACCATCAGCGATGTGATGATAGAAGACCAAACCAACCCGGGCAGAATTAACTTCAACCAGATACTTGCGGACAGCGGCCAAATGTACACCACCGCCGACCGACGCTTTTTCGTGATGAATCTGTTCAACGGTACCCAATATCAAGAGCCGGGCACTCAGGGTGGGGGGGGGCAAAAACAGAAATACCCGTTCGTGCGCACCAATTTCAAATCGTGGACGAAGGTGTGGGACATGAAAGAGTTTGAATTGGTGCGGTCGGACGAGGAGCGGTATAGCACCAATCGGTCTATGCTGAGCATGAACCAATTGCGCTCTATGATTGATTCGCTTGACCGCTCCATGCATAGCTATCGGATTTCTATTGCCGAAGACCTGCTGTTTCAGCTGAAGCGCCAGCCCATGAAGCCTCCCAAACCTGTTGTAAAGGACACCACCGCGCAAAAAGAGGCAACCTCCGATGCGCAATCGCACTCCCCGACCATCATTCAATCGGCAAAAAACAAAATCGCCATACAGACAGCAACGCCCGATGCTCGGCGCAACCCCGAAGTGCCCGAACAAGAACTGACGCGCCCGCTCACGGAGTACAAGTTCTTCTACGAGACGTTCAAGCCCGAAGACCGCCCCGGCGTTTTGAGAGAGGCGGTGAATCGGGCCAAAGCCAGCATGACTTCGGTGGAAACCCGCAAGGCACAGGTGGAAAATCGCCGGTTGGATTGGGTAAAAACAGGGTACGAACTCTACATCAAATACAGTTTTGCGCTGGTTTGTTTTATCTTCTTGTTCATCGGCGCGCCCATGGGGGCCATCATCCGCAAGGGTGGTTTTGGGTACCCCATATTAGTGTCCATCATCTTTTTCGTCACGTTCATCATGCTCACCATCTTGTGTAGGAAATTGGCGGAAGGGAACATCATGTCGCCTTTCATGGCGGCGATGGTGCCTTGCATCGTGCTCGTCCCGATAGGGGTGTATCTGACGCGCAAGGCGATGAACGATTCGCAAATGTTCAGTACTGACCGAATTGACCGTTGGATGCTCCTGTTGCGCAATCGTTGGCAAAAACAAAAAATGGCTAAAACGGCATGAAGAGCATTTGGGACAATTCTTGGTTTTTGATACCGACTTTGCTGTTTTTCAATGTAGGGCTGTTGCTTGCGTACTATTTGCCTTATGGCAACGAGATTCTTTATCTGAACACTCTGCGCCGCGAGCCTTTCAGCTCCATTTTCCAATTCATAACCCGTTTGGGCGAAGCCTATGCCTTCTTCGCGTTCGGCATAGCAGCGCTTTTTTGGCGCTACCGCTACGCTGTTCTCATTGCGCTCGCGGGGCTTGTCACTATTCCGACCGCCTATTTTGTCAAGGAGTCCTTTGGCACTGACCGCCCTATCACTTATTTCCGCAACCATAACATGGAGGATGCGCTCATCACCGTTCCGGGCGTGATATTGAACGCAGGCCAAACGAGTTTTCCCTCCGGGCACACAATGGCGGCGTTTGCGCTGTATAGCTTGCTGGCGCTGTTCGTCGGTCAAGAGCATCGCCGTTGGGGGCTGGCGTTGGCCTTATTGGCTGCTTTGGTCGGAGTGTCGCGCGTGTTTTTGGCACAACACTTTTTGGCCGACGTGCTCGCGGGGGCTGCGCTTGGGCTACTGGTGGGTTGGGCGGTGTGGCGATTGGACCAGACCCCTTTTTTTCAAGAAAAAAGATTGTTGGACGGGCGCATTAAGGTGGGCTGACTACGGAGAAGCGACTTTTCTCAAGCTGATGAAAACGTCGTTCGTTTTGCGGTTCAAAGCCGAACTTTTAAAAAACGCAGCACGCCTTCCCAGTCGTCGGGCTGGAAAATTTCCCATGCGCCATGTTTTCTGAACCAAGTCGCCTGACGCTTGGCATAGTTGCGCGTGTGTTGCTTGATTTTGCCCACCGCTTCCTCGCGGGATATTTTGCCATCAAAAAAGTCGAACCACTCCTCGTAGCCGACCGTGTGCAGGGCGGGTCGCGCTCGCAAGTGAAAAAGCCCGCGCGCCTCTGCCTCCAAGCCCGCAGCTACCATGGCATCCACACGCGCCTCGATGCGGGCGTAGAGCAAGGGGCGAGGCAATTCCAGCAACAGATATATGGGGTTGAAAGCGCGAGGTTTTTTTTCATGGCCGAGAAATGCCGAATAGGGGGCACGAGTCTCCCAGCAGACTTCCAACGCACGGCGCAATCGCGCTGGGTTTTGTTTGTCCACTTTTTCAAAATAGGTGGGGTCGCGCTGTGCCAGTTCGGCTTGAAGCCAAGCTAGGCCACCTGTTCGGATGCCTGCTTCCACTTGTTTTTTTGTTTCGGCTGAAACGTCGGGGAAGGCATCCAATCCCTCGCACACGGCCCGCAGGTAAAGCCCCGAACCGCCCACGAGCACGGCCACGTCTTTTTCGGAATAAATTTTTCCCAAAACCCGCAGCGCCTCCCGCTCGAAGTCGCCCACGCTAAAATCATCGGTCACGTCGAGCGTATCAACGAAATGATGTCGCACGGCGGCCAGTTCGGCTGGGCTGGGCTTGGCCGTGCCGATGTTCATTTCCCGGTAAAATTGGCGACTGTCGGCAGAGAGTATCTCCGTGCCCAAATGCTGCGCCACCTTGATGGCGAGGGCGGTTTTGCCGGTAGCTGTGGCGCCGCCAATGACGATGAGGTGTTTCATCCCGCGAGGGTCCGTGGTTAGTGTCGTGTTGTCGGTTTATTGACGATGCGAGGTGTAAAATTATGAGCGCCCAATTGGAAGGGGCTTATTTTCGCCGCAAAAATCAAGTCTATTCCCCAGCCGACCAACCTAAACCGCACAAGCAGCAAGATAGATGAAGTTTAGTTTGCGCCATCAAAGCACGGGCAAGGTGTATCCCTATTTGGTGCCTCTCGGAGGGCATTCGATGTTTATTGGCTTCATGCGCAAGGTGCATGTGAACAACCGCCACGGCGTGCCGTCCGACCGTCCGGTATTGTTGGCCGCCAATCATCCCACGGCTTTTCTCGACCCTTTTTTGCTTTGCACTTTTCTCGACCCGCCTATCTACAACATGACGCGGGGCGACATTTTCGCAAAACCCTTCTTTCGCAAGATGTTGCAAAGCATCAACATGTTCCCTGTTTTTCGCGTGCGCGACGGCTACACGGGGCGCGACCGCAACGACGAGGTGTTTGAGTATTGTGTTGACAAACTTTACCATCGGCGCGTGGTGACGATTTATGTGGAAGGCGAGCACCATTTGGAAAAAAAGGTGCGCCCCGTGCAAAAAGGCATCGCCCGCATCGCCTTCGCCGCCTTCGAGCGCCACCAGCTCGACGACCTGCAAATCATCCCGGCGGGTTGCAATTATGTTTTTGGCGACCGCCCGCGCGAGGAGGCAATGGTCAATATAGGCCAGCCGATTCTTGTCAAAGACTACTGGGACGATTATCAACGCGACCCCGCCGGCACGATACAGCGTCTTTGCAAAGATGTGGAAATCGCCCTGCAATCGGTTTGCTACCACATTGAGCACGACAGCGACGCGCTGCTGGCCGAGCAACTCCTCACGCTCCACCGCAGCGCCCACCCTGAGGCTCCGCTGCCCATATATGCGTTCAACAGCCGTCGTTTCGCGGCGGAAAAATCTGTGCTCGACCGCCTCAACGCGCTGCCTTCAGACGAGAAAAATGCACTCCGCGAACGCGCCGCCCCATATTTTTCCGCGCTCGAAAAGGCTGGCTTGGACGACGCGGCATTGGTCAACCCGCAATGGGGCAATGGGTGGTGGCTGTTGTTTTTAGTGGTCGGGTTCGCGCCGTGGCTGCTCGGCTACCTGAGCAGTTGGCCGCTTGTCCATATCATTCGAACCATCGCGGATAAAAAAGTCAAGAAGCGCGAGTTTTACAGCAGCGTTCGCATCGGTTTGGGACTGCTGCTTGGCACACCTTATTATTTACTGCTTGTGCTGCCTTTTTTGCTCACGGGCCGCCCCGCATGGATTGCGCTTGGGCTGATGTTGCCGCTGTTGGGGTGGTTCGCGCAGTTTTACATGGATATGTGGAAACGCTGGCGAGCGGCACGCAGGGCGCTGACGCACAAACAACGGGACGCGCTGCTGGCGCAAAGGGCTGCTATACTTCCTCCAAAATGACCATGCCAGCGTCAAACGGTGCCAGATTCGCCTTCAAGGTCTCGATGAATCCTTCTCCGTATTTCAGCCAATAGGGCATGAAGTTGTCGTGGCGCTCCTGCAATCCGCCGCCCGGAAAAAGTTTTTCCTTCAAAGCCCGAATCTGGTTGATTGTCACCTCGTGCTTTTGTTTTTCGGCGCGGACAAGGCGACCCTGCCAGTGTTCCAGACCGCTCACGGCTTTCGCCTCATCGGCGCGCACCGCCTTTTCCAATGTTGGGTCAATAGCGGTGGCTTTGGCTGCCAGCCGCTCAAAAACGCGGCGCAACTCGTTGGCCTCCTCCGTAAGGCTCACCTCCACCGCCGCATTTTTTTCCACAAAACTCCGCACGAGAGTGTCCGTGTCCTCAAAAAAATCGGCGGGCGAAAAGCCGAATTTTCGCAGCTTTTTCTTTGCGTCGCGGTCGAGCCAAAGCACGGAGTGGCGGCGTATCAGGGCTGGGAAAGGCGCCCCAAAATGCTCGAAGACCGCTTTTCGCTCCAGCCAGTAAGCCAGTTCGCCGCCGCCGCCGACGTAGGCGAGATTGGGCAAAATCATTTCTTGAAACAAGGGGCGCAGCACCACGTTGGGGCTAAATCGCTCAGGGTGCGCTTCCACCGTCGAGAGCATTTCTTTTTCGGAAAAAACGAGCGAGGTGTTCAGGACTTTGAAAACGTCGCCTTCCCGAACGATGCGCTCCCGCTGCCCCGGCACCATGTAGAAAAGGTTGATTTCGCGGGGCGTGGCTTGGGTCTTGAAGCCTAATTCGTTGAGCAGTGCGGTAGTCTCGTTGACCAGTCGAAAACAGGGTTGCTCCAGCAATTCGGCTTTCAACACGGGAGCAAAATGCTGTTTGAGGCGGGGAACGTTCATGTTTAGCACCACCAATCCATAGCGTCCAAACAGATGGTGGAGCATGGCCTGTGTCGCTGCTGCGATGGTGGGGCTTTGCGTGTAGGCGCGTTCGATGGTCGCAAAAAGTGCCGCCGCTGCCTCGCTTTCGCCCAAGATGGTTTTCAGCTCCGCCAAAACAGGCGCGAGCGAGGCAGTGCCCATGCTGCCCACAGCGCCTTGCTCATTGGTTTGCCATTCTATCTTTTTTCCAAAAAGATGGATGGTGTTCAGTTCCTCCAAGTCGTGGTCTTCGCTACCGAGCACAAACACAGGCACGATAGGATGGCCGGTTTTTTCGGCAACGGCTTCCGCGAGATTGATGGTGGTCAGCGCCTTGTAGAGAAAATACAACGGGCCGAGAAACAGGCTTGGTTGGTGGGCGGTCGTGATGCTGAAGGTGTTGGCGTTGGCCAGCGCCGTGATGTTCTCCGACACTTTGGGCTGAGTTGGCAAACCGTGGTATTGCTCCCGCAGCACTTCCTGAAGCGAGGCACGGGGGTAGGGTCTTGCTTTTCGTTCGGCGATAATCGCCTCAAAAGCATTCATTTCGGGCAGATGTTGGTAAAATGGCCGAAGCGAAGCGTCGCCCGTGCTATACGCCACATCCGTCTTCGACAATTGTGGGATTTCTTGAAAGGGGATGAGTGTTTTGTGCATTTGAAAGGTATGTTCCATTGAGACCGATTGTTTTCGTTTGTCTCGGTTTTTCGATGGTTGGTTTATGGAGCAGAACAGTGTTCGGGCGCTGCCAGTCAATGGTTTGCGGTGTACCATTCCACGAATTGCCGCACGCCTTCTTGCAGGCTTACGGAAGGCTGGTAGCCAAACAAGCGGCGGGCCTTGCTCACATCCGCATGGGTTTGCTCCACATCGCCCGGCTGTTTTTCAAGATATTGAATCGTCAGGGGTTGGCCCAATGCGGCCTCTACTGCCTTCACCATCTCCAGCAATGTGACCGGGTGAGCGCCACCGAGATTGATGATTTCGTAGTTCAGTTGGGGCATCGTGACCACTTGGCAAATGCCCTGCACGATATCCGACACAAATGTGTAGTCGCGGCGCGTCAGTCCGTCGCCATAGAGCGGAATCGGCTGCCCTGCGAGAGCGAGTTGCGTGAATTTGTGGATGGCCAAATCGGGGCGCTGCCGCGGGCCATACACGGTGAAAAATCGCAGGCAAGCGACTTCTATTCCATAGAGATGATGAAAAACATAGCTGAGCAACTCGCCGCTGTGCTTTGAGGCGGCATAGGGGGAAATGGGCTGGCTCACGTCGTCCGTTTCCGAAAAGGGTGTTTTTGTCTGATTGCCATAAATGGAGGAGGAGGAACCAAACACAAAGCGCCGCACGCCCGCACGTTGCATGGCCTCCAATACCCTTGTGGTGCCGTTCACGTTCACGTCCATGTAGTTGGCCGGTTCTTGTATGGAGGGGCGGACACCCGCTTTGGCGGCCAAATGCACCACACAGTCCACCGCGTTTTTTTCAAAAATTTCTCTCAACACGGTAGCATCGCGGATGTCGCCACGTCGGAGAACGAATTGAGGACTTTGGCTCAAAATGGCCACATTTTGCTCTTTGATGCTTGGCGCATAGAAATCATCAAAATTGTCGAGACACACCACTCGATGGCCTTGCGCCAACAAATGCTCGCACAAATGCGAGCCAATGAAACCGGCACCTCCGGTGACTAAAATGGTCATGCAATAAGGTTTAGGTTGGTTGGAAGGGTTGAATTGGGGGTTAGGCTTTGGCATTGAAACTGAAAACAACTCCCACAAACGCGATTGCGGTGGAAATGAGATAAAACAAAAACGCGATAGCAACGGCTTTTTCGGCATCAATGTTCAAAAAAGCAGCGCCCCAAAGGAATGTCAGTTCGCGAGCACCTGTGCCGCCAATGGTGAGCGGGAGCATGGCCACGACCGACGAAACGAGAAACAGGATGGAGTATTCGAGCCACAGGGCGGACTCTCCCAAGGCCCACACGAGGCCAAGCGTGGCGACCAATTGGGCCGCCTGCACGAGCAACGACAGCAAGGAGGTGCGCCCCCAAACGCTGCTCAACGCACCGCCTAATTTTTTGTAAACGAACAAGGAAAATGGCACGCTTGCGGCTAAACCCAGCAGCCCAATCCACCAGTATGGCTGTAGCACGACGCTCCCGAACGTGAGCAAAAGGCAGAGCTGACCCAGTGCCAGCACCCCGCCCACGCGGTCGAGCAGCGTGACGGCAAACAGCCGCTTGAACGGTGCGCCAAAGGCATCCATCAGCAACTTGATTTTGTAGCCGTCGCCGCTGATGCCGCCGGGTAGCAGCAGGTTGTAGTACATGCCCAGCCAATAGAGTCGAAGGTTGCGTGCCTGGGAGAGTTGGATGCCCTCTGTGGCCAGCAGAGCGTTGAAACGCACGGCGCTGACGATTTTGGAAAAAACGAACCACGCAGCAGTCCAGAGCAGCCAACCGGGATGCACTTGGCGCAAGGTGGCGAGCAGCAGTTGTTCATCAATGTTGCGCAACACAAGCCACACGATGACAACAGAAAGCAGTATTTTGACAAGGGTTTTCCAGCTCATCTCTCCATGGCGTCGTGCTCGACCTTTTGTCCATACACCTTCCGCACCTTGTAGGGTTTTTTGTCCTGCGATTCGTAGTAGGTGCGCACCATCATTTCGGAAAGAATGCCGAGCGCGATGAGTTGAAGCCCCGCCATGAAAAGAATAAAGCCCAGCGTGAGCAATGGGCGCCCTCCGATTTCGTGACCCGCTATTTTTTGGAGCAGCAACCAAAACAAAATGAGCGAACCCACTGCGAGCGACAACACGCCCCATCCCCCGAACAGGTGCATGGGCTTGTGGCGAAATTTTTTCAAAAACAGGATGAGTTGCAAATCGCTCAACACGCGAATGGTGCGGTTGATGCCATATTTGGATGCGCCGTGCTGACGGGCGTGGTGTCGCACCGGCACCTCGTCCATGCGTGCTCCTTCGAGGTCGGCCAGCACGGGGATGAAGCGGTGCAGCTCGCCGTAGATGCCGAGGCTTTTGGCCAAATCGGAGCGAAAGACCTTGAGCGTGCAGCCGTAGTCGTGCAGATATACCCCTGAGGCGCGGCGGATGAGCCAATTGGCGATTCGGCTCGGAATTTTGCGCAAAAACATACCGTCTTGCCGCTTTTGTCGGATGCCGGCGAGCAGGTCGAGGCGCTCGCGCTCGGCTTTTTCGAGCATGGCGGGGATGTCGGCTGGGTCGTTTTGGAGGTCGCCATCCATAGTGACGAGCCATTCGCCCTCTGCGTATTCGATGCCTGCGGCGAGCGCGGCGCTTTGGCCGTAGTTGCGGCGAAACTCAACGATGCGCAGCCGGGGGTTTTGGATTTTTTTCAGTTCGGTCAGGGTGCCATCGCGCGAGCCGTCATCCACATAGACGATTTCGTAGTCGTAATTTGCCAGAGCGGCTTCAATCTGGCTGACCAATGGAGCAATGTTTTTCTCTTCGTTGTAAACACAAACGATAACGGAAACGTAGCACTTCATGCGTGTGAGGTGTGGCCTAAAAAAGGGCAAAGTTGGGGGAAAACGAGGCAATTATTAGCAGGCGGGGTGAAAACTTAATTTTCCGTGAATAATATTGCCGCTTCAATCAATCAAGAACTCTGTTATGCAACTTCTGACCCGCCTCCAATTATCCCTAATGATGCTGCTCGAGTACTTTATCTGGGGCGCGTGGTTTGTGGCAATGGGCATTTACCTGCCAGCCGTGCTGAAAGCCGATGGTGCTCAAGTGGGCATTGCTTATGGCAACGCATGGTTTGGCGCGCTCGTCTCGCCGTTTTTTATTGGTCTGATTGCCGACCGCTATTTTTCGGCGCAGAAAGTGTTGGGCGTGTTGCATCTGTTGGGGGCTGTGCTGCTTTGGTATTTGGCACAAATCCGCGACATTGCGGTGTTCCCGTGGGTGCTGCTGGCTTATTCCTGCCTCTATATGCCGACGGTGGCGCTCACCAATTCGGTGGCTATGGGGCATACGGACAACCCCGAACGCGACTTTCCCACGTTGCGCGTGTTGGGCACCATTGGCTGGATAGTGGCGGGCATTGCCGTCAACAGTCGTTCCTCCACCGATTTTATTTTTGTCTTGCCTGCGATATTGTCTGCTGTGTTGGGCGTTTTCAGTTTTTTCTTGCCCGACACACCGCCCAAGGGTCGGGTGGCTGGTGGCAGCGTCCGTCAGGTCATCGGGTTGGATGCGCTGGCGCTTCTCAAAGACCGCTCCTACGCCACCTTCTTTATCGGAGCTATTTTGCTCTGCGTTCCTTTGTCTTTTTATTACGCTTTCACGGGCGATTTTCTGACGGCTTCCGGGGTGCAAAACGTGACCTCGGTGATGGGCTTGTTGGGGCAAGGCTCTGAGGTATTGTTCATGCTCTTGCTCCCGCTTTTCCTGATGAAGCTGGGTGTCCGCAACATCCTTTTGATTGCCATTGTGGCTTGGGTGGGGCGTTATTTGTTGCTCAGCATAGGGGGGGCATCGCTGCATTGGCCGCTTTATATGGCGGTGCTGCTGCACGGGATTTGCTACGATTTCTTTTTCGTGACGGGTTTCATCTACTCTGACCAAAAGGCGGGCGAGCAGTACAAAAGTTCTGCGCAGGGGTTGTTTACTATTGCCACTTATGGTGTGGGCATGACGTTCGGCTCTTATTTGGGCGGAGCGGTGGCCGATATGTTTACAGTTGGTGGGGTGCGCGATTGGTCTGGGTTGTGGTTGGTGCCGGCGGGCATTGCGGCGAGCATATTGATATTATTTGTCTTGACGTTTAGAGAAAGAAAAAAAATCTCGTAAAAACGGGTGCATTTCAAATTGTCGCTTCTGTACGCCGGAACGCTGTTCCGGCATGTGAGGATGTCTCATAAGTGATGTTTGTTTGACAGGATTGACGAGATTCGCGTCCTTTTTCGGGTAAAAAACCTGTAAATCTTGTTAATCCTGTCGAAATTTAAACTTGTGAGACGGCCTCTTACTTGCGGCAATTTGAAATGCACCTGTAAAAACGTAGGCAGGGGCAGCGCCCCGAAAAGTTGGTAGGAGATGCTCGATATTGTTTCGGGGAGGGGCTGTGTCCCGAAACATATTCCGGGGCGCAGCCCCTGATGTTCGATTTTGCCCATTGACTATAAATCTTTTTGGGCGACGCTCCCGTCTGGGTATGGTCAACGCAAATCAGCCCCGTCCGCTTCGCTTGGCCGGGCAAGCCCCTGAGTACAGGGTCAGACAAGGTGGTTTTGAACGAACGGTGCTCGCAATCCTTTGGGAATCATGCAAATCAATCAAGGAAATCCCTGCCTTGCCAACGGGCAGGTTCAAATCCTTTTTAATCTGGGTATAGTTGCGAAAAATCTCATAGATTTGTAGCGTCTCACGCTACTCCTATTTTTCAACCATCTTTCTTTTATGCTCAGCCATCGTCTTTTCTCTTCTTTTTTGTTGGCAGGTAGTCTCCTGCTTTTTGTCGTTGGGCCTTCCCAATTGTTGGCACAAAGCTCAACCAATTCGCTTGACAAGGCTACGCCCAATGTCGTCAAATCTCTGGGCATTGACATTAAGGGCGAGACGGACATCTGCCAAGGCACCGAGACCATCCTTGAGGTGGACGGCGGCGAGTTTCAGAGCTACGAATGGAGCGACGGCAGCAAGGAGCGCTTTATCAAAGTGAAAGAAGCGGGCATCTACCACGTCACGGTAAAGACCAAAGGCGGCTGCACGTTCTCGGCTTCGGTCAATGTGCGGGTGAGGCCGTGTGCGTGAAAGCAGGCTCCTTTTCGGTCAAATCTTCAAACAAACAAATCCCCAATTCCTCCAATCACCTCCTTCTTCTCAATTCGTATTCATACACCGCCCTTCCAAGTTTTGCCAGAAAGGGAAGCCCCACCGTGTCATAGTCGTACTGGTCGTCGTTGAAAATGCCATCCGAATTGCACAACAACGTGGCTGCGAGTATGAACTCTGCCTTGTTGGCCGAGTCCACGATGTAGGCCACATCGGTTAGGGTGCCGTAGGCGATGCCGACCTTGTTGAAGACCCGAATGCTGGGGTGTTGCGCTGGTGTCCATTGCGTGTTTTGGTCTCCGAAGAGAAAGAATTTGACGTAGCCATCGTGGTAGGTGGCGGTGTCGTATTGCGGGAAGTCGCACTCGCGTGGGTAGATGCTCATGTAGTGCCGCAAAAAGCGATAATCATCGTCCGTCAGGGAAAAGCGATGTTGGGCGGGCGTTGCTTCTGGGAACAACACTGCTCGAAGTATTTTTTCCATGTCGGTGAGGGCAAACCAGTTTTTGAGTTTCATGTCGAAAGGCTCTTGCACGAGGCTGTCGGCGGTGTCGTACCAGCCTTTTCCCTTGCGTGTGTCGCGTTGCGGGTTTTCCCATGCTTCTTCGTCAAGTTTTTCATCTTCCCTGAAAATATCGCCCGAAGCGTCGTAGAAGGTGATGGGGCTGGCGTGTCGGTTGTCGCGTTGCGGGTAGTTGAAGCGATGGAGGATGCCTGTGCGGGTGTAGCCTTTTTCGCGCAATTGGCGGTTGATGTATTCTCTGCCTAGGAATTCAAAGAGGTGGTTGTAGGCAAGGTTGTCGCTTGTCACAAAAATTTGCCGGATGTCGTGGGCGATAGAGGGTTTGCCGTTCGGGGCGGTTGGTGCGTGGGTTAGGCTTTGTTGAAAAGGGCGCAGTGAATCGAGTCGGTAGGGGGTGTCGCGGTGAAGGCGGGGATATCCGCTGCGCCTCAGATGGTTGATTTTTTCGAGTGCCAGCAACGCGACCGGCATCTTGACGGTGCTGGCGGGGTAGAAATATCGAGTGCTGTCAGTGTTGTGGTGGAAGGAGGTGAACATGGGGACGCCCTTGTGGTCGCGGTCAATTTGGGTGTAGATGATTTGCAGTTCAAAGTCTGACGGGTTTTTCAACACATGGGCGGCGAGCGAGTCTTTCGATAGGTCGCGCAGTATGATGGCGAGGGGGGAGGTTTGTCGAAACGTTTTTTTGCCGGGCGAACAGGCCGTCAGCCCGTAAAGGCCGAATAGCAGCAGGGTAATGGCTCTCACGCGAATTATTTTTTTGTGAAATTTTGAAAAAAACATGCTCTGTAACAACCGCATGAAACGGGGTTTTGGCGCGGTTTCTCGAATGATTGTTTGTCAGCACAAAGAAATAAAAGTTTATTGTTGGCATTGCATCCGTCTGCGGCGGGAAGTGGCTGGGTGTGCGAACGCGGCTTGGAAAAAATGCCGGGAGAATTATATTTACCATTGCGCCCTAAAATTTTTTCAAACATGGCTGTTTTCGGTTTTTTCACGGTGCATTGGTTTAGCGCCATTTTTGTGCAAACTTTTTTTCACCATCGCTATGCGTCGCACAAAATGTTCACGATGAACAAGTTCTGGGAGCGATTTTTCCACTTCCTGACTTATCTGGCGCAAGGCCCGTCGTATTTGGTGCCACGGGCTTATGCCATCATGCACCGGATGCACCATGCTTTTTCCGACACGGAGCAAGACCCGCATTCGCCCAATTTTTTCAAGGATATTTTTTCCATGATGATGCACACGGCCAGAATATACAATGGTTTGTTGACCAACACTCTCAAAGTGGCCCCGAACTTTTTGGGCAACTATCCCAATTGGCATTTGCTGGACAAGTTCGGCAACTCTTGGACTTCGCGTCTTTTGTGGGCGGCAGGCTACATCGTTTTTTATGCGTTTTTCGCCACTCAGTGGTGGATGTATCTGCTGTTGCCCGTGCATTTTCTCATGGGACCAGTGCATGGTGCCATCGTCAACTGGTGCGGCCACAAATATGGCTACCGCAACTACAACAACGGCGACCATTCAAAAAACACGCTACCTTTTGATTTGCTGCTCATGGGAGAATTGTTCCAAAACAATCACCACAAACACCCGAACAGCCCCAATTTTGCAGTGAAA
Organism: Saprospiraceae bacterium; assembly: GCA_019638455.1. Classification (GTDB taxonomy): domain Bacteria; phylum Bacteroidota; class Bacteroidia; order Chitinophagales; family Saprospiraceae; genus M3007. The sequence goes on from JAHBTU010000003.1 coordinate 750,153, forward strand.
CGGTGGGAGTTCGACCCGATTTATCCTGTGTTGCGGGTGATGCACGGGGCGAGGATTATCAGATTGAGAAAGGCGAACGGCGTTGGGTTGAGCTAAGCAGGCAGGCCCTGCTTGCAAAAAAAGCCATCCCAGTCGTTGGGACGGCCTTTTCTTGCAAGCGATGTGCTTTTCCAGTGGGCGCATTTCAAATGGCCGCTCATGTACGCCGGAACGCTGCTCCGATTTACACTTGCGACAATTTGGAATGCACCCTTTTTCAGTTGTGCACCTCAATATTGCCTCCTCGGTAAATCACATACCTGGTTTTTATTTTCGACAATTCTTCTTTCGTAGGCTCGCGAATGATGAAAGAGCAACCTGACGAGTGATAGCTTCGCTCAAAAGAACTGTTTTGCACGTTGTTGCTCTCGTCGGTTTCCGTTATTTCCTCGTCGGGGTCTGCTGTGTATGCAAGGTCGTAAATGCCCTCTTGGGTCACCAACGACTCTGACGCAAATTGAACATATTGGCCGGCTGGGATATCAGGGAAAACGACTTTGGAGCCATTGTCTGTGGCGATGGTGTTGCCGGTGCCAATGTCCCTGACGGTAGTGTAGGTTCGTGCCGCAGGCTGTCGGGCTGGTTTGGTGCTCAACGATGATGTGCTATTGGGCGACCTGTTGGCAAGGTAGCGATTGCTTACAATGACAGAGCCGGGCACTACATACCACGGTATGCCGAAGCAATCAAAAAAACCTCTCTCATTGTGGCGCCAGTAGAGCAGCACAAACTCGGGGTATCCATTGAATGGGAATTGGAGGTTGCGTACCCAATACAAGCTTCTCACATCAAGATACTCGGTGGTGCCCGCGCATGGATTCCAAATTTGTTGATAATCGAGAAATGTAAGGTCGGGGTCGTTTTCCTCCTCGCAGCCAGTAAAAAAGGCAAGGGAACAAAGCAGAGACAAAAAAACGATATGCTTTCTCATATCAAATTGGTGTTTTAAAAAAGTGGAATAATGGAATGGCACGGCTAGCGAGGCGGGTGGTCATTTAACCTCAACGATGGGTTTGCCCTCGATTTGAGTGGTGCCGTCGGAGAGGGGAAGCACATGTATCTCGATGGAGGCGTAGTTGTTGGTTTGGCGCATTTGCGCCTTGCGGTCGGTTTTGCAGCCAGTGCATCCCTTGTTGTTGTTCTCATTGCGTTCTCTCACCGAATCTGTGTCGTCGGTGTAGTAGTCAAACCGATAGTCTCCTGCTTGTGAGATGGTGATTGAACTTGGCAGCGGGACTGTTCCTCCGGGGTCAACTGCGGGTTGATTTTTGGTTACGCTCTCGATTAGCTCCCAGTCGCCGGAAATGCTTTTTCTGAAAATTTCAATCAAGCTCGTCGTGACATTGGCGATATCCGTATCGCAATCGGTGTCTGCTTCATCGTTGCCGATATTTGCCACGACATTGAACACCTCACCGACTGTAACCGTGTGAGGAGATTGAAATGAGCGAATAAGGAGGTCGCAGAGCTCGAGCGTGTCGCAACATGAGGAAAAGCTGATGGAAAGTGCGAGGGTAAAAAAAATGGATTTTTTCATGCGAGGAAGATGGCTGGTGACAAAAAAGTTTTGAAAACTGAGCGCAAAAGTGATGTTAGCTGCCGTCTCCCGAAATATATCTTTCGTTATACACAGAATTTTCCCTATCGCATCAAAACTTTAACATATTCGCCTGCTACATTTTATTTGGTACGCTCTATCTTCGCCCCTGACTAAAATCTTAATCCATTATGCCCGCCCACACACATACTTCGGTTCGAGGGGCTGTTTTTGCGCTCCTCTTTTCGCTTCTTTGCTCCCTACCTCAAGCAAACGCGCAGCTGCACGGCAAATGGCAATGCGACACCAAATCTGGCAAGTCGGATGCCACCACCAATTACGAAATGCACTGCGATGGCTTTTTGATTTTCAAGGCAGACCAAACGCTGGAGAGTACCTGCCTCGACGGTTTTTTTCCTACTGGCACCTTTTGGCAAGAGGTTGGCAATCGCCTGATACTGAAAGATACAGACGGCCAAGCGTTTGCGGACTTCGAGATTTTGAAAGTGGATAGCCTACAGCTGCTGCTGTTTAGAAAGGGCGTGACCTACACGTTCCGAAAGACGATATAGGCACCGATACCTAGGCCTCGGGAGAGGTTGTGTTGATTGGCAGCGAGAAGCCCCCGTTTTGAGGTCAGTTTCGCCGACGTGCTTATTTTTTTCAAAAAAAACTACAGACCTGTAAGCCGGATTCTGTCCCCCGATGAATCGGGGTCTCTGCCATTTATCTGATGCTCGCGGTTGCCCGGAGCATTTGCGCTGCCTACCCCCCTTGCATTTCCCCGAATGTTCGAGGAAAAATATGCGAGCAACATATCGAACAAGGTGTACATGGCATTTCAACCCGCAAGGTTTATCCCCCGCGACAGTTGCCTGGCGCGAGCGTGCGCTCTTACCGCACGTTTTCACCTTTACCATGCCTGAGCATGGAAGTTGTTCTCTGTGACCCTATCTATGCCTCCGAGCTTGCTCGGAAACTCCGCCCGTTAGGCGGTGCGGTGCTCTGTGTTGTCCAGACTTTCCTCCCCGCTTTTGAGCGACTCTTAGAATATGGCGAGGTTTTCTGGGAAAACGACATGCCATATCGGAATCCTCTGAAAGCAAAGGCGGCAGAGCGGTCTGTAGTTCTTTCAGTGAAATTTGGAAGCAGTTGTTTCTTGGCGTAAACTTTGTTTAGGTACTTTTGCCCGCGCTTTCACGATACTTTAATCCATCCGCGTCGGGCATTTTTCTAAAAAAATCTCCGCCGAAACCGGCAAAAATCCCTGTAAAGTTCCCTTTATGTTGAGACGACTGCTCCTATACTTGGTCGCGCTGGCTCTCCTTTTGGCCGTAGCCATCAGCGCCAGTCAGTGGGACAAAGATACGGCGCTGCTGCAACAGCATGCCGACCAAATTTCCGCTCACTTGGAGGGGCAGGAAGCGGAGGCGTTCGCTTGGGTGAAAGAACACCGTGCGGCCTTGCAAGGCGTCGCTCAGGGTGTGCCCTCAGTCCAATGGGGCGAGCTTCTGGAAGGGCAGCGCTCCAAAAACTACACGATACTGGTTGCGCGGGCTGATTCCATTCTTGCTTGGACGAACAACAGCACGCTGCCCACCAATGCCCAGCTCAAGCAAATACTTTCCAAAAAAGGCCATCTGCTTCGCCGTTTTCCAGCTGGTTGGTTCGCCGTTCGGCAAGAACCGTTGGGAGAAAACACGCTTGTGGCGCTCCTTCCAATCCGCTATGCCAACAGTTCGGAAGGTGCTGTGGCAGGTCAGATTGTTTTTCCGGCTGGAAAAAACATTTCCCCTAAAATAGAGGTCAGCCCCGAGCCTACGGAGTATGCCGTTCGGGTGGGCGGCAAGGACTTTTGCTGGCTCAAGGCGAATGGCGCGGTGTACTCGACGGGACTTCAGTGGGTGAAGTTTGTGTTTTACGGGTTTTTTTTCGTGATTCTGTTCAGCCTTGCCAACCAATTTGCCGTGCGGTTGGTGGAGCGTTTTTCCCCGATGGCGGGTGGCGCGCTCTTGCTGGTGGTGGTGGGAGGGGTGTATTGGCTCAATCAACAGTTCGATTTCACGGGTCAGCAGTTTGGCGGGCTGTCATTTTTTGCCCAGCCCTTTGAGGTGCCATCGCGCATCGGCAAGTCGCTCGGCGATTGGCTCATCAACATCGGGCTAATGGCATGGCTCATGGTGTTTTTTCATCAGCATTTTCGCACGGGTTCATTGGCGCATTTTGCGCTTCCCATTCGCCTTGCGTTGAGCGCGGCGTATTATCTGGCCACTATGATGTGTGTGCTGGTGGGGGTAGAGGTGTTGCGGCGGCTAGTGTTTTACTCTGGCATTGAGTTCGATTTTGACAATATACTGTACTCCGACTGGTCGGCGCTTTTGGCTATTGTCGGGGTGATATTGCTCATGGTTGGTTTGTTTTTGTTTAGCCATCGCATGATGAAAACGGTGAAACGCGTTGGGCTGTCGTTGCCGCTGCGCGGCATCGGGTTGGGCGTGGGCGCGGTGGCGCTGTTTGCCATCAGTTCGGCCATGAGTGGCGATATGCTGTTGGCTCCTGTTACGGTGGTGGCATTGGGGTTGCTTTATGGGGTGCTGTTCGACACATTTGCCCACTGGGAGTCACCTGGGTTTGGGTGGGTAGCTGTGTGGTTGCTATTGTTTTCGGTTTTCGCTTCTCAATTGCTCTATCACTACAATTTGCAAAAGGACAGGGACATACGCTTTGCCTATTCTCAAGCATTGGCCGACGACCGCGACTTAGATGTCGTGGAAGCGCAATTGCCTCCTCTATTGGAGGCTTTCAAACGTGACTCCCAACGGCTCAACGTGCTGCTTAAGCCTTGGCCATTCAAGCCGAAGGCGAGCGACCTGCGCAATTATTTCAATGACTTGATTTTTGAAAATCATTACCTGTTTCAGCATTACCGTTTGGATGTTTTTGCGTTCGACCGAGGCGAGGAGCCGATTTTGCTGGAACAGCCGCAGGGGTATCAATATGCGGTGGAAGAAAATTGGAGCCAAGGCAAAGCCTTGCCCAACGCGCCCGAGATTCGCTACCACACGGACGCGGATGGCAAGTTCCGCTACATGCTGGCGTTGGACTGCCAACGCATGAACGACCCGACCCAGCCAGCCAAGGTTTATTGTTTTCTCAACCACGAATACCCCACGCCCGCTCGCGTGTATGCGCAATTGTTTTACAATTTGCCCTACAAGAAACTCAAGCGATTGCCGCGCTACGATTTTGCCGTGCTGAAAAGGGGCAAACTCGCGGTGGAACAAGGCTTGGGCAATGGTCTTGCGCTTTATGCACCCATTGACAATGGCGAGCAACGCGACATTGAGACCGACAACCCGCGTCGTATTGATGCGGTGTTCAAAAGTGCGGATGGACAGACAATTGCTTCCGTTGGTCGCTCGCGTGGTGGTTGGCACAAGCAGGTTTATTTGTTTTCCATGTTGTTTGCCCTCGCCTCACTATCGTTGTTTGCCTTGGCAGCGGTCAATTCTTGGCTGCATTTTTTGCCTGAGAAATATCAGTTTCAAATCAGCACTCGCGGCTCCCTCGCCAAGCGTATTCAGTATTGGACTGTCACCATCATTGGCATCACTTTTATCGTGTTGGGCGCCATCACTTATCAACATTTTAGGGAAACCTCCAAAAACACTCAAGATGCCAACCTCGACTATCGCGCTGACGCGGTGCTTACCAGCCTAAAAACCCGCCTCGTCGGGGCGGCGGTATCCTCGGATAGCTTGCGACGGATGTTGCCTCTGACTATCTCGGATATTGCTGGCAGCCTTCTGATGGATGCCAATTTGTACGCTTCCACAGGCGACCTTGACTACACCACGCAAGAGGAATTGAGCGGATTGGGCATATTGCCGAGCAAAATGAGTCCCACGGCGTTGCAGCTCTTGACCAAAACCAATCAGCCGGAACTGGTAGAGCCTGAAAGAGCCGCTGGTTTTGACTATTTTACGAAATACCTGCCGTTGCGCACCGGACAGAACGAGCTGCTGGGTTTTCTCGGTGTCCCTTATCTGCTGACCGAGGGCAAAGTCGGGCCAGAGGTCTCAGATTTTATCGGTATGCTGGCGAGTTTGTATGTTTTGCTGCTGTTGGTTGCCTTTGTGGTGACTTATTTCCTGTCGCGTTCGATTATTCGCCCGTTGAGCCTTGTTTCAGATAAAATACGCGAGGTGAAACTCAGCCAGGACAAAAACCAGACGCTGGAATATCAAGGCGACGAACAGGATGAAGTGAGCGAGTTGATTGCAGAGTACAACCGAATGGTAGACAAGCTCGAAGCATCGAAAGTGCAGCTTGTGCGGCTCGAACGCGAGGGCGCTTGGCGCGAAATGGCGCGGCAGGTGGCGCACGACATCAAAAATCCATTGACCACCATGAAACTTTCCATGCAGCAGCTGGAGCGGGTCTCTTCAAACCCCGAGCAAGCCGCTGCTTATCTGCGCAAGGCCATCACGCGTCTTATCGAGCAGATTGATTCGTTGGCGCAAATCGCTTCGGAGTTCTCCATGTTTGCCAACTTGGACATTCGCCAAAAATCGGACGTGGTGCTCAACGATGTCGTGGAAAGCGTCTATGATCTGTTTAGCGAGCAGCGCAACGTATCGCTCGACCTCGCCATACCACCCGAACGCTATCACATTTTGGGTGACAAAAACCACTTGATTAGGGTGTTCAACAATCTGGTCATCAATGCGATACAAGCGATTCCTTCCGACCGCGAGGGTAAGATACACGTCTCCTTGATTCAACAAAACAGTCATGCTACGGTGAAAATCAGCGACAACGGCGGCGGTATTCCGCCCGAAATCGGCGAGCGTGTGTTTGAGCCTAATTTCACGACCAAAACCTCTGGCAGTGGTCTCGGACTGGCTATCTGCAAAAAAATAATTGAGGCCCACGACGGCAGCATTCGCTTCGAGACGCGGCAAAACGAAGGCACTGACTTTTTCGTGGAAATGCCGATTACCGCGGTCGGCTAAATGCATTTTACATGGCATCCATATTTGGCCACATCGCAGCCTCTACCGCCATGGGGTTTGCTTTTTTCCCAAAACAGGTGCGCCCGGCTGTGCTGTTGTTGACGGGTTTTTGCGCTTTCGCGCCCGATTTGGACGTGCTGGCTTTTCGCTTCGGCATTCCGTACGACAGCGAATGGGGGCATCGCGGATGGACGCACTCCGTGTTTTTCGGGATGTTATTTGGCGTGCTGGTGGCTGGTTTGTTTTCCCTGCTATGTAGTCGCCAACGTTTTGAGTGGGAACTTTTCCTTTGGTGTGTGCTGAGTGCGATTTCTCATCCTCTACTAGATATGCTGACCAATGGCGGACGTGGCTGTGCCTTATGGTGGCCATTGAGCACGGAGCGCCTCTTTTTCTCATTTCGGCCAATTCAAGTCTCGCCCATTTCGGTCTGGGACTTCATTGGGCGATGGGGGATAATGGTGTTGCTGAGCGAACTGGTATGGATAGGGGTTCCTTGTTTGTTGTTGGTTGCGTCGGCGCGTTTGGGTAGGCGAAAGTGGCGAAAAGTGCGGTAGCCATGAAATGGGGAACTATTTTGAAGATAGGATATCCGCTATCTCCTGGGTGCTTAGCCCAAACATGGAAGCCATCTCCTCTACTGATGAGCCGTTGCGATGCAGCGCCCATATAGCTGTCTCGAGATGTTTTCGTTGTTCCGATATAATTTTTTGGCTCTCTTGCATGGCTTGTTCCTTTTCCGAGATGGTGCGCTCCTTTTCCGAGATGGTGCGCTCCTTTTCCGAGATGGTGCGCTCTTTTTCCGAGATGGTGCGCTCTTTTTCCGAGATGGTGCGCTCTTTTTCCGAGATGATGCGCTCTTTCTCTGAAATAAGCCTTTGGTAATCTTTGATTTCTTCGATTAGGTCGTCTTCCGCGTCCATGCTTTGACGAATGGTTGGGTCGGCTATGGCTTTTTGGAGCCGGCGTAGCAGCGGGCGATAGCGTTCGGGCAATTCGTGCTCGTTTACGGCTATGAAATGCGGGTCGTCAGTGGTGCCGGACTGGTCGAACAGTGCCAACAGTTGCTCCAATTCAGTGCGGCGATGCCCTTTCAGGTACGGTATCTGGATGATGATGCTGTCGTGCGTCAGGCTTTCGATAAACTCTTCCTTTTCACGAATCTGTTCGCCTGTGGCCGCGTCTATGTAGTGGCGATTCACCCGCACGACGGGGGCCTTGGTATGTTCGAGCGTGTGTCCCAAAAAGTAGATGCTGAGAATAGGCAATGCCTTGCGGTACGGGTATTCGGGCGCTGGCTCGCGCACCATGTTTTCCTTGTTGGCGTACTGCTCTCCGAGGTAGCGGCGAAACCGCATGATGTCGCTGGCTAACTTGGCTTTTTGCAGCTCGATGATGACGAGCTCCTGTTCGCCGTTTTCGTCCACGATGCGGGCGCTGAAATCCATGCGAAGCACGGCCAACAGCTCCCCCACCGGGAAATGGTGTTCGGTGGGTCTGAACTCCAGCGAAACGACTTCCCTGCCGATAATCGCCGACAGCAGGAGTTTCGCCACTTTTTCGTCGTTCATCAGATACTTGAAAACGACATCGTAGATGGGATTGGCTATTTCTACCATAGCGGTTTTCAGTTTTTATGCTGCGAAAATACAGCATTTTGGGTTTTGTGCGCATCATCAGAACTTCACCACCAAGTTCCCAATTTTATGTCCGCTTGCCGCATACCGGAAGGCTTCTTGTATATCCTCCAAGGCGTAATGGCGGTCAATCAACGGCTGATATCGGCCTTCTTCCAACAACTTTTTCATGGTTTGCAGGCTGTGCTTGATATTGAAAGGGATTGGGAAAATCACCTTTTTGTCGCTAAAAAAGCGGGTAAACAAGGGCAGAAACAAGTTTTGGGAATATGGCCCCAGTTCGGAGGAAATATAGATGCCGCCGCGTGCCAATAGCGGTTTGCACTTGCCGAAGGTGCTTTTACCCACCGCATCGAACACATAGTGGTATCGCTCGTCGTCGAGGGTAAAATCGCCTTGGAGGTAGTCAATGATTTTGTCGGCGCCTAGGGCGCGTACTCGCTCCACGTTGGGTGTGCCGCAAACCGCAGTGACGTGCAGACCCCGATGCTTCAGCAGCTGCACGAGCACCGAGCCGATGGCCCCCGTCGCGCCGTTGACCAACGCTTTTTGCCCGGCTTCCAATTTTACTTTTTTTAGAAAATTGAGGGCGTAATGCGCTCCTTCCGCACTGGCTACCACTTGTTCGTAATTGATTTTGTCGGGTATCAATTCCATGGCCACCCGCTCCAAAATGGCCGCATATTGGGCGTGGGAAGAAAGGCCGATGTCGTCAAAGCCCCACACCCGGTCGCCCACCCGATAGGCCGTCACCGCATCGCCTACGGCCACCACCTCGCCGGCAAAGTCTGTGCCCGTCGTGGCCTGCTTGGGTTTCCAGAGGCCGATAAACAGCCGGTACACGAACGGCGTGCCGGTCAGCATGGCGCAATCCGTCCGATTGACCGTGGCGGCGTGTATTTTTACTAAAATTTCGCGCGCCCCCGGCGTAGGCATTGGCACTTCCCGAACGCTCAGCGCCTCAGGCGGACCGTATCGGGACCGAACGGCGGCCTTCATGCTGCCAGCGGTGTTTTGGTTGTTTTCCATTGTAATGCGTAGATGAAAATGAAAATGGTGGCGGCAATTTCTATTACTGCGAAAAACAGGTAGTACATCGTGAACGTGCCGATGAACAAGGTCAGCACCATGACTACGGTCTTGATGGCTGCGCCGAGCATATTTGCCCAACGATTGGGCTTGGGCGCCAAAATGCGCGATAGCAGCACCATTGCGATGGGGATTTCCATCAGCACGGCAGCGGCAAACAGGAAGGTGGGCGTGAGCTCCAACCCGTCCACCGTGCCGGTCAGATATTGACGGAGCAAACGGGCATCCATTAAGCCGATGAGGTCGCAGTAGAGGTAGTTGAGCGTTACGAAAATCCAGAGCGTGGAGAGCAGTGCTTTCTTGTCGTTCATGTTTCCTGTTTGCATATTGAGTTGCAAAGAAATGAGCCGTGCCGCTTGGATTTCATTGACTTTGGTTAAGAAAACACGCCATGCCTTTTCCCCCCCATGATTCTTTTGCGAATCCGGCTCAAGGACTCCGGCGTGACGCCGATGTAGCTGGCCAACTGGTATTGCGGCACCCGGTCCAAGAGGTCAGGGCGAGTTTTCAGCAGGTTGAGATACCGCTCTTCGGGGCTGCTGAGCATGAAAGAGGCGAGTTGGTTCTGACTTTTGCCCAGCTCTTCCTCGGTGGCCAAGCGGCATATCAACTCGAATTGTGGGAATTTGGCAAACATCTCGGCCTCGTCTTCGGGTGTCCCGTAGGACATTGTTGAATCTTCCACGCAGGATAGGTAAAACTTGGACGGCTGCTTCTTGAAGGTGCCCTCATAAGGCGTGACGGGTTGTCCTTCCGTGAAAAAGTTGGTGGTTCTCTCCACACCATCTATCAGATAATACTGCCGCACGCATCCTTTGAGGATAAAATAGCAAAGGCTGGAAACTTGCCCTTCTCTGAGCAATAGTGTTCCTTTTTTGAACGTGCGCAGTTTGAGGTTGTCGCGGATGCCCTTGATTTCGGCATCGCTGAGCGATTTGAACTCAGATATGTACTGGACGATGGCATCTATCGGGGTCTCATTCTGAGGCTTTCTTCTGTAAGAGGTTTGGGGCGGGTGTGTCATTGTTTCTATCATCATTTCGTAGAGTGTCCGATATGTTTTTTGTTTGGGAAAAATAAAGTGGCGATTGCTTCGCAAAAAAACATGAACGACCAAAGGCGTGTCGTGAGCCTTTTGGCAAGCACAATCAGGCCGCTTTTTCGACAAAACCACAAAAGCCGCCTTTTAAAGGCTGCATATAACAAGAAAAAACAGGCTGCCGGAAATGTTCCGCGCAGCCTGTTTTCACAAATCACAAAGCTTCTGGCAGTCACTCGGCAGTGGAATATGCCTCTATCGGTGGGCAAACGCATACCAAATTCCGGTCGCCGTAGGCTTGGTCAATCCTGCCCGTCGTTGCCCAAAACTTGAATCCCTGTCGCAAGTAGGGGAGCGGGTAGGCAGCTTTTTCGCGGCTATATTTGTGATGCCAGTCATCGGAGGTGACTTCTTCGGCAGTGTGCGGCGCGTTGTGCAGCACATTGTCCTCGGTCTCGTAATCACCCGACGCGATTTCGTCTATCTCTTTGCGAATAGCCAGCAGCGCGTCGCAAAAGCGGTCGAGCTCGGCTTTGCTTTCGCTTTCCGTCGGCTCAATCATAATCGTGCCTGCCACCGGGAACGACAGTGTGGGCGCGTGAAAGCCATAGTCCATCAGGCGCTTTGCCACGTCTTCGGCGCTCACGACGGTCTTGAATGGCCGCAAATCGAGAATGAACTCATGGGCGCAGCGCCCCATGTCGCCCGCATAAAGAATTTGGTAGGCGCTCTCCAAACGTGCTTTCATGTAGTTGGCGTTCAGGATGGCATACTTCGTGGCATCCGTGACACCTTCCGCGCCGAGCATTCGGATATAGGCATAAGAAATAAGCAGGATGCTCGCGCTGCCCCAAGGCGCGGCGGAGATGGCCGTCGTGCCTTGTTTGCCACCTGTTTCCCTGAAAACGTGTTTGGGCAAAAACGGGGCGAGGCTTGTGTTGCAGCAAATCGGCCCCATGCCCGGCCCGCCGCCGCCATGTGGGATGGCGAAGGTTTTGTGCAAATTTAGGTGGCACACATCGGCACCAATGGCCGCTGGGCTGGTGAGACCGACTTGGGCATTCATGTTCGCGCCGTCCATGTAAACCTTGCCACCATATTGGTGGATTATTTGGCAAATTTCGATGATTTCTGCCTCAAACACGCCGTGTGTGGAGGGGTATGTCACCATGAGGCAGGCAAGGTTGGCGGCGTGTTGCTCGGCTTTCCTTTTCAAGTCTTCCACGTCAATGTTGCCGCGTTCGTCGCAGGCCACCACCACCACTTCCATGCCAGCCATCACTGCCGAGGCGGGGTTGGTGCCATGCGCGGAAGACGGGATGAGCGCCACGTTGCGATGGTCTTGTTTGTTGGCGTGGTGGTAGGCGCGAATGGCCATCAAGCCTGCGTACTCGCCTTGTGCACCGCTGTTGGGCTGCAAGGAGCAAGCGTCGAAGCCCGTGATTTCGCACAGATATTTTTCCAGTTCGCCGATGATGTGTGTGTAGCCCTTCACTTGCTCGGCGGGCTGGAAGGGGTGCATATTCGCCCAGTTCTCCCAGCTCACCGGAATCATCTCGGTTGCTGCGTTGAGTTTCATGGTGCAGGAACCGAGCGAAATCATCGAGTGCGTGAGCGAAATGTCGCGGTTTTCCAACCGCTTGATGTAGCGCATCATATCGCTCTCGGTGTGGTAAGTGTTGAATACCGGATGGGTGAGGTAGGGGCTTTCGCGCAGAAGACTTTTTGAAATGATGGATGAGGGGTGAGGAGCGATGAGTTTTCTGCTACCTCCAAAAATCTCCACTATATCATTCAGGTCCTCGTCGGTTGTCGTTTCGTCGAGCGAGATTTGCAGGGCGTTTTTTTCGTAAAAGAAATTGATGCCTGCCGCTTCCGCCTTGTTTTTTATTTCAAGCAACTGTTTTTCCGAAAGTTCGATGCGGAGTGTGTCGAAGAAATGTGCGTTCGTTTGTTTGAACCCGGTTTTTTCCAATGCCGCTGAAAGGCTTGTTGCCATTGCATGGGCACGCTGGGCGATGCCGCGAATGCCTGATGGGCCGTGATAGACGGCGTACATGGCGGCCATGTTGGCCAGCAGTGCCTGTGCGGTGCATATATTGGAAGTCGCTTTTTCGCGGCGGATGTGTTGTTCGCGGGTCTGGAGCGCCATGCGGAGTGCGCGGTTGCCGTGCTTGTCCACAGAGACGCCGATGATGCGGCCGGGAATCTGGCGTTTGAATTCCTCCGAACAAGCAAAATAAGCCGCGTGTGGGCCGCCGAAACCCATCGGGACGCCAAAGCGCTGCGTATTGCCCACGGCCACGTCGGCCCCCCATTCGCCAGGTGGCTTCAGGAGGGCCAGCGCGAGAATGTCGGCAGCCACGCAGACGAAGGCTCCCAATGCTTTGGACTTTTCCACAAAAGCGCGGTAGTCTTGCACATTTCCTTCCTTATCAGGATATTGCAGCAAGACACCAAAGGTTTTTTCGGAAAATTGATATGCTTCCCAATCGCCGATTTCGAGTTTGATTCCATGCGGCAAAGCGCGGGTTCGCAACACGTCTATTGTTTGCGGAAGCACCTTGTCGGACACGAAGAACTCGTTGGCCTCCTCGCCAGATTTCGCTCTTTTGTTTTTTTCCGCATAAAACATGTGCATGGCTTCGGCTGCTGCGGTGCCTTCGTCGAGCAGGCTGGCATTGGCGATAGGCAAACCCGTCAAATCGCTCACCATCGTCTGAAAATTGAGCAGGCTTTCGAGGCGGCCTTGCGCTATTTCTGCTTGGTAGGGCGTGTATTGGGTGTACCAGCCGGGGTTGTGAAACACGTTGCGAGCAATGACCGATGGCGTGATGGTGCCGTGATAGCCCATGCCGATGTAGTTGCGCATCACGCGGTTTTGCAGCGCGGCTTTTTTCAAATCCTGCAAATAGTCGAATTCGGAGAGGGCGGGCGGCAGGTCAAGCGGTTTTTTCAGTCGGATGGCATCGGGCACGGTTTGCCAGATTAGTTCGTCCAACGACTTGACTTTGAGGGTTTTCAACATTTCTTGGGTGTCGGCCTCACTTGGCCCGATATGCCGGCGTACGAAGCGGTCCGGGTGCGGAAATTGACTCATGTCAAATGAGCTAGTGGTGGTTGAGTGAAAAATTGAATAAAGGAGGGTGAAAAACAGCGCGAAGGTAAAAATTGTTTGTTAGCCGCCAGCACTCCTTTTGCGCTTTGGAATGCTTCTGAATTTCGCACTTTTGCGCGGCCATGAAACACTACCCAGCCAAACTCCTTCTTTTCGGCGAACACGTTCTGCTGCTCGGTGCCTCGGCACTTGCTATGCCCGTGCCTGCTTTTGGCGGCCATTGGGAGCAGGCAAGCCCTAAGGCCGATGTTCGCGGCTTGCAGATGCGGCTGCTCGATTGGGCGGAACACGCGCTGTGGGGCGAACTGCCGGGCTTGCGCGTCGAGTCGTTTCGGAGAGACTTGCGTCTTGGCCTTTTTTTTCGCTCAAACATTCCCGTTGGTTATGGTTTGGGCAGTTCGGGCGCTTTGTGCGCGGCGGTCTATGACCGTTATTGCAAAGAAAAAACGAGCGACTTGAACGACTTGAAGGCGATTTTTGCCCGAATGGAAAGTTTTTTTCACGGCTCAAGTTCGGGCATTGACCCCTTGGCAAGTTATCTGAACAAACCTTTGCTCATCAGGAACATCGTCGAGGTTGCGCTTGCTGACTTGACCGACTGGAGAGCGGAGCGTCCGGTTGTTTTTTTGCTCGACACGAATTTGCCGCGCCAAACGGGGCCGCTTGTGCAGTGGTTTTTGGAGCAAAATGGTCGGGCTGATTTTGCCGATAGGCTGAACGCCGAACTGATGCCCGCCCACGAAGCAATGGTGCGGGCTTGGCTCAATGCGGATTCCGATGGGTTTTGGCCAAACTTGCGGCGCGTTTCCCGCTTTCAGGTTGAGCATCTCGACCGAATAGTGCCCTCGACCATCGAGCGTTTCTGGCGCAAAAACCTCGACAACGAGGATTTTACGTTGAAAATCTGCGGCGCGGGCGGCGGCGGCTTCGTGCTTGGCTTTGCCAAAAACAGGGATGTGGCGACGCACTTGGAGAGTGGCTTTAGAATTGTTTTTCCGTTCGAATAAGTAACACCAACCTTCTGGTTGGTGGTGTGAATGTCGCCAACCGGAAGGTTGGCGTTACTGCTTGCCAACCGGAAGGTTGGCGTTACTGCTTGCCAACCGGAAGGTTGGCGTTGCTGCTCGCCAACCGGAAGGTTGGCGTTACTGCTTGCCAACCGGAAGGTTGGCGTTACTGGTATAAAATGAAAAAGCACCTCCATCCGGCTTATTGGGTATTGGGCCTGCTGCTGTTGGTGGCAGTGGGGCGCGATTTTTTGGCCAATGGCCGACCGCTCTATTGTCGTGTGGAAGGCGAAGGGCTTTGGCCGGGCTTGCGCACGCTGTGGAAGGACCCGAATGCTCCCTTTGCTCATCCGGTGTTGGATTCCATTCGGCGCAATGAATTGTGGAAAACCTACCCCTACGAGGCAGCGGTGTTTGCTCCCATTCCCTTTTCGCCGGGTGAAAAAGCGATGCCATATTTTTCCGCAAATGAGTTGCCCGCCCGGCCCGGCACGATTCACCCGCAGTTGCCGTTGCGGTTTCGCCATTGGCTGGGTACCGACCGCGAGGGGCGCGATGTGGCGGCGGCTTTGGTGTCGGGGGCGCGGGTGGCGGTGCTGACGGGACTGGCGGCGATGACGATGGCCATGAGCATTGGGCTGTTTTTGGGGGCTTTGGCAGGTTTTTGGGGCGACGACCGCCTTCGGCTGCGCCGGGGGACGCTTTGGCTTACGTTGCTGGGGCTTTTGCCTGCTTGGTTCTACGCGTTTGAGGCGCGTCAATATGTGTTGTCAACGGCTGAGGGGATAGGGGAATGGGTGATGAGCGGGGCGATTTTTGTGGGTGTTTTGTTGCTTTTTCGCATTGTGGGGTGGTTGTTAGGCCGGTTCCCATTTTTCGGGCGTGTGGTCACTGTGCCGGCGGATTTGCTGATTATGCGGCTGTCGGAGGTATTTAATGCGATTCCCAAACTGATATTTCTATTCGTCATGGTGGCGGTGTTGCCGCGGGGCAATGAGTCTTTTTGGGTACTGATTGCGCTTATTGGAGCGATGAGTTGGACGGGGGTGGCGCGTTTTGTGCGGGCAGACCTGTTGCGGGTGCGGGAGTTGGACTATGTGACGGCGGCACGGGGGCTAGGGCTTTCGGAGGCGCGGATATTGTGGCGGCATGCGTTGCCCAATGCGATACGCGCCACCATGATAGCCTTTGCGTTTGGGGTGGCGGGGGCGGTGCTGTTGGAAGCGTCCCTTTCGTTTTTGGGGTTGGGCAGCACTTCCAATGCGTCGTGGGGTGCGTTGCTCAACAATGCTCGCTCCTCCCTGAAGGCGTGGTGGATGGCGTTGCCGTCGGGTCTGGCAATATGTTTGACGGTGCTGGCCTTGAATGCCATCGGAGAGCAATTGAGCGGGAACAAATAAGCGTTTTTTGACCCGATATGCCTAGATTAAAGGGGATTTGAACCTGCCGGTTGGCAAGGCAGGGATTTCCTTGATTGATTTGCATGATTTCCAAAGGATTGCGAGCACCGTTCGTTCAAAACCACCTTGTCAGACCCTGTACTCAGGGGATTGCCCGGCCAAGTAAAGCGGACGGGGCTGATTTGCGTTGACTATACCAAAGATACTTTGCCTTTCTGTTGGAGGGGCTTCATGGTTGTTTCAACCAAATCTCCTAACCTGTTGTTTCGTGTTGACTATGCGGCGTGATTACCTGATTGTCATTGGTCTTGCCTTGTTGTTTTTCTTTCCCTTTTTGGGAGGGGTGCATCTGTTTGACTGGGACGAAATCAACTTTGCAGAGTGTGCCCGCGAGATGCTTGTGACAGGCGATTGGATTCGCCCACAGATAGATTTCCAGCCTTTTTTTGAAAAGCCCCCCCTCTTTTTTTGGGCACAGGCGCTGTCTATGAAAATGTTTGGGGTGAATGAGTTTGCTGCCCGATTTCCGAACGCGGTTTGCGGATTGGTCACGCTGCTGTTGGTCTATCGCATCGGTTTGCGGCTCCACGACCAAATGTTCGCATGGCTTTGGGTCTTGGCTTGGCTGGGTAGTTTTTTGCCGCATTTTTATTTCCGCAGCGGCATCATTGACCCGTGGTTCAATCTCTTCATTTTTGGCGGCCTCTACGGGTTCATCGAGTTTCGCTGGCAATTTTTGACGGCCCCCAAGCCTGCTTCTTACTGGCAAAAATATCGTTGGCTGCTGCTGGGAGGCTTTTTTCTCGGCATTGCCACCATGACCAAAGGGCCGACTGCCTATTTGATTGTGATGTTGGTCTTGGGGCTTTATTGGGCGCGGTATCGTTTTCGGGGGAAAGGATATCTGAAGCACCTGCTGTTGTTTTCGGCAGCATCCATGCTGGTGGCTGGGTTGTGGTTTGGGCTGGAAATTGCCTTGCATGGTGCGGATTTCGTGGAGCGGTTCATTGCCTATCAGATTCGGCTGTTTTCCACGCCCGACGCGGGCCACGGCGGATTTTGGGGCTATCATGCGGTGGTGTTGCTTATCGGTTGTTTTCCTGTGTCTGTTTTTGCGCTGCCCAATCTCTGGGGCGACCGCCAATCGGAAGATGAGCTGCTCGAGTCCGACACGCTCGCCGCTTGCCAACGCTCCGATTTTGGCACATGGATGCAACTGCTTTTCTGGACGGCGTTCATCCTGTTTAGTCTGGTGCGTACCAAAATCGTGCATTATTCCTCTCTATGCTATTTCCCGCTAACCTATTTGGGGGCAACCACGATATGGCGTGCGATTCGGTGGGACGTGCGGCCCAAACTGACGACGGTGTTCCTGCCGCTCGTGGGCGTGCTGTTGGGCTTGGCGGTCATGGCTATTCCGTATTTGGGTAGAAACAACGAGCCGCTCAAGGCAATGTTTGCCGACGACCCTTTTGCCTTAGCGGCATTGGCAGCTGACGTGCAATGGAAAGTGTGGGAAGGGCTGCCGGGACTGATTTTGTTGGTGGCAACGTTGGTTGGCTTGTATTATTGGCAAAAAAATCGCCCGTGGCTCGCGGCACAGGCGGTGTTTGGGGGCGGGGCGGTATTTTCGGCGTTGGCGATGTTTTTCATCGTGTGCAACATAGAGGCGCATTCCCAGCGAGCAGCCATCGAATTTTACGAGGAAAAATGCGGGGAGGAGTGCCAGATTGTCCCCGTTGGTTTCAAGACTTACGCGCACTTGTTCTATGCTTGCAAGAAGCCCGGAGCAGATAGCTCCACCATTTATCTGGTGGCAAAAGTGGGCAAGGTGGATAGTCTTGCGCAGTTGAGTGACTATAAGGAGGTTGGCCGGAAAAACGGATTTGTTTTTTTTGAGAAAGTCAAAAAATGATTGAACCCATTTTTTTGGTGGTGGCTTGTTTTTTTCAAACCTTCGACCCGATTTTTTAGCCAAAACCTTGCCCGCACCTTGAACGCGACCATCCTTATCCGAGAAATCATGGAGATGCTTGGCACCTCGGCCTTTGCCTTTTCGGGGGCTTTGGCGGCCATGCGCCAGCGGCTCGATGTGTTCGGTGTGTTGGTCATCACCTTTGCCACAGCCATCGGGGGCGGCACCATCCGCGACATGATGATTGGCAACACGCCAGTAGCTTGGCTCAAAGACCAGCAAACCATCGCCGTAATCTTTGGGTCGTATTTGCTCACGCTGATTTTTCGACCCTACCTGCGGCATTTTAGCAAGACACTGGCCGTCTTTGACGCGGTGGGTTTGGGCTTCGCCACCATTGTGGGTTTGCAGCGAGGCATCGAAGCCAATCTCAGCCCCACGATTTGTATCACCTTGGGCATGGTGAGCGGGTGTTTTGGTGGAGTCGTTCGTGATGTGCTGCTCAATGAGATACCCCTTGTGTTTCGCAAGGATATTTACGCCTCCGCTTCTTTGCTGGGAGGCTCTTTGTATTTCCTATTTGCCAGTTGGGATATGTTCAGGCCCCTTGCCGCCACGCTCTCCATGTTGTTCATCATCGGGGTGCGAGTGGCAGTGCTGCGTTATGGGTGGGAATTTCCGGGAATGAAAACACCGGAAGAATGAGGCCAAATAAAAACTTATCTGACCGTCATCTGTTCCCTGTTTTCAAAACATAGTTTGGCGAGGTCGTTTTGTTTGCCACCGATGATGAGTGCCATGCGTCTATGCCTTGGCCATGCGTGGCAAAAAACAAGTGGCACGAGCCGAACATTTGTCAACTGGAAAACTACCCTTCAATATCATGCAATTCAATATTCCCGACACCGGACAAAAGCGCGTCGTCATCGTGGGTGGCGGCTTTGGAGGGCTGACTTTGGCCCGCAAACTTTCCAAGACCAATTTTCAGGTGGTGCTTGTGGACAAAAACAACTACCACCAATTTCAGCCACTGTTTTATCAGGTGGCGATGGCGGGGCTGGAGCCTTCCAGCATCGTTTTCCCCTTCCGCAAGGTGTTTCAAAAAAGCAAAAACGTATTTGTGCGGGTGACGAAGGTATTGGCCGTCCATCCAGCCCAGAACGAGGTGGTGACTGAAATCGGAAATCTCAGCTACGACTATCTCGTGCTTGCTATCGGTGCCGACACGAACTGGTACGGCAACGAGCGCGTTCGAGCCAACGCCATCCCGATGAAGTCAGTCAGCGAGGCGCTCTATTTGCGCAATCTTATTTTCGAGGACTACGAACGTGCCGTCACGTCGGTAGGCTATGAGCAGCGTCAGCGTTTTTTGGATATCGTGATTGTGGGCGGCGGGCCTACCGGGGTGGAGGTGGCAGGCTCATTGGCCGAGATGAAGCGCCACATCATCGCAAAAGACTACAACGACCTTGATAGCAAGGAGATTGATATTCACTTGGTGCATGGCGACAAGCGCCTGCTGAACACCATGTCGGAGCAAGCATCTGCCAAAGCGGAATTGTACCTCCGCGCATTGGGCGTGCAGCTCTGGCTCGACAGGGTGGTGACGGATTTCGACGGTGAGGTCGTGACCATCAACGATGGCTCCACTATCCGTGCCGATAAGGTAATATGGGCCGCTGGCATAGCGGGCAACACGATTGAGGGGTTGCCCACAGAGGCGCTTCACAAGGGCAATCGCCTGAAAGTCAACGAATACAATCGGGTGGCAGGCACAGACAACATTTTCGCTATCGGCGACATTGCGTTCCAAACGGAGGAGAGATGGCCCAATGGGCACCCACAGGTGGCGCAAGTGGCCATTCAGCATGGAAAATTGTTGGCGGAAAATCTCCAACGGCTCGAAGCGGGGAAAAAACCACTGCCTTTTCGCTACCGCGACCTTGGCTCCATGGCCACTGTGGGGCGCCACAAGGCGGTGGTGGACTTGCCGTTCTGGCGTTTTCAAGGCGCTTTCGCATGGTTCGTCTGGCTTTACGTTCATCTTTTCTCCATACTCGGCTTAAAGAACAAGGTCTTTATTTTCCTCAACTGGGTATGGAACTATCTCACTTACGACCAAAGTCTCCGGTTGGTGATAAAACCCTGGCGCAGGGCGGAGAAAAAAGCCGAAACGGTTGGGTAGTCACACTTATTCAACATTGGGTTTTAAACGGGCGCATTTCAAATTGCTCCTCAGCCCTCACGCGCCCATCGCATCGCATCCAGAAAAAACTTGGCCCCCCAGTTTGGGTATCGCAGCCGAAGGTATGGCCCCCAAAAAGGCGCTGACCCCGGGATGGCCCCGAAGCGGTTTCGATTTTTTTGAAAACATTGTGAATCGAGTATTTCAAACAACAAATCATTGGCTGCTTGGCGGAATCGCTCGTCGCCAGTAAAGTCCCAAATCTTGCGATACAACACGCTCAATTGGCAATGCCCGGTCACGCACACGAACGAGTAGTCGCCCTGCCATTGCTCATCGTAGCGGCCAGCAGTGCGCACGCCCGCTGCTTGGCGGACTGATAGGAGGCGTTCGGCACTGCCTGCCGTTCGTTCCAATATCTCTTTTTCTCCCAACAACAAGGCGCTCTCCCAGAAACCCTCCAACGTGTAGGCGATGGTGTGCGTGTAGGCAGGTTTGCCCGGCCAGAACCCCCAATCGCGCACCGCGCCATTTGGCAAAAAACGCTGTGCGTAGAAATGAAGGGCTTTGCGCATCGCTTGTTCGACCTCCTCGTCTTGCAAATGCTGATTGGCCCTCAACACCCCCCAAACGGCAAGTGTGTAGTAGGAGGGCGTAAAACCGGAGACGTAAGCAAATTTGCGCCATGAGGAATCCGACTCAAGGACGGAAAGCAGCCATTGGACGGCTTGTCGCAGCGCCGGTTCGTTGGAGCCGGCCCTCGCCAACCCGAACAAAACCATTCCCGTGTTGAACACGCTCGGCGTTTGGCTCCCCGCCAGCAAACCGGGAAAAGCGCCCGAAGCCAATTGGATGGAAACCAGCCAGTTGGCGCACTGATGCGCCAAGTCGCGGAGCGAACTGTCCTGTTTTAATTCTGCGTAATCCAGCAAAGTCTCGATAAGATAGCCAGTCGTTTCGGGATACGCCTTTGCCCAGCCAAACAGCGGCGACCAGCTATGCGAGGAGCCATGTCCCCCTGTCGCTTCTATGCTGCGGCGCAGCCACGAAAGAGCGGAATCGGTGCGTCGTTCCCAATCGGCGGGCGAGAGGGCAGAGGGGGATTTCAGCTGTTTTCTGCCAAATAACATTTTTCTGCGACAAGGATGGCATGGCAAAGGTGTAATTTTGTCCGCATGAAAAAACCGATTTTACTCCCGCTTTTTCTTTTGTTCTTTTTCGCGGCCCGCGCTCAAATGTGGAACGGGGCGGATTCGCTCTATGGCAACGAGTGGATAGATTTTTCCAAAACCTATTTCAAAATAAAAATCGCGGACGACGGCATTTACCGACTTGACTATCAGGCGCTTGCCGCCGCCGGTGTTCCTGTGGGGAGCGTGCAGGCGAGCCAATTCCGCTTGTATCGCTACGGCGTGCAAGAGCCGATTTATACCACTACGGAGAGTGTTTTTTCCGCTCAAGACTTTATAGAGTTTTATGGGGAAAAAAACCGCGACGTGGTGGACAAATACCTGTTTGAGGATGCGGCTTCCCAAAATCTTAATCCTTGGCACAGCCTTTTCAACGATACCGCAGCCTACTACCTGACTTGGGAAACGGCGGGGCTTGCAGCGCGTTATGCGGGGCTGCCCAACGATTTGAGCAATTTGCCGCCCAAGACAGCGTATTGCTGGACCACGCTGCAACAGATTTTCAGCCAGACTCTTTTTAAGCGAAAACGCAGCGACGAAATCACTTTTTCATGGTTTGAAGGGGAGGGTTTTGCCCGTCCGGTCACTACATTGAACACGGTCGCGCTCGTTCCCCGCAAATTGTCTCCCGCTGGGCCGCCCGCCAACGTGACAGTGCGCTACGCCTGCCAGTCGGGTGCTCAACACCAGCAGCGCATCACGGTGAACGACACGGTGTTTGCCGAAGATGTTTTTAGTGGTTGGCGCTTGGTGCACCGCGCTTTTGATGTGCCTTTGTCGCTCATTGCGACCAACGCCTCGGTGAAGGTGCAATCGCTCATTGGCGGCACCGATCGTCATGCGTTGGCGGGTGTCGTCCTGCGTTATCCGCGTCAGTTTGATTTTGAGAACGCGACCTACGCGGCGTTTGTGCTTGATGCCTCTTCAGAATCTCAGTATCTTGAAATACAGGCATTTAATGCGTCGAGCGGCCCCCCTGTTTTGTATGATTTGACGAACCGAACTCGCTTCGAGACAACGGTGGAGGGCGGTTTGGTGAAGGTGAAAATTCCGCCATCCGCGACAGAGCGACATCTTGTTCTGCTGGCTCCTGTCGCGGTGAAAAATATCGGCGTAGCGCAATCGGTGCAGTTCCGCGACTATCGCTCCGAACCAGCCGATTATGTCATCGTCTCCAACCCTGCGCTCTATGGGAATGGCGGCATCAACTATGTGTCCGAGTACGCGGCTTACCGCGAAAGCATGGAAGGGGGCAGCCGCAAAGTTGCCATCGTGGACGTGAACGAGCTTTACGAGCAGTTTGCTTATGGGGTGCGTTTCCATCCCCTTGCGTTGCGCAATTTCTTGCACTATGCCGCCAAGCAGTGGCCGGATTTTCGCCACGTCTTGCTCATCGGGAAAGGTCTGGACTATGGCCAGTTTCGCACGGCGACGGCGCAAGCGACGTTGGCCGACTCGCTCTTTTTTGTGCCGACGTATGGCACCCCCGCGGCTGATTTGCCTTTTGTGTTGCGCGGCCACAAGCTGTCCGACCCGGTGGCGGCAATTGGCCGTTTGGCCGTGACAAACCCCAGCGACATCGGTGTTTATTTGGAAAAAGTAAGAGCTCACGAAGCGACGCTGCGCAACGCGGCTCAAACCATCGCAGACAAAGCGTGGATGAAACGGGTCATCCACAACAGCGGAGGCTTGGCCAACGAGGCGGGTGCCATCAAACTCTACACGACCAACATGGAAAACGTGTTACGCAACAACCGTTTTGGCGCGGACGTGCACACGTTTTACAAAACCTCGAACGACCCCATCCAACTTTCCTCCTACGAGCAGATGCTCGACTTAATCAATGGCGGGGTGTCGCTATGGACGATTTACGGCCACTCCTCGGCATTTGCAGTGGATTTTGATATTGGCACGCCCGCCAATTACAGCAACTTCGGGCGTTATCCTTTGCTCATGGTGTTGGGCTGCTTTTCAGGGCTGTGTTCAGCGCCACAACAAGGCATCGGCGAACAGTTCGTGCTCGCCCCCGACCGAGGTGCCATCGCTTACATCGCGTCGGTCAATTATAGTTATATCACCGCGCTGCACGAGTATGGTCGCACCTACTACGACTTGCTCGGCGGCACGCTTTACGGGAAAAGCGTGGGGGAAGTGTTGCAGCGGTCCATCGGGGTTTTGAAAAACACAAACGACAACGGCCTCATCGCCGTGATGCACCAAAACCTCTTGCAAGGCGACCCAGCGGTGAAAATTCAAGACCACCCCGGGCCTGATTACTTGGTTGATGCCCCCACCGTCAAATTCAACCCCAACCCCGTTGGTTTGGAGGCAAACAACTTTGAACTGACCTTCGATGTGGTGAACATCGGAGAACACACGGGCGGCCCACTCGCCCTGAAAATCGAGCAACGCCTGCCCGACAACACGGTTTTGAGCCGAATCGCCGACACCATTGTGGCGCCGCCCAACCGCCGTTCGCTTGAATACTCGATGCCAGTGGCAGGCAGTCAAGTAGGCTACAATCGCTTCTTCGTCACCCTCGACCCAGAGAACAAAGTGGATGAAAAGCCGTTCGCGGCCAAACTCAACAACGAGCTCACCGACGCGACGGGGGCGCGTGGCGTGGATGTGTATTTTTATGCGGACGATGTGCAAGCCGTGTTTCCGCCACCTTACGGGATTGTTTCCCAACCACAGGTGACATTGTGGGCCTCCACTCTCAACACGAACGCCGCACCCTTGCGCTACCTCTTTGAGATTGACACTTTGGAAACTTTCGACAGCCCGTTCAAAAAGGCATTCCAAGTGTTGCAGCGCGGCGGACTGTTGGAATGGAAGCCTGCCATCACGCTGAAAGACAGCACGGTGTACTACTGGCGAATCGCCCGCGATAGCCTCGTGAACGGCGAGGTGCTCTGGCGAACGCGCTCGTTCGTCTATCTGCCGGGCAGCGAATCGGGCTGGAACCAATCCAATTTCGGCCAATACCGCGATGGCGTGTTTGCCAACTTGCAAGCCGATGACTCGGCGCGGCAATTGGAATTTCTGGACAACGCCGCCAACATTATCCTCAATGTCGCCTACCGTGATGCCAACCGTTATCCCGGTTTTCAAAATTCTTACTACGAAGGCTTTTTCGGCGATTACGGCTGGAACGTGCGCAACATCAGCGACGGCGTGGTGATGGTGCTTTCAAACCCCAACACTGGCCGCTTTGTGCCAAACCCCGAACAAGGCAACAACAACTTCGACCCAGCCGACCGCCGATTTGTGTACTGGTTCAACACCCGCGATTCCTTGCAGCGCGTGAAACTGATGCAATTCATCGAAACAGGCATCCCCGATGGCTACTATGCGGCACTGCTCGCCTTTAGCCGCCCGTGGGACACCACAGGCTATTCGCCCCGCCTTTGGGCTGCGGATTCTGTTTCTTTCGGCAAAAATATCTTCTCCGTGCTGGAAAAGCAGGGCGCACAAAAAGTGCGGCAACTGACCGACTACATCGCCTCCCCTTGGCCTTATGGCCTTTTGTTTCGGAAAAACGACCCCAACTACGCCTCGCAGGACACGATTGTGTTCAATCCCGATTCGGTGGCCACCATACGAGCGAATTTTTTGGCAAAATGGACGAATGGCCTGTTGGAAACACCCCTCGTCGGGCCGGCAAAAAACTGGAAATCAATCCATTGGAAACGCGAGCCTTTTGATGATGCCTCTGACTACGCCCGGCTCTCTGTGCTGGGCGTGCGCCCCGGCGAGGACGACGTGGTGCTGTTCCAGACCACTACGACTTTCGACACCACAATCGAATTCGTCGCGGCAACCCAATATCCGCACCTGAAAATCCGATACGAGACGGGCGACACACTGACGCGCTCCGTCACCCAACCGCTCTATCTGCGTGTGCTCTACGAAGGACTGCCCGAAGGGGCACTGCACCCCACGTCGCACGAGACATTTTACCGCGACACTTTGCAGGAGGGCGAAACACTGCGAGCCTCTATTGCTTTTGCAAACATCTCCGATGCGCCGATGGATAGCCTGCTGGTCAAATTCCGCGTGGAAGGCACGGGAAATCCCGGTTCGGATATTTTCAAAAAATTCCGCCCCCTCCCGTCGGGCGACACGTTGCAGGTCAGTCTGGAAACCTCTACCGTGAGTCTCAACGGCCCTCAACGCCTCTTCATTGACGTAAACCCCGACAATCACCAACCCGAGTTGTATCATTTCAACAATGTGGCAGTGCGGGATTTTTATGTCGGGCGCGACAACCGCAACCCCCTGCTCGATGTGACCTTCGACGGCTCCCATATCTTGGACGGCGACCTCATCTCGCCCAAGCCTGAAATCGTCGTGACCCTCAAAGACGACAACCGCTTTCTGGCCATGACGGACACGGCGACGTTCCAACTGCGCCTCGAATGGCCCAATGGCGAAATCCGCCCCATCGCGTTCAGCGACCCCGAAGTGCTGTTTATCCCCGCCGACGCGACGGATTTGCCCAAGAAAAATCTCGCTCGGCTCGAATGGCGCCCCACTTTCACGCAGGACGGCTCTTACCGACTTCTGGTGAACGGGCGCGATGCTTCGGGCAACAAATCCGCCGCGCTCGACTACGCGGTCACTTTCAGAGTCATCACAAAATCATCGCTTTCCAATGTGCTCAACTATCCCAACCCCTTTTCCACGCGCACTTGTTTCGTGTACACGATGACAGGCGCCGAGTCGCCGACGCATTTCAAAATCCAAATCATGACCGTGAGCGGGCGGGTAGTTCGGGAAATCACGCAGGCCGAATTTGGCCCCCTGCGCACTGGCACGCACCAAAGCGATTTTTGCTGGGACGGCAAAGACGAATACGGCGACCAATTGGCCAACGGCGTGTACCTCTACCGCATCGTCGCCAAAAAAGCGGACGGTACGGATTTTGAGTTCTTTGAAAACAACAGCGTGGATGGGTACTTCAAGGGAGGGTTCGGGAAAATGGTTTTGATGCGGTGAAAACACCAAGTGGAGTATCAAATCGTCAAGATCTCGTTATCGCTGAGGAAAACACCGTATGTGCGGTGCGGAAAATTTGTTTCACCAACATTTCCGCCGCACCCTTTGCTTCTTTTACCGAAATCCTACTTTTGCACTCTTTTTTAGCATGATTCGTCGGGGGGGGCGGATGCTCACGATTGATGCCCTTGATATTAAACGAGTTGCGTTTCAATCATGTTGAAAACTTGACGACACGAAGCATAAAAGCCATTGGCCAACGGTCAACAGCCATCCACACACAATATGACAGAACAAGAACTTCTCCGCCGCGAATCGCTGCAAAAACTCCGTGAACTCGGCATCGAGCCCTATCCAGCCGAAATGTTCGAGGTGACGCACCATGCAGCCGACATCGTGGCAAACTATCAAGAGGAAATACTGGAAGACGGCTCAAAAAATCGCCTCAATTACCAAACCGTCGCCCTTGCCGGGCGCATCATGGCCGCCCGCGAAGCAGGCAAGGCGATGTTTATGAACCTGCAAGATGCGAGCGGGCGCATCCAGCTCTACCTGCGCCGCGACGATTTCGTGGCAAGCCCTGATGGCGCTACCCCCGAAGCGCCCATGTTTGATATGGTCATCAAAAAATTGCTCGACCTCGGCGACTATGTGGGGGTGAGCGGCTTTGCCTTCAAGACAAAAACAGGAGAGGTGACCATCCATGTGCAGCAACTCAAGTTTTTGTCCAAAAGCCTGCGTCCATTGCCCATCGTGAAACGCGACGCGGAAGGCAACATCCACGATGCTTTCACCGACCCGGAGCAACGCTATCGGATGCGCTATGTGGATTTGACGGTGAACCCCGAAGTGCGTGCCACCTTCGTCAAGCGAACCCGGCTCATCAAAACCATCCGTGCATTTCTCGACGAACTGGGGCTGCTGGAGGTGGAAACGCCCATCCTCCAGCCGATTCACGGCGGCGCAGCGGCACGCCCCTTCAAGACCCACCACAACGCTTTGGATATGCCGCTTTACCTGCGCATCGCCAACGAACTCTACCTGAAACGCCTCATCGTCGGTGGGTTCGACGGAGTGTACGAACTGGGCAAGATGTTCCGCAACGAAGGCATGGACCGCACCCACAACCCCGAATTTTCGATGCTCGAGTTTTATGTGGCCTACAAAGACTACTTTTGGTTGATGGACGTGACGGAGCGAATGTTTGAGCGCATTGCTCGCGCACTGAGCGACGACGGCGGCACAAAAATCCAATCCGGCGCCCACGTCTTGGAATTTGCCGGGCCATATCGCCGCCTCACCATGTTCGATGCCATTCAGGAATACACGGGTCTCAACGTGGAGACCGCCGACGAGTCGGCGCTCCGCAATTATTGCCGCCAGCAAGGCATCGAAATTGACAAGACAATGGGAAAAGCAAAGTTGATTGACGAGATTTTTGGCGAAAAAGTGGAGAAACACCTGATTCAGCCCACGTTCTTGATTGACTACCCGGTGGAAATGTCGCCTTTGACCAAAAAACACCGTTCCAAGCCCGGCCTCGTGGAGCGTTTCGAGTTGTTTGTCAATGGAAAAGAAGTCGGAAACGCCTACTCGGAGTTGAACGACCCCCTCGACCAGCGCGAGCGCTTCGAGGAACAGCTCAATCTGGCAGCACGAGGCGACGAGGAGGCCATGGCGATGGATGAGGATTTCCTACGCGCACTGGAGTATGGGATGCCACCTACCGCTGGCATTGGCTTCGGAATAGACCGATTGGCCATGCTGTTCACGGGCCAGAGCTCGATTCAGGAAGTGCTGTTTTTCCCACAGATGCGGCCAGAGACGCATTAGGACAGGGCTTTCTCAATTGATTTTCATAGAGGATGGATATGCTTCGCGTCATCAGGTTATCAGTGTGTGTCAACTCCTGGTTCGTTCAAAATCAGGGATAACAATCAACAGCATCTGATAAATCTTGGCGAATCAAGGCATAAATTTGCCTCCATTATGAAAAAGGAATCCATTCCCAATCCTGAAAATCCCGAAACCTTCACCGGACTGCGCCGAAGCAAGCCCAAAAAAGTCGCGGGTGGCCTGCCCGCCGTCGTGAGCAGCGTCCAGCACGTTCTCGCTGAAATGGACGCAGCGCGCGGCTTCAAAGCATTGGCTCAACTCAACCAAAAAGGCGGCCACGATTGCCCCGGCTGCGCCTGGCCCGACCCCGACGACGAGCGCAGCGGCATCGCCGAATACTGCGAAAACGGCGCAAAAGCCATCGCCGAAGAAGCCACCACAAAGAAACTCACCGCCGAGTTTTTTGCCCAACACAGCGTCGCCGCACTCGCCGAATTGTCCGACTACGAAATCGGGAAAAAGGGTAGGGTAGCGGAACCAGTCTATCTGCCCCCCGGTGCCACGCACTACCAGCCCATCAGTTGGGAAGATGCCTTTGTCAAAATCGCCAACCACCTCAACGGCCTCGCCTCGCCCGACGAAGCCCTCTTTTACACCTCCGGGCGCACGAGCAACGAAGCGGCTTTTCTCTACCAACTTTTCGTGCGAAAATTCGGTACCAACAACCTGCCCGATTGCAGCAATATGTGCCACGAAAGCAGCGGAGTGGCGCTCAATGAATCTGTCGGCATCGGCAAAGGCTCGGTCACGCTCGAAGATTTTTACGAGGCCGAAGTCATCATCATTCTCGGCCAAAACCCCGGCACCAACCACCCGCGTATGCTCACCGCTTTGCAAAAAGCCAAAGCCAACGGCGCGAAAATCATCTCCGTAAACCCCCTAAAAGAAACTGGCCTCGTCGCGTTCAGCCACCCGCAAACGCTGAAAGGAATGTTGGGCATTGCCACGCCGCTCACCGACGTTTTTTTGCAAATAAAAATCAACGGCGACATGGCGCTTTTGAAGGCGCTGATGCTCCTCATGCTCGAAGCCGAAGAGCAAAACCCCGGCTCGGTGTTCGCTCTCGATTTCATCCGCGAACACACCTTCGGCGCAGCCGCATATTTGGAACATTTGAAAAAACACAAGTTGGAAAACCTCGCGGCAGCCTGTGGCGTGCCGTTGGAGCAAATACGCGAAGCCGCCAACTTGCTCATTTCCAACAAAAAAATCATCGCCTGCTGGGCAATGGGTTTGACCCAGCACAAAAACGCCGTCGCCTCCATTCAGGAAATCGTCAACCTACTGTTGCTCAAAGGCAGCATCGGCAAACCCGGCGCTGGCACTTGCCCCGTGCGCGGCCACAGCAATGTGCAGGGCGACCGAACGGTGGGCATCAACGAAAAACCCCCGCAGGCGTTTCTCGACAACCTCGAACGCGCCTTCGGCTTCCGTCCGCCGCAAAAACATGGCTACGACGTGGTGGAAAGCATCCGCGCCATGCACGAGGGCAAAGCCAAAGTCTTCATCGCCATGGGCGGCAATTTCCTCTCCGCCACGCCCGACACAAACTTCACCGCCGAGGCGCTGCGCCGATGCGATTTGACCGTTCACATCTCTACCAAATTGAATCGTAGCCACCTGGTGCACGGCCGTGAGGCACTCATACTGCCCTGCCTCGGTCGCACCGACCTCGACATCCTGAACGGCGAGCGGCAATTCGTGACGGTGGAAAACTCGATGGGCGTGGTTCATTCCTCGCAGGGCAACCTGCCGCCCGTGTCACCCCACCTGCTCAGCGAGCCAGTGATTGTGTGCCGCATGGCGAAGGCGGTTTTTTCTCGACAGGATTTACAGGATTCACAGGCTTTAAAAGCCGACCCAGAGAAAAAAAATCCTGCCAATCCTGTTCATCCTGTCGAAAACAAAAACAAAACCAGTCAAATCAATTGGGACAAATACCTTCAACATTACGACCACATCCGCGACGCCATCGAAAGCGCGATTCCGGGTTTCGAGGACTACAACCGCCGGGTGCGCGAACCGGGCGGCTTTTATTTGCCTAACGGCTCGCGCGTCGGAAAATTCAACACCTTCAACGGCAAAGCCAATTTCAACATCGCCGAAGTGCCTGAAAACCAACTCGCTGCCGACGAGTTCGTGATGATGACCATTCGCAGTCACGACCAGTTCAACACGACGATTTACGGCCTCGACGACCGCTACCGGGGCATTTTCCACGAGCGCCGCGTGGTGCTGATGAACGCCCGCGACATTGAAAAGGAAGGGTTGAAAGATGGCGACGTGGTGGATTTGTTCAACCATCACGACGGCGTGGAGCGCGTGGCCCGGAAGTTTATCGTAGTGGCCTACGACATCCCGGAAGGATGTATGGCGACTTATTTCCCCGAAGCGAACGTGCTGGTGCCGATTAACGATACGGCGGAGAAAAGCGGAACGCCTGTGTCGAAAGGGGTGGTGGTGCGGGTGAGGAGGAATGCCTTTGGCAATGTTTAGCGTAGAAAGAGTGCCTTATTTTAGAGCGACACTGCTGGGAACTCAAACGCATCAATGGCAGCCATCACATCTATGCCCAAGACGGCGGGGTTGAACGGCTTTCCGTACCCGTCCACGGGAATGCGCCTTTGAAAATCGGTTTGCTCAGGGCATTGATGAAAACGGCGGGTATTGATGAAAAATATCTTTGAACCTTCCTGCCGATGTTTGCATCCATACTACTGGACATTATTTTTGTGCTGCAAAGACGCAAAGACACAAAATGCGGTAAATCAATAAGTTTTTGCGTTTTTTGCTTTGCGTCTTTGTGACTTCGTGGCAAATTTGAAAATGTCCAATAGTGTGGTTTGCATCCTCGCCAACATCAAACCACAAACCGCATCCACTCCACCTCGGCAGCATAAGCAAAGCAAGCCAAAATACCATCCCGAATCAACAGATTTAGAAAAAAACTCGAAACGCCGCAGGCTTTCCCACGTCTATCTCCTGCACAAGTTTTCTTGAATCTGCGAAATGTTTTTCAAACATCGTTTTCTTTGCTGCGTTAATACTCAAACACAAGAGGCAGAGACATCAAGGCGCGTCGAACCACCAAACTTCCCCGCGCTGTTTCACCGCTCTGCCGCGCATACTTCACCATGAAAAAACTACTGTTCGGCGTTGCCATTTTTCTCTTGCTTTTGGTGGGGGCCCTCGTGGCGCTGCCATTTCTTTTCAAAGACGAAATCCTCGCACAAGTCAAAGCTACCGCCAACGAAAGCCTCACGGCTACGGTGGACTTCAAAGACGTGAGCATTTCCGTTTTTCGCAATTTTCCCAAACTCTCCGTCGGCCTCGAAGGCTTGGAAGTGACCAACGGCCCCGGCCCTTTCGAGGGAGTCAAACTCGTGCAGTGCGAGCGCCTCGACGTGGCCATTGACCTATGGTCGGCCATTTTTGGCAGCGAAGTGATTGTGAAGGGGCTTTATTTCAAAAAGCCCGACATCCGGGTATTTGTGCTGAGCAACGGACAAGCCAACTACGATATCACAAAGCCGTCGGAGCCAACCACACCGTCGTCGGCCTCGACGGCTGATGCCAGCCCCATCAAACTCGAACGCTATGGCATCAGTCAAGGCAAAGTGCTCTACGACGACCGGGGGCTAAATATGCGTGCCGAGTTGGACGGCCTTGACCACACGGGTTCCGGCGCGTTCACCACCGACCTCTACGACCTCATCATGAAGACCGCCGTAGAGCGGCTTTCGGTGAAATACGGCGGGGTGCAATACCTGCGCAATGCTCGCCTCGACTGGAACACGACACTGAATGCCGACATGAAAAACATGAAATTCACGCTCAAGGAAAATGAGCTGCAAATCAATGCCCTGAAACTGATGCTCAACGGCTGGGTGGCGATGCCCGAAAACAGCGACGACATTCGCATGGACCTCACCTTTGGCACCCCCGCCAACACGTTCAAAAGCCTCCTCAGCATCGTTCCCGGCGCCTACACAAAGGACTACAACGACGTGCAAGCCAATGGCACGGTACAGTTCGCGGGTTTTGCAAAAGGCACCTACAACGAAAGGGTCTATCCAGCTTTCAAACTTGATTTCAAGGTCGCCAACGCCGATTTTAAATATCCCTCCCTGCCTCTCGGCGTGAGCAATATCAATGTAGACGCCAGCATCAATAGCCCTTCGGCTCGCCTCAACGATATGACGGTGCGGATTCCGAAATTCAGCCTCCGCATCGGCTCCAACCCGCTGGAGGGCTATTTCAACTTGAAAACACCCGAAACAGACCCCACCGTTGACATGAAAATCAACGGCACGCTCAACCTTGGCGAACTCTCCAAGGCCTTCCCCATGGAAGGGGTGCAAGAACTCGCAGGGGTTATCAAGGCCAACATGACCTTGAAGGCGGCCATGAGCCAAATAGACCGAGGCCAATACGACCAAGTGAACATGGCTGGCGATTTCGCCATGAGCGGCATTTCCTACAAAACTGCCGATATGCCTGCGGTGAAAATCAACCAACTGACCACCAGCCTGACCCCCCAACGAGTTGACATTCAGAATTTTGATGCCAAACTTGGCAAGAGCGACCTCCGCGCCAATGGCTCTATTGACAACGTGCTCGCATATTTTTCCACCAACAAAACCATGAAGGGCCGCCTGAATTTTTCCTCCACCTTCTTCGATGCCAACGAATGGATGGAACCCGCGCCCTCCGATGGTGGCGTGGTGCCAAGCGATGTCTCGAAAACCAGTGGCGGCGGCCAAACAACAACTGCTGGCGAAAAAGCATTCGACCGTTGGGATTTCGAGATGGAGGGCAAAATCAATCGCCTCAAATACGACACCTATGACCTAACCAACCTCGTCATGAAAGGCCACTTCATGCCCAACAAAATGACGGTGGACAATTTTGGCATGAACATCGGCGCGAGCGATTTGCGCGGCAACGGGCGCATTTTGAACGCATGGAATTACCTGTTCGACAACCAAACCGTGTCGGGCGTGGTCAATCTGCAATCCAACTACTTCGACCTCAACCAGTTCATGACCGACCCCGCGCCAGCCTCCTCGACCACTGGCGGCGCCAAGCCCGCTCCAACGGCAAGCGCACCCGCCACGGAGGACATCGTGGTGGTGCCGAAAAACGTGGACATGACACTCAACGCCGATTTCAACAAAATCAAATACACCACCTACGACCTAAACAATCTCGAAGGTCAAATAACGGTGAAAAACGGCGTGGCCCGGCTCAACGACTGCACCGCCAACGTCATCGGCGGCCTCATAGGCTTGGAAGGCGAATACAACACCACCAACCCCGCCAAACCCACTTTCAATATGGACATGGCGCTGCAAAACATGGGCTTCAAAGAAGCTTTCCAGACCTTTGCCACCGTGAAGGCGCTCGCTCCCGTGATGCAGTTGATGGATGGAAAATTCAATACCACTCTTTCCATGAGCGGAGCCTTGGGCAAAGACATGATGCCAGACCTGAACACCCTCACAGCGGAAGGCTTCTTGGAGACTCTCAGCGCGGCGTTCAACAATTTCAAACCCATGAGCGAAATCGGCTCCAAACTGGGCATTGACTACCTGCAACGCATGGAGTTGAAAAACACCAAAAACTGGTTTGAAATCAAGAACGGACAGGTCATCGTGAAGCCCTTCAATACGCAGGTGCGCGATGTGGCCATGCAGATTGGCGGCTCGCACGGGCTTA
Source organism: Saprospiraceae bacterium (assembly GCA_019638455.1). GTDB lineage: Bacteria > Bacteroidota > Bacteroidia > Chitinophagales > Saprospiraceae > M3007. Next base: position 783,939 of record JAHBTU010000003.1, read on the forward strand.
ATCAGGAAATGAATTATCAAATCGTCACCAAGACCCCACGCGCCGCCTTGCAGAAAAGCGCCGCCGGTGCCGCAGCCAACTCCGGCCTCAATTTCCTCAGCAAAGAAGCCGGCAAATTCGGTGTGAACATCGCGCAAGGCGAGTACATCAATGTTCGCTTCGACCTCACAGGCTCGCTGGCCAATCCCAAAGTCGCCATGAAAATACTCGGCTCCGACGGGCAAAGCAGCATAAAGGAAGAAGCAACGGCCAGCGTGCAAGCCGCCGTGGACAAAGCCAAGGACTCCTTGACCAACGTCGCCAACCGCGAGCTCGACAAGGCAAAGCAGCAAGCCCAAGCCGCTGCCGACAAAGCTGCTGACAGCCTCCGTGCTGTGGCCGACAAGCAATTGCAGGAAGCCAAAGACAAAGCCGCCAAAGAGCTGGGCGAAAAGGCAGGCGAGGCCATCGGCCAAAAAGCCGACGAAGCATTGGGCGACCAAGGCAAAAAAACGGTGGACGAAGCCAAGAAAAAACTGGAAACTTGGGACCCATTCAAGAAGAAAAAGAAGGATAATTGATTGACTCGATTGAACCAAGCGACACAACCAAATCAATGAAAATCCCACGCTGGAAAAAACTGCTGTCGCATCTCGTGCCGCTCACGCTGGAAGAAACAGGCTCCGAATACAACCCGGAGCTCACCGTCACACTCGACCGAGGGCGGCTTCAACTGCTGAGCGGCGACGCCATTTATTCGTGGGACGACCTCTACAAGAATTTTCTCGTGGCGTTCGACCAATTGAAAATGGATGAACGAGCCATCGAAGAAGTGCTCATTCTGGGATTAGGACTGGGCTCGGTACCCTATATGCTGGAAAAAGTATTTCAACAAAAATACCGCTACACCGCAGTGGAATGGGACGAGACCGTAGCCGAACTGGCCGCCAAATACACCCTTTCCCGCCTCTCCAGCCCAATGGACATCGTGACCGCCGACGCAGAAATGTTTGTGAGCATCACGGAGCAAACATTCGACCTCATTGTGGCCGATATTTTTGAGGACGACCTCACGCCGCCCCAATTCGAGACGGCGGAATTCCTGCTTTCCTGCGAACAGTTGCTCCGCCCCGGCGGGCTGCTGCTTTTCAACCGACTGCACGGCGGCAGCCCAGCCGTGAAAATCGTGACCGAGCGTTTCTTTGAAGTAAAATTCAAAGCCGCATTTCCCGACGCCTGGGCTATTGACACAGGGGGCAACTGGATACTATGCCACCAAAAAAAGTCGGTGGTCGTTGCTTAGACAAACGGTAGAAGGCAGCAATCAGAGGGGGCCCGTCTTTGTTGGGGCTTGCAAACCGCATGAAATCAGCCTTCTACCCACAACCTTCCACCCAAGTTTTTACATTTTTTAAAACCAATTGAGCAATTGCGCCACAAAATCAAGAAACAAGGAAGGCTCCAAGATGAGTGGGAAGAAGAAACCAAACACGGCTCCGAAAAAATGCGCAACGTGGTCAATATTGTCGCCGCCGCGCTGTGCCGCGCGCGAGCTGTACCACAGATACAGGATGCCAAAGATGAAACCCGGAATGGGGATAGGAATGAAGAAAAGCATGATGCCGACAGTGGGTGCCAGCAGGATGAAGGCGAACAAAACCGCCGCCACCGCCCCCGACGCGCCGATGCTGGCAAAACTCGAAGTGTTTTTGTACTTCTGAAAGGTGGCGGAAGAAGCCGCCGCGATGGCCACCAAATAAAAAGCAAGATATACAAGCCCGCCGAAGCCCTCAAACTTGGCCTTGAACCAGTTTTCCACATGATTGCCGAAGAAGTAGAGGGTCAGCATATTGAAAATCAAGTGCATAGGGTCGCCGTGCAGAAAGCCGCTCGTCAACCAGCGATAATACTCGCCATGCCGCGCTTCTTGATACGGCCAATGCTGCATTTTCACGAACAGCTCTCGATTGTTGAAGGCCATGAACGAAATCAGTGCCGTGAAGCCAATAATGAGATAGGTGATGGTCATGTTGGTTGGTGATTTATTGGCTGGTATACCCAGATTAAAGAGAATTTGAACCTGCCCGTTGGCAAGGCAGGGGTTTCCTTGATTGATTTGTGTGATTTTCAAAGGATTGCGAGCACCGTTCGTTCAAAATCACTTTGCGTTGACTATAACTTGTGTTGTTTGATGATTGAAAGTGTTCGCAAAACTGCCTCATCTTAATGGAAACAATAAGCAAACACAGAGGCACGAAGGACACAGCGTTTTGGGTTCCAATAATTTACGTTTCTTTAAGCGCAGCGTTTGTGGCGTAAAGAGAAAGCATCCGGGTTGGTTTGACACACTTTTCTGAACATTTTCACTCAGCCACTCACTCATTATGATAAGGTTCGTTGCGCAGAATAGTCATGGCGCGGTATAGCTGTTCCAGAAAAAAAAGACGTGCCATGAGGTGGTTGAACGTCATTTTTGACAGAGATAACTGCTCATTGGCGCGGGCATAAACTTCGGGCGAAAATCCGAAAGCGCCGCCAATCAAAAAAATCAATCGGCGGTGAGAGGCGGCCAAGCGACGTTCAAGCCAGCGAGCCAATTGGACGGAGCCAAGCTCTTGCCCGCGTTCGTCGAGCAGCACGAGGTAGTCGTCGGGATTGATTTTGGCGAGTGCCATTTTGCCTTCTTCCTGTTTGAGTTGAGCGCCGTTGGTGGTTTTGAGTTTTACATCTGGCAATATCGTCCAGCTGAAAGGCAGATAGTTTTTGAGTCGCTTCTCAAAAATTTCGATGCCTGTTTCCAGATACTTCTCCGATGTCTTGCCAATGGCCCAAAGTTCTACTTTCATGGTTTGTCAGCGGGGGCTTGCAATAGCGATTTTCTCTTTGATTTTGGAAACAATTCTGCCAGTTCCTCCGGCAAAGAAGGGCGGTCGGGGAATTGGGCGCTCAGAGCGCGAATGATGTCGAGCACGAGGGTTTGCTCGCCTTTTTGCATCAGTCCGGCGAGCATGGCGCGGGCGTGTTCGGAGGCAGGGCGGCCAAAGTGTTCGTTCAGATAGGCGGACAGCAGGTCCACATAGCGGCCGCGCACGAAAGGTTTGTCCTCCGGCAAAAACAAGTTTTCATATTGTTGAAATTGCCGCAAATCTTCCTGTTTTTCAAGCAATTCGGCCAGTTCGCTCTTGTGGCCTTCCGCCGCCAACACAACGGCTGCCGTGCGCGTATCGCCCTTTTGGCGCAATTCGGCCAAACGGCGTTTGAGTTCCGCAGGCCAGTTGCGGCCAGCGATGGTTTTGGCCTCCTCGTAGAAATCGAAATGACCGCTTTGCATAAAACGCTGCCAGAGCAGGTTGACTTGCCGCACTGGGTCGCCGCTGCTGCGGGCAAGGGACAACATCGTGTCTTCCAACTCGCGGCGCTGTCCTGGTGAAAATTTCATTTTTCCCAAAAAATGCGTCCCGGCCTGAAACGCCGCCTCTGCATGATGGGCTTGGGTCAGCGTGACAATGGCATCGCGGACAACGGTGGGTTGGTCGGTGTATTCCTCCAGCACGCGCACCACGGACTCGGGGCGGTTGCGCTGCGCCAATGCGCCGAGAAACAGCTGCAACACGAACGGCGGCGCGGGACTGGGCGATTGGTCGAAAAGGGCGCTGATGCCCTCGAATTTTTCGTCGTTGGTGGCCTCTCGGGTGAGAAATAGCAGCACGGGTACCGACATTTCCGCAGGGAAAATATCCTGTGCCGCCATTTCCAACACGGTGCGCCACGCTTGCTCGCGCAGCTCTGGCGACACCGATGCGTCCTGCAAATGCGCCAGATGATAGAAGGCTTGTTGGCTCTGCTGGAGCAATTGGAGCCTTCTGTTGCCTTCCAATTTTGACAGCAAGGGGTTGATTTTTTGCAGGATGGTGGTGGCAAGTTGGAACCCCGTCGGAAAATTTTGCTCCTCGAAGATGTTCGAGAGTTGCTTGTTCAGGTCGTCAATCGTGTTGCGCAGCCGGCGGAAATCAGGCTCCCGAAAAGTCTTGTCTGCGGGGTTTTTCGGTAGCACGGAGTCGAGCACGAGCGCGAAGGGGTTGGGGGTGTTGGATACCGCCCCTGCAAACCAAGTCTTGAGCGCGAGGGCAAAATCGCGGTCGCGGCGTGCGTATTCCTGAACGAACTCGGCGAGGGCTTCAGGTGCCGCATGGTCGAGCACGTTGCCGACGGTCAATCGGTTGTGTTCCGTCGAGGCACGGGCTTCAGCCTTGGCTTTTCGCTCCTCTTGTTTTTGCTCCAGAAACTGGCGTATTTTGAGCAGGGCGGCAGCGATGTGGGGACATATCAAGCGCCGGCCTTCCGTCCAACATTCGCAAGTAAAAGCCTTGATTTTGTGAGGCGTGATGATGGTTTCCACTTCATAAGTCGCTTCCGCGTCTTCTACCGAAGCCACCCAAAAGTGCCGTTCCACTTCTCGCAGGGCTTTCACCCGACCTGCTTGCACGAGTTCGTCGGCAGCGGCCCAAGTGCTGCTGCTGATATGATGTTCAAAATCTTTGAGCCAGAGTTTTTGCATATTGCCACCCCTTTTGGAAAAAGCGAACCTCAAAAGTAGTGCGTTTGAGCGGCCTATTCAAAGTTTTATTCTATTTATGCGAATTGGGGGTTGAGGTAAGGTCTTGAAAATGTGTGCTGCTCAGGTGGCGATTTCAAATCACCGCCTGAATAAGAGATTGAATATCAAACGCCAAAAAGTTTCAGCTCCCAATTTGCATCCTTTGTCTTTTTCTATCTTTGCTCCATGCGGACACTTTATCTCATTCGTCACGCCAAATCGAGCTGGGACAATCCCGGTTTGCGTGACTTCAATCGCCCCCTCAACGACCGCGGCTTGCGCGACGCGCCCCGTATGGCGCAGCTGTTGGTGATGAAAGGCGTGGAACCTGACTTGCTCATCAGCAGCCCTGCCAAACGTGCTCTCACGACTGCGCTTTTTTTCGCGCACGCTTTCGGCGTGGCAGAGGACGCGGTGGCGCGCGAGCAAGATATCTACGAGGCCGCCCCGATGGATATTATGCGCATCGTGAATGGTTTGCCCGATTCGGCGCGAACGGTATTGCTGTTTGGGCACAATCCCACGCTCACCGAGGTGGCCAATCGTTTTTCCGAAAAATTCATTGATAACATCCCGACGTGCGGCATCGTTCAAATAGATGCGGAGGCGGAATCGTGGCAGGCGTTTGGCGAGCACAATGCCGCCGTGCGCAAGTGGTTTTTTCCAAAAGAAGTTTTATGAAGAAAATAGGGCTTTACGGCTGGGTGCTTTCGGCGGCGTTGTTTTTTTCGTGCCAAAAAAAGGCGGAGCAACCGCCGCTTTCCGATGAAAAAGTGAGCAGGGTGATGGCCGACCTCTTCACGGCAGAGGCCGCCACAAACACTTTGATTGGCTATCAAAAGGACAGCCTCATGCAGATTTATTTCAAACAGGTGCTGGAAATGCACGGCGTGACGAAGGAGGACTATGAAAAAAGCCTGATGCTCATCGCCAATGACTTGCCGCGCATGGAGGAAATCGTGCGGCAGGCGGAGGAGATATTGACCACGCCCAAAACGCAGTAAGTTGAGCGTATGCTCGGATGTGGGTTGGCAGGCGGCCGTTGTTGGCTGGCGCGAGGCGCTGTCCTCGCGCCAGCCAACAACGGGGAACGTTCATCGCACCACTGTCACATCTCCCAAGAATCGCTCGGTCTCGCCATCCTTGAACAAGACTTCGGCCTCATAGATGAACACGGCTGGGTTGATGCCATCGCCCGACACCCGACCGTTCCAGCCTGCCAGCACATCGTTGGGCGCAAAATTTCGATTCTCAAAAATGGCCTTTCCCCAACGGTTGTACACACGCAGCAGCTTGACCATTTCCACATCCTCCCCGCCGAAAACGGTGAAGATGTCGTTGCCTCCATCCGAGCTGTTGTCGGGCGTGAAGACGTTGGGGATGTACACGTATCGTTCCTTCGTCACGGTCACAGTGCGGTCGCCGGTGGCTTGGCAGCCATTGGAATCTATGACCGTCACTCGGTAGCGGAAGCTGTAGATGGGGGCGTAGGGGCAATCTTCGCACAGAAATTCGGTCAGTTCGGCGGGCGAAATGAGGACTTCATTGACTCGTTCGGGGTAGTTCACCACCGTTTCGCGCCAGAGGTCAATGGTTTGCCCCAGATGGATGGCTGTGTCGGGGTCGAGCACGACAAGCAGTTCGGCGGGTTCGGGCATGGTGAACACCGTGTCGAATTCGCAACCGTTGGAGCCTTGAATGGTGAGCGTGTGGTCGCCGGGGTCCAAGAATCGAATTTGAGGGTCTTGGTTGAAGGGTTTGTTGTCAATCGAATATAAATATGGGCCCACGCCGTTTGCCACGTCGGACACTTGGAGGATGCCATTGCGCTCGCCATGACAGGTGATGGGCCGCACATCAAGCGTGGCGGCATTGGGGATGAGCGGTTCCACTACTTCCAAACTGTCGGTGGAGGCGCATCCATTGACGGTATTGGTCGCAGTCAGGGTGTAAAGCCCCACGCTATCCACTTTGACCCGCAGGCGGTCGGCACCCGACACGATGTGTCCCATAGAGTCTGCCACCCATCGGTAGGCATAGTTGGCGGGGGGGGTGACTTGCACCACGAGTTCAGCCGGTTCATTGGTGCAATTGAGCGTCTGGGGCTTTTCCATTGTCAAGGTCGGGCGGTACGAATCGGGTAGCACCGTGATGTTGAGCGAGCTGGCGCAGGGAGGGTTTCGCTTGCATGAGTTGGCGGCTTGGACGCATATCGGGCCGCTTTGGTCGCCAATGGTGATGTCCACGAGGCTGCCTGCGGGCCCCAGCACGACGGCAGGTACTGGCTCTCCGTTCACGAGGGTGCCGGGCGGGCCATCCCAAATGTAGGCACCCGCGCCTTGCACGGCTGCGACGAAGTAGGGGAACACCGCGCCGGGGCACGCCTCTGTGGGGCCGGAGATGGGGCCGACCATGCCCAATGGCGGCTCGTAAACGGCATCGTTTGGGGTCACCGAAATAGTGAAGTTGCACAGGTCGCCCGCATAGCCGTCAATGAGGAGATAATAGTTGGAGCCGGGGTTGAGGTTGTCCACCGACACTGAGACGGGGGTGTTTCCGCCGTTCTCCTTGCCAATGTTGCATTTGAGCGGTGCGGAGGTGCAATCGGCATACAAGGCGATTTGCACCCCGTTGCCGTCGTTGCAAAAGAAAGGGTTGGCGGTGAAGGTGGCAGAAGTGGAGCCTGCGATGAATCCAATCCACTGGGCATTTTCGAGTGTGCCGCAAAAATCAACGTCGTTGCCACCGTCCGAATCGCCAAAGGCGGTAGAGCCGGTAAGCCCATCGAAGTTGCAGTAGATACAGGCGTTTTGACAGGAGTTGGCGGTTTCGGAAGAACCTCCACAAGGAGCAGGCAGCTGGGCATACAGGTTGGCTGTGATGGCCAGCACCAAAGGCAGGAGTAGTGCTGTTTTTGCCATGGAATCGGCGTTTTAGTATTGTTTGATAAAAAGGATTAGTGCCGCTTGCGACACGAGTTGGATGGGGAACTGGCTTGAGGTGGGGGCCAAAAACGAGTTGAAAAACTCGCCGTTGAGGGGTCACAAATTGTGAACACGCCCTTAACGCCATGCCTGACGGCGAATTGTGCGAAGGAAAAAAAAGAGTGGTAATTTAACGCTGGCCAGCCGCGAGTCTTAGTCTTTCACCCTGCCGGCCTCTGCCTCGATGCCAGTGCTTCGTTTGCGCGATTTCACATTGTCGTTGCCAAAGCGGTAGCCCAAGCTTATCCCTACCCGACGACTGTCCCAACGGCCACTGCCATAGGAGAGCAGCCCGTCGAAGTTGGAGTAGCCATCCCAGCCGGTTTCGTAGAAAATATCGTCGGCGCTGAGGCGCACCGTGAGGCGCTCACGCAAAAACTTGCGCTGCAAGCCCAAATTGAGGCTCCAATTGGATTCGTAGAGAAACACGCCGCCCCACACGCCGGGGCCAGAATAGTAGCCGGAGATTTCACCTTTTAGGCCAAACGGCATATCGAAGGTGTGTTGCTGGTAAATGCTGTATGTGAATGCCTGCACGTCCACTACCGCGCCGTTGCCGTAGTCGGCTTGGTTGTCCAAATGCGAGGCGCTGGCGTTGAAATAAGCATTCCACCATTTGAGGATTTGAACGGGTGCGCTGACGTTGAGGCTCCACACGGTTTGGTCGGCCAAGTTGGCCCATGTGATGAAGCCTGCTCGCGGGTCTTCTTTGTCTGGCGCGATGAGCCGGGTGATTTGGTCTGTCGTGCGGCTGTAGGCTATTTTTAGGTTGTAGCGATAGGCGAGTGTGTAGCCGAGCTCGAGGTTGTTCACGATTTCGGGACGGAGATAGGGGTTGCCTTTTTCGTAGGAAAGTTGGCTGATTTGGTTGTTGAAAGGGTTGAGCACGTTATAGTCGGGTCGGTTGATGCGCCGGCCGCCGTTGAGGGCGAGGGTGTGTTTGGGGGCCACATCCCACGTCAGCCCCGCGCTCGGAAACCAGCTGAGGTAATTGAACAAGACGGGAGGTTCTTCCAGTTCGGGCAAGAAGGCCTGCAAGTCTCCTCTTGCGTCGGTTTGTTCTGCGCGAAGCCCGGCGGAAAATTTCCATTTTGTGTTCAGCGCACGGGCGTAGTTCACATAGCCTGCGTACACTTTTTCATCGTATTTGAACAGGTTGGAGCGGCGAGCATTGAGCAGAGGGGTTTCGTTTATTTCGTCAAAAAACAAAAACGTGTTGTCTGAAATCACGCGGCTGAGCTTAGAGCCTGCCCCTAGTGTGCCGCCCCAGAGTTTGTCCTCATAGTCCACCTGAAAGGTGTAAATGTCAATGTCGGTGGGGGTGTCGAAACTGTTGATGATTTCGGTGAGCACATTCTCCTCCGAGGCATCGAAGTAGCGGTTGGGCTGGTAGCGTTTGCTGTCGTTTTGGTAGTGGCCGTAGTCGAAGTCCATATTGAGGCTGCGACCGTTCCTGTTGTCGAACCGGTAGTTGAGGTTGTAGGTTTGTTGATGGCGGAGATTGTTGGCCGTCGTGTTGGCTACCAGAATGCTGTCAATCGACGCGGGTGTGTTTTCCTGAGCGAGCGTGATGCGGTTGAATGAATAATTGAGCCGCTTGTTGCTTCCGCCTCCCACCAGCATCCCGATGGTATGCTTGTCGGTCAGGAAAAAATCTGCGCCAACGCGATAGTTGAGAAAATCCCAATCGTTGCGGTGGTTGTTGATTTCGCTTTGCTCCATCCCGTTGAGATAGCTCAGGAATTTCATTTCGTTGAATCCCGCACCATCGCCAAGCCCGCCTGTGCCGAAGGCATTGAGGCGTTTGTTGCGATAGTTGGCGCTGCTGCTGAGGTTGGAGCGGTGGTGGCGACCCATGCTGTGGGTAGTGTTCACGGAGCCATTGGCGCCGAGGTTTTTGTCTTTTTTAAGCCGGATGTCAATGATGCCCGCATTGCCTTCCGCTTCGTATCGTGCGCCGGGGTTTGTGATGATTTCGATGCGGTCAATTTGTTCGGCGGGTAAGTTTTGCAGGTAGTTGGTGAGGTCATCGCCCGTGAGGGGCAGCCGCTTACCGTCCACATAGAGCAGCACTCCCGAACGCCCCAACACGCTGATATTGTCGTTGTTGTCCACCGTCACGCTGGGCGCTTTGCGGAGGAGGGTGATGGCATCCGAGCCTGCGCTATTGATGGTGCCTTCCACGTTGAAAACGGTACGGTCGGGCTTGATTTCGACCATGACCCTCGATGCCGTCACGGTCGTTTCCGCCAAATTGATATCCTTGGCGGTCAGGGTGAGCACTCCCAAATCCAAGCGTTGGCCTTCTGCCAAGCGGATGCCCGGCTGCTGAAATTCGCCGAATCCGAGGCCGACCACTTTCAGATAGTAGTGCCCAGCTCCCAAGCCATTCATGTCGAAAATGCCGGCATCGTCGCTGGCGCCTGCCTTGTAAAGGCTGCTATCGGCGGCTGTGAACAACGCCACGTTGGCAAAGGCGACGGCTTCTCCATTGGAGCCTTGCAATTGCCCGCGCACACTGGACTGTTGGGCCAATAGAGGAAAGGTGGCAGCAAGCCACATCAAAAGAAGGGTAAGAAAACCCGTTTTTGTAATCATAGCAGTAGAAAATGCCTAAAAAGAAGGGAAAAGTAGGCTGGGCTGACCGCACGGTTCCCTTTTTTCGACTAACGACCGAAACAGGTGGGTGGGCGACGCGAAAGGTCGGGGAGCAGGTGGAATGGAAAATAGTCGTGGGAGTTGACTTTTGCGAAAATATACCTTGACTCGCTATGACTTGTCAGTTGCTCATGATTTTTCTATCTGATTTTGAACAGATTGCGCTTTTAGCCATGCTCAAAACCTGGCGGAGCGAGGTATAAAACATTTCAGTGCCCAAAGAGCGAATAGCCTTCATTCTCACAACGGCACGTTTCCATGCTTCCTTTTCGCCCGCGCCACCGCCTTGTGTTCCAGCATCGCGAAAGCTTTGATGAGTTTTCGTCGCGTCTCGCGGGGATGAATCACTTCGTCAATGAAGCCGCGTGCGGCGGCGCGGTAGGGGTTTGCGAAAGTGTTGGCATATTCTTTTTCTTTCTCTAAAAGTTTGGCAGCGGGGTCGTCCGCCGCGTCTATCTCCTTTTTGAAAATGATTTCGGAGGCGCCTTTCGCGCCCATCACGGCGATTTCGGCAGAAGGCCACGCGAAGTTCATGTCGGCGCCGATGTGTTTGGAGTTCATCACATCGTAAGCGCCGCCGTATGCTTTGCGGGTAATGACGGTGATGCGCGGCACGGTGGCTTCGGAGAAGGCGTAGAGCAGTTTAGCGCCGTTGGTGATGATGGCGTTCCACTCTTGGTCGGTACCGGGCAGGAAGCCGGGCACGTCTTCGAGCACTAGCAAGGGGATGTTGAAACAGTCGCAAAAACGCACGAAACGCGCGGCTTTTTTGGAAGAATTTACATCGAGTACGCCAGCGAGGTTCATCGGCTGGTTCGCCACGATGCCGATGCTGCGCCCGGCGAGGCGGGCGAAACCGACGACGATGTTTTCCGCGTAGTTTTCATGGATTTCAAAAAACGACTCCGCATCCACAATGCCCGCAATCACCTCTTTCATGTCGTATGGTTGATTGGCGTTTTCGGGGATGATGGAGGTCAGTTCGTCGCGGTATTCGTCGCCAAGTGTGTAAGGCAATGTGGGTGCTTTGTCCTCGCAGTTTTGGGGGATGAAGGAAAGCAGGCGTTTGATTTTGGCCATGCAATCCACGTCGTTGGAGGCCACGAGGTGGGTCACGCCGGATTTGGTGGCATGGGTGCTGGCGCCGCCGAGTTCTTCGGAAGTGACGTTTTCGTTAGTGACGGTTTTCACCACGTTGGGGCCAGTCACGAACATGTAGGAGCTGCCTTCCACCATCAGGATGAAATCGGTCATGGCCGGGCTATACACCGCGCCACCTGCGCAGGGGCCGAGGATGGCGGAGATTTGCGGGATGACACCGCTGGCTTGCACGTTGCGGTAAAAAATATCGGCGTAGCCGCCCAAAGAGTTCACCCCTTCTTGAATGCGTGCGCCGCCCGAGTCGTTGAGGCCGATGACGGGCGCGCCGTTTTTCATGGCCAAGTCCATGATTTTGCAAATTTTCTCCGCGTGGGTTTCGGACAGTGAGCCGCCGAACACGGTGAAATCCTGTGCAAAGACATACACGAGCCGCCCGCCAATGGTGCCGTAGCCCGTCACCACGCCGTCGCCGAGAAACTGTTGCTCGGCCATGCCAAAATCGGTGCTGCGGTGCGTGACGAGCGCGCCGATTTCTTCGAAGCTGTCCTCGTCGAGCAGGAAATGGACGCGCTCGCGGGCTGTTAGTTTTCCTTTTTTGTGTTGAGCATCTATGCGGGTCTGGCCGCCGCCGAGTTTTGCCTCGGCGAGTTTGGATTGGAGGATTTCAAGTTTGTTGTCCATGAAAATCAATTATGTATGGCGGTATGCTGTTCCGCCTGGCATCGAATGTCGTTGTTACGACTGCTTCGGAACGCGGCGTTCCGAAGTGCAAGGGTGGGCAAAGGTAAAAAAACATGAATCATCCCAAGTTTTCGGCGGTGGCTCGTGTTCTCTCTGTAAACCGTTGATTTTTACTGCTTGATTCAGTAGCCGAAAGTTGAGTTTTCGTTGAATATCGAGGTGCCTATTCTTTCAAGAAGGTGCGCTTGAAAAATGGTTCGTTGAAAGCCTGAGGAATTGTGCGTTCTTGCGCTGTTTTGTAAAACACTCCCGCTCTATGCTCGCAAAAATCTTTCTTGAATTGACGGAATTTCCATGGTTTCGCCGCATTGCTTGGAAGCCTATTTACAACCGCCTCGCCAAAAATTTCCCTTTCGACGATTGGGTGTTTATGAACTACGGCTTTGAGCCGGATGAGCAGGTGGCCCGGCCCGAACTTTCAGAAGCCGATGAACCTGACCGCTATCCGCTCCAACTCTATCATTTCTTGGTCACACAAACCGATATTGAGGGAAAAACGATGCTCGAAATCGGTAGCGGGCGCGGTGGCGGCGCTTCCTACATAGCCCGTTACCTGAAACCCACAAGCATCACAGGCATGGACATAGCCGACAACGCCGTCGCGTTTGCCAACAAGCGGCACAAAAGCCCCAATCTCGGCTATGTGACGGGCAACGCTGAACAAATCCCTTTTGAAGATGGCCGCTTCGATGTCGTTATCAATGTCGAATCGAGCCACGCCTATGGCTCAGTGGCCAATTTTTTTGCGGAGGTAAAGCGAGTGTTGCGTCCCGGCGGTTATTTTTTGATAACGGATATGCGCGACCCCAAAAACCTCGCAACATTCGAGCAAACCCTGTTGGGTAGCGGGCTTTCACTTGTTGCCAAGAAGGTGATTTCTGAAAATGTGGTGCAGGCGATTGCGCTTGAAGATGATATGAAACGCGCCCGCATCCGCAGACAAATTCCCGCCCGTTATGTCAAATTTTTCGAGGAATTCGGCGGCGTGAAAGGCTCGCAGATTGACGAGGATTTGCGCTCTGGCAAGTTGATTTATTTCTGGTATGTGCTTCAAAAAAAGTAAGAGATTGCCCGAAGACATACTTCATGAGGATGTCTCATAAGTGATGTTTGCTTGACAGGGTTGACAAGATTCGCGGTAAAAACTTAGGCAGGACAACAGACATTGAATTTTGACAGGGTTCACAAGATTTACAGGATAGATGAGGAGGCTTCGCCGCCAAAAAACCTGTAAATCCTGTCAAAAACATATAAGGCTGTCATCCGGGTACTCTGCGTTTGGAGGCTGACTAAGTTTTTACGATTCGCGCCCTTTTTCGGGTGAAAAAGCCTGTAAATCTTGTTAATCCTGTCGAAATTTAAACTTGTGAGACGGCCTCGTACTTCGTGTCTTGTTCAGAATCAGGCAGAGCAATCATGGGCATCAGATGATAAATCTTGGCGAATCAAGGTATGGTTTGTCTGGAATAAACACCCGTACCATGACGCTCACCCGAACCTCACACATCGCCATAGTCGTCAGGGTTGCCCGCGAGCGCGTTGCGCTCGATGTGGGTGGCATAACTGCTCGTTCCGCCGTTGATGCTGGGGGCCGTCATGCTGCTTGCTGTTCTCGTGCTGATTGTAGGAGCCGCGTTGCCTTTTTTGCCAAGCCTGCCCGACATGAATTCGGCAAAACTTTGCGTCACCTTTGCTCCGAAAGCCAAGCCGAGGATATAAATCCATGATTCGTTCGCGTAAAAATGGGAAAGGTCGCGTACTTCCCAACCTGCTTTCACCATGATGACCGAAAAAACGGCGACGACCATGAGGACGCAAATCCGAAGGGTGGATGGGGCGTTGGAGCCATCTTGAAACAGGTCGGGAAAATAACATCCGATGGACAGGATGATGATTAGGAAAGCCGCTGCCGGCACTCCGCCCGATTGGACTTTCATAAATGCGGCGAGCAGGAAGGTGGCCGCTCCCACTATGAACATAATAGCTCCGATGAGTTGATTCAAATCTCTTTTCATGGCGTTGAAATAAAATTTAGGGTTCGAGAATGACTTGTTGGCTGACTGCCGCCTCCAGCCGCGCCCAATCGAACGCAGGGCCAATGTCCCATTTGCCAGAAGGACGGTAGTTGACATGGCTCAAAATGCCTCTATGCGAGAAGTTCTGAGGCAAGGCATCAAAACGAGTGGCGGGCGGAAGAAAAACGCGCGGGATATTGTAGCGGTTGGTCAGGTACACCAGCAAACGCGCCAGCGAGCTGTATTGGGCATCGGTGAAGGCAGCGAAAAACTCGTGACCCCTGTATCGCTGCGGTATGCGTTGATAATAGGCCGATTCATTGACATCGCAGTAATCGTAGCGCACGGTGACGAGCTGCCCGTCGGGCAGTTGCCGCTGCACCTCGTATTTCAGCATATTGCCTTCCAGCACCAAAGGCCCTATATTGCTCAACTCGATACCGATGGAAGCCCTATCCCAGCGCCTATCGCCCACGCCAAGGTGATACGACCAATAAGCCGAGCGGTAAAGGTTGAAAATTTCGCCAGTGCGACCGACCACGAATGGCACCGAAACATACTTGTTGGAGCGCGTCAGCCACGGCACGTCGCCTTGCAAGAAACCTGCGGTGAAATGCAGCACGATGCGCTCCTTAGGAAATCGCTCGGCGTAGTAGAACGAATGGTGCCCGGGGGAATAGACATTGAGATGGAAGGGCTGGCCGTCGGGGTGCGACACCTGTAGCACGGAGATTCTGCCCCGACTCTGTTCAAATTGCAAGAAACGTTGCTCGTAGGATAAAGTCTCGCTGGCTAACATGATGAGGCCTCTTTGGTAAAGAAAATTTTTTCATTGCAAAAATCCTCCCTTGATAGGCAATCATCAAAATAATATATCGAAATTCGTAGTTAAACTTTGATAAAAAACTGGTTAAGGGACTGTCTTGACTTCAATCCCTCCTCTTATTTTTTCCTCAAGACAACGCCCTTCCCCACACTCCGCCCTGTCCATCCGAACAGGAGTTTGTCGAGCCAGAGCACGCTATCCGTGATGAAAACAAGGGCTGGCTCCTTGGTCGAGGCTGGGCGTAAGGCCCCCCCCTTGCGCTCCTTTTCTTCGCTCACGTTGTGGGCGTTTTTTTTAAAAATGCGTTGCACGATACCCGTCCAATACATTTCCAACAACCCGACAAAGTGACGGCTCAGCCCCTTAAACTCTACTATCTCAAAACCTGCCTCCCGTGCCCAACGCCGAAAGTCGTCCGAGCCAATCAGGTAATCGTGGCCAAAAGCATAAGCGCCTTGCGAAATCGCGTATTCACGGCTGCCCTCGCTCCGAGTCACCTGCCATATACGGTTCACGGGGTCGTATGTGATAGGGAACTCGCGGCTCGGAAAAGTCATAATTGCCACGCCGCCGGGCTTCATCACGCGGCTCATCTCGCGGAGCATTTGTGCCGGGTCGCCGACGTGTTCTATGACTTCGCAACTCACGATGAGGTCGAAATACTGGTCGGGATACGTCAAAGCCAGCGCGTTGTTGGGCTCGTAGCGAAGATTCATCACGCCTGCATTGAGTGCGCGGGCATGGGCAAGGTCTTCCTCGTTCACATCACAAGCAATCAACTCGGTGCAGTAAGCAGCAATCATGCGGTCGTAGTCGCCCTCACCAGTGCCGAGGTTTAATCCGTTGTGAATTGTTGGTTGCTTATTGTTGGTTGTTAGTTGATTCCCGTCCGGCTGCCCGCCCGCGCCGGTAGGGGCTGGGCTTGTCGGGGCGGGGGTGTTTGTTGTTCCCTTTCTGACAGGCTCGTCGGGGTGAGGTTGTTCGTTTCCGGCGTACTTTTTTAGCCTGTCGCGCACGAACAGGTAGCGGTTTCGGAAAGTGGGAAAAAGAAGTTTGAAGTTCATTGCTTGAAATAAGTGTTCAATCGGGCAAAGGTAGTGCGGCAGGCCCATATCCGTGTGCTCGGTGTAGGCCGTGTCCTATCGCCCCACGCAACTCAACGCCATGTTTTCCAGAATTTTGGATACGTTTGCTGCATGATTCTCAACCAACGCACCAAAGCCATTCGTGCGCAGGTCGAAGACCTTGTCAAAGACCTGCAATCGCTCAGCGCGGAAATCGGCCACAAAGATTTGGCCGCCACCGTCGGCGAATTGCGCAACCGCATGAACGACCCCTTCATGTTCGTCATCGTGGGGGAAGTGAAGGCGGGCAAAAGCAGCTTCGTCAATGCCCTGCTCGACGCGGGGCGGGAGATATGCCCCGTGGCCCCGCAACCGCTGACCGACACCATCCAACAGATTCTCTACGCGGAAAAAGAGGAAACGGTGGTCGTCAATCCATATCTTAAAAAGGTCTATCTGCCAGTTGATATCCTGCGCGACATTGCCGTAGTGGACACGCCCGGCACCAATTCCATCGTGGAGCGCCATCAGGAAATCACCGAGAATTTCATACCTGCCAGCGACCTCGTCATTTTTGTCTTTGAGGCCAAAAACCCCTACCGTCAGTCGGCATGGGATTTTTTTGAATTCATTCACCGCGATTGGCACAAAAAAATCATTTTCGTGTTGCAGCAAAAAGACTTGCTCTCGGCGGAAGATTTGGCGGTGAACGAGCGCGGCCTTTTCGATTTTGCCCAAAAGAAAGGCATGGCCGAGCCGCCCATTTTTGCCACCAGCGCCAAGGCTGAGATGGAAGGCAGATTCGACGAAAGCGGCTTCTCCACCGTGCGCGACTACATTCGCACCCACGTCACCGGCGGTCGTGGAGCCATGCTCAAACTCAAAAACAACCTCACGACCGCTCGCGGCATTCTCGCTCGCATTCGCCACGACCTCGACACCCGCGCAGCGCAATTCAAAGCCGACACCCATTTCCGCCACGACATCAGCCTGACTCTCGACAATCAGGAAAAAAAATCGAACCATCAAGTCGGCTTGCTCATCGAGAACCTCCTCAATGGCTACGCCCGCATCACCAAAGACATCGGCGACGAACTTTCCGATGGTCTTTCTTTCCCCTCCATGCTCGTGCGCTCGTTCAAAGGCATCTTCCGCAAACAAGCCTCCATAAAAGACTGGCTCGACGAACTGACCCAAAAACTCGAGCTGCAACTCAACGGCGAACTAAAAATCAAACTCAACGAAGGCGTGGTGGATTTGGCCGATTCCGTGCAGCAAATGGCCAAGATGATTGACCTCAAAATCCGAACGAGCAACACGGTGGTGAAAAGTGATTCCTACATTTTTGAGGACATCGCCGACAAGCGCGCTGCCGTGCTCAAAGAATTGCAAGAGGCGTTCTCGCGCTTCATGTCGCGTTCCGAAAATTTCAACGACGAGCGCCTGTTCCCCGAAAACGCCGCCGTATCGCCCAATATCGCTGCCGGAAGCGGAGCCGCCATCGTGGGCATCATCTTGGCCGGCGTCACCAAAATCACCGTGCTCGACATCACGGGCGGAGTGCTCACGGGGCTGGGCATGCTGTTCGCGGGCGTGACCGCCGGCTTGCAGCGCCGCAAAATCATCAACGGCTACACCGAGGAAATCGCCAAGGGACGAGGCCGGATGCAGGAGGCGCTCGACACCAAACTGCGCGGCTATGTGCACACCATCCGCGAGCGCATCCAAGGCAACTTCTCCGAGCTCGACGCGCTGCTGGCCAACGAGGAAATCCAAATCGCGCAGTTCAACGAACGCTACGAGGCGTTGGACAAGCGACTGACGGACCTCGACGCGGGGCTGGGCGATTGAGGCGGGATGTGTGTCCCCCTGCATGAGCATCCGATGTGCAAAACCTCTTGCGAAGGCAGCCTTATTCAGGCGGTGATTTCAAGCCACCGCATGGATAAAGCACACGCACGTTTTACCAATCTATTTGAAAACTCAGCACTGGCGTCAGTCCCGACTGCTCCCGGAACACCCACTGATTCAGGTCGGGGTCATAAGTGCGGTTGAGCGGGTCCACATTGCGGCGCCCCATCACGTTTTGCACATCCAGCGCGAGCCACCATGCCGCGCGCGGGTTGTTTTTCCGAAAAGCAATGCGCAAATCAGGGCGGAAATACGCTTCCACGCGCTCTTGAAAAGCGCGGCTTTCGTCCAACAGCGGCTCTGGCGAGTAGCGATTGACGGTCTGTCCGGGCAACAAAGGCATCAGTCGTTGACCGCCATTGTAGATGACGCGCAGGCCAAGCTGTAGCATGGAGGCGTTGCGAAACGTCCACTCCTTGCCGCCCGTGAAAGTGGCTGACTTGCCGCTGTCGAACACCGTCGGGTGCTCACGCCCGCTGATGTCTTTATACCGCGAACGCATCACCGAGCCACCGACAATGAAAAAAGTGCCGCCCGTGAACGATTTTTCCACGCTTGCATCCACGCCGATGTTTTCGCCCGCGCCCCCGTTGCTCATTTCCTGTTTTGCAAAACCGTCAATCGTGTTCAGGATGCTCCAACTGCTCGCCGGGTTTTTCGCCACCGGCACGTCCCTGAATGTTTGGCGATAGACCTCCACATGAACACGCGACGCTCGGCCCAACAGCCAATCCCAGCCAGCCACGAGGTGTTGCGCTCTTATCAAGTCCGTGTTCAGGTTCACTTCCCTCCCGCCGATACGAGTGAAATAGTTGCCCAACGGCAGCACCCGCCCGTGCAGCCCCCATGCGAGGCTGATGGATTGTTTTTCCGAAAACTGATACTTGGCAGCAAGGCGTGGCTCAATGCTCGAAGTCGCGTTGAGGGTGAAAAACAAGGCGTGCAGACCCGCGTTGAAAGTCAGTTTGTCGGTCGGTCGGAATCTGAATTGAAAATACGGCTGCAACAATTGGGTGCTGCCTTTCGCTCCGATGGACGACGAGTCGCCCAGCGTCTCGCGGAAAAAATCGTAGGGTATGTGGTTGATGAAAAAGCCGGTTTTCAGCGCCACGCGCGGGCTGAATTTTTTGCTCAAAAACGAGGACAACACAAAACGCCCCTCCTTGTATCGCTCGGTGTTCACGGCAAATGGCACCCGCGCTGCATTGAGCGTGTCGTTCCGCCAGTCAACGTCCTGTCCCGTTGCGACGATGCTGGTTTTCAAATATGCGGTTTCATCGAGCAGCACCGTGTGCGTGGCCCCCACCGCGCCCATGCTCGTGTTGAAATGGCGGGTGAAGTAGTCGGAATACGAGCGCCATTCGGCGGTGTTTTCCACGGCGTTCTCGGTCTCTTGGCTCAGGCCGCCAATGCCCCAAAGCGTGAACAGATGTTTTTTGTTTTTGGAAGGAAAATAAAGGTTGAAAGACAAATCCTGAAAAGTGTTGTCAATGCGCTCGCCCACGAGGTGGAGACCCATTTTGTTCAAAATGCCGAGCGTGGAATAGCGGTAATTGACCAAATAGGTGGCCTCTCCGCCTTTTTTGAACGGGCCTTCCGTGCTGAAATCAAGCCCCAACATCCCGGCGCGAAAGGTGTAGGCTCGCTTGTCGGGATTGCCTTTTCGGAAATGAATGTCGAACACGCCGCTGTAGGCGTTGCCGTATTCCGCCGGAAAAGCCCCGGTGCTAAAGTCAGAGTTAGCGAGCATACTGATGGAGAATATCGTGATGCCGCCACCGGAGGAGCCGCGTCGGGCAAAGTGATTGGGATTTGGAATGTCCACGCCCTCCAATCGCCAGAGCAGGCCGATGCCAGAGTTGCCACGCACCACGATGTCGGAGCGGCTGTCGCGGCTGGGTTGTACGCCCGGCAGGGCTTGCACCATTCTGCCGGGGTCGTTGGCACTGGCGGCGTAGCGTTGGGTTTCGTCCACCGAGAAAGAGCGGGTGCTAAGCAAGGCGAGCTCGTTGATGGGTTCGTTGCCGCGGCGTCGAGCCGACACTACCACCTCCTGCGTTTTCAGCACCGCCTCCGTAAGCCCGATGGTCAAGTACGTCTCGCGCACACTACTGATGATGAGCGGGTCGCTTAGCCAAGGGTCGTAGCCAAAGTAGGTGCATTGGATTTGGTGGCGGCCAAGCGGGACGTTTTTTAAGGAAAACTTGCCCTCCGCGTCCGATACCGCCCCGATGGCGGGAGTGGTGTTCAGCACCTGCACCGTCGCGCCGACAAGCGGTTGGCGCGAGTCCTTGTCGAGCACGATACCGGAAATGGACTGCGTTTGGGCTGTGAGAAAAAGGGGGGGGAATAGCGCGATAAAGAAGATATGGATGTTTTTCATGAAAGTCGGATTTTGTGTCGTTTGCGTGGGGTTTGAAGGTTGTTCGTTGTTCGTTGTTTGTTGTTCGTTGTTTGTTGTTCGTTGTTGTCGCGGTGAGCGTCGCGTCGCCGCTCGCGATACTGCTTGGTGAAAACAAACACCAAGCAGGGCGCGGAAATATCTTCGAGCTCACGTTGAATTAAGAAGTTCATTCCCACTTCGCATGAACAGTCCCAAACGGGAACCAGCTTTCCGCCTGCCATCCTCTCCACCCTCTATCGTACCACAAACCGCCGCACACCCATGTGCTGCCCCCCACTTGCTTGCAGCCAGTACACTCCCGGTGTCAGGTGAACAGGCAAGCGCACCGCTGCCGCGTCGGAAGGCACGAGCCATTGCGAGTGTAGCGCCCGCCCTTGCACGTCGAGCACTTGCACCCACGTCGCGTCGTGCCATTCATCGGCAAAACGAACCCACAATGTGCCGCCTGCCGGCACGGGGTTGGGCCACACACTAAAGCCGTCGTCGCGTGTGGAGACATTCTTCACGCGGCTTACCTGCGCGTCGTCGAACAGTTGCATGGTGATGCAGTGCAATGCGCCCTCCCAGCCGATGATTTTATTGCAGTCAATGCCGACGACCGTGTGGTTGGGCAGGAGAGAGGCGTAGGTGGCCAAGGCCAGCGAGTCGTTTGGGTGCGAATAGGTCGGCACGAGGAGGTGGTTGTTGAGCAGCAGCGCGTTGGCGTAGGTTTTCCAGTTGTCGGCGTGTGGCAGTCGAGCGATGCGATAAGGCTGTCCATTAGGCGATTCCAATGCCGCCAGCAGGTTGTAATTGTGTTCCAGCGAGTCATAGTTGGCGCTTGAGCCGAGCGCCACGCTCGACACGACGAGGGTGCTGTCGTCGAGCAATTTTACCTGCATATCAATGTGTTTCCAATAGTCGTTGTGCTGCGATTTGAGCGCCACCACTCGTTTTATGCCCATATACTGCTCCAAGTCGGCGTGGATTTGTTGTTTGCTCATGTTGGGGTTGCGCGAGTAGAGGCCGTTGGTGCAAAAAAGCGTGCCGTGCCCGTCCACCATCAAGTTGCCGCCATCGAACACCCACGGCAACTCGAACACTGGCAAGCCCCACAGGTTGGCCAAGTTGGTCGGCAGGTACTCGTCCATGCCGCTGTTGGCGTGGTCGTCGAATTCCATGAACGCCATGCCCTCGTCGGTCATAATCGCAAAGGGGCCGTGGTCGCGTATCCACATGCGCTCACAAGGAACGTGCACGAAGCTCACGTTGTCCAGCGACACGCCGTCCTGCGTCAGCCTGTTGCGCATGATGTTTTCCTCGCCCATGTCGCGCACCACGCAAATGGTCTCCACCGCTTCCCGACAAGCGGCTATCAGAGGCGAATAAAGGCTCCAAGTGTTTGGGTTGAAGTCCCATTCTATCAAGACGGCCTTTGCGGGCGCATATTCAGGCGGGGTGAAAGGGTGGGTGGGTTGGGCGAGGGCGACGAGCGGAGCCGCGAGCAGGAGGAAGTTGTAGAAGTGTTTTTTCATAAAAATTTCATTGATGACGTGAGTGTTTGCCACGACTAATCGGCAGTCGTTGACTATATCAATCCGTTTTCCTTGTGATATGTTGGGTATTCCGAGCAACAAGCACCGCCAGCCTTCGCAATTGCCTTTGCGGGGCTTTCTTTTTGCATGGCTGTTTTTGATGCAAAGTTGTCATTCGACGAGCGAAGGGCAAAATGTACCTACCCATTCTGCATCAGGCATAATGCCTCGTGCGATACCGAATGATGCCTCGCGCTATTATTTGCTGCAAACTGCCACAGGCGATATACCCGTCGAGAACGCGGACAACTTTTTTATGGAAGATGAAGCGAAATCTCTATTGACTCATTGAGCCGGTGAGTGGATTTGCGCTTCATTCTTCCAATCTTTTGTCGGGTTGCAGCAGCCGCTCCTTCAGCAGCGAATAAAACTTTTCCGAGCCAAAAGCCGAGGGGTTCACCTGCCCCATTCGCGGCGCGGAACACGCATCTTTGGTCAAATAAATCTTGCCGCCCAGGCTCCACACCAAGTCATCTAATTTTTCCACTAAATGGAAAATGGTCTTCGTGCGCGGAAAATCCAGCGCCAGCGAATAGCCCTTGATGGGGAATGAGTGCACCGCTTCCGGCGGGCGCTCTCCGTGGCGTTTTAGCACCGTCAGAAACGGTGTTTCGGGGCTTTTTTGAATCAGTGCCAGCATCTTTTTCAGTCCTTCCAAACTTTGCTCTTCCGGCAGGCAACATTGATATTGGATGAAGCCGCGCCGCCCGTAAAGCCGATTCCAATGGCCGATGCGGTCGAGTGGATAGAAACAAGCATCGAGGTCAACAACCTTTTCGTTAGGTTGGTTTTTTCTATAAAAAAGTTCGTTGTAGGTCTTGATGGTCAGCGGATTGAGCAGCCAAGCAGGGGCGAACAGCGGAACGTTCACGGATTTTTTTGCCGGAAATGTGAGCGGCGAACTCGCCTCTCTTTCTCTCAGATGCTCCGCCAGAAACACGGCTCCTCGCCCGTGCGGGTGCATCCCGTCGAGCCATGCCACTTGATAGGGCCAGCGGCGGTTTTCCTCGAAGGCGCTGAACAACCTGTCCAAATCGGCGGCTCGCACCGTCATCTGTCGGAGTTGTGCGGAGGATATTTCCATTAATTGGAATTTTGCGGAAAGGATGATGCCCGTCCAACCCATGCCGCCGCAAGTCTGCCAAAACAGGTCGGGGTGCTCCGTGCGCGAGCAAGTCACGATTTCCCCTGATGCGAGCATCAACTCGAACGAGTGCAGCCAATTGGAAAAACAGCCTTTTGCGGGGTGGTTTTTGCCGTGCACATCGCTGGCAATGGCTCCGCCGACGGTGATGAACTTGATGCCGGGCGTGACGTGGAAAAACCAGCCTGCTGGCACGACGAGTTCGAGCAAGTCTGCCAACAACACGCCTGCCTGACATTCTATTTGGCCTGTTTGAGGCTCGAATTGCAGCACGCGATTGAGGCGTAGCGTCGAAAGGACGGAGGGGCCAAGTGCCGCGTCGCCGTAACATTTTCCGTTGCCGCGAGCGATAAGGCGCTCCTGCGATAACAGGCACGCTCTCACCTCCTCGATACTTTCGGGCGTGGCGACGCGGGCCTCGATCGCGGGGTAATTGCCCCAATTGGCAAGTGTGGTTTGGGTGAGCGTCATGGCGCGGGTGTTTATTTCAGGCAAATTATACCTTGATTCGCTAAGATTTGTCAGTTCAATATGCTCGCCCTCCTTGATTTTGACCGGATTGTGTTTGTAGCCATGCCCAAAACCTGGCGGCGCGAAGCGTATGTTCAAAAGCAAGCACGTCAGCGCAATTGGTTTGGCTGCAGCCAATGGCTCATCCAGCGCAATTGGGCGGTGTCGGTGGGGGCAAAAAAGTTGGAAGGGTTCTGCGACGAGTGAAAAACCCACGTTGACAGTCCTTTTTTGGCTAAGGTGATTTCTTCGGGCAATTCGGGCGGCTGCACATAGAAGAGCCTGAAAACCAGCGAGTCTGACGAGGCTAGGTGCAGCGTGGTGCGTTGGAGCCACGTCTTGCGGGCGCGGCTTTCGTCGAAGTGGTCGGCAAAAGGGCTGCCATTGAGGCGGTTGAAAAGGGATAGCCAAGTCAGCATGGAGTCGTGAGGCACTGGGGCAAGTGCGGGCGTTTCCCATAGCCGGGTGGAGTCGTTTTTTTCAAAAAAAACGGGTGTCTGCGCGGGCCATTCGAGCATGACGGCACGGACAGTCTGAGGGTCGAACTGCGCCACTGTGGGGCTTCGGAAGTAGTGCAGGGATTTTGAGAAAATGCCGCGCAGGTGGTTTTCCACCAAATAAATGCCTTCGTGGCGGCTGAGGCGGATATAGGTGGCAGGTTGGCCGTTTTCGGAGTGCTCGTCGCCGATTTCAAACTGCTCGATTATTTTGCTGTCTCGAAAAACAAGGATTTGCAGGTGTTTTTTTTCGGAAAAACCGAGCGTGTCGGGGCGGCGGGTTTTCACTATGCGCAAGGAACGAATGGAGCGGAGGGCTTGGAGGATATGCTCGATTTTTTCGGCCTCCACGACGACGGAACGCAAATCCTGCGCCGCTGCCCAGCCTGCCTCGGTGCGTTCGAGCAGCAGTTCAGATTGGTCGGGGTGCAGGATGGCCACCTGCGTCACTTGTGCCGTGTCCACCGCAATCAAATCGGTTTGCAGCATTTGCTTGAGCGGCCACGGGAGCCTGCGAGCGAGCAGCCCTAAGGCCAACACGGCGAGAAAAAGCAAAACTAAGTGCTTGTTTTTCATGGGTATAGCACTTTTTTGGGCGAAGGTAACGAATCAGAGCAAGGGCGAAAACAGGCGGGCGATTTTGTCGCCCAACACTTGCCATTTGTTGCGCCGCCGCCATGCGTGTTGCGTGATGAGGCGGCTGTCGTTGAGGTCGTTGAGAAAAGATTCGGCGAGTTCTTGGCAAAATTCTTTTCCATAGATGACCGCGTTGATTTCAAAGTTCAGGTCGAAGCTGCGGTTGTCCATGTTGGCTGTGCCCACAAAACTCAGGTAATCGTCCACTACCAAGGTCTTTGCATGGACGAAGCCTTTTTGATAGAGGTAGATATGTACCCCGCAGTCGAGCAAATCTTGGTAGTAGGAGCGGGAAGCCGAGTTCACGAAGCCTGAATCCGAGATGCCCGGCACGAGCAGCCGCACCTCTTTGCCGCTCAAGGCTGCTTTGCGCAGGGCGTCGAAAATGCTTGCGTTGGGGATGAAATAAGGCGAAGTGAGAAAGATGCGTTCGTTGGCGTTGGCGATGGCGGTGAAATAGCTCAGCATGATGCCCGAACGCGGATAGTCGGGGCCGCCGGCGACGACTTGCACCAGTTCTCGCGCATTGGGGAGTGGTCTTGACGTGGGTGGGAAAAGCCGTTCGTCGGGGTTGATGCGCTGTCGGGAGCAAAAATTCCAGTCGGCGAGAAAGGTGTGTTGCAGTGTCCACACCGCTGGGCCTTCGAGCCGGATGTGGGTGTCGCGCCAATACATGGTGTTGGTTTTCACGGTGTTGATGTAGCGGTCGGACACGTTGATGCCGCCGACATAGCCCGTGTGCCCGTCTATCACGATTATTTTTCGGTGGTTGCGATAGTTGAGGCGGCTGGCAAAAAAAGGCCAGCGCACTTTGTAAAAGGGGAAGGCTTCCACCTTTCCGGCTTTCAGTTGTTTGAGGAATTCGCGCCTCAGACCCCTGCTCCCAAAATCGTCGTAGATGAACCGCACTTTCACGCCCGATTTTGCCTTACGGAGCAACACGTCCTTTATCTGATTGCCGATATTGTCGTCCTCGTAGATGTAGTATTCGATATGGATAAAGTGTTGGGCCGATTCGAGGTCTTCCAGCAAGGCGGGGAATTTCGATTCGCCATTGTTCAGCAAGGTGACACAATTGAGCGACAACGGCTCGCGCACCTCATTCAGCAGCAACTGAGCGAGTTCGGTGTGGCCGCCCAATTGTGGTGCGTCGCGCTCGATGAGTTGCTCGGTCTTGG
Organism: Saprospiraceae bacterium; assembly: GCA_019638455.1. Taxonomy (GTDB): domain Bacteria; phylum Bacteroidota; class Bacteroidia; order Chitinophagales; family Saprospiraceae; genus M3007. The sequence continues at coordinate 809,758 of JAHBTU010000003.1, forward strand.
CCACATATTTTTCGCGGATGCTCATCAGCAGCTGATTGGTCGCCTTGAGTTTTTTGCTGTAAATCTGCCGTTTGCGGTAGTTGACACCCAGCGTGAAATAGGCGATACTACCCAACACCGGCAACATGACGTTGAGCAGCAAATAACTCAGCGCCTTGGCCGGGTTGTTCGTGTCAAGGATGATGCGCACGGTTGTGAAAAACATTAGCGCGTACACGCCGATGGAAAGTAGGGTTTCAACTTGAATCTGCATGGCAAGGCATACAATAATATAGCTGTGAAGGTAAGCGGCAAGTAATGGAAAGTCATCGCTACTTTTGCCGCTCTTTTTTTGGTGGAATTTTAGGTGGAGGGTAGAAGGTGGAGGGTAGAGGGTAGAAGGTGGAGGGTAGAAGGTAGAAGGTGGAGGGTAGAGGGTAGAGGGTAGAAGGTGGAGGGTAGAAGGTGGAGGGTGGAGGGTAGAAGGTGGAGGGTAGAAGGTGGAGGGTAGAAGGTGGAGGGTAGAAGGTGGAGGGTGGAGGGTAGAGGGTAGAAGGTGGAGGGTAGAAGGTAGAAGGTAGAAGGTAGAAGGTGGAGGGTAGAAGGTGGAAGGCTGATTTGCGTTGACTATATACCTCGCGCCGCCAAGTTTTGGGGATGGCTGAAATTGCAATCTGTTCAAAATCAGGGAGAGCAATCATGCGCATCTGACAAATCCTAACGAATCGTAAAAACTTAGCGCGTCACCCCCGCCCCCTCCCGGTGGGGGTGACGCGAGCGGCTAAGTATTTACAACGAATCAAGGTATAGCCCCAATAAGCCTCCTACTAAGTAGTCGTACTGAAATCACCTTCTACCCTCCACCTTCTACCCTCCACCTTCTACCCTCCACCTTCTACCCTCCACCTTCTACCCTCTACCTTCTACCCTCTACCTTCTACCCTCCACCTTCTACCCTCCACCTTCTACCCTCCACCTTCTACCCTCCACCCTCCACCTTCTACCCTCTACCCTCTACCCTCTACCCTCCACCCTCTACCCTCTACCTAAATTTTTCACCCTCTAACGACTTCAATGTCCCTCACATGACGAACAAAATCACCATCACAGGCGACCTCGGCAGCGGCAAAAGCGTGGTGTCGAGCATATTGTGTGAAAAAACAGGCTACGAATATGTGTCCACCGGGCGCATCCAGCGCCAATTGGCCAAAGAACTCGGACTTGACACACTTGAAATGAACCGCCGCGCCGACATGGACCCAACCATTGACCAACGTATTGACGGCATTTTCATTGACCTCGGCAAAGACCCGAAAGGCTACATCGTGGACAGCCGCATGGCGTGGTTTTTCCTGCCCGAATCGTTCAAAGTGTATCTGCAAACAGACATCGCCGTCGCAGCCGAGCGCATTTTCAACGACCCCACCCGCAAGAGTGAGGAATACGAAACCAAAGAGGAGGCAGTAAGAAAAATAATCGCCCGCAAGAAAAGCGAGAACGCGCGTTTTTGGGTAAAATACGGTGCCGATTGCACCAACCTTCACAACTTCGACTTAGTGCTCGACACCACGCACCGCAGCCCGGAGCAGGTGGCTGCGTTGATACTCAAAGCACTTTCTTGGAAAAACGAAGCCATCCCATTTGCGCGATTTTTATGAGAGGGCTGGAATGTGGGGGGCAACAACCGCAACTCCCCTCTTCACCTCACTTCTGGACACTTTCAAATTTGCCACGAAGTCACAAAGACGCAAAGCAAAGAGCTCATTGACTTACCGCATTTTGTGCTTTTGCGTCTTTGCAGCACAAAAATATACTTCGCGTCGTTAGTTTTTGGGCATCGCCAAAAGCGCAATCTGCTCAAAATCAAGGAGAGCAATCATGGTCATCCGACAAATCTTAACGAATCAAGGTATAATGTCCAGTAGTGCGCCTCATCACCCTTGCTGAGCCGTTTCCTTCATCGCGGTCGCCAAATCATGCCCCAGATATCGGTCTATCAGATAATGCGCCAGATAAATGGCGGGTGTAAGCAGCACCGCCATCGCGCCCTTGTAGATGTAGCTCATAATCGAAATCGCCAGCACCTGCAAAAACGGCAGCTGTTGCCCTATGTACAGCGCGATGAACACCACCACAAAACTGTCGAGAAATTGGGACACCAATGTGCTGCCCGTCGCCCGCAGCCAAATTTTGCTTTCGCCCGTCATCTTTTTGATGCGATGAAACACCCCGACATCCACCACCTGTGCCACCAAGAAAGCCACGAGCGAACCAATGATAATCCACAAACTCTGCCCAAACACGATGCCGTAGGCCGCGTTGTAGTCCGTCACCTGCGCACGCATGGCAGCCTGCTCTTCTGCCGTCCAGTCGGGCTTGATGTGCGCCGTGCGCCAAAAATCGGCGGGTTCGAGGCCAATCGCCATGAACACAATGAGGAAACCATAAGCAATCAGGCCAGCCGTGAGGTAAGAAAGCACCTTGATGCCACGCGGCCCGAAATACTCGTTGATGATGTCGGTCATCACAAACACCGCAGGCCACATCAAGGCCCCAGCGGTCAGAGTGAAGGAAAGATTGCCCTGCCCGAAAAGGGTCCAGTTGACCGGCTCAAAGCCAAATGTTTTTTCCAACGAGAACAACTTGACCCCGATGAACTCGGCCACGATGGCATTGGTCATGAAGAAACCCGCCAGCACCACCCAAAGGCGACTGGCTTTGGAGGAGAAAAAATCGCGCATAAGAGAGAAAGGCGGTTAGGGGCAATTAGGCGGCGCAAGGTTGCAAAAACATTGTAACCACTTTGTTGCCAACCAAAAATTTTTTGGGCTGTTTATCTTCGTGCCCGTAATGCTGACTTTTAGTTGGCGAATACACCCAATTAACGCCAACTTTCAGTTGGCCACACCCAGCCAACCAAAAGTTGGCGTTACTATCATGGCAACATTTTCCATCAATCTAAAAGACGGCTCCGTCGAACAACCCAAGCCTGTCATCGTCGGCATTGACCTCGGCACCACCAATAGTCTTGTGGCCTACATGAAAGATGGCCGCTCGACGTGCGTGAAAGGCAAAGACGGCAAAAGCACGCTCGTGCCATCCATCGTCCATTTTGCCCAAAACGAGGAAATTATCGTCGGTGATGCCGCCAAAACGAAACTTGAGACCGACCCCGCCAACACGATTTACTCAGTGAAGCGACTCATGGGCAAGTCCTTCAAGGATGTGCGGGAACAGCAAGACTTTTTTGGATACCAAATCCTCGACGACGACACCGATTCGCTCGTGAAAATCCGCGTCAAAACTCGTTTTTACACGCCCGTCGAACTCAGTGCCCTCATTTTAAAAGAATTAAAAAACCGCATCGAAAACGAACTTGGCACGGCTGTTTCCAAAGCCGTCATCACAGTGCCAGCCTATTTCAACGACAATCAGCGCCAAGCCACCCGCGATGCCGGCAAACTCGCCGGGCTGGATGTGTTGAGAATTGTCAACGAGCCGACGGCAGCCGCGCTGGCTTACGGGCTTGGCAACGAGGAAGGCAGGACGGAAACCATCGCCGTCTATGACCTCGGCGGCGGCACGTTCGATATTTCCATTTTGCGCATCGAAAACGGCATCTTCGAAGTACTCTCCACCAACGGCGACACTTTCTTGGGAGGCGATGATTTTGACCGCGTCATTGTTGATTTTTGGCTGAAACAACTCAGTGCCCCCCACTCATCCGATGGCTTCATGTCATCGGATGAGTGGATAAAAAACAAGGAATTCGGCCAGCAAATCCGATTGCTCGCAGAGGCAGCCAAAAAAGCACTGTCGAGCGTCGAAGTGTTTGAAGGCGAACTGAACGGGCGGAAAGTGAGCCTGACGCGGGCGACGTTTGAGGGACTCATCGAGCCATTTGTGCGACGCACGTTGGATTGTTGCAAAAATGCCCTCCGCGATGCCAAACTTGATGTAGGCCAAATTGACAAAGTTGTCATGGTTGGGGGCAGCACACGAGTGCCGCTGGTGAAAAAATCCGTGTCCGGCTTTTTCCAAAAAACGGTGTTCGACAGCCTCGACCCCGACGAGGTAGTGGCGCTTGGCGCGGCGATTCAAGCAGATATTTTGGCTGGCAACCAGAAAGATTTGCTCTTGCTCGACGTGACCCCCCTCTCGCTGGGCATCGAAACGGTGGGCGGGCTGATGGATGTGATTATTCCGCGCAATTCCAAAATCCCAACAAAGGCCGGGCGGCAGTACACAACCAGCGTGGATGGCCAGAAAAACCTGAAAATCAGCGTCTATCAAGGCGAACGCGATTTGGTGGAACACAACCGGAAATTGGGCGAGTTCATCCTGAAAGGCATACCGCCCATGCCTGCCGGCTTGCCAAAAATTGACATCCAATTCATCCTCAATGCCGATGGCATCCTCTTCGTGCGGGCGCGAGAGCTGCGCAGCAATCTGGAGCAACACATCGAAATCCGCCCGACCTACGGCATCAGCGAGGAGGAAATGGCCCTCATGTTGCTCGACAGCATTCAGAACGCTCAAACCGATATGCAGTCGCGGAGTCTTCTGGAAGCCCGCAACGAAGCGAACAACCTTCTCCTTTCGGGCGATAAGTTTCTGCAACAGCACAACGAAATCCTTTCGGAGTCGGAAAAAGCCACCACACAGGCGCTGCTAAAGGCGTTGCGCGAGGCAACAAAAGGCGAGGACAAGGATGCCATCCACCGCGCCATCGAGGAACTGAACGAATACACCGCACCGCTCGCGCACCGGGCTTTGGACGCGACTATTCGGCAGGCCATGCGCGGGAAAAAAGTGTGATAAAGTGTTCATTAAAAACACATTAAAATCACTTTAAGGCGACAAAAAGCGCATTTTTAATCTTTCATCATTTGGGTAGTCAGTACGTTTGGCGGGAACTGTAATTCAACCATTCTCGCTCATCTTTAATTACCCGCTCTAATGATGAAACAATGTTTACTATCTTGCCTATTATGGCTTATCGCATCTGTGGCTATCGCGCAAGGGCCTCCTTGCTCTCTTCCACTACCACCAGCCGCAGATTTTTGTGAAGATGCCTGCATCTATCCCTCGCTTTCAGGGCTGACTGGCACGACGGCTGGTTTTACTGGCCAAGTAGTGCAGGGGTTTTGTGGCGTTGTCGAAAATAGCGTGTGGTATGGCTTCGTCGCCGAAGACTCTGTGGCGACGATTACCGTCACGCCTTCCAATTGCCTAAACGGCAATGGCCTTCAAATGGCTATTTATACCGATTGCGACTCCAACCCCATCGTCTGTAGTTGCAATGCAGGTATGTTGGGAGGAGGGACTACACCCATCTCCGTTTCCGTCACTCTGGTGGCTGGCAACGAGTATTTTCTGATGCTCGACGGTTACATCGGCGACCAATGCGACTACACGATTGAGATAGAAGCAGTGGGAGGAGCCACGACCGTCGTGGACACTCAAACGGTCGAACTTTGCCCCAACCAAACTTTGCTGATAGATGGGGTGCCTTATGGCGCGCCCGATGTGGTGACGGTCACGCTTGCTTCCAACACGGGCGGCTGCGACACCCTTGCTACCTATATTTTGGAATTGCTCCCGTACATACAGGCGGAAAAAACCATCGAGTTTTGCCCGGGCGAAATCATCGTGATTGATGGCATCGAGTTCGACGAGCCGGGTATCTATGCATCCAACACGCCGTTGCCGTCCACCACGGGTGGCTGCGATTCCATCATCACTTACACTTTGGAACACCTGCCTCAGCCGGAGTTGTCATTCACCATACCGTTGGCACCCGGTGTCGCTTTTGAGGTAGGGGGCAATGACTATTTCGCGCCCGATGTCGTGCAAACCACAATACCTGCCGACATTGGCTGCGATACGCTAGTGACTTATCTGCTCGTGCTCGACCAGACGGTGCCAGACACTTGTGCCCAAACCATTAGTTTTCTGAAACAATTGGGCGAACCCGGCGCGGATGAGATGGGCGAGGTCGTTGCCGCTGCTGCTGATGGCCATTTCTACTTGGCAGGTGAAAAGGACGACCAAAACTTTATTTCAAAAGTCACTTCCGATGGGATAGTGGTGTGGACACGGAAGTTCCGACCCACCGCGGCGAATCAAGCGTTTATCACCGATTTGGTGGAAGATTCCGATGGGATGTTGGTCGGCTGCGCCATTGTGGGCGCGGGAGATTTGAATTTGAGAAGTTGTGCCTTCCGCTACGACCCCGTCGCCGATGCGATGATTTGGTCGCGCCTAATGGAACAGCAAAGCCCCGAAGCATACGCGATTTTGGAGAAAAACCCGGGTGGCAACTTTTTGCTGCTGACCAGCCCGCAACTGGCCTTGAACGTGGACGACGCGGAAATTTGGGAACTCAATCGCAACACTGGCACGCTGGCAAGCGGACTTACCCAACGCTACAATTATGGTATTTCGGATGTGTGGAACAGCATGGTCATCCACGACGGGGCACTCTACACTGTGGGCCGGCACATTCCTGATTTCCCATCGCCGACGGTGCCTATTGATAAAATGCGCATGGGGCTGAGCCGCCTTGATTTGGCAACAGGTGCGCCAGTCTGGTCGCGTTTGAGCCATGTGGACACAAGCGAGGCAGCCATCTTGTTCGGGCAAGATTTGCTCGTTCACGACGACGCGCTGTTTGCCATCTACAATGGCACTGACGCGGACGACCCCGATGCGCCTCCTGTTTTTTTCCTCCAAAAAACAACCCTCGACGGGGAATTGCTTTGGGTGAAACGCTACGACACCCCCTTGCAAGAAGGCATTTTGGCCAGCGATATTCAGGCAATGAGCGATGGCTTTGCCGTTGTCGGCACAGCTTTGACAAATGGCAGCTGGAATAAAATCGTGGTAAAAACCGACTTTGACGGGGCCTTGCAATGGGCCAAACGACTGCCCTCGGTCACGTTGAACTTCGAACCGGGAAGCGCCTTCTCCTTAGGTCAACATCAGTCGGTGGTGGTAGGCGACGTGCTCTATCTCACGGCCACATCGGCCAGTCTTCCCAGCGATGCCATTTTCCTAAAAATGACTGCCGAGGGCGAGGCAGGCGATGGATGTGATTTTATAGAGTCTTTTGATGTGCTGGCAGAGGCCGTCCCAAATCCGGTCAACATTCCGATAGATGTGCCAGTGAATCAATTCATCGTTCAATCACTCAACTTACCGACGAGCGCCGAACCCGCTGAAATGCCTGTTGCCACGCTCTGTGTCAGTTGCATCCCTACCTGCGACGATGTGCTTGATTTGGGGCCTGACATTGTGGTGTGCAAGGATACCTTCATCACCTTCGATGCCGGCGATAACTTTGTCTCATATATATGGCAGGATGGTTCTACCAATTCAACTTTCACAACCGATGAGGCGGGCGTGTATTGGGTGGAAGTCACCGATGCTTGCGGCGACACACAACGCGACTCTGTGTTGCTGACCTTTAGTTTGGTGGGCGATGTCAAATTGCCTGACACGACGCTATGCGCTGGCACAGGCATCACTTTTTCGGTGCCCGGTTTTGACACTTACAGCTGGTCGCCATCGGAAGGGTTGAGCTGCGACGACTGCGCGACGGTGAGTATTCAGCCTGACGTTACCACGACCTATGTGTTATTTGCCGAAAATGCGGCGGGGTGTTTTGTCAACGATACATTCACCATCACCATCGCACCGCTCGAAACACGCTCTGAGACCATCGAGTTCTGCCCCGGCAGCACGGTCACCATCGGCGGCGTGGACTACGACCAGCCGGGCACGGTGGTGGACACCATCCCGGCGACGACGGGCTGCGACACCATAGTGACTTACACGCTGGTGCTGTTGCCCAACCCGACCGTGGAGGAGACCATCGAATTCTGCCCCGGCAGCACGGTCACCATCGGCGGCGTGGACTACGACCAGCCGGGCACGGTGGTGGACACCATCCCGGCGACGACGGGCTGCGACACCATTGTGACTTACACGCTGGTGCTGTTGCCCAACCCAACCGTGGAGGAGACCATCGAGTTCTGCCCCGGCAGCACGGTCACCATCGGCGGCGTGGACTACGACCAGCCGGGCACGGTGGTGGACACCATCCCGGCGACGACGGGCTGCGACACCATTGTGACTTACACGCTGGTGCTGTTGCTCAACCCGACCGTGGAGGAGACCATCGAGTTCTGCCCCGGCAGCACGGTCACCATCGGCGGCGTGGACTACGACCAGCCGGGCACGGTGGTGGACACCATCCCGGCGACGACGGGCTGCGACACCATAGTGACTTACACGCTGGTGCTGTTGCCCAACCCGACCTTTGAGCAGACCATCGAGTTCTGCAATGGCGACACCGTATTCATCGGTGGCAATGCTTACACGCAGCCGGGCACGGTGGTGGTCACCATTCCGGCGACAGTGGGCTGCGACACCATCGCAACATACACTTTGACGCTCATCACCTCGCCAAACGCCTCCGTCGGTATCACCTGCTCCAGCAGTATTGATATCGCCACCGACGCTGGCACAGGTCCTGTGGTGGTCAATTACAATTTGCCGACAACCAACAGCGACTGCGAGTGCCCCGGCATCGCGCTCAACCTGACACAGGGCTTGCCATCGGGTAGTCTGTTCCCTGTGACGACCACGCAAGTTTGCTACACGGCACAGGATAGCTGTGGCAACACGGCCTCCTGCTGTTTCAATGTCACCATCCGCGAGGAGAAGGCTTGCGATGAAAAGAACATCGGCTGCCTAAAATATGAGTTGCTCAACATCACGCGCAACTCGGCAACCCTGAACCTGAAATATCGCATCCGGGTGACCAACACTTGCTCGAACAAGTTGATTTACACGGCCATTCAACTGCCCAACGGGGTGGTAGCCGTGTCGCCAGCCAACAATTCCGTGTTCGCGGCTCAAAGCGGCAGGCTCTACGACGTGCGCAACCCGAACTTCTCGCCTTTCTACTCCATCCGCTTCAAGTCGCAACAAGACAGCATCTCCAACGGCGAATCGGAAGTGTTTGAGTACGAGTTGCCGCCGCAAATCAACCCGGCATACATCCATGTGACCTCACGCTTGAGTCCGCAGATTTTCCAAGAGGCACATCTAAACACATTCAATTGTCCGATTGAGATAGTGACCAACAAGCCGGAGAACCGGACAGATGGGGCCGATATTCAAGCCGCGTCTCGATTGTCCGTTTTCCCCAACCCGACCACGGGCGTGCTTTTTGTGGACTTGTCCGACTGGGACGGGGAGCAATTGCACATCCAGGTGTTCAATAGCCAAGCGCAGCAGGTCTTGTGGCAAACCAGCCGAGCGAGCGACGCGCCGGAGGCACTGTATTTGCCAGACGGGCTTTCCAGTGGGTTGTACTTCCTCGAAGTGAGGCGTGAAAATGGGGAAAGGCAGACGATTCGCTTTGTGCTACAGCGTTAGTGTGGCAGAAAGTTGATGAGAGTTGATGTTGAGCGTCGAATACGGCTAAATGCTTCAGTTTTGGTGCTTAACATCAACCCTCATCAACCCTCATCAACCTTCATCAACCCTCATCAACCCTCATCAACCTTCATCAACCTTCATCAACCTTCATCAACCATCTGAAGCAACCACACAAATGATAGCCGTCTTGAAAAAGATGGTAAGAGCGAAAGAAGCCGCCCGGAGTCATTCCGAGCGGCTTCGTTATTTTCCAAAAACGCCAATCAAGTTTAGCTTTTCACTTCCTCAAACTCCACATCCTGCGTGTCGCCTGCGCCACCTGTGGGGCCACCGGTAGCGGAGCCGTAAGGATTGCCCTCGCCGTCGGCGGCTCCGCCGTTTGCGGCGGATTGCTGTGCGGCGTAGATGTCCTGGCTGGCAGCGTTCCAAGCGGCGGTAAGGGCTTCTGTCGCCGCGTCAATGCGGCTGAGGTCTTGAGCCTTGTGTGCCTCACGGAGGTCGTTGAGCGAACGCTCGATGGCCTCTTTGTGGTTGGCAGGCACTTTGTCGCCGTATTCGCGGAGCTGCTTCTCCGTTTGGAAAATCAGCGAGTCGGCTTGGTTGAGTTTCTCGGCGCGTTCGCGGGTTTCGCGGTCGGCGGCAGCGTTGGCTTCTGCTTCGGCTTTCATGCGGGCGATTTCCTCTTTCGAGAGACCCGTGCTGGCCTCAATGCGGATGTTTTGCTGCTTGCCCGTGCCTTTGTCCACTGCCGACACCGAGAGGATGCCGTTGGCGTCCATGTCGAACGTCACCTCGATTTGCGGCACGCCGCGCGGGGCGGGTGGTATGCCGTCGAGGATGAAGCGACCGACCGAGCGGTTGTCGCGGGCCATCGGGCGCTCGCCTTGCAGGATGTGGATTTCCACCTGCGGCTGATTGTCCGATGCCGTTGAGTAGGTTTTCGACTTTTTGGTCGGCACCGTCGTATTTGCCTCGATGACCACGTCGTAGATGCCGCCCATCGTTTCGATGCCGAGCGAAAGTGGCGTCACGTCGAGCAACACCATGTCTTTCACGCCTGCGTTGCCGGAGAGGATGGCCCCTTGCACGGCTGCGCCGATGGCGACCACCTCGTCGGGGTTGACCGAGCGGTTGGGCTTTTTGCCAAAGAATTTTTCGACTTCTGCCTGAATGCGCGGAATGCGCGTGGAACCACCCACGAGAATCACCTCGTCAATGTCGCTTGCTTTCAAGCCCGCATCTTGCAGCGCCTTGCGACAAGGCTCCAAGGTGCGCTGCACGAGCGGGTCGGTCATTTGCTCGAATTTGGCGCGGCTGAGTTTCATCACGAGGTGCTTCGGCACGCCGTCCACTGCCGTGATGTAGGGCAGGTTTATTTCCGTTTCGGCGCTGGCCGAAAGTTCGATTTTTGCTTTTTCCGCCGCTTCTTTCAGGCGTTGGAGCGCCATCGGGTCTTTGCGGAGGTCCATGTTTTCCTGACGCTTGAACTCTTCGGCCAGCCATTCGATGACGACTTGGTCGAAGTCGTCGCCGCCGAGGTGGGTGTCGCCGTTGGTGGATTTCACTTCAAAAACGCCGCCGCCGAGTTCGAGAATCGAGATGTCGAAGGTGCCGCCGCCGAGGTCGTACACGGCGATCTTCACGTCTTTGTCGCGTTTGTCAAGGCCGTAGGCGAGGGCTGCTGCCGTCGGCTCGTTCACGATGCGTTTCACATCGAGGCCGGCGATGGCGCCTGCTTCTTTGGTGGCTTGGCGCTGGGAGTCGTTGAAATATGCCGGCACGGTGATGACGGCCTCCGTGACAGGCTCGCCGAGGTAGTCCTCCGCGACTTTTTTCATTTTTTGCAACACCATCGCGGAGATTTCCTGCGGGGTATAGAGGCGTCCGTCAATGTCCACGCGCACCGTGTCGTTGTCGCCTTTGACGACTTTGTACGGCACACGACCGATTTCGGAGGTAGATTCGCTGTGGCGCATCCCCATGAAACGCTTGATGGAAGAAACCGTGCGTTTCGGGTTGGTGATGGCCTGTCGTTTGGCGGGCGCGCCGATTTTGCGCTCGCCATTGTCGAGGAAACCGACTACTGACGGCGTGGTGCGTGCACCTTCGTCGTTGGCAATCACGATGGGTTCGTTGCCGACCATGACGGAGACGCAGGAGTTGGTTGTACCGAGGTCAATGCCTATTATTTTGCCCATTATTCTGAAATGTTGATTCGTTGAAAGTTGATTTGCAAGGTTTGAAGGTTTCTGGTTTGGAAGTTTGAGGGTTATTTGCTCACCGTGCTTATCAATCGTTGTGCCACGCGGGAAAATCTGACGGAATGGCAGTTGGGGGTTTTTGAGAAAAGATTTTTTGTCAGAAAAACAAATAGGCGGATGAAAAAGAGGCAGTATACCCAGATTAAAGAGGATTTGAACCTGCCCGTTGGCAAGGCAGGAATTTCCTTGATTGATTTGCATGATTCCCAAAGGATTGCGAACACCGTTCGTTCAAAACCACCTTGTCAGACCCTGTACTCAGGGGATTGCCCGGCCAAGTAAAGCGGACGGGGCTGATTTGCGTTGACTATAACACCAAATTTTGGTTGACCGCCAAGCCACCCAAAGGTTGGCGTTATTTGGGCAGCGCAAAAAAAACCATGTCCCACCTTACAAGGCAGAGCGCCCGGCGCAAAGCGGCCCCCCACCTTTGCCGAAAATTTTCACTTTTTTATGAAAGCAAAAATGTTCTTTATGGGGCTGCTCCTCGCGTTGGGCTGCTGGGTCAGTTCCTGCCAAAAAGGCGAATTGGACGCTTCCCAAACGGGCAATCTCGTGCCCCTGACCGTTGGCCAAGACCCGTCGCTGCCAAGCATCTCGGTGAACGGCACACAACTTCACGCCGAAGCCTTCGGCCCTGCCGACAGTGCGCTGCTCGTCGTGATTCACGGCGGACCCGGCTCGGACTACCGCTATTTGTTGAACTGCAAGGAATTTGCCGACGAGGGCTATCGCGTCGTGTTCTACGACCAGCGAGGTTCGGGCTTGTCGAAGCGCCACTCGAAGGATTCTTACAGCATCGAACTGATGATTGACGACTTGGGCGCAGTCATCGAGCACTACAAAACCCGCCCTGACCAGAAAGTTTTTTTGCTCGGTCACTCTTGGGGCGCTATGCTAGCGACAGATTACATCAATGTCCATCCGGCTCATATCAATGGCGCTATTCTATGTGAACCGGGCGGTTTCACCTTCGCGCAGATGAAGGACTACCTGAGCCGCTCGCAGAATTACGGCGTGTTCAGCGAAGCCTTGAACGATGCCGTCTATCTCGACCAGTTTTTGACAGGAAAGGAAGACCAGCATGAGATTTTGGACTACAAATTCGGACTTTGGGCATCTGTCGAAGAAGGCGAAGACAGCCCTGTCGGTAATGAAGGACCGCTGCCTTTCTGGCGTTCGGGCGCAATAGTGAACAAGGCTCTGTTTGAAATTGCTGACGAACAAGGGTTTGATTTCACGACCAACTTGCAGCAGTTCGACACAAAAATCCTTTTCGTTTACAGCGAAAACAACTCGGCCTACGGCGAGCAACATGCCATAAATGTCTCGTCCGCTTATCACGATGTGCAACTTTTCCGTGTGGACGATGCCGGGCACGATATGCTCTCGTTCCCGCGCGGCTGGCAAAACTTTTTCCCCGTAGGACTTTCCTACTTGAACGATTTAAAATAATTTTCCAATGAAAAATACAATCATCATCGCCATCGCCCTGCTTGGCGTGGCAACATCCGCCTGCGCTCAAACCATCAACTGGCAGGCTTTCAAACCGGAGCAAAAAAACTCGCTCTACCTTCAAACAGGCTGGGATTACAGCATGAATTTCGGCGCCGGTTACGGGCGCAAGTTCGACACCAAATTGTTCCCAGTCATGGCAAACATCGAATACAGTTTTCCGGCGGGCGAGCGCCTGTTCGACGATTTCAAAGTGCGAATTGGCGGGCAAGTGGAAGTGGTCCGATTGGGCGGTTTTTCGGCTACTGCCAAAGTGTATAGCCCAATTCGCCGTTATGAAAACAACTTGGTGACGCTCTTCAATTTTGGCGGCGAGTTTTCAGGAGTCTTGGGTTTTTACAAGCAAAAATGGTTCGTGGCGGGCGAATTTGGCTTCGACAAAGCCATCGCCACCCACGTCAAACATTCGGAAAGAGCCTTGGACAATTACGACGGCCTCCAAAGCGGGTGGTATGTCCCGACGGGCGGCAACTGGTTCTACGGCTTGCAAACGGGTTTTTCTTTTGGCGGCAACGATCTCACGCTTAAAGCGGGGAAAGTGACCAGCCAAGGCTGGGAAACCTCGCCGTTCATACCTTATTTCGCTCAACTGGCTTACCAGCGGAGGTTTTGAAAATCAAACCAGGCCGTCTCACAAGTGGTATTTGTTGACAGGATTGACAAGATTTACAGGATTAGCGCCTTTATCTTCGAAGAAACCTGTAAATCGTGTCAATCCTGTCGAAATTTGAACTTGTGAGACGGCCTGGTTATACCCAGATTAAAGAGGATTTGAACCTGCCCGTTGGCAAGGCAGGGATTTCCTTGATTGATTTGCATGATTTCCAAAGGATTGTGAGCACCGTTCGTTCAAAACCACCTTGTCAGACCCTGTACTCAGGGGATCGCCCGGCCAAGTAAAGCGGACGGGGCTGATTTGCGTTGAGTATAAACGTTAAACCCTTCCGACGTTGAGATAATCAGAAGGTGCCTGCCCAGTGGCTTTTTTGAAATAACGATTGAACGCCGACTTGGAGTTGAAGCCACAGTCGAGCGCGAGGGCGAGCAGGGTAAACTGACGATTTTTCGGGTCGGCGGTCATTTTCAAAAACGCCTCGATGCGCATCGAGTTGACATAATCGTAAAAGTTCTTGCCCTCTTTTTCATTGATGATTTGAGAGAGATAGTTGGGGTGCGTGTCCAAGCGTTCAGCCAAATCGGTGAGTGAGAGCTCGCTTTCCTTGAACAACTGCTCGGTGCCCATCAGGTCTTGTAGCCGTTGGTGCAAGGCCTCCGCCGCTTCAGGCGTCAGGCCTGATTTTTCGTACTTTTTTTTCTCGGTGGGCAGCAATTCGGAGTCGGTCTTTTCCGAAAAAGCTGGCATCGGGGCCGTGTTCGTTTGGCTGCTTGAAAATTGAAAATCAGGCGCGTCGTAATTTGCCTGCGCCATTTCCAGCGCGGGCTGGCTTGTAAAAACGCCCACCTGCCGGATGCCGAAATAGCCGATGAACAGCACGAACAGGACGGCCGCGCCATAAATGACCGGGTCGTAGCCTGTCAGCACCGCAACCCATATAACCGCCAGCCCAAAAATGAGGTATTGCAGCCAGCGCAGGTTGATTTTTTCTTGATTGGAAAACAAATCGGCGATGACGCGGCGATGTTTTTGAAGCAGCCGATACGCTAGGATGGTGTACGCCACGCCCGACACGTTGATGCCTATGCTTATCAATGTCATAAACCCCTCGTAGCCCGCGCCCCTGTTTTGAAAAACCCAAATTTTTTGTTCTGCCGGCAATAACATGAACGGAACCAAATAAAGGTAGCACGCCAAAATCGGCACAAAATGCCACCACCAGCGCCTCGGCAACTGCCCCCGGCAAAGTGTGGTGGTGTATAGGAAAAGCAAGAGAGGATGGACGAGAGGCATAGGTATCGCCAGCCCGAGCAAGGAGGGGGTTTCAAAAATTTTTTCAGACAAAAACAGGTAGTAAAAACACAGATGCACCCCTATCCAGAACAGCCACAACGACAGCAGGTAGTCGGCGGCAGTTTTGTTCTTTTTGCCAAGCAAGAGCAGGCAGAGAAAAAAAGAAATGACGATTCCGACGGTGTAGAACATTTCAGTGCAGGCAAGACACACTGCAAAGATGGCTGTTTTTGTCACACGATTTCTTTAATTCATAGTGCCAACCGCTGATTGGCTCGGCCCCCTGATTCTCGACGGGTGGCAAAGTATACCCAGATTAAAAAGGATTTGAACCTGCCGGTTGGCAAGGCAGGGATTTCCTTGATTGATTTGTGTGATTTCCAAAGGATTGCGAACACTGTTCGTTCAAAACCACCTTGTCAGACCCTGTACTCAGGGGATTGCCCGGCCAAGTAAAGCGGACGGGGCTGATTTGCGTTGACTATAGCAGTAACACCAACCTCAAGTTGGCTTGGCGACCCATCATAGGTTTGGTCTGATAGAACTTCAGAAACTCGATTTCACTTTATCAAAAAAATTGATTGTAAATAATTTTCTGTTTCTACTTTTGGACGGTCAACCAAATTTTTTCTTTCACGAAACAAAACCAATCATTTATGAAACAATTCCTTACAACACTGTGCTTGGCACTGGCACTTTTGATAGTGCAACATCAAGTTTCTGCCCAACCCAATCACGGGCTAACCATCCGTGTGCTCGCCTACAACTATCACAACCCCGAACCCGACTGGAAGGATTGGACGGATATCTTCGACACTAGGGGTAGGGGAGTGGAAATCGCCTATAATGGCCGGCTCGATGCCCGCACATGGTTGGTGGTGCCATTCAAGATGGGCACTGCAAGAGGCAAAACGCCCCCCGGTGGTTTTCCGGCACGCAACGAACTGCTGCTCAATTTGGATGCGCATGTGCAGTTCAACCTTTTCAAATACGAGAGTGTCATCAACCCTTACCTCCTAATGGGAGTCGGCTCCACTTGGAATGCGGATGCTGACAGGTTCGATCTAAACATCCCGGCCGGATTGGGTCTCAATGTCAAATTGTTGAAAGACCTCTACCTCAACGCGCAGACACAATATCGCTTTTCTATGGATAATCGCCCAGGATGGCATCATGGGGTCGGTGCCACTTTCTTTTTTGGCGGTGCGCCAGAGGCTCCTGCCGACCGCGACGGCGATGGTGTGCCAGACATCACGGACAATTGCCCCGACGTGCCGGGCTTAGCCTCGCTCATGGGCTGCCCCGACCGCGACGGCGATGGCATCGCTGATGCCGACGACAAATGCCCCGACCAAGCGGGCTTGGCGGCATTCATGGGTTGCCCCGACCGCGACGGCGACGGCATTCCTGATGCCGAAGACGAATGCCCCGACCAAGCAGGCTTGGCGGCATTCAAGGGCTGCCCCGACACGGACGGCGACGGCATCCCCGACCACCTCGACAAATGCCCGCGCGAGGCGGGCATCGCCGCCTTGCAAGGCTGCCCAGTGCGCGACCGCGACGGCGACGGCACCCCCGACGACGAGGATATGTGCCCCGATGAATACGGCAGTCCTTTGACCAAAGGCTGCCCCGACCGCGACGGCGACGGCGTGATTGACCGCGAAGACCGCTGCCCCGACAAGCCTGGCCCAGCCAGCAACAAGGGGTGCCCGGAAATAAAAGCCGAGGATAAGGCCAAGTTGGAACGTGCGGTCAAGTTGGTACAATTCCAAACTGGCAAGGCGGTGCTGCTGCAAAGGTCTTTTGCCGTTTTGGATGAAGTGGTGGCAGTGATGAACCAGTACCCCGAGTACAGTCTCGACATCAATGGCCACACCGACAGCGTGGGCGACGACAAGATGAACCAGACCCTGTCCGAGCGCCGCGCCAAGACTTGCTACGACTATCTCATTAGCAAAGGCATACCGGCCTCGCGCATGACGCATCAGGGCTTCGGCGAAACCAAGCCCAAAGCCAGCAACGATACTGCCGCAGGCCGCGAGCAGAATCGCCGCGTGGAGTTCGACCTATACGTCAAATAATGCGTCAGCCATCGGGCTGTCCTTTTTATCCAGACATGAGCCATCCCGAATATTCGGCGGTGGCTCATGTTTTTTTGAAATAAATCATTGGCAAAAAAACCTCAACGAGTATGTTTTGTTAAGTGCGGGAATGTGTACTTTCACGCAGTTTTTAAAATATCATTCAACAAAACAAAATTATTGCCAATGAAAAAGTTTTCTTTCTCGCTTCTGGCAGCATCATGTTTGCTGCTCTGCTATCAAGATTTGGTAGCCCAACCACTACACGGTCTCACTGCCCGCTACAACTTCTACAACTATGTGTCGCCTCAATTGAGAGACCGAAAATTCGCCGACATCTGGGGCGATATTGACGGCGGCGGTGTCGAGTTGGCGTACCAATGGTGCTTTGCGCCGCAAACCTTTCTTGTGATTCCGGTCAAGTATGGCAGCGCCCGCATCCCGCCCAGCACGGTCAACCCGGGTGTCAACCACAAGTTGTTCAACTTGGACGCCTTGCTGCAATACGAGCTTTTCCGGCACGAAAACCTCATCAATCCTTACTTCCACTTTGGGGTAGGCACCACTTTCGATTTTGATGCCGATAAGGACAGGGTCTTCCGCGAGCGGGTGGACAAAAGGGATTTGGATTTCAACATCCCCTTGGGCATAGGCCTGAACATTCGGCTGACGCGCAACATTGACCTCAGCGCCCAGACACAGTTTCGCCCCTCCATTCGCGGGCGCGAAGGCTGGCACCACGGAGTGGGGCTCACTTATTACTGGGGACCCGAACGGGATGAAGACGGTATGCTGAGCAAGGTCAACGACCGCGACGGCGACGGCGTGGTGGACAGGTTCGACCGCTGCCCCGATGTGCCGGGGTTGGCCAGCCTCAACGGGTGCCCTGACCGCGACGGCGATGGCATCGCAGATGACGAGGACCGCTGTCCCGATGTGGTCGGCACTGCTGCGAACAAGGGCTGTCCCGAGCTTGCCCAGATTGACAAGGATGTGCTCATTCGCGCCGTGCGTGCCGTCCAGTTTGAAACCGCCCAAGCCACTCTCTTGCCAGAGTCCCTTCCCGTGCTCGACGAAATTGCCTCGCTCATGCAGCGCTACCCGGCATATAGCCTTCGCATAGAAGGCCACACGGACGATGTGGGCGACGACAAGATGAATCTCGACCTTTCCAAGCGCCGCGCCAAAACCTGCTACGACTACCTCGTGAGCAAGGGTGTCAGCGCCGGCCGGATGAGTCACGACGGCTTTGGCGAGACCCGCCCGATTGCCACCAACAGCACACCCGAAGGCCGGGAGCAAAACCGTCGCGTGGAGTTTGAGCTGTTCGTGAGATAGGGTGAAAAGCCGATAAGGCGAGCCTTTTTCTCAAAATACAATTGCCTTCGTTTCGCGTGAAACGAAGGCAATTTTTGTTTGAAAAACACCGTGAGGCGTTTGTCACCTGACATAGATAAAATACATCAGCAACATCAAAGCTACTGTGGCTAAGGCGACCACGATGAGAAACTTGCGATTTTCCTCGCGGTCTTTGGCGGTGACTTTTTGCTTTGGCTGTCTATTCTTTGTTGCCATGACCGATGATTAGATTGTAGGTTGATGATTGAAATTGAAAAACGACGCTCTGCGTGAGGTTGTTTATATTCATTTCACGGAATCGGAAGGTGAAATGAATTCAAACAAACTTTAAGAATCAGGTCAATCCTTTTTCTCGGAAAATTCGATTGAGCCAGCGCAGCATGGCAAACAGCGCCATTGCCGCGCCCGACAGCAGGGCAAAGTTAACCCAAAAGAAATTGGCTTTGTCGTCATATTGGTCCCAAAGTGAGGCTAGTACGCCGCTCAATTTGTTGCCGATGGAAGTGGCCAATTGCCAGCCGCCCATCATCAGCCCGGTGATGTGGCGCGGCGCCATTTTCGACACCATCGAAAGCCCCATCGGGCTAAGACAGAGCTCGCCCACCGTGATGACCCCATAAGCAGCGATGAGCCACCAAGCGGATGCTTTCACCGCTCCATTGTGGGCAGCATAGACCGCCCACACGGTGACGAGGGTGCTCAATGCGGAAATGACCAAGCCCCAGCCGATTTTGGCCGGGGTGGTTGGTTCTTTGCCTCGGCGGCGGAGCCAAGCAAAAAATCCGATGAGCAACGGCGTGAAAATCACCACGAAGAATGGATTGACAGATTGGTAGAGCTCCGTGGAGATGAGCGAGACACTTCCGCCGTCAGGCGGGCGCTTGGCTTCCGGCACGTTCAGGAAGTAGGGGTCGAATGTGGCGATTTTCACAATATTGCCAGCCGAGTCGCGGGTGGTGCGGAATTGCTCGTCGTATTTTGGGTAAAGCCCTTCTTCCATCGAGACCACTTGCGCCATTTTGAGGCTTTCTGCTGGCTTGGCCATCCATGTGGGCATTTCGCGGTCGGTGTAAAATTCGGCCCAAGTGGTGAGAGCGGTGCCGTTTTGTTTGAAAATAGCCCAAAAAATGATGACGATGGCATAAATAGACAGCAGCACCTTGATGCGCGGCTTGTCTTCCGGCGCAGCTTTCATCAGAATCCAAAGATAAAAACCTACTACGGGAATGCTGCCAAACAAAAAGGCGTCGGTAGAATCAGAGCCAAAAATGTTGCCCGGAATCATCCAGCCCAACACGCCCGCCACGATGGCCGGAAACAGCACCGACGACAACATCTGCCCGACACCAGCCTCGCCCGCCACAGGCGCTTTGCGCACGTCGGCGTGGGCATAGTGCCTCATCCCGACGAGGAACACCACGACGCCAATGAACATGCCCACCCCTGCGGCGGCAAAAGCCGCGCCCCAGCCGATGTTGTGTCGCAGCCATGCCGCGAAGAAGTTGCAGATGAGCGCCCCGATGTTGATGCCCATGTAAAAGATATTGTAGCCAGTATCTTTTAGGTGCTTGTACCGTTCCTCGTTGTAAAGATTGCCAAGCAGCACGGAGATATTGGGTTTGAAAAAACCATTGCCCAAAATCATGACACCCAACGAGGCATAGAACGAAAACAGGTTGTTCGGAATGGCCAGCATCAGGTATCCGATGCCCATGAGCACGCCCCCCAGGATGATGCTGCGCCGATAGCCCAAAAGTTTGTCGGCCACAAGCCCGCCTATGAAAGGGGTGAGATAGACCAATGCGATGAAGGTGCCGTACACGTCGGAGCCCATGGAGCGGTCAAAAGCCAAGCCGCCTTTTTGGGTGTCTGTCATGTAGAGCAAAAAGATGCCTATCATGAGGTAATAGCCGAAGCGTTCCCACATTTCGGTGAAAAAAAGGAAGGGTAAACCAGATGGGTGTTTCTTGAACATGAGATGGATGATTGGCTGCACACAGCGGAATGGGGAGAGTACATCGCATCTGAGTGCCGTTTATGTTTCGGGCAAATGTATACCTTGATTCGTCAAGATTTATCAGATACTCTTGATTGCTCTCCCTGATTTTTAATGAATCGCGCGAATGAGGGGTTCATCCGTGCTGAAGACTTGACGACGCGAAGTATGGGTATAAAATCAAACCATGCGAGATGCCTTGACCGAACTTTCCAAAACTTGTGCGTTTTCGAGCGCGTTTCGTTGTGTGGGAACATATCTTTGCCGCTCGTTGCACATTCAAAATTTATCGAAATCCTTTTTTTGGAAATGTTGAAGAAAATTTTGCTTATAGGCTTGAGTGTCTTTTTTGTGAGCCAAATTGCCCTTGCACAGCAACCGGTTGAAAAAACCGACTCCACCTCGGTGGAAGGGCCTTCGATGGCTGCTCCCGTGGAGCCTATTGCCGATAGCATCCTCGTGACCGTCGTGCTGAAGCACCAACAAGACAAAAATTTGTCAGAGATACGCCGCATACTGGAAGCCCAGGGGTTTTGGGACATTTTTCCGCCGCAGGATGCCCGCGTGTTGTCGTGGACCATCGCTATGAATCTCGGCCATGTCATTTTGCTAAAAATACCCGCCGGGTCGGAGCGTCGGCTCAATCTTTCCCTCGAGAACGGCGCTTGGGGCGCATTCAACACGGAGGTCTATCTGACTTACGACTACAAGCCTGTGTGGGAAAACTACGTCGAGCGGCGGGAGGAAGCCAAGGCGGACAGGCATTGACCCCCCATTTCATCAGAAATCCTGAAAATACTGTCGTGCGTTGCGGCCCAGGTTGCGTTGGGTGCCGGTGGCATCATGGTAGTTGCCATCTTCCACATACTCGGTGGAGTTGCGCGAGTAAAGCACCCGTTCCCAGCGTGGGTTGCTGATTTCGCCGCGAGCGGTGGAGTGCAGCAGCAGATAGTCCTCACCCGCCAACGAGGGGTTGTAGAACAGGAATTTCACGTTGTTCTGTTGGGTTTTGGGGAATTTGTAATAGACCCAGATTTCGTAAGGCACCGCGCCGGGTTCGTTCTCGACCGTCACGAGGTCGTCGGGCCGACCGAAGCGCAGGAAGGTGCGCCCCCGGTCCGTCTCAAAACCGTATCGGAACCCGCTCCTGAATTTTTTATCCACCGCTGCCGCCAATTCCAAAAATTTCTTGTAAGCCTGTTCGGGGTTGTTGGGGTCTTCGCGCATGAAATGGCGGAAGAGGTAAAAACGCATTTTGCTTAGGTCGCCGCCTTGCAAGATGTTTTTGAGCATCTCCGGCTCTTCGCCAATGGCATAAGCGGAGACGGCCCGCAGGCCATAGCGCAAGGCTGCTTCGTCCATCTGCTGCACGAACTGCTGCTGGACGAATTCTTCGGTCAATTCTTTTTCGGGCATCTCGAGCAGTGGGTTGCTGCGTTGGAAGGCCACTTTTCGAGTAGCGAGCAGTTCGTTGGCTGCGTTGCGGACCTCGACGGTGAGGAAATAGTTGCCGCTTTCGAGTTTGCTGATGTCCATTTGCACGAGCACGGCATCAATAGGCGAGGGTTTTTTTCGCTGGTGGCCGATGGAGATGAGGTTGGTGACATCGTTGCCCTTTTCTTGCTCGATAAAGTAGCGGACGAGGTAGGCCGGGTCTTGGATGTCTTTATTCGAGTGATAAATTTCGGCGTAAAATGCGAGCAACTTGGAACCTTGGTCGTAAAAGAGGAAAGGCAGGGGTTCCAGAAAGAAGCCGTTTTTGGTGAAAGGATTGTCCGTATCGTCGCGCCGGAAACCGCGCAGCAGCTGCACCTCCGAAAGATGGATTTGTGTCCCCACCGCCACTTTCAGGGGGCGTTTGAAAAGCGCCTTGTTCTCCGAGTCGTTGACATCCACGAAAGATATTTCGAGCAAATAATCGCCATTGGGCAGCGACATCCGCTTCACATCGAGCAATGCCTGCGGAAAATCCACCAAGGGGCTGTTCAGCACATACTTGTCAAATTTGACGGTCTCGTCGCCTTGTTTCACCAAAATCAAGACCTCCACGCTTGCCTGAAGCATCGTGCTGTCAACGTGCCGGTACATCACCGAGGCGGCGGCTATTTCGATGTTGATTTCAAGATATGGTTTTTCAGGCGTGGCATACACGGCGTAAGAAACGCCTGCGTCGAGCGCGTGGGCGAGCTGCGAAACAAGCATCAAAGCCAGCGCAAGGAGTGCGGATTTCATTTTCATGGCAAAAGTGCTTAAATATGAGTAGTAGGCCTGTTTCGTTTGTGTTTTGTTAGGTTTTTTAAAATTGGGCAAGCGACAAAATTGCGCGGAAAAAAAATTGCCGACAATATATCTTTCGATATATTCTGCCAAAGATGAGTTAAATTACTTTTGTGTCGTCAAGCCTCCGGCTAAGCCCCTCAAAGTTAGTGTGCCCTGTATGATTTCATAAAAAAAAATGAAGGCCATCCCATCTGGGACTAACCCCAAAAAACATGAAACACTTGATGCCGTGAAGCAGTCCTTCAAAAAACCAAACTTCTGCGTCAACCCTCCGGTCGCTTCCACCCGTATGGCCGGAGGGGGTTTTTTTAATCAATTCATCTGAACAAAAGTATTAGCGATGACAATCGAAAACTCTCAAGGTCACGGCTCTGGGGTTACGGAACAAATCCCCGACTATGACCCCTATCGGCAACCCGCTTTTCGGTTTGCCCACATAGGGAAAAGCACTCCCTCGCTCACGCCCACCCAATTGGAAGCTATTGCTAAATCCATGCGCGCAGAGCCGCAAAACGTGGGAGCCATTGCCACGAAGGACAATGATAAAATAGCGGCTGGCTTCACCTACTTTGGTCAATTTTTGGCACACGATATTACGATTAGCCGACACAGTGGCGACGAATCGCCCGCCCTGCGCCTCCAATCGCTTTACGGTCATGGGCCGGGCGCCATGCCATACCTATACGCTTACTATGGAACCGATTTTAACGACCCGGCCATGCGTTCGTTGCACCACGAGGAAAGCGCAAATTATCCCATTTTCAGAGGTGTCAAATTGTATATCGAGTCCGTCGGCGGCGACCAATACGACATCCGCCGCCTCTACACCAGCCAAGTGCCGCTCATGGCTGACACCCGCAACGACCAAAATTTCTTGCTTTTGCAATTGCATTGCGCGTTCATCCGATTCCACAACGCGGTGGCGGATTGGCTCAATTTCAAGAGACCTGCGCTCACAGGCGAGGCGCTTTTTAGCGAGACGCGCAAATTGGTCACCTGGTGCTATCACCGCATCATCGTGGAAGAGTATCTGAAGCCCCTGATGTACGAGGGGGCGCTTGTGGACAGACTGGCCTACCCCGACCATTTTCTGCTCTTCAAGCCTGATGAAGAACCACGCATGATGCCCGAGTTCAGCCGTGCCGCCTTGCGCATCGGCCACAGCCAAGTGCAAGATGTTTACACGCTCAATCGCGCCAAAGAGCGCCGCCGGATTTTTGGGCGGCAGTCTGCTCGCAACAACAGCCTCCGCGAAAAAGACTTGCGTGGCTTCACCAAATATCCATTCATCAATTTCGAGTGGCCCCTGTTTTTCGATATGCCCGAGCAGCCACTTGCCCAGCCCAGCTCGGCCATTGACCACACCATCGCTGACCCGCTCAATGCGCTCATCTTTTTGAAAAACAGACCCGCCCTTGCGCGAATCAACATAGCGCGTTCGGAAGCATTGCCGACGGGTCATGCCTTTGCTTCCGTGCTTTATCCGTTGGTGAACGAAAAAACCGGGGCCTATCACACCCTGCTGACCGACGATGAGGTGCGACTCGCCTTGGGCGTGGAAGTGAAAGCCGATGCGTTGCCGCTATGGCTCTACATATTGCTGGAAGCCGAAGTCAAATATGGCGGTCAAAATCTGGGCGTATTGGGGAGCCATATCGTGGCGGAGCAAATTATGTGGGTGCTGGCGCATGAGCCACATTCATATTTGAAACATGAAACGCCCCACGTTCAGAAAAACAATAAGGATATTCAGATAGACCACGACGGGCTGAGCGCCAAATTCAAGCATATCACAATGGCAGGGTTGATTCAGTTTCCCAAAGAAATGAGGCGGGACATCCAACAGGATTTTAACCAAAGAATTTTTCATGCTGGCGGGAGAGGAACAACTGGATAATGAGGAAAGGGCAGCGATGCCTTCACCCTCACCAACAACATCCCATTTCAATCATTCTTCTATCTCAAACAATTCAATTATGCCGCGCTCCGATTCCACCGACCTCTATTTTTGGGAAAACTCCGCAGAGATTGATTGGCAGTTTAACCAAGCGACGTTCAATGACCTCATCGCCAATTTTGCCGACATCAACTCGCGGCGCGAAATACTTGACCGCAGCACTTATTGGGAAGTGACGGGCGGACGCCGCTTTATCGCCTGCTTTTTCAGCGGCCACGTCATGGAAAATCTGACGGGCGGCGTGGTAGGCACCGCCCCGTCGGGCATCGTCGGCCTCACCATCACTTTGGGCATAGAGACAGTGAATGGCACCGATACGCTCACGCTGTTGGCCCGTGGCTCCGACGGGAAGGGGCGGTATCCGGGCGAGACAACCGACCCCTCCGTGCCGCCGGGCAGGGTTTACAAAATGTATATTCAAAAACCGGGCACGCTGACGGAGGTGAACGCCATGGCTGACTACAACGCTCAGCGCGACAACTTCATAGCCAGTGCCAGTTCGGGCCACAAAGGGTACAATCTTCTGAAAAGCAACAACCCGATTCCCGGCGGCTCGCCATTCAAAATTGCCATAGACAACCAAACCCTTTTCAGGTTGATATCAAACACGGACAACAACACCCTCGCAGGCTCCACAGAGTTTTATCTGGGCATACGACTCAACGACACCATGGAACCTGTGGCCGACCATCAAGATTATTTTATTTTAATCGCCAAAAAGCACAACCAACAAGAATACTGGGTTGGCCCGCCGTGTCCACCGAAACGCTATCTAACGAGTGATTAGAGCAGTGGTCAGCACGACATAATGAAGCCTTTTGAGAATAACACTTTATCAGCAACACCGCTCTCGGTTGTCGTCGCGACATCCGGCCGTTATTTGCGTGCCTTTGTCCTCCTACTGTGTGTTGGGCTTGTCAGCCTCGCTATTGGGCAGCCCGAACGATTTTTTTTGCATCATCTTACCGCCAAAGAAGGGCTTTCCCAATCCATCAATCCCTTTGTGCACAAAGACCAGCAAGGTTTTGTGTGGATTAGCTCGTCCGATGGGCTGAATCGCTTCGACGGGCAATCGGTCAGAGTCTATCGCCCCGAACAAGGGAAGCGGCACTCCATGGTCGGCAACAACATCCAAAGTCCTTTTTTTGAGGATGGACAGGGCAATATCTGGTTCGGGACAGTGCAAGCCATCAACTGTTACCGACGCGCCACCGACGATTTTTTCACCTTTCAAATTTCGCTCAACGGAACCCCATGGAGCAGCAGTTACTACATTTTTCACCGCGATGGGAAAGGGCGGCTGTGGACGCGGCTCAACGATAGTTTGTACCGCATCACGCCGCCGCAACAATTGGGAAGCCCGCCAATGAGCGAAAACCTGGGGCGATTGGACGGCTTTTACAATTTTGCGCTCAGCGACGAGGCCACTGGCGAGGTGTTCGGCATCGCCAGCACCAACGGCACCCGCGATGCGGGTTTTGTTTTGTACGAAATAGCGGAGGGCAAACTGCGCAAGAAAAACCATTTTCTCAAAGGTGAGAAAGGCAAAAAAGGATACTCCATCCGCCGATTGTTGCCAGAGAACAAACGCTTGGTCTGGCTGACCAGCAGCGAAGGCTTGCTGCTTTTCGACATCGAAAAGGGGGTGCTCGTGGAATCTTTCAACACGTTTGAGGGAGAAAGGGTAGGGCAAGTGGTGGATGTGGAACGATTGGGGGCCGACTATCTTTTTGTTTCCACCCAATGGGCAGGGCTGCTGTTGTTCGACAGGGGCAAGGCCCAGTTCGTGCGCCGTTATCGCCACGACCCGGATGACCCGGCCAGCCTCTCCTCCGATGAACTCAATGAAATCTACGTTGACCGCGACCAAGTGGTGTGGATATCTATATGGGCCGTGGGGGTGGACTATGGTTTGCTTGACAAAAACAAATTCCATCTGGTGCGCAGCAAGTCGCTCTACTTCTCCAATGAGTCCCGATTTTCCGCCGATGCCATCGCGCAAGACGACAATGGCCTGCTATGGCTCGGCAGCAACATGGCTCCCTTGCGTTCGATCGCCGCCAACACCGTCGCTCCACGCAAGGAAACGCCTAACGGGAAAAATCAATTCACATCAGTCATCAGGACGCTCCGCAATGGCGATTTGCTCTTTGCGCCCAGCATCCCCGACCAAAATGCGTACTTGTATGATTTGCGAAGGCGGACATTTCAGGCAATTCAAAATGGACGCGGATTCAACGACTTTTTCCAACTGCGCGATGGCACCATACTGGCCGCTTCGGATGCTGGTGTTTGCCAAATAGTCCGAAAGGCAGGGAGCGTTGCGGCAGAAAAGCCGATGGGGTTCGAGCAGTCTTACATTTCACAAATCTACCAAGACAAAAATGGCTTGATTTATCTCAGCGTTGATGGCCAAACACTGGCAATAGCTTCCATCAAGGACGGGCGCTTGAAAACGGAGGCCAAAGTTGACATAGGTGGCTACGTCTATGCCTTCGCCGAGACGGACACCTTCATCTGGATGGGGGGTGATTTTGGGCTTCGGCGCTTGCCCCTGTGGAATGCCCAAAAGCCAAGCAGCCAACCCGATACCATCCTTAGCAGCACGGTGTATGGCATCTTGCCCGACGAACAGCAGCATTTCTGGCTGAGCACCAACTATGGCCTGCTGCGGCTGCACCCCGTCACACGGAAGTCGCGCCGCTACAATCTGGCCGATGGCCTTCAAGGATACGAGTTCAATTCGCGTGCTTACCAAAAGACACCCGACGGGCGGTTGTGGTTTGGGGGGGTGGATGGGCTTAATTATTTTCTTCCTTCCGAACTCCGCGATGTGTCCACGCAGCCCAAGGTCTGTATCACGGAGGTGAAAATCAATGATGAAGTTGTCAAGTTGCCGCACAACGTGACCATACTAGACAGTCTTTTTTGCGATTACTTTCAGAACACCCTGGCATTCGATTTTGTCGCCATGGAATACAGCGACCCTGCCAACAATCAATTGCGCTACCGGCTGTCTTACGCCGATGGAAGACATTACGACGGCACATGGATACGCTGCGAATCGGCACGCGGTTTTGCCCGCTATGCCAACCTTCCCTCCGGTGAGTTTTTGTTGGAAATAACAGGGGCCAACTCCGATGGCATCGAGAACCCGACGCCACGCCGACTTTTCATCAAAATCGAGCCGCCATTTTGGGAAAAATGGTGGTTCTATTTGATTTGCTTCGTCGTCACTACGAGTATCGTGGTCTCTTACTTCCGCGCTTACGTCCGCCGCCAATTGCGCGAGAAAAACCTGCAACTGCGCGAGCAACGCCTCCAGATAGAGAAGCAAGAGGCCCTCACGCAAGAGCGCAACCGCATCGCAGGCGAAATGCACGACGACCTCGGTGGCGGCCTTACCTCCATCCGAATGCTGAGCAGCAGGGTGCAGAAAAAAACAACCGACCCCAGCCTTCAAGAGCAAGTGAACAAAATCGCGGATTATTCGCAGGAACTGGTGCAAAAAATGGGCGAAATCATCTGGGCGATGAACTCCAATTTCGATACGGTGGAAAATCTCGTGGCATACATTCGTCGCTATGCCGTAGATTTTCTCGACGTGAGCGGCTTGCGCTATCACATACGCGAACCAGAGGAAATAACCGATGGCGCTATTTCAGGCGAACGACGGCGCAACCTCTACCTAGCGGTGAAGGAAAGCCTGCACAATGTGGTGAAACACGCACAGGCAGAGCGGGTAAGCATTTCGTTTGAACTCACAAACGACTGCTTGGTGGTGCAAGTGCAAGACGACGGCAAAGGCATAGACCTCGAAAAAGTCAATCAATTCGGCAACGGACTCCACAATATGCGACAGCGCCTGCAAGATGTGGGTGGCCAAACGCGCATCGAAAACATGGACGGCACGTTGCTCACGTTCATCATTCCCATCGAAAAAACGACCCAGCCATGAGCAAAGAAAACGCAGCTTCGGTAGCCATCGTGGAAGACAAACCCGATATCCGCGATTATCTCTGCGAGCTCATCAACGAGCATCCGCTATTCACCTGTCGCCACAAATATCACAACGGCGAAGAGGCCGTTGATTTTTTGCCCAAGACAGGGGCCCGTATCGCCGTGGTGGACATCGGTTTGCCGGGCCGGGTCAACGGCATCGAATGTGTGCGAGCGGTGAAGCCCAAAATGCCCGACACGCTCTTCATGATGTACACCGTGTTTGAAGATGCCGACAAGATATTCGAGTCCCTGAAAGCAGGAGCGAGCGGCTATTTGCTGAAAGATGCCTCCGACTCGAAGATTCTCTCTTCATTGGAAGATTTATTGGGAGGCGGGGCGCCAATGTCGAGCAGTATCGCCAAAAAGGTCATTGAGTTTTTTCAGAAAAAAATACCGATAAGCAAAGCCTCCGAAGTACTCAGCGGAAGGGAGCATGAAATCCTTCAACTGCTTTCCAAAGGCCGTACTTACAGCGAAATCGCCAACGTCTTGGGCATCAAAGAAGGCACGGTGAAGGTGCACATCCACAACATTTACACAAAACTCCACGTCACCAACAGCCGGGAAGCCATCGAGAAAGCCTTCGGAAATGGCGACTGACTCACCACCTCGCAAGGCCTATATTCAGGCCGTCTCACAAGTGCAAATTCCGACACGATTTACAGGTTTCTCCGAAAAATAAAGGCGCTAATCCTGTAAATTTTGTCAATACTGTCAACAAATACCACTTGTGAGACGGCCTCGATAGCGACAAGTAGGCATCAATTCTGGAAAATGAGGTAGAACAGCATCAACAGCAGAATAAGGAGCAGATAAGGGAGCCAGACTTTGCCCGGCAAACGGAATATCGTGCGTCGCCCCCCGTTGGAGGAAATTCCGTTCCTCGACCGGTCAATGTAGGTGACATAGATGAAGCAGAAGAAATTGATGCCCAGCGTCAGCATGAGGAAAATATAAGCCAGATTCATCGAGTCGGTGGCAGGCGATATCTGCACCAAATTGATAGAATAGGCCACCGTGGCGAGGAAAGAGGTGATGATGAGCTCGCCCACTTCCTCAAAACTGGCTTTGTGGAAAAACAGCATGAAGATGGGCAATGCGCTGAACATGATGAAGGGCAACACCACGAGTATGATGGCTCCCCAAAGCCGGCGGCTCACGCGCAAGTGCACGTTGAGCGTCTTGTACATTTCGAGATGTTGGGTGCTGTCTTCCCCCTCCACCATGATTCGGTAAGGGGAGCCGAGCGCGTGCGAGATGTTGTTGTCGAGCGTGACGAAGTACTGGTCCGTGTTCCAGTCGTTCATCTGAAAATCAGCGATTTTGTCTTTCGTTTGAAGACGGCTGTAGTCGAAGCTGATTTTGATGTTGTTGCTCGAGCTCAGCGCCTCGATGGGTATTTTTATCTCATGTCGGTCGAAAGGGAAATCGAAGGAGATAAAGTTGCCGAGAAAAGAACCGCTGATACGATAAAGGCGCAGCATATTGCCATTGGTATCGGCTTCTTCGGCGATGAGGTAGCGCGATTCCGGGTCGTTGATGGTGGAAAAATCAATGTATCCCTCCTTCTGGATAAAATTGGAATCCACGATGACCCAGTAGAGCAGGTTGCAATTGAAAATGTTTTTCCGAATGTCAATGTCGTTGATGTCAACGATGTCAATGCCCACATGCAGGTTTGGCACAGAGTCGCCGAAGATATTGATTTGTTTGGGAAAAGCCTGCGTCCTGCCGTCTCCGGTGCGGCTAAAAGTAGGCTCCTTGCGAAGGATGAGTGTGCTGTCGAACTCATACAACTCGTTGAAAATGGTCACCTTTCTGTTTTTCAGGTCGCTGAAATACCCGACCAATGCCGCTCGATGCGAATGACCGGCTTGTAGTGCCGCCTCGAATATGTTCATCGCGTCGTAGCAACGGCGTAGAGCGTTTTGCGAGGTTCTTGTTTGAAAAAAACGATTGGGAAACCGCGCCTCTATTTCTTCCTTCAAATGATACACATCTTCCTGTAGCAGTTCCTCCGTTGTTTCATATCGGATGATGACGTGTCCCTTCTCCTTGGTCAATCTTTGCAACTCACTGTCTTTGAGGCTGGTCATGCCCGATATGCCAAGTATGGTTTTCGCCTTGATTTCTTCTTTTGGGGCAGCCTGTAGGGCGCGTATCACCAGATTGCCATAAGCACTGTGCAAGTTGAGCAGAATGTACTGTTCATCGGTAGAGGCCAACGCCTGCCGAATGGCGCTGATGACCCTTGCGGTATCTTTCGCGGGCACCAGATTGCTCACCAAGCTATCTTGCTTGAAAGTCAGCAGCGTGTTGCATTTCAGGTCGTATTGTTTGGTAAATCGTTCAAATTGTTTGTGGAGCAAGTAATCATCCTCGGTGATAAAACCAACTGAGGGTGCCTTCAACACTTTTTGAATAAAATTGGCGAGAAAGAACGGCTGAGGGTCGTTGGGTTCGAGAAAGATGGCGTTTCTCCCAAAAAGCGTATCGTTCTGGTCGGCGGTCAGGGAAATAACCGGGAGCTGGTCGCGGATAATGTCTCTCGCGTGTCGAATATGGCGCCCCCAGGTATTGTCCACCACGAGCGCGATGTTGGTATCAGCCAGAATTCGATTGTAAATCGGGACGATGGAATCTTCCTCGAAGTTGCATTGAAAGGGGAGGAGGCGATACTCGCAGTCGTAGCGTTTGGGCTTTTTTTCCGCGTTGATGCGTCGGAGATATTTTTCCAGGGCGAGAATATGCAGCGAGTCGGCGAAATTGTTGAGCCGAGCGCGTGCGGTGTCCTGATGGTTGAAACCGACGAAGGCTACATATTTCACCGGGCGGCGGTCAAATACTTTTTTGCCACAGGCAAAATAAACGGCAAAGGCGAGGGCGATAAGGCCAAAAATGATTTTTTGCATGATGGGCTTTCATGGTTTATTTGCCGCCAAAGGTAGCACAAGGAAGCATTAGAAAAAATGAAAAAGCCTCGCCGGCATTTGCGCCGGGAGGCTCCGAAAACAATAAACAGCAGGATAGATTTTTATGGTTCGGTTGCTTGGACAACTGTCCGCCTCAATCGTAAGGGGCAGCTGAGCGGACTGTCGTCCAGCAGCCTATCAGACGTTGCTAATTTTTCTCACCACTTTATAGAGGCGAGTTGTCTCGTTGACCTCTTCCTCAAAAGGGTCATTGTCAAAATAATTGGCTGAAATCATTTTGAGGCGCGTGACTCGTCCTCTATTGTTGTAGATTTTCTGGACGTACTTGACCCACACATTGCCGTTGCTCTTCACGGCATATATTTCGTTGTCTCGAATGTCGGCAATGTTCTCCACTGATTTGCAGACCACTATGTCGTTGTGCTTGATGACGGGGTCCATAGAGTTGCCCTCAATCTGGAAGGCCACCAAGCCGGGGCCGCTCACGCCCGGTATGGAAAAATAAGAATTGTCCTCTTGATTTTCGGCACCGAGCGTGCTGCCCGCGAATGCGCGTATGGTGGTGAAAAGAATATTGCCGCCTACGGAAACACCGCCTCTGTCGCCGACGAAGGCATCGCTTGGCGCTTCAAAACCAAATGGGTGGCCAATGCCATAGAGCAGCCATGCCTCATTGATATCGTAGGCGCGGCAGAACGACTTGGCTTGGCCATAGTCAATCACCCGTTTGCTGTCAGGGTTGAGAAAAGCGCGAATGATGTGTCCGTAAGCTTTGTTGCCCAATACCTTGTCGGCCACGTCGCCGACACCTCGGCCACTGCGGTCATTTTTGACAATGGCCCCTCTGTCTTCGAGCAATTTGAAAGCATGAATGAAACGCTTGTTGAGTTCGATACGGTCTTCCTTAATCATAACGCGCTGTTTTTTTGATGAGCGATAAAATAGTGAATGACTGGTTTCTTAGAAATTTGACGATGCAAACTTAAAACAAAGAGTTTTTAAAAACAAAAAATGTCAAAGATTTTTTTCCCCTAAAAGCAATTTTTTTTCTCGGAAGTCTTTTTAGTAATTGATAATCAGAATTTTGTGGCTGGTGTGTTTTGAAAAAAAATCTCAAACAAACCTATCTCCCAACTTGCATCTCCGTTTTTGGCGGGGATGTTGTTTGATAAACTTTTGTACTTTTGTTGGTGAAACCAGCTTGCCACATTTGGCTGGCCAAGCTCTTAAACCAGCAACCAGCAACCTTCAAACCTTTCTATGGGTATAGTTGTATCTCTTCTCAATCACAAAGGCGGTGTCGGCAAAACGACGAGCGCCATCAATATAGGCGCGGGTTTGGTGGAATTGGGCAAGCGAGTGCTCCTGATTGACCTTGACCCGCAGGCCAACCTGACCATTTCGCTGGGCATACCGCGGCAGAAATTCACGATTTACGAAGCGTTGCGCGGCGAAGGCGAATTGGCTCCCTACACATACAAGCCCAATCTTGATGTCGTCACCTCCTCGCTCGACCTTTCGGGCGCTGAGATGGAACTCATCAACGAAGCCGGGCGCGAGTTCATCCTGCGCGAATTGCTCCATCAGGTGGCGGACGATTATGACTACATTTTGATTGACTGCCCGCCCTCGCTGGGGTTGCTCACGCTCAATGCGCTCACGAGCAGCCGCTATGTGTTGATTCCGTTGCAGACGGAATTTCTTGCCGTGCAGGGGCTTGCCAAAATAAAGCAGGTGATTGACAAGGTGAAATTCCGCCTCAACAAGCAGGTGGAAATGGCCGGCGTGATTGCCACCATGTACGACAGCAGGCGCGTGCTCAATCGCGATGTGGTGGATACTATTCACAAGTATTTCGGCGACAAGGTGTTTGGCACTTACATCCGCGACAATGTGGCGTTGGCAGAGGCACC
The DNA here is from genome assembly GCA_019638455.1 of Saprospiraceae bacterium. Lineage (GTDB taxonomy): Bacteria > Bacteroidota > Bacteroidia > Chitinophagales > Saprospiraceae > M3007. The sequence goes on from JAHBTU010000003.1 coordinate 843,396, forward strand.
GGCCCAGCGCAAGGATATTTTTGAGTACAGCCCTAAAAGCCCGGGCGCTGCGGATTATCTGGCGCTGAGCCGGGAGTTTTTGGAGCGGGTGGAAAATGGCGTGTTCAGCGAGCAACCCTCCACCGTTAACTGAGCACAATGGTGCCAATTGCCGACGAGATATTGCCTATATTGAATAAAGGACAAAGCCAATGAGTAAAAAAAGATTTTCCGATGGTCTCGATGACCTGCTGACCGATGTCCATGCCGGGCAAGGCGACCATTTTGCGGCAGCGACCATCGTGGCTCGCCCGCAAGAGCGTAGGGCGGCACATAAGAATTTTATGTCCGACCTCGATTCGCTGTTGCAAGAGGCATTGGAGGAAAGCCTCGAGCGCTACGAGGCCAACCAACCCGACACGACTACACCCAGCGGCAAGACGAAGGCCTCTGCCTCAAGTGCCAGCGTTCGCTCGTCCATGACCGGATTGGATGCGCTCATTCGCCAAACCATTGACGTGCAGGAAATTGCAACGGATGAGGCAACCGGGAAAAAACGGCTGACCGTGACGCTCGACCGAGCCAAATTGGAAAAACTAAAAGCCATCGCTCGATTGGAAAACTTCTATATGCGGGATTTGCTCGTCCATCTCATTGACGAGTACATCGAGGAATACACGCAGCAAAAAGGAATAGACTTTTGAACCGTGAATGATGGGTTGTGGAAGGGGATTGCCCCCCGCGCATCCGCTCCAACTGCGTCATTCATCATCGTTTATGCACAACTCCTACCACGATTTTCGCCAATTTTACAATCAAAATATCTTCCCTGAACTGCTTCATTTGGAGCATCGTCGGCGGCGACTGCTGCGGCTATTGGCCTTGTCGGGCGTGTTTTTGCTTGGAGTGGTGGCGCTGCAAATTTTTGTCAATGTTTTTGTCTTCACCTTGCTGCTGTTCATCCCGGTGGCGCTGTGGATTTCCTACCTGATTTTCAGGGTTCAAGTTTTTTATCGGGAGTTTAAGCCGCGCATCGTGGAGTTGATTCTCGATTTTATTGACAACGACGTGAATTTTTCATTCACGGGCTACGATCCAAAAGGTGCCATCGAACCCAAGACTTTTCTCGAAAGCCGCATTTTCACCACTGCCGAAGTGTATGCAGGCGAAGACCTGATTCAGGGCCAGGTGCGCGAGACGCCCTTTGAACTGTGTGAGCTGCGCGTGAAGGAATTTTCGCCCACTCGGAGCAAACTCGACCTCGTGTTTCACGGTGTTTTTCTCGTGGGCGATTACAAACGCTGGGATATGCACGGGGGCGTGTTGGTGCTGCCAGATGCCTATCGCAAATACATGAGCCGCAGCGAGCGTGCATTTCATCTGGTGGGAGGGCGCCGCGTGAAAGAAAATTTGTTGCCCGAATTCGAGGTGTTCTTTGACACTTACGCAACGCCCGACATTCGGGTGCAAGACGTGATTTCGGAAGAGATGCAGCAGTTGATTCTGAAATTCAGGGCGATGTTTCAGCAAAAAAATCGGCAAAAGGAGATTTATTTCTCCATCATCGCTGACAGGATTTATATCGCGCTCTCGCAGGACAAGGACTTGTTGGAGCCTTCCCTATTTGCCAATAATGCCAATTTTGAAACGATTGGCGAGTTTTTCAGCGACATCCGTCTGCTGCTCGAGCTCATGCTGGATGTGGATGTGATGAATTGAGCAGGCGCTCATCTGCCAGTTTTACTGATTCACTCGAATTTCTACCCGTCGGTTTTTGCTTCTGTTGCCCTCTGTGTCGTTGTTAGCGGCGGGTTTTTTTTCCCCAAAAGCGGTCGTGGAGATATTGGAAGCGGGTATGCCTTTTGAAAGAAGGTATCTGCGCACGGCTTGGTTGCGGCGTTGAGAGAGCCTTTTGTTGTACGCCGAGCTGCCTTCGCTGCTGGCATGGCCGCCGAGCGCGATGGTGACGGCATTGGGGTTTTGTCCCCATTGGGCGGCGATTTCGTCGAGCATGGATTTGGCCTCGGGTTGCAACGTGGCGGAGTCAAACTTGAAATAGACAAGCGATGTCTCTGACGACACGCCTTTCGGTGCCAGTGCCAATACTTTGCTTACTTCCGTGTTGCCTTCCCACTTCTCCGTTTCGGCTCTTGAAATGACAACCTGTGCTTTATTGCTCAATTCCAGTACCACAATGTCGTCAATGTATGCAAAATGGTGGTTGTAGCCGTTGTCTTCTATCTCGGTCAGGCTGTCGGGCAAAAAATTGCCAATGATGAAACTCTTGAATGGCTTCACGGCCACGAAGGTGTCGCGCACCACTGTCCAAGTGTCCTTGTCGTTGTTGTATTTGGTGACCTCTTTTTGAAATGAAACAGGTTGGAATTTGAGTAATCCGGTGGAGTTGTCTTTGATTTTTTCAGGCAAAAAAACAATGCCGATGTTGTTGGCGCCCTCGCAGTGGTAGTGTACCCAAAACTCAAAAACATACTGCTTGCCCACCGTCAGCGGGCGCGTCAAGGTGCCTTGGATGTATTCGCGGAGCGGCTCGCCGAACATGCTTTCCCCATAGACGTTCATGCCCGCCACATTTTTGCCCGTGCGTGCCTTGAAAGGCCAGGAGGCGCCGTTGGGGTCGTATATGTGGCCGTTGGAGGTGGTGTAGAGCAAAGACTTGCCAGCGTGTGGGGCGCTCCAGTGGGCTGCCGTCTCGATGGGGCTGTTCAGCGTGACGGACTTGTCGGGGGTGATTTCCTCAAAGCTGGGGTTGAACACGAGGTTTTGTCCCGGAAGGAACGAGGGAAAGAGCGCGAATAAGGTGCCGCTTAAGATTGTGATGTGTCGAATTGATTTCATTGGAATTCGTTTTGTTGAAAAATGATTTTCAATGTAAAGTACCCGACAAAGTTGGAACATTCCGGTCGAAAAATAAAGAACTACCCTAAAAAAAGGAACACGTCCATCCGTCGGGTGGGCGTGTTCCGATTGTTTGTGTGTTTAAGTTCGAGCAAGTCAGTTTTATTCGTTGGAGCCAAGTACTGGCCCGGTCGCTCTTGATGGGATGGGGCGAGGCTGCATGGTGGTGGAGGTCGGTTGGTCAATGTCCATCATGGTGGGCACGGAGCCGTTGGTGATGATGACCTTGGCGTTGGGAGATTTGCTCAATTCGAGCCAAGCGTCGAGGGCTTTGAACTGCAACACCTCTTGGCTTAGGCCTTCGGCAATGATTTTGTTGGCATCACTCAGGCCTTGCGCTTGTATGCGCTTGCGCTCGGCCTCCTGTTTTTCTTGCAAGAGCACAAATTCCATCCGTTGTGCTTGTTGTTCGGCTTCAAGTTTTTCCTCTATTGCCTTGGTCAGGTTGCGTGGCAACACGATGCTTTTCAACAACACCGCTTCCACGATGATGCCTTTTTTCTCCAAAGTCTGCATCATCAATTCGCGGATACTTACCTCGATTTCTGCCCGGCTGCCTGAGTGCATGTCCTTTGCGAAGTAGCGAGCGGTGACGTCAGCCACCGCAGAGCGGAACACGGGCAGGATGATGGTTTGCTCGTAGTCCAGCCCAACGTTGCGGAGCAGGTTGGGGGCTTGCCTTTGCACCACATTGTAGAGTATGGAGACCTCGCTCTGAATGGTGAGGCCCTCGCGTGAAGGGATATTGACGGAGACTTCGATGTTCTCGGTTTGTCCGCTTATTTTCACGATTCTACTGGTGAATGGATTGAACGTGCGCAAGCCACTGGTATAGACGTTGTCGTCGTATTTGCCCAACTTCCTTTTTACCCCGAACTCTCCCTGACGAACGACGGTGCAGCTTTGAGCGACAAGGCTCAGCAACACAACCGCCGCACCAAACAATTTGAAAAACACGGTATTTCTCATAACGAAGAAGTTTAAGTGTGAAAATTTGAGTTTAATGCGTGTAGGACACTTTTAGGCCTAACAAGGATGAAAAATGAGTGTTTGGCAAAAAGTCTTTTTTTAAGAAAAAATTGACAGTTTTTGATTTGTCGGATATTCTTCCGCAAAGCCGTAACATCTTGCAGGGGGCGTTCGTCTCCGCTCCATTTGCATCACTTTTCAACCATTCGCTATGAAACAAATTATGCTTTGCCTCGCCGTGGCCATGCTTGCCAATGGCACGGTTCAATCTCAACCCGAAGCTATCGCCCAGTTTATCGAGCAGCATAAAAAAGACCCGGCCTTCACCTTTGCTTATCTGAGCAAAGACCTCTTCGAGGTGGCGACGCAGACCCGCGTGGCCGACAAGGACTGGAACAAGCTGCACAACGTGGTGAAGAACATCGGGAGCCTGAGCATTTTGGCCGCCGATAGTGTCACTGACGGCATTAAACTTTACAAGGAAGCACTTCAAAAAGTGCCTGCCGATGAGTTTGATGAATTGTTGACTGTTCGGGATGGTAAGGAAAACGTCCGTATTTGGGCCAAAAGCGAGGAAAGTGTCGTGACGGACATGGTGTTGTTGGTGGGTTCGCCCGACGAATTCGTGTTGGTTTGTTTCGCGGGCGAGCTCGAATTGGGCAATCTCTCCGAATTGGCCGAATTGTTTGAGGCGGGAGCGGCCGAGCAGTTGGCCCGCACCACCGAGACGGTGGCTATTGATTTCGGTGTCAGCCCCAACCCAAGCAGCGGAGCGTTCACCATTGCCTACAACGACGAGCAAGACGTCCCGTCGCTGCTTTGCGTGATTGACCAGCATGGCCGTCAGGTTGCACAGTTGCGTCTTTCAGGCATACCGATTCAGCAAGTGATTTTGCCCGAGCTGCCGAGTGGTCTCTATTGGGTGCAGCTAAAAACCCAAGGCGGCAAAGTCGGTGTGAAACAGGTGCGCATCGTGAAAAAGTGATGCCGACGAGGCAAAAAAAACGAGCGTGGAGGACGCCACTTGAAGGTTCCTCCGCGCTCGTGCTTTTTTGTTCTAGCGGATGCTCTTCCGCCTCTATCCGTTCATGTTCACAATCTTCACTTCCACGCGCTGGTTCTTTTTCCTGCCTTCTGGCGACGTGTTTGGCTCCACGGGCATTTTCCACCCATACCCTTTGTATTGGACGCGGCTGGCATCAATGCCTTTTTCGACGAGCCATTCGGCCACTGATTTGGCTCGATTGGTCGAGAGGTTGAAGGCTGCCGTGGAGTCAGGGTACATGAGATTGTTGGTGTGTCCGCGCACCTCTACCACGATGTCTGGGTTTTCCCGCAAGAACTTGTAGAATTTTTCCAATTCAGGTTCGCTTTCGGGCTTTATTTCGAATTTTCCGGCATCGAAATAAACATGGTCGAGGCGATAAATTTTGCCCTTTCTGCGCTCAATGTCTGTTGCGATGGGCTTGACTGGTTCGGGTTGGCGTTTGGTTGAGCTATCCTCCCGCACGGTTGTGCCGCCCTTGCTCGTTGTGTTGTTTTCCTTCGGTTTATTGGTCGTGATAGAAGACGCAGGGGGCTTTTCGTCGGGCATTTTATCGGGGCCGCACACGACTGGCTTGATGGCGCTGGCGTTGTCGAGCAGGATGTTGCCATTGTACGGGAACAAAACGGGGGTCTTGTAATAGGCCTCAAAAAAGATGAACGAATAGTTGCCGTTCTTTGGGCTTAGGCGGAAGGTGTGCCCAAGCCAGCGGGTGTTGGTTACGACGGAGGTCTCGTAGAGCAATTCTGCCTTGCTGCAAAAACCGGTGCCGCCCCATACGCGCAGTTTGGCAGGCGTGGCATAGTTGGCGCTTTGGCCAGTGAGTTTGCTGGTGCTCAGGTAGAGCTCCGAACGGCAGATGTCCATCGTGAACTCGTAGCACTGTCCTTTTTCCAAGGGGCGGCTGAGGCGTTGTGCCACGCCTTCCCATGTTTCGTTGTCGCGCACCACAAGGCCGAGATAGGAGTTGCCATGGCTGGGCGGCTTGGTCACGTCGAATTGGCCGGGCTGCACGTCCGGTGGGGTTTCTCCGGGGCTGCCACAGTCGTACCAACCAGAGGGGGTTACGCCGGAGCGCGGCAAATCCTCGAATGACGGGTTGGCGAAGTTGATGGGCGCGTCTTTGGTTTGCGCGGCCATAAAGAACGGTAGCGCCAAAGCGCTGGCAAGCCACCCAAGTTTTCTTTCAAAAGACATAGCGGTCTTAATGTTTTGATTAGCAATTGATGGCAGCAGGCGACAAAGAATGTGCCGTTCGCGGGCTTGTCTGACGGTGTTTTCCCGATGCTGCCACTTGTTCCTTGCTGCAAAATTTAGACACTAACGCCAGAATGATGCTTTTGATGTTTCTTTTTCGATGAAAAGATAGGTTTTAACACTTGAGTGGCAGGGGTGAGTGTCGAATCGGAGTGAGCAAATGAACTCGCAAACACTGCTTGGCATAAGTTTTTGCGGTTGTAAAAACTTAGGCAGGAGAGCAGACATCGAATTTTGACAGGATTTACAAGATTTACAGGAGGGATGAAGTGGCTTCGCCGCCAAAAATCCTGTAAATCTTGTAAGTCCTGTCAAAAACCTATAAGCCTGTCAACCGAGTCCATCATTAGCGAGCGGGCGCTCACGCAGCCTTCAAACGCCCGATTCGCGCTCCTTCCAGTTTTTCCTCGGCATATTCGCGGTCAATGTTCAGCTGTTTTTTATCGCCTTTGGTCGAGGTGGGTATTTCGAACATGGCATCGGTAAGGATGGCCTCGCAGAGTGAGCGCAAGCCCCGTGCGCCGAGTTTGTATTCGAGGGCTTTTTCGGCAATAAAATCAATCGCTTCGGGCAGTATGTTGAGCTGCACCCCTTCGAGGGCAAACAACTTTTCGTATTGGCGGATGAGCGCGTTGCGCGGTTCGGTGAGGATGCGGCGCAGCGCCACCAAGTCGAGCGGGTCGAGGTGGACAATGATGGGCATACGACCCACGAGTTCGGGTATGAGGCCGTAGCTTTTCACGTCTTGATGGCTGACGTATTGAAGCAGGTTTTCTTTGTCAATGCGCTCGGTTTCCTTTTTGTTGAAGCCGATAATCTGCGTGTTGACGCGCCGGGCGATGATTTTTTCAATGCCGTCGAAAGCGCCTCCCGCGATGAAGAGGATGTTCTGGGTGTTTATTTTTACCAATTTTTGCTCCGGGTGCTTGCGGCCTCCCTGCGGCGGCACGAGTACTTCCGCACCTTCCAACATTTTCAACATTCCCTGCTGCACGCCCTCGCCCGACACGTCGCGGGTGATGGAGGGGTTGTCCTGTTTGCGGGCGATTTTGTCAATTTCGTCAATGTAAACGATGCCGCGTTCGGCGGCCTCCACGTCGAAATCGCATACTTGCAACAGGCGCGAGAGAATACTCTCTACGTCTTCGCCCACATAGCCTGCTTCGGTGAAAATGGTGGCATCCACTATGGCAAAGGGCACGTTGAGCAGTTTGGCAATCGTCTTGGCCAAGAGTGTTTTCCCTGTGCCAGTCTGGCCGACGAACAGCACGTTGGACTTTTCTATTTCCACATCGTCCGGTGTGGTGTTGCCGTACTGCTGGAGGCGTTTGTAATGGTTGTAAACGGCCACTGCCAGCACTTTTTTAGCATCATCTTGACCAATGACGTACTGGTCGAGAAAGGTCTTGATGTCGCGGGGAGGGATAAGATGGATGGGGCCGCTGTATCGGCTGCTTTTGCCTTCGGAAGGCTCTGCCTCTTGTTGCACACCGGCTTTTCGGAGTTCTTGGTCAATGATTTCCTGCGCTTTTTCCACACAGGTTTCGCATATCTGCCCGTCCATGCCGGATACGAGTATCATCACTTCCTCTTCGCTGCGTCCGCAGAAAGAGCAGCGGTGTTGCGTTGGTCTGCCACGATTTATCATAATGTATCGAACGTACTTTCGAGTTTGTGTGAGTTAGGTTTTGAAGCGGTGCGATTGGGTCTGCAAACTTACGCGAAAATCGTCACTTGCAGGGAATGGATGTTTTTCGCTTGATGCCGTGGATGCTGTTCAAAAAGATGATTCATCCCGCTGGGAGTAACAAAAAGCACAGAAACAGCAAGAGCCATCGCCGAGGATTCGAGATGACTCTTGCTGTTTCTGTATCTGATTTGCTCGTGCCCCTTATGGCTCAGTCTTGCTTTCTGCGCGGGTTGTTGCGGTCGAGCACCTCATCCACCAACCCATAGGTTTTGGCTTCCTCGGCGTTCATCCAATTGTCGCGGTCGCAGTCCTCTTCGATTTTCTCATAAGGCTGACCCGTGTGGTGAGCGAGGATATCGTAGAGCGATTTCTGCATTTTCTTTATCAACTTGTAAGTAATCTCGATGTCTGACACTTGGCCTTGTGCCCCGCCCATCGGCTGATGAATCATGACGTGGCTGTGAAACAAGCAGCTGCGCTTTCCTTTGGTGCCGGAAGCGAGCAACACGGCGCTCATGGATGCCGCCAACCCGGTGCATATAGTGGCTACATCGGGCGCGACATATTGCATGGTGTCGTAGATGCCAAGCCCGTCAATGACCGAGCCGCCGGGGCTGTTGATAAACATTTGGATGTCGCGCTTGGGGTCGCTTGATTCGAGGAACAGGAGCTGGGCCTGTATCACGTTGGAGACATACTCTGTGACGGGCACACCCATGAAGATGATGCGGTCCATCATCAAACGGCTAAAGACGTCCATGGCGACCACGTTCATCTGGCGTTCCTCGATGACTGCTGGCGTGAATGCGCGGATGTTGGGCGCTGCAACGGCTCCGGTGGCCGTCATGTACTTGTCCAAGTGCATGCTGCTCATGCCGAGATGCTTGGTGGCGTACTTCTGAAATTCGTTTTTGTCAAACATGATTTAACTATTTTTGAGGCAAATGAAACAACTTTTCAAACGGCGGGTTGCGCTCGAAAAAAATGGAACTGTAAATCTCTATGAAAGGGCTTCCATGAGTGACAAACGACGGTTCTCTGACGATGAACGAAAAAACGCACGAATCTGAGGGGAAAAATCGGCCTTGTCGCATCATTCCTCATTCACGGCCTCCAACTGTTCGGCCTCTGCCTTTTGGGTCGCTGCATCAAATATGTTGTGGAATTCATCCGATGGAATGGCCCTTTCCGTCACCGTCACTTGGTCGCGGATAGCCGCGAAGATTTTGTCAGTCTCGATTTCGCGTTCCACTTTTTCTACCTCCTTTTCATTTTCCATCAGGCGCTGCACACTGTTGTTGATGATGTGTTCGGGCAAGTCCACCTGAAAATAGCTACGGACACGGTCTTTAAAGGCTTCCACAATGTCGGCCTCCGTTACTTTTAGGCCATACATTTTCATGATTTTTTCGCGCAGCATTGTCCAGCGCAAGTTTTCGATAAAATAGGGGAATTCGGCCTCGATCTGTGTTTCGCTGAGCTTGCCTTCGTTGGACACGAGCAGCCAGCGTTTGAGGAATTTCTCAGGTAATTCTATGGGGTTGTCGCTCATCAATCGCTCTTGAAAAGCACGCATCAGGAGCGCATCGGAGCGCACATCGTAGAACTGCTGGATACCTTTTTTGAATTGTTCCAAAGCTTCCTCTTTGCTATTCACCTTGTCTGAGCCGAAGTAGCCTTCGAAGAATTCTTGGTCGAGTGCGGCGGCCTCCACACGGCTGACTTCTTCGATGGTACCCTCAAACCAATCGCCCACCTCGCGGGAGTCGTCGGCTGGGATGTTCAGGATGTATTTCCGATACATCTCGTCTTTTTCATGGTTTTCGAGGGTGCGTGCATTGAACCGGAGCGTGTCGCCTTTTTTTGCGGAAAGCAACTGTTTTTTTGTCGGCTCGTCGGTCATGTCCTTGAGAAAGAGCGTTATGGTAGTTTCCCAACCTCCCTCTTTTATTTCTCCGTTTTCAGCCTCGAGTTCGCGAGAGGCGATGCGCACGATGTCATTTTCCCGAATATCGTCTTCCGGGTTGCTGCGTTTGCCCATCCGGTTTCGAGCGTATTCGAGGTCCTGTTCGGCCAGTTCGTCGAGGTTTGAGATGACCAGTTTCTCGAACGAGGAGTTTTTTTCCAGACCATTTATTTCAAATGATGGCACGAAGCCGACCTCATAGGTCACGGCATATTCCGGTTCAGGGTCGCTGATTTTGAAGGTAAACTTCCGTTGTTCCTCGCTTGGCAAAGGCTGTCCCAACACCTCTAGCCCGCTCTCTCGGAGGAAGTCGTAGAGTTTTTTGGAGAGCAAATCGTTCAGCGTGTCGCTGAAGATGGCAGAACCGTAAAGCCTCTTTACAACATCAATAGGGGTGTGACCTGCTCGGAAACCTTTAATGGGGACTCGATTGCGGAATTTCTTGATTTCCGCATCCAGTTGGGGCTTCAGTTCTTCGCGAGTGACGGTGACGGTGAGGAGGGCGGACGAATTGTCAATATCGTTGCGGACAACCATGTATCTGTAATGAGTTGAGTAGTTATTGGTCAATGGGTACTCATCAAAAAAAAGAAGTGCGGGCGGAGGGACTCGAACCCCCATGCCTCTCGGCGCCAGATCCTAAGTCTGGTACGTCTACCAATTTCGCCACGCCCGCGTTGTGATGTTGATTTAGGTAACGTGCCACCTCATTCGGTGTAATGACAGTTGGCAGATTTTTTGTAATTCTAAAATTTTCAGTTCCAAAAGCCTGTCATTCGTTCCCAACCCCCTTTTTCAAAAAGGAGGGCAAAAGTACAGTCTTTCGACAAAAAAGAAAGCACCCCGCCAATATAAAAACCGTTAACGAGCCGTAAACATATTTTGCCAACCCGAAGTTTGATTCTAATTTCGCTGAAAATTCGCAATGGGCATCATGGAGCAGGAAGATTTCACCAACGCGGCGACACCAACCGAGACAAATAAAGAGGAGAAGGGCAATCAAGCACACCCGCTCAATGGGAGCGCCATGCCTGGTGAAGCGGAAGACCGCGCTCTTATCAACCGCGCTTATCGCAAACTGCTCAAATCCTTCAAAACTCCGCTCAACAAAGAAGACCGCAAGGCCATTCGCGCGGCCTTTGAAATGGCAGCGGAGGCGCACAAAAAACAACGCAGAAAGTCGGGCGAGCCCTATATCACGCACCCAATCGCCGTGGCGCGGATTTGTGTGGAAGAAATTGGGCTGGGGCCTACGGCGGCCATTTGTGCGCTGCTTCACGACGTGGTGGAAGATACCGACATCACGCTCAAGGAAATCCATGAGCGTTTTGGCCCGCGCGTGTCGCTCATCGTGGATGGATTGACCAAGCTCGATGGACTGCACGACTCGGAAAGCCCACAAGCCGAAAACATAGGCAAGGTGCTCCGTGCGATGGTCTCCGATGTGCGGGTAGTGCTGATAAAAATGGCCGACCGCCTCCACAACCTGCGCACCATCAAAAGCATGGCGCATCACAAACAACTGAAAATCGCCGCAGAAACCACCTCTATCTACGCCCCTCTGGCGCACCGATTGGGCCTTTACAAAATCAAAAGCGAGTTTCAGGATTTGTGCCTGAAAATCAATCACCCCGAAGAATATCACGAAATCGCCGACAAGCTGGCGCAAACCCGCCGTGCCCGCGAACACTATATCCGCGAGTTCACCAAACCCATCCATGCATGGCTCGACGAGATGGGCATCCCGGCTCGCATCACCGGGCGCCCCAAAACGATTTACTCGATTCGGAATAAGATAAAGACCAAACAGGTGTCGTTTGAAGACATCTACGACCTCTTTGCCGTTCGCATCGTGTTGGACGTGCCGCCCGATGAGGAGCGTATGGCTTGCTGGCAGGTTTACACTTTCGTGACCGACTACTACAAACCCATACCCGAACGCCTCAAAGATTGGATTACCAGCCCCAAAGCCAATGGCTACGAATCGCTCCACACAACGGTGGTTGGCCCGGAAGGGCGCTATGTGGAGGTGCAAATTCGTTCGGAGCGGATGGACGACATCGCCGAGCGCGGGTTTGCTGCGCATTGGAAATATAAAGGGGTGGCCGGGCTGAGCAAGCAAAAGAAAGATGTGTTCGAGAATTGGCTCAACCAGGTGCGCGAAACGCTGGAAAACACTGGCACCGGAAATGCGGTGGAATTCCTCGCCGATTTTCAGAGCAACTTACTCACCGACGACATACATGTGTTCACTCCAAAAGGGGAGATGAAAATATTGCCAGAAGGAGCCACCGCGCTTGATTTTGCCTTCAGCATTCACTCCGACATTGGCTGCACCTGCCAAGCGGTGAAGGTGAACAACCGACTCGAGCGCATTGATTATGTGCTCCACAGCGGCGACCAAGTGGAGGTCATCACCAACAAAAAACAAAAACCCAAAGAGGATTGGCTCCAGTTCGTCGTCACTTCAAGAGCGAAAACGCGGATTCGCACCGCGCTCAAAGAAGAAAAGCGCAAGCAGGCGGAATTTGGCCGTGAGATACTCGAACGCAAACTCAACGCCTTCAAATGCTCGGTGGAAGATAATGCCGATATGCTGGCCAAATGGTATGGCTATCCCAACCGATTAGAATTTTTGAGCGCCATCTATCTGGAACAAGTGGATTTGAAAGACCTCAAAAAATTCCGCTCGGATGGTGTGCATCTGGTGGAAATCGAGGAAAAAAATATCAAGCCGGACGCAGCGGAGGCCGTTACTGACGAAGCAACCCCCGCAGTTCGCCTCAAACCCGGCGACAAGCCACAAGTCATCATCAACGGGGAGCCGGGCAGCTACTATCCCTACTCTTTTGCCACCTGCTGCAATCCCGTGCATGGCGACGCGATATTTGCTTATGTGACCGTCAGCCAAGGGGTCAAAATCCACCGAACCACCTGCCCAAATGCCGACCACCTGCTTTCCAACTACGGCCACCGCATCCTCGGTGCGGGGTGGGGCAACGTGGTGAAATCCAACTTCCTCACCACACTCGTCGTCACGGGTATTGACAGCGGCCCGGGTGTCATCAAGGAACTCACCGACAAAATATCGGGGCTTGGCATCAACATCAGGTCGTTCTCCATCTCTGGTGAGGGAGGCTATTTCGAGGGGCGAGTCGGGCTGGTGGTCGCCAATCTCGACCAACTCAATGTGGTGATAAGGGAATTAAAAAGTTTTGATTGGGTGTCGCAAGTAATTCGAGAGAGTTGAGGTGATTCGTGCATTTGCTGCATCATCTCGCAAGCAAGCGGGTTTGCACGGCCAAGCAGCCATGCAAACCCGCTTGTTTTTTGTTCAACTATACTTCTAACCTTCAAGTTTTCAGCATGATTCAAGTCGCAATTCATTTTAAATCAAGCAGGGTGGGTCGTGATGAACTGAAAATTCTTGCCAAGTAAGGGGATAAATATCCCCTACTTTTACGACACAAAACAAGACAATTCATGAATCGGATTTTACTTTTGGCAGTATTGCCACTCTTACTTTGTTTTTCACTTCAAGCCCAACAATCTTCGCAAACCCGCCCCAAAATCGGCCTCGCCCTTAGTGGCGGCGGTGCCAAAGGACTGGCACATATCGGCGTGCTGAAAGCCATTGATTCCGCCGGGCTTAAGATTGATTGCCTCACGGGCACAAGCATGGGCAGCATCGTCGGCGGGCTGTATGCCTTGGGCTATTCGAGCGATTCCATTGAAAAAATGGCGCGCACCCTCGAATGGGATGTGCTGCTCACCAACAGAACCTCTCTTCGGTCCATGATTATGGAAGAAAAGGAGGAGTACGGCAAATATGCGCTCGAGCTGCAACTGACAGGGAATGGTTTCAAGTTGCCTACGGGTGTGTTGGAGGGCACTGAAATGTGGCTGAAACTCGCGGAGATGTTTGCCCCTGCCTACAACATCACGGATTTTGACAAAATGCCGATTCCTTTCCGATGTGTCGGCACGGAGGTCGGCACGGGGCACCCTGTGGTGCTGAAAGAGGGTAGTCTGGTCAACTCTATTCGGGCAAGCATGGCCATTCCGAGCGTGTTCACGGCGGTGGAGATTGATGGCAGGGTGTTGGTGGATGGGGGCATCGTGCGCAATCTTCCCGTGTCCGATGTGAAAGACATGGGGGCTGATTACATCATTGGCAGTAGTGTGTCGAGTGGCCTATTGCCGCAAGAAAAGCTGACCGATGCCGCCTCTATTTTAATGCAAGTCATCTTTTTGCCCGATGGATTGCAACACCAAGAACAAGTCAAATTGTGCAGCCTTTACATAGAACACCCGGTGGAGGACGATTTTAGCGCCGCGAGTTTTGGAAGAGGCAACGAGATTATTGATGTCGGCATCGAACAGGGAAGGCTCTGGTACCCACGCCTCAAGCATCTGGCAGACTCGCTCGACGCCATTTATGGAAAGCCGGATTTGAACGCGCGGCGCCTGCCCAATGCGGATTCCGTCTTAGTGTCGGAGGTCGAAGTGCGCGGCCTGAAACGCACCAGCGAAGCTTATTTTCTCAAAATGATGGGTTTCGACCCACAGCGTTATTACAACATGGCGCGACTTTCAAGCCGGGTGCGCAACGTGTTCGGGACGCGCTACTACAATCGCATCCTTTACTCGCTGGAATCTTTGCCCGACGGCACTAACAAGGTGATTTTTGACGTGGAAGAAAACGCCCTCACGCAAGCAAAACTCGCGCTGCACTACAACTCGTTTAGCAGCATCAGCCTTAACGCCAACCTCACCACCCGCAATCTTTTCATGCCAGCGTCGCGTAGTTTGGTCACTTTGGCGCTGAGCGAGAACTTCCGGGCACGCGGAGAGCATTTGCAGCAATTTGGGAAAAGCAACCGACTGGCCTTTATCGCGGGTGCCCAGTTTGAGACGTTCGGTTTCACCAACTACCAACGGTTCGTCCCCAGTGGTTCGCAGCGCCAAACCTTTTTTAAAGGAGAAACCAAACTACAATATTCCACCAAACGCCGGCTGACACTCGGCACGGGTTGGCGATACGAATGGCTCCACTACCGCCCCTCCATCGCGTCGCGGCTCGACTTGCGCGGCGAGAATCGGGTGCAGACACTGTTCGGCTTCCTCGCGTTCAACACGCTCGATGCCCCGGTGCTCCCCAGAAGCGGGTTAAAAATGGGCGTGGAGGTGGGCTACTTGTTTCAGCAGCGCCCTGCCCTCACGGCGCTCATCAACGGCGAGCCGTTCGGCAATCTCGACTCGCTCGGCATCCGGGCCAACGACTTCCCTCGATTCACTTTCAATGCCGACTGGTACAAGCCTCTCAGCCGCCGCACCACGCTCGTGTGGCAAGCCCAAACAGGCTTGAATTTTAGTTATCGGCAGACGCTGCTCAACGACTTTGCCCTCGGCGGCTTGTTGCGTCAGTTCCGCAACCAAGTCACGTTCGCGGGCTTGCAGGAGGCGACGGTCTATACACCCAGCGTGGCAGCATTGTCGGTCGGGGTGCGTCAGGAAATACTCGGCAATCTTTTTGCGACGCTTCGCGCCGATGGTGCCGCGCACAATTTTATCAGTCGCAGAGAAGGGCTTCAAGCGCCCGATTTTCTTTCCGGCGCGGCGCTGACGGCGGCATACAATTCACCCATCGGGCCGCTCGAACTCAGCGTGATGTATTCGCCCGAGTCGGGCAGGGTAGGCACTTACATCAATTTTGGGTTGGCGTTCTAATGTTTGCTCAATTCTTCGGGCGATTTTGATTCGTCAGACGAATGCACAGAATGATATGGATTTATTTTCGAGTAAATGCGCGAATCCAAGAAGCGCCCCTCTAAGTAGAGATTTTCCCGAAAATAAGCCTCTTGCACGAAACCGTGTTTTTCCAACAGCCGCCCCGAAGCCTCGTTTTCGGGGTCGGTGTTGGCCTCTATGCTGTGGAAATTCAGCACCCGGAAGCAGTATTCGAGTGCGGCGGTCATCGCTTCGCTCATAATGCCTCGACCCCAGTAGTCGGGGTGCAACATATAGCCGATTTCGGTGCGGTGGTTGGCTTTGTCCATTTTCCAGAAGGAAATGTTGCCAAGCATTTTTGGCTGCCCGTGAAAAGAAATTCCCCACGCGACGGCCTCATTTTGAGCAAAATTCGCCCGAATTTTTTCAATGAACTCCACCGCCTCGCTTACGTCTTTTTGCAATGGCCGACCCAAATAGCGCATCGCCTGCTCATTGGAGCGCAGTTGAAAAAGGGATTCCGCGTCGTCGGGGGTCATTTCGCGCAGGAGCAGGCGCGGGGTGTGGAGGGTGGGGAAGGAGGTGAAGGAGATGGAGAGCATGGGAGGAAATTATGAAATCTTCAAAACCGATTTTGATGCCACTTCGATTTCAGTCAACTTAGTGGAAGAAACGTTGCCGATTTTGTGCACCAGCCTCAATTTTGAAACGGAGCGAACTTGGAAACAATCGGCTGCGGAAGGCTTGGAAAGATTGTTGACGGCATCCGGTTCAAGTTTTACCATCCACGACGCTGCGCCGTATTGAGGCTTCCAGGCTGTTATCGGTACGATGACTTTGAGCGGCAAAATGCCAATCGCATCGTCATTGACTATTACGGCTGGTCTGGATTTTTGAATCTTGGCGCCGATGGTAGGGTCAAGATTGACTTGTCAGATTTCACCGTGTTTCATGGAAAGTTTCAGCATCTAAGGCCGTGAAGGAAGTGAGTTCTTCATCGTGCAGGTAGTCGTTCAGCAAAAGCGCAGCCGCATCCTTCATTTCCAACCGAGCATAATCGGCAGAAGGTTCTTGCACCATATTTACTTTCTCCGCGCTTGCAACGACTTCCTTTTGAATATCCTGCAAAAATTGTTTCTTCTGTTTCGGTGGCAGTTGCCGGAACAGTTGGAGCAGTTGCTCGTAGCCGATTTCAAGATTTATGTTCATGTCTTTTACTTTTCGGTTTGAGGGTTTTGGGAGACAAATTTAGTCGTGTGCGGCGAAAAGGCAAATCACATTCATCCCATACTGCTTGCCAACTGTGGAAAGTCTGTTCAAGAGGGGAAATTTATCGCAGCGGTAAAATCTTCAAAAGAGGCTCAAGATTGCTGGCTTTCTCCCAATTTTCCATCAATTCTTTTTTGTGCAAAGTCGCCCATTCGATGACCATGCCGAGCGCACGGGAAGGAACTTTACCCTCGATAACAGTCAAGGTACTGATTTCGATAAGACATTCATCTTCACCATATTGGGCGTGGAAATGGGGCGGGTTGTGGTCGTTGAAGTACATCGAAATGATGATGCCAAAGAAGCGGCTAATCTGCGGCATGGGCGGGTTGTTTTCGCTGGGCTTTGAATTGTTCGAAGGTCAAACCCTTGATTTGCAGGTAGAGGCTGTCGGGGTCGAGGTCGAGCATTTCGTTCCAAACAAGGGCGTTCGTTTCGGGGTCAATTTTTACCTGAAAAAACAAATCGCCTTCGTCCCATTGCCGAAAAACGCCGCGCCCGGCGAGGTGCGACACGTCGGCCACGCCTTCCGTGCCGTCGGCGTAACGAAGCTGGAGTTTGTATTGGGCGGCGGGTTGGACGGAGAGAAGGTGTGGGAACATAGGTAGTTGCTCGTAGCCGATTTCAAGATTTATGTTCATGTCTTTTACTTTTCGGTTTGAGGGTTTTGGGAGACAAATTTAGTCGTGTGCGGCGAAAAGGCAAATCACATATTTCCAATGGAATCCCAACACGCGGATTTTCTATGGCTTTTGAACCAAAGTCAGGCCATTAATTCGACCAAAATGTTTGTCGTTCAAAGTCGCTACTGGCAAGTTGTGAACCAAAGCAGTCGCGCCAATCAGCACATCCGAAATGCCGATTTACTGGCCGGTTTTGAGCAATGTTTGCTGAATGTCGCCAGCCTTTTCCGCTTCCGCATCGCCGAACGGGAGTGTTTTCAAAGTCGAAAAGAGATTTTGCCAAAAGGCACTATGGCTCGGACGGTTGCCGACCCAGATTTCAAACTTGGAAATAGTAGAAACATAAATCTCCGTGTGCTTCCCGGCGAGGTCATAAAGGAAGGTCTTGGTTTTGTCCTGTTTGCGAAAATACTCGATGAGGACAGAGGTGTCAATTAAGACCATTTTCGGCGAGTTGGTTGAGTTGCTCTCTGGTTTTCAGCACGTTCTGATATTCTTCTTCCGTCCAGACAGGGCCAGTGAGCAGCAGTTCTTGCAAATTGTTCGGCTGCTGCGGAGCCGCTTCTGCTTTTTGAATAGCCTCGGCCAATTGCTTCCTTTGCTTGGAGGGCAATTGCATCACCAACTTCAACAGTTGTTCGTAGCCGATTTCAAGATTTGAGTTCATGGCTTTTGCTTTTCGGTTCGTAAGGTTTTTGGGAGACAAATTTAGGTTGAAATGGCGAAAGGGGCAAAATAGATTAAGACGGCAGTTTTTCAATCATTTCCTGAAATCTGTATTTTTCCAAGAAATGAAAATTTTTTCTGGAGAGTCGCAGACCAAACTCGGGATTAGACTTTTGGCCCTTGTCATAGTTCATGTCTGCTAATAAATCGTTTGGCTGAAGCCATGCTTCAGAAGGGATAATATACATCTGAGGTAGGTGGAAATTTTCAAAAAGAGCCAAACCCAGAAACAGGTTTTTTCGGAGGATGAATTTAACTTTTGGCATGAAGACGTAATTCGTCTTCTCCAAGCGTGCTGATTTAGACCATGTTCAAAAATTATTTGTTTTAAAAAACATGGGAATCGGTGCGTAATTTTGAGTTGACCAAAACTTAAAAATTATGCAAACGCAGTTTACTGAGTTGACCGATTCCCAATGGGAAGTTCTGAAAGAAGTTTTGCCCTACCAAAGGAAACGCAAACATAATTTGCGAGCCGTCGTGAACGGCATTTTGTACTTGCACCGGACAGGCGGCCAGTGGCGCAACCTGCCCGCTGTTTTTCCGCCTTGGAAGAGCGTGTACTATTATTTTCATCGGTGGTCGCGCCAGGGTGTTTGGCAAACGGTGAACGACTGGGTGGCCGAACTGGAGCGGCTTTTTTGGGGCAAGGAGGTCAGCGCAAGCCTTGTCTGCATTGACAGCCAATCTGTTAAGGCAGCGCCTTTTGTCCACGAAGAAAGGGGCGTTGACGGCAACAAGAAAGTGAACGGACGCAAGCGGCACATCCTGGTGGACACTTTGGGTCTCGTCATTGGTGTGGTGGTCAGTGCCGCCAACAAGCCCGACGGTCAAATGGGCATTCAATTGTTGAAACAATGCTCGGCCCACTTTGGCCGGTTGAAAAAGATTCTGGTGGACGGGGTTTACGCCGGCGCTTTCAGCGAGTTTGCCGCCTCCGAACTCGGCGTGGAGGTGGAGATATCTTCACGTCCGCCAACCTCCAAGGGCTTTGTGCCCATCAAAAAACGCTGGGTCAACGAACGGACTTTCGGCTGGTTCAATTTCTTCCGACGATTGGATAAAGACCATGAAAAAACAACAAAAAGTTCGGAATCCATGATATTGCTGGCGAACATTCAAGTGATTTTAGGGCGAATGGCCGCTTGACAAAAAGTTGTTCTGCACTAACCCCACCTCACTAACCAAAAATTTTTGAACATGCTCTTAACCTGAACCTCAAGAAAAGTTGAATTTTTCCGAAGGACAAAATCAATTCCCTTGTCATCAATTTCAGGGGAATAAATGTCCCATCCGAAAAGGGTGAACTCCATTTTCATGTAATATTCGGCATACTTGCCTACTTGGAGTGAGGAAAGTCTTTCCCAATTATACTTTTCCATGAATCAAATCTACATATTCCTCCGATACTGCCCCCCCCACCTCATACAGCGCGTGCGTAATCCGCCCCAGCGAGCACACGCCTCACTCCTTATTCTTCATCAAATTATCTATGTCTCCTAAATCCTGCGGGCGACCGACCATGCGCTTATTGAGCAGAAGGCTTTCATAGTCAATGAAATTCACAGGCAAATCACCCAGATTTACTTGTACTTTCTGAGCGTAGCAGGGTTCAAATTCCAGTCCTTCACAAGAAGTTATTATGTCAATGCGATTGGGCGGATACCCCAGTTGGACAAATTCGCCCGGAGTGAGGAAATCTTCGGGTGTCAGGCCGGAGAAACCAAATTTTTGAAGCACCCTGGAAAGGTTTTCAGCATTGGTGCGGTCAACCCACACCCAAATGTCCAAGTCTTTGGTATAACGGGGGTAGCCGTGCGCTGCCACCGCATAGCCTCCGACAACGAGGTAGCGGACATCATGCGCGTTTAACAATTGTATAAACTCTCTGAAGTCTTTGTTCAGCACCATATTTCCAACGGTTGTACTCGTCGCGGATTTGTTCGAGTGCCAGCAGGCGTTCGTAGATCGGGCGCGACTGCCAGAACTCGAAGTCGTTCCCTTGCTCGGCAATCTTACCTTTCCGGATGAAGGTTTTGTCCATTTGCATGACTCAAAGATACAAAAAATCACATATTCCTCCGATACTGCCCTCCCACCTCATACAGCGCGTGCGTAATCTGCCCCAGCGAGCAAACCTTCACCGCTTCCATGAGTTCGGCGAAGAGGTTTTCGTTGTGGACGGCGGCCATTTGCAGGCGGCGCAGCGCGTCTTTCGACTTTTGTTCGTTGGCTTTGTGCAAGTTGCGCAGTGTCTGGATTTGCGCCTCCTTCTCCTCCTCTTCTGCGCGAATGACCTCTTTCGGCAAAATCGTCGGCGAACCCTCCTTCGAGAGGAAGGTGTTGACCCCGATGATGGGCAGTTCGCCCGTGTGTTTCAGCGTTTCGTAGTAAAGGCTTTCCTCCTGGATTTTGCCGCGCTGGTACATCGTCTCCATCGCGCCCAACACCCCGCCACGCTCGGTGATGCGGTCGAATTCCGACAGCACGGCTTCCTCCACCAAGTCGGTCAGTTCTTCGACGATGAACGCGCCTTGCAGCGGGTTTTCGTTTTTTGCCAGACCCAGTTCGTGGTTGATAATCAACTGAATCGCCATCGCGCGACGCACCGATTCCTCCGTCGGCGTGGTGATGGCCTCGTCGTAGGCGTTGGTGTGGAGCGAGTTGCAGTTGTCATAAATCGCGTAGAGCGCCTGCAAGGTCGTGCGGATGTCGTTGAAAGCGATTTCCTGCGCGTGGAGGCTGCGCCCCGAGGTCTGAATGTGATATTTCAACATCTGGCTGCGCTTGTTCGCGCCGTATTTGAAACGCATGGCTTTCGCCCAAATCCGCCGCGCCACCCGACCGATGACCGCGTATTCCGGGTCGGTGCCGTTGCTAAAAAAGAACGAGAGATTGGGCGCGAAGTCGTCCACCTTCATGCCGCGCGAGGCATAGTATTCCACAAAGGTGAAGCCGTTGGAAAGCGTGAACGCTAATTGCGAAATCGGGTTGGCACCCGCTTCGGCAATGTGGTAGCCCGAAATGGAGACCGAGTAGAAGTTGCGGACTTTGTTTTTGATAAAAAACTCCTGCACGTCGCCCATCACGCGCAGACTGAATTCCGTGCTGAAAATGCAGGTGTTCTGCGCCTGGTCTTCTTTCAAAATGTCGGCTTGCACCGTGCCGCGCACGGCGGAGAGCGCGTAGGCTTTAATTTTTTCGTACACGTCTTTTGGTAAAACCTCTTCCCCCGTAATGCCCAACAACATCAAGCCTAAACCGTCATTTCCTTCCGGCAAATCGCCCAAGTATTTCGGTCGCGGTAAATTTTTGGAATCGTATTTCTCCTTCAACTTCGCCTCCACGAGATGTTCCAACTTGTTTTCCCGAATGTATTTTTCGCACTGCTGGTCAATCGCCGCGTTCATAAAAAACGCCGCAATCGTAGCCGCCGGGCCGTTTATCGTCATTGAAACGGAGGTCTTTGGGTCGCAAAGGTCGAAACCGGAGTAGAGTTTTTTGGCGTCGTCGAGGCAGCAGACCGACACGCCGGAGTTGCCGACTTTGCCATAAATATCGGGGCGGTAGTCGGGGTCTTCGCCGTACAAAGTCACCGAGTCGAAAGCCGTCGAGAGCCGTGCCGCCGGCAGGCCGAGGCTGACGTAGTGAAAACGTTTGTTCGTGCGCTCCGGACCGCCTTCGCCGGCGAACATCCGGGTCGGGTCTTCGCCCTCGCGTTTGAAGGGGAAAACGCCTGCTGTGTAGGGGAACTCGCCCGGCACGTTTTCCTGCAAACGCCAGCGCAGGATGTCGCCCCAATCCTTGAATTTCGGAAAAGCCACGCGCGGGATGCGGGTGTGTGACAGGCTTTCGGTAAAGGTTTTTACCCGAATCTCCTTGTCGCGGACGTGATAGATGTACTCGTCGGCGGCGTATTGCGCCTTTTTCGCTTCGTGGCCTTCGAGGATGCGCTTGCAGCGCCAATCGAGTTGCGCTTCGAGGTCGGCGTATTGTTTTTCAAGCACTTGTACGGCGGAACGCTGTTCCGCCTCCATCCCTGAACGGCGTTCCGGCGTACCATTCAGCATTTCGATGGTATTTTTCAGGCTCCACATTTTCCGCGCAATGGCCACCTGTTCCTCCACGTCGAGGTCGTATTTGCGGTTCGTCTCGGCGATTTCCGACAAATAGCGCACCCGCTGCGGCGGGATGATGTAGATTTTCTCCGACATCTCGTCCGGCGCGTGGAAGTGCGATTGGAAATTCGCGCCAGTTTTTTCATTCAATAAATCTATGACGCGGCGGTACAGTTGGTTCACGCCGGGGTCGTTGAACTGGCTGGCGATGCAGCCGAACACGGGCATTTCGTCCACCGCCACGTTCCAGGCGTTGCGATTGCGCTGCACTTGTTTGCGCACGTCGCGCAGGGCATCGAGTGCGCCGCGTTTGTCGAACTTGTTGATGGCAATCACGTCGGCAAAATCCAGCATATCAATCTTTTCCAACTGCGTGGCTGCGCCAAATTCGGGGGTCATCACATAGAGGCTCAGGTCTGAGTGGTCCACGATTTCGGTGTCGCTCTGGCCGATGCCGGAAGTTTCTAAAATTATCAAATCGTACTTCGCCGCTTTCAGAATGTCCACTGCCGCGTGGACGTACTTGGACAAGGCCAGATTGCTTTGACGGGTTGCCAGCGAGCGCATATACACGCGGGGATTGTTGATGGCGTTCATGCGGATGCGGTCGCCGAGCAGCGCGCCGCCGGTCTTGCGCTTGGAGGGGTCAACGGAGACGATGGCGATGGTTTTGTCCTGAAAATCAAGCAGAAAGCGGCGGACGAGTTCGTCCACGAGAGAGGATTTTCCCGCGCCGCCAGTGCCAGTGACGCCGAGAACGGGTGGAGTTTGAAGCTTGGAGTTTGGAGTTTGAAGTTGCGACGCGATTTCTTTTTCGTAAAAATCGGGGTTGTTTTCGGCAATAGAAATAAGCCGCGCCACCGCTCCGGGATTTTTTTCTGAAAAATGTTTGAGTTCTCCATTCAGGGAAAAACCCACCGGGAAGTCGCATTTTTCCAAAACGTCGTTTATCATGCCTTGCAAACCCATCTTGCGCCCGTCGTCGGGGTGGTAAATGCGGGTGATGCCGTATGCGTGCAATTCTTCGATTTCCGAAGGCAGAATGGTGCCGCCGCCGCCGCCGAAGATTTTGATGTGACCCGCGCCGCGCTCTTTGAGCAAATCGTACATGTATTTGAAAAACTCGTTGTGGCCGCCTTGATAAGAGGTGATGGCGATGCCCTGTACGTCCTCCTGAATGGCACAGTCCACGATTTCCTGCACCGAGCGGTTGTGGCCGAGGTGGATGATTTCCGCGCCAGACGATTGCATGATGCGGCGCATGATATTGATGGCTGCGTCGTGGCCGTCGAAAAGGCTGGCGGCGGTGACGAGGCGGATTTTGTTTTTGGGCTGGTAAACGGGCGGATTTTGCATGGCGTGCGCGTTGGTTGGGCAATTGCGAAACGGGGTGTTTGGGTGGGGCAAAATTAGTAGAAAACCATCGCGCTGAGGCGTTTTCCTTTTTGAAAAATGAAAGGGAGGGTTGAGGCGCGTTTGTATGTCAAAAATTTAAGTGTTTCAACAACTAAATTGAGGTTTGCTTGTTCTATCCCTATTCTTTCATCTTTGAAAAAATGCAAATCAACATGGCAAACACAATTTGGCAGCTCGATGCTGCGCACTCCGAAGTGACCTTCCGCGTCCGCCACCTCCTCATCGCCACGGTGTCGGGCAAATTCGACAATTTTACCTCCTCCGTTACCAACAATAGCGATGATTTCACCAATGCCAATATCGAGTTTGCCGTTGATACGGCCTCTGTCAACACCGGCGTGGAAGCCCGCGACAACCACTTGCGCGGCGACGACTTTTTCAACAGCGAAAAATTCCCGCGGATGACTTTCAAATCTACTGGCCTGAAAAAACTGGGTGCTGACGATTATCAACTCGACGGCGACCTGACCATCCGCGATGTAACCAAGCCTATTTCCTTTAAGGTCGAATTTGGCGGCAAAGCTACCGACCCATACGGCAATCAAAAAGCGGGCTTTGAAGTGACGGGTACGCTTAATCGCAAGGAGTTTGGCCTTCGTTGGGATGCCGTCACAGAAGCGGGCGGCGCTGTCGTGTCAGACGAGGTGAAAATCCATGCCAATGTCCAATACGCCAAGGCGCAATCATAAAAGCAACGCGCAATGATTGGAGAAGCCCGATGGTAGTCACAATGGACTCACCGTCGGGCTTCCTTATTTCGAGACTTGTCGAGAGAATACGACAATATCCTTCACCAGCTCCACAAATCCTGCTCCCGGTTGAATAGGTCGTCTTCTATTTTTTGCGCATGGAGCAGCAGGTCGGTGCCAACCAGATAATCCTGAAGACGCATGTCGTGCAAGTTGTTTTCCTTCATGATGAAAGAGGAAAAATACCGCATCTCAAACAGGTCCCCCCACGAGAGGGTGGAGGCGTGGTTGCCACCGTGCATGGTGGCTTTTCGCCCAGCAAGAAGCGAGCGGGCCGAGGGGTAATGCACCCAAAACAGTGGCTTTTCATACCTAAAATTGCCTTCATCATCCAACACGTCAATGAGAGGTGCAATGCCGAGGATGCGCACCCGAAGGGTGCTGGTGCGTGTGTCGAAAAACCAGCTCTCTTTCAGACGGTAACGCCGAACATCCTCCCAATTCAGTTCGGTTTTCACTTCCTGCCATTGGTCTGTAAAGTCATCTGGGTCCCAAACCACAATAGAATCCACCCGTATCAAAATGGATTCCACGTCTGTCAATGATAGTGGTTTGGTAAATTGGTCGTTCTCGGTGCTGTAAACCGTCAAGTCGCCCGCGAGCGCCGCTTCGGAAAAAATCGTGAACAAAGGTGATTCGGGTGCCACAAAGGGCAGATTCATTTTTTCGCGTGTGTCAATGACGCGCCAGAGTCTTTTTTCCCACAAAATATCCGCCTCTCGAATCGGTGCATATCTCAGGGTTCGGTGTTCGCTCACGACCGTCCGCTCCGTGATGTCGTCGAGCGGCGCATAAGTCAATTCAGGCATAGGGTCGGTGGTTTGCGCGAGCGCAAGGGTGGCGGAGAACAAGGCTCCGCCGAGGAAGCCCAATACACGGGCTGCCCGCAGTGACAGCAGATTTGTCATGTGGTAGAGTGTTTAGTAATTTGATAGAAGGATAAAAGAAACCGGGTGGGCAGTAAGTAAATCAAAAAGCCATTCGCAGGTGCTTTTGTATTCGGATATCAGGAAAGAAATACTAGGGCGGAATAGCCTTGTTGAAGGCGGAAAAACATTCTCGTGTGGAAATTAAAAATTTTTTCAAACAAGAACGGAGCCAAAACGGGGCGCGGCAAAACCCTGTTGCAGAAGTTAAAAATTTTAACATCTGGCGATAAATCGGGCAAAATGCAACAACGAATCAAACTGAAAATCCAAGTTCATGGGCGCTAATGCTGCGGCATCCTCAAATTTGCCGGCGACGAGCGCCACTCGCATACCCAGGGTTTGTCCGAATTCCATATCGGAGGCTGAGTCGCCCACCAACCAAGCATTTTCAAAATCAATATCGGGGAAATCCGCCAGTGCCAGCCACGCCATCCCGGTGGCTGGTTTGCGGCAACGGCAACCTGCTTCTTTGGAGTGAGGGCAGTAATATGCGCGGTCTATGCGCCCGCCGGCGGCTTGCACCCAATCGAACATTTTTCGATGAACATCGGCTAAGTTTTTCTCGGTCATGAGTCCTTTCCCAATACCTGCTTGATTGGTGACCACAACGATGTGACCGAAATACTCGGCCAACAGCCGCATGGCTTCCTCGAGGCCTTCTGTTGGCTCAAACATCTCAGGCACACGCACATAGTCTCCAGGGGTGCGGACGTTGATGACCCCATCGCGGTCGAGGAATAAAGTGGGTTGAGAGCGCGTCATTGTCAAGTTGTCAAATTGCCTTCACATTCCGAAACACGCATTCAAAAATCAGTGCCCAGAGCAAAATGGAAAATCGGTTTCTGAATCACGCGTGATTCGATGCCCCAACCGTAGTCGGCGCGGAGATACATCCCGAAAATAAGCGCCCTTGCCCCGAAGCCATAGCCTGCCACCAAGGGGTCGCGGTAGTAATTCACCTTGGCGGTCACGATGGGAGGTGTATTGTTGTCGTCGGGATAGTAATAGTAAACGATGTTGATAGGATTGTTGCCATCGTAGGGTGAGCCGCCTTGCCAAGCGGTGCCAACATCGAAGAAACCGATGAGTTGGAAATTGCGCCAGAAGTTGCCCATGACGGGTTTGTTGGAAAAATATTTGAAGATGGGCACGCGCAATTCGGCATTGGTCAACACGAACGAGTTTCCGTTGCGAATATTTTGGTTGAAGCCGCGAATGTTGGTGGCAAGGGTTTGGTAGGCAAAATTGCCTTCTTGCGGGATGGGGATGTTCTGATTGAATTTTGGAAAAATCCAATTGTCCACCCCACCGAGATAATGGAGGACTTTTTCGGAGCCAAAGCTCGTGGCAGCGGCGAAGCGCAAAGCTAATATCGTGCGGCGGTCGAGCAGCTGATAGTGCCGAGCATCAAGCCCGATGACAGTCATGATGCCTTTGTTGAAACTGAGGCTCCAATTTGGCTGAAAATTCAGGTCGAAACGCTTCACCACTTCGCTATACAGTTTGGCTCTCGATCCTGTTCTCAGATTCATATCCACATCCACGGTGTTGTCATAAACAAAGCTCAGGCCGACAGAGGCGCGTTGCTCGGCATAATCCGGCGTTTCGAGCGTTGCCCGGTTGGTACTTAGTGCGATGGTTTTGTCTTGACGAATCGTGGCCCGACCCCGGATGCTGAAAAAGACGTCGAGCGGATATCTCAATTCGTAAAAGCCGAGTATGGTATTAGTGCGTATCTGCGACGAAGAGGAAGGCAGGCCCGGGATGTTTTGGTCGTTGGAATTGACAAGGCTTCTGCGATAGAGCGCGTAACGTTTGTCCCAACGGCGTTTTTTGTCGTCGAGCCAAACATAATACTCCGCGCCGTTGAAAGTGGTGGGCAAACGAAAACCCGCTTCCACGACGTAATTTTCCAGCAAATCCTTAAAGTTGGCCTTTATGAGTATGCCGGGCGGGGGTGTTTGAAAGCCATCGGGCGAACTGGCGTAGGTTTCAAGGCCGCCAAACAACAAGTTGTTGTCCAAGCTCGTGGACACATAGTCCGTGCGAAATTTTAGACGATATGGAATGATTTGCGACGGGTTGAAACGAATGACCGACTGGTTTTTTCCCAATTCCACCAATGGCCTCATACTTTTCAGGGGGCGACGAGGCGCCGTCATCGAATCGGCTCGCACGACTCCTCGCTCCTCGCCATCCGTTTCTTTTTGTGGCTGTGCCACGCGGGTTTGTTCAGCCTCCTGTTGAAGCGGGGGCGGGGGGGTGGCGAGGTGTTCTGGCACTTGGAAAAGCCAACCCGGGGGGATGGCTATGCTGGAATCTACCTTAGCGATTTGTGGTTCGATGGGTTGTTTTTCTGGTGCTTGAGAGGTGTCTTCTATTTCTGGTTGTGGCGGGATGGGCAGCCCCAATTGCCGATAGCTTAGCTCGCGATAGCGCGTGATGCGTGCGGGCGCTGTTGTTTTGGGGTCGGGTTTTTGTGTGTAGAAAATCGCTTTCCCGTCGCGGGTAACAGCCTCTACAAGCCGCCCGGCGCGAAGAGAATGATGTTGCTCGGCTACATTGCGGTCGTAGTTGGTTTGGTTCCAAGTGCGAGAGCGTTTTTTGAAAACAGGGTACGAACGGATGCTGTCCACCATTGTGGAGTCAACATTTTTCAGCACGGTATCCACTGGCGCAAGGAATTGCATCACGCGGTCAAAAGACCATTCGCCCGGTTCTTTATCGTTGAGCGCCTTCACCTCCGCGCCGTCGTTGAGATAAATGATTGACTCGTTGTAGGCGAGGTAAGGTTCCAGATAGCCTGCTTGGCGATTGAATATGCCGTTTTCATCGCTCAAAAATGCAAAATGAGTACTGTCCAAACCAATTGGGTTGCGCTCATCGAACAGGGGAGTGTTGGTAATGCGGATAAGTTCCGGGTTGCGACTTTCGAGGTCAAAAAAGAATATGTCGAAGCGGCCCAAGGGCAAAATAGTATCCAATCGCTCGGTGGTGAGGGTGTCTGATACTCGATTGCTGCTGAACAGGATGCCCTTGCGCCCATCAAGTATAGTGACTGATGCATCAAGGTCGTCCCAGAAGTCTTGAGTGAGGCGCTCCGTCTGCTTCGTCACGGTGCGGTAGATGAACAAATCGGAATAGCCACGCACCGCACCAGAAAACACCAACTCCACCGGATTGATAAAATCAAAGCTGAACACGCGCTGAAACTCAGGCGACAGGTCGGCAATGGTTCGTTTGACTTTGTTGCCGCTCAAGTCAAGCATGGCCAAGCGCACGATGTCGCGGCGCTCATACATCACGGCCAATTGCTTGTTGTCGGGACTCCAAGCCAGTTTGGGATAATTGTAATCGGTGGCCTGCAAGGCGTTGCGGGCACCGCCACCCATCACGCGCTGGCGTTTGCCGGTTTCGATGTCTTGCACCCACACGCGCCATTTGCCGATGTCGTTGCTCACCCATGCGATGCGCTTGCCGTCGAGGCTTATTTTGACTTCGTTCAGCAGGTGTTTCTTTTTGTTTTTTACCGTGATTTTGGTGGTCTCATCGGGCGAGCGTAGGTACTTGGCCTCTTCACGGTAGCGCCTTTTGTAGTATTCAAGCATCACCTCAGTGGTGCGGCGGTAGCCATTCCCCAATACATAAAGAAATCCTACGTCAATGCTGCGGTTGATGCGTGTGAGATAGAGCAGGTTGCTGACCGTGCTGCGTCCAAAGTGGAGGCCAATGTAGTTCCAAAAAGCATGGCCCGCGAGGCGCGGATGGCTTTTGGCGAGTTTGTCGAATGTAGGGTATTTGCCAGAACGGACGAGGTCGCGAAGTTGGTTATCGAGTTGGCTGCTCCATTCTTCGCCACAATAGGCCGAGAGTCCATTAGTGTACCAGCCCGGCAAGTTGAGCAGCACGGCATTTTGGACGATTTCTTGCAAATTGGTGCCAAAAAGCATGGAATTTATCAACACCCCCGCCGTACCCTCACGGATTTGCGCACGGAGCCTATTGTGGTCGCCGTCGAAATAAACAAACACTTTGTTGCCAAGCACCTTGGTTTCCCCGGCTCGCAGCTGAAACACCTCATCCTCTCCGATATTGCTTTGCTTAAGGTCGGTCAAATCAGAGAAAACCAACATTTCGATTTTGTCGGTCATCTGATGCTCCAGCGTTTGCTGCAACAACGGGAAGTCGTACTCAGCTGTTTGTAGCGCCGACTGAGCTATGTTGCGTGCATCGCCGTACCAATAAGTGATAAAATTGGATGTTTCATAGAGCATCCACTCATCAATCTGGCGATTGTATTGCACACGATTTTTTCCAAAAGAAGTTTGAGAGGTGGTTTGAGCCACGAGTGCCTCACCGCCGCACAAGGCAACAAAAAAAGAACAGAAGAGAACCGTGTAAGTAGCCGTTTTTGTCATGGCCGGGTAGTTTTTGAGTTGGGAGGGCGAAGGTCAGCACCTGCTGAGCAGCCTGTCGCTTTCAGAAAGGTAAAATTGAGGCGTTTGTTGCAAAAGACAATGACTTGCGGTGGCAAAAACGCATTGAGAGAGAAAAAGATTTTTCAGATGCAAGAAAAGAAGAGGGCATTCATTGCACCTGTTGAGCCTTTGGATAGCCACCGTCCCCCTCACTCCCCGCACCAGCACACCTTGTCGCCGAAATTGCTGACCATGAAGCCCAACAGCCCGCCGTTTGCCACGGGCGGCACGTCGAAGTCCTGCGGGCACACCAGCACCAAAAGTTGGTGGCCGCTCACAACCTCGTGCCGTGCCAGCAGCACCGCCCCGTCCTGCGACACCTGCCAGTCGAACTCAAAGGGCGGGCGGCCCTCCAACTCGAACAACACCTCCGCGCAGCCGTCGCGGCACACCGCTTGGGGCGGCGAGCCGACGGTGATGACGGGCTTTTTCCACCACGTTATTTTCGGCCCCTTGAAGATGGAAAAGCAGGTTGCGGCGGCATTGATGCTGTCGTTGGGCAACTGCGGCCCTGCGATGACAGCGACGTAATAGATGCTGTCGAAGTGCATCGTGCCGGGCAGGAAAGGGAATTTCAGCGTGTCGGAATACTGCACGATGCTGCCCAATGGGTTGGCTGGATTGGAGTACAGGATGAACCGGATGGTATCGTTAGGCTCCAGATGGTGGTTTCCGGGCAGCGCGAGCGTCACCATTTTCGGCCCGCAGACGGCGACGGCGGCGGTGTCGAGCGTGCCCGCGTCGGTGGCGCAGCATTTTTGCACGGTGATTTGGAAGGTGACCGGCTCGCCGGTGCAAGCGCCGCGCGTGGGGGTGACGGTGACGGTGGCCGTCTGCGTGGCGGGAAGGTTGGGCGCGGTGAAGGCGATGAGCGACCCAGAGCCGCTGGCGGGCAGGCCGATGGCGGGGTTGGAGTTCGTCCACGAGAAGGTGGTGGCGAGGCTGCCGTTCAGGAACACGGCCACAGGCTGGCCGCCGCAGACGGTGACGTTGTCGGGCTGATTGACGAAAGCGGCGGGCAGGACGGTGATGTTGAACGTCTGCGACGCGAAGGGGCAGGGCTGGGGCGTGACGGTGATGGTGGCCGTTTGCTGCAAAGGCGAGTCTTCGGCGCTGAAAGAGAGGTCGCCGGAGCCGCTGGCGGGCAGGCCGATGGCGGGGTTGGAGTTCGTCCAGGTGTAGGAGTTGCCCGTGCCGCTGAAGTTGACGCTGACGGGTTCGCCGGGGCAGACGGTGATGGTGGGCGGGGCGTCCACTACCGAGCCGTTGAGGGTGATATGGAAAGTGACGGGGTCGCCGGGGCAGGTGACGCCTTGGTTGGTGTACTGGGGCGTGACGGTGATGGTGGCAGTCTGCGGCGACGGCACTTTGGGGCTGATGTAGTTGATGTTGCCGCTGCCACTTGCCGGAAGGCCGATGGCGGGGTTGTCATTTGTCCAGGTGAAGGTAGTGGTGGGCGTAGCCGAGGAGAAGGTCACCGACACGGGGCTGCCGCCGCAGACGGTGATGTCGGGGGGGGGGGACATCTTAGGCTTGGGGAGGACGGTAACAGCCCATCCATTCGCAACTCCTTGGCAGTCTCCCAGCCATGAAATAACGTCCCCTCCACCAAAAAGGGGCGTGTCGAAAGGGTTCTGGGCGATGAAAACAAGGTCACCGCTGCCCTGTTGAGGAGAGCCAATCAAGGGTTGATTGATAGTCTGCCACATATAGGTTTGACCGGGGGGGCCTTGCCACTCGAAGACTACCAAGTCGCCGGCGCAAACGGTGGGAAGTGGCGGAATAGGATATAAATGCGGTGGAGGGATGATGTCCATACAAATGGGCGTTGGGTCGTAGCAGGGGTTGGTTGGCATGGCGCACAAATGTATCATAGTCCCCGACACTGGATTCTGGCTCCAGTTCAATGTGACGGATTCGCCAGTGGGTGGGCCGATGAACGAAATCGCCCCGCCAAGCGGCGGCACTATGGAAGATGTCCACACGAGGTTGGCGGCGGCAGAATTGGGGATTGTATATATGTTGGGGTTGGGTATGCTTTTGCAATATTGGGGAGGACCAACAATCGGCCCTAAAGGGGGACATTGGGCCACAAGCATATTCCGGACCAGGAAAAACAAAAATATACAGTGTACACGAATGCGCATAAGCCAGGCTGAATTGAAAATGACATTGGCAACTATACCAAAAGGCAGAGCTGCCAATGTCATCAGTCTTAAAAATATCAAGCGCCAAGCCACCCAAAACAACGAATGGGCATTCTTGCAAAACGGCCTTTAGATGCAGCCGCTGAATGTTTCATCACAGTCGTCGTTGGAATGGAAACAACGGCTTTCGCCTATCGGTATCGCCACGTTGATGGGAGTAGTACCGGCGACTTGTACCGATACATTGATGGCCTGTGTCGCTGTGGAGGGGTTATGAATACACACGGAACCGATGTCGCGTACACAAAATGTATGGGGCACATTGGCCGTAAGTGATACGCTGATAGAAAAGTCTTGGCCGAGACTGTTGCAGCCATTGTTGCAAGTACCCGTATAGACGACAATATCTCCACAAAGCACCACGGAGCAATCGGCAGTTGCAGTTATAACATACGAACAATAGTCGTTATTGAGACAGGCCCGCTCCGTCACAGGCGTGTCGCTCAAGGGCTTTGGGGCAAGGGCATCGGCCTCATGCTGGCAGGAGTAGATGTAAACCCCTGCGAGGGTGACATTGGCCAGAAGGAGGAATGAGGTAAGCAGATTCTTTTTCATAACCGGAGGGATGTAAAAAGTGAACGGATAAAATTTGAAATAGCCGCAAAGGCGAAACAAAAATAAACCAAAACTTTTAGCCCATCCAAGTTTTCATTGTTAAAATATACGTTTGCTTCGGAAAATTAATACTAACATTTTATTTGCCCAAAGATATTCAGTCCCCGCACCCGCAAAACTTATCCTGGAAGAAATTGACCTGAAAATTGAGGCTGCTGCCAACATCGAGAGACGAGCCGAAATCGGCGGTGCATAGGGTGACGAGCATTTGAAAGGAGGCCGAAGTCTCGTTTTTGGAAAAAAGAATCTGGCCGTTTTGTGCGACGAGCCAGGTGAACTGGAAGGGCGGCGTGCCTGTGAAGTCGAACTGAACATCCACACAGCCATCGCGACACACGGCCTCCGGCGGTGAGCCGACGGTGATGCTCGGCTTTTGGCGCCAGGTTATTTTCGGCCCCTTGAACATCGAAAAGCAGGCTGCGGCGGCGTTGATGCTGTCGTTGGGCAGCAGTGGCCCTGCGATGACGGCGACGTAGTAGATGCTGTCGAAGTGCATCGTGCCGGGCAGGAAAGGAAAAAACAGTGTGTCGGAGTATTGCACGATGCTGCCCAATGGGTTGGCCGGATTGGAGTAGAGGATGAACCGGATGGTGTCGTTCGGCTCCAGGTGGTGGTTTCCCGGCAGCGCGAGCGCCACCATTTTCGGCCCGCAGACGGCGACAGCGGCGGTGTCGAGCGTGCCCGCGTCGGTGGCGCAGCATTTTTGCACGGTGATTTGGAAGGTGACCGGCTCGCCGGTGCAAGCGCCGCGCATGGGGGTGACGGTGACGGTGGCCGTCTGCGTGGCGGGAAGGTTGGGCGCGGTGAAGGCGATGAGCGACCCAGAGCCGCTGGCAGGCAGGCCGATGGCGGGGTTGGAGTTTGTCCAGTTGAAGGTGGTGGCGAGGCTGCCGTTCAGGAACACGGCCACAGGCTGGCCGCCGCAGACGGTGACGTTGTCGGGCTGATTGACGAAAGCGGCGGGCAGGACGGTGATGTTGAACGTCTGCGACGCGAAGGGGCAGGGCTGGGGCATGACGGTGATGGTGGCCATTTGTTGCAGGGGGGCGCCCTGGGCGGAGAAGGAGAGGTCGCCGGAGCCGTTGGCAGGCAGGCCGACGGCGGGGTTGGAGTTCGTCCAGGTGTAGGAGTTGCCCGTGCCGCTGAAGGCGATGCTGACGGGGTCGCCGGGACAGACGGTGATGTTGGGCGGGGCGTCCACTACCGAGCCGTTGAGGGTGATTTGGAAGGTGACTGGGTCGCCGGGGCAGGTGACGCCTTGGTTGGTATACTGGGGGGTGACGGTGATGGTGGCAGTCTGCGGCGCGGGCACCTTGGGGCTGGTGTAGTTGATATGCCCCGAGCCGGAGGCAGGCAGGCCGATGGCGAGGTTGTCGTTTGTCCAGGAGAAGGTGGCCGCAGGTGTGCCGCTGAAAGTGACGGATACTGGCGTGCCGCCGCACACGGCGATATTGGGGGGCTGGTTTATTTTAGGCTTGGGATTGACGAGAACAGACCACGCAGGACTGGTGCCTCTACAGCCGCCCATCCATGCAGTGACATGTCCGCCGCCGTAAAGGGGTGTGTCGAAGGGGTTCTGGGCTGTAAAAATGAGGTCGCCGCTGCCGGAGGCAGGGGCGCCGACGGCCATGCCGTTGGCAAGAGAAGTCCAGGTATAGGTCTGACCTTGGGGGCCTTGCCACTCGAAGACTACTTCGTCGCCTTCGCAAACTATTTGGTGATCCGGGAAGTCAATATCCAAATGCGGCGGAGGGATGATGTCCATGCAAATGGGGGTAGGGTCATAACAAGGGTTGTTCGGTGTGGCGCACAATTGTATCAGGTCCGCCCATCCGGCAGGTCCCCACCATTGTAGAGTGACGGTTTGACCCGTGGGTGGGCCAACAAATTGAACCGAGTTAGGGTTAGGGTCAACCGTGATTGTCCAGATGAGAGCGGCATCGGTGGAATTCGGAATCGAATATGTGTTGGGATTGGGTACGTTGCCACAAAGTTGAGGCGGCCCCACTATCGGCCCCAACGGTGGGCATTGGGCTGTTAATGTACTCCAGACGATAAAGAACAAAAATATACAGGAGGCGTGTAAACGGATGTTCATAGGCCGGGCTGAATTGAAAATGACATTGGCAACTGTACCGAAGAGCAGAGCTACCAATGTCATCAGTTTTAAAAATCTCAAGCTTCACGCTGCCGAAAACAGCGGAACGGCATTGTCATAAAATCGCTGTTATTGGCAGTCGTTGAATGTTTCATCACAGTCGTCGTTGGAATGGAAACAACGGGTTTCACCTATCGGTATCGTCACATTGATGGCGGTGGTGCCTGCAACCTGTACCGCTACAGTAATGGCTTGCACGGCTGTCGAGGGGTTACGGATACACACAGAACCAACTTTGCGTACACAAAATGTGTACGGTGTATTGGCCGTAAGGGATACGCCGAGAAAACGGTCGGTGCCGTTAGTGTTGCAGCCATTGCTGCAACTGCCTGTGTTGTTGATAATATCACCACATAGCTCTACAGTGCCACTGGTAGCAGCGGTCACAACGAACGAACAGCCGGTGTCGTCGAGGCAGGCACGTTCCGTCACGGGCGTGTCGCTCAAGGGCTTTGGGGCAGGGGCGAGGGCATCAGCGTCGCGCTGGCAGGAGGGGAAGTAAACCCCTGCATTGGCGGCGAGGAGGAGCGAAAAAAGCCAGAGAAATTTGAATTTTTTCATAATCGAAGGGATGGAAAAAGGGAACGGATAAAATTTGAATTTGCCTATTTGTAAAGGGGAAACAAAAGTAAATTAAAGATTTCAATCTGTCCAAGCCTTTCAGGTTGAAATATACGTTCGCTTTGAAAGATTAGCCCCAACAATTTATTGGCAAGCCCCCCTCTCAATCCCCACACCCACACCACTTGTCCTGAAAAAAATTCACCCGGAAATTCACGTACTCGTTCAAGGCGGGCGGGACGGCGAAATCCGCCGGGCAGAGGGTCACGACGAGTTGGTGGGCAGCCGATGTCTCGTTTCTCGCCAGCAGGATTTGACCGTTTTGAACGACGAGCCACGCAAACTCGAAGGGCGGCGTGCCCGTGAAATCGAACTGCACGTCCACGCAGCCGGCGCTGCATACCGCATCGGGCGGCGAGCCGACGGCAATCGTCGGCTTTTTCAGCCAGCGGATTTTCGGGCCTTTGGCCAATGACAGGCATGGGTCGGCGGTGTCTATCGAGTCGTTGGCGAGTTGATTGCCCGCGATGGCGGCGGCGTAGTAGGTGCTGTCGAGGTGCATGATGCCCGGCAGGAAAGGAAAAAACAGTGTGTCGGAATACTGCACGATGCTGCCCAATGGGTTGGCCGGATTGGAGTAGAGGATGAACCGGATGGTGTCGTTCGGCTCCAGGTGGTGGTTTCCCGGCAGCGCGAGTGCCACCATTTTCGGCCCGCACACGGCGATGGCCGCTGTGTCGAGTGTGCCCGCATCGGTGGCGCAGCATTTTTGCACGGTGATTTGGAAGGTGACCGGCTCACCGGTGCAAGCGCCGCGCGTGGGGGTGACGGTGACGGTGGCCGTCTGCGTGGCGGGAAGGTTGGGGGCCGCGAAGGCGATGAGCGAGCCGGAGCCGCTGGCAGGCAGTCCGATGGCGGGGTTCGAGTTCGTCCAGTTGAAGGTGGTGGCGAGGCTGCCGCTCAGGAACACGGCCACTGGCTGGCCGCCGCAGACGGTGACGTTGTCGGGCTGATTGACACGGGCCTCTGGCAGCACCGTGACGCTGAACGTCTGCGAGGCGAATGGGCAGGGCTGGGGGGTGACGGTGATGGTGGCCGTCTGTTGCAGAGGGCTTCCGTTGGCGGCGAAGGAGAGGTCGCCGGAGCCGCTCGCGGGCAGGCCAATGGAGGTATTCGAGTTCGTCCAGGTGTAGGAGTTGCCCGTGCCGCTGAAGGCGATGCTGACAGGCTCGCCGGGACAGACGGTGATGTTGGGCGGGGCGTCCACTACCGAGCCGTTGAGGGTGATTTGGAAGGTGACTGGGTCGCCGGGGCAGGTGACGCCTTGGTTGGTGTACTGGGGCGTGACGGTGATGGTGGCGGTCTGCGGCGCGGGCACCTTGGGGCTGGTGTAGTTGATATTGCCCGTTCCGCTTGCCGGAAGGCCGATGGCGGGGTTGTCGTTTGTCCAAGTGAAAGTGGCAAAGGGCGTACCACTAAAAGTCACCGATACTGGCGCGCCACCGCACACCGTGAGGTCGGGGGGTGGGAGCATCGTGGGCTTGGGGAGAACGAAACCAGACCAATTGTTTGTAACACCTCTACAGTTGCCCAGCCACGAGGTAACCTGCCCTCCCCCGAAAAGAGGCATATCGGTGGGGTTTTGAGCTGTAAAAATGAGGTCGCCGCTGCCCTGCTGGGGGGCGCCGATTGCCATGCCGTTGGCAAGGGAAGTCCAGGTGTAGGTCTGACCTTGGGGACCTTGCCACTCGAAAACCACCTCATCCCCTTCGCAAACTGTGTAGGAGCCTTGTGGTATAACGTCCAAATGCGGCGGGGGGATGATGTCGAAGCAAATGGGCGTGGGGTCGTAGCAGGGGTTGGTCGGCGTGGCGCAGAGGTGTATCACGCTCCCTGACACAGGGTTCCCTCCGAGGCTCAAATTGACCGATTGGCCGGTGGGAGGGCCGATGAATGTAACTTGAAAATTTCCGGCGGGCGGCACGACGGAAACCGTCCACACGAGGCCGGCATCAGTGGAATTGGGTACCGAATATATGAAAGGTACTTCATTCGTGCACAATTGGGTAGCCCCTACAATCGAACCGAGCGGAGGGCATTGGGCTATGAGCATATCCCCAGTCATGAAAAACGAAAATATGCAGATAAGCACACGTAAATTCATAGTATCGACCGAATTAAAAATGACATTGGCAGCCGTGCCCGGAGGCATGGCTACCAATATCGTCAATGTCAAAATAGCCGAACGCCGCTCAGAGAAAAACAGCGAATCGGCGCTGCCGCAAAATCGCCTTTAGAAGCAGCCGCTTATTGTTGCCGAGCATTGTGGGTTGGAGTGAAAACATTGGCTTTGACCCACAGGTATCGTCACATTGATAGCGGTGGTGCCAGCAACCTGTACCGCCACATCGATGGCTTGCAATGCCGTCGAGGGGTTACGGATACACACAGAACCATCTTTGAGTACACAAAATGTGTACGGTGTATTGGCCGTAAGCGATATACTGAGAAAATAGTCGTTGCCTTTAGTGTTGCAGCCATTGCTGCAAGTGCCTGTGTAGTTGATAATATCACCACATAGCTCTATAGTGCCATTGGTGGTCGCAGTCACAACGAACGAACAGCCGGTGTCGTCGGTGCAAGCTCGCTCGGTCACAGGTACGTCACTCAGCGGTTTTACTTGGGATTGGTCGGTATCGCGCTGGCAGGAGGGAAAGTAAACTGCTACGTTGGCGGCGAGGAGCAAGAAAAAAAGCCAGAGAAATCGGTTGTGTTTCATAATCGAAGTGAATTAAAGAAGTGAAAGGATAGGGCTTGTGCCGCAGTTTGCGCGGGTAGCGACATTCGCCCGGGGTGTTATCTCTTTCGCGTATGTTTAAAGACCCCACAAAATTATAGGCTTTTATTTTCAAAAAATGGGGAAGTTTGGGGATTTTTGGGGAAAGATGGGGAGGTTAGGCGCGTTCAGGCCCTTCAATCCCCACACCCGCAAAACTTATCCACCAAAAAATTCACCTGAAAATCAATGTACCCGCCCGTTCCCGGCACATCGAAATCCGAAGGACAAACCGTGACCGTCATCTGATAGGTAGCCGATGTTTCCGTTTTGCTCAACAAAATCTGCCCACCCTGCACGATCAGCCAGGTAAACTGGAAGGGCGGCGTGCCGCTGAAATCGAACACCAAATCCGCGCAGCCGTTGCTGCACACCGACTCCGGCGGCATGGCTACCGCGATGGTCGGGATAGGACGCCACAGCACTTGCGGCCCTTTGAATATCGAAAAACAGGAGGCGGCGCTGTTGATGCTGTCGTTGGGCAACTGTGGCCCGGCGAGCACGGCGGCATAGTAGGTTTGGCCGAAGTTCATAACGCCCGGCAGGAAAGGAAAAAACAAAGTGTCGGAATACTGGAGGATGCTGCCCAGCGGATTGTTCGGGTTGGAGTAGAGGATAAACCGAAGGGTGTCGCCCGGCTCTAAATGGTGGTTGCCCGGAAGCGTGAGGGCGACGATTTTCGGCCCGCACACGGCGATGGCATTGGTATCGAGTGTCCCGGCGTCGGTGGCGCAACATTTGGCGACGGTGATATTGAAAGTCACCGGCTCACCCGTGCATGTTCCCTTGACAGGCGTGACAGTGACAGTGGCCGTCTGGGTACTCTGCACATTGGGCGAAGTGAAAACAAGAATCGGCCCGCTGCCGGAAGCCGCCAACCCGATGGCAGGATTGGAGTTTGTCCAGTTGAACACCGTGCCGGTGCTGCCCGTCAGGATGACAGTGACCATCTCGCCGCCGCACACGCTGACGTCGGCGGGCTGATCCACCCGCGCCTCGGGCAGCACGGTGATGTTGAACGTCTGCGAAGCGAAAGGACAGGGCTGGGGCGTGACGGTGACGGTGGCGGTTTGTTGCAAAGGCGCGCCTTCGGCGCTGAAGGAGAGGTCGCCGGAGCCGCTCGCGGGCAGGCCAATGGAGGTATTCGAGTTCGTCCAGATGTAGGAGTTGCCCGTGCCGCTGAAGGCCACGCTGACGGGGTCGCCGGGGCAGACGGTAATGTTGAGCGGGGCATCCACCGACGAGCCGTTGAGGGTGATTTGGAAGGTGACCGGGTCGCCGGGGCAGGTGACGCCTTGGTTGGTGTACTGGGGGGTGACGGTGATGGTGGCGGTCTGCGGCGCGGGCACTTTGGGGCTGGTGTAATTGATGTGTCCCGTTCCGCTTGCCGGAAGGCCGATGGCGGGGTTGTCGTTTGTCCAGGTGAAGGTGGCGCCCGGCGTAGCCGAGGAGAAAGTGACGGATACCGGAGCGCCGCCGCAGACGGTGAGGTCGGGGGGCTGGTTCATCTTAGGTTTGGGGAGGACGAGAACAGACCACGCAGGGGAAGTGCCTCTACAGCCGCCCATCCATGCGGTAACCTGCCCTCCCCCGAAAAGCGGCATATCGGTGGGGTTCTGGGCTATGAAACTGAGCGTCCCGTTGCCCTGTTGAGGGGCGCCGATGGCCATGCCGTGTGCATAGGAAATCCAAGAATAGGTCTGGCCGACCGGGCCTTGCCACTCGTAAATTACTTCATCTCCTTCGCAAACTATTTGGTGAAGCTGCCCACCATCAGGGTCATAAGGTTCAAAATGCGGCGGCTGAATGATGTCGAAGCAGATAGGGGTGGGGTCGTAGCAGGGGTTGGTCGCCGTGGCACACAATTGTATCACGTTCGCCCATCCGGCAGGGCCCCACCACTGCAACTGGACAGTTTCACCTGTAAATGGGCCGAAAAATTGAACCGAGTTAGGAAAAGGGTCAACCGTGATGGTCCACACAAGGTCGGCATCAGCAGAATTAGGGATGGAATATATCATGGGGAAATTGCCACAAAGTTGAGCAGGACCTACTATCGGCCCCAAGGGCGGGCATTGGGCTAGGAGCATGGCCCGTGCAATGAAGAACAAAAATACGCAGGCTTGTATGCGAATGTTCATAGGCCGAACTACCTTGAAAATGACATTGGCAGCCCTGCCCGGAAGCATGGCTACCAATATCGTCGATGTCAAAATAGCCGAAAGCCGTTCAGAAAAAAAACAGCGAATCGGCATAATCATAAAATCGCTGTTACTGGCAGCCGTCATTTGTTGCGCTACAGTTTTGGGCAGCATTGAAACAATGGCTTTCGCCCACAGGTATATTCACATTGATGGGGGCGGTGCCAGCAACCTGCACATCTACATTGATAGCATGTGTCCCCGTCGAGGGGTTACGCACACACACGGAACCGACCTGAAGTACACAAAATGTGTAAGGCGTGTTGGCTGTAAGTGATACGCTGAGAAAATGGTCGTTGCCGTTAGTGCCGCAGCCATTGCTGCAAGTGCCTGTGTAGTTGATAATGTCACCACATAGTTCTACGGAACAATTGGTGGTTGCGGTCACAACGAACGAACAGCCGGTGTCGTCGAGGCAGGCACGTTCCGTCACGGGCGTGTCGCTCAAGGGCTTTGGGGCAGGGGCGAGGGCATCAGCCTCGCGCTGGCAGGAGGGGAAGTAAACTCCTGCGTTCGCAGCGAGGAGCAGGAACAAAAAAAGCCAGAAAATTTTGAATTTTTTCATAATCGAAGGGATGGAAAAAGGGAACGGATAAAATTTGAATTTGCCTATTTGTAAAGGGGAAACAAAAGTAAATTAAAACTTTCAGTTTGTCCAAACCTTTTTTGTTAAAACATACGTTTGTCTTTGAAATTTAACTCCAACAATTTATTGGCGGGGGCGCTCCCTCACTCCACGCAGCCGCACCATTAATCCA
This sequence comes from Saprospiraceae bacterium, assembly GCA_019638455.1. GTDB lineage: Bacteria > Bacteroidota > Bacteroidia > Chitinophagales > Saprospiraceae > M3007. The sequence continues at coordinate 884,652 of JAHBTU010000003.1, forward strand.
CCAAAAAATTCACCTGAAAATCAATGTACCCGCCCGTTCCCGGCACATCGAAATCCGAAGGACAAACCGTGACCGTCATCTGATAGGTAGCCGATGTTTCCGTTTTGCTCAACAAAATCTGCCCACCCTGCACGATCAGCCAGGCAAACTGGAAGGGCGGCGTGCCGCTGAAATCGAACACCAAATCCGCGCAGCCGTTGCTGCACACCGACTCCGGCGGCATGGCTACCGCGATGGTCGGGATAGGACGCCACAGCACTTGCGGCCCTTTGAATATCGAAAAACAGGAGGCGGCGCTGTTGATGCTGTCGTTGGGCAACTGTGGCCCGGCGAGCACGGCGGCATAGTAGGTTTGGCCGAAGTTCATAACGCCCGGCAGGAAAGGAAAAAACAAAGTGTCGGAATACTGGAGGATGCTGCCCAGCGGATTGTTCGGGTTGGAGTAGAGGATAAACCGAAGGGTGTCGCCCGGCTCTAAATGGTGGTTGCCCGGAAGCGTGAGGGCGACGATTTTCGGCCCGCACACGGCGATGGCATTGGTATCGAGTGTCCCGGCGTCGGTGGCGCAACATTTTTGGACGGTGATTTGGAAGGTGACCGGCTCGCCGGGGCAGGTGACGCGCGTGGGGGTGACGGTGACGGTGGCCGTCTGCGTGGCGGGAAGGTTGGGCGCGGTGAAGGCGATGAGCGACCCAGAGCCGCTGGCAGGCAGGCCGATGGCGGGGTTGTCGTTCGTCCAAGCGAAAGTGGCACCCGGCGAGCCGCTGAAAGCCACCCCTATGTGAACCACAACTTGTCGCGTTCCAAAAATCGAACGAACATCCCGAAGGGTCAGGACGGCCCGCCCTCCCAGACCGCCTTGCCCTCTGCCCTCTGACTTCTACCTAAGTTTTTAAAATTCTTCCTTTTTTCCATCTCGAAACTTTACCTTTGCACCTGCTTTTTTCAAAACGACCTCGTTTTCTGTTTAAAATTTTGATTTTCAAACAATTAAGGTAAAATGGCTTTAATCGGAACAATCCGTAAAAACGGCTGGATACTCATCGTCTTGCTGGCAATGGCGCTGGGTGGATTTGTCCTCATGGACATTGTGCAGAACGCCAGCAACTACTCCGCAGGCGACATCAACACACTCGGTAAAGTGAACGGCAAAGAAATCAAGCGCAGCGAACTCGAAACCTATCAGAGCTTGATATACACCAACGCAGACAATCCCTATCAGGCTCGGCAGCAGTCTTGGGATTACTTCGTGAAAAACGCCCTTTTCTCCCAAGAGGCCGAAGCCCTGGGGCTTGGCGTGGACCGCGAGGAACTGCGCGACCTCCAATTCGGCGACAACCTCAGCCCCATCATCACCTCGCGCTATCGCACCCCCGAAGGACTGCCCGACTTCAATTATCTCAATCAGGTCAAAAGCGCCATTGATGCAGGCCAACTCGGCCAAGCAGACCCCCGCTTTGTGGCATCTTGGGCCGAACAGGAAAAGGAAGTCATCGCCGACAGGTTGGAGGACAAGGTCATGGCAATGATTAACAAGGGACTTTACACCCCCAAATGGTTGGCGGAAGTGACTTTCCGCGAAAGCAACGAGCGCCGCGATTTTGCATATCTGCGCATTCCTTTCGACAAGGTGAGCGACACGGAAGCGCCCGTAACTGACGCAGATTACAAGGCTTTTTTGAAAGACAACCCCAAACTCTACACTCAATTGGAGGAGACCCGCGTCATCGTGTATGTCCCCATTGATGTGGTGCCGACCGCCAACGATAGTTCCTTGGCCTACGACGGAGTGGCAAAACTTCTGGACGGGCTTCGCAACACCGACAACGATTCCGTGTTCGTGCTCTCCAACAACGGAACCTACAGCCCGGCATATAAAACGAAAAGCGAACTCTCGCCAACCATGGGCGATTCGCTGATGAAACTCCCGCTCGGCACCATCTTCGGACCCTACCTCGACGGCGGCGCTTGGAACATCGCTAAAATTATTGACCGCAAAGTGGTGCCGGATTCCGTGCGCGTGAGCCACATCGCTCTGCAAAACACCCCGGAGAACGCGGTACGCATTGATAGCCTGCTCGACCTCCTGAACACAGGCAAGGCTCGCTTCGACTCGCTGGCCTCCCAATTCAGCCAAGACACCAAAAGCGCCACCGAAGGGGGCGACCTCGGCTGGATAGGCCGCACCGCCGAAGGCAATGACTTGGCCAACTTGATTTTCTATCAAGCAGAACCGGGCAAAAACTATCGCCTCGAAAACCCCCAAGTGTTGCAGATTGTGCGCGTGACGGACAGAAAGTTTGACAAAAACGAAACAGGGCTGAGGGCTGTGTTCCTAAGCCAAAAAATAGAGCCGAGCAAAAGCACCCAACAGGCCATGAAGGACAAGGCGCAGGCATTGGTGCTATCAGCCAAAAACCTCGACGACCTCACGGCGCAAGCTGGCGAGCAAAACCTGCAAGTGCTCACCAGCGGCAACATGAACGCAACCGACTTCATGGTAGGGGTGTTGGGCAGCGGCGACGATGCCCGCGAAATCGTTCGCTGGGCCTTCGACAAAAAAACAAAGGTCAACTCGGTGGCCCAAGAGGTTTTCTCTTTCCGCGACCAATCGGGCGGCTATTTCGACAGCCGCTATGTGGTGGCAGCCCTCAAAAGCATCACACCGAAAGGTCCCGCCAGCGTGGCCACACTGAAGGCTATCCCGGAAGCCGACCAAAAGGTGAAAAATCTTAAAAAGGCAGAAGTCATCACTGGCAAGATGCTTCAAGCCGCTGGCGACCTCGCAGCCATAGCGGCTACTTGGGCCGTCCCGGTGGATACCGCTCGCGGCGCCACCATGATACAAGTCGGCTCCGACCCCCGCGTGGTGGGTGTTGCCTTTGCCTTGGATAAAGGCGTGGTCAGCCCGCCCATCACGAGCAACAGCGGTGTGTATGTCGTGTTGCCTCTGACCGACAAGCCACAGATTCAGGTGCCTGCCGACTTGACCATGTTCAAGCGTCAAGCATCCTCTTCGGCGCAAGCAGTTTTCCGCATGGGTTTCGTCGAATCCATGAAAAAAGCGGCCGAGGTGGCGGATTTCAGAAGCAGATTCTATTGACGACAACTTAGTTTCTAAATAAAAATCCCCTTGCAACGGTTTTTTTACCGTCGCAAGGGGATTTTTATTTACACCGTGAAAACTACGATGGCGAGGACGCTCAACGAAGGCAATGCGAGCTCCAAGTTTGAAAAAGGCTTTTCACGCTAAGAGCATGTTCAAAAATTTTTGGTTAGTGAGGTGGGGTTAGTGCAGAACAACTTTTTGTCAAGCGGCCATTCGCCCTAAAATCACTTGAATGTTCGCCAGCAATATCATGGATTCCGAACTTTTTGTTGTTTTTTCATGGTCTTTATCCAATCGTCGGAAGAAATTGAACCAGCCGAAAGTCCGTTCGTTGACCCAGCGTTTTTTGATGGGCACAAAGCCCTTGGAGGTTGGCGGACGTGAAGATATCTCCACCTCCACGCCGAGTTCGGAGGCGGCAAACTCGCTGAAAGCGCCGGCGTAAACCCCGTCCACCAGAATCTTTTTCAACCGGCCAAAGTGGGCCGAGCATTGTTTCAACAATTGAATGCCCATTTGACCGTCGGGCTTGTTGGCGGCACTGACCACCACACCAATGACGAGACCCAAAGTGTCCACCAGGATGTGCCGCTTGCGTCCGTTCACTTTCTTGTTGCCGTCAACGCCCCTTTCTTCGTGGACAAAAGGCGCTGCCTTAACAGATTGGCTGTCAATGCAGACAAGGCTTGCGCTGACCTCCTTGCCCCAAAAAAGCCGCTCCAGTTCGGCCACCCAGTCGTTCACCGTTTGCCAAACACCCTGGCGCGACCACCGATGAAAATAATAGTACACGCTCTTCCAAGGCGGAAAAACAGCGGGCAGGTTGCGCCACTGGCCGCCTGTCCGGTGCAAGTACAAAATGCCGTTCACGACGGCTCGCAAATTATGTTTGCGTTTCCTTTGGTAGGGCAAAACTTCTTTCAGAACTTCCCATTGGGAATCGGTCAACTCAGTAAACTGCGTTTGCATAATTTTTAAGTTTTGGTCAACTCAAAATTACGCACCGATTCCCATGTTTTTTAAAACAAATAATTTTTGAACATGGTCTAAACATCCGCTACCCTCTGCCCGTCAAAACCAGCGCACCACTCCTTCCAGCATCCATTTCACCAAGCGGTTGTGTTTCCGATAGGGCGGCATGAAAAAACTGGTGATGGGCAATATCCGGTTTTGTCGCAAGATGCCTCTGGCATTGCTGAACTCCAAGAAGCCAAACTCACCGTGTGTTTTGCCAATGCCGCTGTTGTTGATGCCCCCAAATGGCAGGTTGGGGTTGTAGAAATGTGCTCCACAATCATTTATCGTCACATCGCCGTTGCGAGTTTCAGCCAAAATGTATTGGATGTGTTGTCGGCTGCTGCTCCACAGATACATGGCCAGCGGGCGCGGGCGAGCGTTGATATACGCTATCGTCTCTTCGAGTACTTGATAGGGACGGACAAGCAAAATCGGGCCGAAGGTTTCCTCTTGCCATATAGCGGCCTCCTCCGGCACATGGGTCAGCACGGTTGGTTCGACGTAGCGCGTGGCCGCATCCGTTTTTCCTCCAAAAGCCACGCGGGCGCCGCGTTGGATCGCGTCGTCGAGCAGCGTCTTTAGCCTTGCAAAATGTCGTTCGTGCACGATGCGGCACAAATCGGGAGATGCCTGCCTCGCCTCCGCCGTGTCGCCGTAAAACTGTTTGAGTTTCGCAGCGACGGTTTCCACCAAGCGGTCGTGAATGTTTTCGTGTGCCAGCACATAATCGGGGGCGATGCACGACTGCCCAGCGTTCATGCCCTTGAGCCACGCAATTTTGTCGGCAGCCTTATCAATGTCGGCGGTTTCATCCACGATGGTGGGGTTCTTGCCGCCCAGTTCGAGCGTGACGGATGCCAAATGATTGGAGGCTTCACGCATCACGATTTTGCCCACCGCCGGGCTTCCGGTGAAAAAGACGTGGTTGAACGGCAATCGAAGCAGCGCCTGCGCCACTTCCGCGCCACCTTCAAACAGGGCCACCTCTTCTGGCGGGAAACACGCCGCCAAGATGTCTCGCATCACGGCGGTGCTGGCGGGCGTGTATTCGGAGGGCTTCACCACGACGCAGTTGCCCGCTGCCACTGCCGACACGATGGGGGAGAGCGTCAGGTTGAAGGGAAAGTTCCAAGGCGAAAGCACCAAGCAAACGCCTTTAGGCTCATGCACGATTTTGGAAGAAGTGCCCAGCAGCACCAAAGGTGTGCCGACCCTTTTGGGCCTGGTCCAAGAGCGAAGGTGTCGGATAGCGTGGCGTATTTCGCTATTCACCACGCCCACCTCGGAAATGTTGGTACCTGTTGGGCTTTTGCGCAAATCCTGCCACACGGCTGCTTCAATTTCTCGCCGAAAGCGGAGCATGGTGTCGTGGAGGCGGCGAAGTTTGGCGATGCGCTGGCGGGCCGATGTTCGCGCCACCACATATTGATGTTGTTGCTGCAATTCGAATACGCGCCGCATCTCGGCTTCTTGCAGGACGGAATGGGGTGGGGTAGGCGAGGGTTCGGACATGGTTTAAGAATCTGAGAACGACGTGACAAATTTGGGTAAATATCGAACAAAAACTGGAGTTCGAGGAAGAATTTGTGCGCTCTGCCGAAAACGGAAAAATGGGTGCGCCATGGCGAGAACAAACATATACGCTCCGCCGTTACCTCTATGCAACCCACCGTTTTCTGTTCAAACAATCCATACGGTATCTTTGGCAGAAGAGATGTTTTGGTGAAACAAATTTTGTCAAACATCATATTCGCGGGAGAAAAGAGATTTTTTCGACGAAATGATGAAATTTTTTTCAGAAAAAGTTTGTGTGGATAATCGGAAAACAGCTAACATTGGGTGTTGAAAAAATAAACATTCGTTCTTTCTCGTAACGTTATCAGTTCATTTGGCATTCCCGCGGCAACGGAGGTTGGGCATACGATACGCCAAAATCGGCTGAGCCGATTATTTTCGAGAACGTCATTCAACGTCATCCAGCCCGTTGCCGCGTTTTTTCATATAAAAAAGAAGGAGAAAGGAAACTGCGGATAATTTGTCCTGATGGCCGAACGCCGCTAAACTTTGTCCATTCCGATTGCAAGCCTTAATCCAAATTCATTCACCTTTAAAAGTAAGTGCGTATATGATGAACATCAGAATCAAATCCGTGCATTTCCACGCTGACCAGAAATTGTTGACTTACATTGAGAAAAAAATCAGCCGTTTGAATCGCTATTTCGACCGCAGCAACGTAGAAGCAGAAGTTCATTTGAAATTGCAAGACAATGGGGGCCGGGTGCAAGACAAGATAACGGAGGTGAAACTCCATGTGCCGGGCGGTTGGGTAATGGACAAAAAAACGAGCAAAACCTTTGAATCCGCCATAAACGCTTCGGTGGACACCCTCAAACGACAGTTGGTGCGCCACAAAGAAAAAATAAGCGATTACGGACGACCCATCGAAAAATAGACTTTTCTCTGCGGAATCGCGTTCCGCTCATACACAGCCGCAAAACAAGGCTGGAAGCCCGGTCTCCCACGTCCGGGCTTCGTTTTTTGTAAAAAGAACTCAATTATTCCAAAAAAAACAAGCCACTTCTCTTGGTTTTGCCTTACTTTCGCAGCCATATCCGTTTCTGACGTGCAATTCAACTATCCATATCGGCAAATCGGCGCTTGGGCATTGGCCCTGATTTTTGCGACTACCTGCTCGCTAAAATCCGTGCACAACTTGCTCCTGCACGACCACGACCACGACGCGCACCCGACATGTGAGGCCGCGTACAGCCACGACGGATTGCACCTGCACGACGAACGGTACAACCCCGACGACTGCTCGCTTTGCGCGTTTGTGTTGTCGGTGCCAGAACTGATTTCAATCGCGGCCTTTCCGGCCGCCATTGCGAAACTCCCAGACTCGCAACGGGCATCTCTCTACCATGCCCCCGATTTATCGAAAATAGCCTGCGACATCACGCTGCGCCGAGGGCCGCCTTCCGCCTAAGTCCCACTGTTTTTCTTTCTGTTGCCCATTTCATTTGTCGCCTGCGCTTCTCTGATTTTGGGAAGAGCGCATGATGTCGCAATCATGTACCCCGCAGCCCTTTCTGCAAAGGGCGAGCTGCTGCGACGGTGGCATCGGGTGGGCACATCGTTCCACATTTTCAACAGTTTTTATCATGCTGAACGGCAGAGCCACCATTGTTGGCTATTTCCTGCTGCACTTCGCCGGGGCTTTGGGCGGCCAAGACTGCCACATTGCCCTGCGTGGTCACGTCACTGATGCTGACACGAAAGAGGCGTTGGCGTACGCAAGCGTCTTTGTCAAAGAAATCGGCAAGGGGGCCATCACCGACGAAAACGGTTGGTTTGCCATCCCAAACCTCTGCGAAAAAACGCCCTATACCGTCGAAATCAGCCACATCGAATGTGCCCATTTCACGCAGGTGGTGCGCCTCACGGAGAATACGGTCATGGAATTTCGACTTGTCCACGATGCTATTCTGAACGAAGTCGTCATCCATGAAAAGGCGCTGGCGTTACCCAACATCCAAGCGGAGAGCCAAGTGGATAGGCTCGATTTGGAGGCATCGAAAGGGGTCAACTTGGGCGAAGCACTCAAACGACTTCCCGGCGTGACCACCCTGAACACTGGGCATACCATCGCCAAACCCGTCATTCAGGGACTGCACTCGAATCGCATCGCCATCGTGAACAACGGCGTGGCGCTCGAAGGCCAGCAGTGGGGTAGTGAGCACGCCCCAGAAATTGACCCATTCACGGCCGACAAAATCACGGTAGTGAAGGGAGCGTCAGGAGTGCGTTATGGCGTGGGCGCCATGGCTGGGGCGGTGGTGTTGGAGCCAGCCCCTTTGCGGGCAGCGGCAGGCGTGGGAGGGTGGTTGTCGCTCGGTGGGTTTTCCAACGGGCTGGGTGGACTGGCTTCTGGCGCGGTGGACTGGCATTTGCCGAGCCAATCGCTGACGTTCAGGCTGCAAGGCACCGCCAAGCGCAGCGGCAATCTTCGCGCACCTGACTATTTTTTGGGAAACACCGGAGCGGCGGAATTGAACCTGTCCGCCATGGCGGGCTGGAAAAACACTCGATGGACGCACGATGTCGGCGCCTCGATTTTCACGCAGCAAATCGGCATCCTGCGCAGCGCGCACATCGGCAACCTGACGGATTTGCAGCTGGCCATCGAAAGCCCCGTCCCACTCAACAACCGCGATGCGTTTGCCTACGAGGTGGAGCGCCCCTATCAGCAGGTGCGGCACTATTTGGCCAAATACCGCACCACCTACCGCCTTTCCGAAAAATGGAAAATATCGAGTCAGTATGCTTTTCAGTTCAACAACCGCGAGGAGTACGATGTGGTGCGAAGTACTGGCAGCGCCGCCGACAAACCGCAGCTTTCGTTTAGGCTTTGGACCAACACACTTGATGTGGCCCTCGAACATTTTCCCATTGGCCACTGGCAAGGCGGCATCGGCGTGCAAGGCATCCAGCAAACCAATCTTGTGGGCAGGGGCGGACTGATACCCGACTATCGGGCGCTGGGCGGCTCGGTCTGGCTCGTGGAGCGTTGGCGGCGTTTCCCCGACCCGTGGGAAGTGGAATTTGGCCTGCGGTATGATTACCGACAGACAAACGCCACCACTTCGGGTTCGCTCACCAACATTGACACCTTGGTTCATTTTGCCAACGTGTCTGGCACAGCGGGGCTTACTTATCACTTGGGGAAACACCTGTCTGCCACCGTGCACACGGGTTATGCTTGGCGGCCGCCACACGTCAACGAACTCTTTGCGCGGGGCATCCATCACGGAGCAGCTACTTACGAGGAAGGGCGCCCCGACCTTCGCACCGAGAAGGCATGGAACTCCAATGTCACGTTCCAATACCGCAACCGACAAACGGAGGCCGCGCTGACGCTCTACCGCAATCAAATCCGGGATTTCATTTACCTCGACCCTCAAAACACATTTGTGCTCACCGTGAGAGGGGCTTTCCCAGCCTATTTTTATGCGCAGGCCGACGCGGTGCTGCGCGGGTTGGATGGCAGCCTCACGGTACCAGTGTTGAAAAGTCTGTTCGTGGAATCAAGGGTGTCGCTGCTGCGCGGGGAACGCATCGTGCCGGATTCGTTTGAGAGCAATGGCGACAAGAAACACGACTGGCTGCCATTGATGCCGACGGACCGTTTCCAATATGGATTGCGTTGGGTTATTCATCGGAAATCGTCGGTTGGTGCATCGCGCAGCGATGACGTGTCCACCGCAGGCGCCACCTCTCTTCGGTTGATGGCCACCACCGCTGTTCGGCAGTCGCGCATACCCGCCGCTGGGCTGTTGAAAGCGCCTCCTCCCACATTCACCGTCCTGAGTTTCGACGCGACACACACTTTTCACCTCAACAATGGCAAAAAAAAGGAGGCAAAAATGCCGCTCGAGGTAGGCCTTACCGTGCAAAACCTCACAAATACACGCTATCGAGAATACCTCAACTTTTTCCGCTTCTACGCGGATGAGCCGGGGCTGAACATGGGGATTCGAGCAAAACTTTTGTTCGGGTGATATTCCCTTCTCTCAAAAAACCGCCATCATTCATCATTTCAAAATTCAAACATTTATTATGCTGAACAAAAAAATCGCACTTCACACTTTTCTTTTGGCCTTGCTGTTCGCAGGCTTGTTCGTAGCTGGTTGCAAAGACAATGACGACGGCACCGAACAGGAGAACATCACAACGGTGGTGTTGCACTTTATCGGCCCAGGCTTCGACAGGGAATTCGAGTGGAACGACTTGGATGGCCCCGGCGGAAACGCACCCACCGTGCAGACCATAGAACTGCCGCCTTTGACTGGCAACATCACTTGCCGGGTCCATGTGTATGACCGCAGCAAAACGCCCGCAGAAGACATCACGGAGGAAATAGAGGAAGAGGCCGACGAGCATCTGGTTGTCTATATCCCCGATGCTTCTGTCAGCGCGACTTGGAGCTACGATGACACGGACAGCAAGGGCAAGCCATTGGGCATCAAGACCAAGTGGCAAACCAACCAACCCAGTGCCGGCAATCTGCGCGTCATTCTTTACCACGAACCCACCAACAAGGACAACCTGAGCAACCCGGGCGGAGAGGTTGACTTCGATGTCACTTTCCCGGTGCGGATTCAGTAGGGATTGGCGTGCCGTGAATTGAATTTTGCCACAAAGTCGCTAAGACACAAAGGCTTGGCAAACAATTTCTTTGGGGCTTCGCTTCTCTTTGTGGCAAATTCAGGCAATCTATTTTACGCCGTATTTGGCGAGACAAAAAACAAACATGCACTTCGAGCCTGATAAACGCTCGAATGTGCTGAAACAGAAAAAGTTTGGTTTGGTATCACCGGGCACTGTTGCAAAACGCTGCCCGGTTTTCGTTTGTAAAGCCGACGTTGGTACCTTTCCCGCCACCTTATTGCTCGGCCATCTTTTTCACCGACCCGGAGCCGCTCACATTGGCATCCACGGTAGGCTGGCCCGAATAGAACACATCGCCGCTCCCGGCGATGTTGGCCTTGAGCGTTTGCGCCACGTCGCAGGTGACCGAGCCAGAGCCTGCTATATCCACTTTGAGTTCGTTGGCAGTGAGTTGCTTGGCTTTTATGTCGCCGCTACCCGCAATGGACGCTTTCAGCACGTTCGATTTGCCGCCCAACTGTATGCCGCCGCTCCCGGAAATGGAAGCGATGGTGGAATCGAACTCAACCTCTTGCAACACAATGTCGCCAGAGCCTGACACTTCCGCTTTCATTTTTTCGGAACGAATGGGTGTCATGGAAGTTATCTTGCCGCTACCGCTAATGGAAAAACGGTCGAAAGCAGGCGCACTGATGCGAAATTTCAAACCCCTGTGGTTCGACACGTTTTCGCTAAAATAAATCCTCAGCGCACCATCTTCCACTTCGGTTTTCAGCACGGGCAACAAGTTTTCCTGTGCCTGCACCTCCACGAAATAGTTGTCGGCCACGCTTACTTCCACCTCACCACCCACATTCAGGCGGATGGCGTGGAAATCACGCATGCTACGGGTTTCGGTTTTGACGGGGCCTTCACCGTGGATGCCAAATCCGAAAGGAGAGTCCTTGAAAATGCGGGAACCAAACATAAACAGCCCCACCAACAACATGAAAATCAGTAAATAGCGCATTGGTAAATGATTTTGCTTTGAAATGAATCGCCAAAATTTGAGATTTTGCGCCCCAATCTGGACCGAGCGCGACGGTTCGACACCTATTTAAACGACAAGGTTACATTTTTTGACTACCAACTTTCCCACTCATGTTTTGGATGCTGCTGTGCCTGCAAATGTTGTCGGCTCCCACGCCGGTCGTCGCTTGGATAACCGAACAAGACCACGACTTTGGCGAACTTCGGCGAGATAGACCCGCGACTTTTGTTTTCAAATTCAAAAACACCGCCACCGACACGATCGTGTTGCAAACCGTGCGCACCACCTGCGGATGCACCGCCGCACGCTACACAGAGGCCCCCATCGCGCCCGGCGCTGTCGGTGAAATAGCGGTGGAATACGATGCCTACCAAAGCGGCGCGTTCAGCAAAAAAATAAAGGTGTTTTTTGACAAGCAAAAAAAAGCGGAAGTGCTGTGGATACGGGGAAGGGTGAATTGAGAGGGGGCGTCCCAACAGCTTGGCTTGTCTGGCTACTGGCCATAAATCATACTCTTTTTCACTGTTTCACGACCTTCCCCGTACCTACTTGTCGGCCATCAGCGGTGAGCAATACCCAAAAATACACCCCCGCCGCCCAGCCATCCGTCCGCACCGCCACGCGCCCGGAAGCGCCCTGCAGGCGCATCTCGTGGACGACGCGCCCGTACAGGTCGGTAAAGAAGAGCCGGCTCTCGCCCCTTGCCTGCGGCAGGCTGTACGAGAGGGTGAACTCATCAGTGGCGGGGTTGGGCCACACCTGCACCGTGTTTTTTTCGGTTGCGGGCAGCGGGTTGTTCACGCTCACCGTGGCCGTGCAAGGCACGCCGGGATTGTCGAGCGGGCCGAGGCGGTAGTTGGGGAAAGAGGGCATGGATGAACCACTACGGGTAGGTAAGGGAAGGCCACGCTGCTGCACGTTGCAGGCCAAGCCCGGCTCGTCAGGGTTGTGGATGACGTGGTAGAAGCGGGTGTCGCCACCAGCCCTGACGTATATTTTGCAGTCTGGCCCCAGCTGGCACTGCCAAAACATGGTGGGGAAAGGGTCGGTAAATCCATCCCACTGAGCCACCGTGACCTGCGAGGCACTGATGTCGGGCGCCCATAAGTCTAACTGGTACAAAAACTGGCGACAGGACAAATAGAGGTATTGGTTGTTGGGGGAGATAGCACAACCAATTTCCCCAACCAATTGATTGCCATAATCAAAGGATATGGTGTCGAACTGGGTGAACACGCCTGCCTCGCGGTCGAAGGAATAGACCATGACAGGATTGTAGCGATAGGTACGATACAGTTTGCTGCCATCCGGAGAGAAAACCATCTGACCAAACCCTTCTCCGTCTGGGTCTGGGAGTATGCCGATGGTCTGTTGGAAGGTGTCCACAATTCCCTGACTCGTGAACCTAAAGATGTAAAACTGGTTGCTGTTGCGCCGGGGCGTGACGAGCCACCAATCCTTGCCGTTGGCGTGTTTCACGGCGGCTATTTCGCCTCGTGCCAAGGTATCAGACATCAGCTCGACATTCTTTTCAAGCACTTTCCCTTTGCCGCCGTTCTGGTTCATGTCAACGACCGTGTAGTAAAATTTATCACGAATAGCATTTGTTGGGTTGTAGTAAAGCGTAAACCGCTTGTGGAAAAGATAGAATACGCCACTAGAATCCGGCATTGGGAGTATCACAGAAGCTCCAGGGCCACCAGCATATCCGTCGTTGTATTGGACGCACCACAAATTGTGGGCGTTTCCGGGGTTGATGCCGTCGCCGTTTTCCAGTATTTCATCGTCGGCCCCGGCGACGGCACAACCGTTGGTGTAAAAGAGCAGGTTGCCCGCGCTGTCGCAGATGCTTGAGTTGGTGGTGTACATGTCCAGCTTGCGGTAATTGTACTTTGCCTTGGGCGGCGCAAACTTGAAATCAACCAGGGACCCGCCCAAAGTGGTGTCGAAAAGTTGGTTCTGCCTCCCCATTAACCAAACATAGTCGTGCTTCTGTGCGGCGGCCACGCAAGCGTATGCCAGCAAAACAATCACAATAAAATTTCTCATGGCAACAAGATGCAAAAGGGATGCCCCCTGCGAGGCATCCCAAGTGAAAGTTAAATCTTAGCGGCTGATTAATAATTTGCCCGATAGGTTTTGGCTTTCTCTCAAAGAGTACCAATACACGCCTCCGGGAAGTGAGCCGACCGATATGCGTATGCGGCCTTGCTCCTCCGGCAACCTGATTTCCATGACGACCTGCCCAAGAATGTTGTAGAGAACAATACGTTGGTCAGGATTGTCAATGCCCCCATACTCTATCAGGACGGCATCGTTGGCTGGGTTGGGAAACAATTTTACGAATTGCCCTTCCTTGTCCGCTTGTTTCTTCTTCCCATCGGACCGTTCACCAATGTAACACAGCGCCATGTCATCATAGGGTGCTGGCGTTTCGTGAACAAGATTCAGCATCGCCCGCGCCCGCAGCACCGCCTCGCCGTCGGAGAGGGGGCAAAGTTCGGCGATTGCCTCCAGCGACGCGATTTGGGCTGCGGTGAAGTCATAGTTGCCAATGGCAAGGGTTTGCAAAAATATCTCGTTGACGGTTTTTTCGTTGGCTTGATAGGCGGCGCTCCCCGTCAGGCCGTTGTTTTGCGACAAAAGACTCGCTGCGGCTGAAGGGCGGGCTTCCTCGCTCATATCCCCCAATTGTCGAATGCCCACTTGGACATTGGCGTAGCCCGCAAGGCCATTGGATTGCGCCTGTGATAGGCAGACGGATGCGCGGGGCGAAAAAAATGTGTTCACGGTGCTGTCATGTTTTAGCGTTGCACGATTATTTTTCCCGAAGATAGGCCCACTTCATTGCTTGCGATGCTGAAAAAATACACCCCCGCCGCCCAGCCATCCGTCCGCACCGCCACGCGCCCGGAAGCGCCCTGCAGGCGCGTCTCGTGGACGACTCGCCCGTACAGGTCGGTGAGGATGAGCCGGCTCTCGCCCCTTGCCTGCGGCAGGCTGTACGAGAGGGTGAACTCATCGGTGGCGGGGTTGGGCCACACCTGCACCGTGTTTTTTTCGGTTGCGGGCGGCGGCGGTGCGCTCACCGTGGCCGTGCAAGGCACGCCGGGATTGTCGAGCGGGCCGAGGCGGTAGTTAGGGAAAGAGGGCATGGATGAACCACTACGGGTAGGTAAGGGAAGGCCACGCTGCTGCACGTTGCAGGCCAAGCCCGGCTCGTCAGGGTTGTGGATGACGTGGTAGAAGCGGGTGTCGCCACCAGCCCTGACGTATATTTTGCAGTCTGGCCCCAGCTGGCACTGCCAAAACATGGTGGGGAAAGGGTCGGTAAATCCATCCCACTGAGCCACCGTGACCTGCGAGGCACTGATGTCGGGCGCCCATAAGTCTAACTGGTACAAAAACTGGCGACAGGACAAATAGAGGTATTGGTTGTTGGGGGAGATAGCACAACCAATTTCCCCAACCAATTGATTGCCATAATCAAAGGATATGGTGTCGAACTGGGTGAACACGCCTGCCTCGCGGTCGAAGGAATAGACCATGACAGGATTGTAGCGATAGGTACGATACAGTTTGCTGCCATCCGGAGAGAAAACCATCTGACCAAACCCTTCTCCGTCTGGGTCTGGGAGTATGCCGATGGTCTGTTGGAAGGTGTCCACAATTCCCTGGCTCGTGAACCTAAAGATGTAAAACTGGTTGCTGTTGCGCCGGGGCGTGACGAGCCACCAATCCTTGCCGTTGGCGTGTTTCACGGCGGCTATTTCGCCTCGTGCCAAGGTATCGGACATCAGCTCGACATTCTTTTCAAGCACTTTCCCTTTGCCGCCGTTCTGGTTCATATCAACGACCGTGTAGAATAGTTTATCTATATTGACACTTATCGGATTGTAAAATAACGTAAACCGCTTGTGGAAAAGATAGAATACGCCACTAGAATCCGGCATTGGGAGTATCACAGAAGCCGCTGGCCCACCGGAATAACCTTCATTGTATTGCTCGCACCACAAGTTATGTGCATTGCCTGGGTTAATGCCCTCACCATTTTCCAAAATTTCATCATCCGCGCCCGCGATTACACAACCATTGGTGTAAAAAAGCAGGTTCCCGGCAGAATCGCAAATGCTGGAATTGGTGGTATACATATTTTGCTCACGGTATCGGTAACTTGGCCTTGGAGGGCTAAAGTTGAAATCAAGAAGACCTCCACCGTAGGTAGTATCAAAAGTCTGATTTTCGCGCCCAACCACCCAAATATAATCTTCTTTTTGGGCTGCTGTTAAAATGGGTACGAGATAAAACCAAATAAAAAAAATTCTTTTCATGCCCGACATTAATACACACTCCAGCCCCATGAGATACATAGAGCTGGAATGCAAAGTGAAAATCAACGTTGAATTAGAAACTTACCTAAACCTACTCCCGGTGCAACATACCAATATACTCCAACGGGAATGTTTTGTAGGGATAATTGGACAGTCTCTACCTCAGCTTGCAGTGATACTTGCCGAACAATTTGCCCCTGAGAATTGAATATCAGAAGTTGCACATCAGTATTTCCGATGCTTCGATAATCAATATTGAGCAGGTCATTAGCAGGGTTAGGATAGATATGTAATGAGGTCTGTCCAGCCATTTTTTTATTCACCGACCTTTCTCCCTCCCCACAAATGGAAAGATCGTCGTAGATAACGGGCGAACCTTGCGTTACTTCAAGCATCGCCCGCGCCCGCAGTACAGCTTCCCCATCAGATAGGGGGCAACCTTCCGCAATGCCTTGCAGCACCGTGATTTGCGACTCGTTAAAGTCCGTATTCCCCAGGGCCAGGGTCTGCAAGAATATCTGGTTGACCGATTTCTCGTTGGCCTGATAGACGGCACTATCAGCCAAAGTGCCGTTGAGTGCCAATAAATTGCCTGCGGTCACCACCCGGTGAGGTTCTGTCATCGCACCCAGCGAGCGGATGCCGACCTGCACATTGGCATAGACCGAGATGCCGTTGGTTTGGGCCTGCGACAGAAAAGCGGAAACGTCCGAATTGCCGGGATAGGGGTTGCCCTCTTCCAGCACCAGTTCATAAAACCTGCGCTGCGCCAGCCATTGGTTGGCGGCCTGATAGGTCGTGCCACCAAGTTCCCCCTTCACGATTTTGATGTCCAGAGCATAATCGGACACAATTGCGGGTAATGGGCAGCTCGTGCCGGGCACACACTGATAAGATGGAGCGGGATCAGCGGTGTTTAGAAACCAAGAAGGCAGGAACAATGGGAATGGCAAGAAATCCGGATTTTCATTGGCATCCACGGTAAATTTTGAATGGTCGTCTGCCCCAGCACCAGCCATAGCCCCTACCCCTTCAAACTTATTCCCCCGGTGTGCCTGAGGTCCCAGCACCGCATCGGTGCCCAGCAGCAGCCCTGCGGCGGGGTTGTTTTTCATGGTGTTGCCGGCCACATCGGCCTTCGCCTTTCCCGCCAGCATGCCCTCGAAATGCAGCCCGCGCGCGGTGCCGTCGGCGGTGTTGCACAGGATGCTGGCGCGGGCGGGGTGCACGGCGTAGAGGGCGGCGTTGTCGCCGCTGCCGGGGTTGGTGATGGTGTTGCAGTTGAGGGTGTTGCGGTCGCCGCCTTCCATGCGGATGCCGTAGGGGACGGTGGCCCCGTTGAGATGCACATAGTTGCGGGTGGCTCGGAGACGGTTGGCCACGCCGACATGGATGCCCGCGTCGCCGTCGTCCATCGTGACGGTGTTGCCAAGCAGGAAGCCCTCATACTGCGGGAACATTTCTTGGCCGCCCACCCCGATGCCGATGCCTTTGGCGTTGCCCATCATGCGCACGGTGTTGTACTCTATGTTCGACTGCCCCGAAAGCCCCGACTGGTAGAACGTGGAGATGCCCCTGTCGGAAGCGGTGATGTTGTTCCAGGCGATATAGTAAGGCTTGGAAATGCCGCCGTTGGCGATGATGCCGTTGGCGACTCCGAGCATGACACATTCCCAGAGCTGCACCCCCGTGTTGGTGGTCTGGATTCCGGTGTGGCAATTGTTGAAGACCACCGGATGACCTGTGGAAATAATGTTTCCGCGCACATCCAGCGAGCCGGCGGCGGCTTGGATGGCTTTGCCCGTGAAGGGGGCGTTGGCAAAGGCGCCGTAGCCGCTTGCCTGCGCGGTTTTTTCGATGTCTTGGAAAGAGGCGTTGCGCACGGTCAGGTCGGTGTTGTTGGAGATGATGCCATAGTGCAGGTTGAAAAACTCGTTGGCTTGCTCAAAGGAAGTGCCGAGCGCGACGCTGCCCGCGTTTTCGAGGTAGATGCCCGCGAAGCCTTTGCTGGTGGGGGCGGGGCTTTGGCCTCCGTAGGCTGATTTTAGGTTGGTGGTGGTGCCGTATCGGTTGCCATTGAGGGTAAGGTTGAAATTGCCCGTGCCGGCGGGGTCGGTGCGGATGGCGAAGTTGTTGTTGAGCAGGTTGCTGTTTTGGACGGTGACTATCGAGCCTCTTTTGGCGAGGATGGCGGATTGGGCATCTTCGATAGTGGTCATGTCGCTGACGAACTCCGAACCATTGTTGACCGTGATGCCTTTCCACATATTGTCACAACCCCTGACATCCACCCCCACCATAGTCGTTTTGATGTTAGCTATGGTAAGCCCCCTGCCAGATGCAAACAACAGCTTGCCATTTTGGGCAAAATCATAGAAATTGCCAGCACCGGGAACATTGTTTAAATTCATAATCAAGTCTCCTTTGATAAATAGAGGATTGAAATTGGCCCATTGTCCATTTGTGACCAAATTTGAAAAATTGCCTCCGTTGATGTCCAAAAAGGGTTTGATGTCTATATTGGCTATGGCTGCTGGAGGAGGCGTGAGTGTTCCGGTATAAACACTTACTCTAAATGATTTAATGCCACCACTAGCGTCCGGTTGTAGTCCACCCTTGTACCGCACCTTGAAGCGAAACGTCTTAGTGTCGTTGGGTTCCATGGGGTGTGTTGTTTCGGCATTACAGTCAGATGATACGTTGTTTACAATTCTGAATTCTGTTCTGCTTCCCGGAATGGTTGTGATGCAGTTGAAATCCAAGTCAGGGTCAATGACAAACTCGGCAAACTCGCTGTTTGCAACATTGATGAAGGCTCTGATATTGCGGTTTGCCTGCTGACTATTGTTTATGATATTCACTTCAAAAGTTGGTAGTGTCATTTTATGAGTGATATGTTGTAGTTGTAGACGAACAAATGGAGGTACAGTTCGTGCATTTCATCGGATTTTGAAAAGGATAGCGTTTTTCTGACGAATCGACAAATTCTCTGGCGAAGGGTGTTGTTCCAGCGTTCCACATGAGAAGTTTCCCCGGATTCTTTTCCCACCATCTTGTGTTTGCCTGTATCAATAACCGCGGCGTATGCCTCCCAAAAATCGCTGAACGTTCGGCATTTTCGATATTCAGGCGGAATCAGTTCCCAAAACCGCCGACAAGATTGTTCGCTTCGGTCGCCGATGAAAAAAGAGACAATTTGACGTGTTCTGCGGCAAAGTGCTATCCAAACCCAGCGTTTAAAGTCTTTGCAATAGACAAAAGGGTAGTGTCATTTTATGAGTGATATGTTGTAGTTGTAGACGAACAAATGGAGGTACAGTTCGTGCATTTCATCGGATTTTGAAAAGGATAGCGTTTTTCTGACGAATCGACAAATTCTCTGGCGAAGGGTGTTGTTCCAGCGTTCCACATGAGAAGTTTCCCCGGATTCTTTTCCCACCATCTTGTGTTTGCCTGTATCAATAACCGCGGCGTATGCCTCCCAAAAATCGCTGAACGTTCGGCATTTTCGATATTCAGGCGGAATCAGTTCCCAAAACCGCCGACAAGATTGTTCGCTTCGGTCGCCGATGAAAAAAGAGACAATTTGACGTGTTCTGCGGCAAAGTGCTATCCAAACCCAGCGTTTAAAGTCTTTGCAATAGACAAAAGACCATAATTCATCCAGTTCGAGAACGTCTTTTTTCTTGGCCGGAAGCAACGTGGTCACGATGTCGGGAAGGGACTGCGCTTTTTTTTTATCCACCTCAGAGCCGTTTGGTGACTGATGCCAAAGGTTCTGGCAAGACCCCGTGACGAACTGCGTTCTTGGGCCGCCCTGACGACCATTTCTTTAAATTCCTCGCTTTTCCGAAGCGTTTGAAACACCCCGCCGAAGCCGCAAGCCTTGCATTTGTACTTCGGATTGCCTGATGCGTTCGACCCGTTTTTCACAATGTGTTCAGAGCCACATTTATGGCAGCATTTTACATCTAATACCATTTCATAAAGTTTGACGCAAAAATACCAAATCACCCCCAAAATGACACTACCGACAAAAGACCATAATTCATCCAGTTCGAGAACGTCTTTTTTCTTGGCCGGAAGCAACGTGGTCACGATGTCGGGAAGGGACTGCGCTTTTTTTTTATCCACCTCAGAGCCGTTTGGTGACTGATGCCAAAGGTTCTGGCAAGACCCCGTGACGAACTGCGTTCTTGGGCCGCCCTGACGACCATTTCTTTAAATTCCTCGCTTTTCCGAAGCGTTTGAAACACCCCGCCGAAGCCGCAAGCCTTGCATTTGTACTTCGGATTGCCTGATGCGTTCGACCCGTTTTTCACAATGTGTTCAGAGCCACATTTATGGCAGCATTTTACATCTAATACCATTTCATAAAGTTTGACGCAAAAATACCAAATCACCCCCAAAATGACACTACCCAAAAGTTATTTCATCTTCTCCTATTCGGCAGCCAATTACGGGATTGGGCCTATCTCCTACAATATTAATATAAACGTTGTCAGGTGGTGGGCAAATAAAATCATCTGGAAACGAGCCAAATTGCTGGTTTAGACAAATGCATTTATTATTTGTGAAAAATCGGTCAATGCAATTGATGTCGCAGCTTGTAAATTTAATATCCCCCCCATGAACACACATTAGAGCGGGAGGGTCGTTATTATTGCCAAGAGCACATTGGGTGTGACACACCGTTGCGTAATAGGACTGCCCGGTTTGCGGATCTGTTAGTATCTCATTGAGATGACCAAGGCCAAATGCGTGTAAAATCTCATGCGCAAGCGTTTTTGCAGTATTTACATAATTTTCTTGATTTCTTACCACCACTACATGCGAACTCCCCAATACCCCTGGCTGGCAAATTGATACACCCGTATTGCAGTCACTGTGAAAACCGTCTATACCAAGGCTTTGGCCCGTAAACAATACCATTATGTCTTTTGAGATGCATCGCTTAGTAGGAGAATTCCAGTAATTCCGAATGTTTATAGCCCATTCATTAGTATTACTACCTGTATTCCACGAGTTAGGAGCGATATCAACGGTGAAATTCACATGATTAAAAACTACATCGTAGCCTTGAAATAAAAATCTATCTGTCAAGCCTATAGACTGAGGTTGACCAATGCCCCAAGCCATCGAGTAGAAAATGTTAATGGCTTTTTGCCTTGCTATGGCTATATTACCTTGATGGGCTGTGACAAATGCCTCATCAATCATTAATACTGCTTCTATCTTTGCTGAAAGACAACTTTTTGGTGTTCCAGAATGGAAATAGTGGCAATTTGAGGCATTTTGAGACCACAATACATTACAAAACGAAGAGACCGCAACTAAGAAGAAGACATTAAATCTAGCGAGCTGAGGCGAGAGGCGAGATAACTGATTGTTGCATCTTAAAAAAGTATTTAGATTGTGGACAAAAAGGTCAAGAGGAATGCATCAAAGTTATCCGTCTGTTCCGCAAAGTTCCCAATCATTTTTTGTTAAATGTGTGAGTACGCCCTTTTTCAGGGTGAACGGTAGGGTTTTGAGAGAAAACGGTAGGGCGGCAAAATGAAAAAAGCGTCACCGGTACCAGTTTCGAGCGCCGCTGCCGAGGTTGCCGTTGCCTCAGCGCCTTGTTGCCGCTCAATCGCAAATCATCCGAATGAAGGGTTGGGGTAGCCCCCGTCTTTGGCGGAATTTTGGCACGAGCGTTCTACGTTTCGCCCAGCCATTCTCGGTTTGTAAGAGGTGTCATCTTTGAGGAACGAAAAAGGTGACATCTCGGCCTGTTTTTAAGGTGTCACCCCTCCATTCTTCCGGGATGACACCTCAGAACCCGCCAAAGCGAGAATGGCTGTATTTCGCCCCGCCAAAGGCGGGACTTGGATTTATTGGGTGCGCAAAATTTCTACCAACATTTTTGCCTCTCCGAGGCTTTTTCAACCCTTAATTCGAACCAATCGAATCAATCGAACCAATCGAACCAATCGAACCAATCGAATCAATCGAACCAATCGAATCAATCGAACCAATCGAATCAATCGAACCAATCGAACCAATCGAACCAATCGAACCAATCGAACCAATCGAACCAATCGAACCAATCGAACCAATCGAACCAATCGAACCAATCGAACCAATCGAACCAATCGAATCAATCGAACCAATCGAGCCAATCGAGCCAATCGAACCAATCGAACCAATCGAACCAATCGAATCAATCCACTACCCCATTCTCGATTTCAAAAATCTTGTAATCGCCCGTGAAAGAGGACACGATAGCCTCCACGCGGCTGCGCTGCGTATCGGTGATGAAAATTTGGCCGAACTCGCGCTCAATCAGCAGGCCCACCAATTGGCGGACACGTCTTTCGTCGAGTTTGTCAAAAATGTCGTCGAGCAAAAGGATGGGCGCAAACCCTTTTTCGCGGCGCAGCACTTCGTACTGTGCCAGCCGGAGCGCCAACAGGAAGGATTTGAGTTGGCCTTGTGAGGCAAATCTTTTCACGGGCTGCCCGTCCATGAAGAGCGCCAAGTCGTCGCGGTGCGGCCCGACGGTGCTGCGTTGAAGCAGGCGGTCTTTGTCCAAATGTGAGCGGAACAAAGCGTTCAAATCGCGTTCGGTCATGTCGCTCTCGTAGCGAGCGTCCACCTGTTCGCGGTCGGCGGATATGGCGGCATAAAAGTCTTTAAACAGGGGTTGGAAAGTGGCGATGAAGTGGCTGCGTTGCTCGTGCAACATTTGGGCTGGGGCGGGCATTTGCCGGTCAATGCTTTCGAGCAAGGCGGCATCGAAGGTTTTTTCCTCAAAAAATTTTTTCAGGAGCGCGTTGCGTTGCTTGAGCAGGGCATTGTAGGTCAGCAAATTTTGCAAATAGTTGGGGGAAATCTGCGAGAGTGTGGCGTCGAGGAATCGCCGTCGGTCTTCGCTGCCATCTTGCACCAGCGCCACGTCGTCGGGCGCAATCATCACTACTGGGAAGAGGCCGATGTAGTCGGTCAAGCGGGTGAAGGATACACCGTTGCGCTCGATTTCCTTGCGTTGGCCGACAGGATATTTAGCGACGATGTCGGATTGGCTTGCGTCGTTCCCCTGCTGTTGGGCGAATCTGCCCTCTAAGCGGAAAAACGTGGCACCATGCCGTACCAAGTGTTTGTCGTTCAGCCCTGTGTGGCTTTTGCAAAGGCAGAGGAAATGCACCGCGTCGAGCGCGTTGGTCTTGCCCATCCCGTTGAGGCCAGTGAAGCAATTGAGGCGGGGCGAAAGGTCGAGCGTCTGACTTTCGTAGTTTTTAAAGTTGGTGAGTTTGAGTCGGGAAAGGTACACGAGGGGCAAAGGTAGCTGAACTCAGGTCAAAACCATCTGCCCATGTTTTTCCAAAAAAACTGGCAAATCGGAAAGGGAGTTGAGCAAGCCGTCGTTGTCCAGCTGTTCCAATTCCGCCCGGGTGTGCGTGCCGTTCGTCACTGCCAGCGAAAGCAGGCAGCCTGCCTGACGGCCTTCCTCCAAATCAACGGGTGTGTCGCCTACTTTGATCACTTGTTTTGGGTCGTCTATGCCGAACGCGGACATCGCTTTTTGAATCATAAAAGGGGCGGGGCGACCTTGCGGCACTTCGTCGCTTGCGACAGAAAAATTGATGATGGAGCCAACGCCCCCCACATAGTCGGCATTCAATCCTGCCAGCCACCCTAATTTGTTGAGTATGATATTCGTCACGGCGCGATAGAACCCCGTGTTGAGCGCGATTTTGATGTCGCGCTCGCGCAGCCAATCGAATACTTCCAACGCGCCTTCGGTCGGCTCTACGGGGTGTGTGCGGTAGTAGTTTTCCAAAATATCGCGGAACACCTCGAACGAATGTGCAGCTTTTTTGGCGATGGTGGCGGCATCGGTTGCGTCGCCTAATTGCTCGCGCCAAAGCAAGTGGAACACTTCGAGTTTCGACACGCCCATCAGCGCGTTGAGCCGTTTGTCGGCGGCCTCTATGCCCAATGCCCGGCAAGCTTCGGCAAAGCAGAGGAGCACTTCGTTGTTGTCGCGGACGGTGGTGCCAGCCATGTCGAACATGACGAGGCGGATAGGGGAGTGGTTCATCTCGTTTGCTTTTCTGGCGAAGGTAGCGGGCGCTGCATAAAGGCCAGATTAAGTTTTACGGCACTTTTGTTACGCTTGTTTTACTCAAAATTTACTTTAAAAAAACTTTGTCGGGTCGGGTTTTAAATTATCGTTACTTCTCTCAAAGTGCCTCATATTCAGTGAGAAGGGGCGGTATGATTGTGGCTCAATCAGGACTTCATGCTCCGTTCCGACTGGCTTGCCCGCCGCCTTGCAGTTGCTCCGCCCGCCGTGTTTGTGGGGGTGGCTGGGGTGTTTGCTTTTGTGGCGTATTGTTGTGTGTATGCTTTCCGCAAGCCGTTCACGGCAGGCACTTACGAGGGGTTGGTGTTGTGGGGCGTTCAGTTCAAAATCGTGTTGGTAGTGGCGCAGGTGGCAGGTTATGCCTTGTCCAAGTTCATTGGCATCCGGGTCATATCGGGCATGGCGGCAAGGCATCGGGCGGCGACCCTGCTCGGCGTAGCGGGTTTGGCGGGGGTGTCGCTCCTCGGCTTTGCGCTCACCCCTTTTCCGTGGAATGCCGCGTGGATGTTCGTCAATGGCCTGCCGTTGGGCATGGCTTGGGGCTTGGTGTTTGGCTATTTAGAAGGGCGGCGGGTGACGGAGGCGTTGGCGGCCATGCTTTGTGTCAACTTTATCATCTCTTCGGGGTTCGTGAAAACGACGGGGCGCTGGCTGCTCGACGCGCAAGGGCTTAGCGAACAATGGATGCCCTTCGCGGCTGCGCTGCTGTTTGTGCCGGGGCTGCTGCTGTGCGTGTGGGTGATGGAACATTTGCCTCCACCGTCGAAAGCGGACGAGGCACAGCGAGCGCCGCGCCAAAAGATGTCGCCGCAAGCGTGCAGGGGATTGTTTTGGCGTTACGCCCCGGGTCTGGTGTTGCTGGTGACGGTCTATCTGGTGCTGACCATCGTGCGCGACGTGCGCGACAATTTCACGGTGGAAATCTGGCGAGAGTTGGGTTTTGGTGGCAACGCGACTATACTGACCACTGCTGAAATTCCGGTGGCGGTGCTTTCGCTGCTGGCGGTGGGTGCCATGATGTTTGTGCGCGACAATGCATTTGCCTTGCGGCTCAATCACTTGCTCGTCGCGTTGGGCGCGGTTTTACTCATCGGCAGCACGGTGTTGTTTCAGCAGGGGGGTATCTCCCCGATTGTGTGGATGGTGGCCTCTGGGTTCGGTCTGTTTTTGCCCTATATTTTGTTCAACGGTGTGTTGTTCGACCGTTTACTGGCGCATTTCCGCGAGCGTGGCAATGTGGGGTTCTTGATTTATGTGGCCGACTCCATCGGCTATTTGGGCAGCGTGGGCGTGTTGCTTTGGCGTAATTTCGGCGCGGGCGAGATGAGTTGGCTTGGCTTCTACACGAGCCTTTGCTACGGCGGCGCGGTGCTGATGTTGGTGCTGATGGCAGGTTCGTATTGGTATTTTTTGAAAAAAAAAGGTTGATAAGGGTTGATGAGGGTTGATAAGGGTTGATGAGGGTTGAAGGGTTGATGAGGGTTGATAAGGGTTGATGTCGTAGCGTATGCCGCAATTTATAGTCAACGCAAATCAGCCCCGTCCGCTTTACTTGGCCGGGCAATCCCCTGAGTACAGGGTCTGACAAGGTGGTTTTGAACGAACGGTGCTCGCAATCCTTTGGAAATCATGCAAATCAATCAAGGAAATCCCTGCCTTGCCAACGGGCAGGTTCAAATCCTCTTTAATCTGGGTATATCAACCCTCGTCAACTTTCACAAACACACATACCATGAACGACAACAAATTTGATGTGGCCGTGGTAGGCGCTGGCATCGTGGGTTTGGCAGTTGCTTATGCTGCCGCCAAAAAGGGGCAGAAAGTGGTCGTGTTCGAGCGCAACCCGCGCGCGGTGGGTGCCTCGGTGCGCAATTTTGGCTTGCTGTGGCCGGTTGGCCAGCCTGCGGGTCGGTTGCTTGAGCGTGCGCTGCGTAGCCGCGAGATTTGGCTGGAAGTGGCGCGGGCCAGCGGTATTTGGCTCAAACAAAACGGCTCGCTCCATCTGGCTTATCACGACGACGAAATGGCCGTGCTGCGCGATTTCGAGCGTGACTCCGCTGGGGCGGGCTATCAAACCCAATTGCTTGCGCCGCGCGAGGTGGCGACTTATTCGCCTGCCGTGAGGGAAGCGGGGCTGAAAGGGGGAATGTGGAGCGCAACGGAGTGTACCGTCACCTCCCGACAAGCCATTCCGCAGATTTCCGCGTTTTTGGAAAAAGAGCTTGGTGTGGAGTTTCACTTCGGCTCTGCGGTGACGCATGTGGAGTCGCACATACTGTCCGATTTTTACGAACACTGGCAGGCCGAGCGCATCTTCATTTGCTCTGGTGCGGAGTTTGAGACTTTGTATCCCAAAATTTTCCGCGAAAGCGGCATCACCAAATGCAAGTTGCAAATGCTGCGCACTTCTTCGCAACCCTCCAATTGGGACTTGGGGGCATCGCTCTGCGCCGGGTTGACGCTGCTGCACTATTCCTCTTTTGCTCATCTGAAAAGCCTCGCTCCCGTGCGCAAGCGATACAATCTCGAAACCCCCGACTTTTCGAGGTATGGCATCCATGTGTTGGTGTCGCAAAATTCTTTTGGCGAAATCATACTCGGCGACAGCCACGAATATGGCTGGGATGTGTCACCTTTCGATAGCGAGGCCATCAATGCGTTGATTTTGGAGTATTTGCACACTTTCGCGCTATTTCCCGCCCCCACGATTGCGGAGACTTGGCATGGCATTTATCCCAAACTGCCGGGCCGCACCGATTTTGTGGTGGAGGCCGAGCCGGGGGTCTGGATTGTCAATGGCCTGAGCGGCGCGGGCATGACGATGAGCTTTGGGCTGGCAGAGGAGGTGGTGTAGGCGATTGGTTCGATTGGTTCGATTGGTTCGATTGGTTCGATTGATTCGATTGGTTCGATTGATTCGATTGGTTCGATTGGTTCGATTGGCTCGATTGGTTCGATTGGCTCGATTGGTTCGATTGGTTCGATTGGTTCGATTGATTCGATTGGTTCGATTGGTTCGATTGGCTCGATTGATTCGATTGGCTCGATTGGTTCGATTGATTCGATTGGCTCGATTGATTCGAATTAAGGGTTGAAAAAGCCTCGGAGAGGCGAAAATGTTGGTAGAAATTTGCGCACCCAATAAATCCGGGTCCCGCCTTTGGCGGGGCGAAATACAGCCATTCTCGCTTTGGCGGGTTCTATGGTGTCATCCCGGAAGAATGGAGGGGTGACACCTTAAAAACAGGCCGAGATGTCACCTTTTTTCGTTCCTCAAAGATGACACCTCTTACAAACCGAGAATGGCTGGGCGAAACGTAGAACGCTCGTGCCAAAATTCCGCCAAAGACGGGGGCTACCCCAACCCTTCATTCGGATGATTTGCGATTGAGCGGCAACAAGACGCTGCAGTCGCGGCAACCCTCGACCGGGTCATTGGTATTAGAATAGAAGCCCTACCGGAACCACTTGCTTTGAAATGCCCGGTCCTTGATAACAGACATCGAGCCAGCCGCCACCGCCGCCGTTGAACCATTCGACGCGGATGGAATGGTCGCCCGGCACTAATTCTATTTTCCCGGACTTTTCCTGCACGCCGTGGTCGCCGTCGTTGTCCACCACCAATTTGCCGTCGAGGTAAAGTTTGCTGCCGTCGTCGGAACGGGTGAAAAAAGTGTAGCGGCCTGATTCCTTGATGCGAATCTTGCACTCATACGCCACCGCTATCTGTTGTGGGCGTGGCAGCGGCACCTCGTCGGAGGTAATTTCATAAATGCGCCCCGAAGCCACGGGGCGGAGGTTGCGAAAATCGGGCAGTTGTTTGATGCCATCCACCAGATAGCAGGTGTATCGAACTGGCGGTTTTTTGCCCGCTGGCACGAATCGGTAATGCGCCTCGACCACTTCGCTTTCTAGCTTTCCTTGGCGAAATACGCCGCTGCGCACCACCGTGTTTTGCTTTATTGGGATGGGGGCGTTGTAGCGAGGCGATGAGGCGGTGGGGAGCGAGCCGTCGAGGGTGTAGCGCAGTTCGGTGTCGTTAGTCGTGTTGGGATTTTCCATGTGAATGGTGGTGTCGCTGAAAAAGAGGCCGCCCGCCCGTTGGTTGTGGATGGCTTTGGGGTGCAAAATTGGTTTTTCCAAAAAGGTCGGTACCGGGTAGTTGAGGGGTGGCTCGGCGAATCCCTCGAAGGCGCATTGCACGGGGCGACCTATCCAAGCGTAAGGGCGCTCCAAGCCTAGCGCAAAGGCTACTGTGGCTGCGTTGTCGTATTGATAAACGGGGGTGGGAATCCGATACCCTTTTTTGATGCCGTGCCCCCACAGCAGAAACGGAATTTCCATCTCGGCCATCGTGAGGCCGCCATGCCCCAGCCCGATGCCGCCGTGGTCGGAAGAGACGATGACCAGCGTTCGGTCGGCGATGCCAGCGGCTTCTATGGCGGCGATGATTTGTCCGATGAGCGAGTCCGCTTTGCTGACAGAGGCGTAGTAAGCAGGGCTGCCGTGTCCTGACTCGTGGCCAGCGTGGTCCACATGGTCGAGGTGCACAAAACAGAACGTGGGTTTTTCTTGCCGAATGAACGTGGCGGCCAATTGCGCGGCGGTGTTTTCGTCGGGCGCGGCGGTGTCGTAGTCCACTGCCGATTTTTCAAACAATCGCCCAAAGCCTCCCCAATGGTAAATGGCGCCGATGGTAGTATGGGTCACTTGCCCATCTATCTCGCTGAAAATGGTAGGGAAGATGTCTTCCTTGCCTTTCACCACAGGCGGCAGGATGAAGTTGTCGCGCTCATAATCGTTGCTGTGCACCCCGTGTTGTTCCACATCTGCGCCCATAATCATGGAGGCCCAGTTGGAACTGGAACTGCTGGGGGTGACGCAACGCGCTTGCAGGGTGTAGGCGCCCTCGGCCATCAAGCGGTCGAGCACGGGTGTGGCGGCTTTCCGAATGCCGTCGGGGCTGAGACCATCCACCCCGATGACGACGACGTGGCGGATGCCAAGGTCTTTGTGGGCCGGTGGCTGTGTGGCGCATCCGACCATGATGGAGGCCAATATGGACAGGGTGGGTAGTTTGAATGACATGGTGTGTATGGTGTGGTGATGGGTTTGCGGGAAATAATCTTACTCAATGATATTTGTAGCTACTTAAGCAAGGGCAGTGCCCCGGAATATGTTTTGTGGCGCTATCCCTGTCTAAACGGCTACGATTAGGGCAGAAATTTGCATATTTTCGAGTAAAATACGCCAAATCGCTCAAAACCATAGCACTTATACAGCAGGCTCCAAATGTTCGCGCATCAAAACTTCCAGCCAACCCAAATCGCCTACTGGCTGGCCGCTCACCTTAGCCTGTTCGTCGAGCCTGCGCAATTGGAGGTGCCACTCGAACAGCGTATCCTGCTCAAAATCGCGCTGCTCTTCTGCCGACATCAGGCCGCCTTGCTTTTCCAACGTGATTTTGCTGGCCTCCGAAAGCCCTGCGTAGTAGGCTGCATCGGTACTGACCAAGTAGCGTTTGGCTTGCACGTGGCCTTCCACGAGACGGGCTATTTTTTCCGAAAATCCCAGTCTGCGCAATTCACGCGCTCCGATGGTCTCGTGTTGCCGGGTGCCATAGCCGCCCATGTTGTCTTCCGGTGTGGTGCCGCACAGGTGGCCGAAGTCGTGGAGAAATGCGGCAAGGATGAACTCGGTATCGTCGGGATGGCCTCTTTGCGCGAGTTGCGCGGTTTGGGCGGCGTGCTCGAGTTGGCTCACGGGTTCGCCGTGATATTCCTCGTGGCCGCGCTCGCGGAACACTGCGAGTATGGTTTGAATGGCTTCGTGTGTATGGTGGTGTGTCATGGATTTAGAGGGTAATTGAGGGTTATTGAGGGTCATTAAGGGTTATTGAGGGTCATTGAGGGTTATTATTAAGGGTTATTGAGGGTCGTTATTAAGGGTCTTGAGGGTTATTATTAAGGGTTATTGAGGGTTATTGAGGGTTATTATTAAGGGTTATTGAGGGTCGTTATTAAGGGTCTTGAGGGTTATTATTAAGGGTTATTGAGGGTTATTGAGGGTCATTATTAAGGGTTATTGAGGGTCGTTATTAAGGGTCTTGAGGGTTATTATTAAGGGTTATTGAGGGTTATTGAGGGTCATTAAGGGTTGTTGAGGGTCATTGAGGGTCATTGAGGGCAGTCAATTGGGTAGTTTTAAAAAAGAGGAAAAACGGCATTGCGCCGTTTTTCCACCAAACCAAACTCAAATTTGTATGAAGCGTGCTTCTATTTCAAGTGCCACATCTTCGAGTTCAAATCATCGGGGCCTTGGCGCTGCACGGCTGCTTTGTAGGAGGCCTCGTTGAGCGATTGCTCGATAATGGGGTAGCGGAATCGCACGGGTATCATGTTGTTGTTCTGGTTGGAGGGGCCGGGCTTGAGCGCAGGGATGCCGGTGCGGCGCCAGTCGAACCACGCTTCCAAGCCTTGGAAAAAGAGCGACACCCATTTCTGGAAGCCGATTTTTGAGAGTTTTTCCTGCTGCGAGCCTGTGTATGTCACTTCTGGGAGGTCGAAATAGCCAGTCGGCACATCAAGTCCGTAAAAATTGAAAGAGCCTTTCACGCCTTGCTCGTAGAAGGTTTTGGCATCGCCGGCAATCAGCCCTTTCTCTGCTGCTTCGGCGAGCAGGAATTGCAACTCTGCATAGGTCATCACCACGCCTTTGGCGATGGAAAGGCCCGAGGTGGAGATGGCTTGCTCGAAATAGAGGGTGCCTATGCGCGACTGAAACTGCGGGCCGCCGTTGTACTGGAGCGCGTCCACGTCGTTGAGGCCGTTGGGGAGGCCGACGAATTGCGGAGTTGGGTCGGTCTCCGTGTCGGGTGTCGGTCGGAAGAAGATGGGCATACGCGGGTCGTTGAGTGCTTTGAGTGTGTCGAGCAGGGTTTTGCTGGCGCGGAACTCGTTGAACGAACCGATACGGGTGGTGTGCAGCGGGAATTGGTCGGGCGAAGAGGCCGAATAGGTGTAAACGGCATTGTCCGCCACGCCTCCGAAAATGGGGTATTGCGCCGGGTTGTCCACGATGGAGCGGAGGTCGGCGCTTACGTCGCGCTTGCGTGAGATGCGCATGAGCGCACGGATGCGCAGCGAGTTGGCGAGTTTTTTCCATTTGTCAAGGTTGCCCTTGAAAATAATGTCGCCGGCTACTGCCTCGCTGCTGGTGCCGAGCAGGTCGCTGGCCGTTTTCAAGTCGGCCAAAATACCGTTGTAAATCTGCTCCTGCTCGTCGTATTTCGGATAGTTCTGACCTTCTTTGGCGTTGATGGCCTCCGAATAAGGCACATCGCCGTAGGCATCGGTGGCGAGCGAAAACATCCAGGACTTCATGATGAGGGCTACGGCTTTGTAGTTGTTTTCGCCGTTGGCCTCGCTCTGCTGGAGCATGATTTTCACGTCGCGCATATTGTCGTACACGTTGTTCCAGATGCTGTTCAGTTCGCCCCAGAGGTAGCGGTCTTCGTTCACGAATTGGTTTTTGGCCGTGTGCTGAATCACGATGTTGCCGATGCCCCAGGTTTCGCCGAGCAGCGCGTTCATCATGTCGCGCTGGATTTGCGGGAGCAGCAAGCCATTGTTCACCACTGTGGGCGAGTTGGGGTTGGTGTTGATTTCGTCAAAATCTTTGGTGCAACCCGAAGAGAGCGCGATAAGACCGACGATTGCCAATGATTTTAGAAAAATATGTTTCATTGTGTGTGATGTTGAAATGAAGGAAAAATAGGTTAATGGGGTTCAGGCTGTCTCAAAAGGTTGATAAAGTTGATACGGTTGATGAAAGTTGATATGTGGAGTGAAAAACGGCATGAATCTCTGCCTTTCCGAATCAAAGTATCAACCTTCCTAAACTTTGATAAGCCCTCATCAACCTTTTGGAGCAGCTTCAACGACATTTAGAACCGGAAGCCGACGTTCACGCCCCAGCTCCGGGTGGAGGGCAGGGCCACCGATTCCACACCGGGGATGACCGTGCCGCCAGCGGTGGAGGAGGTCTCTGGGTCAATGTGTGGCACTTTGGTCCAGAGGGCGAGGTTGCGGCCCACGAGGCTGATGCTGAGGTCGCGCAGGGAGGAATTGCCGAACAGTCTGTTGGGCAAGGTGTATCCGAGGCGCACCTCGCGAAGTTTGGTGAAGGAGGCATCGTAAATCATGCCTTCAATTAGACGGCGACCGAGTGTGTAGGAGGTGTGCCATTCGCGGGCGCTGAGTTTGGTTTCGTTGGGCTTGAACGAGCCATCGCCGTTTTGCACCACGCCTTGCCCGATGACGCCGTTTCCGGGCAGGTTGATGTCGTAGCCGTTGGCGCGACCTTCGAGGGTCTCGCTGATTTGACCGCCTTCGCGGCCTACGGTCTGGGTGTGCGAATACACCTCGCCGCCCCTGCGAATGTCGAACAAGACACCGAGCGACACGCCTTTGAATGTGAAGGTGTTGCCGATGCCGCCGAGCCAGTCGGGGTTGTAGTTGCCGAGCAGGATACGGCTGGGTGTTTCGATGGGTTTGCCTTGCGCATTATAGACGATTTGGCCGACATACTGCCCAGTGGGGTCGTAGTATTTGTCGTTCGGGTCGCTGCTCACGCGGGCAAAACCGATGCCGTACATGCTGCCCATTTGCTCGCCCACGCGGGCTTCCACGGTCACATAGCGCGATGCGAGGACGTAGTTGGTCACTTCTTGTCCCGACACGGGGTCGGTGAAGAGGTCTTTCACTTTGCTGCGGTTGCGGGAGAAGTTGAAGGCGACATCCCAAGAGAAATGGCGGCTTCGGATGGGCGTGATGTTGAGGGTTACTTCCACGCCTTGGTTTTCAATCAAACCTGCGTTGATGATACGGGCGCTGTACCCTGTGGTGTTGGAGAGCGGAATCGGGAGAATCTGGTTCTTGCTCTGGGTGTTGTAGTAAGTGAAGTCGAGGCCGAGGCGGTTGCGGAAGAAACGCACATCGAAACCCGTTTCGATGGATGTGCTGATTTCCGGCTTCAGGTTGGCGTTCACCAACACGCTCGATTCGCTGTAAGAGGGGCTGCCCAACACAGGCTGTTGCGCATTGAAAATGGTAGCCAACTGGTAGGGGTCAGTGTCGTTGCCCACTTGCGCCACGCCAAAGCGAACTTTTGCAAAAGACAGGGCGCCGCTTGGGTTGAGGTTGAGCATGTCGCTCACCACGGCGCTCAGGTTGGCGGCGTAGTAGAGGTAGCTGCGCGAATTGCTTGGCAGTGTGCTCGACCAGTCGTTGCGGGCGGAGAGGTCGAGGTAGAGGTAGTTGTTGAAGCCTAACTGGCCGGTGGCGTAGAGCGAGTTGATGCGCTTTTCCGAAAAGGGTGTGTTTGTGAGGTTTTGCAGCGCCACGCGGGAGTTGCTGAGGGCATAAATGCCGGGTACGGCAAGTTCCGGGGCGATGACATCGGAGAAACGCCCCACTTGGCGCATGGCATTGCCGCCGAAGCCGAGGTTGAGGTCGAAGCGTTGGCTCAGGGGCTTTTTGTAGCTGATGAGGAAGTCCGTGTTAATCTCGGACAGCCCCAAGCGTTCTTCACGGTAGCTGCCGCGCTGGAAACGTTGGGTGCTGTAGGCACGGCGGCGGGCGCGAAATTCGTTGCTCACGTCGGCGCCGCTGCGCAGCATGACGCTCAGCTCGTCGGTCAGGTCGTAAGTCAGCGACACATTGCCATACACCCGGTTGATGTCCTGGCTATTGGTGTTTTCGTACAGATTGAAATAGGGGTTGTCGTGGTAGTTGTAGTTGTAGCCAAACTGGTTCAGCCCAGTGCGGCCAGCCTGCCAGTAGTCGCGCATGGCAGCCAAGTCAACTTGGCGGCCGAGCCAGCAGTTGAAGAGGTACATGATGTTTTCGGTGCCGTAGCTCAGGTTGGGGCGGTTGTCGCTTTTGTTGTTGAGGTAGTTGATGGCGGTGCGCACGCGCAGTTTGGAGCTAAGGTTGTAGCCGCCGGCGAATGAAAGCGTGTTGCGCTTCAAGTCTGTGTTTGGCACGGTGCCCACTTGGTCGAGCCAAGTGTAGGAAAGGCGGAAGTCGCCGTTGGGGTTGCTGCCTGTGAGCGCCACGTTGTGCGTTTGGGTCACTCCTGTTTCAAAAAAATCTCTCACGTTGTTGGGGCGAGCCACCCATGGGGTGGGGATAATCTCGCCGCGAGCGGCCAATTGTTTGTCGAGGTCAACTGGGCCGATGGAGGTGAACAAGTTGCCCACGTCGCCGCCACGGAATCCGTTGGTGGTGGGCGAGTCAAACTGTTTGATGAGTTGCCCTTCGTATCGGGGGCCCCAGCTCTCGTCCACGCCGTCGGCGATGCCGCCGCCGTTGCCATCGCTGAATTCAAAAAAGCCACCAAGCCCCTGCCCATACACGTTTTGATAGTCGGGCAAGCGCAGCACGTTTTCAAACGAGACGGTCGAGTTGACAGACACGCCGATGCCTTTTGTGTTTTTGCCTGTTTTGGTCGTAATCAAAATCACGCCGTTGTTGGCGCGTGAGCCGTAGAGCGCGGCGGCGCTGGCGCCTTTCAGCACAGTGATGGATTCCACGTCGTCGGGGTTGACGAAACCCGCGCCGTTGCCGTAGTCCGCTTCTTGGAAGCTGCTACCGGAGGAGCCGCGAAAATCATTGGTGATGGGCACACCATCCACCACGAAAAGCGGTTGGTTGCGGTTGATGTTGAGCGAGCGCTCGCCGCGTATGGTGATGCGGGAAGAAGAGCCGATGCCCGATGGATTGCCCACGATGGTGACGCCAGCGACCTTGCCAGCCAGCGAATTGACGATGTTCGTCTCGCGCGCCTTGGTCAAATCTTCGCCTTTTACTTCCTGAGCGGCATAGCCTAGTGATTTTTTCTCGCGGCTGATGCCAAGCGCCGTCACGATGACTTCTTGCAACTTGGTGTCTTGCGTGAGCGAAATGTTCAGGATGGGAGATGTGCCGACGGTCACGGTTTGAGCGGCATAGCCGACCAATGTCACGGTGAGCACTTCGCCGGGTGCGGCATCCAAGGCGAAATTGCCATCGGCATCAGATACGGTGCCGCGCGATTGCCCTTGCACCGCGACGGTGGCACCAGGCAGGGTTTCGTTGGTTTGGGCATCCCTCACAGTGCCGCTCAGACGCTGAGCATTGGCACTTGCTAAGGACAAGAGAAGAGCTGCAAGGGCATAGAACACGCCCTTGAAGGTTTGAAAAAAAGCCTTCATAGATAGAGAAAGTTGAGTGATGGAAAAGAGATTAAACCCTTTGGCGGAAAAATGCTCGTCGGGCAAATGGAATGTTTAGGAAACTAAGCGTAAGAACCGGAAAACATTTTCCCGGCTGAATTCGGCGACAAAAGTAGAAGGGCGCTCGCGCAGGGTCGGAAAGAGCGGTTTAAGTTTGGGTTAAGTTGTTGAAAAACAATTGGTTGGTTAATTTATTGTAACCTTCGCGTGGAAGTGATGTAAACTGGCTGATTCTAATTTATTGGGGTGGGGCTGAGGTTTCGAAAAGTACTGTGAGCAAAGGAGAGCCATCAGTCGTTGAGCTGCGCGGTCCAGATGCTGATTTCTTGCTCCCCATAGTTGACTACCACGGGCAAATCGGGCCGAGTTACGGCATTGACCAACACGCCTTCGTTTTCAAAGCCCCTGAACAGGCAAAATTCAAGGCGGTGGGCATGAGAGGTATAGTAGGAGAGGTATTCCTCAATGACCAAGCGTACTTTTTCGAAGCCGAACCAGTTGTCCGCATCGAACTGATAGAACCACAATGCAAAAGCAAAGCTTCCGTAGTGCGCGTCTGGGAAGAACTCGGGCTGGCTTTTTTGGAGCAATAAATTGGCCAAACGGGCAGCCTTCGGGCTTCCAAGTTTGGGCACGGCCATAAGCTCCACCTGCATCCCCACCCAAGTTGTGAGATGCGTGATGTTTTGCGTGATTTCCAAAAAGTTTTTTCGATTGTCGAACCGAACGGTGTGATGTTCGAGCTCCCAGTTTTCCAATATCACATACTCGTACATTTTGCCGCGAAAGTGCTTGGCTGCTGGGATGGCTACGCTATGCGCTAAATCTTTGAGTTTGTCGGTGCCAAACCCCGCGACGCTCAATACCTGATTGATGCTGCTGAATCGTTTCCCGGGCAGTTTGTCGCGCTTGTCGAGC
The DNA here is from genome assembly GCA_019638455.1 of Saprospiraceae bacterium. Lineage (GTDB taxonomy): Bacteria > Bacteroidota > Bacteroidia > Chitinophagales > Saprospiraceae > M3007. Next base: position 920,631 of record JAHBTU010000003.1, read on the forward strand.
AGGCGCTGTGCCACCTCTCTACCGATGGTGTAGCCATTTCCTTGGTGGTCTTGCACCACGTTTGGGTTTATGATGTCTTCGGTGGATTTGGCATGGTTGAGAAAGAGGAGAACGCGCTCGTGTATATGTTTGCCGATAGTCATGGTAGGAAGTTTTGCTAAGACATTGGGTGTGTCGTAATTTGAAATTTTGCCACAAAGGCGCGAAGACACAAAGGTTTTATACCCGGCATCGCCAAGTTTTGGGCATGATTATAAGCGCAATCCGCTCAAAATCAAGGACGTCAATCATGGTGAACTGACAAATCCTGACGAATCGAGGTAGAAAATCAATTTCTTTGAGTCTTTGCGACTTTGTGGCAACTTCAAGACATTTGAATCACGGTGTGATTAGTTGACACCATAGATATATGGCAATTGCTCGTCATCGGGCCAACGCGGGATGATGATGAAAAAGCCATGGTCAGACAGGTCGGGCAGCGAAAGGGAGAAAAGCCAGTTGTCCTCCACCGCCTCTCCGTTGCTCGGGCTGTTGTCGGAGCACTCAATGGGCAAAAACTCGATTTGACCGCTTTTGAGGTATCGCATGATATGATGCTTGATGGCGGCGCGATACTCCATCGGGTCGTCAAAGTCCTGTTCGTCCACTTCGTCCCTATGTACTTCCTTGACGATGTTGAAAACTGATTGAGGCGTGAGATAATCGTGGAGGGCCGTGTTGAGCGCCTGACGGAGTATTCCGGGGAAGTATCTCCAATCGGGGCCAAAACGGTGACGTTGCGCCTCGTAGTTCTCCTGCGAGATGGTCCAACGCAAGCCCTCCAATCCAAACTCTTCGTGCACGACGTGTTGAATAGAATCCTCGAACGGGGCATCGTTGGGGATGAAACCGTCGTTCCAGCTAGCGTTTTCGATGTCGCCTGTACGATTGGCGGTGATGATGAAGCGCACGTTGGTCTTGCGCGGCATTTCCAAGCCGAACACCCAAACGTCGTCCGTGTCAGGCCAAAAGTTTTCAGGCACCGGGAAAGCGGGGTCGTCGGGCGAAGAAAGCAAGCGTAGTTTTCCTGTCTCTATGTATTCGCGTTGGTATGCTTGGATGGATTTGTCGGGGTCGGGCCAAATTTCCTGCATGATGAAATCGCGGAAAGAAAAGCTGCTTTCTCCGTTGAAGATGCCTTCGTGCAAGGCGGCGAAAAGCGAGTTGCCAAAGTTCTGGTTGGGCGTGAGCGCCAGTTGGCGCTGCACTTCATTGGTGTCAATGTCCAATTCCAGATTTAGAAATTGCGCGAATTGACGTGTCACTTTGACTATCAGGCTGTCCAAGTCGAGCGTTCTGGAAAAGTAGCCTATGCTGTACTGCGTAGGTTGGTCGCGCAACACAAAGGCTGCAAATTGCGCGGGGAATAGGTCTGGTATGTGCAGTCCGAATATCCAAAAACGCTGAAAATCAAGCGATTCAGGCAAGTCAAAGTCCAAGGGGACTTGTGTCGTCGTTGGTTCGGCAGGGATGAGGAGGAGCGTGCCAGTATTCAGATACGATTTCAGGATTTCCTCTGGCGAGTTGCTTTCGTTGTAAGCCAAGTCGCGGCGCGACACTACGGCGGCAAGGCTCAATTGGCCTTGTCCCCAGCGCAGAAAGGCTGACAGCGCCCCGCGCAGCGCAGGGATAAAGCCTCTCGAAGGGAAATTCTTGTGTTGGCGCGCCACTTCGTCGAGGTCTATTTTCCACTTGAGGCCGCGCAGCCCGAATTCGTGGCGCACGACGCGGCGAATGAGCTTGTTGAGGTCGCCGATGTTGTTGCGCTCAAGCTCCTCATCAAGCCATTTTTTTGCAGGTTCGGTAAAAGTGTACTGTTGAGCAGCGTATTGCAAGGTACGCCATTCGATGTCGGTGATGCCTCGACCGTCGAGTGCCATTTGGTAAAGCTGCTGAATTTCGTCGAGCGAAATACGGCTTTCGCCGCGTCCTTGCGTGAAGGATTCGGCAGATAGGAGCAGGTTGCGGTCGTAGCGTACCCCTCTGATGATTTTGTAGTAGGACATAAGATGCAAGATTTGATTTTGAGCCTGCAACTTATGCGCGACTTGTGAACAGAGCGTTAAACCAAAATTAAGAATGATGTGAACGTGGCAAGAGCATTCAAGACGCTCACAAATGCCCTAAGCGGATTTTTCGGATTTTTGCCCCAAAAACGCACTATGAGAATACTGTTGTTTGTCTTGCTGCTGTGCGCAACGGGCGGGAAACGCCTGCGAGGGCAAATCGTGAACATCGAAGATTTGAGAATCCAAACCACCAACGACTCCACACGCTGGTACGGCACGCTGCGAGCGGCGTTCAACTACACCAAGGTGCAACAGACCGTGTATCAGTGGCAGGCGGACTCGCGGGTACAATATAAGCGCCAACGCCACATCGGCTTGCTGCTGCTCAATTACAACCTGCTGAAAGCGGGCAACAACGATTTCTTGAACAGTGCCTTCGCGCACCTGCGCTACAACTACAACTTGACCGATTCGTGGGTGTGGGAGGCGTATGGCCAGATGCAGACGAACCGGCTGATATTGATTCGCAATCGGAACTTGGTCGGCACGGGTTTGCGCAAACGATTCTTGTTGAGCGCCGACAAGCGCAGCCGCCTTTACCTCGGCGCTTCTTGGATGTGGGAGCGCAACGAATTTCTGGAGGAGCCTCGCCAACTCTCGTGGAACCGACTCAGCACCTACATTTCGGTATCGCTGCGCCCGCCCGACAGCAAAATTGCGTTTGTCGCCACAAACTATTGGCAACCAGTGGTCGGACTCATCAAAAACTACCGCTTTTTATCTGATTGGGCTTTGGTGATGCCGATTCACCGGAAACTGAATTTTACGCTGAATTTTACCTTCACAAGAGAAATTGGTTTGCCAGAGGGCGCTCCTGTCGAGACGGTCAACTGGCGCAATGGCCTCTTGCTGACGCTGTAGATGGCGAGGGTTTTTTCCAAAAAACAGCGGGCATCCCGACCTGTGTCGAAATGCCCGTTGCGATGCGTGTTTTTTTTTACTCCAAAAGCACATTCTCACATTCACAAGCCTGCGCCACATTCAATTCAACTTGTCCAAGTCCCGAATCAAAATCGAGTTGCGGTTGAAGTGAATCAGGTTCGACTTGCGCAGTTCGTTGAGAATCGCCGTCACGGTTTGACGGCTTGCGCCGACGAGGTTGGCGATGTCCTGCTGGGTGAGGCCGTGTTTCAGCAGCGTTTCAAAACCCACTTGACGCCCTCTTTCTCCGGCGCTTTCTTTCAAGAACTCCACGATGCGCGTGCGCACATCTTTGAGGATGAGCGATTCCCATTGGCGCTCGGCTTTGCGGAGCCGTTCGCCGATGAAAAGCATCACAGATTGCGACAAATGGAAATGTTGCTGCATCAAATGTCTGAAATCATCTACTTTCACCCGGAAATAAGTGACATCTTGGTTCATACTGGAGGCAAACTCGGCACGCTGCTGCTCGCCGGTGAGACCCAATTCGCCAAACACAGTGTAGGGATGTTGAATACTTTTGATGATTTCGCGGCCATCAGGTGAAAAAATCCCGATTTTCACCGCGCCATTGGTAAGCATACAGATGTAGTCGCTCGGCTCGTCGGCCAAGTAGATGAAAGAATGTTTCGGAGTGGTTTTCAATTCGCCCATTTGCGCAAGCCGTTGCAAGTCGGCCTGCGAGAGCGACGAGAGCAACGGAAAACGCTGTAATGTGCTGAGCAAGGTTGGTGCGTCCATAGATTCTGCCTTTCGGTTTTGACAAGTGACAGGGAGGCGACATTCTGTAAAACCAAAACTGTGCCAAGCGAATCTTCAAAAACGCAATCAAACATATTCAAAGGGGTTTGCGCTACCTTTCACCCCAAACTGGTTAGCGTATCGAGGAAGGCCTTGCGCCAAGATGATTCGTTCTTTGTAAAATCTTAGGTGGAGGGTTGAAGGTAGAAGGTAGAGGGTTGAGGGTTGAAGGTTGAGGGTTGAGGGTAGAAGGTTGAAGGTAGAGGGTTGAGGGTAGAGGGTAGAGGGTTGAGGGTAGAAGGTTGAGGGTAGAAGGTTGAGGGTGTTCAAAAAACTGTGTCAGCGCGTGGAATGTGATTAACACAGCGTGCATTGAGTGCTGCACAGAGAGCTACAGAAGTTTGATTTTCCAGCAATTCTCGGTTTGTCGGGTTTTAGAGGTGTCGTCCCGGAAGAATGGCGGGGTGACATCTCAAAAACAGGTCGAGATGTCACCTTTTTCGTTCTCATAAGATAACACCTCTTACAAACCGAGAATGGCTGTTGATTTACCCTATGTTGAAAGAAACACTGCTGGAGACTCAACACAGTTTTTTGAACACCCTCAACCCTCTACCTTCAACCCTCTACCTTCTACCTTCAACCTTCTACCTTCAACCTTCTACCCTCTACCTTCAACCTTCTACCTTCAACCTTCAACCTTCAACCCTCTACCTTCAACCCTCTACCCTCTACCCTCAACCTTCTACCCTCAACCCTCAACCTTCAACCCTCTACCTTCTACCCTCTACCTTCTACCTTCAACCCTCTACCTAAGATTTTACCATTCTTTTCGTCAACAAAACCACTTTGCCCTGATGAAGGGCTTAAAACCCAACAACGAGCAGAACCATGCCAACTGTCAAATTTCATTCGCTACTCACCGACTTCGACATCGCACTATATCAAGCCGGTAAACACTTCCAATTGCATCACAAAATGGGCAGCCACATCGTGGAGGTGGACGGGCAGCGCGGTGTCTGCTTCTCCGTGTGGGCGCCCAATGCCAAGCGCGTCAGCGTCACCGGCGACTTCAACAGCTGGAATCCCGACGCGCACATTCTCAACCCGCGATGGGACAGCAGCGGCATCTGGGAAGGCTTTATTCCCGGCCTCGACAAAGGCACGGTGTATAAATACCACGTCAAAACGTGGGATGGCTTCGGGTTGGACAAAGGCGACCCTTTCGCTCTATTGTGGGAGACACCACCCAAAACCGCTTCCATTGTCTGGGAATTTGGCTACAAATGGAAAGATGACAAATGGCTGAAAACTCGACGCGAACGCGCCTTCAAGCCACAGCCGTGGTCGGTGTATGAGGTGCACCCCGGCTCGTGGAAAAAGATTCCGAAAGAAATGAACCGCTCGCTCAACTTCCGCGAAATGGCCGACGACCTCGTGCCTTACGTCAAAGACATGGGCTTTACCCACATCGAATTCATGCCCGTCATGGAACACCCCTACTTCCCCTCTTGGGGCTACCAAATCACGGGCTATTTCGCGCCGACGAGCCGCTCGGGCCAGCCCGAGGATTTGATGCACTTGATAGACAAATGCCACGAGGCGGGCATCGGAGTGATACTCGACTGGGTTCCTTCGCATTTCCCCAGCGACATACACGGGCTGTATTTGTTTGATGGCACGCACATCTACGAGTATTCCGATATGCGCCGGGGGTATCACCCGGATTGGAACAGTTATGTGTTCGACTACGGTCGCAATGAGGTGCGCTCGTTCCTCATATCCAACGCCTTGTTCTGGTTGGAGCATTATCATGTGGACGGGCTGCGAGTGGATGCGGTCGCTTCCATGCTCTATCACGACTATTCGCGCAAAGAAGGGGAGTGGATTCCGAACATTTATGGCGGCAGGGAAAATCTGGAGGCCATTTCTTTCCTCAAAGACTTCAATGAAGCTGTTTCCAAAAACTACCCCGGCGTAGAGACCATTGCCGAGGAAAGCACTGCATTTCCAGCGGTGACGCATCCCACGTTCGATGGCGGCCTCGGCTTCGGCCAAAAATGGATGATGGGCTGGATGCACGATACCATAGAGTACTTCAAGCGCCCTCCCATTTTCCGCCGCTGGCACCAAAGCGAAATCACGTTTTCGATGATTTACGCTTTTTCCGAAAAATTCATGCTCCCGCTCAGCCACGACGAGGTGGTGCACATGAAAGCCAGCCTGCTTTACAAAATGCCCGGCGACGAATGGCAAAAGTTCGCCAACCTCCGCGCTCTCTTCGGCCACCAATGGACGCACCCCGGCTCGCAAATCCTCTTCATGGGCGGCGAAATAGGTCAAACCAGCGAATGGAGCCACGACCTCGGCGTGGCTTGGCATTTGCTCAAATACGACCTCCACAAAGGCGTGCAGGCTTGGGTGAAAGACCTCAACCACCTCTACTCATCCCGAAAGGCGCTCTGGTTCAATGCTTTTTCACCCGAAGGATACGAATGGATTTCAGGCGACGACACCGAAAACTGCGTGCTTGCTTACCTCCGCAAAGGCGAGCCGAGCGACAAGGTGCTGCTCGTGATTTGTCATTTCAATGCCAACGTTATGGCTGAATACACCGTTGGGGTACCCTACGGAGGTGTCTGGAAAGAAGTGCTCAATAGCGACGACAAAAAGTATGGCGGCACCGGCATCGTGAATGGAACATTAAAAGCTAAAAAAGCAGCCTCTCACGGGAAGGAGTATTCGGTCACGTTCCAACTGCCCCCCTTGTGCGTGATGATTTTTGAAGGGGAGGAGGTGCCAGCCCCCAAGCAAAAGGCCGAAGGGCGCGAAACGAAAAAGGCAGGAACCGGGAAAAAGTCCCCCTCACCCCGCAAACAAAAGACCCAAAAAGCCTGACAGAGGGGCAATTTGAAATGCCCCCCTGAAAAACCGCTATCTTTGTTTCCACAAAACAGTAGATTATGAGTGCAATAGACACTGCTCCGAGCACATTCACAGGCATTGCACTTCGCATGCCAAATGGCGGCATGACGGACGAGCAATTCTATCAGTTCTGCATGCTCAATCCAGACCTGCGCATCGAGAGAACGCCTGACAAAATTATAGAAATAATGCCTCCTACCAATTCAGAAACTGGCAAACAGAACTTCACTCTTAGTGGAGAAATTTATATTTGGCACAAAAAAAACAAATTGGGCGAAGGCTTTGATTCATCTACTGGATTCAAGCTGCCGAATGGCGCGGAGCGTTCGCCCGATGCAGCGTGGATATCCAGCGAGCGTTGGAACGCCATTCCCAAAGATAAAAGACAACGGTTTGCTCCCATCGCTCCCGATTTTGTGGCTGAAATACGCTCCAGCGACCAGTCCCTCAATCATTCGAAAGATAAAATGGAAGAATACATCGAGTGTGGCTGCCAGTTGGCGTGGCTCATTGACCCGAAAAGCCGCAAGACTTGGGTCTATCAATCCAACGGCGACATCCATACCATCCCCTTCGAAGAGCCTTTGAGTGGCGGCGACGTGATGCCGGGTTTTGAGGTGAGGATGGCCGATATTTTTGAATGACAAAAGCCTACTTGTCCAAAAAACCGATGTTGCGTTTCAAGCCCGCGTACTTCACTCTTTTGACCGCAGATTTTTTGAAAACTTTTCCGAACACATCCTCTGTCAGTTCGAGCCAATCGCGGCGGCTCATCTGCAACAAATCTGGATGCGGCTCGAACGCCCGCTCCGAGTGCCGCTCGGAAAAACGATTCCACGGACACACATCCTGACACACGTCGCAACCAAACATCCAGTTGTCCATTTTGCCTTTGAACTCAGGCGGGATTTCGTCGCGCAGCTCGATGGTCAGGTAAGAAATGCACTTCGAGGCATCGAGAAAATAGCCTTCCGGCGAAATGGCCTCTGTCGGGCAAGCCTCTATGCAGCGTCGGCAAGTGCCGCAGTGGTCGCGGATGGGAGCGTCGTAGAGCAGCGGCAAATCGCAGATTATTTCTGCCAAAAAGAAAAACGACCCTCGTTTAGGGTGAATCGTCAGGGTGTTGCGCCCATTCCAGCCGAGGCCGGCGCGTTGCGCCCATTCGCGTTCCATCACCGGGGCACTGTCCACGAAACAACGCCCGTTCACTTCGCCGATTTCTGCCTGCATGAATTGCAACAGACTTTTTAGTTTGTCTTTCACGACAAAGTGATAGTCCTCGCCGAAGGCATAAGTGGCGAGTTTTGGCGCTTCCGGGTCTTCCTGCTTTTTATCCGTGAAATAATTGAACGTCAGGCAAATCACCGTCTTTGCGCCCGGCACCAACTTGGTCGGGTCAATGCGCAGGTCGAAATGATTTTCCATGTAGGCCATGCGACCGTGCGCACCCGCGTGCAGCCATTGCTCCAAACGCCGCGCTTCCTCGTCGAGCCGCTCGGCACGAGCAAAACCCACAAACTCGAATCCTAATCGCTGGGCTTCGGCTCGAATCAGTTCTGTATGACGTTGAATAGCAGACATTAGATTTTGTCGCGCAAATTGACGACTTCTGACGGGATTAAACAATTTTCCTGCCTCGGCGAAGCTATTTTTGTAGCAAAATACTCTGCCATGAAAATTACCTACCTGCTTTTTCTGCTCCTGCCGACTACGGCCACTTTCTCTCAAAACTATTTTCCTTTCATCCAAAAAGGCGTTTTCCGCGACGAATTCTGGGCACCTGAATTGCAATTCTGCATTTACCTGAACGGCTCGCGTTTTTGGTTTCAGGGGGATTCGGTCGTCAATGGACAAGTTTATCAAAAACTATGTTCCGCAGCTATTCAAGGCACGCCAAACACCGTGTTTTGTCCACCCTACACGGTGGATACCAGCGTTTGCGCGGTCTTTGCTCTGATGCGCGAGGACACGGCTGCCCGAAAAGTTTATCGCTACGATTTTGATGCGGGTGTCGAATATTTGCTTTTCGATTTCTCTGTTCAAGTGGGCGATACTGTTGCGGTGGGCTATCCGCCAGAGTCGTTTATCATTCAGAATGAATGGTACGAGACATGGGGCGACGGCTCTAACAGAAGGACACTGAGTGTTAGCACATTGGATAACAATGACTTTAACAGATGGATGGAAAGTCTTGGCGCTTTCAACAGTCTTTGGGAGCCGGCTGTCGGATTGTGCATCTGCCCGCACGGATTTTGTTATCAGCAAAATGGGGATAATTTATACGGCGACGTTTGCGCACAAATCGTGGGCGTGAGCGAGTTAAAAACTGCCCCGTTCGATTTGAAAATCACCCCCAATCCTGCTTCTCAAAACATTGTTGTTCAGATGTTTGAAAAGGAGAGCAGTCCCAGCCAGATTGTCGTTTTCGATATGTTTGGCAAAATTGTGGCAAGGCAGGAAACTGCGGGGAATCAATCGGGTTTTGAAATAAACGTCAGCCATTTGCCTGCTGCCACATACTCGGTTTCGGTTTTTGAGAAGGGTAAAAGCATAGGCACGAAACGTTTTCAAAAAATCTGAACGCGACATCTCCCTTTCATTTGGCAAAAAGAAAAAGGCGTGGCTTTCCCTACCTTTGCCCGCCTTTTTCAAATAAACATTGCCAAAAATGAAATTTGCCACAAAAGTCATACACGCGGGTATAGAACCCGACCCATCCACCGGGGCGATTATGACCCCTATTTTCCAAACTTCCACTTATGTGCAAGCCGCGCCCGGCGCTCACAAGGGCTACGAATACGCTCGCACCCAAAACCCCACGCGCTCGGTGCTCGAGAAAAACCTCGCTGCCCTCGAAAATGGCACGGACGCAATATGCTTCGCCTCAGGCTTAGCCGCGCAGGATGCCGTGATGAAACTGCTGAAATCCGGCGACGAGGTGCTGGCCGTCAACGACTTGTATGGCGGCTCTTATCGCCAGATGGTGCGCGTGTGGGGACAGTGGGGGCTGAAAAGCCGCTTCGTGGATATGTACGACGCAAGCAAGGTGGAGCGAGAAATCAGCCCAGACACGAAACTCTTATGGCTCGAGACGCCTACCAACCCGATGCTCAACATCGTGGACATAGAAGCGGTGTGCGCTGTGGCCAAGCGTCGCGGCATACTCGTTTGCGTGGACAATACTTTTGCCTCGCCTTATCTGCAAAACCCGCTTGACTTGGGTGCCGACATCGTGTTGCATTCCGCCACCAAATATATCGGTGGCCATTCCGACGTGGTGCATGGCTGTTTGGTTGTGAAGGATGCGTCGTTGGCTGAGCGACTTCATTTTCTCCAAAACGCCAGCGGAGCGGTGCCGGGGCCTCAGGATTGTTTCCTCATTTTGCGCGGCATCAAGACGCTTCACCTGCGGGTGCAGCGTGCTTGCGAAAACGCCGCCGTCATAGCCGAATACTTGGCAGCGCACCCCAAAGTGGGGAAGGTATATTGGCCCGGCTTTCACGACCACCGCAACCACGACATCGCTCGCCGTCAGATGCGGATGTTCGGCGCGATGGTTTCGTTCGACCTGAAAGACAACACGGTGGAAAATGCCACTAAGGTGTTGCGCGGTACCCACTTGTTTTCCTTGGCCGAGTCGCTCGGTGGCGTGGAGTCGCTCATCGGCCACCCTGCCAGCATGACCCACGCCAGCATCCCGCGCGAGGAGCGGCTGAAAGTCGGCCTTACCGATTCGCTCATCCGCCTCAGCGTGGGCGTGGAGGATGCGGATGATTTGGTTGCGGATTTGGAAGGGGCGTTGGGGGGGGGGAATTGCCAAAACTTGGCATTAGAGCAGGATTCTTTTTAGTTGCTCGACAAATTAACATTGCACTGTTTGGAAAATGCTTGGGTAAAGTGGAAATTTGTTACAACCACATTCGCACAAACTCAAGCATTTCCACTTAATGAAATTCGCAATCTTCTCCGTCCTCTGTTTATTCCTGTTTTTGTCTCCACGCGCTGTTTCTCAAAACATAATTTCGGGTGCCGTCAATGATTACACGCCAGTACTGGCTATCATAGGTTGTGATGAGAGTACTCTACAAGTAGGCTCTTCCTCTGCTTTTTTACCCAATGATAAAGTGTTGATTATCCAAATGCAAGGCGCTGTAGTCAATTTGTCGAATACTAATGTCTTCGGTAGTATCCTGAATACAGGCAATGCAGGCAATTGTGAACTCAACCGTATCAAAAGTATTTCTGGCAACCAGATAAGCCTTCTTTACAGGCTCGAAAGAGATTATGATGTGAACGGAAAAGTACAATTGGTTAGGGTGCCTGAATATGGCAACATCACGGCAAATGGCTTGACTTGCAAGCCGTGGGATGGCACAACAGGTGGTGTGTTGATTGTGGAGGCGAGTGGAACGCTAACCCTGCAAGCTGGTGCCGATGTGACTGGAAGAGGATTCAGAGGGGGCAAAATGGTGAATGCCAACGGAGGCGCTTCTCATGAAACCCAATATTACTATCCCCCCGACCCATATCGTTCTGCTGAAAAAGGGGAAGGGATAGCCATCATTCCATTGGAGTACTCCTACGGTCGTGGGAAAGCTGCCAACGGTGGTGGAGGCGGCAATGGTCATAATGGCGGCGGCGGCGGCGGTGGCAACGGCGGTGTTGGCGGAAACGGTGGATTGGAGTATTGGTATGCTCCCGGCGCTCCCACATTGGGTACGGATGGGGTAGGTGGTTTAAAGGTGTTTGAATCTGATGTGCAACGAGTCGTAATGGGGGGCGGTGGAGGGGCTGGCCATACCAATGACAACGTGGGAAGTTCAGGCGGTAATGGAGGCGGCATCATAATTTTAAGAGCAAAAGAGATAGTGACATCTGGAGGTGCGGCAGTTCTATCGGCAAATGGTGCTGACGTTTTAAAATTTGGCAATAACAATAATGACGGTCAAGGCGGCGGCGGCGCTGGAGGCACGATATTGATTGAGGCCGAGGCGGTAAATGGCACGTTATATTGTGACCTAAAAGGTGGGCGGGGCGGCGACTGTTTGTTCTATGTCACGGTGCAAATAATCGGTGCGGGCGGCGGCGGCGGCGGCGGGAAATTGATGCTTTCGCAGGGTTTTCCCAATGTTTCGGCAAATTTGGTTGGGGGAGCAAATGGCATGGCAAATCAAAATCAAACCAATGGTGCTCAGCCGGGGCAACAGGGGGTGTTGTTGACAGGTGCAAGCATCATGGAAGGAACAGTGCCGATAGGTATTCAGATGATTTCCCAATCCCTCACCCTCTGCCCCAACTCCTCCATCACCCTCAATGGCAAGACCTTTGACCAGCCCGGCGTGTTCATGGACACCCTTGCAGGGTTGGTCGGTTGTGACACCATCATCACCTATCATGTTCAATTCGCGCCTTACGACGTGGTGTTCGACATTGAGGATGTCTTCTGCGTGGATGGCAAGCAGCGGCTTCGTTATTCGCTCTGCAATCGCGGTGCGAGCGATTGGCCCGACGAGATAGAAGTCGCTTTTTACGATGCTGACCCGACCAAAGGTGCGCTAACCAGTTGGGCGTGTTGAGCTTCCCCACCGCCGGGGCCGATAGTTGCATCAGTGGCGTGCTCCCCGATTTTTCACTCGCCGCCCAATTGCCCAGTGGCTCCGCGCTCTACTCGGTCGCCAACTTCAACGGCTCGCTTTCAGCCCCTTTCTCTTTTGATGATTTTCCCGCGACCATGCTCGATGAGTGTGACTACACAAACAACTTGGACAGTTTTGTCATCCAACTACCCGGCTCCGAGGTGTCAATACGCGACGAGAATTGCAAGCATCCCTGTCAAATAATCATCACGGCCAATGGCGGGACACCTCCATTCGAGTACAAACTGAACGACGGCCCGTGGGGAAGCGCCAACATCTTTGGTGGCTTGAGCGCGGGCGACTACTCACTTTCAGTCAGGGATGCGTCGGGGTGCGAAGGAACGGGTACCTACACCATTCAGCCATATATCCCTTTGGCGATTCGCTTGGACAGTATTGGCCACATTGACTGCACACAGCACGAGGGATTCATCGCCGTCAGCGCGACAGGCGGGGCGCCACCCTACCTTTTTCAATTGCTCACCGGAACCCCACAAACAAATGGGTACTTCGACGACCTGCTTTCTGGCACATACACCGTCGTGGTCACTGACAAAGACACCTGCGACGGGCGGCTGGAAGGATTGACGGTCGCGGAGTCGCTTGATTCCGTTGTCGTTATTCAGACCGTTGATTTGTGCGACGAGCTCTTTGCCGTTTTCCCCAATGGCGATAGCACTCAAAGGGCTGGCACCTATCCAATTGTGTTGACTCGCGCCAACGGCTGCGACAGTACCCTGCTGATTACGGTTGGCATTTCGCCCAATAACTATTACGTCCCCAATGTTTTTGCCCCCAACAAATACGGCGAAAACGAAGCCTTCACCATTTTCACCAACCCCGACTGTATCCAGACAGTCAAGTTGTTGCAAATTTACGACCGCTGGGGCAGTTTGATTTTTGAACGGGCCAACTTCCCACCCAACGACCTCGGCCAAGGCTGGAGAGGCGACCACAAAGGCAAGCCGATGCCCACAGGTGTCTATGCCTGCTATGTCGAGCTCCAATTGAACAACGGCGCCATCGTCCCACATTCGGGCGATGTCACCATTATTCGCTGATGCGGTGTCTTACCCATATTTTTGTAAAATAAGGCATTTGTGCAATTTTATGCACTATTGTCGCCGTATTGGTTACTTTTGTCGTTCGCAACCCCCTCCCACCTTACAACCCCGCCCGAACGGATGTTCATCCGGGCGGGCAACAACCAACAACCATAATCCCCGTGCCCCCTTCGTCGAAACCATTTGTTCATCCAAATTTTTTCCAAAACTGTATGTGTTCCAAACCAATTGTTCCTACCCTCTTCCTGCTCCTTTCTTTCCTCTTTTTCTCCAAAACACTTCACGCCCAATTGCTTCCGAACAAAACGTCCGTTGCCACAGACGATGAACCCTCGCAAACCCTCGTCGTGAATATGTCGGGCGCCAAAATGCGGATGCCCTTGAGCCTGCCAAACACGGGAGCCAAAGTCGAGTTGTGCGACCTTGTGCCCGGTGAGACCTACATGGTCGTCGCTATCGGCATGACGCAAGGCCAGACGACCCGCTTCGCATTGTCGAGCAGCGACCCACTTGTCGCGTGGGAGCAGCAGCGTCCCCATGCCGCACGCTTCACGGCGATGACCACTTGCGTCGAATTGTGGGTGCATACCGACGAACCCGCCGCCGTGCCCATGTATCTATCGGTGAAATGCGAAACCTGTCCCGAGGCCGAGGCGTGGAAAAAAAACCTATTGAAAGAGACAGGCGCCGCCGTGTTGCAAGTGCAAGGCGGCCAAACGGCTGAGCAACTCATTAAACAAACCCTCATCAATGCTGACTGCTTCGACGTGGAAAACGTGACATACTCGGGTTTTCCGGGACAAATCGGCACTTTTTCCAATGGCAACACCAACATCGGTTTTCCCAACGGGGTCATCATCGCAACGGGGAACATCAGCGTCGCGCCGGGGCCTAACTTATTCGACAACGCCAGTGCGGGATATGGCAGCTTCACGCCCGATAGCGACCTGTCGCAATTGGCGCAAAGCAACAATATCTACGACCGCGCCAGCATTGAGTTCGACTTTACGCCGACCGAGTCGCCAGTGTCGTTCCAATTTGTGTTTGCTTCGGAAGAATACTGCGAATACGTTTTTTCCTTGTTCAATGACGTCTTTGGGTTTTTCATCTCGGGTCCCGGCATTGCAGGCACCAAAAACATTGCATTGGTGCCAAACACCAATAACCCCATCACCATCAACAACATCAACCACCTCGTCAACAACCAGTATTACACCAACAACCAGACGATTTGGAGCAGCAATCTTTGCGGCCAATTCCCTTCTTTCAACCAAGCCATCAACGAGGTCGAGTTCGACGGCTTCACCAAACAATTAGTCGCCACTGTCAACGTGATTCCGTGCGAAACCTACCGCATTCGGCTGAAAATCGCCGATGTAGGCGATGGGGTGTTTGACTCGGCGGTGTTTCTCAAAGGCGGCTCCTTTCAGGGCGGCGGCGATGCGACCGTGCGTTTTGTGGTGAATGGGACCCCCGATGCCGAAGAAACCATCGAGGGATGCGACAATGTGGCCATCCAAATAAACCGCATCGGCTCTGACCAAAGTCAGCCCATCACGGTGACATTCAGCGTGGGCGGCACGGCCATTCCCGGCGAAGACTACGAACCGCTCGATACCGCTTACACCATTCCGGCTGGCCAGAGTCAAATCCTCGTACCAGTCAACATTTTCAAGGACTTCACTGCGGAAGATTCCGAAACCATCGTGCTGCTCCTCGACAATTCCTGCTCCTGTGAGGTGACGGAAAAAACCCTGACCATCCTTGATTATGTGCCCATGAACGATACGCTCCTCACCGTATTGGCTTGTAATGCAGGGGGCGGCACCATACTGAATGCCGAACTTCCCGGCGGCAAAGCTCCCTACACCTACTTCTGGAGCACCAACGAAACGACACCCACTATCACGGTCAGCCCGTCCGTCAACACCACTTACAGCGTCACGGTATCGGATGCTTGCGACGAAGTGGCTGAATATGTCTTTGAAGTGGAAGTGACCCCCTTGATAGAAATCACAGAAAACATCGCCTTTTGCGCTGGTGGATCGGTCACTATTGGTGATTCCGTCTATACCGAACCCACGACCGTCGTGGACACTTTGCTCGCTGGCCCCGGCGGTTGTGATACCGTTCTGACCTACAATCTTACCCAGTTGCCACTCACCGGACTCATCGACACCATCACCTTCTGTGCAGGCGATTCGGTGGAAATCAACGGCGTGTTTTACGCTGAACCCGGCATGGTGCTGGATACCATACCCGGCATGGCAGGTGATTGCGACACCATTCTGACCTATATTTTGGAAGAATTGCCCCTCAATGCGATGTCCGATACCTTGGGGTTTTGCCTTGGCGGCTCTGTCACCATCGGAGATTCGACCTACACGGAGCCGACCGTCGTGGAAATTGTTTTGCCGGGTGAAAATGGCGATTGCGATACGCTCCTAACCATCGTCGTCGAATTGGTGCCACAAATTGTCATCACGCAAACCATCGCCTTCTGCCCCGGCGAATCGGTCACGCTCGGCGACACGACTTACGCCGACCCCGGCACGGTGTCGCTGACCTTGCCCGGCTCGAACGGCGACTGCGACACCCTCGCCACCTACATTTTGGAACTGAGACCACAAGCGAGTTTCACGCAAACCATCGCCTTCTGCCCCGGCGAATCGGTCACGCTCGGCGACACGACTTACGCCGACCCCGGCACGGTGTCGCTGACCTTGCCCGGCTCGAACGGCGACTGCGACACCCTCGCCACCTACATTTTGGAACTGAGACCACAAGCGAGTTTCACGCAAACCATCGCCTTCTGCCCCGGCGAATCGGTCACGCTCGGCGACACGACTTACGCCGACCCCGGCACGGTGTCGCTGACCTTGCCCGGCTCGAACGGCGACTGCGACACCCTCGCCACCTACATTTTGGAACTGAGACCACAAGCGAGTTTCACGCAAACCATCGGCTTCTGCCCCGGCGAATCGGTCACGCTCGGCGACACGACTTACGCCGACCCCGGCACGGTGTCGCTGACCTTGCCCGGCTCGAACGGCGACTGCGACACCCTCGCCACCTACATTTTGGAACTGAAGCCACAGGTGAGTTTCACGCAAACCATCGGCTTCTGCCCCGGCGAATCGGTCACGCTCGGCGACACGACTTACGCCGACCCCGGCACGGTGTCGCTGACCTTGCCCGGCTCGAACGGCGACTGCGACACCCTCGCCACCTACATTTTGGAACTGAAGCCACAGGTGAGTTTCACACAAACCTATCCCTATTGCCCCGGCGATACCGTTTTTATCAACGGCAATGCCTACACGACGGCAGGTACATATTTCGACACCCTTCCAGGTGCCAATGGGGAGTGCGACACATTAGCTACTTATGTGTTGGTGTCGCTGACACCAGCGCCCTCTACGGTTAACCTTATTTGTCCAAGCAATGTGACCCTGACCGTGGAGCCACCCGTGCTGAACTACAATTTGCCAAACGCTTCCACCGACTGCGATTGCCCCGGTCTGTCGCTCCAAATGACGAATGGGCTGCCTCCCGGAAGCATATTCCCAATAGGCCAGACGGAGATTTGCTACATGGCCAAGGATAGCTGCGGCAATACCACTTCTTGCTGCTTCACGGTGACGGTGCCAGAGGAAGAGCCTTGCGATGAGGCGACGGCAGGGTGCATCAAGTACGAATTGCTGGGCATCACGAAGGACGACAAAGGCAACAAAACCTATCGCTTCCGAGTGCGAAACAACTGCCCCACACGCCTCATGTACGCGGCCTTCTCCTTGCCGCCGGGGGTGACTGCTCTCAGCCCAGCGAACAACTCCATCTACACGGCACCAAGTGGTCGGGAATACAGCGTTCGCAACCCGAATTTCTCGCCGTTCTACTCCATCCGATTCCTGTCGGACATGGCTGGCATCGTCAGTGGCGAGTCGGACATCTTTGAGTTCACCCTTCCCGCATTGGCCAATCCGAGCAACATACTGGCCATTGTTCGGGTGGAGCCAAAAATCTTCCATCAGGCTTACCTACAGACCTTCAATTGTCCGGTGCAGACCATTTCAAAACCCGCTGTGCAATCGCCGTCGGGTGGCACGGGTGCTGCGCGGTTCGAGGGGCCGGCCCTTCGTGTGTTCCCGAATCCGACAGATGGCTTGCTGTTGGCCGACTTGTCGGGCTGGACTGGTGAGCAAGTATGGGTGCGGGTGTTCGACGCGCAAGGTCAGCAGGTGCAGCAAGCGTTGTTGTCCGCGAGCGAAGGCCCACAAACAGTGATGTTGGCGCAAGGACTGGCCAATGGGCTGTATTTCCTTGAAGCAACGGGCGATGGCGCTGAGCGTCAGGTGGTGCGTTTTGTGCTGCAGCGATAGAAAAAACGCGATGATTGGAAAGTACTCATAGCGAGGCGGTGACTGTCAGTCACCGCCTCACCGTGCAAATCCCCAATCCCTAATCAACCCGCACCCTCGCCCCCCTCGAGTGGCTCGTAAACTCCGGCGCGTACATGCACTGCATGGTGGTGATGCCGTTGCTCATGTCGCCTTTGTGCGAGACAAAGAGCGGATACTCAAACACATAAGTGCCGCGCGGGAGGTAGTCAATGAAGAAGTGCGTCGCCAAATCCTTCGTGCTTTCGTAGTAGCCGAGTCCGCCCTGCCAGCGATAGCCGCTCAGCACATTGACCGGTTCGAAGCCTGCCGCCCGCATATCTTTGAGGTGGACATACTCCATTGCCCTGTCCACACGGATTTCGATGCGGACTTTGATTTTGTCGCCGCGCTGAAGGGTTTGACCTTCGGCCACAGGTTTCAAAACTGGCCCAGTGGGTGAGTTTTCCTCTTTGAAAAGTTGCTTCACGATGGTGAGCGGCGTTTTTTGAAAATCCTTAATCTTGTCGAGGTCTTCAAAATACTGCCAATAGGCTGCTCCCCACACGATGTTGGAGTTTGGGTTCTCGACCTTGATGTTGCTCCACGAGTTTTTGACTTCCGCGCGGCCCCAGTTTTGTTTGAAATAGCCTGTGCCGGGTTCGTACTCGTTGGGTTTCAAAGTTTTGCCACCGAGCGAGACTTGTACGGGTTTGGTGTTTTGCAGCCAATTGTCGCCGTGCAACAGCAGTGCATAGACGGCCTCGGCGGTGGCTTTTGTGCTTTCCCAGCGGTTGGTCTGCTTGTTTTTCAGGAGCCAAATACGGAGTTCCTCGACGGCTTTGCGGTCTTGCGCCACTTCGTCGAACACCTCGACC
Organism: Saprospiraceae bacterium; assembly: GCA_019638455.1. GTDB lineage: Bacteria > Bacteroidota > Bacteroidia > Chitinophagales > Saprospiraceae > M3007. Next base: position 939,283 of record JAHBTU010000003.1, read on the forward strand.
ATGAGCGCCTGCGTTTCCACTGGCAGTTGGTACCAGTAGTAGCCCCAATCCACTGGCCAGTACATTCCGAGTTCCTCTTTCATGAGGGCGCGTTCGCGGAGGCTGGCAACGATGCGCTGTGCCGCGTCGGGCCGACCGCTTCGGTGCAGGGCGAGTGCCAACATTCCTTCCTGATACAGTCCTTTTTTCAGCCAGTATTTTTCGGCTTGCGAGAGGTAGTAGGAATGTTCGCGACCCGGTTTTGCGCCGCCTTGCTGCGGGTCGGGCTGTGGTTGGAAAAACGAGCGAGCGTAGAGGTAGTGAATCGCCATGCCGTCCAGGTGGTCGTCGTCCCATTTGGCTTTGCCTTCTTGCACGAGCCGTTCCAGTTCGCGGTATTGCTCTGCGAGTTTTGCGTCGCAATAACTGATGGCGCGGTCGAGCATACCGGCGGCGACGGGGTCTTTTTCGGCGTTGAATGCCCCCAATTGTTTCAAATGGCCGAACCCGCTCACGATGTGCTGGGTGATGTGCCAGCTGTCGCGCCCGCCGGGGAACCACGCCCAGCCGCCGTTGGGATATTGCCGTTCGGCGAGCGTGTTGATGGCGCGTTCGCGTTCGTCGGCCATGCGGTTGAGGTCGAACAAGAGGGCGATGTTTTGCTTTTGCTGTTCCTCGTTTTGCGCGTCGAGCACCCACGGGGTTTCTTCTAAAAGGGCGTATTTCAACTCTTGATTTTTACTCAGATTGCTCTTGAGCGCGTCGGTGCCTTTCCAGCGGTCGTAGATTCTGCGGATGTTCGGCATTTTCTCTGTCACGCTGGAAGCCAGGGTGTTGGCATAAAAGCGGCTAAAAATCTGCTCCGAACATTCGTGGGGGAATTCCATCAGGTAGGGTAGGGCTTGCACGGCGTACCATGCGGGGTTGCTAGTGAATTCCAACGTGTATTTTTGAGTGACGAGGGATGCGTTGCTTCCCGACGGCGCGTTTTTCAGGTTTTCAAAGACAAATTCCTTCGTTTGGTTGCCGCGCACGGTGATGGGCAAGGTCTCTGTCACGAGCATCCGGTTGGTCACAACTGGGATGGTGCTTTCTTCGCCGTCTTTAAAGTTCTTGCTGTCGGCGAAGATTTGCCAAGTCACGGCACCGGTGAAATCTTCTGGCACTTTGACTTTCCAGCTCAACGGCGAAGACTGTCCGGCGGGGGTGGCGAAATTTGCTTCGCGGCTGCTGCCGGTCATCCCGAAGACACTTTCCAACGGCTGCAAGGTGTTGGCATCCAACAGGCTGAGGGTGGCTTTGCCGTTGAGGTTTTCTTGCGAGAGGTTGCTGACTTTGGCCGAAAACTCGATTTCGTCGCCGGCGCGGAGGAAGCGCGGCGGGTTGGCGAGCACCATGAGTTCTTTCTGCGTCACGATTTCTTTCGCCGAAATAGCCTGTTGCAAATCCTTCGTATGCGCGTAGGTGAGCAGTTTCCAGCGCGTGAGCGCCTCGTTCATGGTGAATTTCAGCACCACGTTGCCAGCTGCGTCGGTGCGCATTTCTGGGAAAAAGAAGACCGTTTCGCTCAGGTTGCGGCGGATGGGGGCTGGCGGGGCGGGAGCGGGTTCGTCGCCGCCCATGCCATCCGGTGCCTGTGGAGCGGTCGCCTTGTCTTGTGTGATTTCTTCGGCTTTTCCCGTTGCTACTTCTGCCTCCATCATGTCGTGTGCGGCTTCCTCTCTCGCCCCGCTGGGGGCGGGAGCTGCCATGTTGAAGTCAACACCGTCAGCTCGCGCGGCCGTTTTCATCAATCTGTCTCGCCCGGCCCAGAGTGGGAAGCCGAACCAGTTTAATGCTCGGTAGCGTCGCACGGGTCGAGCGTCCCTGCGGGTTGCTTCGTTGCGAACGTTGCCGTTGTGCGAGCCAAAGGCTTGACTTGCGCTGAAATTGACTCGAGGATATTGTGTTGGGTAGTTAATCGTGTTCCACTCATGCGGCAGGAATTGGTCGAGCGAGGCGTCGTACATGGCGGCGACCATCTCGGCGGCTACTTTTTCCTTTTTGGGGCCGGAGATTTTGATGCGCCATTCTTCTTGTTGGCCGGGAGCGAGTTTGTCGCGGAAGGTTTCAAAGCTGATGTTCAAGTCTTTGTTGCTCCACGGGACAGCGATGTAGAGCGACTGCCCGCCATAAAGTCGGTTGTTCTTGACGGCGCACCAATGCGCCGAGATGCCGCCCCGGTCGGTCTCGAGCACGGGGATTTCGACGTTGGTCGCGCCATTGACGCTGAGCCATCGTGGGTTTTGCAATAGGCCGTTGTGTTCGCGGGCAAAAAAGATGTTCAGGTTGTCGGTTTTGCCGCCGAGCCATATTCGGGCGGTTTCGCCCGGTTCGTTTGTTGTTTTTTCGGCGGTGGCTGATGGTTTTTCAAACTGTGTGGCGCGATTGTTTTTGTCCCAAACGCGCACGATTTTTTCGATTTCAATTTTTTCTCCAAAGGCATCTTGCGTGGTCAGGGTGGCGAGATACCAGCCTGCGTTGAGGTTTTTGCGCAGATTGATTTTCTTGGCGGCAGCGGTATTGAACTCAAAGGGGACGATAAAATCCTCGCGCTCCCATTTGGTGGGAGCGTCTTCGTCCTTCCATGCGAAGTCGGGGAAAAGCCTTGTCCACTCATCTTTCGGGACGGTGGCCAAGTCCGGGTTTTGCCAGTAGCGTTCTGCGAAAAATTTGCCCGGGTGGCGCAGCGGCTGGAACGCGACGGTGCCTTTGGCATCTTGAGGTTGGCCTGCCAAGTTTTTGGTTTCCAAGGAAATGCTGTCGAGGCTGCTCAATTCCATTTCGTTGCCGAGGCCCCAATTCACTTGCAAGGCAACGTAGCCGGCAGTGACGATTTGCTCGCTGCTGCGTGTCTCGCCTGTGATGTCGGTCACGTCGGCATAGACGGTGTAGTCGAACATCGGGCGGTCTTTTTTCGGGATGTCGGCATCGGGAATTAGGGGGAATTTTACTTCGAATTTGCCTTCCGCGTCGGTTGTGGTCACGCCATTGGCGATTTCCATTTGGTCGGTTCGCCACGGGGGGAAGATGCGCCGCCCCCAGCCCCAGTCCCAAAAAGGGAATCGCGCTTGCCGCACCACGCGATAGCGCACCTGTGCGCCATCCACGTTGCTGCCTGCATACGCTTTGACTTCGCCGCGCGCGGTCACCGTTTCGCCGAGGCGAAAGGCCGTTTCGATGGGTTTGAAGGTGACTTCAAACTTTGGGCGTTTGTATTCCTCCACGCTGAAATAAGTGGCGCCTTCGGCATTTTCGCAACTTATTTGCATCTGGCCTGTCAGCCCGGTAGCGGGCGCGGTGAACGCGCCGTTGAAGGTGCCAAACTCGTTGGAGCGCAGCTGTAGCACTGCTTTTTCCTGATGGTTGACATCGTAGAATTTGACGGTGACGGGTTGGTTGGGGGTGATTTGGGGCAATTGGGCGTCGTTTCTTTTGAATAGCACCCCTTTGAAATACACCGTCTGGCCGGGTCGGTAGATGGCGCGGTCGGTGAAGAAATGCGCGTAGAGTCGCGGTGGGGCCTCGTAGTAGCTGCGGTAGCTGTAGTGCTGACCCAGCCAGAGCGTGTCGTTGCCCAATGAGGCACGGACGTTGGCGTATTGGCTGTCGGGCAAGCGCCCTTTGGCCAATCCGTTTTGGTTGGTGACGATGCTTTGGAGGGCGCCTTGCCCTTGACGGCGCTGATATTCGGGGGCAAAAAAATCGAGTTTCACGCCGGCCAAGGGAGCGCCACTTTGCCGGTGGGCCACGATGAAATTGGGTTGATTTTCCTCGCGAAACGTGACGGCAGCGAGATTGGAGACCGTGAAGGCTGTGTATGCGACGTGGCCTTTTTTAGGGTCAAAGTCCCTGTTTTCGGCAGCAAGCAAGTAATAATGCCCCAATGACATACTGCTCAGGTATATTTCGGTGGTGTGCGGCTGGTAGTCGGCGGGGAGTGGGATGTCCCAATCGCGGGCTTGCACTTGGGGCAAGGATTGCAGTCGCTCCACGATGCGGTCGTAGGGCACGTTGTTCAGAAAGTTCTGGTCAAAATTGGCTCTCACGACTTTTGTGAACACCTTGCTCACGTTGCGTAGTTGCACCTGCACGAGGGCGGGTTTTTCGGGCAAATAGACATTTTCCACCGTGATGCTCAACGACGTGCCGCGAATCTGGTCGAGCAGGTTTTGGCAAAGTTGTGCGCCGTGGGTGTTGGGGTGGCGGCGAATGGCATCTTCGAGTTCGGTCACTGCCGTCTGTGCGTTTTGCCCTTTTTCCGCCTCAAGGCCGTAGCGATGTTGCGCGATATGGAAAACGATTTCTGCGTCGGAGGGGTGATTGTAGTGGGTTTTGTGGAGTATTTCGAGGGCGTTGAGGAAGAGCGCGTCTTTGTTTTCGAGCGTGGAGTTGTTTTTGGCAAATCGCAGGCGCGACAAATCGGCATCAATGTGGGCGGCGGCATCGCCGCCAGTAGGAACAGTGTGCGCAGCTAACACTTTTTGGTAAAGATTGATTGCCAGCCACTTGCCCGACGTAGAGTCTTTGCTTTCAAATTTTGTTTTCACGAAATCTGCCGCCTTTGCGAAGGCTTCAGGTTGGTTGAGCGAGAAAGCGTAGGCGGGTTCGGTGAGCCAACTGCGTTCGTTGGAAAAATGCTCCAAGGCGCGGTGGGCGAGCAAGTCAAAGAGGGTAGGGCGGAGGGGTTGGCCATTGACCATGTCGCCTTGGCCGGGCGAAAGCACGTCGCGGAAGGATTCGACGGGTGTGTCTTTCAAGATGCCTTCGGGAGCGACGGAGGCAGAGTATAGTTGGATGGCCCGTTTCTCAATTTGAGCGGCTGACCATGTTAGGATGTCTCCGCCCTCTCCATCGGGAATGGGTGTCCTGTCATTGATGCGCCAGCCCTGATTGTTTAGGTAGGTGGCGTAGAGCTGGCCGAGGATGCTTTGCAGCACGGCTTTTTCGGGCAATGCAGATGTTTTTTCTTCTTTTTCAAAGAGTTGCACGGCTTTCACAAAGCCGTCTTCTTCGAGTTGGGTCACATATTTCCCCCGGTAAAGCAAGGCTTTTATGACCTGCGGGCTGTTTTTGTCGCGGGTGGCTTTGGCCTGAATGGCTTCTGAGCGTTCGAGGGCGCTTTTGAAGAGGCCTTGGCGTTCGAGGCTGTCCACGATTTTCCAGTCGTCGGCGTAGTCGCCGGTGAGCGGCAGCGGTGTCGGCATTTCCTTAGATGGTTTGTTTTTGATGGATGATGTAGGCGAGTCCTTTTTCGCGGCGGATTTGCAGGCGAGTATCAGGACAAAAGAAAGAATGAGAAGGGGTAGGGGGGTGATTCGGTGCTTGGTCATTGTCGAGTGTATTCGGTTAAAGATGTGTGGTTTAGAGAAAAAATCTCGGAGAACCCATCAACTGTTTTGATTTTTTTCGGCGTTTTTTTTCGAGCGAAAAAACGAGGGAAAGGTCTTCGATTTGAAGTCGGTCTGTTAGTAGGAATTCCGAAGTGATATATCCATTGGAGGATAAACGAATTTTTGCTGGGCCATTCTGAAGTTTCTTGATGGGTACTTCCAATGTGAAGATGCCATTGGCATCGGTGGTGGTTCTATATTGGGAGTTGCACAGTTTCACCTTTACGTTTTCCAGCCCTCTTTCGGTGTATTCATCCACCACTTTGCCGGAGATGATGCGTGTGGCGTTCTGTTTTTTTATGTGCGGGGGCGCGACCTTTCCGGTCTTGGTGTGTGCTTGCTGAACGGGCGATTGTTCCGTCTGAACGGGAGCGAGGTGCTGGTCATCGAGAGGTTGTTGGGCCATCAACAGTACGGCGACGCTTGCGGCAGCGGCGGTCAGACCGCTTCTTCTGGCTTGGACGACGCGTTTTAGCGTCGGCGTGTACAGGGGCCTGTCCAGTTGCTCTTGGCGGAATCGCCCGCAGATTTTGCCGTTTTTTTTCTTAAAATGTTCGAGGATTTCCGTGTCGGTTTTGTTGGTAAAATCCACGACTTGCTTTTCACAGGTGGCGCAAAAACGGCAGTCGTGGCGGACGGGTTTCATTTTTAACCATTTTTCGTGGCATGGGGCAGGGATGGAGATTTTAGCCATGCTGTTTTGCGTTTGAGTTGTGAAAATTATTGATTCCAATCGCGGCTCATCTCGAATCGTATTTCGCCGGAGGTGGGCGGAATGTTGAATCGGTTACAAACGTACGAAAGCATGGATGCAGTCTGACGGAGAATTACACGGAATCGCGACATTTTTTGAGCAAAAAAAAACGCTGACTCCTTGCAAGCGAGCCAGCGTTTTCATCACAAGAGAGGGCTTTGTTATTTTTTTTGAATGTCGGCTTTTATTTGTCGCACGAATTCTTGTGTCACCCCGGCAATGAAAGCGATTTGCTCATCGCTCCAGTCGGTGTTTTGAAGCAATGATGCGACAAACTGCTTGTTGGCTTCGAGTTTGCCTTCGAGTTTGCCCTCGAGTTTGCCCTCGAGTTTGCCTTCTCTTCTGATTTTATCTATTAGCGACATGGTGCGAGATTGAATTTTGTCAGGTAAAGTGTTCAAGATTTGGTCAAGACTTGTGTCCTCTGGGGAGGATTGGCCGAAATATGAAATGGTCATTTCAAATAGGTCGTTTCCCTCTTCCTGAATCAGAAATTCCTCTGCAAAAATAAGGAACTCCGGTGCTGATTGCAAAAATGATTTTTTGTCATGCACGGTTTTCAATGCCAAAAAAACATTGAGCAGGTGTTCGAGGTTCTGACCGCGTAGGCGTTCGACCTCAAAGGCCGCGAGGTCGGTGAGGTGATAGTCGAATTGAGGCACAAATCGTTTGAGTTTTTCGGAAATACCTTCAAAATAACTCCAAAATGGGCGATGTTCCCATGCCTCTGCGCCGTGATATACGACAATAGGTATAGGTAGTGAAAGCGATTTTTTCTGGCGAAGGTCGCTTTTCCAGACGTTGAGCATATACTGCAAGAGCTGGACGAATATAGGCACGGAGGGTTTGACGCTTTTGTGCTCAAAGATGAAGCATAGCCTCAGCGGGCTGCCGTCGTTCATAAGACAAGTCCACACGACATCTGAATAGGATGCCTTTAGCCACCGCCCCACAAAGCTGTCGGATGATTTTTGGAGGGTGTCGAAATCAAGTTGCCGCGCAATTTCAGGGGGGAGAAATTTTTTCAGGTATATCACCACGACGCTTCGCAACGAGAAGGCTCCTTTGAAATAGGCATCGTGATGGTGGCGGGAGTAAGTGCGTTTTGCCATGCGGATTATTGGTTGCGATGTTGAGCGAAACAGGGCAAAGAACGCGCTTTCCTCATCGTTTCACAGCTTTCCCTACCAGTGTTTGCATCTCGCTCGTAATGATTTTCACCACAAAAACGCCTTTTGGCAACTCCGCCGCATCCACCCATACCGTCGTTGCGCGATTGCCTGTGAGCGAGCGAAGCATTTTTCCCTGAAGGTCGAAAACTTCGACGCGCTCAATAGGGGCTGCGGCCTCGATTTGCCAGCCATCGGTGGCGGGGTTGGGCCAGATTTTAATCGGGTTTTCAATGGTCTCGTTCACGGAAACAGGAGCGCAAACGAGCTGGTTGAGGTAGCTCCACATCACATTGTCGAAAGCGATGGGCACATTGCCGCCGCCGGGGCCGAGGTAGCCAGCCTCGCCTTGCCGCACCACGACCCAGCCCTTGGAAGGGACGACATGGATTTTCTGGTCGTTTTTGCCGAGCGCGGCATACATATCGTCAGGCGCGTTGGGGATGAGTTTCCCGTTGAACACAAACTGCAATCCGGGCAACATGAAATTCTCCTGCCCCGCAAGCCACCAAAGGTAGCCGTAGCTCTTGTTCAGGTTTTGCGAGGGGCGAATCATGTCGTTGAAATACTGCGGGTCGTGCAGCAGGGTGTCGCCATCCCATACGCCGCGAGCCTGCATGAGCAGCCCGAAACGCGCCATGTCGCGGGCTTTGCCATACATCACGCGGTCGAGCCATAGGCCTTTCATGCCCGTGCGGTCGAGTATGCGGTTTTTGGTGAACAGGTTCATGTTTTGGCCGCTGGCAGATTCCAGCACTTTGTGGACGAGCCGGTAGGGCGCGTTGTGGTAGGCCCAGCGCGTGCCGGCATCGGCCTTGTAGGTGAGGCAACTGGGCATTTCGCAGTTGTCGTTGACTACATTGTCTTCCAGCCCAGTGGTCATGGTGAGTTGGTGCCAGACGGTGATGAGCGCCTCCTTGTCGGGTGGGGCGGAAGTCCAGCCCGTGCCGAGGTGAGTGCTGGTTTTGTCGTGGATATTGAGCAGCCCCTCTTCTTGTGCTTGGCCGACGAGGAAGGCAGTCAGTGATTTGCCCGCTGAGGCCCAATACCAGAATGAGTCTTGGGTGAAAGTGCCGAAGTATTTTTCCAGTACGATACGGCCATCTTTCAAAAGGATGAACGACTTGGTGCCGCGTTCTTCCAGAAATCCGTAGAGACTGTCAATTTTTTCGGGGCAAAACCCGAGTTCCGACGGGGCGATTGTCTGCCAAGTATTGCCTGTTTTGGGCGGGAAATAGAGGTCTGGTTTTTGGGAAAACAAATTGAAAGCAAAGAAGGCGAAGAGGTTGAAGGTAAGCAGCAATCGGAAAGCCATAGCGAGAAAGTTTAGATAAAGTCATTGTAAAAACTTAGCGAGGTTGTCTCCAAGTGATAGTTGTTGACAGGATTAACAATATTTACAGGATTTGCATCCTTATTCTTGGAAAAAAACCTGTAAGTCTTGTTAATCCTGTCGAAATTTGAACTTGGAGACAGCCTGGAGCGGCTAAGTTTTTACAAGTCATTTTGACAAAGATAGCGCCTCCGCGCTTAATGGGCTTTTCCCTGAAAATCCGCTTGTCGATGATTTTTAGCCCCCTCGCCTCGTCTAACTCACAGACAGTCAAATCACATTGTATTATTCCAAAACTTGCCTACTTTTACAACCGCTAAACCAACCAAGGCCGGTTGTTTGAAAACCATTCCATCCTTTTTGCTATGAACAGACTGGAAGAAATCGTCAAAACCCTAAAAACCTACATCGCCGAAGGTGTCGAAGTCGCGTTGGACTATCTTGAAAAGATACTTGACCACAACTCCTTGCGCTACAACGACTTTATCCAAATCAAATCCCGATACAAAAGCCTTCAGCGCGAACTCCTGCTCGGGGTGCTCGACCATTCCACTTACGATATTTCGCGCAACAACATCAGCAAGGCGCTGCTGATATTGGCCGAGGAAATTGCCGAAAAAGACCTCGTCCCGGAAGATGGCGGCAAATCGCAAGAAGTGGACAAGCGCGGCGAAGTGCTCTACAACATCCCGGACGTGATGCAGCAGGGGCGAGAGGAAAAATGCACCGTCCGCATCGCCTTTGATATCGAGCACCTTAAAGAAGGTTGGGTGGATTCGGCGGAAGATGTCATCAAGGCTATCCGAGTTTCCGAAATCATGGCGGTCAGCCTGCTCAATGTGGATGAGTCCGACCCCCCGTTTGCCATCCGTACTTTTAGCGAGACCGTGCAGTTTGTGGATAAAGACGATTTCACGGAGTGGGTTTTTTATGTAAAACCTATCAAGATTGGCCAATACCCCTTGGTGATGCGTGTGTCGGTGATTGAGATGATTAATAACAAAGAGTACAAAAAAGACATCGTGCTGGAGGAAAAAATCATCGTGCAAGCAGAGGAAGTGCCGCCCTCAGAGGCCGAGTTCAAGTCAGCAGGCACCTCTATCACCGTCACCAATAATCCCTTGCCGCCCGAACAGATGCCGCCGCCCGCCAGTCAGGCGCAGGATGCCGCCAGTCGGGGGGCCAGAAATTTGGCGGGCACCTTGCTTAAAGGGGTAGCCATCGCTGCCGTAACGATAGTGTCCATCTACACGGGCGTGAAAGTGTACGACGAGATGGAGCAAAATAGAAAAGACGAAAAGGCGTGGAAAGGTACCCGCGAGCGCGGAGACAAAAGCGCCATCGAGGACTATCTGAAAGAATTCCCCGAAGGCGCGCACAGTGAGGAAGCCCAACATATCCTCGACTCGCTCAACAATGCGACATCGGCACCCTTGCAGGACTCTGTCACCACGGAGACTCTCCCGCCCAGCTCGGCGCCGACCGATTTGGCGACTAAGGAGGAAGAGCCAAGCAAAAAATCTCCGAGAGCCGGCGCATCGGATGCCACCAAAACACCAACTTCGCCGCTTTCGGGCACCGGCAAGACCAAAAGCCCTCTCGCTGTCCCTCCCAGCAACCCCTCCAAGGACTCCAATCAGAAACCCGCCCCCGATAAGGACAAGGAAACGAAATCAACACCTGCGAATTCGGGAGACAAAGCGCCTACGAACCAACCTAATCCCCAGCCTAGTCCTCCTAACAACGCTCCGCCGCCAAACGACCCGCCGCCTGTGGAAAGCAAGTTGTTGCGCGGCGACAATTTCTATTTCAGAATCCCGCGTTTCCCCATTGTGGAAGGCGAGAAACAGAATATGTTCTTCACCTTCTATCAATTCAACCAGTTTCAGGAAGTGCTCATTCTGCTCGGCAGTCTTGGCGAGGCAAGAATGGCCCCGGGCATGAAACTCGTCTTCGTCCCTGAAAAGGGGGCGGATTTGGTGGCCGAACTCAAATATGTAGCCACTACGCCCAAGGTGGAAAACCGCATGGATGGCTATTTCACGCTCGACGAGGCTCAGATGAAAAGCCTTGCTGCCGAAAGAATCAAGAGCCTGCGACTGCTCAACGAGAGTGAGCAGGTATTAAAAACCTACGCGCTCACTAGCAGAGGCAGTCGCGACCTCAACCGACGAGCAGCAGATGCCGTCAAGAAGATGTACGAATAAGCCCCCGCACCATTCGGTTGGCGCCGGATAGGTCTTGTCGCAATTGCACCTCTTCAAAGCCCGACGTGCGAAGCAAATCCGCCACCTCCGGCGCGTTGAATTCATTGCATTCGAAGAACAACGCACCGCCGGGCCGCAGTTTTTGAAGGGCAAAGTCGGCAATGGCGTGGTAAAAAATCAGTGGGTCATCGTCGGGCACATACAAGGCTTCGGCTGGCTCGTGTTCCGTGACGTGTTCCGGCATTAAGGTTTTCTCTTTGAGCGGGATGTAGGGCGGGTTGCTCACCACTACCTCCATCTGTGAAAATCCTGCCCAACTTTGGCGGTTCAGGATATCGCCTTCGGCAAATTCAAAAGCGACGCCCTCGCCCAACAGGGTGCGGGCATTCTTCGAGGCAACTTCCAATGCAGCGCTGCTTTTTTCCAGCCCCAACAACCTCAGTGCGGGAAATTTTTTCTTCAGCGTCACCCCAATGCACCCGCTGCCCAAGCCGATGTCGAGGAGCGCCGGGCTTTCCCAAGACTTGTTTTTCAAAAACTCCAGCACCCATGCCACCAGTTCCTCTGTTTCCTGCCGGGGTATCAGCACGGCGGGATTCACGATGAATTTGAGACCCCAAAAATCGGCTTGCCCCAAGATGTACTGGATTGGCTCGCCGACGAGCAGTCGCAGGAGAATGTCGTGCAATCGAAAGGAATCAACAGGCACGTTAGCGTCTGAGGGGCGCACGCCAAATGCGTCCTCCAGCACAATCCGGGCGATTGCTCTGGCCTCTCCCTCGCCGTAGCGCGGGGTGAGCTGTTCGACAAGGAGGGAGCGGGCGGTCGAGGCGGTCATGCCACAAGTTTCAGAAATTCATTCAATTTGTCATAGTCCGGCAGCATTGGACAATTGTGAAAGCAACAACCCCGACTTCACAAAAACTTAATCTCCCCTTTTTTCGGCTTGGAAACCTGACTTATCAGGTACCGGCCCTGCCGTATTTGGTTTGATTTGCACCGTTGCCCGGCGAAGGCGACCGTTTTCCCGACGCGGCACTGCCGCCACAAGCCTGACTATTGAAAAAAAGTGGTTTTGGGTATTTGGACAGAGGGAGATACCTTAGTGCCAGTTCTTTTCTTAATCGCGTTCGAACTTGTGAAAAGTCAAGTCAGGGGTTGTCTTCGAGAGTGTCCGGGATTCGAGGGGCTGCCGCTGGCGTGTGTTCACCCAATTCAGTTATCAAAACATTTTTTCCACCGATGAAAAAATCCTTTTCCTCCGCCGATGTTGGGCATGAAATGCCCAGCACGCAGCACGCAGCACGCAGCACGCAGCACGCAGCACGCAGCACGCAGCACGCAGCACGCAGCACGCAGCACGCAGCACGCAGCACGCAGTAGCTTAACAAAATTCAAAGTCATCTTGCTGATTTTGTCCTCCCTTTTTTGTTACAAGCAAGGCCATGCACAAAGCGGTTATATTGGCGTGGCTAACGTAACTGCCGCAAGCACCGACTTGCCCGCAGTCGTCCGACCTTTTTGCAATTCATCCGGGTTCAACATCTCCGCTTCGGTCACTTATCTCGAATGCACCGATATTGATGTCTATGTCATTGTCAAAGCGCGGCCAAAGTTTGAGAGCACGCGTTTCATTGGAAACGCCGCCGACCCGGCTCGCTATTTCAGCAACTTGGTACACGCTGATGGACAGAATTCGCCGGAGCTCAGCGAGATACTGACTTTTGGCAATAGCAACAGCGTGTTGAAGGTTTTCCGCTTTCGTGTTTCAGTCACAGAGGAAAGCATAGAGAGAACGCTATCGCTACATTTCCCCATTGATTTCCAGCCCAACTGGTATTTTGGCGAAATCCCATGGCGGCTCTATGTTCATGCCGAACCTGCCGAACCCAATGTGCCTCCAGTTTTCCCAGAGTGGGAGCTCATCACCCCGCTCAATAGCCCGGTTTCCACACTCCTCTTTGATGCCCCATATTTCCCAATTGTCGGCTCGGCTAAAGTAAGCGATCTCTACGACGAGCTCACCGGGTACTCGATTGAGGATTTTGCGGAAAGTGCGCACAGCATCATGATGCTGCAGGATGAGAGCGGCAGCTTCCCGGTGCTCACGGTTGATGTGCAGCGTTTCGTCATAGGCTTTGGCAATGTGGCGGATAGGGGGCAGATATACCTTTGCCCGGGCGCTCAAATAAAAGTGGTGGATGGCGACAGCCTTATTGTGGACGTGGCGGATATGTTCACCTGCGGCGATGTTAGCAAAGGTATTTTGGTGGAGACAGGCGGGACGCTTATCCTGCGCAGGCCGCAATTTTTCGATGCTGAGCTCGCGGTGGATGCCAAGCGCGGGAGCACGCTGCGGAGCTTTGCGGGGACGTTCGCAAACAATTATAGGGGTATAAGACTGGACAATACTGGCACAACCGGTGCCGAATTGGATGTGAATTTTACATCGTTCAACGATTTTTTCGGAGGAAACCTAAAACCCGGTTACACAGGCATGGTGCCCAACTCCGAAGACGGATATGGAATGGAAATTCTGAACCATCCTTTTGTTACTTTGCAGACGGGTACTTTTGGCTTACTCAACACGGGCATTCGGCTTGTGAACTCCTCGCTTAGTCTTGGCGATGTAAAATTTGGTGTGATAGCAATAGGGGCCAACGCAAGTGCCCCGTGGCATGGACATGCCATTTGGGCATGGGGCTCCGGCGTGGAAACCCTGTTTTTTTCGCCCAACACCACGGGTGGTGCCGATATCAGCGATTGTGAAAGACGCGGCGTGTACGCCAACCGCATGAACGTCACGCTGAACAATATCAGCACGCAAGCCAACTCGGGCTTTTTCCTCGAAAACTGTCGCATGAACACCGTTAGGATAATCAACAATCCGATGGATTGCCGCTTTACCGGCATCCGTGCGTCCAAGTGCCTGCCATTGAAAATGGGCAGCAGGATAGCGAACAATGATATCACGGTGACGAACCCGGGCAATACCGCTGCCACAGGCAATGGCATCTTGCTCGACGACGCGACACAGGTCACGGGCACAAACGCGGTGGGCTGGAAGGTTGTGAACAATTCGATTCAACTGGACCGCTCTCGGTGGGGCATCCGTTTCTGGGGCGGCAACCAATCGGAGATAAGTGAAAACGACGTCACGTTTGCCTCACAAAACCAGTATCCTCACTATTTGGGTTTCGATTTGCTCAACGCCAACAATATGACGCTCAATTGCAACAACGTGTACGGTTTTTTTTCCGCTTCCCGTAAAGGATACTTCATCAAAAACGTCAGCCAGAGCGAATACACTTGCAACGATGCCTTTTCCACCAGCACAGGCATGGAGTTCAGCGCGATGTGCGACGCGACGGTGTTGAAAGGCTCTTCTTTCTCAGGCGGCACCGGGCTTTTCCTCAACGGCGACGTGGCACTTGGCACACAGGGTTTGGATTACTTTGATAATGGAACACCTGTCTTGGTAGACGACCATGGAAACAAATGGTCGAACAGTAGCGCGTTTCACGCGGCTATAACACAGGATGTGGTGAACTATTCTCGTTTTGGTGTTGACCCGGTTGAGGACTCCCAGTTTAAACCTTCCGCAAATTGGCAGAATTGGTTTTTAGATGAAATCACCCCCACCATCCCCTCTTTCTCTTGCGCAGGTTTTTCTTGCCTGCCGCCGGGACAAGCCTCCACTGCTCCGGGCAAAGAGCTGGAGCGCGCCATCGCCGACGGCTCCATTCACAGCTCCGGGTTGCCGGGCATGATACCCAAAATGTTGGAAAACCACCTCTACACCCGATTGCAGGAAAACCCGTCGTGGGCGAGCGAAACAGTTTTTCAACAGTTTGAGCAAAGCAAAACGGGCACCTCGACCGCTGCATTTTGGGCAATCAGACAAGGAATCAACGCCTTTCACAACCGCCCGACCAATGAGCAGAATGAAGTGGAGGCAAAGGAATCGGACATCGTTGCCCTGAGTGCCGAACTGGCGGAATTGGACAGCACCCGAAACGCCGGCACTGCGGTGGACGAGGCGTTGTACGCACAGACGCTCGCCCAACTGGCCTCCAAGTCGGACAGTTTGCGCAATATACTGACCGACATCCGCGCGCAACGACAGGCTGACGCGGCGCAGTTGCTGACGCAGAACGCGGCGATTTCGGTCAACGACGCATGGGAACATACCGAGCGAAAAGTCAACGACATGGAAATTCGGATGTTTTTGCAGGGCGATACCCTCTACGCCGCTCAATTGGCGACGCTCGACAGCATCGGCTCGCTGTGCTTACACACCAACGGGGAAGCTGTGCTGCGGGCGCAGGTGCTGTACAACTTGTTTTTGGAGAAGGAATACACGCCTGTCAATTGTGCAGGCGAGCGGGAAGACTTGATAAAGAAGGTAGCAGAATTTTCTTTAAGAATCTTTCCCAACCCGACATCGGGCTTTGTTTCTTTTTCAGGCATAGATGCCTCAGGCTATATGGCCGAAGTATATGATGTTGCCGGTCTAAAACTTGTTTCGGCTGTCATATCTGGCAACAGCCTTGATTTGAGCAATCTTCCTTCCGGCATTTATCATCTTCGTCTCACGAGTCCAGGTGGAGGCGTAGCCGCCAACTCCAAGATTGTTATTAGCAAATAGTTGTTCACCTAATGCAAGGCTGACAGATATACTGCCAGCCTTGCGCATTTTTTCAGTCTAACATGAAATCGCAATATTTGAATGCCATCTTCCTGATGTTTATGCTTCAGGTAAGTATTTTTCCAAGATCTTTTGCTCAAAAGTTTGACAATGTTTGGCTTTTTGGGTATAACTATAATTCATCGACTCTTGATGCGGAGGCTTTTAATCTCAGCTTTGACACCTTTCCACCAAGGATAGAAATTGCTGAAAGAGAGGTTTATATCTTGAATGGAAATGCAAGTATCTGTGATTCTATGGGAAATATAACTTTATACTCAAATTTATGCAAAATTTTCAATTCAAGTGCGATTCCTATTTTCGGAGGCGATACTATTATGTCTGGTTGGGAGTTAGATTGGTGTGAAAAGTACCGTTGGCATCCTTATGACTATTACGGTATTTTTATACCAAGAATAAACGTCCCTCATAATTTCTATTTTTTTTACAAATCAAGTTACAAATCTGCGACTCCTCCGCTTGACATATACGCTGAAAAATTCAAATACGCAATCATTGACGCCCATGCCAACAACGATACCGGCAGGGTGATTGTAAAAGACAGAATACTGATAAATGATCAACTCGGCTATGGACAGACTACGGCCGTCAAACACGGCAACGGGCGCGACTGGTGGCTGCCGATGCCAGTGGAAATCGGCAACAAAATCTATATAGTGCTGCTCACCAAGGATACTGCCTATCTGCACCATTCGCAGCAAATCGGCCCGGCCTGGGACGAGAACGGCGGTTTTCAGGCCTCGTTTTCCCCCGACGGCTCCAAATATGTCCGCTACAACCGTTTTCACGGGGTCTTTATCTATGATTTTGACCGCTGCGATGGTATGCTGAGCAATGCGGTGCACTTTCCGTTCAACGACACGACGCAGGGCATTTTCGGCGGCTGCGCTGTGTCGCCCAACAACCGATACCTCTATGTGGCAGACTTTGAGTACTTGTACCAGTTTGATTTACAGGCTGACGACATTTTCTCGTCGAAGCAATTGATAGCGGTCTATGATGGTTATACCAATAATTTGGCAACATTGTTCTCATACTTAATCAACGCGCCCGATGGCCGAATGTATGTTGTTCCCCCAACAACAACCAAGAACATGCACGTCATCAACCGGCCAAACTTGCCCGGCGTGGGCTGCGACTTTCGCCAGCATGACATCGAATTCCCATACCCCTATGGCAATACGCCTGTTTTCCCCAACTTCCGGCTCGGCCCGCTCGACGGCTCGCCCTGCGACACGCTCGGCCTCGACAACCACCCGCTGGCCGACTTCCGCCCCGAGCCGACCGACACAAGCGGCCTTGCTATGCACTTTTGGGACGTGTCGTCCTACGAGCCTGCCGATTGGCTGTGGGACTTCGGCGACGGGGCAATGAGTCAGGACACCAGCCCGGTGCATACTTACGCCTCTCCGGGCTTTTATACCGTATGCCTCACGGTGAGCAATCAGTATGGCGCGGACACGAAGTGTAAGGTGGTGGAGGTGAAAATGACTAGCGGCACCCAAACCCTCCCCAAAGGAGAGGGGAATTTCCTGCTGTGGCCGAACCCGACGACGGGCGAGGTGAGGTGGGGTGGGCTGCCGGAGGGCGAAGAAGTGACGGTGCGGGTACACGACGCTTTAGGGCGGCTGTGCCTGCAAGCGACGACGCGGGCAGGGCGGGCGGATTTGGGCGGATTGCCTGCGGGTCTGTATTATTGGCTTATCGTGGCAGAAAAAGGAGCCGTTTATTCCGGCAAGGTCGAAAAGCGATAGGCAGATGGTTCATATTTCCACTACAAACACCGTCCCCTGCGGCTTGTTGTCCGTCACCTGAATAGCGCCGCCGTGTGCTTTCACCACTTGACTGACAATGTAAAGCCCCAGCCCAGTGCCAGTGGATTGACGCGTTTCTTCATTGCCGAGGCGGTAGAATTTTTCAAAAACAGCCTTTTTTTCGGCGTCTGGAATGCCCTGTCCCGAGTCGGCCACGCGGAGTTGCATTCGGCCATGTTCCACCGTCACCGATATTTCCACAGGCGTGCCTTCGGGGGAATACTTCACGGCGTTTTCCAACAGATTTTGCACAATCGCAGTCAATCCCGATTGGTCGGCCAGCACGGGCGGCAGGTTGTCGGGGAAACTCAGTTGGATATTGGCTTTTGGGAAACGAATGAGCAGCCCTGCGGCCACGTCGCGTGCGATGGAGGGCAAGTCAACGGGTTCGAGGAGAGGGCGCCAGTTGTCGTCCAATCGGGCGGCGAGCAGCAGGTCTTCCACCAATTGTTGCAAGCGGTTGGCATCTTTGAGGCCGCCTTTGCAGAGGTTTTCGATTTGTTCGCGGGGCAGTTCGCGCTTGTGCAGCGTTTCGAGCACCAGACGCAACGAGGCAATGGGCGATTTCAATTCGTGGGTGATGCTGAGCAGGAAATTGCGGCGTTGGCGGGCGAGCGTCACCTCGCGGTTGGCGCTCCGATTGATGACCCACAAGCCGAAAATCAGGCAGGCCGTGAAAAAAAGGCCTTCGGCGATAATCATGCGGTGTCCTTTGTGCCAATTGCGCTCTATTTTTTTGTACTCCGCCGTTTGATAGAGTTGGGTGAGGTTGACGCCTCGGTTTAGAGGGTCAAAGCGCTGCTCCAATGCTTTTTTTTCCAACTGATACAAGCGGTCGTTTTGTTGCCAGAGGCTATAGGCCCACCACCCAAAGGCCAGCACCATGTAGCCAATGACAAAGTGAGACATTCGTCGGACGGGTATTTTTTCTATGCGCATGGTTGGGAGGGTTGGAGGCCAAGGTACAGGGCAGAGGCTGTCTCACGAGATACTTGGTCATTGAAAATTGGACATTGTTCACTGGACATTTATACCTCTCACCGCCGGGTTTTGTGCATGGGCTGAACCGAAGATACGTTTACTAAACTTTGAAAGTTTAGCAAACGCCGCCAACCAGATGCACAAAACCTGACGACGAGAGGTATAATTTTGAAATTCAAAAATTATCATTATCAATGACCAAGTGACTTGCGAGATGCCCTACACGCGCTACTTTTTTCCAAAAACCTCTTTCAGATTCAGGTAAAAAATCGCGCCCGCCACGCCCAGCCAAACGTATTTCCAAACTTGCGAGGAAAAAACGCCTACTTCTTGCTCATACATCGCAAGGTCGCTTTTAGGGCCGACATCGAAATCCTGAATGATGTAGAGCACGGCGGCCAGGCCGAGAAACATCAACACATCCTGCCCCCAATCCTTGTTGCGAGCCACCACAAAGAGCAAGGCGGCAAAGCCGAAGAGTATCGCTGTGCTGACGAACGATTCGAACCACACCACGCCGGCCAATGCCATCAGGCAGGCCAGTGTGGTGAGGGTGAAGGTCGTGAGCGAGGGGTGTTTGGCTCCAATGCGAAACAGCACGTTGCCCAACAGGGCGCTACCGAGATAGCCACCCATCAGCACGATGCCGGGGCTGCCCCCCACCGTGACGGTGTAGCCGCTGCCATCGGGGTTGATTTGCATGGCTCGCACCGCGCCGCCTGTCAGTATCGCGCCCAAGGCATGGCCAAACTCGTGCAGGAAAGTGACCAGCAGCGTGACCGGATACAGAACGATGCCGCCGAACGACCCGCCAAAAAAGCGGAGGACGACATATATCAGCATCATGCCGAGTGCGCGATAATGGAGGTGGTTCATGTTCCCCGTCGGCTATTGGCCCGATTGCGTTATTTCAAAATTTTCAAGAGCTCCACTTCGAAGATCAAGGTCGAGCCGGGCTTGATGGTGGCTCCGGCGCCGCGGTCACCGTAAGCAAGTTCGGCAGGGATGAAGAACTTGAACTTGTCGCCTTCTTTCATGTATTGCAGGCCTTCCGTCCAGCCCGCGATGACTTGGTTGAGGCCGAATTGTGCGGGCTGGCCGCGCTCCACGCTGCTATCGAAAATTTCCCCGCTGATGAGCGTGCCGTGGTAGTGCACTTCCACTTTGTCGGTGGCTTTGGGCGAGGTGGTTCCATCTCCGCGCTTGACCACTTCATACTGAAGGCCGCTGGCGGTGGTGGTCACTTCCTTGCGAAGCTTGTTTTTTTCCAAAAAAGCCTTGCCTTCCTCACGCGCTTTTTCGCCCGCTTTGGCTTGGATGGCGCGGTTGTAATCGCTAAAAATTTTGTTGGCTACTTCTGGCGTGAACATCATCTCCTCGTCGCGGAGGGCGCTGTTGAGAGAGGCCAACATCACCTCGCGGTTGAGGTCGTTGCTGAGTTGGCGTTTGATGCTGTTGGCCAACATGATGCCGTAGGCATAGCTGGCACTGTCTTTAGCAGTGTTCAGCGTCGTTTTTTGGGCAAAAAGGCCCCAAGTGGTCGCAATGAGCGTGAGTGATAAAAGCGTTTTTTTCATGGTGAAATGTAATACGGTTGTGAATTTGAGTGAACTATTGGGTTTGGCGGGTTGACCAGTTATAGTCAACACAAAGTGGTTTTGAACGAACGGCGCTCGCAATCCTTTGAAAATTGCAAATCAATCAAGGAAATTCCTGCCTTGCCAACGGGCAGGTTCAAATCCTCTTTAGTCTGGGTATAACCCGCCAAGCCATTATTTTTTTTTCTTCATTTCCGCATAATACTGGTAGAAATACGGAATGGTCTCAATGCCCTTGTAGTAGTTGAACAAGCCGTAGTGCTCGTTGGGCGAGTGAATGTCGTCAGAGTCGAGGCCAAAACCCATGAGCACTGATTTGGCATCGAGGACTTGGTCGAACATCGCCACGATGGGGATGCTGCCGCCGCCGCGCTGTGGCAAGGGCTTTTTGCCGAAGGCTTGCTCGAGGGCCTTCTCGGAGGCTTTGTATTCCACCGAGTTGGTCGGCACCACCACGGGCCAGCCACCGTGATGGGCGGAGACTTTCACCTTCACCGATTTGGGCGCGAGGCTCTCGAAGTGTTTTTGAAAAAGTTTTTCCATCTTCTTCGGGTCTTGGTTGGGCACGAGGCGCATGGAGATTTTGGCAAAAGCCTTTGAGGGCAACACGGTCTTGGCGCCCTCGCCGATGTAGCCTCCCCAAATGCCGTTCACGTCGAGTGTTGGGCGGATGCCTGTGCGCTCGATGGTGGTGTAGCCTTTTTCGCCCATGAGCTCGGCCACGTTGAGGTCTTTCATGTATTGTTTTTCATTGTAGGGGGCCTCATTCATCATTTTGCGCTCCTTGGCGCTCACTTTTTGCACGTCGTCGTAGAATCCCTTGACGGTGACGCGGCGCTTGGAGTCGTGGAGCGAGGCAATCATTTGGCATAATACATTCACGGGGTTGGCTACTGCGCCGCCATACACGCCAGAGTGCAAATCTTTGTTGGGGCCTGTCACCTCCACTTCCATGTAGCAAAGGCCGCGCAGGCCTACGGTGAGGCTGGGCGTGTCGTTGGCGATGATGCTGGTATCGGAAATGAGCACCACGTCGCAGGCGAGTTTCTTTTTGTGCTCTTTGCAGAATTTTTCCAAGTTCTTCGAGCCGACTTCCTCCTCGCCTTCTATCATAAATTTCACGTTGCAGGGCAATGCGTTGTTTTTCAGCATCATCTCAAATGCCTTGACGTGCATGAAAAACTGACCCTTGTCGTCGCAAGCACCACGCGCAAAAATGGCGCCCTGCGGGTGGAGCTTGGTTTTTTTCACCACTGGCTCAAACGGCGGGCTGTCCCACAAGTCGAGCGGGTCGGGTGGCTGCACATCATAGTGGCCATACACAAGCACAGTGGGGGCTTTGGGGTCAATCATTTTTTCGCCATAAACGATGGGGTGACCGGCGGTCTCGTGGATTTCCACAGTGTCGGCACCGACGTTTCGAAGGTGCTGGGCAGTGGCTTCGGCCATGCGGCGCACATCGTCTTTGTATTTGGGGTCGGCACTTACGGAGGGGATGCGGAGGAGTTCGAGGAGTTCGTCGAGGAAGCGTTGTTTATTGGCCTCGAAATATGGTTTGAGCTCTTTCATGGTGGTAATGCTGCGGATTTGGAGGTCCGCCGAATGGTTGGTCGAATGATGAAATGGTCTGCCCCTCGTGGAGGATTTGCCACAAAAGGCGGGCAAAGTTCCAGAAATTTTGATAAACGAGGGAGTGGGATAAAAGAATAACAGATGTTGACAATAATCGTCCTTGCGTTGACTGGTTCGGGCGGATTCGCAATCTTTGCCCCAAAACCTTCAACCGATTTGAGATGGAAGAAAAACGGGAACTCCGCATTGTGCGCAAGACGTGGGAAACGGCCGACACTGCCACATTTGCCTTCGAACCGACCGACGGGCGACCGCTCCAATACCTGCCGGGCCAGTATGTGTCGCTTGTTTTTTCGACCCAAACGGGCGAAAAACGCCGCGCTTACTCGTTCAGCACCTGTCCCGGCGTGGATGCGCTGCCCGCCGTCACGGTGAAGCGCGTGGTGAATGGCGAGTTTTCCAATTGGCTGCTACGCCATGCCGAGCCTGGCGATGTGCTCACGGCGACCGAGCCTCACGGGCGCTTCTTGTTGCCCCCAAAGCGGCCAGACACCATTTTTTATATCGCGGCAGGGAGCGGCATCACGCCGGTGATAAGTCATTTGAAAGCACTGTTGGCCAAGCCTCACAGTGCGAGAATCATTCTTTATTACGCAAACCGCGACAGCCAAAGCACCATTTTCAAACCACAAATCGACCAGTGGATAAAGGATTTTCCCACTCGATTCAGATGCCTCTATTTTTTTAGCAAGGAAAAAAAGGCGGACAATGCCCTGCATCGCCACCTGAACAATCAGTTGCTCGAAGAACTTCTTTCGCGGCATTTTGCCGATGGCATCGCGGCCAAACAACTGCGTGGAACCCTTTTTTATCTCTGCGCTCCCCAGGCCATGATGCGTATGGCCGAAATGACCCTGCGCACCATGAATTTTCCCGAAAAAAACATTGTGAAAGAAAATTTCGTGGCGGAAACGCGACTTCCCACGCGGGAGCTCGACACGACCCGAACACACCTTGTCGTCGCATCAAATGCGCGAGAACGCATTGAGTTCAAGGCATTTGCGGGAGAGACGATTTTGAACGCCGCTCTGCGGCAAGGCATTCCGCTGCCCTATACCTGCAAAAGCGGCGTGTGTTTCACTTGCCTGGCAAAATGCACAAAAGGCGAAGTTGACGTGGCATTCGTGGATTCGGTGCGCCGCGAGGGGCCGGGCGACATGGTGAATACGTGCATCGGTTACGCGGCCACCGAGCGTGTGGAATTGTGGTATGAATGAAAGTCTGCTTTAGCGATGCCAGCGCAAGGTGTTCACCAGCATATCCAAGTCTTTTTTCATGAACTCAATGACTGGGGCAAGCGAGTCGGGACGGGTTTGCGTGTTGAAATAAAGTGCGCCACGCAGGAAATTGCTCGTCGAGTCGGTTAGGAAGAATTGATAGGAAGAGGCCGCCGCGCCCTCCACGTCGAACACCAATCCGAACACGCGGTCATCGGGTCGGCGCACCGGGATTTCGTCAATGTAATTTGCCTTGATATTGTGCTTATTGGTCATCACAAAGGCATCCGCCACCAGCTCGTCAAAATCCGAGCGGCTGCGGATGGGATTGTAGCTACAGTAAATTTTGGCGTTGAGTTGCTCCACGTCAAGATTGAACCAACATTCGTTATTGGGTTTTTCGCCAAAAAAACTCGTGTCTTTTTCGATAGTGGCATACGCTGGCATTTCAAAGGTGAAATTGCAGTAGGCCGCCTCAAAAGGTTTATACACTTTTTCGGGATATATGACACGCGGGTAGGCGCGGGGTTTCGGGAAGGGTGTATGTTCCTCGCAGGAAGGCGCAAGCATTATGGGAACAAACGCAAGCGGAATGATTTTTTTTGTAAAAAACATAGTTGATGGTTGGGAAAGTGGAGGGCAAAGTTCACACAAAAACGTCATTGCTGCTTGTTCCACTCGTTCACCCTTTTTTCGTAGCGTTGGCGACTTACGGGCCATGCGTCCTTATCGAGCGAGCCTTCCAGTTCCTCGTTTAGCCCGCCGAGCAGCTTAGGGAAAAAATCAAGCCCAGTGATAAGCTCCACTTCATCAATGGAAACAGCGTAGTCCATCACGGGTCTGGTACTCAATGCGTTGGGCATCACGAAACCAATGGCCTTGTGCGCTTCTGGCGCATAGAGCACCCGGTAGTAGGACGCGGGCACGGTCACTTTGCTGAAGCCAATGGCACCCAATGGTTTTTGTGTCAGCACTGGGCCAGTCACCACATAGAGTCGCTTGAACTTGCGCGCCCAGTCGCGCGTACATTCCTCCAACTCGCGCCACACGCCGCCGTTGAAGGTGCGCACTTGCGGGCTTATATTGCTCATCAGAAACGTGGCATCAATGGCCGCCGCATCGAACGCCATGTCGGCGGCTGGCACGAGATGACCCCGGTCGTAACCGCTGCCGCTGTAATCACGCGGTGTGGCACTTTCCGTGCGCACTGCGGGGTCGGGGCGGAAGGTGTTGGGGCGGGCCGCCCAATTTTGGTTCAATCGTTCGCGGGTGAGTTCGTAGGCCACCCACTCGGCCTGTTCGTGGTCTTCGTGGTAAGAGAGCGCGAAGTATTCGTGGCGCACCACAACGCCTGTGGTGGAGTGGGGTAGTATGTTGTCGGGCACTTTTGTGGGATTGGGCGTGCCTGATGCAGGGCCGTTCTGGTTGCCTTGAGGGATTTCGGTGGTGGGGACACTGCTGGGCAACTCAGGTGTCTTTTTGCCACCAAATTGGTTGAACACCCAAAAAGCCACGCCCGCCAATAGAGCGAATAAACCAGTTTTGAACAAAAAGCCTCCCGAGTCGGAGGATGTGTTATGACGTGCCATTCAAAAAGATTTGTTGGGGCAAACATAAACTTTTTGTTTTTAAGGGAGCGGAATAAAATCGCTATTCTGAAAATCTTTGGTGCCTCATTTGCAAAAACAATTTTGCGATTTACCTTTGCACCCGCTTTTCGAGGCGCGATAGCTCAGCTGGTTAGAGCGTGCGATTCATAATCGCAAGGTCGGGAGTTCAAGTCTCCCTCGCGCTACCGGGTCGGACGCGGGTTTCCCTGAATAGGGGAATCCGCGTTTTTTTTCGCAGGGTTGGAGCGTCTAAGTTTTTACAAGAACAACACAGAGGCACAAAGGCACAGGGTTTTGATTTGTAATAAACTATGCTCTGAGAAGTGTGATGCAAAAGAAAACATTCTTAAAGGTAAGGGACATTTTGGAGACACTCTCTCTTGGGCTTACCGCTCATATCTCCTTGCATAGGATTGGTCTCGGAAAAAAGCGCCCGCCAACAACCCGAACACAAAACCGCCGATGTGCGCCCACCAAGCGATTCCGCCACCACCTTCCAACTCTAAGCCGATGCTACCAATGCCCGACAAGGCCTGCTGCACAAACCACAAGCCCAAAAATACCCAAGATGGCACATAGAAAACGATAAAGAAGAGCAGGAAAAGCATTTTGACGCGCGAGCCGGGAAACATGACGACATAAGCTCCCATTACTGCCGCAATGGCACCACTCGCGCCCACCATCGGAATGCCGCTTTGTGGGTCGAAGGCCACTTGTGCCAACGCTGCCAACAAGCCCCCGGCCAAGTAAAATATCAGGAAGCGGATATTGCCCACCACCGCCTCTATGTTGTCGGCAAAAATCCAGAGGTAAAGCATATTGCCAAGCAGATGAAGCCAACTCCCGTGCAGAAATATGCTTGTCAGCAAGGTCTGCAGCTCGATGCCTTGTGTTATCTGGAAGGGCACGACACCCCACGTCTCCACGAACGCGGCCTGAGTGCCGCTCGGCATGGAGGTTTGGAATAAAAACACCAATACATTTAGCAGGATGAATCCATAGCTGAAAATGGGTGCGTAGCCCCCTTTGATGTTGTCGTCGCCGATGGGAAAAAGCATGGTGTGGTTCTGAGTTTTGCCCGCTTTGAGGCATTGTGCCGAGCGTGTTTCGCACCGCAAGATAGGTCTATGAAGGGAATTTCCGAATCATCTTTTTCACCCCTGCCTCGATTTCGGCGTATGGAAGTGCTTCCTTGGCGATATACACCAACATCAATGAAACATGGCGGCTCGCCAGTTTTTCATAAAATCCCGCCTTGTGCAAGCGGTATGCCTCGCGGATTTGACGCTTGATGCGGTTGCGAGCGACGGCGGTTTTGAATGCGCGTTTGGGCACGGATATGGCGATTTGTGCTGCCCCATCTCTCTCTGCTAGTTGGGTAGAGGGGGCTTCCCCCGTCGTGGGGGCATCCAACCAGAGTACTCGCAATGGATAGGCTACGAACGAATTGCCTTTGCCAACCGCGAACAGCTGGGCAATCGTTTTGCGGCTCTTGAGCCTCTCATGTTTGGAAAAAGTGGGCATTGCAAGGGGCAAAAGTAACATTTGATGTCACTACTGCCACAAAAGAAACCCGTTCTGCGGCGGCAGCCGCAGAACGGGCAAATATCTTTCGTAAACATTGAGGTGGTGAAGGCGGTAGGCCAAGTGCTTATTTCAGGCGGCGCTCGTCCGACACGCTAAGCTTGTAGCGGCCTTGCTTGCGGCGACGCGAAATCAATTTGCGGCCATTCTTCGTTGACATACGCTCGCGGAAGCCGTGTTTGTTCTTACGGGCGCGGCGGGATGGTTGGTAAGTGCGTTTCATCGCTTATCGAAAAAGTAATTGAGTGCTGCTATTCAAAAATCGGAGCGCAAAGGTAAGGCTACTTTCCAAAAATCAAATAGAGGTGTTCAGATTTTTGGGAATGTCTTTAAAAAAGACCCGGCTCGCTCCTCACACATCCTGTTGCAACCTCTATTTTTGTCTCCTGTTTAGAAATGTGCAGGATTGCTTGAGGATGAAAATTGGCTGCAAGCGGACATTTCATCCGGTTAATGTTCTTTTAAACCCCAACTATGTAGGCAGCGACACGTTTATTCGCTGTTTCTTTGCAAGCCGATTGGTTGAGGTGGTCAGATGTTGGCGAGTGAGGTATTCCCAACTTTTTTGAAATTTTTAATTTTATCAAAAAATATGCGCAACGGCCTTTTTACTTCCCTGTTTGCACTGTTTTCGATTTTGTCTTCGGCGATTCTTCACGCCCAAAACCCCGTGAGATGGTCTTTCACCACGAAGGATGCGGGCAACTGTCAAGTAGATTTGATTATTACTGGCACGATAGACGAGGGGTGGTACACCTACTCGCAATTTCTTGAGAGCGAGGATGGGCCAGTGGCAACCTCTATCACCTTCGATGCGCAGTCGCATTTCAAACTTGTCGGCAAGGCCAAGGAAGGCGGTGAGATAATCAAGACCTTCGACAAGGTGTTTGAGATGAATCTGACCAAATTCAAACATAAAGCTATTCTCACCCAGCGTGTGGAGGTAAAAGACCCTTCCAAGCCGATCGTGGGTTACATCACGTTCATGGTCTGCAACGATGAGATGTGTCTGCCTCCGAAAGACGTGGATTTCACTTTTAGCATCGGCGCTTTGGCCAATTGCGGCGCAGCTTCGGGCAAGGAAGACAAAAGCCCGTTGCCAGATGCCTCGCCTCAAGGGCAGGGGGATGTGTCGCCGGTGAAAGAAGATTCGGCAAATGTGGCGCACCTCGCGGATGCCAACATTCCTGCCGAATATCGGGACTTGATGCCTCCCAACGACCCCAACTTCAAAGGTTTCTTTTTCTCCAAGCGCCCGGAAATCAACGCGGCGCAGTTTGTTGGAAGTTGTGGGGACATGAGCGGTAGTAGCGACGGTTCCTCGCTTATGTCCATTTTTTTGCTTTGTTTTTTGGGCGGGCTCATCGCGCTGCTCACGCCTTGCGTGTTTCCGATGATTCCGATGACGGTGAGTTTTTTCGTGAAACGCTCGAAGGACCGCAGCGCGGGCATCCGCAATGCTTTTATTTATGCGGGCAGCATTGTACTGATTTTTCTGGCGTTGGGCACCGCTGTGACAGCGGCTCTTGGCCCGACGGCGCTCAACGAGATGAGCACCAATATATGGTTCAACCTTGTGGTGTTCGTGTTGCTCGTGGTGTTCGCGTTTTCGTTTTTTGGTTTTTATGAAATTTCGTTGCCCTCATCGTGGGTGAACAAGAGCGACCGCATGGCTGACAAGGGCGGCTTAGTCGGCACTTTTTTCATGGCTTTCACGCTGGTATTGGTCTCGTTCTCTTGTACCGGTCCTATTGTGGGCACATTGTTGGTGGAGGCTGCCCGCACCAATGCTGGCGCGGCGTTGTTTGGCTTTATCCCCATGAAGCCGACTGTTGGCATGCTGGGATTTGGCTTGGGGTTGGCGCTGCCGTTTGGCCTGTTCGCCATGTTCCCCGGCTGGCTCAATACCCTGCCCAAATCGGGTGGCTGGATGGACAATTTGAAAATCACGCTTGGGCTTGTCGAGTTGGCATTGGCATTCAAATTTCTCAGCACAGCCGATATGGTGAAGCAATGGGGCATACTGCGTTTTGAAACATTCATGGCGCTGTGGTTCCTGCTCGCGTTGGCATTGGCGCTCTACCAATTCGGCCTCATCCCGTGGAAAGGCAACAAAGGGCGGCCAGGTGTGGGGCGCTTGGCGTTGGGGCTGAGTTCGCTGGCGTTCGCCTTATATGTCGGTTGGGGGTTGGTGGAGCACAGGTCTTTGTCGCTGCTCAGCGGTCTGGCGCCTCCGGTGCATTACAGTTACAAATACGAAAATGAAAAAGGGGGCAAACATCACGGGCCGGGTTGTCCGCAGGGGCTGGATTGTTTCCACGATTTCGATGAAGGATTGGCGGAGGCCAAACGCCTGAACAAACCTTTGTTTATTGACTTCACGGGGCATGGCTGTGTCAATTGCCGCAAAATGGAAGAAACCGTTTGGCCGCTTCCGGGCATCATAGACCATTTGCGCAACAACTATGTGGTTGTTTCTCTCTATGTGGACGAAAAAGTGCGGCTTTTCCCCGACAATAATTTCGCCTATCTGCTCGACCCCAAAACGGGGGAGAAGCTTCGCACGGTCGGCAGCAAGTGGAGCGCCTTTCAGGTCAACAACTTCGACGTGAGCGCACAGCCATACTATGTGCTTATGCACAATGACGGCAAGACGCTGCTGAACCGACCGACTGATTATACCAACGGCAACGACCCTGTTGCCTATAAGGCGTTCCTCGATTGTGGCTTGGCGGCCTTTCAGCAAATGAAGGAAAAAGAGGGGAAAGAACTGATAGGAGCGAATTGAGAAGTCCCTATTCGGGTGATTTCGGCAGTTTCCTGTTTTTCTCCACGAATTCTCTTGATGCCTCCGAAAGCGCGTCGAGGTCTAGTTCGACGTTGCTCAAAATGTCGAGCAGACAGTTAATGCGGGCTTCAATGTCGAAAAACTTGTTTACAACCGCGATTCGGCGGTTTTCCACGATGCAGTACCCGCTCTGAAAATTGCCTTTCTCGTAGCGAACGGCGTAGTCAAGTTCGTCGAAGATGCCTTCGAGTTTCTTCAATGTGGTTTGCGTGTAGCGCATCGTTGTTCGTTGTTCGTTGTTCGTTGTATTCCCGGCTGGCTGTCCACCCGCGCCGATATGGACGGGGCTTGTATGGGCAAAATTGTTTGTAGTTTTGAGTTTTTTGCCAGCGAACGCCTACTTTTCGGCGCAAAAGTATCCAAAATCTGACACCATGCGAATCAGCACACACCTCTTTGCATCGCTTGCGGCGGTGCTGTTTTTATTGCCTAATATGGCACAAAGCCAACGCACACAGCGGTTTAAGGCTGGCATTATCGCTGGTCTGACAGCTTCTCAAATTGATGGAGACCTGTCAGCAGGCTATCACAAGCTTGGTCTGCAGGCGGGTCTGCGAGGCATCGCGGTGCTGCAGCCCAAACAACAAGCGAGCGTGGAAATTCTTTACACGCAGCGCGGTTGCCGCCACGAGCCACAGTCTTTCCCACAATTCAGCACCACTCTGAATTACATAGAAGTGCCGCTTCAATGGCACTATAGCGAATGGCTTGCAGAGGGCGCCGAGGCTTCCGACAATTATTATCGCTTCCAGCTGGGCGCGGGCATATTATATGGCCGGTTGCTCAGTTACAGCGACAAGTTTGAGGATGGCAACGGCATCACTGAGGCTTTGCCCGACTTGAACAAAAACAGTCTCTCTGCTATGCTTGGCCTCACGTTTTATGCCTCCAAAAACTTGGGATTTACCTTCCGATGGCACCGCGCTGTCAATCGTCTTTATTCCCCCAGAGATAGTGGGGGCTATGCCAGCTCTTTGCACGAGCATTTTTTGGCATTTCAGACGATGTATGTGTTTTGAGCAGGGCGTGTGCGAATATCTGGACGGGAGGGTGCATTTCAAATTGTCGCAAGTAACATGAGTCATCCCGAATTTTGAAAAATAGATTTTGGCTCACTATTTTGCTAAAAATCAAGTCCTCTAACTGCCTCAGCGTGGCGGAATATGAAGGAGGTTTTTTGCCCATATTGCGCCTGCTTGGGCTTAGGTTTGGCTGATTTGCGTTGACTATAAATGTTTGGGGAGACACCTATCGCAGGGTGGGAACAGGTCTTATGAGGATCCGTGAGTCATGGTTAGAATCTTCCTTCTAAGAAGGCTTGCACATCTTGAACGGTTTGCACGGGGGTTTCCTCTTGCGGCCAATGACCTGTGTGCGAATAAATGCGCAGCAAGGAGCCTTGAATATGGCGATGGAATTCGTAGGCAAACTCTGGCGACAATCGCGCATCCTCAGCACCCCAGAGGATAAGCGTGGGTGTGGAGATGCGCTCCACGATGTCAACTGGCGGGCGATTTTCACTCACCGATGCGCGGTCTATGAAGGCTTGGCGGTTGCCTGTTCGGAGCAAGAGTTCGAAGTGTCGTTGCAACAATGGCTCCGTCACGAGCGCATCATCGGCAAATACTTCCTGCAACATGATACGGATGAAGGCGCGTGGCGTGATTTTGAGCATGATGCCGTTGAGCATGGGCGTGCGAGCCAGCCAGACAATCCACGGGGTGCTTTTTGGCTCAAAGCCGGGCGCGTCCAACAGGATGAGTTTACTCAGGCGTCCTGGATGGTCGGCGGCATAAAACCACGCAATCTGAGCGCCCAGGCCATTGCCTACCAGACAGAATTTTTTCAAATCCAACTTCACTACCAGACTATCAAGAAAACTCGCGTAGGCAAAAGCACTATAACTGCCTCTCGGATGAGGGCCAGTCAGGCCAAAGCCCGGCAAATCCACGCTGACAACCATATACTTGCGTGAGAGCGAGTCCGTCCAGCCTGCCCAGGTGTGAAGCGAGCTTTGTGCGTCGTGAAGCAACAAAACTGGCTCTCCCTTGCCGCTGATGCGGCAATGCACATCCATGCCATCCACACTGATGAAGCGCGAGTCGGGGAAGGCGTGCTTGCGCACCAACTGCTGCGGTGGAACATCATTGTGCCAATTGCGGTAAATCCAAGTCAGCAAAAAAAGATAAATCGCCCAACGAATCAGGCGCGAAATGCTGAAGCGACGCAGCCATTTCTTGGCGGTGGCGATGCGTTTGATAGACCTTTGACGACTTGTTGAGGCGTTTTTTTCTGAATTGTCCTCCATTCCACAGAGGGTTTTCTCTCCTTGGCGCAAACCTACTTGAATTTGTCCATACGCGCCGAGGCGAAATAAGAGCGCGCCGTCTTTGTGCAGAGACTGTCATTTTTCATTTAGAGATGGGGCACCATATCTTTGTTGTCAAGGGTGGATGCCCTCAACAGTTTCTGCCAAACAGCGAAAAATTATGAAACGCACCTTTTCTGTTCTATTTCTCCTTGCGGCCATTGCCTGCTCAAACCCTGCCCCCGAAAAAAACTCTTCTCCCTTCGGCGGCGGCACATGGATTGACCTCACCTATGCCTTCGACGAAACAACCATCTATTGGCCGACTGCCGAGACTTTCCGTTTGGACACGGTATTTGAAGGCATGACCGATAGCGGGTTTTATTATGCTGCTTTTCAGTA
This sequence comes from Saprospiraceae bacterium, assembly GCA_019638455.1. Taxonomy (GTDB): domain Bacteria; phylum Bacteroidota; class Bacteroidia; order Chitinophagales; family Saprospiraceae; genus M3007. The sequence goes on from JAHBTU010000003.1 coordinate 970,859, forward strand.
CTGCGCTGCCGAACACGGAGGCACCCACTTGGACGCGCCAGTGCATTTTGCGGAAGGCAAATTGCCTATGGACCAAATTCCGTTGGAACAACTCCTGGGCGATGCGGTCGTTGTGGACGTGTCGGCGCAGGCTTCCGCGAATCCCGATTATCAAGTGGCAGTGGAGGATTTTGTGGCTTGGGAACGCACCAATGGGCCGCTGCCAAAAGATGCTATTGTGCTGCTGCGAACAGGTTTTGGCAAATTCTGGCCCGACCGCGAACGCTACATGGGCACGGCTGAACGCGGCGCTGCGGCTGTCGCCAAACTGCATTTTCCCGGCCTGCACCCCGACGCGGCACGTTGGCTGCTCGCCGAACGCGCCATCAAAGCCATCGGGCTTGATACGCCAAGCATTGACTACGGGCAGTCCACGCTTTTCGAGAGCCATCGGATTTTGTTTGAAAAAAACATCCCAGCCTTTGAGAATCTCGCAAATCTCGACCATTTGCCCTTAAAAGGCATTTGGGTCATCGCCTTGCCAATGAAAATAAAAGGTGGAAGCGGCGGACCGCTGCGCATTGTGGCGAGAGTGGGGGGATGATCGTTTCGTGAACACGCTCAAAGGAATAATGCGAATGAGGGGCTGAAATTTTTTGGCGTTTGATATTCAGCCTCTTATTCAGTTCGCGTAAACTTTGCTCCATCCACAAAAACTAACGCAACACGGTCACGTCACCTTCTGCAAGGTATTTTCGTCGCTCGCCGAACAACTCGCCGACCCATTCCAAGTGCCAGACATACACCCCCGGCGCACACGCACGCCCCCCGCAAGAGCCATCCCAACTGCTCGACGGGTCGTTGGCAATAAAGACAAGATTGCCCCAACGGTCGAAGATTTCCAAGCGATATTCGAACCAAGCACAAGGCAGGAAAATGCGCCATTCCGCATTGAGGCCGTCACTGTTGGGTGCGAATACATTGGGTGCGTAGAAAGGGCAGCTTTGGCAAGTATAAAACGCCACGCGAACGCTGTCGCTAAACATGCAGTGTTGTGTGCGGCCGCTGAGCGCATAAGTGCCGGGAGCGGTCACCTCCCATTCGCTGCCTCGAGTACCGTCCCCCCATTGCCAGTCCGCCAGGCCGGGCGGGACGAGCAGCGACAACGTGTCGCCGAAGCAGATAGTGGTGTCGGCACGCAGTTCAAATGGCTGCTCAATCGTCACCAACACATAAGCCGTGTCGCTGTGACATTCACCTGCTTTTTGGAAAAAATAGGCGTACAAACCAGCGGCATCCCTCGTTGTGTCAAAAAAATTGGTGCCAGAACTCAGTGTTGGCGACCATTTCCCGCCCTTGTCCGGATTGCCTTTTAGCACGCTGTGCATATCAAAAGGGAGGCTGCCGGCACATACTGCCGTGTCTGCATCAAGCCCCGCATCCAATGGCGGGAAGATGGGCAGGTAAGCATACCGGATTGCAACTTGACCGCACTCCGTGAAGACCCTGAACTCTATGATTCGCTCACCCCGCAAAGGGGCGGGGGAGAGGTCGTTGTAGTGCATGAGTTGAATGGCCAGCACAAAATCAGATGGAGTGGCATCCCCCGCGTTTTTTAGAACGATACTGTGCAGATTGGCCATTTCAATGTCAAGCTTGGCAGGGAAGGCATCCAATTCGAGCACTTCGTCGCTGCTCGCATACAGAATTTTCACCACGACGGAGTCAATGGGTTTTTCAGAAAAAAGCAAAGCATCCGCATCTGCGACGCTGCCGAAAGGATAGCAAAGCGTGTCCGCCCGAAAGTCTCCATTCGTGGCGCCGGAGCTATCATCCCCGTCAAGGTCGAAGCCAAAATCGCTTTCCAGCACCACATTGTCGAGGCCGCCAAAATCAGCCAGCGGGCGGTACTCACCCCGAATGCGCCAGCCAGCGATGTCGCTAAGTGCTGCACGAAACTGTGCTTCTGTCGGCACGGGACCATCGAGGGCTGCGAGTCGCCAGCCCGCATCCTCGCGCAGAAGGATGTCGTAGTGCGTCCAAGACAATTGGGGGTTTGAGGCATTGTCGTACACAAGCGTAAGTCCTCCTCCAAAAAGCACCACATCAGGGAGGCTATTGCTTTTGTCTTCGTTGGTGGTGTCGCTCACAAATTGGTCGTAGCGCAGATGCTTCCCATAAGCATCGCATTTGTTGCCCCTGAATTTGGAAGGTGCCACAAAATGCCAAGTGCCGCCCACAGATTGGTCAGTGACACGGATGTGGCCGCCGGGATTGCCCCCCGTGGGCATCCAAGTCGCGTCGGGGCTGGTGGCATCGCCGGAGGTCGTCCACCCTTCGTTGCCGCTGTCGAAAGAGCTGATTTGGCCGATGGCAAAATGGGAGAGCAGAAGGGGCAAGAGGACTAAAACTCGCATGAAGGCATCCTTGTGTGTTTCGTTTCATTGGCGAACTGCCACAGTCATTTGGAAGAATCCTGATAAATCAAGATGAAAAAAATGGGCCAGTTCGAGGCGGTATTGCAAACCGAAAGGTAGGTGCATGGGAGGCGAAAATCAAAAGACAAAAATCAGGTTATCAACATTCTGGGCAAAAAACTGCCCAAAGGGTGTTAGTGAAAATTATTCGCACAATTGGGAGAAAAATAAAATGCAATTCTATTTTTGCCGCTCCACAAGCGATGAAAACAAGTCACTGAACCTCGTTCTAATCTTACACACAACGTGAAATCAGACAGCAATTGGCTACAGCGTCAGCTGTGGCGCGTGAAAAGGCTTCGCCTGAAAAAAGGCCCTATTTTCGTCGTTTTGGCCGCTATTTCGGCAGTTGTTTTGGCCGCGACCCTCCAACTTTCCCCTACTCGTCAGGCAGCGGCCCTCGTTTATTCCGAGCCTGCGCTCGATGCGCTTCCCGTAGTGCCGGAAAATATGCGATGGGGATTTGCCATTGACAAGTTTCATCTTTCGGATGTCGAGCTCAAATCGGGCGACGTGCTCGGAGAAATCCTATTGAAACAAGGCTTGACCTATCCGCAGGTGCATCAAATCGTACAAAACTGCAAGGGGACATTCCACATCAATTCCATGCGCAAAGGGCGCAAACTGCACTTCATCGCGTCCCAAGAAGGCGAATCGCCCAGCCACCTGATTTATGAGCCATCCCCTTACGAGTACGTTATCTTCAACCTGCGCGAGCCATTCGAGGTGCAATTGGTCAAACGCGATGTCAAGATTGACACAGTGGCAGCATCGGGCGTGTTGGAAACGAGTTTCTGGCAAGCCCTCATGGACAACGGCCTCAACGACGCATTGGCCGATGGCATGATTGACGTGCTGTCCTCCTCTGTGGATTTTTACCGCCAGAAAAAAGGCGACCGCTTCAAGGTAGTGTATGAACAGCATATCGTGGAAGGCGAGCCAGTCGGCACGGGCAAAATCATCGCCGCCATGTATGAGCGCGAAGACAAACAATTCTATGCCTTCCGCTTTGAAAAAGAAGGGGAGAAAGCCAATTACTTTGATTTTGAAGGACGACCCGCTCGCAAAGCATTTCTCAAATCGCCCCTAAAATACTCCCGCATCACCAGCCGCTACAATTTGCGTCGGCTGCACCCCATACTCGGATACCACAAAGCACACCTCGGCACTGACTATGCCGCGCCACACGGCACCCCCATCATGGCGGTGGCCGACGGCACGGTGTTGGAGGCCACCCGTCGGGGAGGCAACGGGCTGTTCGTCAAAATCCGTCACGACGGCATTTATCAGACCCAATACCTGCACATGAGCGGTTTCGCCAAAGGCATTCGCCCAGGCGCACGAGTGGTGCAAGGCCAAACCATCGGCTATGTAGGCTCTACCGGGCTGGCCACAGGCCCCCACGTTTGTTTCCGTTTCTGGAAAAACGGCCGCGAAGTGGACCATTTGCGCCTCAACCTGCCTCAACCTGAACCTATCAAAGGCGCTACCTTGGAAGCATTCAACATCGTGCGCGATGAACTGCTCCAACTGCTGGAAAAGGTCGAATACCGCACGTTCCATGAACAGGCCGTGCGCGACGGAGAAACAGAGGAAGAAATGATGAAAACGGAACCGTGAGGAAAATTCTATACCTCGCCCCATTGACGGCGCGAAGTATGGCAAGACATCCCACTCCGCCGGGAACGTACGGCATCGGCTGCTCCATCAAAACAGGGTAGCCGATGTTGCTTTGTACCCTATCTGCCCGTATTTGGAAAAAATTGCGAAACAAGTACCTTTGTGCAACGATTCTCGCTTTGTCGGGTGCTGAGGTGTCATCTCGGAAAAATGGAGGGGTGACACCTCAAAAACAGGCCGAGATGTCACCTTTTTCGTTCCTCAAAAGATGACACCTCCTACCAATCGAGAATAGCTGACCTTTGTGGGGCCAAATTCAAACCTTTCGTTCACTCCATTTGTAGTCATTATGCCTGAAAACAACCCGCCAAACCAATCCGGGCAACCAGAATCTACATTTGAACGCCTGAAAAAAAAGATTTTTAGCGTCAACGTCACTTTGGGGGAATTCTTTTTGCTGATTTCTTTTCTCGTGGGTGTCATCGTGACCCTCACGCTCACCTATCGCAACATGGAAGCCAAAGTGCAAAAAATCGAACAGGAAATCGAGAAGCAATCGAAGGAATACAAGTTGGCAACCGAGAGTATGCAGCAACTTTTGGGACAATTTGACAAACGGCTCGACCAAGTTCAAAACGACATCAACCTGCTGAAAAAATAACTTTCTCAAACTAAGACCCAACCTTGTCTTATGCAGGAAAAATCCGTCACCGCCGCATCGCGCACACACAATATCGCCTCTGCCAGCGACACGAAAAATCCTGACAGTTCGAGGATAAGAATCAACTACGAAGGATTGCGCACCTTCAATCGTTATGCATTCGTGGGAGGCAGCATCTTGCTGATTGCAGCCGTTGTTCAGGCGATGTTGTTCAATAGACTGTTGGATAGAGTGGATTCAAAGCTCTCGCAACACACCTTGCTCATGCAAGAGACTAGCCAAAAGCTGTTGCAGGGACTCAAACCCATGAATACTACGCTGGGCGACGACTTCTCGAAAAGGACATCCCGCGAAGGACAAGCCGCTTTGATTTCTCCCAAAGAAATTCGCACCGTGCAAGAAGTGCTTAAGCAAAAAGGCTTCTATCCCGGCGATACCAACGGTCAATACGACAAAAAGACAAAATCCGCATTGAAAAAATTTCAGGTAGCCAACAATCTGCCCTCCGAAGGCGCCACCTTGGATTTGCTCCTCAACCTCAACGCAGAACATATCAGACAACAGATGCAATAGAAGCCCAAAAGGCCTTTTATAGTGATAGAATCGGCTGCCCCTCTCACATTTCGGGGCAGCCGATTTTTGTTATGGCCAAAATAACAGCCCTGCAAAGCCGTTTTTGCGGCATTTCGCTTGGCATGGCTGCCCATAGGAATCTTAACTTATCACCGCTCTCAAAGCGGTCATCCCACACTATACAATTCTATTTTAATCCCGTCCATCATCCGATTTTTCAACGTCAAACTGTTATCACACATGAAAAAAGTGTTCTTAATCACATTCGCTCTCGGTCTGGTCGCCTTCTTCGCTTGCACCAAAGACGACAACAGCGGCACCAAAGACTTGGTCGCCCTTCATATCCGTCTCACGGATGGCCCCGGCGATTATCAGCAAGTCAACGTGGACATCAAGGAGGTGCGCATCAAAGCGGCCAACGACACCTCGCAGTGGGTTTCCCTGAATACCAACGCGGGCATTTACAACCTGCTCGATTTTCAGAACGGCGTGGACACGTTGCTCGCAACAGGCATGGTGCCAGCCGACGTGTTGAAAGAGGTTCGTTTCATCCTCGGCCCCGACAACTCGGTGATGGTGGATAGCATCGTTTATCCGCTCCAGACCCCCAGCGCGCAGCAGTCCGGCCTGAAAATAAAGATTGACAAATCGCTCAATCTCGACATCAACACCCTCACACTCGATTTCGACGCCGAACAGTCCGTGGTCAAGACAGGCAACGGCGGCTTCATCTTGAAGCCAGTCATCAAAGTGAAAAACTGAGATGTGAGACGCTGAAAACGCAGGCTGTCTCACAAGTTTAAACTTCGACAGGATTAACAAGATTTACAGGTTTTTTTTCCAAAAATAAGGACGCAAATCCTGTAAGTGTTGTTATACCCAGATGAAAGAGGGTTTGAACCTGCCGGTTGGCAAGGCAGGGATTTCCTTGATTGATTTGCATGATTTCCAAAGGATTGCAAGCACACATTCAGGCGGGGGTGCATTTCAAATCGTCGCTTTTGTACGCCGGAACACTGTTCTGATATGCCGGAACAGCGTTCCGTCTTATTTGCGACAATTTGAAATGCACCCCCGCCTGAATGTGTGCTTGCATACCAGATGTTCAAAGACCTCAATCAATCCATCGCCAATCAACCAATCTCCATTCTTACCTTTGCCCCATGAAACAGCACATCGAAGCCCTCATCTTTGCTTCACCGCAGGCGATACCCACAGCCGATATCAAATCGGTATTGGAAGAGGCTTTGCAGATGGAGGTGTCGGAGGCTGACATCTTGGCCGCCATCGAAGAAACCCGAGCGCAGTTTTCGCAGGATAATTTCGCATTCGAGTTGGTGGAAATAGCCGGGGGGTGGCAGTTTCTCACTAAGGGCGCCTACCACAATGCCGTTGCCATTCATCTTAAACAGACAACCAAAAAACGGCTTTCGCAGGCAGCCATGGAAACGCTGGCACTCATTGCCTACAAACAACCCGTGAGCCGCTCCGAGCTCGAGGAAATTCGCGGTGTCAACTGCGACTATGCTTTGCAGAAACTTTTGGAAAAAGAACTTGTTACAATTGCCGGACGCAGCGAAGGCCCCGGTCGCCCGCTCCTCTACGCCACTTCCGAAAAATTCATGGACTATATGGGCATCAATAGTTTGGCAGACTTGCCCAAACCCAAAGATTTCAAAGAGGTGGAAAACACGGTGGGAGAAGCACCTGCCGCGGAAGAAGTGGTAGAGAGGAACTGAACATTCGCCCAAGGGCTTGGTGGAGACATCAAAAACGACATCTATTCAATCGTGGAGACTACACTCGAACAACCGCTCGTCAATCGCGTCGCGCAAAGCGGCCTCCTCACCATTGACTTGGAAGAGCTTTACCCGACTGGTGAAATCGTGCCCTTCGACTTGAAGGACTACCTGTTCATGGGTCTGATTTTGAAAGAAAAAGATTTTCGGGAAGCCTTGAAAGCCCATGACTGGTCGCAGTATGAAGGGAAAAACTTGGCCGTGTTTTGCTCCGCCGATGCCATCATTCCGATGTGGGCCTATATGCTTGTGGCCACCCACGCCGCGACTTTTGCCAGCGATGTTGCACTCACCACACCCGATTTATTTGCCGAAACCGCATTTTTGCGAAAACTCGCCACGCTGAACATGGACGACTACGCGGGCAAGCGAATTGTCGTCAAAGGTTGCAGCGACAAGCCCGTGCCTCCCTCGGCGTATATGGAAATCACGCGCCGCCTCCAACCCGTGGCCCAGAGCATCATGTTCGGCGAACCCTGCTCCACCGTGCCTGTTTACAAGAAAAAGTAAGAGGGGCTTGTTCCTCAAGCCCCAGCCTCCGCCGTCACCTGCAAAAACTGCTTTTCGTACAACTCGCGGTATTTGCCTGCTTCCAGTTCGAGCAACACATCGTGCGAGCCGAATTCCTTGACCTCGCCTTTTTCCAAGACCAAAATGTTTGTGGCGTGGCGAATCGTGGAGAGGCGATGCGCGATGATGATGCTCGTGCGCTTGGCGATGAGCGTCTCGATGGCGTGTTGTATGACGGCTTCCGATTCGGGGTCAATAGACGAAGTAGCCTCGTCGAGAATAAGTATGTCTGGATTGAACACGAGCGCCCGCACGAAGGAAATCAGCTGGCGTTGGCCCATCGAAAGCGTCGCGCCTCGCTCCATCACCTGATATTGATAGCCGCCCGGCAATTTTTGGATAAACTTGTGTGCGCCAATCATTTTTGCGGCCTTCACCACTTGTTCCTCCGTGATGCTGGAGTCGCGCAAGGTGATGTTTTCGAGCACGGTGCCTGAAAAAAGAAAAACATCTTGCAGCACGACCGCGATGCGACGGCGCAGCGCGAACACATCATATTCTCGCAGGTCGTGGCCGTCAATGCGAATTTGCCCTTTCTGAACTTCATAGAAACGATTGAGCAGGCTGATAATCGTCGTCTTCCCGCTACCTGTGCTTCCCACGATGGCCAACGTGTCGCCGGGATTTATTTCAAAAGAAACACCGCGTAGTATCGCGTCTTTTTCCAAATCACCGCTGTACGAAAAATGCACTTGGTCGAACTCCACCCTGCCTTGCAGTTTTTCAGGGGTCAGATGGCCGGAGTTTTGCACTTTGTCATTGTTCTCCAACAGCCTGAACACGCGCTCTGCGGCAATCAATCCCATTTGGAGGGTGTTGAACTTGTCGGCCAACATTCGGATGGGGCGGTAGAGCATCGTGATGTAAAGCGGAAAAGCGACAAGCATCCCAATCGTCACTTCCTCCATGAGCACGCCGCGAGCGCCATACCACACCATGAGGCCGAGCGAGAGTGCAGAAATGATATCAACCACCGGAAAAAAAACAGCGTAGGCGAAAATGGCACGCAGGTTGGCCGAGGTGTAGTCCCTGTTGATTTGGCGGAATTTCTCCGCTTCGCGGGCCTCCGCATTGAAAATTTGCACGATGCGCATTCCGCTGATGCGTTCCTGTAAAAAAGAGTTCATGGTGGCAATGTGATTGCGCACTTTCTCATAACTCTTGCGCACGCTTTCCTTGAATTGGTAACTCCCCCATATCAAGAGCGGAAAGACCACCAGCACCACCAACGTCAATTTCCACGAGGTATAAAACATCATGGCCAAAACAGCCGTCAGCGTCATCAAATCTGCCAGAATCGTGATGCTTCCCTCTGAAAAAACGGTGTTGATGGCCTCAATGTCGTTGATGGTGCGCGTGGTGCTTTGGCCGATAGGTGTTTTGTCGAAATAGTTGAGATTAAGGCTCGTGACGTGGTTGAATACCTTCACGCGCAAGTCGCGTATGGTCGCTTGACCCAGCCAATCCGCCCAATAAAGGAAGAAGTAGCGCAACACCACTTCCAGCAACAACACACCCAAGATGATGCAGGTCAAAAGCGCCATGCCACTCACGTTGCCCGTCACGATGTAGTCGTCCACCATCGTTTCCACCAATTTGGGTCGAAGCACTGCCAACGGGGCAAGCACAAGCGTCAGTGCTGCGGTGAAGTAAAAGGTCCGTTTGTAAGGCTTCACCATAGCCATCACTCGGCGGAACAAGGGGTAGTTGAATTTCTGAGTGTCAGACATTTATGAGGAGGATGTGGGCGGGTTGATGGGTTTGAGGGCTGTTTGGTTGGCGAGATGCGCACCCGGCCCGCCTGCCCGCCAATCTTAACGGCCTTTCAAACGATTTTATACAAGCAAAGTTCGGCAAAAGCAGTTTTTGGTCGTTAAAAACAAAAAAATAATCGCAATTATTGGTTCACAGGCTTCCAAAGGGGCTTAGTTTCGCCCTGCAATCAAACGTTAGTCTTTCACAAAACGAAAATACTCTCTGTATGCTCACCAATCCTTCCTACCCGGACCCCTCCACCGTTTCCTACCGTCAGCTGGCCATCCGATTCGGCGCTATTTGGGCAGGTGTCGGCATTCTTTCATCGCTGGTTGCTTTCCTCACCAACACTGACCCTTCCATGCCAACCACTGGCTCCATCAAGTGGGTTTACACATTGATTGGAGTGGGCGTGGCCATATGGGCCATCGTCAGCGCAATCAAAGCTGACAGGGATGAGCAATTGGGCGGTTACATTGGCTTAGGCCGTTGCATCGGCATAGGCGCGCTCACTGGCTTGGTCGCTGGCGCTATCGGAGCCGTTTTTTCCATTCTCTACATGACGGTCATCAATCCCGGTTACAAGCAACAAATGATGGATGCCATGCAGGAGGCTTGGGCCGAGCAGGGCATGAGCGAGGAACAAATCGAATTGGCCGCAAGCATGTCATCAGCTTTCACCAACCCGATAGGGATGTCTCTCATGCAGGTATTTATGAGTGTGCTGATAGGCCTCATCATCGGCCTCATAGCGGGTCTAGTCATGAAGCGCGAACGCTCTGTCATTTGATTGTCTTCCAATGAAAAACGTTAGTGTTCGATATGGTCTTTTGGGCGGCATGGTAGTCGTCTTCTTTTTTGTGATGCTCTACATTGTCAAAAAAGAATACCTGCTCGATATCTGGCTCTATTGGGGGAGCCTGGTCTTCTATCTATTGTTCATGTGGCAAGCCGCCAAAGAAGACTGCGCCGAAAAAGGCGTTGCCCGCGACTTCCGCGACATTATCCGAACGCCGTTCACTGTCTTTTTACTGGTCAACCTGCTATTCTGGCTTTGCTGGTACACACTGCATCTGGCCGACCCCGAATTGCTGCGGATGGAGGCTCAGCTTCAATTGGACTACCTGCAAAAAAAACTTGATGAAGGTCCCGGCGACCCGCAACGAGCCAACCAACTCCGCGAACAGATTCAAACCATTGAGAAAGAGGGGGTTTCGCTCACCATGGGCGCCGTATTCATGCAAATGGGCATCGGAGCCTTGGGCGGGTTCGTGTTAGCTGCCGGTATCGCTGGCATCATGCGTATGAGAAAATGAATGGCTCATGTTCCTCAATGGTTGACGGTTTTTTGGGAGACGGGATTTACAAGAATTGGGCTTATCCTTTTCAAGTGCCTGCCAATCTTGTAAATCCTGTCCAAAAAAATTTTCTCAAAAAAACCTGTCAGCCGGGCTTCTCAACTGCCCATGCCCTCTATCCCTGTCACCGTCGTGTATTTGAACGACAGCTTTTGGTCGGGGTGCACGATTTTGAAGGCTGACTGGCAAGCCAGCGTTGCCTCGTGGAAGCCGCAGAGAATCAGCTTGAGTTTGCCCGTGTAGGTATTGATGTCGCCAATGGCAAAGATACCCGGCACGTTTGTGCTGTAGTCAAGCGTATTGACCTCGATGGCGTTCTTGTCAATGCCAAGTCCCCAGTTGGCAATCGGCCCGAGTTTGGGTGTGAGGCCAAAAAGCGGCACAAAATGGTCGGTCGGTATCTGGAACGCCCCTTCCGTGTCGTGTTGAATGGTGACGCTGTGGAGCTGGCCGTTGCCATTCAACCCGACGACTTGCGAGTTGGTGAGAAGTTTGATTTTTCCTTTTTCTGCCAAATACTGGATTTTTTCCACCGAGTCAGGCGCGCCGCGAAATTCCGTTCGGCGATGAACGAGCGTAAGCTCACGGGCGACTTTGGAAAGATAAATCGCCCAATCGAGCGCCGAGTCGCCCCCGCCAGCAATGACGACGCGGCGATTCTGGTAGAATTCCGGGTTGCGCACGAAGTATTCCACACCCTTGTCCTCAAACTCGCCGATGTTGTCAATCGGAGGCTTTCGAGGCTCAAAACTGCCCAAGCCGGCGGCGATGAAAATGACGGGCGCGAGGTGCTTGGCGCCCTTCGAGGTGGTGACGAGCCATCGGCCATCTGCTTGCTTTTCAACGGTTTCGGCGCGTTCGCCCAGCGTGAAGCCCGGTTTGAAGGGGGCGATTTGGCGCATCAAGTTGCTCACCAAGTCGCTTGCCAGAATCTCCGGGCAACCGGGAATGTCGTAGATGGGCTTTTTCGGATAAATTTCCGTGAGCTGCCCGCCGGGATAGGGTAGGGCATCAATGAGGTGGCAGCGCAATTTCAACAATCCCGCCTCGAACACGGCGAACAGACCCACAGGCCCCGCCCCAATGATGATAATGTCAGTCTCTATCGTTTTTTGATTTTCCATGAAATGTCCAAAAAAGGGAGATGTTGGGAAAAACAACATTCCGAAGATTGAGGTCAAAAGAGGAATACCGTAGTCTTTTTGCGCGTTGTTCAGACCTTACGCTCCAGCCGATATTGCCCACCGAAACCCTCGCCCCAAAACGTTTGCCAAGCATCCGCGCCACAAACATATTTGCATTGGCCCCGATCTTATAATTGATATTGCCAATCAAAGGCGATTTGGTGCCATTGACAATGACTTGACTCGTGTAATAGCCATAAACACTCGATACCGCAACGCGGTACCCGCCAAACCAACGCCTATTCCAATGATAATAGCGACGGAAGAACAGGTTGGTGACAAAACTGTAATTCGTGATTTCGCCTATCCAAACCACAATGTTTGACCCAGACAAATAGTGCGACTCGTGCGTGATACGTCTCCAATCCTCCTCGAACGAAATCCCTATTTCCCGGTGGTCGCCGATAAACTTTCCAGCAGACACATTCCAGCTAAAACCATTCGACACACTGACCCTGAAAGTTCCTTGCGACAAGTCAACATCGGCTTTCCCATGCGCTTTCTCCCATCGCAAATCGCCCCCGCCTTCCAACAGCCAGTCGCCCTTTTGAAATTGCGCCTGCGAATAGCAGGAAACGGCGATACAACAAATGAGCAGTAGGGTAGTTCTCGACGATTTCATCGGACAGAAATTTTTGTTGAACAATGTATTTTCTGCCCTCCGATACGCCGAGCGGTTCTTAATGGCTGCCAATTGAAACGGCATTTAAGATTATGGTAACTCGCCGCGCTGCCGGCTTTCTGTTTTTTGGAATAGTCAACGAAAGCGGGTTTTGAACGAACAACGCTTGCAATCCTTCGAAAATCATGCAAATCAATCAAAAGTATCCCTGCCTTGCCAACGGGCAGGCTCAAATCCTTTTTTTCTGGGTATAGCTGCCAACATCCTCCAAGTCACAAGGCACCAAACCACGATGCAAGGCACGGCTTTCAACACGAAAGGCTGAATGATTTCGCGGCGAATATTGGGCGGAAAAACATCCGTCGGCGACAGAGACACCAACACAAAGACCACCCAAAGCAAGATATGCTCCCACGCCTTTTTTCCCGCTACGCACCACCACAACGCGACGCCGCACATGGCGATGACGAAGGTCGGCGATTCGGCTTTGTGGTTGAAAATGACAACCCAGAGCAGAAGCGACGCACACGCTAGCACACGATTTGCGGCAGACGGTACTCGGGACACGGCAAAAATGCTTGCAGTTAAAATGGCCATTCCCGCCAGCGTCACGCCCATTTTCGAGGGCATCCATCCAAACCATGTTTGTAGCCAACCTTGCACCGACAGCCCAACGGATGCCGCGTGGTCGTCGCGCAGGAGCTCCCACCACCATTCGTACACTTGCCACAAATGCGAAGGCAACATGAGCAGCAAAGGAATCAATGCAAGCGACAACACCCATACCATGAGCCATCCCACAAATTTCCAAAACGCACCGCGTGGGCGGCTCTCTCCAAACGCGCCCCCATTGCTTTGGGAAAACACCGGGAACGCCCGCCATTTCGCATACAGCAGCGCCAGCACCGCCGACGCGAATCCAAAAATTTTGATGAAAGCCGCTCCTGCCACGAAGCCAGCCGCTTGCCACATTTTGCCGCGCTCAAAGGCGATGAATGTCCACAGCATCAGCCCCGCAGTAAGGCCATTGCTTTGGCTGTTTTGCATGGAAGTGATGAGCTCCAACAGCACGAACCAAGCGATAAAGACTCTTTGACCCTCCGACAGCAAAGGAAGTCGGAGAATGGCTGCCAAAAGGACGAGCGCATTCAGGAGGTTCCACAAGGGCAGCCCCGCCCAATCGGGCAACGCGGCAAATGGGGCCATGAAAAGCGCGAATGCCGGGCTATATTTGTACAGGTCCCATTGCTCGGCGGGAAAGTCGGCGTAGGGATTCAGCCCATGCAACAGGTGAGGGAAGGCGTTTTTGAAAATGACGTAGTTCTCGTAAAAGGTATATCCGCCTGCGCGTTCGCCCAAATGCAGCGCCTGCGCCGAGACGATGATCGCGGCCAGTGCATACACCGTCCACAAGACCCTCTTGTTTTTCCAAAAATCCTTCATGTTTGAATCCACGCGGAAGCGTGAGGCTGTCTCGAATGTCACCTTGTCATTAAGCAATTATCATCGGGTATGTCCAAATAGTAAGCCCCAAATCGTAAATCCCAAATCTAATCTCTCTCTTTCACAGGCAAATTGGTCTGCACATCCACCACGCCATCCATGTCTTTGAGCAGGCTAATCAATTCTTTTTCCCCTATTTCGTTGGGGTTGTATGCCACAAGCCAGATGTTTTCCGCGGCAAGCCGGCGCACAAGCCGCAGTCGGAGCTCGCCAAACTGGGCGAGCCAATTGCCCGCATTCACCTCTGGTTTGAGGTGCACCACCACCTCGCGCTGGCTGCCGGAGGCCGGTGAGTTGGGGTTGACTCCGCGTTTCACCTGAATGCCGTGCGCTTCCGCGAGGTCTTTGAGCAAGTCTTCAAGTTGGAGCAAGGGGGTTGGCCGGTCAATGGAACCGCGCACGCTTTTGCTCTTGTCGCGGTTGTATGCCGTGAGCGTGGCAAAAGGCGCATCCACCACATCGGTCTGAATCTGGTCGGGGTATTGCCAGAGGTTGACTTCCTGCGTTTTGGTTTTCAGTTGTTTGAGCTCTTCTTTCGTTAGTCGGAAGGAGTCGCGGCCCTCTTTTTCCACAAATTGGATGCCCTCATATCGCACGAGGCCGTTATCGAGGGCATCCAATTTGAACACAGGGCAAAAACCGAAGCAGGGGCCCGTCTCAAGGCTAAGGAGCGGTAGGGGCGTGCTGGCGACGTTTTTGCGGCATTTTTCGGCAGCAAGCATGGTGAGTGCGGAAAGAGTCAACAGGAGTATTTTCATGACATTCCCTATTTTATGTTGAACAGAAATTCTGACGGGGGGCAAAGTTAGGGAATGTGCCGTGTGACGGGGCAATATCTCGGAATGTTCGTTCCGGGCTGTCGTGTCAAGCGGGTTGCAACAACTCCGATAGCGCCAGCTCCGCTTTTTCCATACCGTGTTTTATTCTTTTCTCCACCAATTATAAAAAAACATGGCTGGCGCGTCGCCGCAGCCAGCCATATCTTGTGTCAAATGTGGTTCTGTGAGGGCGGATGTTGCGCCTTGCCTATTGAAATAAAAAAACCGAGAAGGTGGGGACGAAGCGCGAATGTTCGACAGACAAGTTGCTCGTTAATGTCGGCTTGCCTCGAAACGTTATCAGATGCCTGAAATTTTTGTAAAAACTTAGGCAGGGCAGCAGACATTGAATTTTGACAGGATTTACATAGATGAGGTGGCTTCGCTGCGAAAAATCGTGTGAATCTTGTAAATCCTGTCAAAAATATATAAGCCTGTCAACCGAGTCCTCTGCGCCTGGAGGCTGGCTAAGTTCTTACAAATTTTTTTGAAAAAGAAGTAATGTCGCACGTCGCTCAGGAAAGGGCCTGCTCCAAATCCCCGATGATGTCCGCCACATTTTCAATGCCTACCGACACCCGCACCAGCCCGTCGGTGATGCCGTTTTGCAGGCGAATTTCCTTTGGCACGGCCACATGCGAACTCGATGCCGGGTGCAAAATCAGCGTGTCCACATCGCCGAGCGTGGGGGCCAGCGTGCAGAATTTGATTTGATTCATGCACCGGATGCCTGCTTCGAGGCCGCCTTTGAGTTCAAAGCTGAGCATGCCGCCAAAGCCGCTGCGCATCTGGCGTTTCGCCAATGCGTGGTCGGGGTGGGAGGCGAGGCCGGGGTAGTTGACGCGCTCGACGGCGGGGTGTTTTTCCAAAAACTCGGCCAGCGCGAGCGCGTTGGAGCAGTGGCGCTCCATGCGCAAGGCGAGGGTTTTCAGGCCGTTGTGCGTGAGCCACGCCTCGAAGGGTGAGCAATTGGCGCCGGCGAGTTTCATGGCACGCCACACGTTTTTGCGCATCAGGGTTTTGTCGCGTCCTACGATGACGCCCGCGATGGAGTTGCCGTGACCATTGAGGTATTTGGTCGTGGAGTGAACGATGAAATCCACGCCGTGCGCGAAGGGTTGTTGCAAAAGCGGGGTGGAAAAGGTGTTGTCAATGGCGCACAAGGCGCCGTGTCGGTGCGCCAAATCCGCCAGCGCGCCGATGTCCACGCAGGCGAGCGTGGGGTTGGCGGGTGTCTCGCAGTAAAGCAGCCGGATATTGCGGTAATTGGGGTCGTTAGAGTCATTTTTTAAAATGGCCTCCACGCGGTTCAAATCGCGCAAATCGGTGAGTACCGTTTCCACGCCGAATTGGCCGAACACGGCGGTGAGCAATTCTGTGGTGCCGCCATACAAATTGCCCTGTGTCAGGATTTTGTCGCCAGATTTCAACACACCGAGCAACAAGGTGGAGATGGCCGACATACCGCTGGAGGTCATCACCGCTGAGGCTTCGAGGCCGAGGCCGTGCGTTTCGAGCGCGGCGATTTTGGCGGCCACCGTGTCCACCGTTGGGTTGGCGTAGCGACTGTAAACGTGGCCGCTTTCGATGTTTTTGAAAATTTCGATGCCTTGCTCTATGTCTTCAAAGGCAAAGGAAGAGGTGGCATAAATGGGCAGCACATGGGGTGCGGTCGTGCGGTTGTCGGGGTGTTCTTTTGCGAGGAGGGAGTCGAGTTGCATGGTTGTTAAAAGTCATTGGGGGTCATTAAGGGTCATTGGGGGTCATTAAGGGTCATTGGGGGTCATTAAGGGTCATTGGGGGTCATTAAGGGTCATTGGGGGTCATTAAGGGTCATTGGGGGTCATTAAGGGTCATTGGGGGTTATTAGGGGTCATTAGGGGTTATTAAAAGTCATTAAGGTTGTCGAAATCAGGGGGTAGGCCGTAGGGCAGGGCATCCGGTTCTTGAACTTTACTGTCCCCATCATTGGAGGTGCCGATTGACTTAATATACTGATTAAGAAGGTAATGACATCTTTTCAACTTGTCGTGGATACGGGTATGGGTCTCGTCATCAACAAGTTTTCGATTGTGCGATTTTTTGAGCCAAGTTTTCGATTCGAGGAGAGAGCCTCTGGCGAAGAAACAAAAATTCTTTTTGTCTTTGTAGTGATAACGGCCATGCGCTTCTGAAATGTTGGCAGCGATTGAATCTCCTGCCTCGCAGAATTGTGCGCCAACGACTTTTTTCGGAAATTCCGGCCATTTGTCCACAACAACCCAAATTTCCTCGCCAATTTCCATAGCAAGTTTGTACACTTCTAACTCTTCAATCGGAATGTAATTCATTTTCATAAAAATTTTAAAAATTACCCCCAATTACCCCCAATTACCCCCAATGACCCCCAATTACCCCCAATGACCCCCAATGACCCCTAATGACCCTTAATGACCCCCAATGACCCTTAATTACCCTTAATTACCCCCTCTAATCTATCGGCCAAAATCGCTCGCACACTTTTTTCAGGTATTCGCCGGGTTTTGCTTTTGAGGATAGGAAAATGGATTCGCGGCAGCCCATCTCATAAGGGCAGTCGTTGAGGATGGCATCGGGCTTTCCATCCATGTCGAGGTCGCCATACCAACTTAGGCTGACCGTCGGCATGGCTTCCTCGGAGGCTATTTGCACCCAATGCGTCAAATCCTGCCGGCGGGCTGGGGTGGTGGTGAAGTCGAGTAGGGAGAGTTTGTAGTCGCTGACGCGCACTGAGAAGTATTCGTTGGCATCCATGCTGGCGCAGCCTGTGGCCACCAACGTATAGCTGGGTTTTTCGGCGGCCTCGTTGGGGTTTTTGTTGTCATAGCCAGCGTGAATAGATTTGGTGTTGCCGGGCGACAGTTGGCCGGACAGGTAAAAGTGTTGCACCTCATATATGCCGAGCGGCCCTGCATAGCCTGTTTTCATGGGCTGAAAGCTGCCGATAATGAATTTGCTTTCCATGTTTTGGTTGGTTTTCAGCACTTGGATGGTGTCGCCGTAAAATTCGCTGTATGTTTTTTCTGCCCGCACCTCGATTTTCCGCAGTTCGTCGGCAAAAGAGTCGCGTTGATACACGCCGTACCAGTGGAATGGGGGCAAGGGGCTTTCGTCATGGACCATTTCTTGTTCGCGATAAAGGCCGACGGTGCCGCTTAGGTAGATGCCAAAAGCGTAGCCCGTCTTGCCTTGATGGCGGATTTTGAGCCAGGGGCCGTAGGGGGAGTTGGGGTCGTTGGCATCGGCTTGCACCCATTGGCCGTTGTCGTGGGCTTCCACGAATTGCACGACGGTGCCGCGCGACAGGGAGGCGATTTTTTTGCCGTTTTTGTCAGGTGTCTCGCGCAGGTTGAGCGAGGTGGCGGTGACGACCATTTCTTCGGGGAAAAAGGGGGATTGGGCGAGTGTTGGCAGCGTCAGGAAAATTGCCGGAAACAGGAAGCGGAGCGACTTCATTGAAAAATTGAGTTGAATGAAATAAGGTGGCAGTGGTTCATTTGAGCAGCACGACGCGAAAGCCGAATAGCCCTTTTTGCACGGGCAAAAGTATGGTGTCGCCGGGTTTGGTGAGCGGGTAGTATGCTTGTGTTTTGTATTTAAATCTGTGTGAAGCTCCATTTTCCCGAACCGTGAGAAACCAGCCCGTCTGTTCCACTTCTTCTCCTTTCAAAACGCCGTAGTTGGAGGCGTAGTAAGGTGTTTCGGCAATGAACTCAAAGGGTTGGTGTTCGGTCTTGCCCACGGCTCGGTTGAGCAAGCTGCCAAACAAGGGGGCAAACAATGGAAACATGAGCAAGCAGAAAAAAACCTCTGGCAAATGCCGTTCCCAAGGCGTGAGGCGCTCCCGCAGCCGATACAGCACGCCAACTGCCAGCAATAAGCCTGCAATGATTGAGCCTAACGCCAATTTACCTATCCCGATGGTGTTGGAGAAAATGCGGAACTCTCGCGTGTAGAGCCAAGCCAGTGCGAACAGCGCGAAGAGACTGAGCCAAGCGAATAGGCGAGTGAGCAGCTCAGATTTTTGCATGGTTGGAATTCTTTGTTATCCGGAACGATTTTGCCAAACCTGCTATTGCCACTACCGTCCAAGTTGTTTCCAAGACCAAAAAGGGTATGGATTGAATAAGCCAAGCCCCAATACTGGCAAGCACGCCGCCGGCAAGATTCAGAATGAAATAACTTCGGTCTTCCCTGTTTAAAATGCCGAAAGTGTTGAGTGAAAAAGCAGTAAGGATGAGGAATACCCCAAAGCCGCTGGTAAGGTCTGCTGTGTTCATAGTTATTGTTTGAAACAAGGAAGTTCTATCCCAACCTTTCCACCGCCTGCTCCCACTCTCCGTAAACGGTTGCCAACTCTGCCTTGAGGTTGTTGTATTTGAGAATGGCCTCGCCCGATTCGGGGCGATTGTAGAATTCCGGGTCGGCCATCTTTTGCTCCCATTTTCCGATTTCGCCTTCCAGTTCGCCGATGCGTTTTTCGGCTTTTTGCACCACCCGTTGCAATTGTTTTTTCTCTTCCGAACCAAGTACCTGCACGCCGTTGTCCGTCAGTCGCGTGCCGTGTGTCGTTGTTCGTTTTTCCACATCCCGCATATTGTCCACCCGTCGTTTTTCGAGGAAATAATTCACGTCGCCGAGGTATTCTTTCAAATGTCCATCGCGGAACTCGATGGTGCGCGTGGTCAACTCGGACAAGAACTCGCGGTCGTGGCTCACCACGAGCAAGGTGCCATTGTAGGCCAAGAGTGCCTGTTTGAGCACGTCTTTGGAGAGCATGTCGAGGTGGTTGGTCGGCTCATCGAGCAGGAGGAAATTGAATGGGCGTAGGAGCATGCAGGCCAATGCGAGGCGGGCGCGTTCGCCACCGCTGAGCGCCACCACTTTCTTGTCCACGTCTTCGCCGCTGAAGAGGAAGGCACCGAGAATGCCGCGGAGTTTGGTGCGCATTTCTTCCGGCGAGTGTTGCTCCATTGTCTGGAGCAGCGTGAGTTTGGGGTCGAGTGTCTCGGCCTGATTCTGGGCGTAGTATCCGATGCTGACGTTGTGACCCAACGTGACCTTGCCCGACGAGGCGGGTTCGGCCCCAATCAGTATTTTAGCCAGAGTGGTCTTGCCCTGTCCGTTTTGGCCGACAAAGGCCACGCGCTCGCCTCTTAAAATTTGAAAATCAACGTTTTCCAACACTTTTAAATGACCGTATCGCTTGGTCAAATGCTCGGCCTTTGCCACCACTTCCCCTGAGCGTGGCGCTTCGGGGAATCGGATTTTCATCGTTGCCGTGTCCATGTCGGCGATTTCGATGCGCTCCATCTTGTCCAGTTGCTTTTGCATACTCTGTGCCATGCTGGTCTTGCTGGCTTTGGCCATGAATCGGGCGATGGTGCGCTCCTTGTCGGCTATGACGCGCTGTTGGTTTTCGTAGGCGTTTTGCATTTGTTCGCGGCGCTCGGCGCTGAGTTCCACATACTTGGAGTAGGGGGCTTTATAGTCATAGATTTTGCCGAGCGAGATTTCCGCTGTTCGGTTGGTCACGTTGTCGAGGAAGCGCCGGTCGTGGCTGATGACGATGACCATGCCGGGGTAGTTGACGAGCCAGTTTTCGAGCCAGAGGATGCTCTCGATGTCGAGGTGGTTGGTCGGCTCGTCGAGCAGCAGCAGGTCGGGTTGGCGCAGGAGCATTTTGGCGAGTTCGATGCGCATTTGCCAGCCACCGCTAAACTCGTCGGTCAGGCGCGTCATGTCGGTGTGTTGAAAGCCGAGACCTGCGAGCACTTTTTCCGCGTCGGCTTGGGTGGTGGCGCTTCCCATGTGATGGAGGTGTTCGGTCACGTCGCTCATCTGCTCGATGAGTTTGTGGTAGGCATCGGACTCGTAGTCGTCGCGGGTAGCGAGTTCGTTTTCGATGCGGCGCAATTCATTCTCGAGCGCCAGAACCTCCGCAAACGCCGTCATCGTCTCGTCTATCACGGTTTTGCCTTTGGGCAACAACATGTCTTGGTGCAGGTAGCCAAGCGTAAAATGCGCTGGCACGACGACGTTGCCTTCGTGGGGGGCCATTTCGCTGGCGATGATTTTCAGGAGGGTGGATTTGCCCGCGCCGTTGCGGCCCACGAGGCCGACGCGCTCGCCGGGTTTGAGCACAAAATTGACCGAATCGAGCAGGATTCGGTTGCCGTATTGGATGTAGATGTTTGAGAGGCTGAGCATAGCGGGCGCAAAGGTAGGAAATTGGCGCGCTAAGCACTCTCAGCCATTGCCACTTGCAAATCAAAACCGAGTTGCTGCATCAAATTTTGGCAGTCTTCCCAAGTCAGGCCAAACGCTCGCACGTCGGCCAAGCCTAGTTGACCCAACACCGAAGTCAACACTTCGATATCCGTTTCGGCGAAATCGCATTCGAGCAAAGCATTTTCAGCCCATTCCACCAACTCTGCCAGCGACAAGCGGTGTTGGAGGTAGGCAAATAATTTTCTTGCGACGGTTTGCTTGCTTATTGGCATGTCAACTCAATTTGGTGTGTCCTTTGTCAATCGGGTATTTTTCGTGAATTTCTCTCAAAACGTCTTTATCGTCGTAAATTTCTTGGCGAAACGCGAGCGTATTTTCCTCATCATCAACTTCCTTGACGTACTTTGCTTTCCAACCCCACTTTCCTCGCACCTCAAATCAGTAAATCCGCCCACCTGTTTCCGTTTCGACCCAGTTCTTGAATTGGGCTTCGTTTTTTCGTCGTTTGGATTCGTCCATGAGGTGGGATTTGATGGCAAAAGTAAAGGTTTCTTCTCAAATCTAATTGGGCAGCGGCTCTACTTTCACATAGTCGAAAAAGGCGGGGATGGTGTCGGCGCCTTTGGGATTGCCTTGGTCGTCCGTGAAGCCTTGAAAAGCGGCAAGGCCGACGTACTTTGGAAAAAAGTGCAGTTCAGAGGTTAATATCTCCCTGTTTACCTGTTCCCATTCGTCTCCTAAACTGAAGCGGGTGGTGACATTGCGCCCATCAACAGTAACAACAAGGGTTATCGGTTTTAATATATTTGGCTCGAATTCTGGGCATCGAAGTATAAAAATACCTCCATCTACTGATTTCCCGTTTATCATGATGCGTGCTTGAAGACTTTGTATTCGGTCGGTCCATTCATCTCGATAGGGTATTCCTTTTTCGTGGATTTTAGTAAATACGAAAGTAATCCGGAAGCAGTTGTTTCTGTCCATTTCAGGCCCGAAAAGGAATATACCCGCTTGTTGCGCATTTTGATATGGGTCAAAGTTTTTTAATCGAGCAGTTATTACGCAAGAACTGATATCATACCGCTTGATGAGCATATTCTTTATCAAGGGTTTCTCTCCTTTTTCCCATTTTACCCAATAATCTCCTGGATAGGTGTAAAGCGTCAGATATCCCGGCTTTAACTGTTTGCTGAAAGCCGCCGAATCATAATCAAGGATTTCCCACCCCCTGCTTTTTAGCCCTCCTACGCTCACATCGTCAAAAGGCTCTTCCCAATATTTCGGTCGGTCTGTCCATTGCCATGTAGTAACAGCGCCCACTGCAAGCAGCAACAACGCAGCTCCCCACCAGAGCCATTCTCGAGGAATTGGAGGTGGTGGAGGAGGGGGTATAGGCTTTTGCTCTTCCTGCCAATACTTTTTGTAAGGCTCCACGATGGGCATTGGTGGCGGAGGTATAGGCTTTTGCTCTCTCTCAACATACTTGAAAAGCACTTGGATAAAATCGTCGCCAAAAGAAGGTTTCTTTAATTTATCGAGCGCACATACCTCCGGGTTAGTATAGTAAAAAAAATTTTCGAAGGCGGTTTGTCGTCACCGACGCTTCGGAGCCCGGAACCGCCCGGATAATGTCATTCGCAAGAGGCCGATACGAATCCTTATGCTGGCTTACCCTGAAGCCAGCGCCGTTGAACGGGCTTTGGAGAAAGCGATTTTTCACGAGTTCCCGCAACCGGCCTGCTTCTTCGTAGGTGAGTTCTTTTATCATGTTTTCATTTTTTGGCAGAAAAACGTACAAAAATAGAGAAAATAAATTGGGAGAAGAAAAATGGGAAGGGCGGGAGAAGAGAAGCGGGAAGGGGAAACTTTTGGAGTAAAAGGAATTGGTCCCGAAAATTTGAGCGTGACAGAAATGCATTATTCAACTCGAAATCAACATCACTCATTCTTTAACGTAAACACTTCCTAACGATGAAAAACATCTCTTTGAAGCAGAACTTAATCAAATACCCACTCTTCATTTTCCCAATCTGGATTTGTTCATTGAGCATTTTCTTCTCCTCATGCGACCCATGTGATGAAGTTCAATGTTATAATGGCGGTTTTTGTGATGAAGGCGTATGCAACTGCCCGGCAGGCTACTCTGGAGCCAATTGCGAAATTTACGACCCATGCTTTAACACCCTTTGTCTTAATGGAGGAAATTGCATTAACGGACTATGTGACTGCCCTCCCGGTTTTGCTGGAATAAATTGCGAGATTCGCTTACAGCCTAAGTCCATGATCATTAACAAATTGGTTGTTAATTCATATCCAAAGACACAACAAAACGGACAGGGGTGGGATGCTTTATATCCAGGCTCATTTGGAGCTGCACCCGAGATGTACGCCATTGTTCAAAGGAATTCTAAGGATATAGGCATTTCTTACTTTGTTCAAAATGCATCTTACACTCAACCTATAAACTTAACTTTTTCAAACGTAGTGGAATTCTATCCTTTAAACGGTCGGTGTGATGTAGATTTATACGATAGAGATGTTGACGATGACCAAACTTACCCCGACCTAATTGGAGGATACTATTTTTTCCCGAATGATTATTCGAACACTACACCTTCTATTATCCAACTTTACAATCCGGCTGCATGGCATGGAATAAAAATTGACTTGTATGTCACTTGGATATACTAAACAGGTGCTGGCCAACAAATAATTCTGAATTTTGGAAAAGCAGGGCATTTCGCTTTACATGGAATGCCTTTTTTAATTCTCGCGCTGCCGCCACATCCCCCCGCTGCGAAAAACCGTCAACTGGCGAACAACCCGCCTGTCCTATGAATTACTTTTGCCCAGAAAAATCCTGCTCCATGATTCACGTCACCGTCCTCGACCGCGAAGAAACGCCCCACGACCTCGAAGCCCCCACCGATATGGGCCTGAGTCTTATGGAATTGTGCAAAGCCTACGAACTCCCGGTGGAAGGCACTTGCGGCGGCATGGCACTTTGCGCGTCCTGCCATGTGTACATCCTCAGCGACCATACCTTGCCCGAACCTTCTGACGACGAATTGGCCATGCTCGATTCGGCTTTTTTCGTGAAAAACAACAGTCGCCTCGGCTGCCAAATCAAACTCAAGGACGACATGGACGGTCTCACCGCGCGATTGGCGCCAGTAGGGGAGTAAAAGGCTTACTCGTACAACTCTACCCGCAAGTCGTCCACGAAAATATCGTGCGCCTGAGGGTTCCACACATATACTTTCAGTAGCGCGTCTTCTCGGATATTTTTGGGCACTGGCATGAAATAGCTCACCGGCCCCCACACATTCGACCTGCCGGTCCACAAAGTGCCTTCTCGATTGCCCGGCTTGTTTTCAAGTCGCACGGCGCAATAATCGAGCATTTCACCGCCCTGACCGATATAAGTCACTAACTGACTCATTTTGTAGAGGTCGAGAAAAATATCGGGTCGCATGCACCATACACTCACCTTGAGCCATCGGCCTGGCTTGAGCGCTGAACCGACGGGTTCGACCACAAGCCCCGGGCTGAACTGCTGCGATTGATTGAAACGATAGCCAAACTGCCCAGCATATCGGTATTCGCGGGTGAAGTGGGTGGAGGTGGAGTCTTCAAAATCGTTGAAGTACAACGTTTTCACCAGACGAAGGCGGCTGGTGTCGGCAGGTTGAGCGGGAGCGCCATCGAAGTAGAGCAAGTCGTTTGCACTTAGACGGGTTTTCCACATAGAGGAAAAGAAAAAGCGTCGGTTGCTCAGTTCTGTCCATTGCATTCCCCTGTCGTACTGCCAAGTTTGAAACACGTTGAGCGCAGTGCACAGCAGGATGAACCCCAGTGTCAACCAACGAAGCCATAGTTTTTTGAAGGCAAAAACAAGAAAGTATCCCATCGGGATGGCCAGCAGCGCGTAGAACTGTATCATGGGTCGAGCGCCGAAGCCGTTGGTCCATTGCCAACACCAATAGCTGTAAATGAGGTAAAGTTGAGCGGGCAGGATGAGCAGGACGGGTAGCAGATAATTGTTGCGGCTTTTCCACAGCCACCAGATGCCAAAGATGGCGAGATACATCACGGGGGTGTAGGCGAGCCAGCCGTTTTGATACCCGAATATACCTTCCAGCAAATGCGGATTGGAAAAGTCAAAACCCTCGTCGCCGTAGCTGTAATAGAAAAATGTGCCGGCGTGTTTTTTCCAGAACAACAATTGTGGCAGGCCCACCAATACCGCGCAGCCAACCAATGCCGCGCAATGCAGCCATTTGGCAAGCAACAATGCAAGACGCCCGCGCAAAGCCTGCCACGACGAAATGCCCCAAAGGAGCGGCACCAAGGCCATCATCGCATCGGAAGGGCGAATCAGCGCAATCAGACCAAAAGCAAGCCCCACTCCCACCGCATAGGCGATGCGTTGCGTCTCATACCACCGCTCGGTGAACAAGAGCAGCAGCGCAAACAACAAGAACGACCCCGCATGGCTCATGCCGGTATTCCAAACCGAAAAGAAGTATAAATTCGTCGCCAAGCCAATCGCTCCCAGCACCCACGCCGCGATGCGGTCGGGGAAATATCGGAGCAGTACCTTCCGCAGCACCAGCAAGCCAAGGAAACCATACACGCACGCATTCAAAAACACCAAGTAGCGATAAATCATCGAATACCCGTCTGGCTCGTAGCCCAGCAAAGGCGCGAGCCAATGCGCAGCGGCGAAAAATGGCGCATATAGCACTGCCATCCCCATCGTGTACTTATTCAAATAAACCTCTTCGCTCGTCCCCGTGGGGCGGCTGAATCCCTCATCCTCCATGGGGCGGTCGGGCTGCCCAAACACCTTGCGACGGACTTGTAGCGTCGTCTGCGGATTCTCCACATCCCGATACAACAACGACGAAGTCAGCCAAATGTAATACCCATTCGGGTCGCCTCCCGAAAAGCCGTTTTGCCAGTTTTTGAAATAGTGAAACGAGGTCACATAACACAATCCGATGAAGAAACAGATGTAGAGAGAGTAGCGCATGGGCGATTTACGATTTGCGATTTGCGGTTGGCTTGTTTGGGTGAGGAAGTCGCTTTACAGCCCCATTTCGAGCAGCACCCGGTAATCGTCCCACGGTGCGTCGTCCGTTTTCATTTCCAAGAGTTCAAAAAGTTGCCCCTCGTAGATAGCCTCCAGTTCTTGCGCCGTGCGGGCAGTGCGAAGTTCCAGCGTGCCAAGTTGCAATTGTTCCATGCGCCATGCGAATGTTTTTTCCATTTTTTGAAAAATGGCTTCGCAAGCCGCCGCGTGGTCCTCGTTGTCGCTTCCGGCGGCAATAGCCTCTTTGAAGGCCATTGTGTTGCGGGCTATCATTTTCCCTTCTTCCAAAATGAAATAAGCCGTGTGGGGCCATTGTCCGGCGGGAGGCAACAAGTGCGCGTAAAGGACAAGTTGCAAATCCTCGCCATTTTTTATCAGTTCCCTTCGCCGCCGGGCCCCGCTCCATTTCAGGTCAACGATGGCCAGCTCGTCCGCACGTTGAAGCACTAAGTCGGCCTTGCCGCGCACGGGTATTTTTCCAAAAAAACCTTCCAAGTCAAGTTCGGTATGCGCCACGCTCCAGCCATTGTTGCGAAGCAGCGACACGAGGCTCCAAGCGGCGTTTTTCACCCGATTCAAGAATGCATTGCGCTCTGGTTCGCGGCCATACAGCAAGAGCGTCGCTCCTTCGCGGGGCAACAAGGTCTCGGCTTCCGCGTCCACCCATTCCTGCACGGCGCGTCGGTCGAGTGCCGTGATGTCTTCCTTCAATAATTTTTCAAAAAAACGGTGAGCCAGACTGCCGAGCAAGGTGGTGTCGCCCGTCACGCTGAGCAGGCTTGAAGGGTAAAGCCGCATTTTTTGCCTGAAAAACCAGCGGTGTGGGTAGTAGAAAAGGCTCTCCAGGTTGGTCGGCGTCTCATACTCGCTTTCCGGGAGCAAATCGGGGCGCTCAATGCGCATTTGGGGATGCGCCCGACCAGCAGGGCGAGCAGCCAACAAAGACCGCTCGGGCATTTGCCATAGTTGGCTCAGGCGGTTTCTGTCGGCTTCGTCGTCGAGGCGAAAAGTGAACGCTTGCCGATACGGGAAAGTCGCCTCTATGTCACCCAACAGCAGGTTCGGCACGGCTTCCGCGCCATCGGCCTGCTCTGGCACCACAAGGATGAGCCTTTGTGCCGTTTGCAACACCGGGCGCATCTGCCGCAGGAGGTTCAGCTGGCTTTCCCGACGCGGTGTGCCAAGGGGCCATCCATGCTGCTCGCAGAAGTTTCGTTCTTCCGATAGCCATTTGTCGGGGGCAGGGGTAGTGTTCTCGTACAGGCAATTCCACCAAACGAGGGTGTCCACGGGTGTCGCCAAAGCGCCGGGGCTATGCACGAACTCGAATCGCCCCAACTCTGCGGGCGCAAACTGCACCGGCGATGGCTCGTAGATGGTGCGGACGATGCGCTCCAGTTCGAGAAAAGTGATGCGTTGCTCGGGCAGGGTCTCGAGCAAGTCGCGGATGCGTCGTGCTTGCTCGGCCAACACCAGCAGGGAAGTGTTGGTGCTGCCCGTCTCATCAAAATAATCAAGCGCCCACTCGTGCAAATAGTTGTAAATCGCAATCGCCTCGCGTTTGGGGGCAGTGCCGTTGGCTGAATAGCGACGACGACCAAACCAAAACTCATATTGCTCCCGTGCCCTATCGGGCACTTCCGCTCGCTCCAAATAGCCATACACCGCCGCAAACCAAGTGTCGCTCATCATTCCCGGCTTTTCAGCCAACACACGCGCTATCTCCAATGCCAACCCCCCATCGAGGGGCTTCACGGGCAGGGTGGCGAATTCCATGATTTTGAACACGTCCACCGGTTCCCACAGAAAAGCGGGAGCCAGTTTGAGCACTTGCAATGAGGGGCGAGCCGAGGAAGCAGACAGAATGCCCATTGCCGGAAAACCTTCGAGTACCAACGCCCGCTCCAGCAATAAATTCATCTCGGGCACAAGGAAGACCGGGCAAAATGCGGGGTTGTGTTTGGCGATTTGCGCCAAAGCAACCGCAGCGTCGCTATCGCGGCGAGCGCGAAGAATGAGAATGCTGGAAGCCTCAACCTCGGCGGGCGGCACCAGCTCCTCGCCGCTCATTTTTCGCTGCAAGTGCCCTAAATTCGTCTTGGCATCTGCCGCACAAATGGCATGGGCCCTCTCTATTTCGATTTTGTGCGAACGAAGGATTTGCAACAACCATTGAATATGTGGTGCTTGCAGGTGCTCCGGTTCGTGAAGCCAGATTTTTGACAACGGGACTGGCCGTTTTTTTAAAGTTCGCAACGTTTGCACAAATCGGTCGGCAAAACCAAATGCTTGCACTGCCGCCTCGGGAGCAGACAATTTTTCTTGAAACAATGCCTCTACCGCGCCAAGTGTGGCCAATCGAGGGGGCAACCCGTCAAGAGATGCCAAAAGGGAAAACCCCCCGTTGCTGGCCAGCAACAATTCGTCGCGCCAAGCCAGCAAGGTGGCAGCCGTGGCAAAGCGGTCGGCGGCGAAGGATTTTTCGTAGAAGGGGTGTCGGTTGGCGGGCGAGTCCTGCTCGAGTGCGATGAGGTGCTGCCCCAAAGCCTGTCGGTATAGTTCGATGCGGAGGTAGTCGGTGTTTTCGGGATAACCACACAGACCAAGTTGATTTTCAAGCCAATGCAACAGTTTTTGCGGGCCAGCGTAAAACGTGCTCACCCTCGTCGGGCTGGGAGGGGCATATACCGGGCCATCGAAATCAATACCGAAATGACAAGTAAACATGGCGAGCAAAAGTAGGCGCTCCCGCCTTTTTCACTTAGCTTTGCCCCGCTTTTTTGAAACAATTTTTTTGATAAACATGGAATCCAACGAAATAGTCAAAACGAGTGACATCACGCTGCGAGTAGGGCTGAATGCCGAACAAGTGCCAGTCAAAATAGAATGGGCGGCAAGCGACCGAAACAACGGCCAAATGGAAGAATGCAAGGCGATGGCCGTTGCGCTGTTCGACAAGGAGCACCGCGACACCCTGCGCATCGACTTATGGACGAAGGAGATGCAGGTCATCGAGATGGACCGGTTTGTCTATCAGATACTTCGCTCGCTGGGACAAACCTACCTGCGGGCCACGCAAAACAAAGATTTGGCGGAGGATTTGGGAAAATTCGCGCAATACTTTGGCGAGCAGACGGAGATTATCCCGAAGCAATCTTGATGAAAAATGTTACTTTTGTTCATCAAAAATAATTGATATAGTCAACGCAAATCAGTCCCGTCCGCTTTACTTGGCCGGGCAATCCCCTGAGTACAGGGTCTGACAAGGTGGTTTTGAACGAACGGTGCTCGCAATCCTTTGGAAATCATGCAAATCAATCAAGGGCATCCCTGCCTTGCCAACGGGCAGGTTCAAATCCTCTTTAATCTGGGCATACCATGACTGCTCTCTTGTCGCGCCGCAAAGAAATCACGTTGGAAGACCTGGCCTTGCACTACGGCCCAGTGGAGTTGCAGCGCCCGTTGAGCAAGGAGGAGTTCACGGCGCTGGCCGAGCGCTACCCCGACTTGGGCATGGAGCGGGAAGCCAATGGAACCGTTACTGTCATGTCTCCTGTAAAAAAAAAGGCTCTGGCAGCCGCGAGTTCAAACTCAACGGCCTATTTTACGTTTGGTTTGCCCAGACGAATTTGGGTGAATTTTTTAGCCCTTCCACTGGTTTCGACTTGCCAAGTGCCTCTACCAAATCGCCCGATGTCGCTTGGATTTCGCCCGAACGATTGGCAGCAAATCCCGGCCGGGAAGAAGATTTTGTAAAAATCGTCCCCGATTTCGTTGCAGAAGTCCGCTCCGGTACCGACCGTTTGAAAAAACCCCCAAACCAAAATGACTGAAACCTGGATGGCAAACGGCGTCAGGCTTGCCTGGCTGATTGACCCTTACGAGGAAAAAGCCTACATCTATCGCGCTGGCAAAGGCAAACCAGAAATTGTGGAAGGGTTTTCGGGGAAAAAACTGTCGGGTGAAGATGTGTTGCCGGGTTTTGAATTGCCCTTGGAGACAATGATGCGGAATAGTTAAGCCATTTCAAATTGCAATCGCGCCAAACTTGAATATGCCCCATCCTCTTTCGCCGACAATTCCTCATGCGTGCCTTGCTCCACGATGCGGCCATTTTCCAACACATAGATGCAGTCCACGTCCCGAATCGTCGCCAGCCGATGCGCGATGATGATGCTCGTGCGGCCTTCCATCAGGTTGTTCAAAGCCTCCTGAACCACTTTTTCAGATTCGGCATCGAGTGAGGAAGTCGCCTCGTCGAGCAAGAGAATGCTCGGATTTCTCAAAATGGCACGCGCGATGGCGATGCGCTGGCGCTGGCCGCCGGAGAGCTTGATGCCGCGCTCGCCGACGACGGTCTCCAATTTTTCGGGGAACTTCGAGATGAAATCCCAAGCATTGGCTTGGCGAGCGGCGGCGATGATTTCCGCTTCCGTCGCGTCGGGCTTTCCGTAGAGTATGTTTTCCCGAATAGTGCCGCCAAAGAGGATGACCTCTTGTGGAACGATGGCAAAATTGGAGCGATACGATTCGAGGTCGTAGTCGTAAATGCGTCTGCCATCCACAAAAAGTTCGCCTGAGGCCGGAAAATGAAATTGCAGCAGCAACTGCATGATGGTGGATTTGCCCGCGCCGCTCTGACCCACAATGGCGACTTTTTGCCCTGCGGGAATTTCCAGACTCACCCCTTTCAGCACCTCCACATCTGCACGGGTCGGATAGGAAAAATGCACGTCTTCAAAAGAGACATGGCCGCGAAGGCGACCAGCGTGGAGGTTGCCCCGCGGGCGGTCTTCCACTTCCGTCGGTGATTTCAGGATTTCCCGGACGCGCTCCGTAGCGCCCACTGCCCCCACGAGCTCCGTGTAAAAATTGCCCAAACTGGCGATGCTGCCCCCGATGATGGCTGTGTAAGTCACAAATGCAATCAAGTCGCCTGCCGTGATTTGCCCCGTCTGCACCATGTGCATCCCATAGCCAATGACAAAAAAAAGTGCCCCGAACAACATGGTGATGATGAAGACGGCGAACACGGCCCGACCTTTGGCATAGCGCATGGACACACTCACGACCGATGTGTTGGAGCGCGTGTAACGCTGGCTTTCAAACAGCTCGTTTGTGAACGCCTTCACCGCATGGATGCTCTGCAAGGTCTCGTCGAGGATGGTGTTGGTCTCGGCCAGTTTGTTTTGGCGCTCTTTGGAGAGCTTGCGCACCCACCGCCCAAAGAACATGGCTCCTATCACGATGACCGGAAAAGTGCCGAGCATGACCAATGCCAATTGGTGCGACATCCACCACAACACCGCTATGCCGCCGACCAGAATGATGATTTGGCGCAAAAATTCGGCAAGGATAAAATAGAAAGTATTGTAGAGTTTTTCCACGTCGTTGGTGAGGCGGCTCACCAACTCGCCGACGCGGCTTTTTTCAAAAAAAACAATGGGCAGGGAAATAAGCCGCCGGTAGAGCGCCACACGAATGTCGGCAGTCCCTTTTTCGCTGACTTGGGCAAACATCATGACGCGCAAATAGGACACGATGCCCTGAAAAACAAGGATGCCAATGAGCCAGAGGCCAATGGTCGGCAAATCAAGGTCGGTAGTGACTTTGCCCTGCGCCACGTCCAGCATTTGGCCGATGACTTTGGGAAACACCAGAAAGACCGAGCTGCCGAGAAACAGCAGAAATAGCCCGAAAACAAATTGCCATTTGTAGGGGCGGATGTACTCAAAAATCTTGAGCGCCTCGCGCAGGCTCTCACGGGTAAGTTTGGGGCGTGTGGGTTCGTTATTCTCCATTGCGACGCAAAATTCGGGAGGGAAACTGAAAATCGTGGGAAAAGTTCGGAAGGTGTTCTTCGCCCTCCCCCTTTTTCTTACCGCGCCAACTTTTCCAATTTTTTCAAATAAGGCAAAAAATGCACTTCCACCGCATGGCGCGGGCTTTTGAAAAACGCCCGCTCGGTGGCTTGGCCCTCTTCCTCTGCCAACTGCTGCCAGTGAGCAGGGAGCGCCCATTGGCCTTTCAGCAGGCGGGCCACCAAGCGGGCCTGCGCTTCCGAAAGCGGCCAAATACTGCCCTGGGGCTGCACCAACCCTATGAAAAACAACGACTTGTGTGCCGGATGAAAAATGCGGAGATAGAGCGGCACGCTTAGCGCGTTTTCCCAATCAATAAAGTCTTTGTCGAAAAATGGAAGATTCATCAGATACCCTGTGGCGGCGATGATGACATCATATTCGGAGGAGGAGCCATCGGTGAAGCGAACGGTGCGGCCTTCCACGCGCTCAATGCCGGGGCGCGGATGCACCTTGCCATGACGGATTTTTTCGAGCATCTCCGAGTTGACGGTAGGGTGGGAGCGGGTGGGGGGAAAGTCCGGCTCAGGCAGGCCGTAGTAGCGATAGCGACCCACTTGCACACGGACGCTTATTTTGTGCAGCGCATCCTGCACCGAACGCGGCAACCAAATCATTTTCGCGGCAAAAATATCGGTGGGCCTGCCGAGGAAAAATTTCGGGATAATGTATTGCGGGCTACGAACACTGATGTCAACACGCTCGGCCACACGGCTGGTTTCCACGGCGCAGTCGCATCCCGAATTGCCAGCCCCTACCACAAGCACTCGCTTGCCCTCGAAGCCTTGATTGTTCTTAAAACTATGGGAATGAAAGTATTGCCCCGTAAAATCATCTCTCCAGACGGGGTGGCGCGGTGCAGAGTGGTGACCATTGGCCACGAGCAAATAATCAAACTCTTCGGCGGAGCCATCCACAAGCGTGAGTCGCCAACGTTCCTGTTCGATTTTTTCCGCCTTGAGCACTTCCGTTTTAAAGCGGATATGTTTTCGCAAGTCAAACTTGTCGGCATATTGTTGGAAATAGGCCAACACCTGCCGATGACTGGGGTAGTCGGGGTACTCTGCGGGCATGGGGAAATCGCTGAAGCGCGAAAGCCACTTGCTGGAGATGATGTGCGTGGTTTCACACACGCTGCTATGGCTCTCGGAAGCGGTATAGACCCAGTTGCCGCCGATTTGGTCGTTTTTTTCAAAGCAAACCAAATTGTCGAGGCCGTTTTCTGTCAGCACTTTGATGGCCGCCAGGCCTGAGCAGCCTGCGCCGATAATGGCGATGCGAGGTGATTGAATGTCTGCGTTAGTTGTGTGCACGGGTAGCGGTTGGTGTGGTAAAGGTTTTTTGCGGGGCATTCGTAACGCCAACCTTCTGGTTGGCGAACTTACTTCGCTCAACTTCGTCGGCCGTTGTATTGTACTTCGTAACGCCAACCTTCTGGTTGGCGAACGGGTTGTCTCGCCAACTAGAAGGTTGGGGTTACTTGAGTATTTTTTTCAACCGGTCAAAATCCTCTTGAGAAGCAAAGTAGTGCGGCGTGAAGTTTTCGGAGACTTTCTCGACGAGCGAACGAAACGATTTTCCGTCAGCCGTTTTGATGTTCGAGTCGGCACCGCGCTCTATAAGGGTCGCGCAAATGCCCCAACGCCCTAATTCCGCTGCTCGCCACAAAGGCGTGATGGGTCCTTGCTCATCGTCGTGCACAGCAGTTGCGTTCGGGTCGGCACCGAAATCGAGCAACGTCTTGACCGTCGCCTCCGGCTCGCCGTGCGCACCGACGGCTTCGAACAGGATATGACGTTTGAAATAGCGATGTTGGGCGTTGGCATCGGCGCCATGTTCGAGCAAAAGCCGGAGCAGTTCGGCGTTCCCGACATCAGCGGCGGCAAAATGAATTGGCACTTCCAACCCGCGGTTCACGCTGTCAAGTTTTGCGCCTGCCTGAAACAGCAACTTGAGGCATTTCATCCTTTCTTCGGGTTTGTAGCCAGAATGGCCGACTGCATTGATGGCGTAAGCGAGAAGTTCGCCGTCTTCGTTGAGGTTCGGCGGAGGCGTTTGCAGCAGTTCCCACACTTTTCCCGACTTGCCTTCATAGATAGCCCGTGCGATGCGGTCGCGTTCTTTGTCGGGGAAAATGGGCTTGGCCTCCTCGAGCATGTTGCTCACATTGCGTTTCATATTCCGCCACGAGGGGGCAACTTTTATGAAAAGAATGGGCAAAGCGACCAGCGCGAAGGCCGTGTATTTTGCCCAGTTGTAGGGTAATAAATTCAAACCAAGCAACACGAACAAAGCGATGATAGCGAGGTAATAAATCGCCTGCCCCATGCCCCTGCCTGCCGCGTCGCCGCCTTTGGCGGGCGAGAGCGTTTCGGCGATGACCAAAAATGCGAGAATGGCGATGACGAGCCAGTTGAGGACGGTGATGATTTTGATGATGTTCATGGTCAATTAGAAAGGCCTGTTTTGATATGGCGGGTTTGTGCTCGTTCCTATCCAATGAAATGCCCAAATCCAGAACATGGCAAAAAACAATCCCGCCGTGACGAGCAAGCCAGCAAAATTCCAACCGGCCTTAGAGTAATTTTTTGCAAAAAGAAATCGCAGCGAACGGATTAAAAAATAGACTCCTTGAACAAAATAAACTCCTGTCATGCACAAGGAAAAAAAAATGATTCCATCCCACGCGCTCTAGAGAGCACATAGCCAGCAACAAGAGGCGCTGACAACAAAAAAAGCCACCAGAGGATTCGCAAAAACTTGAGCATCAATTGTACAAATACATACTCCGATTCCTTTCCAACTCTCGGGAATACGGGTCTTTCAAATCCTTGATGAAGTATGCATCGTCAATCGCAAACTTGAAAGTGAAGATGGAAAACGTACCCCTCGTTTTCAAAAAAGAAATCATCGAACCCGATTCCGCCCCAATCGTAAAAGAGGTCGTTTTTCGTCCACTCTTCCATTTTCCAACACCTGATATTTTGATTTTGAAAAAAGACCTTAAATACTTCCAAAAAATCATCCGGCCAAAATCGCCCGTTCTTGTTGGTTTTCAGAGTTTCCTGCATCCACCAAAACCACGGCTGGAGATGGCCTTTCAAGGTGTTTTCCCAATCCGTTATTTCTACCAGCCCGCGTTTTTCTTTTAATGGCAAAATAGATTTTCTCTCAGTGTTTCCATCTCTGGTATCCAATCCGTTTTTAATTGTTTGAAATACCGTTTCGTGCAAATCGCCTGATTTTTCGATTCGCCTAAAAAAGTAGGTATATCCCACTTCATTAGTGCAATAGTCCATCAGCAATGCCCAAGGGGTCAAATAGCCGTTGATGAAGTCAATACTGACTTGTTCTGGAGAAATTTGATTGTAAATCATCTTAGTTGTACAAATACATACTCCGATTCCTCTCCAATTCCCTGAAATACGGGTCTTTCAAATCTTTGATGAAGTAAATCGCCTCGCCCGTGCTTTTCATTTCAGGGCCGAGGCGTTATAAGAACACAGTCATGCGAATTATCCTACAATTCCAATGATCATCACCGGTACATCAATATTCGCTACGCCTCGTTGTTCCAAATCCCAGACAAATTGCTCGAAATAAGAGACTCCCGTACTCATGTGTTCCGCCAATTCTTTAACTGGGACTACCTCAATTCCGGCTTCGATGTGTCCAAGTTTTCTGAAAATCGTCATTTTGGCGCAGACGTTATAAACCATGAATGAGTACTTGCCGAATTGCACTTCTACACCTAACTTGTTCTTCACAAAATCCATGTCCCGATATGGGTGCCTTTTTCCTTTGAAGGGACTTTGGTATCCATCCACATAAAAATTCTGGCTGTACTCGCACACCTCTTTAACATTTTTCCAGCCCAATGGAAATAGTTCGTCTTTGAAGGCTTTGTTCAGTCCTACCGGACTATAAAGCATTTTACCGGGCATCGTTTTCTCCCTGCTCTCCTTTGTTCTGTGGTGTTCCGAATTGACGGCCTCAATAGCGCGTACGACTTCTGCCAATTCGGTTTTGAAGTGTTTTTGTACATATTCAACACCGCCATTGAAAGAATATATTCCAGCTATTATGGCTCAAACAGGGTTTTTGTTGCGGAAACTTGGCTATTGTTGGCAGCCCATTCCTTCGGAATGCGAGCTACTTTGTCATTTGACGACGGGACATGGATGGGCTTGTTGATTGGGCGAAATTTGAGTTTCCCTAATCGCAGATCGCAGATCCGCTGCTCGGCGATTTGACAATAGTCTGGTTCTTTTTCGATTCCGATGGAGTTTCGTTCATTTTTCAACGCGGCGAGCAAAGTAGAACCTACCCCAGCAAAAGGGTCCAGAATCCAACTGTTCGGATTAGTCAATGCCAGCACGCACCGTTCAACCAATTCGATTGGAAATTGGCAGGGATGTTCGGTTTTCTCGGGGTGGTTTGACTTGACATTTGGTATGTTCCACAAAGTCGTTTCCCAATCTTGGGCAACGATCTCCCAAATATCTGAAGGATTTTTCCCAAGAGGATTGCCCGATGGCTGTCCCTTTTTTTCTCCTTTGAAATGAAGTTTACCCGGATATTTTGAGGGTACACGTACATCATCCAAGTTGAAAATATAGTTGTCAGTTTTGGTAAACCAAAGAATGGTCTCGTATCGGCCAGAAAATCTGTTACTGGCATGCAAGCCGTGCCCAAAATGCCAAATGATCCGATTGCGCAGTTGCAACCCATGTTTCTTAAAAATTTGGTAATAAAAAATATCCAATGGAAACACTTCTCCCTTATCAACATAGTTTCCTATCTGCCAACAAATGCTGCCTTGTGGAGCCAGCACCCGTATTAGCTCGGTAATGATCCCCTCTTGCGTGGCTAAATAAGCCTCAATTGACTGTTTTGTCTCGTAACTCTTGCCGACGTTGTACGGTGGGGATGTGATGATAAGGTCGAATCTGTTTGCGTTCATATCGCTTAGAGTCGTCTTGGCTTCTCCACATACAACCTGTGCCTGCACCCCGTTAGGTATATATAGCCCCGTGCATTTTTAAAGGAACAAAGGGCGTATCTTTGCTTCATTTTGAGCATGAAAAAACGTTTGAGTTCAGTTTCGTATGAAGGGATGCGCCTGCGAGCGGTAGAGATGTTCCGTTCAGGTAAGAGCCGCCAAGACATCATGTCCAGTTTGGGGATACCCAAATCAACGTTGTCACGATGGCTTGCGCGATACGATGCAGACAATCCTGCTTGGTACAAGAGCCTTCCGCCAGGCGGAACCCAGAGCAAATTAGGAACCGAAGACCTGCGGCGCCTGGTGGAAGAGTTGAACAAGGGTTGTACAGCGCAGGGATTTGAAGGGGAAATATGGACGCGGGGTCGCGTTGGTGTTGTGATTGAGCGACTTTTTGGGGTAAAGTATGACCCATCCCATGTGGGGCGGTTGCTGAAAAAGGTCGGATGGTCGCTGCAACGGCCTTCCAAACAGGCTCGCCAGCGTTCGGAAGAGCGGGTGCAGAAGTGGTATGCAGAGGACATAGGTCGCATTAAAAAAAAGTGAAGCGGAAAACCGCGTATTGTTTCATGCCGATGAGTGTGGGGTTTGCTTGCTGCCCTTTTGCGCCAAAACTTGGGCCCCCAAGGGCCAGACTCCGGTGCTTCAAGAATTCAAAAGCCGCGAGCATCTGAATCTGTTCGGCATGATTTCAACCCGGGGTGATTTGTGCTGGCAAATCCAACGCCTCCCTTTCAAGGCTGAAGATTTTGAGGAGTTTTTCACTTGGTTGAGCACCGAAGAACTGACGAACACCAAAATGCTGGTCGTATGGGATGGTGCTTCAATTCATAAGGGTCAGCCGGTAAAAGATTTTTTGCAACACAACCCCGGTATAATACACCTCGAAGCACTACCACCTTATTGCCCACAACTAAATGCCATAGAATTACTTTGGGATTACCTCAAGTGCCACAAACTCAAAAACCGGATTTTTCTCAATTTGGACGATTTGCAAACTGCCGTAGAATATGCACTTCACGAAATCGCTGATGACCCCGAACTCATCTGCTCTTTTTTCACTAAATCATCCGTCTCGTTCCTTTAAATATGCACGGGGCTATAATCAAACAAAGGTTCTTTTACTTGCATGGTAGTTTTTAATTGTAAAGATACATACTCCGATTCCTTTCCAACTCCCTGAAATACGGGTCTTTCAAATCCTTGATGAAGTAAATTGCTTCGCCATCAATACGCCTGTATCAGCACCTCCGCCGAAATCTTCAACTCTTGGTTCAGTTTGCGTATCATCTCCAAACTCAGTTTTCGCTCGCCGGAAAGAATCTCTGACTTGCGACTGCGGCTGCCCAAGATTCGGGTCAGTTCGGATTCGGACAGCGCCAACTGTTCGAGTCGAAATTTGATGGCTTCGATAGGATGTGGTTTTGGAACAGGATAATGGACGTTTTCGTAGTCTTTCACCAACAAAGAGAGGATTTCCAATTCATCGCCAGCCTCGGTGCCCGGTTCGAGGTCAAGTTGCATCAGTTCATAGATGCGCTCCAAAGCTGCCTCGTACTGGGTTTCATTTTTTATCGGTTTTAACATAGCGGACAGTTTTTGCGTCAATTTGGTCGTACTCTTTGTGCGTCCCAAACCAGACGATGAAAACGATTTTAAATTTGAATTCAATGTCAACAATCAGTCGGTATTTGTTGCCGTGAATGTTGAAAATCACCCGTTTGCTACCAACTAACGAAGCGTTCCCAAACTGTTCTTTCAGGCTGTTCGGTGTTTCCCATATTGCCTCGGAAACTTCTTCGTACCATGAAAGCAAGGCGCCCTCGACTTCGGGGTGTTTTTCCCAATAATGTTTCAGCGTTTTGACGGCGATGACGCGCATAAGGACGTTGCAAAAATAAAAAATGTTCCCAAATCGGGAGCGGCTTTTATTAGTTGTACAGATACATACTCCGATTCCTCTCCAATTCCCTGAAATACGGGTCTTTCAAATCTTTGATGAAGTAAATCGCCTCGCCCGTACTTTTCATTTCGGGGCCGAGGCGTTTGTCCACGCCGGGGAATTTTTCGAAGGAAAACACCGGGATTTTGATGGCGTAGCCGTCGAGTTTTTGCGTGATGTCGAAGTCCTTGAGTTTGTGCGTGCCGAGCATCACTTTGGTAGCGATGTTCAGGTACGGTACTCCATAAGCTTTGGCTATGAAA
The DNA here is from genome assembly GCA_019638455.1 of Saprospiraceae bacterium. Taxonomy (GTDB): domain Bacteria; phylum Bacteroidota; class Bacteroidia; order Chitinophagales; family Saprospiraceae; genus M3007. The sequence continues at coordinate 1,010,193 of JAHBTU010000003.1, forward strand.
GGCGTGGTGCGCGAGGCGCGTGGGTTGGCCTCGATGACGTACACCTCGTCGTTTTTGATGGCGAACTGTATGTTTATCAAGCCTTTAATGTTCAGGGCGCGGGCGATTTTTTCCGCGTACTCGACCATTTGCTCGATGACGATGGGGCCGAGCGAATACTGCGGCAACACTGCCGACGAATCGCCCGAATGGATGCCCGCCGGCTCGATGTGTTCCATAATACCCATGACGTGCATTTCGTCGCCATCGAAAATCGCGTCAATTTCGGCCTCTTTCGCACGTTCGAGGAATTGGTCAATCAGCACCCGGTTGTCGGGCAGGTGTTTGAAAATGGTGAGCACCTGGCGCTCCAACTCGTTGTCGTTGATGACGATTTTCATGCGTTGACCACCCAAAACGTAGGACGGGCGCACCAAAAGCGGGTAGGGAATTTTCTTCGCGATTTCCAGCGCCTCGTCCACATCGCGGGCAGCGCCGTACTTGGGGTAGGGGATGTTGAGTTCTTTCAAAAGGTCGCTGAAACGCCCCCGGTCTTCGGCGATGTCCATGTCGTTGAACGAGGTGCCGATGATGTTCCAGCCTTTTTTATGGAGGTCTTCGGCGAGTTTGAGCGCCGTTTGGCCACCGAGTTGCACGATGACGCCTTCGGGTTTTTCGTGTTCGAGGATTTCTTCCAAATGCTCCCAATATACCGGCTCGAAGTAGAGTTTGTCGGCCATATCGAAATCGGTGGAGACCGTTTCGGGGTTGCAGTTGACCATAATGGCCTCGTAGCCAACTTCTTTCGCCGCCAGCAAACCGTGTACGCAGCAGTAGTCGAATTCGATGCCTTGCCCGATGCGGTTGGGGCCGGAACCGAGTACGACGATTTTTTTCTTATCGGTGACGATGCTTTCGTTTTTGGGCGATGCTTCGACGTTTACAAAACCTTCGAGGTTTCGTAAACGTGCCTCGTCGGCTGCGCCACTTTCAAAAGTCGAATAAAAATAATTGGTCTTCGACTCGAACTCGGCGGCGCAGGTGTCCACCATTTTGTACACGCGCCGGATGCCCCGGCGTTTGCGCTCCTGGGTCACGAATTTTTCATCAATACGCAGCAACCACGCGATTTGTGCGTCGGAGTAGCCGGATTTTTTAAGTTCGATGAAAAAATCGGTCGGGATGTCTTCCGGCACATTGTAGCGCAAAAGCCGCTCTTCCATTTTCACCAAATCCTTGATTTGCCCGATAAACCAGGGGTCAATATTGGTGAATTTCTGAACGGTTTTGGACGGGATGCCGAGCCGCAATGCGTCTTTCACGCGGTAAATGCGGTCGTCGCTCACCTTTTCCAACCGCTCCATGATGTCGTCGGTTTTGAGCCATTCCTTTTTGTCGGCGCCGAGTCCGGTGCGGTTGTTTTCCTGACTCTGACAGGCTTTTTGCAGGGCTTCGTTGAAGGTTCGACCAATCGCCATGACCTCGCCGACGGATTTCATTTGCAAACCAAGGCGGTAGTCGGCGTTGGGGAATTTTTCAAAATTCCAGCGCGGCATTTTTACAATCACATAGTCCAACGTTGGCTCGAAATAGGCCGAAGTGGTTTTGGTAATTTGGTTTTTCAACTCGTCGAGTGTGTAGCCGATGGCGAGTTTGGCTGCGATTTTTGCAATCGGATAGCCTGTCGCTTTGGAGGCGAGGGCAGAGGAGCGAGACACGCGGGGATTGACTTCAACGGCAATGAGTTCTTCGTTTTCAGGGTTTTGGGCAAACTGCACGTTGCAGCCGCCGGCGAAGTTGCCAAGCGCGCGCATGATTTTGATAGCCTGGTTGCGCATTTCCTGATAGGCTGTGTCGCTCAAAGTCATGGCCGGGGCGACGGTGATGCTGTCGCCGGTGTGGATGCCCATCGGGTCGAGATTTTCGACGGTGCAGATGATGACGACGTTGTCGTTTTGGTCGCGCAGGAGTTCGAGTTCGAATTCCTTCCAGCCGAGCACGGCTTTTTCTACCAAAACCTCGTGGGTGGGCGAGGCGTTGAGGCCGCGTTTGAGGGCTTCGTCGAAGTCTTCTTCGCGCATCACAAATCCTCCGCCCGTGCCGCCGAGCGTGTACGACGGGCGTATCACCAACGGAAAACCAATCTTTTGTCCCGCTTCTTTGCCTTCTAAATAGGAGTTGGCGATGTAGGAAGGTGCGACGGAAAGACCCAAGTCCACGACAAGTTTTTTGAACTCTTCGCGGTTCTCGGTCGTCTCGATGGCTTTGGTGTCTACGCCAATCATGCGCACTCCATATTTTTCCCAAATGCCGAGTTTTTCGCACTCGATGGCGAGGTTGAGCGCCGTTTGGCCGCCCATGGTGGGCAACACCGCGTCGAGGGCAGGCAGTTCGATGTTTTCCTGATGTTCCTGCAAAATTGCCTCGATGCTCTCCGGCGTGAGGGGGCGGAGATAAACGTAGTCTGCCGTCACCGGGTCAGTCATGATGGTGGCCGGGTTCGAGTTGATGAGGGCGACTTTGATGCCTTCTTCGCGCAGGGAACGGCTGGCCTGTGAGCCGGAATAGTCGAATTCGCAGGCTTGGCCGATGACGATGGGGCCGGAGCCGATGATGAGGATGGATTGGATGGAGGTATCTCGCATTGATTCGATTGATTCGATTAGACCGATTGATTCGATTGGTTCGATTGATTCGATTGGTTCGATTGATTCGATTGGTTCGATTGATTCGATTGGTTCGATTGATTCGATTAAGTCGATTGATTCGATTGGTTCGATTGGTTCGATTTTTCGATTAAGTCGATTGGGGAGGTTTGGGGTTGGTTTTTTTTAAGTTTTTTCTGGCTGTTCCGATGGACGATACGATGATTGAAATCAGTTCATCGGCTTCTTTGTAAAGAGGGACTATCGCAGGCCGAAATTCAGCGTCAAGAGCGACTGTAAATTCGAGCCAAAACATCGTTTCATCCAGTTCTTCCTCTACGATTTTGAGTTTATTGATAAAATCTTTGCCTGACTTACGGCGACAAGCGGCCCTGTAATTCGCTGCCGCTGAAGGGGCTGACCGCACCATCTGATTGCGAACGGCTTTAAACTCAGGCGTATTTGGAAGGGTTCGCGTAAATAGGACGACTTCAACCGCCCAGTCTTTGAACCGCTTTTTTAGTTCTTCCGATGTCATTTGATTGATTCGATTGATTCGATTGGTTCGATTGATTCGATTGGTTCGATTAGACCGATTGATTCGATTGATTCGATTGATTCGATTGGTTCGATTGGTTCGATTAGACCGATTGATTCGATTGATTCGATTAGACCGATTGATTCGATTGATTCGATTGATTCGATTGGTCAAAATCGGCTAAATCGAATCAATCGAACCAATCGAATCAATCGAACCAATCGGTCTAATCGAACCAATCGAACCAATCGAAATAATTAAAAAAATGCCGGAAACCGGGTCAAAAACCCGAATTCCGGCATGGCCGAAGTGAAAAGCGAAGGGTGTCGTTTTTTCATTTCGAGGGGCGAAGGTAGGAAAAGCGAAAAGATTTGACTAATAAATTTCTCTTGTATGGAAAGAACAGAAGTTTACTCGCCAGCCCATAAGTAGTACTTCACGTAACTTTCATCTTCTGTCTGCCCGATGCCAAGATGCGGGAAGTAGTCGTTATCGAGTTTTGGTAGTTGATACCCAAACTCAAAAAGTTTGTGGGGCAGTACAAAACAAGGTCCTTTCTCATCAACCTCGCAATCCCGATTATCTCCCAATGGATAGGCGAACCGCGTAGGCTGGGGCATTATCAAGGAATCCGCTCCGAGATGTCGGAAAATAGCTTTCGCCACCAAAAACAAATCCTTTGTGAGCAATGGGCTGCCTACGCTCATCTTCACATGTGGGTTCCAAGTCGGCTCGTCGGTTTTTAATTCGATTTGGGAGCCTCCTTTGTAACGATAAAATTGGATGTGCGTTACTACACGTTCCGGTTGCCAGGTGCTCATAAAAATGACAGGATCGCCAAACTTCTGGAAATACCGTTCGCAATACGCCGTGAGATTTTTTACGCTTGTATCTGGTGCAGGCAATTGACTCAAAAAACCATTGAAAAGATAACCTTCTTTTCCTTGCCAACTTACCCGAGTAATACGACCTGGAATGTTTTCGATTGTGTCAATCCCATCTCCGGGTCGAACACCATACGCTACTACGCTAGCGCCGTAAGGCACGTTCGCGATAACCGTACCATCGGGTTTATCGAACATTTGCAGACCAGACAAGGCAAGTACGTTCAGCGTATCACTTTTTAAGGAATCGCCAATGGCGTAAGTATTAGGGGAAAAAAGCGATGCGGCGAGCAGGAGAAAAATCAGTTTTCTCATTTGAAGTGCCAATTGAATGAGTGGATAAACTTTCAAACGAAAAAAAGTGGATTATCTTTCCATGCGGCAAGGCCTGCATTTTTCATTTTAAAGGGCAATGCTAGGAAACGGAGACAAAACAACCACAGACTTTTAAAAAGTTGTTCGAACCTTTCGTCGTCGTCATCTTAAAACTCTACGATGATGCCGATACTGGGCAGCAAAGAGCCTTCTGTGTTTTCAAGTAGCAAAGGCACAGCGTTGCTGCCATCGGTCCGCAGAGGCTGACCGTCGGTGGTGACGAATGCTTTGCCATCGGAAGTCCGTTGGAAGGTGTAGTTGGGTGGGGCGGGGTTCACGGTGTTCAGCAGGTTTTGGACATCAATGAATACGTCGAGCGTAGTGCGTCGGAAATTCCATTTTTTATCCAAACGGAGGTCTAATTGACTAAAGTTGCCGAGACGCAGGGTGTTGAGCCGGCTGTTGTCGAGCACACCGGTTCCAATCGTGGCGTAATTGAGGCGGCTGGCTTCCAAGTCGAGGGGGGTATAAGGCACGCCACCTTGCAGGCGGTATTTGATGCCCAGTTCCCAGTTCCGTTTGAATTTGTAACCGGCGAGCAGAGAGAGCAAATGGCGATTATCCCAGGCCGAAGCGGTCAGTTCGCCGTCTGCGTTGCTGAATTTTGACCAAAAAAGAGTGTACGAGCCTGTAAAGTAAAGGTCGTTGTTCAGTTTTTGCTGCGCAAACAATTCCAGACCGTAAGCCTCGCCTGTGCCGGTAGCCAACACGCGCTCGTTGCCGAGAATACCGAACCCGCCGCCGCGGTTGGCAAGCGAAATGCCGTCGAACGCGCTGACGGGGTAGTCTTCGTATTTTTTGTAAAAACCTTCGAGTGTGAAACGCAACACGCGGGTCGGCACAAACTCGAGTCCCGCCACATAATGGTCGCTGCGCAAATAGGGTTGGTCTTTGTTGACCAAACTGCCCGATTCGTCGCGGTAGCCCAGCACGGTGTAAAGTGGGGTTTTAAAGTAGCGGCCTACCGAGGCGTTCGCTTTCCATTTGGGAGCCAGCGCATAACTCAAACTAAGGCGAGGGCTGAAGGTGTTAAGCACGTTTTCCCCATCGTCCGTGAACGTGTTGCCATCCACCCGGACACCTGCCGATACGCCAAGCCGTTCGTTGAAAAAAGTGCGGTTGACCTGACCGAATCCGCCGAATTTGAAAAAATCAATCGCCGTGTTGAAACGCTGCTCCACCGCAGGTTGAACGACGACTCCCGCCGAATCGAGCACTTCCGCCCGCAGCCGGGTGTAGGAATTGTTGTTGTATTTGACATATTGAGCCATGATGCCCGCGCTGAATTTCCACGCGCCCGAATAGCGGTTGATATCGAACCGAAGTTTGTTTTCGATTTCCTGACTTTGTATGCCGAGAATGCGTTTCGACTCGTCCGACTGCTTGCCGTCCGTGTTGTCGGCGAACTGGTCAAGTTGGTTGTCGAGCATATTGCGGCTAAGCGTCAGGTTCCAAAATCCGTTGTTAATGAGGCGTTTGAGTGTAAAGCCCTGTGTGTAGTTCCACTGGTTGACACCCGGCGTCGCGCTTAAAATGTACAAATTTTCGGGAGTCGCGTCTTTGGGCGCTTCAAAGAAAAAATCGTCAATCGCGCCCACGCCGAGCGCGGTGAGCGTCGTTTTTGAGTTGATTTTGTGCGTGATTTTGTATTGAAAATCCCAATAATCCGGTCGAATGGGCAAGCCGAGTGCCTCGAACAAAAGTTGGAGATAAGAGCGCCGGGCCGAAGCCAAAAAAGTTGTTTTGCCGTTCTTTTTGCCCAGCGGCCCTTCTGCAGTAAGGGCGGTTTCGGAGGCGCTCACCCGAACATTTCCCTGTATTCTTTCCGGGTTGCCGTCGCGTTGGCGGAATTGCAGCACCGACGAAAGTGTATTGTCGTAGCGGGCATTGAAAGCACTGCTCGACAAGGTAGCGTCTTCGATAAAAGACACGTTGAGCATTCCCACCGGTCCGCCTGCCGCGCCCTGCGTGGAAAAGTGATTGATGACGGGGATTTCCACGCCGTCGAGGTAAAACACGTTTTCGCTCGGCCCGCCGCCTCTGATAATCAAGTCGTTGCGAAAGCCGCCGCCTGTACCGGCCACGCCGCCCACGCCCGGCAACGCCTGCACCACCCGGCTAATATCGAAGTTGCCGCCGGGGTTGCTTTTGATTTCCTCCGCAGAAAGATTCTGGATAGAGAGCGGTGTTTCGATAGAAGCGATGCGCACCGAACGGTTCTCGGCCACCACTACCTCGCCGAGCGATTTGGCGTCGGGTTCCAGTTCGACATTGAGTTGGTTGACATTGCCCGTTGTGATGACGATGTTGAATTTTGTTTGGCTGGCGTAGCCCAAATAGGAAATGGTAACATTGTAAGTGCGCGGCGGGATACCCGCAATGCGGAAGTTACCATCCACATCCGTCACCGCGCCCAGGTCGCTGTCGTCGAGTTTGACAGACGCGCCTATCAGCGCCTCCTGAGTGAGTTTGTCTTTTACAGAGCCGGCGAGCGAGCCGGTGTTCTGCGCGGCGACATTCCTGTAAACGAGGAAAAATGGGAGAAAAAGAAGTAAGATTCGCATGAGTGTTTGAAAGATTTTTGTCTTGATTTTGAATACGCTTCGAGACATTCGCCCAACCTTGTCCGGCCATTCGGATTTGCGAGCCTGGCTGCAAAAAGTCTTTAAAGCAAACCCTAAACAAACACTCGTTTGCCGTGTTTAGTTTTTTATCAAACTTTTTTTAAAAAAATAATTTTATATAAAACTAAAATGCGAACTGCTTTTCTTCGGGAACTGCTCGATTTGATTGAGGCCTTCGAGCGGGAAGGCGGCGACACCAATCAATTGGACAAGGAATCATTTGCCAGCTGGCTCATCACTTCTCGGCATGCAAGTGCAAAGAAGCAAAGCCGGCAACCGGCAACCGGCCCCCGGCTCAACGGCTTGATAGCCATGTACTTGAGTTTTATGGGACGTTACGCCCAGTTCTACGGCCGCCGGGTATTTCGGGATTCGAAGATTTATTCCGACGACGACTGGGGCATCCTGGTGTCGCTTTTTCCAGACTTGCAGATGAAAAAAATCGAAGTGTTGCGCGGCTGCATTATGGAAAAATCCTCCGGCAACGAAGTGCTCAAACGCCTGCTGAAACAGGGGCTGATACGGGAAAAACCGCACCCGGACGATCGGCGCTCCAAATTAGTCATGCTCAGCGATGCGGGCAGGGCAGCCTTCATGTCTGTCCAAAATGGCATCGAGCGCCTTTCGGATGTCGTCGTTGCCGACCTGACGGAAGAGGAAAAAGCGACCCTGCTACATCTGCTGACCAAGCTTCACCTTTTTCACAAGCCGATTTTTGATGAAGCCGACGAAAAGACATTGGGGGAGATGCTGGGGCAAGCAATCCACGAAGATGGATTGGACGACGAAAATGCAGAAAAGGTATAAAATTGAAAGATTTTTGGGCAAAATGACAATTTGTAAAATAATTTGTTTTTAAATTCGCCGCATCTTTCACCTTATTTTCAAACAAAAATCAACTTGTTATGGAAAGAAAAACAAATTGGCTGGCAATCGTCGCCTCTGCTGTCGCGGGCATGGTCATTGGTTTCATTTGGTACGGCTTCCTCTTCAACGAACAGTGGATGGCCGGAAACGGCTTCACTGTTGAGGGTACCGGAGAAAATCAAAAAATGTTCAAAAACGGCGTAGAAGTGCCCATGTCGTTCACGCCCATGATTGTCAACACGGTCGTCATGGCCGTTTATGCGCTCATCATGGATTGGCTGTTCAAAAAGATGAACGTCAGCACCTGGCAGACGGGCGCGACCATCGGCGCTGGCATCGGTTTGATTATGTTGCTCGGCGTACTCGTCGGCAATATGTTCGCCATGAACCCCATGAGCCTGACGCTGGTGGATGGCTCCTACTCGTTTGTGCTGTTTGTCGTCATCGGCGCGATTGTGGGCGGCTGGCGGAAGAAGTGACAATTTGCAAACACTTGACTCTGAATATACTGCGACCGCTTTGTCGAGAAAATCGGCGAGGCGGTTTTTTGCATCAATTGGGGACAATTTCTTACCAAGAGAAAAACAACACAGGCAACACCCGCAACACCGCAACCGCCAGACTGCCAAGGGGAAAAAAGAAGACGGGTGCATTTCGGACAGGTTGGAGAAGGCGACTCGCGAAAAGGAATGCCTCACTCCACCAGTTCCATCTCAATCTGGCGTCTCTGCAAATCCACCGATGCCACGCGAATCCGCACTCGGTCGCCCATTTTGAACTGGCGTCTGTAGCGGCGACCAACGGCACGCAAGTTGCCTTCCTCCACCGTGAAGGTGTCGTCGAGGTATTTGAACTCGACCAAGCCCTCCGCCTTCGAGCCAGACAGTTCCACAAAGAAGCCTCGGTCAATCATGCCGCTGATGATGCCCTCAAATTCCTCCCCGATATGACGGCGAAGTAGCTCGGCCTGTTTGTATTTCACGCTTTCGCGTTCCGCGTCGGCGGCCTTTTTTTCTTGATTGCTGATGTGCTTGCATTGTTCCTCCAATTTGGTTTTGTCCACCCGGTAGGTCTTGCCATCCAGGTTTCTTTCCAGAATCCGGTGCGCCAACACATCGGAATAGCGGCGAATGGGCGAGGTGAAGTGGCTGTAATGCGAGAACCCAAGCCCGTAGTGTCCGATATTGTCGGTGCTATACACGGCTTTTGCCATCGTGCGGATGGCTAGCGGCTCCAGTAGTTTTAGGCGGTCGTCCTTGCGGGCAGCCTTCATCAGGCCGTTGAAGGCTTGGGCGATTTGTTTGGGCGTGTCTACCTTCATGGAGTAGCCAAGTTCCTTCGCAAATCGCGCGAATTCAGCGATTTTTTCCATGTCGGGCAAATCGTGCACACGATAGACAAAGGGCACTTCTTGTTGCGCTTTGCCCTTGTTGTCAATATAGAGGGCGACTTCTTTGTTGGCCAGCAACATAAAATCCTCTATCAGCAAGTGTGCGTCCTTGCGGTCTTTCACAAACGCTTCGATGGGCGAGCCATCCGCCGCAAGTCGAAAACGCACCTCTTCCGTCTCGAAGCCGATGGCGCCATTTTTCTCTCGCTCCTTTCGCATTTGCTTGGCGAGGCGGTCGAGGTGTTGCAATGCTTTTTGGAGTGCCGGATAGATTTTCAACTGGAGCAAGCCTTCTGTAGGCTTTCCTTCCAGCACCGTTTGGGCTTCTTCGTAACTGAAGCGATGCGCCGAGTGAATCACCGTTTTGCCAAACCACCGCGAGGTGATTTTGCCTTTGGAGTCAAAAACGAATACGGCTGAGAATGTCAGCCTGTCGGCGTGCGGCACGAGCGAGCAGAGATTGTTCGATAGTTTTTCCGGCAGCATGGGGCTGACGCGGTCCACCAGATAGACGGAGGTGCTGCGTTTGAAGGCTTCCCTATCCAATTGCGAGTCGGGTTTCAGATAATGCGTCACATCGGCGATGTGTACGCCGATTTCCACCTTGCCATCCTCCAACTCCTTGAAACTGAGTGCATCGTCGAAATCCTTGGCATCCTCAGGGTCAATGGTGAAAGTCAGCACGTCGCGGAAGTCGCGCCGTCGCGCCATTTCTTGCGGCGAAATTTTTTCGGGTATCCGTTCGGCTTCCGCCTCGGCCTCCTCCGAGTGTGAGAGTTCAAAGCCTTGGTTGATGAGGATTTTTTTCATCTCGAAGTCGTTGCCACCGACCTCTCCCAGCGTCTGGGTCACTTTGCCAATCGGCACGCGGCCTTTGCCTTCCTGCCAGTCGGTGACGCGAACCACCACCTTGTCGCCGTCGCGAGCATCGCCGCAGGCTTCGAGCGGAACATATATGTCCACTGGCATATTGGGATTGTCGGGCAAAAACAGCGCGTATTTGCGGCTTTTCCGCAAGGTGCCGATAAAAAACTCGTTGGCGCGTTTGAGCACGGCCACGATTTCGCCTTCTGGTTTTCTGATGGGCGCTCCGCCTTTTCTTCTTGGCGGTGCCGGGAAAAGCAGCACGCGCACGATGTCTCCGTTGAGGGCGCCGTTGACGTGCTTGGGCGGCACATACACATCTGTTTCGCGCAATTCGCTCACGATGTAGGCAGCGCCCGTGCGAGTCATGTCCACACGGCCTTCTATGAATTTTCTCGACGAGGCGCGGTTGCCAGTTGCTGGCTCACGGTTTTCGGCTTTTGTGCTTTTCTGTTTTTCCGCACGGGTATTTTTTGGTTTGCGCTCGCCATCTGCCGTGTGCCGCGCATCGTCAACCGTCAACCGTTCGAGGGCAACGCCGAATTTGCCTTCGGAAAACTCAGCGACCGAGCCTGCCTGCACCAGTTGGCGCAAGGCATATTCGGCAGAGTCCTTGTTATTTTCCACGCGAATTTGGTCGGTGATTTGGCGAGGCGAGAAACGCTTGTTGGGATGGGCAAGCAAGAATTTTAGGATTTCGATTTGCAGTTGCTGGGCGGTCAACTTTTTGCCGCCCTCGCTTTTTTTCTTTTTGGTCATGTTTGAAATAATGTAAAAATTGTGCGCAAAGCTGCGACAAAATGCGAATGAAACGGATTTCCGCGACGAATAGTTGCAAAGTGCTTTTGCGAATCTTTAACCAACCTTTCCGCAACTACGCCCTTCTTCCGCCGTTTCTTTGCGTAAAAATCATAAAACATGAAAAAACTGCTTGTTGCCCTGCTGACCATTTTTTCGCTGAACGCGCCCTTTGCCCAAAGCGGAAAAAGTCCCGCACCTGCGCCCCCCGCCGCGCCCGCTGAAAAAAGCGACCCGGAAGCAAAAAAAATCCTTGATAAGATTCGGAAAAAATACGAGGGATACAAATCACTCGAGGCATCGTTTACTCTCGCTATCGAGCTCCCCGGACAAAAACAGGAAGTGCAGAAGGGCACCGTCGCACAAGAGGGCGACACCAAGTTTCGCCTCGACATGGATGACCAGATCATTGTGAGCGATGGCAAAACAACGTGGGTTTACTTGAAAAAAAACAACGAGGTTCAAATCAATGATGCTGACCCCAAAGACGCGGAGGGCGGCTTTCTCACCCCCAAAAGCCTTTTAAAACGGTACCAAAAGGGCGATTATCTGTATGCCATCACGGACAAAACGACAGAAGGCGGCAAAGTGCTCACGCACATCGAATTCAAGCCGAAAGAGAAAAACTCGGAATACTCAAAATTGCGCGTCAGCATCGACGAAAAGGGAGGGGCGGTGCAGAGCATGAAAGCCTTTGGCAAGGATGGCTCACGCTACACTTTCGCGGTGACAAAACTGACCCCGGACAAGCAGTTTGCTGCCAACCATTTTACGTTCGACCCCCAAAAGTATCCGGGCGTGAAAGTGGAAGACCTTCGTCTTTGAAAAAAAATTGCCACGATGACGCTACGACGCGAAGGGGGCGGGCGTGAAATTGAGATACTTTTCCTCTCTAATTTTCCTCCCCCGACACAGGTGCCTCATTTTCTTATCGCCTCCACCGGGTCCATTCGGCTGGCTTGCAAGGCGGGAATGAGACCCGACAGCATCCCTACCACCACAGAGGTCAACACGCCGATAAGCATATTGGAGAGCGACAGGTGAATGTCGAAATCAATGACAGCCGTGATGATTTCGGTGATGGACCAGATAAGCAGCAAGCCAAAGGCTCCGCCCACCACGCATAGCACGATTGCCTCAAAAAGAATTTCCAAGAGAATAAACCAGCGTTTGGCCCCAAGTGCCATTTTGATGCCGATGATGTTGGTGCGTTCCTTGACGGACACGAACATGATGTTGGCTACCGAGAACATTCCCACCAACAGGGCAAACACCCCGATAACAAAACCTGCCATATTGATGACCCCAAACAGGCTGTCGAAAAGGCCGCTCAATATGGTCAGTGTGTTCAATGCAAAATTGGTCTCTTCACGCGGTTTCAAGCGACGCTCGGAGCGCAGCACCCCCGTGATTTCATCTTTCAAGTTTTCCAAATCGACACCCTCTCGCGCTCTTACGCCCAAACTTGTGGTGCCGGCCCAAGGCCCTTTGGCTCGCACATTGAATCCGCGACGGGCAAGGGTGTAGCCGATGAGCACGACATTGTCGAAGTTCATCACTTTCAGGATGTCTTTCCCCGACTTTTTCACCACGCCAATCACTTTGAGTTTCCGGCCACTTATGTTGATGTCCTTGCCGATAGGGTCAACATTTTCCCCAAAAAGGCTTTCCGCTACCACCGCTCCCATGATGCACACATCGGCACCGTTGTAGTACTCTGCTTGTGAATAATAACGTCCATCGCCGTCAAATTCCAGTCGAAAAATCTCCGCGCAATCCTCCGTCACGCTCATGAACGGCACCCCCTCCACACTCGATGAGCGCCACTTCACCGTCTTGTCGCCCAGATATTGCCAAAGCCCTACTTGAGAGGCGCCTTTTAGTTTGGCGCGCAATCGCTCGTACTCCTGAAACGTAAAATTGGGGCGACGCATCCATTTCCAGAAATTTTGGCCGGGGTCTTCCGTCCAGGAGAATTTGCTTAGGTAAATCACGTCATTTCCCAATTTGGCAAGACTGCCCCGGATATTGTCCTCCAGGGAGTTTACGGCGCTTTTCACCCCGATAATACAGAAAATGCCAATCGTGATGCCGAGCAGCGATAGGAAGGAGCGCAGCTTGTTTGCCATCAATTGTTGCCAAGCTTGGGCAGCGCCTTCAGAAAGGATGCGAATGATTTGCCTCATAAAGTCCAGAAGCTGTGAAAGAGACGTGCGACGTGAGGGATTTCACACATCAAAAGTAGGTGTCAGCACATTGGCAAACACGGCGATTCGATAAAAACCCGAAGTTTTTCTACTGAAAGATTGGTTGGAGGCGCTTATTTCTTCACGACCTTGCTGCTATTTATCTCTTCGGCGCGAAGTTGCACGCTTGTTTTCGTGCTGTTGTCGTGGCTCCATCCGGGCGGGCCAAACACATACCACAACTTGTCCCAAACGTTGATGCCCTTCCTGCGCAGGTCTTTCACTATTCCCTCCCATTCATGCAAGACGAGGCGCAGCGCGTTGGGGCGTTCAATCGGCTTAGTCAGCCCGTAGCGAATAGGCTCGTATTCGCGTTCCCTCAATTCTGGCTGGAATGTGCCGAACATTCTATCCCAGACAATGAGCAACATGCCGAGATTGCGGTCGAGATAGAGCGTGTTGGATGCGTGGTGCACCCGATGGTGAGAGGGTGTCACGAGGATATATTCGAGCCAACCCAATTTGCCGATGTGTTCCGTGTGTACCAGGATGCCCCAAATTTGGGTGGCAGAAAAAACAAACACAATATCAAGCGGCTCAAAGCCCGCCAACGCGAGCGGTATAAAATAAATGAAGCGATAGAGCGGCTGAAATACCGATGAGCGAAAACCCACCGTCAAGTTGAATTTTTCCGATGAATGATGCGTCACATGAACCGCCCAAAAAAAACGACTGGCGTGGTCCACTCTGTGGAGCCAATAAAACAAAAAGTCCATGCCCACCACCAACCAGAACCAATACCAAAAAGAGGATTCTATGCGAAAAAACTGCAAGTCGTGAAACCACGCAAACACCAATACATATCCTCCCCTGAAAAGCAGGTCAATACCGCTATTCAGCAACATGAGGTACAAATTGTTCAAAGTGTCGCGCCATGAATAGGAAGGAGTACGCCTAAAATGGCTCAATGCCACCTCTAAACAGATGACGACGATATAAACAGGCGCACTGACAAGAATTAGGATTTGTTCACGAAGAGCTTCCATGTGTTTTCAAATCGCAATTATGCGATGGCATTTTTTATCACGTTGAGCAGCAGCCATCCACTCACCGCCAAAAGGATGAGACCCGCCACGCGCACAATCTTTTCCGGCACACCCGGCTTTAAGTACTTGCCAATCCTGTGTGCGAGCAGCACCTTCACCAAGTCGGTCAATAAAACCACGGCAAGTGTGGCGATAAGAAAAACCTCGGCATAACGTCCTTCGGATGGGAAGGCTTCCGTCTGCACCAACGTGGCCAAACTGAGCCAAAACAGCCAGTTGGAAGGGTTCGCCATATTGATAAAAAAACCTTTGAGGAAAGAATATCGGCGTTTGGCAAGCGGCTCGTCGGCATCTTCCATCAACATTTTGCGCTTGCGCGGCCAAATCGCGGAAAGGCCGAAGCCGAACAGCACCAGACCACTCACCAATCCCATGCTCGACTGAAACGCTTCCAAGCGCGCAAAAGTGGAGAGTCGAGCCGCACTCCACCAGCCTCCTGCCACCAGCGTGGCATCGCTGGCAAAAGCCCCGCCGATGAGGGCGATACCGTTGCGCCAGCCTTGGCTGAGCGTTACTTTGAGGCTCACAAAAAAGAGCGGGCCTAACAACAAACCGTAAGCAAGCCCCGCCAATGTCCCTTTGATAATTGCTTCCATGCCGTGTGTTTTCGGGCACAAAAGTAGCGAACAAATGCGCCGCAAGAGCACAACCAAATTTTAACGTGTGGTTAAAAAAAGAGGGGTGTGCCATAAGTCGTTGAAACTTGCGGCACACCCCTGCAATCCCTTCAGAATCCTCAACGATACACCATCACGTCGCCTTTGTAGAGAATTATTTCTCCATCAATGAACTCGATTTCAGCGTAATAGACAAACACTGCGGGAGTTGCTTTGTCTCCCTTCACGGTGCCATCCCAGCCTGAATTGAAGTCATTAGGTTGGAAGTTGTATCGGTCGAACACCATGCTGCCCCAGCGGTCGAATATCTGGAAAGCACGGATATTGACAATCTGTGACTCATCGCCAAAAATGTAGAACATGGCATTCTCGGTCGGCGAGTCAGGCTTGAAGATGTTCGGGATATAGACATACCGTGTTTTGTCCACAATGACCAAACGGTCGTCCGAAGCTCGGCATCCGTTCGAGTCCACTACCGTGACGCGATAGCGGAAAGAATAGAAGGGGGTGAACTCCGTGCAGCCATCGCACAAGAACGAATCAAGCACGCCTGGCGGCGACAGTATGGTTTGGGCCACTCGGTCGGGGAAATTCACGATGTTGTCGAGCGAAAGCGAGAGGCTTTGTCCAAAACGCACGGTGGTATCTTGGCCCAAGTTCACAATCAGCTCTTGTGGTTCAAAAACTTCAAAGGTTGTCACAAATTCGCAGCCATTGGCATCCTCTATCATCAAGGTATGTGTACCCGGAGGCAAGCCAGTGAACAAAGTGCCTGTCGTGAAAGGTTGGTTGTCAACCGAGTAAACGAAGGGCGGCGTGCCGCCTTGCACCCCGGCAATGGCTAAGGAACCGTCCGTGAAGCCGAAGCAGGTGACATCGCGCACTTGTTTGTCCACGCCCGAAGGTGTGGCCGGATTCACTTGCACCTGCACGTTCTGAGCAGTTGTGCAACCATTGGCCGTGTTAGTCACCACCACCGTGTAAGTGCCTGCTTGGCTCACCTGCGGTGTTTGCGTGCTAGCCCCCGAAAGGATATTGCCATTTTGAGTCGTCCATTGGAACTGATAGCTGCCTGGTGTCGGCACAGATGCTTGCAAGCCGACTTGTGTGGTGGTACAATTTAGTTCACCCGGTGTGCCGACATTGACGGTGGGGCCTTGTGTGTCACTGTTTACCGTTGCCCCAGTCGTGGCAGTGCAACCATTCGGAGCGGTGGCCTGCACGGTATAATTTCCTGCCACAGTGACGGTTGGGTTGGGTACAGTGGAAGTGAAGCCGCCCGGCCCTGTCCAAAGCCAAGTAGCGTTTGGTACGTTGGAGGATGCCGCGGTCAACTGAATGCTCGTGACCAAGCAAGTGATGGTTCCCCCTGTGACGCTTATCTGCGGGATACTTTGGTCGGGTTGCACTTCTGCGCTGGCCACCGAGGTGCATCCATTAGGCCCAGTGGTCGTCAAGGTGTAAAGCCCTGTTTGCGACACGGTGGGATTTTGTTGGCTGGAAGTAAATCCGCCCGGCCCCGTCCACGAATAAGTGACACCCGGTGTGGAAGAACTGCCCGTCAAGGTGCCTGTCGGGGAAGTGCACGACAAGATGACGCCTTGCGCGGTAGCGTCCGGCAGAACGACATTCTGTTGTACGTTGATGGAGAACGAGGATGTGCACCCACTTGTAGCCGTTGCCACCACAGTGTAGTTGCCCGGCACACTTATTTGTGGGTCTTCCGCAGTAGAGGTGAATCCTCCCGGACCTGACCAAAGATAGGTGACATCCACAGGGTCGGAAGTAGTCTGCAACGTGACGGATTGCACGGAACAAGTCAACGTGTCGGCTTGCACGAGCACGTTCGGTACCGTTGGGTCTTGCGTGACTGTGGTGCTTGCTTGTGAAGTGCAACCATTGACGGGGTTGGTCACGACCAAGATGTAATTGCCGGGGTTGGTGACCGATGGGTTCTGTTGGCTGGAGGTAAATCCACCCGGACCTGTCCAGCTGTAAGTGACACCAGGGGTCGTGGAGTTCCCTTGCATGGTAATGGTCGGGAAAGTGCAATTCAGCAAACCACCAGCTGCCGTCACGCCTTGTGGCGCTTGAATATTTTGTGGAACCGTCGAGGAGGGGGCCGATATGCAACCGTTAAGTGCCGTCACGGTATAGAAATACTCACCCGGAGCGGATACCGTAATGGAGCTGTTCGTGGAGTTAAACCCTCCGGGGCCTGTCCATACGCCTGTGGCGCCCGGTGTTGTAATGGTGCCTGTAATGGTGACTTCGGTCTCTGCGCAAGTCAGCGTGCCACCGCCACTCAACGTCACATCGGGCGAGTCGGTGTTTTCTTCAACCGATGCGGTGGCTGTGGAAGTACAGCCATTTTGTCCTGTGACCGTAAGAGTATAATTGCCCGGAACGGTAGTTGTCGGATTTTGAAGCGTAGAACTAAAGTTGTTTGGCCCGC
Source organism: Saprospiraceae bacterium (assembly GCA_019638455.1). Taxonomy (GTDB): domain Bacteria; phylum Bacteroidota; class Bacteroidia; order Chitinophagales; family Saprospiraceae; genus M3007. The sequence goes on from JAHBTU010000003.1 coordinate 1,027,521, forward strand.
TCCAAAGCCATGTCACGTTGCCAGTTTGTGAGTTGCCAGTCAATGTGGCTTGGCCAGAGATACAATCTGTCGTGTCGCCCCCTGCTGTTGCACCGGGCAAGGTAATGTCTTGGCTAACATCCACAGAAGCAACGGAAGTGCAACCATTAGGCCCGGTCGCCGTCACCGTGTAGGTGCCGGGGTTCGAGGCATTGGCTGTCGGCGTGGTAGCCGTAAAGCCTCCTGGTCCTGCCCATTGATAAGTTGTTCCGTTGGTGGGCGAAGAAGCCGTCAAAGTGGTGCTCAAATCGTCACAATCGAGATTGTTGGAAGAGACAGCATTGGTGCCCGGCTCGACGGCATCAAGCACGACTGTCGCCGTCGTGGACGAGGTGCAACCATTCGGGCCTGTCACCGTGAGCGAATAGGTGCCAGCCTCCGTCACAGGTGGGTCTTGAAGCGTGGAATTGAATCCACTCGGGCCTGTCCACGCGAAAGATGCACCGCTTGTTGCAGAGCTGCCATCGAGGTTGATGGTGGTAATGATACAAGTCAGTGTACCGCCCGCTGCTGCCACATCTGGTTGTGTAATGTCTTGGCTGACGTTGACTTGAACTTGCGATGTGCAGCCATTCTGCAATGTGGCGACCAGCGTATAGAGGCCGGGTGCGGTGACAGATGGGTCTTCAACCGTGGAGGTGAACCCACCCGGCCCGGTCCACGACAGGCCTTGCAAAGTAGAGCCAGCCGTGTTGACCGATGCTTGAATATTGACCGACGTTGCAGCGCAAGTCAACACATCTGGTGCGGAGGCTTGTAATATGGCCGTGACCGTATCAATTTGAACGGTTGCCGTGCTGGTACTGGAACAACCGTTGGTTGGGTTGGTGACGGTCACAATATAATTGCCATTCAGAGAAACAGTTGGGTTTTGAGCACTGGATGTGAAACCTCCCGGCCCCGTCCATGAATATGAGACTCCACCCGTCTGCGAATCGGCACCGATAGCAACTTGTGGGCTGGAACAACTAATGGTGTTGCCCGTGGTGGAAGCATCGGGCGCCTGGGTATTTTGGTCAACCGTCACAGTCGTATTGCCTGTGCATCCGTTGGTCGTGTTTGTCACCACCAATGTGTAATCACCCGGCACATTGACGGTCGGGTTTTGCTGGTTGGAGGTGAAGCCCCCGGGGCCTGTCCAAGCGTAGTTGACGGTCTGATTGGAAGAGCCATTCAACACGATAGAGTTTACCGCACAAGTCAATGTGCCCGTGGTGGATGCCGCTGTGGGTGCATTTTGGTCTGCTGCTACCGTAGTGGTCGCGGTAGAGGTGCAGCCATTGGTTGGGTTGGTGACAACAAGCGTATAATCACCGCTGCTGGTCACATTCGGGTTCTGCTGGTTGGAGGTGAAGCCGCCCGGTCCTGTCCATGCAAAAGAGACACCGTTAGTCGGGGAGCCTCCGGTCAGTTGGAATGAAGGAGCGTTGCAGGTAAGTGTGCCGCCTGTGGCGGTAGCACCGGGCACAGTGGTATTTAGATTCACGATGGCGGTGGCTTGAGCCGTACAGCCGTTTGAGGGATTCAATACTGTAAGTGTGTAGGTGCCATCCACCGTTACGACGGGGTCTTCCTGATTAGAGGTAAAGCCTCCGGGGCCCGTCCAAGAAAGGGTGATGCCCGGAGTGTTCGAGCCGCCATTCAAGGTGACAGAGCCATTGGAACAAGTAATAGTGCCTCCAATCGCGCTCGCGTCCGGCACGTTGGCATCCGGTTGCACGACGGCGGTCGCCGTGGAGGTGCAGCCATTGTTGGGGTTCGTCACCGTGAGCGTGTAAGTGCCTGTGGTTGTGACCGTTGGGTTCTGTTGGTTGGAAGTGAAGCCACCTGGTCCTGTCCATGCAAACGTAGCGTTGGGCGTGTTTGAATTGCCTGAAATAGTGGTACTCGAAGTTGCGCAGGTAATAATGCCACCTGTTGCCGAAGCATCTGGTGCCACAAAATTGCCATTCACGGTAGCGGTTGCGGTGGAAGTGCAGCTGTTGGCGGGATTGGTCACTGTCAATGTGTAGGTACCCACAGTGCTGGCGGTTGGGTTTTGTTGGTTGGAGGTAAAGCCGCCCGGGCCTGTCCAACCAAAGGTAGCGCCCGGAGTAGCCGAACCGCCCGTAAGTGAAATAGACTGCGTGGCACACGTCACTGTGCCGCCGGAAGCAGATATATCTGGGGGGGTCGTGTTGCCCGTCACGTTGACTGAGGCAGGAGCCGTGCAGCCATTGGCCGTACTCGTCACCACCACATTATAGGTTCCCGCTGTATTGACTTGTGGGTTCTGGGCAGTGGAAGTGAAGCCTCCTGGGCCTGTCCACGCATAAGTGACACCCGTAGCGGGGGTGGCATTTAGGTTGACATTGGGGGTTGGGCAGGATATGGGCCCACTCACGGTAGCGCCCGCAGCGGGAGGTGTGTTGTTCAGATTTACAGTAGCCGTCGCGGTCGCCGTGCAATTATTGGAGTTGTTGGTGACCGTGACGGTGTAAGTGCCAGCAGTGTTTGTGTTTGGATTTTGGAGCGTGGAACTAAAACCACCCGGACCCGACCATGAGTAGGTGACACCCGTTGTAGGGGTTGCTTCCAATGTCACAGATGGCAATGCGCAGGTGATGGTGCCTCCCGACGCCGTCGGCGAGGGGGGGGTTACGTTGCCTGTCACGTTTGCGGTAGCTGTGTTGGTGCAACCATTGCTGGCGCTGGTGACGGTGACGATGTATGCCCCTGGCTGATTCACCGTCGGGTTAGGCAAGTTGGAGGTAAAACCTCCCGGGCCTGACCACGAGTAAGTGGGGTTCGTGGCGTTGGTATTTACGGACAATTGCACTGAACTCGCCACGCCACACCCCAAAATACCGCCGCTTGCTGACACGGTGGGTGGGGTCAAATCACCTCCAATCACAATGGTGTCATTTGCGACACAGATATTGCCACCCGCAGAGGCCGATACCTGCAAGGTGTAGGTGCCGGGCTGTGTCACGGTGAAAGTATTGCCAGTGCCCACTATTTGCCCGATAGAGTTTCTCCAAAATTTGGCACCCGGAGAGGGAGCCGAGCTCAACAAGACAGAATTGTTGGTGCATGTGATATTCCCTCCACCGAGAATCTCCGCAACAGGGCTAAGCAAGAGAATGGAGAAGTTGATGATGCTGTCGCACCCTTGATATGAGTCACAGATTTTCTGAAAGTTGCCGCCATCGCAATACTCGTCGCCACACACGACGTAGCAACTGCCCGCGCACACTGTCTGTGGTGCCAAGTTGCGCACAATGGGCGCTTTGACGGTAATAGTTTGTCGCACGATGCTGTCGCAACCTTGATAAGAGGTGTAGGTATGAGAGTAGGTATTTGTGCCGGGTATGCCAGCCAGCTGCCCCCACGGGAGCAAATAAGGGGCATCTTCGGCGCAGACGATTACGGGAGGCAGTTGCGTGTCAGGTATTTTCTGGATTTGAATGGTCCGGCAGACAAAAGGATTGTCTTGGTCGCACGAGTTGATGGGTTGCACACACACCTGAAACGATGTGGGCGGCGGTGCGTTGGTGGGGGCGGTAATGGTCACCACATTGCCAGTTGGAGCAAAAGTCTGAACGGCGCCTCCCAGGCCATTGATGATAGCACCTCCGGTAGCAGTCCAGTTGTAGCCACCCGCGCCATTGACTGGCGGAATGGAGACCTGTATTTGACCACCCGGGCAAATGGTGTTGGGCGCACTGATAGGCCCTGCATTGCCCACGCTCGGTGCTTGTACTGCCGAAGGGGGAGCTACGGTAATAAGAAAGTTGCATTGGTCTCCGGCGTAACCGTCAATCAACAGAAAATAATTGACCCCGGGGGTCAGTGTAGCAGTAATGGAAACAGGAGTGTTGCCACCGCCCGCGTTGCCGCCATTGCAAGCAATCGGGTTTGCATTGCAGCTCTGATAAAGGGCTATTTGAATGCCGTTGCCAGTCTGGCACCCCGTTGGCGTGGCAGTAAAGGTAGCGGCGGGAGCGCCTGCTATGAAGCCAAGCCATTGCTCGTTTTCAATGGTGCCACAAAAACCTGGAGGGGTTTGACCTGTGTAGCCTTGCGTGGTGCCTGAATATCCATTGAAGTTGCAGTAAATACAGGTGCTTTCGCAAAAGTCTGACGCCGGGAAATTGTTGGATGGGCAGGGGTCAGGTATTTGAGCCTTCAGTAAGAAAGATATTGAAAGCATAACCCATAGTAAGAGTAGTTTTTTCACCATGAAATCGGCAGTTTAAAACGTTTGAATATGAGTTGACGACCGAACGCGAAGAACCTTTCGCTACCGGACGATGAGTGCCACGAATGACGGAGAAGATTTTTTGCCCGTAAATACGGTTGCGCTTTAATGGGATTGCATTTCACAATCGGTAGGGGGATAGAGCCAAACAGCGATTAAATCTGTGAGCATTGGGAAGGCGCGTGTTTGAAAGCAATTAAAACGAGGCACAAAGAAAGGAAAAATTTTATTTTGAATTCACCTTCCGTTGCCGTTTTAACTGTTTGTTCCAACCTTTATTTGCCCGTGTTATTCACAAACAAAGTTTGAAAATTTTGTTCAAAAACACCCAATCGAATTTTTAAGAACAAAATTTCACAAGATTTAAATCCCACTTTTTCAGCGAACAACAGTCACATCGCCCGAAAAAATTTCCTGTTGCCCATCTATGAAACGCACCAACGCATACCATACATAAACACCCGGCAGCACGTCTTTTCCTCGATGTCGCCCAATCCAGCCCACCCCCGGCACTCCCGGCTGAAAATCAAGCGCCTCATACACTTGTTCCCCCCATCGGTCATAGATTCTGAACACTTCCACCTCTGCCACATCCGTCCCTCCCAGCACTTGAAAAATACCATTTTCCGCGCTGGTAGGCTTAAAAACATTGGGCACATACACACGTCGTTCCTTCGTCACCCGTATCAGCACCTTGTCGCTTGCCACACAGCCGTTTGTGTCAGTCACCGTCGCACTTACTTGCAGAGATTGAAGCGGCAAAAAATGTTGATATTCTTTGCCTGCCGCCGCCGAATCAAGCAACGGCCCCCATACAATGGTGTCCAAGCCCGTCGGCGAGACGGTGAGCGATGCTGTAAGATACACAGAATCGCCCAACGCTGCCTCGATTTCGTCACCAAGCTCAATTTTTAATTCGGGAGGCTCCGATATGGTCAGTATCTGTGTGGTGAATTCACACCCATTGGCATCCATCAGGGTCACGGTGTACGTCCCTGCTTCGAGGTTTTTAAAGACCGGGTTGGGACTAAATATGCCATTGTTGAGCGCATACAGCAAGGGCGGGAAGTTGGTAAAGGCCGAATCAATGCTAATTTGACCATCCCTGTCTCCGTAGCATCGAATGTTTGTCACTGAAATAGCCTCCACTCGCGGCGGGTCAATGTCCAACACCAGGGTCACGGTGTCGGCGGCAAAACAATCCGCCGAGTTGCTCACGTTCAAAATGTATTCGCCTGCGAGGCTGGCAAAAATTTGGGCGGTCGTGCCTACTGTGTCGCCGTTCAGCAGCCAATGATATTGGATGCCTGCGCCAGTGCTAGTGTTCGGCCCACCGAGCAACACGGCTGCCTGGTCGCAATTGAGGGCGCGGTCGTTGCCCGCATCGGCTACGGGTTGTGGGAGCAGCCGGATAGTCACGGTTTCCTCATCGTTTGGGCAAGGCGGTTGTGCTGACAAAGTGTAGCGAAAAGTATAAGTGCCTGCTGCCTGACCACCTGTTTCGAAGGTGCCGGTTTGGGCGTTGAACGCACCGGGCGACGAGGGCACGGCGGAAGTCTCCGTCCATTGGCCGCCAAAGTCAGCATCGGTGAGGAAGTTGACAAGCTGCAACGGGAGGGCGGCACCCTCGCAAAGTTCCACGGCGGCATGGGCCGTGCCTGCCGATACAGGTTGGCTCACGCTGACGGTGGCAGACTGAGAGAGCGCGGCGCTACACGTCGGCACCGTGCCATCAACAACCTCAATCAGGGTGTAGGTGGTGGCTACTGTCGGCGCCACTTGCAGCGTCGCAGGCTGTGCGCTGCTGATGAGCAATGTGTTTTGAGTGATGCCATCCGAGTAAGTCACTTGAAGCGGAAAGGCTCCGGTGCCGCTCAACAACAGCCCAACCGAGTCGCCGCTGCATACCGCTGCATCGCCCGACAAGGTAACCGTCGGAAGTGGTTTCCATTGAATCGGGGTGCCGGGAGATACGGAAAGGCAAGGGTCGGTCAATTCCACCGCGCCGCTGACATTGTTGCCGGCGATAGCTGAGATATAGTAGGTGATTCCCGGTTGGAGATTGCCCGAAAAGTCAAAAACAGGTTGTGTGTTTACTGCCAACACATTGCCCACGGAAGCGCCCGGCAGGTCGTGCAAGATGAACTGAACCATATCATCCGCATCGAATGTCGCATCGTTGTTCCAAACGGCGGTGGCGGGAGCGGGAGGGCAAAACAAAGCCAGCGATGTTTGCATGGTGCCTGCATCGGTAGTGCATTCGCAAAAATTCATGCCTGACAGTGAATGGCTTGCGCAGCCATTCGCATCCACTACAAAGAAGGTGTAGGGGGCGTTGTTGGGCAACAGCACGGAGTTGAAGTCATTGCCGACAAAAGCACCGTTCAGTCCTGTCACCGAATAGGGAGCAGTGCCACCACTTACCGAGAAACCAATCGAGTATGCCGTATTGGTGCCATTGCAAATCTCGGTTAGGTTGCTCACGGATGGCGACTCGTTGAACGTGACCATCAATCCATCAGCGCCTACACAGGCACCATTTGTCTCTGTCCATTCAAAAGTGTAAGTGCCCCAAACCGTGACAGAGACTGTGGCAGAAATACTGTTAAGAGCTGAAAAAACCGCTGTCGCCGGCCCTGACACTTGCGACCACGTTCCCGGAAAACCATCTGAAATCCCTTGAAGTGCGAGCGTGCTGTCACAAACGACCGCATCGGCAGCGAGCGCGGGTGCTGGTTTTTTCCAAAAAACCACTGGCTGCCCTTTCGCCACAGAAAAACAAGGGTCGGCAGGATTTGGAAAGCCATTCAGGTTGTTGCCAACGACCAGCGAGATGTAGTAGGTCTGGCCGAAGTTCATGCCATTTTGAAATCCAAACAAGCCCGATGTGTTTTGCGCAAAAATTTGTCCCAATGCCGTGCCTGTTCCATTGTGCAGCACATATCCAGTGACATCGTTGGCATCCAAAGTGGGGAGCAGCAAATTCGGCGCGGCCTGAACGAGCTCCCCCTCGCACGCGGTCAAAGTATCGGGGCGCATGCTCCCGGCATGGGTGGAACAAGTGCATCCGTACACCCCCGTCACCAACGGCATGGCGCATCCATTCGCATCCACCACTTCAAAAGAATATGCCTGTCCGTTGGCAAACAAATCGGAAGTGTAGGCGCCGCCTGTTGTCAGTTCTCCATTCACACTGTAAGGTTGGCTTCCGCCTTCCATGAAAAGCGTGATGGAATAGTTTTCGTTCACATTGTCGCAAGTGCGCAACAGGTCGGTCAGCACGGGCGAATCGTTGAACTGCAATGCCACTTCATCGGTGCCAAGGCATCCATCCACATCAGATGTCCACGTCAGGATGTAGGTGCCGAATGCGGAAACCGTCACGACGGCCACCGAATCATTGGGGTTGCTAAACAGCACCGTTGCGCCTGGCGGTGCGCTACTCACCGACCACACGCTCGTGCCGTTCACGTCCTCGGCGAACATCTGCAAAACCAACCCACAAGTGTCGCGGTCATCACCCGCGTTTGCTACGGGGTTTTGGAAAAAAACGACGGGCTGCCCCGCCGCGACGGAAAGGCAAGGGTCACTAGGGTCAGGGAAACCGCCCAAATCGTTGCCCACCACAAAAGAGGCGTAATAGTTCTTGCCGTATATCATACCGTTCTCAAAAACAAAAACGCCAGTGGTGTTTTGCGCAACGACCCCGCCCAATGACGGTCCTGAATGCTCATGCAACACAAACGACCACACGTCATTGGGGTCGAGTGCCTCGCCACCCAGATGCTCCACGATGGCACTGTCTCCCTCACACACTGTGATTGGTGTCAGATTCATGGCGCCCGCGAAGCTGATGCAGGCACAATCCACCGAGTCGTTGAGGATAGGCGAGACACAACCGTTGGCATCTTCGATGATGAAAGAATACGACTGACCGCTCGGTATGGGGTCTGAAACAAAGTTGCTGCCCGATACGGTGCCTCCTCCCAGCACATTATAGGGTGCCACGCCTCCCAAAATAGGAAATGACACGGTATAAAATTCTCCCAATCCGTCGCACGCGATTTCAATTGGGCCTGCCATAGGCGTTTCCCGAAAATCAATCAGCACGTCACTGCTATCCGCGCAAATGCCATTGGTCTCTATCCATCTGAAAAGATATTGGCCGGGCTGGCTGGCCGTGACGCTCGTCGCTGCCGAATCGGGGCTGGAAAAAACAACCGAGCCGGGACCAGACACAAGCACCCAACTGCCCAAGCTGCCTGAGACGCTTTTGATGGCTTGCAAAAAAGCCGTCGAGTCACACTCCGCGTCGTCAGCCCCTGCGTTGGCTACGGGCAACTCGTTCACCGTCACCGTCAGACAATTTTGCAAGCTCGTGTCGCAGCCATTGCTCGCCATGGCGCACACATAGCTAATGGGCACATCTCCCCACTCCACCACAACGGTTTCCGTGTGTTGCCCCGACACGATGGTGCCACCAGTGGTTTGCCAGACATAAAAACTCGCGCCGGGGACGGGAGCGACCGTGTAGGTATGGGTAGCGCCTTCGCACACATTGTCAACACCCTGCACAACGGGAGAGGCAGGCATTCCCTGCTGCTGGGAAATTGTCACGTTCACGCAGTTGGAGGTGATTTTTCCGCAAAAAGGTGGTTGGTTGGAATTGAGTTGGATGGCCAACTCCACAAGGGTCAAGACCCCGTTGGGCGGGGGCAGCAAGTTCGATTGCGCAGTGAGATACGACATCCCACAGACCGTGTAGTTGCCCGGCGGAAAAGCCGTCAGGTCGGGTTGTGCCTGATAAGAAAGGAGTACGCCGCCCGAACCGCCCACCAGATAGGTGTAGGTGTATTCCGGTGTGGGCGGCAGCGCGTTGGGTGGCACAAAAGTGGGGGGCAAATTCAGATTGAGCGACGCATCGCCCGCACAAGCCGACACATCCGGCTGAAGCAAGTTGCCCGCGTTGGCCGCGCAATTGACACATTCCACCCCGACGGCATCGCAGAAAATGATTTCAAAACCAAGCAAATTGCCCCCGTGCGTTGACTGCAAATCCGAAACGCTCAGCGTCCATTGACCATTCACGGTGCCGCCGTTGAAGTCTTCAAAACAACCGCTCGCGGGGTGGTAGGAGCCTGAATAATTGCCAAAAAGCCCCCAATTCTGATTGTTGCTCCACTGCCCGGCAAAGCCGGGGTCGGGGCTGGGGGGCGTGCCGCAAGGGAGGAAAAGCACGTTCCAGGTGGTGAAATTGGTAAAATCAAAAAAACCGGTTGGGCCAACTAATGTCACCGTTTGCCCGGAGGGAGAAGTCAGTGAAATTTGTAGGTCGCCGAGGTATTCATGGTCGAATTGCAGCCTTACCCCACAGATGCCTTGGCCATTTTGACCCAAAATGGGGTTGGAGGCGTTTTGTATTTGCACGGCAAAATTGCCCGTGAAGCCATCGGGCATTGCCAAAGGGCAATCAGAACAGGCACAAGGCGACTGTGCTTGCAATGTCATGAAGGGGAATGCGGCCAATAATAGCACCGCAACAGGACGCACGAATTGGCACGGGAGGGTCGAGTTCAGATTCAGTAGATTAAACATCAATGGATAATTTGGCGAACACGCCGCTTTCCGTTGAGAAAAATTTATCGGTATCGGAAATTTTAACCAAATTCCAATCAATATTTGGAGGTTGGTATTTTCAAAAATCTCCGTAAAGTAATGACAAAATCGCAATCTTTGCCCAACAACTGTAGCGCCATAATTCCGCACATTCGCCAAAATTCGGCAAAACCCCATCTCGACTTTTGCGTTTCCCTGCTGAAACTCTCATCATCGCAAAATGAACTTCCGACGACTTTGCCTCTTCTCTTTGCTGCTGTTGAGCACTGCTTTTTCTGGCTTTTCGCAAACAACCCCCTACGAACCCGGACAAGTACTCGTCAGCCTCCAACCCGGCCTCTCTCCCCAAAACCTTGCCTTGCGCTTGGAACGCCAACTGGCCGTCCCTCCCATTACGACAAATAAAGTATCCACGTTGCTCAACGTTTGGATCTTCGAAACATTGGCAGGAAGCGAGCTCAAAAGCTTGGATTGGCTTCGTGCTCAACCAGAAGTGCGACAGGCGCAACTGAATTTTTGGAGCGAAGAACGAAACGACACCTCTTCCCTCCCTTACCCTTACAAACTTATCCCCAACGACCCTCTTTTCCCACAACAATGGCAATATATCAACGCCGGCTCGAATGGCGGAACACCCAACGCCGACTTGGATGCCGACCTTGCATGGGACATCGCCACGGGCGGCCTAACCCCGGCGGGCGACACGATTGTGGTCGCCGTCATTGATGGCGGTGTTGACCCCAACCATCCCGACCTCTCGCCCAACCTTTGGAGAAACTGGGGCGAAATCCCCGGCGACGGCATTGACAACGACAACAATGGCTATGTGGACGATTTTCGAGGATGGAACGTCTTTCAGAACAATGACAACATCGCTGGCAACAGCATGGGGCACGGCACTCCCGTGAGCGCCATCGTGGGGGCCAGAGGAAACAATGCCGTCGGCGTGACGGGAGTCAACTGGAATGTGCAAATCATGTTCGTGGCAGGCGGAGGCACTCAGGCCAATATCCTCGCCGCTTATGACTATGTGTGGCAGGCCCGACGACGCTACAACCTGAGCAACGGTCTTCAAGGTGCTTTTGTCGTTGCGGTGAACAGCTCCTTCGGCTCCAACTACGGCCAACCCTCCAACGCGCCCCTTTGGTGTGCCATCTATGATTCACTGGGGCAAGCAGGCATCCTGAGCGTGGCTGCTACCGCCAATATCCCCGTCAACGTGGATGTGGTGGGCGACCTCCCCACTGCCTGCCCGAGCGACTTTCTGGTGTCCGTGACCAACCTTACGCGCAGCGACGAAAAAGCCCCCAATGCAGCTTGGGGGGCCACGCACATTGACTTGGGCGCTTATGGTCAGGAGGTTTATACCGCAGGGCCTAATAGCTCTTACGGGACTTACTCCGGCACTTCATTCGCCACGCCACACGTCAGCGGGGCTATTGGTCTGCTCTACGCAGCACCCTGCCCCAATCTGATTGCCTTGGCCAAAAGCGCACCCGCCACCGCCGCTCTATGGACAAAAGAACGCCTGCTGAACAGTACCACTCCCAATGCCGCCCTACAAGGCATCACCGTCACGGGCGGACGGCTCAACCTCTACTCGCTTTTGCAGGACTACGAAGACCAATGCAGCCCTTGCCCGCACCCCTTTGCCGTGCAGGCGCTCGATGTGACGAGCCATTCAGCCTTCATCAAGTGGTCACAAATAGCGGATTTTCAGACCGTTCACCTGCGTTGGCGAGCAGTCGGCACCACCAGCTGGAGCATTGCGGCCAATGTGTCGCAGTCTTTTTTGTTGGAAAATTTGAAAGCTTGCACCCAATACGAGTATTCGCTCATCGCGCTCTGTACGAGTGGCCTCACCAGCGGATGGTCGACCCCCAACTATTTCAAAACCGATGGATGCTGCGAGCCACCCGCCTCGCTTTGGACGACTTCGGTGGGCAACACGAGCGCAAGCTTTGCTTGGAGCGCCGTCACAGCAGCACAAGGATACCGATTGCGCTTGCGCACGACAAATGGCAGTTGGGAAATCCACGACGTCGGCAACAATCTTGCTTTTGTGGTGAGCAACACGCTGCCCTGCACAGAATATGAAGCAGCGGTGCAAACCGTGTGCGATACTGGCTCTACCGTTTTTTCCACGTCCATTTTTTTCAAAACCACTGGCTGCGGCTCTTGCCTTGATGCCGATTATTGCAGCGCCAAAAGCCAAGATGCCACTGCTGAATGGATTGCGAATGTCAGCATCGGCGATTGGGAACACAACTCTGGCAATGGTGGGGGCGGCTATCAGAATTTCACAAACTGTTTGTGTCCGAGGCCGCAGTTTTTCCCGTTCCTTCCTGTGGATGTCACCATCACGCCCGGGTATCAAAGTTTGCCCTACAAAGAGTTTTTTAGAATCTATATTGACTTCAACATGGATGGCGACTTTGACGACCCCGGCGAGTTGGCCTTCGACCCGGGCTGGGCCTCCGACGAGGCAGTGAGCGGGTCTATCGTGCCGCCCGATTTCGTCAATTCGGGCCTGACTCGAATGCGGGTGATGATGAAGTTCAGGGGTGTCTCAGGTGAGCCGCCTTTGCCTTGCGAGACCTTCCAATTCGGTCAGGTGGAGGATTATTGCGCGGAACTATTGACTTCTCCCGTTTCTGTCGAGGGGCCGCGTACCCATCAAAAGCAATTGTCTATTTATCCGCTGCCCGCCGCCGACGAGGTGTGGTTGGGCTTGCCCGACGGCATTTCTGGCTCATGGGAAATTGCTGTTTGTGATGTGATGGGACGCCCCATCCATACAGCTTCCCAAGCCATGCAAGACAAAGTTCCTTTGCGTCTTCCACTGGCATCGTGGCCTGCGGGCGTATATTGGGTGCGGCTCTTGCAAGGCGAGCAAACCTATTCAGGTCGAATTCTGAAACAGTGAGCAAGCGCGGCGGATATGCCGCCCCGGCCTGATTACCGTTGTTGGTGTCCCTGCTAAGGGTGGGGGGCGGCGAAGATTGTGTGTCCGCACGCTCCGCCGCTTGTTGTTGGCAAAATCCAACAACGGCAAAATCTCGACAGGATTAACAAGATTTACAGGTTTTTTTTACCTGAAAAAGGGCGCGAATCTTGTCAATCCTGTCAAACAAACATTATGAGACATCCTCGGCAAAAATCAATCGCAAATCGAATCAATCGCAAATCGAATCAATCGAACCAATCGGTCTAATCGAACCAATCGAACCAATCGAACCAATCGAACCAATCGAACCAATCGAACCAATCGAACCAATCGAACCAATCGAATCAATCGGTCTAATCGAACCAATCGCAAATCAAACTCCGTCCGCTGCGCTTGGCCGTGCAAGCCCTCAAACCAGTCACAACCTATCAAAATCTTTGAACAGCGAATACTGCACCGCTTCGGCCTTGGCTCGATATTCCTTCCATGAGGTGTCGAGCAGGGCGTTCACTTTGCCCACAAGTTCATCGGTTGCGCGTTTGGCCTCCGCAATGGCGATTTGTGCCGTGGCGTTTGGAGCGCCTTGCCCGCCGTTGATGTAGCCCATTGCATTCCAAAACCGTGCGTTGAGCACATCCGGGTTGCGCTGGATGCCTTTCACCTCCTTGTGCGTGAAGAATTGTTCTTTCAGGTTGCTGATAGAGTCTTTCAACGTTTTGCCCATTTTATTTACCTCTTTTTTGAGGCTATCCGGCACATTGACGAATTGGCCTTCCACCAGTCCAATGGTTTTTTCGGCTTCTTTCAAGCGTTCATATCCCTTGTTGGCTCGCTCGATGGTCTGGTGCATGTCGCGGATGGCGGCGGTTTTGGCCTCGCGGTCGCGGGTAGTGACGCTAAGGCGAGGGTCGTCGAGCACGCGCACCTGTATAGAGTCCTGATAGTCCAAGTATTTCACCTTCACCCAGTAGGTGCCGGGACCGACTTGGGGGCCGCCGCCGGGTTCGAGTTGGTCTTTGTCAGGCTCGTTTTTGGAGGGGAAGCGCACGCCTTTTGTGTCCATATTCCAATAGATGGAGCGGGTGAAAAGAGTGTCGAGCTCGGTCTTGAAGCGGCGCAAGGTGTCGCCGTTCATCGAAAGCACGGTGACGACGGCTTTTTCCTTCTTTTTGCTGGCGGAGTCTTTGTCGTCCTTTTTCTCCTCGCTCGGCTCTTTGTCCCTGTCTTCTTTCGAGGCTTGGGCTGCAGTACCGAGACCCGGCTTCACCCACACGGGTATGCGCACCGATGTGCCTTTGTTTTCCGCCGAATAGGCGGCATCCACCGCAAAACGCGGCCCATCGAAGGAGCGGTATCGGGCCAAAATGCCGGGCTGTGCGGGGAGGAGCTTGAAAGGCTGGGCAAGCATATTGCCATTGGAGCGGGCGAGTTCGCGCAAGGGCGATAGGTTGTCGAGAATCCAGATGCCGCGCCCGAAGGTGCCGAGCACCAAATCGCCGTCGCGCTGCTGGATTTTCATGTCGAAAATCGGGACTGCGGGAAGGCCTCGCCTGCCGTCGGCATGAGCGGAACTGCCCGGCCACCACGTCCAATTTTCGCCGTAGTCAATGGAAACATAAAGCCCCTGGTCGGTGCCGAGGAAAATCAGGTTGGGGGTTTCGGGGTCTTGCACGACTGACAAAGCGTAATTGCCGTCATTAAAGTCATTGGGGTTATTGCGGTCATTTTTTGAATTGCTTGAATTACCTAAATGACTGCTTCGCAAATTACGCGGACTTGCGATTCTTTTCCATGTTTTCCCAAAATCGGTGGTATGATAGAGGTAGGGTTGCCAGTCGTTTTGGCGATAGTTGTTGAGGACTACGAAGGCTTCGGCGGCGTTTTTTTGCCCCGGCTCGATGGCTGGTATCCATGCGTTTTTGGGCGCGCCGGGTAGTTTGGAAGCAAAATTCTCCCACGTTTTGCCACCGTCGCGGGTGAGTTGCACGTTTCCGTCGTCGGTGCCGACCCATATCACGCCGGGCTGCACGGGCGATGGTGCGACGGCGATGATGGTGCAGTGGTTTTCGGCGCTGGTGGCATCGAAAGTGAGGCCGCCGGATTCCTGCTGCTTCATTTTTGAGGTGTCGTTAGTAGTGAGGTCGGGGCTGATGATTTGCCAATTTTGGCCCAAATCGGTGGAATAATGCAAGAATTGGCTGCCGAAGTAAATCCCGTGTGGTCGGTGTGGGTCTTGGGCGAGGGCGGCGTTCCAGTTGAAGCGCAGTTTGGTCTGGCCGTCGGGATGGAGCGGCTTGAGGTAGCGGGTGTCGCCGGTCTGGCGGTCAATGAGACCGAGCTCGCCGCCTTGCGACATGGCGAACACATAGCGCGGGTCGTCTCGACGCGGCATGGTCTCGAAGCCGTCGCCAAAATAGACCTCCTGCCAGTCAGAGTTGCGGATGCCGCCCGATTTCCACACCGCCGAGGGGCCTACCCACGAGCCGTTGTCCTGCAATCCGCCATAGACGTTGTAGGGCATTTCGTTGTCGGTCTCGACGTGGTAAAACTGGCCGACGGGGATGTTTTCGGCGTAGCGCCACGTTTTTCCGCCGTCGAGGGTGATGTTGAGGCCGCCGTCGTTGCCGTTGATGATGTAGTTGGGGTTGTCGGGCGAAATCCAGAAGGCGTGGTGGTCGGGGTGGATGTGCCAGCCCGCCCAAGTCTCGAAGGTTTTGCCGCCGTCTTCGCTGCGCGAGATGTAGGTGTAAATCGAATAGACGCGATTTTCGTTTTTCGGGTCTACATAGATTTCGGAGTAGTAGAAAGGCCGGTCGCCCATGCCCTTGTCGGCCATTTTTTTCCATTTTCTGCCGCCATCGGTGCTTTTGTAGAGCGCGTTGTCTTTGGCTTCCACGAGCGCGTACACCACATCGGGGTTGCTTTTGGCAACGGCAAGGCCCATGCGGCCGAGTTCGCCTTCGGGCAGGCCATCTTTATCGGTGCGGCGTTCCCAGGTCTCGCCCGCGTCGTAGCTCACATAGAGGCCTGAGCCTTTGCCCCCGCTTTTGAAAAACCAAGGCCACCGTTGGTATTCCCATAAGGCGGCGAAGAGTTTGTTGGGGTTTTGCGGGTCGGCCACGAGTTCGGCACAGCCTGTCAGATCGTTCACGAACAGCACTTTGCGCCAAGTTTTGCCACCGTCGCTGCTTTTGAACACGCCGCGTTCGGCGTTGGGGCCGTAGGCGGAGCCGAGCGAGGCCGCAAAAATCACGTCGGGGTTGTCGCGGTGCAACACGACGCGGTGGATGGTGCGGGTGTTTTGCAGACCCATGCACACCCAGTCCAGTCCGCCGTTAATTGTTTTGAAAATGCCCGCGCCGAAATTCTGGGAGTTGCGCGGGTTGCCTTCGCCAGTGCCGACCCAGATTTCGTCGGGGTTGCGCGGATGGATGGCTATGGAGCCGATGCTTTGCGTCGGAGCGTTGTCGAAGATGGGTTCCCATTGGGTGCCGCCGCTTCTGGAGCGCCATACGCCACCGGACGCTGCTCCGGCATAGATGACTTCCGGCCGCACGGGGTCAACGGCGATAGCGGTGATGCGCCCCGACATGGCGCCGGGGCCGATGTTGCGGACATGGAGGTTTTTTAAAATCTCGGCATCGAGTTTTTGGGAAAAAAGGCCGCTTGCGAGGCCGCTCAGCAAAAAGGCAAGTGTGACGTGCTTCATCCAAAAATTGATTTATTTGGGGCAAAACTGCAAAATCATGGGCAAAAATGAGCGCCTTTTCGATGAAAGGGCGCGTCGCGCAAGCTATATGCCTAACTTTGGCGCATGATTCACTGGCTCCTCAACTTGTTTTGCTCTTTTTTTCACCAGCTAAAAATTTTTTTCAACATGAATAATTTTGTGTTCGACCATCATTTTAAAGTGGAGTGGGGCGGCAGCCGAGAAGATTTCACGGAAGTGCACGGCTTGACTTTCCAACGCGAGGTGGTGCTTTTCCGCGATGGCGCTCAACTCGATGAAAACGCGCGCAAATTGCCGGGTGCGGAGGAGGTGCGCAACGTGGTGCTGCGCCGGTATTTGAAAAAAGGCGACTTGGAGATGTACCAATGGTGGAAGGAGCAGGCTGCTCAGGAAAGTCAGCGGGATGTCGTCGTCAGTCTGCTCAACAAGCATCACGAACCTGTTTTTGTGTGGAAATTGCGCAACGCCTTTCCCGCGAGAGTGTCCTATTCGCCGCTCACGGCATCGAGGGCGCAGCCCGTCGTGGAGGAGGTAGAATTGGCCTTCGACTCGATGGTGATGGAGGCAAGATGATACTTCTGAGCGTCCACAACGCACGATTCATTCACCTGTCATTTCACCCCGCATTATTCCCGACTGACCGCACAAAAATTCACATTCGCTTCATTGATGGGTGACGCCATTTCACCGACTAAGCATCTTGCCTCCCATAAAGTTGGTCAGAGTGGCACTCTGTTTTGTTTTGGCAAAGTACTTGCCCTCACAGAACGCGACTTCCCATACTTTCGCATCGCTTTTTAAAACAGTGCAACCACGCGCCGCATCATGTTGAAAATGCTCGTTCGGCTGGCTCTTTTGCCAGCCCTCCTTTTTTGCTCTTTCACCTCCCCTGCTCAGAATATCCAACAATTGGAAGCCGAGGCCCGTGCCGCTTCCGGCACCGACCGTGTGGAAAAACTCATCGCGCTGGCCGAAGCCCTGACGCAAACTGGCGACTACGACAACGCCATCAAATGGGCTGACGAAGCAGCGGATTTTGCAAAAAAACTAAAGCAGTCGGAGCTCCGCGCCAAAGCCCTCAACCGCGAAGGCAAGGCCATGATGCTATCTGGCAAACGCAAAGCAGCTGGCAGGTTCGAGCAAAGTCTCGACCTTCTTCGCTCCACGCGCTCGAGCAACAAGGCATTGGCGCTCGACAATCTCGAAAACATGCTTGCGCTGGCACGAAAAAGCGGGAGAAGCAGGGACATAGCCGATATAGAAGCCCAGATAGAACGGCTTAAAGGTGGTGTGGTCGAACCCCCTGCCCCGTTGCCCCCGCCCCCGCCGCCCATCACAAGGGAGGAGCTGCGCGAGGAGATACAGGCTCTGCAACAGGAAATCGCCAAGCAGCAGGCCCGTGTCGTAGGCAAGACAGGCGGAGGCAGCAAAGTTGACTTTGAAAAACAGGCGCAGGCGCTGCAAGCACAGCTCGCCGCCCGCGAGGCACAGATAGACCAGATGACCGAGGAGCAAATGAAGACCTCCATGCTGCTCATGCAGCAGCGTTACATGCTCGATTCGGTGGTGTTTCGCAATAGTCTCGACTCGCTAAAGGTCGAGAATGCAAGCCTTGCCTTGCGCGAGGCCGAGAGCAACCGGAAGTTTTACATCGCGGCCATTGCCGCCCTGCTGCTGCTCGCCGGCGGCTCCCTGTTTAGCTTCGCTCGCGCCAGTCAATACAACAAGGTGCTGGAAGAAAAGAACAAGACTATCCGCGCCGAGCAAGAACGCTCCGAGAACTTGTTGCTCAACATCCTGCCCGCGCTCGTGGCCGACGAGCTCAAAAAGAATGGCAGCACCCAAGCCCGCTATTTTGAAAATGCCAGTGTCTTGTTTGCCGACTTCGTGGGTTTCAGCAAAATCGCCGAGCAACTCAAACCCCAAGACCTCGTGAGCGAGCTCGACACGGCTTTCAAAGCTTTCGACGATATCATCGCCCGATACGGGCTGGAAAAGATAAAGACTATCGGCGATGCCTACATGTGTGCCGGCGGCCTCAATCCGAACGGCAACAAGGAAAGCAGCCAAACCCGCGATATGGTGAGCGCGGCCCGCGAGATGCAGCATTGGCTGACGGCTTGGAACGCCGAGCGCGATGCCAAGGGATTGCCCCGCTTCGACGCGCGCATCGGCATACACCGAGGCCCTGTGGTGGCGGGTGTGGTCGGGTCCAAAAAATTTGCCTTTGATATCTGGGGCGACACGGTGAACATCGCCGCTCGCGTGGAACAGGCGGGCGAGGGCGGCAAAATCAACATATCCGGCGAGGCTTACGAAATCGTCAAGACGTTTGCGCCCTGCCATTACCGGGGGAAAATATCCGCCAAGAACAAAGGAGAGATTGACATGTATTTCGTGGAAAACTGAGCCGAGCGGGGTCTATCGTTAAGCGTTGGTTAAACAAAAAATCGGCAAAACCCGGCGTTTTACCTTTGACCTTTTCAAATAGCTTACGTTTTTCAAAATCAAATTTTGGCAATGAAAAAAACACTCCTTGTGCTGGCCGCTTGCTTTGCTGTGGTCGCGGCTTTCGCCCAAAACAAAACCCTTCCCTCTGCCAACGTGAAAACCCTTGCAGGTCAGTCCATGAACGTGCAAGAGCTTGGCAAAACCGGCAAAATCACGGTGATTAGTTTCTGGGCCACTTGGTGCTCGCCTTGCAAGAAAGAACTTGATGCCATCAAGGACTACTATCCCGACTGGCAAAGGGACTACGACATGGAGCTCGTGGCTGTGAGTGTGGACGACACCCGCACTGCCGCCAAGATACCTGCCATGGTGAAGGAAAAGGGATGGGAGTACCGTATCCTGCACGACAACAACAAGGAGTTCCAGCAGACGGCCAATGTCGCTTCCGTGCCGCACACGCTTCTGCTCGATGCTTCTGGCAACATTGTCTATGAGCATGTCGGCTACACGCCGGGCGATGAGCTGGAATTGGAGGAAAAAATCAAGGCGCTGAGGAAGTAACCTTTTTTGCGCTGGTCTTTTTGGGATGCCGGAAATCGGGGTTTGTGCCTGATTTCCGGTTTTTTTATGCTCTGTTCGATAGGGTTTGTCGGTCGAGCATGATTGATATTCGTAAAAACTTAGTCAGCCTCCAAAAGCAGAGGACTCGGATGACAGCCTCATATGTTTATGACAGGATTTTTCGCAGCGAAGCCTCCTCGTCTGTCTTGTAAATCTTGCAAATCCTGTCAAAATTCAATGTCAGTTGCCCTGCCTAAGCTTTTGCTGATATTCTTGGTTTTGAGCAGGTTGTGTTTTTATCCGTGCCCAAAACTCGGTGTCACGAGGTGTATATGACGGTATTTGTTTCAATTCCAATCTGGTGCGATTAAGAGGACACTCCAAGATGGGTCTAAGATAGAAGTAATTTCGTTTCAATTCCAATCTGGTGCGATTAAGAGTGCCCGCAACGGCAAGGCCCCGGCAGCCGCGCTGCGTTTCAATTCCAATCTGGTGCGATTAAGAGCGCTTGCGCCGCCGCGCTAAAACAAGGTCGTGTGCTGTTTCAATTCCAATCTGGTGCGATTAAGAGCAATCGCTTCGACCGCGCCGAGCAAAACGTTTTGTTGTTTCAATTCCAATCTGGTGCGATTAAGAGTGTTGACATTGGCTGTGTACACACTTATGGTACGACGTTTCAATTCCAATCTGGTGCGATTAAGAGCGTCTTGGTCACTATAATACCAGTTATTTTGGAAAATGTTTCAATTCCAATCTGGTGCGATTAAGAGGTAATGCTTTCGACCTCATTCTTTCGAGTACACAGAGTTTCAATTCCAATCTGGTGCGATTATAGCCCCGTGCATTTTTAAAGGAACAAAGAGCGTATCTTTGCTTCATTTTGAGCATGAAAAAACGTTTGAGTTCAGTTTCGTATGAAGGGATGCGCCTGCGAGCGGTAGAGATGTTCCGTTCAGGTAAGAACCGCCAAGACATCATGTCCAGTTTGGGGATACCCAAATCAACGTTGTCACGATGGCTTGCGCGATACGATGCAGACAATCCTGCTTGGTACAAGAGCCTTCCGCCGGGCGGAACCCAGAGCAAATTAGGAACCGAAGACCTGCGGCGCCTGGTGGAAGAGTTGAACAAGGGTTGTACAGCGCAGGGATTTGAAGGGGAAATATGGACGCGGGGTCGCGTTGGTGTTGTGATTGAGCGACTTTTTGGGGTAAAGTATGACCCATCCCATGTGGGGCGGTTGCTGAAAAAGGTCGGATGGTCGCTGCAACGGCCTTCCAAACAGGCTCGCCAGCGTTCGGAAGAGCGGGTGCAGAAGTGGTATGCAGAGGACATAGGTCGCATTAAAAAAAAGTGAAGCGGAAAACCGCGTATTGTTTCATGCCGATGAGTGTGGGGTTTGCTTGCTGCCCTTTTGCGCCAAAACTTGGGCCCCCAAGGGCCAGACTCCGGTGCTTCAAGAATTCAAAAGCCGCGAGCATCTGAATCTGTTCGGCATGATTTCAACCCGGGGTGATTTGTGCTGGCAAATCCAACGCCTCCCTTTCAAGGCTGAAGATTTTGAGGAGTTTTTCACTTGGTTGAGCACCGAAGAACTGACGAACACCAAAATGCTGGTCGTATGGGATGGTGCTTCAATTCATAAGGGTCAGCCGGTAAAAGATTTTTTGCAACACAACCCCGGTATAATACACCTCGAAGCACTACCACCTTATTGCCCACAACTAAATGCCATAGAATTACTTTGGGATTACCTCAAGTGCCACAAACTCAAAAACCGGATTTTTCTCAATTTGGACGATTTGCAAACTGCCGTAGAATATGCACTTCACGAAATCGCTGATGACCCCGAACTCATCCGCTCTTTTTTCACTAAATCATCCGTCTCGTTCCTTTAAATATGCACGGGGCTATAAGAGGAAATGGAGAGGAAATACGGAGGTTCACGCGGACGGTGTTTCAATTCCAATCTGGTGCGATTAAGAGAAGAAAAGCGTTCCGGGAGATGAAAACGAGACAGAGTTTCAATTCCAATCTGGTGCGATTATAGCCCCGTGCATATTTAAAGGAACGAGACGGATGATTTAGTGAAAAAAGAGCGGATGAGTTCGGGGTCATCAGCGATTTCGTGAAGTGCATATTCTACGGCATTTTGCAAATCGTCCAAATTGAGAAAAATCCGGTTTTTGAGTTTGTGGCACTTGAGGTAATCCCAAAGTAATTCTATGGCATTTAGTTGTGGGCAATAAGGTGGTAGTGCTTCGAGGTGTATTATACCGGGGTTGTGTTGCAAAAAATCTTTTACCGGCTGACCCTTATGAATTGAAGCACCATCCCATACGACCAGCATTTTGGTGTTCGTCAGTTCTTCGGTGCTCAACCAAGTGAAAAACTCCTCAAAATCTTCAGCCTTGAAAGGGAGGCGTTGGATTTGCCAGCACAAATCACCCCGGGTTGAAATCATGCCGAACAGATTCAGATGCTCGCGGCTTTTGAATTCTTGAAGCACCGGAGTCTGGCCCTTGGGGGCCCAAGTTTTGGCGCAAAAGGGCAGCAAGCAAACCCCACACTCATCGGCATGAAACAATACGCGGTTTTCCGCTTCACTTTTTTTTAATGCGACCTATGTCCTCTGCATACCACTTCTGCACCCGCTCTTCCGAACGCTGGCGAGCCTGTTTGGAAGGCCGTTGCAGCGACCATCCGACCTTTTTCAGCAACCGCCCCACATGGGATGGGTCATACTTTACCCCAAAAAGTCGCTCAATCACAACACCAACGCGACCCCGCGTCCATATTTCCCCTTCAAATCCCTGCGCTGTACAACCCTTGTTCAATTCTTCCACCAGGCGCCGCAGGTCTTCGGTTCCTAATTTGCTCTGGGTTCCGCCCGGCGGAAGGCTCTTGTACCAAGCAGGATTGTCTGCATCGTATCGCGCAAGCCATCGTGACAACGTTGATTTGGGTATCCCCAAACTGGACATGATGTCTTGGCGGTTCTTACCTGAACGGAACATCTCTACCGCTCGCAGGCGCATCCCTTCATACGAAACTGAACTCAAACGTTTTTTCATGCTCAAAATGAAGCAAAGATACGCCCTTTGTTCCTTTAAAAATGCACGGGGCTATAAGAGACTAAATTTCCTCACCCTTGCTTTGCTCCCGGTGGCGTTTCAATTCCAATCTGGTGCGATTAAGAGCAAACGCGGCCAACCCGCCGGCGACGGCGACAAAGGTTTCAATTCCAATCTGGTGCGATTAAGAGTAACTTTGTGGCTGTAAAAGCGCAACATAGAGCCGTTTCAATTCCAATCTGGTGCGATTAAGAGTCGGCCAGATGGCCTCCAAAGGGACGGTGCAGGCGTTTCAATTCCAATCTGGTGCGATTAAGAGCAAGCGCAACTCCAAGAGTTTCAGGTCAAACAGGCGTTTCAATTCCAATCTGGTGCGATTAAGAGCCAACACCACCGCCAACCAGATTGACGTGGACGTGGGTTTCAATTCCAATCTGGTGCGATTAAGAGCGGGTGTGCGGTCGCGCCACACGTATATCTGGCCATGTTTCAATTCCAATCTGGTGCGATTAAGAGTTTCGTGTGCTCATCGTGGCCGACCGGCGCGAATGTTTCAATTCCAATCTGGTGCGATTAAGAGTAAAATCGCGTTACAGTAAAAAAAAATTTGTTCAATGGTTTCAATTCCAATCTGGTGCGATTAAGAGCCTGCTCAGCATGTGGGTCGGTTACTCGAAAAAGTTGGGTTTCAATTCCAATCTGGTGCGATTAAGAGTAACTTTGTGGCTGTAAAAGCGCAACATAGAGCCGTTTCAATTCCAATCTGGTGCGATTAAGAGTCGGCCAGATGGCCTCCAAAGGGACGGTGCAGGCGTTTCAATTCCAATCTGGTGCGATTAAGAGCAAGCGCAACTCCAAGAGTTTCAGGTCAAACAGGCGTTTCAATTCCAATCTGGTGCGATTAAGAGCCAACACCACCGCCAACCAGATTGACGTGGACGTGGGTTTCAATTCCAATCTGGTGCGATTAAGAGCTTGAGGCCGGTTCCGTGCTGTGGACATTGGGAAAGTTTCAATTCCAATCTGGTGCGATTAAGAGTGCTGGCTCCGGTGAAATGGCTGCACACGCAGTTTTGTTTCAATTCCAATCTGGTGCGATTAAGAGCCTTCGAGGATGTGCCGACCGCAGCCATTGCCATCCAGTTTCAATTCCAATCTGGTGCGATTAAGAGAGTTGCCGCCAACGGTAAATCTTGGTGCCTTCCTCGTGTTTCAATTCCAATCTGGTGCGATTAAGAGTCGAGAGTTCGGCCAAAGTGCTGGAAGACACGGCCTGTTTCAATTCCAATCTGGTGCGATTAAGAGCCGCTTCCTCTGCCTCGCCTTTGGGAGCGAGGCCGTGTTTCAATTCCAATCTGGTGCGATTAAGAGAATTCGACCCATACACCTCTCAGCGGCTGCCCGATGGTTTCAATTCCAATCTGGTGCGATTAAGAGACATTATCCCTGTGGTCGAGTTAGTGCTGCTTAGTCGGTTTCAATTCCAATCTGGTGCGATTAAGAGGTTTCAACCTTTCCGAAAGTTCGATGCTCACGCTATGTTTCAATTCCAATCTGGTGCGATTAAGAGTTGAATCCGGTGAATGTTCGGGGCTTTCTCAACGAGTTTCAATTCCAATCTGGTGCGATTAAGAGTCGTTGTTAGGGTTATCCCTGAACCTTCGACAAGTGTTTCAATTCCAATCTGGTGCGATTAAGAGTATTTGTGTACGAGGTTGTGCCGGAATGAGCATAGGTTGTTTCAATTCCAATCTGGTGCGATTAAGAGCAAGGCGTGACAATATCACGCAAGGTCGTGCCGACGTTTCAATTCCAATCTGGTGCGATTAAGAGGGTTACTTTTGTAACACATTTAAAGAAAAGAACAAGTTTCAATTCCAATCTGGTGCGATTAAGAGAGCGTGTTGGTGAGTAGTTGACCCATAGGGCATAAAGTTTCAATTCCAATCTGGTGCGATTAAGAGGTTTTTACCCCCGCTTTCGTCTGCGTATATGTCCAGTTTCAATTCCAATCTGGTGCGATTAAGAGTATTTCAAACACGCCGGGCAAGAGAAGCCAAACCTGTTTCAATTCCAATCTGGTGCGATTAAGAGAAGGAAAGCCCGGTTAATATCTAACCGGCTTTTTGTTTCAATTCCAATCTGGTGCGATTAAGAGCAGGAAGGGCGGCAAAAGAGGTGATTGCCCTGATGTTTCAATTCCAATCTGGTGCGATTAAGAGTTGTTGTAAAAGCCTGCCGTATTGGATTGTTCGAGTTTCAATTCCAATCTGGTGCGATTAAGAGCAGTCACAGGGTATTACTCCAACATGGAGTACAAGTTTCAATTCCAATCTGGTGCGATTAAGAGTAACAACGTCGGCAGGACTTTCCATTACCGACCATGTTTCAATTCCAATCTGGTGCGATTAAGAGTTTCCTGATTATTCACTCTTAAACGCGATACGCAAGTTTCAATTCCAATCTGGTGCGATTAAGAGCGTAGCGCCGCGATGCTGTCCTTTGGCAAAGACGCGTTTCAATTCCAATCTGGTGCGATTAAGAGCCAAATGCCCTGCAACAAACTCTGCCGGACTTTCAAGTTTCAATTCCAATCTGGTGCGATTAAGAGTGTTTAAGGCGCTCGCTCAAAAGGTTCAACACTTGTGTTTCAATTCCAATCTGGTGCGATTAAGAGCGACGGCAAGGGCAAAATCGGTTGCGGTTTGGCCTTGTTTCAATTCCAATCTGGTGCGATTAAGAGGTTGACAAGCGCACATCATTTGACGTTGCCGAACTGGTTTCAATTCCAATCTGGTGCGATTAAGAGAATTTCAATTGCCGCGTTCATTGGCAGACGTTCCGTGTTTCAATTCCAATCTGGTGCGATTAAGAGGAATGTCACGGGCGAATTTGCGAATGTGTTTCGGCAGTTTCAATTCCAATCTGGTGCGATTAAGAGAATCAATGCCGATTGTTTCACCAAACCGCAATTCGAGTTTCAATTCCAATCTGGTGCGATTAAGAGAACCGGCGAACGAACCCGGTTTGTTGAAGCGACAATGTTTCAATTCCAATCTGGTGCGATTAAGAGCCCGCACATTTTCGACGTGTTTTCAAAGGCCATTCGGTTTCAATTCCAATCTGGTGCGATTAAGAGCATTTTGCGGGCGGGTTTTTGTGCCGTTGGTTGGACGTGTTTCAATTCCAATCTGGTGCGATTAAGAGTTGACAAGTTCAAACGGTTGCACCCGAACAACGGGTTTCAATTCCAATCTGGTGCGATTAAGAGTACGACGGCGGGTTGAATCACATCGCCAAAAAATGTTTCAATTCCAATCTGGTGCGATTAAGAGCGGCGGCTCTGGATGCCTTCGCCGTAGTAATAGGCGTTTCAATTCCAATCTGGTGCGATTAAGAGCTTAATTAAACACACGAAATGGAGCCAAGATTTTTAAGTTTCAATTCCAATCTGGTGCGATTAAGAGGTGAGGTCTCCGAGCGTGGCGTTCACGCCGTCTACGTGTTTCAATTCCAATCTGGTGCGATTAAGAGCAACACCCAAAAAGAACTCGACTTTGAAACCGGCGAGTTTCAATTCCAATCTGGTGCGATTAAGAGCGTGTGGGCGTGTGTCCTTGGCAGGTTTTTGACCGTGTTTCAATTCCAATCTGGTGCGATTAAGAGGACTTTTTCTCTGACCTTGTAAATAAAATCCGAAAGTTTCAATTCCAATCTGGTGCGATTAAGAGCGGGAAGTGGCGCGAGTGGCGGGCGCTCAAAGGTTTGTTTCAATTCCAATCTGGTGCGATTAAGAGGGAAGGAGAGAAATTTGTAAGAATATCCAACGAAATGTTTCAATTCCAATCTGGTGCGATTAAGAGCGTGCCGACAAAAACGCTGGAACATGAAACGACCTTTGTTTCAATTCCAATCTGGTGCGATTAAGAGGCTTTCTGCGCTCGGTGGACTTTGGCGAGCAGGTGCGTTTCAATTCCAATCTGGTGCGATTAAGAGTCTGCAACGCCAGATGCAACGCACGAAACGGTAATGTTTCAATTCCAATCTGGTGCGATTAAGAGAAAACGGCGCTTACGGAGAACTCCACCGCACGACCCTGTTTCAATTCCAATCTGGTGCGATTAAGAGTTCTCCGAATCCGGGCGGAACCAACGCTCAGGCAAGTTTCAATTCCAATCTGGTGCGATTAAGAGGTTTTGGGACGAAGAAGAAAACCAAACGAAGGAAGGTTTCAATTCCAATCTGGTGCGATTAAGAGACCGGGCGATTTCCGTTAGAATTGTGCGAAATAATGTTTCAATTCCAATCTGGTGCGATTAAGAGCAAAAAAACTGGGGTCGAATACCCGGCTCTTAGCGAGTTTCAATTCCAATCTGGTGCGATTAAGAGCATTCTGATTAGAAACGGGAACTCTTTCGTGACGATGTTTCAATTCCAATCTGGTGCGATTAAGAGTATCAAAGTATTTGCCAAGACCGGCACGACGAACGCGTTTCAATTCCAATCTGGTGCGATTAAGAGGTTCACGTCCAGCGCCTCGGCGGGCGCGACGGTGTGTTTCAATTCCAATCTGGTGCGATTAAGAGGTAAACAACCCCCGGTATAGTGTTCAAACCCATATGTTTCAATTCCAATCTGGTGCGATTAAGAGCGGATACATTTCCTGCATCAAGGAAGGGCAGCAATGTTTCAATTCCAATCTGGTGCGATTAAGAGGAGAAATGACAACCGACTTGGCAGCCTACGAAATGTTTCAATTCCAATCTGGTGCGATTAAGAGTTCAAACTTGAAAAGGTCGGTGAGCATACGGCGGCAAGTTTCAATTCCAATCTGGTGCGATTAAGAGCGTGTTGAAATTCTTCTCTATTACCTTCTGCCCTTTCTGTTTCAATTCCAATCTGGTGCGATTAAGAGCTGATAAAATGGTCGAGGGCTTGCAAAGCCGAATCTGTTTCAATTCCAATCTGGTGCGATTAAGAGAGAATTGACCAACTAACTGAATCGTTAATCAACAAAGTTTCAATTCCAATCTGGTGCGATTAAGAGAGTTTCGACAAGGGACGCGACTTGAAGGGCGCAGCCAGTTTCAATTCCAATCTGGTGCGATTAAGAGCCTCCGGGGAAAAGAAATTGTCCTTGTATGTTGTCTGTTTCAATTCCAATCTGGTGCGATTAAGAGTTATTACTTTCATCACTTATTCGAGTGGCCTTCAAAGTTTCAATTCCAATCTGGTGCGATTAAGAGGGCGTAGCCAAAGCCTCAAGGAGTGGCATAAAGAAGTTTCAATTCCAATCTGGTGCGATTAAGAGTTTTGGGGTTTGCCTCACGTTGGAGTTCCTGCAAAAGTTTCAATTCCAATCTGGTGCGATTAAGAGTTCATGGATTCGAGGCTTTTGTAATCCGGGACTTGTGTTTCAATTCCAATCTGGTGCGATTAAGAGCCTGTACAACATACCCTCTTTTCCTCAAGGAAGAAAGTTTCAATTCCAATCTGGTGCGATTAAGAGCCCAACGCTCGTCCACCAGTACAAAGGCGGCGGCATGTTTCAATTCCAATCTGGTGCGATTAAGAGAAACCTGACGACAAGAAGAAAAAGAAGAAAAAACAAGTTTCAATTCCAATCTGGTGCGATTAAGAGCCAGCGTTTCAGCATCAATGCTTTGCGCGTAGGCAGTTTCAATTCCAATCTGGTGCGATTAAGAGTAGGCAGTTTCAGGATGCGAAAACCGAAGCCCAAAACGGTTTCAATTCCAATCTGGTGCGATTAAGAGGCTGCCACAATGGGCGGGCATCGCCGGAGCCGACGCGTTTCAATTCCAATCTGGTGCGATTAAGAGCCGCCGGAGCTATGAATTTTATAGGCGGTATCGCCTTGTTTCAATTCCAATCTGGTGCGATTAAGAGCCGCTTGTTTCCAGAGGTCATGTTGTCAGAGCCGGTTTCAATTCCAATCTGGTGCGATTAAGAGCCAGTCGGCTTTATCAATGAGGCCAAGCGAAATTTGTTTCAATTCCAATCTGGTGCGATTAAGAGCTAACGGCTACGGAGGTGGACGGTAGCACGACCAAGTTTCAATTCCAATCTGGTGCGATTAAGAGGCAGAAACATTCCATCCGGCACACGGCCAATGCAAGTTTCAATTCCAATCTGGTGCGATTAAGAGCCTGAAAGTTCGCGTCTCGGAAAAACGATACCCGCGTTTCAATTCCAATCTGGTGCGATTAAGAGGTATTCTGCAATTCAGCGACACGACTCCCTCGTAAGGTTTCAATTCCAATCTGGTGCGATTAAGAGCCTCATAGGTCGCGGTCACAATCACGCCGCATGGCGGTTTCAATTCCAATCTGGTGCGATTAAGAGGAATGCACTTGTATGATATGTGTTTTTTGTTTCTAAAGTTTCAATTCCAATCTGGTGCGATTAAGAGCTTCGATGATGTAGGGCACCTGTCTTTCAAAGCCGGTTTCAATTCCAATCTGGTGCGATTAAGAGCGAAAATCCACAACAAGACCGACACAACTTGGGTAAGTTTCAATTCCAATCTGGTGCGATTAAGAGCAGCGTGCATCCGTGTAATTAAACTGATGTCAGAGCAGTTTCAATTCCAATCTGGTGCGATTAAGAGGTAGAGTTTGTTGTTGCCGGGTGAGGCTGAGTCGTTGTTTCAATTCCAATCTGGTGCGATTAAGAGCCGCAAAACCCAAACCCGCCGCCTAAACGGATTCAAGTTTCAATTCCAATCTGGTGCGATTAAGAGCGCAAAACCCAAACCCGCCGCCTAAACGGATTCAAGTTTCAATTCCAATCTGGTGCGATTAAGAGACCCCACCCCAAAACACAAAACAAAACCATAAAAAAGTTTCAATTCCAATCTGGTGCGATTAAGAGAATAACCGCAACCGAGGTTGACGGGTCGGTTTCCAAGTTTCAATTCCAATCTGGTGCGATTAAGAGCAAAGTGGGGGGATGAATCGAATTTGCCGGAATTTGGTTTCAATTCCAATCTGGTGCGATTAAGAGAGATTGAAAGCACATTTAGACACACCGACATTGTTGTTTCAATTCCAATCTGGTGCGATTAAGAGCTGCATCCATTTTTCTCCCATAGGAAAAGCAAGTGGGTTTCAATTCCAATCTGGTGCGATTAAGAGACCAACCCCGCACCGGAGAAACAACCCTCACACAAGTTTCAATTCCAATCTGGTGCGATTAAGAGTCGCCCGACCTGCCGACCGTCGTAATTATTGGCAAGTTTCAATTCCAATCTGGTGCGATTAAGAGCAATCCGCCATTGTGTGACGGGACGCCGGAAAGTATGTTTCAATTCCAATCTGGTGCGATTAAGAGCGTTGAAACGACGCCCGCCAACGCGGAACAATGGAGTTTCAATTCCAATCTGGTGCGATTAAGAGCAAAAACCCGTGTAATGAATTACCATTTGGGGAAATTGTTTCAATTCCAATCTGGTGCGATTAAGAGCGAATGATGTTTCGCGCACGTCGCCGCGCTCCATGGTTTCAATTCCAATCTGGTGCGATTAAGAGGGTTCCGGCAAGAAAACGGCTACGAGTTCACAGAAGAGTTTCAATTCCAATCTGGTGCGATTAAGAGCCCTGGCGGCAATATTGGCCGTTTCGTGTAGGGTCAGGTTTCAATTCCAATCTGGTGCGATTAAGAGAAGCGGCGTCGAATAATATACCGCTTTGGCTGTTCTGTTTCAATTCCAATCTGGTGCGATTAAGAGGCAGTGTAAACATCGGCAAATTCTACGCCGACTACATGTTTCAATTCCAATCTGGTGCGATTAAGAGTCGAAGTCAAAGTCAGCGATGATGTACTTTTCTAGTTTCAATTCCAATCTGGTGCGATTAAGAGCGGTCGTCACGGTCCAGCCGATTATCCTGCAAACGAGTTTCAATTCCAATCTGGTGCGATTAAGAGCCCTGAGCATAGTAGAATTTACGGAGTTTTAGGTCGGTTTCAATTCCAATCTGGTGCGATTAAGAGGAGTTCAATTTATGTGGGACAATCCGGAGTTGCCCAAGTTTCAATTCCAATCTGGTGCGATTAAGAGCCGAACGTAAAGCGTGAAGCATGGGGACGGCTTGGCATGTTTCAATTCCAATCTGGTGCGATTAAGAGGCGGGCGATTCCGCAAATTCTCAAATTCCGAAAATTCGTTTCAATTCCAATCTGGTGCGATTAAGAGTTCGTCTGGAACGGTGACTATCAGCGCAACGGAGGTGTTTCAATTCCAATCTGGTGCGATTAAGAGCCATCAGGAAACATCCAGCCGAGCCAGGCAGATATGTTTCAATTCCAATCTGGTGCGATTAAGAGCGTTCACGAGATTGCTCAATGTTCCTCACATGGCAAGTTTCAATTCCAATCTGGTGCGATTAAGAGCATGAATTTCAAGTGAAATTCAACGGCAAAATCCTGTTTCAATTCCAATCTGGTGCGATTAAGAGCCGCGCCGCAAAATCGGCACTCCAACACCGCCGAGTTTGTTTCAATTCCAATCTGGTGCGATTAAGAGGGTGCGGAACGGTTTGTTTTGCAACCAATAAATCCGGGTTTCAATTCCAATCTGGTGCGATTAAGAGACAACGTTACCGTGTGCGTTGTGGCGGCGCTTGTATTGTTTCAATTCCAATCTGGTGCGATTAAGAGCCGTTTGACTAAAATGTTTAACAGCCTGAATAACAGGCCATTAATTAAACAGATTTCTGCTTTTTGGCAATATAAAAGTCGTCGAACCCCGATAACGCAAAAATACTTGGCGACCGACGACTTTTCACAAGAAATTGTCCAGTTTATTCTTCTCCCGCCCAATTATCTCCTTCTCCAACCACCGCTCTTCCCGACTGGCAAAAATAATCAAACTGTCCTCTTGCAAGTTCATCAACTTCCGGGCATGATGCTGCAACTCCCGCAACCGAACCTCCGTTATCTCACCCTCGAACACCGAATTCTGAATCCAATGCAAATAACGCCTGCACAACTTGAGCATCTTGGCGACTCGTTTTTCGCCGACATCGTACACGAGAATAACATACATACGGGTGAGTGCGTGAGCGGTTGAAGGAAAGAGTATATGAGCGGTACTACCACCAGATTTTGAATGGCTTATAGGCGGGTTCCATACCTAGGATGTATTTGGTTAGTTTGTAGCACTCCAGCCGGACGAGGTATTTGTACGATACCTTTTTGTTCAGCGTCCGGTGCTGGATGGTTTCCTTGAGCCGCTCCTCGAGTGCCTTGAGGAACACCTGCTTGCCCGCGTTGTTGAGAAAGCAGCCGTTCACCGCATTGTCGAAATGCTTGGCCTGTAGCTCGCGCTTGTTCACCACGGTGAAAATGGTGCGGTCCACCAAAATGGGTTTGAACACCTCCGCCAAGTCGAGCGCCAACGAGTAGCGCCGCGCGCCCGGCTCGTGCAAAAAACTAATGGTGGGATTCAGTTGCGTGTGGTAAATCGCGTCCAGCACCTGCGAGTAGCACACCATATTGCCGAACGAAATGAGCGCGTTCACCTCGTTGCCCGGTGGCTGCTTCATGCGGCCGCCCATCTCAAACTCGTTCAGGATGTGGTCGAACGCCGAGTAGTAAGTCTGCCGCACGTTGCCCTCCAGCCCCATCAGCGCGGGCACGTCGCGCACATCCGCAAGCCCCTCCCGATACTGCTCAATGGCCGCCATCTGGCCTGAAAGGTCGCGCCCCCGACCGGAGTAGTACTTCAGGTTCCGTAACATATTGGCCGATGCGCCTTCCACAAAACCGCACGCCAAATGCAAACGCCGCGCCGGGTCGAGATAAGCCCGCGTCTGCTCCACCTGCATCTTGCCCGCCAACAAATACTCCTTGGGCTGAAACGACCCCGAGTAGTGCTCATAGTAATCGAAAAAATGCACGCTCACGCGCTTCTTGCCCAAAAACGTGTACAGCGCACTGTTGGCGTCCAGACTGCCAAACACAAAAAGCGTTTCCAGCCCCTCCACCGGGATGAACTTGGGCGGCAGCTCGCGTCCCTGCTCGTCCTTGGGCACAAAGCGCAACGTGTTGTCCTGGCGTTCGAGGCGGCCGGGGTTGAAGAGATAGTAAGTGTCTTTCATGTTGAAAAATGTCAGAACATTGATTTGTGGGATTTCGGGATTGCCTTGATTGTTCGACTTTTTGTAAAAAAATCAGGTTGTCCCCAATTTCCCGAAAAAAATCAAGCACATCCCAAAATCCCACGAATCAAGGTTCTGACGAGTGACTGGTGATTTCTTTGTATTTCATGGCGGATTGAGTTGTTGAAAAATGTCAGAACCTTGATTTGTGGGATTTCGGGATTGCCTTGATTGTTCGACTTTTTGTAAAAAAATCAGGTTGTCCCCAATTTCCCGAAAAAAATCAAGCACATCCCAAAATCCCACGAATCAAGGTTCTGACGAGTGACTGGTGATTTCTTTGTATTTCATGGCGTATTGAGTTGTTGAAAAATGTCAGAACCTTGATTCGTTGGATTTCGGGATTGCCTTGATTGTTCGACTTTTTGTAAAAAAATCAGGTTGTCCCCAATTTCCCGAAAAAAATCAAGCACATCCCAAAATCCCACGAATCAAGGTTCTGACGAGTGACTGGTGATTTCTTTGTATTTCATGGCGTATTGAGTTGTTGAAAAATGTCAGAACCTTGATTCGTTGGATTTCGGGATTGCCTTGATTGTTCGACTTTTTGTAAAAAAATCAGGTTGTCCCCAATTTCCCGAAAAAAATCAAGCACATCCCAAAATCCCACGAATCAAGGTTCTGACGAGTGACTGGTGATTTCTTTGTATTTCATGGCGGATTGAGTTGTTGAAAAATGTCAGAACCTTGATTTGTGGGATTTCGGGATTGCCTTGATTGTTCGACTTTTTGTAAAAAAATCAGGTTGTCCCCAATTTCCCGAAAAAAATCAAGCACATCCCAAAATCCCACGAATCAAGGTTCTGACGAGTGACTGGTGATTTCTTTGTATTTCATGGCGTATTGAGTTGTTGAAAAATGTCAGAACCTTGATTTGTGGGATTTCGGGATTGCCTTGATTGTTCGACTTTTTGTAAAAAAATCAGGTTGTCCCCAATGCCCCGAAAAAAATCAAGCACATCCCAAAATCCCACGAATCAAGGTTTAAATTTGTTATTATGTAGGCGTTTATACTCAACAGAACGGCTGCCAAAGTTGATGAGTAGGCCGATTTCGAGATTGAACGCTTCCAGATAATTGATTCCCTGTGCGAGATGAACATCTTCCAGTTTGATAACCGCCTTAATCTCTACGCAAATCACACCTTCTACCAGAAAATCCACGCGCCGTGTGCCAATCTCGATGCCGCGATAAAAGATGGGCATTTCTTGTTCGCGCAAAAAACTCATACCCTGGTGGCGCATCTCTATTTCCAATGCCCGCTGATAAATTACTTCTTGAAAACCATTGCCCAGTGCATTGTGCACCGTGAATGCGCAGCCGATAATCTTTTCGGTGATTTCTTTGTATTTCATGGCGTATTGAGTTGTTGAAAAATGTCAGAACCTTGATTCGTTGGATTTCGGGATTGCCTTGATTGTTCGACTTTTTGTAAAAAAATCAGGTTGTCCCCAATGCCCCGAAAAAATCAGACTCTTCGTGGCTCTACATAAGCGAGTGATTGAAGTTGGGTTTGCCGCAAGTGAAAAATCAAATCCACCCCCGAAACGATATACCGAAAAAAATCAAATCCATCCCCGAAACGATATACCGAAAAAAAATCAAGCACATCCCTAAATCCCACAAATCAAGGTTCTGACGAGTAGCAAAAATCAAAATAACTACAGCTCTTGCAAATAGGCTTGTCAAGCACCGGCGGGCACCGTTTCAGCCCCACGATGCGCCGCACTTCCCCCTCCCAGCGCTCAATTTCCCGCACATCGGCCTCCGTCAGCGCGGCCACAGGCTCCGTCCTTTTCAGGTCCGGGTATTCGATGATGCCCGTGGCGCCTGACGCCCCGTGCTGGCGGAGCTTGTAGAGGTAGTACCGCACTTGCGCACGGTGAGCAGCCTCCACCGCCCGGCCCCGCTTGGTCTCGTGTACCACTTTGTTTTTGGGGTCAAAGAAGTCTATCTTGATACCGTCGAGTTCGACCTGGGTGTACTTGTCGGCCCGGCGGTCGTAGGCCGTGTCGCCGATGAGTTTGCCCTCTGCCACGAGGTCGCTGGTGTGTTCCATGCGGATTTCGTTGGCGTGGAGCCAGAGTTCCCGGTGGCAAACGTGATATAAGTTGATGAGTGTGGCCGTGATGTTCTGCATAGTCAGAAAAAGTTGTCTGCATTTTCAAGTTTTGACTCATCCAGACCGGATTCTAATTTGTATAAATCTTCGTACCGTGTGAGCACGAAGTAATTTTCAAAGCAGTCCGTTTCATCGCAAAAACACCGTAATCCCAGCCGGTTTTTGGGGCTGTCGAATGTCGAAAGCGTGAACTTTGACAAGATGCCTTGCAAGGTTTTCTGTTCGATTTTGCTGACAACGTAATCCGCTGGCTTTTCTTTGTTTGCACAAAGTTTCCGATAAAACTGCCAGACGGCCGCACCATTTATTTCGGGGCAATCTTTTTTCCAAATGCCCGATTTTTCTAAAAAGTGGAGTTCGTTTTCGTTGAAAAAATCTTCTTGTTCACCTTTTTCGTTTTCAATTTTCAAGGGCAAAGCCAGTGGGACAAACACCGAAAGCGTCGGTTGGTCAATGAGTTTGAATTTTTCGTGTGCTGCCGGGAAATCCAATTTTTGAAAAAGCGGCAGGTAGTTGTCTTGAAAATTTTCCATTACTGTGCTGCGGTTTTGCTGTTCGATTCTGTCAAAAACCCGATCGTATAATTTCCCGAAGTCTTTGTCTTCCAAAACAGCGCGGCGTTCAATGGCCGACATCTCTCGCATGGCTTCCAAACGGAAATCCTTACCATATAGAATGCCCGGCTCATTCACTTTAAACAACCAAACCTCGCAGCCCTTTTTGTTCACATTGCGGTTCACCCGCCCGGCAAGTTGTTCGTCAGAGTCAATCAGCGACACGTTTTTGAAGCCCAAATCCATGTCAATGTCCACGCCCGCTTCCACCACTTGGGTGGTGATGAGCAATACCTTCAACCCTTTTGTTTGTTGGTGTTTTTTCAAAAAAGCGATGATTTCGCGGCGGCGGCTTTCCAAAATTGTCCCGGACAGTACGAAGATTTCGTCAAAAAACTCGTCCAACTTCTCAAACTCGCCTCTGAACTCGGTAGCCGATTTTTTGAAAATAAACTCGACTATCGTGAACACGCGCCCCTTGTATTCGGGCAGCGTAGCGCGGGCGCGCGATTTTTCCAAGACAGTAGCCGCCAGTTCAGGCAAGGTGATAGGCTCTTTGCCAGATGCTTCCAACAAATCGAACCGGAAAGTTACCCGCCCCCGAAAATTCGGGTTCAGGAAGTATCGCTTCGGGTCAGGCAGCAAATCTGTTACCTGTGGCAATGGTCTTTTGGCAGCACGGCGCACGGCTTCGATTTTATCCAATCGTGGCAGGGTGGCCGACATCAGGATGAAGCGGATGTTGAAGCATTGGCCATATTCGTTGAGCAAAAAAAGCATTTTGTCCCATTGTTTAGGCGGGTACGATTGCAATTCGTCAAGGACTACCACCGAGTTCGCTAAGCGGTGCATCAGGTAGATGTCGTCTTTGCGGTCGGATTTCAGGATGTCGAAAAAGCGGATGTGCGTCAGCAGCGTGAAAGGGTAGAGCACGAAAAGATTTTGCAAAAAATCCCGCTTTTTGTCGCCGCAAGTGCCATCTTCTTTGGCCTCCTCGCCCTCATCTTCTTCCCCTGTTGCCGTTTCTTTCACTTCTGATAAGGTTTGAAAACCCGCCCGACTGTGCAGCAGCGCGATATCGTCGTCGCTCAGAAGCAAGGTGTCTTTGATACTTTTGTGCGTTTGCGTTATGAGTGTGGTGTACGGAAAGACGTAAAAGACCTTGTTCAACTCAGGGTTGGCTCGCATCAGTTCGGCTACTGCCAGCATTGAAAGGTTGGTTTTTCCGCCGCCCGTCGGGGCTTCGAGGTAAAAAAGTCGCTGGTCGCGGTGCCGTTCCAATTGTCGCAGCACTTCTACCGTCATTTCGGTGCGCAACAGGTTCAGGTTGTCACCGTTTGGCTCGGTCGGATGTTGGAGCGGATTACTCGATTCAAAAAACTTGTAAGCGAGGGCATTGTACTCTTTTGCTGTTCGAGCAGCGCGGATGAGTGCGGCCCGTTTGGCCTCGCTGAACACCCCCCAATGCTGCTCCGTCTCCATCTCCATTTCATAGCCATAGTGCCAGGTAGCCATGTAGTCCGAGGCCGTGAGCAGGGAAAAGTTGAGGCGAAGGAGGGCGAAAAGGGCGAAATCAGTCGGCTTTTGAGCAAACATCTTTAACACGCCTTCAATGTTTTGAAAATACTTTTCAGAAACCTCAACGGCTGGAAACCCTATGTACATCTGCAAATAACCGCCCAATTGAGCGCGAAACTTCAGAAACTGGCTGTTCGTCACGCGCTGTTGCGGCTGTTTCAATTTCGGGCTATGGTGCAACAAAATCGTGTTGCAAAAAAGCAAAGCCAACACTGAGAGTTTCTTCTGGTCGTCTGTCGAAGGCACTTCCAAGCGGATTTTTTCCAAATGATAGACTGAAAAAATATAGCCGCCCAAATCCGAATGCCCGGAGCAAGGTTGGAATATCTCCGGGAAATTGCCTTGAAACAGCGTATCTTCATTTTGCATCCGCTTTGTTTGAAAATGCTCGTTGACTTTGCCGAAATCATGAAAAGCGATTGTGTTGACAAAGAAGGTCAATGCCCATTTGGCTGCGGCAGATGGGTCGTCAAACTTCAAAGATTCGACAAGTTGGCACGTCAATCGCTCCACAACGGCATCCAAACCATGCAACTCGCAAATTTTCCGAGCATAACCAAGCACCAAGTCCAAATGCTCGCCCAGTGTTTCTGCCTTCTTGTCAGCGGGGTCGCCAGGTTTCGGAATGTGCGCAAGGTATTTTTCGGCGTTGGCCAACAAGCCGTTTTCGACCCGTATGGCCTCGCCGAGCATGATGGACAAATGTTTCATGGCTCAAAAAAGACAGATGATTTTGGCTGTTCCGTCGGACAATCTGACTTGCCAAAGGGGCGGCATTTTGGCGTTCTCCCGAAACGTGCAATCTGTAAAGGCGAACTCGGCAAGGTCATATTGGACAAACTTCATCGGCTTGACTTTTCGAGGTTCTGTGCTGACGGATGAAAACAAATCCGGTGTTTCAGTCTCTTCGGGGTCGCCAACGAAAAACTTAATCGGAAGCCGCTCGAAATTGATGTAACTGGCCGCATTGACCATTTTGCCCAAATCAATGTCAAAATCCAACTCGGCTTTCCCTTCTTTCACAGAGCCTTTTCGCACAAAAACCGAGCTCACCCGAAAATCGCCCGTCGCCGCGAAAGGTTTAAATTCATATTCTCGCACCGATTCAGCCTCCCACCAGGCGGCACACTCATTCTTCCCAAAATAAGGCAAATATTCAGCCTCACCTGCCTGAATGCGCTTGTGCAGAAGTGCTTGTTCTTCCACGTCGAGGTCAAGCAGCAAGTACACTCGATAAGCCGGGCGACGCAGGGTTTGCTCCGTGACGATAAGGTTGCCGTCGGCATTGGCATAGCCCACCGTGTTGGTGTATTTGATAACGGTTTTGACAAAATTGCCCTTATCGTGCCCGAGCGGCTCGACGCCCACACGCAAGTCCCGGAATTTGTGATAGTATTCCGGGAAAACACCCTGCCGTTGGTAGCCCTCCAAACCAGCTATTGCACCAAGTATGCCAAGCAAAGCAGGCTTATGCAGAAGGTTGAAGGTCAGTTGCAAGCCCTCGTTCACGTCCGGCTTTTTAAAGACGCCGAAGTCGCCCTTCAAGTCGAAGGAAATCAAGGTCTGTCGCATGGCTTACTGGTGAATTTCGTGATGAATAGCCCCGGCTGGCACGCCCTTGACAGTCGAAGCGGTGGAGTCATACCAGATTTCGATTTTCTCGACGGCATCCTTGACGTGGGGGCGGGAGAGGATTTCGCCCACTGCCGAGAGGTCAATCGTGCGTTTGTCATCGTCACCGATGCTGACGAGTTCCACAAAAGAAGGCAGCACCAATTTGGAGCTGGGTTTCAGCTGCACCCACAGCAGCAGTTCGTTCTCAGTGCCGGATTTGGCCGAAGAGTCGTACAGCGTTACGCCGCGCGAAAGGCCGGCTTTGAGTTTGGAGATGTCGTCGTCATTCAGGGCTTCGCCGCCGGAGAGGGCAACGAGGTCGCTCAGGTTGTGCGGGTTGACGGAAAAATGATGGACGTAGTGGCCCTCGCGGAGTTTGAATTGTGTGCCGAGGGTGGTTTGCATCGAATCGGCACTTTTTTCATTGGCGTTTCGGAAAGGCGAGGCAATCTGCTCGGAATAAATGGCATTTTCAGGAAAACGATTGACACCGTGCGTGATTTGTGCCGTGCCGTGAATCGAAAGGCTTACTCCTTTTTCCGCGAACGTGCCGCCGAACAGGCGCACATCTGTACAGGTGAGCAGGTTTTTCAACACCTCTTTCCGGTTCTTCACATCCTTGTCTTTTCCCTCGTTTTTGGGAAACTCGCCGAACAATTTGATGTAGGTTTCGCCCAAGTCGCGGGGCTGCATCTCGTCGCTCAAGGTTTTGAAATAAAACACTTCGCGGGCGTTGTGGACCTTGTTCAACCAATTTCGTACGCTGTATTTCAACACTTTGTCGGTGGCATACACCGTACCATCGGGCAGGGTGCGGGGCTGGTGGGTGAAGTCGGCGTTGTAGTTGGAGTTGATGGACTTGACGATGACACATCCGAAGACGCGGTTTTGGAATGCAGTGGCCATGATTTTGTGAATTTGAGTTTAGAGGTGAGGGAATCAGTTTGTAGTCGTTTCAGTTTCTGGAGCATTGACATCGGATTTTTTATCCGAGACTAACAGGTTTTCAGAAAAAACACCTGCAAGGAAAAGAGGCAGCAAATCGCGCACATTGCCGTTTTTGGGGTAAGCGAGCACTTCTGCACTTACTGCTTGAAACCGCTGAGAATAGTTGACGTGCTTGTACCGTTTGAAAAAATTCGCAATGGCGAGTTTTAGGCGCGCAGAATCAGTCTGTGCCAAAAAAGGTTCGAGGTAGCCGAAACTTTTGTCTCCGGATTTGGAACTCCACGAGATGCGGTCAACGACTTGTCCGGCAGCAAATGCGAATTGCTCGTCGGTTTCAAGATGAGCCTCGCCCCGTGCTACCGCGTCTGTGTGCTGGCGGAGTTCGATGATATTGTCAGGCATAAAACGTGGGTTGGGTTTGGTTGAAAAATATGAGTGTAGGCTGAACAACAGGTTCAGTTTGGTGCGAATATTCAGGCTTTCGGAGTTGTACTTTCCCTCCCATTTGTCCAATCGGATATCGTCCAAAATACCTGTCAGCAAAATTTCCTCGATGGCATTCCCGGTCACGCTCTGTCGCTGGCTTTTGTAGATGAAGTCGTAGAAAGCCTTGCGGTATTTCATCGCCAACAGAAAGGCGTTATGGGTTTTGGTGTAAGCGGGGTCCATGTCGTCGAACCAGTGGAAAATCCAGTCTTTGTCTTTTCTACGCACTACAAGGGCATTGTTGAACATAGGTGGCAGTACCCGATTCATCAAATCCACGACCGTCGTCAACGACATGTATTCGTTCGTGCCGAACAAGTCGCGCACCTTCCATGGTGAGCCGTCAGGACTAAGGTTAAAGTCAAAGCGGCTGACAAAATCGAAATCCCGGATTTCTCCGAAAGCCATAAAAAGCAAGTAATAATTACCCACTTCGCCGTGTTTCTTTTTCCACAATTCCTCTATGATTTCGAGATAACCTTTGCGCTTTTCGCCTCCTGAAACAGCGTCGTCCCTGAAAATTTTGAACGCCTGCTCGCGTTCGTCGGCCATGATGAACAATGGCAAGGGATTGGGAAACAATTTGCGGCGGCTCAAATCCGAAAAATCATAGAGCGTTTGCGCCTCTTCGGAGGAGATGCGCCCGGCGATGTCGAATGTGGCCGATTGATGCAGAAGAAAAGGTTTTTTCAACGGGAAGCCGTTGAACCAGTTGCTCGTGCCGTGCAATAAATCGGGCCTTTCAGAGTCTGCCAAATTATAATCTGAAGTATTGAACAGTTTTTCTTTCAGGTACTTGCGGTTGGCTGCTACATACGTCTCGAGGGGCAAGTCAAGATAAAAAATGACGTACTCTCCATCTTTCACTGACGGATATACCTCCGCTTTTGCCAGCCAACTATGCAAACGGTCGCGGTCGCTCAGTGCAGCTCGGAAGGCTTCGGCGATGCGTTTTTCTTCGTCGTTTTCGAGCAACGCGACAGCTTTAGCAAAATAACCATTAACCCGGTCGTACACCTGCGACTTTTTTTCTGCCTGATTGGTCAGGTATTGGTCGCCGCCTTCCAGATTAGTGCGTTTTAGAGCAAAGCAGAATGGCGAAGCAGAATGAATGGCTTTAATCGGCGTGTCGAAGCATTTATTGGTGTCCACCATCCAGGCGACCTGCGACCAAGCGGCGCACTTTTCAAACCAATCTTCTACCGTAGTTTTTTTACTGAATACACCTGCAAAGGCCAACTCGTCGGCAATGCTGATTTGCTCAGGAGTGCTTTCTACCCGAAGGACGATGTGCAAACCTTCTTTCGGTGCGAGGTTGAGGTTGCGGAAAATCGGGTCGTCAACGACTGTTTGAGTGAATTGGACAAGTTCTTTTAGCATAGTAATTTCGTTTGATGATGCAGTAGGGATCAATACGTCAAGGTAGATTGGACCTGCTTCGACTACTAACAACCCTCATCCTCTGGGTTTGGAAGCCGAAGGATTCTATTAAGGCGATGTTCATAGATTATGCGACGACCCCTCTGCATCAAGTGACGCAAAGGTAAAGGCTAAAAAATAATCAAAACAATAGGTGGTTAAATTAAATTTTTTCAAACCCAAAAATATTTAGACCTTCGTGGGGCGGTTTTTCAAACTCATTTATTTTAAACAACTGAAAATCAATTGTTTTACTCGCAATCGCACCGTTTTGGAATTGAAACAAACAGGAGGTTGTTTTTTTTAAATCTCCATTTTAATCGCACCATTTTTGGATTCCCAACGGCTGCCAGCAACGGCAGCCGTTTTTGTTTTCCGCCACAAATCTCCCTCACCACCCTCCGAACCCATTTCCCAACCCCCTCCACTTTTTCAACTTTTTTGCAGAATAGCCCCACAACCGAAGCCTTGTGCATTTTCTTTGCCAAATCCCGCCAGCAACCCCAATTCCAGCAATTCCTGCGGCACGTCCAGTTCAAAATCGAACATCCACCCCTTCACCCGCGTCTGTGCCAAAGTGCCGCTTTTGATGGTGACAAGTTTTGACTTCGGTGCCGGCCCCACCGGGCGAAACCCGAACTGCGCGGCATCCCAGAATTTGGGCGGCTTGTGACCGGTAGCGGCGGCGTATTTGTCCAACAGGTTGAGAAACAGCAACCTGTTGAAATCCGGGTCGTCGGGGTGCAGATATTCGTCGGGCTGGTGATCGGGGCGTTTGCGGGCTATGACCAAAGGCGACAGCGTACGGATGCGCACTGGCTCAGGGCCGTTGGGCAGTTGCGGCGGGCGCATTTCCACCGTCTGCACCACGAAGCGCACTTGACTAAGGCGGTCGCCAAGGCTGAATTGTTGTTCTTGGAACAAGCCGCGCACAAACTCTTCCGCCGTGCGGTCGAGGTAAAAGCCGATGACGAAAGAGATTTCCCGGCTCCCGATGTGCAGCCGATCGCCCTCTATGCTGCGCCTCGGCACGTTGAGTTGGGAGAAACAAAAGAGTTTGAAGGACTTGCGCCCGGTGGCGTACCCGCGCTGGTGCAAAAAGGCGGAGTATTCGGCATCGGCGTTTTGCAACACCTTGTATATCCATGCCGAGAGTTCGTACTGATAATTGACTGGCAGCACGGGTTTTTCGTCGAGGCAGCGAAGCGTGATGTTGAATTGCATTTTTTTGGTCGGATTGGTTATGCGATTGATTGATTTGACAGGGCAAAGGTTGAGCAGGTGAGAGGGAACTGACTTCCATACCCCCCCTCGTACCGAATTTTTTCTAAAACCTCATTTTCTCCACTTCCCGCTGGAGGTGTTTGCGCAAAGAATCGGGCGCGACCACCTCAATATCGAGATGGTAAAAGCCAAGAATGAAGTTGGAGAGGCCGTAGAAATTGCGGTTGACATCGGCCTGAAAGTCGAAGAATTGAGGATTGTCCGTCGGTTCTATGTAATTGCGCGTCAGAGGATACCGCTCGATGAGTTCGTTGTAAGCTCCCACACTGAGGCGCAAATGAACATTCGTCTGCTGGTTGGTGACAATTCTGAAGGGGTCTGTCTTCATGATATTGTGATGCCCCTCGTGCTGCCAGGGGTGGTCAGTGAGTTTTACGCGCACAAAGCGCGTAATCCGAAAATGCTGGACTGCATTTTTACTTGTCTCAAAGGCATGAAGCATATCGTCGCCAGCGGCGATGTGAAAAGGCTCCACGAGACGGTCGCTAATCTGACCACTGTGAGAGGAGCGATACTCTTCGAGCACCACCATCCGTTTTTCGGCTTTTGCCTGCTCGAGCAAGTCAATCTTGGTCAGGTGCGGCTTGCGCAGGTTGGCAAAACCAAGTCGGCTGTAGTCGTAAAGCGAGTGCAATTTTTGCTTTAGCGCCGATTGTCTTTCGGGTGTAGTGCGCAGGTTGTCAATGGCTTCGTAGAGCAAAGCCCGTTCTTCTTCTGAAAAATAGAGCAACTCGCCCGCTTTTTTCAAAGGCTTGTCTTTGATGAAAAAATAGCGGTATTTTTCATCGTAATCCATCTCAAATCCCGCGTTCACGAAGGCTTCAAAATCGCCAGTGATAGTGTCTGGGTGTACCGCGTAATTCGTGGCGAGTTCCTGCTTGGTGTAGCGTTTCGGCTGCTCGATGATGGCACGCAGGATGCGCAGCAGGCGTATTTTAGTGCCATATTCTCTATCTTTTGGCATTGGCAAGATTGTTATAGTCAACGCAAATCAGCCCCGTCCGCTTTACTTGGCCGGGCAATCCCCTGAGTACAGGGTCTGACAAGGTGGTTTTGAACGAACGGCGCTCGCAATCCTTTGAAAATTATACAAATCAATCAAGGAAGTCCCTGCCTTGCCAACCGGCAGGTTCAAATCCTCTTCAATCTGGGTATAAATTCGTGTTTCTGGTGCAATGATAACAACTCGCCCTAAAAACCACTCAATATAACAGTGCCTTTTTCCCAAAAAAACGGCCCCGCCCAACCAACGGCGCCTCTCGCCCAACCAACGGTCGCTCCAGCCCACCTTCGACCGTTCCTCAATTGATAGCCGCCACTCGCAAGGTTTTCCGGCAGCCGCGTAGCATGGCACCTGCACTTTTGTGTCATCAATGCAATCGCGACCATTCACCACAATATCTTGGCATGAAAACCCTCCTACTGTTGCTGCTTGCGCTATTAGTGGCTCTAATGCCTCGATTCGTACCTGTCATCGCAAACATTTAAACTTATCCAACACATGAAACACATTCTGATTCCACTGTTCGCCCTCTTCATCTCGGCGGCGCTATGTGCCCAGACGATGGAACGGCAAGTCATCGGCGCGGGCGGCGGCTTCACGCAGACCACCGCAGGCTCCCTCCACTGGACGGCTGGCGAAATGGCCGTCTCGCCCCGCACTGCCCTCAACATCTACTGGGGCGAAGGCTTCCAGCAAGTGTGGGTCGCGCCGACGGTCTCCACCGATGGCCCCGATGCCGCGCCAGCCATTGCCCTCACCGTGTATCCCAACCCCGCCGCTGACTATCTGCGCGTAGAGTGCGACACGCCCTTGCAGGCGCAACTCTTCGACCTGAGCGGTCGGCCCGTGAGCGGTCTCGTGACCGTGAACAGCATGGCCGAATTCTACCTCGGCAACTTGCCCGCAGGCCTCTACCTGCTTCGCGCCTTCGACGAACAAGGGCGCATGGCCGGTGTCGCCAAAGTGCAGCATATCCGTTGACCATTATTTCAAACAAAAACGCCTTTTTCTTTTCCCACAGATTTTTCGAGTAACACAGCTATGAAACACATTCTTTCCATTGCGCTGGCCTTGTTCAGCGCCCTCACGCTCTTTTCCCAAACGGGCGCTCCGCAGGGGTTCAAC
The DNA here is from genome assembly GCA_019638455.1 of Saprospiraceae bacterium. GTDB lineage: Bacteria > Bacteroidota > Bacteroidia > Chitinophagales > Saprospiraceae > M3007. Next base: position 1,072,490 of record JAHBTU010000003.1, read on the forward strand.
TACCAAGCCGTGCCGCGCAAAGCCGATGGCAGCACCTTCAACATTGGTCAAAATCTCAAAGTCCGCTTCTTCATCCGCGAGAACAGTGCCAACGGCACCGTGCGCTACGCCGAGGAACAAACCCTGACCGTCAACCAACAAGGCGCCATCAGTGCCGTAATCGGCGCAGGCAACCCCGTGCAAGGCAATCCGAACAACCTGCAACTCGTGGACTGGGGCGCTGCCGCCTACTTCCTCGCCGTCTGGATGGACGTGAACGGCAACAACACCTTCGAGGCCAACGAAAACTTTGGCGCGACACAACTCATGTCGGTGCCTTACGCCCTCTACGCCCAAAAATCGGCCAGCAGCATACCCGGCCCGCAAGGCCCTCCGGGGCCACAAGGGCAGCAAGGCCCCGCTGGCCCGCAAGGTCCCGCCGGACCACAAGGGCAGCAAGGTCCACAAGGCCCGCAAGGTCCCGCCGGAGCGGGCGGCATCGCCGGGGGCGGCACGGTGAACTACATTCCGAAATTCAGCACCAACGGCACCACGCTCGGCAACTCGGTGATAGCAGAACAAAACGGTAACATCGGCATTGGAACAACCGATTTGGGAGTCAATAAGTTAAGAGTCATGGGTGATTTGCGGGTAGATGGATACCTGCGTTTGGCAGATGCTTCCGGCGGCTTTGGTATGATCTACAAATCGGGTTCTGATTTAGTTGCCAGCCAAACTTTTCGCCCTGCTTCCAGCAATACTGCTTTGGGCGGAAGCGCCCACCGCTGGGACCTTTTTGCCTCAGATATTGACGCGAGCGGCAACGTTCTTATCAGTGGCAACATCAATTTCGGGCAAGGCAAAACCATCAGCAACGGCTCCGGTCAGACCATCACCTTCAACGCAGGCCTGCTTCCAAGCATTGACAACACCCGCTCGCTGGGCAGCTCGGGTAGCCGTTGGACGCAGGTTTGGGCCACCAACGGCACCATCCAAACCTCCGATGCTCGCCTCAAGCGCGACATCCAACCCCTCGCTTACGGCCTGAACGATTTGATGAAACTCCGCCCGGTCTCTTATCACTGGAACGAAAGCCGCGAGGGCGAACACCGCCACATCGGCTTCATCGCCCAGGAGCTACAGGCCACCCTGCCCGAAGTCGTGCTCGACCGCGAGTGGGCAGTCACCGACGAGGATAAAGGCACGGGCGAATGGCGCCCCACCGAGCGGCTTGGCGTGGCCTATTCCGAAATCATCCCCGTCGCGGTAGCGGCCATTCAAGAACAACAGGCTCAAATAGAGGCATTAAAAGCCGAAAACGAAGCCCTCAAAGCCGATATCCATGCCCGCCTGAGCACCCTCGAAGCCACCTTGCAAAAATTTGATTCGACTCAAAAGACCGCCGACTCGAAATTGGTTTTTGAAAAATAAATGTCACTGTCAAATGAAAAACCCCGCCGCGCGGAAAAGCCCGCGCGGCGGCCATCTCAAACCTCTCAACACTCTCAACCATCAACTTTTTTTAGCTATGAAGACCATTCAATTTTTCCTGACCCTCTGCCTCGCCACCGCGCTCTTTTCAGCGTGTAAAAAAGACAACGACTCCGGCAATGCCACCATGCAAGGCACTTGGCAGGGCAAATGGGGCAGCGGCAATCAAGCCCCCTCGTACTTTCTCAAATTTAAAATGGAGGGCAACGGAAATCTGCAACGATTAGACGAGCAGAACAAAGTCATTGCCACCGGCATCTGGGCACTCAACGGCATCGAGTTCGAGTGCACCTACACCCACAGCGACGGGCAGGTTCACCGCATCGGCGGGCTTTACACCGATTTCGACAACACCATCATTGGTCGGTGGGGCTATTCCCCCAGCAAGGCCAACGGCGGCGAGATTGAATTGGTGAAGCAGTAAACACGCGATGCCAAAGACTTTCCAAGTTTTAAAACTTGGAAAGTCCGAACTCGCGCTTCCTCCATTTTCATTTTGAACTTTAAAAAGACGATTTCCCATGAAAAATATCTTGTTCGTGGCCGCGCTGCTCTGGGCAGGAACAACGTTTGCCCAAGTTCCGCAAGGCTTTCACTACCAAGCCGTGCCGCGCAAAGCCGACGGCACCACATTCCCCGCAGGCAGCGTCTTGAAAGTGCTTTTTCAAATCCGCGAAAACACCGCCGACGGCCCCGTGCGCTACGCCGAGTTGCAAACGCTCACCATCAACCCGCAAGGCGCTCTCAGCGCGGCAGTAGGCCGGGGCGATGCGATAGTCGGGCAGCCACACGACTTTGAAGAAATAGAATGGGGAAAACACCCGCACTTCCTCGCCGTGTCGGTGGACCTGAATGGCAACGGCTCGTTCGAGACCGACGAGAATTTCGGCGCTACACAAATGCTCTCAGTCCCTTATGCACTCTACGCTGCCGAGTCGGGCAGCAGCCTGCCCGGCCCCCAAGGGCCGAAAGGCGACAAGGGCGACAAAGGTGACAAAGGTGACGCTGGCGCGCAAGGCCCCGGAGGGCCGCAGGGTTTGCCTGGCCCCCAAGGGCCAAAAGGTGACAAGGGCGACAAAGGAGATGCAGGGCCTCAAGGCCTTCCCGGCCCGACTTACATGGCGGGGCAGGGGATTAGCATCAATAACACAACTATTACGAACACTGGGGACTTATCCCCTGTAAACGAACTACAATCACTAATGCTCAATGGCAACCAACTGTCTATTTCTCAGGGCAATTCTGTGACTTTACCGGGCGGAATCGGCGGGAGTGGCAACGCAGGACGTCTCCCTATTTTCACTCAGACAACAATGCTGGGCAACTCCAACATTCGGGAATCCGCCGACGGACACGTTGGAATCAACGGCGCGACCCCACATTCGCAGTACGGATTGACGGTAAATGAAGGCGCCATCATCGCAGGGAATGTGAAGTTCACGAGCGACCTTGAAGTGCTGGATGATGTGATTATCGGTGATGCGCTCAGTTTTTCGAGCAATGACATGACCGTTCGGGCTTTGTTGTCGGGTTTGCAATTTTTTGGAGGGCTGTTTCCATCTATGGACAATACGCATTCTTTGGGTCAATCCAGTTTGCGTTGGAAAAACGTTTGGGCCACCAACGGCACCATCCAAACCTCCGATGCCCGCCTCAAACGCGACGTCCAGCCCCTCGCTTACGGCCTGAACGATTTGATGAAACTCCGCCCGGTCTCTTATTTCTGGAACGATAGCCGCGAGGGCGAACAGCGCCACATCGGCTTCATCGCCCAAGAGCTGCAGAGTGCCCTGCCCGAAGTGGTACACAACCGCGAATGGGTCGTCACCGACGAGGAAAAAGGCACGGGCGAATGGCGCCCCACCGAGCGGCTCGGCGTGGCCTATTCCGAAATCATCCCCGTCGCGGTGGCGGCCATTCAGGAGCAGCAGCGCCTCATCGAAAAACAGGCACAGCAAATCGAGGCGTTGGAGGCCCGCTTGCGGGCGTTGGAAGCCACATCAAGTCAAGTCAAATGATTCACTCCGAGCATCTGGAGCAGTTTTCCGAAAAACTCGCCCGCATCGTTCGGGAAGAAGCGGAACGGGGCAACCGCGTCGTCGAAACAGCGAAAGGCTGGCCCGAAACGCGCACCATCATGGTCTTTTTGGAAAAACCTTTTGTAGGCGATTACAGGCATCTGGAACTGACATTCAGAAACGTGGACGACCCGCACTATTGGAAATCGGAGTATTTCGACGAACAAACAGGCCATGTGCTTGCCTGCAAATTCGGGGACAGCATCTGAACACGCTATCATGAAAATCGCTGCAATCATCCTGACGGTCGTCTGCACCTTGCTCATTCCGGTTGCCGGGTTCATGGCGCTGTTCGCGGGCATGGCGATGGATGCGCCGGGAAGCGACAAATCGGTCGGCAAGTGGCTGTTCGTTTTTTCGATGATGTTTTCGCCCATTGCTTTGCTTGGAGCAGTCATCAAGGCTTGGGCGAGCATCATTCGTCATGAGTATTCAGTCGCCTTGTGGTCGTCGTTGCTGGGGCTGCTCCCCTTCGCGCTGGCGATGCTGCTGCTTCATTTCAACTGGTTTGAAAAATAATAAAAACGCCATGACTTGGCTCATCCTGACCGCCGCCAGCATAGCCCTCTTTCACCTATGGCTCTACCTGTGGTATTTTCCAAAACACTGCCTCAGCGACAGAAAAGTGACGCTCCGCGAGCGATACGCGGCATTTTTAGACTTCATTTTGAAAACAATGCGACGCTAACAAAAACAACTCTCAACCATTTCGCTATGAATAATACACATTTCCTTCGGCTGATGTCAGCATTCATGTTTCTGACGGTCAGCACCCTGAACGCCCAAATCGCCGACAGCCTTTTTGAAACTGAAAAAGAAGCCATCCGCCGCGTGGTCGCCAAAGAAACCGAGGACTATTACCGACAGGACTTCGAGGCATGGAAAAGCAACTTCGTGCAAGCCGACTACTTCCGCCAACACGGCTATTGGGAAGGCTATCCCGAAAAAGTGAAGTACTACAACGGCTTCGACACCCTTCAGCAGGTCAAGGCCTCGCAGTTCGAGGAAAACCGCACCATCTGGAAAGGCTCTTACGAAAAGCGGCAAAACGAAAACTTCCGAATTTTCGAAGATGTGGCTTGGTACACCTCCGAGCAGGAATCCTTCGACGGAACGACCCACCAGTTTCTCGGCAAATCGGTGGAAATCAGAATTTTGGAAAAGCACGACGGCAAGTGGAAAATCGCTTACCTGGGGTTTCACTACCTGCCGTTGAACGAAAAGGGATAGCCCGAACGCGGCTTTACCAGTCACCTCGCAACACCATTCCTTATTTTTTAAACACAAATTAAGTCATGAAACAAATCATCACAATGGCGCTGGCACTTTGCTGCGCCGCCACACTCTTTGCCCAAACGGGCGCCCCACAGGGGTTCAACTACCAAGCCGTGCCGCGCAAGGCCGATGGCTCCACATTCCCGGAAGGCGCCAATCTGACGGTGCGTTTTCTCCTCCGCGAAAACACTGCCGACGGACCCGTGCGCTACGCCGAAGAGCAAACCCTGACCGTCAGCCCGCAGGGCGCCGTCAGCGCAACCATTGGTGGCGGCAGCGCCGTCGCAAACCTGCCTCACGACATGGGCGCGGTGAATTGGGGCGCGTTCCCGCATTTCCTCGCCGTTGCCGCCGACATGGATGGCAAGGGCAATTTCGAGGATTTTGGTGCATCTCAACTGCTGTCAGTTCCTTATGCGCTCTACGCACAAACTGCCGGCAACAACACATTCGATTCGGATGGCCCGGAAGCCAATATCAACGGAAGCGGAACGACCAACTTTATACCCAAATTCACTGGCAGTTCATCCATCGGAAATTCTATCTTGAGAGAGGCGAACGGCAAAATAGGCATCGGGGTCAATCCCTCTTGGCGACTTCATGTATCGGGGGGCGACATAAAAGCGACTGGCGATGTCATTGTTGATGGTGCGGTAGCCTTTAACTCATCCATGAAATTAGGTTTAGGATATGGCGGCATCGCTTGCACCGCCCCGTTTATCAGTTCTCAGACGTACTTCAACTTGGGCTCAAGCACCCGCAAATGGGGCGCGCTGTGGGCTGTGAATGGAACTATACAAACTTCCGACATCCGGTTCAAAAAAGACATCCAACCCATCGGCTACGGCCTGAAAGAAGTGATGAAACTGCGACCTGTGAGTTATCAGTGGCGCGACGAAAATCTGGGGCGCAAGACACATTTGGGATTCGTGGCCCAAGAACTGAAAACCGTGCTGGACGAAGTGGTGCACGACGAGGAATACATCGTCACTGATGTGGAAAAAGGCACGGGCGAATGGAAGCCTACCACATCGCTTGGTGTGGCCTATTCCGAAATCATCCCTGTTGCAATAGCAGCCATTCAAGAGCAACAAGCCCAGATTGAAGCCCTGAAAGCCGAGGTCGAACAATTGAAGAAATTGCTGACTGATAAAAAATAATTTTGCCCACACGAAAAAAACAAAAAAGGTGTGACCCGACTTGTCGCCATCGCCCTTGCCCTTGCTCCGCTATTCGCGGTGCAGGCACAGTTGCCGCAATACCATGCGCAGGTATTCGGGGCAGAGCAAGGCATCGGTGGTGGCGGCATTGCCGATATGTTCAAAGACAAGCAGCAATTTTTGTGGGTGGTGAACATCGCTTCGCTCCAGCGATTCGATGGCCGCAACGTGCGCACTTACCCCTTTGAGCGCAACGTCCGGCAAGCGATTTGCGCGCGCGACAATCGTGTGTGGGCCATTTCGGGGCAAAAAGTGTGGCGCAATCACGCAAACAAAGACGGCTTCGGCGAAATGCCCTTCGACACCACCGGCGGCGCTTTTCCCATTGCTTTGTTCCAAATGCCCGACCAGCCGCTATGCGTGTTGGCTTTGAATGGACTATTCGCATGGCGCGACAAGGAAAACCGTTTCGAGCGCCTGCCCCAATCGCCGCCGATACCCCGCAACTACACCAACCTCTGGCGTTTCGATGTCTGTGGCAACACACTTTTTTATCAAGGCAAAGACAGTGTTCATGCCTACGATGTGGCGACGCATAAGGCACGCTCGTTGCCTTTTGAACATGAAATTGCGTACATGTACGCGCTCACGCCCGATTTGGTCGCGCTGACCGATTACAACTCGCAGACCTTTTGGTTCGACTTCGCTCGTAAAACGGTCAAACAGCTCGATCCACAACACTACGGGCTTTCGGAAGGCCGAACCATCGTAGGCATCACAGGCGCAGCGCCGTTGGGCAATGGCCGCTACCTGATGACCTCGCGCGTCGGCACCTTGCTCTACGACTTGCCCAATGACCGTTTCACCCGCGAGCGCATCTATGCCGATGGAAAGCCCCTCGAACTGGAAGACCTCTTGGCGAGAGTTTGGACAGACGAAAATGGCACCCTCTGGGCACACAATGTGAACAACATCGTCGCGGCAGGAAACCTGAGCCAGACACTCGGCCTGCTGCGAAATCCTTACCCCGAACCGCCCAAAGCGTGGAGCAGTCGCACCATCGGGGTGGCAGCGGACGACCGTGGCAACCTGTGGTTTGGCGGCGCGGGTGGGTTCAAAAAACTCGAATTGCGCACCGGAAAAATAACACCCTACCACGCCGTGGAGGGTGCTGCCGACCAGCTTGGCCATCCGAGCGTGAGGGGTATGGGGTTCGACGGGCGCTACGTCGTCGTCGGCCCGACGGACAAGGGCGTGTGGCTGTTCGACCCGATTGCGGAGCGGTATTGCCGCCCCGTATATGCCAGCGACAGCGTGCGCCGCGAATCGGAGCGCGATTTCATCGACCACCTCGCAGTGCTGCGCAACGGCGACATCGTGGTGGCGGGGCGTTTTCATCCCTATCGCATCGAGGCCACGACGTACCGCATGGATTTTATCTCGTTTCCGGGCGATGGCAGTAATATGAACGCGGTTTTTCAAGACAAACAAGGCAGGGTTTGGCTGGGTGCGCACGGAGCCGTTTTTTGCCTCGACGAAAACTACCGTCTGCTCGCCACCTATCCCACCGAGGCCGTTTTTTGCCTGCTTGAAGGCAGCGCGGACGATGAGTTGCTGATTGGCACGGACAAGGGTTTGCGCCGCCTCTCGCTCCGCAACGGCGCTGCCAAAATGGACACCATCCCTATCCCGGCGGAGGGTAGCGGCATCACCAGTATGTTGCGCGATTCCTTGCAACGCCTTTGGTTAGGCTCGCTTGGCGGGCTTTTTTTGGCCGACCGAAACCTGACCGTTTTTAAAAAATTCGACTTTGCCGACAATATACAAGGGCTGGTGTTCAATGGCAGTTCTTGCCTCCAAGCGAGCAACGGCATGGCCTTTTTTGGCGGCATCAACGGCATCAATTACTTTTTTCCTGAAAAAATCGCCATGGACGCTCATCGGCTCTCCGTCAGCATACAATCGGTGCGCATCAACGACCGCGACAGCGTGGCCTGGTGGCAGCCTGCGACAAAATTTGAGGTGTCTTTTGGTCAAAACACTTTGAGTTTTGAAGTGGCAGCGCCCTACTTCAATAACGCGGGCAAAGTGCAGTACCGCTACCGGCTCACGGGGCAGTCGGACGAATGGGTCAGCAACGGCGCGAGCAACCAAATCCGGCTGGCCAAATTGCCGGCGGGCGACTATCGGCTCGAAGTGGCGGCGAGCGTCACGGGCAATGTATGGCACGAAGCGCCGGATGCCCTCGAATTCAGCGTGTTGCCGCCGTTTTGGCAGACGTGGCCGTTCAGGCTTGGCGTGTTGGCGGCGCTGTCCGGCCTCTTGTTCGCCTTTGTTCGGTTCCGGGAAAACCGTTTGAAAAAACAACAACAAGCGCAGTTGGAATTGGAAAAACTGCAAAATACCAACCTGCTCTACCAACTCGAAACCGAACAGGTCATCAACTATTTCAGCCGCTCCATCGCCGCCAAAAGCACGGTGGACGAGGCGCTGTGGGGCGTGGCACAGCAGTGCATCGCCCGCTTGGGTTGGGAAGATTGCGTGATTTACCTGCTCGACGCGGAGCGCAACGTGCTGGTGCAAAAAGCCGCTTGGGGGCAAAAATCCGCTGCCGGGCAAACCATCGTCAACCCCATCGAAATCCCCGTCGGACAAGGCATCGTGGGCACAGTGGCTGCCACCGGAAAAGCCGAACTGCTCCACGATGCCGCCGCCGACCCACGCTACATCGTGGACGATGCCGCCCGCGCCTCCGAACTCGCCGTGCCCATTCTGGCCGAGGGCCGCGTCATCGGCGTGATTGACAGCGAACACTCGCAACAACATTTTTTCACCCCCTGGCACTTGCAAATCCTCACAGCCATCGCCTCCCTGTGCAGCAACAAAATGGCATTGGCGCAAACCGAGGAGGAAAAACGCCGCGCTTTGCTGGAAGCAGTGGAAAATCAGCGCCAAGCCGCCGAAGCGAAACTCCAAAGCATGCGCCTGCAGATGAACCCGCATTTTTTGTTCAACGCGCTCAACTCCATCCAGCAAATGACGCTGAGCGGCAACGGCGACGGCGCGGCCATGTACCTCTCCAAATTCTCCAAACTACTACGCATGGTGCTCGCCCATAGCGACCACGAGAAGGTCAGCCTGCGCGAGGAAATAGCCATGCTCCAACTTTATCTCGAACTCGAGTCCCTGCGCTTCGACGACACCTTCGACTACGCCCTCGACTGCCAGGACGCTCTCGACCGGGACGAATTCAAAGTGCCGCCCCTGCTCATCCAGCCTTTTGTGGAAAACGCGATATGGCACGGACTGCTCCACAAAGAAGGGCATCGTCACCTCAAAATTCACTTCGACACCACGGCTGACGACCGCCTCCGATGCACCATCGAGGACAACGGCATAGGCCGCGCTGCCGCCCAAACATTTTCTCGCAACGGCGCGCACGCCGGCGCCGCCACGCGCGTCGGCAACGAACGCATCGAAACCCTCAACCGCCGCTATGGGCAAAACAATACGCTGGAAATTGTTGATTTGCAGGATGCAAACGGCACCTCAGCGGGAACAAGAGTTGTGATAGAATTCGATTAGGTAGTGTCATTTTATGAGTGATATGTTGTAGTTGTAGACGAACAAATGGAGGTACAGTTCGTGCATTTCATCGGATTTTGAAAAGGATAGCGTTTTTCTGACGAATCGACAAATTCTCTGGCGAAGGGTGTTGTTCCAGCGTTCCACATGAGAAGTTTCCCCGGATTCTTTTCCCACCATCTTGTGTTTGCCTGTATCAATAACCGCGGCGTATGCCTCCCAAAAATCGCTGAACGTTCGGCATTTTCGATATTCAGGCGGAATCAGTTCCCAAAACCGCCGACAAGATTGTTCGCTTCGGTCGCCGATGAAAAAAGAGACAATTTGACGTGTTCTGCGGCAAAGTGCTATCCAAACCCAGCGTTTAAAGTCTTTGCAATAGACAAAAGACCATAATTCATCCAGTTCGAGAACGTCTTTTTTCTTGGCCGGAAGCAACGTGGTCACGATGTCGGGAAGGGACTGCGCTTTTTTTTTATCCACCTCAGAGCCGTTTGGTGACTGATGCCAAAGGTTCTGGCAAGACCCCGTGACGAACTGCGTTCTTGGGCCGCCCTGACGACCATTTCTTTAAATTCCTCGCTTTTCCGAAGCGTTTGAAACACCCCGCCGAAGCCGCAAGCCTTGCATTTGTACTTCGGATTGCCTGATGCGTTCGACCCGTTTTTCACAATGTGTTCAGAGCCACATTTATGGCAGCATTTTACATCTAATACCATTTCATAAAGTTTGACGCAAAAATACCAAATCACCCCCAAAATGACACTACCTTCGATTAAAAATGACCTAATGACGGAATCATGCTCAAAGCCCTCATCATAGACGACGAACCCCGCGCTTCCGGCATCCTCGAACTGATGCTCGAACGGTTCGTGCCCGAAATAGAACGGGTGTGGTGCTGCAACGACGCGCGCCAAGCCGCCGCCATGATTCACGACCTGAAACCCGACCTCGTGTTTCTCGATATCAGAATGCCCTACATGGACGGCTTCGAGGTGTTGAGCCAAATCCGCGACAAACGCTTCAAAATCATCTTCACCACAGCGTACAACGAGTACGCCTTGCAGGCCATCCGATTCAGTGCCTTCGACTACTTGCTCAAGCCCGTGGACGTGCAGGAACTCATCAACGCCGCGCAACGCTACCTCGCCAGCCGCGACGAACTGGCCTTTCAGCCGGAACAATTGCGCAACATACTCGCCAACCTGCAGACCAATGCGCCCGACCAATTTCGCCTCGCCGTGCCCACCAAAGAGGGCATTCATTTTTTCCTGCCCTCCGAAATCGTGCGCCTCGAAGCGATGGGTGCTTACTCGCAAATCCATTTGGCCAACAAGCGCCACCTGCTCGTTTCCAAAACCCTCGGCGAATATGAGGAACTGCTCCACGAGCACGGCTTTCTGCGCACCCACAAATCGCACTTGGTCAATCGCGCCTTCGTCTCCTTCCTCGACCACGAGGGCTTTGTGGTGCTGCGCGACGGTGCGCGGGTGGAAGTGTCGCGGCGGCGCAAAGAGGAAGTGGGCGCGTCGCTGCGAGGGTAGGATGCTGCCAAAAAACTGTTTTTGTAAATATTTAGGCAAGGGGCAGGTTTGCCTCTATTCTGGGCTTAAAAGCGCCACCTGTTCAAAATCATGGCCGTCTAACAAACCCCGGCGAAGCATGGTATATTTTTACAGTGGCTTTGACTACTTTTGTCACTATTCATGCTTTTCGATGAACCCATATCGCCATTAGAACACATCGCCGAACATCCCGGAAAGGAAGCAGGCATATCCTTGTTCGTCAAGCGCGACGACCTTCTGCACCCCCACATTCAGGGCAACAAGTGGCGCAAGCTCGAGCCAATCATCCCGATGGTGAAGCAATCGTATCCCAGCGGCATCATCACCTTTGGTGGGCCGTTTTCCAACCATCTTCACGCAGTGGCAGTGGCGGGGCGCGTGTTCGACATTCCCACCTTCGGCATCGTGCGCGGCGAACACGCCGATTTGAACAACCCCACGCTCCAAGCTTGTTGGTTCAATGGCATGATGCTTTTTCGCATCACCAAAGAGGAATACGACGCTTGCAAAAATCGTGGGGAGGAGTTGCTTGGGCGCGATTTGCCAAGACATTACGTTTTGCCGGAAGGGGGGGCCACCGGTATGGGGGTGGAAAATTGCGCGAACATCGCGTGGGAAATTTTCATCCAACTGCTTCAATATGACCAGGCTCGCCAATTGCCCCAGCCACTTTATATCTGCGTGTCTGCCGGGACGGGCTGCACGGCAGCGGGCATCGTGCATGGCTTCGACGTAGATAATGGCCAAGTCTTGGTTTTTCCGGTGGTGAACAAGGGCTTCGACACACGATATGTGCTTGATTTACTGGAAGAAACCCATGTGCGCAACAGGGACGAACTTGTTGAGCTGGAGCGGCGATTCAGCATCGTGCGCGACTACGAGTTCGGCGGCTTTGCAAAAAAACACGAGACGTTGCTCAAGTTTGCCAAAGACTTTCATGCACAGACGAGCATCCTGCTCGACCCCGTTTATACCTCGAAAATGATGTTTGGCATCTTCGATATGCTTGCCAAAGGCGATTTTTTGCCGGGCAGCACCGTGGTGGCGGTGCATACGGGCGGCTTGCAGGGCTGGGAGGGGTTTAGCGAGAGATATGGGGAGCCACTGATTTTTTGAAAAATTGCAAAAGATTAGGCAGGGCAGCAACAAGGGTGGAAACAAATAACAAAACCGCCTTGCCGATTTGCACGACAAGGCGGCTGGTTCAAAAAGGGGCATCTACTGGCGCGGGCTTGCTGAGCGCGATTTGGTGCCCGGAGCGGAAGGGGCGGGTTTGGCGGTCGGCATTGGGCGTGTTTTCACCTTGGCGGTAGAGGCCGGGTTGCGCCGCTGGGTTTGTGGTTGTTGGGTTTGTGGCTGCTGACGGGAATTGTCTCCACGGTCGTTGATGCCCCAGTCGTTGCCTCGCTCGTCGTTGCGGTCATTTCGGCCTCGGCGGTGGCGAGCGTCGTCGTCGTCGCAATTGCGCTTTGTGTTGCTTTGGCAACGATGCTGGGTACAGGTGCAGTCATGTTTCCCGTTGTGGTTTTTATGCTTGCCATAGTGATTGCCTTTTCCTTTGCAATCATTGTGTTTCTTCGATTTTTTCTGCTTCTGGCACTTGTGGCAATCGCAGTGTGCGCGGTCGTAACTGCGGCTGTTGAAAATGTCGAGATGTTGTTCCGCCGTTTGTCGGGCGAGCTGTATGGCATCGGTTGACGATGGGGTGCCAGCGTATGTAAGTGATTGGGCCTGAACAGCGACGGCTGTTGCCGCAACAAAAAGAACACTGAAAACAAGATGCTTCTCCATGGGTAAAATGTTATTTGTGAAGAATGAATTTACCCATTTGTGCAGACAGACGAGCAAAGGGAACCACTCTCGGAGCAACCTTAACAGAACGCTAACCAAGCGGCTCCTCCCCAAAAACAAGCCCCGCAATCCCAAGTGACCGGGATGCGGGGCATTGCTCTCATGGTATGTTTGCTCCTTGGAGCGGTAATTATGGGTTTCCACCACGCTCGCGCTGATTGGGCGTGGTTTCGGATGGCTGCTTTTTTGGCTCAGCCTTTTTTTGTTGAGGCTCTTGTTGTTTTGCTGGTTGAGGCACATCGCCGCTCGGTTTTTTGTTCTTAGATGCGGGTCGAGCATCTTGCTGGGCTTCGTCAGTGGTGGGTCGCTGTTTTGCCTTTTTTGCTTTGCTTTGCCCCTTGGCTTTGCCTTTGTTGTCTTTTTGTTTTTCCATCATGTCCTTTTCACCGCCTTTGCCTTTTCCGCTATATGCAGCGCCGTTGGATTTTTCTTCTGCTTTTTTCATCTGTTCGGTTTTGTCTTTTGAAACGGCAGGACGTTGTGCGGGAGATGGCTCTGTTTGTGACCACGCTTTGGCGAAAGTGATGAGGCCAAAAACGAAAGTGAGGACGAGTGCTTTTTTCATGTCTGAAAGCGGTTGGTGAGAAAATCGAACTATAAACGTTTCAGAAACGAAAGGTCACCACCCTTTGTTGGTAGCTAATGGATATTTACCTGAAAATAACGTTTTTTCGCGCTCAATAGCCTCGTAATAAAACCAGCAATTCCGCAAATCAACATTTCAACAATGAAATCGCCTAACCGTCGCAGCTTTATCCGCCAAACCGCCACCTTGCTTGGTGGGCTTGCTTTGCATCAGCATTTTGCTTCAGCCTTCCCGACCGTTCCAACTATGCCGGCAGACCGAATCAATCCTTTGGATGCCGATGAGGAAGAATTCTGGCGGCAAATTCGTCAGGCTTTCGCAGCTAATCCGAACATCATCAACCTCAATAATGGGGGCGTGTGTCCCTCGCCCCGTGCCACGATGGATGCTTTGGATTACTACAACCGTATGTGTAGCGAAGCTCCTTCGTACTATATGTGGCGAATACTTGACGAGGGGCGTGAGCCGCTTCGCTTCAATCTGGCACAGCTCGCTGGCGTAAGTCCCGATGAAATCGCGCTCAACCGCAACGCGACCGAGGCGCTCAATACCATCATTTTCGGATTGCCGCTCAGGGCAGGCGATGAAGTGGTGCTCTCCAAGTATGACTATCCAAACATGATAAATGCTTGGAAACAACGCGAGCAGCGCGATGGAATCAAACTCGTCTGGGTAGATTTGGATTTGCCTTCCGAAAATGAGGAGTACTTCGTGAATGCGTTTGTGTCGAAGTTTTCGGCCAGAACCCGACTGGTTCACCTCACCCATGTCATCAATTGGAATGGCCAGATTCTGCCCGTGCGCAGCATCGCCGATAAAGCCCATGCGCAAGGTATCGAGGTATTGGTTGATGCGGCACATTCATTTGCCGTGCTCGACTACAAAATACCGGATTTGAACTGCGACTACTGGGGCACGAGCCTGCACAAATTTCTCTGCGGACCTTTTGGCAGTGGCTTGATTTGGGTGAGAAAAGATAAAATAGCGAATCTGTGGCCGTTGCTTTCCAGCCCTGAGCCTACGAGCGACAACATCCGCAAATTCGAGGCGCTGGGAACGCGTAGTTTCCCCATCGAAATGGCGGTAGGCTATTCGCTTGATTTGCACAACTTTATCGGCGGCCCCCGCAAGCGTTCGCGTCTTCATTTCCTCAAAAACTACTGGATGGAACGTGTGCGCGACGTGCCGGGCATAAAATTTTACACCAATCCGCATCCCAATTGGAGTTGCGCCATTGGCAATTTTGGCTTAGAGGGGAAAAAGCCCGGCGATGTGGCTGCCGAGCTGTTCAACAAGTGGAAAATTCATACCGTTGCTATTGAGTGGGAAAAAATCAGCGGGGTGCGCGTCACGCCTAATGTTTATACCACAACAAATGAACTGGACAAACTTGTGATGGCGATTAGGGGAATGGTTTGAGGGTTTGAGGGTTTGAGGGTTTGAGGGTTTGAAGGTTTGAGGGTTTGAAGGTTTGAGGGTTTGAAGGTTTGAGGGTTTGAAGGTTTGAGGGTTTGAAGGTTTGAGGGTTTGAGGATTTGAGGGTTTGAAGGTTTGAGGGTTTGAAGGTTTGAGGATTTGAGGGTTTGAAGGTTTCTGGTTTGAGGGTTTGAAGGTTTGAAGGTTTGAGGGTTTGAGGGTTTGAAGGTTTGAGGGTTTGAAGGTTTGAGGGTTTGAAGGTTTGAGGGTTTGAGGATTTGAGGGTTTGAAGGTTTCTGGTTTGAGGGTTTGAGGGTTTGAAGGTTTGAGGGTTTGAAGGTTTGAGGGTTTGAAGGTTTGAGGGTTTGAAGGTTTGAGGGTTTGAGGGTTTGAAGGTTTGAGGGTTTGAAGGTTTGAGGGTTTGAAGGTTTGAGGGTTTGAGGGTTTGAGGGTTTGAAGGTTTGAAGGTTTGAGGGTTTGAGGGTTTGAGGGTTTGAGGGTTTGAGGGTTTGAGGGTTTGAGGGTTTGAAGGTTTGAGGGTTTGAAGGTTTGAGGGTTTGAGGGTTTGAGGGTTTGAAGGTTTGAAGGTTTCTGGTTTGAGGGTTTGAAGGTTTGAGGGTTTGAGGGTTTGAGGGTTTGAAGGTTTGAGGGTTTGAGGGTTTGAGGGTTTGAAGGCTTGTCCGGCTAAGCGGAGCGGACGGGGGGGTGAGATTGGACAGATGGTTGTTTTTGCCGAGAGTATCTACAAAACTGTGTCACCCCAATTGGGGCAATGAGAAAACACAGAGACACGGGGGCGCAGAGTTTTGGCTTTCAATAATTTACGCTTCTTTGAGTGCAGTGTTTGCCGTCTAAAAAAACATATGGGAAGGTTTGACACGCTTTTCTGAAGTCTCTCTTTTTGCCAAGTGCATCTATCTTTGCCCGAAGCCAACCATCATCTGTCCAATCCCCCCCCCGTCCGCTCCGCTTGGCCGGACAAACCTTCAAACCCTCAAACCAGAAACCCTCAAACCCTCAAACCCTCAAACCCTCAAACCCTCAAACCCTCAAACCAGAAACCTTCAAACCTTCAAACCCTCAAACCCTCAAACCCTCAAACCAGAAACCTTCAAACCCTCAAACCCTCAAACCCTCAAACCCTCAAACCTTCAAACCCTCAAACCTTCAAACCCTCAAACCTTCAAACCCTCAAACCCTCAAACCTTCAAACCCTCAAACCTTCAAACCCTCAAACCAGAAACCTTCAAACCTTCAAACCCTCAAACCCTCAAACCCTCAAACCTTCAAACCCTCAAACCTTCAAACCCTCAAACCTTCAAACCCTCAAACCCTCAAACCCTCAAACCTTCAAACCCTCAAACCTTCAAACCCTCAAACCAGAAACCTTCAAACCTTCAAACCCTCAAACCCTCAAACCCTCAAACCTTCAAACCCTCAAACCTTCAAACCCTCAAACCCTCAAACCCTCAAACCCTCAAACCCTCAAACCCTCAAACCTTCAAACCCTCAAACCTTCAAACCTTCAAACAACTCAAACCTAAACCATGCAACACATCCTTTTTTCCGTAGAGAACGGAGTCGCCCGCATCGCCTTCAACCGCCCGCAAGTGTTCAATTCTATGAACCACGCCATGCGGCAAGAGATATTGGAGGCGCTGTCGGTTTGCGAACAAGACACAGCCATTCGCGCTGTTTACGTCACGGGCAATGGCAAAGCCTTTTGTGCAGGGGAGGATTTGCAAGAAGTGACCGACCCTAATGGCCCTTCCCTGACCGAAATCATATCCACTGGGTACAATCCCATCGTGCTGAAAATCAGAAATATGGGGAAACCCGTCGTGGCGGCTGTGAACGGTGTGGCGGCGGGTGCGGGAGCCAATATCGCGCTGGCTTGCGATATTGTGGTGGCGACACAATCGGCTTCGTTCACACAGGCTTTTTCGAAGATTGGCCTCGTGCCCGATTCCGGCGGCACTTGGACGCTTCCGCGTCTGGTAGGGCTTCAAAGGGCTGCGGCGCTGATGATGTTGTCCGACAAAATCGCAGCCTCCGATGCTGCCGCGTTCGGCATGATTTGGAAAGTATTCCCCGACGAGTCTTTTGTAGCGGACAGCTGGCGATTGGCCGAAACGCTGGCCCAGATGCCCACCAAAGGGCTTGCTTACACCAAACATTTGCTGAACCATACTTTTTCCAATGATTTCTCCGCCCAACTTGCTTTGGAGGACAAATTCCAAACCGCCGCAGGCGAGACGGAGGACTATCGAGAGGGCGTGGCAGCATTTTTGGAAAAAAGAAAACCTGTCTTCAAAGGTCGTTGATGAGTTGGCACCACAAATTCCTCGTGTTTCCACCGGGCTATGCGGAAAGGAAAGGACAAGGCACCCGGGTTCTAGGTGTGCTATTGGTGTCGTTTGCACTGGCGATGCTCGTCAGCCCGTGGCTGCGATATGAGGTGGTATCGCTGTTTGAATATCCATTTCACTACAGGGAATACAAACAGTTTGGCATCCGCATCCCACGCGGGTTCTCGGTGCATGGTATTGATGTGAGCCGTTACCAACAGCGCGTGGATTGGCGACGGGTCAAGAAAATGCAAGTGGGCGATATCCGCATCATGTTTGCTTTCATAAAGGCCACGGAGGGCGCGGGGCTAAAAGACCCTCACTTTGAGCAGAACTGGCAAAACGCCAAGGATGCGGGCATCATTCGGGGGGCTTATCACTATTTTTTGCCCCACATCAGCCCAAGAGACCAAGCCAAACATTTTATGAAAACGGTGCGGCTGCGTTCGGGTGACTTGCCGCCAGTGGTGGATGTGGAGGAGACGCGCGGCATGAGCAAGGCACAGATACAGCGATACACCAAAACGTTTTTGGATTTGCTCGAAAAGCAGTACGCAGTGCGCCCGATTCTCTACACCAACCGCGATTTCTACAAACGCCACTTCGCGGGGCACCCGGATTTCAAGGGCTATATCTTCTGGATTGCGCATTATCATGTGACCAATCTTGACATGCCTGGTGAGGAAGACTGGCATTTCTGGCAACACAGCGACCGGGGCAACGTGAGTGGCATCAACGAGCGAGTGGATTTCAATGTCTTCAACGGAGACAGTGCGCAGTTGCGCCGACTTTGCGTCCCGTGAGGGGCTATGGGCTGTCTCACAAGTTCAAATTTCGACAGAATTGACAAGATTTACAGGTTTTTTCCAAAAACAAAGGTGCTAATCCTGTCATCAACTATCACTTGTGAGACATCCTCAGCGCCAACGAAAAAAGCCCCGCTGGGTAGCGAGGCCATTTCGTTGTGGGGGGTAAAAATCGGTTCAGGGTGCAGGGTTTGCGGGATTAAGGCTAAGAGGTCTGCGTTGTAAGTTAAATCGGTTTGAGAGTTAGGTCTGGGGCAGATATTTCTGCCGGTTTGCACATTGAAACGACGAGCGCAAAAAAAGTAACTGACCGACAGGGACATTTTGAATTTTATTTGCGAGCGGAGATGTTTTGTTTAACAAATGCAGACGCTTCTCGCAAACCCAATCGCCAGTCGCGCGTGTCAAATTCCTCCCATGCAATGTACCTTCGCGCCCAATCAAACACAGTCTGTTCTGCTTAGCCGGGCGGGCCCGCCCGAACCGTTCGGACGGACAGGCAGTCGTAAATCGTAAATCGAACCAATCGTAAATCGAATACTCCTTGATGCAAACGCTACTCCACCACTTGCGTGCTTGGCCCGACCGCTACCTGCTTCTTGTCATTCTCATTTTGTTTTTTCCGGCGCACCTCATCAATTTGGGCGTGGCTGCCTTCAACGGCGACGAGGCCATTCGGGCTTGGGTAGCGATGGAGATGGACTTTTCGGGCAATTATATCGCCACCACGATGCATGGCGCTCCTTACATCAATAAGCCGCCGTTGTTCAACTGGATGATACTGGGCGTCACAAAATTGTTCGGAGGTTTTCACGAACTTCCCTCAAGGCTCGTGACCGTGTTTTTTCTCTGTGTTTTCGGCTACACGGTGTTTAGGATAGTGTGCAGACATTTTGAGACCGACTTCGCTTTGTTGGCTGCCATGACGACGATTACGAGCGGGCGTTTCCTGTTTTACGATTCCATGCTCGGCCTGATTGATACCACGTTCACCTGGGTTACTTATTTGCTCTTTATGAGTATATGGTATTTGGGAAAACGCGGTGAGTGGCTGCGGCTCTTTTTGGCTAGCTACTTTTTGATGGCTGTCGGTTTTTTGCTGAAAGCGTTCCCCGCCGTGGTGTTTCAAGGGTTGTCGTTGCTCGCGGGTTTGATATATTTTGGTCAATGGCGGCAGCTTTTCTCTTGGCGGCATTTCTTGGGCATAGCCGTAGCGGTGGCCATCATCGGCGCTTGGTTGGGCATTTACGTCCAATATCGCCCGTTGGAGGTGCTGATTCCAAACTTGGTGGAAGAATCGGTGAAGCGCACCGCCGTGGAACATTCGTTCAGCAACACGATTTACCACATCGCCAAATTCCCGTTCGACTCCATCTATCATTTTCTGCCTTACTCGTTGCTGCTTGTTTTTTGGCTTGACAAAAATTTTTGGAAGAGAATCCGCCAAAACGAGTTTGTGCTTTTCAACTTCCTGATTCTGGCCGTCAATCTCCCGGTTTATTGGACCTCCTCGCAAGTGATGGCGCGATACCTGCTCATGTTTATTCCCTTGTTCAATGTGATAGGATTGTACCTGCTGACGCAGCATCGCGCCGAGAACACTTGGCGCTCCAAGGCCTTCTACTGGATGATGGGAAGCCTGCTTGCGCTTGGCCCGGTCGCTACGCTTGCCATGCCCTTTATCAAGGAGGTGAACTGGCTACAAGGCATCTGGCCGATGTCCATCGTGCTGACGCTGGCGCTGGCCTTGGTGGTGGTGATGTATTTTGTGGATAAGGCTCGATTTCTGTGGTGGTTCGTCATTGGGATGCTGGTCGTGCGCATTGGTTTCGACCTCATCATTCTTCCGGTGAGGCACCACGAGAACGACACATCCATCGCCCGCCGGGATGCCATTCAGATGGCTGAAAAACACAGCAACCGGCGTTGGTATGTGTGGGCAGATTCCGAAACCCGCGAACCAGCCATGTTTTACGCCACCGAGCGGCTTGGATACATCATAGAGCGCACCGACGACATGAACATCCCCAATGCGCTCTATTTGGTGAATTTGCGCCAGTACCCCAATTTCGATGGCCGCTGCCTCGACACCTTGCGGACGGATTACAAAACCACGACGCTGCTTTTGATGGTCAGAGAGTAATCATTCACCGCAGCAAAGTCACATCCCCCCATATCGCTTCTGGTTTGCCGTCGCAAATAATGTCAATGCGATAGACATACACATC
The DNA here is from genome assembly GCA_019638455.1 of Saprospiraceae bacterium. Taxonomy (GTDB): domain Bacteria; phylum Bacteroidota; class Bacteroidia; order Chitinophagales; family Saprospiraceae; genus M3007. Next base: position 1,092,858 of record JAHBTU010000003.1, read on the forward strand.
GGAGGGGCCAGGCTTGCCAGCGATGGAGCCATCCCAAAAGACGTTGCCTCGATTTTCATACACTTTTTCGCCCCATCGGTCGTAAATCGTGAGGCTGCCAATGATTTCAAAGCCCTCATAAGGCGCCACGCGAAACACGTCGTTCACGCTGTCGCCGTTGGGCGTAAAAGCATTGGGGATGCGCAGGCGGCGGGCATCGCAGGGTGGGCCAAGCAACACCCGATACACAATCAATCCGCTGCAACCATTGGCATCGGTGACGAGCAGTTGATATTCCACAAAGGTGCTGTCGGTCAGAATCGTGATGTTTTGGCAGTTGGGGCAATTCGGCACGTTGGGCCACCAAGTGTAGGTGACGTAACCATCTGGGCCATTGAGCACAAGTGGCTGACCGATGATGCCCACGAGGGTGTCCGGGTCGGTCACGGGGGGGCGGGCAAACGCTGTCGCGTTGACGCAATACAGGCTGTCGCAACCATTGGCAGCGATGTATGTGCGACATACTCGACCACTCTGGGTGATGACGGTATCGAGCAAAAACAACGTGTCGCCCACACAAAATGAAAAATCATCCTCCCTGAAAGCAGGCGGCAGCACGTCGAGTTGCTGGTAAATGATGCTGTCGCAGCCAGCGATATTTTGCAACACACTGGAATAAAGCCCGGGCACATCGGTCGTGTTGCCCAGTACCACCACGGGGTCGCCTTGGCAAGTGATGAGGCCAGGTAGCAAGGTGGTATCTGGCAGGGCTACGAACACGGTGGTGGCCACAGTCTGGGTGCAGGTGCTTGGGAAGGTCACGGTCACCGTGTAAGTGGTGGTGACAATGGGCGACACGGTGATTTGCTGTTGGCTGGGGAGGCTTCCCGGCGACCATTGATAATCATTGCCCGGCGGTTGCGCGATCAGAATGGCGCTCTCTCCTTTGCAAATCGCCGGGTTGTTCACCATGATGGACGCGGGTGGCGTGCCGAAGGTGAATTCAAACTGGTGAAGCACCATGCAATCTCCCGATTTTTCCTCCAAAACAAGCGTGACGGGTTGGCCGGGTGGGGTAGAGGCGGGTGGCGTGTATTGCGTAGAGGAGCAAGTCGGGCAAGCGATGCCTGTCGCTGTAAGCCACTGATATTCAAAGCTGGGTTGTTCCGCTACCCCAATGTTGACGGTTTGAATGTCGCAGTATTCCTGCCGCTGGTATGTTAGGTTGATGTTGTTGAGCCGCAATGTCTGAGTGGCGCAAATACAGTTTTCTTCGGCTGGCAAAACAAAAAGCAGACCGCACAACGTCGCGGGCTGAACGCCCAGCAATGCCGACAGGTCGAAACTGCCGCCCGGCAAAAGTACCTGCTCGTTTTCAATGGTTTGCAGCAGCACGTCGCCTGCCGACAAGGTTCCGTCGCCATCCATGTCTTGCCAAATTTGGGCAGTGGCGCCGTTGGCTGGCACGTTGCCGATGTTGTTGATACCGATGTTAAGACTGATTTCGGTGCCGTTCACATTGGCGTTGACGCTGCCCAATTGCAGTTCGGGGCGTTGCAGACTTATGCTCAGAGTAGCCTGCCCCGTCGCGGCGTATATCGCACAAGGTGCTCCCAATGTTGGGCAAAAAACTTCCGAGCGAAGCCTCGTTTGAACGAGCAATACGGGGTCAATGCAGCCTGCCGTTGCGTCAAAAAAGGCATCGAATCGGAATTTTATGACTCCGGCTCCCGCGTTGGGGAAGGGCAAACGGAAGCCTTGTGCATCTATGCCGGGTGGCCCTGTCGGAGCGCCGTCGAGCGGAAGGTAAGAGCCGGGCAAGTATGAAACACCCATTGGCAGCGACACATAGATGCTGTCTCCATCGGTGGGCAAACCCAACGACACAATGGTCACCTCAAACGACTGCGAACCGCCACAAAAGGCTGTGCCACTGCCAATCGCTGAGAACTGGATAGCCACATTGAGACCCGTGTTCACGCCGCTGATTTTCAAGGGTTCGCCGGGCTTGTTCAGCACATTGGTGGAGCGTCCGCATGGCTCCGTGCCGCGTGTGCCGTAAATCACTTGCGTATTGGCCACGAAGCCACATTCCGCATAAGTTTTGAATCGAATCCGCAGGGTGTTCAGCGGGGCCTTGTCCACCCCGGGCAAGCCATTGGCGGCGATGGCTGCCACGATGGAGTCAATGGCCCATTGAAACAAATTGCCAGTCAAGTCGGTCGGGTCGGGAATGTTTTGATAGGCGCTTCCCGCTGGATAGGAAACCTGGCAGGAGCCCGGCACGATGAAAATGCCGGGCGGTAGTTTCACGGTAGCGAACGGGTCGTAGGCAAAACCCGTTTTGGCGTTGAAAATCTCAAATTCAAAATAATCGGAACTATCACAAACGGCGATGAAATTCGGCTCTTTGAGCACGTTCAGTTCCAATTCGGGTTTTTCCAAACGCAGCTCCAGCCAATAGGTATCACGTCCGCAAGCGGTTTGCTCCAGCCCTGCGACGGGCGCACAGTCCCAGCCGAAAATGATGAGCAAGGTATCGGGGCCGCAGGAGCCATTCAAGCCTTGCAATCGGAAACCCTGCTGGCTGAACCCGCCGATGTTGCCTGTTTGAAAAATACCGTTTTGGATTGCGACTGGCTGATTTTGAGGGACTTGAATCACTTCAAAGTTGGTGGCGTTGCCATTGGGCGACACTACTGCCACCCACGAATTGAAAGCAGTGGACACTACGTTGTTTTTCAAGGCAAAATTTAACTCAAACGCTTTTGTATTGCCCACCAAGATGCTGTCCGGTGTTTCAAAACGCAAATCGGGTGCGTTGGAAAAAAATCCTATTTGGTTGGTGATGGAATCCGTGACGGAGGTATTCGACTCCAACGGAACATGGTACTCCAAGGTGATGTACTGACGCGACGAATCGGGCATATCGTACGAGCAATCGGGTTTGAAAGCGATATTGGTGCGCAGCATGAATCCCTCATCCACAGGCTCTTCGAAGGCTGGCGCAAAATCAATGGACAAGATGCCGGGCGATTGCTGGAATGGCAAGTCGAGATTGTTCCATCGTGCCACACTGTCCTGCAAAACGAGGTATTCCAATTTGACAGAAAGTGCTTCGAGGTCATCCGGCACGGTCTGCCAGTAATCGGAGATGCGAGCGATGGGGCGCACCTCGTGCGTGAACATATTTTCGCGGGCGATGCGGAGCGTTTGGCGGAATCGCCGGGGTTCCAGCGAAGGCTCGCAAGGACGGATGGAATGCTGATTGGCCGAGCGCGTGATGTTTAGACCCGAGTACTGGAGTTTTTTGAAAGGCTGTTCATTGTAGGCATACACCTTTCCGCCGCCACTCAAAGCCGTGCGAAAGCCCACCAACGGCGGGTCGGGATGGTTGCTGGAGAGGGGGCGGTAGTTCAGGTCAATTTTGAAATCCGTATAAACAAAAAGCGAGTCGCCCAAGTCGAGAGTTCCTTTGGGCAAACAGCCCGCGTCGTGAAGGTTTTCCAAAGAAAAATAAAACCTGAATCGCTGCGTGGCAATTTCGTCAACCTTCGCGGGCGGCCATGTATTCACCTGATTCACAGAGAAAAAGTTTTCATCGTTGATGCTGACGAGGTCGCTCAGCGAGCAGGCGACCTGCGATCCATCGGCATATCGGATGCGGATGCTGTCTGCCAGAAAACGAAACCGATTAGAATTGCAAAAGGTGTTGGTGGCTGATTGGGTGAGGAACACGTCGTTGCCCTGCGTAATCATGTCGCTGCCGACCACCTCGTGCCAGATGGTGCGTGCAAAATGCACCAGCTCGCCTCCCGAGTCCACCGCGCCGCAGTATTCCACGCGCAAGGTATCGCCAGCCAAAAAGCGGTCGCGGCGCACCAATGGCGCATCAGGGTGCAACAGTGCGTTGCTATCGGCACGGCGGTCGTCATTATTGTCCTCAAATCCGTAGTTGAGCCGATACACCTCGAATCGGCTGTTGAAACCCGGCAATGGAAACACGATGTCAAGGACGGTCGTATCACCTGCGCCCGGGTCGTCCTCTATGGGCAGGCAGCTAGTGTTCACCACCATGCGCAGGGAATCGCAGTCGCTGATGGCACAGGAAAAAGGCGTGTTGAGTTGAGGCGTCCAATAGGTGTGGGTGCTTAGCTGGAGGAAGCAAGCGATGGGGCAGTCGCTCGAATAAACGACCACCGTGCCATCGGCTGGCTCAAAATCTTTGAGGCAATTCATTGTGGTATCGCAGTCGTAGCGAAGGCAAAAGTCCATGTTGAGCGAATCGCTCGGCAGCGGCAGCGCCCAAGTCAAATGCACGGTGTACCCGCCATTGGCCGAAGGTTCAATCGTCGTGAAGTCGGGTGCGGCCCCGCCAAGCAGCGCAGGGCAGTTTTCATCGAACGAAAGCCCTTGCGACATATCGAACGTGACGTGCCAAAAGCCGTCGTCCTCTACGAGCCGCTTCGACACTGCCTGATAATTGAACACATAACTGTTGGCATCTTGAAGGCAAACGCCGGCCTTGAACCCGACAAACCCATTCACGGTGTATTCGCCGTCGGGTACAATTAGCAAAGTGTCGGACACAAAACCATTTTCAGGGCAAGGTTTGCGATAGAAGTACTCGACCTGCACGGTCGGCAACACCTGCTCGCACGAGGTCTCGCAAGTGAAAGCATCAAAGAGTAGCAAGACGGAGTCCTGCGCTGCCACCATGGGGAGCACCAGCGACGCATCGTTCGTCACCGACAGCCCACACACATCCAGCGTGTTGAACGAGGCAAGATTGGGCGCCAGCGGGGTCGAGATGCCGTTGTGCACCACGCGGAAAGAATTGTTGCCCATGCCCGCTTTGCTCTGGTTCATGTCTTGCACACGCAGCCGCACAAAGACATCCTTCGCCTCTGACTTTCCAATGTTGTTGATTTTCGCGCCGATTATAGCAGGCGTGTTGCCGCAGTGGTCCGTTGGTGCGTTCCAGATTTGCTCAAAAACCAGGTCCGGCACTTTTTTCGATTCCTTGATTTCGATATTGACCAACACGCTGTCGTAACGACACACTTCCCCCTCGCACCCCCAACCCACGCGCAGCAAGGATGTGTTGAAAAACGGGGGTGTGCCGCAATCCGTGATGATGATTCTTTCGGCGAAACAAACGGTCTCGCCCACGTCGAGCCAATGGTCGCCATTGCCGACGGCGGCGAAAAAACTGCCATCGAAATCAGCGACCGAAAGTTCGGGCAGGTTGGTTTGGCTGGTCGCCCCCACGATGCTGAGTTCGATGCCCGGTTTGTGCGAATCCTCAAAATGCAGGTTGCCGATTTTGCCCAGTCGAGTGTTTCTCACACAAATTTTGCGCAACAGGGTATCGCCTTTTTCGCCGCTCATCAACGGGTTTTCCACACTTTCTATCAAAATCAAACCTGTTTCCAGCGTAAAATTGGTGGTGGCAATCGAAGCATTGCCCACCGACGATTGCACCGCGATGTTGGCAATGAACAGCTGCCCGGCATCCAACGCGGCGGCGGCGGCGCAGGTGGCCGTCAGGAGCAGCGACACCGTTCCCATTGCCCCCGGAGCAAGGCTCGGCAGCGCGAACACGGGTTGCTGAGGGTTGGTCACGTTCACTTGGGTGGCGCCATTGATGGTGCCGGGCAAATAAGCCACCCCAACGGGCAGCGTCAGATGAAGCGCCCCGTCGAGCATGGGGGCCGCGCCGGTGTTTTGCACCTGAACGAAAAACGTATCGGTGCCACAGACGAACAACGAGTCGCTTTTTTGATAACTGATGAGGATGTTCTGCGCGGCAATGGGGTGAAGGAGAAGGCAAAAAAGTGCCTTGCACAGGAAGCGAGTGACCATTTTCATGGATAGGCGAGCAAGCAGGTTTGGTGTGAAGACGTTCGGCGCGTAAAGATAGCTGCCCGTCCCCAGCCTTTCCTACCTTTGCTCGCCATTTTTCGACATCATGACCATTTTTAAAAAAATATGGGCCGGCTACGCGGTGTTGCTCTTCCTGATGCTGATGCTTGTTAGCCTACCCGTGCTGCTGGTTTTCATGGCTTTCACGCCGGGCGAACGAGCGTTGCGCAACAATATCTTTTACCTGCACCACATTTTCACGCCACTGTTTTTGACGCTCGTCGGCATCCGGCTAAAAGTAGAGGGCCGTGAAAAGCTCGACCCGAAGCAATCCTATGTCATCGTTGGCAATCATCGTTCGGCGCTCGATTTTATCGTGCACGCCCATGCCTTTCCCGGCGTGTTTCGTTTTTTGGCAAAACAGGAATTGCAAAAAATTCCCGTGTTCGGCTGGGTGGTGAAAAAAATGTGTCTGACCGTTGACCGCAGCAGCGCCATGAGCCGCGCTCGCAGTGTGGTGGCTTTGAAGGAAAACCTCGCCAACGGCTGGAGCATTTTCATCTACCCGGAGGGCAGCCGCAATAAATCCGACGACCTGCTCGGCCCGTTTTACGACGGCGCGTTCCGCATCGCCATTCAGACCAAGGCGCCGCTTGCGGTGGAGACGATTGTGAATATGTCGAAAATCGCATCCGGTTACGGCCTTCGCCCCGGCACCGTGCGCATCGTGTGGGATGAGCCGATTCCGACGGGCGGAATGACGGCAGCGGATATCCCGGCGTTGAAAGAAAGGGTGGAGAAGATGATGCTGGGGAGGTTGGTCTGAGACTTGCCCGGCCATGCGGAGCGGACGGGGTTTCTGCCTACCCGGATGAACATTTGTTCGGATGGGGGTTCGGGGCTTCACTCAGATAGGGAATGACGCTTGCTTGCGCCAACTGAAAGTGGCGTCACCTATATCCTCCATCGAAGTTTTTACAATTGCGCGTTAAAATTCGCACGGAATTGTGGGGCATGACATAGTTTTGTAGCGCATTGCAAGCCCCCCTCCGCCCCCCCCCAGACTGACGCGCTCCCAATCGAATCCATCCTATCATCCAATCCGTCGAATCAATGACCGAACATCTCGTCATCCGAAATCTCCAGCAAGTCTTCACAGGGGAGTTGCGCTATCCGACCCTTACGCGCTACAACCGCTTGGAGGCACGCCCACGCACCAACAATTTCACCCGTGCCCTGCATGCCGAGGTGCGTGACCCCCTTTGGCTCCTGTGCAAACAGTGGCAAATGGGCGAGTTTCTCGGCGACGATGCGGGCACTCCCGTGTATGCAAAAATTCACGTCGAGGGCCAGCGCATCACCAAGTACCAGCCAGCGGGAGCATCGGTGCAAAAGTTTGCCCACGACACCCCCTTGGAAGCGACGGTGGAGCGGCGGGCGTTCCCCTTCGCCGTGGGCACGCAGAAAATGTCGCTCGACCTGAGACTGCTGATGGGGCGTCGATGGCTCAAAATGATTCCAGCAGCGACGGCACCGCTTTTCAAGGATGCCTACCCCATAGAGCCGCCCAACCCCGCGAGCAAGGCGGATGCGGCCATTTGCGCCCACCCGGAGGTGTGGCAACAGTGGAAGGCGGTAGCAGGCCGGGCGATGGATGGCGCACAGTTGTATTTTCACTTAAAAACACCGGGCAATGTGGCATCAGACGACATCGCGGGGCTTTCCGTCGCCGACAAGTCGAGCATTGATGCGGCGGGTGTGGAATTTGTGCGGTGGTTCGAGGCGCTCTATTTCCACCCCTCCGAAACGAGCGATGCTTGGCAGCCGGAGCGGTTGGAGTACCAATTTGACTGTGCTGTGCCAGATGGGCAAGGCGGTGAAAAAGTGCTGAACGCCGAGGAGTATTACCACGAACGATTGGATTGGTACAATTTCGACTGGGAAAAGGGCAAAACCCTTGATGAACCAGCGGAAGCGGCCCCTGAAGCCCCTGTGGAGGCGCGATATACGACCCAAAGTTTTATACCCGCCCCTGTTCGTTTCGATGGGATGCCCGACACGCGCTGGTGGGCGTTTGAGGACGGCAAAACCAATTTTGGCGACATCAAACCCGGCACGACGGATTTGGCCAAACTGTTGTTCATCGAATTTGGGCTGGTGTATGCCAACGACTGGTTCGTCCTGCCTTATACGGTGCCAACGGGTTCGGTGCTGAACATCCGGGGGCTTGCGGTCACCAACACGTTTGGCGAACGCTACTGGATAGAACCCGCAGGGCGCGGCTCCGACGAGGCTTGGCAGCGGTGGAATATGTTCAGCCTCAACATAAAGGGCGAAAAAGAGGAACCTGCCGACCTGACATTGCTCGTGTTGCCGACGGTGCCAAAAATTCAGGAAGGCCAGCCTATGGAAGAGGTCGCCCTTATCCGCGACGAAATGGCCAACATGGTGTGGGGCATCGAGACGGCGGTGCCGCTGGCTCATGGCCGCACCAAGCCAGGCAACATAGCGGCTGCCGAATTCCACGACTTCTTGCAAGGGCTTATCCCAACCGCTGTCCCCGTCGCAAAACCCGCATGGAAAGCGCCTTTCCGCTACGACATCATGACTTCCGTGCCCGAAAACTGGATTCCTTTTGTGCCCGAACACATACCCGGCAGCAATCGCCGGATTCAATTGCGCCGCGCCGCCATGCCGCGTTTTTTGGAAAACGAAAACCCGCCCATCTTTGAGCGGGTGCGACCGCGCACCGTGCTGTTGCGCGAAGGACTTGACCAAGGCACCCCCTACCACATCCACGAGGAAGAGGTGCCGCGTGCGGGTGTGCATGTGTTGCAGGCTTTTCAGCGCACCCGCTGGACGAACGGCAAGGTGTTTACTTGGCTGGGCGTGAAAAAACGCACCGGACGCGGCGAAGGCCACAGCGGGCTAGCGTTTGATAGGCTCGTGCCTGCGGACTGAGCCACGCGGTATTGCTCCACACAATTAGACACTTTCGTGAATAATGGAAACGCTCGCCTCGCTCCATTCCACCAAAAAAGGCTTGTTTTTCATGTGGTAGTTTTCATCCAACACGGAAACGTTCAGAAACAAAGTGCCGCCCACTTCGCACCGTCCGTAGCCTTCGTGGATGTGGCCGAACACATGAAGCTTCAATTGATGCAACTCGCTGACTTTGTGCAACAAATCGCGGCAGCCGACGGGGCGTGGGTCGCGCACCACCTCGTCGAGTATGCCATAGGGCGGCCCGTGCGTGATGAGCAGTTCGGTATCTGTGGGAATCAAATCCCAGTGGCGGCGAATGTCGGCTCCGCGCTGTCGGTTGAATGCCCAATCGAAAAACCACGGCTGAATGGGGCTGCCCCAGATTTTGATGCCTTCGACCTCGCGGCCCGAATCGTTGAGATAAATCACGTTCTTAGGGAGCATGCTCTCGAGCAAGGCAGGCTCGTTTTCAGCGATAAAATCATGATTGCCAGCCACAAGCACTTTGTGCCGATGCGGCTGTGCCGAAAACCAATCGAGAAATATCTGTGCCTCATGCACCAGCCCGCGCCGCGAAAAATCGCCCGCATGGACAAGCATATCGCCCGGCGGCAATGGCAGGTTGTCATGTTTCAGGTGGGTGTCGGAGATGAGTACGATACGCATTTTTCGCAAGGTTAAAAGGAAGAGGCAATTCAAATTGTCGTAAGTAACATGAGTCATCCCGAATTTTGAAAAACAGATTTTGGCCCACTATTTTGCTAAAAATCAAGATTTCTAACTGCCCCGCTGGGGCTTAGGCTTGTTTGAGGGCGGTATTTCTACCGATATTCCGCCCCGCTGGGCAAAAATTCAGGATGACTCATGATATGCCGGAACAGCGTTTCGGCGTACAAGGCGACAGGTCGAAATGCCCTTGCCTAAGTAGTTGTAAAAGTTGATTGCAAGTCTTTGGTGCCTTCGCCCGGTAGTTATGGTCTTCGTGTCTTTGTGGCAAAATTCATCACTTCAACTTCTCCTCCAGCAATCGCGTCGCCGTTTTTGGCTCGGCCTTCCCCTTGCTGGCTTTCATCAATTCGCCCATAAAAAAGCCGATAAGTCCTTTTTTTCCTTTGCGGTATTCGGCCGCTTTCTCTGGAAAACGTGCCAGCACCTCGTCGGCTATTTTTTCCAAAAAATCGGCATCGGCGTTTTGGAGCAGGTTCATTTCAGTGGCCAAAAGGGTAGGGGAGTGCTCAGGTTCTTCGAGTAGTGCCGGGAACAGCCGTTGATAAGCGGTGGAGGCGCTGACTTGCTGGTTTTCTATCAAATTCAAAAACTCGAGCCATGCCGTCGGGGGCACGGGGCATGCGTTCAGGGGTGTTCCGGTCGAAGCAGACCACGGGAGCAATTTGTTGATAATCAGGTTGGCGATTTGTCGGGGTGGGATTACTGGTTGTGGGTTGTTGTGGGTTGTGAGTTGCAGAAAATAGTCGGCGATTTCGCGTTCCTGCGTGAATAGTGCCGCGTCGTGAGTGGACAGGCCGTATTTTGTTTGAAATGTTTGCTCCATCACCTGCGGCAAGGGCGGCATTTCGGATTGAATTTTTTCCAACAGCGCCGCTGAAATCACGACGGGCGGCAAGTCGGGTTCGGGAAAATAGCGGTAATCGTGCGCTTCCTCTTTTTCTCGAAGCGAATAGGTGGTTCCGGTAGCCGCATCAAAACCACGAGTTTCTTGCTCCACTTTTCCGCCTGATTCGAGGATGCCGATTTGTCGTTTCACCTCGAACTCGATGGCGCGGCGGGCAAAGCGCATGGAGTTCACGTTTTTGATTTCGCAGCGTTGGCCGAGCTTTTTCTCGCCCGATTTTCGCACCGACACGTTCACGTCGCAGCGCAACGAGCCTTCTTCCATGTTCCCGTCGCTGATGCCGAGCCACCGCACGAGGCGGCGAATTTCGGACATGAAGGCCGCGACTTCCTCGGCGCTGCGCAGGTCTGGCTCGGTCACGATTTCGAGCAGGGGCACGCCTGCTCGATTGAGGTCAATGAGCGATTCGTGCGGCGTTTGGTCGTGTAGGCTTTTGCCTGCATCTTCTTCTAAATGAATGTGATGCAAACGCGCGGTGCGCCGTCCGCCGTCCACCGTGAGCTGCCCGCCAAGGCAAATGGGATTGTTCTGTTGGGTCGTTTGAAACCCCTTTGGCAGGTCGGCGTAGAAATAGTTTTTTCGGTCGAAAGTGCTGTGGCGGGCGATGTCGCAGCCAAGCGCGAGGCCGAGCCTCACGGCGTATTCGATGGCTTTTTTGTTCAAGCGTGGCAGGGTGCCGGGATGGGCGAGGCTGACGGCGCTGGTGTGCGTGTTGGGTGCGCCACCGAACGAGGCATCGTCGCCGCAGAAAGCCTTGGAACGGGTGGCGAGTTGGACGTGGATTTCGAGGCCGATGACGGTTTCGTACGACATTTTTTAAAAAATGAAAAACACAACAATGGAGCCTAAGATGAAGAGTACCACGAAGCCTGCCAAATAGAAAACACAGTATGTCAGCCACTTGGCGAGCGTCGTTAGCCAACTTTGACCGTAAAACCGCCACATGGCGAAATAAATGGCCAACGCGGTGCCGACGATGAACACTCCGAGGGAGGAGAGTGGAAGCAAGTCTTGCCAGATAGCTATGATGGCCAGCAACATGACCAACAACGCACCCGTGTGAAAATGCAGCAAGAAGATAAAATACTCCACATAATAGCGTTTTTGCCTCAAGTAGAGCAGGCTCAACAGGCCCGCCATGACCGCCACTAGCGATAGCAGCGTCCATGTCAGACTGCCGATGATGGAGTGCGCCAACGTATTGGGGTCGCGCATACTTTTGATGCCCTGCCTGACGGCAACTTGGTCTAATCGTCCTGTTATTTGGTACCGCTGAATGATTTCGTCGGGTGTGTAGCGCCCCACGTCAAGCGCGGCGAGGCGAATCTCGCGGGTCACTAAGCCTATAGTGATTGTGTCAATGTCCAATGGAAGGGTGTCCGAAAGGCCAACGCCAAGTTTTGCCAGATACTTGCTTTGGTAAGATTTGAGCAGGCTATCCATGCACTGTTCCACTTCGGCGGTGCGCCAATCGGCGGGCAAGTGCCGATAGTCTTGTCTCAAATCCTCCAAGATGGCGCGGTATTCTATTCGCTGGAAAAAAGAGCGGCCATCAAGTCTCACCGTGTCGCCTCGTGCGTTCACGGCGAGGGTGCTGGTGTTGAAGAGATTGTTGGACTTTCGCGCTTGGGCATCTTTCAGCGCCGAATTGAGTATGAGCAGAAAGAAAAACATCGCCACGACAAACAACCGGAAGGGATGCGGATAACGGGCTTGTTTGCCTTTGAAAAACTCCGACGTGACCATGCCCGGCACAAACAGTTGCCACGCGGTGCGCAAAAATTTGCCTTCCAAATGGAAAATCGTCCGCCCAAGCCGCGACAACAGCTCCTTCATGGTGTATTTGCCATCGGTGTCCTTTTGCCCGCAGTGGGCACAGAACTTGGCCTTGTATGGCATCGGGTGGAAGCAATTGTGGCAATACCTTTTCATGCAGGATTTATTTCAGCGCCAAATTACGCCTGATTTTTAACCCGCAAACAAACTCACCCTACCTTTGAGCGCTCAAAACGCCTGTCAACCATCATACTACCGAACACAAGCCACTATCCATGCGTCAGCAAACCACTCCACACATTCTAATGGTGCGTCCGGCCAATTTCGCCTTCAACGAAGAAACCGCCGCCAACAATGCCTTTCAAAGCCGTGATGGCAAGCTCAGTGCCGAAGCCATGCGGCAAAACGCCATTCGAGAGTTCGACGAATTCGTGAGCAAGCTGCGTGCGGCTGGCGTGGATGTCATTGTCGCCGACGATTCGGCCTCGCCTGCCAAGCCCGATGCGGTGTTTCCGAACAATTGGGTCACTTTCCATCAGGAAGGCTATGTCGTCACCTACCCCATGTTTGCACCCACGCGACGGCGCGAGCGGCGCGAGGAGGTGATTGCGGAAATCCTGCAACGCGGCTTTTCCTCCAACCAACGCATTCATCTCGAAAACGAGGAGGCCAACGACCGCTTCCTCGAGGGCACGGGCAGCATCATTTTCGACCACCAAAACCGACTCGCGTATGCCTGTCTCAGCCCGCGCACCGATGCGGACTTGCTCGAAAATCTTTGCCAAAAAATTGGATATCAGAAAGTCGTGTTTCACGCACAGGATGCCAACGGGCAAGACATTTACCATACCAACGTGATGATGGCATTGGGCGAAACTTTTGTAGTGATTTGCCTCGACACAGTGCGCGACTCGCAGGAACGCCGTGCGCTGGAAGAAAAATTTGCCGCGACCAACAAAGAAATCGTGGATATCACGCTCGAACAAATGAACGCCTTCGCCGGGAATATGCTTCAAGTGCGAAACACCACCGGAGACACGATTCTCGTCATGTCCGAGCAGGCGTATCGTTCGCTTTCGCCCTCGCAACTCAAAACCTTGGAGGCGCACACCAGACTGCTCCACAGCCCCATAGAGACCATTGAGACCTACGGTGGCGGCTCGGCACGATGTATGATGGCGGAGGTGTTTTTGCCGCACACGGTTTGAAGGTTTTAGGGCTTAAGGTTTTTTTTGCGCTTCTGCCAACCCAAAACCCTCAAACTTTCTCGCCCCCCCTGTAACCTACCTTCCATCCATGCTGTCAGAGGCGGCATCAACAACGTTCAGAACCACCTTTCCTCACAACTAAAAAAATACAGAATATGGAAGAAGGTAAAATGGCCATCATGTTCCTCTTTGGCGTCGTGCCAATCAGCACGTTTCTCATGATTTGGGGTATGCGCTATCTTGAAAACAAGGAAAACATGGCGATGATAGAGCGGGGGATGGACCCCAAAGCAAACAAAGAGCAGGAGCAGCGCCGCGTGAATCCCTCCAAGACCCTGAAAGACAGTCTTTTGTTTATCGGGGCAGGTCTTGGGTTGCTTCTGGCGATTGTGCTGTCCAAAGCACTCAGCATCAGTGGCCCCGGCCTCTACTTTGCGCTTATCGCCATTTTTGGCGGCCTTGGCATGTTGGGCGCTTATCTCTATGAGCGCAACAACCCGCCGAAGGAATCGGGGCAATGAACACGCGATTGGGGGGGGAAGTTTGCAGGGGTTCAATTGGTTGAAAGGCCAATTGAACCCCTTGTTTTTTGGGGCAAGACGTTTGCCCATTCGACAAAAAAAGCAGGCACCCAGCTTGCGTCGGGTGCCTGCAAAACCTCCGTGTTATTGCTCTGCTATGGTTATGCTAAACTTGTTTTACAACTTGATTTGCCAAGATTTTTCAGATGAGCATGATTGATACTCTTGATTTTGAACGGATTGCGCCTTCAACCATGCGAAAAATTGACGGCGAGGGGCATAGAGTTTTATGAATTGGTTGCATATCGCGTTGCGCGAGAAGTGAATTTGCTTCGTTTGGCGCTGATGATGACCTCGGGCAACTTTTGCTCGGTCGTGTCTGGTTCGACGCTCGGCGCTTTTATCTCCACGGCTGGCAATGTTTGCTGCATGATGACTGGCTGATTTTTATCGAGATAATCAAGCACCAAAAAGAACGTGGCGACCGAAAAAATGATGGAGATGGCGATGCTTTTCATGGCTCTGAATGCTTTTTATATGGTGATGCCACAAAAATATCCTCCATTGCCCGCGAAACGCCAGCGCAATGACGTGAATACAGCCCTGCATGCGACGAACTGGCAAAAACGCGCAGTGAGCCGGCATATTCCGACAGAACTCGCTATTGAAAAACGCTAACGGAAAGATGATTTGGTAAGAATGCAAGGTACTTTGGAGTTGTTTTCAAAAAGTTGCTCAATAGACTCGCAAGGCGGGGGCAAGGTTGCAGTAGGTGATTGTTTTTTTTCTGGAATGTCAACGAACGCGATGTCCCAGCCTACGAACGACGTGTTGAGCGACGCAAATGCACTTTGCCTTCCATGTTCGTTTGGCACGCCCCTCGCCGAATTACCCTCTTACTGCCTGCTCCATTGATTTCTCCATTTTAAAATTCAAGAAATCTGCGCCGCGCAGTGTCTTGCGCTGCTCGCCAGTCACATGGAAACCTTGTTTTTCAAAAAATCCCTTAGCGGTGATGCTCGCCTCGGCGCTAAGCGTGGCGATGCCTTTTTTGCGAGCGACCCGCTCCACTTGTTTGAACAATGCAGAGGCAATGCCTTTGCCCTGAAAATTTTTATGGACGAACAGAAAGCCAATCACCCCCTCGGCAGTAAGGCTGATGAATCCTACAATTTCTTTCTGACATTCCACCACAAAACAAAGCTGGCGGTCGAGCTGTGCCCAAGCTTCGCGGTCTGGCTCGACAGGTGCCCACGCCGTCAGCTGGTCAGGGGCATAGTCTCGGGCATTGATGGTGTGCACCGTGTCGAAAAAGAGTTGCTGTAGGTGTCTTTTGTCGTCGTGCCGATAGGCTCTCAGGAACATGGGTTTACCGAAAATTAACTTCGGCACAAAGGAACATTTACCTGTGTTACCGGATGTTTAAATTATCGTTACGTTTTGCTGCCTTTGCCCCAAAGCCAAAACCAAACGCACCCGTTTCCAATGATGTTGGTCGAAGCCCTTGTGAACAAAATCCTAAATTTTTACCCGCTGCGTCCAAAAAGATAATTTTGCCCCCGTTTTTTAAAGCCAATAGTTTTTTTGAAATACTTATGTCCTTGCTCGGAACGCTGATACGCAGAGGCGCGCAATTAGGCTCTTTGGCCGAACGCCCGCGCCTTTCTCCCCATGACCTTCAGTACAATCAACTGCTGACGCTGTTGCAAAAGGCCAAACGCACAGCCTTTGGGCGCTATCACGGGTTTCACGAAGCACTCCTCTCGCCCGACCCTACTAAGGCGTTTGTTCAGCAGGTGCCCGCCACCGATTATCAAGGCATCTACGACCGCTGGTGGCACAAGGCACATCTGGAAGACCAGCCCGATGTCTGCTGGCCGGGCGTGATTCCTTACTACGCCCTGTCGAGCGGAACAAGCCAGTCGTCCACCAAGTATATCCCCGTCACCGAGGATATGCTGCGCGATATGAAGCGCGGCTCGCGGCGGCTTTTTTTCGACATCACCAAATTTGGCCTTTCCTCCCGGCAGTTCACCAAACAGATGCTTATGGTTGGCTCTTGCACCATGCCTAAGCGGGAAGGCCTGCACTGGACGGGCGACTTGAGCGGCATCATCGGGCTGAACCGCCCGATATGGCTGGAGCGCTCGTATCGCCCGGGACGTCACATCACGGATTTGCCCGAATGGAGCGAACGCATCGAGCGCATCGTGGCAGAAGCGCCCACATGGGACATCGGCTTTTCGGTGAGCAACCCCATGTGGTTGCAACTCATTCTGGAAAAAATAGTGGAGCGATACAAGCTTCGCAACATTCACGAACTGTGGCCCAATTACGAGGTGCTGGTGCATGGCGGTGTCTTCTTTGAGCCATATCGCCCCACGTTGGAACAACTCTTTGGTCGCCCCATGCACTATGTGGACAGCTATATGGCTTCCGAAGGTTTTTTTTCATATCAAAATCGGCCCGACACCCGCGCCATGCGTATGCTGACGGATTGTGGGGTCTATTTTGAGTTTGTGCCATTCAACGACGAAAATTTTGACGAAAACGGCGACCTGCGTTCAGCGTTCCCGCCCAGCCTTGGCCTTGAGGAGGTGAGCGAGGGAGCGCATTACGCCACGCTCATATCTACCAGCGCGGGCGCATGGCGCTATTTGTTGGGCGACACGATTCAATTCACCAACCTTCGGCGTTGTGAGTTTCGGTTGACAGGCCGCACCAAGCAGTTCCTTTCGGTGTGCGGCGAGCATCTGTCCATTGACAATTTGAACGCTGCCGTACACCGCGCCGATGAAATGCTGAACGCGGGTGTGCGCGAGTTTACGGTAGCGGGTGTACGGGAAGGCTCTTATTGGGCGCACCAGTGGTACGTCTCTGTGGAAAATCCGACAGTCTCCCCCGAAGCATTTGCTCAGGTCGTTGATGCGGAGCTTCGACGTCTCAACGACGACTACGCTGTTGAGCGCGATTATGTACTTAGAGTCGTGCGCGTGCAATTGCTGCCCAATGAGATATTTTTGGAATGGCTCGGCAAACGCGGCAAGTTCAATGGCCAAGCGAAAATCCCTCGTGTCATGAAAGGGGAGCAATTGGCGAATTTTATGACACATATTAATAGTAAAGGTGTGGCCACTCGAATTGAAACGGCATGAAAAAACTCACCTTCCCCGATTTTGTTGCCAAATTTCCCCCCATCGCCATGCCCGTCACGCTTGGCGAGGATACCCACCATACTTTTAGCACCGAAAACTCGCCCCTATCCGACGAGTTGATTGCCCAGTTTATCATCCCGACGGAGGCGACAACGCCCGACGACGAATTCACCGAGTATGTGCCCTGCTTCGCCATTGACGACACGAAGGATTTTGTCGCGCTGGTATGGTGGAAGGCCGAGCTGATGAATTACGAGTATGTGTTGGCCACCTTCAACATGAAGGGGCATTTGATTGACCGCGAGGTAATCGCCTACACCCGGGTGGATGCTGGCAAAGTGTCTCGAGCTGTTGCCACCATTAGTGAAGGATTGGAAATCAACATCGCCGCAGGCGCCTCGCCGGAGGGCAGCGACACTTACGACCCTGCTACTTCACGGATGCTGGAGATGGAGATTTTGCCGACGGGAGAAATTGCCTGATGTTTTGTATGGACTTGCCCGACTGCGTTGACACTTCTCAGGGGAGCGTGCGGACGACCACATCACACTACTGGAGATTATTTTTGTGCCGCAAAGACACAAAGGCACCAAATGCGGCAAATCAATGAGTATTTTGCCTTGCGTCTTTCTGACTTCGTGGCAAATTTGAAAATGTCCAGCAGTGTGCAACCACATTTTCACAATGTTTTTTCCCCTTTTGTGCGAGCAGTATTGGCAGACCAAGCCTGTTTTTCTCTTTAAAAAATTCATTGTCAATGTTTTGTGACGAACACGGAAAAATTTTTCGTATCGAAAAAAAAATCGCCTTTGGCATGATTTTTTCCGCTCCTACCGATACCTTTGCCATTGAATAATTCTTTTTAATCCTTTAATCCGCAAATCTCATGGAGAGAATATGGCGCATAGGCGCATGAAAACCCGCCCTTTTTTTGTTCCCGGCTTTTCTCTTTCCTCTCCTCTGTTTTTTTTCCCATCCCGATTTTACAGGTGCCCTTATGTGGTATGCCTGTTTTATTTGTTTGTGTCTGTTTGGCCGTGAGTTCCGACCATATATCAAAGCCGCTGTGAGCTTGTTGGCTATTTCAGTTCGGACTTGAGCAACTGGCGCTCAGCTAATAATTGTCACAACTCGCCCCTAGATACCGGGATTGCTTATCGCATTGTACTTGGGCATTATCGTCTTTGTTTTTCAAAGCCTGAAATAAACTTTTAACATTAAAACATTTTTTTTCTCATGACAAAGTTCTTTCCTAGTTTACGCAAATCGCTTGCGTGCATGGTAGTCTTTGCATTGGCTGCTTTCTTTTTTGCGGAAAGCGCAAATGCACAAGGGATTCCTAAACCCGCTGGCGAAAATTGGAAGCCCGAAAGCGTGGCTGTGTCTGCACTCAACCAGCAGATTGCGGCTATGGACCAGCAGCTGCTCGGACCGCCAAACGAACCGCTGCTCTACAAGCGCAAATTTTATGGAATCATCGTCTTCAATCTGGAACAAGGCCAGGCAGTTCTCAATGCTGTCAATAATTCCTATTTGAAGTTTGTTTCGCAAGGCAGCTACGGCACTTCCGCATCAAGTCAGGTCGAAATCCCCAATCCGCTTTCGGTGGCGGTATGGCAAGACTATCATCAGGAAGTGACTACTTTGCTACAGAATGACTGAATCATTCATTCTGAGAGCTAATCAATCATCTTTCATCATTAAACAATAATTCTCATGATTAAGAAATTTACGCAAAGCATTACTTCGAGTGCTTCGCTGTATGCCACTAAGTGGCTTTTGGTGCTTGGTCTGCCATTTTTGGTGAGTCAAGTGGCCAATGCTCAATTGCCTTATGTGGCTACTGCTTGTGCCGACCCTTATGTGGTAGCGCAAGGGCAGGCAGGCACGACCCTTATCGGCACAGGTGACGACGTTCAATTTACGGTTGCTTTGCCATTCACATTTGCCTTTTATGGCATCAACTACACCCAAATCAGGGTCAGCACCAACGGCTTTGTCGTATTCCAGCCGGGTACCGACCGCGGGTTGGGCAACATCGCGCTTCCCACAGCAATTGCTGGCGCGGCACTGTATCCCTTCTGGGACGACCTTATCGCCAGCGCGGTGGCCGCGCCGCTTTCGGGGGTGTATCAACGTGTGGATGGCGTAGCCCCCAACCGTATTTTCACCATCGAATGGTTTGAAATTGGCCATTTCGCCGCTGTTGCGGGCCAACACATTACTTTCCAAACTCGCTTGTTTGAAAATGGTAACAGAATTCAATTCAAGTATCTGGACGTAGTGTTTGGTGGTAGCCAGGCAGGTTTCGATAATGGTCTTAGCGCCACCGTCGGTCTGGAGGGCGAATTGCCAGCTCCACGTCCATTCACACAGGTGGGCTTCAACTCAAACTTCTTGACCAACGGTCAATGTATTGAGTTTGTGCAACCAGCTTCTTGCAACCCGATTGCAGGCCCGACTCAAAACGTAGGCACCGCACTTGGCACTTGTGTAGGCTCGGCTACAGTTGCTATTCCAACTTTTAGCCCTGCTGGCTGTGCCAATGGCACTTCGGTAGGCCTTCGTTATAGCGTGAATGGTGGTGCTTTCATCGTCGTTCCGCTACCAGCAGCTAACGTGACCATCACAGGCTTGCCAAAGGGCACCAATGTCATCACATGGCAGACCTTTGTCGTTTCCAATGGAGCAACCTCTGGAACGGCAAACCAGATAATCAACGTCGCGGACAATGAAGCGCCCACGATTACCTGTCCCTCTAACGTCACACTCAATCTTGCTCCGGGCTTCTGCGCGGCTTTGTATAGTTACAACGTAACGGCGGTTGACAACTGTCCTGTAACTGCGGACGGCTCGGCTGCCAACATCATCACCGCCGACCCCGGTTTCGGTCAGGCTGGTCACATGTTTACGGTGGAGAACCTTCAACCGTTCCCCATCACTATCAACAGCTTTGACTTCAATATCCGCCCGGGTTTGGCTTCCATTACTGTAGAGGTGTGGGCTACTACCACCGCCACTACCCACGTCGGCAACCAGACTAACCAAGCCGCTTGGACGAAAATTGGCCCTAATCAGGTGCTCAATGCTCCCTTCGTCCTGCTTAACCTCAGAAATGTTAGCGCAGCGCCCGGTATCGTGATTCCGGCCAACTCTTCGCGCGGCATTTATGTGACTTCCCAACAGTTCTTTGCAGGTGGACCTTTGGTTGCCCAAATGGGACAGACTGGGTTCATACAAGATGCAAACATTCGCATCAATAAGACAACGGGCAACTTAGTGAACTACCCATTTGGCACACCTAACGTATTCCCAGACTTTATTTTTGCGGGTCGGGTCAACTATAGCTTCGCTGTTGACCCGCTTATGCTCGTCGCTGGCTTGCCCTCAGGCTCTGAATTCCCTATTGGCACTACGACCAATATCTGGAAAGCAACTGACCTCGCCGGTAATATGAGCACTTGCTCCTTTACTGTGACAGTAAATGAGTTCCCGAATCCCATCTCTTCACTTATCTGCAACGACTTCGTGAACGTGTCGCTGGATGCGTCTTGCACCTTGGTGCTCAACGCCGACCAAATCCTCGAGGGAGGCCCTTATGGCTGCTACGACGACTATATCGTTCAGTTGGACAAAGTGCCGCCCTTCGGCAATGGCCCGTGGGTACCCGGCGTATTGGGCCCGCAGGACATTGGCAAAACCTATGCCGTGCGTGTGGTTGACCCCGAAACTGGCAACAGCTGCTGGGGCAACCTGCTCGTCGAAGACAAGTTGGCCCCAGTATTGGTTTGCACCAATAAAACGGTGGCATGCAATTCGGATTTGAATCCTGCTGCACCCTCCGTGCCCATTACTGCTTCGGGTAGCGCCAACTTCTCGATATTGGATGCCACGACAACAACCACTAACATTAACATCCCTACAAATGCAACTATCACGGATGTGAATGTGGTGTTCCGTACCAACCATACTTGGGTGGGTGACATCAGCGCCCGTTTGACTTCGCCTTCTGGCACGGTGGTTCAACTGTTCGACCGTCCGGGTGTTCCCGCTACGGCGTTCGGCTGTGCGAATGATGGCATTGATGTCGTTTTTGATGACCAAGCTACACTTACTGCCGCTCAATTTGAAAACACTTGCAATGCTACACCCCCTGCCATCGGCCCGGGCACTTATCAGCCTATCAACCCGTTGGCAAACTTCAATGGTCAAAATGCAAGTGGTACTTGGGTGCTCACAGTAGTGGATGCTGCTGGTGGCGATGCTGGCCCGGTAAGCTTTGTTCAAATCAATATCGCTGGCAACTCTCAAAGCCCCGGCTTCCCGAATGACTTGCAACTCAACGTGAATGTGTTCCCTGCTGGCGGCGGCAATTATGTTGTGCCTGCTGGGGCTGGCTCACCTGCTTTGGAGAACTGCTCCGATGTGACCTTGAGCTATCTCGACACAGAAGTGGCACAAGACTGCGCTTCTGGCTTGACGAAGAGAGTGAATCGCAAATGGACGGCTGTAGATGCTTCTGGCAACACAAAAACTTGCCTCCAAGTGATTAGCCTCCAGCGTCCTAATTTGAACGACGTGGTGTTCCCGCCTGACTACGACGACGTAGATGCTCCGGCGCTTCCCTGTACCGCTGGCTACCCGACGCCGCAGTACGTTCAGGGCTTGGGCCTGCAAGGATTCCCCACGGTGTTTGGTAGTTCTGATGGCTGCACCATCAACTGGACTTACATAGACACCCGCGTTGACATCTGCGACGGCACCTACAAAGTCCTGCGCGAGTGGAAAGTGATTGACTGGTGCGCTGGTCAGTTCTTGCTGCACAACCAAATCATCAAGGTGCTTGACAAAGCTGGCCCCGCCATTTCCTGCCCAGCCGACCTGACGGTCTCCACCGACCCGTTCTCGTGCTGCGCCATCGTGAACCTGCCCGACGTGATTATCCGCGACAACTGCTCGCGCATCAACAACATCGGCGGCATGATAATCGGCATAGACCCGTTCACGCTGGACACCATCGGGATGTTCCCCATCGGCGGCCAGCTGACCAACTTCCCGGGCAACAACCTGTGGGACCTCGACACTTTGGGCGCCTTTGGCCTGACGCCGTGCCTGCCTGCCGGCACGCACACGGTCATCTATCAGGCGGAGGACGACTGCGGCAACACCTCGACGTGCTCGTTCCGCCTGACGGTTCGCGACTACGTCCCGCCGGTGGCGGCCTGCACCGAGTTCACGGTGGTGAGCATCGGGGTTGACGACCCGTACGACTGCTACGGCCCGGGCGGCTTCCTGGGCGTGCCGCCCGCGTTGGGCGACTGCGAGTTTGGCGGCGTGACGTGGGTGAAGGCCTCGACGTTCGACCAAGGCTCGTACGACAACTGCAACAACATCAAGTTCACGATACAGCGCATGGCGCCGTACTCGGACTGCATCAACTCGCTGAACTCCATCAACGGCTTTTTGCCGTGCGACGACCAGTTCCCGGACTTCCCGAGCGAGTTCGAGCGCGCGGTGGCGGAGCAGGACTCCATCAAGTTCTACTGCTGCGAGGTCGGCACGACGCAGACGGTGATACTGCGCGTGTACCAGTTGGACGCCTTCGGCAACTTCGCCATCGGCCCCGACGGCACGCCGATACACAACACCTGCATGATAGACGTGCTGGTTCAGGACAAAATCAAGCCGGTTTGCATCTCGCCGGCGAACGTGACGGTCTCGTGCGAGGCCTTCGACCCGAGCCTGTGGGCTTACGGCAAGCCGACGGTGCAGGACAACTGCTGCCTCGACGAGAACCGGGTGTACCAGGGCCAGTGCGGCCTCGAGCACTCGGCGAGCTACGCGCTGTTCGACACGCTGTGCAACCGCGGCACCATCACGCGGACGTTCCGGGTGTACGACTGCCACGGCCAGTCCACGCAGTGCACGCAGCGCATCGTGGTGACGTACGAGCAGGACTACTGGATACGGTTCCCCAACGACGTCATCGTGACGGTGTGCGACGGGACCGGCAACTACGGCGCGCCGACGTTCAACGGGGCGCAGGACTGCGAGCTGCTGGGCGTTTCGTTCGAGGATCAGGTGTTCACGGTGGTGCCGGACGCGTGCTTCAAGATAGAGCGGACGTGGACCATCATCAACTGGTGCACCTACAACCCGAACGCCAACTGCGTGACGGTGCCGAACCCGGAGCCGAACGCGACGGCGAACTCCCCGCAGAACCTGACGGGCCCGACGGTGTCGCCGTGCGGCACGCCCGCTCCGTGGGCGCCGACGAACGTGGCCATCGCTCCCGGCCAGGCTCCGACGAACTTCTGCACGTTCTGGTCGGCGACGGCGAACTGCTACCGGTACAAGCAAATCATCAAGATAATAGACAACCAGAAGCCGACGGTTGACTGCCCGGCCTCCCCGGTAGAGTACTGCGACCTTTCGGCGAACGACCCGCTGCTGTGGAACCAGTCGTACTGGTGGGACGGCGTGTCGCACGACCTTTGCGAGGGCGACGCCCCGCTGAGCATCACGGCGACGGACGCCTGCTCCGGCGCGAACGTGAACATCACCTACCTGCTGTTCCTCGATTTGGACGGCGACGGCTCGATGGAGACGGTGGTGTCGAGCAACAACCCGCCGGCCCCCGGCACGGTGAACTACAACAACCTCGGCACGCCGAACTACTCTGGCGGCACGCCGCGGGTGTTCGACGGTCGCCCGGTGCCGGCCGCTCAGATATACCGCTGGGCGGTGCACTACACGACGAGCGGCACGAGCCGGACGGCGGCGGTGCAGTGGAAGACACAGGCGCAGCTGCCGACGCCTGCCAACCCGAACGGCACGTCCGGCGTGGTTCCGCAGCTGCCCTACGGGACGCACAAAATCAAGTGGACCATCACCGACGGCTGCGGCAACGAGGAGACTTGCGAGTACCACTTCGTGGTGAAGGACTGCAAGGCCCCGACGGTGGTGTGCCTGCACGGTCTGTCGGTGAACATCATGCCGACGAAGATGATAACGCTGTGGGCATCGGACTTTTTGCAGTACGGCGAGGACAACTGCACGCCGTCGAACCTCCTGAAGTACGGCATCCGCAAGGCCGGCCAGGGCACGGGCTTCCCGGTCGACGCGCTGGGCAACCCCATCACGTCGGTGACGTTCACCTGCGCGGAGCTGGGCCAGCAGCCGGTGGAGCTGTGGGTGCAGGATTTGGCGGGCAACGCCGACTTCTGCCTGACGTACCTTGACGTTCAGGACAACGCGGGCAACTGCGGCAACAACAACATCAACGTGGCCGGCGCGCTGAAGACCGAGGACGCGCAAGGCCTCGCGGACGCGAACGTGAACCTGCAGAGCGGTGCGATGAGCCACTTTACGATGACGGACGCCGACGGCAAGTACCAGTTCAACGGCCTGGTGGCGCAGAACGCGCCGTACACGTTGACGCCGACGAAGGACGACAACCCGCTCAACGGGGTGTCGACGTTCGACCTGGTGCTCATCTCGAAGCACATCCTGGGCCTCGAGCCGTTGAACAGCCCGTACAAGATGATAGCGGCGGACGCGAACAAGTCGAACTCCATCACGACGTTCGACATCGTGGAGCTGCGCAAACTGATACTCGGCATCTACACCGAGCTTCCGAACAACACCTCTTGGCGCTTCGTGGACAAGTCGTTCGCGTTCCCCAACACGGCCAACCCGTTCCAGACGCAGTTCCCCGAAATCAAGACGGTGAGCGGCTCCGCGGTTGACCAGTTGAACGAGGACTTCGTGGCGGTGAAGGTTGGCGACGTGAACGGCACGGCCATCACGAGCTCGCTGCTGTCGGGCGACGACCGCACGGCCGGCACGCTGCTGTTCGACGTGGACGACCGCGAGTTGCGCGCGGGCGAGCTGGCGACGGTGACGTTCCGCGCCGCCGAGCGCGTGCAGGGCTGGCAGTTCACGCTGAACCTGTCGGGTCTTGAGGTGGCCTCCATCGAGGAGGGCGAGAAAGTGAAGGCGTCGAACTTCGGCGTGTTCGCCGATGCGCTGACCACGTCTGTTGACGGCGACGCCGCCGAGTTCTCGGTGACGTTCCGCGCCGCGAGGGCCGGCCGCCTGAGCGAGATGCTGGGCGTGTCGAGCCGCATCACGCGGGCGGAGGCCTACTCGCTGTCGAGCGACCGCATGGAGGTGGCGCTGCGCTTCAACGGCGCGGGCGGCGCGACCATCGCGGGCGTCGGCTTCGAGCTGTACCAGAACCAGCCCAACCCGTTCGTGAACAAGACGGTCATCGGCTTCCACCTGCCGGAGGCTGCGGACGCCACGCTGACGGTGTTCGACGAGAGCGGCCGCCTGCTGTTCGTGCAGAAAGGCTCGTTCGCCAAGGGTCACAACGCCATCGCCGTTGACCGCGCCCTGCTGGGCGCCAGCGGCCTGATGTACTACAAACTGGAGACCTCCACCGACTCGGCAACCAAGAAAATGGTGCAGACGAAGTGAGTCTCTGAGTGAGGCAAGAAGTGGGGGGGCGAGCGATTGCCTCCCCGCCTCTTCGCCTTGATAGAGAAAAAAAGCATGAGGCGGTGGACGAGCCGACCGCCTGACGGATTGTCCGGGAAGCGATTTTCAAAGACACATACTTTAAAATCGGTTTTTGGGATGGCCTCTCTCCTAAAGTTGGAGGGGGGCTTTTTTTGTGGAAAAAAAGGTGGATTAGGGGGGCTAGGGTATTTCAAATTATCGCAATCATCACCCGGAGATATTCCCCTATTCATTTCGCAACGATTTGAGGGTTGGGAGATGCACAAGTGGCCTAAGACAATAACATTACTGCCTCTGGCGAATAATGCTAGTGCCGCGTCCGGTCAATGCTCCGTGAATGGAGCATTGGCCGGACGCGGCACTAATTGGAAAGACCAAAAGAATGACTGATAAATTGCGCTACCTTCGCCACTGCTTTAAGCCAAATTCTTAACCATAACACGGCTGGCTGTTTGCTGGCAATGCTTTATGCGCGACGTTATTGATTTGATTGGAAGAATTTTTCTCGCCACGATATTCATTTTTGAGGCGATTGACTCCATGCTTTATTTTGACAAAACAAAGCAGACAATGGCTGAACACGGTATCAACTGGAGCCAAGATTTTTTACTGTATGGTGCTATTTTTTTGCTGGTAATGGGTGGTTTGATGGTGTTGACGGGCTACCGCTCGACTCTTGGCGCTATTATGCTGCTCATTTATTGGGTGCCTGTCACCTTTATTCTACATGACTTTTGGAATGCCTCAAAGGTGGAGTTGAGAGAGGAGAGCATTTTGTTTATGAAGAATATCGCCATCATCGGTGGCCTACTGATGCTGGCGGGCAAGGGTAGTGGTAGATATAGCATCAAAAAGCTGTTGGCCACTACTCGTGTGAAATGACTACATGACTTTCGCTCGTTTGATGAGGCGAGAAAAATAGGCTGGAAAAAAACGCTTAACATACACACCCAGCACTTCTTTCCCACCGAAATAGGCTTCTTCTTTACCCCGTTCGATAGCTCGTAACACCTTGCCAGCCAACACTTCTGGAGCCATTCCTTTGTCTGTGGCCTCGTCCATTTTGTTTTGTTTGGAGCCATCAGCGGTCAGGGCGTTGATGCTGACATTGGTTCGGACAAAACCGGGGCAGATGAGCGTGACTTTGATGGGGGTGTCTGCGAGCTCGGCACGAAGGCTGTCGAAGAAACCATGTAGCGCGTGTTTGGAGGCTGCGTAGGAAGAACGCATGGGAGAGCCAAATTTTCCGGTCAAGCTGGTGATGGTGACTATGTGCCCAAGCTGGTGTGTCAACATATTGGGCAACAGGGCTTTGGTGAGCATGATAGTGCCAAAGTAATTGATGTCCATTATTTTTTTGTCCACATCAAACGTCGTGTCTTTTGCCAACGACCGCTGCGATATACCCCCGTTGTTAATCAGTATGTCCACCTTTCCTACTTGTCGGACTACTTTTTCGACGATGCTCGGAATAGCATCATGTTGTGCCAAATCAAGTGGTTCGACCATGATGGATGCGGCACCTGATTTGGCACATTCAGCTGCCACCCGATTGAGCTCTTTTTCATTGCGGGCAGAAATGATGAGGTGTGCGCCGTGCTCGGCAAAGGCAAGTGATAGCGCCTCCCCAATCCCAGAGGATGCGCCCGTGACCCACACACGTTTATTTTTGAAGAAGCTGGCCATGTGGTAGTGTACTGATGTGAGAACGAGATGTTGTCGGCATGGGGGTGTTTGCTAGGGGTTTCTTTTTCGCTCGCAAAGATAGAAATGCCACAACATTCGCGTCCCTACGCTGCGCCACGGGCGCCAATGATGGGTTGCGGCCTCAAAGTCGTCGTGTTTGGGGCGTTTGGGGAGGCGGTTCAGCACGCGAAACGCTTCTTGCATGGCGATGTCGCCTTTGGGCAAAATATCGGGGCGAAGCAGACATTCAGACAGGTAAATATCGGCGGTCCAGTCGCCGATACCTTTCAAGCGTTTCATCTCTGCCCGGGCCTCGTCGTCGCGCAAAGTGGCTAGTAAATCAAAATCAAATGTTTGGGCTACAACGGCCTCGGCAAGTGCGCGAGCATACATTGTTTTTTGACGACTAAACCCAATGTCGCGCAAGGCTAAATCGTCGAGCCGGAGAAATGCGTCGGGGGTGATGTCAACCAGTTTGTTTTTCAAACGTTGGAACGCGGCATTGGCAGAGGCGAGTGACACCTGTTGTTCCAAAATGATGTGAACCAACGTGGAAAAACCCGGCTCCCGCGACCAAAGCGGCGGATATCCGTACTTTTCCAACACGGATGCCAGTGTTGCATCCTGTGCGGCCAACCAGTGCGAAGCTTCTTTCAGGTTTGTTTCGTCAAGTTTGACTATCATTGCGAGCGACAAAAGAAACGCAGATTTCAAAAATTGTTTGAAAAAATACTCGAACCGTGAAAATTGTTACGCTTACCCTTAATCCCGCGCTCGACAAAAGTAGCAGCGTCGAGCGTCTTGTCCCGGAATCCAAACTGCGCTGCGGCCCGCTGCAGCTCGATGCGGGTGGTGGTGGCATCAACGTCTCCAAGGGCATCTGCAAACTCGGCGGCCGCAGCATGGCGGTGTTTCCTTCTGGTGGGGCCACCGGGCTTCGATTGCAGGCTATTTTGCAGGAAGCAGGTGTCGAGATGCGTGTCCATGCCGTGCCGGGCGAGACGCGCGAGAATTTTTCTGTAACAGAGACTTCCACCAATCTTCAGTATCGGTTCACCTTGCCCGGACTCGATATTGAGGAATCGCAGGCGGACACGATGCTCAACATCGTCGCACAATTGCAACCTGATTACTTGGTGGCGAGTGGTAGCCTTCCGCCCGGATTGCCTGTGACTTACTATGAGAAAGTGGCTGCGTTTGCAAAAAAAATCAACGCTCGTTTTGTGCTCGACACCTCAGGGGCTGCCCTAAAGGCCGCTGCCGACGAAGGGCTGTATTTGTTGAAGCCCAATCTCGCCGAGTTGAGCGCATTGGTTGGGGTGGAGAAGCTGGAAATGAATCAGGTGGACGACGCGGCGCTTGAAGTGATACAGCATGGCAGCTGTGAGGTGGTCGTGGTGTCGCTCGGGGCGCAAGGCGCCTTGTTGGTCACTCGAGATGGCTTTGAGCACATTCCGGCACCGCCCGCGAAAAAGCGGAGCACCGTCGGAGCGGGCGATAGCATGGTGGCTGGCATGGTGTGGGCACTCAGCGAGGGGAAGACATTCCACGACATGGCGCAGATAGGCGTGGCCTGTGGCACAGCGGCCACTATGAATCCCGGCACAGAACTGTTTCAGAAGGCTGATGTGGAAAAACTGTTGGGTTGGATTAAGGAGTATGGCGAACGGTATCGTTTTCGTGATTTTTGAAATTAAAAGTTGCTTTCTAACTTTGCGCATCGGCTCAGTGCCCGTCCTTGCCATTTTCCACCACCCAAAACTGCCCCATCTTCGATATGTAGGGTTCGGTAGAACCCTCCGCGAAGCCTTGACGGAGCTAATACGCACTTCTTTTTTTAAATTTTGATACCCCCGGAATCTTATGTATCGAATCCTCGAACACACTATGATCAACCTTGTACTTTTTGGCCCGCCCGGTTCTGGCAAGGGCACTCAAGCCCAAAAAATTATCGAGAAATACGGACTTGTCCACATCAGCACGGGCGATTTGTTTCGATATGAAATGAGTCACGACACCCCGCTCGGACAGCAAGCCAAGGCCTATATCGCCAAAGGCGAATTGGTGCCGGATTCCGTTACCATCGGAATGTTGCGCAACAAAGTAGAGGCGCACCCCGATGCAAAGGGCTTCATTTTTGATGGCTTCCCGCGCACGATTGCGCAAGCGGAGGCGCTTGATGCGTTGCTTTTGGAGAAAGGCACCGCCGTTATGGCGCTCATCGCCTTGCAGGTGCACGACCAAGAAATCGTGAAACGCATCAAACTGCGCGGAGCTACGTCGGGTCGCACTGACGACTCGGACGAGGAGATTATTCGCAATCGCATCTCGGTCTATAAAAACGAGACCTCACCAGTGTTCGACTACTATGCTTCCAAGGGCAAAAGCCACAGTGTCAATGGAATAGGCAGTATTGACGAAATCTTCGGACGCTTGGTGGATGTGATTGACCAAACGGCTGTTGCCGCAAGAGCCTAAAAGTTTTGCGGGCGAATTGACCAAAACCCGCTACTTTTGAGCGTCCCTCTACCCAATCGTTCACCCAACAGAATGAATATGGCGTTACCGACCAACCCTTTGCAAGCATTTTGGCAAAACCTGCCCGCGCCCCTGCAAAACCGCTATTATCTCACGCTGGTCATCTTTTTCTTCATCATGATTTTCCTCGACCGGCATAGCGTCTGGACGCAGTATCGCCTTTTTCGCGCACAGCACCGCTTGGAGGCCGACAAGGCTTTTTATCAAGAAAAAATAAAGGAAGCAAAAGAAGAAGCCGACGATTTTGAGCTGACCAAAGAAAAATTTGCTCGCGAACACTATTACATGAAGCGCAGCAACGAAGATGTTTATATCATACAAGAAGCCAAATAACCTTTTGTCGCTGGCGACTTTGATGAGAAGGGTTGAGAAAAGTTGAGTCCTTCAAAACCTCAGCTGCTCAACCCTTTTCCACTTTTTTTCAAACACTCGATTCTCTCAACCATTTAATTCCATAACACACTCACATTCAGATGTCTGTTTTAGTCAATAAACATTCGCGCATTATCGTCCAAGGGTTCACGGGCAAAGAAGGCACGTTTCACGCCGAACAAATGATTGCTTATGGCACCAACGTAGTAGGGGGCGTAACGCCCGGCAAAGGCGGCCAAATGCACTTGGGCCGTCCGGTGTTCAACACCGTGGAAGACGCGGTGCAGAAAGCGGGTGCCGATACTTCCATCATATTTGTGCCGCCCGCATTTGCTGCCGATGCCGTCATAGAAGCCGCTGCGTCGGGCATAAAGGTCATTGTGGCCATCACGGAAGGCATACCCGTGCAAGACATGGTGCGTGCGAAGGCTTATGTGTCGGGAAAAGGCGTGACGCTTGTCGGTCCCAATTGCCCCGGTGTCATCACGCCTGATGAGGCTAAAGTGGGTATCATGCCGGGTTTTGTGTTCAAACGCGGGCCAATCGGCTTGGTGTCGAAATCCGGCACCCTGACCTACGAAGCCGCTGACCAAATCGCCAAGGCAGGGTTGGGCATCACCACTGCCATCGGTATCGGAGGCGACCCCATCATCGGCACCACGACACGCGAAGCCATCGAACTCTTTATGAATGACCCTGAAACAGAAGGAATCGTGATGATAGGCGAAATCGGCGGCGGGCTTGAGGCAGAAGCGGCGCGTTGGATTCGGGCGAACGGCAATAAAAAACCCGTCGTCGGTTTCATCGCAGGTCAGACCGCCCCGAAAGGCCGCAAGATGGGTCACGCGGGCGCTATCGTGGGGGGCGCTGACGACACGGCTGCGGCCAAAATGCGCATCATGGCCGAAAACGGCATCACCGTCGTAGAGTCTCCGGCGCAAATAGGCGCTATTATGAAGAAGACCATGGGCCGATAAGTTTCCTTTCTTGACAGGGTTACATGATTGGCAGGTTTAAAATCATGTAACCCTGTCAAGAAAACAAATTCCAGCATAGCCTGTCAGCCAGTCGGGAGTATGTGCTTGCACCACGTCAATCCCTGCTGGCAGTCAAAACAACCTGCCAGTGCCTATTTGCGCCAAAACTCCATGCACAACCAATTTCCTCGCTCCGTTTTTTTCTTTCTTTCAAACCCTTCCTTTGCTGCGGCATCCGTCACAATGGCCTCATCTTGAAGCAGAATGCCGGAGACAAGCAGCCAAGCATCTGGCTTCAAAAGGCGACTTAGGGTGGGCAACGCATCCAGAATCACATTGCGGTTGATGTTGGCCAAAATGCCATCGAAGTCGTGGCCTTTCACAACTTCCAAAGCGCCACAACGGGCGATTACATTGCCCACGTTGTTCACGGCGCTGTTTTCCAGCGTGTTCAGGTACGATTCTTCTTCTATGTCGATGGCCTCGACCTCGGCAGCGCCCAGCTTTGAAGCCAAAATGGCAAGCACGCCCGTGCCGCAGCCAAAATCCAGTATTTTCTTTTGGGCAAAGGGCAGATGTTCCATTGCAGCGATGCACTGCCATGTCGTTTCGTGATGACCTGTGCCAAAAGCCATTTTGGGATTGATGACCAACTCATGTTTCATGCCCGGAATTGGCTCGTGAAAGTCGGCGCGAACCGCACAAAAATTACCTACGATGACAGGGTGAAAATTGTGTTCCCATATCTCGTTCCAATTTTGAGCAGGGATGAATGACTTTTCCCATGAGAATTGAAACTGTTGTTGCATTTCCCGCAACACGTCTTCCACTGCCCCGACATCCACGTTCGCTGGAAGATAGGCATTCAGCCCGTTGGTTGGTTCCTCGAACGTGTCGAACGGGAGCTCTGCCAGATAGGCGACGAGAATATCGGCTGCGTCGGCATTGTTTGCCGTTGCGTCAAGATGAAAAGTGTATTTCCAATAATTTAAGGCTGACATAGTCAACGTAAATCAGCCCCGTCCGCTTCGCTTGGTCGGGCAAGTGCTTGAATGCAGGGGCGGACAGGGTGGTTTTGAATGAACATCAAGATATGGTCTTTATGGGCTTTCACTCAAGTTTCGTCAAGATTGATTTTTAAATCCGCTTTGAAAAAATCGTTCTCACGCTCAAGGCGGAGTTCGTATTGCTCGGGATAGAGCAAATCAAGTTGGCGCTGCACGTTTTTCAAGCCAATACCGTTGCTATTGTCCCAAGACGTGGCCTCAAAATCTTTGTCCACCGTGTTTTTTACAGAAAAAACAAGCTCGTTGTCGCGCAGGACAAGTTTGATATAGATGGCCGCATCCCCGGTGGTGCCGCTTGCCCCATGTTTGAAACTATTTTCCACAAAAGGCAATAACAACAAAGGCGCTATGGGCGTGTGTGGCTTGTCCAATTCCTCGTCGTAATGTACTTTAAGACGCTGGTTGTAGCGCAGTTTTTCCAATTCAATATAGTCCTGAACAACCTTGGCCTCATCTGACACGGCGATTCGTGGGGCACGACATTCATAGAGGACAAACCGCATGATTTTGGATAGCATCATGATAGCGTCGGCGGTTTTGTCGGATTTTTTTCGTGCCAACACATACAGGTTGTTCAGGGTGTTGAATAGGAAATGCGGGTTGGTTTGGGCGCGAAGAAAATTCAGCTCGCTGGATAGTTTTTCCCGAATAAGCTCTTGCTCAAACTCGAGGCTTTTATAGTGCATTCGCAGCAATTTGATAGTCACCGCAGCAGCCAGCGTGATAAACAAGTCAAAAACGGTCAGCAATGTCCCTTTGAAAGAGAAGAGGCTGACAGATACGTTGGGATGGTTGAGCGGGAAATAGACCCATACAATCTCTATGCGATATAGCACGGTGGCAACCAAAAATGACAGGAGCAACAGGCCAACCAACTGCCAAATTTTGCTGCGTTCCAGATAGAGCGGTATCACATAGTAGAAGACGAAATAGACGAGCAAGAGCTTGACGGGAAGCGAGTAGGCTTCGCCGACAAGGGCGGGGAAGAATTCTTCTTCGAGCGTCCGACCACGCAAAATGCAGGAGAGCACGGCATTGATGGGCAAATAGGTGAGCCAGAAAATGACGTGCAGTGCGATTCGGGTCCAGTTCAGGTTTGGCATAATCGGGGGCGAAGGTAGGGTAGGGGGCGCCTTTCGAAGCTGGTTTTAGAGAAAACAGGGTGGGGCTTGCCTCAACTGCAAGATTGGGTAGCCGTTGGGGAGCAAGCCTTATTGAAGCGGCTCCACTTTAAACACGATGTAGGGTGTCTTGCCTTGCCAAGGAAGTGCCGTCTCTGGCAATTCCTTGTAGTATAGCTTGACGGTTTTTCCCACATACTGTTGCAGTTCATTGTAGGTGTTTTCATCCTTGATTGAAAAGTTCCAAGTGCTTTGCGAGGTAATCATCGCGCTCCCGATAAGGTGCAGTTGGCCTTCATAAGTCTTGAAGACATAGCCGTCATAAGCGAGTTTGAAGAGGGTGCCCGTCTGCTCGCTTTGGCTTTTAGGGTAGGTTCGATAGATGAAGTAGCCGATGCCGAAAAGGATGCCTGCAATGAGCAACGACCACATCGTGATACGGAAGATGCGCTGGGCTTTCACTTTTGCTTGGTCGAGCGAGGCGTTCATGTTGTCGCGGAAAGAGTTGGTGGACATAGATATTTTGTTTTGTTTTTTCCCTTGCAAACGTACTCAACTGTTCCAACAGATAAAAGCGGATTGGGGGGATGCTTTTGACAAACCTTTTTCAAACGCCTTTTTGGGCTCCCCAGATCTGGACGTGCAATCGGTCGGAATAGCGAAAGCCGTGTGTTTTGCAGATTTCGACGAGCCATTTGCGGCGTTTTGACAAGGCTTGCGCGGTGGTGCCTTCTGGCATGAGCCACACTTTTTCCGGTGGAATGTCGTACCTGAAAATCAGGGACAACACCTCGTCGAGGTCGTCTTGTTCGGCTAACACGAATTTGAAATTGGCCTTTGGCGAGGTGGCAAAAAAATGGTAGGCTTTAGGCTTCTCGCGCAAACGGCGTGTATTGCCACTGTTCTCCAACTTGGGCGACACGTTGTACTGGTCTATGGCTGCATCAAATTCGGGGAGCGGCGCGATGGTTCCGTTGGTCTCTATCTCGAACCGATAGTCTGGTGATTGTTGCCGAAGTGCCATTGTTAGCGCCGTCAAGGCAGGTTGCTGCAACATAGGCTCCCCGCCCGTCAATATCACATTTTTGCAAGGAATAGCGGCCACCGATGCAGCCACGGCATCTATCTCGCACTCGGCAATCCACTTTTTTTTGTCAAATTTTTGATAACCGGGTTTGGCATCGTTGAGGTGGCGAAAGGGGGTTCCTGTCCAGTTCCATGTGTAGTCCGTATCGCACCAGACACAATGCAGGTTGCAAAGCGAAGTGCGCACGAAGACGGATGGCGTGCCGATGCTTTTTCCTTCTCCCTGAATGGAAAAAAAGATTTCGGGACGGCCATGCAGCTTTGCAAGTTTAAGGAGGATGGAAGTGGGCAAATCGAAGAATTTTGGGGCAAAGTTATGCCATGATTTGCCAAGATTTATCAGGTGGCTTATCCGAACAACGCCCCCTGTCCTGCCAATTCATCGGCTCTGGCATCCTCCTCGTTTTCGGCGACGAAGGCATCCGGCTCGTCGGGCAGCAGGCGCTTCACGATGCGAAGCTGGTGTGTGTAGCGGTTCAGTTCGCGGTTGAAAATGCCGAAGTGGTCGAGTTTGTCCACGCGCACCTTGCCGGAGGCGTGAATGACGTGGCAGTCGGGCAGGATGATGCCGACATGGTTGATGTGTCCTTTGCCGTTGTCGAAAAAAGCGAGGTCGCCTGATTGGCATTGCTCCATGAAATCAACGGGGCGGCCTTGCGTCACTTGCTGGGCGGCATCGCGCAGCAGGCGGACGCCTGCGATTTTGAAGACCATTTGCGTCAGCCCAGAGCCATCAATGCCGAAAGGCGAGCGCCCGCCCCACAAATAGGGAGCATGGAGGTAGCGTCGGGCCACCTTGACCACCCATTCGGTGCCGTGTTGTCGTTGGCCGGGTGTGACGACGGGGCCTGAAAACTGGAATGTTTGCTCGCCCAGGGCGCATCGAAGCCCGTCGTAGCGCGGCAACACGGCGCCCATCGTCAGTGGGATGAAATGGTCGGCAGCCATAAGGCCTTCCACGAGTGACAGATTGATGGCCTGATGTTCGGCATAATCGTCGTATTCGCTGGACGTGAGGCGTTTGAGCTGCTTGGCATCAACCCAGCCGGTGAAGCCGTCCCATGCGCAGGTGACGTGCCGCCAGTTGTCTTTGGATTCGTGCACTTCTACTGTCTCTCCAAACAGCAACTGCGACACCATCTCGCTCTTGTCGGAGGGCTGGGCGCGAAGCGGGGCGATGGCAACTTGACAGGCGGCGTATTCCATAGTTTTAAATGGTTGAGAAATAACGGAAATCCTGCCCCCTCTCGATTTTTTGCAGCGATTCAAAAATCAATCGAATCAGGTTGCCGACATCATCCTTGTGCGCCATTTCCACGGTGGTGTGCATATAACGCAAGGGCAAGGAGATGAGCGCCGAAGGCACGCCGCCATTGGAGTAGGCGAAGGCATCGGTATCGGTGCCGGTGACCCGGCTGGCGGCCTCGCGCTGAAATGGAATTTCCTTGGCCTCCGCCGTGTCTATGATGAGGTCAATGAGTTTTTGATGGACTGCCGGGGCATAGGTGACGCTGGGGCCGTTGCCACAGCGCACGTCGCCGTGCTTTTTCTTGTTTATCATCGGGGTTTGCGTGTCGTGCGTCACATCGGTGACGATGGCCACGTTGGGTTGAATGGATTCGGTCACCATTTCAGCCCCGCGCAATCCGACTTCTTCTTGCACGGAATTGACCACATAGAGCGTGTAGGGCAACTGAACCTGGTGTTCTTTCAACAACCGCGCTACCTCCGCGATACAAAATCCCCCGATGCGATTGTCCAAGGCCCTGCCCACATAGTATCGGTCGTTCAATATGGTGAATTCGTCTTGAAACGTGACCACACAACCCACATGGATGCCCATTTTCAACACTTCGTCTTTGTCTTTCGCGCCTACATCTATGGTGATGTTGTCAAGAGCGGGCGCGAGATTGGCATCCTTGTCGGTGCGGGTGTGGAGCGCGGGCCAGCCAAACACACCGCCTATCTTGCCGCCTTTGCGCAGATGAACCCACACGCGCATGGAGGGCGCGATGAGAAAATCGCTGCCGCCATTTCGAATCACATGGATAAAGCCGTCGTCCGTGATGTAATTGACAAACCAAGAGATTTCGTCCGCGTGTCCCTCAATCACGACTTTGTACGGCTGTCCGGGGTTGATGATGCCGTAGGCAGTGCCATAATTGTCCAGTTTCCAATCGTCAATGTAAGGTTTGAGATATTCAAGCCACAGTTTTTGCCCCGACTGCTCGTGGCCGGTTGGACTGGCATTGTTAAGGTATTGCCGAAGGAATTTTTCAGAATTAGGTGTGATGACTTGCATTGTCTATGCGTAAAGGGCACCCCAACCATCAGGGTTTTCGCGCCATTGTTTCAAAATATCCAAATCCTCGGGAGAGACGTAACCCATCTGGGCGGCTTCTTTCACGAGGGCATCGTAATTGGTAAGTGTCTGAAATTTGAGTTGTTTTTCTGCAAACGCGGTATGTGCCTTTTCAAAACCGTATTGGAAAATAGCCAATACCCCCACCACTTCCGCGTCTGCTTCGCGCAAGGCATCCACCGCCAAAAGCGAGCTTCCGCCCGTGCTGATGAGGTCTTCTATGACCAGCACGGATTGGCCCGGATGCAATTCTCCCTCTATTTGATTGCGCCGACCGTGTTCCTTGGCGCTGCCGCGCACATAGATGAATGGTTTGTTGAGCACATCGGCCAAGAGCGCGCCGTGAGGGATGCCAGCGGTCGCCACGCCTGCCACCACGTCGAAGTCGCCGAAGGAAGATGATTTTTCGGCCAAGCACTTTTTGAGGTAGGTGCGAACGCCGGGGTGCGAAAGCGCCACCCGATTGTCGCAATAAATAGGCGAAAGCAGCCCCGATGCCCATGTGAACGGGTCGCGCGGGTTGAGTTTCACCGCTTTGATTTCGAGTAAATTACGGGCGACTTCAGCTTGCATTTGTAAAGGTGTCGGGTTTTCGGTGGCTCAGGGCTGTGTGTGGTAGGCTCTGAAACCTTTTCAATTACATTTGTGGCAAAAAACACTTGAAAGGGATGGCGCAAAACTATAAAATCTACCACAACGGAACGCCCATTTTTCTGGCAACTCCCGAAGGTGCGGCTGCTTTGGGCTTCAAACCTGACAAAACAACGTACATAGCGCCTTATTTGGGCAAAAAAAAGATGTTGAAGCAGTACCTCGATTTGCTGGATAAAAACCGGGCGGTGCGGGCGGTGGTTATTTACCATGAAAATGTGGAGGCGTTGTGGGCGGATTTTCAGGCGTGTTTCGTGGTGCTTGAAGCAGCGGGTGGATACGTTCAAAACCCTCGCGGCGAGTTGTTGGTGTTTTATCGGCGCGGCTCATGGGATTTGCCCAAAGGAAAAATTGACGATGGGGAGACACCCGCGCAGGCGGCCATTCGGGAGGTGCAGGAAGAAACTGGGCTGGTGCATATCGAACTCGGTGATTTCATCGCGCACACTTATCACACTTACACTTTGAAAGGTGTGCGTGTTTTGAAAAAAACATGGTGGTTTCGGATGAGAACTTCCGACTCTCACCTTGTCCCTCAAACAGAGGAGGATATCGAGCAAATCGGCTGGGTAGAACCCAAAAGTTGGTTGGCAAGCGGGCCTGTCGTGTATCCAAATATCCGCGAAATAATAGAGCATATACCATGAAACGTCGCCAATTCATCAAGCATACGACATGGGCCGGCAGCGGCCTTTGGCTCATGCCGACCTGGGGTGGCATCTCCTTTGCGCTCCCTCCCGATTTTTCCCTGCAAGTGATGGCCACTAACTGGGGCTTTTCGGGCACTTGGGAGGCCTTTGCTGCGAAAGTGAAGGAGGCTGGCTACGACGGGGTCGAGGTGTGGGTGCCTGGCGAGGAAAAAAGCCGCGAGGCCTTGCTGGAGGCGCTGCAAAAACACGACCTGTCGTTGGGACTATTGTGTGGCGGTTCGGATGCGAATGTTGAAAAGCACCTTTCGCAGTTGGAGCATCAACTCCGCAGCGCATTGGCCATGAGGCCTTTGTATGTCAATTGTCATTCGGGGCGCGACTATTTCACCTTCGAGCAGGCTAAGATTTTTTTTGCACTTACTGCGAAATTCCGTCACGAATCAAACATTCCCATTTACCACGAGACCCATCGCGGGCGCTTGTGCTTTGCGGCACACGTCACTCGGCGTTTTTTGGAAGAAATACCTGATTTGCGCCTCACGCTCGACATCTCGCATTGGTGTAACGTGCATGAGTCGCTGCTGGGCGACCAAGCAGATGCGGTGGCGCTGGCATTGTCGCGCACCGACCACATCCATGCGCGTATCGGCCATGCGGAAGGGCCCCAAGTCAGCGACCCGCGTGCGCCCGAATGGGAAAATGCCTTGAACGCGCACCTCGCTTGGTGGGATAAAATCGTGGAAACGAAGGCTAACGCGGGGCTGCCGCTGACCATCCTGACCGAGTTTGGCCCTCCGACCTATATGCCAACGCTGCCTTACACAAGACTGCCTGTGGCCGACCAATGGGATATCAACGTCCATATCATGCATCTTTTGCGCAAAAGATACAGCCGCCGATGAACGAGTTGAGCCAAGTCATTGGTCGTTTCCACCTTTTGCTGGTGCATTTGCCGATTGGCATATTGCTGTTGGCCGTGCTGTTCGAGTGGATGGGTCGCCGAAGCCAACGCTGGCAGGCACTGCGACCCGCAGTGCCGGTCACGTTGCTGTTGGGGGCATTGGCTGCGGTGCTTACTTGCCTTACGGGTTGGCTGTTGTCGCTGCGCGGCGAATATGAAGAGGGTTTGCTCGTTCGCCATCAATGGGCGGGAATAGGGGTGGCAATTGGTTCTTTGTCAGCATATTGGCTTAGGTCAAGTGCGTGGCGTGTGGCATATCGCTATGTCGTGTTGTTGCTGTTTTCGGGTATTTTGCTAGCTGGGCATTGGGGCATCGTGATGACGCATGGGGAAAGGTATTGGAGCGCGGGAGGTGATGGGATGAAGGCGGGAGAGGGGGGCGTTGCCGCATTTAGAGATATACCCAACGCTAAGGTGTCGCAGCCCTCTTGGGAGGCTGCGAAACAGCTGCAAAAGATGGGCGCTGCGGTGTTGCCAACAGGAAGAGAACAGCCTTTTGTGTCAGTGAATTTCGTGAATGTGGAGCAGATTACGCCCGATTTGTTGCGAGCAATTTATGCGCTGCGGGAAAATATCGCTTGGCTCAACTTGTCAGGCTTGACCTTGCACGATAGTTTGCTCATGGTTGTTTCCACTTGCGAAAATCTCACGAGACTACATCTTGACCATACGAACATCGTGGATTCGTCGCTGGTCTATTTGCAAAATTTGAATCGGTTGGCTTTCCTGAATTTGGTCGGCACTCCTGTCACCGCGGAGGGGGTAAGCGTCTTGAGCCGATTGCCGAGCTTGCGGCAATTGTTTCTTTATCAAACAAAAGTGATACCGGGCGACACCGCGTTCCTGACAGCGAGATTCCCCCATGCTCGAATAGAAATGGGAGGCTATCAAGTTCCGATACTACCGACCGACACCACTTTTTTGTCTGATAAAAAATAAGGTTCGTTTTCCGAACTGACCAAACAATTGGCAGGCGTCAATCGTAACCTGTGTGTTTTCCGCCCGTCCAGCCTTCTTTTGCCAAAAACTGTTCCCCGCTCTCGTGCGCTGGCCACTCCAACGGTGTGCCCATGCTGTCGTTCCAGCGGTTCAGGTAGCCGAACAGGGCGACGACACCGAGTATTTCCACTATTTCGCCGTCGTCCCAATGACGGCGCAAGTTTTCGACAACGGCATCGTTCACGGCGTTGGGCACGGTTGTGGCGGCTGCGGCAAAATCCAGGGCGGCACGTTCCGCTTCCGAAAAAGCCGGGTGTGTTTGATAGCGACAAATGTGCATCAACTTGTCCTCCTCCGCGCCATATCGTTCGGCTGCCCGGATGGTGTGTGCCTGGCAGTATTGGCACCCCGCTGTCTGGCTGGCCACATAGCCGACAAGTCGCTTGAGGGCACTGCTGACGCGACCGTGATTTTCCATCACTGCTTTGTTCAGATGGATAAATGCCTTGGCGATAGCTGGGCGACGCTGCATGGTCAGCACGCTG
Organism: Saprospiraceae bacterium; assembly: GCA_019638455.1. Taxonomy (GTDB): domain Bacteria; phylum Bacteroidota; class Bacteroidia; order Chitinophagales; family Saprospiraceae; genus M3007. The sequence continues at coordinate 1,133,458 of JAHBTU010000003.1, forward strand.
TTGGGGCAAAAGCCCAGTGTTTCATTAAAAAACGCGGCCAATTCCGCCACTTCGGCATCGTGGTCAGGTGGCAAGGGAGCGACGAGTGGGGGCATCGTTTATCTTTTGACAAATGCACTGTCCAACAAATCGCCGTTGAATTCGCCAACCGGCTTGCCAGTGACGCGGTTGTACACGGCTGCGACAAACACCGTGCGAGCCGCCGTGACGATGGTGCTTACCATCAAAATGGCCAACACCGCTACGACCAAGCCTAATAATACGTTGACCGAACTCAGCAGGAAGAACAGCACTATCGCAACGAGCACCCCCAACAGGTGGAACAGCCCGAAGCTGACGTTGCCTGCCAAAGACTCGCCCCATTTCTGTTTCATCAGGCGGCCAGATTGCCTCACTGCGTCCATCACGCCCCTGTCCTCATAGATGAGGATAGGCACGACGAAAAAGGTCATGATTGACCATGCTATCCCGACAATGGCGGCGACAATTTCACCGACTTTTCCCGCATTTTGCAGCGCCTGCAACAAGGTGCCAACCGTCGCGGCGAATACGGACCACGAGAAAATTTTTCCGATTTTGGAAAACGCAAACGACAACCCTTCTTCCACGCTGGTCTCTTCGCCATCGAGCACTTTGATGGCGCAGTGAATCAAGGCCGCGTTGAAGAATACGATGATGAAAAAGTTGATTAGGTAATAGAGGAAGATGAGGCCGTAGCCCAGCAAGCCGCCATACTGCTCATCGTTGAGCAAACGCTCCACGTCTTCGCCCACTAAGAAGAAAGTGCCGCCAAAAAAAGTGGCCAACACAAGAATGAGCGAGATGGACGAAAAGACGGGGAAAAGGAGGAGCGACTTGTTCTTGTTGATGGTCGCAAAACTAACTTGGGCCAGTTGCCAGCCGTTGCTAAGTCGTGTGAAGAAGCTCATTGCTGTTGTTTTTTTAGTGAGGAACGCGAATGAGGGATTGAAATTTCTTGGCGTTTGATATTCGACTTCTTATTGAAGCTGTCTCAAAAGGTTGATGAGGGTTTATCAAAGTTTATGAAGGTTGATATTTTGATTCGGAAAGACAGAGATTCATGCCGTTTTTCACTCCTCATATCAACATTCATCAACCGTATCAACTTTATCAACCTTCTGAGACAGCCTCAAATGTGTCGAGGGTGGGGTTGATGCGCCGAGTTTTTTCGACGAGAAAGCATAAGCGATGCTTTTGCAGCCGCCGATTATTTAGGAACGTTGTTCGGGTTCAGCAAGTCATAGAACTGGTCGAGCTTTGGCAGAATGATGATGCGGGTGCGGCGATTGGTGGCCCGGCCTTCGGCGGTGGCGTTGCTGGCGAGGGCGTTGTACTCGCCTCGACCGGCTGCAATCAGCCTGTTGGGGTTTATTTTGAAATTGTTTTGCAGCACACGGACTACCGAGGTGGCTCTTTTCACGCTCAAGTCCCAGTTGTCGTCCATGCACGCATTTTTGATGGGCACGTTGTCGGTATAGCCTTCCACCATGACTTCCACTTCGGGTCTCGACTCGACGATTTGGGCGATTTTGCCCAATACTTCTTGTGCCCTGGGTGTCAGGTTGGCGCTGCCGCTTTGGAAGAGCATTTTGTCAGAGAGGTTGACAAAAACAACGGTTTTATCCACTTTTACCTCTATGTCTTTGTCGTCGAGACCTTCGCTCAACACACTTTTCAGATTGACGGCCAGAGCGAGGTTGATGGAGTCGGCGCGCGTTTTGGCCATTTGGAGCATGTGGATGTACTTGTCTTTTTGTTCCAGTTGTGCCAATGTCTCTCTGATGTTGGCAGTAGCTGATTGAGAAAGGGTGGTCAATCCTTCTACTTGGGTGATTTGTTTGTCGCGTTGCGCTCTCAAGTCTGCGAGTTGCTCCCTCAGGTCTTTCATCTGCTCCTCGCGCAGCTGCACGGTGCCTTGGGCGTTGCGCAGTTCTGTCCGAAGCCTTTCCCTGTCTTGGTCGCAAGCAGATAGACGGTTCAGGTAGTCGCTAAGGCTTTGTCCGCATTTGGCAAGGTCTTTATTAGCGGCATCCAGTTCGGATTGCAAGCTGGTGAACTTTTTCTTGCTCACGCAAGAGGTCATCAACAAGCCAGCGAAAAGAATAAGGGAGAACTTGATTGTCACGTTCATGTTTGCTCTATTTAAGTGAAAAAGATGTTGTCGGGTTCCATTGAACGACGATGCAAACATACTTTCCCCTAAAGCAAAAATCCAATTCAAATCGTGGTTGACACTGGAAACTTCATCTTAAAGCTGCTCACTTTCAGGGCTAACAATGGTTTGACCGAACTGACATCGGGGAAAAACGCAGGGTTTATTTGCAAATCCAATAGTGTCGCCAATTGGCCCTTGCCGCTTCCTTTGGGGGTGCTCAAAAAAACACGGCCTTCCCAAATTTGATATAGGCGAATGGGGATAAGGGTCGTCGTGACGGGAAAATGTAGGCCTCCGGCGCGTAACGTGATGGCAAAACCGGGAGTGCCATGCTCATCAAGGACCTCAATGTGTTCTGTGTTGCCGTCTTTTTCGACATGGAAGGGATGGGTGTGTTTCGGGATGCCCCAATTGGCTCGGCCACTAAGGGTGCTTGCTTCCGAGTCCACCACGATTCGGGTGATGCTTTGTCGCCGTCCCTGAGGCGTGCGAAATTTTCCCGGGATAAAAAGCAGCTCTCGGTAAGGCCCCACTGGCGACGAGGTGTAGTTGACCAGCATCAACGTGCTCAAAAAACCATCGAAAGAGGCGTTGAGCGCAGGCGGCAGATAGCCATGCCGAGCCACCCATTCGGGGCTGAACTTGTAAAACAGCATATAGCCGTCGCCGCGCAAGTCCCAGGGGGCGGGTGCGATGGAAGGAGTTGGTGTCACTCGAAATAAAACGGTTTGGGTTTAAAAAAACATGAGTCATCACCGAACCTTCGGGATGACTCATGTCGCTTATGTGGTTGATTGAACAATGGTTCAAATTGCAATCGGGATGAGTTTTTGTGCCAGCCCGAGCAGACGGCCCAACACAGTCATGTTTGGCAATTTTAACTCTTGGGCATCAGCATCGTCACATTCTTTTACCTGCGGTTGCTCGGTTCTCGTCTGTTTGCACACCTCACCGGGCATGGTGAGGTGTGCATGCATGTTGACAAAAACGAACGCAGTGAGACTAAAAACCGCGGCTGCAAGTATGAGTGATTTTGGTAGAGAATTTCGCTTCATGGCCTTCCATTTTTAGATGGGACGAAAGTAACAGAATTTCTTTAAATGCAACTTATTATCCGACGAAAAACAGTTATCGCATAGACAAACGTGGGGTTGAATTGGTTGCACGACATTGTGAAAATATTTTTGGAAAATAAAAAAGCTTGGCCAGTATTGCACCGGCCAAGCTTCGTATCGTCAAACCAAAAATCAATCAGTCAAATTTATCCTTTGATGCCACCCGCGCTGGCTGGCACGCTTTCTTGCGTGGGAGCGCCTTTCACATCACCTTTGATGGTGAGGGTGTGGGTGTCTTTTGCTTCGTTGGTGGTGAGCGTCACCGTCTTAGTGAACGGGCCTACGCGCTGAGTGTCGTAGCGCACTTCGATGACGTTGCTTTCGCCGGGCATGATGGGTTCTTTCGGGTAGGTAGGAACGGTGCAACCGCAAGAACCTTTGGCCGATTTGATGATGAGCGGCTCGTTGCCAGTGTTGGTGAACTTGAACTTGCGAATGGGCTCAGCGCCTTTGTCAATCGTCCCGTAGTCAACGGTGGTGCTCTCGAAAGTCATGACAGCGCCGGAAGATTGAGCAGTTGCGGCGAAAGCGCCAACCAGAACGAAAGCGAGAATGGATAGTACTTTTTTCATCGGAAAATACCGTTTTTGATGAAGAATAGAGTTAGTCGTCGGAATTGTTGGGACAAAAGTAGGCGCAGACATTTTGCCCAAAAACAGTTGCGCTGTTAACGTTGTCCAAAATAAATCAAACCCTTTTTGAAGTCGGTGAAACAGCCAATTTTTCGATGGCGGGAATGTGTGATTTCGGCTGAATTTGTGCAGGTTATATCATCTTACATTGAAAATCTGCTCGGTGATGCGGGCGATGAATCCTTTCTCGTCGGTGATAATCTCGACCTTGCCCTGCATTTGCTGTTCAAACGGAATATCCTTGCCAGTAGTAGTGACGAGGTTGTTTTCGGCATTGGTGGGCACCGATATAATTATGGTGTAGTACCCGTCTTTCGGCACGAGCGACTTGTCCACGACGAAGCCTTTGAGCGCCCCATATTCTCTATGAGGGTAGTTGTCCAATTTCGTGATGACGCGCTGCTCTGGTCGCACCTTGCCGCTGGACTCCACTGGCAGGAGCACACGACCCACGATGGCTCGGCTTTGTGGCGGCACGATGGTCAGCACTTGTTCGCCTTCCTTCAAGTATTTTTTTTCGATGGAGGTATTGATGGAGACGCGGCCTGCGATGGGAGCGGTGAGCAGATAGGTTTGTTTCCACTTGTTGATGCTGCTGCGAAGGGTATTGAGGCTGCCAAGCAAACGGGATGTGGTGCTGGATGTGTTCTCGGCTTGGCTGAGCGATTCGTCGGTGATGCCTTTTTTGAGATTGATGATTTCGCTTCGCTTTCGCAGTATGTTGTCTTCATAAACGTCGCGTTGGCGTTCCAAATCGGCGAGTTTGATGCGTTCTTTTTCAAAGTCAACCCTTGAGGTGATGCCTTGCTCGTAGAGTTCCTTTTGTTTTTCGTACAAATCCTCGGCAATTTTGAGCTGGTCGCTGATTCGTTTAAGGCCCCGCTCTTCATAAGCGATGCTTTGTTCCAATTGTCTGATTTGTTGCTGAATGGAGCCGATGTTGGAGCTGACGGCAGAGGTCTTGCTGCTTTTGCCTAATTGGAAGTTCTCCAATTGTTGCACAAAGTCGGCGTAGTCGGCCTGAACGTCGCCAAGCACGAGATTGCGTGGGGGCGACACCGATTTGAGCGAGTCTATATGGGAGCGTTGCCAAGCATCCACAGCCATTTCGAGGTCAAGGACGTGTTTGTGGTTGGCGGTGCTTCTCAGCACGACCAACAAGTCGTTTTCCCGCACCGTCATTTTGTCTTGCACCAAGACTTCCAATACCTGCCCGTTGGTTTGGGCCGTCACATAGACTGGCGGCACTGCGGTCGTGATGACCACTTTTCCTTCTACCACGTCGGGGTAGCGGATGAACCACGCGGCGCAGACCATCAGGGTGAAGCCCACCAACACGATGGCGGTGCCCCAACGCACCAACCAATGGGGGGGCGTGCCGAGTATTTCTTGCACTTCCTCCGAGCGAAGCTCCACATATTTCTGTTCTTCCAAATTGCTGGGCAACAATTCTTTCATGTCGCAAAGTTATGGCTTGATTCGCCGAGATTTATCAGTTCATCATGCGCGACAAAATGTTTTTGCTCACAGAACACCTCAAGTTCGTTGAACCACCAATGCCTTCACGCCCACTTTCCCGTTGCTTTCCATTTTGAGCCAATATACGCCCGACGACAAATTTGCGCCTATATGAATCTGTGGCTGTCCTCCGGAGAGATGTTCCATGCTCCAGTTGCTCACTGTCCGGCCAGCCACGTCAAGCAAGCTGACGCTGACCCTTCCCATGTCTGCTTCGGGGAGCAAAAGCGTCACGGGGCCAGTGGTGGCGGGGTTGGGGTACACGCCGAAGTCCAAGTGTTGAGGCGATTCGGCCAAACGGAGGGGTTGATTGTCCATCACGAATACCCAATCCCAGAGCGTCTCAGGAAGGGCGAGTTCGAGCGAGCCGTCGAGCACTGTCACCTCTTCGAACGCGTGCAGGGTGCCGCTTAGGCAGTTGTAGTACTTGATGTGGTAGGTGCCATTTTGCACGTTTGGCACATTTAGCAGCGCCCCTGAGGCGGGAGGGGGCATTCCGTTGGCTTTTAAATAAGCATGGTTGTAGCGGTTGTTCAGCACCCAGCCTGCCACCTTGTCATCATTGTCTGACTTGATGATGTATGCATCTACGGCGGAACCAAGACCGCTGAATTCATATCCCTCTATCTGAATCCAATCCGTCCCTGTGTTGTCCACTTTGATGGTGTGGGCACCAGCGGACACATTTATGGTATATGTCTGCTGGGTAGAAGCATTTTGTTCAAGTACTTTCACGCCGTCAAGCCAAATAGCGATTTTGGGAGATTGGCCGCTTTGCCCGCCGGTTTTCACCCTAAATTGACCACTCGCGGGGTAATTGACATAAAACACGGGCGGACGGCGATACTGTGTGTTCCACTGGCTGCCGTACAGAAAGGTTGCCAACGAAGCGGCGGGTTCGATTTGTCCATCTACAATGCTGAACGAGGTGTCGGCTAAAACACCCCAACCGCTCAGCGTGGGCGTGAGCAAAAGGTCGGCAGGCACCCCCGATACTTTGGACGGGGCGGGGGCGAGCTTGGCATCGCGGAAAGGGATGTTGGGCGCCACGACCGATATGGGCGCGAAGTGATAATAGAGATTTTGAGGCTCGATGTAACTGTCCCACCACCACGTCATGGCCGTGCCCATGCCGCCCCCAAACAGGGCGCCCCACAGCGCATTGTGCACATGGATGCCATCCGGGTCGGCATCGGAGAGGTTGGCTCCGGTGGTGGTGAGGCCAAATTCACCGGTCAAAGTGGGCTTGCCAAACTCTTGGAGATATTTGCGGACACTGCTGCTCAAGACCCGTTCAATGTTGGGCGTGTTCACATAGTGGTGGGTTTGAGTGAAATCAATGTCGGGTTGGTTCCACACTTGCGGGTCGAAGTGTTCCTCGGCGAAGCTCGTGGAAATCAGATGCCGCGACACATCCTTGTTTTTCAAAAACGCAGCCATCTCCAAATGCCAGTCGGCCACATCCGCTTTTTTTTGGGCAAACTGGTCGGTCCAGTCCACCTCGTTGAATAGCTCCCATGCGAGAATGTTCCTCGAATATCCCCAACGAGCGAGCACATAACGGTAGCGGTTTTTAGCGTGGTTTTTTGCCAGTGCGTTGGCGAAGAAATCCCATGTCTGTTGGCATGGGCCGCCGTTGCTTGCGTTGTAGGGGTTTTCGTTCCAGTTGGGGTTCACCTGCGTGGACACCTGCCCGTGATGTTGCAGGCAGTACAGTATGTAGATGCCGCGTTGGGCGCAAAAATCGAGCAGCCAATCCGTGTAAAAAGCATTGGCCTGATGGTAACGGCGAAGCCCCTGATAACCTGCCACGCCGTTTTTCCACTCCAACCCCAGCCCCCAATGACATTGCCAGAGGCGGAAAAAGTTGCCGCCGTTGTCGGATAGTTTTTCGAGCCATTTTTGATAGTCAAGGACTGCGTTGTTTTGTTGCCAGGCGATGTTTTCCCCAATGGCGATATAGGGTGTCGCATCGTCGAAATGCAGGTAGTTGCTTTGGTCTGCTCGCAGAAAACCTTTGTTGTGCAATCCCGTGGGTGCCACGCATTGAAACGACTGCGTGGGAAAAGTGCCCGTCCCCGAGGCATTGGCGCAGGAAAGCGCATATTGCCAAGTCCCGATTTTGTTGGGCGAGAAACGAACCCTAAAGGCCCCGCTCCCAACAGGTGTTAGCGTGCCATTGGACGCATTGAGTTGATAATGCTGCATAAAAAAACCTTCCACGACATGGAGTTGGCCGTCGGGAGCGGAGAAGGTGCAGACCACTCGGATTTCGTCGTAGTCGTAAGGGTTCGACCAGATGGCGCTCACCTCGAGTTGCACCTCGAACTTGTCCCATTGTTCTACCGTGTTGGCCGATGGATTGGCAGCAACGATGGCGGGAGATTGAGCGGAAGCAATTTGAGCGGCGAGCAGGGAGGTGAAAGCAGTAAGGCAAATGTTTTTCATGCGAGACATTGTTTCGTTGGTTGCAAAGAAAGAAACAATGCGCAGTTGCGACGCAAGATTGTTGGCCCAAAAAGACGGCGTTCCCCCGAGCGGCAATACGACGAGGGAACGCCTATCGAAACACGTCACTCTTAACCTGCCGCGTCGGAGACGCTATGATGATAGGCGCGAGACGCGGTCTTGCGTCTGCCCAAAGCGGCCGTTGTTGATTTTTGGCGACTGGGTATCACTGTGAGTAGCAGAAAGATAAAACTGGCGCTCAACAGTTCAGCCCTAATGGGGAAGTTCTGGTAAGCGCACATCACAATGGCCAAACACGCGATGGCAGGGCCGATAATCTTTCGTGCGGGGCCGTCAGAACGCTTGGGAGAAAGCCTCGTTTTCATGATTAGATGCTTTGTCTATTTATGGATGGCTGTGTTTGCTATATGTTTATTGTCCCTGTCCGAGCGAGAAGCCTTTCACGCCGTCGAACTCGTACAAGTTTTCTGTTTTGATGATGTCAAGCCCTTCGGCGATGGCTTCGCTCAATATGGCGGGTATGCTCCTTTTATCCGCAGGATGCCCGTTCTCCACCTCAAAGCGGCAGCGCCAGTGGTCGGTGCAGAAGGTCTCGGAAAAACCGTTGGGCCAAACCTTGACCCCTCTGTTGGTAATCATGGTCAATTTTATTTCGTTGTCCAGCTTCCGCATTCTATCGGCCAATTCCTCCGGGTTTTGGCCTTTCCAGTCCACGAAAATGTCCACCCCTTTGAGTACCTTCTGTGCCGGTTGGCGGCGATGGTAGGCGCCCACGTTCAGTTTCACGCCGCGAGCAAACTCGGAAGATTGCAGTTGTTTCGGCTTTTGCCCCAGACGCTCGATGATGGCATCGGCAAAATCTTGGGTGCCCACCTTGACACGGCTGATGCCCTCGGTGTAGATGTCTGGGGTATGGATGCCCTCTTCTATGGTGCACGACCATGCGTTCAGCACCCGCTCTGCCACGTCAGGCTGGCCGATATGGTTGAGCATCATGCAGGCGGCGCGAAGCAGGCCGGAGGGGTTGGCCACGTTTTGCCCCGCGATGGTTGGCGCCGAGCCATGAACAGCCTCGAACATGGCGCAGGATTCTCCGATATTGGCCGAGCCTGCCAAGCCCACCGAGCCGCTTATTTGGGCGGTGATGTCGGAAATCACGTCGCCGTACAGGTTGGGAGTCACCACCACGTCGAAAATTTCGGGCGTGTCGGACAGTCGGGCCGCGCCGATGTCCACAATCCAGCTGTCGGACTCTACATCGGGATATTCGGCGGCGATTTCCTTGAAGACGCGGTGGAAAAGTCCGTCGGTCAGTTTCATGATGTTGTCTTTGACCAAGCAGCTCACTTTTTTGCGCTTGTATAGGCGGGCGTATTCAAAGGCGTATCGAACGATTTTTTCGCAGCCGGGTCGGGTGATGATTTTCAGGCACTGCACTACTTCGTCGGTCTGCTGGTGCTCGATGCCCGCGTAGAGGTCTTCCTCATTCTCGCGGATAATGACCACGTCCAGCTGCGGGTGCTTGGTGCGCACAAACGGGTGGAAGCTCTTGCAAGGACGGACGTTGGCGTACAGACCGAGGGTTTTGCGCATGGTCACGTTCAAGCTCTTGTAGCCTGAACCTTGTGGAGTGGTGATGGGGGCTTTCAAGAACACCCGGTTGCGGCGCAGGCTGTCCCAAGCTTCGGCACTGATTCCGCTGGTGTTGCCGGAGAGGTACACTTTTTCCCCTACTTCAATCTCTTCCCATTCGATGCGGGCACCAGCGGCATTTAGGATTTTCAAGGTGGCATCCATGATTTCAGGGCCGATGCCGTCGCCTTTTGCGAAAGTTATTTTTTGCATAGTCGCTCAAATTTAAATGATGTCGAGGCAAAGGTATGGGCATCGTAGGATAAGTATTTATTTATGTTTTCAATTCGTTTGATAAGCTATTTTTATTAAAATTTAAAAACTTCGATTGTATCGCCCTAATTTTGCCAACGAAATGCGCCGCGCCACAACGGCGTTTTCCCACTTTGTCATGAACTACACCCTCCGCCAGCTCCAAGTTTTCGTAGAGGTCGTGAAACACGAAAGCGTGACCCGCGCCGCCGAGTCGCTGCACATGACGCAGCCTGCCGTTTCGATACAATTGCGGAATTTCCAGCAGCAGTTCGACATACCGCTGACGGAGATAGTGGGCAAAAAGCTGTTTGTGACAGATTACGGGCGGGCTATCGCGGAGGTGGCCGACAACGTGCTACAGGAAGCCGAAGCCATAAACTACCGCACCAAATCGTATCAAGGGCTGCTGACCGGGAAACTCAAAATTTCATCGGCGAGCACTGGCAAGTATGTCATGCCCTATTTCCTGAGCGATTTTTTGGCGCGGCACCCGGACATAGATTTGGTGTTGGACGTGACGAACAAACAGCGTGTCATCAACAGCTTGACAAAAAACGAGATAGATTTCGCACTTGTCTCCGTGCTGCCCTTGGGCATTGACATCAACGAGGAACAGCTGCTGGAAAACAAACTATACTTGGTGGGGAACACTCCTCAGTACAACCCCGATGCGCCGCTCATATTTCGGGAGACTGGTTCGGCCACGCGGGTCTCGATGGACCGTTACTTCAACGAAGTGACAGGTCGCAAACAAATCGAATTGACCTCCAATGAAGCGGTCAAGCAGGCCGTCATCGCGGGCATTGGCTACTCCATCATTCCGCTCATTGGCATCAAGAACGAATTGCAGGCAGGTGTCCTGCACGTCATTCCCTCGCAGGGGCTGCCCATCGTGACCAATTGGCGCTTGGTCTGGCTGAAAGAAAAAAAACTATCGCCTGTGGCCGCCGCTTTTCTTCAATACCTGCGAACAGAAAAGAATGCGCTTATTGAGGAACGCTTCCAGTGGTATTTGGCTTACAAATTCTGATACCACTTCCCATGTCTCGACGGCTCTCTCCCTTAGAGCAAACGTATCAAAATGTATCCAAAAAATGCGCTTTGTTTTCTTTCTTAGGGCTATCATTCCTCTACGCCAATCGGTGGAGAGGAATGATAGCCCTAAGAAAGGATGATATTAGGGGCTTTGCAACGATTTGATGCGTTTTAACGCAGACTGTGAAAAAAATCCTCTCCCCTCACGCCCGGCGGGATCGGGCCACCCTCACCGGCGCCACGGAGCGCCCTGTCGCGACCCGAAAAACTGGGGCTGGCCTTGTGTCCACATCCACCACAGCGTGCCACAGGGCGAAAAATCGAAAAGACAGGCGTTTGACCCGCTTGATCAGGTCTGAAACGCCCAGTATGGACATGGCCCGGCGCAGGTTGTAGGCTAAGAACGCCAGACTGTATTCCCCTTCCACCTTTTCCTTGCCCTTCAATAGGGTGTAATAGAAGCCCCAACTTCGCTTGACCGTGCCGAACGGGTGCTCCACGATGGCCTGTCGTCGCTTGTACTTGGGCCTGTTGTTGAGCACGCGCAAGCGGTTGGCCTCGGTGGCGGCCTCGTCGAGGCTGCGCTCGATGTGCCGCCCGTGGCGGGTGCGGTGTTTCGAGGCCGTCAGGCAGAAGGCCGCACAGATACAATTCTTGCATGTTGCGTACGGCAATTGGTAGCGCCGGAACCGGCTTTGCACCTGCCCGTTTCTGCCGTGCTTTTCATATAAGGTGCCGTTGGTGGTCAGTTCCTCGCCGACGGGGCAGACGTACACGTCCTTGTCCGCGTCGTACTCGAAGTCCTCCTTTCGGAAGCCTTCTTCTTTCGTTTTGTAGTCCCGGTCGGGGCAGGCGACGTAGGTCGTGATCCGGTTGTCGGCGCACTTTTGGAGTTCGGCGCCGTGGTGGTAGCCCTTGTCGGCCAGCACCTCGAGGGTTTCGGCGCCGAGCGCCGTAGTGGCCGCCGTGGCGGTCTTGCCCAGCAGGTGCACATCGGATATGTTCTCGACCGAGAAATCGGCCACCAGATAGTTTTTGTCGTCCACGGCGTTCTGCACGTTGTAGGCGATGTCGGTGTGCCCCAGGTTGTTCATCGGCAGCGAGCGGGCGCGGGGTCAACGAGCGAGATTTGCCGCACGGCGGGGTCTTCTTCCTGGGCGGTGTGCAGCAAGTCCAGCAGGCCCTCCAGTTTTTGCGTGCGCTGCTGTATCTCGTCCAGCGCCCTGTGTATGGTTTCGGGACGGACGTCCGGCTCCTCGCCGCGCCCGATGGCATCGTCTGCGCGGCCCAGTTCGTCGAGGTACTCCATGAATCGGGTCTCGTGGTAGTCCAGCCGCTTTTGTATCTTGTCCTCGGAGATGTTGTTCTTCTTGCTGTTCTGTGCCCGCATCTTGGTGCCGTCTATGGCGGCCAGTTCTTTGCCGAACAGTTCGGCATCGTCCAGCACCCGGTTGAACAGCCGGAAGGTGGCCTTGAGCGCCTTGCGGTGCGGTTTGATGGAGCGGAAGTCGCTGATCGTGTGGTGCGAGGGCTTTTGGCAACCGGTGAGCCATGATAGTTCGATGTTTCTTCCGCACTCCAGTTCGAGCCGGCGCGAGGAGCGCACGCGGTTGAGGTAGCCGTAGAGATAGATTTTGAGCAGCAGGGCCGGGTGGTAGGGCGGCGCGCCGCGCTTGTGCGCCCGGACGTGGACAAAGCCAAGTTTCTCCGGGTCAACGGCATCCACAAAGGCGTCCACGACGCGCACCATGTTGTCGGGTGCGATCATGTCCTCCAGCGGGGTGGCGAAGAGGCCGAATTGTTGGCGGTTCTGTCCGGTGCGGTGTGCCATGAGTAGCGGGGCGGTTGGTTTGCGGCTGCAAGATAGCTCGATCGGCGGATGGGGCAAGCGGCGAAGGGGCTTTTTTTCACAATCTGACGGGGGCACTCACGCCGTGCCGCCCTGCGTTGGGCCTGCGGGTTGGCTTTAGGCGGCATGGTCGGGAGTGCAAAGTTGTGTCCATTTTATTTTCAAGCGAATCGGACAAGTCAATACAAATGATATTTTGTGGAGAAAAGTGTTCGGACTATAGTGTGTATGCTTACCTCTATTGTCCAAGCATATATGAAAAACCTATTAAAACGTTTGTTGAATTTGTTTTTAATTCTCCCATGTTAGAAGATTTACTCAAATCATATAATCCCAAGTTGCTTCTTATAGCCCCGTGCATATTTAAAGGAACGAGACGGATGATTTAGTGAAAAAAGAGCGGATGAGTTCGGGGTCATCAGCGATTTCGTGAAGTGCATATTCTACGGCAGTTTGCAAATCGTCCAAATTGAGAAAAATCCGGTTTTTGAGTTTGTGGCACTTGAGGTAATCCCAAAGTAATTCTATGGCATTTAGTTGTGGGCAATAAGGTGGTAGTGCTTCGAGGTGTATTATACCGGGGTTGTGTTGCAAAAAATCTTTTACCGGCTGACCCTTATGAATTGAAGCACCATCCCATACGACCAGCATTTTGGTGTTCGTCAGTTCTTCGGTGCTCAACCAAGTGAAAAACTCCTCAAAATCTTCAGCCTTGAAAGGGAGGCGTTGGATTTGCCAGCACAAATCACCCCGGGTTGAAATCATGCCGAACAGATTCAGATGCTCGCGGCTTTTGAATTCTTGAAGCACCGGAGTCTGGCCCTTGGGGGCCCAAGTTTTGGCGCAAAAGGGCAGCAAGCAAACCCCACACTCATCGGCATGAAACAATACGCGGTTTTCCGCTTCACTTTTTTTTAATGCGACCTATGTCCTCTGCATACCACTTCTGCACCCGCTCTTCCGAACGCTGGCGAGCCTGTTTGGAAGGCCGTTGCAGCGACCATCCGACCTTTTTCAGCAACCGCCCCACATGGGATGGGTCATACTTTACCCCAAAAAGTCGCTCAATCACAACACCAACGCGACCCCGCGTCCATATTTCCCCTTCAAATCCCTGCGCTGTACAACCCTTGTTCAACTCTTCCACCAGGCGCCGCAGGTCTTCGGTTCCTAATTTGCTCTGGGTTCCGCCCGGCGGAAGGCTCTTGTACCAAGCAGGATTGTCTGCATCGTATCGCGCAAGCCATCGTGACAACGTTGATTTGGGTATCCCCAAACTGGACATGATGTCTTGGCGGCTCTTACCTGAACGGAACATCTCTACCGCTCGCAGGCGCATCCCTTCATACGAAACTGAACTCAAACGTTTTTTCATGCTCAAAATGAAGCAAAGATACGCCCTTTGTTCCTTTAAAAATGCACGGGGCTATAACTCACAAGAAATTGATATTTTTTTTGTGACTGGCACGGAAATTCCCAACCCCGTAACTATACCTGTATCAAATCGTTTGGTAAGATTTGTATCAGCAATAGTAGAGTCGGGTAAAAAATCAGAATATTTGACTGAAAAGGATAGTTTAGTCAGGTATCCAAAGTATGGCCCTGTATTTACAAAATAGCGTACTTTTTTGCCAAAAGTTGCTCTTAACAATACGGAGGTTGACAAAAAGTCAAGGTTTGTGTGGACTTTGTATTTCGCAATCCCTAAGAAATTCCTGTCGTCATTTGTTACATAAATCTCTCCGGGTGCGACAGCGCCCTTTCTTTCAAAGATAATATTTGTCCTGATAGAAAAGATCTTGGGAAAATTGTATTGAAAAAACATTCCTCCTGCAAAACCGATGGCCGGGTTGTTGATTGTATCATTGGCTGGATTCCCACGCAGAGAAATCAAACTCGGGCCACCTTCAATTCCGAGAGCAGATTTGCCCGCTTGTGCAAACATTAACATTGGTAGCAGAAATACAAGGAAAAACAATGCAATGCCTTTCATTTGAATATCAAAATGTAAGTTTGAAGAAAATTTAATCGGGCAATTTGATACACATAAGATACCGATCATCGGTGGTATAGAGGTAGCCTAATCGTTCATTAATGGCGATGCCCGTTGTAATACTGGAAGTTCCGTATTTTCCAGCATTGGGTGATTTTTCTTTCCATATTGTCCTTCCATCAGAAACCCTGACGGCATGGAGTTTGCCGTCGCCACCACTTGCGAAATAGACGTTTCCCTTGTAGTATAGCATTTGTTTGCAATTGCCTCCGTGCCATTCGCTTTTCCATATTATGGAGCCGGTTTGGGGATCTAATGCATATAAGAACCCATAAGCGGTTTGCAAAATCAACTTTCCTTCTGCAAGCACCAAGGCTGATATCACCAAATGTTCCAAGTGGTTTTCAAATTTTCGCTGCCACAAAATTGCGCCTGTGGCTATGTCTATGCAAAAGAGTGTATAGCCGCCCCGAAAATACAATTTACCTTCATGAATGACGGGATCGCCCACACTTGAATTGCCATCCGAAGGTTCGGGATCATTGATGACCCATTCGTAGCGTTTTTGTGTGATGTTCCAGGCGTAGAGGTCAAGTCGGTTGTCAAATGGGTAAGTAACGCTTAAAAAACAACTTCACGATTTTGCTTTAAGAGGGTGTAGTTCCATTGCGGCAAAACATGGTCGAACAGAACGAAGTCGTGGATGTTTTCGGTGAATAGTGTGGTAGGTTTTCTGCCTGTATGATATTGCTTGGGGTTGATCCAGACTTTTGTTTCCAGCCTCGTTTTCGTTTGAGTTTTATCTGCCAGTTCTTTGACAGTTTGGATATTATGAAAGACAGCCCCCTTCCAGGCTTGGTGTACATGGGCAAACAATCGGTGTTCGATAGGGTTCCATTTGGAGCAATAGGGTGGGTAATGTGCCACCACGATGTTGATATCCAGCACCTGGGCCAAAAACCACAAATCTTCTTTGACGAGGTAATGCCGAGAATTGTTGGAGCCTCCACCGTCACAAAGCAGCGGCATCCATTCTGCCTGCGGGTACTTCCATTGGAGGTCACTTTGCCAAAAATGGGCCAGGTTATCGCAAACGAAAGCCGAGGTGTCGTGGCTGGTTCCAAGGCTGAGGTACCCAAAGTTGTCGCCCACGTCATAAATGCCGTGCGGGATGACAAGGCCCTGAGCGGCACTTTTGAAATCGTGATCGTTGACCTTGCGGTGTACCTTGTCATAGTACTGACCGGCACGATGAAAATTGCCCAAGAGTTCTTTTTGCTTCGTGTCAATGCTCAAAACAGGCATTCCGAGGTCTAAAAAACGCTCTTTGAGCACGCCTATACGCTCAAACTGCTCGTTTCGCTGTGGCACCTTGTCCAAACAAGCAGCCTTGAGATAACTGCGCCGCGTCAACCCAGCATTGTCCAAAAGTTGGTGAACAATGTAGTCTGAGACCTCATAGTTGCGCTCTTTTAGACGCTGCCGAAGTTCCAATGGCCGCAGGCCAGTCCACCTGACCGATTCGTCGGTAGGGCTGCCGGCCGTGTAGTTTTCCACGACTTGGGCGAAAATCTTGGGCAGTTCAGGTGATTGCAGAATTTTTTTTTCTGCCTCCACCTGCCCGGCGAATGCGGCCACCTGGCAACTCGGTCTGACCACTCGTCAGTTCTTGGATGCCTCCACGAACCGTAACAGGATCGATTTCAAAGGCTTCGCACACTGCTTTGATTCCACCACGACCCAATATCTTGGCTTCAAGCGCTGCAAAGTGTCGTCGCTGCCGTTCGTTCAGGCCTCGGTAAAATGTCTTTTTTAATTCCAGATTTTCAATTTCCATCTTTCAACCTTTGCCGAAAGGTAGCACTAAGTCGTGAGTTTATTTTTTAAGCGTTACTTAGTTATTATTTTATTGATGAACAACAATTCGCTTACTCCCAATGATCTCATTCCCGCGACGGATCATCAGGTAATACATACCTGACGTAATGCCAGACAAATTGAGTTGGCTTTTAGAGGCATTTATTTTTTCCTGCCTGACGATACTACCTGTATTGGATACCAAAACTGCATAAGCATTTTGGCCAATATCAAAATCCGCCGGGAACTCCACCTGCACATAGTCACTCGCCGGATTGGGGTAAATCTTGATGTCTTTACCTTTCAAAAACACCGCTTCTTCGGTCTCCGTTATGTAGTTGACATTACTACAGCCTGGTTCGAGGCAGCCCATAGAGTCCAATTTGAGCAGCCAGTTGTGTGATTCCCAAACCCCGGTCATGTAGTTGGTAATAGTGCCAGTGGCCAAGTAGCCGCCGTCGCTGGTGGGGATAACGTAAAGCAGGCCAAAAGTCCGACCCTGATAGGTGCTGTCAAGGTAAGACCGCTCCCAAAGAACCTCCCGGTTTTCGTCCATTCTGAACAGCCAGCCGAATAATTTGGGATTGCTTAGGTTGATATAGTTAGGGTATTCGTGTCCACAACCAACCAAACCGCTTTCCCATACAGGCTCCATGTTTCTGACCTCTTTGAGCGTCTGGTTTTGAAACACGACCGTATCCAGCACATTGCCCGACATGTCCGTTAGAAATATGGCAGGTGGGGTGAGGTCGTGGTTCGGAATCGTTGTATTGTCAACGAACCATTTTATGGCGAGTGTATTGGAATCAATTTGAGCAAGTACGCACTCATAAGGATTGTAAGAGAAAGGCAAATCAAGTTCCCATTGAAGAATGCCACTTGTGTCAAATGCCACAACACCGGCCTTGAGGTCTAAAAAACAACCACTGGGGCAGTACACGAAACTTGATATACAGTCACCTTGCGTACTTACGATGGATTTTACGGCTAAAGTTGCTAAATCATCCTCACCGTAGTAGAACTCATTTATTTGCTCTCCATCAAAATCTGTCACCACAAAATATAAAATTTGTGCACGATGGTTGTTGATATTTCTATCCTGCCCACCACAAAGTACCCACTTATCACCCCAAAGTGCTAATCTTGGGAATTGGCTGTTCTTAGTCGAATCGCCGTAGACTTTATTCCAGACAACTTCCCCAAGGCTGTCAATACAGTATAAGGTGTACCGGGAATTTGGCTCGTTGGTATGTCCTGCCACATATATCAGGTCACTATGCACTACTAATGTGTTAGATCCCTGATGAAAGGGATATTGTTTGAACCATTCTATACTACCGTATTGGTCTAATTTGGTTAGGGCGCAACACGATTCGTTATTATTATCCAGACATGATGAAAATGATAACAGTAAATATCCATCGTTTGTTTCTTTGATAACAACTCCGTTTTCTGGATTTAATTGAAAATTAGAAAAAACTTTGGAGAAAGTAATCTGCTGTGCATTTATCACATTCGTCCAGCACAACAACAGGATTATTGAGCATAAGTGTCTCATATCCAACAAAGAATAATCGGCGGTGCGGAGGGATTCCGCACCGCCGATGGGTGAAAGTTTAGTGTTGAACGGTGAATTTTGCGCGATGCGCGACCTTGCCTTTGTCACGGATGACCAAGAAATAAACGCCCTCCGGCAGGTTAGCCACACCAAGCACTCGATTAATTTCTTTTGCACCAATCGGTTGGGAAAGATGCTGCCTGCCCAAGAGGTCAAAAACCTGAATCTGTGCATCGGCACTTTCCGGCAGAGTAGGCCAGGTCACGACCAACTGATTGCTTGTCGGGACGGGATAGATTTTTAACCTGTCCGTTGCGACACGCTCCGTCGGGTTGCCCCGCTCTTCCGGGAAGTCGTACTCATCCGGGAAGTACACGCGGTCTTTGAGCAGGCCGAGTATCCCCCGTGCGTAGCCCCGAACGGGCGAATAGCCGTCAGCCACGCTGTTGAGGTATGCTTCCTGCTCCGCGCTCAATTCAAAACCAAACGGGTTTTGCAAGCGTTGCAGGTTGATCAACTGAATGTCGCGGAACTGTGCGTCGGTCACGTCTTCTGTGGGCAGTTGGTTGAGCAATTGGGCCGCGCCTGCATAGTCCTGACGGCCCATGCGCAGTCCGAAAATAGCCCATTGCGCAGCCTTGCTCTGCTCGCCTGCCAAGAGGCTCTCAGCTGTGGCAAAGTCTTTTTCAGCCAATGCCTCGCTAACAAGGTATTTCAGAATGGCTTCCTTTTCGGCCAAAATCTGGTAATACTGCACTTTTGCGTTGGCATCGGTTTGGATGCTTGGGGCCAGGGCCTGCAACTGCTGTCTCTTGACGTTCAAGTCACCATCCGTCGGGCTTTCCATGCCATCGGGGAGGCCGCCGAATTGGTCGCACAAAACGCCAAATATGCCGCTAATAACATCCTCTTTCCCATAATTCCCCGGATTGAGCGGCTCGGGGTCGCAGTCCACGGGCGGCTCGCCCGATTCGTAGTAATAGGTGAAGAAGTCCGTGGCGCCTCCCCATTGCCCTGCGGTCAGGATGTCAATTTGGTTGCCCGGATCGCTGAAGCAATTGCCAGCAGCAACAAACGGATTGCCCTGCAAGGCCTGAATGGCCCCATTGTTACCAGGAAAGAAGGAATTGGTCAGCACAAAATCGCGGGCAGTTGGGTGACCCTCAATGAAATCGTTGCCCAAAAACTGCATCTGCTTGTTGTCGCCGATGACGAAAATACCGATGTTGCGCCGCGCGTCAATCCGGTTGCAACCGATCAGGTTTTGATTGATGACGTTGTTGAACCCCGTGTTGGCCGTCCACGCGCTGAACTCAACATCCACGAACTTGTTGCCTCCGATGCGGAAGTTGCTCGGCCCGTCGAGCATGACCCCGTAACGAGAGCCTTCAAAGTTGTTGTTGACCACGTCCATCGAGAACTTGCCGTCCGGGTTGTACAGCCCGAACCAGCCAGTGACCGTGGAGGCGTAAACGTCATATTGATTGCCATAAAAATTGTTTTCCGCAGCCGTAGTGCCGATGACCGATTTGTACGACATGGGATAAGTGGCATAACTGCTGATGCCAATTTGGTTGGACTCAATGTCGCAACCGTTGTGAACCTTGATGCCAGCATCGTATGTGCGGATGCCCTGCATGCCTTTGGAGTAGATGTCGCAGTTGTCAAACTCGATGCCGTCCGTTTCCCAGATGGTGATGCCTTCCCGGTTGGCGTAGGGGACAGTTGGCAGCCCCGCCAAGAATCTCGTGTTCTTGAACCGGCTTTTGTTGAGCGCAAATTTGTATTGCATGAATTCCACGTCCTTGCGGTTGTTTCGGAACGTGGCGTTGTTGTCCGTCCAGATTACGCCTCCCCAGAATTCAGCCCCGTAGCCGCCTCCTGCGGTCACGCCTGTGCGCGCCCATTCCACCGTTCCATTGTCAATCCATACGATACCCGCCTGATCGGGGTCGGTCAATAAAGCATCGTGTTCAGGCTGAACTTTTTGGTTGTTGCCCAGCACCTGGATGCCCGCCCAGTCGGGCGCGTCACAGCCTTTGGTGACCACGCCGCCGTTATTGATGACCAATCGAGCGTTGCGCTCCACGAGGATTCTGGTTCCTTGCAGCATGCCTATTTTTGCCTCGATAATCAATTCTGAACCGGAGTGGACGTGAATATCGCCAGGCATGTCCATGTCGGTGTCATAAAGGGTGTTGGTATTGATGTGGGTGATTGTGTAGGGTTCTTCACAGGGGTTATAGTTTGTGAAAATCGCATTGTTAGGGATGTAATTCAAATCGGCAAGTACATTAGTTATATTCGGCCCGCCATTAGGGCAGCCACCTTGCTCGTGTACTGCCACAACCAAGTGGTCAGCATAAGAAATAACGGGGGAACCTGATGAGCCACCTCGTGTATCAGCATGGTATCCTATTCTTACAGGAGAATTACCGTTGACCACGTGAGGGAACCCGTCTGTATCAGGTGCTGCATCAGATGTTAGGGCAATTCTTTTGCCCCATCCAGCCGGATGTTGTGGAATATAAATGCGTTCGCCAATTACTGCACCTGTTTCTCTGACCTGTAAAAATCCATATTGCGGTGTTACATTGGTTGGCAGAAGCACCAAGGAGTAATCCAAGTTATTGTTTCCAGCCTGTACAAGGGTCACTGAATTGGCTACTATGTTGCCACCGCAACCACCGGGAGTTTGACAGTTTGTTGAGCAACTTGCCCCTTCTGCCATCATTTCAACCGTAGTGTTATTTGCTTGGTTGGTGTTACCAATACAGTGCCAACAGGTCATTAAGTGCCCTTCGTCACCAATGAGCCAACCCGTACAATTTACTGTTCCATTGAGCCAAAGTCTTGCAACAGCTCTGGATTTACCATAAACTATTGGTTCTGAGGTTTGATAACATTTTGCTTCTTGTGTGTCGTCGTTTCCACAAATAGACTCGTCACCTTCGCCACCTTGGTCGCCCGTTTCCTCCCTGCTGAATCCTCTGGCAATCTTGTCAACGACATATCCGTATCCTCCATTTGCATTAGAGGCGAGGATTTCAATCACTGCCGTATTCCCGAATATTGGTATACTCCAAAAACTTCCTCTGTTGTTTGAGGTATGGTCGTACTCCCAACGACGGCTCCCATCGGGAGAGCGCACAATCAATTTGTCCCCTAGGGCGAGATTTAGACTCTCAAAGTGAAGAGCAACATATGAAGCCTGTTTTTCGGTGTAGGTTACTTCCTGCTGCCAAGCAACTGCACTCTGCGTCACTCCGGCGTAAGGATGAGGAGACTCAAACCTTATCAGGACTTCTTCTCCAACAGTCCTTTTTGGGGCTTGGGTATCAAAACTCACCCCCAAGATCATAAATCCAAGTGTGGCAATTTTACTTAAACCGTTCATAATGAAACTGTTTGGTGGGTGAAAAATTATGGTTTCAATTATGTTGAACGCAGCGACAGGCAGGTATTTATGTCTGTTGTCTTTGCGCTGAACGGTTGGATGTACGCTGTGCCGTCCGTTTAGGCGGCATTTTCGCACATCCGTTGTTAGTGGCATATATCACTTTCCGCTTTTCCCATCACAAAAAAGCGCAGCCGAGAGGAGCGCTCCTCCCGGCTGCCACGGCTTACTTTGGCAAGAGCGCCTTTTTGTAGAGCGTCACGTTGCAACTGTCAATAAATGGGTCGTCCAATGTCCGGTCCGAGGCCTGAAAGTAGATATTCATCCGAACGCTGTCCGGGTATATCTTGCAGCGGATGTTGGAGAAATACCAGTAAACACCCGGGCCGCCCCGCCAATCCCCGCACGCAGGCAGTATGTCCCCCATGATATACTCGTTCTCGCCCAACTCTTTGGTCACTCCCAGCGACCTATGCTCAAGGCCCACCGGGCGGGACTTCACGAAGTAGATGAATTCCTTTTCGCTGAGCCCGGTGTTCGTCCCGTTGAAGATGATGGTGTCCACGCAGGAGTTCCCTTTCACCACCCCGAGGTATAGGTTGTCGTAGCAGACGCCCACGTTGTTGAGCTCAAAGCAACCCTCCCCGAGCACGCACTCCCCGTCGACGCACACCCTGTGAGAAGGGCAATCGTAGCAGCGTTCTTTGCACGCCTGAAACAGCCCCAGAAAGCACAGGGCAAGCAGTATTGAATTTAGTTTTTTCATGACTCGTTCCGTGTTTAGAAAATTATGATTTTGAAATTTTGCCTTTTCGCACCCGCCTCGCAATGCACGATGTACGCTCCCCGAGGGAGGTCGCCCACGGGCAGTTGCAGCAGATGACTCCCCGGCTCTACCTCGCCGGAGTGGGCGGCCTTGGCGAGTCGCCCCTGCGCGTCGTGAAGATTAACCCGCAAATCTGTCCTTGCCCCGGCATTGTTGACCCGGACGTTGAGCAGGTGGCTGGTCTGGCTGGGGAAAACGGCGAGCTCAATGCCCGGCCCCCATGCCGTCCCGTTGGCTTCGGCCCCTGCTGTTCGCTCTTCCTCCCCGCCTCTGATGCATGACGGCCCAAATAGCCGGTTTTCAAACTCGTGGGTCAACACGATGACGCCGCTGCCCGGCACGGTCGGCAGGTTGTCCCACCCGCCGAACAACGACAGGAGAAAGCCGACGCGCCCCAATCGGTTGGCAATGCTGTTGACCGCGTTGAGGCCGAAGGTTATCGTGTTGCTGTGCGGGGCGGACTGGGAACCCACGATGTAGTTGGCGTACTTTTTTGCGCAGCACTCTTCGTTGAGCGGGTCGGCTTCGCTTTCCACCACCCCCAAGAGGTAGTAGTCGCTGGCAACGCCTGCCTCGGAGCGCCAGCAGCCGTACCCGCGAGTCCTGAGGTAGTAGGCACTGAAAAGGGTGACGCGTATGGGTTCGTTTGGCGCGAGCGAGTAGGTCTTGCTGCCCGACACGAGTACGGTGTCGCGTTCCTCATCCAAGCAACCATTCGAGTTCTTGATGGCGAAAGGGGTTTGGATAAGCGTCTGAAGCCCGCTGATAAATTGGCTGATCTGGTTGTTGGTGGGTATCTTGTTGCCCGACGTGGTGTCGAGCGTTTGCACATAGTATTGCGCCACGGGGTTCAGCACATCCAGCAACTTTACCCAAAAATCCGGGTTCCAGTTGGATTTACAGGAAGAGTTCAGCGTGGCCCGCCCGGCCGCCACAGGGGTTATGTCGCCGGTCTTGCCCCGATAAACACCGATGAATGCCCAATCCTCGGCAGTGGCTTCTGAGCCTTTGCTCCAGATACAGCCCCTTGTTTTTGCCTTTATGCGCAGTTTGGTCGTGTACTCATAGTAAACGTGCAATGGACGCACACAATCGCACTCGCGGGGGAGATTGGTGTTGTAACTGCCATTGTTGCTAATGCACGCCAAGAAGAAGGCAAGTTCGGAAGTCTCCGTGGTCACGCTCTGCGAGTCGCCACTGACAGGCAAGTTGCTCCTCACGAGAGTGCTGCCGCCGTTTTTCCTGTTTTGCTTGAGTGTGGCGAACTTTGCCGCGCCGGCCTCGCTCCGATACTCAAACTCGCCGGTGCCGTCCGGCAACACGCCTATTATTTTCGCAAACTGTTTCGGCTTGACTTTCTGGTTGTTCATGTCGGTGTTCGGGGTGGCGAGGTTCGACCCCCTGCTAACCACCTTGCACTTGCAGTTGCCGCTTATTACCGGGACGCACCACTGCTCCGCTCCGTTGCCAAACACGGCACCAGGTGGGAAGTAGGCTTGAAGGCTGCCAGTGTTGGTTGAAGGTTTCACAAATGCAGCATTGTCAAAAGCATAGGCCTGCGGGAAAGCCAGTTTTTCATGTTGGCTTACTCCTGCCGCCTCATCCAAGAATTGGCACAACCCCTGCTCGTTTTCCTCCTTTGCGAACCAAGCCTCCAGACGATTGTAAAATCCCTGCCACACGATAACAGGTTCTCCCTGAGTTGCGGTGGAAACGCTGACTATGTCCGACTGCCACTCGTCCCCTGTGCCAACAACCAGCGGCACTACTTCAAACAGCATAACCGTGTCCAGCGGAATACCCTCCAGCAGCAGTTCGTTAGTGCTTGCCTGCGCGGTCAGCCAAGTTGTCTCCATGCCGCCAAATTGATATAATACTGTGTAACCCGTGGCGGCTTGGACGGCTTCCCAACGGAGATAGACATCCGCGTTGTGGGCGTACCGCACGGCACAGGCAGCCTCCACGGCAATCCTGTCGGGGCTTTGGAGGATGATACTGTCAAGTAACACCATCTCCGTCGTGTCAATGTCGGTGCTGTCAATGGGAGGGTCTTCCGTCTGCGCGTGAGAATTTGAAGCGAACGCCAGCAAGAGTGCTGTCAGCAAAATTAAGTGTTTCATCGTTGAAAGTGTTTAAAATGACCCCGTTATGCTTCTTGTCGGAGCGGGGATGCCCGACAAGACAAGCTGAGGCAAAACGGCCAAACACTTTCGTCTCCGGTGTGATGAAGCAATGTCGTTTTTCTTTTTGGCCTACACGGCCTGCGTGTTCTTCTGCCGGATTACGATTGGTTTATGCTGTTTGCCACTAACGGGGGCATGGACGCTGTGCCGCCGATGGGCGGCATGGCCAGCCATGCATAGTTAGTGGCATTCCCTTTTAGGCCTTCCTCTATTTTTGCCGCTAACGGTTGCATCTGCGCTGTTTGCGGCTGCGTTGGCCTTGCGGGTTGCCTTCGCCACGCTGTGCGGCCATGCATTGTTAGCACCTTTTTTATTTCCGAGGCCGCCAAAGGCGGCTCCAAATTACAAATTTGGTGAGATTCAACCATGCTTTCAGCGCAGGTTTTTCGTTCGAAGACTTCTGGAAATCAAATATTTATTCGCGTCGTCGCCACGGGCATTTTTGAAACATTACCATCGCTTTTGGCATTAGAATATAGAAAATGCGTAGGTGATGCCGCCGGTAAAAAAGAAATTGGACCCTTTGCTTTCGTTGAAAATCTTGCCTGTAGGTATACCGTCAATTAGATATTCCGCATTTGTTCTTCCTACGATCTTGTTACCGAACCAGATACCTCCTCCCAAATAGATTCCAAAATTTTTATTCAAATTGTAACCGATATTGGAACGAATCTCCAGCATTCCCCAAAAATTTTCTACATTGTATTCCTTCCCTTGCCGGAAAGTCTCTATAATCGTATAAACATGCTCACTCGTCGCAAGCATAGTTGTACCCGTTCCGTCACCTAAAGATAATTGCTCGTTTGAAAAGCCTAAAACATATCCACACCCGGGAGCGATAAAGAGGTTTTTACGGAGGAAAAAAAACTTCTTCGATATACGGACGGGGAACAGGTTGGCAGATTCAAAATACTGTTCCGAGCCAATCCCGTGTGGCTTTTTCAGGTTCCAGCCAATTTGAAAATCTTGCCTGAAAAAACCAATCTCAAATGAAAAATGGGCAGATGAAGTATATCCAATCTGAAAACCGGCACGTTTAGCATAGGCACTGCTCAACGCGCGCCCTTTTATGGTTTCCCCCGAATTGGCAAGTACCTGCAATTCTTTATAAAAATCTCTCTTGACGCCGTATTCAAATGTCAGATTAACAGACCTTGAAAGAGTTTGGGCCGTAATTAAATTGTAGGCGAAAAATAACAAAAGGGTAAATGCATGGCAGGCATTTAATCGCAGTGCAACGGACCTCATTACAAAGTGAATTGTCACCCTGCCACAATCGGCAGCGTTCGACGCAGCAAATCCATTGAAGTTTATTTCACATTTGTTGTTCATCCCGGATTTTTTAAAATGATTTTGTAATTTTATGTTCAGGGAATACAGAACTGACTTAGACGGGTTCTTAATCCGACTCTTATTTTATCATTTTCAGGGGGTACACATTTTTTCAAGTAAAAACCCAGTCAAAGTTCTTTGACAAATCAGAAAAGAAATCTAAGGCGATGTGAAAGGCTTCGTCCCAACACTTTTGGGCCAGATGGATAGGCCCCATTTTTTCGATTTTATCCTTTCGGAGGAATGTTTTGAGTTTGCCGACGGGGCAATAGTGTTTGACGAAACAGCCCAGGCAAAAGGTCAGGACAAACGCCGTGGCGACGATCAAGATCAGTTTGGCGATTCTGTCGGCATCCTTGATTTGGGTCTTGTGGAGTTGAAACCCCTTTGATTTGAGGTTTTTGAACATGGTCTCTATCTTGAACCGCTTTCGGTAGTAAGAGCAGGCCATGTCTCCCACATCCATGTTGGTGAGCAGGAAAATAGGTTTGTCGAAGCCTTTTTCGTGCCAGCACACGGCGTTGATGCCGTCCACGGCATCGGGCACAAACACCGCCCGCTCGCCCTTGGCGGGCGACAGGGCATCCATGCGCGCCGTTTCGCCGCCACAGTCCACCACCCGGTCGCAGGAAGTGCGCAGGACAAACTCCCAGTGCTGGTCGGCGCACCATCGGCGCAATTGCTGCCCGTCGAACTCGCCGTCGCCCAAGAGTACCTTGCGGCAACCCTCGGGTACTATGGGCAGCAGCGTGTGCAGCAGGTCCAAGTGCATTTGTTCGGGAAAGTGCCCCTTTTCCCCCTCCTTGACCAGCCAAACGAGCGGCAGGGCAAAGCCCCCGCACAAAACCGAGAGCATCAGGCTGCTGTGCTTGGTGCCCGTTTGGCTGCCATCGATGACGAAAACCAACTCGCCCCCCTTGGCCGCCATGCCCAAAAAGCGTTTCGCCAACGGCAGGAAGAACAACTGCCAGTCCACCCATTTGTTCCCAAGCCAGCGCTTCGCCTCTTGCAGCAGGCTGTTCTTGTTGCCCGTACCCTCGCCGTGCCGGGGCTGGCTCATGCCCTCCACCGCGCACGACTTGCTCTTCATGCAGCCGTGGACGAGGCTCGCCATCGTCTGAAGGCGGCGCAGGTGGTTGCCTCGGGGTGCAACTTCACTGGTCTTTGCCAGAAAATCCACAATATCTTTGTAGGCGCTTTTGCGCATAAGGAAGGGGGGGATTGTTGTGTCAGAAGCCACAAAACTCCCCTTCTGTTTTCTTTTCCGTTTGTCAAAGAACTACTCCTGTTTTCTTTGGACTAAAATGTGTACCCCCTGAAATTTATCATTATAATCATGTATTCCCCCAAACGATTAGAATTAGGCTCTTAGTGAGTTTACATGGGTAAAGCGAAGGTTATATTTTCACTTGAGTAGTATTTTGGCCTCGAAGAGGCACATGTTGGTAGCCATGATCGGGAAACATTTTAAACGACCTCAGAGATGTCAAATATTCCTAAAATATTGAAAAAAAATTCTTTAAATAAGCGTTCGACCTTTAGGAGGTTAGAAATATTGCCGACAATTCATGCTACTAACACGAGACCTCTCCGAGGTCGCCTTCCTTCGAAGGCAAATACCTCACCCATGTAAACTCACGAAGAGCCAGAAAAAAAATTAATACAGGACTTCATCTTTAACGAATAGAAACGATCCGTTTTCGCGGACGATAAAAGTGGCCTTGTACATACCGGATCTGACTCGGTATTTATTTGCACAGCAATTATCTACAAAATGGATGCTTGATCTATTTGTTCCCGATTCAACGCCATCGAAGCTGATTAGTCCGCAGTCTCCCAATATACGGCACGGTGTGGAGGGTGCTTCACCTCCAATATGGATTTCCAGTAGTTCAAAAGGAGATTTTTTGTACCTGTTTCCTTTTTTTCTGTAACACGTCAACACCATTCCATGATAGCTGCTGCCATTCCTTTTATTAGTAATGTACAGCTCGGTTCTAAACTTGTATTGAGGCGTTACCCAATTATGATCAAGGTCACCCGGATCAACTCCGCAACCAAAATTATAGGTCTTACAAAATTGCTTTGAACAATTACCTGCGGAAGGGTAGTGCCAAATATCGAGTGATGAAATCAATCATCTTTATCGAAAATCACTCATAGGTTGACACTACCTGCGGAAGTAACCGTTGCACAAACAGTATAATTTACATTGCCGTTATTAGCGGGGAAATCGTGTTGGACAGTTTTACTATTTTGGACAGTTACATTGGCAGAGCCATCTCCAAAACTCCAAACAACCTGGTAATCACCCGTAACGCCTTCCAGCGTTAATGTAAATGTAACATCAGGGTGCTCGCCATTGCTTATATCCGACTGTAGCTTTTCAACCGCACTCAGGTTTGCAATATTAAAAGGAGTAGGACAATCGGCAAATTGAGCTGTTCTAATTTCAAGGCACGGGTTCCCGATAGTCATTTGAACGCTTAAAGGGAAAATAGCGTTGGAGGGAATGGTGTATACAAATTCGTTGCCTGTTGATGTTGCAATAACAGTATTTTGCCCGTTTATAATCTTCCAGAAAACCTGATTGGGGTTAATCGGACCAACAAAACTTACGGATGTATTTGTGAATTTATATGTATTGGCGCCGATGTTATGCACGCTGAATGCAGGTGTACAACAATCGCCTTCATCACATATTACCAAACTCTCATAAGTATTGATGTCCTCCAGTACCCTCGTATCAATCAGAATTACATTAGGAGCCAGTTCGGCATTCAGGGGGTCTGTAACATTTCTAAGAGAAATTAATGCATTTAAATCATCATTTGTTACAATAAAAAAATGGGGTAGTGTCATTTTGGGGGTGATTTGGTATTTTTGCGTCAAACTTTATGAAATGGTATTAGATGTAAAATGCTGCCATAAATGTGGCTCTGAACACATTGTGAAAAACGGGTCGAACGCATCAGGCAATCCGAAGTACAAATGCAAGGCTTGCGGCTTCGGCGGGGTGTTTCAAACGCTTCGGAAAAGCGAGGAATTTAAAGAAATGGTCGTCAGGGCGGCCCAAGAACGCAGTTCGTCACGGGGTCTTGCCAGAACCTTTGGCATCAGTCACCAAACGGCTCTGAGGTGGATAAAAAAAAAGCGCAGTCCCTTCCCGACATCGTGACCACGTTGCTTCCGGCCAAGAAAAAAGACGTTCTCGAACTGGATGAATTATGGTCTTTTGTCTATTGCAAAGACTTTAAACGCTGGGTTTGGATAGCACTTTGCCGCAGAACACGTCAAATTGTCTCTTTTTTCATCGGCGACCGAAGCGAACAATCTTGTCGGCGGTTTTGGGAACTGATTCCGCCTGAATATCGAAAATGCCGAACGTTCAGCGATTTTTGGGAGGCATACGCCGCGGTTATTGATACAGGCAAACACAAGATGGTGGGAAAAGAATCCGGGGAAACTTCTCATGTGGAACGCTGGAACAACACCCTTCGCCAGAGAATTTGTCGATTCGTCAGAAAAACGCTATCCTTTTCAAAATCCGATGAAATGCACGAACTGTACCTCCATTTGTTCGTCTACAACTACAACATATCACTCATAAAATGACACTACCAAAATGGTTATCGTCAACCAGTTTATAATAGAGCCGCTTTATCTTGTACTCATTATATTGATTTAACATTGACTCTAGGTATGAATCCACGATGGTCGATTTAGGGAAATCGCTGATATCCCCGCCGCTGTCAAGAATGGCATTTTCAGCACTTTCTATGTAAGTAAACAGGGAAGTAAAATTAAACCTATCATTGAATATGTTACAGGCCGGATTTGTAGGGTAGTTAAAATCGCCATCTACTCCCGGTGTGATTCCTTTGCTTCTAAGATAGGGATTGATGATGGAAGTGTCTTTTGATATTTGAATCAAGGATTGCCTGACCCTTTCAAAGGTTACGTTGTCCTTAAAACATAATATTCCATCTATACAACTGACATCATTGGTCTCCAAGGCAAACAGATCGGTAGGAGTTCGATCAGATGCTGAATCACGAAAGGTGTTTTGGTGGTTCTGAGGGTTTTCTTTTGTACAGGTAATAAAAGCTACCGCTAAAAGAAGCAAAAGGAGAGCTGAAAAACGGACGTTTTTTTTCATGAAAAACAATTTAAGTGGTTATAGCCCCGTGCATATTTAAAGGAACGAGACGGATGATTTAGTGAAAAAAGAGCGGATGAGTTCGGGGTCATCAGCGATTTCGTGAAGTGCATATTCTACGGCAGTTTGCAAATCGTCCAAATTGAGAAAAATCCGGTTTTTGAGTTTGTGGCACTTGAGGTAATCCCAAAGTAATTCTATGGCATTTAGTTGTGGGCAATAAGGTGGTAGTGCTTCGAGGTGTATTATACCGGGGTTGTGTTGCAAAAAATCTTTTACCGGCTGACCCTTATGAATTGAAGCACCATCCCATACGACCAGCATTTTGGTGTTCGTCAGTTCTTCGGTGCTCAACCAAGTGAAAAACTCCTCAAAATCTTCAGCCTTGAAAGGGAGGCGTTGGATTTGCCAGCACAAATCACCCCGGGTTGAAATCATGCCGAACAGATTCAGATGCTCGCGGCTTTTGAATTCTTGAAGCACCGGAGTCTGGCCCTTGGGGGCCCAAGTTTTGGCGCAAAAGGGCAGCAAGCAAACCCCACACTCATCGGCATGAAACAATACGCGGTTTTCCGCTTCACTTTTTTTTAATGCGACCTATGTCCTCTGCATACCACTTCTGCACCCGCTCTTCCGAACGCTGGCGAGCCTGTTTGGAAGGCCGTTGCAGCGACCATCCGACCTTTTTCAGCAACCGCCCCACATGGGATGGGTCATACTTTACCCCAAAAAGTCGCTCAATCACAACACCAACGCGACCCCGCGTCCATATTTCCCCTTCAAATCCCTGCGCTGTACAACCCTTGTTCAACTCTTCCACCAGGCGCCGCAGGTCTTCGGTTCCTAATTTGCTCTGGGTTCCGCCCGGCGGAAGGCTCTTGTACCAAGCAGGATTGTCTGCATCGTATCGCGCAAGCCATCGTGACAACGTTGATTTGGGTATCCCCAAACTGGACATGATGTCTTGGCGGTTCTTACCTGAACGGAACATCTCTACCGCTCGCAGGCGCATCCCTTCATACGAAACTGAACTCAAACGTTTTTTCATGCTCAAAATGAAGCAAAGATACGCTCTTTGTTCCTTTAAAAATGCACGGGGCTATAATGTGTAGAAGCTCTTGGAGCGAAAGCGGTTTGGAATCCAACTTTTTCAAAAATATCAAATAACGTAAACAAGCGTTATGGTCACTCCTGACGCTCAAATTATGCTCACTATTCAAGAGCAAGTTCCTGCCTCCGACATGACTTCGGAAGCAGAGGCTTGGCCCACAAAAGATTGGGTGAAGCGGTGTATTTCATCAGATTTTATTTTGGCACTTAAAAGTCGTCGTCGCGGCGGGCCATCTGCCAAACCCGGGGCCGGAACTCCCGGGGCGGATGCCCCCAACCAATCCCGGCAAGCCAGCTCGACATCGCCCAAAAAACACTAAAAATCAAATATTTATTCGCGTCGTCGCATCGGCCGTTTTTATTTTCCAATCGGTGCTAACGGGGGCTTCCCCGCCGTAGCCGCGTTTAGCGGCTATGGGCGGGGAAGCAAAGTTAGCCACACCATTAATTTTGATTTTTTATCCATTTCCCCCTGGAAACCCGTTTCCCGTTGACCACGACCTCGTAAAAATACAGTCCAATGCCCAACGCATTTGTGTTTATTGAATTGTCAGTTGTTTTGGCGGGCAAGGGCATGTTCAACACGAGGCTCCCTATCGTCGAATACATGTTCAGTTGCCCTTCCCGCTCCAACCCGTCGCCGGGTATGCGGAGGTTGACCGAGGCGCCGCCAGGGTTGGGGTGGAGCAAAATACCGGCATAATCCTCCCGTTCCCCCTTCCATATCGTATCGCAGGGGCTGCCTTTTTCTTCGTACAGCCTGAAATACGGCAGGTTGGGAAGCGTGTTGCTGTTGTACACCGGTAGTTTGATGCCGTGCTGCACCACTTTGCAGGCAAGGCCAGCCGAATCAGGGTGTTCGATGTAGTGCAGGTAGCGCGAACTCACGTTGGGTACGCAGATATAAATCCGCCCGTCAGGCGCCAGTTGCGGCGTGAAAAACCGCACGGGCCAGCCGTCCTCGCCCCGAAACCCGTCATAGCCGGCTACTACGGTCTCTGTGGCGAAAATATCCTGTGCGTACAGGTCGTATTGAAAAATGGTGTCCCAGTTGGACACATACAAATAACGCGAGTTGGGGGATATGGCCACCCCGCCGGGGCCATCGTCTTTCAGCCTGTACGATCGGAAATTCGACAACTCGCCCGAGCATCGGTCAAAGTTGTACAGGTAGAGACTGGAACAACCGGCACCGGACCACCCCCACCAACTATACCGGGCATACCACTTCCCGTCGGGCGAAAATACGGAATGGTCCCAACCCGGAGGCAAGGAGTCTCCGATAGATTGGAGCGTATGCTGTTTGGGATATACATCATTTAGATATATTATACTATATTTATTGCTTTCCATTTTTTGTGAAATGACCCACCAGTCACGGCCATTGGCATGGCGTACCGCGGCTGTCCCATGGAAATTCACTGTGTCATTATAGATGGCCTCTTTTTTTACTTCAACCCTTCCGTAAGGTGCAGACTCTTCAAAATTTATCATGGAAAAAGTAGCGGGAGAAAAACCACTTGACCAAAGCCCGTTACTTCCCTTAAAATGCATCAATTTGCCATCCACTAGTAGATACTTTCGCTGTCCTACAGGTAAAAGCGTCATTCCTTGAGTGCTAAAGAATCCGGACGGGTACCATTGGGAAGGTTGTAAATCATTACCATTTTCAATAATTTCGAATTCACTGTTAAAGATATGTGTACCATTGGAAAAACAAACTAATCGTCCGCTCGAATCCGAAAGGCTGCTGGTGACCATATCCATTCCCACACTTTTAGGGACGTATTCAATGGAGACCGGGTCATGGTTAAAGTTCATGATAGCCATCTGAAAAAGACTGTCCGTGCTGATAAGGTCCCCCAGCACCCAGTTATAGTCTTCTTTTTGTGACCTCGCCGGAAGGGCGAGCGACAGCCCCAAAATGCAAAGCATTACTTCTTTCACGGTGTTTCAAGTTTTGAAGTAAATGGAAAAGCCCCTACCCGGCCGAAATCGGCCGGGTAGGGGAAGGAATGACATTGCCTGAACTATCGTCTGTTCAAGGAAAATTTTTGAACCAAGCGCTCGAAAGAGTCGCTCCTTAACTCAAGGATGTAGATGCCCTCGGGCATCCCCGACAAATCAACCGTCGCTTGCCCCACACCTTCCGGCAGGCGCAGGTCGCGTAGGGTCTGCCCGCGCAAATCGAATACCCGCAGCCGGGAATCAGTGCCGAAAGGTCGCTCTGAGCGAACATGAAGCAGGTCGCTTGCCGGCGAGGGGAACAAAGTGACGCCCAACTGTGCTGCTGGGTTCTGCTCGTCGGACGAACGTTCTTCCGTGTTCATACAGTGGTCCTGGCTCCAGTCGGGTTGGCTGTAAAGGCTTTTCAGGCTTCGGGCCAGATAAACCGCCCGGCCGCCGGAAAGCGGGCATTGGGCGGCGACGTTGTCAATCACCTGGCGCTGTGCATGGTCAAAAACCCAGTCTTTTTGCAGATATACCTGCAAAAGCACGGCGTTCAGCGCCCGTTCGTTGTCGTGATAAATCTCGCTGCCGGGTAGGTTTTGGTTGACCGCTGTCAGCGCACCTGTCCTGCTCGAGAATTCCGCTTGCAGGAGCGAATCGGAGGCTAACAACAGGGAAAACAAAGAATCCATTTCGTTTAGCAACAGGTTTCGTTGCCCCATCAGGGTGGCGTAACCCGTTGTGGATGGATCGGTTGTTTCTAACTGCTCGGCAATAGAGGCCAAATCGCCGCTTTTGGAGCGGCAAGCGCCCAGCAAAGTCGAATAAGCGTTTTCCATACCTGAAGGGAAGGTATAAAGGTCGGCCAGCCCTTGCTCAAATGCATACCACGCCCCAACGGCGCCGTTGTCTGCCTGTGCATAGAAATCGGAAACAGCGCTGCTGTGGCCAATCAGGGCCGGTTCACGCTCTAATTTGCCGTACAACTGCCGCCGGGCTTCCCAAAGCATGGCGCCCATGCCGGTGGCCGCACTGCCTCCCGCCGCCCACTCGTCCTTGGGGTCTATGCCTCCTTGCAGCGGGTATCCTTGAAAGCCGCAGAAAACGGACGGCGTGGGCGGTATGTTGATGTCAATGAAACAAACCGGATCGATGCCTTGAAATGAGAACCAGTTTTCTTTGTCCATCTGGGTGCCGCCGACCACCTCGATTTTGCCGTAACCGTCGGGCATCAGACTTGGTTCGACAAAAAATCTTGACGCTGGTATTTGGAAATTATTCCCTTCGTATAGGGCATCCCATTGTTTGCCCGGGTCGCTGAAAGTCCAATCGTTCCCGGTGTTCGTCTGGATACCCGTGACAGCATTGTACAAGTAAAGCCGGTTGACATGCTTTTTGAAGGTGGTGTTGGCGAAATTGGTGCTGTTTGGCCCGAGGTAGCAGACGCCGAAGGTGGTCTCGTCGGGCTGGTTGCAGCAAAGGATGGAACTGCTGCTCATGTCCACCCGGAACGCCTCCCCGATGGAATAGCCGCCCGGATAGGTGTTGCCGTCCACGGTGTTGTCCACCATCTGGCATTTGACTGTGTTGGCCGCCAGTATCCCGAAGCCTGTAAAGCCGTGCGTGCCGCTGTTGATGCCGTTGCGGAGCACCAGTGTTTTGGAAGGGTTGTTGCTTGTGAGGATAGCGCCCGTCTTTTTGTTGCTGGCAACCAATTCAATCTGGTTGAGGTTGATGCTGACGTTGCCGTTGCCCGAATTGTAGTTGCTGAACTCAATGCCATAATTCACTTGTTGTCCATCGTAATCTACTCCATTTACCGTCATGACGTTCCCGCTCAGGCTGATCCTTCCTGTCCCATGTATATGCGTTGCCCGGATGCAAGTTCCCCCATAAGACAATACATTCAAATTGTCTTCAATGCGCATGTCAATCGGGTCGCCGTACCCGTTCGGCAGGATGTCAAAATTGTTGACCTCAATGGCGTTCCCAGTCACAATAAACGGGCCGTTGGATTCTATCTGAATGCCCCCTCGGGAGGCAATCACCCTGATACCGCGTTCAATGTAAGAAAAACTGTTGAAGTTGAGTTGGTTGTCCCTGCACGAATACAACTCGATGCCTTTGGAGCCGTCGAGAAACAAATAGGGCGGGAATATCCCTTCAAAGTGGCATTGCCGAATGACCGTGTTGAGGCATCCTTGCCCATATATGCCAGTCTTCAGCCCCTTGAAAAAGTTGCTCCCGTTATCCCCTATCCTGATGTCGGCGCACCGGTCCATGTTTATGCCGAAAGCCGCCTGCGAACCAGGCGCGGGCAACTGCTGACTATAAGGGGGCAGCAACGGCCCTGTACCTTGAAACGTGTTTCCTCCCAAACCCAGGCTTATTCCGCCGCCGTTAAACGTCACGAGGTTCAAGCCTGTCCAGTTTTTGTCAAAGTTGTTCTGGTACAGGAAAACAATAGAACCGGGGTCAGGACTGACGGCATATTGTGCGTCTTTGACCACGCAGTTGGTCATATCCAGCCGGGAAACCGAGTTGGAGCCGGGCTTGCTGCGCATGGAAATCCCTCTCCACATTTGTGTGCATCCGCGCAGCGTGGAGTTCACGATGCCGACGTTGCTGACCGGCTGCCCTGCTATGTTCACCACGACGAGCAAGGCACCGGGGTCCATCTGAAAGTCAACCCCATCAAATTGATTAGAGCCGACCGGGAAGGAAACATCTATCGCAAACTGGCCTTTCACCTTGATACAGCCGCCAATTTTGGGCAGGGATATTCCTGATGTGGACAACTTGGGAAGCCCTACGTCGCTCCCAACTATCAGCGGGCAGTTGCAGCCAGGTTCCTGAGCGTGCAATACCTGACCCCCAAAAATTAAAAGTACTGCAACCGGCAGTATGCGTTGGCTTATGTAGAAGCAGCAATCGGGAATGAAATTTCTTTTCATAGTTGGGATGTTTTAAAAGTGAAAAGATTGGTGTGTGTTTATGTTTATTTTGTGGCTAACGGTTGGATGTACGCTGTGCCGACGCTTAGGAGGCATAGGCGTACATCCGTTGTTATCGCCTTTTTATCACCTTCTTTGTCACAGATTGCCCGGCTTTTGTCAGGCGGATGAAATATACCCCATCATCCAGTCTGCTGATGTCTATGCGGGACTCTGTGGTGTCGCGCATGGCCTGCATCAACTGCCCATGCACATTGAATACCTCTATCCTGTCCCATTTATCTATGCCTTCGCTTTGGATATCAAGCCAGGAAGTAGCCGGGTTGGGATACAAAGTAACGGCCTTGTCTGGTATGATGGGGAAAGAAGCGCTTACCGGACTGCAAAAAAGCGTGTCTAAGCAGCCGTCTTTGCTGACCTTGATGAGCCAGCCCCAGTCCTTGGGTACAGGCTCGTAAGTGCGGCTGTACCCGCATACCACCAAACTACCGCTTGGCAGTTCCACAGCATCGTAATAGTAATTGGTGGAGCCGGTCTCGTAACTCCAAAACGCCGTATCCACCCGGCTCCAGAGTTGGTCGCCCTGACTGTCCAAGCGCACCATCCAGCCGGAAAAGGAATTGTACCACATCGGCACGGGAGGGATGGGATAATGGACAGGTTTGACACCAATTAGCAACCAGCCTCCGTCATTGAGTTGGATGAGCTTAGCAAAGCCATTCACAGGGTAATCGGCCACTCCAAATGTATCTTCTCTGATAAGATTGAAATCCTCATCCCGAATAATAAATTTGGGCTGAACAGATATTTCATTATAGGTGGAGTTGTACCAGCCTCTTGCGCTCTTATAGACCCAATTATTTCCCTCTGATTTATGAATGTTCCCTACCCCAATTTCATTCAATGACGGCTGGCTCTCCCACTGCCATTTGATATTGCCGAGGCTGTCAATAGCAAAGATTTTACTGGTGTATTTGGTTTGAGGCAATGGTGTCACAACTGGAATGGTTATCGTGCTTCCTCCAACAACATATTCATCGTCGTTCAACTTGAGAATGCCTCCGAATAAATCTAATTTATTATTTGTCCCATATCGCCTTTTCCATTTTATATTGCCCTCCATATCTATTCTTTGGATAAACACTTCCATATCGGTTGAGGGGCTATATTCAGTTCCGCAAATCAGATAGCCATCGTTTGTTTCTATTATTGCTCGGGATATATGGTTGGTATAACTATCCTCATAATACTCCACAAAGTTCACCAACTCTCCGCTATTGTCAAATCTTGCAAGGTAACCATTCTGTGGATTGAAAAACTGCCCTACGCCTGCGTACCCACTTCCGTCGCTAAGTTTGATGAAACCGTTAGGGGATACTACCGTGAAATGTTTGCCCATGCTGTCATAGTCAATGCGAGCGTCTAAAATATTGCCGCTCGTGTCGAAGCGAGCAAAGAGCATCCCGAATGCGGTCTGCCCCTCCTCTTTCGCTACGCCATACACCACCAGCGTGTCGCCTGACAACTCCATACTTGCGAATGCTGCCGCCAAGGCTCCAAGATCGTAGGCCTCGTTAAAGCCCGGCTGGGCAGGGGCTGCGTATCCGATGCAAGTCAATATGAGCATCAATAAATATCTCATGACAAAAAGCAAAATTGCCCGTCCGGGCGCACCGGGCAACCGGACGGGCAGGTGATGAAAAAAAACTTACTTGCTCAGGATGACCTTGCCGCTCTTCAGCACTTTGCCGTCGGCTGCCAAATGGTAGAAATACACCCCGGCAGGATTCCCGGCCGTATTCCAAGTGAACGTACCGGTGGATGTGAGGCCATGCTGTGCCTGTACCAATCTGCCGTTCACGTCAAAGATGCGGAGGGAGGCTTCCTTGACCTCTCCCGGCAGCAAAATCGAGAAGTCCACAAAGTCCCTCGCCGGATTGGGGCTTACCCGCACCCATTCACGCTGGGGCACAATGCCGGGCAGGCCGCCGCCTTCATTAGAGCGCTCCTCGATGCTGCCCCCGCCCTTGACATATTCGGCAGGGAAATGCCCGCCGTAAAGCGTCAGGATGCTTTTGGCCCAGCCCTCTGCGTAGCCGTCCGCACCGAGGTAGCCTTTGACGGATTGCAGGGTGGCCGCATCCAGTTCATAGAATGGCTTGTCGTCCAAAAGGCCGAGGATAGCCTGACAATTGCCGATGTCGGTTTGCTCGTCGCCAGCCAGTTGGTACTTGCCGATGGCGCCGTTGAGCAACGACATGGCTGCCTGTGCGTTGCCCGAACCCAGGCGCTCGCCGGCCAGCCACAAGTCCCCTTCGAGGCTGCCCATGTGCGCCAGCCAGGCGCGCAGCGTGTCGGCATGGAAGCCGAGGGTGTCGTACAGTTCATGGACGACCACCATGTAGGCGTCCTCGTCCATCATCCGCCGGCGGTAGGCCATCTGGCGGGCGAGTTCCTCCGTCGGGTTTGCGGCATAACTTGATTGGGCGGCGAGGTATGCGCCCTTTTGCTGGTAAAAATCGGATTTGACCAAAGAGATTTCTTCCCTCGTCCTGCACGGCGGCTCGCAGTAGGTGACGGGGCAACCGTTTTCCCTGTCCGTGGGCACAAGGGTGATATTCCCTTCCACTACCAGAGGCTGCTGATTCAGCCCAAAAGGGTTGTAGAAATACTGGAGCGGTGCGCCAAAGTTGGAGAAGTCAATGGCCGTATGGGAAAAACGGTTGCCCGCCGCACCATAAACGACTTGGCTGGGGTTATTTGGATCAGGCATCTCCAACCCCTGCCTTGCCCTAATCCTTCCGTTCGGCACGGAAAAGTCCTTTTCAAGCACATCGAAGTTCTGGTTGCAGTCGTAGTACTGCCCCCGGATGCCGTCCTGCGGCAACTGGGAGGCGTTCTGCTGGTTGGAGAGGTTGCCGATGGTCAGGCCATGGAAATTGTTGCGGCGGATGGTCTTGTTGGCGATGCCCGTGTTGATGCAGATGGTGCCGATGGTCGTCTCGGCGTTGCCGCTGCCGCCGATGAAATCGTTCTCCTCGCAGGTGAAGCCCGCCACGTCCGTCTCGAAGATCACGCCAACCTGGTCGCCCGTCGGGCCGGTGGAGGGCAACTGGCCGAGGCTGAAGTTGTTGAACAGGAGGGTTCCGCCGGTCACAGACTTGTTGCGGATGCCGACGAAGCACTTTTCAAAGTTCGCCTGCCGCACCGTGTAGGGGCGGTTGGTGACGATGCGGGCGGTGTAGATGCCATAGCCGAGCCCGCTGAAACCGGAGAAGATGTAAGAACTCGGCGGGTAGGTGCTGCCCACGCCCGTGGCCGTGACGCTGAAGCCCGCGTCGTTGGCAAAGATGCCGTAGCCCCAGTCCGCGATGCTGCCGCCCGTTATCGCCCTTGCGTTGGTGTAGGAGCAACCCGACAGCCCGATGCCGTTCACGCCCGTCATGTGGACGAAGGCGTAGAACGGCTCGTCGTGCGGGTAGTCGTCGTCGGTCAGGAATGTGGTCGTGCCGAACGAGCCGAAGTAGTTGCGCGGCTGGCCCTGCTGCCCCGCCGGGGCGGAAAAAGGCCAGAAGTTCTGGTAGGGCGCAAACTCCACCCCGATCGGGCAGTTCTTGATGGTTGCCCCTGTGCAACTGATTTGACCGCCAGCCAGCGTGTAGGTGGGGCCGTACAGTTGGATGCCGACCTTTGCGTTCTCGATCAGCGAGCCGGGCATGCACTCGATGCGGCCCTGTGCCCGCACCCCGTTTACCGCATACTGCGAGTTGGCGGGCGTGCTGCCCCATACCTTTACCCCCTGCCAGGTGTAGCCACGGCAGCCCATGCCCGTCAGCGTGCCGTGCAGCACCAGCCTTGCGTTAGGCTTGACGACGAGGCGGCTCTGCTCGCCGAAGTGCACCGTCACGCCGGCGCTGATGGTCAGGGTCGCGCCGCTTTCGACGACCAAATCGTTCTCGATGAGAAAATCCCCGTTGTTGGGCGTGTTGGCGGTCGTCCATGTGGTGTTCGCGGTGATGGTGTGGCCAACGAAATCGGGGGTGACGAGGCAGGCTTGGAGGATGGGGGTGATGGAGATGATTTGGCGCATGCGCTCGCCCTGGCCAGCGGTGTGGTGGGTCATGCATCCGGGAGGGTACACAACCGACATTATCAGGTTAGTGTTGGGGTTGTAAGGCTCGCCACACGCGTCTATATCATTCCATACATAATTGCAATTTGACAAGAATGAATTTATCTCTCCAAATCCGGGGTCGGCTGGGGTGTCCTCGACATAATCGCCACAAGTTGCCCCGTTTGATCCATTGGCACACTCAAGGCATTCTTGTTCTATGTCGTTTCCATTACAATCTTTTGCGTCTTCTTTGCCGTGAAAAGTATGCCACAGCCCCAAACAATGTCCCATTTCATGGGAGATAACCAAACTTCTTGAAAACACATACGTGCCTTGATTTCCGGGAAAGCCAACAGTTCTCGTGCCTTTAATCAAAAAAATATCCCCAGGAATCCCATTTGCATAAGCATAGTCGGGCGCATTGTCTCCACCAATGACAATGTCTATGCCGTCAGAGTGCGGAAGGAAATACTGGCCAATATTGCAAAGGCTTTGAAGTCCGCTGTAACCGCTAAGTTCGGTACTGTTAATTGGGATGATTTCACAATCCCAAACAAAATATATGTTGTGGGGGGCAAAGGAACTTCCCATGAGATCTATTGATTCATATATTTGGGCAGGTGTTTGAGCACCCGCCCCATCATCATCTCCCAAAGAATGGACGTATATTTTGATAAAATAAGGCCCTCCTGTACTTTCTGGGTTGCTAAAGGCAGGAAGAGGTCCAATAGAGTTTGCATCTCCTGTCGTTTGGCAGAAAGAATCATTTTGGGCTTTGATGCTCTTGTTGCCTGCGAGCATCAAAAACAGAAAAGCCGAGAATAGGGCCCCCGTTCTCCTAATCGAGTTAAACTTGAAATTTTTCATGCCGAAAATTTTTAAAAGCGTTAAGATTTAGGTTAGGTGACAATCTTTGAGGATTGTCTGCTGGCGGTCTCCTCGGCAGGGAAGACCATGACACTTTGGTAAACCCGTTCATGCGCCTACAATTTTATGGTTTATTTTTCTTTTGTTGGCGATAACGGTTGGATGTACGCTGTGCCGACGCTTAGGAGGCATAGGCGTACATCCGTTGTTATCGCCTTTTTATCACCTTCTTTGTCACGGATTGCCCGGCCTTTGTCAGCCGTATGAAATACAACCCGTCATCCAGTCTGCTGATGTCTATGCGGGACTCTGTGGTGTCGCGCATGGCCTGCATCAACTGCCCATGCACATTGAATACCTCTATCCTGTCCCATTTATCTATGCCTTCACTTTGTATGTTAACCCAAGAAGAAGCGGGGTTGGGATACAGGGTCACGGTCTTGTCAGGCATGACGGGGAACGAAGCGCTTACCGGGTTGCAAAACAGCGTGTCTAAGCAGCCGTCTTTGCT
This sequence comes from Saprospiraceae bacterium, assembly GCA_019638455.1. Lineage (GTDB taxonomy): Bacteria > Bacteroidota > Bacteroidia > Chitinophagales > Saprospiraceae > M3007. The sequence goes on from JAHBTU010000003.1 coordinate 1,174,950, forward strand.
GACCTTGATGAGCCAGCCCCAGTCCTTGGGTACAGGCTCGTAAGTGCGGCTGTACCCGCATACGACCAGGCTGCCGCTTGGCAGTTCCACAGCATCGTAATAGTAATTGGTGGAGCCGGTCTCGTAACTCCAAAACGCCGTATCCACCCGGCTCCAGAGTTGGTCGCCCTGACTGTCCAAGCGCACCATCCAGCCGGAAAAGGAATTGTACCACATCGGCACGGGAGGAATGGGATAGTGGACAGGTTTCAAACCTATGGCTAACCAACCGCCTTCGTTCAATTCAATCGCCTTGGTAAAATAGTTTATCGGAAAATCCGCCACACCAAATGTGTCATCCCTTATTATGTTGAAGTCCTCATCCCTGATGATAAATTTTGGCTGTTTGGATATTTCATTGTAAGTAGCATTGTACCAACCCCTTGCACTTGTGTATGCCCAATTACCATCTGGTGTCTTGAACATGCTGCCAGCACCCAATTCCTCCAACGACGGCTGGCTTTCCCATTGCCACTTCACGTTTCCAAGGCTGTCTAAGGCAAATATCTTGCTGGTGTTCTTGACTTGTGGCAAGGGTACTCCCTGCACCGCAGTAGTTGTCGCACCAATGACATATTCGTTTTCATTCAGAACTAATACGCTATTAAATAAGGTTCGCCTGTTGGGTGTCGTGATTTTTTTTTCCCAGATTTTGTTTCCTTGGAAATCTGTTTTCATTATGAACGCGTTCAAGACAAAGTTGGAAGCGTCCGCCTTGTCTCCCAAGATCAGAAAACCATCGCCCAATACTTTCACTTCTTTGTAAAAATCAGATTCCGAGGCTTGGTCATCGTATTCTTTCAGGAAAACCGGCGCCCCAGAATGGTCGAACCTTGCCAAATACCCGTTTTTTCTGTAAAAAACCTGCCCCACACCCACATACCCGCTCCCATCGCTCAGTTTGGCAAGGCTATTGGGGTACGCCACCGTGAAATCATCGCCCAAACTGTCGTTGTAGATATGGTAATCAATCAAGTTGCCGCTCGTGTCAAAACGGGCGAGGAGCATGCCGAAGGCGAATTGCCCTTGTTCCAACGCTGTGCCATACACCGCCAATGTATCGCCTGACAGCTCAATGCTTTGGAACCCTGCCGCCCGTTCCCCGAGGTCGTAGGCGCGGCTAAAGCCCGGCTGGGCAGGGGCTGCGTATCCGATGCAAGCCAATATGAGTATCAATAAATATCTCATGACAAAAAGCATAAATGCCCGTCCGATGGCACCGGGCAACCGGACGGGCAGGTGACGAAAAAACTTACTTGCTCAGGATGATTTTGCCGCTCTTCAGCACTTTGCCGTCGGCTGCCAAATGGTAGAAATACACCCCGGCAGGATTCCCGGCAGGATTCCAGGTGAACGTACCGGTGGATGTGAGGCCATGCTGTGCCTGTACCAATCTGCCGTTCACGTCGAAGATGCGGATGGAGGCCTCTTTCACTTCTCCGGGCAAGGAAATCGAGAAGCCCACAAAGTCCCTTGCCGGGTTGGGGCTTGCCCGCACCCATTCGGGCTGCCGCACCATGTCGGGCGGGCCGCCGCCTTCCAGAGAGCGCTCCTCGATGCTGCCCCCGCCCTTGACATATTCGGCAGGGAAATGCCCGCCATAAAGCGTCAGGATGCTCTTGGCCCAGCCCTCGGCATAGCCGTCCACGCCGAGGTAGCCTTTGACGGACTGCAGGGTGGCCGCATCCAGTTCATAGAGCGGCTTGCCGTCCAAAAGGCCGATGATGGCCTGACAGTTGCCGATATCGGCCTGCCCGTCGCCCGCCAGTTGGTACTTGCCGATGGCACCGTTGAGCAGCGACAAGGCTGCCGGTGCGTTGCCCGAACCCAGGCGCTCACCCGCCAGCCACAAGTCCCCTTCGAGGCTGCCCAGATGCGCCAGCCAGGCGCGTAGCGTGTCGGCGTGGAAACCGAGGGTGTCGTACAGTTCGTGGACGACCACCAGGTAGGCATCCTCGTCCATCACCCGCCGGCGGTAGGCCATCTGTCGTGCGAGCTCCTCCGTCGGGTTTGTGGCATAACTTGATTGGGCGGCGAGGTACGCGCCCTTTTGCTGGTAGAAATCGGATTTGACCAGGGCGATCTCTTCCCTCGTCCTGCACGGCGGCTCGCAGTAGGTGACAGGGCAGGTGTTGGGCGGGGCCGGGATTTTTTGAATAATACCCTCGATCGTCAATGGCTCCTCGTTCTGCCCAAAGGGGTTGTAGAAATACTGGATCGGCGCGCCAAGGTTGGAAAAGTCAATGCCCGTGTAGGAAAAACGGTTGCCCGCCGCATTGTAGGTAATTTGACCTTGGTTGTCGATCTCCAACCCCTGCCTTGCCCTAATCCTTCCGTTCGGTACGAAGAAGTCCTTTTCAAGTACATCGAAGTTCTTGTTGCAGTCGTAGTAAAGCCCCCGGATGCCGTCCTGCGGCAACTGGGAGGCGTTCTGCTGGTTGGAGAGGTTGCCGATGGTCAGGCCATGGAAATTGTTGCGACGGATGGTCTTGTTGGCGATGCCCGTGTTGATACAGATGGTGCCAATGGTGGTCTCGGTTTTGCCGCTGCCGCCGATGAAATCGTTCTCCTCGCAGGTGAAGCCCGCCACGTCCGTCTCGAAGATCACGCCAACCTGGTCGCCTGTCGGGTCGGTGGAGGGCAACTGGCCGAGGCTGAAGTTGTTGAACAGGAGCGTGCCGCCTGTCACAGACTTGTTGCGGATGCCGACGAAGCACTTTTCAAAGTTCGCCTGCCGCACCGTGTAGGGGCGGTTGGTGACGATGCGGGCGGTGTAGATGCCATAGCCAAGCCCGCTGAAACCGGAGAAGATGTAGGAACTCGGCGGGTAGGTGCTGCCCACGCCCGTGGCCGTGACGCTGAAGCCCGCGTCGTTGGCAAAGATGCCGTAGCCCCAGTCCGCGATGCTGCCGCCCGTTATCGCCCTTGCGTTGGTGTAGGAGCAACCCGACAGCCCGACGCCGTTCACGCCCGTCATGTGGACGAAGGCGTAGAACGGCTCGTCGTGCGGGTAGTCGTCCTCGGTCAGGAACGTGGTCGTTCCGAACGAGCCGAAGTAGTTGCGCGGCTGGCCCTGCTGCCCCGCCGGGGCGGAAAAAGGCCAGAAGTTCTGGTAGGGCGCAAACTCCACCCCGATCGGGCAGTTCTTGATGGTCGCCCCTGTGCAACTGATTTGACCGCCAGCCAGCGTGTAGGTGGGGCCGTACAGTTGGATGCCGACCTTTGCGTTCTCGATCAGCGATCCGGGCATGCACTCGATGCGGCCCTGTGCCCGCACCCCGTTTACCGCATACTGCGAGTTGGCGGGCGTGCTGCCCCACACCTTCACCCCCTGCCAGGTGTGGCCCCGGCAGCCCATGCCCGTCAGCGTGCCGTGCAGCACCAGCCTTGCGTTAGGCTTGACGACGAGGCGGCTCTGCTCGCCGAAGTGCACCGTCACGCCGGCGCTGATGGTCAGGGTCGCGCCGCTTTCGACGACCAAATCGTTCTCGATGAGAAAATCCCCGTTGTTGGGCGTGTTGGCGGTCGTCCATGTGGTGTTCGCGGTGATGGTGTGGCCGACGAAATCGGGTGTGACGAGGCAGGCCTGGAGGATGGGAGAAATGGAGATGATTTGGCGCATGCGCTCGCCCTGGCCAGCGGTGTGGTGGGTCATGCATCCGGGAGGGTACACAACCGACATTATCAGATTAGTGTTGGGGTTGTAAGGCTCGCCACACGCGTCTATATCATTCCATACATAATTGCAATTTGACAAGAATGAATTTATCTCTCCAAATCCGGGGTCGGCTGGGGTGTCCTCGACATAATCGCCACAAGTTGCCCCGTTTGATCCATTGGCACACTCAAGGCATTCTTGTTCTATGTCGTTTCCATTACAATCTTTTGCGTCTTCTTTGCCGTGAAAAGTATGCCACAGCCCCAAACAATGTCCCATTTCATGGGAGATAACCAAACTTCTTGAAAACACATACGTGCCTTGATTTCCGGGAAAGCCAACAGTTCTCGTGCCTTTAATCAAAAAAATATCCCCAGGAATCCCATTTGCATAAGCATAGTCGGGCGCATTGTCTCCACCAATGACAATGTCTATGCCGTCAGAGTGCGGAAGGAAATACTGGCCAATATTGCAAAGGCTTTGAAGTCCGCTGTAACCGCTAAGTTCGGTACTGTTAATTGGGATGATTTCACAATCCCAAACAAAATATATGTTGTGGGGGGCAAAGGAACTTCCCATGAGATCTATTGATTCATATATTTGGGCAGGTGTTTGAGCACCCGCCCCATCATCATCTCCCAAAGAATGGACGTATATTTTGATAAAATAAGGCCCTCCTGTACTTTCTGGGTTGCTAAAGGCAGGAAGAGGTCCAATAGAGTTTGCATCTCCTGTCGTTTGGCAGAAAGAATCATTTTGGGCTTTGATGCTCTTGTTGCCTGCGAGCATCAAAAACAGAAAAGCCGAGAATAGGGCCCCCGTTCTCCTAATCGAGTTAAACTTGAAATTTTTCATGCCGAAAATTTTTAAAAGCGTTAAGATTTAGGTTAGGTGACAATCTTTGAGGATTGTCTGCTGGCGGTCTCCTCGGCAGGGAAGACCATGACACTTTGGTAAACCCGTTCATGCGCCTACAATTTTATGGTTTATTTTTCTTTTGTTGGCGATAACGGGGGCATGGCTGCCCGTACCGACGCTTAGGAGGTATGGACAGCCATGCAGGGTTAGCAGATTCTTTATTCCTTAAAAATTCGCCCCCAGAAGGCTCCTTCCGTAATCCAGATCGTGTCTGGCTGATGCCCTGCAAATGTCCAGAAAGAATCCCTAACTACCGTTGCCTGAAATTTGCCGCTGATGTCCCCTGTTTTGAGATTAAGTTCTGTGATGTCGAGGTAATTGTCGTCGTTCTGTTCAAAAACAGAGTAGTCGCCAGTTATGACATCGCCATCGGAAGTAAATACGGAGTAGGAAAGCGCGCACAACACATCTTTGGAAAGTGGCCATGTATAATTCAGGGTTTGTCTGCCCGTACTCATGGGGACGTGGTTGAGGGTTAACTTACCACGAAGCGCGCCGTTCTCATTACGATGATACAAGTTTATGGCAATGCAAGAGTCTGGTTGGCAAAAGACATCGGTAAAAAACACCCCGGTCTTTCCTGTCCACGGCATGCCGTTTAGTTTGGCGGAACCTTCTCCATAAAACCCATGCTCGTCGAAAACGCTGTCTTTGCGGCAAGTGGTCGTGGACAACAAAAGCAAAAGAAAGAACAATGGCTTTTTCATGACTTGACGATTAGTTTATTGAAGAACATGTTGCCTATTTGCGCTCGAAGCGCGTACGCCCCGGCGGGGAGCGATTTCAAGGAAAGCGTTTCTGTATGGGTGCCGGGGTTGTGCAGGTAGCGGCGCTCTTCGAGCAGCACACCCGTTAAGGAGAAGAGACGAATAAAAACAGGTACGTTATCCTCCTGCACCCCTACGGTCACTTGTATCAGGTCATCAGAAGGATTGGGGAAGGCCGCAAACACTTGTCCCGAACTGTTTGGGGCATTCCCGTCAGAACGGAAGCAGACCACATTGTTTTCCTTGATTAAAACATTAAAGAATGCAAACACGGAATTGCCGGCCTGATTGGTCACCCTCACGCGGAGGAATACGATGATGCCAGCCGCAAAATTGGTCGAGTACAATTCGATTTGGTAGTTTGCCCCAACCGGGTTGCCCCAGTTCACGCCGTCCGTGGAAATGTGCCATTCGTAGGTGAGGCTACCAATTGCCCCGGCCACACCAACGGAATAAATCTCTGAAAAAGGATGGCAGATAAAGTCCGAGCCTATGATGTTGGCAGAGAACGGTATGACTGGGTCTGGGAAATAATCGGCAACTGTGCAGCCATTGCCGTCCCGTATCCACTGGGCGTTTTCGGAAACGCCCGTTACCCCGGTGGCTCCCTTGTCGTTTATTTCGGGGTTGGAGTATCGGAGCAGGCGATTGTTGCCATCTTGGAGTTGGTGCATCATCGTACTGTAATTTTTCCATCTGCACAACCAGCAAGGCCGATGCCCCCAGCCATGACCATGTTCAATCGCGCCGCCGTTGTCGCAGCCACCGCTTAGAAAAGTGGCACAGGTTTGATGCCTGCAGCCCACCACATGGCCCAGCTCGTGGCTGAATGTAAAATTGGCATTGAAACTGTCGCTCTCTACGATCATAAAAGAAAGACCGAACATCGGGTTGCCGAGGTTTGAGATAATTCCAGGGCCATTTGGGTTAGGGATAAATCCAGCCAACCCCAGAAAATCATTATAACCAGCATCAGTGATCAGGCAAACCACGTCTGCAAGGTCATCCTCCCGCCATTGGGCAACAACATTATCGGTCAGGAGGTCTTGCATATCCTGACCGATGTCGTTAGGGTCTTCGGCAAACCCTACCCACTCTCTGAAATTTGCCCTAGCGACACAGACATCAGTCACTTGGCTATTTGCAAATGCCTGGTTGGTTTGGGAGATTCCCAAAGCGGCCATATCGTTTAGCCCAAGTACGCCAAAACGGTCTTCGGCGGCCTGTGTGTAAAGGAACAACACCCGAATGACGCATGCCTCGCCGGAGCGGGATGCGGCGGCCTGTTTTTGCGGCTTTGAGAAACCTTGTTCTTCAGGCAGTTCAAGGCATTCCGTCTTGTCGCCGAAGAAAGATGGGTTCACCCTGGCCATAACGCTGTATTCGCTGTTCAACGCGAGTATCTCGAACCGCGCGTCGTCGGCAACGACATATCCGTATTTTCTGCCCTCGCGGGCTTCCAACATTATTTCACCGCTTTGGCATTTGCACCCGCAGGAATCACCCTCTACAAGAATCCCGTAGTAGTAATAGTTTTGGTCATCGACGTACCGGGATGTCTGTGGCGCAAATTGAAGGTTCTGGCACTCTTCTAACTGGTACTCGTCTTCTGTAAGCAGAATTTGCAAATTCCCGCTTGCGTTCACACTGGTTGCCAGATTTTTGACCTTGATCAACTTGGCCGATGAAAATCGCCCAACATTGGAAAGTTTCCCGTACAAAATCGCTTCCTCTGCTGTCAAAATTGAGGTGTTGGGAAACCGTTCAATGAAATCTGTCTGGGCCTTTGTTGTGGCCGCAAAAAGGAGCAGCGCAAAAAAGAAAATTATCTTTTTCATCATCAGAGAAATTTATAGCCATACAGGCTGGTTAATCCCTCATTTTTTTAAGAGGTTTCGGGTGCCCTCCGCTATGCTTGCAAATTAGACTTGTCATATCCCAATTTCAGACGATTCTACCGGTTGCCATAAGTTGGCTCACTGTGTCTGGTTGGATATTTTTATCCTCTAATTTGTGCTAACGGGGGCATGGCTGCCCGTACCGACGTTTAGGCGGTATGGACAGCCATGCAGAGTTAGCATTATTTATGAATTTTTACGAATTTGGAAGCGTAAATTTTCGATCTTTCATATACCCTTAAAAAGTAAAAGCCGGATGAAAGGCCACTTATATCAATAAAGCCAGTCTTTGAATTCCTTTCTGTAAAGACAATATTGCCAATCAAATTGGTTATTTCAAAATAGGCATCATGAGCCAAATCCGTTTTGAAAAAAAGTTTGTCAGAAGCTGGCACGGGAAAAACGTCCAACTTTTCAGTAGGCTTAAAAATGGAATCGGTACTGAGAACAGCATCACCTTCTTGGTCTAAAAACATGAAGAAGCCCTCAAAGCCCTCAGTGGTATGATAATTTACGGTAAAACCGCAAATCACAATGTTTCCATTTTCCATGAAGTCTATACCTTTCGCTTCATAGTAATAATCGTTGCCATAGCGTTTGTAAAGCACTTCTTCTCCTTCTACTAATTTTTTAACGTAAATGTAACTTTTTGTAAAATCAGAAGGTGTTTCCGGCTCGGCACCGGCAAGGAATATGGCAGGGTGTGAGAGCGTTGGGTAAGTCGCCTCGACCCCTTCTGTCCCCCTGTCCGATGTGGCATAAGTATCATGATCTTCAAACACGATTTCTGCGTTTTCTACCTTGACCGTTTGAATTGTCGGTTTCACTAACGGTGGGAAGTTTCCATAATATCCGTCTCCAATGACTGCCATACGGTCATTCGTTATCTGCCGAACAACGTACCCTCGCAAAGAATAGTCATTGTCCGAATTAAAAGGGTCGAAATAATTGGTGTTGCCTTTGTCCACTACATTCAGGTTGGTGTCTATTATTGCACTGAGCGGGCTATTGTACCCAGTTACATAATAATACCCGCCTAAAAAAGCAAAATCCTTTAAATAGTGCAGTATTTCCAATTTTTGGGATTCTATACTGTCCATCCGCGTTACCTCCAACTGATGGTTGGGCCATACTTTTATCAAAGCATGGGATCTTGAGTTTTGACTATTGGTTGTAAAAAACGAAACAAAAAAAAGACGCTCGCCATTGTCGGGGTCAATGATAGCATGGGTGGACTCGATGTTGTGGCCCTCCACTGGCAAATATTTCAAATCAAGGGTTTCTACGAAATCTAAGTCTTGGGTGAATTGTGTGTTTATCAGAAAAACAGAGTCGTTTCGTTCCCCGATAAACAGGAGGTTAGGATAAGAGACTGCCCCATCCTGGATATTTGGCAATTTGGATACGGAATATTTGAGGTCAAAGGATGGGACAACAGGGTTTGTTATCATTTTTAACGAGCCGTCGTGCAAGTTAAAAGTGTGAAAACTATGCGTTATTTGACCGCCCAAGCCAATAGATAACAGCGTTACGCTATTGTTATCGCTGAACATCATTCTCTTGTAATAATGGCTAATGTTCAAATCTGGCACGTGGATGGTGTCTTGCGCAAAAGTACCGAAAGGGAGTAGTAGGGTGAGCAACAGAATTGATTTCATTGAAAAGCGAGGTTAAGGAGTGGCGAACACGCTCGGCTTGCGGTTAAAAGCCTACGATATCGCCACTCACTGATGAAAGTTGGAATCAGTCAGAATTGAAACCGAACAAGTTCCTTTAGCAGCAGCAATCGCAGCATTGTACGGCCTTCCCAACTCTGAATGTTATGTACCAATGATGACCGGCTGGCCCGCCAAAATGTGGCTCAAGTTTTGCAAACTTAACGTCAATGACATAGTAATTTGGCGGCAGCACCGAAAGCACTTCTGTCCAAATTTGACAATAGTAAGGGTTCATTTCGACACTTGATATGCACAAAGGGTGTTGAATGCCAGGTTCATCACGATACCACAGTGTGGGTGTCTGTTTCTCGATTACCCCATCTGCTATAGAGCCGGTTATTATTGTCGTGTTCCAGCCCAATAGCCCTATCTCTATTATGTCGGTAAAGTAATAGAAGTTATCGGGTTGGGGGATGTTCGCCTTAAAGACCTTGGCAATCCTGCCAAGACCTCCACACATGGCATCAGAGGCATTATCACAAAAAGTGCCGGTAGCGCAGAATACTTGTGGTATCCCTCCATTTGGTCGGAGGTTGGCAGCACCTGGGAAACGTTCAATGGTGCAATTCCTTGCTTTTGCGAGCCTTGCAGGGAAAGTGGTACAAACGCTTACCCCGTGAATTGTGTCATTCATATTTGGTCCCTCTACTTTCTCAGCAGCAAAGGCCAGTATTATCTTGTTTTCCCTAACATTTACGTCAATGTAATACGGCTTTTGATCCTGCTTCTGCGTAATCATATTTTGAACGAGACCGAACACTTCCGTTTGCTGGGCTTCTGTGACCCCTTCTGACGCAGAAAATAGTATTTCTTCATATACTGTCACCTCCTTCCTGTACTGTTTGCTTGCAAATTGAGCGTTTAGATTGGCTTCAAATACCAAGGGTGTAATCTCCCCTGTCCTACCTGTTGCGGGCTGATTGACAGTTTCGGAGGCCGTGCCTGATATGCCGTCATAAACTTTTTCCTCCTTACACGTTATAAACGTAAGAGAAAAGCAAAACAAGAGGGTAAAAAATGAAAAATAGATTTTCATATTGATGTGGTTTTGACCTTTTAGGTCTGTAAATGAAGCCCCGAGTTTAAAGGTGGCCGAGGTGTTCCACCGTATAGAAAAAATCAGAATTTTTTCAATCGCACATCAGACTTATTTACTCTACCGAAAGTCGGGCACTTTGTCTGGATTGGATTTTCATTTTACTCTGATTGATGCTAACGGTTGGATGTACGAATGTGCGACGTTTATAGCCCCGTGCATATTTAAAGGAACGAGACGGATGATTTAGTGAAAAAAGAGCGGATGAGTTCGGGGTCATCAGCGATTTCGTGAAGTGCATATTCTACGGCATTTTGCAAATCGTCCAAATTGAGAAAAATCCGGTTTTTGAGTTTGTGGCACTTGAGGTAATCCCAAAGTAATTCTATGGCATTTAGTTGTGGGCAATAAGGTGGTAGTGCTTCGAGGTGTATTATACCGGGGTTGTGTTGCAAAAAATCTTTTACCGGCTGACCCTTATGAATTGAAGCACCATCCCATACGACCAGCATTTTGGTGTTCGTCAGTTCTTCGGTGCTCAACCAAGTGAAAAACTCCTCAAAATCTTCAGCCTTGAAAGGGAGGCGTTGGATTTGCCAGCACAAATCACCCCGGGTTGAAATCATGCCGAACAGATTCAGATGCTCGCGGCTTTTGAATTCTTGAAGCACCGGAGTCTGGCCCTTGGGGGCCCAAGTTTTGGCGCAAAAGGGCAGCAAGCAAACCCCACACTCATCGGCATGAAACAATACGCGGTTTTCCGCTTCACTTTTTTTTAATGCGACCTATGTCCTCTGCATACCACTTCTGCACCCGCTCTTCCGAACGCTGGCGAGCCTGTTTGGAAGGCCGTTGCAGCGACCATCCGACCTTTTTCAGCAACCGCCCCACATGGGATGGGTCATACTTTACCCCAAAAAGTCGCTCAATCACAACACCAACGCGACCCCGCGTCCATATTTCCCCTTCAAATCCCTGCGCTGTACAACCCTTGTTCAACTCTTCCACCAGGCGCCGCAGGTCTTCGGTTCCTAATTTGCTCTGGGTTCCGCCCGGCGGAAGGCTCTTGTACCAAGCAGGATTGTCTGCATCGTATCGCGCAAGCCATCGTGACAACGTTGATTTGGGTATCCCCAAACTGGACATGATGTCTTGGCGGTTCTTACCTGAACGGAACATCTCTACCGCTCGCAGGCGCATCCCTTCATACGAAACTGAACTCAAACGTTTTTTCATGCTCAAAATGAAGCAAAGATACGCTCTTTGTTCCTTTAAAAATGCACGGGGCTATATCAGACCGTTGTTCAAAACATTGACGCAAACAAGCCAGTACTTCTTGATGGGTGTCGAACAAGAAAGAAAAAGTTTCCGTGGCTCTGGTATACCTACTCTAATTGCCACATGTGGGTTTGTGATGGCTATGAAAGACATCAAAATAGTTGCTACTCCATCCTGAAATTTCATATGAACTGGGGCTGGGGACCAAATGGCGGTAATGGGTGGTTTTACTACAATTCATGGAATTCAAATTTAGGCAATTATCAATATGCCCAAAATTTCACTCACAACATTCAACCATAACATTTCACAAAATAAACTTTTTTTCAATGAAGTACTTGTTTTTTTGCATTCTTGGAATGCTTGTTTCTTGCACAAAGGAGAAATCACAAAGTGAGGTAATTGACATTGGAGTTGAAATTTTCATTTCAAATAACAATGGAGAAAACCTACTTTTAGGCTCAACTCCCAATTCCATCAACCCCGACTCTATCGAACTAATATACCTGATAAACGGGGAGAAGTTTACGGTATATAACGCTAATATGGACTGCCCCAGAGGCGTGTGCTATCTCAATGACTCTGGTAGCGAACGCCTTGGGGTTACACCCAATCAAACTGAAAGTGAAGAATACCCAATAACGTATATCCGCTGGGAAAACGGAGACTTGGACACTCTAAAATGTCATTTCGTGAGAAAAGACAATGGCACTAACTCATCAATAGTGTGTGACAAAGTATGGTTCAACGATTTGCTCATGTTTCCTGATAATGCCGTTTTAGGGTATGGCAGGGCATTCAAGATAGTCAAGTAATAAATATGATGCTAACAATGGATGTGCGCCTATGCCGCCTAAGCGGACGGTACAGCGCACATCCCCCCGTTAGTGCCAATCATAAAAGTACATAACGGCATCAGAAATTGAACGACACGTACAGCAAGAAAAGCAAGCAAACGACCACAAGAACGACATCAGCATGAGCCGGCCCGACAGACGAACCGATGAGTGATTAAGCGAATCCTCCCGACCCGATTTCGTGATTGGAACATAATCCGCTTGATCAGGAAGCAAGCCAAATTAGTTGGCTGCGAAGGCTTCCATTTCTTCATCTCCAATCATTTTTGTCATGAAAAACATGCAACTAATGGCTGCAAGTTTGGCTTGCGCCTTGCTTTGCGCAGCATTTCCCCTTCTGCTCCGGGGGCAAGGAGCGCAATGGACAACATCCGTCAACGTTGGAGGCTCGAACGGCTCCCCTTGGGCAGACTGGGTACTGGACATCATTACCACTTCAGAGGGCAACTATTTGGCGGTTGGGTTTGCCCGGGAGGACGAGGTCAATGGACAACATCCTGATGTTCCCGCCTACTGCTTAATCTCACCAAACGGCGCCTTGCTACGCGATGGGGTAATTGAAACGGACCCCGTTACTCCGAGCGCCGGACGGCTTGCCAATGTAGTGGAGGCAAGCAACGACTCCTATTATGCCGTAGGCTTTTTGGGTGGTTTTGGCGGAGCGCAGCGCTTGTTGGTACGGATAAACAAAACCACTCTGGATGCGGTCTATTATCAACCGCCTGTTGTTCCCAAAGACCCGCTCAAAACAATTTTGAGCTCCAGGCTTTTGGACATTATTGACGTTCCCGGCCCCGATCCGTTTTTGCTTTGCTCCGGATGGGTCAGTGGGCTTGTAGAGGACCCTGTCAACCAAACTGTGAGTCAATTCCGTCGAGAACGATGGCTGGTTGCGATCAGCTACGACGGTACCATCCGGCACCAGGCATTTCTGCCAGTAGAGCATACCGAGCTCAGCGAATTCCGTTCCTGCGGGTTTGATGTATTGCCCAACGGAAACGTCCGTATTTTTGGGGCTTCTTACCTGCTGAAAGTGGAAGACGGCGGATTTGGGCAGCACCGCCACCATGATTCGGACATCATGATTTCCAAGATCGAATACGATCCCGCGAACGGTTTCCAAACCGAAACAGCCACGGATCACACTTCGATAACCTGGACGGCGCGCAACGAGACGGCCGATGCCCAAGTGTTGCCGGGCGACATCTTCTACGATTTTAGCCCGTCGTTTCCTCCAGCCCTTTATGATGGAAAACTGTATGACAAATATCCATACGGCCCAAAATACAGGACCACGTCTTTTGTACGGGAGTTTGACAACTGTAACGAAACAACACCCCAAAATGGCTTTTATATTGAGGACTGGTCTGATGGCTCGGAGGACGTACCCCACAGCATGGTGCTGACCTCGGACAAGATCGTGGTGTCCGCCATGTTGAACCAACTCACCATGTGGAACGCGACAAACGATGCGCTTGGAGGCGACTCGGGCCCGGGCTTGCACTGCGATGAAGGCGCTTGCAGTACTTTTGACTCCGACTATTACCTCTGGGGAGAAGCGTATCTGCTCTTTTTTGACAAAGAGGACTTGTCGCTTACAAAGGCAACCTATTTAGGCACCATGAGCGGCGGTGATTTTATCCCGAAGGTCATCAAGACTTCCGACGGCGGTTTCGCCGTATCCGGCACAGTAACAGGTTGCCCGGCAGGTCTTCCAGAGGTAGATGGTGCCGAGCACATGATGGTGATAAAACTGGATGCCGGCGGAGACATCAAATGGCGCAAGCACTACAATGGTCAAGGTGGAGGTGCATGCGGGTTTGCCATTACCGAAACACCCGATGGCGGGCTGATTGTGGCGGGCAACACGGAAGACGACGGCCAGGAACACGAGGAAAACTTTTGCTTCATAAAATTTGGCAGCGACTGCGCTTATAATGCCGACGTGGTGCCCAATTCTGGCAAGGACTACATCGTGGCTGCCGACGAACCTGCCTGGAACACCAGCCGAACAGTGAGGGCAAGGGTGGTGGTGCCCAACGGGCGTACGCTTGTCATTAGCGGCACATCCACGGTCATTCGGTTTGCCGACAGCAAGGAAGTCTATGACGCTTCGGTGCGCTACCCCATCGGCATCACCGTGGAGCCGGGCGGCAGGCTGGCTGTCAGCGGCGCCACGCTCACCGGTTACGATTGTGACGGCAGGGAAAAAATGTGGGACGGCATCAATGTCGTCGGGAATCCAACGCTGGAACAAACGCCCGCCAATCAAGGCGTTTGCTCCCTTCTTGTCGCTAAAATCATCAATGCCCGACAGGGTGTCGTGACCTCCGGCGTTTGGTGCGGGACGACGAAAGTGGTCAGCCCGCCGTATGGCGGCACGGGCAGCCAGTCGTCCGTCGAGACATCCGTGCTGCATCACGGCGGCCCGTATGGGGGCGGAAGTGTCAGCGCCTGGCATTCAAAATTCATGGACAACCAGCGCAGCGCCATCTTCATGAAGTATCCGCACAACTGGAACCAAAGCAGGTTCGTCAACTGCGAGTTTCAGAGCAACGGCCCGTTGGCGGACCCGAACGAGATGCGGCAACCCGTCCCGAACGACTACCACAACAACGAGCCGCGCGGCACGTCCATCCACGTTTCCATTTGGAGCACGCGGGTGCAGTTCAGCAGTTGCAAGTTCAACGGGGCCCTGAGCATCATCCCGGAGTATCGGCCGTTCGGCATCGAGGGCGACGACCCGAAGATCGTGGCCGCGGGCGGCAGCATGAGAGACATGAAAGTCGGTATCGAATGCCGGGGCACGCTGGGCGGTGTGCTGGCCAACGTGAACGCCAACGGCACCACGTTCGACAACGTAGCGCAGAGCGTCAACCTGCGCAACTCGGTGGCCGACATCGTCAGCAACTGCAAATTCCTGAACATACCCGAGCCGAACACCTTCTCCGGCTTGTCGCCATCGGGCATTTTCGGGCAGTTCAACAAGGGCGCGCTGATCACGGGCAACGAATTCTACGGCGCCAATGCCGGCAAGCCCTCCTGGGGCATAGTGGAGCACAACACGCAGAACCAGGGCTGCGATATCAGGGAGAACAAGTTTTTCACCGCCCGAGTGGGCAACCAGTTCGAGGGCAAGAACACCCAGCTCGACGCCACCTGCAACGACTACACGGGCATGGGCCTGAGCGCCTGGTACTGTGCGGTTACGTTTGGCACAGGGCAACTAAAGCCACAAGGAAATCCCGGCTCAGACACAAAAAAAGCGGACAACGAGTTTTTTGATTTCTGCGACGGCACTTCCAACATCCACATCGAGGCCGACGACAATTTCACGCCGTTCACTTATTACGACAAGACGGGCAACCCGCACCCGGTTGACCCTGATTGTGTGAACGACCTCGTGAACGTGGACGTTGCCTCCGACAATTCTCTGCTTGCCTGCGCAGTCCCCGAGCCGCCCTGCCCGAACCCGCCCTGCGACCGTGTGGCCATCTACATGTCCTCGCCAAAGACGGTACAGGACCGCAACGTGGCGCTTCGAGGGCTGATACACGCGGGCTTTGCAGCCGACACGACCGATTTGGATGCCGACTATGAGGGTGCTCTGTTTGTATTAAGCGATAGAAACCAGCCCGAAGACAGGAGCATTCTTGTGGGTTCGCTGGCAAGCATGGGACGTTATACCGAGGCGCAGGCCGAAAACGCCCTGCTGACGACCGCCGATGCCGAAAGCGCCGCTTACAAGGCCTACCTTGCGAACATCATTGGCGCGGGCGCTGACCTGACCGCGCTGCCCGAAACAAACTACCAGAGCGCCATGGCCTCGCTTTCTGCCGAAAACGTGTCCACCCGCGTGATGGCCGAAAACCTGCGCTACCTGAGGGAGGGCGTGTATGTCCCGCTCATCGCCGTTGACCCCGAACCCGTGGGTGAGCGCTCGCAGCGCCGCAAGGATGCGCGGCTTGTACAGTCGGCCCGCTTTTCCGTGTGGCCCAACCCGTTTTCCGGGGAAGTGTCGTTCGATCTGACAGGTCTGGACGCGGGGGTGCAGCATCAGGTCGTTTTGTCAGACCTGTACGGCAGACAGGTGGGCATCCGGCAGGCTTTGGGCGGCCAGTTGCTGACATGGGATGCAGCCAGCCTGCCCGACGGCTGGTACGTTTACCAGATTCGCACGGAAAAAATGATGCTCCAAAGCGGGAAACTGCTGAAAGTAAGTCGTTAAAATCAACTTCTAACCAGCCCTGTCGAGCATTCGCCCGACAGGGCTTTACTTGTTTGGACATGAGAACATTGATTTTAATTCTAATTTTCATTTGCCATTGGCAAATGCTGTACGGACAAGTTCCATATTTTAACGTGCAGTTCGATTATAGCCATAGATTAGAGGCAGCCATGAGAGGTGGTATTGAAACAGATAGTTTTTATTTTTTTCCGGTTAAAGGAGGCAGCCCATTTCAAAATACTGCAGATACCTCGTTTTTATTGAAAATCAATAAATTCAATCAAGTGATAGAATACATAAAAATATCGGTAGTGTCATTTTATGAGTGATATGTTGTAGTTGTAGACGAACAAATGGAGGTACAGTTCGTGCATTTCATCGGATTTTGAAAAGGATAGCGTTTTTCTGACGAATCGACAAATTCTCTGGCGAAGGGTGTTGTTCCAGCGTTCCACATGAGAAGTTTCCCCGGATTCTTTTCCCACCATCTTGTGTTTGCCTGTATCAATAACCGCGGCGTATGCCTCCCAAAAATCGCTGAACGTTCGGCATTTTCGATATTCAGGCGGAATCAGTTCCCAAAACCGCCGACAAGATTGTTCGCTTCGGTCGCCGATGAAAAAAGAGACAATTTGACGTGTTCTGCGGCAAAGTGCTATCCAAACCCAGCGTTTAAAGTCTTTGCAATAGACAAAAGACCATAATTCATCCAGTTCGAGAACGTCTTTTTTCTTGGCCGGAAGCAACGTGGTCACGATGTCGGGAAGGGACTGCGCTTTTTTTTTATCCACCTCAGAGCCGTTTGGTGACTGATGCCAAAGGTTCTGGCAAGACCCCGTGACGAACTGCGTTCTTGGGCCGCCCTGACGACCATTTCTTTAAATTCCTCGCTTTTCCGAAGCGTTTGAAACACCCCGCCGAAGCCGCAAGCCTTGCATTTGTACTTCGGATTGCCTGATGCGTTCGACCCGTTTTTCACAATGTGTTCAGAGCCACATTTATGGCAGCATTTTACATCTAATACCATTTCATAAAGTTTGACGCAAAAATACCAAATCACCCCCAAAATGACACTACCAAAATATCTTATTTTGTAGGACAATCCGTTATAGGCATTCTCAAAAAATCAAACGGTCAACTCATAATAGAAGGCAGTAACTACATATTACCCAAGGAATATGTTTATGTGGATAACAAACGGTATTTGGCCGTTTTGGATGAAAATACGCTGGATACAATTTTACTTCGAGAGTTTGGGCTTCCTAACAGGGGCGATGTTTTTTATCGCCCAATCCTAACTACCGATGGCGGTATATTTTCATCAGGCTGGTCGTACGGTCTCCAACCCAATGATCGCCAATCCCTGCTTGTATTCAAATGCGACAGCAACCTGAACCAGCAGTTTTTAAAACTGTACAGTATGAGCCAGATAAACAACCACTTTGGCGCTGGGGCAGTGGAGACCCCCGACAAGGGATTTATTGTTGTAGGAAACCGTCAAGTTGGAAACCCCGTAAAATATGTCTATGCCTTGATTGTCAAGGTGGACTCGTTGGGAAATCAGGTTTTTTGGAAAGAGATACCACATCAAGGCGATACGATAGACTTATATTTAAGAGGAGTCAATCCCATCAACAATGGCGGCTATATCGCCGTGGGCAGTTTAGTATTCAACCCGCAGGTCGGCCCCGGGTGGGAACGCTCGTGGGTGGTAGGTTTTGATGGTCAGGGCAATGTGTTGTGGTCAAAAGCCTACGCCGAAAACGAGCGCTCCGGGTGGCAGTCAATGACTCCCAGCCACGACGGCAATTTTTACGCCTGTGGGTATGAGCGGGATTGGGTTGATCCGCAATCCAAGCAATACGGCACCATCAGCAAACTATCGCCAACAGGCGACCTGATTTGGCACCGAAAATACTCCGTGGAACCGTTGGCAAAACTCTATGATAACTTTTTCAACGTCCTTGCCACCTCCGATGGCGGCATTCTGTGCAACGGCACCACTTACGGGCACGACGGCAGCCTGCAAAACGCCTGGGTGATGAAATTGGACGCCTGGGGCTGTGCCTCGCCGGGCTGCCAGACGGGCGTAGGGGTGCAGGAGTTGTCCGTGGGCGAGGCCACTCCCTTTATCTTATGGCCGAACCCTACGACGGGCGAACTTAACATAGAGGCAAAAGAAAATTTTACACTGGGCGCTATACGGATTTTTTCGTCTGATGGCCGAGAAGTGTTCAATCAATCACTTTCGGATAACAGCACCCGTTTTTCGGCTTCTTTATCCAACCGACCCGAAGGCTCGTACGTCTGCTCGGTGCTGGTCAACGGGGTATGGTATGTGCGCCAGTTTGTCCTGGTCAAATAAGAATGGCACTAACAACGGATAGCCGCCCATGCTGCCTAAACGGACAGCACGGCGGCTATCCAACCGTTCTCCGCAATAAGAAAAGAAAAATCAGCAAATTTGCATATCCTTTAAACCCCATTCACTCATTAAATCAATAACTGGAACAATGGACTTACCATAATCAGTAAGATAGTACTCTACTCGTGGGGGTATTTCTGCAAAAATTTTCCTTTCGATAAGTTTATCTTCTTCCAATTCTCGTAATTGTTGCGTTAGCATTTGTTTGCTAATATCAGGCACAGCCTTTTGAAGTATTCCAAAGCGGTTACATTCTTTCCGAATAAGATGAATGATTACGGGTTTCCACTTGCCACCAATTAAGTTCAAACAGTGAGTAACTGGGCAATTATTGGGATTGAAGTCTTTATTTTTTCTCATAACTTATTGATTTTCAAAATAGTCTATAAAAATAGACTATCTACATTAAAAATGACTACTAATTTTTTTTAGACAAAGTTAAGAGTTTTGTGCTGTCAATTTAATTTTTCACTAAATTTTTTAAAATTATGACAGTAGAACAGATTAAAAATTACGTTCAAGGTGGAGAATGGGTGAGTATCTCACCAGAATTACGACCATTTGAGGACAGACTTGGTACAGGCAAAATTGAACCATTTTATGTGCAAAGAAACTTTCAATACTTCCCGAATGACAGATTTGAAGGGAGCATTGTCAGTTCAGGAGACCCATATGGACAAATGCCTTTGGTAAAATTTACTTTCAAAGGACATACAATTTGGGGAAAAGCGCATCCTGTTGCATCGGGGGCTTTTGAAATAGATTACATCCTCGATGAAGCGTTTGAGGTAACTCCTTTGCACCCAATGTTTGCAGACCAACTTAACAGCGCACCTATTGAGGGGTTAAACAAATGGGAAACAGGCGTGACACAGGATATAAAAGGAAAAGAATTTCCTCTTTTTGGTGTTAAAAAAGGAGAAATCGTAGGCGACTATGACCTTATTTATATTTTTAGGGATATGCTTTACATGGGCAGCAAGCATGTTGATGGACGAGGTTTTGATAAACCCGAAAATCGTCCAACTAATTTACAAGTGCCGATTTATAGAAAATGGTAATAACCGTGAATATGCATTTTCTTTGAAAAAAGTAACAAAAAGCCAATCATACAGATTGGCTTTTTTCGTATTTTGCAAAGAAAAAAGAAAAAGCGGAGAACAACGTGCTTGCGTCCATGCCGCCCAAAGGCTCAACACAAGGCTCAACAGGGCGGCACAGGCGCAAGCACAACCGTTAAGCGCAAAAAAAGAGAAATAAATACTTCACCCATATTTTTCACAAAATCAACGCTTTAACGGTATGAAACACGCATTTCAGAACCTCGCCCTCCTTCTGCTCGGGCTTTTCGGCAGCATCCATCCCGCGTCCGCTCAACTTTACGAAGTCTCGCTCGACGAAAAAATCGAGAAATCCACGCTAATCGTTGAAGGGAAGGTCGTCGAATCCCAATGCTACCGCGCAGACAACGGAAACATCTACACAGCAAACAAGGTACAACTTTTATCGGTGCTCAAAGGCGATTACCGAGAAAACTACTTGACCGTCACCACATGGGGAGGAGAAATAGACGACGAGTTGCAGACTTGGACACACCTGTTGACACTCGACAGAGGCGACTACGGGATATTTTTCCTCCACCCGACCCGTGTGCCGACAATAAAAACAACGGATTATCCCGCATCTTTCGACGTTTACTCCGGCGTTCAAGGGTTTATCGCCTTCACACGAAATGAAGCAAAAGCGCTGGTCGGCTATGAGCCGTTTCATACCTATGCGGACATATCCAACGACCTTTTCGGTCACGTCGCACGGAAAACGGGGGAGAAAAGAACATTGACGAGCGCAGAAAGCGATGAAATAAGGAATGGTGTGAGGTATCATTTCACGAATATCGGTTTTGATGGCACTTCTGTAACCTTTGATGTTTATGTCAATTCATTGCTCGGAACAAAAAAGTTGCATACTTCAGGCATTCAATTGGGGTACAATCCAGCCTTTTTCGGGTCGAATATCGCCACCAATGGCAACCTTTTGTTACAAGAAGTAGGAATCTCCCAATCAATTACATATGACCTGACGCAATCCAACGTCACTTCCAGCAAAGTAAAGATTGAACTTGTACCTGTTGGTTCATTGACAGGGCTGACCGAAATCGGCACGACAGAACAACTGCTGGCAAAAGGTAAAATCACCATTCAGAACATACTGGCAGACCCGGGCATCACTTACGATATTGCGGAAATGCAATCCATGAGCAAGTTTTACGAGGGAGGCATGGCGCAGGTGTTTGATACGGTGATTGTGGAAGGGGATTGGAGGCCCAGCGGTTCTTGTGACCCCATCGTTACTTCTGTAACCCCAAAAAGCGTAAGTGGGGGAACTGGAGATGTCATCGAAATTAGAGGTTCGTGTTTTCAAAGTTATGTTGACGGGTTTAGCGACATATGGTTTACGGATGCGTCCAAAGGGACTAACCCATTACAATGGATGTTTCCGCTAAAATCAGAGCTCGATAATGGGTGTACAACCGGATTATTGGTTTGTTGGACTGACACCCTCATCAAAATAAAGATCCCATCTATTTCCAAATTTTCACCTGATAGTTCAGATATTGGAAAATATGCAGGTACAGGTATAATTCAAGTTTACAACTCGGAAAGCATAATACCTGGGTTGTCACCGGAGCCAATAACAGTCAGATTTTCCGCGTATAATCGCTTTACTAAATCATCAGAGAGCCCCTCAAGCGTTAGTTTAAAACATACATTAAGAGAAGCAAATGATAATGGTGGCTTTACATTAACTTTTGGGAGCAATATTTTAGCCGATAGTGATGCAAAAGCACGGTTCATGGATGCTTTAAAAACATGGAAATGCGCAACGAAAGTTAATTTTGATACGATTTCGAGTTTTCCCAACAATAATGGCTTTATCTGTTCTGTAGATATTGGGAATATAACCACAGAAGTACTCGCTACAACCTCCTCTTTTGTGTTCCGTTGCAAGCAACCCGGCTCAAATGGGAACTATATACGAGCGGTAACATCAAGGTTCAATATCATTTTCAACGATTCAATTTCTTTTTACAAAGGCCTTGACCCATCTGGAATTAGCTCTATGCAGCACGATTTTCAAGCTGTTGCATTACACGAATTAGGCCATGCCCATTGTTTGAATCATGTCAACCAGTCCGATGACGTGATGTTCTTTGCTTTGCCTAAAGGCATTGTAGGGACAGTAAAACGAAATTTGACACCTGATGCAATTGAAGGTGGGCTTTATATCATGAGCATCAGTAAAGCGAGCTATCCCGGTACAAACTGTACGTTCGACCCAATGACTGATGCAGACATCAGTAGTTTGGGGTGCTCGAGTTCGACTACCGATTATAGCGATACGAATGATATAATACTTTACCCAAATCCAACCTCAAACAAACTTAATATTGTAATTGCCAAACCACGTCCATTAAGTTCAAAAATAGGGATGGTCAGGATAAGTAACATACTTGGGAAGGTACTTGTCGAGCAGAAAATAAACCTTCACTCTAACGATGAAATGTCGCTAGATTTAAGTGGAGTTCCTAATGGATTGTTGTTGATTAATATTGAGACAGAGTCAAAAATCATTTTCACCTCGAAATTGATAAAGCTATGAAGATAACGATAGCTTTGTCAATTTTGATTCTTGCATCTTCTTCCTGCCGTCTATTAAAGTCTAACGTTTTTCAAAGTTGTGACCAACAACTTTCTGATGACTTAAAGAAAAACTGGTTGAGGATTAAAGACTACTCTTACTGGAATCCAGATGTGTCTTTTGAACGTAATGATGATTTTATTGAGAGGGTAAAAACAAAATACAAAAAATGTTTGCTTAACAAAAGCAAACCTGAAATTGAAAGCCTCTTTGGGAAGACTTTATATGTCTCCAAATATGAGGTTGGATATGATTGTGTGCCACCGCGCTCTAAAAACATCAAAGAAAAAATTTGCTTGAGATTCGTTTTTAACGATGAGGGAAGTCTACTCGAAATAATAAGCCCAGAGTGCTGGACTCCAATTGACTAAATAACGCGCTTAACACCGGATAGCCGCCCATGCTGCCTATACGGACAGCACGGCGGCTATCCACCCGTTAGTGCCAACAACAAGAAAAATAAAACGAGACACCGATAAAGGAAAAAGAGGCAGCAGCGGTAACTGCTACCTCCCGATTCGCTCCAAAAGCCCCCGGTAGCACCGAAATGGCCGGGCAAAACAATCAGAGTAGGAATCATCCTAAAAATTGCGTAAAAGTATGAAAAATGTATTTTGCCAAGTCTCTCAAAGCCTATTTCATCTCTTAATGGTCTCAGCAGTAATCTTTTGCTCTGTGGATGTCGTGAAAGGTCAGTCAGAATGCTATACGACCGACGAGCAGAGCAGTGGTTTTGCACCATTAGTCGACTGTCGAAATTTTATCCCAAACCTGCCATTGTCAGGTTGCGACAACTACATCAACTACGCCCCTCTCATCCCTGCTCACACGAGCATCAAAACGGTGCGCCTTATCTTCCATGTCTTCAACAAAGACAACGGGACTGGAAACCTCCAGAACATCCCAGCCCATATTGGCTTAATAGACCAAGTGGTGCAAGGGGTGAACAACGTTTTCACAAACGTCACACCCATTGACGCTGCCGGACAGGGGAACAACTGCCCTCCGGGCTGGACGTATGACAACATCACCGACTCGCGTGTCCGGGTCGTCAGGCATCCAGAGGTTTTTTTCCATAACGACAGCGATTATTTTTCACCAACAGGCGGCGAATCGGCGGTAACTTCAAAATCATGTGAAGTCTTCGACTTGTACGTAAAGAACAACCCAAATCTTTCGACCGACCTGAAAGAAAACGCCATACACGTATTTATATATGGGTGCGAGAACAATTCTCCCTACGCCCCATGTGCAAATGGGGTTGGGGGCTTGGCTTCGGGCATTCCTCCAACTGGAGAGAAATATATCAGCGAATGGCGCTGGTACTTTTATGGCGTGGAGTTGCAAGACCCTAACTTCATCTTCAATGCCACTTGGAATTTATCACATGAACTGGGACATTGCCTTGGCTTGTACCACGTCAACCAGGATAACTGCTGCGACACACAAGGCAACCAATACGCAGGCAATGACCTAATGGCATACACCACCGGTTTGGCACTGACCGAATGTCAAATCGCCCGTATGCAATATTTTTTGGAGGGCAGGTGCGGCAGCAACGGCACATGTTCTGACATCCACAAAGCGGTAGTCACCGACTTCTGCACAAAAAACACCGCCGAAAACATCATTATCCACACGGGAGAGCAAATTGTTTGGGAGACGCATCGGAAATTGTACTCGGATGTCATCATCGAAACAGGTTCCCAACTTACGATAAAATGTACCGTTGGTATGCCCAACGGAGGGAATTTTTTCGTCAGGAAAGGCGGGCGGCTTATCGTAGATGGCGGGCGCATCACGCACAACAGCAATTTATGGGATAGATGTGCCGACGGCAAATGGACAGGCATTATTGTGGACGGCAACCCGACAGGAAACCCGCACAGTCAAGCGATGCAAAGCCCTAATTACGTCATGCAACCCGCATCTGACCCCGGCATTGTTTTGACCCTTAACAATGCCATTTTGGAAGACGCTACAATCGCAGCAAGCGCGTTGAACATCAACGACGCGTTCAACCCAAATCTGTGGGGCGGTCTCATTTATTGCCAAAACACCACATTTCGAAACAATGCGATGAGCGCAGCCTTTTTTCCATACAAGCCCAAAAACTGGAGCGGGTTTGAGACCTGCACTTTTATCATAGAAGACGGCACACCAGAATCGAGAGGGGTCGGGATGATTGGCGTTCGAGACATAAAGTTCAACAACTGCACCTTCAAGAATCACGCTTTGTGGGGCATCGGCTCTTATGATTCGTCCCCAAAAGTGACAAAATGCACCTTTGAAAAAAATCATCATGGCATAGAGGCTTTTGCATACCGCACCCTCTCTTCCGTCTTGCAAATTGGCTCAGATGCCGCTGCCTTCGGCAACACGTTTAAGGAAAATGGCGTCGGCATCTATACCGGCACCATCAACAACCTGAAAATCCTGAACAACGTTTTCATTGACAACGAGTTCGATGCCTCCGTCAATGGAGAAGGGCAGTTTACAGCCTATGGCAACCAATTTGGCGGCATCCTTGGGTTGGACATGGTAAACACCCTAGACAAGTTCAAGTTCGCCGAGTGCAACTATTACGACAACTTCATTGGCATGGATATGTCGGGCGATAACTCTGGGCTGTATTTCAACCGAGAAGAATTCAGTTCATCGTACGATGTTTTCCTGACGAACGAAGGTAGCATTCCGGGTAAAATCATTGACCAAGGTGGAGATTTTAACGCCAACTGGTGCTATTTCACGCAAGGCAACATCCAGCATATCAATACGACTGGCACAACGGAGCACTTTTTCTATTACCACCCTGACCCAGTCTTATATCCGAAAACACGCCCGAAATGTGGCTTAACCAATCCCTCTGGTTGTACTTCTCCCAACAATTTCACCAACCTTCAAACATTCGGAGGTTATCCGGGCTGCCTTGAGAACCAGCCTCCCGGAGGAGAAGAACCCTGCATCACTTTTCCAACTATCCCCTGCCTCGAAGCAGTGAACAATGAGATAACGTCCGTCCAAAATGAAATCAACCAAGGGAACAACTCGCCGGAAAAACTCCGGGAACTGCGCCGCTTGACTTTGAAAAAGTCCAGAATTTTTTGGGGAATAATTGACCTCTATCTCAGCGAAGAAAACTATGCACAAGCGGAGCAACTGCTTGCTTCCGAAGGCACAACTGCCACAAAACGGGCTTTGATATTGCTGAAATCGGAACGGGAGCAATACACCGAAGTGCAGGCGTTGCTCAATGCTTTCCCAGCACAGGAAATAGACGACCAGTACTTCAAAACCGTTCAGCAAATCAACCTGAACAGATGGCAGCAAGGCGCAGCCTTTGTGCTATCAGAAGCCGACGAAGCCGCCCTGAACACAATCGCCAATTCCTCCTATCCATCTGGTGCCTATGCAAAGGGGATGCTCTCCGAACTCAAAAACCGCGTTTTTGAGCCAACCATGCCGATACCGCCGGGCGAGCGAAACGCACAGGAGGAGAAACCAAGCATGAAGGAACACTTGGCCGTGGTGCCCAATCCTGCGACGGAGCGAGCAGATGTTCTCCTGCCTCAACAAGCGAAAGTTGGCGAAAACGCCCGGCTCGTTATAGTAGATGCGCGTGGTTCAGTCGTGCAGTCTCTTCGGGTATCCCAAGACGCTCGCACGGTCACGTTAGACTTGTCACGATATAGTTCAGGCATTTACTTCGCCATACTTACAGACGGAGACGAAATGCCTTTGCAGGCCAGATTCGTCGTTTCCCATTGATTACCCATTTTGAATCACCCTGTCATGGAGGTGCAGCAACGCGCCTCCATGACCTTTTCTCTTTGTTATGAAAAAATTGTCACTTATCCATGTAATATCCTTGTTCCTGTGTCTGCCTATGATGGCACAGGCTCCCTTCAGCCAGTTTTACGAGTTGGAGAACCCCAACGCTCCGGGCAAAAACTGGAGCCACGCTTTATTGGCACATGAGAATGGATTCGTGCTGTTGAACGGGGGAAATTGCAATTTCAACACGAATGCCTGCGGCGGCCTACATATCATTGACTTTAACGGAGAAGTGTTGGAAAGGAGGCTTTTTAATTTTTTCGAGTACCCGCCTTTCCCGGCATTCGACATCATCGCCACCTCAGACGGGCATTACCTTGCCTCCGGGCTTGAAGTTTTGCCGGGCACAAGCCCGCCGGATTACAATAAACTGCGAATGTGGATGATGAAACTAAAACCCAATGGCGACACGCTTTGGGTCAAGCGGTACGACGACCCCGTCGAAGACGATGAAGATGCCAACGATATATTGGAAACACCAAGCAAAGATGGTTATTTCTTGCAAGGCGATGTGGGAAGAGACTTTCATTATTTCTATAAGGCGCTTATCCGTACCGATTTGAACGGAAACGAGCTTTGGCGCAAAAAAATCAAAAACGGCAACGCTTACATGAATCGCGGCAACATGGTCTTGCTCTCTTCGAATGACAAGATAGCAATGGTATATGAGTCGGGGCCGGGAGCGCCATATTTTTACACATGGGTTACCATGCTTGATACTTTAGGAAATGAACTTTGGTCAAAAGCACTTATACGCCAAACATCCACAATTGTGCAGCCAATTATCCGGGAACTTCCTTCTGGCAATCTTCTTGTTTTTTGTAGCCCGGATACATTAATCTACCCTGACCAATTCCCGCTCATACCTTACTTTTATGAACTTGACACATCGGGGCAGACTCTTCGGGAAGGCAATCTTAACTCCGCCGACAAAACACAGATTGTAAATCGAATGCGCATCAGTTCGGACGGCAACATTTTGATAGCCGGAAAGTACCTTGACCACATCACCGACAAACAATCCAGTTGGATAGCCAAAGTGGACTTGACAACCTGGCAGCCTATTTGGCAACGTTTTTATGCTTTGCCTCAAAATATCGCAACCAACTTGTACGGCGGCTTTATTGACATCGTGGAAACTCCTTGGGGCGGGTTGGCCTGCGCCGGGAAAATGACCCACGAACTTCCCGGTGGAGGGGTAGGCGACACCGATGCGTGGCTGCTCAGTCTTGATTCGGAAGGCTGTTTTACGCCCGGTTGTGGTACGGACTACATCATTTTGGAGGCAGGAGAAATTGCCCCCGTTGAGCCATCAGCACAATTTCTTGTGTTCCCAAACCCGGCAGAAAAAGAAGTTCGTGTGCGGCGTTTGGCAACCGAACCATCCGGCAACATCGAAATCTTTGTGTTCGACGCTTACGGCAGAAAAGTGTCAGATTCCTTTCTGGCAAAGGGGGCGCTGGACGCCAAGGTTAATGTAAGCAATCTGCCGGCGGGTATTTATTACATTCAAATCACATCCGGCGCACAGACGCTCCAAACCAGCAAGTTGCTCAAATTCAAATAAAAAAAATCATGAGACACAAGGTTATAACCCTCGTTTTTGCCTGTTTTACACTTCAGGCTTATGCTCAAACTTTCGCCCCTGTCGGCTCAAAATGGGTGTATTGCTACGCCGCAAACGCCGTAGGTGGCGCGGAAGGCTACGACACGTTGGTAGTCGAATCCGTCGCCGAAACCCACTTCGACACCTTGCCCTGCCGGGAACTTCGAGTGACATATTGCTATTCATGGGGGGATTTCGGCTGCGGGCTGGTGTCAAAAGTCACCGTTTGCCAAGACGATAAGAAGGTTTATTATCAGGAAGGAGATTCGTTGTATTTGCTGTACAACTTTGGCTTGATGCCCGGCGATACCCTGCGAATTCGCTACCCAATGACACTCGACACCTTCAACCAACTGGCGGTGGATTCTGGCTTCTATGCCAATCCTTCCAGCCCTTATTTCGACATCGCGATTTTGGACACCGCGGCGCTTGACCTGAACGGCCAAGCCGTTTGGTCGCAAACTTTTATTGAAGTCGGCAGTGATGGCCCTTTCCAACCCTCTTGGTACAGCGGTCAGTTTTTAGGAGGAATCGGCAGCACTGCCGGGTGGCTTTTTCCACGAGCCATAAACGCTTTGCAGGAAGAGCATATCCCGATGAACCTTATATCGTACACAAGCCCGGTCTTGAGCGGCAACTTTTTGAATCTTAACCCTTTTTGCCAGACAACATCTTTAGAGGAAAGCACACCCGTACTTACCGTAAAGGTGTGGCCTAACCCCGCAAAAACAGAGCTGAACCTTGAAGTGCCTATTAACGGCAAAGAAGTTCAAGTTCAAATATTTGATGTAAGCGGGAAAATGCTTCTCACAGCAACAAACCGTGCTTTCGACACCATGCAGGTAAACATCACTGTCTTGAAGCCAGGCATCTACTTATTCAAGGCAATCATGCCGACTCGTGGAATTGCAGCCGGAAGATTTATAGTGGAATAAGCGTTCGTACTGCCTTGATTCTTACCAGATGGTTGTATAGAACGACATGCCGACTTCAAATAAATATGGCACTAACAACGGATGTGCGAAAATGCCTCCTATGCGTCGGCACTTCGCACATCCAACCGTTCAGCGCAAAGACAACAGAAATAAACACCTGTTTGTCAATGCGTCAACATAAATAGAAACCATATTTTTCACCCACCAAACAGTTTCATTATGAACGGTTTTCTCAATTTCCGATTTTTCGGAACACGCCCACGCCACATTGTGGCTTCCACAATTTTCCTGTTTATTGCGGGTTTTTTCACATTCGCCATGTTCGCAGGCTGTGAGAAAGACAACGCGGCGAGGGAGGAGCAGTATTTGACTCCTTCATGCTCCGATTCGTGCGACGATTGCGATGAAGGAAGGTGCTACCCCAGAACTGTACTTGATGCTGTAAAAGATCCAGAAGACGCGACGAACGACAAAATCAACATGATTTTGTACCACTATGCGCAAGCGGTCAGGGAGGCCGCCAAAAACCCCGCATACCGTCAGTATATGCTTAGCGCACTCACGGTAAACAACGAGCCTCAGGCTGCGTCCCTGCTTAACCTCGCCCAAGGCAGTGCCCCCTTTGCGGACTTTCTGAACTCAAAGCTTCGCCAGTCGATTTCAGAGACGAACGTGTACCCAATGGGTGTAGAACCTGGCATCGAATCCTTGGTGACCAACGCCACTTGGGACGCAAATGCGTACCTAAGAGGCAAAATGGTGTACGCGCCGTATGCCTACGACCCGGTCATTTATTACATGAAAAAACCAAATGCTGCCAGTGCTAATAAAGCGGCAACAGTGGTGATTGCTCAGGATGTGAACGATTGCGATGATGTAGCAGGCTGGCGTGGCGATACGGAGTTGCTCGTAGGTGAAGCAGAGGCAACCACTTCCGAGGATTTGATTCTTTTCGTGGGGCCAGGAAATCCGATTGAAATTAGCGGACAATTAGTGAATGGTGGTTCAGACGAACAGACCACAGTAGCCCAAACAGGGGTACAAGACAGGGCAAGTGCAAATATTAGCATTTCTCGCTGCCAAGTAAAAGACGGTTACCGCTATGAAGGAAGTGGCAAAACAGAGGTTGACGGTTGGGCAGTTGGATTTAATTCGCCTACTAACCCGACCTCCATCAACAAGTATTCAGGTATTTTTTGGCAAAAAATAAAGAAATGTGAGGTTAAGGACTCCAAAATCTTCACCTACTCTCCTCCAACATTGATGTTTTCGATAGCATCAGAAGCAGATTGGCTTTCTAATTATGCTTTTATCGGTTTCTATGAGTACGACTGGTACGTAGCGAATTCAAACAGGAAGGAGGTGGACGCTCCATGTGCTACTTCAAATGAAGTAAATGTGAAACTTCAAATGAAGTACGCGCATGAGTGGTACTACAAAGATTATTGTGCATTAGGCTCTACGCTATTGCCAAATAATGGCAGTACGAACGCTGTTTCAAACGAAAAGTGTTCGTTTACGATTACTCGCACACAATAAATCAGTTAATAAAGCGGTAGTGGGCAATGTGCCCACTACCGCTTTCCCTTTGCATCATGGCAAAAATATTTATTATTCTATATCTTCAACTTGTATTTATCAGTGTTAGCAGTTGGGGACAAAAAATTTGTATTAGCGGTATCGCTGGTATAAAAATACACTCGAGTCAAAATCAGTTGCCAGAATTCCCTGATGCTTGGCAGATGTTAAGTTCTCCTGGTAGTGTCATTTTATGAGTGATATGTTGTAGTTGTAGACGAACAAATGGAGGTACAGTTCGTGCATTTCATCGGATTTTGAAAAGGATAGCGTTTTTCTGACGAATCGACAAATTCTCTGGCGAAGGGTGTTGTTCCAGCGTTCCACATGAGAAGTTTCCCCGGATTCTTTTCCCACCATCTTGTGTTTGCCTGTATCAATAACCGCGGCGTATGCCTCCCAAAAATCGCTGAACGTTCGGCATTTTCGATATTCAGGCGGAATCAGTTCCCAAAACCGCCGACAAGATTGTTCGCTTCGGTCGCCGATGAAAAAAGAGACAATTTGACGTGTTCTGCGGCAAAGTGCTATCCAAACCCAGCGTTTAAAGTCTTTGCAATAGACAAAAGACCATAATTCATCCAGTTCGAGAACGTCTTTTTTCTTGGCCGGAAGCAACGTGGTCACGATGTCGGGAAGGGACTGCGCTTTTTTTTTATCCACCTCAGAGCCGTTTGGTGACTGATGCCAAAGGTTCTGGCAAGACCCCGTGACGAACTGCGTTCTTGGGCCGCCCTGACGACCATTTCTTTAAATTCCTCGCTTTTCCGAAGCGTTTGAAACACCCCGCCGAAGCCGCAAGCCTTGCATTTGTACTTCGGATTGCCTGATGCGTTCGACCCGTTTTTCACAATGTGTTCAGAGCCACATTTATGGCAGCATTTTACATCTAATACCATTTCATAAAGTTTGACGCAAAAATACCAAATCACCCCCAAAATGACACTACCGTTCTCCTTTATTGGGATTCAAAATCAGTCACAAAAAATTTCCTATAGAATTAATTTATACACATGATTTTAATCACACAATATATAATGAAGTTGGCAACAATCCAGCAGGTATATCAAATGTCCCTCAAAAGAGTAGCGGAAACTTACTCTTATTAACTTACAATAAAAATATATATTTTGGAGGGATAGGGCATTACAATAGAACAAAGGAAAGTTTTGTCTTGTTTATGTTACCAAGTGTTAGTAAAATTGAGAACCTGATTGTTTTATCGGCAGGGTTACATTTTGGAAAATTAGATATTGACTATCAAAGGCAAATTCAATATCAGCCAAGATTTAATCCCTTTGACTGGGGATTTCAATCCATAAATTTACGTTATCACATTGAGAAACAACAAAGAAAAAAACCTGAAAAATTATCAAAATTCATGTCCTTCGAATTAAAGACGGGTGGCATCTTATCACCAGTAAGGCAGACTTTCCTAACGGGAGAAACCTCGCCAATAGTTAAGTTTTCTTTACTGTTGGGTACTGATATTTACTTTCCTAAAATCAATACTTCGCTACAATTTGAAAGAGATTGGTGGATTGCTATAAATGGAGGATCGTTTCAAAGAGATATAAAAGGATATGTGTCTAACTCAACTATTGGGCTTTGCTACCACAAGGGAATAAAAAAAGATAGAAAAATTAAGTTTGCAATTGGTGGTGCCTTTGTCATAGATCATAATACGATTTATGAAACTCGAACAAAAATAAATCAAGGGTTAGCAAAAACAAATTTATGGTATTATAATATTAAAGGCCTCTATTTCTCATACTATCATCCTTTGACATCTAATATGGATATTCAATTAAGGCAAATCATACCATTAGTCGGGGAAAAAGGTTACAATCCTTCAAGAACATCGGTGGGCGTTGTATATAAAATAAAACCTTAAAGCGCAGAACTCTGCATCTACGTCCATGCCGCTAAAAAGGCGGCACGGCGTAGATGCCTGCGTTCAGCGCAAAGACAAGCAGTACCGGTCGAGCCTTGTCAATGCGTTCAACATAATTGAAACCATAATTTTTCACCCACAAACAGTTTCATTATGAACGGTTTAACCCAACCTTTGGTCGCCTGCCGCCACCTATTGGCAGCATTCTTCACCTTCTTGGCGGCTTTGCCTCTTCTCCAAGCCCAGTACACCCCGTGCGCCACACCTCCGCCCACCGAAGCGGAGGTGGCCGCATTTGAGGCAGAAATGAACAGCACCGCGAACGCCTCGTCGGGGTCGCTCACATGGGAAATCCCCGTGCGCGTCACCGTGTTCCGCAAGAGCGATGGCAGCGGGTGGGGCATCACCTACGACGACGCGTTCATTGACGCTTTCCTGTCCAACATGAACGCCAAAATGGCGGGCGGCCCCAACATATTTCATTTCTTTCGCTGCGGCCCCATCAACTACATTGACGTTGACCAGTTGTACAATGGCTCATTGCCCCCGGAGGCGTTCTCCTACAACCGCAACTACCTCAACCTGTACATTTACAACAAGCCCGGACAGCCAGCGTCGGCAACCTTCCCGTGGCACCCAGAGCCTAAAGCCGTTTGGATGCCCTCTGGCATCGCAGGCACTTCAGATGCCACGGGCTTCCACGAACTCGGCCACACGCTTGGCCTGTTACACACTTTTTCACCAGAGATGACATATTCCGTGCCTGTGGTTCCCAGCCAGCAAGACCACCCGGAACAGCAGGGAGGGAGAGAACTGATGATTCGAGACACAGTTCCTGGTAAGCAGTTTCCCGTTCCCAACCACACATTTGCAGGCGACCGCGTATCCGACACCCCGCCCGGTTGCGACAGTGACCCCCAGCGTGCGGCGTTTTACCCTTCGTCCGCCACCATCGCGGGATGTTTGGACGGCGACCCCAACACGCCCTGCATAAACGGCTGCAACGATGGCGACCCCAACACCCCCTGCGTCAATGGCTGCTCTTGGGACTATGCCAACTGTACCTATACAGGCGACTACCGCGACTACAACTTCGATTTGATTGTGGACACCCTGAACGTGCTGGCCCGCAACATCATGTCATACACTGGCTCTTGTCGCCAGAACTTCACGCCCGGTCAAGTGGGTCGCGCTGATCTAATCGCCAACTTCTTCCTCAACGACTACTATCAGGAACAACTTTGCGGCAACCTCATTGACCGTGTGGAGATTGAGGGCACGAGCACGGGGCTTGACCGCGTTCGATTGCGCATCTCTCCCACCGCAGACCCTGCCGACTACACGCAAACCATCGTGAGCGCGAGCGACGATTTCAGCGGCAAACTGTCCCTGTCCACCTTTAGCGTGCAAGTGAGGGCCGATGTGAAGCGCTTCCGCACCAGCGACGTGACCAAGTTGGACGACAACTGGCTGAGCGGCTTGACCACATTTGACCTCGTTTGCATTCAAAAGCATATTCTTGGGCAGGACACGCTTGATGGGTACAAACTTTTGGCCGCAGATGCTAATAAAAGTAACTCAGTCACGACCTTCGACATCGTATTGTTCAGAAGATTGATATTGGGCCTCGACACGACTTTGTCCGCCTACGAGCAGCCGTGGCGGTTCATCCCGGAAGTGGTGACGCAAAACGTTATAGGCGGCGGGCTACAGCCCGATTTTGATGGGGTCGGCTACGACAACCCGTTCCTGACCGTCCCTCCCGCCATGGGTGGCCCCGCCGTGCCGCCCACACAATACTGCGAGCCCACATGGCCTTTCCTGATGAGGTCCGGCACCGTCCGCAACGGGTTCGATGCTGTGAAACTCGGCAACATCTGCGGCCCAGTGGCTCCCGACGAGTTGGCAGAGGACTGCCCGGGCGACGTTGCCCTGCTCGTCCCAAATGTTTCGGTGGCACAAGGCGACATCATAGAGTTGAATGTCAAAGGCTATGGCTTTCAGTCCGTTGCGGCATTTCAGACAGGTATAAGAGCGCCAAAGGATGACTTTGAGTTCATCAGCAAGGCGAACGGAACTATCGGTGACTTTGCCACAACAGAAAACGCGCCCGGCGACCTGAACCAGGTTGAAGAAGGCATCAAGGCCGTTTGGATGCGCGACAACCTTGCCCCCCAGACCTTGGCTGACGGCGGCTCGCTGTTCAAAGTCACCCTGCGAGCAAAGGAGAACATCACAGACCTGAGCCAAGCGCTGACCTTTGACAAGTCAATTCTGGAAACCTATTTCCTCACAGCAGAGGGGGGCTGCGTGAGCAACGCCAGCCTCGAAATCAGCGTCAACAACCTGGGCGGCGGAGAGCGCGGCAACGGACAATCGGCAGACAACAGGCCGACGACCGGGCAAAAAATCTTTTGCCTGCCCAACCCGGCGAGCGACCGTTTGACCGTGCTGTTCGACGCGGAGCGTGATTTCGACGGCAACCTGCTCGTGCACGATATGCAGGGTCGCTTGCTGCAGACCGTCGCGCAAAGTTTTGTCAAAGGGCGCAACGTCATCAGCCTCAGCGACTTTGCCCGCCTTCCTGTGGGCGTGCTGAACATTTCGGTTTTTGACGGGGAATCCGTTCACGCCGTCCGAGTGAGCAAACAATAAAATTCTAATTTTCAGAGCGGGTATTCGTCTCATGCGACGGATGCCCGCTCTGGTTTTGCAAAAACTGAAAACTATGAAATTGTTCATTACCTTCTTTTTTTGTTCTGTTTTGTTAGCGTCTCTGTCCGCTCAAAATCAACCCGTGCAACTGTGGCAAGCAGCGGAATATGTGAAATCCATGAACATAAAAGGGCCAACTATCTCGCTCGATAAATTCCAGAACACCTATATGCTCACCAACCAAACCGACGAAAGCCCTTTCGGCGGTTTTACCCTTGTCAAGTACGACACGCTGGGCAATGTGCTTTGGAAGCGACACTCACAGGTAGGCATCATAGGTATCTTGTACGGCAGTTTCACAGTGGACAGCCTAGGCAACGCATACGTGGGTCAATGGTACGACGGTGGCTTGCCCGGGTACGATGCTGATGCGGTGCTGATAAAATACGCCCCCGACGGTGCGAAACAGTGGGAGGCTAACTATGGCCTCAATCAGTCAGGCGACAGTTACTTATACTACTCCGAAATGGACACCCTCAACGGCAGGTTGATAACGCTGGGGATGAATCTTCACGAAACCGACCCCGCCGAAAACTTCCTGTTCGTGCAGGCGGTTGACACCTCTGACGGCAGCGTGACATGGAGGACTAAGATCGCGGGCGTTTTCCGCCCGCAGAACCTTCGCGTCCAGTCTGACCACATCCAACTGCTCTCCACGCGGTACAAGCCCGACAGCAAGTATTTTGTGAGCACTTTGGTTGATTTTGACGGGAACATAACAGCACAGTACGAAAAGCCCTATTCGGGATACGAGATTGACTTCAACTACATTTCGCGAACGGGCGATGTTGTCTTTGGCAACCGCGCGTTTGGCTACAATGTGACAAGGGTCAATGTACAGGGGGATACTTTGTGGGCTTATGTGCATCCGCTAAACTCGGGTACAAATAAAAATTGGGTTAGGTCTGTTGTTGAAGATACATTATTAAATATATATGCAACAGGTGCCCTCGAAATACCAGGGCAAAATGTAGAAATGACTACCTCTAAAATAAATATCAACGGAGAAGTAGAGTGGCAAGATATATTTCAATCTTCAAATGGCGATTTTGGAGACGGAGGGGAAAATGTGCAGATACACGGCGATAGGTTAGTAACATCTGGTGCTACACAACTCGAAAATTCTGACGTTGTCGGTATAATAAAAGTATACAATATTTCAAATGGGTTTGAAGAGCATAATATACTCATTTCAAACGAAAACATATTTATAGTCAATAAGTCTTTTATTATAACAGATAAGATGCTATATGTTAGCGAAGGTTATCAGTCGAGCATAAATAACATGGTAGCCGTAACGGGTTGTTTTTTAATGCCAAAAATATCATCTTCTATAGACGAATCGAAATATCCAAACAGAATAATCGCTTTTCCGAATCCGACATCAGACATGATTTTCATATCAGATATTGACTTAGATGTTTTTGAGAGTATTTCTGTATGTGACATGAACGGAAGAATAGTCATGCAAAAGCGGGTAGAAGCCGAACAGGAAAAAATTTTATTATCTGGGTTTCCGCCTGGGATTTACACAGTTTGCATATATGGAAAGAATCTGAAAATAATGAAAAAAATTGTAAAAATGTAATGCGCTGAACTTTGCACTCACGCCCATGCCTCCTAAACGTCGGCACGGCGTGAGTGCCCCCGATGGCGGAAACAACAAAACACCGCTCGGCAGAAGCACCCGCTTTACGGGCCGAAAAACAAAGTGCCGAGTTTGGTCAAAGTTGGTTACAACTATCGGTGGGCAAATCCGAAACCACCCAAAAAAGAAGTAGGGGCCAATGCCGGGACGGCTCAATACCGGCACAAATCACATACTTTTCACACCACACATGAAAAACATTCCATTATCACCGATTCTTGCCCTTTTCGTGCTTGTGTCCCTCTTTTCATGCACGAAAGACCCTCAAAAACCGATTGCCAAAGATGCCGACTTGGGCCATGTACTCAACATGATCCAAGACAAAGAGGGCATTTTGCACCTGACGGTTTCTGCCGCACCTTCACAGGGCGACGCTGTGAGAGACCGCGACGGGTGCACGATGTACGAGGCCATGCGGTTTACAGAACTTTCATCCGACCTTCCTGACCGGACGCAACGCTGTTCGGTTTATGTGAGTTTTCGGCTTGTCAAAATCAACAAGAACACATCTGCCAGAACTGCCCTCACCAACTACATAACCGTGAACACCGGGAGCGGAGTAGGCGGCCTCAACATCAGTTGGTACGACTATTCCCCCCTTTCCGATTATTGGTACGCTGCCGAGTTTAACTACTGCTATCGCCCCGGCATTCTCACCCAAACAGAATTCGCGATATCCGACTTTTGGGGAGACGACTATTTGGTGCAAACAGACCCGTGGGACTGCGACAATCGTCGAGCAGCAAACTTTGAAATAGGCCCTGTTGGCTCGACTTGGAGCAACGCGGACTTGGTTGTCGTTCGCTGTTCATTGAACGAAGACTGCACGATATCACCAGTGCCCAACGAAGACCCCTGCTCTTTCTGAACGGGCCTGTCGCTGATTTTACAGTGACTAAAACTGGCGTGCTGGCCACGGGTGTCGTGGCCAGCACGTCCTCGCTACTCAAATCTGCAAATCTGACGACACAGGCTCTCGTCCGGTGCAGTATTTGTTAGTGGTAAATTACCCAGATGTTTCCTTCTTCAATCAATTTCACTTTATTTATGACTTACTTGTACCATCGCTGTGCTGCTATTGCCGCTTGCTACTTGCTTGTTACGTCGTTGTTCGGCCAAATCCCCACCTTTCAAAAAGCATACGTCGGAGAATTCGGCGACAGGTGCCGATGGGTGGCCGAGACGGCCGACGGTTTTTTACTGGCTGGCAATTGGAGTTCTGTAGCCGGGTCAGGGGTAGATGGTTTGCTCATCAAAACCGATAAGGTCGGCAACCTTGTCTGGAGCAAAAATTACGGGGGCACAAGGCAGGATTGGTTCACATCTGCGGTATCGGCCAACGACGGTGGTTTTATCATCAACGGGCAGAGCGGCGGCACTTCGTCGCTCGATGCCGGCATTTGGTTGGTTAAGCTGGACGAGGCTGGAGAAGTGCTTTGGCAAAAGACGACCGCGGGCGCGCCTAACCCACAAATACCGAGCGCGCCCATACTGGCAGTTTCTGGCGGCTATGTGGTTTGCGGCATCAACCAACACCCCTCCTTGGGTGTCTTGGGGTCTTTTGTATCAATGACAAACAATGATGGCGAAACGATTTGGAGCCGGTATTACACTCAAGATTCCTTGTCAAGCAGTGCCAAATTGCGCTTATTGGCCGTGTCACATGTGGCAGACAGCGTGCTATATGCCTTTGGCCTTGCCGGGAAACATACTGTGTTGGCCGTTCTGGACAAACACGATGGTAGCGTCAAGATGGCCGTTGAATATGCCCACCCATACTACTCGCTGGAGTGTTCAGGGCTGAAACCTACCATGGACGGCAACTATATGCTCATGGGCGTTGCCGTCCCGCCTTCGGCCAACGAACCAAGGCTGTTGTGTATGATGAAAATTCGCCCTGACGGAGAGGTGATTTGGTCAAAAGCCTTTCCCTCGCACATTTCGTGGATCAACCTCAAATTTGCTGCTGTGTCAGACTGTGGATGGCTGCTTTTCCCAACCGAAGCGAACGCCCTCGGAGGGACAGAGTACAGGATGTTGATGAAGACCGACAGCATCGGCAACGTGCTTTGGAAAAAATCTTACGGCACGGCTTCCCCCGGACACGCGCTGGGGAACTGCATCGAAACCAGTGACAACGGAATAGCTTTCGCGGGGGGCATCCGTTTCCCGGGCATCAACAACGAAGACGACTTTTTCCTGATGAAAACCGATGCCGACGGCGAAATAGCGGGCTGCTGCTCCGAGAAACGCGACTTCCTGCAGCCCGTTGACTTCCCCATAGAAATTGTACCCGCGTCTTATGTCCAAGAAGACTACCTGATCTTTGTCCCCATTGACCTGACCCCGAACAATACGGTGTCCTACTTCGACACCAGCATCTGCACAGTCTCCCCCCGCCCCACCCTCCACGACACCCTCCGCTTTTGCCCCAGCGAGAGCGTCACCATCGGCGACTCCACCTACGCCCAGCCCGCCACCGTCTCCCTCCTCATCCCCTCCGCCACCGACGACTGCGACACCCTCGCCACCTACACCCTCGAACACCAGCCGCTTGACCCCAACGCCGCCCTGCTGCTCGGCTGCCCCGCCGACATCACCGTGCAGGCCAATGGCCCCGTGCCCGTCCAGTACGCCGAGCCAACTGCATGGTCGGACTGCAACTGCCCCGGCCTGGCCCTCGTCAGGACCGGTGGCCCGGCCAGCGGCACCGCCTTCCCCCTCGGCGTCACCACCGTCTGCTACCAAGCCGACGATGCCTGCGAACTGTCCAAAAACTGCTGCTTCACCGTCACCGTCGCGCCTGCCCCGCCCCCGCCCAGCGATGCCTGCGACACCAAGACCAGC
The DNA here is from genome assembly GCA_019638455.1 of Saprospiraceae bacterium. Taxonomy (GTDB): domain Bacteria; phylum Bacteroidota; class Bacteroidia; order Chitinophagales; family Saprospiraceae; genus M3007. The sequence goes on from JAHBTU010000003.1 coordinate 1,214,528, forward strand.
GGCTGCCTCCAATTCGAACTCCTTGAGGTCAACCGCGACTACGCCCAGAACTGGGCCTACCACGTCCGCCTCACCAACGCCTGCGCCGACGCGGTGCGGTACGCCTACCTACAAGTCCCCAAGGGCCTGCAAGCCCTCGCGCCCATCAACGACATCGTCTATACCACCTCCAACGGCCACACCTTTACCGCGCGCAACCCCAATTTTTCGCCCTTCTACTCCGTCCGCTACCATTTCGCCGCGCCCACTTTGGCCAGCGGCCAGTCCGAGACCTTCCGCTATGTGCTGCCCCCGCAGGCCGACGTCAAGTACATCCACGCCGCCGCGCGCCTCTTTTCGGGCGTGTACGTCGAGATGCACCTCAACACCTTCTCCTGCCCGGTGGGCACGGAGCCGCAGCCGAGGCCAGAGGCGGGTGAGCGCGCCACAGAGGATTTATCGCAAGAAATCAAGGTATATCCGAACCCGGTGACACACGAACTTGTGCTGAACGTACAGGGGGCTGACGCTGAGGGTGGCCTGTTCAGGCTCTTCGACCCGACCGGCCGCACGGTGCTGGAAGCGGTCGTGCAAGGTGGCAACGTCCAGTTCGGGAACACGGAGATGCCCAACGGGTTGTACTTCTTCAGCGTGTCCAAAGATGGATTGAAGGTGTGCAGCGGTAAACTGGTCGTGCATAGGTGACACAAAAGTACCGCCAACAACGGATGTGCGAAAATGCCTCCTAAACGTCGGCACATTCGCACATCCAACCGATGGCTCGAACCATAAAATAGAAAAATATCAATCCAAGCAATCTGGCTTTCAGGATCAAAATTCAAGATTGGGTATTTCACGAATTGGAACGAGCCAAAGGTGGAAATGACTCCCCTCCGACCACCCAAAACCACAGAGGGGCTTCTTAACAGAAGCCGAAAGACAGGCTTCGCAAACAATTCACGCAATGAAACAGAAAAAACTCATCTCGATTCTGTGGCTCCTTAGCCTAACTTTTAGTCTTACGGCTCAACCCGGCTTTGATTTTTCCTGCGGAACAGGCCCCAACCCAGATTCCCCCGAAGCATACGCATTACCGCAAAATTGCAACAACAGTTTTGCTTCCTTCTTGGCGAACCACGCCGACGACATGGTGCCGCAGGGCATTGACCGCAAACTAAAAATTAGAACGAACATTGTTTTTGTTCAAAATGAGGGAGGGGAGGGCAATTTTTCCATCTCGAATCCCGACCACATGGATTACTGGGACAGGATATTTACCGAGGCGAACGGAAGACTTGAGCAACTTATGCAGGAAAACTGCGGTTGTCAGACGACACCGACACATTACAGCAACATCCATTTGGAATTTGTGCCAAACTATATTGAGGTCAGGGACAACTTCGCATGGGATCACCGTAACGATCCCGATCCAAACGCCGGAACTGCCTCGGTAAACAGTTATAACAAGCCGTACCTGAATTACATCCATGCGCTTGCCAAACAGGCTCCCGGTTACCAATCGGGGTTTGATTTGATTATTACCACGGATGGTCCGGCCTATAATACCTATTTGTACAACAACCCCGACAACAAGCCTTTATGGGAATTGGGATACACCTCATTTTACGGCGGTTATTGGTATTCCGCATTCCCAAGTTACGATTTGGAGCATCCGGCCATGTGGCATGCCCCCGATGCTTACCTCAGGTATATCAACGGCATTGACCATCTTGGAGGCCTCTGGTGGGTGATTACCGATGACGTGCCGTGGATGGCGGGCACCTTATTGCACGAGTATGGCCACTATTTTAACCTGACGCACCCTATCCTTTCTTGTCCAAACAACATTATGCGACCCGGCGGCCCCAATACTACTAGGTTGGCTTTTACAGGGTGCCAGGTCAGAGAAATGTACCAAACCTTGATGACAAAAAACCTGCGCAAATACGTTCAGTGCGAAGATGTGCTCAATTTTGACCTTGTGGTGGACAACAACGAAATATGGGCCATGAACCTAAAGGTTCTGGGCAATGTCAGAATCAAAAGTGGCGCTACGCTCACCATAACCTGCGAGGTACACATGGGGCCAAACAGCCGGATAATAGTGGAAAGAGGCGGCAGGTTGGTGTTGGACGGTGGATTGGTCACCGGCGACTGTCCCGGCAGGTGGGGAGTGATACGGGTCGAAGGCGACGTGCCGGGCCAACAGGCACAATCGGGCAAGGTCGTGCTCAAAAACGGCGCGGTGATTGAGCATGCAAGGGATGCCATTTCGATGAATCCCTACCATCTCCCGTGGGACAATGGCGGGCTTCAGAACTATTATGGCGGCATAGTGGAAGCGGAAAACTCAACTATCCGCAACTGTGTGCGGGGTGTTGAATTCATGCGGTACGGCCAGAGCGGTATTAAAGACAAAAGCAAGTTCAACAACGTCACCTTCGAAAACCTGCACGAAGCCGTCACGATCTGGGCCGACGACGGCGTTACCTTTGACAACTGCACCTTCAAAAACATCTCCAAACGGGGCATCTTGCCCTACGACTGCGAGACTCTAGTCCGCGAATCCAACACCTTCGAGCAACAGCCCATCGGCGTGGACGTGATTACCACCTACCCCATTGTTTTTGCATCCAAAATTGGCAGGAAGGGTCTTGGGAGCAATACGTTCAACTGTCAAGACAAGGGAATAAACATAAAGTCTGCCGGAAATGTGGAACCGCTCCGGGTATTCAGCAACATTTTCTCTGGCGGCAACAAGGGACTCCACCAAAACGGCAACGGCCTGCTGTACATCGAGAACAACCGTTTTTCCGGTCATCTCACCTCTGTCGAACTGTATAATGGCGGAACAAGTTTCAATCACATCATAAACAACGAAATACAGGCCTCTTACCTTGGCGCGCATTCCGTGAAGCAAAACTCCGGACTGCGCTACCGGGACAACTGTTTTTCGGCCAACCAATTGGTGGACATCTTTGTATCGGACGGCGATATTTTCCCGGCACAGGGAGAGTACGACGGCGTGGCTGCCGGCAACTGCTTTACCAAAAACGGGAAGCCGGAGATTGACAACGACGCAGGCACAGGCCCAATCACCTACTACATCAAAACAGGCACGCCGACCACATCCTGCAAGTACCCCGTCAATTTGAAAAATGTGACGTTGTCTACGACCGCTAGCATTGACAATTTTTTGGAATGCGGCCCAAGCGGTTTGATTGGGGACGAAGACGAATACTACTGCGACTTCGATGAGAGCCTTTCTATCGCCTCCTTGCAACAGCAACGGCTACTCATGCTACAGGAACTCGCCGCGCTACCGTCGGGCAGCAGCATAGTGTCCGTCAAAACGCTTGAACGCTGCATAAAAATCCTGGAGTCGCTCATTGGCCAAAAAATGCTCGACCCCGAATCGGAAGACCTTGGGGCCGGCAAGGAAAGCGCCATCGCTTTCTACACGTCCGCCGGCATGGACTTCAAGGACAGGACGACCGCCTACGGCATCATGGTGCATTACGGAGAGTTGAGCAGGGCAAGAACCTTTTTGAACAGTCTTGTACCGCAGACGCGCGAGGAATCTGATTTCGTGGCCGTGCAACATATCAACCTCGATTACCTAGGCGACACAAGGCATTACGTACTTGGCGAGACAACCAAAAACTACCTGTACAGCGTTGGCACACTCGACGGGCCTTTTGACGGCTATGCCCGTTCGCTTTACGAAGTGCTGACCGGCGAGCGTATTGAGGTCGAGATACCGGAGGTCGGAACGGAGGAGCGAAGCGAGGCCCTTCCCTCTGCTGCCGCTCCTTTGGTCATGCTGGTCTATCCAAACCCTTCCGGCAACGGGATTTTCAACCTAAGCGTCGAGGGCTTGCCGCAAGGCGCTGGGTATAGCGCCATCCTGACGGACGCGTTTGGCAGGCTTGTCCACAACGTCAATGTTTCAAGCGATGGCGTGTACGGCATTGGTAGCGAACGCTTGTCGCCCGGCCTGCATTTCCTGACAGTCCGGGACGGGTTCGGTTATACGCTTTTCTCGTCAAAACTGATGGTGTCCAACTAAATCATAACCAGCTCTGGGCATCGTCGAAACGATGCCCAGAGCCAATTCTATTTGCCATGAAAAAGATAATTTTTATCCTGCTGGCTTTTCAATGTGCTACGGTGTCTGGCCAAAACTGGTATTCAAAAATCATAGACCCCTTTGGCGGAAAACACGAATTGGCAGATGCCATGATTCTTGCGGGCGACACACTTTTGATTCGGGCAAGAACGATAGGCAATACGGACAGCTTTCTTTATTCTTCTGTTCTTAAATATGATATCAATAGCGATGTCATTATTGAAAGCAAGTATTTTGAAGAGGTGGAGAGCGGTGCAAATTTTATCTATTCGAAGCCTATCAGGCTATTGCTGTCTTCCCAAGATGTGCCAGACCTAAAAAATATCACGGTTAATGTGATAAATAAGTTGTCGCTCCAACATGACTCTTCGATTTCGTTAACTATTCCAGATAATAGATATTATAGCCATACAATAAAAAAAGCGATAAAATTTGGAGACAAATTTTTCATGGGGGGGCAAGCATTAGACAACCAAATTTTCATCCCTTACACGGGGTGGTACAAAGACCAAGAAAACGCCGTTTTTTTCGTTTTGAACGACGACCTCCAAACAGATACTGTTCTCATAATCCCGCCCACCTCTGGCGCTTTCCTCAAGATTGAAGACCTTGCGGTCGGCTCCGACTCGATACTATATGTGTCATTTCTCGAAAAATACCTTGTCTCAAACGTCCCGTTTCCTTATCTGGAGGACCGCCACGTGATTTACGGGTTTGACAAAGGGTACCAAAAGGTATTCGAATGGTTCGGCCCCGACTTCTCCGGCGATGACACCCGCTCCTGCCTGGCTGTCGCAGCGGATTCCACGCTGTACCATGTTTATCAGAGCGACTATTCGCACGTCCATGTTGTGGCGAGGAGGCCCGCTGGTCAAGTTATATGGGACATGAAGATTGATTCCACAATAGGGCAACGCCTGTACCACATCAGCAAATTAATGGTGGCACAAAACGGCGACCTTGTTGTGGCGGGCGCCATATCGGCGGTTGGCGACAAACTTGGCCTGTCCGGATTCATCGCACGGATAAGCCCGCAGGGCGTCCTGAAATGGAAAAGGGCGTTTCGGGTGAACCAAAATTTTGACCCAACCCTTCCGGAGGACTTCCCTTATCAAGCAGGATTCAAAGACTTGGCCGAGCTGCCCGGCGGCGACCTGTTGGCCGCGGGTTACGTCCGCAAATATGTGGGCGGAGCTCCGCCAGCCAATCCCTTCAATTTCGATATCTGGCTTGTGCGAACCAGTAGCGAGGGCTGTCTTTGGGACGATTGCGGCTACATTCAGGACATTGTCACAAAAGACAACTACATACCACTCGTAACGCCCGACAACGAGTGGGTGGCAGATTATTTCTACCCTCTCTTCCCTTCCCTCTCCCCGGAAATACGGCGATATACCTTTTCATCTGACTCTACCCTTTTGTCAGGCAAGTATTACCGGCAATTGATCTATTCCAAAAACATGAGCAGCGGGCCATGGCAGTCCACAGGCGAATATTTACGTGAGGACAACGGGAAGGTATTCAAAATATGGGGAAACGGAAACCAGCCCGAACGCCTGATATACGATATGGATTTCGGTGTTGGCGACACACTCGTTCCCCACCCTGACCCTGCCTTGGGACAAGGCGACAGGAAAATTGTACAGGTGGGCACTATAGAACTGCTGGACGGCGAGCCAAGAAAATTTCTCCTGCTCAAAAGCAGCCAATGCATTGACACAACCATGTGGATAGAGGGAATGGGGGACGTGGCACGCCTGTTCTGGACGGAGGTCTTCTGTTCCATGGGAGAAGACTTCCCGCCCGCTTTCATTAGATGTTTCAGCACCAACGGCCAGCTGCTCTATAAGCGGCCCGATGTGGACGGGTGCTACACGAGCTCGTCGAAGGACGTTGTTTTGCCCGAAATGAAAGTCTATCCCAACCCGGCATCGGACGTGCTGCTTTTTGACATGGAGGATATATCCCTAATCAACAGCGTCAACATATTCGATGCAACTGGACACCTCATGTTGAGCAATCAAAAATTTTTGAGTAAAAGCAAAATAGATGTTTCGCATCTTCCAAATGGGTTTTATATTGGCATTGCCTATTTTAAAAACGAAACCCAAAAGTCATTTAAAATAATAATAAACAGATAAAAGACACGAGCCATCTATGCTTCCCCGCCCATGCCCGCTAAGCGACGGGCACAGGCGGGGAAGCCACCGTTCAGCGCAAAGACAACAGACATAAATACCTGCCTGTCGCTGCGTTCAACATAATTGAAACCATAATTTTTCACCCACCAAACAGTTTCATTATGAACGGTTTTAATCTTCCCCCTTTCTTCCGCTACCGCTTGTCGGCTGCGGTTCTCCTCCTTTTTTTCGCGGCCCTGCCACTCCTCCAAGCCCAGTACACCCCCTGCGCCACGCCCCCGCCCACCGAGCCGGAGATGGCCGAAGTCGCGGCAGCCATGGCCAACTCCAACACCGCGAACGCCTCGTCC
>JAHBTU010000004.1 GCA_019638455.1 Saprospiraceae bacterium
GAGTTTTGGAAAGGTGAAAAAAAAAGGCCGATTGGGAACTTAATAAAGAACCACTTGTGTTGAAGCGAAATGTCGGCGAACTTTGCAGTATCCGACTCACTAAACCAATCACCAGCAATGGCAACTTTAACACTTATGGCCAACGAAACGGCACGAGCACGTCACAACCGTATCTTTGAGCGCGAGTTCTTCCCGCTCATGGATGCCGTTTACACTTTTGCTTATCGCTTAACCGGCGAAGCGGCGCAAGCAGAGGACCTCGTGCAGGAAGTTTATCTGAAAGCATGGCGCTTTGTGAGTCGCTATGAAGAAGGTACCAACGCCAAAGCATGGCTTTTCAGAATTTGTCGCAACGCTTTTATCAACGAGTATCGGAGCAAAAAAGGCCGCCCATACAAAGTTGACTATGAAGACATTGTTGTCTATCACAATGAAGACGACCCTGTCGCGCCACGCTATTTTGGCCTGCATGAGGAAATGGGCAACAAACTTATGGGCGATGAGGTGACCTTGGCTATCAATGCTTTGTCGCCAGCATTCCGCACTGTGGTGTTGCTCGACCTTGAAGATTTCACTTATGAGGAAATCGCGGCCATCCTTGAGATTCCGATTGGCACTGTTCGCTCGCGGTTGCACCGCGCTCGCAATGTGCTAGCGGAAAAATTGCGGGAATATGCCGAAGGGCAAGGCTATAATGTGCAAGATGACGAAAGTAATCAGGCAGATGTAGCCGCTTGATATACAAGAGGGTTTATTCAAGGTGGCTTAGCCATCCGGGATAAACCCTCTTTTAAATTTATTCCTAAAAAATCACACTGTTTCGCTCTAACAACCTTCCTCTATGTTTTTTCAACTTTACAGTTCACAAAACTAACATTTTCACAAGTCAACGTTTTTTTCACAAGAATGCACAGTTTTTGAATTGTGCCCACGCTCAAATTGAATTTGTTATGCAGTTCGTTAGTTTTAATTGGCAATCAGTACATGGCAATCAACTGGGCGGCAACCAGTTGGAGGCGTACGGGTTGTCCGGCTACATATCGGTTCATGCAAACGGCAGCCATCTTGTGCGCAAAACGTTGGCACAAACCATTTTTAAGATGAAAAATCCTCGCAAGCAAAACAATGGCAACGCTGTCGGCACTGTGGTAAGAACCGGGATACCCTTCATTGCAGAAACAGATAATGATTGTGCCCTCCCGCGTTTTCCCGAACAACATCTATCCGAGAGTCCCTCGCCACGGGAAATCCCCTTGCCTGAAGAAGAATCCTTCCGTACTTTCCTTAGCAGCAGGCTACCCAAACACAAGGCCACTCAGGCCTTACGCGACAAAGTGCGAAGTACAATAGAGAAAAATGTAATTTTTTAATTGAGCCTGCACTTTCCTACCTTTCAATTCCTTTTTGCTTTTCCCACACATTTCGCCGGGGCAGATAAAATCGCTCCGGCGATTTTTTATGCCTTGATTTGCTGTGTTTTGTCGGATGACCATGATGGATGTCCTTGATGCCCAAAACTGGGCGGCGCGAGGTATGCCCAGATTCAAGAGGATTAGAATCTGCCCGTTGGCAAGGCAGGATTTCCTTGAGTTATTTGTGTGATTTTCAAAGGATTGCGAGCGCCGTTCGTTCAAAACAACCTTGCCAAATCCTGTTTTGAGGGCTTGCCCGGTCAAGTGAAGCGGACGGGGCTGATTTGCGTTGACTACAACCAAACACTTAATTTTAACTTCATATTGGCTTAACGCCCGCAACGCATCGCGCAGGGTACCTTTGTGTCAATAAAATCGTGAGAAAAGGCCGTGAAGGTCTACCCGCGCCAGAACATCCACAAGCCCATTCCACGCTCGGTCGCTCTTCATTCGCTCGGATTCTCTCCTTTTTTGCTTCAGGTTTCTATAGGAATGGGCTGCTTTCCTTGGCGCGGGAATTTTAAAACAAGTTTTTTGAAACATACTACTTGCAAAAAGCCTAAAGGCCTGTTCCTAAGGTTGTTAAGGCAGAGAAAACTATCAAAACACATTTGGAAAAACACCGCCCGACTTCAATGATGAAACGCGAACTTGATATTGTCGTTCTTTCGGACATTCACCTTGGCACTTACGGTTGCCATGCTCTTGAGTTGCACAATTATCTGAAGAGCATCGAGCCTCGTACCTTGATACTCAACGGCGACATTTTTGACATCTGGTATTTCAAGAAAAGTTATTTTCCCAAAGAACATCTCGAAGTGGTGCGCCGCATCATGAAAATGGCTGTAAACGGGACTAAGGTCTACTACCTGACTGGCAATCACGATGACTTGCTCCGCAAATTCGGGGAGCTGTCGTTTGGCTTGTTTCACCTGCGCAACAAGCTGGTGTTTCAGGTGGATGGCAAGACACACTGGGTGTTTCATGGCGATGTGTTCGACGCGAGTGTGCAACGCGCCCGCTGGCTTGCCAAACTGGGCGGCGAGGGCTACGATATGCTCATCCGAATCAACCGCACGATAAATGGGGTGCGCCGATTGTTTGGTTTTGCGCCCGTGTCGTTTTCTGCCAAAATCAAAAAAAGCGTGAAGGGCGCGGTGAAATACATCAGCGATTTTGAGGACACGGCGATTGAGATTGCTTCTGAAAAGGACTACGACTGCGTTATTTGTGGTCATATTCATCAACCACAGATACGCGAGGTGGAGGCCACAAACGGAAAGAGAATTAAGTATTTGAACAGCGGGGATTGGGTGGAGCATTTGACTGCCTTGGAATTTTCGGGTGGCGAATGGTCGCTTTACAAATACGACGAGGCCGAGTTTGAGGTGGTCAACCCACGTTTGAAGGTGGAAGAGCGAGAACCCAAAATCTATACCCTGCGCCGCGAGGAGGTAGTGCCTGAGCTGAACGGGATAGCGGCATTTGATGCGATTTAAAGTGTTATTAAGAGTCATTAAAGGTCATTAAAGGTCATTAAAGGTCATTAAAGTCATTATTGCAACTACTTCAATGACCGTAATTACTCTCAATGACTGTCAATGACGATTTTTCGACAACCGGAGTGGACAGGTTACAGAACAATTGCGCTCCGGTTTGTTTTGATGCTCATTTGCGTTGACTTCATACAACAGAGTTTGTTTAGCCTGAAAAGGCCACGCGTGCATTCGCGTGGCTTTTTTTTATCCCTACTTCGCCCCAATCCAATTCCCGACGCTTGATACGAATTCTCATTACTGACGACCACGAACTGGTAGCCGAAGGCCTGAAACTCTTGCTGGGCAACGAGTCGGGCCTGCTCTGCGTCGCTCATGCCCGCAACGGGCAAGAAGCGCTTGATTATTTGGAAAAAGAAACCTGCGACGTGGTGTTGTTCGACATTGATATGCCAGTGCTGAATGGGTTGGATGCTTGTCTGGAAATGCAGCGCTGCTTCCCGGTGGTAAAAGTCATAGCACTCACAATGTACAATCAACCGAGTTTTATCCGCCAGATGATGAAAAATGGCGCGAGCGGCTTTATCCCCAAAAACACTTCTAAACAAGAACTGGTGGAAGCCATCCAGACTGTATTGCGCGGCGAACGATACCTCAGCCGCTCGGCATCGCAGGTGTTGCTTGACGAGCTCCGGCAGCCGGAACGCCAACCCGCGGCTTTTATTCCCGAACTTACGAACCGCGAGCAGGAGGTGTTGCGCCTCATCTGCAAAGGCCAAACCACGGCAGAAATAGCGGCGGCATTGTTCGTCAGTCCATACACGGCTGAAACGCATCGGCGGCATTTGCTCTCCAAATTGGGTGTGCGCAACACAGCAGAATTGGTGCGGCTGGCATTGGAAAGGGGATTGGCGGATTGACTTTCCGATTGAAATTTTTTCCCCGCCCGCTTCGTACCTTTGCCAGACAAAACTTCCGGGCTTTTTCGCTGTTTCATTTTCCCGAAAAAATAACTTCCCGGATACCCTTCTCGTCATGCTCGAACTTCCCATCGTCGAAAATAAAACGGACGCAGCTTCCAAGCGTCAACGCCCCGACTGGCTCAAGGTGCGCCTGCCGATGGGCGAGAACTACCGCAACGTGCGCGGTATCGTGGACGAGTTCAAACTCCACACCATCTGCCAAAGCGGGAGCTGCCCCAATATGGGCGAGTGTTGGGGCGCTGGCACCGCGACTTTTATGATCCTGGGCAATGTCTGCACCCGCTCTTGCTCCTTTTGCGCCGTCAAGACAGGCCGACCCACCGAATACGACGAGGACGAACCCCGCCGCGTGGCCGAAGCGATATGGCTCATGCAGGTGAAGCACGCCGTCATCACCTCCGTCAATCGCGACGAGCTAAAAGACCGAGGCGCCGAAATCTGGTATCAGACCGTGAGAGCCGTGAAAGAACGCTGCCCCGAAACGACCATCGAAACGCTCATCCCTGACACGAAAGGCAACTGGGAGGCGCTGGGACGCATGATTTCGGCGGGGCAAGAAGTGGTGAGCCACAACATGGAAACCGTGCCGCGCCTCTATCGAAAAGTGCGCCCACAAGCCAAGTACGAGCGCAGCCTCGAACAGATACAGCGCATCAAGCACCACGGCAAACGCACCAAAACCGGCATCATGGTCGGCCTCGGCGAAACACCCGAAGAAGTATGTCAGACCATGGACGACCTCGTGGCGCACGGTTGCGATATTCTCACCATCGGCCAATATCTCCAACCCACCAAAATGCATTTGGAGGTGGCCGAGTTTGTCCATCCCGATTTATTCGCCGAATACAAGGAGATTGGCCTTCAAAAAGGCTTCAAGTATGTGGAGAGCGGGCCGTTGGTGCGGTCGAGCTATCATGCGGAGCGGCATGTTTTCTGAAAAAACAGTTCCTCAAAGAGGTGCTTTCATCGAATGACTGTGAACCGCTCCACCTCAAGGCGCTTTTCCGATTGCACCCACAGCAGATAAAGGCCCGGCACGGGTTTATCCAAAAAAACCTGTGCGCCTGCCACGCTGGCATTTTCAGCCGAGCCTTTCCACACGGTGCGCCCGCCCATGTCCGTCACCCAGCATCTTGCCGTTGAGGGGGCATCGTGAACGGGCTGCAGATTGCCGGGGCGTACCTCAAATTGGCCGTAATTGGGGTTGGGTACCACCTGCCAATTGTGCTCGGATGTGGTCGGTGTTGTCACGCTCGAATTGGCATCCACCCAGACGATGGTTTCGTTGGTGCAAATGGTGGAGACATCGTCGAAGGTGATGCAGGCGCGGTTGAGTATCGTCTGCCCCGGCGACACAAAAGCATAAGGCTGCACGGAGAACAGGATATAGCCAATGGAGTTGGGGCCACCAGATGCGCTATCGGGCAAGTTGATATGCTCGAAGTACCAACGCACCTCGCTTCCGCCCTCGCCTAACAATTGGAACTCGTGGCTGGCATCAAGGGTAAAAAACGAGTTCGGGTTGTAGCGCGGGTCGAGTGTGTCGCGTACCACCACATTGCGAGCGGTGTCGTTGCCAACATTTTGAAAACGAATAAGATACAACACCGGAGCATCTGCCGCGATGTCGTTGGGGGTTATCACCGGGTCGCCAATGACTTGTTTGTCATTTTGTGCGTGGAGTACATTAGCGACGGCAACCCCCACCCAGATGAGGGAGAAGAGACGAAGGCAAAGCATCTTTCGCAGAGCGTTTTGAGGCTCGTACGATTGTCGTTCGCGCAAGCCTCACGATTTGGTTGAAAAAAAGCAGCGAAAAGGGGTTGTCAGAAAGTCAAAGGGGCCATTCTTCATTTTACAGAACCCGAAGGTAGAAAAATTATCTTCGGCACAATTATTTTTAACAAACTTGTCGAATGAACCTTCGCTGGCGCATTGCCCAATTTTTTGAAATTCGATGGTGGCAACGCTATCTGGGGAAATACGACAAATCGGCCTATTTGGATTGGAAACGGCATTATTGGCAGTCTTTTTTGGAAAAAAGCGGGCTTGTCGTCCCTCCCAACGCCGTCGTGCTTGATGTCGGCTGCGGCCCTGCGGGCATCTTCATGGTACTCGATACCCAGACGGTGGACGCGCTCGACCCGCTGCTTGCTCGTTACGAAAAAAAACTCTCACATTTCCGGCGAGCCGACTATCCGCGGGTGCGTTTTTTCGATGCACCACTCGAAACGTTCTTTCCCAACAGAAAATACGACTTCGTTTTTTGCCTCAACGCGCTCAATCACGTCGCCGACTTGCCACGCTGTCTCGAACGGCTGGCCGCGCTTGTCAAACCAAACGGCATTATCGCGCTTTCCATTGACGCACACCATCGCGCATGGCTCAAACATCTCTTTCGCCTCGTGCCTGCCGACGTTTTGCACCCTCACCAATACGATTTGGCGGAATACCGTGCCATGCTCGAACGTCAGGGGTTCACCATCAAACAGACGTTGCTGGTGAAAAAAGGGTTGGTTTTTGATTACCAATTGCTCGTGGCCGAAAATTCATAACATTGCACTCCTAATTTTTCATAGTCCAACCCTCTCACCCCCCAATCCCTCAACATTTTCAAGGCCTTCAACCGCTCCACTCATCATGACTTACTTCTGGATACTCTGGGGCTTCGTCGCCATCATCGCCCTTGTGGTGCTCTACTTCTTCTTCATCGGTATGGCCGATGGCTCGGTCTCTGCCTCCAACATGGGCTTGTGGATGGCAATGTTGGGCGTGGTGGCCGCTGTCTTGTTGGGCAGTTTGTGGCTCAAATCACAAGAGCGCCTCGGCTTGGCCAAATGCGTGTTATACATCCTCGCCGTGCCGGGATTTTTGTACTTGTTGTTCCTGTTGCTTGTAATCATCGGCAAGCCGAGGTGGAACTGAGATGCTTAGAACCTATATATTAAAACCATCCGAAACCCGGCGTTGAATAAGTGTGGCATGACCGCTCATGGGAATTATACTTTGATTATTGCTCTCAAAGCGGTCATGCCACACCTACTCACTCAATGGATGGAGTTTTAAAACAGTTTCTTAGGCATTCATTCAGTATTGATTTCAAAACAACGCCTGAATATAGTCAACGCAAATCAGCCCCGCCCGCTTCACTTGGCTGGGCAGGCCCCTAAGCACAGGGTCTGACAAGGTGGTTTTGAACGAAAGGTGCTCGCAATCCTTTGGAAATCATGCAAATCAATCAAGGAAATCCCTGCCTTGCCAACCGGCAGGTTCAAATCCTCTTTAATCTGGGTATAGCACAAGTTTTTGGCACTTTACCTCAACCCCTCATTCGCATGAGCTATTTCCGACACGTTCCTTACTTTCTGAATAATTGGTAGAGAAACAACCCCAATGCGATAAAAAAACCTGCGACGATATACCACACGGCTCGTTGAGGGTCGGTAGGAATCGCCAAAACACAGACAACAAGGAACACGCCAAGCCAGACCCAAACTTGCTTGCGCATAAAGGAGTCATCAAAATCCGATGGCGGCACATGAAGTTGGCTCTCGTGTTGCAACCACGGGACAAGCCTTCGATATTCCCACACTAACAAGTAAGTAGTTCCCAGAAACATCAAGAATGTCACCACTGGCGTGCCTTTGAAGCCTACCGACCAAGTGACGAGCCACACATTGATGATGATGGGATAAAACAACATCGCACCCAATGCCGCGAACCGCTGCGTCATGAGCAGCAAGGCAGCCACCATTTGGCCCCAACCGAGAAAATTCCAGTAAAACCCCGTTTGGTACATCGCCTCGAAATAATAACCCACCGGATTGCTGACCGGGATGAGGGTGAACCGTTCGCCCAATATCTTCGGTACGGAAGCAAACACAAACGCGCTGCCAATCAAATAGCGCAGATAGATGGTGAAAAGTTGGACGACACGAAACCGTTTGAGGCGTTCGATGAAGTTGACGAGCAAGTTCAGTATTTTCATTTTCAAAACTTTCCCGCAAAAACGGAAGCTGCTGTCTCGCTCCTGTTTTTTTCAGACAAACCCAATTCAACTTCCGATAAGCATCTCGTATTCGCAAAATGATATGATTAAGCGGGCGATACTTTTGGTATGGGTGGTGATTTCAAACTAAAAACACTTCGATATTAAGTTTGTGTAAAATTTTTATTGCCCCAAAATCACTACCAATCAATCGGCCATCTATCTTTACCTCGTCTTTTTTAATCTGGATTTTCACATTTTCTCACCAAATCTCACTTTTTGTATGAAGCGACTACTCACAACCTTATGGTTGGTGCTCGCAGCTGTCAGTATGACACTTGCACAGCGCGCCATCACTGGCACCGTCACCGGCGATGATGGCGAACCACTCATCGGCGCCACTGTTCGCGCCAAAGATGCCCCAGTCGGCACTCTGACGGATGGTTCCGGGCGTTTTGCCATCAACGTTCCGAACGAAACCACCGCCCTTGTTTTCACCTACACAGGCTACAACGCTCAGGAGGTCACCCTCGGAACCTCCAATGTGGTGGATGTGCTGATGATTTCAGGGCTTGCATTGGAAGAAACCGTCGTCACGGCATTGGGCGTGACCCGCGAAAAAAAATCGCTGGCTTATTCCGTGCAACAATTGGAAGGCGACCAACTCCTCCAAGCCCGTGACCCCAACCTTGTGAACTCTCTTTCCGGCAAAATCGCCGGTGTCAACGTTATCAGCTCATCGGGCAACGTGGGTTCCTCCTCGCGTATCGTGATTCGTGGCAACACCTCCATCGGCAATGACAACCAACCCTTGTTTGTGGTGAACGGCATTCCGATGGACAACCGCAGCCCAAGCTCAGGCAACTCGCAGTACGGCGGGGTTGACTTCGGCAACGCCATTCAGGACATCAATCCCGACGACATCGAGAGCATCTCAGTGCTGAAAGGCCCGAACGCAGCGGCACTTTACGGCGCGCGTGGTGCCAATGGTGTGGTGATGATAACCACCAAGACAGGCAAAACGGCCAAAAAGGGCTTAGGCGTTTCTTACACAGGCGACATTGGTTTTTCCAACCCATTCCGCCTGCCCAAGTATCAGAACAAATTCGGACAAGGCCTTGGGCTACAATTCAGCTATGTGGATGGCACAGGCAACGGCCTGTACGATGGTTTCGACGAAAGCTGGGGGCCATCGTTCGACCCCAACATCAGCCAAAACGACGGCGTTGACAACGACGGCAACGGATTGGTGGACGAACCGGGCGAAGGGCAGTTCTTCGACCAATTCACCGGGAAACAACAGCCTTGGGTTGCCCGACCCGACAACGTGCGGAACATCTTCGAGACAGGCATCGCATTCACGAACAGCGTTGCCATCACCGCCGCTGGCGACAAATCGCACGGGCGTTTTTCGTTTACCAATTTTGACCAAAAAGGCATGGTGCCCAACACGGATTTGAAGCGCAACATCTTCAACCTCGGGTTTGGGATGCAACTCAACGAGAAAATCTCTCTCGACGGCAACGCCACCTACACGGCGCTCCGCTCCGACAACCGCCCGGGCGTCGGATACGCTGGCGACAACGTTCTGCAACAAACCATCTGGGTGGGCCGGCAGGTGGATTGGGACTATCTCCGTGCCAACTACAACAACCGCGACGAGCTAGGTAGAGTCGTGAACTGGAACCACAACTATCAGAACAACCCCTATTTCACACTCTACAACAACACCAAACCACAGCGCCGCGACCGCACCAACGGCTTCATCGCGTTGAACTACCAGATACTCCCCTGGCTCAAAGCAATGGGCCGTGTAGGCACGGACTACTACAATGACAATCGGGAAATCCGCTACGAAAAGGAAACCACCGACTACCCGAACGGTTATTTCCAGACGCTCAACTATGTGTTTCAGGAGACTAATACCGACTTCCTGCTCACCGCAGACAAGTATTTCTCCGATGCCTTCTCCATCACCGCGACGGTGGGCGCCGTGCGCCGCGAAGGGCGATTCAGTTCCAACACCACCACCGCCAACGCGCTGGTGGTGCCGGGCCTATTCAACTTCTCCAACGCCGACGGCGACGTGAACGTGAGCCAGCGCCTCGAACGCCTCCGCGTCAATTCACTATTGGGCAACATCTCCTTCGGCTTCTTCAACTTCATTTACCTTGATGTGGCAGGTCGAAACGACTGGTCCTCCACGCTGCCCGCCGCCAACCGCAGCTATTTCTACCCTTCCACCAACCTTAGCCTTGTGTTGTCGGAAAAACTGCGCATACCCGGCATCAATTACCTGAAACTGCGCGGAGGCTTTGCCGAAGCGGGCAAGGACACCGACCCTTACCGGTTGTTGCCGACGTTCGCTCCCAATGCGCCGTGGGGCGGGGTGCCATCCTACACCGTGCCCAATTCTTTGCCGAACAACAACTTAAAGCCTGAAAAAGCAAGGTCAATAGAGGCAGGTTTGGAATTGGCAGCCTTCAAAAACCGCTTGCGCTTGGATGTAACATACTATAACACGGACAACATCAACCAAATTATTGGTTTGAACGCATCCTCGACCACTGGTTTCTCCAGCCGTGTCACCAATGCAGGCACCATCAACAATACAGGTGTGGAAGTGCAATTTGGCATCACTCCCATCAAGAGCAAAAACTTTACTTGGGACATTGACATCAACTGGGCGAAAAACACCTCGTTGGTCAAAGACCTCGAAGTGGATGGAGAACGAGTGGACGAGATCACACTCAACACCAACTGGGGGCTTCGACTCGTGGCCCGTGAAGGCGAGCCATACGGCGTGCTGGTGGGTCGTCGCGTGAAACGCGCTCCCGACGGTCAGCTCATCGTGAACCCCAATACTGGCAGACCGATGCTCGACGTGGATGCCAACGGCAACAACACCAACTTCGTGCTGGGCACCATCACACCCGATTGGGTAGGCGGCATCCGCAACTCATTTACTTGGAAAAACCTCACGCTGAGCGGCTTGATAGATATGCGCCAAGGCTCCGACCTATTCTCCGTGACCTACATCTTTGGGCGCTACGCAGGCGTGCTGGAAGAATCACTCGAAGGACGCAACACCTTGGATGAACTCAAGAACGGATACAACTTTGGCGGTGTGGTGGACAATGGCGACGGCACGTTCAAGCCCAATGAAAAACTGCAAAGCGCCGAGCAATGGAACGCAGACTTCTACAGTTTCCGCCACGACCGCGGCGTGTTTGATGCCTCGTTCATCAAACTCCGCGAACTAACGCTGGCCTACGACCTGCCGAAAGCTTGGTTCCAAAACACCTTTATCGGTGGGCTGAGAATAGCCGCCTATGGTCGCAACCTCGCATTGCTCAAGTCCAACGTGCCGCACATTGACCCCGAAACGGCGTTCGACAACAGCACGGCTATGCAAGGCATCGAGTTCGGACAGTTGCCTTCGGCGCGGACTTACGGCCTGACCATCAACGCCAACTTCTAAAACCCAACCTCCTTTTTTCACAAAAAAATTCACACGACATGAAAAATATAAAAATCTGGTTGATGCTAGCAGTCATCATGCTTTCCAGCGGCTGCGACAAAGACTTTGATGCCATCAATACCAATCCAAACCTCCCTGAAAACGTGCCGCTCACCAATGTCCTGATTTCGGGCATCTCGCAAGGAGTGCGCCGCACACACGGTGCCAGTATGAACATGACCTACGCCGGGCTATGGGCACAGCATTACGCCAAAATCCAGTACATTGACGAGGACTACTACGATTTCCGGCCTGATGCTTTCGATGCTCACTGGCAAGGGCTGTACACCGGCCCGCTGGCCGACTTGCAAGCCATTCTCGACAGAGCACCCAACCCGAGCAATATGTACGCGGCAGCACTGACGATGAAGTGCTACTACTTTTCCATTATCACCGACATGTGGGGCAACGTGCCTTACACGGAGGCGCTCAATTTGGAAAGAGCCGTGAAGCCCAAATACGATACACAAGCCGACATCTACGCTGGCTTGGTAGCGGATCTGAAAACGGCTGCCAATATGTTCGGCCAATCTGACGCACTCGGAGTGGGCGACATCATATACGGAGGCGACACGGGCAAATGGAAAAAATTCGCCAACTCCCTTCGCGCACGCCTGCTTAACCGCGCCAAGCACAAAAACGCTGCTTTCGCCACCGAGCTGCAAGCACTGCTCAACAACCCCGGCGACTTGATTGCCAGCAACAGCGAAAACGCCCGCATCACTTACCCGGATGCCACCGTCAACTCAAACCCCATATACTCGAACAAGTACAACGATGGCCGCAACGACCACGCCGTGTCGAAAACACTTGTTGACCTAATGGCGACCGACCCGCGCCTGCCAGTATATGCAGAAGTCAACAACGCTGGCATTTATGTCGGGCAGCCCAATGGCACCGTCGAGCCCAATCCATTCTCGGCAGTGTCCTCAATCGGGAAAGCCTTCCGCGACAACCCGGCAGCACCATCTTGGCTGATGACCTACGCGGAAGTCCTGTTCATCATCGCAGAGGCCAAAAACGACAAGCAGGCCTACCTTGATGCCATCGCTGCCTCCTGTGCACAGCATGGCATCACCGCCGATTCCGATTTCCTTAATGCAGCGGGTGCCCAATATGACACAGACCCACTACCTGCGGTCATCACCCAAAAATGGATTGCGCTGTTTGGGGATGGCTGTGAGGCGTATTCGGAATTCCGTCGCACCGGCTTCCCCTCCACCGTCGTAGAGGTGCCGGGCAGCATCCACCCCGGCAAAGGCGTGCCACGTCGCTTTGGCTATCCTGTCAGCGAAACGGGCAACAACAAAGCCAACCTTGAAAGTGCCATCCAAGCCCAAAACATTGACAACACCGGGCTTTTTGGCAATAAAATGTGGTGGGCGCTGTAAAATAAAGCCGGCAATCAAAATAGAAGGCTGCGCCGGGTATCCCGGCGCAGCCTTTTTTGCAGACAACCCTCTCTGACACCCTTCCATCCCTGCCTTTTTGTCGCTTACTTTTTGTCCATCCCTGCCAAAACCACCTTATTTTTTCGATGGCAAATTATTTGACTATTGGTGATGACCCATAGAATCAGCACTTTTGCTGTCAGTTTGACACAAATCAATTTTTGCCCACATTCTTTCGGCCAAACACTGAAAGTTTGCGTTTAGATACTCATCCTAATCTTTCAACTCCTAGGCCGTTCTACCGTATGAATATGTTTGATAACTGGTTAATGTCGCAACAGTCGGACGATGAGCCTGACTTTGTGCCCCTCTTTTCTTTGGAAGACGACGACGAGGCAAAACAAGGCGAGGTGTTCCCAGACACTATGCCCATGTTGCCCCTTAAAAATACCGTGCTGTTCCCCGGCATCGTCACCCCCATCACCGTCGGGCGCGATAAAAGCATTCGCGCCGTGCAACGCGCCTACGAAGAAAATCGCTACATCGGCGTGCTTTCCCAAAAAGACGTCAAAATAGAAAATCCTTCCACGCGCGACCTCTATCGCGTAGGCACCATCGCCCGCATCCTCAAACTGCTGAAAATGCCCGATGGCTCCACCACCGCCATCCTACAAGGACGCAAGCGCTTCTATCTCGACGATATGCTGAGCGAAGAGCCGTACATGATTGGGCAAATCACCACTTTGGAATACGAACAACCCAAGAACAAACTCGAATTTCGCGCACTCATCAGCAGCGTTCGCGATGCGGCAAGACAAATCATCGAGCTTTCGCCACAAATACCCTCCGAGGCCGTCGTCATGTTGAAAAACATCAACAACGACAACTTTCTGCTCAATTTCATCGCCTCCAACCTCGGCATCAAGGTGAATGAAAAACAAGACATCCTCGAAATCAACAACCTGAGGGAAAAAGCCAGTGCCATCCTGCATCACATGGATGCGGAACTCCAGCTGCTCGAACTCAAAGACCAAATCGAGACCAAAGTTCGCACCGACATCGAAAAACAACAGCGCGACTACTTCTTGAGCCAACAACTCAAAACCATTCAGGAGGAGCTCGGCCAAAACCCGCAAGAGGAAGACATCAATGAACTCATGCGCAAAGCGGCCAAAAAGAAATGGCCGAAAAACGTGGCAGAGACTTTCCACCGAGAAATCAACAAATTGCGCCGCATCAACCCCCAAGTGGCAGAATATGCCATCGGGCTGAACTATCTGGAGACCTTGATAGAAATGCCTTGGATGGATTTCACCAAAGACAACTTCGACCTCAAGCGAGTGCAGCAGGTGCTTGATAAAGACCACTATGGCCTCAAAAAAGTAAAAGAGCGCATTTTGGAACATTTGGCCGTGCTGAAGTTGAAAGGCGACATGAAAGCCCCCATTCTTTGCCTTGCAGGCCCGCCCGGGGTCGGCAAGACCTCATTGGGCAACAGCATCGCACGCGCCCTGAAGCGCAAATACGTCCGCATGAGCCTCGGTGGCCTCCACGACGAGGCCGAGATACGCGGCCACCGCAAGACATACATCGGCGCCATGCCGGGCCGCATCGTGCAATCCTTGAAAAAAGCCAAAGCTGGCAACCCCGTCTTCATCCTCGACGAAATAGACAAGGTGGGCAAGGACTTTCGCGGCGACCCTTCCTCGGCCCTGCTCGAAGTGCTCGACCCCGAGCAAAACACCACTTTCTACGACAACTACTTGGAACTCGAATACGACCTTTCCAAAGTGTTGTTCATCGCTACGGCCAACTCTCTCTCGACCATACAGCCAGCCTTGCTCGACCGTATGGAAATCATCGAAATCGCCGGGTACTCTTTAGAGGAAAAAGTAGAAATCGCCAAGCGGCATTTGATTCCACACCAGCGCAAGGAACACGGCCTCAAACCCGCGCAGGTGAAAATCAACGACAAGGCATTAGTGAGAATCGTCCAGAGCTATACCGCCGAAAGCGGCGTGCGCAACCTCAACCGTGAAATAGGCTCCGTCATGCGCCACGTCGCCAAACGAGTCGCCATGGGAGAGGCTTATGAAGTCACGGTGAAGCCCGAGCACCTGCACGACATCCTCGGCCCCACCAAGTACGATGCCGAGGTCTATCAAGAAGCACAAGCAGCAGGCGTGGCCATCGGCTTGGCATGGACGGCTGTGGGCGGTGAAATCCTCTTCATCGAAGTCAGCATGAACAAGGGAAGTGGCCGACTCCAGCTCACGGGCAATCTCGGCGAAGTGATGAAGGAAAGTGCCGGCACCGCGCTTAGCTATATCAAGGCACACGCCGAGGCGCTGAATATAGACCCCGAAGTGTTCGACAAAAAAGACATCCACATCCACATTCCCGAAGGCGCCATCCCCAAAGACGGCCCGTCAGCAGGCATCACCATGCTCACAGCCATCACATCGGCGCTCACGGGCAAGGCATTGAAACCATTTTTGGCCATGACGGGCGAAATCACCCTGCGTGGCAAAGTGCTTCCAGTAGGCGGCATCAAGGAGAAAATACTCGCTGCCAAACGGGCAGGCATCAAGGAAGTCATTCTTTGCAAAGACAACAAGAAGCATGTGGAAGAGATTGAGCCAGAATATATTCAAGGCTTGAAATTCCACTATGTGGCTCAAATGGACGAAGTCCTCGCCTTAGCCATCGGACTCAAAAAAGAAGAAAAAATCAAGGAAAATGGGGTGCCGAAGAGCAAAAAACAAAAAGGCCTGCCAGTAGTGAGGCCGCAGATCCCGGCAGCGTGAACAAGAGGCCGTCTCCTTTGAATAAATATTGAGGGGTACCTCAAAAGGTTGATAAAAGTTAATGGGGTTGGAGGGTTGGAAGGTTTCTGGTTGTAAGGTTTGAGGTAATACATAAAAACCGAGAGACTTCAGGGGTGCTCAGAAAAGCGTGTCAAACCTTCCTGTGTGTTTTTTTACACGGCGAACGCCGCACTCAAAGGAGCATAAGTTATTGAGAACAAAAACTCTGTGCCTCCGTGTCCCTGTGTTTTGCGGACGCCGCACTCAAAGGAGCATAAGTTATTGAGAACAAAAACTCTGTGCCTCCGTGTCCCTGTGTTTTGCGGACGCCGCACTCAAAGGAGCATAAGTTATTGAGAACAACAACTCTGTGCCTCCGTGTCCCTGTGTTTTCTCATTGCCCGAGTTGGGGTGACATAGTTTTGTGCACACTCTCAAAAGGTTGATAACGTAGAACACACCACGCGCTCCATCAACCCCCATCAACCCTTATCAACCTTTATCAACCCCATCAACCCTTATCAACCTCCATCAACCTTTATCTTTTCTCTACCTTAGCCCCATGTACGCATACCTAAGAGGGGAAATCACCTTTCGCAGCCCAGCATTTATCACCTTGGAAGTCAGCGGCGTAGGCTTCCATGTGAATATTCCGCTCAGCACCTACACCGCTATCGAAGGGCAGGAAAGAGCGACGATTTACACGCATCTAATCGTGCGGGAAGATGCGCACACATTGTTTGGTTTCGCCACACAAACAGAGCGCAATATGTTCGTACAGTTGATTGGCGTCACTGGCGTGGGAGCCACCACTGCCCAGCTAATTCTCTCTTCCATGAGCGTGGACGAAGTACGAGCAGCCATCATTGGCGAGCAGGCTCATGTGTTGCAGCGCGTGAAAGGCATCGGTGCCAAAACGGCCAAACAAATCATCCTCGACCTAAAAAGCAAGTTGACCAAAGATGCCTCCGAGGGTCCGCCAGTCTTGCTTCCCTCGCTCGACAACGCCGTGCGGGAAGAGGCACTGTCTGCTCTTATCGCCCTGGGCTTCAACCGCATCGCCGTGCAAAAGGCATTGAACCACATTTTGAGGGAAAATCCCAACGTGAGCCGCGTGGAGGACTTAATAAAATTGGCGCTCAAGGCATTGGGATAAGGCTGATATAGGGGTGGAATGTCGTTCGTTTTTGGGGATTTTGCCCCTTGCTCGCTTTGTCAGCAAACATCGCCCATCATGGTTATCCCCCGAAATACGCCTCCGCCTTTTTTTCCAATTCCGACATCGGAAACACATCTTTGAGGCGATACTCGAAAGTCACCCGATTCTCCTTGCTGCCAAAGGTCTTTCGATAATAGACCAGCCCCAGCCCTTTGGCGTACCATTCTTCCCCCCGGCCATTTATCGCCGCGTCGCCAACTTTACGGGTGCCGATAGACTCCACTAACCCGAAACGAACGCAGGGATAAACCATGCCGTGCATCTCGAAGGCAGGCGCGTCGCCAAGAAAAATTCGCTGGCGCGTGAGGTATATCGTCGTGGAAGGGTCGGCGGCTGGCTGGTAGTGCAGACTGAAGACGGACACGCCCGTGGAATCTTTTACTCGAAACGGAAACAGGTCGGGCGATTCGATGACGGCATTGGTCTGGATTTGTTTGCCCGTTTCAAAATCAGGGTCGTAGAGTGAGTATTCACGCGCCAAAACGCCCTCATTCACGATTTTTTCCCGAATGATTTGCCCAATCTGAAAACGGCTATCGTAGTAGGTGCCTGCCAAAAACAGCCCGCTATCGCGCTGAAAGGTGCGGTAATACCAGTATTCCGGCGACGATGAATCTCCCTGTGCGAGGTCGTACTCGTACACCTGCCCTCGGCGCAATTCCTCTACCGGAAAGTAATAGTCACGGATGTCGCGCTTGCCATCGCCCACGCAGGCTGCGGCAAGCAACAGAGAAAAGAATCCCAAACCGACCCAAAAGCGCATCGAATAACTGATTTTGCCGCAAAAGTAATTGAAAAGGGATACCTTGATTCGCTAAGATTTGTCAGATGACTATGATTGATATCCCTGATTTTGAGCAAATTGCGATTGTAGTCATGCCCAAAATTTTCGGAGCAAGGTATAAACGGGTTGGCGGCTCGAAAAGGTTGGCGGCTGAGGAGCGCGTTCAAAATCCATGTAAAATCTATACCTCGTTTTGCCAAGATTTGTCAGACGACCATGATTGACGCTCCTGATTTTGAACAGATTGCGCTTTCGACCATGCTCAAAACTTAGCGGCGCGACGTATGCATGAAGTCCTTTTTTCCTACCTTTGCCCAAAGTTTTCCGCACGTTGCTTCCAAACCTATCAACTCACCAACCCGAACCCGACTCCGGCTTCGCCATGCCCGAAGTAAAACTATTCTCCTGCTCCGCATCAAACGATTTAGCCAAAGAAATCGCCTTTCATTTCGACGCGCCCTTGGGCGACAAGACCCTCGCCCGATTCAGCGATGGCGAAATGCAAACCATCATCAACGAGAGCGTCCGCGGCTCCTTCACCTTTTTTATCCAAAGCACCTGCCAACCCCACGACAATCTGGTGGAACTGCTGCTCTGGATTGACACCGCCAAACGCGCTTCCGCAGGCTACATCACCGCTGTCATTCCTTACTTTGGCTACGCCCGCCAAGACCGCAAAGACAAGCCTCGTGTGCCCATCACCGCCAAACTAATGGCCAATATGCTGACCGCCGCCGGGGCCAACCGCATCATGACAATGGACCTTCACGCCGACCAAGTGCAGGGGTTCTTCGATATTCCGGTGGACCACTTGCGCTCCGAAGCGATTTACGTGCCTTACCTGAAACAACAGGATTTGAGCAACACCATTTTCGCCAGCCCCGATGTCGGCGGCGTAAAGCGCGCCCGCGTCTATGCCATGCAATTGGGGCGCGAGCTCGTCATTTGCGACAAATACCGCACAAAAGCCAATGAAGTAGCCGCCATGACGGTCATCGGCGAAGTAAAAGGTGCCGATGTTATTTTGGTGGACGACTTGGTGGATACCGCAGGCACCCTTTGCAAAGCCGCCGACGCACTCATCGAAAAAGGCGCAAAATCCGTTCGTGCCATCTGCACCCATCCGGTGCTATCGGGCAAAGCGTACGAAAACATCGAAGCGTCCGAACTGACCGAGCTGATTGTGTGCGACACGATACCGCTGCGCCGCCAATCGCCCAAAATCAAAGTGCTCTCGACAGCCAAACTCTTTTCGCGCGCCATTCGGAACACAGTGGAACACAAGTCCATCGCGGCCTTGTTCTTGGGGCAATAGGTGCCGGATATTTGACCAAAATACCAAAATGTCAAATTTATCTGCCGTTCCCTCATGATTTCTGCCGTTCCGTAAATAGCATTTGCCGCTGCGAACGCGGTGCTTTTATCTTGCATCAGTTTTCTCATAGTATGTTTTGATTTTCCTACTGCTCCCCTTCTGGCAGTAGGATTTTTTTTGAACGAGGGCTCCCGCATATAATCTCGGTTTGGCACTTGGCGTGGCGCATAAAAGGCGCCACGCCGGGTGCGGAATGCTCGCCCAGCCTTGTCCTCGCCAAATCATTTTCACACTCTCTTTCTTTTGTTTGGGTTTTCCCTCAATTTTGCAAGGTATTCTTCAAACCATTGCGAGCCATGCTATTCTGTACCAAAACAACCCTTATCGCTTTTGGCATTTTTCTGCTCTGCCCGACCTCTGCCACCGGGCAAGTGAAAAGCGGCGCTTATCGCGCCATGCTAAAAAGCCTGTTGAGCCATACGGTGCCTGAAATACAGGTGCAGGAAGCCGCGCGCGACTCGGCGCACATACTGTTCCTCGACGCACGCGAGCCAAAGGAATGTGCCGTGAGTCGAATCGGCGGTGCCTTGAGCGTGGGTTACGACCACTTCGACCTATCCAAATTGGACAATGTCGGGAAAGACAAGCGCATCGTCGTTTACTGTTCGGTAGGCTATCGGAGCGAAAAGATAGCGGAAAAACTGCTGGCGGCAGGCTACAAAAACGTGTCCAATCTCTACGGCGGCATTTTTGAGTGGGTCAATCAGGGGCATCCCGTGTTCAACGACAAGGGACAAACCCAAGAAGTACACGCATACAGCCGCACCTGGGGTATATGGCTGAAAAAGGGGAAAAAAGTGTATTGATTTGGGGAATTGTTGATTTGGGGAATCGCTGTTCAAAGAGGCAAGGAGATTGCTCACAATCCTCTGTCATCCCAACGAAGACAATAGAAAACACAGAGGCACGAAGGTCGCAGAGTTCTGAACGTTCTCCATTCCATTCTCCAAACCAACAAATCTCCGGTTCCCAAAATCCCCAATTCCCCCCCCCTACCGATATTGCTGCTCGTAATACCGCTGATATTCCCCCGAAAGGACGTGCGCCAGCCACGCTTCGTTTTCCAAATACCACTTTGCCGTTTCGCGGAAACCCTCTTCCGATTTGACGGTCGGTTCCCAACCCAGTTCATTTTTCAGTTTTGACGCATCAATCGCATAGCGGCGGTCGTGACCGGGGCGGTCTTTCACAAAAGTGATGAGCGACTGCGAGGTGCCGACGGGCTGGCCGAGCAGCTCGTCCATGATGTCGCAAAGTTTCCGGACGAGGTCAATGTTTTTCCATTCGTTGTTTCCGCCTATATTATAGGTCTCTCCGTCGCGGCCCTGATGGAAAATCGTGTCAATGGCGGCCGCGTGGTCTTTTACCCAGAGCCAGTCGCGGGTATATTGGCCATCGCCATAGACGGGCAGCGACTTTCCCTGTCGGATGTTGTTGATGACCAGCGGAATCAATTTTTCCGGGAAATGATTTGGGCCGTAGTTGTTGCTGCAATTGGACAGCACCACTGGCAAGCCATAGGTGTGAAAATAAGCCCGCACAAAATGGTCGCTCGCTGCTTTTGAAGCCGAATAGGGCGAGCGCGGGTCGTAGCGAGTCTCTTCCGTGAAATAACCTTCCTCGCCCAAAGAGCCATATACCTCGTCGGTGCTGACGTGATAAAAACGCTTGCCTTCAAAATCAGGCTGGCGCGAGGAGTTGCCCCGCGCCCAACTATCGCGGGCAGCGTTCAGCAGCGTCACCGTGCCGAGCACGTTGGTTTCCACAAAAGCCAACGGGTTGGCGATGGAGCGGTCCACATGACTTTCGGCGGCGAGGTGAATGACGCTATCGGGCTGGTGTTTTTCAAAAAGATTTTTCAAAAAAACCGCGTCGCGGATGTCGCCTTTTTCAAAAAAATAATTGGGCGACGGCTCCACATCGCGCAGGTTTTCCAGATTTCCCGCATAAGTGAGCGCATCGAGGTTGACGATTTTGTGATGCGGATATTTTTGAGCAAAATGCCGGACGACGTGCGAACCGATGAAGCCCGCGCCGCCGGTGATGAGAATTGTTGATTGTTGATTGTTAATTGTTTTCGCCATTTTCATTATTTCGTCATTACAAAGAACCTCCGTAAAAACTTAGTCAGCCTTCAAGGGCAGAGGACTCGGTTGACAAGCTTATTGGTTTTTGACAGGATTTACAAGATTTACAGGATAGATAAAGTGGCTTGGCCGCCAAAAATCCTGTAAATCTTGTAAATCCTGTCAAAAATTGAATGTCTGCTGTCCTGCCTAAGTTTTTACGAATCTCCTTGCTTTTTGAAAGGAAGAACATTTGCCTCAAAATTGAAAAAATACGAATCATCACCCGCTACTTCGCCATCGCCGCTTCCACCTTTACCACTTTTTTGAAATACTCGTACGTCAATTTCAAGCCCTTGGCCCGGTCGAACTTCGGCTCCCAATCCAGAATGGTGCGTGCCTTGGTGATGTCGGGGCGGCGTTGCTTGGGGTCGTCCACCGGGAGTGGGCGGTAGTCAATGTAGGCTTTCGGGTTTTGCACGAGCTCAAGAATCTCGTGGGCGAACTGCATCACCGTGATTTCCGAAGGATTGCCAATATTGACCGGCAAATGGTAGTCGCTCAAAAGCAACCGATACATCCCTTCCACGAGGTCGTCCACATAGCAAAAGGAGCGGGTCTGCGAGCCGTCGCCAAATACGGTCAGCCCTTCGCCGCGAATCGCTTGCGCAAAAAAAGCGGGCAACACGCGACCGTCGTTCACCCGCATTCGCGGGCCGTAGGTGTTGAAAATGCGCACGATGCGCGTTTCCACGCCGTGATAATTGTGATAGGCCATCGTAATCGCCTCAAGGAATCGCTTGGCCTCATCATAGACGCCGCGCGGCCCGACGGGGTTCACGTTGCCCCAGTATTCCTCCACCTGCGGGTGCACCAGCGGGTCGCCGTACACCTCCGATGTGGAAGCCACCAGAATCCGCGCCTTTTTTTCTTTGGCCAATCCGAGCAAATTGTGCGTGCCATGCGCGCCCACCTTCAAGGTCTGAATGGGCATTTGCAAATAATCAATGGGGCTTGCGGGCGAGGCAAAGTGCATGATGTAATCCAACCGACCCGGCACGTGGACGAATTTCGTGATGTCGTGGTGATAATACTCAAAATCTTTTTCCTTGAAAAGATGCTCGATATTGGCGAGGTCGCCAGTGAGGAGGTTGTCCATGCCGATGACCTGATAGCCTTCGGCGAGGAAGCGGTCGCAGAGGTGCGAGCCGATGAAACCGGCAGCGCCGGCGATGAGTACGCGTTTTTTAGACATAAATTTTCAAGCAGATTTCCCGTGTTTGTTGACAAAAAACCAGGTGAGCGAATAAAGGACTTCGAAGAGCCGCCATAACGTCGCAAAGGTAACGGAATTGCGCACTGCGACGGACTGACAACCCTTCATTCGGACAATCGCGTTTGGCAAGAATTGAGCCAAGCGCACAATCCATACACCACAAAAAAATTGTTATCCTCCTTCTCAAAAAACACCCATGCCGCTATTTACCATTTTTTAAAACCACCAATTTGCCCCAACTTGCGGCCTCAATCCCACACCCACATCCACTCACTCAAATCTGAAAACAACATGGGTAAAAACGCCATCAGTTTCGTTGCCTTGTGCGTGTCGCTACTGTTCGCCGGGGCATTTGTCGGCGGCGAAATCCACCGCCAACGCGCCATGAAAGCCGAACTCAAAGCCATCCACGAAGAACAAAAACGCATCATGGCCGAAGTGGCCGCCACCAATCAGAACTACCTCGAGCGCAAGCAAGCCTTGCTGGTGGAAACCGCCCAACTCTATGAGGAACTGGACAGCATATTGCAACAAAAAGAACTCAACACCAAACAGTTGCAAGGAGCCAGAAGCAGAGTGCAGAAAGCCCACGACGAGCTGGCCATCCAAATCGAGACACTCAAAGATGTGCTGAAACACCGTAGGTTGGAACTCGACCCCGCCACGACACAAGGTCAATAAGCATGGCGGCATTTTGCCGAAACACGGATTTTCGCCGAACAAACGCACATCCACCATCCTTTCATTCAAAAACCAGCCACATCATGAAACAACTCTTGAAAGCGACCATGCTTGCGCTGTCGAGCTTCATCGTCAGCCATGTCGCCGCGCAAAAACCCGATTCCCTCCTACTCATGGATGATGGCAGACCGCTGCCTCTGCTGCACGGCATCATCATCAACTCCGGTGCCGAGCTCCAAAAAACCGCGCAAATGCTCCGCGAAAGCAGCTACCCCATCATGCTCCTGCCCGAAGAAAGCGTGCGCAGCACCGTGAACACGTTCAATGCAAAAGACCAGCTGCTCGTGCGCGTGAAAGAAGAAAACCAACTCCTGCGCTACCGCGACACCCTCTCCACGCTCGAAAGCCGAAAACTCAACGACATCGTCTCCGTCCACCAGCGTCACATCGGCCTCTGCGATTCGACCAATATGCTGCTCAACCGCTCCATCATGAGCCTTAACCAGCAATTGGACGAGACCCGACAATTAGCCAAAGACTGCAACAAGATGCGCACCGCAAAAAGCGTTTGGGCTACCATACTCGGTGGCGGCATCGGCTTCGGACTGGGCGTGTTGCTCGGCGTAGTACTCAACTGAACACACAAACCGGACAATTATGATAAAATCCCTTCAGCAACTCATTGACAACTACCAACCCGTCACGACTGACGAGCTGAACCTGCCCGCCAACAAAGCCGCCGCCATCGAACTCCAAACCCGGCTTTGCGACCTCGGAATCCTCGACCCCGTCATCAAAGGCGATAAAAACAAACCCTTCTGCCCCGTATCCAAAGCCGACGGAAGCATCGGCCCCATGACCCGCAATGCCATCTTCGAGTTTTGCCGCTTGGCCAACTTGGAGTATGTGGACAAACTCCTGTCCATCAACCTGCTCAAGGCCCTCGTGGCAGCCCAACCCGACACCTTTTTGCCCGTCGCTTTCGGCAATCACCCCTTCGACAAAGGACAGACCCGCCTTGCCCGACGCATCCTACGTTGTATGCGCGACAAAGGCTTCTGGATAGCCCGCAGTCCACACGCCTACAACATCGTGTATGTGGAAGGCATGAACGCCGACGGCACCGAAAACGACGATGCCTTCGACCAATGGAACGACCGTCGCATCGTCATCCGCATCCGTCCGGGCGGCAAGCCCGAAATCCTCATCAACCACCAAGGCACCACCGAGCCGGGCAAATTCTACACCGTCAATCCCCTGAACCCACAAGGCGCAGCCCGCATCGCCTTCGGCCAATACAAGGCATGGGCCGACGGCCTCCACCAAGGCGAGCAACCCGCGCTCGTGCAGCGCGGGGAAGTGCGTGTCCATCGCGATATTGACAAAAGCGGCACCCGCAATAAAGTGGACCCCATTGATGTGGGCGATTGGTTCGGCATCAACCAGCACTCCACCAGCCCCAATTTCACCCCGCAATTGGTCGGAAAATACAGCGCCGGATGCCTCGTCGGGCAAGTGTACAGCGAACACATGCAGTTTCTCAACACCGTCCGCAAAGACTTCCGCTACCAAATGAACAAAGCGTACTACTTCATCACTACCGTGCTGGCCGGCGACGACCCGCTCCTGAAATAAAAAGGCATGGTCGTTGCGAACAATTGGCCTTTGCACACCTAAACATCACGTTGCAAAAAACCGTTTGAGAGAATTGCAACCTCCACATCCAGCCCCCCGTCAACCCGTTCTCTAAACCGCGTACCGACCACTATCGCGTACCAACAACCGTTCTACACCTATGTATAAAGTCAAATACGGCGGCAAAAAAGGCAAGACCGTCAAACTCATCGAAAGCCCCGACATGGTGGCCATCCGCACCAAAGACAACAAAGACCTTGAAGACGTGCAAATGAGCCGATCCAGCCGAGAGTTGGTAGCCCAAACCACCGAAGTCACCTCATTCCCCGAAGCAGGAGTCACCGTGCGCCGCGTCGCCCCCACCGATGGCGAAGGACTTGAGTTCATGCAATCCACCGTCAGCCTGCGCGACGAGACTCGCGCCGCACTCAAGGAAGAGGACGACATCCGCTTTGCCGGGCGGGTGCTGCAAGATGCGGAAAGTGGCGAGGTCATGCTCTACACCGAAAACTTCTTTGTCAAATTCAACGACGACGTAGCGGAGAAAAACTGCCTCGCCTTGTTGAAAAAATACAAATTGAAAATCAAGAGCAAACTCCCTTTTGCCCCCAACTCCTATTTCGTGGAAGCCGAGGAAGGCACCGGGCTTAAGGTCTTTGAAATCGCCGACAATTTGCTGAAAGAAAAAGAAGTGGAATACTGCCATCCCGAACTCGTGCAGGAGCGCCGCTTCAAAGGCATACACCCCTTGCAATGGCATTTGGCCAAAACCACCATCGCCGGAAAGACCGTGGATGCCCACGTCAATATCCAAGCCGCATGGCAACAAACCCGGGGGCAAGGCATCACCATCGCCGTCATTGACGATGGCGTGGACATCGAACACCCCGAGTTCGCCGGGCGCATCGTCCACCCTTATGATGCCACCGAAAACAGCAACAACCCGCGCCCAAAATTGAGAGACGACAATCACGGCACGCCCTGCGCTGGCATGGCCTGTGCCGCAGGCCTCAATGGCGGCGCCTCCGGTGTCGCCCCCGAAGCCCGGCTCATGCCCATCCGCCTGCGCAGCGGTCTAGGCAGCATGGCTGAAGCCAATGCTTTCGTGTGGGCCGCCGACAAGGGGGCTGATGTCATTTCCTGCTCTTGGGGGCCTACCGATGGCGAGTGGTGGAACCCGGGCGACCCCGTGCACAATCGCATGACCATGCTGCCCGACAGCACCCGCCTTGCGCTCGATTATGCGCTCACCAAAGGACGCGGCGGCAAAGGGTGTGTCATACTGTTTGCCGCCGGCAATGGCAACGAAGATGTCAAAAATGACGGCTACGCTAGCTATCCCGGAGTCATCGCCGTAGCTGCCTGCAACGATACTGGCCGTCGCAGCGTGTACAGCGATTTTGGCGACGCGGTGTGGGTTTGCTTCCCCAGTGGCGATTTTGGCTACAAACCATTCCGGCACCCAGCCCCCATCAGTCAGGGACTGCGCACCACCGATAGGCTCCAAGCCGACGGCTATGACCCAACCGACTACACCAACACTTTTGGTGGCACCTCCGGCGCTTGCCCCGGCGCTGCTGGCACCGTGGCGCTCATGCTCTCCGTCAATCCGAACCTCACCCAAAAAGAAGTGAAGGAAATGCTGCGGCGTTCGTGCCAGCGCATTGACGAGGCAGGCGGCGAATACAACGCGAAAGGCCACAGCATCTGGTACGGCTACGGTCGCGTTGATGCTGGCTTGGCCGTCAAAAACGCTGCCGAGGCCGCCCAAAAAGCCGACGATGGCCCCAATGTGGAAGGCACCGTGCGTTTTGCTACCGTTGGAGAAATGGCACTGCAACCCGCCGGAAAATTGACGGGCAGCGAGCTCTCCCCAGCCAGAAAGGTGCTGGGCCTAAGCCTCCGCCTGAAGCCAGCGGTCAAAGGGTTGTCCATCAAATACAAAATCAACGTGCCCAGTCTCGGCACCGTGGAAAGCACTGTCGAAGGAGCGATAGTCGGCACGGCCAATGCGCGGCAGCGCATCATCGGGTTCACCATCGAGCTGGAAGGCCCCGCCGCCAAAAACTACGAGGTGGAATACAGCGCCCAATTGCAGGACACCCCCGCCCCCGTCACCGCCAAAAACGGCGCTTGGTGCGGCACCGACAAGAAAACAGGCAAGACGGTGTTGGGGGTGTCGGTGCGAGTGCGGAAGAAGTGAACTCTAAAAAAAATCAATCAGCCTTAGCACAACAAAAAAGCCCGGCCTTCCTAAAGACCGGGCTTCGTGGGTGGAGGATACCGGATTCGAACCGGTGACCTCTTGCATGCCATGCAAGCGCTCTAGCCAGCTGAGCTAAACCCCCATCTCATCAAAAACACGTTTTTGTCGCTTTCGCTTCAAAGTGGCGGCAAAGTTAAAAGAACGGCTTTCAAAGAAACAAATCTTTTTCCACGGTTTTTATCGCAGGGCATCAGGCAGCCTTGGAAACAGTTTCTTACTCCCCACACCAACACCCGTTGTTGCCGCCCAGCACCGGAAACAGCGCTGCTTGTGTCGCCGAGGGTTTGGTCCCGCCTTTCCGATAGCGATACACGTCTTCGTAGCGGAGGGTATCGCCCGTTGCGAGGGTTTCCATCAAATCGTAGCGCACCACCACTTTTGTCCCAATGGGGGCATAGTAGTAAACACGCCAAGCGTCGGCCTCTTTCAGGCCGATGCAGCCATTGGAGGAGGCTTTGCCGAGCGTGCTGGGGTTGGTGGTCGGGTGAATCATTTGCCCATGGCGGATGCCGTTGATGGAGGGTTCTATCCACGGTATGAGCGGCATTCGGGTGGTGCGGCGGTCGTCGCGGCGGGTATATTTGAATTTCTTTCCCGTCACCGGGTCGAGAAAAAGCGGGTCGCGGCTGATGCGGACGATTTCGCCAGCGCCGGTGCGCGTGCGCAAGTCCACCACGTTGCCTGCCAGCGCCAGAAACTTTTTCTGGTTTTTGCCGACCCGCACGGGGAAGGAGTGGAGCACGCTGTCGCCTTCCACGATGCGCAGTTGAAAAGAGGGGATGTTGATGTCGAGGTGGGTAGCCTGCATTCGGTTGAGCAAGGTCGCCGCCGTTTTTTCGCCGGGGAGGTAGAGGGTGTCGCCGGGCCGAAGGGCGAGCATTTGACGTTGGTCATAGACAAAACTATCGCGCTCCATCAGGCGATAATAGTCGGTGTTTTCCAAAGTATCTATCAGCCATGCATTGGCGCGCACGAGGAGATGCTCGGTGAGCGGGTACGGCACGAGGGAGTCGTACTGCTGCACGATGGCATCCACGAATTTGAAATAGGCACCGATGTTGACTGCCTTTGTCACGGGAATCGCCAATAGGGGCGGCTCCACCGTGTCAAGTTGTGCCGCAAGCGCTAGTGTATCCGTCGGGAGGGCGGCGGGTTCGTCCTTGTTGCGAGACTTGTGTTTGCAATAGGTTCCGAGCACCAAAAGGAGCGCCGCAGCGATGCCGAGCCAATTTTTCATCGTCGTGCAAAATAGAGCGTTACAGAGGGTTTTCGGCCAAGGCAAGCAGGGGGATAGTGGTTTGCAAGGCGACGCTCAGGGTGTCGCTTTTTCCGAAGAGATATTGCCACACGGAGTGGTGTCGCGGAATCATGGCCAATATGTCGGCGTTGCTTTCGCGGATGCCTTCGAGGATGCTCGCGCGCACCTCCGCTGTTTCCTCGAAGGTGTAGATGTGCTGGATTTTTTCAAAATGCTGCTCAAGGTTGCTGGGTCGTGCTGGCTTGGGCGCGGTGGTGGGGTCTGTTGGCTCCACCACCGTGAACACTTCGATGGCGGCACCAAAGGCGGCGGCGATGTCTTTCAGCGGCTTCACGGTGGCTTCCAGCCCCACCCACGGGTTGTCGCAAGCAAATAGCAAGCGTTTGGGCGGGCTGAAACGCGCATTTTTTGGCACAATCAGCAGTGGGAATTTTCCCTGACGCATCACCTCGAACGTCGTGCTGCCCATGAGTATGTTGAGGGCAGGATTGGAGCCGCGCAGCCCCATCACTACCAAATCGCCGTTTTCGCGCTGCACGATTTCCTGCAAATGATACGACACCGAACCTGCCTGACTGATGCACTTCACCTCAATGGGATATTGTCGCTCCAACTCCCGTTTGATTTCCTGCAAAGTCGCTCTGTCGCTGGTCTGTATTTCGTCAATGTATTTTTCGACCTCGTAAGGCACATCGGTCGTGATGATGGGGTAGGCAAATGCATGGTAGAGCACCAGCTGCGCCCCTGTGGCTTGCGCCAGCGCGGCGGCATAGTGCATGGCATTGTTAGCGTTGTCGGAATAGTCGGTAGGCACGACGATGTTCTTCATGTGTCAAGTCTTTTTGTTTGGTGGCAAAATTAAGGGCACCCGGGCGGGCCTGCCCAAACATCCGTCACCCGTGCGGGTGATTTTTGTCAGCGACACGAGTTGAAAACATTGATACTTTTGGGCGAATTATGGATTGGCTTGATTCTCTGAACACGGTGCTGACCCCCTTTTTCATCGGCTTGCTGGTGGCGGCGGGGGTGGGCCTCATCATTGGGTTGGAGCGCGAGTTCAACACGCACGACAAGCCGGGGCATCTGGGCGGCATCCGCACCTTTGCCCTTGTCGCCGTGTTGGGCTATGTGACGGCGTGGATAGCCTCGCAGAACTATATGTCGGTGCTAATCTGTGTGCTGGCGGGCTTTTTTTTGCTGGTAGCTGTGGCTTACCACAAGCAGGCCATGGAAGGCAACATGGGCTTGACCACGGAGGTGGCGCTACTGATGACGCTTGTGTTGGGGGTGACCATAGCAGCAGGTTATATGCGGGAGGCGCTGGCGGTGGTGGTGCTCACCACGCTGATACTTTCGCTGAAAGAGCAGCTGCACGGCATCATCCGGCGCATCACGCAGGAGGAGTTGTTCGCCTTCATCAAGTTTATCGTGTTGGTGCTGCTCATCTTGCCTTTGTTGCCCGATGAGCCATTTGGGCCGGAGGGTTTGCTCAACTTGCGCGACCTGGGGTGGATAGCGGTGTTGGTGCTGTCCATCAGTTTTGCGGGTTATTTGATGCTGAAATTTGGCAGCCCTCAAAAAGGGATTATGCTGACCGCCGTGCTCGGCGGATTGTTTTCCTCCACCTTGATAGCATGGGTTTTTTCCGCGAGAAGCCGCGAGCGAAAAGACGTGGCACCAGCCTTCGGCGCAGGCATTGTTTTGGCCTCCACCATCATGTTCGTTCGGGTATTCACGCTGACCACCGTGTTCTACTATCCGGTGGCATGGATGCTGTTTCCGGCGCTGTTGCTTATGTTGTTGGTCAGCCTGCTGCCCAGCTGGAATCTGTTGCGCAACCGCAGCATGGAAAGCGAGACCCCACAACTTGAGCCGGGCAACCCGTTGGATATCAAAAACGCTGTTTTTTTCGTGCTGCTCTACATTGGCGTCACCCTACTCATGTTTGGTTCGAGACAATGGTTGGGCACTACCCTCACATACCTTTCTGGCGCGTTGGCGGGCATTGCTGACATGGATGCCATCACTATCAGCACCTCCAAATGGGCCGCTGCCACACCCGACTCGAACCGCCAAGCCGCCATCATCATCTTGTTGGCCGTGATGTCCAATTCAGTTTTCAAACTTTTGGTCAGTGTGTTCAACGGGGCTGCGGAATTGCGCCGTCCGGTGTTGCTGGGCTTTGGGCTGGTGTTGTTGGTGGGAGTGATTTTTCTGATGTATTGGCTGATAGGGTGATAAGGAAACGAGTTTAAACTTTGACAGGATTTACAAGATTTGCAGGTTTTGTGCCCATTTTCGGAGGACGCACTTCAAATTGTCGCGTGCAAATCGGAACGCTGTTCCGAGATATGCTGGAACCACTTCCCGGCGTACAAAAGCAACAATGTGAAATGCACTCTTTTTGGAGAAATAACCTGTAAATCCCGTAAATCCTGTCGAGGAAAAAAATTATTTGCGAAGCATCTTTCCTCAATGCACCTTCACCACCCGGATGCTCTTGCTCACTTGGCCGTTTTGCTCCAAACGGGCAAAATAGACACCGGGCTGCAACCCGTGCCCCACCACGACGGCTCCTTCCCCACCAGCAAGCGACTCAGACTCGACCAAGCGCCCTAGCAAGTCGTACAGATTGAGCAATTGTTCGCCGCCATTGGGTGAGTTGTACTCAATAAGCACTTGGTCTCGAAAAGGGTTGGGGCGAACGAGCAAGGTGGCCTCCAGCAACGGCTCGTCGGTGCCGACGGGATTGCCTTCCTGAATCCAAAAGAAATCGAACGCTGCCTCGTAGGTGTCGAACCCCAGATAGGCGGGGTCGTCGAAACATTCGATGCGAACGCGCATACTGTCGGTGATGCTGATGTGGGGTTTGAGGCGCTCGTTGATGACCCGCCAGTTGGTCAGGGTGCCGGGGTAGGTCAACAGCAATTTCTCCTCAATACCGTTGCTCACATAGACGCGGATGGAATCGAGCGACTGTTGGTCTTGCGTGAAGCTCGTGAAAAACAGCACCCCTCTCATTTTGGGGTCGTTGTAGGTCGTCAAGTCCATCGGCGGGGAGATGAGGTTCATCGTGCCACTTTCCACATCGTCTTCGTCCACGGCGGTGGAAGCATTGCCCGTGATGTAGCATTTGTGGCCTATGTCGCTGCCCCAATCGCTATTGGGTACCAATACGATGCCGACGTTGATGCCAAGCGGCACGCCAATTTCCCAGATGCCTTCTGTGGAGGTGCCGCTCACTTCCCACCCGTAATCAAAGACAAAATCATCGCGGTAGCCTCTGTCGAGCTCGAGGCTATAGGTCTGGTCTGCTTGCAGGTTTTGGTTGTTCCTTGTCGCATAGTTGTATCCCCACGCGCCTGCCACCACCGTGTAGTTTCCGTAGAATATGCCGGGCAAGGCGAATTGGCCATTGCCGTCTGCGATAGTCTCAAATTCAATTTGGTTGTTGAACGCGGCCACATGCGCATAAGGCACTGCCAATCCGGTGGCGGCATCAAGCACATTGCCGCTAATGGTGGCGGTGGGTGCCGGGTTGAGCGCAAAATCCAGCAATGTCACCTCGCCTTCTTTCAGCACAGCGGTGACGGTGATGGGGTCGAAGCCCAACTTGCTGACCCTCACCTGCACCGAACCGGGGGTCGCTTGGCCGAGCGTGTATCGGCCTGCAAGCGAGGTGGATTCTTTCGCCGCACTGCCCAATATCTCCACCAAGGCGTTGCTGACTGGCATCCCGTCGAGCGCATTGGTCACTTCTCCTTCCAAGTAGCAAGCGC
Source organism: Saprospiraceae bacterium (assembly GCA_019638455.1). GTDB lineage: Bacteria > Bacteroidota > Bacteroidia > Chitinophagales > Saprospiraceae > M3007. Next base: position 31,937 of record JAHBTU010000004.1, read on the forward strand.
GTTGGTAGGTAGGAGTCAGCACCCATAGCTCCCCGCCACTGTTGCTGGGGCCGTGTATGTGGGTGGCGACGAGGTTGCCGGAAGGCAAATAAGGATAGACCCCCCAACAGCCGATGAATCCACTGCCCGTCAGCGTGGGCGCATTGTCGTACCAACCCACCTGCACCAAATTATTGGGGCGCGTGATGTCCACGATGCTGACCCCGTCGGAATACCACGACGTGATGGCGTAATTTTCCAGCACATGCGTATTGTGCACGATGGAGTTGGAGCCGGGATTGGCCTGTATCTTGTCCAACAGCTTGATGTCTTCCGGGTCGCTCACATCGAAAGAGGCCAGATAGGAATCGCTCACCTCGTCGGTGGTGAACACATGGCGGCGGTCTTGCGAGAGCCAAGTGTTGTGTGTGAAACTATTGGGTGTCGGTTGTGCCCCGAGCAAGTTGGGGCTTGCCTTGTTGGTCATGTCAACAATGGCAAAAATACCAAAGTAAATATGGGACGCATAGAGCGTGTCATTGTCCACCCAGCCATCATGGACATATCCAAACAGGTCGTATTTCCCAACGAACGTGGGGTGGTAAGGGTCGGCGTTCAGGTCAAGCACCACCGCGCCACCATTGAACAAATTGGTGCCGTACAAATAAGCATACCCTTTGGTGGTGTCAATGTGCAGCGCGTGGATAGTGTTCAACTGGCCGGCAATGGTGCCATCACCTGTGTAGGAATGGTAATCGAGCGTAGGCGACGGCAGGTCACTGAGGTCAATAATCTGAAGTCCTTGTCCGCCTTCGGTGGTGACGTAGGCAAAATGCTTGTAAGTCTTCACCTCTCTCCAAAAATTGTCGGGGCCAGGCACCTGCACGATTTTCACGGGATTGTCGGGGTCGGTGACATCCACGATGCCAAGCCCTTTGGAGGCACCGACGAGCGCATATTCCCGACCGCCGCCAGCCCAGCCGCCTATATTGGCGCAGGTCTGGCCGGGGTAGTTGATTCGGGAGCGATAAGTGATGTTGAAATCTTGAGCTTGCAGCACGCCCAGCAAATTGCACAGCAATAGGGCGACCGACCATCGGATGGTTGTTGTCATAGCCATAATCAAAAAAGTTGTTTTTGTCAGAGACCTGTTTTTGCTCTGGATGAATACAGCCCCAATCACGGCCTTTGGTTGCAAATAGGCTTAAAAATTTCGACCGACAATCCTTTTTGCAAGGTATATGTTATTGCAAGGTAGGTTGTTCTGTCGCCCCCCCATTTCGTCGCTTGGCCGATAAATGTCAGCGTGGGCACTAACCCTTATCATTCAGTCAGCCTCCCGAACACGGATAGTTTTGTCCCCGAAACGCACACGCCGATGGCACGACCTCTTGCCTTCTACCCGCTTTTTCTCCTTTTGCTGCTGCTGGGCATCAGCGCCGCATTTGGCGGATGGGTTTTGATGACCCAGCCCGAAACATTCGGAATGCCGCCCGAGTGGTTGAGCCAATCTCCATTTGGCAGTTTTTTCCTGCCGGGCCTCATCCTGTTTGTTTTCAATGGCCTATTCCCACTTTTTGCGGCGGCGGGTTTGTTGCTGAAACCCAACTGGCCTTGGGCCAATATCTTCAACATCTATCACGACAGACATTGGGGCTGGGCTTATTCGCTGTTTTCCGGTATCATCATCATTATTTGGATAACCGTGCAAATCACCATGGTGGCAAGCTCATGGCTCCAACCCGCTTACCTCGCCGTGGGACTGCTCATTTTGATTTTTACGCTCTGGCCAAGCACCATGCGTCACTATCAAATTTTTGAAAAATGAAAAACAATCACTTCCGCACCGCCTATTCGCTCTCGTGGCTCATCGTCGTGCTGGCGGTTGTTGCGTCGTTGGGCGGCTTGTTCATTGACAGCCTCTACCGCGACAGCGATTTTATCAAAAACGCTTGGTTTACCAACGACTGGGTGACTTTGGTGGTGGCATCGCCCGCCTTGTTGGTAGCGATGCAATGGGCGCGACGCGGCGCTCAACGGGCGCAATTGATATGGATGGGCCTGCTGCTCTATATGCTCTACAACTACGCCTTTTACTTGTTTGGGGCAGCCTTCAATGCGTTTTTCCTGCTTTATGTGGCGCTCTTCACCCTCTCGGCTTATGCGCTCATCTTTGGATTGTCCCGATTGGACGCGGATGCCATTGCCAGCAATTTTAGCGAAAAAAAAACGCTCCCATGGATTGTCGTGTTCCTCATTTTCCTTGCTGCGCCATTGCTCCTCATAGAGGGCGGGCAAAGCATCCGATTCGTCTTCACGGGCATAGTGCCCGAAGCGCCGAGCCTGATTTTCGCGTTGGATTTGTCGTTCGTGGTGCCCGCCACCATTTTGGCCGCCGTGTGGCTCTGGCAGCGCAAGGCATGGGGCTTCGTGCTCGGTGCCATGATGCTCGTGAAAGGCACCACCTACGGACTGGTACTGAGCACGGCAGCCTTGCGGCTGGTGCTGACCGACGCGCCCCAAAAAGACGAGTTTCTGCCCTTCTACCTCTTTGTCGCCATCGGCAGCGCGGTGAGTCTTACAGTCTTGCTACGGCATCTGAACCCCAACAAACGGTAACAACGAACAACGAACAACCACCAACAAACAACGAACAACGAACAACCACCAACAAACAACGAACAACCTATGCGCCTCCTTTTTGCTCTTATCCTTCTCATTCACGGCCTAATCCACTTAATGGGTTTTGCCAAAGCCTTCAAATGGGCCGATGTGCCGCAGCTCAGCGGACAATTCACCAAAACCGTCGGCCTATTGTGGCTCGTTGCTGCGGCATTGTTCGTGGTGTCCGTCTTGCTTTTATTGTTAAAAAAAGACTGGTGGTGGATGGTGGCGGCACCAGCCTTATTGCTCTCGCAAATCCTGATTTTCACCCAATGGCGCGATGCTAAATTTGGAACCTTGGCCAACATCATTGCCCTTGCAGGCATCGTGCTCGCTTACGGAAGTTGGAGTTTCAACACAATGGTCAAGAAGGAGTTAGCCGCGTTTTTCCCAAAAAAAGTCGCAACTACAACGGTTTTGACAAAGGAAACGCTTGCGCCCCTGCCGCCAGTGGTGCAGCGATGGCTCGAGCGCTCCGGCGTTGTTGGCAAAGAACTCGTCCAAGTTGCGCATTTGAAACAAACAGGCGAGATGAAAACCAAGCCCGACGGCAGCTGGATACCTTTTGAGGCCGTGCAGTGGAATACTTTGGACAAGCCCGGTTTCATCTGGACGACCCAAATCCAAGCCGCGCCGGGCATGACGCTCGCTGGACGCGACAAATATGTGGACGGACGCGGCAATATGCTCATCAAACTGCTGTCGCTCTATCCGATTGCCGACGCGAAAGGTCCCGAGACCGACCAAGGGACGATGCTGCGCAATCTGGCCGAAATATGCTGGTGGCCGTCCGCAGCGTTGAGCGAGCATATTCAATGGGAACAGCTGGATACCCTATCCGCCAAAGCCACCATGACTTTCGGCGGCATCACGGCATCGGGCATTTTTAGGTTCAGTGCCGAGGGCGACATGGCGAGTTTTGAGGCAAAACGCTACTACGACCGCAAAGAAGGCGCAACGCTGGAAGACTGGCTCGTGGTCAACAAAGGCTACCGCGAGTTCGGTGGCGTTCGGGTGCCTTACAAAAGTGAGATAACCTGGAAATTGAAAGACGGCGAATTCACTTGGCTGAAATTGGAAATCACGGACATTCAATACAATGGGGCTGCCACGAAGGCGCAAAGGCGCTAAGAGGATGCCTTATTGTACGTCGGAACGCTGTTCCGGCGCATCCCGGAACAGCGTTCCGGTTTGCTTGTGACCCTCAGATACCCCCTTTAAAAACTTCGAGCCTTGGTGTCTTCGTGGAAAAAAATCTCTTATCATGCGCAGCATCCAACACTACCTGCCCAAACCCCGCCACACGGAAATCAACCGGATTTTTGTGAAAGCCAAACCTGAAGTCGCTTGGCAAGCCGCCCGCCATTTCGATGCTGCTGAGATGCCCTGGGTGCGGCTGTTGTTCGACATTCGTGCCATTCCAGATTGGCTGAAAGGCAAAAAAAGAATGGAAGATGACCGCAGCGTCAGCGTGGACCAAGTGGCGCGGCAAGGCACTGGCTTTATGATTTTGGAAGAAATTCCGGGCCGCGAGGTGGTGGTAGGCTCAGTCGGTCGATTCTGGCATCTCAATATCCCCTTCGCCTCGGTGAAGCCTTCCGACTTCCGCGATTTCAACGAGCCGGGTTGGGGCAAACTCGCTTGGGCGATTTCGGTCGAGCCTTTCGGCGAGGGCAGCACCGTCAGCTTCGAATTGCGCACCACCGCGACCGACGACGAAAGTTGGGCAAACCTCGAACGCTACTACGGCATCATCGGCCTCGGCTCAAAGCCGATTCGCAGCGCGGCCATGTCACATTTGCAGGCCGAACTTGGCAAAATGAAACTGCCCGACGAGGATGAAATCGCACTGCCCGGCGACGAACGCATTCCCGAAGCCCGGCACCAAATGACCCACTCTTTGGACATTGAAGCCCCCCCATCCATCGTGTGGCGATACCTGATGCAGCTGGGCTGCGACCGGGGCGGCTGGTACAGCATTGATATATTGGACAATGGCGGCAAGCCCAGCGTTGACCATTTGGTGGAGGGCTGGGAAACGCGAAAAGTGGGCGACAAGTTGGCTGCCACGCCTGCGCAGGATGGCTTCTTCGATGTGTACGCCGTCGAGCAAACGCAACATTTTGTCATCGGTGGCGAATACGAGCAAAGTATGTTCGGGGGCGGCCCTTTCAAGATGTCTTGGGCATTCGTGTTGCAACCAATCGGCCTTGATGCGACGCGCCTCCTCACCCGTGTGCGAGGGGCATTGGAACCAAAATGGGCCGATTGGCTGATGGGCAACGTAATTTACCCGCCCGTTCACGCCATCATGCAGACGGCGGAGTTGAAAAACATAAAAAGACTGGCGGAGCGGGACGCGCAAGCGCGTTAGAAAATCTAAGAGGTTGTTTTTAAACCCCTCACCGGACGAGAGGGCCCATCTTTTGGTGCTATCCATCGGTTGTTTTTTGGCGGATATGCCTCGATATTAACCCAATAGTGAGCCTTAGCCATCCCCAAAATCTGAGCTTTCCCACTCTAGCAGGTGTTTTAAAACAACCTCTAAAAAAACAGCATTTTATGAAAAAAAATCGCTCGAAAATCTTCAGACAGAGATTGACACCGCGTGGCTCTACGACAAAGTCGCGGAACACGAAGACGACCCTGACATAGCCAACATATTCAAAGGTCTGGCTGAAATCGAACGCAGCCATGCGCAGCATTTTTTGGAACAAAACCCCGGCGTCGCAATGCCCAACCCTTCATGGCGTGCTCGCACACTCAATTGGGTGGGTAAAGTGTTCGGCTACGACTATTTGCTCGGCGTGTTGCTGGAAACCGAAAAAAGCATCGCCAACGCAGCCGTCACGGCCAAAAACCAGCGTCAAGCCCCCATCTCCTGCACGGAGACTAATCATGTGAAAATACTGCAATCGCTGCTGCAAACGAAAGGCCGTGTCTCCGGCGAAAAACTTTCCAAACTCGAAGAAAAGCACAAAACAGTGGGCGGCGGCGGCAGTCGCGTTTTTTATTGGGAAGCTGATTGGGGTTTCCATTACAGGGTAAAACACCGTTTTGGCGGTATCTGTGTATATGGTTTTTTCAGTGTTCTTTTTTTGGGCGTGCGCGACACTCGGAGCTACTTCTCGAACTCGATGACATACTCCGAGCAGTATTTCCCCAAGTCGGAATACTTAAAAAACAGCCGTGCGCGCTTGCCGAGCCGCAGGCAAGTGTGTTTGTTGGCAATGTCTTCCGGTGTGTTCATGGGCTGGAGCGAAGGGTACCAAATCGTGTGGCCGGGTTTGTCGAAAAGCAATTGCGGGGTGGTCCAGTCCTGCGAATTGTTGCCCGTGCCGAGGTCTTGGTGCGGGTTGAAGGAAATATAGACGCTACTGCCTACCCATGACTGGCCTACGACTTTTCCCATGAGCATCACCCAGCAATTGAGGTAAGTGTTCCAGCTCACCGAAGGCCCCCAATGGAAGCCACCCGACGGCGACGAGGCGGGGCCGCCGCCTTGTGCGCGGGGAATCTGCAACGACGCGATGGGCTTGCCCACGCTGTCCCATGGCGCGTTGAAGCCCTCGCCGTCCCAGCGTTTGGCCTTGCCTTGCGGGTTGTCGAGGTCGCCGAGCGCGATGCGGGCGACGCTGATGCACTGGCCGCTCCATTCGGTGTCGGGGTTGTAAGTGGCAGCGTCATAAGTGCCGGGGTAGCCGTATTCGCCGTAAAACAAATAAAGATAATCGCCCACCGCTACTGCGGAAGGGTCGCCCACGCCGCCCGCGAAAGTTTTGGAAGTGTTGTGCGGTTTCAGAATCATGCGTGGCTGCTTGTCCTCTATGAAAAGCCCTTTGTTCTCCCAGTTCCAGCCACCGTCGATGGATTTCATGATGCCGATGCGACACACTGCCGCGGGCGTGATGCGTTCCGTGAGGCCGAGTGGCCAGTCTTTGTCAATGTAGCCTTCGCCAGTGGTGGGGTCGTAGGGCAGTGTTTCGGGGTAGTTTTCATTGTGATAAACGGCGTAGAGTGTGCGGCCACTCGCGTCTTTGGCATCCTGATAAACAGTTTCGAACCACACGGCCCCGTGTAGGCCGGGCTGCCCGACGGGCGCGTTTTTTGGCAGGCGCGGCGCGATGTAGGCCGATGCGGGGTTGCTGAAAGCCTCGTCGGCGTGGCGGCCGCTGGAGAATTTGAGTTCGTTGGAAAAACCCCACACAGGGTCTTCGCCGTATTTGCCGGGAAAAATGCGGAAGGTGTCGCCCACCCAAGCCTCCGCCATGTTGCAGTCCACGAAGTTGTTGAACCGGAAGGTATCGGTCTGAATGAGTTGGAAGCGAGGAGGGTTGAAAGTTGCTTTGGCAGGTTTGCCGGCAGGCTGGCAGCTGACAGCGAGCAGGGCTATCAGTAGTAGGGGGTAGAAGATATTGTTTGTCATGCGCTTAAAAAAAAGTAAAACGAACGCAGACAAAGGTAGGAATCCGTTTGTGAAACCATGAGAGGTTTTGCAAACGCGCCATGGGATTAGACCTCCTCTTTTTCCTTGTGGTACTTCTCGGGATTTTGGAAAAAGTCCCTCATGAGTGCCACCATTTGGTTTTGCGTGATGTAGTCCGAGGGAAGTGCTCCCAGCAGCCTCGGTTTGTAATGCTTGATGTTTTCGATTTCTTTTTTCAAGCCTAGTTTAGCCTCAGCCGGGCCAAAAATCACAATATCTTTCGCATCAGAGTTGACGTGTTCGAGTATCTGTTTGAAATAGTGGTGTTCTTCGTGCTTTGCCCGCTCCAAGTTGGTGTCGTCGGGCGGTGAGAACTGCGGCCCCCACGGCGATTTAGAGCGCGAGCCGCCTTTGGTGGCCGGGTGTGTCACTGTCGAATGTATGTGTTTCACGGCAGCATTGCCCTCCTCATCGAAGGCAATGATGTAAGCGTCTTTGAAGTCGAGCCAAATGCCTGTCTGATTTTTCATAGTTTGGAAGGAATTTGCATTGTTGCGCCAAAATTCGCCTTTTCGGATTATCAATTTACAGAACTTTGCTCACCGTTGGGCGTGACTTTTATCATAAAACGCTCCTGATTTGCCAACCCATGCAAGTTGGGAGTTTTCGCCTTGCTTAGTGTTTGGGTGCGTTTCACCAAGCAGAAGCGGCGGGGTGAGGGATTTGGGCTTGGCATATAGGGAGGGGTGCGTTTGGTGAGAGCACTAATCGCGGCGGGAACCACTCAAAATTTGACACTTTCACACAAATATACCTCGCGCCGCCAAGTTTTGGGCACGGCCCAACGCGCAATCTGCTAAAAATCAAGAACATCAATCATGGGCATCTGACAAATCCTAACGAATCAAGGTATAAAATGCAACGTCCGGCCATCATCACCCGCAACATCTGGATACTTTCGCTTGTAAGTCTTTTCACCGACATGGCCAGCGAAATGCTTTATCCGGTCATGCCTGTCTATCTCAAAAGCATTGGGTTTTCCATCGTGCTTATTGGGGTGCTGGAAGGGGTGGCAGAGGCAACCGCTGGGTTGAGCAAAGGCTATTTTGGCAAACTCAGCGACACGACTGGCCGACGGCTGCCGTTCGTGCAACTTGGCTACGCGCTCAGCGCCATCTCCAAGCCCATGCTGGCCGCGTTCGTTTACCCGTTGTGGGTGTTTTTCGCGCGCACCCTCGACCGCTTGGGCAAAGGGATTCGCACGGGTGCCCGCGATGCTCTGCTCTCGGATGAGGCCACGCCTGCCACAAAAGGTCGGGTTTTTGGCCTTCATCGCTCTATGGACACGCTCGGCGCGGTGGTGGGGCCGCTGCTGGCCTTGCTGTTTTTGCATTTCTATCCCGGACAATACGCTTTGCTTTTCCTGCTGGCCTTTGTGCCGGGCTTGCTTGCGGTGGCGCTGACGATGCTCATTCGGGAGCAGCCTAAGGCGAGACGAGACGGCGCAGCGGCCAAGCCGGGTTTCTGGGATTTTGCGCGTTATTGGAAAAACAGCTCGACGCAGTATCGCCGACTCACGGGCGGCTTGCTGGTATTTGCCTTGTTCAACAGCTCGGATGTGTTCCTGCTGCTGAAAATCAAGGAGGCTGGATGGAGCGACGCGACCGTGCTCGGGGTGTATATTTTCTACAATATCGTGTATGCGCTCGCCGCCTATCCTTTGGGTGTCGTGGCTGACCGACTGGGCATGAAGCGGGTGTTCGTGGGTGGGTTGTTGTTGTTTGCCACCGTGTATGCGGGCATGGCGTTCGCGTCGGCGCAACCCGTTTTTCTCGCGCTTTTTTTCCTCTACGGCATATATGCGGCGGCTACGGAAGGGGTGGCGAAAGCATGGCTCACCAATATCTGCGAGCGCAAGGACACGGCTACTGCCATCGGCACCTACACCGCGTTTCAGAGCATTTGCGCCTTATTGGCCAGTAGCATGATTGGTGTGATTTGGTACGCTGTGGGTCCTGCGGCGGCCTTTTTGGTCAGCGCCGTGGCGGCGGCATTGGTGGCGGCTTATTTGAGTCGTCTCCAACATCAGCCGTTTGGCTGACCTGCGTCATTGGTGACGAGTGTTGCCTAACTCGATTTTTGCAGCATGTTTTTTTTAAAAAAATCAGAACTATGAAAGGCAAATCAGTCATCGTCACAGGCGCTGCCTCCGGCATCGGACAAGCAACCGCCGAACTGTTTGCCCGCGAAGGCGCGCGGGTGGTTGTTTCTGACATCCATGAGGCGCAAGGCCAATCGGTGGCCGCGCGTATTCGCGCCAAGGGGGGTGATGCGATGTTCGTCCATGCAGATGTTTCCAAACCTGTGGACATGGAAAAATTGGTGGGGGAGACCATCAAAGCCTATGGGCGGCTCGATGTGGCGGTGAATAACGCGGGCATTTCCGGGGAGCAAAGCCCCATCGCCGATTTGAGCATTGAGGGTTGGGAGCAGGTCATCCGCGTCAACCTGAGCGGCGTTTTTTATGGCATGAAATACCAGATTGCGGCGATGCTAAAAAACGGCGGCGGCAGCATTGTGAATGTTTCGTCCATTCTAGGGGCGGTGGGTTTTGCGGGCGCGTCGGCGTATGTGTCGGCCAAACACGGGCTGCTGGGGCTGACCCAAACGGCGGCTCTTGAGTATTCGGCGCAAAATATCCGCGTCAATGTGGTCGGGCCGGCGTTCATTGACACGCCCTTGCTGAGTGCGTTGGACGAGGAAATGAAAAAGGCGGTTGTGTCGCTCCATCCCATCGGGCGATTGGGCCGCAGCGAAGAGGTGGCGGAATTGATTGTGTGGTTGGGCAGCGACAAATCTTCGTTCGTGTCGGGGAGTTATCACCCGATTGATGGGGGGTATTTGTCGCGGTAGAACGATTTGGGATTTAGGATTTGGACAGTTATTCGTAGAAAAACTCGATGGTGCGGTAGGGGTTGCTCATTTTTATGGGTAAGCCGTCCGCATCGTACTCATATTCGCTGTGGATGGGAGAAGGGTCGTAATCGGCGCAATCCCAATGCACGATTTGGTTGAATATGGGGTTGTGGACGGAGTGGTAGCCCGGATAAATTTTGTGCAAGCCAATCAGGTAGTATGGGCTGTAGGTGTCGGCATATTCTGCTACCTCCAACCGATGCTCGAGGTTGGTGTCGTTGTAGAAATCCTGTGTTTTGAGGATGTTGCCACAATCATCCACGGTGAAAACGGTCTTGTCGTTGCCGCCTTCCAACCACGTTTTTTCCAAGAAGCCTTGGGCATTCCACTCAAAATGATTGATGGTGCTCCAATTTTGCAAGGTGCCGTCCACAGCGTAGTAGAAGGTTTGGAATTTCACGACTTGCCCATTTTGGTAGTGATAATGGGTCACGCCGGCTATGTTCTGTGGTTTGCCCCAGTAATAGACAAGTTTTTTGTCCACTTCGCCAGTGGGGGCGTAGAGAATTTTCACGGCGATATTGTCTGAAAAAATGCTGTCCACGCGATTTTGGGCATCGAAAAAGTATTCCGCCGTTCTGACATCGGGCGACAGGTTTGTGCCCCAATAGTAAAGGGTAGTCACTGTTTTTTTGAGGCGCTTGGAGAACTGCTGTTGGAGGCAAGTATTCTGCTCTTTTTGAGGTTCGGCAGGGGTGTTTTCTTTTTGACAGGCAACCGCCCACATGAGGAGGCAAATGGCAAAAGGCAAGATTTTTTCGTTCATGGCAGAGGATGTTTGTAGAGAAAAAACATGTTGGCAAAGTTAAATGCCTTTTATGCGGCAAACGACGCGGGCAGCGTTTTTTTGCAAAAGTGCCCAAAATAGCGTGCGCCTCTCGAATCCTCGTTTGGTTGCAACACTCAACGCGAAACTTTTGGCACAAAACCTTGCGGCAGGTTTCGGAAAGTCGCATCACGCTCCATCCTCCATCTTTTCCAAAAAATATCGAATCAAGTCAGTGGTCGTCACGATGCCGACCACTGCGCCGCCATCCACGACGGGCAGGGCGTGAAACTCGCGGTTGGCGAGAATTTCGGCAGCCTCGCGCACGGTGAAGTCGGGCATGATGACCTCCGGGTTCGATTTCATGACGTGGCGGATGCCGAGCATCCTGAAAATCGCCACGTCCGCCTCGGCCTCCAAAGCGCCAAAATGGTCCGAAAAACTCAGGCGCATCAAATCGGTCAGGCTGAGGATGCCGACCAACTTGCCTTTCTTCGTGACGGGCAAATGGCGGATGTGATGTTGTTGCATGAGGGTCTGTGCCCTTTCGAGCGGTTCGTGGATTTCGACGGTGACCACGTTGCGGGTCATCAGGTTAGCGATAGGTTCGTTCTTCATATTTCGTGTTTTTGCAAAAGTCAGTCGTCCCCCGCTTCTTTGAGAATGACGCTCGTCAGCCGCGATGGTAATTTTGGCGATATTTGAGCCGACTATGAAAACACGATTTTCTCGCTCCCTTTTTCACTGTTGTCTGCTAATAAGCCTCGTGGCCGCCTCGACTGGCTTTCTTGACTCATCAGGTGGCTTGCCACCCGACAAAGCACCGTCGCTGGCAGCGCCCCTCGCGCCGCCACAATGGGAACTGGTGCTGACAGAATCGGAGTGGCTGGGACCAAACATCATCCGCATACCCTTCACGCTGACTGGCACGCTCATCACCGTGCGGGCGCGGGTGGATACCGTGGAGGGCAATTTTTTCTTCGATACGGGCGCCAGTGGCCTCTTGCTCAACTATCGGTATTTTGGGCAAGGACGGGGCGCTTTGCTGACGGACGGCGGCGGCGTGACAGGCAAAGTGCGGGTGCTGGGCGCGTCGCGGGTGGACACGTTTCAACTCGACAACCTCTTGCAAGCCAATGTGGGAGCGGAGTTGATAGACTTTACGCACATCGAAAATGCCAAGCGGATAGATTTGGTCGGCTTGATTGGCTATGCGGTTTTTCAGGATTTTGAGGTGCTGTTCGACTACGAGGCTTCGTTGTTGGTGCTGATTCGCACAAACAACAACGGCGACCCGCTGGAGCCGCTGCCCCGCTGGGAATACCTACCGCTGGGCAATGCGCCCATCAAGACAGAGGGTCACGTCGCCGCCGTTTGGCTCAAATTCGGCCCCAAGCAGGAAAAACTCTTTGCGCTGGATTCCGGCGCAGAACAAAACCTATTGAGCACCGCCGCCGGAAAGCGTTTTTTGAAAGAAAATTTTGAAATAAGAAAACGGGTGAAGCTGCGTGGCACGGGCAACCAAAGCATAGAGGTGTTGAGCGGCGTGCTGCAAAACGCCCAATTGGACACTTTTCATTGGAGACCCATGGCCACCTTGCTGACCAACATGAGCGAAATCAACGCCGCTTACCAAATCAACGTGGATGGAATGCTTGGCTATGAGTTTTTGTCGCAGCGCCCTACCAGCATCAATTACCGAAAACGACGCTTGACTTTTTATGTGAAGGTGCGTCCATAGGCAATCACCCACTACATCAGTGTCAAAATGCACAATATGCGATTAAAAACATTGGCAAATACCCACTGTGTCTCCGTGCGGCAGGCTTGGAAGGCTTCGGGTATGAGAAAATGCATGGCGGTATGCCTGTTCGCAACAATTTCCTGCTTGGCGACGGCACAGATTGATACCGCCAAAAGCAAATACGGCACTTATTATTTTGAAGGTGAGGATGTCGTGTTCGAGTTCGACCGACGTGCCTACGAGGCTGCCGTCCGCGCTTCCGACAGCACGGGGATTGATTTCGCCGACCTCAACATATTGGAAGTAGCCGTTACGGGGGCATTCAACAACTGGTCGAAAGAAGGCTGGGCGATGCAGCGCGTGGACGAATATCGCTACCGGCTGCGCAAAAACCTCAAAGACTTCAAAGACGCGCCCAATTGGCAATTCAAGTTTCTCATCAACGGGACGCATTGGGTGGCTGCCGACTCTATTCTGAAAAAACAGGGCATCATCGGTTGGTACGACATCAAAAACCCGAACGCGCCCGCTCCCATTTCTGGCGACACGGGCAATGTGTTGTTCAAACTAAAGGGCTACACAAAAAACAAAAAAGTCATCCTGACGGGCACTTTCAACAATTGGGACGAGGAGGCCATCCAAATGAAGCGCGTGGCCGATGGCTGGGAAATGCACCTGACATTAGCACCGGGCGTGTACGAGTATAAATTCATTGTGGATGGAAAATGGATGGAAGACCCCGCCAATCCTGAAAAAAGACGCAATCAGTACGGGACGCTCAACTCTGTTTTGCGCGTCAACAAAATGGTGCGGTTCGAACTGCAAGGATTCGACGATGCGCGGCAGGTGATACTCTCCGGCAATTTTAATGATTGGAATGTAAATGCCCTAAAAATGCGCCGGACGGAACTGGGCTGGAAAATCGAAATCCCGCTCGTGGGCGGCAAGCACCTCTATAAATTCATCGTGGATGGCAAATGGATACTCGATCCCGCCAACCCTCGCACCGAAATGACGTGGGACGGCTTTGAAAACTCGGTGCTTTTTGTGCGGTGATACTTTTCTTTGGGAGGCCTCATTGTGTTTGTCATGTTTTAAACATGACAAACACAATGAAACCCCCAAACCAGAAACCCCGTCCGCTCCGCTTGACCGGGCAAACCCTCAAACCCTCAAACCCTCAAACCTTCAAACCCCCAAACCTTCAAACCCTCAAACCCCCAAACCCTCAAACCCCCAAACCTTCAAACCCCCAAACCTTCAAACCCCCAAACCTTCAAACCCCCAGGCCCCAGGCCTTCGAGCCCCCAGGCAGCTGAGCCCCCAGGCCTTCAGCCCCCAGGCCTCAGGCCCCAGGCTGAGCCCCCAGGCCTTCAAGGCCCCAGGCCCAGCTAGAGCCCCCAGGCACTTCAGGCCCCAGGCGCTGAGCCCCCAGGCAGCTGAGCCCCCAGGCAGCTGAGCCCCCAGGCCTTCCAGGCCCCCAGGCCTTCAGGCCCCCAAACCTTCAGGCCCCAGGCAGCTGAGCCCCCCCAAACCTTCAAGCCCTCAAACCCCCACCTTCCAAAGCCCCAGAGCCCAGGCTACCCCAGGCCTGAACCCCAAACCCCAGGCGCTTAACCCCCAGGCCTTCAAAGCCCCAGGCTGGCCCCAAACCTTCAAGGCCCCAGGCTGAGCCCCAGGCCTTCAGGCCCCCAGGCCAGGCCCCCAGGCCTTCCAGGCCCCCAGGCCTTCAGGCCCCCAGGCAGCTGGGCCCCCAGGCCATTCCAGGCCCCAGGCCTGGGCCCCGGCATTCCAGGCCCCAGGCTACTTAGCCCCAGGCCAGCTGGCCCCCAAACCTTCAAACCCCAGGCACCTGGCAAACCCCAAGCCTTCAAACCCCAGGCAACCTTCAAACCCCCAAACCTTCAAACCCCCAAACCTTCAGCTGAGCCCCCAGCCCCAGGCCCCAGGCTGAACCCCGAGCCTTCAAACCCCCAGGCCAGGCCCCAGGCCTTCAGGCCCCCAAGAGCCCCTTCAGGCCTCAAACCTTCAAACCCCCAAACCCCAAACCTTCCAACCTTCAAGCCCCCAAACCTTCAAACCCCAAACCTTCAAACCCTCAAACCTTCAAACCCCCAAACCCCTAAACCTTCAAACCTTCAAACCCCCAAACCTTCAAACCCCCAAACCTTCCAAACCCCCAAACCTTCAAACCCTCAAACCTTCAAACCTTCAAACCAGAAACCCTCAAACCCCCAAACCCTCAAACCCATCCTCACGCCTGCGGCATCAAGACGATTTTTTTGGAAATGACCATAGAGCCTTGTTGCGCGGTCAGCACATAAATGCCGGGCGTGTTGCCAAACAAATTGATACGTTCATTGAAAGAACCGCTGAATTGGTTGAGCGTGCGGTCGTACACCACCTTGCCAGAGGCATCCATGATACGCAGTGTTGTTGGAACGGCCTCTGCATCGAAGCGGATATTGAGTGGCCCCACCGTCGGGTTGGGATATGCCTCCAAAGTGGCCGATTCGAGTAGGGGCGACTGTGTGGAGACACCTTTGTTGTCATCCGCCTTGACATCCTCGACCAAAACCTCCACCTTTTCCTCTTTGGGCGGAGCAGTGGGAGTGGTGCAAGATTTGAACGTCGCGTCAATGTCGAACGTCGAACCGTCGCGCAGCACCGTCAGGCGAAAAGCGTCGCCGGGTTGGTGTTTGTCGCGTTCGCGGAGCAGTTCGGTATGCGAGCTGACGGGCTGACCGTCGAGTGCCAGAATCACATCGCCGGGTTGCACGCCGCCCTCCTTGGCCGGCGTGTCATCAATCACGCCCGTCACCCGTGCGCCGCGCCCGTCAATGGCATGGTCGCTGGTGTAGATGCCGATGAACACCTTGCAAGGGTCGCGCTCCGATTTGAAGCTGTAGTAGTTGCGGTCGCCGCTGAGGGTCAGTTCGGTTTGGATAGTGTTGCCATCGCGCAAAAAAACCACCGTGACACGGTCGCCGGGCTGGTAAGCGGCCAAGGCCGTGCGCAAGGTGCCACCGCCCGTCACTGGTTTTCCACCCACGTTCACGACTACGTCGCCGCCCCGAAGTCCCGCCGCCTCGGCACCCTTGCCTCGGATGACGCTTTTGACGACCATGCCCTGCATGCTCACATCCGTGTCTTCATACACCCCCAGAATCGGACGCTCTTTCACTTCCATATTGGCGAATTGCTCTGCCATGCGCGCACGCATCTCCTCCATCCGCTCCTCCATTTCGGCCATCCTAACATTCATCATTTCTTGGTGCTGACGCGCCGCTTCGAGCTCCTCTTGGCTGCACTCCTTGAAGCGAGCGTTGACGCGCATCTCCTTCCCATCGCGGAGAAGCGTCAGGGTGAACGCCTCGCCTTGCTGGTGCTTGTCGCGCTCGCGCACCAGTTCCGTTTGGGTGCTGACGGGCGTGCCATCCAAAGCCGTTATCACATCGCCGGGCTGAACGCCGGCGATGCTGGCCGGTGTGTCGTCCACGGTGTAATCCACCCTCAGGCCGCCCGCCACCGTGCTGGTGCCCACGCCGATGAACACTTTGCAAGGGTTGCGCTGTGTTTTGAAGTCGTGGTGCGTGAATTGATACGCTGATTTGTTTGCCTTGTTGACGAAGAGATAGGCATCCTTGGGAGCCGTTCGTTCTTGTGCCGAAATTGTCGCGCAGAAAAAAAGCAGCAGCATGGATACACTGCCGACATGTAGGAAGGAGAGATGTTTCATAACTCAACATTATATTTGGTGAAAAACTGGGTGAAAAGACCAGCCCTCGTTAAAGATGTTGCACGGGAGAGATTTTTTTGCAAAAGATGAGGGAAATGGCGGGGGCACAGCACACTACTGGACATTGTTTTTGTGCTGCAAAGGCACAAAATGCGGCAAATCTACCCAGATTAAAGAGGACTTGAACCTGCCCTTTGGCAAGGCAGGGATTCCCTTGGTTGATTTGTATGATTTTCAAAGGATTGCGAGCACCGTTCGTTCAAAACCAACTTGTCAGACCCTGTACTCAGGGGCTTGCCCGGCCAATTGAAGCGGACGGGGCTGATTTGCGTTGACAATCAATGCGTATTTTGCTTTGCGTCTTTGTGACTTCGTGGCAAATTTGAAAATGTGCAGTAGTGTGGGGGCACAGATGTTCCTCAATTTTGACGGTAGAGAACGTTCTCCATAGATTGTTCAAAAAGACGCGCCATCTCAATGGAAAGAAGAAGAAAACACGGGGCTATGAGTGCGAGTGCACCGCGATTTTCCCTCGTAGCGCGGATGGATGTTTACAAACAGGACAAAGAAAGGTGCAACCAGTAACCCTTTTTTCACCCACGCTTTTTCCGAAAAAAATCCCTTACCAATGCCGCGCACTCCTCCTCCAAAATACCCATCTCCAAGCGTGTTTTGGGGTGCAAGAGGCTCTTGCCCCCGTGCAGCATGAAGCCGCGCTTGTCGTCGGAAGCGCCGTACACGACGCGCCCAATTTGCGCCCAAGCCAGTGCGCCAGCGCACATCACGCAGGGTTCCAAGGTGACGAAAAGCGTGCAATCGGGCAGGTATTTGCTTCCCAAATGGCCAGCGGCGGCAGTGATGGCCAATATCTCGGCGTGAGCGGTCACGTCGGTCAGCATCTCGGTTTGGTTGTGGGCGCGAGCGATGATGCGGTTGTCGCACACGATGACCGCGCCCACTGGCACCTCGTCGGCTTCAAGCGCCTTTTGCGCCTCGGCGAGGGCTTGTCGCATAAAATTCGTGTCGGAAAATGCGGAAAACATAGTGTGGGCAAAGAACCGCTTTCCTGCGGTATGTTGTGGAAAATTTTGCCACAAGTGGCATGAAAAAGTTGCATTTCCAAGTCAAATGAGTAGGTTCGCCGCCACAACTCTATGTTTAGTTTGACTTGGCCCTCCTTGCCGTGGGCGACAAAAAATTGGTTTGCCATGAGATTTGTCCTCGTTTTTTATTTGGCCTGCTCGTTCGCATGGGGCGTGGCCGCACAACACGACCTGCGCATCAAACGGGTGGATTTTGATTTTACGCGATTGGCTCCCCCAGCGAATTCCCTGCAAGCAGGCGACGTAGTCATCAATGAATTTTTGGCGTTCAACCAAAATGCCGAAACGGACGAGGCCGGGCAGCACGATGACTGGCTCGAGCTTTACAACAACACTTCCATCCCTATCAGTCTCGATGGCGTATATCTTACCGACAAGGTTGACAACCCGACCAAATGGCCCTTCCCGGCAGGCGCCACCATCGCGCCCAACGGGTTTCTCATCGTCTGGTGCGACGAAGACCAAGCCCAAGGCCCTTTGCACGCCAATTTTAAAATCAGCGGTGAAGGCGAGTTTCTCATGCTCTCCAATGGGGCGGGGGGGGTGATAGACAGCCTTTCTTTTGGCCCGCAAAAGGTGGACACCACCTTCGGACGATACCCCAACGGCACAGGCGATTTTACTTTTATGCCGCGCACCTTCAATGCGCCCAACTCGCTGACCGTCGGCACGGCTGAACTATACTCGGATGCCTCGCTGCGCATTTTCCCCAATCCCACCTCCGGCCATGTCGCCCTCCGTTCCGACCAGCCATTGGGGGCGCTACGAGTGACTGACGCGACAGGCAAGCAGGTGTTTTTTTCGGATGCCGACGCATCGAGCACCTCTCTCACGCTTGATTTGACGGTCTTGCCCGACGGGATTTATTTCCTGAAAGCAGGCCAACGGCCTACCCGTTCGATAAGTGTGAAGAAGTAGGTGGAGGATTTCGTGCGCTTGTTATTCGAGTATTGCCAATCTCCTCCGTAACCTTGCGTTCGCTATGGGGCTGTTTTGCCGCAACCTTCCAACCACAAACCTCGTATCGTAGCGCGGGCTGCCATTGGTGTTCAAAGTGATTGCGTGCTGTCATTCAGTCAAGCATATGAACCCAACATTGGCAGCGGTGTCGGCGAGCGAAAAGGCACGGCAAGGCTCCTCTGTTTCCTAACTTTTCAACCACATCTTTCAGCGATTTGAAACGGCTGCTTGGCGGGTTAATCATTATCGGCGTTTTAATGGCCGCGCTTTGGCTGCCTATCGAAATCCCCTTCACGGCGGAGAGCATCGGGCGTGTCCATCCTGCCCGCGAGTGGGTGGTGCTGCAAGACCGCACGGGGCGCATCACTTCTATCGTCCGCGACCATCGCATCGGAGCGACCCACCAGATTGATGCCTACCAATTTGACCAAGGCGACATCGCGGGCTTGCGTTTCGACCTGCCTCCCCAACGATTCATCGCCGCCGGCGACACCGTCGTGCGGATGTATTCCATTCGGCAAAGCGAGGAAATTCAGCAAATAGAGGCGCAACTCGCCCTGTATGGGGCACAGCTGCGATCCGACACTACCGGCGAAAAGCCGCCTATTGTGGAGGAGGCCGAAAGACGCTTGCATTTTGCCGAGCAAGACTTGGTGCAGAAAGAGAAGATATTCAACATAAAAAAACCGCTTTGGGAGCAACAACTCATCGCGTTCATCGAATATCAAGAAGCGGAAAACGCCTATAATTTGGCCCGAATACAGGTCGAAATAGCCCGTCAGTATCTGGAAAATATGCGGACGGGCATCAAAGCCGAGCAGGTAGGGGTCACGCAGGCGCAATTGCGCGGCCTGCGCAATCGTTTGGACATACTGCGCCAGAAAGGCTTGGCCTTTGTGTTGCGCTCGCCTTTTTCGGGTTGGGTAGTGCCGGTGAATCTGCCCCCCGACGAGCAGCTCATCGTGGAGGAGGCGGGCGAATATGTGGTGCAAATCCCCGTGAAGACCGAGTATTTGCCCTATCTTGATGCTCAGGCCACACTCACCGTGACCGACGTGCAGACGCAGCGCAGCTACACGGCTCAGCTGCTTTATGAGGGCAACAAAGTGGAAGTGCTCGACAATCGGCAGGTCTCCGTCCTGACGGCCATTGTAAAGCCAGACAGTCTTCAAACCCGATTGAGCACGGGTGTCTCCGCGTTGTGCCGCGTTGATTTCGGAAAAATCAATCAGCGAGCGTATCTGCGGCGGATATTGAAATTCAAATGGTAAGATGCGTTACGAATTCAAATACTTAGTCCCGGTCGAGCAATACGAGTCGCTGCGTGGCGCGGTGTTGCCTTTTCTGCGTCCCGATGGCTTTGCCGCCATGCAGCCGGATGGGCGCTACACGGTGCGCAGCATTTACTTCGACACACCGGGTTTTGAGATGTACCACACCAAAATAGATGGTGTGGCCCACCGCATGAAAGTGCGGCTGCGGGGCTACAACCGGGGCGATGCGTCGAGTCGTGTCTTCATGGAAATCAAGCGCAAGTACGAAAGCCCCATCCTGAAAAACCGTTGCGAAGCGCCTTACCAAGCCGTGTTGCAGCTATTCAAAGGGCAACCCCTCGATGGGCTTCACGATGTGGTGAGCGACCCGGACAATGCCCGCCGTTTTTTTTACCAGATTTTGAGCCGCAACCTGCGCCCGGTAGTAAATGTGATTTATGAGCGTGAGCCGTACCTCGGCATTCATTTCGACCCGGAAAACGACTTCCGGCTTACGTTCGATTTGCACCTGCGCAGCGTTGCCTATCCCTCGGTGGAAAAGTTGTTTCACGAATCGGGGACACAGTTTGCCTTTCCCGGCTTTTTCATCATGGAAGTAAAATTCAACCGCTATTGCCCCGCGTGGATAAAACCAATGTTGGAGGATTTCCAACTGCGCAAGGAACCAGCCTCCAAATATGTGGGGGCCATCAACGCCAACCCATTCATCAAGCCCAGTCGCTTCAACGATGCTTTCGCCAAAAGCGCATTTTTGTAAAATCGCAAATCGCAAATCGCCTCCCTCGTCTTAAACGATGATTGAAGTATATCAAAACCTGTCCGTGTTCCCCACCTCGTCCACCGACGTGTTGGCCAATCTGTTGGTGTCGCTGATTTGCGGGCTGCTGCTCTCGATAGCGTACCGGCTCACATACAGGGGGCCGTCCTACTCGGTCACGTTCGTCAATTCGTTGGTGCTCTTGAGCATTATAGCGGCTATTGTGGTCATGGTAATCGGCAACAACATTGCGCGGGCTTTTGGGCTGGTGGGTGCGATGTCCATCATACGCTTTCGCACCGCCATCCGCGACACGATGGACTTGGTGTTCATCTTCTTGTCGCTCGCGCTCGGCATGGCCTGTGGGGTAGGGCTGAGTGCGGTAGCCATTTCGGGTACTTTGATGGCGGGTTTGGTGGTGATTGCGCTCACATTCACGCATTTTGGAGCGCCCCGCCGGAGACATTTTTTATTGCAAATTATTCACCACTCGTCCGAGCAAAATGACCTTTCGCAACCCCTCGCCCGTTTTTGCCGAAGTCTGAAATTGGTCAGTTTGAAAAACATCGGACTCGAAGACCTCACAGAGAGCAACTACCACATCACGCTCCGCGATGCGCGAAAAACAGAGGAGATGGTGCGCGCTCTTCGCCAGACCCCCGGCGTGCAGCAGGTCAATGTCTTTTTTGACGAGGACGACTACAATCCGCCCACGATGTAAGGCTGGTTGCGGGCGCGTGTCGGCGCGAGGGAGGTCAACAAAGGCAGAAAAAAACCATCCTCACTCGCTGCGCAGCGATTCCACGGGGTTGACCAGTGCCGCCCGCAACGCTTGAAAACTGATGGCCACCATCGCCACCATCAGCGCCAAAACACCTGTGATGGCAAACAAGCCCCACCCGATGCTCACCCGAAACGCAAAATCCTGCAACCAGCTGCTCATGCCCCACCAAGCCACTGGCGCGGCCACGACAAAAGCGACCAGCACCAAGAGCAAAAAATCGCGGCTCAGCAGCCCTACCACCGAACCGACCGACGCGCCCAGCACCTTGCGAATGCCGATTTCTTTGGTCTTTTGCACGGCTATCAGCGAGGCCAGCCCAAACAAGCCCAAGCAAGAGATGAAAATCGCCAGCACCGCGAAGCCCTTGCACGTCAAGGAAAAACGTTGCTCACTGCGATAAAAATCGGCTATGGACTCGTCCAGAAACGTCCCGTCGTACACTTGTTCGGGGAAGGTCTCATCGAATGTTTTTTGGATGGCGGCGACAGTAGCAGTCATGTTTTCGGGGCGGATTTTTATCCCCACCACGTTGTAGAATTCCTTGCGGGTAAGCATCACGATGGGTTCCATCGCTTGGTGCAGCGAGTGCGAATTGAAATCTTTCACCACACCCACCACCTCCAGCCACTTGCTTCCGCCGAGGCGGAGTTCCTTGCCCAACACCTCGTTGGCATCCTGTATGCCGAGTTTTCGCAGCAGGGTCTGATTGACCACTACTTCCCGCATGGTATCGCTGGGCTGAAGAACGCGTCCGGTTTCCAATTGCAAGCTATAAGTCTTGAAATAGTCGGGGTCGCAGTATTTTATCGAAGTGTTGAACAGCGCGTCGTCCGCGCCTCGCCCCAAGGCGAAATTGCTTTGCCAATAGTTGCTGGAAGCGGGCGGGTCGTTGCCGAGGCTCACCGACTCCACGCCCGGCAGTTGCAGCAGTTTTTGTTTGAAAGTCTCAAAACGCGGTCTGCTGATGGAGTCGTTGTCCACTTGGACGGTATAGACCAAGTCCGCTTGGAAGCCCAAATCCATCTTGCGGATATAGTCCAATTGGCTAATGGTGACGAGCGTGCCGATAATCAATGCCTGTGCGATGGCGAACTGCAACACGACCAATGACTTGCGGAGGGGGCCGCCGCCACCCCCATTGGGATTGGTGTTGTTTTTCAGGGCTTTAATGGGGTTGAAGCCAGCCAACACCAATGCGGGATAAAATCCAGAGCAAAAACTCACCACGACCAATACCACCGCAAGGAAAGCCCAGACCGCCAGATTGGAAAAAAACGGCTGCGAGGACGGCACTTCCGAAATGTGCTTCAGCATCGGTACCGACAAGGATGCCAACACCGCTCCCAACGCCACCGCGATGAACACAATCAGCGTGGTCTCGCCCATGAACTGACGCACTAATTGGCTGCGGTTGCCGCCGAGCGTTTTGCGCACACCCACCTCTCTCGCCCGCCGTGCAGCCAAGGCCGTTGCCAGATTGATAAAATTGAAACAGGCCATGACGAGAATCAGTACCCCCACCAGCGACAGCACCCATAGGCGGCTTTTGCTGATGACATGGCTGCCGTTGATGCCAAAACGGTCGTCGTAGTGCAGGTCGGCAAGCCGTTGCAGCCGATGCTTCTTGCTAAAATTGGGGTTCTCCTTTTTGTACTCTGCTTGACCGATGGTGGCCAGCACCTCGCCAGCTGCCGCCAACTGCCCTGCGTCGTGCAGCAAGGCGAAGACTTGGTCGTTGCTGCTAGTGCTGCCCCATTCATTGCTGTAGAAATACCTGTTCGTATTCTTTTTCAGGGTTTCGTATGATACCATCAAATGGAAGGGGAAGTTGGTGTTGTTGGGCGCGTTGGCCACTACGCCCTTCACCGTGAGCAGCACGGCGTTGTCCAGGAGGAGCGTTTTGCCGAGTGCGGCCTGCCAAGTGTCGAAGCATTTTTCCGCCATTTTCTGCGTCAGCACCACATATCCAGGCTCGTTGAGCGCCGTTTCGGGGTCGCCAGCCAACCACTGCCAATCAAAAATTTTGAAAAAAGCAGGTTCCGCAAAAATGCCCAATTCGTGTTGGTCGTCCGTGTTGAATTTGCGGGTGGTCGTTCCGTCCGTCGCATCCGGCACGGTGATGGTGGGCCAGATTTCCTTGATGCGCGCGTATTGCTCGAATTGTGGCACCGAGGCCTGAATGGCATCCATAGCCGGGATGGGGATGCCCGTCGTGTAGCCAGTGCCTTCGGTGGGGCTGTGCACTTCCGTCACCACGCGCACGATGCGGTCGTGGTGACGGAAGTGTTTGTTGAAACTCAGTTCGTAGTGTACGATGCGGAAAATGAGCAGGCACGCGGCGATGCCTATGGCCAGACCGAGAATATTGATGGCCGAATAGAGCCGGTTGTTGGAAAGGTTGCGAAGGGCAAGTTTTAGATAGGTCGCAAGCATGTTATGCTTAGGTTTTTGTCTTTGGAAAAATGTCAAACACCCAATCCCTGTGCCGCTATCCCAATTTGTTGACAATCAAAACTTAACACAGCATTTGGCCAAAATAAAAATGCCCGAAACCGAACAAGGGTGTTCGATTTCGGACATTGGGGGTTTGTGCTCTTCATATCGCGTGCGGGTCTTGCGCTCCCGCGCATTCAGGTGCTCGTCACTCCTTCACCACCCTTTTCACCAGCAGTTCGTGGCCTATTTGGATTTCGAGCAGGTAAATGCCTTTGTCTTGTCTGGTCAGGTCCACCCAATTGCGAGCGGGCAGTTGCTGTTCAGAAATCAAGCGCCCGGTCACGTCTTTGAGGCGCACCGTGCCTTCTGTGAGGTCGCCCTTTATTTTGACGTAGCCAGTGGTGGGATTCGGGTACACGTCCACGCGGACGCCACCTTTGATAGCAACGCGTACGATAGGGGAGTGGGCGATAGTCCCGTCATAGTCTTCCTGTTTGAGCCGATAGTAATTGTCGCCATTGGAAGGCCGCGTGTGGCGGAAGGTGTAATTCTTGAGTGTCGCGGAGGTGCCGCTGCCTCGCACGCTTCCGATACGGGTAAAGTTCACGCCATCGGCACTGTGATAGACGTGGAAGTAGGCGTTGTCTTTTTCGGATGCGGTTTGCCAGCTGAGCAGCGCGTCGCCGTTGTCGTCGTGGGCTTTGAAAAAGGTCAGCTCGACGGGTAGGAGGGCGCAGGCGGCTTCTACTTGTGCTCGGTTGGCGCAGCCCGTGGCGTTTTGGTTGATGAAGGCGGTGTTGGCGGGGACATCCAAATAGTTGCATACGCCGAACGCCTCGCACTCCGAGAGAGACGGGTTGAAGGCAATGGTGAGCGGCCCGGTCAGCGTGAAGTCTCCCAAGCCGACCAGAGAGGTGAGCGAAGGGTTGTAGTCAATAATCATCTGCTTCTTCACGGAGTCGAGGCTTGGGAAGGATATTTCGGACAAAGAGTTGTTTTCGCTTATCTCGAAGTTGCCCCCTACCCGGCTCAAATTGGGAAAGCTCAGGGAGGTGATGTTGGGGCACAAAATTACCTCGAAATCCCATCCGTTGTTGAGCAGCCCGACTGTTTGCAAGCTGTTGAAAGCATTGAGCGCCGTCATGGACGAGTGTCGCTCGATATTGAGATACTGACCGACGGAGGTGACATTGTTCAACGTGTTGATGGAGGTCACCATGGGGTTGAAATTGATGAACACATATTCCTTTACTTCTTGCAAATTATCGAACACTCCTGCGAAATCTTGCAACACGTCGTTTTCGATGACGACGATGCTTTCCACGATGGTCAGTGCATTGCTCAGCCCGCTCAAGGTTTGCAAGCCGTCGTTGTTCTGCACTTTTATGATGCCATCAATGGTTTGGATACCGCCAAGCCCCTGCAAGTCGGTCAGCAGCGGATTTGCCTCTATGGTCAAGTCTCCGCCCATGTTGGCGAGGTTGTCGAGGCCTGCGAGTGAGGTCAGGAGGGGGTTGAAATGGACATAGAAACTTTTCTGAAAGGCTGCCCCGGTCAGGTTGCTCAATGGCGTGAGGTCGGTGATGTCGGTGGAGCCGCCGATAGTGCCTACCTCGAAGCGACTTTGAAGCACTTGGCAGTTGGGCCAATCAATGGGGAATTGGTCAACTTGTGCTTGTGAGGTGAGAAATTGGGCAGTGCCCGGGCACACGCCCGGTTGTGCGTTTGAAACAAATTGGGCAACAACGAGCAAAATAAGAAAGAGTGTTGACTTTTTCATTATCGAAGGAGGTTTTGCTTTATTATTAAGTGTTTAAATGCTTAGTTTGGTTGGTTTTTGTGGGTTCTTTGCTATCAAGTAAAAACACAGGGGCACGGAGGGCTTGGTTGAAAAATCCCTGTGCCCTCTGTGTCTCTGTGTTGAATAAACAAATCACGTTGCTACTAAAACCCGTGTGTTTTAGTTCCCCCGTTTCACCACCCGTTGGGTGGTGGTTTGGCTGGGTGTGCGGATTTCCACAAAATAGATGCCATCGGGCTGCTCGCTCAAGTCAATGAGGGCGCTTTGGGCGAGCGAGTGGCGCAGCACTTCCCTTCCGGCAAAGTCTGTGACAACAGCGGTGTGGAGTTCGCCGTCCTTGAGGCCCCGCACGAATAGCGTGCCCTGAGTGGGGTTGGGAGCCAGCACGACCTCTTTTTCACCGCGCACCACCACGCTCACGATGTTGGAGTATTCAAATTTGCCATCGAAATCCACCTGCTTGAGGCGGTACAGATGGGGGCCAGCGGCAGGATGGGCGTGGCGGAAAGCATAGTCGTTGGCAACGGTGGAAGTGCCATTGCCGGCCACTTTGCCGATGGTGTTGAAGCCTTCCGTGCCTTGTGTGCTGTGTTCCACCTCAAACCACGCATTGTCCTTCTCCGAGGCCGTCTGCCAATTGAGCACCACGTCGCCCTGCTCCATTTTGCCGCGGAAAAAGGTGAGTTCCACCGGGAGGAGGCCGCAGGCGATTTCCACCTGCGTGATGTTTTGGCAGCCGACGGCGTTGCCGCTTATGACGGTTGGGTTGCCATTGTCAATGTGTTCGCACACGGCTTCTGCCTCGCATTGGCTGAGCGAGGTGTTGCCTGATATTTCCAAGGTGCCTCCTATGGTGAAAATGTTGGTAAGGTTGGCGATGGAGGTAAGGGAGGGGTTATTTGAGATGGCCATGTTGGTGCCTACTGATGTAAGGCTGACTAAATCGTCAATGCTTGTCAATTGTGGGTTGTCTTGAATGAACATTCTGGCGCCAACGGTGGAGAGGCTACCGAAGGCATTCAAATTAGTTAACGAAGCATTGTCTTCCACATCAAAGTTGCCTCCGACGCTTGTCAACGACCCAAAGCCGTCTATGGAACTCAAGGAATTGTTGATGCCGATGTAAAGATAGCCACCTATTGCACCGCTAACTCCACTCAAGCCTGCAAGCGAGGTCAAACTGCCATTGCCCTGAATCTCGATGTAACCGCCAATGCTTGTGACGCTGGATAATGCGTTGATATCGCCCAAGCTTGAATTGAAAGCGATATAAAGATTAGCTAATGAAGAGATGGGGCCAAGTCCATTGAGTGTGGTGAGCGCGGCATTTCCTTCAACGAACAACGTGCTGTTGATACTCGAAAGACTATTTAATCCTGAAAGGTCGAGCAATGCATCGTTATCAAAAATATTGAGCGAGCCAAAGGTGGTGCCCACTGCTGTGAGATTCGACAACCCACTTAAGTCGGTTAGTGAAGGATTGCTCAAAATAAAAAAATTGCCACTTATGGTTTCCAAGTTTGCCAAGGCATTCACGTTGCTGATATCTGCGCCGCTAATTGTCAATGGCCCAGTCAAGTTGACGCAACTGGCGGGGAAAGCATCCACTTCTGCTTGGCTGGTAAGTAATACGGGCGCTGTCGGGCATTGCGCACCCAAGTGAATCGCGCCAAAAACGGCGATGAAAGAGATGAGTAGATTCTTCATGTCGTTGGGAACAGTTTTAAATGATTAAACAATACATGAACACGAAGCAGAATGACGATGGAGTATCACTCCTTCACCACTCGCCTTGTTATTTTTTGGTTGTTGGTCATTATTTCAAGGTGGTAAATACCGCTTGGCAGCTCGTGCAGGTCGAGCATGCTGCCTCTCCAAGGGTCTTTGCGGAGCACCACCCGGCCCGTGAAATCGGTCACGATGACCGAACGCTCGTCACTACCGCCCAGCCCTTTCACGAACACGGGGCCATTCGTCGGGTTGGGATACACGCTTAGCTCTTGCTGGCCTCGCACGGTCACGCCCACGATGTTGGAGTATTCATATTGGCCGTCAAAATCCACCTGTTTCAGGCGGTAGTAGTTTGGGCCGGGAGAGGGTTGGGTGTGTCGAAAGGAGTAGTCTTGGAGGGTATTGGAGTTGCCTTGGCCACTCACTTTGCCGATGGTGCTGAATGTTTCCGTGCCTTGCGAGCTGTGTTCTATCTCAAACCACGCATTGTCTTTTTCGATGGCGGTCTGCCAGTTGAGCACGACGTCGCCCTGCTCCATTTTGCCGCGAAAATAGGTCAACTCGACGGGCAACAGGCCGCAAGCGATTTCCACTTGCATGATGCTGTTGCAGCCAGTAGCATTTCCGGTGATGGTGGCGGGGTCGCCATCGTCGAGGTGAGCGCAGACGGCAGCGGCCTCGCACTGGCTCAGCGAACTATTGCCGGTAATGGTGAGGGTGCCGCCAATGGTGAAGGGGTTGGTCAGCCCTGCCAAAGAGGTAAGTACATCGTTGTCGGTGATTTGCAGGTTGCCCGCGACCGATGTAAGGCTGCCAAAATCATCTATGTTGAGCAGGTTGGGGAGGCCGGAGATGACCATTTTGTTGGTGCTGGCAGAGCCGACCGTGGTCAAGTTGCCGAAAGCGTTGAGGGTCTGGAGGGAGTTGTTGTACTCTATTTCAAGGTTGTTGTTGACGCTGGTTAGGTTGGCAAACCCGTTGAGGGTGGTCATTGCGTTGTTGTCGCCGATATACAGGAAGCCAGGGCCGGAAGGCCCGGCCACCACTTGCGTCAAGCTGTTGAGGCCATTGATAGCGGTGAGGCTGTTGTTGTTTACGATTATCAAAAAACCACCGACAGAAGTGAGGCTGGACAGGCCGCTCAGGTCTGTTAGACTCGGATTGCCATCTATGTAAAGATAGCTGTTCAAGGTAGGGAAAGGCCCGATGCCATTGAGCGAGGTGAGGTTTTGGTTGCCTTCCACATGAAACCAGCCCTGTATGAAGCTTACATTGTCCAATCCCGTGAGGTCGGTGAGCGCATCGTTGTTTTCGATGGTCAGTTCAAGACCGATGGAGGTTAGGTTCGACAGGCCGTTCAGGTTTGTCAGGCCGGGGTTGTTGCGGATGAAGATGCTGTTCGTGGTGGTCTGCAAATTGCTCAGCGCATCAATGTTGGTGATGTCTGAAGCACCCGAGTCGACACCGATGGTCATGCCAACAGTCAGGTTGATGCAATCGCTTGGAAAAGCGTCCACCGCAGCCTGATTTGGAAGGGAAAAGGGGGCCGAGGGGCAGCCTTGCGAAAAGGCAAGGCAAGTGCCAAGCATCAGCCAAAACAGTGTAACCAGTTTTTTCATGTCGTTGGGACGATAACTTTTTGATTTCAAGATTGCATGATGCGTATCATGCTCATTGTGTGATGACCGAGGCGGGCGCAACATTCGTGTATCGCCCATTTCACAAAAAACAGGGCAAATGTACCCTATTTCTGTCAATATGCGGCTCATTTATTCCACTACCACTCGCCTCACGGTCTTTTGGTGTTCTGTCTGGATTTCCACAAAATACACTCCCTGAGGCTGGCCGCTCAAATCAATAAGGTTGTTTTCAGTCAGGTTCACATTCAGAATGGGTCGGCCAGCGGCATCGCTCACCTGAGCGGTGCGGAAGCCATCGGGGTCGCCTTTCACCAATATGGGGCCGTGTGTGGGGTTGGGGTGGAGGCTAAGTTCGTCAGTGCCTTTCACGCACACCCGCACGATGTCGGAGCAAGAGGATGTGCCGTTAAAATCCACTTGTTTGAGGCGGTAAAAATTTTCTCCCGGGGCGGGTTGTTGGTGCAAGTATTCGTAGTGGCTCACTGATGAGGTGGTGCCGTTGCCCGCCACCCGGCCAATGGGTAGAAAATCTTTGCTCTTTGCGGTGCTGTGTTCTATCTCGAAGTAGGCATCATCTTTTTCCGAGGCCGTCTGCCAAGAGAGCAGGATGCCCTGTGTTGTTTGCTTTGCGCCAAAATGCGTCAGTTCTACTGGGAGCAACAGGCAGGCATCCTCCACCGCATCAATGCTATGGCAGCCGGTAGCGTTGCCTACAATGGTGGCGGGCTTGTTGGCATCCAAGTGGTTGCAAATCGCCAATGCCTCGCACTCGCTCAGGCTGATGTTGTTTGTGATGGCCAATGTGCCCCCGATGCTGAAATCGCTGGAAAAATCGGTGAGCGAGCCTAACGAGCTGCATGTGCTGACAATAAAATTGTCGGCCACCGTCAGCAGACTTGGAAAACCGCCTAAATTGGTGAGCGCGTTGTTGTTGTCGAGGTTCCATTGGCCGTCCACCGTGGAAAGGCCGTTGAAGCCGCTGATGTCGGTCAATGAGGGGTTGTCGGTGATGCTGAAGTCGCCGTTCACGGTGTGCAGACCGTTCAGCCCGTTGATGGAAGAGAGCTGTGCGTTGCCGTCAATGCTGAGGTAGCTGCCTGTTTCGCTGACGAGGTTGAGGCCGCTGATGCTGGTCAGGCTGTTGTTGTGAGTGATGACCAAGAAGGCATTGAAATAGTCGGGGCCAATCTCCGTGATGTTGTCGAGTGCGCTGATGTCGGTGAGCAGGGGGTTGAAGCCGATGTAGAGGTAGCTGCCGAGGCTGGGTATCGGCCCCAAGCCATTGAGCGTGGTCAGCACGGCATTGCCGGAGATTAAAAAATGGCCGCCTATCCACGATAGATTTTCCAAGCCCGACAGATTGGGCAGCGCGTCGTTGTTGTTCAATTTGAATTCCACGCCGATACTGGTCAGGTTGTTCAGCCCGCTCAGCGAGCTTAGCATCGGATTGTCAATGATTTCGATGCTGTTGGAGGTGGTGTATATGCCGCTCAGCCCGTCCAGATTCTCAATGTCGCTGCCCGAAATAAGCATTTTTACAGAGAGGTTGTGGCAATCCGGGTGGATGACGGGGAAGTTGTCCACTTGTGCCTGGGAGCTGAGGGTGAAAAAGCCGTTGGGGCAGCCGGGGGGCTGGGCATTCAGGGAAAACGTTGCGACGAAGGCAAGGAACGGGGGGATAAAAAGTTGACGCATAAAAGCGATTGAAAGAAAGGTGCTAAGTGTGAAAAATGGTTATGAAAAAAAAATCGCCTTTTGGGCCGTTACATATAGCACCAAAAGGCAGGCCAAAAGTACCGCATCTTTGTTGACGCGGTACTTTTGTTAAAAATGAAATTTAACGCTCGTCTTGGGGATGTTCGGCTCCTACTGGCTGATGATATTGGACTCCAAGCCGCCGCCTGATGAAGAAGTCTTACTTTTGCTGCTTCCTAACTGCGTTTCAAACATGGGATTTCGCTCCGCCATCATTCGCCCGTTTGCCAACCACATCGCCCGCTCCATTGACCGGTGGTCTGCCGACGCGGTGGCGCGCCAAGAGAAGATTTTTCAACACCTTATCGCCCGCGCCACACAAACAGCCTTTGGGCGTGCTCATCGTTTTTCGGACATCAGGACTTATGAGGAGTTCAAACAAGCGGTGCCAGTGCGCGACTACGAGGATTTGAAACCCTACATCGAAAAAATAAAAGCGGGCGAAAAAGATGTGCTTTGGTCGGGGCGCCCTGCCTATTTCGCCAAAACAAGCGGCACCACTTCGGGCGTGAAATACATTCCAATGTCGAAGGAAAGCACGCCACTTCATTTCGGCACGGCGCGAAATGCCTCTTTCAACTATTTCGCCCGCACAGGCAACGGGCGCTGGCTCGACGGCAAAATGATTTTCCTCTCCGGCAGCCCCGAATTGGAAACAGTCGGCGACATCCCGACGGGGCGATTGAGCGGCATATCCAACCATCTGGTGCCCGGCTGGCTGCGTACCAACCAACTGCCTTCATGGCAGACCAACTGCATCGAGGATTGGGAAGAAAAACTCGAGCGCATCGTGGACGAAACGGTGCACGCGGATATGCGCCTCATCTCCGGCATCCCCCCTTGGGTGCAGATGTACTACGAGCGATTGCTCGCCCGCACGGGTAAAAGCACCGTGAAAGAAATTTTTCCCAACTACTCGCTTTTCGTCTATGGTGGGGTCAATTTCGAGCCTTATCGCGCCAAACTTGAAGCATTGGTGGGCGGCCCTGTGGACAGCGTGGAGACCTATCCGGCTTCGGAAGGCTTCATCGCATTTCAGGATACCTTCGCTCATCGGGCGACTTCGGATGCTTCGGCACCGACGGGGTTGTTGCTCAACGCCGATGCGGGGATGTTCTTTGAATTTGTGCCTGCTGACGAGATTTTCAAAGAAAACCCGACTCGAATTTGGCTGAAAGACGTGGAAATTGGGAACAATTACGCGCTCGTCCTCAACACCAACGCCGGGCTTTGGGGCTACAACATCGGGGACACGGTGCAGTTCGTGAGCAAAGACCCCTATCGCATCATCGTCTCCGGGCGGGTCAAACATTTCATCTCGGCCTTTGGCGAACACGTCATCGGCAAAGAGGTGGAAGAGGCGCTGTTGCCAGTGGCCAACGCTGCTGACATCCGTATCGTCGAGTTCACTGTGGCGCCACAGGTCAACCCACCTGAGGGCGGCCTGCCTTATCACGAATGGTTCGTCGAATTCGACAACCAGCCCGCCGACTTGGCTGCCTTCGCCGCTGACGTGGACCTCAGGATGCGGGCGCAGAACATCTACTACGACGACCTCATCACAGGCGGCGTGTTGCGCCCGCTCAAAATCACCCCGTTGCGCCGCGACACGTTCCGTGCATACATGAAATCGCAAGGCAAGTTGGGCGGGCAAAACAAGGTGCCGAGATTGGCCAACGACAGGAAAATCGCCTCCGTCTTAGAGGGGTTTAAGTTGTGAAAAACGCCACCTCCGGCTTCTATTCTGCCTATATAGTCAACGCAAATCAGCCCCGTCCGCTTCACTTGGCCGGGCAATCCCCTGGGTACAGGGTCTGACAAGGTGGTTTTGAACGAACGGTGCTCGCAATCCTTTGGAAATCATGCAAATCAATCAAGGAAATCTTCAAATCCTCTTTAATCTGGGTATATCACTCTCATCATCCGAAAATAAAATGGCTCATGCGCACTCTCCTTCTCTCCCTGCTTCTTTTCCCAAAGGCCATCTTTTCGCAAAATGACAACTCCGATATCCAGCCCAAACTCGTCGCCGACCAGACGTTCAAACTGGAAGGCAAGAGCGAGTTTATCTATGCCTTTGCCGAAGGCGACCAAGTCCAATTGATGGTGCAAGAACTGACAGGCAAAGCCATCAAAACAGTTGAGTTCATGCACTTCCCCGACCACTATGTGTACAGAGGCTATGAGCTCGACACGACGCTCCAACAAAACATCGTAATTGAAAAAACAGGCGTGTATCTTTTGCGCTTTCAAGGCAAAGGGCTGGGCAAAAAGGTGTGCCGCTTCACTTTGCACCGCATACCCGCCAACGCCGAGACGGCGCGGCTCAACACGCGCGTCGGGTGGGATATGTGGTCGAACCCCAACTACGCCGTGCGTAAACGCGCCGTTCAGGTAGGCAAAAAAACAGACGTGGTGTCGTTAGGAGGGCAAGTGACAGTGTCGGCGAGCAAGTTCTACACCAAGAAACCCACCAACGTGTATCAATTCACTTTGCCGCCCAACACCGTGCAGTGGGCCTATCGCATCTCTGTGGGGCAAGCGACGCAAGAGGCCCGCCGCCGCGACGCGGAAAAACTCAAAACAGCCTTGCAAACCGGTGCGGTCAAACTCATGAGCGTGCAGCCTCAAACAGCGCTCGCCGCCTTTGCGCTCGGTGCCGCGCTCGATATGACCGTTTCCTCAGCTGGCGAAGACGTGGAATATGCGCTGGTGGACTACGACAACTGGTCAAAGTTCTCGAGCGGCAAGGAATATACCTCGTACATCCAGCAGGGGAGCGTCAGCGTGGATGTGCAGCGCCGTTACAAGCCGCTGCAAGGAACCTATTATTTCGCCTTAAAAAGCGACAATTGGGTAAATGATATCAATGTGAGTATTGATATCGAGGCCGTGACGGAGGTTCCTGTGTTCGAGACGGAAATTTATTTGGAACCCATCAGTGGCGGCAATTGAGCAGACAAAAATCACACGATACCTGTAGCCTGGAATACCATTCTGCAATGATTTGAAATGCAGTCCATGTAGTGGGTGCTTACAACATCCTGCGCACCAATTTGCCTGTTTTTTTCTCCTTCAATACCAAGACATGGCTGCCATCGTGGGTCAGTTCCTCTGTCAGGAACCAGTGGTCTTTGTCGTATTCCTTGAATGCTGAAATGACCTCCGTTTCCGTGCTGCCGCGCCACACCTCCAATTTGACAGGTTCCCAACGGCGCGATTGGGCGGATTTGTAGGCGGCATCGAGAATGGCATTTACCACATAACCGTCGTAGAATGTCTCGGCAGGTGGGCGGCCTTGTTCCCACGCTTCAAACATATCGGTGAACATGGCATTGTACCCAAGTTCGTGAATCTCATCGCCGACTGGGAAAATCCATCCGCTGGAGGTTTCGGACTTTTCGGCCACATAACCAGCACCCTGCCCCGAAAGGAACATCTCAAAACCCGTGCGCAGGAAATTGTTTATCCAAATCGTGCCCTCCGACCCCATCACCTCGTCGCGCAAATCAAGCCCGCCTCTGAATGTCCACGACACCTCAAACTGGCCAATGGCTCCACTTGCATAGCGCACCAACCCGATGGCGTGGTCTTCAGCATCAATAGGCTTCACCTGCGTGTCGGCCCAGCACATCACTTCCACAGGCCGCACATCTTTGCCGATGTAGCTGCGGGCGATTTCCACGCAATGGCAGGCGAGGTCGAGAATGGCACCGCCTCCCGATTGACTTTTGTCCCAAAACCAATCGGAGTGTGGCCCGGGGTGGGTTTCGCGGGAGCGTGCCCACAAGATTTTGCCGAGTGCCCCGCTTTGGATGGTTTTGAGCGATTTCAGGAATTTGGGGGTGTAGCACAAATCCTCCAAATAGCCGGCGAATATGCCTGCTTTTTCCACCGCTTTGAGCATTTGCAGCCCTTCCTTGGCGTTGCGCCCCAGTGGTTTGGTGGTCATCACTGCTTTTTTGTATTTGGCACAGGCCAACACGGCGGGTAGGTGCAGGTTGTTGGGCAGCGAGATGCAGACGATGTCCACGTCCTTGCGATTGATGGCGGCCTCCATGTCGGTGGTCCAAAAAGGCACGTCGTAGTCAGCGGCGAACTTGCTGGCCGATGCCTCGGTGCGCGAATAGACGGAAGTGATACGGTCGCGGCTGCGCAGCCCGTGGAGGGAGTCGGCGTAAAAACGGCCTATAAAGCCTGCGCCGAGCATGGCGATTCTTGCCATAGGTTTGGTGTTGGTTTGGATGATTGTTGCTGGTTGGAAAATAGATAGACTTGTTGCGGCGGAGGGCTTTGAGCGAAGGGGATTGTCATTATTTCGACTGGCAAGGCAAATTTTGCAGTCGAAATCGGGCATATTCGGCGAAAAATTTAACGAAACCAGTTGGAAAAAGGGCTTTCCCTTCGCCAAAGACCTCCACCGCAACAAGTCTAATGAACATGGCGCTTGGGCGCTCGCTTTCTGGGCAAATGTATTTTCCAGGCGGGGTTTTGTGGTGGTTTTTTCAAAAAAAAAAAGCGGGCGACCGTGTGGCCGCCCGCTCGATTCGTATTTTTTGGCAAAAGAAAGTGAATCAATAGTTCACGCCCAGTGCCTTCAAAGTTTCAAAGTCAAGGTTGCCCACAGGCAAGCCTTTGTCTTTTTGGAATTTGGTGAGTGCTGCTTTGGTGCGGGTGCCCATCACGTTGTCGGTGGGGCCTGGGTCGTAGCCAGCCTTGATGAGAGCCTCTTGGATTTGGCGGATGGTGTAGCCAGTCACGCGGTCGCCGCAGAGGACTTCGCGCCATTCGGTGAAACCGCCGGGTTTCACAAGGCGACGCTTGGTGACGGTGGCGTATTCAGCCGGGATTTCCTCCGTGCGGGTAGTGGCGGCGGCTTTCACGCCTCTCACTGTCACGGCTTTGTATTCAGCAGGGATGACTTCCTCGCGGAAAGTAGCGGGTGCTTTCAGCACTTGCTTGGTGACGGTGGAGTATTCAGCCGGGACTTCTTCCTCGCGGACGGTGGCAGGTGTTTTCAGCACTTGCTTTTTCACCGTAGCGTATTCAGCCGGGATGATTTCCTCACGAGTGGTGGCGGGGGTTTTCACCTTGCGCACCGTCATTGTTTTGTATTCAGCCGGGATGATTTCTTCGCGTGTGGTAGCCGGGGTTTTCACCTTGCGGACGGTGCGCGTGCCCATTTTGGCAGGAATCTGGACGGTGCGGGTGCAGCCAGCATCGGCCACGCCAGAGCCATCGCAACCTTTGTTCACGCGCTTCGTGATGGTCTGATATTCCGCAGGCACTTCCACCAAGCACCACACGAGGCAATCGTCGGGGTTGGCGCTGAGGCAGCTGGCATCGGCTTTCTTTTTCACCCACTTCGTAGAGGCAGGCTTGATTTCGACGCGCTCGGTGACGGTTTCGTATTTCGGCTGCATCACTTCGATTTTAGTGGAGGCTGCTTCGATTTCGTACTGTTCGGTCACGTTTTCATACACAGCGGGTACTTCCACGAGGCGCTTGGCTTCTGGCTTCACCATTACTCTCTCCGTGACCGTCTCGTATTCGGCGGGCACCGTGATAAGGCGCTTGGTTTCTGGCTTAATCATGACGCGCTCATCAACAGTCTCGTACTGAGCGGGCACTGGCACAAGGCGCTTGCTGGCGGCCTTGATTTCGACGCGCTCGGTGACGGTTTCGTATTGTGCAGGCACGGCCACGATGCGCTTGCTTTCTGCTTTCACCAGTTGCTGCTCGGTTTTGTTTTCGTACTCGGCAGGAACAGCGATGGTGCGAGTGGCGGCAGGCTTCACTATGACCTGCTCAGTGACATTTTCATACTGGTCAGGAATGAGGCATTTGGCGTAGCATTTACCTGGTTGGGCGTTGGGTGGCGCGTCGCCGGGCTGTGCGTTGGCGGCAAAAGCGATACCCAAACAAAGAGGAAGGACGAATTTCAATTTTCCCATGACGTGAATCGGATTTATGAACATGATTGTTTGATCTTGGCGTGAAAAAGATTTTTTTCGGATGCCGGGCAAAAGTAAGCGACCCTGCTCGAAACAGGTAGCTCGATTGTTAAAATTTCAACTAAATTAAACTGTGTGCACCAGTTGCTTGGGGTAACAGACGAAATGCTTCGTCACCAATTGTGTGAACAACGGCACGTCCGAGCAATCGGTGATGGGGCGCACGTCGCCGTTCTTGAAAAGAATTTTGATTTGGTCCTTTGCGTCGTCGTAGGCGCGGTTGCTTTCCGAGCCTGCATACACAAAGTGTTCTGGCAAAGCCCTCTCGCCAAACACTTCCACGACTTGCCGTTGAAACGCCTTTAACTGAGCGTCAGACACGGGCTGACTGCGCCATTCGAGGCGGAAAAGCCGGCGGTCGAGCAGGCCTTTAGAGAGGAACGAAAGGGTAAAATCATCGGCTTCCGACCAGTACTTGATGGCAGCCGTCACATCGTTGTCGTCGAGGAGGGCGAAGTGGGAGACAAGGTCTCCGGGTTCGATTTTGCGACCCTCCGGGCGGTGCAGAAACCATGCCAAGTGGCGGGGCGCTTCCAAAGGCGTGCCCGCCACGGCCAGTTCGCGGGCACGCAACAGGGTGTGAATCAGCATTTGCTCCGCAGCCACGCCTGTTTTGTGCAAATAGACTTGCCAGTACATGAGCCGCCGGGCTATCAGAAATTTCTCAATGCTGTAAATGCCTTTTTCCTCCACTACCAATTCACCATCGTGCACGGCCAGCATTTTGATGATGCGGTCGTACCCGATGACGCCCTCGCTCACCCCCGTGAAAAAACTGTCGCGGTTGAGGTAGTCCATGCGGTCCATATCCAATTGCCCCGACACCAATTGGTGGAGAAATTTTTTGGGATGTTGGTTCTGAAAAATGTCAATCGCCAGCGAAAGCTGCCCTTCAAACTGACGATTCATTTCCTCCATGAAAAGAATGGAAATTTCCTCGTGGTGCATATCCACCAGCGTGTGCTCCAATGCGTGCGAAAAAGGGCCGTGACCAATATCGTGCAACAAAATGGCGACATTGACCGCCTCTGCTTCCGCCTCGCTGATGTCGGCGCCTTTAAAACGCAACACCTCCACCGCCTCCTGCATCAGGTGCAAGGCTCCCAGCGCATGGTGGAAGCGGGTGTGTAGGGCGCCCGGATAGACATAAGGGGCCAACCCCACTTGCCGGATGCGCCTAAGTCGCTGAAAATAGGGGTGGTCAATCAAATCGAGCAGCAGGCCATAAGGCACCGACACAAAGCCATAGACGGGGTCGTTGAAAATTTTCTTGCGGCTGTTCATGCTTGCGGGTTGACGCTGCAAAGGTGACAATTCGCCTTTGAGATGTGAAATTAAGTTTTCCGCAAGCATTTGCTCACAACACGAACTCGCAATTTATTGAGTGTCAAGTTGTTTTCCAAAAAGTTTAACCAAACGGTTAAAAATTGTTGGCTTAACCCTTGACAAATTGAAAAACTGCCCACACCTTTGCCCCGTGTTTGACCAAATGGTTAAACCTAAAAGATAAACTTTATGGCTAAACGAGAAAGTCAGGCACCCGGCGACAGCACCGAGCAAAAAATCTTTGATGCGGCGCACGAAGTCTTCACCCAAAAAGGCATGGATGGCGCCACCATGCAGGAAATAGCCGACCATGCGGGTATCAACAAGGCACTGTTGCACTATTACTACCGCACGAAGGAGAAACTGTATGAGTCGGTGGCGCGGGCGATTATCGGCAGGGCGATTCCGGCGATTCGGCAAATCATAGAAAGCGAGCTGCCTTTAGAGGAAAAAATCAGGCGCTTCATTGATGCCTACATCGGCATCATCTCCCGCAATCCCTTCATCCCGTTGTTCATCATTTCGGAGGTCAACAAACACCCGGAGCGATTCATCAACAGCATCTTGCCAAGCGACTTGCCAAAACCGCAGTTCTTCTTCAATCAAGTGGAGGCTGAAATCGCCGCCGGGCGCATCCGCCCCGTCAGACCACAGCATCTGATTGTCAATGTGATTTCAATGTGCGTGTTCCCTTTTGTGGGCAAGCCCATGATGCGTATGTTGTTGGGCATGAGCTCCGGGGAAATGCGAGTCTTTCTGGAAGAAAGAAAAGAAGAAGTGACGCAGTTTGTGATGGCGGCTTTGCGCCCCTGATTATCAAGGTATTTTGTCAGACAAACCATCTCATCAACAACAATTTTTGAATCATGAAGACTCTTCTGAACATCGAGGAATGGGGCATCTTTTTGCTGTGCATTTTTCTTTTCAGCCGCCTGCCCTTTGCGTGGTGGTGGTTTCCTGCTCTGCTGTTGCTGCCCGACATCGGTATGCTGGGCTACCTCGCAGGCCCAAAAGTTGGTGCTTTTGCCTACAACTTGTTGCATCACAGAGCAGTGGCGGCCATTGTTGCGGCCTACGCACTGTGGGCGGACAAAGCCCATTGGAAGTTGGCTGCCATCATCCTCTTTGCGCATATTTCGATGGACAGGGCGCTTGGTTATGGCTTAAAGTACGAAGACAGTTTCCAGCACACGCATCTTGGCTTCATTGGAAAACAGAAAAACGCAGACTAAAAATTACGCTATGAAAATCGTCCTCTTTGTCCTTGGCCTGACCTTGTTGGTCGTGTCCAAGGGACTTTCTGGCGACACACTCACCGTGCTGCAATGCCGTGAACTCGCCGTGCGGAACAGCCCTTTGCAACAAAAAAAACTTTACGCGGAGAGTATTGCGGCCCTGCAAATCAGGAACTTGCAAAGCAACCACCTGCCGCGCATCCACATCGGCGCACAGGCTTCGTGGCAGAGCGACGTGTTCAAGTTTCCCGTCGAAAACCCGTCGTTCGCCGTCCCCGACATTCCCAAAGACCAATACAGGCTCTCGGTGGATGTGGCGCAACGCATCTGGGACGGTGGCACTGACCACTACACACGTCGCCAACGCGACCTCGAACGCGACCTCGTCGCCACACAGGTGGAGGTGGACGTTTTTCAGCTCCGCGAGGTCGTGACGGATTTGTATTTCAAAACCCTCTTGTTGCAAGAGAGCGCCGCCGTGCTTGATTTGTCAAAATCAGAATTGACAGCACGACTCAGGCAAGCGGAGGCCGCCGTGGCAGAGGGCGCAGCCTTGCGCACCACAGCCGACCAAGTGAAAATTCAACTGCTTAGAACAGAGCAGCAAATCGCCGAGGTGCAAGTGGACAAACAGACGCTCATGGAGATTTTGGCAAAGTGGGTCGGTCGGGAAAATACGGACTTCCAATTGGCGGCTCCGCTGTGGTCGGAAATACCTTTGAGCATCGAAAAACGCCCGGAACACAGGCTGTTTGCCCTTCAGCAAAGTATGTTTCAGCTACAAAAAGACCGCCTGAGCCTGCCGCTCCAGCCGCGTGTCGAAGCCTTCGTGCAAGGTGGCTTTGGCCGCCCCAATCCCTTCAATTTTTTTGAAACCGGTTTTGAGCCTTTTGCGCTTGTTGGACTACGCGCCACATGGACACCATTCGATTGGGGCACTCGCAAACGCGACGCACAAGTGCTTGATTTGCAGATAAAAAACGTGGAAGCGCAACGCCTTGCTTTTGAGCAACGGCTGGAGGCAAGCACCATCAAGGACTTTTGGGACTTGAATGTGAAATACCGCGAACAGCTGGAAAAAGATGAGGCCATCGTTCGACTGCAAGAAGATATCGTAAGTCGTGCTGACGCTCAGGTAAAAAACGGCGTGATGACGGCGACGGACTACCTGACTCAACTGAATTTGCTCACGCAGGCGCGGCTGCTGCGAAAAACGCACGAACTGCAAGCGGCGCAGGCGCGGGAGATGTTGGCTGCCAAACTCGGAAACTAAAATGTTGATTTTAAAAATTTAAAATAATGAAAGCCAGTCTCTTAAAATACATTCTCTTCGTCGGAGTCGCCCTCTACGCCTGTCAAAACGCTACTCCCAAAGCCGACGCTTACGGCAATTTTGAAGCCGACGAACGCGTCGTCAGCGCCGAAACCTCCGGCAAAATCATCGCCTTCAACATCGAAGAAGGCCAAAACCTGAAAGCCGGCGAACAAGTCGGCGCGATTGATTCCGTCCAACTGATTTTGAAACGCGAACAACTGCAAGCCAGCATCCGCGCCGTCGCTGCCAAAAGCCCGGCCATCAGCGCGCAACTCGCTGTGTATGAAAAACAAATGGCCACTACGCGCCAGCAACTCGCCAATCTCGAACGTGAAAAACGCCGGGTCGAAAACTTGCTGAAAAGCGACGCGGCCACGCCCAAACAACTCGACGACCTCAACGACCAAATCGAAGTGGCGCGCAAACAAATGGACGTGATTTTGGAGCAAAAATCGGCCACGAACTCGTCGCTCACGACCCAGCAAAGCGGCTTGCTCGCCGAGATTCTCCCGCTTCAAAAACAGATTGCTCAGTTGGACGACCAGATTGCCAAGTCTCGCATTGTCAATCCATTAAATGGCACTGTGCTGGTGAAATACGCCGAGCCGGGCGAGGTCACAGCCTTCGGAAAACCGTTGTACAAAATCGCCGATTTGAACACGATGACCTTGCGCGCGTACGTCGCGGGCGACCAGTTGAGCGCGGTGAAAGTCGGCCAGCAAGTCAAAGTTTTTATTGATGAAGCGGATGGCACGCAGCGGGAACTTTCGGGAAAAATCACCTGGATTTCGCCAAAAGCCGAGTTCACGCCGAAAGTCATCCAGACGAAAGACGAGCGGGTGAATCTGGTGTATGCCGTGAAAATCAGCGTTCCCAACTCCGACGGTATTTTGAAAATCGGAATGCCTGCGGAGGTGCGTTTTTGACAAGCATAGAGTAGTTTTTTGACAGGATTTACATGATTAACAGGTTTTTTCTCTGCCGGCTTCGCCGACATTTATCAAAAATATCCTGCAAATCCTGTAAATCCTGTCAAAAAAAACACTACCCCTGTCCTCCCCCTTTGGGGCGATAGACACGGTACTTGCGCTTGACTTCGACACCGTCGGGACCAAAATTGATAAGCAGGCCAACGTCGGTTTTGGTAGCCGTCAAGTAATTGACAAGTTGGACTTCGTGTTCTTCCAACAAGTGGCGAACGGATTTCAACTCGACGATAATTTGTTTATTCACAACCAAATCCATCGCGAACTCGCCGACGATGTGCTCTTCATAAAATACCGTTAGAGCCACTTGCTGCGCACATACGAGGCCATGTTTGGGAAGTTCAACTACCATAGAGTTTTCATAGATTTTTTCAGAAAAACCGAAACCCAAAGTGTTGTAAACCTTATAAGCAGCGGCGATGATTTTGGAAGTGAGCGGGTCATTCATTTTGCTTTCATTTTAAGTGAAAAAACAAATATCCTGTAAACCATGTAAATCCTGTCAAAAAACCACTCTACGCTATGTCAAAAGCAAAAATAACAGCTGAAAACCTGTCGAAATCTTACGGCAGCGTACAGGCCATCAAAGACATCAACCTGTCGGTACAGGAGGGCGAAATCTTCGGCCTTATCGGTCCCGACGGCGCGGGCAAGACGACCCTGTTCCGAATCCTCACTTCGCTGCTGTTGCCCGACAGTGGCGCTGCGACAGTGGCCGGACTGGATATCGTCAAGGATTACAAGCGGTTGCGCACAGTCATTGGCTACATGCCGGGGCGGTTTTCGCTCTATCAGGATTTGACGGTGGAAGAAAATCTCGAGTTTTTCGCTTCCGTTTTCGGCACGAGTATTCGGGAAAACTACGACCTCATCGCGCCGATTTATGTGCAAATCGAGCCGTTCAAAGAGCGCCGCGCCGGGGCGCTTTCCGGCGGCATGAAGCAAAAACTCGCCCTTTGCTGCACCCTTATCCACAAGCCTGAAGTGTTGTTCCTCGACGAGCCCGGCACCGGCGTTGACCCCGTGTCGCGCAAGGAATTTTGGGATATGCTCCGCAATTTGCGACAGCAAGGACTGACCATGCTCGTCAGCACGCCTTACATGGACGAGGCCGAATTGTGCGACCGCGTGGCTTTGATTCAAAAAGGCGAAATCATGGCGATTGACACGCCAAAAGGCATCACTGCCTCATTCCGGCAGCCGCTTTTTGCCGTGCGTTCCGACAATATGTACCAGTTAATCAAAGACTTGCGCGAATTCGAGGGCGCAGCGGATTGTTACGCGTTCGGGGAGTATGCGCATTTGAAGTTGGAGCAACTTTCCGAAAGTTGGAAACTTTCGGAAAGTTCGATTCACGACTTTTTACTTTCCAAAAACCACCGCAACATCGAAGTAAAACCCGCCGAACCGACGGTGGAGGATTGCTTTATTGAACTGATGAAAAATTGAAAAACTGCCATGTTCCGCTCACTCTTTTTATCAAGCCTCATGTTTTCCCTGCTGGTAAACATCAATGCCCAAATCACGCTCAATGAAGCCGTTGTTAGACTCCGCCAATCTGGTTTTGCTGACGAGAACACTTGGTTGTACCCCGAGTTTGAGCCTCGGTCGAACCGAATCAAAATAAGCAAAACTGTCAGCGAGTGCGGCGGGCAAATAGCCGTAGTAGATGCTTCCACAGGAACATTCACGTTGAGCGACACAATGTTAAAATGGCCTTTTTGTACAAAACTGGAAGAGCGTGTCAAAACAGCGGCTTTGGTCATAGAAGGAGAATGTATAGAACAAGCGCCAGCGTACAAAAAAACTGCCGGCAATTGGCCCTCCGCGTACACGCCGCATTTGTTAAAAGTGTTCAAAGTGTTCAAAGGCGAACCAATGGGTGACACAATAGTAGCGATTCGTTACGGGGGAAGGTTGTCCGATGGGAGCGATATAAGCCTTTCGGACGGTATGCTTGACTTGCCGGATCCGGGTCAACGGGCGATACTTTTTTTGGCCGATTTCCGGGAAAAAGAATATCACGACATGGGAGC
This sequence comes from Saprospiraceae bacterium, assembly GCA_019638455.1. Taxonomy (GTDB): domain Bacteria; phylum Bacteroidota; class Bacteroidia; order Chitinophagales; family Saprospiraceae; genus M3007. Next base: position 75,384 of record JAHBTU010000004.1, read on the forward strand.
ACGTCTCAACCGCTACCCCAAATGGGCAGGTGTCGAAAACTCAATTTTTATCACAGCCCCTGATTTGCCGCCTGCTTGGGAAATGGTGCATATCGAAGACAACCTATATAAAAACTTGGAAAGAATAACCGGACAACCCCGTCAGATTTTGGGTCACCCCATTTGGCAGGTTGAAAAAATGCCTCCCGACGACGAAAAAAAACCAGAATATTGGGACGAACCGGGCATTCAATATACATTTCAATACGCTAAAATTGATGCGAAACAGCCGGATACTTTCCATTTGCGATTGAAACTCCAATCAGAGTTGGACAACACCTACCCTGTACAAGGCGAAATACGACTTCGCTACAATCCCATCGTATTCGGCAAAAAAGCGATAAGCAACAAAACAGTCGCTTACTCTACTCAAGTCTCCAACTATTCATTTGGCGCTGAAAAATTGTACCGGGCAGTTTTCCCACGCTCCTACGAAGTGACCGTTCGAGACAGCGACGATTCTACTTTGGTGATTCGCTTCCAGCGAAATGTCTCTACAACCCAACCTGTCATGCTCCCATATACAGATGGCTTCCCATGGCTGGATTTTACTTTCAAAATACAAAATTATGAGCTCAAATCAGGGTTGCAGCTGTTGATTCCGCCAGATTGGGAAGAGCAAAACTGCCGTTTTGACTATGAGAAAAACAAGATTGTACCTTACCGTCATATCCGCACCACGACGCTCCCCGACGTGCCACTCAATTATTTTTTAAAACCTCAAATTACCCGTTTCTACCCTGACACCGCAGTAGCCGGTTCCGGGCAGGTAGTGACCGTGGAAGGCCAATATCTACTCTCTGAAAAAACATGGATTGGCATCCCCTGCCGACAAGGTCATTGTTTCATCAAAGATGAAAACATCATCGAACTGACCGACAACCGCATCCGCTTCATCGTGCCCGTCGCCGCAGAAGGGAGCGTTGGAAGAGTGGAAAATATACCCCTCGCTTCTGCGAAATTCATGGTGCTGAAGCGGACAGGAAATTCACAAGCATTTGACTATACACAAGCGCCCCTGACTATTATCCGATAAACAGCAAAGTTTGACATGATGAAAGTCGCCGCCATCCTTATTCTTCTGATTTTGTCTTGTGATAATATCACGAGCGCGCAGGAAAAATGTCTCATGCCGCAAGGATGGTATGGTTTGGAGCCATTTGGATGGAACCCCAATACAATGACAGACCCGACCATACGCCAACTTTCGGCAATAAAAATCACTTTGAAAGTAAATCACAGCTGGGGCGCCGGCAATGAAGAATTTGGAATTGAATACGAATGCCGCGACACGGTTTTTACCACTCGCAGTGCTCGCTACCAATACAGCGGAAAAGTTTATCCGCCAAAGCGGAAAGGGGAGGGAGCTGTTGTAAGCGACACATTTTTTAAGCGAAGTTTCCAATCAGAACACTTGTTCTCGGTGCTCAGCAACATTCAGCAACCTTCACCATATTGGAGCAACTCAGACTTTGGCTACACCAAATCAAAGTTCCGAACTGACTTGACCCACTTGATTAGGGAAAGATGGAGCAACTACAAAACCTGTGACGATTGCAGTTATTACAGGTTGAAAATTCAGTTTTTAAACGGCGAAAAACAAATGGCTGCGATAAGCATAAACTTCGATTCGGGTTTTCGGCTGCCAAGGGTTGAAGACACAGCATTGAAAGAATTTCAAGTCAAAAAAATGCTCGAATGGATGTATCTCTATCAACTCAGCCACTTGTTTTTCCCCGATGATGTGGCTTTAAACAAATCGCATTTTCAAGAAAAAAGAATACACGAACTCGCTATTTGGGCAAAGCATTTTTTCCCCGAACTCAACAAATAAAAAAACCTGCAAACCCTGTAAATCCTGTCAAAAAACAGCCATGACCAACATCATCTCCACCCACCAACTCACCCGCACGTTCGGCAAGTTCATAGCCGTCAACGCCATCACGTTTGAAGTGCGCGAAGGCGAAATCTTCGGCTTCCTCGGCGCGAACGGCGCGGGCAAAACGACTGCGCTGAAAATACTCACCGGCCTGCTCTCGCCTTCGAGCGGCTCGGCGACGGTGGCCGGTTTCGATGTGAAAAAACAGCCGGAGCAAATCAAACGGCGCATCGGCTACATGAGCCAGAAATTCAGCCTTTACGAAGACCTGACCGTGCGCGAAAACATCCGGCTCTACGGCGGCATTTATGGCCTGAAAATGTCGGAAATAAAGTCAAAAACGGCCATTTTGCTCGAAAAACTACAAATCACGGAAGAGGCGGACAAACTCGTCGGCTCGCTGCCGTTAGGCTGGAAACAAAAACTCGCCTTCTCTGTCGCCCTGCTCCACGAACCAAAAATCGTATTTCTCGACGAACCGACGAGCGGCGTGGACCCACTCACGCGGCGGCAGTTTTGGGAACTGATTTACGAAGCTGCTGCCAACGGCGTGACGCTCATGGTGACGACGCACTACATGGATGAGGCCGAATACTGCGACCGCGTCAGCATCATGGTAAGCGGCAAAATCGAGGCGCTCGACACGCCGCGCGCGATGAAGGCCAGTTTCGGTGCGGAGGATATGGACGAGGTGTTTCGAAAATTGGCGAGGGGAGTTTGATTGACGATTGCAGATTACATGATTGTTGATTTGAGATGTTTCGTAGAGTGTTCAAAACATCAACAGTCTGAAATCTTGTAATCGTAAACCTAAAATTAAAGAACTTCTAAAACACATTGACAATGAAGTTACTAATCAAAAATTTGCTCTTCACGCTCGTCATTCCCGGCACGGTGGCGGTCTATTTGCCAGTATGGCTGGGTCGGCGCAGTGACGGCTTGCACGGCTGGTGGAACTGGCTCGGATTGCCCGTTGTGTTGTTTGGCCTCACCATTTTGCTGATTTGCATCTGGGACTTTATGAAAAAAGGCGAGGGTACGCCTTTCCCGCTCGATCCGCCGAAAAAATTGGTCACGGCGCAGCTGTACCAATACTCGCGCAACCCGATGTATCTCGGCATTATGACTACTTTAGTAGGCTGGTCGGTGTGGTACGCGAGTTGGCAAGTGCTGGCTTACAGCCTTATCGTTTCGGCCATTTTTCATGTGTACGTAAAAGCGATTGAAGAGCCGCTTTTGAAAAAACAATTTGGAGAAACCTATGAAGCGTATTGCCAGAAAGTGCCGCGCTGGATTTGAATTTAATGTCCTGAAAATCATGTAAATTCTGTCGAAAATGAATCGCTTCGCAGCCTTTATCAACAAAGAATTTCGCCACATCCTGCGCGACCGGCGCACGTTGCTCATCCTCTTCGGGATGCCGGTGATGCAGGTGTTGCTGTTCGGTTTTGTGCTCACCAACGAAATCAAAAACGCCGCCATTGCTGTGCTCGACCCTTCGAAGGATTCGGAGAGCATTGCGCTGGTGAACAAACTCACGTCGAGCGGCTATTTTCGTTTGGAAAAAAATTTGACTTCGGCGGAGGATTTGGAACCCGCTTTTTGCACAGGTAAAATCAAAATGGCCGTCGTGTTTCCCGACAATTTTTCCCCAAAACTGCAAACTGGCGAAGCCCAACTCCAACTCATTGGCGACGCCAGCGACCCGAATACGGCGACTACTCTCGTCAACTACGCCAACGCCATCGTCGCTGATTTTCAGCAAGAAAAAACGAGAGCGAGTGACATCACTCATAACCTGCCCCTCATAACTGTGCAAAGTCGGATGCGCTACAACCCCGAACAAAAAGGCGCTTTCAACTTTGTGCCGGGCGTGATGACGCTGATTCTGATGCTCGTGTCGGCCATGATGACTTCCATCACGATTGCGCGGGAAAAGGAGTTGGGAACGATGGAGGTCCTGCTCGTGTCGCCTTTGAAGCCGATTCAAATCATTTTGGGAAAAACCGCTCCGTATCTCGCGCTCTCGTTTCTGAACGCTGTCGTCGTTGTGTTGCTCGGCATTGTCGTGTTCGGAATGCCGATGAGCGGCTCGGTGCTGTTGCTGGCAGCGGAGTGTTTGCTCTACATGTTTGTCGCTTTGTCGCTCGGCATTTTTATCAGCACGCGGGCGAAAGACCAGATGACGGCCATGTTCATGTCGGCGCTGGGTCTGATGATGCCCACCATGTTGTTGTCGGGCTTCATTTTCCCCCGCGAAAGCATGCCGCTCCCACTGCAAGTGATTGGCAATGCGATACCTGCGACGTGGTTCAACCCCATCGTGAAAGGCATTATGATAAAAGGCGTGGGACTCGAAGTGCTGTGGAAGGAGACGCTCGTGCTGGGCGGGATGGCGGTGTTTTTTCTGGGGCTGAGTATGAGGAATTTTAAAGACCGCCTCTAAAACCTCTGCGCCCTCTGCGCCTCTGTGTTCGAGATTTTTTTCAAACACAGAGGCACGGAGGGCACAGAGGAAGGTTACTCGTTGAGGTTGCCATTGATTTTTCGGCGAACGCCATTTTTCAAAAGTTCAACATGGAAGTTTATGAGCAAGCCCAATTTTTTGCCTGAAAGTTTCAAGTACGTCACCAGCTGGACTTCGTGAATAGGCAGAAGAACCTCAATTGCTTTTAATTCGAGGAGTATCAAATCCTCCACCAAAATGTCAATAACGAATTCTTTGTTCAGCAATTTGCCTTTGTAGGAGACGGGGAGTTTGACTTGTGCTTCTGCCCTCAATCCCCGCCGATAAAGTTCATCCAAAAGACAAACTTCATAAACGCTCTCCAAAAGCCCCGGCCCCAATTCCCGATGAACTTCGATACAAGCGTTGATAATTTGAGACGTGAGTTCGTTGTACGTTTTTTCATTCATGGCTTTCAAAATCTTGCATTTCACAAACATAAAACCTCTGTGCCCTTTGTGCCTCTGTGTTCGAGATTTTTTTCAAACACAGAGGCGCAGAGGGCACAGAGGAAATGAATAAAATGAGAACCGTCCTCTTTCTCGTCCAAAAAGAATTTCTGCAAGTCTTCCGCAACAAGACGATGCTGCCCCTGCTGCTCGTGATGCCGGTAGTGCAGACTTTGTTGCTTTCGTTTGCAGCGAATTACGAGGTAAAAAACCTCGCCCTCGCCGTCGTGGACCGCGACCTGTCGCCCGCGTCGCGGCAGCTGACGGACAAATTCAGCGCGTCGGGCTATTTTCAGGTGAAACAATTTTCACTGGCAGCCAAAGAGGCTGACCGCACTATGGCTGCCGACAAGGTGGATTTGATTTTGGAAATTCCCGCCAACTTCGAGCGCGACCTCGTGCGCGAAGGCAAATCCTCCATTACCCTGACAGCCAATGCGATAAATGCCACCAAAGCAGGCCTCGGCTTGGGCTACGCGCAAAATATAGTGCGCGATTTCAATGTAGGAATGGTAGAAGGTGGAAGGTGGAAGGTAGAAGGCGCGGAGCCATCCACCTTCTACCCTCTACCCTCTACCCTCCACGTCACATACAGCAATTGGTACAACCCCCGCCTCGATTACAAAACCTTCATGGTGCCGGGAATTCTGGGTGAAATTGTGGCTTTGATAATTTGCTTTTTAACGGCGCTGAACATCGTCCGTGAGCGTGAACTTGGTACCATCGAACAACTCAACGTGACCCCCGTGCGCAAATGGCAGTTCATTCTCGGAAAATTGCTTCCTTTCTGGCTGCTCTCTCTGGTGATGATGACCTTGGGACTGACGGTGGGCAAGCTCGTGTTCGACATCCCGATGCTCGGCAGCCTGTGGCTGGTGTTCGGTTACACGGCGGCCTTCACGCCCTGTATGCTCGGCCTCGGTTTTTTGATTTCCAACTTCGCCGATTCTCAACAGCAAGCCATGTTCACCGCCTGGTTTTTTCTACTGATTTTCATCCTGATGTGCGGACTTTTTACCCCTGTAGAAAGTATGCCGCAGTGGGCGCAGTGGCTGAACAAACTCAATCCTGTGGCATATTTTGTAGAATTTATGCGGCTTGTGTTGCTCAAAGGCGCGGGTTTTCAGGACATTAAAGGCAATTTTTTCACGGTGCTGACTTACGCGGCTGCCGTGAACGGGCTGGCTATCTGGACCTACAAAAAGCGGGCGTGAGCGCGGTGCGGCTGAATCTGAACAGATTGCAAAATACCTTTGGATTTCGGAAAGCCTCCCGACCTTCGTGGCAGCGAAAAATGCCTTGCCCATGCTCTACAAACTTTTCAAGTCCATCCGCAACGAAGCCGAATTCAACGAATTGCTCCACCTGACGTTTACTGAACACGAACGAGCCATGATGCTGGAACGTTGGAAAATATTCGACGCTTTCGACCGCGGCCTGACGCAGCGTGCCACCGCTGCCGAAGTCCCGTGCAGCATCGTGACCGCTACCCGCGGCGCGAAAGTGTATCGGGAAAACAAGGAGGCCATCAAGAAGTATCTGGAAGTGTGGAGAGGGTAGGGAGATTTACGATTTACGATTTACGATTTGCGATTGCTCGCATGGCTGAACGCAGCGGACGGGATTTGTTCGAAGGTTCCAAATGTTCTGGTTTGCCAAACTGTTTTTAGAAAAATGACTAACAAAATCATTCGTCGCGTTATCGTGTTGGGGGCGGTCTCCATGTTGAGCCTGCTTGCCGTGCAGTCCTATTGGGTGTTGCGCACATGGGATTTGCAGGAGCAAGAGTTTAGCCGCAAGGTGACGCTGGCGCTGATAGACGCGGCCAATGACCTTTCGCAGGCCACGCCTTTTGAGCTGCCTTCTCAGGACTTGATTGACCGGCTCTCGTCCAACTACTATGTAGTGAACGTGGACAACGACTTTGACCCCAACACGTTGGAGTTTTTTCTGCGAAAATCTTTTGAAAAACAAGGGCTGCACGAGGACTTCCAATATGGCGTGTTCGACTGTTCGAGCAAACAAATGGTGACGGGGAAGACCATCGAGTACAACAAATCCACACCCTTCGGGGCGGTGCAACTGAAGCAGGACGAAGCCTTGCCGCCACACACCAAAACCGAACTGAACTACTATTTCGGGGTGCGTTTCCCCGATAAAAATGCCGCTATTCTGAGCAACATGTGGCTTGTCATCATTTTCACGGCGCTGATGCTCGTCACGCTGGCGTTCTTCATTTACACGATGTTTGTCATTTTGAGGCAAAAACAACTCTCGGAGCTACAGCGTGATTTCATCAACAACATGACCCACGAGTTCAAAACGCCGATTTCGACGATCAACATCTCGACCGACGTTTTTCTCAACAACGAAAAAATCAAGGAAGACTCGCGCCTCAACCGCTACTCCCACATCATCAAGGAACAGGTGATGCGCCTCAACACTCAAGTGGAAAAGGTGTTGCAACTCGCCAAAATTGAACGCGACAAGATAGAACTCAACCTCGAAGAGCTTGATTTGACAGAACTCATCCGGGGCGTGTCGCCCTCCATCGAAATGAAAGTCGCCGAAAAAGAAGGAGGGCGCTTGAGCCTCGACTTGGAGGCGACCAACGCACTCGTCAAAGCGGACCGCCTGCACTTGACGAACATCATCCACAACCTCGTGGACAATGGCGTGAAATACAGCAAGGGCGCTCCCGAGATACACGTCGGCCTCCGAAACGAAGGCGACGAACTGGTGCTCAGCGTTCAAGACAACGGCATCGGCATCTCGAAGGAACACCAAAAACACGTTTTTGACAAGTTTTACCGCGTCCCTACTGGCAATGTGCACAACGTCAAGGGTTTCGGCCTCGGCTTGTTTTACGTCAAAACGATATGCAAGGAACACAAGTGGAAACTCGACCTTCACAGCCAATTGGGCGAGGGCACACGAGTGGAAATCAGAATGCCCGTGCGATAAGCCCACTGCTCTGGGCGAAAAAATAATCCATCCGGCATTCCCGTTAACCCGCCATTTTCCCCTCCGTTATGAAATACTTCATTTTACTGCTCAAGGTTGTCATTTTTATAGCCCTCGTACTCATTCGTTTAGGCGAGTGGGACATATCGGGGCTGTATGCGGGGTCGAAGTACCGCGATGCCCTCGACTACTACGTTTTTGCCATCGCAGGCATCGCCAGTTTTCTCATGTTCCTCGATTTTGTGCAGTTCACGGCAGTGTGGTGGTATCGTCGGCGACACAAGGTGCGCGGCGAAGACAACTTCATCATCGGTGTCAGCCATATCTACTCGTTGTTGCTGGCTGTGGGGATTATCGTGGGCATATTGTCGCTGTTCAAAATTCAGGCAAGGGAACTGTTCACCTCCCTGTCCATCATTTTTGCGGGTTTTGCCATCCTCACCAAAGACTACATCTCGAACATGATAAACGGGATGATTATGACTTTTTCGGGGCAGTTCAGCATCGGCGACAACATCCGTATCGGCCAGCATCGCGGCAAAATCACCGACATTACCCTTCAAAACATACATCTGCTCAACGACGACGACGACATCATTTACATCCCCAACAACGTGGTGCTCAATTCGGAAGTCGTCAACTACACCAAGCGCAGTATCAAGCGCACCAGCATCGAATTCGATATTGACCTCAAACACCTCAAAACGGTGGAAGACTTGGAGCAAAGCCTGACGGAGGCGCTCGTCCCGTTCAAGGATGTCATCAAACCCGACAGCTACTACCTGCGAGTGGCAGAAGTGAAAAAAGACAGCGTTTCGCTCAAATTTCAATATATCCTGAAAGAGCCAAACAAAGACTTGGAGCGCCAAATTCGGCGGCGCACCATTCGACGCTTGGTGGAAATCATCAGCGACCGCGAAAAATTCGTGGACAAAATTCCCGAGCTGCCCGACGCGCCAGGTCATGCCGTGATTTGAGCAACACTCGCCGGCGCTCATCGTTACAACTTGCTATGAACAAACACTATCTCCCCGCCCTGCTTTGGCTTATCTTTGTCACCGTCCTGTCGGTCACGCCGGGGGTGCCGCTGCCCAAGTTCGACCTGCTTTCGCCCGACAAATTGGGCCATGCCGTCGCTTATGGTGTGCTTGCTTGGTTGTTTTTGTGGGGCTACACCCGCACTTCTGGCCGCCGCGTTGGCTGGAAAGAAGCATTGGTTGTTTTCCTGCTGACCTCCTGCTATGGGGTGCTGATGGAACTGGTGCAAGGATTCCTGATACCCGGCAGATTTTATGAAATAGACGACATGCTCGCCAATGCAGTAGGGGCAGCCATCGCGTGGCTCGTAAATCGAATCCCGTCCGCTGCGCCCGGCCGGGCGGGCAATCGCAAATCGTAAATCACAAATCGCAAATCGTAAATCGAACCATGGCATTGATACTTCCCTGCCGAGACTTCACTCCTCAATTTGGTCAAAATTGCTTTTTGGCCGAAAACGCCACCATCATCGGCGACGTGGTCATGGGCGACGACTGCTCCGTGTGGTTTCAGGCCGTCGTGCGCGGCGACGTGAATTTCATCCGCATCGGCAACAAAGTCAACATTCAAGACGGTGCGATTCTGCACGGCACCTACCAGAAGTGTGGCACCACCATCGGCAACAACGTGAGCATCGGCCATAGGGCACTAGTGCATGGCTGCACCTTGCACGACAATGTGCTCGTGGGAATGGGCGCTATCATCATGGATGAGGCGGTGGTGGAGCAGAATTGCCTCATTGCGGCGGGGGCCGTTATTTTGGAAAAAACAGTTTGTCACGAAGGGGGGGTCTATGCCGGAGTGCCTGCCCGGCGCGTGAAAGAACTCACCCCAGAATTGTTCAAAGGCCAAATCGAACGCATCGCCAACAACTATGTCTTCTACTCCTCGTGGTTCAAATAGTAGACTTGTTGCGGTGGAGGCCTTTGGCGAAGGGAAAGCCCTTTTTCCGACTGGCTTCGTTAAATTTTTCGGCGAATATGCCCGATTTCGACTGCAAAATTTGCCTTGCCAGTCGAAAAAATGACAATCCCCCTCACTCAAAGCCCTCCACCGCAACAAGTCTAGTGGGAGAAGTTTGTCTGGACAAGACAGGTGAAATGCCCTTCAAAGCGGGGCGGAAAAAAGTAGCGCCTATCGAGACACTTTGCGCTCAAAAATTCGGCTTGCAAAATTTATTCGGCGATATACATTTGCTGCTGCAAAACATTCTGGCTCAGGCTCTTTTCTACAAAACATTTCAAACTCAAACCATTTCTGAATTATGAAGAAGATTCTTTTTTCATCGGTCTTCGCATGGCTGCTATTTGGCGTGGTCAACGCACAAATAACGCTTCGCCCCTTCGTCGGCCTCAACTCCTCCACTATCACCGAGCTTGATTCGGCCAATTTCAAAAGCAAAATTGGCTATCAGCTAGGGGCCGACGTTCAAATCGGCACCAAGTTCTACGTCCAACCGGGCATTCAGTTCGAGTTCGTCAAGAATCGGATACAGCCCAGAGTGTTGCAAGAGTCGGATTATCGGCGCACCAACCTGCGCATCCCCGTCATGGTGGGCTACTCGTTTGGCGGTGTGGACGCGGCTTGGGCCGCTCGTGTGTTCACTGGACCCAACGCCACCTTCAACCTGAGCAACAAGCCGGAAGACGAATCAGCTTTCGAGAATCTCGACCTCAACAACATCATCTGGGGTTGGAACGCCGGGGTGGGCGTGGATTTCCTCTCTATTCTGTTCGTTGACCTCGGCTACCAGTTTGGTCTTTCGGATGTGTTCAAAGACCTAAACTCATCGCACCGCAACAACCTGTTCTATGCGAATGCAGGCTTGCGGGTTCGATTCTGAACAATAAAGGCCAGAATGTGGCTCACAATAGAGAAAGCGCCAGCTCGACTGTATGGTCGGGCGGGCGCTTTCGATTTAAGGCCCTCAAAACCAACGTTTGCGCCTGAAGTAAACCAGCATCCCCACCGTGAGCACGAACATGAACCCCAGCGTGATGAAATAGCCATAGTGCCAGTGCAGCTCTGGCATATTGTCGAAGTTCATGCCATAGATACCGACGATGAAAGTCAAGGGCATAAAGATGACACTAATGACGGTGAGGATGCGCATAACCTCGTTGAGGCGGTTGGCCGATTCGGCGTGATAAAGTGCCTCCATGCTGTCGAGAATGTCGCGTTGGTTGTCCACGCTGTCGAGGATTTGGGCAACGTGGTCCACCACATCGCGGAGATAAAGCCGATTGGCTTCTTCCACGATTTCGCTCTCCGTGCGATACAGGCGAGTGACCGCATCGCGCAGCGGCATGATGCGGTGCCTGAATTGGTTAACCAAGCGTTTTAAATCAAAAATGCGTGCCTTACAGGAAGGGTCTGCGCCATTGCTAAACATGGTGTCTTCCAAGTCAAGCACTTGTGTCTCAATCTCATCCAGCAGGATATAGTATCCGTCCACGATGTTGTCTATCAGAGCGTAAGCGAGGTAGTCAGAGCCTTTCTTGCGCATTCTGCCGATGCCTTCTTGGGCACGTTTTCGGATACTTGAGAAGGTGTCGTCAGGGTCTTCTTGGAACGAGACGACAAAATTGTGGCCGACGAACAGGGAAATTTGCTCACTGACCAGCTCGAGCGTTCCAGCGTCGAGGCGAAGGTTGTGCAGCACGAAAAAAAGCCCGTTGTCGTACTCTTCCAGCTTTGCGCGTTGGTGCGTGTTGAGCACATCTTCAAGCGCCAAAGGGTGCATTTGGAACCCGTTCCCGACTTTTTCGATGAGATTGGTATCGGTAAGGCTGCGCACATCCACCCAAAGCAAGCCCTCTACTTGATTGCGCAATTCGGGTGCGTAGGCAGGCTGCTCTACATATTGTGCCTCTCCATAGCACAGCGTGACAATGTGTGAGGAGGTCTCCGTGCGATCGCCAGTATAGACAAGGGTACCGGGAGGCAACCCTCTTTTGCTGATTTTGAATTGTCGGCGTTTCTTTTTTCCCATGCGGCAAAGTTATACCCTGATTAACGAGGATTTGAGGATTGCCTTGATTGATTTGCGTGATTTTCAAAGGATTGCGAGCGCCGTTCGTTCAAAGCCACCTTTGCGCGCCTGATTAACGAGGATTTGAGGACTGCCTTGATTGATTTGCGTGATTTTCAAAGGATTGCGAGCGCCGTTCGTTCAAAGCCACCTTTGCGCGCCTGATTAACGAGGATTTGAGGACTGCCTTGATTGATTTGCGTGATTTTCAAGGATTGCAGGCGCCGTTCGTTCAAAGCCACCTTGCGCGCCTGATTAACGAGGATTTGAGGATTGCCTTGATTGATTTGCGTGATTTTCAAAGGATTGCGAGCGCCGTTCGTTCAAAGCCACCTTTGCGCGCCTGATTAACGAGGATTTGAGGACTGCCTTGATTGATTTGCGTGATTTTCAAAGGATTGCGAGCGCCGTTCGTTCAAAGCCACCTTTGCGCGCCTGATTAACGCGGATTTGAGGATTGCCTTGATTGATTTGCGTGATTTTCAAAGGATTGCGAGCGCCGTTCGTTCAAAGCCACCTTTGCGCGCCTGATTAACGAGGATTTGAGGACTGCCTTGATTGATTTGCGTGATTTTCAAAGGATTGCGAGCGCCGTTCGTTCAAAGCCACCTTTGCGCGCCTGATTAACGCGGATTTGAGGATTGCCTTGATTGATTTGCGTGATTTTCAAAGGATTGCGAGCGCCGTTCGTTCAAAGCCACCTTTGCGCGCCTGATTAACGAGGATTTGAGGACTGCCTTGATTGATTTGCGTGATTTTCAAAGGATTGCGAGCGCCGTTCGTTCAAAGCCACCTTTGCGCGCCTGATTAACGCGGATTTGAGGATTGCCTTGATTGATTTGCGTTGACTATAAACCCCATTTCTTTTTTGGCCGTTTCCTTCCCCCGGCGCTAAGGCGCGGGGATTAGTCCAATCGTGGACTTGTTTTTTAAACGTTTCTTTGAGAATGTGCATATCTCAAAATCCGGGTGTTGATACGGAACATATTAGCACTATCTTTCAGTTTGGTACGGTTTTTGGCAAAGCCCGGCTGATTGTGCAAGATGGGCGACAAATGCGGCGATAGTTTCATGCAAGTAGTGTGTAGAAAAATTTCAAAAAGTTCGTATCGAATTGATTGACAATTTTTTGTGAATAGTTGAATTGACTTTGCCCCGAAATTGGCTTGTTCCGTTTTCCGAAATTCGCTGTAACCTTGCGCCCGGTTTTTTCAATCACAAGTCCGCGCTCGCGGGCAGGCATTTTTTTAATCCTTCCGCCACTACGGTTGGTCTCTCGTGTAAAAGTGAATTTCAGTCGAACACTGAAAAATGCCATTTTTTATGCGAAGATTTTTTACTTGTAAACAGCAACTTTTCATTCCAAACCGATTTGCCTGCATGAAGAAACCCTTACCTTTCTTCAAAGAATCCCTCTCATTTACCCTTCTTTTCCTTTTATCAAAATTGCAGACCATGAACAACTCTACGACTCCGCGCCGTTGGGCGTTGGCGGCAACGACTGCTATTTGCCTGATGCTGGCACAGGGCGCCTTTGCGCAGTGCGGTGATTTTCTCACCGTGCCAGCGCCCGGCATTGTCAACATCACGCTCAACCTGACTGCCATGAACGGCACAGAGGCGGCCTTCAACGATATGGTGATGACTGCCAACGGCTTTGCTAAGGACGCTGCGTGTACTTATGAAATTTCTCCCGTGTCCAACTTTTCTTCCGGTGTGGTGGCACTTCCATACACGTTTACCTGCACAGACGTAGGGCCAGCCCAGACTTGGTATGTAAGGGTGAATGGTCCGGCAGGCCCCAGCACTCCAGCCAATTTTCGCCAACTGAGCATCACGGTCAACGACAACATCATACCTCTCATTGACGCGCCTGCCAACCAAGGGCCTTTCAATGCCGACCCCGGCCTCTGTTCCAAAATGGGAGTGCCGGGCGCAGCCATGACGCAAATCGTGTGGCCTGTGGTGCCGCCGGCCACGGTGACTCCCGGCCAATATGGCGACAACTGCTTGGCCAACCTCACTTATGTTTTGACCGGAGCCACCACTGGCAGCGGCGCCGGCGATGTGAGTGCGCTTACGTTCAATGTGGGCGTGACTACCGTGACCTACACTGTGACCGATGGGAAAGGCAACACCGCCAGCGACCAATTCACCGTGACGGTGGTGGACGCAGAGACACCTACCGTTGGGTGTTTTGGATTGCCTGCACCGCCCGCCCAAGACCCTAGCCTGATATTTGGCACCTCCGATGATGTAAGCGGGGATTGTGTGGTCAACTTGTTAACAAACAGCCCCTTCCTTTTCAGTGACAACTGCCCAGGCGCTGTGGCTTCGTGGAGCATGACCGGCGCGACAGTAGATGCCGGGAGCGGGGCGCAATGGTCAGTGATTTTCAATGTGGGTACCACCATTGTCGAACACAAAGCAACCGATGGCACAGGGGCTACGGCAACCTGCAATTTTCAAATTACAGTCGAGGATGACGAGCCGCCAACGGTCGCTTGCCCCGCGAACTTCACGCGGCAGGCCGATTTGGATTGCGACTACGATGTGGTAGGCACTGAGTTCGATGTGACTTTTGCCAACGCGAACGACAATTGCTCATTGGCTTCCATAACCAATGACTGGAACGCCTCGGCCACACTGGCAGGGGCTGCTTTCGCACAAGGCACCACCACTACCGTGATATGGACCGTGACGGATGGCACGGGATTGACGGGTACTTGCTCTTACACTGTCACGGTGCAAGACACTACCCCCCCGGCAGTCACCGTGTCGTTTCCGACTTCCTACAACGTGAATGTGACACCAGGGGATTGCTCAGCCACTGTTACCATTGAGCGACCAGTGGTATCTAGCTGCGTCGGCCCAGTGTTCGACAACTACACTGTGAGCGACTGCGACTTGCCTAGCTTTGCGCCAGTAGAAGGCGTTGCTACTGTTTTCGACATCAACAACAACCCGGTCAGCTCATTCCCGCTCATTCCGGCACTCGATGTATGCACGCCTGCGCACAAGCTCTTGGCGATTCAGTTCCCGGTGGGCACCACCAGAATCCCTTACACTTGGTGCGATGCTTACAACAACTGCACCACCATCACCATAGAGGTGGTGGTGAACGAACCTCAAGCACCCAATGCACTTTGCAAACCCGCTGGAACAGTGGTGGTGCAGTTGGGTGCCAACGGACAAGGCACTTTGTTGGCTTCTCAAGTGGATAATGGCTCCAACGACAACTGTGGCGCCGTGACCTTGTCGGTCGCGCCCAGCACGTTCACCTGCGCCAACCTCGGCAGCAATGCCGTCACCTTGACAGTTGATGACCTTTCGCCGCTTTCGCCATCAAGCACTTGCAATACCACGATTACTGTGGTAGATGTGTTGCCACCGGTAGCCAACTGCCCCACCAGCATCGCCATCACCGCCGATGCGAGCTGCGAGACCAACGCTTCGGCTATTCCCGGCCTGGCGCTGACGATGCAGCCCAACGGCAGCGCCCTGAACGGCCCCGGCCAGTATCAGGACAACTGTGGTGTCACGATACTCAATTATCAACTGACGGGAGCCAACTTCAGCGGCCCAGCATCGGGTGCTTATCCGATTCCGAACTCCGTGAATTTCAAAAAGGGACTTACTCCCGTGACTTATACCTTCATTGATGCCGCTGGCAACTCTTCTGCTTGCAGCTTCAACGTGAACATCACAGACTTACAACCGCCGACCACGGCCAATTGCCCCAATCCCCCTCCCGTGAATGCGAATCTCGGCGGCTGTTTGGCTTCCGTGACGTGGACTCCACCAACCTTCACAGACAACTGCCCGGGCAATATCACGGTGATAGCTTCTCACAACCCAGGTGCATTCTTCATTTTTGGGACAACGCAAGTGACCTATACGGCACTCGATGCGGCAGGCAACGTGGGTCTTTGCACCTTCAATGTGGTGGTGACGGACGTGCAGCCGCCAGTGGCGAACTGCAAAAACATCACCGTTGCGTTGAACGCCAGCGGCACTTTCACCGTGACACCCAGCCAAGTAAACAACAACAGCACAGACAACTGCTTTTTCTCCTTCACCAGCGCCCCTGCGGTATATACTTGCGCTAACATCGGGGCCAACACCTACACTCTCATCGTGACCGATGGCGGCGGCTTGTCCGCCACTTGCAATGCTACGGTGACGGTGACGGACACGCTGCCACCTACCATCACCAACTGCGGCTCTTTCACGCCGTCTTCGGTCAGCCTGAACGCCAATTGCTCCGGCATTTTGGATGCCGATATTTATGCGGCCAACTTCACTATCACGGACAACACGCTCAACTCCACTCCTTCCTGCCCGCTTAGCTTTGCGGTCAGTGTGGATGGGAGCGGGTTTGCGCCCACCTACCAATGGAATTGCAACGATGTGGGCGCCAACGTGGTGACGTTCCGCGCGATGGATGTGTTTGGCAACACCGCCGTTTGCACCAAAACCATTACGGTCAACGATGTGACACCACCTGTCATCATCAATGCCAACGCGGTGGCTCCTCCTGCCGTCACGGTGCAGTGCAACGCCTACAGCCCGACAGACTTCGCGGTGTTGGGGCAAATCACTTTGGCAGATGTGACGGATGCTTGCGACGACGCTTGCAACGATGCGCTTTCCATCACCTACAACGACGTGACCACTGCTGGCTCTTGCCTCAACTCAAGCGTCGTGACCCGTACATGGACAGTGACCGACAAAGCAGGCAACACTACGACTCATGTGCAAGTGTTCTCCGTGGTGGATACTCAAGCGCCCACGTTCACAGGTGTGCAGACGCTTGTCAATCTGCAAGCAAACAACCAAAACGGCGCCCCCCAATGCGTGGCTCCATTTTTGGTGCAACTGACACCTGCCAATATTCAAGACAATTGCAACGTGCTTTTTGGGGGTTACACGATTAATTATGTGGTCAATTTCCCGGTAGGAAGCCTAAGTGGCTCAGGTCCCTTGGTTTCGACGAATTTCCCCATTGGCACCTCCACAGTGACGTTCACGGTGGCCGACCCATGTGCCAACGCAAGCCAAATCACGATAACAGTAGTGGTGACTGACGGAAACGGCCCTGTGGTGTACGAGCCATTCGGCGCGTCATTGGGCAACACCAACTTTGTTTGCGACAGCGTCATCACGATTCAAAATGCGACGGGCAACTGTGGCAATATCTTCTCGTGGTATCGCCCATTCCGCCGCACCACGCCCTTTGAGGAAAGCTTCCGCGATTGTTCCACTTACTCAGTGACGGAGACCATCAGCGATGCTTCGGTGCAAAGCTCCATCAACGCTTCCTCGCCATTCGTCTACAACAACCCACCTGTGTTTGGAACCTTCCCAACCACTTTCTTCCCGGTGGGCGAGACGGTGATTACTTATACCGCCACCGATGTGGTGGGCAACACAACTGTTTGTTCTTTCACGGTGAGAGTACTGGACACGCAAGCGCCGACAGTAGCTTGCCCCTCGTCGCAGAATCTCTCCATCGCTGCGAGCTGCGTAGGCACGACGGTGGTGCCCAACTATCTCAACGGCGCACAAGTGACCGACAACTGTCTGAATGGCGTGGTGCTCACGCAATTCCCGGCAGCTGGCACGGCGCTTTCCAGCGTGGTCAACCCCGTTCAGGCAGGCGAAACTTTTGATGTGAAAATAGTGGCTACCGATGGCAAAGCAAATAATCTGGCAGACTCCTGCACCTTCACGGTGACCTTGTTTGATGGCACGGCACCAGTGCCCGACGAGCCGATTTTGCCTCCCATAATCAGCTACTGCGGAAAGGATACGGTGGAAGCGCCCTCCGCGACCGATTGCGATGGCAATATGTTCATCACCATCTACGGCACGCCCTCTGTGCCAGTCATTGACATTCTGCCTCCATTCATGCCGGGCGGCCCGCCGCGTTATGTGCTCAGTTCGGGCAACTACGCCATTACATGGTCGTACACCGACCCGCAGAACAACACCACCACGCAGCTGCAAAGTGTTCAGATTTTCAACGACACTTTCCCGCCGATTTCTTTGTGCAAACCAGCATTCACGGTAAACCTGACACCGGCAGGCGACTACGCGCTTTCACTTTCGGAAATTGACAACGGCAGCTTCGACCAGCACAATTGCGGCCCGGTGACGCTGAGCCTTAGCCCATCGGTGCTGACCTGTGCCAACCTGAACAATCCGGTGGACGTGACGCTCACGGTGACGGACGTGGCCAGCAACTTTGAGCAGTGCATCACACAGGTTTTGGTGAAAGACGTGACAGCTCCCGTGTTGTCGCCCATTCCGGCAGACATCACCTTGGAAGCGTGCACGCCTATCCCCAATGCAGCCAATATCACGGCAGTGGATGCTTGCGACCCGAATGTGGCCATTGATTTCGTGCAAGACACTACCTCTTTCACGAATATTTACAAATACACCCTGCGCCGCACTTGGAAAGCGACCGACGACGAGGGTAACGTGACTACTGGCACACAAATCATCGTCATTCAGGACACGCAAGCGCCTGTTTTCTCCGCTAACGCGCCCGACACCTTGGTAGTGTTCACCGATCCGGACAATCTTGACTGCAAAGACACGGTGGCTATCAATATCGCTCCGTTTGTGAGCGATTGCGATTCGACGACGCTGGTGATTACGAACAACCGAACGAATCAGGGCGCGAACTACAGCGAAATTCTTGCGCAAGGCACCTACACCCTTGTATTTACCGCAATAGATGGCAACAACAACGTCTCCACGAAAACCATCGTGTTGCAAGTGAAAGATGGCACCAACCCCATCGCAGCCTGCATCAACGGCATTAGTATCGCGCTGCAATCGTCGGGTACCGTCACGGTGACCTCGGCCAACATCAATGCAAGCAGCAGCGACAACTGCACGCCGCAGAATCAGTTGGATTTGAAAATCCAGCGCCTCAACCCGCCGGGCGGCATCGCAAACAGCATCACGTTTGGTTGCGCCGACGCGGATGGTACGACGCAGCACCCGGTAAGGCTCCATGTGAGAGACCTCGCTGGCAACCAATCTGTCTGCGAAACCTTCGTCGTGGTGCAAGACAACGTGGTGCCCACTATCACTTCCTGCCCGCAAAACAAGGTGCTTCAATGCACTGCGGATTTCTCTCCGGCAGCCAATGGCTCTCCTCTGGCATCGGACAACTGCACGGTTGCCTCCATCAATTTTACCGACTCGACGGGAGTGGATAGCACGGGCGCTTATTGCAACTTCGTCTATCGCATCTGGAAGGCACTCGACCAAGCCAACAACGCCGCTACCTGCGTGCAGGTGTTCAGCGTGCAAGACACGGTGAAACCCATCCTGAGCGCCTATCCACCCGACGATACGGTGAGCTGCTCTGCGGGCCTGCCCGCACCCTCTTTGGTGACGGCGACCGACAACTGCTCGCAGAACGTGGACGTGCAGTTCCAACAAGACACGATTGACTTCGCGCAGGGGCCATGCGGTCAATTCTCCTATACTGTGGTGCGCACACGCACAGCAGTGGATGATTGTGGCAACGTGGAAACCCACACACGCAAAATCACAGTAGTGGACAACGAGGCACCCTTGTTCCTCGGCATGCCCGACACGATTACAGTGCGGTCTGCCGATTATCCGCCCAATCTGAATTGCCTTGTGCCAGTTTCGCTCAATATCAGCCAGTACATTACCGATTGCCAGCCTGACTCTTTGCTGAACGTGACAAACAACGCTCCTCAAGGAAACGGCGGCTTCGACATTAGCGGCGACTATTCGGTTGGCCTGTATCACATTCTTTTCACTGCTACCGATGCTTGTGGCAACGTGAACACGGATTCCATCGTGGTCAATGTGGTTGACAACAGCATACCGACGCTCATCTGCAACAACAATATCGTCATCGCGCTTGGCACCAACGGCGAGGCCATCCTAAAACCCAGCGATATTGACCTCGGTAGCACCGACAACTGCGGCATTGACACCATGTTCCTGTCGAAAACCAACTTCGACTGCCAAGACTTGGGCATCAATGCCGTGACGTTGACCGCAGTGGATGCGGCTGGCAATTCCAATCTCTGTACCGTCAACGTGGAAGTGACGCTTGGCAACAACGCGGGCTTCACGCTCTCGGTCACAGGCACGCCCGAATCGTTCTTCGGTGCCAACGACGGCACTGCCACGGCCATCGTGACAGGCGGCTCGGGCCAGTTCTCCTACACATGGAGCAACGCAGGCACCACACCCGCCATTACAGGCTTGTCGGCAGGCATTTACTCTGTGACGGTTGTTGATTCCGCAAGCGGCTGCTTGCAAGTGGACACGGCGGTAGTGGAAGCGGGTGACCAAATCAAGTTTGTGGTAGGGTCTGCCGATGGTTGCAACGACCAAATCGTGTCGGTGCCCGTGACGATTGACAATTGCGAGGACGTGACGGGTTTCCAATTCACGTTGAACATCGCGGACGACATGGTGGGCACCATCCTTGGCCTCACCGCAGGCAGCCTCAACCCAGCGGTTTCGGATTTGGTCGCAACGCTGCAACCCGGCAACAATCTGGGCATCATCTGGGTGGGCAATTCGCTCACCTTGCCCAACGGCACGGTATTGTTCAGTGTGGATATCCTAATGGATGCCGATGCGCCCATTGGTTCCATGACGGCCGTTGCCATCACCGATATGCCAGTTGATTTGATTGTGACTGTTGACAGCGCGGGCGCACCTATCTCAGTGATGGTGAACACACAAGCTGGAAAGGTAGAAATAGCCTGCAACGTGGCTGACCTGCAAATTGGTGGCGACATCCAGACTTGGAACAACCCCAAACCCGTGCCGGGCGTGAATGTGTCGCTCACAGGCGACGTGATGGCTACCCAAACAACAGGCCTCCCAGGCACCTATCTCTTTGGAGTGCCCAACAACTCCAACACGACCGTAGCTTGTGAGAAAAGTACTCCGGGCAACGACGGTATCACGGGGGCAGACATTCTGCTCATCAAGCGTCATGTGCTGAACATCCAATCCCTGACCTCGCCTTACCAGTTCGTGGCGGCGGATGTCAGCGGCGACGGCCAGCTGTCGTTGCTCGACTATGCCCGCATACAACAAGTGGCGCTTGGTCTCCAACCACACATCACCGGCTCGCCGGACTGGAAGTTTATCCCGAAATCATACACGTTCCCGTCTCCGAACCCAATCAGCGTGGCACCACCGCAAAGCATCAGCCATACGCCCGCCAATATGGACTTCCTCGACGATGACTTCGTGGCGGTGCGCATGGGCGACGTGAATGGCAACATCACGCCAAGCTTCACGGGCGACGACGACGCGGACGACCGCTTTGGCGCTTTCCGCTTCAGACTCGAAGAACGCACCTTCGCCGCAGGCGAAATCATTGAAGTGCCATTTAAGGCTACCGACTTCACGGAGCGCTCGGGCTATCAGATGACCCTACACTTCGACCCGAAGGTGTTCAAACTCGAAAGCATTGAGCCGGGTGTGTTGCCTGAAATGGGCGATGCCAACTTTGGCACGATGCGTTTGAACGCAGGCTTGCTAACCACGCTTTGGGTAACTGCCGAACCCATGACGATTGCCGATGGCGAAACGCTTTTCACCCTCCGATTCAAGGTGCTCCGCAATGGCGGCTCGCTTGCTGAGGTGTTGCGCCCGGGCTCGGAAATCACGCGAGCAGAGGGTTATGACCGCGACGGCAATGCGCTGAAGCTCGACTTTGAGTTCGTGAATGGGCAGGGCGGCACCGAAAACACTACCTTCGCGCTATACCAGAACCAACCCAACCCATTTGACAGCTGGACTGCTGTCGGTTTCCGCCTGCCAGAAGCAGGTCGCGCTACCTTCCGCGTGTTCAGCGTTTCGGGGCAATTGGTGAAAAGCGTCGTGGGCAGTTTTGAGCAAGGCTACAACGAACTGCGATTCCGCCGCGATGAGCTGGGCGCTCCGGGTGTCTATTATTATGAACTCGAGACAGCCAAGCACAGCGCACGCAAGAAGATGATTTTGATTGACTAAGGCATGGTTTTGAAAAAGGTTGTCTTGCAAGATTGACAAAGCCGTTGTGCGCTTTTGTCAACCTTGCGGGACAACCTCTTCCGAACCCTCAATTTTTTAAACAGCAACTATCATAATTGCTTGATTTTAAGACCATGAGAAATATCCTACTAATCCTGACTATCTTCGCATCGTTCTTGTATGCACGAGAAACCACTGCCCAGACGGTCACATTCAAAGCCGATACGGTCAGTATCAGCTGTTCCTCAACCGATACGTTCCTGATACCCATTCGGGTCGTGGATTTTGACAGCATCGGCGCGTTCCAGTTCACGCTGGCGTGGGACACCGCTAAGCTTAATTATGCCTACACGACCCCCATCATACCCGAACTGTTGGGAGCAGGCGTTGATTTCGATTCCAACAAACTGCAAATCAACGCGGGCAGAATCGCCTACATCTGGACAAAAACGTTGGGAGCCAGTTTGCCTGACAGCACAGTCATTTTCAGTCTGGCTTTTCAGCGCAAAGCGGGCAATTTCGCCGCGTTGACCTTTGTCAATAGCCCCGTCGTCATTGAGGCTGCTGATGTGAATGTCAACATCCTGACTTTTATCGCAGGGCCGGGCGGTGCCTTGCCGATTGACGACGAGCCGCCATCCATCACTTGTCCGGCCAATGTGACGGTGCAGGGTTTTGGCCCAACGCCTGTGAACGGCATCGCGCCGGCAAGTTTGGCCGACAACTGCTTGCCGTTGGCCAACGTCGGTTGGGCTTCGGTCGGCGCTACCGTACAAAATCAACCCAATGACCCCGATGCCAGCGGAAGTCCGTTCAATATCGGCCAATCCACCGTGACCTACACGGCGACCGATGTGGGCAACAATACCGCCACTTGTTCCTTTAATGTGACGGTTGAGTTTTCGCTCAATACTGATTCGCTGACCATCATCGTGCAAACAGCCACTACCTCGTGTAGCCAAACGGTGAGCATCAACATCACCGCGCTCAACTTTGATTCGATAGGTTCTTTGCAATTCTCTTTGGGCTGGAACCCGGCGGCGCTGCAATTCAGCTCTGTCAGCAATTTCAACCCCGCTTTGCAACTTGTCTTAGTTGATAATTTCAACACACTACAAACCAACAATGGCTTGCTGGCTTTCCTCTGGACGGCCAATGCGGCGGAAGGGGTGACTTTGCCGCCGGGTGCTATTTTGTTTACCCTCAACCTGAATGTGCTGACGGGCGGCGGCGCGAGCATCCCACTGACCTTTGGCGATAGCCCGGTGATAAGAGAAGTGTTCTCAAACGCCAGCGGCACCCCCGAAGAAATCGGCGCGGTCTGGGTGAACGGCACGGTCAACGTGGCCGACCTCATCCCGCCCATTCTCGAATGCCCGGGCAACGTCAACATTGACCTGCCCCCGGGCAACGTGAATGTGCAAGTGAACAACTTGCAGCCCTTGGCCTTGCTCGACAACTGCCCTGGCGTGCCGACTTTGAATTACGTCCAAACGGGCGCCACTACTGGCTCGGGCACTGGCAACGCGAATGGCATATACAATCCCGGCGTGACCACCGTGACTTACACCGCGACAGACGTGGCTGGCAACACCAGTACATGTTCTTTTACTGTGACGGTGAATGCGCCCGGCATCTTGACCCTGCTCATTGACACCGTCGCTGTGGACTGTCAGGGCGGCCCAGACCAAATAGCGGTCAATCTTTTTGTGGAAAACTGGAACGACATCGTGGGGCTGCAGTTTCAGGTAGGGTGGGACCCCGCCGTGCTGCAATACAGCACCGTGAACAACTTCAACCCCGCCTTGGGGCTGATGCTCACCGATTTTGGCACGACGCAAACAGACTTGGGCATCCTCTCTTTCTTTGCAGGTGGCCCAAACAGCGGCTGGCCCGACATATTGCCCGATGGCAGTGTCATTTTCACCATCGTTTTCAATGTGCTGAACCCGACTGGCATCTCATCCATCTTCTATACGGGCTTCATCGAAGCCATCAACAGCAGTATCAACGTGGTGCCGGTGACAACGGTGAACGGCCTTTTTTCCGCTTCCGACGACAATACGCCGCCAAGCGTCGAGTGTCCGCCGAACATCACCGTGGACATCATTGGCAATGAGTGCAACACCAACGTGAACGTGCCATTCCCAACCGTTGTGGATGCTTGCAGCGGCATTGACACCATTGTGCGCGTGCCTTCGAGCGACGTGTTCTTTGCCGGAGTGACCAATGTGACCTATACGGTGACGGACAGCGCAGGCAATTCGGCCACTTGTGTGCTGACGGTGACGGTGAAAGACAACACACCGCCTTCATTGATAGACTGTCCCACCGGAGCGATGGGTTTTGCGCTAAGCACAGTTTGTGCGGGGCAAACGAATTGGGCGCCGCCTATTCCATTCGACCCATGCGGTCAGGTGGGTTTGGTAGTGACCTCCAACTTCAATCAGGATAGCCTTTTCCCGGTCGGCCAAACGCAGGTGGTTTACACAGTGACCGACCCTTCGGGCAACACGGGCACTTGTAGCTTCGTCGTGACGATTCAGGACACGATTGCGCCTTCGATAGAATGTCCGCTTAACCAAACGGTGCCCCCCGATGGAAGCCCCAACTGCGGCGCTTTTGTTCAATACCCTTCGGCTTTTGTGACGGACAATTGCGACACTGCCGTTGTAGTGACGAGCGTGCCACTGCCCGGCATATTCCCTCCCGGCCCCACCACGGTGATTTACACCGCCACAGACGATTTCAACAATGTCGCCACTTGCTCTTTTGTGGTGACTGTGACGGACTTCACTTCGCCAGTATTGACTTGCCCCCCCAATGTCACCATCACGACTGCCCCAGATACCTGCGGTGCTTTTGTGATTTGGGACGACGTGACGGCCACCGATGCTTGTGATGGTACCCTTACTCCGACTTCTAACTACAACTCCGGCGACTATTTTGAAATCGGCGTGACGATTGTGCTTTACAGCGCCACTGACGCTTCTTCCAATATCGGGACTTGTAGTTTTGAAATAACCGTGACAGAAAGCACCCCGCCGCTTGTGCTCGGATGCCCAAGTAACATCAGCATTACGCTACCGCAAGGTGTGTGCGAAACGACCGCCACTTGGACGCCGCCAGTTGCGTCCGACAATTGCTTCTTGATTTCGTTCATCGCCAGCCACGACCCCGGTGCCGTCTTCAAAGCAGGAACGACCACCGTGACCTACACAGCGATAGATGCGGCAGGCAATGAGACGGTTTGTTCTTTCAACGTGACCTTAGGGGACAATGTGCCACCAGTAATGAGCGATTGCCCCTCGGATGTGACCGTCTCCAACGCGACCCCTTGTGGCGCGCCAGTCACATGGAACCCGCCCACCGCGACCGACAATTGCACGGATAGCCTTGTTTTCGTCTCGTCGCACGCGCCGGGCGATACTTTCTACAATGGTCAGACGACGGTAGTCATCATTGTTTTTGATGCAAACGGCAACTTTGATTCTTGTCATTTCGTCATCACGGTCAACACCGGCAACCCGCCGGGCTTCCTCAACATCCCACAGAACATCGTCATACCCGGCTGCCCGCAGACAGTATCGTGGACCCCGCCGACACCCACTGGTTTCTGCGAGCTCGACACCGTCTTCTCCTCGCATCAGCCAGGCGACTTTTTCCCTAACGGCACCACCGTCGTGACCTATACTTGGATAGAAGGAACGACCCAATTGCCCACCTCGGCGACATTTAGCGTGACGATATTGGAAACCGAACCGCCCAATATCACTTGCCCAATCAGCCCTATCGTGGTGAATGTAGGCGGCGGCATCGCGCAAGACTCCAGCGATTTTATCCTGTCGGCAGTCACCACCAACAACTGCAGCGGGGTGATTTTGGAACTTGATGCGGTGACAGCGACCGACAATTGCGGGATAGATTCATTCATGCAAACAAGCGGCCCATTGTCGGGTGCCACCTTCTTGCCGGGTCTGACCACCATTACCTACATAGCGGTGGACTCATCGGGCAATACGTCAATATGCAACATCAATATCGAGGTATTGGGGCTTCCGGCACTCAGCGTGATGTCTCAACCCACGTTTGGCTGCCTCAACCAACCCGTCACGATAACAGCCACCGCCATCGCAGGGGCCACCTACACTTGGACGCTGAACAACCAACCGCTCAACACAACGGGCAACACGCACATCGTGCAGTCGTTTGCCTCCGCAAACGAAGGCGTTTACTCCGTGTCGGCGATTGTGAATGGCTGCACCATTCCGGCATCGTCCACGACGGTGATGTTGGCCAAAATGCCTGATGCCATAGACGACACCAACATCTTCTTTACGCCCGGCGACACGACGGTGTTCAATGTGTTTGAGAATGACCAACTGATGCCACCATCCGATTTTGAAGTGGTGTTCTTCGACAGCTTGCAAGGGCTTGCCTATCTGGGAGAAGGCAATTTTGCCTACGTCGGCCAGAGTGGAGGCTTTTTCAGATACAGGGTTTGCTCCAAGTCGTGTCCCAACCTGTGCGACGACGCAGCCGTGACCATTCGCGGCGAAGAATCGTGCAAGCTGCCCAACATCTTCACGCCCAACGGCGACGAAATCAACGATTGGTTGGAGATACCATGCCTCGCCGACCCGCGAGCTTATCCGAACAATTCCTTGGTGGTCTATAACCAATGGGGCGACAAGGTCTATGAGGCCTCGCCTTATTACAACACGCCGCAAGCGGGCAACGTGCGTGTGCCTTGGCGCGGCACACTCTTCGGCAACCCCGGCCAACACTTGCCGGATGCCACTTACTTCTACATTTTCAAACCAGGGCCAGGCGAGCCGGCCATCAAAGGCTTCATTGAAATTTTCCGTTAAATGGGGTTTAGGGTTTTTTCGGGTTAACAAGGCAAGAAAGGCGCTTGTTAATCCGAAAACCTGCCAACCATCAAACTTTTTACGATGAAAAAACTCTTATTCCTTTCGCTTATACTGGCCGCTTGCGTTCGGCTTTCTGCTCAGCAGGAACACCACTACACGCAGTTTATGTACAATAAACTGATGTACAACCCCGCCTACTCCGGCACAAGGGGTGTGCCCTCCGTGACAGGCATCTATCGGAACCAGTGGATTGGTTTCGACGGTGCGCCAGCCTCTGCCCTCATGAGTTTCAACTCGCCCTTCCTCACGCCGCGTGTGGGAGTGGGTGTGGTTTTTTCGGGTCTGAAAATCGGCTTGCAGCGCGATTTTTATGGCTCTTTGGCCTATTCCTATGAGTTGCTAAAAACAGAAACAGTCTCCATTCGCGCGGGCATTCAAGGCTCCATCCGCTCGGTGAGTTTTGCCTTCAATGAGGCGAATCCCATCAACATCGGCGACCCCTCACTTGACAACCAACGGGTCAATTCCGTGCGTGGCAACGTCGGAGCTGGCGTGTATGGCACTTTCATGGGTAAATACTATGTGGGTTTCTCGATACCGCGCATCTACAAAAACACACTTGGTTTCTCCAACGACCAAGCCAATCTCGTGGCCAAGGAATCGCCCCACTTCTACGCCGTCACAGGCGGCATCGTGCCTTTGAGCGAAGACATCAACCTGATGCCTGCGGTATTGGTCAAATACGTCGAACACGCTCCTATTGATGCCGATGTGAACGTCAATATCGATATCCGTCAGATAGTAACTGCGGGGCTGTCTTATCGCGTGGGTGGCAATGGCGCGGGCGAATCGGTCAGTTTGCTGGCCATGTGGCAGGCAACGCCCCAGATTGGCGTGGGCGCTGCTTACGACTTTTCGCTGTCGAGCATTAAGGACTACAACGCGGGTTCGATGGAGATACTCTTGCAAGCCGACCTTAAGAAACCCAAGAACGGAGGCGGCAGGAAGAAGAAGGATGTGTTCCATCCGCGATTTTTCATGTAAAACAATGCTCGCGAGCCACAACATTTAGCCAATGTTAACCCTTTTATGAGCAATTGAAATTTTGTAATCTCTTTCTTTTTTACCGAAAATCATGGGAATCATGAAAACCCGTTACCGTACATCTTTACTCACGGCCTTTTGGCTGCCTGCCTGCCTTTTGTTCGCTCAATCCGATGTGGTGCCAGCCACCGTGCAGGTCAAAAACGAATATGCCGTCAATTCTGCGGAGTTGGAATTCAGCCCTACTTTCTATGAAGACGGCATCGTTTTCATTTCCACGAACAACGCCGGCCTGAAAAAACTGACCGACAAAAACAAGCAGAACTACACATCTATCTTGCGCTCTCAGCGCAATGCCGATGGGGAATTGAGCGCTGCCGAACCTTTTGCCAAGGAAATCTCGACCCAATACAATGAAGGGCCTGTTTGTTTCGACCGTACTGCGGAGACCGTCTATTTCTCGCGCAATATCATCGTAAATGGCAAGGAAAAACTCAGCAAGGACGGAAGCCTGATGATGCGGATTTATTATTCCACGCTGGAAGGCTTCACATGGAGCGAGCCTAAGCCGATTTTCCCGGTCAACGACGAATCCTACGCGGATTGCCACCCCGCCATCAGCATTGACGGCGACAAATTGTTCTTTGCGTCCAATCGGCCCGGCAGCCGTGGCGGCATGGACATCTATGTGTCTTATCGCGTCGGCGAATCGTGGAGCGAACCGGTCAACCTTGGCCCAAGCGTCAACACCTCCAAAGACGAAGCCTTCCCCTTCATCCATGCCGACAACACCTTGTACTATGCCTCCAAGGGATTGCCCGGTGGCAAAGGCGGCTTCGACCTCTATTATGTCATCCCGGAAAACGAGACGAAATGGACCAAGCCAGTCAACATGGGAGCCCCTTTCAACACTTCGGGCGACGACTTTGGGCTGATAGTTGACCTGAACAAAATCAACGGCTATTTCTCTTCCAACGGGAACGGAGGCTCCGGCGCCGACGATATTTTCAGCTTCCATGTGGACAATGGCAACCTCGATGACTTCCTGCTTCAAAACGAACGAGTACCCGACCGCAAACTCGACCTGCGCGTGGTGGTGACAGACAAAGCCAGCAACTCTCCCATAGGAGATGCAGCGGTGCAAATCCTCGACTATGGCAAAAACAACGTAATTGGACGCGACGAACAAGGCAACCTCATCACCATCCAAACCATTGACGGCAAGGAAATAATGAAATCCCTGCCACCCGACAAAGGCATCAATGGCCAGACGGATGCCAGAGGCCGTTTCCTCACGGAGCTTAAACCGGGAAACTATGCCATCAGTGTCACGAAACAGGGCTATCAGACCAAGCAAATCCGTGTCCCGATCTCAAAAACGGGCAATGAGGTGGCTATCCAGCTCGAAAAGGCACTCAAAACCAATCGCGTGCAATGGAACCCCTCGGTGTTCAACTATGTGACCAATGCCCCTTTGGCAGGTGCCGTGCTGGTGCTGACCAACAAAACCACCAAACAGCAAGACACCCTTGTGACCGACGTGAATGGTATGGTGGACCACTTCCTCGACCCAAACACGCAGTACAAGCTCGATATGTTCCAAGCCGGGCGGCTCATCGGCAGCACCGACATAGATACGCAAGGATGGCTGCCCAACCAACTGACCATGCAGAACATATCGGTCGCGCCTCTGCTGCCGGGTTCCATCATCGAACTGCCCAACATCTATTACAACTTCAACGACGCTACCTTGCGTCCCGATGGTCGGCAAGACCTTGACTTGCTCGTGACGCTGATGAAACAGCACCCCACCATCAAAGTCGAGCTTGCCAGCCACACCGATTGTCGAGGCAACAACAAATACAACCAGGACCTCAGCCAGCGTCGCGCAGAGGGTGTGGTGGACTACCTCGTGTCGCAAGGCATCCCACGCTCGCGCCTGCGCCCGGTTGGCTACGGCGAAAGCGAGCCGCGCAACCGCTGTCGCGACGGTGTGCAATGTACCGAACAAGAACACGCCCGCAACCGCCGCACCGAAGTGCGTATCCTGACGGGCGTGCAAGGCGCGGCTATGGTGTATGTGGACGGTCAAATCGCTACTGCGCCCACCACCGCTTCCTCAGGGCAGCCACAGCCTCCCGTCAACATTCCGCCCGGCACCAGCGGCAAAGTGACGGTGAGCAATGCCGAGCGCGACACTTACCACGTCGTGGCAGGCTCGTTCCTCATGGAAGAGCGTGCGCAAAACCAGATGCTCAACATCCACAAGGCAGGGTTCAGCGCCGCTCAAATCGTGCGCTTTCCCAATTCCACCTATTTTTCTGTCAGCGTGGGCAAATTCAAATCGCGCCGCGAGGCTGACATCCTTAAAAAGCGGTTGGAAGACAATGGCATTGATGCCTTTGTGCGTGCCGTGCAATGACAAGTTGCGGGGAAACGCGCTTGCCCGCCAGTCTTTCCTGCACTTCGCGCCGTCATACTTTCAGCATGATTGAAATCGCAATCTATTTCAAATCAGGGCATCAATCAAGGGCATCTGAAAAATCTTGACGAATCATGGTTTACCTTTGCCCAACTTTCGGAAACGCCGCTTGTTTCCTTACAAAAATCAATAGGAGGAGTACGCCATGGCAATAATGATTACCGATGAGTGCATCAACTGCGGAGCCTGCGAGCCGGAATGTCCCAACAACGCCATATATGAAGGTGGGGTAGAATGGGCCATTTCCGATGGCAACACAGTGAAAGGAGAGTATGTGTTGGAGAACGGCATCAAAGTGGATGCAAGCCAGAAAAACAGCCCGGTGTCAAACGACTACTACTACATCGTGCCGGATAAGTGTACGGAATGTGTCGGATTTCACGAAGAGCCGCAATGTGCTGCCGTATGTCCCGTGGATTGTTGTGTGCCAGACCCAGATAGAGTAGAGTCAGAAGAAGTGTTGCTTGAACGAAAAGCGCGGCTCCATTTGTAACGAAGAAAAAAATTTTCATGGTTCTAATGATTGCCTGCTGGCCCGTATATCGGGTTTAGCGGGCAATTTTGTTTAAAGCCTGAAAAATATCTCCGTAGTCGAAGGTTTCCAAATTGCGCCAGAAACCCAGCGTCTCGCGCAATTGGCTGCTCGACGACACCCCGAGCAGCACTCCGCTCAAATCAGGGTGCAATCCCGCATAAATCAGACCGATGTGGTTCATTGTCTTCACCGGAGGGCGCACGAAGGCAGTGCTCCAGTCAGGCAACAATGCACGCACTTTTTCCAACATAGCCCCCACTTGTTCTGGCTGGCCACCGCGAGCAAGGAAGACGCTGTCGGGCGCATAGTGCTGGTCGAGTTTTACGCCGCCCCCGTTAATGCCGTAGGCGAAGAGGTTGATTGAGTTGTTTGAGGGCTTGTCAGGCCAAGCGGAGCGGACGGGGAGTAGGGGAGAGTAGCGGAGGAGGTCTGAATGGAAAATGTTGTGTTTTAGCTGAATGTCGAAAGCGAGATGGAGCGATGCGTTGGCTTCGAGGTAGGCTTCGGGGTGCTTGATGCCCGACAATCCGGGGCGGATGTGCGCATCTTTTTGCAGGGTGGCCAGGCTCTCCAACGAAGCGTGAATCGCCGACACGTCATCGCGGTTGTCCCAATGCAACATCAGGCAATGCAAATTGGCCTCGAAGAGACGATGATATTCCTCGCCCATCATCAGGATAAACGACGGCGACAGGTTCACTTCAGGGGAGCGCATATTGTCGAGGCTGCCGATTTTCATGGTGATGCGCAAATCGCGCAACCCATGCGCCCGCACATATTCAAGCAAAATTTTCTCGGCACCTCTAAAATCGGCGGGATTTCGATTGATGGGATAATTGGTGGCGCAGTCCACCTCGCGGCGTCCCGTGGCGAGCCAAGCGTCGAGCAGGCGAAAAGCCTCCTCGCGGGCGACGTTCCAGCCCCATTGGGCAGAGCCGAGCATGAGAGATTTTTGTGCGATGTTCACTTTGTGATAGATGTTTGCGGATATTGCTCCAAACTTGTCGCCGCGAAGTTATACCCAGATTAAAGAGGATTTGCATCTGCCTGTTGGCAAGACAGGGATTTCCTTGATTGATTTGCATGATTTCCAAAGGATTGCGAGCACCGTTCGTTCAAAACCACCTTGTCAGACCCTGTGCTGAGGGGCCTGCCCGGCCAAGTGAAGCGGACGGGGCTGATTTGCGTTGACTATAGTGGCTGAACAAAGTAGCGACGCTACTGTTTTTGCGAAGCAATTTATCTTTGCCCCCTCAAACATTCGCCAACCACAAATCCACAAATCAACGCAACATCATGTATCCGATACAACTCACAACCCCCATGGCGCAAGACCTCACCAACTTTGGGTTTGAAGCCTTGCAAACGCCCGAAGCAGTGGAACAAATTTTTGAAAATCAGAAAGGAACGGCACTCTTGGTGGTCAATAGCGTGTGCGGTTGCGCGGCTGCCATGGCGCGTCCCGGAGCCAAACGCTCGCTCGAAAACACCAAGCGCCCGGAAAAGCTCTACACCGTTTTTGCTGGCGTGGACACGGAAGCGACGGCCAAAGCACGGGAGTACCTGTTGCCATACCCGCCATCGTCGCCCAGCATCGCGCTTTTCAAAGACGGCAAGCTCGTGCACTTCTTGGAGCGTCGCCACATAGAAGGCCGTCCGGCAGAAAGCATTGCCGAAAACCTGAAAATGGCTTACGAGCAGTTCTGCTGAATACGCCGAGCGGTTGGCTTCCATGCCTTGTGCCGTCGGGTTTTCAGTATGATTGATGTAACTCATTCAGCTTCAGGGCATCAATTATGGTGAATCAAAAAATCTTGGCGAATCAAGGCATAAAA
Organism: Saprospiraceae bacterium; assembly: GCA_019638455.1. Lineage (GTDB taxonomy): Bacteria > Bacteroidota > Bacteroidia > Chitinophagales > Saprospiraceae > M3007. Next base: position 108,098 of record JAHBTU010000004.1, read on the forward strand.
GCCAACCGCTCCAAAAATATATTCCTTTTGGTGCGCAAGTTTTGCGGTTCGTTTTGTCCTTTTGCGATATGAACCAACGCACCCTCGCCTTGCTCGCTGGCCCGCTTCTCTTTTTGCTCATCGCCGCATTGCCTGCGCCCGCAGGTATGCCCGAATCCGCCAAACTGACTACCGCTATCACGCTTTGGATTGCCGTCTGGTGGATTACGGAACCAGTGGATTTGGCGGTCACTTCTTTGCTTCCTTTGGTGTTGTTTCCCCTCACTGGCGTGGCGAGGCTCAAAGACGTGTCGGGCGAATATGGCAACGAAATCATCTTTCTATTCATCGCAGGATTTTTTTTTGGCAAGACCATCGAACGCTGGCATCTGCACCGCCGCATCGCGCTTCGGCTGGTGATGTGGTTGGGTAGCAAGCCATCGCGGGTGGTGCTGGGTTTCATGGTGGCGTCTGCTTTTATTTCGATGTGGGTATCGAACACGGCCACCGCGGTGATGATGACACCTGTGGCGATTGCGGTGGCGGTGCAATCGGGCGGAATAGACAGGGATGCGCGCCATTTTCAGAAGGCTTTGTTGCTCGGAGTGGGGTACGCCTGTTCCATCGGGGGGTTGGCAACACTCATCGGCACACCCACCAATGCCATTTTCGTCTCTTATGTGAAGCAGAAAATGGATATAGCCGTGTCGTTCTGGCAATGGTTTTTGTTTGGTTTGCCTTTCACGACGGTGTTGCTTGTGGCTTGTTGGGGCTTGTTGCTATGGCTCTTCCCGCTGGGCAAGACGATGGATGCCTCGCACGATAGCCGCGACGCTATTCGTGAGGACTTAGCCATGCTGGGTCGTGTCACCATGCCGGAGCGTCGCTTGATGTGGTTGTTCGGAGTGGTCATCTTGGCTTGGATAACAGGCTCGCTGGTTTGGTACAAATGGGTGCCCAATTGCAACGACGTAGTGGTAGCGGTGGCTGGTGGCATCTTGCTTTTTTTGGTGCCTTCCGGCGATGGGAGCAAGCCCCTTCTGGATTGGGACACCGCCTTGCGAATTCCTTGGGGCATTATTCTGTTGTTTGGAGGTGGGCTGGCTTTGGCCAAAGGCTTCGACCAGAGCGGCCTTGCGGCGTGGTTGGGCGAACGCATGACTGGGCTAAGCACCCTTTCGCATCTGCTCATCTTGCTGACCGTGCTGACGGTGGTGGTGCTGCTGAGCGAAGTGGCAAGCAATATCGCCACGGCGAGCATGATGATGCCTGTGTTGGCAGCGTTGGCGGTGAGCATCGGCATGCACCCGTTTGGTTTGCTGCTAAGCGCGACGTTGGCTGCGTCCTTCGGGTTTGGCTTGCCAGTGGCGACGGCGCCCAACACGATTGTGTATAGTTCGGGCTATCTGACCACACGCGACATGGCAAAGGCGGGTTTTATACTTGATGCGGTGGCGATTGTGTTGTTGTTGATATTTCTTTACGCGGTGTTGCCGTTTGTTTGGGGCATATCGCTTTGATGGGGTTTATTTCAAATCTTCGAAAGCAAATCTGGGCGCTGTTCCGATTTATGCCGGAACAGTGTTCCAGCGCACATAAGCGACAATTTGAAATACATCCCTTTGATGGCTGCTTTTTGCACACACAGACCCTTTCCCTTACACAGACCACATTTGTCAAAATGTCCAAAGCCGTATTGCTCTTGCTGCTTTTAATTGGCTGGCCGAAGTCTCGCACGGCGGCACAGGCTGGGTTTTACATACCTGAGGGGCAGCGACAGGTGGACATACCGTTTGAATACACCAACAATTTCATCATCGTCACGGTGCTTTTCAATGGCTTGTTGCCCTTGAGGTTCATTCTCGACACGGGCGCAGAACACACCATTTTGAGCAAGCGCGAAATCAGCGATATGCTCAAAGTGACGTATGAGCGGGAGTTTCGGGTCACGGGCTCTGATTTGAAGACCGAATTGGTGGCGTATTTGGCACGGCGTGTTCGTTTTGAAATCGTCGGGAAAGCACTCGCGCCGCGAGAAGACATTTTGGTGCTCCAGGAGGATTATTTTCGGTTCGAGGAATACGCGGGCATCAACGTGCACGGCATTATGTCTGCCAATGTGTTTTCAAAATACATCATCAAAATCAACTACGACCGCCACATCATCACACTTTACGACCGCGAGTTTTTCCAAATGAAAGACGAAGGCTATGTGGCGGTGCCTGTCGAAATCTATCGCAACAAGCTGTATCTCAATACCCGCCTCAACATAGTGCCGGATTCCACAGTGCCAGTAAAACTTTTGCTCGACACGGGCGCAGGCTTGCCGTTGCTGCTTTTCAGCGACACGCACCCCATGCTACACCCCCCCGCCAACACCATTTCCTCAAACATCGGCATGGGTTTGGGCGGCTATTTGGAAGGGTTCACCGGACGTATCCGCCAAATCGAAATGGGCACGTTCACACAGCAAAACGTCATCACTTATTTTCAGACACTCGACTCTGCCGCCTACGTCTCCGACCATCTCAACAAGCGAAATGGGCTGCTCGGCAACACGCTTCTGAGCCGCTTCATCATCGTGTTGGACTACCACAAGGCACTCGTATGGCTCAAGCCCGCCCGCTATTTCAAAGCCGAGTATGGCTACGACCGGAGCGGTCTCAACCTCATCGCAACGGGCGCTAACTTCGACCGATACATGGTGCAGAGCGTGGTACCCAACTCGCCAGCGTCGGAGGCTGATTTTCGGAAGGGCGATGAAATACTGCGGATAGGCGTGTTCCCCCTTGCATTGTCTTCTTTGGCGGACTTGCAACACAAGTTCCAAAAAAAAGCGGGGAAAACACTCAGAATAGTGGTGCGCCGCGATGGCAAGGTGCTCAAGAAGAAAATCGTGTTGCGCGATTTGATATGAGCGTCGCGCGAGCAAACGTGGCACGAGTCAGCCCTCGCCAAGCACATCCACTATCGTTTTGATGGCCACAAAAATAGGCTCGCGGCCCTCTTTCGTGACCAGCGCGTTCGGGTCGTCCTCGTCTTCTTCCATCACGGCATCCTCGGCAAAGGCGAGCAGGTCTTCTTGCGGGGTGTTTTCAAAAAACGGGTTGAGGCGCTCGCGGAACTTCCTGGCCGTGGAGCCTTCCAGTATCTCGTAGTTTTTCTCTTCAGCCAGCCCGATTTGTTCTTCCGAGATAGGCTCCGTTGGGCCGTTCACTTTCTCGAAAGAGAGCCAAGCAATCAGCGCGAGGTATTGCAGGTATCCTTTTTCGTCCTCGTTCAGCAAATCAAAGTTGTCGCTAAACAACCACGCGACCAGCATTGGTTGCGCCTCGGCGAAGGCTTCCATGCGCTGCTCGTACTGCTCGTCGGGAAGATTCTCCAATTCCTCAATGACCGAGTCTATGATTTTTTCCGAAACAAATTTCATGCGTTCAAGTCTTTGAAAATGAAAAGGTTCGTGGGGTGAAAAGGGCTGCAAACCTACGTTGTTGGCAGGGCTTTGCAAAATAAAAACAAGACGACGCGCTCCAACTTTGGCGCTGGCTCACGACCTTCGCTATCCGTTATCCCGCCGATTGTTCATCGTTCATTTTTACTTTTTTCAACAAATGCTCCTTCGTGCAGCCCTTTTAGACATGTACAACGGCGAGTCGAATCGCGGGATTCCGATGCTCCAAAACATCATGCACCGCTACGCCGACGTGCTTGAGTTCGACCGATTCGACGTGCGTGCCAAGTGCGAAATCCCCGACCTTTCCTACGAAATCTATGTGTTTTCAGGGGGCCCCGGCGACCCGCTCGAAACAGGGGGGCAATGGCAAGAGCCATTCTTCAACCTCATCGGACAGCTCTGGCAGTGGAACTTGCGCAACGAAACCAAGAAACACGTCTTCTTCATCTGCCACTCCTTCCAGATGGCTTGCCATCATTTTCAGGTGGGCGACGTGACGCAACGCTACAAGATGTCGTTTGGCACCTACCCGGTGCACAAAACACACGGAGGCAAGGACGAGCCGCTGTTCGAGCAATTGACCGACCCGTTCTATATCGCCGATTTTCGCCGCTATCAGGTGGTGAATCCCAATCACGACCGCCTCGCAGCCATGGGCGCGCGTATCCTCTGCATGGAAAAGCTCCGCCCCCACATCCACCACGAGCGGGCGGTAATGGGCATCCGCTTCAGCCCTGAAATGGTTGGCACGCAATTCCACCCGGAAGCCGACCCGGAAGGCCTGCTCGAATACTTCATGGAAGAGGAACGCCGCCAGTCCATCGTGGAGGAACACGGCGAATCGCGCTACCACCGCATGATACGCGATTTGGCAAATCCAATGAAAATCCGCCGCACCTTCGATGCCGTGATTCCGGGCTTTTTGGAAAACGCCATTGAGCAGCTGTCGCTGGAATTGGTTTGACTATTTGCCCAGCGAAATCAAATTGGCAAACAGCCGATAAGCGCCCGGCACCCCTGCGGGCAGTTCCCGAAAAAACGACAAGCCCGTATAGACAAAATAACCCTTGCCGTGCCGAGCCACCAACAAGGCGCCATCGGCAGGTTTCTCCTCAGGGTCGTTCATGGACAAAGGCGCATCGAAGGCCGCATCCCATTCGCCGGGAAAATAGAGGCCGCGCTCTTGCACCCAGCCATCAAAATCTCTGGATGTCAATTTGTTGGGCGTGTTCAGCACCGGGTGTTGGGGCAGCAGGAACCGCACCTCAGCCGCCTCATCGGTGACGCGGACGCGCGATAATTTCAGCGGATATGGTGCCACGTCGGGGCGCACAAGGGCATGGCTCGTGTTGTATTGCAACAGCAGGGTGCCGCCATTCTTTACATACTCAAGCAGCTGCGCGTGGTGGAAACTCAGATTGTCCTTAGTGTTGTAAGCCCGCACCCCGACCACAATGGCATCAAACTTTGCAAGGGTCGCCATCTCCATATCCTTGTCTTCCAAAATGGCGACTTGGCAGCCCATTTGGCGCAGCGCCGCAGGAACATCGTCGCCCGCGCCCATGTAGTAGCCGATGTTGCGAGCCTTCACCTGCAAATCGAGGCGAGCGGCGCTGACGGCGGAGGGCAACAGCACGCTTTGCTGCGGGATGTGGTCGTATTTGATGGTGACGAGGCGGTCGGAATAGCGCGTTGAGCCGATGCTCACGACGGCGTTGAGCAGGGTTTGGGTGGTGTTGCCATTGGTCTGCACGTCGAAGCTGAAGATTTTTTCCTCGCCTTTTCTGGTGAAACTGAACGCTTGGCCTTGACCAATGATTTTCCAGTTTTTATCGGGAACCATCACCGATACCGTGCCAGCCACGGAGTCGCGCCCGGCTTTCACCCGCACGGCGACTTTGTTGTTGTTTTGGGAAAAAATGTAGGATGGTTCGGTGAATTCCACGAACACGGGCGGCAGCACCTCAAAGGGCCGCCAAACCTCGCCAATGGCAGGCTCGTTGGTTTTCCAAGCCACGTCGGTCTCGTATTCGAGCGGCACGCCCGCGATGCTGAGCGACCAGCGCACCGTGGCGAAACGCGGCGTCTCAGGTATGCCGCGCAGAAGTTGGTCTTCCACACTGTACATTCCCTCGGTGGAGGCGGTGCGCAGCCAATAGGGCGCTGTGAACGGCGCATCGTGCGGAAAGGTCACTTTGCGTTCCACGATGAATCCTTTGTTCAAATCCATGTTTTTGGCGCAAACGGTGTCGAAAAGGCCGGGGGCGATAGCGATGCTGTGGAGCGTGACACCACTTTCGTTTTCGGGGCTGTGTCCGTTCGTGCCGTTGGCCGTGCCATTTGTTTTCGCAGGGGCGCGGGTGATGGCCTCCAAACGGATTTTGACCGTTTCGCCCGGGGTTGTGATGGGTTCGGCTGCTGTGGCTTCCAGATAGAGACCGAGGCACCCGCGAATGACTTCCTTGATTTCTTCCAATTTTTTTGTTTTCCAGAAACCATCGGGCAACGCCCGCATCATCTGCATGGCCTGCAAGAGGTCGGGCACGGAGGCGGCGGGTTGGTCGGCGCGGAAGTTTTGGTCAATTTTGTAGAGCAGCCTGCCTATCGGCTCGCCACCTTCCACGCGCCCCCAAGTGGTGTTGATGCCCTCGAACAGGTCGTTGGAGCTGGGGCGGTCGCCTTGCACAAAGTCGAGATATTCCATGGAGGAGCCTCGGTTGCTCAGCATACCGAAGCCTTGGCAGCGGTGCATGGAGCGGCTTTCGGCGGCGATTTCGCCATTGCTCTTGCCTTTGAGCGGCAGGTACACGCCCATATCGAGGGCGTAGAGGTGGCTTTTATCCATTTTTTCAAAGGCTTCCTGGCCCCCGAAGAAGAACCACGAGGTGTTGAAAAACTGGCGGCGTGGCTGCCAGAGTTTGGTGTGGGTCAGTTGTTCGGGATATGCGTCGGCGTTGCCGGCGAGGTCGAAGGCTTCCACGGAGAGCATGGCCGAGGCAGTGTGGTGGCCGTGCGTGTCGTATTTTTTGTCGTGGTAAAAGCGGTTGATGACCACATCGGGTTGGGTCTGCCGGAAGGCCCACACCGCATCGGCGAGCACGGCTTCTTTGTCCCAGATGCGCATGGTTTCTTCGGGGTTTTTGGAAAAACCAAAGTCGTTGGCGCGGGTGAAGAGTTGCCGACCGCCGTCTATAGAACGGGCCATGAGCAATTCTTGGGTGCGCAACACGCCGAGCAGCTCGCGAATTTCAGGCCCGATGAGGTTTTGGCCGCCGTCGCCGCGAGTCATGGAGAGGTAGGTGACGTCGTACAGTTTTTCGTTGCGCAGAAAGCTAATCATCCGGGTGTTTTCGTCGTCGGGGTGAGCGGCGACGTAGAGCACCGAGCCAAGCACGTTGAGTTTTTTGATGGCGTGGTGCAGGTCGGCGGCGTTGGGTTTGGCGGGTTTTTGGGCAAGTAGCGCAAGGGGGAAAACGCAGAGGGCGAGCAGGTAAGCGTATTTGTGTTTCATGCCAGAGTGAGAATGTTTGAGGGGCAAAAATAGGCACAAAAAACAAGCAGGGGCAGGATGTGTTTGCTGGCAGGACGCAGATTGTCGCGACACAGCCGAGACAGTAGGGGTATTCGCCGGGCAAGGGTCGGTTGTCTTGGGTATGGTGAGGATTCACGGGTGTATTGGTTTTGGGAACAATTTTAAAAAAGGGATGGCGGCATGGCGGCCCCATGCCGCCAAAAAGAAATGCCCCGGAAGAAACTCCCGGAGCACTCCACAAGCAATTTGTTCAGCGCAGATTATGCTTTGTCGAGCACCTCATCAGCCATTGAGTTGGCTTTGGCTTTGGTGCGTTTTACGGCGTTGGTTGCCTCTTTGACGGCGCTTTCAAATTTTTCGCTCGCTTCTTCCAGGATGTCATCGAACTTGTCCTTCAGGGTGTCCACATAGTTTTCGCCTTTTTTAATAATTTTTCTGCGGGTTCTTTCCCCCTTGTCGGGTGCGAGCAGGATGCCTAAGAGTGTGCCTACGGCTACGCCGCCCAGAAAGCCTAACAATACATTGCCTCGTTTCATAACGAAAGTGATTTAAAGGTTAACGAACATTTTGTGGAAATTCAACGGCATGGCTCTCGGAATGTTCTCTTTGAGGCGATGATATTGGTCAGTTTTTTGACTGATGCCAAGTATTGCCGCGCTATTTTTCGCAGAATGCCCGGCCAGCACTTTGACATTGGCTGGTCGGGCATTCTCACGAAGCCATCTCTTTGGCTTCAATTGTTCACCGGCAAAAACGAGTACTCTTTCCCGTAGCGCAACATCTGCTTCACGAAGTCGAGTTCGCGCTCCACCTTCACGTCGGTGATGTTGCCGCTTGCGTCGCGCACGGCCACCAACCGCGGCTGCACAAAGCCCGAATAAGCCTTGGTGGGCAAGTTGGCGTAGCGCATTTTCACCTGCCGGCCAGTGGCTGCGTCGGTTTTCACGCCATAGGTTTCCACCAAGTCATGGGCGGCTTGGTAGTCGCCTTCCGATTTGATGCGCTGGATTTCGGCGAGCAATTGGCCGAACAGCACGCGCAGTTTGGCGTAGTCGCGGATGTCGTAGTAGGTTTTGCCGTTGCGCTCCACTTTGGCGATGACGTTGTCTTTTTTGCCTTTTTCATAAGCCCAAGCGGCCACGAGTTGGCGGTTGCGCATGTGGTCTTCCTCGATGTCGGCGCCTGAGGGGATGCGGCGCAGTTGCATGAGCAGGGCATTTCGGATGTATTGGTCGTACTCGGCCTTGTAGGCGTTGGCATCGGGGAGGAGGCCCCATTCCACGAGTTTGGGGTCGGGCATGAAGTAGAGGGCCACCAAGTCAGCGCGGCCTTCTTCGAGGGTGCTGGAGTATTGCTTGAGGGTGACGTTGGGTTCTGGCATGCCGGGCTTGAGCTGGCCGCTTGCGTGTCCGATGACTTCGTGGAGCGCCGTGTGCATTTTGCTGCACACTTCCCCGTATTTTTTGGCGATTTCCACCTCCTCGGCATCGTGGGCGAATTCCTGCAAGGCCAATGCGCCACCTGCTTTGGCGTAGGCGTTTTCGATGTTGTTGAGGCTGATGGATTTGGAGCCGTATTGCTCACGCACCCAGTTGGAGTTGGGCAAATTGATGCCAATGGGTGTGCTTGGGGCGCAGTCGCCGCCTTCCATGGCGACGTTGATGACGCGGTAGGAGACCCCCTTCACGTTTTTCTTTTTGTATGCTTCGGGGATGGTGGAGTTGTCCTCAAAATACTGCGCGTTTTGGCTCACAGTTGCCATTTTAGCGGTGGCATCGGGGTCGTTGTATTGCACCACCGCTTCCCAGTCGCCCTTGTAGCCGAGCGGGTCGTGATAGACTTCGATGAAGCCATTGATGAAGTCAATGGTGCTTTCGGTGTCCTGCACCCAAGCGATATTGTACTCGTCAAACTTTCTGAGGTCGCCGGTCTTGTAGTATTCCACGAGCAGGCGAATGGCTTTTTTCTGCTGCTCGTTTTCGGCGAAAGGAATCGCCTTTTCGAGATACCCGACGATTTTGTCAATGGCCGCGCCGTACATATTGCCTGCGCCGGCTTTCCATACTTGCTCGCTGAGTGTGCGTTTCCCATCGGAGACCAATTTGGAGTTGAGGCCGAATTGTGGCGGATTGGCCCCTGCTTCACTGAGTTTTTTCTGATAGAACTCGTCCACCTGCTCGGCACTCACGTTTTCATAAAAATTGACGGCGGACGTTTTCACCACATCCACGCCTTTGTCCTTGTTGGTTCGTTTGGCCAACACGTTTGGGTCGAACACGATGGGAGTCAGCCGGGCGATAAGGTTGTTGGCGTTTTCGCCCTGCGCCAAAGGCAGTTTGTTCGGGTCGGAGTTTTGCAGCAAGGCGTAGAAATACTCTTTTGAAAAATCGGGGAGTATCTTGGTCTCGTTGTAGTGGTGGTGGATGCCGTTGCTGAACCACACGCGCTTGGCGTAGGTCTCGAATTTTTTCCAATCCGCCGAGCTGCGGTCGCCTTTGTAGGAGTCATAGATGCCCTCAAGCATCTTGCGCACGGTCAGGTTGTGCTTGCAGTGCTGGTCGTAGATGATATCGCGGCCAGCCAGCGCGGCTTCCGACAGGTAATAGATGAAGGTCTTTTGGCGGAGCGAGAGTTTGTCCCATCCGGGCAGTTCGTAGTGAAGGATTTGGAGGTCGGCGAAGGTGTCGAGCACGACCTTTTCGGCGGCGAAAGCCCCTGTGCCGGCTGCTGAGTGAGGTGCGGGTTTGGAAGCCGAGCGGTCGGTCGGCTTTTGGCTGCACGCGAAGGTCAGGAATATAACAGAGGCAAGTGGTAGGATGAATTTGAGTGGTGTGGATTTCATTACAAAAATTTGAAAAACAATTGTTTGGAAAGGAAAATCACTTTTTTGTCAACCCATTCAACTCGTTGAACAGGTCTTTGATTTTGGGGTCAACGGGAATGTTGGCCTCTCCCCAACTGATGCGATGCACACTGTCGCCGTCGAGTACCTCAATGAAATCATAGACATTGCCGGGGTGCTTAAAATCGCGCTGGGCGAGGCCGAGCGTTTCCACCATTTTGTAAAGCGCCTTTGCTTTGTTTGCTTTGGCTTTGCTTGTTTCGGTCAGAGAACCGCCCATTTCGCGTTTGAAAATTTGGCCGTTGTCGAGCAGCGTGTAGGTGGTCTCCTTGCCGACGATGCCGCCGCCGCTGCCCCAACGGAGTTGCTTGTCGGGGAAATTGCCGGGGGTGTATTTGGTTTGCTTGCAGGCGAGCCAAAGAAAGGCAGTGGCGAACAGGGTAAGCACAATGATGGTTGTTTTCATTGAAAATGAACAATTTGAATGGTGAAAAGGAACGGTTGTCGGCGACAAAAGTAGTTGATTTTGCGGTTTGTGTGACCAGCTTTGCGATGTTAGGCCCGACGTGACCTTGCGCCCCGTATGTTAAATCTCCCCCACCCCCTTGCCCACGTCGCCGCGCCTCCCTACATTAGCCTTCGCCAAGACGTTGGCGCGCCTAATCCCCTCCCATCACGTTGCCCGGCACGACGGGCGGCACGCTTTAATCTCACCCTGACCGCTGGGCGCGCGTCCTCGCAAACCGACGTTTTTGCGCGACGCCACCGAGAGGCGGCCTTTTTGCCCGGCAGTTTTTTAATCTTCACCGATGCCCCGTTCGGCGGGGTGCGCCGCGTGCTCGAGCGCGGGGCGCACCCTACGGCGACTACCGCGACACGACGCGGCGGCGAGTGGCAGGCCAATCATCCCTTGAACATCATGCAAACCGTTATTCATTCATTTTTCAAAAACCTTTTACCATGCTTGACAAAATTATCTTCCGAAAAAAACGGGGGGGGGAAACATTGAATCGCCCGGCACCCCATCCCAATCCCTTGCCCCTTTCGGCACGCTCATGGAAAACCTCGTCTCAAGAGCCGTGACACCCTGTTTGGCCGCGCACCGCCTGTTCAAGGCGGTTTTCCCGCTCCTCGGCTGGCTCGTTTTGGCATCAGGCCTGTCGGCACAGACAGGCCCGGCCATCCACCCGCCCTGCGGCTCCCTGCAGATAGAGATAGTGCCGTCGCCGTACGACGGGAGCGCCGACGACCAGCCCCTTTGCTTTCCCTGTTGCGGCCCCACCAACTGCCAGAGAATGCGATACGACGTTTTTTTGAGGGCCGTGCCGCCCGCGCCGGGCGCCTGGTCGAACGGCAACTTCAACATGGGCTACGCCCATTTGGTCGTGAAAGTCAGGCTCAACCTTGTGAAAGGCGCCGTCACGTCCATCAACGAGCCGCTCACCGAGGCGGCGACTTGCCTCGCCGCGTTTTTGGGCAACGGCAACCCCGCCGTCACCTTCGACGCCAAGGAGGGCGAGGCCACCCTTTTGGTGACAAACATGACGGGCGAGGTCACGCCCCTCGTCCCCTTTCAGCAATACCGGACCACCCAGCCGCTCTTTCAGGTCTTCGTGGACGGCTTTCCGGGGGAGGAGTTCGGACTGGAGTGCGCCGAGCTGAGCTACGTCAACGATTTCCATGTGTGCACGAGCCAGCCGGGCTGCATCGGGAACACCGTCTCGACGTTTCCGCCGCCCTCCGTCGCGTCCGCGGCCACCTTGTCCCTCGAGGCCAATTGTGTCAGCCCGCTCTTCATGCTCGTCCCCGTCACGGTGTCCATGCTTCCGCCAAACGTGAATTTCATGGATTTTGCTGTGGAAATCGCTTGCGCGGGCCCCAACGCGCCCCGGATGAACGCCCCCCCGCAAGCGACGGGCTTCAACGGCGGCATCCCGCTCCCGACGGTGCGGGTTTTGGAGATGGAGGACAAGGTCAGGTACCTCTTGCACGCCAGGTACCCGTCGTTTTCGGCATCGGGGCTTCCGGGCGGCACGGTTCTTTTCACCATCCGCGTGCCGAGGCCCGAGGATGCCGGCGAGACGCACACCCTCACGGCCACCCTGAGGCCGGGGCGCGTCCGAAGCGGACAGAGCATCGGCACCGGCCCCAGTTTTCAGTGCCACGCTTTTTCCCCCGACTCCGAAGGGTCGGTCGAGTGCGCCCACGTGGGCGAGCCGCCCTGTCCCGACATGTGGCTGACGGTGGAGCCTTCGTCGGTGCCGCCCAGCGAGTGCGGGAACTTGACGGCTTACGCGCGACTGAACTGGAACTTCGGCAATGAGCCCACCCGAGCATTCAAAATTTTCAAGGCGCTGCTCGAGTTCGACCTGCAGCCGGGCGTGACCATATCGGGTGCCTATCTGGAGAACATAACGTGCCCGACATCAGCCCCTTACGATTGCCCGGGCGGCTGTTTTTATGTGTCGGGCAACACCGTCAACCTGTGCATCAACGATGCCGACGGCATCACCCTCGATGCCAACACCCGCATCCGGATAGAGTTTAATGGCAACGGCGGCTGCGTGATGAGTGGCAAGGCGCGGCGCGTGACCGTCAAGCGGATAATCCAGAACGTCTCGACCGACGAGTGCCGCCCCGCCATCCACAACATGGGCCTGCTTTGCCCCAAAAAAATCGAGGGCGACATCGCCATGGAGAACGGCTGCTTCGTGGATGCCGTGAGCGTGCACGTCGCGCCCGTGGGCGGGGGGTGCGCTCCCATCAATTTCGTCGCCAACCTGCCCAGCGCCTCGTCTTCCTGCGCGGTGCCATACTCAAAGTGCGTGTGCGAGGGTGTCAGCCAGCATCAGGTCACCCCCGCCAAAAACGACAACCCCCTCAACGGCGTGACCACCTTCGACCTCGTGCTCATCCAAAAGCACATACTTGGGCTGGAAGTCCTGGACAGCCCCTATAAGATGATTGCCGCCGACGCGAACAAATTAGGGGGCGTAACAGCCTTCGATATTGTTGAATTCAGAAAGTTGATATTGGGTATTTACAATGAATTGCCTAACAACACCTCGTGGCGTTTTGTGCCCAAGTCGTATGTGTTCCCCAATCCAAGCAACCCTTTCCAAACCCCGCCCAACCCGCCATTTCCAGAGACAGGAGTTTACACCCTTCCCACCACCGAAGCCGACTTCGTGGCCATCAAGGTGGGCGACGTCAACCTGAGCGCCCTGACGGGCTGCTCCAACGACTGCGACGCTTTTCAAAAACCCGTCGGCGAGGCCGCGCTCGAAATCCCCGCGAGCGGCCTGCGGGCAGGTGAGCACCGGGCGTTCCCGGTGGTGGCCGCCACAGGCACGCCCCTCGTCGCCTGGCAGATGGCCCTGCGCTTCGACCCCGACGCGCTGGAGCTCGTCGGCCCCGCGCAGGGCGACCTGGGGAGCCTCAACGAGGGCAACTTCGGCCTCACTCAGGCCGGGCAGGGCCTCGTCCGCGCCCTGTGGTTCGCCCAGCCCGGCGAGGAGGCGCCCCTGCAAGCAGGCCAAACCCTGTTCCGCCTCGCCTTCCGGGCCAAGCGCGACATCCCCGACCCGGGCGGGCTTTTGCGCCTCGACGACGAGGCGCTTGCCGGGCTGGGCTGGGGCGAGGCGGGCGATGCCTACGCGCTCCGGCTGAGGGTCGCGCCGGAAACGGAAAGCCGCGAGCAAGCCGGCGACAACCCCCTGTCGGCGACCTGTCGCCCCAACCCCGCCGCCGCCGAGGTCGGCTTCGACCTGACGATGCCGCAAGCGGGCAAGGCACGGCTGTCCATATACGGCGCCTTCGGCACGAGGGTCTTTTTCCGCGAGTACGCATTGGAACAAGGCCCGCACGCGCTGACCGTGCCGCAAGCCGCCGAGTGGCCCGCGGGGGTATATCACTGGGAGCTGCGGCACGGCAAGCAGCGGGCGAAGGGCACCTTCATCCGGCAATGACGGACGCGCCCGCTTCTCAAGTCAGGCGGTGACATCGAGCCACCGCCTGACTCTTCCGACGAATCGCTTTCAAACACGAACCAAGCACACAACTTTTCTCATGAAAAACATCCTACTCCTCTCCATACTCCTCCTCGGGGCGCTCGGCCCCGCCCTCTCCCAAAAGCGCCTCCACGTCAACCACGCCGCTACTGGCCTGAACAACGGCTCCTCCTGGACGGATGCCTACGCCGACCTGCACGCCGCCCTCGCCGCCGCCCAGCCCGGCGACGAGGTGTGGGTGGCCGAGGGCGAGTACAGGCCCACCACCGGCACCGCCCGGGACATTTATTTCGACCTCAAGAGCGGCGTGGCGCTCTACGGCGGCTTCGCGGGCGTGGAGACCGACCTCGCGCAGCGCGACTGGCAGGCGCACCCCACCGTGCTGAGCGGCGACATCGGCACGGCGGGCGACAGCACCGACAACTCCTACACCATCCTCTACATGGGGGAGCCGGACAGCCTGACGGTGGTGGACGGGCTGGTGTTCCGCTTCGGACAGGCCGACTATCCGGGCGCCACGGCCGCCGACCTGCCGCGCATGGCGGGCGGCGCGCTGTTCGTCATGGCACGCGACGAGGAGGCCTACTGCACCGTCTCCAACTGCCGCTTCGAGCGCAACTACGCGCGGCTGCACGGCGGGGCGGTGTACGTGGACGGCAGCGGCACGGGGTCGGTGGCCCCGACCTTCCGCGACTGCGTGTTCGAGCGCAACCGCGCAGGGCAGGACGGCGGCGGGCTGTACCGCAACGGCTGCGCCTGGGTGGACAGGATGGACTTCGAGGGCTGCAGGTTTGTGGGCAACCTCGCCGGTCGCAACGGCGGCGGGCTGTTCGTGCTGGATGCCGAGCGGACGGACGTGATTGACGTGTATCGGTGCGAGTTCGCGCAAAACGATGCCGTCTTGGGCGGTGGAGGGGCAAGACTCGTTGTAGGTCGTAGTTTAGGTTCCAGAGTCAAAATATCAGAATGTAAATTTATTGAAAACAACAATTGTGCATTATCTCTTTTCCCACGAAGTTTTTTATTTTTTAAAGAGGCAAAGATTAATGATTGTCTTTTTATAAGCAATAAAATTGGAACATACTTTTCTGTGGACATTAGGATAGAAGCTCTTGGAATATATGGGGGAGAATATGATATGATAATTTCAAAAAATCGCTTCGAAGATGCCAATGCTCCTTTTAGCGGATGTATTACAGGTGAAGTTGGTAGTTTTGGAAATATAGTATTGGAAAAAGATTCTTTAATTAATTATAATGCTGGCAACCCTTTTTTTATAGGCCCCAATTTATATTTTAATAGTTTATTTGTTAAGAATTCCAACTTAGGCTTGCTTTTTTCGCATGGTATTGATAGTTTGGTTTCAGCCAATACTATCGTACTTAACTCTTCATTCTCTATAGGGTTAACCAGCTCATCGGATTTTGGTAAAATATCGATAATAAATTCAACTTTTTATGATTGTACGATGCATAATATTTGTAGTGGCGATGATTATACAATAAACCGTGTGCAAAACTCCGTTTTTAATCGCTGTACAGTTCAACACTTTTTTTTAAATAACAGTAACCTTGGCAATCTACCTCAATTTCACCTTCAAAACTGCGTCTTTGACAGCATAGACTGCGCCCCACCCCTCTACCAAGTCTTCTGCGAAAACGTTCAAACCGGCCTCGACCCCATGTTCGTCAACCCCGCCGCCGGCGACTTCCGCCTCCAAGGCTGCTCGCCCCTCGTCAACGCCGGCAACAACCTCCATGCCGCCAACATCCCCACCGACCTCGCCGGAAACCCCCGCATTCAGGACGGCACGGTGGACATCGGCGCCTACGAAACCCCCGCCCTCGCCCTCGCCGCAGAGCCGGACGTCAAGGCCGCCTGCGCGGGCCTGCCCGACGGCGCCATCGCCCTGCCGCTCGTCGGCGAATGCCCGCCCCTCGCCTTCGAGTGGCAGTCCGGCCCCCTCTCCGGCGACTCGCTCTCCGGCCTCGCGCCCGGCACCTACCTGCTCACCGTCACCGACGCCAAGGGCAACTCCCTGACGGCCTCCGTCACCGTGCCCGCCGCCCCCGCGCCCACCCTGCAGGTGGACGGGCAGCCCATCTCCTGCTTCGGCGCCGCCGACGCCATGCTCTCCGTCAGGGCGCTCACCGGGAAGCCCCCCTTCGCCTACCTGTGGTCGCCCACCGGCACCACCGACTCGGTGGACGCGGGCCTCGGCCCCGGCCCGGCCTCCGTCACCGTCACCGACGGCTGGGGCTGCACGGCCACGTTTTCCTTCGACATCCCCGAGCCGGACACCCTGCAGTTCGCCGCCACCGTCACCCGGCCCTCCACGCCGCAGAGCGCCGACGGCGGCATCGTGGTGAACAGCGTGACGGGCGGCACGCCGCCCTACGCCTACCTGTGGGAGCCGGGCGGCGGCATGGGGAGCGTGCTTGCGGGGCTTTCGGAGGGCACTTACGCGCTGACGGTGACGGACGCGCGGGGCTGCGAGGCGGCGTGGACGTTCGAGGTGAAGGCGCTGGTGGGCGTGACGGAGGCGGAGGGCGTGGCCATGCTGGTCATCTGGCCGAACCCGGCGGGGGAGTCGGCGTGGCTGCGGTGGGAGGGGGCGACGCCTGCCTTGTTGGAGATGTACGACGCTCAGGGTCGCTTGGTTCGGTCGGAGCGGGTGTCGTCGGCGGGCGCGGCGTGGCGGGTGGGTCTGGGTGGCCTGGCCGCGGGGGCGTACGCGGTGATTTTGCGCGACGGGAGTGGCAAGGCGGTGGGCGCGGGCAGGCTGGTGAGGGTCATTGGGGGGCATTAGGGGTCATTAAGAGTCATTAAGGGTCATTAAAGGTCATTAAGGGTTATTGGGGGTCTTAGAGGCAGTTTTTTGAATTGCGTTAATGACCCCTGATGACTTAATGACCCCTAATGACCCCTAATGACCCTCAATATCCCTTAAATCGGCAGTCAAAGCATCATGTGCGATTGCCGTAGCCAAGCGTCCAGCCGACCACGCCACCGACGAGCGCACCTATCACGGCCCACAGAGCGGAGTCCACGAGTGCTGCGGTGGCGTTCATGATATTGGAGGTGCCCAGCATGGACAGGTTGTAACCCAAGGCCATGAGCAGCCCTACCCACGACCCGCCGATGGCACCGGTGCGGAAAGTGGAAATGTTGGCCCAGCGGCTGTAAATCATCGCAAAGAGCAATCCTGTGGCAAGGTTGCCCAAGATGAGCGGAATCCACCCCATAGAGGCTTCATCCTTCATCACCCCTGTGGCGCTCCCCTGATTGCTGGCGAAAAAGTCCATCAACAGGAAGCCATAGAATAACCAGCCTAAAAGGAAACAGGTGACGCCGCCTGCCAAGGCTGCAAGTAAAACTTTGGTATTCATAACGTTTTGATTTTAGGTGAACGAAAAATTTTACTGCGGCGAAAGTAGTGGATGTTAAAATATATTCTGTCAAAAAAAATAAAATACCATTGTTTATTCTAAACGCATGGATGGTTGCTGGTGGGGGCACCAGCGAAGGCAAGAAGCGCATGGAAGATGTTGATTTTTGTGACAACAATTATGACCCAGGAGAGGTCAAATGCCCATCACAGAAAAAAGGTCACCAACATTCGACCCCTCTGGGGTCGTTAACATCTCAAAAATGGGGCGTTTCTACCAACATTTGCCCTCTGCGAGGTTTGTGCGTTTTTGATGCGTGTTGGCTTGCGGGATGCCAGCGACGGCAAGGGTGGAAACTGGCATCGGCATGTTTCCAAATTAGCACATTCCACTCATTTATCCCAACATTCCTCATTCACGGTGCGGGCATACTCCACGTCGCGGACCAAGCGCAGGTAAGAGTCGCGGTTGTGGCGTTCGTTTTCGGCGGATGATTTTGTTTGGAAAATGAAATGGGCGAGACTTGGCCAGCCTTTCAGTTCGGCAGCGGAGAGGGTGAGGCAGATGCTGCGTTTGTCGGAAATATCGGGATGGGCATCGCGTTCTGCGTCGCCAGCCATGCGCAAATAGGTAGAGATGGTGGCACGAGTGGGCTGGTAAAAATCGAGGCGGTGTATGCGCGGGTCGGAGGGCAGATAGGTGACGAGGAAGGCATCGCGGTCGGTGAGTGGGAAGCCGTTGGGCAGTAAGATTTGACCTGTGTCGGCCACCGGGAAGGCGCCGCTGATGCGAATACTGTCGGTGGTGGTGAAGCCGTAAAAGACCTTTCGTTGCATGGCTTCACGCACGACGAACAGTTGGGCGGTGTCGGTTTTCCCCTCGGAAGCGAGGCGCCGCACGTTTTCCTCGGTCAGGCTGCTGAAAAGGCTTGTTTTGGAGCGGCGTTCGGCCTTGTTCCATCGGTCGAGTTGTCGAAAGCCGTACACGGCTGCCCCGACCAATGCTACAAACCCCAAGAGAAACAAGGCCATTTGTCGTCGGATGCGGCGCTCGTCCACTCGTCGGATACGATTGCGCGGGGTGTCCACAGTTTTGTTCACGGTGAATTCGTAGCCGAAACGCCCGTCGGGTTCCTTGTGCAGGTGAATTTCGCAAAACTCATCTTCGATGAAAAACGAGTAGGTACGCGGCTCCTTCACCGAAAAATCCACCTGCACCACGCGCATATTGCAGTGTATCAACAAATGTCCGCTCTCGTCGCCGTGGTATAAGCCCACGCGATGCCGACCGCCTCGGTCGTCGAGAAAAACCCAGCCCATTTGTGCCATGATGAGTGTCAGCGCAAATTTGAAATGGAAAGGTAACGCGACGCGGCGGCTTTTGTGTCGGGTAGTGTGTTAAAACTTTTCCGACCACGATTTTAGCACGGCTTCGGCTGCCGCAAAGGGCGACATCTGCCCGGCGAGTACGGCGGGTTCGAGCGTTTCCAGTTGTTTTCTGACTTTCGGATGGCTGAAAAAGGCCTTTTGGATGCCAGCTTGCAGGGTTTCTTTGAACCAATATCCCGCCTGTTGTTTTCGGTTTTCCTGAAAAAAACCGTTGTCGAGGATATGTGCTTTGAAGGCTTCGATGGTCTGCCAGATTTCCGCGATGCCAGTGCCTTGTTCGGCGCTGCAAGTCAGCACTTTGGGTGTCCATCCATTGGGTTTGGGAGGGAAAAGATGGGTGGCGTTGAGGTAGTGGGCGCGGGCTTGGTTGGCTAATTTTACCCGTTCGCCGTCAGCCTTGTTCACTGCCAAGATGTCGGCCATTTCCACGATGCCGCGTTTGATGCCTTGCAACTCGTCGCCTGCTCCGGGCAATAGCAGCAACAGGAACAAATCCGTCATGCTGTGCGCCGCGATTTCGGATTGACCTACTCCCACCGTTTCAATAATGACCGTGTCGTAACCTGCTGCCTCTACCAGCAAGATGGTCTCGCGTGTTTTGCGTGCCACGCCTCCCAGCGACTCACCTGATGGTGAGGGGCGGATGAAGGCCATATCATTGCCGGAGAGCTGTTCCATGCGTGTTTTGTCGCCCAAAATGCTGCCTTTGCTCACCGAACTGGTGGGGTCAATGGCCAACACCGCCACGCGCTGGCCTTGCTGCGTCAGGTGGGTGCCGAGCGCCTCGATAAAGGTGCTTTTGCCTACGCCCGGTGCTCCGGTGACGGCGATGCGGAGGGTAGGGTTGTTGGTTGTTGGTTGCTGCTCTCCCGGATGAACATCCGTTCGGACGGGGTTGCTGTTGGTGGGGTGGAGCAGTTCGGCGATGACTTCTTGGGCGAGTGCTTGGTGGTCGGGGCGGGCACTTTCCACCAAGGTGATGGCTTGCCCGAGCACGACGCGGTTGCCGGCGCGGATGCCTTGCACGAATGTCTCGACGGTGGGTAGGACGCGACGCATCGTGCGAAGGTAGTTCATCTCTTCAACCTTCTATGAACGGCGTTGTTTTCGTGTTGGCAACACACAAACAATTGCTTTGATGATGAAACCCTTTTTCCCGCTTTTGCTGCTGATTTTTTCTCTTTTTTCCTGTAAAAACGACGCAAAAACGCCAGCTGCTTCAGATTCGGCCAATGGCCCAGCCGCAGCCCAACAGGAGGCGGCACCCGCTCCTCGCAAACACATCGTTTTCTTTGGCAACAGCATCACGGCTGCTTACCAACTTTCGCCCGAACAGGGCTTCACCCATCTTGTTCAGATGAAAATTGACTCACTCGGCCTGCCTTACACCTGCGTGAATGCGGGGCTGAGCGGCGAGACCACCGCCGACGGGGTGAGCCGTATTGATTGGATTTTGGAACAACCCATTGAGATTTTCGTGCTCGAACTCGGCGGCAACGATGCCCTGCGGGGCTTGCCGCTTTCGGAATCGAAAAAGAATTTGCAATTGATAATTGATAAGGTGAAGGCGAAATATCCTGATTGCAAAATCATCGTGGCGGGCATGATGGCTCCCCCCAACCTCGGTTCCTATGCGAAGGAATTTTACGATATTTTTCCGGCGCTTGCCAAGCGCAACAACGCCGCGCTCATCCCTTTTATCCTCGAAGGCGTGGGTGGCGATCCTTCGCTCAATCTGCCTGATGGCATTCACCCCAACGTGGAGGGGCATCGGATTTTGGCTGAAACGGTGTGGCAGACCTTGCGCCCACTTTTATAGGTAAACTCTCGAACGATTATTATGTGCCTCCCAACCTCAAAACAGCGCTCCTTGCTCCGCGAAGCGGGTGGGGTTCTCGTGTCGGAGCAGCTGCATTTTCGTGTCCAAACCATAAAAGTAGCCGCGCAACTCTCCCGCTTTCCCGATGACCCGGTGGCATGGCACGACGATGGCCAATGGATTGGAGCGGTTGGCCATGCCCACAGCCCGCACTGCCGAGGGATTTCCCAATTTTTGGGCGATTTCGGAGTAGGAAGTGGTGGTGCCGTAAGGGATTTGCAAGAGTTGGGCCCACACCTGGCGATGAAACTCGGGCTGGCCGCTCCAATCTATTTTCACGTCGAAGTAGGTGCGTGTACCCTCAAAGTAGGCTGCCAACTGGTTGCGGCATATCGCCACCGGGTGAGCGTCGGGCAAGGCTGATGCGGGTTCGCCGGGTTTGTCGCAATAGTGCACAGTGCGAATGCCCAATTCGCTACCGCTGATTTCGAACCATCCGATGGGTGTTTGGAGATAGGTTGTGACAATCATGGGACGCTCTCTCTTTGTTTAGCGTTCAAAGGTCGCTTCATTTGCTGTTCTTGCCAATGTTTTTTAAGAAAATTTAGGTGGAGGGTGGAGGGTAGAGGGTGGAGGGTGGAGGGTGGAAGGTGGAGGGTGGAAGGTGGAGGGTGGAAGGTGGAAGGTGGAAGGTGGAGGGTGGAAGGTGGAGGGTAGAAGGTAGAAGGTGGAGGGTGGAAGGTGGAGGGTGGAAGGTGGAGGGTGGAAGGTGGAGGGTGGAAGGTGGAGGGTGGAAGGTGGAGGGTAGAAGGTAGAAGGTGGAGGGTGGAAGGTAGAGGGTGGAAGGTAGAAGGTGGAGGGTGGAAGGTAGAGGGTGGAAGGTAGAGGGTGGAAGGTAGAGGGTGGAAGGTAGAAGGTGGAGGGCTTTGAGACTTGCTTTGAGGTTGCTTACTGTTTCAATAAATATGCGAATTCGGGGTTGTGGTAAAACGCAAAAGGCGCACGCTATTGAGGCCGTATCACAAGTTTAAATTTCGACAGGATTAACAAGATTTACAGGTTTTTTTACCCGAAAAAGGGCGCGAACCATGTCAATCCTGTCAAACAAACATCGCTTATGAGACATCCTCAATAAGGTTGAATATCAAACGCCAAGAAGTTTTAACCCCCATTCGCATATTTATTGAAACAGTAAGCAACCTCAAAGCAAGCCTCAAAGCCCTCCACCCTCTACCTTCCACCCTCCACCCTCCACCTTCCACCCTCCACCCTCTACCTTCCACCCTCCACCTTCCACCCTCTACCTTCCACCCTCCACCCTCCACCTTCCACCCTCCACCCTCTACCCTCCACCTTCCACCTTCCACCTTCTACCTTCTACCTTCTACCCAAAGTTTTTACGTTTTTTTCAACACTATCATTGATTCTCCAAATTTTCCAAATTTTTGCCGCCACATCCGTGCGTTGTGTTTCTCGTTCATTTTTTGGAGCGGGATAGCTGTCGCTGTTGTTGCGCATTTTCGCCATTGACAGTCTTATTGTGCTCGATTCCAAATATGCCCATGAATTTTTGGCAAAAACCCATTGAGACGCTTCAGGAGTTGCTGCGGCGCAAGGCGCCACATCTCCGTCAGGTGCGCCATTTTCCTTCCGTTGTGCTCGAACGCGAGGTGGATTTCGACGTGTACCTGCCACCTGACTATCATTTCTCGCGGGGGCGACACTACCCATTAGTGCTTTTCAACGACGGGCAGGATTTGCCCCGCATGGGTTTTGCCCGCATTTTGGAACGGCTTTTTTCAAAAAAGAAATTCCGGGGTGCATCGTGGTGGGGGTGTATGCCTCCGGCGAACGAATGCGCGAATACGGCACGGTGCGCCAAGCCGACTACAAGGGGCGGGGCGACAAGGCGCGATTTTACCGCGATTTTGTTTTGGAGGAATTGTTGCCTTACCTGCATCGGCAATTTCGCATATCGGGCCATCGGGCGGAGACGGCTTATGCCGGGTTTTCGCTCGGTGGCTTGTCGGCCTTGGATATCGCATGGGCCTACCCGCAGATTTTTGGCGTGGCAGGCGTGTTTTCTGGCTCGTTGTGGTGGCGGTGGACACCCGTTGACCCTCACGACCCGGATGCCGACCGCATCATGCACGACATTGTGGCCACGTCGGTTCAGTGGGACGTTCGGCAGCGGTTTTGGTTCCAGTGTGGCACATTGGACGAGGAGGACGACCGCAACGGCAATGGCGTGATTGACTCGATTGACGACACGCTCGATTTGATTCGGGTACTAAAAACAAAGGGCGTGGGCGACGCGCAAATCCGATATTTGGAGATGGAGGGTGGTCGGCACGAACCCATGACTTGGGGAGCAGCCATGCCGGATTTTTTGCGTTGGGTGTTCAGACGCGGCTAGCTGTCCTCCACCATGCCCACCCAATTGCGCAGTATTTGCAAGCCGTGTTCGGTCAGGATGGATTCAGGATGAAATTGAACGCCCACAAGCGGGAGTGTGCGGTGCGCCAGCGCCATGATTTCACCTGAATCAGAGACGGCCAGACAGTCGAGCGGGGTTCCGTCAAGTGAATCCAAGAGCAAGGAGTGATAGCGCATCACACCGAATCTAGAGGGGATGCCCGCAAAGAGCGGGTGGCCATAGTGCTGTATTTCGGTGGTTTTGCCGTGCATCGGGGTTTTTGCTTTCACGAGCCTCGCCCCGAAAAACTCGCCTAGCGCCTGATGGCCGAGGCAAACGCCCAGCATGGGCACTTCGCGGTGAAAACGCTCGATGAGCGCCGTCATCAGCCCCGCGTCGGCAGGGCGCTTGGGGCCGGGCGAAAAGACCAAGGCATCAAAGTCGAGGCGTTTGAGGGAATGGAGCGGGAGGGCATCATTGCGCACCACCTGACAGTCTGCTCCGGTCTGAAGCAGGTAATCGTACAGGTTGTACGTGAAAGAATCGTAGTTGTCGAGCAGGAGAATATTCATCGCGGCTATTCCTCGATGCCGTCGTCGTCGGTCGGATAGGTGTAGGTGGGGCGTTTGTCGGCGCCTTCGGGCGCGGTTTCTACGGCACCGCCTTTCGGCTTATACACATTGGGCGCGGATTCTGTTTTTTGAATGCCGTATTTGTCGAGTCGGTCGAGCCAGTTGAGCGAAGTGTCCCAAGCCTCTTCGGCAAAAGGGCGCAGCTGCGAGGCCACCTGTTTGGCGCCACCCGGCAATTTTTCGAGTATTTTGTAATAGGTGCGCGATTCGTCGAGCGTGGCTTGGTTGACGAATTGAACCTTCACGGCAAACCAAAGCAAGATGCTGTAAATCAGGACGGCCAAGCTGGCCATTAGCGCACCGCCAAGCGTTCGATTGAGAAAACCGAGATAGACGGCTTGCAACCCGCGCTCAAATGCTTTTGCGGTGGCACGCATCATGAACATGATGAGCGCCATGTTGAGGATAAAAGCGGCCGCAAAAAGCGTGGGGTTCTGAGTATTGAACATCCGTTCGAGGATGTTGGTGGTAAGTGGCGTGATTTTGAAAGCGAACACAACGCCAAAAACATAGGCCAGTATGTTGAAAACAGTGCTGACGATGCCCCTGTTGTAGCCTTGCCAGAAGCCATAGCCAAACACTATCAGGAATATCAAATCAATGGGCATGATATGGGAAGCCTACTGGCTTTGAGCGTTTTATACGGCACAAAGATACGCAAGCGGCTTATATCTTTGCCGCCCTTTTAATGATTGAGAAAAATGCACACAGAAGGCGCATCCAACATCCTGCACATTGCTTGCCAAACTATCCGAATCGAGGCCAACACGCTGACGGCCTTGGCCGATAGCCTCGACGATACCACTGACTTCCTTGCCTGCGTGGAGGCCATTGCCGCGTCGCCGGGGCGAGTGGTGCTCACGGGCATTGGCAAAAGCGCCATCGTGGCACAGAAAATCACGGCCACGCTCAATTCCACCGGCACGCCCGCAATGTTTCTACACGCTGCCGACGCGATTCACGGCGACTTGGGCATGATTCGCCAATACGACCTTGTGCTTTGTATTTCAAAAAGCGGCGAGACTTCCGAAATCAAGGTGCTCGTACCTTTGGTCAAAAATTTCGGAAACCCCATCATCGCCATGACCGCCAATCGGAACAGCACCCTCGCCCGCCAGGCCGACTATGTGTTGTGGACGCCTGTGGAACATGAGGCCGACCCCAACAACCTAGCCCCCACAGCCAGCACCACCGCCCAAATGGCCTTAGGCGATGCGTTGGCCGTCGCGTTGCTTGCGCACAAAGGCTTCTCGCCGGGCGATTTCGCCAAATTTCATCCCGGCGGCGCTTTGGGCAAACAACTCTACCTGCGGGTGCGCGACCTCTACACCCTACACGAACGCCCCGCCGTGAGACCCGATGCCACACTGAACGAGATTATTATCGAAATTTCTTCCAAACGCCTCGGCGCCACCGCCGTGCTCGACGACAGCGAACATCTCATGGGCATCATCACCGATGGCGACCTGCGCCGAATGCTCCAACGCGGAGGCCCTCTCACCGGGGTGCTGGCCAGCGATATTCTTTCCCCCCACCCCAAAAGCATCGGCCCGGACGCATTGGCAGTGGATGCATTGGCGCTCTTGCGCCAACATTCCATCACGCAATTGGTCGTGCTGCACGAAGGGCGTTATCTGGGCATGGTGCATCTTCACGACTTGGTGCGCGAAGGGTTGTTGTGAAAAAATGCAGGCAAATGTATCCTCTGCGGTTGCGCCAAATCAACCCTACATTGACAAATATCAACCCTTGCCACCGTCGTGCGTCATTGTCGAGTAGCCTGGGGTGTCTGACTTTTGCATTTGGTGTACTTCGCGCCGCCAAGTTTTGGGCACGGCCATAAGCGCAATCTGTTCAAAATCACGGACAACAATCATGGCGAACTGACAGCTCCTAGCGAATCAAGGTATAAAATCTAAAAAAAATGAACACGCAACCCATCGTCAACAAAGAGACCGGGATGCCAACAGTTGACTACGCGACATGGGATACCAAGATGTTGGTGGAACACATCGTGGGCACACACCATGTCAATATCCGCAAGACCATGCCTGAGTTGCTGGGTCTGGGTGCGGTCGTGAGCGCATTGGAAGCGGAGCGGCATCCAGAGACGCGAGAAATTTACGAGCGCCTGCTCCAATTGGACAACTGTATGCGGCAGCACATCACGAGCGTGGAGTACGCGCTCTTTCCCTACATTTTGGAAATGGAAAATGTCTATTTCAGCAAGCTGCCTTTTGTGGCGCCAGCATTTGGTCGGGTAGAAAAACCCATACGGATCATTGAAAACGAACACAACCGGTGTGCCGACCTACTGAAAGACATCCGAATGTTGTCAGCAGAATTCGTGGCACCACTCGATGCCTCGGCTGAACACTTGCAGTGGTATGCGTTGCTGCGAGCATTCGACGCGGATATGCGCTTGCATTATCATCTGGAATGCAACATCCTCTTCCCAAGAGCCATCGCGCAAGAAACCGCGCTGCTTGAGCGCAAGGGTTTTACTTCTATTTGGTTTGGGTAAGGAACGCTCGCGCCTTCTTAAAACTCATACTTTCCAACAACTGGGATTCGACAAATTTTACCTTTGCCCTGCTCAATTCAACAAACCAACCCACCTGACCATCCGACCGCGCCACTGCGGACGGGACTCGTTCAGGCGGGCAAACCAACGCATCACCATACATGGATTACCGTATTGAAAAAGACACGATGGGCAAAGTGCAAGTGCCAGCCCATGTGTATTGGGGGGCACAGACGCAGCGTTCCATCGAGAATTTCAAAATCGCTCGCGACACCAATCGGATGCCCATCGAAATCATTCGCGCCTTCGCTTATTTGAAAAAAGCCGCTGCGCTCACCAACTACGAGGCAGGCGTGTTGCCAAAAGAAAAACGCGACCTCATCGCCCGTGTGTGCGACGAGATTTTGGAAGGCAAATTGGACGACCAATTCCCGCTCGTGGTGTGGCAAACCGGCTCCGGCACCCAAAGCAACATGAACTCGAACGAGGTCATCGCTTACCGTGCCCATGTCTTGAACGGCGGCCAGCTCACCGACGAACAAAAGTTTGTGCACCCCAACGACGACGTGAACAAGTCGCAATCATCGAACGACACCTTCCCGACGGCGATGCACATCGCGGCCTACAAGATGCTCGTGGAGGTCACCATTCCGGGCATCGAAAAATTGCGCGATACGCTCAAAACCAAATCCGAACAATTCATGGACGTGGTGAAAATCGGTCGCACCCATTTCATGGATGCCACGCCTTTGACCCTCGGCCAAGAATTTTCTGGCTACGTCGCCCAACTTGACCACGGGCTGCGGGCCATTCGCAACACCCTTCCGCATCTGACCGAACTCGCGCTCGGCGGCACGGCAGTCGGCACGGGCATCAACACGCCAAAAGGTTATTCGGAAAACGTGGCACGCCACATCGCCGCGCTGACAGGCTTGCCTTTCGTGACCGCGCCCAACAAATTCGAGGCCCTCGCTGCTCACGACGGTATCGTGGAGGCGCACGGTGCATTGAAAACTGTCGCAGTCAGCCTGATGAAAATAGCCAACGACATTCGGATACTCTCATCCGGCCCCCGCTCCGGTATCGGCGAAATTTTTATCCCCGACAACGAACCCGGCTCCAGCATCATGCCCGGCAAGGTGAACCCTACTCAATGCGAGGCGCTCACGATGGTGGCCGCCCAAGTGATGGGCAACGATGTGGCCATCAACATAGGCGGCTCCAACGGCCATTTTGAACTCAACGTGTTCAAGCCGGTGATGATTTACAACTTCCTGCACTCCGCACGGCTCATCGGCGAAGCCTGCGTTTCGTTCAACGACAAATGCGCCGTCGGCATCGAGCCGCTGCGCGACAACATCACGAAACACGTCAACAACTCTTTGATGCTGGTGACGGCTTTGAACACCAAAATCGGCTATTACAAGGCTGCCGAAATCGCGCAAAAAGCCCACAAAGAAGGGCTTACGTTGAAAGAATCGGCACTGGCACTTGGCTACCTGACGGCAGAAGAATTTGACCAGTGGGTGCGCCCAGAGGATATGGTGGGGAGATAGGGTCGTTGAGAAATGTTTAAGTGTTGTTGGAGGGGTGAGGTGCGTTCTTTTTTTAAGATGGAGGACGCAGAGGTGTCACACAGGGCAAGCAGAGCACGCTCCGTATTTCTCCTTGAAACACCTCTGCGCGCTCTGTGTTATCCACTCATCGCATGAAAATCGAAAAAATCCACACCTGCACCGGGCATCGCGCCGCTGTCTATGCGCTGGCACTCGGCAAAGACGAGCAGCATTTTTTGTCGGCAGGTGGCGACGGCTGGGTGGCAGAGTGGAACCTCAACGACCCGGAAACGGGGCAACTGGCGGCCTCTGCGGAGACGCAAATTTTTTCGCTGTGCGCCCTGCCCAATGGCCGCCTCGTGGCAGGCGACATGAACGGCGGGGTGCGCTGGCTCGACCGCAACGATCCGGACAAAGGGCGGAGCATCCAGCATCACGGAAAAGGGACTTTCGACATTTTGATTGCCGAAAACTGGGTCTTTACCGTCGGTGGCGACGGTGTCTTGACGCGCTGGCATTTGGAAAAAGGCCGCAGCGTGGAGAGTTTTCATCTTTCCAATCAAGCCTTGCGCAGCATTTCGTTTTCGCCAACAAGAAAAGAACTCGCCGTCGGCGCGAGCGACCATTCAATCTATGTGTTGGATGCCGAGACTTTTGAATTGCGCCACACTTTGAAAAATGCGCACACCAACTCTGTTTTCACGGTCGCATACTCGCCCGATGGCCGCCATCTGCTGAGCGGTGGGCGCGACGCGATGTTGCGGGTGTGGGATTTGGAAAATGTTTTTCGACTAGTATCCGAGCAGCCAGCTCACTTGTTCACCCTGAACCACATCGTTTTTTCGCCAGATGGAACTTTGTTTGCCACCGCCAGCCGCGACAAAACGCTGAAAATCTGGGACGCGCAAACATTCGAACTCTTGAAAGTGGTGGACACGATGCGCCATGGTGGGCATATCAATTCGGTGAACCGGCTGCTGTGGCTGCCCAAGTGCCTCGTGTCGTGCAGCGACGACAGGTCGGTGATGTTGTGGCGGGCGGCGAGGGAGGGTTAGGGGCGCTTAGGATGTTGTTATTATCTTTTTGAGCCCTTGTTGGTGCCTTCACCAACAATTGTTGAAGAAATCATCAACGCTTTGGGAGGTAGTCTTTGTTTTATAGTCAACGCCATAATATTGGACATTTTTATTTCACACAACGCCACGACGACACAACGAATTGACTCTGCCCGCTTTGCACTTCACATCGTTGTGGCGTTGCGTGAAAAATGTCCAGTAGTATGAGTCAACGCAAATCAGCCCCGTCCGCTTCACTTGGCCGGGCAAGCCTTTAAAACAGGTTCTCGTGCGTTAAAGGTGGTTTTGAACGAACGGCGCTCGTAATCCTTTGAAAATCGTACAAACCAATCAAGGGCATCTCTGCCTTGCCAACGGGCAGGTTTAACTCCTCTTTAATCTGGGTAGATGCCTTCTTTTTCTTCTTTTGCGAATAGATTGGGACAGACGTGCAATAGGTTCGAGTTTGCTGTCATCGCTCAAATGCTCCAGAAGTCGTGAATATAAATTGGCCAAGTTGGCATTCAGATGCATGATTATTTTCTTTTTCCGAGTTGCAGATTTACGAAAAAATTGAAAAACATTGGGCTGTTTTGCTCGACGAGGATGGGCGCTTCTTTTAAAAAGACATCCAACATGAAGCCGATTTCGAGTGCTTTCACAAACTCATCGAACGCGCCCCAGTCAATGTGCATCGAAATAGCGCCACTGGCACCGGGTAGGAGAGTGATTTCGCTGATGCCCCGAGTGAGTGGCGACGCGCCGAGGATGCGGGTGTTGTTGAGAAACACATCGGCGTTGCCGTCCGAGTATTTTTGATGCAATACCCTGAAATTGCGCGGGTCGTCGGGGTTGGTGTATGCTAATGCCAAATAGTAGGGCTTCAACAGCCCCAGTGACGGCCCAATGGAATAGTTCATCCCAATCGCCACACCTTTCTGCTTGGCTTTTTCGGAAAAATATCGCTTGACACCCCACCCGCTGCGCAGCATGAAAAGGTTGTTTTGTTTGCCAAACACATAAGGCCTGAACGAGCGGCTTGCCGCCGGGTCGGCACTTTGGCGCTGTTCCTTGGGGCTTTTGAGCTCGCCAAAGCTAAAATTGAACGAAGTGGTCTTGTAGTAGGTGCGCAAGCGGCCAAACTCGACCCCCAAGGCATAAGCCCGATTGGTCGTTAGCCTGAAATTGAATGTCGTCTCGGTGTTATAGACGATGCCAACACCTGTGACGGGCGGCCTGTAGCCCTGCGACCAACCCTCAACGGTTAGGAAGGCTAAAAACGACAAGCAAAATAGAGGTCGCAACATGGCTCGATAATTTGTTCCAAAAATAGGTTTTTTCGCAACACCAACACATATCAGCGCCCAACTGTTTTTTTTAAAATCGCGCTATGACGCCGCACGTCACAAATAATCGCATAGGCGAAGGGGGAGGCTGAGTGCTGGTTTGTTTTTATTGTCAGATATTCAATCGGTTTCCCAATTTTTTCACCATTCAAACCCGAAAATGCGACCATTGGCAGCGACTGCCCAACCGCGATGATGCGAGGCAGAATCTGCAAGGGCGAACACGCTGGTGAAATCAGCGTCTGCGGGTGCTTGTTCCACTTGCGCCCATGTGATGCCCCCATTTTCGGTCATCCAAAACAAGCCGTCGTCGCCTACCACAAAGCCCGTGTCGGGGCTGACGAACCACAACGCTCGCAGGGGTTGGTTTCGTTTGCCGAGACTGCCTCCCTTTCTAATTTCTTGCCAAGAACGCCCGCCATCGAGCGTTTTCAGGATGGCGCCACTTGAGCCACAGATATAGCCTGTGTGCGGAGCAGGAAAATGAACCGAGCGGAAAAAGTCGCCCGTGATGTCGAGGCGTTGCCAAGTTCGCCCTGCGTCGTCGGAGCGCAGCACCCAGCCCAAGCCCACGGCATGGGCAGTGATGCTGTCCGAGAATGTCACATCTGACAGCACGTTTTCGGTTTTTTGCAAAGTGTCCAATTGCCAGAAAGCCGTCGGCCCGAAAGCGAAAATCTCTCCGAACCGATAGGCCCCGCCGGCCACCATGGCGCCGCGCTGACCATCGAGTAGCCAACAAGCGCGATTCCATTGGTAGTTGACGCGCCATGCTGCCCACGAATCGCCGTCGGGCGAGCGGTAAAGGGCAAAATCCTGCCCACACACATAGCCTTGCCCCGTGCGGTCGAATCGCACACATTCCATTTTCCGTTGGAGCAAAGTGTCTGTTCGCCAGGTGAGGCCGCCATCTGCTGTGGAGACGATGAATCCGCGCTCCCACGCCTTGCCGCCCACGGCTACGCCACGCAACGTGTCGAGCATCCAAATGGACGAAAAATCATCGGCTACTGGGCTGGGCAGCTCCCGAAAGGTCGGTAAGGAAAGGGTTGCTTCCTTGCAGCAGGCTGCGACAAGGAGTGTGGTGACCAATAGGATGTGAAATAAGCGCATGATACGGGTCTGTTGATGTCGCAAGGTAATGTAAGTTTGCGCTTCATATTGTTGCAAAAGTGTCGAATATCCCGGATTTTTTGAGGAAAAATGCTTTGTATGTGCTGCTTATCTTGCTCCCGGTGTTGAGCGTGGCCATGCATTGGAGGGCTTTTCATGCCGATTTGCTTGGGGTGCATGTGTGGCGGCAGGCGCAGACCCAAGCTGTCATCGTCAATTTTTTTGAGGAGGATTTCAACATTCTCAATCCGCGTCTGGATGTGCGGGGCAGCGGCGATGGTGTGGAGCGAAAAGAGTTTCCATTGATGCAGTGGTTGTTTGCGGGGGCGTACAAAGTGTTTGGCAAGCACCTCATGCTCACGCGCTTGCTCACCTTTGTGGTGGGTCTTTCCGCGCTGTTGGGTATGTTTTTTTTGATAAAAAATCTGTTTGGCGACTCGTTGGTGGCATTGGCAGGGGCTTGGGCGCTCCATTTTTCGCCCGCGTTTTTCTATTACATGGTGAATCCCCTGCCCGACAATTTTGCGCTCTGCTGCTCTATCTGGGGACTTGCTTTTTTCTTTCATTGGTATGCGCACCGGGGCTGGGGCGCATTGTTCGCGGCGGGTTTTTTCATCAGCCTCGCCGCGCTGTGCAAGCTGCCATTTGTCATTTATTTTGTGGTGCCTTTTGTGTGTTTTGCAAAGGAGTATTTGCGGAAGAAAGCATGGAGGGAGCCAGTGCGGGGGGCGCTGACGATGGCCATTTTCTTGATTCCGCCTGTGGCTTGGTATGTTTGGGTGATACCGACTTGGCAAGGCACTGATGTGGTAGGCGGCATTTTGGACAATCGGTTTCCCATGTCAAGGTTGCTCCGATTCGTGTTCGACAATCTTGTTTCCACCCTGCCGGAGATGCTGCTCAACTACGCCGCCGTGCCATTTTTTGTGGCAGGTTTTTATTTTGCTTTCAAACGAAAGGCTTATCGAGATGGGCGATTCGCGCTGCTGGTGGCGCTTTCCGCTGCCGCTCTGCTGTATTTTTTCTATGAAATAAACATGATTGCCAATGTGCACGACTACTATCTCTTTCCTTTTGTGCCGTTGCTTTTTATCTTGGTGAGCTACGGTGCGATGCAGATGCTTGGTGGGGGTGTCGCTGCCCGGCGCGTGGCGGTTTTTCTGCTGTTGCTGATGCCGCTGACGGCCTATTTGCGCACGCGCAACAGCTGGAACCCTGATTCGCCCGGATTTAACAAAGACTGGCTATTGCACAAGAAAGAACTGCGCGAGGCGGCGCCAGATTCGGCGCTTTGCGTGGTCGGCAACGACGATTCGTACCAGATTTTTTTCTACCACATCAACAAGAAAGGCTGGGCATTTGCCGAAAACCGACTTACCCCGTCCGCGTTGCAGGGAATGGTCAACGAGGGCGCTCTATATCTCTACTCGGATACACGGCAAGTGGACGAGCAGCCCGCCCTGCAGCCTTTGCTCGATAGTCTGGTGCTCGAACGAGGCACGGTGCGCGTGTTCAGGCTGCGGAAAGAGCAGTGATTGTGCATCATTTGCCGCACCATTGGACATTGTTTTTGTGCTGCAAAGACACAAAGGCACAAAATGTGGCAAATCCAATGAGTATTTTGCTTTGCTTCTTTGTGACTTAGTGGCAAATTTGAAAATGTCCGGCTGTGCGATTATTTGCTCAAATTTTTAGCCATCTCGATGAAAAAATCCATGGCTTCGGGATTGCGCATGGAGTCGCGGTTGAAGGCTTTTTCCAACGGCTTTTGCTGCAATATCTTCTTTACGGGTGTCTCCATTTTTTTCCCGGAGATGGTGTAGGGCACGTCGGGGATTTCCAGAATATCGTCGGGCACATGGCGGGGGCTGTATTCTGCTCGCAGCGCGGCTTTGATGCGGCCTTTGAGGGCTTCGTCCAACGTGGCGCCGGGCGACAGCGCCACGAACAGCGGCATCCAATCAGAGCCATCGGCGCGTTCGAGATTGATTATGAGGCTGTCGCGCAGTTCGGCGAGCTTGTCCAAACACCGATATATCTCCGCCGTGCCGATACGCACCCCCTGCCGATTGAGCGTTGCGTCGGAGCGACCGAGTATGACCAGCGTGTCGCGCTCCGTGATTTGCAGCCAGTCGCCGTGCCGCCACACGCCTGGGTATTCCTCAAAATAGGAAGCGCGGTATTTGGAGCCATCCGCGTCGTTCCAAAAAAACACAGGCATGGAAGGCATTGGCTTTGTCACCACCATTTCGCCTACTTCACCGACGGGGACGGGACGGCCGTTTTCGTCCCAACTTTCCATGGCGCAGCCGAGGCAGCGGCACTGAATTTCGCCCTGATACACGGGCAACAATGGATTTCCTCCTACCCAAGCCGTGCAAACATCGGTGCCGCCGGCCATGCTGGAGAGCCACACGTCGGGCTTGATGTTTTCATAGACCCAACCAAAGGCTTCAGGTGGCAGGGGCGAGCCGGTGGAGCCGATGCTGCGCAGGTTTGTGAGGTCAAATTTTGTTTTCGGTGAAACGCCCGCTTTCATGCAACTGACCAAAAATGGCGCGCTGGTGCCAAAATGGTGAATGGGTGCTTTTTCCGCCAGTTCCCACAACACGTTCAAATCTGGGTAGCCCGGGCTGCCGTCGTAGAGCACGATGGTCGCCCCTGCGAGCATGGTGGCAAGGGTGAAATTCCACATCATCCAGCCGGTGGTGGAGTACCAGAAGAAGCGTTCGCCGGGTCGCACGTCGTTGTGCAGGTGGACGTATTTGAGGTGTTCGAGCAAGTTGCCGCCGTGCGAGTGTGTGATGGCTTTTGGCACGCCAGTGGTGCCGGAGGAGTAAAGAATCCAGATGGGGTGGGAGAAGGCGAGTGGCTCGAAGTGCAGCCTCGCTCTCTCTCCGCCAGTTGGCAGGAGGGGTGCTGGGTTGACGATATTTTCCCACTTCGTTACCTCTTTTTCAACAACCAAGTGTGCGTTTTTGTCCAAATAGGGGATAAAAATCACTTGCTCCACCGATGGCAACAGTTGGCACAATTCGCGCACGGTGTCGCGTTTGTCAAAATGCTTGCCGCCGTAGGTGTAACCGTCCACGGCAATCAAAACCTTCGGCTGGATTTGCACAAATCGGTCGGCCACGCTCGCCGCGCCGAAGTCGGGCGAGCAACTCGACCACACCGCGCCGATGCTCATGGCCGCCAACACGGCCACGATGGCATGGGGCGAATTGGGCAGATAGGCCGCTATGCGGTCGCCTTTTTGCACGCCGCATTGTTTCAGAAAACGAGCAAGTGAGATGGTTTGGCGTTCGAGTTCTGCCCAGCTGGTTTCCTCCAATCCTTGCCTTTCGTTTTTGAACAAAATGGCGGGTCTTGTCTCGGTTTTGTTTCGAAGAACATGTTCCGCGTAGTTGAGCGTCGCGCCTTCAAACCACTTGTGGTCGGGCATTTTCGAGCCAGAAAGGACGGAGGCGTACGGCGAGTGGCTGATGATTTGGAAGTATTCCCACTGGCTTTCCCAAAAGTCTTCCAAATGGTCGGTTGACCATTTCCACAAATCGCGGTAATGGCGAAAGCGCAACCCTTTCTCGCTTGCCAGCCACGCCATGTAGCGAGCGAGGTGGCTTTCTTTGAGCAGGGTGGGGGAGGGTTGCCAGAGCAGTGGTGGTGTGATGATGTTTGATTCGGGCATGATGTTGACAAAAGTTGATAAAGGCGATGAGGTTGATAAAAAACGAGACTACTTAAAGCATGTTTGAGACATTACCTTAGCCGCGAAAATCCCCTTATTCCGCCATTTTGTTTCAAAAAAAATTTTCAATGAAAGTATTAAGAACGCTCGCGCTGCTCCTCGCGGCCCTCTCCTTTTTCACTTGCAAGACTGCTCAAAAACAGGTCGGCGACGATGGGTACATCGAAATCCAGTTCCTGCAAATGAACGACGTGTACGAAATATCGCCCGCGCCATCGGACAATACGGGGGGGCTGGCAAGGGTGGCGACGATTCGCAAAGAGCTGTTGGCCAAAAATCCCAACACCTACACCGTGCTGGCTGGCGACTTCATCAGCCCGTCGGTCATCGGCACGTTGCGCCACGAGGGCAAACGCATCCGGGGCAAGCAGATGGTGGAGGTGCTGAACGCGCTCGGCCTCGATTGGGTGGTGTTTGGCAACCATGAATTCGACTATGACGATGTGGCGGACTTGCAGGCCCGCATAGATGAGTCGGCGTTTTTGTGGGTTGGCTCTAATGTGTTTCAGGTGGAGAATGGCAAGATGAAGCACTTTGAAAAACGCAAGGCAGGGAGCATGGAGGAGTGCGGCGACACTCACATCTTCGAGGTGAGGGATGCCGATGGCACCTCTGTGCGCTTGGGGTTGTTCGGTGTCACCATCAACACGGGTATAAAACCTTATGTGGCTTACACCGACTACTTCGAGGCATCCAACAATAGTTTTGCCGCCCTCAAAAATCTTCATGCGGAGCAAGGGAAAGGCGCAGATGTGGTGGTAGCCCTCACCCACCTGAACGTCGAAGACGATAAGAAACTATCTGCCGTTTTGCCCGGCATACCGCTCATCATGGGTGGCCATGAGCACGACAACCAGATTCACAAGATGGACAAAGCCACCATCGCCAAAGCCGACGCAAACGCCAAAACGGTGTATGTGCATACGCTCCGCTACGACAAGAAGAACAAATCGGCCACCGTGAAATCCGAGTTGCGACGGGTGGATGCCTCCATTGCCGACGACCCCGCGACGGCTGCCGTGGTAGCCAAGTGGGAAAAAATCAAAAACGAATCTTTGCAATCAAGTGGTTTTCAGCCTGCTGCAATCGTGACGGTGCTGCCCGAGCCTTTGGATTGCCGCGAAACCATCGTGCGACACACACAGTGCAGGGCGGGCGAACTCATCACCGCAGCCATGATGGCAGCTTCCAAAACCAATCCTGAATGTGCTCTCTTGAACAGTGGCTCTATTCGAGTGGACGATGTGCTGGCCCCGACGCTTACCGAGGTGGACATCGTGCGAATGTTGCCGTTCGGCGGCGGCATCACGGAGGTGGAGATGCGCGGCTCGCTGCTGCGCCGCACGTTGGAGGCGAGTTTGGAAAACAAAGGCAAGGGGGGATACTTGCAGCTGCGCAACATCCGCCAAGGTGAGACGGGCCGCTGGTTGGTATCCGAAACACCGCTCGACGACACGCGCATTTATCGCGTCGTGTTGCCCGATTTTTTATTGACGGGCGGCGAGTATAGAATGGAATTTCTGAAAGCATCGCCCGACGCAGATGGAAAGGCGGGAGTCAATCCTGATATCCTAAGCTTTCATAAGCCCCTCCCCGGCGACAAGAATGATGCGCGGACCGACATCCGCTGGGCGGTGATTCGATACTTGAGGGGGTTTTAGGGTTTTAGGGTTTGAAGGTTTCTGGTTTGAAGGTTTGGGGGGGTGAGGGTTTGGGGGTTTGAAGGTTTCTGGTTTGAGGGTTTGGGGGTTTGAGGGTTTGAAGGTTTGGGGGTTTGAAGGTTTCTGGTTTGAAGGTTTCTGGTTTGAAGGTTTGGGGGTTTGAAGGTTTGGGGGTTTGAGGGTTTGGGGGTTTGAAGGTTTCTGGTTTGAGGGTTTGAAGGTTTGAGGGGGCGCATGGGGGTGTTGAGAGTGTTCAGAAAAGCGTGTCAAACCTTCTTACAGTCGGCGCAAGGTGGTTTTGAACAGAAAGATTAGAAAAGGTTGGACTGTTCGTTCAAAACCACTCTGCGTTGACTATATATGTTTTTTTACACAGCGAACACTGCACTCCAAGGAACGTAAGTTATTGAAAACCAGAACCCTGTGCCTCAGTGTCTCTGTGTTTTCTCATTGCCCCAATTGGGGTGACACAGTTTTGTGGACACTCTCAACACCCCCATGCGACCCCTCAAACCTTCAAACCCCCAAACCTTCAAACCCTCAAACCTTCAAACCAGAAACCTTCAAACCCCCAAACCTTCAAACCCCCAAACCTTCAAACCCCCAAACCCTCAAACCTTCAAACCAGAAACCTTCAAACCCCCAAACCTTCAAACCCTCAAACCCCCAAACCTTCAAACCAATTTTGCTTCCAAGGTAATCGGCACGGCGGCAAGTGCCTTGCTTACTGGGCAGCCCACCTTGGCGTTGTTTGTTAGTTCGGCAAATTTTTCGGCGGAAATGCCCGGCACCTCGCCCTCGAGGCGAAGCGTGATTTTTTCAAATGACCAGCCTCCGCCATCTCCTTTTTGCATATCAATGGTAGATGAGCAGCGTAGCTCCGTTGCGGTGAAGCCCGCGCCGGCGAGTTGGAAGCTGAGTGCCATGACGAAACAGCCCGCATGGGCGGCTGCGATGAGTTCTTCGGGGTTGGTGCCTGCTTTGCCGTCGTCGTTTTGAAAGCGTTTGGCGGTAGAGTAAGGGGTGCCGGAAAGCACGCCCGAAGGGCCGTCGAGTACGCCTGAGCCTTCGAGGCCAGTGCCGCGCCATACGGCGGATGCGGTGCGTTGGAAATGTGCCATTGCGAGAGAATCGTTTTTAAAAATCTTGGAAGATGAGTAGAGTGTGAATGTCGAGAAGAGGAAACGGGGTTTGGGCGAAATAGTTGGACAACTATTCAGCATCGGCCAAATTGATGCTCCGCCCCATCGGTCTATCAATTGTCTGGCTGATTTTCCCGCAGTCGTTTGCTGAAAAGCCGTTCGAGGCTGTCGGCCTCCATTGTGTAGATGGGGTCGTTGAATGGTGTTTCGTAGCCTTTGGTTTTGTTTTTCCCGAAAACTTTCAATTTTACGGTGGTGTAGCGCTTTGGGTTGAGCCGGAGGTCTTGAATGAGGAGTTGGGTGTGGCGGAGTGTGCGTTCCAAGTCTTCGGCGAGCACTTCGTCGGTTAGCAGTTTGTTGGCAGTGCCCTTACCGTGCAAGAGGTTTTGGGCGAGGGTGTCCACACTGGAAAGGGTCCTTTCGGTGGTGGCAAGCGTGCGGCGCAAGTCGGAGAGGCGTTGCGTGAGCGTGTCGAGGGTGGTGGTAGCTTTGTGCGCGCTTTGGTCGAATCCTGCGTCTTTTAGTTGAAGGCTAAGCGTGTCGAGGTTGCGCATGATGCTGCTGATTTGGTCTTTGTTGGTGGCTAAGGAGCCAGTCAGCGCGGCGGTGTTGTTGATGGTGGCGGTCAGGCCTCGTTCGCTGGCAGCCATCAATCGGTCGAGCCGATAAGTGAGCGCCTCTATGTTTTTGAGGGAGTTGTCCAATGCTTCCAAGGTGCCGGCAAAACTTTCGGGATTGGCTTTGGCAAGCGAATCAATGTTGATGGTCAGCCCTTTTCGCAGGCGGTCGGTATAGACATCGAGTTCTGCGGGTGTAATCATGCCTTCGAGGAAAGAGCGCGAAGTGCCTTGCAAAAAATCGCCGCTTTGAGCGCAGTCGTTGGTGCAGACGCGGTCGTATTCAAGTTCGATGGCCCGCCCCCCCATGAAACTGGGGCTTGTGATGACGGCCATCGCATCTTTGGGCACGTCGAACCCGCCCTCCACATTGAGCACCACGATGATGGATTGCCCGTCTTTGGGGTCTATGCTTACTTTCTTGACGCTTCCCACCTGAAGCCCCCGGATGAAAACAGGGGCGGAAACACGCAAGTCCTGCACATTGTCGTAGCGCACATAAAAATCCTTGGAAAAGGTGAGCATATTTTGGCCTTTCAGGAACTTGAATCCCCAGATACCGACGGCTATGGCGGCGATGGCAAGCAGGGCGACTTTTGTTTCGTTGCTGATTTTGAGCATTTTTGTTGCGGTGTGTTGTTTGTTCGAGGACTTTTGGGGGCAAGATTGATAATTTCCAACGGTACAAGCGCCTTTTTTTATCGTGCGGACACAATGGCCGCCGTGCGAAAGCCGAGGTTTTTTATTTCTGGCAATATCTGTTCTGCCTCTTGGAGGGAGTCGAATCTGCCTGTGAAATAATAGTAGTTGTTTTCCAATTTTTCTTCCACCACATCACCCAATAGCGCCATTTGGCCGGTGTTGGTATCCATGCGCATAGGCCACGAAATCAAAAAGATGCGGAAGGGGCCGACAGGTTCGGCGGTGGCGGCGGGCGGAGTCGCCGTTTTGGGTGTTTGTGTTTTTGGGGGTGTATTTGAGGTGTGGGCAGCGGCAGGCTTGGATGGCTGTTTTTGGGTGTTGGTCGCGGTGGAAGCGGGCGTGTTGGTTGTTTGGGTAGGTTTGGAAGTGGCGGGTGTGTTCACAGTGGGGGGAGGGGTGACGCCTCCGTTCTTCGGGGAGGAAGTGGCGGGCGATTTTGAGGTAGCGGCGATTTTTTGGGCGCTGGCTTTTTTTTGCTCTGCCTCAGCGCCTTCGACGTGCTGCTTGTACGCCTCAAAAGCCTCGAAAATGGCTTGTGCGATCTGCGCCTGCCCTTCTTCGGAGGCGATGTATTCTTCTTCCGTTCGGTTGGTGAGGAAACCCGTCTCGATGAGGACAGAGGGCATGGCGGTCTCGCGCAGCACGAGGAACCCCGCTTGTTTCACGCCCTTGTCAACACGCGATGCGGTGGTGCGAGCAAACTGCTGCACAAAACTGGCGAACAGGATGCTCTGTTCCAGATAGGCGCTCTGCCACACACTGCCGATGATGTGTGCTTCGGGGCTGTTGGGGTCATAGCCTTCGTAGTTTTTCTGGTAGTCTTTCTCGTAAAAGATGACGGAGTTTTCGCGCTTGGCGACTTCGAGGTTGTGGTCGGCGGTGTGCAACCCCATCACATACGTTTCCGCGCCGTGGATGTGGGGGGCTTTCACCGCGTTGCAGTGGACGCTGATGAACAGGTCGGCCTTGTTGCGGTTGGCGATGGCGGCGCGTTCGTTGAGTTCGATGAACTCGTCCGTTTTGCGGGTGTAAATCACTTCTACCTCTGGAAAGGCTCCTTTTATCATCTCGCCCAGCTTGAGCACGATGGCGAGCGCGTTGTCTTTTTCTTTCGAGATAGCGCCGATGCAGCCGGGGTCTTTGCCGCCGTGTCCTGCGTCGAGCACCACTTTCTTGATGCGGTAAGTAGGGTGGGTGGAGGGAGAAAGTAAGTTGGTAAAGTGGGGGAAGTCCATACTTTTGCCGCTGGCGACGCGCAGCCCGGTCGTTTCGGCTGTGTGTTTTTCAGCGACGTTAAAATTTTGCAAAACAAGCCACGCTGCGAGAAGTGAGAGCGTTCGTAGGGCGATTTTCAAATTCATAACTCAGTTTTTGGTTTCAAAATTGGTTGATGAAAACTGGCGGGAATGATGTTGATTCGACGTTTGAAGTGCATTTCAGGATAGAATGTTCCATAAACGGGCGACAACGCGGATTGTCAGTCATCAATGCGGAAAAAAATTCCGTTCGTACTCGAAGATTAAAATAAACAATTGATATTCAGATGAAAAAGGTCGAGTCATGGTTCTTCTCAATGCTGGCCTTTCCAACCCGTTTTGAATGTGGGGTCGTATCCAACCACATTTGAACCCCCACTAACGCTTGCTTGCATCCCGAATCCTTTTTTCGTGAAAAAATTGTTGGGCAAATATCGGCTTTTCTTACAAATAGTTGCGCTGATTGCGTGTGCTACGGCCTCAGCGCAAGTGCCGCTCGACTCTGCCGCAACGATTGGCCCCGCGCGCCAACCGCCGGGTGGCCTCTTGGACACGGTGCCGCCGGAAGGAGCGCCGGACTCGGTAGAGGTGGATTTGGGCAGGCTGCGGATTTCCAACGACGCGCTCGACGACGAAGTGGAATACGGGGCGCAGGACTCCATGTGGTTCGATGCTATCAACAAACAGGTGCATCTCTACGGCAACGCCTCCGTGAAATACACCTCCCTGACCATCAAGGCAGGCTACATTCTGCTCGACTACGACAAGAGCGAAATCAGCGCCGCGCCTTTGGCCGACACTACTGGCCAACTGACTGGCTACCCGGATTTCAACGACGGCGCGCAAAGCTTCACGGCTCACCAACTCCGCTACAATTTCAAAACGCGCAAAGGCATCATTTACGAGGCCCGCACCCGGCAGGAAGACCTCTATGTGTTGGGAGAACGGGCAAAATTCATCGGAGCAGCGGAGAGCAGCGACACGACCCAACGCTCGCGCAACACCATCTATAACAAGGATGCCATCATCACCACCTGCGACCATCCGAATCCGCATTTTGGCGTGCGCACCAAGCGCCTGAAAGTTATTCCCGACAAACTTGTGGTCACGGGGTTCTCGGTGGTGGAAGTGGGGGGCGTGCCCACGCCGTTGGTGCTGCCGTTTGGTTTTTTCCCCATCACGAAAACTCGAAAAGCGGGGGTGATTATCCCCAGAGATTTTGAGTTTGCCAGCGTGGAGGGCTTTGGCTTGCGCGATTTTGGGTGGTATCAGCCGATTTCGGAGCATATTGACCTATCGGTGATGTTCACCGCTTATGTCAGTGGCAGCTGGGGAGTAGCGGCCACTTCCCGATACAACAAGCGGTATGCCTACAACGGCAATTTCCTGATGAGCTTCAACAATCGGGTGCGTGAGGACAATTTTGCCAACAAACTGTCCGCCAAGTCGTTCCGAATCGCTTGGCAACACAATCAGGACGGTAAGGCGCACCCCACGCGCCGATTCGGCGGCACTGTGAACGTCGAGACCAACCGCGACCAAAACCGAAATTTCAACGACTTCCAAAGCGTGTATCGAAACACGCTAAACTCCAACCTGACCTATTCCAAAACTTTCCCCGGCAAGCCTTACAACTTCGCGGCAAGCTTCAACCACTCCCAAAACACGCAGACGCGCATCATGGACATCACCTTGCCCAACGTGAACTTCACCATGCAGCGCATTTTCCCCTTCAAGCGCAAAGTGCCTTTGGGCAAGGAACAGTGGTATGAGAAAATCTCGCTCACCTATTCATCCAAGTTCCAAAACAGCCTTCGCACTCCCGACACCCTGCTCTTCACCCGCCGCACCCTCGAAGGCGCTCGGTTGGGGGTACAGCACTCGGCCAGCACGGACTTCACCTTCAAGGTGCTCAAGTATTTCAACGTGGCCCCACGGCTCGACTATGAGGAAAACTGGTATCCCTACGCCACCGAGCGACAGCTGCTCCCGGAGATTCGCTACGTCTATGACACCATTCAGGATGGCAGCGAGGTCATTGTGGTGGTGGACAGCACACGCACCCAATTCGGTGTGGACACCACCTTGCGCGACTGGGGTTTCTATCGCTTTGGCCGATATACGGCCGGCATTTCCATGAATACCGCATTGTTTTTCACCCCTCAATTCAAAAGGGGCTGGCTTCGCGGATTCCGCCACACGATGAAACCCACCCTGAGCGCGGGCTTCGGCCCCGACTTCTCCAGACGGCCTTACAGCAATTATTATCGAACGGTCGAAACCGACTT
This sequence comes from Saprospiraceae bacterium, assembly GCA_019638455.1. Taxonomy (GTDB): domain Bacteria; phylum Bacteroidota; class Bacteroidia; order Chitinophagales; family Saprospiraceae; genus M3007. The sequence goes on from JAHBTU010000004.1 coordinate 150,567, forward strand.
GCGTCCCCAGTTCAATGATACGCTGGTGTACAACATCTTCGATGATGCCATATTCGGGCGGCCTCCCAGCAACACTTCCCGGCGCGACATCATCCTCAACTACTCGCTGCTCAACGTGCTGGAGTTCAAGCATTATTCGGCAAAGAGGGACTCCGTGCTGAAAAAACGCATCTTCGACGGCCTCGCCTTCAACGGCTCCTACAACATCACGGCGGATTCGCTCAATTGGAGCGAAATCACCACCGGCGGCTTGTTCCGTTTTTTCAAAGGCATCGTCAACCTGACGTGGAACGCCCGCTTCGACCCATACGTGGCCGACGAAAACGGGCGGAGGGTCAACACGTTCGTCTTTGACAAACGAAAAAAACTGTGGCGCACCACAGGCTTCGGCGTGCAGCTGAACACGACATTCAGCGTCAGGCAATTGCGCGATGCCCTTTCGGGAAAAGACAACGAACCCACCACGTCGCCGCCGTCAGGCCCGCAAGGCGGGCGCCCCACGGTGAAAGACGACTTGCTCGGCTGGTTCAACGATTTTCGCATCAATTACAGCATCGGCGTGGACCGAAGGCTCATCCCCATGGGCTTCGCGGAAGAACGCGACACCTTCGTCATCGGGCGGCACAACCTCAGCTTCTCCGGCAGTATCCCCCTATCCTCGAAGTGGTCCATCATGATTGGCAATATCTCTTACGACTTCCAGAGCAAACAATTGGTCTATCCTGACCTCGGCTTTGCCCGCGACCTGCACTGCTGGCAACTCAACCTGAGCTGGCAACCCGTGCGCGGCACCTACCTATTCACCATCAACGCCAAACCCGGCACGTTCGACTTTTTGAAAATCCCCTATCGAAAAAACAACTTCGATGTCGGGTTTTAGCCACACCGTCGGGAAACCCTTTCCAAGCGAAGCGGGAAAGCCCCGTGTAAAAAAAAGGTTAATTTTTTTTGAGCGACATTTCCTGCTGGTGTTTACCTTTGGTGGCGAAATAACGGCTGGCTTATTCGCACACCAACCATATCAAACTTTCATAAGTCGCTCTTGGGCAGGATGTTTTCTTTTGAAAACGAAGGCTTCATGCGCGGCTTTTTTTATGTTTCACCTCATCAAATTTGCGGCAAGGTCGGAGCCCCAACCCATCTGAAACTAAAGGCAACAATCGTAGCTGTCAAAAAAATCTTGTCGAATCAAGATGGATTTCAAAATAATCGCCTTGCGTTCCACCATTTCTTCGGAATTTAGCATCTGAAAAAATGGACCCATCCGCCAGTCTCTCGGTCCGCCAACCCTCCACTTTCTAACTATGTCAACCGACGAACGCATCCGCAAACGCCCCAAACTACGCACACCACTCATCATCATGGGGGCTGCCATGTCCTTTTTCTTTGTTTGTTTTGGTGCCTATATCCTTATTGACAAAAACTTCATGGCCGACATACCGAACGAGTTTCGGAACATCTTCGCCGTGGTGGTGCTCATCTACGGCGTGTTTCGCGGCTGGCGGGTCTATTCCGAGTACTTTTAAAAGAAAAGAAAAAATGCAAAATCCCCTCTTAATGCTCCTGTTCGCTTTGCTGTTGGCTGCTTGCGGCGACAACAAAGACAAACAAGGCAAAGCACTCGACACGCCCACGACGGGCGAAATCACCATCATCGCCGACGATGGCTATCGCCCCATCATCGAAACCTCGCTCCATGTGTTTCATTCCATCTATCGCAACGCCAAAATCCACCCCATCTTCGCCTCGGAAGGCGAGGCCGTGTCGGCGCTGCTCAACGATTCGGTGAGAGTCATCGTCATCACCCGGCAACTGACGGAAGAAGAAAACAAGTACTTTCAAGCACGTGGATTCACCCCAAAAGTGACCCCCATCGCCTATGATGCGATAGCCTTCATCCTCCATCCAAGCAACAAAGACACCGTGTTCACCAAAGAGCAAATGGGGCAAATCCTGACGGGCGCCGTCACCCGATGGCCCGAGCTCAACCCCAAGTCGCCGCTCTCCGACATTCAACTCGTTTTCGACCACCCACTGTCGGGCACTTTGCGTTATGTCAAGGATTCGGTTCTCATGGGTCAAGCCATTTCCCCCAAAGCATCCGCACTGAAAAACAATGTGGAAGTGATTGACTATGTGAGCAAACACCCCAATGCGCTTGGCATCATCAGCGCCAACTGGATTTCAGACACCGACGACGAGGGACGGCAAAGTTTCCTAAAAACAATAAAACTCGCCGACATCGCCGAAGCGCCCGGCAAAGAGGGCTACGGCCCCTATCAAGCCTACTTGGCAGAAGGCACCTATCCCTACAAGCGCACCGTGTATGTCGTCAATGCGCAAGCCCGCAACGGCTTGGGGCTTGGCTTCGCATCCTATCTGGCAGCCGACGGGCAACGCATCGTGCTCAAAGACGGGTTGTTGCCCGTCAATGCCGTCACGCGGCTCATCAAGGCCACGCGCTGAGCTTTTTTCGAGGGCAAGCACATCAAAAAAGCCCCGTTGAATGTTAATCTACTGATAAGAAATGGGCGTTTTGCCCCAAATCGTGTGGATTTTTTTGAAAAAAAGCGTCCGAAAAGCGGAACTTCGCCGCTCGATGAAAAACGTTCATGCGGTATTCAAAAACAAAAACTTTTTCCGAACAATGACAAATCTCTTGAGAAAAGCGCTCCTGCTATCCGCTATCGCGTATGCTGCCTCAGCCTCCGCACAAACGCGCGCCGACGGCCTCGCAGCCATGCAAATGGAAGAATGGGACAAAGCAATCAGCATCTATACAGCCCTCTCAAAGGCTGACCCCGCCGACCAAGATGCCCTGCTCACGCTTTCCAATGCCTACCTTGCCAAGGGCGACAAAGCGCAAGCATTGGAAAACGCCAAAACAGCCTTCAATGCCAAGTCCGACGCTCCGCTCGCCTTTGTGGCCAACGCCAAAGTGTTGCTGCTCGAAGGCAAGTCCGCAGAGGCCAGCGAGCAGTTCAAACGCGCCGCCTCGAAGGCCAAAAAAGACATCAACGCACATCGTCAAATCGGCGAATCCTACACCTACTTCATTCCGCAAGGCAGCAATCGCCCCGACCTCACGCGGGCCGTCGAGTTGTTGACCGCTGCGCTCAATGTCAATTCCAAAGACATCCCGACACTCATGGCGCTTGGCTACGCCTACAAGGAGCAGGGCAACGGCGGCATGGCCGCTCAGCAATACGAGCTGGCCGAGCAACTCGAACCCAAAAACCCCCTGCCCAAGCTCATGCTGGCCAAAGTGTACAAGGCTGCCAAACTACCCGCCAAATTTGAATCCTACATTGACAAAACATTGGGTGTGGCTCCCAACTACACACCCGCTTTGCGAGCCAAAGCCGAGCATTTTTACTTCGGTCGCCAATGGGAAAAAGCCGCCCAAGCCCTCAAAGATTTAGTGTCGAAAGGCACTGAGGTCAATATAGAAGATGAAATGCTGTTGGCCAATGCGCTCTACATCACCAAAGACTGCAAAGCTTGCAGCGAGCTCGTGGATAAAATACTCGCCAAAGACCCCACGAAAAACTATCTGCGCCGCCTCAAAGCCTACTGCGACTACGACAACGGCGAGTACCAGCGTGGCTTGAACCTTCTAAACGACTATTTCAAAACCGCACCCCCAGACAAAATCATCGCCAGCGACTACCTATACCTCGGGCGCTTGCAGCTGAAAACAAATGGCGACACGACCGCCGCCGTCGCCAACTTGGCAAAATCCATAGAAATGGACAGCACCACATGGCCGCTGTGGAAGGAAATCGCAAAACTGCAATATGCGCGTCGCATGAACTGCGAGGCCGCCGAATCCTTTCATCGCTACTACGATTCCATCCCGGCCCCAGAGGCCAACGAAGCACAAGACATGTATTTCATGGGCCTTTCGCACTATTTCTGCAAAGACGACTCGCTCAACTTTGACAAAGCCGAGCTCGTTTTTAGCAAAGTGACGGAACTCATGCCTCAGGCTGGCATCGGCTGGTGGTGGGCGCATAAGGCTGCCAAATACAAAGACCCGTCGCTGGAAGACATAGAGGCAGACCCGACCATCGCATTGAAATACGGCCATGCTCGCAAGTATTTGGAGCCTTACGTCGAAATCGCCAGCGCCGACGTGGAGAAAAACAAGAAGGACCTTGCCACAGCCTACCAGTACCTCGCTTATTGCTATTTCGTGAACAACGAAAGCGACAAATTTTTCCCTACTGCTGACAAATGGGAAAAAGTAGAGACTGATGCCGCCACGCTGGAAAGCATTCGCCAGATGAGAGAAGCCTTTGGCAAAGAGACCATCATGCCGGGTTCGGCTCCGGCTACCACCACCCCTACTCCGTCGGGAGGCGGAAAAGGGGGGAGAAATTGACGTTGTCTCGTCAAGAGCAAGCATAAAAAAGCCCTTTTGGTCAACAGCCAAAAGGGCTTTTTCAACGAATTGCGACAAATACGTCCTGATTTCTTAATTCAAAACGTACCTCGCGCTAAGGGCGCCATAGCCACCACCAAAACCACGGCCATAGCCATTGAGGAAGACAAGAGGCATCCAGTCAACCGAAAGGTTCAAAGGAGCGTTGGCAAACTTGTAGTCAAGGCCAATCACACCAAAAACACCAATACTGGTGGACTTGTAATCCCTGTTGTTGACAAAGATGTTGTCGCGGTCATTCCAGAAAAAGGCCGACACGCCGCCACCTGCGTACCAATTCAGACCATCCACGCCCGAAATGTCAAAGTGGTGTTCGTAGGCTGCTGCCGCGTTGAACCATCCGTAGCCGCTGTAAGACCGAAAACCAGCGAACACTTCTATGGCGCCGGGTTCGCTGATGAAGTGCTTGTAGGTGATGGACGTTGGATAGCCCAGCCGCAAGCCAATGGCGTTAGTGTAGTTTTTTTGGGAAAAAGCTGCGAAATAGCAGCCCAACACAAGTGCAAGGGTGAAAAACAGTTTCTTCATAATGATTGAAAGCATTTAAGGTGAGTGATGTTCGAGCCAAAGGTAGGGGTTCCGTTAAATATGCAACGCAATGCAAGTTTTTTTCAAAAAAATCAAAAACCGTTGTCAAGAATTGAAAATGAGGAAAAATTGCTTTTCAGCGCAGCCAAGTCTTCTGGCAGATTTACGGGCACAAAAAAACCAGCCAACAGTGTAGCGATGGCTGGTTTCCTTCTTCGAATAAGGTTGAAGTCAGTTGGAGGCTCGCAATTGTCGGAGTTTTTTCCAATCGGCCAAAAACCATTGGAGCCATTGGTAGGCCACAGCCGGGAAAACAATAAAACCCAACCAATTGTAATACAATGCTTCTGCAAAGTCAAAATGAATCAAATGCATAATGGAGCGTGTAAGGCCACACGCAAAACACTCTTCATTGAGTAGAAGCACGGACAAACACATTGACCGCCCCTCATCAAAAAAATCGGCAGGCAAAACAAGCAGAACAATCGGGACCAAAATAAACACCCCAATTTTGATGTAGAGCCACCAATTAGAAGCTTGGGTCATAGTTGCTGCCGTCTGCAGGTTTCAAGTCGCCCATGATAATCCGAATGAAATCAATCAAGGCCCAAATACCGCAGCCGCCCAAAGTAATGAGCATCAGCCACCAGTTTTTGTACCCCAAATACAGGCGATGCATACCCAATGCGCCAAAAAACCAGCACAACAGCAACGCTACCCATTGACTTTTTGCGGTGCCAGCCGTGCCGTCGGCATCTTTCATCTGCTTTTTCACCGCTTTTTGTGCGGCCTTCAGCCCAACGACCTGCTTGAGGGTCAGTTTCTTGCCTGTCTTTTCCTTTACCTTTTTGGGCGTGAGTTTCAAGAACTCGTCAGGGGTCATGTTCGTCAGCATGCCACCGAGACCGTTTTCTTGCGTCAGCAGTTTTGCAGCTACCGCAGCACCAGCGTTTTTGACGCTTGTTGTAGCGTTGATGGATGTCATTTGGGCCAAGCCAAAGGCCAATAGGAGCAAAAGGAAGATTTTCTTCATGTAAAAACCGCTTTAGATTTGGATGCCTACTCTTATCGCTTTTGGGCTTCCGCGCCTTACTCTCTTCGTTAGGGGTTTTCAGGCAATTCCCCTTTTCATTTGTGTCGTATGCGAGGTAAAAACACGCGACAAATGTTGGACGAATTCACGACACTTCAAACACAAAGCATCAAGAAAAAAAGTGAGGCCACACAAATCGCCTCCGTGCTTGGCACGATATGCTAAATTCCCCAACTTCGCCCCTGCTTTAACCGAACAATATGAAAATCGCCGTCTTTCCCGGGTCGTTCGACCCCATCACCATCGGCCATGTGGATTTGGTGAAACGGGCCTTGCCCTTATTCGACAAAATAGTGGTCGCCGTGGGTGTCAATTCCATCAAAAAAAACCTCTTTTCGCTCGACCAGCGCCTTGAGTGGCTGCGTCAGGTGTTCGCCGAATACCCCAGCGTAGAAGTGGATTACTTTGAAAATCTTACCGCCGACTACTGCAAGCGCATCGGTGCCCGCTACCTGCTGCGCGGTTTGCGCAATGCCTCTGACTTCGACTATGAAAAGACGATATCCCAGCTCAATCACATCATCGGCGACGGCATCGAGACGGTATTTCTGATTTCTCAGCCTGAATACTCGCACATCAGCAGCACCATCGTGCGCGAAATCATCGTGGGAGGCGCCGATGCCGCACAATTTATCCCTAAGGAGATTCAAATCAGCACCAAAGGATAATATAACGTGAGTTCGGAGATTATTTTTTTAAATCAATTGCGCAGAGAGCGAACGCCCTAAACATGAGTCATCCCGAGTTTTGAGAAACAGATTTTGGCTCCCTATCTTGCTAAAAATCAAGGAAGTCTGATTGAATATTGCGCACCCTACCCGCTGGGGCTTGGAGGAAGGGGTGGGCGTCACTTCCTACCCATATTCCGCCCCGCTGGGGCTTGGAGGAAGACTTGATTTTTAGCAAGATAGGGAGCCAAAATCTGTTACTCAAAACTCGGGATGACTCATGTTTAGGGCGTTCGTTCTCTGCGCAATTGATTTTAAAAAAATTATTTCAGGGGGTACACATTTTTTCAAGTAAAAACCCAGTCAAAGTTCTTTGACAAATCAGAAAAGAAATCTAAGGCGATGTGAAAGGCTTCGTCCCAACACTTTTGGGCCAGATGGATAGGCCCCATTTTTTCGATTTTATCCTTTCGGAGGAATGTTTTGAGTTTGCCGACGGGGCAATAGTGTTTGACGAAACAGCCCAGGCAAAAGGTCAGGACAAACGCCGTGGCGACGATCAAGATCAGTTTGGCGATTCTGTCGGCATCCTTGATTTGGGTCTTGTGGAGTTGAAACCCCTTTGATTTGAGGTTTTTGAACATGGTCTCTATCTTGAACCGCTTTCGGTAGTAAGAGCAGGCCATGTCTCCCACATCCATGTTGGTGAGCAGGAAAATAGGTTTGTCGAAGCCTTTTTCGTGCCAGCACACGGCGTTGATGCCGTCCACGGCATCGGGCACAAACACCGCCCGCTCGCCCTTGGCGGGCGACAGGGCATCCATGCGCGCCGTTTCGCCGCCACAGTCCACCACCCGGTCGCAGGAAGTGCGCAGGACAAACTCCCAGTGCTGGTCGGCGCACCATCGGCGCAATTGCTGCCCGTCGAACTCGCCGTCGCCCAAGAGTACCTTGCGGCAACCCTCGGGTACTATGGGCAGCAGCGTGTGCAGCAGGTCCAAGTGCATTTGTTCGGGAAAGTGCCCCTTTTCCCCCTCCTTGACCAGCCAAACGAGCGGCAGGGCAAAGCCCCCGCACAAAACCGAGAGCATCAGGCTGCTGTGCTTGGTGCCCGTTTGGCTGCCATCGATGACGAAAACCAACTCGCCCCCCTTGGCCGCCATGCCCAAAAAGCGTTTCGCCAACGGCAGGAAGAACAACTGCCAGTCCACCCATTTGTTCCCAAGCCAGCGCTTCGCCTCTTGCAGCAGGCTGTTCTTGTTGCCCGTACCCTCGCCGTGCCGGGGCTGGCTCATGCCCTCCACCGCGCACGACTTGCTCTTCATGCAGCCGTGGACGAGGCTCGCCATCGTCTGAAGGCGGCGCAGGTGGTTGCCTCGGGGTGCAACTTCACTGGTCTTTGCCAGAAAATCCACAATATCTTTGTAGGCGCTTTTGCGCATAAGGAAGGGGGGGATTGTTGTGTCAGAAGCCACAAAACTCCCCTTCTGTTTTCTTTTCCGTTTGTCAAAGAACTACTCCTGTTTTCTTTGGACTAAAATGTGTACCCCCTGAAAAAAAATTAATCTCCGAACTCACGTTACTAAACAAAATGCGCCGAGGTTTCCCCCGACGCATTTTTTATTCCATCTCAATCGTTGAAAAAAACATTACGGTTTCTGCACCACGAACTTCATTGCGCGGATGCCCGCATCGGAAACGATTTCCAATTGGTACAAACCGGGCGAAAGGAAACCCACGTCGAGTCGTTGCGCGAAGTAGCCAGCGTTCACGGTGCCGAAATCGCCTTCATACACCATGCGCCCAGTCACGTCGCGCACGGCATAGCGCAGATTTTCAGTTTCGGTCAGGTTGAAACGCACGAACAGGTCAGCCACAGTCGGGTTGGGAGCCAATTGCATACTGCTGATTTTGGCATCCAGCTCATTGGTGCTGACGAGTTCCTCCAAGGGGAAGGTGTTGCCATTGGCCTCCGCTGCCCACACTTGGAATCCGGGTTGGCCACTGGAGAAAAATCCCGAAGCAAAGAGCGTAAGCGCAGCGCCTCCGAAGTTGTTGAGCGTGGCGCGATATGTTTTCAACACCGCTGCGTTGTTGTCGGCGGGTGTCACCTGAACGATGTAGGTGCTCGGCGGCACGCTGATGTAGTCGGCAAATTCGCCAAATGCCACATCGTCGTACAGCACTGGCCCACCTGCCAACTGCACATCCACTGCCGGAGCATCGGGAGAGCCGTGGAAAAGCGAGGCCTCCACATTGCCAGCCGTGTAGGCGCGATGGCGAGCATCGTCGTTGACAATCAAGCTAAAGCCGGGGTTGCCACCTACCACGCCAGCGGCCATGATGACATAAGTCTTGCTGGTCTCAAGCCCTGTGATGGGAAGGCTGTATATCGCTTGCCCCACCGAGGTGCTATTGGCTGGCGCCACCGAAAGCGTGAAAGGCACGTTGGCAGGGAAGAAGCCGAAATTCGTGGCCTGACGGAAAGCGAAGTCGTTGAGCAACAAGAAGTCATCAAAATAGACATCCACTGTTGGGTTGGGGGCGTTGTGGATGACTTGGGTACGCGCATAAGAAGGCAACGGGAAGGTGGTGCCATCGGGCAAAGCAATCCAGAGGTCGAAGTCGGGGTCGAGGCCGGGAATGCCTGTGGCGAACACCAGACCTACCAAACCACCCAAGTCGGAGAAATCGCCACCCCAAACGCCAAGGCTGGGCAGGGGGGCACTCGTCGGTGCCACCTCGAAGAGATAGACATCCGGGTCGAGCGACAGATAGTCGGTGAACGTGCCGTAGGGGAAATCCGTCAGCACAGGCGCATCGGCTGCCAATGGAAGCGTCACATTCACGTTGGGCGCGCCGGGTGAGCCGTGGTGAATAGCCAGTTCCAATTTAGTCGGGTCGAGCGCGCGTTCGCGGCCCATGTCGTTGACCAACAAATCAAACCCGGGGTTGCCACCCACCGTGCCGCTCGCCACCACAATGTATGTCTTGCGGTTTTCAAACGTCACCGGGAATGTGGCAATCACATCATTCACCGAGGTGCTGTTGCCCAAGGCGATGCCAATTTCAAGTTGTGTCTCCGCGGGAACGTAGCCAAAAGAAGTGGCCGTGCGGAATTCAAAATTATCGAGCAACAAATCAGCACCCGCATACACGTCCACCGTAGGGTTGGGCGAGTTGTGAATGATTTGCACCCTTGCCACAGGCGTATTGGGCAGTTCAATCACCGTACCGTCGGGGAATACCGCAAACAGTCCGTAGTCGTTGTTGCCCGCGACACCGCTGGTGAAAATCCGAGCAGGTTGTTCGGCAAATATATTCGGGTCGAGATAGTGCGTGCCCAACAAATCGGTGGAGTTGGCCAACGTGACATCAAGGATAAGGTCGTCGGCAGGCAATTCGGCATATCCCGAAAACGCACCAAAAGCCAAATCGTTGAAAATGGTACCGATAAGGCGCTCATCCACACCAATATCAAATACAAATGGCGTATAAAATCCGTGGAAAGCACTGATGACGGTAGCGCCCAACGTGCCAGTCTCGCGGGCGTTGCCGTCCGCGTAGAGATTGAACGGATACAGCGGGTCGCCCACGATGCCAGCAGCCATCACAGTGTACGCGCGTCCTTCCTCAAAATTGACGGAGAAAGTGGCAATAGCATCGGCAGCCGAGCTACTGTTGTCCAAAGCCACCCCAACCTCGATGTCACGGTCGGCAGGGATATCCACAAACGGCGTGGCCGTTCGGAAGGCAAAATTGTCAATGAGCAAAGTGTTGCCTGCGTACACATCCACCGTTGGGTCGGGCGAGTTATGCACCACCTGCACCCGTGCAGTCGGCGTGAGCGGCAACTCGATGACCGTGCCATTGGGCAAAGCAGCGAACAAGCCAAAAGCAGGCGAGCCGCCAAGAATACCGCTGGCAAAAACGTAAGCCGCTCCACCTGAAAGCCCCGTCAAATCGGCGCGATACGAAGCCAGCACATTGGGCGTGCCAGCCGGACGCACCGCGAGGTCGTACTTGTCGGGCGCAAGGCCTATGTAAGAGGTGAACGCGCCATAGGCAAGATTGTCCACCACATCGTCCACAAGGAAAACGGCATCCACATCCACAGCAGGAGCGCCGGGGGAGCCATGCAGCACCGCCACATCCACGTCACCAGCAATCAAAGCAGCCTCGCGTGCTTCCGTGTTCGTGATGAGCGTGAATGGCGTGGTCAAATCACCCAAAATACCCGAAGCCGTGGCAATGTAAGTCCTACCTTCAAAGAACAGGGCGGGGAAAGTGGCAATGGCATCGTCCACCGAAGTGCTATTGGCAGGAGCCACCGCTATCGAGATTTGCACATTGGCCAGCACATCAATAAACGGCGTGGCCGTGCGGAACTCAAAATCATCCAGCAACAAGTTGCCATTCACATACACGTCCACCGTGGGGCTGGGCGAGTTGTGGATGATTTGCAACCGTGCTTGCGGCGGAGCGCCCACTTCGGGGAACTCAACCACCGTGCCATCGGCCAATGCCGCAAACAGGCCAAAACCGGGCGTATCGTTCAGGATGCCGCTGGCAAACACCCGAGCCGAGGCCCCAGCCAACACGCTCAAATCCGCTTGATAAAAGCCCACCGTCTGGCTGGCGCCAGCTACTTTCACTTGCAGGATGTAGTTGCCAGGGTTGACGGCGAGGTAAGGCGAGAATTCGCCAAAAGCCAAATTTGTGATGATATTGGCACCACCTGCGATAGCCACATCCACTGCCGGAGCGCCGGGCGAGCCATGCAAAGTGGCAAATTCAACCTTCGTCGGGTCAATAGCCGCCTCGCGTGACTCATCCGCCAACAAATCGAACGGCGTGTCCGGGTCGCTCACAATACCATTGGCAAAAACAGCGTAAGTCTTGCCCGTTTCAAAATTGACCGGGAAAGGCAACAGCACATCGGCAGAGGAAGTGCTGCCGCTACCCGCCACACCGACGGTGAAAGTTCTGTCAGCCGGAATTGTGACGTAGGGAGTAGCCGTGCGAAAAGCAAAGTCATCGAGCAGCAAAGTATTACCCGCATACACGTCCACAGTGGGGTTGGGAGAGTTGTGAATCACCTGCACCCGTGCCGTCGGGGTCACTTGCAGTTCCACCACCTGACCATTGTCCAAAGCAGCGAAGAGGCCAAAATCTGGCACACCGCCCAACAAACCGCTGGCAAAGACCGTAGCGGAGGCACCTTCCAAAGCAGTCAAATCAGCGCGATAAGAGAACAAAACGCCGGAAGTCCCCGCTGCGCGAATAGCGAAGTCGTATTTGTTGGCAGCGAGCGGGAGATAGTCCGAGTATTCACCGTAGGCCAAATCCTGCACCACGTTGTCGGCATCAAACACCGCATCCACATCCACCGCAGGCGCATTCGTGACACCATGAAACACCGCCACGTCCACGCCGTTGGGCGATTGAGCGCCAGCCCTGCCGTTTTCGTTCACGAACAAGGTGAAAGGCGTGGTCAAATCCCCCACGATGCCACCTGCCGTCACGACGTAGGTTTTGCCCACCTCGAAGGTCACATTGAACGTGGCAAAAGCATCGTCGGCGGAAGTGCTGCTGGCTGGAGCCACTTTTATCTCAAGCGGCGTGTCGCCGGGCACCTCGACAAATGGCGTGGCAGAGCGGAATTCAAAATCGTCGAGCAAAAGCTCGTCGTTGGCATACACATCCACCATACCAGAAACGCTATTATGGATTATCTGGACGGTCGCCGAAATGGTGGCAGCGGGGAATTCCACCACCGTGCCATCGGGGAAAGCCGCAAACAGGCCAAACGAGGGAGTGCCATTCAGCAAGCCACTGGCAAACACACGGGCAGCCTGACCTTCCAGACCGCTCAAATCGGCGCGGAAAGTGCCCACCACATCGCTCGAACCCGCAGGCTTCACCTGAAGGAAATACAAGTCCGGGTCAACGCCAAGATAAGGTTCAAATTCTCCATACTCAATGTCGCTGATGAGCGTCGGGCCGTTGTAAAGCGCGATGTCAACTGCCGGGGCATCCGGTGCGCCATGAAGCGTTGCGAACTCAAACTTGTCAGCATCTACTGCCGCCTCGCGGGCCTCGTCGGCCAGCAGCGTGAACGGCGTGGTGGCATTGCCCACAATGCCGGAAGCAAAAACCGAGTATGTTTTGTCTGTTTCAAAATTCACATTGACGTTGAAAATAGCATCAGCCGACGAGGCGCTGCCCGCAGGCGCCACCCCTACGTTGATGTCAATGTCCGCAGGAATATCAATGAACGGTGTGGCCGTCCTGAATTCAAAATCGCTGAGCAATTTGGTGACACCCGCATACACATCTACCGTCGGTTCGGGCGAATTGTGCACGATTTGCACCCGTGCGGTCGGCGTGGCAGGCAATTCGATGATAGTGCCGTCAGGCAGCACCGCAAACAATCCGAACGCCGGGGTGCCGCCCAGCAAGCCGCTGGCAAACAAATACGCGACTTGGCCATCCAAACTGCTCAAATCGGCGCGGAAGCTTGCCACAGCGGTCGGGGCGCCAGCCGGGCGCACGGCGAGGTCGTACTTGGCAGCCGGGACGTTGAGGTAAGTGGTAAACTCGCCATAGGCCAGATTTTCCACCAAGTTGTTGACCACAAACGCCGCGTCCACGTCCACCGCGGGCGCACCGGGAGAGCCGTGATGCACGGCCACGTCGAAACCCGTAGGCGAACCAGTTTCTTTGGCATTCGCATCCACCATCAAAGTGAACGGCGTGGAAGGATTGCCCACGATGCCAGCGGCAAACACAGCGTACGTCTTGCCCGCTTCCAGACTCACTGGGAAGGTGGCCAGCGCGTCGGCGGAGGAGTCGCTGTCTTCGCCAGCCACGCCTACCACAAACTCGCGGTCGGCAGGCACGCTGACGAAAGGCGTGGCCGTGCGGAAGGCAAAATTGTCGAGCAAGCGCAAGCGTCCGGCATACACGTCCACCGTCGGGTCAGGCGAATTGTGTACCACCTGCCAACGGGCAAAAGGCGTCACCGTCAGCTGCTCCACCGTGCCATCGGGGTGTGCGGCAAAGAGACCAAACTCTGGCGGGCTGCTGACAAAGCCACTGGCAAAAATGGTCACGCCCTTGCCTTTTAGGTCAGTCAGGTCGGTGCGGAAGGTCTCCACCGCGTTGGAGGTTCCGGCCACACGCACGGTGAGGTCGTTTTTGCCCGGCAACACACTCAGGTACTCGCTGGCAAAACTTCCGTAGGCCACCCCCGTCGCGTAGTCATTTTTTTCAAAAATCACATCAATATCCACATTGGGCGCATCCGAGCTGCCATGGAAAAACACAATATCCGTCAAGTCGGCATCGTCGGAAATTTCGCGCCCTTCCGCTTTGATGGCCAATTCAAGAGGCGCGTTCGGGTCGCCCACAATTCCGTTGGCCACCACGACGTAGGTCGCGCCATTTTCCAAAGTCAATTGAAAGTTTTTCAACGTGTCGCCCACTTCAAGGCTGTTTTCCAAAGCCACGCCGATGTTCGTGAGACCCGCAGGCAAAAACACAAAAGGCGAAGCGGTGCGATAAGCAAAATCATCAAGCGCCAAAACACCATTGACATACACATCCACTCCTTGGTCGGGCGAGTTGTGAATGACCTGCACACGAGCCACAGGCGACGAGGGCAATTCCACAGTGATGCCGTTGGGAAGAGCTGCCCACAATCCAAAACCAGGAGAGCCACCAAGCAAGCCGCTGGCAAACACACGGACGGCATTGCCAGCCAAGCCCGTCAAATCAGCCCTGAACGTGCCAACAATGGCACTGCCGCCAGCGGGTTTTACATCCAGATAATACACACCGGGGTCGAGTTCCAGATAAGGCGTGAACTCCCCGTAGGCGATGTTCGACACAATCTTGCTTCCGGTACGCACCACGACATCCACCGCAGGGGCATCGGGTGCTCCATGCAACACGTTGACGGCCACTTTGGCAGGGTTGACCGCGTTCTGGCGAGCATTGTCGTCCACCAAAAGCGTGAACGGAGTGACAACGTTGCCCGCGATGCCCGAAGCCGTGACGGCATACGTCTTGCCATCTTCGAGCGTCAGAGTGGTGCTGAAAAAAGCATCGCCCACCGAGCTACTGTTGCCCGGAGCCACCGAGACCATGAGCGGGACCCCTGTCGGCAGCGGGATAAACGGCGTTGCTGTCCGAAAGGCAAAGTCGTTGAGCGTCAGTGTACCATTCACATACACATCCACCTCTGGGTCAGGGGAGTTGTGAATGACTTGCAGGTTGGCGAACTGCGCCTGCGCCGCGACTACCGAAAGCAGCAGCGCGAGAAGGGTGTTGATTAAATGTTTCATGCTTGTGAGAGGAGATTGGTTTGTGTAAAAATTCGGTTTGTAATGCAATGCCGCTCATAACACCTCCTTTCCCCATGTGTTTAGGGTTTGCCCGTTATTTGTTGAACAAAAGCGAGCGGAGTGACTAAAATTGGCATTTTGAAAAATCGGAAAAACTTGGGTAGAGGATGGAAGGGGTGCATTTCACTGTCATGTATGTGATGATTAAAAAAAAGCCCCCGCAGCGAGTTGTGCGCACGCTACGGGGGGCTGTGATTTTACTATACTTCGCGTCGTTAGGTTTTGGGCATGGCTAAAAGCGCAATCTGCTCAAAATCAAGGATATCAATCATGGTCATCCGACAAATCCTAACGAATCAAGGTATAAATCCACCCCAATTACTGCTTCGCAAACGACCCCTCTACCCTGCCGATGGCGCTCAACAGCGACAACCGATACACGCCAGCGGGCAAATCCGATACATCGAGCAGGAAATTGTTGCCGCTCGTCACGGTGAGGGTACGCACCCGGCGACCGTCGGCGTGATAGAGCTCGACGGTGGCTTCGCCGATAGGTATGCCGTTTTGTACTTGCACCAACACGTTCAGCCACGAGGAGACCGGGTTGGGCGACAGGGTCAGGCGAGCATTGCTACCCGGATTGACGACCGCCACGATGCAGTCCACCGTGCCTACCTGAACGTCGTCGGCACAGTCGGGATTCAGGTGGTCCACCACCCCGAACTTGTAGTTTGTCGCATCGTCGCCGGGGAATGGGCCGATGATGATAGGCTGCGGGTGGTTGTAGGGGTAGTTGCCGTAGTTGCTGCCATTGCCCACAATATCGAATCCTTCGCTGCCGCCATTCTTGTGTTTGAAGGTGATGACTGCGAAAAATTCACTGCAAAGACAAGGCGTCTTGACGACTTGCAAATCCCAGATATCGCACGGTTCCTGCCCGAGGCAATCGGGCACACTGAATTCTTTCGTGCGGCAGCAGAGCGCACCGATGTTGGAGGCCGGGAAACAAACTTTTACCACATCGTGTTGACCGCCATCCCACGGGAAGTCGGGAATGTAAAGCGGCAACGAATCAAGCGCAAAGAGGCCGAGGAACTCGCCGTTGGCCCACACCCCGAATTGATTGCCCGGCGGGTTCTGCACTTGGAAATTGAGCCACACCTGATAGGTGCTGTCGCTGGTGCAGTCGCCCGTCTCCACCGTCAAGTGCGTGATTTCGCACGGGCCGCCGGGGTCGAGGCAGTCGGGCACGGCAAATCCTTTGGTGCGACAGCAGGCCGTCCCAGGGATGTTTGCATTGACGAGACATACTTTGATTTCATCGTGCTGACCACCGCCCCATGGGAAATTCTCGATGTAAAGCGGCAATGAGTCGAGGCTGTAAGAATCATACAGCACGCCATTTATCCAAAGGGTGAAGGTGTTGCTCGTCGGGTTCTGCACCTGGAAGTTGAGCCACACCTGATAGGTGCTGTCGCTGGTGCAGTCGCCCGTCTCCACCGTCAGGTGCGTGATTTCGCACGGGCCGCCGGGATTGAGGCAGTCGGGCACCTTAAAGTCTTCCGTGCGGCAGCAAGTTGAAGCCGCATTTGGGGCTACGAGGCAGACTTTGATAACGTCCTTCTGACCACCGCCCCATGGGAAATTCTCGATGTAAAGCGGCAATGAGTCGAGGCTGTAAGAATCGTACAGCACGCCATTTATCCAAAGGGTGAAAGTGTTGCTCGTCGGGTTCTGCACTTGGAAATTGAGCCACACCTGATAGGTGCTGTCGCTGGTGCAGTCGCCTGTTTCCACCGTCAGGTGCGTGATTTCGCACGGGCCGCCGGGGTTGAGGCAGTCGGGCACGGCGAATCCTTTGGTGCGACAGCAGGCCGTCCCAGGGATGTTTGCATTGGCGAGACATACTTTGATTTCATCGTGCTGACCACCGCCCCATGGGAAATCCGCGATGTAAAGCGGCAATGAGTCGAGGCTGTAAGAATCGTACAGCACGCCGTTTATCCAAAGGGTGAAAGTGTTGCTCGTCGGATTCTGCACATGGAAATTGAGCCAGACCTGATAGGTGCTGTCGCTGGTGCAGTCGCCTGTTTCCACTGTCAGGTTGGAGATTTCGCACGGGCCGCCGGGATTGAGGCAGTCGGGCACGTTGAATTCTTTCGTGCGGCAGCAAGCGATTGCCCCTGCATTGGTAAAACAAACCTTGATGACATCTTTCTGGCCACCGCCCCATGGGAAATCCGCGATGTAAAGCGGCAATGAATCAAGGCTGTAAGAATCGTACAGCACACCGTTTATCCAAAGGGTGAAGGTGCTGCCTGGAGGGTTCTGCACTTGGAAGTTGAGCCAGACCTGATAGGTGCTGTCGCTGGTGCAGTCACCCGTCTCCACCGTCAGGTTGGAGATTTCGCACGGGCCGCCGGGATTGAGGCAGTCAGGCACCTTAAATTCGAGCGTTTTGCAGCAGCCTACGATGGTATTGCTGATAAAACACACTTTCACCACGTCGTTCGGGCCGCCGTCCCAGGGGAAATCGGGAATGTAAAGCGGCAGCGAATCGAGGCTGTAATTGCCGAGGAATTGTCCGTTGGCCCACACTCCAAACTGGTTGCCAATCGGGTTGGCGACGGAGAAATTGAGCCACACCTCATAAGTGCTGTTGCTGGTACAGTCGCCCGTTTCCACTGTCAGGTTTGATATTTCGCAAGGGCCTGTGCCAGCACAGCAATCGGGCGCTTGGAACTCAACCAAAGTGCAGCAACCGGGGCTGTCTTTGATACAAATTTTCAATTTGCCGAGCAACGTGTTGTTGCATGGAAACGCCGGGATAGTGATGGGCAACTGACTCAGCGGGAACATACCGAGATAAATGCCATTGGCTGTCCAAACCTCAAAAAAGTCGCTACCGGGGTTGTTTACCTCAAAATTCAGCGTCACGGAATATGTCTGGTTGCCGATGTTGCACGGCCCAGCCGTGACCGAGACATTGAAAATGGAACAAGTATCGCCCGTGAGACAATCCGGCACTTCAAATTCCTTGGCCAAACAGCAAGAATCGAGGCTGGCACTGTCGTTCACACAAATGCTCACCACATCCACATCATTGCCACTCCAAGGGAAACTATCAAACACGAGCGGCACGGAGTCAATCGAAAACGTCCCCAACGAGACACCGTTGGCCCACACCTCGAACGTGCCATCACCGGGATTGGTAGCCTGAAAATTGAGCCGCACCTTGTAAGTGCTGTCCGAAGTGCAAGCACCTGTTTGCACAAAAATATCCGTCACCTCGCAAGGGCCAAAAGGCACGCAATCGGGCGAGCGGAACTGAAATTCCTGACAGCAAGTAGGCGCATTGCCCGTGCAAACCTTCAGATGGCTAAAAATGCCGTTGTTCCATGGGAAATCAGCAACGTAGAGCGGCAATTGGTCCATGCCGAAAGTGCCGAGCGGGAGGCCGTTGCCCCACAACTGGAAAGAATCAACGGCAGAAGGGTCGTTCACCGTGAAATTCACCCAGACTCCAAAAGTGCTGTCGGAAGTGCAAGAGTCCGTCTCCACGCTCAAGCCTTTGATGCCACATGGGTAGATAGGCAAGCAATCGGGCGCCGCGAATTCGAGCGTTTTGCAGCAAACAATCTGCGGCGGCCCACTCGTGTTCAGCAAATCAACGATGCAGACCTTCACCACATCCTTGGCTCCCCCACCCCAAGGAAAACTATCAATGGAGAGCGGCAAATCGCTCAAATTGAAATAGCCGAGCAATGAGTCGTTTGCCCAAACACCAAACTGCGTCAGCGGCGGAATGGGGGTGGTAGTGGCGGGCGAAAAATTCAATTTCACCTGATAAGTGCTGTCAGACGTGCAGTCGCCTGTTTGAACGCTTAAATCCAAGATATTGCAAGGCAAGCCCAAGCACGAAGGAGCCGCAAACTGAATCTTCGCGCAGCAGTTGGGCTTGTCTTTGATGCACACCGTCAGTTTGTCAGTCAAATCGCCATCCCATGGGAAGTTGGGGATGCCGAGTGGCAGTTGGGCTAACGCAAAAGCGCCTAAATACGCGCCATTGCCTGCCCACACCTCAAAGGAATCGGCGTTGGGGTTCGACACTTGAAAATCCAGCTTCAGTTTGTACGTCAGCGAGCCGGGCACACAATCGCCCACCTCCACTTTCACATTGTAAATTTCACACGTCGTAGTCGAGAAGCACCCCGGCACTTGGGCCGTCGTCGAGTCCCGACAATCCTGAAAAATCGCGTCAGTTACCACAAATTCTTTGCTCGAAGGAGCAGGGTCGGCAGTAAAAGGGCCAAGCGTCAGCGGCACTTGGTTGTAGGTGAAGATGCCGTAATTGTTGCCGTTGCCCGTCACGACAAACTGATTGGTCGTGCCAACGTGCTTGAAATCAAGTTTCACAAAATACTGGCAGGCATTGGGGGTGAGCGGCGAGACCGTAGCGGTAAGGTCCTGAATGCTGCACTGATTCTGCGCGGGCAGCCACCCCGTCACAAACAGCAATAGCATCGGTAGTAAGGATGATAAACGCATGGGATAAAAAGAGTTTGGTGAAAAAATCGGTTGAGAAACCAGTTTGAAGAGGATACATCGGAGATACGCGCTAAACGCTATTCGCTGCGCATTATTCCACTATTTTTCTCAATTATTGCATCAAGTAAGGCCAAATTTTTGGGAAAAATATCAGCCCTCCCACAATGGCAGCCCCTGCCGCCAACACCAACACCGCTGCGGCGGATGCGTCTTTCGCTTTGCCTGCCAAAGGGTGAAAATCGGGCGATACCAAATCCGTCAAGTATTCCAAAGCTGTGTTCATGGCCTCAGCAGCCACAACCAGCGCAATGCAAAGCACCACCGCGACCCATTCGAGCGACGATATTTGGAAAAAGAAGCCTGCAAGCGTGGCAGCCACGGCAGCCGCCGCGTGAATCCGCGCGTTTGGCTGGCTGCGCCACAAATCGGCCAAGCCCATCAAAGCAAAGCGAAAGCTATCGGTGCGTTTCCGAAGACTCATCAGCAGGATATTTATTTTTTGAAAGAGGCGTGTCCGGGTGCATTTGGTCACGCGCTGGCATTTCCAGCGGAATGGAAGAAGGGGAAAGATGGGTGGGGTCGCTGATTTCGTGTTTGAAAAAACTAATGGCCGCGCTGCAACCTAAACACACAAACATCAAGCGCGACTTGTTGATTACCAGAAAAAAAAGCCCCAGCAACAAAAAACCCATAGCCACCAGTACGGCATTTTCGGCCCACCATTGAAAGGCGGGAAGTCGGGGAGGAAAAATACAGGTCAGCGAACCCGCCAGCAATAACAACGTTAGCCCCTGCCGCACCCGCCGATTGTCGAAAAAGCGAACATTCATGGGTCGGCAAAGGTACAACCAAACCCCTTGAAAATTTCTGCTTTACTCCCGGCTTGCTTTTTGCCAAATGTCATTCTACCTTTGCACCCGCTTTTTCGGCGCAAGCCGATTTTTGACACAAAAGGAGAGATGTCCGAGTGGTTTAAGGAGCGCGCCTGGAAAGTGCGTATACGTCACAAGCGTATCCGGGGTTCGAATCCCCGTCTCTCCGCGATGAAATCGTTGTTTATTGTTAGTTGCTCGTTCGCAGAGTCGAAAACTGCCAACCAACAACGAGCAACCCCGTCCGGACGGATATTCATCCGGGCAGGCAACAAAAAAAACTCGGAGAGGTGGCAGAGTGGTTTAATGCACCTGATTCGAAATCAGACGTACCTGCGAGGGTACCGGGGGTTCGAATCCCTCCCTCTCCGCACTTTTTAATTTTGAGTAGTCTTGGGTAGCCATTCATGTGTGCTCTTGTAGAAGAGGAAACATGAAAATCGCCGAAGATTGCTTTAGTTTGCATAAAGCGCACTTAGCCACTTGGCAAGTGCGCTTTTTTCTTTCCAAATGTTACCCGCGTAAACTTCCACCCACCCACGCGCCCGCACCTTTGCCTCACATTATTTTAAAAAAAAGAGGCAATGAAAAACACCGTCGCCAAACCAGAAACCCTCAAACCAGAAACCCTCAAACCAGAGACCCCCAAACCAGAAACCCTCAAACCAGAAACCCCCAAACCAGAAACCCCCAAACCAGAAACCCCCAAACCAGAAACCCCCAAACCAGAAACCCTCAAACCAGAAACCCCCAAACCAGAAACCCCCAAACCAGAAACCCCCAAACCAGAAACCCCCAAACCAGAAACCCCCAAACCAGAAACCCTCAAACCAGAGACCCCCAAACCAGAAACCCTCAAACCAGAAACCCTCAAACCAGAAACCCCCAAACCAGAAACCCCCAAACCAGAAACCCCCAAACCAGAAACCCTCAAACCAGAAACCCTCAAACCAGAAACCCTCAAACCAGAAACCCTCAAACCAGAAACCATAAACCTCGAATCCGCTCGCCTTTCCGAACATTATTCCGGCCAAAAAAACTGGCTCCAATGGGGGCCTTACCTCTCCGAGCGCCAGTGGGGCACCGTGCGCGAGGACTATTCCCCCGGCGGCACGGCTTGGGATTTTTTCCCGCACGACCACGCCCGCTCCCGCGTCTATCGCTGGGGCGAAGACGGCATCGCCGGCATCAGCGACGGGTGGCAACGCCTCTGCTTCGCCGTCGCCCTCTGGAACGGCAAAGACCCCATTATCAAAGAGCGCCTCTTCGGCCTCACAGGCAGGGAAGGCAATCACGGCGAGGATGTGAAAGAACTCTACTACTACCTCGACAACACGCCCACGCACTCGTACATGAAACACCTGTACAAGTACCCGCAGGGCGAATTCCCCTACGCGGAATTGGCGCGGGAAAACGGCTGGCGAGGCCGCGAGCAGCCTGAATATGAACTGCTCGACACGGGCATTTTTGATGGCGACCGCTACTGGGACGTGTTCACCGAATACGCCAAAGGCGACGAGGACGACCTGCTTATCAAAATCACCGCGCACAATCGTGGCCCCGAAAGCGCCGACCTTTGGCTGCTACCTACGCTGTGGTTTCGGAATTTGTGGTCGTTCGGGCTGATGAAGGAGAAGCCACACATCAGGGCTGCCAGCGAAACAGAAGTTTCGCTTTACCACGAAAAACTCGGCGACTACCATTTTTACTTTCAAACGCCCGCTCGCCTGCTTTTCACCGAAAACGAAACCAATCGCGAGCGGCTCTGGAATCAGCCGAATGACTCACCTTTCGTGAAAGATGCTTTCCACACGGCTTTGACAAGCAACAACTTCGGCTTTTTGGAAGGCAAAACGGAAGGGACGAAATTCGCTCCAATGTATCAAGTAAAAGTGGAAGGCGGCGGTATGGCGGAATTCCAATTCCGCCTCTCGAGGAAGGCTTTGAAAACGCCGTTCGGAAAAGGTTTTGATAAAATTTTTGCGGAGCGGAAAATGGAGGCTGACACGTTTTACAAAGAAATCGCCGACCACTCTACGAACCAACAACAAACATCCGGCAAAGAACAACAAAACATCCAGCGCCAGGCTCTCGCCGGAATGCTCTGGTCGAAGCAGTATTTCAACATAGACATGCCGCGCTGGCTCGACGGAGACCCCGGCCAACTCCCGCCGCCCGAAAGCCGCAAAACTGGCCGCAACGCCCACTGGCGCACGCTCAACAACGAGGACATCATCTCCATGCCCGACAAGTGGGAATACCCCTGGTACGCTGCCTGGGACCTGGCTTTCCACTGCGTCCCATTCGCGATGGTGGATGCGGAATTTGCTAAGAATCAATTGATTCTGTTCCTGCGCGAGTGGTATATGCACCCCAACGGCCAGTTGCCCGCCTACGAGTGGGCGTTCGGCGACGTGAACCCGCCCGTCCATGCGTGGTCGTGTTTGCAGGTCTATAAAATGGACAAAGAGCAAACCGGACGCGCTGACATTGACTTTCTCAAAAGAGTCTTTCAAAAACTGCTCATCAACTTCACTTGGTGGGTCAATCGCAAAGACCACAAAGGCAACAACGTGTTCGAGGGCGGCTTTCTCGGCTTGGACAATATCGGCGTGTTCGACCGCTCGAACCAAATCCCCGGCGGCGGCTATCTCGAACAGGCCGACGGCACCGCGTGGATGGGCATGTACTGCCTCAATATGCTCGAAATGGCACTCGAAATCGCCCAGCACGACCCGACTTTCGAGGACGTGGCGACCAAGTTTTTCGAGCATTTCATTTACATCGCCGAAAGCCTCAACCGCATCGGCCACGACTGGACGGGGTCTTGGGACGAAATGGAAGGCTTTTTCTACGACATTCTTGGCCTGCCCAACGGCGAGTACATTCCGTTGAAAGTGCGGTCGCTGGTCGGGCTTTCCACGCTTTTTGCCGCCTACGTTTTGCCAAAAGACAAGTTGGAAAAACTGCCCGACTTCACCCGCCGCCTGCGCTGGTTTCAAAAATACCGCACCGATAACGGCGACTACCTCGTGCTCGACGAAGACCCTGTGAACGGCGATATTTTGCTCTCGCTCATTCCGCAAGAACGTTTGAGTCGGCTGCTGCACGCCATGTTGGACGAAAATGAATTTCTCTCCCCAGGCGGCATTCGCTCCATTTCAAAAGTGCATGAAAACGGCTATTCGGTCAATATCGCGGGTCAGGATTTTGGCCTGCGTTACGAACCTGCCGAAAGCAGCACCAGTCTTTTCGGCGGCAACTCCAACTGGCGCGGCCCCGTCTGGATGCCGATGAATTATTTGCTTATCAAGGCGTTGCGTGAATACGGGAAGTTTTACGGCACAGAGTACACGGTCGAATTCCCAACCGGCAGGGGCCAACGACTGTGCCTTTCGGAAGTAGCCGACGCGCTCTCCCGGCGTTTGATTTCGATTTTTGAAAAAGACGAAAACGGCCACCGGCCTGTGAACGGGCGCGAGACGATTTATGCCGAAAACCCGCATTTTCAAGACCTCATTTTGTTCTACGAATATTTCCACGGTGACACGGCGCGGGGCGTGGGAGCGAGCCATCAAACGGGCTGGACGGGTGTGGTAGCGGCGTTGATTGGGGAGTTGGGGTAACGCAAGCGAGGCGGTGACTGTCAGTCACCGCCTCGCTAATGGTTTAATACTCAAACATCTCCATCAACAACGCACACAATTGGAAGGAAGTCGTGTTGTCCAAAATTCCCACATTTTTGACTAAACGAGATGTGTCAACCGCCCTGATTTGGTCGAGCGCGATTTGGCCGTTTTTTCCTGCGAACGAGCAATTCAATCGGGAAGGATAATTCTTAATCGTGCTTGTCAAAGGCGCCGCCAGCACGGTCGCCAAATGGCGGTTCAGCACGTCAGGTGAGACAATGACACAGGGTCGCGTTTTGGCGATTTCGCTGCCCTGCACAGGGTCGAGCGACACGAGCCATATTTCAAAACGCTTGGCTACCATTTCCAATCGCTTGAGTCAAAGTCGTTTTTCATTCCTTCAAAAAGGTCGGATTCGGGCGTGTCGCCGGTGGCTTTTGCTTTTTGAAATTGCTCTTCCCAGCCCTCTCGCGGCTGTTTTTTGACAGGCCGGAGCACGATGGTTTGACCCACGAGAGCCATTTCTACTTGTTCTTCAATGCCACAGGCTTGTAGGATGTTGCGCGGAATCAGGATGCCCTGCGAATTGCCGATGCGACGAATAGGTTGTATCATATTTTTGAAAAAGTTATTACAAAGGTATAACCGCTCGAAAATTTTTCCAAATGTAACACAGGTAAATTTTCACCCCAACGGCCTACCCGACCTTTGCCGCATCAAATTCAAAAAATCGCTCCGCATGACAAATAATTCATTCACTGTCAACGAAAACGACGACGAAGACATGAACGCCAAACAAGGGACAATCCTCATTGCCGCACAAATGGCCAGCCTGCTCGAGCGCCTCGACGAAGCCACTTTCACGCGCCCTTTGCCGCTGTTTCATGGCAGCACGATTGGGCAGCACTTCCGGCATATTCTGGAGTTTTATACCTGCTTGTTCGACGGCACGTTGTCGGCGCGGGTGGATTACAGCAGCCGCAAACGCAACCCCGCTTTGAGCGAAAAACCCCGAGTCGCGCTGGCTGTGCTCGACTACATCGCCGACACGGTGAAACGGCAGGACGAGCATCAGTGGCTCAACGTGGAGAGCGAGTTTTCCGACGAAATCGTCGCTCACGTCCAGCGCCCGGTATATATGTCGAGCATGGGACGCGAGTTGCAATACGCTTTTGACCACGCGGTGCATCACCTCGCCATGATTCGCATGGGTTTAGAAGTTTATTTTCCTGAAATTCAAGTAGATGAGGATTTAGGTGTGGCGCCTTCGACCTTGAAATACAAAAAGGAAGGAAGGAAAATCCGGCTCGAAGACGTGATGCCGGAGACGACTTACGGGTGATTTCACAAATCCAAGGCCGCCCGGAGTTTGTCTTTCTACTGTTCAAAAATCGCGGGGGACACATTGCCCAGTTCGCCGGAAAAAATAGATTTGTCGAGCGTCGCCAGTTTATCCATTTTGGGTAGTGTCATTTTGGGGGTGATTTGGTATTTTTGCGTCAAACTTTATGAAATGGTATTAGATGTAAAATGCTGCCATAAATGTGGCTCTGAACACATTGTGAAAAACGGGTCGAACGCATCAGGCAATCCGAAGTACAAATGCAAGGCTTGCGGCTTCGGCGGGGTGTTTCAAACGCTTCGGAAAAGCGAGGAATTTAAAGAAATGGTCGTCAGGGCGGCCCAAGAACGCAGTTCGTCACGGGGTCTTGCCAGAACCTTTGGCATCAGTCACCAAACGGCTCTGAGGTGGATAAAAAAAAAGCGCAGTCCCTTCCCGACATCGTGACCACGTTGCTTCCGGCCAAGAAAAAAGACGTTCTCGAACTGGATGAATTATGGTCTTTTGTCTATTGCAAAGACTTTAAACGCTGGGTTTGGATAGCACTTTGCCGCAGAACACGTCAAATTGTCTCTTTTTTCATCGGCGACCGAAGCGAACAATCTTGTCGGCGGTTTTGGGAACTGATTCCGCCTGAATATCGAAAATGCCGAACGTTCAGCGATTTTTGGGAGGCATACGCCGCGGTTATTGATACAGGCAAACACAAGATGGTGGGAAAAGAATCCGGGGAAACTTCTCATGTGGAACGCTGGAACAACACCCTTCGCCAGAGAATTTGTCGATTCGTCAGAAAAACGCTATCCTTTTCAAAATCCGATGAAATGCACGAACTGTACCTCCATTTGTTCGTCTACAACTACAACATATCACTCATAAAATGACACTACCCATTTTGAACACAGAGGATTTTTTCAAACCCGTCAGCCCAAAATCAGGGTGAGTGTCCGGCAAGATGAAATCCGTAGCAGAAGGATAGGGCGGAGTGGCCGAAGAAATGAAAGCCACGATAACATCGGGGTCAGCAGGGTCAACTTTGGAAACAACGACGGCTGGCCGCCGCTTCGAGGCGCTCAAATCAGTAAAAGGAAATTTCGTGAGAACGATAGTGCCTCTGTCCATAAGCGCGGGACGAAGAATTTAGTATTTCACTTTGAGGTCAGAATCGGCATAAATGTCCTCTTCTTCTGAAGCCAAAAAGTCGAAAGCTGGGTTTTCCGCATAAAGGGCATGGAGGTTTTTGGCCTCGAGCGGCGTTTCCTCGTCGCCGTTGTCAGGATAGTCGAGGAAAATCACAATCACTTGCTGTGGCTTGCTGATGTTCAACTCTTTAGAGAGTTTCAGTTTTTGACCGTCGTATATGGCTCTGACACTAAGCATTGTGTTTCATTTTTTTTCAAAGAAAATACCCTCTTGATATTTTTCTACTGCAAAAATACACAAAAAGCCAGTTTGTAAAAAAGACAAATAAAACCATGATTTCATTCAAAAATACCCACCCCGACTTCAACGAACTGGCTTCGAGAGAGTGGCTCATCGCCAACGGCATCGGGGGTTACGCCTCGTCCACCGTCGTCGGGGCAAACACGCGGCGCTATCACGGACTGTTGGTGGCTTCGCTCAACCCGCCCACGGCGCGCACCGTCATGGTGTCGAAAGTAGAGGAATGTATCGTGTTCAACCGCGACTGCGCGTTCGGCCTTTCCTCGAATCAATACCCCGGCGCGGTGCATCCGCAGGGTTTTCAATACTTCAAATTTTTTGAAAGAAAACCCCTGCCGCGCATGAAATTCGAGGCGCACGGTCACCATTTGCTGAAAACGGTTTTTATGGCGCACGGCTCCAACACGACGGTCGTGGAGTACGAAAACACGGGCGATTCTACGTTCAAACTGCGCCTCACGCCGCTGTTCGTCCACCGCGATTATCATTCATTGTCGAAGGAAAATTCGTTTGACGACTACTGGATGAAGCCGCAAAACGGCTGCTACACACTGTATGCGCATTATGGCGCGCCACCGCTTTTTTTCAATTTTAGTTCGGGCGAATTCGTAGAGAGCCGTCACTGGTTCAAGAATTTTGAATACAAAAAAGAGCAAGAGCGCGGCCTCGATTTCCGCGAAGATTGTTTTTCGGCTTTCAATGTTGACGTGGTGCTGAAACCCGGCGCGAAGGCGCACTTGATTTTTTCTACCGAAGAAAAAATGGCGAAAGCCGACCCGGAACTTTTGAAAATCAAGGAATTGGAACGTCTGGAAAGCCTTGCGCCGAAAGACTTGGACGACTCGTTTTTGCGGGATTTGATGCTGGCGGGCGAGCAATTTATTGTAAAAAGAAACAACACAGAGGGCTATTCGCTCCTCGCAGGCTACCACTGGTTCACCGATTGGGGGCGCGACACGATGATTGCCATGCGCGGCCTCACCATCGCCTCCGCTAAACAGGAAATTTCAAAATCCATACTCGAAACTTTCCTTCGTTCGACCGACCGGGGGATGTTGCCCAACCGCTTTCCCGACAACCCCAACGACACGGTGGAATACAACACCATCGACGCGACGCTGTGGCTTTTCGTCGCCCTTTACGAATACCACCAGAAGTTTCAGGATTTGAGTTTCGTGGCCGAGCGCTTCGACACTTTGACCGAAATTTTGGAACATCACATCGCGGGGACGCGCTATGGCATCCGCGTCACGCCCGAAGGATTTCTCTCCGGCGGTGAGGGTTTGGCGCAACTGACCTGGATGGATGCCCGCGTCGGCGACTATGTGGTGACCCCTCGTCATGGCTGCCCGGTGGAGATTCAGGCACTGTGGTTCAATGCGCTACGCA
The DNA here is from genome assembly GCA_019638455.1 of Saprospiraceae bacterium. Lineage (GTDB taxonomy): Bacteria > Bacteroidota > Bacteroidia > Chitinophagales > Saprospiraceae > M3007. The sequence continues at coordinate 178,871 of JAHBTU010000004.1, forward strand.
TTTACCAGTATTTCGCCGGCACGCTCGGCAAGCCTTACGAGAAATATCAGGCCATCGGCGACACGCTGTTGACAAATTTCAAAAGATACTTTGTTCGCCCGAATGGTTCTTTGAACGATGTCGTCAAGTTCAGCGACCAACTTTCCGAAAGTTTGCCGACAGCAGATGCTTCCATTCGCCCCAACCAAATCTACGTCGTCAGCCTGCCGTTTTCCCTGCTCGACAAAGACGCGGAAAAGCGCGTAGTGGAGGTGGTTCGCCAACATCTTTTGACCGACTACGGCCTGCGCGCGCTCTCACCCGAACACCCGGATTTTAAGCCGGAATACGGCGGCGACCCCTGGCACCGCGACACGGCGTACCATCAGGGCACAGTGTGGCCGTTTTTGCTCGGTGAGTACGTCACGGCATTTTTAAAAGTAAACGACTGGTCGGAAAAGGCACAAAAAGAAGCACTTGCGCTGCTCGAACCTTTGAAAAAGCATTTTTACCAAAACGACTGCCTCCTCGGCATTTCCGAGATTTTCGACGGCAAAATGCCGCGCATAGGCAAAGGCACGGTGCATCAGGCCTGGTCGGTTGGCGCGATTTTGAAGACCCTGCTCGACCTGAAAGCCCGCCACAAAAAAGGCCGCTGCCGTTCGGTGGTTCCTTTCGCTGAAATCAAGAGCATGATTTTTTAGGGTTGATGAGGGTTGATAAAGGTTGATAAAGGTTGATGAGGGTTTATGAGGGTTTATGAAGGTTGATGACGTAGAGCACACCGTGATTCATCAACCTTCATCAACCCTCATCAACCTTCATAAACCCTCATAAACCCTCATCAACCTTCATCAACCCTCATCAACCTTCATCAACCCTCATCAACCTTCATAAACCCTCATCAACCTTCATAAACCTTCATAAACCCTCATAAACCTTTACAAACATTCATTTTCAAACATTCAAAACCATGAAATTCTCACTCATCGCCATCCTCGGCGTAGCCATCGTTGCTGCTCTGAATTCTGCCAGTAAACCTGCTGAACAGCTTCCAATGAACGAACAACAAACAACTACCAACGAACAACCAAACTTTGGCAACCCGCGCACCAAGCATTTCCGCTTGGACAAAAACCGCGTTGCCATAGATGGCTATGACCCGGTTTCGTACTTCAAAGCCGGCGGCCCGAAGAAGGGCAGCGTGAGCCGTGCCTACGACTACGACGGCGTGATTTACTGGTTTGCCAATGCCGAAAATCTGGCCGAATTCAAGAAAAATCCGGCCAAATACGAGCCCGTTTGGGGCGGCTGGTGCGGCCACGCGATGGCTCTGCGCGGCGAAAAAGTGGAAATCAACCCCGAGTGCTACAAAATCGTGAACGGTCGCAACGTGTTGTTTTTCAAAACTTTTTACGCCAACGCCCTGACCAACTGGGAAAAAGAAATCAAAAAAACGCCCGAAAATACCCTGATGAAGCAGGGCGACGATTTTTGGGGAAAAACGATTGTGAAGTAGAAACACAGAGGCACGGAGAGCACAGGGTTTTTTATCAAATTCTCTGTGTCCTCCGTGCCTCTGTGTTCAAAAAAATACCATGTTACACGCATTCAAAAACAACTGGCACAACTACCTCATAGAGGCTTGGGCGCTGGGGATGTTCATGCTCTCGGCCACTTTTTTCGCCGGAATGCTGGGATTACCCGGTTGGCTGGGTCACGGCGTCGAAGAGCCATTCGTGCGGCGCTCGCTCATGGGCTTGGCGATGGGTCTGACGGCTATCGGCTTGATTTATTCGGGTTGGGGTAAGCGTTCAGGCGCACACATGAACCCCGCTTTCACGCTGACTTTTTTGTTTTTGAAAAAAATAGACCAGCGCGACGCGGCTTGGTACGTCCTCTTCCAATGTCTCGGCGGCGCGGCGGCTATGTTGTTGTTCAAGAGCCTTTTTCCCGACTTTATTTCTGCGCCAGAAGTGAATTTTGTGCAAACCCAACCCGGCATCGCGGGTGTGGCAGGCGCGTTCGTCGCCGAGATGCTCATCTCGTTCGGGCTGGTTTTAGCCGTCTTGTATTCAAGCAATTTTGAAAAAACAGCGCGCTGGACGGGTGTTTTCGCTGGCTGCCTGATTTTTCTCTACATCACGTTTGAGGACCCGTTTTCAGGAATGTCCATGAACCCTGCCCGGACGCTCGCTTCGGCAGTGGCGGCAGGCAATTTCATGCACTTTTGGATTTACCTGACGGCGCCGCTGCTCGGAATGTTGGGAGCAGCGAAAGTTTGGAAAACATGGATTTGCCGGAGGGCGGAGTTTAAATGCGGGTATCACGGGTGAGCGGAAAGAAATCCTATTTTTTGAAAAATAGGATTTTTGAGAAGCCAAGGAACCTCTCGCAGGTTAAAGACCGCAAAACTGAAAAAGCCGTCACCTCTCTGGCGAGAAATGACGGCTTCGACGGGTCGGGGCCAATTTTCCTTTTTTACCGCCGCATCACAAATTCACAGGAATCAACCACCGGGAATTCGCCGATGTCGGACACGTACAACACTTTTACCTTGATGCTGCCGTCGCTCTGGAATTTGCCATAAAAACGGGGCAGCCCCCTGATGCCGGGGCTGATGTCGCAGTACCTGTAACTGACGAAGTCGGTTCCATTGGCAATCGAATCTCCCGATGGAGTTTTGTAGTAACTTAATATTCCCTCTGAAATTGATACACCTGAACCCATGTTGTGCCGGTATCGGACATGGTCACTTCCAAATTCAATAATTTTGAAAAAGAAGGTGTCCTGACAAGGGCAATCGGGCATGGCCGCGTAGTATTCGTTCGGCGCCAGCTCGCGGCAAACGCCTTGCGCCTCGAAGCGCCCGTCGGGGCATTCGCATTGGTCGTCAACGGACACATAGCCGTCGGCGCATTTTTTCTTATCGCAAGCTGCGATGCTGAACAGTATTGCGGCAGCAGTTAAGGGTATGATAAGCTTTGAGAATTTCATGGAAAATGTTTTTTTTGAAAAATGAAACGCATGAAAGAAAGGAAGGAAACGGCAAGCCAAGCCTGCCGCTTCCTTATCCGAATCCTTATTTGAGAATGACTTTGTGCACGGCATGGCCGCACTCGCCCGACATTTGCAGGATGTAAATGCCGGTGGCTGGAGAAATCCCGCCTTGTTCCATGATAAACTGGCGAACATCGCCCGGCTTCTGAACGTCCTTCCATTGCCGCAGCAAACGGCCGGACAAATCGAACAGGCTGATTTGCACTTTTTCATCAATTAAACCCGTGCTGCGGTCGTTTGGCGGGTCAGTCAGGCCATGACTGTCGCAAAGCGGATTGACCGACACAGCCATCCAGCCGTACTCTTTCGTGATGGGCACTATCCCCGAAAGCGGGTCGGGGGGCACAGGCCAAGGGCTGAATGCGCCCAGGATGATGCCCACCTCTTTTTTCAAGTCATCGGTGCTCAAGGGTGCGGTGTCGGACGCCAGCACCCAATTGGCTATCTTTCTGGTGCAGCAATGGTCTTGTTCGCCTCCAAGCAATCCGCCCGGCACATAGCCCGTGAGGTGAAAGTCGCTGTTGACACGCGACCAACTGAAGAAAGAACGCTTGCCCCCGGCCATCAGGTTGGTGAAACTGAATGCGTAGAGGTTCACAGGCTTATTTGGCTCAATGTAAATTAGTGTATCGCCTTTGGCCAAGGTAGCCTGCCTCAACTCGCCAGCAGGGCATGCCTGGTCGGAATAAAAGGGCGTCTGGATGAGCGTTTGGATGCTGTTGGCCAGATTGTTCAGCAGGTTGGTGTATTGCAACCCCGTAGTGTCTGGGACAAAGAAAAACGCTATGTCTCTGGCTACGTCCACTGCATTGACCCAGAAATCAGTGTTCATGGTCAAATTGCATTCGGCGCTTACGGCCAGCCTGTTGGCCCGCAGCACTTTTGTGTTGTTCGACCCTTCGTAATGCAGCATCACCACTGCAATGTCCTCGCCTGCCGCCACAGCATTTTTCTGAAACCAACCTTCCGTGTGCCGCTCGGCGTGCACTTCCAGCTCGGTGTCGTACTCGTAGTATAAAGTGACCGGCTTGCGGCAACCACAGTCTGCAGGCAGCTCTGCGTAGTCGCTGCACAAGAGGTTGTAGCGCAACTGCCCCCGCATGGGGCTGATATGCAGCGAATCCGGCATGGTCATCCGCCAACTGCGGTCGGTCGGCCCGGCTTTGGTGGCTTCCATCCACACGCAGTGCCACTTGGCGGCGCCTTTCGACTGGCGCACCCACCAGTATTACGCCTTGTTGCCCACTTTTACCTTGCCTCCTGAATTCTCAATTCGGGGAGAAATCGTACCGTCCGCGTTCAATGTGCCCGGACTGGCCGCCTGCACAGTGTTGAAAATCATCTTGCACTGGCAACCGTCAACAGGCAACGGCGGGCGGAGCGACAGGGGCAATTCCGTCTCGCTGTCGGTCGGCAGCGGCGCGCCGTCGAGGTAATATTGCTGGAAAAACTCCAACCGTTCGTAAAACGGAATGTCCGTTCGGCTCGACAAATACTGCGAAAACGGCGTGGACTGGCCGGGCTTCGTTTGATACCGAACGATGGCGTCGTACAATCGCGTGGACACGTCAATCATCTCCCTTGAGCCAGTTTGGGTGTTGATGTAGCCAATGACCACATCTTCGCCGCAGTTGTTGGTTGCCAGCACTTCATACACGCTTTGCGTGTTCAGGTTGGCAATCAGCGCAGTGCCTTCCACCGCTGTCGGAGAAAAGTAAAAAATCGCGCTCTGGCCTGCTTTTCGGTACCGAAAAGACTGACCCGGCTCCGCGCCCCTGACTTCCACCCATGCCTTCGCATAACCTGCCGAGTAAGTCACGACAGATATGTGGTGAACGAAGGGGCTGCGGCAAGTGTCGTTGAGTATGGCTACAAGCCTGGGGTCGAGCGGATGGTCAATATAGACATCCGTGCTGTCGTCGTCTTCAAATTCCTGCTGGGCAGATGTTATGCTCGCAAAAGCAAAGAGGCAGAGGAGCAATAAAAGGGGCTTTCGGATGAATTCAGCGAAAATGCCGGGACGATGGCGCTGTGACAGATTTGTCCGTCCCGCTTTGAGAAAGCGAGTGTTTTGAAACATGGCGGGTAGTTTTTGTTGATGAAAAAATCGGTTTCGATGCGAAGCAAATAAAAAAAGGCGCCTTTCTGCAAATCGCGGGGCAAAGGTATTGGGGGGGGGGAGAGATTCAACAAAACGATGGAGCAGTTTTAACATATCGAATTTTTGGGATGCGCCAACATTTTACGAACTGGCTTTTCGCAAGCCAAAATTATTGAAATGATAAAAAACCTGCTAAGTGCGGGCTTTATACGGTAGCGGCGGGCAATTTCACGCACTTTTGGATTTATACCCAGATTAAAGAGGATTTGAACCTGCCATTTGGCAAGGCAGGGATTTCCTTGATTGATTTGCATGATTTCCAAAGGATTGCGAGCACCGTTCGTTCAAAACCACTTTGCGTTGACTATACCTGACGGCGCCATTACTCGGTATGTTGGGAGCAGCGAAAGTTTGGAAGGTGTGGATTTGCCGGAAGGCGGAGTTTAAATGCGGGTATCACGGGTAGGAGTTTACCTTTTATGCCAATTGAACAGTTTGATTGAGCAATTCCACATTGAAATTGACCTTGGCGTTGAGCGCCTTGAAAACTTTGATGATTGTCTCAAACCGGGCATCTGTCAGGCTATTCTCAATTTTTGAAATCTGGGCTTTTTTGACCCCAACTAATTTGCCCAATTCCTCCTGCGTCAGGTTGCGGTCGAGCCTTGCCTGCCTGATTGCCTGCCCCAGCAATTCGAGTTGCAGTTCTTGTTCAAAAACTTCTCGTTTCGGAGTGCCGCGTTTACCGATGTGTTTATCAGTAATCTCCTCCAAAGTGTACGATTTCAACTTTCCGTTATTTTTCATTTTTCTGACGAAAATAAAGTTTGCGAATGTTCTCCGCTTTTTCAAGGTCGGACATTGGTGTTTTGTCGGTCTTTTTGACGATGCCGTGTGTTGAGATTACAAGGGTGTCGGTTTTTTCAGTTTTGTCCCAAAAGGCGAATAAGCGATAGTACGTTTTGTTGAACAAAGTCCTGAACTCCCAAATCTCGCCTTTGAGTTTCTTGAACAATTTTTTGTCGTTCAAAACTTGGGCTTTTCTGATGTTGAAAATGATTTTCTCCCTTGCTTTAGGGTCAACTAAGTCAAGAAATTCAGCAGCTTCTTCCAAAAACAAAACCCTGAATTTTTCGGCCATCTGATTCTTTTAAACAAAGGTAAATGTTTCCAAATTAGGAAACCAAAATTTGTGAGCGAATCTTTTTTCCAAATTGTAACCTGCGTAAACTTTCGCCCACCGCGCTGCCCCGACATTTGTACCATAAATTTGTTCCTGACAAATCAACGAATCAGTAAATCAACACGAAATGAAATCAATTATCGTCACCGGTGCGTCCGGCAACATGGGTCAGGCAGTCGTCGAACGGTTCGCCGAAGACGGCCAAAAAGTCTATGCCGTGCTTGGCCTCGGCGAAAACTCCAGGATGTTCAGCGAAAGCCCTTTGTCCCAAAACATTGACGTTCAATTCCTCAATCTCACCGACGAAACCGTGTCGGAAGGCTATGTGAAAGGCATTGTCGCCAAAGACCCGGCTGTGGAAGCCGCCTTGTGCATCGTGGGCGGCTGGCAACCCGGTACGCTCGCGGAGACGACGGGTTACGAGTTGGACAAGATGCTCAAACTCAACTTTTCCACCGCTTTCAACATCGCCAAACCGCTCATGGAATACTTCGAGCGGCGCGGCGGCGGACAGTTCATCTTCATCGGCGCGCGCCCGGCCATCAACCCCGCCGAAGCCAAAAATCAGGTGGCCTACGCGCTCTCCAAATCGCTCGTGTTTCGCCTCGCCGAAATCATCAACGACCAGGGGAAATTCAAAAACATCCGCTCCAGCGTCATCATCCCGTCCATCCTCGACACGCCTCAAAACCGCGCCGCCATGCCCGATGCCGACATGAGCGACTGGGTCACGCCCGAATCAGCTGCTGATACCATCGCTTTCCTCCTCAGCGATACGGGCAGCACGATGCGGGAGACGGTGATTAAACTCTACAATCAGGCATAATGGAAACCTATCGGCTCCTCCTGCTGCAACGCCTTTCCAACGGCATCGAAATCCTGAGCGCCGTGGTGTTGCTCACAGGTTTTGCCAAAGGAATGTGGGGCTTTTTGCTCCACGAAATGAAGGAATTGCGCCGCAAAACGGAAGCCTCGCCCGGCGGCGTTTCCGAATTGCGACCGATGGTGGGCAATTACATCCTGCTCGGTTTGGACTTTTACATCGTGTCCGACATTCTCGCCACGATGCTGCACCCCGAGTGGAACGAACTCCTCAGCCTCGCAGTCATCGGCCTGTTGCGCACTGTGATTGGGTATTTTTTGGGAAAAGAAATCGCGGAAACAAAGGGTTGATGAAGGTTTATGGGGGTTTATGAGGGTTTATGAGGGTTTATGGGGGTTTATGATGGTTTATGGGGGTTTATGAGGGTTTATGGGGGTTTATGATGGTTTATGAGGGTTTATGGGGGTTTATGATGGTTTATGAGGGTTTATGATGGTTTATGAGGGTTTATGGGGGTTTATGATGGTTTATGGGGGTTTATGAGGGTTTATGGGGGTTTATGACGTAGAGTACGCCGCAATTCATTAACCCTTATCAACCCTTATCAACCCTATCAACCCTTATCAACCCTTATCAACCCCAATCAACCCTTATCAACCCCAATCAACCCTTATCAACCCCATAAACCCTTATCAACCCTATCAACCCTTATCAACCCTATCAACCCCATAAACCCTTATCAACCCTTATCAACCCCATAAACCCTTATCAACCCTTATCAACCCTATCAACCCCTATCAACCCTTATCAACTCTCTTCATCATGGAAACCATCAAATTCCTCGTCAACGTCTTTTACCTCTACCTGCTCGCGGGAGCCATTTTTGCTGCCTTGTTCGTCTGGCGCGGCGCGGCGGTGCTCGACGAAGCGGCGAGAGGGATTTCATGGAAAACCCGCGCCCTGCTTTTTCCCGGAAGTGTGGCGTTGTGGCCGGTTCTGCTGCGCAAGTGGCTGAAGAAGAGTCATTGAGAGTAATTCAAAAGTCATTAAAAGTCATTTGACGTGACACCACGATTAAGAAAAATACACCGATACATCTGGTTTTCGCTTGCCGTGCTGCTTCCAATCGGTTGGTTGGCAGCCATTTGGGCGATACCCGGAGAGGTGTGGCAAACGCCCGTTCGGGCGGAACAGCCCGCCGCGTTACCGCTCATTTTGCAATCCAAAGAATCCGGTGATTTTGTCATCAATCTTAGGGAAGACAAATGGGGCGAGCGGCGTCAAATCGAGATTTTTATCAAAAAACCTTTGGCCAACCCAAACACGACTGTGATGGTAGAAGGTGGAGGGTCGAAGGTAGAGGGTCAAAAAGAAATCTTGCTTGGTCTGCTCGGCACACGCGGCGTTTATCACTTCGATTTGGACAGCCTGACGGCCAAAAATCAACCCTTGAAACTCCGATTTGAAGACAATATTCAAGGTCGAATACTTCGCACAGTCGTTTTTGAATACTGAACAAATCGCGCTCGGCATTCATCATTTCTCATTCATAATTCATCATTAAAAAAATGTCCGTCATCTACGACCCGGTACACTGGACGCCGCACAAAAAACTGTACGACAAGTTGTTGCTGGCGTTTGTCGGCCTCTATCTCGTGCTGTTTGGCGCGCTGGAAGCCCTGCTCCACCCGCAGGTGACGGCGGAAACGCTCGTCATCCGCGCTACCGGCACGCTCGCTTTTCTGATGCTGCACATCATCCTCTGCATCGGGCCGTTGTGCCGCTTGGACAAACGTTTTTTGCCCCTGCTCTACAACCGGCGGCATTTTGGCGTCACGATGTTTCTCGTTGGCCTCGTACATGGCATTTTTAACCTCGTTCAATTTCATTCGTTGGGCGACGTGGGCCCGCTTGTGTCGCTGTTTGTTTCAAACACGCACTACGGCTCGCTCACGCGCTTCCCGTTTCAGTCGCTCGGCTTTTTTGCCTTGATTATCTTGTTTTTAATGGCCGCGACGAGCCACGATTTTTGGCTCAAAAACCTCACGCCGCCTGTTTGGAAAAGCCTGCATATCAGCGTGTACGCCGCCTACGCGATGCTCGTCATGCACGTCATGCTCGGTGTGATTCAGTTGGAAAAATCGCCCGTTTTGATTGGCCTGACCGGGTTGGGAATGTTCACCGTCGTCGGCCTCCACGTCGCGGTGGCGATAAAACAGGGGCGAAAAGACAAGGCTGCACGCCGCAAACCAACAACTAACAACCAACAACCAACAACCAATTTCATCTACGCCTGCGAAGTCGCCGACATCCCCGACAACCGCGCCAAAATGCTGATAATAGAAGGCGAGAACATCGCCCTCTTCAAATACGACGGCAAACTTTCCGCCGTCCACAACCTCTGCAAACACCAAAACGGCCCGCTCAGCGAGGGCAAAATCATTGACGGCTGCATCACCTGCCCGTGGCACGGCTACCAGTACCGACCCGAAGACGGCCAGTCGCCGCCGCCGTTCAAGGAAATGGTCAGCACCTACGACGTGCGCGTGGAAGGCTCGAAGGTTTTTGTCAATCCCAAGCCTTACCCCGAAGGAACGGCGAGGCCGCCGGCGGTGATTACCGCCCCTTAAATTGTCATTCTGAACGAAGCGAAGAACCTACAATGCACTCGTTTTTCGGATGTTCCGTCGGAGTGGATGTTGTGTAGGTTCTTCACTTCGTTCAGAATGACAAAAAAAGTAAAAGTCATGCAAGAAGAATTTTACATCGGCTGGCAGGCAGAAGCGCCGCCCTCGTTCGCCAGAGTGGTTCGACGATTTGTCTTTGGGCTTTGTTTGCTTGTTCCGGCGCTGGCGATTTTACTCACCTATTTTCAAAACGGCTTTTCCAACGGGACTTTCGAGTTTGGCAAAAAGACCGAGTTAGAGGGCATTTTTTATGAAAAACCCTTCCCGTTTTTGGCCGTTGAAAATGGAAAAGATGCGGCGGGAAATCCTGTTTTTCAAAAAATACTGCTTGTTGGGAAAGGGAAGTTCGGGTTTCAAAAGGTAGAAGGTGGAGGGTGGAGGGCAGAAGGCAAACCCGTCGTCGAGGCTTTGGCGGGTCAGCGAATCAAAGCCTCCGGCTTTCTGATTTACAACGATGGCAAAACGGCTTTGGAAGTCGAATCCATTGAAAATCAAGAAACAGAGACAAATGAACGGCCAGCCGCTCAATCACTCAATCACTCAATCACTCAATCACTCATTACGCTTCGCGGCGAAATCACCGACCCTAAATGCCTGTTCGGCGTGATGAATCCCGGTCTGGGAAAGCCTCACCGCGACTGTGCCGTGCGCTGCATCGCCGGGGGCATTCCGCCGGTTTTGAAAGTCGCCAACTCGGAGGGCGAGGCCGAATACTACCTCCTCGCCGACCCGAACGGCGAAGCCCTCAACGCTCGCATCTTGCCCTTCGTCGGCGACGGCGTGCAACTCTGCGGACGGCTCGAACAAGACGGCGACTGGCTGGTGCTGTACGCCGACCCCGCCACCATTCAGCGGGTGAACAAGGGGGCGCTGAACGCTGGTGTGATGTGCAATTGAGTTGATAAAAGTTGATAAGGGTTTATGAAGGTTGATATACCCAGATTAAAGAGGATTTGAACCTGCCCATTGGCAAGGCAGGGATTTCCTTGATTGATTTGTGTGATTTCCAAAGGATTGCGAGCACCGTTTGTTCAAAACCACTTTGCGTTGACTATAACATAGAGTACACTGCAATTCATCAACCCCCATCAACCTTCATCAACCTTCATAAACCTTCATCAACCCCCATCAACCTTCATCAACCCCCATCAACCTTCATCAACCCCCATCAACCTTCATAAACATTCATCAACTTTTATGAAAACTATCACCGCTCACTTGCACTCTCTCCCGCCCCAAACACCGCCCGACGCGGTGCTTTTCCTCGCGGGAAACATCAATGGCTGGCAACCAAACGACGAGCGTTTTCGCTTTCGTCCGAACGGCGATGGCTCTTTTCGGCTTGATTTTCAGGCTGATTTGGAGACGTTGGAATACAAAATCACACGTGGCCATTGGTCGGCGGCGGAAGGAGATGCCGAGGGCAAAGAAGCCCCCAACCGTGTGGCAAAAATTGGCGCGACCGAAAGCGAACTTTGGCTGCGCGTGGAGTCGTGGACGGACTTGTACGAGCAGTCGCACGGTTTCAAACTGCCCGAAAACATCCTGCTGCTGCATCCTGATTTTTATATGCCGCAGTTGGGCCGCCATCGCCGCATCTGGGCTTGTCTGCCGCCAGATTATTGGGCGAACCCGACCCGGCGATACCCAGTCGTGTATATGCAGGACGGCCAAAACTTGTTCGACAACCCCGATGCCCTGTTCGGTTCTTGGGGCATTGATAAGGCGATGAATCGGCTTTTCCTTCAACCCTCAATTTCCAATTTCCAATTTCCCATCATCATTGGCATCGAAAACGGCGGCATTCACCGGTTGGCCGAATACTCTCCGTGGAACAATGCCCAGCACGGCGGTGGCAAAGGCGTTCAATATCTTGATTTTGTGTGCGAGACGCTCAAGCCATTCGTGGACGAACACTTGCGCACCTTGCCGGGACGCGAACACACGGGCATCATGGGCAGCAGTATGGGCGGCCTCATCACGCTGTGCGCGGCGATTGAACGACCTGAGGTGTTCGGCATGGCGGGGGTGTTTTCGCCCTCGCTGTGGTTTTCAAAAAGCGTTTTTCAAATGGTCAAAAACCGCAAGCCCGTTTTGCCTGTAAAAATCCTGCTCATGGCAGGCCAGCAAGAAAGCCGCAACATGGTGGGCGAGTTGCTCGATATGTACGAGACTTTGCTCGAAACTGGCCACGACGAGGAAAATCTGCATTACGATTTGCACTCCGATGGGGTTCATTCGGAGTGGTTTTGGGCGCGAGAGTTCGAGCACGCTTTGCGCTGGCTTTTTGGAGAAACCCCCGGCCAAGAAGGCGAGGGTGTTTCGAGCGATTTGATAAAATTTCAGGTAGATGCGGCGACGAAAGAACTGATTGTCAATGTTTCGCCCAAAATATCGGAGCCGCGTCTGGAAGTGCGCGACTATTGCCACGACCGCCAGTTCCACCACGCGCTTGGCCACGCCGACAACCGTATTTCTTACGCCGAGTGGGAGAATTGCATTTACTCCATACGTTTGCACACCGGTGGCGATTTAGTGTTTTCGCGGCGAGTGAAGATTTGACAGGATTTACAGGATTTACAGGCTTTTTGAGTAAAATCAATCTTGTAAATCCCGCAATCCTGTCAATAACAAAAAAATAAAGCTTGTCTCACCCGGAACGGCGTTCCGGCATACAACTGAACAAAAATGGAAAAAACCGTCTGGTTTTTCGAAGAAGTGGATTTGTACGAAATTCTTTGCCCGTACAAATACAGCGACCATCTGAAGGCGCACCCGTTGAGTTGTTACAACAAGACGGACTTCCTGTTTATGGAAGGCGACTTAGTGCGAGAGATTTTTCTCGTGGCGGAAGGCCGGGTGAAAGTGGGTTTTTATGACAACGAGGGAAATGAACAGGTCATCTGCTTTCTTGGTCGCGGCGAGATTTTGGGCGAAATGGCCTTGTTCGGGACACAGCGCCACAAAGAGTTCGCCCAGGCCGTCACCGACCGCACGATGATTTGCAAACTCCGGGTAGAAAAAGCGCAGGAACTCGTGCGCGACTATGTGCCGTTTTCGCTCACCCTCACCAAACGCATCGGCGAGCGGATGCAAAAATTCGAGCGCCGCCTCCAGATTCTCCTCTTCAAAGACGCGCGCCAGCGCCTCGTGGAATTCCTAAAAGACCTCTGCCACGACATCGGAACGCCCTACCGAACAGGGGTGAAAATCACGCTCGACATCACGCAGAGCGACATCGCGGCGCTCATCGGCACCTCGCGCAAAACGGTGTCGCTGCTCTTCACCGACCTGGAAGAAGCGGGTTTGGTGAAGTTTTTTGGAAGGAAAGAGATTTATGTGGCGGATGTGGGGAAGTTGGTGTGAGCAACTCTCCGGAATTCCCGGATAGTTCTTTTTGATAGACAAAAAGCCAATGGGAGAATTTCAGAAAAGCGTAACTTTGTAAAAAATCGCCTAACATGAACGCACCATTTTCCACAGCTGAATTGCTCAACAACGCCGCCCGGCTCGAAGCGAGCGATTTTGAGCAGTTCGTTCAAAGCGTGTTGGCGCTCCGCGCCCGGCGCAAGGGGTTGGGTTTGGAGACAAAAGAGGCTGAGTTACTCAAAAAAATTAACCGAAAAAGCCTCTCAGAAGCCCAACAAAAGCGATTCGACTATCTGACCCAATCCGAAACACGCACCGAAGCGGAACAGCAGGAACTCTTGGCGTTGATAGAAATCGTCGAACAATTCGACGCGGAGCGCGTGGAACACCTCGCCGAATTAGCCCGTCTGCGCAATGTGCCCGTGCTTACCCTGATGCAGCAATTGGGCATCCTGCCTGCTGCTCAACATGGCTAAACAACACGTTCCCCCTTCTCTTCACAGGTTTGTTTTCCAACGGGCGCAAGGCTGCTGTGAATACTGCAAAAGTCAGGCGGACTTTGCTACCCAATCGTTTGCCACCGAACACATCGTCCCCACTGCAAAGGGCGGTAGCAACGAACCCGACAATTTGGCATTGGCTTGTCAGGGATGCAACTCGCGCAAATCCGCCAAAACCGAAGCGACCGACCCACTCACGCAGCAGAAGGTTCTCCTTTTTCATCCACGGTAACACAACTGGCGCGACCACTTCGACTGGGACGATACATTCACCCAAGTTGTCGGCCTGACACCCACAGGGCGGGCGACGGTAGAGGCATTACACCTGAACCGCCCGCAAGTGATGCGCTTGCGGGCTGCGTTGTTTTTGTTGGGAGAGCATCCGTCGCTGATATAATTTTTCAACTGTTACCCCCGTAACATCCCGCCCACTCGCCCGCCCGCACCTTTGTCCCAACAATGGAGATTGTTTCGATTAGTTCGATTAAGCCGATTGTTTCGATTAGTTCGATTAAGCCGATTGTTTCGATTAGTTCGATTAAGCCGATTGATTCGATTGGGTAACTCCGCTAATCGAAACAATCGGCTTAATCGAAACAATCGGCTTAATCGAAACAATCGGCTTAATCGAAACAATCGGCTTAATCGAAACAATCGGCTTAATCGAATCAATCGGCTTAATCGAATCAATCGGCTTATAGCCCCGTGCATATTTAAAGGAACGAGACGGATGATTTAGTGAAAAAAGAGCGGATGAGTTCGGGGTCATCAGCGATTTCGTGAAGTGCATATTCTACGGCATTTTGCAAATCGTCCAAATTGAGAAAAATCCGGTTTTTGAGTTTGTGGCACTTGAGGTAATCCCAAAGTAATTCTATGGCATTTAGTTGTGGGCAATAAGGTGGTAGTGCTTCGAGGTGTATTATACCGGGGTTGTGTTGCAAAAAATCTTTTACCGGCTGACCCTTATGAATTGAAGCACCATCCCATACGACCAGCATTTTGGTGTTCGTCAGTTCTTCGGTGCTCAACCAAGTGAAAAACTCCTCAAAATCTTCAGCCTTGAAAGGGAGGCGTTGGATTTGCCAGCACAAATCACCCCGGGTTGAAATCATGCCGAACAGATTCAGATGCTCGCGGCTTTTGAATTCTTGAAGCACCGGAGTCTGGCCCTTGGGGGCCCAAGTTTTGGCGCAAAAGGGCAGCAAGCAAACCCCACACTCATCGGCATGAAACAATACGCGGTTTTCCGCTTCACTTTTTTTTAATGCGACCTATGTCCTCTGCATACCACTTCTGCACCCGCTCTTCCGAACGCTGGCGAGCCTGTTTGGAAGGCCGTTGCAGCGACCATCCGACCTTTTTCAGCAACCGCCCCACATGGGATGGGTCATACTTTACCCCAAAAAGTCGCTCAATCACAACACCAACGCGACCCCGCGTCCATATTTCCCCTTCAAATCCCTGCGCTGTACAACCCTTGTTCAACTCTTCCACCAGGCGCCGCAGGTCTTCGGTTCCTAATTTGCTCTGGGTTCCGCCCGGCGGAAGGCTCTTGTACCAAGCAGGATTGTCTGCATCGTATCGCGCAAGCCATCGTGACAACGTTGATTTGGGTATCCCCAAACTGGACATGATGTCTTGGCGGTTCTTACCTGAACGGAACATCTCTACCGCTCGCAGGCGCATCCCTTCATACGAAACTGAACTCAAACGTTTTTTCATGCTCAAAATGAAGCAAAGATACGCCCTTTGTTCCTTTAAAAATGCACGGGGCTATAATCGAATCAATCGAAACAATCGGCTTAATCGAATCAATCGGCTTAATCGAATCAATCGGCTTAATCGAATCAATCGGCTTAATCGAATCAATCGGCTTAATCGAATCAATCGGCTTAATCGAATCAATCGGCTTAATCGAAACAATCGGCTTAATCGAAACAATCGGCTTAATCGAAACAATCGGCTTAATCGAAACAATCGGCTTAATCGAATCAATCGGCTTAATCGAATCAATCGGCTTAATCGAATCAATCGAATGAATCAAAATCAATCGAACCAATCCATGAAATTCGACATCATCATCATCGGCACCGGCGCAGGCGGCGGCACCTTGGCCTACAAACTCGCCCCCTCCGGCAAACGCATCCTCATCCTCGAGCGCGGTGATTTTTTACCAAAAGAAAAAGAAAACTGGGACCCGCTGGAGGTCGCCAAAGGCCGCTACAAAACCACCGAAATGTGGCGCGATGCGGCAGGCAAGGAATTTTCTCCCTACCAGCACTATTGGGTCGGCGGCAACACCAAAATGTACGGCGGCGCTTTGCTGCGCCTGCGCGAACGCGACTTCGAGGCCACCGAACACTTCGACGGCCTTTCGCCCGAATGGCCGTTGAAATACAAGGACTTCGCCCCGTGGTACGACGAGGCCGAACGGCTCTACGCCGTGCATGGCACACGCGGCCTCGACCCTACCGAGCCGCCCGCAAAAAACGGCTACCCTTTTCCGGCATTGCCTTTTGAGCCGCGCATGGCCGAAGTCACGGAGCAAATCCGTCGGCAAGGCTACCACCCTACACCGATTCCGCTCGCAATCCGCCTGCCGCAGGATTTGAATGGCCGCACCAACGACCGCCTCCACGTCGAACTCTACGACGGCTATCCCGACCCCACCGGCGCGAAGGCCGACAGCCACGTCGTGGGGGTGCAAGGCGCGTTGCAATACCCGAACGTGACCCTGCTCCGCAATCGAAAAGCATTGAAAATCAACACCGACGCAAGTGGTCGGCGAGCCGTGAGCGTCACTGTTGCTTGCGAGGGCATGGAAGAGACTTACCACGCCGACACCATCGTGGTGGCCTGTGGCGCCATCAATTCCGCCGCCCTTTTGCTCCGCTCGGCCAACGAAAAACACCCCGACGGCCTCGCCAACAGCAGCGGTCAAGTGGGTCGCAACCTGATGATTCACAACAACGGCATCGTGCTGGCCTATTCCGCCAAACCCAATCCTTCGACCTTCCAAAAGGCGATTTTGATTCCCGATTTTTATCACGGCGCGGATGGCGACGCCCGCCCGCTCGGAGCCATCCAGAACATGGGCAAAGCCGACCCACTTCTGCTAGCCGACGCGGTAGGCGACGATTTGGGCAAAGACGGCAAGGACGCGGCGCATTTCGCCAGCCACATCATTGACTACTTCATCACGGCGGAAGACTTGCCAAAATCCGGGAATCGCGTCGCGGTAGATTCGGCGGGAAATATCCAATTGCATTACACCCAAAACAACCTCGAAGCCTATCGCCGTTTGCGTGAAAAACTGATTCAAATCATGGACGCGGTGGCTGAAAACGAAGGCGTTGGCGGCACCACGAAATACTACGGTTTCAAACTCGGCATCGGCGGCGTGAGTCACCAAAACGGCACTTGTCGCTTCGGCCACGACCCAAAAACTTCGGTGCTCGACCTGAACTGCAAAGCCCACGACCTCGACAATCTGTACGTCGTGGACACCTCGTTTTTCCCTTCTTCCGGCGCGGTGAATCCTTCGCTGACGGCGATGGCGAATGCGCTGCGAGTCGGTGAATATCTCATCTCGGACATCTTATAAATCCTCTGTGTCCTCCGTGCCTCTGTGTTTGAATTTTTGAACACAGAGGCACGGAGGACACAGAGAAAAATTGAATTATGAAAACATTTTTTCAAAAAACAGCCCTCCTGTTGTTGCTGGTTTTCAGCATTTCAATCCCTCTTTTCTCCCAAAAAGCCACCGCCGTCACGGGCGTGAGCATCACCGTCGAAGACCTTGACCGCGAGGTGGATTTTTTTGCAAAAGTTCTTGATTTTCAAAAAATAAAGGAAGAAACCCTGGCGGGCGAGGAAGTGGCAAAACTCTACGGTTTGCCGGAAAAAACGGCCAGCGTTCAGGTCGTCACGCTCCAACTGGGCAGCGAAAAAATCCAACTGCTCGACTTCGATGGCGAGCCTTCGCGCCCCGTTGCCGCCGACACACGGAGCAACGATTTATGGTTCCAGCACCTCGCCATCGTCGTCAGCGATATGGAGGCGGCCTATCAGAAATTGCTGGAAAACAAAGTCGTCCACGTCAGCACGTCGCCGCAAACTTTGCCCGATAATTTGCCCAACGCCGCTGGCATCAAGGCTTTTTATTTCCGCGACCCGGAAGGCCACAACTTGGAACTGATTTGGTTCCCGAAAGGAAAAGGCGCGGCCAAGTGGCAATCAGCAGCGACCAACCACAAACCCTCAAACCACAAACCCTCAAACCACAAACCCTCAAACCACAAACCTTCAAACCACAAACCTTCAAACCACAAACCCTCAAACCACAAACCCTCAAACCACAAACCCTCAAACCACAAACCCTCAAACCACAAACCTTCAAACCACAAACCCTCAAACCACAAACCCTCAAACCACAAACCTTCAAACCACAAACCTTCAAACCACAAACCCTCAAACCACAAACCTTCAAACCACAAACCTTCAAACCACAAACCCTCAAACCACAAACCCTCAAACCACAAACCCTCAAACCACAAACCCTCAAACCACAAACCTTCAAACCACAAACCCTCAAACCACAAACCCTCAAACCACAAACCTTCAAACCACAAACCTTCAAACCACAAACCCTCAAACCACAAACCTTCAAACCACAAACCCTCAAACCACAAACCTTCAAACCACAAACCTTCAAACCACAAACCCTCAAACCACAAACCCTCAAACCACAAACCCTCAAACCACAAACCCTCAAACCACAAACCCTCAAACCACAAACCCTCAAACCACAAACCCTCAAACCACAAACCCTCAAACCACAAACCCTCAAACCACAAACCCTCAAACCACAAACCTTCAAACCAGAAACCAGAAACCCTTTTCCTCGGCATTGACCACACGGCTATCGGCATCGCCGACACGGACACGAGCATGGCTTTTTACCGCGATGCATTGGGGCTTGTTCACGGCGGTCATTCTGAAAATTATGGTACGGAGCAAGAGCATTTGAACCAGGTGTTCGGCGCGCGGCTCGACATCAACGGCCTTCATGCGGAGGCGGGCTTCGGCGTGGAATTCCTGCGCTACATCGCCCCGCCCGGTGGCCGCCTTTACCCGGCGGACAGCCGACCGACCGACCTTTGGCACTACCAGACTGAATTGGAAGTGGACGATTTGCCGAAGATGCTGGAGAAATTGGAACAACGAGGTTTTAGAAAAATATCCACAGCCGTTGCCAAAATGGGGAATGCCGAAATGTTCCTTGTGCGCGACCCCGACGGTCACGCGGTGTTGTTGAAATCGCGGTAAAAAACGGAGAAAGGTTGAAAGAAGAATCGTTTTCATACAGGGCTTTAGGTTTGGCCGCCTCGCGCAATTGCGTGAAGGCGGTTTTTTTATTACTGAATTTCAGAGATTCAGGTTTACTTTTGGCAGTCAAATCTTAACTCCCCAGTCGCCGAAAACATGAAATTCCTACTCCCTATTCGCGAAGAATTGACCCCTGAAGCCCTCGATATCATGGCCGCCTGCGAAGCGAAAGTGGGTTTTGTGCCCAACATCGTGTCCATGCTTGCCTACTCGCCACCCGCGCTGCGCTCTTACCTGACTTTGTATGGAAATCAAGCGGAAGGCGTGTTCAACGACCAAGAGCGCGAAGCCATTTACCTACCCGTGTCGCAAGCGAACGGCAGCCCATATTGCCTCGCCGCCCACACCAACTGGGCAAAACTCGCCGGCCTCTCCGAGGAAGAGACCCTCGCCCTCCGCAAAGGCATCCATCACGACGACCCCAAACTCGATTTCCTCGCCCGATTTGGTCGCGCCATCATGGAAACGCACGGCCAAGTGCCGCCCGAACTCATGGACGAATTCGAGGAGCGTGGCTATGATGCCCGTGCCTTGCTCGACGTGATTGCCATCGTCGTCGAGTCGGTTTTTTCAAACTTGATTGGCGTGATGATGCGGCCTCCGGTGGATTTTCCGGCGGTGAAACAGATTTGACAGGATTCACATGATTTTCAGGATTTTAGGTCAAATGTTTTAAATCCGCATATCCTGCAAATCTTGTAAATCCTGTCAAAAAACTACCACTGGCCCCCTTTTTTCCCAACTGTTACCTGCGTAACGTAGCGCCCGCCGCCTTGCCCCGACTTTTGTGTCATCAATTTGAAAAACATTTTTCACCAGACACAAAAGAGCATTAGAACCATGAAAAAATTGATTTTTCTCCTCCTGCCCGCGCTGTCACTTTTTGCCGCCTGCGCCGGGGCGCAACAACCCAATCTCGGCAAAGTCGTGGACGGCTACCTCGTCAACGTGGACGAACAGGGCGTCATCCTGCAAGGCTACGACGCGGTGAGCCTCCGCGAAGGCAACTCGGCAAAAGGCAACGCGCAATTCCAGACCAAGTACAACGGTGCGATTTACTACTTCGCCAACGCTGAAAACAAGGCCAAATTCGACGCGAACCCCACGTTCTACGAACCTGAATACGGCGGCTACTGCGCTTACGGTGTGTCGGTCGGCCACCTCGCCCCCATCGAATTGTGGACTTACGACACTACTTACCAAAACCGCAACATTTACCAGCACAACCAAAAAGCTGTGAACGGCTGGAAAAAAGACGTGCCCGGCAACGACGCGCTCGCTAAAAAAGAGTGGGCGAAGTTTCAGAAAAAGTATGTCAAGAAGGGTTGATTAAGGTTGATGAGGGTTGATGACTTAGAGTACACTTTGATTCATCAACCCCCATCAACCCCCATCAACCCCCATCAACCCTCATCAACCCCCATCAACCCTCATCAACCCTCATCAACTTTTAAAAAAAACAGACCATGAAAATAAAAATCCTCTTCGCTGCCCTCATGCTGGCAGCCTTTTCCATCCAAGCCCAAGTGCAACAAACCTACAACCTCACGCTTGATGGCGCTCAAAAAGTCATGGACGCCGCGGTCACTTACGCCAAAGCCAATCAATCGCCCGGCGGCAGCATTGCTGTCGTGGACGCGGGCGGCCACCTGCTCCTGTTCGAGCGGCTCGACGGCTCGTTCCCCGCTTCGGCCACGGTCGCCATCGAAAAGGCGAAGACCGCCGCGCTGTTCAAATTTGAAAGCAAAAAACTCGAAGACGCCATCAACGGCGGTCGCGAGGCGCTTATCACCGTCGGCTTCACTTTCCTGCAAGGCGGCGAGCCTATCACATACAACGGCCAAGTCGTCGGCGCTATCGGTGTAAGCGGCGCCAAATCGGCTGACCAAGACCGCGAGATTGCGACGGCAGGAGCCGCCGCCCCATTGAAATAAGTGCATCGTAAACAAAATTCTTAGAGGTTGCCACAAAGTCTCGAAGGCTCTAAGAAATTGATTTCAAAGTCTTTGTGCCTTAGAGACTTTGTGGCAAAATTTAAATTACAGTGTACTAAGAAACAAATTTTCATTTCAGAAAGGGTTTTTGTCACGGGGAAAAAGTGTTGAAACGACTGCTTTTTCCCCACTTTAACGCTGGCTTTTAGTTGGCAATCGAGTCACACCAACCTTTGGCTGGCGATTTTCCCAACATCTACATTTTTTAAAACAATGAAAAACATACGATTGCTGGCGACCTTGCTCGTCGGCCTGACTTTCCTCTTTTTGCCCAAAACAAACGCGCAAGAACACCGCGAACTCGCCGTCGGTCAGCCCGATGCCATCGCCGACTTGCGCACCCACGAAGGCGCGAACGCGCTGAAAGCCGTCTGGAAATTCCGCGAGGCGAGCATCGTCGAGGCAGATTTCAGAGCGCCCGGAGCAAATGCGAGCGACCCTTTGCCGCTCTACCCGACGGGTAAAAAAATCACGACCCACGCGCTCGAACCCAAAGCGGGCGCAGTGAATTTCGACGACTCCAAATGGGAAATCGTTGACCCGACCAAGATGGAAACCCGCTTTGGCAGCGGCCTGCTGTCGTTCGTGTGGTTTCGGCTCAATGTGACTTTGCCGGAAAAACTCGGCGATTTTCAAATGCTTGGCTCTACGGCGGTGCTGGAAATCGTCGCCGACGACTACTCCGAAATTTTTGTCAACGGCAGATTGGCCAAAACTTTTGGGCAAAACGGCGGCGGCACGGTGAGCGGCTGGAACGCCCGCAACCGCGTGTTCCTCACCGACCACGCCCAACCGGGGCAGCAATTCCAAATCGCCATTTTGGTCGCCAACGCGCCTTTTGCCGATTTGCCGGAGAACTATGTTTGGTTCCGCTCGGCGACGTTGGATTTTTACAAAAAACATCCAAAAAACGAGGGCTGGCAAGACGTGGGCCAGTTGGTTCAAATTGAAAAATCGTTTGAAAATGTCGTTGCTCCCGACGCGAAAGTGGAAAAATTGGCCGACGGATTCCAGTTCACCGAAGGCCCTGTTTGGCATCCTGACGGGTTTCTTTTGTTCAGCGACCCGAACGCGAACGTGATTTACCGCTACGAGCCTGTGTCGCGCAACGTTTCGATTTACATGACCAAAACTGGCTACACGGGTTTCGACATCAGCGAATACCATCAGCCCGGCTCCAACGGCTTGGCGATTGATGCGGAAGGCCGTCTCATCGTGTGCCAACATGGCAACCGCCGCATCGTTCGCCACGAGAAAAAAGGCCCGGTAACCGTGTTGGCCGACAACTGGGAAGGGCTTAAACTCAACAGTCCCAATGATTTGGTTTTGAAATCCGACGGCACGGTTTATTTCACCGACCCACCCTACGGTTTGCCTAAAAACTACGCTGACCCGCGCAAGGAAACACCGCATCAAGGGGTCTATCGCGTCAAAAACGGCAAGACCGAACTGCTTACGACTAACCTCGGCGGCCCGAACGGCATCGCTTTCAGCCCCGGCGAAAAGTATCTCTACGTCGCCAATTGGGACATCCGCGACATTCATCACACCAAGACACTGTGGCGCTACGAGGTTACGGCAGAGGGCAAACTCGCCAACGGCAAAGTCTTTTTCGATTTCAGTTTCACCGACGGCGAAGAAGCCCTCGACGGCGTGAAAGTGGACAATGCGGGCAATCTTTTCGTCTCCGCGCCCGGCGGCGTGTGGATTCTCTCGCCCGAAGGCAAATACTTGGGAAAGATCAAAGGCCCCGAACGCCCTGCCAACATGGCTTGGGGCGATGCCGACGGCAAAACCTTGTACCTGACCGCGCACACGGGTTTGTATAAAATTCGGACGGTAAATGGGGGGAAGGTGGCCGGAAATACGCTTCGTTGAATCACTACTTTTTTGTCATCCGCCTTCCGGCGGATGACAAAAATCTGCCCATGCACTCAATCGTTCATTTGCTCAATCACACATTCGCAATGTATCAACAACCCAACAATCGCCTCAAAAACCAAACTTGCATCGTCACTGGCGCGAACAGCGGCATCGGTCGTGCAGTCGCCATGTCCATGGCACGCGATGGCGCCAACGTGGTGGTCAACTACGTTTTTGGCGACGAAGCCGCGCAGCAGGTCGTGGACGAAATCGCCCAAATGGGCGGCACGGCTATCGCTTACAAAGCCGATGTCAGCAAAGAAGACCAGGTCATCGCCATGTTCCAAGAAACCATCGCCACTTTCGGCACGGTGGATATTTTGGTCAATAATGCTGGCCTGCAGCGCGACTCGGCTTTCCACAACATGACTTTGAAAGACTGGCAATTCGTGCTCGACGTGAACCTCACCGGTCAATTTCTCTGCTCGCGCGAGGCTATCCGCGAGTTTTTGCGGCGCGGCCCACGCCCCGATGTGTCAGTGGCTTTGGGCAAAATCATTTGCATGAGTTCGGTCCACGAGGTCATTCCGTGGGGCGGCCATGTGAACTACGCGGCCTCGAAGGGCGGCGTGATGCTGATGATGAAATCGCTCGCGCAAGAATACGGCCCGATGAAAATCCGCATCAACTCGGTCGGCCCCGGCGCCATCAAAACACCCATCAACCGCCCAGCGTGGGAAACGCCCGAAGCCGAAGCCAAACTGCTCGAACTCATTCCTTACCAGCGTGTTGGAGAAACTTCCGACATCGGCGCGGCAGCCGTTTGGCTGGCTTCCGATGAGTCGGACTACATTCACGGCACCACGATTTTCGTGGACGGCGGGATGACGTTGTATCCGGGCTTTACGGAGAATGGTTGAGCGCGGGAAGGGGCGCGTACAGGCATTTCCTTCCTACCTAAAGCTCGGCACACTTCGCCGGGCTTTTTTTATACCTTGAATCGCTAGGATTTGTCAGATACTCACGATTGCTCTCCTTGATTTTGAGCAGATTGCGCTTTTAGCAATACCCAAAACCTAACGGCGCGAAGTATATTAACGTGAGATCGGGGTTAACGAAGCCAATCAGTATTTGAGTTGGTGCGTCACTCGCCCATTTCGCGGCAGTTGTTCAATAAATTATTGGGTGATATCTCCGCGAAACATGAGCCATCCTGAATTTTTGCCATTTTGAGCACCCTACCCAAGGCGGCACTAGATTGAGTCGCCTCATGTCCCCCGCTTCCGCTTAAACACCTTCTCCACCTCCACTGCCACGAACACGATGGACGATGCGCCCAGCACGGCCAACAGCTCATACAGGGTCAGTGGCTCGGTTTTGAAAATGGGATTGAGGAATGGGAGGTAAATGGTGGACAATTGCAACGCACAGGTGAGCAGCACGGCGCCGAGCAGCGGAAGGTTGGAGAGCAAACCTTGCCGAAACAAGGAGCGCGTTTCGGAGCGGATGGCAAGCACATGGGCCATTTGGCTAAAACTCAACACCGTGAACACCATCGTCTGCCAATGAGGGGCGCCCAGACGGATTGCCACCTTTTGTGTGGCGACGCACACAAGACCAATGAGCAACCCTACCCAGATGATGTGTCGGCCCAATCCTCCGGCGAAAACACTTTCGGTGGCGGGTCGGGGTGGGCGTTTCATGATGTCTTTTTCGGAAGGCTCTGCGGCAAGGGCAATGCTCGGCAGTCCATCGGAGACCAAATTGACCCACAAAATATGAATCGGGAGGAGAGGGATGGGCAACCCGACAAGCGGTGCCAGCACGAGTGTCCAGATTTCGCCCGAATTGCCAGTCATGATGTACTTGATAAACTTGCGGATGTTGTCGAAAATACGCCGGCCTTGCTTGACGGCCCTCACGATGGTGGCGAAGTTGTCGTCGAGTAGAATCATGTCGGAGGCCTCTTTTGACACATCCGTGCCAGTGATGCCCATCGCCACGCCAATATCGGCTCTTTTCAGGGAAGGTGCATCGTTCACCCCATCGCCCGTCATTGCCACAAAGTGTCCTTTGGCCTGCAGGCCTTTCACGATGTTTAGTTTCTGCTCCGGCGACACGCGGGCATACACGCGGATGTGCTCCACTTTTTCTTCAAATTCCTTTTCCGACATGGCGGCGAGTTGGCTGCCAGTCACCACCAAATCATTTTCAGACTCGACGATGCCCAATCGCTGGGCGATATTTTTGGCTGTGAGGAGGTAGTCGCCCGTAATCATCACGGGCCTGATGCCAGCCGTTTTGCACTCGTGCACAGCCTGCTTCACTTCCTCGCGTGGCGGGTCAATGAGGCCAGCTGTGCCGATGAGTGTCAACCCGTGCTCTATCGTTTCATGCGTGATTTCTATGGGCAATTGCTCAAATCGCCGCATGGAAAAGCCGAGTACCCGCAGCCCTTTCCCTGCCATTTCATCGCCTTGTTTGGCCCATTTTTTCGCTTCGCTGGGCTGGGTTATTTTTTCGAGCAGCACGTCGAGCGCGCCTTTGGTGAAAGCGACAAACCCCGTCCCGTCGCGGTGGATGGTGGTCATGCACTTCCTATCCGAGTCGAAGGGCAGCTCGGCGATGCGGGGGTAATCTTTCTCCAAGTTTTTTTTCACAAACAGGTGGTCTTTCGCGGCGACGGAAAAGGCGATTTCGGTGGGGTCGCCGAGGGGCTGGCCGTCGTTGGATTCGGCCACATCGTTGCATAGAGCCATGGCGCGCAGGAGCCACTGCGTCTGTTCGTTCTCTTTGTAGCGGTTGAGCTCACTCAGGGGGATAAGAGCATCGCCCGAAAAAATCTCCTGCACGGCCATGCGATTGAGGGTGAGTGTGCCAGTTTTGTCGGAACAGATGTAGGTGACCGAGCCGAGTGTTTCGACGGCGGGCAATCGCCGCACGAGCGCGTTTTGGCGCACCATGCGCCGAGCGCCCAAAGCCAGCGCGATGGTGATGACGGCGGGCAGGGCTTCGGGAATGGCCGCCACCGCCAGCGAGATGGCGGTGAGCAACATAAGTAAGGGTTGCTCGCCGCGCAGGTAGCCGAGGGTGAAATAGCTGGCGCAAATCAGCAGGATGATGTAGGAGAGTTTTTTCCCAAAAACCGTGAGGCGTTTTTGCAGCGGCGTTTCGGTGTCTTCTTCTTGCAACATCCGCGCAATTTTGCCCAACTCGGTGTTCATGCCAGTGGCTACCACCATGCCTTTGGCGCGTCCGTAGGTGACGAAGGTGCCTTTATAGCCCATGTTTTTGCGGTCGCCGAGCGGGAGGTCGTCGCCGGAAAGCACGTCGCGGTGTTTTTCGACAGCCTCCGATTCGCCCGTGAGCGAGGCTTCTTCCACGCGCAGGTTGTGGACTTCAAAGAGGCGCACATCGGCTGGCACCACGTTGCCTGCTTCCAACACTACCACATCGCCGGGTACCAGTTCGACAGCGGGAATGTGCGAGGGTTGGCCGTCGCGCACCACGACGGCGGTGTGCGCGGCTAAATGCCGGAGCGCGTCCATTGCCTTTTCGGCGCGATATTCTTGCACGAAGCCAATGATAGCATTGACAAAAACAATGATGAGGATGACGATGGCATCGGTGGCATCGCCAACCAGCCCTGCCACGACAGCCGCCACCATCAGCACGAGAATCATAAAATCGGTGAACTGGTGCAAAAGCAATTTCCACCATGGCCTTTTCTTCCCTTCCTCCAATTCGTTCGGGCCATATTGGGCGAGGTGTTCCTTGGCGTGGATGGAGGTCAGCCCTGAGGGCGAGGAGCCGAGGAGTTCGTGGATTTTTTTGAGCGGGAGGGAATGCCAGTTCATATCTGGGCAGCGAAGGTAGGTTTTTGAATAATGGATGCCAAGCGAATCTGTGCTTGTCGGGTTTTGTCGCCTACTCCGCCTCGTGTTGTTGGCGGGACGCCAACAACGGCAGAAGTTGCTCAAAACCAAAATGGCTTTCTTCTCAATTCTTGGTTCGCATTAACCCTAACCTAACGTTGAAAAATGTAGGCAGGACTTTCCACCTTTGCGCACTACATTGTCAGAACTATTATGAAAAACACCCTCAATTTCTTTCGCTCCCAACCAGCCGCCGATGCCCCTGTTTTGCACATCCACAACGAGGCGGAGGCTTGCGCAGCGGTGTTGGTGGCTTGCCTGCGTTCCAACGAACTGTACGGTATGACGGAGAACGCCACTTTTCACACCACCATCAAAAGCCGAAATATTTTCAAGGGGCACGACGCGGCGGCGCTCATCGCCCAAGCCGAACAACGCTACGAGCAGGTCGGCAGCCCGGCAGCCCTCATTGACGCGGCCATAGGTGCTATTCGGGAGCAAACTCGCTTGCCGCTGTTTTATCACTGTCTCGATGTCATTCTTGCCGATGGGGTGGTGACCCCGCAAGAGCATCAAATTTTCCAATACTTAAAAGGCAAATTCAGGGTAGAGGACGAACTCGCCCATAAGGCGCTGGAGGTTTTGGTGGCCAAAAACCAGTTGTAGCGGAGGGACCTTTGCGATGCTGCTTGCCGAAGTCTTGCTTGGCGTTTTCACTCTTCTTTCACCCGCACCACATCCACCCCCAGTTCCCGCACCAAGCGGTTCAGCGCGGGCAAATCCCGCTCGCGGAGGGTTTTCCACTTGTCCAGTTCGGCGTTGATGAGGCCGAAGAGCATGTCGCGCACCTCCACGGCCTGTGTGGTGGGCGGGAAGTCGCCCCCGGCGGCGCTTTCCATGACGTTGCCGAGTTTGTCGTTGAGGCGCACGGGGAAGTTCAGCGGGTCTTGGCTCGATTTGTTCTTCGTCTGGTACAGCGCCTCTTCGATGGCGGTCATCTCTTTTTCGAGGGTTTTGATCTGCTCGCGCAGGGGCTTCAGGCGCTCCTCGTCGGGCAGGCGGCCGGCAAGGCCCTTCATTTGAGTGCGCAGGTCGCGGATGTGGCCGATGGCGGTGTGCATTTCGGTGAGCTTGTCGGAGCAGGATTTCACGAAAGCAAACTGCGCGGCGAAGTCCTCCGGTCGGGCCTTCGTGCGCGGGTCGGGCAGGAGTGTGAAGGGTTCTTCGGCGCTTTGCCCCTGCACGGTGAGGCGCACGCGGTAATCGCCCGGTGTGGCCCGGGGGCCGCTCAGACGGGTGGACCAGAGGATGAGGCCGTCGAACTTTTTGGCGCCGGGGTAACGCAGGTCCCACACGAAGCGGTTGCCGCCGGCCTTCAGGTCGGGCAGTTTGTCTTCCTTGCTTTGGTTGGAAAATTTCCGCACCGTCGCGCCGCTCGCGTCGAGGATTTCCAGCGTCACGGTGTCTTTTTCGCCGGGTTTGTTTTTCAAATAAAAATGCGTCAGCACGCCGCCGGGGTGGTTGACGCCGGCAGTTTTGGAGTTGCGTACCTGCCGGCCCTCCATGCGGTAGGCCGGCATGGGCTGG
The DNA here is from genome assembly GCA_019638455.1 of Saprospiraceae bacterium. Classification (GTDB taxonomy): domain Bacteria; phylum Bacteroidota; class Bacteroidia; order Chitinophagales; family Saprospiraceae; genus M3007. The sequence continues at coordinate 207,283 of JAHBTU010000004.1, forward strand.
TACAGGTGGAAATCCTTGCCGGAAATAGCCTCCGACACCTGGTGCAGCACCGTCAGGTCGTCTATCATCCATATGCTGCGGCCCTGCGTGGCGGCGATGAGGTGGTCGTTTTTGAGGGTCAAGTCGGTGATGGGCACAATGGGCAGGTTGAGTTGGAAGGGCTGCCAGCGGGCGCCGTCGTCGAAACTGACGTACATGCCCTGCTCGGTGCCGCAGTACAGCAGGCCGCGGCGTTTGGGGTCGGCGCGCAGCACGCGGGTGAAGTGCTCCGGCGCGATGCCGTCGGTGATGCGGCGCCACGTTTTTCCGTAGTCGGCGGTGTGGAACAGGTAAGGGCGGTAGTCGCCGAGTTTGTACGACGTGGCGGCCAAGTACAGCCCGCCCTTGCGGAAGGGGTCGGGTTCGACGCTGTTGACCATGCACCACTTGGGCAGGTCGGCGGGCGTGACGTTGGCCCAGGTAGCGCCGTCGTCGCGGCTGACGTGCACGAGGCCGTCGTCGCTGCCTGTCCAGAGCAGGCCGGGTTCGTAGGGCGACTCGCAGGCGGCGAAGATGGTGCAGTAGTATTCCACGCTGGTGTTGTCCTGCGTGATGGGGCCGCCGGACGATTTCTGGCGCTCGCGGTCGTTGGTGGTGAGGTCGGGGCTGATGGTTTTCCAGGACTGGCCCTCGTCGGTGGTGACGTGGAGGTGGTTGGAGGCGGCGTAGAGTTTGCGCGGGTTGTTGGGCGAGAAGAAGATGGGAAAGTTCCACTGGAATCGGTAGCGGGCATCCTCGGCGCCGTGGCCCATGTTGTCTTCGGGCCACACATTGATGTTGCGCTCGGTTTTGTTGCGGTGGTCCACGCGGGTGAGGTAGCCGTGGTAGGAGCCGCCATAGACGATTTCGCTGTCGGTGGGGTCCACGGCGATGTGGCCCGATTCGCCGCCGGCGGTGGGTTCCCAGTCGCGTTCGCCGATGCTGCTGCCCTCGGTGCGGTGGCGGATGCGGAGGGTGCTGTTGTCCTGTTGGGCGACGTAGATGCGGTAGGGGAAGTCGTTGTCGGTGGTGACGCGGTAAAACTGCGCGGTGGGCTGGTTGTGGTAAGTGCTCCAGGTTTCGCCGCCGTCGTAGGTGATCTGGGCGCCGCCGTCGTCGGCGATGATCATGCGCTGCGGGTCTTCGGGGGCAATCCAGAGGTCGTGGTGGTCGCCGTGAGGGGCCGATTTTCCGGTGAAGGTTTTGCCGCCGTCTTTGGAGGTGTGGTAGGCTACGTTCACGACATAGACCTTGTCGGCATCCTTGGTGTCGGCGTAGATGCGGGTGTAGTACCAGGCGCGTTGGCGGAGGTTGCGGTCGTCGTTGAGTTTGGCCCATTTTTTCCCGCCATCGTCGGAGCGGTACACGCCGCCGTTTTCGGCCTCGATGATGGCCCACACGCGCTGCGGGTTGGCGGGCGACACGGTGACGCCGATGATGCCGAGGGTGTCTTTTTGCGGCAGGCCCTCGTTGCGGGAGATGTCCGTCCAGGTGTCGCCGCCGTCGGTGCTTTTCCAGAGGCCGGAGCCGGCACCGCCGCTGCTGAGGCTGTACGGGCTGCGGCGGATGCGCCAGGTGCTGGCGTAGAGGATGCGGGGGTTGGTGGGGTCGAGGCAGAGGTCAATGGCGCCGGCATCTTCGTTGGCGAAGAGGATGCGCGACCAGGTTTTGCCGCCGTCGTCGGAGCGATAGACCCCGCGTTCGGGGGAGGGTTTGAACAGGTCGCCGAGCACGGCGGCGTACACGCGGTCGGGGTTGGTGGGGTGTACGCGGATGCGGGGGATGTGGCGGCTGTTGGGCAGTCCGGCGAAGGTCCAGGTTTGTCCGGCATCGGTGCTTTTCCACACGCCGGAGCCGGAACTGACGTTGCCGCGCACGGTTTTTTCGCCGCCGCCGGCGTACAGCACGTTGTGGTCGGAGGGGGCCACTTCGATGGCGCCGATGGAGCCGCCGAAAAAGCCGTCGGAGATGCACTCCCAGGTGCGGCCCCCGTCGGTGGTGCGCCACACGCCGCCGCCGGTGCCGCCGAAGTAGAACAGGTTGGGCTTGCCGGGCACGCCGGTGGCCGCCGCCGAGCGCCCGCCCCGGAACGGGCCGATGCAGCGCCATTCGAGGGCGTTGTACAGGGTTTCGTCTATGGCCGCTTTCGGCGTAGGCGCGGGCGCGGGTTTGGTTTTTTGGGAAAAAAGGGAGGGGGTGAGGAGGAGGGCGAGAGCGAGCAGGAGGTAGCGCATGAGCGGGAACGATTTGTCGGCAAAAAGGGGGAGGCAATGTTACGGAAGGTTTTGGTTTTCTGCTGCCGGGTATGTCCGGGGGCATATAGACCTTCCAGATTTGGCAAATCAGAAAGGTCTCGTCCCGAAAATGTCCTGTAGCAGGGCTACTTTCCGTTGATCGTCAGCATGATTTCTTCAAAACTTTCGATGCCCGCTTTCAGGTTCTCAATGATGTCGTTGGCCAACACATCGGGGTCGGGCAGATTATCCAGATCGGTCAGGCTCTTGTCTTTTATCCAGGTGATATCAAGGCTGGTTTTGTCGCGCTCCACGATTTCGTCGTATGTGAATTTGCGCCAGCGTCCTTCTGGGTTGGTGTCCGGGTGGTAGGTTTCCTTGCGTTTGCCGATATTGTCTGGGTGGTAGCAATGGATAAAATCTTGCAAGTCTTCGAGGCGCAAGGGGTTTTTCTTGAGCGTGAAATGGACGTTGGTCCGGAAATCGTAGAACCAGATTTCTTTAGTGTGGGCTTGCCGGGCGGCGGGTTTGTTGTCGAAAAACAACACGTTGGCCTTCACGCCCTGCTTGTAAAAAATGCCTGTCGGCAGGCGCAGGATGGTGTGCAGGTTGGTGGTTTCGAGCAGTTTTTTCCGGATCGTTTCGCCGGCGCCGCCCTCGAACAGCACGTTGTCGGGCAGCACCACGGCGGCCCGCCCGTCCGATTTGAGCATGGTGCGGATGTGCTGCACGAAGTTCAGTTGTTTGTTGCTGGTGGAGACCCAAAAATCCTGGCGGTTGTAGGTGAGGTCTTCGCTGTCCTGCTCGCCTTCGTCGTTGGTGAAGGTCATGCTGCTTTTTTTGCCGAACGGCGGATTGGCCAGCACATAATCCACCCGCAGGCCGGTGTCCGAAATCAGGGCATCGGCGGGCGAGATGAAATTGTCGCTTTCAAAGTCGCCGATGTTGTGCAGGAACAAGTTCATCAGCGCCATACGCCGGGTGCCGGCCACGATCTCGTTGCCGAAGAACGTCCGGTGCTTCAAAAACTCTTTTTGCTCCCGCGTGAGGGCGTAGTTGGCCGGGTCGGCAATGAAATCGTAGGCCGCCAAAAAGAAACCGCCGGTGCCGCAGGCTGGGTCGGCAATGGTGCGCAGGGGTTGGGGGCGCACGCAGGCCACCATGGCCCGGATGAGGGCGCGGGGCGTGAAATACTGCCCAGCACCGCTTTTGGTGTCCTCGGCGTTTTTCTCCAAAAGCCCCTCGTAAATTTTGCCTTTCACGTCGGCGCCCATCGTGCTCCATTGCTCTTTGTCTATCATGTCGATGAGCTTGTAGAGTTTGGCCGGGTCTTGGATTTTGTTCTGGCTTTTGATAAAAATCTGGCCCAGCACCCCTTTCGCGTGCGACAACTCCCGCAGCAAGGTGGTGTAGTGGTTTTCCAGGTCGGCGCCCCGTTTGGCGACCAGGCTTTCCCAGTTGAAGGCCGCCGGGATGGGCAGTTTGCGGTTGTAGGGCGGCTTGCCGAATTCGTCGGCCATTTTCAGGAACAACAGGTAGGTGAGTTGCTCCAGGTAGTCGCCGTAGCCCACGCCGTCGTCGCGCAGGGTGTTGCAAAAACTCCAGACTTTGCTGATGATGCTGGAGGTATTGTTGCTTTCGGTGGTCATTTATGTTCTGTTTAGAATGCTGATGATCAATTTTCGCACGGTTTCCATTTCTTCGGGTTTGCTCGCTGCCACAAAGAGCGTCAGGGTGGCTAAGGCTTTGCTGCTGAGGACGGCCTGGTTGTGCTCGTTGAACAACAGGTTGTTTTTTTCCAAAAAATAGAGAAAACAAGCCGCGCCGATGCGTTTGTTTCCGTCCACGAACCCGTGGTTTTTAACAATCAGGTAGAGCAGGGCCGCCGCTTTTTCTTCGAGGCTGGGGTACAATTCCTGTCCGCCGAAACTTTGCCCAATTTGCGCCACCGCGCTTTCAAAACTTTGGTCTTTAGGCTTGGCAAACACATCGGAAGAAAACGCCGAACGCATGCCGGCCACCACGTCGAGGTATTCGGCCACGGCAGGCAAAACGGCCTCGCGTGTGGTATTCCCTTTGATGTCCAGGGCTTCGTGGTCGTAGTCATCGAGCATTTCCAGACCCGCGGCAAAAAGGCCGAGGCTTTCGTTTTCGGCGTTTTCGGCCTGTGCTTCGATGGCCCGGCTTATGATGCGGATACCCGTTTTCAGGGTTTGCAGTTGCATCTGCTTTTCGGCCAGCCGTTTTTCATTGATGGCATAGCCCTGCACCAGGTACTCTTTGAGGCGCTGGGTGGCCCATTGGCGGAACTGGGTACCGCGTTTGGAGTTTACTCGGTAGCCGACGGAAATGATGACATCTAAATTGTAGTTCAACAACTCCCTGGTTACCAGTCTTTTCCCCTCTTTCCGAACTTGTGCAAATTTTGCACAAGTTGCCCTTTCATCCAGTTCTCCGGTTGAGTAGATGTTTTGAATATGCTTGAGAATAGAGGTTCTGTCTGTTTGAAACAAATCAGCAAGCTGATATTGATTCAACCAAACGGTATCTGCATCAAACCGCACTTCCACCCGGGTTTGATGGTCGGCCGACTGATATATTTCAATCTGATTATTCATGGCTTTTCTTCTTTTTTCGAACTGCCGGGTTTTTTGCGGCCCTTCCCCGCTCCGCTTTGATGCGCGCCAGCAACACCGCCGCAGGCTCGTCGTTCGGGTCTTGCGGCACCAGCCGGCCCTCGAAGGCCTTTTTCAAAATACTCTGCCGCAGCGCCTCCGCCTGCTGCAGGCTGACGGCGATGCTTTCTTCGATCTTGTCGCACACGGAAAGGCGGGATTCGATCTCGGAGACGATAAGGTGTTGTTCGGAGAGGGTTGGGGGAAGGGGGATATTGATTTTTTCAATTCTGAAAAGGGAAAGTTTGGGTTGAGTTGTTGCAATGGTATGCCCTGCAATTTGGATTTGAGCCGTTTTTGAAGCAAGGTAATTGGCTAAGTATTTATTAAAGACACCTTTTAGTTCTGTAATTTTTGCAGCATTTTCAGTCAGATTAGCCCCATCTAAATTTTCTGGGATTACGCCAACTTGGCCAATAGTGCCGGCAATTGAAATGAAAACATCGGCTTTGGAGATGATATAGTTCTTTATTTGCTGCTGTGTTTCAGCAAATAAGTATTTCAGTTTATCCTGTTTGATTGTAAGGTTTTCAAAATCCGTCACTCTCAAATACGGGAAGCTGGTTTTATATTCCGAATAGTCATGGCCTTTGGGTAATCTTTTTCCCCCTTTTACTTTTCCTATTTCTGCTATCATTTTAGAAACCCACCCTTCCGGCAGTTCCCCCTCCTTCACCTTCTGATTGGTCAGTCTTCCCTCAAACGCCCACTTCAGCACGGCCTGGCGGTACACTTTGAGTTGGGCCTGCGCGGTTTTGAGGCTTTCGATGCCTTTGTCGAGGCTGCTGAAGAGTTCTTCTATTTTGGAGACGATGCGGTGTTGTTCGGGGCGGGGCGGGAGTAATATTGAGTAACCGGATATTTCATCAAAGGAAATTCGTGGCCTATCTCCCGAAGTTTTACTGTTGGCAAATCGAACAAAGTCGCGATGGTGTAGAATATAGGCCAAAAAATCAGGAAATAACACGCCTTCACTATTCAGCACTATAAATTCTCCGGAACATGCTCCATCATATGTTGCTTTAAAGACTTTGTTTAGGTAAGGTCTCATTCTGCCATATAACACATGGTTCTTGGAAAACCAGTTTCCAGAACTTTTAAAATCGCCAAATGAGTGATGAAAAAATGATTTCATTGAGTTGGGTTGGATGCAATCCATTCCAATAAACTTTGCATTTGGCTTATCCGTCGGGTTAACCTTTGTGGTCTCCTTTTTAGCAATTTCACCAAGCGTTGTTTCAACCCACCCTTTCGGTATTTCCCTTTCTTCGCTCATTACACTGCGTTGTTTTTTGTGTTGTAAGAAGCCCGAAGGGCTAAAAAATGTTGAAAACGGTAAAAATCAAAACCCCGGCGGGATCGCGGCAAATGTATCAAAATTGTAGGCGACCCCGGAGCGGTCTAACGTTTGTAGCACATCATGCGAATCCACAAACGTTGGGCCTCCCGACCTTGCGGTACGGGACAGGTTCTCCGAGGTCATGCGGGCATTCGTGCGTTTGCCCGGCCCCTTCGGGTTACGCCGCCAATGCTTCGTTTAATTCCTCAATAATTGTTTCCATGTCATCGCCGAAGAGTTGCCACATTTTGCCGCGTCCGCCTTTGGCATCGAAGGGGGTGTAGTCGAGGTCGTCGGGTTCGATGTGTACCGAGGTGGCGATCTGTTCTTTGAGCATTTGCAGCCATTCCATTTGTTCTTTGGAGAATTTCAGGGGGCCGGCTTGTTTTTTAAATAGCCATTGCTGGAAGTTGCGGTCCACGGTTTTGTCGTAGGGCGTGAGGGCGGCATCTATTCCCGCCACTTTGCGGATAAGGGCCACGAGGGCCACCATTTCGTTTTTGGGTTGGCCGCTCACGTTTTCCAACTGCTCAAACGCCCGCCACACGTTCATGGGGGCAAGGGCGGGTTTGTCCTGTGTGATTTTTTCCACGAGGTCTTTGATCAGGACGAAGGTGAGTTCGCGCCGGCGGTAGGGTTGGCCGTAAAAAATTTGCAGGGCGATGATTTCGTCTTTGTGGGCTTCTATCCAGGCGGAGAAGGCGGCCGCGGTTTCGGCGGCCTTCTCTTTGTTGTCTTTGTCCCAGCCGGCGTGCAGCAGTTCGTCGGGGTTGAGCAGGTCTATTTTTTGTTCGTGGGCCTTGCGCACGTTTTCGAGGTATTCGTTCAGTTCGCCGGTGAACACTTTTGCGGCCTGGTTTCGCAGTTTTTCCAACTGTTGGGCAATGGCGGCTTCGATGTCTATGGGCGCCTGCCCGCGTTTTTCGGCGCGCACCTGCTGTTCCACGGCTTCTACCGTGTCGGGGTTGTAGGCATGGAGCAGGTCTTTCACCACGCGGGAGAGGGGTATGCCGCCCGATTTTTCTTCAAACTGCTTTTTCTCTTTGTCGGTGATTTGTTTGTCGAGGCGGGTGAGGCGGTTGGCTAAGGAGGTGAACAAATCCTCGTCGCGGGCGCCCACGGCTATGGCGCCGAGCAGGTCTTTCAGTGGCACGCCGGGTTTTTTCTCTAAGGGTCGGCTGTCGGTTTTCAGGCTTTTGGTGACGCCGATGGCATCCACGATGACAAAGTGGTCTTTGGTGATTTTTGCCGAAGGCGACACCTTTTTCAGGTCGTCGAAAGGAATCACCCGCGTGCCGCGTCCTTTCATTTGCTCGAAGTAGTTGCGGCTTTTCACGTCGCGCATGAAGAGCAGGCACTCTAAGGGTTTTACGTCGGTGCCCGTGGCGATCATGTCCACGGTGACGGCGATGCGCGGGTAATAATCGTTGCGGAATTGCGCCAGTACCGATTTGGGGTCCTCGGCGGCTTTGTAGGTTATTTTTTTGCAAAAGCGGTTTTCCTCGCCAAACTCCTCCCGCACGATGTTGATGATGTCGTCGGCATGGCTGTCGGTTTTGGCGAAAATGAGGGTTTTTGGCACTTCAAAACCCCGCGCGTATGGGTCTGGGAAGGGGGCACCTCCCCCGTTGGGGGAGGCCGGGAGGGGGTTGTTGTGGGGGTACCGGTCGGGAAACATGGCCGGCAAATGTTCTTTGAACGTGGCGATGATCTGGCGAATTTGGTTGGGGTTTACGATGTCTTTGTCCAGCTGCCGGGCGGAGTAGTTTTCGTCTTCGTCCTGGAGTTCGAGGCGCTTTTTCCGGCTGAGGCGTTCCCGGTGTTCCACATATTCGCCTTTCCACAGGGTGGCACCCTGTTGGGTGATTTTTGTTTCGATCAGATAGACATCATAGCCCACATTTACATTGTCGGCTACGGCCATTTCGTGGGAGTATTCCGACACCATGTTTTGTTTGAAGTAGGCCACGGTGCGGGCATCGGGGGTAGCGGTGAGGCCAACCTGAAAGGCGTCGAAATAGTCGAGCACCTGCATCCACAGGTTGTAGATGCTGCGGTGGCATTCGTCAATGACGATAAAGTCGAAAAACTCGATGGGCAGTTTTTCATTGTACTCCACGGGTGGCACTTCTTTGGGCTGCCATTTTTTCTCGTTGGGGTTTTCTTCTTCGGCGCTTTCGTCGAGGTCTTGTCCTTTCAGCACGGCGTACAGGCGCTGTATGGTGCTGATATAGACGTGGTTGTCGTCGGGGATGTGTTTCGATTTCAGCCGGTGTACGCCGTAGAGTTCGGTAAATGTTCGGTTGTCGTCGTTGGGCAGGTAGTTCATAAATTCCTGCTCGGCCTGCTCGCCGAGGTTTTTGGTATCCACGAGGAACAGGATGCGCCGCACCACATTGTTGTTATGGTCGTCTTTGAGTTTCAGCAGGCGATACACGGCCGTGATGGCGGTGAAGGTTTTGCCCGATCCGGTGGCCATTTGGATCAGGGCCCTCGGTTTGTTTTGTTTGAAGGATTGCTCCAGGTTGTTGATGGCGTTGATCTGGCACTCGCGCAGACCTTCGGCGGGTAGGTGGTCGAGGTCTTGCAGGGCGGCCCGGACGGACTTGGTTTTTTTCAGCCAGCTGCGCAGGGTTTCGGGCCGGTGGAATGTGAACACTTCCCTGCCCCTCGGTTTGGGGTCTCTGAAATCGGTAAAAGACGTGACCTCGCCGGTACTCAGGTACACGAAAGGCAGTTTTTCGTTGTTGAGGTATTTGAGTTTGGCGGTGGCGTAGTCTTCCGCCTGGTCTTCGTGTACGCTGAGTTTGTGCGCTTCCTCTTCGCGTTTGGCCTCGATGATGCCGACCGGTTTTCCGTCCACGAACAGCGCATAGTCGGCCGGCCCCACATCCGTTTGGTATTCCCGGACGGCCACGCCGATACCCGCATTCAGGTTGATTTTTGATTTAGGTTGAACGATCCATCCGCAGGCGCTTAATTGCCGGTCAATGTTGTCGCGCGCGATTTGTTCCGGGTTCTGGTTGGTCATGGCTGGTCAATTTGCTAATAGATGCCGGATGCGGCAGCAGTATCCTGCGCAAATATGCGTCAATATCTCTATTTCCGACAGGTCGGCTGCGCGGGATCGCGCTAAGGGCTACCTCGGGGGTGGGGGAGAGCAGGAGCGTAAGAGCGAACAGGAGGTAGCGCATGAGTGGGAATGATTTACGGGCAAAAGGGGGAGGATGGGAGCAGGTAAGGTAGGAACGTCCTCAAACTTCTCCTTCCTGTTTCAGAATTTGTTGGTAGAGGGCTTTTGATACTCTGAAACCGGCTTCTTGAATGAGTTGATCCAGCAGCGGTTTTAACTGGGGAATCAAGCCTTTCTCTTTTGCAATTTTCAGTACGCCCAACAAACCCATGATAGGCAGTTGAAATTCTTTCGCCAAGTGCCTACCAATTCTTTATCTATAAGCAACAAATGTGCTTGTATTTCCAGCGCCAAAGCAATTGCTTCTGCTTCGCCGGGGTCAACTTGCGTTTGTAATGCCTGAACAAGCATCCGATTGGAACTTGGTCGGACTTCAATCCGCGATGCCATGCGCACCGCATCAGCCCCTGGCATTTCAGACCCTTGAGTGACAATCTCCTCAAACACTTTTTGCGGGATGACAACCTTGCCAAAAAGTGCGGGCAAAAGGTCGAGATTGCCAATAATCGCTAAGTTGATCAGTGGCGAGGCATCACTGATCACGATCATAGATTTAGTGACTTGATAGTTTGTAGGTCTTCCTGATATTCTTCAACATCATAGTGAATAGGTATATCCCTACTGGATAAGAGTGCCTGGAATTTATACTGCGGCATTCCGGCGAGACGAGCAGCCTGCCCAAGTGTCAGTTTATCTTTTTGGAACAGCACAACAGCAAGTTCGAGCAGAATTTCGAGGTCGGTCAGGCGTGTAGCACGGACGAATTCTGTTGGTATGGTGACCATAACAAAAACTTTGGTAGTGATGAATTGATGCAAAGGTAGGGTAATTCCGGATTCGCGCTAAGGGCTACCTCGAGGGTGGGGGAGAGCAGGAGCGTAAGAGCGAACAGGAGGTAGCGCATGAGTGGGAACGATTTGCAGGCAAATGGGGGAGGCAATGTTGCGGAAGGTTTGGGTTTTGGCATACGCTCCCTACTTTTGCAAAAAAACAACCCATGCCTGTTATCACATCGCTCAGCCAGCTGGACCCACAGGGCACTTACACCTACGCGGACTACCTCACCTGGCAAATTCAGGAGCGCGTGGAACTGCTGCGCGGTAAAATCCGCCAGATGGCCGCACCCAACCGGGTGCATCAGGGCATCAGCGGAAACCTGCACCGCTACTTCTCGAACGCCCTTTGGAAAAGTCCGTGCAAAGTGTATTCTGCCCCCTTCGACGTACGCCTCACCCGCTTCAACAAACTGAAAAACAAGGAAGTGACCACGGTCGTCCAACCCGATCTCTGTGTTATTTGCGACCCGGAAAAATTGGACGCACGCGGCTGCATCGGCGCGCCCGACCTCGTGATCGAAATCCTCTCGCCCGGAAACAGCCAAACGGAAATGAAAGACAAATTCGACCTCTACGAGGAAGCCGGGGTGCTCGAGTACTGGCTCGTACACCCCGGCGAACGCAGCGTGCAAATTTTTCAACTGAACGAGAATGGCCTCTACATCGGCCTGCGCCCCTACATCTCGGGCGACACCGTGACCACCCCCGTCGTGCCCGGCATGGAGGTGCCCCTCGCCGACGTGTTTGACGTTTGAACTCGTACCCTTACCGAACCCCCTTCCCCTCGGCATCAAAAAGCACGTCCTTTCTGCCGATTTCCACCTCATAGAGCGTCTGGCCCGAAGCCCTTGTGATACGGGCGGCCTCCTTGATTTTTTTGCCGGGGTACAGTTTCAGCACGGCATCGCGGACGGTGGCGGGCAGTTCCGGCTCGTCTTCAATGAGCAAGATTTTCATGGGGCGATAATACGGGCCAGATTTTGGATGAATTTGGGCTGACGAGCCGCTGCATTAGCGGTGGAGGCCTTTGGCAATGGAAAAGCCCTTTTTCCGAGTGGTTTCGTTAAATTTTTCGCCGAATATGCCCGATTTCGACTGCAAAATTTGCCTTGCATTCGAAGAAATGGCGATTCCCTTCTCTCAAAACCCTCTACCGCAACAAAGTCTTTTCTTCAAGACGCAAATCGCAGGTCACCCTGCCCAACCCTCCCTGTCCAAACTCCGGTAATGAATCGCTTCGGCCAAATCCTCGATGCGGATGTCGGGGCTGCCGGCCAAGTCCGCCGCCGTGCGTGCCACTTTCAGGATACGGTCAAAGGCGCGGGCGGAAAGTTGCAACCGCTCCATCGCTGTTTTTAGGAGGGTCAGCCCCGCGTCAGTTAGTTGGCACACCTCGCGCACCATGCTGCTTGGCATTTGAGCGTTCGAGTAGATGCCCTTCAGCTCCTTGAATCGCGCGGCCTGCACCTCGCGGGCACGCAGCACTCGCTCCCGGATGTCGGCGCTAGTCAGTTTGGGCGGTTCGGTGTTGGTGAGTTCCTCGATTTTGACGGGTGTGACTTCCACATGCAGGTCAATGCGGTCGAGCAGTGGTCCCGATATTTTTGACAAATAGCGTTTCACGACCCCGGGGCCGCACACGCACTCTTTCTCCGGGTGGTTGTAGTAGCCGCAAGGGCAGGGGTTCATCGAAGCCACAAGCATAAAACTCGCGGGATAGTCCACCGTCACTTTTGCCCGGCTGATGGTGACGCGGCGCTCTTCCATCGGCTGGCGCATCACTTCGAGCACCTGCCTTTTGAATTCCGGTAATTCATCGAGAAAGAGCACCCCGTTGTGCGCGAGGCTGATTTCGCCGGGCATAGGGTCGGAGCCGCCGCCCACGAGCGCCACGTCGCTGATGGTGTGGTGCGGCGCACGGAAAGGCCGGGTGGTGACGAGCGAAGCATTGTCGGGCAAAATGCCGGAGACCGAGTGTATTTTGGTCGTGTCCAAAGATTCATGCAGCGTGAGCGGTGGCAGGATGGTCGGCAGCCGCCGGGCAAGCATCGTCTTTCCTGCGCCGGGCGGCCCGATGAGGATGACGTTGTGGCCTCCGGCAGCGGCGAGTTCGAGCGCACGCTTGATGTTTTCCTGACCTTTCACGTCGGCGAAATCCACGTCGTATATGCTGGCATTTTGGGCGAATTCTTCCCGTGTGTTGACAATCAAGGGCTTAATCTCTGACTCGCCAGCCAGCACGTCAATTGCTTCGCGCAGATTTTCCACGCCATAGATTTCCACGTCGTTGACGATAGCCGCCTCGCGGGCGTTTGTTTTGGGCAAAATAAATCCCTTGAATTTTTCTTTTCGCGCCTGAATCGAAATCGGCAACGCGCCTTTGATGGGTCGCAAAGAGCCGTCGAGCGAGAGTTCGCCCATGATGAAATATTGGTCGAGGCCGTCGGGCGGAATCACGCCCGAACCGGCCAGCATCCCGATGGCGATGGGCAAATCGAAGGCCGAGCCTTCCTTGCGGATGTCGGCGGGAGCGAGGTTGATAATCGTCTTGAGTCGCGGGAGGCGTATGCCTGAATTCTTTACGGCGGCCTCGATGCGGGGCAGGCTTTCACGCACGGCGCTGTCGGGCAGGCCGACGATGAAAATGCCCGGTTTGTCGGTGTTGCCCACCGCGCCGCCAGTGTTGATTTCGACCGTAATCATCTGGGCATCAACGCCGTGTACGGCTCCGGCGTAGGTTTTCACGAGCATAGGGAGGCGAGTTTAGATTGCGGAATGAGGATTTCGGATTGCGGATTTTGTGGGCGGATAAAGGTAGTTAAGATTAAAAGTTATGCGCATCCTTTTTGAAAAAATACAGTTATTTTTGCACAAAAAAACAGCCGATATGTCTGCCATCGAAATAAGGGGAAAATTCGTCAAACTGCTCGCCGACGTAGAAGATACCGCCATGCTTGAACAAATGCTCGCGTATTGTCTCGCTTTGGTGAAAGGCGAACACCCGCTCGCTGAATTCCCACCAGAGTTCATTGCGGAGTTGGAAGAAGCCATCGCCGACAGCGACGACGAAAGCGATACGCTGGACAATGAGGAGGCATTCAAAATGTTCCGCCAATGGGGAAAAGAATAACTTGGAAGCCCAAACCACAGCGTCAAATCAGGGAAATCGAGCGATATTTCAGGGAAGAATTGGGCACCATTCAAGCCTTCGACAACTTTTTGGATGCCCTCTACAAACGCCTCGTTATGATTGCCGATTACCCTGAAAGCGGTCGTCCGACGGGTTACAAAACAGTTCGTTATTGGAAAGTGGACAAGCACCGGAGCATTTTTTACCGGATAAAACCCGACCGCATCACGGTGCTTCTTGATATGGGATTCGCGACAGCACCCAGGTAAAAATCCTTACGGGAAGAAGAAAAAATAAATTCCAGCCATGCATCTCTACACTTTTATCACCGAATACAAAGGCGGCACTTACCTCATTCAGGTAAAAGCCCGGCACATGGAAGAGGCTGCCCCGAAATGGGCTGATGAAATGCTTTCTGAGAATATTCCGGGGCTGGACATGGATTCGTTTAAGTCGGCCTTTCAGGAGCGAATGAGCGAATTCAAACCTGCCAAAATTGACGACACCAAAAACGTCTGGTACCTGCACTTTTTTTCCGGGCGCAATCGTATGGAGGTTCATGCTGTCAACACGGTGCCGATGGATGAGGATGCACACAACTTAAAAGATATCCCACATGGTAGTCGTCCAAGTAGTTGACCAAGAAGTCGCTGACAAGGTTGATACCCAATACATCGAACAACAGTTCGCTGGCTTGGAGAACGTCGGCATCGTCTATATCTGCATCAGCGAAGGTGGCGAGGAGGATGACTGGACAGACGAAGAGGGTATGCGCAATATCGTGATTCACCTGCCTTACAAGGAAGTCCGACGACTAAAAGATGTCAAGTCTTTGATGCTGGCGAAAGCGAGGGAGCGGTTGGGGTTGGTGGCGTGAAATCGCACTTGCATATTAGTTCACTAATTAGTTACCTTTGTGTCCCATGCGGGAATTGATTTTTTACAAATCCTACTTTCGGGATTTTTATGATGAATTGGACGTGCGGGCCAAAGACAAGGTTGACCATGCCTTTTTGGTTCTCGAAACGCAGCGTAACGTTCCGCAAAAATTTGTCAAACACATTACGGGAAGTTCGGGCATTTATGAATTACGGGCAAGCGTGGGGAGCAACGAGTACCGCATCTTGTTTTTCTTTGAAAGTGGAAGTCTTATTTAGGGCGGCAAAATTGTGGTTGTAGGCAATGCTTTTTTGAAAAAAAGCGACCACGATTATCGCCGCGCCGTTGAAGTGGCAGAGGAAATCAAAGCCGAATATTTCGCCGAATTGAACCAAACAATTCCCGACCCCGACAAACCCGGAAAACCGTAACATTTCATTCAAAATCAACACATCATGGGAGTCAAAGCCACCGTCGCGCCAAAAAATACTACCACACTCGAAGAACACCTGAGTCGTAGATACGGCGAGCGCGGCACGGCTGCGCGTGAAACCCTCCACGCCAATGCCTTTGCCGAATATGTCGGCGTGATTGTGCAGGAGTACCGCGAACAAAACGGCCTAACCCAACAAGAACTGGCCGAACGATTGGGTGTGAAAAAATCTTACCTCTCGCGCATCGAAAACGGCAAGGCCGACATTCGGCTTTCCACGTTGGCGAAGGTATTGGGGAGTATTGGGTTTGATATTGTGGCGATGCCGCAGAAGTCGGGTGGATGATTTGGAGGTTTGGGGTTTTCGATTACTTTTGTCTAAACGAAATTCAAAGTGAATGACCTTTTGCAGTTTCACAAAATAATTTTTGCGATGACTAGCATTGAAAAATTAGTAAAAGAGTACCACACAAAAAAACTCAAAGAGATTGTAGGACAACAACCTTCTTCTTACAGCACGACCTTTATTGACTATGTAAAGGACGAATTAATGGTAGTGTCATTTTATGAGTGATATGTTGTAGTTGTAGACGAACAAATGGAGGTACAGTTCGTGCATTTCATCGGATTTTGAAAAGGATAGCGTTTTTCTGACGAATCGACAAATTCTCTGGCGAAGGGTGTTGTTCCAGCGTTCCACATGAGAAGTTTCCCCGGATTCTTTTCCCACCATCTTGTGTTTGCCTGTATCAATAACCGCGGCGTATGCCTCCCAAAAATCGCTGAACGTTCGGCATTTTCGATATTCAGGCGGAATCAGTTCCCAAAACCGCCGACAAGATTGTTCGCTTCGGTCGCCGATGAAAAAAGAGACAATTTGACGTGTTCTGCGGCAAAGTGCTATCCAAACCCAGCGTTTAAAGTCTTTGCAATAGACAAAAGACCATAATTCATCCAGTTCGAGAACGTCTTTTTTCTTGGCCGGAAGCAACGTGGTCACGATGTCGGGAAGGGACTGCGCTTTTTTTTTATCCACCTCAGAGCCGTTTGGTGACTGATGCCAAAGGTTCTGGCAAGACCCCGTGACGAACTGCGTTCTTGGGCCGCCCTGACGACCATTTCTTTAAATTCCTCGCTTTTCCGAAGCGTTTGAAACACCCCGCCGAAGCCGCAAGCCTTGCATTTGTACTTCGGATTGCCTGATGCGTTCGACCCGTTTTTCACAATGTGTTCAGAGCCACATTTATGGCAGCATTTTACATCTAATACCATTTCATAAAGTTTGACGCAAAAATACCAAATCACCCCCAAAATGACACTACCGAATTAATAAAAAGAGGAGAGAGTTTCCCTTTTGATGAAGATACTCAAAAGGTCGTTGCTGAAATGAATGATGACGATTTAAAAACATTGGTGGAGCAAGAATATAGCATCTACCATTTGGAGTATGTTGAAATAGGACGTAAAGAATATTTAAAAAGAGGGTTTGAAAATGAAACGGAAGAGGAGGAGGAACAAGAAGAAGTAGATGAGAAAAGGTATCCTGCTTTAAGAACAATTGCTGGTATCTATTTTGCCTTCGCTTGGATTATTGGTGGAACTGCTTTAATAGGAGCATTATATTTAGGAGGGGAGCATGGGCAAGCAGGTTTATTGATTGCAATACCAATTTTGATTTTTGGGGCTTTAATTGTTTTAGGTGTGTTGGCAGTATCTGAATCAATAAAGGTTTTTATTGACATAGAAGCAAATACAAGAAAGCACTCTGACTTGTAAAAAAAATCAAAAGCCCCGCCGCGTTCCACACGCGGCGGGGCTATGAATTCAAGACTTGGCTCCCCTGATTTCAAAAAGGCCTCGTCAACTTATTGCCTCCACATCCTCCACGAATGAGGGACCTTTCACGACCCGCTAACCACGTCGTGGAACAGGCGGCTTTCACGATACTTCACGTTAGCAAAGGGTTAAATCCACTGCATTTTTCTGGCGGCTTGTACCAATCCGCGCTGGTTGCCGTTTTGTGGAGCAAACACACAACCTACACACACTTTCGTATGAAAAATCTGTTTTTTGCAATCGGTTTAATCCTGCTCTCCCACACGGCGTACGCGCAATTTTCCATCGGCATCAAAGGTGGCATGAACACCCAAGTCAACAAACCGAAGGACATCATCGTCGGGGGGGGCGACACGGCTTTTGATTTTGGCGTGGACAAAGTCAAGTTCGGCACGCAGTTCGGCTTGTACGCTCGCATTGGCGACAAGGTGTTTTTCCAACCAGAAATGATTTTCAACTCGAACCGGACGGACTACAAAATCGGCGAGTCCAGCGTCGGCGAGGTCATCAGAAACGAGCGGTATCAGTATCTGGACTTGCCTTTATTGGTGGGCTTCACGGCTGGTCCGGTGCGTTTTCACGGCGGCCCGGTGGGGCACTATTTCCTCAGCAGCAGGTCCGAGTTGACCAACTTCAATGGTTACGCGGCGCGTTGGAAACAAATGACTTGGGGCTGGCTGGCTGGCATGACGATTGGCACGGGACGCATTTCCGCCGATATTCGCTATGAGGGCAATTTCACCAAACAAGGCGACCACATCACGTTCTTCGGCGACAAATACCATTTTAGCAACACTCCTTCGAGGCTGATTGTGGGTTTGAACATCGCGCTTATCAAGTAATCTTCCAAAGTGCTCGGCACACCCGTCAAAAATTACGTCATTGGTACACGAAGCGTGGCTGGGGGATTCCCCGCTGCGCTTTTTTTGTTTCGTCATCAAGCACGGTTCGGCGATGTAGTCGCCTGTTAGTCGTTCGCCTGCCGCAGCAAAAATGCCGGGTAAATCCTACTTTTGCCCAAATTGCCGACTCAACACATATCGCCATGAACGCCGCTCTCTGGTACGCCTTCGCCAAATCGCTCCACCTTATAGGCATGGCCTCCTGGATGGCCGGGATGTTCTACCTCGTGCGTGTCATGGTGTACCACGCGATGGCTTTGGAACGAGAAGAGCCTACGCGCAGCACTTTGGCCGAGCAGTATGCGGCGATGGAATGGAAGGCATACAATATCATTCTTCGGCCTGCCATCGTCATCACTTGGACTTTTGGGGTGGTGATGTTGTTCATCCAGCCAGCGTGGTTGCAGGAAGGCTGGTTCCATTTGAAGCTGGCGCTCTTAGTATTGTTGAGCGGCTACACCCACTCGCTGAAGAAACATATCCGTCAATTGGAGGCTGGGGTTTCCCGGTTCAATCATGTCCACTATCGGGCGTTGAACGAAGTGCCGACGATTTTTTTGGTGGCTATCGTCTTTCTTGCGGTATTCAAAGCTCGCATTCACTACGCTGCCTTGTTTATTGGTTTGGCGGTTTTCACGGGGCTGATTGCATGGGGGATAAGGAAGGCCAATCGAAAGCCGTAGCGAATGTTACTCACCTCGATACCATTTTCTCAAAGTGTTTTCGCCCAATTTTCCCTGTGGCGTGTAGTCTCTTTCTGAGTAGCCTTCGTGGCCGCGCATATTCGGGAACCACTTCCAGAGGAAGCCGCCTGCCCACCAGTGTTCGTGCTGAAAAGTTGAGAAAAGCGCCTCGTAGCAGTTGGCCTGCGCCTGTTCGTTGATGTTGCGCCGCTTGATGTCGCGCTCAAGTTCCCAATTGCGCCATCCGCTGCTGTCCACGCTCAAATAACCAAATTCCGTGAACAAGATGGGTCTGTTTTGTTGCTTGCTGTATGTGCGCAACCGTTCTTTAATCGGCTCCCAAGCGGCTTTTAGCTCCTGCACGGTTGGGGTGGTGGCGGCCACAAGGGGGAAATACCCGCCGAGTCCGATGCAATCCAATTCGGCCCAGAACGGCACCTTGTCCCAGTCGTCCCAGTTGGCGGAGTAGGTTAGTTTGCCTTTGTAGGTTTTTTTTATTTTTTGAATCAATTGGTGCCAATACTGCGGGCGTTGCTGAATGGCGGCGTTGAATTCGGTGCCGATGCAAAACATATCCACCCCGGTAGAGTCTGCCAGTGCCGCGAAACGCAGGATGTAGCGTTCATAAGTTTTTTCCCATTGTTCCCATTCCTCGTCGCTTTGAAAGGCGAGTGTCCCTGTCCATGCTCTGGGAATCCAGACTTGGGGCTTGAGCATGACTCGAATGTCAGCCTCGTGTGCCAGGCGGATGCTCTCGCGTGCGCCTTCCGGTCGTTCGCCCCACCATTGGCCGCTGTGTTCGTTAAAAATGACATCAGCGGTGCCGGGTCTTAAAAAAGCGTAGGGCACGATGGCTATCCAATTGGCCCCTACCGCTCGTACGGCTGGCATGGGGTTGACTGGAAATGGCTCCGGTGGAGCCACGAAGGTGAGTCCGTTCATTCGGCCAAAAGGCAGTGTTGTGCTGGGGGAAGACTGGCTCAACACCTCTGGGATGGGCGGCAACACGGATGATTGTTTCGTGGGCGGCTGGGTGCAAGCCACGAGTAGCAGCATTGGGGCAAGGAGGGTGAGGGATATTGTTTTCATAAAAATAACCAACCCCGTCGGGGTGTGTGCCAGCGGGGTTGGAAAGGTAGGGCAAAAGTGAGAGACAAGCGTCAAGATGTTCTTATTCGTGCGGCGATTCGGGCAGCCAAGTCGCTCATCTCGTCGGGCGACATCTGCACGGGTTCTTTGCCGAACGAGAGGTCGGAGATGGAATTGAGCGGGATAAGATGAATGTGCGCGTGCGGCACTTCCAAGCCTACCACAGCGGTGCCGATGCGCTGGCAGGGCACCTCTTGTTCGAGGGCTTTGGCCACGATTTTGGCAAAAAGCCAAAGCCCTGCATACAGCTCGTCGTCCACATCGAAGATGTAGTCAATCTCTTTTTTGGGAATGCAAAGCGTGTGGCCTTTGGCCTGTGGGCGCACGTCGAGAAACGCGAGGTAGTCCTCGGTTTCCGCTACTTTGTAGCAGGGTATTTCGCCTTGTACGATGCGAGAAAAGATGCTTGGCATAGTAGCGTAGTTGGGTATTTGTGAGCAAAGGGAAAATTTATCCGATGGAGATATCCACGACTTTGAATTCCATGGCTCCGCCGGGGGTCTGAATTTTTGCGACATCCCCTCTTACTTTGCCCAACAGCCCTTGGCCGATGGGAGAAGTGACGGATATTTTCATCTGCCTGGCATCGGCCTCGGTTTCCGATACCAGTTTGTAAGTCATCTCCTTGCCCGTCTTCATGTTTTTGATGGTCACGTTGGATAGGATGGCGACTTTCGAGTCGTCCAACTGTGTTTCGTCAATGACGCGAGCATTGGCAAGCACCGTCTCCATTTCGCTGATTTTCATTTCCAGCATTCCCTGCGCGTCTTTGGCGGCATCGTATTCGGCATTTTCCGAAAGGTCGCCTTGCGCCCTTGCTTCGGCGATGGCGCGTGCCGCTTCTTGGCGTCCGCTTGTTTTTAATTCCTCGAGTTCGGCTTTGAGCTTGTCATAACCACTCTGCGTCAGATACGTGTAGTTAGCCATTTTAAAAAAAATTGAAATTGAGTGAATTCGATTGCGTGTTGAAACAGCCTTGATAAGGCTGAAAAAAGGTTTACCAAACGCTGTGCGTCGGGTAAACCTTCTTTCGAGAGTCGGGTAGAAAAAACAGGAACGTTCCTACCGGGCAGATAGAAACGTTCCTGTGTTTGCAAAAGTTGCGACAAAGTTACGACGCATTTGCCGAGACGGGAAAATTATCTCCCGTTTTTTTCGCGTCGTGTGGCGGTTTAGAAATCGAGGCGCACGCCAAGATTGTGGATGCCGTTGAAGACGCGCGTGTGGCGATAGCCATAGTCGAGCGCGATGCGTGTGTCGGAATCTTTCTTCACGGGAAGGGAGACACTAAAGCCACCGCTGAGGCCATTGTCGAGGGTAGCTTCGGTGGAGTTGGCATCGAACTCGTGTTTGTAGCCAGCGCGAAGCGAGAAGAGGTCGCTCAGGGCAAGCTCCAAGCCGCCGCCCACTTGGTCGCGGGAGAAGGCGTTGGAAGTAAAGTTGAGCACCATAGTCAGGCGATTCGTGCGGCCCAGCAGCCAGTCGTACGACATACCGATATTGAGCTGCGAGGGCAACTCGAAGGCTGCCGAGCGCTCATAGTAGGTGTTGTTGTACGGGAAAGTCGGGCCGGGATTGGGCAGCGATTTGGAGAGGCCTTCTCCCCGAAACTGCATTCTCGTGCCGACGTTGCGCAGCGAAATGCCGAACTTGAAGTTGTCTTGTTCGCCCGTCACATACTGCACGCCTGCATCCAGCGCGAAGGCGCTGGCACGTGCGTTGGTGATGGCCTCGTTGACAAATTTTGCCGTGACACCCACGCTCACTTTGTTGGAAAACAGGTGCGAGTAGGAAATCCCCATGTTGAAAAAGGAAGGGCTGAAGGTGCCACCCGTGCCTTCGGGGGTGTCTTCGGTGGTAAGAATCAGGTCGCCCATGTCAAATGCGACGAGGTTGAAGCCGAAAGCGCCTCCTTTGCCAACGCGCTGGCTGAAGCCTGCGGCGTTGATGCCGATATCGGCTCCTGAGAGGTAGCGTGTGTGGCCAAGCTGGATTTGGGTTTTGTTGATGCGAGCAAGACCAGCCACGTTCAGGAAGATGGCCTCTCCGCCAGCGATGTTGGCCGTGTTCATGGAGTGGAGGCCAGCGCTCCTTGCCCATGGGTTGATGAGCAGTTGATTGGCTCCTGCCTCACCCTGACGGTCCGGGTTGCCTGCAAAAGCAACGCCTGCAAGCAACGACAGGCAACATGTAAGCAGGTAGGTGTATTTATGGTTCATGATTTTCTTTTTAAAGAATGAAACAGTGAAATGATGCGCGATGAATGTCAAGTGTCAACTTGGAGGTGGTTTCTCTGACGAAAACACTTGCCATTCATCGCTGCATCGCGGAAGCATTACAAACCTGACGGGTCGAACTGTCGGGCTATGCCAAACCATTTGATGGTTCGTTCGCCCATGTCAGGTGCGTTCACATGTATCAGGTACACACCACTTGCCACTGGTATGCCTTTGTTGTTTCTCAAGTCCCATTCAAGTGCGTCTGAGATTTGGCGGTAAGGCGCGTACGTCTCGGCACGTTGATATTGACGGATGAATTTTCCATCCAGCGAGTAAATCGTCACCGTGCAAATGCCGGGCAGGTTCGTGATTTTAATCGTGTTGGTGAACTGCGAGGTCTCATACTGCGAGAAGCCGTAGTACGGATTGGGCACCACTTTGATAGAGTCCAGTGCATTGCCTACCTGCACCTGAGTGAGCGGCAGCGATTCGCGGTCCTTGATGGTGAATTGATACCTCGGATGACCAGTCTTTTTGCCACCGTCGTTGTCGTTGAACCAGGTTTGGTAAGGGCGGGCGGTGCGCAATTTGATAGTGGTTTCGTTCGGTATCAAGCCTTCGCGCAGCGGCCTCAGCTGAGTGCCCGTCGAAAGTTGAATCATGCCACACCAGTCTATGTTGGCGATTTGCTGCACTTTGAAGGAGCCAGCGCTGAACAGCTCCGGTGTGATGCGTCGGCGGAGTGCCTCGCACTCGTCGTAGGGAGTGTTCATCACATACACAAAGTGTTGGCCGCCCATGATGAAATCCCAAAGAGAAGTAAAGCCACCCGTTTGGCGCAGTGCTTGGTCAGTAGGATTCCACAGCATATCGCGGCCCGTGAAAGCTGGGTTCAAGGCGCTGCTGTAGCAAGAGTTTTCACCAAAGAAGATGTTGAGCCTTTGGCCTGTTTCCACATCTATGGCATAGCCCGGGAACCAACCCATGCCCAATAGAGGCTGCCCGGCATCAGGCGCGCCCGGAGGTGCCACTGCGCCGTCGGGGTCGGGCAAGCCGTCGTTGTTAGCATCGTCCTTGCCTACGGAGGGCGCAAAGCGCACGTCGAAGGATACCCTTCTTCTGCCTGCGGGGCTTTCCGTTTGCAATGTTGGGTCTTGGAAAGCGGCATATTCAGGCGATGTGTAGAGCCAAGAGGCCGTTTCGACCACCACGCAGCGACTCCACTTGCTCTTATCGCTCGTCATTACAATATCCACGTTTCTCAACCGGCCAAGCTTGTTGCGGCGGGCGGTTTCATTACCGTTGGCTGTCGCATTCAAGACAACCGAGCCGGCTTTCTCCGTCCATGCCGGGGTGAAGAAGGGTCTGAAGGTGTCATTGATAGCACCTAACCTCCAGTCGCAAAGCACATAAGGCACAAACCACCCGTTGCCGAGCGTGGAGAGGCGCTTGTTGGGGTCTAAGGGATTGTCAACGGTGTTGAAGCCGGTTTTCACGAAATCAAAAATCCCGTCGTCTTGGTCAGGATAGCCAGCGAGCCACGGCAAGTTAGGATTGGCGTACTCGATTTCCGCACCAATAGCGCCGTTCGTTTCGTCGAGCAGTGGCCTGCTTCCTGTTGGGGGTTGTTGAGCGATACTCACCGAGAAACCGTATTGTGCGACGATTTGCTCGTTGATTTCGTTGATGGTGCGTTCGGCAGCGATGACTTCACCATTAGGCAAACGCCTCAATTCCCATCGGGCCGTGTCTCTCAGCACCGCGTCCGTATTGTTGTCGTCCACAAAACGCAGTTCGTAGTCGCCATCCACCACTTCAAATGGATTGAAAATGGTGACGGCAATGGGGCCGCGGCCCAGTTTGTAGGTCAGCACGGAGTCAGTCAGTTGCCCGGTGATGATTCGCTCGCGCGTGACGCTGTCAATGTCGAGGAAATTACCACCATTGCCCGCACCTTCCAAACGAGTAATCACCACGCCGTCGCCATAAGAGGACTGGAGGGCTTGGTCCACGATAGGACGCGGGATAACGGTGATGATGCTGATTTGAGTGCCGTCGTAATTCTTGCGGCTGGGTATGTATGGGCGTTGCTGACCAGTCGCGGGGGATGCCGTCGGGTTGAAAGTGTCGTAGTTGTTGTGGCCGTAGGCAATCACCGCGAAGTAATACTTCTTGTGATTGATGAGGCGCTTATCGTCGCTGGCGGCGAATTTGTCGTCCTTGATGCTGAAAGTGTGCCGAATACCCTTGTTTTCTCCTTGCACTTGCAGCACGGGGATGTAGTAGGGTTTCGTCGGGTCAGCGGGATTGAAAGTCTCAGTCCAGTTGTACAGTGTGCTTACACCATTGCGAATATCCACCTGATAGACCAAACGGCTTTTCGCAGGGTCAGTCTCGAATTCTGCGTTCGACACGTTTGGGTTAATCAATTGGAAAATTTTGTAGCCCTCAAATTTGTACTTAATGGATTCCCTAACAGCGGGGTCGGGGCTGTTTTTGAGTGAGTCTGGTGCAAAAATATCTTCAATTGCATAGGCTTCGTCAACGTTGTTGGAAGGCTCTGGGTTGGTGAGCACCGCCACGATTTCTTGGTGCAGCTCTATCCAGTCCACTTTGGGCGCGTCCGGGCCTTCTGGTATCTCAAAGCAGTTGTCGAACAAGCCTTGAGCCAATTTGTCGGCACGAAGCAAGTTCTCCAAGTCAGGACACGGATACTGAATATCTGGCACCCACGGCACCCCAATGATAAGCTCGTTCACGGCACCCGGCTTGAGTGTGAAGGGGCCAGATGCTTGCAGGGTGCGGCGGTCGCCAAATGCAAGGTTGGCGGTACACATGGACCAGCCATTTGCGTTGTTTGGTGGGTCGGTCAGCGCGTATCTGAGTTCCGCGCCGCCGCTTTGATAGCCGCTGCCGCCGTAGGTAAATGGCGAGCCATCTCTCCAATAGCCCGTCAAGTAGCGATAGAACTCGAGCGGAAGTTGTGGGTCAGTCATCGCTGCCGGCCAATTGCCAATGCCGGGATTGTTGTAATAAACAAAGGACGACATCCCAATTTCTTCGCCAAAAGTATCTAGCGGGCCGCGGAAATAGTCCACTCCAAGGATGGGCACTTTGTCGCAGTAAGTGGCTACGTTGCCCTGACACTGGCATCCATTGGTGCCATCGAGCGGGTCTTGGTTATAGACGTACATGAGGTTGTTTGTGGTGTCGCAACCCACATAGTCATCCGTGTAGCAGCCCAAATCTGCGTCCACCCACATTGCAAAGAAGGTGGAGTCAATGCGGTCGAGTGCGCGGTTGATGAGTTTGTAGCGTTGGAAGGTCATGTCGTTCAGTTCGTCGTTGGTAACGTAGCCGAACGACTGCACCTGCACCTCCATCTGAATTGGGCTACCCTGCGTACGGGCGTGCACCGCGCCACCGCCTTGGTCGTTGTAAATCCAGAAAATCATCTCATCCGGGAAACGGTCGAGTGGGCAACCGCGAATCTCTATGGAAGGATAGTCGCCTTCGAGTGGGTCGTAGAAATCGTCAACCTCGCCAGCGTCGAAGAAGCCAGCCAAGGCCTGTTCGGTGTCGGGTAGCGAAAATCCCCATACATCAGCGAAATAGGGGTTGCCACGGGCAGGCCAACCTTTCACGCCTCTTGGGATGGCATCCTCACTCAGGTTGCCATTGGCGAGGTTGGCCAAGTGACGGCGGATTTCTTCACCTGTTACTCGAAAGTGGCGGTCCCAGTTGCTGCAAGTGGAACCTTCGGTGAGACCCAATTCGCTGAGAGGACCGGGCCAAAAATCATTGGCGCCGCCTGAGCGATAGTCTTGACAAGCCAATTTTAGATTGCCGGCGGGGTCAACGCCACCGAGCCAAACAGAACCCGCAAAGATGGACGATACTTCGCGTTGGCCGGTGGAAACATCCACTTTTGGCACGATATAGCGCCCATCGGTAAAATCCCACCAACAGTCGCCGCCACCCAGCAAACGAGCGCGCACGTTGTTGATTTCTTGGTCAATCTGCGAGGTGGAGCCAGCGCAGATGGTGCGGTACTTCACTTTTTGTTCGGAGGAAGGCTTGCGATAATTGTCCGGGACGTGGGCGAATGTGCCACTCCAAACCAGACAAGTCATTATCGCTGCCATCCAGAGTCTGAAATTACGCATGACTTCTATTTTTTAGTTTTTAAGTTAAAATGATGGTAAGTGGAGGGGTTGAAAAATCTGAAAGGTGGTTGTATTGGCTCATACTTGCCTTTTCGTTTTTTCAACCCCCGATGTTTTTAAAACTCGAACACGGCACCCATGTAGATGCGACGTGGCAGCGTGAAATTGTTGGGGTTGCGTACGCGCCAAGAATAAGCGTCCAAGAATGCCAACTGGCTGCGACCAGTGCTCGGTGTGCCTTCCACGATGGACTGTCCTTGTGGCGAGGCCAGATAACCATCGTCGGTCGGCGAGCCAGTCACGGGATATACACCAATGATATTTTGCGTGTTGAGCAGGTTGGAGACACGGACATATACGTTCAGGTTGAGCGGTTTTTTGCCTGCTCCCGACAATCCGAACGATTTGTCCACCCGCACGTCCATGTTGTATCTCCACGGCAAACGGTTGCCATTGATGGCGCCCAAGGTACCTTCCCCATCAAAACGGACGGGAAGTTGCTTGGCGGTGTAGGGGCGGCCTGATACTGCGTAGGCTTGGATGTTCACGCCAAAGTTTGCCAAAACGTCCACGTTGCCAATGCGAGGCCCGTTGTAACGGTTGCCGTCGGAGAAGCGGTAGTCGAGGATGGCGTTGAGGTTGTGGCGCTCGTCGAAGTCAAGCGGGTAGAGGGTGCGGATGTTGCCGCGATTGGTCAAGCCTCGCTGCGAATTGGCATTGGAACCCGTGCCATCGGCAAACTGAAGCGTGTAGGCAATGCGCAGCTCCGTGTTGCGGATTCGGCGCATATCGTACTGCACCGTGAAACCTTTCACCGTACCAAAGTCAATGTTGCCATAGGTGTTGTAGCGGCCAATGGTAGGTATGTAAAGAATGGTTTGGTACTGAATCATGTCGCGCATTTCGCGGTAGTAGGCCGAGAATTTTAGCGCGGAGTTCTGGTTGAGCCGTTGTTGGAAACCCACCTCATAGTCCACCACGCGCTCTGGGCGCAAGTTGGCGTTGTTTTCGGGGGTGCGTCCCGGCACATAGAAGTAGAAGTAGTTGAGCGGAGTCACTTCCCAGTTGCTCGGCGGGCGCTGCACCAAGATGTCGTAGTGCGCGAAGAAGTTGGCATCTTCCGAAATTGGGAAAGAGAAGGCCAAGCGCGGCAGCCAGTTCACCTGAGGCGTGTAGTCTTGGAACGACAGGTCAGGGTTGAATCGAGTGTCCGTGATGTCATCGCCCGAGATGGTGTCAAAGAGGAAAGGCGCCACGACACCGCCGCCAAAAATAAGATTGCCATCGTTGGCCTGGGTGCCATCCGCAAAGTACCAAGTGTCGTTATTGCGGAACGCTTTGGGCGTTGGGTCTGATTGGCTATTCACATAAACCTTGAAATCGTCGCCAATGCCGTTGGGACGGTCTGGCACGCCTCCTACGGTTGCGTAGAAGTCGCGGGCAGACATCACTTGATAAAGCGAGTAACGGTCGCGCAGTACTTTGGTGTTCAGGTCGAAACGTTCTATGCGAAGGCCGAGCCTGAATATCATTTTGTTGAAAGTGAACTTATCCGTGATGTAAGCGGCTTGATACAGTGGGCGAAGAGGGGCGACCGGGAAGTTGCGAACGCCCTCTCCATCGCGGCTGGTGAAAAAGTCGTTGAACGTGACATCGCCGACAAGTCTTTCTCCCGTGTAAGTGTAGCCGTAGTAACCAATCAGTCGTTGGTCGGTCAGCTCGCGAGCGGAGAACATATCAATGTTCATCTGGTCGGGGCGCAGGCCATCAATATTGAGGTTTGCCTCGGGAGCCACGCCCAATGCCTCGCGGATTTTCCGGTAAAACCTGTTGTCGCCCAATTGGTTGGAAGGTATCACGAGGTTGCCATAGATATCCAGCCCGTTAACGTTGCCAATGACATTATTGGTGTCCAAGCCATTGAAGCCGATGTCCACCAGCTGCCGCGCCAATATCCACAAGGAACTTTGTGGGTTGGAGCGTTCGGGCAAAATTGTCCAGTTGCGCAGGGTGCGCTGCTCGTTGAGCAGACCAAACTGGATATTGTGCGTGCCAGTGCGCCCCAACTTCAAGTCAAAACCCGCAGAAGCGGAAATGGTCATGAAGTCAGACTCGTTTTTGTTGTATTGGTTGAACACCAAGCCTGTGTTGGAGTGCATACCGCCCCATATATTGTCGTACACACCAGAAAGCTGGCCGTTGCGGGCATTGAAATCCCCGAAAGGAGTATTGTAAGCAACCAGTTCAGGGTTGGGGACGACACGTTGACCAGCGGCGTTCAGGTATCCATAGTCATACCCCTCAAAAACTTGGGTGTTGCCGAGGTGGCGAATAATGCCATCATCGCCCGGGCCAAAGAAGGGGACATAAGTAAAGTCGAAACGACCGATATAGCCATAATCAAAGAAATTGTCCTTGTGGCGGCGGTCGTAGGTCTCGTTGTTTTCACGTTCAAAGCCAAACTGCAACTGGTAGTTGGCATTGGTGATAGCCACACCGCCTGCTTCCGAACCCGGGTCGCTGCTGCCCAAGCGGTGGCGGAAACGAGCGATACCGCGCGAGCGGCGCTGATATTGGGTGGGGTTGTTGCGGGAGTTGAGCAGGCGCCATTGGCCCGGAGTGAATTGGTTTTCAAAATCCTTGAACGTGCCTGTCACACTAAAATCTATATTGTCCGTCAGCCGGAAGTCCAATTTTGCGGTCAGGTCAATATCGCGGCGTTTTTCGTCAGGGCGATATTTCAGCACGTTCACGCTGTCGCGCGTCAGGTTTTCCGCGGCGGAAATCACATTGCCATTCTGGAAAATGATAGGATTGGCCTGCAAGCGGCCCAACACGTTGTCGGGGTCGAGCAGTTTGGCGCGTTCGGCATTCGCCACAGTTGGGTCGTCGCTATAATACTTTGCCATGTCAATGCCCGCACCTTTTACCTGATAGACTGGAATGGCGGGCGGGTTGTCGTCTTTTTGCGACAAAAACTGGCCTGACAAACGGAACCCGACCAAAGTGCGAGAGGCACCGTTTTCAAGTCTTTTCTTCACGAGCGGGCCGCTGATGTTGGCTGTTGTCAGCAACCAACCGTATGGGTCAAGCCCATAAGAGGTTTCTGCTTCCACAGCCCCGTGATACTCGCTGGCCGGCCCTTTGGTGACCACCGAGATGACGCCACCCGTCACGTCGCCATACTCAGCGCCCAAGCCGCCCGTCACGACCTGCAACTGCTCTATGTCCTGCACTGGTGGCACTTGGCTACCATACACCCGGATACCATCAATATAATAGTTGGTGGCATTGGAGCGTGAGCCTTTGATGTTTACTTCGCCACCATCCACCGAAGTGGTACCTGCGGTCGTGGCCACAATGGCGTTGACGCTTCGTGTGGGAAGGTTTCTGATTTGCTCGGATGTGAGCGTTTGACCACCCGAAGTTTTGTCTTGCTCGATAAGCGGAACTTTAAACTCGGTGATGACGACCCCTTCAATCACCACGTTGCTGGACATCACTTGGTCCAAGAAGGTGATTTGATTGGTGAGCACCCGCACGCCACTTACCCTTTGCAGCGTGAATCCGGTGTAAGAGAACTCCACGTCGTAAGTCCCGGGGTCAAGCGGGGTGACGCGGTAGTTGCCGTTGAAGTCAGTGATAGTGCCACGCACGATGTCCGTGCCCTTCATCACTTTGACGGTAGCTCCAATCAGCCCTTCCCCGGTGTCATCCGTCACTTTGCCCTGCAAGACGGTTTGGGCAAACACGGCTCCGGTGCTGAGGAGCATTGCAATCGTTAATAGTAAAGAACGTACCATAGAACAGAGGTTAAGAAAGTGTTTCAAAAGAACACAATGACGAAATTGAGAATGCCTGCTTCCCAACGCCAGCCACCATGCACACTGAAAGTTTCTGCTTGCTTTAATTGGTGAACGATTATTTCAAAAAGAGCCGCAATGATAGTGAAACCCTCATGCAGTCATCCATTATTGGCGAACAATGTTGAGATTTTACATTTCACCCCGACATTTTAGCGAATTTTTCCAGCAAAATTTCCGCCATCAGTCGCTTCGACTCGTGCGTCCATCCGGCGATGTGAGGTGCCAACACCACATTGTCCAAAGCATGAAGCCGTCCGTACAAACGGCTTTCGGTCTCCGAAAACGTGGGTGGTTTCTCGTTTTCAAACACGTCGAGGCAGGCACCGCCGATGCGGCCGTCTTCCAGCGCGGCCGCCGCTTCCAAAGTGTTGACACACGCTCCGCGCGACGTATTGAGCAATATGAACCCTCGCTTGCAACGAGCAATGAACTGTTCGTTTATCAAATGCTTGGTCTCATGGGTCAGCGGCAAATGCAGGCTGATGATGTCGCTCCTCGTTTGAATGTCGTCCAAGGTGGTCTCCTGTACCCACGGCATTTCAGCGGCGTATCCTTCAGGTTTATATTTGTCATAAGCCAACACCGTCATTTCCATGCCTGCCAATTTGCGGGCAAACTGGCTACCCGTGTGTCCGAACCCCACGATGCCCAACGTTTTGCCGCGCAATTCCCAGCCACGATTGGCCTCGCGTTGCCACACATTTTGCCTCACTTCGCGGTCGGCGCGGAGCAAGTTGTTGGCAAGGCACAACAACATTCCCAATGCTTGCTCTGCCACGGCGTTTCGATTGCCCTCCGGGCTGCTCGCCACGAACACGCCGCGTTCGGCAGCATAGGCTCTGTCCACGATTTCCATCCCGGAGCCAAGCCGACCGATGAAACGAAGCCGTACGGCGGCATCGAGAAAATCCCGGTTCACGAGGATTTTGCTGTTGATAATCAAACCCGCGTACAGCGGTATGACGCGGCGCGTCTCTTCTAAGGTGATGTCGGGCTGGAAGTCGCAGACGAACCCCCTGGCTGTCAAACCATCTATCAAAAGCGGATGGCAATCATCCGTGATTAGCACTTTTTTCATGCTAATTTTCGTCGAAAATAGGAGCCTTGAGAGGTAAGGCAATTACAAAATGTGTGAATGGCTATCAGGAGTAAGTGAATGAACCGATTGAGTTCGTGAAAGAAATGCGCGAAAGTTGGTGGTTCGCCAGAGGCGGTGGAAATTTGCCCCTGCGTGGCGAAAGGCGAAGTCGCCAACTGTTCGATTGCTTATTTCGGTCGCGCGGCTATCTGACGGCAACTGCCTCCATCAACTCACCTTTCCGCATGGCGGCAAAGATATTTACACAAGGATATGAAGCACATCTTTTTTTTGACTCTGTCGGTTTTGGCGTTTTCTCTCTGCCAAACTGCCCCTGCCACCAAAAAACGTTCGCTCAGTTGCTACGTTCGCTACCTCGAACCAGAAAACCAGCTGCGCGCGGAAGCCACCATGCGAGAAGGGGATGCCGAATTGCAACCTACTCAACTGGCCGACGGCCTGCTTTATCAAGGCAAAGAAATGGATTTGATGACCACCCAAGGCATCATCTACAGGTGGGAAGGCCCGTCAAAATTTCCCGCCAAGCATGTGTTCGCTTGGAAAGACGACAAGGGGCAACCGCAACAGTTTGAAATGAGCTTCTCGCCCATCCTCCAATTTGGGTTCGACTCCACAACGCTCTCCCGAAAACAACCGGCCAAACTCCGGTGGGAAGGCACGCCCTTGGAAAAAGGCGAGTCAATGGTGTTGCTCTGGGAAAATAGCACCCTTAACAAGACCGTCCCCATGGAAGTCATCAACCTCAGCAGCGAGGCAGCCATCGAGTTCCCCTCCGTCAAAATCGCCGAGCTTGAGCCCGGCACATGGACCTACTACTTGGTGCGGAAAAAACTCGTGAAGGCAAACGTGAACGGAGTGGCCGCAAGCGGCATCATCGAACACTACACGAAGAACGATACTATTCAGGTAAAGTGAAAAACAGCTATTCCTGGTTTGTATACCCAGATTAAAGAGGATTTGAATCTGCCCGTTGGCAAGACAGGGATTTCCTTGATTGATTTGCATGATTTCCAAAGGATTGCGAGCACCGTTCGTTCAAAACCACCTTGTCAGACCCTGTACTCAGGGGCTTGCCCGGCCAAGTGGAAGCGGACGGGGCTGATTTGCGTTGACTATAAGAGGTGTCATCTTTTGAGGAACGGAAAAGGTGGCACCTTGGCCTGTTTCTGAGGCGCGCCCCCTCCATGCTTCCGGGATGACACCTCAGAACCCGACAAAGCGAGAATCGCTGAGTGAAAAGATGAGGAACAAGTTTTTGGAAACTTTAAAATTGACT
This sequence comes from Saprospiraceae bacterium, assembly GCA_019638455.1. Lineage (GTDB taxonomy): Bacteria > Bacteroidota > Bacteroidia > Chitinophagales > Saprospiraceae > M3007. The sequence continues at coordinate 239,216 of JAHBTU010000004.1, forward strand.
GAATACCAATTTTTTAGAAACAAAAATTTGATTTTTTTTAAAAAAAAATCCTCACTTGGAACTATCCAAACCCACCCGCGGGTTTAGGCTGCAACGTATTCAAAACTGATTCCTCTCAACTTTCAAAACGACATGGTACGCACACTCAAAAATGCGCAACGACCGAGCCATCGAAAAGCCCATTGGCTTTGGCACGACGAGCGATTTGGTGCCACCTGTTTGGGCAAGCCCGCGATCATTCGGGGCAATCCCGACGACCATCCACGACTCTGACAGTCGCCCTGCGGCTGTCGGAGGAGCCAGCCGCAAACCTCTTCCATTTTTCATTTTCACAAGGAAGGTTTGCCCTGCGAACAGGGTCAAAAACAGGTACGCGCCTTTTTACCCGCCAAAGTCTTGACGAAGGCGGGCGCGTCAAGAGCATGAGTGATACTGACAGCGAGCGTTACTTCGCCACTTCAATTGCGATACGATTGAACTCGTAACAAGACACGTTCGCCACCTTTCGTTCACTCATTTTTCAGGTTAAACGACGGATTTTCAAGATTTTATTTTCATCCACGATGGCGTAGTTCAACGGCGGAATGGGGGATTGTCTATCCTCAGGTTGCGGGTTCGAGTCCCGCCGTCATCGCCCCGCTGAAAAGCGGACAAGCAAGCGGCAGTGAGAAATAGGGTTACTTCGGGTAAGAGTGTCACAATAACAATGTGAAAGTCGCAGGTTCGACTCCTGCCGCCTCCACGCAGTTTTTTTACAACAAGGAGGCGTAACTCAGTTTTCAAACCCTATTCGGTTTTCTCCGCTTTTTGGAGCGCGTAACTTAAACGGCAGAGTACCCGGCTTTTAACCGGGATTGTGCAGGTTCGATGCCTGCTGCGCTCACGAGGTTAATGGGATAATGAGGGAATGAAATAATGGGGTAATACCCAGATAGTCAATTAAATCCATTGCCCCATTATCTAATTATCCCATTGAAAAAGGGGGGTGAATGTCCCAAGGCTGGCGACGCTGCCTTGCAAGCAGTGTGAGGTGGGTTCGATTCCCACCGCTTCCACAGAGTTTGTTTAATCATTTGAAAATCAAAAAGTAGGAGTCGTTCTAATTGGTCAAGACACGCGGTTTGGAGCCGTGTAAATGCTCGTTCGAATCGAGCCTCCTGCACGAATGAGAGAGGTGAGCAATGAGAAGGTGAGAAGTGCGATACAGTCGCGTCGTTCAATCGGAAGGATGCCGGACTACGAATCCGGGGATTGGGGTTCGAATCCCTGCGTGACTGCGAAAAGAGGTTAGAAGGTTAGAAGGTTAGAAGGTTAGAAGGTTAGAAGGTTAGAAGGTTAGAAGGTTAGAAGGTTAGAAGGTTTGAAGGTTAGAAGGTTAGAAGGTTTGAAGGTTTGAAGGTTTGAAGGTTTCAGGTTGGCTCAACCATGTAACCTTCAAACCAGAAACCTTGAAACCTTAACTGCCCAGGTAGCCCAACCGGAAGGAGGCGTTCCGCTCAGAACGGAAACAGTGTGGGTTCGAATCCCACCCGGGGTACGAGAAGATGTGGGCGGACACATTTGGATAAACCCCAAAAACGCTGCGACAGCAGTTGTGTCCGACCCACATTGAATGGCGAGTATGGCGTAACGGCAGCGTTACAGTCTTCCAAACTGAAGGTGTCGGTTCGAATCCGGCTACTCGCACAAAAGGAGGAAAAGGCGAAGTCGTTTAATGGCAAGGATGTCAGTTTGCAAAACTGAAGGTTCGGGTTCGATTCCCGGCTCGCCTCCGGTGGCTTTAGTTTAACAGGTAAAATGCCGCGTTGTGGGCGCGGAGAACAGGGTTCGAGGCCCGAATGCCACCCCATTGAAAAGGTTGATTAGGGTTTATGAAGGTTTATGAAGGTTGATGATTATCAACCTTCATCAACCTTCATAAACCTTCATAAACCCTAATCAACCTTCATAAACCCTAATCAACTTGTTAAGCCGAGAGTTGCAGGTTCGAGTCCTGCCGGGGCCGCAAAAATTCTGGTGTAGCACAACGGCAGTGCGTCTGACTTGTAATCAGGGGATAACGGTTCGAATCCGTTTGCCAGATCTTCATGATTAAAGTCATTAGAGGTAATTAAAGAGTCATTATTTTGATTTTCAATGACCCCAATGACCCTCAATGACCCCCAATGACCCTCAATGACCCTCAATGACTCAAAATTTTGGGGATGTAGCTCCAACGGTAGAGCGGTGGTTTGAAGCACCACGCGATGCAGGTTCGACCCCTGCTGTCCCCGCAAGTAAAGTTGGCAGTTGCGAAAAGAGCAACTGTCAACGATGAACAAACAACGATTTAATTGTGCGGTAGTGTAACGGCAACACGCGGGCCTCATAAGCCCGAACTTCGGGTTCGAATCCCGGCCTCGCAACCAAACTGTGGCGGTGAGCCTGTGCGATACTTCGTTAGCAACCCGAAATCAAAACGCACAGGCAGGCTTTCTCCGCAGTTTTTTGACAAGCAGTTTCTTCGACAGGAGAAACATGATTTACATGATTTTACAAGCCTTTTTCAAAAAAGAAAATCCTGTAAATTCTGTCAATCCTGTCAAAAAAAGAAAACCAAAAACCTGTTAAATGGGGGTGAGCGTAGGATGTGCCGTTCGGTCTCCAAAACCGAATCGCCGGGGTTCGATTCCCCGCGCCCCTGCCAAACAAACGATACTGAGGAACAGGCGTTACTTCGTAACTCAATGGTAGAGTTCTTGACTGAAATCAGGATGTTGCCGGTTCGACTCCGGCCAAGCGGCTTCACCGCCGTTCCGTACGCCTCCCGGCTTTGTTCGTTTGTTTTTATTTGGATAAGTAGCTGAATTTGGTGCAAGCAACTGCCTGATATGCAGAAGGATGCAGGTTCGAGTCCTGCCTTATCCACACATTTTGGAAGTAATGAGAACGGTTACTCACGCTGACTGTAAATCAGCCGCCGCAAGGCTATGGAGGTTCGAATCCTTCTGCTTCCACAACCAACTCGAAATCAAAACTTGATGATACTGGCGACCGACATATGCTACTTCGACAACACGGCAAAAGCCGTCGCTGTCGCATTTGAACGCTGGGCGGACGAGCAGCCGACGCAAGTTTTCACTTGCCAACTCGACAAGGTGGAAGAATATGTGCCGGGCGAATTTTACAAACGCGAGTTGCCCTGCATCCTGGAAGTGTTGAAACAAACTGACTTGAATCAAGTGGAAATCATCGTCGTGGACGGCTATGTAATATTGGACAACAACGGCAAAATCGGCCTCGGCGGACACCTGTTTCATGCGTTGGACGGCACAATACCTGTCATAGGAGTCGCCAAAACAAATTTTGCCAGCAATACCCGCCAAATGGTCGAGGTGCTGCGCGGCGGCAGCCAGCGCCCTCTGTTCGTGACGGCAATGGGCATAGATGTTTCGGAGGCGGCAAACCACATCCGCAGCATGGCCGGCGAATTCCGATTGCCGACTTTGCTCAAAGAAGTGGACAAAATCAGTAAAAAGATAAGATAGAAGTAACACTTTTTCAAAAAGTGTCACTTCTGAACAAGGCTCCCGTAGGCGAACTGGCCAAGCCATCACGCTTTCGACGTGAAGATTACGGGTTCGAACCCCGTCGGGAGTACCACCCGCCTACGCCTTTACCCGCCATAGTTTTAACGACGGCGGCAAGGCTACGGCGGATAAAGCAGTGGTGAGGATTGGGAGTTACTTCGATCACCAATCGAGAGGTCGCGGGTGCAAATCCCGTCGGAGGCCCTACATTTTTTCAACATGGCCTCCGTAGCTCAGCAGTTAGAGCACTTACGTACTCCTTCCGGTTTTCCCTGCTTTTATTTTTTTAAAAACCAATAACTAATAACTGACAACCAACAACTAAACAAGCCCGGTCGTATAGCGGCCAAATATCCCGGAATTTGACTCCGGGGACGAAGGTTCGAGTCCTTCCCGGGCTTCAACCTCTTCATTTCCAATTTCTTAATTTCTAATCTCTCAAAAATGGCACTGTTCAATTTCCTGAAACAGAAACAAAACCGCACCACAAACCTTGCGGGCGGACAAGCCTACACGCAAACGCCGCAGATGCAACTTGTGTCCATCCTGCTGACCTCGTTCGCGCAAGATCAATTCTACCGCTCGGCAAAAAACACGTTCGATGACATCGTGAAATTGCTGCCGCAAGTGGATGCGCAGTTTGCAGCCAAAGCCGCCGTATTCGCCCGCAACGAGTACGGGATGCGCTCCATCACCCACGTTTTGGCGGCAGAATTGGCCGCTCATGCGTCGGGTCAGGTGTGGAGCAAAAACTTCTACGACCGCATCGTACGCCGTCCCGACGACATGCTCGAAATCGCGGCCTACTATTTCGGCAAAGGCGGAAAAACGCTGCCAAACGCAATGAAAAAAGGCTTCGCCTCGGCGTTCGCCCGCTTCGATGGCTACCAATTGGCAAAATATCGCGGCGAGCAAAAAGCCGTGAAACTCGTGGACCTGGTGAACCTCGTGCGTCCAATGCCGAACGAGCGCAACGCGCTGGCTTTGAAACAATTGGTCGCTGGCGAACTGAAATCCGACTTGACTTGGGAGGCCAAACTGACCCAAGCAGGTCAGGTCGCCGAAACAGCGGAAGAAAAAGCCGAACTGAAAAGCGCGGCCTGGGCCGAACTCCTGCGCGCCAACAAACTCGGCTACCTCGCCCTGCTGCGCAACCTGCGCAACATCGCCGAGCAAGCCCCCGAACTGGCGCAGGAAGTCGCCGCCCAACTGACCGACCGTCGCCGCATCAAGCAGTCGCTCGTGCTGCCGTTCCAGTACCTGTCGGCGCTCGACGCGATTCAGGACGCACAAGTGGAGCAAAAACGCCTGTTCCTGAACGCCCTAAACACGGCACTCGAACTCGCGCTCGACAACGTGCCGCGTTTCGCAGGCCGCACGCTCGTGGTGCTCGACGATTCTGGCTCGATGACGAGCGGCCGCACGAAATACGCCAACCGCACGCCGTTGCAAATCGGTTCGCTGTTCGCCGCGGCTTTGTTCAAAGCCAACGACGCAGACTTGATGCGTTTCTCCGACGAGGCTTCCTACGTCCGTGAAAACCCAGCGGATTCGATGGCGGGCATCGCGGAACGGCTGGTGAAAAATGCCCGCTCAGCTGGTACGAACTTCCACGCCATTTTCCAAACGGCGAAGCAGAAGTACGACCGCATCGTCATCCTCTCGGATATGCAGGGCTGGATGCAGGGCGGCGCGCCGAAGGCTCCGCTCGCCGAGTATCGCCGCAAATACGACGCTAACCCGTTCGTGTATTCGTTCGACCTGCAAGGCTACGGCTCGCTGCAATTCCCGGAGCAAAACGTGTTCGCGCTCGCGGGTTTCAGCGACAAAGTGTTCGACCTCATGCAGTTGCTCGAAACCGACCGGCTGGCATTGATTCGTGAAATAGAAAAAGTGGAATTGAATTAGGAAGGCCAAGTCTCGCCCCTGTCCAAACGCAGGGCGTATTGGCAGCCCCGTTCCCGAACATTCGGGGGCGGGGCTTTTTCTTGAAAAAAACTTTTTTTAATTCATTTTTTTATTTTTACCCCGTTATTTCAAAGATAAAATTTAAAATAACGGGCACAATGACAAAATACATCCCTCGCCATGCGGAAGAAACTATCCTGAAACTGACGGGCTTATTCCCCGCAGTAGCCATCGTCGGCCCACGTCAGGTCGGGAAAACATCGCTGGCAAAAGCCATCGCCGCCAGATTGCCGAAACCCGTGCAATACCTCGACTTGGAAGACCCTGATGATTTAATCAAACTCAGCAACCCCCGTCTTTTCCTCGACCCACTGGCCGACCACACGGTGATTTTGGACGAGGTGCAAAAACTGCCGACACTGTTCCCGGCGTTGCGCGGCATTATTGACCACAACCGCGAGCCAGGGCGTTTTATCCTGCTTGGCTCGGCTTCGCCCGATTTGATTCGGGATGCTTCGGAGTCCTTAGCCGGACGCATCGCTTACCACGAACTTGCTCCGTTTACCTTTAAGGAAGTGTCTGATATTGTTGATTTTCAAACGCACTGGTATCGCGGCGGCTTCCCCGATGCCTTGCTCGCGCCCAGCGATGAGGCTGTCCAACTTTGGCGAAAAAACTTTATCAACACCTACCTCGAACGCGACCTGCCACTGCTGGGGCTTCGCGCTGATCCCATCGTGACAGGCAAACTCTGGCGCATGATAGCGCACCTGAGCAGCCAACTGCTGAACATGGAGGCTTTGGCCGGTTCGCTGGGCATCACGGGGGTCACGGTGCGGCGCTACCTCGATTTTTTGGAGGCGGCTTACCTTATCCGGCGTTTGCAGCCCTATTCAGCCAACCTGAAAAAACGTTTGGTGAAGACACCCAAAATTTACCTCCGCGACACGGGTATTTTACACCAACTGCTTGGTGTTCAGTCGTTTTACGACTTGAGCGGACATCCCGGCTTGGGCGCATCATGGGAAAACTACATGATTGAACAAATCGCCGCGCTTCTGCCCGATTGGGCTGAAATGTTTTTTTACCGCACACAAGACGGCACGGAAGCCGACCTCGTCATCACACGCGGCGGGGCGCCGGAAATTCTTTTGGAAATAAAGTACTCCACTGCGCCGCGACCCGGCAAGGGGTTTCACATCGCTAAAACGGACTTGGCGACCCGGCGCAATGTCATCGTTTGCCCTGTGGAAAAAGGTTTTCCATTGGCAGAGGATGTGGAGGTGATGAGTTACCGGGAGTTGGCGGGGCTTTTTTGAAATCAGGAAGGCCAAATCTCACCCTCGTCCGACCGCAGGGCAGGTCAGCAGCCCCGTTCCCGAACATTCGGGGGCGGGGCTTTTTTCATTTTGGGCTTTACAGTCAAATCTCTGGACTTATCAGCAAAACCTCCCGCTTCGGAGCGCCCACACCTTTGTCCCTCATTCAATTTTTCACAAAAATAAATTTGAACAATCATGAAAAAGCAAATTCTCTTGGCCGCATTGTCGGCTCTCATTCTCGCCTTCTCTTGCGAAAAAGAAGGGGAGCCAGAAACACCCTCTGTTTTTAAAAATCAAAAGTCGGAGTTGCTCCGCGACTGGATTGGCCTGCATTTGCAGGTCATCAAAAACACATCGGGTGTCACGCACATTGCTTTTGGGCGACACTTTGCCTACACTGGCGTGGCACTGTACGAATCCCTCGTGCGGGGCGACAAGCAATACAAAAGCATCGCCGGGAGCCTGAACGGTCAAGTCCAACTGCCCGAACCTCCACAAGGCAAACCGCTCTACTGGCCTGCATCGGCCAATGCCGCCATGGCGGAAATGTTGCGGTTCTTTTATTCGGCCAAGCCGGAGAACGTTCAGCGGATTGACTCGCTGGAAGCCGTTTATTTTGCCAAATACAGCACTGGGGCCAACCCGGCTACTGACTTGGCGGCAGCTGTCCAGTTTGGCAAACAGGTTGCACAAGCCGTCATCGAATGGAGCAAGCAAGACGGCGCGGATGGCGCCAACATCCCTTACACCCCGTTGGGAGAAGGCTATTGGGAGCCTACCTCTTCTGCGCCAGCGAATATGCCGGGCTGGGTCAACAACAGGACTATTTTGCCGGGCAGCATCCACAATACGATGCCAGCAGCTCCGACATCATTTTCGAAGGACCCCGGCACGCCGTTTTACAACATGGCAAAGGAGGTGTACGACATCTCCCAATCCCTGACGGAAGAGCAAAAAGCGATTGCCAATTTCTGGGACGATGCACCCAATGGGAATTATGTGACCGTCTTCGGCCATTGGTTCAGCATCTTGAAACAGGTGTTTGAAAAAGACAATCCCGGTTTGATGAAAGCCGCCGATGCCTACCTGCGCTTGGGCATCAGTATGCATGAAGCAGTTATCAGTTGCTGGAAAACGAAGTACACCTACCACTTAATCCGCCCCGTCACCTACATTCGGAAACACATAGGCCACGCGGACTGGAATACTTTCATCGTCACTCCTCCGCATCCAGAGTACTCGTCGGCGCATGCTTCATTTTCCGGTGCTGCGGGATATGCGCTGGAATCGGTTTTTGGACAGAACTACGGTTTCACCGACCACACCTACGATGTGCTGGGCATGAACCCCAGAAACTTCAGCAGTTTCGATGCTGCCGCCAAAGAGGCCGCGATTTCGAGATTGTACGGCGGCATTCACTATCGCGCCACCGTCGAAGTTGGCAACACGCAAGGGAAAAAAGTAGGCGAAAACGTGAAAAATCTGCTGACAACCAGAAAGTGAGCCTTCGAACGGAATGATGTGGATGCGTGTAATGAAGGCAGTAGAGTTACTTGCGTCTTCACACATACCAGTACGGTTGGCTGGCAGCCCCGTTCCCGAACATTCGGGGGCGGGGCTTTTTTGGGAGGCGACCATCGGCAGCCTGCACTCATTCACGTCCGATTCTGCATCATTTCCTACCTTCGCCCCCTCATGGAAGTCAGCAGTGCAGAATTTGTAGCCAGTTATCCGAAAGAAAGCCAATGCCCCAAGGACGGCAGGCCAGAGTTCGCGTTCATCGGACGCTCCAACGTGGGCAAGTCGTCGCTCATCAACATGCTGACGCGCAAGGGCTTAGCCAAAGTGTCGGGCACACCGGGCAAAACCCGGCTGCTCAATTTTTTTCTTATCAATCAGACGTGGTACTTGGTGGATTTGCCCGGATATGGTTATGCTCGCGTCTCAAAAGCGGAGCAAAAAAAACTGTCGGGCATGATTGATGACTATTTTTTGCACCGAGAGGCGTTGATTTGTGCCTTCGTCTTGATTGATTCCAACATTCCACCCACGAAAATTGACCTTGAATTCATCAATGGAATGGGCGAGCGCCAAATCCCCTTTGCCATCTGCTTCACCAAAGCCGACCGCATCGGGAAGGCAACCCTTGAGCAGAACATCGAGCGGTTCATGGCCGCCTTGAGCGAGACTTGGGAGACTTTGCCCCCCTACTTCATCACTTCCGCCGAGCGGAAAACCGGCAAGGCGGAGTTGTTGGAGTTTATCGAAAAATATATCGGGAAATAAAACAGAGGTTGACAAAGGTCTCGATATATAGTCAACGCAAATCAGCCCCGTCCGCTTCCACTTGGCCGGGCAAGCCCCTGAGTACAGGGTCTGACAAGGTGGTTTTGAACGAACGGTGCTCGCAATCTTTTGGAAATCATGCAAATCAATCAAGGAAATCCCTGTCTTGCCAACGGGCAGATTCAAATCCTCTTTAATCTGGGTATATCAACCCCCATCAACCTGACAAGACCACCGCTTTAACGGTCAAAAGAAACGCCGTGAAAAAAAACGTAACCATATATCCGCGCATCATCGAGCGTATGGAAGACTGGCCGATTTATCGGCTGAGCAAAGACCGCGCGGAGTTCATACGCGAAATTGACGAGTTCACCTTCCGACGCATCGCCAGCCGCCACAAGCGAGACTTGGCCGACGTGCTGGTGAAAACCATATATCAGGAACGCATCCGCATCAAGGAATCGCCGTGGAAGGTGGACCCGCCCAACGAACGGCAATTTTGGAACAAAATCAGCAAGCGGCTCATCAAAAAAACGCTCGACCGCAACGACCCGGAGGCCAAGGCTGTGGCAGAAGAGATTTTGCAAAAAATCATTCACCGCTATTCGGAGGAAATCGTCGGCACGTTTCAGGTGAGCACCTTCAAGTTTGCGCAGCGTTTTCTCACTGCTTTTTTCAACCGCCTTTTCAATGCCGCCGTAGGCAAGAGCATTCGAGCCATTTTTCGCGGGCGGCGACATCTCTACGAACGGCTCAATGTGGTGGGCGACGTAGAGACAGTGCGCGAGCTGTTCAAGCACGGCACGGTCGTGGTGGTGCCCACCCACAGCAGCAACCTCGATTCCATTCTGGTCGGCTACGCCATGGACCAAATCATGGGGTTGCCCTCGTTTAGCTACGGCGCAGGGCTTAATCTCTACAACTTTGGCCCAGCTGCATACTTCATGAACCGCCTCGGGGCTTATCGGGTGGACCGCCGCAAAAAGAATTCGATTTATTTGGAGACGCTCAAGGCAATGAGCAACCTGAGCATCCAGCGAGGGGTCAACAGCCTGTTTTTCCCCGGTGGCACCCGCTCTCGCTCCGGCGCTTTGGAGACCGACCTGAAGATGGGGTTGCTTGGCACGGCGGTGGAAGCCCAGCGTGCCTTGTGCACCCTTGCCACCCATCCCGATGCGGGGGGCGAGCGGCGTTTTGTCTCCCCCATTTTGGAGGGAGCAGGGGCAGGCAAAGTCTTCGTCGTCCCGATGGTCATCTGTTACAACTTTGTGCTGGAGGCGCCCTTCCTCATCGAGCAGCATTTGCGCATGACAGGCAAGGAAAACTACTTGCGCCTCAAAGATGAAGGCACCAGCGTGCGAGCATGGTTTCGATTCATCTGGCGCTTTTTCTCCACCACGAGCGACATCACCATCAGCGTGGGCAAGCCGATGGACGTGCTGGGCAACTTTGTGGACGGGCAGGGACGCAGCTTCGACCGCTTTGGCAACGAACTCGACATCAGTGATTATTTTGTCTCAAAAAATGAAGTGGTGGAAGACCGCCAACGCGAGGAAGAATACACCAAGATTCTGGCCGACCGCATCGTGGAGCGTTATCACATCGAAAACGTGGTGCTCAGCAGTCATCTCGTCGCCTACGCCGTTTTTGAAATGCTGCTCCACGAAAACCCCAAACTCGACCTGTTCGGCATCCTCCGCCTCCCGCCCGACGACTATGTGTTCCCCTTCCGCGCCGTGGAAGAAGTGGTGGAGCAAATGCAGGAAAAACTCGTGGAATGGGAACAACAGGGCAAAATCCGCCTTGCGCCCGAAATACACCGATCCGCCGCCGATGTAGTGCGCGATGGCGTGAAAAACCTCGGCGTGTTTCACACCGAAAAACCGCTTGGCTTCACCAGAGACGGCAACATCGTGTCGTCCAACTTTCGCGTCCTGTGCTTTTATCACAACCGGCTGGAGAACTATCACCTTGAAAAGGCCGTGCATTGGAAAGCAGAGGAAATCGAGGTGCTGAAAGTGGATTGAGGGGCGTAGAGGTAGTGTGAATTGACTCGCGTATCATGAATATTCTGTCGTCAACAAATTTTTTATAAAAAAAGATCTACGTGTCTTTTAAAGTCTTTATTTTTGTTCCGTCTTAAAACCGCTTGCCATATTTTTTAATAGGCCTTATGTCCCGGCCGCCTGCCCCCTAAGCATTTTCCGCAAACACACATTTTTCTCTGCTTTTGGTTTGCCAAGCCCGATACATGGGCTTGTATCTGTCACATATTCATGTGACTCTTGCGTATAAACAATGCTGCATTTGCAACATTGCCATAACTGAATGTTTCAACCAAATCTTTCATCTTTTTTAAACTCTTTAAATTATGAAAAATCTACGTGCCCTAACCTTGGCTATTCTGGCAACCATGTTTGTCATAGCCTGTGAAAAAGAACAAGCGACCTCAACCGAGAAGCAATTCACCACGACCGACAGAAGCGGTTGCACACCCACCTTGATAACGGATTTGACTGGCCCAGGCGGCAATGTGGAGTGTTCGCAAGTAGGGGATTATGAGTTCTCAAGCGATAGATTCAGCGATGGCGAACAATGCAGCGGCACGGTTGGGCCGATTCAATGGACAACCGACGCATCGTGCACCTACGTCTCATGGACTTGGATTGGTCCCGGCACACCGTGTGGCGTGGCTGTCATTGTTAAAGGCGGCAATGCTGCCAACGTGTATGTTTACCCAGAAGGATGCACATCTGGGTCAGATTTGGTTTCCCCACAGAATGCGGGCGGGCAAACCCCTGATTTGAGCAACATCACTTTCTGCTGGAATGTCTGCCCAGACGAGCAGGAATGTACCGAAGAAACTGCCTTCGGTGGCAACACCAAAGGTGGCGGCCCCGCATGGTGGTACTACTTTGACACGAATGGCCCAGCTTGCCAAAAAATCTATGCTGGTCAGAAAGAAATGGTGGGCGGTTCTGTGTGCTACAACGCTGCGACCGACGAACTCACCATCACGCTTGGCCCCGGCTGGAGTCTTCAGAATGTCAGCGAGCCTGTAAAAATTCAGGGCTATGGCACACCTCCAAGCAAACGCCCGGCGGCGGGGTTGTTCACCACCTACAAAGGAACAAGTCTCGGCCCAATCAAGGGCAACAACAAGCGCTACTATGTGGTACACTTGGATGTCCAGTATTGCGAATAAGCGCTGAGGTTTTGCATTAAGTGCGTGGGTCATTCCGAATTTCGGGATGACCCATGTTTTTTCAGGCGCTTGTGCAAACAAGCACCCTTTTCGTATTGGTCACTCCGTCGGCTTTTCTCTACTTTTGCCCGCCTTTGGAGGTGGTGGTTGACTCGAGGGTTTGTTGATTTGGTTATTTGACCCTCGATTCAGCAAATCAACAAATCAACAGTTCAACAAATCGCCAACACAAACATGGTTTACGAAAACTTACAAATAACTCACGACAACGGTATTGCCCTCGTCACCATCAGCCGCGAAAAGGCGCTCAACGCCCTCAACACCCAAACCATGCTCGAACTCCGGCATTTTTTTGGAGAAGCCGCCTTTGAGTTGGAGGACCTGAAAGGCATCGTGCTCACCGGCGCGGGCGAAAAAGCCTTTGTGGCTGGAGCAGACATCACCGAGTTCAGTAGCCTGAGCGCCCCAGAAGGTATGCAAATGGCAAAACGAGGTCAGGATATTTTTTTCCTCGTCGAGCGGTTCCCGAAGCCCGTCGTGGCGGCGGTCAACGGCTTCGCGCTCGGCGGCGGGTGCGAGCTGGCAATGGCCTGCCACTTGCGCGTGGCGGGCGAAAAGGCCAAGTTCGGTCAGCCGGAGGTCAATCTCGGCCTCATCCCCGGCTACGGCGGCACCCAGCGCCTCATCCAATACATCGGCAAGACAAAAGCCATAGAGCTCCTGATGACTGCCGACATGCTCGGCGCGGCGGAGGCTCTGCAACTCGGCTTGGTGAACTACGTCGTGCCAGCTGGCGAAGAGGTGTCCAAAGCCACGGAGTTGATTGAAAAAATAGCGGCGAAAGCACCGTTCGCCATTTCAAAAATCATCGAGACTGTCAACGCCTATTACGAGGAGGGCGTGGATGGCTTTTGGAAAGAGGTGGATGCCTTTGGCGAGTGCTGTGGCACGGACGATTTCCGCGAGGGCGCGACGGCATTTGTGGAAAAACGAAAGGCGAATTTTCAAGGAAAATAACAAGCCGTAGGTGAGGATGTCTCATAAGCGATGTTTGTTTGACAGGATTCGCGCCCTCTTTCGGGAAAAAAACCTGTAAATCTTGTTAATCCTGTCGAAATTTAGACTTGTGAGACGGCCTCGCCTAGTGTGTAAAGCACCATGAACGACTTAATCATCAAATTCTGCAAATTCGGTATAGTGGGCGCTTCAGGGGTGGGCGTGGATTTTGGTATCACTTGGCTTTGCAAGGAAAAGTTGCGCCTCAATAAATACGTTGCCAACAGCACGGGCTTTATGTGCGCGGTGGTGAGCAACTACACCCTCAACCGTGTGTGGACGTTTCACAGCCACGACCCTGCCGTGGCCACCCAGTTCTCAAAATTTCTGTTGGCTTCTCTTATTGGCTTGGGCATCAATAATGCCATTATTTACCTGCTCAACGAGCGCCTCGGCGTGAAGTTTTACACTTCCAAACTTATCGCCACGGGCGTGGTGACGCTATGGAACTTTTGGGCGAATTACACTTTCACGTTTCACGGCACCTGAGCATGGGGCAGGGTTCGACAATCCTCGTCAATTTTCATCAACATCATCGCCATGACCACCAGACTCACACTCGAACAGGGCGACATCACCAAAATCGCTTTTGATGTCATCGTGAACGCGGCCAATTCTTCCTTGCTTGGCGGGGGCGGTGTGGATGGGGCCATTCACCGCGCTGGCGGGCCAAAAATTTTGGAAGAATGCATGGAAATACGCGCCTCGCAGGGCGGCTGCAAGACGGGAGAAGCAGTGATGACAACGGGTGGCAGCTTGCCTGCTCGATTCGTCATTCACACCGTTGGGCCAGTGTATAGCGCCCACGACCCTGCAATGCCGACGTTGCTGGGCAATTGCTACCGCAACTCACTTCGTCTGGCAGTCTCCTATGGCCTAAAGACGGTGGCTTTCCCCAATATCAGCACGGGTGTATATGGCTACCCCAAAGCAGCGGCGTGCGAAGTGGCATTGCTTGCCGTGCGAGCATTTTTGAGCGAACACGATGGGAAACTGGAAGAAGTGCGCTTTGTTTGCTTCGACGAGGAGAATTTCGCGCTCTATTCCGAAAGGCTGTCAGAAGGCTGAGATAGGCCGTCTTGCGATTCCTCGCTTTCGTCAGAGGGAGTTGTCTTTTGCAGGTGCATTTCAAACTGCGCGCCGCGCAATTCCAGCGTCAGCACCAACATTGAGTCTGTCGCGCTTTGGATGACATAAACGACGGGTTGCGGTGTTTTTTGGTGAATTTCATTCTTCTTCAACTCATACTCGGTTGGCACATCCGCGCCAACAGGAAGGTTGGTCATCATCTTTCCATCCGCGTCGAACTGAAAAAAAACGCCTTGCAGCGTCTCCGTTTCTCTTTGATTGCGAAGACCTTTCACCAACTTCCAATATCCTTGAATGGAAATTTGGGTCTTCTCTTCGCGCCCCCCACCGCCACAGGCAGCGACGAGGAGCGCAAACACTACTGACAGCAGGGAACTTGCACGCATCGTTTCGAGGATTTTTTTTATTTAAAATCAGCATAGCCAAAGCCAAGATAGGGGTATTCCCCGAACCCGGCATAGTAGCAGAACTCCATGACCGCTGGCGGCATACTTACCTCAAAATCATAAACGAAGCCGCGCAATTGGGCGATACCTTCCACATTGGGTTTAAGATGAATGAGGCGTGACTTCGCCTGGCCTATCAAACGATAGTGCATGGGAAAGGAAGGGTCGAGCAGTTTCAAGCCTGCTAGCGACTTGTATTGCCACGCCGCTTTCATGCGGCGCACGGCGTGCGTGAAAAAACTGACATCGTAGCCATCGCCATCGGGCAACAGGTAGGGGTTGGCAGGTTTGACCTCTTCCACAGAGGTGATGGAGACGGGCGACACCGCCTTGAAATGCATGGTTTCCTTGAAAGTGATGGGCTGCATCACTTGCCAATGTTTCACCTCAAATTGTGTGGGATGCCCGTCCACAGAGCCGAGTGGCAGCGGGACTTGCCGGAAGATATGCACCAATTGCTGCTCAAAGGAAGGGTCGAGGTAGATGGAGATGCTCAGCTTTACCTGATTGCCCAGAAGCCTGAATTCCTGCCTCACTTGGTCCATTTCATAAGGATAGATGGCCAAGGGGCTGAAGGTGAACAATTTAAAATTGCGAGAACCCAAATCAAAGCCACGCTGCTGCACCCATGATGAGAGTTCAGAACCCGCTTTCGAAAGGACATCAAAAATCCAATGGGAGATTTCCGATTGATAATTGATTGGAATAACGGTGCCCTTCTGGCAGGAAAGGCTAAACTGTATGCGCATAACATCCGGTTGTGATTAAAAGACAGATTAAAACTTCCCCGCAGTATGTTTTGGTGGAGTTTTCGGCGCGAAAAGTACGGATAACTTTATTGTGACAAAGGATTTTTTAACAATTCACTACCGTACAATTGTCACCGACCCTTCGAGTATCTCCTGTTTGCCGTCAATGTACTCAATGACCGCAAACCAAGCATATACTCCCGGCGGGGCTGGCTTGCCTCGATAAACACCATCCCAACCGTCGGTTTCCCATGTAGGAATGAAATCGTCGCGTCGAAAAACAAGCGTGCCCCAGCGGTCGGCGATTTGAAATGTTTGCACCCTGCGCACGCTGGCATCCGCAAAAATGCTCACATAGTCGTTGTGACCGTCGAAATTGGGAGAGAAGACATTGGGCACATAGACGTGGCCGCGCCGCGTCACGTTCACGCGGATGGTGGCTTGCACGCTGCATCCCGAAGCGTCGGTCATGGTGACAGAGTAAACGCCGGATTCGTTCACTCTTATGGTAGCCGTAGTGTCGCCTGTGTTCCAAAGATATTGAAAGCCGGGTTGTTCGCTGCCTATGACGACCGAGGTGCCCTGCACCACCACCGTGTCGCCGCTTCCCAATTGCACATCGGGCGGAGGCGGTGGCACGACGCGCACCGTGTCGAACGCCGCGCAACCCCAGCTGTCGCGTACGCGCACGGTGTATGCGGCTGCCACATTACCCTGCACCTCGATGAATGGCTCCAGGCTGCCAGTGTTCCAATCATAGATACAGGCATCGCAGTCAGGAATGGTGGCATCGAGCAACAAAAAATCGTCGGAGCAAGACGACGGCTCACCGATGGGGGCAATTTCTGCATGCAGGCCACATTCAAAATACAAGACCCAGAAATCGTTGACGCCGAGATTGTTTTCTGTTTTTTCAAAGCCGATATTGCTCCTCGAATGGCCTCCAATGGCAAATGAACCCGTGGGACGCATGGCTATTTTGGTCAAGGCATCGTTGTCTATACCTCCTACGGTCCGCTGCCACGCCACGTTGCCCTGTCCGTCGAGGCCGATGAGCCAATAATCGTAGCCGCCACGGGCTTCCGAGGTTTTGTTGCCGGAAATATCAGAGTCCGTCACACCGCCGAGAATCAGATGCCCAAGCGGGTTTTCGTCAATGGCGTAGAGGTCGTCCAATCCGGTGCCGCCAAAAGACCATTCGCGGAGTTTTTGGCCGTCGTGGTCCAATTCGAGCATCCAATAATCGCTATCCCCGCCGTAGAATGGGGACTCTTTGCTCGTGTTGAATGGCCCTGGCTGGGCAGGCTCTGAGCCTGAACGGCCACCCAAAAAGAGCCGTCCGGTGGAAGAAATGTAGAGTGCATAGGGATAGTCCTCGCCTGCTCCGCCGTAACGACGGTTCCAGAGGAGCTGTCGTGTTTCCAGATTGAATTTCCCCAACCAGAAATCCATGCCGCCGTGCGAAGGCTCGTCGCTCAAGTCGCCCGTGCCACCTTCGGACACCGTGCCACCGGAGATATAGACATGGCCGTCGGGTGCCCACGCGAGGTCGTTGATTTGTTCGTAGCCGTTGCCGCCGATGGTTTTGTCCCAAATTTTGTTGCCTTGATAGTCAATTCGAATCAACCAAAAATCTTGCTCGCCCCGAGGGGGTTCGGTCTTGTCAGGCCCCGGTTCTGACCACGAGTTGCACCCCAGCAAATAGCCGTTGCCCGGTATTTCCAGCAATGCGAACAACTCATCGCGGTAGAGGCCGCCCCATGCTCGTTCCCACTGAAGCAGCCCTTGCGCACTGAGTTTCAGCACCCATACATCCATATCGCCGCGCGTGGGCTGGCTCTTGTCGCCGCTACTGCTTGAGTAGGAATGTCCGCCCGCGAGAAAGCCACCGTCGGAAGTGGGAATGATGGACCAGAGGCGGTCGTCGGCATCGCCGCCATAGCGGCGCTGCCAAAGCACATTGCCATCGTAATCAAGTTTTACAATGAAAAAATCCCAAGAGAGGTTGCCCGGGCCGGAGCGGGAAGAACCCGCCGCGATGATGCCGTCGGGAAGCGTGAGCAGGCCGTTCAGTTCGTCCCAGCTATTGCCGCCAAGCGTCTTGTCCCAACTTAACACAGGCTGAGCGAGCAAAGGGAGGGCATAAAAAAATGATACAAAAAGCCACCACTTTCCGACCCGAACATTCGAGCGCGATATTCGGAAAGCACGACCCGCAGGTAACCGATTAGGGAAGATGTTCATGGCGCGGTGGTTTCAACGACTAATGCCAAAAGTAGCAAGTTTTGAAAACAACGCGACAACCTTTCAAATTGTTGACCGCGTTGCGAGCAGGGTGTTTGGTGCCATTTGCCTGAAAACCAGCGCGCTAAAACTTTGCCGGAAATGGCGACGGCGCGAATTTTAACAAAATAAGCCTCGAATTTGCGTGCGCTTTACGGCTCGAAACGCTCTCTTTCATTGCGCCATATATTTTATTCGGAAACTGGCATTGCCCCAAAATATGGCATCTGTCGAGGGAAAAAACACAGACCGCCCTATGCCAAAGACATAGAGCGGTCGTCCACCAATTTGCGAGCGTCGGCCATTAGGCGTGCCCTTTCAACGATTTGGCCTAATGTGCCAGCGATTTGCCGCGAATGTTCACATTCCGATTATCTTCTTCTGTTCTTATTGCTGTCTTTGTTTCCGCCGAAATTGTCCCACACTTTCCAATCTCTGACCTTCCGTCGCTCTCGCTTGGCGAGCACATAGCGCACGGAGATGGAGCCGCCTGTCCATTCAAAAGGATGAATCTGGTCGCCGGCGAGGTGGAGCTCGGGTTTCCAGTCGAACGAGACGTTGAATTTGCCAAGTGTTATCTCGGCACCGCCGATGAAGCTGAGGCCAAACACATTTTCCCGCAAAGCGCCGCTTTCGGAGCGGTTGGCGGTGCTTTGCCAGTAGTAGTGGCCGCCAGCGCCCGCATACATATTAAGTCCTCGGAACAAAATTTTCTGGTGTTTTTCGGCCAACAAGGTAAGTCCCAATTCATTGGAGTTGAGCGGCGTGTGGAGGATTGCCTCTGCCGTCCAATTGTTCACGATATGCTGTTGCAGGGTGAAATTGATGCCGTTGTCGAGGCGAATGCCCGCTGCGGTTTTGTAAGATTGGCCGAAGGCGAGGAGGCATGTCAGGGAAAAAAACGGGATAAGCAACAAGCGCGTATTTTTCATAGTGCAAAGTGTCTGGTATGTCGTTGTCGTTTGTGATGCGGAAAAAACGGGGGGGAAGGGTGTCTATTTCGACTTAAAATCAGCCTTAAACATTTTTTAACCGGAAGGGCGCTATTTTCGCCCGCTACATGAAAGTTTCGTTAAAAAACATCGCCTTGCAAGCCTATTTTTATCGCATCCTCCAGTTTCTGAAATTTTACCTCGCCGCAGTCACTAAGTATCAGCTGCATTCGCCGTTCGTGTTCGAGCTGACCAACGCCGTCTTGGAAGATGCTCGATGGTTCTACGCATTTCGGGATGTGGAGCGGGTGCGCCAACAAATGTTGGCAAGCGAAGTGCGCGTGAGAGCGATGGATAGCGGCCAAGCCGCTTTTGCCACAACGAGGGGCACCACTATCCGTGCCATGGCCCGTCGTGCCGCCAGCTCTCCCCGACAAGGCCAGATGCTTTTCCGCTTGGCCAGCTGGGCATCTCCCCGAACCATGCTCGAATTGGGCACCTCTCTGGGCATCGGCGCGATGTATCTGGCCTCAGGGATGCGGAGTGCGCGATTCATCTCATTGGAGGGTAGCGCGGACTTTGCGCACGTGGCGCGTGCCAATTTGGAAATGCTGGGCTTGTCGAATGTCGAAGTCCTCGTCGGAGCATTCGCAGACACGCTTCCTACGGCCTTGACGCGATTGCCCCAGCTCGACTTGGTGTTTTTCGACGGGCATCACCAACTGGAACCCACGCTTCGATATTTCGAGGCCTGTCTGCCTCATTCACACGCACAAACGGTGTTCGTTTTCGACGATGCTTACTGGTCGCCCGATATGACGCGGGCTTGGGAACGCATCCAACAGCACCCTCGCGTGACGCTGACCATAGATTTTTTTGAGGTTTCGCTGGCGTTTGTCAACCCCGATTTTAAGGAAAAACAACACCACAAGGTCGTGCCGAAAGCATGGAAGCCGTGGAAGGTTTTTTAGGATGCCGACCCGTAAAACTCGTTAGCCCGCAACTATGCAACTCGACCTCACTTACCGCCACATCTGGAGAATCTCTGCTCCCATCATGCTTGGTTCGGCAGCGCAAAACGTCATCGCGCTAAGCGATGCGGTGCTGCTTTATCATCTGGGAGAGATAGAGTTTGGTGCCATTGGGTTTGTGGGCGTGTTTTATATCACTATCGCGGCGATTGGCTACTCGTTTTCACGGGGCGGGCAGATTATGATTGCACGGCGCATGGGTGAAGGGCGACCGGGGGCGGTGGGGCATCTTTTTCACACGATGCTGTTGTTCGAGATGGCTTTGGCGCTTTTGATGTGGGCATTCATGCACTTCGCCACGCCCTGGTTTTTCGAGCTGTTTCTCGACCACTCGCCGGAGATTTACCAAAAATCGCTGGAGTATATTCATTATCGTTCTTTTGGCATTTTTTTCAGTTATGGGGGCATCGCGCTGATTTCGCTGTATAGCGGCATCGCCCGGCCAAAGATTATTTTGTTCACCACCGCAGTGTTGGCGCTCGTCAATCTGGTGCTCAACTATGGGTTGATTTTTGGCGAGTTAGGTCTGCCTGCCATGGGCATCGGCGGTTCAGGGTTGGCCAGCAGCATTGCCGAGGGCGTGGCATTTTTGGTGTTCGGCACTTACATGATTTTTGACAAGGAAAACCGAAAACTGCGCATCTTCTCTCTGCCAGAGCCTGACTGGACTTTGACGAAACAACAACTCAACCTTGCTCTCCCGGTGGTGGCAAACGCTGCAGTCGGTCAAGGCAGCTGGGTTTTCTTTTTCGGCATGGTGGAAAACCTCGGCCCGCGGGCGCTGGCGATATCTAACCTCGCCCGCATGGTCTATTTGTTGCTTTCGATTCCGATGTGGGGTTTTTCTTCCGGGGCCAATACACTGATTAGCAATCTCATCGGACAAAAACGCCATCACGAGGTGCTGCTCGCCGCTTGGAAAATCGGGAAGCTGTGCTGGGCGGTCTCGATGGTGTTGGCGGTGCCGATTTTGCTTTTCCCGGGGCAATTGCTTTACCCGCTTTTGGGGAAATCGGACATGAGCCTGATCGGCGAGACGCAGCCGATTTTTTATCTGTTGCTGCTGATTCTCTCGATGGCGACGTTTGGCGTGGTGTTCATCAATGCGCTGGCAGGTACGGGTGCTACTTGGTTTGGGCTGAAGCTGCAAGCGTTCACGGTCGTCATCTATCTCGGCTATCTCTTCGTCATCACGAACTTCACTCAACTGGGGCTGATTTGGGTGTGGATGGCCGAGGTGATTTACTGGGTGGTGATGATTGCGTTGGTCGTTGAGTACTTGCGGACGGAACGGTGGCACAAAATGGAGTTTTGATGGGCAACCGTGCAGTGACCTGCCAGTCGCATTTGTACTTCGCGCCGCCAAGTTTTGGGCATGGCAAAAAGCGCAATCTGTTCAAAATCATGGAGAGCGAGCATGAGCATCTGACAAAGCCTAGCGAATCGAAGGTATATACTTCGCATCTCCAGGCTTTCAATCCTTTCAAAGTCAGTGACATCAATCATAGCTGTCCGAAAAAAAAACCTTGGCGAATCAAGGTTTAAAATGTTACCGCCGTAATGCTCGCTGCCAAATTCTCGCCCGACATTTGCCCCACAATTTTTTACCCAATGAGGCTCTGGCTCAAAAAATGGACGACTTGGGAGTTTCTCCCCTTTTGGTTGGCCAATCTTCCGATGTGTGGTTTCTGGCTGTGGTTCGCGGTGCGGGCGCGGCATCTGGTCTTTTTTTCCAACGTGAATCCCACCATTCCGCTGGGAGGCGCCATGGGCGAATCGAAACACGACATATTGCGGCTATTGTCGCCCGAACATTTGCCCAAAACGATACTGGTGCGCGGAGGAGAAGCCTTTGAGCGGGTGGCGTCGGCATTGGAAAAGGCAGGCATCCACTATCCGCTCATCGCCAAGCCCGACATCGGCGAGCGCGGTTTTTTGGTAAAAAAAATATCCTCGCCCGAAGCATTGGAAGCACACCTCAGGCGCTTCCCGGTGGATTTTATCCTGCAAGAGTTTCTCACCCTCCCGGTGGAAATGACGGTGTTGTTTCATCGGTTCCCCACCCTCCATCCCCAAAAATCGCCCAACCGCCGCCCGATTTTTGGCATCACCTCCGTCTGTATCAAAGAGTTTTTGGCTGTCCGTGGCGACGGCCAATCCACCGTGCGCGACTTGATGCGCCGCGACGCGCGGGCAGCTTTTCAATTGGAGCGTTTTGAGCAGGAATTTCCAGAAACACTCAAACAAATACCCGCCCCCGACGAAACGCTCCTGCTCGAGCCTATCGGCAACCACTGTCGCGGCACCAAGTTTCTGAACGGCAATCATCTGATTGATGAGGCGCTGCTCGGGGTCTTTCAGCCTGTTTGTGAGCAGTTGCCCGGTATTTGTTATGGTCGTTTCGACCTCAAATGCGAAAGCGTGGGGGCGCTCCGGCGCGGCGAGTTCAAGGTAATGGAGCTCAACGGGGTATTTGGTGAGCCAGCTCATGTGTACGACCCTTCTTTCGGGATGTGGCGAGCCTACCGCGACTTTTACCGCCATTGGCGTTTGTTGTTCGACTTGCATGGGGCACAGCGTCGGCGAGGGATTCAGCCCACGACACACGGCGAGGCATGGCGATTCGTGCGGCGCTACATCAAATACAAAAAGACGCTGGGGGTTTGAGAATGGAAGAGGCCAAATTGGGGGGGGCGAAGGAAAAAATGCGCTGATGCAGCTCGGGTTATACCTTGGTTCGCTAGGATTTGTCAGGTGCTCATGCTCGCTCTCCTTGATTTTGAACAGATTGCGCTTATAGCCATGCCCAAAACCCGGCGGCGCGAAGTATAGATATGATGGGGGGCCGTTCGTCCAGCAGACTTGTTGCGGTGGAGACCTTTGAGTGAAGGGGATTGTCATTTTTTCGACTGGCAAGGCAAATTTTGCAATCGAAATCGGGCATATTCGGCGAAAAATGTAGCGAAGCCAGTTGGAAAAATGGCTTTCCCTTCGCCAAAGGCCTCCACCGCAACAAGTCTAATTGTGAATAAGCCTTACCTTTGCGGCTCACAAACTTTTTTTCAATGAATATCGCAGC
Organism: Saprospiraceae bacterium; assembly: GCA_019638455.1. GTDB lineage: Bacteria > Bacteroidota > Bacteroidia > Chitinophagales > Saprospiraceae > M3007. The sequence goes on from JAHBTU010000004.1 coordinate 262,171, forward strand.
AAACAAGGTAGTGTCTGTGCACTACACCCTGACCGAAGGCACTGCCGACGGACAACTAGTGGAAACAACCAATGGAAACCAACCGCTGGTTTTTATCTATGGGATCGGCATGATGATTCCCGATTTTGAAAAAAATCTGGCTGGCCTGAAATCGGGCGACAAGTTCGAGTTTGGCATCCCTGCCGCCAGCGCGTATGGCGAATACGACGAAACGGCACTCGTAGAGGTGCCCAAAAATATCTTTGAGACGGATGGCAAAATCCCTGACGGCCTGTTGGAAGTTGGCAATATGCTCCCACTCACCGACCAAAACGGCAACCACTTTCAAGGCATGGTGGCTTGGGTCGGTTTGGATAAAGTAAAGATTGACTTCAATCACCCGATGGCTGGCGTTGACCTCTATTTCACAGGCCATGTGGAGGCCGTGCGCGATGCCGACCCTTCAGAATTGGCACACGGCCATGTGCATGGAGAAGGTGGCCACCACCATTGAGCTAAACACAACAACCACAACATGAATGCTCAAGGTAGCCAGCACGGGCATCATCGCCTCACGGCGGCGGGCCTGCTTGTCACGCTGGGTATCATTTTTGGCGACATCGGTACGTCGCCGCTGTATGTGATGAAAGCCATCGTGGGCGAGGGGGCGGTGATTGACCGACTCACGGTGCTGGGCGGCGTATCGTTGGTGTTTTGGACGCTGACGATTCAGACGACGCTCAAGTATGTTTTTCTGGTGCTTCGCGCCGACAACAAGGGCGAGGGTGGCATTTTCTCCCTCTATTCTTTGGTGCGGCGGCGGCGGCGGTGGTTGATGTATCCGGCTGTGTTGGGCGGGGCAGCCATGCTCGCGGAGGGCATGATTACCCCGCCCATATCAGTGTCATCGGCCATCGAGGGGTTATCGCTCAAATATCCCGGTATCCCTACCGTAGGCATCACGATAGCCATTATCTCGGCCCTGTTTTTCATTCAACGGTTTGGCACTTCGGCAGTGGGGAAGAGCTTTGGGCCGATGATGTTCCTGTGGTTCAGTATGCTGGGCATACTGGGGCTTAGCCAAATCGTACATTTTCCCTCTGTTTTTCAAGCCATCAGCCCGACCTATGGCATTGAGTTGCTGCGACACAGCCCCAGTTTTTTGGTGGTGATGGGCGCGGTGTTTTTATGCACCACCGGAGCGGAGGCGCTCTACGCCGACTTAGGGCACTGCGGTCGTCAGAACATTCGCGTCAGTTGGATTTTTGTAAAAATCTGCCTGCTGCTCAATTACTTCGGTCAAGCGGTATGGCTGCTTCGCCACGATGGCATGGCGCTGGAGGAAAACCCATTCTACGGCATCATGCCCGAATGGTTTTTATGGCCGGGCATTATCATCGCCACGTTTGCGGCCATCATAGCCAGCCAATCCATGATTTCAGGCTCCTTCACTTTGGCCTCGGAGGCAATCCGGTTGGGTTTTTTGCCCAAAATGACGGTGAGGTTCCCGTCCAATCTGAAAGGGCAGATTTATATGCCCTCCATCAACACGTTCCTGTGGATAGGGTGCGTGTGTGTGGTGCTCGTTTTTAGGGAAAGCAGCAGAATGGAAGCGGCTTATGGCCTTTCGGTGGTGTGCACCATGCTGTGTTCCACCATTTTGCTTTCCAACTGGCTGATATTGCAGCGCGTGCGCTCAGGGTTGATTTGGATGTTCTTGCTGTTTTATCTCGTGTGGGAAGGCGGCTTTTTCTTGGCGAACACCCTGAAATTCGTCGAGGGAGGCTATATCACGGTGTTCATGGCAGGTCTGCTTTTCGGTATGATGATGCTGTGGGTGAAAGCCCGCCGCATCCGCCAACGCTACACCGACGAGGTGAAAATCCGGGATTTCCTCGACCAGCTCATCTCCTTGAGCAACGACAAAGACATCCCCAAATACGCCACCAACCTCGTTTTCCTGACGAGCGCCAAAAGCCCCAAAAGGGTGGAGGAAAAGGTGCTTTACTCCATCCTGCAAACCCAGCCCAAGCGTGCCGATGTGTACTGGTTTGTTCACATCGAAACCACCGACGAACCCCACACGATGGAGTATGAGGTGAACACCATCGCCCGCGACGATGTGTATAAGGTCAATTTCAGACTCGGCTTCAGGGTGCAGCAGCGCATGAACTTGTTTATGAAAAAAGTGGTGGAAGAATTGGTCGAGAACGAAGAACTCAGCATCCACTCGCGCTACCATACCTTGAGCGGTATGTATCCCACTGGCGATTTCCGCTTTGTGCTGATTCAGGAATTTTTGTCAAACGAAAATGAAATCCCTTGGTTCGAGCAGTTGGTCATGTCCACCTACCTGACCGTGAAAGGCTGGGTGTCGTCGCCCAAAAACTGGTTTGGCCTCGATTCGGACTCGGTGGATACCGAGAAGGCCCCCTTGCTGTTGGAGCCAGTGAAGGAGGTGCATCTCAGGCGGTTGCAGGGCGGAAACAAAGCAACCTGATGAGCGATGGGTGGGAGCCCCCCACCTTATCGGCTCCTTGCCTCAAGCACGTTCAAGAATCACGGCATACCCTTGCCCGACCCCGATGCACATGGTGCAAAGCGCGTATTTCGCGCCGCGTCGTTGCAGCTCGCGTGCGGCAGCCAACACGATGCGTGCGCCCGACATGCCCAACGGATGACCTAGCGCAATGGCGCCGCCATTTGGGTTCAGGCGCTCGTCTTGGTCGGCAAGTTCAAGTTGGCGGGTGCAGGCCAGCACTTGGGCTGCGAATGCCTCGTTGAGTTCTATCACATCTATTTGGGAGAGCGCAAGCCCAGCCTTTTGCAGGGCGCGACGGCTTGCCCCCACTGGCCCGATGCCCATGATGCGCGGCTCCACACCCACTACTGCCGAACTGACGATGCGTGCGAGGGGCTTCAACTGGTGGGTCTTCAAGCCGCTTTCGGAGGCAATGAGCAGCGCGGCAGCACCGTCGTTGAGACCGGAAGCATTGCCTGCCGTGACGGAGCCTTCTTTTTTAAATGCGGGTCTAAGTTTGGTCAAAATATCGAGGGTTGTCCCTGGTTTGATAAACTCATCGTGTTCCATCAGCGTGGGTTCACCCTTGCCTTGCGGCACTGGCACAGGCGCGATTTCTTCTGCCAAAATGCCTTTTTCGCGGGCGCGGGCGGCCTTTTGCTGGCTCCAAAGCGCGAATCTGTCTTGGTCTTCTCTGCTGATGCCGTACATTTCCACAAGGTTTTCCGCCGTCATGCCCATAGCATCGGTGCCGTACATGGTGTTCATTCGAGGGTTGACGAACCGCCAGCCAAAGCTGGAATCGTAGAGTTGGGCATCCGTTCCGAAGGGTTTGGCCGATTTGCTCATGACATAAGGGCCACGCGTCATGCCTTCCACGCCTCCCGCGATGAACAATTCGCCATCGCCCGCCATCGCTGCTCGCGCTGCTTGTGTCACCGCCGACATTCCACTGGCGCAGAGGCGATTGACCGTCTCGCCCGGCACCGTGTGCGGCAAGCCTGCCAGCAACAGAGCCATGCGAGCCACGTTGCGGTTGTCTTCGCCCGCCTGATTGGCGCAACCGAGTATGACATCGGCGATGGCTGCCGGGTCAAGATTGGGGTGGCGTTCGAGCAATTTTTGAAGCACATGGGCGGCTAGATCATCGGTGCGGACGGGCGCAAGGCCGCCGCCGAAGTTGCCAATGGGGGTACGGATGCCGTCAACAAGGTAGGTTTGCATGGTCGAACATTTGAGGCGCAAAGGTGAGGCTCTTTTTGAAAAAACTCGCGTTACCGTTGTGGCTTCTGATGCAAACTTGTACCTTGATTCGCTAGGATTTGTCAGATGCTATACCCAGATTAAAGAGGATTTGAACCTGCCCGTTGGCAAGGCAGGGATTTCCTTGATTGATTTGCATGATTTCCAAAGGATTGCGAGCACCGTTCGTTCAAAACCACCTTGTCAGACCCTGTACTCAGGGACTTGCCCGGTCAAGTGAAGCGGACGGGGCTGATTTGCGTTGACTATAATGATTGCTCTCCTTGATTTTTAGCAGATTGCGCTTTTAGCCATACCCAAAACCTAACGGCGCGAAGCATATTAGTGGTTGAGGTAAAAACTTAGGTAGAAGGCGGAAGGTAGAGGGCAGTGAGATATACTTTTGGGTAGCACGCTGTTTAAGTGGAGATAAAATCAGCCTTCTACCCTCAACCTTCTACCCTCAACCTTCTACCCTCAACCTTCTACCCTCAACCTTCTACCCTCAACCTTCTACCCTCAGCCTTCTACCCTCAGCCTTCTACCCTCAACCTTCTACCCTCAACCTTCTACCCTCAGCCTTCTACCCTCAGCCTTCTACCCTCAGCCTTCTACCCTCAGCCTTCTACCCTCAGCCTTCTACCCTCAGCCTTCTACCCTCAGCCTTCTACCCTCAGCCTTCTACCCTCAACCTTCTACCCTCAGCCTTCTACCCTCAGCCTTCTACCCTCAGCCTTCTACCCTCAGCCTTCTACCCTCAACCTTCTACCCTCAACCTTCTACCCTCAACCTTCTACCTAAGTTTTTGCTGGTTGAGATAAGATGCTGGAAACAATTGCTATTCAGGTGGCGATTTAAAATCACCGCCTGAATAGATATTTGAGTATCATGCGCTAGGAAATTCAAACCCTATTTCGCGTAAGTCGTTTTTTAAGCGATGTAGAGAAGGTTCAGCAACACTACTGGACATTATTTTCGTGCTGCAAAGACGCAAAGGCACAAAATTCGGTAAATCAATGAGCTTTTTGCTTTGCGTCTTTGTGACTTCGTGGCATATTTGAAACTGTCCAGTAGTGTGAGGTTCAGCCCTGCGCACTCGGTACGGGCAGTTTTATTCTACTCAAACCGCACATCGCAACCGGCTGGCACCAACCGCCGCACACGCGCCTGCTCCCCCGCGCTCAGGCGGGTCTCGATGGCGATGAGCGTTCTCAGGTTGCGCAAGCGGCCCAGGTCGTTGGGCAGCTTTTCGATGGGATTGTAACTGACGACCAGCGTTTCCAACTGCTCTAAGGCGCACAGGCTTTCCGGCAGGGCTGCCAGTTGGTTGTAGCCCAGCATCAATATCTTCAGACTTTTCGCTTTGGACAAATCCGCCGGCAAAACTGTCAGGGCGTTGTGGTCCAGATTGATGGCCGACACGTTCGGGTTTCGGAACAGGTCGCCCACGGAAGCCAGTTGGTTGTAAGCTGCCGAAAATTGGGTTAGCCGCTTAGCCTTGGCCAAGCACTTGGGCAAGGTGGTCAGTTTGTTCTTGTCGAGGGTGAGGGTGTGCAGCATAGGCAAACTGCCGATGCTTTTGGGCAACGTGGTTATTTTGTTCTCGGCCACGTTCAGCATTTCCAACTTGCCGAGGCCTTTGATTTCCTTGGGCAGTTGCTCCAGACTGTTTCGGGAAAGGTCGAGGAAGGTAAGTTTTTTGAGTTGCCTGCATTTTGGGCTTAGGCGTCCGATTTTGTTTTCCCGCCCGCTGATTTCGCGCAGTTCCCGCAGGCCGAAAAGTTCGTCGGGCAGGGCGGTTATGCCGTTTTTCATCAGGTTGATGTAGCGCAGGTTCTTGAAGCGGCCCACCTCGGCGGATAGTTCGGTGAGTTCGGTTTGGCGCAGGTTCAGCAGCACCACGGCTTGGGGTTGTTGCAAGCCCTCGGAAATGCTGTGGTAAATTTTGTGTTTGCCGGACTCCAGTTCGAGCAAGCTTTTTTGGGCACCTGCGCACAGTCCGGCAGCGGCAAAAAGCAGGGTAAGTACTATTTTTTTCATGTTTGGAACGAAATTGAAAATTCGTCCGACGAGCAGCTCGCCGGACGAATTCGGATGTTGAATCAAAAGAAATGACGAGGCGGCGACCTCCTGCCACCGCCCCGTCGGTGAGCGTCTGGATTACCGTTGAATTACCATGCGCTTGGTCGTCGTGCGGGCACCCGCCTGAACGACCAAGAAATAAAGCCCGTTGGGCACCTGATAAGCTTCCAGTTGCAGATCAATGCGGTGCGCGCCGGCGGGCAGGTTGTTGTTGAACTGCTGCACCAACCGGCCCTGTGCGTCCACGAGGCTGGCTTGGAATGGCGCTGCCGAGTCGAGGTCGAAGGTCAGGGCGAAGTTGCCGTTGTTGGGGTTGGGCGACACGGTCAGTTCCAAGGTCTGATCGGGCGCTTGCGCCACGCTGACCGTGCCGCTAAGCACCTCGCTGCGGGCCACGATGACCGACGTGCTGCGGTCGAAGCGCAGGGTGTCGCCGTTGATGTCGAGCTGGAACGTGACCGCGTTGGTGGCGCTGGGCGACTGGATGGACAGGAACCCGAAGCGGTTGTCGGGCGTGAAGTGGAATCCGCAGGGTTCGCTGCCGTTCGGCGTGCGGGCAAAGAGGAGCACGTCGGGCTGGAACTGCGTGTGGCTAGGCGTGACCATCCAGAGGTGGTCGTTGCTGCCGTCCTGGAGCACCCAGAGGTTGCCGCGGTCGTCCACCGTAAGGTTGTCGTTGCCGGCCCCCCAGGGTTCGGTGGCGATGCCCGTACCGTAGTTGATCTGGTAACTGGCGTTGCCGACGTATTCGATGAATTCCGACACAGTGCTGCCGTCGTCCTTAAAGCGGTACACGCGATTGTTGCCCTTGGAGGTGAAGTAGATGCGGTCGTCAATCGGGTGGTATTCCACGTCTTCCGGGCCGTTGAAGCTGGTGCCGCCGAGGCTGGCCGCGAGGAAGTTGGTGTTGTTGCGCTCGCTTTGCGTGGTGTTGGGCACCTGTACCCAAGTGCCGGTGGTGCCGGTAGGCGCGCCGCTTTGCAGCGGGTTGTTGAGCCTCAGCACATACAGTTTGCCGCTGTACAGGTTCGCCTTTTGGTCGGCCACGAACTTGTAAACGCAGGACGTGCCGCCGTCTTCGGCGTAGTACACCCGGACGCTGTCGGGGTGTGGCGCGGCATTTTCATGCGACATGCGGCCCATGGCCCACAGTTTTTCCTTTTTGTTGTTGCCGTATTGCTTGACCTGTTTGGTCCACGGGTCAATTTCCACGATCCAACCGTAGTCCATGTAGCCGTCGCTGTTGGCATCGCCGGCTACGAAGGTTTCTTCGCAGGTCAGGATGGTGCCCCACGGGGTGATGCCGCCGGAGCAGTTCCGGCTGGTGCCCACGATGTCGTTGGTGTAGAAGTTCACGGCCTGGGTGGTGTCGATGATCCAGCGGCGGTTGGTGGCATCGTAGCGCACGTCGGCGATGGTGACTCCGCCGGGGGTGGTTTCGTGGTTGATGGTCACCACGCCCTCGGTGCTGCTGCCGTTGCGGCCGACAAATGCGGTGAAGTCGTTGTTGCCGGGGATGTTGACAAATGGGATGCCGGGCACCTGCTTGGTGTAGCTGTCGCCCTGCTCGATGATTTTCTGAAACCGGTGCGTGCCGGGGATAGTCAGTCCCGTTGGACGCGGGCCGAGCGGCGACACCGAGGTGAAGCAGGAGATGTGCGTGTCGTCAGAACCAAAACAACCAGCGGCCACGTCGGGTGCTTTGGGCGCTACCGTGATTTCGAGGTCGAAGCTCAGGTCGGAGCTGGTGCCGTCGCGTTGGTGGACGCGGGCGGCGATAGCATTGATGCCCGTCGAGAAAACGGTTTTGGGCAGGGGAAAGGTGTAGTAGGTTGTTTCGTCGGAGCCAGCGATGATGCTGGTGGCCCAAGTGTTGTCGTCAATCGGGCCAGCGGGCATGTTGTCCCGAATGATCTCCGTCCCGTTCACATAGACGATAACGCCGTCGTCGCGGCGGATGTTGAACACGACCGTGTCGGGCAGGATGGCCAAGTTGGGCAGGTTGATGTCTTTGCGGAACCACGTGGTGATGTACTTGTTGTTGGTGTTCGGCCCGAATCCAACTACCGTATTGACGGGGTCGCCATAGCCGAGCGGCCCTTGACCATAGTCCCAGTCACTAAAATCAAAACCGGGCTGATTCCAGTTGTTGTCCACACTGCCTTTGTCCCAGAACGCCCAGATGGAGTTTTTGGTCAGCGGGAACACGCCGGGGTCGAGTCGGGGCTTTTTCTCGGTCACTTGCAGGTCGAAGCTCAGGTCGTCGCTGTTCACCGTATGCTGGTGTACGCTCACGGCCAGCACGTTGAGACCGTTTTTCAAATTGGCAGCCGGGGCGGCGATGCGCAGAAATTCGTTTTCAGCAGCACCTTCCACAGCAGCGGCAGCCAAAGTTGTGTGACCCACAGGGCCAGCGGCCACGTTGTCGCGGAAAAGTTCCGTACCGTTGAGATAGACCACGGCACCGTCGTCGCGCTTGAGCAGGAAGATGAGCGAGTCCACCCCGTACTGGTTGGGGTTGTAGATGAACTTGTGGCGGAAGTAGGATACTGGCCATTTGTTGCTGGCATCGGGGCCGAAGGGGATGACGGTGGCCTCGTCGCCATCGCCGTAGCCGAGTTCGGCGGGGCCGAAGTTCCAAGTGGTATCGTTGAACGTGAGCGCGGTCCAGTTGGCCGCGGGAGCGGTGTCGTCGGCGTACCAGCTCCACACCCGGCCTTTTTCCACGGGGAAAGCACCGACGGGCGCCACCGGAGTGCCGCCGCCACCGCCGAGGTAGCGGATGATGATTTCGGGCGCGTAGGTCAGGTTGCCGTGGCCTTCGGCGCCTTCGTATGACTCAGCCTCGCGCGTGCCCTGACCGGTGAAGTAGAAGGCCATGGAGTTGCCGGGGTTCCAGTCGGGGCGGTTGACGAGTTGTTGCACCAACGCACCGATGTTTGTCGTGCGCTGCGCCGGGCCACGGGTGCCCGTGCTGCCACCAGCCCAACTGGGCACTACCCATTCCACGCTGTCGCTTAGTTTGGGGCGGTTGGCCAGTTCAAAGTTTAGGTTGTCCGTGAACGTCTGCGGGTTGCCGGCATTTTCGGCCTTGATGTAGAGGATGCAAGGGTCGAGTGTTTTGCTGTTGTCGTAGGTAAACTGGATGAAGGCATCCTGAATGACGGCGCCCTGCGGCACATCTATGTTGTTGAACCGCACGCCCACGATCTGCTTGGAGTCGGGGTTGGACGTGCTCTCCTGCACGAGTTCCAGGTCGCTGGAAGCGATGTCGTGCTCACCAGTGATAACATATTCCTCCATGTCGTCCGTGGCGCTGTCCACATGCTTGGCAAACGTGGTCACGTTGGCGTACTGGATAATGAGTTCGGGCGCATAGCCCAAGTTGCCGTGGCCTTCGGCGCCTTCGTACGATTCGGCCTCGCGCGTGCCCTCGCCAGTAAGGTAGAAAGCCATGGCGTTGCCGGACACCCAGTCGGGGCGGCTGACCAATTTCTGCACCAGCGCGGCAATGTCGGACGACAGCTGCGCGGGGCCACGGGTGCCTGTGCTGCCGCCGGCCCAACTGGGCACTACCCATTCCACGCTGTCGCTTAGTTTGGGGCGATTGGCCAGTTCAAAGTTCAGGTTGTCGGTGAAGGTTTGCGGGTTGCTGCTGTCCTCTGCTTTAAAGTAAAGGATGCAGGGGTCGAGCGTCTTGCTGTTGTCGTAGGTGAATTGAATTTTGGCCGACAGAATGACGGCGCCTTGCGGCACGTTGACGGTGGCAAAGCGCAGGCCCACGATTTGTTTGCTGTCGGGGTTGGAAGTGTTTTCCTGCACGAGTTCCAGGTCGCTGGAGGCGATGTCGTGTTCGCCCGTCAGGACGTACTCTTCCATGTCGTCGGTAGCGGAGCTGACCAAACTGGATGTGGTCAGGGCGGGCAGGTAGGTGATGATGAGCTCGGGGGCGTACTGGAGGTTGCCGTGCCCTTCGGCGCCTTCATACGATTCGGCCTCGCGGGTTCCTTCGCCGGTGATGTAAAAAGCCATGGCGTTGCCCGCCGACCAGCCGCTTTGGTTGACCAATTGCTGCACCAGCGCGGCGATGTTGGTCGAGCGCTGCGCCGGGCCGCGGGTGCCTGTGCTGCCACCGGCCCAGCTGGGCACCGTCCATTCCACATAGTCGGGAAACTTCGGGCGGTTGGCCAGTTCAAAATAGAGGTCGTTGGTGAAGGTTTGTGGGTTGGGGTTTTTCTCGGCCCAGATGTTCAGGATGCATGGGTCGAGCGTCTTGCTGTTGTCGTAGGTGAATTGGATGTGCGCCGACAGGATGATGGCGCCGGGCGGCACGTTGACGGAGGCAAAGCGCAGGCCCACAATCTGTTTGGAGTCCGGGTTGGAAGTGCTTTCCTGCACCAGTTCCAGGTCGCTGGAGGCGATGTCGTGTTCGCCGGTCAGGACATACTCTTCCATGTCATCGGTATCGGCACTGACAAAGGTGCTGACTGTGACCTGTGACCAGACAGCCGAAGTCCATGCCGCGAGAAAGAGTGATAGTGCGAAGGGTAATAATTTTCTGTACATAAGAGTGAGAAAGAATAGTGAGCGGCAAAACTCCGAACACCTCTTCCCCACGCCGTTAAGCCCTTATTAAGTTTGGGTCAAGTTATTGTGAGGTTTCATAATAGCCTGTACCACAGGGAGTAAGGTATGTGAGAGTTTTTTTCACAAGTATCTTTCTCCCAGTTCACACGACTGGATATTGTTGTTTTTTGACACAACCCTGTCTCATTCCAAAAATGTCTAGTAGTGTGCTCCCGCTATTCTCGGTTTGTAAGAGGTGGCATCTTTTGAAAAACGAAAAAGGTGACATCTCGACTGGTTTATGAGATGTCACCCCTCCATTCTTCCGGGATGATACCTCAGAACCCGACAAAGCGAGAATCGCTGACCTTCTCCTTGCCTGATGGCACTAAATTATAGACTTGTGGCGGTGGAGGGCTTTCTCTTTACCAAATGCCTTCACCGCCACAAGTCTACGTTCATAGATGCCTACCCACACGAAATCACGAAGAACCAAGATTCTTAATGTGCCACCTTCAAATGAAAATTGAACATCGGTGTTTGCAGCACCCCGTAAAGGCGCACCCAAATGGGCAATATCTGCTCTGTGCCTCGTGCGGTCGTGATGTCGCCCAAATCAAGGATGTTGTGAGCCGCCCATCCAAAACTCTTGAGCACTTCCACGACTTGGGCTTTGGCATCCGCATCGTTGCCACTGACGAAAATCGTGTGGTCGCCGGGAATGATGCTGGGGTTGACCATGATGGGATTGGTCACAGTGTTCAACGTTTTTACCACTTTCAAAGTCGGAAAGGCCGCTTGAATTTGTTCGCCCAGACTGTCGGTATTGCTAACGAACAATGAAGGCGGGAAGCCTTTTGAAAAATCCAAGGGATTCGTGATGTCGAGCAGGATTTTGCCCGACAGGTTGGCCTCGCCTGCCTGTTTTAAGCTTTCAATGGCGGCAAAGCCGTTCATGGCGTGCACGATGATGCCATCCGAAAAAGCGGCCGCTTCTGAGTAGTTCACCAACTTGATGTGCGGGTTTTGCGTGGCCCAAGTGCCAATGGCTGGGTTGCCCCAAGCATCGGGAGTGGTGCGCGACAGGCTTTCCGCCACATTGCGGGTGCCCATCACGACTTCATGGCTCAAACCTGCCAAACGACCAGCCAGTGTTTGACCAACAGAACCTGTTCCGAGAACTGCGATTTTCATGCTGCGAATTTTTTTTGCTGAAACAAAGAATTTGGCTATACCTTTGTAAGCCACTGTAAAAAGTATAGCAAAGGTGGGTCAAGATGCCGATACTTGTCAATAGGCTGTCAAGTTTGACAGTGACTGTCGGAAGTGACAAGTTTGCTGAATGCGAATAGGTTAGAGCGGAAAAAATGTCAAAAAAATTTTTTCGAGGTCATACATCACACACCAAACAGGCGTAAAAACAGCCATGCTCATCAACGGAGAAGAACAAGTCATTCAACTAAGAGGCGAGACCTTTCACTGCGCCCTTGATGTCACCATGCACTTCATCGGCGGCAAATGGAAAACCGTGGTGCTGTGGTATTTGCGCAACGGCAAAAAGCGATTTAGCGAGCTAAAGAAGCTCATTCCCGACATCACCGAAAAAATGCTGAGCCTCCAACTCAAAACTTTGGAAGAAGACGGGTTGGTGAGGCGCACGGTCTATCCAGAGGTGCCGCCACGGGTCGAGTACGAACTCACCGATTTTGGCCGCACGACCGTGCCCATGTTGGAGGAAATCGCCAAATGGGGGCGAACATTGGGCAGTGTTGAAGGCAAGATGGTTCGGAAAGAGGAAGTCGAGGGGCATTGAGGAACATTGGGCGGCTTCACTCCCCTCGAAACTTGCTATCCCATTTATCCCTTAGCCGAAAAAAAGCGAAAGCACCGATGGCCATGGTCAGCCCCACCGCCAAGCCCGACATCTGGTAAAAGACCTTGTTGGGAACACCGCTTTCGATGACGATTTTTGGCAGCCTGACCATCGTCTCAGCCGCAAATGCACCATAAAGCCCCATCACGCTCCAATACATGAATGACAGATGCAAAGAGATGTACTGCTTGCGAGGCCATTTGGACAAGATGGGCCACAACCCACACGCGATCGTAAGGGCGCTGACCACCGCCATCCAATGAAAAATGCCCCAATTGTGGAACAATCGGTAAATCATGAACGCCGTGCTCAAGAGCACCACCATGCTCAACGCATAGAGATAGCCGATTCTCTTGTGCGCAACCGTCCCCTTTTCGAGCCACAAAACAAGGGTGCCGGCGACGAGCGCAATCACGGACGCAAACAGATGTACCCATCCCCATGCGTCGCTCACCAAGTGTTGCATTGTTTGTTCGGTTGGTTATTAGACTTGTTGCGGTGGAGGCCTTTGGCGAAGGGAAAGTCCTTTTTCCGACTGGCTTCGTTAAATTTTTCGCCGAATAGGCCCGATTTCGACTGCAAAATTTGCCTTGCCAGTCGAAAAAATGACAATCCCCTTCACTCAAAGCCCTCCCCGCAATAAGTCTATTCAAAATATGACTTCAGGTCTTTGTAAAAAGCATCGAACGCTTCCACACCTTTCTCCGTAATCCGGCAGATGGTGAGCGGGTAATTGTTGCGGTAGGTCTTCTCCACTTCGATGTAGCCAGCTTCCTGCAATTTGCTGATTTGTGCGCTCAGGTTGCCTGCTGTGGCCTCCGTTTGTTCTTTCAGCAAATTGAAATCCGCTTCACGCGCCACCATCAGGTACGACATGATGGCCAATCGCAATTGCGACAGGAGTAAAGGGTCCAGTTCCTTAAACATGATGCTTGCGTGCTTTGTGGTTCAACCAATAACCCGGCAAAAGATAGCCCAGCACCACGGCCCCAGCTTCCACCAAGGAATGCTCGCGCACAGCAACGAACAGGCAAAGAGCAGCACCTGCCCAAAGCGTCAGACCGCCAAATACCAATGGGCGAAACCGAATGAGGATGCCAGACATGAACGTGGCAAATCCCGCCAAGACGAGTACCATAGGGACCGGGGGGATTTGTCTCAAAACGCTAATGACCAATGTCAAAACCAGCGAGATGCCGAAACCAAGCCATAGGTAGCCGTACAGCTCGCGCACGATGTTTTTTTCCTGTTGTTTCTGGTCGCGCCGCCATTCGTATATCAACGAACCCGGTGCGCCAATCAAAGGCATAACCATCCATGCCAAATGAGCCCGTTCCCCGTAGCCATTCACCAGCATATAGTATTCAGCCAGACAAGCGACCACTACCAGCCAGCCCCACCACAAAAATTGAAACCCGTTTTCTCCTACCCCGCGCTTGGCAAGGTCAATGGTCTCGCGGATGAGGCGCAGGCTTTCCTGCGGATTGAGTGTTTTTTCTTCTTGTTGCATGGAGAAAGAATTTGGTTTAGATTTTAAAATTTTGCACAAATGTAAAGTAGTTTATTTTTTAAACCAAATTTTTCGATAAAAAGACATTTTTCAAAGGACGAGTGGGCGTTTTTTTTTGGGGCCTGTGAAAAAAAAATGAGCCACCCCGAAATGCGGGATGGCTCATTGCAATGGCGTTTATGTTGCCTGATTTTAGTTGAACGAATACTCTCCCGTATTCACGTTGAACCGCACGTTGTACGTTCCGCCGGGAATCGGGATGTTCGGCCCGTTGGGCGTGGCAACGCCAGACGGGAAGCCGCTGCCGCCCCAGTTGTTGTCCCAGCTGTCGTTGGCGCGGAATTTTGCCTCGCCAGCCGTTAGCGTGATATTGAGGGTGACTACGCCGACCTCCGTGTTTTCGGCCATGTTGGTATCTGTGTCCCAGCCACCGGGCGTGGCGTTGCCGATGATGCCGATAGAGGCGGGCGTGAAGCTGTATTCACCCGTGTTGGCATTGAAAGTGACGAAGTAAATGCCTTTCGAGACCGGGATGTTCGGGCCATTTTGGGTGCCTGTTCCGGTTGGGAAAGAGCCTGCGCCCCAGTTGATGTCCCAGCTGTTGTTGGCGCGGAATTTTGCCTCACCGTTGTTAAGCCCTATAATTAAGCTGAACGTGCCGTCGCCATTGGGTTTCATGGCCGTTTCGCTGTCCCAGCCGCCGGGTGTGGCGTTTCCGATGATGCCCACCGAGGCAATGCCCGCGTCTGGCTCAAAGTTGTAGGCACCTGTGCCGGGATTGAAGGTGATGGTGTAGGAGCCTGCCACTACGGGGATGTTAGGGCCGTTGAGCGTGGCGGTTCCCGTTGGAAAAGTGCTGCCACCCCAGTTGGTGCCCCAGCTTTTGTTGGCGCGGAATTTCACCTCGCCGTCGGTGAGGGTCATCTTGATTTCAAAATTGCCGCCACCGATGTTGGTCATTTCCGTGTCGGAGTCCCAGCCGGTGGGTGTGGCGCTGCCGATGATGCCGATGACGGGGTAACGCAGGAATTCGACGGTGTAGAGTCTTGATTTGTCGTTGAAAGTGATGGTGTAGTAAGCCTCGCCTTCGGGTGCGTTGAAAGTGATGTTGTTGCCAAACAGTTCGGCTCTGCCGTCACCGTCGTTGTCGCCCCAGTTTTGACCCATGAAGTTGGGGCCTTCGGAGAATTTGAACAGGTCGCCGGGGCGCAGCAGGATTTCATTCAAGACCCAAGTATTGTCAGCCACGAGGTTGAACTTGTATTGGCTTCCTTGGAAGTTGTTGAACGAGCCGAGCAAATAGAGCGCGCTGGCGTTGCTGGCAAACGTGATAGCGGGCGTGAAACTATACGCGCCGCTCGGAAACTCGAAGCGCACTTTCCATGTGCCTGCCGGGACGGGTATGTTCGGGCCATCCTGTGTGCCTACGCCCGTGGGGAAACTGGAGGCTCCCCAGTTGACAGCCCATGCGTTGTCGGCGCGAAATTTCACCTCGCCGTCGGTGAGGGTGATGACGAGCTCATACACGCCGGGGCTGACCTCGGGCATATCCGTGTCTTCGCCCCATCCGCCCGGTGTGGCAGAGCCGATGATGCCGATATTTGGTTTGATGCCGATTTCAAAACCTGTGGTGCGCGATTGCGTCTTGCCTTTCGTATCGGTGACGGAGACGACCAATTTGTATTTGCCGAGCGGAAGGCTTGCGGCATTGAACGAGCTGCCCTCAATCAGGAGAGAGTCGGCAGTGCCGGTGAGCGATTGCGTTTTGGTGGCGATTTGTGTGCCTGCCTCATCGGTGAGCGTCACGGTGGAGGAGGCTAGCGTGGATACGCTGCCGGAGACGAACTTCACCACCACATCGAAATTTTGGCCGGAGCCGACGACGGCGCCATTGGCGGGTGTTATGCTGAACACGCCCGGCGGAAAGTCGGTGAGCGCGGCGAGGTCCAATTCTTCCTTTTTGCAGGCGAAGAACAGCACGAACGCGCCCAGCAGCAGGAGTGAATTTTTAAAAATATGCTTCATGCTTTTTTTATTTTAATGATGAATCAATACCCGGTGTTCTGTTGAAGGTTTCTATTCGCCAGAATCTCCGAAGTTGGAATGGGGAACAGGTCGCGGAAGGCTTCGGTCGTTCGGCCTTCTTTCACGCCGCCTTTCCAAGGCCATACACCGTTCTCGGTGAATTGGTTGAAACGAACGAGGTCCGTGCGGCGGTGGCCCTCCCAGTATAGTTCACGAGCACGCTCGTTGAGGATGAAATCCAGCGTCAGGTTGGCGGCGGACAAGTTTCCTGAGGTATTGTTGTAGGCGCGTTCGCGCAGCGCGTTCACATAGTTGAGCGCCGTGCCGAGGTCGCCGCCAGTGCCGCCGCGCAGCACTGCTTCTGCATACATCAAGTAGGCATCGGCGAGTCGGAACATCGGATAGTCCGTGTCGGGGTGGTCGAGGTCGAGGCCGGGTGTGCCGTCGGAGGAGACGTTGGTGAATTTCTGCACCGCATAGCCGTCGCTGAAATTGCTGATGGAATTGATTTCCTTGCTTTGGCCGTTGGTGTAGAAGTTGGCGCGTTCGTCCACGATGCCAGTGGGGTCAGGGAACAGGTCCACCAAGGCGCTGGTGGTGCGGAGGCCAAACCACCCGCCGTTGATGCCATAGTCGGCTGCGTTCATGCTGCCGCCCACGGGTGCGTGCACGAGGTAGGTCATGCCGCCCCAGGTTTGGGTGCTGAGGCCGTCAAACGGTATGGCGAAAATGATTTCCCGCGACAGGTGATTGTCGGTCTTGAACAGGTTGCGCCAGTTGTCCTCCAGCGAGTAGATGCCTGTGTCAATCACTTTCTTGCAAGCGGCGATGCACTCTGTGTTGCGCTCTTCGCCGATGTAAACCCGTGCGTTGAGATATAGCTTTGCTTGCAACATCCACACGGCGGCGCGGTCTGCGCGTCCGTAGTCGTTCTGGCCGGGAGCCGCCATTTCGTTTTCGATTGCTTTCAACTCATTGTCAATAAAGTTGAAAATCTCGCGGCGGGTAGCCTGTGGCGGCGGTGCGGAGCCGAAGCCCGATTCCTCTGTGTAGAAAGGGATGTTGCCCACGAGGTCCATGCCATGCCAGTAGCTCAGTGCTCGCAGGAAGCGAGCCTCGGCGCGATAGGCTCTGATGGACTGGCGGGTGGCATCGCTCACGCCACGGGCGTTGAGTTTGTCGTCAGTTGTCTCGCGCAAAAACTCGTTGGCCATGCTGACTTGGAAAAATATCCGGTAATACATGGCTCGCACGAATTGGTTGGCGGGTGTCCAAGTGTGGTTGTGCAAATCGGGCAGACCCTCGTCGCCCCAACCAATGACCGCCTCGTCGGTGGTCAGTTCCTGCAATTGCCAGTACTGGCGCAGGTAATTGGAAAAGCCTTCGTCGAGGCTCGAGATATCGGCGTTGCCTGCCGGCCCGGATTGGCCAGTGACGGCCAATCCGGCATAGACGCGGGCGATGAAAGCGCGATAGGCTGACTCGTCTTTGAATAGCACTTCGGCGGTGACCCGGTCGGTTGGCTCTATGTCAAGGTCGGTGCATGCACCGATGGCCAACAATGAAACAATGAGAGAACTTTTTAGCAAAGTTTTCATATCAAGTGAGTTTGTTTTTTTCGTGAAGAAAAATGACTTGGCGGGGCGATTGCCCCCTGACGGTCAAAGCCCGAGGCTCATCCCGAACACATAAGCACGCGACCATGGATAGGGGTTATTGTCGATACCTCCCGCCACTTCGGGGTTGAGGCCCGTGTAGCGCGTCCACACGAACGGGTTTTGCGCGGTCACATAGAGGCGGAGCGACGAGCGACCCGGCATCTTGGGCAATGTGTAGCCCAACGTGATGTTGTCCATCCGCAAGAAGGACGCATCCTCGACGTAGAAATCGGAGAAATACTGCGGCCCGTTAAAGTTGGACACCAATGCCGATGTGTGGAGGTTGTTCAAGAAAATATCTCCGCGCTCGTTCACCCGGTTGAAATAACCACCGTTGGAGGCATTGTTGTTGTACACATAGTTGCCTGCGTTGCCGCGCAAGGTGAAAGTCAAGTCAATGCCTTTGAAGTTGAACGAAGAAGTGATACCGATAAGCAGGTCAGCGGCTGGCTTTTTGTATGGACGCTTGTCGTTGTCGTCCACTTTGCCATCGCCATTCACATCTTCGTACATGTCGGCCAGATTGATGACCCCATCGTCGTTGTAATCCACCCCATCGGTAAGCGGCTTGCCGTTGGCATCGAATTTTTGCTTGAAAACGAAGAAAGAGTTGACGGGCTGGCCCACTTGCAGGATTTGCACAAAGTTGCCCACGCCGCCGGAGATGCCTCCAGTCAGCACGCCTTGGTCGCTGATGCGGTCAATCGCCAGCACTTTGTTTTGGTTGGCGGCGATGTTGAAGCCCAGATTCCACGACAGGTCGCGCTTGTTGAGCACATAGCCATCAAGGGCGAGTTCGATGCCTTTGTTTTCCAGTTCGCCGATGTTGGTCAGGATGCGGTCGGTCAGGTTGGTGCCTGCCGGGATGTTGACGGTGAAAAGCAAATCTTTGGTGCGCTTGTAGTAGTAATCAATAGAGCCGTTGATGCGACCATTGAGGAAGCCGAAGTCGAGACCAACGTTGTAGGAAGAAGTCTCTTCCCATTTCAGGTTGGGGTCGTAGCCATTCGGGCGGGCGGTGGTGACGAAGACGGGTTGGCCGTTGTCGAAGCCGAACTGGTAGCGTGCGCGCACGTCGCCAAAGCGGTAAGTGGGCAAGTAGCCAAAATTGAGGATGTCTTGGTTGCCTGTGATGCCATAGCTCAAGCGGAGCTTCAAATCGGAGAGGGTAGAGCTGATGCCCTGCGCCCAGTCCTCTTGCATGATGCGCCAAGCGAAAGCGGCGGAGGGGAATGTGCCCCAGCGATTGTTGGGGCCGAAACGGGTGGAGCCGTCGCGGCGCACCGTCGCCGTGAACAGATAGCGGTCTTTGAACGAGTAATTGACCCTGCCAAAGAAGGAAATCAGGCGGTTTTGCACCTCGCTAAAGAAAGGGATGGATTGCAGCGCCGAGCCTGCGCCGCCCACGCCCAAGCTGTTGGTGGTGAGGTCGAAGGCATCGTAGCCTTGATATTTTTCGATGAAATCCTGATAAGAGTAGCCCCCTGTCACGTCGAAGCGATGGTTTTCGCCAAGTTCCTTGCGGTAGTTCATGTAGTACTCCAACAAGGGGTTGATGCGCGAGAACCCTTCGCTGCGGATGTTGCCGTCGCGGTTGCTGACGATTTTGTTCTGATAAGTCGTCGGCGTGAAAATCTGCTGCTCGCCATTGGTGGCATCGTAGCCGAGGTTGATTTTGGCGCTCAGCCCGGGCACCCAATTTTTGAAAAAATACTCTGCTTCGAGGTTGCCGAGGTTGCGGAATGCCTTGCCTCGGTTTTCAATTTGCGAATAAGCCGACACGGGGTTGCGCGGCGCGCCTGAAAAACCATACTCAAAGAACCCTCCAAAGGCCGTGTTCGTGGGGTCGTACACAGGTTGCGTGGGGTCGAGCGCCCATGCGGCACCGATTTGGCCGGGGTCGAATTGGTTAGTGGTCAGTGCGCCTTTCGCGTTCACGTTGATATTCAGGCGGTCGTCGAACATCGCCTGATTGTAGTTGATGGAGATGCTGGTGCGCTCCAGTTCGGAGGTGCGCATCACGCCTTCCAATTGCTGGTAGCCCACCGACGCGCGAAACCCAGAATTGGTGCCGCCGTTGGAGAAGCTCAGCGAATGGCTGTGGCCGCCGGCGGTCTGTGTGATTTCGTCGAACCAGTTGGTGTTGGCGTTGCCCAGTTTTTCCAAACGGTTGGGTGCCACGAATGTCACCACGTTGCGGAACTGCTCCGCGTTCAGCACGTTGGGCTTTTCATTGAAAGAGGAGGTCGTGTAATAGCCGTCGTAAGTGAGGCGCGGTCTGGCACCTTTTTGACCTTTTTTGGTGGTGATGATGATGACCCCGTTGGCACCCCGCGAACCATAGATAGCGGCAGCCGAGGCATCTTTAAGCACCGTGATGGTCTCGATGTCGGAAGGATTGAGAAAGTTGAGCGGGTTGCGGCCACCTGCATAGCCGTCATTTTTGAGCGGCACCCCGTCAATGACAAATAAAGGCTCGTTGCTGGCGCCCACCGAGGTGCCTCCCCGAATGCGGATGGAAGCGGCAGCTCCCGGCTCGCCGCTGTTGGGGGTGATGGATACCCCCGCCACTTTGCCCGCCAAGAGTTGCTCAGGGTTCACAATGGCGCCGCGATTGAAGCTTTTTTCGCTCACCGCGTTCACCGTTCCTGTGGCATCTTCCTTTTTTATGCTGCCATAACCAATGACCAACACCTCATCGAGCGCGGTGCCGGGCGACAGCTGGACATCCATGACATCGGAGGTGCCAATGGCCAGTATTACTTCAGCATAGCCAGTGTAGGAATATCTGATTTCGGTCGCGTCGTCGGGCAGGCGAAGTGTGTAGCGCCCGTCAAAATCCGTGATAGCGCCGACGGTTGTACCTTTTACAATAACGCTGGCCCCGATGAGCGCCTCGCCATTGTCGGCATCCGTCACCCTGCCTGTTATTTGCCGCTGACCAAAGAGCACGCTCCCCGACAGGACAAAGCTCCAAACAAGTGTTAGGAGAAATTTTTTGTTAAAGTGCTTCATACTAACAAAACAAAAGTTGGTGAAAGTGTAAAATGAGTGTTTGTAAAAATATCCGCCTGACAGTCCGCGGGCACTGTCGCAGCGAACGGCAAAGAAAGGAAACACCTGCGAAATTCTAAGCGTGAACTTTACAATAAGGCCAATTTAGACACAAGTAAAATTTGGGTAGGCTGTGGTTGGCTTCTTTCCTCGTTTATTTTTTTGGAAAAATGCCAAACGGTGTTTTGTTATTGGGAAACAGGATGACGACTCTCCTCACCACTCCCAATCCTTCATGTCTTCCAAAGGCTCTATTTTTACCGTCCGCTTGGTCTCGAGCCGTTCTTTTTGGCGCTCCAACACCAAACGGGCAAGACCCCAGTTAGCTGGCTCCGGGGCATCGGGACGCATCACGGGGACGATTTTTTTCTCCAGCACATCAAGGCGATAGAGCATGCTCATCAGATACTCTGGCTGGCGTTCAAGCATTTCGGCGATGCGTTCGGCGAGCAGAGCAATCAATTCTTCTTCCGAATCTGGCACGGCCTCCAGTTCGAACGGCTCTCTGACGAGCGCCGAGGCTTGTTGAAATAATTTGTCGGTAGGCATCACTTTGAAAGAAATATGCTAAATGGGGAACGTGCCAATCAGGACAAGTTCAAATTTCGACAGGATTGACAAGGTTTACAGGTTTTTTCCAAAAACAAAGGCGCTATACCCGGATTAAAGAGGATTTGAACCTGCCCATTGGCAAGGCAGGGATTTCCTTGATTGATTTGTGTGATTTCCAAAGGATTGCGAGCACCGTTTGTTCAAAACCACCTTGTCAGAACCTGTACTCAGGGGTTTGCCCGGCCAAGTGAAGCGGACGGGGCTGATTTGCGTTGACTATAATCCTGTAAATTTTGTCAATCCTGTCAACAGCTAACACTTGTGAGACATCCTCATTGGCGAATTATCAAATGCTCTCTCTGCGCCGTTCTTTAGCCACTTTCACCCCTCGTGCGGCAAACTCTTCCCTGAGCGCCTCGTGCATGTAGTCAAATGTCTTGATATAGTTTTCGCCCAACGTCCACCAGCCGATTTCGGCCTTCATGTCGTCGCGGCTGAGGCCAGTGATGGCTACTTCCGTATCCATGTCGGCCAATCGCCACGGGCAGCGAGCGGCGGCGGCATCGGTAGCTTCGCGTATGGCGGCCACGTCGTTTTCGCTGTCAAGAAGAATAGCGATTTCTACTTGCACGGATTCGCCTTTTGCCGCTTTCTCTATGGGGCCTTCGGTCATTTTGCTGTTGGGGACGATTATCTTCTTTCCGTGCTCGGTGGTCAGCACGGTGCTAAAAATCTGAATTTCCGACACAAAACCCATCGTGTCTTCCACCGTGAGCAAGTCGCCCACTTTGTAAGGCCGAAACAAGAGGATGAGCACGCCGCTGGCGAAATTGCCCAAGCTGCCCTGCAAGGCCAGCCCCACCGAGAATGCCACCGCCGTAAAAACCGCGATGAACGAGGTCGTTTCTATGCCAACCGTGTCGGCCACCATGAAAATCAAAATGACCTTCATGCCCGTATCCGCGAGGGACGTGAAGAAGGGGCGAAGGCTTTCGTCCACATGGCGGCGGCGCAGAAAGGCATCGAAGCCTTGTGTCAAACGCTTGATGACCCAAAAGCCGCCAAACAGCAACGCAAAGGCGGTAAGCACTTTGGGGCCAAAGGTCCAGCCCAAGTCAATCAGTTGGTCGAGGTACGTTTTTTCCTCCATATTCGTTTATTGGCCTGTTTTTAAAAGTAAAAACTATGTGGAACGCCCCTGCGAAAAGGGGCTTTTGGCGAAAACGCAGCAAAGGTTGGCAAATAGCCGGATTTGAATTGCGAATTTTGCCCTGAAAAAAATGGGCTTGTGTTTTCGACCGACTGACGGGTTCTGCCAGAAATCTTTTTTGACAGGACTGACATGATTTGCAAGATTGACGCTGTTGTTTCCCAAATCCTGTCAAACAACTTTCGGCACGTTCGGAGCATTTACCCGCAAAGAAATTTTACCCCCTCAACCACCTGCCAATCTCAAAAAAGCACACACATCAACAAATCAGACTGCATCCATGCGAAGCCTTTTCTCTGCGGCACTACTCGCCGCTCTTGCGCTCTTCTTGAGCTGCGCCCCCAAAACCGGCACTTCCACCGCTTCCACGCCCACCCAGCCATCGCCACCCACCGAATGGAACGACATGGGCAAACCGCTGGTAGGCGAAGATGAGGAAGAAGAACCGGAAGAATATACCTTCATGGAGGGTGCCGACGTGTATCCCGATGATGAATATCATTCGGACACCTTGCCGCCCTACAACCCCTCGCACACCCGCGAACACGACCTGATTCACACGAAAATCGAGATTTCGTTCGACTGGCCAAAAAAACGCGCCAACGGCAAGGCCACGCTCACCATGCGCCCGTGGTTTTACGCTACCGACAAAGTGACGCTCGACGCGAAAAACTTCGACATCCATTCGGTCTCTTTCGACGGCAGGGCCGAACAACTCAAATACGACTACAACAACGAGCAGATTACCATCCATCTCGGCAAGACTTTCACGCGCAACGACGAGTTCAAAGTCACCATCGCCTACACCGCCAAACCCGACGAGCGCGAATCGTTCGGCGGGAGCGCCGCCATCACAAGCGACAAAGGGCTTTATTTCATCAACGCGGATGGCGCCGACAAGGACAAGCCAATGCAAATCTGGACACAAGGCGAGACCGAGAGCAACTCCTTCTGGTTCCCCACCGTGGACAAGCCTAACGAGCGCTGCACCCAAGAGATGTACATCACCGTGGAGGACAAATTCAGGACCCTATCGAACGGCCTGCTCGTTTCCTCCAAAAAGAACCCCGACGGCACACGCACCGATTATTGGAAAATGGACAAGCCCCACGCACCTTACTTGTTTATGATGGCTATTGGAGAGTTTGCGGTGGTGAAAGACAAATGGCGCAACATTCCGCTGGAATACTACGTGGAGCCAAAATACGAACAGCATGCCCGCGACATTTTCCCTTACACCCCCGAAATGCTGGAGTTTTTCTCCACTAAACTCAACTACACCTACCCCTGGCAAAAATACTCGCAAGTAGTGGTGCGCGACTATGTGAGCGGCGCCATGGAAAACACCACCGCCGTCATTTTTGGAGAGTTCATGCAGAAAACCAAGCGCGAACTCATGGACCAGCATCTGACCAACGAAAAAGTGGTGGCGCATGAAATGTTTCACCATTGGTTTGGCGACTTGGTGACGACCGAGAGCTGGGCCAACCTGACCCTCAACGAGGGATTTGCCAACTACTCCGAGTACCTGTGGCTCGAACACAAATACGGGCGCGACGAGGCCGACTATCACGAAATGCAGGAACAGCAAGGCTATATTTTCTCGGCAGCAGGCGGTGGGCACCCGCTCATCCATTTTGGCTACGAAAACCGCGAGGATATGTTCGACGCTCATTCTTACAACAAGGGAGGCGCCGCGCTCCACATGCTGCGCCACCAAGTCGGCGACGACGCTTTTTTCACCGCGCTCAATTTTTATTTGAAAAAACACGAGTACCGCAGCGTGGAAGCCCACGAACTGCGACTCGCCTTCGAGGAGGTGACTGGCCATGACCTCAACTGGTTCTTCAACCAATGGTTTTTCAGCGCGGGACACCCCGTGCTCGACATCACCTATGGTTGGGATGAAACGACCAAGAAAGCCAGCGTCACTATCGCCCAAAACCAAGGGGGCGACAATGTGCCGCACATTTTCGACTTGCCGTTGGCGGTGGATATTTACGACGCATCGGGAAAAGCCCGCCGCGAGCATATCCGCGTCACCAAGCGCAGCCAAACTTTCTACTTCGATGCGCCGACCAAACCAGCCCTCATCAACACCGACGCAAAAAAAACGCTGCTCTGCGTGAAAGACGACCAACACACGCCGGAGGAGTTCGCGTTCATGTATCGCAACGCGCCGCTGCTGCGCGACCGCTACGAAGCAATAGAGTACTTGCGGAACAAAAAAACCGACCTTGCCAAACAGGTGATGAAAGAGGCGCTGCTCGATAAATTCCACGCTATCCGGCAAATGGCCCTCAACCGCGTGGATGAACGCGACCTCGCCCCTCCAGCGGACCCCGGCGCGGGTCAACGGGCGGAAAAGACCATCTTGGAAACGGTGGCAAAGATGGCTGAAAACGACCCCGAACACGAGGTGCGCGCAGCTGCCATCAAAATGCTGGGCGAGACGGGCGACAAGGCCTATATCCCCATCATCCAAAAAGGCTTGGCCAACGACCAGCCATACAGCGTCGTGGGCGCCTCGCTCGACGCGCTCTCCAAACTCGACCCCAAGGCCGCCGTGGCAGCCTCCAAATCCCTTGAAGGCGACGAAAGCGGAGCGCTTTCGGGCATTCTCGCAGAGCTTTACGCACAAAACCCCGACCGCGCCAACCTGCCATTTTTTGAGAAAAAAATTGGCACGGCGGACTACATGGCAGCCTTCTCGTTCTTCAACAATTATCAGAAATTCCTGCTCGGTCTCGGCGACATGGGGGTGTTGGATGCAGGGGTGGAAAAAATCAAAGCAGTGTCGCTCAATCCGAACACCAGCGAGTTCCGCCGTTTCTCCGCCACCAAGGCCATTTTCGACCTTCGCTCGGGTTTGAAAGAAAAAGGCGACGCGGCAAGAGTGGAAACGTTGGGCAAACTCATCAAGGAAATCAAGGAGAAGGAGACCGACGCTACGCTGAAACTGTATTACGATATGTTTGACACGCCGTGAGGCAAAGGCCACACTACTGGACGTCATTTTTGTGCCGCAAAGACACAAAGGCACAAGATGCGGCAAATCAATGCGTATTTTGCTTTGCGTCTTTGTGACTTCGTGGCAAATTTGAAAATGTCCAATAGTGTAGGCAAAGGCAACGCAAGTGAGGGACTAAAATGAGGTTCGGAAAATATGTGCTATTCAGGCGGTGATTTGGAATCGCCGCCTGAATAAACGCATCAGTTCATAGATGAGCGGAAAGCTCTACTCCTAATTCACACAAGTAAGACAATGTTCGGGTCAATCACGGGATACCTTCTACTCCCCCCGTCAACTTCCCAATCTCTTCCTCCGTCATTCGCAGGCGTTCCCTGCAAAAACGAATCAGCTCGGCGGCGCGAGCGATTTTGACCGTCAGTTCGTCAATGCCCACCGCTTCGTCCTGTAGGTCGCGGACGATTTGCTGCAGTTCGGCAAACGCCGATGCGTAGGTGAGCGGTTCGGGTTGCTTTTTCATGTCGTTGGTGCCTCAAAAGCCAACATCAATCGTCGTTGGGCGAGCTCATTCCTCAAACCACACTTTTGAGCGGTTGTCCGCATCGCCATTGTAGTTGATAAAAATCTCTTCGCCAGCGGCGATGTCTTTTATGCAGTAAAAATCAATCGTTTGCGCTTCGAAGTCCATGCCGTATTCGGCATTTGGTTCGTAGGAGTGGTTGTAGAGCGAGCCATAGCCCAGGCAAAACGCAAACCACTCGCCTTGCTCCCCCCAGTCGAAATAGTAATCGTCCAGCACCGTCTTGCGCACATGCTCCAATTCCGCTTTTGGGAACAGGATAATCGGACAGACTTCAATCACCTCGCCTGCCTCAATGTCACGAGCAGCAAAAACACCCTGACCATGCACGTCGGAGTGGGCTACGAATATGGGACCTTGTTGGACGCTCATAAAATGGTGGGTTGATTGGAAGGGTGTGTTCGCGCATTATCACGACCTGTCACAAAACATCGGGGTTCTTACTACCAGCTCCCCCCCGCACCGCCGCCGCCAAACGAGCCGCCGCCAAAACTGCCGCCGCCGCCACCGCCCCAGCCACCGCCGCCACCCCAGCCGCCACCGCCAAATCCGCCTCCGCCGCCCATCCACCAGTCGCCACCGCCGCGCCGGACTCGTCGCGTGGGCGTTGGGCCAGAATGTGTGTACCAAGTGCCGTGCTTTTTGGCCAGACGCGCCATGAGGAAGATAAAAAAGAAGATTATCAGGAGCATCAGCAAGGGTATCCACCAAGGTATTTCCGCATCATCCGTGCCTTCGTTGGTGTATTCGCCAGCCAGTGCGCTGATGATGTCGTCCACGCCAGCATTGATGCCTTGCGCGTATTGCTCGCGCTGGAAATAAGGTATCATGGTGTTGCGAATGATGCGCCCGGCAGTAATATCGGGAAGCGCCCCCTCCACGCCGTAGCCAGTGGCGATGAAGGCCCCCCGGCCCGGCGGCTCTGTTTTGATGAGCATCACCACCCCGTTGTTCTTGCTCTTGCGGCCTATGCCCCATCGGTTGCCTAGCTCGAAAGCGTAGGATGCGTTGTCGTAGTCGCCAATATCGGGGCGAATCATCACCACGATTTGAGTGGAAGTAGAGTCGTAGTAACGGACGAGTTTTTGTTCCAGCACCGTCTTTTCGTGTGGGGTCAGCCAGTTCGAGTAGTCGTGGACGTACACGGCGGGTTCTGGCTTGGGCGGGAACAAATCCTTGTCCCATTGAGCCTCGCCGCAAAGCGGCAGCAGCATCGCCAACATCACGAACAACCACTGGCGATATGAAGCTGCCCGACCCCACGAACGGAATTTGGAGTGGGCGAGCGATGGCCAATGGCTGGCGGCGTGCGTATCAACCAAAGATAATTTCATCGGGAAGTTCGTTTTCGTTTTTGTCATCTGCTGCGGCGGGGAAATGTTCGCGGAGCCGTTCCCCGATTTGAGTGATGGCGAGGCACACGCCCTCAGCCGCTTGGTCGCGTTGGAAATATTCGCGCATCAATTGTTTTTCGGCATCCCAGAATTGGAAGCCGACACGCTCGTGAATGCCCGCATCGCCCCATATTGCGAACTGATGCGACTTTTGGGCGATGTAAATAAGCACCCCGTTTCGTTCTTTCGTGTTGAACATCCCGAATAGATGAAAGACCTCCGCCGCACGCTCCACCGGATGGTCGCGGTCGCAGAAGTCTTCCACATACACGCGGATTTCTCCCGATGTGCGGCGCTCCGCCGCCCGGATGGCTTGCACGATGCGGACTTCTTCGTCTTTTGTAAAAATCATGGTTGGGCCGTTGGCCATCGGCTGCCACAACGCATGGATGTGGGCTGGGTAGGGGCAGCCGATGGCAAAAAATTAAAACTTGACTTCCGGCGCTTTCTCCGAGCCGGGTGCGGCCTGGAAGTAGCCTTTTTTGGAGAAACCAAACATTCCGGCAATCATATTGGTCGGGAAACGACGGATGTAGGCGTTGTACCCCTCTACGGCTTCGTTAAAGTTTTTGCGCTCCACGGAGATTCGGTTCTCGGTGCCTTCCAATTGTTTTTGCAAGTCGAGAAAACTTTGGTTGGCTTTCAAGTCGGGGTAGTTTTCGGCCACCGCCAACAGGCGCCCCAACGCGCCGGACAGGCCTTGTTGTGCCTGTTCGTAGCGCCGTATGTTTTCCTCGGTCAGGTCGCCCACGTCAATTTTCACCTGTGTGGCGGAGGCGCGTGCCTCGACGACTTTTTGCAGGGTTTCCTGCTCGAAATTGGCGTAGCCTTTCACCGTGTTGACAAGGTTGGGAATCAGGTCGGCGCGGCGCTGGTACTGGTTTTCCACTTGCGACCATGCCTTTTTCACGCCTTCTTCCATCGGGCCGAGTTTGTTGTAGGTGTTGCACATGCTGAATCCGAACAACACCAAAACGCCGAGGATGATAAGGGGGAGGTACTTGCGAAAGTCTGTCATAGTTAGTTGTAAGTTTGTTTTGAAAAAAGTTTGTGCGAAAGTAGCGATTCGTCTGTATGCGAACAGTCTATTTTCGACAAGAAAATTCGGACAAAAACAAAGAGCCTGTCACCGAGCGAACGGCAACAGGCTCAATTGTCTTCATCAGACGGAAGTCATACAGGCTCGCAGCCCTTGCGCCCGGCTCTTCCGCCGAACAGGCTTTTCTAAACCGATTAATGGGATGTGGGATGTTTCAAGTGGTTGATTAGAGTGTTTTCAAGGGAGAATCGGGTCATTTGGAATGTTGGGGCGCATGGGCGCTTTCATGTGGTTTGGTGGCTTTTCAAGGTTGGGAGGTCAAGGGGGAGGACTGGGTATCTCATGGTTGCGTCTCACTCAGGGTATTGAGGCGAGAGCGTGAAGTGCTCGTCGCGGTATTCGCCTTGCAGAATGCCCGAATTGGAGACGTGCGAGCGCCCTGCCGCGGTTTTTATTTTTTTTCGGATGCGATAAGTCTTGTCCAACACAGCACTATCCTGCAACATCACTGGCAAAAAGTCGAAGATGAGTATCAAACTGGTCGAGGCCTGATTCCACACTGCGTGGGCGATGCCTTTGCCGGCTGGCAGCAATTGGTCGTTCAACCAACCGATGCGTTTCCAGAGCATCTGCCCCCCGCGACCGGGGTAGCCGACTTCAAGGCTCAGGCTATGGATGTCGTTCCATAGTGGACTTTCTTGCGAGAGGTTGCAGCGCACCTCGAAAAATAGCGGTCTCATAAAGCATATTGAAGGGTGATTTTCTCATAGTAGGTTCGGACTGTTTCGCGACGGTTTTGAGATGCTTGGTTGTTTTCAGAACCCGACCCCTGCCGGCGCCCCGCTTTTCATCTTTCGCACACATGATTGGGTTAGGGCGCCGGTCAGGTTTGGTGGTCAGGTGGTTGTCAAGGGCTTCCCGCACAAACATTTCTCATGTTGGCCCAAGGGGCTGGAAGACTGCTTTCGGGTTTTGCGGGTGTTGGTTTTTTTCACGTTTCACTTCTGACGGTCATCAACATTGTGTCGTTCATCATCGTTGACGGAACAAAGATGGGGGGCGGTGTCGGCGCATTCCTAACACACATTGCCGCATCACTTCCAAAGCCATTTTTTATCTTTTTTTTGCAAAAATTGGCTGGTTGCCGCGTTTTTGTGACTTTTGCGCGGTTTTAATCCCCGCCTTTTCCAAAATACGCGGCACACGGAACGCAATAGCTTCCATCAAAAAACGCTCTCCCCCGCCGAAAAAAATGCTTGACAGCCCGCTTATTCGCACGTTGCAACTGCTCGACCCCGAGGAATTTGAGCAGTTTTACCTCTTTGTGGCCTCGCCCATATTCAACGAGGCCACGCGGTTCAAGGACACCCTGCGGCTGTTCGAGCACATCCGTTTGGGCTATCCGGCATTCACGGACGAGCAATTGACGAAAGAAGAAGCCGGGAAAGCGCTTTTTCCCGACCGAAAGAACCCGGTAGGGGAAGTGGAAAAAGCCATGTCGGAATTGATGCACATCCTCAAGCAATTCATCAATTTCCGGTACTCGGCGGTGAAAGGCGGCAAGCCCGTCCGCCGCAGCTCGAAAAAAGAATTTACCGAAAAACCCATGTTGCTGCTCAATTTTACCCGACAACAATTGGCATTGTTGCGGTTCTACAGCGAGCGCCTTCACCTGAAAGCAGCGAATGCCGCCGCAAAGTCGGCTCCTCAGGGCAAAGGACAGCGGGTGAAGCGCACCGAAAATTATTTCCACAACCTATACACCGAATTGCGCGAACTGCTCGATGAGCAAACAAAATTCGACCACTACGAAGGCTACGAATTCAGCGACTTCCTCTTTTTCCGATACCTCTTGGAACACGAAAAGGCCCTCTACGACCACCATCGGGAGGAAATCGAGGCAGACCTCAATATGCTGGCCGCCTTGGAAGAGCTCGACCGCTTCTACCTCTACTCCAAGCTCGAGCTGATGAGCCGCTTGGTGCATTACCAGAACATCGCGCAGATGTTTGCCAACGACCCCCCCAAGCGCCAGCGCCTCATGGCCAATCGAGACATCACCTTGGAAATGGTGGAGCTCATGCGCCGGCATCAATACTGGCAGGACACGCCGGGCATTGCGCTCTACACCACCTTGCTGGAGTTTTTGCCCGAAAACAACGAGGCGGGAGACTTGGCCTCCGACCGATTTGCCGATATGCTTGCCCGGCACATAGATGCCTTGCCTAAATCCCGCCTCGATGATTTCAATGTGCTGCTGCGCAGCTACTGGAATCGCCGCTATCGCCACACCAAAGACCCCCAGTTCATCGGTCGCTTGCACGGGATGCACCGCGAGCAATTGCAGCGCCTGCCCGCCAACAAGAATCTGCCCATGATTCAAGTGACCAATATGCTGAACACCGCCCTCAAACTGAACAAAGTGGCTTGGGCCGTGCAGTTTTTGCGCGAGTTTGCCGGAGCGCACAACGAGGAGCCGGGCACCAAGCCACCGCGAGGCCGCCCGCACCCTAAGTATGCCGTTCGCATCTGGTGGGCCATGCTTTATTTTACCTCAGGCGATTACGAAAAGGCTGCCCAAACCATACCCGAATACAAAAAATACAGCGATGTGGAGGACATCTATTTTTTCGCGGTGGCTGCCGCCACAGACGTGAAAATACAATACGAGCTGGGAGGATTGGACGACCACCTCATTCGCAACAGCCTCGCCCGCATAGAGCGCAACAGGGATTTGCCCAAAGAGCGCCGCGACGAGCGCCTCCGTTTCTTCAAAACGGCTCGCAAACTTTTCAACCTGAAAATCAAAAAAGAAACCCGTCGCAACGCCGACATCGCCAAAGAACTCGAAGCTGCTCAGGCAATGCTCGACAGCAACGCAACGGTGGATTGGGAGTGGCTGGAGGAGAAAATCGGGGAATTGAGTTAGAAAAAGCGCAAGAGAAAGGACGCGCCCCCAAGCCATGTTGACATGAGCGACGAACCGTGGCGCTTGCCCTGTCAGCCGCCCGTTGTCTCTGCCACAATCCATGCTTCGTAGTCGGCGTTGGCCCGCGCCTCCCAGCGCATGATGCAGGGAACTTCGTAGGGGTGCATTTTGTGAATTTCGGCTTCCAATTTTTCTTCCAAATCAAGCCGCGTCTTCACGATGGAGACCCACTCGCCCTCGTGTTGCACCGCGCCCCGCCACCAAAAGGCACTGGTGATGGGGAACACATTGGCGCAGGCCGCGAGACGCTCCTGCACAAGATGAGCAGCCACGCGGCGCGCGGTGGCCTCGTCGGGGTGCGTGATGTAGAAAACGAGAAATGCCATGAGCGGTGCGGTTGCGTTGATTTCTCTTGTCCCAAAAGTCGGAAAATCGGCGAAATCGCGGCGTGGGGTTTTTCAACAAGTTTCGTAAAAACTTAGGCTGGACAGCAGACCTTGAATTTTGACAGGATTTACAGGGTTTTTCGCAGCGAAGCTGCCTCATTGAACCTGTAAATCCTGTCAAAAACATATAAGCCTGTAAACTCTGTCCTCTGCGCTTGGAGGCTGACTCAATGGTTCGTGAAGAATTTGAACAGTGACAAAATGACCATACTACTGGACATTTCCCACACAACGCCACAACGATGTGAAGTGCAAAGCGGGTAGAGTCAATTCGTTGTGTCGTCGTGGCGTTGTGTGAGATAAAAATGCCCGGTAGTATGCAAAATGACTTAATTTTTTGAATTTCAACATCTCGAAAGCACTCGTGACGTAGTTGGAGCGAACGATGATATTTTTTGCGCAGTTGGGGAACCTACAAAAAATAAGTGATTTACGAACATCAATTGACCATGCAATTCAAATTCTTCACGAACCATTGTGACTAAGTTTTTACAAAACAGGCCGAGATGTATACCCAGATTAAAGAGGATTTGAATCTGCCCGTTGGCAAGACAGGGATTTCCTTGATTGATTTGCATGATTTCCAAAGGATTGCGAGCACCGTTCGTTCAAAACCACCTTGTCAGACCCTGTACTCAGGGGCTTGCCCGGCCAAGTGGAAGCGGACGGGGCTGATTTGCGTTGACTATAACCTTTTTCGTTCCTCAAAAGATGACACCTCTTACAAATCGAGGATAGCCAACAACTGGTGTCTCGCCAACAACGGCAGCGCTTTCGTCATGGAGAAAGATATTCAATTCAGGAAAAAATTCCAATGGCAACGCAAATACAAGCCCGGCCTCACCCCGGAGTACTTCAGGTCTCTATACACAAAATCGGGGAAGGCCGCCTGCAATCCGAGTTCGAAGATGAATGACTTGTTTCTCCGCTCTTGCCTGAAAGTTTCCATCGCCCAACCCAAAGAAGCGAACGTGGTTTTAAAATTGCCAAGCAAATAGTTGCCGCGCACGGCAATGCCGTGTGCCCGCACCTTGTTCTTGTTTTTTTTCTCTTTCAAGAAACGACTTCCAAAATAGGTGTAGCCCGCCCCCAACATGAAATTTCCTTTATAGTCAAGAGACTCAAAGTTGCCATTGATGTCTTCTCTTCGTATCACTACGCCACCTACATAGACTCCGCCTTCCACCACGTTTTTGGGATTGAAATAATAGCGTAGAGGCAGCCCAGTGCCACTAAAAATAGAAATCCCAAAGCCGACCTTGCCACCATAGTCGCTAAAATCCAGCGTGTCTGCCGCAAGTGAATGAAGGTTTTCCCCGGACAACGAGTACGAGGGCTTGATTTCAAAAGAGGCATGATTTGCCTCCAACACCTGAAAAGGTTGGGCGGACAGATGGGCGGCCAAGCCCCATAGAATAGACATGAAAATCGTGTTTTTCCCCATTTTTAGTCTGAAAATTGAAATAGGTTTGAGTGTGTTTTTCATAGAATTGTAAAAGCTCATCGTGCCACCCCCGCCCCCTCCCCGCCAGCCGGCGGGGAGGGGGCGGGGGTGGCACGCTAATTTTTTACCACAAAATTATCAAAGGCTCTTGTTTGACAATGCCCCAACATGAAAAAGACTCATCCCGAAAAACGCAACATATTCTTAACCCTCGCACCTGCCCCCTCCAACCCGAACGAGACTTACCTTGCCGCCCAAAATGCCACGCACATGAAATTCGCCTTTTTCCCCCTACTATTGTTGCTTGTTTTTTCCGCGCAACACATTGGCGCGCAAACACGCGCTACCGCGCTGCCTTCTCGCATCGCTTTCGGCTCCTGCGGCTCGCAGGACAGGCCCATGCCCATTCTCGACACGGCGCTGGCGCGTCGCCCCGACCTCTTTGTCTGGCTGGGCGACAACATCTACGGCGACACGAAGGACATGAACGTGCTCCGAGCCAAATACGCCCAACTCGCCGCCAAACCCGAATTCCAACGCCTGAAAAAAGCCACGCGATTCCTCGCTACTTGGGACGACCACGACTTCGGCTGGAACGACTCCGGGCGCCACTATGCTTTCAAGAAAGAATCGAAGGAAATTTTTCTCGACTTCTGGGAAGAACCCGCCGACTCGCCACGCCGCCAACACGAGGGCATCTACACCTCTTATATGTTTGAAGAGCAAGGCAAGCGCCTGCAAATCATCCTGCTCGACAACCGCACCTTCCGCGACGACCTGCGCATCTATCGGGGTGAGCTAAGCCGCGACGACCGCTTTTTTTACCCGCTCGACTACCACCCGCACGAAATCCCGGATTCTACCCTGCTCGGAGAGGCGCAGTGGCAATGGCTCGAAGCAGAATTGCGCAAACCCGCCACCCTGC
This sequence comes from Saprospiraceae bacterium, assembly GCA_019638455.1. Classification (GTDB taxonomy): domain Bacteria; phylum Bacteroidota; class Bacteroidia; order Chitinophagales; family Saprospiraceae; genus M3007. The sequence continues at coordinate 296,171 of JAHBTU010000004.1, forward strand.
GCATCATCGGCTGCGGCACTCAGTTCAGCATTTCCTACAACGGCTACGAAGCTTGGGCCAATTTCCCCCACGAGCGTCAACGAATGCTCGACCTCATCAAAAAAACCCGCGCCAACGGCGTGCTCTTCATCACGGGCGACGTGCACTACGCAGAAATATCGGTCTTGAAAGAAGAAGGGATGTACCCCATCTACGACGTGACATCCAGCGGCATCACCTCCACTTGGCATTTCGCCACGCCCAACGACAACCGCATCGAAGGCCCCATCATGGACAATCACATTGGCTTGCTCACGATTGACTGGCAGCAGCAAGACCCATCCATTAAAATGGAGGTGCACGACATCAGGGGAAATCAGCGCATCGAACATACGATACGCACAAGCGAGATTACTTTTAAATGACGCCATTCCCATACTACGGGGCATTTTCAAATTTGCCACGAAGCCACAAAGACACAAAGCAAAATAGCCATTGATTTGCCGCATTTTGTGCCTTTGTGCCTTTGTGGCACAAAAACAATGTCCAGTAGTGTGCGCTACTCCCCAACGTCCACTTGCCGCACGTCCCCCGGCAGCACGCCTGCCAAGGTGCCCTCTCCCAGTCGGAATGGCCCCAGCCCTACCCGCACCAAGCGCAACACGGGAAACCCAATGGCGGCGCACATACGGCGCACTTGGCGGTTTTTGCCTTCGGTGAGGGTGATTTCGAGCCAGCTATCCGGCACCGTCTGCCGAACGCGGATGGGCGGCTCCCGTGGTGGCAGGTCTGGCGTGGCGGTGAGCAGGCGCACGGCTGCCGGGCGTGTCCGGTGGGTTTGCCCGTTGATGCGGATGTCGGTGCCACGACGGATTTTTTCCAAATCGCCCGCTGCGGGGATGCCCTCCACTTGCGCCCAATAAATTTTGGCGACATGGCTTTTGGGGTTTAGCAGTTTGAAGTTCAGCGTTTTGTCGTCGGTCAGCAACAGCAGCCCCTCGCTATCGGCATCGAGCCGCCCTACCGGGTAGGCGTTTTTGGGAAATGCGAAGCCCAAGTCGGCCAACGTCGTTTGCCCCGGATGGTCGGGGGTGAACTGGCTCAACATCCCGTAGGGTTTGAAGACGATAAAATGTGGCATGGCGCTCTTGTTTATACTTCGCTCCGTTAGGTTTTGGGCATGGCTAAAAGCGCAATCTGGTCAAAATCAGGGACATCAATCATGGTCATCTGACAAATCCTTGCGAATCAAGGTATACGAACGGGCATACACTCGAATCATGTCGCTGCCCAATGCGAATTGTTCTCGCAACTGTGCCACTTCCGGGACTTTGGGTGCCGCGATGCCGTCGCCCAATGCGCGTTCGCTCTCGATGACGCGGATTTCGTCCCAGTAACCTTGTTCGAGCAGTTGTGACAGCACTTGGGCACCGCCTTCCACCAACACGATGGCGTGGTTGGCGGCGCGGAGTTTTTCCAATACCTGTGGCACCAAGGTCGCGGCATCGTCTTCTGCTGGGAAAAAAGAGGTTTTTGAAAAATGGCCTTCCCGGTATTTTCCGAATATCCAAGTGGCGATGGAGTCGTCGAGCAAGTGAAAGCCCGCTGGAATTTTTCCGGCCCGGTCGAATGTGACGCGCAAGGGATTTTTGCCGCCCACAAGGCGTGTGTCGAGGCGGGGATTGTCGGTGAGGGCCGTGGTGGTGCCCACCCAGATTGCGTCGGCCTCGCTGCGCCAGCGGTGCAGTAGCCGCTGAGCAGCAGGGCCGGAGATGGGAGTGCGTTCGCCGCGTCTGCCGAGGAAGCCATCGCGGGTTTGCGCCCATTTAAGGATGATGTAGGGGCGCTGCAGTTCGAGCCAAGTGAAAAAGGCACGATTGAGCCATTGCCCTTCGTTTGCCAGCACCCCTGTCACCACTTCCACGCCTGCCGTGCGCATTTTGACGATGCTTTGGCCAGCCACTTGGGGGTTGGGATCTTCGTTCGCCACTACCACGCGCGGTATTTTTTGTTCCAAAATCAAATCCACGCAGGGGGGGGTTTTTCCAAAATGGAAACACGGCTCCAACGAGCAATACAAGGTGGAATAGGGAATCAGGGGGCGGTCGTCAGGCACGACGGAGCGCACGCAATTGACCTCGGCATGGGCCGCGCCGTATCGCTGGTGCCATCCTTCCCCGATGATTCGCCCTTTGTGCACCAGCACCGCGCCCACCATGGGGTTGGGTGACACATGCCCTGCCCCCAGCAGCGCCAAGTCAAAGCATCGGCGGATATATTGCGCGTCGGTGGTCAATTTGCTAATGTGCTAACGTGATAATGTGCTAATGAGGGAATGTGAAAATTGGCGACGAGACGGGAAGCAGAGAAAATGGTCTTGTCTTAGCACCAGTCAAGTCGTTGACCCGGCTCACCCGCTCAAAACCCCAACCCGTGTTCCAACTCTTTGCTCAGTTGCGGGAGTTTTCGCCGTTCGATGAGGTAACTGGAAAGCGCGGCGATGTCCCGAAAAATATAGTGTTTGTCCAAAGCGCCTTTGAGGTAGCCCTGACCGCTGGAGCCGCCTGTTCCGGTGCGCAAGCCAATCATGCGCGTCACCATGTTGAGGTGGCGGTAGCGCCAAGTGGAGAGTTGCTCGTCTATTTCGAGCAGGTTGTTGAGCAGTTGGAAAGGCAGTTGGAGCAGCGGATAGCCCCGATAGAGCATGATAAAAAGGGCGGCACGAGCGGCGCTCGCGCTAAGGCGGCGCTCTGCGGGGGTGTTTTCGCCGAAAAAGAATTTCTCGAAATGCCCCACATTGCCTTTTTCGCCCTCGACCAGACTGTTGGTGTAGATGGCTGAATAATCGCTCCAAAATGGGTGTTTCCCATCCGCCACAGGGAACAAGGGGCGGTAGGTGGCCCAATAAGCAGGCACATCGAAAAAGGGCATCCGTTCGAGCCACGCGCTCACCAAATCGAGCAGGGAAGGGCGCTGTTCGGTCTCCTTAATCAGGGCGACTTGAGCCGGGCGCAATTGGGAGATGTAGTATTCCTGACCAAAACGCTCAGGAAATCGCAGCCCCAGTTTGGCCTCCGCGATTTTGAACTGCCAACTTTGAAAACCCGAAGCGGGGCGCAGGAAATCGCGGAAATCGAGGAAGTCCATGGGGGTCATCGTTTCCAGAATATCAATCTGGTGGACAGCCACTTTCAAGATGGTCGCCACGCGACTGAGCCGATGCACCACCGTTTGGAGGTCGGGCGAGTTGTCGTTAATCGGGTTGGCCATGATGTCGGCCACCGAGTCTATCTCGAACAGGATTTGCTTGAACCAAAGCTCGTACGCCTGATGGATGATGATGAACAACATCTCGTCGTGCGCGGGGGCGCCTTGCAACTCGCTTTCAAGGGTTTGTGCTGAAAGTATTTTTTCGAGTTGGAGGTAGTCGGAATAGTGGACTTCTTTCATTGGAGTCATTCTTGAAAGGTCATTCGTAAATCGCAAATCGCAAATTCCTTCACACTCCCGGCTCCACAAAAGGAACCTTCGTCACCACCGCTTCGAGTTTTTTCCCGCCAGCCACAATCATGATTTTGGTGCCGGGTTCGGCGAATTTGACTTTTACATAGCCCATGCCGATAGGTTTGTCGAGGGTGGGGGAATGGGTGCCGGAGGTCACCACCCCGATTTTTGCGCCACGGCGGCTTTCGATTTCGTAGCCATGACGCGGCACGCGGCGCTCGCCATCCAGCACAAAACCGACAAGGCGGCGCTTCACGCCCTCCGTTTTTTGTTTTTGAAAACGCTCTTTTGAGGGGAACGTGTCCGTCTTGCCGAGTTTGGTTATCCACCCCAGTCCAGCTTCCAACGGACTGCTTTTGTCGTCAATGTCGTTGCCGTAGAGGCAGTAGCCCATTTCGAGACGGAGTGTATCGCGTGCGCCGAGGCCGGCGGGCTTGATGCCCCATTTCTCGCCGTGCTTGAAGACCTTGTCCCATATCTTCACCAAGTCTTTGTTTTTGGCATAAATCTCAAAACCGCCCGAACCCGTGTAGCCTGTTGCTGACACGATGACGTTGTTGCAGCCTGCAAAGCGACCCCGGCGGAAGCTGTAGTATTTGATGCTTTTCAGGTCAATGTCGGTGAGTTTTTGCAGTGCTTCGGCGGCTTTGGGGCCTTGTACGGCGATGAGACCCGTTTTGGCCGAGATGTTTTGCATTTTCACCTCGAGGCCGCGTGCGAGTCGCTTGAGCCAGCGCCAGTCTTTGGTCTCGTTGGAGGCGTTCACCACCAGCATATAGCTTTGCTCGCCATCCACCGTCATTTCGGGCGCGTCGTCGAGGCGGTAGATGAGCAGGTCGTCCACGATGCCTCCTTTTTTGTTGGGCAAGCTGGAGTATTGCACGTCGCCGGGCTTGAGCTTGCTGACATCGTTGGTGGTGGCGCTTTGGAGGAAGCGGGTGGCATCCTTGCCACGCACAATGAACTCTCCCATGTGGCTCACGTCGAACACCCCGACGGCGGTGCGCACGGCGCGGTGTTCATCGGTGATGGAGGTGTAGGAAATGGGCATGTTGTAGCCCGCGAATTCGGCCATTTTCGCGCCGAGAGCGATGTGTCTTTCGGTAAGCGGTGTGCTTTTCATGCGAATTAGTTGTCGGATACGTTTTTGTTGGGTGCTGTCTTGGGTTGGACGGTGTTCACTCTGGGCTGTATTTTAGCGGGCGACACTTGCGAGTCGCTCGGTTTTTCATTCGTGGGCGTTGTTTTGGACGGGCGCATGGTCGGGCCAGTAGGTTTCGGCACGTCGGGCTGAATGCCAAGGCGACGCTGGATATCGGCGGGCAGGGCGTTTTTGTGCAAGGTGAACGCGATGGTGTTGAGGCGCATGTAGGCTTCCGACACATTGAGGTAGCCTTTGAGGTCTGACACTTCGCCCCAAGAGTTTTTCACGGCGTAGAAGTCGCCGCCGTGTGCCTCGTCGAGCCGCCCGACGATGTGCATCAAGTGGTCGTCCACCGTCACCTGACGGTCGAAGAGTTCCTGACGGTATTCTTGCGTGATGGTTTTTTCCGGCTCCCAAGTTTTGAAGGCATTTTGGCGCTCGGCGAGGCTGAGCTCGGCCCATTCTTTTTGTGGCACGATGGCGATGCCGTTGGCGCTCGAAAAGCCCATATTGCTCACATCGGCATCCCAAGCGACGGAGTAGCCTTGTTGGAGGGCATAGTTGAGGCTGCGCATCATGTCGTTGATGGGCAGGTTGTAATACATCCCGTTGGCCCAGTTGTCGGGCACTTCGAGGATGAATTTTTCGTAGAAAGGGTGGTGAGTGAACGACGTGATGTTCACATAGTCTTCGGGCTTGATGTCGAGGAAATCGCGGTAGGAAGCGGGGGTGAACATCGTGCTGCCGACTTCGAACTGCAAAGGCACTTTGCCAAACTCCACGTCGAGCACGCTGTCAATCTTGGCGAGCCAATCGGCGGAAAGTTTGCCGGCTTTGCCTTTGGCCACAAAATCGTCGCACATGGATTTCAGGTCCTTTTCCAGCTGGCTGTGGTCGCGGGGCTTGTTTGGGTTTTTGCGGCCCGGATAGGCGCTTTCCGGCACGATGCCGTGTTGTTTTGCCACATGAAAAACATCGTGTGCGAGGCCTCCTTCGCCGAACTGGGCCGTCCCCTGCCGCCGCACATAGTTCTCGCACTTTTGGCGGTAGATGTGCCGCACGATGAACATTTCCGACAAATCGGTGGTGCCTTTGCCCAGTCGCAACGCTTCGCTCTCGAGCATGGAGGCGGTGCTGAAAGCCCAGCAAGTGCCAGTTTTGTCCTGATTTTTCACCTCGGTGGCTGCGAGGCGCTTGATGTCTTTGAATTGATAGGGTTCTTGTTTTTGGGCGAAAAGGCCCGCCACGAACAGGGCGAGCAGCATGGAAAGGGCTATTCTCTTCATAGTGCGTAGTTTTTGTTTTTGCTGAAAAACGCTTATTGTACTTGTTACGGCGGGGGTAAATCTACGGGATTTTTGAAAAATGGAGGTCTCGGTGTGAGGTGTTACCTCGAAAACACCAGATAAACGCTCGAAACAACCTGAATGGCCAACGCAAGCAAAAGAATGGTGAACGTAAGCCTTCGGAAAAAATAAAAGCCGTAGGCAAACACCCTGTCCCAAGCGGGAAAGAGGAACAGAAGCAGCACCGTGAACCCCGGCAGCAAGTAGCGCATTTCCTGCTCAGGGAGGCCGCCGACGAAGAGGGCAAAAAGCACCAGACTCAGGAGCAGTATTTTTTGAGCGGCGTGGTGAAAATCGGTCTTTTTGCTCATCAAAAAGAGCAGGGAGAGCGGGAGACAAAAACCCGGATGCGCTAACGGAGCGAGTATGTAGAGGCCGTTGGGCAAGAGATATGGAGCAAGGCCGCCCGGCGAAGACTCGAAGGAACGCCTGAACAAATTGCCCAACGACCACTCCTGCCATGACGGGGCATCAAAGCCGAGCGCCGACGAGGAGGAGAAGCAATAAAACCCCAGCGTCGCAACGCCCACACCATTCATCGCCAACACCCAGCCCCATTGCTGCCGACGCATCATCCGCCGCCCAATGGCCACCACAAATGGCAGCAAAAAAACCGACGCGCTCCATTGAGTGACCCCAGCCCATACGGCCCACATCGCCACCCACGTCGCGCTTTTGTGGTGCCTCGACTCCAATACGCGCAAGCCCACATACAGCGCCGCCAAAAAAAACAACAGCCCCAACGCATCGGGCAAAACCGAGAGGCCTGCCTTGATGAAAAAAGGCGACATCGCCAGCCCCAGCCCGGTGAAAACCCACCGCGACGCTGGCGAGGTGCCGGGTGCCCACAATTGTAGCAGCCGCTCGAACATCCACACCGCCAAACCAGCCGATACCCACGAAATCACTTGCAAAGCCAACGAAGCATCCGGCACCCAAAATCGCAGCACTGCGCCTGCCATCGGGTAGCCATTCGCCCATCCAACAGGGGCACTATGCGCGGAGATGCCGCTCCAACGCTCGAAATATGCTTCGCAAAGCTGCAAGCAGTCTTGTGCGGCGGGGTGCCGGAGGGCATCGAACGAGGAAATGTCGGAAAGCAAAATCAAGGCGGCAACCACCATCAAGGGTAGCAAGTGCAGCAGGTTTTTAAAAGCCATGCCGCAAAAGTAGGTATCTGCAACGCCACAGTCGGCACAATCAAAAACGAACCTCGTATCCGATGCTTATTCCTTTTGAATCTCGAGGCTTGTCCAGTCGTTTTTGGTATTGGGCACCAAGTGTGAAGCGATGGATTTTTCGATACACCAAGCCGAGGTTGATGTTGGAGCGCCAACGGTCGAATTTGAAAACACCGTCGTCCCAAATGCCGTTGAGCGCATTGCTCCAAGTAAGTGTGTGATTTTTGCTAAATGTCCATGCGATATCTGTGCGAGGCACCAAAGATGCCTGCCAGCGCATTTCCCTTTTTTTTCTGTGCTCGGCGCCGTTGTATTGGAATAGGGTGCGAGCGGCCACATCCCATTTGCGCTTGCCCTTGAAGTGTCTGAGCGGGCGGTAGGCAATTTCGGCACGCAGGCTGTGACGCGGCTTTTCCCAGTCATGCATCAGGGCGTATCCGGCACTCGCTCGCAGCCATTTGAACGCTTGAAAGTTGTACTGAACCCCGCTTGTGCTGCGCCAGTCCCAAGCAATGCTTTGGGGATTGTCGTCCAACTCTTTGACAGGGTTTTGTGGGGTGTTGCCACCATTGTTGCTGCCTGTGCCACCATTGTCGTCGTCATCATCATCATCATCGTCGTCATCATCGTCGTCGTCATCTTTTTGGCGACGGTCTGGTATGGGCCAGAAACCATCCTCGTTGAAGAAGTCGCCAAACTTGCCGCTATATTTTTTGATTTCGGGCACGAGTTGAATCTGCTGTCGAAGGTCAATGGTGGATTTTTTGTCCAGCCGGACGGTCTTGCGAGCACCTACGTTGATGCTGATGCCGATTTGTTGTTGGGCGGCTACTGGTGCCGCTGCGAGGAACGCGAAGAAGACAAAAATAAAAGGTCTCATTGTGCTGTGCGATAGTTACAGCGACATATCGCACAAGGGGGGAAAAGTTACTCGATTAGCCGATTTTATCATCGAATCAAAATAACACTCCCGAATTGTGAATAGACCTTGTCGAGGGTGACGCGCAGCACGAAATAATAGACCCCCGGCGGCAGGTCTTGCTTATCGCGGTTTTTGCCACCCCAGTCATTGTTGTAAGGCGATGCCTCGAAGACAATATCGCCCCAGCGGTTGTAAATGATGATCTCGCTTTGGGCATAATTGACGGCGCAATCTTCCACACTCACGACGCGAAACACCAGAAAGTCGTTGCGCCCGTCACCGTTGGGTGTGAGGCCGTTGGTGAACACATTGGAAGTATCGCCAGTAATGACACAAGGGTCGTCGGCGCGGATATTTCGGAACAGCGCCAGCGTCGTGTCGCATTCGTTCGGGCAGTTTGGATAACAAATCCTGTAAACCACGGTATCGAGACCATAACCAGCGACATTAGGCTGATAAACGAGCAGGTTTTGCGCGTTGAAAAACGCCGAGCCTTGCGTCGGGGTGCCCACGATACTGGCGGTCACGGGCAGAGAGAAAACATCGTTGAGCAAAACAGGAGCCTCCGCCGTACTGTTGTCCGACACATTGAAAACCCCATCTGGATTGGCAATAGGAGGAGCAAGCACGTTGATATCGAGCATGGCCGTACTGTAATTGGGGCATCCGGGGGCTGAAAGCGTCCATGTGATGGTCGTAACGCCAATAGGCGCGTTGCTCAAACTCCAAATGGTGCCGGAAGTGGGTGGCTCCACCTCGTCGGAATCCCATTGGCCTGTGGTGCCGGACGGAAGGTTTCCGGTGAGCACGAATGTCGTCCCTCGACAACCACTAAGCGTATTGGCTGACAGCATGGCAAGCGGCAGATTGCTCCCTGGATTGGTCAGCGCCACAGATTCGATGTTGATGCAGGCATTGGCGTCGCGCACGGTGACGGTGTAGTTGCCCGGCCCCAGCCCGGTGAAGTTTCCGTTGTTCTGGAAGTTCCCGCCGTTGAGGCTGTACTGGTAGGGCGGGGTTCCGCCGGAGCCGGATGCGGATATGCTGCCGTTGTTTTGGCCGCAGTCGGGGTCTTGGGTGGTCAGCGAGAGGGATGGGGCGCCGGGGCTGGAGAGCGTGGCGGACTGCTGGGCGGTGCAGTTGGCCGCGTCGCGCACGGTGACGGTGTAGTTGCCCGGCCCCAGCCCGGTGAAGTTTCCGCTGTTCTGGAAGTTCCCGCCGTTGAGGCTGTACTGGTAGGGCGGGGTTCCGCCGGAGCCGGATGCGGATATGCTGCCGTTGTTTTGGCCGCAGTCGGGGTCTTGGGTGGTCAGCGAGAGGGATGGGGCGCCGGGGCTGGAGAGCGTGGCGGACTGCTGGGCGGTGCAGTTGGCCGCGTCGCGCACGGTGACGGTGTAGTTGCCCGGCCCCAGCCCGGTGAAGTTTCCGCTGTTCTGGAAGTTCCCGCCGTTGAGGCTGTACTGGTAGGGCGGGGTTCCGCCGGAGCCGGATGCGGATATGCTGCCGTTGTTTTGGCCGCAGTCGGGGTCTTGGGTGGTCAGCGAGAGGGATGGGGCGCCGGGGCTGGAGAGCGTGGCGGACTGCTGGGCGGTGCAGTTGGCCGCGTCGCGCACGGTGACGGTGTAGTTGCCCGGCCCCAGCCCGGTGAAGTTTCCGCTGTTCTGGAAGTTCCCGCCGTTGAGGCTGTACTGGTAGGGCGGGGTTCCGCCGGAGCCGGATGCGGATATGCTGCCGTTGTTTTGGCCGCAGTCGGGGTCTTGGGTGGTCAGCGAGAGGGACGGGGCGCCGGGGCTGGAGAGCGTGGCGGACTGCTGGGCGGTGCAGTTGGCCGCGTCGCGCACGGTGACGGTGTAGTTGCCCGGCCCCAGCCCGGTGAAGTTTCCGCTGTTCTGGAAGTTCCCGCCGTTGAGGCTGTACTGGTAGGGCGGGGTTCCGCCGGAGCCGGATGCGGATATGCTGCCGTTGTTTTGGCCGCAGTCGGGGTCTTGGGTGGTCAGCGAGAGGGATGGGGCGCCGGGGCTGGAGAGTACAATTGTTTGTTCGTCGGTGCATCCTATGGCATCTTGAACGACTATTGAGTAGGTGCCTGCGCCAAGTCCGGTAAAGTTTCCGCTGTTCTGGAAGTTCCCGCCGTTGAGGCTGTACTGGTAGGGTGCGATTCCGTTGGAGGTGGAAGCCGATATGCTGCCGTTGTTTTGGTCACAAGTGGGATTGTTACTATTGAGCGATAGGAGTGGTGTTGAGACTGTGATGGCTACCGTTTGATTAAAAACCGTGACGCAGCCGTCGTCGTCATCATCGTCCACCGCCTGCACGAGTGTTACTGTCGTACTGCCAAAGGCGACATACTCTATGGTGAAACCATCATCCACATCTTCTTCCAAATAGGTCACACCTGCCAAAATATAAGTCACGTCGAGGTCATCGTCATCAAACGTAAAAGTGATGAATACTGTACCACCCGGACACACGGGGCCGGACACGGATACGGACCCTGAGATGGGTGGGTCGCAAGGGGGTTGCGCAGCGAGTATGAATGCAAAAAACGAAATAAAAAAAGTCAGTCCAATACGAGTCATCGGTCAGAGATATTAATGATAGTCGAGCCGGTTTTGGCGTTCAAAATATCGCCTTCGGGGGCCAGCACGACAAGCAAAAAGTATTCACCGGGCAAAAGAGGGGTGGGCAACAACGTCATTTCCTCGAGTACAGCTTTGGCGTTGGCCGGAAATCCGCTATACGTTTTGTTCAGCAGCAGGCGGTCGTTGAAATCCCAAGTAGCATCCTCCGACAGGTAAATCCGCAGCTCTGTGCGATGAGCAGGCTCGTCAAAAACATTGTGCAAGGAGATGGAAAGATGTGCCGTGTCTCCGGGGGCATATTCCCCAACATTGGTTCGAACATTTTCCACCAACACGAACACGACTTTGGGAGCGGCGTATCTCTCATGCTCGATGGCGGTGAGAGACTCATCCTGCGCCACCTTGTCGTCTTTGCGCAAAAAACCTTTATCGAACGCACTCAACGCGGAATAGTTCTTCCCGTCGGAACCCATGACTGCGTAAAAATAGTCTTTGCCTTTTTCGGCGCTGTAATCGCAAAACCATGTGCTGCTCTGACTTGACTTGGTGAGTTCGGTCAGGGAAGCGCCTGCTGGTGAAGTTGCTCGAAACAAGCGGTATTCGCTCGTTTTGCCAACTGGCTCCCAGCGAATGAGGACGAACTTATCATACACCCCATCGCTGGCATTGAGGTTGGCGGGCGGACGGGGCACCGCAGCGTTGCTGCTGCCCAAGCGCGGGGTGTGTTGTTGTGCATAAAACGTGCCCCCACAAAAAAATAAAAACAACATCAAGATGCTTCGCATAATCTTCGCCTTTGAAATCGTATGTGTATATCGCAGCACCTCCGAATTGTTACCAAAAAATTTTGGCAAATGTTGCGGTAACTTTTCAAATGCCGTGCGATATAACGTCAAGTTGTTGGCGTGCGAACAACGATATTTCCCGAACGTCAATTTTAAAAAAGTTGGCTCAAACCACAAATTTTGCGCAAGCCCGGCAAGCAAGACAAATCGGTACAACATAAATGGATAGCGTCACTGTAATAGACGGCTTAAAGAACAACAACCCCGATACCTTTCGGGAGCTGTATCGCATATTCGGCGGCATGATAGTCGGATATGTGAAAAAGAATAGCGGCTCCGACCACGATGCCCGCGAGATGGTGCACACAGTGCTGCTCGAACTGTGGAACGCTGTGCGCGAGAACCGTTACAACGACAGGGGGAAACTCGAACGATACGTCTATATATTGACCTCCAACACTTGGCGCGATGAACTGCGTCGCCGACAGGTGCGCCATGCCGACACATTGGACGAAGCGCACATAGCCATCGCCGACGACAGCGACTTATCCGTGGCAGAGGCCATCGTCAAAGACCACCGTATCGAAGCCCTACATCATTGTCTTGCACGCCTCGAATCGCCTTGCAACGACATTATACGCCTCTACCATCTGCAAGAAATCAGCCTTCAAGACGTGGCCCAACGCTTAAACTACGATTACAACAACTTGCGAAAACGAATTTTTGATTGCCGAAAAAAACTCAAAAAAATGGTGGACGAATGGCTGCATCAGCAATCCGCTTCTTTACAATCAGACGATTGAGATTATCATGGAAAATACAAATCTCTCCCTACAGGAAAAAATTCAGGCTTTCGTCGCTGGCGAGCTCGACGATGCTTCCAGACAAGCCTTGCTCCAACAAGCACAGGCAGACCCCGATATAGCCGACGAAATAGCTTTTAGCCAAAGCCTCGCTCGGGCACTTCGCTATCCCGACGCTGTCGCTGCCAGCGCTACCATAGCTGCCGTGATGGCTGAGGAAGGATTCCCGCCGCCACCGCCGCCCGCCCCGACGTTTTCTCTCCGCAAAACGGTGTGGAAATGGTTGGGGGGCGGTGCCGCCTTGCTAATCCTTGCTCTCGGAGGCTACCTCGTCGCCGAGCGGGCGACCGCTTCGGCCACAACGTCCCAGCAACTGAGCCGGACCGCTCTGGAGCCTTTGGAAAACGTGTTTTCGCTTCCATCCAATGCTGAACAACTGCCTGATTTGCAACGAGCCATGACCGCCTACGACGCAGGTCGCCACGCCGAAGCTATCCGGGCATTTGAGGCGTATTTGGCTAAACGCCCCGATAGCGCGGCACGGCTTTATCTCGGCGTGTCGTATCTACTGTCTGGGCAGGCAGACAAGGCCATACAACCTTTGTCCTTAGCCTCCTTGTCGGAAGAACCGCCACTTAAAGAAGCTGCATTTTGGTACCTCGCTCTGGCCTATTTGGAAAGAAACAATACGCTCGCCGCCCGGCAGGCACTTTCGGAAATGCCGCTTGATGGCATCTACCACACCAAAGCCAAAGCATTGCTTGATGCATTACCTGACAATTGAGACCGATGCTAAAATTTTGGATATCTTTATCGCTACTGTTCGCCATCCCGTCTGCTCTCACGGCGCAGTCAACTGGCTTGTTGGTCTCCGACGAACGCTACGGACAACTGGCCGTGTTGCCGACTTACAACGGTGCCAAGTACACCGAAATACCCGTGCGGGTCAGCTTGAAGAAGTACTGCCCCGTGCCCGGCGACCAACGGCAGACCGGCTCCTGTGTCGGCTGGGCCGTTGGTTATGGTGCCTTTACCATTCAACGGGCCATCCTCAACAACTCGACCGAACAGGCGCGCATCACTCAGGAGGCCAACTCCGCCGCCTTCATCTACAATCAAGTGCGTCGGGGCCAAGCAGATTGCGCCGACGGCGCTTACCTCGAAGACGCGCTTACCCTGTTGAAAGAGCAGGGCGATTGTCTCGAAAGGACGTTCAATTACGAACAATACTCCTGCCATGACAAGCCAGGCCCCGACGAGGCGGCAGAGGCATCGAGCTACCGCGCCCAAGATTTTGCCGCCGTGTTTGCGCTCGACGAAGACCCGAAGGCTAAGGTGGGCAAAGCGTGCAGGATTTTGGCCACCAAAACGCCGCTTGTGGTTGGCGTGGGCGTGACCAAAAGTTTTTTCGAGGTGCTTCCCGGAGCCGTTTCTTGGAATCCGGCAGAAACAGAACCTATCGTCGGTTATCATGCACTGGTGCTTGTGGGTTACAATAGCGTGGAAAAATACTTCGACTTGCTCAACAGCTTTGGCCCTTCCTGGGGGCAAAATGGCTTCATCCGGTTGGCTTACGATGACTTCGAGCGCCTGTGCCGCTATGCTTTTGTGATTGTGCCCGATGCTGTTGCCGTCGCTACCTTTGCCGATAGCACCCCACAGCCGTCGGCACGCACGCTCGCCAATCAACAGATGGCGACACGATACCCATTGAGCGGCGAATTCGTCTTCCGTCGCCCAGCGGGTTTTGTGGCCACCGAACAAGGAGACGAGTTGATGTATTTTGAAGAAGTGGAAACCCGGCTGCAAGATGCCAAAACGGGGCTTTATGTCACCGCGCAACCATCCTTTCGGGTCGGAGAAGTGTTTCAATTGGTGGCACGCGAGGTGCCGCGAGGTCGCTATGTATATGTGTTCAGCCAAGGGCCCGACGGCACACTCAACCAGCATTTTCCCCGAAAAAAAGACGCAGTTGCCTCGGCTGGCTTCATGCTCGACCGGGCAGTGGAGATAGTAGTGCCCGATGAGGAACATTTGCTGCAATTGTCGCTGCCCGGCGACGATTATCTGTGCATCCTATACAGCCACACGCAGTTGCCTGATTTTGAGCAACGCCTTCGGCAAATCGCACAAACCGACGGCGATTTTCCTCGACGAGTTCGCACCGTTTTTTCCGACTTGCTCATATCCGCGCCGCACATCCAATTCTCCGCCGAACGCATGGCTTTTGCGGCACAGTCCACGCCAGCGGAAGGCCGCGTGGCAGCCGTTACGATATTGCGGGTGAAAGCTGATTAGCACTTTGATTCAGTTTGCTCGACTAAACCCAACCAGCCCGTAACATGAATAAAAATTGCTACCGATTGCGGTGTTTCCAGCTCACCGTTTTGGCTTGCCTGGTGGTCGCCGATACCGCCGGGCAGTCGCTCATTTTGCCCAAGGAGCCTTTGCAACAACGATTTATCGGCACCGCCGGACAGGATGAACTGCGCACTTTGGCCATCAACTGGCGGGGCGACATCGCTGCTGCCGGCAACACCAACCGAGGTAGCCAAGGTGGAGAAGACATCGTATTCGTGGCCTTTGATGCTCAACTGAACAAAATCGTGGAGCGCCATATCGGTCGCCAAAACGACGATGGTTGCGGGCAAATAGCCGTCCTGCCCGACGGGCGCTACGTCTTGGCCGGCTACTCCACCACACCCAGCAGCCGCCACAAAACTAAGGCCCGTTATTTCGGCAAAAAAGACGGCTGGTTGCTCATCTTGGACGAACGGGGCGAGACGGAGCGGGAAATCTTGCTCGGCACTCCCGACGACGATGCTTTCGTGAGCGTGGCCACCAGCCCAAATGGCGATGTGTGGTTGGCTGGCAACTCCGGCCAATCGGCATGGCTGCTGCGGCTCAACCCAGCGCTGGAAGTCGTGTGGGAGCGCCGCCTCCAATATCACCGACTGCCTACCCTCGCGACGGCAGCGGCGCTCACGCCAGAGGGGACATTTTTCGCCGTAGGCACCGCCGAGGAATTCGGGCGGCAACATTTATGGGTCGTTGGGCTGGATGCCGACGGGCAGCAGCTCATGGAAAAAATATACCCGACATCACAGGCAGAACAAGGCACGGCCATTGCTGCGCTCGACAGCAACATGTTTGCTATCGTGGGGAATGTGTACGACCCCCGCGACCGCGAAAACGGCTTTCTAAGCATACTGGGACACAACGGCAAGATGCATCTGTACCAGCCCTTGGGCGGACGGGAGTTCGATGCTACCCACGCTGTATTGCGCTTGCACAACGGGCAGCTGCTGACGGCGGGCGGTAGCGCCTCTTTGGAGCGCGGTAGCCGGCGCATCTCTGCTTGGCTTGCACAGTTTGACTTGGAAAGCAAGCACATCAAAGACCACTACTACGGCAGCAAGCTCGATGATGTCCTATACGCTTTGGCCGAACACCCCGATGGGAGACTGTTCGCCGTGGGCGCCACAGCCCGGCAGGTTCTGAAAATGAGGCAAGGATGGCTTTTGCAGTTGCTGCCTCGTTCCGAACGCAAAGCCAAACCCGAAACGCTGACCGTGCGCACACAGCCAGCTCGCTACCCATCAGGGCAGCCCTACATTGTCGGCGGTCGCGCCGTAGTGCCTTTTTTTATTGAAAATAACGGGAACAAAGGGCAAGGCAACCTGAGGGCAGTCATCAAAAGTGCCGACCCGGCATTGGATGCTTATCTGCGCATACCCAGCACTCGGTCGGTGCTGATACCGCTGGTGCGGGCGGGCACGCGCCTCGAGTGGGGCCTGCCCGTGCGCGTTGCGGAGAATACCCCTCCGGGGACTTACGCGCTTCGGGTTCAATTTTATCAAGAAGACCGCCCTTTGGGCGAGCCGCACGTCGTTGAGTTGCACATCGGCAAGCGCGACGGGCCGATACTCGAAATTGGTGCCGTTCCCCCTGACAGCGGGCTTGTCGTTGGGCAGGAAAGGGCATTGATGGTGGAAGTGCGCAACACGGGTGCGCAGGCTGCCCAAGGGCTGACATTGTATCCGGTGTCGCCTGTTTCGGGGGTGGTGATGCCCAGCGAAATTAAGCTGGGCGATTTGGCTCCCGGAAAGAGCCTGTCGGTTCGTGTGCCCGTTTTGCCCCTGCATACGGCGGCGATTTCGGCCAACCCTTATCGCTTCCATTTGCGGGTGGTTGACGGCAATCTGCTGCATACTGCCACCACGGAGTTGGAGGTGCCGTTGGCCGCACCTGTCGCCGTTCCAGACACCTCAACAGGCAGCCCGGTGGTAGTCGTCTGGATGTATCCCAACCCCGACAATTTCGACCGGGCCGAGATTGTTTGGACGCAAGAAGAAATCACGGTGCAGGTGAAAATCGTGTCGAAACAGCCTATCACACGACAACAATTTTGTCTGGAAATCAACGGAGAGCCTTGCGTCACCGGAACCAAATTCGAGGAGGTGCGCATGAGCGGCAATCGCGGCAGCCGCACCTTTTCCCAGACCGTGCGCCTGCGCGAAGGAGAGAACCTCTTGCGAGCAGTATTTAAAGACCCACTCGAAGGTGTTGGCAGCGAGCCGCTCCGCATCGTTTACGCGCCTGCCAAGCCCAACCTGCACATCGTGGCCATCGGCATCCCTGCTGACGACCTCAAGTACACCACAAAAGACGCGCGCGACTTTGCCACCGCCCTTTCGCAAAGCCCGAACAATGCCTTCGGCAAAATTTTCTTGGACACCCTCCTGACCGAAGAGCGCACCACGAAGACGGAAATTCTCAAAGCTTTGCGACGCTTGCAGTATCGCTACGCCGACCTGCAAATATTGCCCAAAGACCTGCTTGTTCTGTTCGTGTCGGGGCATGGGTTGGGCGCCTACGACGGTAGCTTCCGCCTTGCCGCCAGCGACTACGACGGGCCTTTTTTGCAGGAAACCAGCCTTGATTTTGAGCAAGAAATAGTCAACTATTTGCAGCAACTCCCTTGCCGCAAGCTCTTTTTGGTGGATGCCTGCCACAGCGGCACCACATCGGGCAGCGGGCTGGCGGGCATCGCAAGCAGACGCAACAACCTCAATATGCTCGTTTCCTGTCAAGCAGAAGAATATAGTTATGAAGACGATGCCTGGCGCAACGGCGCGTTTACGCGCGCCCTCGTGCTCGGGCTGGATTCCTTTGTCGCGCAACCCGCCAATTTGGATAAAAACCGCGACATGGCGCTCGACATAGGCGAGTTGTTTGCCTTCATCCAAAAAGAAGTGCCGCTTATGCTGGAAAAGAAAAAACCCAAACCCAAAACCACCCAGCGCCCACTGCTATATCTGTCCACTCCGGCTTCTTCCGTGATTTTGTTGGAAAAGAAACAACGTTAGACTCATCAACGCTCCTCAATCTGCAAAACACATGAACATCTATCCTGTCTCTATCTTGCTCGCCCTCTTGGCATCCTCACACCTTTGCGCTCAGCAACTGCCGTATCAGACCCAGTTTCGACAGATATACGCTTACATTAACCCCGCCTCGGTGAGCAGCGATTACTTTCTGTACGAATACAACACAAGCATAAACGCCTCCTATCGGTTGCAGTGGGCTGCTCAGCCACAAACCCCGCGCACCATGCTCCTTTCGGGCGAGTATGTCCACAACAGCGGTGCGCACGACGCCAACTTCAACCTTGCCGGAGGGGCCATGCTTCTGCGCGACCGAGTCGGCCCGCTTAGCCTGACCGGTTTTTATGGCCGTATTGCCAGCCTGTTCGCCGCCGACCCATATCTCGGCGCATTCTCCATCGGATTCAGCGCAGGCGCCACCCAGTACCGGCTCCTGCACGACCGCATCGTGTGGGAAACGCTCGATGACGCCGATATACCTTTGGACGACATCGCCACCACCCACCCCGAAATCGGAATCGGCGCTTACTATTTCAAACGCATACGTCGCGGCAGGCTGGCCGGCGACAACTTCTACGCCGGCCTCTCGGTGCCACAGCTCTGGGCGGCACAAGTCGAGGTGGCCAGTCAGGCCAACTTTGTGCCCATCACTCGCGTGCCCCACCTATATGCAACAGGGGGGTGGTATCATTTTTTCAACGCCGAGAGTTTTCTCGAGATAAGCGTTTGGGCCAAATACGCCAACGGTGCGCGCCCCAATCTCCACTTGACGGGGCGCTTCCAGCCTGTCCGCACGTTGTGGGTAGGTGCTGGTTTCAACCCCAACGGCTTGGTGCATCTGGAGGCCGGCTTCAACCTGCCCGGCTTTTTGTCCGAAAACGGCAGTCTCAAAATCGGCTACGCTTTCGACTACAACATCACTGCCTTTGACCTGCCTTTAGGTTCGTCGCACGAGTTGCACCTTTCGTATTTGTTTGACACGCGCAAGGGGCGGCGGCGCTAAGGCATCTTTTTGGTTATTGATGACTTTGCGCGTGGGTGGTCTCCACCTCGACGGGCATTTGAAGAATCTCAACATCCTCCTGAACTCCACCCCCCCCCACAAGTTTTTCACTCGCTCTAAAAACAATGGTTCGTGAAGAATTTGAGTAGTGACAAAATGACTTAATTTTTTGAATTTCAACACCTTGAAGGCACTCGTGACGTAGCTGGAGTGAGCGTTGATATTTTTTGCGCAGTTGGGAAATATAGAAACCTGCAAAAAGATAAGTGAATTATGGCTCACGCTACTGGACATTATTATTGTGCTGCAAAGACACAAAGGCACAAAATGCGGCAAATCAATGCGTATTTTGCTTCGCGTCTTCGTGGCAAATTTGAAAATGTCCAGCAGTGTGATTATGGCTATCAATTGACCATGCAATTCAAATTCTTTACGAACCATTGAAAAAAGAACCGTCACCCGGATGTAGAGGCAACGGTTCGAAGAAAAATCAGCGTGGGAAAATTTGGATTCGTTATTTCGTGCCAACTGTTCCGTTTGCGCTCATTTGCGTTTGACAAAATGACAAGCGAGAGGTGGATTATCGGCCACTTGCAATCACGCCCTCATCCTGCGCTCTTGCTGAACATCAGACCAAACGCCCTCTGTCGCCAGCAAATCTTCGGCCTCGGCGCAGAGGCTGGTGGCGCGTTCGGTCAGCAAATCAGCCAGTCTGAGTATTGGCACGTCTATCCTGCTTTTTACCTCTTTTATCAACAACTCGCTCGCCGTGAAAAGGCCGCTGACAGCGAACGGGCGCACGCCGTATTCTTCCAAAATCTGAAGCCCGGAAATCACGCTAAGGCTGTCGCAGGCAGAGAACAAAACACCATGTACGGAGGAGCGAAAACCGGGGTCGTTTAGCAACATGGCGGTTTCCCGCTGCAACAATCCATCCGCTATTTCCATCACGATATAATCCACATGGGCTTGGTCGCAGGCTAAGTTGATAAGCGACTGGTACAAATCGAGCAGGGTGGGTAGGTCGAGCAGGTAAGTGGACGGAAAGCCGAAGTGTGAAAAATCGGCGGCAAAATGAGCGCCTCTATCCAGATTGAGCGTGGCATCTTTCGGGAAGGTTGTGCCCGTCAGTTTGATGTAGCCCACGCGCTTGCCTGCGGCCCGCAACCCTCCGCATAGCCAAGCAGCTGAGGTGGTTTTGCCACTATCCATGGAAGAGCCGACGGAGAGGATGACTTTTGCCCGGATGTTGAATCGGTTGAACGAGTCAAGCGCTTTCCAGCGGATGGTGTTGAGCACGGAATCGTTGCGTCCGGTGGCGTATCCAACCAGTTCAAGTTGAGACGTGGCTGTTTTGAAAAGCGCATTTTTACTGGCAAGCATCCCTGCCACGCCACCTCTTCCCAGCAGGTGACAATGGCGCACGGGGCTTTCAGGCACATAACCCTCCACTTGATTGGTAGCGTACCTGCTTCCAAAGGCAAGCATCACCAAATCGCCGTCGAATAGGCTCACGCTCTGCTTGTCAGGGCCGATGATGATGTTGCCGCAGGCTTGCAATACCTTGAAGATGCCTACGTCGCCTGCTTGCGGAATGTGAGTGGCAACCAATCGAGTGTTGAGGTCAAAATTCTGTATGCGTTGGCAAGTGAGGGCTTTTTTGATGTTGGATTTGATGTTGGAATACATGATGAGTCGCTGATTCGTTAGTGAAAGTTTGTGACAGTATATCGCACACGCTCGTTCATGTTACTCGCCGAAAACCAATTTTTTACCGGATGAAGGGGGAGAAAAAAACAAGCGCCTGCGGACGGCAGGCGCTGTCATAGTCAACTCAAAGCAGCCCCCTCCGCTTCCACTTGGCCGGGCAAGCCCCTGAGTACAGGGGCGGATAAGGTGGTTTTGAACGAACCCGGGTGCATTTCAAATTGTCGCAAGTAAATCGGAACGCTGTTCCGGCGTATAAGAGCGACAATTTGAAATGCACCCAATAGACCCTTGCCGACCCGTTCCTATCGCACCACGATTAGTTTGGTGCTGAGAGCGGTGCCGTCGTCGTACGAAAGGCGCACGAAATACACGCCCTGTCGCAAATCACTCACCTCAATCACAGGCTGCGAGCCAGTGTTGTTTTGTTGGGCGATGACTTTCCCGGTGATATCGTGCAAAGTAAGCTGCGAATAGGGCATGGGCGCCACGACTTGAACAAAATCAGATGTGGCTGGATTGGGGAACAAACGCAACAGGCTTGCTTCCCCGCTCTGGCGCGACGCGGCGGCGGCGTTGTTTTGCCCGCCGTTGTTCATGCTGAGCGGCGTGCTGAACTGCACATCGCTGCCGTAGGGGGAGCAGTTGGCCTTTACGCGCCACACATACTGCATACCTGGCGTTAGGCCGGTAATCGTTGCGCTTGACACGGTGAAAGTGCCTACGGTGGTGTATGTGGTGCCCTGCTCCAACCGATACTGCACCGTGTAGTTGGATGCACCACCCTGTGGCTCCCAGCTGACATTTGCATAGGTGGGAAACACGGCATCTGTATTGGTATTGGAGGGTGCCGAACAGGATGTGCTGCCACCGCCGCCGCCGCCAGAGCCGCTACCCCCCGTGGTGAACACGGCTTGACTGGAATAGACCGAACAACTGGCTTTGACGCGCCACGAGTACTCCGTGTTCTCCTGCAAACCCGTCAGTACCAAGCTCGTGGTGGTCACGGTGCCAGCGGTGAGCCAAGCGCCGCTCAGCCCTTGCCGATATTGCACCGTGTAGTTAAAAGCCCCTTGAATGGCCGACCAGCTCAGCTCTGCACTAGTGTTGGACAATAGCAGCGCTTCCAGATTGGAGGGTTGCGAGCAGGAGGAGTTGCCGCCAGAGCCGCCAGTATTGAAAGTGGCGATGCTCGAATACACCGAGCAGCTGGCTTTCACGCGCCAAGTGTACACCGTGTTGGTCAACAGATTGTTCAAGGTCAGGTTGGTCAACGCTACCGCTCCTGCATTGGTCCAAGCCCCAGAGTTGCCCACCCGATATTGCACGGTGTAGTACAGCGCACCCTCGATGGCCGACCAACTCAGCCCCACAGAAGTGGGCGAGAGATTGGTGGCGTTCAGATTGGAGGGCGACGAACAGGAGGTGTTTCCGCCCACACCACCGCCTGTGTTGAACGTGGCAATGCTCGAATAAGTGGAACAGCTGGCTTTCACGCGCCAAGTGTATACAGTCTCGGAGAGCAACCCAGTGAGGACTTGGTTGGTGGTGGCGACGGTGCCACCGTTTGTCCAAGGCCCACTATTGCCCACCCGATACTGCACGGTGTAGCTGGTGGCACCCTCAATAGCTGACCAGCTTAGCGCAACGGTGCCCGATGCCAACACATTCGAATTGAGGTTGGATGGTTGAGAGCAGCCCTGCGATTGTGCCGCAGGCACCGCCCCGGCAAACAAGAGCGCACAGACCCACACGCTCAACGGCGCGTTCAATAATCGAAATACTTTTTTAAACATGATGCGGATGAATTGGTGAAAAAAAAATTGTTCGTCACTATATCGCACCACGCAAGATTAGTTACCAAGTAGTTGGAGAAAAACAGGCTTATATAGTCAACGCAAATCAGCCCCGTCCGCTTCACTTGGCCGGGCAAGCCCCTGAGCACAGGGTCTGACAAGGTGGTTTTGAACGAACGGTGCTCGCAATCCTTTGGAAATCATGCAAATCAATCAAGGAAATCCCTGTCTTGCCAACGGGCAGATTCAAATCCTCTTAATCTGGGTATACCTTGATTCGATAGGATTTGTCAGTTCACCACGCTCGCTCTCCCTGATTTTGAGCAGACTGCTCTTTTAGCCAAGCCCAAAACCCGGTGGTGCGAAGCATAACAGGCTCTTCGAGACATAAGAAGACGCGAGCCAAAGGGCCACACAAGAATCAATCACAGTCAGCGAAAGCCATCTCAATTGGCAAGAACAGGCAGGAAGTGCTTACCAGCAATCGCGGAGTTCAGCGGGGATACCTGAAAACGCGCTTGCGCACAAATGGCAGTGGGCAAGGATGTGGGCTGGGCGGTCAGCAAGAGCAAGGCCTTGCCCTCGCACCGCTCCGACAAAATCCTGCCCAACAGGGATGCCGTTTCGGCATCAAGCCCTACAAAAGGCTCGTCCAGTATCAAAAAAGGCTTGCTGGCGACAATCGCTCGAAGACACTGAAGCAATTGCTGTTGGCCCGCCGAAAGCCGCTGAAGCGTGCGTCGGTGTTTCAAATCAACAGACCTCAACGCGGGAAAACACTCCCGCCATTCCCAAAACATCTTTTCGGCACGGGCTTTTGACTCTGCCCCGCTGCCATTGCTCAATGCGTCCAATAGGGATTTGCCACATAGCGGGAATGCCTCCGAGACAATCGCCACTTGCCTGCGTACCGAGTGAGCTTGCAGGCTTTCGGCAGGTTGTTCGTCCCATTCCACCATGCCAGAAGATGGCTCGTACAAGCCCGCGAGCAATTTCGCCAAGGTGGTTTTTCCTCCGCCCGTCGGGGCGTGGAGACATAGATTTTGACCCTTGGCCAATTCAAAATTGACGTTGTGCAACACCTCTTTCTCTGATAAAACCAGAGAAACATGACGCAAGCGCAATTGGCTCGCATATTTCCCGCTCAAGATGTTATTGCCCTCGACGACCTTCGGCCCCCGCATAAGCGCCGCCATTTTTTCCAACGAAAGCAATCCTTTTTTCCACACCAAGCCCGTCCGCAACAGCCTTGCGAGGGGGTTGCGCCACGACATCAGTACCAACATCGTCGCAAAGACGCTGCTGCCCTCGATGCCCAATAACCATGCAAGCATCAAGGCTGCCAACAGCTGCCATTGCACCAACTGCAACGGAAGCGATTCCGATAGTGCGGCCAGCGCATGGTAGCGATACCCCAAACCTTGCACTCGAGCAGCCTTTTTCTGGAAGTCGCGCCGACTGCGCTGCGTTCGGTTGAGCGCCTGAATGTTGGGCAGGTGACTCAACGTCCTGCTAACCAGCGACAACAATCCTGCTTTCTTCCCGCGTCGGGCATTCTCGACGGAGGAGATGCGCCGATTGACCGACTGATTGATGGCCCCACCTATCAGCACCAAGACACAAACACATAGCGCCACGCGCCATTCAAGCCAAAACACAAGACACACGCCCATCAGCAAAAGCGTGAGGTCGGCGGCAAACTGCAACAGCCCGTGCGTGAGAAGCCGCTGTGCGCTGCCCAAATCGCCGCTAAACCGGAGCAGACTCCGACCGGCATCGCGCGATTCGTGATGAGCGGGCGTGGTGTTCAAATGCTGCTCAAAGGCTGTGAGTCGAAGATGCAGCGCAAAATCCTCCGACAACATTCCACGAACCCTGAGACGCACATAGTCAAATACAAACTTGGCAAGCAGAACACCGACGAGGCTCAACAGCAAAGTCTCTAAGGCCACGGCTTTTTCAAAGAAAAAACGACCTCTCACCGAAGAAAACCCAAACAAAGCGCCAAGCGTCTGCGCCAACAACAACGAAAGCACAATCACGCAGATATTCGCCAACAAGTCGAGCAAAAACACCCCCAAGACGGAACGCCACCGCCCTCGAATAAACTCGGCCAGCAAAAAGCGACCTTTATTGGAAAAAAATGTGTGCATCAGTGAAGGATTTGCGTGATAAGCTTGGGAGCACACTACTGGACGTTATTATTGTGCTGCAAAGACACAAAGGCACAAAACGCAGCAAATCAATGAGTACTTTGCTTTGCGTCTTTGTGTCTTCGTGGCAAACTTGAAAATGTCCAGCAGTGTGATTACGGCTATCAATTGACCATGAAATTCAAATTCTTCACGAACCATTGTTTGTGACTTCGTGACAAATTTGAAAATGTCCAATAGTGTGACTTGGGAGTGGCTGATTGATTTGATTGACGGGGGGGCAACCGTCTCGCCACCCAATACCCCCTGATTGAGAAGTCCACAATCGCGTGCAGATGTGTCAGTCCAAGAACTTCATGCTCATGCCGGGCGGCGGCATCGGGCACGTCTCGGCTCGGCCAAACCAAGCATATCTGTGCCGGGCAAACCAGCGATACACCCCATCGCGCAAGGGAGAAGGCACCACCATCAGCATATAGGCCAACGGCCAAAGTCCCCCCATACGCCGAGCGATTCGGAGCGCCGCGGCGCTTTGCCGATAGACGCGGCCATTTTCGAGCAGCACGATGGAGGATTCGTCGTTCGGTACCCTGTGCGCTTGCAGCAAAGATTGGCCGATGGGCGATTGCTGGGAAGCGAATCGAAAAACGCCGTCGGGGTCGCGGTTCGCTATGAAGCGCACACTGGCGTTGCAAAAATTGCATACCCCGTCGAACAACACGATGCTGGGCGACTCGGCTGCTCGGCCTCCTCCCGACCGCCAAGCCGACCATCGGGAGCGCAAAGCAGGCCAAAATTTCTCCACGTCAAAGAAGGGCAAAAAAATCAGGCCGCTTAGCTGATATCGAAAACTGATACCCATCAGCAAAAGGATGCCCCAGTGCATGCCCCAAGTGGCAAGCGCCCACGCGACCCGACTGCGCTTGCTCCACAAGGCCAAAGGCGCTCCCAGCTCAACCAACAGCGTGAACAGCCCCATCGCCAAAAACAACTCCCCGTGAGCGTAGAGCCAGTAAAACAGCGGAGAGGCCGACTCGCCCAAGAGCTCTTTGCGCAATGCGTCCACAGCCACCTGCGAGCGCAGGGCCGAGCCATCCGTCCAGCCCCAAGCCAACTCTCCCAGCACCTTGGCCATGCCAGCCACGAAATAGGTCATGGCGGTAGCAGCGCACAACAAGCGCACTGGCCAGCCATATCTCCAATGCAAAGTATCTGCCGATGCATCATTTCGATTTCGCGCATCCAAAGAATAGGCATCCGCAGCAGGGCTTAGGGCAATAATCAGGACATGAAGCACTACCGCTATGTTGTCGTGATAAATCATGGACCACGAGTAGCGATAGCTGAACACGAATAGGCTCAGCAAGGCAAATCCGATACCCGTGAACCGAAATTTCCATCCCAGCAAGTACGCTGCGCCAAAAACAAAAGACAGCCAGACGATGCCCATGAACACCTCGGGCGATAGTGGCTGGCTCAGCCAAGCAGCCAGCCCCACGGGAGCAAAATTGTCGGCATCGGAGCGCGCGACACTGCTCATCAGCCGATAGCGCGTGGCGAAATACCAAAGCACAAATGCGCCCGACGCGATGCGCAGCAGGGCAAGCCGTCGAGCAGGCATCGGCGAAAACCAATAGAATTCGAGTTGTCGAAATATCTTTTTCATGGCTTCTCAATCGTTTTTTCCGCGACGACTACTTCATGCAGCGGTGTCTTTTGCCGATGCAGGAAATAGCTATCCAAATGATAGGTGCCCGTCACCAACGCGACGCGCACGAGACCGTCGTAAGGGGGCTGCTCCGCCTTGGACAAGCGTCGGGCGACTTTGCCAATCACCGATGCGCCCTTGCCTTGTTTCACTTTTTTGTTGATTTGCCGCCGCACTTGGTTGAAACCACCCGTGCCCACATACCGATACGGGACGAGCAAACTCTGCCCGTCGGCATCATAGCCGATGAAATAATTGACCGAATAGGTCGAATCGCGCTTGTGCGAAAACATGGGAAAATACGACAGCGGAAAGCTGTCTTTGGGCTTGCGGCGCCAGTTTTCGCGCACTGGCCATAAAACAGCCCCCAACACGAGGAGGCTTAACGCAACAGGAAATACTTTTTGGTGTGACATGGCATAGTTCGATATGGTTGAACTCATATCGCATGACATGCGCGATGTTACCATGCCGCATCATAAAAATTTCGTAAAAACTTAGGCAGGACAACACACATTGAATTTTGACAGGATTTACAAGATTTACAGGATAGATGAAGTGGCTTCGCCGCCAAGAAAACTGTAAATCTTGTAAATCCTGTCAAAAACATATAAGCCTGTCATCGGGGTCCTCTGCGTTTGGAGGCTGACTAAGTTTTTACAAAATATCGTCGGAAAGGCGCGGCGCTGGGCGAACCCTTGCTCAGTCCGTCTGGGCAATCGGGCAATCCACCCGCACCCATACTGGCGCGAGCTCGACGGTGCCGCCGACGCGGCCCACATCCTCGCCAAAAGTGTCCGTCACGATTTTGGCGCGACGTATCAGCCCCTGCCCGACGTACCATCGCGCCCCCCTCGCGCCTATGTTGGGGCCGCTGACCGTGCCGCGTGCCTCCTCCAATGATAGCTGACATTGACGACATTTTTCCAACTCGCCCACGACGATACGCTGGCGGTATTCGCCCACGATGAGCGTGAAGTCGTTGCCATTTTCCGCGAACACAATTTTTCCGATAACATGGAGCGTAGAGCCGTCCAGCTCTACCCTGAAATCGCAGCGCCAGTCGCCCAAACCGTAAGTGTCGCCATCGCCACGCACCAGCCGGTCGGCCACGATGCGGGCTTCGGGCAACATGACGACCACGTCGCGCGAGGCTTGAGCCGACAAGGCGGTGAGTGGAGCCAAATAAAAACTGAGGAAAATGAGGAAGCGATGGTGCTGCATGATGTGGTCGTTTTGTGTCTCAACGGCTCTTTAAGTTTGACAAAACCGAGCCTTCGTACCCTTGTAAAAATGTGTCGCTCGCTCGCCACGTCGAGAAGCGGCCGAACCATGCTCCACACTTACGCCCATGCAGGCTATTCGGTTTTTTATGCCGCGTCAGAAGAAGCAAAAAAACCAAAAGCCTGCTCCATCTCGTAAGTGTGTGCCAACATGGTTTTGCCAAACGGTCTGCTCCGGAGATAGATTCGAACCATTACTGTCATTCAGGCCACATTGTCCTTCTGGCGACTTTGTGGCTCGGTCAAACACAAATCAATTGTCCATCACGCAAACACTTTTTTATCATGCAAATCAATCATTTTACAAGTGCCATTGCCCTGCTGTGCCTGCCTTTGTTGGCACAAGGACAAAGCCCCGTCAGCGGGTTTATGAATGGAAAAGGGCATGGAGCAATCGCTGTCTCGTACGCTGCCGAAAACTACGACAATGTTTTTCTGGTGCCAAACAACGCCGCCGGGGTGCCCATTTTCAATGAAGTGAAGGTGAACAGCATTTCCCTTTACGCCACCTACGGCCTTGGCGACCGTTTCGATGTGGTGTTGGGGCTGCCGTACATCAAAGCCAAAGGCAACGCCCCGCAAGCCGTGTTGCAGGAATTGGGCTTTGAAAACGAGCGCAGCGGCATTCAGG
Organism: Saprospiraceae bacterium; assembly: GCA_019638455.1. Taxonomy (GTDB): domain Bacteria; phylum Bacteroidota; class Bacteroidia; order Chitinophagales; family Saprospiraceae; genus M3007. The sequence goes on from JAHBTU010000004.1 coordinate 324,085, forward strand.
ATGTCGCGTTGTTTTTCAAATACAACCCGTACAGCGCCGAACTCGGCGCCAATCGCCTCGATTTCATACTTGCTGCTGGCCTGAAAACACCGCTCGGCAACTACAAGGTGGACGAAGGGCTGCAATCCATCATCGCTATTGGCAACCGTGCCACCAGCGCCAACGGCTTGGCCATCGCCCAGTTTCGCACCCAATCGGGTTTCTTTTTGGGCGCACAGGCTGGATATAGCCTTCGCAGCGGTCGAGTGCCCAACGCATTGGTGGGCGAGCTCAAAGCTGGCTATGGCTCACGCTATTTCTATGTGGACGCATGGTATGCAGGGCAGGTCTCCGACGGCGGCACCAACATCCTCGGCGAAGGATTCGACGGGTTTTTCCCGGCCACCGATGTCACCTTCACAAGGGCAGGCCTCAATCTCTATGTCCCCATAGCAGGCGGCTTGGGCGTGTCCGTCGGGGCAAGCAAATACCTGACAGGACGCAACATCGGCGAAGCCACGGGCTTCTCCGGCGCTGTGGTTTATTCGTTCTGATTATTTCTTTCACGACAAAAAACAAATTCTACATCATGCTACGGACTCATTTATTCCTGCTGATTGCCATGCTGGCCATGGCCCTCGTCTCCTGCAAAAAAGACGACAAGGACGTACTGCCCACCATCGCCTCCATCGCTGTCACCAATGCAGACTTCAGCACGCTCGAAGGCGCTGCCATACAGGGTGGCGTGGCGGTGGTTTTGTCCAATCCAAATCCCAACGACCCGTCGGGCGACTACACGGTGTTTGCGCCCAACAACGCCGCGTTTGCCCGCCTCGGCCTCAATAACGAAAGCGACTTGGCCGTGCTCGACAGGGCTTTCCTTACCAATACGCTCCTTTACCACGTCTCCAATGGCAACTTGAAAGGAGGCGACATCAAGCCTGACAGGACATCCGGCTCTGCCCTTGGCCCTGTGCGTCGCTTCATCGCGCGCGGCTCCGACAACTATATCAATGGCTCCAAAATACTCGCCACCGATGTGCAAGCCCAAAATGGCACCGTCCATGTCATAGACAAGGTTTTGCTGGCCACTGGCGCGGACATCGTGCAGTCGGCACTTGCGCTCACGCAAGCCAAAGTGTTCGTCGTGCCGGAGCTGACTTTTTTGGTGGAAGCAGTGCTCTATGCCGAACTGGCTGGCGCGTTGACGGCTTCTCCGGGCAGCCCGTCGTTCACGGTGTTTGCCCCGACCGATGCGGCGTTCAAGCAGCTGGGCGTTGACTTGGGTGTGTCTCTTAATGTTCCGGCAGACATCCGCAAGCTGCCAAAGGATGTGGTGACGGCTGTGTTGCTCAACCATGTCATTGCCGACGGTGGCAAATTCACCTCAGAGATGAACGGTGGCAACGTCGCCCCGCTGGGCGGCACCGCCCTGACTTTGGGCGCTTTCAACAACGGCACGCTCACCGTGAAGGGCAATGGCAATAGCACAGCGGCCAACATGGTGATTCCCGACGTGCTGACCACCAACGGCGTGGTGCATGTGATTGACCGCGTGTTGCTGCCCTAAGCAAACTGACAGAATGGTACAAACATTAAATCGCCCCGTTGTCCCACCGAACGGACAGGGCGATTTAATGTTTTCAGCAAGTTTTCAAGTGTTGACGACTACCCTAAAAATCCAGCGTCAGCTGCTCGCCCGGCCCAAAATATGTCTGCAACTGCTGCTCGTGTTCGCGGCGCAGGTTCGATACCCCCAGCCCCAGCAGGCGCACCTTGCGCGTCAGGGCTTCCGTGTCGGCCAGTAAGGGGGCAGCCCATTGGAGCATTTCGGGGGCAGTAGCGATGTCGTGGCCGAGCGTCTTGGAGCGTGTGACGGTGTGGAAATCGGCGTATTTCACTTTGAGGGTGAGGGTACGGCCCGGGTTGTCGGCGTGTTCGATGCGTTGCTGCAATGCCTCGGCGATGGCTGTCAGGCGCTCCATCATGTCTGCTGTGGTGTCGAGGTCGGTGGCGAACGTATGCTCGGTGCTGATGGATTTGCGCACGCCCTGGTTGCGCACGGGTCGCTCGTCAATGCCGCGCACGATGTCGTGGTAGAAGCGTCCGGCCTTGCCAAAGCGCCGAGCCAGTTCGAGCAGGGAATGTTGTTTCAGGTCGTAACCATTGTGGATGCCCATGCGGTGCATTTTCGCGGCGGTGGATTTGCCAATGCCGTGAAATTTCTCGATAGGCAATTTTTCCAAAAATACCTCTGCCTCGTGAGGCATAATGACGGCCATGCCATTGGGTTTGTTGAGGTCGGAGGCCATTTTCGCCAAGAACTTGCAGTACGACACCCCCGCAGATGCTGTGAGTTGTGTTGCTTCGAAAATCCGTTGCCTCAATTCGCGCGCAATCAGCGTGGCAGAAGGCGGCCCCATTTTGGGGTTCGTCACGTCAAGGTAAGCCTCGTCCAAGGAAAGCGGCTCCACCAAGTCCGTGTATTCGGCGAATAGGGCGCGTATCTGCTGCGACACGGCCTTGTATTGCTCGAAATTGTGCCGAACGAATATCAATTGAGGACACAATTGCCGCGCTTTTGCCCCTGACATGGCGGAGCGCACGCCGAACTGTCGCGCCTCATAGCTGGCTGCCGCCACCACCCCGCGTGGCCCGCCGCCGCCCACGGCAATGGGCTTTCCGCGCAGCTCGGGGTGGTCGCGCTGCTCTACCGACGCAAAAAAAGCGTCCATGTCAATGTGGATGATTTTGCGCAAGGGTGTGAGTGCGTTGGCCCAAATTTATGGCATGATAGGTTGGTTTTTCCAAACAACCATGATTTTGAGCAAATCGCGCCCTCCATCAGGCGGCTGTTCGATGGAGTGACATAATTTTGTCCCCATGACCAACGAGCAGTTCAAAGAATTTGCCCCCAGCATCCCGGCCGCGCCGGGCATTTACAAATACATTGATGCCGAGGGCACTATCCTCTATGTCGGCAAGGCGAAAAACTTGCGCAATCGCCTCTCCTCCTACTTCGGCGACAAAAAATACCAACTCGCCAAGACAAAGGTGCTCGTGCGCCACGCCCACCACATCGAGTTCACCATCGTGGAGACGGAGCACGACGCGCTGCTGCTCGAAAATTCGCTCATCAAAAAACACCAGCCACGCTACAACGTGATGCTTAAAGACGAAAAATCACCCCTGATTTACGTCTGCATCAAACGCGAACGATTCCCCCGCGTGTTCCTGACCCGCAAAGTCATCAAGGACGGCTCCACCTATTTCGGGCCTTATTTGCAAAAATTTCGGGTAGAGCAAATCATCGAGCTGATTCGCAAACTTTTCCAACTCCGCACCTGCACGCTCCATCTTTCGCCGGAAAATATCTCAAAAGGAAAATTCAAGCCCTGCCTCGAATATCACATCAAAAACTGCGCGGCGCCCTGCGTGGGGCTGGAAACGGAGGAGGCGTACAATCAAAAAATCGAGCAAATCAAAAACATCCTGAAAGGCAATTTTGCCGCCGTGAAGGCGCATTTGAAAGAAGAAATGCAGCGGGCGGCGGAAAATCTGCAATTCGAGCAAGCGCAACTGCTAAAAGAAAAACTCTCGCTCTTCGAGGACTATCAAGGCCGCAGCACGGTCGTCAGCCCCAACATCCGCGACGTGGACGTGTTCGCCATCGCCGACGACGAGAAAGAGGCCTTCGTCAACTACCTCAAAGTCGTGAACGGCGCCGTCATTCACACCTACACGCTCACGCTGACGAAGAATCTGGACGAGGACAAGGAGACCCTGCTCGTGTACGCAATTCAAAATCTGAGAGAGCGATTTCAAAGCATTTCGCCGGAAATCATCGTGCCGTTTGAGGTAACGCTCCCCTCTCCCTATTGGGGAGGGGCCGGGGGAGGGGCTGTCACCGTCCCAAAAATCGGCGACAAGAAAAAACTGCTCGAGCTGTCGGAAAAAAACGTGCAATACCACCTGCTGCAAAAGAAAAAACAGGCTGCCAATGCCACGGGCAAGCAAACCCATGCAGAGCGCATCCTGCGCACCCTGCAAGCCGACTTGCATATAGAAGCCGTGCCGCTTTGGATTGAGTGTTTCGACAACTCCAACCTGCAAGGCACCAACCCGGTGTCAAGTTGTGTCGTGTTCAAAAACGCCAAACCCTCCAAGCGCGACTACCGCCACTACAACGTGAAGACGGTGGAAGGCCCCAACGACTTTGCCTCCATGGAGGAGGTGGTGTATCGCCGCTACAAACGCCTGCTCGCCGAGGGGCAGGGGTTGCCCCAGCTCGTCATCATAGACGGCGGCAAAGGCCAACTTGGCGCGGCCATGAAAAGCGTGCGGGCATTGGGGTTGGAAGGCCAAATGACCGTCATCGGCATCGCCAAGCGCCTCGAAGAAATCTTTTTCCCCGATGACCCGGTGCCGGCACTCATCAACAAAAAATCGGAATCGCTCAAACTCATCCAGCAAGCCCGCAACGAGGCGCACCGCTTCGGAATCACTTTTCACCGCAACCAGCGCAGCAAGAACTTCATCAAAACCGAGCTCACCGAAATACCCGGCATCGGCGCAAAAACGGCGGAAAAGCTGCTCGCGCATTTCGGCTCGCTAACGCGACTGCGGGCGGCTGAGGCGGCTGAAATTGAAAAGGTTGTGGGGAAGGCGGCAGCGGGGAAAGTGGCCTCCTATTTCGATGCTAACGCTTCCGCCTAACATCAAACCATGCAAACGATGTCGCTGTTTTCTTGCCTGATTGACCAATACTTGTTACTATTGCAGTCCGAAGGCCCGCGTTTCGCGGGTGATTTTTCCCAAAAAAGGAATTTCACAAAACGGAGCATACAATGGAACCACTGCAACGCACCACGCAACGTTTTGCCTCAGATGCCGACACTGCGCGTGAGCCTGACACACAGCCCCCCGATGCGGCCCTGAAAGAAAAACACGAGCGCCTTTTTCAGCGCGGGTTGAAATGGCTTGGTGCTGGCATCGCTCTAATGGCCGTGAGCTTCGGCATCAACTTTTTTCTCTACGACACCGAACTGTCCTTTGCGACCAGTATGTACCTGCTGACCACCGTCGGGGCCGTTTGCATCCTGAAAGGGTTGGTGGATATGTTGGGGTTTTGAGGCCCCGCCGCGATTTTGTTTCTTTGCCCGCATTAGTCAGTAAATAATGGAGATTACCGAAGTCTTTTACCCCCGCGACCGCGCCGAGTGGCGAGCTTGGCTCGAAGCCCACCACAAAACCAAAACCGAAGTCTGGCTCCGCACCTTCCGAAAAGCCAGCGGCCAGCCCTCGCTACCCTACGACGACATGGTGGAAGAGTGTCTATGCTTTGGCTGGATTGACGGCATCAGCAAAAAGTATGATGAGGACAGCGCCGTGCAGCGCATCACCCCGCGCCGCAAAAAATCCTTTCTTTCCGAACTCAACCGCCAGCGCGTGTGGAAGCTCCAGCGCCTCGGCCTGATGACCCCAGCAGGCATCGAGCCTATCGCCGCTCAAATCGGCTCGCCCGATGCTCCCCTCGAAATGCCTGCTTGGCTCGAGGAAGCCTTGAAAGCCGACCCGCAGATTTGGGAAATTTTTCAGCAGTTCCCGCATCACTACAAGCGCCTCAAAATCGGTTGGATAACCGAAATCCGAGGCGACAGCCGCCGCGACGAAGCCATCAAACGGCTCAATTATTTGCTCAAAATGACCGCACAGGGAAAAATGTACGGAACGATGCCGTGAGCGGTTTCCCGCCTCCTGCCACATCCCCCCGCGATGATTTGGTTTTTGGGCAGGATGGGGCAACACTCCTTCATGCCTCACGCCATGTCTTTGCTTGCAAAAAATATCTTTAAAAATCATTTTCCGATACATATTTCGACTTCCCGCCAAAAAAGCCAACAGAAAATTTGCGCATCCGGTAGGTGAAATTATTTTTGCCCTGAAAGGAGAACCAATAACTTGTCTCTTCCGCTCACCGCCTATGCCCAACACAAACATCTCCACATCCCTCCCCCGCCTCGGCCAAACCTACCGCCGCGACCCGTGGTGGGTCAGCCCCGCGCTCGTCTTCACCGTGCTGTCCTCGTTTGTGATTTACACCACTTGGGCGGCCTTTCAGGGCGAGCACTATGCCTACCAAGGGTATTTGTCGCCGCTATATTCGCCGGAGTTGTGGGGCAGTTCGCCGCACAGCGTGTTTGGCCCCAAGCCGGGTTGGTGGCCTTCGTGGCTGCCATTTTCTCCCGCGCTGCTCATTTTGTGGGCGCCAGGTTTGTTTCGCCTCACCTGCTACTACTATCGGGGCGCTTACTACAAAGCGTTTTTCCTCGACCCGCCTTCCTGCTCCGTGTCGGAATCGAAAAAACGCTACACCGGCGAGCGGTCGTTCCCCCTGTTCATGCAGAATATCCACCGCTATTTCGTGTTCATCGCACTCGGCTTTTTGGTCATCCTCACCTACGATGTCTGGAAAGGAATGTGGTTCACCGACCCTGCCACTGGCAAGGAAACCTTCGGCATCGGCGTGGGCACCATTGTCATGGCCGTCAATGTGTTTTTTTTGGGGTCGTACTCGACGGGCTGCCATTCGCTGCGCCACGTCGTGGGCGGTATGCTCGACCAACTTTCCCGCCGCCCGGCGCGGTTCCTCGCCTATCGCTGCGTCACCTGTTTCAACAAAAAACACATGCTCTGGGCTTGGCTGAGCTTGTTCTCGGTGGCGTTCACCGATATTTACATCCGCCTTTGCTCGATGGGGGTTTGGACGGATTTTCGGATTTTTTAGTGGTATCCCCCCGCTTTGTCATTCTGAACGAAGTGAAGAATCTACACAATATTCGTTCATCGAGATGCTCCAAAGAACTCGTGGAAACTTGGCTTTTGTAGTTCCTTCACTTCGTTCAGGATGACAAGATTGTGGTGAAGGAATGCCATCCAGTACATTGACCCTCAATCGAATCAATCGGACTTAATCAAAAAAATCGAATCATTCGACTACATGACATCTTTCGACACCCTTGACTACGACGTATTGGTAATTGGCGCTGGCGGCGCAGGTCTTCGCGCAGCCATAGAAGCCTCTGCGCATGGCGTTTCGGTCGGCCTGATATGCAAGTCCCTGCTGGGCAAGGCGCACACCGTGATGGCCGAAGGCGGAGTAGCCGCCGCGCTGTCGAACGTGGACGAGCGCGACAACTGGAAGGTCCATTTTACCGACACCATGCGCGGCGGCCAATACCTGAACAACTGGCGCATGGCCGAACTCCACGCCAAAGAAGCCCCCGACCGCGTGCGCGAACTGGAAGCTTGGGGCGCACTCTTCGACCGCACGAAAGATGGCAAAATCCTCCAGCGCAACTTCGGCGGCCACAAATACCCGCGACTGGCGCACGTCGGCGACCGCACGGGGCTGGAGATGATTCGCACCTTGCAAGACCACGGGATTCACCTCGGCATGGAGGTTCACATGGAGTTCACCGTCGTTACTTTGTTGAAAGACGGCGGGCGCGTGGTCGGCGTTTTTGGCTATGACCGCGAACGCGGCAGGTTCAAAGCCTTTCGCGCCAAAGCGGTGGTGTTGGCGACGGGCGGTGTGGGCAGAGCCTACAAAATCACGAGCAACAGTTGGGAATACACGGGCGACGGCCATTCGCTGGCCTACCACGCGGGGGCGGATTTGCTCGACATGGAGTTTTTGCAATTTCACCCGACGGGCATGGTGTGGCCGCCGAGCGTGCGCGGCATTTTGGTGACGGAAGGGGTGCGCGGCGAGGGCGGCATTTTGCTCAACAAGGAAGGCCGCCGATTCATGTTCGACGACATTCCCGACCTTTACAAAAATCAAACGGCTGACAACGAGGAAGAAGGCTGGCGCTACACACAAGGCGACCGCAACGCCCGCCGCCCGCCGGAACTCTTGACCCGCGACCATGTGGCGCGTTGCATCGTGCGGGAAATCAAGGCGGGGCGTGGCAGCCCGCACGGCGGCGTTTTTCTCGACATTGCTTGGATAAAGGCGAAAATCCCGAACGCAGCAGACGTGATTAAGAAAAAACTGCCGAGCATGTACCATCAGTTCAAAAAACTGGCTGACATTGACATCACGAAAGAGCCGATGGAGGTGGGGCCAACCACGCACTATATGATGGGCGGCGTGAAGGTGGATGCCGACACGCAAATGTCCACCGTGCCGGGGCTTTTTGCAGCAGGTGAATGTGCCGCCGGTTTGCATGGCGCAAACCGTTTGGGTGGCAATTCGCTATCCGATTTGTTGGTTTTTGGAAAACGCGCCGGTGAGCACGCGGCTATTTTTGCAAAAGAAAATAAGCATGGGAAAATAGACGAGGCGCAAATAAAAGCGGTGATGAACGAGGCGCTTGCGCCCTTCGACCGCAACGACGGCGAAAATCCTTATCAAGTGCAATACGATTTGCAGGAAATGATGCAAGACCTCGTCGGCATTGTTCGGAATGAAGAGGAAATGCAAAAAGCCACATCGGAATTGAAAAAATTGCGCGAACGTGCGACCAAAGTGCGCGTCGTCGGCAACCGAGAGTACAACGGAGGCTGGCACACGGCTTTGGATTTGCAAAATCTCTTGACTGTTTCAGAGGCGATCACATTGGCGGCTCTACATCGCAAGGAAAGTCGAGGCGCGCATTTCCGCGAAGATTTTCCAAACAAAGACGCGGAAAGTGGTACTTTTAACCTCGTGATTAGAAAAGGCGCGGGCGGGCAAATGGAGATAGTGCGGCAGCCACTTTTGGAAGTAAGACCTGATTTGAAAGAGGTTATTGAGGAAATGAAATGAAGCCACTTGACAAGTGTTGTTTTTTATCTTTCGACAAGATTCACATGGTTTACAGGATTTTTTACTTTTTGCTCTACAATCCTGTAAATCCTGTCAAAAAAACAATCCGGTAAAACGCGCCTCCAATCGCCAAATCCACGAATAAACAAATCACCAGCATCATGCCGACCGCATCTTTTACTATTTTTCGAGGCAACTCGACCGAAAACGGACGATTTGAAACCTACACCACCGACACCGACGAGGGCATGGTGGTGCTCGATGCCGTGCATAAAATTCAGGCGGAGCAGGCCAACGACCTTTCGGTGCGCTGGAACTGCAAGGCTGGCAAGTGTGGCTCCTGCTCGGCGGAAATCAACGGCGTGCCGCGCCTAATGTGCATGACGCGCCTGAGCGAGTTGCCGCTCGACAAGCCCGTGTTGGTTCAGCCGATGAAAGCGTTCCCCTTAATCAAGGATTTGGTGACCGACGTTTCGTGGAATTTTGAAGTCAAGAAAAAAATCAAGAAATTCAAGCCGCGCAAACCCGACGCGGCGGACGGCACTTGGCGCATCGCTCAGGAAGACGTGGACCGGGTGCAGGAGTTTCGGAAGTGCATCGAGTGCTTTTTGTGCCAGAATGTGTGCCATGTGCTGCGCGAACACCAGATGCACGACGAGTTTATCGGCCCGCGATTTTTGGTCTATACCGCTGCGTTGGAAATGCACCCGCTCGACGTGGAAGACCGCGTGCCGGATTTGAAACAGCAGGACGGCATCGGCCTTTGCAACATCACCAAATGCTGCACCACTGTCTGCCCAGAGGATATTCACATCACCGACAACGCCATTATTCCATTGAAAGAACGGGTGGTGGACAGGTTTTACGACCCGCTATTTTGGTTTTTAAGGCTGTTCAAGAAATAAAGTTGATGAAGGTTGATGAGGGTTGATGAAGGTTGATAAATCGCGGCATGTCCCCCGTTATCAACTTTTATCAACCTTTATCAGCTCCATCAACCAAAACAAAAAATTATGTTTCAACTCAAACCTATTTCCAAACAAGGTATCCCGGAAGCCTTGCAAAAAGCGGAGCGCTATCGCCTGCTGAACGAACCGCACTTGGCAGAAAGCATTTGTCAAGATATATTGGATATCGAACCTGACAACCATGCCGCCATTGTCACCATGATATTATCTATCACGGACCAGTTTGGCGGGCACACGCCAGTCAATGTGAACACCGCCCGCCAACTTCTTCCTTTGTTGAAAACCGACTACGAGCGCCACTATTTTGCAGGCATTATCTGCGAGCGGCAGGGCAGCGCCACGTTGAGGCGCGGAAAAGCTAGCGACCATTTTGCCGCGTACGAGTGGCTCGCCGATGCCATGGAGCATTATGAAAAGGCAGAGGCCGTGCGCCCGTCTGGCAACGACGATGCCATCCTGCGCTGGAACACCTGCGCTCGCCTTATCACGAATCATCGGCTACAGCCTCGTCCCGAGCAGCACGCGGAGCCTTCGTACGATTGAGCCTCGCAAGTTTTTCTAGTTCGTCGAAAAGGGTTTGTTCAAATGACCATGCAAAGGAAGATTTGTGTGTGTAGGGGGAGCTGTGTGCACACTTCGCATCGTCAAGTTTTCAGCAAGGTACAACCCCCATTCATCTAAATCAGGGGGCATTGCATTGTCGCGTCTGATATACTTCGCGGCGTTAGGTTCTGGGCATGGCCACAATCGAAGTCTGTTCAAAATCAGGCACATCAATCATGGTCATCTGACAAATCCTGTTAAATCAAGGTATAAATTTGCCACTTCAATTGTCTCATCATTCTGTGCCTTTCCGCAGTATTCCCACGTTCAACGAATTCAACGAATTCCACACCGCCGCCAACGGGCGGGTGCGCTCGGCGCACGACGACGTGCATGTTTTCCGGTTCCGCGACATTGGCCGCCAGGTCGTGAAGGAAATGCCGCTGTTTCGTAATTGTTACTACCAAATCGGGCTAATGACCCAGTCGGCTTTCAAAATCAGTTATTTTGAAAAAGAACACGAGTTGCACGACGCGCAATGTGTCGTGCTGTTCAAGCCCGGTCAACTCATCAGTTTTCAATGCGACCCCGACTGGGACGGCTACGCCATGCTCATCAAAGAAGAGGTGTTGCAGTTTCACAACGGCAATTCCAGGTTGCTGCGCGATTTTCCCTTTCTCGCGCCTTCGCAGGATTCCCTGTTTTTCGTCAACCAACCCCAATACGCGGAGTTGTCGGAGATTTTTGAAAAACTCCTTGTAGAGTACGCCAACCTCTCCCGCAGCACTTCAGCCTTGTCGCTCATCCAACTCTATGCCCGCATTTTACTCCACAAAATCAACGATTTGTACACAGCGAAACAGGTGGAACCCAAATTAGAAAACCTCTCAGCCAACACGCGCGGCCTCGAAATCACGCTCGACTTCTTGCACAATCTCGACCGCGACATTGAGCACATGAAAACCGTCGGAGAGTTCGCCCGCAAACTGCACGTCACGCCCAAACACCTGGCAGAAGTCGTGAAAGCCGCCAGCGGTCTCTCGCCCAAAGACCACATCAGCAACAAAATCCTGAGCATCACCAAAACCCTCCTGAAACACACGGACACGAGCATCAACCAAATCGCCGCCCAGTACAATTTCAAAGACCCGGCACACTTTGCCAACTTCTTCAAGCAACACACTGGCTTCAGCCCGCTCGAGTACCGCAACAGCTAACCGCCTTTTTCGCAAGCAGTGCCGAACATTCCGCACAACGCCGGGGCCGTTTGGCGGTTTTGACAGACGATTATTTGAAACGATAACATCTCTGTCAGAAACATGAATTTCAAACACAACAAAATCGCCCTCTTCGTTGGCATCATCGCTGCCGCCTTGTTGCTCCTCAACTTCCAAAACACCCGCACTGCCACCGCCGAGGCCAAGCCCAGCCCCAAACTGCTCGACCCTGCCAATCACGCACTGGTGATGATTGACCACCAGCCGCAAATGGCCTTTGCCACCCAGTCGCATCCCATCGAAATCATCCGCAACAATGCCGCGCTCGTGTCCAAGGCCGCCAAGACATTCAACGTGGCGACGGTCATCACCTCCGTGGCCGCCAAGTCGTTCAGCGGGCCGATTTTTTCGGAAATCACCGATGTGTTCCCCAAAGAAAAAATCATTGACCGCACCACGATGAACACTTGGGAGGACGTGGACGCCTACAAAGCCATCACGGGCAAAGGCAAAAGGAAAATCGTCTTCGCCGGGCTGTGGACGGAAGTCTGCATCGTCGGCCCGGTATTGAGTGCATTGTCAGAAGGTTATGAAGTTTATTTCATCGCCGATGCCTGCGGCGGCGTGAGCAAAGAAGCCCACGATACGGCCGTGCAGCGCATGATTCAAGCCGGCGCACAGCCCATGACCAGCCTCCAGTACCTGCTCGAACTGCAACGCGACTGGGCGCGCGGCGCCACTTATGATGCCGTCAACGACATCGCGAAAGAACACGGCGGCGGCTACGGTCTCGGCATCAAATACGCCAAAGAAATGTTCAACGCGCAAGAAGGCAAAAAATAAAACACCACCATGCGACACTTGATTTTCGCCTGCGCGTGGTGGCTCGCAGCGGCGGGATTGGCAGCGCAAACTGCCAATCTCGCTACGGCTGATTTGCTGATTATCAATGCAAAAATCACCACGCTCGACGCAGAACGCCCCGAAGCCGAGGCCATCGCGGTGGCTGGCAACAAAATCCTCCGGGTTGGTTCCAACAGCGAAATCGCCGCCTTGCGCGGACCAAACACCCGCACGGTGGACGCCAAAGGCCGCCGCCTCATCCCGGGTTTGTTCGACAGCCATCTGCACGTTATTCGGGGCGGGCGTTTTTACAACACCGAGCTGCGCTGGGACGGTGTGCGCTCCCTCGCCCGCGCCATGCAGATGTTGCGCGAACAAGCCCAACGCACGCCGCCGGGCCAGTGGGTGCGCGTGGTGGGCGGTTGGAGTCCGCACCAATTTGCTGAAAAACGCTTCCCTACCTTGGCCGAAATCAACGAAGCGACCGGCGAAGTGCCGACGTTTATCCTCTATTTGTACGGCCACGCTTATCTGAACAAAGCGGGCTTGGCAAAATTGGGTATTGACGAAAACACGCCCAACCCGCCCGGCGGCCTCATCGAAAAAGACGCGACGGGAAAACCTACCGGCTTGCTCGTGGCCGAGCCGAACGCCTTTTTGCTGTACTCGACTTTGGCAAAACTGCCCGAACTGACGGAAGCGGAAAAATTCAATTCCACCCGCCTCTTCATGCTCGAACTCAACCGCCTCGGCCTCACCGCCGTGATGGACGCGGGCGGCGGCTTCCAGAATTTTCCCGACGACTACGGCATCACCGATTCGCTCTGCGCGGCGAACGGCCTCACGGTGCGTTTGCCCTACTACCTGTTCGCTCAAAAAGCAGGTAAAGAACTCGACGACTATGGCCGCTGGATTCGCTCGGTGGAAATCGGGCAGGGCTGCGACGACCACGGCGAACATGGGCTGGAATACTACGTGCAAGGCGGCGGCGAAAACCTCGTGGCGAGCGCGGCGGATTTTGAAAACTTCGACCAGCCCCGCCCCGAACTCAGCCCCGCGATGGAAGGCCAGTTGAAAGCGGTATTGGGCTTGCTCGTGAAAAACCGCTGGCCCTTCCGCATCCACGCCACTTACAACGAGAGCATCACGCGGTTTCTCAACGTCATCGAAGACATCAACCGCGAAACCCCGCTCGATGGCCTGCTGTGGTTTTTCGACCATGCGGAGACGATTTCGGAGGAAAATCTGCGGCGCGTGAAAGCACTCGGCGGCGGCATCGCGGTGCAATACCGCATGGCATTTCAGGGCGAAAGTTTCATCCGCCGCTACGGGAAAAAAGCCGCTGAAGCCACACCGCCCGTGAAAAAAATGCTCGACATGGGCATCCCCGTCGGCATGGGCTCCGACGGCACGCGGGTCAGTTCGTTCAATCCCTGGATTGGCCTGTACTGGCTCACCACCGGAAAAACCGTCGGCGGCACACAACTCACCAGCCGTGAAAACCTGCTCGACCGCAGCACCGCGCTCCGGCTCTACACGCAGGGAAGCGCCCGATTAGTGGGCCTGCAAAAAGACCGGGGAATGCTCAAGGCTGGCTATCTGGCCGACCTCTGTGTGCTCTCGGACGACTATTTCCAAGTGCGCGACGAGGCCATTCTCCAGCTCGAATCCCTACTGACCATGGTGGATGGCAAGGTGGTGTATGGCGCAGGAGAGTTCAGCCAGCTGGCACCGCCCGTCCCCGCTGCCATTCCGGGTTGGTCGCCCGTGAATTTTTACGGCGGCTATCAGAAAAAATAGGGTTTGAGTGCTCTGTGAGTTAAGTTTTCAAACACAGAGGCGCAGAGTCACAGAGGTGTTTATTTATTGAAACTCAAAATGTCGAGTCTCCGTGCCTTTACGCCTCTGTGTTTGAAAATTTAAAACACGATGCATCGAGTTGTTTTTACCCATAAAATTTACCCCAAAAACCGGGATTCAGGCCATTCCAGTTTACATCTATCATCTTGTATACCCAGATTAAAGAGGATTTGAATCTGCCCGTTGGCAAGACAGGGATTTCCTTGATTGATTTGTGTGATTTCCAAAGGATTGCGAGCACCGTTCGTTCAAAACCACCTTGTCAGACCCTGTGCTCAGGGGCTTGCCCGGCCAAGTGAAGCGGACGGGGCTGATTTGCGTTGACTATATCTCAAAGATGTGGATGTTTTGTAAAGAACATAGATGTCTTTGAGGGAATATCCTGTCCCCCGACTGAAGTTCGGGGGTTACAAGATGACAGACATCGGTTTTTTGGGATAAGACCATGTTCAAAATTTTTGGTTAGTGAGGTGGGGTTAGTTAAACGGCAAGCCCTCAAACTCCGTCCGCTGCGCTTGGCCGGACAAACCCCCAAACCAGAAACCTTCAAACCAGAAACCCCCAAACCAGAAACCCCCAAACCAGAAACCTTCAAACCCTCAAACCCTCAAACCCTCAAACCTTCAAACCCCCAAACCCCCAAACCTTCAAACCCTCAAACCTTCAAACCCTCAAACCTTCAAACCCCCAAACCTTCAAACCCCCAAACCCTCAAACCCTCAAACCCTCAAACCCTCAAACCCTCAAACCTTCAAACCCCCAAACCCCCAAACCCCCAAACCTTCAAACCTTCAAACCCTCAAACCTTCAAACCCTCAAACCTTCAAACCCCCAAACCTTCAAACCCCCAAACCCCCAAACCTTCAAACCCTCAAACCCTCAAACCCCCAAACCTTCAAACCCTCAAACCCCCAAACCCTCAAACCCTCAAACCCCCAAACCCTCAAACCCTCAAACCTTCAAACCCTCAAACCTTCAAACCCCCAAACCCTCAAACCCCCAAACCCTCAAACCCTCAAACCCCCAAACCCTCAAACCCCCAAACCTTCAAACCCTCAAACCCCCAAACCTTCAAACCCTCAACCCCCCAAACCTTCAAACCCTCAAACCCCCAAACCCTCAAACCCCCAAACCCCCAAACCCTCAAACCCCCAAACCCCCAAACCCTCAAACCCCCAAACCCTCAAACCCCCAAACCCTCAAACCCTCAAACCCTCAAACCTTCAAACCCTCAAACCTTCAAACCTTCAAACCCTCTCATGGACAAAATCTTCTGGATTCTCATTGTCATTCTTGCAGGTGCCATGTTGCCTGTGCAGGCCGGGCTGAACGCTAAAGTCGGCAAGGTACTCGAAAGCCCCGTGCACGCCTCTTTTCTGTCCTTTATCATCGGCGCGGCGGCGTTGTTGCTTTACCTGCTCGTGACCCGTCAGCCGGCACAGTGGCAGCAATGGCGCGAGGTACCCGCCGTCGCATGGTCGGCAGGTGTGTTTGGCGCGGTGTATGTCACCATCACCATTTTGGCCTTTCCGCGTCTGGGCGCGCCGCTTACGTTCGGGCTGATTGTGGCGGGTCAGATGCTCATCGCGCTCTTGCTCGACCATTTCAAAATCCTCGTCGCCGTGCAGCATCCTGTCAATTTTTACCGGCTGCTCGGGGTGGTGCTTATCGTCGCGGGCGTGGTGTTGATTCGCCGTTTTTGACTATGAAAAAGGCAGTCATCACGCTTTTGCTCCTTGTTTCGAGCGGTTTTTTGCAAAAAACTGCTGCACAGGATTTTCCCGCGTTCAAAAGTCTGCGCTTCAACGAGGACTATTCTTTTTTGCAAAACGATTCCAGCGAGTATTGGTACAAAAATCTGAAATACAAACGGTTTGGAAAAAAACAGGCCTATTTCCGCTCGTTTGGCGGCGAGCTGCGCTGGCAATACCAATTCTACAAAAATGAGGAGTGGGGCGACGCGCCGCCCGACGACGACGGTTTTCTCTATCTCCGCAACCTCTTTCACGCCGATGTTCATTTTGGGAAAAAAGCCCGCCTGTTCGCTCAGATGAAGAGCAATTTCATGGCCGGTCGCCCGCAGCCGCCGCGCCAGATTGACGAAAACCAGTTGGGTCTTCACCAATTTTTCGGTGATTTTTCTTTTGGAAAATGGCTCCTCCGCGCAGGCAGACAGGAATTTTTGCTCGGCTCGCAGCGCCTTGTGGCCGTGCGCGAAGGCCCGAACAACCGCCAAACGTTCGATGCCGCACGGCTCGTCCGGGAGACCGCTCGTTTTCGGGCCGATGCTTTTGTCGCCCGCGCCGTAACCGACCGCCCCGGCATTTTCGACGACGGCGTGGTGCCGCCCGGCGCTTCGCTGTGGGGGCTTTACACGGTGACAAACCAAGTTCGTTTTTTGAAAAACGTGGACTTGTACTACCTCGGGTTTTACACGGAAAACGGCGTTTTCGACGACGGCAGGGGCCGCGAACGGCGCCATTCTTTCGGGACGCGCATCTGGGGCAAAGGTGGCGCTTGGCAGTACGACGGCGAGGCCGTGTACCAGTTTGGCGATTTTTTGGACAAAAAAATCAGTGCTTACACAGCTTCGCTGCACCTGCGCTACACGCTTGCAGGGGTAAAAAACCAGCCCGTGCTCGGCCTCAAAACCGAAATCATCAGCGGCGACCAAGCCCACGACGACGCGGCGCTGCAAACGTTCAACCCGCTTTTTCCGCGCGGCGCTTATTTCGGTCTCGCGGCACTCATCGGCCCGGCCAATTTGCTCGACCTACATCCTTCCATCGAATGGCCGTTGGGCAGAAACTGGGTGTTGGGCGCGGACTACGACGTTTTTTGGCGGCACAGCCTCGCCGACGGCATCTACGGCCCCAATGTGCGCCCCATCTATTCCGGCCGCAATACTTTCGCGCGCCACATCGGCAATCAACTTGGCGCCAACCTCGCGTGGGAACCGAACCGGCATTTCAACCTTCAGTTGGAAGGCACTTGGTTTGCCGCTGGGCCGTATCTGCGCGAAGCGGGCGCGGGCAAGGATGTGTTCTTTGCGGCGGTGACGGTGCAGTTCAAGTATTGACAGGAGGGAACTATTCAGGCAGAAAGGCAGCGCCCCGGAATATGTTTCGGGGTCATGTGGCCCAATAAAGCCCTCTTCACCAACACCACCTATTCTCTCTTTTTCAGCCAAGCCTCCAGCGGTTTGACACACTGGAACTTGGGCTTCTCGAAGCGGGCAGGCTCGTCCAAGGCCTCTCGCAAGACTTTCATGGCCGGGCGATAGTCCACAACGCCCATGCCTTCAAATTTTTCCACCGTGCGCATTATGCGCTCCACTTCCCAACTGAATTTGCCAGCGTAGAGGTCAGAGGGGTGGGTGCTGCGCTGGATGTTTTCCCGGATGCTGCGGGCGCTGTTCAGGATGCCTTGCTGCACGGCCTCAGGGAAAAGCGTCGTGTCGTCCACGTCATTAGAGGCCAAAAAAGTGAAGGCTTCGTCGGACCAGCCGCTATTGAGGCGGCGCACCAGTTCCTCTTGCCAATCGGGGCGGGTCTTGATTTTGGCCAAGGCGCGCTCGCGGATGGCTCGGCTGTGATTGCGGTCTGTGTAAACAAGGAGAAACACCATGTCTTTTTCCACATTGCAGCGGTCAATGTTCTCCACCATGCTGGCGTGATTGCTGGACTCCCGTTCAGATATAGAATATATGGCGGCGGCGTTTCGGACGATGCCTTGCTTTATCCAAAGGAGTACGAAAGGGGCAACTGCCAAAGCTCCCAAGGCCGAGGCAGCAACCACAGCGCCCCGATAGACTTTGGTTGGCATGAGCGTTTGCAGGCCCTCGTTCAGCAGGATGGTCATGCCGACGAGCAACATGACAGGGGTGAGCACAGCAGCCAATCCGCCAAACAACTTAACGATGCCCGGTATCGGGCCAGTCTCTTTATGAATGAAACCAAAAATGCTGGTGCCAATGATGGCTGACAGCATCCCTCCCAGCACCCCCAAAAAACGAGCGGTGGACGAATGGCCGACCCATGCAAACCCGCTTTTGGCACCGATGATTGCCGCGACGATTGCCGTGCACACCAGCAAGCCAATGTTCAGCAGAATAATTGCCCAGAGATAGCCCACAGCGCCATCGTTGCTCGGCATTTTCTGAAAAAACAAAAGATTGACGAGCCCCAACAGAAGGAGACCAGCTATGAGCAGAAAGAGATTGCCAATGAAAACCATAAGAGAAAAGGAAGACAATTGTTTGGATGGGAGCGTAAAGGTACGGCGCTCGCTGCGAACAAGTTCAGGGTTTGCGAGGGGGCATTTCAAGTTGTCGCAAGTAAAACGGAAGCTGTCTCACAAGTTTAAATTTCGACAGGATTAACAAGATTTACAGGTTTTTTTTTACCCGAAAAAGAGCGCGAATCTTGTCAATCCTGTCAAACAAACATCACTTATGAGACATCCTCTGGCGTACAAAAGCCACAATTTGAAATGCACCCGTTGAAAAGGTGCCGGGTAAAAATATGCTTTATTTGCAAACCCTAATGAGCAGCGTCCTATTCGACAACGATTTTTCTTACCCCCACGCAGCAAAACCCACCCCGCCCCGCACCATTACTGAAAATCAATCAAAATGGATGCAACGCTGAAAAAACACATCGAGCAATGCCTGCGGGGCGACGCAGGAGCGCAGCGCCAACTTTTCGAGCGGTACAAAACCTGGCTCTTCCCCATCTGCCTGCGCTACGCCCGCGACCGCCCCGAAGCGCAGGATATGTTGCAAGAGGCTTTTCTCGTCATTTTCAGAGATTTAGGCCAGTACAAAGGCGAGGGCTCGCTCGGCGCATGGCTCCAACGCGTCACCGTCCGTGTCGCCCTGCAACAACTCCGCCGCAAAAATCCCCTTCGTTTCGCTGAAGACTACGACGAACTCCCGCCCCATACCTACGACTTTAACCCGGACACAGAACTCAACGGCGAAGCCATCCTCCTGATGGTGCAACAACTCCCGCCGGGCTACCGCGCGGTGTTCAACCTGCGCTGCATGGAAGGCTTCGAATACCCCGAAATCGCCGCCGAACTCGGCATCGCCGAAAGTAGCGTTCGTTCGCAATACGCCCGCGCCTGCAAACAGTTGCGCGGCCTGGTGGAGCGGATGCTTGTAATAAGTTGATGAGGGTTGATGAAGGTTGATAAGGGTTGATGAGGGTTTATTAAGGTTGATGAAGGTTGATAAGGGTTGATGAGGGTTTATTAAGGTTGATGAAGGTTGATAAGGGTTGATGAGGGTTGATAACGTAGAGTACACCGCGATTCATCAACCCTCATAAACCCTCATCAACCCTCATCAACCCTCATCAACCCTCATAAACCCTCATAAACCCTCATCAACCCTCATCAACCCTCATCAACCCTCATCAACCCTCATCAACCCTCATCAACCCTCATCAACCCTCATCAACCCTCATAAACCCTCATAAACCCTCATAAACCCTCATCAACCCTCATCAACCCTCATAAACCCTCATCAACCCTATCAACCTTCATCAACTTTTAAAAATCTTGTCATGGAAAATAAACTACCACACGATTCTGATTTTGAAAAATTCGTCCGGCAGTCGCTGCAAAAAACGGACGGCACGCCCGACGAAAACACCTGGGCGAACATCGCGGCGCGACAAAGCGGCCGCAACTTCTGGCTGAAGTTCAAATATTATGGCCTCTATGTTGCTCCCGTTGTCGTCGCGCTTGTTTTGGCTGTAGGTGGTTGGAAATACTTTACTTCCAATGCCGACACGCCGACGAATGTTCAGCCTGAAATACAGCAGCCGACAACGCCTTCGCAACTCCCGCAGGCAAACTTGGACGAGCCTTTGCCCGATGCTGTTTTTTCTGAAAATGCGGAAGCAAAAAGTGTTCAAGGCAAACCCCTCGCCGCCCATTTGCAAAGCAAAATACCCACCACGCGGGTGCGATTCGCCGCCGAAGAAGGGTTGCGCTACGAGAATCCTGCCACCAAAACATCCGTGTTTATTCCAGCCAGCGCGCTCGTGCACGCCGATGGCCGACCTGTGCGCGGCGAAGTAGAATTCCAACTCCGCGAATACCGCAGCATTCCCGATTTTTTGACTTCGGGCATCCCGATGCACTACGCCGATGAGCGCGGCGAATATTTTTTCAACTCCGGCGGGATGTTCGATTTGCGGGTGAATCAGAATGGCGAGCAATTGCAACTGGCTGCCGGCCAAGCCTGCGATGTGCGTTTCACCTCGACGCACAAACTGACCAAGCCCAGCCTGTTTTATTTCGATGAAACCAAAAATGGGTGGGAGTATCAACCCGACCCGGCATTCACGAATGAGGAACGCCCGCCCGTGGTGACGGAAGCGACGGTGGTGCGCAACAACCGAGGGCTACAGGTGGCGTGTTTGCCGAGCGAGTTCGTGTCTTTTGAGCGCGTGATTTGGGAAACCCCATTTTCCTTCGACCCCGAAACGAAGATACAGACATCCGTGCAGATGGGCTACGACTACGCCTTCGGAAAAACAAAAATACCGGGCTGGTTCCGCAAGCACCCCACCTGGACGAACGACCAGTTGTTGACAGGCTTGGAGCGCAGCACCATTCGCATGAAGCGCCACAAGGACACCGACGATATGTTTTTCCCAGAAGACATCAACAACCTGTTCACCGAATTGAAAGCTTTTAAAGACTGTTATTTCGTTATCAATGATGGACTTGGCGGCAAAAAATCATTCAGCAACGAAGACTTCGATGCCTATTGGGAGCGATTCTCGGTGGTGCAGGAAAACGGAGCGTTGTGTTACGTCTCGTTTTTTGGCAAACAAGGTCTGTTGCAGTTCTACGCGACGCTGGTCGGCAGCACGGAAAATTCAAATTTTGATGCCAACAAAGTGCTGGCGGAGTACGAGCGCCTGCGCGACGAACGCCAGCAAGGCTTTGAAAACCTGGCAAATTCGTGGCGATATTTTGCACAAGCCGCCCAGATGTTTCAAGAGCCGGACGAATGGTGCATGGACATTTATCAATGGTTCGACTACTTCGATGCCAACCTGCCACTCATGCGCAAACGCTACGCCGCCCTGAAAGAACAAGGCCTTGCCGACGACAAGCAAATCGCGCTGCAAACGTGGAAAAACTGGGAAAAACGTCTGCGAGACATTCGACTTGACAACTACACCAACAAACGCTCCAACGACCAAAACATGGCACGAGGAGAAGGTCTTACTTACGCCTTGCGTGTCACCAATTTCGGCCTCTACAACTGCGACCAGATTTTCAACCTGATAAGACGACTGGCACGCGACCAAGACCCGACGTTCGTGATGGCTGCCTACAAATCAGCTGACGGGCATCGGGTCGTGCCAAAAACAGTAAGCGTGATGGAGCACAAGACCCGAATGTTTTTCACCTTGCCCGACCCTGTAAAAATGGTGTATGTCCCAGAGCGCCAAGTTGATATTATCGTGATGGCCACCGATGGGCGATTCTATCGGCTGTCGCGTGAGCAATACGCCAGCCTTGATTTGAAAAATCAAAAATCATACACCTTCATCGTCAAAGACATCACCGAAAAAGTCCAAACCCCGCGCGATTGGGCGGAGTTGCTGGAGATTTAGCACAACATAGTCGGCGGAAAGTGGTTAAGCACCTCGGCCCAATCGGGTCGAGGCGCTTATTTTTGCGCATCTTTTTTATCTGAATCTTTCTACGACATGAAAAAACTCGTTTTCGTCCCTGCTGTGCTGCTTATGCTGGCTGGCTTGGTCGCGTTCACCTTTCAAAACAACACAACTTACCCTGCGGTCGGCACACTTCAATGGCACACATGGGAAGAAGCCGTCGAGCTGAACAAAACCACTCCCAAAAAAATCTTTGTGGATGTCTATACCGATTGGTGCGGCTGGTGCAAGCGCATGGACAAAAGCACCTTTTCCGATTCGACAGTAGCGGCCTACATCGCCGCCAACTTCTACGCGGTGAAACTCAACGCCGAACAGAAGGAGGACATCCAGTTCAACGGCCAGACGTTCAAATTCATGGACGGTGGCAACGGCCGCGGGGTACACACCCTCGCTTATTCCCTCTTAGAGGGCAAAATGGGCTATCCGAGCTTTGTTTTTCTTAATGAAAAATATGAGCGCATCATGATTTCGCCGGGCTACAAAGAGCCAAAAGACATCCTGAAAGAACTCAAATTCGCCGCCGAAGAACAATACACCAAGACAACTTGGGAGAAATACCGCGACGAGAATTAAGGAGTCTGTTTGATGGTCACACGCACAATGAAGAGGGCAGCCCAGCACCGCTGGGCTGCCCTCTTGTCTCATACTTGCCTTTCTTTTTCAGGCGGACACTCACCTTATTTTTTCCACGGCAATTCCAAAATGCGCTGCGCGGCCACCTCGCCCATGCGGATGCCCTCATCGCAGTCCATGCGGAAATGCACGCCGAGCGGGATGCGCGAGTAGGCATTTTCTCTGGCCAAGTCGTTGAAAGAAGCCAAAGTGCGCGGTTCGCTTCTGAACTCCACGCGACCGAGATGGCACTTGTCCACCAGCGTGTAGGTGCCGGGGTGCTTGCTGTTGTACTCAAACATGGACGACAGTATTTTGGCGCCTGCCCCCCCGAACCCGGAGTGTCCGGAGGGGTAAGCGGGGAAGGCTGGTGTGACCCCATAAAAGCCATCCACCGGATTGTTCAGGATAGGCAGCCAGTTGGCGGCTTCGGGATATGTTTTGGAGATGACGCGACGGATGTACGACACCGGACGCTCCAAATTGTACACATATTTCGACTGCCAAATGCCCACGCTGATGTCTTTGAGCGCCATGCCCATCTTGGCGTAGAGCTCTGCTGCCTCTTCGAGATTGATGCGCTCCAGTTCAGCCACTTGATTCGCTACGGCGACGAGGCGTGCGGGTGGCGAAAACGTCAGTCCTAGAATATCGTCGCTCCAGAACTCGGCCAGCCAACGCTGCTCGTAAGCGATTTTTTCTTCGTCGGGCGTTTTGTTGGGCTTGTTGATGAGGTTGACCGTCTTGTAAACCTCCATCGCTTGGGTGTAAAAAAGCGACTGAGGGTTTTCGCTATATGGGATGGGCGGTCGGGCCAGTTGTTCGTTTTCAGAAAGGGCGAAGGTGCGTACCTGACCCCAGAAAGGGAAAAGGGCATGGACAAAATCCGGCACGGTGGGTTCCCAATAGCCCGGGCCTGAGGGAGCATTGTATGGCGGCTGAGGATTCAGAAAGGCATTGTGCGCTGCGTCGTCGGAGCGCGACCACTCGTAGAAGGCCATTGCCACTTCGATGCCGCGTTGCTTCGAGCGTGCTATCACTTCGGGCGATGCTTCGTTGGCATATTGCGTGTTGAGCAGGTCACGGGTCACCGCTATTTGACCATACAAATCGGGATATCGAATCTCCATGTGGAAGAAAAAGCGGGTCATCATGTAGTAGTACACCTCGTTGATGACCGTTGGCCAGTGGTAGTCCAAGTTCTCGTTGAACTTGGGCATGGCCAATTGCGGATAAAGGTTCGCGAGCGAGTTGTAGTCGGGCATACCCGGGGCCACAGCCTCGTAAGCGGCAAAGCCCAAATAGCCAAGCGCATTGGGCACAGGCCCTGGCCGATAGCCTACCGCGTAGCGGTCGAGGCGGAGAAAAACATCGTTCCAACGGAGATAAACGTTGCTGTCGAATTCTCTCACCAAGGGGCGAGACGGCTCCACTTTGAAATCTCTACAGGCGTTGAACATGAACACCCCGAGCAGAGCCAACAATAAATGCAGTTTAGTGTGTGGAATTATTTTCATGCAGAATACAATTTGTTGCTGGTAGGAAAGTATTTGGGCGGCAGGGCAAATATCGTGCTAAATCACAATGGCTTCGCTATCGCCTCGTGTGGTTTTGAAAAGGCAAAGGTCGCAAATGTCGAGGGAACGGTGGCTTTTTTTAGAGAACGGAAATGCCACTATGTAAAAAATCGGGCAAAACCTATTTGCCTGGGCGTTCGGTGTTTTGCCAAATCAACAATCGCTCATCAATCAATCGCTGTGTTGTTTCGAGCAAGATAGAGGCATCAGCCCCGAAGATGGGCGGGAAAAAGTGCAGCCAGACGCGCGTTTCCGGTTTTGAGAAACACCGCAAAAAATGGGGAATAAAGGTATCGGCGCCCACCCAGGCATCCGAGGCGTTGGCGTACTCTATTGCGATGGGCACCACGCCCACGCCCAAGTCGGCAGCCATGCCAAAAGTACCCGGCCTGAACGGCAAAGTCGTGCCAACTGCCGAGGTCGTCCCTTCTGGATAGACCAACACCGCCCCTCCTGTCTTCAGCACCTCACGGGCCGCCTCGCGGGTGCCGGCGCGGCTCGACTTGTCGTGTCGTTTGACGTAAAAAACACCCGTCATCCGCGCAGCCCAACCGATGAGCGGCCATCGGCCCACCTCTGCTTTGGCAATGGGCACAAAAGGTATCAAGTCCGCCACGGGCACTGGGTCAATGTAGCTGCGGTGGTTGCTGATATAAAGGAAGTTGCCAACGCGCGGCTCCCCCGTCGCGGTCACTTTTATTTTTAAAAAACGCATCAAATCCCGCGCAATCATCTGCCGGCGACGCACTGCCCACCATACGTCTTTGCCCAACAATGCCCGACCTATCAGGACTGGCACGAGATGCCCGAAAATGATGGCTGCCATGCCGAAGAGCCGGAAATAAGCCAATAGTGGTCTGTTTTTCATGTGTTTTCGCGTTTGTCAATTTGTTGCATCGCCCTTTCCGTGATGGCCGTGATGGTGAGCGCGGGATTCACGCCCGGGTTGGCAGAAATCATGGAACCATCGCACACGAGCATATTCTCGTAGCCGAACACGCGGTTTTGGCCGTCAATGACTCCTTCCTCAGGCGATGCGCCCATGACCGCCCCGCCGAGGATATGTGCCGTGCCGGGTATGCCTGCCAAAGGGGTGAGGAAAAATGCGGTGGCTTTGCCGTTCAGAATACGCTCCATCTTCCGCGCCAACTCGGTGGCGCGAGGTATAAAAGCGGTAGGTTTGTCTTTGCCCACTATCGCCGTGCGCATTCCGCCCCATCGGCTGCGGGTGAACGTGACGGTACTGTCCAGCGTTTGCATGAACAGCAGAATGGTCGTGCTTTTCGCCCAATCTTTCACCCACGCATATTTCCACCATGCACGCGGGTGGGCCAGCAGCTCGCCAAAAATCCGGGCAATGCGCATCACCATGTTTTTGCCTTCCACATAAGGAAACAGGGACAGCCGCCAAGCACCGGAACCAGCGCCATACCGACACACTTCGAGATGGCTATCGGCATCGGTGTGCAGAATGGAGCCGATGGCCACGCCTTTTGAGAGGTCGTCGCGGCCATCCAATTGGGTCACCATGATGAGGCTCTCATTGTTGGTGCGCACATCTTGCCCGACCTTGTCGGAGAGGCGAGGCAAAGATGTCTTTTTGAGTTTCAGCAGCAGGCCGACCGTGCCGAGCACACCGCCCGCAAACACCACCCCGCGTGAGCGCAGCCGTTTCTTTTTCCCAAACAATCGGATGGAAGGTCGAAAAAACACCTCGTAGCCATCGCTGCCGTCGGCTCGTCCTCGTGGGCGCACGTCGAACACCTCATGTTCGGCGAGTATCTCTGCGCCGTGCTGTTGCGCCAAGTAAAGATAATTCTTGTCGAGGGTGTTTTTGGCATTGTGGCGGCACCCTGTCATGCAGCTGCCGCAAAAGTGACACCCTGTCCGGTCAGGGCCTTTGCCGCCAAAGTAAGGGTCGGGCACCGTTTGGTGCGGCTCGCCAAAGTGAACGGCCACCTGCGTGGGGGCAAAATGGGCTTCTTGGCCGATTTCCTTCGCCAGCGATTGCAGGGCGTGGTCGTTGTCGAACAAGAGTGGGGTGGGGGCGGCACCGAGCATCCGGCGGGCGGTGTCGTAGAAAGGTGCTAACTCCGACTGCCAATCGGTGAGATGTTGCCAGCTGCCCGAGTGGAAAAAGGCAGGTTTGGGCACGGGTAACGTGTTGGCATACACCAGCGACCCGCCGCCTACTCCCGTGCCGGAGATGAAGCCGACGTGCCTAAAAATCGTGATTTTCATGATGCCAAACCAGCGCAACGCAGGCACCCAAAGCCATTTGCGCAGTTGCCAGTTGGTGCGGGCGAAATCGTTGGCCTGATACCATTTGCCTTTCTCGATGACGAGCACTTTGTAGCCCTTTTCCGCCAGACGCAGGGCGCTGACCGAGCCACCGAAGCCGCTGCCGATGATGATGTAGTCGTAGTCCGTCGTGTGAGCCATTGCGGGAGCAAATAAACAGCCTGCCGGGATGCTATCCAAGCCTACTTCTTGATTCATCGGGATTTGCGCTGCGCGAGGGTCATGTAGCCCTGCTCATTTTCATCGAGTCGCTGTTTCTTGTTGGCGAAGACTACCCACAAGGGCTGAAAAAAATGTGCGTAGCCTGACGGTTGGTTGTGGGTAGTAGTGCATTTAGATGTATCCATGACATGAAAAGGGGCCGCTCTTGCTTGTTGGCAAGGCGGCCCCAGTTTTTCACTAACCAAACTTTCTTTTAACCAAAGTTGTGTAAGGCTGCATCGGGGGCAGATGTGCGTTCACTCTCCTCCGTCGGTTTGTGCACGCAATACTGCGAATTGGCCGATTTTTTTCCCATGTTCGAGGCCATCCTCGCTGTCGAAACGATAGTGGATGCAGCCGTAAATGCGCGATTCGGCGGCTTCCCTTGCCATCGCCTTCAAATCCGTAGCGTGGTCGGGGAACAGGTACGCCAGCACTTCTGCGGCGGCAGCCGAGAAGGTGGAGTGGCCGGAGGCGTAAGCAGGGAAATTGGGGATACCCGTCGCAGTGGTGATGTTTCTGTCTACCTCGGTGGGGCGCGGCAGCAGGTAATAGAATTTCACGTCCCAGCAGGCGATGCCGGCATCCTGCACGGCGGTGCACATCAGGGCCATGACGCGGGCCGCGCGAATCTCATTGAGTTGTTTTTCGTGAATCAATTGTGCGGCGCGGCGGTTCCAGTGTCCCGGTGGTGTGTATGTGCCCACGCCATCGGCCCAATAGGTGGTGATGCGGAATTGTTCGCGGGTACGGTTTTTCGACATTTGGCGCAACTCTTCGATATTTCTCTCAAATTCAGGTGAGCCGGGTTGGGGTGGTGGAGGTAGGCGAAGGGAAATCATGGTGGCTTGGTCGAGGTTCCATGTTTTCACATTGCCAAAGAATGGCAGCATAGGTGCGCGGGCGGGCACGTCGAGGCTGTGCCATTGATTCGTGATGCCCCGGCTTTCCGCGTCGGCACGCAGGTTGGCAAAGGCTGCTTGGTTGTTGGCCATGCCCATTCGGTCAGTTTTTGCGTAGTCAATGATGCGGGCAGCCACCGCAGCGCCCAATGCCTCGCCAGCATCGAGGTCGCTCTGCACGTTGGCGCCTGCCCACAGACGGCTGTTTTTGTGTTCACTTGCCAAGTCTGTCAGGTATTGTACTTCGCCGGGGAAGAGGAACTTAAGCACCTCGCGCGACGCGGCGGCCACCACAGCATCTTCGGAAGGATAGGAGGGTAGGTCGTTCGTCGGGATAAGTGGCTGGATGGACGCATCATTTTTGTAGGGCGCCAAGCGGTTGTGTTCGAATTTGGCACGCCAAGCCGTCACCAGCGCATCGTATTGAGCCACTGCCAAGAGTGCGAACGCACGAGAGGCATACGGAGGATTGGCAAAGGGGAATCGTGGATAAGTGGTGGGGTCCATGGGGTTGGGGGCAGGGTAAGTGCCGTCGGCGTTGTAGTTGGGCGGCACGTTGTAATTGGCGGCCAGTTCGCGGGCGATTGCGTGCCAGCGCATCACCCCGTTGGCACCCCAGTGACGGGCGAGTTCCTGTTGCTGAGATGTGGCAGCACCCATTTTTGCTTTCAGGTCGGCCAATTCAGCCTGATATGCCGCTGACGCGGCGGCTTCGGGTGCTGGCACGGCGATTTCGGCGCCGTTGGCAAGGATGTAAGTTTTCCAGTTGGCCGCTCCAGCGTCGAGGCTGGTTTCGGGGTAAAACTCGTAGGCGGGGCTGTCTATGTTTTTGTCGCAGTAGCTGAGCGAAAACAGCAGGCCAAGGCTCAATGCGATGCGGTAGGTGTATGTTATCTTATTCATGGAAAATCAATTTTTTGACAAAGTGCGGTGTGTGAAATTGTGTTTAGCGTTGGCCACCCATCGTGAAAAAATAGGTGATGCCGCCAGAGAGCACAGTGCTTTGCCCCATGTTGCGTCCGTTCAGGACTTTGCCTGCGGAGGCTTGCACTGCCAAACCTTGCCAGATGAAGTATTTGGCGTAGATGCCGGCAGTGGTTGCTTGCATTTTATTGGTAGGTTGAGGCATCTCGTTGTAGCGAATGTCGTCGCCGCTGGTGCCGGTGAGGTAATCGAGCCAGACTTCCGCCTGAAACCTTGGATTGATGAAGCCCAATCTGCCGGTGGCATCTATCATGTTGGGTACCGGCACCTCGTCGGTCTCGTATTGTTGGTTGTTGAAAAGATAGGAGTCGCGGTCGAGTTTGGTGTTGCTGCGCCAGGTGTGGCCCGCTTGCGCGGTGGCGTAAATGCCGAGTGCGGTCGTGTAGTTGAGGATGCCGCGCAAGGAGGCATTTTTGGTCTGAAGGCCGATGCTGAAAGGAAGGAAATCAGGCACATAGTCGCTGACAGGGAAGGAAAATCCGCCCGTGGCTTGCACCTTGAAGGTGCCAAATTCGGATTCCGACTTGAATGGCTGATATTTCACGAACAGCGCGAGGTCTTGCAATCCGCTTTGGCCGGACAGGTAGCTATCGCTGCTTGTCCAGACGTAAGGCAGCCCCACCATTACGTTGAGGTTGTCGGTGATGCCGTAGTTGGTCATCAGCATCACGTTTTGGCCAACGAAGGTGCCGAGATTCAGGTTGGAGCGTTTGTTGGTGCCTTCCCAGTATTCGTCCCAGCTGCTGTGGGAGTATTGGAGCAGGGTACACCATTGCCGTTGATTCATCATCAAGGCATCGGTGGGCATTTGAGCCGATGCGATTTGGAAAGTGGCCGCGAATAACACGGCGAGCAAGTAAAGTTTGCGCATATACGATAGCGTTTTTGTTCAAAAAAACTCCCGCAAACGTATAAGCATAAATAATTTGGAGAGATTAGAATAGGCTTAGAATCACAGTCGGGGCGTGTGGCTGTGCTTTTGGGTTGGTATTTTTTAAAAAAAGCCATCCCGAACATTGGGGCCAAACCGCGTTTGCGTTTTTCCCAAAACTCGAGATGGCTTGTTGATTTCAAAGAGTGCGGTTCAAAGACGATTTTAGCGCCGCAACACCACGCGCTTCACCAGCCTGTCTCCATTCGTTGAGGAAAACTCGATGAAATACAAGCCATCGGCGAGGCTTTCCGGGAACACGATTTGGTCGAAATCGAGGCCGTTCACGGTGTAGTTCATCACCTCTTGTCCTTGTGCGTTCATGGCGCGGATTTGCAATTGGCTGCCAGCCCAGTCGGTGAGGTCGGCAAAAACCGCCCCACTCGTTGGGTTGGGGTAGATGCGCACGTCTTTTTCTTCCTGCAATGCAGCAGCGCCGTCGCTGCGGTCGTCGGCGGAGCCATCGTCGTCGAGACTGGATGTGCCGACCGTGCAGTTGAACACATTGAGGTAAGCCGAGTGGTAGCCACTATTGCCAACGCGGGAAATGACTTGAATGTAACTTGGGTTGGCGACCGACGGGAGCGTGTATTCAAAGATGTCCGTTTGGCCGTTGGCGATGCCGTCGCTGCCTGTTTCCTTGAATCGGATGGAATAGAAGGGCGAAAAATTGGGGTTGCGCACCTCATAGCTGCGACCTGCCGGGGAGGTGTAGGTTGAGTTGTTGGCGGGGCCTTTCGCCACCACCCCTTTCGGCAGTTGGAAAGCGGTATAAAAAAGTTTGTCGGCGCAATTGTTGGTGACGCGGATGCGGTAGGTTTTGTTGCCGGAGCCATCTTTCGTGACGGTGAGCACCTCGTATTTCATGCAGTTGATGGTTTTTGCGTCGCAGGCGGTCTCAATGGGCTGAATGACCACTGCGATGTCTCTGATGGCGATGCCATTGCCGATGCGGCCAATCAAAGTGGCAGCCCCTGTGGCGAGGTCGAGGCGATACAGATTGTCGTTGGAGGAAGTGCCGGGGTTGGCTGCCAGATACGCCACATTGGAGCCGTTGAAGGGGTTGTAGAAAATGTCCATGTCAGCGGTGGCATCGGCGAGGTTGATGGCGATGCCTGTGGTGCCGACGGTGTTCAGCACGCCGTCGTTGGGCGGTATCTGGGTAGTGAGTACGCTGAGCGAGTCATCGAAGTTATACAGGGTGGTGGTCGTGGCACCGTTGAAGCTGTTGGTGTAGGCCACCGTGCCGATGGAGGGGTCTTTGCCCGCGTTGATATCGGCTGCGGCAAAAACGAGGTTGCCATCGGTGGCCACCAACGCGCCCGTGACGGGGTGTAGGCGGAAGTTGGAGTTGTCGCTGCCCGTCACGCGGATGCGGTCCACGGTTGGATTGAAATCAAAGCCAACTTTCCCCATGTTGGGTTTCAGGATGAACGAGGCGGGACCAATCGGAGTGGCAGCGCCAGAAGCGAGATTGAGGGTATAAAGTCGGCCTTCGCCAGTCATGGCATTGTAGCCGAGCGCATAGAGTTCGCCGGTAGCGGGGCGAAAATCCATGCCCACCACCGTCTGACCCGCAGCGATGCCACTAAGCGGCACGATGTTGCGAACGATGCCCGGCATGCCCGAATCAAAAGAAAGCAGGAAATTGTTGGCGGCAAGTGCCCACACGATTTGGCCGGAGATGGTGGCTGGAATGGTGCGGTCAATGAGCACGGCTATGTCGCTGACCGGGATGCCAAGGTCGCCGACGAAGGTTGTTTGGCCTGTCATCAAGTTGATGCCGAAAAGACTGCTGGTCGAGCTGGTGCCGACATTGGCGACGAGGAAGGCGCGGTTCATGTTGGCTGCTGCGTCGAAAGTGATGTCCATGTCCACCATCGAGTTGGTGCTGTTCACCATGATGCCCGATGTGCCGATGGTGTTCAGGGTGCCGTTGTTGGGCGGTATTTGGGTGGTCAGCACGTTGAGTGCCACGTCGTAATTGTAAAGGGTGGTGGCGGTGGCGCCGACATAGCTGTTGGTGTATGCCACTGCACCGATGTTGGGCATGGCGGCAGCGTTGGGGTCGGCGGCGGCAAAAGCCAAATCGCCATCGGTAGCGGCCAAGGTCCCGTTGATGGGGTTGAGCCGGAAGTTGGAGCCATCGCTTCCGGTGACGCGGATGCGGTCCACGGTGGGATTGAAGTCGAAGCCAACCATGCCCATGTTGGGGTTGAGCATGAAAGCGGCGGCCCCGACGGGCGTGGCGACGGCGGTGTTGCGGTTGAGGGTGTAGAGCCGCGCTTGCCCGTTGCTGGCATTGTAGCCAAGCACAAAGAGCTCGCCTGTGTTGGGGCGAAAATCCAGCCCCACGATTTCTTGTCCCATTGCCACACCGCTAATCAGCCTGCTATCGAGCAAGTTGGCGGGCGCGTTGGCCATGAACGAGACGAGGTTGTTGCCGGAAAGGGCGTAGATGGTTTGGGCGTTCAGGTGATTGCCTAAAAAAGGCAAAGCGACGAGGGTTGCTCCCAAGACGAGTTTGGAAAGCGGTGTGAACAACTTTGACATGATGGTAGTTGGATTTGAACTGTTTGAAAAAATGGTTTCAGCACAGGCAGGGGGCGGTGCCTGTTTTCCAACTACGAGTGGTATGTTGCTTTTGGATTTCGGAATCGCGAAAAAACGAGAAAAGGTAAAACTTGGGTAGAGGGTAGAAGGTAGAGGGTGGAAGGTAGAGGGTAGAAGGTAGAGGGTAGAAGGTAGAAGGTAGAGGGTGGAAGGTAGAAGGTAGAGGGTGGAAGGTAGAGGGTAGAAGGTAGAGGGTGGAAGGTAGAGGGTGGAAGGTAGAGGGTGGAAGGTAGAGGGTAGAAGGTAGAGGGTGGAAGGTAGAGGGTAGAGGGCGGAAGGTAGAGGGCTGGCTGTGAGACCTGATTTTGGGTTGCATACTGTTTCAATGGAGATGAAATCAGCCCTCTACCTAAGTATTTACGAGAAAAGATAGTTTGGTTAACGTGAGTTCGGGGTTAACGAAGCCAATCAGTACTTGAGTTGGGGCGTCACTCGCTCATTTCGCAGCAATTGTTCAATAGATTATTGGGTGATAGCTCCGCGAAACATGAATCATCCCATATTCAGCCCAGCTGGGGCAAAAATTCGGGATGATTCATGTTTAGGGTGTTCGCTCTCTACGCAATTGATTTTTAAAGAATTAATCTCCGAACTCACGCTTGGGCACTATCCTGCCTCATGCTTTACTCCGTTGGGGCGCACATGGGAATAGAGCCGTCCGCTTTTCTGAAAACCAGTTTTTTCAGTTGCACTTGCTGGTATCCTTCTGTGCCTTCCTTGATTTTGAGGAGTTGGTTGGGCTGCACATTGGTCACCGTTTGGGTGATGCCGCTGGCAGGCCATTGGATGGTGATTTCGTCAATCATCGTTGCTGCGCCAATGCCAATCTCGCGGCGCAGGGGCGAGCAACCGAAGCTGGCACCTGAATTGACCTCGCGGTAAACCATTCGTTTTTTGCCGTTTTCGGTAAATTTTACCGTCACCTTTGCCCCGATGGCGGCTCGGTTGGATTTTGTTCCTTCGAGTTTTAGGTAAATCCATTGGTTGGCGTTCTCTTCCATGTTCAGATAAAGGGAACTTGGGTAAGCATCGCCACGAAATGCGCCGCCCATATCGGTAAATATGTCTTGGTCGCCGTCATTATCAAGGTCGGCAAACGCGACACCATGACCTTTTTGCAAATTCCCGACACGGGCTGCGACCGTCACATCCTCGAACCTCTTGCCCTCTATGTTTTTCAGCAATTTGTTGGGCACCAACGAACGGTAATTGGGGTTGCCTGTGCCGAAGTAAAGGTCAAGGAAACCGTCGTTGTCAATGTCGCCGAAATTGGCCCCCATGGCGAACACTATCGGGTTGAGATTGGCTTTTTGCGACACATCGGAGAAGGTGCCGTCGCGGTTGTTTTTAAAAAGCCTGACTTTTCCTGTTTCGTCGTCGGCTTTTTTCAATGCCTCCAATGCGGCATAGTGGGATAGCGGGCGGTCGAAATCGTAGTTGCAGACGAAAATATCAAGCCAGCCGTCGTTGTCGAAGTCGAAAAAGCCCGTAGGAAAGGTGCGGCTCCCTTTTTGGAATCCAGCTTTTTCATTGACGACGCCGAACTTGGGGGGCGAATTGAGCACTCTCTGATTTTCGAGCAACAAAAACTGGCCATGTTGTGTGGAGATGAAAATGTCGGGCCATCCATCGTTGTTGTAGTCCCCAGAGGCGACACCTTTCACATAAGCAACTATGTGTACCAAGTTGGGCAATGCCGTGTTGGTGAAGGTGCCGTCCTGATTGTTGAGATACAGCTCACATGGGTGCAAATCTTCGGGCGATGTGGTTTCGTTTCCGATAAACACGTCGAGCCAGCCATCGTTGTTGAAGTCGTTCCAAGTGGCGGTCTGGGTGGGATGGAATGATAAGATGCCAGCCGCCTCGGTCACGTCGGTAAAGGTGCCATCCCCGTTGTTGCGCAGCAATGAATTGGGCTGGTTGCCAAAACCAAATTGGCCCTGCCAGCCGCCGCGAAGCACGAAGATGTCCAGCCAGCCGTCATTGTTGTAATCCGTTGAGGTCATGTTCAGCCCTCCGGTGATGGCGCTGAGACCCGACGGCTGGGAAAGGTCGGAAAAAGTGCCATCGCCATTGTTGCGGAAAAAGTGCATGGGGTCGTCAAGCCCCCAAGCAGAGCTAACGATGTCCAAAAAACCATCGTTGTCGAAATCATCCACGATGACACCGCCAGAGCGATTGTTGGTGTTGAGTTTCAAGTCGGGTGCCAAATCGAGAAAAGGTGTCACACGTTGGCTGGCTGTATATTTGTCGAGATTGGGGATGAGCCATTGAGCAGGCACTTTTGCGGGATACTCCCCCAAAGTCATGTAAGCGATATTGAGCAGCCAGCGGGAGTCATAGTCATCGGGGTCTTGCGTGAGCAGCTTTTCATACACTTGTATGGCCTTTCGCGACCCCGTTTTGTCGTGGTGAACGCCACCACCTTTTATCGGCAGGATGCAGGATTCGGCGTTGTGGCCATCCACGCAATTGTTGCGCTCGCCCAAACGCAGATAGGCGACGCCAAGGCCCTTCAACACTCTTTTGAGCGCGGTGGTGTCTTCTTGGACGTACTTCAGCAAATCCTCGTAAATCGCCACTGATTGCGCCTCGTCGCCATATTCCAGCAGCGTGGCGGCTTTGACAAATTGCATATTGAGCCGTTGCGCCATGTCATTGCCAGCCGCCGCTATGACCGAATCGCTGAACTGAATGCGCCTATCTGAAGCGTAAAGGTTATCGGGGTGCAATGACTTTTGCCGAACTTCGGCAAGCAGGTCTATCATTTTCTGGTGCGAATTGGGGGCTGTGGGCTTGGCAGGCTCGTCTCCACAGGCGCTGAAAAAAAGCGTGAACGCAAGGGCAAAAAGCAAAACACGGTATATGCAGAAATGGGCCGGACAAGCCCTTCCTAGGAACATTAGCATAGCAGTCAATGTGTTTTAAACAATTCTGATTCATTCAAATTTGTCAAAGAGCGGTCTCTAACAAATCATTTTCAGGGCAAACGTCTTCATCTTTTTTTAAAAAACGACTTAGAAGTTAATTAGAATGACAAGATTGCTCATGCGCGTCATTCTGGTTTAAGCCTTTGGGATTTTGTAACCGAAGTATTTTTCATCCTACCTTCGCCCGCGTTTTTCACCCGCCCAAATCCCGCGCTGTCGGGGTCGCCGCGGGTATTGCCCAACCATTTTTCTTTCCAAATACATTTTATGGACGCGAATAGCCGCATTTACGTTGATTCTGAAATCGGAAAACTCAAAAAAGTAATCGTTCACCGTCCCGACGAGGGCATCGCACGCATCACCCCCAAACGCGCCGGAGAGCTCCTGTTCGACGACATCGTGCACCTGCCGAATATGCAGGACGAGCACGATATATTTATAGGTGTGCTCAAAGCATTCTTGGGAAAGGAAAATGTGCTCGAAGTGCGCGACTTGCTCGCCGAAAGCACCCGCGACGAAGAGAGCAAGTACGAGGTGATTAACAAAATCACCGATTTCGAGGAACTGCCCTATTCCTTCATCCCGCGACTTGCGGGGCTGTCGCCCGAACAATTGGCCGACACGCTCATCACGGGCTATCTGGAGCCGGAAGACCGAATTTTGTTCGACCCCATTCCCAACCTGATTTTTACCCGTGACATCGCCGTGACGGTGAAAGACTACGTCATCATCACGAAGGCCAACAAGTCGGCGCGTTTTCGGGAAAATTTTCTCACGCGGCTCATTTTCAGCAGCCACCCCGTGTTTCGCCGCCTCAAAGCCGACGGAAAAACCATCAACCTCAACCGCGTGGACAAGTTCCCGCCCAACAAAAAAGGGGAGACCATCAGCGTGGAAGGCGGCGATGTGATGGTGTTCAACAAAGATTATCTGCTCATCGGCTGTTCCGAGCGCACCAACGAATATGCGTTCCAGATGATAAAGAACTACCTCTTCGACCGGGGCATCATCAAGAACGTGGTGCAGGTGAACATTCCCGCCGAACGCACTTATATGCACATTGACACGGTGTTCACGCAAATCAATCACAACCACATCGTGGGTTATTTCCCCATTGTAAAAGAAGGCCTCGGCTCTTATGTGGACGTGCACCGCTCCAACGGCGAGACCATCGAGTACCCCAGCCTGCGCGACTTCTTGCTCGCCGAGGTGAACCCCAACATGGAGTTCATCTGGGCCGGGCGCGGCGAAAGCCCTTACCAAGAGCGCGAACAATGGACCGATGGCTGCAATCTCGTGGCGCTCAAGCCCGGCGTGGCCATCACCTACGACCGCAACCCCGTGACCGAAAAAGCCTTCAAGGAGTTCGGCTACAAAGTCGTCGGCGCCGAAAAACTCCTGCGCGACATTGACAATGGCAAAATCACCCCCGACAAGGTGGAAAATACGATTATCACGATTCCCTCGAACGAACTTTCACGGGCAAGGGGAGGAAGCCACTGCATGACTTGCCCCATCGAGCGAGAGGAAATTTGATGATGGGCGACGAACAGCTCCTCAATTGCGCTGCGTGCTATTCATCGTCCATCATTAATCAGTCATCATTGAAAAATGTATTCTCACGAAGTAGAAATCCGCGTCCGCTATGGCGAAACCGACCAGATGGGCTACCTCTACTACGGGCACTACGCTCAATACTACGAGGTGGGCCGGGTGGAGACGATTCGCTCATTGGGGCTGACTTACAAAGAGCTGGAGGAAAAACACGGTATATGGCTGCCAGTGGTAAGCCTCGATATGCGCTTTGTGCGCCCGGCTTACTACGACGATTTGCTGACGGTGCGCACCACCGTGCGCGAATTGCCCGCCGAATACGTTACCTTTCACGTTGAAATTTTCAACGAACGAAAAAAACTCGTGAACGCTGGCCGCGTGCGGCTTTGCTTTTTTAATGCCCAAACCAAAAAGGTGGTGCCCGCGCCCGCGCATTTGCTGGAAAAACTGAGTCCGTATTTCACGGTGAACGGTTGACCGTGCACCGTGCATCGTCAACCGTGTACCCATGAGCGATTTTTTCACCCGCCTGTATCATTATTTTCTCTACCATCCTTTGTGGCTTCGATTGGTGGGGTGGTCCAAGACGCACTCGTTGCCGGGCCTTCAACGCATCCCGCTCTACAGCCTCATTGTTTTTATCGTCAAGGAAACCCGCGACGATGCCATCACCACCCGTGCCAATTCGGTGGCATTCAGCCTTTTCTTGGCGCTTTTCCCTTCCATCATCGTGTTGTTCACACTGTTGCCCTACACCCCGCTTTACGAGATGAAAGTGTCGGTGGATGGGGTGCCAGAAAAATTTCAGGATGTGCTGCGCAACAGCATCTCGGAAGTGATGCCGGGCGAGGCAGGCCAGATGTTGTTCAACACCATCGAGGACATTGCCAGCAAGCCGCGCAGCGGGCTGTTGTCGTTCGGTTTTTTTCTGGCGATATGGTTTGCGTCCAACGGGATGCTCTCCATGATGCGGGGCTTGGAGAAGAATTACAAAAGCACTTTTAAGCGCCGGACGGATTTTCAAAAACGCCTCATCGCTATTCAATTGACTTTTCTCGTGGGGTTGGTGCTGATAGCGTCGGTTGTTTTCGTGATATTGGGCAACGTCATTCTCAACCTTGTTTTCACTTATGTCCAAGTGGATGTGCTTTCGCAGGCGGCCTTCTTCGGCCTGCGTTGGGTGGTGGTGCTGTTGCTGTTTTATTCCCTGTTCTCCACGATATATCGCTATGGCTCTTCCACGCGCCGAAAAATCCCCTTTTTCAATTCGGGGGCGATGCTCGCCACCGTGCTTTCCATCCTGACGTCGTGGGGCTTTTCTTTCTATGTCAACAACTTTGGCAACTACAACGCGCTCTACGGCTCCATCGGCACGCTCATCGTGCTCATGCTGTGGATTCAGTTGAACTGTATGATTCTGCTGCTTGGGTTTGAGCTGAATGCGGGCATCGCTGTACTCAGAGACCAGCGGCGAGAGAAGCGAGAGGCGGAAGTGGCGGCCAAACAGTGAGTTTTGGGCTTATTCGTATTTTGGCTCCGAAGAATCTATAAGCCATGACGCAATACCCCCACGATGAATTTTTCAAGTATCTCTTTTCGCTCACGGGCGTGGCGCGTGAGTTTCTCTCCGCCTTTTTGCCGACCGAGTTGTTGGAGTGCATGGATTTAGACACGCTCGTTCCCGATGATACGGAGTATATCACACCTGAATTGGCTTCCGTTTTTTCCGACAAAGTTTTTCGATGCAGGTTGAAGGGAATGCCGAGCGGGAATCCGCTCACAGCTGTCGTGGCTATTTTGTTGGAGCACAAAAGTTTCGCTCCAGCGTACCCGCATTTTCAATTGAACGAATACCGCCAGCGTATTTGGTCGGAGGCGGTCAGCAAGGGCGAAAAGCCAGTAGCCGTATTGCCTGTCATTCTTTATCACGGCAAAAAAACGTGGAAAAAACAGCCGATGGCGCATTATTTCGGACACCTGCCCAAGCCATTCGAACCCTATATCGGCGAGTTCGACTATTGGCTGGTGGATTTGTCCAAACATAGCGATGGGCAACTCTTGAAACTGCGCCTCGGCTTTCTTGCTTATGGGCTTCTGACCATGAAACATTCGCAGGACAAAATTTACCTCGTCAACCAAGTGATGGTCATCTTTGAAAAAGGCGAAGAGTTTCTTTTAACAGAGGAAGGTCGTATTTTTGTGGAAACTTTATTCATCTACTACGCTCGCATCGCCAACTATCGCGCACAAGATTTGAAAGACAAAATCATCGAGAATATGGGACAAACAGCAAAAAGAGCCTTCGTTTCGACCTACGAACAGATAAAACTCGAAGGCAAACTCGAAGGCAAACTCGAAGGCAAACTCGAAGGCAAAACCGAGCAGGCCTTGATTGTCGCCAAAAACCTTATGCTCGAATTCCCCACCATGAGCGACGAGCAGATTGCCAAACTTACCGGCGCGTCCAAAGAAGAAATCATAAAACTCCGCCAAGAAGCATCGCTTCGAGAACGAGGATGATGCCCACTTGCCCTTTGTTAAACAAAACCGCCCCACCTGCGTTTTGCCCCCCATGAAAAACATCCACCAAATTCGCACCCTCGGCGAGTTGAAAAATAGCGGCTATCAGCCTCGCTCCGTCAAGGAAGAGCTCCGCGCCAACCTCATCGAAAAAATCCGCAACAAGGAGACCGTTTTCCCCGGCATCTTCGGCTTCGACGACACGGTGCTGCCCGATGTGGAGCGGGCAGTGCTCAGCCGCCACAACATCCTGCTGCTCGGCCTGCGCGGCCAAGCCAAGACCCGCATCGCCCGCTTGCTTATCAACCTATTGGACGAATACACACCCGTCGTGGCGGGCAGCGAACTCAACGACGACCCTCTTGCGCCCATAAGCCGCCACGCCAAAGATTTGATTGCCGAAAAAGGCGACGACACCCCCATCGGGTGGCTCCACCGCGACGAACGCTATGTGGAAAAGCTCGCCACGCCCGACGTGAGCATCGCCG
The DNA here is from genome assembly GCA_019638455.1 of Saprospiraceae bacterium. Classification (GTDB taxonomy): domain Bacteria; phylum Bacteroidota; class Bacteroidia; order Chitinophagales; family Saprospiraceae; genus M3007. Next base: position 363,626 of record JAHBTU010000004.1, read on the forward strand.
ACCTCGTGGGCGACGTGGACCCCATCAAGGCTGCCAACCTGCGGCTGCCCTACTCCGATGAGCGCGTCATTCACTTTGGCCTCATCCCGCGGGCGCATCGGTGCCTGTTCGTCATCAATGAGCTGCCCGACTTGCAGGCACGCATCCAAGTGTCGTTGTTCAACGTGCTGCAAGAAGGCGATATGCAAATCAGGGGCTTCAAACTCCGGTTGCCGCTCGACGTGGAATTTATTTTTACGGCCAACCCCGAGGACTATACCAATCGCGGCAGCATCATCACCCCGCTCAAAGACCGCATCGAGAGCCAAATTACTACCCATTACCCCACAGCCATCGAGATAGGCCGGCGCATCACCGAGCAGGAATCGCGCATCACGCCCGAGCAGCGCGACAAGGTTCAGATTCCGAGCATGCTGAAAGACCTGATAGAGGAAATCGCCTTTGCCGCCCGCGAGAGCGAGTTCGTGGACAAAAAAAGCGGTGTGAGCGCCCGCCTCACCATTGCTGCCTACGAAAATCTGTATTCCACTGCCGAGCGTCGCCTCCTGCGCAATGGCGAGGGCAAAACTGCCGCCCGCATCACTGACTTTTGGGGTGTCATCCCGGCCATCACGGGCAAAGTGGAGATGGTGTATGAGGGCGAGCAAGAAGGCCCACACGCGGTTGCCCTGCATCTCATCGGCCAAGCGTTGAAAAAGGTGTTTCTGCAATACTTCCCCAATCCCACCAAACTCAAGCGCGGCCAAGAGCGCGACCCCTACGGCGTGGTGAAGGCTTGGTTTTCGGCAGGCAATACGGTGGATTTGTTCACCGACCTCTCGGACAAAAAATTCCGCCAAGAACTTGACCAAGTGGCGGGTCTCAAAAAAGTGGCTGAATCGGCAGGCGTTGATGCCTCAGAGATTTACACCTTCATGGAGCTGGCTTTGCATGGGCTTGCCGAGTTCGAGGTCTTGAGCAAAGAGTTCATACAGACCAAGTGGGTGTTCAAGGATTTCCTCACGGGCAACTTGAAAGATGAGGACGAGGAGGGAGGCGATTTGCGGGGGCTGTTCAATTAGTTTTGGATGAGTATCGGCTTGATGGTTTCCAGTTTTTGAGTCCAGTCGTTTTTTGAACACTCAAGCTGCTCCAATTCGTTTTTCAACTCCACGGCCTTGCTGAGTGAATCAAGCGATTTGCTGCCGAAAATCTCAAGCTGTAGGCTGTTGTTGACTTGATGTAGCTCTTGTTCCCTTTTCTTGATTGCATGCTCTATGCTCCCTAACTGCTCGACAATGACTTCAAGAATCCTTTCCATCGAAATTTTGCGGCGAGCGGAAGAATCAGGCTCTCGAACAAGATTGTCCAAATCATTGCTGTAAACCTGCCACAACCCCGCCATGGGGTCGCTGCCCACGGTTGAGATGACCCTATCCACAAACATCAAATCATTGCTGGCCTTCCTATGCCTGTTGAGGCGGTCGTATTCCGATATGACATACTTGTCATCCACCAAAGTAAATGAGTTAAGTCGCGTTGGCACGGCGACTGCGTAATACGAGAACCGCTCTCCAAATCGCTTCAAGCATCTGACGACGTGCGAGATGGTCTCTTTGGGCAACAACTCCAACACTTTAATTTCCGGGTAATCAATCATCGTGGGGCTTGCCTCAGACATCTGTATGGGCAAAGCAGCGAATCGCTCGTAGCGAAGCGATGTTTGCTGGGCCATGGTTGCCTCTACCTTCTCGTAATAAAGCTCGTACTGCCGGAGTGCAAACGGCTTGATTTGGTGCGCGGCCTTGCTCAGATAGTGATAGACTCGTAGGTGCTTGGTTGCCTGACAGGCGAATCGCGCCAAATCCTCGAAGTAGTCATGCAAAAAAGAATTTTGCTTGGTTTCCTCTTGCTGAATATGGGCGGCCAAGGCATGGAAAGCCGCCACGCTATTGTGCCGCTCTAAAAGGCGCCCCTCGTTGAAGGGGGTGCGCAAATAATCAAGAGGATAATCAAAATCCGTGACCTCCAAGTTGAAAAGGTAGCACATAAGCGCCAACTCCTCTCTCGAAAACGTGGCTTTGCGCAACAGGACATAAGCAGCTGGCCTTGACTTGTCCAAAAATGGTTTTTCCGCAAAGTCATATACGCTAAGACCCAATTTCTGAAGGATATGACGAAGGCGATGTCCGTCGTGGCGTCCATTGACAGATGGTTCGTCGTCTTGTTTGTGAAGTTGCTGCTCTTCCATGCCGCCTGCGCGATTGATGCGCGAAGGTATGGCGGGCTTATTCCGGCCATGCAGCCTTGAAGTTTATGTTTTTGTAAATTAACATCTCGAAAAGTTTACAATTCAATAATGTTTTATCGAATTGTATAACGATAAAACTGCTATATTTTTGAGCATCAAAATTTGTCAAACGCATGAACCATGAAAATAAAAGCCCACTTTTATCGCCCGCCTCCGAATTTATATTGTGAATGCCCAAAAAACAAAAAAGGCATCCCTTTCAGTGGCATGAAGAGGAATGCCCACAAGCGCAATCCAAGAAGGACGACGCTACCTTAAAGCATAGGTTGGGCAAATGTAGTTGGTTCTGATTGCATTTCCCGTGCGTCGGACTTCGATTTTTCACCATTAAAAAATCGAAAAATGAGCCGCACAATCATTGTAGAGCATGACCGGTTCGAATTGTTCTGGTTTTTCCTGCTCATCCTCCTTGTCCTTTACACGTTCGACCTGATTCAGTTTCCATCCAATGATTATCCAACTTCAGAGGAGAAGGTGGGGCAAGGTACCCATGACCACGACCCCCGTCCTTTGAGCTTGACGGACTTGGGTATTGAAATGGCAGGTCGAGAAGTCACGCTCATGCCGTGCAAAATGATTTACACGCATTTCGACGGAACCCAGCATTTGACCGTTTTTGAGAGTCTCGACGAACCCGGAGCGGAAATTCTTGTCCTTTCAACGCAAAAGCCGCTGCCGCGTGATATAATGTGGATTCACGGGGTTGTGCAAGTCAACCACAAGAACCGCGACAGCTACCAGATATACATGGAGGATGGACAATTTTTGCCCGTACGCCTTTAAGAGACCTGTTGCGGCGGCCCGGGCTGAGCGAGAGGTGAAGGAAACCTCCAAACAATCAATCGCAGTTTTTTCCGAAAAATCTATCTTAGCGGGCGAAAGGGAGCCACTCCCCTTCGCCTTTTTCTTCACAAAACAACTCACACCATGTTCGGTCAAAATCAACGCGGCGGCTCCGGCCTGCCCATCAAATTCCTCATCGCCCTCGTCTTGGCGGGGTTTGCGCTGTGCAAGTATTACGGCACCACCTCTTTCAACGAAATCACAGGCGAAAAGCAGCACATCGCCCTATCGCCGGAGCAGGAAATCGCGCTCGGCCTGCAAAGCGCCCCTCAGATGGCGCAGGAAATGGGCGGGCTCAGCCGCAATCAGCAAGCAGCCGCCATCGTCAAGCAAGTGGGTCAGCGAATCGTGCAAAACTCGGCAGCGCGCCAAACGCCTTATCAATACGATTTTCACCTGCTCGCCGACCCGCGCACCATCAATGCTTTTGCTTTGCCCGGTGGCCAAATTTTCATCACCGAAGGCCTGCTCATGCGCCTCTCGACCGACGGCCAATCGCTCAACGAGGATATGCTCGCGGGAGTGCTCGGTCACGAGGTGGGCCATGTGGTGGCGCGGCATAGTGCCGAGCGTATGTCGCAAATGGAGCTGGCGCAAGGGCTGACGGGGGCCGTCACGATGGCGACCTACGACCCATCCAACCCAAACATGGCCTACATCGCCCAATCGGTGGCCAACATGATAACGATGAAGTATGGCCGCGAGCAAGAACTCCAAAGCGACAACCTCGGCGTCCGGTTCATGCTCGAGGCTGGCTACAACCCCGAATATCTCATTCAGGTGATGGAGGTGCTGAAACAGGCTGCTGGCCCCAACCGCACCCCCGAATTCCAAAGCACCCACCCCGACCCCGAAAATCGGCAGGCAGAAATCCAGCGAGCCATACAAGAATGGCGAAGCAAGTTGGGAAAATGAGCATGCGCTCAAAGTGATGCCTCAAAAGAGACCGTCTCGCAAGGTTGAATTTTGGTAAAAACTTAGTCAGCCTTCAAGCGCAGAGGACTCGGTTGACAGGCTTATTGGTTTTTGACAGGATTTGCAGGCCGCTTCTTCGAAGAAGAGCGCATATCCTGTAAATCCTGTCAAAAAAATCATTTGCGAGGCTTCCGCTTGGTTGCTATTTAAACCCTTTCTAAAACCGCTGCCAACCGCGTTTTCTCTAAACGTTTTCCGCTTGCTGCGGTTTCCCGATTGCTCACGTCACACAGGCGAAAACCGTCGAATCTTTCGCTCGGATGCCTGCACAAACACTGCCATGCAATCGTACCGCAACCTCCTTTTGGCCTGCTATGCCCTGCTCGTCGTCGCCAGTCTTTTCCTGCTCACACGACTGAAATTCACCTTTGATTTCGAGCAATTTTTTCCACAAGGCGATGCCGACTGGGAATTTTTCAAAAACTACATCAAGGATTTTGAAAGCGACGACAATTTTCTGCTCATTGCCGTAGAGCGCCGCGACGGGGTGTTCGAGCAGTCATTTCTCGAAAAATTCCACGATTTCACTTTGAAAGCGGGCGAATTGCCACACGTCACGTCCTCCACGTCGCTGACGAAAATGCAGTACCCGCTGAAAACGCCATTCGGCATCACGGCCATTCCGGCGATTCACATAGACGACCCTTCCTATTACGCTTCTGACCGGGAGCGGGTGTTGCAGGACAAGCGTTTTGTGCACAACCTCATTTCTGACGACGGCACCGCGCTCGCCGTGGTGCTCAAAACGGTGAACCAAAGCACCCTTCCGCAGGCTCAGGAACTGATAGGTGCGCTGAACGCGCTTTTGAAAAAGTATGATTTCGATGAGGCGCACCTGTTGGGCAGGGCATATTTTCAAACAGAAATGGTGCGGATGGAGATGCGTGAAATCTCGGTCTCCACGGTCATAGCCGCTTTGCTCGCTTCTTTGGTGCTGTTCTTTATTTACAGGCGCTGGCGCATGGTGTTGGTGGCTATGGTGGGAGTGGGGCTGTCGCTCCTCTTTTTTCTTGGCCTTTTGAGCGCCTTGGGCAGGGAACTCAACGCCCTGGCCGCGCTCTATCCCATCCTGATGTGCATCGTCGGGGTGGCCGACACGATTCACCTGAGCAGCAAGTATGTGGACGAATTGGAAAAGGGGCATGACCGTGAAACGGCGATTCGCACCACGATGCGTGAGGTGGGGTTGGCTACCTTCATCACCAGCATCACCACGGCTATCGGTTTTGCGTCGCTGCTGACCAACCGCACCGCGCCGATTCAGGGGTTTGGCCTCAATGCGGCGCTTGGCGTGCTGGCTGCCTTTTTCATCATTTACGGGTGGTTGTGGGCCATATTGCCGCGTTTTGGGAGCGAACAATTGGTGCGTTACACCTCCGAGTATGCTTTTTGGGGCCGTTTCATGGCATGGACGCATCGCTTCACGCGGGAGAAAAGCCGCTCTATCGCATGGGTGTCGCTCGGCCTATTGGCAGTGTGCCTGCTCGGCATTTCCTTGATAAACACCAACTATCGCATCAAGAGCAATCTGCCGCGTGGCCAAAAAATCACGGCGGATTTTCTGTATTTTGAAAAAAAATTCTCCGGGTTCAGGCCTGTGGAGTTTGCGGTTTTTCCACAAAATGGCCATAAAGCCGATGATTTCGAGGTGTTGCGCGAAATGGACAAACTTGAAAGCCATCTGCGCACTTATCCACCCGTCAAAACGCTCGCCTCCGTCAACGACCTCTACCGAAGCATACGCGCCATGAATCATGGCAACCGACCGGAGGCATACCGTCTGCCCGACAGTGTGGAGGAGTTTAGGCAGATTCGGCGCATCGCGGAGCGGGTGCCAGCCTCTTATTCCGAAGTTTTGTTGAGCAAAAATCGCGACAAGGCTCGCATCGCCGGGAGAATGCAGGATGTGGGACGCGATACGGTGGCGCTTATGCAGGCAAGCATCGAGCAGTGGTGGCATGAGAACACGGACTCTACCGTCGCAAAATTCAAGATTACTGGCACGGGGGTTATTTTGGATAAAAATTCCGCTTACATCCGCGACAATATGCTGCAAGGGTTGATTCCTTCGGTGCTCGTCGTGGCGCTCATCATGGCTTTGCTCTTCAAAAATGCGCAGATGTTGCTCGTTTTTTGTGTGCCCAATGTGTTTCCCCTTCTCTTTGCTGGGGCGCTCATCGGCTACCTCGGCATACCTTTGGAAGCGGGCATAGCCACCGTGTTCAGCATTGTGTTTGGCATTGCGACCGACGACACGGTGCATTTTCTCAGTAGTTTCAAACTCAATCGAAGTCGTGGCTTGTCGGTGGAAGAGTCATTGCGCGTCACGCTGGCTGAGACGGGCAAGGCTATGTGTTTCAGCAGCATTATCCTGTTTTTTAGTTTTTTGGTTATGTTGTTTTCGATTCATCCGCCGTCTGTCACTGTTGGGCTGCTGGTGAGCGCGACGCTGGCGGGGGCCTTGTTTTGCGATTTGTTGTTGGCCCCGGTGATGGTGCGGTGGCTGATGAAGGATGAGTGAGTAAGTGTGGAAAGTATCTGACTTGGGCGGCGGCTCCAAATTGTCGCCTGAATAAGTGCAGGTTTGTCAACCCGTTCGAGCATTTTTTGTGTCTGTGATTTGCCCGAAAAAAAGGATGGGTCATCGCCGGGAAGTCCGGGATGACCCATGTTTATCGTTAGCTGACCTTTGATGGCTTGCGCGACAAGTTATGCCTTGATTCGCTATGATTTGTTAGATGATCATGATTGATGTTCTTGATTTTTCGCAGATTTCGCTTCCAGCCATGCCCATAGCTTGGCTGTGCGAGGCATACATTTGGTTGAAGAGCATTTCATTGTCGGCTCTTCTTCGCTGTTAGTCCGGTTTTTTTTTAACGGTGCATCCGAGTGCGGCGGTGTTGTTGGGGGTGGGCGATTCGCCGCGCAACATCGCTTCTACTGCGTTTTCCACCCAGCGGTTTTTTGCGTGGGAGGGGAGTTCAGCATTGTCGTCAATACCCCCTATGTAGCAAACGGTGCGGGCGGAGTCCAAAATGAACACGTGGGGGGTGCGGGTGGCGCCATAAACCGGATAGACCGTCTGGTCTTCGTCGAAGAGATAGGGGAAGGGGTATTTCATCTCTTTGTGTCGTTTTTTCATTTCCTCGAAGCTGTCTTCGGGCACGATGATGGGGCTATTGGGGTTGATGGCAATGACCGGGAAGCCTTTTGGTTTGTATTTGTTGTGGAGGTCAATGATGCGCTGCTCATACATTTGTGCGTAGGGGCAGTGGTTGCAAGTGAAGACGATAATGACACCTTTCTCATTTTTATAGTCTGAGAGAGACACTATGGTGCCATCCACATTCTTGAGGGAAAAGTCGGCAGCTTTGTCGCCGACGATGTAACCGGAGGGGGCGGAGGCGCTGTTGAGCATCAAAAAGCCAACGAACGCAAAAGCCGCGAAGACGAGACTTTTCATGGATAAAAAGAAAGAATGAACGATGAATGGGATAAATGACCGCGTGTGAAAGACCGAAGTGGCAAGCAATATCCGCTGGTGGCACGTTGCTTACTTGCCGCTGTTGCAGTTGACCAAGTTCTTCAAGGAGATGTTTGAGCTGTCGCCGATGTAGGGCAACACAAATTTCTCCAGATCCGCATAGTCATCAAATTTTCCGTGTGAAATCGCTTTCACGTCGCCCTTATAGATGAGTGTGACCGGAATGGCACCGTCCCATTTTTCGTGAATTCGTGGAATCCAAGTGTTGGCATCTTGGTCGGCAAACAGAATCACATCTGACTTGAGCTGCTGTGCTTTGAGGAAGGGAATGAGTTTTTTCTCCATCTGGCTTTTGAAGTCGAGGCTCACGAGCAGCACCTGCACATTTTTGTCGGCGTATTGTCTGCGAAGTTCTTCGAAGCAGGGGAGTTCCTCCACGCAGGGCTTGCACCAAGTAGCCCAAAAATTGAGTACCAAGGTTGAGTTGCCAGCTTGTTGAATGCGAGAGACGAGTTGAGGTAAGCTATCATAGATAGCGAACTCTTGCGCCTGCGTCTTGGAGAATGCCAACAGGCAGACTAAGAGCAGTAGGATACGAGAGGACCGATACGGGTACATAGGCATAGTGAAACAGATTATTAAAAAAAACGATTGCAAGGAACGAATAAGTCCTGAATTGTTCAGCGATTTTAACAAAATTTCCGTCGAAAAAAAATAAATCGCTGTTTTTTCAAAAGAAAAATCCCTTTGGAGGGGCTAAATCCAAAGAGATTTTCTCAAAATGTCTTGTTTGTCGGTGTGTGGTCAGGCCATTTCCACCGTTTCGGGATGGGCGATGGAATGGTCCACGAGGATGCGTCCGCAGTGTTCGCAGGCGATGATTTTTTTGTGCAGGCCTATCTCGAGTTGCACCTGGGGGGGCACACTGTTGAAGCATCCGCCGCAAGAGTTGCGTTCCACGGTGACGACGGAGAGGCCGTTGCGATAAGTGCGGCGCGTTTTGTCGTAGGCATTGAGCAGGCGTTCCTCGATGCCGTGTCGGGCTTTTTCGCTCTTTGCGCGGAGGCGTTTTTCTTCTTCTTCCGTCTTTTCGATGATGCCTTGCAACTCGATTTTTTTGGCCTCGAGCTCTTTCTGCTTGGCTTCCATTTTTGCTTCTGCCACCGCGAGGTTGTCCCGCTTGGAATCCAGTCCTGCTTTGGCCTCGCGCACTTTTTTCTCGGCTAGTTGGATGTCGAGTTTGGCCAGTTCTATTTCCTTTTGCAGTGCTTCGTATTCGCGGTCGTTGCGCACATCGTCAAGTTGTTTCATGTACTTCTTGATGTTGGCATCGGCTTCTTTGGCCATTGTTTGCATTCTGGAAATTTCCTGTTCGCTTTCCTTCAAAATGGCCTTCAATTTTTTCACGCGGGTATCCAAGCCCGCGATGTCGTCTTCCAAATCGGAGACTTCCATTGGCAGCTCGCCTTTGAGTATCTCGATTTCATCTAATTGAGAATCGATTTGCTGCAAGTTCCACAGCGTGCGGAGTTTTTCCGCAATGGACGCTTCTATTGTCATTATTATCGTGAGTTATGAATTTGTAAATCGTGTGTGAGAGAGGGGGTTTGGGTGGTTTTCGATTTTCATAGATAAAACACGGGGTTGGTGTTGGTTTCCGTCAAATGGAGCGCAAAAGTATGGAATTTCTCGCGGACAATCTCGCACAAAAGTTCGATGGTAAATTGCTCGCTTTCAAAGTGCCCGACATCGGCAACGATGATTTTGCCTTCGGCATCGAAAAACTCGTGGTATTTGAAATCGGCGCTGACAAACGCATCGGCCCCTGCTCTTAGTGCCTCTGGGAGTAGAAAACTGCCGCTTCCCCCACACACGGCTACGGTGCGAACGGGTTTGCCGAGCAAGGCGGTGTGGCGCACGCATTGTGTGTGGAGATTGGTTTTGAGGTGTTGCAAAAATTCCTTCTCAGGCATTGGGGAGGGTAGTTGGCCCACAAGACCTGCTCCGATGGTGACATCGAGATTCGACTTGGGGGCCAGTATTCGTGTATCCACGAGTTCGATTTTTTCGGCAATTTTGGCGTTTACGCCCTGCCGATACACGTTGTCGAGGTTGGTGTGGATGGCGTAGATGGCCACGTTGTTCCGTATTGCTTGCACGACGGTGCGCTCCACATAGGTGGTGCCGTTGAGGCGTTTTAGCCCTCTGAACACGATGGGGTGGTGGGCCACGATGAGGTTGCATCCTTTCTCAACGGCCTCGCGCACAACGGCTTCTGTGGAGTCGAGACAAAAAAGCACTCCTGTGACTTCGGCCTCTGGATGCCCCACGATGAGGCCTGCGTTGTCGTAGGATTCTTGCAAGTGGGGTGGGGCTACTGCTTCCAACACGGTGAGGATGTCTTTGATTTGCATGCGCCAAAATATTGGGTAGGAGGGGCAAATTTCGGAAGAAAAAGTAAAATTTGGGTAGGTGATGGATGCCGGAGCGTAGGGGCCGGTTTTATATCGCGCTGCCCTACTCTCTGATGAAGTTTTTTACAAGAAAAACAAAAGGACAGGTATGCGGTTTGGCTTTTGAAGGGGCATTGACGCGACTCGTTGGTTAAATTGCGCTTGGCGGGTACGATTTGCTTGCGAGCGACGTAACTTTGTCCGGCGATTCCGGTCAGAGCAGAGTCGCTGATGATGGCGAGAAGCCGCATTATGTTCCACCATTCAAAAATTCGACGACCATGACATCTACATTATTGTTCCTCGGCAACCTCGGCGCCACGGAGTTTGTATTGATTTTTTTAGTTGTGTTGCTGTTGTTCGGCGGTCAGAAGATACCTGAGCTCATGCGTGGCTTGGGCAAAGGTATTCGCGAGTTCAACAGCGCCAAGAACGCGGTGGAAGACGAAATCCGCCAAGGGATGCGTGAGGCTGAAAAGAAGCCGTTGGACAAGTAAAATTGTATTTCCTGACGCGAAAAAGGGCATCTCGTGTGTCATTGAAGAGTAACCAAGAGGCATTGTTCGTTTCATGCTGCCAAGTTTTGGCAGGGTTGAAAATGCTGGTGAGGCTCTTCGATGACCCAGGGGTTGCCCTTTTTTGGTGGTTTCAGAATGGTATGTCCTCCTCGTTCATGCGCGAGGGCATGGTGATGATGCTGGGGGAGAAGGGGCCAGCGAGGGGGTCTTGCATGCCTGCAAACGCGGGGTCGTCGAGGTTGCCAAATTTGGCGAAGGTGTCGGTGAATTTGAGCCGGACAGTATCGAGTGCACCGTGACGATGCTTGGCGACGATGATTTCCGCGATGCCTTTGAGGCTTTGGCCGTTTTCATCTTCCAGAATTTGGTAGTATTCGGGGCGGTAGATGAAGGATACGATGTCGGCGTCTTGCTCGATGCTCCCGCTTTCTCTCAGGTCGCTCAATTGAGGCCGCTTGCTTCCTCCCCTTACTTCCACAGCGCGGCTCAGCTGGGAGAGCGCGATGACGGGGATGTTCAGTTCCTTGGCCAGGCTTTTCAGGGCGCGCGAAATGCCCGCGATTTCCTGTTCGCGGTTGGCATTGCGGCTGTTTTCCGAAGCGCCCGTCATGAGTTGGAGGTAGTCAATGATGACCAATTGGATGTCGTGCTGCATTTTGAGGCGCCTGCATTTGGCGCGCAGCTCGAAGATGTTGATGGCAGGCGTGTCGTCAATGAAAATCGGGACGGCGTTGAGCCGCTCCACGGTGGTTTGTAGCTGCTGCCATTCCCAGTCTTCGAGTTTGCCGTTGCGCATTTTGGAGCCAGCTATTTCTGCTTCCATGGAGATGAGTCGCTGCACGAGCTGGGTGCTTGCCATTTCGAGCGAGAACATGGCGACGGGTTTGCCAAAATCCTTGGCGGCATTGAGCATGATGGCGAGCACCAAGGAGGTTTTGCCCATGCCCGGCCTTGCCGCGATGATGACCAAGTCGGAAGGTTGCCAACCGGATGTGAGGCGGTCGAGGTCGGTAAAGCCTGTGGGCACCCCAGTGAGGCCATCCGATTTGCCGGCCAGTTCCTCGATTTGTTTGAGGACTTTGCTGCTGAGCGACCCCATGCTCTCGTAGCTGCGGCTCAGGTTGTTCTGGGTGATGGCAAAAAGCCCTTTTTCGGCCTCGTCGAGCAGGTCGAACACGTCGGTGGTGTCTTCGTAAGCGTCGCGGATGGTGCGTGTGCTGACGCTGATAAGCTCGCGCTGGATGTGTTTTTGGGCGATGATGCGGGCGTGGTATTCGATATTGGCGGCAGAGGCGATGCGGTGGGTCAGCTCGACCAAATAATAGCCGCCGCCTATTTTGTCGAGGTCGCCGCTCTTGCGCATCTCCTCGGTCACGGTCAGCAAATCAACGGGGTTGGAACGCTCGAACAACTTGATGATGGCTCTGTAAATATGCTGGTGGGCTTCCAGATAGAAGCTTTCGGGGCGGAGAATGTCCATCACCATCGGCAGCGCCTCGCGGTCGAGCATGAGGGCGCCGAGCACGGCCTCTTCGAGCGGTATAGCCTGTGGCTGCACTTTGCCGAAAACGTAGTTGGAGAGGCTGTCCTGATTGTTTGTGCCGCGTTGGTTGCGCTTGGCTTGGGGCCTTTCGTTTTGCCCCTTGTTGTCCGATTCGTTCATGAGCAGGGAGATTTTCGGTTGGGCATTGAGTATGTCGTTTGCTGTGGGTTGCGACAGGGCGACAAACGTACTTTGAAATTCGGGCCGATTCCATTTCCAAACAATCCGTATTGCCTAAATCTGTGGAAAACCCCAATCTTATCTGTTGATAACACGCCATATTCGCCAAGTTATCCACATTGGATTTTGGTTATCCACACCTTTCGGCACGGGCTTGCTCGTCTTCTGCGACTGTTTGGCGGGCGACTTAAAGCGATAGATAGCAAGGGTTTAGAAATCGGGGGAAAGTGAAAATGTGACGCCTTCTCGTTTTTTTCGGCAGCTTGTCAAGTTAAGGGAATGTAAATTTTCCACAGTGCAAAATTTTTTTTGACTGGCTTTTGAGCGTCAAAATTAAAAATTTATGTTTTAAAAAATATCGCCTTTTTTTCTCGAAAACAAAACTTTTTGAGTTTAGGCGTTTTGCTTATCCATATACCGCTTTTTTCAAAAAAAAGCCGTTCGCTCAAAAAAAATCTCAAAAAGAAGAAAGAAATCCCGTCTTGGCCAGCCAAGACGGGATTTCTTTCAAACAAAAAGTAGAGGAGTGCCGCGATTTTTCGCTCAATTGCTCTCGCTTTCCACGTTTAGCTTGCGCTGCTTCATTTCTTCGATGACTTTGCGCTGGTTTTCCATGTTGATGAGGCCACTTTCTTGGTCGCGTGCCAGTTTCAGAATGTCGTCTTCCGCCTTTTTGATTTTGGCCTTGTAATCATCGATGCTTTTTTCCAAGTCTTTGGATGTCTTGGCCATGTTCTGATTGTTCTTTTCCAAGTCCTTGAGTTTTTTCTCCTCGTCTTTTATTTGCTTGTCGTAGGTGGCGCGGCGCACGTCGTAGTAGAATTGGCGAAGGGCGCTCGACACCTCTGTGGACCGCGATGGGTTGTCGCGGCTGTTGAGAAACGAGGAGCCTGTGTCGAACCACGCTGTCAGGGCAGCGCCCGACGAGGTTTTTTCGATGTTGGAATACAGCGAGAAGGGGTCGGCTCCCAGCATTGAGGATTTCAGGTCGTTGGCCGACCATTCGTTGCCTTTCTTTTTCAATTTGGCGTTGAAATGTTTTTTTGTCCAGTTTTTCCACTCGTTTTCCACCATGTCAGTCGTGGCGTTTGGGAACTCGAGCCGGAAACCCGGTCGGCTGCCGAAGGACATCATCCTTTCGGTTTCTCTGACGACGTTGTTCTGTGCGGGAAGCAAGGCCGTGCCAAGCAGCACGAACAGGAGCGGTAGAATAGTTTTGATTTGCATAATCGTGAAATTTTGTTGTGAGGTGGGAATTGGCATTTGTAACAAAGGTAAAGTTGAAAAAGAAAAATCGCATAGAAAAAAACGGTTGTTATGCGGTCGAATCGAGGGAAAGAATTTTTCTTTGTGCCTCCTTCCTTTCTTCATCAAAAAACCCAGAACCACTCTAATTAGTTATGGCCAAAATCCTGATTGTGGACGACGAAATGCCCATCCGCCGAACTTTGCGCGACATTCTCGAATTTGAGGGATATGATGTGGACGAAGCATCCGATGGGCTGGAGTGCATCGCAAAAGTGCAGAAAGAAAAGTACGATGTCGTCATCACGGACATCAAAATGCCCAAAATGGACGGCATCGAGGCGCTGGAACGCCTGCAAATCCTGTCGCCTGAAATACCTGTCATCATGGTGAGTGGTCACGGCACCATTGACACCGCCGTGGAAGCGGTGAAAAAGGGCGCGTTCGACTTCATTTCCAAGCCGCCCGACCTGAACCGAATGCTCATCACCGTGCGCAACGCCATCGAACGCGCCGACCTCGTGAACACGACCCAAGTGCTGCGCAAACAGGTGAAAAGCAGCAAGGGCGTGACGATGATTGGTGAGAGCGGGCCAATTTTGGAAATCAAAAAAATGCTGGAAAAGGTGGCGCCTACCGAAAGCCGCGTGCTCATCACTGGCCAAAATGGCACTGGCAAAGAATTGGTGGCGCGTTGGATTCACGAAAAAAGCAATCGCGCCGACGGCCCACTTGTGGAAGTGAACTGCGCGGCGATTCCGGCTGAACTGATTGAAAGCGAGTTGTTCGGCCACAAAAAAGGCTCGTTCACCGGCGCGATTGCCGACCGCCCCGGCAAGTTCGAGGCAGCCAACGGCGGCACCCTTTTTCTTGATGAGATTGGCGACATGAGTCTCGACGCGCAAGCCAAAGTGCTCCGCGCCCTGCAAGAAAGCAAAATCGTCCGTGTGGGCGACTCCAAGGAAATCAAAGTGGATGTGCGGGTGTTGGCAGCTACCAACAAAGACCTTCGCGCCGAAATCGCTGCTGGCCGCTTCCGTGAAGACCTCTATCACCGCTTGGCGGTCATCGTCGTCAAGGTACCCTCCCTCAATGAGCGCCGCGACGACATCCCGCTCCTTGTGGAGCACTTCAACCGCCGTATCGCCGACGACTACGGCCACCCGCCCAAGACTTTCACGCCCGGCGCCATCAAGTCCTTGCAGGATTACAACTGGACGGGCAACATCCGCGAACTGGCGAACGTCATCGAACGGCTATTTATCCTTTGCGACCAAACAGTGAGCGAAGCCGACGTGGAGCAGTACGTTTATCCCAAGAAATAGTAGGTCTTGCGGATTGGCGGGTGCGCAGGTCGCACGACCTGTCCACCTGTTTGCACGAGGGCGCGGGCTTTTGGCCGCGCCCTCGTTTTGTTTGCCTCCCCGGACAGCGCCTTTTTATATCTCGCGCCGCCAAGTTTTCGGTATAGCGATACCCAACGGAAAGCGGTTTGCGAAACAATGCCCGTTCAAAGCCTTGAAAATCATTGTTATCAATCAAGGCAATCTCGCAAATCATTTTCATCTGGGTGTAAAAGCGCAATCTGTCCAAAAATCAGGGAGAGCGAGCATGGTGAACTGACAAATCCCGGCGAATCAGGGTATATTTTCAGGCGACTTTTCTGATTTTTGCGACATGAAATGGACGACCATTTTCCTCTATGGCCTTGCATTGGGACTGTTGTTGGCGGCGCTGCATTTTTTCCAATACCGTTTGCTGGTGTTGGAACACGCCGAGGAGTGGTACGTCGGCTTGGTGGCTATCCTGTTCACGGCATTGGGCATTTGGGCGGGCAAAAAACTGACGCGCAGAAAAATGCCAACACACATCACACAGGTGCTGACTGCTGCTCCCGCACTGCCACCACAAGAAAAGGTCTTGGAAAAACTCGGCATCACGCCACGCGAGATGGAAGTGCTGCAGCTCATCGCTCAGGGCTTGACCAACCAAGAAATAGCCGACCGGCTTTTTGTTTCGCTGAATACCATCAAGACACACACTTCCAATGTGTTCGCCAAATTGGACGCGCAACGCCGCACCCAAGCCATCCAGAAGGCAAAAGCACTCGGCTTGCTCCTCTGAAGCGCTCCCACGAAAGTATGATTTTGCGGTGCCGGGCCACGAATCACCCGAACGGGTGAGGAGACTTGGGCATGAGAGGCCGTCATTTGTGGCACTTTTTCACATTTAAAACACCTAACGACATGAACAAGATAGTTCTCAAATATGGATTGATTTCCGGCGCAGTAGCCGCAGTTATGATGACAGGCTCCGCGCTTTATTTCAAAAATGCGGCAGACCACCAAAACGGAGAGCTCATAGGCTATGCCGGCATTTTGCTCAGCATGCTGTTCGTCTATTTTGGCGTGCGCACCTATCGGGAGCAATTCA
Source organism: Saprospiraceae bacterium (assembly GCA_019638455.1). Lineage (GTDB taxonomy): Bacteria > Bacteroidota > Bacteroidia > Chitinophagales > Saprospiraceae > M3007. The sequence continues at coordinate 379,590 of JAHBTU010000004.1, forward strand.
CGGGGGGGGGCTGGGGCTTTGGAAAGGCGTTCAAAGTGGGTTTGGCCATCATGCTGATTTCGTGCCTGTGCTATGTGGCGGCATGGATGGTCGTTTATCAGACGCTCATGCCAGATTTTATGGACAAGTACATAGAACAGGTGTTGGCACAGATGAAGAGCAAGGGCGCGACGGAAGAGCAAATCAGCCAAGAAGCTGCCAAAATGGAGGGCTACAGAACCATGTATAAAAACCCATTTGCCCGTGCGGCGCTGACATTTATCGAGCCATTGCCTGTGGGTCTGCTGGTGACGCTTGCCACATCGTTTTTGCTGCGGCGAAAAGAAGGGGAATAGGTAGCAGCAGCATAGCACAGGAAAGAAAACAGTAGAGGCATTTTTAGTTAAAACAGGTTAAAACCCGTTAGAAAAACGTAAAGATTGCCCGTCGTGTCCCTTTTTTGCTCGCAATGTTGCAACCACCCTTGTAACCTTGTTGTCCGTTTGGGCGTCGTTGGGAAGGCAGTCGAGACGAAGCGTTCGTTCCAAGTGTCGTAAGACCCAAGCGGCCTCCATTTTTCCTCGTGCTATTTTTCATTTAACGAATCAACCACTCTGCTATGCGCAACAAATCTTTCTTGTTCGTCCTTGCTTTCCTTCTCTTTTCCCTATCTGTTATCGGCCAACGCGAAGAAACCCTGCTCGGCACTCGGGGTTGGGGCCTTTCCGGCCTATGGGGCGGTGTCTCGTGGGATTACACGCAATATAAAAACATAGAAGCAACCAACCGGCGAGGCTTCTTCGGTTTTGAGTTTGGCCGTTCGCTTCAACTCGGCTGGTCGCACTTTCGCATGATTGACGACATCCTGCTCGTACCCGGCGAGACCCAAAGACTTGATTTCAACTACAACGGCGGCTTCATTGGCTATGCCTTCATCCCATACAAGGCCATCCACCCCACGCTCAACGTGGAAATAGGGCAGGGGAGAGTGTGGCACAGCGTGGAAGGACGCGACAACACGCTCACGATACAACCCTCTGCGGGAGTGGAAATCAATGTGTTCCGTTGGTTCCGTTTCGGTTTGGAAGGCGGTTATCGCTTTGTCAATGGCTCCAACTATGCCAGCATCACCGACCGCGACCTTTCGGGACCGTTCGGACGGGCTACCCTCAAATTCGGCATGTCGTGGGGGCGTTACTGCAAAAAGCCTGACTACAAAAAAAACTACGAAGATTAGGCGCGGCACCTTCCCTAACAAACATCAAATGATTGAGCGGCTCGCAGGCAAAACCTGCGAGCCGCTTGTTTGTTAGGGTGTGACGAACTGATTGAAAACAATTGCCTCATCCACGTCCCTTACGTCCAAAAACCGCTAATTTTGCCTCCTCATTAGCCATTCTTGAAAGGAAACAATTTGCCCCAAAATTTCGGCACACCCTATTGTCACATTCGCACAAGTATAGTCAACGCAAAGTGGTTTTGAACGAACGGTGCTCGCAATCCTTTGGAAATCATGCAAATCAATCAAGGAAATCCCTGTCTTGCCAACTGGCAGATTCAAAGCCTCTTTAATCTGGGTATATCAAATTCTCAAATTCGCACATTATCAATTTAGCACATTCGCATGGAAGTCCTGACCACCTCTCCCGTATCCTCTGCCGACCTCATGGAACTTGAAGACCGCTACAACGCGCACAACTATCATCCTATTCCGGTAGTGTTGGAGCGAGGGAGGGGCGTCTTTGTGTGGGACGTGGAAGGCAAGCGCTACTACGATTTTTTGTCGGCTTACAGCGCCGTCAACCAAGGTCACTGCCACCCGCGCATCATCAAGGCATTGACGGAACAGGCTCAAAAACTGACCCTCACCTCCCGCGCCTTTTACAACAACCTGCTTGGGGAATACGCCGAATTCATAACCCATTATTTTGGCTACGACCGAGTGCTGCCCATGAACACTGGCGTGGAAGGCGTGGAGACCGCCATCAAGCTCGCCCGCAAATGGGCATATAATATAAAAGGTGTGCCGGAAGGGCAGGCCAAGATCGTTTTCGTGGAAGGCAACTTTCACGGACGCACGTTGGGGGCCATTTCGGCCTCGACCGACCCCAGCAGCCGCAAGGGCTTCGGCCCATACATGAGCGGCTATGTGGTGATTCCGTACAACGACCTCGCAGCATTGGAAAAGGCTTTGCAAGACCCAACGGTAGCGGGGTTTCTTGTGGAGCCGATTCAGGGCGAGGCGGGCGTGTATGTCCCCGACGACAATTATCTGCCGGCCGCTCACGAAATGTGTCGTCGTAGCAACGTCCTCTTCGTTGCCGATGAAGTGCAGACTGGCATCGCTCGCACGGGCAAACTCCTGTGCTGCGACCATTTTGGATTCAAACCCGATGTTTTGATTTTGGGAAAAGCGCTTTCCGGCGGCGTACTGCCAGTCAGCGCCGTGCTTGCGAGCGATGAGGTGATGCTCACGCTCAAACCCGGCGAACATGGCTCCACGTTTGGTGGCAACCCGCTTGCTTGTGCCGTTGCGATGGAGGTACTAAAGGTCGTGGCTGATGAGAACCTGGCCGCCAACGCCGAAACGTTGGGCAAAATCTTCCGCGCTCGCATGGAAGATTTGAAGCAGAAACGCCCAGACCTCGTGACCTCGGTGCGCGGCAGAGGTCTGTTGAACGCCATCGTCATCAACGACGCGGAAGACAGCGACACGGCATGGAATATCTGCCTCGCCATGGCGGAGCATGGCTTGCTCGCCAAGCCCACTCACGGCAACATCATTCGCTTCGCTCCCCCGCTCGTGATGACGCGGGAGCAATTGGAAGAATGTTGCGACATCATCGCAGGGGTGATTGGTGGGTGGAAATAGTCCGTTCAGACAGATTTGAAGGACATCCGCAGCCCGACGGCATTTTGCCCGTCGGGCTGCGTTTTTTTCAAAAAGCTGTTTTATGCCTTGATTCGCTAGGATTTGTCAGATGCTCATGCTCGCTCTCCCTGATTTTGAACAATGGGCGCTTTTAGCCATGCCCAAAACCCGGCGGCGCGAAGGATAAAAATCTATTTTGCAGGCGTCGCAGGGTGCCAGCCCGCATTTGCCACATTTTTTGGAAACAGGCATTCTGTCCGGCTGACAACCGCTGTTCACGAAAAGTATAATTGCCCGAAAAAAAATGGAGATTATTGCAAACGTGCACACCTTTTCTACCTTTGCGCCACTTCGTTTTAACGCTTTGTTAAGTTTCAAGTTGGCTGGGTGGATTTATAGCGTATCTAAATAAACGTGTTTCTTAACACTTCGTTTGGTGGAAAAAAGACCATTTTTACCTTTGCGCTGACAAAACGCTGACGAAACGCCAACTTTGAAAATTACGACGAAAAACACCTTTCTGCCCTGATTTGAGAAAAACAACCATACACGATATGTTGCTGAAACGCATTTGTTGGGTCATCGCGCTTGCATTTACTGCCTCGCTGTCGCTTTACGCAGCCCCCAACGTCGAAGAAGGTAAAGCCCTTTTCACGAACAACTGCGCCTCCTGTCACAATAAAAACATGAAAGACAAGCTCACCGGCCCCGCGCTGGGAGGCATGGAGGAACGCTGGGCACCCTACCCTCGCAAGGATTTGTATGCATGGATTCGCAACTCGCAGGCACTCATTGCCACGGGGCATCCTTATGCCAACCAGTTGTGGAACGAGTGGAAGCCCGTGCTAATGAACAATTTCACGGGTTTGACCGACGACCAAATCGAGGGCATCATCCTGTACGTCAATCAAGAGTACAACAAGGTGCCTGTCACGGCTGGGCCAACAAGCCCGCAGGGGTCTGGCAAGAAAGAATCGGGCACGCCGTGGCTTTTCGTCGGCCTTGCCGTCATTCTTGGCTTGCTGGCTTTCGCCCTGATGCGCATCATCAACAACCTCGGCAACATAGCACGGGTGCAGGAAGGGCAGGCGCCGATACAAAGGACTCTGGCGCAGACGCTCACCAGCAAAGGTGCCATCGCATTCCTCGTTTTTGCCGTCACACTCATTTTTGGCTACAAGACGGTGGACAACGCGACCAAACTGGGGCGGCAGCAGGGTTACAAACCCGACCAGCCCATCGCATTCAGCCACAAGCTCCATGCAGGCACCAACAAGATTGACTGCCAGTATTGCCACGACACCGCGCGCCGTTCCAAGCACGCCTCCATCCCTGCCGCCAACACTTGCATGAACTGCCACTCCGCAGTCAAAAAAGGCAGCATCTCCGGCACTGCCGAAATCACCAAAATATACGCCTCCATCGGTTTCGACCCGATGCAGAACAAATACATTCCCGACTACGAATTCTGGAGCGAAAAACAAATCGAAGACCTCTACAAAAAGTGGGTGGGCCAAGAGTATATGTCGGAAAAATCACTTACCGCCCTGGACGAGAACGGTCGCATGGTCGTGGAAAATCAGTGGGAAGGCATCGTGAAGGCGCTGAAAAATGATTCCAACGGCAAGATTCAAGGCCCCATCGAATGGGTGCGCATCCACAATCTGGCCGACCACGCTTATTTCAATCACGCACAACACGTCGCGGTCGGTCAGATAGCTTGCCAAAAATGTCACGGCCCCATCGAGGAAATGGAGGTGGTGCATCAGTATTCCACGCTCGGCATGGGTTGGTGCATCAATTGCCACCGCGAGACGGAGGTGAAATTCAAAGACAACGCTTACTACGAGCAATACGCACGCTACCACAATGAACTTAAATCAGGCACCCGCGACAAAGTCACGGTGGAAGACATCGGTGGCTTGGAGTGCCAAAAATGCCACTATTGATTGCGTTGCCAACCACATTGCTCATTTTCCCCCTCTAAGCCTCACTAGCACATTCGCAAATTAGCACATTGAAAAATATGCATCACGATAACGGTATCTGGGTCAGCACTGAAGATTTGACGCGGGAAGAATCGTTCCTGCAATCGGCAGGAAAAGAGTTTTCCGTCGAAAACATGGACCAAACCGATGGCAAATGGGAGACCAATCGCCGCGACTTTCTTAAACTGCTCGGCTTTGGCTTGGGAGCAGCCACGCTGGCCGCTTCTTGCGAAATTCCGGTCAAGAAGGCAATTCCCTACGTCACTAAGCCCGACGAAATCGTGCCGGGCGTGGCCAATTATTTTGCCTCCTCTTTTGTCAACGGTGGCGATTATTGCGCCGTCTTGGTAAAAACACGCGAAGGTCGCCCCATCAAAATCGAGGGCAACACATTGAGCAGCGTCACAAAAGGCGGCACCAGCGCCCGCGCGCAGGCATCCGTGCTAAGCCTTTATGATACCCGCCGCATCCAGCATCCGGGCACCGTGAAGGAAGGCAATGTGACCAAGATGGAATGGGTTGCCTTCGACCGCGAGGTCAAAGCCAAGCTCGCCGCGGGCGGCAACATTCGCATCATCGCTAACACCATCATCAGCCCTACCGCCAAAAAAGCCCTCGCGGAGTTTCAGGCGAAGTACCCGAACAGTCGTGTCATTACCTACGACCCCGTTTCCGCGGCGGCGCTCTTGGCTGCCAACCAGCAGTCCTTTGGGCAGCGTGTCATTCCTGACTACAAGTTCGGGGCAGCGGATGTCATCGTTTCTTTCGGTGCCGACTTTCTGGGCACTTGGATTAGCCCAGTCGAATACGCCCGCGAATACGCCAAAAAGCGCAAGATTCGTGACGTAAAAGGAGCAAAAATGTCGCGCCACTATCAAATCGAGAGCCACATGTCGCTCACTGGCTCAAATGCCGACAACCGTATCCTTATCAAGCCCAGCGAAATGGGGGCCGCCATCGTGGCGCTCTACAACGAGCTGACGGGCGGCAGCGGAGGGCCAAAACTAAGCAATGAAAAATCGGTGACTGCCATTAAAAAAATGGCAAAAGACCTCACCAGCCGCAAAGGCAAAACCCTCGTCGTGTGTGGCTCCAACAACGTGATGGAGCAGCTCTACGTCAACAAAATCAATGAATTGCTCGGCAATATCAACTCAACAGTTGATTTCAACGCTGTTTCGTATATGCGTCAGGGCGACGAGCGCGAAATGATGCGCCTCATCGACGAGATGAACGCGGGTCAAGTCGCGGTAGCCATCGTATGGGGAGCCAATCCTGCTTGGGACTTGCCGAACGCATCCAAGTTCAGCGAGGCTTTCGCCAAAGCAGGAACCCGTATCTCCTTCAATGGCGTGCTCGACGAAACCACGCTGCTTTGCACACATTCAGCACCTACCCACCATTTTCTCGAATCATGGGGCGACGCTGAGCCGAAAGCAGGCCATTTCAGCCTCATCCAGCCGACGATTGCCCCCCTGTTCAACACACGCCAAGCTGAACACAGCCTGCTGGAATGGGCAGACAGCCCCAATCTCAATCGTCAGGACGAACAGCCTTATTATCAATATCTGAAATCACACTGGGCGAATGAAATGTTCAAGCGCCAGTCGAGATACAGCACGCCTACCGCTTTTTGGGACATGAGCCTGCATGATGGAGTGTTGGAAATACCGGCCACAGGCACGGCGGTTTCCGTCAACGACATTGCCCTCAACCCTGATGCCGTGACCAAGCCTTCGGGCAGCGATATCGAGGTTTCTTTCTATGAAACGGTCAATATCGGTGGCGGTCAATATGCCCACAATCCTTGGTTGCAAGAAATGCCCGACCCCGTTCACCGCACTGTTTGGGGCAACTACCTCAGCATTCCGGTCGAGTGGGATGGCGTGAACAAGATAAAGGGCTGGAATGGCTTGCAGGACGGCGACATGGTGGATGTGGAAGTCAACGGCCAAAAAATCACCTGCACGGTCGTCCGTACCTTTGGCCAACCAGCAGGCACGGTAGCCATTGCCTTGGGCGGCGGTCGAGAGGCAGGCGGATGTGGCGTGGGCTATGGCGTGAACGTGAACCCCGCACTTCAGGTAGCAGGTGGCTTGATTCAGTATTTCGCGGGCAATGTGAACGTGTCGGGCAAAGTGGGTGCCGACAAACATTTCCCCACCGTTCAATTCCACCACACGATGGGTGTGGCAGCCGAGGGCAAGGAGGAAGGCAAGGTTATCAACGTGGACGAGAAGGCATTGGGCTGGAAAGGTTTTCAAGGCGCGTTGACCGACCGCTCTATCATTTTCCATACACATGTCAAGGATTTGCCCAAGTTTGCCGACAAAATGGAGGCTTTCCATGAAGAGGCATCTCACTTAAATGAGCAAACACTCTACCCCGACCGCTCCGACTTTTTTGGCACGGGCGTCAAATGGGGCATGTATGTGGACATGAACGCTTGCGTAGGCTGCGGCGCTTGCCAAGTGGCTTGTGTGAGCGAGAACAACGTGCCGGTCGTCGGCAAAAAAGAGGTGCATCGCCACCACGAGATGACGTGGCTGCGCATTGACCGCTACTTCTACGGCGATTTTGAAAACCCGAAAGTGGTGTATCAACCCATGATGTGCCAACACTGCGACAACGCTCCTTGCGAGAACGTTTGCCCTGTGAACGCCACCAACCACTCCATGGAGGGCATCAATCAAATGGCTTACAACCGCTGCATCGGCACTCGTTATTGCGCCAACAACTGCCCTTACAAAGTGCGCCGCTTCAACTGGCTCGACTACACCACCGCAGACACTTTCCCCGGCAATGAGGAAAAAGTATTCCGCTTGGAAGGTGACGACAAGCCGTTCTACGCCGACAACCTCGTACGCATGGTGCTCAATCCCGATGTGACAGTACGTTCGCGCGGGGTCATCGAAAAATGCACCTTCTGCATCCAACGCATACAGGAAGGCAAACTCACCGCCAAGCGTGAAAGCCGCGCCATCATGGACAACGATGTGCGCACCGCTTGCCAGACCGCCTGCCCGACGGGAGCCATTGTGTTTGGCAACCTCAACAATCCGCAAAGCGAAGTGAGCAAACTGACCAAAGGCACTGCCCCTCTTGCCTACCAAGTGTTGGAGGAAATCAACGTTCGTCCGGGAGTGAGCTACTCGGCCAAAGTCAACAACAGCAACGAAGAACTTTATTCATGAATGACAAATGATGAATGACAAACGATGAATAACTGGCACCACGACGTGCAAATTCATCATTCGGCATTCATCGTTCATAATTTTTAAAAATTATGTCTCAACCAGTCGCACCTGTACGGCACGTTTTGATTGAAGGCAACAAGTCTTACCACCAAATCACGGAAGACTTGTGCTCGCCTACCGAGAAGACTCCTTCGAGGGAGTGGATTGTCGTCTTTGCCTTGTCAACCGCCTTAGTTGGCCTCTACGTCTTTGCCATCGTGTGGACGGTCTGGAAGGGCATTGGCTCATGGAACCTGAACCGCACCGTCAACTGGGGTTGGGACATCACCAACTTCGTGTGGTGGATTGGTATCGGTCACGCAGGCACGCTCATCTCGGCCATTTTGCTGCTCTTCCGCCAGCGTTGGCGCACCGGTGTGAACCGCGCCGCCGAGGCCATGACCATCTTCGCGGTGATTTGCGCAGGCCAGTTCCCCATCTTCCACATGGGGCGCGTATGGATGGCATTTTTCACCATTCCGTTCCCGAATACACGCGGCCCGCTCTGGACGAACTTCAACTCGCCGCTGCTCTGGGACATTTTCGCTATCTCGACCTATTTCTCCGTTTCCATACTGTTCTGGTACACGGGCCTTGTGCCTGACCTCGCCACCATCCGCGACCGCGCCAGTGGCTTCCGTCGCCGGATGTACGAGATATTCTCATTTGGCTGGACAGGTAGCGCCAAGCACTGGCAGCGCCACGAATCGCTCTCGCTCGTGTTGGCTGGTCTTTCCACCCCACTGGTGCTTTCGGTGCACACTATCGTGTCGTTCGACTTTGCCACATCGGTGTTGCCGGGCTGGCACACCACCATCTTCCCGCCGTACTTTGTTGCGGGCGCGGTGTTCTCTGGGTTTGCCATGGTGCAAACGCTGATGATTATCACCCGCAAAGTGCTGGGTTTGCAAGAATACATCACCATCAACCACATCGAATCCATGAATAAAATCATCGTGCTCACGGGTACGATAGTCGGTGTGGCATACCTCACGGAGTTGTTCGTTGCGTGGTACTCGGGTTACATCTACGAACAATTCGCTTTTTACAACCGCGTGTTTGGCCCCTATTGGTGGTCATACTTTGGCATGATGTTCTGCAATGTCGTTAGCCCGCAGCTGTTCTGGTCGCGCAGGATTCGCCGCAGCGTGTGGTGGACGTTCTTCATGTCCATCATCATCAACATCGGTATGTGGTTTGAGCGTTTCGTCATCATCCCCACGACGCTGGCGCGTGATTTCTTGCCCTCTTCTTGGAGCCTTTACAGCCCCACTTGGGTGGAAATCTCCATGTTCCTCGGCACTATGGGCGTTTTCTTCTTCTGCTATTTGGTCTTCTGCCGCGTGGCACCAGTGGTGGCGGTGGCGGAAGTGAAAGCCATCCTGAAGGTGGCGGGCGACCAATACATCGGCCCCAAGGCTAAAAAGGCCCACGGCCACGCATCGCAAACCGAGCCAGTATCGAAAAAAGTGGATGAGGGTTGATAAAAGGTTGACGCTCCTGATTTCGACGCTCATTCATCAATTATCGCTAAACTCTTAATACTCAAGAATAAATGGCTGCTCAAAGCAAAAAAGTCCTCTACGGGCTTTACAACGACGAAGAAGAACTGAAAAGCGCTGTCAAGGCGGCGCATGCGCAGCATTTGGACATCATGGATGTCTATACGCCCTTTCCTGTGCATGGCCTCGACCCTATTCTTGGTCTGAAAGAAAGCCGCTTGCACATCATGGGCTTTATTTATGGCTCTATCGGCGCCTTGTTCGCTTTCTTGGCAATGACATGGATTTTCACCAGCGATTGGCCCATCGTTTTTGGCGGCAAGCCATATTGGTCAGTGCCGGCATTTATTCCCATCATTTTTGAAAACACGGTCTTGTATTCCGCTTGGGGCATGACCATCACCTTCTACACGATTTGTGGAATGTGGCCGGGCGTGAAAGCCAAGATTCTGGACAATCGCATCACGGACGACAAGTTTTGCCTTGCATTCGACGTGACGGAAGCACCGGAAGGTGATGTCAAAAACTTGCAAGGCTTTTTCACCAAAACCGGCGCGGCGGAGGTGAACGTGAAGACGATTTAAGTGGTGATTTGTGGAGATGTTGATCTGTTGATTTGAAAATCACGAATTGACATTTCGCCGCTCCGAGCAATTGCAAATCAGCAAACCAACAAATTCAACGAATTAACAAAAAGATGAAATACGCACTTGGCGCAATAGTCGGAATAGCCTTGTTTGCTTGGCTTTTTTCTGTGTGCTCTCCAGCAGGCATCAACAAGACGGGCCATGAATATATGCCCGACATGTATCACTCTGTCGGCTACGAGGCCAATCAGTACAATGCTTACTCTTGGAACCATTGGGACGGAGACAAAAGCGTCTTCACCAAGGCAGAACTGTCGCAGCCGCGTGGCAGCGTGAACGGTACCATCCCTCGTGGCTACACAGCGGTGCACTATGGCGACGCTTCGGCCATTGATGTGGTGCGCGGCAAAAATGCGCCCAACGCCATTGCAGCGCCAGTGAACGGCCAAGTGCCATTCTACTACGAAAACACGGAGGACGACCGCCTTCGCTGCGAGCAGGAAATCACGACCAACCCGTTCCCGGTCACTAAAAGTGGTCTTGAGCGTGGCAAGGCACTCTACGATGTGCAGTGTGCCATCTGTCATGGAGAAAAAGGCAACGGTGAGGGGTGGCTGGTGACCATGCCCGACAGCAAGTATCCCGCTCAACCCAAAAATCTCGTCGGTCCAGACATGGTGGAGGCCAAAGAAGGCCGCTTCTATTTCTCCATCATGTATGGCAAAAACGTGATGGGCAGCTATGCGGACAAACTTTCCTACGAGGAACGCTGGCAGGTGATTCACTACATCCGCTCGCTTCAGACAAAGTAAAAATTTGGCCTACGGCGAATAAAGCGTCATGTTGAAAACTATTCAAGAAACAAAATTTATCAGGCCAAACCTGATTTTGCGATATGAATCTGACCAATACGCAATTTGTATTTGAAGGCAAAACCAAGCGCGTCCTCTTCGGCGGCATGGCGTTGGGTGTGCTTTGCCTTTTGCTTACCTTCATCAATGATGATGAATACCACACCCGTTTTTGGACCAACATCCTGCACAATTCGGTCTATTTCACTGGCATTGCTTTCTTGGCCATGTTCTTCATGTGCGCGCAGATTACCGCGTTTGCGGGATGGAACACCGTCATCCGTCGGGTCTATGAGGCAATGGGAGGGTTCATGGGGGTCGGCCTGATTCTCATGGCCATCATCACGCTGGGTGTCTGGGGGCACTTCCACCACCTTTATCATTGGAATGACCCCAATGTCAACGTGACGGACCCGGCTGCCCCGCATTACGACCGAATCATTGCGGGCAAAAAGGGTTTTTTGAACCCTGTTTTCTACACCATCGCCGTTATGGGTTTTCTCGGATTGTGGTATTTTTGGTATCGCAATGTGCGCAAACTTTCCATCGCTCAGGATACGGAAGAGACCGCCTCTCTCGACTACTATAAAAAAATCCGCAGGTGGTCAGCCTCATTCTTGCCCATCGGTGGGTTTCTCAGCCCGGTCTTTATATGGCTGGTGATGATGTCCATTGACCCGCATTGGTACAGCACCATGTTTGCTTGGTATTCCACCGCCTCGGTCTGGCTTGGCTCCATCGCGCTTACCATCTTGCTCATCATTTTCTTGAAATCGAGGGGCTATATGGAATATGTCGGCCCAGACCACTTGCACGACATGGGCAAGTTCATGTTTGGCATCAGCGTATTCTGGACTTATCTGTGGTTCGACCAGTTCATGCTGATTTGGTATGCCAACAACGGTGAGGAGACGATTTACTTCAACGAGCGCATGACACACTATCCCGTGTTGTTCTGGGGCAATCTCCTGATGAACTTCGTGGCTCCGTTCTTTATCCTCATGCGCAACGACACGAAGCGCAAATTGGGTACTATGTTCTTTGTGGCGCTCATCGTTTTCTTCGGACACTGGTGGGATTATTTCTACATGATAAAGCCCGGCGCTCGCATCGCTGCCTTTGAAGCGAAGGAACTGGCTGAAGGCGGGCACCATAGCAGCAAATCGCACGAGGCAGCCCCCATTTCGGATGCTACCGCGCGTCACGACGATGCCTCCCACGACGATGCTCACCATGAAGACGCTGCTGTTTCACACGCTGCTGCCGACCAGTCGGACAACGCGGCCTCGGAGAGTGCTGAAACAGCGGTGGCCGCGGCTCCCGCACCTTCGCCCGCAGGCCACGCCGACCACGGCGGTGGCGGACACGACGACGGACATGGGCACGGAACAGGGGGGGGCGAGCCGAGCGGGTTCCGCTTGGGCTTCACTATTCCGGGCTTGGAAGATATTGGGACGATGATTGGCTTTTTGAGCCTCTTCCTCTTCTTCTTCTTCCGCCAGCTTGAGCGTGTTTCTTTGGTGCCGCATAAAGACCCGTTCTTGGAAGAGAGTCTTCATCACGAAACGGGGGCGCTCATCGAAACCGAATTGGAGGCAAAAGGCCACGCTCATCACTGATGATATTTATAGCCGTTCTAATCAAGAATGGTGTTTTGATACGCTCCGAACAACTTTTTTACCTTTGGGTTAAAGCAAAAAAACATTTCAATGACTGCGCTTATCATATTACTCTGCGTCATACTCATCTCCATCGTGTTGGTGCAAATCGGTAGAGTCACTGAGCTCACCGCCCAAATAAAAGGCGAGCGTGAGGTGTTGCGCGACAACAGCAAATGGAATGGCTGGCTCTCGGTCGGCTTCATGATTGTGTTTCTCGTCGGTGTGTTTATTTCCGCATGGGAATACAAAAATGAGATGATGGGCTATGGCCCACACAAAGCGGCTTCTGCGCATGGCGATATTCTGGACAGTATGTTCAACATCACGCTGATACTTACGGGTATCGTGTTCGTGATTACGCACATCGCATTGTTTTGGTTTGCTTACAAATATCGGTGGCAGGAGGGGCGGAAGGCTCAGTTCATTGCCCACGACAACCGCCTTGAGCTCATCTGGACAGCCATCCCAGCAGTGGTGATGACGATTCTTGTGGTGCGCGGCCTCAATGCTTGGAACACGGTGATGGCTGACGTGAATCCTGATGAGGACTACTTGGAGATAGAGGCCACTGGCCAACAGTTCAACTGGATTATTCGCTATCCAGGCCCTGACGGGAAAATCGGAACGCGCGATTACAAACTGACAACGGCCAACAATCAGTTGGGTATTGACTTTAATGACCCAAAATCGTGGGACGACGTGGTGCCGGGTCAGGAATTGTTGCTGCCAGTAGGGAAAAAGGTGCGAGTGCGCATCCTTGCCAAGGATGTACTCCACAACTTTTACTTGCCGCACTTCCGGGTGAAGATGGACGCAGTGCCGGGCATGCCTACCTATTTCGTGTTCACCCCCATCAAGACGACCACCGAATATCGCAACGAACTGCGCAAATACGACGACTTCAACCTCCCGAACGACCCCACCGAGCCGAACGGCAAAAAACGGTGGGAGGCATTCGAGTATGAATTGGCTTGCGCGGAGTTGTGCGGCAAGGGACACTATTCGATGAAGCGTATTTTCAAGGTGGTGACACAAGAAGAATACGACGCATGGTACAGACAGCAAGAGTCGTTTTACTTGTCGCAAATTCGCGGTAAAGACGAAGACCCGAACAAAGGCAAAGTGCTGGACATCGAGGTCCGGCAGCGTGCTAAGGAGTTTAGCGAAAGCATGAAAAATGCGGTGGAATCCACCAATGCGGCTGACAAGACACTTCCACTCCAATACGTCAATTTTGAAACCGGCTCGGCCACCCTCACCGCCGATAGCCGCTATGAACTGGACAATTTGGTGACGGCCATGAACACTTATCCCAGTTTGGTGATTGAAGTGGCGGGCCACACGGATGATGTGGGCGACCCGTTGCAGAATCGCCTGCTTTCTCAGATGCGGGCTTCATCGGTGGTCAAGTATCTGACAGACAGGGGCATCTCGGAAAGCCGTCTGCGCCCTCGAGGTTATGGCGACACCAAGCCGCTTGTTCCGAACGATTCGGATGAAAACAGGGCTAAGAACCGGAGAACTGAATTTACGATTTTGTCACCAGCATCCTGATTAAAAAGCAAACACCGAACCCGGCGTTTTTCTCAATAAAAAATTCTCAAAATTTCTGGCTATGGCTCACGCAGTAATCGCCGCCGACACTTTGGAAGAAAAACTCACCCAAGAATTGGGTTATGATGACCATTTTCATGAGCATCATCACGGCGACAAGTTTCAGTCGAATTTTCTGACGACGTACATTTTTAGCACCGACCACAAAATCATTGCCCGTCAGTTCCTTATCACGGGGATTTTTTGGGCTTTCATCGGCGCTGCGATGTCCATCGTTTTCCGCCTGCAACTCGGCTTTCCCGAAGCGGATTTGGCTTGGTTGAAGCCGCTTTTGGGAAAGTGGATTCAGGTGAACGACGCGGGCATCGGCAAACTTGACCCTGAATTCTATTACGCTTTGGTGACCATGCACGGCACGATTCTCGTGTTCTTCGTGCTCACGGCCGGGTTGAGCGGCACGTTTGCAAACCTGCTTATTCCGTTGCAAATCGGCGCACGCGATATGGCTTCGCCGCTGCTCAACGCCATGTCTTATTGGTTCTTCTTCCTCGCCGGGGTCGTGATGTTCCTGTCGTTGTTCTTGAGCACAGGGCCTTTCTCCGGTGGATGGACTGCCTATCCGCCACTGAGCGCCTTGGGTCAAGCATCTGATGGCTCCAAGGCGGGCATGACGATGTGGATAGTAGCCATGTCGCTCTTTGTGGTGTCGTCGCTCTTGGGTGGTATCAACTACATCACGACCATCCTTAACCTGCGCACGAAAGGCATGACTATGTGGCGTATGCCGCTGACGATTTGGGCAATACTTATCACGGCCATCCTCGGCGTGTTGTCGTTCCCGGTGCTGTTTTCCGGTCTGTTGTTGCTGGTGTTCGACCGCAGTATGGGCACGTCCTTCTATCTGAGCGAGATTATTGTGGGTGGTCAAATTCTCGACCGCATCGGTGGTAGCCCGGTTTTGTATCAGCACTTGTTCTGGTTCCTCGGTCACCCTGAGGTGTATATCATCATCCTTCCGGCGATGGGTATTGTGTCGGAAGTGCTGTCCGTGCACGCTCGCAAGCCGATTTTCGGCTACCGTGCGATGGTATATTCGATTCTGGCGATTGGATTCCTTTCGTTCATCGTGTGGGCGCACCACATGTTTATGTCGGGTGTCAATCCATTCATCAGCAACTTCTTTGTGGTGTTTACGCTGATTATCGCCGTGCCGTCGGCTATCAAGGTGTTCAACTGGATTTCGACGGTGTACGGCTCAAACTTCCGCTTCAATTCGGCCAGTTTGTTTGCGCTCGGCTTCGTGTCCATGTTCATTTCTGGTGGTTTGACAGGTATTTTCCTTGGCAACTCAGCGATCGACATTCAATTGCACGACACCTATTTCGTGGTGGCCCACTTCCACATTGTGATGGGTATCGCAGCATTCTTTGGGATGTTTGCTGGCGTGTATCACTGGTTCCCGAAAATGTTTAGCCGTTTCATGAATGAGACGCTTGGCAAGATTCACTTTTGGGGCACTTTGATTGGTGCTTACCTGATTTTCTGGCCCATGCACTACACGGGCATGGCGGGTGTGCCGCGTCGTTACTACGCCATTGACAATTTCGACTCTTTCAAGCATTTTGTCAGTTTGAATCAGTTTATCACCATCGCAGCCATTGTGGTGTTTTTCCTTCAAGTGTTGTTCATCATCAATTTCTTCTATTCTGTTTTTAGTGGTCGCAAGTTGACGGTGAAAAACCCATGGGGCTCCAACACGCTGGAATGGACCACGCCGATTAAACCGGGCCACGGCAACTGGCCGGGCAACATCCCGACCACCCAACGCTGGGCTTATGACTACGGCAAAGGCGGCGAGGAATTCATCGCGCAGTTTGTGCCTTTGAAAGAGGGCGAGCATGACCACGGGCATTGATTCGAGGTTGATAAAAGTTGATAAAGGTTTATGAATAATGTTGATAAAAGTCAATTTTCGGGTCAAAATATCAACCTTGTAAACTCATTATCAACCTTCATAAACAAATATAATGGAGCGAAACTCTGTAAAGCAAGTATCAATTTGGGAAGGCTTGACCCAATCAGTCACCGATTTTGGTCTGTTGGTAAAGTTCAAGTTGACCTTGTTAGTTCTTTTTTCTGCGGTAATGTCCTACGCGATTGTGTGTGGAGGCGACGTGGATTGGACGGTGATGGGGCTGCTGGCGTTTGGTGGTTTCATGGTGACGGGGGCGGCCAATGCGTTGAATCAGGTGCTTGAGCGCGATTACGACAAGTTGATGCCTCGAACGGCCAACCGCCCTGTCGCTACTGGGCGCATGAGCGTGTCGAAAGCTGTCTTGTGGGCAGGATTGATGGCGATGGCTGGCATCACGGTGCTTTCGTTTTTCAACCCGCTCGCCGGGTTTCTCGGCACCTTGTCGTTGATGAGTTATGCTTTTGTTTACACGCCACTCAAACGCTCCACGCCGCTTTCGGTGGTGGTGGGTGCGGTGCCTGGGGCGCTTCCGCTCATCATCGGCTGCGTGGTGCACGAGGGATTTATTTCGCCAATGGCCTTCATGCTGTTCACGCTCCAGTTCTTGTGGCAATTTCCCCATTTCTGGGCGGTGGCATGGTTGGCGGATGACGACTACAAAAAAGCAGGGTTCTATCTGCTGCCGTCGAAAAATGGCGTGAAAGATTCCACGACCGGGTTGCTCTCCTTTGTTTTTTGCCTTCTTATGGTAGGCAACGCGTTGCTTGGATGGTCGCTGGGATACGTTGGGACATGGGCCACGATGCTCCTTGTTGGGCTGAATGCCTATTGGGCCTTGCTTTGTTGGAGGCTTTTCAAAGAGTGTTCGAGAGCGGCAGCTCGCAAGCAGATGTTCATGTCGTTTGTGCATCTGCCCGTATCGTTGATTGTGATTTTGATTGATAAAATAATTTAGAAGAGGATTTAGGGGGGATTTAGGGAGATTTAGAAAGAATTTTCTCTAAATCTCCCTAAATCCCCCCTAAATCCTCTAAATTCAAAAAAACATGGGAGCCATTTCATCTCCTGAATATAGCCGAAGCAAAATACCGCCACAGAAGCTTGCGCTTTGGGTGGGCATTGCGAGCATCGTGATGATGTTTGGGGCCATCACGAGTGCTTATGTGGTGCGGAGAGCTGCTGGCAATTGGTTTGAGTTCAAATTGCCAGACATCTTTTTCCTGAACACAGTGGTGATTTTGCTCAGCAGTTTGACCCTTCACATTTCTTATACCGCTTTTAAAAAAGGCAAAGAGCAACTTTACAAGGGACTGCTGGTGGCGACTTTTGTGCTGGGAATTCTTTTTGTGGTGCTGCAATATCAAGGTTGGGTGGCGATGACGGTTATCGGTGCGACATTCACCATCAACCCATCCAGTTCGTTCGTGTATGTGATTTCCGGGTTGCATGCGGCGCATGTGCTGGGTGGTATCGCGGCACTGATTGTGGCAATGATTTACGCATTCGTGCTGCCGTACAAACCAACGGAACGCCGGAGATTGCGCTTTGAATTGGTGGTCAACTACTGGCATTTCGTGGATGTGCTTTGGCTTTATTTGATTGTGTTTTTCATGTTGCAATCCTGAACCACTTTTAATTTTGACATATTAACTGACTGATTATCATGGCAGAAACATCTGTTACACACGCGCACGATACGCACGAACACGCAGACGATGCCCACCTCTGGGAGGGTGGTAAGGAGCCACTCAAGGCGAGTTATGGCAAGCTGATGATGTGGTATTTTCTCGTTTCCGACGCATTCACGTTTGCGGGCTTCCTTATCGCTTACGGGGCGCTTCGTTTCAGCATGCCCTCTTGGCCGGAACCTGACTTTGTGTTCGCCTCCTTTCCTTTCGTCAAGGCGCATTGGCCATTGGTCTTCGTGACGTTCATGACTTTTGTCCTCATCTTTAGTTCGGTCACAATGGTACGCGCCGTGCAGGAAGGACACCGCGAGAACCAGCGCGGAGTGGTGTATTGGATGTTTTTGACCATATTGGGCGGCGCCACTTTTTTGGGTTGTCAGGCCTATGAATGGACGACGCTGATTGCGGGCGAGAACATGACCGTGAAGCAAAATCCATTTGGTCGCCACATCGCGGACGGCATTTATCTGAATGACGACGGCACGGAAGCAAAAAAAACGGATGGTTCTCCTGATGTTTTCCAGAAAGGGGACTCATATCTGCTGCACATGCACCCTGTGCGTCAGGCTGACGGCACCATGAAAGATGAGTTCATCCAGCGCAAAATAAAGTACACCACGGGGCCTTATGCCGGGCAAACGGGGGTGCAGGAAATGGGTCCGAAAGCGTTTGGAGCACTTTTCTTTTTCATCACGGGTTTCCACGGTTTCCACGTTTTTTCTGGGGTGCTGTTTCTCGCCATCATTGCCATCAATGCTGCGGGAGGTGTGTACGCCGCTCGACGCAACGGCTACGAGATGGTGGAGAAAATCGGGCTTTATTGGCACTTTGTGGACTTGGTGTGGGTGTTTGTGTTTCTTGTGTTCTACCTTCTTTAAAAATCAAGGTCGTGTGAGGCAAGAATTTGACTCAAACTTGAGCCTCGCTTTGTCTGTCAACTAACTGTTCAACAAATCAACATTTCAAAGAAATGGCTGGACATCAAACTTATGAAGAACAAAAAGCCCTCGTCTTTCGCGGGCTGATGATACTTGGCGTGGTGACGATTGTGGAAGTTGTCATTGCCCTTTTTGCCAAAGGACATATCGTGCCCAGCATCCGATTCACGGAGGGGTTCGGGCACTACCTTTATATGCTCCTTATGATTGGCTTCTCCCTGTTCAAAGCCTACTTCATTATTTTTTACTTCATGCACATGGCGTATGAAGTGCGCGGGTTGGTCATGAGCGTGCTGCTCCCTACCACGCTTTTGATTTGGGCGATTATCGCCTTCTTCCAAGAAGGCAACTCTTGGGGCGCGCGCCGCGAATTGATTCAGGAAAAAAACGAGGAAGTTGTCAGCCCAGCTCCGGTGGGCAAGCCTCAGGGGTACATCCTGCCCGGCACGATGAAAGGTTGACGTTGTTATTCGCTCAAACAAAAAAGGCGGGGAAACAAAACCTCGCCTTTTTTGTTGATAATCAGAACTTTGACAGATGGAAAACGAAGCAAAAAAGCCCTCCATGGGGCGAAAAGTTTATATCGCGGCGGCCTTGTTTCTCATACTCGTGGGGTTGCCTGCTGTCTCTTGGTTTTATTTGCGCAGTGGGCTTAACTGGCGCAAGGCCGCGGTGGCCGAACTGGCCGATTATGGAAAAATAGCCAAGGCGCCTATCATTTGGCCGGACGGCACTTGGGAGGACCAACTCAAAGGAAAAGTGACAGTGGTGCACATTTTTGGCGACAATCCTGACCTGACGGAGACCAACCGGCAGATTCTCGACACGGCTGAAAAACTGTTTGACCAGTTTGGCAGCACAAACGAATTCAGGCTGGCAATGATAGCCAACGGTGGAACGGCAGAGTTCCGCTCTCATGCTCAGAAAATGCCGAGCGCCGACCATGCCACATGGGCTTGGTCGGGTGGCCTCGGGTCGTGGCGAACTGCGGTTGAAAACGGCTATGAATCGTTTTGCCTGGCGGAGGGCATTAAACCTGTACCCCGGTACTTCGCCTTGGCCGACACTGCCGGCACCATCCGTCGCTTCTACGATGCCACCAACCAAAAACAGGTGGACCGCATGGTGCAGCACATTGCGTTGCTGTTGCCTGTGAAAAATTGATTTTTTGAAAAAACAAAAACAACACAACCCGATGGCAGCAGCTGCTCCCGATATTCAGTTGGAAAAAAGGCTCAACGTACTGGCATACATCATTTCCGGCGTGGTGTTGCTATTGGTCGGATTGATGCGGCGGTACAAGATTGACCTTGGTGTTGACTTTAGTTTTTTGCCGCCCATACATGCGTCGTTGAATGCGCTGGCGGCAGCGATACTCTTGTTGGCACTCTACTTCATCAAAAACAAGCAGGTGGAAAATCACCGTCGCGCTATTTACGCGGCGATGGCTTGCTCGGCGCTATTCCTCGTCTCGTATGTGCTTTACCATTTTACCACTCCCGAGACCCGCTACGGAGGGGAAGGGGTGATGCGGACGATTTACTTCTTCTTCCTCATCACCCATGTCGTGCTGGCAGCGGTGATATTGCCTTTCATTCTGCTTACCTTTACCCGTGCTTACACCAACCAATTCGAGCGCCACAAAAAAATGGCGCGGTGGGTGTTCCCGCTTTGGTTGTATGTGGCAGTGACCGGGCCGATTTGCTACCTGATGCTGCGGCCCTATTACCCAACCTAAAAATGAGTGTGTTATGAAAAATATACTTTCAAAAATCGGGTTCGTGGTGCTCGTGGCATTGCTTGTGCTTTGCCTTGTGGAGCCTTCCGCGGCCCAGTGCGCCATGTGCAAGGCCTCCGCCGAAGCCAATCTGAAAAACGGGGGAGGCGACCCGCGCGGGCTGAACGCCGGCATCCTTTATATGCTGATGCTGCCTTACTTGCTGGTGTTTGGCATCGGCTATTGGTGGTGGAGCAATCGGCGCAAGGAGCGCCAAGAGGTATCCGAACTTTCAGAGCGCGATTTTGTCTGATTTTCAGGCTCGGGTTTTTGGGGCGATGCCCGGCAGTTAAAATTCTGCCGGGCATCGCTGTTTCAATATGCTTGCTATTATTTTCGCCGCTGCAATTCATAATCAAACCCTCTCTCGTATGAATAAACTGACTCTCACCCTGTTTTTTGTTTCCCTGTTTTGCCTGCTCGGCCTTGCGCCTTCCTCGACGTATGCAGCCACCGCGATTTCCAATGATGAAATGCGCGCGGGTTTTGCTGAAAAATTGAGCGAATCATCCGTGCCCCACTCCAAAACATTGGATAAAAAAACGGAAAAGCGCTTCCAACGGCTTTCCAAAAAAATAGAGCGCAAAGCTGCCAAACAAGGAATGCAAGTGGACTTCAGCGACCCTGTGGAACAATGGCTCTGGTTTGGGCTTTTCGGCTTGGGCATCGCCATTGTGCTTTCATTTTTTAGCTTCGGCATTGCTGGTCTCATTGCTTTGTTGGCAGTGGCGTGCTTGGTTGTTTGGGTCATCAAAAGAGGAGCTTTGTAGCTCGGCTGCCAATGCCCTTTACTGCAACCTGAATCGGACGGGCAGCGTGAATCGCACTTTCACCGGATGCCCGTTGGCCTCCCCGGGAGCCCAACGGGGCATGGACTTCACGACTCGCACGGCTTCCTTGCCGCATCCGCCGCCAATATCTTTCAGGATGCTCACATCGGTCACGCTGCCGTCCTTGTTGACCACAAAGCTGAGCGCCACCGTCCCTTCAATACCCGCCTCTCGGGCGAGTGCTGGATATTTGATGTTTTCAGCCAAATATCTCAACAAATCTTGCTCCCCTCCGGGGAAAGTCGGCGGTTTTTGCACCGTCACCATATTGTACTCGCCGTCATCTTGTGTCTTTTTCGAGTTTTCCACTTCTCGCGGAAAATCAGGCACGTCTCGCAGTGTGGGTGGCGCGTCTCCTTCCGAGGCGCGAGTGGTCGCACCTACTTCGGCGGCAGCATTGAGCACATCCTCTTGAGTGGGAGGCTGTTCATCCTGCACAAGTTCATCGGGAGTGGGGGAGGGCGGCACAAAACGAATCGTCGCGCGTACTGGCGGTGGTGGTGTAGGCGGTGGCGGCGGTGGGGGGGGCGGTGGATTGTCGGCATCAATGTCGGGCGGTGGCCCCGGTTCGGCTATCACTTCGCGGGCGGGCGATTCGGGGGATTTGTTGGAAATGGCGCTCAATAGGTCGGGAAGCCCGATGCCCAGGGCAAGGAGCAAAAAGCCGATGCTCAGGGCGCTGCGGAGGTGGCGCGGGTAGGCGCGGCGCAGTTGGTAAGCTCCGTAATTTTTGTTTCTGTCGGCGAAAACGATGTCCAGCGCGTCCTTTGAGGACACGAATTGTGGAATGCTCATGTTGTGAAAGTGATTGAGTGAAAAAATGGAGAAGCGGTTAGCGAAGAGCCGCTTCGAGCTGTTGTTTTGTGGTGAAACGCAATCCTTCAGACGGTGCAGCGATGAAAGCTTCTTCCTGTGGGGAAATATCGAGCAGCACATAGTAGCGCACCCGGCATACGGCCATTTCATCCAAAGCGTCCACGAGGTTTTGGAAGCTGGATGCGCGAGTTGGTTTGATGATGACGTTCAAATGCGAGCCTGTTTTTTCCTCCAGACTTTTAACGTCGGTGTATGTATCCAAGCCCCATTTGGCCTGCACACGTTTCATTTTTTCCAGAATCACCTGACGTAGCCCCGACGCTGAGTAGTCGGTGGAGTCAAGCGCGGCATTTTCAATGCCTTCATACCAATACACTTTGTTGCCGGCGCCAAGTAGAATCGTGAGCACTTTGGACTGTGGCAACTCGATAGAGGCATCCTTTTCTTTTTCGGGCATGACCAAAGCCATGATGTGGGGTTTGGCCAATGTGGTGGCGAGCATGAAGAAGGTGATGAGCAAAAAAGCCAAATCTACCATGGGTGTCAGGTCAACGCGAGTGGAGCGTTTTTTTGAACGAATGTTGCCGGGCGTTGTTCTGCTCGTGCCGTTGCTGGAATCTGGAAAGCCTGCCATAATGCTTGATGTTGATTTTGAAGAATGCGGTACATGGCGCAGTGTGTTGCGACACCGAGCGGAGTACTGTTTTTCACGAAAGGGTTTGGAAAAAATATAGGTTTGTGAACCGTCTGAAATGCAAGATGCGGGTGTCAGATTTTTTGGTGTGTGCGCGACATTTTTTTAAGCCTCTGAAAAACAGGAGGTTGGTTGTCGAGTACAAATTCCGGCATGAATTATGCCCGCCGAAAATTTGTCGGCCAACGGCTAAACAAACGGTTAATCTGACGTGAATACGGACTACTCGCACTACTTTCGCAGCCATCGAACGTTTTGACTCATGATGAGACACTCTACATTTCTCCTGTTCATTCTTGTCCCCTTTGTGGGAAGTCGCAACACTGTGGCACCAGTATTGGCACCCGTCATGGAGCTACAGGGCGTGGATGTCTCTCATTATCAGAAAGTGATTGATTGGGAAATGGTGACGGAGCGTCAGGCAGTTGATTTTGCTTTTGTGAAAGCTACTGAAGGCCACGATTACCGCGACAGTTTGTTTTGCCGCAATTGGGAGAGTCTTCGCCGGTTGGGCATTCGGCGGGGCGCCTATCATTTCTTTCGCGCTTTTGGCTGTGGCGACGAACAGGCGAGCAATTTTCTCCAATTTGTGGAAATGCTGCCCGGCGACCTTGCACCGGTGCTCGATATTGAGCGAACGGATGGCATCGCTACCGAAATTATGCTTCAAGAGGCTCGCGTCTGGCTCGATATCGTCGAAAGCACGTTGGGCATTCGGCCCATTATCTACACCAATCAGTATTTTTACGAACGTTATTTGGCTGGCCATTTTGAGGATTATCCGCTCTGGATTGCTCGCTACTCCAGCGAGCGCCCACTTTTGACTACTGGCAAAAAATGGGACATCTGGCAGTATTCCAGCGAAGGCTGCGTTGACGGCATTTCCAGGCGAGTGGACTTGAACGTTTTTCCCGGCGGCTGGGAGATGCTCGACAAATTGTGCTGGTTCCCTGCTTCTCTCGGAACGGAAGCCGACGTGGCTCCTTAAAACACAGCTCGCACCTGCGCCCTTGCCACATGTATCACCCTGTTTGTTCCTGTTTTCCGGCCTTCATAGTTCAGGCTTAGTAGCAGGGTGCGCGAGAACTGTCGGTCGAGGTTCAATCCCCACAAGTAGTTTTTCCCGTCTTGCAAGCCCTCCAGCATCGTGAAGGCCACAGCCGAGTTCGGTTCTCCGTCGAATCGGATGTTGGCAAAAGTACCTCTGGCTCGCATGGAGGTGGATGCTCTGAAGCCTTGCGCGTTGGCGCGGCCTGTGGGGTTCCAAGTCAGTTCGGTATTCCAGTTGGTCTGGTCGGACTGCTCGCCCCCTGCGAGCGTGTTTCGGCCTGTCTGCCAGTTGAGGTTGAACACGATGCGGAAAATTCGGTTGGGCAGCCAAGTCAGTTTTGGCCCTGCCCGCCAGCCCAAAATGCGGAAATCCCGACTATCGAAAGCCTCATTGTCACTGGTTTTTTCGCTGCGCACGATGTCGGCCTCGGCGCTCCATTGCTTGCCAAGATTGAGCCGTCCGTGTAGGGTTTGGTCGGCGTTGCGGCGCTGTTCGTAGCCAGTGGTGAGCACCACCTGACTTCGGTTGTCGCCCTGCGCGATGCTGGCATCCCATCGTGGATTGGCGCGATTGACAAACAAGACATTGCGCACGGAGGCTGTCACCGTCACCAAAGCGGAGTTGGCAATGTCGAACTGGAATGGGTTCCACGGCGACACCCCGGCTACCCCGGCGAAGGTGCGGCGATTGATTTGCAGGGTGCTTTGAGTAGAAAAACGACTAAGGGTTTTGAGCCATTTCCGTTTGGAGTTGGCCCATAGCAGGCGTGGTTCGAGCCTTAGGTTTTGGTTGAAAAGTACGTTGTTGGTTCGGATGTATTCAGGGGTAGTCACCGCTATGCGCACATAGTTGGCTTGGTCCTGAAATACCGCGATTTCCATTTCGTCAATTTGGATGATGCTGTCGCGGTTGCGGTCCACCCAAGTGTATTGGCCTTCTCCGGGGTTCACGGCGAGATAGGTGAATTCCACCTTGGGGCTTTGCCCGGAGCCGATTTCATAGCCAGTGGTGAAGTTGAGCGCGTTTTTCCAAGCCGTCAAGTTGTAGTCGGCGCGTCCGAGGTAGGTTTCTTGCGGCTCCAACGTGGTCAATTCGGCATCGAGGATGCGCAAGGTGCGGTAGGTGAAAGTCCAAGAAATTTGCTGGTTGGTAGGCTGGATGGCTTTTTGATGGTTGCGCCAGCTGCCGTTCAGGTTGGCTTCGTTTGCGATGGTGTTGTTTTTGAAAAAACTGCCAGTCGGGAAAAAGTCGTTGCGTTGAGCGAGAAAACCACCAAACTGCCAAGTGCCCTGATTCTCTGGGGTTTGAAAATAGAGACGGTAGAGGTCATACCAAAAAGAGACGTGGCTCAACGTGTCGGCACCAGTCCCTCGGCGCTCGTTTTTTTCCCTTTCCCCGTAAATGCCCACCTTGAGGAACGCCTTTTGCGAAGTCGAGTCTTTTGTGAAAAAAGTTTTTGAAATGTCAAATTTGGGTCTGGAAAAACGTGTCGCTTCCGCTGTGCCCGCTGTAGTCAGCAGATTTAGCTCGCCAAAAAGGGAATACCCGTTCCGTTGGAAACTGGCTTGGCCGAAATGCCGTTGGCCATCGTACACGCCCTGCCGTCGGAAAGAGCCGAATTCATAGCGACTGCTGCCCCATTCCTTTTTTTCCAGCATAAGACCGCCCCTTGCGATTTGCTCACCCACCGTGTCGCGGCTGTTGTCGGTGTTCCAGTCACGCACGAACTCGGGCGGGCGATAAGGGTTGAGCGGGAAAAAAGTGGGTGCCGTGCGTTCATAATTGGTGTAAGCCGTCAGTCTCCAATTCTTCTGCTCGCCGAATGTGGCTTGTTGCTGAAAACCCACAAAACCAGCCAAGCCATAGTTGTCGTCATTGTTGAGCGGTGAAAAGCGGTTGAAGTCTCTGTTGCTCAAGGCCAATTCAGCCTGCACCTGTCCGCCTTTGAAAGGTTGAAAATCGCCGCCAACGGCGTATAGATGTCGAAGCTCCGGCGCAATCAATTTTACCACTGGCTCATAGTTGCCAGTCGGCTGACAGCTAATTGGGTCGGGTGGCGACCAACTGAACACCCTGCCGTTGGCAGCGGAAGGTGCCAACACATAATTTCCCTGCCCTGACGGTACTTGTGTGAAACGCGCGGCAAACCGGGCCGAATCAGGGTTGGTGCTGTACACCAATATGGTCGTCGGCAGGCCGCACACCACCGTGTCCACGCTGCGGTAGAGCACCCTGTTGGGGTCAAATTCGGCGAGCGTGTCTATTCCGGGGGCAAAGGCGTTTCGCAAATTGTCGCCGACTTGGGCAAGCGCCCGGCGTTCGGTGGGCGAGATTTCCTGTGCGCCGTTGTTGCGCGAGTCCTGCTCCGAGTAAAAGTTGAAATAGGCTCGCCCGCGTCGGTTGTTCCAACCAGCGTTGGCAGCCATCGTGGAGCGCAGGTATGACTGCACGGCATATTCAAATTCCACTATGACGCGGCTGTCTTTCGTGATGAGCCTTCGCGGCGTGAAAGTCACCTCTCCAAGATTGTAGTCCACGATGTAGTCGTCGTTCAGACCTCGACGCAATAGTTGCCCGTCGAGAAAAACTTTCTCCGTTCCTGCCAGCACGATGATAAACTGTTCTCCCTCCGCGCCTTGCAACCGATACGGGCCTTGGTTCCCTTCTTGCCCCAAGATGATTTGCCGGGCAAACTTTCCGCGCGACACGGCCGCTGCTGCTCGGATTTGCAAAGTGTCGCCTGATTTGGGATGACTGATGCTCGACTGTACCATAGCCCCTTGCAGCCTTTTGAAGTAATTGGAGAAATACCCACCGTAGGGCGGGCGAGTGAGGTCGTAGTCCCCTGCCGTGAGTGTGGTGTTTTTTCTTTTTAGTTGAATAAAAATGCGGTCAAACTCTTGCAATTGGCGGGTGGTGCCGTCAGGTTGAAGCGGGATAGAGTTGTCTGACAGGGCAGCGAGGATTTCAAGGTCGTTGCCAAGTTTGCCATTCAATTGGAGGTTCAGATTTGAGTTGAACACCAAATTCTGGCTGCTGCCCAATGAAAACCCGCGTGTGTAGGCACCCGTGGAGATAAGGCTGCCCGTTTCCCATGGTTTGGTGGTTGGTTGGTATGGCGAATAGTCGAATTCTATGGCATCGGGGCGGGCGCTACGCCTAATCGCGGCGGTGTCCAAACGACTCACGCTTGCGCCTAAATCAAAAGGCAGCACGCGATAGGTTATGCTTATCTTTTCACAATTGGGGAATGTGCTCCTAAACCGTGCGGTATCAATGTGCAGCCAATTGTTTGCGATAGAAAAATACTCAAGTTCAATGACCTGCCCAGAGGAGGAATCAGTGGCAGCCACCAATGGGGCGACTACGGTGAGCGAGTCTAATTGCTGTGCTGGCAAGCGGGCATCTATGATGCGTGTTTTCAGGTTGGAAAAGTCTTGGTTGTACTGCGCCATCGTGTTGAGAGATAGGCATGACAGTATCGCCACCCAACAAAAACGGCGGAGAATCAATACCAGACCATTCGTGCTATGATACAATCGCTTGAAGTTGATGCGGCGGGCAATTTATGGAGGAGTCGAGGCACGAACATTGGTGCGCTTCGGCAGAGGATGGTTGCCTATTTGAGCGTTTTCGGGACACAAATCTGGTTTTAACGATTGTCCGTCTTGGTAGAATCCGCCTTGAAAATAGGGCCGACGGGTAGCGTGTCGAGCGGGGTAAGGCGTGGCGGTTGCAACGGTTTTTCGGGTCGCAACCGCAAGAGAGAATCGCTTAGAGCCATCATGGCATCGGCTAAAAGTAGCGAATCCACTGTTTTTTCGGCCTCATTTAGGAGATTAACAAAACACTCTCGCTCACTTCTTTCACGGAAAGAGATAACTCTTTCAGCCACCCTGCTTTCTATGACGGATTTCATCTTTTCTCCTTTGCAAGATGGAAGACAGAAAATTGCTAGCAAAACATATATTTTTGACGGAAAAGCGCCGGAATTTACCACCTTGTATAATGTGAGCGATATTTGTATCATCATTGAACTGGTTAAAAGTCGCGTCAAAGATAAAGTTAAGTGAAGCAACTGTTCAGTCCATGATGATATTTCAGGTTTGCTGAAAAGTTTCTGGAAATTTTGTTAGCAATTAAAATTGCTATACTTGTTGTTTCAGATTGATCTTTTCAATCTTTTCTTAGAAAAAAGTCGCCTTTAGTACGATAAAGGTTCAAACTTAAAGATTGTTTTCATTTGGTTTTTTGGGGTTATACAGGGTGCTACTGAGTAATCAGTTGGTGCCCTGTTTTTTTTATGTGCTTTTCTATTCTCTATCTTTTTTGTAAAACCTCTATCGTTTTTTAGTATTTTTCAAGATTTGTTTATTGTTTCACTTCAGGTGCATTTCAAATTGTCGCGTAACACACCTACCGGACGTTTTCAAATTTGCCACGGAGTCACAAAGACTACGCATTGACTTGCCACATTTTGTGCCTTTGTGTCTTTGCAGCACAAAAATAGTGTCCAGTAGTGTCATACGAATATACTCAACGCAAATCAGCCCCGTCCGCTTCACTTGGCCGGGCAAACCCCTGAGTACAGGTTCTGACAAGGTGGTTTTGAACGAACGGTGCTCGCAATCCTTTGGAAATCATGCAAATCAATCAGTGGCATCCCTGCCTTGCCAACCGGCAGGTTCAAATCCTCTTTAATCTGGGTATATCAATTGACTATGCAATTCAAATTCTTCACGAACCATTGAGTGTGGTCGCGTAATGTATCACGGAATGGCATTTCGTGCCCCCCGGAGTATCATTCCGGTTTGCGAGCGTGACAATTTGAGAAACAGTTTCTGAAATGCATACCTTCATTTCGCTCCACCGCAACAAATCCACTATTTATAGCTATAGTTTTGCGTCTCTCATCTCATTCATTTCATCAAAATGATGTTTCGTCGTCCGCGTCGCAATCGCCAATCTGCCGCCCTTCGCGGCATGGCTACTGAAACCCACCTGAGCGTTCAGCACCTTGTGTTCCCGATGTTTGTGTTGGATGGACAAAAGATGCGCAGCGAGATTCGTTCGCTGCCTGGCACATATCGGTATTCACCAGATACTCTGCTCTATGAAATCGAAAGTTGTATGCACTTGGGTCTTTCCAATTTTATTCTATTCCCGGCGGTAGCCGACCAACTGAAGGATAAAACCGCCACATATAGCTGGTCACCAGAAAACTTCTACTTAAAAACCGCTCGCGAAATCAAGCGCCGTTTCCCGGAATGTTGTCTTATCAGCGACGTGGCAATGGACCCCTATTCGAGCGACGGACATGACGGGATGGTGATTGACGGTGAAATCGTGAATGACGAGACGCTGCCGATTTTGGCTAAGATGTCGGTGGCTCAGGCGGCGGCGGGATTCGATATGCTTGGTCCTTCCGATATGATGGACGGTAGGGTAGGGTATATC
Organism: Saprospiraceae bacterium; assembly: GCA_019638455.1. Lineage (GTDB taxonomy): Bacteria > Bacteroidota > Bacteroidia > Chitinophagales > Saprospiraceae > M3007. The sequence continues at coordinate 409,046 of JAHBTU010000004.1, forward strand.
CGTCAGGCTCTTGACGAACAGGGTTTTGCGAAAACGGGCATACTGGCCTACACGGCCAAATACGCCAGTGCGATGTATGGCCCTTTCCGCGACGCGCTGGATTCCGCGCCAAAAAGCGGGGATAAGAAGTCGTACCAGATGAACCCGACGAACAAGCGGGAGGCTCTTATCGAGGCCGAACTCGACACCGCCGAAGGCGCGGATATGCTGATGGTGAAACCCGCGCTGCACTACCTTGACGTGATTCATCTGCTGAAAGAAAAAAGCCATTTGCCCATCGCGGCTTATCATGTGAGTGGTGAGTGCGCCATGCTCCGGGCGGCGTGCGGCAACGGCTGGCTTGACTTCGACCGGGCGATGCCAGAGACATTGCTGAGCATTCGCCGGGCGGGAGCGGATGTTATTCTCACTTATTTTGCGAAGGAGTTTGCGGAGCGATTTCCTGAGGGGATTTGAGTGTTTTTAAAACATGTACCCCCAAAACTTCTTTTTCTTTTTTGCTCCCTTTTTTGTCTTTTTCACATAGATAGGCTCGCTGCTGTAACTCTCCACGTTGGCGCGGTTGTAAGCCACCACGACGTAGGTATAGTGGCGACCCTCCTGAGCGGTTTGGTCTTCGTAGATGTACTCTTCCGAATAAAATGGGGTGGTGACGAGCAGGTTGTAGGGGTCTTTAAAATTGCCCACTCCTTCCCCGTCGAAGCGATAGATGGCGAAGTAGTGCGGCACCTCGTCGCCCGTCAACACGTCGCAGACGTGCCAAGCAAGTTTGACGGTGCTGGGTGTGCCTTGCATCCGGCATATTTGCGGTGTGGCGGGTGGGGCTTTCAAGAGGCCGGGCATGGGCGGCATGATGGCAGGCGAGGCATATAGTTCGTTGACGAGCGTATCCTGCACACCGAGCGAGTTGCGCATGAGTGATTTTGCTGAAAAATAAATACTTCCTTGCACATTGGGGTTGGAGCGTGCCATGGCAACTTGCTTGCTGATTTCCTCTGGATTGTTCCAATTGGGGTCGTTGGGGCTGTTGCCGATTTTATAGGCCGCGTGCCCTATGTAAAGGTGTTTGCCGTAGGTGTGCTTGCTCCACCAGTCGAGCAATTTCTGATAATCGGAGGGCGGGAATCCGATGCTCCAGTACAGCTGAGGGGCCACATAGTCAATCCAGCCGCTTTTCAGCCACAGCAAGATGTCGGCATAAAGGTCGTCGTAGCTCGAAATGCCTGCGCGAGTGTCGGAGCCGTTGAGCGGGTCTCGGTCGGAATTGCGCCACACCCCAAAGGAGCCAATGCCGAATCGGACATAAGGCTTGAATCTTTTGATGACCTGCGAGACCTCTTGAATCAGTTTGTTCACGTTGTCGCGCCGCCAATCCTCGATGTTGGTGAACCCTCGCGGGTTGGATGCGAACTCGTTGTAGTCGTTGAGGTTTTCTCCGGGTTCTTTGTAAGGATAAAAATAGTCGTCGAAATGAATGCCGTCCACGTCGTATCGAACAATGATGTCGCGCACGACATTGGTCAGATGCTGGCGCACAAACGGGTTGGCTGGGTTGAAGTAGTAGCGCCGCCCGTAGCGGAAAAACCACTGTTCCTTGAGGTTGGGCGGCAGGGTTCGCATGGGGTGGATGAGCGAAAGGCTTGCGGTGTCGAGGTCCCAAGTGGCGCGGTAGGGGTTGAGCCAAGCGTGGAACTCCATGCGCCGGTCGTGCGCTGCCTTTATCATGTAACGCAAGGGGTCGTAGCTGGAATCGGCTGGCGGAAGCCCTTGTTCGCCTGTCAGAAATTTGCTCCAGGGCACAGCGTTCGAGTTGTAGAAAGCATCGCCAGAGGGACGCACCTGCACAAACACTGCGTTCATGTTCATCGCCTTCAACACGTCGAGCAGGCTATCGAATTCCGCCTTTTGACGCTCTACCGGCAGGCCGGGCTGTGAGGGCCAATCAATGTTGGCCACGGTAGCAATCCAAGTGCCGCGCATCTCGACGTTGGGTGGCTGAGCAGCTGTGTTTTGCACAAAGGCGAGTAGCAGCAGGAAGAAGGCAAAAAAACGAAAACGAGGCTTCATAACAAGTTGGTTTGGCGGCAAATGTAGGGAATTAGATGCTCGTGATGTTCGGATTGTTCATTCTTGGTTTTGCTGACGACAATCCGTCCATCCTTGAAAAAAATTGGGCGTGGCAAGATTACAGGTTTGAGATAAATGCATCCTTTTTTTTTTGACTTTTGCGTGGAAATCCAAAAGCACCCACGGTTCCCCGAACATGAAATTTTCACAACCCATACCCGTTTCCGCGCTGGCTGCGCGACTCAACGCTCGCCAAATCATCGGCGACGACACCCTCTCCGCTTCCGGTATCAATGAAATTCACAAAGTGGAACCCGGCGACATCGCGTTCTCCGATGTGAAAAAATACTTTGAAAAAACACTGCGCAGCGCTGCCACCATCATTTTGCTCAATGAGCCAGCCGAGTGCCCGCCCGGCAAGGTGATTCTCGTCGTCGAAAATCCCTTTGAGGCTTACGATTTGCTGGTGCGCGAACATCGCCCCTTCGAACCAATCACGATGCCCGTCAGCCATCGCGCCCACATTCACCCGACTGCGATTATCGAGCCGGGGGTCGTTATCGCGGCCAATGTTCGCATCGGCGCGCGTTGCCACATCCAAGCCAACACATACATCGGCGAATACTCAGTTATCGGCGAGGATGTGACCATCGGCCCCAATTGCATTATTGGCTCTGATGCTTTTTATTTCAAGAAATTAGCCGATGGCTCATATCGGAAATGGCGCTCCGGTGGCCGTGTCGTCATCGAGGACAACGTGGACATTGGCGCAGCTTGCACCATCAACAAAGGTGTGAGTGGCGACACCCTCATCGGTGCTGGCAGCAAACTGGACTGCCAAATCCACATCGGGCATGGAGCCGTCATCGGGAAAAACTGCCTTCTGGCCGCTCAGGTGGGCATCGGCGGCAAGACCATCCTCGAAGACGACGTGGTGCTATACGGTCAGGTAGGCGTGGCGCAAGCCATCCGCATCGGGAAAGGCGCGGTGGTGTCGGCCAAAGCGGGCGTGTCCAAGTCGCTTGAAGGGGGCAAGGCTTATTTTGGCATTCCGGCAGATGATGCGCGGGATAAATACAGGGAGTTGGCGGCGCTTCGACAGTTGCCGGAGGCGCTTAAGCAGTGGGAGAAATGAAGGGCTGAGCACACGGCACTAATTTTTTTGAAAAACAAAATTGTTGCAGTACGGCTTCTTGTCTTCCGACTGATGTTTGGAAAAATCAAACTCGGCGAGCGGGCGAAACAAGGAGCCTTCGATAAAAAAGCCTTGATAGCCCAGTTTTTCCAAAAAACGAAAAGTTTCCCAAACCCGCTCCGTCCCCACATGCCGCGCCTCGCATTCCAGCAGGATAGCCGGATGATATTGGCGCAACACTTGTTCGCCGCCTTGCAGAACGGCCAATTCGTTGCCTTCCACGTCTATTTTGAGCAGGTGAGGCGCAATCGAATGTTGGGAGCAAAAATTGTCCAACGTGTTCGCCATCACGGATTCCGTTCGGACATCGCCTTCCTCAAAAACCGTTTTGACGATGCTGGCCCCCGGCGATGATTTTTTGTCCTTTTTCACCGGAATGCGCAACTCAACACTGCCCTCGTGGTCGGACAGCGCCAAATGCTCCACTGAGAAATTTTCCCAGCGCAGGCTTTTTTTTATTTTGGCCAAATACCCAAAAAAGGACTTTTGTGGCTCGAAACCAATGACCCTTCCTCGCTCGCCAACTTGTTTCAGCATCCAAAAGGCATATCCCCCCTTGTGCGCTCCGATATCAAGCGCCGTGTCGCCGGGACGCAACGTTTCCAAAATAAAGCGAATGCCACCCGGGTCGGTACGGCGGCGATATTTGTCGGCACGCGCTTTCAGGCGGAGTTTGTCGAGAAAAGACATGGTTAGATGAAAATGATTTATCGGCCAACCCGAAGGTTGGCGTTACTTTTTCCTATCCAAAACATCCTTGACCGCCCACGCCACGTCTTTTTTGCCAAGCCCGTATTTCTCTAAAAGCTCGGCTGGTTTGCCGCTCTCGCCGAACGAATCGTTCACGCCGACGTACTCCATCGGGACAGGCAAGCGGTGGACGAGCAGGTTGGCGATGGCATCGCCGAGGCCGCCATTGCGCTGGTGTTCCTCGGCCACCACCACGGCGTGCGTCTTGCTCACCGAATCCAAAATCGCCTCCTCATCGAGCGGCTTGATGGTGTGGATGTTGATGACCTCGCAGGAAATGCCTTCGGCGGCGAGTTCTTTGGCGGCCTCAATGCTCGTCCAGACAAGGTGGCCGGTGGCGAAAATGGTCACGTCTTCTCCAGAGACGAGGTGAAGGGCTTTCCCGATTTTGAATTTCTGGTTTTCAGCCGTGAATATCGGCCATGATGGGCGGCCAAAACGCAGATAGACCGGGCCGTGATGCTCGGCTATGGCGATGGTGGCGGCCTTCGTCTGGTTGAAATCGCAAGGATTGATGACGACCATGCCGGGCAGCATTCGCATCATGCCGATGTCTTCGAGTATTTGGTGGGTGGCGCCGTCTTCTCCCAAAGTCACGCCCGCGTGGGAGGCGCAAATTTTGACGTTTTTGTGCGAATAGGCGATGCTTTGGCGGATTTGGTCATAGACGCGCCCGGTGCTGAAGTTGGCAAAGGTGCCTGTGTAGGGGATTTTGCCGCCCGTGGCCAACCCTGCCGCAATGCCCATCATGTTGGCTTCCGAGATGCCGCATTGATAAAAGCGTTCGGGAAATTCTTTCTGGAAATGCTGCATTTGCAGCGATTCCATCAAGTCGGCGGTCAGCCCCACCACGTTGGGATTCTGGCGGCCCAGTTCGAGCAGTCCTGCCCCGAACCCTTCGCGTGTGGCGCGAGCGGCGGTGCTTGTTATTTCGTTGATTTTCATGTTCTTGACACGTTGTTCGGTATGCGGGGCGAATTTTTTTTGAAGAAAAACTACGCTGTCGCTGAGTTGCCTGTCGGTATCTTATTTGAAGGCATCCAGCCCCGTCACGTCGTGGCCGGTGATGAGCAGGTGAATGTCATGCGTGCCTTCGTAAGTCAGCACCGTTTCGAGGTTCATCATGTGGCGCATCACGGGGTATTCATTGGTGATGCCCATGCCGCCGTGAATCTGGCGGGCTTCACGGGCGATTTCGAGCGCCATGTTGACGTTGTTGCGTTTTGCCATGGAGACTTGGGCGGGCGTGTGTTTGCCCACGTTTGCCAAAGTGCCGAGCCGCCAAGCGAGCAGTTGCGCCTTCGTGATTTCGGTAATCATTTCGGCTAATTTCTTCTGTGTCAGCTGGAAACCGCCGATGGGACGACCAAATTGAACACGCTCTTTTGAGTAGCGCAAAGCCGAGTCGTAGCAATCAAGCGCCGCGCCAATCGCGCCCCATGCGATGCCGTAGCGAGCCTTCGTCAGGCAGGAAAGCGGGCCTTTGAGACCGACGACGTTGGGCAACACGTTTTTCTTCGGCACCCGCACGTCTTCAAAAACGAGCTCGCCGGTGATGCTGGCGCGAAGGCTCCATTTGCCGTGAATCTCCGGCGCGGAGAAGCCTTTCATGCCTTTTTCGACGATGAGGCCGATGATTTTTCCTTCCTCATTTTTTGCCCACACGACAGCGATGTCGGCGACGGGCGAATTGGTAATCCACATTTTCGCGCCGTTCAGGATGTAGGTGTCGCCGTCGTCTTTCACGTTGGTAATCATGCCGCCGGGGTTGGAGCCAGCGTCGGGTTCGGTGAGGCCAAAGCAGCCGATGAACTCGCCTTTGGCCAATTTGGGCAAGTAGTGGCGGCGCTGTTCTTCGCTGCCGAATTTGTAAATCGGGTACATCACGAGCGAGCCTTGCACAGAGGCCATGGAGCGAACGCCAGAGTCGCCGCGCTCGAGCTCCTGCATGATGACGCCGTAGGCGATTTCGTCCATGCCGCCGCAGCCATATTCTGCTGGCAAAGAGGGGCCATAAGCGCCGATTTCGGCCAAACCTTTGAACAGGTGCGTGGGGCACTCGGCGCGGTTGGCATAATCCTCGATGATAGGGCTGACCTCTGCTTTCACCCAATCGCGCACCGCGTCGCGGGCGAGCAGGTGTTCGGACGTGAGCAGTTCGTCCACGCCGTAGTAGTCGTGGTGTTGGTAGCGGTCTTCGCGTTGGGAGATTTTATGAGCGGAGGCGGTGGAGCCGTTGGATTGCATCGTGTCGCTTTATTTTGTTAGGAAAAATGTTGCGGCAAAAGTAAAGAAACTTTCGTGGCCGTAGTGGGGCAAAGCCACTTCTTCACAATTTTGACCGAATATAATTTTTGAAAAAGAAAAAATCAGGCGGGGTAAACGAAGATGGTTTGGAGCGCCTTCCGCGACCTGTAAGGTTTCGCAAACCTCATAGGTCTGAAACTGCTACCTTCGCCGCCCTAAAATCTACTCAGTGAATTTCCTGACTCTCGAAAATATCACCAAGTCCTACGGCGAGAAAATTCTCTTCCAGAACATCAGCCTGCGCATTGACAAGGGTCAAAAAATCGGTCTCATCGCCAAAAACGGCACTGGCAAAACCACCCTCATGCGCGTCATCGCAGGCAAGGAAGGTGCCGAGGGCGAGAACGCTAAAATCCTGCTGCGCAAGGACATCCGTATCGGTTGGCTCGACCAAGAACCATATTTCAGCCCTGAACTCGATGTGCTTGGCGCGGTGCTCGACCCTTCCAACCCGCTCGTGCGCGTGGTGGAACGATACGAACACGCGCTGGCTCACCCGGAGAAAACCGCCGAGTTGCAGGAGGCCATCGCTCTGATGGACTTGAACGACGCTTGGTCGTTCGAGGCAAAAGTGAAAGAAACGCTGTTCCGCTTTCGCATGGAGGATTTTGAGCAGAAAATCAAAAACCTTTCCGGCGGCCAGCAAAAGCGGCTGGCATTGGTCAAAATCCTGCTTGAAGAACCCGATTTTCTCATCCTCGACGAGCCGACCAACCACCTCGACGTGGAGATGATAGAATGGCTCGAAGAGTATTTGCAACAGCCGGGCATCACCCTTTTCATGGTCACGCACGACCGTTATTTCCTTGAAAATGTGTGCGATAACATTATCGAACTCGAAGGCGGGCAACTCCGCCGCTACTCCGGCTCGTACTCGGATTATTTGGAAAAAAAGGCGTTGCGCGAGGAAGTGGAGGCGACGACTTATGAGCGCCAGAACAAACTCCTGAAACGCGAACTCGAATGGGTGCGCCGCTCCCCGCAAGCCCGCACCACAAAGGCGAAGGCCCGCGTGGACGCTTATTTTAACAAAAAAGAGGCGAACGACGCGCTGAAAAAGAAGCCTGAAGAACTGACGCTCCACGTCAAGGAAAACTGGATGGGCAGCAAAGTGGTGGAGCTGCACAACATCAGCAAGTCGTTCGGAGAGAAGAAGTTGCTCGAAAATTTCACCTACAAATTCAAACGCAAGGAACGCATCGGCATCGTGGGGCCGAACGGTTCCGGCAAGTCAACTTTCCTTCAAATTCTCACGGGCGCCCTGCCGCCCGACACGGGCAAGGTCGTCATCGGCGACACGATTATTTTCGGCCACTACCGGCAGGAGGGCATCCAACTCAAAGAAGACAAGCGGGTGATAGACGCCGTGCGCGACATCGCCGACTACATCCCGCTCGAGAAAGGCAAAGAACTTTCCGCAGCGCAACTACTCGAACGTTTTCTCTTCACCCGACCTCAGCAACAGGTGTATGTGAGCCAACTTTCCGGCGGCGAGCGGCGCAGGCTCTATCTTCTGACGGTGCTGATGAAGAACCCCAATTTCCTCATTCTCGACGAGCCGACGAACGACCTCGATGTGCTGACCCTGCAAGTCTTGGAGGATTTTCTCGAAGATTTCCCCGGCTGCCTCGTGGTGGTCACGCACGACCGCTATTTCATGGACCGTCTCGTTGACCATCTTTTTGTTTTTGAAGGCAACGGAAAAATCAAGGACTTCAACGGCACCTACGCCGAGTACCGCGCTTTGAAACGTGCTGAAGCAGTCAGCAGTAACAGTGGCAGCACTAAGCAGTCGCCGCCCTCTGCCCTCCTCCCCCCACCTTCTACCCTCACAAACACGGAAAGGAACGAGATGAAAAAGTTGGAAAAAGAACTCGCCGCTTTGGAAAGCCGAAAGAAGGAGATTCTGGAAAAATTCAACACCGCCGACTTGGGCGCGGAAGAGGCGACGCGGCTTTCCGCCGAGTTGGGGAAATTGCAGGACGACTTGGACGGCAAGGAGATGCGGTGGCTGGAACTTTCGGAAAAGTGAGCAGTAGTCCTTATTTTTGAAGCCTCAATCGGCTTCGCCATGAATGCAAAACCGCTCGCTTGCGCGATTTTTTTCCAACTATTGGTTGCTCCCAATTTTGCTCAATCGGATTTTTCGGTTGTTGATGCCCACGCCCGCTCCCTCCCCTTTCACGGCGAAAAAGACCTCGTGCGAATCACCGATTCGCTGACCAACCGTTTTGAAACTGACTTGGAAAAAGGCCGCGCCATTTTTGTTTGGCTCACCGAACACATCGCCTACGACTGCGGCCAGCAAAACCGCCTCGAAGCCGAGCCGGAAGCGGCTGTCCACCCGCACTATTACGCTCATCAACAGGTCGGCCTCATCCTCAAGCGCCGCCGCACGCGCTGCGAAGGCTATGCGTTCATGTTCAAAACCATGTGCCGCTTGGCAAGCGTTTACGCGACCACTCGCGAAGGCTATGCCCGCTTCGACGGCAGAAAAGTGGACCCCGCCATAGTGGAGCCAAATCACGCTTGGAGTGCCGCCTGCTTCGACGGCGAATGGTTTGAAATGGATTTGAGCGCCGCTGCCGGGCAATGCAGCGGGGGCCAATTTCGCCGCGAGCGCCGCGAGGAGTTTTTTTTGCTCAATGAAAAAACGCTCGAGCGGCTCTATATCCCCATCGAGGACGGACGACACTCGAACAATTCCGGGCGCATCATCTTGAAATTTTAGGCAGCCTCTCTTTGTCTGATGACTGCCCTTCACATGGAGCGAGTGCTTCGGAAACGACCATTACAACACCGCCTCGGCACGTTTTTCGGCCAAGCGTTCTTTCAGCTTGCGCCAGCTCGGCCCCATCAACTTGTTCATGCCTTTGTCCACGACGTAGTGCGTGGCGATGTTCGCCAAACCACGCACGCGGGCGGGCAGCGAGCCAAATGAGCGCAGGCTGATGGAATAGCCACCGTCGGTGTACTCGATGTAGTGCCAATAACCGGAGGGCATGAAGAGCGTCTCGCCCGGCTGGAGCATCACCTCGTAGCCTTTGGCTTGTGCCAGCGCCGGGTATTTCTCGTAGTCTGGATGGTTCAAATCCACATAGCTGGCCACCGTGAAGGGGTGATGGTAGAGATTGACCCCTTGGTCGGGCGCAAAGAGGATGACCCGTTTGCGGCCATGTATTTGATTGAGAAAAACATGGCTCATGTCAATGTCGTAGTGCAGCGCCACCTTGGAGCTCTCGCCGCCAAAGAACATGAAGGGCAGCTCGTCCACAAAGCCATCCATGATGGTCGGGATGCTAAAATCGTGGCGTAGTTCGGGCGCCACACGGAAAATGTTCCACAGGAAAATACGCAGGTCGTTAGGCCCGCTTTCGAGGATTTCGAGGTATTCCTTGAATGATATTACGCGGTCGGGGGTCATGTAGCCTCGCCCGGGCTTGGAGTAGTTGTTGGAGACCACCGGCACGCGGAGGTGGCCGTATTGGGCTTTGAAGTGTTCGATTGTCCAGCGTTGTCGGGCTGGCCAAGAAGCAGTGAGGTCGGTAAAGACGACTGGCTTCATTGGGGTAAGATATTCAGCGGCAAAAGTCTCACGGGTGAGGCCAGTGCGGCGGTCAACGGGTAAAAGTTCCAGCATAAGCGACATGATTTTAGGTGAACGAATGTGCCGATAGTGGTGATGCCGGGTCTTTGTTCGGGTGGCAAAAGTAAAAAGGAAGTTAATTGCGGATATGCCGGGTTTGGAATGTTAACCTGATTTTGACAAGCGCCGCCCTGTCGAGGTTACAGCACTTTGTGGCAGCAGGTTGTTTTTCAACGTATTATGAGCCGTCGCACAATTTTTGTTCAAGGCATAAAAGGCGAACAAAGGTCAACAATGGCTGCCACAATGTTCGAAGAAGGCCAGCAACGACCCGCAGCCATGCCGAATGAAGGGGTGTCGCCTTCATGCCTCACGTCGCACCCTATTTGGCGTTTGCCTCTGCAATGTCCGAAAAACCCAGATTCGTAGGCGACGCAGAAAAAGTGATTTTGCCGAAATCTCTACCTTTGCCGCGTTTCCTTCACATAACCCAACCTTTCAACCCTTCTCAACCTCTCAACCCTCACTACATGGCAGACATAACCCAGTTGAAAGAACTCGCCGCGCAAGTACGCCGCGACATCGTGCGCATGGTGTTCAATTGTCAAAGCGGGCATCCCGGCGGGTCGCTCGGTTGCACAGAGTTTTTTGTGGCGCTTTACGGCAACGTGCTGAAACACAAGCCCAAGCCCTTCAAGATGGAAGGCAAGGGACAGGATTTGTTTTTTTTGTCAAACGGGCACATTTCGCCTGTTTGGTACTCGGTGCTGGCGCGCACAGGCTATTTCGATGTGAAGGAACTCAATACTTTCCGAAAAATAAATTCCCGCCTGCAAGGCCATCCCGCCACCCACGAAGGGCTGCCGGGCGTGCGCGTGGCTTCCGGCTCGTTGGGGCAGGGGCTGTCGGTCGCCATCGGTGCGGCGCTCGCCAAACGACTCGATGGCGACCCGCGTTGGGTGTTTTGCCTGACCGGCGACGGCGAGTTGCAGGAAGGGCAATGTTGGGAGGCGCTTCTTTTTGCCGCGCATCACAAAGTGGACAACCTCATCGTGACGGTGGACTGGAACGGACAGCAGATTGACGGCCCGAACGACGCGGTAATCGGGTTGGGCAACTTGCCAGCCAAATGGAAGGCATTTGGGTGGGATGTGTTGCTGTTGGAGAACGGCAACGACTTGGAGGCCGTCGTCGGTACGCTGCGCCGGGCCAAGCGTCGCACGGGTAAGGGCAAGCCAGTGGTGATTCTGATGAAAACAGAGATGGGCTACGGCGTAGATTTCATGCAAGGCACGCACAAATGGCACGGCAAAGCGCCGAACCAAGAGCAGTTTGAAAGTGCGATGAAACAATTGGCGGAGACGAGTTTGGGGGATTTTTGAAAAATGTCGTAACCGCCTAGGCGGAGGCAGCGCCCCAAAACACATTTCGGGGCGCTGCCCCTTCAAGAAACAATGCGGCGCATCACCTACTTGAAAAAGCATAGCTGTTGATTACAAACAACATCAACCATCTGTCATGATGGTCTCTCCTGCGTGGTTTCACTGAAACACCCCAGCCTCGGTGCCAATCGTTCATATTCCGCTGCGGACAACGGCTGATTGCCGTACCAAACCTGCTCATAGATGCGTGTGGCCTCGCGGAAAAACTCGGCCGACGAATGCCCTCTCATTTCTCGCAGGTAGTCGCGGTTCGTTTTTTCAGGCGACCACTTGACGGCGTTTTGCTCTGACAGGTTTTTGATGATGCGCAAATAACCGATTCGCACCGCGAGGGTGTAGTTGCCCTGCCCCAACGCTTCGCGCAAAAAACGGTCGAGGTCGCTCTCGTGGAGGTAGGTGTCAAGATTGTCGAACGTGATTTCCACGCCATCGCGTGCAATCTGCCGGTTGCGAGGCGCCTGCAACATTCGCCAAATACCAAACGCGATGGCTGCCGCCGCAGCCAGCATGGCTATTGTTTGGAGCAAATTGCCCAGCCCCTGCGTTGCCGAAGTCCAATCAATATTGCTGGCACCTGCGTTCGGGTCGCGTTGTTTTTTCTCGCGGGGTGGTTTGGGGCGGTCTTTACTGTAGTCCAACCCTTGTGTGGCTTCGTCCCATTGCTCGCCTTTGATGCTGCGCACGGCCATCGGTGCCAACGGCGCAGGCTGACAGGGTGGGGGAGTGTTGACGATGTAATCCTCCTTGGGTTCCTCGTAATAGTAGGGGTATTCTTGCCCATCGCTCCAGATCGTGTCCACCTCTTGCGCGGCTGCGGCAAGCGGGAGCGACATGAAGAGCAGGATGTTTTTAATTTTCACTAAATCAAAGTTTTATTGTCAACACAAATCAACCCCCAAGCACAAGGTCGGACGAGGCGGTTTTTTTAAACGGAACATAGTCAACGCAAGGTGGTTTTGAACGAACAACACTTGCAATCCTTTGAAAATCATGCAAATCAATCGAGGAATCCTGAAACCCTCTTTAATCTGTGCATAACACTTGCAACCCTTGTGCCCGCCTCGAGTCATTCACGCGCCAACCCCCTGATCTGTCGTCCGCTGCCCACTTGCTCGATGCCCTCAAAAAGGCTGGTGGCATCGGTTATTTCGCGGCTCGAGAAATACTGTAGGCCACCGCAGAGCGCAATCATCAAAAAAACGAAATAGAGCAACACGCTTGCGGCGCCGCAAGTGGCGATGGTCGTGTAGGCAGCCATCGCGCCAGCCTGCTGCGGCACCAGCCAGCTAAATAGTTGCAGGGCGAGGCCCCAAATAGGGGTGTCAATAAACATGAAAAGCAGCACTTGCAACATCACCAAGAGAAAGCCCAGCGTCAGCCCCTGCCCCCAGCGCATCAGCCGAAAAGCCCGAAGCAATGCCGCCAACGGATTGAGTGTCTCAAAATAGATAACAGCACTCCAAAGCGCCAAAAAAGGATAGGCCGCCATGCCCCACAAAAACGCGGCGCCTTCTTCCCAAAGTTGGAATACGAAGACAAAACCCAGCATCGGCAGCAACATCGGCAAGACCGCGAGCAACATCCTTTTCCGGGAAAAAGGCACTCGCATTTCTGCCGCCATTTCTTGTTCCAATGCGCGAAACGCCGCTATTGTCAGCACGACGAGGAGCATGGTTTGGAAATAGAATAGAAACGGGACCGGGTCATTTTGAAAAAACTGCGCAGTGCCGACTAAGGTGTTGAAAGGCCATCGGGCATGGCTGTCGAGGTAAAAAGTGCTGGCCGGGTCTTGGTGCGAAAGGCCGAACGCAAAAGCCACAAAAAGAGCCGCCGTGCCAAAAAGCCCCCACAAAGTGGTTTTAGGGTGGCGGCGCAGCAAAGTGAAAGTGTCGGAAAAAATTTCCCCGGCGCTTTTGATGGTTTTGAAATCAATGGCGTGCGCGCGGTCGGGCGGAATCTCTTTGTCGTGTGGCAGCTCATGGAAACCGCCAGTTGATGCCTTGTGGCGGGGGAGCCACACAAAATACCATAGCACAAAAGCCAGCGAGGTGAGGATGAACGCGGCCCGCAGCACATCGGGCGTTTGGGTGTAGCGCGTGAAAAAGCCCTCAAAAAAAGCTGCCAGCAAGATGATGGGCACGATGCCAAAAAACATTTTTAGCCCGCGCCGTATGCTGATTTGAAAGGCTTGCCCGCGCGTGTAGGTGCCCGGAAACAACAACCCCGACCCAGCCACCAGCCCGGAAGCCCCTGCGATGATAATGGCGCTAATCTCCAAGGTGCCGTGAATCCAGATGGTGAGAAAGGAATCCCAAAACACGCCCTTTTCGACAAAAAAATACTGAAAGGCACCTACCATGATGCCATTGATGAGCAAGATGAACACGGTGCCGATGGATGCCAACACGCCCAAAATGGCCGTTTGAAAAGCAACAAAAAGATTGCGAGCGGCGATGCTAACCGTCATGCCCCCCGGCGCCTCGCGCTTATAGGCGGCCATAGGGTCGCCTCCCTCGATGTTGCGCACGGTCATTTCCACATACTCGTCGCCGAGTATGATGCGGGCAAAATCGGGGTTGATGATGCTCGACACCACCCCAATCGAAAAGGCCAGAGCGAACACGCAAAAAGACAGAAAAAACGCCCGTCGCTCCAGCCAGAAAAGTTGTGGCAACTCGTCCGTCCAGAAGCGCCGCAGTCGTTCCACCGGAAGGCGTTTGCCGCGGTAGATGTTGTGGAAAATTCGCTGCGCCAGCGTGTTGAGATACATTCGTACCGAACGGTTCGGGTAGAAAGTGCGGGCGTATGACAGGTCGTCGGTGATTTGCACGAAAAGTTCGTTCAGCCGAGCGGGGTCGTGCTGGCGCTCGCGGAGCGACTCCTCGAAGTCGGCCCATTTTTCCTTGTTTTGCTCGATGAACTTGGTCTCTTTCATGCTGTGTCAAAATTTGAACGCTACCCAAAACGTGCTGCCTTCGTCCACGTCGCTTTCAAACCCGACCTTGCCGTTCATCATTTCGGCGTAACGCTGCACGATGTAAAGCCCCAGCCCTGTGCCTTGGTAATTAGTGGCATTGGTGGCGCGGAAGAAACGGTCGAAGAGGTGTTTCTGTTCTGATTTGGGTATGCCGATGCCTTTGTCGCGCACACTGATGCGAGCCTCCGACTCATTGGCGGTGCTCTGCACGGTGATGGCGGCGTTTTCGGGCGAGTATTTGATGGCGTTGGAAATCAAATTGATGAGGATGTTTTTCAACAATCCCCCATCCAAACGGACAGATGTTGGTCCGGTATGCGAATACTGGAGCGTTTGTCCGTTTTTGAACAAATTTTTCAGTTCCTGATGCACATTCTCGACACAGGCAGGAAGGTCGAGCGGAGCCGATTGGGGTTTGATGTGTCCTTCTTCCAAACGACCCAGCGAGAGAAACTCGGTAAGGATGGTGTTCAGGCTATTCACGGCGTTTTTGATGCGTTCGGCGTGTTTTTTCACATTGGCGCAGTCGGCTTTGTCGGCATATTGCATGATAAGCCCCGCCGAGGAAAGGACAGCCGTGAGCGGGGTGCGAAATTCGTGTGAGGCCATGCTGACAAAGCGACTTTTCAGCTCGCCCAGCTCGCGTTCCTTTTCGAGCGCAGCGGACAATTCGTTTTTCGCTTGCTCCAATTCTTCGGTTCGTTCGGCTACCTTGCTTTCAAGATTTTCATTCAGTTCTCGAAGGGCGGCAGTCATATCGGCGAGTTCCTGCTTTTTCTGCAAAATAGATTGCTCGTAATTTTTCCGAAACGTGTTGTCCACCACGAACGCCACCACCAACTCGCCTTCTGCGCTGGAAAAAGGGCTGAGGCTGACCTCAATCGGAAACTCGGTGCCATCTTTTTTCAAACCAAACAAATCCAGCCCGATGCCCATGGAGCGCGGCTGGGGGCGCTGGTGAAAGCGCTGTCGGTGTGCCTCGTGTTTTTGAGCGAGCCGGTGCGGGATGAGTACCTCGACAGTCTTGCCCAACATCTCGCCCGAAGCGTAGCCAAACAGCTGTTCCACAGCAGAGTTGGCCATGATGATGTGGCCTTCCTTGTTGGTCAGCAGGATGCCATTTGTGGCATATTGAAACAGTGCCTCGAACTTGCCCTCTTGTTGCCGCTCTATTTCGCGCAACGAGATGAACCGCACCACAAAAAAGGCGGCTGCCCAAAAACTGACGATGGGCGGAAGCCGACGCATGAGCACTTGTTCAAAAGGCGCCTCATGGGGCTTTAGCGCAATCGCAATCACCGTCAAAGTGGTGGTGATTACCGCGAGCAGTATCACGTCGCTTTTTTCTCGAAAATAGATGGCCAGAAAATGCGCCAGCAAATAGGCGAACACGATGTCAAAGTGAGTAGGCAGCAACAAGTCTGCCGCAAAAACGGCAGCCGCAAACAGCCATATCAGCTGAGCCAGACGAGGGTTGCTTCGTATCGTGTGCATGGGGCGAAGGTATGCAATTGGCGGACAGTCAATGTCGGAACTTTATCGTCGGGGAAGCAGTTGGCGTTGACAAATTATTCATACTTTTGCCCGTCCAAAAAAGTTTGGTCCCGTAGCTCAACGGATAGAGCAACTGCCTTCTAAGCAGTAGGTTACAGGTTCGAGCCCTGTCGGGATCACAAGAAGAAAAGCCTGATTGTCGCAGGATGCGCAGTCGGGCTTTTTTCATGCCTCCAGTTGCTCCACCAGATGTTCCCACGCGAATCGCTTCTTTTCCTCACGCACGCCCTGCTGCATGGCTGCGGCTCTTTCGTGCTCAAAAAAGTCGCGCATGGCCGCTGCAATGGCCGTCGGCTCTGGCGGCACCACATAGCCCGACACTCCGTTTTTCACGATTTCCGGCAGTCCGCCCACATCGGTCACAACCATTGGCTTTTCAAACTGATAAGCGATTTGCGAAATACCGCTTTGGGTCGCCGTTCGGTAAGGTTGCACCACCAAGTCGGCCGCCGAGAAAAACACCCGCACCTGCTCCGTAGGGACGAAGCCCAAGTGCAAGTGTACCCTTTCCGCAAGACCGTTGGCTTCGATTATGCCTTGATAAAACGCCCAATCGTCGTAACATTCTCCCGCTACGATTGCTCTGATACTGGGAGTTTGGCTCAATGCCTCGAGCAACAAATCAAGTCCTTTGTATTTTCTAATGAGGCCAAAAAAGAGCACCGCCGGCGCATCCGTCGGCACATCGAGCAGCTCGCGAGCGGCGTTTTTTCCCAACGGCGTGCCATAGACATCGTAGATAGGGTGGGGGGCATAGCGGATTGGCGGGCGCTTGCCTGATGCGGGTGCTTTCAAAAACTGCTCGATTTGTTTGCCCACCGAATGTGACATCACCACATAATCGTCGCAGCTGCGCACGAAGTAACGGGCAAAACCGCTGTCGCCCATTCGTTTTTCGTGCGGGATGATGTTGTCCACCAGCGCCGTGACGCGGATTTTCTTTTTTGAGAAAAAACGAGCCACGCGCAGCACCGTGCCCAAGCATGGCCCCATGAAAGGCAGCCAAAAACGCACGATGATTTGGTCGGGTCGCTCGCGGGCAATTTGATGCCCGACAGCGAACCAATTGAAGGGGTTGACCGAGTTGAGCCGGGTTTTGATGCTCAGGTTTGCGGGCGGCGCATCATCGGTGTATTGTGTTTTTCCCGGAAACAAAAAAGCGGGGTATTGCAGTGAGAAAGAGTAAATAACCACCTCTTTCCCAGATTCTTGCAGTGCCTGCGCGAGCCGTTCGGACGAGGCCGCGATGCCGCCGCGCAACGGATGGGCAGGGGAAACAAGGACAATTTTTTTTGCGGACATGGGCGAAAAGTAGTTCACTCAAACATGAACACACTCAATATGGGCTTCCTTTTGAGGAAAAATCTGTCTGGATGATGAAAGTATTGCCAAAACTGGGCAAAGAAGAAAAGACTTGTTGCGGTGGAGGGCTTTGAGTGAAGGGGATTGTCATTTTTTCGACTGGCGAGGCAAATTTTGCAGTCGAAATCGGGCATATTCGGCGAAAAATTTAACGAAGCCAGTCGGAAAAAGGGCTTTTCCTTCGCCAAAGGCCTCCACCGCAACAAGTCTAAAGATACTATGAAATCGTCCAAAAAGGTGTCGGCCTTTTGGCGGAACAAATGGGATTAGGTGCTGTCACTTGTGGCTGGGTTCGTAGATTAGCCGGAAAAACGTGCTGAATCGCTGGTTTTCCCGATTGACCGGAATACCTGCCACGATGCCGATGAGTAGGTTTTCAGCAATGCCCACGCGCATTTGTGGGCGTATCACCATGTCGAAATCACCTTCCCGCGCTTCCTTGTTCAGCTCCACTCCGATGAAGTTGCGTGTGCCGCTTATCATGTAGTGGATGTTGGTGTTTATTTGGAAAATATGTTCCCATTTTTTCTTGTCGAAATGTCGAATCATCTCCGGGCCGGTGTAAAGAAGGGTGTGCCAGTTGTTGCCCCAGCGTTTGGCGGCGATGAAAAATGGGTTGAAGTTGTTGCCAGTGGGTCGCATGGAGCGTGTGTTGAATTCTGGCATTTCCAACTCGTTGAGGTAGCCGATTGCCAGCGACGTTTTTGCTTTGGGCGACACTAGGAAGGTGTATTGAGCGGCGGCCTTTAGGCCATTGAGCTTGCTTCCGGGCGCGGAAGAGTCTTGGTCTTTGGCCGTTTGGTAGTAAAAAGTAAAGGGGAGTTCTATCTCCAGTCCGAGACGGTTGATGGGTGCCCACTCGTATTCCACAAGGGCGGTGTAGCTGTCGTATTTCAGGTTGTCGGTGAGGCCCACGCCGACGTTCCATTCGCGCTCGCCTTTTCGCGCGCCGAGGTCTCGAATCAGGTCGATATAAAGCGGTTCGGCGTGCAACACTTTGGGCGGGTAAGCCGAATCCTGCACTTCTGCGATGAAGAGCGCGTCGAGCACTTGGCTTGGCAAACTGTCGGCTGGGGCGGTGATTTGCCCCATCAGGGTCGTGTTGGGCGCTACGAAAGATATTGCGACGAGCAACGAGAGTGTTCCGGTTGATTTTGAAAGTGAGTAGTGTTTCATTGTTTGCTTGTGTGATGGTTTTAAACAAAATCGAGTGTTCGTTTCACGGCCAAACGGTGAAGGCGGCAAATTGACACATGAGGGCACGAGGCGCCAGCGGAGAAAAAGTCGAGAAAATTGGAGGCAAAAGCCAATCAGGCTTGTGGAGGGGGGGATATGATTTCGGGGGTGCGGCCTGCCTTCGGGCAGTCGGTGCTTGTGGGTATTTTGGAGCGGTGTGCGGGTTCGGCCAACGTGACCGAGAGGGGGGGTAGGGGGGCATCCGGCACCAACACGGTTGTTTTGCCTTTTTTTGAGGTATCGTCCTCGCGGTCGGGGTCTTCGTGTTCGGGCACTGCGTCCTCGATGCACAGCACTTGCTCCAGCACAAACTCGGCCACGCTTTCCACGTCGTTGTATTCCAAGTCTTCACAGAAGTAATGTGCCGCCGGGTCTGGCGTATCCACGCTGATGTTGGTCAGGTAGATGGCCATTGCGAGCCAGAAGTATCTGAAAAGCCGATGTCGCCGGATGTGGGAAATCATATTGCGGCAAAGTTAGAGTGCCTTTCAAATGTGTTTTGCTTCCTAAAAGTGCATTTGCAAATGATTTTAATTTTTCAAAGCATCTTTCTTTTCTGCATCAGCCAATACAGGCCGCCAGTGATGAGGCCTGCCATCATGACGGTGGTGTAGAAGGCCCAGGGTTTGTCGGGGATGCCGTTGTCAATGTTCATGCCGAAAAAGGAGGAAATCAGGGTGGGCACCATGAGCACGACGGTGATGACCGTGAGGCGATGGATGAAGCGGTTGAGGTTGTTGGAGATGATGCTGGAATAGGCGTCCATCGTGCCGTTCAGGATGTTGGTGTACACGTTGGCCATGGAGAGTGCCTGCGAGTTGTCTATGATGATGTCCTCGAATAATTCGGTCATGTCCTCGTCGCCGTTGATGTGGAGGAAATCGGTGCGTTTCACCTTCATTTTAAGCAATTCGTTGGCGTTGAGCGAGTTGACGAAATAGACGAGGCTTTTTTCAATAGCTAGCAACTGCATCAGGTCAGTGTTGCGACTGGAGTGCATCAGTTCTTTCTCGACGCGGTTGCGGCGCAGATTGAGGGCTTTGAGGCAGGAGAGAAAATGATACACGTTTTGTTCGAGCACTTGCAGCACGAAGCGTTTCTCGTCGGCGGGGTTGAAGTTTCGGATATTGTTTTGCAAAAACTTGTCGAGCACGGGTGTCTCCACCGCCGAAATCGTGATGACGTGCTCTATGGTCAGCACGATGCCAATGGGCACGGTGATGAAGTACGCCTCGTTTTCTTCTTGAGCGTAGATGTTCTTGATGGGCGTATTGATGAGGATGAAGCGGACATCCTCGTCGCGCTCATATCGGGCGCGTTCGTCGAGGTCGAGCGAGTCGGTGAGGAAGGCCATGTCAATCTCGAACCGGCGAGCGAACTCCTCCAATTCGTCAGGCCCGAACGGTGGGGTGAGGTGTACCCAACAGCCGGGATCCGGCTCGGCCAATTCGACGAGCTTCCTTTTTTCGCGTGTGTAATAACGGATCACTGTCCATTGAGTATGAGAAAGTTGTTAGTTGTTCCCCGAATGGTCGGGGCGAGCTGTTGGTCGTGGTGGGGTTGTCTCATAGGTCATTGAACATGGGTCTTTTCCAAATGCTAATTTTTGAATTTGAAATTTAAAATGTTCAATGAACAAGGTTCAATTTTCAATGACCAAGTGACCTACGAGCCTCCAACACCGGGCGATGCTATTGCAAACAGCCACCGCCGACCGACCATTTTTCAGCGGGCAAACTTACGTCACCTGTCTTTGGCAAACAAATACCGAATTAACTTTTGCAGAAAACGATATTCGAACGGTAGAATTATGTTTTGTCGGCGCTTAAAAAACGTCATTCTTTTGGGATATTATTTTGTTTGTTGGTTTTTGGGCGAGATATGCTTCTTGTCCTTTTGCTTTTCGGCGGATTTTGATAAAAATCATGGGCTGCACTGTAAAATTCTTTTTTATCATTGCGTGATTTTTTGAAGAGCCATGAGCGCCCAACAAAACCATGAAAACGATTGCTAATCCTCCCCCGCATACTCGTGATAAAGTAGCCCACTCGTTTGTATTGGGCGACCCATTCTTCCGGTTCGAGCCTACGAATGTGCCAATTCAACTAACTCTGTGACATTTCAAACAGCGGATGATGCAGCGAGAAGCATCTCCAACGTGTCTTGTCCGTCAGGACAAATCGAAGTCCAAACCATACACACTAACTAATCAAACCCTTGTTGTCTATGCGCGTATTTACACCCCGTCGTTTTTTCCCCTTTTTCATCCTGTGTCTGGTGTTTTCGGCACCCACAGTGTTGCGAGGTCAGACCGACAATACTGCTGCCACCGTGCTTGACGGGCACTTGCAACGCCATGTCATCACGGCGCATTCGGCCAATCAGGTATTGACCTTTGAAAATCTAATTGTGGGCGAGACTTTCTCGCTTATTGTGCCGGAAGACCCTGCACTCAACGGCTGTTTGCCCGAAATTGTGGCAACAGATGCCAACACGAAAATCCTTGAATACGACGCGGCGGTTCGCCAGTTGAAGTTTGTGGTGACTGCCTCGACCATGTCGTTTCAGCTCAACTACCCCTGTTCTTGGGAGGCTGACAACCCGCCCCGGCACTATGTTTCCATGGTTTGCAACACTTGCTTGAAGAAGAGCTTTGCGGAATACATGAAGTCGCTGGCGGTGCTTGAAGTGTCGCCCGGCGGCTCTGCCGAAGACCTGATTAAGGAAGTCCTTATCGGCGGCAACTGTTTCGACGTGACCAATGTGACTTTTCAAGGCAACGGCTCTCAAATTGGTACTTTTGCAAATGGCACAACCAACATCGGTTTTGACCATGGGATGATAATGGCAACTGGCAACTGCTCCGTTGCGGTTGGCCCCAACAATACCGATAATGCAAGTGCTGGCTTTGGCAATGCGACGCCCGATGCCGACTTGTCGCAACTTTCGGGTAGCGGCAGTTTGTACGACTTAGCCAGTATCGAATTTGATTTTACGCCTACCAAAACCCCGCTGACGTTTGAATACGTTTTTGGCTCTGAGGAATACTGCGAATATGTGGGTTCGCAATTCAATGACGCTTTTGGCTTCTTCATATCGGGGCCGGGCATCACGGGGCCTTTTGGTGGCGCAGCCAATATCGCGGCTTTGGGGCCGGGCAACTATGTCGCTATCAACAACGTGAACCACATTTCCAACGCGGGGCTTTATGTGAACAACCAGCCAGCCTCCAGCGGCAACCTTTGCGGGCAACAACCCGCAAACGGCCCCGCTGTCAATGAGGTGCAGTTCGATGGCTTCACGAAAAGGCTCACAGCGGTCGCACCGGTGATTCCTTGCTCGACGTATCATATCAAACTGAAAATCGCGGATGTGGGCGACGGCATATTCGATTCGGGTGTGTTCTTGAGGGCAGGTTCTTTCTCTGGTTCGGGTGCGGCCTCGGTGGAATGGCTGGTGAACGACCAACCGGACGTGACTGACGTGTATGAAGGTTGTGGCACTGTGAAGCTGGTGTTCAAACGAGTGGGCGGCAACATCAACTCGAACTATACCGTGTCGTACACCATCAGCGGAACGGCCACTCCCGGTGCCGACTATTCGCCTATCCCGGCGGTGGTTGTGATTCCTGCTGGGCAAACCCAAGTGGTTATCAACGTGAATATCGTGAACGACTTGATTGCGGAAGGTGCCGAGACCATCGTCATCCGCCTTACCAACCCCTGTTCTTGCTTGGAGCCTGAAATCACGCTCACGATACACGACCTCTTGCCGCTGTCTGCCGTGGCTGACACGGTGGTTATTTGTGGCTCGGGCGTCGGCACGGTCACCGTCACCCCGACAGATGGTGTGCCCCCCTACTCTTATTCATGGCAAGGTGGTGGCAACACAGACACCAAATCCCAATTCGTGGCGGTTTCCACAAACATTCGCGTGACAGTGACAGACAACTGTGGCAAAACATTTGTCGCCACCGCTCGCATCAACGTGAAAGCCCCGCCCGTGGCGCAGCTTCTGCCTCCCGCGCCGCAAATATGTCCGGGTCAATCAGCTCTTATCAGGGTCAACTTTGTGGGAACCGGGCCATTCACGCTCAATTATACCCAAAGCGGCAACCTACAACCACCCATAGAAGGCATCACAGAAAATCCGTTCTTCTTGGAGGTGAACGAACCCGGACTTTACCAAATAGCCAATGTTATAGATTCAGATGGGTGCGTAGGAAATGGGCAGGGAGCCTTGTTAGTGACACAATCGTCGCTAACGCTAAATGGCACCGTGACCAACCCCACTTGCAATAATTCCAGTAACGGCGCCATCCAAACCTCTGTGACTGGAGGGCAAGGCCCATACACATACACTTGGCAAGGCCCGCAGAACTTGCCGAATTTACCTTTCCAAAATAATTTGCAGGGAGGCACCTATTTAGTTACAGTGACCGATGGCTTTGGCTGCACCAGCCAACAACAGTTCAATGTGGTAGCCCCACCAGCCATTGACCCCGTCGTCGCCAATGTGCAAGGAGCCACTTGCGCCAACCCGACGGGTGGCAGCATTGACCTTACGGTTACTGGCGGTTCTCCCAACTACACCTATAATTGGACAGGCGGCCAAACGGTGCAAGACCCGCAAAATCTTGCCCCCGGCAACTATACCGTCACCGTCACAGACTCAAAGGGTTGCACAAAAACCACTACGGCCACCGTGCCGGGCAATTTTACCCCACCAGATGTGGTGGCAGCGGCCCCAGACCCACTTACATGCGTCGTGACCTCCGTCAGCCTTAATGGCAACGGCTCCAGTAGTGGGCCGAATTTCACTTACAACTGGACGGCTTCAGGAGGCGGCAACATCGTCAGCGGCGGCAACACGCTCACCCCAGTGGTCAATCAGCCCGGCACTTATACTTTGGTGGTCACCAACACAGCCAACGGTTGCACGGCAGCTCAGTCCACACAAGTCGTGGGTGACAACGTGCTGCCCACCGCAAATGGAGGGCCTGACCAAACGTTAACCTGCGTGTTGACCAATGCCACCCTCGACGGCAGCGGCTCCAGCGGAGGTGCCAATTTCACCTATCAATGGACGGCTACCAACGGTGGCACCATCGTCAGCGGCGGCACCACCCTCAATCCCTTGGTCTCCTCTACTGGTACCTACACCTTGCTCGTCACCAATACGGCAAATGGATGCACGAAGACGGATGTGGTGCTGGTAAACAGCAACACCACGCCGCCAGTCGCGGTCATTGGAGCACCTGCCTTGTTGACTTGCACCAACACGACCGTGACGCTCAATGGCAGTGGCTCCACGCCTGCCGGAAGTCTTGGCTTCTCTTGGTCAACCAACAATGGCAACATCCAATCGGGGCAAGCCTCTGCCAATGCAGTCGTGTCCGAACCCGGCAATTATACCCTTGTCGTGACCAATACCATAAATGGATGCACTAATAGCACCACCGCGACGGTGGCTCAGGACAACTCCGTGCCAGTCGCAGAGGCAGATGTCAACGGCCTGCTGAATTGCAACACGACACAGCTGACCATCAGCGGCACTGGCAGCAGCAGCGGTTCAAACTTCACCTACACTTGGTCTTCCACACCCGGCGGCTCGTTTGTATCAGGGCAAAACACCTTGAATCCGGTCGTCAATGCTCCAGCCACCTATACCTTGTTGGTGACCAACACTACCAACCAATGCACAGCAACGGCATCAGTCTTAATCACACAAGACATCGCCGCTCCCGCGGCCAACGCCGGAACGCCCGCCACGCTGACCTGCGTGGTCACCTCACACACGTTGGGCGACCCGAACGCACCCGTTGGGCCTAATTTGAGCTATGTGTGGACTACGACTGGCGGCAATATCGTCAGCGGCGGCAATACGCCCACACCCACGGTGAACCAACCCGGCACCTACAACTTGGTCGTCACGAACGCCACCAACGGATGTTCGAGTACCGCCTCCATCGCGATTCCGCAAAACATCACCAACCCGACAGCCACCGTGGCACCGGGAGGCGAATTGAATTGTACCTCACCTGTGGTGCAACTCAACGGCACAGGCAGTAGCACGGGACCAAACTTTACTTATGAGTGGACCTCTTCCACCGGAGGCGGCATTGGTGCGGGCGGCAACACCTTGAATCCGACCGTGACCGCAGCGGGCATCTATACACTTACCGTCACCAATAATGTCAATGGTTGTACCTCCACAGCATCCGCGACCGTGACCAGCAATGCCAACTTGCCAACCGCCATCGCCACACCTTCGGGCATACTGACTTGTGCGGTGCCGCAGGTTACGCTCAATGCCAACGGCTCTTCGTCGGGGCCGGGCTACACTTATCAGTGGGGCACCATCAATGGGCAAATTGTCAGCGGTCAAGGCACCTTGCTCCTCACCGTTGGCCAACCCGGTCAGTACACTTTGTTGGTGACCAATACTGCCAACAACTGCACCGCTACCTTCTCCATCCAAGTGGAGGCCGACAAAGTAGCGCCCACAGCCAGCGCAGGCACAAGCCAAACGCTGCTTTGTACCCAACCCTCCATGACACTGGATGGCAGTGGTTCCAGCACTGGCCCACAATTCAGCTATCAGTGGACGGCTTTGTCGGGCGGCAATTTCACCAGCCCCACCAACATTCTGAACCCGACGGTGAACGCTCCCGGCACCTATCAGATATTGGTCACCAACACACAAAACGGCTGCACATCCACCGCCCAAGTCAATATCTTGCAAGATGCCGATGAACCCATCGTGCAAATCGCCACGCCGAACATCCTGAACTGCGTGACCGGGCAAGTAACGCTGAATGGCAACGGCTCCACGACGGGCGCAAACATTTCGTACGCATGGACGGGGCCGGGCATCGTGTCTGGCAACACTACCCTCAACCCCGTGGTCAACCAGCCGGGCAGCTACAACTTAGTCATTACCAACTCTGCCAATGGCTGCACCTCCGACATGGCTGTCACCGTCAATCAGGACATCACACCGCCGCCCGCCGATGCAGGGCCTGACAAAGTGCTCAACTGCTTCAACCCACAACTGCAACTCGGCGGCACGGGCAACCCATCTGGACCCAACTACACATTCTCTTGGACGGGTGCTGGCATCCTGTCGGGTGGCACCACCGGAAGCCCGGTCATTGATCAAGGTGGCACATACAACCTACTCGTCACCAACACCACCAACGGCTGCACTACCACTGATGAAGTCCTTGTCACCATGGATTTTGCACAACCCAATGTCAACGCAGGCAACACCTTCCAACTGACATGTGTGGCAAATACCTACACACTGGACGCCACTGCCAGCACAGGGCCAGAATTCACTTATCAATGGACAACCAACACCGGTAATTTCATCACGCCGACCAACATTCTCAATCCTACAGTAGATGGCGCGGGCAACTATTTCCTGTTGGTGACCAATACCATCAATGGCTGTACCGCCACCTCCACTGTGCTCATCACGCAAGCTGCCGACGTGCCTATCGCCGTTGCGAACAGCGCGCCTCAACTCACTTGCGCCGTCACCAGCATCACGCTGAGCGGAGCGGGCAGTAGCGCAGGGCCAGAGTTTTCGTATCTCTGGACTGCCACGGGTGGAGGCAACATCACAGGTGGCAACGTCACGCTCAGTCCCACCATTGACGCGCCGGGCACCTATGTGTTGGCCGTGACCAACACCACCAACAATTGCACGGCAAGCTCCAGTGTGCTTGTTACCCAAAACATCAACCCGCCAGTAATGGATGCAGGACCGTCGCCCACACTGACTTGCACCGTGTTGTCGGTCAATCTAGCAGGCACGGTGAGTTCCAATGGCAACTTCACGTACAGCTGGTCTGCCTCAAATGGCGGCAATATCACGAGCGGAGCCAATACCCTTGCACCAACCGTGAACGCCACTGGCACCTACTCGCTCGTCGTGACCAACACCCTCAATGGCTGCACCAGCACCGATGCTACCAGCGTGTCAGCCGACCAAGAGCAGCCCAATGTGTTCATTGCACAGCCCAGCACCCTGACTTGTGCGGTACAGCAAACCATCTTGGATGCCACAGCCTCCAGCACAGGTGCCGCATTCACTTATCAATGGAGCACGACAGGTGGCAACTTTGTCAACCAAACCAACCCGCTCCAGCCTGTGGTGAACCAGCCGGGCAATTACACCCTGTTGATTACCGACACTTCCAACGGTTGTACCCAAACCTACTCAACCGAGGTGGCGCAAAATGTGCAAAACCCAACCGCCCATGCGGGTACGGATGGCTTGTTGACCTGCGCCGTCACATCATTGCAACTCAACGGCACAGGCTCCAGCCAAAACGGCAATTATTTCTATCAATGGACCACCGCCAACGGGCAAATTCTCGTCGGCGCAAATGGTCTTAACCCGACCATTGTGGCAGGTGGCACCTACGTCCTTGTGGTAGTGAATGAAGACAACGGCTGCTCTGCTTCCGATGAAGTGCTCGTCAACGTGAACACCACACCACCCGTGGCAGCTATCGCCACGCCATCGCTCATCACTTGTGTGCAACCACAAGTTACCCTCAATGGCAGTGGCTCGCAGGGTGGCCCCAACATCAGCTACATCTGGACCACCCTCAACGGCAACATCGTAGGCGGAGAAACAACAAACTCGGCCACTGTGAGTGCCTCTGGTACCTATACACTGACTGTTTTGAACGATGCGACGGGCTGCACCAATACTGCCACCGTGACGGTGAACGACAACATCGTGTTGCCCATAGCGGAAGCAGGGCCACCATTCACCCTGACTTGCACAGTGGAGCAAGTGACCTTGCAAGGCACAGCCTCGACAGGCTCCATTTATTCATACACTTGGAGCACACAAGGCGGGCAATTCGTCTCCGGCAACAGTAGTTTGACACCAGTGGTCAATCAAGCAGGCGTTTACACCCTGACCGTTGCCAACACAACGACCGGCTGCACGCAAACCGACCAAGTGCAAGTGTTTTTGGAAACCAATATGCCAACGGATTTCATTTTCGACTTGAAAAATCCGAGCTGCAAGGACAATGACGGCATCATCACCTTCGGACAAGTAGCAGGCGGCATTGGCCCCTTCACCTACTCCATCAACAACGGCCAGTCCTTCTTCGCGCAAACCGATTTCCAAAAAATCACGCCGGGCACCTACGACCTTTGGATACAGGATGCCAATGGCTGCGAATTCCACAAGACGCTCAACGTGCCAAAAGCACCCGACCCAGCCGTCTCGCTCGCGCCCGATTTCAAAATCGCGCTGGGAGAGTCGCTGAAAATCGAAGCCACCTTGCCAGCTGGCTACCCACTCGCGCTCATTGACACCGTCATCTGGACACCCATAGATGGCCTGACGTTCGACGGCAACAGCATTCTGAACCTGTTAAGCCCAACCGCACAACCCTTCAAGCCCACCCAATACACCGTCACCATCATCAGCATTGACGGTTGCGAAGCCAGCGACCGCACGGTCGTTCGGGTGGACAATCAGCCGCACATCTACATTCCAAACGTGTTTTCACCGTGGAAAGAAGATGGCGACAACGACGTGGTTTACATTTTCGCAAAAGGCGACCAAGTGGTGCAGGTCAAGACCTTCCAGATATTCGACCGTTGGGGGGCCATGGTATTCCAAAAGCAAAACTTCCTGCCCAACGACCCAGCCTATGGGTGGAATGGTCGTTATCGCGGCAAATTGATGACACCCGCCGTGTTTGCCTACTACGCCGAAATCGAATTGATTGATGGCCGGGTGTTGCTCTACAAAGGCGATGTCACTTTGTTGAGGTAGTATTTTGAGAGTTAGAACAAAACAGACAGGAGCCATCCCGAATATCCGGTGATGGCTCCTGTTGTTTTAACCCGAGTTCGGCATTTGTGAACTTTGTTCGGTAGGGGGCAAAACTTGCCTAGGCAGCGCCCCGCAAGGTAGGTAGTGACTGCATCCCAAACTCTACCGCAAAGAGGCAGCGCCCCGAAAAATAGTTCGAGGCACCGCCCTGCCTGAGAAGTCGCTTGTGTCTTCATTTCTCTCGACCAGTTGGCACAAATATGCGAGCGCACCCTAAAAAAACACCCTGCCCCGAAACGCGAAGCAGGGTGTTACCCCAAAATCATCGTCCTTCATTCATTATCGTCACCCATTCACCTTTTTGTAGTCGGCCAAAAACTTCTCCAGCCCAATGTCCGTCAGGGGGTGATTGAACAAGCCCAGAATGGCTGAAAGAGGGCAAGTCACCACATCGGCACCCGCTTTGGCGGATTGCACGATGTGCAGCGGCTGGCGAATGCTGGCCGCGAGAATAGCCGTCTCGTAAGCCTGCGCAGTGTAAATCTGGTTGATTTCCCGAATGAGTTTCATGCCATCCCAGCCGATGTCGTCAATACGCCCGATGAACGGCGACACATAAGTGGCGCCCGCTTTGGCAGCCAGAATCGCCTGACCCGCCGAAAAAACCAGCGTGCAATTCGTCTTGATGCCCGCTTCCGTGAAATAAGCCAATGCCTTCACGCCGTCCTTAATCATCGGCACCTTCACCACAATGTTCTCGTGAATGTCGGCGAGTTGCTTGCCCTCGGCGACCATGCCTTTGAAGTCGGTTGCAATGACCTCGGCGCTCACGTCGCGGCCCGGCCCGACGATTTCACAGATGGTGCGGTAGTGTTTCAAGATATTTTTTTCACCAGAAATACCCTCTTTCGCCATGAGCGAGGGATTGGTGGTCACGCCGTCGAGAATGCCCAGTTCGGCAGCTTCGCGGATGTGGTCGAGGTTGGCAGTGTCTATGAAAAAAAGCATCGTTTCTAATGTGCTAATGCGCCAATTTGAAAATGTGCCAATGCGCAACATTAGCACATTGGCACATTATCAAATTAGCATTGTGAAGAAAAAGCGCCGAACACACCGCTACGACCACATATCCTTGCTGCGTTTCCGCCCTGGGGAGGTTTTGCAGGAGCTGGTCGCCCGGCGCCGGGGCAAAGGTACGAGCTTCGGCGGAAAATTTACTTTCCATTTACCCTGCAAAATTTTTGGCTTCATGCTCGCCTTTGGCCAGCAGGAACTCAAACGAATTTTTCTCCACGCACAACGCTACTTTTGCACCCTATGATGTTCAGTTTGCAAAACAAGACAGCCGTCGTCACAGGCGGCGGCAGCGGCATCGGGCTGGCGATTGCCAAAGTGTTCGCCCAGCAAGGGGCAAGGGTTCACATTTTGGATTGGGACGCGGAGCAGGCACACGAAGCCGTTGCCGATTCTTCCGAAAAAATCTTTGTCCACCCGTGCGACGTGAGCCAGCAGGCAGCTGTCGAGGCTGTTTTTGAAAATTTGGAGCAAGTGGATATTTTGGTCAACAACGCCGGTATCGCCCACATCGGTAATGCGGAAAACACTCAGGAGGCCGACTTCGACCGACTTTTTCAGGTGAACGTGAAAGGTGTTTACAATTGCCTCCATGCCGCGCTGCCGAAAATGAAAGCGCAAGGCGGCGGTGTCATTTTGAACATGGCCTCCATCGCCTCGTCGGTCGGGCTGGCCGACCGTTTTGCCTACTCCATGACCAAAGGCGCAGTAAAAACGATGACGCTTTCCGTCGCCAAAGATTTTATCCAGCACAACATCCGTTGCAACAGCATTTCGCCCGCACGGGTGCATACGCCCTTCGTGGACGGTTTTTTAGCAAAAAACTACCCCGGCCGCGAGCAGGAAATGTTTGAAAAACTCGCTCGCTCCCAACCCATTGGCCGCATGGCCACGCCCGAAGAAATTGCCTGCCTCGCGCTCTATCTTTGTTCCGATGAGGCTTCGTTCATCACTGGCGTTGACTACCTCATTGACGGCGGCTTCGTTTATCTGAACAGTTGAAAACACGTTTACAAAACCTGAAAACACGTTTGCTGAACCTGCAAGGTCTTTCGATTACCCACAGAATATCCAATTGGAAATCAAATGCTTATAGTCAACACAAATCAGCCCCGTCCGCTTCACTTGGCCGGGCAAGCCCCTGAGTACAGGGTCTGACAAGGTGGTTTTGAACGAACGGTGCTCGCAATCCTTTGAAAATCATGCAAATCAATCAAGAAAATCCTTGTCTTGCCAACGGGCAGATTCAAATCCTCTTTAATCTCGGTATAGATGCACCGAAGACTCATTCTGTGGGTAATCGAAAAACCTGCGAGGCTTCGTAAACGTCCGCAAAGCAAAAAACATGAAACTACTTCGTTTTGGAAGTCTTGGAAAAGAAAAACCCGCCGTGCAAATGCCCGACGGCAGCAGGCTCGACGTGTCGGCGTTCGGCGAGGATTATGGAGAAAATTTTTTTGAAAACAACGGCCTCGCACGTTTGTCAAACTGGCTGACGGCCAATGCCGCGCGCTGTCCCGCCGTGCCTGCCGGAGCGAGAATTGGCGCTTGCGTCGCTCGGCCTTCCAAAATTGTCTGCATCGGCCTCAACTACGCGCAACACGCTGCCGAAACCAACGTGCCGCTGCCCAATGAGCCGATATTGTTTTTCAAATCCACGACCGCCCTGTGTGGGCCTTACGACAATGTGATTATTCCCAAAAATTCGGAAAAAACAGATTGGGAAGTCGAACTCGCGGTGGTCATCGGCAAAAAAGCCGCCTACGTCGCGGAGGCCGAAGCGATGGATTTCGTGGCTGGATATGCCTTGCACAACGACTATTCCGAGCGCGCCTTCCAACTTGAGCGCGGCGGCCAATGGGTGAAGGGCAAAAGCGCCGACACCTTCGCGCCGCTCGGCCCGTTTTTGGCGACAAAAGACGAGATTCCTGACCCGCACAACCTCCGCCTCTGGCTGCGCCTCAACGGCGAACTCATGCAGGACTCCAACACTGACGACATGGTTTTCAAAATCCCTTTTCTCGTCCATTACATCAGTCAATTTATGACCCTGCTGCCCGGCGATGTTGTTTCCACCGGGACACCGTTTGGCGTGGGGCTTGGGCTGCAACCACCTCGCTATCTGAAAGCGGGCGACGTGGTGGAATTGGGCATCGAGCATTTGGGAACGCAAAAACAAATCGCCGTCGCCTATGAAAATTGATGCACACCAACATTTTTGGCAGTATGACCCCGAACGCTACGGCTGGATTTCGGAGGAGATGCGCCGCATCCGGCGCGATTTCATGCCGGAAGATTTGCAGCCGGTTTTGGCCGCCAACGGCATGGACGGCGCGGTGCTGGTGCAGGTGCATCAGACGGAGGCGGAAAATGACTTTTTTCTCTCGCTGGCAGCCCGACATTCGTTTGTCAAAGGCATTGTCGGTTGGGCTGATTTTCAGGCGGACGACATTGATGAGCGGTTGGACTATTGGTCGTCGTTCTCGGTGTTCAAAGGCTTTCGCCACATCGTGCAAGCGGAGGCTGACGAGGATTTTTTACTGCGAAAAAACTTCCGGCGCGGCATCGAGGCTTTGAGCAAAACGCGATTCGCCTACGATATTTTGGTCGTGCACAGGCAACTCCCCGCCGTCATAAAATTTGCGCAACAGCATCCGAATCAACGTTTTGTGCTCGACCACCTCGGAAAGCCTGACATCAGAGGAGGCTTGCTCGAACCCTGGGCGACGCACATTCGCGCCTTAGGTCAATTTGAAAATGTCTTTTGCAAGATATCGGGCATGGTGACGGAAGCCGACTGGGGGGACTGGTCTGCCGAAACGTTCAAGCCCTACTTGGACACGGTGACGGAAGCTTTCGGCACGGAGCGCCTGATGTTCGGCTCCGACTGGCCGGTTTGCCTCGTGGCGGGGGAGTATGAACAGGTCAAGTCGTTGGCGGACAATTATTTCGCGGCCTTTTCATCGAAAGAAAAAGCGGCGATTTTTGGAGGTAATGCGGTGGGGTTTTATCAACTTTGACTCATGGATTTATTGCTGAAGGACAAAATCATCCTCGTCACGGGCGGCGCCAAAGGCATCGGCACGGGCATCGTGCGGGTGCTGGCAGCTGAGGGCGCGATACCTGTCATCATCGGTCGCAATGCCGACGACAACCTGAAAATGGTTGCCGAATTGGAGTCGCAAAACCAACAAGCCTTTGCGGTCACTGCCGAACTGACGCGCCCCGACGATTGCGCCCGTGCAGTGCGGGAGGTCGTCGCCAAGTTTGGAAAAATAGATGGCTTGGTGAACAATGCAGGCGTGAACGACGGGGTGGGGCTGGAACATGGCAGTTACGAAGCCTTCGTCGCATCGCTGCACAAAAACCTGATTCACTATTACTTAATGGCGCATCACGCACTGCCGGAACTGAAAAAAACGCAGGGCAGCATCGTGAACATCAGTTCCAAGACCGCCGACACGGGGCAGGGCGGCACCTCTGCTTACGCTGCCTCCAACGGGGGCCGAAACGCTCTCACACGCGAATGGGCGGTCGAACTTTTAAAATATGGCATCCGTGTGAACGCCGTCGTTGTGGCCGAGAGTTACACGCCGCTTTACGAAAAATGGCTCCATACCTTACCCGACCCAGAAGCGGCTTTGCAAAAAATTACCGCTCGAATCCCCCTCGGCAAGCGCATGACCACGCCAGAAGAAATAGCGAACACGGTGGCTTTCTTGCTTTCCGGCCAATCGAGCCACACGACGGGGCAGTTGATTTACGTTGATGGTGGCTATGTGCATTTGGACAGGGCACTGGGGTGAATCAAAACATGGAAATCAGTTCCAACCCAGCGTTTTTGCTGAGTGTGATTGACGATTTTCCTATCTCGTTCGATTGTTCGTTATTCATACGCGAATCAAGGGTCAAAAAAACAGTTTGAAGAACAGGCCGAGCGAGGTGACAACTCGAAGCCACCCCTCATTAGATCGCTCAAAATGAAAGTGGCATTTTTTTCAACTCTTGATTCGCATTCCTCACTTTGCCCTATTAAAGCGCTTTCATAAGCAGGATTTCGTCGAAGGGCGCCTCCATGTCCCGGATTTAGAGAAAAAGCAAAACAATTTTCACCCAAACCTTTTGTTTCAAACTCGTATAAAAACCGTTCTTTTGCAACGCGCAATTGATTGGAAGCCAAACGCAATAATATGTCTGAAATCGAAATTCCTGCCGCATCCCCCGTTGAAGTGAAATCTGTGGCCATGCCTTCTTACAGTGGCGAAGCCCTTGAGTGGCTTTCCGCCCTGCCCAACGAGCCAATAAAAGCAGACCTCACAGCCATTGATGCCGATTTGGCCATCCGGTGCATCCACGAGATGGTGGAGGGGCGCAAATTCGATTTTACGGTACAGGCCAATTTCCCTGCTGGCGAGTGGCTCAATCATTTTTACTTCGAGGCTCGCAACCGGGAAAAAGTGTTTGGCACCAAAAACCTCGGCATCGGCTACCCATTCGTCATGGCGAGGCTGGGCGGCTATCATGTAGCGGCACCGCTGTTCGTCTGGCAGATTTCGTTGGAGCCACACTCGCAACACGTTGACCAATGGTCGGTACATCGAGGCGAAGGGCATTTCGTGGTGCCCAACTATCCCTTTTTCCACCTGCTTGATGCGCTGAACGGCACGGACTTCTCTCGGCGAGCGCAACAGATGGCCGAAGCCAAAAGCGTGAGTTCCAAGACGTTCGACGACCTCTGCGAGGGCATACGCCTCATGCTTGGCCTCGTGGAGGATGGCTTGCCGCTTAGCATTCAGCCATTCCCCTCCAATGGCACTGCGAAGACCATCATCACCGAAGGACGGCTGCTTTGGTCGGCAGTGGCAGGCATTTTCCCCACCCTGCCGCGCACCACCGTGACCACCCCGCCTTCCGTCGCGCCCGATTTGCCAGCCGATGCCGCCGATTGGAAACACACCTTCACCATGTTGCCCCTCGACCCGTCGCAACGCTCGGTATTGCACGCCGTGCAGCACAACGCGCTCACCGTGGTGGAAGGCACGTCGGGCACCGGCAAAACCTACCTCATATCGGCGCTGGTGATGAACGCCCTGTCGCACGGCAAAAAGTGTCTCGTGGTGTCCAAGAGCATCAACGCGCTGCGGCGGGCACAGAAATTCCTGTTGGAAAAAGGGTTCGGCGACGTGTCTTTTGTGCTGCGCGACATCGCGGGCGACCAGCTCATGTTGGCCGATATGTTGCGTGCCGCCTCTGAAAACAAAAACAAAGCACTCTACGACGAGGAGCTTTTCAAAGCCGTCATCAATAAAACGCAACGCGAACAGCGCAAACTCGACGATGCTTGGGAAGAATTGCACGCGCCGCTTTTTGGCGAAATGTCCTTTACGGAAACGGTCGGGAAATTCCTCCGCGCCAACCGCATGGAGGGCAAAGAGCTGCTGCTCAGCCACCTGAACCCGCAAGATTTTGAGTTTTCAAAAAGCGAATACAACGGCATCGTGGAAGCCATATACGCCAGCGAGCCGCTGTTTCGCCGTTTCCCCACATTGAACCACCCATTGAGGCGGCTCAACAACTCGGTGTTCCTCAGCCAGGATGCCGACAAGGGGCTGGCTTGGACGGAAACCCTCGTGAAGGCCATGCTTGCCAAAGCAACGGCGCTTCACCATCGGTACATCTCCAAGACCAACGACTACTCTGAAAGCCTGCTCGACCACTATGAGCAGTATTACACCGAACTGGCGGCCTACGTCAAACGCATTCGCGATGGCCTGGAAGATGGGGTGAATCGCTTCGGAAGCGAGTTTGAAAAGCCGATTTCGGTGTCGGAAAAACTATACGGCGTGTTCAGCGACCGCTACAAGGAAATCGTGGCGGCCAAAGAAAAAATCGGTGTCACTTTCGATGAAATGCGTCGCGCCTACGGCCTTCGCAAACATTTTGAGTTCGACTTCCCCAGCTACCTCGACAACAAAAACATCAAAAAAATCTCCGAGCTCACCAAAGACT
This sequence comes from Saprospiraceae bacterium, assembly GCA_019638455.1. Classification (GTDB taxonomy): domain Bacteria; phylum Bacteroidota; class Bacteroidia; order Chitinophagales; family Saprospiraceae; genus M3007. The sequence goes on from JAHBTU010000004.1 coordinate 444,418, forward strand.
TCGAGGCATCGCTCCGAATGTGGCGCAAGCGCATCCCCGCAGCCGTGCGCGAAGACGTGCGCCGACTCAACGGCAAAAGCATACAAGCCGACCTTGACTTCCGCGAGCAAGTGAAGGAATTGGAATACGCGATGGACGTGTTTTTGGAAGAATTCAACGCAACGGGGTTGTACCAAGATGCATTGAAACACGAGATGCTGACAATTCCGAAACGGCAAGAGTTTTTGGAGGAGGTCATCGCGCGTTTGGAAGACACGCAGTTCTACCTGCGCGATTTCGAGGACTTCCATATTTGGCAGAAACACTGGCTCGCGCTGCGCCCCGCAGAGCAAAAAGTGGTGCGAGCCTTGTGCAAAATCAAGCCGAACAATTGGCTTGCCGCATTCGAAAGTTGGTATTTGCACCACCTGCTGCAAAACGAGTTCAACCCCGGCATGGTGTGGGACGACGATACGCTGACCAATTTTGGCAGCCACCTCCGCGAATTGCGTGAGTTGCTCCCCTACCAAATCAGCGCCCTATGGCAAAATCGCAAAAACAAGGCGCTGCGCGGGCTGCGCTCTGCCGACGGCAAAGCATTCAAGACTTGGTTTGGCAAAGACAACCGCACCCTTACCGCCGCGCACAAGCCCGAAGAGCTGTTCCAAAAATACATCCAGCCCTTGACCGAGACGCTGCCTGTGCTGCTCGTGACCCCGCAAGTGGCACTCGACGTGGTACAGCTATCAGGCATGACCTTCGACCTCGTGCTGGTGGACGAAGCACACAACATCCCGAAACAGGAGTGCTACCACCTGTTCCAGATGTCGAAAAATCTCGTAGTGCTCGGCGACTCGAAACAAGACATGACCCCGCAAGCGGAAGACGATTTTCTCGAATTTTGCAAGGGCATCGGCGCAAAAGACCATCACCTCGAATACCAACACCAAGACAGCCCCGAAGAGTGGGTGCGATTCAACAAAATCGCCTTCGACACGCCTTACAAGCGTCTGCCGTCAGGTAGAGCCGCCCGCGAGGCCACCGTCGTGGCCAATGTGGAAGGCCGCTACGACGAAAACACCCGCACCAACGAGGCTGAAGCCCGCCAAATCATTGATTGGCTCAACCTGATAGAACCAACCGCCGCCCGCAGCACCTACCCGGTGGTGGGCATCGCTTGCTCCACCGTGGAGCAGCGCGACCTTATCGCGGGCCAATTGCTCAAAATCCGTCAGCGCAAGCAACCGGGTTTTGAGAAGATACAGCAAATGCTGCTCAGTGGGCTGGGAGTGTACCAATTCGCCGAGCTGCAAGGTCAGCATGTGGATGTTTTGCTCATCTCGCTCGTGCACGGAACCACCAACGCACAAGGGGCGCTCACGCGGGATTTGCACTTCTGGAACACACAGCAAGGCCTCAACCAACTCCACATCGTGCTCACCCGCGCCACACAAAAACTGTTCATCGCACACTCCATCCCGCTGGGACTATATGCCGTGCTGGCCGCCGACAAAAATTTCCTCGGCACCTGCATCCTCTCGCACCTCGTCACTTTCGCCGATTACCTTCAACAAGGCGACTCGGATGCAGCCGAGGAGCAACTGCAAAAAATGAAGGTGCTGCTCAATTATGCGGAGTCCTACTACCCGTTCTCCGTCTTCATGGAAGAAGTGGAAATGGCGCTGCGACCCTATTTTGAATCCAGTCAGATGCGGCGCAACATGCAAGCGGCGGGCATGAGGGTGCCGCTATACTTGCAAGCCAAAAACGACAAGGAGCAAAGCAGCGTCCTGCTGTTCGACGGGGTGCTGGCCCCCTCCGCGATGCCTTCTTACGAGTGGGAGGATAAGATAAGGAGCTACTTCCGCCGCAACAAAATAGAGGCCGTGCCAGTGCTCTCCGCGCAGTGGTGGAAAAGCCCACGGCAGGAAGCGCGGCGCTTGGCGAGTCGTTTGCTGAAAAAGGGGGGAGCTGCGTAGGCATGGCACGAGTCCCGACAGAAAAATTTTGACTCTTCGTGACTTCATTCGGACAAACACAACACACATCTATACTCAACGCAAATCAGCCCCGTCCGCTTCACTTGGCCGGGCAAACCCCTGAGTACAGGTTCTGACAAGGTGGTTTTGAACGAACGGTGCTCGCAATCCTTTGGAAATCATGCAAATCAATCAGTGGCATCCCTGCCTTGCCAACGGGCAGATTCAAATCCTCTTTAATCTGGGTATATCATCATGAAACCGTTCGTTTCAACGAGCGGTCAGGAATGCCCGCCCATCACATCTATCTTCTTTACATGACATCACTCCACAACATCTTGAAGATGCGATGTCATGTATACTCAACGCAAATCAGCCCCGTCCGCTTTACTTGGCCGGGCAATCCCCTGAGTACAGGTTCTGACAAGGTGGTTTTGAACGAACGGTGCTCGCAATCCTTTGGAAATCACACAAATCAATCAAGGAAATCCCTGCCTTGCCAACGGGCAGGTTCAAATCCTCTTTAATCTGGGTTTTCAGGGGGTACACATTTTTTCAAGTAAAAACCCAGTCAAAGTTCTTTGACAAATCAGAAAAGAAATCTAAGGCGATGTGAAAGGCTTCGTCCCAACACTTTTGGGCCAGATGGATAGGCCCCATTTTTTCGATTTTATCCTTTCGGAGGAATGTTTTGAGTTTGCCGACGGGGCAATAGTGTTTGACGAAACAGCCCAGGCAAAAGGTCAGGACAAACGCCGTGGCGACGATCAAGATCAGTTTGGCGATTCTGTCGGCATCCTTGATTTGGGTCTTGTGGAGTTGAAACCCCTTTGATTTGAGGTTTTTGAACATGGTCTCTATCTTGAACCGCTTTCGGTAGTAAGAGCAGGCCATGTCTCCCACATCCATGTTGGTGAGCAGGAAAATAGGTTTGTCGAAGCCTTTTTCGTGCCAGCACACGGCGTTGATGCCGTCCACGGCATCGGGCACAAACACCGCCCGCTCGCCCTTGGCGGGCGACAGGGCATCCATGCGCGCCGTTTCGCCGCCACAGTCCACCACCCGGTCGCAGGAAGTGCGCAGGACAAACTCCCAGTGCTGGTCGGCGCACCATCGGCGCAATTGCTGCCCGTCGAACTCGCCGTCGCCCAAGAGTACCTTGCGGCAACCCTCGGGTACTATGGGCAGCAGCGTGTGCAGCAGGTCCAAGTGCATTTGTTCGGGAAAGTGCCCCTTTTCCCCCTCCTTGACCAGCCAAACGAGCGGCAGGGCAAAGCCCCCGCACAAAACCGAGAGCATCAGGCTGCTGTGCTTGGTGCCCGTTTGGCTGCCATCGATGACGAAAACCAACTCGCCCCCCTTGGCCGCCATGCCCAAAAAGCGTTTCGCCAACGGCAGGAAGAACAACTGCCAGTCCACCCATTTGTTCCCAAGCCAGCGCTTCGCCTCTTGCAGCAGGCTGTTCTTGTTGCCCGTACCCTCGCCGTGCCGGGGCTGGCTCATGCCCTCCACCGCGCACGACTTGCTCTTCATGCAGCCGTGGACGAGGCTCGCCATCGTCTGAAGGCGGCGCAGGTGGTTGCCTCGGGGTGCAACTTCACTGGTCTTTGCCAGAAAATCCACAATATCTTTGTAGGCGCTTTTGCGCATAAGGAAGGGGGGGATTGTTGTGTCAGAAGCCACAAAACTCCCCTTCTGTTTTCTTTTCCGTTTGTCAAAGAACTACTCCTGTTTTCTTTGGACTAAAATGTGTACCCCCTGAAAATCTGGGTATAAAGAAGATAGATGTGATGGGCAGAGATGCTTAATCCCCCGAATGAAGTTCGGAGGTTACAAGGTGATAGATGACTACCCACACGAAATCACGAAGAACCAAAATTTTTTACAGAAAAACATTTCTGTCGGGAGTATGCAGTACCCAAACAAGTGCCCACTCTTCGCCCGCGTCGGCAAGATTTTCTCTTTTTCCAAAATGGTTTTTCCTTCCTTTGCTCACTCATTGTTCGTGAGCCGAGTGGGGCGCGCCTGTGCCCATTTTTGACGAAGTTGGTTGAAGTCTTCCTTTTTTATTCTGGAATCAAATTTTCTTTCTTTTTTTGCCAAGCAAATAGGGTTTCACAAAAGCTGCCGATTCAAATAGTTTTTTCCGAAAACACAATTCAACTCCCGTATGAAGCAATTCAACAAAAATTTGATTTTCAGCCTATTGTGGTTGTTCCTCAGCAGCGCCGTTCTGACCGCGCAAGTCACCATTCGTGGCAAGGTGGTGGATGGCGAAACGGGCGAGGAACTGATAGGCGCGGCGGTGACCTATGTAGGCGGTGGTGGAGGCACCATCACTGACTACAACGGTGAATTCACCTTGAAACCCGACGCCCTGCCAGTGACGCTCAAAATCTCGTACACAGGCTACAACACGCAAGAAGTCCAGGTCGCCAGCACCAGCCAGCGCATCTTGGTGCGACTGCAAACGGGGGCCATACTCATCGAGGAAACGGTGATAAAAGGCCAGCGCATCGACGACAAACAAAAGGCCGCCCCGCTCACGGTAGAAAAACTCGATGCCATCGCCATCAAGGATGCGGCATCTTTCACCTTTTACAACAGCCTTGGCAACCTGAAAGGCGTGGACCTGACCACCGCCTCGCTTGGATTCACCATCATCAACACGCGAGGCTTCAACTCGACCAGCCCGGTGCGTTCCCTGCAAATCATTGACGGGGTGGACAATCAGGCCCCGGGCCTCAACTTTTCTTTGGGCAATTTTTTAGGCTCCAGCGATTTGGATGTGAATAGCGTTGACCTCGTACAAGGTGCCAGTTCTGCCTTTTATGGCCCCAATGCTTTTAACGGGGTGATTTCGATGGAGACCAAAAACCCATTTCTCAACAAAGGTTTGGCAGTGTCGTTCAAGACGGGCGAACGCGCTCTTTTTGAAACAGCCCTGCGCTGGGCCGGAGCAGTGAAAAACAAAGAAGGCAAGGACTGGCTTGCCACCAAAATCAACCTTTTCTACTTACGAGCCAACGACTGGGAAGCAGACAACTACGACCCAGTGACGGGCACAGAGTCAGGCGGCTTTTTTTACACCACCGCACAAAACCCGGGGCGTTACGATGCGGTGAATATCTATGGTGACGAATACCAGCCTCGTTTTGATGGCACTGGCAGCAGCTGGTGGAACAATACCCGCGCCGGCCTCGGTATCTATCACCGCACTGGCTACCGCGAAGTGGATTTGGTGGATTACAACACGCGCAACATCAAGACCAACGCGGCTTTCCATTTCCGCACCAAACCGTCGCAGGACTTTGAATCGCCCGAACTGATTCTCTCTTCGAGTTTTGGCTCTGGCACGACGGTGTATCAAGGTGACAACCGATTCAGCCTCCGCGACATTTTGTTTTTTCAAAATCGCATCGAGTTTCGCAAGCGCGACAAGTATTTCATAAGGGCTTATGCGACCAACGAGGATGCCGGCAACTCCTTCGACCCTTATTTCACCGCCTTGCGCCTCCAAGAAGCCTCAAAATCGAACGAGCAGTGGGCCAACGACTACGAGCGATACTGGACGGCTGCCAACCTCGGGTACATCTATTTCAATCGTATGCTCCCTTTGGACTACCCGGAGGTAGGGGATAGCCTTGGGCTTTCGCAGTGGTTGCAGACCTACCGCGACTCGATGGCTTATTGGCATGGTCTTGCCGAAAATTTTGCCAACGTCGGCAACCCTGTAGGCTCTTTCCCCACAAAGGACTTCTTCGAGCCGGGCACACAACGCTTCGACTCGCTTTTCAACGCCATCACCTCGCGCAAATCCACGAACGCGGAGGGCGGCACGCGCTTTTTTGACAAGTCGGCGCTCTACCATGTGCATGGCGAGTATAATTTCTCCTTCTCTTTCCTCGACAAATGGGTGCTGGGCGCGAACGGCCGAATGTATCGCCCCAATTCGGAAGGCACCATTTTCAAAGACACGGCGGGCACCCGCATCACAAACAGAGAAGTGGGGGCTTACACGGGCGTGGAACATACTTTGGGGAAATTCAAGTTGAGCGGAGCCTTTCGACTCGACAAAAACGAGAACTTCAAATTGGTGCATACGGAGGCCGCCTCGGTGGTCTGGAACCCCAAGCCCAACACGTTCCTGCGGGCTTCGTTTTCCAGCGCCATCCGAAACCCCACGCTGTCCGACCAATACCTCAACCTGAACGTCGGTCGGGCACGCTTGGTAGGCAATCTTGAAGGCTTTGACAGCCTTATTACGCTGGAATCGCTGCAAGAGTACAGACGCCTGCCGGGAGGGAGCATCTCTTTGTTGCAATACTTCAATGTGGCTCCCATCCAACCCGAAAAGGTGAAAACCCTTGAAGCAGGCATTAGGACCACCTTGTTTGAAAAATTGTATGTGGACGCAGGTTACTATTACAGTTTCTACGACGATTTCATAGGGTTCAACATCGGGGTGGACCTGCCCATCGGGTTCTTTGGGCCAGAGTTCAACCGCTTGCAAATCTACCGCGTGGCAGCCAACTCCATCAACATGGTGACCACGCAAGGAGTAGCCATCGGGTTCAACTACTATTTTGCGCGGTATTTCATGGCGCAGGCCAACTACTCATGGAATCGCCTCAATTCACAGATAGACGACCCCATCATTCCGGCCTTCAACACGCCAGAGCATAAGTATAATGTGGGCGTATCGGCTCGTGACCTGCCAGCAGGCCGCCGCAACGTCTGGGGTTTCAATGTGCTGTACAAATGGATTCAGGGCTTTATCTTTGAAGGCTCCCCGCAATTCACGGGTTTCATCCCAACATACGATTTGATGGATGCACAGGTGAACTACACATGGACACGCATGAACACGACTTTCAAAATTGGCGCATCGAACGTGCTGAACAACAAGCAGTTTCAGACCTACGGCGGGCCGCGCATCGGGCGCATGGCCTACCTGAGCATACTCTACGACTTTCGCAAAAAATAAAATGTTCTAACTATCATTCCTTTGCACAACAACAACAACATCAACTAAAATCGCCTTTCCATGAAAAAATTCGCACTCCCTTTCTTGGCGCTCTTCCTGCTTTGGAATTTTGTCGCCACCGCGCAACCCCACCGCTACCTCAACCAAGTTTTTTCCAACACCGTGAAAACCACTGGCGTGGTGTATGGCTCCAACTTCACCGTGCTGACCATCAGCATCACGGGTCGTACTTCGAGAGAAAATCTAGTGATGGACATCTACGAGCCGGAAGGAGACACTGAGGCGCAACGCCCACTGATTCTCTATTGTCACACGGGCAACTTCCTGCCATGGATAAACCCGGTTACTGGCCTGAGCGTCAACCAATCTTGTGGCGGCACGCGCTTCGACCCTGCTGCGGTGGAAATGTGCACGCGCTTGGCTAAAATGGGCTACGTCGTGGCTTCCATTGACTACCGCCTCGGGTGGCGCCCTGACTTGCTCGACGAGCTGCAACGTCGTTTCACCCTTATCAACGCTGCTTACCGTGGCGTGCAGGATGTGCGTACCTGCATTCGCTTTTTCCGCAAGAACGTTGCCGAAGGCGGCAACACTTACCGCATTGACCCCAATCGGATTGTGGTGTTTGGACAAGGCACGGGCGGCTATCTCTCGTTGAATACAGCTGCGTTGGACAAGTATTCCGAAATCATCACGACATCGGAACCCGGCAAGTTTCTCATCAACGGGATACCCATGGTAATTGAGGGCTACAATGGAGACCCTTATGGGATACAGACTGCTCCCGGTATTGTGGATGCCGCTTATGCTGCTGTCACAGGCTTCCCCGTCGGCGACACGCTTTATGTGCCCAACCACATTGGCTATGACTCCGATTTCAAGTTGGCAGTGAACCTGGGCGGTGCCTTAGGTGACAAAAACTGGTTGGATGCCAACACGCCGCCGATTATTTCCTTCCATGTGCCAGACGACCCCTTCGCACCGTGTGGTGATGGCTTGGTTGTCGTGCCGGGCGTGAATTTCCCTGTGGTGAACGTGACAGGGTCTTGTGGGGTGCAACCAATTCAAGACCAGCTTGGCAACAACGACGTGTTCAAATTGGGCGGCCTGCTCGACGACCCAATTTCTGTCTATGCTCGCACCATCAACAACGGCAACGAGGGCTTCTTCCCCTTCCTGCGTGCTGCTACCAACTCAGCCCCCTGGGAGTGGAACGTGACGGTGCCGAACACACAATTGCCCAATGGCAGCATCGTGCCGCTCAACTGCTCGACCGACGCAGCGCCTGCATTATCCACGATTGACACTATCATCGCCTTCTATGCGCCGCGTGCTTGCCGTGCATTGGGGCTTGACTGCCCGGGTGTTTCCACAAAAGCCGAAGACCTCTTCGATGTCAACAACATCCTGAGCGTGATGCCAAACCCCGCCAAAACCGAGATTTGGTTTAGCACGGATGCCGAGCATCCCATTCAGGCCATTGAGTTGTATGATATGAGTGGCCGTTTGGTCCGCGACGTTCGCTCCATCGAAAACAGCACCTATGTGCTTCGTCGCAATGGCTTGGTCAACGGAATGTATGTGGCCAAGCTCTATTTCCCACAAGGGGTGGCTGCCAAGCGCATTATGTTTGAATGATTTTGCAGGAGTACTTTTTGATAAAAATGGCTGGCAAGGGTTTTCCCTCGCCAGCCATTTTTTCTTGTTATTGGCGGCAGAATACCTAACGCGGAAACAAAATCTCCATTCCGCATCAACACGCGCCAATCAACGCATCACCGCCAACTTCCCAATGCCTCTGAATCCCTCGGTCACGATTTCGACGGTGTAATATCCAACATTGACATCGCCACAGTCAAACGAATGAGCGTTGGCACCGTCCGCGAGCGGCATTGTTTTGACCAAACGCCCTGCCGCATCCCACAGGCGGAGCGAGCCACCGTTGGAAAGAGGCTTGCCCCAGCGCACTTGCACTTGTTCGGCAGCAGGATTGGGCAATATGCCAAGCACGAGTGCAGCGACCTCTCCTGCGCTGACGGTGCAATCAAAACTGGGGTCGTACATCACTGTGGAAGAGTAAAAGCTCATGCAGCCAGTGGCCAAATCCGTTACCAGCAAGCCGTAATTGCCGCTTTGAGTGGCACAATAGCGGAACCCCGTCTCGCCGGGAATGGGGTCGTTGCCATTGTACCATTGCAACGCATACTGTGCAGGCAAAGCCGACGTGTCAACCAAGCGCAGCGAGTTGTTCACGTTGATGTAGAGCGGTGAATCCGGCAACGGATATATTTCCACCAAGACACTATCGGAAAAAGCTGAGCAACCATCGGGTGTAGTGACAGACACCTGATAGTGGCCAGTCTGCTTGGGATTGTGCAGAAAACTCGTTTCATTTGGAATGGGCAGCTCGTCGAGCCACCACTGGTTGCCCACACCCGACGAAGAAAGCAGCAGCAAGGTGTTGGCACCCACGCATTCAGATAGCCCGTTCGGAGCCAAAATGCTTGGAGGGGCTGGCTGCGCGTACACATAAACGGTGTCCGTCGAAAACACTTCCTTCACATCATGCAGAATGGTCAAGATTAGTCCCAAAGGTCCTGAAGTCAGCGTGTCTCCGCTGTTGTTCACCGTAAAAGTGACCTCGCCGCAAGGGTCGTCAGTGCCTTTCAGCCCCGAATCCTCATCCCAGACGGCAATGGTGTAGGTGAGCGTTGTGTCAAGAATCAAGTTGACTGGCCAAGTGTAGGGCAGCGGCGTGTTGTTGACGTGGGGAGACGAATCGAATATCTTTTCGCCGCTCGGATTGAACACAAGGAAGTAAAGGTCGGGATTGTTAAAAGCATCGCTGCAACCCACCGACAATACCTTGACACTGGCCAGTACGAATGGCGAGGTGTCAATTTTTGCATAATAGCTCACCGGATATACGCCCGGTTCGTCGTAGGAGTGCGGCGGTGGGTTTTCGCCCTCGAAGGTGGTGCCGTCGCCAAAATCCCATTGATATGAAAAGCCGGGGTTGCCACCAGACGGGACGTTGTTGGTGAACGTCACCGTGGTGGAGCCACAGCCCGTGAAGTCCGTCATGGTGAATCCTTCCGTGATGCTGACCTCTGGAGCGATGTAGATGCGCAGCGGGAAAGTCGCCTCCTGAGTGATGAAAAACACGGTGGCCTTGATTTTCACCGTCATCACGAAAGAATCCGACTGCGTGGGGGTGCCACAGAATTTCACGCAGCCGTCCGTTTGGTTGGCTGTTTGAAAAATGGTCTGGTTGGGCTGCCAGAACAAACCCGGCGGCACCCCTTCGATAGAAAGGATTTCAATTTGCGAAATAGGCAGTCCCGGAGGCGTGATGCTGTCAATGGCGTTCACGGGAGTGGTTGTTTTGGGCATTCTGAATGAAATGTCTTGGTTGTAAGCGACCCCCTTTTGGCCATCGGGCAAATCTTGGAGCAAAAGGGTGTCGGCTGGCAAATCGGCTGGCAAATTGACCACGCAACCGGGACAACCAATCTGAGCGTTCAGGGAAAAAACGAAAAACGTGGAGAAACAGAGAGACAGTAGGGTAGTGAGTTGTCGCATAAAAACAACCGGGTTTTAAAAAAATGAAGAAATACGTTGCGGAGGAAGGTGGGTAGGGCGATTAGCGCCAAAGGCGGCAACGACTTTTCAATGAGACCGGTTGATTAAAAAGACTGTCGGGGAACTGGTAGTTGGCCATCAGCCACATGGTTTGTTGGGCGTTGGCTATCGGCACGATGTGTAGCCAACGCCCAACAAACTACGAATTATCTTGAAATGACCATTTTGCGTGTCACGCTACCATTGGCATTGCTAATTGTGTAGAAATAGGAGCCATTGGCCAAATCGCCCGCCTCGACGGTGAATTGGTTTTCGCCGTGCGCCAACGCGAGCGTCTGCTGACGCACGCGGCGACCAAACAAGTCGAACATTTCAAAATTGAATTGCCCTGTCACCTCCGAAGTCACGCTGATGATAGTGGCATCAGAGAATGGGTTGGGCACGTTTTTTACCGACGCAATCTGGCTGTGGTAGTTGCGCGTATTCAGAATGCAAGCGCCCGCTTCTGCCAGCACAAAATAATAATTGCCGGGCGCGATAGGTCCCGGGAACGTGACCGGGATGGTGAGGCCACCTGCCGACACCGAGGCGTTGATGACCAAATCGGTGGTGTCGGGTGCCTGTGCGGGATTGTTCGGAGTGCCGTACAAGACGATGCAGCCCAAAGTGTTTGCATTAAACACGCAGTTGGGTGGGTCGCAAGCGTAAGTGATGCCGGAAGGTAGTCCCTGTATGGCGCCCGTCGTGGCGATGCTTGCGTTCGTCAGGGGAATCATCACTCCCATGAAATCGAAGATAGGCGGCACTTTGATGGTCACGGACTGGGTGTAAGGCTCGCCGATGCAGGCTGGCGCCAATGCATACACCTGATAGGAATCGGAATAAGGGCGAGGAGAGACAAAAACGGAGTCGTTCATCAGCAGAGAAGAGTCGCGCTCACATACTTGGGCAAACAAGGGGGCAATCGTCGAAAGAGAAAGGATGAAAAGGAAAGTTTTTTTCATAGTCAAGGTTGTTGAATGTTCAAAGAATCGGTTGGGAAAACGATTGAAAGTGAGAAGGTTGGTTTAAATCAGCCACTAATTTCCGGCATTTCTGTCACATATCGGAGCGATGCCGCAAAATTATACCATATATCGTAGGCCAATGGTCGAAAGGCACGGGTCTTTTGGTTGTAAACCAAATAGTTGTGTCAATATCGTATCGCCCAAAAACAAAACGAGGAATCAGCCTCGCGGCCAATTCCTCGTTCCAACATTTTAACAGCGACCCTTCGCCGGCCTCAATTTTTCACCTTTTCGATGATGGCCTTGAACGCCGAAGGGTGGTTGAGCGCGAGGTCGGCCAGCGCCTTGCGATTGAGGCCGATGCCTTTCTGACCGAGCGCGTGCATGAAGCGGCTGTAGTTCAGCCCTTCGGCACGGGTGGCGGCGTTGATACGCGCTATCCACAGGCGACGGAACGTGCGCTTCTTGAACCTGCGGTCGCGGAAGGCATATTGCCAGCCTTTTTCCAGCGTGTTTTTAGCTACGGTGTAAACTTTGGAGCGAGCGCCGAAATAACCGCGAGCGGCAAGCATGATTTTCTTTCTACGGGCGCGGCTGGCGGGGTTGTTGGTTGCTCTTGGCATGAGTGTGGTGATTTTTTAGTGCGACATCGGGATTGGTTTTTGATTGCTGATGCAAGAAAATCAATCCAAGCAATCATCAATTACCAATTCTTTCGTCCGATGGCCTCGTTAAAAAATGTGGTTTGAAAAAACCTTCCGCTTATGCGGAAGTCGCGCTGTTTTTGAACGTCCGACAAAAGTGCGTTCTGCAAACAATGCTTACATGGCTAGCAGGCGCTCTATGCGTGCGTGTTCGGATTGGTCAACGACCACGCTACCGCGCAAATGGCGCTTCTGCTTCTTTGTTTTGGTGCTGGCGATGTGGCGCAGCCTTGCGCGATTGCGCGTTATTTTACCGGTACCAGTCACCTTGAAACGCTTCTTGGCGCTGGAGTGGGTCTTCATCTTCGGCATGACAAAAATGATGTACGTTTGAAAAATGGAGCGCAAAGGTAGCACTCTTGCGCACAGCAAAAAACAAATCCCCAAAATTGTTTCAAGAATTTTCCAATCGGATATGATGCGCTATTCGGGGAAGATAATCCCCGTGCCGCAACTGCCGCTAAGGAGGTTTTTGGTCAAAAAAAAGAACATCCTGCCCAGTGTATTGGGCAGGATGTTTTTGAATGAGACAATATGCTATCCAAGCACTTGTCAGGACATCATTCTTCATCTTTTTTCTTAGGGGCCACTTTTTTGGGAGTCAGAATGACGTTCATGCGCTTGCCTTCCATTCGTGGAAGTTGTTCTGCCGTGCCATACTCTTCCAATTCTTTCAAAAAGCGCAGCAGCAACAACTCGCCCCGGTCTTTGAACACGATGGCGCGGCCCTTGAATTGGACATAAGCCTTCACTTTATTGCCTTCTGTAAGGAAGTTTTTGGCGTGGCGCACTTTGAAGTCAAAGTCATGGTCGCCCGTTTCGGGGCCAAAGCGGATTTCCTTCAATTCCACCTTGGCGGTATTTGCTTTCAGTTCTTTTTCCTTCTTTTTTTTCTGGTAAAGGAACTTGTTGTAGTCCACGATGCGCACCACAGGTGGGACGGCGTTGGGCGAGATTTCAACCACGTCAAGTCCCAATTCCTCGGCCCATTTTTGCAATTTGGAAGTGTGGTACACGCCGCTTTCGACAGGATACCCTGCCACCGCACTAATTTCCTCAAGGTTGTCGCCTACGAGACGCACTTCATTGGCGCGAATGAAGTTGTTGATATTGTGTTCTGGGGGGCGTGGGCCGCGATTGAACGGGCGGCCACCACCGGGGCGCGAACCGGGCGGTCTGTTGCCCACAGGTTTGGGTCGGTAAGGTTTAAAAGCCAATTAGTGAGTTGGTTTGGTGAAAAAATGGGGCACACAGTACGAATGCCAGGTGCCCATAACTTCTAATGTGACACAAAAGTAAAGTTATTCTGTGTCTCAACAGATTAAGCTACACGGAAAAATTTTTTGTTTTACATTTGAGGTTAGATTCAACCGCCAGAATCATGCCCTTTTCCAATGCCCGTTTGCTCCTCGTTTTCATCCTGCTCGCCGTCGCGGTCATCCTCCCGATGCGTTGGGAAACGTTTGTTTGCTTCGCTACGTTTTCGGGCATCACGACGAATGGCTGCTAAAAACGGCAGGCGTTTTCGCCGGAATCAAGTTTACATTGTTGGTTGTCGGCGGGTTGATAATTTTGCCCGGCTTGCCAACACTTTTCAAGGTAAGTTGGCAAAAACTCACGCGATAGATTTCAAGAAACATTCATCATTCATAATTCATCACTCATCATTTCCACCTACGCCGACATCATTCTCCCCCTCGCGCTGCCCAAACGCACCTACACCTACGCCGTGCCCGACGTGTTGACGACGCTTGTGCAACCCGGCGTGCGGGTAGAAGTGCAATTTGGCAGAAGCAAAATTTATAGCGGCCTTGTCGAGCGCGTTCATTCGGAGACGCCTGACTACCAGACGAAAAACATCATCGCCGTGCTCGACGAGGTGACGGTGGTGACACCTCAGCAACTCCAACTTTGGGACTGGCTCGCCGATTATTATTGCTGCACACTCGGCGAAGTGATGCAAGTCGCCTTGCCCGGCCACCTGAAGCTCACAAGCGAGACGAAGCTCGTTTTCAACCCAAATTTCGGCGACGACTTTTCGGAACTCAGCAACGACGAGTACCTCGTCGCCGAGGCACTGCACATCCAAAACGAGGTGACGATTGACGACGCGCGGAAGATTTTGAACAAAAAAACCGTATTTCCCGTCGTTCAAAGCCTGCTGAACCGAGGCGTTCTCTTTCTGCGCGAGGATTTGCAGGAAAAATTCAAACCCCGCAAAGTCACCGCCGTTCGCCTCGCCGAGCCGTACCGTTCGCAGCCCGATTTGCTCAAGGAAGTTTTTTCGGAATTGCAAAACAAAGAGCGGCAGGTCGAAATTCTGATGGCCTACATGGCTTTGAGCCGACGGCAGCCCGTCGTGCTGCGGCAAGAGGTGTTGCAAAAAGCCGACGTGTCGCCCTCCTCGTTTGCGACTTTGGTGAAAAAAGGCATCTTGGAAACCTACGACCGCGAGGTCAGCCGATTGAGCGGCTACGAGGACGAGCTGGCTGACGCGGGCGAACTTTCCCCCGAACAACGCCGCGCTTTTTCTGAAATAAAAGATTGTTTTTCGACAAAAAACGTCGCGCTGCTGCATGGAGTCACAGGCAGCGGCAAGACGCGCATCTACGTCGAGCTCATCCGCGACGCAATTCGGCAGGGCGGCCAAATCCTGTATTTGCTGCCCGAAATCGCCCTCACGACCCAACTCGTCGAACGGCTCCAGCGCATCTTCGGCAGCGAGGTGGCGGTGTATCACTCCAAAATAAATTACAACGAGCGCGTGGAAGTGTGGCGCAGCGCGGCGGCGGGAAAACCCGTCGTCATGGCCGCCCGTTCGGGGCTTTTTTTGCCTTTTCAAAACCTGCAACTCGTCATCGTGGACGAGGAGCACGACGCTTCGTTCAAACAATTCGACCCCGCGCCGCGCTATCACGCCCGCGATACGGCGATTTATTTGGCAAAACTCTACGGCGCGAAAGTCCTGCTCGGTACCGCTACGCCCGCCCTCGAAACTTACCACAACGCCACCACTGGCAAGTATGGCCTCGTGGAACTCAACGAACGTTTTGGCGGGCTTCAATTGCCCGAATTTCAGCCCATTGACCTGCGCGAGCAGTACAAAAACCGCCAGATGCAAAGCATTTTTTCCACGCCTTTGCTGGAGGGTTTGCAATCCGCGCTCGACAATGGCGAGCAGGTCATCCTCTTTCAAAACCGGCGCGGCTACTCGCCCGTGCTCGAGTGTCAGACCTGCGGCTGGACGGCCCAATGCCGCCACTGCGACGTGAGCCTCACGTTCCACAAGCACTCGAACCGCCTGCAATGCCACTACTGCGGCTACCAGCGCGAGCCAGTGAGCGTGTGCCCAGCCTGTGGCAGTGGCAAAATCACCCTCCTCAGTTTCGGCACTGAAAAAATCGAAGAGGAACTCAAAATTTTCCTTCCGAAAGCCCGCATCGCACGCATGGATTTGGACACGGCAGGCACGAAATCCAACCTCGCCGCCCTGCTCAACGACTTTGAGGAAAAACGCATAGACATCCTCGTAGGCACGCAAATGGTGACAAAAGGCCTTGATTTTGAGAACGTTGGCGTGGTGGGCATCCTCAGCGCCGACCAACTCGTGCGCTTCCCTGACTTCCGGGCGGGCGAACGGGCGTACCAACTTTTGACCCAAGTGGCTGGTCGCGCCGGTCGCAAAAACAAGCAAGGGCGAGTGTTGATGCAGGCATTCAATCCCTCCCATCCCGTGCTCCAAGAAGTCTTGAAAGGCGACTTCGCGGGCTTCATCCGCCGCGAATTGGGCGAACGACGGGAGTTTCGATACCCGCCGTTCACACGGCTGATTCACCTGACCTTGCGGCACAAAGACGCACACATCGTCCACGACGCGGCGGCGTTTTTTGGAAAATTACTGAGGGAAAAACTCGGCGACCGAGTGCTGGGGCCAGTGCTGCCGCACATCCCGCGCGTGCGCGGCCTTTACGCCGAAAACATCATGCTCAAACTGGAAAAATCGGCCCCCCTGCTGGCGAACGCGAAGGCTTTGATTCGTCACTCGACGGAAATCATGCTGGGGCGGCAGGGGTTTGGGCAGGTGTTGGTGGGAGTGGATGTAGACCCGGTGTGAATATAGATTAGGACAGGTAGGCTGAGAATAAAAAGACGAGAAGGGGTTTCACCTGCAACACTCTTTCCAAATCCTTTAACCCATCCTTTTCATCTTAATTTCTCTTCTTATCCCGCTATTTTCATGTAAGTTTGCCCACAAAATTATTTTACAAAATGAAACAACTGACTACACTCGCATTGCTCCTTTTGCTGGTCTTTCATGTGCAAGCACAAACCGAAAAAGGCGACTGGCTGGTCGGCGGCGAACTGGGTTTTCGCACCGTCGAAAGCAACAGCAACTTCAACTTCTCTCCTTCGGCAGGCTGGTTTATCCTGAACAACTTTGCCCTCGGCGCCAATCTTGGCATTGACCTTTCCAAGACGGGCGACACCAAATTCCGCTCTTGGGGACTAGGCCCATTCATGCGGTTCTATTTTCCGGGTGAGACTTTCCGACCTTTTGTTCGGGCCAGCTGGGAGGGGCTGCGCAGGCGGACGGAGACGTCGGGAGTTTCCAGCACGGTGAAAGGAAACAGCTACTTCTTGGGGCTGGGCTTGGCAATTTTTATCAATGAAAATGTGGCGCTCGAACCCGTGGCGGGCTACATAAGCACAAACCTGAAAGACCGGGAGCGCGAGGGTGGATTCGCCTTGCGCATGGGGTTCCAGGTCTATCTCAACAATCAACAAATGCAGGTGCTGAAACTGAATAAAAACTGATTTTAGCCGACATGACCAAAATCCGAATTGACAAATGGCTGTGGAGCGTGCGCATCTTCAAGAGCCGCACCATTGCCACCGATGCCTGCAAAGCGGGCAAAGTTCGCATCAATGGCGAGGCTGTGAAACCTTCGCACCTTATTTCGGAAGGCGAAGTCGTGTGGGTGAAAAAAGAAGGTTTCCATTTTCAATATCGCGCCATCCAGTTGATAGAGAAACGTGTCGGGGCGCCCATCGCAGTCACTTGCTACGAAGACATCACACCCGAAGCGGAAAAGAAAAAATACGAGGAGTGGTTTCTCAACGCGGCTCCCGTGGTGGAAAAGCGTGAGCGCGGCACCGGACGACCCACTAAAAAGGAACGCAGGGAACTCGACGAATTCAAAACACTGTGACGAGAATTCACAAGCGATATAGTCAACGCAAATCAGCCCCGTCCGCTTTACTTGGCCGGGCAATCCTCTGAGTACAGGGCCTGACAAGGTGGTTTTGAACGAACGGTGCTCGCAATCCTTTGAAAATCATACAAATCAATCAAGGGAATCCCGGCCTTGCCAACCGGCAGGTTCAAATCCTCTTTAATCTGGGTATATTTGTCGACAGGATTGATAAGATTTACAGGCTTTTTCCCAAAAAAAGGGCGCGAATACTGCAAATCGTGTCAATCCTGTCGAAATTTGCTTCACACTACTGGACATTATTTTTGTGCTTCAAAGACACAAAGGCACAAAATGCGGCAACTCAATAAGTATTTTGCTTTGTGTCTTTGTGGCAAATTTGAAAATGCCCGGTAGTGTGGACGGACGCGCACTTTCCCGCCCTTACTTCCTTTCGTCAGGCAAGCCCAAAAATTTTCGCGTATTTGAGCATCTCGCCTGGGTTGCTGATTTTCAGTTTGCCTGTCATCATGGCCATCATAGGGTTGAGTTCGCCTTTGAGTAGTTTGGCGAACGAATCGGCTGAGGTACTTACCTTGCAAGAAGGCTCCCCATTGAAGCCTTCGGAGACTTCCAGCTTGCCGTCAGTGACTTTTACCGTGAATTGGCCAGCATCGGCAATATCGAAGTGAAACAGCGTGTTGTGGCCTTCCAGCACTTCGGGATTGGCTTTTTCGGGCAGGGAAAAAAGAAATGTTTTGACGTCCATGATAGGTGGCTTGTTCGATGTTGAAATGGCAATGTCCTTATTCGGAACAACTTCGCAGGCGGATTTAACACTGGCTTAAACTCACCCGCCGTAGTTTCGCCCAAAGGTAAAACCGCATCTCGAAAATGATTGGGCAAAAACTTCCTTCTGCGTTTCTTTGGCTTATGTTCGCAGCCATTCCTTTTTTCTTTTCCTGCAAAAGCGCCTCAAAAGGCCCGGTAGCCGTGCCTGATGGTTTCGACTGGCAGGGGCACAGGGGCAGTCGGGGCATCATGCCTGAAAACACGGTGCCCGCCTTCCTCAAGGCGCTTGAGTATCCGGCAGTGACGACGCTGGAGCTCGATTTGGCCGTTTCCAAGGACCACCAACTCATCGTGAGCCACGAGCCGTGGTTCAATGCCTCTATCTGCCGCCAACCCAATGGCGATTCCATTCCCAAACGCGACGAGGAAAAGTTCTTGCTCTATGCGCTGACGGCTGACGAGATTCGTGGTTTCGATTGTGGCGCTTGGGGCAACCCGCGTTTCCCCGAACAACAAAAACTAAAAGCGCACAAACCCACCTTGCGCGAGGTGGTGGAGGCCGTGCGAGCCGTGCGGCCCGACATTCTTTGGAACATCGAAATCAAAAGCCAGCCGCAGTGGGACGGGCTGCGACATCCGCCGGTGGAGACGTTTGCGCAGTTGCTCATCGCCGAATTGAAGGCTTTGGGTATCGAACGGCGCGCGGTGGTGCAGTCGTTCGATGTGCGGGCATTGCAGGCCATGCATCGCCAAGCGCCGGAGATTCGGCTGGCGTTTTTGATTGAAAACCTGCGAGGGATTGATTACAATATGGAAAAACTGGGCTTCACGCCAGCTATTTACAGCCCTTACTATCAGGTTGTATCGAGGAAGTTGGTGCGCAAATGCCACGCACGCGGCATGAAAATCATTCCGTGGACGGTGAACGAAGTGGCATCCATGCAAGGCTTGATTCGCATGGGCGTAGATGGCATTATCACGGATTACCCGAATCGGATAGCGGTGGTGGGAAAGTGAGGAGGCCTGTGGTTGGGCATGACCGCTTTTGGGGACATTGATAGACGTAAAAACATAGGTAGGAGCGCCGCCCCTGCCTATGTTTTTACTGCAAACTATACCTTGATTCGCCAGGATTTGTCAGATAACTATGATTGATTTCTCTGATTTTGAGCAAATTGCGCTTTTAGCCACGCCCAAAATCTGATGCCGCGAAGTATAATAATCCTGTAAGCGGTCATGCCGGGGCTGTCGAAACCCGCGCTGGGCAGGGTCAGCCTTATTTCAGTTTTACTTCCGTAGCCACCGAGGCCTTTTTGTTCTTCTGCTCCTCGTCGAAGGGTTTGAGGGTGATGGTCAGGGTGTGGTTGTTGTTGCTGAGTTGCGTCAAATCGTTGCTCGATTTTTTGATTTCGCGGTCGGGGAAGTGGTAGATTTGCTTGTAGCTCATGTCGGCGAACATCATTTTCATCATGTCCATGCTGTCTTCGCCGCCTTCGTCTTCGCTTTCGGAGAGTGCCTTTTTGATTTCGGCACCCATATCGCCGGCACTGAGGCGCTCGAAGTTTTTACCGTTGAACTTGAACACTTCATCTACCTTGCTGTCGTACTTGTCCTTATTGACGACCTTCAGGGCGCGATTGAGCGCGGCGATGTCGGCAAAATCAAACGAATAGCCAAACTTGAACGAGGCGGTATCGTTGATTTCCACCACGTTGGTGATGCCTTGAATGCCTTTGAGCGTGGAGGCTACCCCGCTGATTTCTTGGCCCATTTGCGCCATCGAATTGTCTTCCATGGCAGGAGCGTCTTCGTTCTCCGTGCTGTCGGAGGCCATGCCTTTGAACATATCCATCATGCCCTTCATCTCGCTCATGTCGAGCGTCATGGAATAGTTGCCGTTGCCCTTATCCTTGAATGTGACTTCTTCGATGATGTGCAGACAGCCAGTGAGTGCCATGCTGCCCATTGCAAAGACAGCCAATAAGAGATTTTTTACGTTTTTCATTGAAAATGAGTTTAGAATCAAAGTTTAAGCTTTAGAGGGTTATTCGATGACAAACTCCTTGCTCGCTGTTTTCCCGTCTTTTTCCAGCGTAAAGGTATAAACGCCTTTTTGGAGGTAAAGCTTTCCGGTGTCCGCTTTTTCTATTTCCACTGTTTTCGCGGGGTCTTTTTGAGCGGCTTGGAGGGTGTCTTTGTATCTTCTCGACGCTTGCTCTTGGATGTCGAGGTTGTAGTGGAATGTGTTCAGCCCTTTGGCGCAGTCCAATTTGCCTGTGTTCAAGACTTGCCCGCCTTCCTTGCTCTTGACGGTCCATGTGGCTTTGCCTGCGCTATTCGCAAAAAACCAAATAGGGAGCTCGGGGTCTTTCGCTGTTTGATAGGGCTCTTTTTTGCCCCAGTTTTTGCTGAATTTTCTTTTTTCAACGTCAAATAGGGTCAGCGTGGAAGCCAGCACCTCGGCGTTTATTTGCTGAACGTTGGAAATGTCAACTTTGAACAAGGAGCGCCCGTGCGTGCCTGCTATCAAGTGCTTTGCTTTGGGCTGGATGGCGAGGTCGTGCACTGGGGCTTTGGGGAATTCGGCGCTCAGCGTTTGGAATGTCTTGCCCCGGTCGAGCGAAAGGTACAGGTTGTGGTCGGTGCCTACGAAAAGGAGGTCAGGGTTTGACGGGTCTTCCCGCACCACGTTGATGGGTTCGGCGGGCAAGTCGAGGCCGATGCGTTCCCAGTTCTTGCCGTAATTTTCGGAAACATATAGGTATGCGGCGAAATCGTCCCATCGGTAGCCATTGAGGCTGACATAGACGCGAGCGCGTTCGTGGGCGCTGGCTTGTACCCGCGATACCCACATTTTCGGGGGCAGATTGTCGGATATGCGTGTCCACGTCTCGCCACCGTCGCGGGTGAGGTGGAGCAGGCCGTCGTCGGAGCCTGCGTAGAGGAGGCCAAACTTCAGCGGGCTTTCATGGATGGAGGTGAGTGTTCCGTAGGGCACGTTGCCTGTTTGGCCGCCATGGGTCAGGTCGTGGGAGATGGCTTCCCAGTCGTCGCCCCGGTTGAAGGAGCGATAGACTTTGTTGGCGCCGAGGTAGAGCACGTCTTGCTGGTGGCGGCTGAGGTGTATGGGGGTTTGCCAGTTGAATCGCAGTGGCCGCTCGCCGAGCTCGTGCTTGGGCGTGATGGGTTTGCGTTGGGTGGTCGTCCTGTTGATGCGGAAATAGTTGCCAAACTGGTAGCCCGTGTAAACGGTGTTGTTGTCGCGGAAATCCACCTGCACCTGCATCCCATCGCCGCCGAGCAGCGGTTTGTAGGGATAATGCCCGGTGGCGTGCCAATCGGTGGAGGCTTTGTAGGTGGATGGGCCGACCCAAACGCCGTTGTCCTGTGTGCCGCCATACACATTGTATGGCTCTGCTTCGTCCACTGTTACGGCGTAGAACTGGCCGACGGGTGGCGTGTTGCAGAGGAGCCACGATGCGCCGTCGTCCCAGCTGATGTTGAGGCCGCCGTCGTTGCCGTTCACGAGGTGGCCGGGCTTGGCGGGGTTGAGCCAGAGGGCGTGGTGGTCCACATGGACGTTGTCGCCATTGATGTTTTTCCAAGTTTTGCCGCCATCGTCGCTGCTTATGATGTAAAAACCGATGAGGTACACCTTGTCGGGGTTGTCGGGCAGGCACCGGATGTTGGAGAAATAATAGCCGTAGGTGAAGTTCATCATTTCGAGCGGTTCGTCGTGGGTGCGTCGCCAGGTAGCCCCGCCGTCGTTGCTTCTATAGACTTCCGCGCCGATATAGTCGGTCTCGAAGAGGTTGTTGTTCGCG
The DNA here is from genome assembly GCA_019638455.1 of Saprospiraceae bacterium. Taxonomy (GTDB): domain Bacteria; phylum Bacteroidota; class Bacteroidia; order Chitinophagales; family Saprospiraceae; genus M3007. The sequence goes on from JAHBTU010000004.1 coordinate 466,464, forward strand.
TCTTCCAGATATTCCACCAAGGCGATGGGCTTGAGTTTGTCTTTTTCAATCAGGCTTTTGACCTGTTTGGCGGTGTATTTTTCGGGGAATCGGTTTTGTTTCAGAAACTCGGCGATTTTTTCGTCTGATATTTTTAAAAAATCCTCTTTGGAAATGCTGCGTAGTTGGTCTTTGGTCAGCAGGTCGTCTGCTGGTTTTTCCTTTTTGGGCTTGGGGTTTTGGTTGTCCAAACAGGCGTACAGCACGGTTTTCCCATTAGCGCGGCCTACGGCCAATCCGATGCGCCCGATTTTGCTGCCGGTGGGGAATTTGCTTCCGGCGGTGCTGATTTTGACCCAGTTTTCTCCACCGTCCGAGCTTTTCCAAATCCCGGAGCCTTCGCCAGCGCCGTCGAAGTTCCAGGCGCGTCGGCTGCGTTCCCAAGTGGCTGCGTAGAGGATGTCCGGGTCGTTGGGGTCTATCACGAGGTCAATCGCTCCCGTGTTTTCATTGACGAAAAGGATGCGCTGCCAGTTTTTGCCTCCGTCCATCGTTTTGAAGACGCCGCGCTCGCTATTGGGGGAGTAAAGGTGGCCTAACACGGCCACCCACAGGGTGTTGGGGTCGGAAGGGTGCAGCACGATGCGCCCGATGTGGTGGCTTTCAGGCAGTCCGCGCCATTCCCACGTCGCCCCGTTGTCGGCGCTGCGATAGATGCCCGTGCCAGCGTAGGATGAGCGGCTGCTGTTTACTTCGCCTGTGCCGACCCAAATGATGTTGCTTTTCCAGTTCACGGCAATGTCGCCGATGGTCATGCTTGCCTCTTGGTCGAACACAGGCTTGAACGCGGTGCCGTTGCTCTCGGTATGCCACAAGCCGCCAGAGGCATAGGCGACGTACATCTCTGCCGGGTTGTGAGGGTTTACATCTACATCGGTGACTCGGCCAGAGAAAACGGAGGGGCCGATGCTTTCGGGTTTGAGGGCTGCGAGCAGTGAGTTTTTTTCCAGATTTTTTCTTTGCTCAAAACCTTGCAGGCGCGATTCGGCAGCCGTGGGGGCGGGCTGAGCAGAGAGTGTGGGGCCGAGAAGAAGAATGATGGGGATTGAGCAAAAACGCAAAATGTTTAGTCGAAAAAGGGAAGGGTATAAGTTGGCTTGTTTTCTCATAATACAAAATTTCGCGGGAAGGTACAATAGTCATCGTTGAATGGGGGGCGGGGCAAAATTTATTTCTATCATGCGCAGCCGGTGTTTTTCCCCCATTTTCAAGGTGCGACGAGTGTTGAGGAAATAGCCGATGCCTAGCGAACCGGCGGAGGCGCCGTACAAAGCGCCATAGTTGGTGCCCTCATCTCGGTAGATGGCGGCGATGGTGGTGGCCAACGCCAGCGAAGCGCCAAAAGCAAACATGGCTCCTCCCGTGATGCGCCACACGGGCTTTCTTCTGACTTTGAGGTGGCTGATGTCGCCAAGTTGTACCGGAAAATTATCGAGCAACACGATGCTTCGGTCGGGCAGCATATCGCTGATGGTGCGGTCGTACCAGTAATCTTCTTTTCCTGCGACACGGTAGAGCAGTGGGTCGCCGATATACATCTTGGATGGTCGGGCGTTGTTGGCGCGTTCAAGCAGCAGTATTTTTTGGCTATTGGCCGAAAAATGGGAGAGGGCAAAGATGAAGAAAAGGAGGAGGCGCATATAAGGTGTTTTGGGAACAAAGAACGGCGTAAAGTGTGAAATCGCGGCGGTGTGGTGAAGATTCGGTTCAATCTATCCATTTTCCCCGTTCGACCAAGTCGCGCAATTGTTCCCATGTGAGCGTGATTTCGGTGGGGCCTACGGCCCACGGTGCCACCTCATAAGGATTGTAGAAAAAGCGCAACCCGTCAGGTACGATGCAGACGTTGGTCGGCAAGGGCAATTGAGTGAGTTCGGGGAACAACAGGTCTGCGAGGGTCGCGTCGGGCATCGCTTCCTTCTTGGCATCCACAAAGCCCTCTTCGAGCATGGGGCGCAGCGCGGCGGTGTCGCGCACGATGTCAGAGAGTTGGACGGGCTGCCCGGTGCCGAGATTGTATGTCGTTAGCGACGCATGATAGTAGGGATGCGCTCCACCGGTGAACCCGCTGCATACCATCTCAAAAGAAACGAATCGAGCGGAATTGAGGAGGGTTTCGGTGTTGACTCCTTTGGTGTAGTCCGCGTCCCAATCGGGCGACATTTTCAGATGTTCTTTCAACATGGCCAAAAGGTTGTTTTGCACGGAGTCGAGCGCCTGCTCAACCGACATTTTAGGGCTGGCTTCCAGCCCTGCCAAGGCTTTTTCGCGCAGCGCCTCGTTGATGGCGCTGATGGCGGCGACGTTGCGCTCGCTCGAAAGGGTAGGGTAGCGCAACGTGACTTCCGCACAGACGGCGGTGTCTTTGACACATTTGCGCATGGTCTTTTCTTCCATTTTCACCACCGCGAGCGCGGCAGCTGGTGGTTGGCTGGGCTTGTTTTGTGTGCAAGCGAACAGTGGGAGCGTGGCCAATGACAGCCAGAGGAAGCGTTTTTGCATTGTTGCAAGTGTTTTTTAAGAGGCGCTTGGCCTGTTGAGATTGAATCGGGTGCACTGCATCATAACGCGAGGGCCGATGGCTATGCGACGACAGCCGCCGATGCTCGCACGGGCAATATCGTTTTGAGTTTTTCCACCACAAAATCCACTTCTTCCTTCGTGTTGTAGTGTGAAAACGAAAAGCGAATGCTCTTCCGCGCCGGGTCGGCGCCGATGGCTTCGAGGACATGGCTACCCTTTTCCGCCCCGCTTGAGCAGGCGCTGCCGCCGGAGGCGCTCACGCCCGCGATGTCGAGGCTGAGCAACAGTAATTCATTTTTCGGTGAGGGGGGAAAGGACGCACTAAGCACCGTGTAAAGGCACTCGCCGTCGTGGTCGCCGTTGAACTGGATATCCTCGAAGGCTTCCATCAGTCGCTCTTTCATGTAGTTGCGCACCTCGCGGATGTGGGCGCTGCGCTCGTCCATTTCGGCGGTGGCGAGTTCGAGGGCTTTGGCGAGGCCGACGATGCCGTACACGTTCTCCGTGCCGCCGCGCATGTTGCGCTCTTGCCCGCCGCCGTCAATGAAGGGTCTGAGCGGCGATTCGGAGTTGATGTAAATGAAGCCCACGCCCTTGGGGCCGTGAAATTTGTGTGCCGCGCCGGAAAGGAAATTGACGGGTGTTTGTTGCACGTTGACGGGGAAATGGCCGACGGTCTGCACGGTGTCGGAGTGGAGCAACACGCCGTATTGCCGACATAGGGCGGACACTCGTTCCAAATCGAGCATGGTGCCGATTTCGTTGTTGGCATGCATGAGGGAAACGAGCGTTTTCACGCCTGCGCTTTCTCGCAGGGCCTGTTCAAGCGCCTCTACATCAACGCGCCCGCGCTCATCCACTGGCAGCCAGACGACTTCCACGCCGTCGGTTTTTTCTTCGGTTTCAATCGTGTGCAGCCCGCAGTGATGTTCCGTCGGGCTGCTTATGATGCGGCGCACGCCGAGGTCGCGGACAGCGCATTTGATGGCCATGTTGTTGCTTTCCGTGCCGCCGGAGGTGAAAAAAATCTCCGCTGTGCTAGCACCGATGCACTGGGCGACGGTCTTGCGGGCGCTCTCGATGATGGCGCGGACGCTGCGGCCTTCGGCGTGGATGGACGAGGGGTTGCCGTATTGCTCGCGCAACACGGGCAGCATGGCGCTGATGACTTCTTCGGAGATAGGGGTGGTGGCGGCGTTGTCGAAATATACTCGTTGCATGGTTAGGTTGCTTATTCAGAATGAGAAACAGAAGAATTAACCTTCTAAATTTTTAGAACGAGGGTCAGAGAAGGAAAAACAATTTTTCAACCAACCCTTACGGTCAATGAAAAACTCTCCGTCTTGTTTCCAGTATTTATAAGCTGCAATAGCATCATCTATTGAGCCCCAAAAGGCTTTGACTTTTTCTTCAGGAGTAGCGTATTGAAGCCATTCGTCTTCAAAATCCTCAATGAATTCACCGTATTTTCCACTCAGGAAGAGGTCGTCAGGAGTTTTAGGCATTTTGTCTCGTTTTTCCATTTTCAAAGAATTGTTTCATAAAGTTGTTGTCTAATAGCTGTCTCATATTGACTTAGAAGTTCTTCGTAATTGACAAACTTAACTCTGGAAGCAACTTCCCGAAACGCAGCGAATCCTATTTTATGGGAAAACTCTTTTCTTCTCGCCACATTTGCCACTATTATCATCCGGCTGTTAAAATCCTGTAAGTCAACAAATTTTGCAAGAGAATTTTGAAGTGTAGTCGAATGCTCAACCTCAAAAAACGAGTGTGGCATTCTCCGTTCATTAAACCAAATGACATCCACAGACGAACTTCTTTTGACTAAATTTTCGAAGCTAAATGGTGGGATAGATTTCAAAGTTGCCAAATCACCCAATGGTTGACTTAAAAATTTTCGGTTCTTATCTTGGTTAGGAACAAAAGTTTGAAGCCCCTTTATATTTCCGATGGAAAGGATAATTCCCTGATAATAAGAGTGATTGAATTCTACAACTTCTTTGGCATTTCTGTTTTTCTCTGTTTCCACTATGTAGCCTTCTTGCTCTAACCTGTTTCGATGCCTGACCAAGCCATATAAGCCCGGCTTAATTTTGTAAATATCCTTGTTTAGTTGAACAATACGACGAATACTAGCAAATGGGGTCTTTGTGCCCCATTTGCAATCTTCAATTTTCATAACCTCTTGGTTTAGTTTCCCAAGCGTGGCAACTCCACCAAGATTTTCCAATGTTTGAATTACTGCTTCGTGTTGCTTCATCCGTTTCGCGGCATTTTGACCTACCGTAAAGACTGTATATCCTGAATAATTTTCTTCGCCAAATTTTCCGCCACCACAATCGAATTGCTCTCCGTATAAACCCGAATAATCGGCTCCGTATTGGAAGGGCGCAGATGCACCCAGCCTTGCTCGAAGTCAATTTTGAGACCGTCCTCGGTGTTGATTTGCTCGCGCTGGTATTTCTCTTTTAGGGCAATAAAGATTTTGTCAAGGTCAATATCGGGTGTGCGCTCGATTTTGGATTTGGCCATCTGATAGTCGGGGTAGGTTTTGCGGAGCGTGGAAATCTGCCGACCACTTTTGACCAAATGGCTGAGAAACAATGCGATGCCGACCAATGCGTCACGACCGTAGTGCAAATCTGGCAGGATGACCCCGCCATTGCCTTCACCGCCGATGACGGCTTTCACGGCCTTCATTTTTTCCACCACATGGACCTCGCCGACGGGGGAGGCAAAGTACTCGCCGCCGTGTTTCTCCGTCACGTCGCGCAGGGCGCGAGAGCTGGACAGGTTCGACACGGTGTTCCCTTTTTTCTTCGACAACACATAGTCGGCCACCGCCACGAGGGTGTATTCTTCGCCAAAGACTTCGCCGTCTTCGCACATGAACACGAGCCTGTCCACATCGGGGTCAACGGCGATGCCGAGGTTTGCCTTTTGTTGGCGCACGCTCGTGGAGAGTTGGCCAAGGTGTTCTTTCAGCGGTTCGGGGTTGTGGGCAAAATGGCCGTTCACTTCGCCATTGAGCAAAACCACCTGACAGCCGAGTGCCTCCAATAGCGGCGGCACAGCCAATGCACCCGTCGAATTGATGGCATCCACCACGATTTTGAACTGTTTGGCGCGGATGGCTTCCGCGTCCACCAAAGGCAGGGCAAGGATTTTTTCGATGTGCTTTTGGATGTAGCTGTCATCCTGCCGATAGCCGCCCAATTTGTCAACGGTCGCATATTCCACATTTTTCTTCGCCACGAGATCAAGCACCGCCTCGCCGTCTTTGGCGCTGATGAATTCGCCCTTGTGGTTGAGGAGTTTCAAGGCGTTCCATTCTTTGGGGTTGTGGCTTGCCGTGAGGATGATGCCTCCGCCTGCTTTCTCGAGCGGCACGGCGATTTCCACCGTTGGGGTGGTGCTGAGGCCGAGGTCAATCACGGAGATGCCCATCGCACGCAACGTATTGATGACCAATGCACTGACGATTTCGCCAGAGATGCGCCCGTCGCGACCGACCACGATGATGGGTTTGCCGGAGGTCTTGAGCACCCACTGCCCAAAGGCAGCTGTGCATTCCACAATATCCTGTGGGGTCAGATTGTCGCCGGGGCGGCCACCGATGGTGCCGCGAAAGCCCGAAATGGATTTAATGAGTGGCAAGTTTCGAAGGAGATTGAACGTGAAAGTGTTTATTCGCTCGGGAGGCAGCGCAAAGGTAGGGAGAAATTTTATTCGGGCGAATGTCGGCAGGCTTTCAATGTAGCTATCTTTTGAGGGACATTTGGCGCGAGGGCGCGAGATGTTTGCAGGGGGCGCAAACATCTGCTTTGTGCCCACGAGCGATGCCGGGATAGAATCATTTTCTGGCGACCGCTCTATTCATGCTTGTTTTTTCCAAGTCGCGCTATCTTTGCCGCCCCGACCAACCCGCCAATCATCAATCAAAAGACAAGCCCATGAGTTGGTACAAACGACTGCGCGAAGGCATATCCACCGCCACCAAGTCGAAAAAAGACGTGCCGGAAGGTGTATGGTTCCAGTGTAAAAGCTGCAAGCAGACCAGCACCACTCGCGACCTCCGCGACAATTTCTACAAATGCCCCAAATGCGACTATCATACCGCCATCGGCTCGGAGGAGTATTTCTATCTGTTGTTCGATGGCAGCTCCTACACTACGCTCTTCGACAACCTCGTATCCGTTGATTTTCTTAACTTTACGGACCTGAAGCCTTACGATAGGCGCCTTGAGGAGACGCGCAAGAAGACGAATTTGAACGACGCGCTGGCCGTGGCCGAGGGCATGGTGAATGGCTATCCGCTCGTGGTGGCTGCCATGGATTTTAAGTTTATCGGCGGCTCAATGGGGTCGGTGGTGGGTGAAAAAATCTCGTTGGCAATAGACCGCTCCCTCGAAACAAAATCGCCCCTGCTCATCATTTCCAAATCGGGCGGCGCACGCATGATGGAAAGCGCCTTCTCGCTGATGCAAATGGCAAAAACCAGCGCCAAACTCACCCTGCTCGCCAAGGCCCAATTACCCTATTTCTCGCTCATGACCGACCCTACCACAGGCGGCGTGACGGCTTCCTTCGCCATGTTGGGCGACATCAATCTGGCCGAAACGGGTGCGCTCATCGGTTTTGCGGGGCCGCGTGTCATCCGCGAGACCATCAAGCGCGATTTGCCCGAAGGGTTCCAAACCGCCGAGTTTTTGTTGGAAAATGGCTTTGTGGACTTGGTGGTGAATCGCAAGGACTTGAAGGAAACGATGGGGGACTTGCTGTCGTTTTTTGCCAAAGGGCAGCCCCAACCCGTGCCCTTGCCCACATAGTTTTTTCCTTTGCGGGGTGGCTTCGACTCTTGCGACGGGTTGGTGCTGCTGTGCGAATCACCTCCCATTGCCCATCGGGATTGGAAAAAGTATCGGGTTGTCATGCGGCTTTGTGTTGACCTGCACGGAGAACCATTTGGGTTTTCCGGTACTTTCCAACTGACATTTGATTACTGCGGCGAACGCCATGCTCCAATTTCCTGAAAAGCAACTCGTCATACACGTCAAAAACGCCAAGCTTAAAACGAGAAACCCGCGAGCCAAATACCTCGAAAATTACTTGCGCCAAGTAGGTCTTGGTGAAAGTCAAGTCCAAGTGTTGCCAGCACAAAAAGAAGAGCAGGAGGGCAAGTGGAAAGTGAATGCCCAATGGCTGAAGGCCACTTGGTGGCCTACCCTTCAAAATGCAGCGACAGGGTGAATGCCCTGCTCAACACCCGGTCGAGCACATTGCTCTGCTCCAACCTGTCATTGAAAATGAGGATGTTGTTCAGCCCCTGTGATATTTTCAGCTCCGGAGAAAAGATGAAATAGGGGAAGAAAAACTGGATGCCCGCGCCGTATTCCACCTGAAAATCGGAGGGGGCTATCTTCACGATGCCCGCTGCTTGGCGGGTACGCGAGTCGCTGGCCACGTCGAAGGAGTATTTCACCCCCGCGATGACGAACAGGCGAAAATCGTGGTAGGGTGCCGATTTGTAGCGCACATGAAAAGGCATTTCCACCAACACGGACTCGATGGGCCGCTGGAACACCCGATCGCCGTTGCCCGGCACGGTGTAGCGAATGGTGCGCTCGATAAATGAAAGCGTCGGCAAAAAACGAATGTCGAAATAGTCGCCCAAGCGAAGGTTCGACACGATGCCGAGGTTGAAGCCTGGCCCCGTCACCGATTCGGCGCGGGCAAACGAGTCGTTGAGAATAAAGTTTTTGGATTGGTAAATTCTGAAATCACTCTGGTTGTAGCCCAGCGTGATGCCGAAGTAGTAGTTTTTCCCTTGAAAGTCTTGGTAGTTGATGTTGCTGCCCTGCCTGAATTGGGCATTCAATTGCGGCAATTGGCAGCACGCCAAAAGGCACAGGAGCATGAAGCGTTGTGGCAGCGTTGAGCGCACTGCGGCGGCGCCCAAGGGCCGACGGCTCATTTTGTTGCGGAGTAAATAGAGCATATTCCAAGCGTTAAGCGTTTGCATACCGGATGCTGATAACCGAGTTGGGTTAAGATGTTTAAAAAATCGGTGCCTTCGGGAAAAGCCTGCACGCTCTCATAAAGATAGCTGTAAGCCCTCACGTCGCGGCTCGTTAAACGCCCCACAAGGGGCAAAACGTATTTGAAGTAACTATTGTAAAGTTGTTTGAAGGGGAAAACATGGGGTTTTGAAAACTCCAGAATGACTACTCGGCCTCCCGGCCTCAACACGCGAAACATCTCCGAAAGCCCTTTTTCCAGATTTTCAAAATTGCGGACACCGAACGCCACCGTCACCGCGTCGAAAGAGGCATCGGAGAAGCGCAGCTGCTCGCAATCGCCCGTTTCGAGGGTTATGGTCTGCTCCAAGCCCTCTTTCTTGATTTTTTCCCTGCCAAAGTCGAGCATCATGTTGGCGATGTCAATGCCCACTATTTTTTGAGGTTTCAGCATTTTGGCAGCCATGATGGCCACGTCTGCCGTGCCGGTTGCCACATCCAAAATCTCTTGGGGCCTCGCCGGGCTGAGATATTCGAGGGCTTTTTTGCGCCAACTCACATCAATGCCAAGCGAAAGCACGCGATTGAGAAGGTCGTACTTGGGGGCTATTTTGTCAAACATCCGCTCGACCTCGGCCTTTTTGCCTGCATCGGAGCGGTATGGGGTGACGGGTGCAGGCGTTGTTTCGTCGTTCGTCATGGCGAATATCGTTGAAAGCTATAAAGGGGCGTTGGCTCACTGAGGCTGGTTTTTCCCCGTTGCAAATTCAACGTGACTACGGGGCGGTCTTTTTAATGGCGCAAAAGTAGAATTTAGGGTTGGATAGAATGCTGTATATCCGGTTAACGTTTGAAAAACAAATTACACACCCCAAAACAAACCCGAATCAGGATATTTGCGCCTCAGTTAAACAGCGTGTTTTTACCGGAAATAGCCGGAAAAACCTTCAAATTGATTTTTTGGACATGAAACTCAGACTGCTTTTATTGCTGCTCTTGCCCGCTTTCACGCTCTCGGCACAGGCAGACTCAATGGTGATTCAGCCCACCCCAATCAAGAAAAAAGTCGTTCCCTACCCGCATTCCGACCCCATGCCTTTTGCCTCGCTCATCACAGCCGAGCGAGTGCGCCCTCTGGTGGAAACCCTCGCCGGCGCCGAAATGCAGGGCCGCGAGACGGGCGAAGAAGGCCAGCGCAGAGCGGCAGACTTTATCGCCGCGCAATTCAAGGCACTTGGATTGCCTCCGGTGGCCGACCGCAACACCTATTTCCAGCAAATTTCACTCATCAACGAAAACTGGAAAGACATCGGCCTCAAAGTGGGCGAAAAGGAGTTCAAAAACCGCACGGATTTCTACGTCTTCCCTTCCTTCAATCCCAGCACCCCCAAGTTGGAACTGAAAGAAGTGGTGTTCGTTGGCTACGGCATCGAAGACCCTAAGCACAATGACTACGGCAACGTGGATGTGAAAGGCAAAGCCGTCATTTTTTACGATGGCGAGCCTATGAGCAGCGACGGCAAATCGCTCATTACGGGCACGCAGTTCCGTTCCGCTTGGTCGCTCGATTGGAAGCGCAAAGTGCAATTGGCGAAGCAAAAAGGCGCGATTATGGCGCTTATCGTGGATACCCAATTCGGCGAGAGCCTAAAAGTCAACCGCCGTCTCATCTCCACTTGGGGATGGAAGCCCACCTCCGCTTCCAACGAGCGCGAAGCCAACGAATTTATCAACAACATCTTCATCACGCCTTCGGTGGCTGCCGACATTTTGGGCAAAAAAGCCGACAAAGCTGATGAGGCCATCGCCGCGCTCAAAGGTGGGAAGGATTTCAAGCCCGTGAAGGTGAAAACCAAAATAGAGGCTCGTTTTGAAAAAGAAATCAAAAAACTGAACGGCTCCAACGTGGTTGGTTTCATCGAAGGCACCGACTCCGTGCTGAAGAAACAATACGTCGTCGTCACGGCGCACTACGACCATTTGGGCATGCCCGATAGCTCGGTCATCTATTATGGAGCGGACGACAATGCCTCCGGCACGGCGGGTGTCATCGAAATCGCAAGGGCTTTTGCAGAGGCCAAAAAGGCAGGCATCGGCCCCAAACGCAGCGTGATATGTATGTTGGTGAGTGGCGAGGAGAAGGGGCTGCTCGGCTCCAAATTCTATGTGGAGTTTCCGTTGTTTCCGCTCAAACAAACGGTGGCCAACGTCAACATTGACATGATTGGTCGGGTGGACAAGGCCCATGAGGGCAACCCCGACTATGTGTATGTCATCGGTTCCGACAGACTCAGCACGACGCTCCACCAGTTGAGCGAGGAGATGAACGAGCGGTTCATCAAACTTGAGCTCGACTACAAGTACAACGACCCCAACGACCCCAATCGCTATTACGAGCGTAGCGACCACTACAATTTCGCAGAGCGCGGCATACCCGCTATTTTTTATTTCAACGGGACGCACGCCGACTATCACAAACCCACCGATACAGCTGACAAAATAAACTACGAGGCGCTGGCCAAACGCGCCCAACTCGCTTTCTGCACGGCTTGGGATATTGCCAATCGCCCCACGGCGCCTTATGTGGACAAGCCGCTCCCCGAGAGAAAAAGGGATTGAGCAGACAGGATTCGAGGAAAAAACATCCCCATCCTCAGGAAACTCCGAGGATGGGGATGTTTTTTTTGAACGGTATCAGTTTTTGACCATCTTGGCTACATACACGCCTTTTTCCCCTCTTATTTTTACAAAATAAACACCAGCCGGAAGTGTGGCGGTGGGGATGCGGATGGCGCCTGCCTCTGCGTGTTCAAAGGTGACGGAAGCCTGCCGGCCATTGACGGCGAACACCTCGACTTGTTGGGCGGTGTCGTCGCCGATGCGGGCAAAAGCGACCTCGCTGGCCGGATTGGGCTGAATCTGGATAGATTGAGGGGCGGGCTCTTGGGTGCTGGTCACCAAAGGGTCGAAGCGTGTGCCGCTGTTGAGCACTTCCTTGGTAGCGGTGTTTTGCACCCAAGCGATGGTGTAGATTTCGTTGGCATTCCAGCTGCCGGAGATGTTGAAGTTGAAGCTGGCAGATACCGATTGGCCCATTGCCGCGGGCGTGAAATCAGCACCATTGATGTCGGTTGCCATTTTGCGGAACACGTCGTAGTGGACGGTCTCGCCGTTGCCACCAGCGAAATTCACCACCTTTTCCACGATGGCTACATAGAGTTTGTAGGCGCCAGTGGGAATGTTGCCAAGCGAATGAGCATTCACGGTGACCGTTCTGGCGTTGCCCGAGCCGGACTCGCTTACTTGGAGCCAGAGCGGGCTGGTTTGCCCCAGAAAATTTTGAAGCGTGGCGTTCGAGAGCAGGGGGTTGCTGCTGGGCTGCAAAGCGCCATTCATCGCTATGCTAGGGGTGCCGAAAACACTATAATAGGAGGCGCGGGCGCTGTTTTCAGCAGGATTAGCCTGATACAGGCCGCAGGTGTTGTAAGGGTAAGGCGGGTGGATGGAGATGTGGTGAATATCGTTGGGATATTGGTTGATGAGGTTGTAGAAGGCTGGGTTTCTGTTGGCGCAATTCGGGCATTTGGTGTTGGTGAAATGCTCGATGAAGACGTACTTCTTGGTGGAAGTCTGAGCGTGGGCGGCCCAAGCGGCCAGCAGCAGGAACAAAAGCAGGTTGTGTTTTTTCATATCGGAATGTTCATTTTTTGGCAAAACTATGCGTTGTGGCAGACAGCGCCTTAAAATTAGCCCTGAATGTCGCCAAATGTCGCCCAGCAAACATGATGCGGGTTTCGCGGCAACACCGTAATCTTGCAGCGTTTTTGGTAATACTTCCAACTGTCGAACTCGCCAACCCCAAACCCCCAAACCCCCAAACCCTCAAACCCTCAAACCCTCAAACCCTCAAACCCCCAAACCCTCAAACCCCAAACCCTCAAACCCCCAAACCCCCAAACCCTCAAACCCCCAAACCCCCAAACCCTCAAACCCCCAAACCCTCAAACCCCCAAACCCTCAAACCCCCAAACCCTCAAACCCCCAAACCCTCAAACCCCAAACCCTCAAACCCCCAAACCCTCAAACCCCAAACCCTCAAACCCCAAACCTCAAACCTTCAAACAACCCCAAACCCTCAAACCCCCAAACCCTCAAACCCCAAACCCTCAAACCTTCCTCACCCCAAACCCTCAAACCCCACACTCACCCTCAAACCCCAAACCCTCAAACCCTCAAACCCCAAACCCCCAAACCCTCAAACCCTCAAACCCCAAACCCCCAAACCCCCAAACCCTCAAACCCTCAAACCCCCAAACCCTCAAACCTTCAAACCTTCAAACCTTCAAACCTTCGAACTTGCTATGTTCTTGCTTGCAATGCCCGATTTCACATCGGGCGAAGTATGGGTAGGCCTACTCACGCTCACCTTCCTCGAAATCGTCTTGGGAGTGGACAACATCATTTTCTTGTCCATCATCTCCAACAAGTTGCCCGCCTCCGAGCAGCCCAAAGCCCGCAACATCGGCCTCGTCTTGGCCATGGTGCTGCGCATCGTCCTGCTTTTTGGCATCACTTGGGTCATGTCTTTGAACAAAGTGCTCGTGCCGCTCGATTTTCTCTCGCATTGGGACGAATCGCATCCCGGCGAGCACGCGGGCCTCACTGGCCAAGGGTTGATATTGCTGGTCGGCGGGCTGTTTTTGCTTTGGAAAGCCACCACAGAGATACACCACAAACTCGAATCGCCCCAAAAGACCGACGACCCTGCCGTGAAAAAAGGCCCAAGCGCCCTCAATCAGGTCATCCTGCAAATTGCCCTCATCAATCTCGTCTTTTCGTTCGATTCCATCCTGACAGCGGTAGGCTTGTCCAAAGACTTGGTTGTGATGATTATCGCAGTGGTGGCATCGGTGGTGGTCATGATGATGTTTGCGGGGCCGGTGAGCAAATTTGTCAACGACCACCCCACCATTCAGATGCTCGGCCTGTCGTTTCTCATACTCATCGGGTTTTCGCTCGTGGCTGAGGCAGCCCACAGCGGCCATTTGCTTGAGGCAGAGATACCCAAGGGCTATCTCTACTTTGCCATCTTTTTCTCTCTTTTTGTGGAAATACTCAATATCCGCTTGCGAAAAAACCAGCAGCCCGTGCAATTGCATGGCCCGGTGGAAACCGCTAAACGAGAGGGGCTTCTAAACGACAAAAAATAATTCATGGACCATATCCAAATCAACCTCACCCGCGACCTTGTTTTCTTCGACGTGGAGACCACCGGCCTCAACGTCGTGCGCGACCGCATCCTGCAAATCGCGTTGGTGAAGTTGCACAAAAACGGCCAGCCGCTCTCCGAATTGAGCATGCTCATCAACCCCGGCATCCCTATTTCCGAAGAAGCCATGGCCGTGCACGGCATTACGCCCAAGGACTTGGCCAACAAGCCCGTCTTTGCCCAAGTGGCCCAAAAAATTTGGGATTTCATCGGCGATGCCGACTTGGCGGGCTACAACTCCAACCGCTTCGACGTGCCGATGCTCATGGAAGAGTTCGCCCGCGTCGGGATGGAATTTGATGTGTCGAAGCGGCGTTTGATAGACGTTCAGCGTATTTTCTACAAAATGGAGCCGCGCACGTTGAAAGCCGCCTACCGGTTTTATTGCAGCAAGGAGTTGGAAGATGCCCACGATGCGCTGGCCGACGTGCGCGCCACCATTGATGTCTTCAAAGGCCAAATAAGCGCCTACGAGGGCAAAGACCTGCTCGACGAGGAGGGCAACCTGGTGCCAGCCCCTATCAAAAACGACATTCAGGCGCTGCACGACTTCACCAACGATTTAAACTTTCTCGATGCCACCCAGAAACTCAAGGTTCAGCCCGACGGCACGGTGGTTTTCAATTTTGGAAAATACGTCGGCCAACCAGTGAAAGAGGTTTTGAAAAAAGAGAAAAACTACGCTCACTGGATTTTGGAAAAAGAGTTCTCCTCGCAGGTGAAGCAAATTATCAAAAAGATGATGAAGGAAATATGAGGCTAAGAAACCTGCGTAGGTGTGGCATGAACGCTCATGGGAGTTTTACTTTATCGTTGTTCTCAAAGCCTTTATGCCACACCTATACCGCACACGCTGCCTTAAATAATCTCTGAGTTGAAATCTATGTCTCGCATCTCATTCGCCGTCATTCTTGTCGCTGTCTTGTTGCTCCCCGCGTGCTTTGAGCCTAAAGAAGGTTGCCTCGACATTGAGGCCACCAACTTCGACGCGGCAGCCGACCGCAACTGCTGCTGCCAGTACCCGCGCCTTCGCCTCGAGACCGTGCAGCGATTCGACACCCTCCAATACCTGCCCGACTCACTTTATCAGAACGACGCGGGGCAAATTTTTCGCATCAAAAGCGTGGTCTTCTACCTGTCGGAGTTTGAATTGTTCCAAGACAACGGGCTTTTCGCCGTGAGCGACACGGTGCAGCTTTTCACATACGCCCCGACGGGCGGCGACACGCTCAAAGAAACATTCATCAAGGACTTCCTGCTGGTGCGCCGCACTCCGGTGGACAACCCAGTGGGCGAGTTTCAGCCAACGGGCGTTTTTGAGCGCGTAAAAGTTCGCTTGGGGCTTTCGCCCGACGCGCAGCGCGTCGTCCCGCAATTGGCTCCCACCGGAAGCCCGCTTCGAATTCAAGGGGATAGCCTGTGGTACGGCCCTTCGGCGGGTTATGTGTTCCTGCAAGCCGTCGTCGCCAGAGACTCCATGCTTGCCACCAAGCCTGACACGCTTGCTTTCACACAGGCAGATTTGGGCAATTTTTTCATTGAAAACACCGGCAATTTCGTGCATGAGTCGGGCGGTTTCGACTTCCGGCTCAAACTCGGCGTTGACTACAAAAAAATGTTCGCCGGCATAAATTGGACAAGCGGCGACATTCCATCATGGAAAAGTCAAATTGTCGCCAACTTGCCGAATGTGTTTAGCGTTTCTCAATAGTATTTCAGAGGTTTGCACACATTCCTCCCGCTCAAACACAACACTGACTATGAAAAATCACATCGTCGCCCTGCTCGCTTTATTGGCTTTGACTTTTATGGTCGCTTGCGAGGACAGCAAAGGCCCGTCCGTTCAGCCCAACAATTTCACCCTCACTTTCCGAGCCACTTACGATGGCCAACCTTTGGAAAAATACAAGAACTATCCCTACGGCGACAAGGTGGTCACATTCGACCGATTCAACACTTATCTGTCTGACATTGCACTGTTGAACGGTGCCGTGGAAACAAAACTCTCCGACATCGAGTGGGTGGATTTCACGCCAGACGATGCCACCAACAACGATGCCGTGGAGGTTTCTTTCAAATACACGGTGCCGGATGGCGACTACTCGGGCATCAAAATCGGCTACGGGGTCAAGGCCGATTTGAACGCAAAAAGACCCTCCGATTTCTCGCCCAGCCATCCCCTCTACATCGAGTCGGAATACTGGCTTGGATGGAAGAGCTACATCTTCACAAAAGTGCAGGGCCGCGTGGACTTGGATGCCAACGACACTACCGAGACGGTGATTTTTTATCACTGTGGCTCCGACCCTGTTTACAACGTGGCCACCATGAGCGCCCCCATTGACGTGAGCGGCACCAGCTCGCTCGTCATAGAGTTTGATTTGAAAAAACTGTTCACCTTCGATGGCGTGTTGCTCGACCTCGAAGTGCCGAGCAATCGGACCACCTCGCACGATGCGTCCAACATCGCCTTGGCGCAAAAACTGATGCTGAATTTCAAAAACGCGACTTCAATGAATTAACCAGCGGCTTCCACTTGGGGCCCTATAGAAAAGATATCTTCGGATGCAACAAATCACATTCAACAAAGGAGTGAGACCATTGGCAGTGGTGGCAGTAGCCATCGCTGTATGCTTGTTGCCACAATGCAAAAAAGACCCGCCGCCGGGGCCAGCCTCTGAGTGCGACCTCACCAACATACCTTATAGCCCCACTCCCTACACCATCAAAAAGCCTGCTCATTTCCCACAAGTGCCCGTCCCATCCGACAATCCGATGACGCTGGAAGGCGTGCAGCTGGGGCGGCGACTTTTTTACGACCCCATTCTTTCAGGCGATAGCACCATGTCATGCGCAACGTGCCATTTCCCGCAAGGAAGTTTCACGGACAATCAGGCCGTTTCTTTGGGCATAGATGGCACACCCGGCAAACGCAGCGCCATGAGCTTGCTCAACATCGCGTATGTCAGCACCGCCCTTTTCTGGGATGGACGGGTGAAAACGCTGGAAGAGCAGGCGTTGCTCCCGGTGGAAGACCCCATCGAGATGCACGCCACTTGGCCCGATGTCATCGAACGGCTGAAAGGCCATTCCGAATATCCCGAGCTGTTCCGCAAGGCTTTTGGCATCACCGGCTGCGAAAAAATCACGAAAGAGTTGGCCGCAAAAGCCATTGCCCAATTCGAGCGCATCCTGATAAGTAGCGGCGACTCGAAGTTCGACCGATTTGTGAAAGGCGAGCTCGACTTGGAAGACAACGAGCTGCGCGGCAAACTGATGTTTTTTGACGAAGGCCAGTTCATCGGCCTCCCCGATGCCCAATGTTTTCACTGTCACGGAGGCATCACCCTGACGGGTGGGCAGTTTTTCAACAACGGCCTCGACAGCGTGGGCGACCTCAATGATTTTGTGGACAAAGGACGCGGCGCGGTGACGGGCAACAAACTCGACAACGGAAAATTCCGCACGCCCACGCTGCGCAATATCGCTCTCACCGCACCTTATATGCACGATGGGCGTTTCAAGACACTGGAAGAGGTGCTGGCGCAGTACAACGACAACGGCTTCGGCGTCATCAATGAAGACCCGTTTGTGCGCACCATCGGTTTCCCTGTCGGCGGTCACTACACTGGTCTCACGCCGCAACAGACCGCCGATGTCATCGCGTTCCTACATACCCTGACCGACACTACTTTCATCAACAGCCCCGAAGTGCAGAACCCGTTTCATTGAAGAGTGGGGGGCTGGTGGAATGGTCGTTGGCGAAGACGTGCGAAGTATATGACACGCTCCGCGCCCACCTTTCCGGGGGCACACAATTGGACAAGCTGCCACATCCGACCCTCGAAACACTAAAAACATGGACAAACAATTGCGACGAGGCGGGCTTTTTGTCGGAAGCGATACTGTGGAAGAATGGCATAGAGCAAAGCCCCGATTGCTCGGAAGAGGAAGAACGGCCTGCTAAGTTGGCTTCCGCTGTCAGCAGTTACACGCAAGAGCAGATAAGGGTTTACCCCAACCCGACAAAAGACATCTTAAACATCGGCTATCTTGTCTCTGGGATGTCAAGGCGGTTGTCCTGCATTAAATTATCCCTCGCACCACCAGCGATTCTCGCTTTGTCGGGTTCTGAGGTGTCGTCCTGGAAGCATGGAGGGGCGACACCTCAAAAACAGGCCGAGATGTCACCTTTTTTGTTCCTCAAAAGATGATGCCTCTTACAAACCGAGAATAGCTGTCGCGCCACCAAGTTTTCAGCATGGTTGAAAGCGCGATTCGTTCAAAATCGAGGATGTCATCATGGTCATCCGACCAATTTTGGCGAGGCAGGATATAAAATCAAGGCGGCCCATTCAGCCACCTTTTTTATTTTTGGCCTGATTTTTTTCAAAAATCCAGCATCACCAATCCTTCCCGCATCTTATGAGAAAACATTTTACCCTGCTCGCCCTATTCCTCGGACTCTTTGCCGAAGCCCAAATCAGCGACAGAGGCCAGCCCTTTGCTTTCTCGCCCGACTATCAATCGCTTTTGGCGCAAAAAACACCCGCGACGGTTGTTTTGCCCGCCTTGGATGTGCAAAAGGCTCGCAAAGAAGATGCTGACACGCCCGGTCAAGAGCGTTTTGCGGCACCGCTGACGGCGGATATTTCCATGGACAAAGACGGCACATGGACCACCCTGCCCAATGGTGCTCGCGTGTGGCAGTGCGAGGTGCAATCGCCCGGCGCGTTGGGGCTGGCCTTGTTGTTCGACCAGTTCCGGTTGCCCGCTGGAGGCCGCTTGTTTGCCTACACGCCCGATGGGAAAACGGTGAAAGGCGCTTACACGGAGCGAAGCTGTGTCCCTTCCGGCAAATTCACCATCGGGCTGCTGCCCGGCGCTACGGTGCGCCTCGAGTATTTTGAGCCAGCAGATGCGAAAGGGCAAACCCAATTGCACCTGCATCGCGTGGACGTGGCTTATGAGCCTGCCGGATTGCTCGATTTTGGAGATGCCCTGCCCTGCAACATAAACGTCAACTGCCCTCAGGGTGCCGGATGGCAAAGTGAAAAAAGGGGCGTGGCACGCATTCTCATGGTTTTTTCCAACGGGCTCGGCTGGTGTTCGGGCACGTTGATTGCCAACACCGCCGGCACTGCGGAGCCTTACTTTTTGAGTGCGCACCACTGCCAATTGATTGGTCAAAACCCTAACTTCGATTTTTGGATTTTCGATTTCGACTATGAGGCACCCGGCTGCGCCAACCCGCCTAGCGAGCCTGCCTTCAAATCCGTGTTGGGTTGCGAGCGCATTGCTTTTCGAGCCGAAACGGATTTCATGCTCCTTCGGCTAAGCCCCCTGCCGGGCAATTATGGTCTGTGGTTCAATGGTTGGAGCCGCGACACGACGGGGGTCAACCACAGCACGTTCATCCATCATCCGGCAGGCGACATCAAAAAAATATCGGTGGACACGGCGGAAGCAGTCATCCATCCGCAGGCGCTTAACTGGGGCGGCATTTTTGGCATCAGTCCCGCCTACAGCCACTGGAAGGTGGCACCCGATTTTGGCATTTTCCAACAAGGCTCGTCAGGCAGCCCATTGTTTGACCCCAACAAACGCATCATCGGCCAGCTCCACGGCGGCAGCCGCAACCAATTTGACCCCTGTCTCGACAACGTCACCTATTGGGGGCGGTTCGATTTTTCATGGAGCCAAGGTGCCAGCCCACAAACGCGCCTCCGCGACTGGCTCGATGCCGGAAACCTCAACCCCTCCACGCTCAATGGCTACCCGCAACCCACGCCACCCACTTTTTCCATTTCCGGCACTGTGCAAACGCATTGGGGGCTGCCCATGCCCGGCGTGAAGGTCTCCATCACGGGAGGGGGCAACGCAACGATTGTGACGGACGATTCGGGGCATTACCAGTTTGACGATATGCCGCTCGGAAACAGTTATGTCATCAAACCATCGTACGACACCAGCGACTTGAACGGCGTGAGCACCTTTGATTTGTTGCTCATTTCGAGGCATATCTTGGGGCTTGAGCCATTCGATTCGCCGTGGAAGACCATCGCCGCCGATGCCAACAAAAGCAACTCGGTGACCACCTTTGACGTGGTGGAGATTCGCAAGCTCATTCTCGGCATTTACCAAAAACTGCCCAACCTCCCCGCGTGGCGCTTCTTCCCGGCCACAGCCACTTTTTCCGACCCCACCATGCCTTTCTCTGGAAACCTCCCGCCGGAGAGCATCACGATTCCGAACCTTCAAGGCGATTTCCCAAACGTCAATTTTAAAGGGCTAAAAGTGGGGGATGTGAACAACTCGGCCTTGCCGGGCCAATAGAAGTTTTGGGAACAGGCAAGGAGCCGAGGGGGAATTGACAGGAATTGCCCAATTTTGCGGCGCCCTTGTTTGAAGACCAACCCTTATCAACAATTATCCCTCTTTTTGGGCCAATTCAACAGCCACCATGTTTCAGCACACTGCCAAAGAGCGTTTCCTCCGCTACGTCACCATTGACACTCAGAGCGACCCCAACAGCCCAACCCAGCCCAGCACGGAAAAACAAAAAAACCTGTCTCGCTTGCTCGTCCAAGAATTGAAAGCCATGGGCATCGCCGATGCCGAACTGGACGAGCATGGCTACGTTTATGCCACCATCCCCGCCAATACCGACAAAAAAGTGCCGGTCATTTGTTTTTGCGCCCATGTGGATACTTCGCCCGATTGTTCGGGAGAAGGCGTGAAACCCATCGTTCACGCCAACTACAAAGGACAAGACCTTGTGCTGCCCGACGACCCTTCTGTGGTGATTCGCATGGCCGAACATGAGGACTTGAAACACCAAATAGGCCACGACATCATCACGGCCAGCGGCACCACGCTCTTGGGCGCCGACAACAAGGCCGGCGTGGCGGCCATCATGGATGCCGCGCACATCCTGCTGAACAACAAACAATTGAGACACGGAAAAATCCGCATCCTCTTCACACCCGACGAGGAAATCGGACGCGGCGTAGACAAGGTCAATCTGAAAAAACTCGGTGCCAAGTATGGCTATACCATTGACGGAGAAACCGCTGGCAGCATCGAAGACGAAACCTTCAGCGCCGATGCCGCCACTGTCACGGTGCATGGCGTGTCGGCGCACCCCGGTTTCGCAAAAGACAAAATGGAGAATGCCCTGAAAATCGCCGCCCGCATCGTTGCCAAATTCCCCGACAAACTAAGCCCCGAACACACCGAAGGGCGGCAGGGGTTTATCCATCCGATGCACTTTGAGGGCAATCTGGAAAAAGCGACCATCAAACTCATAATACGCGACTTCACGGAAAGCGGCCTGAAGCGCCACGCCAAAACCCTTCAAAAAATCGTGGATGGCGTGATGAAAAACTTCCCCAACTCACACGCCGAAGTCAAAGTCTCCGAGCAATACCGCAACATGGGCAAAGTGCTGCGCCGACACCCACAGGTGGTCACCTATGCGCTCGAAGCTCTTCAACGTGCTGGGTTCAAAACCCCGCTCAAGCGTGCCATACGAGGCGGCACCGACGGCTCCCGGCTTTCGTTCATGGGCTTGCCATGCCCCAACATCTTCGCGGGCGAGCACGCATTTCACTCCAAACAAGAATGGGTGTCGGTGCAAGACATGGAAAAAGCAGCCGAAACGATGGTGCACTTGGCGCAGGTGTGGGAAGAGCGGAGCTGAGAAAACAATGTTTTTTTCGACTATAAGGGATTGTGGTGATATACAAAAATGACCGTCCCAGCGAGGCGTGATGTCGGTAGAAACAGCCATGACCAAAAACTCCAGTCCCGATGGGGCGCGACATTTCGCCTGCCGGGGCGGGTTTATAGCCGCCGTTATAGTCAGTTTTTTTTGTAACTACTTACCAGCGAGTCTCTATCGCCACAGATTTGCCTAGCATCTCCTACCGATTTTTCGGGGCGCTGCCCCTGTCTAAGTTTTACTATTGTTTGTCATTCATCTGTGAAAATTTGTGCAATCTGTGGCAGCCTAAGCAGTTACGTTTTTTTAATAGTGGCTCCATGTTTTTTCACGGCTCATTTGCGTACTTTCGCAGCCTCATTTCTTCACAAAACAAACTGTCACCATCATGGAAGATTTTTGGAAAAACCTATCCGAAAAGGCCAAGGCAACATTGGAAAAAGCAGGTGTCGCCTATGAAGACCTGAAAGGCACCGCTACCGAAAAATTTGCCGAACTCAGTGAAAAAGCCGAAAAACTTGCCGCCGAAGGCAAAGCCGAAGCCGCCGAGGCCGCTGCCGAACTGAAAGTCATGCGCGAAAAAATGGCCGCCCACGAGGGTGGTGCATTGGGCTACATTTCAGACAAGGCAAAATCCGTCTATGGCGAGGCCAAGGAAGAACTGGCCGAAGCCTCCGAAAAAGGCCGCGATTTTTGGGAAAAAGCAAAGGACTATGTGGCCGACAAAGCCGACGAGACTCGCCAGTTTCTGACCGGCAAAGACAAACCCGAAGGAGATGACGAAAGCAAAACGGCTTGAAAGTGATTTCCGAACAACGATTACATGATTTCCGATTCCGAATGTCCCAAACGAGACATCAACAATCGGAAATCATGTAGTTGGATTTCAAAAATCAAAACCTTCATTTTCATCGAACTATCGTCACGTCACCGTCCAGCTGTCTTATCGTGCCGTCGGCGAGTTCCAGCCACATCATCCAAGTATAGACCCCCGGCGTGACGACTTTTCCGTTGCGTCGCCCGTCCCAAGCGCGAGAGTTGTCGTTGGGAGTCACATCGTGCACCTCGTACATCAACCCGCCCCATCGGTCAAACACTCGCATCAATCGTACCCGCGTCGCTGCTGGCCCAAAACTCATCTCAAAGCGACTGTTCTGGTCGCTGGCCGAAAGTGGCGAGAAAACATTGGGGACGTACACATCCACCACATAGTTGAGGATGATTTGCAACTGTTCAAAAGCAGTGCAGCCGTTTTTGTCTGTCACCGTGAGGCTATACAGCACATTGGAGAGCGGCTTCGACACAGGGTCGGGGCAGTTGTGACAGCTCAAATAAAACGAATCCGCCCAATGGTAGGCAAGCGGCTCCAAGCCTGATGCAAACACCTTGATTTCCAAGGAGTCGCCCAATTGCACTTCCGCTTCTTTTGTGGACAGGCTCAGCAACAACGGTGGTGGCGAGGGTACGATAATAGGCAAGGTGTCCACGCATCCATAGATGTCTTGGGCAAACAACGTGTATTTGCCCGCCAGCAGGTTTTCGTAAAGTTTATTTTGGGAAAACACTTCGTCGTCGAGGCTGAAAACCAAGCTACTATCGGGTGTTTCCAGCGCGATGCCCCCATCGGGCAAGTTGTAGCAAGTGGCCGAATCCGCCTTCGCCGAAAACAAGATAGGGGGATGGGCTTCCACTATCGTGCTAGCCGTTTCGGTGCAGTCATTTTTGTCGGTTACGGTCACGGTGTAATTGCCCGCAGGCACATTGTCTATCTTTGGCTGACTACTTGCGAAATTCCAAGCGTACTTGAAAGGAGGGGCGTTGCCGTTGGCCGTCACCGACAGCGCCCCCGTTGCCTCTCCAAAACAACTCGGACTTCCGTCAATTTCCAGTACAATGGGGGCCAGCACGGTCAGGTTGACCGTGTGTGTGGAGTCGCACCCGTTTTTCGCTAAAAATGTTCTTTTGTAAATACCGCTCTCCGTGACCGGGGCACCGAACACAGGATAAGACTCGCCGGAACATATCGTCGGACTCTCCACCGTGGCGAATGTGTCCTTTGGAGCCACCGTCACCATGACCGTAGAGTCGCAACCCGTCTCCGCGTTCAGATGGAAGGTGATTCCCGCGCCGGGTGGCAGGTTGGCGCCATTCATAGACAGCAAAGAGCCGAGGCAAACGGAGGTGTCCACCGTGATTTGGTAAGTGCCGAGCGTGGTGCCGATTACGTTCACATGAACCGTCGAGTCGCAGCCGTGCACCGTTTGCAGGAAAAACGTGCGCTTGGAGTCGGGGGGCAATTCTTGTCCGTTCCAAACCAGCGTCCTGCCGTAGCAGATGGTCGTGTCAATTTTATAGTTGAAAGTGTCGTGAACGGTGATGTACACCGAATCGCGGTTCACGCAGCCATTCAGAAAACCCGCCACCAGCACCACCAAACCCGAAGTCGAAGGGGCCACCGTGACCGCAGGGCAGGTAGTGCAGCTCAGCCCATTTCCCGTCCATTGATAAAAATCAAAACCGCTTTCGGCCAACGACACCGTTTCGCCCTGACAAATGGACGGGTCGGGTCCGAGGCTCACCACGGTGCTGCTGTCAATGGTCACCACGATAACATCCGTCTGTGTGAAGCCGCACACGTCGGTCGCCGTCACCGAATAGGTGCCGGGTGTGGTCACGGAGAGGGTGGGAGTGGTCGCGCCCGACGACCATTGCCAAGTGGCAAGGTCGCTTCCGGCGGCGTTCAGAAGCAAAGAAGTATTGTCGCAAATAGCGGTGTCCTGACCGAGTTGGACGACATCGGGTTGGTATTTGACAAAGAACGAGGCGATGTTGTTGGCGAATTTGCACTCACCAATCGCGGTGACGGGGAAGTCCTGTGAGAGATTGTAGGGCGTGGGCAGGGAGTTGTCGTCGTTCAGGACGATGAAAACCGAGTCGTTGGCCACGCGCGGAATGTTGAACGTGTAAACGCGGCAGCTGTCCGGCTGCAAGTCGAAACCGAGCGGAAGCGCACCCAACCACTGCGCGGAGGTAGTTTGGGGATTGCCTCGATAAACCGACACGGGTGTTTGAGGGGGCAATATATTGTCGCCCTCATTGCAGAGGGTTACTGTTATTTGCAGAGAATCCAGCACGCAGACCACATTTTGCAAAGCCAACACCCCGTCGGGCGAAGGGAAGGAAGGGTTGAAATACTGGTTGAGAAAGGAGTTCATGCGCACGCCATCGCCGATGATATGCGGGTTCTGCTGGTAGCGCGGCACACTGAGGTCGTCGTTGATGTTTGTGTTGAAATAAGCGTGTTGGTTCCACACACGGCGAGAGGCAATGCCGGGCGCGCCCACAGCTTTGTATGAAATCACTTTGCCGTGTCCTGTTGAGTTATAGTCGGGAGTGCCGCACTGCACGATGATTTCCGTCTGTCCGTCGCCGTCCACATCGAGTACCAATGGATTTTCGATGTGAGTGGCGCTGCGGCAATTGTCCTCCCAACTCACCTGCCCCGTTGCGCCATCCAGCACTTGCAATCTGAATTCCCCGCGATAAATCACGTCGGCGGAGCCATCGCCGCAAAAGTCGAACACGCTGGAGCAGGTGATGGAAGAAGCGTCGTACACGTCGTTTATCCACAGAGGAGTGAAGTTGTTGCGCAGCGCGTAGAGGTAAGGATGGCTCACAAAACTGATTTCCAGACTTCCGTCGCCAGTCAAATCCGCCACATTCACCCGCGAGGCGCCTTCTTGCCAGTTGTTCAGCAATTGGTATTGCCGCAAAATGGTGCTGGTTTGAATGTCCCAGCAATACACCGTGTTGAAATTGTTGCTCCCGTTGCGGCCTTGCACAATGGCATCGAGGTCGCCGTCGCCATCAAAGTCAACGATGCTGGTGAAGCCATCGGTAAACGGCGCGGGTGCCGTGACGACGGGCGTGACGGCACCAGTCACTAAGTTCACGGAAAGGACTTGATTGCCTGCGACAATCTCAAGCCCGGCGCAATCGGGGCAGAAATTGTCGGGCAATACGTCCATAGCTACAGGGGAGGCGAAGGAAAAACCTACCGCCACCCGAGCGGGGTGCTCGCCAGCCGACACGTTGGGGCCGCCTTGTGCCAGCAGCGCCCCCGTCTGGCCGTTGAACACCTGATTGCCGATGTTCACTTCCGGCCAGCCGTCGTGGTCAAAGTCGGCGATGTTTGGCACGGAATAGCGATAGCGACCGTCGTAGCCTACTTGAATGGCACTGACATATTTCAGCGAGCCGTCGTGATTGTAGCAATAGAGCCGACGGTCGAAACCGACGATGACAATTTCCCCGAATCCATCGTTGTCGAGGTCGGCGATGGCGGGGGCGGTGCCGCCCGGCCACACGGTGGGGCCTATGATATGCACCTTGGTGGCACCGGTCGCGCCGTCAATGATGAACAGGTCAGGCGCTTCCACGCGATAGGCCACGACCTCCGGGATGCCGTCGCCGTCCAAATCGCCTGCCACAAGGGTGGAATAGGTGCCGGTTTGTGCCTCGCTTTCCCATTGCACGCCGAGCGTGATTTGCCCGCACGGCGGGATATAGTAACAATCGGCGTTGCAAGTGGTGTAGTAAAAATCATCGCATTGACCGGTGCAGGTGCAGTCTTGGTCGTAGCAGTCAATGAGGCCGTCGCCGTCGTCGTCAATGCCGTTGTTGCAAATTTCGACGGGGGCTTGGGCATGCGCAAGGATGGAAAAAAGGGTAAAGAGAGTTAAAAGAAGGTTTCGCCGCAGTAAAAGGTGTTTGTGTAACGACATGGGCAATGGGTTAGATTTCGTCCTGGGCGCTGAAACGAGTGCGGGTTTCGTTTCATGCACGGACCAAACCGATTAACGAAAGGTTTGAAAACCTGAGACTACGGCGGGAAAATGGTCAGGAGTGGGGCTTTTGGATTAGGAAGTGGGCGAAAGATGTGGCGGCGAAGGTCGGAATTTTTAGTATTGAAACGCTTACTCCCGCTTCACAAATTTTTTTGTCGTCACACTGTCCCGTGTATGCACCACCGCCACCCAAATGCCTGCTGGCAGTGAAACAACTGGCAGTTCGACGCGATGTTGTTTGTGGATAATCAACGACAACATTTGCTCGCCCGCGAGGCTCCGAATGTCAACCCGCTCTATCGGCGCTTCCGATGATTCGACAGTAAGCACATCGCGGACGGGGTTGGGGAAAATGGTGAGCGGGGGAGCTGCCCATCCCGATGTTTTTGTGGAAACCACCACCACGGAATCGGTGATGATTTTGCCTAAGGTTATCACCTGTTCAAGGTTGTTCAAAATCAGCACGTTGGAGATTCGCAGGGAAAAAGTGTCGGGTGTGTCGTCGCGGATAATCATCGCGTCAATCACAAAACTGACGGTCATAAGCGTGTCGGTTGCGAAAAAAACATTTTCCCCGCGACCCGCTGCCGCGAACCCCATGCGCCCTGCGGCGGGGAGCAGCTCATTGGTCAGCACTTCGGTGTGCCTTGCCACCACATACATCCTACTGTTGGGGAACGTGTCAGGGAATACTTGGGTAAGAGAATCAATGATGGTGTTGGTGTAGTAGTATTCCACGTCGAAGGCGATGCCCAGAGCGCCCAGCGGAGCGGGTACCTGAAATGGATATTGCAGCTGAATGTAAGCCTCTAATTGCCCCGTGACATCCACAATGTCTTTATTGAACGTGACCAAAATGTTTGGAGGCGGGCAGCTGAAACAGGTATCAATTAACTTGGGCTGATAGGGGCTTGGCGGAGGAAAGGAGTTGTTTTGAGTGCTGTCGTAATTGAGGGCGATGGCGAAGATGTCCAAAGAATTGATGGTGTCCATGCCGTTGCAGTCCACGAACGCGAGGTTGATGCCGCTGACTGGCAGAAAAGCGTCCCACGGTTCTTCCACGATTTGGGGCACCCAGAGGATTGTGGCAGGCTGGCGCGGCGGCCCCGTCTGATTGTACGCGATTCCGACGGGCAAGAGGTCATAATGATTCGCCACCCCATCATTGTTGGTGTCGCCGGGGTACATGATGAAGGGTTGCGCCGCTGCTGACGCAGAAAAAAGAGAGAGAAGCAGAAAACAGGCTGACAGGCGCATGACAAAGCATTTGGTTGGAAAATGACTTAAAAGGCAGAACTTTCGGGCGAGCATTCTGGAAAATGACCGACAGCAAAATCATAGAGCTTCTCCGCACGATGACTCCTCGACAACTGTCGAGGCTAGGGGATTTCTTGCGGTCGCCTTATTTCAACAAAAACACTGACTGTGTGCTGCTCTACGATTATTTACAAAAGTACGCGCCAGACTTTTCACACCCTAATATCGAGCGACAAATCGTGGTGAAAAAACTGCCCACAGAAAAACCGCTGGACGACAGAAGCTTGGCGCATCTTTCCAGCCGACTGCTCGCACTCGTTGAGAAGTTTCTTGTGGCCGAAGACCTGTATGCCGACGAGGACAAACAACGACTTGCGTTGCTACAAGAATATCAAGCACGCAACTTGCCCAAGCATTACAAGTCAGTCCAATCGGATATCGAAAAACAGATGGAGGCTGCCGTCGTGCGAGATGCCGACTATTATCAAAAGTCGCTTGTGGTCAAGCGGCTTTTTTATGAACACGGCGACCGCAACCAACGCGGGTTCGACGAGCGCCTTCAGGCAGCGGCGGATGCTTTGGATACTTATTTTGTGGCTGAAAAGCTGCGTTTTGTATGCGAAATGCTCAACTACGAAACCTTGTTGAACATCCGCTACGAAACAAACTATTGGGAGGAAGTGCTCCAATGGTCGGCGGCTGCCAGATACGAGAAGGTCACGACCATACAGGTATATCGCCGACTGCTGTTACTTTTGACCAAACCTGACGATACCGTAAATTTTGAGCTTGCCAAGTCGTTGGTAGCTGATTCTGAACAATGTTTTCACCGCGACGAACTCAGACAGCTCTACACGCATCTGCTCAATTACTGCGCCTTGCGCATCAATCGCCACAACGACCAGCATTTTCTAAACGAGCATTTGGAAATCAACAAATTGATGCTGAGCAACGGGCTTATTTTCGACAACGACCTTCTTCCTCCATGGAAATACACCAATCTTGTCACTGTCGGCCTCAAAACTGGCCAAGCTGAGTGGACGCGCCAATTCATCCACGAATATCAAAAGCGATTGCCGGAAGAATATCGGGACAACACCTTTCGCTACAACCTCGCGCAGCACCACTATTACCTGAAAAATTACGACGAGGCACAACGAGCCTTGCTCCAAGTCGAATTCACGGACGTGTTGCTCAACGTGTCTGCCCGCAGCCTGCTCATCAAAATTTATTGCGAAACGGAGCAGACGGAATTGTTGCTCTCTTACTTGGAAGCCACGCGGATTTTCTTGTTGCGCAATCTGCTATTGGATACGCATATCAAGCGACAAATGCAAAAGTTTGTTGAGTTCACCACCAAATTTGCCAAGATAGCCCCTCACGACAAAATGCGCTATCAAACCCTTGCGCAGCAGTTGCCGCCCGCCCAAGAAATTCTTCATCGCGACTGGCTGGCCGGGCAATTCCAAAAAAAGCTGAGTGGCCGTTGAGGCAAGGTTGTCCAACCGGGAGTGATTTTTTATACTTTTGTCGCACATTTCTCGCCCACAGCATGTCGAACCTTCCCCCACCCGATCGAAACGGGACACGCGCTCTCCTGCTTGATGTAGCTGAACGACTGTTTGCCGAACATGGTTTCGAGGCAGTATCCGTGCGCCAATTGGCAGCAGCAGTCGGTGCCAATGTCGCCATGGTCAATTACCATTTTGGCACGAAACAACAACTGCTGGAAGAAATTATCACGGCTCGACTTCCCGAAACCCGCGAGCGTCTCGAGTCCTTGTCGCGCTCCCCGCTCAGCCCGTGGGAAAAGCTGTCGCTGACAGTGGATATGTACGCGGAAAAATTCTTTCAAGGGCGCGATTTTCACCGACTCATCATGCGCGAAATGTCGCTGCGCCAGCGCCCCGCGCTGGTGAAAATCATCACCGACCATCTGGCGCACAATCTTGCGCTGGTGCGCGGCTTCATTCTCGATGGTCAACAGAATGGGATGTTTCGGCCAGTAGATGCGGAGCTAACGGTGGCCACCGTATTCGGTTCTTTTTCATCGCTCATCAGTCATTGTAGCCTGATGTGCGCCATCTTGGAAGAAGATTGCGAGGAAGACATTTATTCGGAAAAAAGTCAAATCCGCTTCAAGGCACACCTCAAGGGGATGCTTCAGGCGCATTTGATGGGTGCCTGAAGCATCCTTAATTTTGAGAGGATGAGTTCTGTTGCTTTTGTATCTCCATTACCTGTTCCACTTCCAATTGCAACACGCGAGCGATGAACTCGGGTGCCATCCCTTCGCGTAGCATATTTGCTGCGGCGAGTCGTAAAGCCTCGGCACGCCCCTCGGCACGCCCCTCGGCACGCCCCTCGGCACGCCCCTCGGCACGCCCCTCGGCACGCCCCTCTACCATGGCTTCTTTTCTGAGTTTGCGCGCTTCGGCGCGGCGGGCCTTCAAAACCAATTCGTAAGTGCTCATCGTTTTTTCGATTTTGAAAACTTTGTCTAATTCTGCCTCAAAAGTAGCCTGAAATTTTGATTCTCCAAAATGTACATACTCATCTATGAAATGCAAAACATTCAACACTCGCTGTCGGGAGAGTCCTCTTTTTAGCAAATTGCGCATCAATTTTTTCTTGATTTCCAGCAATCCCTCGTCATCGAGCTTGTTGGGGCGCAAGCTGTAAAAAGCGGTTTCCATGACGATGGAGAATGGGTTGTCAGGTTCGGGAAAGCTGGATGGGTGGTGGTCAAGCAGTTTGTAAGCCCGAAACCGATAAATCAATTCGTTGTCCCAAGTTCTCTCTATGTAGGCGCTAGGTCGAAACGAGGGGCTTTCATCGGTCAAGATGGCCAAGGCCACCACATCCGTTCCGTATTTCTCTTTGATGCGCACCCTGTAGTCATACATCCTTCTCGCAAAAGACATTTCGGGATAGCCTTGCACCTCTATGTGAATCAACATCCAGCGTTCGCTCCCATCCAATAGCCAGATTTTGACCAGTTTATCGGCCACACGTCCCGGCGCTTCCGATTTTGCCACTATTCGCCGGAGCTCCTTGTCTAAAAACTCTGGCTGGCGACTCCAATCTACCAACTGCGCTTCTTCTGGGTAAAAGAAGTAAACACATGGCTCGAACAGGTCTTCGAGGATGCTTTTCCAAAGTGCATCGCGTGGTACCATTCGCCAAAGATAAGGTTCTTTAACGGACAAAACGTTCCAGTACATCCTGTGGCTGCACTCTGTCCAACCGCATACTCCACGAAATCCAACGCAAATAATTACTGCCAAACACCTCGTTGTATTTGTTTTTTAAAAACTTGGAGTGAGCAACCGGGAAATAAATCTCCAGCCCGCCGTTGAGAAACTCCAGCATGAACCCGCCACTCCACATCCATTGCTCGCTGGACGGGCGGTTCTCCCCCAACAGTGTGGCATCGTCGTAATAGCCAATGTCGAACCACGGTTTCACGGGCAAGCCCAATGGGAGTCGTTTGGGAAAATCGGCCTTCAGGTTGAGCGCGAGAACGAAATTGTTCGATACACCGATGGTGTTGGCGAATGCCGGGCCAAACGCTCCTTTGAAGCCGCCCTCCGTCTGGCTCACCTGCCTGCCGAGAATGCCGCGCTCTCCGCCGCGGGCGAGAAACACTTGGTCGAAACGGTAGTCGTTGAACCCCTGCGGATTGAGCGCAAGTGATGCCTGCGCAGGGTCGCCCGCCACGATGCCCCTGTCGCGGCGAGCGTTGTGGAGGAAGCCGCCCGCAAACGCTCGCATCGTGATTTTTCTTTTTGGCGAATAAAAAAACTGTTGACGCCATTCAAGCGTGCTGCGCAGGTATTTGCCCCTGCTGCCAAAGGCATCGCGCCCGTTCTGCCATTCCAATGCAGACACCAATCGCCACGGGTTGGGCAATTTCCGTTGTTCCGCCTCATAGCGGGCTTCGTGAATAGTGTATCGGTCAAATTCCTTTCCGACAAAACCACCGATGCTGTCGCGCATGTCGTTTTCGATGCCGATAAACAAGGTCCTTAAATTCAGGAAATGCCTGAACGACACGGAGTTGTCACGCAGTTCAGCCCGAACCTGCGGCGCCACGCGGTAGAATTTGGAGTAATAATCGTCGCGCCAGTTGTAGTCAAGGTGGAAGGTCTTGGCGCTTGCGCCCACACTGATTTTCGGAAATAGCCCTCCGGGGAAAAAATGGTAGCGCGCGTCAGCCAATCCGACCAATTGCTTGGAGCCGAAGCCGTAGCCCGGCGCGAGATAGTATTGCAGGCGACGTGAGGGTAGGGGAGGATTGTAAATCACCGCGCCGAGCATCGTCTTGTCGTAGTTGTTCCAGCCCAGCCATGGCAGCACCGCAAAGTTGCTACGGTAGGAGCTTTGAAATGGAGTCAGCCCACTAAACGATATCGGTTCGAATCCGGGCAAAAAACCGCTCGTGCGGCGCAGGTTGTTTTTTCGATTCAAATCCAGCGTCGCATATTCGTCGTCAACGACAAAGGCATCGGCTTCCGTTGTTGG
Organism: Saprospiraceae bacterium; assembly: GCA_019638455.1. Taxonomy (GTDB): domain Bacteria; phylum Bacteroidota; class Bacteroidia; order Chitinophagales; family Saprospiraceae; genus M3007. The sequence goes on from JAHBTU010000004.1 coordinate 498,666, forward strand.
AAAATTCAACTCGCCCGGTGATGAGTACCACTTTGTGTGTGCGGGTTTTCCGTTTGACAAGGCTGTGACGGGGAATGGCGCCCGCAAGTCGCCTTTGTTCACGACGTGCAGCGCCCAGTCCCCCGCTGTGCCGCGTTGAATACTTTTCAAAGCAAAATCCGCCTTTTTCTGGGTCTGCATCGCATCGAAGAACCAGTCAGCGTTGAGTTGGTGCTTTTCAAAAATCGCTCTCAAATCCTCTGGGTAAGGATGCCTGAACCGCCACTGCTGATAGTAGTCCTGCATGGCGGCATCGAGGCGTTCGGTACCCACGGCTTGTTCCAGCCAGTGGAGGCAGAGCGCCGTTTTCATATAAACCTGCAAACCGTAAGCGATGGGCGCGAAATCATTGGAATGCGAATCGGGAGGAGTGTCCTTGCGCTCGCGGGCGAGCACGAGTTGCGCACTGTGGAGCGGAGGGCCGGATTGAGCCGGGTTGTAAATGAACTTTGGCAAAACGTCGTCGGCAAACGAGCCTTCGTAATGGGTTTTCATGTAGCGGAACTCGTAGTAAGAGTTCAGCCCCTCATCCATGAAAGGGTGGTCGCGCTCGTTGGATGCCAAAATGCCGTAAAACCAGTTGTGTCCCACCTCGTGGGTGATGACCTCGTCCAATTGCTTGGCGCTGGAAGAGTTGCCTATGACAGTTATCATCGGGTATTCCATGCCTCCGCCCGCGCTGAGCGCCGAGTGTACGGCCGTCGCTTGCGGCCACGGGTATTCGCCCACTTTTTCGGAATAGAACTCCACAGCGCGACGCACATAGAACGCACCCTTTTCCCAAATATCCGATTCCGCATTGGTGAACATGGCCCAGCACTCCACCGTCTTGCCGGAGGCCAATTGCGCCGTGTCTTTCAACACAAAAAATCGCTTGTCGGCAAACCAAGCAAAGTCGTGTACCCGCTCGGCGGTGTATCGAATCGTTTTCATTACACCACTGGAAGGCGGGAAGGGGTCTTTTTTTTTGTCCACGCCCTTAGCCAGTTTTTCTCGCGACTCCGCTTCTTTGTTTTTTAAAAAATCAATTTCCGACGGGGTTTGCAAAATGCCCGTCGCGCCTACCACATAGTTTTCCGGCAGTGTGATAGTCACGTCGAACGCGCCAAATTCGGAGTAAAACTCGCCTTGGTCAAGGTAAGGCATGGGGTGCCAGCCTTTGTGGTCGTAAACGGCGGGCTTGGGGTACCATTGGGTCATTTGGTATGAGGTGCCGACGTGGCCGAGGCGCGAAAAAGAAGCGGGGATTTTTAGAGAAAAAGGCGTGGCGATGGTGATGCGACTGCCTGGGAGTAGCGGGCTGGCGAGTGTCAGCAGGGCGATATCGGGGTTGTTGCTGTCGAAGCGCCATTCGATTTTTCGACCATTCGCCGTAAAATCGAGTTGTTTGAAATAGCCCAATTCCTTGTCTTCGGCAAAGTAGAAGCGGGCGCTGCCGTCGCGGAGTTTTTGTTTGCAAAACGCGGTGCGGCGGTTTTTGAACGCATTGCCCCAAAGGTGCATCCATATTTCGCGCAGGGTATCGGGCGAGTGGTTGAAGTACTCCATTTCGATGTGTCCGTCAAGCGTGTGCGTGGAATCATCGAGCGTGGCGACGATGCGATAGTTGACTTCCTGCTGGAAATAGGGTTGGGACGTTTGGGCAAAATGGATAGCGGGAGCGAGAAACAACAGCAAAAGGCAAGCGGCAAAGGGCAATTTTTTCATGGTTAACGTAAGTTCGGAGATTAATTTTTTAAAAGTCAATTGCGTAGAGAGCGAACGCCCCAAACATGAGTCATCCCGAGTTTTGAAAGATAGATTTTGGCCCCCTATCTTGCTAAAAATCAAGTCTTCTTCCAAGCCCAGCGGGGCGGGATATAGGTAGAAAGTGACACCCACCCCTTCCTCCAAGCCCAGCGGGGCGGAATATGAAGGAGGTTTTTGCCCATATTCCGCCCCGCTCGGGCAAAAATTCAGGATGATTCATGTTTCGCGGGGCTATCACCCAACAATTTATTGAACAATTGCTGCGAAATGAGCGAGTGACGCCCCAACTCAAATACTGATGGGCTTCGTTAACCCCGAACTCACGTTGGTTAAAAATGTATGTGCTTGTGGATGCGCAAACATATCATTTCAACCTTGAAGTTCAAGGCTTCAAGCCATTCACCCATTCGCCCAAAATAGGCTCGAATACGCGGGTGTCGAACTGCCCGGGTTCAAAACCCATTGTTTCGTTTACTTCACGAAGGCCTTTTTCAAGGTTGATTTCATCTTGTTTTTGAATCAAAAAAGTGTGTTGGCGGGCAAAGTATTCAGCCAGATATTCTTGCTCTGTCTGCCCCGGCGTGGGGATAAGCAGGGCTTTTCTGCCCAGCGCCGCCAAATCCATGATGCTGCTGTAGCCGGAGCGGCACACGATGACATCGCTGGCGAGCAGCACCTGATTGAGCTCGTAGGAAGTGAGGTAAGAGACGACTTCCACATTGTCCGCGGCGTAATGGTGCTTTTTCGCCTGCGTCTTGCCCTGAACAAAAATAAACTTGTAGGGCAACAACATGGCCTGCTCCAAAAGGCGCTGTTCGAGATAGGTGCGCTGGGGCTCAGGTCCTGAGAGAACCACCGCCACATCGTACTCCGCGCTGCCTTGCCCGGGTTGAAGTCTTGAAAGCGGGCCGATGAATCGGGTATTGGGATGCACGATTGGCTCGCCGTGCGAGAGCTCGCCGGAAAGGTTGGGCGTGGTGGCCACGTCGGGCGCCCATACGATGTCGAATTGGCGAAGGGCGCGGCGCAACATCCGATTGGCCCCCCACTGCAAAAAACTATTGGGCACGCGGAGGTGGAGCTGATGGGTCAGGATTATGCTACTCACCTTGGCATTGAAGCAGCCATAGCGGTTATCGGATATGATGCCATGAATGTCGTGTTCTTTCACCAATTTTTCCACGACTCGATGCTCCGCTCGAATGGCGTAAGTGATGCGCGGAAGCTGCCAAGCGATGTTGCGCACCATATTGCTGTATTCGTAGCGGATGCGGTAGGAAGGGATCTCGATGGCTGATAGATTGGGAAATTCGGCTTCCAACAGGCGCAAAGCACCGCCGTCGGAAGCAAGCAGCACTTCAACGCCCATGTACTGAAGCGACTGAATGAGCGGGATGCATCGGGCTGCGTGGCCGAGTCCCCAATTGAGCGGTGCGACGAGAATGCGTTTCATCTGCTGAATCACCTCCGCCCGTTTCGGAAGGTTGAGACAAGGCGAAAGGGGCTGGGAAGGCGGATTGCCTCGCTCTTCTCAACCCCTTTCATCTCTCTCGACGGCTTTTATCGGACTGGAAGTTAAAATTTCCCTTGGTTGTCAGCGATTTGGCTACTTTCGCCGTCGTAAAAGTAAACACAGTTTCGACTATGAAAAAAATAAATTGGTGGCGTGTGGCTTTCTTCCTACTCTTGGTAGGCATGGTTGCGTTGGAAAGCTGCCGGATGTTCAAGCCCAAATGCGACTGCCCACATTTTTAGTCTTTGCGACAAGGTTCTCCCTGAGTGTGGCGGACGGAGGGCTGATCGGTGCCGCGTCCGGCGAATGACGGGCGCGGCATTTGAGTTACTCCTTGCGAACTCAATTCAGCCTTATCTCATCGTCGTTGCCGTCATAAAAGCGGTAATCCGTCAGTTGATAGTCCGCATGAGGCATGATGCGAATCCACTTGTTGAATTTGAAGAACCACTGCACTTGGCGGCTTTTCCAAAGGCCTTTTTTCAGGTAAGCCTCCAAATATGGGTGAACCCGCAGGTAAAGCGGGCCTTTTGGACGTGATTGCATCACGAATTCCAAATCGCGCTCAATGTCGTCAGTAAGTAATATCGTAGCGTTCACCTTGCCAGTGCCCCCACATGTGGGGCACACCTCGGCGGTATCCACCACCACTTCCGGTCGTGCTCGTTCGCGGGTGATTTGCATCAATCCAAACTTGGAGAGCGGCAGAATGGTGTGTTGAGAGCGGTCTTTTCGCATGAAATCCTCCATCTTCTTGGCAAGCAGCCTCCGATGTTCGAGGTTTTTCATGTCAATGAAGTCAATGACGATAAGCCCCCCGATATCGCGCAGCCGTATCTGCCGTGCGATTTCCTCTGCTGCTTCCAGGTTGACCCCAAAAATGGTCTGCTCCACGTCGGCAGTGGTGATTTTGTGACCGCTGTTCACATCAATGACGTGCATGGCCTCCGTCTTTTCAATAACGAGGTAGGCGCCGCTGTTCATGGTGGCCGTTTTGCCAAACGAAGCTTTTACTTGTTTGGTCACGCCATACGCATCGAAGATGGGTTTGGCCCCGTTGTAGTATTGGGCGATGCCAACTTGGTCAGGGCTGATGTTTTGCAAATAAGCCCTGATATCGGCGTGTAAGTCTTTGTCGTTCACCACGATGCGGCTGAACCCGTCGCTGAGCAAGTCGCGCAGAACGCTGGCGGGTTTGTCGAGCTCGCTCAAGAGTTTGGCCGGAGGTGTCACCGCTTTTAGCTGGCGATAGATTTCCTCCCATTGCCCCATGAGTCGGGTGACCTCCTCATGGAGTTCCTGCACCTTCTTGCCTTCGGCAGCGGTGCGGATGATGAGGCCAAAATTCTTGGGCTTGATGCTCTCGGCCAACGTGTGGAGCCGTTTGCGTTCCTCGGCACTGCCGATTTTTTTGGAAACGGAAACCGCGTCAGAAAAGGGCGACAGCACCATGTAGCGTCCCGGCAAGGTCAGCTCACACGAAAGCCTTGGGCCTTTGGTGGAGATAGGCTCTTTCAAAATCTGCACGAGGATGGGCCAACGCTTGTTCAGCACTTGGTCCACCTTGCCGGTTTTTATGATTTCTTCCTCGTACTTGAAGTGGTCGAGTTTGTGCGTGTTGATACTGCCGTTCATCACTCCGTTCGTCCATTTTACGAGCGAGCGAAGCTTCGGCCCCAAATCGGTGTAGTGCAGGAAGGCATCCTTGCGGTGGCCAATATCCACGAAGGCAGCGTTTAGCCCCGGCATCATTTTTCTGATTTTGCCGATGAGTATGTCGCCGACGGTGAAATTGTTGTTGGTTTTTTGATGGTGGAGCTCTACGAGTTTTCCGCCTTCGAGCAAGGCGAGTTCAACGCCTGTTTCGGTCGCGTTGATGATAAGTTCCTTGTCCACAGATTGTGAGCTTGGTTTTGTAACAGGCAGGGGCGGGGGGGGGTGAGCGAGTTGTGGAGGGATGAATGGGTTGAGGGTGCGTGAAGATGGTCAACTCATTCAAACAAAGAAAAAGCCCTTCACCGAGCACCGGGGTCGGTACGGGCGTCAAAAGGAGACCGCGCAGGATGTTTGCGTGAATTGGCATCGCAACAATGGGGTGATTGCTTCTGAATGAAATGTGGCTCGGCAAGGAGGGCTGTCTCGTTTTTGCTTGGGCTGACAAAAACGCAGCGTTTCCGTGGCAGGGGAAACAAGTTCGGGGTGATGCTTGCCAATGAACAATTTCAGAGTGCCAATGTGTGGGCTGAATGTAGCCCGTTGCAGGCAAACAGAAAAAACTTTTCGGTTAGCGAGTTGGGGCTTTCCGAAAAGTTTTTTCGATTTCGACGGTTGCGTCTGGCGCTGAGACCCCGGCACGACGGCTCCGACACTTCGGAAAACTCCGCCTGATGCCTGTGGTTCAGTGACTAACGCTTCTTCTTATGGCGATTCTTACGAAGGCGCTTTTTGCGCTTGTGCGTGGCAATTTTGTGACGTTTACGTTTTTTTCCGCAAGGCATACTGCTGCAAGTTATGAGTTAAGAGTTGTGAATTTGTGAGTTAGCGTGCATTGCAAATGCTCGCAAATTCATTTGCTTTTGTCGTGTTGCCCGCCCCCTGATATGCTTTTGCAAGGAGGCAGGGCGTGTTGGGGTTGTTTTTATCGAGCGACCATGCTTTCTCCAAACGTTGGATGGCACGGTCCCATTGACCTGTTTTGATAGCCAGACGCCCCAATGCGTTGAACACTGTTGGGTCGTCGGGATGTTTTTCCTCCAATTCGCGCAACATCATCACGGCTTGCATAGGGTTGTTGGGCGGTGGGTTTTCGGCGTACACCAAAGCCAGATTGACTCGATGCTCGGCCTTTGAAGGATTCAGCGAGGCGGCGCTCTCGAACGCTTTGACAGCATGGGCAGCGCAATAGTCGCGTACGATGGGATCTTGGGTGCTTACAAGCCCATTGTAGAAGGTAGCCCCTGCTACCGACCACGACGAATCGGCGTTTTCAATCTCGGCCACTTGCTCGGCAAAGCCTCCCGCCACAGCGAACTGGCCCATTTCATGCCACAACCCGGAAAGCCGTTTCAAAGATGTGGCACGTTCGGCATCATTGCCAGCGTTGTGGAGCATTTGTTCTTGTTCTGCCATTTGCACAGCTTGTGAAGCGGTGAGCGATGCTTTCGCGTTGGCCAACAGGGTCTCAAAGTCCGTGACCTCTGCTTGGATGGCCCGCGAACGCTCCGCTGTTTTCTGTTTGTCAGTCTTGGTGTCAAAACCAAAATACAAGACAAAAAACAACGCCGCTGCGCTTAAAACCGCCAAATACTGCGCTTTATTCATCGGGAGTGTAGAAGAATTTTCTGGTTTGAGGGTTTCTGGTTGCGGGTTGAAACAAGCCAGAAACCCTCAGGCCAGAAACCTCCAAACCTATTTTTTAGTCTTTTGGAAGCGAGTGTACTTTCTTTTTCACCTGCTCGGTAAACACTTTCGCTGGCTTGAAAGAAGGGATGTAGTGTTCGGGGATCTCGATGGATTTGCCTTTTTTGATGTGGCGGCCAACTTTTTTGGCGCGTTTCTTAATAACGAAGCTGCCAAAACCGCGAATGTAAACGTTCTCGCCATTCGTCATAGTGGACTTGATTTCCTTGAAAAGTTCCTCGAGGGTGACGAGGACATCCACTTTGGCAACGCCGGTTTTCTCGGAAATAGCGTTAACAAGGTCAGCCTTTCTCATGTTTTATTTCGTTGATTTTGAATGAATTATGAACGAAAAATGGGCATTTCAAAAAAAGAGACGCAAAGTTCGCATTATTTTCTACCCCCACAAACTTTTCCCCTAAATTTTACGACCTATATCGCCTTGAAGAACAGATAAGAGCATCTGAACGCAGAAAAAACGGCTTTTTGGGTTTCACGGCGCAAACTCGCTCTTATTCAGCACTTTACAAACATTTTTTTCAAAAAAAATCAGGCGTTGCTCATGCAGGCTCCTTTTTCCTACATTTGCCCCAATCTTATTTGCTCTTGGTGGTTAGCCATTGACCGCTGGCCGAGATTCCCGAACGTGCGGCCAACGACAAAATGCCAATAACCATTTGATTCACACACCCTACAGTATATTACATATGCTTCTTTCCATGACTGGCTACGGCCGCGCTTCCGGTAGTTTCGGTGACAAAAACATTTCGGTCGAGGTGCGGGCTTTGAACTCCAAAATGACCGACCTGAAAATTCGTTTGCCCGGAGACTTCAAAGAAAAAGAGTTGGAGTTGCGCAAGTTGGTGACAGACCATGCCGAACGCGGTAAGATTGATGTCCTTATTGATGTGCAAAATGCCGATGGCGCCGCGATGGTAAGCCTCAACGAGGCGCTGTTCCGAGGGTATCACCGCGAACTGAGCCGTATTGCGGGCGAGTTGGGCATAGGGCAGACGGATATGTTGCAGGCGATTTTGCGCATTCCCAATGTAGTGGCGGCTACTGCTGGAGAAGCCGACGAGGAAGAGTGGTCAGCGGTGTGTCAGGTGGTGACGAAGGCGTTGGACAATTTCAAAAAATTCCGCCTTCACGAGGGCAAGGCATTGGAGGCTGACCTCCGGCTGCGCGTGGCTAATATATTGAGTTTGCTGGCCGAAATATCGCCTTTTGAAAGGGAGCGATTCGAGCGGATGCGCGAACGCATTCGCAACAACATGGAGGAGACGCTCGGCAAGGAGAGCCTTGATGCCAACCGCTTTGAACAAGAAATCCTTTATTATCTGGAAAAAATGGACATCACGGAGGAAAAGGTGCGGCTCGAACAGCACTGCAATTATTTCCTTGAGCAGATGGAGCATCCCAAGCAGTCGGTAGGGCGCTCGTTGGGCTTTATTTCGCAGGAAATGGGCCGCGAAATCAACACGCTCGGCGCCAAGGCTTACGACGCGGAAATTCAAAAATTTGTCGTGCAGATGAAAGATGAATTGGAAAAAATAAAAGAGCAGTTGGCGAATGTGCTGTGAGCTCGCTGGGATGCCGAATTTTCAAAATGTTAAAGCGAAAATTATTGAAAATAAGGAGCAAGGAGCCTGCGTCATACCCCCCGCACAACAAAAACTTCCGCGATGGCCTTCCGCCTGCTCAGGCTAATCTTCCTTTCCTGCTTTTTGCCCAGCCTCGGCCTTTCCGGCGTGGGGGCACAACCCTCGACCGACCTCCGGCAGGACAAATATTTTTTCCAGAAAAAAAGAACGGAGTTTGATTCGTGGCTGCGCCAAAACCAGCTCGACCACATTTTCAAGACTGATAGCGTGGCTGTGACCGCCAAAAAAGTGACCTTGTTCTTACGCCCCACACACGACAGCAAGCTAGTGTGCGACTCCTTGCAATGCGCATGGACGAAACTGGAGCAGGGAAACAAAAAGGTGAACGGTCAGTTTTTCCACGAACGGTTGTTGCACAAATGGGCCTTCCTTACCGAAATCCACCCTGATCAAGCCGAAGTGGTGGTGCGCTGCCACGACCCTGCCCATTTTTTGGCCAAGATATACAGCCGAGAGGGCAAGGTGCCGGTGGAGCAACGCAGCATTCGCTCAGGGGTGGTGGCAGAGGTGAACACGCCCAATTCGCTACAAGGTGTCAACACGGGCGACAACAAACTGATTCTGCCCGGCAAAAAAGTGAAAGCGGTATGCCTTGCGGCCAGAACCTATCTGGCTGACTACTACAAGCCGAAAGGCACCCCCGTCCTATGGAAAGCAAAAGTGGACACCTCTTATACTGCCTACGACGAGTTCGTATTAGAGGTGACTCACCTGAATTACGAAATTTGCCCCGATGGCTTTTTTGAATACCACCGCATCTACGTCAAGGGCCTGCAAAAAGGCGACGATGTGGAGATTTCTTGGGAATTTCAGGGAAAATATGGCTCTGGCATCATTTTTCCTCCCCGTAAGAATGACTATAAGGACATGGATTTGCGTTACAAGAACAACCTTGAGGAATACCAAAAGCGACTTTTTAAAAAATTAACGGATTACCTTCGCCAATGACAACCAGCAGCACTCGGACCATGGCACAGCCAATGGCAAAAACGGAAACGACCACTCAGGCCTCTCAATCTACCCCTCTATCTCCGCGCACCCGAATCGCTCGGCAGATACTCTTCTATCATTTTCTGCTGATTGCTGTTTCCTGCGTCTTCTACATCCTGCGCGGATTCGATATTGAGGAATTTACCTCGCTCATGGGCATATTGGCTCCCGTGACGGCGCTCTACGGGGGCGCGGTGTTCCGTTTTATCGGGCGCAGCATCACCGAGCCTACTCAGGTGCCGCAAAATGGCGCACCCATCAGCAGTCTTGTCAAGTGGCTCGTGAACGGCCACTTTATCATTGTGCTGACGCTCATATCATTGAAGGCATTGGCACCCAACATCCTCAACTTTCAGGACATGACCATGTTTCTCACCTTCGTGGAGTCGGCGTTGGGCATCTATATGGGCAACATTATCTTGGCACTGTTTGAAGGGAAAGGAGAGAACGGGAGGGCGTGAGAAGCTTCCGCTTTTTTTCGCGGCAAAAAAGCCAAGCGTTTTTAAAGATACTTTGTTGAGTTTTTTTCGGCTAAAATGTCTTTTAGCTCCTTTAGGTAAGCATATTGCTCCGGCATGACCCGCTTGAGTGCCTCTTTCACCGCAAAAAAAGCGCCTTTGTCCAAATCGGGGAGCAAGTTTCTGATATGTTGCTTGGCTTTTTCCTTGGCCACGCGGTAATCCTCGTAAATCAATGCTCGGAGCGACGGTATTTCGTGCCAATCGGCTTCGATGGCAATCGCTTTTCTGGCCTCGCCGTTGGCGTTGGTGATGGGGTCCAGTTCAATACAATTGGCGACGCGCTCCGGTGTGTTTTCCCCGGCGGTCGGTGTTTTCCATTGATTTTCGGCATCCTGCTCGGTGGTAGGATTGACTAAAAAGACTTCGAGTCCTTTTTCGCCGACGCGGTAGATGATGACATCTACTTGTTCGTTCGTTTGCATGGCCGGAGAATTTTTGCCCATGGATATTCGCCTTTCCAAACAGCGGTTGGGTGCAAATGTTTGCGTTGAGTGTTCTGTTTTTTGTCGGATTCGGAGGCAAAGGACGCAAAAATCTTTTGCAGTGCCATTCAGAAAGTTGTGGAGGGTCAAATTCGTATGGTCTTCACCTTTGGGTCGGGCTTAGCTTCCTCGTTTTTGGGCACGCCCTGTTTCTTCCTCGATTTGTCCGTCTCCTCCTGTTGACGCAGGCGCTCTTCGGGGAGCAAATCGTCGTCGCCGGGCAAAACGGCGCCATCGTCGGTGGGAAAATCATGGATGCCGTAGTCTGGCTTTTCGGGCAGTTTGCCGAAGTTGAAAAACTGGTCGAAAAAGCGCCCAAAGCCCAAAAAGTCATCTTGCTGAGTGCTGTCTTTGTCAAAAGGGGAAAATTGGAAAAATTGTCTTGAGAAATTGCCGCCCTCGAAGGTGGTATCCCAGCGAAACTGGAAGGTCGTGTCCCAACGCGGCACAGCGAAGTCGAAGTTGTTGAGCGGATTGTTGCGCAACTGTTCCATCATTTGACGCTGCATTTCACGCATTTGGCGCTGCAAATCTTCGAAGGTAGGGAAATCCTGTGCAGAGGTTTGTCCGGCAAATGCGGTCAGAAAAAGTGCCGACAACATGAATGATTTGAGTGTTTGCATGGCGCTGTATTTTTTTGATGAATGGAGGTGTTTGTCGAGGCTGCAAAGTTAAAACGCGCCGATTTTGCCAAAAACGAGCACTCAAAGTTTAACACGTTTTTTAAAGATAGCCTTTTTTCTGAAACAGAGGTTTTCAAATTTTCCTAAGCAGGGCCTGTGCCTCGGCATGATGCGGCGCTCCTGCGGGAATCTGGCGCAGGACGGCCTTGCACGCCTCTGGCTTTTTATTGCGAAGGTGGGCAAGTGCCAGATACCACCGTGCTTCGCCCGACCATGCGGTCTCTGGCGACACAAGGCTTGACAAGGTGTTTTCTGCCTCGTCGAGTTGGCCCAGTTCGAGCTGACACAAGGCCATAAAAAATCGCGCTTCCAAATCGTCGGGCTTGGTCTGCAAGTGCGTGCTCAAGGTGGCCTGTGCTGCGGCGAAGTCTTTGTTGTTGAACGCTTGTGCGGCATCGGTCAGCGAAGGGGCGGGGGTATCGGCACCGCTTTTTAGGGCAAAAGATGCTTCGGGAAACAAGCGGTAGCGTTGGTAGAGCGTATCCGTGCTGGGTGGCCAAGCCAACCATACAAGCAGCACTGCCGCTGCCGCTGCAGCCGCCATCCACCAGCGCCCCAACGAGACGCTGCGGGCGGAGCGGCCTGTCTGCGATTTGCCGGTAAAATGTTGTTTCCCCACATCTTGCAGGGTCTGGCGGAGAGCAGTCTCGGCACTTGCTCGCGCCCATTGCTGGGCGAGTCGCTCGCGGGCCTCCTTCGTGGCGGCCAGCGCGGCAGCAAGTGCCGGGTCGCTTTGGACATCAGCTTCAAACTCGACGCGCTCGGCATCGGAAAGCACGTTGTCCAGATAATCTTCAATGCGGGGATAAATGTCTTCCATGTGCGATAATGGTTCGTGGTATTAAAAAAGAGTGCTTGGACACAATGTTCACAAGTGCTTGACGAGCGCGAACTCGGGCGATGCCTGAATCCAGCCCATCAATTGGCTCACGCATTCGTGTTTCTTTTTTCGAGCATAGCCATAACTCACTCCCAATTGCGCACTCACCTCCTCCATCGAAATGCCCGACCATGCCAATTGGAGCAGTTGGCGGCAGCCCGCAGCCAGTTTTTCAAAAAAAAGGCGAAACAACCGGTCTCGCTCTTCCTCGCGCAGCGTGGTGTCGGCCAAGGCATCGGCGTGTTCCGTGTCATTAAATCCACTCGACTCGACGATTGTTACCGCAGCCCGCTGGCGGCGCTTGAGTTCGTTGAACCATTTGCCCCGGCAAACGAGGTACAGATATGCCTCGAAAGGGCAGGTGAGCGCGAAGCCCGGACGCTGTGCTTGCCGCGTGATGGCGATGAGCGCGTCTTGAAACACGTCGCGGGCATCGTCGGGAGAGCCGTTGTTGGCGCACACGAAGCGTTCGATGCGCGTGGCAAAACGGTTGTAGATGTCTGTGATGCCGCGATGGTTGTTGTTGAGCAGAGCATGGATGTAGTGTGAGTCTGGATGCAGGGGAACGCTCATGTGAAAAGGTCAGGATTGATGTGCGTCAAAGGTAGCGGGGGTGGGGAAAAATTTTTTTGAAAAAAGTGGGGTGGAGGGGGGTAACAGTGCTATGACGACGTGGATGTGGTGATGAAAAGCGCTTTTTCGCAGGCCAAAGCCGAAAAGCCTGACTGCTTCGGAAAAGTTCGAAGCGGTAAACAGAGTAGGCTGCATTTCAACCACCTTAGTTTCAAATCATGGAAAAGAAAAAATCAATTGAATCAACCAAGGCTCCGACAGATGTTGAGGAAGATGTTACCTCTACGCTCATTGAGGCTCAAAATCAAGAAATTGCCGACCTTAAGGATTTGGCGCGCACTTTATTGGCTTCCGCACAAATGATGCACGAGCAGCAGACTCGTCAATCTTCATTGCGAGAAGCAATAGAAGATGTGAAGGCGGATGTCAAAGCGGCGGCAAGAGCGATGTTGACACCTGCCGCGAAGGTCGTGAACACCAATACCAACGAGCGCGATTGTTGCGGCGACCAGCCTTGCGGATGTGTGAGCAAAGAATGTTGTTGTTTTGAAATCGTCTTGGCCAAAGTGCGGGCGGCCAAGCCCCAAATTGAACCACCTGATATGGGAGACATTCCAATGCCGCCCACGATAAATGCATTGGAGGTTCAGTTGTATGTGACCGCAGGCGACCCCGAAGCAGGCTTTGTGTTTCCCGGTTTGGCAAGCACGCTGGATTTGCGGGCAAACGGATTCCCCGGAGGCCCTGGCCCTTGGGTAGGGATAGAACGGGTGATTAACCGCGTCTTTGTCAAAAAAGGAACCGCCCTGACGACTCAGGTCAATGTGCAGGTGAGGGAACACGATGAAGGTGTCGAGCGACCAGCTGCCTTTAAGGATGAGATTGGTGAAGCCAGTGGAACAATCACGCTGGATTGCTGCATGGCAAAAATCTATCCTCCTACCCCCATTGATGTTTACCTTGACCATGGCGGTGAAGGTGGCGGTATGGTCCAACTTGCTTTTTACGCACGACGCGTGTGCTGCTAAATCAATTTTTGTCTCCAATTTTGCCGGGCTGCCCATATCCTTGCAGCCCGGCCTCTTTTTTTCTCCTTTCCCAATCGCTTCCCGGAACACGCCACCACTCGCAGCAGACGAATCGCGTCGCCCAGACCCACGAATCCGCTGGCCGCCCTCCGACGGCTGTTCGAACCAACTTTTTCAACATTCAAATTCAGAAAACGCATGAAAAACCAGTCAATCATTCTCGGCACCCTGTCGCTCTTGGTGGCAGGGCTTTTGGCATGGACGGGCTATGACCCCGACAACACTTATCCCCCAACGCTTACTTCAAGCGGCACCGGGGCCTCGCGCACCTTTACCGTGACCGCACCCCAGCTGCCAGCCAGCTCGAACCCATCCAGCCCAACCCAACGATACAGGGTTTTTCTGTTCACGGGCGATGGCCAATATCGCTTGGACGAAATGTTGGCCGATATGCCCAATCCTTCGTGGGTATATGCGCACAGCTATGCATCCAGCGGCAATTTCACCCCCTTCGTGGAGACAGTGGATGCTTATGATGACAAACAAAAGCCCCCGAAACAACTCTTGGGCAGCCCAATCAACATAGGCACTGGCACTGGCAGTCAATTGCCCAATGTGAACTTGGGAATCTACCCCGTCAACATCATCCCCGTCAGGGCAATGGTGAGCGGCCACTCCATCACCTATATCCTGACCTACGAAAACCCAACTTCCAGTGCGTGTGAAACCATCACCGGCAATGTCGTATTCACTTTCGACAAGGAAAAATTGGAGTACAAAAACCACGAAACCTATCCGGGCAGCGACAATGTGGACGCGACGAATGTCTCCAACGGCACCATCAAAATCAACCTCTCCAACCTCGCACGCGGAACGCAAAAAAATGCGTTCCTGCGATTCAAGACCATCGGGCAACATCAAGCGCCAGTAACGCCCCCGACCGCTGCCATGCAGATGACCAACACCGATTGCGGCATACTCCCAAGACCCTTCGTGCTTTCTGGCCACAACGTCGTGGAAAGTTCGCACGACCCAAACCGCAAGACAGCGTTCATCGAAGAGCGCAATGGCCAACTATACCTGATTTATCAAATCACCTTTCAGAACGACGGCCCCGCCCCGGTGAAAAAGGTGACCATCACCGACGAGCTGGATGCAAAACTGAAAAACTGCGTACTCAACAACAGCAACTTCTCGCACCATCCAGCAGGCACTTTTTCTTTTTCCCTCCAAAACGGCATCATAGAAGCTGTCATCAATAACATCAACCTGCCAGGCACCGGGCAGCCGGGCTATGGGAGCGCTTTCCAAGAACCAGCCACCATCGGTCGCTTGCGCATCGAGATTCCTCTGGGCAATGGCTGCCCAAGTACCCGCCTGCCTTGCGATGCCCTCCTCAATCGGGCACAGATTCGCTTTGATTGCAACCCGCCCATCCAAACCAATCTGTCGGTGGTAAATCTAAACTGTGGTGCCACCTTCGTTCCCGATACAACCTGCCAAAACACCGTGCTTTCCGATAGCACCCTCATCCTGCCAAATGACTCAAACGCCAACATCTCGCTCCAGCTGCTGGATGCCTCCACGCTATCCTTCCTGACCACCAACGGCTTTCATTGCCAATGGTATCCCGAATCAGGACTCACCGGAGCCAACACCGCCAACGCCATCGCCACCGAAAAACGCAACAAAACCTACACATTGGTCGCCTCAAAGGCTTGCCAGCGATATTTCATATACCGAACCATCAAGGCGCCTTGCGCCCTCGCGTTGAGCGAGAGCATCACACCCGGCACAACATCCGGCACCTACAATATCTCCTTGACAGCCACTGGCTCCAATGCCCCCTTAGTGTGGCAAGACTGCTCTACGGGCAACACTTGGCAGATGCTCAACCTAATCCCCGGCACCTACTATTTTTCCGTGCACGACCCTGCCACGGGATGTTATGCCGACAAACTCATCACGCTGTGTGGGCAAGAGCCAAACGTGAGCGACACACCAGGCAATTGCGTGGCCGACCTGCAAGTGTCGGGCGGCAAACCTCCATACGCCTACAAATGGGAATGGAATGGCAGCCCTCAATCATTCAGCGGGCAGTCCGTCAGTTTGTATTGGAAAAACAACACGCAAGTGACTGTGACGGACGCCAACGGCTGCTCCACTGTTTTTTCGCCCGTGAAGGGTAACTGCCCATGGTGGGGAGGCGTGCCAGTTTGGGTCATCATCGGCACGGTGGTGGTGATTGTGTTAGGGGTTTATTATTTTCTTTCGAAGTAAAAACTTAGGCAGGGGCAGCGCCCCGAAACAAATTTCAGGGCGCTGCCCCTGCCTTAATGCTTATTTGAAAAATAATTCAGCGAGGGGGGGTAACAAACCGTCGGGCAGGTGGATGTAAGGCAAAACACACCTTGCAACTCATTCATCATTAAAAATCGAACTGTCATGAAAAAGCATCATGTTCTTCTGTCCATCCTTGCCCTGACAACCCTCCTCATTTCCATACCGTCTTGCACCAAAAATGACTTGTCGGACACCCCTGACATCACCGTCAAAGACGAGCCAAACATCCCCGAAGGCAACCGCGTCACCATCCATTTCGGCACCTCCACCTTAAGAGGCTGTATGTACTCCTTTAGCAATTGCATCTGGATTAGCTGGGATAAAGATGTGTTGAAATCGAATCAAAGCCTTGCCTTCCAATTCGGCAACGGAGAAGCCGCCAGTCAGTACTTCGGCCAGTATTTTCCAGTCACCAGCGACTATGTAGTGACAAAAGAAGAGGCTGAGGCATTGGGCATCGAAAGCCAAGTCATCCCTGCTGGTTTCTATCCCATCCGCAACGCACTGAGCGGCCTGCCCACCGGAAAACGCACAGTAGTGTTCAGCCCCGACTCGTGCCAGCCCGTGGCCGGTTTGGTCAATCCAAACAACCCGCAGGACAACATCGGCCAACTGCACAATCTGGCCGTGCAAGTCGTGCTCAACGACAACCGCGATGCCATCGAGGCGCTCAACGGCGACCGCAAAGCCATCCAAAATCTCTTGCTTGACAAAACCGCCCAATTTCTTGCCGATGCCGAACTGCCCGTGAGCGCAGCCGAGCAGCAACGCGCTCGCAGCCTCAACCTCAACCGCGACTACAGCGACTACGCCGCCCGCCTGAACGAGACCCGCCTCACGGCAAACGACAAGAAACTCCTGCTCGAAATCTTCGACGAAGCCGCCGCCACGCCCGTCGGCTCGCCGCAAGAACTCAGCGAGTTCGTAAAGCGCATCACTGACCGCGAGACCTACTTGGCCCGCCAAGCAAAATTGGACAACCCCAAAGTGGTGCTTTCCATGGTCTCCGTGCTCAAGTACAGCCGCTACTACTGGTACTGGAAAGCCGTTTCATCGCCAGAAAACGGCGGCGGCACCAGTACAGCAAGCATCATCCCCGATTGGGTTTGGGCCGACATCATCGGGATGGAACTGGGCGGGCCACTCGTCTCCGCTGCTGCCTCCGCCTATGTTTACCACGATAAAAAGTAACCTTGTCAGCCTAACGCCAAAATATCAAATTGCCTTGGGGTGCCGAACCCTGAGGCTTTTTTTGTCAATAGGTTGTTTTTGCAAAAAAACCGCACATTTGACATTGTTTTTGCAAAACACAAGAGGCTGTTTTAAAACTCCCGCCCGGTGAGGGGTTTTAAAACAGCCTCTAAAACCCGCTCTACTTTTTTTCGCAAAATCTTTGACGATGAAAACGCTGCACTCGTTCCTACTTGCTTGGTTCTTCGCCACATCTTTCATCAAGGCTCAACCCACTCCACAACCTGCGCTTGCCCATTTCGGCGCCACACCCGAAAATGGCGGCATCCGCTTCCGCCCCCAATGCCCGCCTTTGGTGCAAAGGGCTGGTGCGCCCGCAGCATTTTACACCTACTATTGGGAATTTGGCGACGGTGATTTTAGCTTTGAGGAAAGCCCCTTGCACCGCTACGAGAACAGCGGGCCCCATCAGGCGCTGCTCGCGGCCACCGCCCACTACGACGACAAGCAAAAACCACCCAAACCCACGTCGCAACAAGTGTTTGCCAGCACTGGTGTTCCGGGCGCCTTGCGCCCCAACCATGTTTTCACGAAAACCGCGCAAGCCATCGCCCTCAAAACCAATCAACAGCCTGCCGCAGGAGAGGAAATCGTCTGCATCATCAGTTACCGCAACAACAGCATTTTCACCACCGACGGTCGCCTCCACCTGTTCTTCAACGAGCGAAAATTCCCTGCCACTCATTTTACTTTTTTGAACGCTCGCACCCATTTCGGCGAAAAAAGCGAGGCCGCCTATACGCAAATCCCCCTTCAAAAGGCGCTTGACTGGGATGCCCTTTTCGAGGGAATAGCGACTGCGGGCAACGCCGCCCCGCTATTTTTCGCAGCGCCCCCGTCGTCCGCCGAACTGCTCCAAAAGGCTCGGCAAAACTACCGCGACGAGCAAGGGTGGCGATTCACCGCCCTCAAACCCGGCGAACAGCGCAACCTCTTTGTCAGTCTGCAAGGCACGGCCAATATGCTCAAAGACACCAGCGCCTTCATCCACTTGAAAGGCGTGTTCGCGCCTTTCGACCCCGCCGTTTCGCCTGAAGAATTTACCCTCGAAATCGAAATCGTCAGTTCGCACGACCCCAACGCCATAGCCGTTTCCGACAATCGGGTGAGTTACCGGAAAGTGGGCGGAAAAAATCTTGACTACAAAGTGCGCTTCCAAAACAACGGCGAAGGCCCGGCACAAAAAGTGGAGCTTACCGTCACCCTGCCCGAGGGCCTGAACGCCAGCAAAATGCGCCCCATCAAGTGGTACCCGGAATGCCCCATCTGCACGACCCCACCCCAACCCAGCGGCTGCCTCGACACCGCCGTCACCCGCGATGGGCTGGTGTTCACCTTTCGCAATATTTACCTCCCCGGCAGCCGCCAAAAAGGGGTGAGCGACTACGACTCCACACAGGGCTTCGTGCGCTACCGCATCGAACCGCACAAGGATATACCCAAGCGCCCCTTCCGCAGCCAAGCGTCCATCGTGTTCGACAAAAACAAACCCGTACTGACCAATTTTTCCAAAACGCGCTTCAAACCGGGACTTTCCCCCGGGCTTAAAATGGGCTATGCCTTTCAGCCCGATTCGTCCGACACAGGCTATTTTTTCTTCGGGGCCAGCCTCTCGCCCTACAAGTCGTGGCGCATCTATCCGCAAGTGGAATTGCTCACTGGGGTGAAGGGTCGCACCGACTTGCCCGAACGGCTCACCCTTTTGCCGGGAGATATTTCTCAACTCATGGGCGACTTGGACACACTGGTGTCGCAAGAAATACGCGAATCGGGAAGCCGGGGCTTTTTCTCGCTGGAAGTACCAGTGCTGTTGCGGAAGAACTTTACCAAATTCGTTGGCGCCGGCATCGGCGGCAGCGCCCGGGTTTTGTTCGAAAATGGCGAGGACAGCAGGCAAGTGACCACCACGCGCACCCCGTACCGATTGGTCATCGGCCCCTCGGGCATCGTGGAATACTTGCAGATGGGCGACCCCGTCACGACCACCGAACCCTCCACACAAGACTTCAGCGAGACCAACCTGCGTTTCTCGCTTTTTGCCGACCTCACCCTCGGTAGCGTGCGCGCCGGGCCAAACGTGGGCATTCGGGCCGGCGGCATCCTGTTGGATGGCTTTCAACCGTTCGTGCAGGCCTCGTTTGAATACAAGTTTTGAAATCGAATCCCCAAAAACACGGAACTTGCGAGCATAATCTGCTGGCAACATGAAGCACCTGCTCCCTCTTTCTATTCTGCTCATCCTTCTGGGCGCTGTCTTATGGGCGCAATCCGACACCAATCGCTTCTTAGAGGCCACCTTAGACAGCCTCATCCAAAGCGAGGAATTTGAAACCGCCGGGGCGCTCATTGACACCACCAACGACGCAAGGACGCGTGCCGCGCGATGGGTTGTTTTTGGAAACAAAGCCATCTCGCGTGCCGAAATGCACTACGATGCCGCAAATTTTGAAAAAGCGTTGGCGGTCTTGGACAGGACGCTCCTACTGTTGGCTCGCGCGGGCCGCTCCGATTCGCTGCCCAGCGCCACCGTCTGGACGTGGAAAGCCATCACCTGCCGGAATTTGGAGCGATACACAGACGCGCTCGAAGCCTACAACGAAGCCACCCGAATCTACGAGCGACACGGCTACAACAGCCCAAGCGTGGCCTACTGCTACAAAAACGCCGCTCAAATCTACATACGCCAGCACAACTATCGGCGGGCCGAAGAGTGCCTCCAAGCCGCCATTCGCGGCGACTCAAGCCAATACTACCTGCTGTCCATCTATGGTCAACTGGCCAACAACGCCTATTGGCAAGATAGTATTGACTTGGCGCTGCGCTATGTCGAACAAGGAAAATCAATAAAGGGGAACGCGTTTGCTTTGGCATCGCTACGCTCGGTCGGGGCCGATGCGTGGAGAAAAAAAGGCCAATGGCGCCAAGCAGAAGCCATGATGCGGCAGGCGCTGGCTTTCTACCAAAACGAACCGGGCGAGGAAGACAACACCATGCGCAGCCTCACCTCGCTCGCCGACATTGCCGCAAACACGGGCCGCCCCCGCGAGGCGGAAGCCCTGTTCCAACAAGCCGAGCGCATCGGATTGGCGTATTTCAAGGGAAAAAGCCGCGAAATGGCAAAACTCTACTGCGAATGGGGCGACTTCCTGAACAGCCTCCGACGCGAGGGAGAGGCCTTGCAGTGCTACCAAAAAGCCCTCGTGCAAGCCTATCCGACTTTCCACGACCTCTCGCCTGCCCTCAATCCCAGCCCTGCCGAACCACCACTCGAACTCTGGGCGATGAACGCGCCCGCCCGCAAAGCCGCGCTGCTCCTGCGCAACCCCACTCCCGAACACCGCGCCACCGCCGCTGATTGCTTCGACCTCGCTTTCGCCGCCGCCGAACGCCTGCGCCGAACCTACAGCTCCGACGAGGCCAAACTCTATTTCACGCAACACAACTCCGACATCCGCCGCGAGGCCGTGCGCAACCTTTGGGCGATGTACCGCGCTTCGGGCGACGAGGCACACCTGCAACGACTCTTCGACTTGCTCGAAAAAGGCCGCGCCAGCACCCTCCGCGATGCACTCCTCCAACAACGCGCCCTCGTGATGACGGGCATACCCGACTCATTGCTGCATATCGAAGAAGCATTGCGGCTTGGCCGCGCCGACCTGCAAATGCTTGTGAGCGAGGCCGAGGCAAAAAACGACACGGCTTTGGTGACGCTCCGCAGCGCATCCCTGTTTCAATTGGAGCGCCGATACGAGGAACTATTTGCTTTTTTGAAAAAAAACTATCCCCAGTTCGATGCCTTCCACCAAGCGGATGCGCCTCCCCGTCTCGTAGAACTCAGCGCCGCCTTGTCCGACTCCGCCGCGCTGCTCGCTTGGTTCGATGCCAGCGACCGCTACCTCTGCCTGACGCTGCGGCGCGGTCGGCTCTCAGGGTACGAGGTGCCACGCGACTCGGCTTTGGAGGCCACGCTTGTTCGTTTTCTCCGTCTCTTGCCCGACAAGGGACGGCAAGAAGCCGCTCCCACCGACCTCTTTTCGGATGCCTTCCAGTTGTGCCAGCGACTTCTGCCCGATTCGGCCATCGCGGGTGTGCGCTCGCTGGTTGTCATCCCCGACGGGCCTTTGTGCTACCTCCCCTTCGAGGCGCTGCTTACCGCGCCACACACGGGTGGATATGCCTCGGCACCCTACTTGCTTTGTTCGACATCGGTGCAGTATGCTTGGTCGGCCACCTTGCTGACCTTGCCTGCGTTCAAAAAAAATAAGGTGAAAGGGTTGCTGCATATCGCGCCCTTCGTCCATGCGGCTCGCGACGGTCTCGCGCCCTTGCCCAATAGCTTGCGCGATGCTCCTGCGTCGCTCGTAGCGGCGGTGCTGGAAGGCGAAAAAGCCACAGCCGATTCGTTTTTGCAGCGCGCACCTGACCACAATATACTGCATCTCTCCACCCATGCCGACGCAGGCGGGCGGGCAATGGCAGGCATCGAGTTTTACGACCGCCGATTGACCTTGTCCGAGATATACGCGCAGCGTTTGCGTGCCTCGCTGGTGTCGCTCAGCGCCTGCGAGACGGGTTCGGGAAAGTTTGCAGAAGGCGAGGGGGTGATGAGTCTCGCCCGGGCCTTTGCCTACGCAGGAGCGCAGAGCCTTGTGGCCAGCCATTGGGCAGTGAACGAACGCTCCACCGCCGCATTTTTTTCCAAATTTTACCAACACCTCGAAAAGGGTCGTTCAAAGGCCGAGGCGCTGCGCCTGGCCAAACTTGATTATCTCGCTTCTTCGGAAATGGATGCCCGCAAAGCGCCTTTTCACTGGGCGGCCTTCACCCTGACGGGTGCCGACGGGTCGGTGGACTTAGGGGGGGCGAGGTGGCCTTGGTGGGCGTGGGCGCTGCTCATCGCGGGTGGGCTGGTTTTTTTGGGTTGGTGGGCGAGAGGGCGGTTGACGTATTTTCAGTAGGGCTACCTGTTGCAAAAGCACCCTACATATTTTGACAACTAACACGCTGTTCGCTCAACAAATCATCCTCTCTATGAACCATGCTACCAATATCATTGAAAACAACCTAATGCAGGTCCGCCATATTTCAGCTCTCTCGCTCCTCAATCCAAATAATACCGCCCAACCACGCAGAAATAGTCGCCGATGTGTGGGATGGCGTAAAAGCGGCTTTGTCCATTGAAGCGTGTTCGGAAACCTGTGTCGTAGAGGTGGAAAGGGGTGATGCAGTAGGACAAGCCAGCAAAAAAGCCTCCCGCCCCTTTTTTTCGGAACTCCAGACCAAGCATGGTCAGGCTGCTCGGCAGGGCAAAGGCGCGGCGAAACGCGATGATGTCCAGCCCATCCGTTTTGGATGTCAGGTCGCTAGGCAACGTTTGCAGGTTCACCCCTGTGCCAGCGGTCAGCAGCAGTTGGCTTCCCAAACGTTGATAGTACATGAGCAGCAGCGGCACCTCGTAGATGGTGGTGTTGATTTTGAGCGAGCGTTGTTCGCTTTCGGTGCTGGCGGTGCATTCGTATCGGCGCAGGAGCAGGGAAAAGCCACCTTGCAATTGGAACTTCTCACTAAGCCGGAAGGTGGCTATGCCGCCAAATTGCGTTCCGATACTGGGTTCGATGCGGTACGAAATGCCGTTGGATTCTTCCACGCGGTTGCGCACCCTGAAAAGACTGCTGGGAAAAATTACGCCTGCCTGCAAGCCGAAATTGAAAGTCGGGTCTTTGATTTCGTCTTGGGCGTGCGACTCAGGCCACAGGAGCAAAGAGCAAAAGACAAAGGTTAGGAGGATTTTGCACACGGACATAGTGGTTGTGAGTTGAAGGAGTTGAATGGGTTGAAATACTTGCCCGGCCAAGAAAAGCGGACGGGGTTGACACGGTTGCCCGGGCAACCGTGTCAACCCTTTATCTAATCAGCGTCACGTCTCCCGCATAAATCGCCGAATCCCCATCAAGGAAGGCAATTTCCGCCACCCAAGTATAAACGCCGGGCAACATGAGCTGGCCTCTGAAAGTGCCGTCCCAACCCGCCCGCACGTCGTTGAGGGTGATGTCGCGTGCTTCGTAGAGTTGCTCGCCCCAGCGTGAGTACACGGACAGACGGGACACAATGGCATAACCATCGCCGGAGCCGTAAAAGTAGCCGTTATCGGGATTTTCGGCAGCAGGCATAAAAACGTTGGGGAAATAAATGTTCTTGTTTTTGTTCACCAACAGGCGGATGGAGGCCGAATCGCGGCACCCGAATTCGTTTTGTACCTGCACGGTGTACTCGACGTTATTGAACGGTCGCGCCCAAGAGTCGGCACAGGTCGGGCAGCGCAGCGAGCCGGGCAGCGGGTCCGTCCAAAAGTAGGTCGTGAGGTTGTCGGTGTTGAAAACACTTGTCCGGATGAACACGCTGTCGCCCAGGGAGAGCGTGGCCGCGTCTTCGTTGAGTAGTATTTCCACCGAAATGGTCGAGTATTTTACATTGTAAAAAATGTATGCCGTGTCGCAGCCAGCTGTGGCAACCACACGGTATTGGCCAGCACGTTCTGCGTTGTAAAAAGAATTGGTGCTGCCGTCGTCCCAGTGGTATTTGACAGCGTTGCCAAAGCCTGCGAAATACGATTGGGCATCCAGTCGAATGAAGTCCACGCCCTCACAGATAGCTTCCTCGATGAAAAGCGAGTCGAACGAAAGTGCCAACACGGTGAGGCTGGTGCTGTCGCCTTCCAAAGTCGTGAAAGGGTCATCGGAGCGCCGCTCGCTGCCTAGGCCGACGGGCAGATTGCGCAACATGGCCTGGTTGCGATAAATGCCCGCAGCGACTGAGCCCACGCGCACCACTATCGTGATTTTGAAACGGCCATCGGGCAAATCCACGTCGCTCAGCCGGAAAAAAGTGTCGCCGGGTTGGCTCAGCACGTTGCCGCCCAGAGGGTTTTCGCGCACCGCCACGAACGTGAACCCGGGCGGCAATTGGTCTTCGAGCAGGATGCCTTCGTGGGGGCGGCGGGAAGTGTTCACGATTTCGAAGGTGTATTCCACCTCGGTGCAGGGAAATGTCTGACGAGGCGACACCGTTTTGCTCAACAGCACGGTGTAGGGGCAGGAGCAACCGTCGGAAGCCCTGGCGGGTGGGCCTTGATACAAAAACGTGCTGGCGCCAGTGGCCGGGTTGATGCTGTAAAGCCTGTTTTGCTCGGAGTCGTTGCTGGTGCTGCCGTAGGCAAACAACCTGCCGTAAGCATCGAAGAAGAGGCTGCCTGTGTTGACGGGCACTCCCGACGGCGGAAAATTGAAAAAGAGCGCACCCGTCTCCGGGTTGATGCGCACCAGCCGTTGGGTGGCCGAGTCGTAGCCATACAGTTCGTCGGTCACCGGGTGGAAGGCGATGTCGAAGATGAGTCCGGGCCGATTGATGGGGATGACGGTGATGCCGTAGTCGGGGTCCTCGAGGTCAATGCGGACGAGGTTGGCGGCGTTGGCGGAGCCATTGAGGAAATACCTCGTGCCGAGAATCAGGAGATAGCGGCCATCGGGGGTCACGTCGCCCGCGAAATAGGCATCGTTGAGATTGAGGGGGAGTATCTTGAGCACCTCCGCCACGCCGTCGGCATCAATGCGCACCAACGCACCAGTGTTGGGATTGACGCAATATATCAAATTGTCCACGCTGCGGTAGCCCGCGGCGTTGACTTCGATGCCTAAGTTGTCGCTGATGCTCTTGAACACCACCGCGTTGGTCTGCGGGTCAATGACGACCTCACTGAGCGTCGGCGGGGTGGTGTTGAGCGTCAGAAAGAACTGGTCTTCGCAAGTGAAAGGTCGCTGTGCGACGGATATGGCCTGATGCACTTGGACGAGCATCAGGACGAACAACAGCCGGGCAAGTGCCCGATATGGCCCATGGGTCAGCATAAGCGCATTTTTTAAGGAGGATGAAAAAAAGGAGCAAGTAAAAAATCAGTCCATATCCGCGAGGTGAATGAGTTGAAGGGGTTGAATGAATCGAATGAACGTAACTACTTTATCAGCGTGTGTTTATCGCCGCAGATTCCACAGATTTACCCTGGTTTTCTTTGCGGATTTGATATTTCTATCGTTCCTCCGTGAAAATTTGTGCGAATCCGTGGCAGCCCAAGCAGTTATAGTCAACGCAAAATGGTTTTGAACGAACGGTGCTCGCAATCCTTTGGAAATCATGCAAATCAATCAAAGAAATCCCTGTCTTGCCAACGGGCAGATTCAAATCCTCTTTAATCTGGGTATACCAAGAATTTCTCTAAATCCTCTTCAATCTTAGGTGTGGTTGCGTGTGTGTGTTTGCTGGCTCTTGCTTGGCAAAGCGCCGCTGCATTTGCTACGATGGTTACTCTAACTCATTGTCCCTTGTTTTGTTTGACAGGGCTGCCCCAAATGCTTTTGCGACAACCATAAAAGCTCTGAAAAGCCAATGTAAGACATTTAATTGGGCGGGACACAGTAATGGGGCAGGCGAGGTGGAAAAAGGGTGGGGATATAGTCAACGCAAATCAGCCCCGTCCGCTTCACTTGGCCGGGCAAGCCCCTGAGTACAGGGTCTGACAAGGTGGTTTTGAACGAACGGTGCTCGCAATCCTCTGAAAATCATACAAATCAATCAAGGAAATCCCTGCCTTGCCAACGGGCTGGTTCAAATCCTCTTTAATCTGGGTATATCTTCATACTGCTGGACATTTTTATTTCACACAACGCCACGACGGCACAACGAATTGACTCTACTCGCTATGCACTTCACATCGTTGTGGCGTTGTGTGAAAAAAGTCCAGTAGTATGGGATATCCTACATTGACTTGTTATTGCGGTGGAAGCCCCCGGCGAAGCCAGCCGGGAAACAAGGCTTTGCCTTCGCCGGGGGCTTCCACCGTAACAAGTCTCGTGCATACTGGCCTAATGCCGCTCGGCCTTTATCGCTTCAGCACGGGCAGTATCACGCCTGAGGCATGGGTGCCCGAACGATGCACCTGAATGTTGGCAGGCACGAAATCCTCGTCTTTGGCCCGATAAATATTGATGAATTGCTGCGGGTTGCGGTCGGCCAGAGGGAACCAACTGCTCTGCACTTGCACCATGATTTTGTGGCCGGGCAGGAAGGTGTGTGCCACATCGGGCAAATCAAAGCGAACCTGTGTCGGTTTGCCGGGTTGGAATGGTTCGGGTTTTTCGAAGCTGTTGCGGTAGCGCCCTCGCATGATTTCTCCGCGCACGAGCATTTGGTAGCCGCCGAGCGGGATGCCGTTTTCCCTTTCTTTGAGCGTGTCGGGGAATACGTCTATCAGTTTCACCACAAAATCCGCGTCTGTTGTGCTGAGGCTCACCCATAGGTCGGCGGTGATGGTGCCAGTCACGGTGGTTGGCTCGGTCAGTGTTGCTGTCTGATAAACCAACACGTCGGGTCGGCGTGCTGCGAAACGCTGGTCGTCGGTCATGTATTCGCGGGTGCGGCGCAGGTGCACGTCTTGTGTGTAAGGCACGGGTCTGGCTGGGTCGCTGCGATATTCGTCGTATTGGGGGGGGCTTGGTTTTTGGGTGGCGGATGGCGGGGCGGCGCTCAATTTTCCCCCCTGCTGAAAATAGTGCTTCGTAGGTTTGGCTTCGCGTGGCGGCCAAGTGTCGTATTGAGTCCACTGGTTGCTGCCCGTTTCAAAAATGAGGGCTTCGGGCAGGTCCATCTCGCCTTTGTCTTTGAGGTAAAATTCGAAAAACGGCAATTCGATGTGCTGTTCGTACCACGGGCTAGTGGCTTGGCCAAAGGAGATGTTGCCCAATCGCTCGCCAGTGCCGCGCGCCCAGCCGCCATGCACCCAAGGCCCCATCACGATGCGGTTGCTCATGGAGAGGGGATTTTGTTTCTCGATGGCCTCGTAGACGCGCCATGCGCCAAAGCAATCTTCGGCATCGAACAAGCCTCCGACGGTCATCACGGCGGGTTTTAGGTTTTTCAGATGTGGGCGCGGGTTGCGAGCTTTCCACCAATCGTCATAGTCGGGGTGCGCCATGAGTTCCTGCCAGAAGGGGATGTCTTTCATGCCGTATTTCTCCGAGAAATTGGGCAAGGCGCCTGCGCGTAGGAAAAACTCGTAGTTGTCGGGCGTGTTCCAATCGGAAAAACCCGGGTTGCTTTTGGTGGTGGGTTCGGGGCGCGGTTTGCCAAAACCCGAATAGAAGGAAAAGCCGTCCATCAGCATGAACGCCCCGTTGTGGTGAAAATCGTCGCCGATGAACCAATCGGTCACGGGGGCTTGCGGCGACACGGCTCGAATGGCCGGGTGGCCAGCCAACGCGGCCATGGTGGCGTAAAAGCCGGGGTAGGATATGCCCATCACCCCGACCCTGCCGTTGTGGTTGGGCACATATTGGAGGAGCCATTCCACCGCGTCGTAGGTGTCGGAGGCTTCGTCCGTGTCTTTGGGCGATTTTTTGTTGGGGTTGAAAGGCCGCACGTCCACGAACTCGCCCTCGCTCATGTAGCGCCCTCTCACGTCCTGAAAGACAAAGATGTAGCCAGCGCGAGCGAGGTGCATATTTTGAAATCGGGTGGAGTATGCGTCGGCCCCGTAAGGCGAGCAGGAATAAGGCGTGCGCCGCATGATGATGGGGTAGTTGCGCGACTGGTCTTTGGGCGAATAGATGGAGGTGAACAGTTGCGTGCCGTCTCGCATCGGAATCATCACCTCGCGCTTGGTGTAGTGGTCGCGGATGAACGCGGAATCGGCGGCAGCGTCTTGTGCGGGCAAGGCTGCCGAACAGCAAATAGTGACAAAAAGAAAGAGGTAAAATTGCTTGGACATATCTTGGACACAGAGATTTTTGCGGCGCAAAATGACGTTTTTTTAAACTGCGATGTCGGTTTTTCGTTAGCAATGTGTCATATCTATGGCAAATAACCATTGTCGTGCGGCAAACGACATTCAAAAACACTTACTCGCTTATGGATTTTTCCAACGCTTTCATGTTCGATTTTTTGTTGTCTGTCGGGGGCATTGCCCTCGGTTTGTTTTTAGGCTGGATGCTGGATAGGTACGTGGTGCGGAAGTGGTTCAGCGACCACTATGTTTTTGGGGCGCTGAAAGGCGCGGGTGTGTTTGTGGGCTTGTGGGTGGGGGTGCGTCTTGTGCTGCGCTACCATCAGTTGCCCGAATCATGGCAGCAGACGATTGCCGTGACTTGGCAATCGGTGCTCATCCTTGCGGTCACCATTTATTTGGCCAGACTGATTGGGCGCTTCATCGGGCAAAAAATGTCGGACATGAACGGTTTGCTGCCGACGGCGAGCCTGCTGCAAAACGTGGCCCGTGTCGTGGTGTTTGTCATCGGCATTTTGGTGCTGCTTCAGACGTTCGGCATTTCCATCACGCCCGTGCTCACGGCATTGGGGGTGGGTGGTCTGGCAGTGGCTTTGGCTTTGCAGCCCACGTTAAGCAATCTTTTTTCCGGCATACAGATCATTGCTTCCCGAAAAATCCGCATCGGCGACTTCATTCGCCTCGAAAATGGGATGGAGGGCTATGTGGACGATATCAACTGGCGCAGCACCACCATCAAGTCGTTGGTCAATCAGACGGTCATCATGCCCAATTCCAAGTTGGCGGATTCGATTGTGACCAACACTTGGCTGCCGGAGCCGGAGGTTTCGATTCCTATTCAGGTGGGCATCAGTTACGACAGCGACCTTGAACACGTGGAACGTGTCACGCTTGAGGTGGCGCAAGGTATCCAAACGACGCACCCCAATGCGGTGGAGGGTTTTGAGCCGCCTTTCCGATTTGTTGAGTTCGGGGATTCGAGCATCAATTTTAGGGTCTCGCTGCGGGCCAAAGAATTTGGCCAACAATTTCTACTGCGCCACGATTTCATCAAGGCGCTGCACGCTCGCTACAAGCAGGAGGGCATCAATATCCCCTTCCCGATTCGCACGTTGCAGCTCGACGATGCCACGCAGGCGCTTTTGGGGAAACGGGGTTGACGGGCTTGCCCGGCCAAGCGAAGCAGACGGGGGGGATGATTTTTTGGGATGTTCGTCGAAGGATTTGTGTTGTCAATCGGTTAATTGGCATCAACTGCAACCATTCTGGAACGGATGTTGTCTATT
This sequence comes from Saprospiraceae bacterium, assembly GCA_019638455.1. Taxonomy (GTDB): domain Bacteria; phylum Bacteroidota; class Bacteroidia; order Chitinophagales; family Saprospiraceae; genus M3007. The sequence continues at coordinate 527,898 of JAHBTU010000004.1, forward strand.
GAAACCAAATTATCTTTCACGACATCATCCTTTCTGCTATGAATACGAAATTATTATTGGTTGCACTTGTTGGCCTTATCATTGGCCTCCAGCCCATCAGCGCGAACGCTAACCCAAACACACTACACAATGGCCCGGATATCAAAGTGGTCGTCGGCTCCAAACGCATTTGGCTTATGACAGACGAAGTGTCGGTGAAAAGCCTCACGGTGCAGGTGACGAACGAACAGGGCCAACCAATCATCGAAAAACACCTTTCATCCAAAACGACCGATTGGTCGCTGAACATCGAATCGCTGCCGAAAGGCAAGTATTCGGTGAATATCGGCGGGAAAACAATGACCCAATTCGACCGTTAGCCCTTTTTTGCCACGCTTCTGAAAACCCTCGGGCGGTTCCTTGTGCAAGGGACTGCCCGTTTTTGTTGGCGCGGTTCGCAAAAATTCCCGTCTTTCGCCGGGTGAATTTCTCCAATCAAATTTTCAACCAAGACTGCATCGCGGGCATGGCCGCCCGCCTGCCCGACCAATCGGTGGATTTGGTGCTGACCGACCCGCCGTTTGGCATCGAATTTCAGGCTAAAAAAGCAAACTATAACCGCAAAGGCAGCCGCGTGTTGGAGGGCTACAACGAAGTGAAAGGCTCGGACTATCTGGAATTTACGCGCCAATGGCTCTCGCAGGTGCGGCGGGTGCTAAAACCCTCCGGCAGCCTCTACATCTTCTCCGGCTGGAACTATCTCAAGGACTTGCTCATCGCGCTCGACGAGCTGGATTTCACGCTCGTCAACCACTTGATTTGGAAATACCAGTTCGGGCTTGTCACCAAGCGCAAGTATGTCACCTCGCACTATCACGTCCTTTTTTGCAGCCTCGACGAGAAACAGCGCAAGTTTTTTCCCTACGCCCGCTTCGACAAGGACGAGCGACACGCCGACGGCGGCAGCGCCCACTACAAAGACAAGGAGGACGTGTGGGTGATTCCGCGCGAATACTGGAACGGCGATGTGAAAACGCCCACCAAATTGCCCGCCGAGCTGATTCGGAAAATCTTGGCGTACAGCAGCGAGCCGGGCGACCTTGTGCTCGACCCGTTTCTCGGTTCGGGCCAAACAGCGGTGGTGAGCCACTTGGAGGGGCGGCGCTATGTGGGCTTCGAAATCGTGCCGGAGTATTTTGAGTTCGCAAAAAAACGGCTGGATAGCGGGAAGTATCGCATCAAGGCTGAGTGATGCTCAACCACACTGCTGGATATTTTCAAATTTGCCACGAAGTCACAAAGACGCAAAGCAGGATACTCGTTGATTTGCCACGAAGTCACAAAGACGCAAAGCAGGATACTCGTTGATTTGCCACGAAGTCACAAAGATGCAAAGCAGGATACTCGTTGATTTGCCACGAAGTCACAAAGACGCAAAGCAGGATACTCGTTGATTTGCCACGAAGTCACAAAGACGCAAAGCAGGATACTCGTTGATTTGCCACGAAGTCACAAAGATGCAAAGCAGGATACTCGTTGATTTGCCACGAAGTCACAAAGACGCAAAGCAGGATACTCGTTGATTTGCCACGAAGTCACAAAGACGCAAAGCAGGATACTCGTTGATTTGCCACGAAGTCACAAAGACGCAAAGCAGGATACTCGTTGATTTGCCACGAAGTCACAAAGACGCAAAGCAAGATACTCGTTGATTTGCCGCATTTGGTGCCTTTGTGTCTTTGCAGCACAAAAATAATGTCCACTAGTGTGATGCTCAGCTCGTGCCGCACCTTTGGGGCTTCAACACGCAAAGCATCCTTTACCTTTGCCCCATGAACACTCGCCAGCAAAAACTCGACGCTTTCGGTCGCCTGCTCACCATCATGGACGAACTCCGCGAGCAATGCCCTTGGGACCGCAAGCAAACCCTCGAATCGCTCCGAAACCTTACCATTGAAGAGACCTACGAACTTGCCGACGCGATTTTGGACAACGACCTTTCCGGCATCAAAGAGGAAATCGGCGACCTCATGCTCCATCTGGTTTTTTATGCAAAAATTGCTTCCGAGCAAGGTGCGTTCGACATCGCCGACGCGCTTCACGCGATTTGCGACAAACTCATCGCCCGCCACCCGCACATCTACGGCGACCTCAAAGTAAAAGACGAGGAAGAGGTGAAGCAAAACTGGGAACAACTCAAACTCAAAGAAGGCAAAAAATCGCTGCTGGCAGGTGTGCCGACCAGCCTGCCCGCTTTGGTGAAAGCCTATCGGATGCAGGAAAAAACCAAACAAGTCGGCTTCGACTGGGAAAACGCTGGGCAGGTGTGGGCCAAGGTGGAAGAAGAAATCGGTGAATTGCAGGACAACATCCGCAACAGCGCCCCACAAAAAGATATTGAGGAGGAATTTGGCGACGTGCTTTTTTCCCTCGTCAACTACGCCCGCTTCATCGGCGTGGACCCGGAAACGGCGCTGGAGCGCGTCAACCGAAAGTTCAAATCCCGATTCGAGTATATCGAGGCACAAGCCCCCAAACCCTTGAAAGAGATGACGTTGGCGGAGATGGACGTGCTGTGGGGGGAGGCGAAGGAGCGGCTGGCGGTATAACGGTGTAACAGTATTATTATCTGTACAGCGACTTCCAAGTCCGTTGTCCCATGTCCGTTTGCGACCTACTTGGAAGTCCGGCGTACAATAACAGAGAATTATATTCTGAAAACACCCCCTCCGCCCCCACTTTTTCAAAACTTTCGCAAACAAATCCTTTGCGCCGTCATTTCCTCACCTTACTTTTGCCCCCGCTAAACCCGGATGGATAGGCAATAACTGCCGTTTGACCCTCTGAAATCCCGGCTTGGCGCAACTCATCACTTACCATTCATCACTATTACAATGGCAGTCTATTACAACAAGGAAAAAATCGCCTCCATCGTCAAGGAGTACGGCGGCGACGAGAAAAACACTGGCAACACCGAAGCGCAAGTCGCCCTGTTGACCTACCGCATCGAAAGCCTTTCGGCGCATTTGCGCGCCAACCCGAAAGACCACTCCACGCGCCGCGCCCTGCTCACCATGGTGGGCCAGCGCAAGAGCCTGCTCTCGTACTACGCGAAAAAAGACATCTACAAATACCGCGCACTCATCGAGAAACTCGGTCTTCGTAAATAACTACCTTGTCCGGCTGCCCCTTCTCATTGGGGCAGCCGGATATTTTTATGCCCGCGTTATAGAGGATTTGAGAGTGCTCCTGATTGATTCGCGTGATTGTCTGAGGATTGTAAGAGTAGTGTGAATGAGTATTTTGCTTTGCGTCTTTGTGACTTCGTGGCAAATTTGAAAATATCCAGCAGTGTGGTTGTTCGTTCAAAATTCGTGTTGAATACGCCCCACCACACCCCAGCCATGCTCGCCAACACCGCTGCCCTCGCTTTCAATAGGGCATCCCGATATACTGGAACCTGTAACAAACCATCCCCGATAAAACCCGCTTGATTTTTCACAAGCTCTGGCAACTATAAACAAGGCAAATTGACGAGGCAAACCCTGCGGACGTTCGAGGGAAGATTGTCAAAAACGGGGATGTTTTTCCCCCACACAAAGACACAGGTGTATTTGGGAAACAAAAATTGGAAATTTGAAGCAGCACAACTGCCTTTCCCGATTTCCAAATTTTCTCACCCCCCAATATAGGCCCTGCATCTTTGTGTGATTTTTTCGGTTTTTGAACTGCTTCTCGCCATTCCTCAGCGGCGCCGCCCGATGTCAATTCCTGCTTAAAGAACGGTTGCCGGCGCACTAACTCATTTATAGATATGGGAAAGCAAATCCCTTTGCGCACCGCGTTCAACCTCCCGGACGGACGCGAAATCGTGCTCGAAACTGGCAAACTCGCCTCCTTGGCCGACGGCTCCGTACTCGTCCGCATGGGCGACACCATGCTGCTCTGCACCGTCGTGAGCGCCAAAAAAGCAAAAGAAGGCCAACCCTTCTTCCCACTTTCGGTGGACTACCAAGAAAAATTCGCCGCCGCAGGCCGCATCCCCGGCAACTTCTTCCGCCGCGAAGGCCGCCTCTCCGACTACGAAATCCTCATCAGCCGCCTCGTGGACCGCGCCCTGCGCCCACTCTTCCCCGACGGCTACATGAACGAGACGCAGGTCATCATCACCCTCATCAGCGCCGACAAGGATGCCATGCCCGACGCACTGGCAGGACTCGCCTGCTCGGCGGCGGTGGCCACCAGCGACATCCCCATAGAGGCGCTTTTCAGCGAAGTCCGGGTCGCCCGGATTGACGGCCAATTCGTCATCAACCCCGGCCGTGCCGCCCTCGAACGCGCCGACATGGACTTCATCGTGGCGGCTACCAAAAACGACATCACCATGGTGGAAGGCGAGGCCAACGAATGTTCGGAAACCGACCTCGTGGCCGCTCTGAAAGTGGCGCACGAAGCCATCAAAGACCAAATCGCCGCGCAGGAGCGCCTCGCCGAAATGGTCGGCGAAAGCGCCCTGATAAAACGCCCGCTGCCGGAAATCCCCGAAAACGAGGAATTGAAAAAACGCATCGAGGCGCTCGTCAGCGAGCCGCTCTACCAAATGGCACGCAGCGCCAGCGACAAGCACACCCGTCGGGAGTTCACCGAAAACCTCAAAGACCAAATCATGGAAACCCTCGAGGCCGAACTCGGCGAAGAGGCTTGGGAAGAATGGGCAGCGACCGCCGACCGCTATTTTGAAAAAATCAAAAAACACATCATCCGCGATGTGATTCTCACCGACGGCCTCCGCCTCGACGGACGCAAAGCCGACCATGTGCGCCCGATTTGGTGCGAGGTGGACTACCTGCCCTCAGCGCACGGCTCGTCCATCTTCAACCGCGGCGAAACCCAATCACTCACCTCGCTCACGCTTGGCACCAAACAAGACCAAGTGCTGATTGACAATGCGTTGAAATCGTACGACGACGACTTCATCCTCCACTACAACTTCCCGCCCTTCTCGGTGGGCGAAGCTCGGCCACAGCGTGGCCCCGGCCGCCGGGAGGTAGGTCACGCCAACCTAGCCGCCCGCTCCATCCGCAAAGTGATGCCCGACGAATTCGCCTACACCGTGCGCATCGTCTCTGACATATTGGAATCCAACGGCTCCTCCTCGATGGCCACCGTTTGCGCCGGCTCGCTCGCACTCATGGACGGTGGCGTGCCCATCAAATCGGCCATTGCTGGCATCGCGATGGGAGCCATTGCCGACGACAAAGGCCGCATCGCTATCCTCTCCGACATTCTTGGCGACGAGGACGCGCTCGGCGACATGGACTTCAAAGTGACCGGCACGGAAAAAGGCATCACCGGAACCCAGATGGACATCAAAATTGATGGGATGCCCTACGAGCTGCTCGAAAAGGCGCTCATGCAAGCTCGCGACGGCCGCTTGCACATCCTCTCGAAAATGGCCGAAGCCATCGCCAAGCCCAACGACGACCTCAAGCCACACGCGCCGCGTGTCATCGAGTTCCGCATCGGGCGCGACTACATCGGCGCCGTCATCGGGCCGGGTGGCAAGATTATTCAGGAAATGCAGCGCCAGACAGGCACCACCATCTCCATTGACGAGGACGAAATCGGCGGCAAAGTCGCCATCTTCGGCCCCGACAAGGCTTCGCTCGATGCAGCCTACGCCAAAATCATGGACATAGTGTTCATGCCGGAAGTCGGTGCCATCTATGAAGGCGTGGTGGAAGAACTGGCCGAATACGGAGCTTTCATAAAATTCAAGGGTAAAACCGGCCTGCTCCATGTGTCGGAATACGACCATCGGCGCATCGAAAACCTCGCCGACGTGCTCAAGCCCGGCGACCCGATTACGTTCAAAATCCTCGATGTGGACCCAAAAACGGGCAAGATGAAGCTCTCGCGCCGGGCCATCGTGCCCAAGCCCGACGGCACCATGCCGACCGACGAAGAAAACGCTGCCCGCGCTCAGCGCGGCGGTGGCGGCGGTCGCGACGGTGGCAGGGGCGGTGGCCGCGACGACCGCCGTGGTGGCGGTGGTGGCCGCGACGACCGCCGTGGTGGCGGTGGTGGCGGCGGAGACCGTCGCGGCGGCGGCGGTTTTGGCGGGGGGCGTGGAAGGTGATTAGAACGTCGGAAAGGTTCCGAACCCTTCCGACGTTATCAGAAACAGGAACGCAGGCCGGGGGATGCCTCGGCCTGCGTTTTTTGTTGGAATTCACGGCGATTGCGACATGCCGTGGGGGAGATTTATCGGAAGGTAATGTTGGGGGTGGAGATAGCTTTTTATCTCTACCCGACCCCTACTTTCGCCCCCTAAAAAATCCTCTCGCTCATGTACGGCTGGTACTACGACAAGCCCAAACGCAAGCCCCTCGACCCCAACAAAGGCATCCGCATCAACGCCCGTGCCGCTGGCAGCACCTGGTGTGGCAAGCAGTGGCTCGAAGCCTTCAACAACATCAGCGATGCTAAGCGCCTCCCGCGCGGGCGCACCTACGCAGGCAACGGCTCTGTGCTCGACATTCGTTTTTCGGGCAACAAAATAGCCGCCGAAGTGCAAGGCAGTCCAGCCATTATCGGTTTGTAAAGAGGTGTCATCTTATGAGAAACGAAAAAGGTGACATCTCGACCTGTTTTTGAGATGTGCCCCCTGCATGCTTCCAGGACGACACCTCACAATCCGACTAAACGAGCATTGCTGAGGACAGACATTACGACCCTTGTAAAATCAACATCTCCATCACCCCATTTTCACCACCTGCGTGGGCGCGAGCATTTCGTTGCGCACGGCCACTTGACGCAGGGTGTTTTTAGCCACGGTGAGGAAAGCCTCTGCCACCGCACTGTCGTTTTGCAGCACGGCGGGCGTGCCGATGTCGCCGCCCTCCCGAATGCTTTGCACCAGTGGAATCTGTCCCAGCAGCACCGACTGGCTCTCTTTTGCCAGTTTTTTGCCGCCGCCCTGACCAAAGATAAAATACTTGTTGTCGGGCAATTCGGCGGGGGTGAACCAAGCCATGTTTTCCACCACGCCGAGGATAGGCACATTGATTTGTGGCAGCAGGAACATATTCATCGCTTTGAGAGCATCCGCCAGCGCCACTTCTTGGGGGGTCGTCACCAGCACCACACCCGTGACGGGCACGGTCTGCACAAGGGTGAGCTGCACGTCGCCGGTGCCGGGTGGCAAATCCACGACAAGGAAGTCGAGTTCGTCCCAGAGCACATCGTTGAAAAATTGCTTGATGATGGCTGCCAGTCGTGGGCCGCGCAACACCACCGCTTGGTCGGGTTCTATAATGTTGCCGATGCTGATGACGGGCATTCCGTAGGCATCGAGCGGGAGCATTTTCATCGCGCCGGTCACCTCGCGCACCTTTGGGCGCAGGTGGGTGAGCGCGAGCATGGTCGGGATGCTGGGGCCGTACACGTCGGCATCCATGAGGCCGACGCGGGCGCCGAGTTTATGGAGGCCGAGGGCGAGGTTGACGGCGACGGTGCTCTTGCCCACGCCGCCTTTGCCGGAGGCCACGGCGATGATGTTTTTGATGTGGGGCACGATGCTGGTGCTTTCCTGACTGCCGGGGGCGCGGGCCACGAAATGCACGTTGACGTTGGCTTGTGGGTATATGGCTGCGATGGCGCCCATGCAGGCAAAGTTCAGCTCCGCTTTGCCCTGCATTTGCAGTGAAGGCACGACGAGTTTAAAATTGATGTTTTGCCCCTCTGTTTCGAGGTCTTGCACCATGCCGGCCGTCACGATGTCGCGGCCCGTCTGGGGGTCGCGCACTTGGCGCAGGGCGGCGAGGATGTTGTCTTTTTCCATGTTTGAAAATGGCGTTCACCTATTGAATGGAGGTGAATGAATTGTTCTTTTTCCCAAACGCGCTGGCACCAGCCAAGCGGGCGGTAAGACACTGTTTCGGGTGTGTTTGTTCACCGATGTAACTCAAACGCGATGGTTTTCATGCGCTTCGTGGCTATTCCTTCTTTTGTTTTTTCCTCCAAAATCATCGCCTGTGCTTCCGGCATTTCAAACACTGATTTCATGTCGCGGATGCGGGCGGCTGGCACGCCGTTGGTTTTGAAAAGGAGCATTGCATCGTTCAAGGTTGTTTTTTCAAAAGTTTTTTTCAGGATGTCGTTCAGCCGTTCGCGGTTTTGCACGCGGGCGGCATTTGTTTGAAAGTCGGGATTTTCCAATAATTTTTCCAAATCCAGCACGGCGCAAAGTTGGCGAAACTGTCGCTCCGTGCCAACTGCCAGCAAAATCGGTTGCCCATCGGCGCAGGTGAAAATGTCGCCGTACGGCGCGATGTTGGGGTGTTGGGTGCCCATGCGGTGTGGGATGTGGCCAGTCATCAGGTAATTGCTGGCCTGATTGGCGAGCGAGGCGAGGGCGGATTCGAGCAGCGAGGTGCCGACGGTGCTGCCTTCGCCGGTGCGCTCGCGGTGGAGCAAGGCTATCAGGATGGCCTCTTTGAGTTGGTGCGCGGCCAAGATGTCAATGAGGGCGACGGGCATTTTCACTGGCGGGCGCTGCGGCTCGCCATTTATATGGAGAAACCCGGCTTCGGCTTGCAACACCACGTCGAAGGCAGGGCTTTCGTCCTCAGGGTCGGCAAATGCGTTGATTTGGGCGTATATGAGGCGTGGGTTTTGGCGGCGAAGGCTCTCGGCATCCACGCCCAGCCGACGCGCGGAGGAGGGCTTGAAATTGGAGATGACGACATCGGCTTGCGCGGCGTGGTGCAGGGCGACGGAAAGGTCGGCGGGAGCGTTGAGGTCGAGCAAATAGTGTTTTTTGCCCCAATTGACGCTGGCGAAATAGGCTGAAACGGGCGAGGAGGGTGGTTCTGTGGGTAGTTTCCAGCCTCGCGTCACGTCGCCGTTGGTGGTTCGGTTCTCGATTTTGATGACCTCGGCACCGAGTTCGGCGAAGAACATCCCAACTGCCGGGCCGGCCAACACGCTGGCAAACTCCACTACTTTGAGGCCGGCAAAAAAAGCGTGGGGCGAGTCAGTTGGGGTTGCTGTTCCAGGGTTCTTCATACATTTCTTGTTCGTCGTTCAGTTCGGTGAGGGGAAGTGCCGACACCCGCGAGCAATGTTCCACCTTGTTGGTTTGGAGATTGGCGATGCTGAACACGCCTTTATGGATGTTCATCAAATAGACAAAGGTGATGAGTCGCTCCTCGATGATGCAGGTGCCGTGTATCATGTTGAATTCTTTTACCTTGAACATCATGGGGTTCACCAGCGCCACTGCTTCTTTTTGAAACAGCTTCTTGCCGATTTCGCCCATCATGGTGAGAATGATGGGCAGCCGCGTTTTTTTGCTGAGTTCGAGAAATGCTGGCTCGGTGCCGAAATGGTCGAAGAAGTAGTTGATGGCTTGGTCCCAATCATCGGGATGCAGGAGTTTTTCTTCCAATGTCGCTAACTTTGCTTGTGTCATGGTGCTTACTTTGGAGGGTGAAAAGATGCACTTCACGTTGTCGAGTTTTCAGCGTGATTGAAAATTCAGTCCATTCAAAATCAATGATAACAGTCACGGTTGACCAAGAAATCTTGGCGAATCATGGTAGAAAAAAACTGCGAGGTTGTTGCGCCACATAATTCCTGCACGGCATGAAAATCTTCAACACAGCACAAATCCGGGCTTGGGACGCTTTCACCATTGAGCACGAACCCATCGCCTCGCTCGAACTGATGAACCGCGCCGCCAAAGCGTTTGCCGACTGGCTGGCAGGGGAGTATCCCGATACACAACGACCCATCGTCGTATTGGCGGGGGCTGGCAACAATGGCGGCGACGGGGTGGCGGTGGCGAGGCTGCTGCACTGGCTCATGCGCGATGTAAAGGTACTTGTTTGTGACTTTAACGGGAAAGCTTCCGACGACTTTCGGGCGCAATTAAAACTCATTCCAAAGGATATCGAGATTGTTTTTGTCAAAGCACTGGAAGAACTCCATCGCCTCGTTTTTCCTGAAAACGCGCTTTGGATTGATGCGCTTTTTGGCTCTGGGCTTACTCGTCCTCTGGCGGGTGCGTGGGCGCAAGTGGTTGATTTCGTGAATGAGTTGCCTGTCGAGGTGGTTTCGATTGATGTGCCCAGCGGTTTGTTTGCCGACCGACACACGGAGGCGGGCGCTGTGGTGCGTGCCACACGCACTTTTTCTTTTGAAACACCCAAACTCGCATTTTTTTTCCCCGAAAATGCCGAATACGTTGGCGAGTGGTCGTTTGGCAGCATTGGCCTTCATCCAAGATTCTGCTCCGACACAGAAACCCCCTTTCATTTCCTGACCAAAAAGGACGCTGCCGCGCTGCTGCGGTCGCGTGCGAAATTCTCCCACAAAGGCACCTATGGCCACGCGCTGCTCGTGGTGGGGAGTTATGGCAAAATGGGAGCAGCGGTGTTGGCCGCCCGCGCTTGTTTGAGGGCTGGGGCAGGCTTGTTGAGCGTACACGCGCCGCGTTGTGGTTTTTTGGCTTTGCAGACTACTGTGCCGGAAGCGATGTATAGCGCCGACGAGCGCGCGCGGGTTTGGACGACGGTGCCCGGTTTGCAGCCCTACTCGGCGGTGTGCGTGGGCTGCGGCATTGGTCAGGCGGCCGAGACGGCTGCTGCGCTGGAGCAGTTGCTCAAAAAATCTTCCACCATGCAAGATGGGGCAGGAAGGGGCCTGGTGCTTGATGCGGACGCGCTCAATCTGTTGGCGCAGCATCCTGATTGGTGGCGCATTGTGCCGCGCAACACCATCCTCACGCCACATCCAAAGGAGTTTGAAAGGCTTTTTGGAAAAACCAAGCACGATTTTGAGCGCAATGCCTTGCAACGCCAAAAGGCTGAAGAGCATGGGGTGTTTATCGTGCTGAAAGGGGCGCATACGGCCATAGCGTGTCCTGACGGCGCTTGTTGGTTCAACTCGACGGGCAACCCGGGCATGGCCACCGGCGGGGCAGGCGATGTGCTCGCGGGTATGCTGACGGGTTTGTTGGCGCAAGGATATTCGCCCCGCGATGCTGCGTTGCTGGGGGTTTACTTGCATGGGCTGGCGGGCGATTGGGCCTCGAAGACGCTGGGGCAAGAAGCCCTCATCGCGGGCGACTTGACGGACTATCTGGGCAGGGCATGGCTTGATGTGCGCGATGAATTTGCGATAGTATCGCAAAAAGGAACTCAATTTGCCTGAAATTCAAATCCACATGAGCGACAATTTGGTATACCCAGATTAAAGAAGATTTGAACCTGCCCGTTGGCATGGCAGGGATTTCCTTGATTGATTTGCATGATTTCCAAAGGATTGCGAGCACCGTTCGTTCAAAACCACCTTGTCAGACCCTGTGCTTAGGGGCCTGCCCAGCCAAGTGAAGCGGACGGGGCTGATTTGCGTTGACTATGATCATGGGGGCAACGCGCCACGAGTCCATAAAGCAGTTATCACAAAGTTGATTTACGGCCTAACAAGTCTTTATCTGAACGCAAAATCGCGTTTGTTCCCTTACTTGGGAACCATGATTGACGAGAGTCAAACCAGTCCCGCTCATCATGCTGGTGGATACCGAAACGGATTTGACCAAAGCCATTATCGAAATCACACACACACAAGGGGTGAAAAAAAGATACCGAAAATTTATTGAGTCTCATGCCTGATTATGATGTTCGGGAAGGTTTCAAATATGATTACAAACTGGGAATGTGGCATAAATTAGATTTGGAAAAAGGAGCAATCGCTGACAATCCCTCTTGGTGCGATGCTGTGGGGGCAGGCTTGCAGCCTTTTCTTTTCGTAAAAACTTAGCGCGTCGCGGTACGCGACGGCTACCCTCCCGCTGGCTAGTGGGGTGGGGCAGCGGCTAAGTTTTTTACTTCTTTTCTAAAAATACGCGAGTTCGGAGTTACAGTCAACGCAAGGTGGTTTTGAACGAACGGCGCTCGCAATCTTTTGAAAATCATACAAATCAATCAAAGGCATCCCCACCTTGCCATCGGGCAGGTTCAAATACTCTTTAATCTGGGTATAAAACTATCGAAAAATCAAACCCGAACGCTCCCCAAAAATTTGCTGAAATTCGTGGCATCCATGCCGAGATAACTTGCCAGATACTTGTGCGGAACCAATTGAAGGATATGTGGGCTGCGTTTCAGGAGTGCGCGGAACCGCTGCTCGGCGCTAAAGGACTGCAACTCGATTTGCCGCGTCAACACCCCCGCCAAGGTGTGGCTGATGGCCAAGCGCAACATCCGCTCGACGGTGTGGTGTTTCAGCATCACCTCGTCCAGTTGCCGAAAAGTGGCGCGCAAAAACACGCTTGGTGTCAGGGTTTCAAAAAAATAGCGCGACGGCTGCTGCAACAAAAACGAATCCGCCACGCCTGAAAACGAGTAGGGATAAGTGAACACGAGCGTCGCCTCGCGCCCGTCGTCGCCCACCGAATATGCGCGTTGCACCCCTTCCAACACAAAATAAACGTATTTCTCCGTGTCGCCTTCGGCGGTCAGGATGCTCTTGCGCCTGGCCTCGAACGGCGACCATATCGCGGCGAAATCGTCCCAGGCCTCGCCTTCGAGGGGGAGAATTTGTCGGACGGTGGTTTGGAGGTGGGAGAGGGCAGGGTGGAGCATCACTACGCAAATTTCTTTTCAACATCTACTTCAAAACCTTGGAGCGCGGCAGATTTCACGATGCCGGTTTCTTCTTGGTAGGCAATCAGCCTGTATTGCTGTTCTGCCAATCCGTACACTTCCACCACCGATATGCGAGAGATGCGCTGATGGTCGAAAGCAGGAAATTGCTTTTGCCCGAGTTCGCCATTTATGAGTTCGTACCAGTGGGTGTCGTTGTCGTCGAATTTCATCTCTCGAAACTCCCGGTAGGTCAATTTTTGCTGCAAAACTTCCATGCGTGGTCGAATTTTGATGCAAGTTATGCGATTCTGAGATTTTCCCCCAAGCCTTTGCTGCCGCGTCCGGGAAAACGACGCGCGTTTGTTGGCAAAATGCTTGAATCGAAATTTGAGCGGTGTTCACTGAGCGACCTTTTCTACCTTCGCCCCGCCATGAGCATGAAAATGTTTCTCACGCTACTCCGCAAGGAAGTGCTGCTCGAGTTCCGTCAGCGATACGCCATCAGTGGCATTGTGTTGTATGTGTTCAGCATGGTGTTCGTGGTCTATATCGCCAGCGTCAAGGTGCAGCCGCCCGTTTGGAATGTGTTGTTCTGGCTCATCGTGCTTTTTGCGAGCATCAATGCGGTGGTGAAAAGTTTTGTGCAGGAGAGTGGGGCGCGACAGTTGTACTACTATCAACTTGCCGACCCGTCCATGCTCTTGCTGGCGAAGATTGTTTACAACACGCTGCTTTTGCTGGTGCTGAGCGGTTTGGCATTCGGGGTGTACAGCGTCGTGGCGGGCAATCCGGTGAAAGATGCGGGTCTTTTTGCCTTGGTGTTGCTGTTGGGAGGCTTGGGGTTTTCCATCGCGTTCACCTTTATCGCTAGCATCGCGGCGAAGGCGAACAACGCGGCCACGCTCATGGCGATTTTGAGTTTCCCGGTCATCCTGCCTATTTTGCTCACGCTGATTCGGCTTTCCCAAATTGCTCTTCGCGTCATTCAGGACACTTCATATCAACGAGACATCATCAATCTTTTAGCGATTGATGCCATTTTAGTGACGCTCACTTTTGTGTTGTTCCCTTTCATCTGGCGCGATTGACTGCTGTGGCAATCCCGATGTTTCGGGATAAGTTGTGCCAATTTGATAGTGGGAAATCACTGGACTTGCTGCGGTGGAGGGCTTTCCCTTCGCCAAAGGCCTCCACCGCAACAAGTCAACTTTTTATTGAGCCAAATTCATTTTGCCGATGTCCTTAAATACTTCAAAAATCGCATGGTGGAAAATTGCCTCCATCGCCCTTGTCATCTACTCTATTGTGGCAGGTATGCTCGTGCCGCTCAAACCCGGCCTCACTTACGTCAGCCCCGAAACGGCCAAAACAGGCCAGACGCTAACGCTTCGAATGCACGGCTACAACTCTTTTTATACCCGTAGCGATGTGTCCGACATTCGGGTGTGGCTGCAATACGACTCGCTCCACGCGCTGCGGGGGCAGAGCCTGCACGTGTTGAGCGATACGGTGCTGGCCGCTACTTTTGTTTTCCCCAACGATTTGCCGCGTCCCTCGCCCTCCGTGATGCTCAATGCCATCATTGACCACCCGGCGGACGGTGTTTCGCTCCTGCCCGATGCTGTCGAACTTTCACGCGACACCACGGCAGTCGCCGTCACCGCTGCTGACTGGCGCCAGCATCCCGTCGGTCAACTCAACATCAAAAAGGATTTCTCTTTCCCCTATCGCAATGTGATTTACGAAAGCATCCGCAATACCTACTTCCATGTGCCGATGTGGTTTGCGCTGATGTTCTTGTTTGTCGCTTCCGTCGTGTATAGTGTTCGCTTTTTGCTCAATCCGCTTCCTCACTTCGACCGCAAGGCCGCCGCCTATGCCGAAACGGGCTTGCTCTTTGGTTTCATGGGGCTGGCAACCGGTATGCTGTGGGCGCACTACGCTTGGGGCGCAGCTTGGAGCAACGACATCAAACAATTGATGACGGCGGTCGCCCTGCTGATTTACATGGCTTATTTCATCTTGCGCAGCTCGTTTGACGAGCCTGAAAAAGGCGCCCGTCTGGCGGCGGTGTACAACATTTTCGCGTTTGCCTCGCTCATCCCCTTGCTCTATGTGGTGCCGCGAATGTTTGCCAGCCTCCACCCCGGCGCGACGGGCAACCCGGCCTTCGGCAGTCAAGACTTGGACAACACGATGCGTATGGTGTTCTACCCAGCCATTCTGGGATTTACGGGGCTGGGATTCTGGATGGCCGAATTGAGGGCGAGATATCAACGGGTGGCGGACAAGGCGTTGGGGTTGGACTGAGCAGGCGGTATGTGGAATACTCAGATTAAGGAAGATTTGAACCTGCCCGTTGGCAAGGCCGGAACGCCCTTGATTTTCAAGGAATCGCAAGCATTGTTCGTTCAGAGCCGCCTTGCGTTGAATATATCCATGATTTTACCGGTGATTCTCGCTTTGTCGGGTTCTGAGGTGTCATTCCGTAAGAATGGAGGGGTGACATCTCAAAAACTGGTCGAGATGTCACCTTTTTTGTTCCTCAAAAGATGACACCTCTTACAAACCGAAAATAGCTGTGATTTTACTGTAAAATGCTCCGACTTCTCCGCTACTACGCTCCATACAAAAAACACCTCGTCCTTGCTGTCGTGTGCAACCTGTTGATGTCCTTTTTCATGGTCGTCAGCATACCCGTGTTGCAGCCGTTTTTGCAAATTTTGTTCAATCCAAAAGAACTCAGCGAGCGAGCAGAAGCAAGTCAGCCGCTGGCCGAGGTGACTGGCGTTCAATATATCGAACAGCATATCAACCATTTCTTTTCCAACCTCATTCAGGAACACGGACAGGAGCAGGCGCTGCTTATCGTGTGTGCGTTCTTGGTGTTCACCTTTTTTGGCAAAAACCTGTTTCGCTACCTCTCGCTCTATTTTTTGGCACCTGTGCGCAACGGCATTGTGCGCGATTTGCGGCAAAAACTGGTGGGCAAAATACTCGACCTGCCGCTCTCCTATTTTTCGGAAGAGCGAAAAGGCGACCTGATGAGCCGCATTTCGGCAGATGTGCAAGAGGTGGAATGGAGCATCGTCGGGGTAGTGGAGTCAATAGCACGCGAACCGCTCGTGATACTCGGCAGCTTGGTCTTTATGATCTATGTGTCGCCGGAACTGTTGGTCTTCGTCTTTGGCCTCATGTTGTTTTCGGGCATCATCATTGGCGGGGTGGGTCGTTCGTTGCGCAAACAATCGGGGCAGGCGCAAGGCATCTTGGGTCTGGTAGGCTCGTTGGTGGAGGAGACCCTGAGTGGGCTGCGCATCATCAAAGGCTTCAACGCGGAGCGGTGGCAATCCGAGCGTTTTGGCAGGGAAAACACCCGCTACGCCCGCACCCTTACCCGGCTCTATCGCCGCAAGGATTTGGCAGCGCCACTTTCCGAGTTTTTGGGCATAGCGGCGGTGTCGGTACTGCTGTGGTTCGGCGCGAAACAGGTGTTTGCGGGGGAAATCACCGCCGCCACGTTCATCACTTTCCTCTACGCATTTTACAACATCATCGAGCCTGCCAAACAGCTCAGCAGCGCCTCGTACAGCATTCGCAAAGGCATGGGCGCTCTGGAGCGCGTGGAGGCGGTGCTGAACGCACCCGTGAGCATCCGCGACGAGGGACAGGCATTGGAGGTGGCTGACTTTAAGGATAAAATTGAGTTTCGGAACGTCTCTTTTCACTACAAAAACGCCGATCGCCCAGCACTTGAGCATATCAACCTCGTCATCCCGAAAGGCAAAATGGTGGCGCTCGTGGGGGCTTCGGGCGCCGGAAAAAGCACCATCGCAGACTTGCTGCCCCGATTCTACGACGTGACGGAAGGGCAAATCCTGCTGGATGGCCACGACATCCGACAGGTGCGCCTGCGCGATTTGCGCGGCCTCATGGGCATCGTGAGCCAAGAGGCCATTTTGTTCAACGACAGCGTTTGGAACAACATCGTGTTTTCGACCGATTTGCCCGCAGCAACCGCCACAGAGGCGGTCGAGGCCGCTGCCAAAGCAGCCAACGCACACGAATTCATCGAAAAACTGCCAGAAACATATAACGCCAACATCGGCGACCGCGGCAACAAATTGAGCGGCGGGCAGCGCCAGCGGCTCACCATCGCGCGGGCATTGCTCAAAAATCCGCCTATTTTAATTCTGGATGAGGCAACGTCGGCCCTCGATTCGGAGTCTGAGAAACTGGTTCAGGCCGCGCTCGACACCTTGTTGCAAAATCGCACCGCGCTCGTCATCGCGCACCGATTGAGCACCGTGCAACACGCCGACGAAATCATCGTGCTCGACCAAGGCCGCATCGTGGAGCGCGGCACACACGAGGGCTTGATGGAAGAGGGGAAATACTATCGAAAGCTAGTGGAATTGCAGGCGCTTTGAACGAGTGTCAGCGCGCCTACTTTCACTTTTGCAATTATTATGACGTTTCGTTAAAAAACTAAAATCAACATAACAGGACGCTTGACAGTTTCCACAAAAACCTGCGTACCTTTGATGCAGCCTTGCAAACCACCAACAATGTACCACGAGCAAACTGTATTCATGCATAATCACCTTCCTTTCAGTTTTCATATAAATCCGATGAGACGAATGTTACTGGCAGTTTTTTCCGCTTTGTGCTTCGGCGCCACCGCCCAGATTACCGTCACCTCCGCCACGTTCCCAGCAGCTGGCGACACCCTTAGAATCGCGTTCGACACCACGCCCACCATCAACCCCGCCACCCCTCCCGGTGGCAACCAATTGTGGGACTTTTCCAACTTGAAGTTTGCGCTGACCGATGAGGTCGTTTACAGGCCAGCCAACGCTGGCATGGACTACCTCAAGTTTCCCGGTGCCGACCTTGTCGTCATCAATCAAGGAGGCGAGACCTACTTCAACCTCACAAACAACGCGATGGAAATACTCGGCTACGCTGGCAACGACCCCGCGGGCTTCAACCTCGACGTGGTGGCGAAATTCAGCCCTCCCCTCATCGAGCGTCGCTCGCCTATGAACTTTTTCGACATCAACACCACCGAGGCCAACCTCAACCTGACCTTCTCCACAAAGGAGCCGCCGTTGGACAGCATCTTTTCCAGTATCCCGCTCAACATTGATTCGCTTCGAGTGCGCATCACGACCAACCGGCTGGATTTGGTGGACGGCTGGGGCAATTGCATCATCCCCGGCGGACAGTACCCCGTGCTGCGCCAAAAGCGCACCGACTACGTCACCACCGGGCTGGATGTGTTTATCCGCATCACCCCGACTTTTGGCCAATGGGTTGACCTCTCCACGCTCACTGGCGGTGGCGGTGGATTGGGCAATTTTATCGGCACCGACACCACCATAACCTATCGCTTTTACAGCGGCACGGAAAAAGAAGAAATCGCGGTAGCCACCATGAGCAACGACCTGACCGAAGTGGAATCCGTTCGATTCAAAAATCAGGGCTTCACCAGTACGCCCGATTTGGAATCGCCCAGCACTGCCAACATTCAGGCCCAGCCCAACCCGGCGGTGGAATTCGTCAATTTCAATTGCACAAACCTGCCTCGCGACATCTACACGCTCAAGATTTACAACTATGTGGGCAATGTGGTATGGAAAAACGAGTATGCGCTCAGCGGAAACAGAGCCATATACCTCGAACTGGAAGATTTCAAAAAAGGCACCTACCTCTACAGCCTTTCAGATAGCAAGGGCAACATCATCAGCACCAAACGCTTGGTCATCCTGAAGCCTTGATTTTGTTCTGCCACAATGTTTTTTAGAAACGAAATGGGGCATCACCGAAAAATCGGGATGCCCCATTTCGTTTCCAAATCATGCGCGAATCAAGGGTAGATTTTTATTGCTTTTTGAAAAAAACGCACGCTATTCAGACGGTGAATATCGGATGCCCAAAAGTCTCAACTCCCAATAGGCACTAATCGTGGATTTTCGCTTCTAAGAGCCTTTGCGACCACAAGGCAGACGACGCGGCAAATGTTTTCAAGCAGACATTTGCGAATAGTCGAGCCAACGCGCCGTCAACTTTTTCGCCAGATTTTGTTTTTTGTAGCAATCTTCTGAACACGCATTTCGAGTCAGAACATTCATCATGGTCAACAACACTCAAAACTGGAACACCCTCACCCCCGAAGAAGAACACGTCATTGCCCACAAAGGCACGGAACGCGCTTTCACGGGAGAATACTGGAATCACAAGGCAACGGGAACCTACATCTGTCGGCGCTGCAACGCGCCCCTTTATCGATCTTCCGACAAGTTTGACAGCGGATGCGGATGGCCCTCCTTCGACGACGAAGTGCCGGGCGCGGTCGAGCGCCATGCAGACTATTCTTTTGGCATGAAAAGGGTTGAAATCGTGTGTGCCAACTGCAAAGGCCACCTTGGCCACGTCTTCGAGGGCGAGCGGTTCACGCAAAAAAACACTCGCCACTGCGTCAACTCACTTTCCATTCGTTTTGTGCCGAGCCAAGCGCAGTGAGTGGTAAGGATGGCAGCCCCTTGCCCCGCGAGGCCTTCCACGTTTTCACGAGACGAGGCCGTCTCTAAGCTTGGATTTCGACAGCGTTGAAAAGATTTACAGGTTATTTCCCCAAAAAGAGCGCGAATCGGGTGCATTTCAAATTGTCGCTTATGCACGCCGGAACACTGTTTCGGCATATATCGGAACAGCGTTCCGATTTACCTGCGACAATTCGAGATGCACCCGACAAATATCACTTGTGAGACGGCCTCGTATAGACACAAATCACTTCCGCAGCGAGTTGAGCCAAATCGCTATTTTTTCAATGTCCTTTTTCGGGACGTGCGCCATGGGCGCCATGGGCGTATAGCTCGGCCAGTTCTGCGGCTCAGGGTTGTGCACCAATTGCACGATGCGGGCGGTCGAGTATTTGCGCTTGGCAATATCGGTGAAGGATGGCCCCACGGCGCGTTCGTCTTTTTTGTGGCAAGCGATGCAAGTGTGTTTGGTGAGGAGTGCCATTGCGTCTTTTTCGGTCACGACGGGCGCGGCAGGCTTGGGCGCGGCGGCAGCGGTTGCTTTGTTGCCCGCTGTTTTTGCTTTTTCCCCTTCGGTCGTCGGGCGCGCTTCTTTCATTTGTTGGTCGGGCGTGTTCACCGCGGCCCCCACGTCCACGAACTCCGGCTCTTTGCGCTTGGGCTTCACGGCCACCAATGGGAAATCGGCCTTGGTTCCTGCGGGGATGTTGTTCAGCGTGTAATAGGCGGCTGGATGCAGCAGCGGCAGGCTATCGCGCGCCGACAACACGCCCAGCGGCTGAATGTCGTGGACGTGACCTTCGCGCAGGCTGTCCACCACGATACGCACCCGCATCCCATCGGCAGAAGCCCTTGCGCCGCGCACGGCGTTTTCCTTGTAGTCAATCAGCGGGCTGCCATACACGGGGTGGTATTTGTAATTGTACGACGCGACCAAGTAATTGTCAACGTCCTCTGCCGTAGCTTTCAAAACAGGTTGGGTAAACTCGATTTCAAACCCATCGGGCATGGCTCGCACGGCTTTCATCTCGAAAGGCACTTTACCTGTCCACACGAGGCGCTCCAGACCGAACGGTTCCTTGCCAGTGCTGCTCCAGCCGCGGTTGGTGCCGCCGACGTACATCGTGTGGTCGCTTCCCCAGCACATCCGCAGCACACCGGAGCGGAAACCATTGCGGAAATCAAAAGCCGCTCCTTGATAAGCCCCGTTTACTTTTTCGAGAAAAACGCGGGCGATTTTCGACATCCCTTGGTCGCCTACCAATACCTGCCCGGCAAAAGGGCCAAACGCGCCTTGCGTGTCGTCGGTAATGATTTCAGAAGTGGATACCCCCAAAATACCGTGCGGCAGCCACACAGCGGGTGCTTTGATTTGTTTGTCGGGATAAATTTTTCGGCTCATCTCGTAGATGGTGGTGTACGGCTCGTCGCGGATGTATTCGGGTTTGATGCGCGAGTCGCCGCGTGGCTCCACTTTCTGATAGACAAGTTCTTTGCGCATTTTCACGGGCGATTCGGGGCGGTCTGCCCAGTCGAGCGAGGCCGGGTGGCCGGCGAAATCACCTTTTTCGATGTGCATCACGAAGCCCGAACCCATCCAGTCCCCTTGGTTGTCGCCGTAAAAGAAAGCGCCATCCACCGTGCCGATGCCACAGGGCGAGCGCATTCCGGCAGCAAAAGGCTCCAAAAGGCCATCCTCGCTGATTTTCATGGTCCAGCCGCGCCACGGCACGATGGATTTGCCCGACCACCAATCGGATGAGCCGAAACTGACGTTGCCCGTGACGAGGAAAGAGCCGTCCGGCGCAAGTTTTGGCCCAAAACTGTATTCGTGGTAATGTCCCGAAATTGGCCATGCATGGACGGTCTCGTAGCGGTCGGCCTTGCCGTCGCCGTTGCGGTCCACGAGTTTCGTCAACTCGCCCCGTTGAGCGCAGTAGAGCGCCCCGTCCTTGTAGAGCAGGCCGAGAATCTCGTGCAGGCCTGAGGCAAACTTGCGATAATGAGGTCGTTCGGCGGTCGGGTTTTCCACTATCCACACCTCGCCCCGGCGAGTGCTGACCGCAATGTTGCCATCAGGCAGGGCGCAAACTCCGCCTGCTTCCAACACGATGCCCTCCGGGATGGGGATTTTGATGATTTTGTAATAATCGTCCTCCGTCGGAAGGGCGCGAGTGGGAAGGTCGTCCTGAGCGGAGAGGAAAAGGGTGTGTGTCGCAAACAACGCAAATGCGAGAAGGGAGTGGGCAGAGAATTTCATAAGTACATTGTTAAAAAACGCTTTTTGAGTTTGCAGAAAAGGCTCTAAGGCATTGGTTTTAAAAACTTTGTGTCTTTGCGCCTTACTGGCAAAATAGCATACCACGGCCGAAAAGAGGGGCAGGTCATGAATCACTTACCACAAAATCGCGTATTCCACTTTGCTTTTCAAGGGCACATAGAGCACCGCCAAATCACCTGAACGCTCCACGTTCGGTTTTTCGCCCTGTGGCAATCGCACATAGTAGCGCCTGTCGTCCACGAGATAAAGCGAATCGTCCACCTTGGTGATTTCTTTTCCAAGTGCCAGCCGGCAGACGTAGGCATCCGTCGTGGAGGGATTGGCAACCGTCAGGGTGCGCGTCAGGTATTTGCCTTCGCTCACTCGGATATGGTCTTCCACGTCCATGCCAAAACGCTGATAGCGGAAAGTCGGCTGGTCGTTGGCATCAAGGTCGTAGCCTTTTGGGCGAAAATCCGGCACAGGCTCGGTTTTCGAGGAAGTCGTGTCGAAAAGGGTGCTTCGCGGCACCACAGAGGAGATGTCGTGAAGCGTCAGCAGCGCCCCCATTGGGCGCGAGGAGCCGTCGCCGCGGTCGTCCCACATGGGCGAAGTGTAGAGAAACTCGCCTTTCCATATTTGCGCCAACGCTCCATTGTCGAGGTCGTAAGTGTAGTGCAATTGTTCTGGGCTACCCACATGCACCGCATGGACGATGCGCTTTTTGAACTGTCCATCGGGGTAAAAATCCATGAAGGAGCGGAACACCGTGTTTTTGGGTGCCTCCAGGTAAATTGGGTCGCTTGGCTCCAAGGCCAACGTGGAGCTCAGCGAATGAAAAGCCACCTTGGGCGAGCCGGGGGCTTCCACCCAAAACGCGAGCATGGGTGGCATCCAATCGTCGGTTTTGTAGCAGACCCATTCGAGCGGGACATTCCCGGCTGCCAGTTCGATGCTGGCTTGGCGCTTGTCGCCGGCCCAAGTCCAAGCGTCGTCGAGTATTTCGCGGCCATTGACCTTGAGAATGGAGCGGCCACTCGTTTGGGTGGTGAAATGATACAGGCCCGCTCGCGGCGCTTTCATGCTGGCACTGAACACGAGGGCGTAGCCATCCTTGTCGCCAGCCAGTTCCCATGTCAAATGTTCCGAAACTCCCTCTGTGTCGGGTTTTTTGCTCAAAAAATCTTCGGTGGCGCGGAAATCCCCCTGCCATGCCTTGTAAGCGATTTTGCCCAAGACGGGCGGCTCGCCCCGGCGGTCGTTCACCACAAAGTTGCGAAACGCCACTGGGCCATGGTCGCCCTGAATCATGAAAGGCCCTGTGGCTGCCTCCTGCTCGGAGATGGGGCCGCCCGTTGGGCCGGTCAGTTCGATGTTATCGTGAATCAACACGCCATTCAGCACCACTTTCAACACGCGGGCATTGGCGATTTTTTTCCCGGTGGCATCGAATCGCGGCGCCTGAAACGAAATCTCCATGCGTTGCCAAAGACCAGGTGCAAGACAGGCGTTTTGTCGGGGCGGCGTGCCCTCAAACATCTGCTCCTGCGGCACGAACCGACGCCGGGCGTAAATGCCCCCGCAGTCGCCATATCGCGGATTTTTCACCCCCCAACTGTCGAGCAGCTGCACCTCGTAACGGCCTTGCAGGTAAAAACCGGAATTGGAACGCGCCGCCATCATAAAGTCGAACGACACGTCCACATCGCCGTACTCGTTGGCGGAGAGTAGATTAGCGCGATTTTTGGCATCGGGCAGGTTGACCAGCACGCCCGTGCCTTTGCTGGCGGTCATGGCTTCAGGTTTGCTCAGGTCTGCGCTCACGCTGCCCGCGATTTGCCAGTTGCGCTGCGCATCGGCTTTCCAGAAAGAGAGGTCGGCGAGCGAAACGTTTGTCTGCGCGACGGAAAAAAACGGCGAGCAGAAAAGGCTGACGAGCAGCCCGGCTGCGGAGGGTGTTTTTTTACACATTCGGTGTGAAATGTTTTTAGTCAAGGCCGCAAATGTTGGAAATTTCTTTCAACGCAATCTTGAATTTTGAAGGCGCAAAGTAGAAAATCTTGGTTTTTACCAACAATTGCCTCGCCGCGAGGCCAGACCTTTGTGCCAACAAAAACATAAAACTCGGCACATGGAACCTAACTGGCTCAATCGCGACCTCTACCCGTTCAAATCTCATTTCGCAGAAATTGACGGCCATCGGATTCACTACATTGAGGAGGGAGAAGGCATCCCAATCCTTTTTTCGCACGGCACCCCAGAATGGTCGTTCGGCTGGCGCGACTTGGTGCGAGGGTTGCGCGGCCAGTATCGCTGCATCGCGCTCGACCACCTCGGGTTCGGGCTTTCCGACAAACCCACCAATGCCGACTACTCTGTGCGGGCACACGCGGCGCGGTTAGAGAAATTTATCGAAAAACTCCAACTGCCTGACTTTCACATTGTCGCCAACGACTTTGGCCTCTCCATCTCGCTTGCCTACGCCGTCAACCATCCCGAACGAGTGCAAAAAATCAGCATCTTCAACGGCTGGATGTGGCCGCTCAGCGACGACCCACACTATGCCAAAGCTGCCAAAGTGATGCGTACCTGGCTGGGTCGGGTGTTCTACAAGTATTTCAACTTCCCGGTCAACGTCGTCATGCCTGCAGCCTTCGGCGACAAAAAGAAACTGACCAAAGAAGTCCATCGTCACTATAAAATGGCTTTGCCCAACCCTGCTTCCCGCACGGCAGCCTATGCCTTTGCGCACGAACTGCTCGATGCCGAACTTTTCTGGGCCGACCTCTGGCAACGCCGCGAACGCATTTCCGACAAACCATTTCTTGTGTGCTGGGGCATGAAAGATGCCTTCGTGCCAACTTATGAGTTGGAAAAATGGGAAAAAGCCCTGACGAACGCCCGCATCGTTCGGCTCGAAAAGGCCGGACATTTTGCCCAAGAGGAAGAACCAGAACAGATGCTCACCGAACTCAAACAATTTTTCAAATAAAAGCTATGCAAACCACTCACTTGCTCGAAAACCTGCACCAACAGACCGAACAATTTCTCCAAAAAGCCATCGGCGAATGGCAGATGCTGCCGCCGGAGATACTGGCCGCCAAACCCTCTCCCGAACAATGGAGCGCCGCCCAATGCCTCGAACACCTGAACATCTACGGGCGCTACTACCTGCCTGCCATCGAAAAAGCCATTCAGGAGGCCGGACGGAAGGGCATCGGCTCGGCGCAACAGTTCAGTTCCGGCTGGCTCGGCGACTATTTTGCCCAACTCATGCGCCCGAAATCCGACGGGCATTTGAAGTCAAAAATGAAATCGCCGAAAAACGCCGTGCCGTCCGCCTCACCCGACCCTCGCGCCATGCTGGCAGAATTTATTGACCAGTTGGAAACCCTGCAGCGACTGCTCACGCTTGCCGCCGACACAAACCTCAATCGGGTGCGCATCCCCATTTCCATCGCCCCGTGGCTGCGCCTCAAACTTGGCGACACGTTTCTCTTTTTCACGGCGCACATCGAACGGCACTTGCTGCAAGCGGAGCGGGCGATGCAACCGTCGCGGCAGACGGCTCCGGGCGCACTTTCCTTGTCTTGAATAGGCAGGTGCCAGTTCCTCTGCTCATTCTTGTTTTCCCGTCATTCTTCCCATGAATTTCGGCAATCGTCCACGCTTTTTTTCAAAGCCGCGGAGAGGGGGGGCACATTTGTCCCGACACAAAAACAAAATCACATTTTTTCACCAAAAACAAACGCTTAAGCTATGAAAATGAGCATTTTGAAATCCAGCCTTCTCCTGTTGGCCATCTTTGCCACAGCCATCTTCACCTCTTGCGAAAAAGACGAAGACGACCGAACCGCAGAAGATTTGAAAAAAGAAATCGCGGGTATTTGGGATGTCACCTCCTTCAAAGTCGGCGGCTCCGAGTACATGAACACCATTGTGGAAGCGGCTTCTATCGAGTACAAAACGTTCACCGGCACACAAGGTGACTTCATCCAGACGATTAAGTATTTCGACGAAGACACAACCGAAACCAATAGGGGTAAATATGCGGTACTCGACGGCAGTTCCATAAAAATGACTGACGATGGCGAATCGTACACCCTGAAAGTCACTCTCAATGGCGACAATCTCCAACTCGAAGGCCAACAAGACGGCAAGCCTCTGCAGATAAAAGCCAAACGCCGCGACCCGAACGGCGCCGGCACCGTGAAGACGAAGCTCGTCGGCACTTGGGATTTTTCATCCCTCAAAATCGGCGGTCAGGAATACATTAACACGTCGGTTGAGAAGGGTTCGCTCCGCTTCGACGCTTACACTGGTGCGGAAGGCAATTTCCAGCAAAAACTGAAATTCAAAGACGAGACGTTGGAAGAAGTCACCGAAGGCAAGTACAAAGTGCTTGACAACAACCGTGTGGAAATGACCGCCAAGGGCGAAACGCACATTTTCCGGGTCGCTTTCAACGGCAACGAGGTACAACTTGAAGGTGCGCAGGATGGCCTTTCTCTCGTGATAAAAGCCGGGAAACGCAATTAAAACACGCAGTTTTTTCTCCCCTCATTGCAAACGAGAGGTGGCATCACGGCAGATGTCACCTCATTTTTTTCTTGATTCGGTAGGGTTTGTCAGATGACGATGATTGATGTCCTTGATTTCAAGCAGATTGCACTTCCAACCATGCCTACACTTGGCGGCGCGAGTTATATTTTTCTGAACCCTCTCCCCGGCGTTTTGTTTTTCTCGCCGAATGAAACAAACACTGCTCCCACCGGATGTCGCTGCTCGTATCGTCCAGATGGCGTGGGAAGACCGCACGCCGTTTGAAGCGATTGAATATCAGTTTGGTTTGGCCGAAAAAGATGTCATCCAACTCATGCGCCGCGAACTCAAACGCAGCAGTTTCGAGCGCTGGCGCAAGCGCGTGCACGGTCGCGCTACCAAACACCTCGCCCTGCGCGATGCGTCCGTCTCGCGTTTCAAATGCAGCCGCCAGCGGCACATTTCCGCCAACAAAATTTCAAAACGATAAATGCAAAAAAACTACCTCCTCGCAGGCGCGTCGAGCGCCATCGCGCAAACCTTGCTGCGTCTCCTGCAAGCCGACGGGCATCGCGTCGTCGGTCTGAGTACCAAAGATTTGTCCGGTGTGGGATACGACGAACACCATCAGGTGGCGGACTACGACAAGGGCAGTTTGCCCACCCTGTCGCAGCCGCTTGACGGCCTCGTTTATTTTCCCGGCACCATCAACTTGAAGCCTGTCAACCGCCTCAGCGAGGAAGAGTTTCTGCGGGATTTTAAAATCAATGCGCTTGGAGCCGTTGCCGTCGTGCAGCAGTATTTGCAAAATCTGAAAAACGCCGCCGCGCCGAGTTCGGTCGTGTTTATCAGCACCGTCGCCGTGTCGCAGGGTATGAATTTTCACAGCTCCGTCAGCATGGCCAAAGGCGCAGTCGAAGGTCTTACCCGCTCGTTGGCCGCCGAACTCGCGCCCTCCATCCGGGTGAACGCCGTCGCACCCTCGCTCACCGCCTCGCCGTTGGCCGAAAGACTCATCAACACGCCCGAAAAACTGGATGCCAGCAACAAGCGACACCCACTCCGGCGCATCGGTCAGCCCGGCGATATCGCCCAGGCGATTTACTTTTTGCTCGGCGAACAATCGGGCTGGATGACCGGGGCAGTTTTGCCGGTTGACGGCGGCATGGCTTCGGTGCGGATGCTTTGATTTATGACGAACCAGGTCGTTGCGCTCGTTTTTCCGCATCAACTTTTTGAGCAACATCCCGCCATCGAACGGGGTAAAACGGTCGTGCTTATCGAGGAATTTCTTTTTTTCAAACAATACCGTTTTCACAAACAAAAGCTGGTGCTGCATCGGGCTACCATGCAGTTTTATCGGGATTTTTTGCAACAAAAAGGCTTTCAGGTCGAATATGTCGAAGCCAACGCTCCCGCTGCCGACGTGCGGGTTTGCATAAAAAAATTATCTGAAAGAGGCGTCTCGGAAATTCATTACGCCGATGTGGCCGACAACTGGCTGGAACGGCGGCTGACAGCGTCCTGCGCGCGTTCCGGGATAAAGGCGCGGCGATACGACTCGCCGAATTTCATCAATACTTTGCCAGAAATCGAACGCTATTACGAAGATAAAAAGCGGTATTTTCAAACCGATTTTTACGTCCACCAGCGGAAAACACGCAGCATCCTGCTCGAAAAAAACGGCAAGCCGCTTGGTGGCAAATGGACGTTCGACACGGATAACCGCGACAAATACCCTAAAGGCCAGCATCCTCCTCCATTGCATTTTCCCGCTCCAAATCAATACGTTGCAGAGGCTTGGGAATACGTCGAACGACATTTTCCCGACAACTACGGCACGCCGTCGAAGTCGTTTTTGTACCCGGTTACTTTCGCTGACAGCGTTCGCTGGCTCGACGATTTTCTGGAATATCGGTTCGCTGGTTTTGGGCCTTACGAGGACGCGATGGTGTCGCGCGAGCATTTTTTGCATCACAGCGTACTTACTCCCATGCTCAATGTCGGTTTGCTCCAACCCGATTTTATTTTGCAAAAAGCCATCGAATATGCAACGAAAAACGACATTCCGCTCAACTCCCTCGAAGGTTTTGTTCGACAAATATTGGGCTGGCGCGAGTTCGTCCGGGCCGTATATGTGCGCGAGGGCAGCCGCCAGCGCACGACCAACTACTGGCGTTTCAGCCGGAGCATCCCGCCCTCGTTCTGGAATGGCACCACAGGCATCGAACCTGTGGATGCCGTGATTCGCAAGGTGTTGCGCACGGGCTATTGCCATCACATCGAGCGGCTGATGGTGCTGGGCAACTTCATGCTGCTTTGCGAGTTCGCTCCCGATGAGGTGTATCGCTGGTTCATGGAAATGTTTGTGGACGCCTACGACTGGGTGATGGTACCGAATGTGTATGGCATGACGCAGTTTGCGGACGGCGGCCTGATGACCACCAAACCCTATGTCAGCGGGAGCAATTACCTTGTGAAAATGAGCGACTTTGAAAAAGGCGACTGGCAGACGGTGTGGGATGGGCTGTTCTGGCGGTTTATGCACGTGCACCGCGATTTTTTCCGGCAAAACCCGCGCCTCGGGATGTTGGTCAAAACCTTCGACAACATGGACGCGGCCAAACGGCAAGCGCATCTCGACGCGGCAGAGAGTTTGTTGCGACAAATGGCATGAGCAGCTCGCGCACTCGCTCATCAGCCATTTCAGGCATTCATCCGGCGACATTCGACATTGGTAAAGATAAAATGTGCGGCAAGCCCAACGCGGAAACACCTTTGCGCCAAAAGATAACTATTCAAAATGGCTTTCCGCTTCTCCATACGGGACAAACCGCTGCCAACTCTTGGCCTGATTGCTTGCTTGTTTCCGATGGTGTGCCTGCTGCTGTTTGTCGTTGGGCTGCCCAACAGGTCTTTGGCACAATCCAAAACGGATAGCCTGTGGGCAATATGGAGCGATGCGGGTCAACACGACACCGTCCGCCTCAAGGCCATTCAGGAACTGGCTTGGAGCATGATGTACAGCCATCCTGACTCTACCGAGTTGCTGGCAAGGATGGAACTGGAGTATGCGTGGAAAATCAACAGCAAAAAATGGCAAGGCAAGGCACTAAACGTACTCGGAGGCACCTACCATGTGCGCGGCGACTATCTGTCGGCACTCGGCGAATACAAAAAAGCCCTGAATGCGCTCATGGAAGCGGGCGAACAGAGAAGTGTGGCAGCCATGTTCAACAACATCGGGCTGATATACCGCGAGCGTGGACACAACCGCATTGCTCTTGACTACTACGAAAAATACCTTCGCATCGGGGCAGCATTGCGGGACAATGACATACTCGCGTCGGGCTACAACAATCTCGGCACCATTTACAGCGACCAAGGCGATTTCAAAAAAGCATTGGAGTATTACGAACAAGCCCTCCAGTTGGCCGAGCAAATGGACGACAAAACTGGTGTGGCCATCGCCTACAACAACATCGGTTCCGTCCATGTGAAGCAGGAAAACTTTGCCAAGGCCCTCGAATGTTATCACGCCAGCCTCCGGCTTCGAGAGCAAATAGACGATGTGCGCGGCATTGGCTTGGTGCATCACAATATCGGCCTCATCCATAAAGACCGAAAGGACTACTCCCAAGCCCATGAGCATTTCCAAATGGCGCTGCGGATTCAGGAAAAATTGGGCGACAAACCGGGGCTTGCCAATTTGTATTATGGCATGGGCACTTCTTTTATCGAGCAGAAATCGCACGCAAAAGCCATCGAGTGGTGTGCCAAAGGGCTGGCTGTGAGCGAGCAAATCGGAGCACTGCGCCATGCCCGAAACACCTGCAACTGTCTCTATGAAGCGCACAAAGCATTAGGACAAATAGAGAAAGCCCTGCGGTGGCACGAGCGATATGTGTCGTACAGCGACAGCCTCCAACAAGAAGAAACCAGCAAGCGGCTGGAACAAATGGAGTTTGCCAAACAAATTTTGGCCGACAGCCTCGGGCAAGAAGAAGAAAAACTGAAGATGGAAATCGCCTACCGGGGTGAGGTGCGCAAGCGAGACAAAATCACCAATATGCTGCTTGTAGGTGGGGCGGTGGTGTTGGCCTTGGCGATTGGCTTTTGGAGCCGGATGCTCTATTTCCGACGGTACTCGCAGATGTTTCAGCACAAAGCCGAAAACCTCGAAAAGCAACATTTGCTCAACGAAATCGCCCTGCTCAAGACCCAAGTGAACCCACATTTCCTGTTCAACAGCCTGAGCATACTTTCGTCGCTCGTGAAAAAGGACCCGGAGCTTTCCGAGCAGTTCATTGACCAATTGGCGCGCTCATACCGCTACATTCTGGAGCAAAAAGAACAATCTTTGGTCAATCTGAGAACCGAACTCGAGTTCATCAAATCTTACGCTTTTTTGCTCAAAATTCGCTTCGAGAATAAGTTCAACCTCAAATTCATCCTGTCGGACGAAGTGTTGGACAAACACAAAATTGCCCCCATGACGCTCCAGCTCCTCATCGAAAATGCCGTGAAACACAACCGAATGTCGCTCAAAGAACCGCTCGTGGTGGAAGTGACCTTTGATGAAGGTGGCCAAACTCTTTTGGTCAAAAACCGCTTGCAACCGCGCACCACGCCGGCCAACTCCACAGGCGTCGGTCTCCAGAACATCGCCAACCGCTACGCGCTTCTCACCGACCGCCTCGTTTGGGCAGGCGAGCGAGAAGATGAGTTTGTGGTGAAAGTGCCATTGCTTCAGTAAGTTGATAAGGCTTGACATAAACCTTGCTAAACAATTGACAATGAACAAGAACACTCAATCTCCCAACCAACGTTTACTAAACTTTCAAAGTTTGGTAAACGTAACACCGTTCCTTTTTTCCCTCCTGCTCGCTACCTCGATCAGCGCGCAGCAATGGCAGCAAGTCGCCAAAATCCCCGCCGGACAGACGACCGCACTGTTCGCTATCGGCGACACACTTTATGCTGCGGGTTTGAACAAAATTTACTACACCTACGATGGTGGTGACACTTGGGACAGCACGGGAACAATGAGTCCGACGCTCGATTTTATTTCGGCCATCAGATACAGTCAGGGGCGATTGTACGTCGCAACGGAGTTTGAAGGCGTCTTCAGCAGCAGCAACGGCGGGCAAACTTGGCAAGCCGACAATACTGGCCTTGTCGGATTGGGAGCAAAAAACATTTCGAGCCTCGCCATTCGCGGCGACAGCCTCTATGCTGGCACTTACGGCGCAGGCGTTTTTGTCAAAAAAATCTCCACCAACAGCAATTGGACCGCCTACAAAACGGGCATGGCTTGGGGCAACGTGGAAAGCCTCACGAACATTGACGGAAAACTCTACGCCGGAGCGGGCGGCAACGCGACGGTCTTCACCCACACTTATCCCGGCCACACCTGGGCGGAAACACCCTTCGCAGCGTTCAACGGCGAGATCAATGCTTTCCTCGGCGTGGCAAAACAAGACGATGTACTCCTGGCCGCCGGAAATTTAGGCCTTTACCGAAGCGACGACGACGGCGCGAACTGGACGCACTATAATCCCGGCACAGGTTTTCTCGGCTCGGCGAGCTTCGTGAACGACGGCAACCGCGTCATCGCTCTTTTGGCAAAACCCTCCGGCCTTAGCTTTTTGAAATTTACCGACGACGGGGGGCAGAATTGGCAGAATTTCGAGCCAGCCGCCCCCAACTCTTTAGGCTACGACATCGCCCTTTTCAACGGCAAACTTTACTCGGCCCGCAATAACGGCCTCTGGCGTATCGCACTGACAACCAGTGTGGAAACCCCGGTCGGTGAACTCCCCGAACTCGGTCAGAATTTCCCTAACCCCTTTTCCGGCAGCACGACGATACCCGTCACGCTGTCCCGACAAACCCGGCTGGAATTATCCGTTTTCAATGCTGCCGGTGCGTACATTCGCACGATTTGGCAGGGCGAAAAACCCGCTGGGGTGCATCAGATTGAAATGGAATTGGGAGATTTGCCACCGGGTATTTACGTCGCTCGGCTGACGACGGAAACTGGTGTGGCCTCGCGGCTGATGACATCGTTCTAACGTCGGAAGGGTTTCAAACCCTTCCGACGTTAGGTGAAAACAACCAACTCATGCACCAACTTTACGTCCTGTGTTTCTTGCTCGGCTCAGCCAACTTTTCAATTGCTCAAAGCAAGACCGACAGCCTTTGGGCTATTTGGAACGATGCCAGAAAAGACGTTATGCGTTTCAACTTGCCCGACGACGTTTTGGAAAAATATAAAATCGCCCCTTTGGCCCTCCAACTTTTGGTCGAAAACGCCGTGAAACACAACCGGATGTCGGTAAAAGAACCGCTCGTTGTGGAGGTTTCTTTGGGCGACGACGAGACATTAATCGTCAAAAACCGCTTGCAACTACGCCCCACGCCGTCGGCCTCCACTGGCCTCGGCTTGCAAAATATCATCAACCGCAACGCACTGCTCACCGCTCGTCCGGTTTGGGCCGGAGAGAGCGAAGAAGCGTTCATAGTAAAATTGCCATTGCTCTAACTGTACGGCGGATTTGCAAATCCGCCGCACCACTTAAATCTTGAAAATCAAGCACATTAAGCATGAACACTATCATCATCGAAGACGAGAACCTCACCGCGCAGCGGCTCGAGGGAATGTTGAAAAAATACGACTCCAATATAAAAGTGCTGGCGACACTGCCTTCCGTAGCCGAATCGGTGGACTGGCTCCGCAAACACGACGCGCCCGACCTCGTGTTTATGGATATTCATCTGGAAGACGATTTGTGTTTCAAAATCTTCGAACTCGCGCCGCTCACGTCGCCCGTCATTTTCACGACCGCTTACGACGAGTACATGATTAAAGCCTTCAAAGTCAACAGCATTGACTATTTGCTCAAACCCGTCAACCTGCTCGAACTCATGGCGGCGTTGGACAAATACAAGGCGCTGAAAGAGCAGTTTTCAAAACCTGATTTCGATACCTTGCTTCAGTACATCGGCCAGCGAGAGCCGGAGTACAAGACGCGGTTCATGATTACGGTAGGCAACAAAATCCGCAGTATCGAGACGGCGGACATCGCCTATTTTTATTCCGATGAAAAAATCACCTTCATGGTGACGAAGGAAGGCCAACACTTGCCGATTGATTTCAGCCTCGACAAACTCGCCACGCTGCTCGACCCTAAGCAGTTTTTCCGCATCAGCCGCCAATACTTGGTTGGTTTTTCGGCGATTCAAGCCGTTTTAACCCACTTCAAGGGCAAACTCAAACTTGACCTCGCGCCCAAAGCCAAACACGAAGTGTTCGTCAGTGGCGACAGAATAACGGATTTTAAGGATTGGCTGGGGAGATAGTTGTTTGGGGGTTTGAGGGTTTCTGGTTTGAAGGTTTGAGGGTTTGAAGGTTTCTGGTTTGAAGGTTTGGGGGTTTGAAGGTTTCTGGTTTGAAGGTTTGAAGGTTTGGGGTTTCTGGTTTGAGGGTTTGGGGGTTTCTGGTTTGAAGGTTTGAGGGTTTGGGGGTTTCTGGTTTGAAGGTTTGAGGGTTTGGGGTTTCTGGTTTGAGGTAATATAGAAAAACCGGGAGACTTCAGGGGAATGGTTCAGGGGGAATGTTCAGAAAAACGTGTCAAACCTGGAGCCTTGCGGCACTGTGGCCGTCTTTGAGGATTTGTATGGGAATCTGTGGGACTTGATAGAGCCAGCAGTGGCGGTGTAAAAAAACGAGTCACCCTGCGTCCAGAGTGACTCGTACGGGAGGGACAATCAAACACCTCCGGCCCCATTATCCAGCTTGCAATTTGAATTTCACCGCGACACTCGCCTTTTGCGCCACAGGTTGCCCATTTTTTGTGGCAGGAACCCACTTGGGCATTTTTTTAAGAAGGTTGGTTACAGCGCGGTCGCAAGACCACGACAGCCCCTGCACGATTTGCACGTCTCTTACTGACCCGTCGGCTTCGATGAGGACCTTTGCCACCACCCGTCCTTCGGTGCCAGACTCGATGGCCGCTATCGGGTATTTGAGATTTTCTTGGATGTACTGATGCAGGTTGGGGAAGCGAGCTTTGGTAAAAGAAGCCGCTGCATCGGCAGCGGAGTGAAAGGCGTGGCTTGAATGTTGGGCGCTGACAGACATGGATGACGTGAAGAGCGCGATAGCAAGCAAAATCATGGCTTTCATAGCAAAAGTGTTTTTATGTGAAAAAATTAGTGTGACAAATGTGGAAGGGGCGAAGAGTCCGAAAGGATGGGCAAGCCCACCTCTCGAACTCCAAAAACAACTCAATCTATCGGTTTCAAGTGTTGCTCCAGCGTCCATTGGCCGATTTGATTGCCCAATGCCTGGCCTTTCTGGCAGGCAAAGCGGAAGTGAAGACCCGCCAGCACACGAGACTCGGCGTTCTCGTCGGCAGCCTCGAAAAAATTGCTGAAACCGCGTGTCAGGCCGGGTGTTGGTGCGGTGGTGGAGGTCATGCTAAAAGGAACATTGTTGCCCACGATGGCTGTCAGCACAGTGGCAGCGGCATTGCCGAGGGCGCTGTGAGTAGAAGGGTAGTCCTGCACGGGCGGGGTTGGCTCGGAAGGCTCCCAGTTGTAGTCGGCCACCGTGTCGTCGTTGCCGTCGAAATCAGCCGAGCGGATGGCCGTGTAAGGCCTCCAAAAGTTGTAATGGAACTTGGAGTCCCACCCTGCGGTGTAGGCATCTGCCAAAGCCATGTTGACAAGGGCGAAAAGACGTGCCGTGGCGAGTAGTCCCAACTTTTTGTCGGCAGCGACGGTGCGGGTCACGCGGTTCCAGCCGATTTCAGAGAACTCATACCAATACTTTGCAATGACGGTCTGTTCGGCGCTGCGGTGCGGGCTGTCCTTTTGGCCCATGCGCTTCACCTCGTTGAAATCCTGCGCGTACGCTTGGCTGTTGAGCGTCGGGTGGGATGGTACGCGGAACTGTTCGGGCTTTTGCAAAGAGAAAGTTTGCATCGTCGTCCAGAACGGCGCAAAAATGAAGTCGAACGGCGGCACCAGTTGGTATTCGCCGGGCTGGCCAGTGCCTGCTGGTATGCTGATGGGGTCTTGGAACGCGCCATCATTCTGGCGCAGGGCGATGATAGCCGCCGCCGCTTTTTTGCCGATTTCGATGCCTTGTGTTTTGGCGCTGCCTTCCGGCACTTTTGTCAACGACGCTGCCAAACAGCTGTCGAGCATCGGCTTTTGAGCGGGGATTTGATTCACCAACACCTCATAAGCTGCTGTCGCCGCTGCCGCGACGGGGTCGGCCTGTCTGTTTTTTTGGTGAAAGGCATAGGTTTGGTAGCGCGGCGCGATGGCGTTGAGCGCGTCGTGCATGGCGATGTGGGTCATGGCGTTGATGCGTGAAGCCAGATGCGTGTGCAGGTAAGTGCCGCTCGTCCCGCCCATTGTCTCGAAAGCCGCCAAGTTCCAGTCGAGGATGACTTGATTCGAGTACTGTTCGAGGCCATTTCCCGGGTCGGGATTTCCGATGCTGTTTGACTTGTTGCAAGCACTCAAAGCGAGCAACAGGCCCAAAAGGGCCAAGGCAAGTTTTTGTTTCATTGCTTAAAAATGTTTGGATTTGAAAAAAATTGATTCGATTGAGCCGATTGATTCGATTGAGCCGATTGATTCGATTGATTCGATTGATTCGATTGATTCGATTAGTGAGATTGGGTTAGTCGTGCTAATCGAATCAATCGGCTTAATCGAATCAATCGAATCAATCGGCTCAATCGAATCAATCGGCTCAATCGAATCAATCGGCTCAATCGAATCAATCGGCTCAATCGAATCAATCGGCTCAATCGAATCAATCGGCTCAATCGAATCAATCGAATCAATCGGCTCAATCGAATCAATCGAATCAATCGGCTCAATCGAATCAATCGGCTCAATCGAATCAATCGGCTCAATCGAATCAATCGGCTCAATCGAATCAATCGGCTCTGCTCACGTCTTTGAACAGCAGCATATCCACCACCCGACTCGAAGCGCCGTTGTAAAATCCGTTGTCGTGTTCGAAAGTCTTGGGATTGTGAAAAGTCCCGAAGAGGATATCGAAAAGCGGCAAATCCGAATAGTTGTGCCGGTGAATACCTTGCGCGTGGTGGTAGCCGTGACTTTCAGGACGTTGGATGATGTAGCCCAACCATTGGGGTGTGCGGATGTTGGCGTGCTGGAAGATGCTGAAAAAATTGGTTGTCAGCAGGATGATAGTCGTGGCTTGCGCGTCCAAGCCCATGATGACCGAGAAACACAGCGTGCCGAGTGCGGTGAAACCCGCCATGTCGAAGGGGCTGAAATAAAATGCCCCGTAGGTGTCGAGCCGTTCGGCGCTGTGGTGCATCTGGTGGAACACCCGCCACAAAAAGTTGCTGCTGTGCATGGCGCGATGCCACACATACATCCCGAACTCATAGAGCAAGATGCCCGCCACTGCGCCCCAAAACACACCGATGGCGGAGAGGTCGAACAACTGCCTTTCAGGCATGAGCGCCTCCCAAAGCAGCGGCAAGTAACTGGACAGATAGAAAAACAGGAAGAAAAACACGATGCCACGCAGTTGCCAGAACTTGACGGGCGGCAGTGGTCGCGCTGGGAAAATGGCCTCATAGAGCATGAGCAAGGCGTACATCGCAATGATGACGAGCGAAATGGGGTCGAGCAGGATTTCCAATGGTGTTGGCATGACGGAATTGTTTTCGTGTTTAAAAGTCGTTATTGTCGCTGCAAAGAAGCAGGCGCTTCGCAGCGTGGCGCAAGTCTGTTTCGGCAAGGCGCGGGGCAGCTTCGATACACAAAAAAATAACAAGTCGAACGCCGGAAAACGAGCGAAACAGCCGTTGGGCGGTTGAAAAGCACAGGTTGCACCCGTTGAACGAAGAAAACAAGTCGTTGACCGAAAGAGAACGGCTCCTGTGCTGTGGAAAAGCCTATTTTCGTCGCCGTGAACAAACAGAAATGGCATATCTACGCGGGGCATACGCTTTATTGGCTGCTCTTTTTCCTGTTCGATTGGCTCGCCACGAGCGGCAAGGTGGGGCGTGTGGAATCAGGATTGTTGCTTAAGGAAGCATTTATCAACTTTGTGTCTGCCGCGCTGCTGGCATACAGTTCGATTTACTGGTTTCGAGCCAATTGGTTCGATGGGCGCTATCGGCGGCTGGCGGTGGGCGTGTTAGTGTTCATAGTAGCGGCGGGCTTCTTCAAACACGCCCTGAAAACCCTATTTTTGTACCTGCCCATGCTTAGCACCCACCTTGCAGACGTGCCTTCGTGGCTCAACTACTGGAAGCCGCGCTATGTGCTGGGCAGCATCGTGTCGCCCGTGTTGCAGGCGAGCATCGTCGTGATGGCATATTTTTTCTCTTTGTGGACGCGGCAGCAGCGACTTATCGAAAAGGCCAAGCGGGAAAAAGTGGAGGCCGAACTGGAATTGTTGAAATCGCAAGTGGAGCCGCATTTTATTTTTAACACCCTGAACAACATCTATTATCTGGCCCAGAACAACCACCCGCGCACGGGCGAAATGATTTACCGGCTGGCGCAACTCCTGAGTTTTATGCTCTACGACAGCCGAAAATCGCTCATCCCGGTGGAAAAAGAGTTGGACTACATCCGCGACTATGTAAACTTGGAGCGCATCCGTTACGGCGAAAACTTGGATATTTCAGTCAATGTTTTTGGCGTGTTGAAAGACGCGATGGTACCACCGCTTTTGCTTTTGCCTTTGGTGGAAAATGCTTTCAAACACGGCATCGCGCCAAGCGGGCAAGGCTGGATAAGGGTGGATGTGTCGCGGCGCAACGGCTCCGTCGTGTGCAAAGTGGAGAACAGCGTACCGGAACAAATACTGGAGAAACTGGAAAAAAACGAGGCTTCGGGGCTGGGATTGAGAAATTTGGGAAACCGCCTAGAGGCTTTGTTTCCTCAAAATCACGAACTCAAAATCCTGCGCGGCAAGGAGAGTTTTCTTTCCGTGCTCTCTGTACCTCTTTATTCTTGAACACAGAGGCACAGAGAGCACGGAGGACAAAAACGCTGTACCTTCCGTGCCCTCTGTGTCTCTTTATTCTTGAACACAGAGACACAGAGAGCACGGAGGACAAAAACGCTGTACCCTCCGTGCCCTCTGTACCTCTTTATTCTTGAACACAGAGGCACAGAGAGCACGGAGGACAAAAACGCTGTACCCTCCGTGCCCTCTGTGTCTCTTTATTCTTGAACACAGAGGCACAGAGAGCACGGAGGACAAAAAACGCTGTACCCTCCGTGCCCTCTGTGTCTCTTTATTCTTGAACACAGAGGCACAGAGAGCACTGAGGACAAAAAACACTGTACCCTCCGTGCCCTCTGTGTCTCTGTGTTCAATTAAAAATGATCAACTGCTTAATAGTCGAAGACGAACCACTCGCGGCGGAACTCTTGAAATCTTACATCGAGAAAGTTCCCGACCTGACGCTGGCCTCCCATTGCAGCTCCGCAGTGGATGCTTTTGGCACGCTCCAACGCCAGCAGGTGGACCTCATGTTTCTCGACATTCGGATGCCGCGCCTCACCGGGCTGGAACTCTTGAAAACCCTCCAGCACCCGCCGCCCGTCATTCTGACGACGGCTTACCGCGACTACGCGGTGGAAAGTTATGACTACGACGTGCTGGATTATTTGGTGAAACCCATCCAGTTCGACCGTTTCCTGAAAGCCATCGGCAAATATTACCAACGCCAAATGACGCAAGCTCCCGCCGCACAGCCCGCCGCTCCCGACACCTTCGAGCACGCCTACCTCTTTTTCCGTGTGGACAGGGAGCAGCAAAAGGTCTGGCTCAAAGACATCCTTTACATAGAGGGGCTGGGCGATTATGTCAAGATTTTCACCACCAACGGTGCCCTTGTCACCTACGAACGACTTTCTTATTTGGAAGAAAAACTGCCAGAAGAGCATTTCCTGCGCGTCCACAAATCCTACATCATCTGCATGGACAAGGTGCAGTCCTTCTCCGGCTCGGCGGTGAAAGTGTCTGGCAAGCAGATTCCTGTCGGGCGGATGTATAAAGACAGGTTGGAGCGTTTTGGGCGATGACAAATGCGCGGCATTGAATTAATGCAAACTTAACCCCCCCCAACACACGGCATCTTGCGCTGCTGCATGAACTTCCCCCCAAAACGATGAGCATGAAATCAGAAGTTCTGTTGGTGGGTAGCATCGTGTTGACGTGTGTGGGGGCTTGCAAGCCACGCCCTGTTGCTTTGGTTCAGACTGGCGAGGCACTTTCAAAAATTCATTGCGCCAGCTGTCACGCCTACCCTGAGCCTTCGTTGCTGGACAAGTCAAGTTGGGAACGCTATGTCTTACCGCGCATGGGCCAAATGCTCGGTGTGTTGCCGTTGGAGACGGGCGCGGGCAGTTTCATCGAGCCGGAGGCAAAAGACTTGGCTTTCCAAAATCCGTTAATTTTTCGCAAAGAATCGCTGCTGTCGGCTGCCGAATGGGAGGCTATCCGCGACTTCTATGTGCAGAACGCGCCAGCGAGCACGGTGATGCCCTTGCCCGTGCTCGACATGGATTTGGCCCAGTTCGAGGTGGTGTTTCCCGATTATTTTCTCTCTCCCCCAAGTGTCACAATGGTCAAAATGGCGGACAGGCGATTGTATGTGGGAGATGCCAATTCAAAGCGGTTGTATGAGTTCGATGCGTCGCTCCGATTGCAAAAATCGGCGTTGGCAGGCGAGGGCGTGGTTGGTTATCATCGGCTGCCACACGGCGAAATCGTCGGTATGATGGGGTCTTTTTCACCTACCGATTTGCCAGTTGGTCAGCTGTTGTTCTTCCCGTCGGCGCGGGGCGAATTGCCGAAAGTCCTGATAGACAGTCTGAAACGACCCGTGCATATTGAGGTGGCTGATTTGGATGGCGATGGGCGGCTCGACTTTGTGGTATCGGAGTTTGCCAAATGGACAGGCTCACTATGCTGGTGGCAAAATGCAGGAAATGACCATTTCGTCCGTCATCTGCTGCGCGACATGCCCGGTGCCATACGAACCGCAGTGCATGACTTTGATGCTGATGGGCTTCCTGACATCATGGCGCTTTTTGGGCAGGGCGACGAAGGTATATTCATCTATTACAATCGTGGCAATGGGCACTTCGAGGAGCAGCGAGTGCTTCGATTCCCTGCGAGTTACGGCTCCAGCTATTTCACCCTTTTCGACTATGACGGCGACCCACATCCCGACATTATTTATACATGTGGCGACAATGCGGACTTCCCTTCGGTTTACAAACCATATCACGGTATCCGTATTTTTCAAAACAATGGTCGAAATCAGTTTAAGGAAGTCTTTTTCTATCCAATGCCCGGTGCTTATGGAGCCGTCCCGCACGATTTTGACATGGATGGCGATTGGGACATCGCGGCCATATCTTTTTTCCCCGATTTTAAAACAGCACCAGCGCAAGCTTTTGTCTTTTTGGAAAACAAAGGCAACAACGATTTTAAAGCACGCACCTTCCCAGCCGTAAACAAAGGCCGATGGCTCGTGATGGATGCTGGCGACCTTGACGGCGATGGCGACTGGGACATTGTGCTGGGGGCGCTGACGATGCAAACCATCCCAGAAACAGGACTGGTGGCTCAATGGGTGAAAGACGGCATCCCGTTCGTGCTGTTGCGCAACAAAGCCCGTTGAGACCTCCGTCATTCAATTCCTTAACCTTGGCTTTGCGCTAACTTTTAAAAAAAGCAACATAAATTTAACGATAGAACAAGTCCAGATAGCAATAGCCGGACGAAACAAGCATTTTATATTTCATCAAACGTTATGTGCTTAAAAATCAATTGTTTGCGACTTAACGATTTATTATCGTGGAGGCAACATTAAGGGCATCTAAATTTGATAAACGCTTAATGTACTATCTGTTCCAAACGGTTTTGGGCGAGGGTAGCTTTATCATCATTTTTTCAAACTTTCACAATTTCATCAACAATGAAAAAGACAAACTACCTGATGTTGGCGGCGCTTTTCTTTGGTGCGGCAAATGTCAATGCACAAAAATTGTTTGACAACGAAATCCAAATCCCGGCAGGCTACCAACCCGTGGAAGTAGTGCTGCCACCCTCGCCCCTCAGCCTCCAAGTACTGTTTGTCGGTGGCACCGATTTGGTGCAGACGACACCGACCTACGGCAACCCCGCAGGCCAGCAAGTGGCAAAGGAATGGCACGACTTCATCGGCTTCACGCCCGACAACACAGGCCAAAGCCTTGGCTGGGTCACGGTGAACCACGAAATGATTTTCTCTGACGACAAGCTCGGCGACGGCGGTGGCATGACCGTCTTCCGCGTGAAACGCGCCGCTGACGGTTCTTTGGAAATCGTTGACCAGACGTTGGCCGACGGTCGCTCCGGCAGATTCTTCAACGTTGATTTTGCCAATACCGTAGGCGAGACGGGCATGAACTGCGGCGGTATTTCCTCGCAAGTAGATGGCCGTATCTGGACTGCCGAGGAGTGGTTCCGCTCCAACAACGCCAGCATTGCCTCCGGTGTGCGTGACACTACTGATTTCACGGTGAACTCCGACATCCCCGGCTGGAATGGCGTCAAACTCAAAAAGTTTCAAAACTTCAACTGGATGGTCGAGATTGACCCACGCGAAGCAAAAGCTATTCGCAAACAGTACAACTGGGGCCGTCAGCCTTTCGAGGGCGGCGTGATTGAGCCAAGCAACCGTCTGGTTTATCTCGGTCCTGACGACACGCCTGGCTTCTTGGGTATGTTCGTGTCCAATACGCCCGGCGATTTCAACAAAGGCACTTTGTTTGTGTACAAGCACGACAAGCCCGGCTACAACTGGGTGCCCATCTGGGAAGATGGCTCCATGTTGGAGCACAAAAAATTTGCGACTCAGAAAGGTGCCACCATGTTCAACCGTATCGAGTGGGTCACGATGGATAAACTCAACAACGTTTATTTTACTGAAACTGGCTTGGACAAACCGGGCAACGCTTGGGCCGACGAGAATGCTCTGGGAGCCGTACACGACCCATATCATGTGCAGCGCGCGCAGGCGCTCGGCTTCACCTCCCCCAACGACCCGAACTATCCGGACTACTACGGCCGTATCTGGAAATACGACCCTGTGAAGGACACGTGCACAGTTTATCTGGAAGGGGGCCCTGCGCTTTCGTCCAGCCCAAGCGAGGCGGACTATCCCGAGGTGCATCTCTCCAACCCGGATGGCTTGACTATCGTGAATATCGGAGATAAGCAGTATCTGCTCATTCAGGAAGATTTGAACGGCTCTTCTTTTGGCCGGATGCCTTCCGGCGCGCCGCTGATTATCTGCGAAGCTTTCTTGCTGGATTTAAGCATCCAGAACCCTACGCTCAACGATTTGATTCGTTTGACTGCCACACCTGTAGGTGCAGAAATAACCGGTGCCATTCAGACATCCGACGGCAAGTCTATCCTCATCAACTCTCAGCACCCCAACACGAACAACCCTTTCCCGTACAATCACTCGCTGACTTTTGCCATCAATGGCTTGGACAAGGTTAATCCCAACGATTTGAAAAAGCCGAAGGCGTTCGACCGCGTGGAGATGGCTTCCGAGGCCAATGCCGATGCTTTTACCGTGTATCCGAACCCGACCGCTCGCATGGTTTACATGAATCAGGTCACTGATGTAGCTATTTTTGATTCCAATGGCAAGCGCGTCATGGTGCGCCGCAACACTAGCGAAGTGGACGTGTCGGCGCTCACAGCAGGTGTCTATTACATCCAGAATGCCCAGGGTAGCATCCTCAAATTGGTCATACAGTAACATTTCATTCAATCCTATCAAACCCGATGTCGGGGCGACCCTGATGTGGTCGTCCCGACTTTTTCACATTACATCAAGACTGACACATGAAAAAGACAATAGCCTTTTCCGTTTTGCTCCTCATGTTTTTTGCTGGGTTGGCAAGCTTCAAGGATACGCCCGAAACCGAGGCGCTCAATACCGTGACGCGACAGTTCCACCTCGGCATGGAAGAGATCTCGGAAGCCATAGCCTTGTACCTCGCGGCTGCGCAAGGCTTGTCAAACAACGAGGCATCGGTAAAAAAACTGCGCAAAGCACACTCGGAGGCAAGGTTGGCATTCAAAAAAATCGAGTTCTTGTTGGAATACAACGACCGTGCGGGCGTGAAACGCACCATCAACGGCCCGCCCTTGCCCTTTGTGGAACAAGGCATCCCGGATGTGATGCCTATCGAGCCTGTTGGGCTGCAAGTGCTCGACGAGTTGGTGGCGGAGGAAAACCCATTTGCCGAAAAGGACGAAATCGTGAGGCTTACCCGCCAGCTGACGCAAGATTTTGAAGTCATGCGCCAGTTCCAATCCAAATTGAAGATGACCCATCGGCACATATTTGAAGCCATGCAGCAAGAAGTGGTGCGCGTGTTCACGCTTGGCCTCACAGGCTTCGATACCCCCGGCACGCTCCACGCATTGCCGGAGGCTAAGGCTGCCTTCGAAGGCATGGAGGCTGCCATAAGTGCCTATTTGCCCATCATCGAATCGAAAGACAGAGGGCTGGCCATTATTCTGGACGCGCGTTTCGACCACACCATCAGGCACCTGGGCCAATCCAAGTCATTCGACACCTTCGACCGGCTCGATTTCCTGACGAAACATATTGACCCACTCTATGAGCTGCTTTATCAAGTGCAGCGCGTGTTGGGCGTGGAAACCTCTTTGGAGACCTCGCCCATGCCTCAACCCGTCAATCAAGCCGCTCACAGCCTTTTTGACGAGCGATTCCTCAATGTCGGTTTTTACGCCAAAGTGGATGTACAACACCCTCAGTTTGAAAAAAGGGTTGCGCTGGGCAGAATGCTTTTCTTCGACCCCATCCTCTCATCCAACCATGAACGTGCCTGCGCGTCCTGCCATCAGCCCGAAAAAGCCTTCACGGATGGGCTATCCAAAAGCCTCGCCACCGAAGGGCAAGGCCACATCAAGCGCAATGCTCCCACCTTGCTCAATTGCGTTTTTTCCGAAAGTTTCTTCTACGACCTGCGGGAGCGGCAACTGTCGCGGCAAATCCTGCACGTCGTGGTGGATTCCCTCGAGTTTTCCACCACTTATCCCATTATTATCGAGAAACTCAATCAGAGTGGCCTATACAAAAAGATGTTTAGAGACGCTTACTCGGACAATCCACAGTATAGCCTGTCCGCCTATTCCATCTCCGACGCATTGGCATCCTATGTGGCCAGCTTGAACGCTTTCAACAGCCCCTTCGACCGCTTCGTGCGGGGCGACACGGCCTATCTCGACCCGGCGGCTTATCGTGGGTTCAATCTGTTCATGGGCAAGGCCAATTGCGGCATCTGTCATTTTGCGCCCGTTTTCAACGGCACCGTGCCACCGCTCTACACCGAATCAGAATCGGAAGTGCTCGGCGTGCCGCTCCGTCCCGACACGCTGAATGCGCCGCTCGACCCGGATTTGGGGCGATTCGACAGCGGCAAGCCCCGCGACAAAGCACCTTTTTTCAAACACTCATTCAAAACTCCCACCGTGCGCAACGTGGCACTCACTGCCCCTTATATGCACAACGGCGTTTATCAAACGCTGGAAGAAGTCATTGATTTTTACAATCGCGGCGGCGGCGCGGGCATCGGAATCCAACTGTCCCACCAAACCCTGCCCGACGCGCCGCTCCAACTCAGCCCACAGGAACAACGGGACTTGATAGCCTTTCTTCATTCGCTCACCGACAACCCATCGCATCTGCAAA
The DNA here is from genome assembly GCA_019638455.1 of Saprospiraceae bacterium. Lineage (GTDB taxonomy): Bacteria > Bacteroidota > Bacteroidia > Chitinophagales > Saprospiraceae > M3007. The sequence continues at coordinate 572,689 of JAHBTU010000004.1, forward strand.
TAAGACCCGACTCGCTGCCGCTATTCGAGGGAAAGCCCGAATGGAACCGCAGAAAAGTTGGGGGGGATTACTGAATGTTCACTGGTGTGGTTCAAAGACAATAGAGTTGTTGCGGTGGAGGGCTTTTCCTTCGCCAAAGGCCTCCACCGCAACAACTCTATTGTTTACATAGAAGGTTTGGGCGATTATGTCAAGATTTTCACCACCAACGGTGCCCTTGTCTCCTACGAACAGCTTGCGTATTTGGAAGAAAAACTACCAGAGGAGCATTTCCTGCGCGTCCACAAATCCTACATCATCTGCATGGACAAGGTGCGGGCCTTCTCCGGCTCGGCGGTGAAAGTGTCTGGCAAGCAGATTCCTGCCGGGCGGACGTATAAAGAGCGGCTGGCGCGGTTTGGGCGATAAAGCAGATTTAAAATCTTACCACACGACCCGAAGCCCCTGATTTTGTAGTTCGTTGATTCTGTCCACAGGAATCGGGTTATTCTTCAACTCCAGGTAATTCAGTTTTTTCAACTCTCCCAACTCGAGCGGGATGCGGTGGAGTTGATTGTCATTGAGATAAAGTTTTTCGAGGTTCTTTAGCAATACGATGCTGCGCGGCAATTTTTCGATGCGGTCGTTGTCCAAATGGAGGTATTTCAAATTGGGCAATTGGCCCAAAATTTTGAAATCCTGTTCCAAATCGAGGTTCGGGTCGTTGTCCAGATAAAGTTCTTCGAGGTTTGTCAGGTTGGCAAACTCGTCGGGCAAAACCGAGAAGTCGTTGCCGCTCAAATCCAGCACCCGCAGGTTTTTCAACGCGCCGATTTCTTTGGGAATCAGTTTGAGATGGTCGTTTCGGAGACTCAGATATTGCAGGTTGATAAACTTCGACAAACTGTCGGGAAATGTCCCAAATGTCTGGTCGCTCAAGTCGAGGCGATAGACTTTTTCAGGTTCTTTCAGAGCTTCTTCCAAACTGTTGTACTCTTTGTCAAGTTGAACAGAGTCGGGTGTTTGGCACCAAATATGGCCTCCCAAGAGGAGCGGGGTGATGAGCAAAAGGAAATGGGTATTCATGGCAGATGAATTTTTGTAAAAACTTATCGGCTCGTGTCCCTCCCCGACCCCTCCCGGTGGGGGAGGGGGGGACACGCTAAGTTTTTACGAATTTTTCTTGATAAAGGTTGATAGGGGGAGCAAGGGCGGCATTCCGAATTTATACCCATGTTGTAAAAACTTAGGCAGGGACAGCGCCCCGAAAAGTAGGAAATGCTCGATACTGTTTCGTGGAGGGGCGGTGCCCGGAATGTGTTTTGGGGGGCTGCCCCTATCCAAGCAGTTAACCCAAGTTGTTATTTCCTATTGAAACAAACAACGTGGGTTAACTACCATACTCTACCGGACATATTTATTTCACACAACGCCGCGACGACACAACGAATAAAAGAGGATTTGAATCTGCCCGTTGGCAAGACAGGGATTTCCATGATTGATTAGTATGATTTTCAGAGGATTGCGAGCGCCGTTCGCTCAAGACCACCTTGTCAGAACCTGTACTCAGGGGTTTGCCCGGCCAAGTGAAGCGGACGGGGCTGATTTGCGTTGACTATAATTGCGACAATTTGAAATGCACCTTTTTCAAGTTGGTTGTCAACCTTTACGACTCCGTTAGCCTCTAAAAGTCAAACAACTCTCCCAGCAGCGATTTCTTCTTGTGGCGTTTGTACGAGTCGCTGTCGGGGTATTTGCCCGAATCGCGAGGCGGGAAATTTCGGAAATCATCGTAGTCATCGTAGTCATAATCGCGTTTTTTGCGGCTATCGTGCGCCGAAGAGCGTTCGATGATTTTGTCCAACTCGCCTCGGTCGAGCCACACGCCGCGACACTGAGGGCAGTAGTCAATTTCGATGCCTTGGCGGTCAGCCAAGACTAAGGCAACATCACAATTGGGACATTTCATGGCAAACAACAAGGGTTTGGTTGCGGAATGTTTTTAGGTTTTTTTTGTTTTTGGAGGATTGGCGGCTTTTGCAGGATTTTATCTCGCATGGCCTATCTTGCAAATAATGTCAGCATACTACTGGAAATTTTTATTTCACACAACGCCACGACGACACAACGAATTGATTCTACCCGCTTTGCGCTTCACATCGTTGTGGCGTTGTGTGAAAGATGTCCAGTAGTATGCAATGTCAATCCAGTCTTTTTTCTCTGCTCTACTTTTTGCTCCTGCCAAGTTTGTCTCCTTCTTCGAGTGCGTCCATCACCATGGGCAAGCTTCCGTTGGAAATGATGACTTTTGCATTAGGAGACTGCGACAAGGTAAGCCAGGCTTCAATAGATTTGAATTGTAGCACTTCGGGCGTCAGGCCGGCAGCGATAATTTTGTTGGCATCCGAGATACCTTGTGCTTCGATGCGCTTGCGCTCGGCCTCTTGTTTTTCTCGTTGCAACTCGAACTCCATTCGCTGCGCCTGTTGCTCTGTTTCGAGTTTGTCTTCGATAGCTTTGGCCAGGCTTTTCGGCAGTTGGATGCTTTTCAAAAGTACGGCTTCCACAATGATGCCTCTTTCCTTTGTTGTTTTCATCATCATATCGCGGATGGCTGTTTCTATTTCGGCGCGGTTGCCGGAGTGCATATCCTTGGCATAATACTTCGATGTCACATCCGCTACTGCCGAACGGAACACTGGCAGGATGACCGTGTTTTCGTAATTCATCCCGATACTCCGGAGAACGGAGGGTACCTCTTTCTGCACGATATTGTATAGGATAGAAACTTCCGAGCGAATGGTCAAACCTTCCCGTGAAGGAATATCTACCTGCACTTCGATGTTTTCAGTTTGGGTGGAGACTTTTACGATAGTAGACGTGAAGGGGTTGAACATCCGAAGGCCACTGGCGTAGGTCTTGTCGCTGTATTTTCCGAAAGTTCTTTTTACGCCCGCCTGTCCTTCTCTTACGACGGTACAATTGGTAAATCCGAAAGCAATTGCAAATAACATTGTCATTGCTAAAAAGGTGTGTTTACGCATGGTAGATGATTTTTTTGGTGAATGATTTGAAATGGTACATATTTTCTCTTGGGTTATACCCAGGTTAAAGAGGATTTGAACCTGCCAGTTGGCAAGGCAGGGATTTCCTTGATTGATTTGCATGATTTTCAAAGGATTGCGAGCACCGTTCGTTCAAAACCACCTTGTCAGAACCTGTACTCAGGGGTTTGCCCGGCCAAGTGAAGCGGACGGGGCTGATTTGCGTTGACTATGGTTTTGAAAAATTACCCCCCAGACAATCAACTATTTAACCCCAATTATCGGTTTTCTGCAATCAACTTTCACAGAGACATTCCATGTTTTTGAAACATGGAATGTCTGGCACCGAAGAAAAAGTGCAGCCGAAAGGCCAAAATATCGAACCTGCTGCCAAACCCTGTTTCGCAAAAAGAAAATGTGTACCCTTTCAAAGTGAATGAATCTGTTTTGTTGAGTGGTGTAGGGCTGAAAGTAGGGCTTACGGCATGTTTTGCGAGGTCAATCAGCGTGTCATAAAAGTTTTAAAAAAATCGAATAGTCCTCTTAAAGGCGAGTATTTATGATGGGCGGCAGTTTGTGGTTTCTTCATGTGTTTGCTGCCGTGTTGCGTATTGGCCACCGTATCGCTGCTGTATGAACCATGCTCAGAGTCAAGCTTGCCGTGAAATACCCACAAGCGGCGACACTGAGGACAGTATTCGGCCAGTGTCCCGTGCCTTTGGGACACCGTTAGAGCAGTATTGCATTTAGGACATTTAGCCATGAGTCAATCAAAATTTTTGTCCCGGAGAAAAGCCCCGACTCTTGCGTCGGGGCTTACCGAAATGTGTGACTTCCGGGATGTAACAAACCTCATGCTCTATGTATGAATCGTAACTCTTTTTACATCAATTTAAATTCAAATAGGCGTTGACGATAAATCCTGAATTGCGCTGAAATACGTTGCGTCCGTTCGATTCGCCCGGCAATGTTATCTCGCGTGGCAATTGAAGAATTTGATTGAAATAACCGCCTTCAATTCTAAGTTTTGGTCCAAAACGGTAGCCGAGAAGCAGTCCGATGCGATTTTGGTCAAACACGTTTTCATTCACGTTTTTCCCAAAACCGATGAATATCTCGTCGTACGCCGCCGCGTAAAACTCGCCGTCGTCAAGCGTGTTGCCTTTCAGCGGATACTGCATCCTGAACATATATCGCAGGCGGTTGACAAAGAAATACTCGTCTTCGCGGGTGACTTCGGGGCTGGTGTAACGGCCTATCCAGCGTTGCTCCAGCATGAAGCGGTGCGTGAAATCCAGACGGCCCGGTTTATCAGTCAGTGTCAGCATTTGAAAAATGCGATGCTCCGTAAAATCCCGCCCCAGCGCGTTGATGGGATAATCTCCGTATGGATATGTTTCAATCCAGGCGTAGCCAAGGCGAAGTTGAATTTTGGGATTCACTTGGTGGTTGGCTCCGAGACGCAGCAGGCTTTGCTGCCAGTCGGTCACAAAGTTTTCACGTCGCCACTGATACTCTGCGTGAAGCCCCCATTTTTCAGAAAATTTGAATGTCCCGAAAGTAGCCCACCAGCCAATGTTGTTGTGGTCATTGAGGCGGGTGTTTTGGGCAAAAAGGCTGGCGGAAAATGCGGCCAGCAACATCGTCGTAAGTAAAGTGCGTACAGTCATCAGCTGCCGGTTCGTGTTTTGGGAAAGCTGCCGGCCACCCATTGTAGCAGTGGAGGTGGCGCGGCAGCGAAGCGAGTGTTTGTGCCCTGTTTGTTTATAGAAACTCGACTTGACCTGTTTCGAGACGGTAGTACGCTGGTATGATTTTGATTTTCCCTTCTTGCACATATTGTGACAGGATAGGGTTCAATTTTTTCAACGTTTCTACCTCGGCCAGCACGTTGGCGCGGGCGGCCTCTTCCAGTTTATCGGGTTTTCCGACGTATTCTTTTACACCGGGGCGAATGATGTTGACCAAATCTTCGATGTGGCCGGGCAATTTCTCTGTGCCAATCGCGCCCTTTACCGCGCCGCATTTCTCATGTCCCATCACGACTATCACTTTCACGCCGAGCACAGCCACGGAGAATTCGAGCGAGCCGTAAGAGGCGACAGCGGGAGCCTGACCTGCCGTGCGCACGATGAACAAATCGCCCAAACCTTGGTCAAAAACAATTTCGGAAGGCACGCGACTGTCGCTGCAACTCATGATGCTAGCGAAAGGCGTTTGCTGTTGGGCCTGAATGATTTTGCGCGTGTCGTCGCGGTTGGGATGCGCCGATTTGTCGTTCACGAAGCGGGCGTTGCCTTCTTTCAAACGGGCAATCGCTTCGTCGGGGGTTTGGGGATAAGGCGGAAGTACCTCAACGGCAGGGGCATTGTAGGCCTCAGCGGCAGGGGGGGGCGGGGCGGGTTTCTGTTCTGTATTTTGGCAGGATGAAACAGCCAGCAAAGCGATGAAAATCGCGGTAGCGACAAATGAACGTTTTGTAATCATGTAGTGAAATTTTAGTGCAAATCTCACCTACACCCTATTAGAAACGCATAAGAGCCGTGTTAGAAGGGGATTAGATTTTTGAGACAAGCAGAGCTTGTCTCAAAAGGTTGATATGGTTGATGAAAGTTGATATGTGGAGTGAAAAACGGCATGAATCTTTGCCTTCCCGAAACGTAAAAACTTAGGCAGGACAGCAGACATTCAAATTTTGACAGGATTTACAAGATTTACAGGATAGATGAAGTGGCTTGGCCGCCAAAAATCCTGTAAATCTTGCAGGTCCTGTCAAAAACCAATAAGCCTGTCAACCGAGTCCTCTGCGCTTGAAGGCTGGCTAAGTTTTTACTCCGAATCAAAATATAGTCAACGCAAATCAGCCCCGTCCGCTTCACTTGGCCGGGCAAACCCCTGAGTACAGGGTCTGACAAGGTGGTTTTGAACGAACGGGGCTCGCAATCCTCTGAAAATCATACAAATAAATCAAGGAAATCCCTGTCTTGCCAACGGGCAGATTCAAATCCTCTTTAATCTGGGTATAACAACCTTCATAAACTTTGATAAACCCTCATCAGCCTTTCGGGACAGCTTCTATCTGCCCGGTATAAATTTCGGTATGAAAAACCGAACCATCGTCCCTTTTCCCCATTGCGAATCCATGTACACGCCGCCAGCATATTTGTCGGCGATGCTTTTCACCAGCGACAGCCCCACCCCGCTGCCTTGCAAATGCCGGACGGTTTTGCTGCGGTAAAATGGCTCGAACAAGAGTTCTATCTCTTCCGGCGCAATGCCTTGTCCTTCGTCGGCTACTTCAAGGCATATATTTTTCCCTTGCACAAAAAGTCGTACTCGTATCGGGAGTTTTTCGCCGTATTTTACTGCATTGTCGAGCAGATTGAAGAAGGCTGTTTGCAAAAGAGCGGGGTCGCACCACACTTGAAGTTCGTCGGCTTCGTCGGCTTCGATGTGCAGCCGAATTTGTTGCGCTGCATCGGGGTGGCTTGTTTGCAAAGTTTTGACTGCTGAAAGGAGAATTTCGTCGGCAGTGCAGATTTGTTCGTTGGGCAAGGGGATGTTGGCTTCGATTTTTGCCATGGTGAGCAGTTGCGACACGAGATGATTGAGGTCTCTGGCGCGCTGGCCGATGTTTCCAAGCGATTGTCGGTAAGATTCACCATCACGGTTTTGCTGCAAGGCAAGTTCGGCTTCTGCGCTGATGGCCGTGAGCGGGGTGCGCATTTCGTGAGAGGCGTTTCGAATAAATTGCTGCTGTGCGTGGAAACCTTGTTCGATGCGGTCGAGCATGGCGTTGAAGGTCAGTGCCAGTTGGCCGAGTTCGTCGTAGTCGTTTTTGATGTTGAGGCGCAGATTGAGACTTTGGGCGCCGATAGCGCGGGCTTTTTGGATTTTGTCTGCGATGGGCTTCAACATATTTTTTATCCAAAACCAACTGATAAGCCCCAAAAGCAAAGACCCCAGCAGGATGCCTGTGATGATGTTAGTGCGCAGGTTGGCAATTTTGGTGTAGCCGTAGCGGTCAATGGCCGAGATGACCAGCGTGTGGTGGCTCACCGAGTCGTGCAAGATGCCGTAGTCGCGCTGGCCGATATGCGTGAAGCAGATTTTGCAGTTGTGAAACTGTGTGGTATCTATGAGTTTAGACAACATTTCGTCGCCATTCGGAGTGGCAATTTGGCGCGCGTCGGTGTAGTAGTGAATCTCCTCTTCGGGCAAATAGCCGGGCGGTATTTCGCCAATCATGTTGAGGGGGCGCAGGCGGTCGCGGCCAATGACCGAGTCGGCCAGCACCAGCCGCTCTTCGATTCGTCCTCGGAATTCCCGTTCGCAAAATCGCACCGAGTAGCGGTAGATGAAATAGCCCACGAGGGATAAAATCAACAGCGAAGAGCCTGTGATGACAAGCGTGAGCCGTTGGCGGATTGTCAATCGCAGCGATTTCATGGCCTATTCTTTTAAAATGAAACCCAAACCGACTTGGGTATGGATGAGTTTTTTTTCAAAGGGCTTGTCCACCTTGTTGCGCAAATAGTTGATGTACACATCCACAACGTTGGTGTTGGGGTCGAAATGCACGCCCCACACTTCTTCCAGGATTTCCATGCGGGTTTTCAGACGGCCTTTGTTGCGCAGGAGGAATTCGAGCAAGCGAAACTCGGTGGCCGTGAGTTTGAGGAGCTCGCCATTGCGCCGCACCTCTTTCGTCTCGTGGTCGAGTGTCAAGTCGGCCATTTTGCTCACGCGGTCCGATTCAGCTTGCGCGGCACGGCGCAACAAAGCCCGTACCCGGGCCAGCAACTCAGGCAAACGAAAAGGCTTCACGAGGTAATCGTCAGCCCCGGAGTCAAGCCCTTGGACGATATCGTCCGTGCCGCCGATAGCCGTCAGCATCAGTATGGGGACATTACTCTTGGATGCGCGAATATGGCGGCACAATTCGCGCCCGTCCATCTCCGGCATCACGAGGTCGGTGACGACCAAGTGCGGGCGCAGGCGGTCGAACAGGTTCGCTCCCATCTTGCCGTCCAATGCGATGTAGGCATCATAATCCGCCTCTTGAAAAGCCCGATGAAGGAGGGAAGCGATATGGCTTTCGTCTTCTATGATGAGTATCTTGTGCTTCATGATAGCAACGTGTGCTACCTAACTCGAACTAGGTTTGTTCTGTTCAAAAAAAGCTTGTGTTTACAACATCGGAAGGGTTTGCAAGCCTCGGCGTGCGTCGCGGCAAAAAAAGTCCCTCCCTACTGTTCGTCATTCATCCCCCGTTTTTCGTCATTCGGCAACTCGCTTTTGCGTGGCTTTGCTTGTGGCGGCCATATTTGTCGCGTCAACTAACAAACAACTATCCACACAAGCGATTAAGCATGAAAAACTACTTTTTCCTACCCGTTCTTTTCCTCTTGGCCGTCAGCCAATCCTTTGCCCAAAAAACGCTCGCCCCAAGCCTCAAGCCTTATGCCGACAACTGGTCGTACAACGTGAAGCGGATGCTCAACCACGCCGGCTTCGACCTCAAGGCCGCTGCCGTCAACAAAATCTCTTCGCGCGGCGACCTCCAGTTGGACTCCACCAAAACCTTTTACGCCTACAACCTGCCCGCGCCGGGCGACAGCACCCCGTTGTTCCGCACCATTTACCAATACCCTACGGCCATCGAAGCCATCGAAACCAACTACCAATATGAGGGCAACGTCTGGCAGCCTATCAACCGCACCACCATCACTCGCGACGCGCAACAGCGTATCGTGTTGGTCACTGGCGAAGGCTATGACTGGGACACCCAAAGCTTTGTGCCCGATTCGCGCCTCGAAAGCTACCCCCGCGGCAATTCGCAGTACCTGCTCGACTCGTTTTTCGTGTACGCATGGAACACAGACTTGGAAGACTGGGAGCTCTTGCTGTCCACTCAAAACGTGTTCGACGACAACGACCGCTTGTTGGAGCAGTACTCCATCTTCGACCTGTCCGGCACGGTGCTGGAGTTCAAGGACGTATATCTCTACAACGATAATGGCGACAATCACATCATCGAGACTTATGCGCTGTTCGATGGTTTTGAATTCAACACGGGGCGCACCGAAATCCAATACTTTGACCACCAGCCCATCGAAGTGACGACGTTTGTGACCGATGGGGTTGAGTTTTTCCCACAAAGTCGCAGAAACTACGCCTACACACTCTTCGGCGCGGTTCGGCTGGAATTGGGGTTTGAATGGAACGTGGAAAAAGAAGACTGGCGAATGGTCCAACGGACGGAGTACGGCTACGACAATCAGCAGCGCGTTGCCAGCAAGGAAACCACATTCATCAACCAAGATGCTCCCAACGAGCGCGAGCTCCAAACTTTCGGCTACCTTCAGGACGATTATCTTTTAGTGGAATACTCTCTCTTTTGGGACGACAACCTGTTCGACTGGGTGTTGGACGGCAAAAAATTCTACTACTACGCTGGCCTCGTGTCCGTGCGGCCCACCCCACGCCCGGCATTGGCGCTGCAAATCGCTCCGAACCCGACCACCGACGCGGTGCGCCTCAACCTCCAAGAAGAAGCCACCGTGCAAGTGTTCAATACGGCTGGCAACCTTGTGCAGTCGCGCCTGATGCAGCCCGGCCAATCGCTCAACCTGGTGGAGTTGCCCGCAGGCATCTATCAAGTCACTGCCCAACAAGGCGCTGATTTTTACAGCGGAAAAATTGTGAAGCAGTAGTTTTTCATACCTTTTAACACACGGGGCGACACACCCGTCGCCTCGTGTGTTTCATCCCCCTTGCCATGACTTACACCCTTTCATTAGTCCTCATTTACGGCGCATCCCTTTTTATCAAAAGACAAATTTTGAGAAAAAGACTTTTGGGAAAAACGGCTTGAACAATGCGAGCCACATTTACGAAACCTCACAGGTTTCGTAAATGTCGCCCCACCCAACAACACACAAAAACACTTCGCTATGAAACCATTCACCATCATCGCAATACTCGCCCTGACAAGTCTTTTTGCCTGCAAAACGGCAGAAATCCCGCTTGACCCCGCTATGAAAGCCGAAGCAATGCCCGTGAAAGGGCGCAACGGCCTGCAAATCGGCCAAGTCATCCGCTATGGCGAATACACTACCGACAAGGTGCGGCGCGGCTGGACAAAAGGCTACGACATCCCTTTTTTCCTTCGCTTCCAAGCCGCCAAGGAAAAACTCGGTTTCACCCAGTATGGCCCATCCAAGACACAGGCGGAAGTGGCTTGTGTCAGCAAGTTCAAAAGCACCGAAATCCCCTTGGTGAGAGACTTCTTCGGCATTCCGCTCGAATACAAAAACTACTTTGCGGGCAGCGTGGTGATGCGCGAGGGCCGCAACAGCTGGGACTTCATCGTGCACAACCCCAATGGGGACTTCCTGCGCCAGCGCGCATCGGCAGGCTTTGCGGAGAGCGGCTCGCAACGCATTGAGATAGAGGCCGTCAGAGGGCTGCAAGGCCAGCCGGATTGGCTCAAGGAATTGACCGTGTACGGCCACGAGTTTCGCATGGACGGCAAGGTAGTGGGCGCGGTCTCGACCGTCAACAGGGGCACGGTGTGGATCGACCAGCGTCTCGAAGCGGAGACCCGCACCGTCATCGCCGCCATCGCCACAGGGCTGCTCTTGCGCACCGACGTGGAGGAGGCCGACTTGCGTGCCGTGCGCTGATGCTCTGTTGGCTCGGAACGACAATCCATCCTTCGAAGCAAAAACACAACAACCACACTTTTAAAGAATTAAGCTATGAAACAACATTCGTTCAAATCAAGCCTGTTTGGGTTGGCGGTGATGCTGGCTGCCATTGGGTGCGAGAAAGACCCCAAAGTCGAACCCAATCCCCACCCACTTCCGCCACAACAGGAACTGCCCAATCCACTGCCTCCCAACGCGCTCGTCAAGCAACTGAAAAAGACCGATATTGACCATGAAACTTTCACCTACAACACCAGAGGTCAAGTCGTGCAACTTCGAGCGCAATGGCAGTATGACCAGAGCGACCCAACCAAAGTTCGCACCATCGTGTATGATTTTGAGTATGATACGCAAGACAGACCAGTTCGCGTGAGTACTCCCAGCAGCTATTTCAGTCGCTATTTCTACCACGATACATTGGTCGAGAAAAGCCAGGAACTTTATCCTGGAGGTGGGGTAGCCCGGGAAGTCACCTATATTTATTACAACAGCCGGATTATCAAGGAAATCTGGAGAGTAAGTAACCTGCCTTCAGAACCTGTCACGCTTTACAAGCACGAGTTTGAATATGACGCGAAGGGGAACCTTGCCGAAATAAAAGTCTATGAGCAGGTCACGGACTCGACATCGGGTCTGCAACAGTACAAACTGCTCGAAACGCTGGAATACAGCAATTTCGACGACAAAACAAACCCCACGAGCTGGATGCTGCGATACCCCTTCCTGCCTCAAGTGCGCTGGCAGTACAACAACCCGCGCCGCGAGGTGCGCCGTCTGCCCGGCGGTACTGTGCAGGTCACGACCCACGAATATCAATACAATGCCGAGGGCCTTCCCATCTCTCGGCGTACGACCAGCCCGGGGGGCGTGCAGACAACAACATATCAGTACTAATGCTCCCGCAACAGCGGCACCCTCACCACAAAATACCCATCAGCCGTTGTGCCTGCCTCTACCGCTCGGTCGGTGAGCAGTGCATAACGGCTGATGATGTTTTTAAGACCGGTGCCGGTGGATGCCTCAGGGTTGGGGCGCAATTGGAGCGCGTTGCGCACTATCAACGTTTCGCCTTCTGCCGTCACTTCCACAATTAAAGGCTCTTTTGCCGACATCCGGTTGTGTTTCACGGCGTTTTCAACCAACAATTGCAACGTCAAAGGGGCAATCTTGTATTGGTCGAGCGAAGTGTCTTCCAGGAGAATTTGTAAGTCAAACTTGTTCTCAAATCGAATTTTCAACAAAAAGGTGTACGAGCGTATGAATGCCAACTCCGTTCGCATGGTCACGAGCGATTGGTCTTTTTGCTCCAAAATGTAACGGTAGGAGCGCGACAACTGGTCAATAAACTGCTCCGACAGGTCCGCATTTGTGTGTACGAGCGATGCGAGGATGCTCAGGCTGTTGAACAAAAAATGCGGGTTCACCTGCGTTTTCAGCAGGGCGATTTCGTTGAGCAGTTTTTGTTTTTCCAACTCTTCCGACCGCGCTTTCATCGCTTCCAAACGTTCCCTCACCTGCCGTCGATAGAGTGAAACGCCCGCAACAATGCCTGCCAACAGCAGCGCGAGCAGCGTGCGAAACCACCAAGTTTTGTAAAAAGGAGGCACCACCCGGAAGGGTATTTCCAGCGTTTCCTCGCTCCACACCCCGTCGCCATTGCGCGCGCGCACCAGCAGCTTGTAGCGTCCACCGTCGAGATTGGTGTAGGTAATCGTGTTTTGTTGGGTCTCTGTCCACTGTTCGTTGAAACCCTCCAAGCGATATGCAAGCACGGTTTTTTCGGGCTGTGTGAAATGAATCGCGGCGATGTCGAACGTCACCACCGCCTCTCCCGGATGCAAGGCAAGCGGTTGGCCGGGTGTCCAAGGCGCTTTGCGGTCTGGTATCAGGATGTTGTTCAGCGCCAGGCGCGGCGGGTGGATATTGCCGAAAAGATTTTCAGGCGCTGCGATATTGAACGAATACTCGCCGGTCACGAACAACTCGCCGTTGGGCAACACCCGAAAACCGCCGACCAAATCGGTCACGAACAATCCGTCGGCTTTGGAAAAATAGTCAATCCGCCCGCTTTGAGGCTCGTATCGGTGCAAGCCGTTGGCCGTCGCAATCCAGATATTTCCCTGCCGGTCAATCTCCAGTTTTCGGATGTTTTGATTGCGCAGCCCGTTCTCAGTCGTCAGTTTGAACAACACGGAATCCCGTTCGTCGAGCACATACACCCCTTCGGCAGTGCCCACGTAGAGCCGTCCGTCGAGGCCGCAAACGGCATCGCCCGCATAGAGCGGCGGCTCGCGGTGAAGCAAGTGGTCGTTGGTATCGGTTGCGGGGTCGTAGCGCAGCAGGCCGTTGTACGAACTCGTCATGACGCGGCCTTTTCGGTCGAGTTTGATATCCCAAAGCGTAAATTGCGGGAGCGGTTTGCCATCGTATTGGCGGAGTTTGATGATGCGGGTTTTTCCGGTGGCGGGATTCGTCTCCACAATGCCGCCCCGGTTGTTGCCGCTCCATACGCGCCCGTCGGGGCCAATTTCCACGCATAAAGTTTTGTCCTGGTCCGTGTTCCAGGGAGCGGGTTGCATGAAATGCTGCCGCTTGCCGGTGCGCGGGTCGAAACGCTCCACCCCTTTGAAGGTGGCGTACCAAAGATTACCCTGCGCATCGCGGGTCAGGTCGAAGATTTCATTGGAATAAACCCCTTTGTTGTTGTAGTCGTACAGTTTGAAACTGTTGTTGTTGCGTTGCCATTCGAAGAGGCCCACCGCCCACACGCTGACCCAGTATCTGTCGGGCACAACCGGGTCGGGCATCAAGCCGGAGACGCTGTAAAACTGATTTTGGTCGGGCTTTTCAGGCAGCAGCACCCGCCCGAATTTGACACCGTTCGGGTCGTAGTATTCCACGCCCAGTTCGGTGCCTATCCAAACAATACCTGTCTGAGGGTCGCGGTAGAGCGCGTAAGTGCGGCTGTTGTTGTGGCTGTAGGGGTCGCGTGCATTTTTGGGGAATTCCCAGCGTTTCATAGACGCCAAATCGAGGCGAAACAAACCGTGATTGCCGCCGCCTGCCCAGGCTACCGGTGGTTTTCCGGGGCGTTCTTCCAAAATGAACACCGTCGCGATACCCGCCGAATCGGGCACATTGACAAAGCGTTGATGGACTTCATCGTAGGTATAAAATATCTGGTCCCAGTCCGAATTCCAGATGATGCCCCGGCTGTCTTCCTGTATCCACATCGGCCAGGGACGCGGGCCATCGGGTTTGTCCAGGCCGCGCATATAGGTGAACTGCTTGGTGATTACCTCGAAACGCAGCAGGTGTTGACCAACAAAAGTGACCCACACGCGACCTTTCGAGTCGGCATAGACCTGGCATTCGCTTTTCGTTTTGCAGGGAATTTTGAAAAAAGCCGTTTGAAAGGTTGTGCCGTCGAGCCGCATCAGCATACTGTCGGCGAGCGCCCAGCCGATGCCGTCTTTGTCGAAAGAAATATTGCTGAAAAACATTTCCTGCTTGCGCAGAGGATTTTGAGGCGTTCTTATGCGCAACCGATGGAATCGCCGTGTGTCGGAATCGTAGTAACACATTCCCCTCATCGTCGAAATCCAGAGCCTGCCTTGTCCGTCGAGCGTAAGTCCTGTGATGGTATTGTCGGGAATGGACGTAGAGTCGCCCGGCTGATGGCGAAACACTACGCACCGACGGCCATCGAAGCGGGTAAGGCCGTCATTAGTGCCAAACCATAAAAAACCCTCCCGGTCTTGCGCGATGGAGCCGACGAAATCCTGCGACAGCCCCTGTTCCGTCGTCAGATGGCCCAGCGAAATAAATCCGGGCTGGCTTGTAGCCGGAGAAATGCCGCCCCACAGGAACAGCAGTGCAATTATTGCCGGATAGGTCCATCTTGTTGCATTCATACAAAATACCGCAGCAAATGTAGCGAGCAGGGCAATAAACCTCACTTTACTTTTTCGGCCATTCATCGCCTGGTTTCGGCCATTCGGCAACACAGTTTTGCAGCCCCCAGAGTGCCGCTGCCAACTTTGAGCCGACAAACACAAAAACTTTTTCTATGAAACAACTAATGATTGCATTCCTGCATTTTCTGCTCATTCTGACAGCCATGCACTGCACGGCGCAACCCGCTGAAAAAGCGCCCGCCAAAAACGCTTCACCCGTGTCTGCCGCTTCATCTGTCGCGCAACCCGACACCACTGCCGACCCCGATTTGCGCCGTTACAACGCGCTGGTGGAAATGTTGTTCGACGTAAAAATGACCCACGCGGAGCGGGCGCAGTTGCGCACTTTTGCCGACGGCTACCGTTTCAGCAACGATGCGCAAAAAAATCAGGTGTTTGAAAACTGCCTCGTTTTTTACGAACAACTCATGGGAATGTCCGCTTCCGAACAGGACGCCCAATGCAGGAAACTGCGCGCCATCACCCTCAACGAACACTGGAAAATCGCTAAAACCGGCGACGCCGAGGCCAAATGGATGCTCGACCTCTACTACGCCGCCCATCCGCCGCTGGCGCCGGGCACGCCGCCGCTCACCCGCGAAATCGTGGATGCCCTCATCGAGTTCGATTATTTTTTCAACGTGGAAGTAAAAGGTATCAAGGCCGAGCCGATGGATGCCGCTTTCCGGGAAAAAATGTACAAAGAAGCTATTGCCAAATGGAAAACGCTTAGTGCCGCCCAACAACAGGAAATGTTCACGACGGCTGCCAACGTGGCGCTCCAGCGGTTGCAATGGGAACACAGCACACCCGAACAACGCCTGTCTATTAAGGCAAAAGTCGTGGGCGAAAACAACCTCTCGGAAGAAGAACGCCGCTACCTCGCGCAATTTCGACAGGCACAGGCCGCCCAACTAAACCAATTGCGCCAGCAACAAACACAGCTTATCACCAATGAGCTCCAATTCATGCGGCAAAACCAACAAACCATCATGGGAAACGGCACCTATTACAACCAAACCCTCGGACGCTGGGAACAACACGGCGGCATCGTGACAGAGTTTCACTGAAAAAATCCTTCAGACGGTTTCCAAACATAAAACACAATTTATGAAACAAACACTTTTCATCATCATGCTGCTGGGAAATTGGGCAATGCTCCAAGCCCAATCCGGGCAGGATAGCTTTTACGGCAAAAAAGATGACCCACAGTTGCATATTTCTCCCAATCCGGCTGTCTGTGAAGTGCATTTTACCTGGACGATGCATAAAGCAGCGCCCGTCATTCTAACACTTGTTGATTTGGAAGGCTGCATGTCGCTCAGCATCAACCTGGGAGAAGTTCCTCCATCCACTTTTACCAAATCCGTGTACGTCGAAGCCTTCGACCCCGGCACTTACACCGCATCGCTGGCCATCGAAGGACGGATTTACTCCAAAACGTTCATTGTTCAAGAAGAATAAAACAGCCATGCAAAAACTACTTTCGCTGCTCCTCGTAGCGGCAATGTGCGCTTGTCAGTCAAAAAACGCACCGGCGCCCGACCCTTACGCTGCCAACGGCCTGGAAGGGAAAACGTGGCAACTGACCCTCTTTGCCGTCGGCCCCGAAACCCGGGAAGTACAGGCAGGCACAACTGTCACCATCAGGTTTGAAGGCGGCAAAATCGAAGGGCACGGCGGCTGCAACGGTTACGGCGCGACATACGCATTGAACGTCAATCAACTCAGTATCAACAACATCACCGCCACCGAAATGTACTGCGACAACGCATCGGAGCAGGAAAGCCGCTTTTTCGAGCAACTCCGATTCGCGCAGCGCTACAGCATTCGTGGAGAAATCATGGAGATTGATTGCGGCGACATGGGCAATCTGGTATTTCGCCCGAACGAACAAAAACAAGGCAAATAAGCAACCGCGCCGACGATTGGAATGTCAGGAAAAAAATGCGACCCGGCATAGTCGCACCATTGTTTTACCCCTGCAGCCGCGAAAAGCGGTCGCGGCTGCCAATTTTATTTACGCATGACTCAACGCAAACTCATTCTCTACATCGCGGCCAGTCTTGATGGCTACATCGCCAAGCCTGACGGCGACATTGAGTGGCTCTCTATGGTGGAGGCACCGCAGCAAGACTATGGCTATAAAGAATTTGTAAAAACGGTGGACACCATCATCATGGGGCGCAAGACCTACGAAAAAGTCCTATCGTTCGGCATCCCTTGGCCCCACGCTGAGCGTCGAAGTTTCATATTGTCGAAAACGCGCAGCGGCGGCGACGAAAACGTAACGTTTTTCAATGGCGACGTGGGCGCTCTCGTCGCCCAAATCCGCCAAACCCCCGGCCTGAATATCTATTGCGACGGCGGCGCCGAAGTGGTGTACGAGCTCATGCGGCGCGATTTGATTGACCAATACGTCATATCGGTCATACCGGTTTTGTTGGGAGAGGGTATTCCATTATTCAAACCCGGCCGCTCTCAGCACAACCTGACATTGCTGAAAAGCACAGCGTTCCCGAGCGGGTTGGTACAGATGCACTTCGAGCGGAAAAGAGACGCAGGTGCCGTTTGAGTTGACTTTGGCAAGTTTTTGAGAAAAACGAAAAAACAGGCTGCCCGAGCATCGGACAGCCTGTTTCGTATAGAAAGGACACCAATAGCACTACTGCGTCAATTGGCGCTCGAAGCCATCTTAAGCTCTTTGATGCGGGCTTTTTTGCCCACCAAACCACGCAAATAGTAGAGCCGTGCGCGGCGCACTTTGCCCCGTTTTTGCACCGTGATGCGGGCGATGTTCGGATTGGAGAACGAAAATATACGCTCCACGCCCACGCCATGCGACATCTTGCGCACGGTGAACGATTTTGTGAGGCCGTGTCCTTTGATTTGAATCACATCACCGCGATAGTCCTGCTCACGGGTCTTGTCGCCTTCCGTGATTTTATAGGTGACGGTAATGGTGTCCCCTGTTTTGAAATCGGGGAATTGAGGCTTCGTCAGCAGTTGCTCGTGTACGAATTTTATGGCTTCCAACTCCTTCATTGTTCGAGTATTTATGAGCGTCAAAATTTAAGAGGCGCAAAGGTAAATAGCCGCCTCGGAAAAAAAAATTATGTTTTGAAATTTTCCCAAAAATCAAGGCGAAGCCAATTCTTGTATGGTAGCATCTGTGTGCCGACCCGGATTTATCGCCTCAATTCCCAGTTTTATCTACCCAACAAATACCGTTTGGTGCAAGAAGGTGTCCTTTGTGTGCCCTTTGGATTTTGTTCAGAAAAAAATGACGTGTCGCTCAAAACAAACCTCCATATTAGATGTTACAACACCTGTTTTTTGAACACGCATCCCGCTCTTGTTCAAAAAATATTCGCATATCCATCTCATCATCGTTCTAAAATTTTGAAAAAAACATGAAAAAACTGCTTTTTCTCCCTCTTCTGGCTGTGCTTACAATGGCAGCGCACGCTCCCGTCGCCTACAATGTGGATGTAAAATCTAGCGTCATCGTGTGGACGGGCTACAAAGTGACAGGCAAACACACTGGCACCGTGAAGGTAAAAAATGGCAACCTGACCTGGGACAATGGCCAACTCATCGGCGGCTCTTTCGAGATTGACATGAACTCCATCACCTGCACCGACCTCGAAGGCGAATACGCTGGCAAACTCGTCGGCCACCTGAAAAGCGACGACTTCTTTGGCGTGGAGAAACATCCGGTTGCCAAATTCGTCATCACAAAGGCCATTCCGCAAGACACAAAAGGCAACTACAAAATCGTAGGCAACCTCACCATCAAGGAAAAAACAAAAGAATTGAAATTCCAAGCCGCAGTGAGCGAGAGCAATAACACCATCAACGCTTCCGGCAAAATCACGGTGGACCGCTCGGACTTCGATGTGAAATTTGGCTCCGGTTCGTTCTTTGACAACTTGGGCGACAAAACGATTTACGACGAATTCGACCTCCAAGTGTCGCTCGTGGCAAAGAAGTAATGAATTTCAGCAGCCCCTTGTAACCCCTAACGACTTCTAATCCCTTTCCCCCTTTTTTGACTGCCCGGATGGTACGCAACCTCCGGGCAGTTTGTTTTGTCCATGTTCTGGCATTACCTTTGCCCCCCCTTGTAATGCCGAGAATCACAAAAACCGCCGCACTTGTACGATAACAACCGTTTACGGCGTTTTCCGGCAAAATTGATTTCTGCACATAGTCCAAACATTTACACCCTCATGCTTCGAGTGCTCACTCTTTTCGCGCTGGCGTCTGGCCTAATGAGCCTGACGGCTTTCCGGGCGGAAAACCCGAAGTGCAACAACCAGCCACTCTTGGCAAATGACGCGGCCGCTCTCGCCCAACTTTGCAGTGGGCTGACGCCGCTTCATTTACACGCACCACACAACTCGCCTGTAGCCGACACCCACACGGTGCTGCGCGTTCTACTGCTTGATTACAGCACCTACGACAGCGCCTACGCCGTTAAAATGCGCCGCCTCGTGCAGGCACAAATGCCTTCTTGCACGGTGTCGGAATTTTGGGAAGGCTCCATCTACGACCTCAACTTGGCCTTAGCCACCCACGATGCGGTGGTAGTGGCTTACCCTTCCGGCGGCAAGTCGGACATGAACAAAACATATGGCAAGCAATTGGAGCAATATGTGCGGCAGGGTGGGGTAGTGGTCTTCACAGGCACCGACGATTACCGCGTGTTGCAGCAATTTGGCCTGTTCGACGTGAACTTTGGTTATTTCTGCCAAGACCCCGTGATACATGAAATCATCACGGCACACCCTATACTGGAAGGCACAAAAGGACAATTCACGCTGAGCGACTACGCATATCCGCTCGATATCACTGACCCCGATTTCACTACGCTGGTGGACGTGTTGGGCTACGACGAAGAGAGCGCCCCTATGCGCTGCTGGTCTGAAACGGATGAGGTCGTTCCATCGGAGTTGCGCAATTTTCCGGTCATTGGCTACAAGACACTCGGCGCGGGCAAAGTCGTCTATCTCGGCATGGAATACTACTACGACCAACCCGAGCCTGCCCGCATTCTTTCCAATACGCTTCGTTGGGCCACCCAATCCAAGGCCGCACAACAACAGCCAATGGTGTCGAAAGGCGACCTCCAGCCCAATCGCGCCGTGAAACGCAGCGAGGAAGTGCTGCAAGCAGGCAGCGGCCCCAAAATGGATGTGTTCGATGTGAAAATCTACCCGAACCCCTACTACGAAAAGGCCACGCTGGACGTGGAACTGAAAACTTCCGCTACGCTGGCCGTCGAAATGACCGACGAAACTGGCAGAATCGTGGCGGTGGTGCTTCCACAGAAAAATCTCCACGCTGGCTTATATCGGCTCGAGCTGCCCAATCTTCCGGCGGGCATCTATTTCGTTCAGTGCAAAACGGGTGAAAAAGTGACCACTCGAAAAGTGGTGAAAGCGACAGCTCGTTGAAGTTGGGGTAGTTTCGGCGATGATTTGGGCGGCGTGCCAAAAAAAAGCACTGGCGAAATGCTCGCAAACAATCGTTTCCAAAAAATTTTTGATGGGGCAATCGCATGGTTGCCCCATTTTTTTTGCTTTACCTTTGGCGCGTCCTTACCATATTGTCCGCCATAGTACTGACGAAGGCGGGTCTTGCCAAAGCTTTTAATCCCGCCTTTTTCCCTGTTCCATTTCCGATTCAGATGCTGACACGGCAAAGGCTGTGTCGCAGGCAAGGCTTTAACCAAGCCCGACGCTGCTCGGGTTTTGCAATATCTTTATTTTCAAAACAAAAAACAGGTGTATGAAACCTTCGGTTACTCGACTTCTCTTCACAGGAATTCTTCTCTCCTCGCTCCTCTGCCTGCCTTCGCGCACCCATGCGCAGGATGTCATCATGCAGGGCTTCTACTGGAACACCCACCCCGGCGACGTGACCAATACCACCACCGGAGGTATCTGGTGGGACACGCTGACCACCGTAGCGCCCCAACTCGCCGCCGCCGGCTTCAGCACCGTGTGGACACCGCCGCCGACCAAAAGTTTCGCGGGCGTGTGGGACATGGGCTACGGCACTTACGACTACTTCGACCTCGGCAGCTTTCTCAGCAAAGGCACCACCCGCACCCGCCACGGCAGCCGAGCTGATTTGGATGCCATGATAGCGGCCATGCACACCAACAACATCAAGGTCATGGCCGACGTGGTGCTCAATCACCGGGGCGGCGCCGATGCCATCGCCCCCTATCAAGTGGACGGTTTTGGCAGCGGTTACAACGTGTTCACTCCGCCGAGCAACCGCATCCCCAGCGGCCCGGAAGACGTGCACCCCACCAACCAACACCCCGACCTCAACCCCGACTACCACAACCGCATCTTCTTTGAGGACATCTGTCATTTCAACGAAAACGACACCGACCCGCCCACCAACGCGGACGGCACAGCGGGCAGTTGGTTTTTTGGAAACCCAATCATCGTCGGTTCCATGGGCGACTCGCTCATCATGTGGGGACGCTGGCTCGTGAACGATGTGGGCTTCGACGAACTCCGCCTCGACGCGGTGAAACACGTTGACCCGTGGTACATCGCCAAATTTTTGGTGGAATCAAAAAACGGGGCGCAGCCCTACGCCATCGGAGAGTCCTTCGAGTATGGGTTGAGCAACTTGGTCAACTACCACAATGATGTGGAAACCAGCCCCAACAGCGGCTCCAAATCCGCCAAAATGTCTCTCTTCGACTTCCCCCTGCGTGCCGCGCTGAAGTCGGTGCTGAACAACACCTCCGGCACGACGGATTTGTACAACACCCTCGGCAACGCAGGCCTCGTGTGGGCCACCAGCATGGACGGCGACGACGTATCCACTTGGCTCGAAAGCCACGACACCGACCGCACAGGCTACATCGGTGCTAGCGAAGGCTGCCCCATTCCCTTCGGCAGCGCCTGTCTTGAGCTCTATACAGAACATGACCACGACCCTATCACAGCGGACAAAGAAGATATGGGTTATCCCCTGCTCATGGCTGCCGAAGGCCGCCCGGTGGTGTTTTGGAAAGATTGGTACT
This sequence comes from Saprospiraceae bacterium, assembly GCA_019638455.1. Lineage (GTDB taxonomy): Bacteria > Bacteroidota > Bacteroidia > Chitinophagales > Saprospiraceae > M3007. The sequence continues at coordinate 594,434 of JAHBTU010000004.1, forward strand.
GGTTTGGCCTCGACGATGACATCAAGTGGCAAATGGCGCTGCGCAACACCTTTGCCAAAGGCACCTCCGACCATATCCAAAACATGGCTGGTTTTTGGCCCACCGACCCGCCCTACGATGGCGACAATCAGGGCGGCAATATGTTCGCCATGCGCCGCAACGGACTCACGGGCGGCACCAGCGACGGCCTCGTGTTGGGCCTGAACGACCACCCGACGAAGAAAAACGCGGTGTATGTCAACACGCCGTTCACGAACAAGTATTTGAAAGACTATTCCGACGGATTACTGTTCAAAACCACGCAAGCGTTCGGCGATTCGCGGGCACTCATCGAAGCAGGCCCGCGCGATTACGCTTGGTGGTCGGTCACGGGTTTGTACCCAACATCGCCCGCAACGGCAGCCAGCCATTTCAACATGGATGCCACGCCGGGCGGTTGCCCACACTTTATCGCTGTGTGCGTGGCCGATGCCGCCAACCTGATTGTCAACGGCGCCCCCATTGCCGTCGGCGACGAAATAGCGGTGAAAAACGCTGCCGGGCAAGTGGTCGGCATCGGACGCATTGGGCAAGGATTTCGGTGGGACGGCGTGAAGGATATGATTATCGAAGTGCTCGGAGCGCCTTCCTCAAATGGGTTGGCAAATGATGAAAATTTCCGCGTGTTCGTGTGGGACGCGAGTGCCAGTTCGGAAGTTGAAATAGGCACCGTGCAATACGCGGCGAACGCCACGAATTTCAATTTCTCCCCTGAGCGTCCCAACTCTCCAAACCGCAATGGAAATTTTTCCACGTTTTCGCTGACGACCACCGCGACGGGCGCATTTGACTGCGAGGGCATTTCCCGCATCGTTGCTTTCAACACGCAAGCTGCCGTGAACCAGCCATTTTGTGCCAACGACCAAGCCGATGTCGAGGCCTACAACAGCGGCTGGACCAACGGCTCGAACGGCGGCAACGGCTTTGGCGCATGGGCGCTAAGCACCACCGGAACGGCAGGCCATTTTATCGGAAGTTCTGCCAACAACGGCAATGGCGACGGCAATGCCGACGGCGACATCAACACGGGCGGCGAGGCTTGGGGGATGTTTGCCAACTCCGGTGGTGTCGCCAACGCGGTGCGCCCATTTGCGGCAAACCTTCCGCCCGGCGCGGTTTTTTCCGTAAACATGGACAACGGCTTCATAGAAGCAGGCGGCTCGGTGGGTTTTGGTTTGCGAAATGCCAGCGGCGAAAACCTGCTTGAGTTTTATTTCCGCAACGGCGAACCAGACTACAAAACCAACGACCTCACCGGCGAGCATGGCACCAGCATCGGCTTCACCGACGAGGGGCTTTCCTTGCAATTCACCTTGCAAACGGCGACGACTTACCAGCTGGTCGTCACGCCGTTGGGAGGTTCTTCCTCTACGTTTTCTGGCAGTTTGAAAAATCCGGCGGGTGGCCAAGCCATTTCACAAGTAAGGCTTTTCAATGCCAACGCGGGCAACTTCGGCGAGCGCGACGCTTTTTTCAACAGCCTCGGTGTGTGTTACCCTGCCACTTTGGTCATCAACGAGGTGGACTACGACCAACCCGGCACCGACACGCAGGAATTTATTGAACTGAAAAACGTGAGCGCCGCGACGGTGAACTTGGACAATTACAAATTGGAACTGGTGGACGGCGGGACAAACACGGTGTATCGCACCGTTGATTTGCCCGACGTCAACCTTGCGGCAGGCGGTTATTACGTCATCTGCGGGAATGGCTCAGGGGTGCCCAACTGTAATTTTAACTTCGACGGCGCTGGTTCCGACAGAATCCAAAACGGCGCACCCGATGCCATCAGATTGGTTCTGAACAATATCATCACAGTGGATGCGCTCAGCTACGAAGGCTCGGTGCCGGGTGCAGTGGAAGGCTCCGGCGCAGGGTTGAACGACGACGGCACCTCTCCCGCCCAAAACCTCGGTCTCTCGCGCATCCCCGACGGCAACGATACCGACCAGAACAACGCCGATTTTGTGCTCACCTGCCTCTCTCCCGGCACAGCCAATATCGCCAACACCGACACCGACGGCGACGGTCGCCCCGATGCTTGCGACAATTGCCCCGAAATCGCCAATACTACTCAAATTGATACCGACATAGACGGCATAGGCGATGCTTGCGACGACTGTCCACTGGCGGTGAATGGCATCTCCAATTTCAACACGGTTACCTGCAATTGCGAACCCGGCTATTACCCTGTCACGGAGGAGCGCAATAGCCAAACCGTCATCATCGGATGCCAGCCATGCCCGCCTGGCAGTTATTGTCCTGATGGTATCAGTTCAATTCCATGTCCTCCGGGCATGTTCAGCAATGTGGTGGGTTCGACAGAATGTCAGAACTGCGCGGCGGGTTTTTACCAAGACCAGTCGGGTCAGACGAGTTGCGCGGCCTGTCCTCCGGGCAAGTTCAGCAATGTGGTGGGTTCGACGGAATGTCAGAACTGCGCGGCGGGTTTTTACCAAGACCAGTCGGGTCAGACGAGTTGTCTGGCTTGTGCTGAGGGTTCTTACCAAAACCAAATCGGACAAACTTCTTGTCTGGCTTGCGCGGCGGGTTCATATCAAGACCAAACGGGTCAAACATCCTGTCTGGCTTGTGCGGCGGGTTCGTTTAGCAACACAACAGGATCAATAGTTTGCACGGCTTGTGCAATCAACACCTACAGTGCTTCTTCTGGCGCAACTGAATGCGCGTCTTGCGGGAGCGGCTTTTACAGCCCGGAGGGTTCGGCATCTTGCTCGATGTGCGATTTAGCCTTCGATGCAACACCGATAGAGGAATCCTGTGCGGGCGCTATGGACGGCCAAATCACCATCAGCAACGTCACGGGTGGCACCGGGCCTTTCCTGTATTCGATTGACAACGGCGAAAACTATTTCAATACCGCAACCTTTACCGATTTGCCTGCCAATACCTATCAGGTGCGTGTGAAGGATGATTTCCTCTGCGAAAGTGATGCTGTCGAGGTAATTGTTGAGTTGGGGCCTTGCTCCTACACCATCAGCGGCACCGTCATCTGGGAACACGACGATGCGAGCGGTATCAAAGATGTCAACGTGGCGCTCACGGGCGACCAGACAGGTTCAACCACCACACCCTTGAGCGGTGCCTATTCGCTCACCGTCACTTCCGGCTCGAACTTCACGGTCACCCCCACCAAAAACATCAACAAGCTCAATGGTCTGACTACCGCCGATGCTACTCGTGTGCAGCAACACGTGGCAAACGTGAACCCGTTGCCCGGCCCGTTCAAGCGTATTGCCGCCGATGTGAACAAGAGCAATTCCATCACCACGCTCGATGCCACGCTTATCAACCAAGTGCTGCTCGGCAACCCGGCGGCAAACGCTCAGTTCAACACCTCGTGGCGTTTTGTGCCGGCGGCCTACACGTTCCCGAACCCGAACGCGCCGTGGGGTTTTCCCGAAAAAATCACGCTAACCGGCGTGAGTGGCGACGTGAGTGGTCAGGATTTTAAAGGCATCAAATTGGGCGATGTGGCGACTACTTTTGCCAACCCAGCCAATTTTGGGGCAGGCAACCCATTCGTGTTGAATGTGCGAGAGCAAGTTTTGCAACCCAACTCGGAAGTCGTGGCGGCGTTCAGCGCCAACCAGTTGGACGATTTGACCTCGTTCCAATTTGCCCTGCGTTTCGATGTGGAAAAATTGATGCTGACGGATATTCAGCCGCTCGCAGCCTTGCCGCTCACAGTGGACAACTTCGGTACTTACAACCTTGCCGAGGGAGAAATTCGCGGCGTGTGGTCGCAAGCAGCGGGTGTGGCAATAGAAGAAGCCGCCCCCGTTTTCCAATTGACATTCAAAGTGCTGGAAGGCGGCGGCAAATTGAGCGAATCGCTGTACTTGGACGACGAGGCTTTGCCAGGTTTTGCCTACAACAGCGAATTGGAGGAGTCGGGCGTGAAACTACATTTCTTGGCATCCACCAGCACGGGCGACCCAGCAGCGGCGAGCGGTGTGCGGTTGCTCCAAAACCGCCCCAACCCGTTCAGCGGCACGACGACGCTCGGTTTTGTGCTGCCGGAAAGTTGCGAGGCGCAGTTGCGGGTGTTCGATGTGTCGGGAAAAATGTTGTCAGAAAGAAAAGCCCAATACCCAGCGGGCCGGAACGAGGAAACGTTTGATTTGGAAGGCGCGAGCGGGGTTTTGTGGTATGAGTTGGTGACACCGTTCGGGATTTTGACAAAGAAAATGGTGGCGACGAAGTAAATGTTATTCAAGTGTTTTGAGCTTTGGAAGGCACGACTGAGGCAAAGTCGTGCCTTCCTCATTTAAAGGGGCTTTGCTTTTTTCTGTGGGTGTCTGCTTCGGACACAGTAATTTTCGGACTGTTTTGAAAACCCGCTTGCAATCAATATGTACCGAGTGGTTGTATTGCTGTTAATCCTATGCCCGTATCGCCTTTTACCGCAGACTACGGCAAACGATTTCGAGCTCCTTTCCACCGCGAAAGGGCTGTCGCAGGGTATGGTGTTCGACATCCTCCAAGGGCACGACGGCTTTCTGTGGCTCGCCACCAAAGACGGGCTAAATCGGTATGACGGTTACAATTTCAAAATTTTCGCCCACGACCCTTTCGCCCGGTTTTCAATTTCCAATAACGAAGTCCGGCAACTTTTTGAGGATAAACAAGGCCGGATTTGGATAAACTACCCTCAAGGATTAGACATATTCGTCCCTGCAAGCGGTCGTTTTTTCCATTTGTCATCCGAACATCTGCCGATTTATGCCGGCTCTGCGAATGCAGGAAGCCCGCTTACGTTTGCTTGCACCCCCGACGGCGCCGTGTGGATTACGGACAGGGTCAAACTCTGGCGCATAGAGGTGCCGGAAAATTTGCTGAATACGGCGGCAAAAACGGGCAATGCCGCTCCCCGGTTGCCATACACGACCTTGTCTATGCCGCAACCCGAAGGTTTGAATGGCACAGTGAAACCCATCAGCGTTTTTTACAGTAAACACTATCAACTCCTCGTCGGGACTACGCACGGGCTTTACCGGCTGGATACCGCTACTCAAACGCTGTTGCCGTTGGCATTGCCCGGACAGTCCATAATTATTGCAGGGGAAGATGAAGCCGGAAGCATCTATTTGAAGGTACTCGAGCCTTCCAGCCGGCTCCTTATACCCGCCAAACCAGCAGACCTTTATCATACCCGGTCTAAATTTGATCTGTGTACCTGGGACGGACAGTCGGTGACACCGATAAACGTCCGGTTCATGCGGGTAGACAAATGCCAGTTCGACTATCAGGGCAATGTGTGGACATTACAGGAACACACGCTGCGCAAATGGCGACCGGAGGCTTTGAAAAGCGGCGAGAAGCCTGCATTCGAATGGGCATGGACCGACCCGGTCATTCGGACACCCGACTTTTATGTCCCCTCCTTTACCGTTGACCGCTCCGGAATCGCATGGGTGGGTACAAGCGGTTATGGAGTAATTAAAATCAACCCGCAAAAACCTAAATTTTCCAGTTATCTGTCCTACTATTCCCAACGTCGCGTGTTGGAAGACCCGCAAGGCAATCTGTTTACCACGATGAATCACGAATGGTTGTTCACCGACAAACAATTCGGGCGAAGCATATCGAATCCTTGGTTCTTTCAGGCTGATGGTGTCCAAGTATTGATTACGGTCTTCGATACGGCGGGCAATGGTTGGGGGGGCAACGGCTGGACGAATATCGGACAAAACCGCCTCTATCGCATCGCCGCTAATACTGGGGCGGTGCGGCATTTCCCGTGGGGAGGAATGGGGCTGATGTTGGACAGAAATAAAAAACTAATAAGCGTAAGCGAGGAAGGTCTCCTGCAATTCGACCCGGCAACCGAAAAAAGCAGACTTATCCCTTTTGACAAGCCTCAGACGCTGATTCCCTCTTACACCTACTCTCAATTGCTGTATGAAGACCCGACCGGCGACCTGTGGATTTTTGCATTCGAAGGATTGGTCAAAGCCACTCACGGGAACAACGGATATCAGTTTGCCCATTTCAAAAACAACCCCGACGACCGGGCCTCCTTATCCAACAACACGGTATTTTGCGTTGTTGCAGACCCCCTCGACCCAGCGCGTTACCTCTGGGTCGGGACAAAAGGTGGCGGGCTAAACCGCTTAGATAAACAAAACGGCACGTTTCAACACTTCAAAACAGAGCAAGGACTTCCCGACAATGTCGTGTATGGAATTCTTTCCGCCGGAAACTATCTCTGGCTGAGCACCAACAGGGGTTTGTGCCGTTTTCATGTGCGGGATGAGACAGTAAAAAATTTCACCGTGGCCGACGGCCTTCAGGACAACGAGTTCAACCAGTCGAGTTACCTGAAGACTAAAGACGGCACGCTGATATTCGGCGGCGTCAACGGACTCACGGTCTTTCACCCCGATAGCCTCCGGTTCAACGAATTTGTCCCGCAAGCCCGCATCGTGCGGGTGACGGTTGATAATATCCCGTTGGACGCTGCCAGCCAGAACGTGCTAAAACTGGCGCACAATCAAAATTTTATCAGTTTTGAATTTGCGGCGCTTGAATTCAGCAACCCCGGCCAGAACCGTTACCGCTACCAGTTGGTTCGCCACAATACGTTCCGGGCCGATACGGAAATGCCTTGGCAGGACTTGGGCGTAAAAAATTCCGTTCAATTCGCCAACCTGCAACCGGGCGATTACACATTCCGGGTATTGGGCAGCAACAACGACGGCCTGTGGAGTCAGGCTCCAGACGAATTCCGATTCTTCATCCAGCCTCCCTGGTGGGCCAGCTGGTGGGCGCTATTGTTCTACCTGACTGCCGTTGCCGCCCTCGTCGGGCTGCTCTACCGCTACCAACTCCGTCGGCGCCTCGAACATCAGGAAACCCATCGCTTGCGCGAACTGGACGATTTCAAAAGCCGCTTCTTCACCAACATTACCCACGAGTTCCGCACACCATTGACGGTGATCCTGGGCATCAGCGAACAATGGTTGAAGGAGGAAACAGACGAGCCGAAACGCCATAAACTCGGGTTGATTAAACGCAACGGCGTGAACCTGCTGCGGCTAATCAACCAGATTCTGGATTTAGCAAAGATAGAGTCGAGTTCATTGAAAATCAATTATGTACATGGTGACGTGTCGGCTTATCTGCGCTACATCGTGGAAAGTCTTCATTCCTTTGCCAACGCGCAAAATGTGATGCTGCGAATGGAAATACCGGGGTCTCAGGGCCGGATTATGATGGACTACGACCCGGAGCGGCTTTTGCAAATTGTGCACAACCTGCTCTCGAACGCCATCAAATTCACGCCTTCCGGCGGCCAAGTGCTTTTGACCGCTTTACCATCGGGGACTGAACTGCAACTAAGTGTCGCCGATACTGGTGCGGGCATTTCGCCCGAAGAATTGCCCCTTATTTTCGACCGGTTTTACCAAGCCAACAATTTGGAAAAAGCCAAAGCGGGCGGCACGGGAATTGGTCTGGCGCTCACCAAAGAACTCGTCAAAGCCTTGGGCGGCGAAATCTCCGTAAAAAGCGAAGTCGGCAAAGGCACGACGTTCACCGTGACACTGCCCATTGCCAATAAGGCAAATCAAAATCAAGGTTTACCAAACTTTCAAAGTTTAGTAAACCTGTCCGAACCTGACAAGCAGCCAATAAGCGCGAACTCGCCACCACGACCCGGCGCGACAACTAAAAACCAAATCCTCCTCATCGAAGACAACCCGGATGTGGTGGAATACCTCGTTGCCTGTTTGCGGGAACACTATGCCCTCAGCTTTGCCTACAACGGCCGGGCCGGGATTGAAATGGCACTGGAAACCATCCCCGACTTGATTATCAGCGATGTAATGATGCCCGAAAAAGACGGTTTCGAAGTGTGCAAAACGCTTAAAAATGACGAGCGAACCAGCCATATCCCTATCGTACTGCTCACGGCGAAGGCGGGCGTGGAAAACCGCATCGCCGGTCTGCGGCGGGGTGCGGATGCTTATTTGTCCAAACCCTTTCACCAGGAAGAACTGCTCGTCACGCTGGGCAACCTGCTCGAAGTGCGCAAAAAATTGCAGGCCAAATACCAAACACAGCCCGGGCAGCCGTTGGCTACTTCCCATCCAGCCGACCCCGAAGATGCCTTCATTCAAAAAGTGTACAATGCTGTTTTAGAACATTCCTCCGACCCGGCCTTCTCTGTGGACGCACTTTGCCGGGCGCTCGCCATGAGCCAGCCGCAGCTGCACCGCAAACTAACAGCCCTGACCGGGAAAAACGCCACGCTCTTCATCCGTGCCGTCCGGCTTGCTCAGGCAAAAACCTTGTTGCTGGCCGGGCAAAAAAATGTAAGCGAGGTCGCGTTTGCGGTGGGATTCGACGACCCGAAGTATTTCAGCCGGGTTTTTGCGGAGGCGTTCGGTGTGCCGCCGAGCAAGATTTAAATTTCTGTTTTTCAACGACTTAGAAAAGTGCCATTTCGGTCTGAATGGAGAATCCACCATTTGGAATGGAAAATCCACCTGCCGGAATGCTGGCTCCACCTCTTTGAATGGACAATGGGAAACCTTTGACATGTCTGGCCGGCACCTTTGACCTGTACATATCGCGGCAATGTTTGAGCCGCCATTCCTTCCAACACTCAGGTCAAATTTTTTTCACGATGAAACAACATATCTTTTTCCCGGTGCTGCTGGCTTTATGCCTTGCCGCTGTATCCAACTCCCTTCAAGCCGCCACGCGTTATGTAAAACCAACTGCCGGCGGCACCGGCGACGGCTCCTCTTGGGCCAACGCATCCGCCGACTTGCAAGCCATGGTCAATGCCTCGGCCGCGGGCGATACCGTGTGGGTAGCGGCAGGCAACTACAAACCCGCCGAGGATCCGTCGGGCAATGCCAACCCTGCCGACCCGCGCGACAAATCTTTTTACCTCAAAAACGGGGTCAAGGTATTCGGCGGTTTTGCCGGCACGGAAAACACACTGGGCGAGCGCAATATCGGCGCTAATCCAACTATCCTGAGTGGCGATTTCAACGGGGATGATGCCGTCAGTGGCAGCGGCGGCTCGCTCTCTTTTTCCAACAACGGCGAAAATGCCTACCATGTCGTAGTCTCCGTTTCGGATGACAACACCACCCTGCTCGACGGCTTTACCATTACAGGCGGCAACGCCAATGGGGAAGGCGGATTCACCGCTGAAGGTCAATACTATCAACGATACATCGGCGCTGGTTTGGTGGCTTTTGGCGCATCACTTTCTATCCGTAACTGCACTTTTACCGGGAATAACGCCGACGGAGCGCCGGGTGGCGGCCTGGGCGGCGCACTCTATTTCTATTTGGGCTCGCCCCAACTCGACAATTGCACCATTTTGAATAATAATGCGCATACCGGTGGCGGCTTTTATGGAAATAATTGTACGGCAGCCATTAAAAATTGCGTGTTCTATGGTAATAAAGCAGTTTTTGGCAGTGCGGCTGATATTGATAACTATGGCTCGGCGGCTTTTACCCATTGTACTTTTGCCGGTAATCATACCTCGCTCATAGCCGTTTTGTATTCCGACAATTATGCAAGCCTTTCCCTTGTCAACAGTATTATTTGGAATAACTGGATTGGGGGCGGGTACGGCGCTATGGTGACAGGATTTAATGCCTCTATGGCCGCATCGTATTCGGTCATACAAAATCAATGTTGTTTATCGGGGCCGGGAGTGATATTTGGGCAAGACCCCCTTTTTAAAAATGCCAACAACCCCGCCGGACCCGACGGCATCCACCGCACCGCCGACGACGGTCTTTGGATTCCGTACAACAGCCCGGCCATCAATGCCGGCGACCCGGCCATTACCGACCCTCCATTAGATATTACCGGATATGCCCGTACCGGCGTGTTTGACGCAGGCGCTTACGAAAACTCTTGTCCGAGCGAACAGGGGCAGGTTTTCTATGTGAAACCTGCTGCCAGCGGAACCGGCGACGGCTCTTCTTGGGCCAATGCAGCCGGAGACTTGCAGTCCGCTATCGACAATCTCCCCATATACTGCGGACAGACCGAAATCTGGGTGGCCGAGGGTACCTACAAACCTATGCGGGATCAAAACGGCAACCAAAATCCGGCTGACCCCCGAACCAAAACCTTTACCCTTAGGGCCGGGATTATACTGTATGGGGGGTTCGCAGGTACCGAAAACAATCCCGATGAACGGGATATCCCCGGCAACCCGACCATCCTGAGCGGCGATTTTAACGACAACGACCTTATAACCGGGAGCGGTGCCAGCCTGAGCATCAGCGGCAACAACGAAAATGCCTATCAGATAGCCGTATGCCAAGCCGACCGTTTGGATGGTTTTACCATAAGCGGGGGCAATGGCGGAGAAGGCGGTGGGCTGAACCTTGCCGGCAACAAGATTTATAATTGCACCTTTTATGCGAACAGCGCTTCCCAAGGTGGGGCAATCACGATTTCCGGTGGCGCTCCCGTCATCGCTAATTGTATTTTCCGGCACAATCAGGCTATTATCGGGAGCGGTATTTACGTCCCGAGTTTTGTGTACCTTGAAATGTTTAACTGTACCTTCTCCGGAAATAAGGCAGACGACGGCACCTTGGCGAACATCTTGCTTAACGGGATAAGCCGCATAGACAATTGCATCTTTTGGGGCAATAGTTCCGAGATATTTAACGACCCTGGAAACTGGCCAGCCAACATCAGCCACTCCATCGTACAAGGCGGTTATCCGGGAACGGGCAACTTGGATGCGGACCCCCTTTTTGTTAGTCCCACGAATCTTCGCCTCCAACTCTGTTCTCCGGCCGTCAATGCGGGAATCAACGCCTCCGTTCCGGGTGACCTCACCGTTGATATGGACGGCAACCCACGCATTTTCAACAGCGGCACGGTGGACATGGGGGCTTATGAACTTCAAGCCATACCCCAAGATGGCGTTCCCGTTCCACCCACCACCACAGATAATGCGCTCCATTTTGATGGGGTAAATGACCATGTGGCCCTTATCAATAACTGTGGAATGGGCGCCCCTATCGTAAACGGGGATGATGCCATCACCATTGAATATTGGTTTAGAGGCAGCGTACTGCAAAGCGCGGTAAGGCTGCAACCCGATGGCGATCATTACATTGTGTCGGGACACTACGGTGAGCATATCCTCTCGAACGACGGGGGATGGGCCCAGGGCAGCGGCGTACCGGTAGGCGCGGCAGCTACCGATGGCAAATGGCATCATATTGCCATGACCTGGCAAAGGGCGACCGTAAATGGTTTTAAATCTTACTTAGACGGGGAATTGGTCGGTCAGCGGAATTCATCTGCCAACCCGCTACCGATAATCAATACCGGCGCTTATCTCGGCGCCCTCTACGGCAACGACCAACTAATGGCCGGTAGTCTGGATAATGTGCGTATATGGAATGTAGCTCGCACCAAAGAGCAGATACAGGCAGGCCTCTGCGGGCTAACCCTGCCCCAAAGCGGGCTGGTAGCCTGGTACGCATTTGACCACGGGGAAGCCAATGGCAATAATATCAATGTATTGCCGGGTGTGGAAAATATAGCACAGCCGGGTTTTTACAATGGGCAGCTGATTAACTTAGAATTGAATGGAACATCTTCCAATTGGATAGCCGGTCCTGAGAAAAATGCTTCGAGGCTATATGTAGATGCCAGCCTCGAAGGCGCCGGTAATTTGGATGGTTTGAGCTGGGAAACCGCTTTTTCTGACCTACAGGATGCCCTGAAATACCCTTGCACCTCCTCCAACCTTGAAATATGGGTGGCGGCAGGAACCTACAAGCCTACTTCGGGCAGCGACCGCGCTGTTTCCTTTCAGATGAAAAACGGGGTCGCCATCTATGGTGGCTTCAATGGTACGGAGACGGAACTTTCGCAGCGGAATTGGGTAACCAATGTCACTATCCTGAGTGGCGACCTGAACGGAGACGACACGGGTGAAGGCCCTGTGGGCATCGCTAACATCGGTGAGAACAGTTTTCACGTGGTTCGAAACAATGCCGCGGATCATTCCGCCGTATTGGATGGCTTTACCATCAAAGGCGGAAACGCCAGTTCCTTTGATTTAAGTGATAATGATTTTGGCGGAGGCATGATTAACAGCGCCGCTTCCCCGACATTAACCAATATTATTTTTCAGGGAAACCGGGCCGTGGACGGCGGCGGCGGGATGTTCAATGGTTCGGGCTCATCGCCTGTTTTGAACAATGTTGTTTTCGACCGTAATTTTTCCCAGGGCGGTGGAGGCGGTATGTATAGTTATACTGGCGCCAACCCGGTACTTACGAACGTGTTGTTTTCAAATAACTATTGCAACGGCCAGAGTGGAGGTGGCGGAATGTTCAACTACCAGAACAGCCTGAGTTTAACCAACTGCACGTTCGTCAACAATTCGGCAGCACCCGCCGGGGGAATGCTCAACATTGGCGTCACTGGCACGGTGACGAGCAGCGTGTTTTCAAACAATGCATCCTTTAGCTCCGGAGGCGCATTTTACAATGAGGATACAGAAATTGATTTTACCAACTGCCTGTTCTCGGGAAATATTTCAAATATTTATGGCGGCGTCATGTTCAACCGTTCATCCACTATAAACGTTGCCAGTTGCACTTTTTTCGACAACACCACTCAGGAGACACCGGCCGTTTACAGGAGTACGAGCGTAATGTACATTGATGGCAACAACCCGGTAACAACGATTAAGAACAGCATATTTTGGAACAACGGCGGGCTTTTCGGAAGCGCCACACCGACCATTACATACTCCGTGGTGCAAGGGGGGTGGGCCGGCCCCGGCAGCGACAATGCGAGTGCCAATCCTGCTTTTACCAACCCGGACAACCCGGTAGGCCCGGACGGGATATGGGGTACCTCGGACGACGGCCTCCAGCTTCAAACCTGCTCGCCTGCCCTGAATGCAGGCGATAATACGGGGGCGCCTGCCACTGATCTGACGGGAAGTTCCAGAATTGTCGATGGCGCCGTGGACCCGGGGGCGTATGAAAACCAAACAGGGTTTTTGACCAGAACCTGGTACCTCGATGCAGATGGCGATGGCTATTACACGGGTAATGGTATTACCCAGTGTCTTTCTCCTGGAGCCGGATACGTGTACACAGGCCTGATTGACGGCGGCGATTGCAATGATGCCGACGGCAACATCCATCCGGGCGCGGCAGAGCTGTGCAACCTCACGGACGACGACTGCGACGGGCTAACGGATGAAGACGAAGTTTGCGCGGGCAATATCATTTATGTCAATTTGAATGCCACCGGCGCCAACGACGGGTCTTCGTGGGCAAACGCCTACACCGACCTGCAAAGCGCTATTTCAGACCCGCGTCCGGGGCTTTATCAAATTTGGGTGGCCCAGGGAACATATAAGCCCACTACCGATAACGACCGGAGCAAATCGTTTAGCTTGCGAAGTAACTGGGGTATCTACGGCGGATTTAATGGTACGGAAACCGCGCTGGCCCAACGGGACTGGAAACTCAACGAAACCGTACTCAGCGGCGATATCGGTGTTCAGGGCGATAAATCGGACAACAGCTACCATGTAGTTTATACCTACGCAGACCCAATGACCACAAACAACCTTGCCAATGCCGTATTGGATGGTTTTACCATTACAGGCGGCAATGCCAATGGTGGTTCTGGCAATGGCGGAGGCATTTTCATGGGCACCAGCACTATGTATCCTCAGGTGAACCCCCAGATAAGAAATTGCACCATCATCGATAATTCGGCCTCCAATATCGGCGGCGGGATTTGTACGCAAAACTCCGTTTACGCCTCTATCGAAAATTGTATTTTCCAAGCCAACACGGCCAGTTCCGGCGGCGCATTTCGCAGCGGCTCTAATGTCACCCTTATCAATTGCCTGTTCTCCGGAAACACGGCTACCTATGGCGGCGGCATACACAACGACAACCAGGTTACCGTAAAAAACTGTTCATTTTCCGGCAATAGCGGGAATTTTGGCGGCGCTATTTCGCAAGGCGGCGGTTCGTTTACCCTTACCAATTGCATCCTGTGGGGCAACAATACCGAAATCTACTTATGGTTCGGCCCAGCCCCGGTGGTGTCCTATTCCATTGTCCAGGGCGGTTATGCCGGCACGGGCAACCTGAATGCGAATCCGCTATTCGTGAATCAGCCCCCTATTGGGCTTGGGACTTCGGGCGATCTGCACCTCACGGCAGGCTCGCCAGCCATAGATGCCGGTACGGCTACCGGCGCTCCGGCTACCGACTTGGACGGCAACCCTCGCCCCTTCGGCGCGGGATATGAAATGGGCGCTTATGAGTTCACCGGCCCCTCCTGCCCCACCATCACATTCACCGCCACGCCTACCAGCACCTGCGCCGGTTCCAACGACGGCCAGATCGTTATCTCCGGCGAAACCGGCGGCGCCGGCCCGTACATGTACTCCAACGATAACGGGATGAACTACCAGATCGGCGCTACCTTCACTGGCTTGGCGGCCGATACCTATCCGGTCAAAATCAAGGATAGCAACAACTGTGAAAGCGCCACCCAGAACATCGCCGTGGAAACCACGCCAAACGCTACCCCCACCGTAAGCATCGCTGCTTCGCCGGCGGACGCGATCTGCGCGGGCGCACCGGTGCAGTTTACTGCCTCGGTGGGCAACACGGGCGGCGGCACGGTGACATATCATTTCAAAGTCAACGGCGGCAACGTACAAAACGGCGCTTTCAACACTTACAGCACGACCACTTTGGCCAACGGCGACCAGGTGACCTGCGAAATCACCATCTCCGGCGGCAGTTGCCTAACAGTCAATACGGCTGGTTCAAACACGATTACGATGACAGTGAATACATGTGCCAAAGTTATCAGCGGTGCCCTCATCTGGGAGCACGACGATGCCTCCGGTGTGGGCAACGCCACCGTCGCGCTCACGGGCGACGAAACCGGCTCGATGACCACAACTGCCGACGGGCTGTTCTCCTTCACTATCGAACCCGGCTCGAACTTGACCATCACTCCGGCCAAAACCATTAACAAACTCAACGGCGTGACCACCGCCGATGCCACTCGCATCCAGCAGCACATCGCCAACTCCAACCCCCTCACTGACCTTTACAAAATCGTGGCCGCCGACGTGAACAAAAGCAACTCAATCACGACGCTCGACGCGACAATCATCAACCAAGCCCTACTCGGCAATCCCTCGGCACTGTCGCAGTTCAAAACCTCTTGGCGTTTCGTGCCAACTTCGCATACAATGAGCAACCCACCCTGGGGCTTCCCGGAAAACATTGTGCTGAACAATGTGCAAAACGACACGCCGGAACAAAATTTCTTCGGCATTAAAACGGGCGACGTGCTCACACCTTTTGCCAATCCGGCGAATTTCAACAACCCTGAATCGTCTGGATTTGCCCTCAACGCACCTGACCGGGTGCTGCAATTTGGTGAACAAGTGGCGGTCACGTTCAGCGCCAATCAGTTTTCCGACCTTGCGGCCTTGCAGTTTGCGTTGAAATTTAATGTGGAAAAATTGGCTTTAGTAAAAATAGAGCCGCTCACGGGATTGCCTGTTTCGGAGGAGAATTTTGGCACTTACAACATTTCCGAAGGGGAACTCCGTGTCGTGTGGTCGCAAGCAGAAGGCGTGCTGGTGGAGGAAGGCGCGGCAATTTTCACATTGACTTTCAATGTGCTGGAAAGTGGCGGCACACTCAACGAGGCGCTGCAACTGGCCGACGAAGTGCTGGAAGGCCATGCTTACACGAGCACGTTGGTGGACAACAATGTCAAACTGAATTTCTTCGGCACCACGAGTGCCAATGACCCGGCAACGCAACCTCAAATCGAATTGCTCCAAAACCGCCCCAACCCGTTCAACGGCACGACGACGCTCGGTTTTGTGCTGCCGGAAAGTTGCGAGGCGCAGTTGCGGATTTTTGATGTTTCGGGCAGGATGTTGGCAGAAAAAAAGGCACAATACCCGGCAGGCCGGAACGAGGAAACGTTTGATTTGGAAGGCGCGAGCGGGGTGTTGTGGTATGAGTTGGCGACACCGTTCGGGATTTTGACGAGGAAAATGGTGGCGGTAAAATAGATACTGGCAAGCGCTGTTTTTGCAGCAATCGCGGCCTTCGGAGCACCTGTTTTCCGAAGGCCGTTTTTATTCAGTTCCTCGACTTCCGCCTAATTTTTACCTTTAACCCTGCATTTATCCTGTTATCATCCTTCCTTTTGTGCGAACAAGTACACACCTCACTTTGACGACGATACTTCGTTTGGCTGACCGAAGCAAACGCAAGGCATTGCTGTTTTGGGGACTTGTGTCCGCCTTGTCACTTGCTGCACAGGACTACATTGCCAAAGTGGAGTATTACAGCGTAGAGCAGGGATTGTCGCACCGACAGGTCAACACCATTTTTCAGGATAACAGGGGATTCGTCTGGCTTGGCACACTCAACGGGCTGAACCGCTTTGATGGGTATACTTTCAAGACGTACACCAAAGAAAAAGACGGGCTGTTTTTCAACGAAATTTGGGGAGGTCGGGTGGATGCCGACGGTTGGCTGTGGCTCTTAGGCCGGGAGGAGGAGCGCATTTGTCTGTTTCACCCGGAACGCGGCGAAGTGTTGTCGTTGGAAGAGAAGTTTGGGAAGAGCGACCCCCAATTTGCCGCCAGCAAATTTTGGCACAATATGTTGCGCGGCGACGACGGGGCGCTTTGGCTGTTAGCCAAAAACACGAACATATTGTATCGCTACCACCCCGTCAGCGGCCTTCGGGCTTTCCCGATAAAGGGGCTACAGGGCATCCGACCGGTTTATTTTTCTCCCGACAAAACGATCTGGGTGACGACGGAGGACGACCTCATCGTCGAGCTGAGCCAAGAAGGTAAAGAACTGCGCCGCGTCGAAAAAAATTGGCTCTACGGCGACTGGGCCATATCCGAAAACGGCATTTTGACCATACCGCGACCTCGCCACCCGGTGGAACATTTTCGTTACTACAATCTCAAAGCCGAACGCTTGCCCTATACCCCACCCGGTCTGGAGCACACCCAAGAGCCTTTTCCTGCGCTTATTTTCCCCTTCGACGATAAAGGCACGTTTGTGATTCACGACCGCCTCATTGCTCCTCAACGCGGCACATTGGCGCAGTGGACGTTTTCGCACCACGATAAAAACAATTTCTTATGGCGAGCTTTCATGAGAGACGATGCGGGCAGATATTGGCTGGGCGACGATTTCGGGTTTTACATCCTGCAAATCAAAAAAAACCGCTTTCAGCACTATCTTTTCAAAAAAGATGCGCTGCCTGCTTTGGGCAACAGCATACGCGGCATCGTTGCCACATCCGACAAGTTGTTCGCGAACTTGGAGAGTTTCGGCCTGTATGAACATGATTTTCGGAGCGGGAAAAGCCGCCGCATAGAAGCCGCTGGCGCAGGCTTTGGCAACCATGCGCTTGCATTTTCCAGCAAAGGGGAAATTTTCTCCGGCAAGGAAAAATCGCTCCACCGTCTGCTGCCCGATGGCACAAAAGGAGAAAGGATACCGACCGACTTCGACACTTGGGTTTTTTGCGAAGACGACACAGGGAAAATGTGGCTCGGCTCCTCGTCCGCCGGGCTGCACACACTCGCACCCGGCGCGAAGGCGACGGAGCCGTTCTCCCGCTACAATGGCTTCGACGCGCTGGTGCCCGCCTTCATCCTCTACATCAAACGGGAGCCAAGTGGCGCATTATGGGTTTGTGCCAATAACGGTTTTTACAAAGTGGACCCGCAAAAAGGTGTCGTCGCGCGGTATTGGAGGGGCGGCGCGGGCGCATATTTTTTGCCCGCCGAAAATTTTCTCCATTTTCATCGGGATGCCGATGGCGTGTTTTGGTTTGCCACCGCAAACGGCCTGGTGCGCGCTGCTTCCAAAATGGACGACGACGGCACCCGCTCGCCCGCGTGGGACGCGCAATCAGGCAAGGTGTTCGACCGCACCAACAGCTTTTCCAACGACTTCATTTATGCGGTTTATGAGGATGCGCGGGGCAGGCTTTGGCTCCCCAGCGACAACGGCATCATTTGCATGGACAAAAAAACGGAGGCGGTGAAGACCTACTTCGTGTCCGACGGCATCACCAATGCCGAATTCAACCGGGCGGCACATTTTCAGGCACCGGACGGTACGCTCTATTTCGGCGGCTTGAACGGCATCAACGCTTTCAATCCCGCCGATTTTGACGACGTAAACAAATCGCAGGCCGATGCTCCGCTCGAGCTGACGGCATTTCAGCAATTTGACAAAAATGAAAACCGCCTCGTTGACCGCACTCGTGAAATCCTGCGCACCCATGAAATCCTGCTCCGCCCCGACGACCGTTTTTTCAATCTAGAAGTCACTCTCTTGACTTTCAACGAGCCGGGCCTGATTCAATACGCATGGAAAATCGAAGGTTTGGACGAAGACTGGCACTACCAAAAAGAGCGGCAAATCAACTTCGGCGGGCTGCCATACGGCACCTATACGCTGCGCATCAAAGCCAAAGCGGCCGACGGCCAATGGTCGAAAAAAGAATTGAGTTTCACTTTGCGAGCGCTGCGCCCTTGGTATTTGCAAACTTGGTTTCTGGCAATGATGGCGCTGCTCTTGGGGTTGGGTATTCGGGGCTACATCCGTTGGCGCAGCCAGCAGCATATTTTGGAGCAAAGAAAATTGGAAAGCATGGTTGAAAAGGCCACCGAGCGAATCGAGCAGGACAAACGCACCATCGAAAAACAGGCGGAAGAGCTGCGGCAATTGGACAAGGTGAAATCCAATTTTTTCGCCAACGTGAGCCACGAACTGCGCACCCCCCTGACCCTGATGTTGGGGCCTATTTCTTCGATGCTCAAAAGTGGCGAACTGAGCAACCGCAATTTCACCTACGCCAAACTCGCGCAGCAAAATGGCGAGCAACTGCTCAAACTCGTGGGCGAAATTCTCGACTTGCAAAAATTGGAATCGAAAAAACTCGAACTCCATCCCAAACCCGTGCTGCTTTATCCTTTGCTGAAACGCATCGCCGCTCAATTTGAGAGTCTTGCCCAAAACAAATCCATCGCCTTCGTCTTCTTGTATCGTGCTGAAAAAAGTTTGCAAATCGAGACCGATGCCGCCAAATTGGAACTGGTAATCAACAACCTGTTGTCCAATGCCATGAAATTCACCAGCGCGGGCGAGCGCGTGGAATTCAAAGCGGAAGACCTCGCGCACGGCATCCGCCTGACGGTGACCGACACGGGCAAGGGCATTCATCCCGGCGACTTGCCGCGTGTTTTCGACCGCTTTTTTCAAAGTCGGCAAGCCGACGCGCCCACCGAGGGAGGCACGGGCATCGGCTTGGCTTTGGTCAGAGAGCTCTCCGTTTTGTTCGGCGGCAGCGTCAGCGTCCAAAGCCCGGCGGCAGGCGAAAAAGGCTCGGCTTTTACTTTTGAATTCCCCAAAATCGAGGTCATGGGCGCGGCGGAACAGCTCGTCGAAGAAAACCCCGCACCTGTGGGCGAAGCCTTCGCTATACCCGCCATAACAGAAAATGATGCCCCTGAAAAACCGTCCATCCTGCTGGTGGAAGACAATCTCGATTTGCGCATCTATCTGCAAACCCTGCTGTCGGATAAATACCGCGTTAGGGCTGCTGAAAACGGTCAGGCTGCCCTCCATTACTTATCGCAGGAAATCGAAAATCGCAAATCTGAAATCGTGAACCTCGTGATTTCCGACATCATGATGCCCGTGATGGACGGTTTTCAGTTGTTGGAAAAACTCAAAAGCGACGAGCGTTTTCGCCACATCCCCGTCGTCCTGCTCACCGCGCGAGCCGATATGCAAGACAAAATCCGCGCCCTGCGCATCGGCGTGGACGACTACCTGCTCAAGCCCTTCGAAGAAGAAGAACTTTTGGTGCGCGTAGCTGCCTTGCTCGAAAGATATAGCGAGCGCCGCCGGGGATGGGAAAGTCGTTCGGAAGAAGCAGAGGAGGCTGAGCAACCGCCCGGTTCAGACATTCGCCTGTCGGAACACGATGCCGCTTGGCTAGCCTCTTTGGAAACGCTGGTGGCCGCCGAAGCGCAGAACGACCAACTGTCCGTGACTTGGCTTGCCGACCAACTGCACCTGAGCGAACGCCATTTTCAGCGCCGCCTGAAACTGCTCACCGGGCTATCGCCCAATGCCTACATCAAGGAAGTGCGTTTGCAGGAAGCACGCCGTTTGCTCGAACTCAGGCAGGTGCGTTCGGTGAAGGAGGCGGCTTGGGCGGTGAATTTCCGCGATGAAAAGTATTTTGCCCAGCAGTTCCGCGAGCGATTCGGGAAGTATCCTTCGGAGATGATGCATTGAAGGGGTTATTAAGGGTCATTAGGGGTCATTTCAAATTGTCGCCAGTAAATCGGAACGCTGTTCCGATACATGAGGCTGTATCACAAGTGATAGTTGTTGACAGGATTGACAAGATTTACAGGATTAAAGATTTTATTCTTGGAGAAAACCTATAAATCTTGTCAATCCTGTCGAAATTTAAACTTTTAAGACAGTCTGGTACAAAAGCGATAATTTGAAATAACCCCTAATGACTTTTAATCCCCCCCCAATGTCGCCTTTTTCCCACCTGTGTCGTCTTTTTCCACCCTGTTTTTGGGGCTTGTCGGGTTTTTCCAACCAACTGGTCGGGTATGTCTGCCTGTGTCGGAGGCCATGTTTGTGTCGAACAAAAAGGTACGCGAGCGGAGCGATGGGTGTTTCCGTCCGGCGTTCGCAACCTTCCGCAGACACATAAATAATTAAACCTTGTCGGACATGAGTATCAACTTCCTCTCCCGCTTCCCCTTCATAATCACTCTTATGGCCTTCCTGATTTTGGCCGCTAACGCAAGAGCTCAGACCATTCGCTATGTAAAACCCTCTGGCTCCGGCGACGGCACTTCCTGGGCCAACGCCTCCGGCGACCTGCAAGCCATGATTGATGCCTCTGCCTCCGGCGATGAGGTCTGGGTGGCAGCCGGCGTGTATAAACCTACTACTGGGGCCGACCGCACCATTTCATTTTCCTTGAAGAGCGGCGTGGCTGTGTATGGTGGCTTTCCCGACACGGGCGACCCGGACATGGATGACCGCGACTGGGAAACTTATGTGACGACCCTCAGCGGCGACATCGGCGCGGCGAACGACAACAGCGACAACTCCTACCACGTCGTTTTCAACCAGAACGTGAACAACACTGCCTTGCTCGACGGCTTCGCTATCAGCGGCGGGAATGCAACCGGGGATGTCAACCTTCATCGCAACGGTGGCGGGATGTATAACCAGGCCTCCTCTCCTGGCATTAGTCACTGTGTGTTCAGCGGCAACGGGGCAGGCTTCCGCGGAGGCGGAATGTATAACCAGGATTCGCATCCTGCTGTCTCCAATTGTACATTTTCTAACAACACGGCCGGTGTTGCCGGGGGCGGCGCTGCCAATAACGGTTCTTCTGCGGGTATATTTACCAGCTGCGCCTTTTCCTTTAACTCTTCGGGAGATGTGGCGTTTGGAGATGGCGCTGGCGGTGTGCTTAATTCGGGCGGCGCTGCTCCTGTGTTTAACAGTTGCACCTTTACCGGCAACTCTTCTGCCTATGGCGGCGGTGGAATGATGAACTTCAGCTCCAGCCCGACGCTCAACGATTGCACCTTTTCTCAAAACACCACGGGCAACGGCGGCGGTGGGGGGATGCTAAATAACAACGCCTCTCCCGTGCTGACCAACTGCGTTTTTTCTCAAAATATAGGAACCAACGGCGGTGGCGGTATGTACAATTATTTTGCATCGCCAGAGATGAACAATTGCAGCTTCACCTCGAATACTGCCGGCACTTTCAGTTCCGGTGGCGGTATGTCCAATTCATTTTCCGCGCCCACTCTGAACGATTGCACTTTCACAGGCAATACTTGTCCGGGTTTTGGCGGCGGAGTGGAAAGCGCCAACGAAAGCTCATGCACTTTCAATCGTTGTGTTTTTACTTCCAATACGGCATTTGGCGGTGGGGGCATATACTTCAACTACAACACCAGCGATGTGCTAAACCAATGTCTTTTTGCCGGCAACTCGGCGGAGAACAGCGGCGGCGGGGTATCTTTTGCCAATGGCGCTTCTCCCAACCTGACCAACTGTAATTTTATCGGCAATACCTCTTTTATCGGCGGTGCCGTCTCGGTCCAGAGCTCTTCAAGCGCCACTCTGACGAATTGCAGTATGTCCGGCAACTCAGCCTCAACCGGCGGCGCGATGTATACCTTTTCCACACAAGCCGCCTTGACCAACTGCATTCTATGGGGAAACAGCTCGGGCATTGGCGCCAATTCGGGTGTTTTTTTAAATGCGTCACACTCCATCATCCAGCAAAACAGCGGAGTCTATCCCGGAACGGGCAACCTGAATCTCGACCCGCTTTTCGTCGAGCAGCCACCAGTCGGTCTTGGCACGACGGGGAACCTGCAATTGCAGGAATGTTCTCCGGCCATAGATGCTGGCACTAACACCGGCGCGCCGAACGAAGACTTTGGCGGCAACACGCGGCCTTTCAACGCTGTGGGCACGCCCGAATCGCTCACCGACATGGGCGCTTGGGAATATCAAGACACCTACACGCCCGCGGCCGCGCCTTCGGTCAGCATCAGCGGGCCGACACAGGTAAGTTGTTCCGTTCCCGCTGTTTACACCGCTACCCCGGTGGACGGCGGCGCATCGCCCGTGTATCAATGGAAAATAAACGGAAACAACGTGGGAGCCAACAGCCCCACGTTTTCCACCATGAATTTGCAAAGTGGCGATGTGGTCAGCTGCGTCATGGTTAGTTCCATATCCTGCGCCTACCCGATACTTGCGACCAGCAATTCGATTCAAGTTACCCTTGACCCGCCGCCCGGCGACCCCTCCAAATTTGGCAACGGCGAATGGCGGGTGTATGCCTGGAATGCCGGCGGCGCAGAGCCGGGCCCGGGATCGTGGAGCACCAACTATTCTGGCTATTACGTCGCAACAGGGCTAAATTTCAACACCCAAAACCAATGGAACGCCGACCTGTCGCCCTCGGCGGCTCCCGGCTATCAGGGCTGCGCCGTCGGCAACGACAACCATTCGTTCAGTGCCAAACGCAAAGGCTTTACCTGTGGCTACTATCGCATCAGCATCGAAAGCCACGATGATGCTGCTCAACTTTGGCTCGACGGCACGATGGTGTGGGAACACATCGGCTGTTGTGACAACCACCCCAACGAGTGGGAAGGTTTTCTGGATGCCGACAGCGAAGTGGAATTCCGGGTGACGGAAGGCGGCGGCGGCTCGCATGGCGCTATTTCGTTTCAATTGGTCACGCCAGCCATTGTGGGTTTGGACGGCCTGTGCAGCGGCAACCCGTCGGCCACGCTGTCGGTCTCGGGCGGTTTGCAAGGCGACTATGAGTGGTCCACCGGCGAAACGACACCCAGCATTGAAATCACTACGAGCGGCAACTATAGTGTGACGATAGGCCACAGCGGCGGATGTTCGGTAAATGCTTCTGGCACGGCTGCCAGCCCGGAAGGCGACCCCACCGTGTTCGGAGTCGGCGAGTGGCGGGTGTACGCATGGAATGCTGGCGGCGCGACACCCGATGCCAACACCTGGAATGCCAATTATGCCGGATATTATACCGTGAGCAGCGTCAACCTGAATACCCAAAATCAATGGAATAACACGGCATCGCCCTCCAGCGCATCGAATTACGTCGGCTGCCCAGTCGGCAATGACAACCACTCCTGGAGCGCCAAACGCAAGGACTTCACCTGCGGAAACTATGTCATCAGCATAGATGGGCACAAAGACCACGCGGAACTGTGGCTCGACGGTGTGAAAGTGTGGGAACACAGCGGCTGTTGCGACAACCATCCCAATGCATGGTATGGGCTGCTGGACGAACAAACGGAAATAGAATTCCGGGTCACGCACGGCACCGGGACATCCTATGGCGCTATTTTTATCCAACAAGTAACACCGACCCTGACGGGATTAAACAACCTGTGCGGGAACCCCAGTGCCACGCTGGCCGTATCGAACAACCCGGCAGGCAATTACCTGTGGTCAACCGGCGAAACCACGCCTTCTATTCAAATCACTTCAGGCGGCTCCTACGCAGTCACCCTTAGCACGGGCAGCGGTTGTTCCGCCGTGTTGTCGGGTCAGGCGCAAGGCCCTGCGGGCGACCCCGCCGTATTTGGCGACAACGTTTGGAACGTGTATGCTTGGAATGCGGGTGGCGCGGAGCCGACCGCTGGTTCATGGAACACAGCTTACTCGGGTTTTTACACAGCAAACAGTCTGAACCTGAATACCCAGCAACAATGGAACAACAATCAGTCACCAGCCATGGCACCCGGTTATCAAGGCTGCCCGGTGGGAATAGACAACCACTCCTTTAGTGCCAAACGAAAAGGTTTTCCCTGCGATTTTTATCGTATCAGTATTGACGGCCACGACGATGCCGCACAACTTTGGATTGACGGCGATATGGTGTGGGAGCACATCGGCTGCTGCGACAACCATCCAAATGCCTGGCAGGGTTTTTTGGGGGCCGATAGTGAAGTAGAGTTCCGGGTGACAGAGGGCGGTGGAGAGTCCTACGGTTCTATTTCCTTCCATGCAGGAAGCATCACGTTGACAGGTACGCCGACCGTATGCCCCGGGGCATCCAATGGCATGGTTTCCGCTCCGCAGCTCTCCGGTGCCAGCTACCTCTGGAATACAGGCGCCAACACGGCTTCGATTTCCGGCCTTTCCGCCGGTCTCTATTCGGTGACGGTGGGCAGCTCCGCCGGCTGCGACGATGTTTCCGGCTCTTTTACCATTGAAGAAAGCATAACCATTACGGGTGCCTCCACTATTTGCCAAGGTGGTTCTGCCACCTTGCAGGCAAACATCAACGGGCCGGTTATCTGGAACAGCGGCAGTTTTATTTTTGAAAAAACAAGCCCCGGGCAGGCGGATGCGATTGTTCCCTCAACGCACATTACACGGGGGTACAGCGGATTCATTTACAATGCCGTCACCCAGAACGGCCCCAGCGCCTCCGGCGTTTGCGGTCCTGTTGTCAATAATGTAATGTGGGCCCTCGGCTATATTGACGACTGGGCCTCGCTAACCTACACGAACACGATGCCTATTCCCAATTGTTCAGGTTCCAGTATTCCCGGCCTGCAGCTGGTGATGCATTTGGTGGCCGAAAACATCTATCTTCAGGTAACCTTCAACTATTGGCAAGGCGGCGGCGGCGGCAATTTCACCTATACCCGCACGACAGGCCCCTCGTATCTCTGGTCCACTGGCGAAACCACACCGAGCATTTCCGTGAGCGCCGGGGGGACTTACACGGTGTCCACTGGTAATGGCGACTGCACTGCCGGCCACACGGTCACTGTCAGTCAACCCACTTTCACGGCTACGCCCTCCAACGGATGTTCCGGCCCGAACGACGGCCAAATCGCCGTCAGCGGCGAGACTGGCGGCACGGGGCCGTACCTGTACTCCATAGACAACGGCACGACCTACCACGCTGGGGCAACTTTTACGGGATTGGCAGCAGAGACCTATCAGGTCAGAATCAAGGATGTCAATGACTGTGAAAGCGCCGCAATCCCGGTCATGGTTGAGGCCTGCAATACGGATATTCAAATCAGCGGAAAACTCATCTGGGAACACGACGGCGCGAGTGGCGTAGGCAGCGCCACCGTCGCGCTCACGGGCGACCAAATTGGCTCCGTGACAACACCAACGGCTGGAACCTACTCGTTCACCGTCACTTCCGGCTCGAACTTCACCGTCACGCCTACCAAAACCATCAACAAACTCAACGGCGTGACGACCGCCGATGTCACTCGCATCCAGCAGCACATCGCAGGGGCGAACCCCATCACCAGCCTCTACAAAATCGTGGCTGCCGACGTGAACAAGGATAATGCCGTGACGATGCAGGACGCAGTGACCATCCACCAAGCACTGGCAGGCAATCCTGTGGCTTTGGCCAATTTCAAAACCTCGTGGCGTTTCGTGCCAACTTCGCACACGATGAACAACCCGCCGTGGGGTTTTCCCGAAAAAATCACCCTCACAGGCGTGAACAATGATATGCCTGACCAAGATTTCTTCGGCATCAAAACAGGCGACGTGGTTACACCTTTCACAAACCCGGCAAATTTCAACCATTCCGAAGCATCTGGATTTGCCCTCAACGCACCTGACCGGGTGCTGCAATTTGGCGAGCAGGTGGCGGTCACGTTCAGCGCCAATCAGTTCTCCGACCTCGCGGCCTTGCAGTTTGCGTTGAAATTTGATGTCGAAAAATTGGCTTTGGCAGAAATAAGGCCACTCACGGGATTGCCCATTTCGGAGGAAAACTTCGGCGCTTACAACATTTCCGAAGGGGAACTCCGTGTCGTGTGGTCGCAAGCGGAAGGCGTGCTGGTGGAGGAAGGCGCGGCAATTTTCACATTGACTTTCAATGTGCTGGAAACTGGCGGAACCCTGAGTGAGGTGCTCCGGCTGGCCGATGAAGTGCTGGAAGGCCATGCTTACACCAGCGCGTTGTCGGACAACGAGGTGAAACTCAACTTCTTCAGCGCGACGAGCGCCAATGCTCCGATTGCTCAACCTCAAATCGAATTGCTACAAAACCGCCCCAACCCGTTCAGCGGTCAGACTGTGATTGGTTTTGTGCTGCCGGAAAATTGCGAAGCGCAGCTGCGGGTGTTCGATGTTTCGGGAAAAATGTTGGCAGAAAAGAAAGGGCAGTACGCGGCGGGCAGGCACGAAGAAATCTTCAATTTGGAAGGTGCATCGGGTGTGCTGTGGTATGAGTTGGTGACGCCGTTCGGGATTTTGACAAAGAAAATGGTGGCAGTAAAATAACGTGAGTTCGGAGATTGATTCTTTGAAAATCAATTGCGTAAAGCACGCGCATCATAAACGAAGATGTCTCACAAGTTTAACTTTTGACAGGATTGACAGGATTGACAGGTTTTCCTCCCCGATAAAGGGCGCTAATTCTATAAATCTTGTCAATCCTGTCAACAAATATCAATAGTGAGACGACCTCGTTTAGAGCAGGTTAAAGTGAAACCCGAAAGATGATGTCACACCGTGCATAGCCCGGCACAAGTGGGGTGTTGGCGCAGATGCCAACATCGGCAGAAGAAGTGATGCCAGCTTCACGGAAATATTTTTCGCATTCGTTCAATCCCGCAATATCTTTGTTGGCGGTTCAATCTCCCCGCTGATTGCCGACCCTGTGGCGCAATATTGCGTAAGTTCCTTGTCAAAATGCAACCATGAAACAACTGGTACTTTATTGCCTCCTGCTGTTGGGTCTTACCAATCCGGTAACGGCCCAGATTACCATCACCAATTCGGTTTTTCCTTCAATAGGCGACACGCTTCACTATGCTTTTGGCAACCAGCCCGGAGCTATTAATCAGATTTTCACGCCGCCCGGCGGCGGCCAACAGTGGGAACTTATCAACCTACAGCCAACCCAATTGTGGAATCAGGTCATGAAGCACCCGCAAACAGGCTCGGTTTCTGGCTCCTTCCCTGCTGCGAGTATCCTGTATAATCCGACAAACTCCAGTTCGGAAGTTTATTTGCAAGTCACCGGTACCCAAGTCTTTGATATGGGCTATTATGGCCTGGACGAGCTGGGTTTGGGCTTGAATTTATTGTTTATCAAGGTGCCGGCACTGGAAGAATCCTGGGCGCCGGTCAACTTCTTTGACATCCACCAAAGTGCTTCCAATGTTTTAACTGCTTTCGATGCGCCGCTCGCGCCGCCCATTTTAATAAATCTGGTTCCTACTGCCGATTCTTTCCGTATCCGGGTTACGTATCAACGGCTTGGCGTCATTGATGCCTGGGGCACGCTGGCAATCCCCGGCGGCACTTTTGATGTGCTGCGGAAAAAGCAAACCGAATACAAGTCAACCGCTGTGGATGTGAAGGTAGCGCCGCTCGGATGGATAGATATATCCACTATAGGCGGCCAACAAATACTCCCCTTAGGGACGGATACGATAACGACCTTTCATTTTCTGAACAATGTGTCCAAGGAAGCCATTGCTATATGTACGCTCAATACTGCACAAAACGCGGTAACCGGTGTTCAGTACAAAGCCTTGCCCCCTCCCATCGCCACTTTTGCACCATCCTTGAATGAATCGCTTTTTGTCTATCCCAATCCGGTTCAGAATACACTGTATGTGCATTTCACAAACGGCGACGCAGGGGCAATTTTTGAATGGCGGCTAATAAACGCACAAGGGCGTCAGGTACTTGGGCAAACGGTGGAGGCGGCGGTGGCCGAAAATGACATTTCTATTCCGGTCGCTCATCTGGCTCCCGGCATCTATGAAGTGATTTTACAGCGCAACGGGGTATCAGTTGGCCGGGGCAGGGTAGTTAAGAACTGAAGTTCCCTCACTCCGCCGTTGATGTTGGCGGGAGCGCCAACATCGGCAGAAAAAAAGCCTTGCATGGTGTTGCCTAATTAGATACCTTTGCTCAGCATTTGACCCATGCCAGAAGTTGACCGGATTTTTGGAATCCGAATCTGCGTGTTCAGCCGTGACCATTTGCCGCCACACTTCCACGCATTTTATGGAGAATATGAAGCCCTGATAGACATTCGGGAAGCCGTAGTAATTGCTGGCGGGTTGCCCCGACGCAAATTGCGCGAGGCACTTGAATATCTTGCCCAAAACCGCAATGACCTTTTGGAAGCCTTTTACCAACTAAACCCACAATTCAGACAATTATGAAGTCGTTGCCAAAAATTGCCCGAATCATCAAAGTCGAGCCGTTCAAAATCACCACGCTTTGGAACACCTCCGAAATACGAGTGCTGGATTTTGGGCCTCTTTTTGAGATATGGGAGAAGGAAGGAGACACCAAGATGGCTACGCTCCGGGATTGGGAGGTTTTTAAACAAGTGACCCTCTCCGAAAGCCGCACGCTCTGCTGGCCGAACGTTGCTGTCGCCTTCACTTTCAAAAGAGAAACCCGCTCGTCGCCCCTTGAACTGGATGCACAAGAACTGTACAAACAAAGTCAGTTGGTCAGGAAAGTAACGGGTGCTTCCATTGGCACTATGTTTCGGCAGGCGCGTGAAAAGGCAGGGCTTTCGCAGTCGGATGTCGCCCTCAGTAGTGGCACCACTCGGAATTACATTTCTCGTATCGAGAATGGCAAGTCAGATATTCAGTTGGAGACCTTTCAAAAAATTGTGGAGTTGGGCATCGGGAAAAAGGTTGTCATTGAGATTCGGTAAAAATCAATTCCGCGCCGCCTACCGCAGCACTTTGAACCGGCTGAAAAAGGAGTTGGTGAAGAAGGTGGCGCTGTGAGTGCGGGTAAAATTCGAAGGATGATTTCACACCGGGCATAGCCCGGCGCGAGCGGGAAAAGTGGAAAAAAGGCCAAACGATGTGGAAAAAGTTGTTCTAAAAAAGCCTTGATAGTGCGTTATTTTTGAGCCGTGCACCAAAATGCTAATCGTATTTCCTTCCACCAAACTGAACAAACCACATGGGCGAGGAACAAAACAAAATCATCGTTTTTCAGGAAAAACAAATCCGCCGGGTCTGGCACAACGAGGAGTGGTGGTTTTCGGTCATTGACGTGGTCGAAGTGCTGACCGGAAGCCCTCGCGCAAGAAAATATTGGAATGCCTTGAAAAAGAAATTGACCGAAGAAGGCTTTGTTCAGTTGTCCCATTTTTTGGGACAACTGAAAGTAAAGTCAGCCGACGGAAAAATGTACGCGACGGACTGCGCCAACACAGAAACCATGTTTCGTATCATTCAGTCTATTCCCTCGCCCAAAGCAGAGCCGTTCAAACTTTGGCTTGCCAAAGTCGGTTATGAGCGCGTTCAAGAAATCGAAAACCCGGAACTGGCTGCCGAACGGGCGCGGCAGTATTACCGCGACCTCGGCTACGACGAAAAATGGATTGAAACCCGCTTGCAAACCATCGCCATTCGCGGGCAACTCACCGATGAATGGAAAGCCAGAGGCGTTCAGGAAGGGCGCGAATATTCCATCCTGACAGCAGAAATTTCCAAAGCGACGTTCGGGCTGGTGCCTTCCGACTACATGAAAGTCAAAGGATTGAAGCGGGAAAACCTGCGCGACCACATGACGAACTTGGAACTGATATTTACCATGCTCGGCGAAGAACAGACCAAACAAGAAGCCGTCAAGCGAGATGCGCAGGGTTTTGATGAAAACAAAGACGCGGCCATCGAGGGCGGAAGTGCCGCGGGCGATGCCCTGCAAGCCTTTGAAAAACGCACGGGCGACAAGGTCGTGACCGGCGGAAATTTCAAACAGCAAATCGCGGAGGCGAAAAGGCAGAGAAGGCTGCAGCAGCCGGAAGAGGAAGCATAAGACGGTTCGAAAAGGACGAGTGATTCCCAACTCTTTGCGGTAGCATATTTCGGCGGCGGCGAGGGTGTGACGCTGTGAGTTTTTACACTTGGCACCTCACGCGAGTGCATCGGGTGAAAACACCTCGGCGCGGCAGGGGAAGACCAAGCGAGGCGGAAAGATTTTTCTTGCCATTATGAATATTAGGCACAACTGAGCGAATGCAGCCAACAAGTAGCGCCGATATGTGCTGAACGACATATTCAGGAAGTCCGCCGCTTTTTCCCGGCTGCCCATAGGGTTGAAAAAGGATAGCGCCCGGTAGCATCTGCCGTCTATTGGAGACTCCCCAATTCAAGGGCTATTGACCGGACGCGGCACTAATATTAACTTTTTCATTTTTCCCCAAATTTTTCCCCGTCAATTGAACTTGGTCTTACTTTTGCGGCGATAACTTACCTGTTGGAAGGTATCCATGCTCCTTGTGGCAGATAGAATCGCTTCTTTCCTATACTTCGCGCTGTCAGGTTTTGAGCGTAGATAAATACGCAATCTGTTCAAAATCAGGGAGTTCAATCATGCTTATCTGACAAATCTTAGCGAATAAAGGTATAATTTCCGCTATCATCCCTTTTTCATAATCTTGGCCGAAAAACATCCCTACTGCTGATTTCCGCAAAATTCGATGCGGGAACGGGTATGCTATATGCGTGTATCTGTAAGTCAATTCAAACGAACACTCAACCAATTTTTATGAATAAACTTGTACGTCCGCTTGTTGTCTTTTTGTTGCCGTTTGTGGTTTGCTTCTATGTTCCTTTGATAGCGCAAAACCCCATCGTCACCGAAAACGCACTGCCCGGCAATCCTCCCTCCGAATGGGAACTTCCCAGCCCCAATGCGGGGGACCTTTCCATTCAAGGCTTCGCCGACGGCTTGAGCGTCAACAAGGGCGAAACCGTTCGCTTCAAAATAGATGTGACGGGCGCTGCCACCGACTACACCATTAAAATCTACCGCCTCGGTTACTACGGCGGCGACGGCGCCCGCCTCGTGGCCGACCTCGGCACCTTCACCGGTGTGGCCCAGCCCGCACCCGCCACCGACCCCGTCACTGGCCTGGTGGACTGCGGCACTTGGGCCGAATCGGCCAATTGGGCCGTCCCCTCTGGCGCAGTGTCGGGCATCTACATTGCCAAACTGACCCGGCTCGACAACAACGGCGCGAGCCACATTGCTTTCATCGTGCGCGATGACGAGGGCGATGCCGATTTGTTGTTCAAAACTGCCGATGGCACTTGGCAAGCCTACAACGGCTACGGCGGCAACAGCCTTTACACGGGCAGTGTGCCTGGATTCCCCAGCGGCCATGCGGCAAAAGTCAGTTACAACCGCCCTTTCATCACCCGCAGCGGCGGTGCGGGCGGCGGTGCGCAGGAAGACTGGCTCTTCAATTCCGAGTATCCGATGCTCCGTTTTTTGGAGCGAAACGGCTACCATGTGAGCTACACAACCGACCTCGACATGGAGCGCGACCCCAATCCCATTGATACTGACCACAAGGTGATACTATCTGTCGGGCACGATGAGTATTGGTCGGCGGCTGAGCGCACCAAGTTTGAAAACGCCCGCAATGCAGGTGTCCACCTCGCTTTTTTCAGCGGTAATGAAGTGTATTGGCAAACGCGCTGGGAGAACAGCATTGACGGTAACGACAACCCCGTACGCACCCTTGTTTGTTACAAAGAAGGCACCCTAGGCGAAAACACCTGTGGTGGCAAATGCGACCCTAATCCCAACGTTTGGACTGGCCTTTGGCGCGACGGCTGCGCATTCAGTCCGCCCGCCAATGGCTGCAACCCTGAAAACGCGCTCACGGGCCAACTCAGTTGGGACGGCACCACGGGATTTATCAGGGTGCCAGATGTTTTCAAAGATTTGCGTTTTTGGCGCAATACGCCCAACGTGTCCACGCTCGGCAACGGCCAGACCTGGGACCTGCCCGCTGGCACGCTTGGATACGAATGGAACTGGGAACAGGCGGCCTACGAATCGAGCAACCCGCGCGGACGCATCCTGATGTCGAGTACGCTGCAAAATGGACATACCCACAAATTGTCGCTCTATCGCCATTCCAGCGGCGCGTATGTGTTTGGTGCTGGCACGGTGCAGTGGGCTTGGGGGCTCGACGAGGTGCACGACCGGGGCAACGAACCCACCAGCCCCGATATGCAGCAGGCTACCATCAATCTGTTTGCGGATATGGGCGTTCAGCCCGCCACGTTGATGGCCGGTTTGGTGGCTGCCACCGCCTCCACCGACGTTGACCCGCCCAGTTCTGTCATCACGACACCATTGGACGGGGAGATTTTCCCCAACAACTCCAACGTCACGATTTCCGGCACAGCCTCCGACGCAGGGGGTGGGGTAGTGGCAGGTGTGGAAGTCTCGGTGGATGGCGGCACCACTTGGCAGGTCGCCACCGGCACCACCAACTGGACATACGCTTGGGTGCCGACGGTGGAGGCGACCTACGTCATCAAAAGCCGCGCGTTCGACGACACCGGCAACATGGAAATCCCCGGCACACCACCTGCTGCCAATGCCATCACGGTGGAAATCAGTGGTGCCTTGCCTTGTCCTTGCTCCTTGTTTTTGCCGAGCAATACGCCTGCTATTCCGTTGGAAAACGACAACAATGGCGGCATCGCAAATGGCATGAGATTCCGCGTTTCCGAGGACGGCTTCATCACGGGGGTGCGTTTTTACAAAGGCGCGGGCAATACTGGCAATCATGTCGGCCAACTCTGGACTAACAACGGCACCCTGTTGGCTACCGTTGATTTTGAAAACGAAACCGCTTCTGGTTGGCAGGAACAGGCTTTTGCAAACCCGCAAGCCATCGTCGCCAATACCACATATGTCATCTCTGTATTCAATGACAACGGCAATTATGCCGTCACAGACCCTTAGACCATGTTCAAAAATTTTTGGTTAGTGAGGTGGGGTTAGTTCAGAACAACTTTTTGTCAAGCGGCCATTCGCCCTAAAATCACTTGAATGTTCGCCAGCAATATCATGGATTCCGAACTTTTTGTTGTTTTTTCATGGTCTTTATCCAATCGTCGGAAGAAATTGAACCAGCCGAAAGTCCGTTCGTTGACCCAGCGTTTTTTGATGGGCACAAAGCCCTTGGAGGTTGGCGGACGTGAAGATATCTCCACCTCCACGCCGAGTTCGGAGGCGGCAAACTCGCTGAAAGCGCCGGCGTAAACCCCGTCCACCAGAATCTTTTTCAACCGGCCAAAGTGGGCCGAGCATTGTTTCAACAATTGAATGCCCATTTGACCGTCGGGCTTGTTGGCGGCACTGACCACCACACCAATGACGAGACCCAAAGTGTCCACCAGGATGTGCCGCTTGCGTCCGTTCACTTTCTTGTTGCCGTCAACGCCCCTTTCTTCGTGGACAAAAGGCGCTGCCTTAACAGATTGGCTGTCAATGCAGACAAGGCTTGCGCTGACCTCCTTGCCCCAAAAAAGCCGCTCCAGTTCGGCCACCCAGTCGTTCACCGTTTGCCAAACACCCTGGCGCGACCACCGATGAAAATAATAGTACACGCTCTTCCAAGGCGGAAAAACAGCGGGCAGGTTGCGCCACTGGCCACCTGTCCGGTGCAGGTACAAAATGCCGTTCACGACGGCTCGCAAATTATGTTTGCGTTTCCTTTGGCAGGGCAAAACTTCTTTCAGAACTTCCCATTGGGAATCGGTCAACTCAGTGAACTGGGTTTGCATAATTTTTAAGTTTTGGTCAACTCAAAATTACGCACCGATTCCCTTGTTTTTTAAAACAAATAATTTTTGAACATGGTCTTACTTCACAAGTGCCGTCGTGAATGGCCCCTTGCGTGGATTGGCCGACGGCGAGGACGGCCCCAACGGCGTGTACCTTTATACCAACACGCCCGCATTCCCCACTCAGACTTTCAATGCCAGCAATTACTGGGTGGACGTGGTGTTTGAAACCAATGTCGGCCCGGACGAGACGCCGCCGACCGTCAGTTCCACCGTGCCTGGTGCAGGAGCCTCCGGGGTGAACATCAACGCCAACGTGAGCGCGACCTTTAACGAGGCCATTGACCCGGCTACGGTGAACTCAAACACGGTCGAACTGCTCGACCCCTCGAACATGAGTGTGCCAGCCACGATTTCCTACAATGTCGGCACACGGACTGCCACCATTGACCCCATTTCCGCATTAGAATACAACACGACCTACACGGCGAGAATAGTCGGCGGCGGTACTGACCCGCGCATCAAGGATTTGGCGGGCAATGCTTTGGCTGCTGATTATACATGGACATTCACCACTTCCGCCCCACCGCCGCCACCGCCCTCCGAAGGGCCGGGCGGACCGATTTTGGTGGTCAGTTCGGCAGTTAACCCATTCAGCCGCTATCCGGTCGAGTTTTTGCGCACGGAGGGTTTCAATGAATTTTTTGCGGCGGACATCTCCGAAGTGGACGCGGCGATGTTGAACGGCTACGATGTCGTGATTTTGGGTGAAATGGCATTGTCGGGCGCGCAAGTCACGTTGTTCAGCAACTGGGTGGACGCGGGCGGCACATTTATCACCTTCCGTCCCGATGCGCAATTGTCCACGCTGCTCGGCATCACATCCGCTGGCGGCACCCTTTCCGAAGGTTATTTATTGGTAAATACCGCCTCCGGCCCTGGTGTGGGCATCGTGGGGCAAACGATTCAATTTCACGGTACCGCCGACCAATACAACCTCAACGGCGCGACGAGTTTGGCCACGCTTTATTCAAATGCCAACACGGCCACTTCATTCCCCGCGGCGACGCTGCGCGAAGTAGGCGCCAACGGAGGCAAGGCGGTTGCGTTCACCTACGACCTCGCCCGCTCTGTGGTGCTGACCCGCCAAGGCAATCCCGCTTGGGCTGGACAAAACCGCGAGACGACCGACGGTGTGATTCGTTCCAACGACCTTTTCTTCGGAAATGCTGCTGGCGACCCGCAAACCGACTGGGTGAACCTCGACAAGGTTGCCATTCCGCAGGCCGACGAGCAGTTGCGCTTGCTGTCGAACATCATCATTCAAGGCAATTTGCACCGCAAACCCCTGCCGCGCTTTTGGTTTTTGCCAAGTGGTTTCAAAGCTGCCGTGGTGATGACGGGCGATGACCACGGGGTTGGCCTCACCAGTTCGTTTTTCAACGACTTCCTCGCGGCGAGCAGTGGTAACACACCTGCTGATGTGGCAAACTGGACGGCCGTGCGCGGCTCTTCCTACATTTATCCCAACACGCCCTTGCCTGGCGCCGACACTTACCAAAGTCAGGGCTTTGAAGTCAGTGTGCACGTCAATACTGGCTGCGCCAACTGGACACCCGCCACGTTGCCCAACTTTTTTGCCAACGACTTGACATCCTTCGCGAATAATTTCCCCAACATCAACCCACCCGTCACCCACCGCACGCACTGCATCGCGTGGAGCGATTTTGTCACTAAGGCACTCGTGCAGGTCGCCAACGGCATCCGGCTCGACGTGAACTACTACTACTGGCCGGGCAGCTGGGTGCAAGACCGTGCGGGTATGTTCACGGGTTCCGGTCTGCCCATGCGTTTTGCGGACGAGGATGGCAATTTGATTGACTGCTACCAAGTGGCGACGCAATTTACCGACGAATCGGGGCAGAATTTCCCCTCGCATCACCAGCAGGTGATAGACAAGGCTGTTGGCTCGGAGGGATATTATGGGGTGTTTTGTGCCAATTTTCACACCGACCGCGAATCTTCACGCGCTTTGGCGGCTGGCCTTATATCCCATGCTCAAGCCAACAATGTGCCTGTGGTGTCGGCTAAACAAATGCTCGACTGGCTTGATGGTCGCAATGGCTCGTCGTTCGGCGCCATCACATGGAATGTCAACGAATTAAGTTTCGACATTGCGGTGGGTGCCAATGCGAACAACCTGCGCGGCATGGTGCCAGTGGTTTCAGCCGTTGGCACCTTGCTCGGCATCACGCGCAACGGAGGTGCGGTCTCCTACACGACGGAGGTCATCAAAGGCATCGAATACGCCTTCTTCCCTGCTGACGCGGGTGCTTACGTCGCCACTTATGGTATGGATGTCACTCCCCCAGAGATTACCAACGTGAACGTCGCTCCTAATATCAATGGCACGGAAGCGACCGTGACTTGGAACACCAACGAATCGGCCAATTCGCTCGTGCAATACGGCACCAATCCCAACAACCTGAACATGAGCGCCTCCAATGCTGCGCCAACCCTATCGCACAGCATCCTGCTCACGGGCCTGACCCCCGGCACGACTTACTACTACCGCGTCACTTCGGAGGATGGGGTGGGCAACAGCGCGACCGAACCGGAGCCGTCTGCCGCGCCGCTGAGTTTCGTCACGCCGCTTGGCCCCTGCGCGGTG
This sequence comes from Saprospiraceae bacterium, assembly GCA_019638455.1. Classification (GTDB taxonomy): domain Bacteria; phylum Bacteroidota; class Bacteroidia; order Chitinophagales; family Saprospiraceae; genus M3007. The sequence goes on from JAHBTU010000004.1 coordinate 631,420, forward strand.
GACGGCACTTTCGCGCAATTCAGCCTCGGCACGCCCGATGCCAACACCTTGGTGGTGCCAGACGGCGACGGGGCGGTCATACTCAATCCCGCCGTGAATGAGGAATTTGATGGTGTGGCGGTGCCCGCCGGTTGGACGGACGGCGCTTGGGGTGGTGGTGGCACCGTCGTCGTGGGCGGTGGCGCGGTGACCGTCAATGGCGCACATTTAGCCACCAATGCGACCTACGGGCCGGGTACTTCCATCGAATTTGAGGCAACTTTTCTGGCCGGGCCGTTCCAAAACGTAGGCTTTTCAACAGATTTTGACTTTAATTCACCGTGGGTCACCATTGGCACGGGTTCTGGCGGCGATGGCGTGTACGCCCGCCGGGATGGCGCTGCTGATGTTTCGCTTGGCGCTGGTTTGCTTGGCTCCACGCACCGCTACAAAATCGTGTGGACGGCTACCAATTTTGAATTTTATGTGGATGGCGCAAACACACCTGCCGCGACGATTGCCTATACCGTTGGCACAAACATGGTGGCTCAAATCAGCGATTTTCCTGTGGGTGGGCTGGCTTTGGCTGTCAACTGGATTCGTATTTCTCCCTATTCGGCAGCGGGTTCGTTTACCTCACAAGTTCACGATGCAGGTGAACAACGCAACTGGGAACAAGCCTCATGGACGGAAAAATTGCCCACCGGTACGGCTCTTCAGATTTTCCAACGCCAAGGCGACACCCCCACGCCCGACGGCACTTGGACGGCTTTTTCGGCCATTCCTTCCAACGGCGCCAACATCGGTGGCACTGCGCGCTACATCCAGTATCGCGCTGATTTGTCCACTTCCAATGCGGCACATACACCTGTTTTAGAGGGGATTGTGTTCGCCTGTTCGCCTGTTACGGGGATTCCTCAACACATTCGCGTCAAAGGCAACGGGGTGGAAATTGCCAATCGTGCCCTGACCGTCAGCCTCGCTGACCATACCGATTTTGGCAGCGCCAACGTGAGTGGCGGCACTATCAGCCGCACCTTCACCATCGAAAATGTGCCCAACGCCCTACCGCTCAATCTGACCGGTGTGCCATTGGTGACCATTGCCGACCGCAATGCTTTGGATTTCACCGTGACGGCGCAACCCTCGACACCCATCGCGGGGGGAGGCAGCACGACATTTACCATAGAGTTCGACCCCAGCGCGGAAGGGCTGCGCTCAGCGATTGTGATTATTACGCACGACGATTTCCCCGATAATCCCTTTGTGTTCACCATCAATGGCACGGGGACGGGGCTTTGAAAAAGAGGTTGATGGGGGTTGATGAGGGTTGATGAGGGTTGATAATGTAGAGTTCCCCGCGATTCATCAACCCCCATCAACCCCCATCAACCCTCATCAACCCCCATCAACCCCCATCAACCCCCATCAACCCCCATCAACCCCCATCAACCCTCATCAACCCCCATCAACCCCCATCAACCCTCATCAACCCCCATCAACCCTCATCAACCCCCATCAACCCTCATCAACCCCCATCAACCCTCATCAACTCTCATCAACCCCCATCAACCTCAACATACCTATCACAAACAAATTGAAATACTATGTCCACCTCCACACCAATCAGACAGCAAGGGCGTAATGTTTTGGCAACATTACCCTTCTCCTTCATCCTTTTGTGCGCCATACAAATCACCGCACAGGGACAATACGCCGTTGCGAACAATGACGTTTGGAAAAACGCCCCGGCTTCGTATCCGGCCAATTATTTCCAGTTTTTGTCAAAAGGCGAACCATCCCCAACAGCCCCGGCAAAAGCAGGTGCTTTGCTGGCCGTTTGCGCGGAAGACGACAGCGATGCCGATTTTAACCTCGGCACCCCTGATGCCAACACTTTGGTGGTGTTGCAAGGCGGCGGCGCGGTGATTTTGAACCCGACGCTGAACGAGGAATTTTCCGGGAGCAGCATCCCGGCGGGTTGGACGGAGGGCTTGTTCAACCCTGGCGGCACCACCGTGAGCGGCGGCCAAGTGACCGTGAACGGAACCCACATTTATTCCAACTCCAATTTTGCCCCCGGCACTTCCATCGAATTCGTGGCGACCTTCAACTCAGGGCGTTTTCAAAATGTGGGTTTTTCCAACGACCAACCCTTTGACACCAATCCCTGGGTGGTGATAGGGCAGGGCAGCACAGCGGACGCGAATTTATACGCCCGCGCTTCCGATGGTTCTTCCATCAATCTCGGCACACTATTAGGCACACCTCATTTGTTCAAAATAAAATGGAACGCCACCAATTTTGAGTTTTTTGTGGACGGCAGCGCCACCCCCAATGCCACCATCAACCTGACGGTGGGAACCAATATGTACCTGCAAATCAGTGACGTGTTTAGCGACGACGGCACCCTGTCGGTGGATTGGCTTCGCGCCACACCCTACGCCACTTCGGGCAGTTTTACCTCCCAAGTATTCGACCAAGGGGCGCCCAACGGCTGGGGTGCCATCAGCTGGACTTCGACGGAACCCACCGGAACTTCCATAGATGTGTTCGTGCGGACGGGCAACACCCCCACGCCCGATGGCTCTTGGACCGCCTTCCTGCCCATGACCAACGGCGGCACTGTGGGTGGCGGTGCCCAATACCTTCAATACCGGGCGGATTTGGCTACCACCGATGATACCTATACGCCGGTGCTGGAAGCCCTCACGGTAGATTGTGGCGCAGGCCCAGATGTCACGCCCCCCCTCATCACGAGCGTGATGGCAGTGTCAGCTCCCGACGGTCTTTCGGCTACCGTGACATGGGCGACCAACGAACCAGCCAATTCACTGGTGGAATACGGCACCAGCCCCGGCACGCTCAATGACAGCGAATCCGATGGCGCATTCGTCACCTCGCACAGCATCGTATTGACAGGCCTGACCCCCGGCACGACCTATCATTACCGTGTCAGTTCGGAAGATGTGTCCACCAACTCAGCCACCGAGCCGGAGCCGCCCGCCGCACCTTTGAGTTTTACGACCTCCACTCCCCCTTGTTTTGTGGATGAAACCGCTGCCCACTTCGAGCAGGGCAGTTTTTCCGACGCTTATTTGACTTTGTTCTACAATGGCATCATGTTGCGGCCAACGGCAGCGGCAGAGTTCGACGTGCTGCCGCCGAGCAGCGAATGGGAAAGTTTCCCGTGGACGGGCGGCACGTCCAACGTGTCGGGGGGCGTGTTGAGCGTGGATGGTGCGCGTTACAATTCCCAACCTGAGGCGCTCACGTTCGCTCCCGGTGCGACGTTGGAATTTGTCGCCACCTTTGGCGCAGCTGGTTTTCAGCACGTCGGCTTTGGCGGCGGCACCGATGCGACCGGGTCGGGCGGTATTTACAATGGCGAATCGGACTGGGCGATGTTCAGCACGTTTTCTTCCACAACCAACCTCTATGCCCGCACCAAAAACGGCCCAACAGAAGTGAATTTCGACTTGGGTAGCAGCCTCACTGGAGCCTCGCACCTATACCGCATCGAATGGAACGCCGGCAGCGTGGACTTCTATGTGGATGGTGCGTTGGCACATTCGGAGGCGACCGCGATAGGCGGCACCATGCGACCTGCCATCAGCGACTATAACAATGGCGGCCCTGTGCTGCAGGTGGATTGGCTCCATGCGACTCCTTATCTGACACCCGGCACCTTCGAGTCACGGGTGTACGACGCGGGTGAGCAAAAAAACTGGGCCGAAGCCACTTGGACGGCCACCGTCCCTGCCGGCGCCACTCTACAAATCGCACAACGCCAAGGCGATACGCCCACGCCCGACGGCTCTTGGACTTCTTTCACCAATATACCTTCGAGTGGCTCCACGGTGGGCGGCACTTCGCGCTACATCCAGTATCGCGCCGAGCTCTCCACCACCGACCCGGCAGAGACACCCTTGCTGCAAGACATACAGTTCGCCTGTTCGTCGGCAGCCGCTGTGCCGCCCGGCATCACCGTGAAAGGCAACGGCGTGTCCATCGCCAATCGTGCACTCAGCGTCAGCCTCGCCGACCACACCGATTTTGGCAGCGTCAACGTGAGCAGCGGCATCGTGAGCCGCACTTTCACCATCGAAAACATCGTGAACGGCGAGCCATTGGTGCTTGACGGTGTGCCGCTCGTGACCATCGCCGACCGCGATGCTTCCGATTTTACGGTGACCACCCAACCCGGCACCCCCATTTTGGGTGGCGGCGGCACTTCGTTCACCATCGAGTTCGACCCCAGCGCACCGGGGCTGCGCTCGGCCATCGTGATTATTACGCACAACGACTTGCCCGAAAATCCTTTCGTGTTCACCATCAATGGCACGGGGACGGGGCTTTGATATATTGTGCACGCTACGTTTGTCATCTCGCAAGGAACCGTCCGCTCTGCGAAGGGGAAGTCCATAGTGCGGGCAGTTCCTTACAGGATGACAAAAAATTGAGTTTAGCCCTTCTGCTATGGCGGGCATGCCGACAACGGCAAGATTGGCGCAGGGGCAGGATTTTGAAAACCCCTCCTGTGCAGCAGAAAACATTTAATATACAAAAACGGCTAATTTCCACCGCTTTTGGCTTTATGTTTGTCCCAACTTTTTAACACAAGTATTTTAATCCATAATCTCATGAGGAAGTTGGCATCTGAACGATGCGTGTGCCCGGCCTGAGCTATATCTTTTACTTACCCGGCCCTATTTTCCTCACACATAGAATACTTATCCCTGATTCTCGATTGGCGTGTGTTGTCAAACGCCAACCCGCTCTTTGCATGTCCCGAACGCAAGCGTTTTTGCCGGAGGGAAAACACAAAAGCAGGTTGCGGTTTCGCACGGGCCTCGTGTCATGTACCCCATGAACGCACAATTGTTGAATCAAAAAATCATTGTCCGACAAATCATCTTAATTATGAAATTAAATCTACCCTTGTACGCTGCTACTTGCCAACCGGCCACCACATCCGCTGGTACATTGAATGGCTCCCGTAAAACATTACTTGCGACCCTATTTTTCCTCATAGTCTTTGTGATGCAGGGGTGGGGGCAGGCAACCTACACTTGGAACCTCGCGGGTGGAGGTTCTTGGGCTACGGCGGCAAACTGGACGCCTACCAGAACAACACCCGCTGCCAATGATATCTTGGTCATCGGCGGTGCAGGGGCAAAGGCCATTACAGATGTTCCTACTCAAACCATAGGCAGGCTCGAAATCACCGGCACTACCTCTGTCACGCTCTCAGCAGGTGGTGGATCACAAACACTAACAATTGGCAACGGTACTGGGGATGATTTAATCGTCTCGTCAGGAACCTCTTTGACCATTGCCAGTAGTTTGGAAAACGTTGTACTTGCTGCAAGTGCAACTGCTGATATAAGCGGCACCTACACCAATAACTCTATCTATAATACAAGCGCGGCTAGTACGGTGACAACGGTGACTGGCACTTTTAGCAATGCCTCCACCATTACCGGGGCGACTGCTGCCAAGCTTGTTTTTGCAAGTGGCGGAACGTATCAGCACACTCAAAACGGCGGCACCGTCCCCACAGCCACTTGGGATGCCAACTCTAACTGCAACATCACCGGGATGACAACTACTTATCCCAGTGGCATGGGGCAGACGTTTGGGAATGTGGCGTTTGCAGGGACAAATTTGAATGTAGTAATGACCTCCAATCTTACCTGTCAAGGTGATTTAACCTTGAACTATACCTCGATATCTGGTCATTTTAGGTTTGCACATGATGATACTCGAACGATAACGGTCGGTGGTAATTTTTTAAAACAAGGCAGCGGACAGTTAACGGGTTCTACGGGGGAGGGCAATGTGACAATAACCGTTACTGGTAACTTTTCTTGGGAAACAGGCACATTTGTAGGTAAAATAAATAATGGTGTGCCTACTATTACAATTGGAGGAAATTATTCGCTAACGGGGGGAACGATGCAGTTACGCAACACTTCTTCTGGTGGCGCTTCCGTACTGAACGTGGCGGGTGATTTTTCCGTGACAGGTGGTACTCTTTCTACAACAAGCGGAGCCTCGTCCATCAATTTCAATGGTGATGGGACACCGCAAATTTACACATCGGGAAGTACGTTGTCGGGTACTCTTAACTTCACCGTGAACAGCGGTGCTTTCCTGCAAATGGCTGCGGCAGGTACTACGGTCAGCGGTGGCGGCTCTTTTACACTGTCCAACGGCGCCACGCTCGGTATTCGCTCCACAGCGGGCATTACTTCTTCCGGCGCTACGGGCAACGTTCAAGTGACAGGTACCCGCACTTTCAATACTGGCGCCAACTACGTCTATAACGGCACCATCGCTCAAAACACGGGCAATGGTCTGCCCGCCACGGTGAACAATCTCACCTTCGACAACACTGGCGGGGCAGTCACCCTCAACTCGGCGCGGAATATTTCAAGTGTCTTCTCCATTACGACTGGTTCCGTAGCGAACCTTGGCACGTTCACGCATACTGCTGCCAGTTTGGTTTTAGGGGGTGTTGGCCAGATAAATGGCTCATGGGGACACCCCTCGTCGCCAGCCACAAACACAAATAGCACCTTTTTTGCCAATGCAACTGGCATCGTGAATGTCACTGGCACTAACACGTTTTCCAACTCAGGCACTTTCATGGTCCCACCGGGTGTTACGAGCATCACCATCCAAACATGGGGCGGTGGCGGCGCTGGTGGCGGGAGGAATAATAGTGGGAACGGTGGAGCCGGCGGCGGTGGTGGCGGTGCCTACGCAAGCTCCATCGTGCCTGTCACACCGGGTGATGTGCTCACGGTGAACGTGGCGCAAGCAAAAGCAGGGGTGAGTGGAAACACGGCTGGCCCGAATGGCGACCCCTCATCAGTATTGGACCCTTCGGCCATTGTGCTGGTGTTGGCGGCTGGCGGCGCTGGTGGCGCTGGTGGCACGGGCGGCGCTGGTGGCGCTGGTGGCGCTGCAGCTGCTTCAACTGGAGATGTAAAATTTAACGGTGGAAATGGGGCGAACGGTATTGCTGGTGGCAGTAACAACAGCGGTGCTGGCGGCGGTGGAGCAGGTACTACGGGTGATGGCGGTAATGCAAGTGGCACCACCGCAGGTACAGGTACAGCGGTAGGTGGAGGAAATGGTGGGGCAGGCGTAACAGGAAATGCCGCGGGCAACTCAGGTTCTACTTTCGGCGGCGGCGGTAGTGGAGCAAAACGCACGGGTGGAGGCCCATTTAGCGGCGGCGGCGGCGCACCCGGCCAAGTTATTATCTCATGGTTTGTTTGCCCAACCATCACCACCACAGCAGGCTCCAACAGCCCTGTCTGCGAAGGAGAAGACCTGCTGCTCACGGCAGCTGATGGCACGGGTGGCACTCCGCCCTACCAGTACAACTGGGAAGGCCCCGGCGGCTACACCTCCAACGAGCAAAATCCCACTCGCGCCAACGCGACCTTGGCCATGAGCGGTACTTACACCGTGACGGTGACGGATGATAACGGATGCACAGGTACAAGTAGCGTCACCGTCACCGTCAACCCGAACGTCACCCCCACCGTCAGCATCGTCGCCAATCCCGGCAACACCATCTGCGACGGCGAGAGTGTGACATTCACGGCCACCGCAAACAACACAGGCGGCGGCACGGTGAACTACGATTTTCAAGTGGACAATGTGAGCGTGCAGAGTGGCGCGTCGAATACTTATATGACCTCGGCGCTGGCAGATGGTGAAGAGGTGACCTGCGAAATCACGGTCACGGGCGGCACCTGCCTCACTACCACCACAGCCACCTCGAACACCATCACGATGACGGTGAACGATTTGCCAACCACCTTCAACGTGACTGGCGGCGGCGCGTACTGCGCGGGTGGCGCGGGCGTTCCGGTAGGTCTCAGCGGTTCGCAAACGGGCGTTGACTACCAACTTCAAATCGGCGGCGTGGACACAGGCAGCCCGGTGGCTGGCGACGGCAACGCAATTAGTTTTGGCAACCAAACAGCGGCGGGAACCTACACCGTCGTGGCAACGAACACCACCACACTCTGCACAGCCACGATGACTGGCGACGCGGTGGTGACGATAAATCCCGCACCAACCGCGTTCAACGTTACTGGCGGTGGCGCGTACTGCACTGGCGGCGCGGGTGTCCCGGTGGGTCTTAGCGGTTCCGAAACGGGTGTTGACTATCAACTTCAAATCGGCGGCGTTGACACGGGAACTCCGGTGGCTGGCGACGGCAATGCCATCTCTTTTGGCAATCAAACTGCGGCTGGCACTTACACCATCGTGGCAACGAACACCACCACACTCTGCACGGCCACGATGACTGGCAACGCGGTGGTGACGGTAAATCCTTTGCCAACCACCTTCAATGTGACCGGCGGCGGCGCATACTGCGCGGGTGGCGCGGGTGTCCCGGTAGGTCTCAGTGGTTCCGAAACGGGTGTCAACTACCAACTTCAAATCGGCGGCGTTGACACGGGAACTCCGATTGCTGGGGACGGCAACGCAATTAGTTTTGGCAACCAAACAGCAGCGGGAACCTACACCGTCGTGGCAACGAACACCACCACACTCTGCACGGCCACGATGACCGGCGACGCGGTGGTAACCATCAACGCAGCACCCACTTGTGATATCACTGGTTTGGACATCGTGTGCACCAACTCGGAAGACAACCTCTACGAGGCACCCACAGGCATGACTTCCTACCAGTGGAGCATCACGGGCAACGGCACGATTGATGGGCCTGACGACGAGGAAACCGTGTTGGTGGATGCCGGAGCGACGGGCACTTTTGAGTTGACATTGGTCATTACAGGTGCTAACGGTTGCACCTCCACTTGCACGAAAACGGTGACGGTGGCTCCCCTTCCCACACTGACCCTTACGGTTGACGCGCCCGCGAACGCGACTTGCGGCGACATTGTGGACATTACCATCGAGGTGAGCAACAGTTTCACCGATATCTCCTCCTTGCAGTTCAGCGTCGAGTGGGACGAGGCAAAATTGATGTACCAGAGTTATGTCGCCCCAGAAATCGGCGGCACAGGCGGCGACCCAATTGTCGGCGATGTGGATGCCGTGACAAATGGCGAACTGACGTTCACGTGGCTCGACCCAGACCCCAACGCGGAGTTCGACGGGGTTGACCTGAGCGACGGCACCGTGATACTGACCCTGACCATGAAAGTCATTGGCAGCACGGGCAACGTGGCGGTGTCGGTGACAGACAACCCTGAGCCGAGAGAGGTTGTGGATGCGAACTTCTGCTCCAACACGGTGATATCGGTTGATGCGAGCATCGCCTTGAGTCCGATAACGGTCACCTGCCCATCCAACACAACCGTTTGCATTGACGTGGCCCCATTTGCGCTCACGGGTGGAACGCCTTCGGGCGGCACATATAGCGGGCCGGGTGTGAGCGCCGGTATATTTAACCCGGTATCGGCTGGGACAGGTCCGCACATCATCACCTATTCCTACACGGATGCAATGGGATGCTCCAACACCTGCACGTTTGAGATTACGGTGAATCCTTTGCCAACCACCTTCAATGTGACCGGCGGCGGCGCATACTGCGCGGGTGGCGCGGGTGTCCCGGTAGGTCTCAGTGGTTCCGAAACGGGTGTCAACTACCAACTTCAAATCGGCGGCGTTGACACGGGAACTCCGATTGCTGGGGACGGCAACGCAATTAGTTTTGGCAACCAAACAGCAGCGGGAACCTACACCGTCGTGGCAACGAACACCACCACACTCTGCACGGCCACGATGACCGGCGACGCGGTGGTAACCATCAACGCAGCACCCACTTGTGATATCACTGGTTTGGACATCGTGTGCACCAACTCGGAAGACAACCTCTACGAGGCACCCACAGGCATGACTTCCTACCAGTGGAGCATCACGGGCAACGGCACGATTGATGGGCCTGACGACGAGGAAACCGTGTTGGTGGATGCCGGAGCGACGGGCACTTTTGAGTTGACATTGGTCATTACAGGTGCTAACGGTTGCACCTCCACTTGCACGAAAACGGTGACGGTGGCTCCCCTTCCCACACTGACCCTTACGGTTGACGCGCCCGCGAACGCGACTTGCGGCGACATTGTGGACATTACCATCGAGGTGAGCAACAGTTTCACCGATATCTCCTCCTTGCAGTTCAGCGTCGAGTGGGACGAGGCAAAATTGATGTACCAGAGTTATGTCGCCCCAGAAATCGGCGGCACAGGCGGCGACCCAATTGTCGGCGATGTGGATGCCGTGACAAATGGCGAACTGACGTTCACGTGGCTCGACCCAGACCCCAACGCGGAGTTCGACGGGGTTGACCTGAGCGACGGCACCGTGATACTGACCCTGACCATGAAAGTCATTGGCAGCACGGGCAACGTGGCGGTGTCGGTGACAGACAACCCTGAGCCGAGAGAGGTTGTGGATGCGAACTTCTGCTCCAACACGGTGATATCGGTTGATGCGAGCATCGCCTTGAGTCCGATAACGGTCACCTGCCCATCCAACACAACCGTTTGCATTGACGTGGCCCCATTTGCGCTCACGGGTGGAACGCCTTCGGGCGGCACATATAGCGGGCCGGGTGTGAGCGCCGGTATATTTAACCCGGTATCGGCTGGGACAGGTCCGCACATCATCACCTATTCCTACACGGATGCAATGGGATGCTCCAACACCTGCACGTTTGAGATTACGGTGAATCCTTTGCCAACCACCTTCAATGTGACCGGCGGCGGCGCATACTGCGCGGGTGGCGCGGGTGTCCCGGTAGGTCTCAGTGGTTCCGAAACGGGTGTCAACTACCAACTTCAAATCGGCGGCGTTGACACGGGAACTCCGATTGCTGGGGACGGCAACGCAATTAGTTTTGGCAACCAAACAGCAGCGGGAACCTACACCGTCGTGGCAACGAACACCACCACACTCTGCACGGCCACGATGACCGGCGACGCGGTGGTGACGGTAAATCCTCTGCCGACACCTTCCTTCACAGCAGAACCGGGAGCCAATACTTGCCTAAATACAGATGTAACCTATACCACCCAATCGGGTCAATCCAACTATGTTTGGAACGTACCTGGCACGGCAGGCGTGGATTACAATATCACATCAGGCGGCATCGGCGGCACTGACCATACCGTCACCCTGCAATGGCTGACGACTGGCGGCAAAACGGTGACTGTTAACTATGAAGATGCCAATGGGTGTTCGGGAGCCAGCCCAGCCTCCAACACAACTACCGTTGACCCAAATGTAAATGCAGGCACGGTGAGCGGCACGACCCCGCTTTGCATCAGTGACGTGACCACCTACACCACCACGGGCGACGCGGGCGGCGTTTGGAGCAGCACGAACACGGGCGTAGCGACAGTGGATGCCTCCACAGGCGAAGTGACCGCCGTGGGCGCTGGCACGACCGACATCACCTACACCATCAGCACGGGCTGTGGCGCTCCGGTCTCGGCGTTCCAAACATTGACGGTCAACCCGAACGTGAATGCAGGCACGGTGAGCGGCACGACCCCGCTTTGCATCAGTGACGTGACCACCTACACCACCACGGGCGACGCGGGCGGCGTTTGGAGCAGCACAAACACGGGCGTAGCGACAGTGGATGCCTCCACAGGCGAAGTGACCGCCGTGGGCGCTGGCACGACCGACATCACCTACACCATCAGCACGGGCTGTGGCGCTCCGGTCTCGGCGTTCCAAACTTTGACGGTCAACCCGAACGTGAATGCAGGCACGGTGAGCGGCACGACCCCGCTTTGCATCAGTGACGTGACCACCTACACCACCACGGGCGACGCGGGCGGCGTTTGGAGCAGCACAAACACGGGCGTAGCGACAGTGGATGCCTCCACAGGCGAAGTGACCGCCGTGGGCGCTGGCACGACCGACATCACCTACACCATCAGCACGGGCTGTGGCGCTCCGGTCTCGGCGTTCCAAACATTGACGGTCAACCCGAACGTAAATGCAGGCACGGTGAGCGGCACGACCCCACTTTGCATCAGTGACGTGACCACCTACACCACCACGGGCGACGCGGGCGGCGTTTGGAGCAGCACAAACACGGGCGTAGCGACAGTGGATGCCTTCACAGGCGAAGTGACCGCCGTGGGCGCTGGCACGACCGACATCACCTACACCATCAGCACGGGCTGTGGCGCTCCGGTCTCGGCGTTCCAAACTTTGACCGTTGAATTGCCAGATATAAATGTTATCGGCAACTCCGTCTCCATCACTGACGGCGACCTCACCCCGGATGTAGCCGATGACACCAACTTTGGTTGTGTGGAAGTGACTGGCGGCACGGTGACGCATACATTTACGATTGAAAATACCACTTCCTGCCCGCTCACCCTGACTGGTACACCATACATTGTTATTAGTGGTGTCCATGCAGGTGATTTTACAGTAACTGTGCAACCCGCTGGCCCCACAGTGACCAACGGAAACCCACTCACATTCGAGGTGGAATTCGATCCCTCGGTAGCGGGTGTCCGTGATGCGACGGTCATCATCGCAAGCGATGACCCTGATGAAAATCCCTTTACTTTCTCGATAAGGGGATACGGGGTGGATTTGACGGCGAGTTTAGACCCCAATGTTAATCCTATTTGTGAAGGTAGCAGTACTACCCTCACCCTAACGGTGGGCGGCTCGACCGGCCCCTTCACCTACGACTGGATGCCAAATACACTCTCCGGCGCAGGGCCACATATCGTGTCTCCTGTTATCACGACCAATTACAGCGTAGTGGTGACAGATGTGAATGGATGCACGGTGGATGCGGCAACGAGTGTGACGGTGATAGCGCAACCCGCCATCACGAACCCCGGCCCGCAGACGGCATGCGACAGTTACACGCTTCCGACCATCACGGGCAGCAATCTGGTCAACCCGAAATACTACGACGACAGCCAGGCGAACGGCGGTCAGGAAATTCTCGGCCCCATCACCAGTTCCATGACGGTGTGGATATACGACGAGACAGGCACCGTGCCGAACTGCACGGACGAGGAATCCTTCACAGTGACCATCAACAACACGCCGTCCATCACGAACCCCGGCCCGCAGACGGCGTGCGACAGTTACACGCTGCCAACCATCACCGGGTCGAACCTCGTGGCGCCGAAATACTACGACGACAGCCAGGCGAACGGCGGTCAGGAAATTCTCGGCCCCATCACCAGTTCCATGACGGTGTGGATATACGACGAGACGGGCACCGTGCCGAACTGCTCGGACGAGGAGAGTTTTGTAGTGACTATCAACAACACGCCGTCCATCACGAACCCCGGCCCGCAGACGGCGTGCGACAGTTACACGCTTCCGACCATCACGGGCAGCAATCTGGTCAACCCGAAATACTACGACGACAGCCAGGCGAACGGCGGTCAGGAGATTCTCGGCCCCATCACGGCCACGATGACGGTGTGGATATACGACGAGACAGGCACCGTGCCGAACTGCTCGGACGAGGAGTCCTTCACAGTGACCATTAACCTGACCCCCGCCATCACGAACCCCGGCCCGCAGACGGCGTGCGACAGTTACACGCTTCCGACCATCATGGGCAGCAATCTGGTCAACCCGAAATACTACGACGACAGCCAGGCGAACGGCGGTCAGGAAATTCTTGGCCCCATCACGGCCACGACGACGGTGTGGATATACGACGAGACAGGCACCGTGCCGAACTGCTCGGACGAGGAGAGTTTTGTAGTGACCATCAACAACACGCCGTCCATCACGAACCCCGGCACGCAGACGGCGTGCGACAGTTACACGCTTCCGACCATCATGGGCAGCAATCTGGTCAACCCGAAATACTACGACGACAGCCAGGCGAACGGCGGTCAGGAAATTCTTGGCCCCATCACGGCCACGACGACGGTGTGGATATACGACGAGACAGGCACCGTGCCGAACTGCTCGGACGAGGAATCCTTCACAGTGACCATCAACAACACGCCGTCCATCACGAACCCCGGCCCGCAGACGGCGTGCGACAGTTACGCGCTGCCAACCATCACGGGATCGAACCTCGTGGCGCCGAAATACTACGACGACAGCCAGGCAAACGGCGGTCAGGAAATTCTCGGCCCCATCACGGCCACGACGACGGTGTGGATATACGACGAGACAGGCACCGTGCCGAACTGCTCGGACGAGGAGAGTTTTGTAGTGACCATCAACAACACGCCGTCCATCACCAACCCCGGCCCGCAGACGGCATGCGACAGTTACACGCTTCCGACCATCATGGGCAGCAATCTGGTCAACCCGAAATACTACGACGACAGCCAGGCGAACGGCGGTCAGGAAATTCTCGGCCCCATCACCAGTTCCATGACGGTGTGGATATACGACGAGACAGGCACCGTGCCGAACTGCTCGGACGAGGAGAGTTTTGTAGTGACCATCAACCTGACCCCCGCCATCACCAACCCCGGCCCGCAGACGGCGTGCGACAGTTACACGCTTCCGGCCATCACGGGCAGCAATCTGGTCAACCCGAAGTACTACGACGACAGCCAGGCGAACGGCGGTCAGGAGATTCTCGGCCCCATCACCAGTTCCATGACGGTGTGGATATACGACGAGACGGGCACCGTGCCGAACTGCTCGGACGAGGAGAGTTTTGTAGTGACCATCAACAACACGCCGTCCATCACCAACCCCGGCCCGCAGACGGCATGCGACAGTTACACGCTGCCAACCATCACCGGGTCGAACCTCGTGGCGCCGAAGTACTACGACGACAGCCAGGCAAACGGCGGTCAGGAAATTCTCGGCCCCATCACCAGTTCCATGACGGTGTGGATATACGACGAGACAGGCACCGCGCCGAACTGCTCGGACGAGGAGAGTTTTGTAGTGACGATAACTCCCTGCGCCATCAACTTCTCCGGTCGCATCATCTGGGAAGCCACCCGACTCACCACAATGACGGGCGTAAATGAGGTAACGACCGACCTTACAGGTGATGATACCGATACCGATTTGACGGGTGTGACAGGCGATTTCTTGTTGGTAGCCAATTCAGGTTCGGACTTCGAATTGACCCCGGTCAAGAACGTGCCGATGCCTTTTGCGCTCAACGGCGTGACGACGGCGGATGCATCGCGCATCACCCAACACGCGCTCAACATCCTCCCGATTACAGACCCGTACAAACTCATTGCGGCGGATGTCAACACGTCCAACTCCATCACGACGGCGGATGCCAGTTTCATCACGCAGGCAGTGTTGGGCAATCCAGTCTTCCAGTTGGCTTTCATCAACAAGACTTGGCGTTTTGTGCCGAAGGACTATGTGTTCCCCATACCAGCCAGTCCTTGGGGATACCCGCAGTCTATCGTTTACACAGGCATCAGCGGCGACCAAACCGACCAAGATTTCATTGGGGTGAAAATGGGCGACGTGAACAACACGGCCAATCCCGCCAATTTCGGTGGTCAACTGGCGCCGAACCTGATTTGGAGGGTACAAGACAGGCTGTTGCAACAGGGTGAAACATTCGTTGCCGAGTTCCGTGCCGACAACCTCTATGACTTGTTGGCATATCAGTTTGGGATGCTTTTCGACGTGACCAAACTTGAGTTGTTAGAGATTGAGACCATTTCGGGCAGCCCGATGGGCGAAGATAACTTTGGTCTCTACAATTTGGCCGCTGGTGAGATTCGCGCTGCTTTGGCATTGGCCCAAGCCATCACATTGGAAGATGGCACCGCGGTGTTCCGTCTGAAATTCAAAGTGTTGGAAGGCGGGAGCAAACTCAGCACCGTGCTGCATATCACCAACGATGTCCTGTTGGCAGAGGCGTACAGGAGCGATTACACGCCCGGCCCGGTGAGTTTGGTGTATAGCGGCATCACAACCAGCACAGGAGAGCCGGATATGGGCAAACTTGTGTTGTTGCAAAACCGCCCGAACCCATTCCAAGGCCGTACGGTCATTGGTTTTGAGTTGCCGGGCGCTTGCGACGCGACGCTGCGCGTGTTTGACACGAAAGGGCGCTTATTGCGCGAACATTCCGCATTTTACCCTGCTGGAAGCCATCAAGTGGAGTTTGATTTTGACACCGAAAGAGAGACGGGGGTACTCTACTACGATTTGACCACACCCTTTGGCGTGTTAGCGAAAAAAATGGTGCTTACGAGAGAATGATTTTAGGGACAAATATCCCGTGTGAATAACGTTTTGCTACAAAGACGCGAAGGCTCAAAGTTTTATCAATCACTTATACTCAATGAAAGGTGGTTTGCGAAAAAATGCCCGTTTAAATCCTTGAAAATCATTGTTATCAATCAAGGAAATCTCGCAAATCATTTTCATCTGGGCATACTTAGAGCCTTTGCGCCTTTGTGGCAACAACCATAAAAATCAAGAAAGTCAATCATGGCCATCCGACAAATCTTGACGAATCAAGGTATAGTTTCAAACAATTCAGTTTCCTCAAGCCATTGTGACCGCAAACGCAATGTCCCAAGATTAAACTTTTCCTTTACTATGAAAAAATCTCTCTACCCAACGCTCTCTTTTTTAAAAACAAGCACGCGCTATATTTTGCTGTCGGCTTTTGCCCTCTTGTGGGGCAAGACGATGTGGGCGCAAACCAACCCACCCGCGCAAAGCCTGCCCTATTCGCAGAACTTTGGGACCACTACCTTCACGGCGATGCCAACTGGTTGGGCTGCTTGGAATGGTTTAAATGGCGGAAGTATCACTACACAGGCTTTAGCGGAAGCATCGGTTCCAACAGGAAATGCTACTGTTACTGCTGCGATTACTGCGCAGACTACAGGTGGGGTTTATGGTTATGCTACTTCCTCGAATGGCCGAGCCTATGTGCAAACAAGTGGCAACGATGGCAATGGGGTCAACCAACTGGCATTGGCAATCAACACG
The DNA here is from genome assembly GCA_019638455.1 of Saprospiraceae bacterium. GTDB lineage: Bacteria > Bacteroidota > Bacteroidia > Chitinophagales > Saprospiraceae > M3007. The sequence goes on from JAHBTU010000004.1 coordinate 648,346, forward strand.
ACTGGAAAGTCAAACATTGTGGTAAAATACGACGTGGAGATAATCAACGCTCAGACTCGAACGGTGGGTATTGTGATGCAATATAGAGTTGGTACGAGTGGTGCTTGGACAACGGTTCCTTCCGCAACGGGCAATCCATACTCTCAATCGGGTGGGACAGTAGGCATCAAGGCCAACGTTATCCTGACGCTCCCATCTGCAGCAAATAATCAGTCAGTTGTACAATTGAGATGGGCGACTTGGAGAGGTACAGAAGCAGGGGCCAGTTCTGGGATAGCAATTGACAACGTCACCGTCTGCGAAGCCCCCACCGCCAACGCAGGCCCCGACCAATTGACTTGCGTGGATGGCGTGGTGCGCATGGCAGGCTCTGTAGGCGGTTCCGCCACGGGCGGCACTTGGAGCGACGGCGGTTTGGGCGGCACTTTTTTGCCCAATGCCAACAACCTGAACGCCTTCTACATACCCCCAGCGGGCAACACGGACACCATCTCGTTGGTGCTCACCACTACGGGTGGATGCCCTCCGCAGGCCACCGATACCATGCGCATAGCCTATGGCTCTCTACCTCCGATGACCCTTCGCGCCGTAGCCCCTGCCAGTGTCACTTGTGGTGAAAACGTGACCATCAGCATTGAAGTGGATGGCTTTGTGGACATCAAGTCCTACCAATTTGCGTTGGAGTGGGACCCTGCGATATTTGATTATGTAGGCTATAGTGCCACTGTCATCGGCGGGGTCGAAGGGACAGTGGGTGAATTTGACGTGGCCAACGGCATATTGACTTATGGCTGGGTGGACCCCGCGGGCATCCCCGGCGAAAACTTGGCCGACGAAACAGTAGTGCTAACCGTGACGCTCAAAGCATTGGTAAACACCGCGACAGACGAGCCTGTGAACATCATCGGCACCATCGTCACGCCCATAGAGGCAACAAACAGTCAACTGTGCTTTTTGACGGTAAATGTCGAAAACGAGGCCGAAATTGACATCGAGCCTATCACGGTGGACTGCCCGGCAAGTTTTGCGGTATGTGTTTACGATGCACCCTTTGCGCTTTCGGGAGGCACTCCCGATGGTGGTGACTTCAGCGGCGACGGGGTGACGAATAACGAGTTTGACCCCTCCGCCGCCAATATTGGCGCAAACACCATCACTTACTCTTACACAGACAACAATGGCTGTAGTAATTCTTGTGGATTCACCATTACGGTAAATGCACAACCTGCTGTGACTTGTCCTTTAGACCAAATAGTTTGTGAAGACGAGCTGCCGCTTGATTTGACGACCCTCGGTGCTTTGCCCGCAGGTGGTTCGTTCAGCGGCACGGGCGTGACTGGCACCTCATACAATGCTGCGGGAGGCACGACCAACACCGTGACCTATATTTACAACGATGGCAATTGTGAAAATTCCTGCACGTTCGACATCACCGTGAACGCCAATCCAATCTGTGACATCACCGGTTTGGACATCGTGTGCGCCAACTCGGGAGACAACCTCTACGAGGCACCCACAGGCATGACCTCTTATCAGTGGAGCATCACGGGCAACGGCACGATTGACGGGCCGGACGACGAGGAAACCGTGTTGGTGGATGCTGGCGTGGCGGGTTCGTTTGAGTTGTTCTTGACCATCACGGATGCCAACGGTTGCACCTCCACCTGCACGAAAACGGTGACGGTGGCTCCCCTGCCCACACTGACCCTTACGGTTGACGCGCCCGCGAACGCGACTTGCGGCGACATTGTGGACATTACCATCGAGGTGAGCAACAGTTTCACCGATATCTCCTCCTTGCAGTTCAGCGTCGAGTGGGACGAGGCAAAATTGATGTACCAGAGTTATGTCGCCCCAGAAATCGGTGGCACAGGCGGCGACCCAATTGTCGGCGATGTGGATGCCGTGACAAATGGTGAACTGACGTTCACGTGGCTCGACCCAGACCCCAACGCGGAGTTCGACGGGGTTGACCTGAGCGACGGCACCGTGATACTGACCCTGACCATGAAAGTCATTGGCAGCACGGGCAGCGTGGCGGTGTCGGTGACAGACAACCCTGAGCCAAGAGAGATTGTGGATGCGAACTTCTGCTCCAACACAGTGACATCGGTTGATGCGAGCATCGCCTTGAGTCCGATAACGGTCACCTGCCCATCCAACACAACCGTTTGCATTGACTTGGCAGCGTTCGCGCTCACGGGCGGAACGCCTTCGGGTGGCACATACACAGGGCCGGGCGTGAGTGCCAACACTTTTGATCCGGCGGCGGCTGGCCCGGGCACACACACCATCACATACTCCTACACGGATGCGATGGGTTGCTCCAACTCTTGCACGTTTGATATTACGGTAGAGGATGGATTGCCCACAGCGGATGCGGGCAATGGCGGCGACGAGTGTGACCTGACCTTTTCGCTGAACGCCGTGCCGAGCGTGGGTGTGGGCACATGGACGTACGCTGGCCCCGGCACTGCGACCTTCGCGCCGGACGCGAACGACCCGGCCGCCGTGGCAACTGTGACGGATTACGGCACCTACACCTTCACATGGACAGAGGTCAACGGCTCTTGCACGGACGCCGACGACGTGACGGTAAATTTCTACGAGCAGCCCACAGCGGAAGCGGGCAATGGCGGCGACGAGTGCGACCTGACCTTCTCGCTGAACGCCGTGCCGAGCGTGGGTGTGGGCACATGGACATACGCTGGCCCCGGCACTGCGACCTTCGCACCGGACGCGAACGACCCTGCCGCGACAGCGACGGTGACTGACTACGGCACCTACACCTTCACATGGACAGAGGTCAACGGCGCCTGCACGGACGCGGACGACGTGACGGTAAATTTCTACGAGCAGCCCACAGCGGAAGCGGGCAACGGCGGCGACGAGTGCGACCTGACCTTCTCGCTGAACGCCGTGCCGAGTGTAGGTGTGGGCACATGGACATACGCTGGCCCCGGCACTGCGACCTTCGCACCGGACGCGAACGACCCTGCCGCCGTGGCTACGGTGACCGACTACGGCACCTACACCTTCACATGGACAGAGGCCAACGGCTCTTGCACGGACGCCGACGACGCGACGGTAAATTTCTACGAGCAGCCCACAGCTGAAGCGGGCAACGGCGGCGACGAGTGTGACCTGACCTTCTCGCTGAACGCCGTGCCGAGCGTGGGTGTGGGCACATGGACGTACGCTGGCCCCGGCACCGCGACCTTCGCGCCGGACGCGAACGACCCGGCCGCCGTGGCAACTGTGACGGATTACGGCACCTACACCTTCACATGGACAGAGGTCAACGGCACCTGCACGGACGCGGACGACGCGACGGTAAATTTCTACGAGCAGCCCACAGCTGAAGCGGGCAACGGCGGCGACGAGTGCGACCTGACCTTCTCGCTGAACGCCGTGCCGAGTGTAGGTGTGGGCACATGGACATACGCTGGCCCCGGCACTGCGACCTTCGCACCGGACGCGAACGACCCGGCCGCCGTGGCTACGGTGACCGACTACGGCACCTACACCTTCACATGGACAGAGGTCAACGGCGCCTGCACGGACGCCGACGACGCGACGGTAAATTTCTACGAGCAGCCCACAGCTGAAGCGGGCAACGGCGGCGACGAGTGCGACCTGACCTTCTCGCTGAACGCCGTGCCGAGCGTGGGTGTGGGCACATGGACATACGCTGGCCCCGGCACTGCGACCTTCGCACCGGACGCGAACGACCCTGCCGCCGTGGCTACGGTGACCGACTACGGCACCTACACCTTCACATGGACAGAGGTCAACGGCACCTGCACGGACGCGGACGACGCGACGGTAAATTTCTACGAGCAGCCCACAGCTGAAGCGGGCAATGGCGGCGACGAGTGCGACCTGACCTTCTCGCTGAACGCCGTGCCGAGCGTGGGTGTGGGCACATGGACGTACGCTGGCCCCGGCACCGCGACCTTCGCGCCGGACGCGAACGACCCTGCCGCGATAGCGACGGTGACCGACTACGGCACCTATACTTTCACATGGACAGAGGTCAACGGCATCTGCACGGACGCCGACGACGTGACGGTGAGCTTCTACGAGCAACCCATTGCGGATGCCGGCGCGGACGCCAACGAGTGCGATTTGAGCACTGCCCTGAACGCGACGCCCTCGGTCGGCACCGGCACATGGACATACGCCGGCCCCGGCACTGCGACCTTCGCACCGGACGCGAACGACCCGGCCGCGACAGCGACGGTGACCGACTACGGCACCTACACCTTCACATGGACAGAGGTCAACGGCGCCTGCACGGACGCGGACGACGTGACGGTAAATTTCTACGAGCAGCCCACAGCTGAAGCGGGCAATGGCGGCGACGAGTGCGACCTGACCTTCTCGCTGAACGCCGTGCCGAGTGTAGGTGTGGGCACATGGACATACGCTGGCCCCGGCACTGCGACCTTCGCACCGGACGCGAACGACCCTGCCGCCGTGGCTACGGTGACCGACTACGGCACCTACACCTTCACATGGACGGAGGTCAACGGCACCTGCACGGACGCGGACGACGTGACGGTGAGCTTCTACGAGCAGCCGGTGGTCTCCGATGAGACCGACCAGACACAGTGTGACAACGGAACATTCACAATGACACAGTCAACGCCGAGCGTGGGAGCAGGAGTATGGACACTGGAGAGCGGCACCGCGACCATCACCGATGATACCGACCCGACAACGACTGTCATCGTCACAGGCACAAGCGCGACAGTTCGCTGGACGGTGACAAATGGCACTTGCAGCGCATTCGACGACGTGACTTTGAATGTGCCCCCTTGCGCCATCAACTTCACAGGTCGCATCATTTGGGAGGGCGACCGCCTGACCACGATGACGGGTGTGAACAATGCGACGACGACCTTGAGCGTGGATGACACCGACACCGATATCACCAACACGAATGGCGATTACGCACTATTGGCCGCAAACGGCGGCTCCGATTTTGACATCACCCCCGTCAAAAACTTGCCATTGCCCAATGCGCTCAATGGCTTGACAACGGCGGATGCTTCGCGTATTACCCAGCACGCTCTCAACATTTTCCTCTTAACTGACCCATACAAGTTGATTGCTGCGGATGTGAATTACACCAATACCATCACGACGGCGGACGCATCATTCATTACACAGGCCATTCTTGGCAATCCGGTCAATCAACTTGCCTTCATTAACAAGACATGGCGTTTTGTGCCGAAGGATTATGTGTTTCCCGTCCCGGCCAGCCCGTGGAGCGCGCCGGAAAAAATCTCGCTGGTGGGCATCAGCGGCGACCAAACCGACCAAGACTTTATCGGCATCAAAATGGGCGATGTGAACAACACGGCCAATCCCGCCAATTTTGGCGGCCTAGCCCCCAACCTAATCTGGCGGGTGCAAGACCAGTGGCTGAAACAAGGCGAGACCGTTGTGGCCGAGTTCCGTGCCGACAACCTCTATGAGTTGTTGGCGTACCAATTTGGGCTGCGATTCGACCCGAATCAACTTGAATTGCTGGAAATTGAAACGATTTCAGGCAGTCCGATGAACGAGAGCAATTTTGGCACCTACAATTTGGCGGAGGGTGAAATCCGCGCGGCTTTAGCTTTGGGTATGCCCATCACATTGGAAGACGGCACCGCCGTGTTCAGGCTGCGTTTCAAGGCACTGGCCGAGGGCATCAAGTTGAGCAACGTGTTGCACCTCACCAACGATGTGCTTTTGGGCGAGGCGTACAAAGGTGATTTCACGCCCGGCCCAGTGAGTTTGGTGTACGGCGCAGTGGTGACGAGTATTGGCGAGCCGCATACTGGCAAGTTGGTGTTGCAGCAGAACCGTCCGAACCCCTTCCACGGCCGCACGATGATAGGTTTTGAACTGCCTGACGCTTGCGATGCAATGCTGCGGGTGTTCGACACGAACGGGCGTTTGCTGCGTGAGCATTCTGCATCCTATCCTGCGGGAAATCACCAAGTGGAATTTGATTTTGGCACCGAAAGGGGTGTTCTTTATTATGAACTGACCACGCCTTTTGGTGTGTTGGCAAAGAAAATGGTGCTGACAAGGGAGTAGTTCTGGGCGAATTTGTCATGTCCGCTCAATCACACTACTGGACATTATTTTTGTGCTGCAAAGATACAATGGCACAAAATGCGGCAAATCAATGCGTATTTTGCTTTGCGTCTTTGTGACTTCGTGGCAAATTTGAAAATGTTCAGTAGTGTGCTGCTCAATAGGCTAAAAGAATGGTTTAGAAGAACTTAGCGACGAAATTTCGAGTATCCAAGTTTTTTGCTGAGTTTTTCTAAACCACTCCCACCTTTTCACTTTCGATGAATTAAAAAATTAACATTGGAAACGAGATCGCCGAATCCCCATTTGGCGTTATGTTTGCTTCGATTTTTAATTCAAGTACCCGATAATCCGTAGTAATCTCATGAGTGACATTGGGTGTCTGAACGCCTCCGTGTTGCGTCCGCTGGTTTATTCGAAGCCGGGTTCCGCAATTTCCTCACTCATTTTTTGTCCCATCTCTCCGATTGGCATTTGTAGCGTCAAATGCCAACCTGTTATTTTTTTAATCCCCATCTCATAAAAAGTTAAACTTAAACTGGATGGCGACACCGCTACCTTCGTGTGTACATCTTGGTTTGACTTGCGCTGTTTTCCCGTCGGTGCGAGTGCGGTCTTGGGCGATTGCCCAAGTAACGGACGGCGTGTGTGCCGCTCCATTTGCGTCTCTGCTTCTTTGTAGAATCTCCGTTTTCAATTTCATACTCGAATCGTCCTTTCGCGCTGCTCGCGCCAAAGGGCGATTTTTTGTTTTCAACCTCCTCAAAGTCATTGCACTCAAAAGCTCAACACTACCTTGATTATGAAAAATTATCTTTACTCAAGTATTTTATTGCAGGCAAATACGCTGACGAATAAATCAAGCCAAGCCATATCTTGGAAGGCGTTGTTATTTGGTTTTGCAGCATTGTTAACAGGCAAAGTCGCTTGGGGGCAAGCCAACCCAACAGCGCAGAGTCTGCCTTACACGCAAAATTTCACTGCATTGGTGCATTCATCTTCCACTTATCCGGCAGGGTGGCAAGGGTGGGGATTAGCGGTTGCGGCTTCTGGCGTATTCAGAACCAATGCGCCTATCGCAAATGCAAATTTATTAGCTAACTCTACGGCCGCTACCGCTACGGGTGGTGTTCATAATTATGATGGGAAAATTGGTATATTGTCATCCGGTTCCATTGACCCCTCAATAGTATTGGCACTCAATACCACTTCAAAAAACACGATTCGGGTTACTTACGACGTGATGACCATCCGCAACCCTTACAATGGGACCACCAACACCCGTATCAATGAAACGACATTACAATATAGGATAGGCACGTCCGGTGATTTTACTACATTGACTGGCATAGAATATCAAAACAACACGGAAACGCAGACTGGTTCTGTAACCACCCCCCAAAATTTACAAACCAAAACGCTCACACTGCCCGCTGCTTGCAATAATCAGCCAGTTGTGCAGATTCGTTGGGTCATGCGCGACATGACAGGTATGGGGGCCCGTCCCAGTTTTGCTGTGGACAACATCACCGTCTGCGAAGCCCCCACCGCCAATGCAGGTGCGGACCTTATGACTTGCGTGAATGGCGTGGTGCGTTTGGCAGGCACAGTAGGCGGTTCCGCCACAGGCGGCACTTGGAGCGACGGCGGCTTGGGCGGCACTTTTTTGCCCAATGCCAACAACCTGAACGCATTCTACATACCGCCAGCGGGCAACACGGACACCATCTCGTTGGTACTCACCACTACGGGCGCGTGCCCACCGCAAGCCACTGATACCGTGCGCATCGCCTACGGCTCATTGCCTCCAATGACCCTCCGCGCAGTTGCCCCGGCAAGCGCCACTTGCGGCGAAAACGTGACCATCAATATAGAAGTGGACGGTTTTGTGGACATTAAATCATACCAGTTTGCTGTGGAATGGGACCCTGCCAAATTTGACTATGTGAGTTACAGCGCCACTATCATCGGCGGGGTAGAAGGTACTGTGGGCGAGTTTCAAGTGGACAACGGCATACTGACCTACGGTTGGGTGGACCCCGCCGGCATCGCGGGCGAAAACTTGGCCGACGAGACGGTGGTGCTGACGCTGACCCTGAAAGTGTTGGCCAACTCCGGCACCGACGAGCCTGTGAACATCGTAGGCACCGTCATCACGCCCATCGAGGCGACCAACAGCCAACAGTGCTTTTTGACGGTAAATGTCGAAAACGAGGCCGAGATAGACATCAACCCCATCACCGTCACCTGTCCTAGCCCACAAACGGTGTGCAGCGGCGACGCGCCCTTTGCCCTTTCGGGCGGCACCCCCGACGGTGGCGATTTCAGTGGCAACGGGGTAACAAACAACGAATTTGACCCCTCCGCCGCCAATCTCGGCGCGAACACGATTACCTACTCCTACACCAACAACGACGGGTGCAGCAACACCTGCACCTTCGACATCACGGTGAACCAATCCGTTGCCACCTCGGTCAGCATCTCCGCCGACCCTAGCAATGTAATATGCTCCGGCACAAGCGTGACGTTCACGGCGGTGCCGACGAATGGGGGTGCCACACCATCGTATCAGTGGAAGAAAAACGGCGCGGATGTCGGCACGGACTCAGATACATACACCGACGCAGGCTTGGCCGATGGCGACGAGATAACTTGTGAAATGACCTCCAGCGCCGATTGCGCCGACCCCGCCACCGCCATATCGAACACCATCACGATGACGGTGTCCACCACCCTCACGCCCTCGGTCAGCATCACAGCCAATCCCGGCAACACGATATGCTCCGGCACAAGCGTGACGTTCACGGCTATTCCGACGAACGGCGGTGCCACCCCATCATATCAATGGAAAAAGAACGGCGCGGATGTCGGCACGGACTCAGACACTTATGTTGATGCTGGTTTAGTGGACGGCGACCAAATCTCGGTGGTGCTGACTTCCAGCGCCGATTGCGCCGACCCGCTCACCGCCACGTCGAACACCATCACGATGACGGTGGCTAACAATGTCACGCCGTCGGTCAGCATCACCGCCAACCCGGGCAACACGATATGCTCCGGCACGAGCGTGACGTTCACGGCGGTTCCGACGAACGGCGGTGCCATCCCATCGTACCAGTGGAAGAAAAACAGCCTCGATGTCGGCACCGACTCGGATACTTACACCGACGCAGGTCTGGCAAATGGCGACCAAATCTCGGTGGTGTTAACCTCCAGCGAGTCCTGCGCCAACCCCGCTACCGCCACCTCTAACACCATCACGATGACGGTGAACGCGACAGTCACGCCGTCGGTAAGCATCACCGCCAATCCCGGCAATACAATATGTGTTGGCACAAGTGTAACGTTCACGGCGGTTCCGACGAACGGCGGTGCCACCCCATCGTACCAATGGAAGAAAAACGGCCTGAATGTCGGCACCGACTCGGATACTTACACCGACGCAGGTCTGGCAAATGGCGACCAAATCTCGGTGGTGTTGGCCTCCAGCGCCCTTTGCGCCAACCCGCTCACCGCCACGTCGAACACCATCACAATGACGGTGAACGCCCTTGCCACCGCCGATGCAGGTCTCGACCAAGCCACCTGCGTGAACGGGATTGTTTATGTGGTAGGTACGGTAGGCGGCTCTGCCACAGGCGGCACTTGGGACGACGGCGGTGCGGGCGGCACATTTTCTCCGAACGCCAACTCGCTCGCGATTTACTACATCCCTCCAATCAACAACGCCAACCCCATCACGCTAACCCTGACTGCAAACGGGCCTTGCCCCGCTACCGACGAGATGGAGGTTACTTACAATCTGACACCATCCATGACCCTGCGGGCAGTTGCCCCGGCAAGCGCCACTTGCGGCGAAAACGTGGTCATCAGCGTGGAGGTAGATGATTTTGTGGACATCAAATCTTACCAGTTCGTGCTGGAATGGGACCCCGCGAAATTTGACTATGTGAGTTATACCGCCACCGAAATTGGTGGCGCGGAAGGTACCGTGGGCGAGTTTGAAGTGGCAAATGGCATACTGACCTACGGTTGGGTGGACCCCGCCGGCATCGCGGGCGAAAACTTGGCCGACGAGACGGTGGTGCTGACGCTGACCCTGAAAGTATTGGCCAACTCCGGCACGGACGAGCCTGTGAACATCGTAGGCACCGTCATCACACCCATCGAGGCGACCAACAGCCAGCAGTGCTTTTTGACGGTAAATGTCGAAAACGAGGTCGAGATAGACATCAATCCCATCACTGTCACCTGTCCTAGCCCACAAACGGTGTGCAGCGGCGACGCGCCCTTTGCCCTTTCGGGCGGCACCCCCGACGGTGGCGATTTCAGTGGCAACGGGGTAACAAACAACGAATTTGACCCCTCCGCCGCCAATCTCGGCGCGAACACGATTACCTACTCCTACACCAACAACGACGGGTGCAGCAACACCTGCACCTTCGACATCACGGTGAACGCGCAGAGCAATGCGACTTGCCCTGAAAACCAGTCAGTTTGTGTGGATGAGTTGCCTCTTGACCTGACAACTTTGGGCGCACTGCCCGTTGGTGGCACGTTCAGCGGAACAGGCGTTACGGGTAACACATACTCCGCTGCCGCTGGCACGACGAACACAGTGACATACACCTACGGCGACGGCAACTGCGAAAGTTCTTGCACGTTCGACATAACCGTGAATGCACAACCTATGGTGACTTGCCCCGAAAACCAGTCTGTTTGCGTGGGCGAATTGCCTTTGAACTTGACAACCTTGGGTGCGCTCCCAGCAGGCGGCACGTTCAGCGGCATGGGCGTTACAGGCAACTCATACTCCGCTGCTGCTGGCACAACCAACACGGTGACATATACATACAATGACGGCAACTGTGAAAACTCCTGCACGTTCGATATCACGGTGAACGCAGCTCCCACTTGCATGGTGACAGGTGCATCAAGCGTATGCTCAAACAGCACTGGAAACTCATTTAGCGCCCCAGCCGGAATGTCCATGTACCAATGGGGCATTTCGGGCAACGGCACCATTGATGGAGCAACGAATGGGCAAAATGTGCTCGTTAATGCTACATCAGCAGGCAGCTTTACTTTATCGCTTACCATAACCGATGCAAATGGTTGCACATCTACTTGCAACAAAGTAGTGACGGTGAGCAGCGACCCCTTGTGTGGCCCTCCTGCTCCCGATGCACAATGTACGCCACCTGCTACGTTCGACTACGATGTGGTGGCTAATGGAACCATTAATTGGACTGCGTTGCTTCCGGCTGTAAGCCCAAACAACGTGACACAAAAAATCCGCATTACAGGCACTGGTATTGTGAATGTGGAAAATTCCGACCTTTTGTTAAAATCCTCCAACGCGGTATTGGTAGTTGATGGGCCTGAGCTTCGCATCCGCAATGGCAATTTCAAATTGGAAACCGCCGGTTCAAGAGCTATTTTTAACAACGCCATATTGCGTGTTTCTGGTAGTACTCAGCTGTCAGGTAGTATTGCGGTCATGCCCCAAACTTCGTTGTGCATGACAAATTGTATAGTGGAAATTGGGGATGAACAAGCTGGCGGCTATTTCTCAGCAGGCGGCGTATCCACAAGCGCGGACTTTCAAAACGATGGCGGCTATCGTTACCTCGCCTATGTTTGTTTGAACGTCACACATGATTTGCAACTGAGCAGCGCCGGCAATGGCACGGCTTCAGGTGGTGGTTTGGATGTTTTCATAAATGTCGTTGCCGAAATAGGCGACCGAGGCCCCAATCATGCAATCAATTCTCCCTTCGGAAGTTTCGATGGGGATGATAGTGGCAATCTACAGAACAATAACACGATGCTGATGTACAATTCCGCATTCATCCTTGCCAACGGAAATGTTCAAAATCAGAGTTCCAGCACCATGTTCGCCTCCGAAACGAGCTTTAAGTTGAACAATGGCAGCTTCCAAAATTCAGGGACTCTGAACGGAGCATCCATTTGCTTGGGCGCTCACCAACAGATTCAGCAAAACAGCGGTAGCTGGCAAGCAGGTTCGGTTACAACTTGGTATGCAGGAGGCGCTATCAGCGGACCTCTGCCATTCCCCCCGCCAGCAGAATCTACACCAGCAGAAATCAATGCCTGTATAGCAAGTGCCAGCTGTACTTCCTGTGTTGACCCAGTATGCAGCATCACAGGTTCCGATGAGATTTGTGCAGGCACTTTAGGCAACGTGTATAGCGGTCCGGCAGGTATGTCGGTATATGCATGGTCAATCACAGGAAATGGTGCTATCAATGGCGCAACGAACGCGCAGAATGTTACGGTTGACGCTGGCGCAAATGGCAGTTTCACCCTGACTTTGGTCATCACAGACGCGGACGGCTGTTCTTCGACGTGCATGAAAATGGTCACGGTGAACGCGCTTCCGATGGTGACCTGCCCGGGCAACCAGTCTGTATGCGTGGACAACC
>JAHBTU010000005.1 GCA_019638455.1 Saprospiraceae bacterium
ATTCCGCGACAGGCTGGCGGTGGCTGTTTCCTCCCCCCTGTTGGGGGGACAGAGGGGGGCTTTCCGGCTTTATGACATGACGGGGCGATTGGTGCGCGAGGAGCGCGTCGTGCTGGGGGTGAACGAAATGGAGACGGGCGATTTGCCGCCGGGGATGTATTTTTGGAGCGTGGAGGCGAAGGGGGAGGTGGTGAAGGGTGGAAAAATCGTTAAAATGGAAAAATAAGCATCATTAGATGCTTTGGCTTTGGACAATGTTGGATGGTAATGCTTATTGACGGGGATGCCAATAAGGGCAGCAATCTGCCTGCAGATGTTTGGTTCGCTCAAATCATGTCCGGCACACGGGTGCTCCAATCCAGTAGATTTTTAAAACTCAAATAAAAAAAATTATGAAAAACAAGCTCATCACTTTCGTTTTCGTCTGTTTTACATTTCAGACTCATGCCCAAACCTTCGCTCCCGTCGGCTCAAAATGGGTGTATTGCTACGCAGTCAACGCCGTAGGCGGCGCGGAAGGCTACGACACGTTGGTAGTCGAATCTATCGCCGAAACCCATTTCGATACCTTGCCTTGCAGCGAGCTTCAAGTGACATACTGCTATTCATCGGGAGATTTTGGCTGTGGGCTGGTCTCAAAAACCACTGTTTGTCAAGACGACAAGAAAATTTACTATCGGGAAGGCGATTCGCTTTATTTGTTACACGATTTTGGCTTAATGCCCGGCGACACCTTGCGCATTCGCTACCCAATGGCACTCGATACTTTCAACCGACTGGCGATAGATTCTGCCTTCTATGCCAGTCCTTCACTTCCCTATTTTGACATCGTGGTTGTGGATACCACGACGCTCGACCTGAATGGCAATGCGGTGTGGGCGCAGACTTTTGTCGAAGTCGGCGACGATGATGCTTTCCAGCCATCTTGGTATAGCGGTCAGTTTCTGGAAGGTATCGGCAGCACGGCGGGTTGGTTGTTCCCACGCGCCATCAATGCTTTGCAAGAAGAGCATATCCCAGTAAGCATTATCTCTTACATTAGTCCGACCTTGAACGGCAACTTCTTGAATCTTAATGCTTTTTGTCAAACAACATCCACAAAGGGCATCAAGCCTGTATCTTCCGTTAAAGTGTGGCCAAATCCCGCAAAAACAGTACTGAACCTTGAAGTGCCCACAACGGGCGAAGGTGTTCAGGTCCAGATATTTGATGTGAGTGGCAAAATGCTCGTGACGGCAACAAACTATGCTCTCGATACTATACAGGTGAATATCGCCAGCTTGACTCCGGGAATCTACTTGTTCAAAGCAATCATGCCGGCTTATGGCATCGCGGCAGGTAGATTTATGGTTGAGTAGGTCATGGGACGGGGCCAAACTCAGCGTACTCCACTCGACTGGCATTTCATGGCTGCAATATGGTTCATGATTCAAATGAACGACAAGGTTTTTTTGGTAGCCTGCCAGCCATCAGGCAGGCTACCAAAAAACAAATCCAACAAAGCTTGTCAGTCGGCAGGAAATATGGGGGCCTACAATTTTCCCAAAGTTGCTTGCACGAACCCAGTCAAGGCCTCGCCGCGCAACATTCCTTGCTGGAGCAACGCGAGGTGGAGGAGGTACTGGGAAAACTTGTTCTGCTCGCCCGTGTCGGCGATTTTCACCAGTTTCTGCGCGATTAAGGGGTGGTTGGTGTTTACCACCACATTGTAAGCATCGAAGGAATCGCCCATTGCGCCCATGCCGTGCATGGCCTGCATTTCTTTCAGCCGCCGCATGAATTCGGGTTTGGTGATGATGACGGGTTGGTCGTCAGGCGAAAGGGGGGAAAGCGTGACGGAGGCACCGGCTTGCTTGTTCGTTATCGCTTCAAAACATTGCTTCACCGTCTCTTGCTCTTTTTCCGAGAGTACCGACTCGCGTTTATCATCTTTTTGCACCAAGTTGTCCACCGTGTCGGAGTCCACGCGCACGAACAGCAGATTGAGGTCGCCGCCGCGATATTCGATATGTTGCATCCAGTGATTGTCAAGCACGGTGTCGAGGAGCAGCACGTCGTAGCCTCGGCTTTCGGCTGCTTTTATTTGCGCGTCGTAGCCCTCAGGGTCGTTGGTGTAGATGGCGACGACTTTATTGTGCCTATCGGTCTGGTTGGTCTTGATTTTCTCTTTGTAGTCGTTGAGCAGGAAGGAGTCTCCCTTCACGTTTTGCACGAGGACAAAGTTCATGGCGCGTTCTTCAAATTTTTTGTCGGAAATCATTCCATATTTTACAAAAACACCCAAGTCGCGCCATTTTTGCTCAAAACCCTGACGGTCATTTTTGAAAAGGTCGTGAAGTTTGTCGGCCACTTTTTTCGTGATGTACTCGCTGATTTTTTTGACATTGGCGTCGCTTTGCAGGTAGGAACGCGACACGTTGAGCGGTATGTCGGGCGAATCAATCACGCCATGCAATAGAAGCAGCCATTCGGGCACGATGTTGCGCACGTCGTCGGTGACATAGACCTGATTGCAATAGAGATGGATTTTGTTGCGCGTCACCTCCAAGGCGTTGCCCAATTTGGGGAAATACAAAACACCCGTGAGATTGAAAGGATAATCAATGTTCAGGTGAATCCAGAACATTGGCTCGGGTGCCATTGGGTAGAGCTGGCGATAAAATGTTAGATAGTCCTCGTCTTTGAGTTCGTTAGGCTGTTTCTTCCAAATCGGGTGCGTCTCATTAATGATATTGGGCACCTCTCGTTTTTCCTCCTTTTTCTCCTCGCCCTCGCCAGTCTCGACATACTCCGTCTTCGTGCCGAATTGGATTGGCACGGGTAGGAACTTGCAGTATTTTTCCAACAGCCCCTCTATGCGAAATGAGTTGAGGAAATCGGTGTTTTCCTCGTTGATATGCAAAATCACGTCAGTGCCGCGCTGCGCTTTTTCCACTTTTTCGATGCTGAACGCCGGGCTGCCTTCGCAGGTCCATTTCACCGCCTCAGCACCTGCCTGCCACGACCGCGTGACGACTTCCACTTTGTCGGCCACCATAAAAGCGGAATAGAAACCCAAGCCAAAATTGCCAATGATGGTGCTGTCCTTGTGTTTTTCCAAGAACTCGGCAGCACTGGAGAAAGCAATCTGGTTGAGATATTTGAGCACCTCCTCCTCAGTCATGCCGATGCCTTTGTCGCGGATGATAAGCTGCTTGTCGGCTTCGTTGAGAATGACCTCAATGGTGGTGTCGCCTATTTCGCCCTTCACCTCGCCTCGATTGGCAAGCGTGGTGAGTTTGGTGGTCGCGTCCACGGCGTTCGACACCAACTCGCGCACGAATATCTCGTGGTCGGAATAGAGGAATTTTTTGATGATGGGGAAAATGTTCTCGGTCTGTACGGAAATAGTACCTGTCTGCATAATTGTTGATGGGTTGAGTGAGTTGTCGGGTCTCTCTTGGGAGGGCTTGCGTTTCAGATACTCGCCTTTCGTACGCCGCAACGCTGTTCAAGCGTGTGTGCCCACAGCGTTCCGATTTACTTGCGCCCGTTTGAAGTGCAAACCTCGGGAGTGGTATCGCTATTCAAGCAATGGTTCAGAGTGTGAAAAATGGGCAACGAGGCCTAATCCCCGTTTTCAAAGGGTATGCCAGCCGAATTTTGACTGTCAAAATGTCTTGTGCGGTGTTTGAGGGTTTTCAAAATGTTGAAAAACAGGGGTTTTGAAGCCTACCTAAAAAAGGTTGTGAAAAAAATTACGTCGGAAAATATGTGAGCCGAGGGCAAATTGGCACGGCTAATTGGCACAGTACTTGTCTTTAACGAAATGCGCTTGTGCGCGGCGGGTCGCCAAAAGTTTTCAGCGATGGCGATTCGGGGAAACGAATGGTGGAATCAAAGTTTCCATAAGATTTAAGGTCAAATGTGGCCTTGAACCCGTGGCGAGGGACCAGTCCGTCTGGGGGGTAGGGCTGGTCTCCTCACCACAATTTTCGTTGAAGAAACACCCTCGAAAATGTTGGAAAACAATTGTTTGATGAACGCGAAAGGCAGAAGGCTCGGTTGCGAACCTTCTGCCTTTCGCTTTTTTGCTACACAGCCGGATGATGGGCGTTCTTCATTCGCCTGATTTTGACAGCGGCCAAAACGGCCAGGCTTATCACAAAAAACACCGCCAAAGCAGCCACACTGTTGCGCATCCCGCCCGTGATGTTTTCCACAAACCCAAACACAAAAGTGCCCGCCACCGTAGAGACCTTGTCCATCACGTCGTAGAAACTAAAGTAGGAAGCGGTGTCCGGTGTGTTTTCGGGCAAAAGTTTGGCGTAAGTCGCTCTTGAAAGCGACTGAATGCCACCCATCACCAGCCCGACCGCCCCTGCGAGCAGGTAAAAATCAAGCCCTGTTTGCACAAAATACCCCGTGATGCAGATGCCCGTCCAGATGATGAGCATGGTCATCATCGAAAATTTGTTGCCCTTCCGCCCAGAGAGTTTGGCAGAGGCCCAAGCGCCACCGATGGCGACTATTTGGAGAATCAGCACTAAGAAAATGAGCCTTTGCGTGTCGAAGTGAAGCTCTTTTTCCGCGAACGTGGATGCGAGAAAAAGCACTGCCTGCACCCCCGCGTTGTAGCAGAAAAAAGCAAACAAGAAAGCCTTCGTGTTCGAGTCGCCTTTCACCACTCGCCACACTTTTTTTATTTCCTCGTAGCCCTTGGTCAACAGATTCTCGCGGGTAGTGGGTGGTGCGTCGTTGGGCAAGCGCCGCAGCGGAATCTGCGCGAACCCTATCCACCACAGGCCAACCATGACAAAAGCGGTAGGCACGGCCTGCAAACCGTCGGAGAAGCCGAACCACTCATAGTTCATGATAACTATAAGATTGGCAACCAATAAGATGACACTGCCGATGAACCCGTAACTAAAACCTTTCGCGCTGACATCGTCGTAGCGGTCCTCGGTGGCGATGAGCGGTAAAAACGAATTGTAGAACACAATCCCGCCGGCAAAGCCAATCGTCGCCAAAACGAACCCCGTCACCCCTACCCACAAGGTTTTCATGCTGGTGAAAAACAGCAACGAAATGCAGGCCAAGGCACCCAAAGTGGTGAAAAAACGAAGAAACACTTTCTTCTTGCCCCCATAGTCCGCGATGCCCGACAGCAGTGGCGAAATGGCGGCGATGACCAAATAGGCAAAAGAGATGCTCCAAGCGTAGAGGGTGCTGTTCGACATCTGCAAGCCGAACACGTTGAGCGTGTCGTTGGTTAGTTCAAGAAAATAGCCCGGAAAAATAGCGACGGTGATGACCAGCGCATAAGCACTATTGGCCCAGTCGAAAAACGCCCAGCCATTGATGACGCGCTTGTCGTTTTTTTGAGGTGGTATGGCGGCGGCAGAATCAGTTGTTTCCACGACAGGAAAGTTTTTCGTTTTGCAGTATCATGCAAAGGTGGGAGTTCCCGCGCTCGTTGAGTAGGAAACGGAAAAAAATCTTGAAAAAAGCAAAGGCCGGCTATTCAAACACCACCTCCACCACATCCTCCACTTTCAGCCCCAACAGCGTGGCGGCCTTGCCCATGTTCACCGCGATTTCGAGAAAACCGGCCATGTTGAACAAGCAAAGCTGTTCGCCCGGCGCCACATCGCAGTAGTTTTCCGAAAGTTTCGTAATCGGGTCGTTGCGTTTGAAAAAGAGGGAAAACGCACGTCCGTTTTGATTTTTTTCAAACACCTCGCGGCGAATGTTCACCACCACGTTTTCAAAATTGTCCACATGAATCACCGTGCCGCGAATGCGCGTGGGCGTGATGACAGGCTGAATGCTGATGCGTTCCAGCAGAGGTGCGGCAAATTCGCCCAACTCGTCGAAGGGCTTGCCAGAGATGAGATGCGCCGTCGCATCGGCGAAAACGGATTTTACGGCAAAATGCTCCGAAGCGTCGGCAGGCAGGTTGCGGAGGTTAGCGGGGTCGAGATTTTGGAAAAGCAAAGTCAGCAGGCCGTTGTCGGGCGCGAGAAAAAAATGCCCCTCATGGCGGGCGGCCACGAAGCGAAATTCGGGCTGATACACGCAGTTCACGCCCACGAGATGAATCGTGCCTTCGGGAAACTCGCGCCACACATTTTGCACCACAAACGCCCCCTGCACGATGTCGAAAGGCTTGATATCGTGCGAAATATCCACCAACTGAATGTCCGGCGCACGGCTGAGCAACGCGCCTTTAAGCGCGCCAGTGTAAAAATCCTGCGTCCCAAAATCGGTGGTGAGGGTGACGAGTTGCATTTTGGCTTAGTTGTTCGTTCGGAGAAATTTAAGAAACTTAATAGCGCGTTTTTTTGTTGGGAAATCCGCTTGCGTCACTCTATTTTTGTGGGCAAAAGCGGGGTTCGTTTTTTACAAAAGGCAAGGAAGTCCGGCGCGAAAATACCACTGAAAATCAACCCGCTAAGCGCCGTTCGCTTCCCGCTGCCAAAAAAATTAGAGAACTAAAATTTGAGCGAAATCATTCTCACCGTCGAGGGCGTTGACCCTGTCGAGCTGTTCGGCGAAAACAACGCAAAATTAAATCTTTTGCGCAAAGCCTTCCCCGATGTCACGATTACGTCGCGTGGCAACAATCTGAAAATCACCGGAGAAAAGAAGGATGCCCAAGCGGCCAAAGCCAAATTCGAGATGATGGCGCGCTACCTGCGCGAACATCACGAACTGCCCGTGCAAACGGTGGCCGACCTCATGGGTGGCGAAAACCCCTTCGACGTGCGTATTCCCGTCAATGGCGACGGCGCAAGCGGCAACACCATCCTTTTCGGGCGCGACGGCAAGCCCATCAAGGCCAAAACCCGCAATCAAAAGCGCATGGTCGAGGTATGCGAGGTGAACGACATCGTGTTCGCGCTCGGCCCGGCTGGCACGGGCAAGACCTATACCGCTGTTGCTATCGCCGTGCGGGCGTTGAAAAACAAGTTGGTCAAAAAAATCGTGCTGACCCGCCCCGCCGTCGAAGCGGGCGAGAATCTCGGCTTCCTGCCCGGCGATTTGAAGGAAAAAGTGGACCCCTACCTGCGTCCGCTCTACGACGCGCTCGACGATATGCTGCCCATGGACAAGCTCAATTTTTTCATGGAAAACCGCGTCATCGAAATCGCGCCGCTCGCCTTCATGCGCGGTCGCACTTTGGACAACGCCTACATCATCCTCGACGAAGCGCAAAACGCCTCGCCGCTCCAACTCAAAATGTTTCTCACGCGCCTCGGCCCCTCGGCCAAGTGCATCATCACAGGCGATTTGAGCCAGATTGACCTGCCCGGCCACCAAAAATCAGGCCTTCGCCAAGCCGTCGGGATGCTCGGCGACGTGGACGGCATCGCGGTCATCAACCTCACGACCGAAGACGTGGTGCGCCACCGTTTGGTGAAGGAAATTATCAAGGCCTACGAAAAAATAGAGGCCGAGGAGCGTGCCCGCAAGGAGCGGAAGAAGGCGGAGCAAAGCGCTGACAAAGAGGAACTTGAAGAAGCAAAGCCTAAAGGTGAGCCAGCAAAGTCAGGTCAAACATGAGCAGTGCAGTCGTTTACACCATCGGCCACTCCAACCACGAGCCGGAAGCCTTCGCCGATTTGCTCCGGCATTTCGGGGTCAATTGCCTCGTGGATGTGCGCAGCGTGCCAGCGAGCGGGCGGTTTCCGCAATTCAACAAGGCGGCTCTGTCCGAATTTTTGAAGGGCAAAAACATCCAGTATCTACATTTTGGCAAAGAGTTCGGCGCAAGACACACCGCTCCTGAACTGTTGGACGAGGAGGGCAAAGTTGATTTCGAGAAAGTGCGACAAACGGAGGATTTCAAAAGTGGCGTGGCGCGCCTGCGAGCCGGCCTTGAAAAGGGCTACACCATCGCGCTTATGTGTTCGGAGGCCGACCCTTTCGACTGTCATCGCTTTTCCATGATTTCCGGTTTTTTGGAAAAAAACGGCTTCGAGGTAAAACACATTTTGAAAGACAAAACCCTGAAAACCAACCTCCAACTCGAAAACCAACTTTTGAAAAAATACCACAAGCAGCTGCCGTTCGCACCCTCGTTGGAAGAACAAGTGTCACACGCATACTTGCTGCGCAATAAAGACGTGGCATTCTCGCCATTCAGCGCCGACACAGACACCGAAGAGCAGATTTGACCACCCGCCAAGCCCAAAGACCGACAACCATGAATGAAAAAATCCTCGCCCTCCTTCACTCTCCTCACCCTTTCGACACCTATTTCAAGAGTGTTTTTGGCATCGTGGAAGCGGCACGTCAGCTCATTGAGTTTGCCGTCCCGAAAGAAATTTTGAAAAAAATGGACCTCGACACCTTGGCGCTTGCATCCGACACTTACATTGATGAAAAACTGCGGAAGTCAATGTCTGACTTGGTTTATGTTTGTGATTACGAAGGAGGACAGAAGGCGCGGATATGTGTGCTATTCGAGCACAAAAGCACTCATCCGGGCCGTATGGTCTATCCCCAAGTAGGACGTTACTTGACTGGTGCACAGGAGGAAGACGTGAGGCAAAACCGGGAAAACTTCACACTGACCATTCCGATTCTTTTCTATCATGGCGAGGACGCTTGGAACCCCAAACCACTCCACTCGCTTTATGGGGCCATTCCCGGCGAGCTCGCCCGTTTTATCCCTGCCTTTGACTTTTTCGTGGTGAACCTACAGAAAATGAGCCGCGATGAAATACTGGCGATAAGAGAGTTCTCGCTCCTGCGCAACATTTTTCTAGCCATGAAACGCGCTTGGGACGACAATTTTTTCCGCAAACATTACCGCGACATCGTTATTTTTGTGGACGAAAACGTGAGAGACGAAGCACTGCTCTTGTTGTTCGACCTCACATGGCTTTTCGTTCAGCACATCTCATCTCTTAAAACGGAGGATTTTATGGAAATCGCAACTGCATTGCCCCAGCCTCAGGAACAAAAGGCAAAGACCGTCATTGAGCAATTTAGAGAGCAATTTGAGAGAGAAGGCATGGAGAAAGGCATCGAGAAAGGCGTAAAAGAAGGCATGGAAGTCGCTACGGAAAAATCCATCCGCCAAATCATGCTCAAGCGCCCGCAGATGCCCGACGAAGAAATCGCTGACTTGTTGGATGTCTCTCTTGAAAAGGTCAAAAAAGTGCGTGCCTCGCTGCAACAATCCTGACCGTGATAAAGCTTTATACCATCGGCTTCACGAACAAATCCGCTCGACAGTTTTTCGATTTGCTGCGCGACGGCGGTGTGACTAAAATCGTGGACACACGCATCAACAACGTGTCGCAACTCGCCGGATTCGCCAAAGGGCAGGACTTGGCCTTTTTCGCCCAAGCCGTCGGCGGCATGGGCTACGAGCACAACCTCGATTTTGCCCCCACCAAAGACCTGCTCTCCCAATACCGCGATAAAAAGCTCTCTTGGGACGAATACGCCACCGAATACCTCAACTTGCTCGACCGCCGCAAAGTCGCCCAAAAAACCGACATCGAAAGCCTCCACCGCCACTGCCTCCTGTGCAGCGAACACGGCCCCGAACATTGCCATCGCCGTCTGCTGGCTGAGTATCTTCAAGCCGTGCGCCCCGATATTGAGATTGTACATTTGAAGTGAATCAGCCCTGCCGAGCCGCTGCCATATTCTTTCAATCATCTCATTTCAAAGTTGAAAACCATGAAAGCAACCTTCATCTGCCTCGCCAATTCATATAAAGAAGGCGGTCGCTGCGTCGCCGGGATTGAATGTCACAACGGCATACCACTTTGGAACGAACACGACAAGCCGCGCTGGATTCGCCCCGTCAGTGCCGACACGCCACACGGCGAGATTGATTCGCGCCTCTCCTACAAATTGAAATTGCTCGATGTCGTGGAAATGGACGTTTTCGACCCCGTGCCAGAGGGACATCAAGTAGAAAACGTGTTGTTCAACCCTAATTCTTTGAAAACAAAAGGCGTTTTTCCAGACCAAAAACTCGAAACACTGTGCGACCAATACCAACCCTTTTTGTTCGGCAATGCCTCCAACTCCGTCTCGGTCGAAGAAGCCAGCGAACTGTCCGAATCCCTCACGCTCATCAAGGTAGTTGACTTTCGATTTGCCATAAAGCCCAACTTTGCCAACCCCGACAAGCCCCACGTCCGCCTACATTTCGATTTCAACAAAAATCAATACAACCTGCCCGTGACAGACCCCATTTTCCTGCGCGAGATTCAATTCGACCAAAACTTTCTGAATAATGCGCCGCGGCTTTACCTATGCCTCTCGTTGGGCATCCTGCATGAGGGGCTGCACTACAAACTCGTGGCAGGCATCATACCAGCGACACATTCTTAACGAACTGTTTGATACCAAAGACATTCATATCCGGCAAGGCGTACTACTTTTGCATTAGTTTTTCAACGCACACAAACACCCTCCCCGCACATGAAGCAAACCGCTACCCTTTTCGCGCTTGCCCTTTGCATCGCCCCTCTCGCCAACATGGCAGCTCAGGAATTCCTCGTTCAAATCGCCGCGTATTCCGAAAAAATGCCCGATGCCTTTTTCAAGGAAAAAGGTGTTGAGAAGGTCGCTTGCACCAGCCAGATGGGAATGCACAAGTACTTTGCCAGTGCTTGCCTCACTCGCGAGGACGCGGAAAAAGTACAGACGGAGATGATAGGCAAAGGCTTTCCCTATGCCATCATCATTGATTTGGAAGAAGAAAGAGCGCTCAACGAAACCCATTGCCCCTACTTGCGCAATGGGAAGGCTTATGCCCAGTTGCTCAAAGGCACGGAGAAAGAGCGAAACATCTTTTTCGATTTTGGGAAACACAGCCTCGATGCCGAATCAAAAGAGGCGCTCGACTGGGTGTGTGCAAGACTCAAAGAAAATCGCGATTTCAAATTGAAAATAGAAGGCTACACCGATGGAGTAGGCAGCGCCACCGCCAATATGGAACTCGCAGGCAACCGCGCTCGCGCTGCTCGCAACTACCTCATTGGCAAAGGCGTGCGGGCAGATAGGATGTTCATCAAAATTTTTGGTGAGGCAGAGTCTTTGGCACCCAACTCGGAGGAAATCAGCGAAGGCGTCAAGCAAGACCTGCCAGAAAATCGCAAGTGGAACCGCCGGGTCAAACTACTCATCTTCGAGGGTGAGGATGAGGCGGACAACACCGCTGGCGGCAAATAATCACCACCTGCGCCGCCCCAGCGACAGCACCGTGGCGGCGAGAAACAGCGCAATCACCGACAGGAAATAGACCACATCGCGGGTGTCGAGCACTCCGCGACTCACCGATTTGTAGTGGTATTCGATACCGATGGCCTGCACAATGTCGTCGGTTTTCCCGAAGAAGACAGGAAGCCTGCTGAGAAAATCAAAAGCAAGATAGACAAAGAAGCACAGGAACGTGGCAAGCACAAAAGCCACTATCTGATTGTTGGTGAGCGAGCTGGCAAATATGCCGATGGCCACAAAAGCGGCGGCAAGAAACAACAGGCCAATGTAAGAGCCAAGTATGCCCCCAGAGTCCAAGTTGCCCGGTGGCGCACCGAGCCGATACACCGCGAAATAATAGAGAACCGTTGGTACCAATGCAAAAACCACCAAGACAAAGCAAGCGAGGAATTTGCCGCCCACAATCTGCCAATCAGTGATGGGGCGCGTCACCAAAAGCTCAATCGTACCCGTTTGCTTCTCCTCGGCGAACGTCCGCATCGTGACCGCCGGAATGAGAAACATGAACACCATCGGCGCGATGCCAAACAGCGTGTCAAGGTTCGCGTAGTTGTTGTCCAGCACACTAAATTCTGGAAACACCCACATGACCAGCCCCATCAGCACCAGAAACACCCCAATGACGATGTAGCCGATGAGAGAAGAGAAAAAGGTGTTTATTTCTTTGCGAAAAATCGAAAACATGATAAGTCAAAAATGCGCGAGCGTCTTGACGAAGCCCGTTTCAGTCGCTGAATAAGAATGGTGTCGCCTTATTTCGTCAGTTGCTGGAAAACCTCCTCCACCGAGTAAGTATCCTTTCTCAATTCCAACAAAGTCAGCTGGTTGCCTACTGCAAAGGCAAAAATGTCGGCCCGAATATCCTTGTCGGCAGGAGCCGTGAGTTGCCACTGGTTGTTGCCAAGGTGCTTCACCGTCTGCACGTTTTTGATTTTCGACAGCAGGCTTTTGTCGGCGCTTTCGGCAAACTCCACCGTGACAATCGTTTGCCCCGTGAACTGTTGTTTCAGCTCGTGGATAGGTGCGTCAGCCACCAATTTGCCCTTGTTGATGATGATGGCGCGGTCGCACACGGCCTCTACCTCTGCAAGGATGTGAGTGCTGAGAATTACCGTTTTCTCCTTTCCCAAATCCTTGATTAGCTGCCGAATTTCGATAATTTGGTTCGGGTCGAGGCCGCTCGTAGGCTCGTCGAGAATAAGCACCTCCGGGTCGTGGAGCATCGCCTGAGCCAGACCGACACGCTGGCGATAGCCCTTGGAAAGCTCGCCGATTTGCTTGTGGCGGTGGCTGGCGAGTCCGGTGCGCTCCACCATTTCATCCACGCGCTGACGAGGATTTGCCACCCGGTGAAGCCCTGCCGTGAATGCCAGATATTCGCGCACATACATGTCGCGGTATAGCGGATTGTGCTCGGGCAGATAACCGACGCGGGCACGGGCTTCCATAGGTTGCTCGCTCACGTCGAAGCCACACACCTCCGCCTTTCCGCCGGTCTGCGGCAAATAGCCTGTTATGATTTTCATGGTGGTCGTCTTGCCCGCGCCGTTGGGGCCGAGAAAACCAAGCACTTCGCCCTTTCGCGCTTCAAACGACACATCGTCCACCGCACGCTGGGTGTCGTATATCTTCAGGAGGTGAGTGATTTTGACGGACATAAGCTTGGGCTGAACGGTTGTTGGGGTGTTTTTGCATTTTGGGAAAATCAAGCGGCAAACTTACATGAAAATCCCGTTCGCGCAGAAATGAGATGAAAAAACAAGCACCTCAACGAAGCAAGGTAGGAAGCGGACGGGGTAGAAAACGTCCGGCGCAAAACACTTTCGTTTTTCATCAAAGCAAAAGGCAAACGAAAAACCACCCACCGCCGTTTGACCGTATATCCCATCAAAACTAGTTTCAAAAATCAAAAACCATGCACTTAAAAACATTTGCAACCACCTTGTGGCTATGCTTCGCCACCCTTGCGCTTCAAGCCCAAACGGCCCCCTCCCATGCGGGTCTCGACTCACTCTTGCAAAAACACGTCTCCGAAACAGGACGGGTGAACTACAAAGCCTTGAAGGCAGACAAAGACGCGCTGGCTGCTTATTGCCAGACCCTAAGCGACCATCCCGTGCAAGACTCATGGGCACGCGAGGAAAAATTGGCTTATTGGCTCAACGCCTACAACGCCTTCACCCTCAAACTCGTCGTGGACAACTACCCCGCCAAGAGCATCATGAACTTCGACGGCGGCAAAACATGGGACGTGAAACGCATCAAACTCGGCGACAAAAAATACAGCCTCAATAACATCGAAAACGACATCATCCGCCCGCAGTTCAAAGACCCACGCATCCATTTTGCCGTCAACTGCGCCGCCAAATCGTGCCCCCCGCTTTGGAATCGTGCCTACACCGCCGAAAACCTCGACTCCGCACTCGATACCCGCGCGCGTGCCTTCATCAACGACACGAATTACAACACCCTTTCCGAATCCAAAGCCTCGGTCAGCAAGATTTTCGAGTGGTATGCCTCCGACTTTGGCGACCTCAAGAAATACCTGAATCAATACGCGACGACCCGGTTGAAAAGCAGCGCGGTGGTCACGTTTAAAGACTACGATTGGGGCCTGAACGAGTGATTCGGAACTCCCGTCAACAAGCGCCCCATGCCGACAATTGGTTGGCATGGGGCATTTTTTTGTGCCCGGAGCAGCATCGCGCCATTTTTACAGCCCCTCCATGCGGGTTGCCTAAACACAATTTTTGAATGACGGAACAAGCCAAATTGCCCTTTCGTCGCGGATTTTCTTTTTCAAAATTCTAATGTTAAAAATGTCGGGCAATTGATGATTTTCCTGTAACCTTGCCAAAAATTTTTAAAAAAAATGAAGCACCGATTTTTTAGCCGATAACATTTCAAACGACTGAAAATCATAGGATTAAACTTTATTTTCAAACTGTTTTGCAAAAATAGTTCCTAACAATGCTTCCCCATTTTTCCAAACTGGCCTTTGGTTTGCTAAGGCCGTTTTGCCCAGCAATGATTTCTTTATTTTTTCAATCTTAATCCCTCTTGCAGATGGCATCTAACTACGGACCAAAACAGACCCTCACCCAAAAACTTCAGCAAAAACTCTCGCCCCAGCAGATTCAACTGATGAAACTGCTACAAATCCCAACGGCTACACTTGAGCAGCGCATCCAAGAAGAATTGGAAGTCAACCCCGCGCTCGAAGAAGGCGACGAAACCGCCGACCTCACCGAGGGAATGTCAGAAATGGACCTCGCCGATGCCGACTTGAGCTACTACGAACGCGAACAAAAATCCGAATCGGGCGAAAACGGGTCGGACGCCGAAGTCAACGACGGCGATGCTTCGAGCGACGCGGAATTGCTCGACGAAATAGACCGCGACACCTCGGAAGACTATGCCGATGAAGAAGAAGCCGTCAGCCTCCGCGACGACGATGTGGAACTTGACGACTATCTCATGGACTTCATAGAAGACGACCCGGCTACCTACAAAACCCGCGACGAAGGACGAGGTGGCGACGAGGAGGAGAAAACAGTGCCACTCGCCTTTGAAAACACCTTCCACGAATATCTCGAACAACAACTCGGCCTGCTCGACCTCGACGACGAGCGCGAACGCGCCATCGCTATGCAAATCATCGGCTCCATTGACGACGACGGCTACCTGCGCCGCGAGACCGCTGCCATGGTAGACGATTTGCTCTTTAGCCAAAACATATCCACCCACGAAAAAGAAATCAATCGAATCCTCGCCAAAATACAACAGTTCGACCCCCCCGGCACAGGCGCCCGCGACTTGCGTGAATGTCTCTTGCTCCAACTCCACCACCGCCTCCGGCAGGATGAGGACAGCCTATCGTACGAAGAAAAACTGGCCGTCCAAATCGCCATTCGCATCATTGACCACTTCTTCGACGAGTTCACCAAAAAGCACTACCAGAAGCTCTGCCGCCAGCTCAACATTGACGAGGAAGACCTCAAATGCGCGGTGGATGAAATACTGAAGCTCAATCCCAAACCCGCCAGCGGATTTGCCACCCGCGGCGACCGGGCGCTCAACTATGTGGTGCCAGACTTTCTCGTGAACAACCGCGACGGCGAGCTCGAGCTCACCCTCAATGCCCGCAACGCGCCCGACCTCCGCATCAACGACCAATACCGCGACATGCTCAAAGCATTCCACGCGGGCCGCAATGGTCGCCGCCCGACGAAGAAGGAAAAGGAAGCCGTCTTGTTCATCAAGCAAAAAATTGATAGCGCCAAATGGTTCATTGATGCCATCAAGCAGCGCCAGCAAACCATGATGCTCACGATGGGGGCCATTCTCAAACACCAATACGATTACTTCCTCACAGGCGACCAGAAGAAGCTCCGCCCCATGATTCTGAAAGACATCGCCGACACGACCGGATTGGACATCTCAACCGTGAGCCGGGTGGCAAACTCAAAATATGTCCAAACCGAATTTGGCACCAAGCGCCTCAAAGACTTTTTCTCCGAAAGCCTGAGCACCCAAGACGGCGAGGAGGTCTCTACTTTGGAAGTGAAAAAAATCCTTACCGACATCATCGGGGAGGAAAACAAGCGCCGCCCGCTTTCCGATGAAAAGCTCAAATCCATGTTGATGAAAAAAGGCTACAACATCGCTCGGCGCACCGTGGCGAAATACCGGGAGCAACTGAACATCCCGGTGGCACGCTTGAGAAAAGGGCTTTGAGTAACGCGCGGGCAGCGCCATCAACCGAGCACGCTCGCGTTCATCAACTCTTCGATTTCTTCCAATTCGATTGGAATGTTTTCAAACAAATCCACCGGGCCATTGTCGGTGATGAGGATGTTGTTTTCGAGACGGATGCCGAGGCGCTCGTCAGGAATGTAAATGCCCGGCTCGCAGGTGAACACCATGCCGGCGCGGAATGGCTCATAGCGGTGCATAAGGTCGTGCACATCAAGACCGAGATGATGGCTTGTGCCGTGCATAAAGTATTTTTTGTAGGCAGGCTTGTCTTTTTCCTGCTTCTCTATGTCTTCGCGGCTGATAAGCCCAAGCCCAAGCAACTCGCTTTCCATGATTTTGCCCACCTCTTTGTGATACTCCTCCAACGTGTTGCCCGGCACGAGCATGGTTTTGGCCTCTTTCATCACGCGGTGCACGGCGTTATAGACGGCGCGCTGGCGGTCGCTGAACTGACCATTCACCGGAATAGAGCGCGTGAGGTCCGCATTGTAATTGGCGTATTCGCAACCAAAGTCCATAAGCACCACGTCGCCGTCCTTGCACTGTTGATTGTTCTCGACGTAGTGAAGCACGCAAGCATTCTTCCCCGACCCGATGATAGGCGTGTAGGCGTGCCCGGTGGCACCGTTGCGGATGAACTCATGGATGATTTCCGCCTCTATCTCATATTCCCACACGCCAGGCCGGGCGAATTCGAGCACACGGCGAAATGCCTTGCCCGTGATGTCAATGCAGTGCTGAATGGCATCCACCTCCCATTGGCTTTTCACCGTCTGGAGCTTTTTCAGGATAGGCTGTGAGCGGTGAATGGTGTGTGCCGGGTAGCGGTCGCGGACATATTTGGCGTAGCGCAAATCGCGGGTCTCCACTGGCGAGAGATACCGGTCGTTTTCGTTGAGATTCAGGTAGATACCGTCTGCGAGCAATATCATCTCGTTCACGACCTGCTCGGCCTCGTCGAGGAAATACACCTTTTCGATGCCCGAAGCCTGTTGAGCCTCTTCCTTGGTGTACTTGTGGCCCTCCCACACGGCGAGGTGCTCATCGGTGCGGCGGATGAGCAGCACCTCTTTGTGCTCATCTTTGGGGCAGTCCGGGAAGAGAAGGAGCATAGTTTCCTCTTGGTCAATGCCAGAAAGCCAGTATAGCCCCGCGTTTTGGCGGAACGGGAAAAATTGGTCGCCAGAGCGGGGCATCTGGTCGTTCGAGTTGAAAACGGCGATAGCGCCCGGTTTCATCTCGCGGGTGAAGCGTTTGCGATTGTGTTGGAAGAGGTCAGGGCTGAGCGCTTTGTATTTCATGTTGAGTACGATTATGAAAAATTTCTCGGCGCAAGAATGAGACTTTTGCCGAAATCTGCAAGTCGCGCCTTTTGTTAAAATTTAGGTTTGTCATCGCTTGGCATCCTATCGCCACGCTCCGAGCGCGGCGCGGCCTTGCGCGGCTCGATACGGCAATTTTTTTTGTCTTAAAATTTGCCCCAAAACCAAAAGCACTACATTTGCCGTCAGTCGAACGACTCAATCATTTTTCACTTTGAAAGGGTACACATTTTCCGGTTAAGAAACCGGGCTTAGTTCTTTGAAAAGTCGGAAAAGAAAAATGGAGGGGAAATTTGTGGTTCCTAATCAAAATCCCCCCTT
This sequence comes from Saprospiraceae bacterium, assembly GCA_019638455.1. GTDB lineage: Bacteria > Bacteroidota > Bacteroidia > Chitinophagales > Saprospiraceae > M3007. The sequence continues at coordinate 17,634 of JAHBTU010000005.1, forward strand.
CCATATGCGCCGAAGCGCCCACAAAGATATTCTCGATTTTTTACACAGGGTCATACCCGGGTCCAGCAGCGGCCAATTGTCCAGGCGTGTTTGCCTGATGGCGAGCCTGATCCAAGCCTGCGTGCGCAACGGGCACTGTCGTTTGGAGAGTTTGAGCGAGGCCACGGAGGCTTACCGGGCGAGGAAGAAGTCCAGCCTGTTGCAGCAGGCCAAGCGTTGGCTGGGCAACAAGTGGACCGATTGGCAGACCTTTTACCTGCCCTTCGCCCAGTACTTTTTGCTGGGCTTGGCGGACAAGGGCGAGCTCGTGCTGGTCATGGACGGCAGCCAGACGGGCTCGGCCAACACGACGTTGATGCTCTCGGTCATGTGCCGAGGCTTTGCCATTCCGGTGGCTTGGGTGGTCAAAAAGGGGGAAAAGGGGCATTTCCCAGAGGAGATGCACACCGACCTGGTCAAAATGGTCGCCCACTTTTGTCCGCCGGGCTTCAGGATCGTGCTCTTGGGCGACGGGGAGTTTGACGGTCAGGGCCTGCGGCAGTGGTGTGTGGAGAACGGTTGGCTGTTCGTGGTCAGGACGTCCTCGGACCGCCTCATCGACTTTGACGGCGAGGTCGCACGCTTCGACTCTTTGCGTACCACCCGCAGCATTTGCTTTATCGGGGGCGCCCTGCCGCTGGCAAACGCGGTGTACTGGCGCGGAAAAGGGCACTCAAAGCCCCTGTTCCTGTTGACCAACCTCGAACTGGGCCACGAGGCCTGCCATTACTACAAACGGAGGTTCAAGATCGAAACCTTGTTCAAGCACCTCAAGTCTGCCGGCTTCTACCTCCACAAGACACGGCTGAAATGTCCCAAAAAACTGGCAAACCTGATCATCGTGGCCGCTTTCTCCTTCGTCCTCAGTTTTTGCATGGGGGTGTTCATCAAGGAAAAAGAGCCAGTCGAAAGGCTCGAGGTCATCGTTCGAAAGGACAGGTTGCCCAAAATAGGCCCCATCGCAATCGCACAACTGGCCATCAGGAACGACTGCGACTGCGTCATTAACTTCTTTTCCGAATTGTCAAAGAACTTCGACTGGGTTTTTACCTGAAAAAATGTGTACCCTTTGAAATTTTTCACTCAACATTGACAACAGCGAAATGAATTTCCCAGACAAATTCAGATACACCGAAGACCACGAATGGGTTCACCTTGAAGGAGGCAACGTCGCATTGGTAGGCATCACTGACTATGCTCAAAGTGAGTTGGGCGAATTGGTTTACATCGAAGTGGAAACCGTCGGAGAAATCGTGGATGCCCACCAAGTATTTGGCACCGTGGAAGCCGTGAAAACCACCAGCGACCTGTTCATGCCAGTAAAAGGAAAGGTGGTAGAGTTCAATGAGCAGGTTGACGATGCTCGCGGCGGCAATCCTGCGCTCATCAACGAAGACCCTTACGGCAAGGGCTGGATTGTAAAAATAGAGGTGTCCAACCCCTCCGACCTTGACGCACTGATGACCGCCTCCGCCTACAAGGCGCACGTCGGTCAATAAAGGAACTGTTGCGGCCATTTCCTTTCAACGCTGGCTTTTGGTTACTTTTGTGACGAAGGCGAGCGTCTTGTTTGTCCCCTTGACGAAGGCCAGTTACAATAACTTAACCCTTCCCAAACCCGCCGTCTCGGTACTTTTGCCGATTATTGTGAAAAATATCATGTTGGAAAAAGTAAAACTGAGCATCGTCATTCCGACCAAAAACGAGGGCAAGTACATTGGCCAAACCATTGGCCAGTTCGAGCCTTATCTCGAAAAGTACAACCTCGAAATCATCATTTCGGACGCAGACAGCCGCGACGACACGGCGGCGGAAGTGCAGCGTTGGCAAGTAAAATGCGGCGAGCGGGTGCGCCTCGTGACGGGGCCAGCCAAACAAAACATCGCCATCGGGCGCAATCTTGGCGCAGCGCAAGCCACAGGCGAACTGCTCTTCCACACGGATGCCGATGTGCGCATTCCCAACAAAGACAGGTTTTTTCAAACGGTTTTTGCAAGGTTCGACCAATCCGACATCGTCGCTGCCACCGTGCCGATATGGGTCTATCCAGAAGAATCGGGGCTGCCGGACAAATTGTACCACATCCTGATGAACTCGGTGATACGCCTGTCTTTCATGGTCGGGGTCTATCTGGCCAAGGGAGAATGTCAGTTGGTGCGGCGCTCGGTGTTTGAAAAAATCAATGGCTACAACGAGACCATTGTGGCGGGGGAAGACTGCAATTTGTTTTACCGGTTGCACAAAGAAGGCCGCATCGGTTATTTTTACAGGCTGTCGGTGCATCATTCGCCGCGCCGTTTTCGGGAGTACGGCTACCTGCGCCTGAGTTTGATTTATCTTAGAGAAGGGCTTTCTTTGCTTTTTTTGAGAAAGTCGTACATGAAAGAGTGGACACCCGTGCGGTGATTTCCAGGGCTGATTCTGAATCGGCCTAATCCCGAAAAAATCCCCTCGTCCATTGCTGAAGTCCAACAATCTATTGACTACATCTTATGACACCCAAGTTTGAAAATCTTACTTCTAACCTTCGTTACGACGCTCCGGCTGCACTCGTTGTTTTTTTGGTGGCCTTGCCGCTTTGCTTGGGCATAGCGTTGGCCTCTGGGGTGCCGCTTTTCGCAGGCATTCTTACGGGGGTGATAGGTGGGGTAGTGGTGGGGCTTATCAGCCGTTCGCCTTTGAGCGTGAGTGGCCCGGCGGCAGGCCTGACGGTCATCGTGCTGGGCGCGGTGGAGAAATTGCCCACGTTTGAAGCTTTTTTGTTGGCGGTGATGCTCGCGGGAGCCTTGCAAATCCTGTTGAGCGTGTTAAAAGCCGGTGTTATTGGAGATTTCATTCCGTCCGCCGTCATCAAAGGAATGCTCGCGGCCATCGGGTTGATTTTGATTTTGAAACAAATCCCGCACGCCTTGGGCTACGACCGCGACCCCGAAGGCGATTTGGCTTTTGTGCAAAGTGATGGTGGCAACACTTTTTCCACGTTGCTGAGGATGCTCGATAACATCTCTCCGGGAGCGGTCATCATTTCTTCCATCTCTCTGGCTTTTCTGTTTTGGTGGGAAGGAGCATCCCTGCGCAAAAGGGTTCAGTGGTTTCAGTACCTTCCGGGGCCTTTGCTTGTGGTCGCTTTCGGCATTTTGGCCAATATCTTCTTCAAGGCCAACTTCCCAGCGCTCGCCATTTCAGACAGTCATTTGGTCTCCATCCCCGTCGCTGAGTCGTTTGGCGAGTTTTTCAAACAGTTCCATTTCCCGGATTTCACCCAAATTGGGAACAGGGACGTTTGGACCTCGGCGGTGACCATTGGGTTGGTGGCGAGCATCGAGACGTTGCTGTGCATAGAGGCTGTGGACAAACTCGACCCCCTCAAGCGCATCTCGCCAACCAACCGCGAGCTCTTTGCGCAAGGCATTGGCAACATGACGGCTGGCCTCATAGGCGGAATGCCCCTGACTTCCGTCATCGTGCGCAGCTCGGCCAACGTCAGTTCGGGCGGACGCACCCGAATGTCCACGATACTTCACGGAGTCTTGCTGGCGCTCTGCGTGATAGCCATTCCGGGTCTGCTCAATAAAATTCCATTGGCAGCTTTGGCTGCCGTGCTCATCTCGGTTGGCTACAAATTGACCCAACCTCGTATTTTTGTTGAAAAGTACGAAAAAGGGTGGGCGCATCTCATACCCTTTGTGGTCACTATTGTCGCTATCTTGCTCACCGACCTCTTGATTGGCATTGGAGTAGGGCTGTTCGTGGCCGGAGCGTTCATCCTATACAATAACTTTCACTCGGCCATCATTCATATTAAAGAGGGCAACAAACACTTGATTCGGTTCAAAAAGGATTTGTCCTTTTTGCACCGGCACGAACTCAAAAGAGTGTTGAAAAGCCTCACGGAAGGCAGCGACGTGGTGATTGATGTCAGCCGGACCAGTTTCATTGACCTCGACAATATCGAAATCATAAACGATTTTATCCAAACAGCGCATTTCAAAAATATCAACGTATCAGTACATCGCCTCAGCGGCCAAGCAACACAAATCATAAATACTTCTGAAACATGAACACTTACGATCGCTTACTCCTCGAAAACAAAGCATGGGCAAAAGAAAAAGTAGTGGAAGACCCTCAGTTCTTCGAACGCTTGGTCAATGTGCAACGGCCTGAATTTCTGTGGATTGGTTGTTCGGACAGCCGAGTGCCACCCGACCAAATCACGCAAACCCAGCCAGGCGAGATTTTTATCCATCGCAACATCGCCAACTTGGTCGTGCATACCGACCTCAATATGCTTAGCGTGTTGCAGTATGCGGTGGAAGTGTTGGAAGTAAAACACATCATCGTGTGCGGACACTACGGTTGCGGCGGCGTGAAGGCGGCGTTGTCGCGCCACTCCTATGGCATCATCAACAAATGGCTGCGCAATATCAAAGACGTGTACCGTCTGAACTCCGCCGAAATTGATGCCCTCAGCACCGAAGATGAGCAGGTCAATCGCCTCATCGAGCTGAACATCCAGAGCCAAGTGCTCAACCTTGCCGAGACCTCCATCGTGCAGACCGCGTGGAAAAGGCACAACCGCCCTCATTTGCACGGCTGGGTCTATGACCTCCACGACGGCCTTATCAGGACTTTGATGGACATGCCGGCCAATACGCCGCTGCCCTATCCAATCTACCAGTTCGACAACTTGGTGTAAAACCTTCTCCATTAGACCATGTTCAAAAATTATTTGTTTTAAAAAACATGGGAATCGGTGCGTAATTTTGAGTTGACCAAAACTTAAAAATTATGCAAACGCAGTTTACTGAGTTGACCGATTCCCAATGGGAAGTTCTGAAAGAAGTTTTGCCCTACCAAAGGAAACGCAAACATAATTTGCGAGCCGTCGTGAACGGCATTTTGTACTTGCACCGGACAGGCGGCCAGTGGCGCAACCTGCCCGCTGTTTTTCCGCCTTGGAAGAGCGTGTACTATTATTTTCATCGGTGGTCGCGCCAGGGTGTTTGGCAAACGGTGAACGACTGGGTGGCCGAACTGGAGCGGCTTTTTTGGGGCAAGGAGGTCAGCGCAAGCCTTGTCTGCATTGACAGCCAATCTGTTAAGGCAGCGCCTTTTGTCCACGAAGAAAGGGGCGTTGACGGCAACAAGAAAGTGAACGGACGCAAGCGGCACATCCTGGTGGACACTTTGGGTCTCGTCATTGGTGTGGTGGTCAGTGCCGCCAACAAGCCCGACGGTCAAATGGGCATTCAATTGTTGAAACAATGCTCGGCCCACTTTGGCCGGTTGAAAAAGATTCTGGTGGACGGGGTTTACGCCGGCGCTTTCAGCGAGTTTGCCGCCTCCGAACTCGGCGTGGAGGTGGAGATATCTTCACGTCCGCCAACCTCCAAGGGCTTTGTGCCCATCAAAAAACGCTGGGTCAACGAACGGACTTTCGGCTGGTTCAATTTCTTCCGACGATTGGATAAAGACCATGAAAAAACAACAAAAAGTTCGGAATCCATGATATTGCTGGCGAACATTCAAGTGATTTTAGGGCGAATGGCCGCTTGACAAAAAGTTGTTCTGCACTAACCCCACCTCACTAACCAAAAATTTTTGAACATGCTCTTACAGCTCGTGGCAGTGTTTTTTCAAAAAAACGACACAGCAGACCATACCCCGCCCCGTACAAGGGCAAAAAAAAGAAGCCCGTGGCGCGTTTGCCACGGGCTTTTTCACTAAACCGTTTCTATTGTATGAAGCTACAATTTGAACTCCCAAACGTGTGCCAAAAAGAAAAAATTTCCCAAACAAGCAAAAAAAATATCGCCTGACCAATGATTCTTTGCCTCAAATGCCAAAAACGCACAAAAAACCCTGTTAAATATTGCTACTTAACAGGGACAAAACAAAAAACAAACACTATGAACAAATGGTGATGAAGTGTCGAAAAAAGATTTGGCGAAACACTCTTGGTCGGCTGGCGAGCAAAATGAAGTTTTGCCCGAAAAAGTTTTGGCCAAATACTAAGGGCAAATATACGATGGTTTTAGGGTTCTAAGTGTTTCGACATTTTTGATTTTTTTTTGCTCGATGGCCACCCTTCTCTTATCCTGCTGAACCTACCCCTTGACCCATTTTTTACCAAAAATCAAAAACCGATGCGCACCTTTGCGAGTTTCTTGTGCCTAACTTTTTTCCAGCAACAAAGAACATGCATACGCGCAACCCATACGTCCTGCTCCTGAGCATCGCTGCCCTATTCGTTGCCTGTGGCTCTGCCGAAGAACAAATCAACCGCCGCGCCAGCGCCGCTCAGGCAGCCAACAACGCCCCTGCCCTCACGCCCGACGGCATGGCCATCTTTCGCCAATACTGCGTCCTTTGTCACGGCGCCGATGGCAAACTCGGCCTCAACGGTGCCAAAGACCTCACTGCCACCACCCTGACGCTCGAAGAACGCATCAACATCATCGCTTACGGCAAAAAATTGATGACACCTTTCAATGAAATACTCACACCGGAGGAAATAAAAGCAGTGGCCGAATACACGCAAACATTGGTCAGCAAACAATGACAACAAAAAACTCCCTCATTCTGGTCACTGGCGGCACAGGATTCCTTGGCTCTTATCTCGTGCGGCTATTGGTGAAAAAGGGCTATCGCGTTCGCGCCCTGCGCCGGGCCTCCAGCCCGATGGACTTGGTACAAGAATCTGCTTCCGAGGTGGAATGGCTCGAGGCCGATGTCACCGACATCGTGGCATTGGAAGACGCCTATCAGGGTGTCACCCACATCATGCACTGCGCGGCCATCAGCTCCTTCCACCCCCGCGACGCGGAGCGCCTCCAAAAGACCAATGTGGACGGCACGACGAACATCGTCAACCTCGCCTTGGACTTTGGCATCCAAAAATTGATTCACGTCAGCAGCATCGCGGCATTTGGCCGCTCCAAGACCCGCCCACGATTGGACGAAACCTCCAAATGGGTGCAAAGCAGAGGCAACAGCCGCTACGCCATCAGCAAATACCTAAGCGAGCAAGAGGTGTGGCGTGCCCATGCCGAAGGGTTGCCGGTAGCCATTGTGAACCCCGCCGTCATACTCGGAAGCGGCTTTTGGGAGGCGGGGTCGCCGCGATTTTTCAGCCAAATAGACAAAGGGTTGAAATTCTGGCCAGTAGGCAGGGGCGGCTTCGTGGATGTGCGTGATGTGGCTCAATTCATGCTCCACCTGCTCGAAAGCGATATTTCGGGCGAGCGCTACATCCTCAATGCCCACAACGCTTCCTTCCGCGAGCTCTTTGAGCTGATTGCCAATGCCTTGGGCACCAAGCCTCCCCCTATCAAAGTGACACCCCTTCTCGCAGAAGTGGCTTGGCGGGTGGAATGGCTGAAAGAGAAATTGCTGGGCGCGGAGCCTGTCGTCACCAAAGAAAGTGCGCGTAGCAGCGTATCGAGCTTTTACTACGACAATGCCAAATCGCGCTCCGTTTTTGGCTTCCAATATCGCCCCTTGGAGCAGACGGTGCAGGAAGTGGCGGCACAATTTCTGGAAGCAAAGAAAGAGGGCATGAAGGCAAAAGTGCTGGCGTTTTGATGCCCAATGGAGGAGATTTATACTCAGATTAAAGAGGATTCGAACCTGCCGGTTGGCAAGGCAGGGATTTCCTTGGTTGATTTGTATGATTTTCAAAGGATCGCGAGCGGCGTTCGTTCAAAACCACTTTATACCTTGACTCACTAGGATTTGTCAGCTCACCATGCTCGCTCTCCCTGTTTTTTAGCAGATTGCACTTTTAGCAATGCCCAAAATCTGGCGGCGCGAAGTATAAAATGAACAGCCTGAAAAATTTTGCATGGGTCATGGCTTTTTGCCATAGCGACGCTCCATCACTTCATTGACGACATCTGCTTCGGTGAGCGGCACGTTTTGGGGCGCATTCTGGATGAAGCGGCCCAGCAATTCCTCCTTCGACTCGACTTTCACGAAGTCGAAAAGATTGAGCATTTCCAAAAACGCCTTTTCCTCCTATTTGTCAAAGGACAGGACGATTCGTGCAGTGGCGGCTGGCGTGGCGATGGGTTATTTTTGGAAAAACGAAACAGTTTGAGCAAGGTAGGTTAGTGGCCATTTTCAGGACATTGTTAAAAACTTCCCTCCCTCCATTTCATCCCACCTCGCTATTTTCGCCCACTTTTTGTACGCCGGAACGCTGTTCCGGCATTAACCCTATTCCACTACCGGAACAGCGTTCCGGCGTACAGCTATGCGGCTCAAATCATTAGAAATCAAGGGATTTAAAAGTTTTGCCAACGAAACCGTCCTCCACTTCAACGCCGACGTGACAGGCGTGGTAGGCCCCAACGGCTCCGGCAAAAGCAACGTGGTGGATGCCATCCGGTGGGTGCTGGGCGAGCAAAAAAGCCGCGAACTGCGCCTCGACAAAATGTCGTCGGTCATCTTCAACGGCACCAAAAAACGCAAGGAAGGCCAGATGGCGCAAGTCACGCTCACCTTCGACAACACCAAAAACGTGCTGCCGACCGACTACTCCAGCGTCAGCATCAGCCGCATCCTCTACCGCTCCGGCGAAAGCGAATACCGCCTCAACGGCGTCACTTGCCGCCTCAAAGACATCACTTCGCTTTTCCTCGACACGGGCATCGGCGCCGACAGTTACGCGATTATCGCGCTCAACATGGTCGAAGACCTGCTCAGCGACCGCGAACAGGCGCGCCGCCGAATGTTCGAGCAGGCCGCCGGCGTGAGCAAATACAAAGCCCGCAAACACGAAACCCAGCAAAAACTCGAAGCCACCGCCGCAGACCTCGACCGCGTGGAAGACTTGCTGTATGAAATCGAAGACCAACTCAAAAAACTCGAAAAACAAGCCGAGCGCGCCCGCAAATACTACGACCTAAAAGACGAGTACAAAAAACTCAGCATCGAACTCGCCGTCCACAACCTCGCCCGGCACAAAAAAACCTTCAAGGATTTGGAAACCCAAATCGCCCGCGAGGAAGACAACTACCGCTCCACCGAGGCCATGTCGCGGCTTTTGGAGGCCGACATCGAGGCAAAACGCAAGAGCCACGTGGACAAGGAAACCTCACTCAGCGAACAACAGCAGGAGGTCAATCGCCTCACAGGACGCATCCGAGGCAAGGAAAACGAAAAGGCGATGCTGGAACAAAAACGCTCCTTCGTCGCCAACGACCTGCAACGCCTCAACGACCAAATCGCCAACAATGCCAACCAGTTGCGCACACTCGACACCGAAATCGAAGGCTACCAAACCGATTTAAACTACGAGCGAAATTTGGAAGCCGAACTCGAATCCGCCCTTTCCGAAGCCCAAAAACTCTTGGAAAAAGTCCGCACTGACCATAACCTGTTGAAAGGCAACTTGGACGAATTTGTAAAAGACCAGCAAGGTTTAGAGCGCGAAATCGTCGAATTGGAAAAAACGAAAGCCATTCAGACGAACCAGGTCGAAAACCTCCGCCGCGACGTGGAACGCACCCTCGGCGACATCGCCACCCGCCGCGAGGAGATGAAGGTTTTGGAAAAAAACATCGCCGAACAAGACAAGTCGGAAGCGGCGGAATTGAAGAAAATCAAAGACTTAGAAGCCTCCGAAACCAAGCGTAAGGCCGACATTGCCGCCGCCGAACAGCAACAGGACGACTTGCTCAAAAAAATCGCCGCGCACAACCGCCAACTCGATGCCCGCCGCAACGAGTATAAACTCACCAAGAGCATGGTCGAGTCGCTCGAAGGCTTCCCCGAAAGCATCAAGTTTCTCAGCCAGCAAAAGGATTGGGCGAAAAACTGCCCCCTGCTCTCCGACCTGATTTACGTCCGCGAAGAGTATCGCGTCGTCATCGAAAACTATCTGGAACAGTATCTCAACTACTACGTCGTGCCCAACGTGGACGAGGCCGCCAAAGCCATCGCCCTGCTCGGCCAGAGCCAAAAAGGCCGCGCCAACTTCTTCCTGCTCGACGCTTTCAAGGATTACACGGCGCCGCTGGCATTGCTGCCGGGCGGCATTCGGGCCGTGGAATTGGTCGAAGTGGAGGCACAGTACCGCCCACTCGTTGAGTTCCTTTTAGAGAATGTCGTCATTTCCGACGACCCCGCTTTGCCGTCCCAAATTCCCAATCCCGACCTGACGGTTTTATCCAAATCCGGCACTTATGTTCGCCGCAAATTCAGCGTCTCCGGCGGTTCCGTCGGCCTTTTTGAAGGCAAAAAAATTGGCCGGAAAAAGAATCTGGAGATTTTAGAAAATGAAATAAAAAAACTCGAAGCCACTGAAAACCAGTTGAATAACCAACTCGCCACGCTGCGCGCCCACCTGCAAAGCCTGAAAAACGCCGACCAAAGCGCCCTGCTCCAGCGCGAGCGCGAAAGCCTCAACCGGCTCAGTCAGGAAAAAGCCGGGATGCAGGCCAAGTTGGACAACATCGCCGCTTTCGTCGCCAATTTCGACGCACAGGCCGGCGACGCCAACGAGCGCATTGCCGCGCTCACCGAGAGCAATTCGGCGATTGAAAAACAGTTGGCCGAAAAAACCCGCGCCGCCGCGAGTGTCCGTGAGCGCCTTGCCAACGCCGACGGCTCCTTCCGCGACGTGGCCGAACATTTGAGCCAGACCAGCGCGGCTTTCAACCAGCAAAACATCGAGTTCATTCGCCAGCAAAACAAGGTCAACGCCTTCCGGCAGGAACTGACTTTCCGCGAAAAACGCCGCGAGGAACTTCGCCAAAATCTCGCCTCTGCGCAAACAACTTTGGCCCGCAACACCGACGAAATCCAACTCATCGAGGCTGAAATTCACCAGATTGTCGCGGATTTGCAGGCGGCTTATTTAGAAAAAAAGGAAAAAGAAACCTCGCTCAGCGCCGTCGAGCAGACCTACTTCAAAGCCCGCAACGAAATCCACGAACTCGAAAACAAGCAGCGCGACAACTTCCGCCAGCAGCAGGATTTGCAGGGTTTGGTCAACCGTTTGAAAGAAAAATTTTCCGACGTAAAATTTGAAATCACGGCCATCGGCGAACGGCTGCGGGCAGAATTCGGCCTCGGCGTGAACGACGTCATCAACAATGAACCCGACCCTGCCTACCAACGCGATGCCCTCGAGCGCGAGGTGAACAACCTCAAACGCCGCCTCGACACTTACGGCGAAGTCAACCCGATGGCCATCGAAGCCTACAACGAAATCAAGGAACGCTACGACACCATCGCCGGGCAACGCAACGACATCCTCGCGGCCAAAGAAAACCTCGCGCAGACGATGAAAGAAATCGAGGAGACCGCCACCGCCCGCTTCCTCGAATCCTTCGCGCAGGTGCGCGAAAACTTCATCTCGGTGTTCCGCACGCTCTTCACCGAGGACGACTCCGCCGACCTCGTGCTCACCAATCCCGACTCGCCCCTCGACTCGGACATCAATATCATCGCCAAACCCAAAGGCAAGCGCCCGCAGACCATCGCCCAACTCTCCGGCGGCGAAAAGACGCTCACCGCCACCGCCCTGCTCTTCGCGCTTTACCTGCTCAAGCCCGCGCCCTTCTGCATCTTCGACGAGGTGGATGCCCCGCTCGACGACGCCAACATCGAGAAGTTCAACCGCATCATCCGCCAATTTTCCGCTGATTCTCAGTTCATTGTCGTCACCCACAACAAGGCGACGATGGCGGCGGTGGACACGATTTACGGGGTGTATATGCCCGAACAGGGCGTCTCAGCCGTCACGCCGGTGGATTTCAGGAAGTTGGGACACGAGGCGATGGTGTTTGAGGTGTAACGCCAACTTTCAGTTGGCGGCCCGCGCTGGGCCAACAAAGAGTTGGCGTTACATAGGAAGCGCGAGGCGATGGTGTTTGAAGTGTAACGCCAACTTTCAGTTGGCGGCCCGCGCTGGGCCAACAAAGAGTTGGCGTTACTGCTCAAACAGGGGCAAGCTAACCTCTGGCACAAATTTGGCTTACGAACAATCTTATGGAAATCAAACAATTAGAACAGATTTTACAAGAGTTCGGGAAGTTACCAAAGGTCATTCGCAGCAATCCGACGATGACCGAATTGGCGGGTTTCCCGTACTACGAGAACGTCATAAGCAATATCTTGTCTTTCTTTTTCGACTCCACCGAAGTGCATGGCTTCAAAGACCTTTTAATAAAAAGCCTTCTGAAATGTGCTAAGAAAGAAGTTGAAGGAAAACTGGAAACAAGATTTGTCGAGCGAGAAACTACCACCGAGACGGGAAAACGAATTGATTTAGTGATAGGCACAGATGAATACCTCATCGGAATCGAGAACAAAATTTTCGCTTGGGTTTACAACGACTTGGCCGAATATGCCCAATATCTTGAAAAACGTCAGCAAAATGAAGGCGGGAAAATCATCAGAATCGTTTTAAGTTTGCGAAAAGTGGAAGATGCTGCTTCAGTAAAAAAACTGGAAACCAATGGCTTTGTCAGCGTAAACTACCCCGAGTTTTTTGAGGAAATAAAACGTAACATCGGCTTTTACTTAAACCATGCCCACCCTGAATATTTGGTTCACTTAAAGGATTTGGTAAAAACAATTGAAAATCTCTCTGCTAACATGAACACCGATTCTCCAATTTTCAAATTTTTTGCAGAGCATGAGAGTGAGATACTGAAATTGATGGATGTCTATCAAAAAGAGTCAACACATTTAGCCAATTCGATTACCAAGTTGCGCGGCTTGGTGAACGAAGATTTCTTCCAAACCTTGAAACACCTAAAACAGCGAGTCTATCAATCTACATGGAAAAAAACGACGCTGTATCACGACCTTGTCCTGCTTGATGAGAAAATTGTCTCGGTTGAAGCGACGCTTCGATTCAATGGTTGGTTTTTGAATATTTTTGTCAGAAATATCAAAAAAGGGGAGAAACAGGAGGTGCTGCTCCAAAAACTGACTTTCAGGGGGTACACATTTTTTCAAGTAAAAACCCAGTCAAAGTTCTTTGACAAATCAGAAAAGAAATCTAAGGCGATGTGAAAGGCTTCGTCCCAACACTTTTGGGCCAGATGGATAGGCCCCATTTTTTCGATTTTATCCTTTCGGAGGAATGTTTTGAGTTTGCCGACGGGGCAATAGTGTTTGACGAAACAGCCCAGGCAAAAGGTCAGGACAAACGCCGTGGCGACGATCAAGATCAGTTTGGCGATTCTGTCGGCATCCTTGATTTGGGTCTTGTGGAGTTGAAACCCCTTTGATTTGAGGTTTTTGAACATGGTCTCTATCTTGAACCGCTTTCGGTAGTAAGAGCAGGCCATGTCTCCCACATCCATGTTGGTGAGCAGGAAAATAGGTTTGTCGAAGCCTTTTTCGTGCCAGCACACGGCGTTGATGCCGTCCACGGCATCGGGCACAAACACCGCCCGCTCGCCCTTGGCGGGCGACAGGGCATCCATGCGCGCCGTTTCGCCGCCACAGTCCACCACCCGGTCGCAGGAAGTGCGCAGGACAAACTCCCAGTGCTGGTCGGCGCACCATCGGCGCAATTGCTGCCCGTCGAACTCGCCGTCGCCCAAGAGTACCTTGCGGCAACCCTCGGGTACTATGGGCAGCAGCGTGTGCAGCAGGTCCAAGTGCATTTGTTCGGGAAAGTGCCCCTTTTCCCCCTCCTTGACCAGCCAAACGAGCGGCAGGGCAAAGCCCCCGCACAAAACCGAGAGCATCAGGCTGCTGTGCTTGGTGCCCGTTTGGCTGCCATCGATGACGAAAACCAACTCGCCCCCCTTGGCCGCCATGCCCAAAAAGCGTTTCGCCAACGGCAGGAAGAACAACTGCCAGTCCACCCATTTGTTCCCAAGCCAGCGCTTCGCCTCTTGCAGCAGGCTGTTCTTGTTGCCCGTACCCTCGCCGTGCCGGGGCTGGCTCATGCCCTCCACCGCGCACGACTTGCTCTTCATGCAGCCGTGGACGAGGCTCGCCATCGTCTGAAGGCGGCGCAGGTGGTTGCCTCGGGGTGCAACTTCACTGGTCTTTGCCAGAAAATCCACAATATCTTTGTAGGCGCTTTTGCGCATAAGGAAGGGGGGGATTGTTGTGTCAGAAGCCACAAAACTCCCCTTCTGTTTTCTTTTCCGTTTGTCAAAGAACTACTCCTGTTTTCTTTGGACTAAAATGTGTACCCCCTGAAAAAACTGAAATTTTTTGAAAGCAACCCAAAAGGAGAATTCGAGGGTGCAAACCCACAAAAATTTCTCTTTGGTAATTTCCCTATTGAAACATCTGTAGAAGTGATTTCTGAAAAACTAAAAGAAGCAATGCGGTTGACAGAATATCGGCAAATTCAAAACCCCTAACTTGCCCTTCAAAATCACCCCCTACGGAAAGTCTCGTCGTCACGGCCAATTCAAAATCCGCAACGAACTCCACGAACTCAGAATCACACCCAAAACTTTTCCGACATCAAAGTCCAGCAAAATAGCGCACCAACTCATGACCCGCATGGACGGGCTGTTCTTGCCGTTCTGAATGTGCCGGCGCTTTCCCCGTAGCAACAAAATCCAGAATCGCCTGAGTGATGTTGGCAGTGCCCAGATGGTGCCCGCCCTCCGACGGGCTATATAAGCGGCTGCCCGGCCAAAAATCGAAATAGCGCCGTGCCTCCTTGTAGGGGGTCACGTGGTCGTTGGGGTTGTGCACCAGCAAGCCTTCGATGTGGGCAAGGTTGGCCGTCATCATGGCGAAGTCAAAATGCTCGATGGGTTGCCCTGTGCGCTGTTCGAAGAAGCGAACCATCCGCCAGTAAAGCCCTGGCCACAGCCCCAGCGCCTGTTGGTATTCGCGGAACACCGAGGGGGCGAAACTGAACGAAGCCATGATGGCCATGCGCTGTGGGTGCAGGCGATGGGGCATCCCTTGCAGCGCATAAATGCTGCTGCTACCGCCAAATGAGTGGGCCACGATGGTGTCTGCCGGGCCATATTCCTCCAAGAGCGCCCTGACAATGGCCGCGTTGAGCGGGATGTTGAGTCGCCCGGCGGGGGCGAGGCCGTGTCCCGGTGGGTCGTAAGCCAGCACTCGGAATCCCGCCGTCAGGAGTTCGGGCACAAAATACCGCCAGCGCCCCGCATTGTAGCCCCAGCCGTAGCTGAGCAGCACCAAAGGCGCTTGCGCCTCGCCCCAGTGGTATTCCACGATGGATTGCCCCGCGACCACTCGCCGCACTTGGCGGGCAGTCTCCAAAAAGGCGCGTTCTTTCTCGCGCACTTTCGGCTTGGGCGGCGTGGAGAAGAGGTTGACAGCCCATTTCACCGCTTGGGCAGGGGCTACTAGTGAGCCGAGATTGAGGCCAAAGCCTATGGATTGATAAATGAGTTTTTGCATGATAATGAAAATTTAGGCAGACACACCGCCGCGCATTTTTTTTCCGAACAGCGCCACTGCCCGCGCCACAAACCGCTCCAGGTGCTGCTCGTCGCCCGTAAGTTTGTACATCGTGACGGAGCCTTCATATTCGAGCAACAGGCGATAGGCCATTTCGGTGGCTTCTTCTGGCGGCATGACCTCAGAGAGGATATGGGACACTGTGTCTTGCCATTCGGCGAAAATGGTTTGGATTTGCTCGTTGAACAGTCCTTCGCGGCCTGTTTCGAGGGCAGTGTTGGCAAAAAAACAGCCTCGCCGCTCGTATTTGGCCAGCCGATTTTGGCGGCGCAGCAGCTTTTCCAGCCGCTGTTCGGGTGGCAAATCCTCATGCGCTACGGCGAGCACATAGCTGCGCAACTCGTCCAGCGCATACTCCACCACAGCTCCCATGAGGCTCTCTTTTGAGGTGTAGTGGTGCATCAGCCCGGACTTGCCCAACCCCGTCGCTTCCGCCAACATGCTGACTGACGTGCCGTAGTAGCCATGTCGGTTGAAAACTTCCCAGCAACGACGCAACAAATCCCTTTTTTCAATTTTTGTAATTGGCATTGTACCGAACGTTCGTTCGGCAAAGGTACGGTGGAAATTTTTCTCCGCGCAAGTTTGGGCGAAAAAAAAATCGCAAGCCCCCAATGAGTGGCCGTAGTTTTGCCCTGTATAGTCAACGCAAATCAGCCCCGTCCGCTTCACTTGGCCGGGCAAGCCCCTGAATACAGGGTCTGACAAGGTGGTTTTGAACGAGCGGCGCTCGCAATCCTTTGAGAATCATACAAATCAATCAAGGAAATCCCTGCCTTGCCGACTGGCAGGTTCGAATCCTCTTTAATCTGGGTATAAGACTTCGCGCAATGAACATATCTCTTTTTGGAAAAAACGCCCTTGTGGGCGGGGCAAGTGCTGGCATTGGCCGCGCCGTAGCCATGGAACTCGCCGCGCTCGGTGCCAACGTGACTTTGTTGGCTCGCACCGAAAGCACCTTAAAAGAAGCCGTTGAGAGACTTGATGTTGCTCAAGGGCAGCGGCATGGCTACATCGCTGCCGATTTTTCAGACGCTTCAAATTTATTGGAAAAAGTGTACGCTTTGCTCGAACGCCAGCCTATCCATGTGTTGGTGAACAACACGGGAGGCCCTCCTGGTGGCCCCATTACGGCGGCGAGCAGCGAGGCGTTCTTGGCAGCCTATCACAATCACTTGCTGTGCAATCAGTTGCTTGCCCAAGCCGTGTTGCCCGGCATGAAGGCTGCCGATTATGGGCGCATCATCAACATCATCAGCACCTCGGTGAAAGAGCCGCTGGACAATCTCGGCGTGTCGAACACCACTCGTTGGGCGGTGGCGGCTTGGGCCAAGACGTGGGCCAACGAGGTCGGGCGTTTTGGCATCACGGTCAACAACGTGTTGCCCGGCTATACCCGCACGGGTCGCCTGTTGGAAATCATTGAGAAACGCGCCTCGTCAAGCGGGCAAACGGAAGCCGCCGTGGAAGAGATGTTCAAAAGTCAAGTTCCACTCCGCCGATTTGCCGAGCCGCAAGAAGTGGCTGCGGCAGTGGCGTTTCTCGCCAGTCCGGCAGCGGGCTACATCAACGGCATCAACTTGCCAGTAGATGGGGGAAGGACGCGGAGTTTGTAGGAAGCTGTTTTTAAGCGTCACTGAAGCGGCACGCACGCCCATTCGGACTTTCTCGTGAGCGAGCGCACGGTGAAGTTGAAAATGCAACGCTGGCCATAGCCCACCCGGAGGCCGTCTTTGAGCCATTCTTCTTTTTCCGGGCAATCAGGCTTTCTCGTCACATCGCCTTCCTCTGCTGGCATGAGGAAGTAGATTTTTTCGGCATTGACCACTTCCGGGTCGCCGTAGTAGCGCGTGTTGTATATCTGGGTCATGTTGTCCACGTCATACACAAACAGCTCGCGCCCGTCGGGGCCTGTGCCTGCGTCCACGAAGAGTTTGTTCTTGCACACGCCTTTGAAAGCACCAGCATCTGGCATGGGAATCACGAAATTGGGGCGGTCCGCATCGCGCAACACGGTGATTTGTTCGCCGGGGGTTTTGGGGTCGCGAGTGATTTTTACGATATAGTGCTGGTAAATGAACTCTTCGGAGTTGGCAGTCAATGGCGACCAAGTTGCTTTTTCACAGCCCTTGAATCCTGCCAGCGTATCCAGCTTGCCCATCGGGAGTGGCTGCTCGGGTTCGGTGTTGAGGGGGGTGCTATCGGAGACGATCGTTTGCCCTTCGGGCAACGGAGTGTTTTTGCAGAAGGAGAACGCGAGCAGAAGCGCGGTTCCGGTGGCGAGCAAAAAGAGATTTTTCATGTAAAAAAATGCTTGAGGGATGATGAATACTTGCTTTGCGGCCGCAAAAATCCTGAATTCAGCCGTGATAAAATAGCAAATTCAGTTTTTTACCGACAAGCCGTTTTCTCCAGCCCACATTTTCAGGTCGCGTTGCTGAATGGCTGTTGCCATCAAGTCGGGAAAAAGCGAGGGGGTGCAGGCAAAGGCAGGGATGTCCAACGTGCCCAATGTGGCGGCATTGTCGTGGTCGTAAGCGGGAGCGCCCTCATCGCTGAGCGCGAGTAGCGCCACGAAAGTGACACCCGCTCGGCGCAGCGCGGCTGCTTTTTTGAAAAACGCCGCTGTGTCGCCTCCCTCGAACAAATCGCTGATGAGCACCAGGATAGTGTCTTGGGGCGTGTGGATAAGTGTTTCGGCATAGTCGAGCGCCTTGGCGATGTCGGTGCCGCCGCCGAGCTGTGTGCCAAAGAGCAGTTCGACCGGGTCGTGTTGGTGTTCCGTCAAATCCACCACGGCGGTGTCGAAAGCCACCACGTTGGTCTGTACCGAACGGATGGAGGCCAGCACCGAACCCAGTATGCCTGCGTGGACGACAGAGCCAGCCATGGAGCCACTTTGGTCGAGCAAGAGGACGACGTGGCGCAGCGCATGGCCTTTGCGCCCGTAGCCGATGAGTCGTTCGGGGATGATGGTTTGGAGGTCGGGTTGATAGTTCTTCAGGTTTTGATAAATCGTGCGGCGCCAGTCAATCTCATTGGTGCGAGGGCGGCGGTTGCGGGCGCTGCGGTGGAGGGCGCTTTGCACGGCTTCGCGCAGGGGGGAGCGCAATTTTTTTTCCAAATCCTCCACCACTTTTTTCACCACAAGGCGGGCCGTTTCGCGGGTTTTGTCGGGCAGGGCTTTGTTGAGCGACAGCAAGGCACCCACGAGGTGCACGTCTGGCTCCACGCTGGCGAGCAGTTCGGGTTCGAGCAGGAGTT
This sequence comes from Saprospiraceae bacterium, assembly GCA_019638455.1. Lineage (GTDB taxonomy): Bacteria > Bacteroidota > Bacteroidia > Chitinophagales > Saprospiraceae > M3007. The sequence continues at coordinate 36,366 of JAHBTU010000005.1, forward strand.
GGAGGAGGCCGAGTCGCTCAAGCGCGTCGCGCTGCATCACTTGTACCACGGGTGTGGGGAAATAGCGCCGGATGTCGCCCAGCCAACGATTCACGTTCGGGGAGGAGGCGCCGAGTCCTCCCTGACGTTTTGCGTCGTAGAGTGCTTCCAGCACTTTGTCCATGCCCTGTTGCTCGGCGGTCAGGCTGACCGTTTGTTCGGCATCGGCTTTTTGTCCGAGTATGAGCCGCCATTTTTCGAGCGGTGTGAGTAGGGGCGTGGTTGTGTTTTTTTCCATGGCAAGTTTCGTGAGCAGCAGGCGGTTGTTTCAAAATGATATTTTGATGCGTCGGCGGATTTTGATTTTTTGTAAAAACTTAGGCGGGACAGCGGACATTGAGTTTTGACAAGATTTACAGGATAGATGAGGTGGCTTTGCCGCCAAAAATCCTGTAAATCCTGTCAAAAACATATAAGCCTGTCAACCGATTCTTCTGCGTTTGGGGCTGACTAAGTTTTTGCGATTTTTTTATTGAAAAAAACTTTTTGAAAAAATATTCGCTGTGTTGTTGTGCGAACAAGCGGGTGTTTCGACACCTGATTTTAAAAACATCTTTCACACAGAACGTTTTTGCCAATGAATGCATTTTTATCACTTGGCCGCTGGCTTTTTCCCGTTCCCTTTGCCGTGTTTGGGCTGATTCATCTTCTCAACGTACAGGCCATGGCAGACTATGTGGTGCCTGCCTATATGCCCTCGAAAATAGTGTGGGTATATCTGTCAAGTCTTGGTCTTATCGCGGCAGCTGTGAGTATGTACTTGGGCAAGTACGACAAATTGGCCGCCACGCTGTTGGCTGTTTTTCTGCTGTTTGTGATTCTGATGGTGCACCTGCCGGGCGCCATGTCGGGGGGAGAGGGCGCACAAACCTCTGTCTCCATGGTGCTCAGGGATTTGGGCATGATGGCGGGCGCGATGATATATGCGTTGCACCTTGCCAAAGACCGCTCGGTGGTGGGGTAAACAACTGCTGCTGAACGAATGTATGGAACGCGGATGAAACGGCTTGGGTTGGCGCTCCCACCAACGTCTGTTTTATCCGCGTTTTTTTCACTTGCTTTGCCGATGCGCTCCAAAATAGGGCAAAGCCAAGTCTTTTTCGGCCACGATGACTTGCGACAGGTCTATGCCCCAATCAATTTCGAGCGAAGGGTCGTCGAAGCGGATGCCGCCTTCGTGTGCTTTTGAGTAAAAATTGTCGCACTTGTAGAAAAACTCCGCCGTCTCGCTCAGCACCACATAGCCATGCGCCATCCCTCGCGGCACCAATAGTTGGCGCTTGTTTTCCGCGCTCAGGCGAATGCCATACCATTGTCCGAAGGTCGGGGCATCGTCCCTCAAATCCACTACCACATCGAGCACCTCGCCTTCGAGCACTCGCACTAATTTGGCTTGTGCCATCTCGCCTACTTGATAGTGCAATCCTCGCAAAACGCCTCGCGTGGAGCGGGCTTGGTTGTCCTGCACGAACTGCATGAGCACACCCGCTTCTTCCCAAGTGCGTTGGTTGTAGCTTTCAAAAAAATAGCCTCGCTCGTCGGGGAAAATGCGCGGCTCGAAAATGATGAGGCCGGGAAAAGGTGTTTTTACGAAAGGCATTTGATTGGTTCGATTAAGACGATTGATTCGATTTTTGCCGATTGCCTGCTCGGCCATGTGCAGCGGCCTGAGTTCGGTTGCGTGCCGATTGTTATTCAGCTTGTCTGACGATAAGGCACATTTTCACGCTCTCGTCACCTTGCTTTCCGTCATTCCCAATGCGCGTTCGCGGCGACGCTGCACGCCCGCTGTCACCAGAATGCTGATTTCATAGAGTAGATAGAGGGGAATGCCCACCAGCGTTTGCGACACCACATCGGGTGGTGTGATGATGGCCGCAATGATGAGTATGGCCACGATGGCATAGCGCCGGAAGCTGCGCAAAAACGCGGGGCCGACCAGCCCAATCTTTGCCAAAAAATAAGCCACGATGGGCATTTCAAAAATCAGCCCCGTGGGTAGTGTGAACATCGTCATGTAGGTGACATACGAGTCGAGCGTGGGCGACATGACTACGCCATCGAGCGTGTAGCCTGCCAGAAAGTTGATGGAAAAGGGCGCTATCACATAGTAGCCGAACAACACCCCTAAAAGAAAGAGCAGTGAGCAGATGGCTACCACACCGCGCACGGCCCGGCGCTCTTCGTCGAGCAGCCCGGGGCTGACGAATTTCCAGAATTCCCAGAAGATGAAGGGGAAGGCACCGATGAATCCCAGCCAGAACGACACATAGAGGTGCTGCATCAGCACTTCGCCCAACTGTCGGGGCAATATCTCGAACTCTACCGGCTTGAAGCACATCTTGTCGCCCAGCCCCACCGCGTGAGAGAGCGAACACATAGCCTTGTAGGTGGGGAAATCGGCGTGGCGGGGGCCAAAAATCAGGGTGTTGAACACCAAATCCTTGTTCATGAAAGCCAACACTCCTACCACGGCGATGGCCAACACGGAGCGCAAGATGTGTTTGCGCAGCTCGGTGATGTGCTCAAAGAAGGACATTTCGCCTCGTTCTTTTTGCAGGCGCTCAGTTTCGTGTTGCTGGTCGAGTGGCATGGTGGATGTTGTGTTGAAAAGCGGTCGTCACGGCGTTCAATTGGGCGGGCAAAGGTAAAGTTGAGCAGAATAATTCGGCGGCCTAAACGCTGTGTTTGGCCGGGAGTTTTGCTTGTGCGCAAAGATTTAACACAATGAGCGCCATGTAGTCGCGTTTATTCGCCATTTTTGCGGCGTTTTTACCCCCTACTTTTAACAATACTCGTTTTTTTTCACAAAATCCGGTTATACAATCAATGAGAAGTCTCCTGCCTTTGCTCTTTGCGCTGCTGTTTTTGAACACGCTGCGCGCTCAACAAGATGGTAGCTATTTCGAGATGGGTTTTTTGTTGGGACTGACCAACTATTCGGGTGATTTGGCGGAAAAAGCCATTGAGCTTAAAGAAACCCAGCCCGGCTACGGGCTTTATTTTCGCTATCACTTCACGAGGTATTTTTCCGTCAAGGCACACGCCTATTCAGGCTCGATTTCGGGCGACGATGCCAACTCTTCTGTACTAAATTATCGCAAGCTGCGCTTTTCCACTTCTCTCATTGAGATAGGTGCGGTGGGAGAATGGAAAATACTTGGCAGAGAGCGATACACGAAGACCGGGATTCACAATTTTTTCATCACTCCATATCTGTTTGGCGGGATTGGCTACACTTTTACCGATGCCAAAGCAGAATTTTACGGCACGCCCGCCGAAGGAGAGTTGTACTTGAAAACATTCCCGCCGGAGGAGGGGCTGCGCAAGAATTTTCTCTTGGCGCCGGTGGGTGTCGGGGTGCAGGCCGATGTGCTCGAACGCCTCGTGCTGGGTGCAGAAATTGGCTTCCGCCCTGTTTTTTCTGACGACTTGGATGGTATTCGCATCAACGGCAACCCCAACAAGGGCGACTGGTACTATTTCACGGGCATTACTTTTTCGTTCATCCTGAGCGACCCTGAAAAAAAGCGGCACAAGCGCAGTTTTTAATGATTTGTTTGCTGCTTCGGCCTTTCAACTTTTGGCGCTTGCATACCTTTGGCCGCCTCTGTTGAAAGGCCGAGTTTTTTTTCTCCATGCAAAACGAATTGCTGCTTGGGTTCATCGTGCTGTATATGCTCGGCACTTTGGCCATTGGCTGGTGGGCCTCACGGCGGGTAAAAACGACCGCCGACTTTGTGGTGGCTGGCAAGCGCCTGCCCCTTTTCATGGCTTCATGTGCCCTTTTTGCCACATGGTTTGGCTCCGAGACTGTGATGGGCGCGTCTTCTGAATTTGCGCAGCACGGTTTGCTGGGTGTCATCGAAGACCCTTTTGGCGCGGCCTTGTGTTTGTTGCTCGCCGGGTTGTTGATTGCCCGCCCGCTTTACAAACTCAATCTGTTCACGTTCAGCGATTTTTTTCGATTGCGCTTCAACAAAGCCGCGGAAGTAACCTCGGCGTTTTTCATGGTGCCGTCGTATTTTAGTTGGATTGCGGCGCAGATTGTGGCGCTGTCCATCATTCTTCAGGCTGTTTTCGGCTTGGAGCGGGCTTTCGGTGTCTTGATTTGCACCTCGCTTGTTTTGATTTACACTTATATCGGCGGGATGTGGTCGGTGACGATTACGGATTTCGTGCAGACCATTGCCATCATCATCGGGCTGGTGGCCTTGACGGTTGATTTGGTGTTGCAAGTGGGTGGTTTTGAGCAGATGGCCGCGGTGGCGCCCGAGGGTTTTCTCCAGTTTTTTCCAGACCCGAAGGCGACCGACATCATCGCATGGTTTGCGGCTTGGATGACGATTGGCTTGGGCAGCATCCCGCAGCAGGATGTGTTCCAACGAGTGATGGCTGCCAAAAATGAGCGCACCGCCGTGTGGTCTTGCTATGCTTCGTCGGTGATGTACCTCACGATCGCGTTCTTGCCATTGATTATTTGCTACTGTGGTCGGATGCTTTACCCACACCTGCTGGAGGACGATGCGCAGATGATGTTGCCCACGATGGTGTTGCAACACAGCGGCTTGGGAATGCAAATTTTGTTTTTCGGGGCGCTTTTGTCGGCGATTCTCAGCACTTGCAGCGGGGCGATGCTTGCCCCGGCAACGGTGGTGGGCGAAAATCTGGTGCGCCCGCTCTACAAAGACGTCACCGACGCGCAGCTGCTCCGCATCATGCGCTTGTCGGTGGTTGGGGTAGCTATCGTGACGGGGAGCATGGCCTTGATGCGCAGCAACATCTACGAGTTGGTGGGCGAATCGTCGGCGTTGAGTTTGGTGTCGCTGTTCACGCCGCTCATCGCTGGCCTGTATTGGAGAGGGGCCTCGGCCACGGGGGCCATTTTGTCCATGATAGCGGGCATGGCGGTGTGGCTGCTCACTGTTTTTATCTTGCCGGAAGAACCAACTGACGAACAGAGTGTTTGGTGGCACATCCCCCCGATGCTCTATGGTTTTGCGGCGAGCATTGTGGGCATGGTGGTCGGGAGTTGGTGGCGACCAGAACGGCGGGTGGATGCGATGGGCAGCATCACGGCGATGGCAGAACGAGTAAATCAATAGCCCATGTCCCCGTTTTTCAGCCTCGGGGGAGCATGGGACAATCAAATAATCATGGACAAACGCCGAACACTGATATTGCAATTGGAAGTCGTCTGGTGGGTAGCCACCCTTTTCGTCGCGTGGGCGGTGCTTTACCCCATCCGCAAGGCGATGCACGTGTGGCCTTTTGAGTGGTGGAATGTGGCTTTCGTCATCGTGTTGATTACGCTTTCGCGCTACATTTTTTTGTTGAAACACACGTTTTTGGCCCAAAAGCAAATGCTCAAAGTGGCGCTCATGCTGCTGATGGTGCCGCTCATATTTATCCTAATCAATGGGCTGCACTCGTTCATGAATTTTGTCGAGGAAAAAACCTGGGACCCGCTCACAGGGCATTTGCCACCTGACGACAAGCAGGCGATTGAGCATTATATTTGGGGAGAAATGCTTTTTTTTGGCGCGGGCAGCATCATTTCTGCACCCATATTCGCTGGTCGGCTGCTCCTTTCCATCTGGCGCACCCACAATCGGGGCACGGTGTGAGGCAGGGGGATGAACAATTTGATGCCGCATTGATGCCGCATTGATGCCGCATTGGGCAGCCTGCTAAAATTGACGATTTCTAAACTTGGCGCTCACGCACCGTTTGCCGCATCATATTCGGCAACGAATTGTTTACCTTTATCCCACGAAGCCCACCAAATTTTGAGTTTGTTTATGGAAATAAAAGAAAAAATGCCTGCCACCACGCACTCGTTGGAGGAGCAGTTTCAGGCAAAAATTGACGCAGACATTCGCATCGAGCCGAAAGATTGGATGCCCGATGCCTATCGCAAAACGCTCATTCGCCAGATTGGCCAGCATGCCCACTCCGAAATCGTGGGAATGCTTCCGGAGGGCAATTGGATAACGCGCGCCCCCTCGCTCAAGCGCAAAGCCATTCTGCTCGCCAAAGTGCAGGATGAGGCGGGTCACGGCCTCTATCTTTACGCCGCTGCCGAGACCTTAGGGGTCGGTCGAGACGAGATGATTCAAGAACTGCACAGTGGCAAAGCCAAATACTCCTCCATTTTCAATTACCCCACGATTACTTGGGCCGACATGGGTGCCATAGGTTGGCTGGTGGACGGTGCGGCCATCTTGAATCAAATACCTATTTGCCGATGCTCTTATGGCCCTTATGCCCGTGCGATGGTGCGGATATGCAAAGAAGAAAGCTTTCACCAGCGCCAAGGCTTCGAAATCCTGCTCACGCTCGCCAACGGCTCGCCCGAACAACGCGCCATGGCCCAAGACGCCATCAATCGCTGGTATTGGCCATCGGTAATGATGTTTGGCCCCTCCGACTCGGATTCGACACACAGCGAGCAAAGCATGCGCTGGAAAATCAAGCGCTTTAGCAACGACGAGTTGCGGCAGCGATTTGTGGACATGATTGCGGAGCAGGTGAAAGTGCTCGGACTAACCATCCCCGACCCTGATTTGAAATGGAATGAGGAGCGCGGTCACTATGACTTTGGCCCGATTGACTGGGAAGAGTTCTGGAATGTGGTGAAAGGCAATGGCCCATGCAACAAGCAGCGCATTCAGACCCGCCGCAAGGCTTACGACGAGGGGGCTTGGGTGCGCGAGGCAGCGTTGGCCTATTCAGAGAAAAAACGTCGGCGCGAGGAAGCGCGGCTGACCACAAAAGCCGCGTGACGGTTGGGCAGCTCGCAGTATGAAATCGGCCATCTCGATTGTTCGAGATGGCCGATTTCCTTTGGAAGCAATGCAACAACCTTCTATCCCACGTTTTTCACCAATCGGTTGTGCTCATCGGGAAAGATGGCGATAGGGCTGAACTGTTTGGCTTCTTCCGGTGTCATCAGCGCGTAGGAAATGATTATCACAATGTCACCGACTTGCACGCGCCGGGCAGCGGCACCATTGAGGCAGATGACCCCGCTGCCGCGCTCCCCGCGGATAGTGTAGGTCTCGAAGCGCTCGCCGTTGTTGTTGTTCACGATTTGCACCTTTTCGCCTTCCATGATGTTGGCTGCCTCCATCAACTCCTCGTCAATGGTGATGCTGCCGATGTAGTTCAAGTCGGCTTGCGTGACCCGCACGCGGTGTATTTTGCTTTTGAAAACTTCTATGAACATGGTGTGTCCTTTTCAAAATTTTGGTTGGATAAAAACAACCAGAAGGTGCTTTTGGTTGGGCAAATGTAGAGCCTTAGACGGGTTTCCTACCCCTACGTTTCAGAGTTTTGCAAAGCAGCGGGCGTTTTTGAGGTTCCTTCGAAGAGCAATTTTCTCGTTAACCTGCCGTTTTTGCCCAAAAATTGACCAAACCATGCAAAAACGCTTACTGCCCTTCCTCTTTTCTTTCTTCGCCTTCGCCCTCTCTGCCCAAGTAATGGGCAACTACGGGGAACAACAAAAGACCTACCAGAACATCAACTTCAGCGCACAATATCGCGGCGTGGCAAAAGCCGCCACTTTCATCGGCGACAACCAGTTGGAAATCACGCTCAACGCCCTGTCCAACCAAAAAGCAAGCTCGTACACGGCCATTTTCAACCTGCTCCAACTCGGCAAAACCGCCGACGAAACCAACTCCCTCCTCAATAACAGGCTTGGCGGCTTCCTCGCGGATTTGAAAAATCTGGGCATTCCCGCCGCCGACATTTATGTGGACATGGTCAATTTTTTGCCCAAGTATGAATACGACGTGACCAAAAAACTCTTTTCCAAAAAGACCTACACCGAAATCCCCAAAGGCTTCGAGCTGCAAAAAAACGTTCACATCCGCTACACCGACCCGTCGCTACTCGACCACATCGTGACCGCCGCAGCCAAGCAGGAAATTTACGACATCGTGAAAGTGGATTACTTCGTCAAAGACCCCAGCGCCGTCTATTCCCATTTGCGCGAAACGACTTTTGAATACCTCAAAAAAATTGAGAACCAGTATAAAAGCATCGGCATCCATCTTGACTCTGCCTACCTCGTCACTGCCGAAAACGCATGGGTAGCCTATCCCATCAACCGCTACGAAAAATATCAAGCCTTCAGCGCCCAACGCCTCGATGCCGATGAAAACAGCAAAATCACCACCGTTGACAAACCCATTTCCCGATTCTACAACGCAGTACCCGCCAACGACTACGACATCGTCGTCAATCCTGAAATTCTCGAACCGGCGGTGCAATTTTCCTACAACCTCGTGGCGCGGTTCACCCTTCCACAACGGAAACCGCTTGAAAAAACCATCTTGAAAAAGGAATTCATCATGGTCACGCCCAATGGTGAAGTGAAATCCCTCAAAATTGAGTGAACCTCTTTCAAAATCGGCTTTCCGGCTTACCTTTGCGCCTCTTTTTCAGCATCAGAATTTTGTCATTCTGTCGGAATCCGTCCGCTTCACGAGAGAAATCGCGGTGTACGCGCACTTGGATTGGGCGTGTTCCGACCGAACAATATGAGGAAATAAAGAACAACGTTCAAAGAAATGCGCCGCACGAAAATCGCCGAGCTCCTTCGCACCGAACCCATTGACACCGAAGTATTGGTAAAAGGATGGGTAAAAGCCTTCCGCAACAACCAGTTCATCGCCCTCAACGACGGCTCCACGCCTCACAACCTGCAAGTGGTGTTAGACTTTGAAAATACCGACCCTGCCGTGACCGACCGCATCAAATTTGGCGCGGCCATCGGCGCTCGCGGCCAACTCGTCGAATCGCAGGGAAAAGGCCAAAAAGTGGAAGTGAAGGCCAGCGAAATCATCATCTATGGCGACTGCAACCCGGAAGAGTTCCCGCTTCAGCCCAAGCGACAATCGCCCGAGTTCCTGCGGGAGCACGCCCATTTGCGCTTCCGCACCAACACTTTCGCGGCCGTGTTTCGCATCCGCCACGCGCTGGCCTACGCGATTCACAAGTTTTTCAACGACAAGGGTTTTTACCATCAGCACACGCCCATTATCACGGCCAGCGATGCCGAAGGCGCGGGGGAGATGTTTCAGGTGACGACGCTGCCGTTGCACAAAATTCCCCGCACGGAAAGTGATGAAATTGATTTTTCGCAAGACTTTTTTGGCCGCGCTACCAACCTCACCGTGTCCGGCCAATTGGAGGCCGAATTGGCGGCGCTCGCCTTGGGAGAGGTTTACACTTTTGGCCCCACGTTTCGCGCCGAAAACTCCAACACCACGCGCCACCTCGCCGAGTTTTGGATGATAGAGCCAGAGGTCGCGTTCGCTGATTTGGACGACAACATGAGCCTCGCGGAGGAAATGCTTCAGTACGTCATTCGTTATGCGTTGGAACACTGTGCCGATGATTTGAAGATATTGGAAGATCGCCTGATAGAGGAAGAAAAGACCAAGCCGCAAGACCAGCGCAGTGAGATGAGCCTGACCGAAAAATTGCGCTTTGTCATTGATAATCAATTCGTTCGACTGACCTACACCGAAGCGATTGACATCCTGAAAAACTCCAGCCCGAACAAAAAGGGGAAGTTCCAGTTCCCGGTGGAAGGGTGGGGCACTGACTTGCAAAGCGAACACGAGCGGTATCTGGTGGAAAAACACTTCAAAAAGCCTGTTATCCTGACGAACTACCCTGCTGCGATTAAGGCATTCTATATGCGGCAGGATGAGGCGAAAGAAGGAGTGCCCGGCCCGACGGTGGCAGCCATGGACATCCTATTTCCGGGCATCGGCGAAATCGTGGGCGGCTCGCAGCGCGAAGAGCGACTGGAGAAATTGCAAGCCCGCATGAAAGAGATGCACATCCCCGAAAAAGAACTTTACTGGTACTTGGACACTCGGCGTTTTGGCTCTTGCCCTCACGCAGGCTTTGGCCTCGGCTTCGAGCGACTGGTTCAATTCGTGACGGGCATGACCAACATCCGCGACGTGATTGCGTTCCCGCGCTATCCGGGCAACGCGGAGTTTTGAAGGCGGCGAGGCGCGTGGAAGTCATCCGGGTTTATGGTTTTTAACATTTTTTGAAATTTTTTTTGTGGAAAACGTGACGGAATGGACGAAAAAACGTCTGAAACCTGCCTTTTTCGAAAGAAAATGGAAAAAATTTTCCACACCCCCTTGCGCTCGGCATTAAGAAAATCTTAAATTGCACCGTTTTTCAAACTAATCCGCATGAACGCTACTCCAAAATCATCCCTTCGCTAATCCTTATTGCCGACCTGAACTGTGTTAATTTGACTGTGGCGCTTTTCCCTTGACACCGATTCCCCACCCAGCCCAACCTTGATGAAAGCGATAATAATACCAACAGTCAAGTTATTTTCTAACAAAGATTTGCGAATGAGCGACTTACACACAAATTTGACGTTGCCGTCCAACCCCGATAATGTTGCCAAAGTAGAACCTTTCGTACACGACGTAGCAATCCGCTACAACCTTTCTCCCGATATTCAAGGAAATATACTTGTAAGCCTCACGGAAGCAGTCACCAATGCGATTCTGCATGGCAACCAAGCCGATGGCAACAAGTGCGTGTCCATTTCTTTGCGCCGCCAAAAAGACGCACTTTCGATTCGTGTCTCGGACGAAGGCCCCGGTTTCGACCCCGAGTGCGTGCCCGACCCCACCACATCCGAATGTATCGAAAAATGTGGCGGTCGCGGCCTCTTTCTCATGCGCCATTTGAGCGACGAATGCAAGTTTATCCGCAACGGCAGCACAGTGGAAATGCGCTTCAAACTCTGCTGATTTTCAAAAAATTTTTTTCAACATAAGACCTCCGAAGTTCAAGTCAACTTCGGAGGTCTTGTCTTTGGGCACCATGCAATTTCCAGCAATAGACACCCCCGATGCCTCTCGGCAGCCTATCGAGTTTTTTTTCGACGATGTGGCATTTGACTTGCCTGAAGAAGCCGCCCTGGGCGAATGGCTCATGGGAATCGCCCTGACAGAAGGAAAGCCCATCGCCGAGGTCAATTTTATTTTTTGCTCCGACGAACAGTTGCGCCATATCAACGTGGAGTTTCTCGACCACGACTACTACACGGACATCATTACGTTTGATTTCAGCGACGATGAAGCGGCCATGCGAGGCGAGATTTATATCAGCTCGGAGCGCGTGATGGACAACGCACGCGAACATGGCGTATCATTCCTTCACGAGCTATGCCGTGTGATGGCGCACGGGGTGTTGCATATTGCAGGATATGGCGACAAAACACCCGAACAAGAAGCGAAGATGCGGGCGAAGGAAAACTATTATTTGAACAACATCAAAGCCCTGATTGGCTGAGCGCGAGAGGTGCTTCGCCAATTTGTGTCTCACTCGCCGAACGGGGCGTTGACATTGTCACAATGCACCAACCACCGTTTGCCCTTGCTACATTTGCCGTATGGAACTAACACTTCACCTTCCGCCTGCGCTGGAGCCATTTCGCGAAAAACTGCTCCAAACAAAACGAACTTTCATTCGCGCTACCGCCGGAAAATCGCGCAACACCCTGCCATGGGAAAGTAAAGTAGGCGGTCAGCCGTATTTGCCCAAAGACCAAGCATGGCCGGTCGCGTCGGACGGGCGAGGGTTGTTCTTCCTTGCCCAGCTCAACTTTGCCGAAATGCCTCCGCTACCGCCGTTTCCCACGCAAGGAATCGTGCAGTTTTTCATTCTTGACGATGACTTGTATGGCATGAACTTCGACGACGGAGAGCAGCAAGATACGTTTCGTGTGCTCTATCATCCCGAAGTAATGGAGAATGAGGCTGCGCTACAGTCCGCCATGCCCATGCTGCGCGATTTTGAGGAGTTGCCCCACCACCCTGACGAATCGTATTGCTTGGAGTTTTCGCTGGCAGAGGAGGTGGCGGCCATCACGGATTATCAGTTTGACCAAATTTTTGGGCCGGATTTTTTTCGCCAGTTTGGAGAAAAAGAGTGGGATATCATGGACGAGTTTGGCAAGGCCGTGCGTCCGCAAGGGCATAAAATCGGCGGATATGCCTACTTCACTCAGGATGACCCGCGTCGCCCCGCCGACCCGATGCTACTGCTGTTTCAGCTTGATTCGGACGAGCGCATGGATTTGATGTGGGGCGATATGGGCGTGGGGCATTTTTTTATCCGAGAAAAAGACCTCGTGGCGAGGGATTTTTCAAGGGTGTTGTATGACTGGGATTGCCTTTAATTTTTACAATTTTTCATTGCTTGCCAATGACACAGGAACGCACTTGCCTTGAGGTTCCCATGCCATTGGCACAAATGCTCAAAACAGCCAGCCATCGAGTGAATAACGCCCGCTGCCATTGCTTATCAACCCGGTGCAAAGCCCAATCACAAGCAAATGAAATTCGTAGCCCTCATCAGGCTTGTCGCCCGACCAGTTCATGAAGAAACCGTATTGAAGGTGCGAAGTGAAGATGATGCCCAGCATCAGCACAATCATCGCGGCCCCTAATATGCGGCTACCCAAACCTGCAACCAGCAGCAGGGAACCGAAAAATTCGAGGAGGATGACCAGCAATCCCAGCAGCCAAGGCAAGTGAACTGTGCCGGTAAAATAATCCATCGTGCCGGAAAAACCATCGCCACCAAACCAGCCGAGCAGTTTTTGGGCGCCGTGCGGGAAAATGATAAGCCCCACCGTAAGGCGCAGAATGAGTCCCGTCCAGTCGTTGCCAGACGCTAATAAAGTTGTCATGCTTTTGAAAATGAAAGGTTTAACTTTTTGAATGAAAAGTCAGAACCGGCCGATTTGACGGGACAAAGGTGGGGGCGCCCGTTGTCACCGTGCATTGAAATAGTTTAAGAAATCAGGCCCTAAGCCTTGGCGAGTTTGCCGCGAATTTTGCTCAAAAACTCTGGCGTGATGCCGAGATAGGCGGCAATTTGGTGTTGCGGCAGCCGCTGTTCCAGTGTGGGATGTTTTTCTCTAAAAGCGAGGTATCGTTCCTCCCCCGTGCTTCCGATGTTTTGTAAGATGCGCTGTTGGTGAGCGACGAAAGCATTTTGCAGCATGATGCGGAAAAACCGCTCAAATTTGGGCACACGTTGGTAGAGCCTTTCCAAGTCGTCCTTCTCAAACACAGCCAAGGTGCTGTCTTCCAAAGCGTCAATGAATTGGGTGGCGGGGGTTTGCGTCAGCAGGCTGTATAAATCAGAGGTCCACCAGCTCTCCACAGAGAACTGTAGTATGTGTTCGTCCCCTTTTCTGTCAAGGTAATAGTTGCGAAGGCAGCCTTCCAGCACGAATGTTTCGAAGCGGCACACCTCACCCGCTCTCAGTAAAAACTCCTTTTTTTTCAGGTGTTTTATTTTGGGCAATGACGTGAAAAAATGTGCCTCTTCGGCATCGAGGGGGATGTGCTGGGCGACATTTTGCAACAACAAATCAAACATGGCGAAAAAGAGATGTTGGCCGTCAAGATAGTGCGCATGGGGCGCGTGAAGTTTAGGTCATTGTTCCGCCGCATACGCCGCTGCGCCGATGATGCCTGCATTGTTCAGCAATTTGGCGGGCACTGTGCGGGCATTTGTTTGAAGCAAATCTTTGTAGGAATCAAAAAATTTGCTCTCGCCTCCTCCGAGAATAAATAGGTCGGGCGAGAACAACAACTCCAGATGCTGGAGATACTCGTTGAATCGTTTGGCCCATTCTTTCCGACTTATCTTCAAACGCTCGCGCGCGCCGGAAGAGGCATATAGCTCGGCAGACTTTCCGTTGTTCCATTTCAAGTGGCCGAGTTCCGTGTTCGGAATCATCACGCCTTTGTAGAAAATAGCCGTGCCAAGCCCCGTGCCGATGGTAATCAGAATGACCAAACCATTTTCTCCTTTGCCGATGCCGTAGCGCATTTCGGCCATGCCTGCCGCGTCGGCATCGTTGGTGGCATAGACGCGGCAGCCGCTTGCCTCACCAAAAACGGTTTCGATGTTGACCCCGACCCATGATTTGTCAATATTGGCTGCCGACTGTGCCACGCCATGTTTCACCAAAGCGGGGAATCCACAACCGACTATGCCTTTATAGTTGAAAAATTCGCTGATTTCGGCAAAAGCCTGCGCCATGGCCGCTGGTGTGGAGGGTTGGGGGGTGGGCACTCGAAATCGCTCACCGTGCAACTTGCCTTTATCAAGGTCCACCAACGCGCCTTTAATGCCGGACGCGCCTACGTCAATACCGAGGATGGCATTCATATTTCGTTTTGTTGATTTGCGGATTTACTCGTCCAGACGGTCCAGTCGAACGGGGTTATTTGCGGGAAACAAGCACAATGTGCTAAATGGTCAATGTGCTAATGTGAATTACGTTAGCGGGGAAAAACCAAATCTGATTCTCAAAATAGTATTTTGCTTCGCAGTGTCAACGAGCATTCAAGCGCCGATGGTTATTCTTCTGGGAGCACGTCTTCCACCAGCTCGTCTTCACCGGTTTCGCTGATAAGTGATTTTTGCTTGCGGCGTTCGAGGGAGTTGGCGTGCATATCAAGGTATTCGTTGCGATGGCGCACGATGTCGGCTGCAAGATAAATCGCCTTGATGAAGGAACCCTCGTCGGCTTCGCCTTTGCCAGCAATATCGTAGGCGGTGCCGTGGTCGGGCGAGGTGCGCACGGATGCCAAACCCGCCGTGTAGTTCACCCCGTCGCCGAACGACAACACCTTGAATGGCACCAAGCCTTGGTCGTGATACATGGCCAAAATACCGTCGTATTTGTTGAATTGTCCAGAGCCAAAAAAGCCGTCCGCTGGAAATGGGCCAAAAGCCAGCACACCCCTTGCTTTGGCCTCTTCAATGGCTGGGCGAATGACGTTGTCGTCCTCCGGGCCGATGGCTCCATCGTCGCCTGCGTGTGGGTTAAGCCCTAAGACGGCGATGGTGGGTTTCAAAGTGTTGAAGTCAATGCGCAGTGTCTCGGCCATGATGAGGATTTTGCGCAGCACTTTTTCTTTGGTGATGGCGGCTGTCACTTCTTTCAGGGGCAAGTGGTTGGTCACGACCCCGACGCGCAGGGCATCGGACACCATGAGCATGAGCGATTCTTTGGCTTTGAACTCATTAGTGATATACTCCGTGTGGCCGATGAAAGGAAAATCAGCCATTTGCATCGCTTTCTTGTGGATGGGCGCGGTCACAAGGGCATCCAAGTCGCCTGTTTTCAGGTCTTTCACGGCGCGTTCGAGCGCCGCAAAGGCGCATTTGCCGCTCAGATCGGTGGGCTTGCCCAGCGTGATGTTCACATTGTCGGGCCAGCAGTTGATGATGTTGATGCGGTCTTGCAACGCTTCGGAAGGCGCGGAGATGGAGTGAAATTGGATGTTCTCCTGCGTGATAATGTTCTTATGGTAGGCGACGACTTTGGTGCTGCCGTAGATAATGGTGGTAAAATTGTCCCCTACTTTCCTGATGGCCAATGCCTTGAGAATGACTTCCAAGCCGATGCCGTTGATGTCGCCGCAAGAAATGCCGATGGTTATGTTGCTCATTTTCTGTTATGATGTATACCTTGATTCGTTAGGATTTGTCAGTTCACCATGATTGATGCCCCTGACTTTGAACAGATGGCGCTTTAAACCATGCTGAAAACTTGACTGTGCGATGTAAAAACTATTTCGACCTTCCTAAGCTGCCTAAACCCTCCCAGCATACTTTTTTTTCAAAAAATCGTAAATCAAACGCACTCCAACGCCAGTCCCTTCTTTGGTTCGGTAGCCGTTGGCGGTGCGAAGATAGGCAGGCCCGGCTATGTCGAGGTGCAGCCACGGATAATCGGTGGCAAATTGTTCGAGAAATTTTCCGGCGGTAATCATGCCCGCGTTGCTGGAGCCGATGTTTTTGAAGTCGGCGATGTGGCTTTTGATGTCTTCGCCGAATTCGCGCCAAAGCGGGAACTCGACCAATCGCTCATAAGTGGCCCATCCGCTCGCTTCCAAGGCTTCCTTCACGTCTTTGGGTGCCGTGCCCATGTAACAAATCGCTTGAACGCCTAGCGCACGCACCGCCGAACCCGTAAGGGTGGCAAAATCGAGCACGAGTTCGGGAGCGTATTTTTTGGCGTAGTGCAGCGCATCGGCGAGGATGATGCGCCCTTCCGCGTCGGTATTGAGCACCTCTACCGTTTGCCCCGAATACATCCGCACGACGTCGCCGGGCGCGATGGCGCGTTCGCCGATTTGATTGTCAGTGGCAGGGATGAGGCCGATGAGGTGGACGGGGAGTTGATTGCGGGAAGCGGCTGCCAAGGCTCCCACCACGGAGGCAGCGCCCGCCATGTCGCATTTCATGTAGTCCATGCCCTCCGTCGGTTTCAGGCTCAGGCCCCCGGTGTCATAGACCACGCCTTTGCCGACCAACACTACTGGTTTTTCGTTGTGGGCGTTGGTGGGCTTCCATTCGAGGATGCAAAACTGAGGCGGCACACTGCTGGCGCGATTCACGGCGAGCAGGCCTCCCATTTTGAGCGTTTCGATTTTTTCTTTTCCCAAAACCTCGACCTCGAAACCACATTCCTTGCCGATGTGCGTCACCGTTTCGGCCAGTTGCACTGCGTTGAGGTTGGAGTGTGGCTCGTTCACCATGTCGCGGGCAAGAAACACGGCTTCCAACAGGATATTCAACTCTGCCACTGACTGCTCGGAAGCGCCTTCCACCACAATCTCGCGGAGCAGGTGTGCTTTTTTATCGGCATCGGAGAAGTATTTGAGGAATTGGTAATTGCCCAGTGCCATGCCTTCCGCGAACGCCAGCGCGTGGTCGTCAGCGCAAAAGTTGCGAACGCTCACCTCTGTCACTTTGTATTTGCGGAGTTCGCCCAGCAATTCGTTCCCGGCTAACCGGGCATCTTCCTCCGCGAACGCATGGTTTTTGTCGGGTTTGAGCAACCTGACGAAAACACTGCTCGCGTGGCGGGGGAAAACAAAAGAGGTGATGTCTTGAGCGGCACCGTGGCGCAGAAAAATCATTTCGGAGGGCGCGAGCGTCGCTTCGAGTGGGTCGAGCCTGTCCTTTTCGGCAAGTACGACCACGTTTTTATCGTTCGTTTGGCCGGGTTGAGCGGCTCTGAGTTGCACACGTTTCACAGACGGGGCAGGTTAAATTTAAAAAATCGGATGATGGGCTTCTTGTTCGGGTTAAAGGGGGGCGCTGTGCCAAAAAGGGGAGCAAATGTAGGGCTTTCCCATCTTAAAGTTGAGACAAAATGCCGAAGCGGGCAAAAAGGATAAGGAGAGGGCGGGAAAAGCGGGTCGAAAAAAACGGGGCAAGAATGATGCCTTTTCTGGCGTTTTTTGCAACTGCCGGCATTTTTGGTTTTTGGGGTCGCCTGCTTGTTCCCATGAATAGTCAACGCAAATCAGCCCCGTCCGCTTCACTTGGCCGGGCAAGCCCTTAAAACTGGTTCTGATAAGGTGGTTTTGAACGAACGGCGCCCGCAATCCTTTGAAAATCGTAAAAACTTAGTCAGCTTTCAAGCGCAGAGGACTCGGTTGACAGGCTGCCTAAGTTTTTACTAAAAATCATATAAATCGATCAAGGGCATCCCTGTCTTGCCAAAGGGCAATTTCAGTCTCTCAGCCTCACCATCACTGCCCGGGCTACTCTTTGCCCATCCATCGCTGCTGAGATGATGCCACCGGCATAGCCCGCTCCCTCTCCTGTGGGGAATAAGCCTATCACGTCGGGGTGCATCAGGGTGGCGGGGTCGCGCGGGATGCGCACCGGGGCGCTGCTGCGGCTTTCGGTGGCCACCACATTGGCCTCTGAGGTGTGAAAGCCGCGCATCATTCGGCCAAACTGAACCAGCCCGTCGCGCAATCGCTTGTAGATGAACACGGGGAGTAGTTCAAAAAGAGGTGCGGGATATAGTCCCGGAATGTAGGACGATGGGGGGAGGGTGGCGGATAGTTTGCCCGCTATAAAGTCGGGTAGTCGCAGGGCGGGGCCTTTTTGGCTGCCGTCGCCTGCCTGGAAGAGATGTTGCTCCACTTCGCCTTGGAATTGCAGGGCGGCAAATGCTCCATGGGGCTGCCAGTTGGCCAGGTCTTCCAATTCTACGGCTGTGACGATGCCAGAGTTGGCAAAAGGGGAGTCGCGGCGGCTCATGCTCATGCCGTTCATCACGATTTCGCCCGGAGCGGTGGCTGCAGGCACAATCAGCCCTCCGGGACACATACAAAAGGAAAACACGCCGCGATGCCCTATTTGGCACACAAGGCTGTAGCTGGCTGCGGGCAGTTCGTAGTTGCGTTGTTGTTTGTATTGAATGTCGTCAATCAAGGGCTGAGGATGTTCCACGCGCACCCCTAAGGCAAATGGCTTGGCCTCAATACGAATGTTTTTCCGATGCAACAATCGGTATATATCGCGTGCCGAATGGCCAGTGGCAAGTATGACCGCGTCGGCGAGCCACTCTGTTGTTGTCGGCCCGGAGGAGTGTTTGTTCGGGCGGGGGGGGGGTGTTGTTGTTGTTGGTTCGTCAGCGGATTGGACTTTTTCTGTGACGGCACCGAGTATTCGGCCATTTTTTAGTATTAAATCGGTGACGTGTTGGCCGAAATGCACTTCTCCTCCAAACTGCTGGATGGTGGCGCGGATGTTTTGTACCACTCCCGGCAATTTGTTGGAGCCAATGTGCGGATGGGCCTCGGTCAGAATATCCGATTTCGCGCCGTGTTCCACCAAAAGTCGAAGTGCCTTGCGCACGTCGCCGCGTTTGATGGAGCGGGTGTAGAGTTTTCCGTCGGAATAGGTGCCCGCTCCTCCCTCGCCAAAACAATAATTGGAATGTGGGTTGACTTTTCCGAATTGCTGAATGGCACGCAAATCGCGCCGCCGGGTCTGCGCGTCCTTGCCTCGGTCGAGCACGATGGGTCGAATGCCCTGTTCCAACAATTCGAGTGCGGCGAAGTAGCCTGCTGGCCCAGCCCCGACGATGATGACTTTTTTCTGGGCAGCCACTGGCTTGAAACCCGCAAGGATGGCGGGTTCGGGGCGGAAGATGTCTTGCGGCCCGTACACTTCCGCTCGCACCCGATACACTGGCTGGCGTGAGCGGGCATCGAGCGACGATTTCAGGATTTCGATGTGGGAAACTTGGTCGGGGCGCAAGTCTGCTTGCCGGGCGGCTTTTAGCTGCAGGGCAGCCTCGTCGTGGCGTTCGCCGGGAAGGAGAACGAGTTCAACTAGTTGTGGCATACATATCGTGTCCCGTTTTTATCGGGAAAATTTTAGGCTAATTCCAACTCTTTGAAATAACGAACAGCATTGATTTTCAGCAATCTTTCTTGTTGCTGTGTGGTTTGTTGGGGCATTTCCAGCACTTGACGATAGTGCGGCCAGCCGTCTTCGTCGCGTCCGACGAATTCAAAAAATCCGTCGTAGCCCAAGAGGCAACAAACCGCGATGTGCATCAAATCTTGCTTTTCTTCTTTGGTAAAACTTTTTTTCCATCGCCCCAACTCCTGTATGCCGATGAGAAACAGGACTGTGTTGAGGTCGGGCAGCGTCTCCCGCCGCATGGCATCTTTTACCTTGTTCTGCACATGCAGCCATTCGAAGTCAAGTTCCCAATCTTCCATGAATTATTTCAGCAACAAAGTGGTTTTTATGCCCCGAGTATCGAGGGTGTAGCACAGGCCGTCCTCCACCCAGAGGGTTCGGACGAACCCCAAGCGGATATTTTCGTCGTGGAACACATCAATGCAAATCACACTGCCTCCGTATAGCGCCGTCACATCGGGGTAGATGGTGTGTGCGACAATCATCTTGGTGGCACTGGCATAATGAAGCACGGTGTTGACATCTTCTTGCGGAACAATGTTCTTGGCGATGCTTCTGTACCAAAAGATGCCTGTTTTGTAATCGAATATCGCTCTGGCAGCACCGCTCATGGATTCGAGTGGGACACCGAGGTTCTTGCGAGTGATGTGATTGATTTCCGAAAGGGTCAGTTTGGTTCGTGCCAGTTCGGGGCTTATGCCGCCATGACAAAACACAAAAGTGCCTATTTTCTCCACGGCATTTTTGGTGCGCAGCCACCGACCGAGTTCGCTGTGATTGTCGTACCAGCGTTTGTATTCTTCGTTAATCAACGTGGCGTTTTCGAGATATTTTTTGCGGACGTAAGAGGTATTGCCCTCCAGGTTCATGGTCTCGTGGTTGCCGAGAATAAAATGTACTTTTCCTCCTGCGGCTTCGGCTTCGGCTTCGAGTTTGTAGGCGAGCCAAAGACATTCGGTCACGTTCAGGCCTCTGTCGAAGTAATCGCCCAACAAAACGAGATGCCCATCCCCAAATGTCCAATTGAACTGCTCGTCTATTACTTTGGCACCCAACAACATGGTTTTGAATGCTTTGAAGTTGCCCTCGATGTCCGATAGGGCCAGCAGTCGGGCAGGCATTTCATAGTGGTCGGGTTCTATGGCGAGTGAGTCGCGAAGTTTGAAACTAAATTGGTCGCCCGTCTCTGGGATGCGGCAGGTGAGTGTCACCATATTTTTATTGGTGTACACTTTGG
Organism: Saprospiraceae bacterium; assembly: GCA_019638455.1. Classification (GTDB taxonomy): domain Bacteria; phylum Bacteroidota; class Bacteroidia; order Chitinophagales; family Saprospiraceae; genus M3007. Next base: position 56,968 of record JAHBTU010000005.1, read on the forward strand.
TGCGAGCGACGGTGCTGGTGTCGTATCGCTCCACACTTTTTACCACCACGTTTGAGCCGCGATAAAACACATGTGGGCCATCCACATCCGCTTTGGAGCGGTCGTCAATCGGCTCTTCTCCATGAGCAAAGAGCGGCAGGGGGAGCGTCAATAGCGCGACACAGAAAATTTGATTCAGTAGCATAAGCGGAGGTTTTCTTTTGAGAAGTGGAAACGTGGAATACCTCTTTTTGTCACGCGCAAAGATACAATACGAAAAGGCTGCGTGTTTGGAGTTTTTTGTTGGATTTAAAACTTCATTCTTTTTTGTCGCTTTTTTCCAAAAATCAATGTGGGGAAGGGACTAAAATGCAAGGGGGAGAAAATATCGTTTGGAATTGGCGGGCCGCGCAATGGCGCGGGCAATCAAGGTGTTAATGTTCGTTTGTTGAAAAATTAACGAAATCGGGTACCGACTCGGGGTGCTCTTTTGAGCGGGATGGGTAGTGGTTTTTTCCAAGAGCAAGGTGTATCAAAGAATTTGCTTCAAGGCTTCATCAAGGGCGGGGAATTCGTACTCAAATCCTGCTTTCAGCGCCTTCTCCGCAGAGACTCGGTTGCTGTTGAGAATCGCCGCAGACATCTCCCCAAAAACCATGTGCAGGCCAAACGTCGGGGCAGGGATAAAAAGGGCGGGCTGTCGCAGGGCGCTGGCAATGGACTTGATCAAATCCTTGTTGCGTGCAGGTTGGGGCGCAACTGCATTGAACACGCCCTCCACTGCTTTATGCTCCATAGCCCAAATGAAAAACCGGCACACATCGTCGCGATGAATCCACGAGTACCATGCTTGCCCGTTGCCAAAATAACCGCCGATGCCTAAACGGAGGGGCTTCACAAATTCCGCCAAAGCGCCGCCTTCTTTTGCCAACACGATTCCGATGCGAAATTTCACGGTGCGAACTCCCAGTTGTGCTATTTCATCCGCAGCCTGTTCCCATTGTTTGCAACATTCCACCATGAAGCTCTGCTCTACTGGCGAATCGGCTTCTGTCATAAGTCGTTCGCCCGAATTGCCGTAGTAACCTATGGCGGAGGCAGACAGATATGCCTTGGGCCGCCAGCCGGTTCGTTGGAAGGCATCGCGCAAGGTGTGGGCGCTTCGCAGCCTGCTGTCCACGATTTCGCGTTTGCGGGCGTTTGTCCAGCGGCGCTCGGCGATGCCCGCTCCTGCGAGGTTGACCACGAAATCAACATCTTGAAGGGCGGCCTCGTCCATAGTGCCGGCCGAGGGGTTCCAAGCAAATTGTCCTGCCTGTTTGGGGGTGCGAGTCAGGATGCGGACGGAGTATGCCTTTGCGCGAAGCATTTCGGCGAGGCGTGTTCCGATGAGACCAGTGCCTCCGGCAAGCAAAACAGTGGGCATTGTGATTTTTTTTGAACAACAATGAATACGTCGCGTTTAACACGAGAAAAAAAGTTGAGTTGAGATATTGTGCAAGAAATAAAAAAGAGGTTGTAACTTTGCACCAAGTTTAGATTACGAGCGGAGAAGGATGTTTGTTCAGTGTGGGTTGTGAGGCTGAGGTCATGGGCAAAGAGAAGTCAAATTGTTGAATGAAGTGCGGTAAAGGAGAAATTCGAGGTGATAAAGGTCATGGGAATGTCGGTGTTGTTAACAAATTTGACTGAATCAAACGTTTGTTTAAATGTATCGTTAAACTACCTTTGCCCGAGTGACAAAACCTGTGTCCGAGCGTTTTAATGACGTAACCTGCAAGCGAGCAGGGGACACAAAGCAAAAAAGGAAGATTGTTTTCATTTGGTTTTTTGGGGTTTAGCCGTTGGACGAAAGTCCAGCGGCTTTTTTTATTTACCTCTTTGATTCCTCTGATTTTGAAGGGCATGCGAGATTTTTCGGCGGCATTCTGGCGAATTGCCAACAACTTTCTTTGACGATTTTCAATGGTGTATGTGTCTCTTTATGGCAAAACAAAACCGCCCCGTCGCGCGAATGCTGCGCAACGGGGCGGTGTCTTTTGGTAGCGGCCTTTTCAGATTTCAATTTTTGCCAGCCAAGGCGTCCAAGCGAATCATGTCCTGCATGATGTTGAATGCCTCGAACAATTGGATGTCTTTCTTTTTGTCTTTGAGCCAGCTGTCGTTGCGGGCTGTGCGAGAGGTGTCGCTTTGGATTTGCTGCAAGTCTTCACCAAGATTTTTCAGGCTAAACCCATCAATCGGGGTGAACAAATTTTCGTAGAGCTCTGCTTCTTCTTTTTGGCGCTGATGCCATTGGCGATATTTATCAGCCTGAAGCGGATACTGAGATTGGTCTTTCATCTTACGCAGACGCGCCGCATTGTCATTGATTTTTTTAAAGGTTTCGTTGCTGCCGACACGCGCCTCGCTTGCCGATTTGAGTTTGCCCATGTCTGTGATTTGATAGGCGTTTTGACTGAACGGGACTGCTTCTATAATGGTGGATTCGAGCGGAAAATCGTTTTCGCGCTCGCCCATGTCCACGAGATTGTAGAAATCGGGCAGCACGATATCTGGCTTCACGCCGTCCAACTGGGTCGTTTTGCCAGTGACCCGATAAAATTTCTGAATCGTCAGTTTCATCTCGCCAAGTGGCTTCACGGATTCATTGTTGGTGGAGTTGTCGAGGTCGAGAAAACGCTGAACGGTTCCTTTGCCATAGGTGTGCGCCGAGCCGACAACGACTGCGCGGCCATAGTCTTGCATGGCGGCTGCGAGGATTTCGGATGCGGATGCGCTAAAGCTGTTGACCATGACGATGAAAGGGCCGCCCCATTGCACACGGGGATCATTGTCGGTCATGATTTCGGGTTTGCGCGTACGGTTTTTCACCTGCACGATGGGGCCCTCTTCGATGAAGAGGCCGCTCATCTGCACCACATCGCGGAGCGAACCGCCGCCATTGTCGCGCAGGTCGAGGATGAGTCCCTTCACATTTTCTTTTTTGAGTTTCTCGATTTCCTTGGCCACGTCTTGGGCGCATGAGGTCAGCCCTTGCGGCGTGAAATCGGCGTAAAACTTTGGCAAATAAATGTAGCCTACTTTTTCAAGATTTTCCTCGCCGCCGAGGATGAGCGACTTGGCGAACCCCTCTTCCATGATGACCACATCGCGCGTGATGGTGATGACCCGCTCAACGCCATCGGGTTTTTGGATGGTGAGCGTGACTTTTGTGTTTTTGGGGCCGCGAATTTTGCCCACCACATCATCAATGTCCCAACCCATCACATCCACCGATTCGGCATCGGACTCGCCTTGCGCGACTTTGAGGATAACGTCTTTGGGTTGCAGCGCCCCTTGTTTCCATGCAGGGCCTCCGGGCACGATTTCGGTGACGGAGGTTTTTTCGCCGTCGCTTTGCAGGCGCGCACCGATGCCTTCGAGCTTGCCTGACATTTGAATGTCGAAATTTTCTTTTTCCTTGGGTGAATAGTAGCCGGAGTGGGGGTCGAACACGTTGGTGATGGCGTTCAGGTACACTTCCAAGCGGCGGTTGCGGTCGGCCTTTTGCAGCCGTTTGAACCATTTGTCGTAGGTATCCAACACTTTTTGGCGCTGTTCGGCTTCCAGTTGGGCGAATGTCTTTTTGTCGCCCGTGAAATCGGGCTTGCTTTGCTTGTTGAGTTCCTCTGTGACGCGCGAAAGCACTTCATATTTCATCTGCTTTCCCCAGCGGTTGCGCAGGTCGGTGTCATCTTTTGCCCAATCGAGCTTTTTGCCATCGCCTTCGTGCGTTTCGTTTTTGGAAAAATCCAATGGCTCGGACAGTATCTCGCGATACCAATTTTGGGTCTTCGAAACCGCCTTGTCCATGAGTGTCACGGAGAGGTTGAAAAACTGGAAGGTCCCCCGGTTGGCCTCATCGTCCAATTGTTTCTCGAACACTTTGAGTTGGTCAATATCTGCCTTTGTGAAAAAACGTTTGCCGCCGTCCAAGTCGTCCAGATAAAGGCCATAAACTTGTTGCGAAAAGTTGTCGTCAACAGTTTTGGGTTGAAAATGCAAGCGGTTCATGCCCTGCAAAATAGCCTGCATGAGGGCTGCTTCTCGCTGGGGGTTGTTGGTTGTGCTCTGAAATGGATTGTACTGGCTGACGAGAAATGCAATGCCAGCGACGCCAATGAAGGAGAAAAGCACTACGGACGTTTTCAGTTTCATGTCCAGAAGGAATTTATCAAAGTCAAAATTGCCGAGGAGGCGTTCCGAGTTTAACATCTCTAATGATGTGGTTTTTGAATTAACAAAGATAGGCAGACGAGTGTTTCGATTTTGCGGTGCGGTTTTGTTTTGCAAAATTTAACACGCACAGGACTTTACAAACGCAAGAATGTATCGTTTGTGTCGAGCTGCTTCATTTTTTCTACGAACTTGTGACAGAAGGGGTTTTATGCTGCATGCGAGCGGGTGAAAATCTTTTGCGGCGCTTCTGCGCTGAATTTTTCCCGATGTGTCGTTTGGCATTACCTTTGCCTATTATATCCTCGCCGCTTTCGAGTCCAAGTCTGCCTTTTAATCGAATTTTCACCCAAAACTGATATCGTTTCAATGGACATAGGTTACCTTCTTCGCATATTGGCTCGCCGCAAATGGCTCATTATTTTCGCAATGTTGGCGGCGGCGGTTGCCACATTCCTGCTTATTGGGCGAAAACCGGAGCGCTTCAAGGCGACGGTCATCATGTCCACGGGCATCGTCAATTATAAGGGACTCAACTCGAACAACGACGATGCCTTTGTGCAGCAGTATCAAGTCGAGAACGCTTTTTCCAACCTTATCGAATTTATCCGCTCGCGTTCCAGCGTGAAATTGCTGACAATTTCCATGCTCAGACACGACCTTCTCGCGGAGGATGATGAAGACGGGCGGCCATTTCGCCGCGCCAACAAAAGCCTTTCAAATTTCACGGATGATGAGCGCCAGACTTTGTTGGAGGAGTTGCAGAAAGTTAACCTCGACAGCATCAACGACCCCTCGTTCAGCCAGCAATTTGACTACCTGCTCGACAAAATCGCACGGGCTTACGGCTACGACAATGATGCTATCCTGCGCGGCCTTTTGGTGAAACGCCGCACGGCCACCGATTATCTCGGCATCGAAATGACAACCGAGAGCCCTCGCCTTTCGCAGTACATGGCTAATGAGTTTGTCAATCGGTTCATGATTTATTACCAAAACCTCTCCGTGCGCGAGAAGCGAAAAAAGGTGGATTTCCTGACCGATTTGGCTGCCAGACGCAAGCATACGGTGGACTCCATCACGGAAATTCGCTTTGCCTATTTACGCACACGAGGATTGCCATCTATCGGCAAACAAAGCGAGGATTTGATTACTCAAATCTCGAACTTCGAGCGCGACCGGGAGTTGGCCTCATCCAAACGCGACGCGGCGGAGGCCTCTGTGCGAAAAATAGACGACTACATGAATCGGAGGGGCAGCAGCGACGCAGGGGAGACTCGCGCCCGTATCATTGACAAGACCGACACCGACGAACAATTGGCCCGGGTGCGCGAGCTCACGCAAAAAAGTATCGCCGCTGGCGGCAAAGACCCCGATATAGAGGAAGAACTTGCCGAAGCCAAGCAGCAGCTGCAAGAAGCCATTCAGAAGTCGGCTCGCACCATTGGCAAGCCCAAGGAAAAAGACGAATCGAAACGCACCCGCGAAGACCTTTACAAGGAGCGGGTGTCGGCTGACCTCAACCGCATCGATGCCGAGAAAACCGTGAGCCAACTGAACGGGAAAATTGCCGTGCTGAAAAGCAGGCTCAGCTCCATTGTGGTGGACGACGAGTACTCTTCCAGCTTGGCCGTGAGCGAAGAACGCGCCCGCGAGGAATTCAACAAGGTGAATGCCCAGCTCATTGACGCTCGCCTCGACTTGTCCAAGCAGGAAAGCCCGCTTTCCATCGTGGAGAACGCCCAATTGCCCGAGTGGCCCGAGCCTGACCGCCGCGTCTTGCTGAGCCTTTTTGCCGCCGTGGTGGCAGGCACGCTCACCACCATCGCCATTTTCTTGTTGGCTTACATGGATGGCAGCATGCACTCGCCTGAATTGTTCAAACGCTACACAGGCAACCTCCCCTTGTTGGGCGCGGTCAGCACAGTGCCTTTGCAGGGGTTGAACTTGGGACAGGTTTTTTCCACCAACGGCGAAATGCCCAAGTACACCCACTTCCGCGAGAGCTTGCGGAAAATCCGAACCCTGCTCCTTCAAAATGAGGACGACCATGTCTTTCTGGTCGTCAGCCTGAAAGGACAAGAAGGCAAGACCTTTACCATGCACGCATTGGCTTATTCGCTTGCAGCCAACCACAAGCGAGTACTCATGCTCGATACCAATTTCAAGACACCGCTACCAGAGGACTATACCGACCGCCCTACGCAAAGCAGCGCGATTCTGAACAAAACCATTCGAGAAAACAACTTGGCCAAAGTGTTCCAACTCAAGACACCACTCGGAGGTGCTGGCAAAAAGCAGAAGGTGGACATCATCGGCAATCATGGCTTGCAAAAATCGCCTTCCGAAGTGCTTGAGCCGACGCAATTCAGGCAATTCCTCACTGATTTGCGCGAGCATTACGACTACATTTTCCTTGAGTCGGCTTCTCTAAACGAGTATTCCGACGCACAGGAGCTAGTGCCCTTCGTTGACAAAGTGATTGCCGTCTTTAATGCTCGCTCCGTCATCAAGCCTGCCGACAAGGATTCGCTGGACTACTTGCGCAACATGGGCGACAAGTTTGCTGGTGCCGTTCTGACGGAGGTTGACACACGGAACTTGAATTGAGACAGAACGCCTCCTTGCCTCCTTTTCAGAAAAATCAGCAAAACGCATGGCCATGAGCCAACCGTCCCGTTTGCTTCGTTCCGGCTTTTTTTCCCTGCTCGAAAAAGTGGCGGCGTTGGCCTTCAACCTCGGCACCACGGTGCTGCTCCTGAGACTTGTAAGCAAAGAGGAGTTTGCCGCGTGGGGTGTCTTCCTAATCGTTGGCTATTTTGTGGAAATGGGGCGCAGTGGCTTGATTCAGAACGGGTTGGTGCGCCAACTTGCCCTGACCCGCGACGATGCCGCTACCTATGCTGCCGTGTCCACAGCGTCTTTCACGCTCAATTTGCTCTTTTCCGTACTCTCCAACGCATTGCTTTGGTGGGGCGGCGATTGGGTGGCTCGTCAATATCAAGTGCCACAAATTGCGGCCTTGTTTCCCGTGTATTTTGCCGTCAACCTGATGATGGTTCCTTATACTCACGGATACTTTGTGCAGCAGGCCAACTCGGAGTTTCGAGGCGTTTTTTGGGGAGCGGTTTTTTTTCGCGGGCTGCCGTTTGCTTGGGCATTTTTTTGTTGGCTCACATGTCGGCCTATTGAGTTGGTTCACTTGTCATTTTCGATGTTGGGTGGCGCGTTGGTTGGGGGCCTTGCGATGTTGTATTTTGCCCGCCCATATCTTTCGTGGAGCAGGAAGATTGATTTTGGGTGGATTGGGCGGCTTTTTTCTTTTGGAAAATATGTGTTGGGCACCAACCTAAGCACCATGTTTTACAAAAACATAGACAAACTGACACTGGGTCACTTGCTCGGCCCGGCGGCTTTCGCGGTGTACGACGCGGCGGGCAAAGTGACTCAAATGGTGGAGGCGCCCTCGTTCAGTGCGGCAGCTGTGGTGTTTCCTCACAGCGCCGAGCGCATGGCGCGGGAAGGGGCGGCAGGCGTGAAACGCCTCTATGAGCGCAGCGTGGCGGCCATACTCGCGTTCATATTGCCGTTCCTCGCATTGGTGCTGCTGTTTGCGGAACAAATAATATGGCTACTTGCGGGGGAGGCATACATGGCTTCTGCGGATGTGTTGCGGCTGACCGCGTTTTTTGGGTTGTTCCTGCCTTTTGCGGTTCAGTTCGGAACCGTGCTGGATTCCACCGGGCGGCCAGCGACGAATTTTGCCTACACCCTGTTCACAGCGTTGCTCAACTTGGGATTAAGCTACTGGCTCGTGACCGAATTTGGTCTTTTTGGCGCGGCATTTGCAACCCTTTCGGGGTATGCCACAAGTTTCGTCTTGATGCAGATTTATTTGTTCAAAAATTTCAAAATCAACGCTTTGAATGTGTTGCGGTATGTGCCGGAAGTGTATGGGATGGTCTGGAAAATGGCGCGGGAAAAAATGGTCGCTCGGCGCTGAACCCGCCAAGCGAGGCCGCAAAGCGTAGCGCACTCATGGAGGAGAAATTGGACATCGTTTTCTTCACGCTGTTTCGCACAGACAACCCGTATTCGTCCATCTCGCTTTCCATGGCGAAGGAATTGGCGAAGACGCACCGGGTCTTTTATGTGAATCATCCATACTCGCTGAAAGACCTCGTGGTGGGTTTGTTTCGAGGCGACAAGATGCTGCGCTCGCGTATGCCTTGGCTCGTCAGCGGGCGGGTGCGTTATGAGGGTTTGGACGCGCTCCCTCACAATTTTGTGGCCGCGCAACCACCGCTGACGCTGCCCATCAATTGGCTCCCCAAAGGAAGGGTGTATGATTTCTTTCAAAGGCTGAACAACCGCGTCGCCCTGCGTGCCATCCGCCGAACGCTCTTCGACCACAACGTGCGCAACTATGTGTATATCAATTGTTACGCCCCATTTTTTGCTGGTTGTTTGCCTAAGGAAATGGGCGCCAAGTTGTGCATCTATCACTGCATTGACGACATCACGCAAGACCCCTACACTGCCAAACACGGCACAGATTTGGAACAGGAGGCGATACGCAACGCCGATGTGACATTGGTGACGAGCACCAATTTGAGACGGCTGAAACAACCGCTATCGGAGCGAGTGCGCACTTTTTTCAATGCTGCCGATGTGTCTGTTTTTCGGAAAGTTATTTCCGAAAAATTTCCGCGCCCGGCAGCATTGGAAGGCCGCAAAGGGCACGTCGTCGGCTTTATCGGCAACTTGGACGAACTGCGCATTGATTATGATTTGCTGAAAAAAATTGCGTTGGCGAATATGGATAAGACCCTGTTGCTCGTGGGGCCAGTGAACAGCCCCAAGCCAAAGGCGCTGGGTTTGGACAAGTTGCCCAACGTGGTTTTCGCGGGCAGTCGCCCATTGGAGCAGTTGCCGCCCTTGTTGCAACACATGGACGTAGTGCTGATTCCTTTTTTGTGCAACACGCTGACAGCGAGCATTTACCCGCTTAAAATCAACGAGTATCTGGCGGCAGGAAAGCCAGTGGTTTCCACCAGTTTTTCAGAGGATATTCGCAGTTTTGCGAGTTGTATTTATCTGTCGGAAAATCACGAGGAATTCATCCGTCGCATTGATGAAGCCATTGCCGAAAATAGCGCCGAGCGGTTGCAGCGCCGTGTGGAAGTGGCCGACGCGAACACTTGGGAAGCCCGGATAAAACAACTGTGGGAGATAATGGACGCCCGCCTGCTCGATGCCGCCAAAAAACCATAATTTGACAACCCAATTGCCACTACAACTGTGTTCAAAATGAAAGAGCCGAAAATAGAACTTACACGCTACCAGCGTTTTATCGAAACGATGATGCATATGTTCATCATTGTGACGTTGCTGGCGATTTTCGTGAAAATCCTTTTCCTCTGAACCGAATCGCTGCCGAAGCGGTGATGACACGATAGCAAGAATATGCGCAGATTCGACCACGGACATCTTTTCACACGCAACACCAATGCGTTGGGTCGGGCCAAAACCTGGCTGGAACGACAGCTGTGGGTGCAAAAGCTCAACAACCCCTTGGGGGTGGCGCTCTTGCTGTTGGCATCGTTGGCGGTGGCCTACATCATGTCGTCGTTAAGCATTCGCACGAGCTTCGTACTGTATGTGGTGGTGGTGGGTGCGCCCTTGATTGTGTTGTGCTTGTTCAATGTGGCGTTCTCCATCGGGATGATGATTTTCACGGCGTTCATGGTGCCCTTTGTGCTGAAGTTCACGAACGTGCCGATTGGCACACTGCTCGACTTGCTGATATTGCTCGGCGCGGTGGGCATTTTATTGAGGCAAATAAAAGAGCGAGATTGGTCATTTGCGAAGCATCCGCTGAGTTACATGATTCTTATATGGCTGTATTACAACCTTATGCAGGTGCTCAACCCTTATGCCGAGTCAAAAATGGCATGGCTCTACACCGTGCGCAGTGTGGCCATTCAGCAGGTGGTGTTCTTCATCGGGGCGTATGCTTTTCGCCACAATCGAAAAGCCGTTTTTGGCATTTTGAAACTTATGGTCGTATTATGTTTTGCTGCGGCACTGTACGGATTGAAACAGCAATTTTTTGGTTTTAGCGCGGCGGAGACCGCATGGGTGATGGCCGACCCGGAGCGTTTTCAGCTCTACTATCAGTGGAACATGATGCGTGTGCCCTCTTTTTGCTACGACCCCACCACCTTCGGGATTCTCATGGCGTGTTTTGCGCTGTTCTGTCTGGCCTTGATAATTGGCCCCACGAGGCGCAACCACAAAATCGCGTTGATTGTGATGTTGATGTGCTCGTTGTGGGCAATGGCTTACACCGGGACACGCACGGCGTTTGCCTTGGTTCCCGTGGGTGCCATTTTTTACGCGGGGCTCATCCTGAACCGCAAGGTGGTGCTGGTGGGGGGCATACTCGCTGTGCTGGGAGCGGGTTTGGTGTTGAAATCAACCAGCAGCGGCGTGATGTACCGCATCCAGTCGGCTTTCAAGCCTACTCAGGATGACTCGATGAACCTCCGGTTGGAAAACCAGAAAAAAATCCAGCCGTTCATCCAAAGCCACCCCATTGGGGGGGGGTTGGGCAGCTGCGGGGTGTGGGGCAAGCGTTTCAACCCCGACGCGGAGCTTTCTCATTTCCCTCACGATTCCAGTTTCGTGCGCATGGCGGTGGAATTGGGCTGGATTGGCTTGATTCTCTACACCTTGTTTCACTATGCTGTGCTTCGCACAGGGCTTTACTATTTTATTCGATGCCGCGACCCGCTCATCAAGGCTATTTATGCGGGCATAACGACTTGGACTTTCATGCTTGCGGTGGCCTGCTACGCGCAGGAGGCCATTCTGCAATTGCCGATGAATGTGATTTACAACGTGTCGCTTGCGCTTTTGGTGACGCTGAAAAATTTTGACCCCGCTTTTCGGGCCACTGGGCACGCGCCCCCGCTTTCTTCAGACAATCCGGCTCTGTATTCCATGCCTGACAGGGAAGTGCCGGAAAAAAGCGCATAGGCTTCCCATCCGCAATCGAAAAAATCCACACCATACTATGTTTCGCAACCACACCTTTACCCTCAGCATTTTGCTCGGCCTGAACGGCCTCCTAAGTGCCCAACAAGCCAATTTCGATGCCGTCGTCATCCCTGTGGAAACAAAGGCACGCGACTTCTCGGAATATCTTGTGCAAATCGCTTGGCTCAACCAACCCGAAAGCGCCATTGCCCAAGAGGAAGTGAAAAACGCGCATGACGAAGCCAAAAACACCCGCAAGGAATGGATGCGCGATGTGCAAGCCACGTTCAACCTCAACGAAGGCAACCTGAGAGGAGCCGACGATAACGGCAACATCTTCTTCCCGCGCTACAACTTCGGTCTGGGGCTGAACCTCTACAACATCACCAGCCAAAAATCGAAAAACACCATCGGCAAGCGCGACATCAAAATCGCCGAGCATCGGGTGAACCAACGCAAACTCGAAATACGCGCCGAGACGCTCCAGCGATATGCCCTGTACAGGTTGGCCAAAGAACTCTTCAAGACCCGCACCCTAGCCGAGCAAGAAGCCAGCGCCAGCTACCTGCTCATTCAGCAGCTCTACAAAAACGACGAAAAAACTTTCGAGGAATACACCACCGCTGCCACTGCCTACTATCAAGCGCAAGAGGCGCGTCTGAAAGCGGAGACGGACGTGATGCTGGCTAAAATAAGCTTGGAAGAAATGTTGGGCATCAAATGGGAGCAAGTGCAACACCCGGGCAAAGGGGACTAAGAGTGTGCCTGGAGATGGGGAGGTTGGTGAATTTGTGCGAATAAGAAGATGAAGATTTTTTGGCGCTTGGTATTCAAACACCTGTTCAGGCGGCGATTTCAAGTCACTGCCCGAATCGCATACGCTTCGAGACGTACCAAAAAATGTCGTGACGAGCGCATCCCTACAAATATCCCTTCGCTTGCAAACGGAACAGCTCCGCGTACTTTCCATTTTGGGCGAGCAACTCCTCGTGGCTGCCGATTTCGAGCAGTTGGCCGTGTTCCAAAAACAAAATGCGGTCGGCCATGCGCACGGTGCTGAAGCGGTGGCTGATGAGCACCCCTGTTTTCCCTTTGATGAGTTCTGAAAAACGGACAAACACTTCGTGCTCTGCGCGGGCATCGAGCGCGGCGGTCGGTTCGTCGAGTATGATGAGTTGAGCTTCGCGCATGTAGGCGCGGGCAAGCGCGACTTTCTGCCACTGGCCGCCAGACAGGTCAATCCCGCCGGAGAATCGCTTGCCGAGCATTTGGTCGTACTTTTTGGGCAGGTTTTTCACCACTTCATCGGCGAGGCTCTTGCGGGCAGATTCCTCTATAAGTGGGCGGGCAGTGCGCTCTGCGATATTGCCGACAGCGATGTTTTCGGCGGCGGTGAAGGCGTAGCGAAAGAAATCCTGAAAGATGATGCCGATTTGGCTGCGCAGGTCTTCGGGGTCGTAGTCGCAGAGGTCTATACCGTCGAGCAGGATGCGGCCTTCGTCGGGCTCGTAGAGGTGAGCGAGCAGTTTGACGATGGTGGTTTTCCCGGCGCCGTTCTCGCCCACGAGGGCGAGTTTTTCGCCAGCGCGGAGGTGAAAACTCAGGTTGCGCAATGCCCACTGGTCGCTGCCGGGATATTTGAAACTAACGTTTTCAAAAACAAACCCCTCGCGGATGGGGCGCGGTACCCGGTGAGCGCCCTGATGGTTTTCGGAAAGAGGCGTCAATGCCAAAAAACCAAAAAAGTCCTGCAAGTACAGGGCCGTCTCGGACACCCGCGAAAAGCGACTCATCACGCCCGACAGCAGTCCCTGCATCCGCTGGAACGAGCCGGCCAAAAAGGTTAGCATCCCGACCGTGATGACGCCTTTCACCGTCTGCAGGACGATGAAGACGTAAGCACCGTAGTAAGAAGCCGTGCCGACGATGGAAAAAAGGCTGCCCCACGCGGCGCGTTTGAGGGTCAGATTTTTATTCGCCTCGTAGTATTTATCGGAAATGGTCTTGAAGCGGTCGGTCAGAAAATGCTCCAGCCCAAAAATCTTGATTTCCTTGGCGGTTTCGTTGCTCGCGCCGATGTAGCGCAGATAGTCGAGCTCGCGTCGCTCAGGCGTCCAAGAGTTGGTGAGCGAGTAGGAGCGACGATTGAAGTGGGTCTCGCCCAAAAACGACGGAATGACCGCCACCACCAATATCACGATGAGCCACGGGTTGAAAGCCGCCAAGCCACCCACGAGAAAGAGCATCGTGATGAAGTCTTGCAATTGAGACATCACCAAGCTCATCAACATGGTGCGGCCAGTCGTCTGGGTGCGGGCGCGTTCGAGTTTGTCGTAGAATTCCGCATTCTCAAACTGAAACAAATCAAGCGTGGCCGCGTGCCGCATGATGCGCACGCTGCTGTCGTTGCTCACCAAATCGCCCAACAGACTCTCCGTCAGCGTGATGGCTCGGCCTAGCAGGCTATTCACCACGGCGAGGGCGAACTCCGCGCCGACCCATTGCCACAAGGTGTGGGTATCGCCTACGGTGTCTGTTTTTTGGTACTGTTCGACCAACAACAACACCGTGTCAATGATTTCTTTGCCCACGTACAGCATCACGACGGGGATGGCTGCCTGCGCGACGCGCAGCCCGGCATTGAGCAGCGTCATGCCCGGCGCGACATTCCAAATCATTCGGAAAAACGGCGGGATGTTGCGCAGCGCGGAAAATTGCTCTATAATCCCCTTGTCGGATTTTGGTTGTGCCATTTATCTTTACCTCTCTTTTAAATTGTGAAACACAAAACTCATCTCCCATGAAAAAGTTGTTGTCCATTGCCCTTGTGCTTTTTTGCGGAACCCTGGTAGCACAGGATGCTACTCCGCAAAATTCGCTGGCAATCGTAGTTGGGCCGAATTGGGCAGAAAAAGTAGCTGGAAAGTGTTCTGGTTGTGGCAGCTATGAAGGGAAAATTGGCTATACGCTTGGTTTTGAGTATGCCAACAATCTCGCTGCGCGATGGCAGGTCAAATTTGGTTTTCGATACAGCGTTTTCAACGCCGAATATCAAAGCGATTACATCACATACCCATCGGAGTTTGATGCTGACGGCAACTACACCCCCGACCCCAATCTTCCACACTATGTCACAAGCAAGCATACCGACAGGGCTTTACAATACTTTACTGGCATTCGCTGGTTGGGTCTTCCCCGCGTTTGGTCTTGGTATGCCGATGCGGAGCTCGGTATCACGGACTTCATGGAGCCGCCCAACAGCCCTCGGACGAAACTACGTCCCTCCTTCGGAGCCGGGTTTGGACTGGCGTGGCAGCCCACGACAAGCGGTATTGCCATATTTGTGCAACCCACGGCTCGGTATATTTTCAGCGAACCCGGCTCGGTTTTTTCGAGAGGCAGCTCCGCCTTGCTGCTTCCGACAATCGAAGCGGGCATTCGCCGGCATTTCTGACCTTATTTTCCAACATTTTTTTCACCATTTATTTTCCAGAAATATGCTATCCAAAACCGTCCAATCCAAGCTCAACGAGCAAATCCAGAAAGAAGCCTACGCTTCCAACGCTTACCTTGCCATGGCCACCTGGGCCGAGAAAAAGGGCCTGCCCAACATCGCCGAATACTTCTACCTCGCCTCCGACGACGAGCGAGGCCATGCGCTCCAACTCTATAAATACATCAACGCCAATGGCGGCGAGGCCCGCTTGGAAGACAAACTCGGCAAAGTGAAAGACAATTTCAAAAACGTGTTGGAAGCCTTCAGGCACGTCTTTGACTTGGAACACGGTGTCACAGTGGCCATCAACGAACTGTCAACCTGGTGCCTGCAAAATGGCGAGCACGCCACTTACATTTTCCTCCAGCCTTTTGTGGTGGAGCAGCAAGATGCCGAGCGCAAGGTGCAGGAAATCATCACCATCGTGGAGCGCATGGGCTTCGAGGACCGCAACCTGTTTTATTTGGATAAACAGTTCAAAAAAATCAACCAGCAGGATGCGGGAGGGGGAGGGTGAAGAACCAGCTCAATGCGAAACAAGAATTTTTCCGCTCGTAATGCCACCATTCTCTCTCCGCAATCGGTAGAAATACACTCCCGAGTCAATGTTGGCAACATCCCAGACAAACGCCGTTTGCCTTGCCTGAAGGGGTGCGCGAAGCACGACCCGCCCCGTCGCATCGGCGATTGTCAGCACGCCGTCGGAAATCGGCGCCGACCATTGGAACCGCACCCAATCGCCCGCCGGATTAGGGTACACCCGCAGCGCCACAGGCTCTGGCAGCGGCTCGTGGCCACTGCTGACCACCGTGCACAAGGTGTCCACGCAGCCGTCTTTGTCTGATTTGAGCACCCAAGCCCATGATTTGAAGTTCGCCCCGTCAAAACTGTTGGCATAGCCGACGGCGATAACGCTGCCGCTTGGCAGCACCGCCGCACCGCCGAGCCTGTTCTCCAAACCGTACACAGGGTGGTAAAACGCTGTGTCCAGCGCCGTCCAGATGCTGTCGCCGTCGGGGCTGAACTTGTGCACGAAACCACCCTGCCACGACACAGTGTCGGGGTGTTCCGTGTAGTAGGGTATCCAATGGCCCACAGCTACCCAATTGCCGTCGGGCGTGGGCTTGATGTCCCACAGGTTGTTGGCTTCCCACGTCAGGATGGGCTGTGGGAGCAGGGTGCGCTGCCACACCAAGTTCATGTTGCTGTCGCGGCGCACGATTTTGCACAGGCCGCCCCAATCCAGCGGACCCATAATGACAGTGTTGCGGGTGCAATAGAGCCAGCCGCCATCGGGAAGATGCTGGAGACCCAATGCCGCAGACTCTATATTTTGCGGGTTGCTGTGCCATTGCCATTGTTGGTTACCAAGACTGTCAATGCCCCAAAAACTGCTTCTGGTATAGGTATTGTACAGATTCGGGGCATTTCCTATGCCTTTGGAGCCGCCGATTACGAAATGATTGGGGTCAATCATCACGAGACAGTAGCCTACTTCGTCCAACTCCCAGTCGCCGTAGAATTTCTCCCACACGATTTCTCCCTGCTTGTCAATTTTCATCAGGTAGGCATCTCGTCTGAAATTAGCACGCTGCCTGTATCCCAATACCAAGTACCCGTCATGTCTTTCCATTATCTTTCTAGGTGAAAAAATCTTGTCGTCGGGGTATTTTTTATAGAATTCGAGATTGCAGTTTTTGTCAATTTTCACCAATGCTCCATAAGCGTTGGAATACATGATGCCGGGCATCAGATAGCCGCCATCGGTTGTTTTTATGATATCAAGATTGAGGGGCTGGGTAAAATGGTCGCCCATCGTGTCAGGATAATAGTGGACATCAATCACCTGCCCGTTGGTGTCCATCCGCGCCAACATTGCGCTCCATTGGCTGCTGCCAGAGGGTAAGATGCTACCGGTTATTACGATAGTATCCCCTACAAGAATACAATTAACAAATCCTGCGGCACGAGCTCCAAAATCATAAACGTTGGAGAACCCGCTTTGCGCAATACCACAAAATGGCATTAGAAAAACATAAAGCGATAAAAGAGTTAGCCTGCGCATAGAAATATACAAAACTGCCTCCACCGTGAGCGGTCACGGTGGAGGCATGGTGAGAAGAATTGTTAATGGCGAATCACGAATTTCCCAGTTTGGGCAGCACCTTTTTCTGAGCGTATCTGATAGAAATACACTCCGGGGGCAATGTTGGCAACATCCCAGACAAACGCCGTTTGCCTTGCCTGAAGGGGTGCGCGAAGCACGACCCGCCCCGTCGCATCAGCGATTGTCAGCACGCCGTCGGAAATCGGCGCCGACCATTGGAACCGCACCCAATCGCCCGCCGGATTAGGGTACACCCGCAGCGCCACAGGCTCTGGCAGCGGCTCGTGGCCACTGCTGACCACCGTGCACAAGGTGTCCACGCAGCCGTCTTTGTCTGATTTGAGCACCCAAGCCCATGATTTGAAGTTCGCCCCGTCAAAACTGTTGGCATAGCCGACGGCGATAACGCTGCCGCTTGGCAGCACCGCCGCACCGCCGAGCCTGTTCTCCAAACCGTACACAGGGTGGTAAAACGCTGTGTCCAGCGCCGTCCAGATGCTGTCGCCGTCGGGGCTGAACTTGTGCACGAAACCACCCTGCCACGACACAGTGTCGGGGTGTTCCGTGTAGTAGGGTATCCAATGGCCCACAGCTACCCAATTGCCGTCGGGCGTGGGCTTGATGTCCCACAGGTTGTTGGCTTCCCACGTCAGGATGGGCTGTGGGAGCAGGGTGCGCTGCCACACCAAGTTCATGTTGCTGTCGCGGCGCACGATTTTGCACAGGCCGCCCCAATCCAGCGGACCCATAATGACAGTGTTGCGGGTGCAATAGAGCCAGCCGCCATCGGGAAGATGCTGGAGACCCAATGCCGCAGACTCTATATTTTGCGGGTTGCTGTGCCATTGCCATTGTTGGTTACCAAGACTGTCAATGCCCCAAAAACTGCTTCTGGTATAGGTATTGTACAGATTCGGGGCATTTCCTATGCCTTTGGAGCCGCCGATTACGAAATGATTGGGGTCAATCATCACGAGACAGTAGCCTACTTCGTCCAACTCCCAGTCGCCGTAGAATTTCTCCCACACGATTTCTCCCTGCTTGTCAATTTTCATCAGGTAAACATCTGTTCTAAAATTAGCACGCTGCCTGTATCCCAATACCAAGTACCCGTCATGTCTTTCCATTATCTTTCTAGGTGAAAAAATCTTGTCGTCGGGGTATTTTTTATAGAATTCGAGATTCCCATCACTGCTTGTTTTTATGATTACACCATTGTTGGTATATATCAAACTGCCCGTCATCATATAGCCACCGTCAGTGGTTTTGATGACATCAACATTGAGCGATTGAGAAAAATAATCCCCCGAAGTATCCTGATAGTAATGGAAGTCTATCAATTGTCCAAGCGTGTCCATTCGCACAAGTAAAGCATTCCACGGGCTACTATCCGGGAGGAAAGCTCCTGTTATCACAAGTGTATCATTAACTAATATGCAATTAGTAAAAGCGGCAGCTCTTCCATCAAAGTCATAGGTCTTAGAGAACCCGACTTGAGAAAAACTATAATGTGGTAGTGATAAAAGCAGAAGCAACGAAAAAAAAGTAGAATTACGCACAGATATCTATATGAAAACTGCCTCCACCGTGAGCGGTCACGGTGGAGGCATGGTGAGAAGAATTGTTAATGGCGAATCACGAATTTCCCAGTTTGGGCAGCACCTTTTTCTGAGCGTATCTGATAGAAATACACTCCGGGGGCAATGTTGGCAACATCCCAGACAAACGCCGTTTGCCTTGCCTGAAGGGGTGCGCGAAGCACGACCCGCCCCGTCGCATCGGCGATTGTCAGCACGCCGTCGGAAATCGGCGCCGACCATTGGAACCGCACCCAATCGCCCGCCGGATTAGGGTACACCCGCAGCGCCACAGGCTCTGGCAGCGGCTCGTGGCCACTGCTGACCACCGTGCACAAGGTGTCCACGCAGCCGTCTTTGTCTGATTTGAGCACCCAAGCCCATGATTTGAAGTTCGCCCCGTCAAAACTGTTGGCATAGCCGACGGCGATAACGCTGCCGCTTGGCAGCACCGCCGCACCGCCGAGCCTGTTCTCCAAACCGTACACAGGGTGGTAAAACGCTGTGTCCAGCGCCGTCCAGATGCTGTCGCCGTCGGGGCTGAACTTGTGCACGAAACCACCCTGCCACGACACAGTGTCGGGGTGTTCCGTGTAGTAGGGTATCCAATGGCCCACAGCTACCCAATTGCCGTCGGGCGTGGGCTTGATGTCCCACAGGTTGTTGGCTTCCCACGTCAGGATGGGCTGTGGGAGCAGGGTGCGCTGCCACACCAAGTTCATGTTGCTGTCGCGGCGCACGATTTTGCACAGGCCGCCCCAATCCAGCGGACCCATAATGACAGTGTTGCGGGTGCAATAGAGCCAGCCGCCATCGGGAAGATGCTGGAGACCCAATGCCGCAGACTCTATATTTTGCGGGTTGCTGTGCCATTGCCATTGTTGGTTACCAAGACTGTCAATGCCCCAAAAACTGCTTCTGGTATAGGTATTGTACAGATTCGGGGCATTTCCTATGCCTTTGGAGCCGCCGATTACGAAATGATTGGGGTCAATCATCACGAGACAGTAGCCTACTTCGTCCAACTCCCAGTCGCCGTAGAATTTCTCCCACACGATTTCTCCCTGCTTGTCAATTTTCATCAGGTAAACATCTGTTCTAAAATTAGCACGTTGCCTGTATCCCAATACCAAGTACCCATCATGTCTTTCAATTATTTTCTTAGGTGAGAAAATCTTGTCGTCGGGGTATTTTTTGTAAAATTCGAGATTGAAGTTCTTGTCAATTTTCACCAATGCACCAAAGGCGTTGGAATACATGATGCCGGGCATGAGATAGCCGCCATCAGCTGTTTTTATGATATCAAGATTGAGGGGCTGGGTGAAATGGTCGCCCATCGTGTCGGGATAAATGTGGACATCAATCACTTGCCCGTTGGTGTCCATCCGCGCCACCATTGCGCTCCATTGGTTGCTGCCAGTGGGCAGGATGCCGCCAGTAATAACTACGGTATCGTTCACCAAGATACAGTTTTTGAAAACGGCGGCTTGTGCACCGAAATCATAAACGTTGGAGAACCCGCTTTGCGCAATACCACAAAATGGCATTAGAAAAACATAAAGCGATAAAAGAGTTAGCCTGCGCATAGGTATTTGCAAAAAAGCCTCCACCGAAACGAGTGCCGTTTCGGTGGAAGTGATGAGAGAATTGGTTAGTGACGAACGAGAATCTTGCCGCTCTGGACAGGCGTGATGCCATCCCATTGGAATCGGTAGAAATATACTCCGGGGGCAATTTGGAGAGTGTTCCAAATCAACGAGGTTTGCTCGGGTGGCAATTCTGTATCTAGCATTGTTTTACCAGAAACATCAGTAATCAACAGCCTTCCTTTTGATTGAACGCTTGGCCAATTAAACATTACTTGATTGTCGGTTGGATTGGGATAAGCCCAAACTCCTTTGCTCTCCAATTTTGATTTTTCAACAGACCTTGCCTGACGCTCGCTGACAGGCAAATGGAAGTACGGAGGATAATGTGCCCCGTATTGGGTCAGAATATTGCGCGCCATGGCATGGGCATAACCTCCTTCGGTATGTCCTGCTATTTCTTCCAGTCTTTCTAATTGGGTCGCGGTGTATGTGGTGTCGGCTTGGTCAATGGCCATCACAAAAATCTCGCGGATTTCGGCAAGGTCGGCGGTTTCGGCAGTATTCAGGCCATATTTGGCAGCAGCGGCATCCAGCACGTTGAGCGCCAATGTCGTTTCGCTTGTAGTAAGGTAGTCTTTCGCTAAGGCCAAGTCGCCTTCGTAGGCATCCAAATTGAGCATCCACACTCGAACAGAGTCGCGACCGTCTTGCAAAGTATCGAGTAGCAACCAGCGCAATACTTTTGCCGAAGCAAAGTCCATTTCCAAGCGATGATATGAAGCCACGCGGCCTTTTTCTTCTGCTAAAGTCTGGTTGCTTGATGCCACCGCCGCGTCGTAAGCAGCTTTGGCCGTCAGGTAAGACCCTTTGTGCAGGTAATATTGCGCTTTCACGTCTTCCACATCGGGAAGTGGTTCCGGGTTTGATTCGTCCAGCACTTGGACTTCGCAGGTGTTTTCAGCAGCATCTTGCGTAAATACTGTCGCTGTGATTTTATTTGGGTCGGGTATCTCGGCGGGTACTTGGTCATTGTAGTAATATCGGATACTGGAGCCGGTGACCGACCAGTGGAAATTGGCGGAGGCCGCAAAAGTGTTAGCCGCGGCAAGAAATACTCCTGGATTGTTGAGATTCTCTTTCCCCTGTGCAAACCGTATCCAGCCATCCACCGTAAAGTCATTTTCTGCGGTGCTGCTGTTGGTGTTGCACTCATAGAAGAGGCCGCGCACGATGGATGGATTGGAGTTCCCATTTGTGCCAAAGGCCATGTTGTTGTAGGTCAGACGTGTGTAACCGTTGCGGCGAATCACCTGGTTGAGAGAACCTAATTTATGGGAAATCGTTCCTATTTGCGTCCACTCGGTGGTCTGGCTGCCAGAAAAATCGTTTTCCTCTACTGTAATTCCAATCACATAAGTGTCCAACACAAGACCTAATTGGGCATCCACAAGCCCATCGGCTGGTAGTGGCAAATCCCCCAATAGGAAATCGTTGTAAGTTATTGTCGCGTGAGAGACCTCCCTGTGATGCAGCCCTACGAAGCACTTGATAAATACGGACTGAGTCACGGTATAGGGTTTGCTTTTGGAAGTGATATTGTCGCTTGGCACCTCGGAAGCGTAGATACCATACGCCAACCCTTCGAACCTAGAGGGCAGAGTGACACAATTTGGCCCTTGGCACAATCCATGTACTTTGAAGCCTGCGTTATACGAATAAATGCCGTAGCCGAACTCGATGTAGTCCGAGCAGTTGTTGGGCACATAGGTATTGATAAACCTACAACCTGCGATGTCAATGCCTCGCACGCCACTTAAGAGCATGTTCAAAAATTTTTGGTTAGTGAGGTGGGGTTAGTGCAGAACAACTTTTTGTCAAGCGGCCATTCGCCCTAAAATCACTTGAATGTTCGCCAGCAATATCATGGATTCCGAACTTTTTGTTGTTTTTTCATGGTCTTTATCCAATCGTCGGAAGAAATTGAACCAGCCGAAAGTCCGTTCGTTGACCCAGCGTTTTTTGATGGGCACAAAGCCCTTGGAGGTTGGCGGACGTGAAGATATCTCCACCTCCACGCCGAGTTCGGAGGCGGCAAACTCGCTGAAAGCGCCGGCGTAAACCCCGTCCACCAGAATCTTTTTCAACCGGCCAAAGTGGGCCGAGCATTGTTTCAACAATTGAATGCCCATTTGACCGTCGGGCTTGTTGGCGGCACTGACCACCACACCAATGACGAGACCCAAAGTGTCCACCAGGATGTGCCGCTTGCGTCCGTTCACTTTCTTGTTGCCGTCAACGCCCCTTTCTTCGTGGACAAAAGGCGCTGCCTTAACAGATTGGCTGTCAATGCAGACAAGGCTTGCGCTGACCTCCTTGCCCCAAAAAAGCCGCTCCAGTTCGGCCACCCAGTCGTTCACCGTTTGCCAAACACCCTGGCGCGACCACCGATGAAAATAATAGTACACGCTCTTCCAAGGCGGAAAAACAGCGGGCAGGTTGCGCCACTGGCCGCCTGTCCGGTGCAAGTACAAAATGCCGTTCACGACGGCTCGCAAATTATGTTTGCGTTTCCTTTGGTAGGGCAAAACTTCTTTCAGAACTTCCCATTGGGAATCGGTCAACTCAGTAAACTGCGTTTGCATAATTTTTAAGTTTTGGTCAACTCAAAATTACGCACCGATTCCCATGTTTTTTAAAACAAATAATTTTTGAACATGGTCTAAGTCCAAAAAGGCGGAAAATTGAATCTCGTGCGGATAAAAACCATCCGTCAAAAACGAGCAGCCGACAAATCTGCTAAGGTTGTTGGCTTTTTTACCGGGTAGGGTCGGAAATTTGTTCTCATAAGGCGTGAAACGAACGCCAACCCGATTGTTGAGGAACTTCGTGTCTTCGCAGATGACGATGCCTCCGCTTTTGTCAAACGTGGGGCCTACCAAAACGGCAATTTCTGCGTTTTCGATACGCGACTGCGCGCCTGATGCAAGGAGCCGCCCTTGTGCGTAATATGGAATCGAGGTAGGGTCAGGATATTGCGACGCTATTGAATTGCCCCACACCTCGACTCCGCGCCAAGTTTTGCCACATTGACTTGTCAAAGTGCCGTGTAAATTCAAAGTGCCGCCGGGCCTGACAACCAGTCTGCCCATTTCGACGAACCGAACTACCACCCCCGCTTCAATAGTCAGCGTCGCGCCACTGCTGATGACAACGTCACCGGCAATGTTAATCCCCTTTGGATAAGATGCGGCGCTCCAGACCACAGGAGTTTGACCCGTGATGTTGACATCCGTAAAATCAAAATCTACCAAAAACGCTTGCAAAAGGGAACTTTGAGCGATTACGTCGCGCATTCTTTGGCCCTGTCCGGGCGTAAAATATTGCATGCAACCAATGTGTGTATAAGCCATGATATTGCGTTCGTCCGGGTTGAAGTACGCTTCACGGTAGTGTCATTTTGGGGGTGATTTGGTATTTTTGCGTCAAACTTTATGAAATGGTATTAGATGTAAAATGCTGCCATAAATGTGGCTCTGAACACATTGTGAAAAACGGGTCGAACGCATCAGGCAATCCGAAGTACAAATGCAAGGCTTGCGGCTTCGGCGGGGTGTTTCAAACGCTTCGGAAAAGCGAGGAATTTAAAGAAATGGTCGTCAGGGCGGCCCAAGAACGCAGTTCGTCACGGGGTCTTGCCAGAACCTTTGGCATCAGTCACCAAACGGCTCTGAGGTGGATAAAAAAAAAGCGCAGTCCCTTCCCGACATCGTGACCACGTTGCTTCCGGCCAAGAAAAAAGACGTTCTCGAACTGGATGAATTATGGTCTTTTGTCTATTGCAAAGACTTTAAACGCTGGGTTTGGATAGCACTTTGCCGCAGAACACGTCAAATTGTCTCTTTTTTCATCGGCGACCGAAGCGAACAATCTTGTCGGCGGTTTTGGGAACTGATTCCGCCTGAATATCGAAAATGCCGAACGTTCAGCGATTTTTGGGAGGCATACGCCGCGGTTATTGATACAGGCAAACACAAGATGGTGGGAAAAGAATCCGGGGAAACTTCTCATGTGGAACGCTGGAACAACACCCTTCGCCAGAGAATTTGTCGATTCGTCAGAAAAACGCTATCCTTTTCAAAATCCGATGAAATGCACGAACTGTACCTCCATTTGTTCGTCTACAACTACAACATATCACTCATAAAATGACACTACCCGCTTCACTAATGGGGTCCCAAACTGGCACTTGGAACTCACAAGAAGGGAAACTCACTTGGTGGGCCATACCGGGATCAGGGGGTGTATCGCAAACAAAATCGCCAGGGTAGGTGCAGTTTGGGTCATTCGCGATTTGCGCCCCCACGTCGGTGTGCCAAAGCCCCAAACAATGCCCCATTTCATGCGACAATACATGAGAACGGACAAGTGAGCTGTATGGACTGAAAAAATAATTGCCAGATACCAAAAGCGCACCACCACCGATTCCGCTTGCATCCCCTCTGCCGGAGGCAATTGGCCATGGGTGGTCGGGAAACAAATAGATTCTTATCCCATCGTCGTCTGCACCTGTTGACTCTTTCAAAACTTTGGTATCTCCTTGTACTGCCTCAAAATAAGTTTGGTTTTTGATGTAATTGATGTGGCAGTCCCACACAAAAAAGATGTTGTGAACTTTGAAATCTTGGTGCAAAAAGTTGATGGCCTCGCGTACCTGTTCGGGCGTCTGGCCGCCGTTGCCGTTGGCATCCTGAATAACGTTCACATAGATGCGAATGTAGTACGGCCCCGTCGTGTTGAGGTGGCTGATGTCCCCAATGTCCAATACCCTGTTAGTGTTCTGTGTTGTGCAAAACGTCTGTTCTTCTTGGGCATTAAGAAACATGATGAAGAACATCAGGCTGGCGGCTAAATGAAAGCGAACACGACTCCTGTTGAATTTTGCGGGGGGGGGGGGGGCGAAATGCCGGAATTCTGAGAGCGGCAATAGTGCGGCAATGCCGCTTAGGAAGGATGATTGTTTCATGCTATAGCAAAATTGGAAAGTGAAAGAATAAACAAATTTCCGTTACGGAATCCATCTTTCCAACATGCCGCATATTAAGTATGTGCCGTTTGTAAAATCCTGGCAATTATTGTCAAATCGGGATGCGGCTTGAGATATCCGAAAACGTCGCTAGGCAGCCAGCTGAACCACCACCAACGCCAACAACACGCTCTCCTCTTCCACGGAAACCTCGCGCAACAAGGTAAGCGCACGGGGGTTGGGCGAATCGGCCAAGGCTGGGTTGGCAATGGAAGCAGCCACCGCGTCGCCAAGCAGCACGGGGAATTGGGCTTCGCCCGTTTTTCGCTCAAGACGGGCCAACAAGCGGCCCGACTTTCCGGCAGCGATGAGCGCCCCATCCACCAACACGCCGAACGGCTGGCCATTCAGCCAGATTTCGGTCTCCTTGCCTTTCAGCCTGAAAATAAATTCCCTATCGCTCGTACGAGCTATTTTGACTGCGGTGCTGCCACTTTTTTGCTCGGCATAAGCCAGCACCGGCTCTTGAAAAATCGTGGTAAAAATGCCCTCTGCCGTGCTGTTGAAAAAGCCCGGCTTTTTCACATTCGAGCGATTGAGCGAGAGTAGCGAGAGCATCTCTTTGTCCCACGGCACAAGCGCCCCCGCAGCGAGCGTTTTCAGGCGAGTGCGGAGTTGTTCCACCGTTTTTTTCCAAGCCTGACTTTCGGGGTTTAAATTGATTTGACCCAGCATTTTGGCAATCAGGTAAAACACGCCGACGACAATGGAGCCGACCAGCAGGAAAAGCATGAGCAGGGGGAGAAAAAAGCGCATCTTCTTTCTATTTTTCTTGTGTTGAAAAAATGGATGAGCGTGGATGGCATGATGGGCAGCAAACCTGCGAGAACCGTAGCAGTACATTTTCCAAACTATTTTTGGGACAAAAAAGCTGGCGGTTCGCATACCCGCGTCGTTTTTTTCGATGAAGACCGGATGAGGCGACGATGAACGCGACTCAGCGCAGCAGTACCACGCTGCCCTTCTCGAATTTCTCCGTCGCTTCGTCCGCCACTTTGTAGCGTGTCACATACACATATACGTCCGAAGGCGCCTCCGTACCGTTGAGCGTGGTGCCGTCCCACCGAGAGGCGGATTCGTTGACCGTGAACATGAGCTCGCCCCAACGAGAAAAAACACTAAATTCGAGAATTTCGACCTCGCAATATCGAAGCAGCACCCCAAAGGTATCGTTCACGCCGTCGCCGTTGGGGGTGAAGGCGGTGGGTAGCACCGGATGGCAGCAGTCTATTTTTTCAATGGAGAAAGACGCGCTTACCACCGTGTCAATCGTGGTGAAGGTGGCCGAGTACGTCCCGTAGTCAATGATAACAAAGGTGTCGGCCTTGCTGCCATCGGGCCATTCCACGATGCCGATGCCCGACGTGTCGGCACGCAAAGTCAACGGGAAAGGGGCGCAAGTGTCGTATTCCGTCGCAGGCCGGATGCTGATATGCTGGGCGAGCGTGGGGACAGAGAAAAAAACGAAAGCAAAAAATGCTGCGAGCGCAAACCGAGATAGATACTGCATGTAGTGAATAGGATATTGCAAAGGCCGGTGCGCCGGTTTAATAGGCTCGCACGTCCCTTTTTTCCACAAAGTTCATAAACGCCCGATTGGCCACCCGATTGCCACCCGGTGTGGGATAGCGGCCCGAAAAATACCAGTCGCCCGTCGTGTTGGGGCAAGCGGCGTGCAGGCCGTCGAGGGTCTGAAACATGACCCGCACCTCTGGTTTGATGTTCTTGGGCGTGACGATTTCGGCGATTTTTTGGCTGATTTGGCAATACTCGAATAGGTCGTAGAGCGCGACGGCTTCATTTTTCACCATCTCGGCGGGCAAATGCTCGGATGCCTTGCAGCGTTCATACGTTTCTTGGAGCAAATGCTCGCGGCCGCTCTCCTTGAGCAGTTCCACCAATGCGTTGAATGCCGCGAAATCGCCCATCTTGCTCATGTCAATGCCATAGCAGTCGGGGAAACGAATCTGGGGGGCGCTGCTCAATATGATAATGCGCTTTGGGCGCAGGCGAGCGGTGATGCTCACGATGCTATCGCGCAAGGTAGTGCCCCGCACGATGGAGTCATCGAGCAGCACGAGCGTGTCCTTGTCATCCTGCACGAGGCCATAGGTGACATCGTAAACGTAGCCGACCATGTTGTGGCGGGCTTTGGTGTCTGCTATGAACGTGCGCTGTTTTTCGTCTTTGTGCACGAGTTTCTCGAATCGCGGGCGCACGTTTAGGATTTCAGTGAGTTTTTCGGGCGTGATTTTTTTTCCCAATTTCAATATCTGCTCTTGCTTCCACAGGTTCAACTCCTTTTCGACCCCCTCCACGAAACCATAAAACGCAGCCTCTGCCGTGTTGGGAATATAAGAGAAAACCGTGTTTTTGATATCAAAATTCACGGCTTCCAGCACGGGGCGGGCGAGTTGCTCACCGAGTTTTTTGCGTTCTTGGTAAATTTCGCGGTCGTTGCCCCTGCTAAAATAGATGCGCTCAAAAGAACAGGCGCGTTTCTCGCGCGGCTCGGCGAATGGCAGCTCTTCCACCTGCCCGTTGTACTTCAAAATAAGCGCGTGTCCCGGCTTGACCTCTTTCACATGCTTGTAGCGCACGTTGAACACCGACTGAATAGCGGGGCGCTCGGAAGCCGCCACCACAATCTCGTCGTCAATATACCAATAAGCAGGGCGGATGCCGTTGGGGTCGCGGATGAGGAAAGCGTCGCCATGCCCCAACAGCCCCCCCAGCACATAGCCGCCATCGAATTTCTTGGTGGCGCGGCGCAGCAGCCTTTGTATATCCAAATTGTCGAAAATCAGGTGGTTGATGTCTTGGTTCGAATATCCATCGGGCTTGAACCATGTGTGGAGCCGCTGCACCTCGTCGTCGAGGAAATGGCCGATTTTCTCTAATACCGTCACGGTATCGCTGCGTTCTTTGGGATATTGCCCGAGGTCAACCAGCTCCTGAAACAACTCATCCACGTTGGTCATGTTGAAGTTTCCGGCGAGCAGCAGGTTGCGCGTTATCCAGTTGTTTTGTCGGTGAAAAGGGTGCACCTGTTCGATACTGTTGTCGCCATGTGTGCCATAGCGCAGATGCCCCATCAGCACCTCCCCCATGTAGGGCATATTAGCCTTGAGCCAAGCAGGGTCGTTGCGCAGCTCGGGGGCGACGGCGTTGAGTCGCGCCCACACCATTTGGAAGAGGTCGTCGAGATAGTTGGTCGCGTTGGAACGCTTGCGGCTGATGTATCGGGTGCCGGGGGCGGGGTTGAGTTTGATGGTGGCCAGTCCTGCGCCATCTTGCCCCCGATTGCGCATTTTGAGCATCAGGAGTTGGAGCTTTTGGAGGCCGTAGAAAGGGGTGCCGTATTTTTTGTGGTAAAAATCAAGCGGTTTGAGCAGTCGCACTATAGCGATGCCACATTCATGCTTAATCTGGTCGCTCATTGAAGAGGAGTGATGTGAAAGAAAATGCCCGGTGATGGTTTCGCCGCAAAGGTACGAAAAGCGAATGAAACGGCGGTTAGACGCGAGGGTTCGGCAAAGGCCACTCGTTTGGGAAAAAATTTTGCGTTTGGGCTTCAATGGCAGTGAAGACGCGAGTTGCAATGGGCTGGCAATCGAATTGTGGAACTATTTCCTTGTTTCATTCCACAAATTCTCCCAACTTTCATTTTTTTTTGAAAATAATCTTTTTGATAGATTTTGTCAAAATTGCACAAATAATTTAAAATCAATGTTTTGTATCAATTTTAAATGTAGTAACATCAAAATTTGCCAATTATTGACATTTTTTTGTTGAAGAAAAATTTGGTGGTTGTTAAACAGGCTTGTACTTTTGAGGCATCAATTCAACAAACAAGGAGGCTTACCATGACCAGCATGGAATTTAATACCAAACTGAATGGCCTGACCACCCTGCTCCACTCTTTCGCCTACAATCTGACGAAGAACATGGAGGATGCCAAGGACCTATACCAGGAGACGGCCTATCGCGCGCTTTTCAATCGCGACAAATTTCAACCCGGCACAAACTTCAAAGCGTGGATGTTCACCATAATGAAGAACATCTTCATCAACAACTACCGCAAAAAAGTAAAGGCCAACACCATCCTCGATACCACTGACAACCAGTATTACATCAACTCTGGCAATCATTCCACTTCCAATGCAGCCGAAGGAGGCATCATGCTGAAGGAGCTGAACGCAATGGTGTCGTCGCTCGACGACAGTATCCGCATTCCGTTCACGATGCACTTCGAGGGCTTCAAGTATCAGGAAATCGCGGATGAGCTCCATTTGCCACTTGGCACGGTGAAAAGCCGCATCTTTTTCGCCCGAAAAGAGTTGAAGGAAAAAATACTGTCCAATTACGGCTTCAATCCAAACTAATGGGCAGCGCAGCCCGGTTTGTCAATTTTTTGGAACATTGATAGGTTGACAAATTTTCGCGCTTTCAATTGGTTCGAGCCGCCGCTGCCATTGGCAGGGCGGCTTTTTCATTTTCTCGAAAAACGCACACGGGGGTCGGCCCAAGCATAGAGCATATCGGCGAGCAAATTGCCCAGCACGGTAAACGTGGCCGCCAGCATCAGGATGGTGAAGAGCACGGGATAATCTCGAAGCGCGTATGCCTCATACGTCTTCGTGCCCAAACCGGGAAACTGAAACAGATACTCCACCACAAGCGAGCCAGTAAAAATGGCCGGAAACACGCTGGCAAAAACGGTGATAAGGGGGAACAAAGCGTTGCGAAAAGCGTGTCGCCAATGAACGGCATGCTCCGCCAAGCCCTTGGCTCGAGCCGTGCGGATATAGTCCTGGCCGAGCGCATCCAACATGCCTCCGCGCATTTGCAGCGCCAGAATAGCCAGCGCATGAAGGCTGAGCGTAAGAATGGGCAAAATGAACTTGTCGAAATTGCTCAGGCACCATTCGAGATAGGTCTTGCCGCTGCTATGATACATCTCGATGGCGATGCCGTTGATGAGGTGCAACCCGACATGAGGGGTGGCAAAGAGGATGATGAGCAAGCTGCCCAGCCAAAACAAGGGCATGGAATAAAGAAACAGCAAACCCCATCGAACAGCCCGGTCCAAAAAACGGTCGCGCCGACGCGCCATCGCCACGCCCAACGGCACCGCGACCAAATATGCCAGCATGATGGCCAATCCGTTGATGATGAGCGTGGAGAGCAAAGATAGCTTCAGCCATTCCCAGACGGGCTTTTTTGAGGTGGACATCCCCCAGTTGCCCACAACAAAACCCGAAAGCCATTGGTGATATTGGTTGTCGAGGCCGTGCCAATGCACGGCAGGCACATTCATTCTTCCCGGATTTAAATGGGCGCATATCTCCGCGACCCGCGTTTGCAGCGAGTCAATGAGGTTTGTTGGCAGGGCATCGGGCGGCAAGCCGCCCGCTTTGGCCCGTATGTCTGCCATGAGCGGTGCCAACTGGGATGCCCGGTCGTTGCGCAACATTTGAGACACCGCGCCTCGAAGATCGCCCGCCATCTCGCCCAGCGTGTCGGGCAGGTGGTCGGTCGCTGCCGCCAAATCCCACAGCGCGAGCTCATAACGGCTTAGCAACGGCCAATCGCCCGTTTGGGCGCAAAGCCTTTTCATGCGCTCGCGGCGCGAGTAAGGGAACACACGGTGGAGCGTGTCGGGGAAGGCGGCAGTCGTTAGGGTAAAATAAAAGGTGGGCTTGTCCGCGCCAAGTGCTTCTGCGCGAAGCAGCGCATCCGCCGCTTGTTGCTGCATATTGCCTATCACCACCTCGCCCAAGCCCAAACTCGAATCGTAGGGAGCGCATTTGCTCAGCCCAAATACCGCCATCGAAATGACGAGCAGAGTGGGCACGGCGAGCAGGATTCGGCGAAGCACATAGCGCAACATGGGGAGCAAAGTTACGGGTCAAAGGAACGGATTGTACTCCTTCTCATGGCGTATGGTAGTGGCAGGGCCATGACCGGGATAGACCAATGTCGCGTCGGGCAACACGAAGAGTTGGGTGCGGATGCTGTGCAACAGCGTTTCCATGTCACCGCCGGGCAGGTCGGTGCGCCCGATGCTCTCCAAAAACAACACATCACCCGCCAACACAAATCCCTCTGTTTCGCAGTAGAAAGACAAACTGGCTGGCGAGTGGCCGGGTGTGAACAACGCCTTCAAGCGCGTGTGCCCAAATGCCACCCAATCGCCAGCCTCGATAAATCGAGCAGGAGTAGGCGACTCTTCCGCGAACGGGATGCCATACATCTTGCACACTTGTGGGAAGTATTCCAGCACAGGCAGTTCGCCCGCATGGATTTCAAGGTCGAGATGCCACGTTTTTGCGACGAAGGCATTCCCAAAAACGTGGTCAATGTGGCAGTGGGTGTTGATGAGCCGCACCGGGCGCAGTTGTTCGCTTTCGATAAAATGCCTCAGCGCGGCGCGTTCCTCCACTGTGTAGCAGCCAGGGTCGAAAATGGCGCATTCGCCCGTCTCGTCAGACACGATGTAGGTGTTTTCGGCAAAAGGATTGAACTCGAACGTGTGTACTTGAATCATGTGTTTGAAGGCAGCTGTGATGCAAAGGGGCAATTTTAGGGGTAATGCGGCAGAGTAAGGTGTTTTTGGAAAAACAAAAAAACCAACTGTGCTTTCGACATTCGGGCAAGCACTATATCCGTAATTTGCGCCTTTAAAAACCGATTCGAGTTGGGTTTTCGGAAAAATATAACGAGAAGAGCATCCCCTCGATACTCGGCCCCGCTCCCGCCAACAGGCAGGGGCACGCCGGGCAGGGGGGGATGTCGCAGAAAAGTCAAGCATGGCTCGCTGATTTTCATCGCCCTTATTTTTTGCCTTGCTCGGCCACAAGCCCAACCCGAAGGCATCGCGCTCCGGCACATCACTACCGATGATGGGCTGGCCCACAATCATGTCACCGGCATCGTCAAGGACACACAGGGCTTTATATGGGTCGGCACCATTGATGGCCTCACCCGATTCGATGGGAAACGCTGCGCCGTCTTTCGCCCGCGCGAAGGCGACGACCACTCGCTTCCGGGCAACTACATCACAGGGCTATCACTCGACACGTTTGGACGTATGTGGGTGGCTACCAACAAAGGGCTTTGCCTATGGGACTACGCCGCTCGCCATTTTGAACGCATCCCCTTGAACTACCCCGACAGCGACAGACCTCTCGCGCTCACGCCCTTTGTGTTCGACCAAGAAGGCTACGGGTGGGCTGGCGGCGACACGTTTTTGGTGCGATTGGATATTCGCAGTTTTCAGGTCAACCTCTACCCGCTTCCCTTAAAATATGGTTTTATCCACGAGGTTTTCGAAGATTCCAAAGGTCGAATGTGGGTAAAGGCAGGCGGCAACATCTTGCTCTACCATCGCCAGAGCGGCGCTTTTGAATATAAAATTGGCAGAGTCAACGACGACCTTAGCAAAAACGTGGTGGCAGGCCACATCAGAGAAGACGAGCACGGGCGCATCTGGTGCTCCTCGTGGGGGTGGGGTTTTTTTATTTACAATGAGAAGACTGGCGAATTCGACGACTACCCCGACGACACCGCAGTCGCGTCCGTTTTCTTTTTCGACCGCGACCCAAGAGCAGGCCCCATTATATGGTGTGGCGGTGGGCTTTATGGTTTGGAATGGCGCACCCTGCTCAACGGCAAGTCAGTTCCATTCCCGCCGCGCCCACGCGAGCCTTTCTCGCACAACAACGCCCCTGCAAGTTATTTTTTTAAAGACCCCACCAACGGCATCGTGTGGATAGGCACAGAGAACGGCCTCGAAAAATACGACCCCAATGACCTGAAATTCACCCGCATCATGCTGCCCGATTCGTTTAGCATGGGTCAAATGGGTGGCTTCGCTGGCATCGCACAAGATGCCTCGCAACACGACCGCTACTTTGTCGGCTTTTGGGTGAAAGGGTTCTATGAGTGGAATCGCAAAACAGGCGAATTCAGGCAAATAAAAAATGGCTTGGACAATCAGGAAATTTTTGAGGTCATTCAAGCCAAAAACGGGAAGGTCTGGCTGGCGGAAAGAAGTTGCGTGCAGGAATTCGACCCCACCACGAGACGCTTTCGCACGTTCAAGCCAGCGTTTCCAACGCCGGGTCTCAACCACAAAGTCTTGAAAGTATTGGAAGGCCGCGACGGGCGAATATGGTTTGGCTGCAATTACGAAGGCCTTTACTGGCTCGACCCCGCCTCTGGCAAATTTGAAAACGTGCCATTGGACGGCAAAAAACGCTACATCAGAGGGCTGGGGGAAGACCCCCAAGGTCGCATTTTGGTCGGCGACTCGTTTGGCTTCCTGCGATACGACCCGAACACCCAACAACACGAGCACTTCGTCCTGAAAGACAGCTCATATGTCGCCTGTAACGATTTTGCATTCGACCGCAAGGGCCAATTCTGGATAGCCTCCAGCGACGGGCTGCTTCGCTTCGACGACCACAACCGCATCGCGTTTGCGCTCGGCACCCACAACGGTCTGCAAAACGACTTGATACGCGGTATCGAGATTGATTTGGAAGACCGTATGTGGCTGGCCACCGCCAACGGGCTGCACCGATACTACCCCACCACTGGCGCGGTCAACGTGTATCGCCGCCCGGAC
This sequence comes from Saprospiraceae bacterium, assembly GCA_019638455.1. Classification (GTDB taxonomy): domain Bacteria; phylum Bacteroidota; class Bacteroidia; order Chitinophagales; family Saprospiraceae; genus M3007. Next base: position 90,690 of record JAHBTU010000005.1, read on the forward strand.
GGCGTTTTCAACAACGACATCGCGGATGGTTATCAAATGTTGCCCAATGGCGAGCTGTTTTTCGGGTTCAACGATGCCTTCAACATCGCCAACACTTCACGCTTGCCCATGAACCCCTACCCGCCGCGAACGGCGTTGGTCGAGGTGTTGGTCTCGAACAGACCCTTTGCATGGCGCTTGGGCGAGCGCGTGGTGCTGCGGCCCGGCGACAATGTGGTGACGTTCGACTTTGCCGCACTCAATTTCACCCAGCCCGAAAAAACAGTCTTGGTGTACAAACTCGAAGGCTTCAATCAAGATTGGGCCGAGACGCAGCAAAACACCATCACCTACACCAACTTGGATGGTGGCAACTACACCCTGCTCGTCCGCGCCCGAAATGGCGACGGCATCTGGAGCCGCGAAACCGTGCGCGTCGAGTTGAAAGTAGTACCACCCTTCACCAAAACAGTCTGGTTCCGACTCATGCTGTTAGGTCTGGCAGCGGCTATCATCGCGGGCATCGCGTGGTATCGCCAGCAGCAGCGCCTTCAATTGGAGGCCATCCGCCGTCGCATCGCCCGCGACCTGCACGACGACATGGGCAGCACCGTGAGCAGCATTCGGTTCTTTAGCGAGCTGGCACAAAACCAACTGACCAAACACCCAGCCGAAGCCCACAATATGCTCGCCCGCATCAATCAAAGCGCAGCCACCCTATCCGATTCTATCCAAGACATCGTGTGGGCCATCAGTGCCCGACACGACAATATAGAAGATTTGGCTGCCCGAATCCGAGCATTTGGGCTAAAAATCAGCGAGGCGCGCAACATCCAATTCCTAGCAGACATACCCACTTCGTTCCCCGCTCTTGCCCTTCGCCCCGACACGCGCCGCAACATCTACCTTATTTTTAAAGAAGCCATGAACAATGCGGCAAAGTACGCGGAGTGCAATCAAGTGGAAGTGAACCTGCGCTTGGAGCGTCGCAAATTGACGCTGGAAATAAAAGACAATGGCAAGGGATTCGACCCCGCCAGCACCCACTATGGCAACGGCATCGCCAATATGCGCCAACGCGCTGCCGACATCAACGGGAGGCTCGACGTGCAGACCGCACCCGGGAAAGGAGTGCGAATATGGCTGGAGGTCAGTATTTGAAAAAGCATTGATTCGAACACCTCCCGTCGCATTTTTCGAGTCACCCCATTGAACATTTTCTCGCCAAAAGCATTAAAACCACCTATCAAATACTGAAAAATGCAGCGCAAAGATTTTCTCAAAACTGGGCTTTTCGGTGTAGGCATTTTCGCCGCGTCGAAAGCAGTGGGCAACCTCGCCCAGAACGGCATTGACGAACTCAAGCCGCTCGACATACTTGGTTTCAATCACCTTCCAAATACGGAGTCAAACATCATGGCAAACACAGTTTTGCACAAAGCTGGCACACGCGGCCATGCCAACCATGGATGGCTTGATAGCCACCATACTTTTTCTTTTGCCAACTATTACAACCCCGAACGGATGCACTTCGGCGTGCTCCGTGTGCTCAACGACGACATCGTGGCACCCGGACGCGGCTTCGGCACCCACCCGCACGACAACATGGAAATCATCTCCATCCCGCTCTCCGGCGACCTCGAACACAAGGATTCGATGAGCAACACGGCTGTGATTCGGCAAGGCGATATTCAGGTGATGAGCGCAGGCACAGGCATCCAACACTCGGAATTCAACAAAAACAAGGACAAGGATGTGCGCTTCCTGCAAATCTGGCTTTTCCCAAACAAACGCGCCGTGACACCGCGCTACGACCAGATTTCGCTCGACACCGCGAAATTGAAAAACCAGCTCCTGCAAATCCTCTCGCCCAATGCCGACGACGACGGCGTGTGGATTCATCAGGATGCGTGGTTCCATCTCGGCCATTTGGATAAAGACACCAAAGTGTATTATGCGCTCAAAAACAAAGAGAAAAACGGCGTGTATGCTTTCGTCATCGAAGGCGATGTGACCATCAATGGCCAGGCGCTCAACCGCCGCGACGGCCTTGGCATCTGGAACGTGGACAAACTCGACATCAGCGCAGACTCGAATGCCCAATTGCTGCTGATGGAAGTGCCGATGACGCTGTGAAGAATAACTTTTTTGCTTTTTGAATTGAAAAATCCCGTCGCACAACGGTTGCGGCGGGATTTTTTGCTTTTTGGTAAAGACTTAGCGTCTCGACCCCTCCCGCCAGCTGGCGGGAGGGGTCGAGACAAGCGGCCAAGTTTTTACGTTTTTTGCAACAATCTCGGTCAAATCCGCCAAAGCCTCACTCCTCCAGTTCCACCTTCTCCTTTTTGTCCAAACCCAGCTTTTCCAACCCTCGGTCGAATAGCCAATACACCACCGGCACCACGATGAGGGAGAGGAACATCGAGGAGTTCAGCCCGCCAATGATGGCCCAAGCCAGACCGTTTTTCCAGTCGGCACCCGCGCCCTGCGCCAGCGCGATGGGCAAAAGACCAATGACCATCGCGATATTGGTCATCAGAACGGGCCGGAAGCGCAGTTTGGTGGCTTGCAGCAATGCCTCGCGCAAGGGCGTGCCGCGCTCGCGCAATTGATTGGCAAAATCAACCACCAGAATAGCGTTTTTCCCTACCAGGCCAACCAGCATGAGCAAGCCAAGTCCCGTGAAAACGGTGAGGTTTTCCCGCGCCAGCGCCAGTGCCAGAAACGCCCCAATGACCGAAAGAGGGATGGACACCAATACCACAAGCGGGTACACCCAGTTGTCGTAGAGTGCCACCATGATAAGGTAAACCAGCACCAATGAAGTCCACAAAGCGAAGCCGAGGGTGCCGACCCCTTGCTCTTGGCGCTTGAGGTCGCCACCATATTTGATTTGTGTGCTGGGAGGCAACGGCATGGTATCGAGCCGGGCCTTTATGTCGCGGCCGACAGAGCCATTGGGTCGGCCAATCACTTGCGCCGTCAGCATGACCGACGCGGTACGGTCGCGGCGTTCCAAGCGGGTGGGTGCAGTGCTCTGACGCACATCGGCAAATTGTTTGAGATATACAGTGGTGCCCAATGGGTTCACGAAGGAAAGGTTGCGGATGTCGTCGGCGCTTCGGCGGTCGAATGCGTCCAATGCGACCCGAATGGGATACTCATAATCGCCATCCCTGAATTTTGCGTCGGTATTGCCGCTAAAAGCCGTTTGCAGCGTCAGCCCCACCTGCGCCATAGCTAATCCATAGTCTGCCATGCGTTGGCGGTTCACCTCCACACTCACCTCCGGGTTGCCGCCTTCGACGGTAGGGGTGATTTCGACACAGCCGGGCACAAGCGCCATTTCCCGTTCCACCCGCTCGGAAAGGACAAGCAAGCTATCCAAATCAGGCCCGTTCAGTTTGACTTCGATGGGCGAAAACGACAAGCCGAGGATGTCCACCGGAGAGGCTCGAATGGTGGCCCCAACAATAATTTCCTCCAATTTGATTTTTGTTTTTCGCGCATACACCAATGTGGACACGTCGCGCTGTTTGCCATAAGGAGTGAGATATACTTGGATTTCCGCGAGATAGGGGGCGCTTACGCCGAAGGATTTGTTGTTTGCGCCCACGGTGGCAAAAGTGCGCACGACATCGGGCTGCTGCCGGAGCCATTCTTCCACTTTTTTGACGACGACGTTGGTCTGCGCGAGCGAGGCATCCTTAGGCAGTTCGATGTCGAGCAAAAACTCACCGCGCTCCCCGGTGTCAAAAAAGGCATTTCCGATGAACCCTTCCGTCAGCAACAAGAACGAGCCGAAAAACAAACTCGTGGCAGTGAGCAGCGTCAGTGTCTTGGTTTTCCAGCTGCGCAAGGCCCAGCCCAACGCTCCCACAAAGAGAGCAGTGAGCCATTCGATAAATTTTTCAAAACGCAACACGGCTTGCCCCGCGAGATTTTTCCCCTTAAAGCGGTGCACTTTGGCAAAACGCGAAGTCAGCCACGGCACCAAGGTGAAAGAGACGAACAGGGACATCAAGGTGCTGGTCAGTACTGTCATGCAAAATTGTCGCAGCAAATTCGGCACAAGACCCACCTGAAAAATAATGGGCAAAAAAATCACCACATCCACAAGGGTGATGCTGATAGCAGTGAAGCCGATTTCCATGCGTCCGTCATAAGATGCCTGCACCCGGTTTTTGCCCATCTCAAGATGTCGGTAGATGTTTTCAATCACCACAATCGCGTCGTCCACGAGAATACCGATAGCCAGCGACAGGCCGAGCAGCGAAAGCAGATTGAGCGAATACCCGAACAATTTCATCATCACGAACGTGCTGACGATGGATGTCGGGATAGATACCAGCACGATGAGCGCGTTGCGCAGGCTGTGAAGGAACAGCAACATCACCAATGCCACTAGCAACACAGCGATGAACAAATCATGGATGACCGCATCCGTGGCAGCCTTGGTGAAGGTGCTGGTGTTGGCCACCACCTGAAATCGCAACCCCTGCGAGGCGTATATCTGCTCCAGCGTCTTGAGTTTCGCCAGTACCAGATTCGACATTTCCACCGCGTTGGCATCGCCTTGCTTGCGAATGACGAGGCCCACAGCAGGCTGTCCGTCGGTGCGGCAAATCACGTCGGGGTCGCGTGCGCCGTCCTGAATCTCTGCGATGTCCTTCAAAAAAATAGAGGCACCAAACCGGCTCCTCCCCACCACAAGATTCCGAATGTCGTCGAGCGTGAGGAATTTGCCAGCCAATCGGATGCGCAGCTGGCTATCCGAGCCAGTCACCTTGCCCGTGGGAAAGTCGAGATTGGCCGCCTGAACGGCTTGGGCCACCTGTAAGAGCGACAGCCCATATTGCTCAAGGCGTTGCGAAGAGATGTTGATTTTGATTTCGCGCTCCTCGCCGCCCAATATGCTCACTTGCGCCACACCCCTAATTTGCGCGATTTCCGACACCACGCGATTTTTCACCAAATCGTAGAACGCCGTGCCGGAAAGATTGCCAGCCACCGCCAAGCGCAACACTGGCAACTCGTCAATAGCGAACTTATTGACAAACGGGTTGCGCACTTCTTTGGGGAAACTGGATTGTATCTGATTGATTTTTCGCTGAATTTCCTGCACCGCCTTGTCCACGTCCACCGTCTGCGCCAGTTCGAGCGTGACGAATGAGGAGTTTTCCTGCGAGCTGACTTGAATTTGCTCAATGCCCTCCAACGACGAAACGGCATCCTCGATAGGCTTGCTCACCGCATTCTCTACCTCGCTCGGAGAAGCACCCGGATAAATGGTAATTACCGTCACCACCGGTGGGCTGAATTTTGGCACCATCTCAATGGGCAAGCTGAAATAGCTGGCCACGCCCATAAACGTCAGCACGGCGAACACGACAATAATGAGGGAGGGGCGGCGAATGGAGAGTGCGGTGATATTCACGGTGGATGGAGGAGCAGAAGCAGCGCATTGTGGGGGCCGCTCGGCTCCGCTTGTTTTTTTGTGCAAAGGTATAAGGTGGTGAAAAAGTATTGAGGAATACTTTTCCCCTGTCTTGCCCCGCTTTCCTATTCGTCGCAGCGCAGCAGGAAACCTACTCTTGGATACCATTGACCCTCTCGATAATAGAATTTGTATCGAGGTGCCACAGCCACCAAGCGCGTGTAGAGCAGCCCGTCCTCATCGTGCCAGAAAAATTCTTGAATCATCTGCAAATCAATGATTTGTTCGGGCATCAACTCGGTGTGAAACACTTCCACATGCTCCAGATAGGTCTCCGGGTCGAATGTGCTGACCGAGTCCATGCAAGAGAACAGGCAGGCCCGCTGGTCGGGGGGCAGCGGCGCTTCGTCCAGCAGCCCGCCATAGAGCAGCACCGAAGTGTCGGCCATGATGCGGTAGAAAAAACGCTCCATGATAGGCATATCCGCATCGTCTTTCAGCACTTGAAAATCGCTGATGCGCGGACTGCTGACATTGGTCACATATCGCGCCGCCCATGTCACCTCGGCATTGGCAATAAGTGTGTCGGGGCGAAAATCTTCCGTTTCGGGCACTTTGAGCCAAAAACGAGGCACCTCGTTGCGAGCCACAGGCGCTATGGCCAACGTGTGTACATGGAATCGCGCCGCCTCGTCGTTGTAGGTGAGCAATTGGCGCACCTTCACGAACCGCGCATCTTGCGGAGAAGAGCGCATATCCCAAGCAATCTGCACCTTCTCTTCGTAAGTGGAAGGGTCGAACCGGACGATGGTGTCCGGGCCGCTTAGCATCTGCATCAGCTCTTCCGAATCTATGGGGCGCGTCAGTTCGGCATTGGCAAACACATCCCACTCTTCGTTTTCGGCGATTTCCCACAAAATGGCGCTCAGCGAGTGATTCACATAGTTGTGTAGCGAAGACTCGTACTCGGAGGTTATCTTGAGCACGGCTATCGAAGCCGACCGGTCCTCGTGAGTAGCAAACGCCAGAGGGTCGGCAGGCAGGATGATTTCAAATTCCGCCGCCCAATTCACCGAAGGGTCTTCGAGAATGTGCTCCAATTGAGCAAAGAGGCGACAATGCAACAACAGTAAGGCAGGTAGGATAAATCTTTTCATGGCTCCAAAAACGGTTTTTGCAAAAAACCATTTTGTTGCGCGCACAAAGTCCTTCTGAAAATCTATGGGACATTCGGATATTCAAACTGAGGATGTCTCACAAGTGATGTTTGTTTGACAGGATTGACAAGATTCGCGCCCTTTTTCGGGTAAAAAAACCTGTAAATCTTGTTAATCTTGTCGAAATTTAAACTTTTGAGACGGCCACAGCGCATTCCCCTCACCTGCCTTTGTTGCAGTTTTTCAGAATATCCCGTCGGGCCAATCGCGGGTCTTCCAATGTTTTGAAAAAGCTCTCAAAATAATTTGTCATCTGCCGCCGGGCGTTGGCTGACAAATAGGCCGACCGCTCGCAATGCTCAAGCAACGCTGATTTTTTGCTCAGGTAAAAGTCGAATTGCTGTTGGTAGTGCGCTTCAGAGCGGCATAGTCCCAAGTAATAACGGTCCTGCACCGTCTGAATCGGGTAGTCGCGGTTGGGAATGGCGTAGTTGGTACCCACAGCGCCCGCGTAATCAAAATCGTAAGGCACGGCGATTATTTTGTCACTGCCATTCAAGTACACAAGTTTGATATTGTGGCGAGAGCGGGCGCTCCAGTCCGTGTTGCCAATCATAAACTCAAACAAGCACATCCTGTCGTAGGAGACCGAATCGAGCGTACGGGTGCTTCCCACCCGCGGCTTCATGGGGAAACCACCGATGCGAGCAGCCATTTCTCGCTCACTTTCAATAAAAAAGGAAAAACTCTCCGCACTGCGACCCTTGCGTTGCGTGTCATCGAAGCGGACATGAGCTGGCTTCACCCGAAAGCTCTGCTCCGTCACGAGGTTGTAAAGCTCGTAGAGCACATATTCGCGCCGCACCCACTCATCGTTCAGCGGCGATTGGTCGCAGCCCGTCACCAATTTAAGCTCGTTGATGTCGGCAACGCTATCGTTCGCAGGTTTTTGTTCGTAGAAACGCACCTTCACGGGCGGGAACTCACAAGTCTTTTTGCGCATATTGCCACGCGCCGCCACCTGCACGTTGAGCCGCATGGCCACGCTGTCGCCTTTCAAAATTTTGAATACCGCGGGTTGCCATTTTTCATCGGCTTTGTCGCCTTTCAGCTGCTTCAGGTCAGTCTCGATGCTGATGCTGAGCGAATCATGCTGCTGCAAAAAAGCAAAAGCATTGACACCGGCGGGCAACTGCGCTTGCGCATGGATGAAAAACAAGAAAACGAACCCTGCCAGACAAGCAGCGAAACGGAGAGGAAACTTGCACATAGAAAGCCAATTTATTGATGTAGCCAATAGTCGTGGGGGCAAGCAGTTACATCAATAAATCAACGCGCTCAATTCACAGAAAATGCGGGCAAAAATGGATGGGCCGCGTTGTAGAAAGTCAGTTCGCTGATGCGTACTTTCATGTAGCGGGTCAAAGGTAAGGTTTGAATGATTTGCAGGAGCTCTGTCTCGGACTGGACGGAAAAAACCGCCCACAATTTGGAGTTTTCGAGCGACAAGGCGTAGTTGAGGATTTTGCCCTCGTTGAGAAGCCTGTTGACGGCAGCGCGCTGATGTGGGATGCGGCTAACAAATTCTTCCGGCAAATCTTGGGGCATGGTGAAATCAACCATGTACTGCGTTAGGCTGCCTTCCATGTATGTCGTGTGTATGTGTTTTGGATGGGTTACAAAGGTGATTGTGTGTCAGTCTCTCGGATACATAACCCACAGGTCCCCTTCAAGTCAAAAACCGTGCAAATTTTGCAAAATCCACCGTGAGCCTGTCATTGCGTCATGCGGATTTAACAAAAACAAAATCTGTTGTCACATCGCATACTCTTGAGGACAAAGTAAAACCCTTCCCCCATCGTTTACGGCGCTTTCAATTACATTTGCGGCTCTTTTTTCGTTGCTCCCGTCCCCACACCAGTTGGACAACAAACAACGAACAACAAACAACCAGCAACAAACAACAAACAACGAACACCATGTATCGCACCCATACCTGCGGCGAACTCCGCCTTTCGGACGTAAACAAAGAAGTCACCCTTTCCGGCTGGGTCGCCATCAGCCGCGACCTCGGCGGCCTCACTTTCGTGGACTTGCGCGACCGCTACGGCATCACGCAATTGGTGTTCGACATGGACGACAATGCCGCCCTGTGCGAACGCGCCCGCAACTTGGGGCGCGAATACGTCGTCCAAGCGAGCGGCCAAGTCCGCGAACGCGCCTCGAAAAACCCCAACCGCGAAACAGGCGACATCGAAATCCGCGTGACTGACCTCAAAGTGCTGAACGCGGCCAAGACACCGCCCTTCACGATTCAGGACGACACCGACGGCGGCGACGACCTGCGCATGAAATACCGCTACCTCGATTTGCGGAGAAATGCCGTGCAGAAAAACCTCCTGTTCCGCTCCAACTTGGCTATCGAAACCCGCAAATACCTTGCGAGTCAAGGCTTTGTGGAAGTGGAAACCCCCAATCTCATCAAAAGCACGCCCGAAGGCGCGCGCGACTTTGTGGTGCCAAGCCGCATGAACAAAGGCCAGTTCTACGCGCTGCCGCAAAGCCCGCAGACCTTCAAGCAAATCCTGATGGTGGCGGGTTTCGACAAGTATTTTCAGCTCGTAAAATGCTTCCGCGACGAGGATTTGCGCGCCGACCGCCAGCCGGAATTCACGCAGATTGACTGCGAGATGTCGTTCGTCCACCAAGAGGACATTCTCCAGACCTTCGAGGGCTTGACCAAATACTTGTTTAAAAACACTCTCGGCATCACGCTCGGCGATTTTCCCCGAATGACCTACGACGAGGCCATGCGGCGTTTTGGCAGCGACAAGCCCGACCTGCGGTTTGGGATGGAATTCGTTGATTTATCAAACATTGCGAAAGGAAAAGGATTCCAAGTGTTCGATAGCGCGGAGTCTGTCATCGCCATTGCAGTGCCCGGCTGCGCCGAATACTCCCGCAAACAACTCGACGAACTGACCGAGTGGGTGAAACGCCCCCAAATCGCCGCGAAGGGTTTAGTCTATGTAAAATACGAAGCCGATGGAAGTGTGAAATCCTCTGTTGACAAATTTTACAGCGCCGATGAGTTGAAAATTTGGTTAGAAAAAGGCGACGCGAAACCAGGCGATTTGCTGCTCATCCTTTGCGGCGAGGACGAAAAAACGCGCAAACAACTATCCGAACTACGCCTCGAAATGGGCACGCGGCTCGGCTTGCGCAAACCCGACGACTTCAAGCCCCTCTGGGTCGTGGATTTCCCACTGCTTGAATGGGACGAAGACGAAAGCCGATTCTTCGCCATGCACCACCCTTTCACCTCGCCCAAACCCGCCGACATTGCCAAAATGGAATCGAACGACCACGCTGTGCTGAAAGGCATCCGTGCCGACGCTTACGACTTGGTGCTCAATGGCGTGGAAATCGGCGGCGGCTCCATCCGTATTCACGACCGCGACTTGCAAAGCCGCAATTTCAAACTCTTGGGCTTCACTACCGAAGAGGCAGAGGCTCAATTCGGCTTTCTGCTCGGCGCTTTCGAATACGGAGCACCCCCACACGGCGGCATCGCCTTCGGCTTCGACCGCCTGTGCTCCGTGATGAATGGCGTGAACAGCATCCGCGACTTCATCGCTTTCCCAAAAAACAATCAGGGCCGCGACATGATGATTGACGCGCCGGACACTATCAACAAAAAGCAACTGGAGGAATTGGGGATTCGGGTCGTTGCGAATGAGTAATTTTTTAACCGTAAGAGACGCGGAAACGCAGAGAAGATTCTTCCAAAAGACACGCCCTGCGTTTCCGTGAATCTGCGGTTTAGCCTGAAATCACGGCAATACACTTCAACTCAATCGCAATCGGCGTAGGCAGGCTGTCAATGCCCACCGTGGTACGACAGGGCTGATTATCCTTGAAATACTCGGCGTAGATGCGATTGAACGTGTGAAAATCGCGCTCCATGTTGACGAGAAACACCGTCACGTCCACCAAATCCTCCCATCGGGCACCACTGTCTTCCAATACGGCCCGCACGTTGCGGAACACCGAGTGCACCTGTGCTTCAAAGTCAAATTCCATGTAGTTGCCTGCCGGAGAGCGTTTCAGACCCGGCACGCCGTCCGTCGCTGGGTCACGTGGGCCAATGCCGGAAAGAAACAAAAGGTTGCCCACACGGCGCGCATGAGGATACAGGCCGACGGGTTTGGGAGCGGAGGGAGCGTCAATCTTTTCGGAAGAAGACATGGGATGGTGACTGGTTGGATTGGTGATGGGTCGTTGGTTTGCGAAGCAAAAATAGAGAGATTGAGCACATCAGCAATCATCATACCTCGCACCGCCAAGTTTTGGGCATGGTTAAAAGCGCAATCTGCCAAAAGTCAAGAACATCAATCATGGTCATCTGACAAATCCTAGCGAATCAAGGTATACCTTCGCCGCATAGAAATTGAGATACAGCGTGCTGAATACTTCGCGCCACCAGAGTTTTGGGCATGGCTGCACTCGCAATCTGTTCAAAATCAGGGACATCAATCATGGTCATCTGACAAATCCTAGCGAATCAAGTTATACCTTCGCCGCATAGAAATTGAGATACAGCGTGCTGAATACTTCGCGCCACCAGAGTTTTGGGCATGGCTGCACTCGCAATCTGTTCAAAATCAGGGACATCAATCATGGTCATCTGACAAATCCTAGCGAATCAAGGTATAAAACGAGAAGCCATGCCGAACACACAATCAGCAATCCCGCTTCCTTCGGGTCAGGTCAACAGTCACGCCCCCCTTTGGGGACTCGACCTCGGCGGCACCAAAATAGAAGGTGTCATATTTGAAAGCCGCCACAACCCTAAGGTGTTGCATCGCCTGCGCATCCCCACAGAGTCGGGCAAAGGCTACGAACACATCATCAATCAAGTCGCCAAGTTGGTGGAAATGCTCGCTGCCGAGTCTGGCCTGCGGCCCTCCCACATCGGCATCGGGCATCCGGGCACCCTCGACCCTAACACCGGCACGATAAAAAACGCCAACACCACCGCCCTGAACGGGCGCCCCTTCAACGTGGACTTAGAGCAAAAAATCGGCGTACCGGTTCGTTTGGCCAACGATGCCAACTGCTTCGCCGTGGCAGAGGCCCTACTGGGGAAAGTGCCTGCCGCCGTGCCAAATGCGGAAGTCGTGTTTGGCGTCATCATGGGCACGGGGGTTGGCGGCGGCTGGGTCATCCATGGGAAAGTCATCAACGGACGGCAAGGCATCGGCGGCGAATGGGGGCACAATTTTCTCGACGAGAGTGGCGGCCCTTGCTACTGTGGGCGCACAGGCTGCGTCGAGACCGTGATTTCTGGCCCAGCATTGGAGCGTTTTTATGAAAAACTGACGGCGCGACACTTGCCCCTGCGCGACATCGCAAAAGCTGCCGAGACTGGAACTGACGAGGCCGCCGCCCAAACGATGGAGCGCCTCATCCACTTTTTTGGCAAAGCTATCGCCGTCGTCATCAACATCATGGACCCCGATGCCATCGTGCTGGGCGGCGGCGTGGGCAACATCGAGCGCCTTTACACCGACGGTGTGGCCGAAGCAAAAAAATACCTGTTCAACACGCGCATTGACACCGTTTTCCTGAAACCCGAACTCGGCGACAGCGCAGGCGTGTTCGGCGCAGCTTTGCTCTGAACTTTTATACCCAACGGAAAGTGGTTTGCGGAAAAATGCCCGTTCAAATCTTTGAAAATCACTGTTATCAATCAAGGCAATCTCGCAAATCATTTTCATCTGAATAGACTTGTTGCGGTGGAGGGTTTTGAGTGAAGGGGATTGTCATTTTTTCGACTGGCAAGGCAAATTTTGCAGTCGAAATCGGGCATATACGGCGAAAAATTTAACGAAGCCAGTCGGAAAAAGGGCTTTCCCTTCGCCAAAGGCATCCACCGCAACAAGTCTAATATACTTCCACCCTCTTTTATCACCCACGTCCATGCAACGATTTTGCCTCGCGCTCGACCTCAAACCTGACCCCGTCCTCATAGCCGAATACGAAGACTACCACCGCGCCGTGTGGCCCGAAATACTCGATAGCATTCGGGCGGCGGGCATTGAACGGTTGGAAATTTACCGCGTGGGGGAAAGGCTCTTCATGCTCTTGGAGGCCGACGACCATTTTTCTTTTGAAAAAAAAGCCGTGCTTGATGCCGCCAATCCGAAAGTGCAGGAATGGGAAACACTCATGTGGCGATACCAACAAGCACTGCCCTCAGCCAAACCGGGGGAAAAATGGGTGCTAATGGAGCGGATTTTTGAAATCTAAACCGCTCGATTCACGTCAAACTGCTCCAGATAATCGCCCACTCGACGAATGAAGGAGCCGCCCAAGCTGCCGTCCACCACGCGGTGGTCGTAGGACATGGAGAGGAACATCATCTGGCGCACGGCAATCACATCGCCATACTCCGTCTCAAGCACCGCAGGCTTTTTGCGAATCGCCCCCGTCGCCATAATGGCCACTTGTGGTTGATTGATGATGGGAGTGCCCATCACATTGCCGAAAGTACCCACATTGGTGAGGGTGAAAGTGCCGCCCTGAATCTCGTCCGGTTTGAGTTGGTTCTGGCGCGCGCGGTTCGCCAAGTCGTTCACCTGCTTGGCAAGGCCCGCGAGATTTAGAAAATCGGCGTTTTTGATAACGGGCACGATGAGATTGCCCGTTGGCAACGCGGCAGCCATGCCGATATTGATGTCCTTTTTCACGATGAGGCGCGTGCCGTCCACCGATATGTTTATCATCGGGAAATCGCGGATGGCACGAGCGACCGCTTCGATGAAAATGGGCGTGAACGTGATATTTTCGCCATACTTTTTCTTGAACTCGTCCTTCACGCGGTTGCGCCAGTTCACGAGATTGGTCACATCCACCTCCACGAACGAAGTGACGTGCGGACTGGTTTGCTTGCTCATCACCATGTGTTCGGCGATGAGCTTGCGCATTCTATCCATCTCCACGATTTCTACGTTCCCTTCGATGCTGGTCGCCGGGCGCTGTGGCTGTGCGGGGGCTTGCACTGGCGGTTGGCTGCTGACGGGCTGCTGCTGGCCGCCACCTCTGTTAGCAACGTAGGCTAGTATGTCTTTCTTCGTGACGCGACCATCCTGACCTGTGCCGGGGATGCGGTCCAATTCGGCTTGGCCGATTTGTTCCTGCTTGGCTATGGTGCGCACCAAAGGCGAGTAGAAACGCCCTTCCGATGAGGACTGCCGCCCCAGCGCCCCAGCGTCGGCAGGCACGGATTGGGCACTCGCAGCCCTGCTGGCGCTTTCGCTGCCTGTGGCAGGCTGTGGCTGCGTGCCGTTGGTCGCTGCGGATTGTGCCGTGGCGGGCGAGGCAGCGGGCTGAGCGTTGGCCGCCTCCGTTTCAATAATTGCGATGACTTTGTTGATTGGCACCACATCGTTTTCTTGAAAGAGGATTTCGACCAGCACACCTTCCACGGGCGACGGCACCTCGCTATCCACCTTGTCGGTGGCAATGTCGAGCACCGGTTCGTCGAGTTCGATGCGGTCGCCGGGTTTTTTGCGCCACTTCAAGATGGTGGCTTCCATGATGCTTTCGCCCATTTTGGGCATCACAAGTTCTACGCGAGCCATTATGTGAGGGTTGAGGCACGTTCGGTTTTATCCTATGGCCTCGTTTTTTTATTGTTGAGGTGGATGGTTAAAGCGGGGGCAAAGGTAAGGGAAGTTGCCACAAATTTTTCGGGGTGCTGCTTATGTCTGAATAGTTCTGCTATATTGGTCAAGGCAATCTCACAAAACGTTTTCGTTCGGGTATAAATCCTCATTTTTGCCGCATCATGCAATCTGTAAAAAACGTCATTTTTGATTTCGGAAACGTCCTTTTCGACCTCGAACTATCGAATATCGAGCGCCATTTGAAACAACTTTTTGGGGAAAATTTTGCTACAGCCAAAGAAAAACTCCTGAATGACCGGGTTTTTGAGCGCTACGAGGTGGGCGAGCTTGGCACGGGAGAATTTGTGGATGCCGTTCGTTTTGCCTCCGCTCCACCGCTTCACGCAGCGCAAGTCGTGGCGGCTTGGAACTCCATCTTTCGGCAAATGCCAAGGGAGCGGTTCGAGATGTTGCTCCGCCTTCGGACACGCTACCGGGTTTTTTTGCTGAGCAACATCAACGACCTGCACGCCACTTGGATTGACGACTATATGGTGCGGGAGCATCGAATCGAAGACTTCCAGACGCGCTATTTTGATGGGGTCTATTACTCACATCTCATTCGCCTGCGCAAACCCGACAGAGAGGCGTATGAATATGTGCTGACTGATGCCGGGCTGGTGCCGGAGGAGTGTGTTTTTTTTGACGACCTGCCCCCCAACGTGGAAGCGGCGGCGGCGTTGGGCATTCGCGGCATCTTGCACCCGGTGGGCGACGACATCGTGCAGGCGGTCAGCCGCTTTGGACTTTTGTAGCATCCTTAAAGATGGCTTGCGCCAATGCCAACACGCCCGCGGCTCGCTCGTCGTCCCATCCTTCCTCTTGCCCTGCATTCACGGCGAGCGGTGCGTCGTTCTTGGCCAAGTCCAGCATTTTCTGGCGCTCTGGCTCGCTGAACTGAGCGAATGTTCGGCGCAGCAAGGGGAGCAGCTCCCTGAAATCGTCTGGCGAAAGTGAGCGCACCCAACCATCAAGCGTTTGCCACAGCTCGGCGTGGTGCAACAACAAAAGGCCGCTGCCGTGCAAAAAGCCTTCCAGCCATTGGGCGGCCAGCGCGGGCACTTCAGCACGCGAAAGGCGGAAGCGCATGGAGTCGCCGGTTTGGGCGGAAGAGCGAATGCCCTTGTCGAAAAGCAGGCGGGAGCAAAGCCCGGCGAGCAGGGGTGCCGCGTTGTTCAGTTGGGTGATGTGTTCCAGCGTTTTGCCCCAAGATGTCTCGTATTCGAGCATTTGCAAAATGCCTAATGCGCGGTTGACGGCAAGTATTTTTTTCAAAATAACGGCTGCCGCGGTCTCGTCCACGCCAGCACTGGCGGCGGGCAACTGGATGCACACCCGTGGCACAATCTGGCCGAGCAGCTGCTCCACCGCGTCGAGGTTGAGTTGGCGGGCAACGCCATAGCGCAGCACTTCGGCCAGCGGCAGCACCACATCGGCGAGCAATAGCGCATCTTTGGCCAAGGCGCTGACCGTGCGGAGTTTTTGGAGCAAATCTGGCACGATGGCGGGCAAGTCGGCCTTGAGCGTCGCGTCCAGCAATTGACTAAGTTCGGGCAGGTCGTCCGAGTCGCGCACCTTGCGCCAAGTGCGCCTCGATGCGGCATCTTCCACCGTGTTGCCCCAAGTGCCCGCCTCGATGAGCCTGATTTCGTAGTCGGGCAGCCATTTGAGTTGCCAATGCTCGTGAAAACGCCCCTGCTTGCCGCTGCCGACTTCCCGCATTTTTCCCCACGCCACCCCCAAGAGGTTGAGACGGTGCAACAATCGGCTTTTTTGCAAATGCGCTTCTTTGCGCAAGTCAAGTTCGAGCACCTCTTCTTGCGTGTTTTTTTTCAAACGACAACTTTTCGCCTGTTGCTCAAAATCAGCCTTTAGCGGCGGCACTGCCAACGTGGAAGGTACCGCGCCCAGCACATCTCCTACGACCAATTGTTGGTCAATCAGCTCCAATTGTTTTTCCGCGCCGTTGCAGAGTACGGTCACTGCTGCCTCGCGCAACTCTTCGATGCCCGGCAAGGGCGTGTTGCGCAACACCGCCAAATGCTCTGCCAACCGTACCGCCTCTATGACGTGCGCGGAAGAGGTGGCCAAGTCGTTTTCGCGCAACAATCGGGCTGCCTGCGTGAGGAATTGCACCTGTGGGCTTCGGGTGGGGGCTTCGGAGTGCCCCATGCCACATTCCCACAAGGTTCGATACCACGCGGGCGCCACCACCCCGGCACTGTATCCGCTTTGGGCAGCCAAGCGGTCGAACGACCAAGGTATCCAAGTCGCCTCGGTCTTGATTTTTGGCAAACCTTTCAGGAGCGCGGCATCGTTCGCCGCTTTCGTTTTTTCCCAATCAGCCAGTGCCGGGCCATGCCAAGCGCCACACACGACCGCTATTTTTGAAAAACCCTCTTTACGCGCCGCGCGAATGTTTTGGCGCATGAACGCTTCGCGAAGCAGGTTGTCGCGTTCCGCAATGGCCTCTTCGCGCATGGCCTGCATCAATGCCAAAATGACGGAAAAAATGGAGGCATCCGGTGCGCTCATGTCTGCTGCGGGAGGGGCTGCGGAACGTTCCACCAACGCATCCCACCAGCGTTCGGGGTCGGAATATCCGGCGAGCAGCGCCATTTTTCGGAACGGGTCGGCCGACGGGCTTTCGTCGTTTTTCTCCTGAAAATTCAAGGTCGGCGGTGCGGCTTGTTCGCGCATGGCGAACGCCACGCTCATGGGCATATCCATGAAACGCAGGGGGATGTGCCGTTTCAGGCCAAACAATATGGCTTGCCATTCAGGGGAAAACTCGGCAAAAGGGAAGAAGGATGCCTGTTCGAGGTTTTTGGGATTGTAAACCAACATGGCCACAGGCGGCTGCATTTCTGGGTGCGACGCCAAGGGGATGAGCGCCTCCGCATCTGGGGGGCCTTCCAAAAGGAGCAGGTCGGGACGAAAACGCTCCAAAGCCTCCACAAGGCTGCGAGCAGAGCCGGGGCCGTGATGTCGAATGCCAAAAATTTCGATGCTCATGCCTTGAAGGGGGAGTTGTCCAAGTGTTCCTTAATCAGGTTGTTGCAGAAATAAAGGCACAGGTAGAGCGATAGGGTGGCCAACACCAACAACCAGTCCGACCATTTTTGCAAAATCAACAAATCATAGGCTCCGTGCAGCAAAAATGCCATGCCGAAGCCTCGCCAAAGCAACACGTTGCGCCGCGTGGGAGCAAATTTGGCCAAGCCCGCGTAGTAGCCAGCCACCACGCTGAAAACCAAATGGGCAGGCACGGCGGTGAAGGCTCGCAACAGCAGCGTCTCCATGCCGAAGCGACTGGCGTAGAACACGTTTTCCATGGTGGCAAAACCCATCGCAATCATCACGGAATAGACAATGCCGTCCAAGGGTTCGTTGAAGAAGGCACGGGGAAAAGCAGCAAAACGCAGCACGGCAAACTTGAACAACTCCTCGTTGAACGCCAAGGCGACAAACGCCGTGAGCACGACGGTGAAAAAGCCTTTTTCATAAGGGCGCAATTGCGCGAACGCCCATTTTTCAATCTCTAGGGCGGGAAACGTCGCGACGGCTCCCAGCCCAAAACAAACCAGCAGGGGCACGAGCGGTTCGCGCTCGTACTTGTCTGCCCGGAAGATGGCGTAGCAAATAAGCAGACCGGGAAGGATGGCGAGAAGGAGCAGGTGCAAACTCAATGTCAGTCGGGTAGCCTCGAAATGGTGGGGGGCTAAATCGTTTCGGCACAAAATTCCCAAAACTTGTGCACAATTTCAGCGCTCTTTTCGGCGGCCTCAAACATTCCCATGTGCCCCACGCCGGTCAGAATGTGCACATCCGCCACGCGGGGCAGCACGGCGGCTTGCAGCACCTGCTCGGGCGGCGCGATGGCATCCTGCTCGCCGAGCACGAAAAGCACGGGGCAGGCAATGCGGCGCAGCGTTTCTGTATGATTCTTGCGCCCGAGCATAGCTTCTAAAGCGGCCGCTATGCCTTCGGGCGCGAAACGTTTTGCCTCGTCTATCAAAGCGTTCAGACGTTCGGGATGGGTTTTTGCAAACGTTTCGGCAAACAAACCGGGAAATAGCTGCGACACATACAGGTCGCGCTTGCCCGCTTGCAGCATCTCTATGCCGCGCCGGCGAGCCTCCCTGCGCTCGTCGGAATCCTCGAACGGATGCGAGTGAAAAAGCCCCAAGCCTGATAGCCGTTCGGGGTGGTGTTCGGCAAATTCGAGTGCCGCGTATCCGCCCATCGAGTGCCCGACCAGCACGCATTTTTCCACGGAGACCTCGTCGAGCACAGCGCGAATGGCCTCCGAATAGGTGCCCATGCTCGCCGCGGCGGGTGGCGCTGATGCGCCAAAACCGGGCAAATCCAGACGAACGACGCGGCGAGTGGCGGACAGCGAAGGCATTATCACGTCCCAGACGGAATGAGATTCGCAAAAGCCGTGGAGCAGCACCAGCGGCAGGCCCTCGACAGCTCCTTCGGAGCGGTAGGCGATGGCATCGGGAAGTCGGGTGAGTTTCATGGCGGCAAAGCTGCAAAAAAGCGCGGATTAAATTTGCCGTTATTTTCCCGACTTTTGCGCTTTGAATCAATTGTTGACAACTGATGAGCAACCCAAACTGTCAATCAGCGACATGGGCTGCCAACTGAACTATGGCTTTCTACAACGATTTTTTTCGCGACATCTCGCACGCTATCAGTCCTGAATTGCCGAAGGATTTGGGCGACATGGATGCTCACCTCGACTTCATTTTGTCGAAAGTGACACCGTATAGCGAGGATTTGAGGGAAGAAAAATTCTGGCTTAGCAAACGATGGAAGGAGGTGCGCGACGATGAGGGTTTCCACGAGGCTATTCTGCATATTTTCAACAATGGGGGGGAATACCTGCTCTCGCTTGATGGCAACGTGGCAAAGGGCAGCTGGAAGCGCCTCAATCAAGACAACACGCTTATTCTGGAGCTGTCGGGCAAGAGCGAGTTGTTCGATATGGAGTTTCTCAACTCCGATTTCCTGATTCTTTCCAAACACGGGGACCAATCGCGCAAGGGCTTGCGCAAGTACTTTTGCTTGGTGCACGAACCTGCCAGCCGCTCCAGAGGAAGAGACCTTGACTGGCGCAATGTGATGGAAAAGTTCTACAACATCTGGCGCGACAACAGCCTCAGTATCTGGGCGTGGGTGTTGTTCATCATACTCATGGGTCTCATTCTTTATCTCTCGCTTTAAGGGTCAGTACGACTTAGCGGAAGTGACATAGTACATATCCATTTGCCCTTTGTTCTTGGCGGCGATTTTGCCGCGATGCTGCCACTCGAATTCGTATTTGGCAAGCCAGTAGGCATCCTCGCTGACGTTGACGCGACCGGGCTCGCAGGCTTCTTCCATGCGGGCTGCGGTGTTCACCGTGTCGCCCCAAATGTCGTACGCGAATTTTTTGGCGCCCACCACGCCTGCCACCACTGGGCCGGTGTGTATGCCGACGCGGGCCTCGAAGTAGGGCAAGCCTTGATTGAGCCGTTCGGCTTTGGTATGTTGCAGGAAATCCTGAATTTCGAGCGCAGCCTTCACCATGTCGGAAGGGCTGGCATTCATATCGGAAAGGCCGCTGGCGCAGATGTAGGCATCGCCGACGGTTTTGATTTTCTCGATGCGGTATTTGCTGATGATTTTGTCGAAATTCGAGAAACAAAAATCCAGTTCCTCCACGAGCATTTCGGGGCTGAGGCGCTCGGCAATGTTGGTGAAGCCGATAAAGTCGGTGAACATGACGGTGGCTTGGTCATATTTGCGGGCGGCCACCTTGTTGCGGGTTTTCAGCTCTTGCGCGATGGCTGGCGGCAGGATGTTGAGCAAGAGATTCTCGCTTCTTTTTTTTTCCTCCTCAATAAGTATGTTTTTTTGAGACAATTGGTTGGCGGCGCGTTTTTTTGCGCGGAAACGCAGGTAGAACAAGGCTGCCAACACCAACACAAAGCCTGACACGAGCACCAACACGTTGCGCAGGTTCTCGCTCTTTTTTTGCAACAGCTCTGCCTCTGCCAGTCGTGTCTTGTGCACCTGTATCTCGCGCTCCTGTTGCGCTCTGATGATGGAATCCACCATCTGGCGCTCGCTTAGTTTCATCAGTTGTTCCACTTTGGTGCTCACAAGGGAGTCGGCTTTTTGCTTTTCGGTGGAAATCTGGGTGATGGCGGCTTCCTTCTGGGTGAGTTCTTGCTTGGTCTTCTCCTGCACTTCTTTGATTTGCGACTGGTAGGATGCCTCCAGATTCTGGCTTTGGCCGCTGAGTTGGGCGATTTGCTCGCGCAGTTCGCGGTTTTCGGCTTGTGCTTTGGCGAGTTGGTTTTCGAGCCTCCGCACGGCATCGCCGCCGCTGCGCCCGCCGCCGCCCGTCTCGTTGAGATAGGCCACCGTCTCGCGGCTCCATTTGAGCGCCTCGCGGTAGTCGTTCTGTTTGAGCGCGATGTCTTGCAGCTTTTCGGTGGAGTTGAGCGCCACGTCGCGCAGGCCGTAGTTGCGAGCCGACTGCCACGAGTGTTGGAAACGGGTGGCGGCCTCTTTATAGTTGCGAGCGCGATAGAGGGCTTCGGCGCTCAGAAAGGCACCGTCGGCTTCGCGGCGCTTGTCGCCGATTTCGGTGGCCAACTGGCTCGACTGCTGGGCATATACGGCGGCTTTGGTAGGGTTGGAGCCCAACAGTTTCTCGGCCAATTGGTAAGAGATGTTCATCTTGTCGCTCTTGCTGGTCGCTCGCTTCAGTTGAGCTTCGAGCTCGCTGACGGCTTGGGCTTGGAGCAGCCCTGCGCCAAGGATGAACAAAATGAAAACAAAGGCGGATTGATGTTTCATCACAGGTTGAAATAAAATTCAAGATTGCCCTGACGGACAAGCCCACAAACGAGCATTTGAAAAAGATGTTATGGTGGGGCGGTTGGCAAAGGTCGAAGATTTTTGGTTTCTGACAACTTTTCTCCACACAAATGACTTCGCCGAAAAGCCCTACTTTTGAGCGCCTTAACCACTCTCTGCATGAAGATTCAACCTTTTCAGGCTACCTATCCCAATTTCGATTTTATTGCCTCTCCCGATTCGTTTTGCGACGACGCGAAAAATTCTTTCCGCGAATTTCAGGCCAACGGCTTTTTTGAAAAAGCACCGCAAAACGCGCTCTACGTCTATCAAATAGAAACCGACGACCACCTGCACACGGGTCTTATCGCTTTGAACGATGTGGAGGATTTTTTTGCGGGCAAGGTGAAAAAACATGAAAAGACCCTTAGCGAGCGCGAGCAACAGCAAATGCAGCTATTCCTTAAATGGAACGCCATACTCAAGCCCGTGCTCCTGACCTACCCGCCCGTGCCAGACATTAGCCTTTGGCTCGAACACTTCACCCAAGCCCACAAACCGCTCTATGTCACTCGCTTCGTCAAAGACCGCCAGACGCACCGCGTATGGATGGTGACGGCGGAGGCGGACATCAGACAATTGCAGCGCCTGTTTGCCCAGCACGTCAACAGCACTTACATCGCCGACGGGCACCACCGCACCACCACGGTGGCGTTGCTGCACGAGCGGCTGAAAAACAAGAGCAAAGAGTTTGATTTCGACAGCCTGTTTTGTGCTTTTTTTGCCACCGACCAGCTGGAAATCCTCGACTACAACCGTGTGGTGGAAGGGTTGAAGGATGTCAGCCCGACACATTTCATGGTGAAGATGTCCAAGATTTTTGACCTTGATGTGTTGGAGGTGCCGCGCAAGCCGCTCGAAAAGCACGAGCTCGTGATGTACGCCCAGAAGCACTGGTACAGTCTGCGTTGGAAGGAATCGGTGTTGAAAACCCACGCCAAAGACCGAGTGGTGCTCGACGCGACGCTGCTCAACGAGTTTGTGCTCGACCAGATTTTTGGCATCACCGATGTGCGCACCGACACCCGCATCACCTACATTGAGGGCGCGAAAGGCTTGGATGGAGTGCGCAAAGCCACCAACGGCAGCGACGACCGCATCGGTTTTGTGTTGTTCCCGGTTACCTTTGACGACATGATGAAACTGGCCGACGCGGGCGAAAGCCTGCCGCCCAAAAGCACCTATTTCGAGCCGCGCCTCAAAAGTGGGATGTTGGTGAAAATGCTGCGTCGCTAATCGGCACAATCGAACAATTTCTTCAGGTTTTCACGAAAAGATTGTGTGTCACCTTGTCGCTCAACGTCAGTTCGCGGCCATCGCCCGTGCGAACGCGCACTGATTGGTCGTAGGGGAAACGCTCCAGCAATTCTATTTCGGCGCCGAGTGTCAGGCCGAGCTGGTCGAGGTATTGCAGGAAAGCGGCGCTGTGGTCGTCAACGCCCGTCACCACGCCCCGGTCGCCGGGTTGGAGGGTTGCGAGCGGTGCCTGTTTGCGGAAAGTCCAGCGTCCTTCGGCATCGGGGATAGGGTCGCCGTGCGGGTCGAATTTGGGGTGGCCGAGGAAAGCATCGAGGCGCGTCACCAAGTCGTTGCCCTGCACATGTTCGAGTTGTTCGGCCAGCACGTGCACCTCGTCCCAAGCGAATCCCAATTTGTCCACCAAGAACACTTCCCACAAGCGATGCTTGCGGATGAGCGCCGTTGCCACACGGTTGCCCGCCTCGGTGAGCTGCACGCCCCGATATTTTTCATAAGTAATCAACTGCTTGTCCGACAGGCGCTTGAGCATATCGGTGACGGACGCGGCAGAGGTTTGCATCACGGTGGCGATGGCATTGGTGAGCGCGGGGCCGGCCTCTTTTTCCACGATGGTGAAGATGGCCTTGAGGTAATTCTCTTCTGCTTGTGTGGTTGGCATGGTGCGAGCGAAAAGGGTGGGCAAAGTTATGTTTTGATTAACGAGGATTTTCCAGTTCGCCATGCTCGCTCTCCCCGATTTTTAGCAGGTTGCACTCTTGGCGATGCTCAAAACTTGACGGCGCGAGGTAAGCTATTGCGCCCTGATTTTGCGCTCGATATTCGTGGTCGAATACCCTTGAATGTATGGAAGGCTTAGCACGCGCCCGCCTCGTGCCAGCACCACGTCGGAGCCGACAATCTGCTCCGGCTGCCAGTCGCCGCCTTTCACGAGGATGTCGGGCTGCACGAGTTGAATCAGTTCGAGGGGCGTATCCTCCTCAAATATCACCACGGCATCCACCACTTCGAGCGCCGCGAGCAAATGTGTGCGGGTGAGTTCGTCGTTGATGGGGCGCGTGGGGCCTTTCAGTCGGCGGACGGAAGCGGCGCTGTTGAGACCCACCACCAAACGGGTGCCGAGGTCGCGGGCATCGGCCAGATAATGCAGGTGGCCAAAGTGCAGCAGGTCGAAACAGCCATTGGTGAACACGATTTTTTCACCAATGGCTCGCCAATGGCTGAGCGTGGCTGGCAGTTGTTCCCAAGTGTGTATTTTTGAAGCTATGGTCGAAAAAAAAGACATAAGCGGCTCAGTTTTTCACATTTGAATGAGTTCACACTACTGGACATTATTTTTGCGCTGCAAAGGCACAAAATGCGGCAAATCAATGAGTGTTTTGCTTTGCGTCTTTGTGACTTCGTGCGCACTACTGGACATTGTTTTTTGCGCTGCAAAGACACAAAGGCACAAAATGCGGCAAATCAATGAGTGTTTTGCTTTGCGTCTTTGTGACTTCGTGCGCACTACTGGACATTGTTTTTTGCGCTGCAAAGACGCAAAGGCACAAAATGCGGCAAATCAATGAGTGTTTTGCTTTGCGTCTTTGTGACTTCGTGCGCACTACTGGACATTGTTTTTTGCGCTGCAAAGACGCAAAGGCACAAAATGCGGCAAATCAATGAGTGTTTTGCTTTGCGTCTTTGTGACTTCGTGGCAAATTTGAAAATGTCCATTATACCCGGATTAAAGAGGATTTGAACCTGCCAGTTGGCAAGGCAGCGACTTCCTTGATTGATTTGCATGATTTCCAAAGGATTGCGAGCACCGTTCGTTCAAAACCACCTTGCGTTGACTATAGTGTGGCATGAGATAAATTCTTTGATACTTCGCGCCGCCAAGTTTTGGGCACGGCTAAACGTGCAATCTGTTCAAAATCAGGGATAGCGAGCATGATGAACTGGAAAATCCTCGTGAATCAAGGTGGAAAATCAATTTTGCGGAACTTGCAACCCAATGATTTAGCATTTTCAAATTGGCACATTCTTCTCAATCATGCAAAATCAACCTATTCTGTACCTGCCCAAAACAGCCGCCGAACGCTGGTTGGACGTGGCTGCCTGGGTTTTTGTGGCGGTCAATTTTGCCCTCGCGCTCGGCTACTATCCTGATTTGCCCGAAACCATCCCTACCCATTACAATGCTTCGGGACAGCCCGACAAATTTGGCCCCAAAGCCACGATATTCCTGATGCCCGGCATCGCATTCATCCTCGTGGCGGGTATGGTGTATTTGTCAAAATTTCCACACAAATTCAACTACCTCACCAAAATAACCCCTGAAAACGCAGCAAGCGAGTACCAGCGAATGAGAGTGCTGCTGCGCGTGGTGAATGCCCTGACGAGCCTGCTATTTTTGGTGGTGAACTGGAACACCTTGCAAAACGCGAGAGGGGTTTCAAAAGGTTTGGGCATTGAGTTTTTCATCGTGTTCATTGCGGTGGTTATTGTGCCGCCATTTGTCTTGTTGGGCGGGCAGCGCAAAAAAGCCTAACGCTTCTTGTTCAGAACGGGCAACAACACCAACGCCAGCACCCCTCCCACGATGTTGTAAAAAATCTGGATGGCGAAAAAAGCAATGTTGGCATAAGAAAAAGCATCGCCTCCACCAATTCCATAGAGTGCCAAACCTGCAATAGCGAGCGCATGGAACGTGCCCATGCCGCCGGGCGACGGAATAACCATGCCCAAAGTGCCGAACACAAAAATCATCAGCGCCGCGCCCGCGCCCAGCAAGGCGGTGGGCGGGAAAGCGATGAGATTGAACCAGCATTGCAGGTAAAACATGAGCCATATCCCACCTGAATAGAGCAAAAACAAGGTGGGGCGCTTCAGTTTGAACACACTGCGCAGACCATCCCAAAAACCCTTCACCAATTTGGCGATTTTCTGATAAACAGGCAGGTGCGAGATTTTGTCTCGAAAAATAAAAATGCCCGCGACCCCCGCCACCATGAGGCCAAGTATGGTCAGCACCACCGAGTTTTGCAACAAGCTGCCACTCTGCCCGCCACTGCCTTGATTTCTGGCGATAAAATCAAGCAAGGTTTTCCCCTCGAACACGAATGCCAGGCCCACCACAGCCACCAGGCAAATAAAGTCCATCAAGCGGTCAACGACCATCGTGCCCACCACCTTCTCCACCGGAATTTTTTCGTAACGAGCCAAAGAGCCGGCACGCACCACCTCGCCCATGCGCGGGAACCCCAGATTGGCAAAATAGCCCAACAATATGCTCAGCAGCGAATTGGCGAAGCCGACCCGATGCCCCAGCGGCTCCATGAGCATTTGCCAGCGCAAAGCGCGGAAGATGTTGCTCACGGTGAAAGCAGCAGCCACCGCGAGCATCCATCCGATATGCACGGTGGAAAAGTCGTGGAGCAGTTTGTCTGTGAGGCTGCATCGGTCGGGTGGGATGCCATCGAGGCGGCATTGCTCCTGAAAGGCCGTATTCTGGCTTCGGAACACAAGCCAGAGAATGCTGACCCCGATGCCAAGGAAAAGCAGGAATTGGAGGATTTTTTTCACGGGGCAAAGTTGGGCAAAATCGTGGAATCGCCGCGAGGGTGTTCTGTTTTGCTCCATGCGCGATTTCATGAAGTGGTTGATGTCTCTGCCAACAAGGGCAGAACCCCACGAATCAAAAAAGCCGGGTGCTCGACCCTCAAAGTAGTCGAACACCCGGCTTCCACACGACGACAACAGACCCTGTCGTCAAACATTCAGATAGTTCATCAGCGAATCGTAACGGTCGCGCAGGCCGTCGGCGTGTTCCAGCTCGCCAAACATATCTTTCACCTCGTAATTGTGGCGCTCCAAGGAGGCAACGACGCGGCTCAGGTCGTGCCGATTGAGTTTGAGCGTCACCTCCACATTGTCGGGGTCAGAGGCAGAGGTGACGAAAGCGTTGAGCACCTTCACGTCATTTTCCTCCACAATGCGCGTGATGGTAGCCAACGAATAATCGCGGCGAGGCATCTCCATCACCAGCACAGCACCGGATTCCGTAAAGGAAGCCGTGTTGGCAAAATAGCGCAAAAGGTCATTTTGTGAAATCAGCCCGACATAGTTGCCCTCATCATCAACCACCGGAATCACCGTCAGTCGGTGGTCGCCCATCAAGCGCATCACCTCAAACACATGCTCATGTTTATTGACCGCGAAGCGACGAAGCAGCGACAAGTCGAACAATTTGATGGGGTCGGAAAGCTTGTGATTGAAAATATCCTCTTCGGAAAGCAAGCCTACCAATTTGCCATCCTCCACGACAGGGAGATGCTTTACATGGTAGTCGCTCAGTAGATGAAACGCTTCGCGCCCTGTCTGCTCGACAGACAGCGAGGGAATATCAAGCGCGATTAAAGAATGGGCAGTCATGTTGAGTATGCACAGGATTGTGAGCGCCGTTTCGTGTTTTTTTACTAAAACACTTAGACGGCAATTTTGATTAGTAGGACGCTGCAAACAGCCCGACGGCACAAAGTATTGACTAAAAAATTTTTATTCCAAAAAAAATGGTCGCTTGTCGGGTATTTCATCGGAAAAGTCGCTGCTCATGCAGTTTGTCAGTCGCGGCCAGATGCAAAACACGCGCTAAAAAATGTTTTTTAAGACCCCCTTGCGTTCATGCCACACCATCGCGATGGAGTATTAAAACAGTTTCTAAGTTTGCCCCATGAATACCGCTCGCAAGCAAACATGGTTCCTGTCGTGGGTCGGATTGGGGTGGTGGGCTTTCGCCATGCTGCCCACCGATGCCGCGCAACCCAAAGTAGCCTTCACCACGGAGCCTAACCCCCTCGCCGCGACCCAACGCGATTCGCTTATTTTTTTGGAAAAACAAAAAATGGCGGCACCGGAGAAAACCCTGCCATCAAAAACCCTCGCTATCGCCCATTCTTTTTTGGGAACCCCCTACGTCGGTGGCACACTTGACCAAAACCCAACGGAGCAACTCGTCGTCAACTTGCGTCAATTGGACTGCTGGACCTTGATGGAGAACTGTCTTGCCATCGCCCAGACGGGGCAAGGGGATTTTGCAGCGTACCAATCGCACCTGCGGCAACTCCGATACCGCGACGGCCAAGTGAATGGATATGGTTCGCGCCTACACTATTTTTCGGAATGGCTGCTCCAAGCCGAAAAAAACGGGCATCTGCGCGACCTGACCAAAGAAATGGGCGGCATCCCAAACAAAAAAACAATCGGCTACATCACCGCCCGGCCAGCGCGGTACCCCCAGATTAAAGATGCGAAAGTCCTGCGCGAGATCAAAGCCGCCGAGCAGCGCATCAACGCACGCGATTGGTACTTCATCCCACAGTCAAAAGTGGCTGCCATGGAACACCACCTGAAAGACGGAGACCTCATCATGCTCACCTCCGCCAAACCCGACCTCGACATAGCCCATCAAGGCTTTGCCGTCAGGAAAAACGGGCGGGTACACCTGCTGCACGCCTCATCCCTCGCCAAAAAGGTCATCGTGTCGGGGCAGCCATTGCCACAATATGTGATATCGCAAAAAGGGCAAGTGGGCATCATGGTGGCACGGTTGAACGATTGAGCAAAATGCCCTAAATTTGTCCGCAACACCCGCTACTTAAAACTTTTTTGAAAAAATTCTTTCAAAAAAGTTTTTATTAAACACATTTTGTTTACTTTTGTCGCCTGTTTCAATTCAAACTCGTGCTCAAAAGTGCCCACACCCCGAACACCGAGACAACTGACAACAAAACAACCCTCGCTCTCACCTTCACTCATTTCTTACTTTACCCTCAACCTATGGCAGACGATAGAGAAAGTAAACTCAAGACCCTCCAAACCACCATTGACCGCCTCGACAAAACGTATGGCAAAGGGACCATCATGCGTCTGGGCGACAAACAAGCCATCGAAGTGGAGACCATCCCATCCGGCTCGCTCGGCCTCGACATGGCGCTTGGCTGCAATGGCTACCCCAAAGGACGCATCATCGAAATCTACGGCCCCGAATCATCAGGCAAAACCACCCTTGCCATCCACGCCATCGCCGAGTGCCAAAAAAAAGGAGGCATCGCAGCCATCGTGGATGCCGAGCACGCCTTCGACCGCTTCTACGCCGAGGCATTGGGCGTGGATGTGAACAACCTGCTCATCAGCCAGCCCGACAACGGCGAGCAGGCGCTCGAAATCGCCGAGAACCTTATCCGCTCCGGCGCAGTGGACATCCTCGTGATAGACTCGGTGGCTGCCCTTGTGCCCCGTGCCGAAATCGAAGGCGAAATGGGCGATTCCAAAATGGGCCTTCAAGCCCGTCTCATGAGCCAAGCCATGCGCAAGATGACGGCCAATATCGGTCGCACGGGCTGCTGCTGCATCTTCATCAATCAGCTGCGCGAAAAAATCGGCGTCATGTTCGGCAACCCAGAGACCACCACTGGTGGCAACGCCCTAAAGTTTTATGCCTCCGTGCGGCTCGATATTCGCAAAAGCGGCGCTGCGATGAAGGATAAGGACGGCAACGTGGTAGGCAATCAGGTAAAAGTGAAAGTGGTGAAAAACAAGCTAGCACCGCCGTTTCGTGTAGCCCAGTTCGACATCATTTTTGGCGAAGGCATTTCCAAAGCTGGCGAAATCGTGGACGTGGGCGCCGACTATGATGTGATTCAGAAAAGCGGCGCTTGGTACAGCTACAATGGTGCTAAAATCGCACAGGGACGCGATGCCGCCAAGCAATTCATGCTCGACAACCCTGAAATGGCCGCCGAAATCGAGCAAAAAATCAAGGAAAAACTGATGTCAGGCCCCGTGAAACAAGGAGCCGCTGCCGCCGTGGCAATACCCGCAGGCGACGACGAGGACGATGATTTTTAAGTCAACTCGCCACCACAAAAATATTCTGGGCAGCGCACTTCGAGGGCGCTGTCTTTTTGTTTGGGTGCCACTGGATTGGCAATAGATTCCGTCTCGTCTTTGGCGAGGCTGCGTGAATCCTGCACGCAGCGGTATAGTCTTGCCCCAGCAGGGGTAGAAACATACTTCGCGCCGCCAAGTTTGGAGCATAACTAAAAGCGCAATCTACTCAAAATCAAGAATATCAATCATGCCCATCCGACAAACGCCTGCGAATCAAAGCGTAAAAAGCCTCTTGGATGATTTGGAGATATGAAATACATGCCTATCTTTGACCGTCAAAAAAACCTTTCATGGACAATCTTATCAACCTTGTGAATATCCCTCAAGCGCATCTTGCCAGCACGCCGAGTCTGACAAGGTGCGCTTTTTTAGTTGCGGGGCAGTTGCGGCCATCCAATGGATTCCGGTTGGCTTGCCGCAACTGAAGGGGCGACAAAGCGAATTTGGTAGTGTCATTTTATGAGTGATATGTTGTAGTTGTAGACGAACAAATGGAGGTACAGTTCGTGCATTTCATCGGATTTTGAAAAGGATAGCGTTTTTCTGACGAATCGACAAATTCTCTGGCGAAGGGTGTTGTTCCAGCGTTCCACATGAGAAGTTTCCCCGGATTCTTTTCCCACCATCTTGTGTTTGCCTGTATCAATAACCGCGGCGTATGCCTCCCAAAAATCGCTGAACGTTCGGCATTTTCGATATTCAGGCGGAATCAGTTCCCAAAACCGCCGACAAGATTGTTCGCTTCGGTCGCCGATGAAAAAAGAGACAATTTGACGTGTTCTGCGGCAAAGTGCTATCCAAACCCAGCGTTTAAAGTCTTTGCAATAGACAAAAGACCATAATTCATCCAGTTCGAGAACGTCTTTTTTCTTGGCCGGAAGCAACGTGGTCACGATGTCGGGAAGGGACTGCGCTTTTTTTTTATCCACCTCAGAGCCGTTTGGTGACTGATGCCAAAGGTTCTGGCAAGACCCCGTGACGAACTGCGTTCTTGGGCCGCCCTGACGACCATTTCTTTAAATTCCTCGCTTTTCCGAAGCGTTTGAAACACCCCGCCGAAGCCGCAAGCCTTGCATTTGTACTTCGGATTGCCTGATGCGTTCGACCCGTTTTTCACAATGTGTTCAGAGCCACATTTATGGCAGCATTTTACATCTAATACCATTTCATAAAGTTTGACGCAAAAATACCAAATCACCCCCAAAATGACACTACCGCGAATTTAACCGTTAATTGGGGGTGACGGGAAACAAGAGTTGGGCGAAACAAAAATTGAAAAAATGAAAATAATACCTACGCTTCTTATCCTCATAGGTCTACTTCTTTCTATTCACCTTTTAGGGCAACAGAATGTTAAGATATATGATACAGTAGACAGCCTTATACTTGAAAAAAAGTATAAAGAAGCATTACCAATCTTAATAAGCGCAGCAGAAAAAGGTTCTCCAGAAGCGCAGTTAAGATTAGGTGTGTTCTATCTTACTTTTACAAATGAGGACATTTCCAAAGATGAAATAGAAGGCTTTAAATGGATTCGAAAATCTGCCGAGCAGGGCAACATTCAAGCATGTTCGCTTATTGGTATGCTTTATCTCGAAGGAAGAACAGAATTGAATATTTCAAAAGATTTCGCAGAGGCTGCGAAGTGGTTTCAAAAAGCAGCGGTACAAGGTGATAAAAAGGCAAAAGAAAATTACGATGAAGCAATTGCTCTTTATTATGCATCAAAATCTCAAAAAAAATATGATTGGGTTTACCCTTTTGAGGAAGGATTAGGAAGGGTGAGGATTGATAAAAAATATAGGGATAGTATAACATATCAAGGGAAAAAGTATGTTGAATTTAAATGGCAGTCAGAGAAAACTATATCAAAGTATGGACTTATTGATACGAATGGTATAGAAATAGTTCTTCCTACTTATGATTATATTGGCTCTATGAAGAACGGCTTTGCGATTGCTAACATTGGATGTATTGCTACATCGTCCGATTGCAAAGGAGGAAAAAGTGGAATAATAAACAAAAAAGGTGAATTGGTTTGCCCATTAGTTTTCGACATGATAGATACATTCTCGGAAGGTTTTGCAAGAGTGAATTTAGGTGGTAAATGGAATGATGATTTATGGTTTGCAGATTTTAAAGGCGGTCAATGGGGATTTATTGACGAAACGGGCAAATCTGTAATTTCTACTCAATTTGAGTATGTTGGAAATTTTCATGAAGGGTTAGCACTAATTAAACAAAATGGCAAATGGGGGTATATAAATAAGAAGGGAGACATTACAATTCCTTGCTTGTATGATGTAGGTTATGATTTCAATAATGGACTTGCTTTGGTTAGCATTGGTGGAGTATTAGGAACTATTGGCGGAGGGAAAGGAGAAAAGACCCCTGTAGGAAATAAAGGATTTTGGGGTATAATCAATAAAAAAGGAAAAGAGGTCGGGTAGTGTCAACCTATGAGTGATTTTCGATAAAGATGATTGATTTCATCACTCGATATTTGGCACTACCAAGAGGTCGTAGAAATTCAATATGAATCTATTTCTGGATTTAATAACGGTTTCGCTATTGTGAGAAAAAGCGGAAAGGAAGGAATGATAGACATGACAGGAAAGCATATTTTGTCATTAGAATACGAAAATATTGATTTCACGAATGACTGGTTTATGCCAACAACCGACGGAAGATATTATTTTGTTGTTCACAGAGATAGTGAATCTAAAAATATTGAGAGCCTATTTGAAAAGCATGGTGAATTGTACAATGAATTAGCAATAGCAAGAAATGGAAAAATGTATTTTGTTATCGATAAAAAGGGTAAAATCATTGGAGAGTATCAAGCCGAATAAATATCGCCCAACAATGCACTCAACGCCAACCGCCGCCAACGCCAACCCGCAAAGCCAACGCAGGCGGCGGTGTGCGTGAGTGCAGCCGTTAGTGCCAATTAAAAAAAGAATGAATAAATATGGAAGAAAAAACATTATGGGAGCGAATAAAAAGAAAGTTTGAAAATTCTCCTCTTGGAGTTTTTATTCTCGGCTTTCTGTTGCTGACATCAGTTGCATATAATTGGTATTCAAACTATAAAACAGAGCAGAAAAATAACCGGAGCGAAAAAATTGAAGAAAAAATCGACGAAACAAATAAAGAACTTTTGGCTATAAATAATTTATTAATTAAACATATGCGATTTCGTGTGTCGGCTCCCCCAATTTAGTACAGCCGTAAAGTAGAAAATTCTCATTAAGCCTTTGCTTGAGTTTGGCTGAAAAACTGAGCAGCAAAGGCAGTAGGGCTCATATTTTTCAGTGTTTCATGTGGCCTTTTCGTGTTATAGTCCAAACGCCAGTCTTCTGCGCAATGGCGCACCTCGTCGAGTGAGTTGAACCAATTAGCATCCAGCACATCGCGCCTGAAGGATCCGTTGAACCGTTCGATGTAAGCGTTTTGCATTGGCTTGCCCGGTTGTATGTACAAGATTTCTATGTCCTCTTTTTTGCACCAGTTTACAAAGGTTTGCGCTAAGAATTCAGGCCCATTGTCAACCCTTATTCGTTTGGGCTTGCAGCGAAAATAAACGATGCGCTCTAACACCCGCACAACATATTCCGCAGGAATGGACATACTCACTTCAATGGCCAATGCTTCTCGGTTGAAGTCATCCAACACATTCAGCGTCCGAAATTTTCGCCCTGTGCTGAGGCTGTCACTCATAAAATCCAAAGACCATGTTTGATTTGCCCCCTCAGGTTGTGCAAGCGCTGCTTTCTCCCTTTTGGGTAGCCGACGCTTCGCTTTTCGCTTCACATTCAGCCCCATAGCGCGATAAATGGGCCAAACTCGCTTGTGGTTCCACTTGTGACCATCCAAGCGACATCGGCCGTACAACTTCCAAAAACCTTCCATGGGGTAGCGGCGGCTCAACTCTCCCAAGTGTTCAACAATCTGATCAGTGCTGTCGCGCCTTGCTTTATAGGCATAAACACTGCGACTTAGCCCTGCGATACGACATCCACGTTCTTTGCTAACCTTATGCTCTTCGACCACCCAGTCTGCCAGACCTCTTCGCTCGCAGGGCTTTAAAACTTTTTTTCCAACACATCTTTGAGGATGCGATGATCCAAGCTTAGAGCATGTTCAAAAATTTTTGGTTAGTGAGGTGGGGTTAGTGCAGAACAACTTTTTGTCAAGCGGCCATTCGCCCTAAAATCACTTGAATGTTCGCCAGCAATATCATGGATTCCGAACTTTTTGTTGTTTTTTCATGGTCTTTATCCAATCGTCGGAAGAAATTGAACCAGCCGAAAGTCCGTTCGTTGACCCAGCGTTTTTTGATGGGCACAAAGCCCTTGGAGGTTGGCGGACGTGAAGATATCTCCACCTCCACGCCGAGTTCGGAGGCGGCAAACTCGCTGAAAGCGCCGGCGTAAACCCCGTCCACCAGAATCTTTTTCAACCGGCCAAAGTGGGCCGAGCATTGTTTCAACAATTGAATGCCCATTTGACCGTCGGGCTTGTTGGCGGCACTGACCACCACACCAATGACGAGACCCAAAGTGTCCACCAGGATGTGCCGCTTGCGTCCGTTCACTTTCTTGTTGCCGTCAACGCCCCTTTCTTCGTGGACAAAAGGCGCTGCCTTAACAGATTGGCTGTCAATGCAGACAAGGCTTGCGCTGACCTCCTTGCCCCAAAAAAGCCGCTCCAGTTCGGCCACCCAGTCGTTCACCGTTTGCCAAACACCCTGGCGCGACCACCGATGAAAATAATAGTACACGCTCTTCCAAGGCGGAAAAACAGCGGGCAGGTTGCGCCACTGGCCGCCTGTCCGGTGCAAGTACAAAATGCCGTTCACGACGGCTCGCAAATTATGTTTGCGTTTCCTTTGGTAGGGCAAAACTTCTTTCAGAACTTCCCATTGGGAATCGGTCAACTCAGTAAACTGCGTTTGCATAATTTTTAAGTTTTGGTCAACTCAAAATTACGCACCGATTCCCATGTTTTTTAAAACAAATAATTTTTGAACATGGTCTTAAGTCAGCGTACATCTGCTTCAAGCGCCGGTTTTCCTCCTCCAGATCTCGCAAGCGCTTGACCTGACTGGCTTCCATCCCGCCGTACTGCTTGCGCCACTTGTAAAAGGTAGGCTGGCTAATACCGTGCTCGCGGCACAAGTCCGACGCACTGCGGCCTTGCTCGTGAGACTTTAATATCTGAATAATCTGGGACTCGGTGAAGGTACTTCTTCGCATAATGGTTCAAAATTAGTAGTTTTCTCTACTTTTGAACCGTACTATTTTCGGGGAGCCGACACAGCCAAGTGAAGCGGACGGGGCTGATTTGCGTTGACTATAAAACAACTCGGCGCTTTGCCGCGGCAAATCCCTGAAAAACGTGTGGTGGATTTTGTTGCGCGCCTGTACCAGGGCGCTTTTGGTGGGTATATCATCCACAGCGTCGAGACGTTGGAAAAAATGGCCGAGCTCGACGCACAGGCTCAGTCGCAACAGCGATAACACCAGCCAGACCGTTCGCCCGGCTGGCAGCAGGCGACGACGACAAAAATCCCGCCCCGGGCGGCGGAAGTATAGTTGGGGCGAATGGACTATATTTGCAACCGTGAGCCGTATGGCCCGGAAATACTTGCTGAGAGGCGACCCCATGATAGAGTGGTATTTATCACAAAGGTCGTCTCTCGCTTTATTCCAGTAGGCTTAACTTAATGGGCATGATGCCACCGTTATCCCCAACAAAAAACAAAACAAAAAGTATCATAATATTGGAAAAATAGCCTTGAACTCACTGATTTTGGCTACTTTCGCTCCTAAAATGAAAGTAAAAAAATGAAAAATAGCCAAGTTTTTGATTATCAGGATATTATTTCCAGCATCTTGGAGCAATTGCCAGACATGGTTTGCGAAGCAGATGTTGTTGAGTACATCAAAACAAACAAGATTAGTCTGAACGGCGACGGAAAAGGTGTTCAAGCAGTTTTGAATTTTTTCCAAAACGGGTTGTATGTAAATGGCAAGACAGTTGATGAAAAAGTTTCGTTTGAAACAGAAGACGGGCGAGTAAAAATCTATCAACAAGACGTTTTGACTTTTTTGAAATCATTGCCTAGTTACAGCATTGATCTAATAATTACAGACCCAGCCTATTCGGGAATGAACCAAAGATTAAAGTTAGGTAAGGGAAAAATAATAGGGAAATATAAAGATAAAGGAGACGGAGCGAAATGGTTTGACGAATTCCATGATACGGAAGAAAACTATAATGCTTTTTTGGCAGAGTGTTCAAGAGTATTAAAGCCAAACCGTCATATTTTTATCATGTTCGACTCTTATTCCTTGCTTTCACTTGCCCCTATGCTCCGAGAGACTTTTGAAGTTAAAAATATTCTGGTTTGGGACAAGCAGCATATTGGTTTAGGGCATTATTTCAGGCGGAGGCATGAGTTTATTGTTTTTGCCAGCAAAGGCAAACGACACTTGACTGCAAAAAACATCCCTGATGTTTGGCGAATAAAGCGGGTAACAAATTTTAAATACCCAACTCAAAAACCCACAGAAGTCTTTGAAATGATGATAGCAAGTAGCGCAGAGAAAGATTTCGTGGTTTGTGACCCGTTTTTGGGCAGTGGTTCGTCTGCGATTGCCAGCCTGAAAAGAGGTTGCAAGTTTATTGGGTGCGATATTGCATCATCCTCAATTGAAACAACAACAAATAGGGTCAAATGGTATCTCGAAAACGGAACAGATACCTTACAGCCCAATTCGCTCGTTGACGATAAAGAAATAAAAAGTATTCTAACGAATGGCTAATTTGCAGAAAACCAGAACGTTGTTTGCTTTCACATCGCCACGAACAGTTGAAAAGATTGTACCCGAAATAAAATTGTTGGCGGACAACTTTGGCGGCAAGGTTTGGAATGAAAGCACTCAAATTGATTTTTTCCGTGACTTGTTCGAGTCTGATTTCTACGACGGGAATACGATGCCCGATAATGTGCCATTAGCCGCAAGAGATAGAATTACCCGTGCGCCAAAGGCATTGGGCTTTGTTGATTTGAAACCGACAATCCAACTTACCGAAGCAGGTGCAAAGTTGGTAAGCGGAAAGCTTCTGCATGAGACGATAACAAGGCAACTTCTCAAATTTCAACTACCTTCCCCTTATCATAAAACAACCGAAGACTTTTATGTCAAGCCATATTTGGAATTTTTGCGTCTGACAAAACGGGTTGGTAGCCTTTCAAAAACGGAGGTTGCCTTGTTTTTCACTCAACTTACCCATATAAACAAGTTTGAGGATGTCGTCCAAATGATTGAGGAGTTTCGAGCCGACGCCAAAGAGTTTAAAGGCAGCCGAAAAACCTACGTTGATGCTTGTTTTACCAAGCAGGTATTGAAGATTTACGCAGACGATATTGAAAAGGCAGATTTCAAAACAAGGGAAAGTTCTGATTTGTCGCTTCAAAAATTTGTAAAGACGAAAAAGAGTAACCTCTCAGATTATGCTGACGCTTTTCTACGCTACGTCCGTGCAACTCAACTTATCACATTTGAGGGCAAGTCTTTCAGGGCTGTGATTGCGCCCTCGAAAACCGAAGATGTCGATTTTATCTTGAAAAACACAATCCGTAACCCGACAGTTTTCAAGACAGAAAAAGACTTCAAAGCATATCTTTTTGCGATTGACAATATCCGACTTTTGACTGATAATAGGGATTTGCTTGTCCAGAAGTTGCAAAAACTAAAACTGACATTCTCCAAAGAACTTGATATTGAAGGTTTGAAAGATATTTTGGAGGCCGGCGAGGAAAGTACCAAACAGGAAAAATTAGCAGAAACTGCAAAGAGGCTTAAAGACTACAAAGAGTTTGAGGACATAATTGAGGTTTTCAAACAGATTTCAAAAAGGGAAGTACCAGACCCTCCGCTTTATTTGGAATGGAATATTTGGAGGGCTTTGGTCATGCTCAATTATGCGAAGGCAATCAATGGAAATTTTTCAATTGACCTTGACGGTGTACCCCTCAATACCGCAAGAGGAAATATGCCGGATATTGAGGCTGAGTATGAAGATTTTAGACTGATAGTTGAAGTAACGACATCCACAGGAAACAAGCAGTACGAAATGGAAGGCGAGCCCGTTGCAAGGCACTTTGGTGATTTGCAATTGAAGTCCGACAAGCCGGTTTACTGTCTTTTCATCGCATCAAAAATAAGTGAAGGCTCATTGGCTCACTTCTTCAATTTGAACAAAATGAATACCAAGCGGTACGGCGGAAAAACAAGGATAATACCGATAAATCAAGAACGGTTTATAGATTTTGTAACGGTGGCGAAAAATCAGAACTTCAACGATTCAAAAAGATTAAAATCATATTTTGATACTCTGATTGAACAAAACTTTGTAGTAGAGGATGAAAGTGTCTGGTTTCAAAATATTGAGCAATCAGTTACAAAATGGCTATATTGAAGAAATAAAAGGGCATGAACAACGGATGTTCCCCCATGCCTCCTAACCGTCGGCACAGCGCACATCCAACCGCTAGCGACCCAATCTTCCCCAAGTCATTGTTCGTTCAGGTTCAGTTTCCGCCAGTGCTATTCCTTCTTTCCCATTCGGTCAAGTCCGACTCGGCTTTTGCCGCCTCGCCCAACGACTTATAGGCATTGCCCCGGGCGCGGTAGGCGCGAGCGAAGTTGGGGTTGAGTTCGAGCGTCCTCGAAAAGTCGGCGACGGCATCGTTTAGGCGGCCCAGATTGAGCAGCGAAAGACCGCGATTGTAGTATTGCTCCGCGTCATTGGGATAATGTTCCAGATACTTGCTCAGGTCGGCCACGGATTTTTCGTATTGTTTCATCATCCCATACAAGCCACCGCGAAATTTGTAGGATTCATACAAATTAGGATTGATTTCCAGGGACTTGTCAAAGTCCCGGATGGCTTCCTTTATTTTGCCCTTGTTGCCGAAGTGCTTGGCGCGTGCCGCATACATAAGCCCGTTTTGATAGTATCCGTTTTCGATGGCATTGCTCACAACGGTGTTGGTGTCTTTCCATACACTGATTTGCCGAAGGCAAAGTATCACTATCAAGCCAAGCCAAGCAAGGCCTATCCATCGCAGCCCACCTGACAGGCTTGGCCACCGCTCTCGCAGTGCTTGCCATCCTTTCACCAAAATCAGGCTGGTACCAATCATTGCCAAATAATTGTAGTGGTCTGCGATGAACTCAAATGTCCCGTGCGACACGAATGGAAGCATGACGGACACGTTTGCGAAAAAGAACAACAACCCAAACCAAAGCCATGATGCTTTTTCGCGATAGCGCCAAGCGGCGATGAAACTGACAATCACGACAAATGGTGCAATCAGATAAGGCCAGGGTAGGTGGCCGTTCACTTTGTCGAACGAGTAATAGATGTTTAGTTCAAATGGGGCAAGCGTGTTGAACCAATAAAAAACAGGGGTGTAGCACAACACCTGCAAGCGTTCCAAAAGCGTAAGCTCGCTTCCCGGCGTCTCGGTGGCAATGGCCGACTGGGTGCGGGAGTAAATGGTGAGCAGGCCAAAAATCAGGGCTATTAGGAAGAAAGGAAGGTAGCCAAGCATCTGACGCGCTCGTGGCATGGCGGGCTTGCGCCAAAGGTCGAGCACCACAAGCACCAAGGGAAGGGTCACTGCGGCGCTTTTCGAGAGGCAGGCGGCCACGAAAAGCAACAGTGACAGGTAGTAGGGTTTCGCCTCCGCTGGCCGTTCGGCATAATCGAGATATTTCAAGCACGATAGCAAAAAAAACATGGAAAAAAGCGGGGTGCTAAACCCCGCTATCCAAGCGACCGATTCTACTTGAACAGGGTGGATGGCGAACAGGAGCGTCACGGCCAATGATGTCTTTGCCCCCATACTCAAGCGGGTCAGCAAACGAAACACCAGCCAGATGTTGAAGGCGTGAACAGCAAGACTAAATAGGTGATACCAAAAAGGGTTGTCTTTCCCCAATGTGTACGCCACGCCATAAACTGCCCATGTAAGGGGGGCGTACATGCCCAAGTTGAAGGAGGAGAACAGTTTGAAATCGCGCACTGCCGGGTTGTCAACAGTAGCGGTATGATCGTCAATGCCCAGCAATTCGTTCGTCAGGCCCGTGCTAAAAACCAATACCCCCAGCACGAGCGGTACCCATGGCATCCACTTGTCGGAAATCGTTTGTTTTTTCGTTGGCATTGCTGCCGACTTCGAGGGGCGAGCATGAGGCTTAGGCACATTTTTTTTTGCCATGAAGGGAAGTTTTGACCTATTCCGGCGAAAGGTACATCGAAGGTTTACATTCCAGCAATACCCTATTCGCTTCAACGCACCGCCACGCTCAGCACAGGGATTTTAGAATGATTGACCGTGTCCTCCGTGAGACTTCCAAACAGTAGGTGCGACAAGCCCCTTCGCTGATGAGTGCCCATCGCAATCAAGTCTGCCCCCACTCGTGCCGCAAATTGCAAAATGGAGGCCTCTTCATTGAAGTTGCTGCCCAAGGTGTGGACGCTGAAGTTGTTCAGCCCTGCCTTTTGTGCGAAGGAGCCCGCCACCTGCTCTATTTCCTGCTCTGAGCGGAGCATGGCAGGGTTGTTCAAATACAACACCTTGACCGTGAAAGGCCAGTGCCGTTGCCACTCGGCCAATTGCTCGAACACGGGCATTTGGTTTTTCTCCAAAGTAGAAGGCAGCACCACCGTTTTCAGGTCAAAATCACCCGATTCCTCCGGGACGGCAAGCACCGGACATGGAGCCGTGCGAATCACTTTTTCTGTGTTGGAACCCACAAAGAACTCTGCCGCGCCTGTGGCCCCCTTTGTGCCAATC
The DNA here is from genome assembly GCA_019638455.1 of Saprospiraceae bacterium. Lineage (GTDB taxonomy): Bacteria > Bacteroidota > Bacteroidia > Chitinophagales > Saprospiraceae > M3007. Next base: position 130,974 of record JAHBTU010000005.1, read on the forward strand.
ACCACCAAATCGGCCTTGTCCTCTTCCGCCACGCGCCGTATGGACGCATAGAGCAAGCCCTCTTCTATGCGAGTGTCAATGTCAAGTTCTTCGAAACCCGGCTCAGCCACCAAAGACTTTTTGGTGTGCCGAAACTCATCTGCCACCATGTCGTAATAACTTTTCATGTCGTAGGAGCCGATAAAATTGTATTCCGGCAGCACGGGCGCGTAAGCAAGCGCCGTGTTGGTGTGCATCAGCCCGAGCCTTGCGCCGGTTTTGGTAGCTATGGTAGCAGCTACGCGCAGGGCGTGTTTGGCATTTTTGGAAAAATCGGTGGGAACGAGTATTTTTTTCATAAACGGAGGGAGATTTTGTTCGGACAAAAGCCTTATTGACTGGATTGACAAGATTTGCAGGATTGTTTTTCAATCCTGCCAACATGGAACCTGAATCCTATCAAAAAAACGGAGTTGCACAAAGGTCTCTTCCCCCTCCAAGCCGTGCCATGACAGGGGTCACGCCGCTGGGTGAGTTTGCTCAATAAGGATATTTCACGTCGGTCAGAAACAACCCTTGCGGTGGCACGCTAAGGCTTTTTTTTAGCGGCTGTTGCATATCCAAAGCGGTTTTCACATCCTCCAATTCTATTTTCCCCAACCCGACGTTCAGGCAAGCGCCCACGATGAGCCGCACCATGCCGCGCAGAAAGCGATTGGCCGTGACGTGGAATACCCAGCGGAAGGCCTCGTGTCGCTTTTCCCAACGAGCCTCCTTCATTTCGCAGTCGAAATGTTCCAGCCCGCTGTCTGTTTTGCAAAAAGGGAAAAAAGAAGTGTAGTGAGGCAGCAGCGCCGCCACGCGCCGCATTTTTTCAAAATCAACTTTTCCATGCTGGGGAAAGAGCCAAGCTGTGTCGGTCTCAAATGGGTCTTTCCGCAAGGCGATGTGGTATTCGTAGCTGCGCTCGAAGGCATCATAGCGAGCGTGCGCGTCGGCAGGCACTTGCCTTACGGAGTGCGCGGCGATGTCGTCGGGCAGAATGCTGTTCAGGCCATTTAGAAAAGTGGGGGGGAGCGTGCCTGCTGCGTCGAAATGCGCCACATAGTATCGGGCGTGCACGCCCGCATCGGTGCGTCCACAGCCAGTCACCTCTATTTTTTGTCGCAAAATCGTGGAAAGTGCCGCCTCCAGCGCAGCTTGTACCGATACGGCATTGGGCTGCACTTGCCAGCCGCTATATCGGGTGCCGAGATAGGATAGCGCAAGAAAATATCGCGTGGCCGTTGGCGAGCTGGCTTCATACATCGTTTGGCCCCTTTTGCGCTTTCAGATGGCTTTGAATGAATGCGTCGCAAGCTGCATCCAACATATCGAAAACCTCTGCGAACCCATCGTCGTCGTAGTAAGGGTCGGGCACCGAGCGGTTTTGGGCGGGGTAGATTTGGTTGAGTATCAAATCCACTTTGGCTCGATGCTCGTCGTCGCGGGCGTGGCGCAGCACGTCGCGGAGATTTTGGGTATCCATGACGAAAATGCGGTCGAAGCGGTCGAAGTCGGCGGGCTGGAATTGCCTTGCCCGCTGGTAGGTGATATCAATGCCGTATTGACGCGCTGTTTTGATGGAGCGGCTGTCGGGTTGTTCGCCCACATGCCAGAACCCCGTGCCGGCGCTGTCCACTCGCCAGTCAAGTCCCGCTTGAATGGCTTTGTGTTGCATGATTCCTTCTGCCAGCGGGCTTCGGCAGATGTTGCCGAGGCAAACCATGAGTATTTTCATTGCTCTAAAATATCTTGCTGTATTTCAACAGAAACGCGCCTGTCGTCTGGCCGCCGCGACCGTTGTAAGGCAATTTGGCAGGATCCTCGCTGCCAAAATTCTTCTGCACTTTCACGTCGTGGTCGTAGAAGTATTCGGCCAGCAAATCCAGCGAAAGGCCTTTGAAGAGGGCGATGCTAAAGTTGTTGGTGAACAGCACGTCCACGTTTTGAGGCTCTTTCAGGTAATTGGAAAATAGTCTCAAGCCATTGGTGACGGAGAGGCGGTCGCCAAAATACTTGTTGTTGTAGGCTGCCTTGAGTTCGGAGCCGAGGCCGAAAAACGTGTTTTTGCCTTCCTCGTTGCCATGAATGTTGAGGGCGGCGATGTTGTCGTCAGCAACCAAAATGTATTGGATGCCGCTGGGAGAATAGAAAAAAGACAGGTGCGGATTGGGCTTGAAGTCAATGCCCGGCGCAAAGGTGATTTGAAGCGGGGAGAACAATTTGGCCACTACTCGGTCTTCGTCGCTCACGGGGGAGAGGTAGTTGCTCTGGTAGGTTTGGAGCAAGAGTGTTTGCGCAAAGAAGTCTGCTGCGACGAACCATTTGTCGCTGCCCATTTTGCGGCCATAGCGGGAAGTGAGGCGCGACACATCCAAGTTTTTCAAAAAACCTCTTGGCAGGGAGGGGTCGGCAGAGCGCAATTTTTGTGCGGAGAGTTGCAGCGAAAAGGCGTTGTTCCAGAACCATTTGTCCTCCTTCCTATTGGCAAACAAAGTGCCGAGGCCACCGATGCCAAAGCGTCCGCCACCGCCGCCCACGCGCGGGTTGGAGATACCCATGCCTGCCAAGTCGAGGCCAAGACCGCCGCCCACCGTCCAGCCGAAGGTGTCTTTTTGTGCCATTGATGTCACTTCATTAAGGCGGGCATCGCTGGCTTCTTGCGCATGGACGGTAAGCAGATTGAAACAAAAGAGAGCAATCAAGATTGTGCAAAGAGCTTTCATGTGTAGAAACAAGTTTTGTGAAAAAAGAACGGGTTATAGTCAACGCAAAGTGGTTTTGAACGAACGGCGCTCGCAATCCTCTGAAAATCATACAAATCAATCAAGGGCGTCCCTGTCTTGCCAACGGGCAGATTCAAATCCTCTTTAATCTGGGTATAGAACAATCATTCGCCGGGTTCGAGCAGGTTTTCCTCCTGTCCGTCCGGGTAAAAAACTTCGACCTTTTCGGTAGCGAGCTTGCTCAAAGGGATGATGATTTCGCTTTTGTCGGTTTGTAGCGTCAGGGAAGTGGCATCTATCATAATCACTTTGCCGCGCATCCCGATGATGCGGATGTCGTCGCCTACCTGCACTTTGTTGCGGTTGTAGCCACTTGCGAGGTAGTTGGAAAGCAAATCGCGCGAGGCGATGCCGTAGCCCACCGCAAAAGCCAACGCCAACGCTCCGATGATGATGGATAGATTGAGCGCCATGAAGCCGGTGTTGATTTTGGCTTGGGCCAAGGCGCTGATGGCTACGGTGATGAAAAGAAAGTAGAAGATAGCTGTGGAAATGACTTTGGCGGAAGGCAGACCCATGGATTGGCAAGTGGTGAGGGCAATGCCGCGCACCATCTCGGCAAGGAAAAGCCCCAGCAACAGCAGGATGAATGCCGAGAAAAGCGCCGGAATGTAGTCCACCAAGTCGCGCACCATCTGAGTGATGGCGGGGATGCCCAAAATATCGGTCGCAAAAATCACGAACCCCAGCATGAGCAGGTAATAGACCATCTGTGACAGCACCGACGACACCTCGATGCGCATTCCGCTGCGCTGCACGATGTCAATGTCGTTGAGCCGTTCGGCGAGGCGGTCAAGGCCCAACCCCGACAACACGCGGCGTATGATTTTGCGGATGCCTTTGGCGATAAGCCAGCCAATGAGCATCACCATCAAGGCAAAGGTCAGTTTGGGGATGGCGGCTGAAAAACGGGCGAGCAATTCCGCGAATACCCCGTTTTTCAGTTGGTCGAGAAAGTCCATACAATGGCAGGAAAGGAAGATTGTGAAAAGAAAGCCGAACGTGACGGTTCAGCGGTGTTTTGCTTTCAATTTTGTTTTCGGCAAAAAGAGGGGGAGGAAGTCTCACAAGTGATGTTTGCTTGACAGGATTGACAAGATTCGCACCCTTTTTTCGGGTAAAAAAACCTGTAAATCTTGTTAATCCTGTCGAAATTTAAACTTGTGAGACGGCCTCAGCGCGTCAAATTGTTTCTTTGTCCGATGGAAGCAGCCGCTCGCTGTTGGCTCCTCCTCCGCTCGAAGGCGGGCGGCCTTCGGGTATGATGGGCGATGAATACCGCCCTTTGGGTGGTCGGTGTGGGCCGGATTGTTTGGCGCCGGCGATGAGGTGAGCTGCCGTTTGAAGGGCATTGGGGACGAATAGTTCGATTACTCGGCCGAAGTGGGAGAGGGTGTGCGCCTGATGAAGCAAGTTGCGCTCTATTTCGTTGAGCACTTCTTGGTGTTCTTCCTTATTTTCCCAGTCGCCTTGCCATTCTTGGAAATTGTTGGCCATAAGCGGATTAAGTTTTTTGCGCCCGTTGCCGGGTGAGCGGTTAACCTGTAGATTTTTTCGATAAGCAAAAAAAGTATTGGAGCACAAAGCTCTTAAAAATTGATTGTCAGGTGGTGCCCTCTATCGGGTCGGTGGCATACATCTCGTCGTAGATGTGTTGCGCTTTTTGTTTGGCTCGCATGATTTGCATTTTGATGGCGCTTTCCGTCTTGCCCAGCACGTCGCCGATTTCCCTTATCTGCAAATCATCAATGTATTTCATCATCAGGATAGCCTTGTCGCCCGGCGGAAGGCGGTCAAGGACTTTGGCCAGCCGTTCCTGCTTCATCTCAAGCAACACGCTGTCAGGAATTTCCACCTCGGGTTCCTTGCTGATTCTACCCACGTCTTCCGTGTAGAGGAGCGGTATTTTTTTCTTTTTCCGAATGAGGTCAATGCAATAGTTGTAGGTGATTGAATAGACCCAAGTGGAGAAGGATGACTGCTCCGTGAATTTTGAGAGGTTGAGCAAAATTTTGATGAAAATATCTTGCGTGGCATCGCGTGCCAGCCCTTCGTCGCCCAACATGGAGATGCACTTGGCAAATACCTTGTTGGCGTAGCGACGGTAGAGCATGGTGAAATACGTTGTGTTTTGCCCTTGCAAGTACAAGGCAATCAGCTCTGTATCCGTATAATCTTTTGCCTTTTTGGCGGCGATGGACGACACTTCCGGGTGTGTTTATGAAAAAAATGAAGCAAAAATACCCCCGCAAAGAGACGAAAAAAGCCGCAAAACAAAGCCGACGCACCCGGTTTTCTTTAAAACCGTTAATGGGACGTTAAAACCTTGTTTGCGTCACAGCCTTGCTCGCACAAACTTTGAGGGAGCGTTTTCTTTGCCGCAAATAAATTTTTTCAAATGAAATTATCGCTTCTCTTTGCGCTTTGCGGCATCGGTTCCAATATCCTTTCAGGGCAAAATGTTCAAATCACCGCTGAATTTCCTTTTGGCATCACGCTGCTCCAACCCGACAGTGTGGCGGTCAACACCAACGATTTGTTGAAACGCGACAAGCCTACCGTGATAGCCTTTTGGCTCACTACCTGCCGCCCGTGCCAGATGGAATTGGCCAGCTACGCCCAGCATTTTGCGGATTGGCAGCAAGAGGCCGATTTCCGCCTGCTCGCCGTCTCGATTGACTTCCCCGAACGCTGGCCTCAGGTGGCGCAGATGGCGAACGAAAAGGGCTGGCCTTTTCCTGTCTATTGGGATTATTCCCGTGCGTTCAAGTCCGTGCTGCCGGGCGGGCTGAATGGCCTTCCCCAGGTTTTTTTGTTCGACGCGAATGGGACGCTCGTTTGGCACCATAAAAAGTACGCGCCGGGCGACGAACAGACATTGTTTTCCCAAATCAAAAATCTGACGCGATGAAATGGTTGCCAATATGCGCGATGCCCCTGTGGTCGCTCGCCCTCGCTTGCCAACAACAGCACTCGCCCCAGCCCATCGTCTACACGGTGCTCGGCCCGCTTCCTGCCGACTCCTTGGGGACGACCCTCGTCCATGAGCATGTTTTCCTCGATTGGAGTCCGGTGGTCAGCTATCGCCCCGAAACTTGGCAACGTGACTCTGCCTTTGCGGCCATTCTGCCCCACTTGCTCGAAGCCAAGTCGCGCGGTGTGCGAAGTTTTTTGGAATGTACGCCCAACTATTTGGGGCGCGACCCTTTGTTGTTGCGTCGCCTGTCGGAAGCAAGTGGGCTGCACATTCTGACCAACACAGGTTACTATGGCGCTCGCAACGACCAGCACGTTCCAGCCTCCGCTTTCAAGGAAACCCCGCAAGCAATAGCCCAACGATGGGTGGAGGAATTTGAAAAAGGCATAGAGGGCACGGGTATTCAACCGGGTTTCATCAAAATTGGCGTGGATGGAGACTCAACGCTTTCGGAGATAGATGCCAAAATAGTGCGAGCGGCGGCGCTGGCTCACTTGCGCACCGGATTGACCATCGTGGGGCACACAGGCTCCAACGCGAAGTTGGCCCAACAACAGTTGGAAATCCTTGCCGCCGAAGGAGTAGCGCCCGACGCTTTTGTTTGGACACACGCGCAGGGCAGCCCCTCAGCGTCGCTCGCCGAATTGGCCCGACGCGGCGCTTGGGTCTCTCTCGATGGGCTGGGTTGGGTGCATCCCGATGCGCACGGGGGCGACTCCACCGAATTCAATCGTTACGCGCAGTGGTTGCAACATTTAAAAAACAATGGCCTGCTCCATCGCACCCTCATCGCGCACGACGCTGGATGGTACACCCACGGCGAACCAGGCGGCGGCCCTTACACACCCCACACCCTTATTTTCGACCTGCTCTTGCCAACGCTGCGCAAACAAGGATTCGACGAGCGGGATTTTGAGCAATTGCTGGAATCGAACCCCAAAGAAGCCTGCCAAGTGAGGGTGCGAAAAAAATGATGCGCGGCCCCCGTCCTTTTTTTGAGGATTGCCAATGCCCGCAAGGATGCCCTCACAAGATTTCTCTACTTTTGCCCATCAACAAATCAACATTCCACAAATCAACAACTCTCAAAGCATGAGCGCCATCCGTGAAATACTCGCCCGCGAAATACTCGACTCACGCGGCAATCCCACCATCGAAGCAGAAGTTTGGACAGAAACAGGTTTTGCAGGCCGCGCCGCCGTGCCCAGCGGAGCCAGCACCGGCGTGCACGAGGCAGTAGAGCTGCGCGACGAAGATGCCAGCCGCTACCTTGGCAAAGGCGTGAAAGAAGCCGTCAAGAACGTGGAGAAGTTGCTCCGCCCCGAGCTCGTGGGCATGGAAGTGACCGACCAAATCCGCATTGACCGCTTGATGATAGAGCGCGACGGCACGCGCAACAAATCGAAAATCGGCGCCAACGCCATCCTCGCCGTCTCGCTCGCCACAGCGCACGCCGCAGCCGAAGAGCTGGGCCAACCGCTCTATCGCTACCTCGGTGGCGTGAATGCCCATGTGTTGCCCGTCCCGATGATGAACATTCTCAACGGTGGCTCGCACGCCGACAACGGCATTGACTTTCAGGAATTCATGGTGATGCCCGTGGGTGCCGATTCTTTCCGGGAAGGGCTGCGCATGGGGGTCGAGATTTTTCACCACCTGAAAAAAGTGTTGAAAAGCAAGGGGTACGCCACCAACGTCGGCGATGAAGGTGGGTTTGCGCCCGGCATCAAAAACAACGAAGAAGCCATTCAACTCGTGATGACAGCCATCGAAGCCGCAGGCTACCGCCCGCTCGACGACGTGGTCATCGCGCTCGACCCCGCCGCTTCCGAATTTTTTGACCACGAAAAAGGCGAATACGTCTTCAAAAAATCAACGGGCGAACGCCTGTCGCCAAAAGACATGGTAGCTTATTGGAAAGACTGGTGCAATCGCTACCCGATTTACAGCATCGAGGACGGCCTTGCCGAGGACGATTGGTCAGGCTGGAAATCGCTCACCGAGACGCTCGGCCATCGCATCCAACTCGTGGGCGACGACCTGTTCGTCACCAACACCGAGCGCCTGCAAAAAGGCATTGACGAAAAAGTAGGCAACTCCATACTTATCAAAGTCAACCAGATTGGCTCACTCACGGAGACCATCGAGGCAGTCACCTTGGCCACGCGCCATGCTTACACCTCCGTTATCAGCCATCGTTCGGGCGAAACCGAGGACACCACCATCGCCGACATCGCGGTGGCGCTCAACACGGGCCAAATCAAAACCGGCTCGGCCTCACGCTCCGACCGGGTGGCCAAATACAACCAACTGCTTCGCATCGAGGAAGAATTGGGCGATGCAGCGATGTATTTGGGAAGGGCGATTTTTGGCCTGTGACAAGAACATAAGCATTTTTACGGGCTGTGACCAGAAAACCTCGTCACAGCTCGTTTTTTTTGCAGAACCAACCGTGAAATAAATCATAATCCCCCACCGCGACACAAGCATCAGCGCCCAGCCTTTCGTTTCATTTTCGCAAAAATTCTCCCGCATGAAAATTTCCCTGACAAAAATCGGCACCACCACCCACTGGCTCATCGTGCTTTGCCTGTCCGTAGTCGTCAGTCATTGCAAAATTTTCCAAAAAACCGAAAGTACCGCTCCCGCCCCTTCCAAACCCTCCACCACCCGCGAGTCCACGTTTCGCAAGGAAATAGTGAGCTATGCCGCCAGACTCAAAGGCTCAAAATATACCCCCGCCGGCAAAAAGCCTGAGACGGGTTTCGACTGTTCGGGTTTCACCAGTTATGTGTTCCAACATTTCGACATCTCCCTCTCGCCCGCCGCACGCGAACAGGTCAAACAGGGCGTGGAAAAAGACATCAGACGAGCGCAGCCCGGCGACCTCATCTTCTTCCGCCGAAGCGCCAACGAACCGATTTTTCACGTCTCGCTCGTAAAGTCGAACAACGGCAAAGACCTCGTCGTCATACACAGCACCACCTCGCGGGGCGTCATCGAAGAAGACGTGCTGAACAGCACCTATTGGAAGCAATACATTGACTCCGTGCGCGATGTGGTGTCAGAAAAATTTTAGCCGCCACCTATTGCTCCCCGCCCTCGTCAGCGCATGGCTGGCAGCCAGCTGCGGCAAGAACGACGTGCGCCGCGTCGTCACCCCCGCCTTTTATCATTGGAAAACCGTCCTGTCCCTCTCGTCTGCCGAACTTGCCTGCCTCGACTCTTTGGGCTGCCAAAAACTCTACGTCAAGGTATTGGACATCGGGCGCGCTCCTGCGTCGGGGGCCATCCAGCCCTACTCCCTGCTCGACATTGCGGACACCGCCGGCCTCGCTCGGTTTGAAGTGGTGCCCACCGTTTTCATTGTCAATGAAGTGTTCAAAAACATCGCGGAAGAGAAAAACGAGTGGTTGGCCCGCAAGGTGGCATCGGCGCTCGTCGCGCCGGAAGCGGAAGGCATCACGCCGCAAGCCAGCCTCTCGCGCCACCCCTTTTTTGTGGGGCAGCCGGAAGGCAAAACACGCGAAATACAGTTCGACTGCGACTGGACACCCTCCACCCGCGATGCGTTTTTTCAATTTTTGGAAAAAATAAAAAAACACCTGCCAAGCCACGTTCGCCTGAGCGCCACCATACGCCTGCATCAGTACAAGTTCCCCCAAAAAACAGGCGTGCCGCCCGTCGAACGCGGAATGTTGATGTTTTACAACACAGGCGATATCGAGCACGCGAACGCGGCCAACTCCATTTTTCGCTCGGAGGATGTCAGAAAATACCTCGTGGGAGCACCCAAAAAATACCCATTGCCACTTGACTTGGCCCTGCCCATCTTCTCGTGGGCGCTCATCTATCGCGACGGCGAATTGTGGAAAATCATCCCTGAACCCCCCGAACAGGCGCTGAGCGACACCAGCCGCTTCAGACTCAGCAGGCCGGAGACATTCGGCGGGGCGCACCCGACCGCCCCCTTCTTCCACATTCAAAAAGGCACATTCCTGTCAGGTCACTATCTTCGCCCGGGCGACCTGCTGCGCATGGAAGCGATGGCGCCCGACACGCTCCGCGAAGCCGCCCGACTGGCAGCCACCGCCCATTTGGCGAACGACGCAACGCTCGCGTTTTTTCACTTGGACACCACAACGGTGCGCCGCTACCCGGTTCAATTGCTCGACAGCGTATGCCAACTGGTACAATTCCCAGCCACAAACAAATAGCCGCGTGCCTTGCGCTCGGCCTGTCCGTCTTGCTTTTTGCCTCTTTCCACCCACACGGCGAACAAGCTGCACCCCCCGTCCAGAATTGCAACCCCGAGGCCAAGCCCTTTTATGGCTACTCATTTTTATACCCCGAAATCATCAACGCAAATGCCGCTTACGCTCCTTTCTTTTTGCGCTGGGACGACTATTACCAACAAGTGTATTTCAGCAGAGACATCCAACGCGACGAAAACGTGCGAGAATGGATAGAGCGATTCTGTGGCCAACCGGAATATGCCGACGTGGAGATGGTGGTGTACGAATCCAACTTTGACGAGCTCGTGCGGCTGCGCAACGCGGCGCTCGACCCCCAAAAAAGCATCGCATTGCCCTACACGATGGCAGGCAACACTTTCGCCGAAATGCTCGCCATCAACGGCTGCACCGAAGTGATTGATTATCTCATGTACGCCAAAAAATGCGAGCCTTACGTCATCGCGCAAGGCGACGGCTGGACGCTCCCCGAACGCGACCAAAAAACGATGCACACGCTGATAAACGAGGGAATGGGGCGCTTCGAGCAAACCGCTTCCAACTTCATCCGCTTGCGCTATGCATACCAGATAATCCGATTGGCGCACTACGCCCGCGACTGGACTTATGTGGAATACCTCTACAACTTCCTCATTCCCAAAATTGACCTGAAAAAGCCCAGCATCATCTATTATTGGATTGTCGGGCATTTGGCTGGCGCCAAACAAAAATTAGGGCAATACCCAGAGGCCGCATACCGCTACTCGCTGGTGTTTCGGCATTGCCCATCCAAACGGGTGCAGGCTTGGCGAAGCTTGGCCATCCGCAACGACCAAGATTGGGAACAGGCGCTGCGGCTTTGTCAAAACGACAAAGAACGAGCTACCCTCTACGCCATGCGGGCCAGCCGCTCGCGTTCGTTGGCAATAGACGACCTGCCGCAGATTTACCAATTGGACCCGCAGAGCAAACAGCTGGAAATCATCCTCGTGAGCAATTTGCAGGAACTGGAAAAAATATACCTGCGCACTCCCGTCACCGACAAAAAACACGGCCAAGCCATTGGCGACATCAAGCGACAAAACGCAGACAAGCTGCTGCTCGATTTGCAGCGATTTGTCCGAACAGTCGTCCGCGAAAAAAAGGTGGAAAACCTCCCGCTATGGCGAGCCGTCGAGGGCTACCTCGAACTCTTGGCAGGCGACCGCTACGCGGCAGGCGCGACTTGGAAACGCTTGGAAAAAGACCTTGGCAAAGCCAAAAAAACCGACAAAAACCTCAACCACCAACTCGAAATATGGCGTTGCCTGCTTGATGTGGTCAACCTCGACACCATTGCCGAAGGAAAAGCCGACAGCATGGCTTACCGAATCAGAGACCGAAAAGTGTTCAGGGAACACGCGCACTTCGAACCCTTTTTGCAAGACTGGCTTTCCCAACACTACGCCTCCCAAAACCAACCCGGCAAAGCCATCCTTGCGGCTTACCCCCCCAAAGCCCTGCGCTACAATCCTGACCTCGACATAGTGGACGACCTCCTGAGACTGGCCGAGTCGAGCAATTCAGTGCTGCTCATCCAGACCATGATGATGGACACCAACCCCGACCGTATCCGGGCAGAGCTGCTCGAATTGAAAGGCGCGTATCTGCTCAGCATAGGCGAGCCAGAAGCCGCTTTGTCCACCCTGCGAAAAATAAAGCCAACCGAAGAAGTCCGCCTGCCCAAATTCAGCCCCTTCCGCGAGAAAGTGGGCGAGCGCATCCACCGCGACGTGGCCGATACCATGCTGCTGACACGCAGACAGGTGGCCGAAAAAATCCTTGAATTTGAATTTTTGGCAAAAGCCGCCGAGGCCGAACGCGACCCCATGGCAGCCCGATACTATTACCTGTTGGGGCTGGGCTACTACAATATGTCGTACTTCGGCTACGAGTGGGAAGTGATGGATTTTTACCGCAGCGGCTACAACCAGCTGCGACTGGCGCAAGGGCCAGTGTTCCCACTGCGCGACTCGCCCAAAGGCAACCGCGAAAACACGGATGTGAGCCGCGCCCTATTTTATTTTGAAAAAACCCTGCGCGTCGCCCCCAACGCGGAAGTGGCCGCCCGTGCCGCCTACATGGCTGCCCGATGTCGGCAAAAACAATGGTTCTGCACCCCCGAATGTACCTATCGCCCCGGCAGCCAGCTCATACCCGTCTTGCCTGCCGAGTATATGTACTATTACAATCTCCTCATCACAAGATACTCAAACACAAAATTTTACAACGCAGTGGTGAAAGAGTGCAAGTGGTTGGAGGCCTATGCACGGTGACACAGAACCCAACCTTCAAAAAATTGGCAGCTTTCCGAAAGTTTCAGACCTTACGCACGAAAAATTCACCCATCGCTCTCACCGTTCACTTTCTTCAAATGCAAACTGCTCTCAACGTTTATTTCCAGACCATTGATGCCCTTTTGCTCGACAACGAGATTGACAAGGCTTACGAAGCCCTCATCGAGCTGGACAATCAAACACAAGCCGACATCAAAAACGACGTGCTGCTCATCACCAGCAGCTATCGCCAATCCGCAAAGATGTTCCAACAAGGGCTGATTGATTTCAACCAGTTCAATATGCAAACCAACAAGGCAAAATTCGGCTTGCAGGAAATGATGAAATCTATGCCGCGAAAAATCGAGCTCAACGCCAAAATCAAGGGCCTCGGCTCCTACCAGTTCTCGGTGCCGGACGATGCCAAACTGGAAAAAATCATTGGCCAAAACAACCTCCTGCGCATCAAGTGGCTGGAAGAGGCACTAAAAGCGTCAAAAGCCGTTTGTCGCGTCGTGTGTGCCGATGGAGAGTTGGGCACGGGCTTTCTCACAAAAGAAGGATATGTTTTCACCAACAACCACGTCATAAAATCGGCGGATGTGGCAAAAACCGCCCGCTTGGAGTTCAACTACGAAATCGGAACAGACGGTAAAACAAAGGCTCGCACCACTTACCAGCTCGATGCTTCCAATTTCAAATCCAGCCCGCCCAACGAGTTTGATTTCGCTCGCGTGAAAGTCATAGACCGCGCCGACGCGCCACTCAAACAGTGGGGCTTTGTCGAATTCGACCCTGACGCTATCCCCGCCGTGGGCGAGGGTGTCACCATCATCCAGCATCCCAAAGGAGAAGACAAACAAATCGCCCTCAATGCCAACGAGGTGCTCGGGCAACTCAACCAACACCTTTTCTACTCCACCGATACCGAACCCGGCAGCAGCGGCTCGCCCGTGTTCAACAAGGACTGGAAAGTCGTCGCCATTCACCACGCCGGCAAAACCGACGCGGAAGGCGGCTTGGTCATCAATGCCAGAGGTGAGCGCCGCGGCGCCAACCGAGGCATCCTCTTCCGCGACATCTTTGCTTTTATCGGTCAATAATAATTCGAGTCAATCGCCGCAGAGACGCAGCCGTGGCTGTCTCAAGCCTTCCCGCACAATCTTTGCGGCGCATAAATGCAACACCATGCCGCTTCCAAAACCACTTTCGGAAATCAAAAACGACTTGCAGGAACTCGTTGCCAACAATGAGATTGCGCAGGCCATCGCCACCCTGCAAGGCCTGCTGCCAAGCAACACCGAAAAAAAAGGGCAAACCATCCTGCTCGAAGGCCGGCTAAGCCAAATCAATCGCGACCACCACATCGCCGGAATCGTAAAATTGGACGACTATCAATTGGAGACCGCACGCATACGCGATGCCATGCTCCAACTGATAAAAAGCTTGGAGGAAAAAGACTTCGACCCTGCCGCCAGCCATGCCCAACCCGCGGTGTCGGCGATTCCAAAGTTTGCCGTCATCTACGACATTGCCGACAGCGAGCATTGCAAGATGCTGAACAAGCACCTCAACGTGTTGAGAATCATGAAGAAAATTCAGGTTTACAACGTGCAGGAAGGTTTCGGCGATTTGGTGGCGCAGGCCAAGCAGGAAGTGGAAAAAGCCGATTACCTGCTCGTGCTCATCACCGTCAATCTCTTCAATTCGCCCGAATGGTTCGAGCTGGTCTATGAGGCGATGGGCGATGGCCGCCGGCTCATCCCCATCCGCATAGAGCAAGCGGACTTTGAAGGCACCGGGTTGGAAAAATTGCGCTCCCTGCCCACCATGAATCGTGCCGTGTCGCAATTCAAGAGCCTCGACGATGCGTACATGGACATCGTGACTGAATTGAAAAAACTGTTGCCGAAATAAAAAAAGCGCCCCGGAAACCCGGAGCGCCTCGGTGCGGGAAGCGAGACTCGAACTCGCACAACCGTGAAGTTATTGGTGTTTGAGACCAACGCGTCTACCATTCCGCCATTCCCGCAAGTTGGTTATTGTTCGTTGTTCGTTCAGCGCAATCAACAATTGTCAATAAACAATCACTAACCGCTTGATTGGGGCGCAAACTTAGAAAGGTTTTCCCGAATACGCAACAAGTATCTTTTTTTCAAAAAAAAGTCGCGCACCGCGAGCAATGGGGCTGTGCCTTCTTTAGCCGTCCACCGCTCCACAATGGACTGAATTTCTGCCTCCAAGCCTTTTTCAAAGTCGTCTGTTTTTTGTAGCGCCACCGCGTAACGCGCGGCATCGGCATCCAGTTCCAACTCGAACAACATTTCATTGAGGTCCATCATCTCCATCAAAAAATCCTGAGGGAGTGAAGGCTGCGAGTCCTCTTCTCCCAATAGCCCGTTGATTTCCAGGATATAGCGCATGCGGCGGTCGGGGTCGGAAAGCGTCTTAAATGCTTCGTTGTTCAGGGTGCTCAGTTCGAGCATTCTGGTCTGCTCCGTCTCGTCCGCCAAGGTGTGAAAATCGGGATGGTACTTTTTGCTATTTTGCAAAAAGACGCGGCGCAACGCAGACTCGTCCACACGAAAAGAAACTGGCAACCCAAAAAAATCGAAGTAGTTCATGGGAAAGATGGAGGGAGGAGGGTGGCGGGCAGGGGTGCCAATTTGCAGCCCTCTACCCTCCACCTTCCTCCCTTGTTCTAAAACAATTTCTGAATCCAGTGCTTCCAAATATCATTGCCGAGGGCAAATACCATAAGACCCAACAGCAGGAAGAACCCAACGGTGACGGCTTTTTCCATGAAGCGGTCGCTCACCTTGCGGCGAGTGACGACTTCCCACAAGAGGAACATGACGTAGCCACCGTCAAGCGCCGGGATGGGCAGCAGGTTCATAAAAGCAAGTATGATACTGATGGAGGCAGTGAGCATCCAGAAACGCTCCCAGTCCCACGTTGGTCCATACATCTTGCCAATGCTAATGAGGCTGCCGAGATTGTCTTTGACCCCGATTTTACCCTTGAACATTTGCCCAAAGGCTTTTATCTGATTGTTCAGAAAATCTATCCCAGCCTTCACCCCCGCAGGCATGGCTTGCAGGAACGAGTACCTCTCGCGCTGTTCGGTGAAGTAACCCGATAGTTTGGTGCGCACACCGATAAGCCCATCTTCCGTCAAGGTAAGCCCCAGATGCAAGGTGTCGGTGCCACGCAGGATGCCGAGCGTGATTGCTTGGCCTCTGTGTTGCCGGGCCAAGGCGGAAAACTGGTCGAAATATGGGATTGGCTCATCGTTGAAAGCGATGATGCGGTCGCCGGGTTGGACATTGGCCTGTGCGGCGGGTTTGCCCGGCATCACCTCTTCCACCACAAAAGGGATGCGCGGCGACATCAAGGCACCTTTGGGCAACCCCTTTCCCGTGATGCGCTGAGCCATGTCGGCAGGCATTTCTATCACCTGCTCCTGACCATCTCTGATGACGGTGACCTGACGCACGTCGTTGAGCACCAATGCTTCCACAAATGCTGCGGGGTCAAAACGGTCGAAGGGTTGAGCGCCCAGTTTCACGATGTTGTCACCATTCCTAAGCCCCACCTCGAGCAACACGGAATCCATGGCCACGCCATATTTTAGTTCGGAGGTAGGGATATAAGCTTTTCCATACCCCCAGAGCATCATGCCGAAGATGAAAAATCCGAGGAGGAAATTGACCGTGACGCCGCCCAGCATGATGATGAGGCGTTGCCACGCGGGTTTGGAGCGGAATTCCCAGGGTTTGGGTGGTTCTTTCAGCGCCGCGGTGTCCATGCTCTCATCCACCATGCCCGATATTTTCACATAGCCGCCGAGTGGCAGCCAACCAATGCCATATTCGGTTTCTCCTTTTTTTATTTTCCAGAGAGAGTTGAAAGGGGCAAAGTCAAAAAAGAGGTAAAACTTTTCAACACGTGTCTTGAACCACTTGGCTGGTAAAAAGTGTCCCAATTCGTGCAACACAATCAGAATCGAAAGGCTCAGCAGAAATTGGCTTACGGTGATGATGCTATCCATTGAAAGATGTAGATGCGAATTTTGAAATCGTAAAGACGTAAAAACCCCTAAAAAGTTGTGGCTATTGAAAAATGCACGAGGGCTTCCGAAGTTTGGGCAAAACTACGGAAGCCCTCGCAAATGCCCGGTCAAATTCGACCGAACTGGGTGCTTGCGGTCATTAAGAGGTGTGCTCAACGACGTTGACCTACCCCTTCTATTCTCAAGTGCCGATTTCTCGATAGCGTGGGCTATTCGAGGGGTCTATTTTCATCATTATCTGCTGAACGCGCTCTTTCAGCGGCCTGCCGGCGATTTTGAACATTTCCACCAACTCGTCACGCTTGGCATTGGCAAACATCTGCACAATCAGAGAGTTGAAATAGGCTGTGTTCACCTTGTCCACCTCTTCCAACGCCGACACGATGACTGACTTAGCCGCGTCCATGTCAGAGGTGAAGGTGTCCAGCCCCTTGCGATGATAATTGTACATGGCCGCACGATAGGGTTTCACGCGAGGGTTCAACAGGTTTTCTATCATCCAGTAGCGGTTGCGATTTCTGCTGCCATCGGCAGGGCGCCAACCCGGAGAGCGGTTGGTGGAGGAGTTCTGAATGTTCGTCACGAGCTGCTGCGCCGTCAGCAGATATGTGTCGCCGCCATAGAGTGAGAATGAGTCATAGTCCAACCCAAGAATGATGTAGGCGTAAAAGGCGAACACAGCAGATATATTCTGGTTGTCGGTAGCGTCCAACAGGAACTCGATGGGTTGGTTTTGCTCGTAGGTGAATGTGATGTCCTTGTCCAGATGCGATATCAAGGGGGTTTCGTAACCGCTACCATACACCGGGCGCGTGGCCTGCACGGCCAGCTCTGCCTGGAACGTGTTGTTGTCGCCCTCGGTAGAAATGGTCAGGATGAAGTTGCACTTGATGCGCTCCTCCGGCTCAAAAGCATCCGGGGTCCATTTGGTCGTGTTGAGGAATTCGCGCAGCGAGCTCTCCAATTGGTCAAATACCCGACGGTCGTTTCTTTGCAGCTGAGGGGTGCTGACACGCACTGTGGCGTTGAGTTCGCCTTGCGCAAAAAGCGGATAGGTCAAAAGAGCCACCCAAAAGGCAAGTGTGATTTTCTTGAACATGACTACTAAGTTTGTGAACGTGAGCGTGGAACTTCATGATGACGCGGCTTGTGGCTCAAAGGTTGGCCAAACGAGCTATTTCCAACACAATATCATGTGCCACGTCGTCTTTGGATTTCAGGGGAAATTCCTGCCTGGAGCCATCGCGGCGCAGGATGCTGATTTTGTTCGTGTCGTGGCCAAAACCCGCGCCCGCGTCGCGCATCGAATTGAGCACGATGAAGTCAAAGTTTTTCTTTCCTAATTTGACTTGCGCGTTTTGCAGTTCGTCGTTTGTTTCGAGTGCGAAGCCCACAAAAATTTGCTCGGCTCGTTTATCCTTGCCCAAAGTGGCTGCGATGTCTATGGTCTTCTCCAGTTCGAGCGTCAGCTCGGTGTCTTTTTTCTTGATTTTCGTGTCCGATACCGTTTTGGGCCGATAATCAGCCACCGCCGCTGCCAGCACGGCAATGTCGGTATGTGGGAAAATGGGCGCACAAGCCTCGTACATCTCTTGCGCCGACATGACGCTGATGACCTGAACGGCGGTGTTCTGCGGTTTGAGATTGGTGGGGCCAAGCACCAGCGTCACCGATGCTCCTTGGGCGGCCAGCTCTTCTGCCAACGCAATGCCCATTTTGCCCGATGAGTGGTTGCCGATGAAGCGCACGGGGTCGAGCGGCTCGAAGGTGGGGCCTGCCGTGACAAGCGCCTTTTTGCCGTGAAAAATTTTCGGGCGTTGAGGGAGGTTTTTTTCCACAAAAACAACAATGTCCTCCGGTTCGGCCATGCGCCCCTCACCGACCAACCCGCTTGCCAACTCGCCCACGCCGACCGGAATCACTTGCACACCGTGCGTCTTCAAACGGCGGATGTTTTCTTGCGTGGCCGGATGATGCCACATGTCCACGTCCATGGCGGGCGCCACAAAGACGGGGCATCGCGCCGAGAGATACACCGCGCTCAAGATGTTGTCGCACAAGCCATTGGCTAATTGGGCCAGCGTGTTGGCGGTGGCGGGTGCTATCACGACGGCATCGGCCCAGAGGCCCAGCTCGACGTGGTTGTTCCAGCCTGCTTCGGAGCGCACATCGGTGAATACTGGGCGCTTGGAAAGGGTGGAAAGCGTAAGCGGCGCGATGAAGTCGGTGGCTGCTTCGGTCATCAGCACTTGCACTTCGGCTCCTTGTTTGACCCATAGCCGGGTGAGGTGGGCGGCTTTGTACGCCGCGATGGAGCCGCTGATGCCGAGGATAACTTTCATGGTGAGCGTAGCAATGGTGGATTTTGGGGAAATAGTGGTTTGGCGACGCTCAAATCACCATTTCCCCCAAATCATCAGTCTTGGTCTTCCACATAGCGCCACTGAATCTCGTCGCTGAGAAACTCGTTGGTGGCTATGATGGGCGTGTTGGGCAGGCGCTCGTAGAACTTGGAGATTTCGATTTGCTCCTTGTTTTCCTGCACCTCTTCGATGGTGTCGGTGTTGACGGCAAACTCTTCGAGCTTGCGCTGAATCTCCCATTTCAGGTCGCTCGAAATCTGACGAGCACGTTTGCTGATGATGGCAATGCTTTCATAGATGTTGCCAGTTTTCTCCACGAGTTCGATGACATCGCGGGGCTGCACGTTGGGGTCGAGGCCTTGGGCTTTACTTTTAATATCGCTCATTGTTGTTGTTGATTTGTTGAACTGGTGTTTTGGTTGTTCGTTGTTCGTTGCTGGTTGTTTGTTGTTGGTTCAAAGGAGTTGTTTTGGCTTGTCAAGTGCTTTTCAGGCGCTTGCGCAAATCCTTGATCGCTTGCTCGGACTTTTTGCGGATGTCGCGCAATTCCTTCGCATATTTGCTATTGGGGTATTTCTCCAGAAAATCGTCGCAGCGTGTTGTGGTTTCGTTGTAGCGGTCAATTTTCTTTTCCACGATACTATTCTCGCTCAGCAAAAAATTCGCTTTTGCAATGAGGTAACGCACACGTTCCACATCGGGGCTTTCGGGGTAGTCGCGCAGCAGGTTGTCAAATGAAATGACCGCCGACTGGTATTGACGGAGGTTGTAGTAGAGTTCCCCTTCGCTAAAAGCCTTGTTTTCCAATTTGCGGCGCAGTTCGTCAATCAGCTTGTTGCACTCTGCTACTCGTGGGCTTTTTGGAAAAAGGTTGACGAACAGTTGAAACTCTTCAATCGCTTTCTCCGAATTGCCCTGGTCGAGTCTGTAAGTGGGCGACTGTTTGTAGTTGGAATAGGCTGACATGAAAGCTGCTTCCTCCCGAAACTCCGAACCCGTGAAAGTGTTCGCAAAACTTCTGAAGTAAAACGCTGCCAACATGAAATCCTTCAAATGATAGTGGGTGTATGCGTAGCAAAAGTTGGCTTTTTCTGCCTTGCCAGTCCCTTTGATGTTGCTCATTACCAACTCAAAAAGGGATTGGGCGCGTTGGTACTCCTCTTTTTCGTAGTACTCGAATGCCTTGTTCAGCACCAATTCCGCGTTGCCACTTGTGCGGATGCGCTCGTATTCGCTTTTGCAGGCACCGACCAAAAAAAGAAGGCTGGAAAGTGCCAGCCAACCGAACGTTTTTTTCATAGGGGGGCAAAGGTAAGAATAAGTAGGGAAATGAATGAAATAGCTTGAAAGTTTGCTCATTGCAAGATGTGTGCATGACGAAAGGCGAAACGATTTGGTTGCCGGAAAAGTGGCGCACACACAAAAAAATCCGCAACATTTCGTCCGATGGCATACTTTCGCACCGATTCCCGCTGCCGGAAGATTGAATACACCTGAAACCTTTAACCGGGTTGGGTCGCTGCCTTGACAGGTAGCGGCCTTTTTTATCCGCGCCTCTTGATGGCGCGCATGGCATATTCCCATGATTTACAGTCTTTTCGACCTGAACGAACATATCCGGCGCGTGTTGGCGCTCAATTTCCAACGCCCGCTTTGGGTCGCTGCCGAAATCGCTCAAGTCGGGCTATCGAGGGGGCACTACTATCTCGATTTGGTGCAAAAAGGCGAAGGCGACGATATCGTGGCACAAAGCCAAGCGGTACTTTGGGCAAGCGAATATCGCAAGCTGCGCAGTGCTATTGGCCCCGACCTCGATGCGTTGCTGCGCGAGGGATTGGAAGTGAAATTGCAGGTGCGCGTTGATTTTCACGAGCGATATGGCCTCAAACTGCTCATCAGCGACCTCGACCCGTCCTATACTTTCGGGCAGATGGAACTGCGCCGCCGGCAGACGCTCCAAACGCTGCGCGAACTTGGTTTTTTGGAACTCAATCGCTCTCTGCGGCTCCCTCCTGTGTTGCAGCGCGTTGCGGTGGTCAGCTCCGAGGGGGCTGCTGGCTATCAGGATTTTCGGGAGCATTTGTCAAAGAACAATTTTGGCTATCGGTTTCACACTCAATTGTTTGCCTCGTCAGTGCAAGGGAAAAACGCAGAGGCCGAGCTGCGCGACGCACTGACCCAGATAGCACTCCAACCGCAGCGATTCGATTGCGTGGTGGTGGTGCGCGGCGGCGGTGCGCGGCTCGATTTGGCTGCTTTCGACGGGCTTGAGCTCTGCAAAACAGTGGCCCAAATGCCCTTGCCCGTGTTGTCTGGCATCGGGCACGAAGTGGACGAGACGGTGTTCGACCTCGTGGCACACGCTGCACTCAAAACGCCCACTGCTGTCGCAGATTTTTTGCTGCAACACAACTTGCTTTTTGAAAACGAGATGCTGCGCTTGGCTGATGCAATTCGCGCCATGAGCGAATATCGCTTCAAAATCAGCCTCATGGAACTGGAGCGCCTCGAAACAGCCACGCATTGGAGCACCCGCGAACGGGTGCGCGTCGCCGCGCAAAAGTTGGAGACACTGGAAGAAAATCTGCCCGGATGGGGCGTTCATATCCTCAGAGGCCAGCGTCGCCATTTGGAGCAGGCAGAGGCTTTTTGTTCGGCGCTTCATCCCGACAACGTGCTGCGGCGCGGCTTCAGCCTGACCTTCAGAAACGGCCAAGTGCTTACTGCGGCGAAAGACGCGAAGGCGGGAGATTGGTTGGAGACGCGCCTCAAAGAAGGTGTGGTGCGCTCAAAGGTTGAGTAGCGGAAGCAGCGCGTTCTTTGCCGCACTACTGGACATTGTTTTTGTGCTGCAAAGGCACAAGGTGCGGCAAATCAATGCGTATTTTGCTTTGGGTCTTTGTGACTTCGTGGCAAATTTGAAAATGTCCGGTAGTGTGGCCCTTTGCCGCCCAATCATCTCCCAACTCCCAAGTGTTTTCTACCTTGCGGCAAAATTGTCTCGTCAACCCTTCCCCCATGCAAGTCGTCGTTTTTGGCAAACAATTCAAGGACAGAGACCTGCCCCACCTGCAGGAACTCCTCAACGTGCTTTATGCGGAAGGCATCACGACCTACGTTTACACGCCTTTTTTGAAAGTCATTGAGACCAAAGTGCGGTTTCCGGGGCCTTATGCCCCATTTGACGATTACCGCGACTTCCTCGTGCATCGCATTGATTTTGTCGTGTCATTGGGGGGCGATGGCACCATGCTCAATGCCGTCACGCTGGTGCGCGACGCGGGCGTGCCGCTGCTGGGCATCAACTTGGGGCGATTGGGCTTTTTGGCCAGCGTCGAGAAGCGGTATATTCGTCAGGCAGTGGAAAAACTCAAACGCGGGCAATATATCATCGAAGACCGAGTGATGCTCTATTTAGAAAGTCGCCCCGCTGTTTTTGGCGACATTCCTTTCGCGCTCAATGATTGCACGTTGCTCAAGCGCGATACTTCTTCCATGATTACTATCCACACTTACCTCAATGGTGATTACCTAAATTCCTACTGGGCCGACGGCCTCATCATCGCCACGCCGACAGGCAGCACCGGCTACTCGCTGAGCTGCGGAGGGCCAATTATTTTCCCCCGTTCGGGCAACTTTGTGCTTACGCCCGTCGCGCCGCACAACCTCAACGTGCGCCCTATCGTCATTTCTGACGACTCGGTGATTTCTTTCGAGGTGGAGGGGCGCGGCGAGAACTTTATTTGCTCCCTCGATTCGCGGTTTGAACTCATCAACGCGCAGCATCAATTAGCCGTCAGAAAAAACGACTTCCCTGCCAAAGTGATTCAGTTGCAGGATGTGACGTTTCTCAACACCATTCGGGAAAAATTGGGTTGGGGCGGGGACGTGCGCAATTGACGGCGGCCTATATTTTCAGAAATTGCGCCACCACGCGCTCATACTCCGTTTGTACCACCGCGAAATAGACCCCGTTCGGCAAACGGCTTGCCTCGATGCTCAATGTGGCGGCATCGGCCACATCCAATTCCCATTGCAAGCCAACTGGCAACCCCGCCGCATTGAAAATCTCCACCCGCACATTGCGTGGTTTTTCCGTGAAAAAATATAACTCTCCGACATCGTGAACCGCATTGGGTCGAAAGGCTGCCTGAAATGCTTGCCCTTTCATGGTCAGAGAGCGGACTTCGGAAAATGTGTTCGTGCCATCCGTATCCACTTGCCGCAGCCGGAAAAAGTGAGTGCCGGGGAGCAGGTCGGGAATCCTGTATTCATAGTCAGCAGGGGCATCTCGATGCCCTTGGGCTGGCACAAACCCCTGTGTTGCCCATTGATGTATGCTGCGTCCGTGTTGCACCTCAAAGCCTTCGTTGTCCACTTCGCTGGCTGTTGACCATCGCAGCAACGCGGCGCGACCTTCGGCCTCCACGGTGAAGCGCGTCATTTCGACCGGAAAACCAACTGGGGCCAACACCACGTTGAGCACGGTGACTTCCCCGTTGGCGAGCGAGACGGGTATGTCTTGGGATACGAAACCCAACTTGCTCACCCGCGCCGTGAAGGAGCCGCTTTGCAGTTGTCCCATTTTGTAAATGCCCAGCAGATTGCTTGTTTCGCCCGTGTTGGTGCCCAACAGTTCGACCAAGGCTCCTTGCAACGGCTGCCCTGTCATGGCATTGGTGATTTCGCCTTCCACATAGCAGCCGCGCATATAGGTAGGGGATAGCACGAACAGCTGGCCATTGTTTGTATTGAGCATGGGTATGTTGGTAGCGAGGATGTTGCCCGACGGCAGATAAGGATACACCCCCCAACAACCTTCGAAGCCGGGGCCGGCCCCATTGGGCCAAGTATCATAGTTGCCCACCTGCACCAAGTTGTCGGGACGCGACACGTCCACAATCGTGAAGCCGTCTTTATACCACGACGTGACGGCATAATCGTCAATGATGTGGGTATTGTGCACCACCGAGTTGCTACCCGGGTTGCTCTGTATCTTGTCCAGCAAGGTGATGTTCCCAAAATCGGAGATGTCGTAAGCGGCGAGAAAGGAATTGTTCACCTCATCGGTGGTGAAGAGGGTGTTGCCGGAGCGCCAAGTGTTGTGCGTAAACAAGCCGGGTGTTTGCTGGGTGGTGATGAGGGTAGGGTTGGTCTTGTTGGTCATGTTCACCACCGAAAAGAAACCCCCGAAGATGTGGCCGGCAAACATAATGTTGTTGTCCACATAGCCATCGTGGACGTAATTGTGGTTGCCCGAAAAATTGGAATTGAAATACCCTGCGTAAGTGGGATTGTAGGGGTCGGGGTTGAGATTGAGTACGATGGGTCTGCCGCCGAACAAATTGGACCCGTATAGATAGAGGAAGCCCTGAGTCTCGTCCACATGCAGCGCATGGACGGTGGAAAGGCCGCTGATAGCACCGTTTCCGGTGTATGTCTTGTATGGGATATTGGTCGTGTCGGGCAGGTTGGAGAGATTCACGATGAGCACACCGCCGCCTGCGCCTTCCGTCACCACGTAAGCGTAGTGCTGGTAGGTCTTGATTTCGCGCCAAGAGCTGGACGGTCCGGGGATTTGTTTCAACTCGACGGGGTTGGCAGGGTTGGTCACATCCACGATGCTGAGGCCATTTTTCGCCCCAACCAAGGCAAACTCGTGACCGTTGCCGGCATAACCCCACACGTTGGCAAGCGTCTGATTGGGATAAGTGAACGTGGACAGCAACGTGACATTGGTGTTTTGGGAAAAAAGCGGGACAGCCAACCAAGCCGTCAGAAGGCAAGCGTTCAAAATGCGCATTTTTCACAAATTTTTTCTCCGGCAAATAAAGACAAAACAAGAGGCTCGCCGAGAAAAATGTCTGCCAACAGGGAACAAAACATTGTTTTCCTCCCATACCAGCACCAGATTGCAAGCCTTGATTCGCCAAGACTTATCAGATGCTCATGCTCAAAGTCAGGGACTTTGAATAAATGGGGACTTCGGATGCACTGAAAACTTGGCGACGCGAGGTGTAAAATATGACCAAGCCACTACAAAAAATCACTCGACCAAGGCATTCCGATAGATGTCAGCCAACCTCAGTTTTTTTCGGTTGAGGGTGATGTAGCCGTGTTCCGCGTCGGATTCTTCTGTGTTGAGCCATTGCCCGGGGCGGTTGGTGCGGCTGTAAAGGGAGACGGCTTGGTTGTGTTGGCTAATCAGCAGAATATGCTGCACGTTTGGCAAGGTCTTGTATCGCGGCAGCTTCACGCCCAAGTCGTAGCGCGTGGTGGTGCGCGACAATACTTCCACGATGATGTGCGGATTCAAAAGTGTCTTAATTTTTTTCTTTTTCCCTTGATGCACATGGTGCTGTGGCTTGCCTTGCAATACCACCTCGTCTGCGTTGTGGGCCGCCTGCGCGTCGGGGATGAAGGTGGCAACGTTGCTGCCGAGCACATGATACTTGCTGTCAATTCCAAAAATAAGATTTAGCAAATGCCCTACACGCATGACGAGGGATTCGTGTGTAAGAGAGGCATATCCCATTGAAATAATTTTTCCATCTGAATAATCTATTCGGTATTCGCACTCTGGCAAGAAGTTGAAGTATTTCTCCAAGGTGGCAGGCACTTCGAGGATTTCATCCAGGTCGAGCCGTTCTGCTAGCGTTTTGGGCAATTTAATGCCTTGCTTGGCACGACGGGAACAGGGGCGGTGGCTGAAATAGAGGTGACTGACATTTTTCTAAATTTTGCTCAAAAATACGGTTTGTTACCAATCATTTTTAATCTGGGTATAGAAAACTCGTTATAGTCAACGCAAATCAGCCCCGTCCGCTTCACTTGGCCGGGCGAGCCCTGAGTAAAGGGTCGGACGAGGTGGTTTTGAACGAACGGTGCTCGTAATCCTTTGGAAATCATGCAAATTAATCAAGGGAATCCCTGCCTTGCCAACGGGCAGGTTCAAATCCTCTTTAATCTGGGTATAACGTTCCTCACCGCTCCCGTTTCCACGCCCAGATTTTGCCATCCTCTATGTCAACGTGTTCCCCCGCGAAAGCGAATCCGAGTTTGCGCAGCACTGTGCAGGAGGCGTTTTCCTCGGCAAGGGTGTGGGCGGTGATGGCGATGACCGCATCGTGAGTGAGCGCATGTTCCGTTAGGCGGCGGGCAGCTTCGGTGGCGAAGCCGCGCCCCTGATAGGCATCGGCGATTTCGTAGCCGATTTCAACCAGCCCATCTGGCCCGGGCGGGCCTTTGAAGCCGCAGGTTCCGATGAGCCGCACATCGTGCCGATGTACGATGAGGTAATTCCACCACGCCATGTCGGCGGGATGCTCTCGGGCAAAATCGCGCATCCACACGAGGGCCTCAGGGAAATGGGTCCATTGGTCAGCAATGTCAACCCCTCCAAGCAACGATGAAAGTACCGGCCAGTTCTCGTCGGCGATGGCCTCGAGCATGGGCAAGGAGGTGGGGATGAGAAAAAGGCGTTCGGTGTGGAGCATTTTTGAATTTGAGGATGGGTAACTGGGGATTTAGGTAAGGGGCGCAAATTGGGCAATCGCGGGGAAAATTCCGCACTTATTGCCGATTCTTGTTTCGACTTTTTCAAAATACGCGATACGCAGATATAAGTACCGCAAAAAAGTTTGCACACTCGAACAAAGTTTCGACTTTAGCGCCTGCTTAGCATCGCTGCGCTTGTCCTTTTGAGCGCGGCGGGCGGCAATTAACCAATCGCACTCAATCCATTCTATTGTATGAACGACGCCGGCTGCGGGATTCCGTGGTCGGCGTTTTGTTTTTGCAACCAAAAAAATTTTCTTCTGGTCAGAAACCTTTATTCTGTCAAAAACAGTTTTTTGTTTTGTTTGCAAAAAAGCCTTCTTCATGTTACTCAAATTCTACCGCCATTGGCTGGATTCTTTTTCCGGCATTCCGAAAGCAATATGGTTGCTGGCGCTCATTAATTTGGTGAATCGCCTCGGCAGCATGGTCATTGTGTTCATCACGATTTACCTGACCAAGGAGTTGCATTTTAGCATCCGCGAGGCGGGCTACGTCATGGGGTTCTTTGGTGCGGGCGCTTTGGCAGGTGCTTTTTTGGGTGGCAAACTGACGGACCGATTTGGCTACTATCCGGTGCAGTTTTGGAGCCTCATAGCGAGTGGCTTGGTGCTGATTGCGCTCATCCCCATCCGCGATTTTTGGGTGATGTGTGGGGCTGTATTTATGATGAGCCTCACGGGGGACGTGTTCCGCCCGGCCAACTCGGTGGCCATCGCCCGCAACAGCAGCCCGGAGAATCGTACCCGCTCCATCTCACTGATGCGCATGGCCTTCAACATGGGCTGGACCATCGCGCCCGCCATTGGCGGCGTGTTGGTGGCGGCGTTTGGTTGGTTCTGGCTGTTCTGGGTGGATGGGCTGACTTGCATCGCTGCCGCCTTGGTGTTGCGCTGGCTCATGCCACCCAAGCCTGCCGAGGCAAAAAATGCGACGACCGCAGGTAAGGAGCACGACGGCACGCCTGCTTCGCTTTCCCCTTACCGCGACCGCCCCTATTTGTGGTTTGTGCTGCTGACGATGATGAATGCCATAGTGTTCATGCAGCTGTTGTGGACGGTGCCTGTGTTTTGGAAGGATAGTTTTCAATGGAACGAGTCGAACATCGGCCTGATGATGGCGCTCAATGGCCTCATGGTATTTCTTATTGAGATGCCGCTCGTCTATCGCCTCGAAGGACGCCGCCCGCAGCTCGACTATGTGCGAATGGGGCTGCTGATGTATATGGCGGCGTATCTTTCTTTTGTGCTGCCGTTCGGCGCTGTGTTGGCAGCTGTGTTGTTCACGGTGGCCATTTCGATGGGCGAGATGTTTGTGATGCCTTTCAGTTCCAATTATGTGTATGGACGCTCTGCCGGCACGCATCAAGGGCAATACATGGGGCTTTACACGATGGCTTACTCGGTCTCGAATATCCTCGCGCCATTATTTGGCACGCAAGTGATTGCCGCATGGGGATACTATACTTTGTGGTGGCTGCTGGCGCTGATTGCGGGCATTACATGGGTGGGGTTTTGGTTGTTGGAAAAAAGAAACTCGCGGCAACAAGCCGCCAATGCCGAGATGTCCGAGATGGAAATAGTTGAGGGTTTGGGGGTTTGAGGTTTGAGGGTTTCTGGTTTGAAGGTTTGGGGGTTTGGGGGTTTCTGGTTTGAAGGTTTGGGGGTTTGAGGTTTGAGGGTTTCTGGTTTGAAGGTTTGGGGGTTTGAGGGTTTCTGGTTTGAGGGTTTCTGGTTTGAGGGTTTCTGGTTTGGGGGTTTGAGGTTTGAAGGTTTCTGGTTTGAAGGTTTCTGGTTTGAAGGTTTCTGGTTTGAAGGTTTCTGGTTTGAAGGTTTCTGGTTTGAGGGTTTGGGGGTTGTATAGGAGGGGTGTTTAAAAACTGTGTCAGCGCGTGGAATGTGATTGAACACAGCGTGCATTGAGTGCTGCACAGAGAGCCACAGAAGGAGGGTGTTCAGAAAAGCGTGTCAAACCATACCGGGTGTTTTCTTTATGCACAATAAACACCGCGCCTAAAGGAATGTAAATTGTTGAAAACCAAAACTCTGTGCCTCCGTGTCTTTGTGTTTTCTTATTGCCTCCATTAGAATGACACAGTTTTGTGAACACCCTCGTCATTTATTTCGGGCTGACAAACCTTTCGCTATAGTCAACGCAAATCAGCCCCGTCCGCTTCACTTGGCCGGGCAAGCCCCTGAGCACAGGTTCTGACAAGGTGGTTTTGAACGAACGGTGCTCGCAATCCTTTGGAAATCATGCAAATCAATCAAGGAAATCCCTGCCTTGCCAACTGGCAGGTTCAAATCCTCTTTAATCTGGGTATATGTGGTTTCGCTCATCACGGTAAGCAGGCCAAGGTTGCTCAAAAGACAATGTCTCACAAGTGATATTTGTTGATAGGACTTACTAAGATTCACAGGATTCGCGCCCTTCTTCGGGAGAAAATCTTGTAAATCTTGTAAATCCTGTCAGAAAAATAATTTTTGGCCAACACAGCCTGTCGCAAACCTTCATCAGCGATTGGCGCGCAAATTCAAAAACATCTTGAATCCGAACCGTGCGGACACGACCTGCGCTTTGGTGTGGTAGCGCCCGTCGAGAAATACCTCGTAGTTCTTGAACACATCACGGATGAAGAAGTATCCGAACTCTGCCCCTACGGTGTAGTCCAAACCGGTAGTGTTGTCCCCCGCGGTAGTTAGATTCCTCGTGTCAAATGTGTAAAGCAGGCCGCCCTTAGCCAACGCGGTAAAAGCATTGGCGTGTGTCTTCGAGCATTTGTTGCCGTTGGTGCGGTACATTCCTACGCCGACCTCAAGCACTCCATAGGGCGTGGTGAGGAAGGAATCGCCCACGTCGTCGGCTTTGGGGTCAACGGTGAAGGAAGCGCCCCCGCCAATCCGAGCCGTGCTCCAGTGGGTGGCGACGTTCATGGTGGTCTCAAGACCTGCGCCGAGGCGATTGCCGATTTTTTCCACATCGGGCGAGGTGAAGTAGATGACCGGGACATCGAGGAAAAGACGTGGGCCGCCGTATTGTGCCTGCGCAACGAGCGAGCATCCCGTCAAGGCGACCGCGAACAAGAGTTGTTTCTTCATACGAAAAAGGGTAAGGTTTTGATGAAACGATTGGAGCAAAGATGCTACAATGTTGGGCTTCGCTGCTTTTTTGTAACTTGATTCGCCAAAATTCCTCATCTTGCCATAGTTGCTACCCTCGATTTTGAGGGGTTTTGGAGTATGTCGAAAACTCGATGCTCCGAAAGATATCGAGTTTGCCAAGATTACTTTCTCTTTTCAGCAAACAGCTCTGGCTACTGCTGCTCAACCACCTCCACCATGCGCCCAATCTCCTCCTCCGTGTTGTAATAGTGCGGCGACACTCGGAGTGCCCATGTCACGCCTTTTCGGGAAAAATCAATCTGCGCCACCGACAAGGGCGACAGACGGCAGTTGATGCGGTGTGCCCATAGTTTTTCGAGCAATGCTCTTGCTTCCCACTGCGGGGAATATGCCGTGACGATGCCGCACAGCGCCGTGCCTTTGTCCAACACTTGCACCCCGGGAAGCGCGCTCAATCGGTGGCGTAGCTGAACGGCGAGTTCTTTCACCCGATTTTCTATCCAATCCGTGCCCACTTCGAGGGCGTATTCGGCAGCGGCTTTGCTACCCAGCACTAGCGCCGGCGACATTTCCCAGTACTCGAAGCGCCGAGCGGTAGGCACCGTCGCGTATGCATCCGCGCTGAGCCAGTCGGCGCTGCGCAGGTCGGGGAACAGCATTTCCAAGCCTGCCGCCAGCGCCCGGTCGGATGCAAAAAGAAAGCCCGCTCCACGCGGCCCGCGCATGAATTTGCGCAGGGTGGCGGTGAGAAAGTCGCAGCCGATGCGCTCCACGTCCAACGTCATTTGGCCTGCCGACTGGCAGGCGTCCACCAGATACCAGACGCCGTGCTCGCGGCAGATTTGCCCGATGGCCTCCACTGGCTGCACGAGACCGCTGTTGGTGGGCACATGCGTCACGGCGGCCAACACGGGTCGGTGTTTTTTCAAAAGCATTTCAAAATCGCCCACATCCACCCCGCCTGACGCTGTGTCGCGTGCGCGGAGCAGCTTGACTCCCATTCTTTTTTGCAGGGCAAGGAAGGCGATTTGGTTCGACACATAATCGTTCTCAGTGGTCAGAATCGTATCGTCGGGTCGGAATGGGATGGCGCTCAACACGCGGGCATAAGCATCGGTGGCGCTGGTGGCAAAGGCGATGTTGTGCGGTTTGGTGTGCAGCAGCCGAGCGACTGCCCTGTAAAAGCCAGCAATCGAAGCCGCGTTTTTGTCGGCAGCTTCATAGCCGCCGATGTGGGCTTCGAGGTCGAGGTATTCCTGCATGGCGCGAAGCACGGGCGAGGGTGGCAACGCGGCTCCCGCATTGTTGAGGTGAATGAGGGTTGGTTTGTCCGATGGGGCATCCGTGAGAGCAGGGGTGTCGGCGCGAAGCGCATCTATGGTTTTCATAAGACAACATCACTTTGTTCGCCCCAACCCCGCTTTGGCTTGGGCGTGGAGGCTAGCGGCGTATTCTTCCGGTTTTATGCTTAAGCATCGCTGAAAAGCCGCGCGGGCGTTGGCCTTGTCTTTGATTTCCTCATAAAGCAAGCCGAGTTGAAGCGCCGCGTTGCAGGCAAAATACCACGGGTCTTTGGCGCCGCTTTCTATGGTTTGGGTGTAGAGCTGGGTGGCTTCGTGGGTTTTCCCCATTTTGTGTGCGATGCGCCCCAAGCGATAGGAGTATTCGAGCTTTTTCTTGCGGTCGCTGGCATAATCGGCGGCATTGTTTTTCAGCAAATCGTAAGCACGTTGGTAGTAGCCGCCATCAAACAGCAGCCGCGCCTTGAGCAGGCGCGGGTCGGGCATTTCTCCGCTATTGGCCTCGCGCAGGGCCGCCTTGTCGCTTTCGGAGCTGGCGGCTCCTTTGAGCTTGGCGTAGTTCATGTAGGTGCGGTAGCCCATGTCGTTGTCGAACACCAAGTGATACCACGCGAGCTTCTGGTATGCTTCCTTGAGGCCATTTTCTCCTTTGAACTGGTTGGTAAATGTTTCAAGTGCCTTGTGCGCGTCGGCATCGAGGCGGCGGAGCTGGGCGAGGCCGAGCAAGTAGTTGCGGTAATGAAAAGGTGCGTATTGCTTGCCCGTTGGGCTTTGTTGCAAGACTTTGATGGCTTCGTCGTTTTGGCCGTTGCGCATGGCTACTGTGGCGATTACATACGCGGCAAGAGGGTTTGTTTTGGGAGAGAGTTTGCTGGTTTTCAGGATTTGCCAAGCTTGCTCGCTTTGGTTGTTCAAGTACAGTTGGAGGAAAGAATATGCCACGACGGCTTCATCCTCAAATGGGAAATCGCGGCTTTTGGCGTAGGCCAACACTTCTTCCAGTTCGCGCATTCCTTGTTCCGTGCTGCCTTCCATGCCGCCAAGTGTTTTTACGGCCCACCTGAACTCCTCCGGCACGTTGCCGATGAGGGCGTGCATGATGCCGAGGCTCTTTTTGTTGGGCATGAAATCGGGGAACTTGCGCTGATTTTCCTCGAGCAAGGTGTAGGCCTGCTTGATGTCGCTCAGGGTGGTGAGGAAGTCGTTGTATCGGCTGCGAGTGATGGCCCATTGGAGGCGGATTTCGGATTGGGTGTAGAGTAGCCAAGGTGAGCTAGCTGGCCCCTTGGCTATTTTCTCCAAGCGCGGTTCCATGTTTTTGGCCAGCCGCCGATACTCGTTTTTGTCGTCGTTGATAAAAATGGTGAAGAAGTCGAGATAATTTTCCAGATAAACGGCTATCAAATTGTCTGGCTCGTTGCGCTGCATGAGCGCCAAAGCCGCTTGGGCTTCCGAAAAACGCAGACTGGACACTTTGTTGTAAATGTCTTTGGCTGCTACGGAAAAATCGAAGTATTTGCCTTTTGCGTCGCCATCGAGCAGCGAGTTCGCCGGTTTGGCGCTTGTGGTGGCTCCAAGTAGGATGCAAAGCAGAAAAAGGAGGCGTGGCTGTTGTTGCATGGAAAAATCGGCTTTCGATGTGGATTACACAAAATATGCGGATGGGGGGTGGTTTTTGGGTCTCTGGCTTTCAAGCACTTATTGAGGCCTTTTCACAAGTTTATACTTCGCTCCGCTGGGTTTTGGGTATGGCTAAAAGCGCAATCTGTTCAAAATCAGGGAGAGCGAGCATGGGCGTCTGACAAATCCTTGCGAATCAAGGTATAAATGTCGACAGGATTGACGGGATTTACAGGTTTTTCCCCTAAAAAGCGGTGGTGGGCTTTTCTCTCGCCAAAGGCCTCCACCGAAACAACCCTAATGAAGAAGACACACAGAAACGCTTCCATGTGTCTTCTTATTCAATGGCGAACGATGTGAGTGGGAATGGCTCAATTGCCGGCCGCCACACTGTATTCTTTCGCCAAATAACTTTTCACCCACTCGGTGGTGACTGATTTGGGCCGTTCCAGCGGAAGTCCGAGGGCGCGTGCCCAGCATTGGGCTGCCAAAACACCGAGCGCGCGACTTACCCCAAAGAGCACGGTGTAAAAATTGTATTGCGTGAGACCGTAGTGAATCAGCACGGCACCCGAGTGCGCGTCCACGTTGGGCCAAGGGTTTTTCACCTTGCCGAGGCTGGTGAGGATAGGCGGCACCACGTCAAAAATTTTCCAAACGATTTTCACCAAGTCGCTGTCGGGTATATTGTCTTCGCAGAATTGACGCTGCGCCATGAAGCGCGGGTCGGGCTTGCGCAACACGGCATGCCCATAGCCCGGCACCACACGACCGCCAGCCAAGGTGCTTTTCACATATTCGCTGATTTGTTCGCGGCTGGGTTTGGAGGTGCCGAGGGTGTCCACCATTTTCTGAATCCACCGAATGACTTCCTGATTGGCAAGCCCGTGCAAGGGGCCAGCGAGGGCGTTCATGGAGGCGCTGAGCGACAGGTAGGGGTCGCTGAGCATAGAGCCGACGAGGTGCATGGTATGTGCCGAACCATTGCCGCCTTCGTGGTCGGCATGGATGGTGAGGAAGAGGCGCATATATTCGAGAAAGCCCGTGTTGTCGTAGCCGAGCATGTGGGAAAAATTGCCACCCCAGTCGAGCGAAATATCAGGGAGGATATGCTCGCCCTTGTGATATACCCTGCGGAAAATGTAGGCCGCCACACGGGGTAAGCGGGCGACGAGGTTCATGGCATCCTCATAGGTGGCATCCCAGTATTCGGATTTGTTCATGCCCGAATTGTAGCGCTGCGCGAACACGCTGGTGTTCTGCATGGCCATGATGCCGACCGAAAATTGCGTCATTGGATGTGTGTCAATGGGCAAGGCTTCTATGGCTTTGAAAACATGGTCGGGCACGTTGGCGCGGCGCACCCAGTTCTCGGTGAGCCACTTTACCTGCTCTTTCGTGGGAATTTCGCCCACGAGCATGAGCCAAAATAGACCTTCGGGCAGGGGTTCTTTCCCGCCCGTGGCGCGGGGTAGTTTTTCACGAAGTTCGGGAATGGAATAACCGCGAAACCGGATGCCTTCCTCTGAATCGAGCAGCGATGGCTCCCAAAGCATACAAGTGATGTCGCGCATACCGCCATAGACTTGGTCGAGCCGCACTTCGTCCACCTTTTTGTCGCCGTGTTCTTTAAGCAGTTCCTTGACTTCTTTTGAAAGTGCCTGTGCTTTTTCGTAAAAATGTGCTTTTAATTGATCCATACGATAGAGAGCGTGGAGGGTTAGGGCCAAAAGTGAGTGTAAAGGTATGTACTTTGGTATTTTTTAGGGAAAACAAGGGGGTAACACAAAGAACTGAGTATTTGTTGGGGTACATGCGGCATAATTCCGCCAACATTTCAATCCAAAATCTCAATCTGGCTGGGCTGACGCAGGGAAATGGAATAACGGAGGGCACCCGTCTTTTTCTCTTCGTGCTGGCGCACCTTGCCCGTCACTCTCACCTTCTTGCCCTCAAACTGTTCGATGGGCGCAAAAAACGGGAGATGTTGGCGGTAAATGGTGATGGAGAATGGCGTCTCCGGCCAAGCCCTGAACATATTGATAAACGAAATCACCCCGTCTTTCCCCTCGGTTTTGCCAGTACCCACCACAGTGCCGGTGATGCTCACCACTTGTGTGGCGAAATACTTCACCGAATCGCCACCTGTGAGGGCGATGGCATCGGTTGTGATGCTGTCGTCGGGTTGGACTTGCGTCTGTCCAATAGCAAGGTGGGAAGAAAGTAGGAACGCGGACAGCAGGAGGTGGCGAAGCAGAGTGCTCATAGCGAATAGGGAAAGCTAGGAATTTGACTGAGGGCGAAGGTAACGACATTCCGCTTTCCGAAAAGAGACTGTTATGTGAACCTACACTTTGCGTGGGTGCATTTCAAATTGTCGCTTTTTTACGCCGGAACAGCGTTCCGGCGTAAATCTGAACAACGTTCCAATTTACTTACGACAATTTGAAATGCACCCTTTCGCGTCGTCAAGTTTTTACAAATCAGGGAAAGCGAGCATGAGCATCTGGCAAATCTTAACGAATCAAGGTACACCCAGATGAAAGAGGATTTTAGCCAGCCGAATGGCAATGCAGGGATTCCCTTGATTGATTTGCATGGTTTTCAAAGGAGTGCAAGTGTCGTTCGTTCAAAGCCACCTTGTCCGACCCTTTACTCAGGGATTGCCCGGCCAAGTGAAGCGGGCAGGGCTGATTTGCGTTGGCTATACATATTCAATCACATTCACCCCCGGCTCCCGCAGCCACGCCGCTGTTTGCAGTTTTTCCAGCTGAATTTTGCCGACCAAATACTTCGCTTTGTTTGAGGCATATCGCTCCGTGATTTCCGAAAAATCGCTTTCCGTCACCTGCCCTTCATGTTCATGGCGAACGTAAACCGTTAATAGCGTGCCTTTTGTGTCGAAAAAAGTCCCGTTCTGGCCGAACTTGCGGTACTCGTACTTGTACTGGTAGTGCAGCGCCGAAATGTCGGACAACACCGCGCAGCCCGTCGGTTTGTCGCCCGCGCCTTTGCCCACAAACACCTGTCTTTCGGAAAACCCGCTTTCGAGCGTGACGGCGTTGTACTCATGTCGCACCCCCTCGTAGCGATGTCCTTTTTGAACAAAACGCGGCAAACAATAGGCGGCCACTTTGTCATTTTCCCGAAAACACCGCGCCACGAGCTTCAGCACGCTGCCCCGCGAGCGGGCAAACTCGATGTCGAAATCGTTCAAGCGATGAATGCCGAAATGCAGCACTTTTTCCGGCTGCACAAACACGCCGAAAGCATGGAGCAAGAGGATGCAGAGTTTGAATTTAGGGTCGAAACCCTCCACGTCGAGCGTCGGGTCGCTTTCAGCAAAACCGTTGGCTTGCGCGAATTTCAGCGCCTCGCCAAACGAGAGATTTTCCTCAAAAATCTTGGTCAAAATGACGTTCGTAGTCCCGTTGAAAATACCCTCGACCGACGTGAGCAAGTCATTGTCATAGTATTCCTCCAAATTGCGGATAATCGGGATGCTCGCGCAACACGCCCCTTCATAGAGAAATGGCGCACCCGTTTTTTGCTGCAAAGCGTAGAGTTCCGGCAAGCGGTGGGCAATCATTTTTTTGTTCGCCGAAACGACTGCTTTGCCCCGCGACAACGCGCCGGACACGATTTCAAAAGCCGCTTCCGCGTCATCAATCAATTCCACCACCACGTCAATTTCCGGGTCGTCGAGGATGTCCGCCGCGTGGGTGGTGAAAAAATGAGTCGGCACAGGGCGCTGTTTGTCAGGGTGTTTGATGCAAATCCGCTTGATGTCGGCGCGGATGCCTTTGGTTTCGTGCAATACTTTCCAAAGCCCTTGGCCGACGCAGCCGAAGCCGAAGAGTCCTAATTTCATGTGAGCGAGGTGAAAGTGTGAGGTGTGAGAGTTTTTTTGTCATCCTGTAAGGAACCATCCACCATACGGCGAGAAAGCCGAGCGCGAGTACTCTCGTAGAGCGGACGGTTCCTTACAGGATGACAAAACAAGGTTTACGACAATGCAAAGACGTGCGATTCAACTTTTGAAACCGCCTCCAGCCCCAGCCGCACATCGTCCACCAAATCCGCCGCGCCTTCGATGCCGCAGGAAAGGCGGACGAGCGAGTCCCGCACCCCCGCCGCGAGCCGTTTTTCGCGCGGGATGCTCTTGTGCGTCATCGTGGCCGGGTGACAAAGCAGGCTTTTCACGCCACCGAGACTTTCGGCCAATTTGAAAAGTTGGGTGCTGGTAGCAAAAGCGCGAGCAGCTTGTTCTGTGTCGGCTTTGAGCGTGAAAGAGACCACGCCGCCGCCAAGACCGCGCTGCTGGCGCGTGGCGATTGCGTGGTTTTTGTGGGTCGGCAGACCGGGGTAGAAGACCTCGGCAACAGCGTCGTGTTCCGCGAGGGCGCGGGCAACGGCGAGGGCGTTGCGCGAATGCGCTTCCACGCGGAGCGGCAAGGTCTCTATACCTCTGATTGTCAGCCAACTGTCCCAGGGGCCGAGGATGCCGCCGGAGGCGTTTTGGATAAATTTCAGGCGAGCGCCAAGTTCCTCGTCTTTCACGGCCAGCAGCCCGGCAATCACGTCGGAGTGGCCCGCGAGGTACTTGGTGGCGGAGTGAATCACGATGTCGGCACCGAGTTCGAGCGGGCGTTGGAGGGCAGGGCTGGCAAAGGTGTTGTCCACCACGACGAGTGCCCCGGCAGCGTGTGCGAATCGGCTGATTTCCTCGATGTC
This sequence comes from Saprospiraceae bacterium, assembly GCA_019638455.1. Lineage (GTDB taxonomy): Bacteria > Bacteroidota > Bacteroidia > Chitinophagales > Saprospiraceae > M3007. The sequence goes on from JAHBTU010000005.1 coordinate 168,074, forward strand.
GGAGATTTTCAGTGTCGGGTTGGTCGGTGTTTCGAGCCAGACGAGGCGGGTGCGGGATGACAGCGCATCCAAAATGTTGTGCGCGTCGGTCGTGTCCACATAGTGGACTTTCACGCCGAATTTTTCATAAACATGGGTGAAAAGCCTGAACGAGCCGCCGTAAATGTCGTCCACCGCCACGATTTCGTCGCCTGCTTCGAGCAGTTTGAGCACACAGTCAATTGCCGCGAGGCCGGAGGCAAAAGCGAGGCCGCGCCGCCCGTGTTCGAGCCGGGCAATCAGGTTTTCGAGCACTTGGCGGGTCGGGTTGCCAGAGCGGGCATAGTCGAAGCCCTTGTGTTCACCGGGTGCATCCTGTACGAAAGTGGCGGTTTGATAGACGGGTGTGGAGATGGACCCTGTGAGCGGGTCAATGGGGAGTGCGTGGAGGATTCTGGTAATTTCCTGCATTTTTCCAGTGTTGATAATGGTGAAACCAATAGCAACTTACCGAAAAAGCCGGTCGCCGGGTGTTGTGTGCTGCTTGCCGAGAGGGGAATTGGATTGATTCGATTGATTGGATTGATTCGATTGATTGGATTGATTCGATTATTCGATTTAAGACGCGCCCAATCGAATCAATCGGATAATCACACAATCAAATCAATAAAATAAAAATCCCCTCCGGCAAGCCGGAAGGGACAATTTCTTGCGCAGGGAAATTGGCTGTTGCCTTCCGACTTATCTATTTTTCCTTTCGGAAAAACGGAATTGGCACCTTAATCACATTTGCGCTAAACGTGAGCAGGTTGCCAAGGCTTCAACGGGCCGGTCCCTCTGCCTTTCTGGATAAGTCTGCCTCAACTTTCGCTGAGGCTGTTTTTTAAAGAACTGGGGCAAAGGTGAGAAAAAGGTTTTCAGCAAAAAAAGGGGAGAGCAAAATTTTAGAGAAAATTTAACAAAACGGATGTGTTAGTCACAAGTGGCCATGCCACACCTGCGCACAAATGCGAGCATCCGCGAGCACAGTCGTACTTTTAGCCCAAATTTTTCTGCCGACTGTTATGCTCCGTTTTTTTGTCATCGCCACCTGCATCGCCGCTTATTTGCTGTCATCCTGCAACCCTCCCGTTCGGCTGCGACCGCGCAACGTGCAGACGGGCTTGGATTCGACCCTTTACATCGGAATCGTGGAACATCCGCTTTCGGTAGACTTGCGCACGGCGCGTTTTTTGGCAAAAATAAAAGTGGGCGACCTCGGTGTCAGCCTTGACTGCCGATACCCGGACGTGCTGAATCATGCCGCCGACCGAGCGCGGAGCATTGGCGGGAACCTGTTGGTCATCACGGAACACAAGCAGAACAACGTGAAGTCGAATTGCCACGTCGTCAGAGGGGACATATACGCGGCGCCTCAGTTGGAAGGGATGGAAAACAGGATGTGGTGGCACCCGGCTCGAACCCTGCTGCCTGGGGACTTGCGCGGCGCTCTCAACCAACTGCCTCAAGCGCCTTTGCCGCCGCTCCGCACAGAAATCACCTGTCGGCTGGGCGGCGATTTTGTCAAGACGGCCAGCATCCGCACCGAGACCATTTTTTATTGCGATAGCACTTACCTGCCTCCCGTTCCCAGCCAAACCACACTCGCCCTGCGACGCGCTCAACTGCACTTCGACCTTGCCGAACTCCATGCCCGCCGCCTCAAGGCTGCCTTGGCCGACCTCGGCCCGAACTTGTCTGCGCTCACGCGCCAAGTCCGCGATCTGACCGCTCGCCAACAGGAACTGCTCCGCGCGGAACAAGCAGCCGTGGATGCCGAGCTTTCCACTGAGACTTCCGATGCCATCCTGACTCGCTGGGACACACAAATCAAGACAGAACTGAACGCCCTTTCGCCATACGCGGGGGAGGTGCTGGTGGGTTTGCGAAAGCGGGGGTAGGGCAGGTGCCCTTTTTGCCGAGCGAGCTTCGAGTTTTGCGATTGCTCTCCGCCGCTTGTTGTTGGCGGGATGCCAACAACGGCAATGGACGATGACCTCAACGCCCCTCACCCTCCAAACGCCCTTTCCACTATCTCCATCTGCTCCTGCTCATGCACTTTCGGGAACCCCGTGGCGGGCGAAGCGGCGGCGCGGCGGCTTGTGCATTTCCAGCCGTAGTGACCGTGATTGATGGCCAGATAGCTCCATGCGCCCATGTTGTAGGGTTCTTCTTGCACCCAGTGGAGCTCGGCGTTGTTGTATTTTTTCAGCACGGCATCGAACTGGTTTTTTGGGAAGGGGTACACTTGTTCGAGGCGGACGATGGCCACGTCGTCGCGTTTGTCCTGTTGGCGGCGCTTGTCCAAATCGTAATAGACCTTGCCCGTGCAGACGAGCAGGCGCTTCACTTTTTTGGGGTTGGCGCTGTCGTCGTCAATGAGTTCGCGGAAGCGGTTGCCGGTCTCGAGCTCTTGGATGCTGCCGAGGTTGAAAGGCGCACGGAGGGTTGATTTGGGCGACATTACTACCAAAGGTTTGCGGAAGGGGCGCACCATCTGTCGGCGCAGCAGGTGGAAAAAGTTGGAGGCGGAGGTGACGTTGGCCACCGTGATGTTGTTCTCCGCGCTGCCTTGCAGGAAGCGGTCGAGGCGGGCGGAGGAGTGTTCGGGGCCTTGGCCTTCGTAGCCGTGCGGGAGCAAGAGGGTGATGCCGCTCATGCGTTGCCATTTGGCTTCGCCCGCGAAGATGAATTGGTCAATGATGGTGCCGGCGCCGTTGGCGAAGTCGCCGAACTGGGCCTCCCAAATCACCAGCGCGTCGGGTGTGGAGAGCGAGTAGCCATATTCGAATCCGAGCACGGCGTATTCGCTGAGGAGCGAGTTGAAGATGCGGAACTTGCCCTGCTTGTCGGCGAGGTTGTCCAAGCGGTTGATTTCTCGGTAGTTGTTGGCATCAATGATGCAGGCGTGGCGGTGGCTGAAGGTGCCGCGTTTTACGTCTTGTCCGCTCATGCGCACGTCGTGGCCTTCGAGCAGGAGGCTGCCGTAGGCGAGCAGTTCGCCGAGTTGCCAGTCAATTTTGCCTGTGGCGACCAATTGTTTTTTCGCCTCGTTCAGTTTGGCGATTTGCGAAATCGGGGTGAAATCCTTGGGGAAGGTGAGCAAGTGGTTGAGCAGTTTGTCAATCGTCTGGCGCGGGATGCCCGTGTCGGGGCTTTCCTGAAAATCGCTGTCGTCGGAGGTTTTTTTCAGCGCCTTCCAAGCCAATTCAGGCTCCTGGTAGGTGTAGGGTAGCGGTTTTTGGCGCACATTGTCGAGGCGGGCTTGCAGGTCGGCGCGGAATTTTGCCTCCATGTCTTTGGCCAGCATTTCGTCCACGTCGCCGCGGGCGATGAGTTTTTGGTTATAGACCGTGCGCGGGTCGGCGTGTTTTTCGATGATTTTCCACATTTCGGGCTGGGTGAAGCGCGGCTCGTCACTTTCGTTGTGGCCGTTGCGGCGATAGCACACCACATCAATGAACACATCGGTGTTGAAGGCTTGGCGATATTCCACCGCGAGCTCTGCGGCGAACACACAGGCCTCTGGGTCATCGCCGTTGACGTGGAACACCGGGGCCTGCACCACGCTGGCCACGCTCGTGCAGTAGGTGGAAGAGCGGGCATCTTCCCAGCTCGTGGTGAACCCGATTTGGTTGTTGATGACCAAATGCACGGTGCCGCCCGTGTTGTAGCCTTCGAGGCTCATCATCTGAATCACCTCATAGACGATGCCCTGACCGGCCAACGCCGCGTCGCCGTGTATCAAAATCGGCAGCAGTCGGTCGAAGTCGTCGCTGTAAAGGATATCGAGTTTGGCGCGGCTGAAGCCCTGCACCACGGGGTCCACCGCTTCGAGGTGGCTGGGGTTGGGCAACAGTTTGACGTACACTTTCTTGCCATTGAGGGCGTTGACTTGCGAGGAGTATCCCTGGTGATACTTCACGTCGCCGGAGCCAAAGCTGAGGTCGGGTATGCTTTTGTCCTCGAAGGCGCTGAAAATCTGCTCATAAGTCTTGCCCACTATGTTGCATAGCACGTTGAGACGCCCCCGGTGGGCCATGCCGATGACGACTTCCTCCACGGGCGTGTCGGTCTCCGCGGCGCGATTTATCATGGCATCGAGCACGGCGATGGCCGATTCGCCGCCTTCGAGGCCAAAGCGTTTTTGGCCCACGAATTTGGTGGCCAAAAACTGCTCGAAGCCCACCGCGCCGTTGATTTTTTCCAAAATGCGTTTTTTCTTTTCAATGGAAAAACCGTAGTCGGGCGAAAGGTCGCGCTGTTCGATTTTCTTGCGCAACCACTCTCTTTTTTCCTTGTCGAACACCTCCGTGAATTCAAAACCGATATTGCCGCAGTAAAGCAGGCGCAGGCGTGTCACGATGTCGCGCAGCGTTGCGTTCGGCATGCCCAATTCCACGCCTGCGGCGAAGCGAGCGTCCAAGTCGGCATCTGAAAGGCCGTAGTCGGCCAGGTCGAGGCGGGGCTTGCGGTCTTTGCGGGGCTTGATGGGGTTGGTGGTGGAGAGCGTGTGCCCCCGGTCGCGGTAGCCATGAATGAGGCCCAACACGGCAAATTCTTTTTGCAAATTTTCTCCCGACGGCGCTCCGTCGCCTGTTGTGGCGGGGCTGCCATTCGCCGAGGTCAGGGCAAAATCAAAACCTTTGAAAAATGCTTGCCAGTCGCTTTCCACGGAGGCTGGGTCGTGCTGCCAAGAGCGGTAGAGCGATTCGATATATTGCGGGTGTGCGTTGAAAACAGCAGAATGGTCAGTCATTGCGAAAAATATGTTGATGAAGGCGCTCCAAAGCGGTGCGTGTTGACCAATCATTTGTATCAACCGCCATGCGCCTTGAATCGCCTGTTTTTTAGCCCGCAAAAGTAGCAAGTTTGGCAGGCAATTTTGGACAAGAACGAAAGGCAAAAAATAACGCGCCGGCAGCCCTTCAAGTTTAGTGCCGCAAAACAAAGAGAGAAAATTTTTGAAACCCCTACTTTTTTTCAGGGCAGAAACGCTACCTTTGCCCGCCCAAAACGGAAACTCAACTGTTTTTTTAAAAAATAAGCATTTTACGCTGTAAAAATATGGCACATCACAAGTCCGCCCTGAAGCGCATCCGCCAAACCGAGAAGCGTCGTTTGCAAAACCGCTATTACAAAAAGGCGGCTCGCACGGCGATTAAAAATCTGCGCGACCTGAAAGACAAGGCCGAAGCCCAGACGTTTTTGCCCAAGGTCATCAGCATGATTGACAAATTGGCCAAGCGCGGCAACATCCACCGCAACAAGGCTTCCAACCTCAAAAGCGGTCTCACGAAGCACGTCAACGCGCTGGCTTAAAGTCCAAAGCATCGGCTGTTGGCCGCCCGCATTTTCGAAAAGTGTATCCCGTGACCGCGAGATACACTTTTTGTGTTTGTTATAGTCAACGCAAATCAGCCCCGTCCGCTTCACTTGGCTGGGCAGGCCCCTCAGCACAGGGTCTGACAAGGTGGTTTTGAACGAACGGTGCTCGCAATCCTTTGGAAATCATGCAAAACAATCAAGGAAATCCCTGCCTTGCCAACCAGCAGGTTCAAATCCTCTTTAATCTGGGTATATGATTGTCTTTTAATGACCGAGTAATGACCAAATTCTATCCGCTGAAAGTCCGCGACATCCGCCGCGAAACCCCCGATACCGTCTCCGTCGCTTTTGAGGTGCCGGAAGACTTGGCCGATACCTTCCGGTTTGTGCAGGGGCAGCACCTGACCCTGCGCACCACCCTTCATGGCGAAGAGGTGCGCCGTGCGTATTCGATATGTACTGGCACACACGAGGGCGACTTGCGGGTAGCCATCAAAAAAGTGGAAGGCGGATTGTTCGGCACGTTTGCCCACGAGCAACTGAAAGTGGGCGACACGCTGGAATCCATGCCGCCGCTGGGGCATTTTTACACGGAACTCGACCCAGCGCATCGCCATCTGTATGTAGCGTTCGCGGCAGGCAGTGGCATCACACCCGTGATGTCCATTCTAAAAACCACGCTGGCACGCGAGCCTCACAGCCGTTTCATCCTTTTCTACGGCAACCGTGGCTTCGACCACATTATCTTCCGCGAGCAATTGGAGGAACTGAAAAACCTGCATCCCGACCGATTGGCCGTGCATCACATCCTGAGCCGCGAATCGCTGGGCAGCGACTTGTTCAAAGGACATATTGACGCGGAGAAATGCCGCGCCTATTCCCGGTTGCTCTTCCGCGCCGAGGATGTGGATGCCTATTTTCTTTGCGGGCCGGAGGAAATGATTTTTTCGGTGAAGGATGCTCTTGAGCATATTGGCGTGGCGCCCAAAAAGATTCATTTTGAATTGTTTACCACTTCGGGCGCAAGAAAAAAACAGTCAGCCACGACGACCGCCCAAACCGATGCCTTCGACGCTTCCGTGACGGTCATCCAAGACGGCACCCAGTTTGATTTTATGCTTACATCCGATGGCAGCACCCTGCTCGACGCGGCCATGCGGGCGGGCGCGGATTTGCCTTTTTCATGCAAAGGCGGTGTTTGCAGTACCTGCAAGGCCAAAGTACTGGAAGGCGAGGTCGAGATGGAAATCAATTACGGCCTTGAAGCCGACGAGGTGGAGGCAGGCTATGTGCTCACCTGCCAATCGCACCCGAAAACAAAAAGGGTGGTGGTGAGTTTTGATGCGTGAACGCAGATTTTTTGTAAAAAACGTAAAAACTTAGGCAGGACAGCAGACATTGAATCTTTGACAGGATTCACAAGATTTACAGGATATAAGGAGTGGCTTCGCCGCTAAAAATCCTGTAAATCCTGTCAAAAACCTGTAAGCCTGTCAACCGAGTCTTATACGCTTGGGGCTGGCTAAGTTTTTACTATTTTTTCAACAAAGAAAACCATGCAATACTGGCTCGTCAAGTCCGAACCCGACGTTTACAGCTTTGAGCAGCTCGCCACCGATGGCAAAACCCGCTGGGATGGGGTGCGCAACTATCAAGCTCGCAACAACCTGCGCGCCATGAAAACGGGCGACCTTTGCCTCTACTATCATTCCAACATCGGTCTCGAAGTCGTCGGCATCGCCAAGGTAGTGAAAGAACACTACCCCGACCCGACGGCGGAAAAAGGCGATTGGTCGGCGGTGGATTTGGCCCCGGTGAAACCGTTGGCTCAACCCGTGACCCTGTCTGAAATCAAAAAGCATCCGGCGCTACAGCAGCTTTTGTTGGTGCGCAATGCCCGTTTGTCGGTAATGCCTGTTTCGTTCGACGAATTTTCCGTCATTGTGCAAATGGGAGAGACGCAACTTTGACACTCTATTCCAAACTTGCAAGGCTATGTTCATCTATTCATCTGGTCGGGGTTATCGCACTGGCCGCTTCAGCGCGGGGGGGGGCATCGGCTGTCTTATATTTGGCATCATCGGGATGATAGCCGCTTTTTTCATTCTAAAAGGGCTGTTCAAGTTGCTCTATTGGGCCGCACCCGTTTTATTCGTGCTGGCTCTCGTCATTAACTGGCGCGCGGTATTGGACACCTTGAAAAACTGGCTCAAAATGATGGAGCGCAACCCGGTGGGCGGTTTGCTCGCTGCTGCCTTAGCGGTGTTGCTGTTTCCCGTGTTTGTGTTCTATTTGTTCATAAAAGCCTTGGGTTACAACAAATTGGAGCGAATGCAGCGCGAGTTTGGGGGTGGCGCAAACGAGGAGTTCACCGAATTCGAGGAAATAGAGAGTATGCCCAAAGCCCGCGAATATGCGGAAGAACCGATGGAGCCGCTCGAACTGCCAGAAAAAGAGCCTGAACAAGCCAACACCGAAAAACGCACCGGCGGAAAAGATGGTGGGAGCGCCCCAAAAGGCGGCGCGCCGCCTCCGCCCAAAACCCAACCCGACAACCCTTACGACACCTTTTTCCCGGATTGAAGGCGATGCCCACGCCATCCGCGCCTCACTCTTTGCACTCCGCCACCCCAATCATTGAGTCCGCCGTGCCATAGTAGAGCAGCCAACGCCCATTGTGCCACACCATGCCCTCCAAGAAGCAGACATTGTTCACCTGCCCCGTCTTTTCAAAATCGCGCTCCGGGTGCAAAAAATGGCGGTTGGCGCGGGCGATGAGTTTCTCCGGTTTTGTTTCAGAGAAAAGTGCCTGACCGACGGCATAAGCCATGTTGGGGAGCGACTTGTCGCCCGTGGAGGCATCGTTGGCGCTGTTGTAGAGCAGGAGAATACCTTCTTTGCGGGAAAGGGCAAAGGGGCCGGGTTCCACCAATTTGCTGTCGAAAAAGCCGGGGCGTGGTTTGAGGGCTGCGACGAGATTGCCCTTTTTGTCCGTCGTCGGTTTCCACGAAATCAGGTCGTCCGAGGTGGCCATGAAAATATCCGTGTCGCCCCAATACATGACGTACTTCCCTTTTATTTTTTTGGCCACGATGTCGCTGCCTGCTTGTGCGCACACGATAGCGCCCGATTTAGACCATATGTCGCGGTATTTGGCATCGCCAAAGGCAAGGCCGTGTTTTTTCCAAACCACCAAATCGCGGGAAGAGGCGACACAGAGGCGAGCGGTTTTGCCGTCGTAGGCCGTGTAGGTCATGACGAAAGTGGTGTCGTCGCGCTTCACGACGCGGGGGTCTTCGCAGCCACCTTCCCATTCCAAGGCATTGAGGGTGTCAATATCGGGTGCCAGCACCGGGATGGGCGTTTTGCGAAACTGCAAGCCATCGCGGCTTTTGGCCAACCCGATGCGCGAAGTGCTGCGGTCGGGGTTGGTCGCGTCCTCCGCGCGATAGAGCAGCCACACCCAACCATCTTTCACGACGGCGGCAGGGTTGAGCACGTTTTTTTCTTCCCATTGCACCGTTCGTTTGCGTACCGGGCAAAAAAACTGAGAGCGCTCGTCCGGCTCCAGAATAGGGTTGTAATCATCCAATTTGACAATTGGCTGGAGCATCCAAGCGTCTTTGTCGGCACCTTTTTGGGCAAAAGAGCAAAACGCAAAAAACAGCAGGAGAAGAGACAGTGATACGTTTTTCATGGTGCAAAGCAATGAGTTTTTCATCGCTCACACAAAAAGCGGCTGAATATCTATTTCAAAACCATCGAGCAAAACGGAACAAACCTTGCCCGCCGTCTCCAGGCAGGTATGCAGGGAATGGGCATTGTTTTGCTTCACAAAAATTCCATCGTGCGATGTTCGGGGCCAGCCTTTCAAAACTCGCGCACAGGCGGGGATGCATGTCTAAAATTTGGAAGCATTCTTTAAGAAATATCGGCCGCACCACGCACCGCATACCCCCGCGCCACATACCACACCACAAAGACAAAACAGACCAACGGCACCAACAGGAGATATTTCAACTCAAAATGCGACAACCATCCGCCCAACGGCGGCAGTATGGCACCGCCCACAATGGCCATGATGACCAGCGAGGAGGCTAGTTTGCCCTCGGCAGGTGGCAGCCCTTTGGTCGCCAAGGCAAAAATGGTGGGGAACATGATGCTCTGGCAGAAATAGGTCAACATGAGGCATATCACTGCCACCAACCCGCCCGTGAAATAGGCCAGCACCACCAAGCCCACCGCCCCGATGCTGTACCACACGAGCACCCGGCGTGCTTCATAACGGCTCATCAGCCAAGTGCCGAGAAAACGCCCCAGCATGAAGAGTATCATGGCGAAAGAGGCGTGAAAACCAGCGATTTGCTTCATCGTCTTGCCTTCAAACGGATAGATGGACTGCACCACGCCGAGATGCGTTTCGTTGGAAAAACCCATTTTCAAATCAACAAAATAGCTCCACAGCGTCACTTGGGCGCCCACATTGGCAAACTGAGCCAACACGCCCAACACCAAGTGCCGGTGACGCAGCAAATCGCCTACGGAAGCCTTTTTGCCCAAAGTCTGTTCTTCTTCGCGGCCCACTTCGGGCATCTTGGTGCGCCAAAAGAGAAAGGCCACAAACAGCACCAACGCGGCGATGGCGAGATAGGGGCCGCGAGTGGCCAGCGCCTCGGCAATGCGTATCGCCTCCGACTGCTCGAAGGGCATGGCTGCCAATTCCTCACGAGAATAGTCGGTGCCGGAAAAAATAAAAAAACTGCCGATGGCCGGGCCGAGTATGATGCTGATGCCATTGAAGGATTGGGCGAAATTGATGCGCCACTCCGCCTCCTTTTTGTCACCGAGCACGGTCACATACAAGTTGGCTGCCGTTTCCAAAAAGGCCAGACCACTGGCGATGGTGAACAAAGCGAACAAGAAAAAAGCATAGACGCGCAGCCCTGCCGCCGGGTAAAACAACAAAGCGCCGGCGGCGTAGAGCAGCAAGCCAGCCAATATGCCGCGCTTGTAGCCGAATCTGCGCATGAAAATGCCCGCTGGAATGGCAAAAATGAAGTAGCCCAAATAAAAGGCCGAGTCCACGATGCCCGCTTGGCCCCGATTGAGGTCGAGCGCCGTTTGAAACTGTTTGACCAAAGAACCGTTCAAGCTGTTGGCGATGCCCCAGAGGAAAAAAAGGCTGCACACGAGAGCAAAAGGCAGGAGGTAGGGGTTGCGCTGGGTGGATGTTGAGCTCATGGAAGGGATGTCAGTGATTTCGTTTGAGGGGCAAGATTAGAAAAAGATACAGGTCGAACGGGAAGTTTTTTTTCTTTTGCTGCGGCAATTTTGGAAGCCACCATTGCGACAACACAAAAGGTACAAAAATGACAAACCCAAACACATCTCAACAAAAAGCCGTCGTCGTGGGCGCGGGTCTCGTCGGCTCGCTTTGGGCGGTTTTTCTCGCTCGGCGCGGCTATCAGGTGGAAGTATATGAGCGCCGCTCGGATATGCGAGCCGCAGGATACTTTGGCGGGCGCTCTATCAATCTCGCCATGAGCGAGCGCGGCTGGAAGGCGGTGGAAAAGGCGGGCATCCGCGAGAAAATCGAAAAAGTCGCCATTGCCATGCCGGGCCGAATGATGCACTCCATCGCTGGCGAAACCACTTTCCAGCCCTACGGCAAAGAAGGGCAGGCCATCTATTCCGTGTCGCGCGGCGGCTTGAACCTTGAGTTGCTCGACATCGCCGATGCTTTTCCCAACGTGCAGTTTTTCTTCGACCACCGCTGCGCCGACGTGGACTTGGAGAATCCCTTCATCACGTTTGAGGATTTGAAAACCAAGCAAATGAAGACGGTGGAAGCGCCGCTCATCTTCGCAGCCGATGGCGCGTTCAGCGCCGTGCGCTATGCCTTGCAGCGCACCGACCGATTCGACTACACGCAGTTTTACCTCGAACATGGCTACAAGGAACTGACCATCCCGCCCCATGCCGACGGTAGCCATCGGCTCAATCCCGCCGCCTTGCACATCTGGCCGCGTGGCAACTTTATGGTCATCGCCTTGCCCAACGCCGATGGCAGCTTCACCTGCACCCTGTTCCTGCCGTTCGAGGGCGACACGTCGTTTGCCAACATAAAAACTGATGCCGACGTGCTCGCTTTTTTCCAAAAATACTTCCCCGACGCGGTGCCGCTCATGCCCACGCTGGTGCAAGATTTTTGGCAAAACCCCACCTCCTCGCTCGTGACGGTGAAATGTGCCCCGTGGCAGTGGCAACAGCGCATCCTGCTCATCGGCGATGCCGCCCATGCCATCGTGCCGTTCTATGGGCAGGGCATGAACGCGGGCTTTGAGGATTGCACCATCCTCGATGCGATGATTGACACCTTGCAGGGCGACTGGTCGCGCATCATCCCCCAGTTTGCTCGCCAGCGCAAGGCGGACGGAGACGCCATAGCGGAATTGGCGCAACGCAATTTCATCGAAATGCGCGATTTGGTGGCCGACCCGAAGTTTTTGTTGCGCAAAAAAATAGCCGCCCGTCTGCACGAGCGGCATCCCGATTTTTTGCCAGTCTATTCGATGGTAACATTTAGCAACACACCTTATCGCACCGCTCTGTTGGAAGACGACGCGCAGAATAGGCTTTTTGAAAAAATTTTAGCGTTGGACGACATCGAGAACGATTGGGACGGTCCGGCAGTGGAACAGACATTCGGGCAGTGGATGATGCGGCGCTGAACAGCGATGCCCGCGTCGTCAATTGCGAATGATGCGCATGGGCCTGCCCCCATTTTCGCGCAGCCGCTCTTCCACCAACTTCTGGAACGCCGCCTCTGTTATTTTCTCGCCTTTTTTGGGCGGGGTCAAATCGCCTTTTTTCAGTTTTTTGAAATCAATTTTTTGCGCCGCGATGATGGTCTCGCCGTTGTTTATGTCAATCTCGAGAATCATGCCGGGCAGTTGGCCAAACTGTGCGGGACCAGCAGCGAGCGGAAGCGCATCGGCAAACCAAGCCACAATCTCCCGCTTGCGCACCGTATCGGTCGTGGTGGCTTTCATGCAGTTGTAGTCGAGTATTTCCTTCGTTTCGAGCGTCAGTTTCCAGTTAGCCGACACGAGTGTGTCCTCGATGAGGTAGTTTTTCCCGAAAAACTCACGGTAGTCCGCTTTGCGCTGCGTTTTGAAATTGCGATAAGAAGTCGCCTCCGGGCGCTGAACGCGCAAGACCATGCCGCCCTCGCCGCCCATTGGCTCGTCGTCGTCTTCCTCGACATTGCGATAAAGGCTTTCCGTGGCGTTGAAAAGCAACTCGGATTTGTGAATTCTGTGTTCAGGAATCATGGCCTTCATGTCCTCCGCATCGGGCGGCAAAGTGCGGTGAATGTTGACTTTTTCCTCGAACAAGACAATGCCTTCATTTTGTTGCGAAAAGGCAAAAGCGGGAATAAAAAGAGCAAGATGGAGCAGTAAGGTGTTGATTTTCATAGCGTAATTTAATCTTGAATGTTGACGGGACAAAGGTAGAGCGTGTCGGTGCGCCAACACGTTAACTGACCTTGATATAAGGTTAATTAAGGTTAATCGCTGTGCGCCGACCCGTCAGAACCCACTACTTTTGTGCAATCATGTCCGTTTTTCAAAAACATCACCGATTCCTCTGGCTCATATTCAGCAGTTTGGCGTTGCTGGTGCTGTTTCAGGTTTTTTGGCTGCAAAAAGTATGGCTCGAACAACGCGATGCGCTGCGGCAGGAGACGGACTATATTTTCCAAAAAACAATGACGGCTTTGCAGGATTCGCTCGTGCGGCGCAACATGGTGCGAGAAGGGCTGAACCCCGACAGTTTCCCTGCGCCGCCTTTTCCCGCGCCGCCCATGATGAAGCAGTGGGAAATCAAGCAAGATGCCCACGCTATTATTTCAATTAAATCTGGCGCCGAGCATCTGAGGCCCGATTCAATCAAACTTGAACGGGTTCAAATCATGGTGGCGACCGACGAGAGCCTTTCCGAGGGCGAGCCGCGCTTCGACAGGCTGATTGCAGGCATCCCGCAGATCCGCAAGGAAGGGCCGCGCAAGTTTTTGTTTACCGTTGCGAAAGACACGATTCCGTTCGATTCGCTTCAGATGGCTTACCAAGCGGCGCTCGCAAAGGCGGGCATCCCCTTGGCCTTCCGGCTGCTCCATGCCGGGCAACCCGATTCTTCCTCCAACGCCTGCATACGCACCGAACCCGCCTTTTCGGGCGTGCTGACCCAGCGTTTCTACACTGCCGAATTCCCCGCCTACCGAGATTTTTTAGCTCGAAAAATGGTGCCTCATTTCTTGTTCTCGTTGCTTTTGTTCGGCATCACTTCGGCGGCTTTTGGGCTGATTTACAAAAGTTTGCGCCAGCAAGAAAGACTCGCGGCGCTCAAAAACGACTTTATCGGCAACATCACGCATGAGTTGAAAACCCCCATCACCACCGTCGGCGTGGCGCTTGAGGCGCTGAGCGATTTCGATGTGTTGCAAAAACCCGAGCAAGCGCGTGAGTATCTCGACATTTCCAAGCTCGAGCTCGAACGCCTCACGCTTTTGGTGGACAAGGTGCTGCGACTTTCCATGTTTGAGGAAAAACAGCCGCGCCTGCAATCGGAGCCGCTCCACCTTGCCGAGCTGACAAGCCAAGTGCTCAACGCGATGAAACTGCAAGCCGAAAGCGTCGGTGGCACCATTGCTTTTGAGGCACCCGAACAACTGCCTACGGTGCACGGAGACAAGCTGCACCTCACCAGCGTGGTGTTCAACCTTGTGGACAACGCACTGAAATACAGTGGCGCAAACGCGCCGAAAGTGCAGGTGTCGCTTGCCGCACTGCCCAACGACAAAATAAGGCTGACGGTGCAGGACCATGGAATCGGCATCGCGCCGGCATACCAGTCGAAGGTGTTTGAAAAATTCTTCCGCGTGCCGGCGGGCAATGTCCACACCGTGAAAGGACACGGGCTGGGGCTGAGCTATGTCGCCAATGTGGTGCGCCAACACGGTGGCACCATCCAAGTGGATAGCATGGAAGGGGAGGGCACCCGCTTCGTGGTCGAATTGCCAAGCACCGCCACAAGCCTATTTCGTTGATTCGTAGATTTATCCGATTCGACCCACGCGAAGTCTCTACTTTTGCCCGAATTTTTTTCGCGCATGACTTTTTCCTCCAAACTTATCGAAAAAGCCGTTGAAGCCTTTGCTTCGATGCCTGGCATCGGGCGCAAATCCGCTTTGCGCTTGGTGTTGCACCTGCTGAAGCAAGACAAAAGCACCACAGAGCAGTTCACCGCCGCCCTGACGGCCATGCGGGAGGGCATCCGCGAGTGTCGCGTTTGCCACAATCTGGCGGATTCGGAGGTGTGCCAAATTTGCGCCGATGCTCGGCGCGACCGCTCGTTGGTGTGCGTGGTGGAGAGCATTCGCGACCTCATGGCCATCGAGGAGACCAGCCAATATCGGGGGCTTTATCACGTCTTGGGCGGGGTCATTTCGCCCATCGAGGGCATCGGGCCAAGTGATTTGCACATCGAAACACTGGAAGAACGGGTGAAACAGGGCGAAATCCGCGAAGTCATCATGGCCATTAGCCCAACCATCGAAGGCGAAACCACCATCTACTACATCTCGAAAAAGCTGCGCCCTTTGGGCGTGCAAGTGAGTGCCATCGCACGAGGGGTGGCGTTTGGGGGCGATTTGGAGTATGCCGATGAGGTGACGCTGGGACGTTCCATCGTGGCGAGAGTGCCCTACGAGGCCAAGTGATTGTTTGCAAAAATTCCGCTAAGCCGCCTTATCCCTCCCTCAATCCGAATAATGTTTGTGCAATTGCTGCTTTTTTCTCCCCAAACGGATGTTAATGCCATGATAATCGTCAGTGCATACACTTCATTCGGGCGGTGTGACGTACTTTTGCACGTTGAAATTTTTGCCCTAACTGTATGAGACAAATCACGATTCAGAATCCTGTGTCGGTCAGGGGTGTGGGGTTGCACACAGGAAAGTCGGTGACGCTGACTTTCAAACCCGCGACAGCCAATCACGGCTATCGTTTCCAGCGCGTTGATTTGCCTGAACAACCCGTGATTCCAGCAGATGTGAAATTGGTTTTTTCGACCAATCGCGGCACCTCACTGCGCAACGGTGAGGCGCAGGTGGCTACGGTGGAGCATGTGCTGTCCGCGCTGACTGGTTTGCAGATTGACAATGTGTTGATGGAAATTGACGGGCCAGAGCTCCCAATCATGGACGGCACCTCGATGCCGTTCGTGGAGGCGCTGCGCGAAGCCGGACGTACCGACTTGGATGCCGAGCGCGAGTATTTTGTGGTGACGGAACCCATCTCTTACAAGGACGAACTGACGGGGACTGAACTGCTGGCCTTGCCCTCAGACAATTTTGAGGCAACCGTGATGATTGATTTCAATTCAAAGGTATTGGGGCAACAATTCGCCGCGCTTCACAATTTGGACGACTATGTGATGGACATTGCGCCTTGCCGCACGTTTGTGTTTGTGCATGAGCTGGAAAAGTTGTTGCAAATGGGTCTCATCAAAGGCGGCGATTTGGACAATGCCATCGTTATAGCTGACCGCAAAATGGAGCAGACCGAATTGGATGAGCTGGCCCGAAAATTAGGCAAACAGAGCGTGAAGGTAGATTCGGAAGGGGTGCTAAACACGGTGAAGCTCCATTTTCAGAACGAGCCTGCCCGGCACAAGCTGTTAGACGTCATTGGGGACTTGGCGCTCATTGGCAAACCCATACGAGGCAAGATAGTAGCCACCAAACCCGGTCACACGGCCAACGTCGAGTTTGCCAAAATCCTCAAAAAACACCTGGTGGAAAAACGCCGCTTGCTCGGCATCCCGAAATACGACCCTGACAAAGAACCGATTTACGATGTGATGCACATCTCCAAAATGCTGCCCCACCGCTACCCGTTTTTGCTGGTGGACAAAGTGATAGAGATGAGCGACCATCATGTAGTGGGCGTAAAAAACGTAACAATGAACGAGGCCTTTTTTCAAGGCCATTTCCCCGACAATCCGGTGTTCCCCGGTGTGCTGCAAATAGAGGCTATGGCCCAAACGGGCGGTATTCTCGCGCTGAACACCGTGACTGACCCGGGCAATTGGGATACTTATTTCCTGAAAATTGACAACACCAAGTTCAAAGCCAAAGTCGTCCCCGGCGACACTTTAATCCTTAAAATGGAACTGCTCGAACCCATCCGCCGCGGCATAGTGCACATGCAGGGCACTGCTTATGTCGGCAGCAAAATCGTCTCGGAAGGCGAACTGACCGCGCAAATCATTCGCAAGAATAAGGAGCACGGTGGCAATGGAGGCTGAGCGAAATGAAAAGCTTCAACCCATTCTTTTTCAATGAATTATTCAAACGGCTTGCGAGACATTCACCGCGAAGCAAAAATTGGCAAAAACGTCACTATTGGCCCCTTCACCGTCATTGAAAAAGATGTCGTGATAGGTGACAACTGCCGCATCGAGGCCAACGTCAACATTTTCAACGGCGCCCGCATCGGAGAGGGCTGCCACATCTTCCCCGGAGCATCCATCAGCGCCGCCCCTCAGACAAAAGTGTTGCTTGAGGAGCCGACCACGCTCGAAATCGGGCATGGCTCCGTCATCCGCGAGCATTGTACCCTCAATCGCGGCAACCGCAAATTCGGTGGCAGGACTGTCATCGGCGAAAATTGCCTGCTCATGGCCTACGTCCATGTCGCGCACGATTGCTTCATTGGCAACAACTGCATACTGGCCAACAACGTCACGCTTGCAGGGCATATCGAAATCGGGGAATGGGCCACCCTGGGCGGCATGGCCGCCGTGCATCAATTCGTGCGCATCGGCGACCAAGCCATGGTAGGCGGCGGCTCGCTCGTCCGCAAAGACGTGCCGCCCTTCGTCACCGCTGCCCGCGAACCCCTCTCCTATGCTGGCGTCAATTCGATAGGGCTTCGGCGACGCGGGTTCAGCTACGACGAAATACACCACATCGAGAACATCTACCGGGTGCTTTTCGTGCAAGGGTTCAGCATCCGCAAAGCACTGAAAATCATCGAGGAAGAAATAGAGCCATCCAACTATCGCGACTTCATTCTGCGTTTTGCCCATAGCACCAAACGCGGATTGATGAAAGGCTTCCGCACCATCGGCAACCCGGGAAAAGTGATGGCCGAGCCGGTACTTGAATGACATGACTATCCGACTTAAAAACGCGGGGAAACGCTTTCGCCTCGACTGGATATTCAAGGGACTAAGTTTTTCTTTTGAAAAAGGTCATCGTTATGCCGTGCTCGGCCCAAACGGTTCTGGCAAATCTACTTTGCTGAAAGTGCTGTCCGGCCATGTGTCGCTCTCAAAAGGCTCCGTGTCGTTTGAAAACCCAGCGGGGAAAGTCGAACCAGATGGTGTCTATCGCCACATCAGCTATGCGGCACCCTACATCGAGCTCATCGAAGAGTTCACTTTGGAAGAAGCGCTGACATTCCACGCGGGTTTGAAACCATTGCTGCCGGGTTTTACACCCGCCAAACTCTACGAAGTACTCGCCTTGCCCCGCTCCCGCGCCAAAGAAATCCGTTTTTTCTCCTCCGGCATGAAGCAGCGCGTCAAACTCGCCCTTGCCATCTGCTCCGACACACCCGTGCTATTGCTCGACGAGCCAGCCACCAATCTCGACACCCAAGGCATCGAATGGTACAAACAATTGGTGGCCGACTTTGCCGCCAACCGCCTCGTCGTCATCGCCTCCAACGACCCGCACGACGCCGAATTTTGCCCAACGCACCTCAACATTTTGGATTACAAATAAAAAATCATCTCGTTGACACACTCTGACACCACCACTCCCATCTTGTTGTTCGACGGTGTGTGCAACCTCTGCAACGCATCGGTGCAATGGGTACTCCTGCGCGACCACAAAGCCGTGTTCAAATTTGCGGCGCTCCAATCCGAAACAGGCCAAGCCTTGTTGCGCCGATTTGGCCTGTCCGACAAAAATTTCGACACGGTCGTGCTGGTGGATGGTGAGCGCATCTTCACACGCTCCGATGCCCCACTGGAAATCGTGCGTCGCTTGGGCGGCGTGTGGGCTTTGCTGTTCGTGTTCAAAATAGTGCCCAGACCCATCCGCAATGCCGTGTACGATTGGGTGGCCCGCAATCGCTATCGGTGGTTTGGCCGCCGCGAGGAATGTATGCTCCCGCGCCCAGAATGGAAAGACCGTTTCGTGTGAAGTGCCACCACTACTGGATATTATTTTTGTGCTGCAAAGGCACAAAATGCGGCAAGTCAATGAGTATTTTGCCTTGCGTCTTTGTGACTTCGTGGCAAATTTGAAAATGTCCGGTAGTGTGGAAGGGCCATCCGTCAGATACCCTTGTTCGGCTTCCGACATTCTCTTACTTTTACCCCGTTTTTCATCTGACTTAATCTTTCTCGAACAATCTCTCATCAGCATTTCCATGAAAAATCTTTTTCCCCTCCACCGCAGCGCGGCGGGCCTCGTCGCGGCAGTTGCCATCCTCCTACTTTTCTCTTGCAAAAGCGACCCGAAGACAACCATTGCCGCCAATGCCACCGTCAACGTCCGCATGGAAGCAGCGGCCACCACACTCAACCCCTACCTGCCCGCCACTGGCTATTCGCGTTATGTGGCACAACGCATTTTCCACTCATTGGGCGAGCTTGACCCTCTGACACTGGAGTTCAAGCCCATGCTCGTCAAACAATTGCCCACCAAACGCACGGTCAGCGAAGGCGCTTATGCCGGCGCGCTGGCCTACGATTTTGAAATACTTGACGAGGCCAAGTGGGACAACGGCTCGCCAGTGACTGGCCACGACGTGGTTTTTTCCCTGAAAATCATCATGCACCCCAGCTTGCCGACGGAGGTCTATCGGGGTTATTTTGAATACCTCAAAGGGGTGGAGGTGGACGCGGCCAATCCCAAAAAATTCACTACCTATTTCAGTCAGTACTATATGCTGATGATGGAAAGCATGTGTGGGGTGCCGATTATGCCTGCCTACAACTACGACCCCGACAACTTGCTGGCAAACATTCCGCTCTCCGATTTTTTGGACAAAAGCAAGGCCGCCGAGCTGGCTGCCAACCCTTCGGCACAGGCGTTTGCCAAAGCATTTCAAGACCCAAAGTTTATCAACGACAAGAACTTCGTGACTGGTAGCGGCCCCTATCGGCTCGAAAGCACCGATGGCGACCAAGGCGCGGTATTGATAAAAAAAGAAAATTGGTGGGGCGACGCGGTGGCGCAGCGGTATCCGCTGCTGGCGGCCTATCCCACCAAATTGGTTTACAAAATCGTGCAGGACGAAGCAGCGGTGGAAAACCTGTTTTTGACCGATGCGCTCGACGTGGCGGTGCAGGTCACGCCAGCCAAATTCCTCGAAATGAAGCAAAACCCTGCCCTCGAAGCCAAGTATGATTTCCTGAGCATCGGCGCCACGCAGTACAATCGGCTCGCTTTCAACCTGCGCAACCCCAAAGTGCAGGACAAGCGCGTGCGGGAAGCCCTCGCTCATGCCATTGACTACGACTATCTCATCAACAACGTGATGCAAGGGCTTGCGCAGCGCATCGTCAGCCCCATCAATCCGGCCAAAACGTTTTACGCCAAAAACCTGCCACTCCGAGAGTTCAGCATAGACAAGGCAAAGGCCTTGCTGGCCGAAGCCGGCTGGCAGGACACCGATGGCAACGGCATCGTGGACAAGGTCATTCAGGGCAAAAAAACAGACCTCAAACTCGAATTGATGGCGCTCACAAAAGCAAAGGTGAACGAACTGGTGGCTCAGAGCATTGAGGAAACCGCCCAACGCGCAGGCATCAAAATCGTCGTCGTGGGTGTGGACATTGACAAATTGCAGACGGACACCCGACAAGGCAACTTTGAGGTGGCCATGTACGGTGCCGCGCTCCACCCCGGCTTGGTAGAGCTCTACCAGACCTACCATTCGGCCAACCTCGCCCCCAAAGGCGACAATCGCACGGGCTTCACCAAGGCGGACAGCGTGATTGTAGCCATACGCACCACCGAGAATGAAGCCGCCCGCAACGCGCTTTACATAAAAGCCCAAGAAATCATCAATGAGGAAATACCGGAAATCTATCTTTACGCTCCGCTTCAACGCACCGTGGTGGCTAAAAAATTCGACTACGTCGTCACGCCCAATCGCCCCGGCTACTACGAGCAGATGTTCAAGCTAAAGGCCCAACAGTAAAAAACGACAAGAACAAAAAAACGCAATACAATGGCTTTTGAAGTAGAAGGCAAGCTCCATCGCATCTTCCCGACCGAGCAGAAATCGGCCAGTTTCTCGGCACGCGAGTTTGTGCTCGAAGTGCCTGATGGCAACTATCCCCAACTCATCAAATTTCAGGCAGTGCAAGAACGCTGTGGCCTGCTCGACAGCTTTCGGGAAGGCGACCGCGTGAAGGTGCACTTCGACCTGCGCGGACGCGAATGGAACGGGAAGTACCTCACCAACCTCAATGCTTGGCGCATCGAAGGCGCCGGTGGCGACCCAGACAACAACAAAGTCGCCACCGATGAGAACTTTCCCAACGACCCTTTCCCCAACTACACCGACACACCGCCTTCTGGCGGCAACATGGAAGACCTGCCTTTTTGAGCCACTCCCGTCGTCCTGTCATGCGCCAACGATTTTTCATTTTCGGCCTCTTCCTACTCGCTTGCTCCATCCAAGCGCAAACGCTATCCAGTGTCAGCACAAGATGGAGCGACTCGTTTGTGGAGTGGGAAATATACGCCATCATGCCGCGCGACACCACCGGGCAACAACCCGCCGACAAAGACGAGGAGGACTCCGAACCGCCGGAAGAAACACTCTATGGCGAACTCAAACTGCGCTGGCTCAATGTCCGAGAAGATTTTTCCGAATGGAACTACGAGCTCGGGGAAGAAAGCGGCACCATCCGCCAAAAATGGAAAGACGACCTCTCTCAATGGGAACTGCGTAGCTATACTGGCAACGTGGTGACGATGCGAGCCATCTGGTCGAACGACCTCACGGAGTGGCGCGTGACCAACAACTCCATCGCACTCGATTTGAAGAGCAAATGGAAAAACCAGTTTGACGAATGGCGGGTGGACGACTCCAAACGAGGCAGCTTTTATCTCTACACCTACACCGAGCGCGACCCCCGCGATTGGGGCATACAAGACGCACTCAATGAGGAAATATCCCAGTCCATGAAAATGGCGTTGATTTTCCTGACCGTCTTTTTCGGCTCGCCCAAGATGTGAGGCCAGCACAATGCCCAAAGACAAGGCTCGCTACCGCTTCCGCTCCGTCACATACATCAGCAAATCCTTGAGCGACTGTCGAGCGGGGCTTTCTGGCACAGCGTCGAGCAAATCGAAAGCCTCTTGGCGGTAGCGGTACATGGCCTCCTGCGCATATTGAATGCCCCCGCTTTGGCGCACCAATCGAATGACCTCGGCCACTCGCTCAGCCTTGTGGCTCTCGTTTTTCACGATATTCATGATGAAACGGCGCGTGGCGCGGTCGGCATTGGCCAAAGTGTAAATGAGCGGCAGCGTCATTTTTTTCTCCTTGATATCAATGCCAAGCGGCTTGCCCACATCATCGTCGCCGAAGTCGAACAGGTCGTCGCGGATTTGGAAAGCCATGCCTGTTTTTTCGCCGAAAAGCCACATGAGCTGAATCGCTTCCTCATTCGGCGCAGTGCTCACGGAGCCGGCGCAGCAAGCTGCCGCTATGAGCGAAGCTGTTTTTTGGCGTATGATGTCGTGGTAGATTTCTTCCTTGATGTCGAGCCGGCGAGCCTTTTCCATTTGCAGCAACTCGCCCTCTGCCATCTCCTTCACCGCACGGCTGACGATTTCCAACATTCGATACTGCTGGTTTTTGACCGATAGCAACAAGCCCTGCGACAACAAAAAATCGCCGACCAAGACCGCCACCTTATTTTTCCAAAGCGCATTGATGGAAAAAAAACCCCGGCGCTCGTTGGAGTCGTCCACCACGTCATCGTGCACCAAGGTCGCCGTGTGCAAGAGCTCCACCAGCGAGGCAGCTGTGTAGGAAGCCTCGTTGATGGGGCCAAAAAGTCGGGCGCTGAGCAAGACGAGCATGGGTCGCACCTGCTTGCCCTTGCGCTGCACGATATACCAAGTGATTTTGTCGAGCAAGGGGACGTTGCTGCGCATTGCATCTCGGAAGCGACTCTCAAAGATGTCCAATTCGGCGACTATCGGCTTTTTTATGGCTTCCAGAGACATGGGTTCGGACGGTTGCGGCAGCGAAACGGCTGGCGGGACGGTGTTTTTAATTTTCAAAAAAATTGAAACAGCCGCAAGGTAGGAAGGTTGGGGAAATAAGGCGGTTTGACGAGCCAGAATTCAAATGGGTTGAAGGGCTTGCCCGGGGCAAGCCCTTCAACCTCCCTTCAACCCCTACGTTCCAACTTTCTTCTCCTGAGGTATTCGCGGAACGAAATCATGCGCTCTTGTTCCTCGTCCCAAAGTTTGTTGAATATGCAGCGCAGGCTTTGCCAAAAGGTGATTTTGTTCGCCACTTTGTCGAGAATAGGATTCTCGTGGTGGCATCGCGCCAGTTCGTAATTGGGCACCAACGGATTGAGGTGGTGAATGTGGTGGTAGCCTATGTTGCCCGTGAGCCAGTGGAAAAGGCGTGGCAGTTTGTAGTAGGTGCTGCCTTGCACGGCGGCTCGGATGTAGTCCCACTTGTCTTTCCACTGCTTGTAGGTGGTCTCGTGTTGGTGCTGCACATAGAAAAACCACACGGCGATGATGGCGAAAAACACCAGAATCGGCAGGTGCACGAGCAGGAACGCCTCGTAGCCCAATAGCAGGATAATGCCGAGATGCACCGCCAACAGCAGCACGTTGTGTTTCATCAGTGAGCGGCGGGCGTGTTCCCAGCCTTTCATGTTAATCAACGGTATCCGACTGTGCACGAGTAGGTACCATACCGGGCCGATGATGAACAATACTGGTGCGCTGCGGAACACGATATAGCGTATTTTCTCCAAGCGGCTGAGTTGCCTGAATTCCTTCACCGTCAGCAGGTTGATGTCGCCGATGTCGCGGTGTTCCCACAAGATGCCATTGTGTCCGTGGTGGAAGTTGTGGCTTTTTGCCCAGTAGCGATAGGGCATGAAGCTGATGAGGCTGCAAATTTCGCCGATGATATCGTTGGCTTTGCGCGAGGTCGTAAAAGACTGGTGCCCACAGTCGTGCTGAATGATGAAAATCCGCACAAGGAAGAAAGCATTGACGGCTGCCAACAAAAACGTGAGCCACAGAGACACGTCGAGCAGCAGATACATCGCCGTCCATATAGCTACAAAAGGCAAAAAAGAATTGAGGATTTGGATGGTGGCCTTTTTTGAATCGGGGAGCTGATAGGCTTTCACAATGGCGGGAAGACGCTGCAAAATAGCGGGGTCGTACTGCGAGTATTTCAAGTTACCCATTGAAGAAAAAACAATTGAATTGTTGTGGTGCCGAGGTGGCGATGCGAGGCGCTCCCGTAGGCAGGTGGACAATTGTGACAAAAAAGCAAAACATGAGCCATCCCGAATTTTTGCCCCAGCGGAGCGGAACATGGGCAAAGACCTCCTTCATATTCCGCCTCGCTGGGGCAGTTAGAAGACTTGATTTTTAGCAAAATAGTGAGCCAAAATCTGTTTGTCAAAATCCGGGATGACTCATGTTTTAAAGCGGTGTAAAAGTCCTGCATTTATCCGAAATGACATTTATCCGACGGATGTTATTTTCCCAAAATTGATAATCAATAACAATTTTGAACAGTCGTGTGCCCGCCCGTACTTTTGGGTTACTAATCGCCGATACTTCAATCGCTCATGAAAAAACCTTTACTCCTGCTCTTAATCGCCTTCGTTTCGCAAGCCTCCGCACAAAACAAACGCATCTACGTCAGCGAGCAAGCACCCGGCTTCGACAACGGCTCCTCGTGGTTCGATGCCTTCACGGACCTGCAATCTGCACTATCGCTCGCCCAGTATGGCGACACGATTTGGGTGGCGGAAGGCACCTATTACCCCACCGCCACCACCGACCGCACCATCTCTTTCAAAGTCAAAAACGGCGTCCGCCTATTCGGGGGCTTTGCTGGCACGGAGACGGCCTTGGACGAACGCAACTGGCAAGCGCACCCGGTCGAACTGAGCGGCAACCTCGGCTCCCTTCTGCTGTTCACCGACAACTCGCTGCACGTCATGACCTTGGAAAGCCCAGACAGCAACACCGTCGTGGATGGCTTCACGTTCAGATATGGCAACGCCAACCTGAGCGGCAACGGTGCCGACGGCGGCGGTATTTTTGTGCTGGTGCCGAGCACATCGGGGGTGTCGGCGGCGCGAATCCGAAACTGTCTTTTCCAGCTCAACTGGGCTTCCGACGCGGGCGGTGCCGTGCAGATATTCTCGCAGGGGGCGGATCACTCCGTTTTTGAAAATTGCGAGTTTGTCAGCAACGAGGCGCGTGTCGGCGGCGCGGTGTACGTCTCCGCCACGCAGATGCACACCCGTTTCGAGGGGTGCCGTTTTTCGTTCAACAAGTCCAACGAATCGGGCGGCGCGGTTGCCTTGAGCGACGTGTTCAATGCCACCCGCATCGAATCATGTTATTTTGAAAAAAACCGCACGGGCAGCGGGAATGGCGGGGCTATTTTCAGCACGGGCAGAACGCTGGCAGGCAAAGGCCCCGTTATCGAAAATTGCCAGTTTGTTGAAAACCGGTGCGCTCTCAACAACGCTTCGCTGAGCAACCAGGCAGGTGGCGCGATTTATCTGTGGGACATGGGCGGCCCCGATACTTTTTCGGTACGCAACTGCCAGTTCACCAAAAACGTCAGCAACAACGCCTCCACCGTTTATTTTAGAAGCCAAAATACCATGGGGAGCAATGTTGCGATAAACCGTTGCACGTTTGAAGAGAACGGGACCAACATGGGCACCGTGATGGTGTTGAGCAGCACGCACACACGTTCGGTTCGACTGCACGATTGTCACTTCAAGGCCCACCAGCAGTCTGTGCTGGTGGTGAGCGGGGGCGGATTGGCAAACCCCGAACAGACCCGGATAATCGTGGACAGCTGCTCTTTTCTGGACAACAAGGGCAGCGTGTTTTCGGCAATGGTCGCTGGCAACAACACACGCGCCACGCTCTCCAACTCGCTCATCAAAGACAATCAAACATTTAGCACACTTTTGCACCTGTTTCCCAAAGAATGTTTCATTCGGCATTGCATCTTCGAGCAGAATGAAAAAATGTTCAATTTTTGGGAGAGCGAGTCGAACACCGTGTATGTGCAAAATTGTCTTTTCCGAAAAAACCACGCATTTGACTTCATGTTCGGCACTTATGATGGGGTATTAAATGTGCTCAACAGCCATTTCGACTCCAACGTGTCGGCAGCGGACTATTCCACTATCTGGTATTTGGGGCAAGCATTCGTCAAAAATTCGATTTTCACGAACAACCGGGGCGTGACGCTTTCCAACGACTCCCTCATCTCCTACACCATACCTGGCTATCTGAAACCCCACTACGAACACTGCTACTTCAATGGGCCATTGGTCCATCCGCTTTCCAACGCGACCTTTGGCCCCGGCAACCTGACGGGCGTGGCACCAATGTTTCAGCAAGCAAGCGCCGGCGATTTTAGGCTCTTGCCCTGCTCGCCCCTCGTGGGTGCAGGCGACAATGCCGCCGCCGCTGCTATTCCTTTCGACCTCAACGGCCAGCCACGCACACAAGGCGGAGTCGTGGACATAGGCGTTTTTGAGCGCCCCCCACCTGCGCTCGCGTCGCCGCCACACATCCAGTTGCCTTGTCCCGGCGACGATGTTGGCTCTGTGACCTTCGACGTGGCCGATGGTTGCGAGCCATACGCTTTTGTGTGGTCGTCAGGCGCAGCAATGGGTCAAAACCTCCATGATTTGCCCATTGGCAATTATAATTTTAGCATCACGGATGCTCGCGGCTCGTCTTTGATGCTGCCCATTTCCATCGTCGAAAAACCCGCGCCCTTGCTCTCTGCCGCGGCGAAGCCACTTGTCTGCGGCGATACTGCTGGCGGCAGCGCGGTGCTTTCAGCCGTTGGGGATGCGCCGTTCGTGTTTGAATGGGAAGACGGGAGCATTGCTTCGGAGCGCACGGGTTTGGCTGCTGGCACCTATTGGCTGACGGTGACGGATGCCGACGGCTGTATCGCCACCGATAGTGTCCATATTATGCAAGAGGGAAGATTGGGCGCTGCGGTTCAGATAGAACCCATCACCTGCCCGGGCTATTCGGATGGTGCGCTGACGGTGGCTCCCACCCTTGGGCTGGCACCTTTCCAATGGCTTTGGGAAACGGGCGACACGACGGAATCGCTCGTTGGCTTAGGGGCTGGCACTTTTCGCTGCACTTTGAGCGACGCTTTGGGGTGCAGCATTGTGTGGGTGATTCCGCTTTTGGAGCCAACGGCGGATTGTGGCGACGGCAGCGGCGACATTTTCCCCAATCCGTTCTCCGATTGGCTGACAGTACGCACCAATCTGGTGCCGGATGCGGCCGCTCATTGGCTCTTGGTGGATGTCTGGGGGCGCGTCGTGTTCAGGGCTGCCCTGTCCGACCCTCAGACAAGGCTGCATCTGGGGCATCTTCCCGCAGGCATTTATTTTTGGCAACTTTGGCAGGGAGGCCAGCTGACGGGCAAGGGAGTGCTGGAACGAATGTAGTCAACGCAACTTTTCGTTGGCCGCATGGCGGGCTGCGTCGCGGGCTGTTTTTTTCTCCAAATTTTTCTTCAATGCCTCTGTCAAGTCCACGCCAGTCTGGTTGGCGAGACAGATGAGCACAAACAACACGTCGGCCATTTCATCGGCCAAATCCGTGTGGGCGCTGGCGGCTTGTTCGGGTGTCTTGAACGACTGCTCCCCATAGAGCCGCGCCATCAGCCGAGCCACTTCACCCACTTCCTCCATCAAAATGGCGGTATTGGTCAGCTCGCCGTAATACCGAACCCCGATGGTGTTAATCCATTCATCCACTCTCTGTTGTGCGTTTTGTATTGTCATGGGAAAAAAAGTTGAAATGCGCCCAATGGGTTGAAGGGCTTGCCTGGCCAAGCGGACGGGGTTGAAGGGTGGCGGTGTGCATGACTGGACATTATTTTTGTGCGGAAAAGACTCAAAGGCACAAAATGCGGCAAATCAATGAGTATTTTGCTTTGCGTCTTTGTGACTTCGTGGCAAATTTGAAAATGTCCAATAGTGTGTGGTCTCACTTAACCTCCAACCCGAAATCCTTACTGAATCTCTTCCCTCCCCAGATACCCCGCCTTGGCTTGCCAGAGCGGGTCAGCGTTCAAGAGTTTTTGGCGGATGGCTTCGTCGTAGTTCAGCGTCTGATAGGCTTCCGCCCTAGCTCGCACCACGCCTCCGAAATCATAATTTCTCAGGGCGGGGAAAGCCGTCCCGAGGCCTGTCGGCACATCGGGCAGCCGATAAATCACCACGCCATTCGCAGGGGCGGAGTTTACCTCCCAAGTGATGTTTGGCGTGCTGGAGCGCGAACGGGCAAACACCAACACATCGAAGTTGCCCACGCATTGAGTGGCTACCAAGCGATTGTCGGCCAACACCGTCGGCAACAGGTCGAAAGTTGGAGCAGGCAGATTGGCCGGGATGCTGGGAGCTAGAAAATCGCAGAAATAAGTGTATCCACCGGGCGTGTTGTCGCTGCCGCTCACACGCACGCGAAAGCCGTTGTAAGGCTTTGGGCCGGGGTTGAACACATCGTTTGTGATTGGCTCAAAAATATCCACGTCGCTAAAAACGGGTATCGCGCCGCCCGGCGCACGCAGCAAATCGCCCAACGCAAGAAATCGCAAAGAAGCCGTATCCACCACGCCGTCCACCTTATATTCCCAAGCGGCGGTGAAGGGGAAGGTCATTTTGGCAGGAGCAGCAAAAATAGGGAACAGCAGGTTGGCATCAATCGTGGTGTTGAACACAGGCCCGCTTACATTATTGAACAGGACAAACCGCCACGTCGGCTCGCCGTTCACCTTGATGCGCAGCCATATTTTTCCGGTGTGCAACACGCGATATTGACCTGTAAAATTGTTGGAAGGCTGCGGTCGGGAAAATGTAAGCCCCTCGGACACGATAATGGTGTCAACCGATTGCGCACCCGTGAACGTCACGTTCAAGTCCGTCACTTGCTGATAGAGCAACTCGCGGAGGTTCAGCGTCTCGCCATGGCCGATGTTGGTGTAAGTGGTCAGGGTCACGAAGGTGTCTTTCACGCCCGAACCGGGCGCGTTGAGGGTCTCGATTTTCACCACGGTGCAGTCAAGCCGGTCGTCAGGGCTTGCATCCGCCACTTCCAGCGTTTCGGTGGCATTACCGGGTATTTCCTTGTAAGCCAGCACCTTGCCTTCCGCGTTGCTGAGGAACACGGAGAATTGATAGCTCAACGGGCTGAACTCGTTGTTGACAGAGAGTTTAAAAGTAAACGCGGTAGGGGAGGGGGCTTCATCTTTTTTGCAAGCAAGCAAAACGCTTGCGATGAACGCGGTGAATACGATGAAAAATCTGTTCATGGGAAATCGGTTTGGTCAATACGGATAAAAAAACAACGGGGCAAAGATAACCGCCGATGAAAAAATTAAACAGGACTTTAACGACGTGTCAGATATTTGCCCACATTATGAACAGCATAGCAGTTTTTTGCGGCGCGAACAAAGGTTCCCACCCTTGGTTCGCCGAAGCCGCCACAGAATTGGGAAAAACCCTTGCCCAGCGTGGTATCCGAGTCGTGTTTGGCGGTGGCAGTGTGGGGCTGATGGGGGTGTTGGCCGATGCGGTGTTGGCACACGGCGGCCATCTCACGGGCATCATCACGCATCAGTTGCATGGCCTCGAATTGGGGCATCCCGGCGTGACGGATATGCTGCATGTGGAAACCATGTCGGAGCGCCGGGTGCTGCTGCTCAACGGCACCGATGGTGTCATCACGATGCCCGGCGGCTACGGCTCTATGGACGAGCACTTCGAGGCGCTCACTTTGGCCCAACTTCACCAATACCGCAAACCCATTGGACTGCTCAACGTACGCGGATATTACGACCCCTTGCTGCAAATGCTCGACAACATGGTGGCCAATGGCTTTTTGAAACCCGACAACCGCAACCTATGCCTCGATGCGCCCGACGTGACCAGTTTGCTGGGAAAAATGACTGCTTATGAGTACAAGGCGCTCACAAAGTGGGTTTGAACGAGAGAGGGGGTTAAAGTTCTTTTAAATAAACCTGTTGAGGCGTGACGAGTTTTTGTTTTTCGGTTCTAAGGGCGCTACTTTTGTTTTTTCATAATCAAAACTGAAAGTTTCCGCTATGCGCAAACTCCTCGTAACTTGCTTAATCGCTCTCTTGGCCCTCGCAGCGTCGGCCCAGACGAATCCCCGCTCCAATGCGCAGCCCGCCGGCTCCACGCGAACCAGTCTGTCGCCTTCCACTACCCAGCCAAGAGGCGGCGATTCCCCCTCGCAAACCGATGGCCGCTCTCCTCAAACATTGGACAACAAGGCGACCAAATCACGTCTGGATGCCAACCCGGCGGGTGCGACGCAGCCCACATCGCCGCGCAGCACCACCGCACGGCCCTCAGAAGCCAATTCGAACTCGAACACTACCACCACCACCCGGGGCATCGGCAGCACCATCGCCAAAAACGCCCCCGAAGTCGCCGCCGTCAATCCCGTGCGGGTGAAATGGATGAGCTTGGAAGATGCGCTTGAAAAAAGCAAAACCGACAAGCGCAAAATCTTTGTGGATGTTTACACCGACTGGTGTGGCTGGTGCAAACGCATGGACTCCACCACGTTTATGAATCCCGCAGTAGTGCAATACCTCAACGACAATTACTACCCGGTGAAATTCAACGCCGAGCAGCAAAAGGAAATCCTCTACAAGGACAAAACTTATCAGTTCAAGAAAAATGGAGCTAGCGGCCATCACGAGCTGGCCGCCGAATGGCTCAACAACCGCCTTACATATCCAACCGTCGTCTTTTTGGATGAAAATCAGGGCGTCATCCAGCCTTTGCCCGGCTTTCAGGACGCGGCGAAAATGGAAGCAGTGCTCAATTACTTTGGCACCGACAGTCACAAAAAGACACCGTGGGAGTCGTATTTGAAGAATTACAAACAGGAGAAGGACTAAGGTGGCTTCAAATATGCTTGTCCAATCGAATCGGGGCAGCGCATTGTGATGCGTTGCCCCGATTGTTTTTCAACCCCCATCTGTTCGGTTGCCGACAACACCATGGGGCGCATGCCGTGTTCCCTCAAGATTTTTCAACTCGCCGCGATTGTCCTTTTGATACTAAATATACTTCACGCCGCCAAGTTTTGGGCATGGCTAAAAGCGCAACCTGTCCAGAATCAGGAAGAGCAATCATGGTACCCTGACAAATCCTAGCGAATCAAGGCATAGCTTGCACTTCAATTATGCTGAAAACTTGACGGCACGAAGTATAAAACCGTTTCCTTTGTCGCTGATTAAATCGCTATTTCTCCCATGCCCGGCAACACCCTCGGCTCCCTCTTTCGCGTCACCACTTTTGGCGAATCGCACGGCACGGCCATCGGCTGCGTCGTGGACGGCTGCCCGGCCGGGTTGGATGTTGACCTGGAGTTCATTCAACAAGAACTCGCCCGCCGCCGGCCCGGTCAGAGCGCCATCGTTAGCCAGCGCAAGGAAAGCGACACCGTGCAAGTGTTGAGCGGTGTCTTTGAAGGCAAGACCACCGGGACACCCGTCGCCTTGCTCATCCCAAACGAAGACCAGCGCAGCCGCGACTACGACCATCTGGCCGACACTTTTCGCCCCAGCCATGCCGATTACACATGGGAGGCAAAATTTGGTCACCGCGACTATCGGGGCGGGGGCCGCAGCAGCGCACGCGAGACGGCTGCTCGGGTGGCGGCTGGCGCAGTGGCAAAATTATTTTTGAAAACACAAGGCATCGAACTGCAAGCCTACGTCAGTCAAGTCGGGCATTTGGAACTGAAAAAAAACTACACGGAACTTGACCTCGCCCTTGCCGAGACCAACGACGTGCGCTGCCCCGAACCCAACATGGCCGACAAGATGATTCGCCTCATCAAAAAGGTGCGCAAAGCTGGCGACACACTTGGGGGCGTGGTGACGGGCGTGGTGCGCGGCTGCCCTCCCGGGCTGGGTGCTCCCGTGTTCGACAAGCTGCACGCCGACCTTGGCAAAGCCATGTTGAGCATCAATGCCGCAAAAGGTTTTGAGTACGGCTCCGGCTTTGAAGGGGTGAAAATGCTGGGTTCCCAACACAATGACCTTTTTGTGCCAAAGAGTGGAGAACAGAAGACAGAGGAGGGGGCACCGTCCACGCTTACCAACCATTCTGGAGGCATCCAAGGGGGCATCTCCAATGGAATGGACATCTACTTCCGAGTGGCCTTCAAGCCCATTGCGACCATCATGCGCGACCAAATTTCCATCAACAAAAAAGGAGAGCCTGTCGTGGTGAAAGGCAAAGGCCGACACGACCCCTGCGTGGTGCCGCGTGCCGTGCCAATTGTGGAGGCCATGGCCGCCCTGGTTTTGGCCGACCACCTCTTGCGAGCCAAATCAGATAAGTTGTGAGGTTGCCAATCATCGAATTTGCAG
Organism: Saprospiraceae bacterium; assembly: GCA_019638455.1. Taxonomy (GTDB): domain Bacteria; phylum Bacteroidota; class Bacteroidia; order Chitinophagales; family Saprospiraceae; genus M3007. The sequence continues at coordinate 200,212 of JAHBTU010000005.1, forward strand.
CCGCAGTCAACTCAAAACGGCTTTGAACGTTGATGCTCGGCGACCATCCAATTCTCAATCGAGCCAATTGGATTTGTCCTCCATAATCGAATCATTCGAATCCAACCTTGCAATATGTCGCTTTTAAAACGCCTACGCGCCACTTGGTATCCCGATGAGTATCACGGCTGGGGTCGCACCCGCCGCTACTTCGAGGGCTGGTATTTCAAGGTGGTCTCCCCCGACGAGCGCCATGCGTTGGCGTTCATTCCGGGCATCTCGATGGGCCAATACGGCGAATGCCATTCGTTCGTACAGGTGATGGATGGCAAGGCTTGTCGGGCGCAATACCATCGCTTTTCAGCCGATGCCTTTCGACCTGCGGAGCGAGGGTTTGAGGTTTTTGTGGGAGAAAATTTGTTTTCCGGCCAAAAAGTCAAACTCGACTTGCCGGGCCTCGCGGGCGAAATTCGCTTTCAAAATCCTACCCCTTGGCCTAAAATGCTTGGCGCGCCGGGCATCATGGGCTGGTATTCCTTTGTGCCGTTCATGGAATGTTTTCACGGCATCGTCAGCCTACATCACTCGCTCGAAGGGAAATTGAAAATGGGGGATGAGGAAATAGATTTTGCAAACGGGAAGGGCTACATCGAAAAAGACTGGGGGCGCTCTTTCCCCCGTGCATACTTGTGGATGCAAACCAACCATTTCGACACACACGACCGAGCGTCGCTCATGGCATCGGTGGCACACATCCCGTGGTTGGGCAGCTATTTCATTGGTTTCATCAGCGGCTTTTGGCTTGACGGGCGATTGTTCCGATTCGCCACCTACACGGGCGCACGCAAAAGGCTGACCATCCGCGACGAACAAGTGGAGTTGATTTTCAAAAACCCAAAAACAGAACTGCGGCTGCTGGCCCGACAAGCGGCAGGCACGGCGCTCAAATCACCCATAGCGGGGGAAATGACGGGAAAAATTCAGGAGAGCCTTCAGGCCGAGGTGCAAGTGGAGCTGTTGGAAAATGGCCGCCGCCTCTTTGAAGGCTCAGGCCGGAACGCGGGCCTCGAAGTGGCGGGCGAAACGGAACTGCTGGTGTAAAAGTTTGGCGACGCTATTCGGAGAAATGCCAATCTTCGCCCCACGAAACCAACTTTTCCCATTTCATGCTCATTTTCAAAGAAGTTGCAACCTTGCAGACTTGGCTGGACGCGGCTCGCGGCAAGGGGCGCATCATCGGTTTTGCTCCCACCATGGGAGCCTTGCACGACGGCCACCTCGAGCTCATTCGCATGGCCAAGCGCGACGGCTGCCTTGCCGTTGCCAGCATTTTTGTCAATCCAACCCAATTCAACGACCCCAAGGATTTGGAAAAATATCCGCGTCTGCCAGAAAAAGACACGGCGCTGCTCATCAGCGCCGACTGCGATGCGCTTTTTATGCCGCCAGTGGCGGAGGTGTATCCTCCCGGCGTGGACTTGACCCTTGACTTGGATTTTGGGCATCTGGACAAGGTAATGGAGGGCGAGTTCCGCCCCGGCCATTTCAAAGGCATGGCGACGGTGGTGCATCGCCTGCTTGATATCGTGAAGCCACATCGGCTTTACATGGGGCAAAAAGATTTCCAACAGCTCAGCATCGTGCGCGATATGATTCGTCAGTTGCGATTGCCCGTGCAACTGGTGATGTGTCCCACTGTTCGAGAACCCGACGGGTTGGCCATGAGTAGCCGAAATATGCGCCTCACGCCCGCGCTGCGCGCTGTCGCGCCAGTTATTTATCAGACTATGCAATGGGCGCAAGCGGCGCTCCGGCAACAATCAGCCTCTGAGGTGCAGCATGAGGCCATGCGGCGACTCGCGGCTGCTGGCCTGAAGCCCGAGTATTTCGATGTGGTGGATGGTGTTTCGCTGTTGCCAGTTCGTCAATGGTCGGACAGTGACTTTATCGTGGCCTGCGTGGCTGCTTTTGCGGGAGATGTGCGATTGATTGACAACCTTGTGCTGAAGGGTCAATGATTCATGCGCTACTCCGAGGTGACCCACTTCCGGCACAATAGACTTGTTGCGGTGGAGGCCTTTGGCGAAGGGAAAGCCCTTTTCCCAACTGGCTTCGTTAAATTTTTCGCCGAATATGCCCGATTTCGGCTGCAAAATTTGCCTTGCCAGTAGAAAAAATGACAATCCCCTTCACTCAAAGCCCTCCATCGCAACAACTTTATTTCCCAAATGTGATAAAACCCGAGTTGGGAGATGCAAACGGGATGTTTGGCCTTCAAACGGGCTGTAACGTGTCAGCATACTCAATCCGAATTTACGACCGGTGGGGCGGGCTGATTTTTGAGGGCAATCAGCCTCAACAAAGTTGGAACGGGACATACAGGGGAAAACTGGTCCCGCCCGGTGTCTATGTGTTTCATGCGGTGTTTATGTTGGAAAATGGGGGCGAGGCGAAGTGGGTTTCAAAAAGTGGTTCTGTGGCCGTCGTTCGATAAGCGAACGGCAACAAAGCGCCTGTCCGATTGTTTTGCCACCTGTTTTTTATTGAGCAATAAACAGCAGAAAATGAAGATAGGTATCGTCTGTTACCCTACTTATGGCGGCTCCGGCGTGGTCGCCACCGAACTGGGTCTTGGTCTTGCCCGCAAGGGGCATGAAATTCATTTCATCACTTACAGACGGCCTGTCCGGCTGGCGCATTTTGATGCCAATGTGTTTTATCACGAGGTGGATAGCGAGGACTACCCCTTGTTTGAATACCCGCCTTACGACACGGCGCTGGCTTCCAAAATCGTGGACGTGGTGCAATACTCCAACCTTGACATCCTGCACGTCCACTATGCGATTCCGCACGCGGCAGTGGCATACATGGCTAAAAAAATCTTGCTCACGCAGGGGCGCTATCTTCCAGTGGTGACGACGCTTCATGGCACGGACATCACGCTTGTGGGCAACAACCGCGCATTCGCGCCAGTCGTCGAATTCAGCATCAACAAAAGCGACGGCGTCACGGCGGTTTCTCAAAACTTGAAGGACGACACCTTGCGGCTGTTCGATATTCAACGCGATATTCGAGTGGTCTATAACTTTATTGATTTTGAAAGATTTAGAAAAACCAACAAAGAGCATTTCAAAAAAATCATCGCGCCTGAAGGTGAGCGCATTCTGGCACACACGTCGAACTTCCGCAAGGTGAAACGAGTGGAAGACGTAGTGCTTATCTTCAAACAAGTCCACGAAAAAGTGCCCTCCAAACTGCTGATGATTGGCGACGGGCCGGAGCGCCAAAATGTGGAACGCCTGGCCCGCGACTTGGGCCTCTCCAAGGAAGTGCGTTTTCTCGGCAAACAGGACGCTATAGAAGAGCTGCTCGCCATCTGCGACCTCTTTCTCATCCCGTCTGAAAATGAGAGCTTTGGCTTGGCGGCCTTGGAGGCCATGGCCTGCGAGGTACCCGTCATCTCCTCCAACAGCGGCGGCCTCCCGGAAGTGAATATACACGGCGTGACCGGCTTCATGAGCTGCCCCGGTCATGTGGATGAAATGGCCCAATATGCCATACAACTGCTCAACGATGAAGAGATGCTGCAAAAATTTCGCACCAATGCGCTTGCTCAAGCCAAGCGATTCGACATCGAAAACATTCTGCCGCACTATGAAGCTTACTACGAGGAAGTGCTGGATAGAAGCGCCGCAAAAGTGGAGTGACGCGAGTGGTGCGTGATGCCTACATTTGCCGCATGGATTCCTCAGTTTTTTTCAAATGGCTTGCATTGGTGACGGCTGGCACGGCAGCCGCACTATCTGCGTTGCATTTTGGCTTGCCCGAAGCACAGGCGCACTGGAAATTTGCGGTCGCCTCCGTCCTGCTTTTTACCCTTGTATGCCTCGGACTTTTTTTTGCTGGCAAAAATGCCGTGCGGAGCAAGAGCAGAGCGGCATTCATCAATCTCGTGTCGGGTTCCGTGTTCGGTAAAATGGTGCTGGCGCTGATCTTTCTGTTTGTTTACCAACGTGCGGCAAAACCCGAAAACGAATGGTTTGTGGGCATTTTTTTGCTTTGTTATGTGGTTTACACAGGGTTTGAGGTGTGGTTCATGACCCGCTTGGCCAAGGCTTGAAATGCACCCGCCTGAAACTATTTGAGCCTGAAAATTTTGCTTCTCAATCACCTTTTATCGTCAAACGCCCTTGCGCGATATCGCGCCTGCCAAGCCCCGCGCCGGCTCAAAAAACTGGTGGTTCATCGGTGAACGAAATTTTCACTATCCTTGCACTTCCTCAAGGCCGCACATCGTTCAGTTTTGGAGCCTTGCGTGGAGGCTCTTTATCATTCACAATCGCAACTACCTTAGGCAGGGGCAGCACCTCGAAAAATCGGCAGGAGGGAGATGCTTGATGGTATGGCGTGGAGGGGCAGCGAACCAGAATATGTTTCGGGGCGCGGTCCCTGCCCAAGCTAGTTGCTCACAATCAAAAAAAGGCCGATGGTTACAAGAAATGGATTTACCCTAATGACCATTGATGAGTTCGAGCAATGGATGGCTGCTCGCCAAGTGACCCGCACAGTGCTGACATTGCAGCAACACCACACCTTCTCGCCGAGTTATGCCAATTTCACGGGGAGCAATCATTTCTCTCTGCTGGTGGGCATGAAAAACTATCATGTCAACTACAACGGTTGGGCGGATATAGGCCAACATTTCACCACTTTCCCCGATGGCATGATTGCCACTGGCCGCAGCCTCGAACTGTCGCCTGCCTGCATCAAAGGGCGCAACGCCAACGCTATTTGTGTGGAAAACGTGGGCTATTTCGATGCTGGCAAGGACAACATGACCGCAGCGCACCGCGATGTCATCGTGCGCTCGGCAGCCGCTATCGTCAAGCGTTTTGGGTTGCCCGTCAACACGGACAGAATCGTGTATCACCATTGGTTCGACCTCAACACGGGCGCGCGCACCAACGGCAACAGCGGCTCCGTGAAATCATGCCCGGGCACAGCCTTTTTTGGAGGCAACAAGGTAGCGCACGCGCAGGCCAACTTCCTGCCGCTCGTGACGAGGGCCTTGGGCGGTCATTTTGGGGGACAATTGACGGGGGTGCTCAAATTTGGCTACGTCACCGCTCAAAGTCTAAACATCCGCACTGGCCCCGGCACACAATTTTCGAGGGTGGGAGCCACCTCGCTGGGCGCTATTTTGCGGATTTATCGAGTGCAAAACGGTTGGTATAAAATCGCCAAAAACCGCGAGGAATGGGTGGCGGGCAATTTCGTCACCGATGTGCAAATGGCCGAAGTGGCCAACGCCGATAGGCTCAACGTCCGCTCGGGGCCGGGTACCAGTTTTTCCATCGTCGGCACCTATTTGCGGGGCGAGGTGGTCTTCATTTTTGAACAAAAAGGCACTTGGGCCAAAATCGGCCTCGATGAGCGTTGGGTGTCGCGCAATTTTTTGAAAATACTCTGACGCTCGATGGAAACGCCACTCATTTTGTTGCATGGCGCAATAGGCAGCGCCGCACAGTTCGACGCGCTGCGCCCGCATTTGGGTTCGGAGCGCCCTGTTTTTGCCTTGGACTTTCCCGGTCATGGTGGCTCTTCAGCCGATGAACCCTTTTCCATGTCGCGTTTTTCCGACTTTGTTTTGCGTTTTTTGGAAAAAGAAAAGGTGGCGCGAGCGGATTTTTTCGGCTACAGCATGGGCGGCTATGTGGCGCTGTATTTGGCTTGGCAACACCCCAAGCGTGTGCGCCGTGTTTTCACGCTCGGCACCAAATTCGATTGGACGCCCGAAACGGCTGCCCGCGAGTCGGCGATGCTCAGTGCCGAGAAAATAGCGGAAAAAGTGCCCGCTTTTGCACAAATGCTGGCTGCTCGTCATGCCCCTGCTGACTGGAAAGAGGTGCTGCGTCGCACGGCAGATATGCTCCGCGATTTGGGAACAGGGCAAGGGCTTCCGGCGGAGGCATTTGCACGCATCGGCTGTCCAGTCACGATTGGCCTTGGCGAATTGGACAACATGGTGACACTTGAGGAGAGCCGTGCGGTGGCTTCCGCTTTGCCTCGCGGGAGCTTGGAAATTTTGACAGCTTGCAAGCATCCCATGGAGCAGGTAGATGTCGTACTTTTAGCGGAGCGCCTGCGCTTTTTTTTCCTTCGTTGAAATGTAACCCTTTGAACGCCGACGCTGTCTCGTGCAGCGACACAGAACATGAAAGCAGCGAGGCGGGAAATCCGCCGGGAAGGATATGTCCGCGACTCTATCAGACGAAACCCTTGTTCAACAGGCTCAGGCCGGGCAGCAAAGCGCATTTGCGATGTTGGTGAAACGCTATGAGAAATATGCGTTCACGCTGGCATTGCGTTTTGTCAAAAATCGGGAGGACGCGCACGAAGTAGCGCAAGATAGTTTTCTGCGAGCCTTTCGTTATCTGCCCGATTTTCGAGGCGATGCAAAATTCTCGACGTGGCTTTACAAAATTGTTTATTCGACCTCTTTGAATTTTTTAAGAAAACAAAACCCTGACATTCAATCGCTTGACGACGAAAAACGCCCGGTTCATCTGAAAGACGAAGGCGCTCCCGATGTATCGGCATCCTTGGAACGCCAAGACCGAAATGTCTCGCTTCAAAAAGCGATTGGCCTTTTGTCGCCCGACGACGCGGGCATCATCACGCTGTTTTATATGTACGAACACAGCCTCGACGAAATCTGCGATATGATGGGCCTCACGATGACCAATGCAAAAACCAAACTTTGCCGCGCTCGGCAACGTTTGAAAGTGATTTTGGAAGATAAATTTGCGCACGAGATTGCCTGACCCTGTCTTGAAAGGGATAAAAAACTCGAACAATGGAAAATAATTTGATGCTCTCCGACGACCTTCTGTGGGACTACGCCGATGGATTCCTGACGGCGGAGGAAAAGGCCCGCGTGGAGGCTGCTTTGGCCAACCACCCGGAATGGCGCGAACGGTTGGAGGCTGTTCAGGCCGAAAAACGCGCTTTCCATGCCCTGCCGTTGGAAAAACCCAAGCCCGGCTTCTCCGACCGGGTGATGGCGGCATGGGCAACCGAGTCCCACTCGGCTTATGTCGCCACGGCAAAAGGAAAAGACTGGGTGGTGTACCTCGTCTCGACGGTGCTGGGGCTGTTCATTTGCGTGGCGTTTGTGGTGGCGGGCATGCAGGCTGGGCCAAAGACGCTGCCCTCGGGCTTGGAAGTGCCCAAAGTGCCGGAGCTCCAATGGGAACAGGTGGTGGGCAATGTAGCCGTTCAATACGGAGCCTACCTGATGCTGGCTGTGTTGATGCTCAAACTCGTGGAGCGGTATTTGCAGCAACGCCGCGCGCTGGACAGACTGAAAGCATAAAGGCATGGAAAAAGACAAGAAGAAACCGCTATTCATTCATCAACCCGAATACAAGGGCGGGCCGAAGGCGCTCACCCAATTCATTTACGCTCAGCTTCGTTATCCTGCGGCGGCCTTGGAGGCTGGTGTGGAAGGCATGGTGTTGGTGGATTACGACATTGACTACAAGGGAAATGTGGTGGCGACGAGGGTGCTGCAAGGCGTGGGGCATGGTTGCGACGAGGAAGCGTGTCGGGTGGTGCGCCTACTGAAATTCGACGTGCCAAAGAACCGGGGCGTCAGGGTGCTTTTTCACAAAAAAGCGCGCATCCAATTTAAGAAGCCAGCCCCTGTCGCGCAGCCTGCCGCTCCAAACTCTTCCCCTGCCGCGCTTCAGGTAAGTTATTCGTTGACACCCGCCGAAACGCCTGCCGAAACGGTCGCGGAAAACAAAAAAGAAGTTTACTCTTACACGATTCAACTCTGACAAGGTGACTCGCGCCAAGTCCTCGAAGGCTTTTTCCGAGGAAATGCGAATATCGGTGGCAGGTAAATAGATGTCCCTCGCCTTGTCTTGTTGCTACTCTAATGACTGAGCGACAGGATGTTGAATTTTTGAGTCAAGAAAAGGTTGCCGCTACATGATTCGCGTTCCTTCGGGTATCACCGCGCCTTTTTTCACCGCTACCACGCCATCGCGCACACAAAACTCATCGGTCTCCATATCGGGCAGATGCGTGCCGCCTTTGATGACCACGTTGTTGCCGATGCGACAATCCTTGTCGAGTATGGCGTGCTCGATGTGGCAGTAGTGCCCGATGCCCATTGGGATTTCGTCGGTGTGGAGGGCTATCTCTTCCAGCGTTTGGTAGCTATCATTGCCCATCACGATGGTGTCTTTGATGACCGTGTTTTCGCCCAGACGCGAGCGCAGGCCAATGATGGAGCCTTCAATCAGTCGCGCGTGGATGATGGAGCCTTCCGCGATGAGCGCCCGATTGAGTTGTGTGCCGCCATAGAATTTGGCAGGAGGCAACATCCTGCCGCGCGTATAGACTTGGCGGTTGGAGTCGAAGAGGTTGAACGACGGGATGTGGTCGGTGAGCTCTATGTTGGCCTCATAGAAAGAGCGGATGGTACCGATATCGGTCCAATATCCCTCGTATTGATAGGCAGCGACTTTGCGGCCTTCGTGAATGGCTGCCGGGATGATTTCCTTGCCAAAGTCCGTTGCTTCGGGATGTTGGTCGAACAAGTCGCTGATGGCTTTCCGATTGAAGATGTAGATGCCCATGGAGGCGAGGTAGTTGCGCCCACGCTTTTTGTTGAGTGTGCCGACCTCGCTGACCCAGTTGGGCAGCTCTTCGGCGTTGGGTTTTTCTATGAAGCGAGGGATGTACCCGTTTTCATTCACTTTCATAATGCCAAACCCCGTGGCATCGCGGGCATCTACGGGCAAGCAGGCGATGGTGATGTCGGCACCTTTTTCGATGTGATGTTTGGCCATTGCCTCAAAATCCATTTGGTAGAGCTGGTCGCCGGAGAGGATGAGCACATAGTCGAAGTCTTGTCGCTCGTAGTGTTTTCGGCTTTGGCGCACGGCATCGGCGGTTCCTTGAAACCACTCCTTGCTGCCTGGCGTCTGTTCGGCAGCCAGAATATCCACAAAGCCGCGTGTGAAAATGTCGAAATTGTAGGAGTTTTTGATGTGGGCGTTGAGAGACGCGGAGTTGTATTGCGTGAGCACGAACATCCTTTTCACGCCGGAATTGATGCAGTTGGAAATCGGGATGTCAATGAGGCGGTACTTGCCACCTATCGGCACGGCGGGTTTGGAGCGTTGTTCGGTCAGCGGGAAAAGACGGCTTCCTGCGCCGCCGCCAAGGATGAGGCAAATCATTTTAATCATGGTGGGTGGTTTGTTGTTTGCTGTTTCGTTTACAAATCGTACTCGTTGTCAATGCCTTGTTGAACACTCCGTTTGCGAAGTTTTATTGAGGCAGCCGCAAATTCGCAAAGGCTCTAAGAATTTGATTGTTAAATCTTTGTGCCTTAGTGATTTTGTGGCAAAATGTAAAAGTGATGTCTCGCTCTTACTTTTTCTTCACCACTGGCTTGCTCGTTGTTTTGGCAGCGGCGGGCGGTTTTTCTTCGGATTTGGGGGGCTTTTCCACTTTGTTCTTGGGGGGCTTGGGAGGCGATTTTTTGACCGCAGGTTTTTGGGTGGTTTTTGTGGAAGCGGCGATGCCCTCTTCGTGGTTCACCACCGCCTGTTTGGGGGGCTTGGCTGATTTTGGGGTTGGGGTGGATTTGGGAGTGGTTGGCTTGGCCTTTGCCTCATGTTTGGCCGGGTCTTCCGCGGGAATGGGTTTTGCCGCTTTGGCTGCTGGCTTTGCGGGCGCTTCTTCTTTTTGGGGCAAAGGCGGCACCGATTCGGGAGCTACGCCAGCACCTATGCGCTGATACACCGACACATATTTTTCGATGGTTTTTTCCCATGAAAAATCAACCGACATGATTTTTTGGCGCAAGTAGGCGACGATGCCCGGCTCGTTGTGCCACATTGCAATGGCGCGATAAATGGCATGGGAGGCATCTTCCACGCTGAATTGGTCGAAGCGGATGCCGCGTCCTTTGCCGTCTGGCTCGCCGATGTCCGGCACCGTGTCCTTAAGGCCGCCTACGCTGCGCACGATGGGGATGGTGCCATATCGCATGGAGTACATCTGGTTGAGGCCGCAAGGCTCCACGCGAGAGGGCATGATGAGGAAATCCGAGCCGGCGTAGATTTGATGGGAGAGCGCCTCATTGTAGTCAATCACGGCATTGAAACGACCAGGATACTGGTGCGCCATGGCGCGGAATTGGTTTTGCGTCCAAGGCTCGCCCGTGCCCAGCACCAGATAGCAGGCCCGCAGCCCGCTGTGGATGGAGCGCCGATAGGTGTCGGGCAACAAATCCACGCCTTTTTCGCCCACAAGCCGCCCGATGAAGCTGATGAGGGGCAAATCTTCGGGGAATCCGAACCATTCGCAAAGCACCCGTTTGTTTTTCGATTTGAAGGCGGCGATGTTGTCGTTTTCTATGCGATGGTGTATCATCGGGTCGGTGGCGGGGTCCCACACATGGGCATCAATGCCATTGACGATGCCCCACTGCTTGCGCCACTCGTCGCGGAACAATTGCTCCAGCCCGAGGCTGCTGCTATGCAGCTCGTAGAGATAACTTTCCGACACGGTGGTGACGGCCCACGCCGTTTTGATGGCGGCGGCCATTGGGTTCACGATGCCGTTCCAGTCCAAAATGCCGCGAGCGCCTGCTTCGTAAGGGGGCAGCAAGTCACCGTTGTTCCAGCTAAAGGCACCTTGGTATTGCCCATTGTGTATTGTGAAAACGGTCGGGATGGGCGCGAGCTGCTGGTAATTGGGGCAGTATTTCACCATCCATGGGATGAGCGCGGTGTGGTGGTCGTGGCAATGCAGCACGCGCGGGCGCTCTTGCCACGGAAACGACATGAGCCAGTCCAGCACTGTCTGCTGGAAGGTGATGTAGCGTTCCACCTCGTCGCCGTAAGGAGCGCCAGAAGGGTCGTTGTAGATGCCGGGACGGTCGTACAGCCCTGGAATGTCCACCACGAAAAAGGGGAACCCGAGCGTGTTGCCTTTTTCCTGCTGCACGGTGAAGCGCCGCTCCCGCCAATTGACCCAGACGGAGCCGCTATACACCGTGACCCATTCCCGACTGTGTATCCATTTCAGGGCGTACTTGGGGATAATGGCTGCGGAGAGCATGCCCGCTTGGGTAAAATACTTGGGCAAAGAACCGACCACGTCGGCCAAGCCGCCTGTTTTGGCGGCGGGATAACATTCGGCGGAGATGTGCAGGACTTGTATCATTTTGCTGCTTTTGACGAAGAGTTCTTAATGTGCTAATGGAGAAATCACACAAAAGCAGGATTCTCCAAGGAGGCATTTCAAATTGTCGCTTCTGTACGCCACAGGATGGTCTCACAAGTTCAAATTTCGACAGGATTAACAAGATTTACAGGTCTTTTTCCAAAAATAAGGACGCCAATCCTGTAAACGTTGTTAATCCTGTCAACAGCTATCACTTGTGAGACATCCTCCGATTTACTTGCGAAAGTTTGAAATGCGCTCTTTCTCCAATAGTACAACTTCTCCCGGAGCATCGGGATTGACATATTGTGCTTATCGGCGGTCAAGGGTCAAATTTGCGGGTAAAATACACACATTGCCTTCTTCCTTTCCAAATGACATTGCGGGAAAATTTTTGAAAAAATATACTTTGGCAAATGTTCGGTGGAACTTTGCTTTATTTGCCAAAAAAATTTTCAAACAATGAATCACAACTTTTCTCGTCGCCAATTCCTAAAAAACGCCTCTCTTGCCGCCGCCGGAACGACCTTGGTGCCGCAGCATCTGCTCGGCACCCTGTCTTTTCCGCCGATACAACATTTGGGCGTGCAGCTGTGGAGCATCCGCGAGGACATGGGCAAGGATACGCCCGGCACGGTGAAGGCACTGGCCAATATGGGCTACCGCGAGGTGGAGGGCTTCGGCTATTCGGATGGCAAGATGTTCGGCATGCCAATCGCTGATTTTTCCAAACTATTGAGGGACAACGGTATCTCCATGCCTTCGAGCCACGTCATGTTTACCTCCAAATCTTTCGACGCGGCATCAAAATCACTCACCGACTCGGCCAAAAAAGCCATTGACGACGCGGCCGCCATCGGGCAGAAATACGTCGTCTGCCCTTACATGATTGATGAAGACCGCGCTGCCGTTGCAGACATGGTGAAGGTGTTTGCCGCTGTCGGCGAATATGCCAAGAAGGCGGGGTTGCGTTTTGGCTACCACAATCACGATTTTGAGTTCACCAAGCGAGGCCCCGACAATCGCCTCATCGTCGAGTGGCTGCTTCACGAGGTGGACCCCAAGCTGATGACTATGGAAATGGATATTTACTGGGTTGCGTTCGCCAACCACAACCCGCTCGATTGGATAAATCTCTATCCCGGACGCTGGGAACTTTGCCACGCCAAGGATATGGCAAAGACCGAAAAACGCGAAAGCATCGAGGTGGGCGATGGTTCAATTGATTTCACCGCCATTTTCAAGCAGAGCCAAAAAGCGGGCTTGAAATACTACATCGTTGAGTTGGAAAACTATGTAACCACGCCTTTGGAGGGCGTGAAGCGGGCACGTCAGAATTTGCTGAAATTGAAGTTTTGAGGATGTCGAGAGCGTTGAGGGGTTGAGCGTGAGACGGTTCAAAAAGGCAAGTCACCTTTTGCGAGCAAAAAAATGGAGGCGCGAAGTACCACGCCACTGGGCATTTTCAAATTTGCCACGAAGTCACAAAGTCGCAAAGCAAAATGCTCATTGGTTTAAGGCAAGTCACCTTTTGCGAGCAAAAAAATGGAGGCGCGAAGTACCACGCCACTGGGCATTTTCAAATTTGCCACGAAGTCGCAAAGACGCAAAGCAAAATGCTCATTGGTTTAAGGCAAGTCACCTTTTGCGAGCAAAAAAATGGAGGCGCGAAGTACCACGCCACTGGGCATTTTCAAATTTGCCACGAAGTCACAAAGTCGCAAAGCAAAATGCTCATTGGTTTGCCGCGTCTTGTGTCTTTGCAGCGCAAAAATAATGTCCAGTAATGTGTCGCAGGGCACAGAGTTTTGATTTTCAAAAATTTATGCTCTGAAAAATGCGGTGCGTGCCGTGTATACCTCGCGCCGCCAATTTTTGGGTATGGCCACAATCGCAATCTGCTCAAAATCAGGGAGAGCGAGCATAGCGAACTGACAAATCCTAGCGAATCATGGTATGAAAAGAAAACACCTCGACGCTCAAACCCTCCAAGCTACTCGCTCCACACTTGCACTTTACCGTTGTTGTTGCTCACGATGAAAATTCGTTTGCCGCCTGTGCCGCGCAGCACGGCTAAGTCGCGGGCCTCCTTCATGGCCCAAAAACCGGTGTTCAGGTTGTTGGCCCAAGAGAAGTTCCCTTTCCCGTCGCCCAACAAAAGCGTGCCGTTTCCGGCATCGCATCGGTTGGTTTCCACTTCAAGGCCGTATTTGTTGCCAGCCAGCAGCAGGTCGGTTTTGCCGTCGCCATTGAAATCGCCCACTGCAATGCCTTGCACGACAGATACTTGTGCCTGTATGGGCAGACCGCGGCGCACGAATTTGCCGCCCTGATTTTCCCACCAGCAAGTTTCCAAGGTGTAGCAATAAAGATTGAGGGCAGCATCCAAGTCTTTTTGCGGCCACACCTTGTCCATAGTGGCCACGGAGTAGTCTTTGGCGTAGAGGAATCTCTTTTTCAGCGGCGGCATCTGCTTGTTGAGCACCTCTTTTTGCATGAGTGGATATAGTTTTCCATCCTCGTGATAGGCCACGATGGGGTCGAGGGTGCCGTTGTTGTCGAAGTCTTTGGCGAAGCAGCGCAGGGGGGCATCGGCGGTGGCGGTGAGGCGGGTGTTCAGCCCCAAATTGCCCGTCACGAGGTCAAGGTCGCCGTCGCCGTCCACGTCAGCCACCACAAGCCGCCACCACAGCCCGTTTGATTTTTCAAGTCCCCATTGGGCAGTGACATTTTCCAACTTGTTGTTTTTCAGTTTGAAAATGGTGACAGGCATCCATTCGCCCACTACGATGAGCTCGAGTTGTGGGTCGTCGTCCACGTTTGCCCACGCGAGGTCGGTCACCATGCCGCAGCGCTCAAACTCTGGGGCTACCTCTGCGGTGACATCGGTGAATCGGTTGCCGTCGTTGCGCAGCACGATGCTTCGCGGAATGAGCGGCCACTTGGCAGGGGTGGCGCGCCCGCCGATGAACAGGTCGAGGTCGCCGTCGCCGTCGTAATCGTGCGCGGCCACACGGAGCGCCACATCTTGGCTTTGAGGCACGGCGCCTTGTGCGCTGGCAAAATTGCCCTTGCCGTCCGTATTGATATAGAGGCGGTTTTGCCAGGCCAGAGGCGAGGTGGCTTCGGCTCCGCCACTCACGACGAACAAATCCAAGTCGCCATCGCCATCTGCATCGAAAAACACCGCGCCGTGGTCTTCGTAGATTTTGTCAGTCTCCCAAGTGGTGCCAGATGTGGGTCGGAAGGAGCCATTTGGCATTTGCACAAACAAGCCCCCGGGCTGGTCGAAGGCGTTGCCGATGTAAAAATCGTCGAGGCCGTCGCCGTTCACATCGCCCACCGCCATGAGCGGGCCGAGTTCGGTGACTTTCCACGGGTTGAGCGGCCATGCCTCGAAGTCGTTGAACTCGTTTTCCGTGTGGGTGAATTTGATGCCTGCTGTGTTGGTTTTTTCCGAAAACAGGGTGGTGCTGGGTTTGTCGGGGCCGATGTGAGCGATGTAGCCGGTCGCGTCGGTCTGCTTCAGCAACAGCCGCTGATTGGCCGACACGTTGGTGAGGGTTTGGGTTTTGCCATCGGGCCAGCGCACCACGAGTTTGTCCACTTGGGCGGTGTTGCCGAGACCGAAGTGGAGCAGATGTTCGACGGTGGAAAAAATGCCGCGGGTGGGGAAGTTTTCGAGATATTGAATTTGCCCGTTGTTGTAGTGGATGATGGCGGAAGCGCCCACCGCGAAGTGATTGGGAGCGTTTCCTTGCAATTTGATTTGCAGGTAGTTGGAGTTGGGCTGACCGCTGCTGAGGTTTTCATAGACGAAGGCGGGCTGCTCCAAGTTGTTCACCACCAGTTCGAGGTCGCCGTCGCCATCGAGGTCTGCCCATGCGGCGCCGCCTGACCACGCGGCGGGCACGGTCATCCATTGGCCGCTCACGTCGTTGAACGTCCAGTCGCCCTTGTTCTGAAAGCAAAAGTTGCGGACTTTGAAGGTGGGCACGAGTTTCAGAAAGTCGTCGAAGTTGGGGTAGATGTCGCGCAGGCGTTTGCCGCTGTGTTCTTTTTTTATTTCTGGAAAAGTAAAATCTGCGAAGTCGCGGCTGGTCACTTCACGTCGGTAGCCATTGGTGACGTGGAGGTCGCGCAGGCCGTCGTTGTCTATGTCGAACAGCAGCCCGCTCCACGACCAGTCGGTTTGGAAAACACCGGCGAGGCAGGCCACATCGCTGAACGTGCCGTTGCCGTTGTTGCGCTGGAGCACGTTGCGCACCACTGGCTCGAAGTATCCGTGCTGCACGATAGCGGTGTGCTTGCTGAGCGAGTTGGTGGCAAGGAAAGACTTGCGGCGGGCATTGTTGGCGGCCAACATATCCACCGCGTACAAATCCACGCGGCCATCGTTGTCAAAATCCGTCAGGTCTGTGCCCATCGTGTGTTGTGAGCAATGTTGGAAGTAGTCGGCTAATTTGTTGGTGAATGTCCCGTTGCGGTTGTTGATGTAGAGCAAGTCGGGTTGCACGAAATCGTTGCCCACCAATACGTCCACGAATCCGTCGCGGTTGATGTCGCTCACCGACACACTCAGCCCATAAGCCAGATTCCACACGCCAGCTTGTTTGCTGATGTCGGTGAACTTGCCCCCGTCATTTCTGTAAAAACGGTCGGTATCGAGTGGGGCCTTGGGTTCGAGCAGGGGGATGTAAGTTTTGCCATCGGGTCCGAGGTTTGCTTCCAGTTTGTTGGAGTGTACCTGCTCGGTAGGGTAGTTGAGTATGTAGCAGTCGAGGTCGCCGTCGTTGTCGAAGTCAAAAAAATTGGCGCCAGTGGAGGCGCTTTGGTCATCGAGGCCAAATTCTCTGGCGCGTTCGGTGAAGGTCACGATTTCGCCCTGTCCGTTTGGGGAAGGAGATGTGCCGTTGTTGATGTAGAGCTTGTTGCGGCGCTGCTCGTTGTTTTCCACCCCGCCTCGGCACACATAGATATCGAGCCAGCCATCGGCATTCACGTCGGCCACGGTGACGGCAGTTTCAAAACCCTCTTCGGATGTCACGCCCGCGGCATCGGTGATGTCGCGGAATTTGAGTTTCCCCTCGTTGAGGTAGAGGCTGTTTTTTCCGTTGCAAGCAACAAAGTAGATATCGGGCAAGCCATCATTGTTGAAATCGCCTACGGCCACCCCCCCCCCGTTGTACATATTGATGTTGGTCGTGATGTTGTTTTCGTAGGTCTCGATGATTTTATTCTGAAAATCAATCCCAGTCGCCTCGGGCGACAGCAGTTTCAAGCGAGGGTTGGAGGCAGTTAGCGTAGGCTCTTCCACTTGTGTAGGCGATAAGGCCGTATCTCCTTTGCAGCCAGACACACCTATAATAATATAGGCACTGACCCAAAAAGTAAAAAGAGCAACTACAAACCGAGAGATAGGGTAAGGTCTTACTTTTGCCATGTCTGAAAAATTAGAACAAAACGTCTGCTACTGCGAGTCCGCCAACTTTTCGTTCCTCACAGTCATTTGATTTGCTTAAGCCCAATGAGGTGCGACGAAAAGCGGCTGATACTACGCAAGACACCGCAAAGGTATTTTCATCATGGGGATTATTCAGAAGTTTAAACAATGGCTTGCCGAACCGATTGACGGGCGGGTGCTGGGCTTGTTCCGATTAGTGTTTGGTTTGTTCATGGCCTACGAGGCGTACGTTTATTACCGGATGGGTCTGATAGACCAAGGATTGTTGGCTCCCAAGGTATTGTTCAAGTACGATGGCTTGGGTTGGCTGCATCCAATTTCCAAGCCAGTCATGTTGGCGGCATTGGGCGTGATGGGCGTGTCCGGGTTGCTGATAGCGGCAGGCTGGTTTTTTCGCTGGGCTTGTTGGTTGTTTGCGCTGAGTTTGTCGTTCATTTTCTTTCAGGAAAAGAGCTATTACAACAACCATATCTACCTTTTCATCCTGCTGGGCATTTTGCTGAGTTTCACGCAGGCTGACCGTTTTATGTCGTGGCGCAAAAATGCCTATTCGTCCGGGATGCCCGTCGTGGCGCGTTGGCAGCAGTTCATCTTTCAGGCACAAATCATCATCGTCTATTTTTACGGAGGCATTACCAAACTCAAAAGCGATTGGCTCTTCCGACAAGAGCCAATCCGCTCCATGGCCGAGACCATGCCGTCAAGCCATTTGATGGCACCTTTTGTCAAATCGGAATTTGCGATATATGCGCTGACCTATGGCGGCCTACTGCTCGACCTGTTGGCCCCGCTGCTGCTTTGGCACAAACAAGTGCGGCGCTGGGCCTTGTTGCCTTTTGTCGGGTTCCATCTGGCCAATAGCCGCATCTTTAGTGATATTGGCATCTTCCCTTACGTCATGCTGGCCTCGCTGATTTTATTTTTTGAAACAAGAGAAATCCCGTGGCTGCGTCGGTTGGTGAAAACGCCCGCACAAGCACCAGCCTCCAAAAAAACCAAACAAAAAGCCCCCCATACTGCCGCCCCCATACTGCCGCCCGAAAATCCGCTATCAACGCCCCGCTGGGTGGCGCATGCCCTCACCGTGTATTTTGCTTTTCAATTGCTTTTCCCTTTTAGAGGTTTTTTTCTCCCCAACAACATGGACTGGACAGGTATCGGGAAAAATTTTTCATGGCGCATGAAAGTGGATACCCGCTCATTGGAGGCATTCGAAGTGACCATACACCATCCGACCACCGGCCAAGTGATGCCAGTGGAAGTGCTCACGTTTGTCAATCAGATGCAGGTGCTGAACATGACCCTCGATGTGCGTTCCGTCGCCGCATTTGCGCGAGCGATGAAAGAAGTGGCGGCGGAAAGAGGCGTGCCAAATGCAATCGTGAAAGCCCGCATCATGGTGCGCTACAATGGCCGGCACGCGCAGCTGTTTGTCAACCCCGATGTGGACTTGGCATCCGTGACCTATAGCCCTTTCAAAAAATTGGATTGGGTGATACCCTTAAATAAGTAGAGGGCACTTCGGCGAAAAAAAAATTCACATGGAGGGTGTACTTATTCCAAAACTGAAAATATATTTGTGGCCTCTTTTGTGCCCATTGGGGTGGAAGGGCTTTTTTTTAATCGCGTAAGTCTCATGAAAGGTAGGTTGTGTCTTGGCATTTCTCACGCCCGGCACAGATAACAAGACCCGCAAGTCGGTTATTTCCCACCTTCTTTTCATTCTCCCACATCCGATTCTTGGCAAGGTTTTTGCCTTTAATTCACGACATTCTTACACATTTCTCCCAGTGGCAGAGCGATGTTGAGTTTGTCAGTTTGCAATTGACTTAGTCCGACTTTTCATACTTCACACGGTGCTCCGTCTTTTTTAATCTCATGAAAAAAAACTGTACTCAGTTTTCGCCATACGGTGATTTTTTCGAGCATTGATAGCGCTGGTCACGCCGCGCTATCAATGCTTTTTTGTTTTCAAAAAAGGCATTCATAGACTCTAAGCAACTAAAAATCAGCGAGTTTTTGTTGCTCAACGCCTATGGAAATCATCAATCAAACATCTTTTTAACTTAAATTTTCACACATCATGAAAAGAACATTCGTAAAACGGGGTCTGATGTCGCTCGTCGCCGGGTTCTTCCTGTTTGGTGTACTGATGCTGACGGCTGTAGGCGCTCAAGCGCAGTCGGGAGCTACACCTTACACATGGAAGGGTTCTGACCAAGCGGTTTTGGATCTCGAACAAGAGGTCGCAAGCCTCTACAACCAACTGTCCAGCCTGCAGCCAGGTTCGGCCAACTACAACAACAAACTGGCGCACGCCCTCTATTACAGGGTGATTCGCCGGGAGGTGAACCAAGGCTCGTATGTGTCTGTGGCAGTAAATACCGCGTTGGACATCGTGACGAACAATGCCGGCACTTTTTCGCCCGCCGATGGTTCGGATATGTTCAACGACATTACTGTGGACGCTGCATTGAGGCAGCAAATGAAAAACAACGCTATCAATTTGCTGACGCTTTGAGTCCCTGATGTTTATTGGTGACCGAAGTTTTTTTTCTTTTTTTTAAAACAACAATCGTCTCATGGAAAAGAGAATAACTACACTTTTAGGGCTGATGCTCATGGGCTGTCTGTTTGTTACGCAGGCTTTCGCTCAGGCAAACGTCCTTCATCCTGTAGCGGGCAACCTTGGCACCTTCACTATTGGTGCAGGTGGCAATACCTTCTACAATTACTATGACAACGGCGGTCCCGCTGGTGTCTATGCAACCAACATTTTTAACTCTACCGTAACCTTCGCTCCAAGTGTTGCTTCCAACAAGGTGCGCGTTACGTTCACTTCCTTCGCTACAGAGGCAGGCTTCGACTTCCTCAGCGTTTACGACGGCCCCACCACGGGTTCTCCTTTGATTGCCTCGACTGCTGGCGCTGTTCCGCCAACCAACCAGCCGGGCAACGTGGTGCAAGCCACACTAACCAACCTGACGGGTCAGCTGACCTTCAGCTTCTTCTCCGACTTCATCATCACAGCCGCTGGCTGGTCTGCTGTCGTGGAAGAGTTGGTGGCAGGCTGTACGGTCAACGCACCCGCGAACATCACTGTGAGCACTGGCCCAGGCGCCACGAGCTGCACGGTCAATGTGACCACTCCCGCTCCGACGTTCAACCC
The DNA here is from genome assembly GCA_019638455.1 of Saprospiraceae bacterium. Taxonomy (GTDB): domain Bacteria; phylum Bacteroidota; class Bacteroidia; order Chitinophagales; family Saprospiraceae; genus M3007. The sequence continues at coordinate 220,074 of JAHBTU010000005.1, forward strand.
GGGTGGCTGTGAAGTCAACTTCGTTGTGCGTTACACGGTCAACGGCGGTGCTCCCATTGTGGTGCCTCAGCCAATACCCCCCAACATCAACCTTGGCCCCTTGCCCAAAGGTGTCAACGTCATTCAGTGGCAGGTGGCAAGTGCAGCAGGCGTGGTGAGTGCTATTGCCAACCAAACGGTGACGGTGATAGACAACACCCCTCCAATTATCACTTGCCCATCGAACACTACGCTCAACCTGCCTCCGGGCTTCTGCTCGATTGCGTACAGCTATTCGGTGCCCTTCACCGATAACTGCCCGCTCACGGTCAATCAGGCTGCTTGGGCGATAGATACGGCTGCTCCGCTCTTGGTAAACTCCTCGCTTTCTTGCGGTATCGGTCCCAACCACTACTTCCAAGTGCTCACCCTGCCGCCGGGTGCCTTTGCGACTCCGTTCCAAACGACTTTTGCTCGCATTGGCGTTAACAGCGCGTATCAGATAAACTCCACTTTCCAAGTTCGTTTGTGGACGCTGAACAACCCTGCTCAGCCCTTCAACGTGACGCTCGCAAACCGCACCCTGTTGGGTACCTCGGCAGCACTGCCGTTGCCAGCGGGTCTTGGTGGTGGCAATTTCAACGTTCCCATCTCCGTGACCATCCCGGCTGGTTCCACCGTGCTGTTGGAAGTGATTTCCAGCGGCCCTTTCTCTGTGGGCAACCAAGGCGGTGGCGGTGGCCAGTTGACTTGGCTCGGTGCTACTCCTTGTGGCATTTCGCCTGATGCTCCGCAAACGTTTGCGCAAATTGGCTTCCCCACCAACGACATGGCTGCCGTGTTGTATGGTCAGGTTACGGTGCCCGGCTTTGGCGTTCAGTACGCAGGTCTGCCTTCTGGTGCTGAGTTCCCGATTGGTACAACGACCAACTGCTTCACTGCTACGGACGTAGCTGGCAATACTGCTACTTGCTGCTTCACGGTGACTGTGAACGAATTCCCCAACGCAATCACCTCTTTGGTGTGCAACGACTGGGTGAACGTGTCGTTGGATGCATCTTGCACCATGGTACTTGGTGCTGACCAAATCCTCGAGGGCGGCCCTTATGGCTGCTACGACGACTACATCGTTCAATTGGACAAAGTGCCGCCTTTCGGCAACGGTCCTTGGGTACCCGGTGTGTTGGGCCCTCAAGACATCGGCAAAACCTACGCCGTGCGCGTGGTGGACCCCGAAACTGGCAACAACTGCTGGGGCAACTTGCTCGTCGAAGACAAATTGGCTCCGGTGCTTGACTGCCCAGAGGCAAACATTCCTTGCAACATTGCGCCCAATCCTGCTCCGATTGACAACTGCCCGGAAATTACGGGTGGTAATGTCGTATTGACGCAAAATGTTCCGTTCACTAACTACTGGACGGGGTACATGGGCAACGTGCGCAACATCAGTGGTTCCTCTCTTGACATCAAATCTGTAAATGTACAGGCTTCTCTCGCAGGCGCTGCTGCAGGTGTTTACAACCTCAGGGCATACATGAAAGTCGGCACTTATGTCGGCTTTGATGCTAATGCTGCTGCATGGACGCTTGTGGGCCAAGTGAACGTTAACATCACCGCTGGCTTCCCCACTGTTTTGCTGTACGAAATTCCGTTTACAAGCGCATTTACCGTACCAAGTGGCCAAACCGCTGGTTTTTACATTGTTGCCAACAACGGTGCCAACACGCTGGTTCGCGTAGTAGCTCAGCTTGGCGCTGCTGATACCGACGACGGTAAATTGTTGATTGATAACCCGGGCAACTGGGTGAATGGTCTGTTTGGTGGCGTTGCGTTCCCGGGCGAACAAGTAAGGCCACAAATCGCTTTCACCTACAACGCGAAAGTTCCTGCTTGTGTGCCGCTGCCTAACGGCTTGACTCAAAACCAAGTTACCCAAAGCGGTAACACTTGGATTGTGAACGCAGGCGCTGGTAGCCCTGTCATGGAGAACTGCTCCAACGTGACGTTGAGCTACATTGATAGCGAAGTGGCACAGGACTGCGCTTCTGGCTTGACGAAAATCATCAATCGCAAGTGGACTGCTGTGGATGCTGCTGGCAATACCCGTACTTGCATCCAGAAAATCAACGTATTGCGTCCTAAGTTGGGCGACGTGGAATTCCCACCTGACTACGACGACGTTGACGAGCCTGCACTTCCATGCACCGCTGGTAACCCGACACCACAGTACATCCAAGGCCTGGGCCTGCAAGGCTTCCCGCTCGTGTTTGGTCAACCCGATGGCTGCACCATCAACTGGACCTACACCGACACGCGCATTGACATCTGCGACGGCACCTACAAAATCCTGCGCAAATGGACAGTGATTGACTGGTGCGCTGGCCAATCTGTGGAGCACAGCCAAATCATCAAGGTACTCGACAAGACTGGCCCCGCCATTTCCTGCCCAGCCGACCTGACGGTCTCCACCGACCCGTTCTCGTGCTGCGCCATCGTGAACCTGCCCGACGTGATTATCCGCGACAACTGCTCGCGCATCAACAACATCGGCGGCATGATAATCGGCATAGACCCGTTCACGCTGGACACCATCGGGATGTTCCCCATCGGCGGCCAGCTGACCAACTTCCCGGGCAACAACCTGTGGGACCTCGACACTTTGGGCGCCTTTGGCCTGACGCCGTGCCTGCCTGCCGGCACGCACACGGTCATCTATCAGGCGGAGGACGACTGCGGCAACACCTCGACGTGCTCGTTCCGCCTGACGGTTCGCGACTACGTCCCGCCGGTGGCGGCCTGCACCGAGTTCACGGTGGTGAGCATCGGGGTTGACGACCCGTACGACTGCTACGGCCCGGGCGGCTTCCTGGGCGTGCCGCCCGCGTTGGGCGACTGCGAGTTTGGCGGCGTGACGTGGGTGAAGGCCTCGACGTTCGACCAAGGCTCGTACGACAACTGCAACAACATCAAGTTCACGATACAGCGCATGGCGCCGTACTCGGACTGCATCAACTCGCTGAACTCCATCAACGGCTTTTTGCCGTGCGACGACCAGTTCCCGGACTTCCCGAGCGAGTTCGAGCGCGCGGTGGCGGAGCAGGACTCCATCAAGTTCTACTGCTGCGAGGTCGGCACGACGCAGACGGTGATACTGCGCGTGTACCAGTTGGACGCCTTCGGCAACTTCGCCATCGGCCCCGACGGCACGCCGATACACAACACCTGCATGATAGACGTGCTGGTTCAGGACAAAATCAAGCCGGTTTGCATCTCGCCGGCGAACGTGACGGTCTCGTGCGAGGCCTTCGACCCGAGCCTGTGGGCTTACGGCAAGCCGACGGTGCAGGACAACTGCTGCCTCGACGAGAACCGGGTGTACCAGGGCCAGTGCGGCCTCGAGCACTCGGCGAGCTACGCGCTGTTCGACACGCTGTGCAACCGCGGCACCATCACGCGGACGTTCCGGGTGTACGACTGCCACGGCCAGTCCACGCAGTGCACGCAGCGCATCGTGGTGACGTACGAGCAGGACTACTGGATACGGTTCCCCAACGACGTCATCGTGACGGTGTGCGACGGGACCGGCAACTACGGCGCGCCGACGTTCAACGGGGCGCAGGACTGCGAGCTGCTGGGCGTTTCGTTCGAGGATCAGGTGTTCACGGTGGTGCCGGACGCGTGCTTCAAGATAGAGCGGACGTGGACCATCATCAACTGGTGCACCTACAACCCGAACGCCAACTGCGTGACGGTGCCGAACCCGGAGCCGAACGCGACGGCGAACTCCCCGCAGAACCTGACGGGCCCGACGGTGTCGCCGTGCGGCACGCCCGCTCCGTGGGCGCCGACGAACGTGGCCATCGCTCCCGGCCAGGCTCCGACGAACTTCTGCACGTTCTGGTCGGCGACGGCGAACTGCTACCGGTACAAGCAAATCATCAAGATAATAGACAACCAGAAGCCGACGGTTGACTGCCCGGCCTCCCCGGTAGAGTACTGCGACCTTTCGGCGAACGACCCGCTGCTGTGGAACCAGTCGTACTGGTGGGACGGCGTGTCGCACGACCTTTGCGAGGGCGACGCCCCGCTGAGCATCACGGCGACGGACGCCTGCTCCGGCGCGAACGTGAACATCACCTACCTGCTGTTCCTCGATTTGGACGGCGACGGCTCGATGGAGACGGTGGTGTCGAGCAACAACCCGCCGGCCCCCGGCACGGTGAACTACAACAACCTCGGCACGCCGAACTACTCTGGCGGCACGCCGCGGGTGTTCGACGGTCGCCCGGTGCCGGCCGCTCAGATATACCGCTGGGCGGTGCACTACACGACGAGCGGCACGAGCCGGACGGCGGCGGTGCAGTGGAAGACACAGGCGCAGCTGCCGACGCCTGCCAACCCGAACGGCACGTCCGGCGTGGTTCCGCAGCTGCCCTACGGGACGCACAAAATCAAGTGGACCATCACCGACGGCTGCGGCAACGAGGAGACTTGCGAGTACCACTTCGTGGTGAAGGACTGCAAGGCCCCGACGGTGGTGTGCCTGCACGGTCTGTCGGTGAACATCATGCCGACGAAGATGATAACGCTGTGGGCATCGGACTTTTTGCAGTACGGCGAGGACAACTGCACGCCGTCGAACCTCCTGAAGTACGGCATCCGCAAGGCCGGCCAGGGCACGGGCTTCCCGGTCGACGCGCTGGGCAACCCCATCACGTCGGTGACGTTCACCTGCGCGGAGCTGGGCCAGCAGCCGGTGGAGCTGTGGGTGCAGGATTTGGCGGGCAACGCCGACTTCTGCCTGACGTACCTTGACGTTCAGGACAACGCGGGCAACTGCGGCAACAACAACATCAACGTGGCCGGCGCGCTGAAGACCGAGGACGCGCAAGGCCTCGCGGACGCGAACGTGAACCTGCAGAGCGGTGCGATGAGCCACTTTACGATGACGGACGCCGACGGCAAGTACCAGTTCAACGGCCTGGTGGCGCAGAACGCGCCGTACACGTTGACGCCGACGAAGGACGACAACCCGCTCAACGGGGTGTCGACGTTCGACCTGGTGCTCATCTCGAAGCACATCCTGGGCCTCGAGCCGTTGAACAGCCCGTACAAGATGATAGCGGCGGACGCGAACAAGTCGAACTCCATCACGACGTTCGACATCGTGGAGCTGCGCAAACTGATACTCGGCATCTACACCGAGCTTCCGAACAACACCTCTTGGCGCTTCGTGGACAAGTCGTTCGCGTTCCCCAACACGGCCAACCCGTTCCAGACGCAGTTCCCCGAAATCAAGACGGTGAGCGGCTCCGCGGTTGACCAGTTGAACGAGGACTTCGTGGCGGTGAAGGTTGGCGACGTGAACGGCACGGCCATCACGAGCTCGCTGCTGTCGGGCGACGACCGCACGGCCGGCACGCTGCTGTTCGACGTGGACGACCGCGAGTTGCGCGCGGGCGAGCTGGCGACGGTGACGTTCCGCGCCGCCGAGCGCGTGCAGGGCTGGCAGTTCACGCTGAACCTGTCGGGTCTTGAGGTGGCCTCCATCGAGGAGGGCGAGAAAGTGAAGGCGTCGAACTTCGGCGTGTTCGCCGATGCGCTGACCACGTCTGTTGACGGCGACGCCGCCGAGTTCTCGGTGACGTTCCGCGCCGCGAGGGCCGGCCGCCTGAGCGAGATGCTGGGCGTGTCGAGCCGCATCACGCGGGCGGAGGCCTACTCGCTGTCGAGCGACCGCATGGAGGTGGCGCTGCGCTTCAACGGCGCGGGCGGCGCGACCATCGCGGGCGTCGGCTTCGAGCTGTACCAGAACCAGCCCAACCCGTTCGTGAACAAGACGGTCATCGGCTTCCACCTGCCGGAGGCTGCGGACGCCACGCTGACGGTGTTCGACGAGAGCGGCCGCCTGCTGTTCGTGCAGAAAGGCTCGTTCGCCAAGGGTCACAACGCCATCGCCGTTGACCGCGCCCTGCTGGGCGCCAGCGGCCTGATGTACTACAAACTGGAGACCTCCACCGACTCGGCAACCAAGAAAATGGTGCAGACGAAGTGAGTCTCTGAGTGAGGCAAGAAGTGGGGGGGCGAGCGATTGCCTCCCCGCCTCTTCGCCTTGATAGAGAAAAAAAGCATGAGGCGGTGGACGAGCCGACCGCCTGACGGATTGTCCGGGAAGCGATTTTCAAAGACACATACTTTAAAATCGGTTTTTGGGATGGCCTCTCTCCTAAAGTTGGAGGGGGGCTTTTTTTGTGGAAAAAAAATGGGAGTGCCTTTTACGGTATATGCATCAATAATTATTTGCTTTCCCCGAATTATGTTTTGCGAAAGGTTTCTTGAGTTGTTTGTATCTTCCGATTCGAGCCAATGTTAATTTTCCCAAAAGCAGAAACGAAATTTAATTTTCTGTAAATTTTGCTTAATTTTGCCCCATTAAAAGCGCGTTCGAGCATCCAATGCCGCTTACTCAACACTTCTCCGATATTGTTTTAGAAATGCCGACCCCGTTCGGCGAATGGAGAAGCCGCCCTGCCTCCCAACCAAATTTTAGCCTCTGTTTTTATTTTACGGATACGCGACAATGGCGCATCGCGCCAAGAAGTGTTTAGTTTCGGCATTGAACAGCAAGTGTTGTTCAATGGCCCCTTTGTTTTTTGGATAATCCTGTTTTGGCCGCCACACCGCAGCGCTAAAACGGAGTTTCCTTGTTTTTGAACATTCTCCTTCAACATTCATAATTCATCTTTGAGATAAACCATGTCCCTCTCTCGTTTCAATGCACTCCAAGCTATGGAGAACCGCATGGAGCCGTTCCCGGTAGAATTTGCGGAAGGCCAAGCGGAAAACATCGCGTCGTATTTTGACATCAATGTGTTCAATGACGAAGCGATGAAAAAACATCTGCCCGAAACGGCTTACCTCAGCGTGAAAGCGGCTGTTCAAAGCGGCCAAAAACTCACTCGTGAAGTGGCTGATGAAGTGGCAAACGGCATGAAAAAATGGGCGCAAGAAAAAGGCTGTACCCATTTTGCGCACTGGTTTCAGCCGCTCACAGGCAAAACTGCCGAAAAGCACGACTCTTTTTTTACGCTGACCCACGATGGTCGAGTTATTGAGGAGTTCACGGGTTCGGCATTGGTGCAACAAGAGCCCGACGGCTCGTCGTTCCCTTCCGGTGGGATGCGCAGCACTTTTGAAGCACGCGGCTACACCGTGTGGGACCCGTCCAGCCCGGCCTTCATCATGGAGGTGGGCGAGGGCATGACACTCTGCATTCCCACTATTTTTGTGACCTACGATGGTGAAGCACAGGACTACAAGCTCCCGCTGCTTCGGTCGCAGGCGTTTTTGGACAAAGCGGCTGTGGCGGTGGCGCAGTTTTTCGACCCGAATGTGACGAAGGTAACGGCTACATTGGGCTGGGAGCAGGAGTATTTTGTGGTGGACGAGGCATTGTTCAATGCGCGGCCTGACTTGGTGATGGCGGGCCGTACATTGTTGGGGCGCCCCGCGACTAAACACCAGCAACTGGAAGACCACTACTTTGGTTCTATTCCTGAGCGCGTGTACGCATTCATGCGTGATTTGGAGACGGAAAGTCACAAGTTGGGCATCCCGGTTCGGACCCGCCACAACGAGGTGGCTCCCTCACAGTATGAGGTGGCACCTGTTTTTGAAGAAATCAACGTCGCGGTGGACCACAACCAGCTGTTGATGGATTTGATGGACCGTGTTGCGCGGCGGCATAAGCTGTGCGTGTTGCTCCATGAAAAGCCTTTTGCAGGTATTAACGGCTCTGGCAAGCACAACAACTGGAGCATGGGCTCGAACACGGGGGTCAACCTTTTAGGTCCCGGCAAAATCCCCGGAAGAAACCTGCGTTTCCTGACCTTTTTTGTGAACACGATAGCGGCTGTGCACAAATACGCCGACATTTTGCGCGCGAGTATCGCTCATGCGGGCAACGACCACCGTCTGGGCGCAAACGAAGCACCGCCCGCTATTATCAGCGTGTTCATTGGTGAGGCGATGACCCAACTGCTTGACCAAATCGCTAAGGGGAAAAACACGGACGGCAAAGAGGTGAGACGCGCGCTCGACTTGATTGCCAAACTGCCGAATCTTGAACTCGACAATACTGACCGAAACCGCACCTCGCCTTTTGCCTTCACGGGTAATAAGTTTGAAATCCGGGCGGTTGGCTCCAGTCAAAACTGCGCTGGCCCAATGACGGTGATGAACACCATGATGGGTTTGCAATTGGTAGAGTTCAAAGCAGATGTGGATAAATTGGTTGCCAAAGGGGGGGATAAGGACGAGGCGATTCTGACGGTGCTAAAAACGCTCATCAGAAAGTCGAAGGCGATATGCTTCGAGGGCAACAACTACTCTGAGGAGTGGAAAGAAGAGGCTCAAAAACGCGGCCTGAACAACTTCCCGACCACACCGGAGGCGCTGGATGTGTTGGGAAGCAAGTTGGCGCAGGACTTCTACGCAAAATCTGGCGTGATGAGCAGGGTTGAGTTGGAAGCGTTCCACGCGGTGCAACTCCATGCTTATTGCACGAAATTGAGCATCGAAGCCAAGACATTGGACGAAATCGTGCACTCAATGGTGATGCCAGCGGTTATTCGCTACCAGACCGAATTGGCTGACAATATCTACTCCATGAAGGAAATTGGTATGGACGATGCGATTGGCTATCAGAAAGATATGCTGAAACGTGTGGTGAAGAACACCAACATCATCCGTGAGGGCTTGGAAAAACTGCACAAGGCGCTCGAGAAGGCTCACGAAGCAGAATCCGTGCGCGAAGAAGCAGGTATTCTTTGCCACAAGGCAAAGCCTCAGATGGAGATTATTCGTGAGGCGGTGGATGAATTGGAGGCCATTGTGGACGACCAATACTGGCCTTTGGTGAAATACCGCGAACTGCTGTTCTTGAGATAAGCAGTTTTGTCAATTGTGATTAGACATGAGCCACCCTGTGTTTTGGGGTGGCTCATGTGTTTTTAAGCGTTCCTTGCATAAAATAACGTGGGCCCGGAGTTGTAGACAACACAAAAAAGTCCCGTCCGCTTCACTTGGCCGGGCAAGCCCTTGAGTACAGGGATTGACATGGTGGTCTTGAACGAACAACACTTGCAATCTTTTGAAAATCAGGTCCATCAGACAAATCCCGACAAATCAAGGTAGAAAATGCCCTGTGAGTGTCGCTCATCATTCCGCAACGGCGCTTGTGGGTTGCGCTTCCGGCATCGGGGCTATTGCTTCTTTCTGCTCTTCCAGGGGTTTCACCCTGCTTGCCAGCCAAATGCTCATGGCAATCAACGCCATGGACAGGTACCCAACCCAATCGTAGTGCTCGATGCGACCTTCCGCTGTTTTGTGCACAATGGCTCCACCAATCAGCGCCGCCACGCCGGTGGCCAACTGTTGCATGGATGAGTTGATGCTCATGAAACCACCGCGCTGCTGTGGCGCGACCACCCCCGAAACAATGGCTTGAACGGGTATCATGCGCCCGTTGACAACAATGAAAAACAAACCGGAAATGAGCAACACGCTCCACAAGGGCATGGGCCAAAGGTTGGTGATGAGCCAGACGGGTATGAGTGAAAGCAAAGCGAAAACAACGAATACTGGGTATTTGCCGCGACGGTCAGCGATTTTTCCCACTAAAGGCGAGGTGAAAATGGTGAGTGCCCCTCCCACAAGGTATATGAGGAAAATGTTGCTTTCGCTATATCCCACGTTGCCGACCAGTGAAGGGGCGATAAAGGGTATGGTGACAAAATGCCCCATCATCAGCACGATGGAGAGCGTCAGTGCCTTCATCTGATTGGGTGTCTGGAAGATGTTGGTGAGCACATGAAGCGGGTTGCCTTTGGGTTGGGCATTGTTCAGATGCTTGTTGACCGGCGACACAAACGTGGCAATCAGGATGGCGACCAACACCCCTACCCCTCCAATGGCGGCAAAGGGAATATGCCAACTGAACTTGGCTGCCAGCCACAAACCCGTCGGGACACCTGCCACCGATGCAAGAGAAAACGCCGTCATCAATATGCCCATGGCGCGTGCGCGACGCTCATACTCGAATGTATCGGCCACGATGGCCAACACCTGAGCGCCAATCATGCCACCAAACAAACCTGCCAGCACTCGAGCTGCCACGAGCAACTCATAGTTGGGGGCCAAAGCACATGAAAAAGTGCCGATGACAAACCCGATATAGGCAAACAGCAGCACCTTTTTGCGGTCGAATCTATCCACGAAAAAAGCCGAGATAAAGCTCGAAACCCCTGCCGTAATCGCATAAGCCGATACGGCTAACCCAAATTGTTGGGGGTTGATTTTCAAGAGGTTCATGAGTTGCGGACCCAAGGGCATCATAATCATGAAGTCCATGATATGGGTAAAATTGACCGCAGCGAGGATAAATAGCAGTAGGCGTTCTTTTGAATTCATAGCGCGGGGAGAAACAGCCAGTAGGTGCAAAGAGTTCGCAGGCAAAATGTTAAAGAGCGTGTGAAGTGAACCACACTGTTGGACATTATTTTTGTGCTGCAAAGACACAAAGGCACAAAATGCGGTAAATCAATGGGCATTTTGCTTTACGTCTTTGTGACTTCGTGGCAAATTTGAAAGTGTCCAGTAGTGTGGAAGTGAACAAGTTATCCTTCACACCTTCTTATACCTCCTGAATGTTGCTTCCAATCACCCATCGTTTGTCGCCAATGCGATGCCAGCCGTTGCTGCTGGTCTCGTGAATGGTGACGAGCGCGCCCTGCTTCAGTTCGGCCACCTTGGGGTTGTTGGTGCCCGGTCCTGAGCGCACGTTGAGAAAAGACGAGGTCACCTTGCCGCGCCGGGTCGTGACGGGTGCATTGTTCCCAGCGATTACCTGAATAAAGTCGGCACTTACGAAACGCCCTTGCCCGATACGCCAAAAACCAGAGACTTTCTCAAACAAACTCACAATGTCGCCCTGATTCAATTCGGCCACTTTGGGGTGAGAGGTACCGGGGCCAGAACGCACATTCAAAAATTTGGAAATAACCCTGCCGCGTTGCGTGGTGGTAGTGGTGGGTGGTTGGGAGGCGGGGGTTGGGGACACATTGGCTTGGCCGCCGACAGCCATTTTCACGGCTTTGAGCGCGTTGATGCGGCCATAGCCGAGATAGGGAGAATGGCCATTGGCATTGTAGCCGCCGCCGATTTTGTCAGTGCTTTGGCGCAGGATGTCCCTGATTTGGCTCAGGGTGAGGTTGGGGTTGGCGCTCAGCATAAGCGCACAGATGCCAGCCACCAACGGCGTGGCGCTGGAGGTGCCGCCGAAGCCGCTGGTAAAAGTGTGCATCATGCGTCCCCTGTCGTCCACCTCTATGGTGGCAGTGGTGATGCCCACGCCGTCGTTTCCGTTGGTGGGGGCGCACAAGAAGGCGTTTGGGCCGTAGAAAGAATAATCGGAGCGCTCGTCGAGGCTATTGGAAGCGGTGACGCAAATACCTTCTGGATGCGCGGCAAAATCGCTGATTTGGCGCGGCACGTTGTTGGAGGCAGGGTTGGCGTTGCCAGCTGCGAAAAACATGGGCACCCCTTTGCCGCCGCGCCCTTCGCGGGCGATTTTGTTCAGGTAGTTGGAAACGTAGGTGGAAAGCGGTACAGGTTTGGGAAAGCCGAGGCTGCAAGAAATGATGTCGGCACCATTGAGCAGCGCGTGTTCAAAGGCATTTTTGATAGCTTCGTCGCTGAGAATATCGAGTTTGATGGGGATGATGCGGGCGTTGGGTGCTGCGCCCAGTATGCCTTGCGCATCCAGTGCGCCAGCGGCGACGGCAGCGCAAGAGGTGCCATGACTGAACACGCCCCAACTCCCGTCGGCGGTCTGATACCAAGGGGAAGCATCGGCGCTTCGATTGGCGGCGTTGAATGGGTTGCGGACTTTGGTGCCATCGCCGCGCAGTTGCGGATGGTCGGTGGCAAAACCCGTATCAATCACCGCAATCCTGATATTGCTGGAGCCTAAGCTGCCTATGAAAGCCCATGCCTCCTTCACTCTGGCATCGGCACCGCGCTTGAAGTGGGATGCGCCAAAAATGGCATTCGGGATGTCAACAATCGGGATGGCGCCGCCAGTATTCTCCAGATGCCATTGGGTAGCGAAGAAGCGGCCAGTGGGCGGTGCAAAATTGTTCGTGACGGGTTTGGTCACAAATTCAGGCTCCGCCACCGCCACGATTTTCTTTTTCTGCATGAGCATCACGCACTTGATGGGGTTGGGCGATTTTTCCGTGACGCTCACGCGATATGCTTCCGGGCTGACGATTTCAATCACGTTCAGGCCGAGCTCATCCATCAGGTCGCGTTGCTTGTCGTAATCGGTGCCGGGTTTGAATTCGAGGTAAATGTTTCCTGTGGGAATGAAGGGCACCTCTTCGTCGCCGTCCACGTTCCAGACGTGGGTGCCGATGGACACGTCGGGCTGGGCGCGGAGGTCTTCCAGTTTTTGGTCGAGATTGCGCTTGGCCTGAAACACCTCAAACCCCTCAAAATCATCGGGGGGGGCCGCTGCCACGCCGCGTTTGACGGCTTTCTTTTTCACGCCGTACTGGACAGCGCCTTTGGTCTTGCTCTTGGTCAGGCTGATTTGAACACCACCGTAGTTGAAGGTGGCTTTATCTGTTTTTTTCGATGCCATCGGAACACAGGGTTTTAAAGTTGAAAAATTGCTTTGGAAACGTGGCAAATGTAGGACTTTTTGAAAGGGTACACATTTTCCGGTTAAGAAACCGGGCTTAGTTCTTTGAAAAGTCGGAAAAGAAAAATGGAGGGGAAATTTGTGGTTCCTAATCAAAATCCCCCCTTCCATATGCGCCGAAGCGCCCACAAAGATATTCTCGATTTTTTACACAGGGTCATACCCGGGTCCAGCAGCGGCCAATTGTCCAGGCGTGTTTGCCTGATGGCGAGCCTGATCCAAGCCTGCGTGCGCAACGGGCACTGTCGTTTGGAGAGTTTGAGCGAGGCCACGGAGGCTTACCGGGCGAGGAAGAAGTCCAGCCTGTTGCAGCAGGCCAAGCGTTGGCTGGGCAACAAGTGGACCGATTGGCAGACCTTTTACCTGCCCTTCGCCCAGTACTTTTTGCTGGGCTTGGCGGACAAGGGCGAGCTCGTGCTGGTCATGGACGGCAGCCAGACGGGCTCGGCCAACACGACGTTGATGCTCTCGGTCATGTGCCGAGGCTTTGCCATTCCGGTGGCTTGGGTGGTCAAAAAGGGGGAAAAGGGGCATTTCCCAGAGGAGATGCACACCGACCTGGTCAAAATGGTCGCCCACTTTTGTCCGCCGGGCTTCAGGATCGTGCTCTTGGGCGACGGGGAGTTTGACGGTCAGGGCCTGCGGCAGTGGTGTGTGGAGAACGGTTGGCTGTTCGTGGTCAGGACGTCCTCGGACCGCCTCATCGACTTTGACGGCGAGGTCGCACGCTTCGACTCTTTGCGTACCACCCGCAGCATTTGCTTTATCGGGGGCGCCCTGCCGCTGGCAAACGCGGTGTACTGGCGCGGAAAAGGGCACTCAAAGCCCCTGTTCCTGTTGACCAACCTCGAACTGGGCCACGAGGCCTGCCATTACTACAAACGGAGGTTCAAGATCGAAACCTTGTTCAAGCACCTCAAGTCTGCCGGCTTCTACCTCCACAAGACACGGCTGAAATGTCCCAAAAAACTGGCAAACCTGATCATCGTGGCCGCTTTCTCCTTCGTCCTCAGTTTTTGCATGGGGGTGTTCATCAAGGAAAAAGAGCCAGTCGAAAGGCTCGAGGTCATCGTTCGAAAGGACAGGTTGCCCAAAATAGGCCCCATCGCAATCGCACAACTGGCCATCAGGAACGACTGCGACTGCGTCATTAACTTCTTTTCCGAATTGTCAAAGAACTTCGACTGGGTTTTTACCTGAAAAAATGTGTACCCTTTGAAATAGGACTTTGAAAGGTGTTGTGAGGTTGCTATATTTTGGAAAAGCCGTAAACATGAGTCGTCCCGAACTTTTGCCCAGCGGGGCGGAATATGAAGGAGGTCTTTGCCCATATTCCGCCCCGCTGGAGCTTGGAAGAAGGGGCGGGTGTCATTTTCTACCCACATTCAGCCCCGCTGGGGCAGTTATACCCAGATTAAAGAGGATTTGAACCTGCCCGTTGGCAAGACAGGGATGCCCTTGATTGATTTGTATGATTTTCGAAGGATTGCGAGCGCCGCTCGTTCAAAACCACCTTTCAGACCCTGTGCTCAGGGGCTTGCCCGGCCAAGTGAAGCGGACGGGGCTGATTTGCGTTGACTATATAAGACTTGATTTTTAGCAAAATAGTGAGCCAAAATCTGTTTTTCAAAATTCGGGATGACTCATCTTTATTTCATTTTTAAAAACACGCTGATGAGTGCTTCGGGTTGTGCATCCACAGCAAGTTTGCCATCGCCACTCATCCGGTGAAAAATCAAAGTTCCCTACTTTCGCCGCATGAAAATCTTCTGTATCGGTCGCAACTATGTGGACCACGCCAAGGAACTCAACAACCCCGTGCCGTCGGAGCCGCTTATTTTCATGAAGCCGCCGACCGCGCTGCTGGTGAACAACAAGCCTTTCTACTACCCTGACTTCACGCAAGACTTGCACTACGAGGGCGAAATCGTGTTGCGCATTTGCAAAAACGGTCGCTCGGTGCAGCCCGAATTTGCCTCGCGCTACTACGACGCGGTGGCTTTCGGCATTGACTTCACTGCCCGCGACGTGCAGGACAAACTCAAATCAAAAGGCCATCCGTGGGAAATCGCCAAGGGATTCGACCGCTCGGCGCCTATCAGCCGTTTTGTGCCGTTGGCAGAGTTGAAAAACCCACAGGACATTCATTTTCAACTGAAAAAAAATGGCGCGGTGGTGCAGGACGGCCACACCCGCGATTTGATTTTTTCCTTCGACACGTTGATTTGTCACATCTCGCGCTATTTCACCCTGCACAAGGGCGACTACATTTTTACTGGCACGCCAGCGGGCGTGGGGCGAGTGAACATTGGTGACGTGTTGGAAGGAAGCATTGAGGGCGTGGAGTTGTTGCGCTGCGCGGTGCGTTAGAGGCTGTTTTAAAACCCCAGCGTCGCCACCACAGGATAGTGGTCCGAATCGCCCGCCCTGATGGTGCGACAGGCATACACCGAAAAACCACTTTCGGCCAATACATAGTCAATGCGTAAAAGAGGCAACACGCCTGCGAAAGTGGTGCCGAGACCCAAACCCTTTTTGCGAAAGGTATCGGAAAGCCCCTGCGAGATGTGTGCGTACACAAAGGAGTTGGGCGTGTCGTTGAAGTCGCCGCACACCACGACGGGATGAGGCGAGGAAATGAGATGCTGACGCACACGCTGCGCTTGTTCGGCACGGACGCGGGTGGCGCGGCCTACTCGTCTGAGCACGCCGCCGATTTCTCTCCAAGTGTCGCGCTCCTTCAAGTTGGGATTTTCTATGACCCTTTCGGTGGTGACGGTGACCTTGTTCGATTGCAAGTGTATGCTGTAGATGCGCACCAATTTTTTCCCAACGCGCACATCGGCCCAAAGCGACGAATTGGAAGTCTTGTCGAATGGGATTTCGCCCCCTGCCTCTATGGGGAAACGACTGAAGATGACCGTGCCTTTTTTGAGATTGAAGGTGTAGTCGTAGCCCATTTTTTTCCCCAACAGATGATAGAACTTGGTGCCAATTTCCTGCACGCACAGCACGTCGGGCACTCCGTTTTTTTTCCAAAAACGAGCGTAGCGCTCGGCAGTGGCTTCTCTAAATGAGTCAGAAATAAAATGTTGGCCGTGCCACACGCCGCCGATGTTGTGCGTGGCCACCGTGAAGGCTCCCTCTGGCTTGGTGTCTTTCCCAAAGTCGAAACCCAAAAAGCCAGTGACGTACTGCCAGCCAAAAACCAAAATGCCCAAGTGATACAAGGCAAAACGGCTGGCTCGCCAAGTCCACAACACAACGAGGAACAAATTGGCCAACAGGAGCCACGGGAAAGCAGTGCCAAAAAACGTCAGCCACGGAAAGGACGCGGGATTGACGTGCGGGCTGATGTATGCCAGCAACGTCATCAGCACCACGGCGGCACTGATGATTTTGACCGCGTTCTTGATGAGGTAGCGCATCTATTTTTTGCTTGCTTCATAGAGAAAGTCTTTCTCCTCCTGCTCGAGATTTTCATAACCTTTCTCTTTGATTTTGTCCAGAATGGCATCAAGACGCTCTTGGAACGACAGGTCGTTCGTGTCGCTCACGTTGCTGCCCTTAGCCCCGCCGAAAGTGGCGCGGAAGGCGGGTTGGGTCTTGCGTTTTGTCTTTTTGGGGCGCGGTCGAGCTGGTGCGAACAAGCTCATGAGCCTGTCCAGAAAGCGGTTAATAGGCTCCGACAGGTCGCGGTCGTCGCGCAGCAAAAACACGAACCAGCAGCCTGCCGCAAAGCCTCCGAGATGCGCCGCATGGCCGCCCGTGTTACTTTGGTTGGCGATGCCCACAAAGTCGAGCAACACCAGCACCAGCACGATGTACTTCACCTTCACCTCTCCGAGCAGGAAGAGCATGACGCGGTAGTCGGGCGCAAGAATGAGCGCGGCCCCCGCCAGCGCCATTATCGCGCCAGAGGCTCCCAAAGCGTAGGAACCAACATAAGGCATGAACTGGGCAGAGAAAAAGTAAAGCACATTGCCCACCAAGCCGCCCAAAAGGTAGATTGGCAACACCCGCCTGTCGCCTATCAAATCGCCGACAATGATGCCAAATAGGTAAAGCGTGATGGTATTGCCCAAAAAATGCCAAAAGCTTTCGTGCAGGAAAATGCTGGTGACGGGTGCCCAAAAATGCCAAAGCAGCTTCCAATCGCCCGGCATGCAAAAAAACAGCAGTACTTGCTCATACCAGTCGCCCGCCCTGCCGGTCATCCACAACAATACAAAAAGGATTTTCACCAACACGAATACGGCGAAGTTCAGGATGACCAGTCGCGTCACCATGTTGCCAGCTCTAAACGAATGTTTGATGTCTTCCCAAATGGACCTAAAAACCGCCATTGCTTTTTGTTGAATCGGTGTAGGATGTGAAATAAGTGTTCGTCATTGGAAACGCCCCCGATACCAAATCATTATCAATATGAAACCAAAAACCGCGCCGCCCAAGTGGGCAAAATGCGCCACCCCCGTCGAAAAACGTTGCACTCCGTAAAACAACTCCAGCCCCGCCATAATCGGCACGAAATACTTGGCTTTGAGGGATATGGGCGGAAACAGCAGACTGATTATCTGGTTCGGGAAAAGATAGGCAAATGCAGCCAAAATCCCGAAAACAGCCCCCGAAGCCCCCAGCATCGGCACGTTCCAAGCGCGAGGGTCCATGCCCATCTGCTGGAGCTCCCACCACTGCACGCCCGTGTAGAGGATGTAAGCGCCCACGCCGCAAAATATGTAGTAAAACAAAAAGCGCCTATGTCCCCACACCATCTCTATCATGGGGCCGAAAATGTAGAGTGCCAACATGTTGAACAGCAGGTGCATCAAGTTGCCGTGCATGAACATATGGGTCGCTATCTGGTAGGGCTGAAAGTGCTCCGAGCCCGGCATATAGACCGCCAATGCCAAGCGCCCCATGTCGTAGTATTCGCCAGTTGTGTAGTCCCGCTGTGGCTCGCCAAGAATGATGTATGTGCCTACGAACATCAGGACGTTGATGATAATCAGGTGCCGGACGACACCCGTGAAAGGTTGGTAGAATTGAAATTGGGACATCGGTCGAGCGCGAGCAGTTTGTTTTTTCCGCAAAAACAGGCGGAGGCGAGTGTTGTTTTTGAGTTCGTGAATGGAAGGCCAAAAGTATCCACCTTGCGTTATTTGAACAAAAAAAACGATGTCTCGAAAAATTTCACCAGAGACACAGCGCAAATACGCCCAAAATGAATATAGCGAAGAAAACCCGCGCCAGTCGCCGCTCCCTGCGAATGATGATTTGCTCCGGTTGGTTGCGTGCCAAATCGTTGCCAGCCCGAATGACTTGCAGCAACACCATCGAAATCAAGAAATAACACAGCAGATAGATTTTGTCCATCAACACCATGTAGCCCGTGTCGGGCAGCGCGTCGCTGTACGACTGTTGCAGAAACACCGCCGTCAGCAGCCCGCCAATGGGCAACGACGAGCGCGTGTCAATGTAAGAAGGGTGCAGGATGAGCGCCCCGATGCTGACCAGCATGACAATCAAAATGGGCAGCAACATCTTGAGGATGAAATAACTCAGCGGGCGCGCCAGCGTGACGGTGAAGGCCAAGTTGCTGTATCGTTGGGCGTTCTCCTCTGGGTTGCCGAAGTCCGTGCCGTAGTCATGGACGGACGATTGCAACTGGCAGCCCTTCGTTTCCCAGCCGATGAGTTTCAGGGTGTTGCGAATTTCGGCAGCGTTAGTGTCGGGCAGATACACGAGCGCTGCGGCAGGATGCTCCGGGCTTTCAATCTGTATGTCGAGTTTATGTTTGTCCAAAGGAAAACGGCTGAGGGAGAAAGAGTGAAAAAAACGCCCCTCCACCCTGAAAATGCGATAATTGGTGCCGTCTTTCAACAAAAAACTGCTGCTGTCGCCCGATTGCTCGTGCGCCATGCTCCATTTTTCTATCAGGTTGACGAACTCGATTTCCGTGGGGTCAATCTCTCCCTTCCATTTGAACCAAATGTAAAAGTCCGCGTAGAACGAATGTTCGTCCATGTTCAGGTCATACAAATTCATCAAGTAGATGCCGACATGGACCGGTTGAGGCTGAGCTGCCAACACAGGCGCGGCACAAAAATAAAAAAGGCAGGCAATCAAGAGTTTACGCGGTGGCATCATCCATGTTTTTGGCCAAAAATAGCGTGTTTTCATCTGTTCATGCGAGTGCAATGTTCAGCTATCTCCCCCAATTTTGTGGCAAAAAAACGACTATGCGCCGATTGTGCCTTTTTATTCTGCTGGCAACCTTCTTTTCCTCCCTTTTTGCCCAAAAACTGATCGATGCCCGACCGATTCATCAGCCAGATTCTGGAATGCTCACAACTGGCGCTCTCGATGCCGAAGGCAACCTCTACCTTGCTTCCACGCTAAATCTTAAAAATACCTTTGGGCAAAGTGGCATATTGGGGCTGTTCCCGGCGGGCGACCCGGTATTGAGCAAATACGGTCCCGACGGAACACTGCTCTGGCGGCGCGAATTTCCCGGCAACATCGCCCGCATCTGTGATGCCGCGCTGACACCCGACGGCGGCTTGGTCATCACAGGCGGCTATGTGGACTCTTTTCGGCTCGCTCCCGATTGGCTCATTCCCGGAATCAATGACTACGATGCCAATTTTTTCATCGCAAAACTGACTCCCGATGGACATTTTCAGTGGGTGGACACCTACCTAAGCACCTTGCCGGAAGACTGTCTTGGCTGGGCGCTGGCGGTAGCCCCCGATGCGATTTACGTCGCCAGCATACACGAAGCGATACAGTCAAGGCTGCGGCGCTACGACTTCGACGGCAATTTGCAACTTGAAAAAACACTCAACATTCGCAGCATCAGTCAGCTCGCGCTCGACGGCGAAGGACGGTTGTATGCCGTTGGCACAGCCGCTCCGTGGGAAATGTTCGCCAACCTAATGGTGCCCGAGCCACCGATGCAAACCGGCTATGCCAACTATATCGTCCGGCTCGATTCCTCTTTCACGGCGCATTGGATTCGAGCATACAACTACATCACGTTCGACGAACATCCCAAAGTGGCGGTGTTTGGCGGCAACGCCTTCCTGCTGTCGTACGACTTCGATGCAGCCCCCACCCAATCCGCAGGCTACAGATTAAAAGCCTATTCGCCCAGCGGCGACCCGCTGTGGTCAGAAACCATTCTTGAAGGTTTTCTCCCCACTGACTACCAACACGCTGCGTTGCAGCCTTTTTGCGGCCGATTGTTGCTCCAGTTTTCTGACATCGGCGGCATGGCTGTTCGCTCTTATGATGCCAATTTCGACGACAGCCTGCTCGTGCAAGGTTCCAACGGCGGCTTCCTCGGCTCTTTACCCTTTCTCCGAACCAATAAAAAACACGCGATATTCGGCTCCAATTTCCAAAACACCACCCTTGACTTTGGTGACGATTATTCTCTGCAAAACGACAAAACACCCGGCTATCAGCAATTTGTCCTGCAATTCGAGTGTCCCGACCAGCCGAGCAGCAGCCCCGTGCCGCCACCCGTCCCAGCCTCGTGGGCGCTTGCACCCAGTCCCGCGACCCATGTCGCCAATCTGCATCGGCTTTCGGGCAAAGTCCCGCACACTGCCCGCGTCGAATTGCTCGACGCTGCGGGACGTCTGCATTGGAGCAGCGATGTGCTTTCGGAGCAAACGGCTATCCCGTTGGAGACGCTACCAGCCAGTATTTTCTTTTTGCGAGTGATGAGTGAAGAAGGGGTATTCGTGTTGAAGGGAATGAGGAGGCAATGACTTCCTAAAATGTCGGGTGCATTTCAAATGGTCGCAAGTGAATTGGACGCTGTTCCGATACAGGCTGTCTCACAAGTTTAAATTTCGACAGGATTGACAAAATTTACAGGTTTTTTCCAAAAATAAAATCGCTAATCCTGTAAATCTTGTCAATCCTGTCAACAACTATACCCAGATTAAAGAGGATTTGAACCTGCCCGTTGGCAAGGCAGGGATTTCCTTGATTGATTTGCATGACTTCCAAAGGATTGCGAGTACCGTTCGTTCAAAACCACCTTGTCAGACCCTGTGCTTAGGGGCCTGCCCGGCCAAGTGAAGCGGACGGGGCTTATTTGCGTTGACTATATCACTTGTAAGACAGCCTCCAAAAGCGACCATTTGAAATGCGCCCCAAACGTCCAATGCCCCCATTCCGCTTCCTTCAACCAAGCATTAAGGGGCAGAAAAAACGCCAAAGACAGAATTTCTTTTAAAAGACATGGTTGTTTCATTGGAAAATCTACCTTTGCTCGCAATTTGTTCACCAAAATTATTCACTAAACTTTTTTTGACAGGTGGAATACGGGCATTTTAAACGGAGAGACAACCGGGATTTTCGGGATAGAGACCGTGGCGACAATCGCGACCGGGGCTATGACCGCGACCGGGGCTACAACCGCGACCGGGGAGGGGACTACCGCGACAGAGGCGGCTTTCGCGACCGGGGCGATTTCAGGGACAGAGACAGAGGCGGCTTTCGCGACCGGGGGAGCTTCGACCGCGACCGTGGCGAACGCGAACAAGAGGAAAGCGTGTTTTCCAAGCGCGTCCGCGCTGGCAAACGTCGCACCTACTTCCTCGATGTGAAGAAAACGAGGGGCAACGACTACTTCATCACCATCACTGAAAGCACGCGCCGTGAAGATGGCTATGGCTACAAGCGCCACAAAATTTTCCTCTACAAGGAAGATTTCAATCGCTTTGTCGCCTCGCTCAACGAAGTGGTGAACCACGTCAAGACCGACCTGATGCCGGATTTCGACTACGAAGAATTCGACCGCCGTCAGGCTGAATGGGAAGCCAACAACCGCGACATGGAAGACGAAGATTTCCGCGACGAGGAAACCGACGAAATCGAAGACCGCGTAGAAACCGACGAGATCGAAGAAGAAGAGAAGGACGAAGCTCCCGAAGAGAAAAAATCGCGCAAAAAGAAAGACGAAATTGACGACGAAGACGACTGGAAACTATAACCAGTCGAAATGCATCAATAAAATCAGGAAGCGAAGTGTTGCGTGAGAGCGCGATGCGTCGCTTTTTTTATTAGTGGGAAAAAAGTAAAAACTTAGCCGCTCTTGCCGACCCCTCCCCGCCAGCCGGCGGGACGGGTCGGGGTGGGTGGTGACACGCTAAGTTTTCACGAAAAAAACTGACTGTCAACCACTCAACATTCTCTGCCAACACCGTGACCGACCTACGCGCTCATTCTTTGCCCGAACTTGAAGCCACCCTTGCGGAGTGGGGAGAGCCGCGTTTTCGCGCCCGCCAACTTTATGAATGGCTCTGGACAAAAGCCGTGACGGACCTCGACTCGATGTCGAACCTTTCCAAAGACTTGCGTCAGCGACTAAGGGAGCATTTCACGCTGCACACCCTCCGCGAAGACAAAGTGCAACACAGCGCCGACGGCACCATCAAGACGCGCTGGCTCACTTGGGATGGGCACCGCGTCGAGAGCGTCCTCATTCCCGTGCCAGCCGAAGAGCGATTTACCGTCTGCGTCAGCACACAAGTCGGATGTAGCCTCACTTGCGCCTTTTGCGCCACCGGACGCATGGGCCGCAAGCGCAACTTGGAGGCTGCCGAAGTCTTCGACCAAGTAGTGGGCGTGAACCGCCAATGTCTCGAAGCCTTTGGCCGCCCACTGACCAATGTGGTTTACATGGGCATGGGCGAACCGCTACTGACCTACGCCAACACGATGGAGAGCATCGCCCGGCTAACCGCCCCCCCCGCTCAAGGTGGGTTGGGAATGTCGGCTCGGCGCATCACGGTCAGCACCGCAGGCATCGCCAAGATGCTCCGAAAATTGGCCGACGATGGATTTCGCTCCAACCTTGCGCTCAGCCTACACGCCGCCGACGATGCCAAGCGCAACGAAATAATGCCTATCAACGAGACGAACAACCTCGCCGCGCTCATGGAGGCGTTGGAGTATTTTTATCGAAAAACAAAAAACCGCATCTCCTACGAATACATCGCCTTCGAGCGCTTCAACGACAGCCTTGAAGATGCCGCCAAACTGGTGCAGCTCTGCCGCCGAAAATTCCCCGTTCGGGTCAATATCATCGAATACAACCCGATAGACGGCGCGACGTTTGAAAAATCCGACGAAAACCGTCTGAATGCCTTTGCGGCTTACCTCGCCAAGGAAGGCGTGACGGTGACGGTGCGGCGCAGCCGAGGCAAGGACATTGACGCGGCCTGCGGGCAGCTGGCCAATAAGGGCTAACCGCCCCCGCCTATTTCATCAATTCCTCAATCACTTTCCCGGTAGTCCCGTTGGGTTTTGCAATGCGCAACATGGCGGATAGCGTGGGTGCTATGTCGGTAATGTCCACAGGAGCAAAGGTTTCGCCGGGCTTTATTTTCCAGCCATACCAGATGAGCGGAACGTGTGTGTCGTAGGTGTAGGGAGAGCCGTGCGTGGTGCCGCCTTTCGGGAAAGTCTTGTCGTCGGCGTGCCAAGCAGGGTCGAGGTGGAAAATGATGTCGCCGGAGCGACGCGGGTGGATGCCCCTGCGGAGCTCAGGGGCAAAGGGATATTCGGACGGCAACATCATCAATTCCTCGCGGGTGAAAGCGTCGTACACGCCCGGCTGCTTGCGCAAGTGGTCAATGATGACGGAGGCCACGTCGTTAGGCTCGATGTCGAGGTCGGCCATCGCGTCCCAATTGAGCCAGATTTGCTGGTTGTTCGCCTCGTGGATGAAATTGCCGCCGATACCCAGCGCGCTGGCCAATGCTTTTTCCAGCGTCTCTTCCAATTTGCTTTCCGGGAAAACACCAGCCGGGATGCGCAAGTCATTGAGATGGGCTGGGGTCTCCGCTGCGCCATGGTCGGCGGTGAAAAACAAGAGCACGTTGTTCTTGCCCAGTTTTTTATCCAAAAAATCCAAAAAGCGGGCGATTTCGCGGTCCAAACGCAGGTACATATCCTCCGTTTCCTCGGCGTGAATGCCAAATTGGTGGCCACAATAGTCGGGGCTTGAAAAACTGATGCAGAGGAAATCGGTTGCCTCGCCCGCGCCGAGCTGCATCTTATTGACCGCTTCCATCGCAAAATTGAGCGTGAGCGTGTTGCCAAACGGGGTGAAGCGCAACAAACCATAGCCGCCTGTTTTTTTCAAGGTGGGTAGGTCGTAGGGCATTTTTTTCCCATGAAGGTAGCGAGCGTAGTCGCCCTTGTTGTATCTGTCCCAATCCTCAAAACTCTCCTGATAAGTGCCGGACACCATTTTGTCCCAATTTTGAGACAATAGGGAATCGGGCTGGCGACTGGCATTGAAATCCTGTACCCACCTTGGCAGCCCCGTGGAGTCGGGGTAGTAGGTGGAGGTAATCCAATTGCCCGAAGTGTCGTCGAACCAATAGGCTGCATTGGGGATATGCCCTGCCGGCAGGATGCTCGCCCGGTCTTTCAAGCAAATGCCCACGACCTTCGATTTGAAATTGTTGGATAGCCGCAACTCATCGGTGATGGTGGTGGAGAGCAATACGGAGGGCGAATGTTGCCCCACTTTCACGGTGGTGCTGCCGACGGTTTTGTAACGCTCGTCGGTGGTGACGTAGCGGTGCTTGCGCCATTCGGGGTCCCACCAATCGTTGCCGATGATGCCGGTCACGGATGGCGTGGCGCCGGCGTAAATGGCCGCATGGCCCGGCGCGGTGTACGTCGGCGCAAAGTTGTAGCGCGTGTTTTCGCAGGAAAAGCCTTCAGATAGCAGGCGGTTGAAGCCGTTTTGACCGTATTTGGCTTGATAGCGATAGAGGAAATCATAGCGCATTTGGTCCACCACAATGCCAACGATTAGCTTTGGGCTTGCAGGGGCGGAGGTGGCGGACGTTTGACAAAATGGAGACGCAATAAATGTAAAATGAAGTAGGGCAACGATTGCGAGTGATTTCATAGAGAGTGTGTTTATCTAAGCATTTTTTCAAAAGCATGCGAATAAGAATCAAACATAGCGCAAAAATGAGGAGCCTAACCGACAAAAAAGAGACATCCGAGCAGGGAATACAGCTCGGATGTCTCACACGGTCAAACTTAACGCTGGCTTAAATCTATTGCTTTACCACTTTCGCGGTGACACCGCTATTGCCAGAAAACAGCCGGACGAAGTAAGTGCCAGTGGGCAAATTTTGCATATTCAGTTCGAGCTGGTTCAAGCCTTCCGCGAGTTGAACCTCGCGGTTTTGCACGGTGGCACCCAACAGATTGACCACGCTGACTTGAACGGCGGCTGCGCTCGCTGCTTCAATATTGAGCCGTGCCATGTCCGTCACGGGGTTAGGCACGACGGTGAGGCTGATGGTCGAGTGCAAAGGCTCGTCAGTGCCTACGCTGAGGCTACGGTTGCCGTTGGCAAACCACACCACCAACTGGCGGTCGGCAATGAATTGAGTTTCGTTGCCCGTTCCCGATATTTTGTCGGGGTTGAGGCCGCGCCTGTAGATGTTGGTGGTGCCGGCTTGGTTGGGGCCTTCGTAGTAGAGGGCGTTGTCCAAGCGGTTATAGGTGGGCCAGCTGTATGCGCCGTTGTTTTCCAAGATGATGCCGACATTGCCGGTCTCCACATTGGCGCCCAGAATGTCGTTCTGGTCTTTGATGCCATCGTAGTAATCGAATGCGATGATGTAGGGCGAATTCTTGGAAAGGGTCGGGTTGCCCACGTTGGTTTTCTGAGGCAGACCGTTGAATAGTTTTGTGATGAAATAATTGCTCGAGTTGGCGAACCCGCCTGCTTCCCAGAATTTCAGGAAGCCGATGTCCCAATAGCTGATGTTCCCGTTGGTGGTGCTGGAAAGTTCGTTGAAAGCATCGTACATGATGTATTGGCCAGAATAGTCGAATTCCAAGATGTCTGCGTACTTCACATCGCCTGTGCTTTGGCCAGTGGAGTAGGTTGGGTTGTAGAGTTCAAATGCTACCAGCTCATCAAAAAGTACATCATAGACATAAATCAGCTTGTTCTCGTTCTGTGTCAGGGCAGCGACGAAGGTGCCATCTTTTGAGATGGCCGCGTTGCGCCACTCAGGCAGAGAGCTGAGCGGTGGATTGACGACCGCTTGGAAAGTCGGCGTATAGGAAAGGTCAATAGTGATGATGTGCCCGATGTTATTGACGAACACCACTTGCCCCCCGTTGTCGCTCACGCTGGGGCGGCTTTTGACGCCCTGTGTATAAATGGTGCCAATGAGCGCGCCGCTCCCGTTGCGGACTTCAAGATTTTGCGAATTGTTGGTCACACAAAGCACATAGTCGGTGCCGGGATTGATGGGGAGGTTGCCGAGGTAATTGCCGCCGGGAGTGCTGCCCTGAATGCCGACTTGGTCGAAAGCGGTGGCGGCGGCAATGCCGACGAGGTTGCCCTGCGGATACAAATCGTTGGCTGCTTGGAGCACGGCGATGCGCAAATCCACAAACTTGCTTGACTTCACCAAGTAGTCCCTCAATGCCTTGTAAAACACTTGTTCGGCCTTGTCCTTGCCCACATTGGCGTTGTTGGCAAAGAGGTAATACGCCCAGTTGGGGATGCCGCTGTTGATGTGCACGCCGCCGTTGTCTTGAGTGCCGTTGTATTGCTCGCTCACGGTACGAGGCTGCCACCACGGGCTGTTGGAGTTGACCCCATTGTGGGGGTCTTGCATACTGCGGAGAGCAACGTGGGTGCCGGGCTGCATCACGTCTTCACCAATGAGCCAGTCATCGCGGTCAATCATCGCGCCGAAGATGTCGGCAAATGACTCGTTGAGTGCGCCGCTTTCATTCTGATAAATCAGATTGGCAGTTTTTTCCACCACACCATGCGTCATTTCGTGACCGCCCACGTCGAGGCCGCGTGCGAGTGGTCGGAACGTGGAGCCGCCGTTGCCGTACCACATGGCCGCGCCATTCCAGTAGGCGTTTTCCATGGAACTGCCGTTGCTTTCAGTCACGTTGAAAAACGAGATGATGTTGCCTCCTTGCCCATCAATGGACTCTCGGCCAAAAGTGTTCTTGAAATAGTCGTAACTTTTGATGCTGTTCCAATGCGAGCTCACGGCTCTGGCGCCGTCGCCTGTGGCAGCGTTGCTAAAATTGGTGGAGCCAGAGGTGAAAAAACTATAATCGAAGTTTTGATTCTGCGGGGAGGTGTTTTTCGCGTTCAGCGTAACAATGACGCCCACCGGGTCGCCGGGCATGGTAGAAGCCGCGGGCTTAAACATGGGCTTGCTCGCATCTTCCAGATAGTAAGTGGCTCCCTGCTGCCACGCGCCAAACGAACGGTTTTGGCCGAGCAAGTCAATGCCCGTGCCAATGACCGGCGGCGGGGCAAATGGAGGCTCAGGCATAGGCACATTGGGCAGGTCTTCTTTCGGGTCGTCGGCGACGGGGAGGCGCGTGACAGCGGTGTGCTCGTGCCTGCCACCGTCAATTTTGCAAGTGAAGTCGTAGTGATGAATCACTTCGCCCGTCAGCGCATCCACAAAATAGACGACGCGGGTGAGCAGGTTCGGGTGGGCCTCTATGTGCCACGCGAGCCGCTCGTTGTCCAAATTTTCTTCGTGGTGATAAATGACCAGTTGCGCTTGGAATGGCTCGATTTTGAGCAAATTGAGCAATTCTGGGGTCCAGTCTGTTTTGATATTTTCAAGGCCGATGTTTTGCTTGGCGCGGTCAATGGCGCGGCTGGCATCCACGACGGGGGTCACGGAGTTGAGTTGGGGCGTGGGGAAATAGCGGCCATTCAGCAGGTCAAAAGCCCCTTTTCTCGCATGGGCGATGACTTCTCCGCCAAATACCGGCACACCTTTGAAAACTTGCTCCAAACGGACGTGACTATTGCCCAATTGGTCGGTTTCCACCCTTGTGGCCACAAACTCATTGGCAGGAGCAGCGATTCCCGTAGGTTTCAGGCTCGCCAAATAAGCGAGTGCCCCTGCTTTCACGTCGGCGATATCGGCGGAAGCCTCGGTGACACCTTCAAACAGAATCGGCATGCCATTCCGCTCGTCGCGAGTGATGCGCACGCCTGATGTCTGTGCGCCGCCTTGAATATCAAGCGCCGGAAGTGTCTGAAATTTCACTCCGGCGGGGGCAAGAGGGTTTCGTACCAATGGAACAGCGGATTGGGGCGTGTTGAACTTGATTTGTGAATGGTCAATCGGTTCGGTTGTTTTTGTCGGCGGGACGATTTTCGCGCTTTGCGCGAACGTGTGGGCGGTGGTCGTCAGGAGAATGGCGAGCAGGAGGATTTTTTTTATTGAAAAGCAGTTTAGTTTGTAATGTGAAAAATCGTTTTTGGGTCAAATGGGCGCTATTTCGTTTCGTGCAAAGTCTTGATTGGAGCGTGACGGCAGTCGGTACAAATGTAGGGAAGCTCGCAGTCTTTGCATACCGCGATTTGGTCTTTGGCGATGTTCCAGTATTGAAAAATATGGTGTGCAAGGCTTTGCAGAACCTGTCTGTCCGATTACTTTTGTGACTGTGAGTCATCCCAAGAACTCTTGGGGCACAACGACATCAAAACGACTTTCCGCTACACCCATGTCAGCAACCGAACGCTGGAAAACATAAAAAGTCCGTTTGACGCGCTAAACCTGAAAAACGAGAGGGGGGGCGTGCTTTTTGTATTGTTGACTTCGACAATACAAAAAGCACGACAAAAGTTTCGCATATTTAAGAGTTCGCAGTAATGCTAAAAAGTCAGACATCTCCCAATATTGCGACAATTTTAACGACCTTTGAGTTATGCAGACAAATATTTTTGGTGAAATAGAAACATACGGGCTGACAATTGAACAGGCGGCAAAAACAGCTAATGTTTCAACTGCAACTATTCGTAATTGGATTAAGACAGGTTACTTATTTCAATCAGGAAAAGGAATTGTTTCACAGGAGTCTTTTGAGAAATTTATGTCTCAGGTTGCAGGAAAAGAAAAACTAAATGCAAGAGCAAACAAATTATTAAAAGATGACCACGACCATAAAGAAGTCTCTGACAAATTGAGTTTATTGATTGAAAAATTCAATGGAGAACAGATAGGCATTGAATACGAAAGTTCACTTGCAGATTCATATAGAAACAAGGAGGGCATTTATTACACTCCTTCTTGGGTGGTAAAAGATATGTTTAAAAACATAAAAATCAACCCTGATTATAAATTTTTAGACCCCTGTTGTGGCTCTGGTAATTTTGTTATTGAAGCAATTAGGCAAGGAGTAGCCCCTGAAAATGTTTACGGGTTTGACGTAGATGAAAATGCAGTTGTAATTACCAAGCAGAGAATCAAAGA
Organism: Saprospiraceae bacterium; assembly: GCA_019638455.1. Classification (GTDB taxonomy): domain Bacteria; phylum Bacteroidota; class Bacteroidia; order Chitinophagales; family Saprospiraceae; genus M3007. The sequence goes on from JAHBTU010000005.1 coordinate 249,129, forward strand.
TGAGTTTGGTTTTGACACCAACAACGTTAAAGTTGGTGATTTTTTACAGGAGGCACACAAGTTAAAGACAGAAAAAATCACTTACGACCTCATTTTCACTAACCCGCCTTGGGGTAAGAAAATTGAAAAATCTGCAAGAGAGAAGTATTCCTCATTGTATAGTTGCGGAAATAGTTTAGACACAACGTCTTTATTTTTGGCAGCGAGTTTATCTATTTTGAAAATTAACGGTTTCTTAGGTTTTTTAATCCAAGAGGCATTTTTCAACATTACTACTTTTGAAGACATCAGAAAAAGAGTATTGGCAAAAAAAATACTACGATTTGTGGATTATGGCAAAGCATTCAAAGGTTTAGTTACCAAAGCACAAGCCATTGTTATTGAAAACAATGCTTCTGACCCCCAAAACATTATTGAATGTTGTTCAGAAAATAATGTGTTCAATAGAACATTGGATTCCTTCAAAGAAAATCCTAAACACATTTTTAATTTTTGGACAAATGAAACCGAAGCAAAAATTATTAACCAGCTCTATTCAATAAAACACATAACACTCAAAGACAAAGCAAATTGGGCATTGGGTATAGTGACGGGGAATAACGATAGATTTTGCAGTAATGAACCGAAAGATGATTATGTTCCTATTTACAAAGGTTCGGATATAACAAAATCAGGACTTAAAGAACCAAGCACTTTTATTTTTAGTGATTTTTCAAACTTTCAGCAGGTCGCACCCATAGAAATGTATCATTCTAAGGAAAAACTCATTTACAAGTTTATCTCATCCGACTTGTGTTTCTATTTTGATACAAAACAACGGTATATCTTAAACAGTGCTAATCTTCTTATTCCTTTGAACATAGGAATATCTGCCGAACAACTAACTATGCTATTAAATAGCGAAATTATTAACTGGCTTTTCAAAAAATTGTTTTCAACCCATAAGGTTCTTAGAAGTGACCTTGAATTACTTCCAATACACCACGAATACTTTTCATTCCATCAGGAATTTACAGAAACAGATTACTTAAACTATTTACAAATAATCAAAACAAGCAATGGAACTTACCGAGTTAAAGACTAAAATTATTGAATCTTTTTCTGGTTCAGCAAGCGACCTTGAAGAGGTTCTTCAAATGGTTGATGATGACCAGTCAATTTTTCCATTTAATGAATACGAACACCTGATTTGCAATTTAATTGAACGGGGTGGTTTGACATATGAACAATACATAGACATTAGGACTGAATATATTAGTGCAAATCCAAACCTTTGGATTTTTGAAATATCTGCACCAAGAGGATTCGGTGAAAAGTTTGCACAGACCTATGTTCAGGGTAAGTGTTCTAAGCTAAAAAGTCCCAATAAAAAACTTGACCCGAATTACTCTGGGGACTATGATTTATGGCTTGATGGAATAAGAATTGAGGTTAAAGCATCAAGGGCAGTTGATAGTGACAGTGACGAACCTCTGTATATGAAAGCTCTTTCAAGAAAAACTGACAAAAACTTCTTGATGAATTTTCAGCAGCTAAAACCACAATGCTGTGACGTATTTATTTGGGTTGCGGTTTACAGAGACCAAATTGTCCTTTGGGTTATGAGCAGTAAAGAAGTCTTGGAAAATCCATCTTACTCAAAAGGTCAACACAGAGGTAATAAGGGCAATGAAGGACAACTACACATCAGACAGGATAATGTAGCTCAATTGGGAAAATATGAATTGCAGGGAGACAATTTAGAACAAGCCATAAGAGATGCTGCAAAGAGGAACTAAAAGCACTACTGCCAACATCGGTTTTGCGTCAGGCGGGGTGACGTGCTTCTATTGATAATTTTGTGTATAATTGAAGTGCGGTTCTTCGTATCAAGTGCAGTGCTAAAAAGCCCGCCCGAACGCAAAGCCGAAAAACGTTAGCGGGCATTGTAAAAGACAGATTACCAACGACAAGCACAAAGCAAAATTATAAACATTGGCAATGGAGCAAAACAACAACGGACAGAAATCAAACAGACAAGGAGCAACACCTTTCGCTCAGACTTACTTTCACGGGACAAAGGCAGACCTAAAAGTTGGAGACTTAATTGAAGTAGGTTTCAACTCTAATTATGGACAACAGAAAAATGCAAAATATATCTTCTTGACAGCAACGTTAGACGCTGCAATTTGGGGAGCGGAACTTGCATTTGGTGACGGACGAGAAAGAATTTATTTGGTAGAACCAACAGGAGAAATTGAAAATGACCCTGACTTGACCGACAAAAAATTTCCCGGAAACCCAACACAATCTTTCCGCTCAACTAAGCCATTCAGGGTTGTCGGAGAAGTAACAGTTTGGCAAGGACATCCAGCCGAACAAGTAAAGACAATGAAAGAACACCTTGAAAAATTGAAAGAACAAGGCATAAATTCATTAAATGATTAGCGGCTCTTCGTGACTTTATATGGGTTTCCACAACACACATCTATCATCTTGAAACCGTTTGTTTCAACGAGCGGTCAGGAATGCCCGACTGACCACATCTATCTTCTTTGCAAAAACATCACATCTACAACGTTTTGAAGAAGTGATGTTTTTGCAAAGTAGATAGATGCGATGGGCAGGGATGCTTAATCCCCCGACTGAAGCTCGGGGGTTACAAGATGATGGATGTGATGAGTGCTTTATTTCAATGTTTGCCCCTTGTAATGTCACGCAAAGCCCGAAAACCTTGGAAGCGACAACAAAACGACAACTAAAAAGACGAAAAACCCAAAAATCACCTAACACGACAGACGTTTCGCAGACAAAATAAAACACACGATATGAAAACCACTCCCGAACACGATGAGCGAATTGCAAAAATGACTTTTGCGTCTGTGTACCCACACTACATTACAAGGTAGTGTCAACCTATGAGTGATTTTCGATAAAGATGATTGATTTCATCACTCGATATTTGGCACTACCGGTTCGTGAAGTATTTGAATTGCATGGTCAATTGATAGCTATAATCACACTGCTGGACATTTTCAAATTTGCCAAGAAGACACAAAGACGCAAAGCAAAATACTCATTGATTTGCCGCATTTTGTGCCTTTGTGTCTTTGCAGCACAATAATAATGTCCAGTAGTGTGAGCCATAATTCACTTGTTTTTTTGCAGGTTTCTATATTTCCCAACTTTGCATGAAAATATCAACGCTCACTCCAACTACGTCACGAGTGCCTTCAAGGTGTTGAAATTCAAAAAATTAAGTTATTTTGTCACTACTCAAATTCTTCACGAACCATTGTTTCAAGAATGTTTGTAAAAACTTAGGTAGGACAGCAGACATTGAATTTTTGACAGGATTTACAAGATTTACAGGATTTTTTAGCGGCGAATCCACTCCATCTATCCTGCAAACCCTTTCAAAAACCTATAGCCTGTCAACCGAGTCTTATGCGCTTGGGGCTGCCTAAGTTTTTACTTGCGTTGACTATAGTGAAAGGTAAGTGGTAGTGTCATTTTGGGGGTGATTTGGTATTTTTGCGTCAAACTTTATGAAATGGTATTAGATGTAAAATGCTGCCATAAATGTGGCTCTGAACACATTGTGAAAAACGGGTCGAACGCATCAGGCAATCCGAAGTACAAATGCAAGGCTTGCGGCTTCGGCGGGGTGTTTCAAACGCTTCGGAAAAGCGAGGAATTTAAAGAAATGGTCGTCAGGGCGGCCCAAGAACGCAGTTCGTCACGGGGTCTTGCCAGAACCTTTGGCATCAGTCACCAAACGGCTCTGAGGTGGATAAAAAAAAAGCGCAGTCCCTTCCCGACATCGTGACCACGTTGCTTCCGGCCAAGAAAAAAGACGTTCTCGAACTGGATGAATTATGGTCTTTTGTCTATTGCAAAGACTTTAAACGCTGGGTTTGGATAGCACTTTGCCGCAGAACACGTCAAATTGTCTCTTTTTTCATCGGCGACCGAAGCGAACAATCTTGTCGGCGGTTTTGGGAACTGATTCCGCCTGAATATCGAAAATGCCGAACGTTCAGCGATTTTTGGGAGGCATACGCCGCGGTTATTGATACAGGCAAACACAAGATGGTGGGAAAAGAATCCGGGGAAACTTCTCATGTGGAACGCTGGAACAACACCCTTCGCCAGAGAATTTGTCGATTCGTCAGAAAAACGCTATCCTTTTCAAAATCCGATGAAATGCACGAACTGTACCTCCATTTGTTCGTCTACAACTACAACATATCACTCATAAAATGACACTACCCATTACAAAAGTGGAAAGCAAAGGCAGGACCATTGAAGAATTACATCAAGTCATAGAATGGCTGACAGGTTTTGACACTCCAAAATTGCAAGAACTCATTGACGAGAAAGTAACTTTTGAAGCATTTTTTAAGAGCGCAAAACTCAACCCCAAAGCAGAACTAATTACAGGAGTAATTTGTGGTTATCGGATAGAAGAAATTGAAAACTCACTAACAAGACAAACTAGGTATTTAGACAAGTTAGTGGACGAGTTGGCAAAAGGCAAAAAGATGGAAAAAATTTTAAGGCAGTAGACTTGTTGCGGTGGAGGGCTTTCCCTTCGCCAAAGACCTTCACCATAACAAGTATAGTAATTAAAATCCGAAATTATGGCAAAAGCAAAGACAATTTACACGGGTCAAGACGTAATGGATTTTGTAAATTCTTACGTTGACGCCGAACAGAAAAAAGCAGACAGTTTTCGACTGTTGGAGTTAATGCAAGAGTGGTCTGACTCTGAACCTAAAATGTGGGGGCCGACCATTATCGGATTCGGCAACTACCATTACAAGTATGCAAGCGGACATGAAGGAGATGCTCCAGTTCTTGGATTTTCCCCAAGAAAGGCAGCGTTTTCACTCTACGTTTATTCTGATACTGAGAGAAGTAGATTATTGCTAGCCGACCTTGGCAAGTTCAAAATGAGCAAAGCCTGCATCTATGTGAAAAAACTTTCCGACATCAATTTGTCAGTTTTAAAAGAACTCTGCATAGAATCAATAAAATACATTAGCGAGCATCACGAATGTTCTTGCAGAGAAAAATATACCTAGATTAAAGAGGATTTGAACCTGCCCGTTGGCAAGACAGGGATGCCCTTGATTGATTTGCATGATTTCCAAAGGATTGCGAGCGCCGTTCGTTCAAAACCACCTTGTCAGACCCTGTGCTTAGGGGCCTGCCCGGCCAAGTGAAGCGGACGGGGCTGATTTGCGTTGACTATAACAGACACTTTGACGAAAGACAGAAACACTGCCGCCAACGGCGGTTTTGCGTCAGGCCGTGCTGGGCGACGCACTCAGGCAAACGGATAGATGAGGGATACAAGCAAGCCCCTTGTCACGCTTCAAGCATCTGGCCGTGTTTGCTTATCGTAGTGTGGACGGATACAAAAGGTTGGCCTCAATAAATCAACCCCACCTTTTCTCTGATAGCATCCAGCGTCTCCACCAGATTCAGTGTAAAGCCCAACGGCACTTTATCGCTTTCAAGCATTTCGTTTTCAAGGCATTGCATCACATGAGCCGCCTCGAAAGCGTAGCCCCAGCCTCCGTAGGGGATGCGCAAATCGCGCTTGACTTCCGTGCGGCCTTCGTATTTTGAAACAGTAAGCCGGTCGGTGTGGTGCCAGCGCGGATGGAGGCGAATCGTGCCTTCTCGCCCGTGAAGCCAAGCCTCCACGGGCGTGTTGGCGGCGATGGTCGAATGGCCAAGTGCGAGGCGTTTGCCGGGATATTGAAAAGTGAAGGCGCAACTTTCGTCCACGTCGGTTTGGGTGAAGGTGGCGGCGGCGAGGATGTCCTCTTCGGCGGGTTTTCCAAACATAAAAAGCGCGAGCAAGGCAGGGTAAATCCCGATGTCGAGCAGAGAGCCACCGCCGAGGGCTTTGTTGAACACGCGAGAATTTGGGTCGAAAGGCATACAATAGCCGAAATCTGCCTTGACCGTGTGCACTTCTCCGATTTCGCCTTTTTCCACGAGTTCAAAGGCATGATTGACCGCCGGAATGAAGCGCGTCCATAGGGCTTCCATGAGAAAGACGCGATTTTGCCGAGCGGCTGCGACCATGCGGCGGGCTTCACCGATGTTCATGGCGAAGGGTTTTTCGCACAAAACGGGGGTGTTGTTTTCCAAACAAAGCAGCGTGTTTTCGCAGTGCAAAACGTGCGGCGTGGCGACATAGACGATGTCCAAATCGGGGCAATGCACGAGGTCGTCGTAGCGCCCAAAAGCGTGCGGCGCGTCGTATTCGGCGGCAAAGGCTTGAGCGCGTTCGAGCGAGGTGGAGGCCACTGCGTGAAGGCGGGCATTCGGCAGCAACCTCAGGTCGTCAGCAAATTTGCGAGCGATTTTTCCAAGACCGATGATGCCCCAATTATGGATTTTCATGGCTGATTTGTCTGTGCGGCGTATGGGTTGTTTGTCGGTCGGAGCGTTTTGTTTGCAAGGATCGCGCCCCCACTCAATAGGTGGTTTCCTCTTTCAGATAACGCTGGACGTAGTCTTCGATTCCTTCTTCCAAGCCATAGAATGGTTCGTGGTAGCCAGCAGAGCGGAGTTTGTCCATTTCGGCTTGGGTGAAGTACTGATAGGTGTCGCGGATGTCGGCAGGCGTGTCAACGAAGGAGATGTTAGGCTCCAGATTCAAGGCGCGGAAGGTGCCGGTGGCCAAGTCGAGGAAGGTGCGGGCCTTGCCTGTGCCGAGGTTGTAAATCGCGTTGGGCGGTCTTTTTTCCAAAAAGAAAAGCAACACGTCCACCACGTCTTTCATGTAGATGAAGTCGCGGCTTTGCTCACCGTCCTTGAAGTCGGGACGGTGCGAGCGAAAGAGTTTCATGCCTCCGGTGGCTTTTATTTGCCGGGCGGTGTGGAATATGACCGATGCCATGCGGCCTTTGTGATACTCGTTGGGGCCGTACACGTTGAAGAATTTGAAGCCTGCCCAAGCAGGGGGGCAAAGGGTGGCAGCGGGGTCTTCCTTTTCTTCTCTATCCAATATGCCCAACACCCACACATCGAAGTCTTGTTTTGATTGGCCGTAGGGGTTGAGGGGTTTTAGATTGGGAATAATGGCGTGGGCGTCGGAATAGCCGATTTCGCCCAAGCCGTAAGTGGCGGCGCTGCTGGCATAGAGAAACGGGATTTGGAAACCCGCGCAAAGCATCCACAAGGCTCGGGAGTATTCGAGGTTGAGTTCGTCGAAGATGGCGGTGTCCGTCTCGGTCGTGTCGGTGCGAGCGCCGAGGTGCAGCACCGCGTCCACATCGGCATGGTTGCGTTCGAGCCAACGCACGAAATTGTTGCGATGCACCTGCCCCCAAAGTTTTTTGCCCTCGAGGTTCCGGTTTTTTTCGGGGCGCGAAAAATCGTCCACGGCCAATATGTCGGAATGCCCCGCGTCGTTGAGCTTTTTCACCATGCAGGAACCGATGAAACCTGCCGCGCCCGTTACTACTATCATGTGCTTGGTGTGTTTTTGAGTTTGCGTGTGTTATTTTCAGGGACAAATGTAGCACCTCAGATAGATACCTTTGCCGCGATGAAAAAGACCTTCTTCGCTTCCGATTTTCACTTGGGCGCGGATGCGCGGCTGACAAGCGCCGAACGCGAGCGACAAATGGTGCGCTGGCTTGATATGGTGGCTCCCGATGCGGAGGCTGTTTACTTGGTGGGTGATTTGTTCGAATTCTGGTTCGAGTACAAGACGGTGATTCCAAAGGGTTTCAGCCGTTTGTTTGGCAAATTGGCCGAGTTGCGCGATGGGGGGCTGCCCATTTTTGCTTTCACGGGCAATCACGATTTGTGGATGTTCGGTTACTTTGAGCAAGAGTTTGGGATACCTGTTTTCAAAAAGCCGATTCAGCGCGAGATACACGGAAAAACTTTTTTTATTGGTCACGGCGACGGCCTCGGGCCAAACGACAAAGGCTACAAGCGAATGAAAAAGGTGTTCGTGCATCCGTTGAGCCAGTGGCTGTTTGGTTGGTTTCACCCTGATTTGGGCACGCGGTTGGCCAATTTTTCTTCTCAAAAAAGCCGTGCCGCCACCCCACCTGCCGAGCGTGACTGGCTCGGGCCAGAGCGCGAATGGCTTTTGCAGTACTGTCATCGCAAAATCAGCCAGGGTATCGAGCCGGACTACTTCATTTTCGGCCACCGTCATTTGCCAGTGGACTGGCGATTGGAGAATGGCCGGAGCCGCTACCTCAATCTTGGCGACTGGATGTATCACAACTCCTACGCGGTGTTTGATGGCGCGGACACGGAGATTCGTTTTTTTGAAAAGGATGGGAGCGTGGTGTCGAATTGGCGGCTGTAAGGTAGGTGTGCTTTGCGTCGCTATGCCTTGATTCGCTAGGATTTGTCAGATGCTCATGCTCGCTCTCCTTGATTTTGAACAGATTGCGCTTTTAGCCATGCCCGAAACTTGGTGGCGCGAAGTATAAGTTTTTAGTATGTTTGAATCTCCAGCAAGAGAACGGCATCTGAAACTTGAATCCGTCTCACAGCACCCCATCACCTCTCAACAGGTCAATGTATTTCGCGCTGCCCTTTTTATTCGGGTGCGCATAGTCGCCAAAATCGCTGGGATTGGTCAATGCCCGGCGATAATCGCGCACAGTCAGTTGGGTGGTTTGCTCGATTTCATTTTTCAGCGCGTCCAAATTTCGTACGGTCAAATTGGGAAAGTAAGGGCTGATGACGAGTTCTATCGCTACCCCTTTCGCGTGGGCAGCGGCTACGGTTTCTTTTAGGTGCTGGATGAGTGCCGGGTGTATGTCGAATTGCAGGGAGGCGCTGTCGGCTTCTGCTACCAAAGCGGGCGCTATGGTGCGGTCGAGCAGCCAATCCGCGTCCGTGCGGTCGCGGTAGTAGAGCGCCCGTTGAAATATCTCGTTGTTGAGCCTGAACAACGCCGACAACTTGCCCCCCCACCAGACTTTGGGTGTTTGATTCCGAAGCAAGGTGTCGAGGCGATGTGAGTGGTGGGCGTATGTGAGAAAGCCCGCTGTCAGGGTTGGATTGGCGCGGTCGCAGAGGGTGATGTCAAGCAGCATTTTTCGCGGGGGCGGGTGACGGTCGAGATAGTCGAGCACCAACACTTTGGCCACATCCATGGAGAGGCCGTTGTAGCTCAGGTTGAAGGTGCGCAGCCCTGTCACTTCCTCGATGTAGGGTTGGTAAAAAGTCAATCCGCGTGAGTTGCCCACAAGCAACACATCGGCGGCGGCCTCGCCTCGGTAGAGACGCGCATAGCGAAACTGGCTCGCATCCGACATTCGTTGCAGGAAATGTCCCCCCGCGCGGTCGCCCGCGAAGAGCAGAAAAAAGAATGACAGAAACCACAGTGTGTGTTTCATGCCTGGCTCTCGATTGGAAACGTTCAACAAACAGGCGCTTTAAATCAATCTGCCAATGCGGCCACCCGTTTTTTGCTTTTCACTTTCGGGCGGCCAATGCTTAGATACTGGAAGCCGAGCGATTTCATCTGCTCCAAATCGTACACATTGCGGCCATCGAAGATGATAGGCTCGTGGAGCATCGCCTTCATGCGCTCAAAATCGGGGCTGCGGAACTCTTGCCATTCCGTCATGATGCAAAGGCAGTCGGCCCCCATGAGCGCGTCGTACATATTGTCGCAGAATTGGATGCGGTCGCCGTAAATCGCCCTCACATTGTTCATAGCCTCTGGGTCGAATGTGCGCACTTTCGCGCCTGCGTTCAGCAACTCATCCATGATGACAAGGGCAGGTGCCTCGCGGATGTCGTCGGTGTTGGGCTTGAAAGCAAGCCCCCATACCGCGAAGGTTTTCCCGGCGAGGTCGTTCTTGAAAAACTTGCGAATTTTTTTCGTCAAAACCCCTTTTTGAATGGTGTTGACCTTCATCACCGATTTCAAAATTTTAAAATCGTATGCGTGCACGCTTGCTGTCTTGGCCAGCGCCTGCACATCTTTCGGGAAACAAGAGCCTCCGTAGCCAATGCCCGGGAAGAGGAATCGCTTGCCGATGCGGCTGTCGCTACCCATGCCGATGCGCACTTGGTCCACGTTGGCCCCCACCTTTTCGCAGAGGTTGGCGATTTCGTTCATGAAGGAAATGCGCGTGGCGAGGTAAGCGTTGGCGGCGTATTTGGTCATTTCCGCAGAGCGTTCATCCATGAAGAAGATGGGGTTGCCTTGACGGACAAATGGCTCGTAGAGCTGTTTCATCAGCTTGCGTGCCTTTTCGCTGCGCGTGCCCACCACCACGCGGTCGGGTTTGAGAAAATCTTCCACGGCCACGCCTTCGCGCAAGAATTCGGGGTTGGAAACTACGTCGAACATTTTTTTCGGCAGTTTTTCCGCCAAAATAGCCGCCACTTTTTCCGCCGTCCCGACGGGCACGGTACTTTTGTCCACAATTACTTTGTATTCGGAGATGATGCCGCCCAAATCGCGTGCGACACCCATGATGTACGACAGGTCGGCGCTGCCATCTTCACCCGGAGGGGTGGGGAGAGCGAGGAAAATAATTTGCGCCTGTTCCACCGCATCGCGCAGTTGGGTGGTGAAGTGGAGGCGGCCTTCTTTGGTGTTGCGCTCGAAGAGCACGTCAAGCCCCGGCTCGAAGATGGGGATTTCGCCTTTCAGGAGGCGCTTGACTTTTTGCTCGTTGTTGTCAACGCAGATGACGTTGTTGCCTGTTTCTGCGAAGCAAGTGCCGGTGACGAGACCGACGTAACCGGTGCCGATGACTGCGATATTCATGGATTTGATGTTGCGAGTTTTTAAATCTTTGTGGTGCATTTGATGTTGTTGAATGGATTAAAAAAATTGTTCGCAAAGGTACTCTGCTCGTGCGAAATCAGGCATTGGCAAATATAATTTTAAAAAACACTTAATTTTGAACGATGTGCAAAACATCATTTTGTCAAATTCGCCTCTTTTGATGCTTCAATTAAAAACGCGACAAAGAGGCACGAGCAAGTCAAAACGGTGCCCACTTTTGAATGAAAATTTGGTCAAACATACTACTTGCAACGCTTTTGCCTTGCAACGGCTTTTCACAGCAGCCCTCATCGCAAAATATCGTGCCAAACCCAAGCTTCGAGCGATACAGCAACGCCCCCATCGGGTGGTCGTACAACGGTGCTTTTTTTGGGCACGTCATGAAGTATTGGTTCAGCGCCACCACCACCAGCCCCGACGTATATGGCCCCGATGTGGTGGTGCCCCGTGATTGGGCCGACAAGGGCTTCGGCGACCAAAAGCCGCGCACGGGGAAAAGCATGGCGGGGCTTACGCTCTACGGCTGCAAAAACGGCAAGCCGCACTGCCGCGAATATATCGAGATACAGCTGGCCGAACCGCTTGTGATGGGGCAAACCTATCTGGTGGAATTCTGGGTGGCGCAACTGGAGCGTTCGCTTCAAATCAACAATATCGGAGCCTATTTTTCGGAAAAACGCATCGAAAAGCGGGCCGAGGAGTTCGTCTTTGCCGAGCCACACGTCAGCGCAAAAGACATCGTGGAGGCCCCCGGTGGCAAGTGGGTGAAAGTGAGCGGCACTTTTGTGGCCGACAAAGAGTACGACTATTTGCTGCTCGGCAATTTTAAGGACGACGACAAGACGCAGGCTAAGGCGCACCGCGACGATTGTTTCAACTACGCCTACTACTACTTGGACGATGTGTTGGTGAAAAAAATACCGCCCTTCATCACGGTACCCGTGAAACCCGATGACTTGACCAAGCAAAAATTGGAACCCGGCAAGCCCATCACGCTGAAAAACATCTATTTTGAATTTGACAAAGACGAACTGATGCCGCGTTCTTATGTGGAGCTCAACAAGTTGCTGCAAATCATGCAGGAACACCCCAATATGGTCATCGAAATAATCGGTCACACCGATAGCATCGGCGACGACGACTACAACAAGTTTCTCTCTCGCTGTCGAGCCAAATCGGTCGTTATCTTTTTGCTCGAAAACAAAATCAAGCCGGGGCGTCTGCGTTATCGGGGCGCTGGCAAACATCAGCCTATCGCCACCAACGACACCGAAGAAGGCCGGGCGCAAAACCGCCGCGTGGAATTCGTGGTGGTGCGCAAGTAAAGTGGTCTTGGCATACTTTCATTCATTCAAAAAAACGATTCCATCCATGACGGCAAAAACCGGCTTCTGTCTTTTAGCCATTATCCTTTTATTGCCCTTTTGCAAATCCTCCAAAATCACCAATGCCCCCAAGCCACCAGAAGACTACAGCCCTGCCAATGAGCAGCCGCTCGTCTCCAACATTGTCGTTCCGGTCAGTGTCGCGGTGCGCGACATCGCGCTCAGCCTCAACCGCAGCCTAACGGGCAGGGCACTCTACGAAGACCTGTCCTATACCGACAATGGCAATGACGGCCTCATGCTCACCATCTGGAAAGCGCAGGACATCTCGCTGTTTTTGAGCGGCAACACCATCAAATACCGCGTGCCGCTCAAACTTTGGATGAAAAAAAGCCTGCTCGTGGCAGATGCAGAAGCAGAAGCCGAGCTGGCGCTCAACATGAAAACCACGTTTAGCATCAAGGAGGACTGGTCGCTTTCTACTTCCACCGATGTGGAATACCACGAGTGGCTCTCAAAGCCAAAACTGAAAACCGGGATGGGCAACATCAGCATCGAGACGCTGGCCAACCTCGCGCTCAATCAAAGCAAAAAGACCATTAGCCAATCGCTCGACCGAATGGTGAGCCAGCAAATCTCGCTCAAGCCATACATACAAGAGGTCTGGTCGGCCATCCAAGAGCCTATCTTGCTCGATTCCACTTACCGTATGTGGGTAAAAACCACCCCCACAGGCATCGCCATGACCCCCATCACTACTTTCAACGATGTCATCCGCACGAAAATCGCCATCAACTGCATCAACGATGTCACATTTGGCGAAAAGCCGCGCTTCCGCGAAAACTCCAATTTGCCCAACCTCCTTTACATCACCGATGCCAACGACGAGTTTCATGTGCGCGTGGCCACCGATGTGCCTTTCCCGGAAGCCGAGCGTTTGGCCAAAGGCATGATGGTGGGCCAAGTGTTCGAGTCGGGCAAAAACAAGGTGAAAGTGGAAGACATCAAGCTCTGGGGCAACAACGACCGCTTGGTGGTCAACTCAAAACTCAGCGGTTCTTTCAACGGCAATATCTACTTCATAGGCAGGCCGGAATACAACCCACAAAAAAACCAGATTGAGGTGAAAGACCTTGACTACCACATTGATACCCGCAATTTTCTGCATCGCACGGCCTCGTGGCTATTTCAGGGCACCATCAAAAATCAAATGAAAAAGGCTATGACCTTCCCCTTGGACGAAGACATCAATTATCTGAAAACCTCCGTGCAAGAGACGCTCAATCACTACGAACTCTCGCCGGGGGTTTTGCTCACAGGTGTATTGGACTCCGTGATGGTGGAAAACACCCGCGTCACGCCGACGAGTATTCGGGTCAGCCTTTTCTCAAAGGGCAGGGTGAACGTGGATGTCAAGGGCTTGTGAGCGTCCCCACCATTTCTGCCCAGTTTAGCACGACATCGAAGCCTTTTTGCTGAAAATAGGCCCGCGTCTCCGCGTCGGGGCGCTGGCTGGTTGCCAACATGAAATCGCCGCCCCAAGCCCCCAAACTTTTCGTCGCGCCCCAAAAATCGCTGAAATACAAATCATGGGCGCGGGGCAGGTCGAGTGCGCGGCTGATGAGCAGCTCATGCTCCCGGACGACGGCATCTAGCTCAGGAAGGTTTTTTGCGGCCAAAAATCGCTCCGTGAGTCGAGAAATGTCGGCGAGTTGCCCCGCATCGCCTTTGGCGCGTTCGCGGTAGTTTTGAATACCCATGCGGCTATCTTGTTTTTTTCCCAAATAAACAAAGTAGAGCGAATGGGAGAATGGCGGCACAAAAACCACTGGTTGCACTGCTGGCGCTTGCCCTTCCAACCGGTACAAAATGGCGCCTGTGGCGTAGGCGCAGGCAATGTCGTAACCGGAGCCGCCCAAGGTGTCGAACAAAACGTGATAAGGATTCACGCCCGCCCATTGGGCAAGGGAAGCAATGAGCGTGCTGCTGGTGCCAAGCCCCCATTCGCGCGGGAAGTCGTTTTGCGTCAGCACCTTGAAGCCTTCTTTCCCAGCCAGAAAAGAGGGGCTTTGCCGTTGGCACGAAGCCAGTATGTCTGCCAGCGTGTGGGCTGTTTTTTTGTCGGTAAAGGTAAGCGGTGCAAGGGCAGGCAATTCGTATTCCGCCAAAAACCAAGCAATGCCTTTCTCCGTCTTGCTCGTCCATGAAAGGCGCGATGGCTCCTTTCCAGCCTCCACGCGGAGCGTCTGGCCGAATCGAACCGGCACAGCGAGCGCCAAAGCGCCGTCCAGCACAAAGTACTCGCCCGTGAGCAGCAGCTTGCCGCTGGCGCGGGTCTCAAATATGGGAAGGGGCGTATTCGGAAGCGTCATTTTTTGTGCGTATTTGCGTCATGGTAGTTTTTGACCAAAAGTTGCTGGATACTTTTCGGTTTTCGGGCGACAAGTCCTTTCAGCAAACTTACACGATTATCCGCATTTGCACAGAAACATGATGATTGCCAAGAATTTCATCGCCAGACCGACGGGTTTTGCAACATGAATCATCCCGAATTTTTGCCCCAGCGGGGAGGAATATGGGCAAAAACCTCCTTCATATTCCGCCCCTCAGAGGCAAAAATTCGGGATGACTCGTGTTATTTTTGCCAGATAAAAACTTTAAGTGGAAGGTTGGGGGGTGAAGGCTGATTTTATCCTCACTGAAACAGTATGCGACCCAAAAGCAAGTCTCACAGCCCTCTGCCTTCCACTCTCTACCTAACGCGAATGAGGGGTTGAAGCAAAGTGTTGAAAACGTGTGTCATTCAGGCGGTGATTCCAAATCACCCCGCCTGAATAAGAGGTTGAGTATCAAATGCCGAGAAATTCCAACCTCGCGTTCGCATACAATTCCCACCAAGGCAACTTGCCGGAAAGCTATTTCTGGAGCACCTACTACCAGCAGGAATTTGACCTTGTGGAAGTGCGCGAGCGTCAAATAGTGGCCTTTGAGTGCAGGTGGAAAGAAACAGCCGTAAAAGTGCCTCATGCATTCGAAGAAGCACACCCCGACGCGGTTTCCCATACCGCACACCCGCGCCATTATGAGGAATGCGTGAGTAATCTTTAGGGGCGGATGGCTGATTTTCGCTCACAACCTTCTACCTTCCGCCCTCCACCCTCTACCCAAGTTTTTAGAAAAAAAAGAACAAATCATGCACACGCTCGATTGGATTGTTTTGGTCGGCACTTTGATGTTTATCGTGCTTTACGGTATTTGGAGAAGCCGCAACATTGGGACCAGTGAAAATTTTTTGGCCGGAAAACGCGACCTGCCATGGTGGACCATCGGTCTAAGCGTCATGGCGACGCAAGCCAGCGCGATTACCTTCCTCAGCACGCCGGGGCAGGGCTTTGCGGACGGGATGCAATTCGTGCAGTATTATTTCGGCATGCCGATAGCGATGATTTTCCTGTGCGTGTTCGTGTTGCCAGTCTATTATCGCTTGCGGGTGACGACCGCCTATGAGTATTTGGAGCAGCGATTCGACCTGCGCATGCGCACGCTCACGGCGGTACTGTTCCTCATTCAGCGCGGCATGGCGGCTGCCATCAGTATCTACGCACCGAGCATTATCCTCAGCGTGGTGTTTGGGTGGAACCTGATGTTCACCAACTTCCTGATGGCGGTTTTTGTGGTGATTTACACCACGTCGGGCGGTAGCACCGCCGTGAGCCGCACGCAGGAGCTGCAAATGACCATCATGCTTAGCGGCCTTGTGCTGGCTTTCGTGTTGGTGTTGCAAAAATTGCCCGAGGGGGTTGGGATGACGGAGGCGTGGCAAATAGCTGGCGCGACAGGCAAGACACAGGTGGTGGATTGGTCGTTCGATTGGAGCAACCGCTACAATGTATGGTCGGGCATGCTCGGCGCCACGTTTCTTTTTCTGTCCTATTTCGGCACCGACCAAAGCCAAGTGGGGCGCTATCTGTCGGGGAAGTCGCTGCGGGAGACGCGGTTGGGGTTGCTGTTCAATGGTTTTGTGAAAATCCCGATGCAGTTCCTCGTGCTGTCGGTGGGGGTGATGGTGTTTGTGTTCTACCAATTCAACAGCCAGCCGCTGCATTTCAAACAAGAGCATCGCGCGTGGGTGAGCGACAGCGATTATGAAACATCTTTTCGGCGATTGGAACAAGCGAACGACAGCCTTTTTGCCGAAAAACAATTGGTCTTGGACGGGCTGAACGGAGCTATTCAGCGCGGCGACGAACAGGCTCGCTCTGCCCACGAGGAGACGCTGAGGCAACTCGAAAAATCGCGCGAATCGCTGCGTTTCCAAGCCAAAGAACTCATCTACCGCGCCGATAAAAAAAGCGACCCCGGCCTGGATTCGTTGAAAGCAAGCAAGCCCCAGAAATACGCCCAAGAACTGAACACCAAGTACAAAGACACCGACTATGTGTTCATCAATTTTATCCTGAGAAACATCCCGGTCGGCATCATAGGGCTGATGATTGCGGTGATTTTTTGCGCATCGTGGAGCTCGACGGCTTCCGAGCTCAGCGCCCTGACGGCCACCAGCGTTTCAGACATTTATCGGCGCTCCTTCGCGCCCGGGCGCGACGACCATCACTACTTCCGGGTGTCGAAATGGGCGACGGTGCTTTGGGGCGGCATCATCACTGTTTTTGCCATTTATTTCGACTTGTTCGACAATCTGATTCAGGCGGTGAACATGGTCGGCTCGCTGTTTTACGGCACGATTCTTGGCATTTTTTTCACGGCTTTTTTCTTGAAAAAAGTCGGCGGGCAGGCGGTTTTTTGGGCAGCGGTAGCGACGCAGGCAGTGATTGCCTACTTGTTTTTCGGCGTGAGCAAAGACCCGTTTTTGTGGTACAATCCTTTGGGCTGCGGGTTGGTGATGGGCTTGAGTTGGATTTTGCAGCACACCTTGTTTAAGAAGTAGTTAAATGCCGATAAAACGGCGTTAATAAACGACGACGGCGCATTTTGGCGGAAACGAAACAGCATGCTTGGCCGTTATCAATCTCGAATCGTATATTCCCATTCAGTCACCTTTAAAACTGTTTAATCCGATGATTATCCTCACAGTTCTTTTGCTCGGCCTCCTCATTTTTGGCAATAAAATGCTGAAACAAGCGTGAGGCGCTCGGCGGCCAACTCGACAGACAAACACTCTCGGTTTTCCGCCCCCCAATGTGTGATAGGTTCGTGGTCTCTACCCCAACTCAACAGGTCAACACACAGAACCCTTGTCACCAAAATGTGAAGCGGGTGTGTCGTAAGTTAAAAGAGGTCATTAAGGGTCATTTTTAAAAAGCAATGCAAACATGGTTGTCTGTTTTTAAAAATGACTTTCAGGGGGTACACATTTTTTCAAGTAAAAACCCAGTCAAAGTTCTTTGACAAATCAGAAAAGAAATCTAAGGCGATGTGAAAGGCTTCGTCCCAACACTTTTGGGCCAGATGGATAGGCCCCATTTTTTCGATTTTATCCTTTCGGAGGAATGTTTTGAGTTTGCCGACGGGGCAATAGTGTTTGACGAAACAGCCCAGGCAAAAGGTCAGGACAAACGCCGTGGCGACGATCAAGATCAGTTTGGCGATTCTGTCGGCATCCTTGATTTGGGTCTTGTGGAGTTGAAACCCCTTTGATTTGAGGTTTTTGAACATGGTCTCTATCTTGAACCGCTTTCGGTAGTAAGAGCAGGCCATGTCTCCCACATCCATGTTGGTGAGCAGGAAAATAGGTTTGTCGAAGCCTTTTTCGTGCCAGCACACGGCGTTGATGCCGTCCACGGCATCGGGCACAAACACCGCCCGCTCGCCCTTGGCGGGCGACAGGGCATCCATGCGCGCCGTTTCGCCGCCACAGTCCACCACCCGGTCGCAGGAAGTGCGCAGGACAAACTCCCAGTGCTGGTCGGCGCACCATCGGCGCAATTGCTGCCCGTCGAACTCGCCGTCGCCCAAGAGTACCTTGCGGCAACCCTCGGGTACTATGGGCAGCAGCGTGTGCAGCAGGTCCAAGTGCATTTGTTCGGGAAAGTGCCCCTTTTCCCCCTCCTTGACCAGCCAAACGAGCGGCAGGGCAAAGCCCCCGCACAAAACCGAGAGCATCAGGCTGCTGTGCTTGGTGCCCGTTTGGCTGCCATCGATGACGAAAACCAACTCGCCCCCCTTGGCCGCCATGCCCAAAAAGCGTTTCGCCAACGGCAGGAAGAACAACTGCCAGTCCACCCATTTGTTCCCAAGCCAGCGCTTCGCCTCTTGCAGCAGGCTGTTCTTGTTGCCCGTACCCTCGCCGTGCCGGGGCTGGCTCATGCCCTCCACCGCGCACGACTTGCTCTTCATGCAGCCGTGGACGAGGCTCGCCATCGTCTGAAGGCGGCGCAGGTGGTTGCCTCGGGGTGCAACTTCACTGGTCTTTGCCAGAAAATCCACAATATCTTTGTAGGCGCTTTTGCGCATAAGGAAGGGGGGGATTGTTGTGTCAGAAGCCACAAAACTCCCCTTCTGTTTTCTTTTCCGTTTGTCAAAGAACTACTCCTGTTTTCTTTGGACTAAAATGTGTACCCCCTGAAATCACCCTTAATGACCTTTTTTAACTTACGACATACCCGCTTATTTTTGCCCCATGAAGAAAATAGTCGTCCTCACGGGTGCTGGCATCTCCGCCGAGAGCGGCATCAAAACTTTCCGCGATTCAGATGGTCTTTGGGAGAATCACCGCATCGAGGATGTGGCCACGCCTGAGGCATGGGCCATCAACCCCGCGCTGGTGCTTGATTTTTACAACCAACGCCGCGCTCAACTCCTTGGGGTGCAACCCAACGACGGGCACAAGGCGCTCGTGGATTTGGAGAAAAACTACGACGTGCATATCGTGACCCAAAACGTGGACGACTTGCACGAACGCGCTGGCAGCACCCAAGTGCTGCACTTGCACGGCGAATTGCGCAAGGTTCGTTCGGAGCGTCACCCCGACCTCGTTTTTCAATGGGACAAAGACTTGCATCTGGGCGACCAATGCCCGCGTGGTGCACAATTGCGCCCTCACATTGTGTGGTTTGGCGAGGCGGTGCCCATGCTGGAACCGGCAGCGGGATTAGCCTCCGAGGCCGACATTTTTATTATAGTCGGCACTTCTTTGCAAGTCTATCCCGCTGCCAGTCTGATGATTTATGCCAGCCCGCACATTCCCTTCTATTATGTGGACCCGCGTCCGCAGGTCAATTTTGAATTGTCGCGGATGCCCAACCTGACCATCGTGGCCGAGCCTGCCTCCACAGGGGTGAGGAAGGTGGTGAGCCAGCTGTTGGACGCTTAGAAATTCACCGACAAGCGCGTGAACGCTCGCAGCCCGTTGCCGCCCATTTGCACCGCATCCCAGGGGCCTCCGGTCTCGTTGTTGAATGCCCAGCCGCTGGCAATTGGCACAAAACCCAAATCGGGATGCACGTTGGCGAAGTTGTCCACGCCGATGTGCAGCGTGAAATTTTTGTTGAATTTCCAACCCGCATACACGTCTGGCACCAGTTTGCCGCCATAGATGTATTTGTCAGCCACAAACTCATTGGGGTTGCTGTCGGTGGGCACCATTGGGTTGATGCCAAGCCCATCTTCACCATAGCCGAGCAGGGTGACTTTTCCAAAATAAGTGAAGCGAGTGCCGAGTGTGAGCCGCCCCCGGCTGTATTCAAAGTTGGCAGCCACTTTTGTGTTGGGTGCCGATGCGAGGATGAAGGCTTGTTCGCGGTCGCTCAGGAAGTTTGCGCTATTGCCAATCAGTTTGCTTGGCACGTTGATGCTGTCAATGGTCATGTCCTGAAAATTGGCCGTGAGCAATCCCCGGAAGTTTCCATTGCCGATGGGCGTGTTGTAGTCCAACACGATGTCAATGCCCCTGTTGGTGGTGTTCACCGCGTTGGCAAAAAACTGCGCATAGCTGACGTTCAGGTTTCTCAGCGCCTTGGTAAAGTTTGTGTCGAGCGATGAGTCGTCGGCACCAAACTGTCCTGAAAGCACCACGCGGTCTTTCACCTGCACCCAATAGCCGTCGAGGGTCAGTGTCAGTGCGCGGGTAGGTTTCCACGAAAATCCCATACTGGCATTGAGCGATTTTTCCTCCTTCAGTTTGGAGATGCCTGCGGCTTGTGTGATGCTGCTGGCATTCGGCGCGATTTTGACTTCGGCGATTTGACCGGCCTGCACGGTGGTGAAGGTGCTGCTGAAATTGATTTGCTGCAACGACGGTGCACGGAAGCCTGTGCTGGCCGAGCCGCGCAGATTGAAATTGGGGGCGAGTTTGTAGCGCAAGGCCAATTTGCCATTGATTGTGGAGCCGAAGTCGCTGTAATTTTCAAAACGGCCAGCCAGTCCCACCAAAAACTTATTGGTCACGTCCAATTCCAGGTCTCCATAAACACCGATGCAGGAGCGGTTGGCATTCACCTCGTCGGCAGGTTGGTAGCCGGGGAAGCCTTGTGCTCCGGCAGGGCGATAGATGGTGTCGAAGCCGATGAGTTCGCCGCCTTCGAAGACGGGCACTATGTCAAAAATTTCGGGGCCGTAGCGCAGATAGGAAGCTTCCTCGCCCGCGAAAAGTTGGTAGTTCTCGTAGCGGTACTCACCGCCAAACGCGACGTTCAGACCCTCCATGATGTAGGGGAAAAGTTTGCTGAAATTCAGGTTAGTGGTGTTTTGCAGGAACCTGAACCCACCGTCGTCGAAGCTGGTTTGGCCTGCGCCCAAGCCAGCGTTGAAGGTTTTGTTTCCAAAAAAATGGAAGTTGTTGTAGCCTGTCGAGTTGCTTGCGTCCCAGTTCCAGTCGTTGCCGAAGGTGCCGTTGAGTCCGGCGGCAAAAGAGATGTCCTGCACTTCGGTGCGAATGCGAGGATTGAAGAAAAACTCCCCTTCCGAGTCTTGTTTGATGATGCCGGGCACCTCGATCAACTCTACGCCGTCGGTGGGGAAACGTTCGGGGCGGTCGGAAAAATTGCGCGTGAAAGCATAGGCATCCGACTCCTTGCGGTGGTATCCGCCGAACGAGTAGAAGACCAATTGACCGTCCTCTTTTAGCGGCACTTCGGCATTGAACATTCCGCCAAAACGCTGCATGGAAGCATCGCCATGCGCCCGGCGCACGGTGTTGATGGGCAACACGTTGTCCATTTCTTGGCGGAATGTTTTGCCTTGATTGGCGTAGTTGAGCGTCAGGTTGACCACGCCACCTTTATTGCCCACGGGTATGCCGTAGTTGGCACCCATGCTATACAGCAGACCATCGAGTTTTTTGCCGTCCTCTATTTCGTAAAACCCAAAAGGATTGTCTTTAAAGGCGGGGTTGTACTTGTTGTCGTAGTGCCCCGACACGCCGATGTCGGCACTGAACTGTCCCGGATTTTTTTTCAGAATGATATTCATCACGCCCGCTATGGCATCGGAGCCATACTGGGCGGAAGCGCCGTCGCGCAGGATTTCCACGCGGTCAATGGCCTGCACCGGGATGGCGCTCAGGTCGGTGCCGCTGTTGCCACGCCCGCGGGTGCCAAACACTGACACAAAAGCGGTCTGGTGGCGGCGTTTGCCATTCACCAGCACGAGGGTTTGGTCGGGGCCAAGCCCGCGCAGGGTAGCCAAATCAATGTGGTCTGCGCCGTCCGCGCCGCTTTGTTTGTTGTAGTTGAACGATGGGGCCGCGTAGTTGAGCAAGTTGGTGATATCGGCTCGTGCGGTGGTCAGGATGGCTGGCCCGACGTTGATGACATCCACCGGAACAGGGGTTTCTGTCTGGGTTCGGTTGGCTCGACGCGAGCCGATGATGACGATTTGGCCCAATAAATTGTCATCGTTTTCCATCACGATATTGACTTCGGAGCGGCCATCGGTGACGACTTCTTGGGTGGCAAATCCGGTGTAGGCGAATACGATGACGGCATCCACGCGGCTGTAGTTCAGGGAGAAGGAACCATCAGGGGCGGTCACGGTTCCGTTGGCGGTGCCGCGTTCGCTGACTGTGACACCTGCCAAAGGCTCGCCGTTTTCGTCGGTCACGCGGCCTTTGAGCACGTTTTGGGCGGAGAGGCTGCCCAATGCGGCGAGGTAGAAAATGAGGAATGTGAGTTGCTTCATAATTCAGACAGGTTTGAGTGAATAGAGAAAAGGTTGGAATGACAGCGAGGCAAGGGGCGAGGCGAAGTTATGGCACATCAATCCTACCTTCGCCCCATGTCGCATATTTTCCATCTTGACGGCTGCTCAATTCTGCTTGGCGACTTGAAAGCGCATTTCCCCGCTTGGCTGCGCGAGCGCGGCTATTCTCGCCTTTTTCTCGTTGCCGACACGAACACTCAGGAACTTTGTCTGCCTTGTTTTTTGGAAAAAACCAGCTTGCAAGAAGGGTTTTCCATCGAGGTGATGCCCGCTGGCGAGCGTTTCAAAAACCTTGATTCTTGTCAGCACATCTGGCTGTCCATGCTTGATGCTCGGCTCGACCGTCGGGCGCTTGTCGTCAATCTTGGTGGCGGGGTAGTCGGCGACCTCGGCGGGTTTTGTGCGGCCACTTGGAAGCGCGGCGTGGATTTCGTGCAGGTGCCGACCACTTTGTTGGCGATGACCGATGCCGCTATTGGCGGCAAACTCGGCATTGATTTTCAGGGCGTGAAAAATACGCTTGGCGTTTTTCAGAACCCCGCCGCTGTATTTGTTGACCCTTCATTTTTGAAAACTTTGCCCGAACGCGAGTTGCGCAGCGGTTTGGCAGAAATCATCAAACACGCGCTGATTGGCGCACCTTCTTTGTTGGAAAAAATCATGGCAGAGTGTGTTGGGGTGCCTATCGGCGACGCATTGTCGGATGATGGGTGGGCTGGTGTGCTGCATGCCTCTATCGCCGTCAAAGTGCGCATCGTGCAGGACGACCCCATGGAAAAAGGAGTGCGGGCGCTGCTCAATTTCGGCCACACCATCGGCCATGCGCTGGAGAGCTATTTTCTCGATACGGCGGAGCCACTCACTCACGGAGAGGCGATTGCGATTGGGATGATTTGCGAAAGCAGGATGGGAGGCGCCGTAAACTTGGAGGACATCATTGCGGTGAACAAGTGTTTTTTCACGCACCGCCACATTCCGGCATCGGCATTTTCGGCGTTGTGGGATTTGATGCGACAAGACAAAAAAAACGCGGCAGGCGCGGTGCGCATGACTTTGCCGGGCGACGAGCCGTTTTCCATGCGGATGGTGGAGGTAAAGCGTGAAATGATGGAAGAGGGATTGGCATTTTACAACAGCATTTGAGCGTATTTTGGACAAATACAAACCTCTTTCGGCGCTGAGGTGTTAAAGTGGGGCAAATCCCGAGAGCGCCTTAATTTATGCCTCGAGCCGCCAGGTTTTGGGCATGGCTAAAAGCGCAATCGGCTCAAAATCATGGTCATCTGACAAATCCTAACAAATCAAGGCATATTTCTGAAAATGTTTACCGGAATCATTGAGACCTTAGGCAAGGTAGTGGCGGTGGAGCATGACCGCTCCAACGTGCATTTTACGCTTGAGAGCAGCATCTCGCACGAGTTGAAAATAGACCAGAGCGTGAGCCACAATGGGGCTTGCCTCACGGTGGTTGGCTTGGGCGCTCATTGGCACCGCGTCACGGCAGTGGAGGAAACCCTTCGCCGCACCAACCTTAGTCAGTGGGAAATAGGCGACTTGGTCAATCTCGAACGCTGTCTCCCCATGAACGGTCGGCTCGACGGGCACATCGTGCAGGGGCATGTGGACGACGTGGCGGAATGTATGGAGGTGACGGAAACGGGCGGCTCGTGGCGGTTCGTGTTTCGTTACCGACCCTCGCCGGAGCATCTGCTCGTGGACAAAGGCTCGATTTGTCTCAACGGGGTGAGCCTAACCGTGGTGGATCCTCAAGGCGACTTGTTCTCGGTGGCTATCATTCCGTACACTTGGGAACACACCAATTTCAAAACGCTGCGGCCCGGCGATGCGGTCAATGTCGAGTTCGACATCATCGGCAAATACATCGCACGGCATTTGGCGGCATACCAGTTCAATGCACGAATGTGACCATTGCGGAAGAGGGATCGCCCGGTCCGTGCCTTGTCAGTTTCTCCCTTCCAGATAGATGATTGTTCTTTCCGCAAGAGCGTCGGCCACTTCGCCGGGGTACAGGAAGGCACGGTCGCGGAAGAGCTCGCGCAGTTCCGCCGAATCGAGGGCTGTCAGTTTTGAGGCAAATTGTTCCGCTCGCTCGAAGCAGTATTGCAATCGGTCGAGCAAGAACTGAAAGTCTTTTGCCCAAATCACCGTGGTTGGGGGCAGTATGTGAAAGAGGGATACTTTTTGGTCTTGTCGGAAGCGGGTGTTCAGGTTGGGCACGATACTGACGGAGGCAAGGTTGCGCTGCGAGAGCTGGGTCAGCGGGTCGAACACGCGAATCGTCTCCACCTCGTCGTCGAAGAGCTCGATGCGATAAGGCAAATCGTTGCCATAAGAATACAAATCAACGATGCCGCCGCGCACGGAGAATTGACCGGGTTCGTACACAAAATCGGTGCGCACGAAGCCATATTCCACCAACACTTCTATCATCCAGTCTGTGTCGAGTTTTTCGCCCTTTTGCAATTCGATGCGGCTTTGCGCAAGAATTTCGGGCTTCACGACTTTTTCAAACAAGGCTTCCGGGTAGGTGACTATCGTGCTTCCTTTTGCACCCTCCGACGGGAAGGAGGTTATTTTGTTGACCACCTCGCTTCGTTGCAAAATTTGCGCTGGGTTCAGGTCGTCGAAATATGCGGGTCGTTTGAAAGAGTCCGGGAAGAAATACACGGCTTGGCTGGCCAACAGTCCCTCCAAGTCATTGAATCGGTAAGCGGCTTCTTCCTTAGTGTTGGCAACGAGTAGGTGAATGTTGGAGGAAGGCATTTGGAGGGTGGTTGCCGCGATGACAAAGGACTCCTGCGCGCCAGCAAGTCCTTTGAGTTGGATACGTGCCGCCGATGGTTGGTTTTCGAGTGCTG
The DNA here is from genome assembly GCA_019638455.1 of Saprospiraceae bacterium. Lineage (GTDB taxonomy): Bacteria > Bacteroidota > Bacteroidia > Chitinophagales > Saprospiraceae > M3007. The sequence continues at coordinate 274,271 of JAHBTU010000005.1, forward strand.
CTGTGATTTTTTTGACCGCCGGATGGCTGCGGTAGGCTGCGATGAGATGCGCTAAATTACTCACGAGGGCAAAGGTATACCCAGATTAAAGAGGATTTGAAGATTTCCTTGATTGATTTGTGTGATTTTCAAAGGATTGCGAGCACCGTTCGTTCAAAACCACCTTGTCAGACCCTGTGTTCAGGGGCTTGCCCGGCCAAGTGAAGCGGACGGGGCTGATTTGCGTTGACTATAGTGGTTGAGCGGGAGAACGGCACGGCGCGCCAAATGTTCGCGCTGTTTCAGCTTCTTTCCAACCAAAATTCTTTGCTCATGCCTTCATATATCTGCCTCATGCCTACCTCCCGGAACCCACTTTTGAGCAGCACCCGTATGGAGGCGGCGTTCTCAGGGTCGGTGAAGGCAACGATGCGCGGCGTGCCTGATTTTTCAAAAAGATATTGGCTTAGCGGCGGCACGATTTCGCTTGCCACACCTTGGCCCCACCATTCGGGGGCGAATGTGTACCCGACCTCAAATTCGGTGTTCGTCGGGTTGAAATCAACATGGCGGGCAGTGACATAGCCGACAAAAGCGTTGTCCGATTTGTTTTCCAATATAAAAACGCCTAAGCCGGGGCATTTTTCGCGATAGGTTTCCCAAGCGGTTATGCGTTCGCGCACGACCTGTTCGTCTGTTGTGGGCGGGCGTATGTAGCGCATCGTGGCAGCGTCGCTTTGCATTCGGAAAATATGCGGAAAATCCGCTTCGAGCACGGTGCGCAGTCGCAGCCGGGGTGTTTCAAAAATCGTCATGAACAAATTGTTTTCGGGAAACTTCAAAACATCTCCCGTTCCACGATTTCACAAATGATGTGTCCGATGAGTATGTGTGCTTCTTGGATGCGCGGGGTGTCGGCAGAAGGGACATTCAGCAACACGTCGCACAGCCCAACCATTTTACCGCCCGACGCGCCTGTGAAGCCGACGACGAGCATCCTCTGATGTTTGGCTTTTTCGATGGCTTTCAGAATGTTGGGCGAATTGCCGGAGGCGCTGAATGCCGACAGCACGTCGCCTCTGCGGCCTGCCGCTTCCACCATTCGGGCGAACACATCGTCGTAGCCATAGTCGTTGGCGACTGCCGTCATGTATGACGAGTTGACGTGCAAGGCCTCCGCGTAGAGCGGCGGGCGGTCTTTGTAGAATCGCCCGGAAAGTTCCGCCGCAAGGTGTTGGGCATCCGCCGCGCTGCCGCCATTGCCACAGAATAAGACCTTGCCTCCGCTGCGAAAGGTTGCAAGAAAAGCCTGCGCGGCGTGTTCTATTTTTTGCAAAAAGGCATCGTCGTCCAAAATGGCTTGTTTGACGGCGATGCTTTCGCGGATGGATTTTAGAATCGAATCTTTCATTTTCAGAATTGTATGCCCAATCTTTGGATTGATTTCGCAGTCAAGAGAGGTTGTCGTTACTTGGCCATTGCCAATGCCTTCGCCGCCCGCACCCGATTGCCCCACCGCTCCATGTCCACCACCATGAGCGAGCGAGCGTCGAGCGGCAAAGTTCCGTGCTTTTTTTGCAAATCCTCGTAATGCCGCAGGCAAACGCGGGTGATGCTGACGAGGAAATGCACCGCCGCGCTCGCCCCCAACTCGCGGGTCAGGTCGGGAGGCGAGGGCAAGCGCCTTGTAGCGGTGTTCGCCGAGCGTGTGCGCAGGGCGCTTTGCCTTCGTTGCGGAAGCGCGGGAGGTATCACCCATTTTATTTTTCGGCTTTTGCCTATTGTTGGGCGAGCCATGTTTCCCGGCACCTCCGGCAGATTTGGAATTTCCAAGAATGCTGCCCGCACCACTGCCACTTGCTCTTCGAATATGTCGCGCAAATGAGCCACGTCATTTTGTTCTGCCAAAAAAGTGGCCAGCGTGACGGTGCCAGATTTTCGGTCGTGCCACAGGTCGAAAATGTCGTCTGAAAGTTGCACGAGATAACCAAACTGATACAGCGCCTCTTGCTCCGGCGCAAAAAGCGGGTGTTCCAATACTTGCCGAAACAACAACACCGAATAGCCCCCTTTCTCTGCCGTTATGTTCTTCAAGTCCTCGACCCGCAAACGGGCATCTGCCCTTGCCTGCCTGCCCGCCGTTTCCACATTGAACACCCGATGCATGAACTCTTTGAACTGTGGCAACTCGCCCGGCGGCAATTCGCGGTAGATGTTGTCCAAAAAATGCAATGCCAGCCCGCGCGGGTCGGCGGTTTGGCCGAACAATTCGGGATTGTCCAGCCAAAGAATCCCCGAGTCATCGCGTCCGCGAAAGGAATCCACGAGGTCGTCGAAAAAATAAGCCAGCGCCGCGAGGTTCGTAAAAAGATGTTTTTCGCGGGCGTTGCGCGGGTAGCCACGCAACAGGCAAAAAACGGCGCTCAGATAGGTGGTGCCATAGAAATAATGTTGAAGCCGCCTCTTTTCTTTGGAGGTCAGTGCCTCCGCGTGGGGCAACGCCAAATCGCGCAACGCCCGAAATCTGAAATACCAACCCGCCCGCGCAAAGGCAAGTGCCAACCAGATGGTGGCACGCAAGAGATAGTAGCAATGCTGGAAAAAGCTCATCATTTGAATCAAGCGGTTCAGACGGATTTTTGGAACAAGCCGTGCAAGGGCACAAGCCCTTCCCGAAAAAGCAACGTTTCGCCGGGGTGCATTTCAAATTGTCGCTTTTGTACGCCGGAACGCTGTTCCGGCATATATCGGAACAGCGTTCCGATTTACTTGCGACAATTTGAAATGCACCCTCTCGCTGACAATTGGCCAATTGTCACATTCCCCCATCATCAAAACAACGCATTAAGAATGTCAAGTTATCCTTTGCCCTCCCGGGAAAGACCTTATCAGCAGTATGGCCGCAAAAGACATCAAAGCCGTCAGGCCGACCACGATGGGGATGCCTGCTGCCGGATGCGTTTTCGTCTGCCAGTAACCCGACACCGACCACCAGTCCATCACCAACACATGGACAAAGTAGATTCCAAAACTGGCGGCAGCCAATTGTTTTTCAACGTCGAGCAATGGCAACTTGTGCCACGACCATCGGGCCAACAAAAACCAGCCGATGGCCGCCATGCCGACATTGGGCGACAGGTAATCGTAGAAAAAAGGATGGAAAATGCCACCTTGCGCCTTGCTTGCCCACCAAGTGCCGACTGCGGTGATGGCTGTGCCCAACACAATGAGGCCAATGGCCAACGCCCTGATGCCCCGTTCGGATAACCGCCAAGGCATCGGCCCTTCGTCTTCTATCTCTGACCTTCCGCCCCCCGCCTCTTTGTTCCCCAAATAATACCCCAGCACAAAATAGCCGCAGTTGTTGGTGAAGAGCTCGAAGTAAATGCCGATGTGGATGCCGAAAAACACCGATAGGACTTTGTAAACCCATGTGCCCAACACGACGCAGGCAAAAAAATACCAGTAGTCCCGCTCTTTGGCCGAGCGCGCCCAGGGGCGCAGCACCGGATAGACCATGTAGAGACCGACGATGAGATAGATGAACCACAAGTGATAATGCACCGGGCGTTCCACAATGCCCTGAATGCCCTCCGCAATAGTCGCAGGTATGCCTCTCGCCCGGTAATTGTAGTAACTGTATATGACCATCCAAAACAACGCGGGCACCACTACGCGACCAAATCTTTTTTTCAAAAAATTTCCCAGTGGATAGTCTTTCCCCAACAACAAAAAACCACTCAACATCACGAACAGCGGCACCGAAGGCCGTGCCAAAGAAGCCCACAGATTGCCCGACCACCAAAAGAGGGAGTCACATTCGTGGTGTTCTTGAGCCACTGTGCCGGACGCATGAATAAGGATAACCAACAACGTGGCGAGGTTGCGCAAGCGGTCGGCCCAATACAACGGCTGGCGATTGGCGAGCTCGGTACTCATCAGTTTGAAAGGTTAGTTTTAGTTCGCGGCAATTTTCCCTTCCATGTATAGGACGGCCTGCCCCGAAATCAACACACGGTCGCCAGCCAAGGTGCAAAGTAAGAAGCCGAGGCGCTCCGACACTTGGATGGCGCTGAGCGTGGTTTTACCCAAAATGCCCGCCCAATAAGGAGTCAGGGTTGTGTGTGCCGAACCAGTCGCAGGGTCTTCGTCAATGCCGTAAGCAGGATAAAAGCACCGCGACACAAAATCGGACTGCTCGCCGGGGGCCGTGCAAATGAAACCTCTGGCTGGCACGGTTGACAGGGTGCGAAAATCAGGCTGGAGCGCCAACACTTCGGCCTGCGAATCGTAGATGCACAAATAATCCTCCCGGCCAAGCAAAACCATGGTGGGCAGAATGTTGAATCCCTCGTGAAGCGCGGCGGGCATTTCAATGGGTTGCAACAGGTCGCTCGGAAAATCCAGGGTGAGCCAGTCATTATCGCGCTGCACATGGAGCCAACCGCTGCGACTTTGAAAGGAAATTTTTTCTGAAACGTTGGTTTTCAGAAGATTGAACACAACATGGGCCGAAGCCAGCGTCGCATGGCCACAGAGTTGTACCTCTGTGGTTGGGGTGAACCACCGGATGTGATATGTGTCGGGCTTGTCTGACGGAACAAAAAAGGCCGTTTCCGATAGGTTGTTCTCGCGTGCGATGAGTTGCATCATTTCGTCGGTCAACCAACTTTCGAGCGGCACCACAGCCGCGGGGTTGCCCCCAAACAGTTCGGAGGTAAATGCGTCAACTTGAAAAATACGATACATGAGGAGGTTGATTATAGGGCGACAAAAGTAGGTCTTACTGACCAAAGAACTCAATTTCCAATCCATCGTGAGCCAATGCCACATTGTCGGGCAATTGGCCATTCATCTCGGCGGCCAGCCCCATTTGGTGGCTGACGTGGGTGAGCCAGGCCTGCTGTGGCGCAATGTCGGCCACAAAATCCAGCGCCTCAGAAAGGTTCATGTGCATAGGATGTTCGCGGTGGTGCAAGGCGCTTGTTATCAGGTATTTTGTCCCCGTGATTTTTGCTTTCTCATTTTCCGAAACCGCCTTCACGTCGGTCAGATAAGTCAAATCGCCAAAACGAAAGCCCAGAATCATCAAGTGCCCGTGTATGATTTCGATGGGTTGCACCCGCACCGAGCCAATGTGAAAAGGGGTATCCTTGTCTATTTCGACCAATCGAATGCGCGGCACCCCCGGCACCGGGTCGCCAAACACATACTCAAACCGACGGCGCACCTGCTCGGCCACTCGTGGCAAGGCATACACCGTCATCGGGTGGCCAGAGCGGAAATTGAATGGGCGCACGTCGTCCAACCCGATGACGTGGTCGTTGTGTTCGTGTGTGAGGAGAACGCCGTCCAGATGATGCACGCTGGTGCGGAGCATTTGTTGCCGAAAATCCGGCCCGACATCAATGACGATGTTGGTGGCACCATCGGAAAGCCACGCCGAAGAGCGCAAACGATTGTCGCGAGGGTCGGTGGAAACGCACACCGCGCAGCTGCACCCGATGACGGGGACGCCCTGCGAGGTGCCTGTGCCGAGGAGTGTAAGTTTCAAGGTGTGAAGAAAAATAAAAGCGACGCAAACTTCTCAAAAAATAGTCCGACGCGCCAAAAGTTTTCCCAAAAGGGGCAGAAAAAGCACCAAATACCCCGTTCGGGGCAATTTGTCGGATGAAAGACAAGACGTTATTCTGCTGCAAGAAAAATTGTCTTTCGCAAAACAAAACATCTTCAAAATCACGTTCTTTCGCCATTCCACCATTTTGTTCATTAACCGATTTTATTCCCGCCGTTATGATGAATTACTTCAGACTCATCGAACCTTATCTCTTTGGCAAACTTTGCGCCGAGGAACAACTGGCCTTCGAACGTCAATTGGTGCGCAACCCCGCGCTCGCCAATGAATTTACCATTCGTTTCTCACTCGTCCGGGTGTTGCTTGCCAACCCCGAGCACCCCTTCCGCAAGCTACAGCAAAAAAAAGACGCCCGCCGCAGTCCCTACCTCTGGATTTGGCTGGCTTGTGCTTTCTCGGCATTGGAAGGGCTGTTGTTGGGATTTGTCTTGTCTTAAAACAGAAGAGGAGCCTTGCAAGTCATCAAGGGTCACAAAGTGCCTTCGCAGGTCTTGTAGATGACCCTTGATGTCTCTTAACGTCCCTTAACAATTCTGAAAAGCCACTTCAACGGCCTGTTGCCTGCTTTCCAAACCTGATGATACGGCGCGAGTTGCGCCCCAAACGCGCGAAACCCGCGCTCTATTTCGTGCTCCATGCTGCCTTCAAAATCGAGGCTCAGCCCCCTTTCCGAGCAAAATTCCATCGCTTTCCAAAACAACGCCCACGCGGCGCAGGAAGACTTGAACGTCGGGTTGGCACCGGTGAGCAGCACCGCGGCGCGGCGCTCGTCGAAGGCAAGACAGAGGCCAGCGTGGGGCGCTCCCAAGTGTGGCACACCTTCGAGGTGTGCCACACTTTTGTTTTTGTCGCGGGCGATGAAAACAGCCGATTGACGGCGCTCCGCCAAAGCCGAACAGAGACATTGGAAAGTTTCAAACGAGTAGGGCGGGCGGCGGTTTTTTCGGAAAAAAGACATTTCGTGAAGTCGGAAAAGCAACTCTGCCGCGTCGTTTTCTTGGAAAATCTCGATGGCTTGCGCTGCTTTTTTCAAATCGGTGCGCAAGGTGTTTTTGAAACCCGCCTTTATTTTTTCCAAATCAGATAAATCGTTGATGAGGTAGGTGTAGCGCGTCGTTTGCCGAAAACCCGCCCAATGGAACGGCAGCCAGTTTTGCACGTCGGGGTGAAAATTTTGCTGAAAAAACGCCGCGCGCGGTAGTTGGCGAATCAAGTCGTCAAGGACTTTTTTTTCAAAATCGAGGCGTTTGTGAGGTTTCAAATTTTGGGGGTAATTCAGCCAAGGGCCCGCGTAAGAAGTCAAGGGCGGCTGCTGAATCACCGAAAGGCCGAATCGCCGCGTTTTGTAGAAAGGCATTGCGCCCAAAATCTTCCCGCCGCCGTCGGTCGCCAGGCAAACATCCCACTCGCCGTCGGCGCACACGGCATCGAGCCACCACGGCTGCATGGGCATGGGGACGTAGTGATTTTGACAAAATACGGCGTATCGGGCTTTGCGCTCGGACATCGTTGGGTGGTTTGGAGGGCGAAGGTCGGGGAATAACTCAACGGGCAAGCGCGATTTGCGCGACAAAAGCGAGTCAGCCTCCGATAAAGCTCTCAAAATTGTCTTGGTGCACTACTTCGAAGGTGCTGTTGGGGTAGGCGTTGGCGAAGGCGGTGGGGACACGAGAGGCTTTGTCCTGCCATTTGAATTCGAAGGCATTCAACTGACCTTCGCATTCTTCCACATAGTCAATTTCGACCTGCTCGTGGGTGCGCCAAAAATAGCGGTTGGGCCGCCAGCCTAATGCTTGAAGTCGTTTGAGGCGTTCGGCCACAAGGAAGTTTTCCCACAATGCGCCTTTGTCGGTTCGCAAATCCATGGGCTGGTATTGCTGGATGATGCTGTTGCGGATACCTGTATCGTAGAAAAAAATCTTGTTTTTCTTGCCGATTTCGCTGCGCAGGTTGCGGCTGAACGGCGGCAGGCGGAACACGACGAAGGCTTTTTCCAGCAAATCAATGTATCGCTCCACTGTGGGGTTGCTGATTTTGAGGGCGTTGGCCAGTTCGTGATACGACACCAACTGTCCCACTTGCAAAGCGAGGAGTTGCAGCAGGCGTAGCAACACATCGGCTCGTTTGAGGTTTTCAAATTCCAGCACGTCCTTGTAGAGGTAGCGGCTGCTGAGGTTGTCGAGCAATGTGCGAGCATCTTCTTCGGGGGCGAATGCGATATCGGGGTAAAGGCCATAGCGCAGCACAAAATCAAGGTGTGCTCGTCGTTCGGCGGTGTTGAAGACTTGCCCCAACTCGGTGTACGAGAGCGGATACAGCTCAAAAGTCAGGGCGCGGCCAGTGAGCGGCTCTGCGGAGCGATTGGCCAGTTCGAAGCTTGAGGAGCCGATGGCGATGATTTGAATGGTCGGAAAGGTGTCGGCCAGCAGTTTGAGCGTTTCGCCGATGCCCGGCACATATTGCGCTTCGTCGAGCACCACAAGTTTTTTGTTGCCCAAAAAACGTTGCAAAGCCAAAGGCTCGCGCACGGACAAGGCTGACTGCACCGATTGGATTTCGCAGTTCAGGTAGAGACCGTCGTCGCCGAACGGCTCCAGAATTGCCTTGGAAAGGGTGGTCTTGCCTACTTGCCGCGCACCGTACAGAATTAGGATTTTGCCTTTGAAAAGCCAGCGCTCCATCTGGGCCTGCAAGTGACGCTGAACGTTTTTTTGCATTCAACTTTAAATTTTCGGTATAATTTTTAAAAGTTAAGTTGCAAAAATAGGATGTTTTGGTGCATCTTGCTGTATTTGTCCCACAAAAACCTTGTCGGTATAGGCTGAGGAAGTGGAGAAAAACAGGCTCGCCGTTTGGGGGGGGGGCGAGTCTGTTGTGGGTTTTGGAAAATAGGATTTTTGAGGGTGCATTTCAAATTGCCGCAAGTAAAACTGAACGCTGTAACGATAAATGCAGGAATAGCGTTCCGGCGTACAAAAGCGACAATTTGAAATGCCCCCATTTTTAACCGTCGTTGCTCTGATGTTTTAGCACCAAAAGATGTGCCTTCACACCCGATGAGAGGTTTTAAAACAGTTCCTTACCTTTCGCCGCGATTATTATACCCAGATTAAAGAGGATTTGAACCTGCCCGTTGGCAAGGCAGGGATTTCCTTGATTGATTTGCATGATTTCCAAAGGATTGCGAGCACCGTTCGTTCAAAACCACCTTGTCCGACCCTTTACTCAGGGCTTGCCCGGCCAAGTGAAGCGGACGGGGCTGATTTGCGTCGACTATACTTGAAACGCCATGACTTTAGGCCAATTTTTCGACTATCTCAATGCCAACCCAGCCGTCGTGCTGGCATTCTTCCTCTTTATTCCTTTCACCGCGCTGCTGGCAGGCTTCATGGGCAAAGGCGAGGGGCATCTGTCTCCGTGGAAATACCTGTATTCCGCACTTGTCTATTTGGTGTGTGTACCGGGCATCTTTGCGGCGGCGCTGGCCGTTTACTTGTTTTTGTTTCAGCGAGGCGGCAACATCTTCAATGTCAATCTGCTCACGCAGGTTTTGCCCATTGCGAGCATGATTGTCACGCTCGGCATCATCCGGCGCAACACGCCTTTCAACCACATACCCGGCTTTGGCAAATTATCAGGTCTGATGACGATGATTTTCACCGTGTTCGTGCTCATGTATTTTCTTGACCGCCTGCATTTGGTGGCGTGGGTGCATGTGCCAGTACAATACCTCTTGCTTATCGTTGGAGGGCTGTTGTTGCTGTTTCGATTTGCCCTCAAAAGCTTTGTTTCGTAATGCAGATAAAAAAAAGATGTTGGCCGCCGCCTGTCCGTTCGCGCTGGGCTGGTGCTTGGGTGGGCGGAATCGTGGGTTGCTGGTTGCTTCTGCTTGCTTGCAACGACCTAAAAGTGGAAAAACGTCAGGTGTTTACGCAGGACGATGTGGCGATAGAAGTCGGTCGCGATGTGGAGATTTTGTATTCGGACAGCGCCATCGTGCGGGTGCGGGTGACGGGGCCGCTGCTGCACAACTACTCTGACCGCGAAAACCCGCGACAGGAATTTCCCGAAGGTGTCAAGATTGATTTTTTGGAACCCGACCTCTCTGTGCGCAGTGTGCTGACGGCCAAAACTGCCGTGCGTTATCAGGAAAAAGGTCAAATCATCGCTCGTGACAACGTAGTGCTCGTGTCGGCGGAGGGTGAGAAGCTGGAGACCGAGGAATTGATTTGGGATGAGAAAACGGCGAAGATCTATACCGAAAAATTTGTAAAAGTGACCAAGCCTGGCGAGGTCATATACGGGTACGGCCTCGAAGCCGAGCAGGATTTCTCCTATTGGAAAATCACGGTGCCAAAGGGTCGCATCAAGGTGGAACAGCTGGATTAGGTGCTGAAATGATTGCTTCCGGTTGGCATCACCCACACTACCGGACATTTTCAAATTTGCCACGAAGTCACAAAGGCGCAAAGCAAAATACTCATTGATTTGCCGCATTTTGTGCCTTTGTGTCTTTGCAGCACAAAAATAATGTCCAGTAGTGTGGTTTTTTGCTCATATTCCGTCCCGTTGGGGCAAAAGTTCGGGACGACTCATGTTACTTGCGACAATTTGAACTGCACCCGTTGAAGGGGTGATTGGTTGCTCCCCCATGTCACTATATGTTCAACTGAAAATCGCTCGCCCCTTTACTCGCTTCCAAGCCCATCTTCTTGCCTTCTTCGACCATGCGCCCAAACGCGGCCTCGAATTCGTTGGGGATTTCCCCATCCAGAATCGCCTCTCGTACAGCGGTCTTGATGATGCCTACCTCTTTCGAGGGCGAGATGCCGAAAGTTTTCATGATGACCTCGCCCGTGATGGGTGGCTGCCAAAGACGCAGGCGGTCGGATTCGCTCACCAAGGCCATGCGCTCTTTTAGGTATTCGTAGCCTTCGAGGTATCGTGCCATCTTGCGCGGGTTCTTGGTGGTGATGTCCGATTCGCAAAGTTTCATCAGGTCGTCAATATCAGGCCCGGCATCGAAAAGCAGGCGGCGCACCGCGCTATCGGTCACCTGCTCTTTGGTCAAGGAAATAGGGCGTAGGTGAAGACGCACCATTTTTTGGACATATTCGAGTTCGGCTCCGAGCGGTAGGCGGAGATTTCGGAAGATTTTGGGCGCCATGTTCGCGCCTACCCACTCGTGGCCATGGAAGGTCCAGCCAGTTTCCTTGTCGAAGCGTTTGGTGGCGGGTTTGGCGATGTCGTGCAGCAAGGCTGCCCAGCGCAGCCAGAGATTGTTGCTGCGGCGGCAGAGATTGTCGAGCACTTCGAGGGTGTGGTAAAAATTGTCCTTGTGGGCGCGTCCGGCGCGGTCCTCCACCCCTTGCAGCGCAGCCACTTCTGGAAGGATTATTTTCAGCAAGCCGCTGTCGAACAACAGGTTGAAACCTATGGAGGGTTGTTGCGTGAGCAGGATTTTCTCCAACTCGGCGGCGATGCGTTCTTTGGAAATGATATGAATGCGAGTGCGGTGCCTTGCGATGCCCTCGAAGGTGTTGGGTTCTATGACGAAGCCCAACTGGTTGGCAAACCGAATGGCGCGGAGCATTCGGAGGGGGTCGTCGGAAAAGGTTTTGCCGGGGTCGAGCGGGGTTTTGATGATTTTTTGCTCCAAGTGTTCCAACCCGTTAAACGGGTCAATGATTTGCCCGAAGGTGTCGTCGTTGAGGCTGACCGCCAGCGCGTTGATGGTGAAGTCGCGGCGGTTTTGGTCGTCTTCGAGCGTGCCTTCTTCCACGTCGGGCTTGCGGCTATCTTCCCGGTAGCTTTCCCGTCGTGCGCCGACGAACTCTATTTCCATGCCTTCGTGCCGGAGCATGGCCGTTCCGAATCGGCTGTAAAAAGCCACCTTGGGACGAGGCGACAGCTTGGAGGCGACTTGCTCGGCAAGCCGGATGCCGCTGCCAACGCACACGATGTCAATGTCTTTCGTTGGGCGGCCCAACAATCGGTCGCGCACATAGCCCCCCACGACATAAGCAGGCGCACCGATTTCGCGAGCGCAGCGACCGACGAGTTCAAATATTTTTCGTTCGTAGGGAAGGATGGAGAAAAGCATCGTTTCTGGTTGCTTGTCCGCCGAGTTTTATGGTTAAAGGCGGGTTGATTCGCAGGGGCAGTCAGAAATCATCTCAAACGAAAAAAATTGCCTCAATCAAATTATTTCTTCAAAAGTTCCCCATAAAGGTCGTACTCCTCCGCGCCCGTGATTTGCACGTCGGCAAAATCGCCGAGCCGGACGTAATTGCCTTCTGCTGGCACCAACACCTCATTGTCCACTTCTGGCGAATCGGATTCGGTGCGCCCGACGTAGTATTTTCCTTCCTTGCGGTCGAAAAGGGTCTTGAGCACTTGCCCGATTTTAGCCTGATTTTTTTCAAAGGAAATTTCTTGCTGCACCTCCATCAGCCGATTGGCGCGTTCTTCCTTCACCGCTGGGGGCACATCGTCGGCCATTTCGTGGGCGCGGGTGTTTTCCTCATGCGAGTATTGAAAAACGCCGACACGCTCGAATCGTTGTGTCTGCACGAAATCCAGCAATTGCTCGAAATCGTCGGCTGTTTCGCCGGGATGCCCCACCAAAAAGGTGGTGCGCAGCGCCACGCCCGGCACCTTTGCCCTTATTTTTTCCAGCAATTCCTCCGTCTCGGTGCGGGTGATTTGGCGGCGCATCAGGTTCAGCACGTTGTCGCTGGCGTGTTGGAGCGGTATGTCGAGGTAGTTGCAAATCTCCTTTCGCTCGGCCATCACGTCGAGTATTTCGAGGGGGAATTTCGAGGGGTAGGCATAGTGCAGGCGTATCCATTCGATGCCCTCCACGTCGGCGAGCGCGTGGAGCAGGCGTGGCAACTCGCGGGTTTTGTAAATGTCAAGGCCGTAATAGGTGAGTTCCTGCGCGATGAGCAGGAGCTCTTTCACGCCGCGCCGCGCCAGATTTTTTGCCTCAAAAACCAGTTCTTCCACAGGGCGGCTGATGTGTTTGCCGCGCATGAGCGGGATGGCACAGAAGGAACAGGTGCGATTGCAGCCCTCCGAAATTTTCAGGTAGGCGTAGTGGGGTAGGGTGGTGATTTGGCGCTCGCCGAGCAACTCGTATTTGTAATCGGCTTCAAGGCGGGCGAGCAGCGCAGGCATTTCGAGGGTGCCAAAAAAAGCGTCCACTTCTGGGATTTCTGTTTCGAGGTCGTCCTTGTAGCGTTGCGAGAGGCAGCCCGTGACGTAGAGCTTCTCGATGCCGCCCGATTTTTTGATGTCGGCATATTCCAAAATCGTGTCAATGCTCTCCTGCTTGGCCACGTCAATGAAGCCGCAAGTGTTCACAATCACCACGTTGGCCTCCAATTCGGGCGCATCGTGCGTCACCTCGAAATCGTTGCCGCGCAATTGCGTGATGAGATTTTCGCTGTCCACCAAGTTTTTGGAGCAGCCGAGCGTGACGACGTTGATTTTATCTTTGCGAATGGTTTTCGTTTTCATGCCTTGATGGAGCGATGCCCTTGACGACGAGTGTGCAATTTGATGAATCAATGGCTGGGTGAATAGTGTGGGCGTGCGCTCGCTTTTGAGCGCAAAATTACGAGAACACACCCGCTTGCAAGCGCGAGAAATCAAGAACGTTCAAAAATGTCGAAGCAGGAACCTATAAAAGTGCCCAGGTTCGAGGAAGCAGCCGGGTTTTACACCACCGCGAAACAGTCCGGGCTGATGCGGAAAATTCGCGCCGCCAACTCCAAAGTGGAGGTCGCCGTCCGCAAGGTGCTTTGGCACTTTGGGTATCGCTATCGGCTGCACTACAAAAAAGTGCCGGGCAAGCCCGACATCGTTTTTGTGCGGTGGAAAATCGCCATTTTCATTGATGGAGACTTTTGGCACGGTTACGGCTGGGAAGAAAACAAAGATAAAATCAAGAAGAATCGCGGCTTTTGGGTGCCTAAAATCGAGCGCAACATGCAACGCGACGGAGAGGTGGATGCAGCCTTGCAAGCAATGGGCTGGAAGGTGCTCCGAATTTGGGAGCACGAGGTGAAAAAGGAATTTGGTGCCACCATCGTCAGGATAATGCGTTTCATCGAATATCACACGGGTGAGCCAGATGCTTTTCGGCTGTGAGGCATCCATGAAAATCTCACCTCTAAAATTCCGATAGACGTTCTATTCTTGCTTATCGCCGTTTACCTTTGCCGCCTTTCTATACTCAACGCAAATTGGTTTCGAGAGCCGATACTTGACGATCATTTGATTTTTCAATCGAATCAATCGGTTTAATCTTCAAAATCGAATTATTCGACTGTAACACAACTGCCACACGCCTTCATGACACAGCACCAACTCCTCGAACGACTCGATGCCGAATTGAAAAGGCTCATGGAAACAGTGCGTACCCAACTCGCACTCACCCCGCCCGAAGCATTGCAGGTGCGCCCAAGCCCTGAGAAATGGAACGCGCTGGAATGTTTCGCCCATCTCAACGCACAATTCGACTACTTCCTGCCACGCATCGAATTGGCCATTCACAAAGCCAAAGCCCGTTCGTGGTCGCCCGTGGAGGAGCGCAAGTCCAACGCGCTGGGGCGAAAAGCCATCCGTCGGGCCGACCCACTCAATATGGGCAAGATTCGCCGAAAAAGCCACAAACGCATCCATCCCAAGTATTTGGAAGTGCGGCAGCACGAAGTCAAAGCCTTCCTTATCAACTCTGAAATGTTGCTCCGCCTGCTCCAACAAGCCCGCGAGGTGGATTTGAACAAGGCGCGGGTCGTGCACTTCCGCTGGCCGCATTTCAAATTCTTGCTCGGCGACTTGCTCGAATACATGGTGCTGCACGCGCACCGACACACCTTGCAGGCACAGGCCGCCGCTCCCAAAATCGCTTGACGAAGGCATGGAATGACCGCTTTGGGCGCATGGGTAAAAAAAATCAACCCTACCATGCAGCCGCGCCACACCTCAACAGAGTACATTTGCCATCGCTACGGTGCCGATGTTCGAGTAACAGAGGATAATAGGGAACCCGGTGAGAATCCGGGGCAGTCCCCGCTGCTGTAAGCCTCACAGTTGTTTTTGGCATGAAGCCACTGCCGCGCTCAAAGCGAGGCGGGAAGGCGCCCAAAACGAGGCGAGCCAGAAGACCTGCCGTTGCGACATACACATTCGGGCTTTCGGAGGAAAAGCCGGGTGATGATGCGATGTGCACAATGTGCCAATCGAAGGCGGGCATTCCACACAAACGAATGCCCCCCGTCAAATTGGCGCATGAAAGCTCCTCCCATTGCTGCCCGTCTTCTCCGTCGAAGACCCTCCATCTTAAAATCGGGCAGCGTGCATCGGATATTCCACACCATCTCGCGTTTTTCAATTCGCAGCAAAACAGCCGCCGGCAATTTTTGCCTCCTCGCGCTCTGTGGGTTTGGGGCCAACCTCAACGGACTGCACGCGCAGGCCGATACCTTGCTCGCGCTGCCCTCCCCCGAAATCACCGCCCAGCACTTGCGCCGCCAACCCGCCGGAGCACAATCAACCACCCTCGATAGCACCTGCCTTGCCCTCCACCAAACTGAAAACGTGGCTGACGCGCTTTGGAAAAAAAGCGGGATGTATGTGAAAAGTTACGGCTTGGGCAGCTTGGCCACCACCTCTGCCCGGGGCGGCAGCGCGGGTCAAACTGCCATTGTTTGGAACGGTCTTCCGCTGCAAAGCCCCATGCTCGGCCAATTGGATTTTTCGCTATTGCCCCTTGTTTTCGTGGACGAAATGACCCTGCAATATGGCGGCAACAGCGCGGGTTGGGGCAGCGGAGCGATTGGTGGAGCCGTGCTGCTCGAAAACAAATCACAGTTCATCACAGGCCTTTCCGCCCGCCTCAACGTGGCTGCGGGCAGTTTTGGTTGGCAGCACCACGCCACCACCCTTCGCTACGGCAATGGCCGCTGGGCTGGCTCCACGCGCATTTTTTTTGAAAAAGCCAACAACGATTTCACTTTTCAAATTCACCCCGACTTGCCGGAGACAAAACAAGAACACGCCGCTTTGCAGCAACAGGGCGTGTTGCAGGAATTTTTTTTGAAAACAAGGCCCAACGAAGAATTTGCCCTCCGGGTTTGGCTCCAAGACATTGCCCGCCAAATCCCCCCGACCATCGTGCAAAACCGAAGCCAAGCCACACAAGCCGATGCCCTGCTCCGCACCACTTTGCACTGGAAAAAAACAAGCGGGCTGCTGACGTTGCAAACGCGGGCTGCCTTTTTCACCGAGACGCTGGACTACCGCGACCCGCTCATAGGACAAGCGTCGCTCAGCAAATTCCACACTTGGATGGGTGAAGCAGAGGCGACGCGATGGCTGGGGAGACAATCGAGGTTGCAAGGCTCCGTCATGCAGACCTACACCCGCGCTTCCACCCCCGCCTACGAAGCCTCGCCCCGCCAAACCCGCACCGCTGTCTTTCTCGCCATGCGGCGGGAAGGCCATCGTTGGCAAGCACAATTGGACGGGCGCATGGAATGGGTGGATGGCCGCTGGGTGCCCTTCACGCCCAGCGTGGGCGCAGAAGCCGAGGCGCTGCGTTTTTTAGAAATCAAGGGAAAAATCGCTCGCAACTACCGCTTGCCCACTTTCAACGACCTCTACTGGCGCCCCGGCGGCAACCCCGAACTGCTGCCCGAAAGCGGTTGGAGCCAAGACGTGGGGTTGGTCTTCCACGGAAAAGCCAAGCAGTTGCGATGGTCTTATTCTGCCACAGGATTCCATCGCCGCATCCGCAACTGGCTCCTTTGGGCGCGTAAGGACGGTCAATTCTTTTTTTCGCCGCAAAACATCGCCGAAGTGTGGAGCCGAGGCATCGAGAGCCGCCTCGATGTGGCGAGCGCGTTTTCTTTTGGCGAAATAATCTTGACCGGGGGCCACGATTGGGTGCGCTCCACCAATGAATTGGCTGTGAGCAATCCGCGCATTGAGCAAGGGGCACAGTTGTTCTATGTGCCGACGCACCGTGTTTTTGCGGAGGTCTCCGTTCGGGTCAAACATTTCCAAATCACGGGTTTCCAACAATTTACTGAAAAAGTAACAGGCATCAACGAGGACGTGCCTAGTTTCAGCATTGGCAGCCTGCGCATACAGTACGCCCGCCCTTTTGGCGACTGGAACGGAGCCATTTTTCTGCACATAGAAAATTTGTGGGACGCGGATTACCAAGTCATCGAACGCCGCCCCATGCCGGGGCGACATTTCCGATTGGGCTTCAACGCGGGTTTCTCGACCCGCAAACACACCAATTCTTCATCATAAAATTCAAACAAATGCAACACCTTTTGACTTCTGTCGCACTATTGCTGGCCTTCGGCGCACACGCGCAAACAGTGGCCAACTTTGAAAATTTCAACCTCCCGCCCAATACTTTTGTCAACAATGCCGGAGCGGCGGGCGCGTTCACCAGCGCCGATATCGAGTTGCCCAACAATTACAATGCGCAGTGGATGAGCTGGGACGGTTGGGCGATTTCCAACCGAACGGACGATACGACTCCGGGCTTTCTCAACGAATCGAGTGCCGCTGCGGGCAAAGGAGCCAACGGCTCTGCCACCTACGCGGTCAGCTATGTCTTCGGTGCCTCCATCATGCGGCTGACAGGCGCGACAGCAGGCGGGAAAGTGCTCGGCTTGTACGTCACGAACAACACCTACGCCTATTTCAGCATGAAGGACGGCGATGCTTTCGCCAAAAAATTCGGCGGTATCACGGGCAACGACCCCGATTTCTTCCTGCTCACGGTGAAAAAATACCTCAACGGCCAACTTGGCACCGACAGCGTCAATTTTTATCTGGCCGACTACCGCTTCGCCAACAATGCGCAGGACTACATCGTGAAAGATTGGGCCTGGCTCGACCTCAGCAGTCTGGGCAACGCCGATAGCCTGCAATTCACGCTTACATCCAGCGATGTGGGTGCCTTTGGCATGAACACGCCCGCCTACTTCTGCGTGGATGATGTGACGACGGAGGATGTGCTTTCGCAGGACGATGTTGTTTTGAATGCCCTGTCGTTCGATGTCTTTCCCAACCCGACCAGTGATTTTTTGAACGTCCGCTTGGCGGAAGATGCTGATAACGCCATTGTCCAAATCTTCGATTTGCAAGGGAAATTAGTGTCTGAAAAAACGATTTCTGGCCCTCAGCCTCGTCTCGACACACGCCCGTTGCCAGCGGGTGCTTACTTCATTCGGGTAGGGCAAGGTGGCAAAATTGGCGTGGGGAAATTCATCAAGGAATGATTA
Source organism: Saprospiraceae bacterium (assembly GCA_019638455.1). Taxonomy (GTDB): domain Bacteria; phylum Bacteroidota; class Bacteroidia; order Chitinophagales; family Saprospiraceae; genus M3007. The sequence continues at coordinate 292,199 of JAHBTU010000005.1, forward strand.
GGTGTGGCATGGCCGCTCATGCCACACCTAATCAATGAGGTTTGGCGGGTTTCAGGTTTGCGTACATTTGCCCCGCGAACCCGTCAAACCGAAATCCGTCAGCCTCACAACATGTACACTCTCCTCCTTTCCATCATCATCGGCCTATTCGTGGCCATGTTGTTTCTGAACCTTTATTTCCGCGCCAAGGTGTTCAAGGTCTATGGTGTGCTGGTGCGCAACAAGGTTGAGTTCGGCGCGGCTCACATTTTCAATCGGCAAAAATTGGAAGAGGAAATCCTGCCGAAATACCCGCAGTTCCGCAACGAAATCGAGTCGTTCATCCGGCATATAAAATACTCCATCAAAATGGCGAGCGTGCTGATTGCGCTGATTACGGCGTTTGGGGCGGTGTTGATGTATTACAGGTAGAGCGAACTTTCCGGTTCGCCTTTTTTTATCGTTTTCTCTACATCTTATGCCCTGCTCAGTGTTTTCACCAAGCAGCTTCACACTCGGGTGCAAATGACTTCCCTTCCATACCTTTGCCACCCAACGAACAACCAATAACCAACAACCAACCATGCGAATAGCCCTCCTCGGCACCGGCCACCTCGGCAAAATCCACCTGAAATGTATCCTCGCCACCGAGTGCTGGGAGCTCGCCGGATTCTACGACCCCGACGACAAGAACGCCGCATCCGCCATTGCCCAATATGGCGCGAAACGCTACAAATCTTTGGACAAACTTTTGGCCGACGTGGATGCGGTGGACATCGTGACACCCACGCCCTCGCATTACAAACTCGCCGCCAAAGCCATGCGAGCGGGCAAGCACGTTTTTATCGAAAAACCCGTCACGGAGACCGTCGCCGAAGGTCGAAAATTGCTGCAACTTGCTGAACAGCAAGGCGTGAAAGTGCAAGTAGGCCACGTCGAGCGGTTCAATCCCGCCTATCTCGGCATCAAGGACATGGTGCTCAACCCGATGTTTATCGAGAGCCACCGACTGGCGGCATTCCAGCCGCGCGGCACGGAAGTATCGGTCATTCTCGACCTGATGATTCACGACCTCGACCTCGTGCTGCATTTGGTCAAATCGCCCGTCGCGAGGGTCAGCGCCAGCGGCGTGGCAGTGCTGAGCCACACGCCCGACATCGCCAACGTGCGCCTCGAATTCGCCAACGGCGCGGTGGCGAACCTCACGGCCAGCCGCATTTCCATGAAGCAAATGCGCAAAATGCGCCTCTTCCAGCCCGACCACTACCTGAGTCTCGATTTTTTGGAAAAAAATGCCCAAATCGTGCGCCTTTTTGCGCAAGATGCTTCCAACCTCCCGCCACAGGAACAACTCATGGAATTCGAGACCAATGCGGGCAAAAAATGGCTCCACCTCTCCATGCCCGAAACCCCGCCCGTGAACGCGATTCAGCGCGAGTTGGAAACCTTTCACGAGGCCATTGCCACCGACACCGAGCCTGTGGTGACGCTGCGCGACGGCTTCGAGGCATTGAGGGTGGCGCATCGAATTTTGAAAGAAATAAAGGCGCGGCAAGAAAGATAGGGGGCGGCATGCCATCTCACCGCACCACCGTCACGCTGCCCTCATACTGCAACTCCCTTTGGTCCACAAATCGCACGAGTGCGTACCAAGTGAACACCCCTGTCATTTTTTGGCCTTTGTAGGTGCCGTCCCAGCCGAGAATGGGTTCGTTGAGCGGGAAATCCCTGCGCTCAAACACAAGGCTGCCCCAGCGGTCGAAGACACGCAGCAGCGAAAGTTGCTCTGCTGCTGGGCCAGAGAAGCCGGTGAAATAGTCGTTGGGGTAGTTCTTGTCAGGCGCGAACACATTGGGGAAATAGACGGGGCGCTTGTTGTTGACGCGGATATTGACCGTGTCGTAGGCGACGCAGCCATCTTGGTCGGTTATTTTCACCACATAAATCTGGCTGCTGATAGCTGTGGCGCTTGGGTTGGGCGATGTGGGGTCGCTCAGTCCGAGCGGTGGTGTCCATTCAAAAACGACGGGTCGGAAGGGCGGTGCGGTCACGGTGTTGATATTGATGGTAAAGCCGAGGTCGAGCAATGTGTCGGATGGCTCGGCTGCGACGAGGAGTGCTGGCGGCTGGCCGACGGTGGCAAAAACGGAGTCAACACAGCCCGCCGAATCCTTCACCTTCACCCAATAATTGCCCGCAGGCAAGTTGGTGAGCGGGCTGGCGGAGAAATAATTGATGCCGTCCGTGCTGTATGAATAGGCGGGGCGTCCGCCCACGCCTGCCACATCTATTTGGCCAGTGGGCACACCGTTGCAGAGCAAATCCACCACCCTCAGCAAGTTGATACCCACATCGCCCGGCTCTTCTATGAACACGCCGCCCGTGATGGTGCAGCCGTTGCCGTCGGTGACGGTGACACCGTATTGCCCCGGCTCCAGCCCATCCACTTCTTGGTCTGTCCGGCTGTTCGACCATTGGTAAGTGTAGTTGCCCACACCTCCCGAAGGCTCCACGATGGCAGCGCCGTCGTCGGTGCCAAAGCAAGAAATGTTCATGGTGTCAATCACCAATTGAAGCGGCGGGTTGTCGGTCACTGTCACGTTGAAAACACCCTGACACAGCACGTCGTCCACCGCGGTGATGGTGTAAATGCCTGCGGCGTAGCCTCCTTGCGAATTGTTGGGCACGTTGCCGCTGCCCCAATTGAAGAGAATGGGAGGCTTTCCATTCGTGATGTTGAGCGTAATCACGCCGTTGGCATCACCCGTGCAGAGCGGCTTGGTCACGATGGCATCGGCGGTCAGCACCCGTTCGCTCACGTCAATGCTGAAATCCGATTCGCAGTTGTTGGCATCGCGGATGCGCAACGTATAGGTGCCCACGCCGAGGTTGTCGAGGAAATTGCTGGAAGTGAAAGGCCCACTGTTCCAACTGTATTGGTAGGGTGGTGTGCCGCTGGTGATGTTGCTGATGGTAACTCGCCCGTTGGTGGCACCGTTGCAGTCGGGCGCGGCGATGAGTTTGTCAATTTCCACATCTGGGAAAATGGTGGCGTTCAGGATTTTGGTCACTTTACAGCCGAGGTTGGTTTCCAAGGTCAACACGATGGGATTTTGGCCGGGGTTGTTGAACGTCACGTTGTGTGGTCCCGGTCCAGAGGCGGTTTGGGGCGATGCGTTCGCGCCAAAGCTCCAGCTCCAGCTGGTGATGCTGCCGATGGGGAAAGAGGAAGCGTCAATGACTTGCACTGGCACACCGAGACAGACTGCCGACGGGATGGTGTTGAAATCAGCGGTGGGGCCAAGAAATTGACCTGAACCGCCAAACTCGATGGAGAATCCGTTGCCTGTGGAGGTGAAATTGTTGACGACCAATGCGTATGTCTCTCCCACCTGCATTTGAAGGGGGGCGAGGAAATTGTCTTTTCCCGGCCCGCAGCTGGCGTTTTCCGCCAAATCGGTGGAGCCGGCTCGAAGGCCCGTTGGCCCCATGCAAGGGCTGGGATAGAAGAAGTCGCCCGCGGCCATACATCGCACCACTTGTTTGTTTTGGCAGTTGCCGATACCATTGGGCAAGCGATAGACCACAAAATCGAGGTCGTCGGTGATGTTGAGCGGGGTGAGGGTGAATTCCAAGGTGCCGGGTTGGGCACAAGTCCACACGAACCAAGTAGAGTTGGTTTCGTAGTTGCCCGGCCCACCGTTGGAGAAACAGGTTGCGTCGTTCAGCTCGGCGATATTCTGTCCGGCGCCCACCACGCTTTGTACCACGAAAGGCGATTTGTCGCATAAGATGGCGGCTTGTGGGCAGTCAGATTGGGGGTCAACAGGTGGGTTGTAGTTGTTGATGCAAATTTGGAAAGTGCCCGTTTGCCCATTCGCCCCCTGAATCCGCACCAAATAAGTGGAACCCACGAACAAACCGCCTTGATAACCTTCCACTACGTTGACCCCGACAGGAGTGGTCTGACATTCAAGTTGATTGATGGTGCCGCCGCAATTGCCAAAATAGATGGCCAGTTGGGGCCGCTGCAAAGTGCCGCCGGGGGCTTGAGGGGTGGCGCCGCGCACCGTGATGGTCACATCAGTTGCCAATGCCGTGAAGGCAAACCACACATCGTTTTGTGTGTTGCCGAAGCAGGTTGCAGGCCCATAAGCCGATGGCGTGGCCCCCACGTTGGTGTAAGCGCCCGCCGGGCTGCAATAATTAAGTACGTTGGGAATGATGATGGGGTTGGTACATTCGTCGTTGGCAGGCTGCGCCCATGCCAGCGTGGAAAAGGTCAGAGAAGTGATTATCGAAAGTGCAAGTTCTCTCATGGTGTGTCGTGTGTTTACTCGGTGGACAACAATGGCCCGAGCAGAGCCTAAAAAAGATGACATAAAAACGCTCGCAAGGCATCAATGCTTGCCCATGCGCGTGCGGTTCGTCTGCGCATAGACGCTTTGAATGTCTTTTTTGTTGGCTGGGAAATGTGTCAAAATTTTCTTAAAAAACTGTCAATCAGGCATTATCCCTTCCACAACGCCTAAATGAAACGCCAAAACGCCGCAAATTAGCAAAATACTGTTCCCGGCAAAAATTCTACTTTTGCCGCGCCACATCATGCAACACATTCCCAACCTCCTCACGCTTAGCAATTTGTTTTGCGGCTGTTGTGCGTTGATGTTCACGCTCAATCAAGAACCCGTCATCGCGGCTTGGTTCGTGTTGGGTTGCTTCATCTTCGACTATGCCGATGGCATGACGGCGCGTGCGCTGGGCATCACCTCGCCTTTGGGCAAGCAGCTCGACTCGCTGGCCGATGTGATTAGTTTTGGGGTAGTGCCGGGAGCTATGCTGCACCAATTGCTGGTAGCGGGCGGAGCTTGCAAACTGATGGAGGATGTGCCGGATGGGTTCCTGCCAGCTGGGTGGTCGTACCATACTTGTTTGGCTGCTTTGCCAGCGTTCGTCTTGGCCATGTTTGCCGCCATGCGTTTGGGCAGGTTCAACATTGACCCCCGTCAGACCAGGCATTTCGTCGGCCTCAGCACGCCCGCCTGCGCTGTTTTTGTGCTTGGGCTGGCACTGGCGGCTTATCATGACCGATTTGGCCTGCGAGAGATTATCCGAAACCAGTGGCTGATTTACGGCCTCATTGCCTTGCTTTCATGGCTGATGAATTCCAACATTCCCATGTTTGGCATGAAAATCAAGTCATTCGATATGCGAAGCAATGCCTTTTCCTTGGTCTTTCTGGCGGTGTTCCTGCTCCTTGTGTTTTTTCTAAAAGAACTGGCGCTTTCTGCGGTCATCGTGTTTTATGTGCTGAGTTCCGTCGTGCTGAAAAACAAAGTTTTGTCCACATAAAATGGGTTATACCCAGATTAAAGAGGATTTGAACCTGCCCGTTGGCAAGGGAGGGATGCTCTTGATTGATATGTATGATTTTCAAAGGATTGCGAGTGCCGTTCGTTCAAAACCATCTTGTCAGACCCTGTATTCAGGGGCTTGCCCGGCCAAGTGAAGCGGACGGGGCTGATTTGCGTTGACCATAAAATATGGGTTGAAGGGAGGGCTGTTGTTGGTGCCCTTGCCAACAACCTGTGCGCGGGCTACCCAACGAAGGCCGATATTCTTCTTTGGGTGCCTACTCCGTTGCTTGTTATTACTGGGATGCCAACACCCCTTCAACCCATTCAACTTTATTTACCATGAAATTCATCGCCGAAATAGACATCATGCCACACAAAGAACTGCTGGACCCACAAGGCAAAGCAGTCGTGAACAACCTCAGCCACCTCGAGCTCACGGGTGTCGCCGACGTACGCATCGGTCGCCACGTCACCATGCTCCTCGATGCTGCTTCGGAAGAGCAAGCCCGTCAAACCGTGGAGACCGCCTGCCAAAAACTGTTGGCCAACCTCATTGTGGAGACTTATCACTACGAACTCAAGCCTGCTTAACCGTCGGCAAGCAACCGATATGCTCCACGTCGTACCCACGCCCATCGGCAACCTCGAAGACATCACCCTGCGGGCATTGCGGGTGCTGAAAGAGGTGTCCGTCGTGTTGGCCGAGGATACGCGCACCAGCCGCCGCCTGCTCGACCATTTCGACATCAAAACACCGCTGCGTGCTTTTCACGCTTTCAACGAACACGCGGTGGTGGAGCGGGTGGTGGATGAATTGGCCTCCGGCGTGGACATGGCGCTCGTGTCGGATGCGGGCACGCCAGGCATTAGCGACCCGGGTTTTCTGTTGGTGCGTGCCTGCGTGCGTCGTGGGGTGAAAGTAGAGTGCCTGCCCGGCCCGACGGCTTTCGTACCCGCCTTGGTGGCGAGCGGACTGCCTTGCGACACGTTTCACTTCGAAGGTTTTTTGCCGCACAAAAAAGGGCGCCAGACACGATTGAAGTTTCTGGCCGACTTGCCTCACACCTTCGTGCTTTACGAGTCGCCGTTTCGCTTGCTGAAATGCCTCGACGAACTCATTTCCGTGTGTGGGGCGGAGCGTCCGGCTTGCGTGGCGCGAGAGTTGAGCAAGATGCACGAAGAGGTAAAAACGGCTCCACTCGCGGAGTTGAAAGCGCATTTTTCTCAAAAGGATGTGAAAGGAGAAATTGTCGTGGTGGTGGGAGGGAAAGGATAAATTTGAACGCTATAATGTTGCTTTTTCACACTTCGCGTCATCAAGTTTTCAGCATGATTGAATTTGCAATCCATGAAACTACTTAGATATGGGCAGCGCACTGGAACATCTCTACCGGTGCTGCCCCTGGATTTTCAAAAGTTTTAGCTCCGAACTCACGTCCCATCTTATGACTCGACTGAGCGTCAACATCAACAAAGTAGCCTTGCTGCGCAATGCACGCGGCGGCAATTTGCCCAATCTGGTACAAGTCGCTCAAGATTGCGAAGCCTTCGGCGCGGAGGGCATCACCGTGCATCCTCGCCCCGACCAGCGCCATATTCGCTACGACGATGTGCCTGCCTTGCGGGCAGTCGTGACAACGGAATTTAACATAGAGGGCAACCCCACCCCTGAGTTTCTCGACCTCGTGTTGGCTCACCCTCCCCATCAATGCACCCTCGTGCCAGACACAACCGGCCAACTGACTTCGGATGCTGGCTGGGACACAGTGGCCAACAAGTCTTTTTTGCGGGAAGTAATTGCCGAGTTTCACAAAAAAGATATTCGCGTTTCGATTTTTGTGGACCCGGTGGCAAAAATGGTGGAGGGTGCCAAAGCCGTTGGCGCAGACCGCATTGAGTTTTATACCGGCCCTTTTGCGCATCATTTTCCCGAAAACCCGCAACAAGCGGTAGCGCCTTACACCGCCGCCGCAGCGGTGGCCAACGCAATTGGTATCGGCATCAACGCAGGGCATGACTTGAATCTGGACAACTTGAAGTTTTTCCGCGCTCACTGCCCCCAATTGCTGGAGGTCAGCATCGGTCACGCGCTTATTTCCGATGCCCTTTACTATGGCTTGGCGAACACGATTCGGATGTATTTGCGGCAGTTGAGCGCAAAGTGATAATGCGTTGGGGACTACCATGCCTGACGCTACCCACTCGGGCACTACCAATCCTCTGGGGGGGCCACTTCCAAAGTCATCCATTCCCCCGTCTTTGGATGCTTGAACCGAAGACTGTGGGCGTGCAATTTGATTTCATGCTCCTTCCAAGGATGCCCGCCATAGAGCGTATCGCCCACAATCGGGCAGCCGATATGCGCCAATTGTACCCGTATCTGATGGAAGCGCCCGGTGAGTGGCTTTATTTCCAACAGCCAGTGCTTGCCCTTCGCGTTCAGTATTTTATATTCCAATTCGCAATGTTGGCTATCGCGCGTTTGTTTTTCCTGAATGATGGCCTTGCGCCCTGCTTCGTCTCTTTTTAGCCAGTTCGACAAACGACCTGCTTCGACAGCAGGCTTGTTTTCCACGATGGCCCAGTAGATTTTCTCCACCGTCTTGTTTTCAAACTGTTCCATGAGTTGGGTGAGCGCGTTTTTTGTCTTGGCAAAAAGCAGCACGCCACTCGCAGCCCGGTCGAGCCGATGCGCCACGCGCAGGTAGGGCGTAGCTTTCAGGCGCTCGGAGCTCGATTTTTGCTGCAACTGTGCGGTGAAATAAAACAATGCCTCGCGTTCGGCGGAGGGGTGGCGCTCTCGGCCGCTTTCAGAAGAGAGGCCTGCGGGCTTGTTGATGGCAAGGAGGTAATAGTCCTCGAAAAGGATGTTCATGCGGCAAAGGTAGGCGGCCGTGCGCGAAACGCAGACATTGCCCCCGATTTGAGGCAAGCCATTATTTTTACCCCGAAAAAAACGAGAATCAAATATGTTGCTCCGACGCTTATCTTTCCTCATCCCCTTCTTCATTTCTTTCGCCCTCTATGCCCAATCGCCATACTCCGTCGTCTCGCCCAATGGAGCCGTCATGGCAGTCGTGGAGACCTCGCCCAGCCTGAATTGGCAAATTTTCCTGCGCAATCGTCCCCTCACGACACTTGCGCCACTCTCCTTGTCGCTGGCCGAACACGGTATCTTGGGAGCCAACCCAGAGGTAAAAATGACGGATTGGGCCTCTACCGACATTGTGCGCCGACCCGACGTGCGTCAGAAAAGCGCCACGGTAACCGACCAGTTCAATGAGCTGACCCTGACGTTCAAAGGCGATTGGGGGGTAGTGTTTCGGGCCTACAACGAAGGAGTGGCCTATCGTTTTTTCACCAATTTCAAAGGCAAAGCAACGGTGTTGGACGAAACGTTCGCTTTCCGCCCCATCCTTTGCAACACTATTTTTTTCCCGGAAGAAGAAAGCTTCTACTCTCACAACGAACGCATCGCCAAACGCCTTTCCCCTGCCGACTTGAATGAACACCACCTCGCCAGTTTGCCCGCCTTGGCGGAGCTGGACGGCGGCGTGAAAATACTGCTCACCGAAACCGACCTGCAACATTATCCCGGCCTGTGGGTGCTGGGCACCGCCAGCAAAAACGGCTCCCTACGCGGCACTTTCCCCCGGCTTCCCAAACACACGGTCGAATTGACTGACCGCGACATTCAGCCCACCGACCGAACACCTTTCCTGGCCATCACCGATGGCACCCGCCAATACCCCTGGCGCCTGATGCTCATTGCCGAAAAAGACCAACAACTGCTGACCAACCAACTACCGTGGCTGCTCGCCGCGCCCAGTCGGCTCAAAGATGCCTCTTGGATACGCCCCGGCAAAGTCGCGTGGGATTGGTGGAACAACCTGAACGTGCACGGCGTGGATTTCCGGGCTGGCGTGAACACCGCCACTTATTGCCATTTTGTGGATTTTGCAGCCGAAAACGACCTCGACTACATCATCCTCGACGAAGGGTGGTCGGAGCCGGGCGACCTCCGCCGCATCAACCCGGCACTCGACATGGATGGTCTGGCCGCATATTCCAAGACCAAAAATGTCGGCCTCATCCTTTGGGTCACTTGGACTACGATTGACCGCCAGTTCGACGAACTGTTGCCCAATTTGAAAAAATGGGACATCAAAGGGCTGAAAATTGACTTCATGCAGCGCGACGACCAACAGGCCGTCAATTTCTATTGGCGCATGGCTGAAAAATGCGCGGCCAACAAGCTCCTCGTGGATTTTCACGGGGCACACAAACCTGCGGGCCTGCAACGCACATGGCCCAACGTGCTCACCTTCGAGGGCGTGTATGGGCTGGAGCAGGCCAAATGGGACGACAAAAAGCAAATTGACCCAGAACACGACGTCACCCTCCCTTTCCTTCGGCAAGTGGCAGGCCCGATGGACTACACTCCCGGCGCGATGCTCAATTATCAGAAAAACGATTGGGCGCCTTCATGGAACCGCCCCGCCTCGCTCGGCACACGCTGCCACGAACTGGCGAAATACATCGTGTTTGAAAGCCCCTTGCAAATGCTTGCCGACAGCCCGACGAATTACCGGAAAGAACCAGAATGTCTGCGCTTCCTCTCCAAAGTACCGGTGGTGTGGGAAAAGACCGTCGCCTTGGACGGGAAAATAGGCGACTTCGTGGCGGTGGCCCGGCAAGCCGCCGATAGTCTTTGGTATATCGGCGCGATGACCGACTGGAACACCCGCGAGCTGACACTCGAAACCGACTTCTTGCCGAAGGGCGACTATGAAATCGAAATCTATCAGGATGGCCCCAATGCGGACCGATGTGCCCAAGACTACCTGCGTACCATCAGGCGTATGAAAAGTGGCGACAAACTCGGGGTGAAAATGGCGCCGGGCGGTGGTTTTGTGGCGGTGCTAAGGAAGATGTGAAGTAGGTTGAATTGGCAGGGCTAAATCAGGCATTAGCCTAAAGCTATTCCACATGATAAAATTACTGCCGAGTCAACCCCACCAAATCCAAATTGATAACCGCCCCCAATGTGATAGCCAACTGCGGCCCACTAAAACCGGGTATATCATCGTCCAATTTGAATTCCGTGAAAGTCGCCTTGCCATAAAATGGCCCCAATTCCATTTTAACTCCATATTCCCAACCGTTGAAAACATATTCTTCAGTACCAAGAAAAAATTGACGAATTTCCTTTGCTGAATTTAGGGCATAGTTGCCTCCTAATCGGCGAGTGGTGAAACCTGTGAATGCCAAAAGTTGAAAACTGCTCCAAGAGGGAGATTCAATTATATAATCAAAGACTTGTAATGTACCAACTGCACTAAAAGCATTAAGCAATACGTCTGTTGACTGGTTTTCTTTTACCCACACCTGATTAGAGGAGCGGAGCTCCATATAGAGACCAAAATTGCGATAAAACCATTTTGCTGGCTTCCATTTAGGGCTGGGCAAAAATTGAAGAAATCCATTTGTGCCAAAGCTTAGCGATAGCTCACTTAGGCCGCTATTGCGGTTTTGTGCCAGTAATAGATTGTTATAGAAAAATGCTGTATCCGCAACATTTTGTGCCACTAACTCTCGATTATTGGCAAAAGCGGCGATTGAAATGTCGCCGTAAAAGCGATCTGAGACAAATGCAATCCCTAATTTCCCATTACTGATATTGTTATCGCCTTCACCATTATTTGTCGCAGAACGACTAAGGTCAGAAACAATAGAAATCAATGCATCAGCTGTTTTTGCAGGGGTTTTGACCAGAGCCTTTAAAGCAGGGGAGTCGCGCTCTGACTCAAAGCGATAAGTGCGGCCAGACTGACTTTGGAGGTGTAACGGAAATAAAACAAGCAGGGTAAGGGTAGCTTGTAAGGAGAGCCAAAATGATTTCATTTTGAAAGGTTTAAAAGTGAGCAAGATTCTTTACAATTATTCAACAGCAATTGTACGACAGGAAGGCTACCTGTTTTCTATCACTTTCGGTAGAGTTAGTTTAGTTTAAAAAGATTAAGGCGGCGTACTTTTTTGTATTCAACCCCTCATTCGCGCATTCAATAAGCCTATGTAAAACGGATTTATTTTCTTTGCCTCATGGCCCACCAAATCGTATTCAACCTATACCCCTTCAACGAGGCGCTATTCCTGCCTTCCGCTTATATCGTGGAGGCAGATACGGACGGTCAACTGAAATACGTCGTTCAACGTGCGACGGCGGCCACCATAGCACCCTACGAATTTGAGATGACAGAAACGTTCGAGCGGCTGCTGGGGATTATCGAGACACTGGAGCCAAAAACACTGGAGGCGAAATACAAACCACCGAAAGCCAAAACCACTGTACCGCTCGCTCGGCTGTTGGCCGACACCGACACCAAACAAGTGGTCGAGCGATTCATTTTCAACCAGATGGATGCTTTCTTCACCCAAGTCACCCAACACCAACTGCCGCTCACGCTCGACCTACAACGCAAATCGTGGGCGAAGGATGTGCAAATCGTCCTCGCTCGCGAGCCACTCGTCCCCCATCTTTTTTTCAAAAAAACAAGCGCAGGCATCGAATACCGCCTGCAACTCGGCACGGAGGAAAAAACTTGGAATCTCCGCGAGCACAACGTGTTGCCACTCACCAATACTGACCCCGCTTGGCTGCTCATAGACTATGCCCTGTTTCGGGTGCCGGGCATCAATGGCAACATGGTGAGGCCTTTTCGGCAAAAAGACGCGGTGCAAATCCCGCCCGACAAAGAGCGGGCATATTTCAAGTTTATTGAAAAAAGCATCCGCCGCAGCCGCGTGGAAGCCGAGGGTTTTGAAATAAAAAAGACAGAAAATCTGCGTGTCACGCGCCTCGAAGCAGTAGAAAATGTATTGGAAAGTCGCTGGCTGCTGCGCCCCGTTTTTGAATACGGTGGCGCTGAGTTTGTCCATGGCGACCGCCGCGACCGCGTCACCTCGCTCGACATTCCGCAAGGAGAGCAAGGCGAAGTCGCGGTGCATCTTATTACCCGAAATGAAAAGGCCGAACGCGAGCAAATTGATTTTTTGAAAAAAACGGGGCTGAATGCGGAGGGTACCCTGTTTGCCACACCGGAGGCAGCCAAAGGCGGCCTCGCTTCCATATTGGATTTTCTGGTGCGTCACCGCCCGATGCTCGAAGCCGCTGGTTTTTCAATCAGCGCCCCGCAAACAGCGGGCAAAACGCTCGCCCTCGCCACCTCCGATATAAGTGTGCGCTCCGAAGCGGCGGGAGATTGGTTCGACGTGCAAGGCCGCGTCACGGTGGGCGACTACTCGTTTCCTTTCCAAAAACTGCTGCCCAACCTGCGCCGAGCCGACCCCTATTTCCCCCTGCCCGACGGCACGTTTTTTCTCATCCCCGACGAATGGTTTGCCCGCTACGCCGACCTTGCCGGAGCGGTGCAGGAGCAGAGCGAACAGCTGCGTTTGCCAAAGGCGCTCTATACCGTCCTGCAAGAAAGCCTGCCCGAAACGGACGGGGTGCAACTGCCCGATATTGACCCTGAAAAAATTGACTACCAACCTTCAGACAGCCTTAAAGCAGATTTGCGCCCCTATCAAATGGCGGGCGTGAAATGGCTCATCGGACACTATCAACATGGTTTTGGCGCTTGTCTCGCCGACGACATGGGGCTGGGCAAAACCTTGCAGACGCTCGCCATGCTGGTGTACGCGAAGGAAAACATCCCCGGCGACGATAGCCACAAACAGGAAGCAATCGCTCCTCAATTGGACCTCTTTTCCGCACACCGCCAAGCCCTCAGCCCGCTCAATGCCCTCGTCGTATTGCCCGCCTCCCTGGTGTTCAACTGGCAGCGCGAACTGGCAAAATTCGCCCCCGACCTCTACAAAATGACCTACATCCACACCGGACCAAAACGGCTGAAAGATGCTCGCGCACTCGCGATGCACGACGTGGTGCTCACCACCTACCATACGGCCCGACAGGACTTGGCCCTATTAGGAAAAATAGAGTGGCAGTTCATCATTCTGGACGAAAGCCAGCAAATCAAAAACAGAGAATCGGAAGTCTCCAAAGTGGTGCGCAGCCTGCGCGGTCGCCACAAAATATCGCTGTCCGGCACGCCCATCGAGAATTCGTTAGCCGATTTATGGACGCAGATGGAGTTCATCAACCCCGACACGTTGGGCAGCTACAAGGTATTCCGGGAGCAGTTCCAAACGCCCATCGAAAAACAAAACGACGAACAGGCAAAGGCGCGGTTGTTCAGCCGGGTGAAGCCATTTTTTTTGAGAAGAACCAAAGAAGAGGTCGCGCCAGACTTGCCCGAACTGACGCAGCAGATTTTTTTCTCCGAAATGCCCGATGCACAGCGCAAACTGTACGAACAGGTGAAATCCGCCGTGCGCAACGAAATCCTCTCTTTGTTCGACGACCCGAAAACCCGGCTCATGGCCTTGCAGGCCCTCACCCGGCTGCGCCAATTGGCCAATCACCCCCTGCTCACCGATGCGGACTATGCTGGCCCCAGCGGCAAAATGGACGACGTGCTGGCCCAATGGGATGTGGTTCGCAGGGCTGGCCACAAGGTGTTGTTCTTCAGTTCCTTTGAGCAACATTTGTCCATATTCAGGAAAAAGATGGAGGCCGACAAGCAGCCGCTGGCTTGGCTCACGGGCGCAGTGCCGGTGCCAGAGCGCGCCCATGAGGTGGAGCGTTTTCAGACCGACACTTCGGTGCAAGCCTTCTTGATGACACTCGGCGCTGGTGGCGTTGGCCTCAATCTCACGGCAGCCGATTATGTCTTTATGCTCGACCCCTGGTGGAACCCCGCCAAAGAAGACCAAGCCATCGCCCGCGCCCACCGCATAGGCCGCAAGCATCCGGTGACGGCGATACGATTCATCGCCCGCGACACCATAGAGGAGAAAATCGTGCAGATGCAGGAACGCAAGCGGGCGCTTGGCACCGATTTGTTTGCGGCGGGAGCCGAGTATCCTTCCTTAGACCGAGAGGATGTGGTCATGCTGTTGGATTGAGGCGAATATCGGAGTCTCTTTAAGCCCCTCCATTGCCACAAACTCCGTAGTTTGCACCCATGAAAAAATGGTTTTGGAAAAACGCCTTCCTCGCAGTGCTTTTCGCGCTGCCTGCTGGTTTTTTCGCCCAAAACCCCGTGGCGGACTCGCTTGCCCGACTATTGGAAAAAGCCAAACAGGACACCCACCGCGTCAACCTCCTGATTGATTTGGCTTGGGAAATCAATGAGACACACACCGACGAGGCCGCCAACAAGCTGAACGAGGCGATTGCGCTGGCGCAACGATTGAAGTTCCCGAAAGGGGAAGCCACCGCGTGGAACGGACTCGGTGTGGTGGAAGAGTTTCGCAGCGACTATGCGCAAGCAGAAATTTGCTATCGCAAGGCGCTTGACATTCGCCGCCGTTTGGGCGACAAACGCGACATCGGCTCATCCTACAACAATCTGGGGGTACTGTATGAATACATGGGTCGGTTCGACTCGGCATTGGCGTTCCACAACCGGAATCTTGACATTCAGAAGACGCTTCAAGACACCGCCAAAATTGCGCGGGCGTTTGTCAATATCGCAGGCGTCTACATAGAGACTGGCTCTTACCCAGAGGCGCAAAGCCAAATTCTAGATGCCCTCTTTTATTTGGAGCGGCTCAACGACCAAGATGGCATCGCCAAGGCTTTCACGCAATTGGGGCACATCCAGCTTGAATTGGACCGCTACGCCGAAGCACTCCCGTGGTACGAAAAGGCGCTCAAACTGCGAGAACAGCTCAACGACGAAGGCCGTTTGGCTGAGGCCCTCACCGACTACGCCAACGCGCTCGACGAACTGAAAAACAAGGATTCGTCAAGCGCAGCCATTCCCTACTATATGCGGGCCTTGGATATTTGGAAAAAAATGGACAACCAATCGGGCATCGCACAAGTTTACACCAATTTGGCAGATGCCCACAAGAAACTCGGCAACCACCAGACAAGCCTTGATTACCTGCGAGAGGCCGAAAAGATATGTCTTGAATCGGGCGACACGCAAGCTTTGATGGAGGTGTACAACGTGTTCGGCGACACTTATGGCCGCATGAAGCAATTCGACAAGGCACTGAAATACACACAAACCTATCACGACATAGCAAAGAAGAGCGGCGATTTGAAATACTTGCAAAGAGCGTTCAAAGACTTTTCGGAAGTGTATTCGGGCATGGGTGATTTTGCAACTGCCTACAAATGGAGAGTGCGCTATGACAGCTTGCGCTATACGCTCCTCAACGAAAAACTCACGGGAGACTATGCCCGAAAAGAGGCGTTTTTTACCGATAGAAAAAAACAAGAGCAAATAGAGAAACAAGAACAGGCATTGCGTGTGCAGGAAGCCGAGATCGCCACCGCCCGCATTCGCCAATACGCCCTTTTGGGTGGTGCCGTCGCACTTATGCTACTCGCTGGTCTGCTCTTCAACCGCAACCGCATCCGTGCCCGCGCCAACCGCGAGCTAGCTGCCAAAAACGCCGCCATTCAGCGCGAGCGCGAGCGCGCCGATGGTTTGCTCAAAAACATCTTGCCTGAAAAAACAGCGGAGGAGTTGAAATTGCACAACGCCGTGCAGCCCGTGCGCTACGAGTCCGTCACCGTGATGTTCACCGATTTCAAAGGCTTCACCAAAATAGCGGAGCAAGTGTCGCCGGAGTCGCTCATCGCGCTGCTCGACGACTGTTTTCGCCTTTTCGATGCCATTGTGGTCAAATATGGTTTGGAAAAAATCAAGACCATCGGCGATGCCTATATGTGCGCGGGCGGCCTGCCTACTCCCAACGACACACACCCGGTGGATACCGTGAAAGCCGCCCTCGAAATGCTGCATGGCCTCAATACGCTCATGCAAAAAAACGCTGCCGCTGGCAAGCCCGTCTTTGAGATGCGGGTCGGCATACATACTGGCCCGGTGGTGGCGGGCGTGGTGGGCAGCCACAAATTTGCCTACGACATCTGGGGCGACACGGTGAACACCGCGGCACGGCTGGAGCAAAACAGCGAACCGGGCAAAATCAACATCTCGGAAACGACGCATCGGCAGGTGAAGCACCTGTTCGACTGCACGTTTCGGGGAAAATTGGCCGCAAAAAACAAAGGGGAAATAGCGATGTATTTCGTCAATGGCTAAGCACCTCAATAGTGCTGGAGCGGGTTGCCAAAATCGTAGTCGAGCAGCGCATCGTCGAGCAGCGGCTCCTCGCCAAGTTTGTAAGGCTTTTTCAGGTCGTAGCCATACAGCTTGCCCATCGTGTTCCAGTAAGTTGCCGTCGTGCCGCCGCGTGTTTCTTTGATGATGTCGAAGAAGGGTTTTTCCAGCTCTCGCTCTATCATTTTTATCAGCACCTTGCCTTCCGTCTTGGAGAGGTTTTTCATTTGCTCTTTAAAATCCTCCTTCAGTTCCTTGTGCTCGCGGCGAATGTGCCTGCGACGCTTGCCCTTGTTCATGTCCTGCGTTTCTTCCTGAATCTGTTCGTACAACTCAATGGCTTGCAGCGCGTAAGGGTAAACTTTCCGACAAGCGCGGAGGTAGCGATAGTATTGGCGCTGCTCGTCGAGGTCTTTGAAATTGCGCTTGGCCGCGACACGCACGGGCCACAGCGACATGACAAAAGTGGTGTCGCCATTTTCCACCTCCATGCGCGCCCAAGCGCCGCCGCTCTGGGAGAGGGTGTCGTCGGTGCGAGGAATGGAGGATTGCGCCGACAAGGGCACAGCGAGCAGGAGCGCGATAAAGGGAAGGAAATGGTGGGTGTTCATGTTAAGATTTGGGCTTGTGTGCCTTCTTCGCCGCTATAAACGTTTGGGAAGGCATTTCATCATTTCGTCGCCGCTGTTTTTTATCAAACACGTTGCGATAAATGCGCGGTAGAGACGTATCGCCGCCCCAAATGTAACGACAACCAGCAGTTCAAAAAAATCGCGGTTTGTCGTTCGATATGCACAAATGGGCGTGTTTCCCAGTTGCACATGGATTTACCTTTATCCGTTTTTAAACCATATCTACTATGAGAAACTTCCTTCGTTACCTGCCATTGGTTTTATTTTTTCTCTCCAGCCATCTCTCGGCCACTTCGGTCATTCCCTTCAAACATCTGGGCGAAGCGGCCCAAAGCAGCGAGGCGGTGGTGTTGGCAACGGTGGAAAGCGACTTCACGACCACTGCTGGCCCCCTTGTTTTTTTCGACTTCCGACTGCGGGTGGAAGAGGCCGCGAAAGGCTCGTTGCGCCCGGACGAGACTTTCACGCTGCGCCAGCACTCTCACCGAATGGGGGATTATTTCGTGGATATTGCGGGCGATTTTGTGCCGGAAGTGGGCAGCACTTATTTGCTGTTCTTGCACCGTGTGGGCGATACTTGGCGCCCTATCACTTTTTCCTACTATGTTTTTGAGAAAAAAATCATGGGCGACCAAGAGTTGTTGACACCATTGGCGGAAGGCCTGAGCATCGCGCTCGTGTCGCGCCCTGATGGCGTGCAGCCCGAGCCAGTTGGCGTGTATCGCGTTCAAGAGCTCATGCAATTGCTACGGGAATATGCAAGCGGTGTCGCGCTCCCTTGGAACGCTTCCTCGGCGCTTACCGGATTTTCACTCAGCGACTTCCCACAATCACGCGCCCTCCCCACCGGCTGCGATTTTATCCTGCCCGGAAGCGGAAGTCTTTGCCGTTGGCAAAACCAGAGCGTCGAGGTCTATTACGAGCAAACCGACGCGCCCGCCGGGTTCAATGCCACGCTGAGCACGGTGCTGGGCACGATGGTTGCCAACTATCCCGGCATAGACCCCAGCAACGCCGGAGAAACCTCCTTTTCCCCCAACTGCGCGGATGGCACCGTGACGGGTGCCGACTTCGTGAGTTTTTTGAACGGGCTGAATGGCTTCCAAACCACTTTGATATTTCTGAATGACCCTTGCAACCAGATTGCCAACCTGAACAATTGCGCGGGCGTGTTGGCCATCGGGGGGAGCTACCTTTCCTCTGCCACACACCAATATAAAGGAGATACTTGGAACAATGCCCTGTTGGGGTTCGTGGTGGTGAACAATGGCACCTTCGAGTGCCTGTCGGCAGGCGATTATGAGCTCATGCTCATCCACGAGATGACGCACACTTACCGAATGGACCACCTCGACCCCGCCGCTTATCCCAACCAAAACATGAACCCTGCTTGCTGCAACCCCATCGGTGTCAAGGACATGGAGTGCATGAACTATGTGTACGAATCCGCCGCCCCAGTGACGTTGACCATGTTCGACGTGCAGCCCTATCTGCAACGGCAAGTGCTGGTGACTTGGGAGACCGCCAACGAAAAAGACAACGACTACTTCATGGTGGAGCGTTCGGCAGATGGCAAACGCTTTGAAATGGTGCAAAAAGTGTCGGGTCGCCAATTCTCCACCGACATCACTCGCTATGAATGGCTCGACCTGCGGCCCTACCCCGGCCTCAACTACTACCGCTTGAGCCAAGTGGATTTCGACGGGCAAACGACCAACTTCGGCGTGAAGGCCGTGAAGGTGGGGGAGGCGAGTGGCGCTTTCCAGCTCTTCCCCAACCCAGTGAGCCATTCCACCTTGTCATTGATGGCGGAATTGTCAGCACCTTTCAATGGGTTCATGGACATCATTGACCAGAACGGGCGGGTGCTTGGCACACAGACGCTTGTCTGGGACAAAGGGCGCAACCGATTGGAAGAGCCTGTGGAACACCTCGCGCCGGGCATTTACTGGCTTCGCCTGCGGGAGGCCGACCAAGTGCAGGTGTTGAAGTTTTTCAAAAAATAAAATCACTGAAACTACCCGGGCGGGGGGAGTGCCACCGTCTGGGTAGCTGCGGTGAATCAAGAAAGAAAAAGCCTCGCAATTGCTCGAAACAGGCAGTTGTGGGGCTTTTTGTTTAAATTAAGTCTATCAAATTACGGTATGTGGGGGAACTTCCCGAAAGTTGCACCGCCAAATCATCCCGGCCTCCCCTCCCATGTACGCCATTATTTTGGGTTTCATAACTGCCTTCACGCTCACGTTCTCGATTATCCCGGTCATCATCCGGGTAGCGCGAGAGCGCCGCATCTACGACCGGCCCAACGAGCGCAGCTCCCATGAGGAGCCGACACCATCCTTGGGAGGCATCGGGATATTTGCGGGCACGATTTGCGCCGTGGTGTTGTGGACGCCTTTGGATTCGTTTAGCGTGTTGCAATACATTCTCGCTGCATTTGTGTTGATTTTTCTCATCGGCGCCCTCGATGATTTGCTTCCGCTCTCACCTTACAAAAAATTTTCCGCGCAGCTATTGGTGGCCGTTATTCTCGCCTACAAGGCAGATGTGCGCATCAGCAGTCTCTACGGGGTGTTTGGGGTGTATGACCTTCCCGAGCTGACAAGTTTTGTGCTTTCCGTGCTCGTCATCATCGCAATTATCAATTCTTTCAACCTGATTGACGGCATCAACGGTTTGGCTGGCTCCATCGGCTTGTTAGCCTGCGTGAGTTTGGGAATGTGGTTCTGGGCGATTCATTCGCCCGCCTTGGCGGTGGTGGCGTTCTCTTTGGCAGGAGCGATTACCGCGTTTTTGAAATATAATTTCACGCCCGCTCAGATATTCATGGGCGACACGGGGTCGCTGCTCATCGGCACTGTTTGCGCCATCTTGTCTATCCATTTCATCGAGATGAACCATCTTGCCTCGGTGCAATCTGCCCGTACTTTCCATTCTTCCCCCGCCATCGCCGTCAGCATCCTGATTTTGCCCCTCTACGACACCGTGCGGGTGTTCGTGCAGCGCATTCTCCAGGGGCGCTCGCCCTTTTCGCCGGACAAAACTCATATCCACCACATCATGCTCGATTTGGGATGCAGCCACACACAAGCAACGGCCATTTTACTGGCCATCAATATTTTGTTCGTGGTATTCACCATTATGCTCGACTGGCTGGGGACACCTACCCTGCTGGCGCTTGATATCGTGTTGATGTTCCTGCTCATGTTCGCACTTCAGCAATTTTCCAGAAAACGCAAAACCAACGAGCCGCCTCTTCTCTGAGGCAATTCGTCACGGCTGCTTGTTCCCGTAAGCCAAATCGCCTGCATCGCCCAAGCCCGGGACGATGTATGACTTGGCGGTCAATTCCTCATCTATGGCGCCTGCCCAAATAGTGGCTCTGGGATAGCGCCGGCGAACGGCATCGAGACCCGCCGTGCTGGCAATGACAGTGGCAACGTGGATGATGGCGGGTGTGCCAAAGCGCAGGAGCTCCTGCAAAGCCACGTTCACGGAAGCCCCCGTAGCCAACATGGGGTCGCTGAGGATGAGCACACAGTCGGTGAGGTCGGGGGTGGTCACATAGTCGAGTTGGATATCGAATGAGCCGTCTTTGTGAAGCCTTCGAAAGGCTGAAATGAAAGCGTTGTCCGCCGAGTCGAAATAGTTCAACATCCCTTGGTGCATGGGCAGACCAGCACGCAATACCGTGCCCAGCACGATGCGCTGCGCAGGCAGCATGACTGGCGACACGCCGAGGGGAGTTTCCACTTCGTACAATTCATATTGCAGCGTTTGAGAAATTTCGTAGGCCAGCACTTCGCCCACGCGCTCCAAGTTGCGGCGAAAACGCTGCCGGTCTTTTTGAATTTCCACGTTCCGCAATTCGGCGATGAACTGGTTGGCAATAGAGTTTTTTTCGGAAAGATTGAAAACCATGACGAGGGCGATTGTTGGTTGAGCAAAACTTTCGACACGTCCCATTCAGAAAGGGGCCTCGGTGAAAGCACTTTTTTTGAAGGGTGAAAGGTAGGTTGTTCGAGAGAAAAACAGGACTTGCCGCATTGGATATTGGCGGCCTCCCCCTCGCACACCAACGTTGGCATAGCGATGCCTCTTGCCTTTTTTGCTCAAATTTATTCGTCGGCAAAGGCAACGGATTCCCTTTCTTTGCTCGACGTATCAAACACATCTTTCTTGCATGAAAACGATAAAAGGTCCTGCTATTTTCTTGGCTCAGTTCATGGGCGACAAATCACCGTTCAACGCGCTCGAACCCATTTGCAAATGGGCCGCCTCGCTTGGCTACGTCGGCGTGCAGATACCCACTTGGGAAGGCCGACTGATTGACCTCGAAAAGGCCGCCGAATCCAAGACGTACTGCGACGACCTCAAAGGTCGCGTCGAAGCGTGCGGCGTGCAAATCACCGAGCTCTCCACCCACCTACAAGGCCAGCTCGTGGCGGTGCATCCCGCCTACGACCTCATGTTCGATGCCTTTGCGCCGCCGCACCTGCACGGCCACCCGAAAGCCCGCACCGAGTGGGCTATCCAAACCTTGAAAAACGCCGCTCGCGCCAGCCGCAATCTTGGGCTGAACGCCCACGTCACTTTTTCGGGCGCGTTGATATGGCACACCGTCTATCCTTGGCCGCAACGCCCCGCAGGCTTGGTGGAGGCCGCCTTCAAGGAATTGGCCAACCGCTGGAGACCCATCCTCGACGTGTTCGATGAATGTGGCGTTGACCTTTGCTACGAAATCCACCCCGGCGAAGACCTCCACGACGGGGTCACGTTCGAGCGATTCTTGGAGGCCACTGGCAATCACCCGCGCTGCCATATTCTCTACGACCCTTCACACTTTGTGCTGCAACAACTTGACTATTTGCAATATATTGATTTCTATCACGAGCGCATCAAGATGTTCCACGTCAAGGATGCAGAGTTCAACCCAACGGGCAAAAGCGGCGTGTATGGCGGCTATCAGGGCTGGGTGGACCGCCCCGGGCGCTTTCGCTCGCTCGGCGACGGGCAAGTGGATTTTGCCTCTATTTTCTCCAAGCTTGCCCAATACGACTACGACGGTTGGGCAGTGTTGGAGTGGGAATGTTGCATCAAGGACTCGGAGCAAGGCGCCCGCGAAGGTGCCCCATTCATCGCCGACCACATCATCAAAGTCACCGAGCGAGCTTTCGACGACTTCGCCGGCGCGGCGGTGGATGAGGCGCTGTTGAGGAAGATTATTGGCCTGTGATTGTCAAGACATCATTGAGCCATGCGCCACAACGCTCGACGCAACCATCGGCGCTTCGTGTGCGTCATAGCGGGCGATATGATGCGAACTTGGTCATTTTGTAAAAATCCGTCCACGCTGCGAAGGCGCAAGCGGGTGACAACTCACCGTGGCGCGGATGGATTTTTACAAAAAGGCAAAAAAAATCGAATAAGAACCGCATTTCTATCCCTCTCTTTTTTGCTTTGCCCCCTTTGTTTTCTTCTTTCCCAAACCACGCTCAGCCTGCATATTGCCGCTACCGAGCAGGCCGTTTTTTCTGAAAAAATAAAAAATTTTCGTCTCAAACCAGTGGGAGACTTGCCGGGTGTCGCGGTGTTTGAACTGCCCGACGATTCGGTTTCCGTTGTGCCGCTTTGCCGCGACTTGCTCCAGCATTTTCGGCAACAATCCTTCCTCGCCGCTTCCATTGATGCCTTGCGCCAATCCTCTGGCGACGACACCGCTCGTCTTTTTGTGGCGACGCTGCACCTTGGCCCCGAAATGCGCTGGCTGACGCTTCGGCCTGTTGTGTTTGACAACAAGGAATGGCTTCGCGCCGCAGGCTTTCGAGAAAAATCCTTCGAGGGAAAGCCCTTGCGCCACGACGCGGTGCTGCGACTACAGGAAGACATTTTGAAACAGGCCGAAAACAATGGCTACCCATTCGCCCGCGTCTGGCTCGATAGCATCGAGATAGCACCCGACGGCAGCGTATCGGCGGTGTTGCAAATCGAGCGCGGGCGCTTTTTTGTTTTTAAACAAATCAACATCAACGGCGACGTGAAATTGCCAGCCGCCTACTTGCCCAATTATTTGGGCTTGAAACCCGGCAGCCCTTACAGCCGCGCCCAAGTGTTGCGCCTCCGCGAACAAATGCGCACCCTCTTGTTTTTGGAAACGACGGGCAATCCTACCGTGACTTTTTCGGGCAAGCCCACCACCTCTACTGGCACGGCCGGCCCATCGGAAGTAGGAGAGGCAACCGTGAATCTCTTCTTGCAGAAAAAAAAAGCCAGCCGCTTCGACTTCATCATAGGCTTGCTGCCTCAACCCGACGCGACGGACGGCAGGCTTTTGCTCACAGGCTCGCTCAATGCTGCCTTTCAAAACGCGCTCAACTTCGGCGAACGATTTGCCGCAGAGTTCGAACGGCTGCGGCCAGAGACCCAAGAGCTCGACGTGCAAGCGGGCGTGCCCTATTTGCTCGGTTCGCCATTTGGCGTGGATGGGCGGCTCAATATCTTTCGCCGCGACAGCACTTGGGTGGACGCGCAAGGAGAGCTGGGCGTGTCCTATCTGTTCGTCGGGGGCGACTATGTGAAGTTGCTTTGGGAAAACAAAAGCTCTTCGCTCCAAAAAGTGGACACAAGCGCGGTGTTGCGCAGCCGCCTGCTTCCCCCCAATCTCGACTTTCGGCAGAATGGCTATGGTTTTGAGGTCGGGTTGACTCGTCTGGACTACCGATTCAACCCGCGACAAGGGTGGGCGGTGCAAGTGCGTTCGTTGGCAGGCTTCAATACCGTGCGCCGCAACAGCCAAATCGAGAATTTGCGCGACCCCGACGACCCTGTATTTAGCTTCGCAAGTCTTTACGACACGGTGGCCGTCAGGCAGGCACGGTACCGCGTGGAAGGGCGAGCGGAGGCTTATGTCCCGTTTTTTCAACGCACCACCTTGAAACTGGCCGTGCGCGGCGGCGGCATCTTTTCAAAAAGACCAGTGTTCAACAATGAACAATATCGGCTTGGCGGGAACAAATTGCTGCGTGGCTTCGACGAGGAGAGCATTTTCGCTTCGCGCTTTGTGGTGACTACGGCGGAACTGCGCTTGCTGCTTGGCCTCAACTCGTACCTCGCCGCATTTGGAGATTATGGCTATGTGGAAAACGTGACCAGCAGCACCCGCGTGTTCCTGCGCCCATTGGGCATGGGCGGAGGGCTGACGTTCGAGACACAGGCCGGCATCTTCGGAATCAGCCTCGCCGTAGGCAAAAGAGACAACGCCGACCCACTGGATTTTCGGGCAGTGAAATTTCACATTGGGTATGTCAGCCTATTTTAAGAAGGTTGACCTAACTTCGCCAGTGAAGCAAGTTCATGCAGGCAAACGCCGTTAAATCTCGGTTAAACACTTGTTTAAAAAGTAACCGCCGACACCCAATTTTGTCTGAAAGCAAAGTTTTTAACAATTGCCTTTTGCGGTTCGGTGGGTTTAAGCGAACTTTAACGGCCTAAAGTCGTTCACTTTAAATCGGTTTTAACCAAAAAAAGTACGCAAACCCTCTAATTTTGACCCTGCAAATCATTGCGCAACAGAACGCGCACAAAAAATTTTCACACCATGAAAGGAAATAAAAAGTCATTGATTTGGATGTTCGTCGCGCTGTTCGCGCTGGCACTCTCCACGCCGGCCCAAGCACAAGACGACCTCTATTACGACCCGTCAACCGACGCAAGGCGTTCGACTACGACGTACAGGGAGACTTACGAAGAGCCAAACAACGTCACTCGCCGCTACAATGGCGACGACTCTTACTATGAAGAAGACGATTATGCGTACGAGTACTCGTCGCGTATCCGCCGATTCCATCGCCCGGTGCGTGCCATTGACTACTACGACCCTTTCTTCGTTGACCTTTACTATTACGACCCGTTCTTTTTGCCGGGTGCTTCCATCTACACTTTTGGCTACAACGACTATTGGAGATGGCGCCGCTGGCAACGCTGGAACGCTTGGAACGCTTGGAATCCGTGGAACCCCTGGGGCGGTTTCGGCTTTGGCTGGAATAGCTGGACGGGCTGGAACGCAGGCTGGGGCTGGGGCGGCTACAATGCGTGGAACAACCCGTTCGTGTGGAACAACTATTTCTACGACCCTTACTGGACGTGGAATGGTTGCAACCCCTACTACGGCAACGTATGGGTCAACAACAATTACTACTACAACAATAACAACAACTGGAACAACAATGGCTACCGCCCGCAGACCTACACAGGCCCGCGTCGCGGAGGCACGGGGGTCAACTCGTCGGGCTTTGCCCGCCTAGCCAGCAACACCGGCTCCAACGGACGCTTGGCTACTGCCGAGAAAGATGTTCCGGTAGTGGAGATGCGGCCACGAACCAATGGCCGCGAATCGGTGAGAACGCCTGCCGACCAGCAAGTAGAGCGTGTGTCACCATCCGCCACGGAACGCAGACCCGCTTCTGACGCGGTGAGCAGAAACCCTGCCTCCACCAGTGGGCGTGAAGGCGTGCAGCAAGGCAGAAACGACCGTCCGAGCCGTGAAGGAGTTTCTGGCAACGAGGCGCCAACCCGTCGTCCGGCGCAAGAGACGCGCCCGTCGCGCGAGCCTTCGCAAGAGACGCGCCCGTCGCGTCAGCAGCCATCACAACAAGAAACCCGGCCCTCACGCCCAAGTGGTTCCGATGCCCGCCCAAGCCGTCCTTCCACGCAAGACCGCCCATCGGTGCAAGAGCGCCCGTCGCGCCCCAGCGGTGGCGGTTCTGATGCTCGGCCCAGCCGCAGCAGCGGTGGCTCTGATGGTGGTGGCCGTTCGTTCAGCCCGAGCTCTTCAGGCGGCAGCCGGGGCAGTAGTGGTGGCTCGAGCGGTGGCAGTTCCGGCGGTGGCAGCCGAGGTGGCGGCGGTGGTGGTAGCCGAGGCGGTGGCCGCAACTGATACTCCTTTCGCCAACATTTTTTTTGTGAATGGGTGGAAATTGGTACCAACACCTTCTTCCACCCATTTTCTTTGCCTTTCAAAAAGGTCGAAGCGGGTGCTCTCGAAAAAAAACATATTGCATTGATGCGTTTCCTTGAACAACTTCCCCTTTCAACCTATTTCAACCAATACTGCTAAATCAACGAACTATGAAAAGGCACCTAATGCCGACACTCCTTTTGTTGATGTCGGCCACACTGTTGGCGCAAACAGCCAGCGATGTTCTCAAATACTCTTTCCTGCAACCCAGCGGAACGGCCCGATACGCGGGCGTAGGTGGCGCTATGGGTGCTTTGGGCGCTGATTTCGGCACGATAAGTGGCAACCCTGCTGGGTTGGCCCTTTTCCGCGCCAATGAATTCACCGCGACACCCAGCCTTCGTTTTGCCAACACCGATGCCCGTTTGCCGGGCAATCCGGTGGTGGACGAAAGCAGGAGCGCCTTTGGCTTCGACAATTTGGGCTTGGTGTTCAACACCACTCCTCGCACGGGGCGTTGGAAGACCTTCAATGTAGGCATTGGCTTCAACCGAATGAACAACTACAATCAAGCGATTTACTACTTTGGCGATGCGCCGGGCACCATTATGAAAGGTTTCTTCGACGACGCACAAGCAGTGTTCAACAACGGAGGCACCGACGACGACCTAAACCCCTTTGGCTCGCAACTTGCCTGGGACGCGCAAGCCTTGTATTTTCAGGACGGCAGATTCACCTATGATTTTGAAGGGTACGAGAATGCGACGATTGAGCATTCGCAGACCGTCACCACCTTCGGCAGCATGAACGAGATGGCGCTTTCTTTTGCCGGAAACTACGATGAAAGACTCATGGTGGGCGTGACGGTGGGCGTGCCGTTTGTGAACTACCGCCTCGAAAGCGAGTACGTTGAAAGAGACCCTGGTGGCGATGTGGAGGGCAATGTCCCTTATTTTGGTCGGTTGGTTTACACCGATTATCTGCGGACGGAAGGCATCGGCATCAATCTCAAGATGGGCATGATTTATCGCGTGAATCAAATGATGCGGCTTGGCGTTGCCTTTCACACCCCCACCGCATTGGGCTTGACTGACAACTATAGCAACACGTTTGCCTACGACTATGGCGATGGAAGCGGCTCTTACAAAGGGCAAACACTTCTTTCGCCGGATGGGGTTTTTGACTACAAATTGCGCACGCCGTGGAGATTCATAGGCAGCACTGCTTTTGTCTTCAAAAAATACGGCTTCATCAGCGCCGATGTGGAGTGGGTGGATTACACCGCAAACCGCTACAATTTTACTTCCAATGTGTCCAACAACGAGAACAAAACGCTTGAGCGGCAACTGAACAACGAAATCCGGCGCAACTACCAATCGGCTGCCAACATCCGTTTGGGAGGCGAGCTGGCGCTCGAACAGTTTCGTTTTCGCGCAGGCCTGAATCTGTTGGGCAATCCCGAAAAAGGAGAGTCTGGCTTCACCACGGCCTTTTCGCTGGGGGCGGGCATCAGGGCGCAATCGTTTTTCATAGACGTGGCATATCGCCGATTCACGGGCGACGGCATCGTGAACCCGGGCATAGGTGCCCCCACCGTGCTGACCGACAACGCCTTCAATGATGTGGCTTTGACCTTGGGGTTCAGGTTTTAGGGGAGATTGAACGGTTGGGGATTTGAGGATTTGTTTATCTGAGGAATCGGGAGGCAGTCGGTGGCAAGTGCAATGTGAATGTTCGGAAAAGTATGTCAAGGCTTCCGTAATGTTTCAATGCGAATTAGTGGTTTGAATTTTTTAGCGTCTGGTGCTCAAGTCTTTTATTCAGGCGGTGACTTGAAATCGCCGCCTGAATAGCGCACGTTTTCAGCATTTTGCCTAAATCCCTAATTCGCGTTTTTTTATTGCCTTCAACGGGCTGACACAGTTTTTTGAGCAGGCTACCCAAATCCCACTTTTCAAATTTGCCACGAAGTCACAAAGACGCAAAGCAATATACTCTTGATTTGCCGCATTTTGTGTCTTTGCGGCACGAAAATAATGTCCAGTAGTGTGCCCAAATCCTCCAATAAGCAAATCCCCAATCCCTCCCTTCCATTCTTTTGTTTCCGGCTATACCCAGATTAAAGATGATTTGAACCTGCCCGTTGGCAAGGCAGGGATTTCCTTGATTGATTTGCATGATCTCCAAAGGATTGCGAGCACCGTTCGTTCAAAACCACCTTGTCAGACCCTGTACTCAGGGGCTTGCCCAGCCAAGTGAAGCGGACGGGGCTGATTTGCGTTGACTATATCAAGCGTGTGCATCCAGCATCGCGTTTCGCAAAAACACCACCGTAGCCTCTATGTCGTCGTGCAAAACGCGGTCGTTCCCCAGACGAGGCACCACCGTTCGATAGCGGGCGTGCATTGACTCAATGGCTGGCGACGAGCGCGACGGTCGCCGATACTCCAGCGCCTGCATGGCCACCATAAACTCGATGGCTAAAAGCCTTTCCAAGTTAAGCACAATGCGCCGAGCCTTCGTGGCAGCATTCGCCGCCATGCTAACATGGTCTTCTTGACCATTGCAACTTATGATGCTATCCACCGAGGCGGGTGTGCAAAGCCCCTTGTTTTGGTTGACAATGGAAGCCGCCGTGTATTGTGCAATCATCATCCCGGAATGTAGGCCGGGGTCGTCGGTCAAGAATGGGGGGAGACCGCGCTGACCGCCTATCAATTGATAGACGCGGCGCTCGGAGATGCTTCCCAATTCAGCCAATGCGATGCCCAGATAATCGAGCGGCAACGCAAGCGGCTGTGCGTGAAAGTTTCCACCAGAAAGAATCAAATCATCATCGGGGAAGATATTGGGGTTGTCCGTCACGGCATTGATTTCCGTGAGGAGCATTTGTTCGATATGCGCCAGCGCGTCGAGGCTGGCACCATGCACCTGGGGCACACATCGGAAAGCGTAGGGGTCTTGTACGCTCGTTTTTTCCGTCGAAGCTATTTGGCTGCCTTCAAGCCATTGCAATACGTTCCGTGCCGCCTCCAACTGCCCTTTGTGCGGGCGAATTTGATGGATGTGTGCGTCGAGTGGCGACAAACGACAGTTGAACGCATCGTAGCCAATGGCCGCGTTCATGTGGGCTATTTGGGTCAGTCGGCGACTTTCCAGCAGACACCACGCCATGTAGGCGGCTGAGAACTGTGTGCCGTTGAGCAAGGCCAATGCTTCTTTGGCCTTGAACACCAACGGGGGCCAACCCCGCAATTGCAACACCACATCCGCTCGTTGCCTGCGCCCTTCGTGCCATACTTCGCCAAGACCAATGAGCGGCAAACTCAAATGCGCCAGCGGGGCCAAGTCGCCCGAAGCGCCCAGCGAGCCTAACTCAAACACAACAGGCAAGATGTCGGCATTGTAAAAATCGAGCAGGCGTCGCACCACCTTTTCCCGCACCCCGGAGTAGCCGTAGGAGAGGCTCTGAATTTTGAGCAGCAACATGAGGCGCACCACTTCGGGTGGCACCAAGTCACCTGTACCACAAGCATGGCTCACCACCAGATTGTGCTGCAACTGCTCTATGTCTTCCTCTGAGATTCGGATGTCGCAAAGGGAGCCGAATCCCGTATTGATGCCGTAGAAGAGTTCGTTCGCTTGGACGAGTTTGTGGTCGAGATATTCCCGACAGCGATGAATGCGGCGGGCAGATGCTTCTGACAAGGCCAACGGGTGCCTTTCGACTACAATTTGGCGAATGGTTTCAAGGGAAAAGTGGTCAGGACTGATTTCGTGCACTTTGTTTGTTGCTTAGTTCGGGCGGCAAAATTAAGGCATTTCTCTACCTTAGCGCCCAATTTCGCAACACAGTACTCACCACTCTTAACTTACCATTCAAAAATGCAAGGTTCTACCATCACCATCAAAAAAGGCAAACTGAAAGTCCCCAACGACCCCATCATCCCATTCATCGAGGGCGACGGCACGGGGCCTGATATTTGGGCAGCCTCTGTGCGCGTGCTCGACGCGGCTGTGGAGAAAGCTTACAACGGCAAAAAGAAAATCGTGTGGAAAGAAGTGCTCGCGGGTGAAAAAGCCTTCAACAAAACAGGCAACTGGCTCCCCGATGAGACCTTGAAAATCATTGACGAATATAAAGTCGCCATAAAAGGCCCGCTCACCACCCCTGTGGGCGGCGGTATTCGCTCGCTGAACGTGGCGCTTCGCCAACAACTTGACCTCTACGCCTGTGTGCGCCCGGTGCGTTGGTTCAAAGGCGTGCCCTCGCCCGTGAAAGAACCCGGCCTCGTGGACATGGTCATTTTCCGTGAAAATACCGAAGACATCTACGCGGGCATCGAGTATCTCACTGGCACTCCCGAAGCCGACAAAGTGCTGGCGTTTCTTCAAAATGAAATGGGGGTCAAAAAAATACGCTTCCCCAAAACCTCCTCCATCGGCATCAAACCCGTCTCCATCGAAGGCACGGAGCGCCTCGTGCGCGCGGCATTGGAATACGCCTTCAAGTACAAGCGCAAATCGCTGACGCTCGTACACAAAGGCAACATCATGAAATTCACCGAGGGCAAGTTCAAGGACTGGGGCTACGCATTGGCCGAACGCGAATACGGCGACCGCGTGTTCACATGGGCTGAATACGACCGCATCAAGGAATCGAAAGGCGAGGATGCCGCCAACAAAGCCCAAACCGAAGCCCTTGCCGCAGGCAAAATGCTTGTGAAGGACAGCATTGCCGACGCTTTCCTCCAACAAATCCTGCTCCGTCCGGCAGAATATGATGTGGTAGCCACCCTCAATCTCAACGGCGACTACCTATCCGACGCTTTGGCCGCGCAGGTTGGTGGCATCGGCATCGCGCCGGGCGCCAATATCAACTACCTCACCGGTCACGCCATCTTCGAGGCCACGCACGGCACGGCTCCCAAATACGCAGGCAAAGACATGGTGAACCCTTCCTCGGTCATCCTTTCCGGTGTGATGATGTTCGAATACCTCGGCTGGGACAAAGCCGCCAAACTAATCGTCAAAGGTTTGGAGCGGAGCATTCGCAAAAAACGCGTCACTTACGACTTTGAACGCCTGATGAAAGGCGCTACCAAACTGAAGTGCTCTGAATTCGGCTCCGAAATCATCGCCAATATGTAAGGTCAATTCCAAGAGGTTGCTTAATCTCATATCTCGCGCTGCCAAGTTTTGGGCATGGCTGCAATCGCAATCTGCTCAAAATCATGACCATCTGACAAATCCTAGCGAATCAAGGTATAAGTTTAAGCAACCTCTCAAAAATCCACTTTCAACAAGGCTTTCAATTGCTGCTCGTTCACGCGCTCCGGCACCAACCGGAATAGCGCGTTGCGCAGAGTGACCAGCCACGGCTGGCTCAGTTGGGCGATTTTCCCCAGCCGCCATGAGTTGTTCACGATGAAATGCGTGCGTGCCAGCCTGCGCTTTTCAAATGCTGCAAACGCAGCGGCAGGGTCGGCGTTTTTCCCCAACTCGTCAGCCAAAATCACGGCATCCTCAATGGCCTGACACGCGCCCTGCCCCATGTTTGGGGTGGTGGCGTGCGCCGCGTCGCCGATGAGTACGATGTGCTCGAAAGCAAATTTTCTGATTGGCTTGAGGTCAATGATATCGTTCCAAATCAGGTCGGCATCACGGGTGTTTTCCAAAATGGTCTTCACGGATGGATGGAATTTTTGGAAAAAACGCTGTAAATCGGCGACTTTGGCCCCGCGCATACTTGGGTCGTTCTGTGGGGCATTCACGCAGGCAAACCAGTAGATTTTCCCGCCTGCCAACGGCACGATGCCAAAACGCCCGTTCGTGCCCCAAGTCTCCGATGCCTCGGAAAGGCCAGCCAAGGCGGTCGGCGCTTCGATGACCGCCCGCCAGCAAGTGTAGCCCGCATAGCGCGGTTCCGAATCGGGGAGCAACTGGCGGCGAACCGCCGAGTGAATCCCTTCTGCCACCACCAGATAATCCGTCCGGTGTGTGGAGCCATCGGCGAAATGAATCACGATGCTATCGTCAGGTTGTTTTTCGACGCGCACGGCGCGTTTACCGGTCTGCACCTGATGGGGTGTCAACTCAGCCAGTAGTGCGTCGTGCAAATCAGCGCGGTGAATGGCGAAATTGTGCAGGCCGTATTGCCGCC
This sequence comes from Saprospiraceae bacterium, assembly GCA_019638455.1. Classification (GTDB taxonomy): domain Bacteria; phylum Bacteroidota; class Bacteroidia; order Chitinophagales; family Saprospiraceae; genus M3007. Next base: position 324,490 of record JAHBTU010000005.1, read on the forward strand.
CGATTTTTGCGGCATCGGCAGTAGTGATGACGCGGCCTCGCTGGTCGAGGATGCTGAACGTGGGCAGGGCAAGACCCCGTGCCACGATTTTTTCGGCGATGCCGAGGCATTCATAACCTTTTACTGCGTTGGCGGCCAGCAGCAGCCCCGCGCCGAGCGGCTTGATGTCGGCTGCGGCCTCAAAAACCGCAGGGCGTATGCCTTTTTGATTCAAGGCAATGGCGGCGGTCAGTCCAGCGATGCCGCCGCCAAGTATGGTGTATTGCTTCATAACTTGTTCGTTGAGACAAAGGTCTTAATGCTCGCCTCTTTGACTTGACGTATTTTGCGTCAAAAAAGTGGCAAGTTGCGCCATGAAAATCGAATGGTGTATAGTCAACGCAAATCAGCCCCGTCCGCTTCCATTTGGCCGGGCAAGCCCCTGAGTACAGGGTCTGACAAGGTGGTTTTGAACGAACGGTGCTCGCAATCCTTTGGAAATCATGCAAATCAATCAAGGAAATCCCTGCCTTGCCAACCGGCAGGTTCAAATCCTCTTTAATCTGGGTATAACATAACAGATGGGGGAAGGGTGGCAAATGTGGGCTTTGTTGTCAACTTTTCGTTATTGCGACGTCCCTTCTATCACCTGCTACAACATCCAATTCACCGCCTTCAAACTCCGCACGTCGTCCTGCGCATCAATCGTCTTTGCTTTGCAGCAACACCAAAAATTCGTCAGAAGCAAGCAGATTCAAAGGGGTGAAAGGCGTTCGTTTCAAAACACGGAAGTCAGCGTGGTCGGAAACAACGTAAGAGGCAGTAACGCCAACCTTCCGGTTGGCCGCCAACTGAAAGTTGGCGTTACTGCACCGCCTTCAAACTCCGCATGTCGTCCTGCGCATCAATCGTCTTTGCTTTGCAGCAACACCAAAAATTCGTCAGAAGCAAGCAGATTCAAAGGGGTGAAAGGCGTTCGTTTCAAAACACGGAAGTCAGCGTGGTCGGAAACAACGTAAGAGGCAGTAACGCCAACCTTCCGGTTGGCCGCCAACTGAAAGTTGGCGTTACTGCACCGCCGAAATCACCTGCTCCAGCACCCCCTTCACCGCCTTCAAACTCCGCACCTCGTCCTGCACGAAGATGAGTTCCTTGTTCGTCTGCTTGAGTGAAATGCCCATGATGCGACCTTTGGCACCCACGAACTGCACGATTTTGTTGAAAGTCTCCGTCTCGAAAAACGACGATTGCGGGTCGCCGAGGAAGTAGCAGCGTAGTTTGCCGCCTTTCAGAATCAACCTTTCAAAACCTAATTTTTTGCAAAGCCACTGGAGACGCAGACCGTCGAAGAGCGCGTTCACCTGATGCGGTAATTTGCCGAAACGGTCCTCCAATCGCTTGGCGAAAGCGGCGATGCCTTCCTCGTTTTCGATGGTGTTGAGTTCTGTGTAAAGGCTCAGGCGTTCTTGCGTGTTCGAGACGTATTCGTCGGGAATGAGCATTTCCACGTCGGTTTCGATGGTCACGTCGCGGACATAGGAGCCTTTTTGCGCGATTTCTTCCTTGAAAACATCTTTGAAATCCGTCTCTTTCAACTCCTGAATGGCCTCGTCGAGAATTTTCTGGTAAGTCTCGAAACCGATGTCGGCGATGAAGCCTGACTGCTCGCCGCCGAGCAAATTGCCCGCGCCCCGGATGTCGAGGTCGCGCATGGCGACCTGAAAGCCGGAGCCGAGTTCGCTGAATTCCTCGATGGTGCGCAGGCGCTTGCGGGCTTCCTGCGTGAGCACGCTCATGGGCGGCGCGAACAGGTAGCAATAGGCTTTTTGGTTGCTGCGGCCCACGCGTCCGCGCAGTTGGTGCAAGTCGCTGAGGCCGAACATATCGGCGCGGTTGATGATAATCGTGTTCGCGTTTGGGATGTCGAGGCCGGTTTCGATGATGTTGGTGCAGGCCAACACGTCGAATTTCCGGTCAATGAAATCCACCAGAACTTTTTCCAGATGTTCGGCATCCATCTGGCCGTGCGCCATCGCCACTTCGGTGTCGGGGCAAAGGCGTTTGAGCGTTTCGACGATTTTGGGCAAATCGTTCACCCGGTTGTGGACAAAAAACACCTGCCCGCCGCGATTGACTTCGGTGTGAATGACTTCTTTGATTAAATCTTCGTCGAACACACGAATCTCTGTGTGAATCGGCTGGCGGTTGGGTGGCGGCGTGCGAATCACCGAGAGGTCGCGGGCGGCCATGAGCGAGAATTGGAGGGTGCGCGGGATGGGCGTAGCGGTTAGCGTGAGCGTGTCCACGTTGACTTTCAGGGTGCGGAGTTTTTCTTTCGAGGCGACGCCGAATTTTTGTTCCTCGTCCACCACGAGCAAGCCTAAATCCTTGAATCCCACTTCTTTGCCAAGTAGCGCATGGGTGCCGATGACGATGTCAATCTCGCCTTTTTTGAGTTTTTCCAGAATCTCTTTTTTCTCCTTCGCGCTGCGGAAACGGTTGAGATAATCCACTGTGACAGGAAAATCGGCGAGACGTTCGGAGAAAGTTTTCCAGTGCTGCAAGGCCAGAATCGTCGTAGGCACGAGCACGGCGACTTGCTTGCCGTCGGTGACGGCTTTGAATGCCGCACGAATGGCGACTTCCGTTTTGCCGAAACCCACGTCGCCACAAATCAGGCGGTCCATCGGGTATTCTTTCTCCATGTCGGCCTTCACGTCCTGCGTGGATTTGTACTGGTCGGGCGTGTCTTCGTAGATAAAACTGGCTTCGAGTTCGGTTTGCAGCACGTCGTCGGGCGGGAAAGCGTGGCCTTTGGCAGCGCGGCGGGCGGCGTAGAGTTTGATGAGTTCCGCCGCGATGTCCTTGATTTTGCGCTTGGTGCGGGCTTTGAGTTGTTTCCAAGCGTCGGAGCCGATTTTGGAGAGTTGCGGCGGCTCGCCTTCGCGCCCGATGTACTTCGAGATTTTGTGCAGCGAGTGGATGCTGACGTAGAGGATGTCGTTGTTTTTGTAATTGAGCCGCACGGCTTCCTGCATCTGGCCGCCGATTTCGATTTTTTGCAGGCCCGCGAATTTACCGATGCCGTGGTCAATGTGTGTCACATAGTCACCCGGCGCGAGTTCGCGCAACACGCGGTAGTTCAGCGATTGGTCTCTGGAAAATCCCTGCCGGATTTTGTAGGCGTGGTAACGCTGGAAAATCTGGTGGTCGGTGAGCACCTCGATTTTTAAATCTTCGTCAATAAACCCCTCGTGAATCGGGATTTCGACGGGCAAAAACGCCACGTTGGCCTTCAATTCTTTAAAAATCGCTGCCAGTCGGTCGAACTGTTTGGGGTTTTCCGAACAAATATAGGTTTCGTAGCCCGCCGCTTTCATCTCGTGCAGGTGGCGGATGAGCAGGTCGAAGTTTTTGTTGAAAGAGGGTTGGGGCTTGGAGTGGAAGGGGATGGTGGTGGTAGATTTCATGGCGGTCTTTCAGTTTACTTGACTACAAAAATGATGTCTGCCAACGGAGTAAATGTCTGTGGCTTCCCTTTGTAACCGAAAGTTACTTTCAAGTCCTCGGTTTTCTTGTTGCCAAAATTGTCGAGGTATTTTTGAATTGTCGGTTTCAACAAATCCAGATTTCGTTTTAACTTCCAAGAGTTGTTGAAATCCTCTGTGTCCACCAAAACGAGAAAAAGCCTGTTTTCAGAACCAAAACGCATTTCGCCTTGGTTTTTATAAAGCCATTTTGACAAGATTTTTGGGTTTGATTGGGCTTCCTGCAAAATCTGGAGGTTTTCTCGCCGGAGTTGGTTCAGTGTTTTTGAGCAAAAAGCATCGCTCCTGTCTTTCATCTTTTCTACAATTTCGCATTGAATATCACTTGGCTTTGCTGTTTTGTCAAAGACAATCTTTGCCTTCACTGCTTGCTGCTTCAAAAAGGTCAGTTCTGCCGGGAATCCTTTCTGCTTCCGTTTTTCTTTGATGAATTCAGCGAGCAAATAAGTCACTTTGAGGTCGAAAGGAATGTCGTTGATGAAAAAATCCACGCTTTTGATTTGCCCGACCGTAGGCAAGACAGCGGGGTGGGATTTGAAAATGTGCTCAATCAGGATGCTCGACCAATGGTTGTACCAACTGTTGAGCACATATCCTTGCACCGCGCGGCTGATTTCGGTGTCGAATTTAGAGAGAAGCGTTTCGTAGGATTGGAGCGCTTTCACATAGCGGCTGACCAAGTATTTGTCCAAAGAGTTTTGGTAGTCGCCACCCCAGTCAAAACTTTTGAGTTTGTAAAGTTCAGAGACGAGTTGCGCGGTGTCTATGTTGCTTGCTTGCGTTTTATTGATTTTTTGGATAAAGGCATTGAGCGGTTGATGCGATTCGGAGACATCTTTTGACAAAATTTCGTAGAGTTCTTCAAACTGTTTGGAGAGCGCGGATTGGGTAAGTTTTAGATTGGTTTCTTTTGCAAATGCAGCGAGCAACTCTTTTCGCACGACCGATTTGATTTTCAACCAAAGCAACCCTGCTTTGTCAGAGCTGAACTCCTCCAATTTGTCGCTGTCGTGCAGTTTTTTCCAATGGTCAAAGTTCTTCATTCAGGATTATTTCTGCCCTTGAAGTCAGATTTACAAAATGCTTAGGCTTGGGTTTGCAGACAAACAAAATTTCCCGGCTCCCTGCGATGCTTCCTTTGCCGCCCCGCCCGTTCTGATAGGTTTTGGCTTCGATTTCAACGTTTCGATATTTTGAAATCATGTTGGTCAGTTCCTCGACGCTTGGGTAGCTGCGGTCATTGTAACTGATGAGCCAATGGGGTATTTCCTGAGCCTGTTCAAAGAGCTTTTCAAATGACCGAGCAACGTCTTTCTTTTTGTCAAAGCCGCTGAACCGTTGCGGTTCATATCTTTTGATGCCGTTGATAAATTGCTTGTCCTGCCAATACTCCGTGTAAGTTTCCAGCAAGTGGTAAAAACTCTGGTAATCAGGATGGCTGTCGCAGTATGGAGGGTCAAAGTATATTAAATCAACCTTCTCCATAGTGGGCAGCAAATCCAGTATGTTTTGGTTAAAGCTGCGGTTGTTTTTCTTGTTTGAAAATACGGCACTGTTGTAGGCAGGGACGAGTTCGAGAAATATTTCTTTCAATGGTCGCACCAAACTTCTGTTTCGCCTTATACGCGCTGGGTCGTTTGCATATCGCAAGGCTTGAGTGTGTCCAAAATGCCCCATCGTCACCTTTCGGGTCATGCTCCGATTGATGATGGCAAATGCAAGCGCCTTTTTATATGGATTTTCAAAAAATTCGAGATTTGCCCTGAAATTGTCTAAAAATTCCGCTTCTTCTTTTTCAAAAAACACATCGGTGTAAACCTGCTCAATTAGCCGAAATTGCTCCTTCTTAGGTGATATCGATAAAAGAAAATTTAGGTCGGCTTGAGTCAGTTTCTGCTCTCCGTTTTCAATAAGCGCCAATCCGATTTGGTGGTTAAAACTCAAGAAATCGTTTGTAATTACCTGAAAACCTAGCTGTTTCAGTAAAAAAGCAACTGTCTGTGAACCCGCAAAAGCATCAACCGCCGTGACCACACTGCGTGGAATAAATTTATTCATCCAAGCCAAATGAGTGTGCTTCGCGCCCAGATATTGCGGCTCCGGGAATTGATAGTCAAAATACTTGAACTCTTCAAAAAGCATGAAAACGATTCTCGATAGGAAGTTGTTTGAGAGTGCAAAGTAACGAAGAATCAAACGCCTCCCCCATTTTTTCACCCCGCTCACTACCTTTGCCACATGGAAAACAGCTCGCACCACGAGGCCCCCATTCCGTCTCACCGCTTCCTGCTGGAGGAGATACAAGCTTTGCAAATCTTTGAAAAACAAGTGCTTGAAGGGGTCAATTACTACATCTGGCACAATCAATCCGAGGCGGGTACCATGCCCCATCGCTTTTTATACGCGGTCGAGCTCCTGTTCGATGGAGGGGAGCCGCTTCTCCTTTCTTCGGGAGATGATTCGGAAGCCATTCGACTGCTCACAGCGGAGGCGCTGACGGAGACAGCCCGCAGGCTACAACGGATGCACGGCAAGCCAGTCATGCAGCGCGCCGTGGCAGGCATCCAACCGCTTTGGCGCGAAGTGGTGGGCAAAACGCTGGAACATATCCGCCTCTCGCGCGACGAAGAAGGTCTCTATCTCAACGACTCGATATTGCTCGACTTTGGCGAGCACCGTGTGCTGGTGTATCTGAGCGAGCGCGAGGGACTGTTAGCGGCTACTTATTAGACACGCCCATTCCATTTCACACATTCCCGCCGCATCTTTGCGCCTATGGCCCGCATCCTGCTTATCGAGACCGCTACCGAAGTTTGCTCCGCCGCCATCGCCGTCAACGGCGAAGTGACAGCCATCGTCGAAGAGCCACATTCACTCCATCACGCGGCACTGCTCACCCTACAGGTTCGAGCGTGTTCCGAGCGTTCCGGCATCCCGTTGGAGGCGTTGGATGCCGTGGCGGTTAGCCAAGGCCCTGGGTCCTACACCTCCCTGCGTGTGGGCGCTTCCGTGGCAAAAGGCATCTGTTTCGCGCTCGACAAACCACTCATTGCCATCAACACGCTCCTGTCGCTCGCATGGGCAAGTCGCCAATATATCGCCGACGTGCCCAACCCTGTTTTCATCCCTATGCTCGATGCCCGGCGTCAAGAGGTTTGGTTGGCTGCCTACGATGCCAACCTGCGGGAAATAGTGCCCGAACAACCGCTCATTTTGGAAAACGATTTGTTTGAAAAGTATTTGGCTGACTATTTTCCTTCGCTTGACGGCGTTGTACTTGTGGCAGGAGGGAACGGTAGTCAAAAACTCAAAAATGTGCCGATGCCTGAGAATACGGTTTTTTCCCCTGTGAAAAATTGTTCGGCACGGCATTTGTCCGAGCTTGCGGAGCGGTTGTTCCAAAATGCTGAATTTCAAAACGCAGCGTATTTCGAGCCATTTTATATGAAAGCGCCCAACATCACGACCTCCTCCAAGGCGCTGTTTTAGCAAAAAATACACTCCGGTTTCAATTTGTTAAATCTGGCGATTGTTTTCGTCAGGCTATCAAAGGTTTTATGTTTTAGGGTAAATTTGTATGTCAGTTTTTAAGAAGGAGAACTGGCACAATTTTGGAAAGCAGTAACCCATCAAAATCCGAGTTTATTATCCTTTCAAAACATTTAGTATGAGAAAAGCAAACGCCGAAACGGTCGCGTTGAAAAATGGGAGCAACGTTCCCCTCGATTACATGGAGCTGCGCAAGGCCGCTCTTGTGCTTCGTGCAGTAAATCACAAACTGCGCCAACGCATCATTGACCTGCTCGAAGAGAACAAAACTCTGACGGTGACGGATATCTATGTGAAACTTCGACTCGAACAAAGCGTGGCCAGTCAACACTTGGCTATCCTGCGGCGCGCGGGCGTGGTTCGCACCGACCGGCAAGGCAAGTTTATCTTCTATTCGTTGGACAAAGAGCGCCTCAGTCAGATTTCCTCCTTGGTGGAAGAACTCGCTGCTTAAGAGCCATTTAGCAGATTTCCAACTCGATAGATGCCGTACATTGTCCCGCACAGCGGGACGGTGTGCGGCATTTTTTTGGGGATTTGAAAAAATTATTTCCTCCGGGCACTTGCACACTCGGAGTTTTTATTTGAATCTTTGCATCACTGTACCGATACAACATTGCAACTTTGATGCCCCCTAATGACCCCCTAATGACTTAAAATCACATCATGAACATCCTCCTCCTCGACAACCTCGATTCATTCACTTACAACCTCGCGGACTTTTTCCGCCAGCTCGGTTGCAAGGTCACGGTCTTTCGCAACACCGCCGACCCAGAGACCATCGCGCAGACACCATTCGACCTCCTCGTGCTTTCCCCCGGCCCCTCCGTACCCCGCAAGGCGGGTAATTTGCTCAAAATCATCGGCCGGTTTTACCGCGAAAAACCCATCCTCGGCGTGTGCCTCGGCCATCAGGCGCTCATTGAGTTTTTTGGCGGCACCTTAGCCAACATTGCCCCCGTGCACGGCAAATCAGCTCCCATTCAGCACGACGGACGGGGCATCTTCACCGGGCTGGAGCAGGACTGCCGAGTGGCCAGGTACCACTCATGGGCAGCCGATATCGTGCCGTCCGAATTCGAAGTCAGCGCCCGCGCCCACGACGGCACAGTGATGGCAGTGCGCCACAAACGCCTGCCCATCGAGGGCATACAATTCCACCCAGAATCGGTGCTAAGCATGAAAAACCAAGTCGGAATGCGAATGCTCCGCAACGTGGTGGCAGGCAGGCTCTCCGCCGGCAACCGCATCTATCACACGCTCTCTGAAAAACTGCAAACAGGGACATCGCTCGAAACAAACACGCTTCGCGCCTTCCTCCAAGCCGTCGAGGAAGGTCAACTCTCCGACGACCAAAAACAAATCCTGCTCGTCTCCCTCAGCCACAGGTTGCGCAATGCCAACGAGTTATGCGCCTTCATCGAAGCCATCATGGCCTTAAAATCCCCAAATCCCCACATTCCCAAATCCTCATTGACAGACATCTGCGGCACAGGCGGCTCCGGCCTCCCGCGCATCAACACCTCCACGCTGGCGAGCCTGTTGCTGGCACATTGCGGCCTCCACATCGCCAAACATGGCAATCGCGCAGCGGCAGGACGTTTCGGCAGTTTCAACCTGCTGGAACGCCTCGGCGTGCCTGTCCACTTCGCTCCCGAACAGGCTTCACGGACGTTGGAGGCCACCAACCTCGCCTTTGTGTTTGCGCCCGATGTGCATCCCATTTTCCGGCACTTTGCGCCCGTTCGGGCAAAAATCGGCGTGCCAACCGTGTTCAACGTGCTGGGGCCATTGGTCAATCCCTATCTGCCGGAACGACAATTCATCGGGACCGCCTTCGCCGACTTGATGGAGGTGATTTTTAAAACAGCCATCCAAATGGGCAAACGCCACGTCATCGTCGTGCGCGGGCAGGATGGCTTGGACGAAATATCCGTGAGTGCCCCGACCCGCGTGTTGGAATATCGCGACGGCGAAAAACGCGACTATGAAATTTCGCCACGAGATTTTGGGCTACCGCCCCTGCCATTCGAGGCCGTGAGCGCCGCCAACCCCGAAGAATGTCTGCAAATCGCCCAAGCCATGCTCGCGGGCGTTCCGACGACGGAACACTACAAATTGGTGGCGGCGAATGCGGCATTCGTTTACACCAAATTTGTGGAAACCATCCCATTGCCAGAAGCCTACGATAAGATGGAGCGTCTGATTATTGAAGGCGCGATGGGTGAGATCTTGGAAAAATACCTGGAATGCACGGAAGCAGTGCCAGAACCCGTTTGAACGGCATGAACGATGACCTGACTGCCTACTACGACCGACGCGCCACCGAGTACGAGGCTATCTACGCCAAACCCGAGCGGCAGGCCGATTTGCTGGCCGCGACGCAAGCGCTGCAAGCCATTTTTAAAGAAAAAGAAGTCTTGGAAATCGCCTGTGGAACAGGATATTGGACAGAAAAAATCGCCCAGACCGCTCGCTCCATCAAGGCAACGGACATCAACGAGAGCGTCTTGGAGATTGCCCGACACAAGCGGTATCCAAACCAAAATGTCGCCTTTGAGGTCGCCGACCTCTATCAACTAAACCCGCTCAGACCCTCGGAAGCCCTGTTTGGAGGGTTTTTGTGGTCGCACATTCCGTTGCAAGCGTTGCCCAAGTTCATTCAAAAAACAAACGAATTGGTTGCGGCAGGCGGCACGGTCGTGATGATGGACAACCGCTACGTCGAAGGCAGCAGCACCCCCATTTTCAGCCGCGACGAAATGGGGAACACCTGCCAGCGACGACAATTGCAAAATGGCGAGACCTACCTTGTTTTGAAAAATTTCCCCAATCAAACCGATCTTGAAAACGCCCTTCAAGGGAAATGCTCGACACTGCAATACATTCAATTTCAGTATTTTTGGATAGCGGTCTGGCAAACAAACACCCACACTACTGGACCTTGTTTTTGTGCTGCAAAGACACAAAATGCGGCAAATCAATGAGTATTTTGCTTTGCGTCTTTGTGACTTCGTGGCAAATTTGAAAATGTCCAGCAGTGTGACCAACACCCCCATCGTGACATGAGTATTTTAGAACAAATAGTCGAGTCCAAAAAGCGCGAAATCGAGCGGTTGCACGCGCAGCACGACATGCGCGAGCTGCAAGAGCGGGTGGCTCAAAATCATCCGAACGCTCCGCCGCGTTTCTACCAAGCCTTCGCCGAAACCCGCGCACGGGGCGAGCATTTTTTCATCGCCGAATTCAAGCGCAAAAGCCCCTCCGAAGGCTGGCTCGACCACGACGCGAACTTGCCCCTCCAAGTGCGTGCCTACGCCCAAGCAGGCGCGAGCGCCATTTCTATCCTGACCGATGAGCCGTTTTTTGGCGGCTCCTACGCCGATTTGACATTAGCCGCCCAAACCCTCCACCTTCTACCTTCTTCCACCCTCCATCCTCCACCTTTATTGTTGCAAAAAGACTTTATCCTCAGCCCCATCCAAATCTATCTGGCCAAGCTGCACGGAGCGGACATCATCCTGCTCATCGCGGCCATTTTGGAGCCGGAACGATTGGATTTTTTGAAAAAAACAGCCGAATTACTGGGTATGGGTGTGCTGGTAGAGGTACACGACGAGGCAGAACTGGCAAAAATCCAGCACCTTGATTTTCCGGTCTTGGGGGTGAACAACCGCGATTTAAAAACCTTTCGCACGGCACTCAACCGGGTCAATGTGTTGAAAAAACAGGCGGGCGGAAGATTCGTCGTCGCCGAATCCGGCATCCGCGACTACCGCGATTTTCAGGCCGTTCGCCACGCCGATGGCTTTTTAATTGGGACGGGACTGATGCGAGCAGAAAAATTGCCGACTCGATTTGAAGCTCATTTCCAAGGCCGAGGGAAGTTTCTTTTCAAAGCCTGTGGCATCCGAACGCCGGAAATGCTGACTGCTCTTAGTGACGGGTTGACCTCGAGTCAACCCGTCACTAAAAACTCCCCCGACTTCATCGGCCTCAATTTTTCCCCCGTAAGCCGCCGCCGGGTGGACGCCGAAACCTGTGAGGTTTTGAAAACCTCACAGGTTTCCAACGCGGTGGCTGTTTTTTACAAAAACACCGAAACCGACATCCGCAAGACACACGAAAAATACCCCTTCCATGCCGTCCAGTTGTATGCCCACGAGGTGTCGCCGGAGTTCGTGCGCAGCCTGAAACAGCGAGTCATGCTCGCCATGTCAGTACGCGAAACGGCTGATATGCAGCAACTTGAACCTTTCGCCGCCGACGTTGATTTTTTTATCCTCGACGGTGCCACGCCGGGCAGCGGGCAGCGCGTTGGCGCAGCGATTCCAGCTGATTTTCCTTATCCGTTTTTACTGGCAGGCGGCCTCAACGAGGAAAATCTGGAAGTCATTTTGGACTATGAAAATTGCATCGGCGCGGACATCGCATCGGGCATTGAAACAGATGGGCAGGTGGATGTGGGGAAAATACACAGAATTGCGGAGCGGCTGGCAGATTTGAAAGAAATTGTTGAAAAAAAATTTTATTTGGCAAAATAGCACCTACCTTTGCCCCAACATTTACCAAACCCGGTACTTGTCCGCCCTGGACAACAAGTCTTTTCCACAAAGACTTCACCCCATGAAGGCTCGCCTAAGGCTGGCCACCGCGTACGATTCCGGTCAACTTTATTTCATGTTATTCAAAGATTTATCGCTCATTGAGCCGCTTCTTCGCGCGCTCGAAACCGAGGGCTACGAACGCCCCACGCCTATTCAGGAACAAGCCATTCCCCCCGTCCTTCAGCGCCACGACCTACTTGGCTGCGCCCAAACAGGGACGGGCAAAACCGCCGCTTTCGCCCTGCCGATTCTTCAGATTCTGCACGCTGAACGTACTGCCGCAGGCCAACGCGAAGGCAAACGCCCCATCCGTACCCTCATCCTTACACCCACCCGCGAACTCGCCATTCAAATCGGCGAAAGCTTCACCGCTTATGGCCGCAACGCTGGGGTGCGCAACCTCGTCATTTTCGGAGGCGTGGGCCAAACGCCCCAAACCGACGCGCTCAAACGCGGCACCGATGTCCTCATCGCCACACCGGGCCGTCTGCTCGACCTGATGAACCAAGGCTACGTCTCCCTGCGCGACATCGGCATTTTTGTGCTTGACGAGGCCGACCGAATGCTCGATATGGGTTTCATCCACGACGTGAAAAAGGTCATCGCCAAACTGCCGACCGAACGCCAGACGCTTTTCTTCTCCGCCACCATGCCGCCCGAAATCGCGCATCTGGCTGATTCGATTCTGAAAAATCCGGTGAAAGTAGCAGTCACCCCCATTGCCTCCACCGCCGAAAAGGTAGCGCAGAAGATATTTTTTGTGGACAAAAAAGACAAAAAATCGCTGCTTATCCACCTGCTAAAAGACAAAACCATCACCTCCGCGCTCGTCTTTTCGCGCACCAAACACGGCGCGAACAAAATCGCGGGTGACCTCACCAAAGCGGGCATCCGCGCCGAAGCCATTCACGGCAACAAGTCGCAGAACGCCCGTCAAGCCGCGTTGGGCAATTTCAAATCAGGCCGACTACGCGTATTGGTCGCCACCGACATTGCCGCACGCGGCATTGACATCGAGGAACTTTCGCACGTCATCAATTTTGATTTGCCCAACATCCCAGAGACCTACGTCCACCGCATCGGTCGCACGGGCCGTGCGGGTGCGAGTGGCATTGCACTCTCTTTTTGCGACGCTGAGGAAGTGGCATACCTGAAAGATATTCAAAAACTGACGGGCCAGCTCGTACCGGTGGAACGTGACCATCCTTTTGCCGCCGACCTCGCCGCGCCGGGCTTGCCAGAGCCGCGAGGCGGGAAAGATGCTGTTGGCAGGGATGCCAACAACGGCAAGAAGAGCGGCAGAAGGCAGCCCGCTCAAGTCACCAAGACACCCGTGCCACAACGTCCCGGTACGATACCCTTGCCCGAACGCAAACCAGACACCCAACGCCAAGAGCGAACCGGACGCCCCGCGCAAGGAGTTGTTGGCAGGGATGCCAACAACGGCAGGGACGGCAGGGATGCCAACAATGGCAGGCAAGGCAGGGATGCCGATAACAGCAGGGCAGAAGGTGTTGTTGGCAGGGATAACAACAGAAACAGGAACGATAACGGCAGGAGCGCCAACAACGGCAGAAACAATGACCGCCGCGACGACAATAGGCGCAATGAACAACGCCGCGAACAATCTCAAGGCTCGCGCCGCGACGACCGCCCTGCTCGCCGCGACGACCGCGACCGCTCGCAACAGAAACCAGCCGCCAAAGAAGTGGCAAGCGTCATGCGCAATCGTTTTGCTTCCATACTGGAAGTCGCAAGCATCGAAAAACAGGCCCGACCGCCCAAGCCGAAGCCAAACTATCGGGACCGCGACGACCGCAATCAGGACAACAAAACGGGTGACAACCGCCCACCCTTCAAAGGCGACAAGAAGAAGCGTTGGTAAGGGCGGCAACTTGCACAAAAAAAGAGAGCGACGGGCAACCGCCGCTCTTTTTTTGTGGAGAAAAAGCATTTTTCTCAGTTACAACCGAGCGTTCTACTTCGAGTGTTTTATGGCCATTCCTATTTCTGGCGCACCGTCAGGCAAGAAGAGGTTGACTATCTTGAAGAATAGGACGGTCGCTTGCATGCTTACGAGTTCAAGTGGAACCCTGCCAAAGGCGCTTCTCTCCCCTCGGTGTTTTCAGAAGCATATCCCGATACGCAGTTCAAAGTGATACACCCAGAAAACCACCTCGAGTTTTTGGCACCGGATGCAAAAATCATCTAAGGCCACACCAACGTCATCTACTCGATTGACCCGCGTCATTTCCCAACCTACCGCGCAGCCCGACTTTTGTGACATCATTAAACAAAAATCACCGCACGATATGAAATTCGAATTCAACCTCTCCATGACCGAAATCATCGTCTCCTACCTGTTGATGATGCTCATCATTTTCATCGGCCTTTTTTCTGGCATGACATGGCTTTGCTTCTTGGCACTTCCCATGTTTTTGCGTGGCTTGATGGGGTGGTGCCCGCTAAAAACATGGCTGAGGCAGACAGCACATTGAGCAATACTTGTTTTTGAATTGAAAGCGGAAAAGTGCAGCGGCTGCCCCTCGCAAGGGGGGCGGCAGTTTTTCCTCCACAACAAAACAAGTTGGGGCCGTTTACCGCACCGATGACGGATTTTGTCAAAAGTCGCAACCAAGCCTTCCAAACCAATCCCTATCTTTGCCACGTCCGTGAAGCAGTTTTTCTCATTCTTACTGGTATGCAGCATATTTGGCCAAGCCTCTGTCCGCACGGCTTGGACACTGCATTATCAGTGGAATCGGGCTGTGTACCTGAAAAACTGCGAAAATCGCGACAAACCCGAAATGCAATGCGACGGCAAGTGCTATTTGAAAAAGCAAATGGCCGTCAGCGAGCAAAGCGGCCCCAAAGAGCCGCAGCTCCCCGAAGGCTTCCAACAAATTCGGGATATTCAACTTTTCTTCGAGTCTGCGGCGCTTTTCCCCCGATTCTGTGTTTCGAATTTATTGGCCGAATCGCGTCCCGCCTATTTGGATCGGCGCTTGCCAGACGCGCCACACGCGGTCATTTTCAAGCCGCCCGCCGCCTGAGAAATCCACAGATTGACATCAGGTTTTTCACCAAACATTTCTTTTTTTATGCGAACACTGTTCATCGCGGTGGCGCTGCTGGTCATGTTGCCAGTTGCGTCGGCTTGTGATGTTTGCGGTTGTTCCATCGGTGGCAATTATTTCGGCATCCTGCCGCAATTCCATCGGCACTTTGTGGGGCTGCGTTGGTCGGAACAGTCGTTCCAATCGGCGCACAGCCGTAATGCCGCAGAGGCTGGGCATTTCGACTCCGACGAGTCGTTTCGCACGGTGGATTTGCTGGGGCGTTTCTATCCGTTTCGTCGGGTACAGATGCTCGTGTTGATGCCGTATCATGATTTTCGCCGCTTGGAAGGGGGCCAAACCACGCATACGCAGGGTCTTGGCGACGCATCCATCATGGCGGGTTACATCTTGCTCGACACGGGCGATAGCCTCGGCAGAAAATGGCAGCACACGTTGACACTGAATGGCGGAGTGAAGCTCCCTACTGGCGACCATAACCGCACCAGCCCGGAAGGCAAACTGCTGCATCCAAACCTTCAGTCTGGTTCCGGCACCACCGACTTCATGCTGGCTGCCACCTACACCTTGCGACGCGGCGCGTGGGGGTTCACCGCTGATGCATTGGGCCGACTGAACACCACCAACCGCCAACATGACTATCGCTTCGGCAACCGCATCAGCGGCTCCGCCAAAGCTTTTTACTGGAAAAACATGGGGCGTTTCACATTCCTGCCCAACGCGGGTGTCTTTGCCGACGCGGCGCAAACCAACACGGGCGACCGCGATTTCATGGAAGGCACGGGCGGTGCCATTGCACTTGCGACTGCCGGGCTGGACGTGTACATGGGCCGTTTTTCCGCGGGGTTCACTTTCCAACAGCCTTTTTGGCAGCACCTCGGCGATGGCAAGGTGCATAGCCGCAACCGTTGGATGGCGACCCTCAACTACATTTTTTGAACACTCTAACCTTCGTTTTTTTAGACACATTTTTCAACATGAAAAAGCAACATTTTCTGCTAACATTCGCGCTGTTGTTCGGCGCTTTCATCTTCGATGCCTGCAAAAAAGACCATGACCACGACGACGACCTCACAGGGGTGGGCGATGTGGAAATAGAGTTCGACCACAGAGCAGGCACCGACGCGCTGGTGTTTGGTTCTGAATATACCAACGCGGCGGGCGAAAAGTTGAAGTTCACCACGTTCAACTATTTCGTCAGCAACATTGTGCTCATCAAAGGGGACGGTACTGAATTCGTGGTGCCGCGCAACGATTCCTACTTCCTCGTCAAGCACGATGAGCCGAGCACTCGCGCAATCAAACTGAGCAATGTGCCAGCGGGCGATTATTCGAAGTTGCGGTTCACGATAGGCGTGGACAGTCTCAAAAGCGTGAGCGACATCAGCGAGCGGCAAGGCGTGCTCGACCCTGCGGGGGCAGCCAACGGTATGTACTGGAGCTGGAACTCCGGCTATATTTTCGTGAAAGTGGAAGGCACTTCGCCAGCCGCACCCATCGAGCCGGGTTCGGGCGAGCGCATTTTCCAGTACCACACGGGACTCTACGGCGGCTTCACCACGCCTACGCTCAACAACCTGAAAACGGTGACGCTCGACATCCCACATGGCGACGTGGCAAAGGTGCGCAAGGGACATCACTCGCCGCACTTCCACCTCTTTGTGGACATTTTGGAGATGTTCAAAAACCCGACGAACATCAGCGTGGCGAGCAATCCGACCTCGCACGGTGGGCCATTCTCCAAAACGGTCGCTGACAACTACGCGGATATGTTCTCGATTGACCACGTTCACAACTAATTTGTTCACGGCAGGCAAGAGCCTCGTCGCGCACGGCTCTTGCCTGATTTCAATTTTTTGAAAATGAAGAACTCGTGCACTGTTTGGTTGCTACTAGTGTTGTTGCTCGCCTCATGCGGCAAAGACGAACAACCATTTGCCGGAGTGCCACAACCCTCCAATTTTCCTCAGCCCGTCTATAATTTGGACAAAAACCCGGTGACGGAAGCGGGCTTCGCGTTGGGAAAGCGCCTGTTCTTCGACCGTCTGCTTTCCCGCGACACCAGCACCGCCTGTGCGGATTGCCACATCTCTTACGCGGCATTCAGCCACCCCGACCACCCCACGAGCCATGGGATAGACAATCTTTTCGGGCGGCGCAATGCGCTCCCCGTGCAGAATATGCTGTGGAGCAAGGAGTTCTTTTGGGATGGGGGCGTACCCAACCTCGACCTCGTGCCGCTCAACGCCATCGAAAGCCCCGTGGAAATGGATGACAACTTGCCCAACGTGTTGAAAAAGCTGCGCGCGCACCCAGAATACCCTGCCATGTTCGATGCCGCCTTTGGCACGCCGGAAGTCTCCACAGCCAGTTTCCTGCAAGCCCTCTCGCAGTTCATGGCCATGCTCGTGAGCGCCAACAGCCCTTACGACAAGTATGTGCGCAACGAGCCGGGCGGCAGCCTCTCCACGGACGAATTGGAGGGTATGGCCATTTTCAAACTCAAATGTGCATCCTGCCACGCTACCGACCTCTTCACAGACCAGACCTATCGGAACAACGGAATCCTCGACGACTTTTCGCTCGACAAAGGCCGGTTTGAGGTGAGCAGCCTGCCCGACGACGTGGGGCGTTTTCGCGTGCCCTCGCTCCGCAACGCGACGGCCACCAACCCCTATATGCACAACGGAAAATTCAAGACCCTCTCGGCGGTGCTCGACCACTACGCCAGCGGGGTGAAAGACTCGCCCACGCTCGACCCGCTGCTGCGACAGCCCGACGGCACATTGGGCATCCCGCTTTCCGCAGATGAAAAAACGAAATTGCTGGCGTTCATAAAAACCTTGACAGACGAGGAGTTTTTGCGGGACAGAAGATTTGCGGAGTGAGCCGTTATTTGCAAAACTTTACCAGTAAAAAGTGCCGCGTTGTGTCAAGCGTGGCACTTTTTTTTCGACCTTTGCCGCCACAAAATCTCCCCGCTAATTTAACGACCAAACCCAGTTCGATGAGCAAATTAAAGTACCGGCGCCTGCTACTGAAACTCTCCGGCGAAAGCCTCATGGGTGCGCAAAAATTCGGCATCGCAGCCGATATGCTTCAACACTACGCTTTCCAAATCAAAGAGTTGCACGACATGGGCGCTGAAATCGCCGTCGTCATTGGCGGAGGCAACATTTTTCGGGGCATTCAGGCGGAGGGGTCTGGCATAGAAGGCGTGACGGGCGACTACATGGGGATGCTGGCCACCGTCATCAACGGCCTTGCCCTGCAAAGCGCCCTCGAAAGCATCGGCATCCAAACCCGCCTGATGACCGCCTTGCGCATGGAGAACGTGGCCGAGCCATACATCCGCCGCCGCGCCATCCGGCACTTGGAAAAGAGCCGCGTCGTCATTTGCGCCGCTGGCACGGGCAACCCCTATTTCACCACCGACTCCGCTGCCGCCTTGCGTGCCAACGAAATCGGTGCCGACGTTATCCTCAAAGGCACCCGCGTGGACGGCATCTACACCGCCGACCCTGAAAAAGACCCCATGGCAGTCAAATTCGACAAACTCACCTTCGCCAAGGTCATCAGCCTAGGCCTCGAAGTGATGGACATGACGGCCTTCACGCTTTGCCAAGAGAACAATATGCCCATCATCGTTTTCGACATCAATCGGCCCGACAACCTGCGGCGCATCGTGCTGGGCGAAGAGGTGGGAACACTCGTCGAAGGGTAATTAAAGTCATTGTTTCATGTCATCAAGAGTTATTGACTGTTGGTTTTTATACCTTGATTCGCTAGGATTTGTCAGATGACCATGATTGATTTTCCTGATTTTGAACAGATTGCGCTTTCAGCCATGCCCAAAACCTGGCGGAGCGAAGTATAATGACTTTATGACTCTTAATGACCCTTTTTTATGCTCAACATCATCTCCTACAACGTCAACGGCATTCGCTCGGCCATCACCAAAGGCTTTTGGGAATGGCTCGCCGAAGAATCGCCCGACATGATATGCCTGCAAGAAACAAAGGCGCAACCGCACGACGTGCCGCTCTTGGAACTTGAGGCGCTCGGCTACCGCCATGTCTTCCATTCCGCCGAAAAAAAGGGCTACAGCGGCGTGGCGACTTTTTCCAAAAAAGCGCCCGACAACGTCGTGTTCGGCTGCGGAATGGAAAAATACGACCGCGAAGGCCGCATCGTGCGCACCGATTTCGGCGACTGGAGCTTGCTGAATTGTTATTTCCCTTCCGGCACGACAGGCGAAGAAAGGCAGGCGTTCAAAATGGTTTTCCTCGACGATTTTTTCCAATGGGTTCAGGAGCTGAAAAAGGAGCGGCCGCGCCTCATCGTGGCAGGCGATTACAACATCGCGCACACCGAAATTGACATCCACGACCCCAAAGGCAACAAAAAAACCAGCGGCTTCCTGCCCGAAGAGCGGGCTTGGATGACGAAATGGTTTGAGAGCGGCTTCACCGATTCATTCCGCCACAAACACCCCGACTTGGTGGAGTACAGTTGGTGGAGCTTCCGCGCCGGCGCGCGCGGCAACAACAAGGGATGGCGGATTGACTATCAATCCGTGTCGGACAACCTGAAGGGCCGCATCGCGGAAGTCGGGCATTTGACGCAAGTGACGCACTCCGACCATTGCCCGTTAAAAATGACGATTGACCTCTGATGCGGCTCATGGGGAACGCTTGTTTTTGAGAAACAAACAATACGGCAATTGGGTGTTTGAGGTGGCTTGTTCGCGCCGTTCGTTGTTTGTTTGAAAAAATTTAGTGGCGCTACCAAAGGGCGAGGGCGTTCGTTTCCGCCAAAAAATATACCTTTCCCCTCGAAAAAATTGATGTTCGGAACCCATGCGGCCGCTTCCCTTGCCTGAGGCATGAAGAGCAGCAGCATTTCCGAACAACCGCGTCCGCCACCGCAACGATGAAAGACCGATTTCTCTCCTGGGCCTCCGCCCTGCGCATCGGAAGCCACACCTTCCCCGCTACGCTGCTGCTCGTGATGTTGGCCACGTTTGCGGCATTGGGGCTGGGGCCTTCGCTCCATTTTGTTTTCGGCTCGGGCTGGGTGGCTCCTTTGGTATTGACGCTGCTTCTTTTTTTTGCGTTGATGTTTTTCAAAAATCTGATTTTTAAAAACATATACAAAAACGCGCCCACAGAGGGGGAGGCGGCCTTGTTGGAATATCTGGTACAGCAAAACGTGTCGGGCACTCCCGGCGAGGAAGAGGTGGAGATGGAACTGCTCGAAAATGCGCTTCATCTCAAGCAGGTGCGCGCCCACGACTGCATGGCCCCCCGCCCCGAAATCGTGCACATTGACGTGCAAGCATCGGTGGCCGAGCTGCGCCAGCTGTTCATAGAGAGCAGCCTGTCGCGCATCCTGGTGACCGAGGGCGAGCTGGACAACGTGTTGGGTTATGTGCACGTGCAACAGCTGTTTTCCAAGCCGAGCAATATACGCAGCATAGTGATGCCCATCAAGTTCGTGCCGGAGACTATTCAGGTGAATGATTTGCTCAACAAGTTCATCAAAAACCGCACGAACATCGCCTGTGTGGTGGATGAATACGGCAGTCTCGCGGGGCTTGTCACGCTGGAGGACGCGCTCGAACAACTTTTTGGTGACATTGACGACGAACACGACCAAGAAGAGTTCATCGAGGTGCAAATATCGGACAAGGAGTATCTGCTCTCCGGGCGCCTCGATGTGGATTATCTCAACGAAAAATATCCCGCACTCGCCTTGCCGGAAGGCGACTACAACACGCTTTCGGGGTATTTGGTGATGACGACCCAGACGATTCCCGAACAGGGCGCTCGGCTGGAATTGGATGGCAAGACCTTCGTGCTCGAGCTGGTGAGCGACAAGAAAATAGAGACCGTGCGCGTGTTGCTCCAATGAGGCACTGGCGTTGCAAAAGGAAATTCGGCATCTCTCCTTACCCTCAACCGTAATTTTTCATCCCAATATGTTGAAAAGATTTTTTTTCATCCCCCTCTTTGTCGGCATCGCCACGGTGGCCGTTGCCGCGCATATCACTGGCACATTCAAAAACGCCGCGCCCGGCGACCGGGTCGAACTGTTCGTGCCGCACTACTATGTGGATGGCCGCAGCAGCCATTTTTGGGCTGAGCTGGACGGCCAGCTGTCGTTCGTCATGGAGGCGCAATTGCCGGAGGCCCAGTTGGCCTTTTTAAAATACAACGAGGACCGCTTGCCGATTTTTCTCGAGCCAGACGATACGCTGGGTATTCGAGCGGATATTTTTCAGTTCCCGGTGGTTGTCGCCTTCAGCGGGCGCGGCAGCGCGAACAACCGCCTTTTGCAGCAGTATTTCAAAATCAACCCGCCCGACTACGACGAACTGAACAACATCCGATTCAAAATCGGCCAGTGGTGGGCGGTGGTGGAACAGGTGATGAACGAGCGGATGGAAGCGTTGGCCCCGACGGATTTCAAGGATTTCTTGGATAAGCGCCGGGAGGCTGCCTCCGCCCTGCTCGACGACTTTTCGGCCAAACACCCCAACACGCTCACGCCTGCTTTTTTCGACTGGATGGCGGCTGACATTACCTACGATTGGGCTTACCACCTGTTGTTCTATGGTCAGGTGTACGCCAATCGCTACCAGATTCAGCCCCCGTTTTTCGACTTTCTCGATGAGGCTCCCATCATCAGCGAGGCGATTGGCAACGATTGGTACCGCCATTTCTTGCAGGTACTGGTGGCGCGACAAGTGGCAAAGACGGGCCAGTTGGAGAATTTCTACGCCCGCCAATACGAGCTGGCCGGGCAGATGCTATCGGGCAAGTCGCTTGCGTTTTTTCACTCTGAGATGATACGCATGGCTTTCACTGGCGAACGCTACCGCGAGATTTTGCCCTATTACACCCAATTTTTGCAAACAAACGAGTACCCGGCCTACGACGCAAAAATCACGGGGCTATATGAAAAAATAGCCCGCGTGTCGCCGGGCACGTTGGCTCCGCCTTTTACCGGGAATGACTCGGATGGCCGGGCGGTTCGCTTGGCACAATTTCGCGGGCGCGTGGTGTATCTCAATTTTTGGGCGAGTTGGTGCAGTGCCTGTTTGAAAAAAATGGAGATGTTCGACAACTACGCTGCCGAGCTCAACAGCCGAGGCATCGAAATAGTGAACGTGTCCATTGACGAAAATCCGGCGAACTGGCGTGCCTCGCTGACGGCGCGTGGCTTCAAGGGCTACCATGTGCTGGCATCGTCGGGCTACGACCGCAACATCGCCCTCACCTATGGGGTGGAGACGGTGCCGCAGTATTTCATCATCACCAAAAATGGTTCTTTTGCCGACAAGCCTACTGGCAATCAGCCCGAAGACATCAAGCAACAGCTGCTTCAAATCGCGGCAAAGTCCTATTAAATGACAGTCAACGACAAAGGTATCTACACAGGCTTGCTGGAAGCCAAGCAGCAGGGCGAAAAACGGCTGGCCGTGCTTTTCGACCCCGATAAGCTCCGCCTTAAAAAGATGGAAGCGGCGCTGGAATTGGCCGTAGAGTGTGGGGTGGACTACTTTTTTATCGGCGGCAGTCTGGTGGTGAACAACATGCTCGACGGCCTGCTTGCCCAAATCAGGCAGCGTTGTGCCATTCCCCTTGTTCTTTTTCCGGGCAACTCTTTCCAACTCAGTTATCGCGCCGATGCTATCTTGTTCCTGTCGCTCATCAGCGGTCGCAACCCGGAGTTGCTCATCGGCCAGCACGTCATCTCCGCGCCTTTTCTGAAAATGTCGCCGCTCGAAATCATCAGCACCGGCTACATACTCGTGGATGGCGGCGTGATGACTTCCGTGCAGTATATGTCGAACACTTACCCCATCCCGGCGCACAAGGACGACATCGCCGTGTGCACGGCATTGGCTGGCGAGTTGTTGGGCTTGAAGCTTATGTATCTGGATGCGGGTTCGGGTGCCCAAACGCCCGTCGCCGAGCGGATGATAGAGGCGGTGAGCGGGGCCGTGAGTGTGCCGCTGATTGTGGGTGGCGGCATTCGCACGCCGGAAAAAGTGGCGGCCAACCTTCGCGCCGGCGCGGACTTGGTGGTGGTGGGCAGCATGGTGGAGCAAGACCCCGCCGTGATAAGGGAGATGGCTGCGGCGGTCAGGGATTTTCAGAGGGTTTAGAGGCTGTTTTATACCTTGATTCGCTCGGATTTGTCAGCTGTCATGCTCGCTCTTCCTGATTTTGAACAGATTTCGCTTTTAGCCATGCCCAAAACTTGACGACGCGAAGTATTAGTCATTGGGGGGCATTGGGGGTCATTGGTTTTTTTGGGGGGCATTTTCACAAACAAAGGATTTATTGTATCAAAGGAACGCTTCTTAAGAATGGAGTGTTGGGAGCGGTTACATTTGCCCTTTCTGAGGCAAAGCCATTGCGAATATGCAAACCGGAACCGTCATAAAATCCACTGGCAGCTGGTACAACGTCCGAATGGACGAGACCCGCGAAGTGCTGCAATGTCGCATCGTCGGCAAATTTCGCCTCGACGATGTGCCCCTCACCAACCCTGTTGCCGTCGGCGACCGCGTGGAGGTGCAGCCTGAAGGCTCGGAACAAGGGTTGATAAAAACCATCCTTCCGCGCCGCAACTATGTGGTGCGCCAATCGCCACGCCGCAAACACGACCTGCACCTGCTGGCGGCCAACATAGACCAAGCCGTGCTCATCACCACCATCGTGCAGCCTACCCTCAAACCGGGCTTCATTGACCGTTTCCTGGTGATGACCGAACGCGACGAAATCCCCGTCACCATCGTGTTCAACAAAGCCGATTTGTACGACGAAGCAGCTATGGAAACCTTCGGCGAAATGAAGGAAGTGTATGAAAAAATCGGCTACGGCATCCTGCTGACCTCGGTGCCGCAGGGCATTGGGCTGGAGCACTTAAAACATCTGTTGAAAGACAAAACCACGCTGATGAGCGGACAATCGGGCGTGGGCAAGAGCAGCCTTGTGAACGCCATTCAGCCCCATCTCCAACTCCGCACGGGCGATATCAGCGATTACTCCGGCAAAGGGCAGCACACCACGACGTTCGCCGAAATGTTCGACCTCGACTTTGGCGGCTCACTCATTGACACGCCCGGCATCAAAACACTGGCCTTCAACGACAAAGACAAGGCTAACATCGCTCACAGCTTCCGCGAATTTTTTGCCCTGTCCGAACACTGCAAGTTTGGCGGTGCTTGCCTGCATCGCAACGAGCCGGGCTGCGCCGTGCATGAGGCACTGCGCCGAGGCGAGGTAAGCGAATTGCGCTACCTGAATTACTTGGGCTTGCTCGACGAGGTGGAAGAGCAAAACTATTGGGAAAGGCAAAAGACTTTTTGAGCCGCGTGCTTATTTTAGTGGCAAATCCACTGCCTTCACCACGCGCCCCACGGGATACATGCGGTGCGATGGCTCGTACCATGGCGATTTGCGATACACCCAATCCAACTGCGCCGAGGCACTGGCGGCAAACTCTGGGTCGGCGGCGCGTTTCGCCTCCAACTCGGCTCGCACGGCGGGGTTTTCTTTCAAAAACTGCGCGGCCAAATCTTCAAAAACGTAGGCTGAAAAATACTCCTTCTGCATGAGGATGGGGTCGAAAAAATTCCAAGCCACCCAAGAGTCGGGCGCGTTCGGCTCGAGCGTTTCGAGCAAGTAACGGTTGGCGTTTTGGTTGGTGAAAATGACGAAATCGCCTTTGTGGAATTTTCGCCGCATCGTCTTTTTCTCCGATTGAATGTTGTAGTGAAAATAGTGTCCCTCCCAATGGTTGCGTGTTTTGAAATCCCGAATGAAGTAGGTTTCCGTCTCTATCTCCACGTCTTTTTTCAACTGATACATTTCCACCTCGTTGATTCGGAGGCGCTCCAACACGTTTTCCCATGCTTGGGGGATGATGTAGGCATACGGTTTTTCGACCGTGACTTGGGGCTTGAAGTAATTGTAGTAGGGAATCGGCTTTTCGTACGGCTCGGAGCGGTCGTACCACAGGCGCGGCAGCCCGCTTACCTCAGAGGGTTTGTATTTGGCCGCGTAGCCTTTGAAATGGAGCGTGTCGCGTCGGCTGGGGTCTAGGGTCCATTCGATGACGAATGCTCGCTTGGTGCGGGTGCGCTCGAAGGCTTCGGCGCGTGCTTTGCCGAGTGCTTGGGAGTTGGCGGTGATGAATTTGACCACCACATCCATGAAGTGATAATTGCTCCACAGCCTGTCGGCGAAAGGTTTGAGCATGTGTGTTTCGGGCATGAAGCCGATGGTGTTCCAGAGGGAAGCATAGCCAGTGGAGTATCGGCCATAGTCGCAAAAGCCGCTGATGCCGCTGTCGGGCGTTTCGCCGGGGCCATCCACATAAGGTATCATTTCCCAGTTGCGCTTTTTCATTTCGCCGTAGAGGGCGGGCAGCATTGTTTCCTGCAAAAACGAGCCGAGCGGTGCCTCCAGCTTGTCGTGCTGGGTGGCAATCAGCGTCATGGTGTATTGGTAATCGGCGCCATTGCTTGTGTGGTTGTCCACAAAAATATCGGGCATCCAAGTTTGGAAAATGTGGTTGAAGGTGCGGGCATTGCGCGAATCGCACTTTACGAAGTCGCGGTTGAGGTCGTAGTTGCGGGCATTGCCGCGAAAGCCGTAGGATTCGGGGCCATCCTGATTGGCGCGGCTGAATGAGTTGCGGTTGAGGCAGCCGTCCACGTTATAGACTGGAATGACGACGATGACCAAGTCTTTCAGGAGTTTGAGCAGTTTTGGGTCGCCCAGATAGTCGCGCAGCAGCAGGATGGTCGCGTCAATTCCCTCCGGCTCGCCGGGGTGTATGCCATTGTTGATGAGCAGGATGCGCTTGCCGGAGCGTCGTATTTTTTGTGGGTCGAACTCTCCGCTGACCGAGAGCACCGCCATGTGCAGCGGCTCTCCGCTGTCAGTGCTACCGACGGTCGTCAGGTTGAAAATCGCGGGGTATGCCTTCGCCATTTTCTTGTAGCAAGCGATGATTTCGGCGTAGGTGAGGGTTTGGTTGGGATTGGTCTCAAACGGAATGGTGAATAGCGGCATAGGACGCGAGGTTTTGCAGTTTGTGAGTGGCAGTAAAAGCAAGAGGAGACAGGATGTGCGCATTTTTGGAGGGCGAAGGTCGGGGATTTGGGGAAAAGTGCAACTCCTCGCGCCCGCGTTCACATTTCCTTTCGAGAACGAAGTGATACTGCCCGAGCATGAATAGCTGATAAACTATTTAAAATAAAACGCTGTGCACACTGCTGGACATTTTCAAATTTGCCCCGAAGTCACAAAGACGCAAAGCAAAATGCTCATTGATTTATACCCAGATTAAAGAAGATTCGAACCTGCCGGTTGGCAAGGCAGGGATTTCCTTGATTGATTTGCATGATTTCCAAAGGATTGCGAGCACCGTTCGTTCAAAACCACCTTGTCAGACCCTGTACTCAGGGGCTTGCCCGGCCAAGTGGAAGCGGACGGGGCTGATTTGCGTTGACTATACCACATTTTATGCCTTTGCGTCTTTGCAGCACAAAAATAATGTCCGGTAGTGTGAACGCTGTGTCCTCTGTGTCTTTGTCTTTTCTTATTGTCTCCATTGGGATGGCGTAGTTTCCCCAACAATCTCGGTGTGGCATATCGGTCAATTCTCAAATTAGCGCCTTGCCCCATTCTCAAATTAGCACACTACCCCATTCCTTTGCGGTATGCAACGTTTTGACTTTGTCGTCATCGGGGGGGGCATCTTCGGGTGTTATGCCGCGCTCTATCTCGCCAAGAAGGGAGCGCGTGTGGCATTGTTGGAAAAAGAATCGCGGTTGTTCCAGAAAGCGTCTTTGGTCAATCAAGCAAGGCTGCATGGGGGGTATCATTACCCGCGCAGCATTGCCACGGCGGCGCTCAGCGACGAACACAAGGATCGCTTCACCGCCGAGCATCGTCAATTCGTCAATTTTGCTTTTGAAAAATACTACGCTATTGACCGGTTTGGCTCTTTCACCGACCCCTTGCAGTTCGAGCGTTTCTGCCAATATCTCCACATCCGTTGCGAGCGCGTGCCGACGCATCCGCTGTTCAATTTCAACCGCTTGGAGGCACTGTACCTGACGGAGGAATACTCGTTCGACCCTGTGTTGCTCCGCGAGTTTTACCGCAACCAAGTGGAAAACACGCCGGGCATCGCCGTTTTTAAAAACACGCAAGTCCACCAAGCCATCCCCCAAGGTCATTCATGGCTCATAGAAACCTTTGCCACCCCTCAAACCCCGTCCGCTGCGCTTGGCCGGGCAAGCCTCCAAACCCCCGTTGTCATCAATGCCACCTATGCCGCCACCAATGCCGTGAACCGGCTTTTTGGCGTGGATGATTTGGCACTGACTCATGAGATTTCGGAAATTGCTTTTGTGGCTTCCCCGCAGTTTGCGGGCAAAGGATTGACGGTGATGGACGGGCCTTTTGGCTCGATTATGCCTTATGGGCTGAGTGGGTTGCTGTCGCTTTCGTCGGTCGCTTACACGCATCACAAAATCAGTTACGACAATTTGCCGCGTTTCGACTGTCAGGTGGCCGACGACTCGCGCTGTCGCCCAGAAGCACCGGGTATTTGCACCGAGTGCCCGCGTCGGCCCGATAGCAATGCGTACAAGATGCTTGCCCAGATGCGGCAGTATTTCAGCGACGCGGTGCAGTTCGAGCATCTGTTCTCTTATTTCACCATCAAGTCGAAATTGAAAGCCAGTTACATTGACGACGGACGCCCTACGGAGATTTCCCTGCTGCGCTCGGAACCCCGTTTTTACTGCTTGTTTGCGGGAAAAATCAATTCGATTTATGAAGTGGAAAAAATCGTGTGAAAAGAACTAATACCCATACTTTCCTTTCCAATCTGCTTTCAGTTTTGCTCGTGTTCGCTCCTCGGTGGGGTTCTGCCCCGGCTCATAGAGGATGTTTCCGTCTATTGCTTCCGGCAAGTTGTCCTGCTGCACAAAGTTGCCCTCAAAGTCGTGTGCGTATTGGTAGCCGGAGCCGTAGTTGAGTTCTTTCATCAGTTTTGTCGGCGCGTTGCGCAGGTGAAGCGGCACTGGCAAGCTGCCCGTTTGTCGCACCAGCCCTGCTGCTTTTTCGATGGCGAGGTATGCCGAGTTGCTCTTGGGAGAGGTGGCGAGGTAGATGGCGCATTGGGAGAGAATGATGCGTGCCTCGGGCATCCCAATCATGCGAATCGCATCCATGGTGGTCGTGGCAAGCAACAAGGCGTTTGGGTTGGCGAGGCCCACGTCTTCGGCGGCGAGGATGACCATGCGCCGTGCGATGAACTCGATGTCTTCGCCGCCGTCCAACATGCGCGCCAGCCAATATACCGCCGCGTTGGGGTCGCTGCCGCGCATGCTTTTGATGAAGGCAGAGATGATGTCGTAGTGTTGCTCGCCCGTCTTGTCGTAGAGTGCCGCGTTCTGTTGGATGAGTTCGCGCACCATTTCGTTCGTGATGCGGAAGGGGGCATCTCCTGCGGGGCGGTAGTTGGCGATTAGTTCGAGCGCATTGAGCAGTCTGCGGGCATCGCCGCCCGAATAGAGCAAGAGTGCGTCGTATTCCTCGATTTCGATGCGTTGGTTTTTCAAAGACTCGTCGCGTTCGAGCGCCCGATTCACCAAGCCGATGAGCTCGTCTTTGGCCAGGTGTTGCATCACATATACCTGGCAGCGCGACAGCAGCGCGGGGATGACCTCGAAGGATGGGTTTTCGGTGGTAGCGCCGATGAGGGTCACGATGCCTTTTTCCACCGCGCCGAGCAGTGCATCCTGCTGGCTCTTGGAGAACCGGTGGATTTCGTCAATGAACAGTATCGCGCCTCTTTGCTGGAACAAATTCTGCTTGTCGGCACTCTCGATGGCTTCGCGGATATCCTTCACGCCAGCATTGATGGCCGATAGCTGAAAGAAGGGCTTGTTGAGCAATTTGGCTACCAATTGCGCCAACGTCGTTTTGCCCACGCCGGGTGGGCCCCAAAGGATGAAAGAGGGGATTTTGCCACGCTCGATGGCTTGCCGCAACACTGCCCCTTCGCCCACAAGGTGTTCTTGGCCGACAAATTCGGCGAGGGTCTGGGGGCGCATCCGTTCAGCGAGTGGTGTCATAAGCGATGGGCAAGAGATGTTTAGGAAGGCAGCGATAGCGGTTGTTTGAGGGCTTGCCCGGCCAAGAAGGGGAGCGGCCGGGCAAGCCCTCAAACCCTCTCTCTATTCCACCACTAATTTTCGCACACCCGTGCCCATAGCGCCTTCCACGCGCACCAGATAAATCCCTTTTGGCAAACTGCCTACTCGCACCTGCAAACGTTCGGTGCCGTGGGGCAGATTCGTGGTTTGCAACAATTGGCCTGCCGCGCTGAAAAGGCCGACCCACATTTCGGAGGTTGCCGGGCGGTCGAGCGTCAGCCACACGGCATCGCTGGTGGGGTTGGGGAAAAGGCTGAACGAAAGGAGCGTGCCGCTTGGCTCTTGCGTGCTGACGGGGTTGAACGGCTGAATGGTGAATTTGGGTGTGCCGAAAAAGCCGCCTTGCCCGTCCGTCACCATGAAGCGAAAACCATCCGTGCCGCCCGTGTTGGTGCCATAGTCGAAAAAGCGAAGCAGGCCAGCATTCAGCTCTGCTTGGGTGAATTGGTGGCCGGGCTGGAGGTTGCCGAAGCCGATTTTGTCGAGCAGACCAAATTGGGGCACGGTCAAAAGCGTGTAGAGCAGTTCGGCGGGTGTGTTGTCTGCGTCGTCCACGAGCAGCAAATCAGGCGTGATGAGTTTGTTGGTGCCCTGCGGAAGGAGCAGCGGATGGTTGTTCACGAGGTAGGGTGGGCTGACCGACACGGAGGTGCAAAACTCGAGTTTGAAAATTTCGAGCGTGCCGCCGCCCGTCACCACGTTGTCCTTCACGCGCAGCGTCCAGATGCCCGTATTGTTTTGGCCATACAGCGGAGCGAGTGGGTTTTCAGGGCGGTAGTAAAGACCATTGTTGGCAGGTGGGCAGGGGAACTGCCCCGGCGCATCGTCGTCGAGGCCGAAGTTGAAATAACCGTTGTAGTTGCCGCATTTCTGCGAAAACAACACGACTTGGGTCCCTTGTGGGCTAATGAGCGTGACATCCAAATCCTTGAAGAAGCCGTGGAAGCCCTTGATTTGCCGCACGTTCACGTCGCTGACAGTGCCGCCTGCGTTCACCGTGATTTTTGACTCCACGGTGGGGGTGCCGTTGGACGCTATGCTTTTGGGCAAATCGTTGGCCGCGAACACGGAGCAGTTTTCGGGGAAAGTGGAAAAGAAGAATGGTTCTGTCCAGTCATGTATGCCGCACTCGTTGCGCGGGCGCACGCGCCAGTAATAAGCCTTGCCTTTTTCCAGCAAAAATGGAATGGCGAAGGATGGGAGCGTGGTGGCTGTTTGGGAGGCCAGTATGGTGGAAAAAGAGGGCGTGTCGGAGAATTGCACGTCGTACGATTCGGCATCGGGTGTGGTGTTCCAGTTCAAGGTTTGCGCCAACAAAGCATTGGTGAGGCCATCGGCGGGCGAGGCAAGCGACAGCGCGGAGAAGTCGTTGGAAATGAGGCGCAACGTGATGGGGCGCACCAGCACAGGGCTGCCTGCGGCGCTGGCTTGCACGTTGAAGGTGTAGGTGCCTTCCTGTGTCACGTTTTGCAGGTCAATCTGCAATGTGCTGCTTTCGCCGGGATTGAGTGTCGTCTTGCTGAAAGTAGCGGTGGCGCCGGGGGGCAAATCGCCTGTCAACTCGATGCTGACCGAGTTGCTAAAGCCCAGCGAGCCAGCCGTCAGTACCTCGCTGGTGAACGTATTGGGCAGGCAGATATTCGCGGCATCCGCCGAAAGGCCGAGCGTGAGCGTGGGTTCGGTGGGTTGCTGGATTTTGAAATTGGCATTGGAGATGTCGAAGAAGATATTGTCCGCCGCATCAATTCGCACTCGTGCGGCGGCAGTTAGGTGGTTGGGTACCAGCACATACTGGCCACCGTCGTTGGCCACTCCCGATGCCAAAGTGATGGGATAGGTCTGCCCCCCGTCGGTACTGAGTCGGATATTGACGTTTTTGCAGTTCACGGGTGCGAGATTCGTGTTCGACACGTCCCAAGTCACGTTCACATACTCACCCACGCGCCAGATGTCGGACGACGAGTTGGGTGCCGTCACAAGGAATGGCCCGGCACCGCCCCAGGCCTTGAATGCCACGTCGGCCCAGCCCACGCCGCCGCCGTCGGGCCGATTGTCGCGGGCCACGAGCCGGAGGGTCACGTTGCGGGTATATTCGGGCAACAATTCGGCCTTGTACGTTTGGTTGGACAGTATCGTGCTGAGGCGGGGAAAATAGCGGTTGGTGGCGCTCCCCGGCGCATAGACGCGAAAAATGGCCGAGTTGGCTTCTTGCTCGCCAAGCGCCACTTCGGGGCCAGTGTCCTTACCCTCCCAGCTATATGTCAAAGTGTTGCCGTCGGGGTCGGTGGCGCTGCCGTTCACCTCAAAAGGCGTTTGGATGGGGATAAAGAAATTGTTCTGATATGGCAGTGTGACGACGGGCGGATTGTTGGTGGTTTCCAAAAACGAACCGCAAGTGCTGCCGTTTTGCTGGGTGTAAAACAATTGGAACTCTTCCACCGAACCCGAATGAAAGCTGAGCAAGCTGGGGCCATCCACGTTGTCCGTGCCGCAAGCGCCGTGATAAGACATGATGGTGCTGCCACTGCCCGGCTCAAAGGCCGAGTTTCCATGACGGCCATTGCCACCGTTGCAGCGATTCCAGGTGTGTCCGCCGTTGAGTTGGTGTCCTACCTCTTGGCCTATCACGCTGATGAATCCATCGCCATAGTTGCTGCCGCCATAGCCCGCTGAGCAGCCCGCCGCCTTGCTTGCGCCACACACATTACCCAGGCTGCCTGCCACTCCGATGGCGCCACCAGTGATGTAGCGAGCATAGACGTGACCGATGTCGTGCGAGTTGAAGTTGCAGTAAGTGTTCAGCACATTTGGGTTTTGGCTCATCCAGTCTTGCACCGTGACACCGGAATAGGGATGGTCGCCGGGGTTGAGGAAGATCACGTTTTGAGTGGCTACGGCCAGCTGGAGGCGAATGTTGGCATCGCGCTCAAAAATGGCATTTGTCCGGTCGGTGTATTCCACTACGGCGGAAAGCACGAGCGGTTTGGTGCCGCCGTGGTCTTGCCCGAATTGTCCTGTGGTGGCCGCTATGTAGCGAAATACTTTCAGTTTCACGGGTGTCAGCAACGTGCCTCGATCTTCGACGGTGGGTGCGTAAGGCGCGTCGTCAGTGGCCACTATCGGTGCGTCTTCCGTGGGGGTTACCCCTGTGCTCAGTCGGCGCTCGTCGCGGGGCAGGTCAACGCGGTCGTAAACGATGCAATATGCCCCGTTGCCCTCTATGTATGGGTCCACATACACCACGCCGAGGTCGGGCTGCAACACCATCGCTCGGAAGCCGCGTGCGGTGTGGCTGAGCCGTACGGTGCGCCCCGGTGTTTGTAGTGACTCGCCTGCAAAGGTGCGGATATAGGGGTGTTGTGCTGCCAAATCCTCGTCCATGATGGCTGTTTGCCACACGCTGAATGCCTCCATTGAGCCATCCGCCAGCGGGATGTGGATGACGCATTTTTTCTCTTTTGCGGCAGTGGTAAATTCGCGCGGTGCTTTTGTCAAGGCTGCTTTTATACCCTCATAGTCAAGGAGATAAGTTTTATATTTTGAGGGAAAAATGCTTCGTTCGCTACCATCGCGCTGGGGTATGGCGCTTTCGACGATGGGTTGGAAAAAATGGGTGGTTTGGGCTTGAAGCGCGGCAACCAATGCCAAGAGCGTCACCAGTGTAAACGTAGTCTTTTTCATGGAACTGTTTCTGTTTGACAAACATTCAGGGGCTAATTTCCGAAGAATTGTTGCTTCTCACGCACAAGTTTTTGACAAGAGTGGGCAAAACGCACCTTGATTGGTCGAGATTGTTCAGATTGCCACGATTGCTCCCCTTTTGGCGATGGGCTGGGTCATCACCTCTACCGTCAGCGCATCCTCTGATTCGTGGATAGGGTATAGGCCCGGCTGTATCTGCACACTTAAAGAAAGCCCAAACAGCGCTGTAATACCGGAAGGCAATACTTTGGGAGCATCCACACGAAAGCCGTTGGAAGAAAAAAAACGGGCGCGTGTGTCGTTTCTCATGCCATCCAATGGAAACTCACAGCGCAAGAAATTGTCAGCGGTCAATGACAATTTCGCTTTAAGATGACGGATGTGTTTGGGGCAAAAGGCATCCCATTCCTGCTCGCTAAGCGTATCTATGGAGCATATTCCGAAATGGGCGCATTGGGCGGCGGGGCTGCCTAGCCGTACATCGGCCAATACGACGTTGGAGAGTGTGGGTTTTTGCATGACATAGTTGTTTTTAGAGTCGCGTCCGGCCAATTCACGGGCCAATGGCCGGACGCGATAATAGACAAAGTACTATCGTTTGATAGATACTTTGGTCATAAGGCGTTCGTCGCTGGTGGCTTGATAGCAAGCGCCGGGTGTGCCAGGCTCACCGGGACGGTCGAAGCGACAAAAGCAACCATCCAATTGATATTTGAAATCACAACCGCCACACCCTTCCCCGATGCAGGCAGTCCAAAACGAGTCTTCAAAATAGTTGCCATTGTCGTCAGGCTTCAGTCGCACTGCCAAAAAAACAGACTGTTCGATGTCGTCTGAGTGACGGCTTTCGAGCGTCAACCACCAGTAGCCCTCGATTTTTTGGCGGTCCACTTTTTCAACGGCACCCACCTTTGGAAATTTTACGACCACAGAGCGTACAAGCACGTCTTCGCTGACGGCCAACCTCAAGCGCCCTTCTATGGTGCTGGCAATGGGGTCAACTTGCGGGTCAAAAAAATCGTCGTCAGATGATGTCGGCTGTTGAGCAAGACAAACATTCACCAAGAGAGAAAGACAGTATTTCAGGGGGTACACATTTTTTCAAGTAAAAACCCAGTCAAAGTTCTTTGACAAATCAGAAAAGAAATCTAAGGCGATGTGAAAGGCTTCGTCCCAACACTTTTGGGCCAGATGGATAGGCCCCATTTTTTCGATTTTATCCTTTCGGAGGAATGTTTTGAGTTTGCCGACGGGGCAATAGTGTTTGACGAAACAGCCCAGGCAAAAGGTCAGGACAAACGCCGTGGCGACGATCAAGATCAGTTTGGCGATTCTGTCGGCATCCTTGATTTGGGTCTTGTGGAGTTGAAACCCCTTTGATTTGAGGTTTTTGAACATGGTCTCTATCTTGAACCGCTTTCGGTAGTAAGAGCAGGCCATGTCTCCCACATCCATGTTGGTGAGCAGGAAAATAGGTTTGTCGAAGCCTTTTTCGTGCCAGCACACGGCGTTGATGCCGTCCACGGCATCGGGCACAAACACCGCCCGCTCGCCCTTGGCGGGCGACAGGGCATCCATGCGCGCCGTTTCGCCGCCACAGTCCACCACCCGGTCGCAGGAAGTGCGCAGGACAAACTCCCAGTGCTGGTCGGCGCACCATCGGCGCAATTGCTGCCCGTCGAACTCGCCGTCGCCCAAGAGTACCTTGCGGCAACCCTCGGGTACTATGGGCAGCAGCGTGTGCAGCAGGTCCAAGTGCATTTGTTCGGGAAAGTGCCCCTTTTCCCCCTCCTTGACCAGCCAAACGAGCGGCAGGGCAAAGCCCCCGCACAAAACCGAGAGCATCAGGCTGCTGTGCTTGGTGCCCGTTTGGCTGCCATCGATGACGAAAACCAACTCGCCCCCCTTGGCCGCCATGCCCAAAAAGCGTTTCGCCAACGGCAGGAAGAACAACTGCCAGTCCACCCATTTGTTCCCAAGCCAGCGCTTCGCCTCTTGCAGCAGGCTGTTCTTGTTGCCCGTACCCTCGCCGTGCCGGGGCTGGCTCATGCCCTCCACCGCGCACGACTTGCTCTTCATGCAGCCGTGGACGAGGCTCGCCATCGTCTGAAGGCGGCGCAGGTGGTTGCCTCGGGGTGCAACTTCACTGGTCTTTGCCAGAAAATCCACAATATCTTTGTAGGCGCTTTTGCGCATAAGGAAGGGGGGGATTGTTGTGTCAGAAGCCACAAAACTCCCCTTCTGTTTTCTTTTCCGTTTGTCAAAGAACTACTCCTGTTTTCTTTGGACTAAAATGTGTACCCCCTGAAAAGACAGTATAAAAAGTTCATTCTCATGTGCTTTCGATTTATTTTCAGATAAAATCAAAAACTCGCACCCACAGCTTGTCGTCGCAGCCAGAATAGCAGGGAGAACATGAACCAAACAAGTGGGCACCGTCAAGTCATCTGTCCACTGACAAATCCACTTTCGACAGGGGCTGGGGCAAGGTACCCGTGCTTTCATTGGAGCTATCGCAGCATCCTACGCATTTGCCGTTTTGAACGCTGCAATTATTGCACCCGGGCGCGGAACACACGATGGCTTGCGTCGAGGTGTAATAGTACAATTGCTCGGGGTCGGGCATGAGGGGCACTAAAAACACGATTGGGAAGGCATTTTTCCCTGTCTGCCAACCTTCGAAGATGATGCAATTCACCCCTTTATCCAGTTGGCCTTTGTACATTTTGTGTATCTGCATATCTGGCCCCAATCGAGTTTTTAGTGCTTTGATAAGGATGAATTCGCTCACCAAAAGATGGAGCGTGGAGTCGCTTTGCAGCGCCACTGGGTCGCGCTGCGGGTCGAATTGATTGTCTTTGAAACTGTCGCCAGATTTGACCTGAGCATTCATGCAAAGGCCCCCTAATAAGCAAACAACTAGTACGATGTGTTTCATGGCCGGATAGAAGTAAACTGATGAAAAAAAGATGTTTTGTGTTCAATCGTAATTGGTGCCATAGAGCATATCCTTGAGCTTTGAGCCTTGCATTTCCGGCATTTTATAGGCGCTATTGAACTTATCGAAGGTCTCGTCTATATCGCGCTTTAGCTGCTTGAATTGGTCGGGCAATACTGCCACACAAGCTTTTTCATTTTCATAGCTGCTGGCTATTTTTGAGAACTTCTTATAGTATTCCCCACCTTGGCTCACGAAATTGCTGTATTTCTCCACGAAAGCCCCCACGCGGTCTATGGAAAATTGCAAGTTGGTATTAGCCCTTGCAAATAGACGAGGGTCGGGCGCAGTTGGCTGATTGCCAGAGTTGGCCGGCGGCGGATAGCCACCAGGTTGAGTAGCCGTGTTGTTGGTTTCGCCGAGTGCTTTGGCTACATAATTGTCAAGCATGGTGTAGAGGCGTTCCCAATCGTCCCCTTCCCGGCAAGTAACAAGTGGAATTGTATAACCAACCTGTCGAGCACAATCGGAAAAGAGTGATTCGCAGTCTTTTTTAAGGGTAAGGTTGGCATCGCGCAGATAACCCGTTTCGTAGTAGATAACATTGAGGTCGTTGTGCATGCGCACCGTAAAATCAAGCACACAGGCCACTTTTTCGATGTTTTCTTTTTTGTCTTTTTCCTCGCCGCTACTAAGGGCAAGACCAACAATCGAAAAGGTGGCTGATAGGAAGGGGTTAGTTTGGAAAAGCGACGGCATTTGTATGTTGTATTTCTTTTTCAAACGCTCTTCGATAATCGCCCTTGTTTCCTTGAATTCTGGATAGTTGTGTGGGTTGGAAAGGTTGGACAGCCCTTGCTGAGCCTTTAGGCTGCTCAGATGATGGTCCATGCTAAGCACTTTTTCATAGAGCATCTTCACCACCTCTATGCTTTTGCGATACCGCAATTTGAGCAGTTTAAGGTCGTACTCTTGATGTATGCTTTTAAGCGTCTCTTCCAGTTGATTTTTTTCCCAAAGCAGTTGGAAACCACATTCAGGCGTGCGATTGCGAGGGTCTGCGAGAATACTGGCCACATCTTGAAGACGCGCTCTGAGCGGCTCTGTGCGGTCAAGGTACTCCAGTTCCATTTGGTCGAGCTCGGAATAAGCACTTTGAAGCCACGGTTGGAACCACGACGACAGCGAGTCGCCCGGAGGGGCTATGGAACGCCCATTGGCCATAATGGCCCCAAGGCAAAAGCAATGCAGGACAAAAAGAAGCCCTGCTTTCCGAAAGAACGTTTGAGTTTTCATACCTTAAAAAATTAGTGCTGGATAACGTTATTCCCGCTATTCAAATTTGTTCAAAACGATGGTGCAACTGTCGTAAACGGCAAGAGAGATTGCGCCTCGGAATTCAAGCAGCAGTTTCCAAGAGCCATTGGGTTGTTTTTTGCCATAAACCGCAGGCTTTAGGGTGTGTCGTCCGGCGCGAAACACCTTAAGTCCAATTGCGGGAAATAGAGGCTATCTCCGTCGCTGAGCTCATAATAGAAAATGGTCTGGCTCAGGCTACCCACTTGATTGTCGTACTTGATGGGCATCGTGAGGGAACGAGTTTCGCCAGTGCCCGATATGCTGATGGCGAGCGTGTCGTAACAGTAGCAGGCGGAGTTCACACCAAAAAAGCTGTTGTTGCCCAGCTGGAAACAGCTATTGTTGAACATAAGCCGCCCCGTCTGGCAAACGCAAGTGGCATCAATACAATCAGCGCCATCTGGGCAGTCCTTGCATTTTTCCTTGCATGCATCGAATGAGAGTGCGGAGAACAATAATGCTAAGGGAAGTGCGAATGTTCTTAACAAATTTAGCTTCATGCTGAAACTGTTTTTAAATGTGTATAAAGTGAATGAATTTAGTTGATGTTGAGAACAAGAGCGTTACTCCCGAATAAGAACATTCAGTATCTTCTTGCCAATTTCGTCACATTCAATTGCAGAATTGGCCAACACAACCACCCCTACATTCATCGTGGGGGCGAATCCCATGTAACTACTAAAGCCATTTGTACCTCCGTTGTGCCAAATAAGATAATCTCCATTCGATAATTTTTTAGTGAACCACCCCAATGCTATGTAATGAACACCTTCTTCGTCAAGAGGTACACGAGGTCGAAATAAAAAAGATTTGTTTGGGTCTGACTGCGCAAGGGCAATCATGCTTTGCAAGTATTTTCCCATGTCATCAATACTAGCATAAATTCCTCCAGCGGGGGAAAAACAATTATACTCCCAGTGTTCTACGGCTCTATTTCGTTCATCATGTCCTTGTATTAAGGTCATGGTAGTGTCAGGTGTCGTTGTGATATTCGTTGGGCAATTATTTTTATCAATAGTATATTTCAATACATATTCGTATGGCTGCTGATGGACGGCTTCTAAAACCAGTCCAAGAACCATGAAGCCAGTATTGGAATATCTAAACTTACCCTTTTTTAATTTTACTTTTTTTAGAGATTGAAATAGAAAAGGTTTGTCAAATTTTTTTGTTGGGTCGTCTGATTTTTTGTCCAATAATTTAGGGTTAGTGGGCAAGCCAGAAGAGTGGGTCAGTAACTGCTCCACTGTGACATCTCCTAACGGGCCATCAGCAATCTCGGGAAGGAACCTCCCTATTTTATCCTCCAAACTAATTCTCCTTTCAACTATTGCTTGTGCCAAGGCAAGGCTCGTAAAAGTTTTTGAAATGGAACCTATCTCAAAGAAATCCTTATTTGATATACGCTCATTACTTAAACCGATTACGTTATTTTCTATGATTTTTAATGTTTTCTCACCTTTATTTATATACGCAATGCCTAACACAGGGTACTTTTTTGAGGCCATCTCAGAAGAGATAATGCTATCGACCTTATTCAAAAAGGTTGAAGAACCTTCCTGCGCGTGATTTTTTAGCGATGATATGAAACAGCATAATCCTGCCAAGACGAATCTTAGTTTTAATTTAGGGGATATTCTTTGTTTAAATAAACAATAAAACATTGTAACTATTTAGGTACGCTTTGATTCACAAATAAATTATAACTTTCGACAAAAGAATTGCATTGAAGTTACCGGATACCATAGAAGCCTGCCATGATCTGATAAAACAGTTGCTGGTAGTAGTGGATGGCTTGAAGCGCGAGGTTCAGGAATTGAAAGGTCGCCTGAATCAGAACAGCCGCAACAGCCATAAGCCGCCGTCATCAGATGGGCTTCGCAAACCAGCGTTGCCACCCAAAATTAAAGGCAAGCGCGGCGGTCAAGCGGGCCATAAAGGCAAGACCTTGAAAATGGTAGACCAAGCCGATGAGACAATTGAACTAAAGCCGGAGATATGCACCGCCTGCCAGCAAGGTTTTGGGTCCAATGTTGAGGCTGTTATGGAAAGCAGGCGCCAGGTCTTTGAATTGCCACCCACGTACTTGTATGTGCGCGAATACCAACGCTTTAGTTGTACTTGCCCTTGTTGTGGACACCTGAACAAAGCCGATTTTCCGACGGAGGTTTCCGCTCCGGTGCAGTACGGCCCCCGTGTTAAAGCCTTGGTGACCTTGTTGCATCAAAGCGGATGTTTGTCGGTATCCAAAATACAAAGCCTGTTCGAGGATTTGTTCTCAGCACCACTCAATGAAGCCACCATTCAGGAATGCCAGCGAACCGCTTATCAACGGCTGGAGCCGAAGGAGGCTTATATTGAACAACAATTGCTACAATCCCAGCGCATTCATGCAGATGAAAGTGGCATTCGCTGTGCTCAGGATTTGTTTTGGCTGCACGAATTGGGCAACGAGGAGTTCACTCACCAGTTTGTTCACCAACGACGCGGTATGGAAGCGCACCAAGACAAGCAAAGCATTTTGCTTCGATTTCAAGGCTGGGTCGTTCACGACTGTTGGGCCTCTTATTTCAAATTGGAGCAAGGTCAACATGCTTTATGCAATGCACACTTGTTGCGCGAATTGAACGCCTTAAAAGAACGAAAATGGGCTGCCGATTTCCACGCTTTCTTGCTTGACTTATATGAAAAAACCGATCAGGGGTGCAGTCAATTGCCCGAAAGCCAGCAACACAGCGCTATTCGAAAATACAATCGCCTGCTAAAAGCCGGCTACGCCGAAGAACCACCACCACAAAAAGGCGCCCGGGGAAGACCCAAAAAATCGAAGGGGCTTAACCTTCTGGAACGACTCGATATGCACTGGCAAGCAGTCCTGGCTTTTGCCTGGCATAGAAACGTACCTTTCACTAACAATCTCGCCGAACGGGACATTCGCCCTGCTAAGTCAAAACTGAAGGTAGCCGGTTGCTTCCGAACCCTCGCTGGTGCACAGGCATACGCACGCATCCATAGTTTTATCTCTACTGTGCGTAAACATCAATACAATGCTTTCAATGAACTTGTTAATATCTTCAGTGGCGTAACGCCAAGTTATCGAACTGTCGCAACCTAAATAGTTACCCTTTTTTATTGTTTGTTCAATTTTATCTTTTTGATTTCGTGGTCATCGCTAACCCAAAACAATAGATTGTTTGCATAAGAAAAATTGGATGACAATGTTTGGGTATCAATCTGTGTTTTTCGCTTTGCTATGGCTCTCCCATTTTCATCTACTATATGTATGGTGACTTCGCCGTCTTTAGCATGAACAATTCCCCAGAGGCCGGACATTTTAAACACTTCCAGGAGTTTGTGTTTTACCAATGACTTTTTGCTTTTATCCGCATGGTCGTCCGAAGGCTCAAGTATATAGTGGACATAATTTCCAATTTTGACATCATAGTAAAAGTTAAATTGTGTATAGAAAACCCTCCCTTCCCTGAATATAGCCTTGTTTAGAGCATAAATATTTTTGCTTATGCTGTCGGGCAATTTGTTTTTTAAAACACTTGCTTTGGCGAGATATCCTTTGTTGTTTTTATGGTAGATTGCCAATGGGTAATTGGGAGGTGTTTCATGGTCTTTAAAAATTGATAAATACCAATTACCATCATGCTCAAAAAAAGCATTGGTTTGGTCAATGTCATACTCCCCAAGACTGTAGTCTTTAATAGGGAACATTTCTTTCACGCCACCTTCGTAAAACTTAGCTATAACAAATTTTTTTTCGATGAGCAAGTCCCTTCCCTTGTTTTTTTCGACAGGTAAAAAATACGAACAAAGTAAAAACACACTATCCTTTTTTATCCATATATTTTCCATAAGCATATCCCACTTTTTCAATGCCTTCATTTGTGAAGCGACACTGCTAAATCTATCCCTGCTCGTCTTACTGAAAAATGTGTGAACGAAGTTGAGGTCAAACAAATCCTGCGCCTTATATGATACTATACGAGCGGGTCCCTGATGACAAATTTCATAGAGTGTATTGAATGTCACATCCAATAAATATAGGTTTTCATCTGTAGTATGCAACATTATTCTTTTTGATAGCACTAATTCTCCTTTTGGCACACATACTTCAATTTCATTAGCGCAAATCGCATAGGCATTTATCGAAGATATGTTTTCTTGCAACTCACTCAATAAACAGCAAAAAACAATGCTATCTTCTTGTAGCAAGTAACAGCTTGAAGCGTTGTATCTGCTTGTCTTTGCGTACAAACTGTCGCTATACAGTACATCTATATCATTCCATTCGATTGGAATAAGCTCATTCATGATTTTCTGTGCGAGTTGTTTCTCGCTAGCTTTAAAGAGCATTTTAACCGAAATTTTAGAGTCGATATTTTTTAAATACACCATATTGATGATGCAGTTGACACAATCCGCAGTGTTGATTTTAATGAGCAATTCTTGGGAAAATCCTCCTTCGAGGCATAAAAAAATGGCAACGATACATGCAAAATGTTTTTTCATGATGTGCTAGGTTTTGAAAAATTTTGCTGCGATGTCATAGACGACACAGTGGGTTTTTGAATGAAAGAGGCTGCCTCAAAAGAAGGAAAAAGCGAAATGTCGAATTTTAAAAATTGCTTCAAGAGCTAGACACAATTGTTTCAAAACCCTATGTTCGCCGACCATGCAATAAAAATTGATTTTGCAAGATTTTCGAGTGTTATACCCAACGCAGAGTGCTTCTGAACGGAAAGGATAGTTACAGATATACTCTTTGTTCAAAACCATTTTGCGCTGGCTATAATCCTTTGAGGCAACCTCTTTAAGACATTGTGCTCAGAGTTATTGTTGTTGCTCGATTTTATACCGCTCAACAAGGTCTCCTTCTGAATCTGTGTAACTAGAAATGAGCCTTGGAACATGTCCAGTGTAAACATCTTCTGCCTGATTCCCTTCATCATTATAAACAATCACCAAACAGGGGTCAGTAGAAACGACAATACATGTGCCTTTTGTCCCCTTGCAATCAACGACTACATCTCCTCCATCACCTATATCTCCAACTTTTTTCCTTTTACCCCTAATAATGATGTTTGCGTATTTTTGTTTTGGTTCTTTCTCTACATCTATGGATACCAAACCGAATGGATTAGTCCCACTAAGAGACTTTTCAGATTTCATATCTGTGACTCCAACAAAAAAAAGAGTTGAAACTAAAAAAAAGTATTTCATAATCAAAAAAATAAAGCGTGTTTTGCCTACTCTATCCGCTTTTCGGCATCCGCGTCCGTACTCTATTGTGGATTTTCCGGAATACTCCGATATACTAATGGGGACAAAACCCATGTATAATACTATAGTTCGAGCCGTTCTAGCGACATCATTCGTTAGTAAATATGGGTCGAGAAATTCATTTCAACTGGTCGCCAATGAGCGCCGCCAAGCCTTTTTTTGTACGCTCGACCATCATGCCAGACCACAATGCGGCCAATTGAAATGAACACTAAGACCATGTTCAAAAATTATTTGTTTTAAAAAACATGGGAATCGGTGCGTAATTTTGAGTTGACCAAAACTTAAAAATTATGCAAACGCAGTTTACTGAGTTGACCGATTCCCAATGGGAAGTTCTGAAAGAAGTTTTGCCCTACCAAAGGAAACGCAAACATAATTTGCGAGCCGTCGTGAACGGCATTTTGTACTTGCACCGGACAGGCGGCCAGTGGCGCAACCTGCCCGCTGTTTTTCCGCCTTGGAAGAGCGTGTACTATTATTTTCATCGGTGGTCGCGCCAGGGTGTTTGGCAAACGGTGAACGACTGGGTGGCCGAACTGGAGCGGCTTTTTTGGGGCAAGGAGGTCAGCGCAAGCCTTGTCTGCATTGACAGCCAATCTGTTAAGGCAGCGCCTTTTGTCCACGAAGAAAGGGGCGTTGACGGCAACAAGAAAGTGAACGGACGCAAGCGGCACATCCTGGTGGACACTTTGGGTCTCGTCATTGGTGTGGTGGTCAGTGCCGCCAACAAGCCCGACGGTCAAATGGGCATTCAATTGTTGAAACAATGCTCGGCCCACTTTGGCCGGTTGAAAAAGATTCTGGTGGACGGGGTTTACGCCGGCGCTTTCAGCGAGTTTGCCGCCTCCGAACTCGGCGTGGAGGTGGAGATATCTTCACGTCCGCCAACCTCCAAGGGCTTTGTGCCCATCAAAAAACGCTGGGTCAACGAACGGACTTTCG
Organism: Saprospiraceae bacterium; assembly: GCA_019638455.1. Lineage (GTDB taxonomy): Bacteria > Bacteroidota > Bacteroidia > Chitinophagales > Saprospiraceae > M3007. The sequence continues at coordinate 367,740 of JAHBTU010000005.1, forward strand.
GCTGGTTCAATTTCTTCCGACGATTGGATAAAGACCATGAAAAAACAACAAAAAGTTCGGAATCCATGATATTGCTGGCGAACATTCAAGTGATTTTAGGGCGAATGGCCGCTTGACAAAAAGTTGTTCTGCACTAACCCCACCTCACTAACCAAAAATTTTTGAACATGCTCTAAGTGATTTCCAAGCAGAACAGGAAAAGGTAGTGTCATTTTATGAGTGATATGTTGTAGTTGTAGACGAACAAATGGAGGTACAGTTCGTGCATTTCATCGGATTTTGAAAAGGATAGCGTTTTTCTGACGAATCGACAAATTCTCTGGCGAAGGGTGTTGTTCCAGCGTTCCACATGAGAAGTTTCCCCGGATTCTTTTCCCACCATCTTGTGTTTGCCTGTATCAATAACCGCGGCGTATGCCTCCCAAAAATCGCTGAACGTTCGGCATTTTCGATATTCAGGCGGAATCAGTTCCCAAAACCGCCGACAAGATTGTTCGCTTCGGTCGCCGATGAAAAAAGAGACAATTTGACGTGTTCTGCGGCAAAGTGCTATCCAAACCCAGCGTTTAAAGTCTTTGCAATAGACAAAAGACCATAATTCATCCAGTTCGAGAACGTCTTTTTTCTTGGCCGGAAGCAACGTGGTCACGATGTCGGGAAGGGACTGCGCTTTTTTTTTATCCACCTCAGAGCCGTTTGGTGACTGATGCCAAAGGTTCTGGCAAGACCCCGTGACGAACTGCGTTCTTGGGCCGCCCTGACGACCATTTCTTTAAATTCCTCGCTTTTCCGAAGCGTTTGAAACACCCCGCCGAAGCCGCAAGCCTTGCATTTGTACTTCGGATTGCCTGATGCGTTCGACCCGTTTTTCACAATGTGTTCAGAGCCACATTTATGGCAGCATTTTACATCTAATACCATTTCATAAAGTTTGACGCAAAAATACCAAATCACCCCCAAAATGACACTACCCAGGAAAAAAATCACGCAATCAATGGTCAGCATAGACCTACGGGCATTTTGTTTTTTGAAAACCAATAGCCGTAGCCAAAAGTCTATTGCAGCCTGATTCTTCCGTTGACAACAGAAAACTGCTTCACTTCACCTTGGTCGTTGATGAGACGGCCTGACATGGTGCATGACGAGCAGTTTGCCGCATCGCAAAATGTCACAATGAGTTTCTTCTTCTTGGGACAGGAACCATTAGTGTTGCAACGGCATTCAAGTGCAGCATCATCATCGCCAACTGGAAGTACTCTCAGCGACACATCGTCTATATCACTTGGAACAGTAATAGGAATTACATAACCCAAGTGTTTGACAAATACCACTTTGGTCTGATTCGTGCTGCTTTCTATAAAATTTTGTTGTAGTTCGGTGAGAAAGCTTGATACCTCTTCCGAATCAATGAACTTGTGAGGGAGAATTAGTTTGTCCTGTATGCTGCTAAAACTGGTTACGGACGAACTTCCATCTGTATCGGCTATGATGAGCTCCTCCACTTCAATTATGCTGCCATCAGCTCTTTTAATCGCGGCGGACTTTGTGCAGTTTGAGCAACCATCCATCAGGCAGCCATAAGTACCGTCACTGTAAACTGGGCTACATCCTGTGCCTGTGTTACAAGTACATGTGACACCACCGGTGCCTCCGCCGGAGGGATCTGTCCGTGAAAAATTACCCTGATTATCCACACCGATTAGATAGTGGTTAGAGGGAAGAGTAAAATGTAGCGTATTCCCTTCCTGTACAAATTGTGTCCCTGCGGGAAAGTCGAGGTTGAAATCAATTTTACTCCCGCTTTGTTGGGCTGACACCACATGGGCAAGCAAGAAGACAACGTATAATGAAATCATATTCGTTTTCATATCCTGAAAATATAGCGTGTTTTGCCTACTCTATCCGCTTTTCGGCATCCGCGTCCGTACTCTATTGTGGATTTTCCGGAATACTCCATTGCGTTGCAAAACATACTAGAGCGCGACAGTTATGCTATTCGATACATATTCTGACACATAGTGTCAAGGCTACATACTGCGGGCTGAAATATGGGCTGCAACTCTATTTGCTTTTATAGGACTTTCAAGGTTTATACTTGGCACATTATCCAACTATCAAATTGAGGTGTCGTGGTTCATCCTCAAGCCTGCTCGCGGAACGGGTCCGCGAGCGACCTGAAGGTGCCATTTTGATAGTGATGATGGCCAAACGAGTGTTGTGATGATGTTGATTTGTTCATGGGGGCAAAGGGATGTTTGGGTTTGTCAGTTAGGCGCTTGGTGGCCTGAACAATACGACCCAATTGGTCAGTACCGGTACAGCGGGGTGGTAGCCATCCGCAATCTCAATGACGTGTCCGAAAATTTTGGCAGGCAGTGTCAAAGGAGCCGCTACGTTTATCCAAGTCGTGCCCATCATGCAGGTTATCATGTCGTGTGAGATGCTCTTTTTGGGGAAGGATGCCATGATTGCCCCGCTTTCCAAAATCGAGATTTTCGCTTCGGAAAACCACCGGATGAAGCACTGCTCCGCCCCTCCTCTTTTTGTCGCGTTGCGCTCATTTGTTACGGCATTGCCCGACAATAAAGGCCTCCTCTGGCGATTGATTAAAGACAATCCACCATCCGCGTCGGTAAAAAGTAGCGTGTTGATGTTACCCATGACGGTCTGTTTTTAATTTGTGCAAAAGTTCTGTTCCGATGAGCTACGATGCAAAGTTGGCTTCAAGTAGGTGGCTCTCGCAAGGACACTTGCACGGATTTCGGACACCTCAAATTTTCACATCTCCTATCCGACAATAATTGTCTCCACAATGATTTCCATCTCTTGTTGCCTTTGACGAGATAGGGTGTTCCATTCTTCGGGTGTTTGCAGCAAAGAGAGTTGGATAAGCAAGTAAATAAACCAAGGTAGCATGAGCGTCGTGTTTTGAAAGGTGAAGGATGATTGTTTGAATCGGTAGGACAAAAGTCCACCCCTTCCCTGTCCACGACAAGGACACAAGCGACCTGACAAGACACGTCAAACCAGCGCGATTAAACAGATTGCCCGAACACTATGTGATTGGTAATGAAGCCTTTAAAACTTGTGAGGCATAATTTATAGCGTTGGAATAGGCGATGAACGACTCAAAGGACACTTCTGCGCCATCTGGACACCCCAAATTCGAAGAGGGTTGACATCATTTTTGATTGGCTGTAAAATTTTTAGCAAAATTTTATTCCATTTTTGTTCCTAAATCTAATTTTTACTATGTTTGCCTACCCAAGTGTGGCGCTTCATTCGCCACGTTTTTGCAACCGCAAAACATTGCTCATCAAAACAAATACAAACATGGACGTGCTTCAAGACATCGCCTACATCATCACGCGCTACAAAGTGCGCGAAGTGGACGTCATCACCAACTCCTCTAACAAGAAGCCAGGCAAAACGGAAAGCCGCTATTGGGAGTTTTATGTGGGCCTACGCGAAAACCGCTGGAAAGACGAGGAAGAGGCCGCGCGATACTTTGGCATGGAGCCTGCCTCCAAACAATTCAACCGGTTCAAGAACGAACTCAAAAAACGCCTGTTGAACACTCTTTTCTTTATTGATTTCAATACTTCCGACTTTAACGAGTTTAGTAGGGTTAGTCACGAACTAATAAAAGAATGGAGTACGGCTAAAATCTTGATAAAAAGAGGCGCAATAAAAGCATTTATGGATATTGCTAACAAATGTCTCAGGTCTGCACAGAAGTTTGAAAATGTGACGATGATAGTCGAAATAGTACGAACTATAAAAAGCGTTGTTGTCGTTTACCCTGGGTTGCACAAGGAGGTACCTAAGCTCGATAAGATATTGGAAGAGTACCAAAAAGCAATGTTTGCGGAACTAATGATACAAAATGCTTACGACAGTTTTCTTTACTTGGTCGTAGGGCAAAAAGGGTATAAAAAGTCGCTTGCTCCGGTAGCTGAACAGATACTAAACGAATATGCACCATTAGCAAAAGAACACGACCATGTTTTATTGCAGACATTCTATCGCACAATTATAGCCCCGTGCATATTTAAAGGAACGAGACGGATGATTTAGTGAAAAAAGAGCGGATGAGTTCGGGGTCATCAGCGATTTCGTGAAGTGCATATTCTACGGCATTTTGCAAATCGTCCAAATTGAGAAAAATCCGGTTTTTGAGTTTGTGGCACTTGAGGTAATCCCAAAGTAATTCTATGGCATTTAGTTGTGGGCAATAAGGTGGTAGTGCTTCGAGGTGTATTATACCGGGGTTGTGTTGCAAAAAATCTTTTACCGGCTGACCCTTATGAATTGAAGCACCATCCCATACGACCAGCATTTTGGTGTTCGTCAGTTCTTCGGTGCTCAACCAAGTGAAAAACTCCTCAAAATCTTCAGCCTTGAAAGGGAGGCGTTGGATTTGCCAGCACAAATCACCCCGGGTTGAAATCATGCCGAACAGATTCAGATGCTCGCGGCTTTTGAATTCTTGAAGCACCGGAGTCTGGCCCTTGGGGGCCCAAGTTTTGGCGCAAAAGGGCAGCAAGCAAACCCCACACTCATCGGCATGAAACAATACGCGGTTTTCCGCTTCACTTTTTTTTAATGCGACCTATGTCCTCTGCATACCACTTCTGCACCCGCTCTTCCGAACGCTGGCGAGCCTGTTTGGAAGGCCGTTGCAGCGACCATCCGACCTTTTTCAGCAACCGCCCCACATGGGATGGGTCATACTTTACCCCAAAAAGTCGCTCAATCACAACACCAACGCGACCCCGCGTCCATATTTCCCCTTCAAATCCCTGCGCTGTACAACCCTTGTTCAATTCTTCCACCAGGCGCCGCAGGTCTTCGGTTCCTAATTTGCTCTGGGTTCCGCCCGGCGGAAGGCTCTTGTACCAAGCAGGATTGTCTGCATCGTATCGCGCAAGCCATCGTGACAACGTTGATTTGGGTATCCCCAAACTGGACATGATGTCTTGGCGGTTCTTACCTGAACGGAACATCTCTACCGCTCGCAGGCGCATCCCTTCATACGAAACTGAACTCAAACGTTTTTTCATGCTCAAAATGAAGCAAAGATACGCCCTTTGTTCCTTTAAAAATGCACGGGGCTATAAGCTATACTCAAAGACGCTTGTACACGATTGGCAAGGAGGGCTTGACATCGCTGAAGAAGCTGTTGATTATTTTAAAACCAAGCCATTCACTGCTAATTCTTATCTTAGAATATTCACTCACCAAAAAACCGGATGCCTTATTATGCTTAAACGATATGGGGAAGCAAGAGAATTATTAAACAACTATCTTCCATCTATCAACGAAGGTCTCCCACAATGGTTCAAAAACAGAGAGCTTGCCACAGTCAACGCCATCTACTCGAAATCGTACAAAGAAGCGTGGGAGATATGCAAGGCCGTGATGCGACACACTCGATTTTCAGAGATACCGGCCATGGACCAAGAGTCATGGCGTGTCTATCAAGGCTACCTGCTGCTTCTGGCCCGCATGAAAAAGATACCCCTTTCGGCGCGAGAAAAAGGAGACTTGCCCAAGTTTCGCTTGCAGGCGTGGCTCAATGATTTGCCGCTCTACGGTCAGGACAAGCGCGGTGCCAATATCCCGGTGCTGATACTGCAAGCCATGTTCCTGTTGGTGGAAAGGCGCTGGGACGAATACGACAACCGCGTGGAGGTGCTTCGCAAATATCGCCAACGGCACCTCGACCCCGATAGCGAGCATTTTCGCACCGACTGCTTCATCAGGATGCTTGAGTTGGTACCCAAGCACGCACACGCGCCCGAGACGCTGCGCGAGGCGGCAGGCCCGTGGCTCGACAAAATGGCATCCGTTTCGGTGGACATCCTCGACCGCACTTTCGAGATAGAGGTGATGCCTTACGAAGACCAGTGGGCGTGGGTGATGGAAGCGGTGGAGACCCCGCAGATGTTTGAGGAAGACGAGTCGCCCCACCTCACATCGCAACCCGACGAGGACAAAGAAAAAGCCGGCCTCTTTTTTTCGGAGACCGGCTTCTCTTCGGCAACTGCCGATAGGGTGAGGGTTTGAGGCTTTGTGTTTTTTGCCACAAAGGCACAAAGTCCCTAAGAAATAAACTTTGTGCCTTCGTGCCTTTGTAGCGAAATATAATTCACAGCACACTATTATCGCACCACCAACTTTTTCACGCCCCGCCCTTTCTCATTTTCCACCGCAACGAGATAAAGGCCTTCTGGCATCCCGCCTACTTGGAGCAGTAGCGTGGAGGTGCCGGTGGGTAGTGTCCAAGTCTTTAGCAATTGGCCAGTCGTGTTGAACAAAGCCACGCGAGTGTCCGAGCTGAGCGATTGCTCCACGGAGAGGCGCACGAGGTCTGTGGCAGGGTTGGGGGTCAGATGGAAGGAGATGTTGTCGAGCGTCTCTTTCGTGCTGACCGGGAAGGGCTGTATGCTGAACGTGCCAGCCACCAAGCCACCCTCACCATCCGTCACGTCGAAGCGGAATTGGTCGCCGCCTGTGAAGGAGCCGTAGTCGTAGTAGCGCAACTTGCCTGCGTTGATATCGGCTTGAGTGAATCGGCTGCCGGGCAGCAATAGGCTGCCGCTCATGCGTAGTTCGCCATGCTTGGGCGCTGTGATGAGTGTGAAGGTCAATTCGTTGGCAGTATTGTTCGGGTCGTCCGCTTTGAGCAGGTCATCGCCGATGAGTGCGTTGGCACCCGGTTGCACTTGAAGCAAGTTGTTGTTCACAATAAATGGCGCACTGAGCGACACTCCCGCACAGAGTTCGACCTCAAAGCCAGAAAGTGTGCCGCCCGAGCTCACGAAATTATCTTTCACCTGCAAGGTCCAGACACCCGCAGAGCTCTCTCCGTTCATGGCGCTGAGTGCTTCGGCGGGCTTGGCCATGCTGCCGTTGTTGGGCGGGGGGCAGCCAAATGCCCCATTGGAGCTGTCGTCAAAACCGATGTTGAAGGGGCCATTGTAAGAAGCGCAACGCTCTTTGAACAACAATACGTTGGTGCCAGCAGGGCTGATAAGCCGCACTTCCAGGTCGCGCATAAACTGGTGGTTGCCCTGCACTTTTTTCACGTTCACATCGCTGAGCGCCACCCCGGTGCCCATCACGGTGATTTTCGACTCCACAGTGGGTGTGCCGTTGGCAGAGATAGACTTGGGCAAGTCATTAGCGCCAAATGTGGTGCAATTTTGCACTCTGGTCACAAAAACAAACGGTTCGGTCCAAGGCCCTGTGCCACAGTCGTTGATGGGGCGAACGCGCCAGTAACATATCTGACCTTCGCCTACGGGTTGCACCTTGAATGTGTCAACTTGCACATTCGAGCCGGAAAAAAGAATGGTGCCAGGCTCGAACGAAGGGCTGGTGCCTATCTGTACTTCATAGCTGTCCGCAAAAGAAGTGAGCTTCCAACGAAGGGTGGGGCCGACATCCACACTTTGGGCGCCATTGGCGGGTGTTTGGAGCGCCAGGGCAGAAAAGTCGTTTTGCACCACACGGTAGGTAGAGGGAAATGATTTGGTCACGTTGTTGGCCGTTCCTTCGATAACCAAATCGTAAGTATCCTCCGCCACCGCATCTGGGAACTCGATGGTCAGCGTGGCGTTCGCACCCGGCAACACGGGATTGGGGCTGAAAGTGGCCTCAGCGCCCGCTGGCAGGTTGCTGACGGACAGCGTGATGGGCTGGTCGAATCCAGCCAAGGCAGTGGTGTTGATTTCTGTGGAGAGCGTCGTAGGGGCGCAGATTAAGCCCGCCAAATTGCCGGAGCAGATGGAAAAGTCTGGTTCGCTGGGTTGTTTTATGACAAACCCGACATCGGAAATGTCGAAGAAGATATTGTCAGCCGCTTGCACCCGCACACGCGCAAGGTTGGTCACGTTGTTGGGCACCAATATGCAGGCGCTGCCGATATTTGGCACGTTGGAGGCCAAAGTCACCTGATTGAGCAAACCGTTGTTCGTGCTGAGCAGGATGTTCACGGTCTTGCAATTGACCGGGGCCTTGTCGGTGTTGGCCACATCCCACGTCACAATTTGATATTCGCCCACATTCCAAGCGACGGAGTTGGTGTTGGGGTAAGTGACGCGAAAAGGACCAGCCTGCGCCGTGGAGTTGAATCTGATAGAGGCTATATCCACGCCGCCAGCGCCGGGGTGGTTGTCCCGGACGGTGAATTTGAAATTGAACTCGCGGCTGTAAGTGGGCAACACTTCTACCGGAGTTTGTTGGTTGAACACAATTGAATTGATGCGCGGGAAAGTGCGCGAGAGGCTGTTATTGGGAGGGAACGAACGAAACGAGGGTGATGTCAATTGAGGCTGTCCCAATTGGGAGGCAGGGCCTGTGTCGTATTGTTCCCAGCAATAAGTCAGATTGTCCCCATCAAGGTCGCTGGCTTCACCTGTCAACTGGAAAGGCGTGCCTATCGGTATGAAAAGGTTGTTGGGGTGAGCGATGCTGGCTGTGGGGGCGTTGTTGTTCGTTTCGATGGTCTCGCCACAAGTGTTGCCAGTGCCCTCCCACATGAATTGCTGCACCTCGATGATGTTGCCCACATGGTAGTAAGGGTCGCTATCGTTCTGGACGTTGTTGTTGTTGGCACACGCTCCTGCATACGACATGATGGTGCTACCGCTGCCCGGCTCAAAAGCAGTACCCGACGACAACTGGCCTTCATTGGGAGGGCAGTTGCTCCAAGTATGGCTACCTGACAGTTGGTGGCACATTTCGTGGGCTGCCACCAGATAGAAGTATTCGGAGGTCAGATTGGTGGCAGAGGAGGCGCCTCGTGCTTTGTCGGGGTTTGAGCATACGCGACCACTCACCACCCCTGCCGCGCTGCCAGCCACATAAGGCCCGAAAACGTGCCCCATGTCGTAGCTATTGATACCGATGATGGGATTGATGGCGCCCGGATTTTGGGACATCCAATCGCCCACCGTGTTGCCTGTGTAGGGGTCAGTATCCGGGTCGAGAAAAACGATTTCATCGTTGTTGGGAATGAGCTCGAAGCGAACGCCCAAGTCGCGCTCCTGAATGCCCACGATAAAGTTGAGCGCGACGTTGATGGCTGCCAATGCTTGAGGCTTCGTGCCACCAAAAGCCTGCGTGTACTCGCCTTTGGCAGCAATGGCGGCGCGGTATTTTCTGATTCTGACTTTCTCGTTGCCACGAGCTGCCACGAAACCCCCTCCCGGTTTTTCAAATTCTTTCAGCAAGTCGAGGTTCTGCTCTACGCCACAAGCGATGCCGCCTCCCGGCATTTCATTGGGCAAATCCCTCAGCCAGTAGGCCGCGTAGAATTTATCTTGCTCGGTGGAATATGGACGAACCGACTGTATCTGACCATCCGCCTCAAACAGGAAAGCGTGGAATCCGTCGGGGCCAACGCCCAACCGGACAAAAGCGCCGGAGCCATCGGCAGCAGAGCCAGCGTAGTTGCGAATGGAAGGGTACTTGGCCCCCAACTCAGGTGCCATGATGGGCGATTCCCACACATAAAAAACGCGCAAAGCACCGTCGGCCATCGGCAAGGTGAGGCTAAGCGGCTGCGACTGCGCTGCGGAAGTGAACTCCATCGGCGCTTCCAGCAAGGCGGCTTTCATGGCAGCAAAATCCAACTGAAAAGTTTGGCTCTTCAGGGGCTGGATTTTCCGCTCCGCCTTCGCGGGCAAGGCGATAGACTCCGGTTTCACGGGTTTCCAAAAATTGTTTTGGGCAAAAACAGGAAGTGAAAGCCCAAAGACGAGTAACGAGGTGAAAAATTGGCGCATGGTCAATTTGTTTTAAAAAATGTCTTTGTCTGGTAAGTGTTCGGTCGCTGACCGGAAATTACAAAAGTCAGGAGTTTCATTTTTCGAGCGACCCTTTTTTGCCATTTTGCTTAAAAATGACCTTTATAGTCAACGCAAATCAGCCCCGTCCGCTTCACTTGGCCGGGCAAGCCCCTGAGTACAGGGTCTGACAAGGTGGTTTTGAACGAACGGAGCTCTCAATCCTTTGGAAATCATGCAAATCAATCAAGGAAATCCCTGCCTTGCCAACCGGCAGGTTCAAATCCTCTTTAATCTGGGTATAATGGCTTCTTAATGCCCCTCGGCCAGCAGCACCCTCGCCACCAATACCGCCCCAAACACAATCAACAACAGCCCAATGCCGCGCCGCACTTGCAATGTGTGCTGGGGGGTCAGGAAGCGACGTATCTGCTTGGCAGCGTATGCTTTTAGGGTATCCGTCGCTACGAGCGTGCCGAGCATGCCGCCAAAAAAGACAAGCGTTTGGGCGCGGCCCCAACCGTTCGGGATAAGCACCCCACCCGCGATGCCCAGCCAGAAAAAAACGGTGAAAGGATTGATGGTGTTCAGCAAAAAACCGCGCAGGAAATAGAGGAAGTAAGATTTCGCGTAAGGCGAGTTGTTTCCCACAGGTTGAAAATGAGCGGAAAGAGGCGCGTTCGAGGCGGTCGTGTTGCCCCATAACAGATTGCCCAAACCAAAAGCGACCAACAACGCGCCGCCCGCCAGCCCCGCCCACAATTTGAAGCCAGGCAAGGCGATTAACGCGGCCAGCGCCTCCAAGCCCCACATCACGGCCACCACATATAGCACATCGCTCGTCCAAATGCCGCCCGCCACCGACAGCCCCGCGCGAAACCCGCGCTCGATGCCAGCCTGCAATATGGCGAACAACAACGGCCCCACCATGAAAGTGAGCGACAGACCCAACAAGACTCCCTGAAGCAGCATATTTTTTTTGGTAAAAACTTAGTACGCCTCCAAGCAAAGAGGGTTCGGCCGACAGGTTTGAATGTTTTTGACAGGATTTACAAGATTTGCAGGACAGACGAGGCGGCTTCGCCGTCAAAAAATCGTGTAAATCTTGTAAATCCTGTCAAAATTCATTGTCTGATGTCCTACCTAAGTTTTTACTTTTTTTGAAAAAAGGCAGGCAAAGGTACAGTGCGAAATCGTTGGGAAAGACAGCAAGGACAGAAGCGCTGCAACACTTGGCTAGCTCTTGAAACCGCCCTCGTCTTGGAGGGCGGTTTGGCGAATTGACCGATTGTTGTATTTTCACCGCCGGATAATGGCCGATTCCGGCCTTTTTCTTTTTGAATGAACCCCGGTTTCCCAAATTATTACTCTATTGAGAAAGCGTTTTTTAAGGGCGGTGTATCTACTTCGCTCGAGCTCAATTTTACAGAAAAAATTGGCCTCTGTGCCAATTTGTTTAAATCCTGTTTCATGAATAAACAACTACTACTTTTTCCCGTACTCTTTTTCCTCTGCCAACACGTTCTTATTGCCCAAGTAGCCCCGCCTTGCCCGACGCCGCCACCTCCCGGCGCGGAAGCCTGCCCCACCGCTTGCGTCTATTGCGATTTTGACGGCTACATGGGCATCAACAACGGCACCCCCTCAGGTGGCAACACCGTGTGCGGCCAGATTTTTATCCACAACGACCAATGGTTTGGTTTCGTGGCAGGCACACAATCCATCACCATCAATATCGCCACCAGCAACTGTCAGGCGGGCAACGGCTTGCAAGCAGCTTTTTTTAGCAACTGCCAAAGCGATGCCCTTACTTGCAACCCCGGCTCGGCAGGTGGCGGCGGGCAGCCCCTGATACTCACCTACAGCAACTTCGTGCCCGGACAGACCTACTTCCTGATGGTGGATGGTTGGACAAACGATGTGTGCAACTATGAGATAGAGGTGCTGGACGGCTCGGTCTCGCCACCTGCGCCCGCCGCGCCGTCGGCACCCGAAGGCCCCACCCAAGTATGCCCCGGCGCGGTGGTGGAATACACCATCCCGCAAGTGGAAGGTGCCGGCTACTACACATGGACAGGCCCTCCCGGCTCCAGAATCAATGGCACCAACTCAAACACATTGACGCTGCCTGCACCCAATGGAAACACCGTCACAATCACCTTTGGCAACCTCGGCGGCACCGTCTGCGTCCGCGTAGGCAACGCTTGCTTCCCCCCGCAGCAGGCTTGCATCACCGTGACCAACCAACCCATACCTCCCACCATCAAACCCAAACTAACACTCTGCTATCAAGACCTGCCCTTCTTCTGGGATGAGCAGCCTTTCAACATCATCAACAACCCCGGCACTTACAACCTTCAAAGCACTCCTTACGATTCCTATCTCGGCTGCGATAGTATCGTGCGGCAAACGGTTGAGATTAAGTTCCCGATTATCAGCAACATGGGAATAAGGTATATCTGCGAAGGACAGTGCTTCGAGTTCAATGGCAATAGTTACTGCAACGCAGGCGGCCCGTTTAGCGAAACCTTGCAATCGGTGGACGGATGCGACAGTGTGGTGCAATTCACCGTTGTGAAAGTGCCAGCCGTGGCGAATATCGGCGGAGCACAAACCATTGATTGCAATAGCCCCGCTTTGACACTGAACAGCACCGGCTCCACGACAGGGCCTACAGTGACATACACTTGGGCTAATGCTGCTTGGACAACCATTGGCAACCAATCCACTCAAAATGTAAACATGACTGGCACCTATCACCTCATCGTGACCAACAACTTTGCTGCCGCCGGCTGCAAGGATACGGCCACAGTCGTGGTGCCGGGCAATACCGTGCCGCCGGGCGCCACAGCATCAGGAGGCAACATCACTTGTTTGGCAAGTTCAACCACGCTGCAAGGAGGTTCACCCACCTCAGGGGTCAATTACCTTTGGGCAGGCCCCGGCATCACACCCGCCAACCAAAACCAGCAAAACCCCAACGTCAATCAAACAGGCACCTACACCCTCACCGTCACCAATCCGGTGAACGGCTGTACCTCCACGGCTACTGCCACGGTGACAGGTGACGTAACGCCGCCAACGGCCAGCGCAACCGGCGACACCATCAACTGTCTCCAATCAACAGCCACCATCAATTCAACCACCAATGCGCCAACGCCGAGCTACAACTGGGCCGGACCGGGTATCAATGCCAGCAATCAAAACGTGGCCAACCCTAACGTGACCCAGCCGGGCAACTACACCGTGACCATCACCAATACAGGCAATGGCTGCACCAGCACGGCATCAGCAACCGTCATTCAAGACACGGACATCCCAACCGCCAATGCGGGTAATGACCAGCTCATCACTTGCCTGCAAAGCAGCGTCACCCTCAATGGCTCAGGCAACGCTGGCGGCGCGCCCGCACAGTTCTTGTGGACAGGCGCAGGAATCAATGCCGGCAATCAGAACAACCCAACCCCGACGGTCAATGCGGCAGATACCTACATCCTCACCGTGACCAACTTGACCAACGGTTGTTTCAGAAAAGACACAGTCGTGGTGACCTCGAACATCGTGTTGCCCTCCGTGGACGCAGGCAATGACCAAACACTTACCTGCGTCCTCACGACCGTCACAATTGGTGGCAACAACTCGTCGCAAGGCCCCGACTACTCGGCCTCTTGGACAGGACCCGGCATCAATGCCGGCAACCAAAACCAATACAACCCGCAAGTAAACATACCGGGCACCTACACCCTCACCATATCCAATGCGGCCAATGGCTGCTCTGCCAGCGAAACCGTCGTCATCTCGCAGGATATAGCGGCACCTGCTGCCAGCGCAGGACCTGACCAAATGCTTACCTGCTCGTCGCCCAATGGCATTGTGCTCAATGGCTCAGGCACTCCTGCAGGCATCACCTTCTTGTGGAGCGGCCCAGGCATAGGTGCCAACAACCAAAACTTGCCCAACCCAACCGTCACCGTTCCCGGTGATTACACCTTGCAAGTGACCAATCCTGCCAACGGATGCACGGCAACCGACCAAACGACGGTCACGCAGGATGCCGATGTACCTTCGGCCAATGCTGGTCCTGATTTGGTGTTGAATTGCACCGTCAATTCGGTGAATATAAATGGCTCTGGCTCGTCTTCCGGTCCGGGCATCACCTACCAATGGAGCGGACCAGGCATATCCGGCGCCAACGCCACAGCCCAAAGCCCTTCTAACATCACGGTGCCGGGCACTTACAATCTGACCGTGACAAACACCAGCAACAACTGCTTCAATACCGATATCGTCGTCGTTTTGCAGGACATCACACCGCCTACCGCTTCGTCGGGTGGCAATTTGATTCTCAACTGCTTCAACAACGCGACGGACACCTTGGATGCCTCCGCATCCAGCACAGGACCTAACTTTACTTATCTGTGGAGTGGCCCGGGCATCACACCTGCCAATCAAAACGAAGTAAAACCAGTTGTGACCGTGCCGGGAGTTTATACAGTTGTTGTCACAAACACGGACAACACTTGCACCGCATCGGCACAGGCGACCGTGACCGACGACCTCACGCCCCCCAACGCCATTGCCGGCCCCAACCAAATCATTGACTGCGTGACGACCTCAGCCACGCTTGGCGGCAACTCTTCCTCCGGCCCCAACTTCTCTTACTTGTGGACAGGGCCGGGCATCACGCCAGCCAACGCGACCTTGGCACAACCCGTCGTCAGCGTGCCCGGCACCTACATCATCGTTGTGTCCAACTCAACCAACGGATGTACTTCTTCCAACTTTACCATCGTGAATACCAACGCAGTTTACCCTGCTGCGAGTGCGGGCACCAACGGCTTGCTCACATGCGCCCAGACAAGCTATGTACTTGATGGCTCTGGCTCTTCCTCTGGCGCCAACTTTCAAACCCAATGGAGTGGGCCGGGCATCAATGCGGGCAATCAGAACCAACTCACACCCAGCGTCACCCAACCGGGTATTTACATTCTGAGCATCACAAACACAACAAACTTCTGCGTCTCGACCGATACGGTCGAAGTGACGCAAGACATTGCGACACCTGCCGCAGCAGCAGGCCAAGATTGGATGCTCAACTGCCAAACGACCAATGTCACCCTCGACGGCAGCCAATCCGCGACAGGGACCAACATCGCGTACCTTTGGACAGGGCCGGGCATCAATGCGGGCAATCAAAACCAGCAAAACCCCGACGTGACTCAACCGGGCAACTACGTCCTTTTGGTGACGAATACCAGCAACGGCTGCACAGCGCAAGATGACGTCACCGTCAATCAAGACATCGCCCAACCCACCGCTGACGCGGGAGCCAGCTTCACCCTGACGTGTGCCCAAAATAGCCGCGCCATTGATGCCTCCGCCTCCAGTGTGGGCACCAACTTTGAGTATCTCTGGCAAGGCCCCGGCATCAACACCAGCAACTTCAATGTGCAAAACCCGGTAGTGGCCGATTCTGGCACATACACCCTGCTCGTCACCAACATCGTGAATTTCTGCACTGCCACTGCCCAAGTGTATGTGGCGCTCGACGGGGATTTCCCAGTGGCGAACGCAGGCATTGACCGAACATTGACTTGCGCGATTGATACCTTGATGCTCGATGGCTCACAATCACAGACAGGCCCCGGCATTACCTATTCTTGGACAGGCCCTGGCATCGTGGCAGGTCAACAGAACATGATGTCGCCGATGATTCACGCAAGCGGTGCCTACACGTTGGTCGTGACGAACACCAACAACGGATGTTCAAAAATTGACGTGGTCAACGTGAATGAAGATTACGTTCCGCCCATTGCCAATGCGGGCCCCGACCAAATCATCACTTGCGCGAACAGCACAACCGGGGTTTCGCTCAATTCAAGTGCTTCCAGCAGCGGGCCTGATTACGCCATTCAATGGTCAGGGCCAGGTATCACCACCGCCAATCAAAACCAACCCAATCCCGTCGTGTTGGTGCCGGGCAGTTACACGCTGCTCATTACCAGCAACCTGAACGGCTGCACCAGTTCCGACCAAGTCACGGTCAATCAAGACCAAGACCTGCCCACCGCCAGTGCTGGCACAGACCAAACGCTCACCTGCGATGTGCAGAGCGTTACGCTGGATGGCAGTGGCTCGTCCGCTCCCGGCGGAGGTACCATCGTCTATGAATGGTCGGGGCCGGGCATTGCTGGCAACAGCAGCGAAGTAAAGCCCAACGTCACGGTGCCGGGCATTTACACCCTTACCATCTTCATCCCAACCACAGGTTGCCAAGCCACCGACAACGTGGAAGTGTTCTTGGACAATGTCGCGCCTGTTTTGACCGTCAGCACAGACACCATCACCTGCGACGCTCCGCAAGGCACCTTGAGCGTGACCAGTTCCCTTCCCAACACTCAATTCTTGTGGTCTGGAATCGGCATTAACCCCAGCAATCAGAGCCTCGCCACCTTGCAGGTGGGCGACCCGGGGCTTTACACAGTTGTCGGCACAGCGCCCAACGGATGCACTGCCACAGCTACCACCACAATGGCGGTGGATGCCAATTTCCCCGAAGGGGCAGCGGAAGGCACCGAACTCAACTGCTTCAACAACGGAGTGGCGCAAATCGGTGGCACCGTCGTCACCCCCGGCGCCACGCACTTCTGGACAGGGCCGGGCGGCTTCCAGTCCAATGATTTGGTCGTCACAGTGACACAAGCAGGGGCCTACACCTTCAATATCGTGGCACCAAACGGCTGCGTGCGTCCCATCCCAGTGACGGTCACGCAAAACTTCACCAAACCACAGGTGAACGCCACGGTGCCGCAGTTGCTCAATTGCAGCATCACCTCCGTCACCATCAACACCGCAGGCACTTCCATCGGCGGCAATTTCACCTATCAGTGGACCACCTCGGATGGCAACATCGTTTCGGGGGCCAATGGCCTCAATCCGGTGGCTGACAAAGCGGGCACCTACAAATTCGTCGTCAGCAACAACCTCAACGGCTGCAAAGACAGCGTCACCGTGCAAGTAATCAATGACCCAGAGGTGCCAACGGCGTTTGACCTGTCTGTTCAGAACATTCTTTGCTTTGGCGAAGACAATGGCGCCGTTCGCGTCAACAACGTGGTCGGCGGCACCCCGCCATTCATTTTCACCTTCGACGGCGGCGCTACAGGCAACCAATACACCAACCTAACCGCTGGCAATTACACCATTGCCTTGGTGGATGCCAACGGCTGCAAACTGGATACCGTCGTCACCATCACCGAACCCGGCGAATTGGTCGTGGAACTCGGCGACGACATTGAGGTACAACTCGGCGAATCCGCTACCGTGTTGGCACAGATAGCCAACGAAACCCCCATCGAGTCCATCACTTGGAATTATGCGCCCGGTTGTGACTCGCTCGGCACGGTACCGTGCCTCGAATTCACCTACGCTCCGCTCGAATCGTATCGCCACGTCATCACCGTGCGCGATCTCAACGGCTGCGTCGTGCGCGACCAAGTCATCGTGAAGGTGCGCAAAGACCGCCTCATCTACGTTCCCAACATCTTCAAGCCCAATAGCAACGACCCGCTCAACTCACTCTTGATGATACACGGTGGGACAGGCGTGGTGAAAGTGCACAAATGGCAAATCTTCGACCGTTGGGGCAGCTCCGTGTTCGCGGTGGCCGATTTCCCCACCGACGACCCAACGTTTGCTTGGGATGGTCGAGTGAGAGGTACGGAAGCCCATACGGGGGTATATGTCTGGTGGGCCGAAATAGAATTCCTCGACGGCGAGGTGGAATTGTTCAAAGGAGATGTGACAATCATCCGATAAGAGACTCTTGCGCCGACGATTACGACCCACAGCCTCTCCATGTACACCTTGCGCAGCCAAGTTTTGGGCATAGCTGCAATCGCAATCTGCTCAAAATCAGGGGCACCTATCAAGAGCACCTGATAAATGCGAATCAAGGTATATTTTGGAGGGGCTGTGGGTTTTACAGACCATGTTGCCTGGCGCTATGTCAAATTTTTTGACAGCTATACCCAGATTAAAGAGGATTTGAACCTGCCCACACTACTGGACATTATTTTTGTGCTGCAAAGACACAAAGGCACAAAATGAGGCAAATCAATGAGTATTTTGCTTTGCGTCTTTGAGACTTAGAGGCAAATTTGAAAATGTCCAGCAGTGTGAATGAGTATTTTGCTTTGCGTCTTTGAGACTTTGTGGCAAATTTGAAAATGTCCAGCAGTGTGAATGAGTATTTTGCTTTGCGTCTTTGAGACTTAGAGGCAAATTTGAAAATGTCCAGCAGTGTGAATGAGTTTTTGCTTTGCGTCTTTGAGACTTTGTGGCAAATTTGAAAATGTCCAGCAGTGTGAATGAGTATTTTGCTTTGCGTCTTTGAGACTTAGAGGCAAATTTGAAAATGTCCAGCAGTGTGAATGAGTTTTTGCTTTGCGTCTTTGAGACTTTGTGGCAAATTTGAAAATGTCCAGCAGTGTGAATGAGTATTTTGCTTTGCGTCTTTGAGACTTAGAGGCAAATTTGAAAATGTCCAGCAGTGTGAATGAGTATTTTGCTTTGCGTCTTTGAGACTTAGAGG
Source organism: Saprospiraceae bacterium (assembly GCA_019638455.1). Taxonomy (GTDB): domain Bacteria; phylum Bacteroidota; class Bacteroidia; order Chitinophagales; family Saprospiraceae; genus M3007. The sequence goes on from JAHBTU010000005.1 coordinate 386,127, forward strand.
CAAATTTGAAAATGTCCAGCAGTGTGAATGAGTATTTTGCTTTGCGTCTTTGAGACTTTGTGGCAAATTTGAAAATGTCCAGCAGTGTGAATGAGTATTTTGCTTTGCGTCTTTGAGACTTAGAGGCAAATTTGAAAATGTCCAGCAGTGTGAATGAGTATTTTGCTTTGCGTCTTTGAGACTTTGTGGCAAATTTGAAAATGTCCAGCAGTGTGAATGAGTATTTTGCTTTGCGTCTTTGAGACTTAGAGGCAAATTTGAAAATGTCCAGCAGTGTGAATGAGTATTTTGCTTTGCGTCTTTGAGACTTAGAGGCAAATTTGAAAATGTCCAGCAGTGTGAATGAGTATTTTGCTTTGCGTCTTTGAGACTTTGTGGCAAATTTGAAAATGTCCAGCAGTGTGAATGAGTATTTTGCTTTGCGTCTTTGAGACTTAGAGGCAAATTTGAAAATGTCCAGCAGTGTGAATGAGTATTTTGCTTTGCGTCTTTGAGACTTTGTGGCAAATTTGAAAATGTCCAGCAGTGTGAATGAGTATTTTGCTTTGCGTCTTTGAGACTTTGTGGCAAATTTGAAAATGTCCAGCAGTGTGAATGAGTATTTTGCTTTGCGTCTTTGAGACTTAGAGGCAAATTTGAAAATGTCCAGCAGTGTGAATGAGTATTTTGCTTTGCGTCTTTGAGACTTAGAGGCAAATTTGAAAATGTCCAGCAGTGTGAATGAGTATTTTGCTTTGCGTCTTTGAGACTTTGTGGCAAATTTGAAAATGTCCAGCAGTGTGGTCACGGTGGTGTGATAATCGTGCCATCAGCATACATTTGCCGGGTCAAAAGCCCGACGATATCATGCCCTATCGCAACATCCGACTGCATCCCTTGCTCCGCCTCATTTACTTCTTGTTGCGGGTGTTGGGGTGGTTTGGTATCACCGTTTTTTTTCGACGTCGCTTGGTGCTCGGCGCGGAAAACTACCGATTCGACGGCCCGGCCATCGTGGTGCCCAATCATCCCAGCACCCTCATGGACGTGTTCAATCCCGGCATGCCAGTTCGTCAGGAAATGTTTTTTTTGGCCAACTATGGCCTCTTCAAACACCCCGTCAGCAATTGGCTGCTCACGCGACTTTTTTGCATCCCCGTGAAACGCCGCGAAGACGTGGAAGCAGGCGAGGAACGCAACAACGCCGCCGCTTTCAAACAGTCTTTTCAGCATTTGGAAAAAAACGGCGTGTTGTTCATCGCCGCCGAAGGCACCAGCTGGATGCACCGATGGGTTCGTGATTTCAAAACGGGTACCGCACGCATCGCCTTCGGGGCAGAAAGTCGGAACAACTGGAATTTGGGGGTGAAAATCATTCCCATCGGCCTCACCTACGATGCCCCGCATCTGTTCAGAAGCCAAGTCGTGGTCCATTGCGGCCAGCCTATCTGGCCCCGCGATTGGGCGGAGGCTTGGCAACAGAACCCAGAGCGGGCCGTGCAGGATTTTACCAACGAGCTGCAACGCCGCGTCGCCGCGCTGACCGTCCACACCCGTGATGAAAAAGGCGAAAAATTCATTGGCCGAATAGAGGAAATGTTGAAAAACGAGCATCCCGACGCTTTGAAGGCCAATTTTTTCAAACTAAAACATCTAGCAGAAACACGCCTTGACGACACAACCCTCAACGCACAAGTCAAGCACTATTTCCGCAGGCTCTCCGCCACTCGGCTGAGCGACTTGGGCGTGCGAGCATGGGTGTCGCCCAATCGAGGATGGCTCACGTTCGCAGACACTTTCTTGCTAGTGGCTGGGTGGGTGCCATATATAGTAGGCTATGCGTTCTGGTTCCTGCCCTGCTATTTGCCCTGGCTGCTCAACAAAAAACTCGACCTATACATAGGTTATAGCTCCACCGTGAAAATGCTCGCCGGACTTATCACCTTCCCCCTTGCGCTTTGGGCGGCATATCGGTTTGTGCCGACTTGGCTGGGCTGGTCAAGCGGACAGTGGGCGCTCCCCTTACTTCTCGTTGCCCTTGGATTCTTTGTCGAGCGATACATGGATGTCGCGCGTCGCGCTTGGGAACGTTTCAAGGCGGGGCGCTACGCGACGGCCAAACCCGGAAAGTTTGAGACTCTGGCTGTGTTGCGTCGGGATATTCTGACGACGGTGGCAGGGGCGTAGTGCCCACCCGCCTCATTCCTTCCCTTTGCTTTTGCCCTCCGCGCGAGGGTCTTACGACCCTGTACTAATTTCCGCCCCACCTTTGCGGCTTTTTTGGCGCCGCTGTTGGTGTCTCCGCCAACAGCAAGCGGAGGAGTGAGATGTCAGGCTCAGCCAGCCACTTCGCCGCTCCATGCTGGCGAGGATGCGAACAAGGGCAGAACTTGCGCTATAGTCAACGCAAATCAGCCCCGTCCGCTTCCACTTGGCCGGGCAAGCCCCTGAGTACAGGGTCTGACAAGGTGGTTTTGAACGAACGGTGCCCGCAATCCTTTGGAAATCATGCAAATCAATCAAGGAAATCCCTGCCTTGCCAACGGGCAGGTTCAAATCCTCTTTAATCTGGGCATAACCTTTGCCCCACCTTCGACGGCTTTGCCAACCCTTTTTTCACGCACAATATCGGTTCTACGAAAAAATTCGTAGAAAAAATTTGCAACTACGAAATACTTCGTAGAATCTTTGCGTTCGTATCGCTCAATTGCCAACGGACACAAACGCTTTTCAACCATGCCAATCAACAAACCGACCGATTCCGAACTCGAAATCCTCCACATCCTTTGGGAGAAAGGGCCGAGCACTGTGCGCACAGTGAACGACCTCCTGAACGAACGGCGCAAGAGCAACGCCATGGCTGCTCGCAACGTCGCCAAACCCAAAGAATCCGCTGGCTACACCACTACGCTGAAACTGATGCAAATCATGTTTGAGAAAGGACTGGTGAGCCGTGAGGAAGATGGGCGCACACACGTCTATGCGGCTGCGGTGCGAGAAGAAGACACTCAATCGCTTCTACTGCAGCAGTTTGTGGACAACACTTTCCGGGGCAGTGCTGCCCGGCTGGTGATGCAAGCCCTCGGCAGTCACGAAGCCAGCTCGGAGGAGCTCGATGAAATCAAGGCGCTCATTGCCCAACTCGAACAACAACAGCCTAAATCATGAACATGAACCTCTTCGCAACAGACGCGATTGTCCGCGCCCTTGGCTGGACGCTTGTCCACTCTCTCTGGCAAGGCGCTCTGGCGGCCCTTGCATTGCTCCTTGTGTTGACCCGTCTGAAAAAGGCACGGCATCGCTATTGGGCATCTTATGGAGCGATGTTGATGGTTTTTGCTTCCGGGCTGGCCACCTTCGCATGGACTTACCAGCCTCAAACGCGAGGTTCTGTCAGCGAGGTTTTTTCAGAAAATCGCCCACCTCTGGGTCCCTATTTCGTCTCGGAGGCACTGCCAGCGGAGCCAGTTTTCTGGCAAGCAATCACCCAGTGGTTGGAGTCGAACCACCCGTTCGTCGTGGCGGTATGGCTGCTCGGCTTTGGGTTTTTCTTGCTGCGCTTGGCAGTCGGGCTTTGGCAAGTGGGTTATTTGCGAGAGAGCGGCATTCCGCTTTCGGGTATTTGGGAAGAAAAAATGGCTGTGCTCGGCACGCAGCTCGGCATTTCGAGACCTGTCCGCCTGCTCGAATCGGCGCTCGTGCACGCACCGATAGCCATAGGTTGGCTCAAGCCAGCCGTTTTGTTGCCCATCGGGTTGGTCAATCGCCTCAGCCCAGCCGAGGTGGAAGCTGTGTTGGCACATGAGCTGGCACACATCGCCCGTCGCGATTGGCTTTTCAATCTCGTTCAAGCATTCATCGAAACCCTCTTTTACTATCACCCCGCAGTCTGGTGGATGTCGCAAATCATTCGCCACGAGCGCGAAAATTGTTGCGACGACGCGGCTCTGGCCGCCACAGGCGACCGATTTGCTTTCGCCAAGGCGCTGGTGCAAGTGCAGGAAATGGCCAAACCAGCACCCGCATTGGCCCTAAGCATGAATGGAAAAAGCCGACCACTTCTCTTGGAACGTGTGCGGCGCATCCTGAACCAACCACAACAAAAGTCACAAGTCATGGAAAAATTCACAGCCACTCTCATACTGCTCGCGCTGCTGACGTTGGTCGGCATCAGAGCCAATCACACCCCTTCGCTCTCCTCAGCCTTTGCTCAAATTTCAACATTCCCGGCCACGTTTTTCAACGGACTGGTTGCAGAAAGCCCCGTTGCCAACGACACAGTGCCCAAGCCCCAAAGTGTCCGCAAAATTGTGCGAGAAGACGACAACCAGCGCGTGGAAGCCGAATTCCAAGATGGCCGCCTGACTCGCCTCAACATTGACGGCAAGGAAATCCCGGCCACCGAATTTGACCAACACCGCGCCCTCACGCACGAACTGCAACGCGAAGCCCCCATGCCACCAGCCCCGCCCATGCCACCCGGTGTGTTCTTCTACCCCCCCGCCCCCGATATAAAAGGCTGGGTACCCGCTCCTCCCGTGCCGCCCGCCCCTCTTGCCCCGCCGCGTGTGTCTGCTGGCAAAGACGAGGCTGGCAACACGATAATCATGCTGGAGCGCAACGGCCACCCGACGGAAATCAAAGTCGTGGATGGTCAGGTGCTGGTGAACGGCACCCCGCTAAAAGATGGCGAATCGCTCGACCTGCCCAATAATTCCAACGGTTTTTTCTATTGGAACGGCGATGACGGCGACAGCTTCCATTTTGCGCCGGGAGCGGGTTTCAGTTTGAGAGGGCTGGAAGGATTGAAAGGACTGAGCGGGTTGGAAGAGCTTAGATATTTGGAAAACCTCGACGATTTTCCGCATTTTAAAATTTCCGACGAAGACCGTGCGCTCTTGTTGGAAGAGCTGGCACAATCGCGTGCGGAATTGGAGCGCGCCCGCGCATCGCTGCGCGAATCCATGAAAGAACAGAAGCGCCAGCAAATGGAGGAAATGAGAACGATGCGCAAGGAGTGGCAACAACAGCAGGAGGGCTGGAAAAAAGAACAAAAAGAATGGGAAAAGGCGCAGAAGGAGTGGGCAAAAGACATGGAAAAATTGGCGCGTGAGGAAAAGCAGGAAGCTAAAGCGTTGGCTGCCCACTCCAAACAGCTGGGCCAAGAACTCAAAGCCGAGCTCCTGCGAGATGGCCTTATCTCTGACCCCGCGAATTTTCAGCTCCAACTGTCGAACACCGAGCTGCGCGTGAACGGCAAAAAACAGTCCGATGCGCTGCATCGCAAATATCTTGAGTTTTACCGCGCCAAAACGGGTAGGGATTTCGGGAAAAATGGCAGTTTCCACTGGAACGAGAGCAATTGAAGGTGCGGCGAAAGCAATAAAGGGGTGGGGGCATCAAATGCCCCCCCTTATTTCTGACGCGCTGAGAGGAGTGTTATTCGCGCCTAAGTTTTGTTTTTTCGATGTAAATCCCCACCGCCCGCACACCGGGCAGCGAATCGCTGCGCATGAACTGCTCTAAGGTGATGACGTATTCGCCAGCCATGTTGAAGTAGGCATTGTCCTGCAAAAGGCTGCGCACCCGGCAGCGTTGACCGGAGCATTTCCCTTTCGATTCGCCTTTTTCGTCGAACAGGTCGAACGAGCGCACCTTGCTGAGCCGTTGGCCGTCGGGGAAGCGCGTGTGGAGGCGCAGGTAGATGTTCTGGTTGGGGAAAGTGTCGGCATGCTCAAAATCCGCGTACATATTGTAGAGCTGCGAGGTGTCGCTCACCGTGAAAGAAAAACTGAGCGTGTCGCGGTAGGTCCACACGCCGTTGGGTATTTCTTTTTTTTCCTCGAAAAAGAGATGCTGTTCACAGGCGGTTTGCAGTATGGCGACAGCGGCAAGGATGGCTAAGCGGACTGACATAAAATAGACTTGTGGCGGTTTACTCCTTTTTTTCACACGAAATAATAATGGCGGGCGGGATGTTCAGCGGCACCAACTCGACCTCCACGTTGCCAAACACCCGGCGGTAAAATGGAATCAGCAGGGGCGAATAATGGAACTGGATGAAGCGCCCTTCTGCTCTCAACCATCGCCGACATTCGAGGGTGATGCGTCGGGTAAGCGACTCGGGCAGCACCACAAAGGGAATGCCCGACACGATGTAGTCCGCCTTTTCCACATTCAGCGCCTTGAAATGACGCCCGATGTGTTCTGCTGAGTCGTGGATGACCAGCAAACGCGGGTCGTCGAAGGTGGCGCGGATTTTTTCCACAAAAATTTCATTGATTTCAAAAATCACCAGCCGTGCATCAGGGTGCAGACGCTCCAAGATGTAGCGTGTTATCACCCCGTCGCCGGGGCCGAGTTCCACCACCACGGCTGCCTTTTCGGGATTTATCTTGGCCACAATGGCTCTGCACAAAAACTGGGAGCTCGGTGCCACGCTTCCCGTCAGGCGCAGGTTGCGAATGCTTTCTCGGAGAAAATCGAGCCGTTGGTAGAGCGGTGTTTGTTGCAAAAGATTCTATCCTCTAATGTACGCCGCAAGGTCAGGATACTTTTTCAACAAACCCACAGCTTCAGCTTTTGAAATCCGCATCCCGTCAATGAAGGCCACCACGGATGCCTCTTCGAAGCCTTGTTTTTCAAGCTCTCCTTTTAGTTGCGCAGCTTTGGCGTGTTGCCTGAACAATCCCGCAGAGTAGCGATAAATGCCCGTGCCGGGCTGGCTTTCTATCATCACATCATCGAACATCGAAAGCGCGTCGGTTGTCAGTATTTGGCGCGTGGAGGCCACGTCCACTTTATAGAACAAGCCTTTCGTGTTTTCGTCAAAAAACTTTGCTGCCGGGGCTGCCATGAGCTCGGAAACCTCCGGGCGCTCCGTTTGCACCTCTATCGGCAATTTGTCGTTCAGAATGGCAAAGGCAATCTCGATGCGGCGATTCATGGCAGCGGCAGCCGGGTTGGGCGTGGCCCCCACGACCGTTCGGACGAAGGGGTATTGGGGGCCGCAGCTCCGCAGCAGCACGCGCCCTGCCGGGATGCCGCGCTCGGTGAACGCCTTGCCCACCATTTCGGCGCGTTTGATGCCGTAGTACAAGTCGAATTTTACGGCGCTCGTCTCGTCCGTATGCACCGTGACAAATACCGTTGCTTGTGGCATGAGGCGGGCAAGCGCCACTGCGTCCTCCACGATTTTCATGTTCGCGGGAGTCAGCACATCTTTGTCGGTATTGTAAAAAAAAGCGGGAATGACGGCGGCGGTGGTCGCAGGCTCGGTTTTTTGGGCGGCAACGGCCCTGCTCTCCACTTCCCAAAAGGAGGCTGGCTGGCGTTCGCGGATTTGTGTCGCCAACGGTTCTTTGAAATAGGCCACATAGATGTCGCGCTCGCCGTAGCTATCCAAGCGGTCGGAAGAAAAGTAGGCGATGTTTCCGTCGGGCGAGAGGCTGAAATGGGCATCGTCGCCGGGCGAGTTGATGGGTGGGCCGAGGTTTTCGGGTGCTTGCCATGCCAGCTGCTCGTCGTCGTAAACCGCTTTGAATATATCCAAGCCACCGATACTTTCCGTTCGATTGCTGCTGAAATAGAGCGTGCGGCCATCGGGGGCAAGGAAGGGGTTGGTCTCGTCGTAGGGAGAGTTGATGGTTGGCCCAAGGTTCTGCGGCTCCGTCCATGCGCTATCGAGCAGGATCGTGACGAATAGGTCGAGGCCGCCCTGCCCGCCCGCCCGTCGGCTGGCGAAAATCAGGGTGGTGTCGTTGAAAAAAAACGGGGCGCAGTCGCCTTCCTCTGGTCGCATAGGGCTGGCAAAAACAGATGGTTCGACGGCATATTCGTCCTTAACCCCTGCGGTATCGGCCAAAATATCGCCGCTGTATAGGGTAAACCCTCGAAAATAGTAGAGCACTTGCCCCTTGCTGCCAAAACTCAGCGCCACCTCATAGCGGGGCGTATTGAGCAGGCTGCCGAGTGGCTTTGCTTCGCTCCAGCCTTTGTTGGTTCGGTTGGAGAAGAACATATCGCTACACCAACGCCCCGTCGCCGAATCAGCCAAGCCGGCATCGTTGCGCTGTCCGCCGTTGCAGCCTTCGCGGGCGGCTGAGAAGTAGAGGCGGTTGGCGTGGTTGGGCGAAAGCAAGGGGGCGAATTCGTCGCCTGCGGTATTCACCCGGTCGCCTAGGTTCTCCACTAATGCCACCTCGTCGTTGGGTCGAATGGCCATGCCTGTCACGCATCGGCGGATGTGGTCGGCCACACCCGCTCGCAGCGGATGTTTGTCGCCACAGACGCGCAGGAAGGCTTTGTAGGCGGGGATGGCTCTTTCAAACTCGGACTGCCCATGCAGGGTGCGGGCGAGATAGAGGAAGAGGTCGGCATCGCGGGTGTTGGGGTTTTGCTTGGCCACATATTCGAGGAACTGCAAAGCCTTATCGGGCTGGTGCAAATGATAGTGCGCTATGCCAAGTTTGGTGAGCACGGTGGGGTCGCCGGGTTTTTCCTGCTGATATTGGGCGAGCAGCGCCTGCGCATCGGCCCAGCGTCCGTTGGCGAAGGCTTTTTCGCCGTTTTTTTTCAGTTCGGCTGCTTTTTGAGCCAATAATGCAGGCAGCACCAAGACAAGAAGGAGAAAACAAAAAACGCTGCGCAACCAAATCATGTGCTTTTTTTGCGGCAAAAATAGCGTTTCTGACGGGAATGACGGCGGAACGCCCACGGAACAGAAATGCCCCCGTTAAAAAACCGTTAAAAATGACACGCCGATTTGCGATGAGGCTGGTCGAGCACCTATTTTTACAAGGCTTTTTTCTTGCTTAATCCACCCAGTATTCACCATCAAATATGATAGACTATGAAGCCTCGATTCGGTCTTTTCCTGCTTGTTGCTGCCCTGTTTTTCTCCGCCTGCAACCGACGAATGATATATCGGCCAGCCCCCGTCCAGCCCGACCCTTCCGACTTGATTTACACTCATGGCATTCCTGCTTTGCGCACTTCTATTCAGGGGTGCGAGGTGGTGGCGGAACTCAGTTCGAGGGGCGAACGCGATATGAATCTCAACCTCTACATTCGAAATCACAGCGACTCGATTTTTACCTTCCGACCCGACCAGGTTTTGGCGCATGGATACAATTCGGCGCATCAGCGCGTTCCCTTTCGCGTGTTTGGCGCGGAAGAGTATATCCGTTGGAAGAACACGCGCGATGCGCTCATTGCTGCTGGTGTGTTGGTGGCTACGGTGGCTACGGTGATTATCGTGCACGAAACGACTGGCGGCAGCAGCGCAAGAGGGGGCGAAAGTTATCGCTATGCGTATAGTGGCGCGGATTTCGTCTATGACCTCACTTGGTGGCTGGCTTGGACGATTCCGAGCGTGACTGCCGAGCCGCTGCCACCGCCTGCTTACTCGCCCGATTTGCTGCTGCGCGACCACACGCTCTATCCCGGAGAGGCGGTGCAAGGCATCGTGAAGGTGCGGGCCAATCCCGAGTACAAGCGCAAAATTTTGGTGGAAGTGCCCGTAAACGGGGCTTATGCCCAATTTGTATTCGATCGCCAGCAGCCTTATCGGCGTTGATGGGTACAGTGTGCGAATTTGAGAATGTGCCACGCGAGTTCTCTACGACCCCGCGCCAACGAGCCTCTTTAGTCTGTGTATAATGTGATAATTTCCACAAAAGTTGTTCGTCGGCATGTTGTCAGCCTTGCACTTGCAGGGCTGACGGTGTTTTTGGGATATTTTGCCCGGAGGGCTGATTTTGGGGTTTTCATGGCTGCTTTTGGAGCTATGTTTGGTCTTTATCTGTGGGTTGTTTTTGCCTCCCAAAACGCATCGCCCGATGGGGTGCGCTGGTATGTCGGGTTGGGCATCGTTATGCGGGTCTTCTTGTTGTTCAACATTCCGAATCTTTCCGACGACTTCTATCGCTTTTTGTGGGACGGCTACTTGACGCTGGCGGGCATTCACCCGTTTTCCCATCCGCCGATTTATTTTTTTGAAAATCGGATTTTCCCGCCGGACATCACGCCTGAGTTGTATGCCCGACTGAACTCGCCGGAGTATTTCACCGTCTATCCGCCTGTGTGTCAGGCGGTATTTGCGCTGGCGGCATGGGGAAGTCTTGGCAATTTGTGGGGTGGGGTGGTGTTGATGAAAGTGTTTTTGCTGGCTTGCGAAATTGGGACGATTGGGCTGCTTGGCTCTGCGTTCGGGAAGTCGCCCGCGTCCTGGGCATGGTCTCCCGCGCTACTTTACGCGCTCAACCCGCTTGTCATCCTCGAAATTGTGGGCAATTGTCATTTCGAGGGGGCAATGGTTTTTTTCTTGCTCGCTGGTCTGCGGGCGCTGAGGCAAGACGAGGTGAAACGAGCGGCCGTCTGGTGGGGCTTGGCTACTGCTGCCAAGTTGTTGCCGCTCATGTTTTTGCCCATTGTGTGGCGATGGCTCGGCTGGCGGCGGGGGCGGGTTTTCGTGGTTGTTTTTGTGGGGAGTGTGGTTGTGTTGTTTGCGCCGTTGTGGAGTGTGTTGCCGAATATCCTGTCGAGCCTTGATTTGTATTTTCGCCAGTTTCAGTTCAACGCGAGTTTTTACCACGTTTTCAGGTCGGTGGGAAACTGGTGGAAGGGCTACGAAACGGGCCGATGGGTGGGGCCGATGTTGGGGTTGGCGACGGTGGTGGGGGTGTTGGCGACAGCATGGCTCACCCCGCGTTTCAGGTCGTCGAAAGGACATTCGGTGGAGGGCTTGTGTCAGGCTCTGCTCATTGCCTTGGTGCTCCACCTCTTTTTTTCCGCCATTGTGCACCCGTGGTATGTCGCCGTGCCTTTTGCGATGGGCTTGCTGACTCGCTGGCGATTTCCTCTTGTGTGGTCGGGTTTGGTGGTGTTGTCATACAGCCATTACGCGGGTGGTTTTTTCCGAGAGAATTATTGGCTTATCGCGTTGGAATACCTCGCGGTTTGGCTTTTTTTATTTTGGGAAATAAAGCACCGTTATAGTCAACGCAAATCAGCCTCGTCCGCTTCACTTGGCCGGGCAAGCCCCTGAACACAGGTTCTGACAAGGTGGTTTTGAACGAACGGTGCTCGCAATCCTTTGGAAATCATGCAAATCAATCAAGGAAATCCCTGCCTTGCCGAAGGGCAGGTTCAAATCCTCTTTAATCTGGGTATACAAGCATGATAGTGGTCATTCCTTGCCGCTCTCTCCCACAAAGTAGTCCTCCCGATTTTTAAAAAGCAGGTTGAAGCTCGTCATGCTGCCGTAGCACCGGGTGATGTATTGCTGAAGGTTGATTTTGTCTTCCTCGTCGAGTTTTTTGTGCGCGTTGATTTGCTGTTCCAGCACGCGAAGGCGGTCGCGCATCATCACGATTTTGTGGAAAAAGGTGTCAATGGGGATTTCTTTGGGCTGAATGCCCTCGGCTTGGAGTATCATTTTCCCGTTCTTCCAGCGGTCGCCAAGCGGCACTTTTTCGAGGCTAACGCCCGACCAAGCGCGGAGGATACGAATCAGGGATTCTTCTGCTTCGGTGAACGTGACGGATTCTTCTGTGGGGATGTGCTCCACGATTTGCCAGCCAGCGTAGTCTTTTCCGACCATTTTGAGGCCGAACTGGGTGAAGCAAACTTCATAAGCAGCGACGTGCAAGCGCACGACTACGCCGTCGCCGAAAGCCGGGTGTTTGACCCTTGAACCGATGCCGAGTAGTTCCATGTGTGAGTTTGTAGATTTGTTGATTATGCAATGTATCGCCTTATTCAGGCGGTGATTTGAAATCACCGCCTGAATAGGGGTCTGCTTCTTTTGTCTGCCTGATGAGGCGCATCACCACTATTACCATGAAAAGCGAAACGAGCGCAAAAAACCATGGCACTTGGATGTCTTGTTCCCAATCTATGGTGGAGACTTCTTTGCTGTAAAGGTATTGGCCGACGACCTGAAGGCCATTGTTGAAAAAATGCGCGATGGCGGGCACCCAGAAATTTTGTGTTTCCCAATACAGCCAGCCGAGCAGAAAGCCCAATAACAGTCGCGGCAAAAAACCATCGAACTGGAAGTGGAAAAAGCTGAACACGGCAGCCGATATGGTCAACGCGCTCCACGGATTGGCGATGCGACGCATGAGCTGTTGCTGCACCACGCCGCGAAAGACGATTTCCTCGCCCAGAGCGGGCAAAAGCGCGATGATGAAAAGGTTGGCCCACAGTTCGGTGAGGCTATCCATTCGGAGCAATCCCTTGAGCATGGTCTCGGTTTGTTGTCGGGCTGTTTCAAAACCATCGGGGAAGGGTACCAATTGGTTGAGGTTGAGCAAAAACAACACAAGCGGGATGGAAGAGGCCATGAGCAGAACGGTCAAACCGACCGTGAGCAGATTGGGCGAACGGTGCACCCGCAAATAATCGCGCCAGTCGGGGCGGATGCCTGTGATGCTGCGGTAGAACAACCAGACGGTCAGAAAGCCTGCTGCCAGAAAGACCAAGAAATGCCCTAGCCCTATTTCCCATCGGGCTTGCCAGCGCATGGCTATCGGCGATTCGGGGGTGAGGGTGGTTGCGGTGTCCCATCCTGCGGCTCCGGCGATGAGCGCAAATATACCCGCACCCAGCAGACACAATAGTGTCTGCACGACGAGTACTGTCCGCGCATTGGGCTGTGGCGGGTGGTAGGCGGCAGGCTCGCGTTCGAGGGGAGCGTCTGTTGGGTTTGTTTCCATGCGCGACGATTTTGCGCCAAAGGTAAGGAGAGGGGTGGTTAAAGAAGGTGTGTGGGAGTAGCATTGGTTCTATGGAACACCAGCGGGAGCTACTTGTGGTTGCTCCCGCTGGTATTGAGTGAGTTTCCTTGTGCTCGTCCTATCTTATTTTGCCCCTTTCAGATATTCTTCCACCAGTTGTTTGTAGTATGGTTTGAGGGCCGGGCTTACGGTGCGGAACTGCTCGATTTCGGCGCGGCGTTTTTTCAGGTATTCCTCCAAGGCGGGCGGCATTTTGGCGGGCTGTTGCTTGGCGGTCTCAGCTTGGCGCTGTTCGTCCTGCTCGCGCTCGCGCTCGGCTTTTTCGTGTTCGAGCAGGCGCGTCAGGATGTCTTGCTGGCGCTTGAGGGTCTCATTGTTGAGCCGTTTGTTCACCAAGTCAATCTCCGTTTTGTTCATTTCCTCCATGAGTTCTTCGAGCATTTTGTCGCCTTTGCCTTGCTCCATTTTTTGTTTCTGGAGCTCGCGGAGGGCGTTGCGCAGGGCGGCTTGCTTGGCGGCCATTTTGGCAAATTCCTCACTGCTGGGCTGGCCGCCTTGGTTGGGTTGGCCGCCTTGTCCGGGCTGGCCGTTGCCTTTGTTCTTTTCGAGGCGCTCTTTCAGCTCTTGCATGATTTTGTTGAGGTCTTCTTGGCCCTTGCTGATTTTGTCTTTGGGTGCTCGGCCTTTTCCTTCCCCTGATTTGTTGCCGGGTTTTTGGCAGGCTTGGCTGCCCGGCATCATGGCGCTCATTTGTTGTTGCATCTGCTCCATGACTTCGGAGAGCATGAGGGCGAGGTCGTTTAGTCCTTTCATGCTTCGTTGTTGATGCTCGGTGGCGATGTTGACGCGGCGTTCCTCGAGCTCGTCGAGGCTGTTTTTGATGGCGCCTTTTATCTCCGTGACTTTTTCGTTGATGATGCTTTCCATTTGGAAGTTGCGGCTGGCGAGTGCTTGCAAGCTGTCTTCCACAAGTCTGAAGTCGTCTTTGATTTTGAACTGCTGTTGTGCCAGTTCCACGAAGCGCGGTGTGTTGACGGTGGTGGCGGTCACGTCCTTCATGGTTTGTTCTTGATTGAAGGATAGCCCCACGAGGTTTTCGAGCAGTTGGCGGAGGGCTTTGAGGTCTTCTTCCATTTGCTCCATCTCGCCCGATTGGCTGTTCTGCTTCATCTTGTTCGCCATGTTCTTCATTTTATCGGCGGCGGACTTTTGCTTTTTGCTTGCGCTCTTTTTCTGCTGCTGACCGATTTGCTGTTTGGCGTCTTGCATGTCTTTTTTCGTGTCCTTCATCTCCTGTTTGTTGTCCTCTATTTTCTCTGGGCGCTTGAGTTCCTGGTTTTTCTTTAGGAGCTCCTCCATTTTCTTCTGCAACTCATCGAATTTTTCGTTCATCTCCTGTTGTTCTTTTTGGAGCTGCTCATCGCTTTTTTCGCCCTTGTCGGTTTCTTCGGAGAGTTTTTCCTGCTCTTTGGCGAGTTCTTCCAATTGCTGTATTTGTTGTTCGAGCAGGTGTTCTACTTCGAGTTGCTTGTAGAGCTCTTGGAGGCGCTCGAGGTCTTTCGACACGTCTTCGCTATTGAGTTGCATTTGCTCCATTTGTTCGAGCATTTGCTCTTTGTTCATTTCTTGGAGGAGTTTCTGGATGTCCTCCATGAGTTGTTTCATTTCTTCGGAGATGGTTTCTTCGAAGAGTTTGTCCAATTGCTCTTGTTTTTGCTGTTGTTCTTCGCTGAGTTGGTTGAAGTCTTTTTGTTGTTCCTTGTTTTGGTCAAAATTTCGCTTGGCATCTTCCAGTTGTTTTTGCAGCTCTTGCTGGCGGTTGAGGAGTTTTTCCATTTCCTTGCGGGTCTGCCAGTCCATTTCTTTTTTTTGCAGCACTTTGTCGCGCAGTTTCTTTAATTCTTCCTGAATTTTCAGGCTTTCTTTCAGCGCCTTGTTGAGGTCTTTCTTGATTTCCTCCGAATTGGCTGCTTGTTGCTCGCGAAACTCGTCGAGGGTGGGCATGCGGTATTGCATGAGGTTGGTGCGGGCGCTTTTAGAGCCGTTCACGCCGTCGTTGTCGAACACCTCGAAGTAGTAAGTGACTTCGTCGCCGGGTTCGAGGTTCAGGTTGCGCACATCCCATGTGTATTCGTACTGGACTTGCTTGCCGGCGGGCTTTTCTATTTTCACGGTGTTCATGGGTAATTGACCGCCGCGTCCTTTTTTGATTTGATAGTTGAAGGTCAGATTCAGCAGGCCGTAGTCGTCGGAAGCGTCGCCGGCGAAGAAGGACATTTTTAGGTTGGCGCTGTCCTTGAACTCTTCTACTGAAATCTGCGGGTGCAAATCGGGGATGACCGCGATGGTGTAGGCCACCGAATCTGCGCCGTTGAGTAGGGCATTGCTCAGATAGACTTTGTAGGTCTCGTCTTTCATGGCACGCCGGCTGAACTGGAAGAGTTGGTCGCTAAAACGTTTGGCTTCCGTGTCGGGGGCGTTGCCGAAGCGCAGGGCCAGTTGGTCGGTGTGTTGCGCATTGAACACCCAACCGATGTTGGTGCCTTGCGGCACCACCAAGTCGCCCACGTTGGACAGTTCTTCCGTTGCGCGACCAATATAGTCGGGGAAATTGAGTTTGGTGCTGAATGACAGGATATTTGGCTTTTTCAGTACTTCCAGCGTGTAGTCGCGGCTTTCGATGCCGCTGGAAAACAGCCTGAAGTCTGTGTCTTTTTGCACGTTCGCAAACTTGTAGGAAAATTCGTTGGCGGCTTCTTTGGTCAAGCGGTATTGCACGTTGCCGAGGTTGATAAACACTTCGTTGGGCAGTGCGGAGCCTTCCACTTTCACTTTTAGCAGAAAGTCGGAAAACTGCACGGCTTTGAGGCTATCGGCCTGTACCAGGAATTTGAAGGGGGCTGGCTTTTCAAATTTGGTGGTGCTGTTCCAAAGGCGCATGGAGCCTTCGCGGATGATGTTGGGGGCACCCAGGAAGAGGAAGAGCAACAACAACACGGGGGGCAGGGCGTAGCGCAAGTATTTGCGGTTTTTGCCCAAATCAATGGCGGCGGTGAAGGGGACGAGTTTGATTTCCTCGCTCTTCTGGTTGATGCTGGCATTGATGAGGTCGGCGTAGATGGCGTTGTTGCTTTGATGCTTTAGCTGGAGGATGTTCAGCAGCTTGTCCTTCACGTCGGTGAAATGCGCTCCAATGATTTGGGCGGCTTGTTCGTGACTGATGACTTTGCCCAGATGAAAATAGTGCATGAGCGGGAGGGCTACCCAACGATATAGCGCCGCGCCGCTCAGCAGCGCGAATCCCCAGAAAAGGAATGTGCGAACACCGGTGCTGAAGTATAGGTAGTACTCTGCGACATTGAGCAGGATGAACAGTCCCAACACAGAGCCAACGGTGTAGAGCGCCCCGCGCAGCAGCTGATTGATGTAGAACTTGCGGATGAAGGCATCCAACTTTTCAATGAGAAGGGAATAATTGTCTTTCAGCATATTATTGTGTCATTAGCAGGCATTAGAGGTCATTGGCGGGGTATTGTTAAAGTTATTTGCTGCTGGAAAGGCTGCAATGACTTTGAATTGCCCCACAATGACTTTTATTGTCCTTCAAAGGTTGTTTCGAGCGGCCAAAATAAACGGGTTTTTGGACGAAAAGTTGGGCGTTCTCGGTTTTTAACCGGGAAATGACAGTTTACGCTTGATAGCGCTCACGCTACTGGATATTTTGAAATTTGCCACGAAGTCACAACATGAGTCATCCCGAGTTTTTAAAAACAGATTTTGGCTCACTATTTTGCTAAAAATCAAGTCTTCTAGCTGCCCCAGCGGAGGGAAGTTTTTGCCCATATTCCGCCCCGCTGGAGCAAAAATTCGGGATGACTCATGTTGCAGCACAAAAGTAATGTCCAGTAGTGTGGATAGCGCATCCGCTCACTGTCTGTATTTTTCCTCAAATCGTCGCTGTAGCCGCTTTTGTTTGTTGTCCAGATTGATTTCGCGCCCTTGTATAAATGCTGCTGTCACCTTGCAGGTGCGCATATCCAAGGCATCGCCCTCGCTGATGAACAGCGTGGCGTCCTTGCCTGTCTCGAGCGAGCCGCAGGTTTTGTCAATCTGCAAAATTTTGGCTGTGTGGAGTGTCAGGGCGCTTAGTGCCGCTTCTTTCGGCAATCCATATCCGGCGGCTTGGCCTGCCTGAAAGGCCAGGTTGCGCTGCTGCCATGCGCCATCCATCGAAAAGGCAAACAACACTCCTTTTTCATGCAGCAAGGCGGGTGTTTTGAATGGCTGGTCCACGTCCTCATCTTCTCGGGAAGGCAGCCTTTGGGTGCGTCCCAATATCACGGGCACCTCACGGGCTTTCAAAAAATCGGCCACGAGCCATGCGTCGCTGGCACCCACCAAGACCGTGCGCAAGCCATAGCTTTCCGCAAAGAGCACTGCCTCTTGAATCGTTTTGGCGTTGTCGGTATGCACGAAAAGATTCTGTTTCTTGTCCCAAAGGCCACGCATGGCCTCAAAACGCGGGTTTTTCACCGCGACGACGGGCGCTTGGGCGTATGCGCGGGCTTCGTCGAAGAATTGCCGAAGCGCGAGCACGTCTTTGTCGTATTGCTCGTTTTTTTTCATTTCGGGGCTGCCTGTCTGCCAACCCGACCAGCTGCGCAAAGCAGGCCAGTTGAGGTGGATGCCGTCGTCGGCGCGGTACGATGCGTCTTCCCAGTTCCAAGCGTCGAGCTGCACGACGGAGGAGGTGCCCGACACGGTGCCGCCCGTGGGAGACACTTGTGCGAGCAACACGCCATTGGAACGCACGGTGGGGGTCACTTCCGAATCGGTGTTGTAGGCGATAATGCTGCGCACGTTGGGGTTCAAGGCGCCCGTTTCAGAGAAATCCTGCGTCGGGCGGGCGGCATCTATTTCCACGAGGCCGAGGCGAGTGTTGGGGGCGATGAAGCCGGGATAGACGTGCTTGCCTGCCGCGTCGTAGATTTTCCCATATTTCGTCCGGTCAATGCGGATGGTGGTTGCGTCGGCCACCAAGGTCAATTTGCCGTTTTCAAAACCGATGGCGCTGTTTTCGATGACTTGCCCATTGCCGAGATGCGCAGTGGCTCCCATGATAAGGATGGCCTCTTTTTGTGCCGGGGCTGGTGTGGGGACTTGGGCGAAAAGGGTGGCTCCCGTGAAAAAGGATAGGCTCAAAAGCGAATAAAAGGGCAGTTTTTTCATCCGAATCAGATTTTTCATAAAAACAATTGGGTAGTGTCAACCTATGAGTGATTTTCGATAAAGATGATTGATTTCATCACTCGATATTTGGCACTACCAACAATTGAAAGGAAGCAACAAGCGTCGTTGCGGCGCGTGAAGAAACGGGAAATGTGGGAAATGGAAACACGGTGCCCCCAAAAAATCGGTACTCCTGCCTGCGAGGAGCGCCGTAAACGGTTTTTGCCACCATTGCTTTGGCCTTTCGGCAAGGCAGATTCAAGTTTGACTTGACCATTTTCCAATTCAAAAAAAGCAAAAACTTAGGCAGAAGGCTGATTTCATCTCCATTTAAACAGTATGCAACCCAAAATCAAGTCTCACCGCCCTATACCTTCCGCCTTCTACCCTCTACCTAAGTTTTTGCGTTTTTCCCGGCTTAATACTGGAACTTTGCCCCATGCTCCCTCCTGAATTGGCACCACTTCTCTATCGGGAACTCGAAAAAATCGCTGCCCGCACAGCATCGCGGGAGCAGGTGCTGGCGTTGGCCAATTTGTTGGAACGCATTTTTTTCGAGGCTACCCAACAGGAGCAAATCGCGTTCAGCACCCTGTTTGCTCGCATCAGCTACGCCGGGCACAAGTTTCATTTTCAGGAAAACACGTTGCGCGGCGTCCATCATTTCCGCTTGGCTGCCAAGCGCGTGCGCAATGGCGGAGCGGCAAACGAGACGAGTGTCCGGTTGGGTTTGCACGCCGTGGCGGAATCCGTGTTGGTGCTGACGGGCGCAGCTATCCCCTCGGGTTTGGCGGAGCGATTGGGCGAAGCACCCCCGTCTTTTCAGGCAAGCGAAGCAGGAGGCGAACTGGCTTTTGCTGCGGTGCTTCGCGTCGTCGCGCTGGAAGACGATGCCGAACAAAACTGCCTCATCGCCACCGACGAGGAGCGGCCGGGGCAGTTCGTGCGCGTCCTGTACGGCTTGCCGGAACGCAACGAGCATTTCATGCCCACCATCCAAGTTGTCCGCAAGGTGTTCGGGTTCCCGGTGACGCTGAACCTGCTGGAAGTGGACATAGACGCGCAAGGCAATTACCGTCCGCGTGCTTTCGTGGTGGAGCCGGACTACCTCATGGACGTGTCGGCTATTGCCGAATGTTTCAAGGATACTGGCGCGGAACCATACGCCTATTTGGCAAAAAAATTCCTGCCGATGGAGCCGAACGAGCCGAAACTACTCGGCAACGTCGCCAACTTTTTCCTCGACCGACTGCTGAACGAACCCTCCGCCGAATGGGCAGCCACTTTCCGCGAGACCTTCCAACTCTACCCCTTTGTGTATGCGCCCATGAGCGATGCGGAGGTAAAATCCATATCGGGTAAAGCGCAAAAACATTTTTTAAACCTAAAAAACATGGCAGCCCAAGGCTTTGCCAAAGAGGGCATCGAGCCGGAGCACTGTTTTCTCGAACCTGCCTTTTTCAGCGAGCAGTACGGCATTCAAGGCCGCCTTGACTTGTTTTACCGAACGGACGAAAAATCGGCCATCGTCGAACTGAAGAGTGGCACCCCTTTCAAACCCAACAGTTATGGCATACAGCGCAGTCATTTTACCCAAACCCTGCTTTATGATTTATTGGTGCGGTCAGTGTATGGCCGCTCTACTGACCCGGCCAAATATATCCTCTACTCCGGCGCGGATTTGAATCACTTGCGCTTTGCGCCCACCGTGCCGCCGGAACAGTGGGAGGCGCTGCAAGTGCGCAACCAACTAGTGGCCATCGAGCGGCTTTTGACCAAGATAACCCCCGGCGATGAACAGGTGGCTGTGTTTGGTCGGCTGAGAGCCGCTCATGGCAAAGGGTTCACCGAGCGCGATTTTGCCCGTTTTGAGGCGGCCTACGCGGGGTTGTCTTTGTTGGAAAAAAAGTATTTCAACGCCTTTGCGGGTTTCATCGCGCGCGAGCATTGGTTGGCCAAAGTCGGCGAAGAGGGGGTGGACGGCTCCAATGGCCACGCTGCCCTCTGGCGCAGCAGTTTTGAGGAAAAACAACTAGCTTTCAGCATTTTGAGCCATCTCGAAATGCTCGAAAACCACGCTGCCCAGCCCGAACCGTGCATCGTTTTTCGGAAAACGCCGCTCACCAATCCGCTGGCCAATTTCCGCGTTGGCGACATCGCGCTCCTCTATCCAGCCGTGGACTCGACTGACACCGTGTTGCATCACCAAGTCATCAAATGCACCATCATGGAGCTGGGCAAAGACCGCGTGACCGTGCAGCTGCGCTTCCGGCAGCACAACCTCAAACCTTTCGAGACGGAGGGCTATTGGTGCCTGGAACCCGACATGATGGACACGGGCTTTGCCGCCATGTATCGGGGGTTGCTAGAATGGGCAGAGGCTGGCGCGGAGAAGCGGGGGCTGGTGCTGGGCATCCACCCCACCCCTCACTACTTCCTCCTCTGGGGGCCGCCCGGCACAGGCAAAACCTCCGTGATGCTGCGCGACCTCGCGGCCCAAGTGCTGAACGAGACCTCCGACAACTTGCTCCTGTTGGCCTACACCAATCGCGCAGTGGACGAAATCTGCGAGGCGCTCGACAGCATCGGCGGCGACATTCGGCAGCAGTATCTGCGCATCGGGAACAAACACTCGACCGACGAGCGGTTTCGAGAGCAACTTTTGAGCGTGAAAATCGCGGAAGCAAAAAACCGCGCCGAACTTCGCGCCGTGCTCGATAGCCATCGGGTATTCGTCAGCACGGTGGCCTCTTTTGGCTCGAACGAGGGCTTGCTGAAACTCAAAAAATTTCAGCGGCTTATCGTGGACGAGGCATCACAAATTTTGGAGCCTCAGCTGATAGGCTTGCTGACCCGCTTCGAACATTTCACCCTCATCGGCGACCACCGCCAATTGCCAGCTGTCACCACTCAACGGTCGGCGACCACCGTCGTGAAGGATGCGGACTTGAACAGTATTGGCCTTGCCGATTTGCGTGATTCTTATTTTGAAAGGCTCTACCGGCGTTGTCAGGAGCAGGGCTGGCACTGGGCTTACGGCCAACTCGACCGTCAGGGACGTATGCATTCTGACATCATGGATTTCCCGAATCGGTATTTTTACGGGGGCCATTTGCTCACGCTCGACCAAGCCCCCGAACATCACCAGCACAAGCCGCTCCGTTACGATTGGCCCGCTGCAGGCCCCGCTTTTGAAAAAATTTTATTTGAAAAAAGGGTCGTTTTCCTGCCAGCCCAACCAGCAGAAAACTTGTCGAATCCCAAAACGAGCACCGTGGAAGCACAGTGGGTGGCGCAGCTGGTCGCCATGTTCAAAAATGTGTGGGCCGCCAACAGCAAGCCGTGGCATCCCGCAAAGTCCCTCGGCATCATCACCCCGTGGCGGGCGCAAATCGCTCAAATCCGCGAAAGCCTGTCCGCCGCCAACCTCGACCCCGACGAAATCACGATTGACACGGTGGAGCGTTATCAAGGCGGCGCTCGCGACATCATCATCGTTTCCACTTGCGTTCACTCCGAATTTCAGTTGGCAAGCCTCGTCAACCTCAGCGGAGAGGGCGTTGACCGCAAACTGAACGTCGCCCTCACACGCGCCCGCGAGCACCTTATTTTGATTGGAAACGAGGAGATTTTGAGAAAAGACCCGCGTTACAGGGCTTTTATCGAGCAATACAAAGTCGCTCTTCCATACCCCAACCCGACATAACTTCGCCGCTTCAAACACATGAACTCGTTTCCTCGCAACTTTTTCTTTCGATTGCTTTGCAGCCCTGTGTTGCTTAGCCTGCTCTTTGCCTGCGCGAGGCAAGGCTCGCCCACCGGAGGCCCCAAAGACACAGACCCGCCGGAGGTGGTCGCGGAAGCCAGCACGCGCAATTTCAGCACCCGCTTTTCCGAGCGCCGCATCGAACTTGCTTTCAACGAGTGGGTGGTGCTGTCGGATGTAGGCACGCAAGTCGTCATTTCGCCGCCTTTGAAAAAACGCCCCGACATCACTTTGAAAGGCAAAAAGGTAATTGTGGAATTCTCGAAGGAAGACACCCTGCGCCCCAACACGACCTACACCATCAATTTCGGCACGGCGGTCAAGGATTTTCATGAAAACAACCCAGCGAAGGATTTGCGGTTCGTGTTCTCCACGGGCGATTTTTTGGACAGCCTCTCTGCCAACGGTATCGTGGTGGATGCCTTTACGAGCGAGCCGCTCGAAAATATTTCGGTGATGCTCTACGATGATTTTACAGACAGTGTGGTGCGCAAGGAGAAACCCTACTATTTCGCCCGTACCGACAAAAGCGGCCAGTTTTCCATTCAAAACGTGAAGGAAGGCGTGTATAAAGTGGCTGCTATTGACGATAGTTCCGGGGATTTGAAATGGGATGGCCAGAATGAGCGTATCGGATTTGCTGATAGCCTGCTGGCGCTGACGGACTCTGCCAACGCATCGCTGAGCATCAAACTTTTCAAAAATCAGCCGACTTTTCGCCTTTTCGACAACAAAACCCTCCGCTTTGGCTTGGTGCAACTGATTTATACCGATTCGCCCGACGCGGTCGCCATTCGGCCTGAAACACCCGATGTGCGCTACACCGTCGAGAAAGTGAAAGACACCCTTTTTGTTTGGTACGACATGAGCGCCCCCGCAGCATGGCAATTGATGGCCAACGACGACACGGTGCGAGTGCGCAACCTGTCGCGCGAAGATTTTTTAAAAAACCATGCGCTAGCCGAAGCGAGCGCACCTGCCGCCGCGAGCACCAGCCGACGACAAACCGCCCCGACCGCTCCCGCTCCAAGCGTCACAAAAACCGTCAGTCAGCACCCCACCAAACAAGCAACCATTTCCTTCAATTCAATCTTGGCCAGCGTGGACACCGCGCAATGGCTGATGCTGATTGACAGCACGCCCTTCTTCGATTTTTCCGCCCAACTCGACTCGACGCTGCCGCGAAATATCAATGTCCAAGTCGCTTGGGAGTTTGGCAAAACCTACACGCTCACCCTTTTGCCCGGTGCCGTCACGGACTTCTATGGGGTGCCCAATGCCGACACACTCGTTCGCATATTGAATGTTTACACCGAAAAACAACTTGGCGGGCTGAACCTGACGGTGGAAAATTTGATTCCGGGCACCCAATATGTGCTGCAATTGCTGAACGGCACCGTGGTGGAGGAAGAGCGCGTTTTCGATACCGAGGGCACAGAGAAAAAACTGATATTCACCAACTTGGTGGCAGCCGCCTACACCGCCCGTCTCATCGAAGACCGCAACCGCAATGGCCGTTGGGACACGGGCGATTATTTTGCCCGCCGCCAGCCAGAGCCGATTTTTACCAAAAAACTCGACCCGCTCCGCGCCAATTGGGAAGTGGAGGCCTCCATGCAGGCAGGGGAGGAGACCAGGAGAAACAAGACCGAGTGAGGATGGCTCGCGTTTGCCTCGCGCAAGTCTTTCCTTTCCCGCAGCAAGCCTATTTTTTCAACCCAATCTCCCGCAGCCGCTCGTCCAGATACTCGCCAGCGGTGATGGGCGCGTAGTGTAGCGGGTTGTCGGCGGTGACGCAGGAGGGGAGGCAGGTCAAATCCATCGAACTGACCGGGTGCAGAAAGAATGGAATGCTCAGGCGCGGCAAATGCCACTCGGAGCGGGGCGGGTTCACCACGCGGTGGGTGGTGCTTTTCAGGTAGTCGTTGGTGAGCCGCTGAAGCATGTCGCCCACGTTGATGACGATTTCGTCGGCCTCGGGGAGGATGGGCACCCATTCATTTTCAGAGTTCAATAGTTCCAAGCCGCCGGCACTCGCGCCCACGAGCAGCGTGATGAGGTTGATGTCCTCGTGTTGTTCGGCGCGGATGGCGCTGGCAGGCTCGTGCGTGATAGGCGGGTAGTGGATGCTGCGAAGGATGGAGTTGCCGTGCGTGATTTGACGGGCGAAATAATCCTTGTCGAGGCCGAGGTGGGCAGCGATGGCTTCGAGCAGCAAGCCGCCTGCTTTTTCAAAAGCCTGATAGAGTTCGCGGCCCAGACGAGGAAAGTCGGGCGCCTCGGCCACCTGCACATTGTCGGGGTATTCCGATTTGAGCGGATGGTCGGCAGGCACTTCTTGGCCGATTTGGAAAAACTCTTTCAGATCGGCCACCTGCGACTGCTTGGCGTGTTCTTTTCCGAAAGAAGTGTAGCCGCGTTGGCCAGCCATGCCGGGTATCTCGTATTTTTTCTTCACAGCCTCTGGCAGGGCAAAAAAGGCTTTTGAGGCCTCGTAGAAGCGGTCAATCAAATTTTTGGGAACGCCGTGGTTCACCACCGCCACAAAGCCTACTTCGTGAAAAGCCTTGCCAAGCGCGCGCACGAAGGCTTCTTTTTCGGCAGGGCTGCCGGAGGCAAATTTGGAGAGGTCAACAGTTGGGATGCCTTTTTCTTTCATGGCAAAAAAATGTGTTGATGTGGTCAATAGAGCAACGGCAAAAACGCATTACTGGCTCAATCGGTTGATTTCAAGTTGGATTTCTTGGATGACATCACGGTTGTAAATCTCTTTTCTGCCATCATTTTTGACCGAGTAGATGTAAAAAACCTTGCCGCCAAACACCTCCGTGAATTGTACATGGGTTCCTTGCTGAATCATTTTCTCTTTGAAAATTTCAGGCAGTTGGATAGAACCTCCGCTAACACTTATCGGCTTAATTTGAAGTCCGATGTATCTCTCCCCAACTTTAATGTAAAAGTCAACATCGAACAATCTGTCCCACTCGTCAGGAGCTGGTTCGATTTTTACGTTGAGTATTTTTTGCAATTGTCCGTAAACAGTTTCAATTTCAGTAACATAGCCATCGTAGGTTCTTTCAATCACAAGGTTTTCAATGTAGTCAACGCAGTCTTGTTCGGTTATGGTGGCAACTTCGGCATGAATCACCTCAGTGATTTTGACATAAAGCACTCTTCCCAAATTTTGGATATGGTCTTTGGAACGAACGTTTGAAAAATAATACTCCCGCCGTTCATCAACTGTTTTAGGAGCACATTTTCTAATTGATTCAGAAGTAGGGCCTACATTTCGTTTGAAATTAAGTTGAAAGCGATTCATCGCGCTATTTAGTATCCATTCTTTCGCCATAAATTATCCTTGAGTAAGTTTAATAAATTTTGCTTTATACTTGAACTCCAGCGAATTATCCACCGAAACCAACCCCGACCGCACCAGATGCGCGTTCACAAAAGTCTTGTTCTGCAAGTACAAATAAGCCATCAGCCGCTGGTCGGAGTCGTGTTTCACGGCATCGTATTTCAGGAAAACCTTTTGACCTTTTGTCTTTTCGTGCAGCCAGTCGCGGGCCTTGCCGTTTTGCGCCGGGTTTTCACGGATACCGATGAGCCGCACTTCGAGGCCGTTGCTAAGTCGCACAAGTTCGGGGCTGATGACTTCTTTCACGGTGAAAAACGCTTCGCGCTTGGCTGAGCCGTTTTGGTCAATTTTGGAACCGAACTGAAGTTTTTTCACGTCAATTTTTTTGTCCAAGCGAAGTGGGTCTTTGAAAATGTAGGGCAGTTTTTGAACCTCGTTTTCAAAATCAACAAGCAACTCGCCTTGCTCTTCGAACAGAAATTGCGCCTTGTCGAACAGGGTTTTTTCATCGGCGCCAATTTTTTTGCGAATGATGGGAATGAAGTCAGGATTGACTTCATAGCCGAGCGAGTGGCGGCCCAAGTTTCTGGCAGCCAACGAAGTGGTGCCGCTACCGAGGAAGGGGTCAAGCACCACGTCGCCCGCGAAGGCGAACATTTTGATGAGCCGGCGTGGCAATTCTTCGGGAAACATCGCCAAATGATTGTCCTGCTTCGCGCCGCTGAAATTCCAATGACCGCTGAAAAACTCGTTCCATTCTTCGACGGTCATTTTGGAAAGCTCTTTTTTCTCCCGGTCGGGTTTGGGCGCGTCGCCGTGCTTTTTGAAAATGAGGATAAACTCGTAGTCAATTTTCAAAATGCCGTTGCGCGGGTAAGGAAAACTGCCCATAATCGTCGCGCCGCCGGTGGTGTTCGTGGTGGCGACTTTTTGCCAAATCACCGCGCCCATGTAGTCGAACCCGATGGACTCGCAGAATTTTATGATTTCCGTGCGAATCGGGATGACTTTGTAGCGACCGTAATAGACCGAGCGCGCAAACTGGTCGCCAATATTGATGCACAGGCGGCAGCCTTTGTGCAACACACGATGACATTCTTTCCAAACCAAATTCAGATGATTGATGTACGTCTCATAGTCGTCGTGAAAGCCGATTTGATTGTCCGTGCCGTAGTCTTTCAGCTGCCAATATGGCGGTGAGGTGACGACAAGGTGAACACTCTCGTCGCGTACTTCCTTCATGTGGCGGCTGTCGCCCCGAACGATTTTGTGGTAGGTTTTGGTCATCTTTTGCCGTTTTCGAGGCGAAAATAAGGCGTTTGTGCCTCGTGTCGTCAATTTTTTAGCATGGTTAAAAGCGCAATCTGTTCAAAATCAAGGAAATCAATCATGGCCATCTGACAAATCGTATGAAATCAAGGTATAAAATACCTTGATGAATTATTCGCGCACCCTGCGAAACGCGGCTTAATTCGCAAAAATCATCTGCCGCACGTCCACCACCTGACCATCCACCACGAGCGCGTAGGCAAACGTGCCGCGCACGCCGTAGCCATGTGTGTACATCGTCTCGTTCAGCCCTTGCTTCAGCACTACGGGTATTTTTTCAATGACTCTGCCCTGCAAATCCACAATCTGCACCCATGCCGAGCGGTAGGTCGGCACCTCGTTCACCCAAAAAGAAATCCAGGTCGCCTCGTCGAAAGGATTGGGGCGGTTCTGAAACAATTGAATGTTGGGTGTCGGCTCTTCGTTTGGCTCATTGGTGGACACACTGGGCGCCACGAGTTTTTCCTCTGAAAAAAGACTTTCCACGCCATGTAGGTCGAACGATGCCACGCTTGCGAACAGCCCCCCCGTAGGATTGCAGGGGAAAACGCCCGTCGTGGTGCCTATGAGGGTGAAAATAGAATCCCAATCGTTCGTGGAGGTGCGCAAAGCCACGCGATACGCCCCTGTGCTGGTGGGGGTGATATTCACGGTAAGTTGGTTGCCAACACGAGTGGCGGTGAAATCCGAAGGGGTGGGCACGTTGCGGGCAGCCATGGCAGCGGCATTGGCGTTGATGATGGCATTGCGGGCCAAATAGTTGAAATCCACATAGAAAGAATCCACCTCTCCGTCGCCGTCCGTGTCGGCGCCCAGCACATCGCCGGAGGTGTGCTGGCGGTCGGTGTAGTTGGCGTTGTTGCTCGCGTCGCCGTGTTCGTTGGCAGAAGTGAAGCGCATGGCCGCGTAGTTGCGCTCACGGAATGGGATGTGGTCGCCACCGCGCCCCGTGCGGTCTTCGGGCGACATGATGCGCACATTCATCGGCACGGATGCCTGCGGCAGGATGTTTTTCTGATATTGCAATTTGATGAATCGGGCGAGTTGCTTGTGTTTGGAATTGAATGCGCCAAACGAAAACAGCCGCACGCTCGTGGAGTCAACTTGGTCAAGTCCCGGGCAGGAGGGCGGCGACGACGTTTTGCCGCATATAATGCCCCCTATGATGTCGTTGTTCAGCACCGCCCGCAGGGGGATATTTTTTTGCTGGATGTATGCGGCAAAAGCATTGGCCCCCAACAGCCCTTGCTCCTCGCCGATGGTTGCCATGAAAACGATGGTGTTTTCAAACGTGTAGGCCGACATGACGCGGGCCAGTTCCATTACCAGCGCGGTGCCGGTGGCATTGTCTTCGATACCCTCTGCCACGCAAGCCGTGTCGCAAAGGACGTTGCATCGGCTGTCGAGGTGGCCCTCTATCAAGATGACACCGTTGTTCGATGGGTTAGCCCCCGGCAACACGGCCATGATGTTGCGATGCTGCCCTACCCCGCAAATCGTTTGGTTGAATTGCAGGTAGGACACCACGAGCCGGTCTTCGTTTTCGGCTGAGAATGTCTCAAACTGCTCATGCACCCAACGCCGCGCGGCGCCAATGCCCGTGACGGGCGAAAGCGTGTCGGAGCCAGTGTTGCGGGTTTTGAATGTGCTCATTTTTAGAATGTAGGACTTCAAACTATCCGGCGAGATGCGGGTGTTGAGCTCCGCCGCGATGATGGAGGGGACATTCACGATGGTCGAGGCCGCATAGTCGGCAGGGTTGTAATTGCCCAACAGGATTTGTTCGGCGAGGGGGTTGGTCGTGAGAATGTTGGTTTGGGCGAAACAAAAATGCGTCCCGGTTATGAGGCAAAGGCAGGTGTGTATCAGACGAACCATGTGTAGAGATATTTTTTGACAAATGTAGCCATTCCGCTGCGTTAGGGGTGGGGTTTATCCAACGCAGCCTATTTTTGACCAACAAATTTTCCCGCGAGATGAAACGAACAATCTACCTATTCCTCACCCTGCACCTGTTGATTTCCTTTCATGCGGACGCGCAAAAAGACTTCCCCTGCGCCACTGACCAACTGCTACAGCAGGCGCTGACCGACCCTGCCCGCATGAAAAGACACAGCGAACTGGAACACGAGGCGCTCCAGCACTTCCGCGCCTCGAAGGACCTCGCCTCCACCGAACGGGGCGGACAGGTCGTCACCATCCCAGTCGTGGTGCACATCATCCACGACGGCGGGGCGGAGAACATCCCCGACGCGCAGGTGCAGCAGGGCATCGCTTGGCTCAATCAGGCCTTCGCCAATCAGGGCTACTACGACCAAGGCAGCGGCACCACCGTGGGCATCCAGTTTTGCCTTGCCCAACGCACCCCCGAGGGCCAGCCCACCAACGGCATCACCCGAGTCCAGAACACGCTCACCGACCTCGTCATCGAGACACAGGAAATTGCCATGAAAAACCTCAGCCGCTGGAATCCCAGGGAGTATGTAAACATTTGGGTGCTGCGCTCCGTCTGCTCCAGCGCCCAAGGTTGCGGCATCTCTGCTTTTGCCTACTCGCCCTCTTTCCACGGGCTGCCACTCGACGGCATCGTCACCGAATCCGTGTTCTTCGGCACCACGCTCGCCGCCAACACCGTGCTTGCCCACGAGATGGGACACTATTTCGGCCTCTACCACACTTTTCAGGGCGGCTGCAAAAACGACGATTGTCTGACCGACGGCGACCGCGTATGCGATACCCCGCCCGACCAGAGCACGTCGGGTGTGCCATGCGGCCAGTCCGTCAACACCTGCTCGACCGACACCCAGTCGGGCTTCGCCACCGACCAGCCCGACATGACCCACAACTATATGGACTATGGCAACCTCAACTGTATGCACGATTTCACACAGGGACAGGCCAGCCGCATGAACTTTTTCCTCAACGGCGCTCGCAAGAGTTTGCTCGACTCGAAGGGGTGCCTGCCGCCCTGCCCGCTGCCGACGCTGGCTGCCTTTGTTCCAAACGACACCACGGTGTTAGCTGGCAGCGCGCTGAGCTTTGTCAATGTCAGCCAGAACGCCGTGGCATTTGGCTGGTCGCTCAATGGCGCGGCATTTGGCGGCCAGCAGAACGCCTCCTACCTGTTCGACACGGCGGGCGTGTTCACCGTGCAACTCATCGCGCAGCCGCTCAACGGCCAGCTCTGCGCGGCGGACACCGCGTTGGCGACGGTGCAGGTGCTGTGTCCGGTGGTGGCGGGTTTCGCGGTGAGCAGCCTCTCGCCAGAGGTGGGGCAGACGGTGTATGTGGCGAACACCAGTCAAAACGCCTTGCAGTACGAGTGGTTTGTGAACGGCGAAAGCCAAGGGGCGATACTGGACTCGCTCGTGTTCACGGCAGAAGGCATCTACGATATTCGCTTGGTGGCACGAGGCGACTTTTGCGCCACCAGCATCACCCAGACGGTGGCCGTGCGGGATTCGTGCCGTGGGAAGACGTTTTTGATGAGGCCGTCATCGTCGCAAACCGCAGGAAGCGAAACTTTTTCGTGCGCTACCGTATTGACAGACGGAAACCTTCTCTATGGCGGAAATATCGGCCTCATTTCTTCCTCGCCAGACCAATACGGCGCTTTTTTGGTGAAAAAAACACCCGACGGAACATTGGTCTGGGCTAAACACTTTTACCGAGACAATTTTCAGACTCATACTTTCCGCCAAATAGCCGCTATGCCCGATGGAGGGTTTGCCGCCTTGATTGGCCAATCGCCCAACATTTTTGTTCCGGGCGCTAATCAGGCGGTCGTTCTTGGCAAGTTTTCATCCGAAGGCGAGGTGCTGTGGATGCGAACCTTGGACACCACAGCATTCGCGCTGTTGCGTTATCAGGATTTGCTCGTCACGCCAGAAGGCGACATCATAGCGGGCAGCTCGGCCAAATTTGACGCCGCTGGCAACTTGCTTTGGTACAATGCCCAAACCTTTTTGAATGTGTATCAAACGGCCTTGATGCCTGACGGAGGTTTTGTGGCGTGTGGAGAAGGGGTTATCATAACTACAAATGTCTTGAGATACGCGGCGGATGGTTCGCTCATCTGGAGCAAAAA
Organism: Saprospiraceae bacterium; assembly: GCA_019638455.1. Taxonomy (GTDB): domain Bacteria; phylum Bacteroidota; class Bacteroidia; order Chitinophagales; family Saprospiraceae; genus M3007. The sequence goes on from JAHBTU010000005.1 coordinate 416,615, forward strand.
ACTTAGCTCGACGCTCGCAAACCGCCTAAACTTTGTGACAGTCGGTCAGGATGGACATATCTATGCATTGGGGACGACAATAACGCCTGCCGGGGTATTGCACGCTTGGCTCACCAAACTGACCCCAGAGGGAGAAATCATCTGGTCAAAGCGATACTACAGGTTGTTGCCAACCTTTTTTGTCCCGCTGAATGTAGTAGCCACGCCTACTGGCATCACGATTAGCACGAGAACTTCGATTTACATTTCCTTGGGAAACATAAAGCAATACAGGTCGCTGATGCACACCGACTACGAAGGCAATATAGTATGGTTAAGACACTACGAGTCGGTACCCAACACCCTCAACAGCCTGACTTACTTCGATGGCGGATACTTGATGACCAGCCCGCTCATCAAGGCAGACCCGCTTGGCTATATCGGCGAATGCCCACCCGACCAATGGGACATGACTTCTGACGAAGTGCCCACCAGCACAGAGAATGTGACGGTAGGCTTAGTCTCACCGTGGCACTTCCCATCCGACACGTTGCTTGCCAATGACCTTGACATGGCGCTCGACACCATCTGCACCCCCGCCTGCCCGCGCGGCGTGGAAATATGCAACAACGGCTTGGACGACGACGGCGACGGCCTGTTCGATTGCCTCGACCCTGACTGCGACTGTGGGGAAGATGTGTGCGCACCGGGTGAGGCGCGGATATGGTATTTCGGCAACAGGTCGGGGCTGGATTTCAACACGGAGCCGCCCACGGTGCTGACGGATGGGCAAACAATGAATCACCAACTCGGCTCGGCGGTAATGTGCGACCCAAAGGGAAACCTGCTTTTTTATTCGGATGGCCAAACTGTGTTCAATCGCTTTCATCAACCAATGCCCAACGGAACCGATATTGGCACTTCGGGTTCGATTAGCGAGGTCATTGCGGTTCCTTATCCCGGAAAAGCAGGGCTTTATTATTTGTTTATTGGCTCTTTTCCTACTGGCACGGCTGTTTATACGCTTGTGGATATGAAATTGGACGGTGGGAAAGGCGATGTGGTAGCAGGTGAGAAAGCAGTTCCGTTTAGCACTGGGAATCGCTACCACACAGTCACGCGCTCATGCACTACCAACACTTATTGGCTAATAAGAATGAGTTGGGAAATGCAATACTACGTGTTTCGAATAGACGAAAATGGGCTGAACACAGTTCCAATCGGCAGCCCATCCAACATCATTTCTGGTGGTGTGGGAGGTGGCATAATTAAATGCTCACCCAATGGGAAAAAGATTGCTGCGTTTGCAGGAATATCGGGGTATCCGCTTGCTCTTTGTGACTTTGATGCATCCAATGGCCAAATACACAATGAAATAGCTTTGCCGGTTTTACAAGCCATCATCGGGGTTGAGTTTTCTCCCAACAATCGTTTTCTCTATGTGACATATTCGGATGATATTGGCAACTTGTACTTGGCTCAACTGGACATATCCTCAGGTGATTCTTCTCAGATCATGAGCTCTCTCAAAGTGCTTTACTTACAAAGCATAACAACCCCTAATCAACCCGGCAGATTGCAGTTGGCACCAAACGGGAAAATATATGTCACAAATAGAAGCTCGTTTGGAGGAGGTACGACTCCTTCCGATATTCTTCACGTCATCCACCGCCCCAACCTGCCTGCTCCCGACTGTCAGTTTCAGGAAAGCGGCCAACGCTTGACAGGCACACCTGGCGCGACTTTTGGCTTAGTCAACGTCGCTCAAAACCTTTTTGCCCAGCCCGACATATCATTTTCCAAAAACGCGCCCAACACCATCTGCCAATTGGATAGCACCTACGCCTTCCTCGTCGAAAAGACAGGCTGCTACGAGTACGACTCTATCCTCTGGAAACTCGAAGGGCTGTCCGGTTCTCTGACTACCGACGGCGTTCAGGCTTGGGTCAGGTTCGACGCGCCGGGTGAGGGGTGGCTCGTGGTGACGGCCCAGAGCGCCTGCGGGTCGGTGACTGACACCCTTTCCCTCGTTGTGGCCGAGCCTTTCGACAAAACCCTCGACCTTGGCCCCGACCAGACGGTATGCGACAACGGCGTGTTCACCTTTAACGCGGGCAGCGGTTTCGCCCGCTACCGCTGGCAGGACGGCACCGCCGATTCCTCGCTCACCACCCTCCTGCCCGGCACCTATTGGGTGGACGTGTGGGATGCCTGCGGCAACCTCCAAAGCGACACCGTCACCATCAGCATCGCCACCGCCACCGTGCTGCAACTCGGCGACGACCTTGAGGGATGCTCCGACCTGACACTGACCTTCGAGCGTCCCGACTTTTTCACACGCTGGCAATGGTCGCCCGGCGCGTTCCTCTCCTGCGACACCTGCGCCTCGGTCACCGTCGCCCCAGCAGCCACCACCACATGGACCATCGTGGCCCAGACAGATGATGGATGCGTATCGGTGGACACACTCACTATTCGGGTGGCGGACACCCTGTTCATTCAACTCGACACCATCGTCTGTCGCGGGCAGCAACTCGACCTGTTTGGCGTCTCCCTCCCCGCCGACACTGTGGCCACATTCTTTTTCCCAGCCACGGGTCCCGGCTGCGACACCCTGCTGACCGTCAATGTGATGGGGCTTGTACCCCCTTTCACGGAAATAGACACGACCATCTGCGCCAACGAGACTTTTTTGTTCAACGGCACGTCCCTGCCCGCCGACACCACGGCGATTTTCGTCGCCCCCGGCATGGGCGGCGAATGCGACACCGTCACGGTGGTACAGGTATCTGCTTATCCGCCGCTGAGCCTCACCATGCCGCCCGACACGACTTTGCGCATCGGTGCTCGACTTGTGCTGAATGTCAAGGCCAGCGGAACGGGCACCCTCAATTTTGCGTGGTCGCCCACCTTAGGACTCGATTGTGGCAATTGCCTCTCGCCGGAAGCGTCGCCTCTGTCCACTACGCTCTACTCACTAACGGTATCGGATGCCAATGGCTGCGAGGCGCAAGACTCGGTGCTGGTGACCGTGGACGATGTCTGCGTGGTGGTCATCCCCAACGCATTCACGCCCAACGGCGATGGGGTGAACGACTTGTTTTACCCCAAGACGGACCCTTGTGTGCGGCTGGTGCGGACGTGGCGGGTGGTGAGCCGGTGGGGCGACACGGTCTTCGAGAGCCGCAATTTCATGCCCAACGACCTGAACTATGCTTGGGACGGCCAACGCGCCTCTGGCGAGCCGTTCCCCTCCGACGTACTGGTGTGGTACGTCGAGCTGGAGTATTACGACGGTAGAGTGGAGGTAAAAAAAGGCGATGTGGTACTGCTTAGGTAAGTAGGGGCAAAAGTCTTCGGTATTGCACATCGTTTGAAATCCCCCTAAATCCCCTAAATTTGGAAAATCTAAATCCAAGGCTAAATCAGAATATTATTCTTCAAATAAAAACCGAAGTGCTGTCTCCATGGCTTTTGCCCCTGCCCGCTTCGCTTGACCGGACGCGGTATTAGCCCTTAAAATCAACCTTCCGATGCGAACCGTCGCAATAAGGCTTGTTGTTGGAAGCCCCGCAGCGGCAAAAGGCGGTGACTTTGTGCTTGCTCGTTTCGTTGCCTTCCGCATCCTTCACTTTGATATTGCCATAGACCATGAGCGGGCCGTTGGGGGTGGCTTCCACGATGGTCTCCACATCCACACTTGCCGGCTTGGTCTCCCCTGATTGATTGCGATGCCAACTGAGTGCTCCAGAGGGGCATTTTTCCACTTGGGCGATGATGGCTTCGGTATCGGCCCCGTCCATGTCAATCCAGGGGCGTCTGCGGGGGTCGAAAACCTTTATCAGACTGCGCCAACAGAGCGTGGAGTGAATGCACACGTCCGGCTTCCAGACGACAGTGATGTCATTGTTGGTGTAGTGTTTTTCCATGTTTTGTGCGTTATACAGAATTTTTTCAAAAACTATCTCCGAATGCAAAATCGGGCTGGCGCTCCGTCCATCTGCCGCGGGTGAAATCCGGGAACATTTGCGGGCTGCTGCCGGTGGCGATGCTGGCTTCGGAGAGCGGCGTAATGGCAAGCCATGTGGCCGCGTCGTAAACATCTATTTGCGGGGCGATGTTGCGTTTGGCGCACTCCACAAAATGGTGAAAAACGAAGAAGTCCATGCCGCCGTGCCCGGCAGTTTTGGCATCATTGCCGTAGCGTTTCCACAGCGGGTGGTCGTAGCGGTCGAGCCAAGTTTTGGCATCCTCCCAAGCGTGTGCTTTGGTGTGGCCGTCGAGCATGAGGCTTTTGTTCACGTCCATCCAGATTCCTTTGGTGCCTTGCACGCGGAAACCAAGCGAATAGGGGCGCGGTAGGTTGGTGTCGTGAGAGAGCAGCATGGTTTCGCCGTTGGAAGTTTTGATGAGGGTGGTCACCACGTCGCCGAGATTGAATCGGGTTTTGGCGCTCGGGTGGCTGGGGCCGCCTTTTGGATGATTGACGATGTACTCGTGCAGCCCGCGTGGTTTGGAGGCGATGGAGGTGAGGAAGAGGAAGCGGTTGCCGCGATTGATATTGGTCATCATGGCCACCGGGCCGATGCCGTGTGTGGGATAGAGGTCGCCGTTGCGGTGCACGGAGTGCTTGGTGCGCCAACGGGCTTCGCTGAATGCCTTGTCGCCAAACTCCACGCCGGAATTGTAGGGCGTTTGGCCATCGTTGAATTTCACCCCGCGCAGGTCGTGTTGGTAGCCGCCTTCGAGGTGCATGAGCTCGCCGAACAATCCTTCGCGCACCATTTGCAACACGGCCATCACGTCGCGGCGGTAACAGACATTTTCCAAAAACATGAGATGTCTGCCAGTGGCCTCGTGGGTGTTGACGAGTTGCCAGCACTCATCGAGCGAGAAGCCTCCGCCCACTTCGGTGGCCACATATTTGCCTGCTTGCATGGCGGCCACGCATTGTTGGGTGTGCCATTCCCAGGGGGTGGAAATGACCACCGCGTCAATGTCTTTGTCGTTCAGCAAATTGAGGTAATCATGGTCGCCTTTGTCATAGACGGCGGGTTTCTTTTTGCCTTTGTTGGCAATCATTTTCAGGGTGTCGGCCACCATGCGCGGGTCGGGGTCGGCGATGGCGGCCACCTCGCAGTCGTCGCGCAGCAGGGCGAGTTCGACGTGATTTTGCCCACGCAGGCCAGTGCCGATGAAGCCGATGCGCAGACGCTCGTTGAGGATGGCTGTTCGGGGCTTGACAGTTTGGGGAGATTGCGCAAGGGAGATGTTCGGCACGGTGAGCGCGGCGCTGGCGAGGGTGGCATTTCGGAGAAAGGAGCGACGGTCGAGTTGTTTTGCCATTGTCAAAAAAAATAAAAAATGTTCGGGGTGAAAGGTCTGAAAAGTCTCTGCGTTTTTGTGCGAAAAAACTATTCTGACATGTCACGTCCGAACATTCTTCTGCTGCTGCCGCTGTTGTGCCAGCTGGCTTGCACCCCTCCAAGCCATTTTCCACGCGAACAAGGCGGCCCCGTACTGACCGAATCGCTCTTCGATTACAAGGAGCGCACCCTGAGCGAGGAGGACATTCGCCGCATCCTCGACGGCCACATCGAGCTGCGGGACACGCTGCGTTTGGCGGCGTTCAACTTTGGCGGGGCCATGTCGCGCCACAACAATATGTGGGGCGGCGCGTGGCGATGGCACGATGAGGAGAGCATGAAGAGCCAGCAGAGACTGATGGACACCTTGACGTACGCGCTGAGGCGCTCGCCGCGCGTGCAGGAGGTGATGCTGTTGCCCATGATGGTGACGGGGGCGAAGCCCAACATTCATCAGTTGCGGGAATCGGCGGTGCGGGTGCAGGCCGATATGTTGCTGATTTTTAGCTTGCACAGCGATATTTTTCAAAAATACCGCGCCTTCAAGAAGGATGAGGCGAAGGCTTTTGCCACTTGTGAGGTGGTGTTGATGGACATTCGCACGGGCGTGATTCCGCATACAAGCGTCGTGACACGAAGTGCTCACACGAAGAAGGTGAAAGAAGATTATTCGGAGGTGGATATGCAAAACCGGGTGTTGCACGAAGCGGCGCTGACGACGCTGCTGGAGGCTGGCAACAAGGTGACGGCTTACTTGAACGGGCAGAAATAATGTTCAGTCTTGTTGGCTGCCATTGGGCGCCCATCGGCGGTTGGCTTTTTTCTCTGCGTGTTGTCGTTTTGCTTGGAGCCGCGCCGCTTTGGCGCCCTGAGATATGCGGGTGACGATGCGTTTTTTGGGCTGATGCAGGGCTTTGGCAATGAGTCGCAGGAGTTTGGCTTCGGCCAATTGTTTGTTGGCCCATTGCGAGCGGGCGGTCTGGTCTGTGACGAAGAGGATGCCCTCGGCGGATATTTTGCTCGCCAATTTTTCAAAGACGAGGTGTTTTTCTGCCTCGTTCAAGGCTTCGGAGGCGGCCACGTCGAGCCGGGCTTCCACTTTGGTCTCTACTTTATTCACGTTTTGCCCGCCTTTGCCGCCGGAGCGGGCGGTTCGGTAGGTGATTTCGGATTTGAGCAGTTCAGTGTTCATGGCGCAAAATTGCTCCAAAGGTGTGCAAGGGGCCGATAAGTTCCACTGAACAAAAGAAAAACGATTTTCACTCCGCAGCAGCCAGTTCCACCATCGGCAACACCACCGTGTAATACTGCTGCGAGGCGATGACTCGCACCTCCTTGTCGGTCAACATCCGGTAGCGGTCTTTGATGTTTTGAAGACCGACCCCTGTGGAGTCCATCACCTGATTTTTCTTTTGCAAATTGTTGCGCACCACGAGGTGGCTGTTTTCGGCAAAAACCTCGATGTGAAGTGGCTTGCCGTTGGAAATGACGTTGTGCTTGATGGCGTTTTCAAACAACATCTGCAAGGTGAGGGGCACTACGGCGGCCTCCTTCCTGCCGTCGAGCGGTTCGATGTTCACTTGCAGGCTTTCGCCAAAACGCTCTTTTAGCAGAAAGATATAGGCTTGCAGGTAGTCGAGTTCTTCTGAAAGGGGGATGAGTTTGGCATCGCGGCTTTCCAGCACGTAGCGGTACACCTTGCTGAGCTGCTGCACGAAGCGCACGGCTTTTTCCGAATCTTCCGGGATGAGGTAGATGAGCGTGTTGAGGCTGTTGAAGAGGAAATGCGGGTTCACCTGATTGCGCAAGCCTTCGAGTTGCGATTCGATGTTTTGGCGCTCCAGCTCGGCTTTTTCGGCGACGGTTCTTTGCAGTTGCACATAAAAGGAGGTCGCCTCGTAGAGCGTCATCACCAACGCCGCCATGATGAGCGAAGAAATATAGGTCAACAATGGTTCCGGCTCATGGCCATCGTTTGGCTCGAATCCGTGCAGCATGGTTTTGAGACCGAAACTAATCAAGAAATAAAACACATTGAAGGCCACAAACACAATCACGAGCCGTTTGCCAATGTCTTTGGGCGCGGGAAAACGCAATTTGAGATGTTTGTAAGTCCATCGCAGCGCAGACCAGTAGAGGGCTGTGTATAGAAAAGATATGGGGATGCAAGTCCCCACCGTGGCCCAATCGCCTTGCGCATACGACTCGCCGAAGAGCATCAGCGAAATCAAGATGCTCGCCAAGGGCAAGCCCACCAAAATGAGGTGGCGGTCGTTGAAACCGGCGATGTCTTGGAAACACGGGTGTTTTTTCATGGCTGCGAAAGTATGATTTGGTTTATGAGGGTTGATGAGGGTTTATGAGGGTTGATGAGGGTTTATGAGGGTTGATGAGGGTTGATGAGGGTTGATGAAGTAGTGCGTTTGCTATCAACTTTTTATCAACCCTCATCAACCTCTATCAACTCTTATTCTCAAAACTCAATTCTGTAGAGCAAATCCGGGAAAAACCCGATTTGGTCAATGCGACCCACGTTGCCCCGCACCTCGTTGTAGCGCATGGCGAAGATATTGGCCTTGTTGGTTACGTTTTGGAAATCAAGGAAAAAAGTCTGCGACAGTTTGCGTTTGGCACTGTTGAGACGGAAACCCACTTTCACGTCCCAGCGGAAGTAGTCGTCGAGGCGTAGGCTGAACGCTTGGTCGTCGTAGAGCACCTCTTCGCCTGCCGCTTGGCTGGCTTCGAGGTTGATGGGGGTGTAGGGGCGGCCTCCGGCGGCGGTCAGTTTGGTGTCCAGAGTCAGGAAGCGGCGACCCGAATCGCCGAGCTTGAATTCCTTGCCCGCCAGCGCATTGAGCACATAGCCGCCGTCGAAGGCCGTGCTGCGCTCCACGCCGTCGGAGCCTTTGTATGTTGATTCAAAAAGGCTCACCGTCAGGAGGCTATACCAGCCTTGCGAGAAGAATTTTTCCACCGTCAATTCGGCGCCTACGTTCCTGCCCGTGCCATTGTTCACGAGATTGTTTTTTTCCGGGAAAATAAAATCCGCGCCAGTGTTCAAAATCGAGAAGCTGGAAGATATGCGTTCCACAGGCACGTTGGAAAGGTCTTGGTAATAGGCTTCGGCTTTCACGCGCCACGAGGGGGCGGGTTTGAAATCATAGCCCAACACAAAATGCTGGTTGCGCGTGAAGCCGAGGTTGCTGTTGGTCTCCACGAAAGAGCCATCGGCTTGGCGCTCGCGGAAAAGGAACACGGGCAGGGGCTGCGTCTGGTTGTGCATGCCATAGCCGAGACTTAGAGTGTGCTTGGGGGCGAATTGCCAGTTGAGCGCGGCGCGAGGCTCCAACGCGAAGTCTTCGGTTTTGGCAAAATAAAGGGTGTGCAGCCCGGCGTTGAGCGTGAGTGTTTTGGTGAGGCGGTATTGAGCCTGCGCGTAGGCTTCCGATTGGTGGAACCACCCGTCGAAGTCGCGCTCGGTGAACCAATCGGGCAATCCGTCGTCGTCGAGGTCAGGGGTGTTGTTTCGGGTACGCACTTGGGTGTTGAGTTGCTGCTGTTGCACAAGGATGCCCGAACGAAGGGTCAATCGGCTACTGGCTTTGAGATTGTAGTAGGAGGAGAGGCGGTAGGTGTTGCCTGCGTCGCGCACGTCCCAAATTTGGAAGGGCGTGCCGTTGTCGTCAATGGTCAGGTCGTCCGCCGTGTAGGTGTTCCCGGAATGAGAGGCTGACAATACGGTGCGGACGTATGAGCGGTCGTTGAGCAGGAGGTTGTGTTTCAGGCCGACGACACCGAATTTTGAGACATTGTAGGCGTTCTCGTTGGGGTTGGCAAACAAGTCGGTCGTGTCAATTTCAGCGCCCAAGAAATCAATGGCGCTGTGGCCGCCGATGCCGAAGAGCGACCATTTGCCCGCCTTTCCGTTGCCAAAATCAACGTTGAAGCTAAGGTCTTTGTAGCGTGGCGTGGCGGTGGTGCCGATATTCAGCCCTGCGGCGGATGCCAGTTCGGTGAATGAGTGGCGATAAGCCACCACGAATGAACCATCGTGCTGCTTGTTGAGCGGCCCTTCCACCAAGGCCTCCAAGCCAGAGAAGGCGCCGAGTTGCACCATGTATTCCGGGCGCTCTTTGTTGCCCGTGCGCAGGTTGATGTCGAACACACCCGCCAGCGCATTGCCGTATTCGGCGGGAAAAGCGCCCGTGAGAAAATCTGAGTTGGCGATCATATTGGGGTTGAGCGCAGATACGGGGCCGCCCGTAGTGCCGAGTGTGCTAAAATGGTTGGGGTTGGGAATGGGGATGCCTTCCAACCGCCACAGCACGCCAGTGGGCGAGTTGCCGCGAATGACGATGTCGTTGCGGGCATCGTTGTTGGCTGCCACGCCCGCGAAGTTGGCCACGAGTTTGGCCACGTCGTTGCGGCCACCGGAGTAGCGCATCACCTCTTCGGTGTTGAACTGGCGCGCGGAAATGGTGGCCAACTCGTTCATAGGCCTGTCTTTGTTAACTTGAGCGGTGATGACCACCTCGCCCATTTTGGTGAACGATTCTTCCAAGCGCACGTCCAATTGGGCTTCTTTGCCCGCCGTCACGAGGATATTGGGGATGGTTTGGGGTTCGTAGCCGAGATAGGTGACGCGCAGGGTCTGGCGTCCTACCGGCACGTTGGCGATGGTGAATTTGCCGTTCACATCGGTCGTGGCGCCCAAAGGGGTATCGGCTTCTGAGGTGGCGGCGTTGGCGAGCAGCACCACCGTGGCGCCGATGAGCGGGGTTTCGGCCTGCTTGTCGAGCACGACACCTCGTAGTGTGGAAGTTTGGGCGAAAATGGATGCGGTAGTGAAGAGCAACATCAGTGGGAGCAAAAAAGGATGTATTGATTTCATCGTCTCTTATTTTTTTAGTTGAAAAAACTTTTGACGATGCAAACATCTCGGCTCGCCCTCGATGCTGAAAGCCGAAAGCCCTGAGCTGCCAACTGAAATCGGTGAATGGAAAAAATCGGGGCATGAACCGTCGTGCCTTTTTGTGGCTTGCGCCAAATTTTTACAATTAAACCCGCACCCTCTCCTCAACATTTGACGTTTGTTGGTGTCTCTACGGACTTCTTGGAAAACCGCTCACTAACTGATTTTTTCACACCAACCACTCACACAAACATGAAACTCCGCCTTGTTTACACAGCCTTTGTCGGCTTGCTTTTGCTCCTCGTTTCGCTTGGCAACAAAAATGGCCGCGCCTCCTCGCCACCCGGCGCGGGCAACACCGGCGCTCCCGGCGACGAAGCCCTGCCTAACGGCACCCCGATTCTTTGTGTCAGCTGCCACACACCCAGTAACATTGTCTCCACGACTTCTATCAACATTCTCAATTCGGAAGGAGAAGCCGTGCTCCAATATATTCCCGGCCAGCAATACACCGCCCGCGTCACCGTCAACACTGTTCAAGGCAACCCAGTACGCTGGGGTTTTCAGATGATTGCGCTGAGAAACAACGGCAACACCGACCTCAAAGGCTTTTCTGACCAAAACCCCAACAACTACAAGCTGGCTACGGTCAACTCCACCAGCCGAACCTACGCCGAACACGACAACGCTTCCACCTCCAACGTCTTCAATGTGACATGGACGGCCCCCGCCGCAGGCACTGGCAACGTCACTTTCTATGCGGCTGGCAATGCAGTCAACAACAACGGCCTCAACAACGGCGATGGCGCTTCGGCCACCAGCCTTCAATTGACCGAGGGGGCTGCCTCTTCCGTCCAGAATCCCGATGCGGCACGCATCAGCCTACAAGTGTGGCCCAACCCAATCGGCTCGGTGGCCTACCTTTCGGCCACGTTGCCAGCGGCGGGCGAGTATCGCCTCATGGTGCATGATTTGTCGGGCCGACTGGTGTGGGAAACCACGCGGCAGCTGCCTGCCGGCGACTTCCGTCTCGATGTGCCTGCCGAAGATTGGTCGGCAGGCATTCATTTCGTCAGCCTTTCGGGAGCAGGAATTTGGGCAAACATCAAGGCCATAAAATTTTAATGCAGTCAAACGGCGCTGCCTCGAAAAAACGGGTTTAACTTCGCCCTAACACTAAAAAACTCATTTTGACAGTTACATTGGAAAGGAACGGCGTTACAATTGCGAACACATTGTTCCGAAGGCAATCAAACTCGACTTTAAAAATGAGAAATCTGTTTTTTCTGCTTCTGTTCGTCCCGGCCATTTCTTTTGGCCAGACCAACGCGAACCTCGAAGCCATCACCAGTGCCCTGAATACCGGCGATGCCGACGCACTCTCCAAGTTCTTCTCTGCCAACGTGGAGATTTCCATTCAGGACAAAGAACAGGTGTATGCAAAAGCCAAAGCCCTTGAAGTGGTACGCAACTTCTTCGACGCGAACAAGCCCAAGGCGTTCAGCCAGATGCACAAGGGAACCAGCCGCGAAAACAGCGACCAGTACTGTATAGGCAACCTGAGTTCCGCCAACGGTAATTATCGGGTTTACCTTTATCTGAAGGTCAGCGGCAGCAACCTGAGCATTCAGGAAATGAGATTTGACAAAGAATAATCGGCCACCTCGCCACAAAAAACATCAGCGACTCCGCGCCCACCGCGCGGGGTCGTTTTTATTTTCATCGAAATCGTACCTTTGCCCCTCTTTCGTTTCACTCATTTTCTCAACCAACATCTACCGAAATAATGGGTAAAGGTGATTTCAAAACCAAGCGCGGCAAAATCAGACGCGGTTCGCATGGCAACAACCGTCCGAAACTCAAAAAACTGAAAACTGTGCTGAAAAATCAGGCGGAAAACAAAACAACAGCCGCCTAACAACAACATGAGCCACCCCGATTGTTCGGTGGTGGCTCATGCTGTTTCTTGCCAAAGGAAGGATTGATACGAGTTGACAAACTGCTTACCGCCCTCCCCGTATCAGTTCGATGTAGCCGCTAAGGATGTCGGGCCGCAACACTTCCCCTCCCACACGACTTTCGTACACTTTGCAAACGTATAGATAGGTGCCTTCGGCTAAGTCTTTGCCGTCGAGGCTTTTGCCTTTCCATAAGATGGCGGGGTCTTGTGTGGCAAAGACAAGGTTGCCCCAGCGATTGAATATCTGCATATCCACGCGACTGATGAACCGCCAGCCGGGGAAGGGGCGAAACTCGTCGTTATGACCATCGTCGTTGGGCGTGAAGGCGTTGGGGAGTTCGTAATTGGGGCAGTTGTCTTTGCAAACGATGTTGCTGTAGGCGCTTTCATTGCCTACCGAATCCACCGCCGTCACGGCATAGCAGCCCGCCAAGCCAGTGTTGAGGCTGTGTATGTACGAAGTGCTGTTGGCTCCTTCGAGCACCTCGACCAATGCAAATGGCTCATCCTCGTCGGGGGCATACCACACGCGATAGGTCGTCACATCGTCCGTTTCTGTGCACGCCACATTGGGGTTCGACCACGAGAGGTTGTTCTTGAACGGAGGGCCGGGGTCGCCGCCTCCGATGCCATCACAAAGATTATTGGCTGTCAGCACGGGCGGGCAGGGGGGGATCGTGTCGAGCGGGATGCCGCATTTTTCCTGCGAGTTGTTGAAAATGGGGTTCAGCACCCCACCAATGCTATAAGTGCCGACGCTCTTGATATAGTAGCAGTATTCCTCACCGTTGACGAGACCCTTATCGGCGTAGTTTCGAGTGGTGGTTTGTGCAATGGAATCAAACACGCCAGCGTCGTTTTTACGATAAACAACGTAAGTATAATTGTTCCACGGCACGTTTTCCTCCCATGAGAGCAAGTTGGTCTCGTCAGTTGATTTGATGGAAAGAAAAACGGAAGAACCATTGTTCGTGGAGCCAAGCGGGGCGCTCAAGCCTTTCACATAAAAGTCAATCCGGTAGTGGTAAGGCTGGCCTTGCGTGTTTAGCCCTACATCGGTGAAGCAGGTGTCGTTGGCTTCCCAAAAATCGTCGGCGACAAACGACGCGCCGGGTATCTCCTGCAAATTGCCGCCCGTCAAGCCGGGCGCGCGCAACACTTGGTAACGATAAGGGCCATGATTGATAATGGTGTCGAGGTCTTCGGCAACAGGCTTTGACCAGCACACGCGCATTTCCCCTACGATTGGGCTGGTGACTTCGACGGAGGCATTGGTGATGAGTGGCAAATCGCGTGGCAACTGCACGCACACTTCCTCAGAGGGCAGGCTTTCCACCAAATTGTACGGGTAGCCCCCTGCGGATAGGCGAGCAAATTTTGCGATTACCCTATAGCAATACGTTCGCCCTCGCTCCACATTGACATCCCGGAAAAAATAGCGCCCATTTTGCTCTTGTTTGGTCACGAAGATCAATTCGGTATATCCCCTGCCAGCCAGTCCCGGCGTGCAGGAGTCGGGCATGAATGGGTTGCTGCCCTCGCGGCGCCACACCGAAAATCCGTAGAAATAGTTTTCTGCTGCGTTGTCGCACGAGTATGGTTTTTCCCATGAGATATCCACTGCGCCGAAGTTGGCATCTGCCTGCACATCCTCTGGCGGAGGCCCCACCACTTTTATCCTTACAGTCTTCAAATCAGCGAGTTGAGGCATGGTTTTGCTGATGGAATCCACGGCCTTGAACACCACCGAATAAGGCTGGTTGGAGATGTGCTCGCACACGGTAGCCCAGCGGAAAGTGCCTTCCACAGGGGGCAAAGCCCAATTGCTTGGGCCATCGAATGTGGCAGGGCTATAAAGCGTGCTCATAGGCCCGCCCAAAGCGGTCACCCGCACAAAGTCGCCCGTATCGGGGTCGGTCGCTGTCACTTTGAATTCCACCGTGTCGCCCGCCACGACACATATATTGTCAATGGTAGCCACCCTTGGCGGGTTGTTTTCGCAAGTGGCCACAAAAATCTGCATATCCCGAATGGTGGTGTCAATGGGTGTTCCTCCGCGCCATGAGACGATGATGAAAGCGAGGTTATATTCGCCTGCCGCCTGAGGGGTTTGCCAAAGGATGTCGCCCGTCACGGGGTTGAGCGACAATTGGTTGTTGATGCCGGGCAGCACTTGGTCGGGATAGCTGTAGTTGGGCACTTGGACGCCCAACGATTGCATGGGGACGATGAGTTGATACGAGAGACTGTCGCCGTCGGGGTCATAAGCGTTCGGATTGTGTTTGAAAGGCTTGCCCACGCAGGCGTTGTCAACAGGCGGTTGGAGTAGATAGGGGGTAGTGTTGACGCCGCCGAACTGCGAGTTTTGAAACTCGTAAATCGTCTCGATGTGAAAAGGCACGTTGTCCGAGGAAGGCGGGTTGAGATTCACGATGCCCGCGTTGCGGTTGGGGTCGGTCATTGAGATTCGGTAGCGGGCGGGCGCACCGTACTGATGCACGGCAACGTAGGTATTGTACTTAATATCGTTGGGCAGCACGATTCCTTTCGGGGGGCTGCCGGGGCCGTTGTTGCGGGCCACCTGTTGGCGAGTGCCATCGCCCCAGTCAAGCGTAAGCGTGTCGCGGTCGGCGTTCACACTGCTCGCCTTCGTCCAAGTGATGATGGTGACGCGGATGGTCAGCGGGCCTATTTGCTCTACATGGATTTCCCCGGCGCGGTTGTGGGTGGAGAAAAGCACTAAGGGGCCGCACAAAAGCGCAAGGCTGGATAAGAGTAAGCGTAAACGGAGTTTCATGCTAAATGTGTTTGGGCTAAATAATCGCAGTTCGGGAACGGGGTACAAGGTTAAATTATTTTTGACGTAAAACGCCAAAAAACTTTGGTATTTTGCCACATTTGCCAAAAAAGGAAAGAACCCATGCTACTCTACAACGTCACCATCACCATTGACCTCGACATACACGAAGATTGGGTGCGCTGGATGCGCGAGACCCATATCCCCGATGTCATGTCCACCGGGATGTTTCTTTCCTATCGAATGTCGCGCCTTATGGGTCACGAGCATGTGGATTCCGAGATATACTCGATGCAATATCTGGTGAAAGACATGGCGCATCTGCGCCGCTATCAGGAAGAATTTGCGCCCGAACTCCAACAACAACACCGAGAGCGGTACGAGGGCAAATTCGCTGCTTTTCGCACAATGATGGAAGTAATAGACCACAACGAGAAAATGTGAATCAAAAAAAACATCCGGCCAGCCCTTGCGCGTTCGGATGTTTTTTTGAAATCTTTGCATCATCGTACCGATACGATATTGCAAGCCTGAACTTAGAACTAACAACCATCAACCAACAACTAAACCATCAACCCCGTCCGAACGGATATTCGTCCGGGTGGGCAACAACTAAAAATATGCACACCGCCACCATCCGACTGCCCTACACCGACGCCCTGCACATGTATCGCCAATTAAAGGGCGCGGCACCCTCGTGTTTGTTCGAGTCCGCCTCGCCGACCGACAAATCGAGCCGGATGTCGGTCGTTGGTTTTGAGCCACCGTTAGAACTTGTCGGCAAAGAGGAGCGCCTCACCCTGCGCTTGCTTCACCCACGCGGCGCGGTTTTTTATGATTTTGTAAAAACGGAGTTTGCCCAATTTATCGAGCATGAAAAAGATGAGCGCCTCGTGTTGAACATCCCCAAACCACCATTTTTGGGCCCCGAAGACGAGCGCCTCGAACGGCAAAACATCGCCCAACCACTTCGTCGGCTGTTGGCCCATTTCAAAACGAGCGACAAAAACTTCATGGGCCTCTATGGCGCGTTGGGCTACCGATTCGTCTATCTGTTCGAGGACATACACCACGAAAAGTCATGCACAACGCCGGATTTCCACCTTTTTTTATTCGACAATCTTTTGTTGTTCAATCATTTGACCCAAGACCTGACTTTGTATGTCACGCGGGATAACGAGCACTTGGCTCGTACTGATTTGGAAGAAATAAAAGAACGAACAGCGACCTCGTCCGAACGGAGATTCACCCGGGCAGGCAACAGCCTTCAGCCCACCATTGTCGGCCCATTCATTCAATCCCCCGACGACGAAACGTTCAAAAAGCAGGTGGAGCGCGGCATCCAACTTTGCAACGAGGGCGAACTCATGGAAATCGTCCTGAGCCGCAAACTCACCGCTCCCGTTTCCGGCGACCTGCTGCCGCTCTATGAGAAATACAAGTCTATCAACCCCTCGCCCTACCTTTTTTACTTCGATTTCGGCGACGAGACTTTGCTCGGTGCAAGCCCCGAACTGATGCTCCGCCACGAAAATGGCCGCGCCACCCTGCGCCCCATTTCAGGTAGCGTTCGCCGCTCCGGCGACCCCATCGAAGACCACCACCTGATGATGGAACTGCTGAACTCGCCCAAGGAAAATTCCGAATTGGATATGCTCATTGACCTGGGGCGCAACGACTTGGCACGCATTTGCAAGCCCGGCATTCAGATTGACGACTACCGCATCATCGAAAAATACTCACACGTCACGCACACGGTGGCGCAGGTGAGCGGGGAGTTGGAGGCGCGTTATTCCGGCTTCGATGCGCTCATCGCAAGCCTCAATGCAGGCACGCTCACCGGTGCGCCAAAAATCGCCGCCATGCAACACATCGAACAAATCGAAACCTACTCGCGCGGCTATTACGGTGGCTGCATCGGCTGGCTGCTCCTGAATGGTGACGTGAACACGGCCATTACCATCCGCACGGCCCATGTCCGCAACGGGCTGCTATCGTTCTCCGCCGGGGCGACGCTGCTCTACGAGTCCGTGCCGGAGAGCGAGTTGAAAGAGACGCGGATAAAGGCTGGAGCGTTTTTGGCGGCGGTGGGGGAGTTGGGATGAGTGCCCATGGGTTCATCGGTGGGAGGTCGCTATGTTCCATCCCTCCTCAATCGCCCTTTTGGCATCCAATTCCGCAGCCTCTTTTGCCCCGCCGATGAGGTGGACTTTTATACCTGCTTGCACCAGCGGCTCGTACAAATCGCGCAAGGGATTTTGCCCTGCGCAAATCACAACGTTTTCCACGTCAAGGATTTGCGGCGCGCCTTTCACGGTGATGTGCAGCCCTGCGTCGTCAATTTTCAGGTAATTGACCTCCGGCCACATTTGTACGCCCCGGCTTTTCAGAGTCAGGCGATGTGCCCAGCCTGTCGTTTTGCCGAGCCGCGCGCCGATTTTGCCTTTGGAGCGTTGGAGCAGCCAGACTTGGCGGGGCGAGTGTTCGGGCTGAGGCTGGGTGATGCCGCCGCGATGAGCGTAGGCCGGGTCAATGCCCCATTCGTGCCAATATGTTGTTAGTTGTTGCCCACCCGGACGAATATCCGTTCGGACGGGGTTGTTGGTTGGTTGTTCGCTCACATGGCTGTCGGCCGTCAAGAAAGTTGCCACATCGAACCCAATTCCGCCTGCGCCGATGATGGCGACCGTTTTCCCGACAGGTTTTTGGTGGAGCAAAACATCTATGTAAGACAGCACTTTTGGGTGTTCGATGCCCTCGATGTTTGGCGTTCTGGGGGAAACGCCCGTTGCGACGACGACTTCCTCAAATTCTTCATTTTGTAAAAATCTTGCGTCAACGCGGGTGTTCAAATGAAGCTTAACCCCGTGTTTTTCAATCATTTTGCCAAAATAACGCAGCGTCTCGTAAAACTCCTCCTTGCCCGGAATCAGTTTGGCCATGTTGAATTGGCCGCCGATTTCGCCCGAAGCCTCGAACAGGTGAACCTCGTGCCCCAACGCTGCCAATTCCGTCGCGGCGGAAAGTCCGGCTGGCCCTGCGCCGACGACGGCGATTTTTCGTTGTTGGTTCTTCGCTGTTGGTTGTTCGCTGTTGGTTGTTCGTTGTCGGCTGGCAATAAGTAAAATCTCCTGACATGCGCGCGGATTGACGAGACACGACGCGTCTTTTTTCTTGAAAACATGGTCGAGGCAAGCCTGATTGCAGGCGATGCAGGTGTTGATTTCGTCGGCACGCTGCTCGAAAGCCTTTTGCATAAAATCCGGGTCGGCGAGGAAGGGTCGCGCCATGGAGACCATGTTGGCGAAGCCGTCGCGGAGGAGTTCCTCGGCTTTTTCAGGGGTATTGATGCGGTTGGTCGTGATGAGCGGGATGCGGAGCTTGCCCATGAGCCGCTTTGTCACCCAAGCGAATGCGCCGCGTGGCACGAGTGTGGCGATGGTCGGCACGCGGGCTTCGTGCCAGCCGATGCCAGTGTTGAGCATGGTCGCGCCAGCGCCTTCGAGGGCAAGGGCGAGTTGCTCCACCTCTTCCCAGGTGGAGCCTTCTTCCACGAGGTCGAGCATGGAAACCCGGAAGATGACGATAAAATCCGCGCCCGCTTTTTCCCGAACTTTTTGCATGATTTCGATTGGGAATCGAATGCGGTTCTCAAAAGAGCCGCCCCATTCGTCGGTGCGCTTGTTGGTGCGCGGCGCGATGAATTGGTTGATGAGATAGCCCTCGCTACCCATGATTTCAACCCCGTCGTATCCCGATTCGCGGGCGAGCGCGGCGCTTGTGGCAAAGTCGTTGATGGTGGCGCGGATGAGTCGTTGGCTCATTTCCCAGGGGCGGAATGGGGAGATGGGCGCTCGCAACGGCGAGGGGGCCACCAAGAAGGGGTGCATCCCGTAGCGCCCGGCGTGGAGGATTTGAAGACAAATTTTTCCGTCTTCGGCATGAACGGCCTCTGTCACGTTGCGGTGTTTCGCGGCTTCACTGCGAGTTGCCAGTTTTGCCCCGAATGGTGCGAGCCAGCCCTGCCGACTGGGGGCGATGCCGCCCGTGACCATCAAACCCGCCCCGCCTCTGGCACGGGCCGCAAAGTAGGCCGCCAATGCTCTGAGGCCGTCCTTGCGTTCTTCCAGCCCGGTGTGCATAGAACCCATGAGCGAGCGGTTTTTCAGGGTGGTGAAGCCCAAATCGAGTGGGGAAAATAAATGGGGGTAAAGTGGGTGTGCGGACATGGCGTGTGTGTTCGACAGTAAGAGACTTGTTGCGGTGGAGGGCTTTGGCGAAGGGAAAGCCCTTTTTCCGACTGGCTTCGTTAAATTTTTCGCCGAATATACCCGATTTCGACTGCAAAATTTGCCTTGCCAGTCGAAAAAATGACAATCCCCTTCACTCAAAGCCCTCCACTGCAACAAGTCTAAGGAACTTGGACGGAGCTAGCTGAAAAACAACGGGGCGGCTTTGGTAGCCGCCCCGCCTAAATCAAGGAAGATTGTGCGCAAGTACTGGAATTAGAATTGCAAGACAGGGCTGCCCGACATTATTGGCGACTATTTCAGAACGCTTTGATTGAAGGACAAATAGGCTGCAAACATACAGGGAAAAATCGTTGGTTGTAGCTTATTACTGAAAAGCAGTATGGTATGGTAATTGCGGTTCGAACACCCAAATAACACACTTATCCCGCCATGCGATTCTTAAATATTTTGGTAGCCGACGACCATCCCATTTTTGTGGAAGGCCTGCAGTCCGTTTTGTCCCACTCCGGCGGGAAGTTTTCCTACCACATCAAGGGGGTGGCACGCACCGGCACTCAGGTGTCAAAACTGCTGAGCGAAAGTAAAGCGGATTTGCTGCTCATGGATTTGAATTTGCCGGAAGCAGATGGGCTGAAGATTCTTCCGTCGGTAAAACAAGACTCCGCCAACACCCGTGTATTGGTGATGACCGTTTACGACGACCCGCGTCTGGTGAAAGCCGCTTTCAAAGCCGGAGCCGATGGTTACATGCTCAAATCAGGCACCAAAGACGAGCTTTTCGATGCCATCGAGAAAGTGATTGATGGACAGACGTATTTGGGAAGCGGCCTTGCGTTGGTAGAAAACCGGCACAGCAACGGCGCTGACGGCATCTCACCCGACAAGCGATTTGCCCGCAAATACGGGCTTACTCGCCGAGAAATGGAAGTGATGCGCCTCATTGGTCAGGCAATGAACAACAAAGAGATTGCCGAAAAACTATTTATCAGCGACCAAACCGTGAGCGTGCATCGCAAAAACATCATGCGCAAATTGGGGGTGAACAATACCGCCACCATGATTAAAATCGCCTTCGAGAACAATCTTGTTTGAGTGACAAAAGCAGATGGCATACCCACATTAAAGAGGATTTGAGCCTGCTGCTGGCAAGGCAGAGACGACCTTGATTGATTTGCATGATTTTCAAAGGATTGCAAGCGTTGTTCGTTCAAAACCACCCTGTCAGGCACTGAACTCAGAGAACTGATTTGCCTTGAGTGTATCTTTAAAAATACTGGATATAAGGTAACGCGAGGCTTGCAAAAGGCTCTACTTTTGTGGGGTTTTGTGTTGGTATGTCACGGCCTTATCTTTTCTTTTGAAATGTTTGGGCATATATGCGGCACATTCTACCTTTGAGGCGACTTCTGAACGAGTGTTTTAATCCAAATGGTAGTACTGTTTGTCTGATTGATTGAACTACAAAAGGTACACCTCCGGCCAAATTCCGATTTTATCCCTGCCGAGAGAAAAGGTTCGTCGTTTGATGAACCTGTATTTCAATCCTCTTGTATTTCACTCTATTTTCAAGGTTGGTATGGCAAACAGTTGGGATGTTTTTCCCGTCACTGCCCTACGTTCATGCATTGTTGAAAACAAAAAAAATTAGCTCTTAAAAACCACCGCTTTTCGTTTTTGATTCACCACACATTTCGTTCAATCAAACTTTTTTTTGTAATCTCATGAAAATAACGAACTCTACTTTATTTTCGACTCGATGGACTTGGCTTGCAATGTTGCTTTTTCTACTGGCCGCAAATGTGGAAACATCTGCCCAGTGTTCGATGGTTTGTAACAACCTCGTTCAAGTTTCTCTCAACCAAGATTGCGCCACAGAAATTCTCCCCGACATGATTCTGGAAGGCAACGGTTGCCCGAATGGCAACTTCCAAGTGCAAGCCAGAGTCAACAACGTATGGGTGCCTGCCAACGGCAACTTCGTGGCAACCTCCGCCCACATCAATCAAACGCTGCAAGTGCGGGTGCGCGACCTCATTTCCGGCAACATGTGCTGGGGCTACATCCATGTGGAGGACAAGCTGGCCCCCGTGCTTACTTGTCAGGACATCACCTTGTCGTGCGCCATCACTACCTATACGCCCGACTATCTTTATGATGAATTAGGCATTGGTGCTGCTTATCCCGATGTGTATGAGAATTGCACCAATACCACCCAGACATACATTGACACTTGGCACGATTTGACATGTAGTGGCACTATCAATGGCTTGTCGAACATCAGCGCATACGTTCGGCGCATCTGGACGGTGGTGGATGCCAGCGGCAACGTGGCCAGCTGCACCCAATTCATCTATTTTGCTCGCCGCAATGTGTCGAGTGTGCTTTTCCCTCCCGACATCACGGTTAGTTGCGAAAACCCTGTCTCGAACCCTTCCGCGACAGGCGTTCCTTATGTGTTGGATTTCGGCATCCAGTTTCCGATTTTCCCTGCGAATACTTTTTGCGAGCTGAATGCCACTTATACCGACCAGCTGCTACCCATCTGCGATGGCTCTCATAAAATACTGCGCAAATGGACGGTTTACGACTGGTGTTTGCCGACCGTGCTGGGTTCCAATCCGAGGGAGCACATCCAAATCATCAAGATTGAAGACAGCCAAGGGCCTGAGATAGAATGTCCAGAAGACATCACGGTGGGCACCAATCCCAACAATTGCTCCCGCGACCTCAATTTGCCTGATGTCATTGTGACCGATAATTGCTCAAGGCTCAAGACGATAGAAGCCGTGTGGCAGGTAGATGGCATTTGGAAATCGCTTTTCGGGCATTTCAGCAACTTTCCCGGCAACAACCTGTGGCATCCAGACACGCTTGGCGTGTTGGGTATAGCGAACAACCTGCCCATCGGAACCACTCTGATGACCTACATCATCACCGACGACTGCGGCAACAGCACGACTTGCACGTTCAATATCACGGTGGAAGACGATACGCCACCAACAGTGGCCTGCACAGCCTACACACAAGTCTCGTTGGGCGTTGACGGCATGGTTTTCATCAATGCCTCCACGTTCAATCAAGGCTCTTACGACAATTGCTCCCCGATTTTCTTCAAGGTGAGGAGGATGGACCCCAACGCCTGCCAAGCAGTCGACCGCTTCTTTGACCAAGTCAAATTCTGCTGCGAAGACATCGGCGATACCATCACGGTCATCCTGCGCGTGTACGATGTGCCAGTGCAACCGGGAGAAGTGTCGCTCGACTATGAGGAGTGGCACTCCAATGACTGCATGGTGCGTGTTTTTGTGGACGACAAGTTGAAACCCACCTGCACCCCGCCCAACAACGTGACGGTGAGCTGCGAGAACTTTGACCCTTCACTTTGGGCTTACGGACAAGCAACCGCTACGGACAACTGCTGCATCGACACCATTATCACGACGGTCAACTACGCACTCTTCGACACGCTCTGCAACAGAGGTACCATCACGCGCACTTTCCGTGCGGTGGACTGCGGCGGGCAGACCAGCACCTGCACTCAGCGCATCGTGGTGAACTACAACCAGAACTACTTCATCAAGTTCCCCAACGATGTCATCGTGACACAATGCGACGGCAGTGGCAACTATGGTCAGCCAGTGTTCTTTGGTGGCCAAGATTGCGAGTTGCTCGGCATCTCGCATGAAGACCAAGTTTTCACAGTAGTGCCGGATGCATGCTTTAAAATAGAGCGCACATGGACCATCATAAACTGGTGCACCTACAACCCGAACGGTGACTGCATCATAGTGCCCAACCCCGAACCCAACCCGAACTCTCTTAGTCCTCTAAACTTGCCTGGTCCAGTGGTGTCCGCTTGTGGCACTCCATCGCCGTGGAACGCTACCATCGTGTCCGTCGCCCCCGGCCAGCCTGCCACGAACTTCTGCACCTTCTGGCAAGCCAATGCCAATTGCTACAAGTACAAGCAGATTATCAAAATCATTGACAATCAAAAGCCTGTCATCAGCAATTGCCCTGCCAGCCCAGTAGAATTTTGCGATTTGACGGCCAACAACCCGCAATTGTGGAACCAGTCGTACTGGTGGGATGCGGTACACAGCCTCCACGATTTGTGCGAAGGCCCTGCCGACCTGACCATCACGGCTACCGATTTCTGCTCAGGAGCCAACATCAATTTCAGTTACTTGCTCTTCCTCGACCTCGACGGCGACGGTTCGATGGAAACGGTGGTGAACAGCAACGACCTTCCCACCACGCCGGGAATCGTCAACTTTGGCAATGCTGGCAACATCAACTATTCGGGTGGCACGCAGCGCGTGTTTGATGGGCGTCCTGTATCGGACAACCTCAAATATCGCTTTGCTTTGCACCAGACCGTGAGCGGCAACTCCCGCACGGCCAGTGTGCAATGGAAAACACAAGGGCAACTGCCCACGCCCGCCAACCCATTTGGCCAGCCGGGCATCGTGCCAGAACTGCCTTACGGCACCCACAAAATCAAGTGGCAAGTGTCGGATGGCTGCGGCAATGAGCAGACCTGCGAATACATTTTCACCATCAAAGACTGCAAGGCTCCTACTGTGGTGTGCATACATGGACTAAGCGTGAATATCATGCCGACAGGCATGATTACGCTTTGGGCGACGGATTTCCTCCAATATGCCGAAGACAACTGCACACCACCCACCCCGACGGTGCCGGGGCCAAATCAACTGAAGTTTGCCATTCGCAAAGCAGGCCAAGGTTCTGGCTTCCCGGTGGACGCTTTGGGCAACCCCATCGCGGACGTGACTTTCACTTGTGCAGAATTGGGTAGCCAATTTGTTGAGCTGTGGGCGCAAGACGCGGCGGGCAACGCTGATTACTGCCTGACGGAAATCATTGTGCAAGACAACAACGACAACTGCTCACCGGGGTCCCCCAAAATTGCAGGCTTCCTGAAAACAGAAATGAACGAGCCTTTGGAAGGAGCAACGGTCAATTTGCAAGGCCTTCCGCCCAACGGTGGAGCGCCAGTTGACATGACCTACATGACTGACGACTCCGGCCTCTTCTCCTTCAACAATGTGTTGCCAATGGGGTCGGACTACACGCTCACGCCACTCATGGACGATAACCCGCTCAACGGTGTCTCGACTTTCGACCTCGTGCTCATCTCCAGACACATTCTTGGCTTGGAGCCTTTCAATAGCCCGTACAAAACGATAGCTGCCGACGCGAACAAATCCAACTCCGTCACGACGTTCGACATTGTGGAAATCCGCAAGCTGATTCTTGGTCTTTACGACGAGTTGCCCAACAACACCTCGTGGCGTTTTGTGGACAAAAAATATACGTTCCCCAATCCTGCCAACCCGTTCCAAGAGCAATTCCCCGAAATCGTTTCGGTGTCGAACATGCAGACCAGCAGCTTCAACCACGACTTTGTCTCCATCAAAGTTGGTGACGTGAACGCCTCGGCTATTGCCAATAGCTTGATGTCGGCTGACGACCGCACCAGCAGCACCCTCTACTTCGACGTGGACGACCGCTGGGTGAACGTTGGAGAGGAAATCGAAGTGAATTTCAAGGCTGCCGAGAGAATGGCAGGCTACCAATTCACGCTGAACACGCGCGGCCTGGATGTGGTGGCGGTTGTTCCGGGCGACCGCATGACGGCCAACAATTTCGCAGTATTCCACGACGCACTCACGGCTTCGGTGGATGGCGATGCGGGCGCGTTCGGCGTGAGATTCCGCGCAACACAGTCGGGGGCATTGAGCCAGATGCTCGCGTTCAGTCACCGCATCACCCGCGCCGAGGCATACAACGAGCAAGGCGAGCGCAGCGAGGTGGCGCTTCGGTTCAACGGCCAGCAGGGCAGCGTGGTGGCAGGTGCCGAGTTTGAGTTGTTACAAAACGTTCCGAACCCGGTGAGCAGCACGACCTATATTTCGTTCAACTTGCCGGAGGCTGCCGAAGCGACGCTGACCATCAGCAACGCCGAAGGTCGCATCGTGAAAATGGTGAAAGGTGCTTTTGCGAAGGGTCTCAACACGGTGGCACTCCATCGCGCAGACCTCGCAGCAGGCATCCTTTTCTACCAACTCGACACACCCACGCACAGCGCCACGAAAAAAATGGTGGTCGTGGAATGACGTTTTTTCATGTAGCATAACGAAAACAGGCGAGCGGCTTTAAGAACCGCTCGCCTGTGTTTTTTTGGGGAAAAATAAATTTGCTCGGCTTAACCTTTGATTTTCAGACGGTTCAGGTAAAAAATTTACTCATTTAATGTGAAGAGGCGTTTTTGGCCTGCTTTTTGAAAAATTGTAGGTACACTTTAATTGGCTGTCAAAAGCAGCCATTTTTTTTAATCCGCGACATCCACAAGGTTTTACATCTTACAAGTAATCCAAACCAATTGTTTCCATGAATCTTTGTGTACGCATTGCATTCATCAGCCTTTGGCTATTCCCAACATCTGCTCTTTCCGCACAAATTGGCCTCCTGCTTCCGGTAATCAACAATATAGAACCGAACGAAGTAGCCATTTTCAACGTCAGAGTGACGGGTTTCGACAGCATAGTGGGTATGCAGTTCAAGCTGTGCTGGGACCCTGAGGTGTTTGAATACGTGTCCACCAGCGGCTACAACCTCCCCGAATTGGGTGGCGAGGACTTTGGGACATCTGAGGCACAGGATAGTGGTTGGATTCGATTGCTGTGGGACAACAGCAACTTGCTGGGTGGGGTGACGGTGCCTGATTCTACCGTGATTTTCAGGTTGCGACTGAGGGCGATTGGCCAAGTGAACGACGGCTCACAAGTTTACTTCTCGCAAGATTTCCTTACGCCTTTTGATATAGTGAAAGCCAACAGCGACAGCTCGTTGACTTCATACAACATCCATCAAGTGGCCTTGGCTCAAGGCTTTGGTGCCATTGGCTACACGGTGGCCGCCGATGAACCATCCGTCCTTGATGATGATTCGCTCAAGATTTTTCCAAATCCTTTTTCCGAAAAAACAACGGTCAGTTTCGACCTGAAAATAAGCTCCGACGTAACCCTGCTCGTGATGGATGCCACGGGCCGCATTTTGCTTGAAAATAAGATGCCGCAGTTGCCTCCGGGTCACTATGGCACAGAAATTGCCTCCCCGCAAGTGCGGCAAAAAGGCACCTATTTCTTCACAATACGCGCCGGGATGCACACCTACACCCGGCTTCTTTCTGTGTTTTGACTGAAAAAAAATTCTTTCACCCTCATCCCTTTTCCGTGTTAAAGATGAAACCGATTATCTACACCTTTACAGCAGCGATGCTGCTTGTTGCTTCTCAGGTTTTCGGCCAGGCTGTTGTGACGAACTTTACACCCGCCACGGTAGACGCCCCTGTGGGCAGTACGGTTGACCTTCAATTGAGGGTCACGAACTTCACCAACATCAACTCGATTCAGTTTCCCATTACCTACAACTCAACGGTGTTGAAATTCGACTCCATTTTCAACGTTGCGTTGCCCGGATTCAACAATGGAAACTACAATGTTCCCAACGCTGGTGCGATAAGGGTTACATGGTTCCCAGACCCCGGTTCTTTTCCCAATGGTGTTACGGTTCCCGACAACTCCTCTATTTTCACTGTGCGTTTCACTGTGCTGGCCAATGGCACCTCTGCGGTGAACCTCGCCAATGTGGCACCGGGAATAGAAGTGATTAAGAACAATGCGCCCGTTAACGTCAATTTCCAAAACGGCGGCTCACAGGTGACGGCCAGCGGCGGCAGCGGCAACCCTATACAAGGGTTTGCCATCATCGCCAACACAATCTACATCCCGCAAGGCACCACAGGTTGTATGCCCGTGACGGTGAACGAGTTCAACAGCATCGTCTCCATGCAATATGCCACGCATTGGGACCCTACTATCTTGGAGTTTCAAAACACAGCGGCATACAATCTCCCCGACTTGACGGCTGCCAGCTTTGGAGGCACACCTCTTTCGGGTCTTCAACTGGTTGGTTGGACAGACCCCAGTGCCGCGGGCGTGACACGCGCTGACGGCACCAAGATTTACGATGTGTGTTTCAAAGGCATTGGCCCGGTTGGCAGCAGCTCGTTGGTCACGATAGATGGGGTTGGTTTTCCGGCAGGCAGCGGCTCTGCGGAGGCTATCAACTCTTCCAGCCAAAACGTGTGGACAAGCACTTCTGGCGTAAAGGACACCATTTTCATCGTGGTGGGTGCTCCGCCACCCGGTGCGTTGATTTTTGCTGGCGGCACCGATACCGTCGGCACTGGCGAGCAAGCTTGTATTGAAGTTACAACCGAGAATTTTAATAGCATCATTTCGATGCAGTTTGGTGTGCTTTACGATGCTACTAAACTGGTGAATGCCGTCATTACGCACAATCCGGCTGTACCCGGTTTGTCAGCGGCCAATTTTAACGCGAACACACCCGGCGAAATCAAGTTTTCATGGAGCGACCCGAACGTGGTCGGTTTGACATTGCCCTCTCCGACATGGTTGTTTACGGTTTGTTTTACCGTGGCTGCCCCAATGGGTGCGCTCATTCCTATCAACTTTGGCAGCATCACCACATTCCCGCCCTTGACGGTAGAAGTCGTGAAGGAGCCTGACGGGCCAGTCAATCCCTTCTTCATTCCCGGACACGTGTTTGTAGGCACCCCTGTTGGGGTGAGTGCTTCCATTAATACTATTCAAAAGGCTTGCGGGGGCAGCACTGGCTCTCTGGATGCCAGCGGAACGGGCGGCGTGCCGAACAACTACAACTGGAGTGGCCCGGGTGGGTTTACCTCCAATCAGAAGACGATTACGAACTTGGCGGCTGGCACTTACACCGTCACGGTGACTTTTGTGGGCGGGCAAACGGCCACCTCAACCGAGACCCTGCAAGGTTCTCCAGCCATCACTTTCACGCAGGAAAATGTTCAAAACATCAAGTGCCATGGCGAAACCAACGGCTCCATCTCTTTGACAACGGGTGGCGGCACGCCCTCGCTCACGCTTGCGTGGAGTGGCCCGGGTGGTTTCCAGAGCAGCAACGAAGACATCACAGGGCTTGGAGCAGGTATCTATACCTTGCTTGTGACGGACAATATAGGCTGCACATCTTCCAAGTCATACTCCATAGTTGACCCGCCCCAATTGAATTTAAACGTTGTTTCTTCTCAGAATGTCACCTGCTTCGGTGCATCGGATGGCCAAATCAATATCAACTTGAATGGGGGTACCCCGACCTTTACCTACAGATGGTACGACGCACAAGGAGAACTGATATCAACGGTGCCAAACCCCACCAATTTGCCTCCGGGAATTTATACCCCCACCGTCACAGACATCAATGGTTGCACAGTGACCATACCCAACCCAGTCACCATCCAAGGTCCGAACAGCGCACTCACATTTGCCACGCCGATTCAAAAAAATGACTTGTTGTGTTGGGGCAGTTCAGCAGGCTCTATCAACGTCAATATCAGCGGCGGGTGGGGCAGCTACGAAGTCGTATGGAACCCGCAACCCTATACGGGCGCAAACTTGACAAACATCCCCGGCGGCACTTACAACGGCACCATCACCGATGCTGGCGGATGCAAGGTCACGCTTCCTCCGGTGCAAGTGATTGAGCCATCTGCCGTTATTTTGCAAGGCGTGCAGGTAGTGAACAACATTTGCGCGAACGACGGTATCGGCAGCATCTCCGTTCAGTCAATATCTGGCGGCAACGGCGGCCCGTATCAAGTGACGTGGACGGGCGGACTATCGGGCTTGAGCATCAACAACCTCGCTGGCGGTCTTTACATCCCGACCGTCACGGAACTGAATAGCACGGGTTGCACAGCGGTGCTGCCGGGCATTCAGGTGACTGAACCGGCGCCGATTGACACGAGCAATGTTTTCGTCATCGCCCCGACCACTGGCATGAACGATGGCGCTATATTCCTGAATCTCGGCGGCGGTACCGCGCCATTGACCGTTCAATGGTCAGGGCCGGGCGGATTTGTGGCGAACACGAAAGACATCGCCAGCCTCGCGCCGGGCTTGTATATGCTTACCGTGAAAGATGCCAACAATTGCACCTTCACAGCAACCTTCACAGTAGGCGACGGATTGGTTGCGACTGCCTCCACCACGCCCTCATGTGGCGACGATGGTTGCATCAAACTACAAATCGGTTCCGGCATACCGCCGTTCATCATTTCTTGGACAGGGCAAAGCAGCGGCTCAGCCGTCAATAGCAGCCTCTCTCCAGAAATATGCAATTTCGCACCCGGCTTCTACACGCTGACGATTGCGGACAATGCAGGCAATGTATTCACGTTCCCATCACCTGTTCAGGTGGAGCAAAAGCAGCCCGCAATCGTATTTAGCAACAAAAATGACCCCACTCAGGATTTGGGTAACGGCAGCATTGGCCTTACGCCCGTGCCAGACAATATCCCCATGAGCTACAACTGGACGGGGCCCAATGGATTCACGTCCACCTCGAATATGATTACGGGGCTTGATTCAGGGCTTTACGTTGTCACTGTCACCAACCTGAACTCCGGTTGCACGTCCGTCATTCCATTCACGCTCGTGAGACAGTGGCCGCCCCTTGTGTTCTCAACGCCCACGACGGTCACGCCCAACTGCAACAACACGCTCGACGGCAGCATTGCTCCCGTCATCAACGGCGGCAATCCGCCCTACATCTATGCTTGGTCAGGCCCCAATGGGTACACGGCCAACACGAAAGATATCACGGGACTTTTGCCGGGCACCTACTCTCTGACCGTCACGGATGAAAATGGCACTACCTCGGTAGACCAGTACACGTTGGTCGCCAATTCGCAACTGGCCATATCCAATGTCAACGAAACCTCCAACTATGGCGGCTATCAGGTAAGTGGCGCCAATCAGTGCAATGGTGTGGCCAACGTGGTCATCTCGAATGCAGCCGGCACACCCTCCATATTGTGGAGCAACAACGTCACCACCATTCAAAACACCACCCTCTGCGCTGGTGCCTATTCGGTGACGGTAACAGATGGTCTGGGCTGCACAGCGGTATGGTCGGATAGCCTCACGTTCCCACCTGCCGTGACGCTCACTTCCACTGCGGTGAATGAGATTAGCTGCCATGGCGAGTGCGACGGGATTATCCGCGCCTTTGTAAACGGAGGCTTGGCACCCTACACAGTCAGGTGGTCAACGGGTCAAGTGGACCAATTGACCGTACAAGGCGGTTTCTCGCAGGCAGTCAACCTCTGTGGTGGCAACTACTCCGTGACGGTGACGGACAATCTCGGTGCGACCTACCAATTCGCCGTGCCGCTGCCAGAGCCGCCGCCATTGGAAGTGGTTTTTGCGAGAATCACACCCACCACGTTCAATTCCTGCGATGGCGAACTGCTCGTCGAAACACCGGGTGCCGTTGAACCCATCACCTACACTTGGTCGGGCAATCTGGGCCACAGCGGCAACACCCAACGCGCAGAGCGCCTTTGCGCAGGTGAAATCGTTCAATTCGTGGTGTACGATGGCAATGGTTGCATAGCCATCGCCACAGACACCGTCGCATATCCACCCGAAGATTGCTTCATGGTGCGACCGGTCATCACGCCGGGTCAGCAAGATGGCAAGAATGACTTTGTCATCATCACCTGCATCGAGGTGGACCCGAACAATTCCATTGAGATTTACAATCGTTGGGGGCAATTGGTGTTCCAAACGAAGGGATACGACAACGCCTCGAATGTGTGGCGCGGCACCAGCAAAAATGGTCAGCCACTTGCCGAAGGGGTTTATTTTTATGTGCTCAACGTCACCAGCCCGGTTCTGGGGCCATTGCAGAAAAAAGGACACATCAATTTGCTACGCTAATTTTTCAAGGTAGAAGTGGTTAGCGGGTTGGTTGCATGGCGCTGCGTTCGTCGCCACCAACCTGCTAATCCGAAACCTTGCCCCGCAGACGGGGCAAATGCAAGCCGAAACACATTCTCTTGTCAACCTTTACCACCTTCACGCCCAACTTTTCGATTACGATGAAAAAGACATTACTCTCCATCATATTCGGCGTTATCACCATCGCCGCCTTTGCTCAAGAACAAGCGGTCTATACGCACTACCAAGTATTCCCCATTCTGGTGAACCCAGGTTATACTGGCTTCGAGGACGAACACCAATTTCTCGGCAACGCCCGCACCACTTGGACGGGATTCCCGGGCCGCCCCGTCAATTTCACGGCCATTTATCATGGGCCTGTGGGCGAAAAACTCGCCCTCGGGGGCGGGCTTTTCTCTGAAAAAGTCGGTGATATGAACACCGTGAAGTTGAACTTCAACTATGCCTTCCGTTTTCGCATCCAAAAAGCGCGTATCGGCATTGGTCTTTCCACAGACTTCATCAACCGCCGCGTCAACCCTGACCTGCTGAGCAACCCGCTCGTGCAACCCAACGATGACGTGTTGGAAAACCTGAGCGACGGCCAGCAAATTTTTGATGCCTCGGCCGGAACGCACATCCTCTACGACGAGCGTTTCTTTGTCAGCATCACGCTGCCCAACATCGTGCGCGCTCGCCTCGACGAGGTGCCGATTGACCAGCGCTCGCAGCAGACTTCTCTGTTTGAGCACTATATTTTCCAAGTGGGATACATCGTGGACGTGCCAAGTCAGAATTTCAAGATTATGCCCTCGCTGGCTTTCCGTCAAATCCGCGATACGCCCTTCCAAGTGGATGTGAACGTGCAAGGCCGCTTTCTCGATGAAAAACTCATCACCGGCCTCACTTATCGCCCCAGCAACAACGGTTCGGTTGGGTTCCTCATCGGCACCAAGTACAAAGCATTGCAATTGGCTTACTCCTACGATGTGTCGTTCTCGAAGTTCCAACAATTCAGCACAGGCTCGCATGAATTGACCGCAGCCTTCAACCTGCCGCGCAAGACGCCCAAGCCTGTCTCTACCGACACCTCGGACTTGTATCAATAAAAAAGCAGGATTTTTAAAAAAGAAGACTTCTGAATGTGCGCGCATCGCACACGTTAACCAATGTTGTTCTGGCCACAAATCAAGGGCCGGAACAACACTTGGTTGAGAAATCGCTAGGGCGAGGACTCTTGCCACCAAAGGGGGGGATGAGTGCGCATTGTAGCGTGCTTCGTCGCTTGCACTGTTTTTCAAAGTGGTTTTTTCAAAAAGTTGCTTTCCAGCCTCGAACGAGGTTTTTGGATAGTCCCTTGTGTTCGAACATCGCGCTCCGATGCTTCGGGGCGACGAACGATAGATGTCTTTAACAATTGGTTTTTGGGATGGCCTCTCTCCTCAAGTTGGAGGGGGGCTTTTTTGTTTTTGGCTATCCCCTAGCCACCCCTGATTTCCAGCCGATACCCTACACCGTGCACGTTGGCTATTTTCACCGTGTCGTCTTCTTTTAGGAGCTTTCGCAGACGCGAAACAAACACATCCACGCTGCGCCCGACGATGATGCCTTCGTCTTCCCACACCGATTTCAAAATCACATCTCGTTCGAGCAGCTGATTGGCGTGTCGGCAAAACATTTGGAGCAACTTGGTTTCGCGGTAAGTGAGGTCTTTCGTCACACCATTGCACACAAGTTTTTGGTTGTCCACCCGGAGTGTCGAGTTGCCAAATCGAATGGGCGTTTGACCGTTGTTTGGCGAAGATGTTGGAGCAGGTACTTCTGTTGCCAAGTGTTTCTTTTTCAAGAAAATAAAAAAATGATACGCGGAGAAAATCAGCAAGGCGGCAATAACGGCGGCGAGTGAAGCCCAACCGCTTTCATGCGGGAAAAACGAGGTCGCAGGGTCGGCAAAGGTGACCCGCAAATTGTAGCATCCCCTCGTTTGTTCGCGCCCTCCGCAGGGAATGTCGTGGCTTGGTTCAAGCGGATTGAATAAGTAGCCCAGCATCAGCTCGCCCTTTTCGCAATCCACCACCGCTACGTTGTAC
The DNA here is from genome assembly GCA_019638455.1 of Saprospiraceae bacterium. Taxonomy (GTDB): domain Bacteria; phylum Bacteroidota; class Bacteroidia; order Chitinophagales; family Saprospiraceae; genus M3007. Next base: position 449,836 of record JAHBTU010000005.1, read on the forward strand.
GCTCCTCCGATGCGATGATTGGAAAAGGCTTTTTGCAACACGGACGGGAGGCTATCGTAGTCGAAATTGCGCTCCAAGCGCACGAGCCAAGCACCTTTTCCCACCTGCTGCACGGGAGCGATGGCGCTGATGCTATCGCCCGCAATCACAAGCAGTTGGTGAGCGGTCTGTCGCAGGGCAAGGTTGACACGTTCTGCAAATTCGTGCTCGTTTTCCTTGGATGAGGGCAGGTGCCACGTCAGACGCGCAGCCATCAAGACCAGCAACACAAGCACCGTTGGAAGGACTATGCTAAGTTTCAATGTTCGGCTCATAGCCCCAAAAGTAAGAGGGCCGATTCATGCCAAAACACGTTTTACACTTCTTTTACACTGTTTTACAAGAGGTTAGCCTTACCCTTTCCGCACGGACATAGTTTTGCATTCGGTTCGAATCATCCCTATTTTTCATTTCACTAAGAAAATTCAAAAACATGAAGAAACAGCATCCTTTGCTCATCGCCTGTATCTGGCTCGTCGGCACAACAAGTGCGATCGCCCAAGACAACGATTTCAACAACTGCGCAGCAGCGTTTTTAGGCAACCACATGATTGTCAACGAATACTCTACGGAGGGAAAATGTGTGTTGGCGGCCACCTCGACTGGCGAACTGACGCTGCGCCCCGTCTTCCTGTCTGAAGGCAAAGAGCCGCAGGCTGGCCCAAAAATTCCATTCAAAATCGCCATTCGGGATGGCGGCAGCAAAACGCTGATGCTTTTCTCGGACAAAACGCACACGGAGATTGACATTCAAAAAATTCTCCCGTCGTGCAAAAAGGACGACCGCATCGTGTTGCTCACGATGGAGCGAAATTGGGCGGTGCCACACGGAGAGATTTGGGTGGAGTGAGCGCGATTTCGGTCAAAAGAAAAAAGTAGTTGGAGCATGGAAGTGTGCAGTTGTCGCCCTCTGTGCTCCATCTTTCCCCAATCGGGGGCATCCTATTGCAAAAGAACTATAAAACCTGTTTGTTTTTTCGGCCTCGTCGAAGTACCTTTGCCCGCCTTTTTCAGGAAAGGTGTTCTTTTTTCATCAAAAATTTGATTTTCAATATGTTCGCAATTGTTTCCATTGCCGGTCAACAATTCAAAGTTGAGGAAGGTCAGCAGATCTTCGTCCACCGGCTGGCAGCCAATGAAGGCGACAAGGTCTCCTTCGATGCCGTGCATCTCATTGAGAACAACGGCAGCGTCACTATCGGCACCCCCAACATCTCAGGGGCAGGCATTCGCGCCAGTGTGCTGGGACATGTAAAAGGCGATAAAGTCATCGTGTTTCACAAGAAGCGCCGCAAAGGCTATCGCAAGAAAAATGGCCACCGTCAGTCATTCACGAAACTCCAAATTGACTCCATCGTCGGCTGACACCCCAAACCCCGCCCGTTCCGCTCGACCGGGCAAGCCCTCAAACTCCTCAAACCATCCATTCACCATTCATCACACTCTTGAATCATGGCACACAAAAAAGGTGTAGGTAGTTCAGATAACGGCCGCGACAGTAAAAGCAAGCGTCTCGGCGTAAAACTCTACGGCGGCCAAATGGCCGTAGCAGGCAACGTGCTCGTGCGTCAGCGCGGCACAAGGTTTCACCCCGGCAACAATGTTTATATGGGGCGCGACCACACACTGCACGCAGCCATTGACGGCATCGTCGTGTTTACACGCGGCAGAAAAGACCGCAACTTCGTCAACATCGAGCCATACCGGAAAGAAGAGCCGCCCGTGACACCGCCGCCCACCAAGCCGAGACCCGGCAGCGTGAAAAGCAAACCCAACCCATCTGACCTCGCGCAAGCTGATGCCCCCGCTACGAAAAAAGCCGCAGTGATGGAAGAAGCGCCCGTGGCAGTAGTCGAAGCAGCGCCCAAAGTGGTTGTCGAAGCGGAAACGAAGCCCGCTGAGAAAAAAGCCGCAGCGCCCAAAAAGGAAAAAGCGCCCAAGCTCGATGACCTGAAAATCATCGAAGGTGTGGGGCCGAAAATCGAGTCGCTGCTCAAAGAAGGCGGTATCAGCACTTGGTCGGCGCTCGCCGAGGCACCAGTGGAGCGTTTGAAAGAAATCCTCGACGCGGCAGGTTCGCGCTATCAAATGCACGACCCAAGCACTTGGCCCGCACAAGCCAAACTCGCCGCCGAAGGCAACTGGGACGAATTGAAATCGTACCAAGAGGCGCTTTCAGGTGGCCGCGAAGTGGCAGATTAAGTCTATATTGCGACAAAAAGAAAATGCCGTCTTGCACAGACGGCATTTTCTTTTTACACTTGCCCCGTGAAACGATGAAAGATGTTACGCTTTGGATTTTTGCCGTCACAACGGCGCATCCCCACCAGTTTTGACAAAAGAAGTTTTTGTTTTCATAGCTTAATTTTTTAGTTGTTGCCCCGGCTGTAATGAGTCGGGGTTTTTTTTGTCCCGCCGAAAAGTATAGGGGCATAAAGTAAGAGAGGCCGCCTCGCTCTTTCGCGGGCCGCCTCTCTTCGTTTGTTTTGTTTAATAAAAGCTTTCTGGTTTTAGGTTAGGATTTTACAGTTGTGGCAGAATTACCTTGTCAATAGCGTGTACCACACCGTTGGCGCTTTGCACATCGGTGACGACGATATTGGAAGTGCGGCCTTGTGCATCCACGATTTTCGCGCCGCCTGTCAAGTTGATGGTGAAGGTGCCGCCTTGGAAAGTGGTCACTTGCTGTCCGTTGGTGAGTTGGCTAGCGCGGACATTGGCCCCACTCACCACATGGTATTGGAGCACTTTGTTGAGCACATCAGCAGAAATGTCGTTGAGGCCGCTTGCGCCGAGCTCGGTCAGCAGGGCAGCGAAGGCCGCATTGGTGGGGGCAAACACTGTGAAGGGGCCAACGCCCGACAGTACGTTCACATAGTCAACACCGAGGTCGGAGCGCGTGAGCGCGGCCACGAGGATGCTGAAATTGGGATTGTTGAGCGCCTGATTCACCACCGTGGGCGGCACAATCACTTTGTCAATGATGTGCACCACGCCGTTTGAAGCAGCCACGTCGGCGGTGGTGACGTTAGAGCCACCCACTTTCACTCCGCTTGAAAGGTTTACATAATTGCTCAGATAGTTGGTCGAGTTGCCAAACGGGAGCAGGGTGTTCACATAGCCAGTCGTCAGGTCGGTTGAACGCACATTGCCGCTGACGACATGGTTGAGCAAAATGTCGCGCAATGCGCTCACGGGCACATCCTCCAATTTGGAGAATCCAAGCGCGGCAAGCAGGTCGTTGAAGGCTTGGTTGGTGGGTGCAAACACGGTGAGGGGGCCGGGAGCCGAGAGTGCATCCACCAAACCGGCACGTTGCACAGCGGCCACAAGGGTGCTGAGGTTGGTGTTGCCTTGCGCGAGTTGCACGATGTTTTGCTGCACCTGCGTGTCGTCATCGTCGTCTTTGCAGGCAGTGAATACAGTAGCAGCGCTCAATGCGATGAAAAGGCCAAGAATTAAGTTTTTCATGTTTAAGTGTGTGTGTTTGAATTACAGTTTTGATTTGAAAACGTGACTACAACGCTCGCTCTTTGCTTTTGTTTATCTTTTTTAAGTTTTGATTTTGTAAAAATTAAACAAAACTAAAAAAACATAGTCTTCGACACCAATTCTTTTTCTCCGAACATGGCTCTTGTGGGCGGAGAGACATAACCCAAAATGCCGAGCGAGGTGTTTAATAATTGTCTCAAAAAAAAAATTTTACAAAAGCAAAAGCCGGAATCGCCCAAAAACGATTCCGGCTTTTCTACATTTGGCCGTTCTTCATTTCAATTCGAAATTCAACTTGTCGCACACATGAGCAACATCAACCCTTCCCGACTTTTCAATGCCTCTTGCATGGCCTTGACGGTCACTTCCATGACTTTTGCTATTCGCGCCGGGATGCTGGTGCCCTTGGGGAAAGAGTTTAACCTGACAGACACACAACTCGGCTGGATTGCGGGCATCGCCTTTTTTGGCTTCCCTGTGGCTACCACACTGGGTGGTTTTGTGGTGGACCAATTCGGCATGAAAAAACTGATGTGGGTTGCCTTTCTCTCACACTTAATCGGTCTGCTGCTGACCATTTTTGCTGGCGATTTTTGGACGTTGTTGATTTCCACATTTTTGGTGGGTTTTGCCAACGGCATGGTAGAGGCGGTGTGCAACCCGCTCGTGGCATCCATGTACACCAAAAACAAAACCGTGATGCTCAACAAATTCCACGTTTGGTTTCCCGGCGGCTTGGTCATCGGGGCCTTGCTGGCGGCGGGCATGAATTCGCTGGGTTTGGGCTGGCAGTTGCAAGTGGCTTTGATTCTGATTCCGACGCTCATCTACGGTTGGATGTTTTGGGGACAGCATTTCCCACGCACCGAGCGGGTGGAGTCTGGAGTCTCGACGGCAGATATGTTCAAGTCGGTGTTGTCGCCACTGTTCCTTTTCATGGCTGTATGTATGTTTTTCACGGCCAACACCGAGTTGAGCACGGGCCAATGGATTGACAAACTGTTGGGTAAGGCAGGCGCCAATGCCTTGCTGATTCTGGCTTTGGTGAACGGCATCATGGCCTTTGGGCGCTATTTTGGCGGGCCGCTCATTCATCGGCTCAACCCAACGGGCATTCTTTTGGGTTCGGCTATTGTATCTTTTGCAGGGGTTTATTTACTCCGCACCACTGAAGGCCCGGCGCTCTATGCGGCGGCGGTGGTTTTTGCGGTGGGGATTTGCTATTTCTGGCCGACCATGCTGGGCTTCGTCAACGAGTACATCCCCAAAAGCGGCGCTCTGGGGCTGTCGCTCATGGGGGGTGTTGGGATGTTGGGCAACTGGGCGTTTCAGACGTTTTTCATCGGCCCAAGACTTGATGCCGAAAAAGCGGCACTCGCTACCAGCGGCCTGCCTTCCGACGAGATTGAGCTGCTGGCCGGGCAAAGCGTGTTGAGCAGCATCAATTTGCTGCCAGTATTTCTAGTGTTGGCGTTTGGGGCGCTGTGGTTTTATATGCGCGGTCGGAATAAGGAAGGGGGAGTGAGTCATTAGGGATCTTGTGGGGCATTTCGCAACAATCTCCGCCCTGCTTGGCGAAAAGGCCAAGCGGGGCGGGTGTTTTTTATTGGGCGCAGTAAATTGCCATAAAAGCGCCATTTATGGCGGTTATCCCATGCTCTCTGGCACAGATGGCACACAAACCCAAGGGCTTGTGGCGGATGAGACTTACAGTCTCAACCATTGTCCCATGGCGACCTTGGGCGGCGCCTCCAATCGGATGTGATAAACACCCGGTGCCAAATGTCCCAATTGAAGATTATGCAGCGATGCCTTGCTTACATGGCGGTTGTAAACCTCACGGCCATTCAAATCAAACAAGCGAACTGCGCCCTCAAATGCGTCTTCGCCTTGAATGTGAAGCAACCCATCAACCGACGGATTGGGCCAAAATCGAAAGCCCGTCTCATCGCCCATCTCGAATGCGCCAACCATTGCGCAAGAGTCCTGCTGTTCGTACGCGCCCATGTCAACCGTGCCATAGCGTATCCGCGTGTTGCCGTCCAAATCGCTGGTCAGTCCGGCGGCAAGTGCAACGGCATTGTTTCCCTTGTTCACGGCGGGCGAGCAGGGCTTGAGCCTGAAATCGTGGCTTGCGGTATCCACGAATTCCGGGTATTGACCAAAAATTAGCCCATCTTCAAACGCCTCCAGACTTCCCGGTATGCCGGTGCTGTCGCTCAGGCTCAGCAAGGTGTGGTCGATGTGGAAGCCATACATGGTAAAGTTGTCGGGGTTGTTATTGTAAAACATTTTCACCATATCGGTCTCCGTTTCCCATACAACGCAGTTGTCAATGAAAAAGTCGTTGTGATAGCCTGTAATTGGGTTGGAAAGCGTGTCCCAATTTTTCACAAAAACATACTCGTTGTTATTATAAAAGGTACAGTTGGTGATATTCGTTTTTGTGTAGTTATTTTGTCTCGACAATGCGGACACTCCACCTCCATTGTTGGCAAAAAGACAGTTTTCCACCTCCGTCGTTGTCTTATAGCCCCGTGCATATTTAAAGGAACGAGACGGATGATTTAGTGAAAAAAGAGCGGATGAGTTCGGGGTCATCAGCGATTTCGTGAAGTGCATATTCTACGGCATTTTGCAAATCGTCCAAATTGAGAAAAATCCGGTTTTTGAGTTTGTGGCACTTGAGGTAATCCCAAAGTAATTCTATGGCATTTAGTTGTGGGCAATAAGGTGGTAGTGCTTCGAGGTGTATTATACCGGGGTTGTGTTGCAAAAAATCTTTTACCGGCTGACCCTTATGAATTGAAGCACCATCCCATACGACCAGCATTTTGGTGTTCGTCAGTTCTTCGGTGCTCAACCAAGTGAAAAACTCCTCAAAATCTTCAGCCTTGAAAGGGAGGCGTTGGATTTGCCAGCACAAATCACCCCGGGTTGAAATCATGCCGAACAGATTCAGATGCTCGCGGCTTTTGAATTCTTGAAGCACCGGAGTCTGGCCCTTGGGGGCCCAAGTTTTGGCGCAAAAGGGCAGCAAGCAAACCCCACACTCATCGGCATGAAACAATACGCGGTTTTCCGCTTCACTTTTTTTTAATGCGACCTATGTCCTCTGCATACCACTTCTGCACCCGCTCTTCCGAACGCTGGCGAGCCTGTTTGGAAGGCCGTTGCAGCGACCATCCGACCTTTTTCAGCAACCGCCCCACATGGGATGGGTCATACTTTACCCCAAAAAGTCGCTCAATCACAACACCAACGCGACCCCGCGTCCATATTTCCCCTTCAAATCCCTGCGCTGTACAACCCTTGTTCAATTCTTCCACCAGGCGCCGCAGGTCTTCGGTTCCTAATTTGCTCTGGGTTCCGCCCGGCGGAAGGCTCTTGTACCAAGCAGGATTGTCTGCATCGTATCGCGCAAGCCATCGTGACAACGTTGATTTGGGTATCCCCAAACTGGACATGATGTCTTGGCGGTTCTTACCTGAACGGAACATCTCTACCGCTCGCAGGCGCATCCCTTCATACGAAACTGAACTCAAACGTTTTTTCATGCTCAAAATGAAGCAAAGATACGCCCTTTGTTCCTTTAAAAATGCACGGGGCTATATTGAAACCCGCACTACTGCCATAAGAGGAACCATTGTTTATCGTTAAGTAACGCTTAAAAAATAAACTCACGATTTCAGAGTACCCAGTACTCAATTTTCAATGAAGTTATTTTTTTGGTAGTGTCATTTTATGAGTGATATGTTGTAGTTGTAGACGAACAAATGGAGGTACAGTTCGTGCATTTCATCGGATTTTGAAAAGGATAGCGTTTTTCTGACGAATCGACAAATTCTCTGGCGAAGGGTGTTGTTCCAGCGTTCCACATGAGAAGTTTCCCCGGATTCTTTTCCCACCATCTTGTGTTTGCCTGTATCAATAACCGCGGCGTATGCCTCCCAAAAATCGCTGAACGTTCGGCATTTTCGATATTCAGGCGGAATCAGTTCCCAAAACCGCCGACAAGATTGTTCGCTTCGGTCGCCGATGAAAAAAGAGACAATTTGACGTGTTCTGCGGCAAAGTGCTATCCAAACCCAGCGTTTAAAGTCTTTGCAATAGACAAAAGACCATAATTCATCCAGTTCGAGAACGTCTTTTTTCTTGGCCGGAAGCAACGTGGTCACGATGTCGGGAAGGGACTGCGCTTTTTTTTTATCCACCTCAGAGCCGTTTGGTGACTGATGCCAAAGGTTCTGGCAAGACCCCGTGACGAACTGCGTTCTTGGGCCGCCCTGACGACCATTTCTTTAAATTCCTCGCTTTTCCGAAGCGTTTGAAACACCCCGCCGAAGCCGCAAGCCTTGCATTTGTACTTCGGATTGCCTGATGCGTTCGACCCGTTTTTCACAATGTGTTCAGAGCCACATTTATGGCAGCATTTTACATCTAATACCATTTCATAAAGTTTGACGCAAAAATACCAAATCACCCCCAAAATGACACTACCTTGCTTCATTGATGACTTGCATCTTTGAAGTTGTATCTACCCCAGGGTTTCTATCTGGATGCCAATTTAATGCCTGCTTCTTGAAAGCAGATTTAATTTCTTCCGAAGTAGCATCATTCCCAATTTCAAGAATTGCGTAGTAATCCTTGAACATAGGGTTTAGTTCTTATCAAGTTTGTCAATGTCGGTAGTATTCTTTTCTTCCGGCTTTTTTGAGTCGTAATTCCAAATGGCTCTGATACCAGCAAAAAGAGCCAAAGCAATAACAACTCCAAGCGGACCATATCCACCACCACCTCGGCTTTCCTTCATGACTGCCAAAACTGCCCCGCCAATCATGACGGCAACAACGATGAGAACAACTTTCATAAATCCTTGCATAACTCTTGATTTTATCTTGTGATTTTATTTTTGATTGCGAAGAACGGTTGGATGTGCGAAGTGCCGACGTTTAGGAGGCATTTTCGCACATCCGTTGATGGCGGTATTCCACTTTTTTGTCACCTCTGCACGACCAGTTTGCCGCTGCCCACCTTCAGTCCATCTTTGGACACGCTGAAGAAGTACAGCCCGTTGGGTATCTCCGTGTTCCCGAACCGGACGTTGCCACCTTGCACGGTCGCTTCCAACACCGTGCGGCCGGTCGGGTCGAAGAGCCTAAACAAGCCGCCCTCCGCGTCAGTGCCTTGCACGGTCAGCGCGAGTTCGTGTGTGACCGGGTTCGGATAGACCTTGATTCCTTGCCGTAAATCCTCCGTGCCGCGCTCGCCCACCTCGGGCTTGGGCTGCGGCTCCGTGCCCACCGGGCACGAGAAGGTGTTGAGGTGTGCCTCGACGAAAGCGCCCGAAAAGAGGCGCGCGGCGGCGTGGATGTACTTGACGTCGGCCTGCGGGGGCAGCACATAGCGGAAGGTCTCCGACTGGCCGCTGGCCAAAGTGGGGGCGGCGAAATGGAAGCGGACGGAGTAGAAGGGCGAGAAGTTGGGGTTGCGCGCAGTGAAGGTGTGGCCGTTGGCGGTGGCATAGACGATGTCGTTGATGGGCGCGAGGGCTTGCAGGCCCTTGGGGACTTGGAGGTAGGCGTACCGCACCGCGTCGGCGCAGGAGTTGGTCAGCCGGACGTGGTAGGCCCAGTTTTGGGCGTGGTCGCGGTTGACCTCGAGGAGTTCGAATTGGAGGCAGCCGCTGGTCTTGGTGTCGCAGGCGTCGCTGGGCGGGGGCGGGGCGGGCGCGAGGGTGACGGTGAAGCAGCAGGCGCGCGCGTTGGCGCAGGCATCGCCGGCTTGGTAGCAGACGGTGGTGGCGCCGAGGGGGAAGGCGGCGCCGCTGGCCGGGCCACCGGTCCTGACAAGGGCCAGGTCGGGGCAGTTGCAGTCCGACCAGGCCGTCGGCTCGTTGTAGTGGACGACTGTGGGCGCATTGGCCTGCACGGTGATGTCGGCGGGGCAGTCGAGCAGCAGGGCAGCGTTGGGGTCAAGTGGCTGATGCTCGAGGATGTAGGTGGCCAGCGTGTCGCAGTCGTCAGTGGCGGAAGGGATGAGGAGGGAGACGGTGGCGGGCTGGTCGTAGGCCGTGCCGCCGACGGTGACGCTCTCGCCGAGGCAGAAGCGGAGGGTGTCGTGGAGGGTGGGGCGGGCAGAGACGGTGCAGATGCTGGTGTCAGAGTAGGACACCGAAAAGGTAGGCGTTAGGTTTATTGGCTTGAATGTCAAGTAATCTTCTTGATGGTAGGATGCGGGCACGGCCTCTATGGGAAAATCAACGGGCGGCAGGAAATCGCGTTTTTCCGAGCAGCAGCCCGCTATTTCGCCGTTGGCATCGGTTTTCATAAAGAAAAAATCATCGTAATAAGTATTAGAAATCCGATGGTTGCCAACGGCGGCTATACCTCCATCAGCGGTTTCAAAACATTTGGTAAAAAATCTAGGGTTACTGGCTCCCCCATCGAAAGATTTTTTCCACAATATGTTGCCGTCACTGTCAAGTTTCATCAATATCCTCCAATTGACATACCCCAAACTATTTGCCTCAGTAAAACTAATGATAAACCCGCCGTCCGCCAAGTTTGAAAAGGCTGGTGATCCCATTCCTCCATGAGGTGTGTCGTACCTCTTTCCCCATATCAATTGCCCATTGGATCGAATTTTAGCCATCCACAAGAAATTGTACTCATTGGATTGAAACGGAACCGCTAAGCCAATAACTGATAAGTACCCATCAGCGGTAGGGCGCAATCCGAGGGGGAATAGTTCATATTGGGTATGCTGATACTCCAAGGCCCAGAAGATGCCCCCGTTGCTCGGGCTTACTGCCGCCACAACGCCGTTTTTACCATAGCGCCCAATCGCGTACAGCGTGGTATCAGTAGCATAAGACACAGCAAACCGACTGAAAAACACACTATCAGATATGATATTAGTGGTGTACAAGCGACTCCAAAGTGTCTGCCCATCGTTATCTATTTTGGTTATAAAAGCCCCTTGGGAAGGACAACATGATTGATTTCTAAAACCAGAAACGATGTAGCCATCCAAAACAGCGCTAAAACTGCCAGGATTTTCTATGTACAGTGGTTCACCCATAGTTTTTTGCCATTCCAATTCGCCCATGCTGTCCACTTTAACCAGCCAAACGCCCGCATTGTCTGGGGAAGAGCCACCATTTCTGCCATAGGCGATGTAGCCAATATCGTTGGATTTGGAAACGGAAGTAAACCAGTCGCCCGACCCACTTCCATAATTCTTGCTCCATAGAGTTTTGCCATATCTATCCGTTCTTATGAGCAAACCATCTGGTGTTGATCCCGCTAAAGGATGCCCCTCGCCTGCTAACAAAAACCCATCATTTATTTCAATCACAGAAAGACACCTATCATTAAATTCGCCAATATATGTTTTTTGAAAAGTCGGTATTTGGCTAAATGATTTCGTGAAAAAGAGACATAAAGCCAAGGAAATGAAATTTCGATGTACCAGATGCGACATAACAGCATTGTAGTTTTGTAAAAACTTAGGCAGCCCTAGGCACATAAGAATCGGTTGACAGGCTTACAGGTTTTTGACAGGATTTACAGGGTTTTTGGCGGCGAAGCCACTTCATTGAACCTGTAAATCTTGTAAATCCTGTCAAAAATTCAATGTCTGCTGTCCTGCCTAAGTTTTTATGTAATTTTAATGAATTCTAAAGATTATTTCAATTTTACAAGAACTGTTCCAAGGGCAATCTTTTGTCTCTTGGTTTACAGAACCAACCGCCAAAGAAAAGAACAAGGATGGCTGCCTCTTGCATGGTAGCCATCCTGTTGCCAGCACGACAATGTTTAAAAATCACAAGGATCTTCAAGTGGGACAGGCGATATCGTGCAGTTCTCATTTAGGGAACAACGCACTATGATTTGAGCACTATTGCCCAAAATTGGCCCAGAAACAAATTTGGCCGCACGACGGTTGTCACAATCCCAAGGATCTATTTGTATCAAATAATCGTCCCCCCAAAAGTCGCTGATGTAGAAAAACGGGCAAGTGCCAAGGTCGCTGGAAGTGGGGCCGCATTTGTCGAACTCGGTTGCATACCAATAGTCGGAGAGCGGGGATTGGTTGAACCAACTGACATTCAGCCCACCCACATTGGTCGCGGTTATGTAGTTGATCAAGGCAGTTCGGGCGTTGGTGCTCTTGTTGATTTTGACGAGGCGAAACCGTACGGTGTCAACCGTTACACGGTCGTCGCTGCTGTTTGGTGGCGGCACTTCCATGGACGAGCAGTTTGCTTTGGTAAACCTTACTGCCTCATACATTGTGCATCCGTCGCGGTCTTTGGCGGCGGCGCCTTGGAAAGTCCCGGCAGAAACCATCAGGTGCAAAATGCCATCCTTGTCTTGGATCATGTTGAGCACATGGCCCAAGTCGGCATCTTTGGCAATCGGTTTTTGAGGGTCTTTCGTGCATGAAAAGAGGGACGCGAGCACGAAAAGGGCAAGAATCGGCGATAATGGAATGTTTTTCATGTGTAGTGTGATAAGTATGTGATTTGTGCCAGTATTGAGCCGTCCCGGCATTGGCCCCTACTTCTTTTTGGGTGGTTTCGGATTGGCCCACCGATGGCTGTAACCAACCATGGCCAAACTCGGCACTTTGTTTTTCAGCCCGTCAAGCGGGTGCTTTTGCCAAGTAGTGTTTGTTGTTACCGCCAACTACTGTTTCCCGTCAACCCCAATTGACGGTTAAACTCGCTTTGTCGCCCCGCCGGTTGCGTGTATCCAGCTCGAATCGGCTGGATACACGCAACCCCGGCCACAAAAAAAGCGCAGCATACCGGACTATGCGTGCCGGCAAGCTGCGCTTGAGAATGTTGGCGGGGCAAGGCAGATTGTCCATGAGAGGTTCTTTTGACGGACAAAAATAAGCATGTCCATCACAATTCCAAATCATCCAAGGGACTTTTTAATTTTTCCCAACTTTTTTTCGTGATATGGGTGTATATCTCCGTCGTTTTGCTGCTCTCGTGGCCAAGCAACTCCTGTATGTTGCGCAAATCCATGCCTTTTTCCAACAGATGCGTGGCAAAGGAATGGCGCAGCGTGTGGGTGGTCGCCAAAGGGTTGATGCGCGACTGTTCCTTGGCCGCGGTGAAAATGGCCTGCACACTTCGGTCGCTGTATTGGCCACCGTCGGCCCCCTCGAACAGCCAATGCACCGGTTGGTACAGCGCCAGGTACTCCTTCAAAAGGCTTTCGGCTTTTTGGGCAAGAATGGTGCAGCGGTCTTTTTTCCCTTTTGCGTCGCGCACGAAAATGCGGTGCTGCTCAAACTGTAGGTCGGTCAATTTTAGTTTGGTGACCTCGCCGAGGCGCAGTCCGGCTGAATAAATCATCGTCAGTATGCACCGGTGCTTGAGGTTGTCCACTGCCTTCAACAGTCGGGTTACTTCACCTTCGGTCAGCACTTGGGGTATTTTTTGCGGTTTTTTCGCTTGCACCAGCCCTTCCACTTTTTCCGCCTGATTGACCACCTCGCAGTAGAACATCTTGAGCGCGCAGCATATCTGGTTTTGGTAACTCTCTGTGATGCGGTGTTCCTTGATTAAGTGGTGGATATAGTCGTTGATTTGTTTTCTGGTGAGCTCGCTGGGCTTGGTGTCGTCGTAGAAACGGATAAAATTCCGCAAGGAGTTTTTGTAGCTCTTCACCGTGCGCCAACTGTACCGCTTCAGGAGCAGGCACTGCTCCAGCGCGGTCACGGCGGCCTCGTAGCGGGCGGGTTTGGACTGTTGTGGCTGCCATGGTTGTGCAGGCGAGGCCTCTTCCCCTTCCAAGCGCTCAGGCACGTTTTCATCGGGCACAAAGTCCCAGCGCAACACACCGTCGAAGTATTTGCGCAGGAACCGCAAAGTGAGTCGGGTGTAGGGCAGTTCCCACCACATCCAGCGCTGGTCCCAGCGGCGGCCGTGTATGTTCTTCACGGTTTTTAGGTATTCCTTTATCAGGGCGAGGGGCAGGTCGAGGCAGAGCAGGTGGGGGTTTTGCGGGTGCGGCCGCACGCTCATCCTCGCGCTCGTCGTTCCGGTCGGTTGGCTTTCGGGCGGCGGCATACGGTGTATCGCTTTGATTTTCTCCCAATTTTCGGGCGTGTCAGGCACCGACCAGGCCTTGCGCTCAGGGTGCCACTCACAGCCTTCTATGCGCTTTATCGCGGCCCTCCTCTCGATGCGGGCTATGTCTATCCTGTAGTAGATGCGGCCTCTTTCGAGCGCGGCGACTGTTTCAGGAGAATGTTGTTGGGGTTGTATGTTTTGCACTGGGATTTGCGGTCGAGGAGCGCCGTCTGTAACGGGCTGGGCATCCGTGTGCTGTTCTACCGGAGGGGCCGCTGTGGTTTGCGGGAGACCAGCCCAGGCCCTGTTCACAGGGGTCTCGGGCAATGACCACATCTTGATGTCGGGATGCCAGAATTTGCCGGGCTTCATTTTGACCAAGGCGATTAGGTCATGCTGTTCGGGGCCAATTTTGAAAAAGATTCTCCCTTTTTTTACAAATTTTTCCTGCATATCAGCATATTTTTTCACAAAATTGCTTAAAAAAATTTCATGCAACCAACTGTAAATAAGTTATTTGAAAAACTTAATCGTTTGAAACGGTTAACTATCGGATAGTAAACCGTTATATCCGTTGCAAACGTTTTGAACAAAAAGGGTAGTGCCATTTTGTGAGTGGCTGTCATTCTGACTAACTAAACGCCGTGTCGAAATGACAAAAGGCACCCGATCACTCATATTTTAACACTACCATTTTTTTGGCGTTACTAAGCATATTTTATCATTCGAAATTCGGCTATGGTTGTTGAAAAAAATACAGTTTTTGAATATAGCGACAGATTCACTATTGTAACTGGCACCAGTGGTAATGGTAAAATTGCCTGATAATTCATTTTTAAAGACACAATCGCTCACTTCTGTAGTCACCTTTCCTCCATAAGTTGCCAGCATAAGATAAGCCGAGCCGCTGGCAGAGGTGGCTTTGTTGCCATCAAAAACGCAATGCCGCATCCGACAATAAAATTGAACGCCCACTACTGAGGGGGTCAAAGGCCCGACGTAAAAAATGCCGCCGCCCTCCGGCGACACGTTGCTGCGGAAAACACAAGAATCCAACACCAGTGTGGTGATATTCATGGCGGGCGGAAGTCCCTGATAGTAGATGCCGCCGCCCAATTGTCCGGTGTCGCGCTCGAAAACACAAGAGGTCATGCGCGTATTGGAGTTGGCCGTTTGGTTGAAATAAATCCCGCCTCCCTCACCCAACAGGGCATTGTTGTCGGATATAATGCAGCGTTCCAAGGTGAATGTGTCAGTCGTCGCACCGGAAGGGCTGTTGATATACATGGCTCCACCATACAAATATGAGCGGTTGTGGCTGAACGTGCAGTTGCGGAGCACAGGGTTCACCGGGTTTTTCCCTTGAGCAGGGAACAAGGGGTCTTCCCAGGTCGTGCAGAGCGCCCCGCCCAGATAAGCGTAGTTGCGTTCAAAGCGGCAGTTGGCAATGATAGGACGCGAGTTGGCAAGTCCGGCCGAGCCTTCCAGCAGGATGCCCGCGCCCAATCCATCCAACGGGTTGGGGGTGAATTCTCCAAATGAATATCCCCCCGTGACGACAAACCCATCGAACACCGTGCTGTGGTCAAGTCCCTTTCCGCGCACCACATGGTACGAATTGTCGGTGTTCACCCCTGAGATGCCTATGTCGCCGCTCAATACGGTCTCATTTGTCATGGGATTGCGCTGAGCCAGCATCGTTTCCACACCCAAAAACCCGCCATATAGTTGAGTTCCGTTCACAAGGCTGAAGGATATGCCTCGATTGGTGCCTGAGGTGGGTTTGTAGGCGCCTTTTGCGACCCATATCGCGTCGCCAGACGACGCTATGGTAAGCGCCTGCTGGAGCTCGGGAAAGGCATTGGCCCAACTTGTTCCGTTTTGAGCACCTCCCGATACGTTCTGGTTCACATACCAAGTCGTTTGTGCGGATGCCGCATCGGGTAAGATTGGGCATAGCATGAAAAATAAGGCGTAGCGCATGGGATGTATGTTTTTGTGTTAAATCAAAGTCCCGTCCCGACAACGCCATTTGCCGCCGGGACGGGAATAGGAAAACTCATCAATTCTTTGTGATTTTGCCAGATGCTTGCTGCTGGCCTGCTTTTAAAGAATACCAGTACAGACCAGATGGATAGCCCTTTGCTTCAGGTATATTTATCTGGTGGTAGCCTGCTGGCAAAGCGACATTTGTCTCAAAAAGAAGTTTGCCAGTAGGGTCGAATAGCGAAAGATTGGCCGTTTCTTTATCAGGCAATTCGAACTCAAAGATGATTTCAGAATTAAACGGAACGGGATAGACAAATGCCTTGAAATCCGACCTTGATTTCACTCGGTCCGATTCGGCTCTTTCGGAGGATGCTTCCTCCAGCCGTAATGTGAGACTAACGCTGTCAATTGCTTGGCCAGACTCATCGTAGAACCTCATATCCAATGCCCGGCTGTCCAACTTGAACACCTCCTTTATGTGTCCAATACTATTATCCGCTTCTACCAGAACTTCAAACAGCACTTTGCCATTAAGATTAACCGCATTTCCGTCAGTAGCATACCAAATGCTCCGGAGTATCCCATCATTGTTCCCGGCCAGTGTCGGCGTTGAATAATAATAGTTTTCCTCGTCGAATGTGGTGCCAGTGTTTCCGGGCAGCACATCCAAAATGGTGAGCGAGTCTGATGCGAAGCGTGTCGCGAACTGCCAGGCAATCACCTCATTTGCAACAGATGCCACCACTTGTATTTTCTTGACATTGCCCACGGCAATGCTTGTGGTTGAACCGGGTTGTACGAGAAATTCGTGGTCGTCGGACTCAGATGAAAACTCGTCAACAATGGCGTTACAATTAACATCGCCCACTTTAACGCCTGTAAAAGACCATGCCGCTTCGTTGTGTGAAGCGGAGTGGGTGGTGACCAAGGAAAAATGGTCCATCCAGCTATCAATGTTGGGGATATTCCCTATCGTGCTTTTGTACTGTCGGGTAAATCCTTGGAAAGGGTCAATATAGATGGCATCAAAAGGATTGCCGTCATAAAAATCGTCTTTAAATGCCTGAGTTTCCGTGCATATTTTGGGAACATAACGCCAATTACCCGCTGGATAAGTTGCATCAATCCCCAATATCACCCTCCGAATAGCCACTATGTCGAAAGTGGTAATAGTGCCACTATTGTTGGCATCAGCTGCAATCATCTGGAAAGGGTTTTCAAAAAGCTCGATACCTAAGATATGTTTGTTGATAAGCACCAAGTCAAAGGCTGAGACACCATTCAGGGAGGCTCCATACGTTCTGTCGGGCAGCACTCGCCTGAGGGGTGGTCCAGAAACAACACACGGCTCTGTCTTATAGCGCCCTTGATTGTCGGTTAGATTGTTTTGCCCGTTGCAAAAATTAAGCGCGCCGCGCACTTCGACTGGGGCGCTCACTATCGGTGAGATGTCACCCGCGCCAATTATGTCCAAACAATTTCGTTCAATTTTCCCAAATTGTGGCACCAAGCACTCGGGCGGGGCATTGGAAATTGCTGCGTAATTGGGGTGATATAGATACAGCGTGCGCATGGCTTGTTTTTGCTCTCCGGAGAACCTGTTGGGGCATCCAAAGCCAAAATAGCTCATCAATAAGGTGGGGTCGGGGTTGTACGGCACACCCAATGGGTCGGTTGCTCCATTACACGTCACCGCACAATTTGAGAAATTATAGCAGGTTTCGGGGTCAGCAGGAGTATCGCAAAAACCGTCTCCTGTTTGATAGCAAGTGTATTGCTGTCCATTGATAAGTACAGGAGAATTGACATACTGCCATGGTGTATTTGCAAAAGTGTGCGGTAGTCCAAAATAGTGTCCGAGTTCATGACTCCATAACGTAGCGTTACCTCCCGCCACCACGAATACTGCTCCGTGGTTATTGTATGTCACCCTGTCAAAAGCATAGCCGGAAAATTAACTTGCTCCAATATGGAGAGCGGTGCCACAAATGAAGATTCGGACGCATTTTTCAGTAAGCGGCTCGTTCAAGCCATCAATGTAGTCCAACAAGTCAGCATAATCCGATGAGCTGGTACTGATGTCCATATCGGCAAATTGGTCGTTTTCAATGAATGTTTCTCCGCAAACAACGAACTCAAAAAGCCCGTCAAAATGTTCATTGACACCATCTACATTCTGACTTGCGTTAGCGGGATGTGCCGTACTTCCGTCGTCTTTGCGTAGGTGATAAACCCAGACAGCCACTTTCCAAGGGCTTGGTACCTTGAGATGCTGCTTGTGGCAATTGTTGGATGATTGCAACACGCTCAGCCGGAGAAAGTCCTGGCGAGCCACACTCAATCGTTTGTGCCTGCATGACACTTACCATCAATAACAATACAAATGCAAGTGTGTGTGTGTGTGTGTGTGTGTACAGTATCTTTTACTGCTACATTGAGAATTGGTTCCATGCGTAAATCATGTTAGAAAATGAAAAAAGAGGGTGAGATACTACTGAAAATTAGCAACCCATTATGGTCAACGCAAAGTGGTTTTGAACGAACGGCGCTCGCAATCCCTTGAAAAATCATACAAATTAATCAAGGAAATCCCTGCCTTGCCAAAGGGCAGGTTCAAATTCTCTTTAATCTGGGTATATTCGCGTAAATCAATCAGCAATGCAAAGATAAAAATTCGCAAATTGAGTTCGAGGAGTATGAAATGTTAAAATTAGACACCTTGACTTTTCCTTCCTTTTGGCAACAAACGTCAATCGAGCCAGAAAGAGGTAAGCACATCAACTTTTAATCCATTTTTTATCGCTGCTTTTCGCCCTGTTCTTGCATCTTAGCTCCGATATTTAAAAACCAAACTGACATGACCAATCCTTCCACTTCCCCCAAGTCTTTTTTCCAATTCCTCGCGGCACCATTTTCTGACCTCTCTTTCGACAGCGCGGGTGGTTTTGTGCGCGGCAATCTCGTGTTCCTCGTCTGGATTTTGATAGTGCCCCTGCTCATGTTTGGGGTGAAACAGGGCTGGGAACTCCTCTACGGCTTATTCGATGACAGGGGGCCGTACCCCGGCTTCCGTGCAGCCGCCATGCTGTTCATCTACTACTTGTTAGCCATGGCAATCTGGCTGTTGCCGCTGCCATTCTTTCGGAAAATCAATCCTGACACGGTGGAAGGCTTGGCAGAGTTCAACAAATTGCGCCCCGTGACGGCCAACAACCCCTACCGCGGCTTGCTGGTGAGTGCGCTGCCCATGATTTTCTACAGCGTGGCGATGATATGGGTGCAGTCCAGGCGCGATTTCAATGGCTGGTATTTTGCGCTCACGATGGCCACCATCTTGGGCGGCATCGGCCTGATGTGGTGGGTGATGGAGCGAAGCAAGCTCAAACTGGGGCGCTTGCAGGAATTGATGGGCGCGAATTGGGGCTTGGTGTTCGTGCTGGTGTGGGTTGCAAAGGAAAACAACACCGTGTTCTGGAACTACTATTTTGTCGGAATCGGTATGTTGGTGCAAATGGCGTTGTTGGGCGGCATCATAAAGCACTTGGAGGAACGGCTCGACCCGGTGAACAATCCCGGACTTAACAAAACTCATCGGCGCTATTATCGGCTGGTGTTTGGGACCGTCATCATCGGCACCTTGATATTGTCTCTGCTCAGCAACTTGAATGTGCTGTCGCCCACCTTTGTCTTACTGGTCATCATCACTTTTTATGTGCTGCTCAATGATTTGTTGGTGGCCGTCTATGTGTTGAAAAAAGGCAAGTGGCTCAAATACGGCCTCACGGCGGGGCTGGTGCTGTTGGGCTGGTTCATATTCGTTCGCCCTTCCCCGATACACAACATCAATTACGTCCCCTCCGATTTGCGGGCGACAGATGACCGTGTCGGGTTCGATGCCTATTTCGCTCAATGGTATCGCAACAACATCGCGCCGCACATTGACACTACCAGCACCGATACCATTCCCATTTATTTGGTGGCTGCGCAGGGCGGAGGCAGCCGCGCCGGATTGTGGACGAGTGAGTTGCTCAACCGTCTGGAGATTAAGCACGACTACCAGTTTCATCGCCATTTGTTCGCTATCACCTCCGCTTCTGGCGGCTCGGTGGGCACTGGCTCTACGTTGTCGCTGTGGCGCTATGTGCAAGACCATCCAACGCTCGATGACAGCACCAAAAAAAGCCTGCACCAGCATTTTGCCCCCCAGATGTTTGAGCGCAACTACCTGAGTTCGCAGTTCATGCAATTGTTTGTCAACGAAGTGGGCAAACGATTTGTCTCCTTGTTCAAAAAAGAAGGGGTACACGACCGGAATTTGGAACACCAACGGCATGAGGCATTGGGATTTGCCAACGCGGTTCGCTACGGCTTCGAGCAGAGCCACAAAAGCGACCTCAATCCGCTCAACCGCGTTGCCCAAACCTTTGTCAGCGGTGGCGGCGACAGCCTGCGCATCGGAAGCAAGCGCCCCAAAATCCCCAACTATCCCATGCAGCCCTATCTTTCCTATTGGTATTCGGCACCAAAACAAGCAGACACAAGACTGCCACTATATTTCCCCATCACGCTCAATATCCAAACGGGCAAACCGGGCTACGCCAGCCCCGTCGCGTGGGATTCGACGCTCTTCGTGGATGCCATTGACATCGTGCGGGACGCAGAAAAAACCTATCCCGGCAAAACACTCGCTATGGTGACAGCCACCAACCTGAGCCAACTGTTCCCTATCATGAATGCCTACACCTATATCAATGACGTGGGCAACTTCATGGACGGCGGGCTTTTTGAAAATATGGGCTTGACCCTGATGAGCCGCATCCAGGAGCGCCTAAACGCGCACATCGCTCAATCGCCCGACATCCCTGCATCGGTGAAACAGCGGCTCAAAATCAAAGTGTTCTTCTTCATCAACGACGACATCTCGACCCCCGAAGGAAAGAACTTCGAACGCCTCAACCAGACTACAGCAACCCTGAAAGCAGTGGCGTCCTCTTCCATCCAAGGTAGAAACACTTGGTGGACAGCGTATTTCAACGATGTTTTAGTAAACGAAAAAAAGGAGGCCCTGCCCACCGTGTTGTTGCTGCAAGGCCACGAAACCAAACCAAAGGACAAAGTGCCGCTGGGTCGCTGGCTCTCAAAACGCTCGGTGGAGTGGGTATGCGAAAGAGCCGAGGAGGAGATGAAAAAAAGTGGGGACTAAATTTTACGCGAATAATGGGTTGAAATAGCCCCGGCGGGGCTGAATGTCGGTAGAAACAACCACGCTCGCAAACACCAGCCCCAGCGGGGCGTGATGTTGTTGTCCCGACCAACGTCAAGCAGCGGAGCGAGCACCCGGCCACTCATTCCACCGCTTCTTGTTGGCGAGGACGCCGACAAGGGCAGAATAGCCCACCAAATGCGGGCGAAATATGGGTAGAAAGCCATAGCCGCGCCCTGTTTTTAGCCCCGGCGGGGCTGAATGTCGGTAGAAACAACCACGCTCGCAAACACCAGCCCCAGCGGGGCGTGATATGGGTGCCGCTGTTGTTGTCCCCGCCAACAAGGGCAGAATAAATGCCGGAACAGCGTTCCGGCGTACGATAGCCACGATCTGAAATGTCCCCCTAACAACTTATTGTTCAGGCAGCCTGATATTGCAGTTCCAGATGGTGCAGCATATCCTTTGTCATCGCGTCGAGGTCGAATTCCGGTTTCCAGCCCCAATCGTGGCGGGCGGCGGAGTCGTCAATGGATGCCGGCCAAGAGTCGGCGATGGCTTGGCGAAAATCGGGCTTGTAGGTGATTTTGAAATTGGGCATTCTTTTTTTGATGCTCGCAGCCACCTCCGCCGGAGTGAAACTCATGCCCGCCAGATTGTAGCTGGTGCGCACCGAGAGGCGGCTGGCCGGGGCTTCCATCAATTCCAGCGTGGCGCGAATCGCGTCGGGCATATAGAGCATGGGCAAGCTCGTGTCCTGACTCAGGAAGCACTCATAAGGTTTGGACTGGACAGCATAGTGGTAAATATCCACCGCGTAGTCCGTGGTGCCGCCGCCGGGCATACTTTGGTAGCCGATGATGCCGGGATAACGGAGGGAGCGCACATCCACCCCATAGCGACGGTAGTAGTAGTTGGCCCAGTTCTCGCCCGCCACTTTGCTGATGCCGTACACCGTTTCGGGAATCAGCACTTCGTATTGCGGCGTGTTGAGGTGTGCGGCTTCGCGGCCAAACACTGCGATGGACGAGGGGAAATACACCTTTGCCAGATTGCGCTGCCGACTGATTTCGAGCACGTTGAACAGGCTGCGCATATTGATGTCCCATGCTTTCATCGGGTCTTTTTCCCCCGTGGCGCTCAGGATGGCGGCAAGGTGGTAGATTTGATTGACCTTCCATTTTTTCACCACTTCTTCGAGGGCGAATGGGTCAAGCGCGTTGAGGGTTTCGACTGGGCCATTTTGTGGGCCGAGGTCACGCAAGTCGGAGGCGATGACATTGTCGGGTTGATAAACCTCGCGCAGGGCATCGGTAAGCACCGCGCCGATTTGTCCGCCGGCGCCTATGACGAGAATTCGGTCTTGCTTCATCAAACTACTTTGGTTAGGTACACGTTGAGTTGACCCGCGAATGTAGAGCGAATGTTCAAACTGCTGGTTTCGGCCAAATTGTTTTTTTCTTGCGCTGTCAAAATCTGATTTTCCCGATAATTGTTTTCCCGTAAAAGCACCTCATCGGGCAACCCGTGCTCCCCGCCCTGCGCCAATTTGCCCGAATCGCCAATCGTATTCTGACGGCTTATGAAGAATCCAATTTTTGCCCTTTTGCTCGCTTGTTTTGGCAGCTCCGTGCTGTTGGCACAGAACTCCTTCACCATTCAGCGCACCATCGAATGGGATGCTGCGCCCGCTAAACATATTCTCTCCGGTGGCGGCGAACTCGAGTTCTGGCATTTCAAAGGCAGCATTTTTCACGACGACGCACCAACCTTGCCTGTGTTCGCCGAACAATTCCCGCTCGCTGGTTTTTCCAAAATAGAGGTGGAAGTGGCGACGGTGCAATGGGAAACTTTTCCCAAAAAGCCCTCGCCGGACGATGCGGCCTTGAGCAACGACCTCGCCTTGCAAACGTCGGTGGAGCAGGAACGTTCCAAATTCGTAGGCCGGGTGGCATTCATCCCCATTCGACGCACGGGCAGCGGCTTTGAACGGGCGGTATCCGTCACGCTCAACGTGCGCGTCACCCCGGAGGCCCAGCCCGTGAAAGAGCGCGGCGGGCCATTCACCTACACCTCCGCTCTGAGCGCAGGCACCGTCTATAAATTCGGGGTCGCCAATTCGGGTGTTTACAGACTTGATTATAATTTTTTGAAAACAACCCTGGGCATCACGAATCTGGACAACATAGACCCCCGCACCATTCGCCTCTACGGGAATGGCGGCGCTATGGTGCCGGAGCGCAACAGCGACCCGCGACCTGACGATTTAATCGAGAATGCCATCCAGGTGGTGGGCGAGGCAGATGGAAAGTTCGACGCGGGCGACTACATCCTGTTTTACGCCGTCGGGCCTCGTCCTTGGAACTTTCGCGCCAACGCCAACGACCCCGAACTTACCGTGACCCAACACCTCTACGACTACCACGCATGGTATTTTATCAAAGTAGGCGACGGCAATGGCCTCCGTGTTACTGAACAAAGCCGCGTGAACGCTTCGTTTGTGACGGAGGAATTTGATGATTTTCAACGACTTGAAGAAGACCGCGTGAACCTGTTGGACAATTTCGTGTCGGCGCAGGGGTCGGGCAAAAAATGGTTCGGCGATTATTTCCTGCAAACAAGGGCAAGGGATTATTCCTTCAGTTTCCCCAACCTCGTGCCGGGCAGCTCGGCGCGATTGCGAGCGGAATTTGCTGGCCGCTGCGCCGTTGGCACCACCGTGCGCCTCATCGTGGATGGCAACACGCTCACGCGCAACATCAACGGAGTGCAAGTGAGCGACAATGAAGCGACTTACGCGGCATTGGCGGTTTTTCAGACAAATTTCCAACCTACTGGCACCGACAGGGTAGGGGTCAGAATCGAGTACCCGGAAATTGGCCAACAAAGCGAGGGCTGGCTCGACTTCATCGAAATCAACGCTCGCCGCCGCTTGCAGATGACCGGGCAATTCATGGAATTCCGCGACAAGCAAACCATCACGCAAGATGCCGCCACTTTCCGCATTTCGGGCGTGAACGGCAACCTATTGGTGTGGGACATCAGCAACCCGCAACGACCCTTTTTGCAACAAACACTCAAAAGCGGCAGCACGGTGGAATTCGGTGTCAACACCCTGTTCACACTGCGGAACTTTGTCGCTTTTTATGAAAATGCCACCTTCCCCCGACCAGAAGTGGTGACTGGCAAAATAGCCACTCAAAACTTGCACGGCATTGACAATGTGCATTTGGCCATTGTGTATCACCCCGATTTGCAGGCCGATGCCGCTCGATTGGCCGAGCACCGCCGTCAATACAGCGGCCTCGATGTGGCATTGGTGGACGTGTTGCAGCTCTACAACGAATTTTCGTCTGGCGCAAAAGACCCCGGAGCTATCCGCGACTTCGCCGTCATGCTGTTGGAGCGCAACCCCAACAAGTTCAAATGGCTGTTGCTCTTCGGCGACGGCTCCTTCGACCCACGCAACATTACCAATAGTCCGAACAACAAAGACCTCATCCCTGTGTACGAGACCGCCGAATCGTTCAACCCGATTCGCGCCTATCCTGCCGACGATTTCTTTGCCCTGCTCAGCCCGGAAGACGGCGGTTCGCTAAGCGGCAAACTCGACCTTGCCGTGGGGCGCATCACCGCGCGGTCGCCGCAAGAAGCGCAAGCGGTGGTGGACAAAATCATCGCCTACGATAGCGACCCAGCCACTTTGGGCGATTGGCAATTGCGCAACCTTTTCATCGCGGACGACGAGGATGCCAACGCGCACATCAACCAGACAGAAAATTTGGCAGCCATGACCGCCGCCGCCGCACGTTTTTTCAACATCGAAAAAGTTTATTTTGACGCATACCAACAGGTGGCCACCTCCGCAGGCGACCGCTTCCCCGATGCCAAGGCGGCCATCAATGCCAACATTTTCAGAGGAAACCTCGTGACTCAGTACATCGGTCACGGTGGCCCGCGAGGGTGGGCACAGGAGCGCGTGGTGGACAACAACGACATCGCAGGCTGGGACAACCCCAACCGCTATCCGCTTATCATCACCGCCACCTGCTCTTTTGGCGGCTACGACGACTACAAAACGCTCACTGGGGGCGAGCAGGCACTCATCAAAGTCAAGTCGGGCGCAATTGGGCTGTTCACCACCACGCGAGCCGTTTATATTTCCGATAACAACACGCTGACCAACGCCGTGCAAACATTCCTGTATCGCCGGGAAAACGGCCAATACCTGACTATCGGCGAAATACTGAGCGCGGCCAAAAACAGCATTTCCAGTGGGTTCGACAATTCGAGGAGATTCACCCTCCTCGGCGACCCCGCCATGTACCTCGCGCTGCCAGAATATCGCGTCGCCACCACCAAAATCAACGACAAGGATGTGGCGGACGGCCAGCCGGACACGCTCAAAGCCCTCATGCCCGTCAAACTCGAAGGCATCGTGACCGACACGCTGGGCAATCTGCTAAGCAACTTCAATGGAAGAGTGTTCGTGTCTGTGTACGACAAGGCGCAAAACCTTCAAACCCTCGGGCAAGACCCGGGCAGTTTTGTGCGCTCGTTCAGTGTGCAGCGCAATATCATCTTTAAAGGAAGCGCCACCGTGCGGAACGGCCAGTTCCAAATTGAATTCGTGGTGCCAAAAGACATCAACTACACCTACGGCTTTGGCAAAATCAGTTATTACGCAGAAAATGGGACACCGCTCGACGCAGCGGGTGCCGACGAGAATATCGTGATTGGGGGCAACGCCAACTTGATTCAGGACGACCAGCCGCCCATCGTGACCCCCTACCTCAACACCGATGCCTTCGTGTTCGGTGGCATCACCGACAACTCCCCAAAAATACTCGTGAAATGCTCCGATGACTACGGCATGAACGTCAGCGGCGTGAGCCTTGGCCACGACCTCACCGCCGTGCTCGACGGCAATGTGCTAGAGACCATCGTCCTCAACGATTTTTATGAAAGCGAACTGGACAACTTCCGCAAAGGGCAAGCCATCTATCCGCTGCGCAACCTGAGCGTGGGCCGCCACACCTTGCATGTGAAAGGTTGGGACATCGCCAACAATTCGGGCGAGGGCTACACCGAATTTGTGGTGGCCGAAGACGGCAAAGCCGCGCTTGCCCATGTGCTCAACTATCCAAACCCATTCACCACGAACACTTGGTTCCAATTCGAGCACAACCTCGCGGGTCAAGTGCTCGATGTGCAGATAAGCATCTTCACCGTGTCGGGCAAATTGGTCAAGACCATCATCCACTCCACCCCTGCCGATGGCTACCGGGTGAACGACATCAACTGGAACGGCAAGGACGATTATGGCGACCAATTGGCGCGTGGCGTGTACCTTTACCGCGTGAAAGTACGCGGCACCGATGTGCTTGGCGCGCAAGTGACCGCCGAAAGCGATTTTGAAAAATTGGTGATTTTGAAATAGGCGCCGCCAACGCCCATGACCCATGCTCGACAAACTGCAAGCCCTTCGCGAAAAGTACATTTATCTTGAAGAACAACTCTCCGACCCCGGCATCGTGGCCGATATGGAGAAATCCAAAAAAGTCAACAAGGAGTACAAAAAACTCCAACCCATCGTGCAAGTGGCCGACCGATATGAAAAAGTATTGGCTGACCTCGACAGCGCCCGCGCCGTATTAAGCACCGAAACAGATGCCGAGATGCGCGAACTGGCCAAAGAAGAAATAGCCACGCTCGAACCTGAACTTGATACGTTAGAAACGGCGCTCAAAACCCTGCTCACTCCCAAAGACCCAGAAGATGAAAAGGACGTGATTTTTGAAATCCGCTCCGGCACCGGGGGCGACGAGGCCGCACTCTTCGCCGGCGACCTCTACCGAATGTACTCCAAGTATTTTGCCGAACAAGGCTGGGAAGTGGAAGTGGTGGATGAAAACCCCGGCACCGTGGGAGGCTACGCCAAAATCGTGCTCGAAGTAGCAGGCGAAAACGTGTATGGCAAACTCAAGTTCGAGTCAGGCGCTCACCGAGTGCAGCGTGTGCCCGACACCGAAACCAAAGGCCGCGTCCACACCTCTGCCGCCACCGTAGCCGTGCTGCCCATCATGGAGCCGGAGGATATTGACATTCGCAAAGAAGACATCCGAACCGATGTGTTCCGCGCATCGGGGGCTGGCGGCCAGCACGTCAACCGAACCGAATCGGGGGTGCGTTTCACCCACTTGCCCACCGGGGTGGTCGCCGAAAGCACCGAAAGCCGCTCGCAACACAAAAACCGCGAAATCGCCATGGGGCGCCTCATCCAGCAAATACGAGAGGCCCAACTCCAAAAAGAGGCTTCCGCGCTGGCCTCCGCTCGCAGGAGCCTCGTCGGCTCCGGCGACCGTTCCGAAAAAATCCGCACCTACAACTGGCCGCAAAATCGCGTGACCGACCATCGCCTGGAAGGCGACCACAAAAACTTCAACCTCGACAAGGTCATCGAAGGAGACTTGGAGCCACTCATCGAGGCGCTCATTATTGCGGACAACGCGGCGAAATTGCAGGAGGGGTGAGGGCAAATGCCCCTATGTCTATTTCGTGTGAGCAATGCCGATATCTGTTGTTGGGTATTGAAATGGAGCATCCATCTGCACTCATACTAACCCCGCAGACCGACATCTCGTGTCGTGCTGCCACGATGTACAGGTGGGAATAAAGTCTACGCAATCAACTCAGTTCGCTTATTTTTGCGTGAAACATTTTCTACCCGATGGATATGCCTGAAATTGGAATTCCGCAGATTGAATATCTGAAAGTAAAAAACTACCGGGCGCTTCAAAATATCGAGTTGAAGGCTATCACACCACTTACAGTATTCTTAGGGCCAAATGGAAGCGGGAAATCAACGATATTCGATGTGTTCGCCTTTTTGTCCGAATGTTTCAATACCGGGCTGAGAAAAGCTTGGGATAAACGAGGGAGATTTAGAGAACTGCGCAGCCGGGGACAAAACGGCCCCATCGAGTTTATGATAAAGTACCGAGAATATCGGGGTTCGCCGCTTATTACCTACCACCTTGCCATAGATGAAGGGTCAAAGGGCCCACTTGTCTCTTCTGAATCACTTCGATGGAAACGAAGAGAAAAAAGCCAGCCCTTTTATTTTCTACGTTTTCAAAATGGGAAAGGCGAAGTCGTCAGCGGCGATATGCCCGACGAGCACGACGAGCGCGTACGCGAAGAATTGTCGTCACCCGATATGCTGGCTGTCAACACGCTGGGGCAATTGGCCAAACATCCCCGTGTCGGTGCGCTTCGCCGGTTTATCAGCGATTGGTACTTGTCCTACCTGTCGGCGGACAACACACGGGGCATTACCGAAGCCGGCCCTGTGGAACGACTATCACAAACTGGCGACAATCTGCCCAACGTCATTCAATTCCTGAAGGAAGAACACCCGGAACGTTTGGATGAGATACTGACCACACTAAGTGACCGAATCCCGCGCTTAGAAAAAGTAGATGTGGGCATGATGCAGGACGGACGCCTACTGATGCAAATTAAGGATGCGCCATTCGAGCAGCCAGTGCTCGCCAAATTCGCCTCTGACGGCACCCTTAAGATGCTGGCCTACCTTACCGTGCTGTACGACCCCAACCCTCCCCAACTTATTGGCATAGAAGAACCGGAAAACCAACTGCACCCACGCTTGCTTCCCGAACTCGCCGAAGAATGTCGCAAAGCATCCGGCAACTCGCAACTACTCGTCACGACACACTCGCCCTTTTTTGTCAACGGACTGAAACCCGAAGAAGTCTGGGTTATTTACCGCGATGTGGATGGATTTTCCAAGCTGAGGCGCTGCTCGGATATGCCCAGAATCAAAGAATTCATCAAGCAGGGAGCGCTACTCGGCCACTTGTGGATGGAAGGACATTTTGACGTTGGCGACCCACTAAACCAAAGATAGACTATGACAAAAAGACATCTGGAAATCCTCACCGAGGAGCCTTCGGCTGAAGCCGCCCTGCGCTTGCTGCTTCCCCAAATCGTCGGCAACAGAGCAACTTGGAAAATCATCACCCATCAGGGCAAATACGACTTACTTAAACAGCTGCCTTTTCGCCTGAATGCTTACAAAAAAAGTTTGGCGGACAATGAGCGTATCATCATTTTGGTGGACAGAGATAAAGACGACTGCTTGCAACTCAAACAGCAAATGGAAACAGCTGCCGCACGGGCCGGACTGACCACCAAATCGGTTGCACAGGCCACAACCTTTCATTTGGTAAACCGGATTGCCGTTGAGGAAATAGAATCTTGGTTCTTAGGTGATGAAGCGGCCATTTGCACTTCTTACCCCGCTTTGCGAGCCTTTCCGGGCCCGCTTCAAAAACGGATGCCCGATAACATCGCCAATAGTTGGGAGACGCTTGAAAAAACACTCAAAAACGCCGGGTATCGGTCTATTGGCGGCAAAATCGAGGTAGCCAAAAAAATTGCCCGGAATATGAACCCCAAGGCCAACCGCTCCAAAAGTTTTCGAGTGTTCGTAGAAGGTATAACTGCCTGTATTTCCTGAATTTATGCCTCGATTCGCCAAGATTTATACCCTGATTAAAGTGGATTTGAATCTGCTCGTTGGCAAGACAGGGATGCCCTTGATGGATTTGCATGATTTTCAAAAAATTGCAAGCGCCTTCCGTTCAAAACCACCTTCTCGGAACCTCTTTTAAGGGCTTGCTCGGCCAAGTGAAGCGGATGGGGCTGATTTGCGTTGACTATATCGGATGCTCATGATTGATATTCCTGATATTGAATGAATCGCGCTTTGCCCTCGCCGAAAACTTGATGACGCGAAGTATAACCTCGTTTTTCCTGCAAAAAATACCGGAAAACTATTCAACCATTCAGAGCAGCTGGTTGCCCCTAAAAACTGTATTTCCCACGAATTCGCCACCATTCGCACCAAACCCCCGCCGATTTCGTTCTTTTTGCCCAAACGGAAAAAATATGAATCGGAATCCTCTGCTGCTGTTGATAGCCCTTTGCTTTTGCGTCGCCGCTGCGTTCGCCCAACCCACTTCCGTCCCTCCTTATTTCACAGTGGAAAGCGCGCCCAACAAAGCCAAAAACGCCTACAACGATGGGGTGAGCGAAGCACGCAAAGGCAACACAGCCATCGCCATCGGTTTTTTTGAACGCGCCCTGAAAGAGTCCCCCACCTTCATTGACGCACAGCTGATGTGGGCCGATGCGCAGTACGAAAGCATGGATTTCGAGCGAGCGCGAGAAGGCTACAAAAAAGTGCTGGCCCTGGATGCCAACTATGCCCCACGCGCACACTTTTATCTGGCCAATTGCTATTGGGGAGAAGACAGCTATGAGAATGCCGCTTTTCACGCCGAGCAATATCTCGCTTCCAATCCCCAAAACCCAAAGTTGTTGCGCGAGGCACGGCGTTTGGCAGAAAACGCCCGGTTCGCCGCCCATGCCGTCAAAAATCCGGTTCCATTCAAGCCCTTGTCAGTAGGCCCCGGCATCAATTCGCCCGCCGACGAATATCTCCCCTCGCTCACCGCCGACGGCCTCACCATGATATTCACGCGGCGCGACGGCTACGACGAAAATTTTTACCAAAGCGACTGGAAAGACAATGCGTGGCAAAAAGCCGTGCCGCTGGTAGGGGTCAATACACCCATGAATGAAGGAGCGCAGCACATCAGCCCCGACGGTTCGTGGCTCGTGTTCACAGCCTGCAATCGCCGCGACGACGGCTCGCAGGGCAGTTGCGACCTCTATTGGTCGCAGTTCAAAAATTCGGCGTGGACCAAACCCATGCCTTTCAGCGCGGCCATCAATTCGCGCGATTGGGAAGCCCAACCCTGCATCAGCGCCGACGGCAAGACCCTCTTTTTCAGCAGTACCCGACCTGGCGGCAAAGGTGGCAAAGACCTGTGGAGCACCACCCGCCAACCAAATGGCAAATGGAGCAAACCCGAAAACCTCGGAGACACCATCAACACAGAAGGCGACGAACAAACCCCCTTCCTGCACCCCGACGGCCAGACACTTTACTTCACCTCCGACGGGCTGCCGGGCATGGGACAAAACGACCTCTATTTCGCGCGCCGCCAACCCGACGGCACTTGGGGCAAGCCGCAGAATCTGGGTTTCCCCATCAACACAAAGGCCAGCGAAGGTACCCTGACGGTCAGCCTTGATGGGCGTACCGCCTATTTTGCGGCCAATCGCCCCGGAGGTCAAGGCGGCATTGATATCTACCAATTCGATTTGCCCGAACACGCTCGCCCGCGCCCCGTCACTTACGCCCGCGCCCGCGTGAGAGATGCCGCGACGGGCAAACCCTTGGTGGCCAAAGTAGATTTTGTGGACTTGAAAACGGGGCAATCCTACGTCTCCTCTTTTACCAAGAGCGACGGGGCCACGCTGGTTTGTTTGCCCGCAGGCATGAACTACGCGCTCAATGTGAGCAAGGAGAAGTACCTGTTTTATTCGGAGAATTTCAACTTGGTGGACACTGCCACCTTCGCCGAGCCTTTTTTTCTAAACATTGATTTGCAACCCATTCCCGGCGACTCGGCAGCGCCCAGCACTCGACCCGTGGTGCTCCGAAATGTCTTCTTCGAAACAGGTTCCGCGGCGCTGCGCCCCGAATCATTCACCGAACTCGACCACCTCGCCGCACTGCTCAACGATGTGTCCTCGCTGCGCATTCAAATCGGAGGGCACACCGACAACGTCGGCGACGAGGCCAGCAACCAGCGCCTTTCGGAAGCGCGAGCCAAAGCAGTCTATGACTATCTGATTTCCAAAAGCATCGCACGCGAGCGCCTCCAATACAAGGGTTTCGGAAAAAACCATCCGGTAGCCCCCAACGATACGCCCGAAGGCAGAGCGAAGAATCGCCGCACGGAGTTTGTGGTGTGGTGAAAGCAGCCGTTGTCCGCAAATTTTTAGCAGCATAAATGGACCATCGGCCAACCCGAAACACTCTACTTTTGTTTTCCAAAAAATTTGTAAATACTTAGTCAGCCTCCAAACGCAAAGGACTCGGATGACAGCCTTGTATGTTTTTGACAGGATTTACAGGATTTTTCGCAGCGAAACCTCCTCATCTATCCTGTAAATCTTGTAAATCCTGTCAAAATTCAATGTCTGTTGTCCCGCCTAAGTTTTTCCAAAAAATTGCAGCACTTCCAATCAATCGGCTCATGCTCCCAGCAAAAACTGTCAATCAGACGGGAGCATGAGCCAGCAAATCAACAAACGCCATGACAGCTAACCTTGCCTCTGCCACCCAAAAACTCGACCGACTGGGCTATCTCGACCTCGAAGTGGACCCCGAACTTGACCTTGTGGCCGAAATCAACCGCCTGAAAAAAGAAAAAAACGCCATCATCCTGGCGCACTACTACCAAGAATCGGAAATTCAGGACGTGGCCGACTTCATTGGGGACTCGCTCGGCCTCTCGCAAAAAGCCGCCGCTACCGATGCCGACATCATCGTGTTCGCCGGGGTGCACTTCATGGCCGAGACCGCCAAAATGCTTTCGCCGCACAAAAAAGTGCTGCTGCCCGACCTTAAAGCAGGCTGTTCGTTGGCCGACTCCTGCCCGCCGCATTTGTTCAAAAAATTCAAGGAGAAATATCCCGACCATATCGTGGTATCGTACATCAACTGCACGGCCGAACTCAAAACGCTGACCGACATTTGTTGCACCAGCACCAATGCGGTCGCCATCATCGAAAGCATCCCGAAAGACCAACCCATCATTTTTGCACCCGACAAAAACCTCGGCGCTTACCTCATCAAAAAAACCGGGCGCGACATGGTGTTGTGGAATGGGGCCTGCATGGTGCACGAGATATTCAGCCATGAGCGCATCGTCAAACTGAAAAACCGCCACCCCAACGCAAAATTTATCGCCCACCCCGAATGTGAGGCGCACATTCTCGACATGGCCGATTTTATCGGCAGCACCACCGGCCTGCTCAAATACACCATCAACGATTCCGCACAAGAATACATCGTCGCCACCGAGTCGGGCATTTTGCATCAAATGCAGAAGGCCAGCCCGCACAAGACCTTCATCCCGGCACCGCCCAACAACAATTGCGCATGCAACGACTGCCCACACATGAAGCGCAACACGATGGAAAAACTCTACCTGTGCATGGAACACGAAATGCCCGAAATCATCCTGCCCCAATGGGTGATAGAGCAAGGGGTGAAGTCCATTGACCGCATGATGGAGATTTCGGAAAAGGCGGGGTTGGGGTTGAAGTAGGTGGCTCTCATGGGGTTTCAGCCAAACAAATCGTCCAATGTCAGCACCTTTTCCACTAAGCCGATACTGTGGCTGTTGTGTTTATGCCCGAAGGTGGTAAGGAAGGTGAGCATGAGATATTTTCGGGTATGCGTGACGGCTTGAGACACCGACATTTTGTGCCGCAATGCTTGGGCATCCGCCGCAGTCAGCGTGTGTTCCGTATTATAGAACTTGATTTCAAAAAGATTGATAATCTGGTCGTTGCGGTCAAGGACAAGGTCAATTTGCGCACCCTCCTCCGTCGTGTCCCCCTGTGGAGGAAAGCCGACGATGAGGCATAAACCCCCGTGCCCAGTGCCTTTTTCACTTGCGGCAGGTGTTTGAAGCATACATTTTCATAAGCATACCCAGCCCATATCTTGGCGGTCTGTGTTTGGCTGATGTGTTGCCATACGTTGTCTCCCTCGTTTTTGTTTTTTCTATGAAGCGCGGGTAGAAGTATGAGTATTCATCTGTCAGACGGGAAAGCATATCTTTCTTTTTTTGCCAAAAGGATAGTGAGAGGTCACAAATCCCGATTGTTCCAGTTCCTCCAACACACGCGAAGTGTTGCCGCCCTCAGGGAGCTTTCCTTAGCGCACAATGTCGGAGCGACTCATGCCTTGACGTGATTGGGCCAGCGTTCTCACTATCGCAATGTGATTGTCGGCATTCGCAAAAAGCAAAGGATAGAGTCTCGGAAACTCGTCGCTGAGCAGTCCATTGGGCGCGAAGCAAATATCGTTGATGTTCTGAACGGCACTTTTCCCTGCTTCCACTTCTTTGAGATAATGGGGGACACCTCTCATTGCCAAGTAAATCTGCACATTTTGCCAATGGTTGTTCAGAAGGATTTGATGCGCTTCAACACACCCGATAAGTAGCGCCTCGCTCATGCACCAAATATATTATTGGCGAAATCGGGGGTAAATCTGCCACATTCCGCCAGCAATACCTTCAAAAAAACGCACGGGGGGCGGAGCAACCCGCCTCCCATGCGCGAACGAAGAGTCATTGTGTCAGTTGAAAAAATCTCGGAGGAGCAAGGTGTCAATGACTTGGGGCGGTCACTTTATCCGCTTGCCCTCTATTTCTTGGCCACCTTGAAACAGTGCCATCTTGTCCACTTTCCCATGCTCGTCGGGATAAAACTCGATGTCGGCTTGCACCACTTTTAGGAAAAAACGAGTAGGTGAAGCGGCAAACACCTCGAAGCGGGGTTGTCCAGTCGCTTGGCAAAACAGCTGAGCGCCTTCCCGCGTTACCGCGATATTGAAGCCGGGCATCAACTGGTACTCACCGACGAACTTGTCGAGGTCTTGTTCCGACAACGTTATTTCGGGACGAGCGGCAGGCAGTGGCTTGTCTGTTCTTACCCAAAGGTTGTCAGCCGCCACGCGGTCGTTCACAATCGCCCTCGACACTTTTTTTTCGCCGCCTTTTTCGCGCTCGAAAGTGATGCGGGCAAATGACTCCTCGAAGAAAAACTGGTCAGTGCCATAAGGCATGATTTTATACTTCGTTCCACCGGAACGTTGGGAGTGCAACTGCCCATTTTCCACAGTGATGAGGCGTTGTTCCTTTTTTTCATTTTCATAGACACCCACATACTGCTCCAATGCATTGGTTTCTATGGCGATAGCGGTGGGTTGAAAGGGTTTTCCGACTGTTAGTGCCGCCAACTTCGCGGTCAAATCGTGCGGAGGCTCGCAATCGCAATTTGTCAGAATCGCCACGCAAACTTCCTCTTTGGGCAAATAGACCAAATCGCTCAGAAAGCCGTGAATGCCGCCACTATGCTCCACCGTTGGGCTGCCGAGCAGGTTGCCCATTTGCAACCCATAGCCATAGTGCGTGTTGGTGCCGTCGGGCAGCAGATATGATTGGGTCATTTTTCTAAGCGATTCGGATTTCACCACTTTACCGCTGTGCAAGGCTCTGGTCCAAATATGCAAATCCTCTACTGTGGAAAGCAGCGAACCTGCGGCGTAGGGCTGCGTCATGCTCAGGTAGGGGGCATTTTGGTAGGTGCCTGCCACGTCGCTCTTCGAATAGCCCGCCGCTCGGTTTTTTATGACGGGTGCCACATCGCCGTAATAGGAGTTGTTCATGCCGAGTGGCTTGAAAAAATGTTCGGTCACATACTCCGTGTAGGTTTGGCCCGATGCCTTTTCGATGATGTAACCGAGCAGGATGTAGCCGGAGTTGTTGTATTCCCACTTGGCATCCGGGTCAAAATCCATCGGCTGGTTTTTGAAATAATCAATCAACTCGCCGACCGTGAAATCCTTGCGGTGCACTTCGGGTGTCCATTCCTTCATGCCAGTGTAGCTTTTGATGCCCGATGTGTGGGTGAGCAAATGCTCCACAGTGATTTTTTTTCCGTGTGTGGGGTAGTCGGGGATGAACTTCGTCAGGTCATCCTGCAACGACAATTTGCCTTGCTCGGCCAGCTGCATGATGGCCGCGCCAGTGAACTGCTTGGTCACAGAGCCGATGCGAAAGACATGGTCGGTGCGCAGCGGCACACCGAGTTCGAGATTGGCCATGCCAAAAGCCTTGTGATAGATGATTTGACCTTTTTTCGACACCAACACCGCAGCGCCGGGGCCATCGGCTTTGAAGGTTTGGCCGAGCAGGTTGTCGAATGATTCAGTGAGATTTTGAGAAAAAACGTGAATGGAGAGGCTGAGGAATAAGCAAAAAGACAGACAGGATTTTAGTTTGACCATTATGTGGAAGTAGTTGCAATGATGAATGATTTGCGGAGAAGATAGGTCTTTTTGCGGGTTTGGCGAAAAGACATCAATCCGGCGGCGCACGTTACATCATTCCGAAAAAAAGATGTGCGAAACGTTGCCCTTTCATCACGCGCCAGGGCAGGTGAATGGCGGGTCTTTCGGAGTGGGCAGTGTTGAGGGTGGGTTCGCCCGGTTTGGGCAACGATGGTCTCCGGCACCCAAGAAGCAGAAGACCCAAAAGCGAAAGCAGGATGAGTTTTGTTTTCATAACGAGCAATTTCAATTGTTTTTAGCCTAATTAACGGTCGTATTGGTGCAGGTCGTATCGCTCTATGATGCCGATGATTTTTTCGGCATAGCCTCTGTCGGTTGCGTAACCGATTGACTTCAAGCCATAAGCCCATTTCCGGTAATCTTTACCATGTCTTTTCAGACTGGCATAACGACCGGATGCCAGCAATTCGCTGTGTGCTCGCCAACTTTCCCATGGCGATTTGAATTTTCTGAAAAAATCCTTGTGCGAATCGTCGGTAAAGTTGGTGCAGTGCCCCTTCCTGCAATTGCGGGAGAAGCACTTGATTCCAAAGTGGTTGTTGTTGTTCACGGCTAGTTTGCTGGTGCCTGCGCGGCTTTCAATCAACCCCTGCGCGAGGCTGATGGAAGCAGGGATGCCAAACTTCTGCATCTCACCAATCGCTATTTTGTGATACCGCTGGATGTAGTCGTTGGCTTGCTTGACGAATAGCTCTGAGTGGCCGACCGGTGCGGCACTGCTTTTGGGCTTGGTGGCCGGCTCGGCAGGAGCTGCCGATTTGGCGGGTTTGGGCTTGATGGCTGGTGCTTCGAGCGGCATTTTTTCCTCCTCGAGCGCGGTGATGACGGGTTCGTCCATATATGTTTCAGGGGTTGAGGCCGATTGGCCCAAGTCGGTGAGCAGAAGCAGGTAAGCGCCGACAGCGAGCACACCGATTTTGATAAGGGTGTTGCGCTCGAAAACGCCCATAGTGTAGCGGTGTGCCTGAAACTTGAAGGCCACCCCAAAGCGCCTAAGTCGGTGCAGGACGAGTCGCCATTTGTTGACCCGTTGTCGTTTGTGGGTAGGTTCATCCACTATGCGCCCCGGAAGGTTTGTGCCTTGTCTGCGGCGCTGAGCAGTGGTGTTGGCCCGGCTTTTATGCTGCGGTTTATATGCTTCCGGTTCGGTGTAGTAACCTTTAGCGATACTCATGGCGGAAAGAGGAATAAGTGAAAAAAATGTTTGTTTGCATACCATCTGATTGGGCGGACAAATGTAAAACAAGAATTTCAGTTTTAAAACAAGAAGTTTCTAAAAAGTTTTAAATTTGTCGTCTTGAATCGTTTTTTGAAATAAAATAAACAATTTTAAAAACGGTTTTTAAAACAATTTTTGTGTCAATCAATGGCACGCCGAATCAGAAAGTTGAGGTGTTCGTGCGGCGCAGGCATCCTCGAAGAGCGTTTTCTCGCCAATAGGCAGCGTTTGGCCGCGAACACTCGTTTTTACTCCACACGGGTGTCCGGTTTTGCCGAACAAACAAAACACAATAACTTTCCAACGGAAATCAACTCATGGATTTCGCCCTTAATTTGGAACGTGCCGAACATAACCTCGTCGCTGCGCTTGCCCGTCAGGAACGCTGGGCACAACAAAAATTGTACGAAGAGCACTATGGCAAAATGATGGGTATCTGCTTGCGCTATGCAGGGTCGCGCGATGAGGCGCTTGACCTGCTGCACGAGGGTTTCATCAAGGTTTTTCAGAACATCGGACGATACCGCCCCGGCACCTCTCTACCCGCGTGGATTCGCACCATCATCGTGAACACTTGCATTGACTACTATCGCAAGACGATTCGCCGCCGCACCGATGACCTCAACGACGCGCACTACCTCTCCGATGGTGCGCCCGATGTGCTGAGCAATCTCACGGAACAGGAAATCCTCGCCGCCGTGCAAGAGCTTTCACCTGCTTACAGGGCGGTTTTCAACCTCTATGTGGTGGAGGGCTACTCGCACAAGGAAATTGGCGATGCGTTGCAAATCACTGAAAGCACCTCGCGCAGCAACCTCGTGAAAGCAAGATTGAAACTTCAAGAGTATTTCGCCGCCCGACGCATGGAATTTGAGAAAGGGGAGGAATGAAACGGGGCGAAATGGATTCTAATTTTTTGAAATTAAGGCATTTGTGCCATGAACGATAATTTTTTTGATAAGCAAATAAAGACCACGCTCGACAATTTGGAGGCTCCCTACGATGCCTCCACTTGGGCGATGCTGGAGCAACGACTGAACGCGCCGTTCTTGGAAGAACAGCCCGCAGCGGTGGATGCTGTGGACAAAGCAGTGTTCAGAACGCTGGAACGGTTGGAAGCACCCTATCAGCCTGCGCACTGGAATATGCTCGCCAACCGAATGCAGCAAACTTCGCTGGCCCGCAGGCGTGTGTGGGTGGCCAAGTTGCTTGAGGCGGCTATTTTCCTGTTGTTGTTGGCCAATTTAGAGGGCTTTTTGGGCAGCGGAACATCGCGGCCACAGCGCCAGCCAGAGAAAAAGGTTGCCCCACCCTCCGACCGCCCACAAGCAGACAGGAATGTGCCGCTTGACAAACATAAAGCTGCGATGCACACGGTTGATGCGTTGAGCAACGCGCACGCAGCCTCGCATCTGTTGGATGTGGCGGCGGTGCAGCAATTCGATGAGACGATTGCCAGTGCGCTTGGCTCGCCGTCGGAAGAACAGCGCCATCAAAATTTGTTGGAATCGCTGCCTACTCATTGGGCATCCATGAGGGATGTGATGAGTCTTCCTGTGTTGCCGACCCACTCTGTGCGGCACTCGCAGTCCAGCCCTATCGCGTTTGCAAAAGTCAAGGTGAAGGCCCCCAAACAGCATCGTTTTTACGCCGCCACTTTCGCCCATGTTGAAAACAACAAGGTGAGGAGTGGCGACTACTCCAACACTTCAACGGGTCACGGTGGCGGCATGGCTATCGGCTACCGCATCGGGCAGTGGGGGGTGGAGGCGGGCCTCTCGTACAACCGCCGACAGTTTGAGCCTAAGAAGCAAATTGAGATTTACGCTGGCAGCACGGTGCAGGGTTTTCATGGCTCTTTTGCCACCAATGTGGAGGCTGATGTGGTTGCTGTGCCGGTAAAAGTGACACGCCGCGTGGCAAAGTTGGGTCAGGCAACTGCCCATGCCGTGGGGGGTATCACCACGAATTTTGCCGTGACCAAAAACTTCGATTACGGCTCCGTTTTTTACCCTGCGCCCTCGTCGTCGTCCGACCCCAATCCGCCTACCCAAGCGCCTAAATTGCGCAAGGATGGCAAGGGTGTCTTCGAGGGAGGGGGCTTGCGTGAAAATGTCTATGCCTCAGCCGACGTGGGTTTGCGCGTGGAGCATCCCATCGGCCAACGTTTTGCGGCGTTTGTGGAGCCAGCCTATCGAATGGCGCTCGGCAGCAAGGGCATCGGTCCCAACCCTGCTCGGCTTAACACGTTTGCGGTGCAAGCGGGCGTGTTGGCGACACTTTGAAAAAGACTGAGGTAGCTGATGCGAAAAATGGGTAGAAGAGGCCGTCTCACAAGTTTAAATTTCGACAGGATTATACCCGGATTAAAGAGGATTTGAACCTGCCCTTTGGCTAGGCAGGGATTTCCTTGATTGATTTGCATGATTTCCAAAGGATTGCGAGCGCCGTTCGTTCAAAACCACCTTGTCAGGCCCTGTGCTCAGGGGCTTGCCCGGCCAAGTGAAGCGGACGGGGCTGATTTGCGTTGACTATAACAAGATTTACAGGTTTTTTTACCCGAAAAAGGGCGCGAATCTTGTCAATCCTGTCAAACAAACATCACTTGTGAGACGGCCTCTTCAACCCATTTTTCGTGTAATTTGTAAAAACTTGGACAGGGCAGCCCTTGCCTAGGTCTTTGCTTTAAACCTTAGAAATCCATCCTCATTCGCAGGTTGATGCGCCGTCCCGTCAGGTAGTTGGGGATGGCGTATTGCACGTTCGTAATGGCTTTTATCCAAGTGTTGGAGGCCTCGTTTGCCACTTTCATCAGGTTGAAGACTTCGAGGCTTGCCCATGTGTTGCGAGTGAAGCGCAGAAAGTGCTGGGGGCGGCGTTCGAGCCATTCCTTTTTCCAGAGTTGAAACCCGAACCCGATGTCCACGCGATGATAGGGGGTGAAGCGATATGGGTTCCGATATTCGATGTTGTTGTCGGGTATGCCAAATGGCAGGCTCGTGCCCACCGTGAAATTGAGTTGCATCGTGATGTTTTTGTTTTTCCGAAGATAGTCTTGGAAATAGGTAGAGAGCGTGAAAAAGCGGTCGGTCGGGCGCGGCACGTCCTTCACGTCGCGTCCTTCGCGGTCGCCCAGTTTGCGGATTTTATGCTGCACGCCAGTGATAGCTTCGCGGGTGCGCAGTAGCGAGATGTTTATCCAGCTCTCTGCCCCCTCCACGAATTCGCCGTTCAGCCTGATGTCAATGCCTGTGGCATAGCCGGTCGAGTTGTTTTCTCCGGCATATCGGATGCGCACGTTGTCGAGGTCGTAAGAGACCAAATCCCAAAGCGACTTGTAGTAAGCCTCCGTGATGAGGCGCATTTTCACGGGGCGGTATTTGCCCCAAAGGAAGTCGTAGGTGAAACCGGCGACCAGATGAGCCGATTTTTGAGCGGCCAAGTTGGTGTTCACGGTGCCGTCGGGTCTGCGCATTTCGCGGTAAAAGGCAGGTTGGTAGTACAGCCCACTGGCCACCCGATAGGAGATGTCGCGCTTGGTGTTCAGGGGTTTATACAGAAATTGCGCACGAGGGGTGATGAACCAATCGCGATTCAACGTCCAATACTGCCCCCGAAGGCCTCCGCTGAGTTGCAATTCGCGCTTGCCGTCTTTTCGCCACGTCCAAGTATCCTGAAAAAAGATGCTGAATCGGTCGCTTTGCAAGTTGTTGCGGGTTTTCAGCACGTTGCGAACGAATAAAAAATTGGTGTCGTAGGGCAGGGAGTAAAGCGCCGAGTCGAGGCGCTCCCACTCGTTGATTTTGTCGTTGATGCGTTCGTTTTGCCATTTGGCCGACCATTGCAAAAAGTGGCTTCGTGTCAATCCTTCGTCCGTCACATCGCGCTGAAATTCGATACCCCCCCGATATTCGGCGTTGAGCACATCGGCGGTGAGGTAGTTGCGAATCCAAGTCTGTTGGGTACCAGTGCCGAGTATGTTGATGATTTCGCCGAAGTTGTCGGAGCCGAGGTTTGATTCCAATTCGCCCAAAATATAGTTGCCGATGATGTCGAATCGTTCATTTTCCTGACTTCGCCAAGTGGAGGCCATGAACTTGTGGTAGAGAGGGTTGCGCTCGCGGTCGGGCAGGTATGTGAGTGAGATGCCCCCCATGGCTTGCGTGAAATCATCCACTTCCTGTCCCTCGAAGGCTGTGCGGATTTGCAGGGCGTAGTCAATGAGGCCAAATGCCCGCACGAGACTTTCCGGCACATAGTTGTAACGCGCTCGGTTGTAATTGCCGATGACTCCCAATTGCCAATCGCGGCTCAGGTCGTAAGTGAGGTAAGCCTGCACATCGGTGAAGTTGGGCACATATTCTCCCACCACATCGAGGCTACCGAGCAGGAGACGGGTCGTCTTGTATCGTGTGCCCACGAGGTAGCGAAACGCGCGATACGAGTCTTTTTTTGATTTGACGCTGCCCTCGATGTGCGCGGACGCACCCAACAAACTACCGCTCGCACTGGCTCGCAGACTATCGGGGCGCTTGTATTTCACATCCAGCACGGACGATAGTTTGTCGCCGTATTTTGTTTGAAACCCCCCACTGGAGAAAGATAAGTCGCGCACGAGGTCAATGTTGGGGAAGGTCAAGCCTTCTTGCTGACCGGCGCGAATCAATTGTGGGCGATATATCTCAAAGTCGTTGACATAGACGAGGTTTTCGTCGTAGTTGCCACCACGCACTTGATATTGGGAGCTCAGTTCGCCGCCTGTACCCATGTTGGTGCCCAGTGCGATATGGGGCAGCACGCTCTCCAAGTTGCCCGTCGTGCTGGGCAGCAACTTGAGCGCCTCCATGTTTCTTTCTCGCACCATGCCGCCGTCGTCGAGCCTTCGTTCGCTGATGACCACTTCCAGGTTCGACTCGGTAGGTGCCAACCGCACATCCAGCGCAAAACGCGCACCTGCCGGAAGGGGTAGTATGTCGGCGCTGCTTTCCTTGTATGCCACTCGACGAAAACCCAGCGTGACGCGCTCGTTGGCAGGCACTTGAATGGCGAAGTTGCCGCGCTCGTCGGAGGTGACTGCCGTTCTGCCACCTTTCACAAAAACGGTGACGAGTTCCACGGGCTGAGCGGTGGCGGCATCGGTGAGGCGACCGAAGACGGTGGCTGTTTGTTGCGCCCAAATCAAACACGGTGCAACGAGAAGTAAGATTAAGAGGAGTGTCTTTTGTTGGGACATGTATCAGTACATCCTTAGCAAGATGCAAAATATACCTTGATTCGCCAAGATTTATCAGATGCTCAGGATTGAGGTACTTGATTTTGAACAAATCAGGACCTCACCCTTGCTGAAAACTTGACAACGCGAAGTATAATCGCAATTTCGTTTAAGAAAACTTCCACGAACGTTAAACAAACGAAGGGGCAAAGGCGTTACGCTGCATATTTTTTGTTTGTTTATAGTTCAAGGGGTGTTCTGCGCAATGCAGAGCGCCCCTATTTTGTCTTGCAGCCAAAGAGGATTTTCCAAAGACCTTTGACAAGTCGCCTTCTTGCCTTTACTGCATGCCAAAATTGGGAGGGCGAAGGTATAGCCCTTTTCTGAATGGCAATGTGCCAATGGGAAGTACGGTCGGATGCTGACACAATCATCCTGAAATATGGTACGAGTGTTCGGAGGCGCGAGGAATGCTCCTATTCCGATGCAGCAGCCCATCAATCGTCGAAATCAAAAATCTCGACCAGATACCCCTTGTCGTTTTTATCCGGGTAGCGAGGGGTGGCTTGTTGCCCTTTGGTGCTGTCGAATTGTGGAAAGTCGCTGTCTCGGTAGGCGTTGTTGGTGTAGTGTTGCGCGGCGCGGGCGATGATTTTGTCCAGTTCGCCACGATCGAGCCAAACGCCACGGCATTGTAGGCAATAGTCTATCTCAACGCCGTGGCGCTCGGCTGCTTGGAGCGGGATTTTGCAAAGTGGGCACAGCATAGTCTTGTGTTTTTACTTTTTGCGATACACCAGCATGGGCACGTTGGTGGCGAAGGTGAACGCTTCGGAGCGGCTGGTGCTGAATAGTTTGTCGAACCAAGTTTGGCTGGTGTGCGTGAAAAAAACGACGAGTGAGGGCTTCACTTGGTCAATCAGATTGCTCAACTGGAGCGCGAACCCATCCCCCACGTTGAATCGCTCCAGATAGACCCTGCCAACTTGCGGGTATTTTTTTTGCCACATCTCGGCCAACACCACGGGGTCCAATTTTATCTCGCTCGGATAGTAGAAATGCGCCAAATCCGACTTGATGCCTGCTGCTTGGGCAAAAGCGGTCACGATGGCCATTTCCTTGTCCAGATTCTCCAAGTCAGAGGCATAGAGCATCTTTTTGATGGGCTGTTTGCGCCAATTGTGTGGCACGACCAATACGGGCACTGCCGACTTGACGACGATGCTGCTCGTGTTGGTGCCGATGATTTTCCTTAGGGTGCCAGCGCCTCGTGTGCTGATGCACACATAGTCCATCTGATGCTGGTGCGCGTAGTCAAGTATCCCGATGGTGGGGTTCAATTCTTCCACCGCCACGAAGGAGTGTGCGCCGGGTGTCACCTTCATGGATTTGTAGATGTCCGCAACGAACTTTTCCAGTTTGCTCCTGAATTTTTGCGTTTGCTCCACCAAAGCGTTGTCAATGCGTTCCCGATGAATCGTAGTGGGGATGAGTGCCTGAAAACAATGGATGAAAATCAGTTCGGCCCCTGTCTGCGATGCAAGTTGGATGG
This sequence comes from Saprospiraceae bacterium, assembly GCA_019638455.1. Classification (GTDB taxonomy): domain Bacteria; phylum Bacteroidota; class Bacteroidia; order Chitinophagales; family Saprospiraceae; genus M3007. The sequence continues at coordinate 493,723 of JAHBTU010000005.1, forward strand.
CAAAGCGAACGCCTGCCTTCGAGTGTGTGGAAAAATCGGTGGTGACGAGAATCTTTTTCATGAAGATGGTTTAGTGAAATGAGATATTGAGGCAATGTGCTAATTATACCTTGATTCGCTAGGATTTGTCAGTTCACCATGCTCGCTCTCCCTGATTCTGAACAGATTGCGCTTTTAGCCATGCCCAAAACCTGGCGGAGCGAAGTATATCACATTGACGTATTTGCCACAAAAGTCGCAGCTTGGGGATACCTTGACCAATGACTTTCGTTAGGGGTGGCCATGACTTTTGCCAATTGGCTCATTAGGGTATCCGTCAGCGATTATTCCATCAATTGGTAGAGGCCCGGCAGGTTGCGCCCTAAGCCCTCATAGTCGAGTCCATAGCCTACCACGAATTGATTTTCGATGTCGAAACCCACCAAATCCACCGCGACGGGATATTCCACTGCTTCGGGTTTTCTCAAAAATGCCACCGTGCAGATGGAGGCGGGATTTTGCTGTCGAAGCAAATCGAGAAAAAAATGAAGCGTTCGGCCCGTGTCCACTATATCTTCGACCACGACGACGTGCCGCCCCGTCAGTTGCTTCTCAAGTCCCATCACGGTCTGAATAGAGCCGGAGGATTGAGTGCCTTGATAGGAGGCGAGTTTGACGAAACCTACCTCGCAGTCGTCGTCGTAGGCCCGAATCAAGTCGGAGGCAAACACAAACGCTCCACTCAAAATACTGATGAATAGGGGCGTTTGTCCCTCATAACGCGCCAACAGCGCCGCGCCGAGCTCACCGACGCGCGTTTGTATTTGTTGCTCGGAAAGCAAGGGGACAAAAGTCAGGTCGTGAATGGCGACGGTTTGGGATGACTGCATGGCTGAGCGACGTTTGCGGCAAAAGTAACCCGAAAGTCTGCTTACTTTTACCCCGATATGTCACTCTTGCCTTTTTATCATCCCGATTTGTTGGAAGCAGGCTGCGACGAGGCGGGTCGCGGTTGTTTGGCAGGGCCAGTGTTTGCGGCGGCGGTCGTGTTGCCCAAAGACTTTGGGCATCCGATGCTCAACGATTCCAAGCAATTGTCGGAAAACCAGCGACTTGCCCTGCGCTCCGTCATTGAGCAGGAATCGGTGGTGTGGTCGGTGGCTTGGGTGGACGCGCCGGAGATTGACAGGGTCAACATCCTGAAAGCCTCGTTTCTCGCCATGCACCGGGCGCTCGACGGCCTGCGCCAGCGCCCAGAGTTTATTCTGGTGGATGGCAATCGTTTTTCCCAATATGCAGCCGTGCCACACCTTTGCGTGGTGAAAGGCGACGGGAAATATGCCTCCATTGCCGCTGCCTCCATTTTGGCAAAGACCGCCCGCGATGAGTATATGCATCGGCTGCACGAAGAATGTCCGCAGTATGACTGGCGCGCCAACAAGGGATACCCGACCGAAGCGCACCGCGCCGCCATTCGCCGACACGGCATCAGCCCCTACCATAGGCGGTCGTTCCAGTTGTTGCCGCATGGGGAACAGTTGGAGTTGTTTTAGGGACGGAGCGATGTGTTAAATTTTGTGCGTGTCGAAAAAAAATTCCCTTGTTTTTTCTCGCAAAAGAAAGGGGCTGCGAGGCCTGTGTCGCGGCGTGTCAAACGCTCATTTTTCCCTGTAGATGCGCTGCCATTAACTCGTGCAATCGCCTCGTTTGCTCATGGCGGTATGCCGTTCCCTCGCAAGTCCGCACCCATCGGATGCCTCGCGCGGCATTGGTAAAAAAGACCTCCCGAGCCTCTAAAATTGCATCGCAATTGGCTGATTTTTCGATGATTGCAAGACCCGATGCCTTAGTTAAGGCCAGCAATAAATCGCGGAGCACCCCTGTTACACAGCCGTCGGCAAGCGGAGTAGTGCAAAGTGTGCCGTCGCGCTCAACCCAAAATATGTTGCTGCTGGTCGCTTCGCATACGCGCTCGTGCGCGTTGAGCAACACCGCATCGTCCCAGCCCCGAATCCTTGCCTCTTGCGCAGCCGCCACATACCGGGCGGCGTTGAGGGTTTTCCACCCCGACCACGCATCTATCGGCAATCTGACCGATTGGCAAAAACCAACTTGAAGCCCCTCATCGGGCCATTCGTACATACCCGATTCCAAAGGCTGCACGGCTATGAGGAATTGGGGTTCATTGTTTTCTGGCAAATAAAGCCCCCCCGGTGCTCGCCAAACGCTCAGCCGAACACGAGCGTTGGGCGGTGCCACGCGCAGGATTTCTTGTTCAAAAAAAACTGCCGACCAAAAGGAGGGGAGCGCATAACCCATCTGGCTCAAACCCCGCGAAAGCCGCTCCCAATGTGCCGCCATCAAAGGGATTTTTCCTTCAAAAACCCGAATGGTCTCGAACAGGGAATCCGCATAGAAAAGCCCCCGTTGTGCGAGCCACAAGCCTTCGGGAAGTTCTTTGATAAGTTGAGCATTCAGGTTGAACATTTGACAATTTCCGATTTTTCACTTTTTAATTTCTCTTGCACACTATGACCAGATTCTCTTTAATCGTACTTCGTTCCTTCGGCATAGCCTCGGTGCTTTGCTTGGTTTTTGCCTCCGCGCTGCAAGGCCAACAAGCGGGAAAGGTGGCAGAATGGCTGGAAAGTTACCGCCTTTCGGGAGATTTCCAGACAGTGCAGCCACTCGTTGCCACAACTGACCGCAACACCCTGCAAACCGCGGTGGACAATGCCACCATCCTCGAAGCCGACTTGGCCGCCTTGAACCAATTGCTGAAAACGGCCCCACTCACCCTCACTTTTTCTATCCCGAATGCTCATGGGGCAAACTTTGAACTCGAACTCGTAAAAGTTGACTTGCTCACACCCGATTTCAGCCTCGGCACGTTGGGTGCCAACGCTCAGGAAAACCACCCTTACCAACAGGGTGTTCATTATCGCGGCATCGCGCGCGGCAAGCCTTATTCGCTGGCGGCCCTGAGCGTGTTCGACGACGGCATCATGGCTATGGTAAGCGACGAAAGCGGCACCTTTCAAGTTGGAAAAATGGAGGACGGCTCCGGTCAGCACATCCTCTACCGCAAAGAAGATTTGAAAGCCGACGTGCCTTTCGGCTGCTTTGCCGACGACGAGGCGCTCATCCCCGACGACGAACCCAGTGCCGGGGATAGGGGCGTGGGCTGCAAGACCGTGCAAGTCTATTTTGAATGTGACTACAAGCTCTACACCGACAAAGGCTCAAACCTTACCAACGCCACAAATTATGTGACCGGCCTTTTCAACCAAGTAGCCACCCTCTACGCCAACGAAAACGTGGGTATCGCCATTTCCCAAATATACATTTGGACTTCCCCCGACCCTTATCAGGGCTACAGCAGCACCAGTGCCGTGCTCAATGCTTTCCGCAACAACCGAGGCACCAACTTCAATGGCAATCTGGCGCATTTTCTTTCCACGCGCAACCTCGGCGGCGGCATTGCCTACCTTGATGTGATTTGTTTCAAAAGTTATGCTTATGGCGTGAGCGGCATCAGTGCCTCTTATCAAAATGTGCCCACTTACTCTTGGACGGTGGAAGTCGTGACCCATGAATTGGGGCACAATCTCGGCTCTTGGCACACCCACTCCTGCAACTGGCCCAATGGTGCGCTCGACAATTGCTATTCGCCCGAAGGCAACTGCTCCCCAGGCCCAGCCCCCACCAATGGCGGCACCATCATGAGCTACTGCCACCTAAAAAGTTATGGCATCAATTTCAACAACGGCTTCGGCCCCGTGCCGGGCAATCGTATCCGCGACCGTGTGTTGGCAGCCGCCTGCTTGCCCTCGTCTGGCACCACCCCCACTGGCCTCAACGCCACCAACATTACCGCTACTTCTGCCTCGTTGACTTGGGGGGGCGTCGCTGGTGCGACCAACTATACCGTGCAGTACAAGACCGCCGTCTCCTCCACATGGCTCACCGCAGGCACTACTACCACACCAACATACAACTTGACGGGGCTAACCGCCAACACCGCCTACAACTGGCGCGTGAAAACAGATTGCTCCGACTATTCTGCTACGGCCAATTTTACGACCAACAGCAGTAGCGGCGGCGGCAATTCGTGTAGCGCTCCCACTGGGCTGACAACCACCAACATCACCAGCTCTTCCGCCAAGCTCAATTGGAATGCCTCCGTGGGCGCCACCAGCTATACCGTGCAATTCAAAAGAAGCAGCGTGACAACTTGGTCAACCGCAGGCACCACCTCCTCCACGACATTCAACTTGAATAGCCTGCTCTCGGGAACCACCTACAATTGGCGGGTAAAAGCCAATTGCTCGGCGGACTACTCCGCACAGGCTACCTTTTCCACGCTCAGCAGCGATGGTGGCGGAGGCACCGGCGCTTGCAACCCTCCCACGGTGCTGAACAACGTAAAAATCGGCCCTACCTCGGCACTCATCAACTGGACAGCGGTCAACGGGGCGAGCAGCTACACCCTGCAAATCAAATTTGCTACTTCCAACACATGGTACACACTCGGCACCGTGAGCGTGACACAGGTGACCATCAGCGGCTTGCAGCCCTCCACATCGTATCACTGGCGCGTGAAGGCCAACTGTTCGGGCTACTCGGCACAAAAACTACTGACCACCCCTGCGGGCATACAAGCCCCGGACGACACAGAGGCAATGCCCAACATGACGCTGACCTATTTCCAACTTTATCCCAACCCGGTGGCGGAATCTCTTACGGTGAACTATACCGGCGATATTTTCTCTCAAAGCGAAATCACAGTGTCCGACATGGCGGGGCGCGTCGTGCTCAAACAATCGCTCACACAGCCACAGCAGCTGCTTGACGTGTCGCGCTTGCAAGCGGGAATGTATGTGCTTTCGCTGATGGAAGGGGAAACTCGAATCACGACCGAGCGGTTTGTGAAGATGTAGGGAGTTGAAGTCAACTTTAACGCAGGGTCACAGAACTCACTGAGTTTTATTCATCTAAAAATCAAACTTTATTTCTCTGTGCTCTCTGTGACTCTGTGTTAAAATAAATTTGTCTCACCATCCACGACAGACAGCCGTATCGTTGAAAAGCATCTTATCTACGGATGCTGCAGATTTTTCTCAGCAAGCACAGCAACCTCCGCCAGCCAGAAAAAAACTCTATCAAACCACCCCATCTTCAAACCACGCAAGCTTCCTACCTTTGCGACCATGAATGAAATACGCGCCCTCAAACTCTACAACACCCTGAGCGGTAAGAAGGAAACATTTAAGTCCATCGTGCCCGGCCATGTCGGGATGTATGTGTGCGGCCCCACCGTCTATTACGACGCGCATTTGGGCAACTGCCGCACCTTTGTCAGTTTTGATGTGATATACCGCTATCTGCTCCACCTCGGCTACAAAGTCCGCTATGTGCGCAACATCACAGATGTGGGTCACTTGACCGACGATGGCGAAGACCGCATGGCAAAAGGCGCCAAAATCGCGCAATTGGAGCCTATGGAAGTGGCGCAGAAATTCACCGTTGGGTTCCATGAGATGATGCGGGTTTTCAACACCCTGCCACCGAGCATCGAGCCGCGTGCCACGGGTCACATTCCAGAACAAATCGAGATGGTGCAGTCCATCCTCGACCGTGGGTATGCCTACGAGCGCAACGGCTCGGTCTATTTCGACGTGCCAAAATTTGTCAATGAAAACCCTGGTGTTTATGGCTCAGTCAGCGGGCGAGTCTTGGAAGACCTCTATGCGGAAACCCGCGAACTCAAAAATCAGGACGAAAAAAATCACCCCGCCGATTTTGCAATATGGATGAAGGCCCGCCCGCAAGACCTGATGGTTTGGAAAAGCCCATGGTCGGTTGGCTTCCCCGGCTGGCATTTGGAGTGCAGCGCCATGAGCACCAAGTATTTAGGAAAAACCTTCGACATACACGGCGGCGGCAATGACTTAAAATTCCCTCACCATGAAAACGAAGTAGCTCAAAATCACGGCTCCTGCGGCTGCTCCCCCGCCAACTATTGGCTTCACACCAATATGCTGCTGCTCAACGGCAAAAAGATGAGCAAATCGGACGGCAACTTCATCACCGCTGCCGAGTTGTTCAGCGGCGATAGCCCCTTGGTGTCGAAAGGCTACTCTCCGATGGCGGTGAAATTTTTCATGCTCATGGCACACTACCGCAGCACCCTCGACATCACCGACGATGCCTTGCTCGCCGCCGAGAAAGGCTTCCGCAAACTGATGGAAACCCACAAGCTCCTGCAAAATATGCCTGTGGACCCACGCAACTTCGATGGCTCCGAGACGGACACCGACCGCGCCATACTCTCGCTCATCGAGAATGCCTATCAAGGCATGGACGACGACTTCAACACCGCAGTCGCCATCGCGGCGCTCAACGAATTGGGCGGCTATGTGAACAAATTGGCCAATCAGCAACTTTCGCACAGCGAAGTAGCGCCGTGGGTGTTGGAGCGCCTGAAAACGGTGTTCAAGACCTTTATCCACGATATTTTTGGCCTAAAAGAAGAAGATGCCAATGAGGACAACGGCACCCTGGAAGGCCTGATGGAACTGCTCCTCGACATCAGGGCGCAAGCACGCCAGCAAAAGGATTGGGCTACCAGCGATAAAATACGAGACGCGCTCGCTGTGGTGGGCATCCAAGTAAAGGATGGGAAAGAAGGTGCTACTTGGAGCAAAACTTGACAAAAGATTGAAACCCCCAAACGAAACGACAGGATACGTTTTCGTGCCTGACACGCGACCAATGCCTTGGAAACGAGCCGTCGGGTGACACCGAGAGATACCTTGTCATCCGTTTGGGGTTTTTAGGGAATGGCGAATGAATTGCTACGAAGCAATCATTTGTAACTTGCCACGACATTGCCGCCCGAAGTCAGCTGGAGTTGGTTGTCCGCAACTTTCCAACCATCAATTTTCGATAGAACGGGCAAATACTTGTCCTCCCATTCCATGTTCGGACACATCTTTTTGGTGGCTGCGCCATTGCCCAAGCTGAGGGATTTGCCTTTCAGCGTGAACTGGCCATTGTAATTGTTGCACGAAGCGGAGCCTCTGTAACGGTTGTTGTTCTGGTCGAACACAATCGTGATGCGAGTGCCGGCAGGCACTTGTTGGCCATTGAGTTCGGTGAGCTCCCATTCTTTGCTGAACGGGAATTTTGATTTGCAGCTCTGAAGGCTTGTCAGCGCGACCAGCACGCAAAGGGAAAAAAGGAATTGTTTCATGAGAAATCAGTTTTGTTTTGTGAAAAAAATGCGTCAAAATGCGGAAGCAAAGATTGCGATAAACTGGCATTGAGATGCTTTTAGGCGAAAAAAATTATTGCGCTTGCCCAGTATTATTCATATTCGATTCCTCGGTGGGCGGAAACGCCATTTTGAAAATAGTGCCCCCTTGTGCCGGGCTTTCCACAGACAGGTTCACTTGATGTAGTGCCAGGATGCTTTGCACCAACGAAAGGCCGATGCCGGTGCCTTTCAACTTTCGGTGGCGCGGGCTGCGGAAAAATGGCTCGAAGATGAGCGGCATCTCGTCTGCCGGAATACCCGGCCCGTTGTCGGCGACGATGACCTCGTGTGTGCCGTCGGGGCGGAAAGTAGTGACCACCCTTGCGTGGTGGTCGGGCGAATACTTGCAGGCATTGTCCACGAGATTGAGAAAAGCCGTGCGGAGCAAAGCTTCGTTGGCGCGAACGAACAGCACCTGCTCGTCCTCGGGCATTTCGCCAAAATCAAACCCTACTTTAAATGACGGGCGGCGTTTCCTCAATTGCTCTTTGACCTGCCAGAGCAGCTCGTCCAGGCGCACAGAAGCAAAAGGGATAGCCGAGGGGTCGTTGTGTATGCGTGCCAGTTGATGCAATTTTTCCTCCACTTCGGTCATGGCATCCACGTCTTCGAGCACACTCCGAAGAGCAGCGCGGTAGGCTTCCGAGTCGCGCTCGCGCGAAAGCGACACATCGAGTTGGGAGCGTATGGCTTGCAGCGGGTTTTTGAGTTCGTGGGAGACGTTGGACAAAAACATGCGCTGCATTCTGAACGCCTGTTCCACGCGGTCGAGCAGCCGATTGAACGTCGCGGCGAGGTGGGCAAGCTCGTCGCGGCTGTCGCCAATGTCCACCCGACGGCTGAGGTCGGAGGGCTGGATGCTTTCCACTTCTCGCACGATGCCCGACATGGGGGCGAGCGCCTGCCCTGCAAAGTACCAGCCTGACGCGGCAATGAGGGCCATGCCGAGGAAGAAGCCTGCCAGCAGGATTTGGCGAAGTCGTTCTAATTGTGTTGGGTCGCAGTAGCCCTCCACCACCACCACGAAAGGACGGCCTTCCGCGCTGTTCACGACCTTGCCCAGCGCGTGCAGGTTGTAATGTCGGAAACGAGTCTCGCGCTGCGTGTAGATGTCCTGCAAGTCTTTTACCGATATGGGAGGCAGGTCTGAATGCACCGAAAAAACGCGCTCGTAGGCATCGTTGAACAGGCTGATATTGTCGCGGTAGGGGAGTGTGTCGGCATCGGGTGGCACCCAGTTGGGCGGCAAGGGGACGAGACTGTTGGGGTTGCGCAGGGCTGTTTGCGCGGTCATTTCCGCTTTCGATTGCAAACCCTCGAAGAAAGCTTCCTTCGTGTTTTTTTCAAAAAGGAAATAGACCGCGAGCAGCACTCCCGCCAATATGCTCGCAGCGTTGAAAAGAAAAAGAAGAGTGAGCCGGGTTCGGATTTGCATGGCTTGATTGGGTGCCCCATAACGAAAAAGCCGCCGATACTTGCGCATCGACGGCTAATAAACCCCAAAAAACCAAATGAAAACTGGGACAAATAACGGAACACTTCCTGAAAAGTTGTAGCTATCTGTCCAAAAAAATTTTGACTTTTTTACCAACAATGATGCGTTGAGCCTTTGCAAAGGCTGGGTTTTTGAAGGCGCTACCGGCGAGCAATGGGTATTCATTTCCTTGAAAATGAACTATTCACAATAGCGCGTTTTTGACCAATCAACAACTATTCAGGCAGGGGTAGCGCCAAGAATTATTTTTCGGGGCGAAGCCCCTCCACGGGACAATACCCAGCATATCCTACCGATTTTTCGGGGCGTTGCCCCTGCCTAAGTTTTTACCATATTTCCATAAATCTTTCGAGGCGCTACCGCTGTCTGAATAGTCACGACAATCGGGACTTTGCGTGTCGCAAAAAAAATCGCCCCGTCCGGCATCCCGGATGGGGCGATTGAGAGAGGGTGTGATGCCTCGCGTAGGTCAATTATTCCTGGTCGGGTGTGGCCGCCGTGGAAGATGCTTTGGAAGCGCAGCAGGCTTTGCCGGAAGCGGCAGCGCCAGCGCATGCTTTTTTCTCGGAAGGGGAGCAGGAGGCTGCTTTTTTCGTGGATGCCTCTTTGTCTTCAACAGCGATAGTGGCTGATTTCGGAGCAACATTCACGAAGGTGCTGGAGGCTTCGTCGTATTGAACGCTGACAAATTTCACATTGCCTTGAGTGTCTGTCTCTTTGCGCACATAAGATACGGTGCCGTCTTCTGCTTGGCGCTTTTCGATGGTGGCGTCTGCGGCGGCTGCTTTAGCGGCTTTGTTGGCGCAGCAGGATTTGGAAGCAGTAGCGGCGCTGGAGCATGATTGAGCATTGGCAGCAGCGATACCGAGCACAAAGAAGAAAGACAGGAAGAAAATAGCTTTTTTCATGAGTGTCAAAATGTTTTGCGAGTGAAAAAATATCTGTTTTTAAAAACAGCTTCAAATGTAGGTAGCGATTTTCGTATGGCGCATGATTTTGGGAAATCTTAACAAGATGCCCTCCCGATTTATCGTCGCATAATCATTCTGAACCCTGGGCGCCCTGGTTCGCCCGGCCCGCCAAAGCTGTTGAGGCTGTAGGTTAGTTTCAGCAATCCGTATCGCCCGAGCGATGCGATGCGGCGGTCCTCGATGAAGTTGAGGTTGGCGGTGCGTCGTATGCCTATGTTTCGGTTGAGCAAGTCGCGCACGGTAAGGGTGAGTTGCAGGCGCTTGTTTTTCATCAAAAACTTGGAGACTGAGGCGTTCCAAATCGGGACAGCTTGGTCGTAGCCTTCCGAGAGGCCGCCGTTCACGGTCACGTCGAGGGCGGTATTGATAGAAAAATCGAGGGGCAGTTGCACATCCATTTCGGCATTGTAGGTCTGTATGAGGTAGTCTTGGTTGAAAGCCTTATCGAGGGAGTAGCGAGCGGTGTTCCAAGCCAGCTCGGCTCCAGCGTTGAACAAGAGCCAGTCGTTAGGGGTGAAATCCCACGAGGCGGACTGAGCGATTTGGAGGTTGGTGGTGAAGTTTTCCCGTTCGTTGATAAAATTCTGGCCTCGCGCAAGGCCCGTCTCGGTGCGCAAATTGAATCGGCTTTTGAGTTTTTTCCATGGCAAACCGAAAGCAAAGGTGCCGTTGAGGCGGTAGTCGGTGTCCACATTCAGGGGTTGGTAGATGCGCCGGAAGAGGGAATCCACCGTTTGCGCGTTCACGATGCGGTCTTGTGTGTAGGTGAACGACAGGCCAGAGAAGAAGCTGCGCATGGTTTCTGGATGGAACGAGACGTAGTTCAATTGTAGGTTGTGGCCGTATTCGGGGCGCAGGTCGGGATTGCCCAACACGATATTCAGCGGGTCGCTCACATCGGGCACGGGTTGGAGTTGCTGCACGCTTGGGGCGTTGACATTGGAGGTGTAGTTGAAGCGGAGGTTGCGCGTGGGGCGGAACTGGTAGGCGAAATCCGCACGCGGCAGCAGGTGCCGGAAGGTTTGGCGCACGGGCTGTCCGGTGCCGGAAGTGACCTCGCCCTTCAAGGTGGCTGCCTGTGCGTCAATGCCCACGCTGCCGTTCCATGCCTTGCGGTTGAGGCGAAAACCGATGCCCCCCCGATGGTAGTTGAAGTTGTTTACGAAGGCGTTGGACAGTTGTGGATTGAAATTGCTTTCTCCGCCCGACACGTCGTACACGTCTTTGTCCGCGCGATTTTCATTGGCGAAGTAGCCGTAGTTGACTTCCAAATAGCGCCGCTCGCCCAGCGGCTCGGTGTAGGTGGCTCTTGCGCCCCAATTGAGGATGTCGTTTTTGAAAAATTGGTTTTGGGCCACCGTGTCGGTCCGATTGGGTTGCTGGCTGTCGCCGAAAAAGCGGTTTTCCGAAAAACTGTTGCTTTCAGATTGGTTGTTGTTTAGGCCAAGATTGATGTTGGTGCTGAAAGTGCGGCCTTTTTTGGGGAATTTGTGGCGGTAAAGGAGGTTGCTCGTCCAGTTGGCTGCCGTTGCGTCGGAGCGATAATCGCGCCGACCATCGTTTTGCAACAGCTCCTCGGCATCGAGGTTTTGCGAAAAGGTATTGGAGGCGGTGCCGCGCTGGGTGTGGACGAAGGCCGAGGTGAGTTGCACAGCGTTGAAGGAATCAATTTTTTGGTCTAAGGTGATATTGAGCCGGTGGTTGTCGGTGAGATTCTCTTGTGCGGAACGGCTGTGGGTCGTGAAGGTGCCGTTGGGCAAAAACGATTGGGTGGCACTTTCCGTCGCGTAGTCCTTGTCGGCGTTGCTGTAAAAATAACTGGTGTTGAGGTCGGTTTTGGTGCCGATTTCTTGATTGAAATTCAGCCCGCCGGCCCAAGTCCGCAGGAATCCTTCGTTGTTGCCCCCAAAGTCGAGCGGAATGTCGTTGTTGTCGGCATTGAATTGGAGTGTGACGCGCCCGCCCCCGCCGCTCATCATTTGGCGCATCGCGCCTGAGAAGGCCATGTAGTCGTCCACTGAGAAGCCGGGTTGGTTGGCGTTGTTGCCCATGCCGAGCAATGAGATTTGCTGCTTGGGCTTGAATCGGTTGGCGCTTGCCTTGTTTTCGTAGCGAAACCCGCCGTTTTGCCCTGCCGTGAGGTTGGGATTGAGGTCGGAGCCAGCAGCGCCCGACAATCGGCCAAACCACCCGTTTTTCTTTTCGTCTTTTAGTTCGAGATTGATGGATTTTTCGCGTTGTCCGTCGTCAATGCCGCTGAAAGTGGCCTGTTCTGATTTCTTGTCGAACACCTGTACTTTTTTCACCGCGTCGGCGGGCAGGTTTTGCGTGGCGAGTTTGGGGTCGTTGCCGAAGAATTTTTTTCCGTCAACGGTCACGTTCTTGACGGTTTCCCCTTGCGCGCGCACCGTGCCGTCGCGCTCCACTTCCACGCCGGGCAGTTTTTTCAGCAAATCCTCTACCATCGCGTTGTCCTTCACTTTGAACGACGCGGCGTTGAACTCGATGGTGTCGTTTTTGATGGTCACGGGGCTGGCTTGTCCCGTTATTTCCACTGCGTCGAGCAGTTGCGATTTGGGTGTCATGGACAAGATGCCCAAATCCACCTCCGCCGCGGGGCCTTCGAGGCGAATGTGTTGTTGAAAATTCTGATAGCCGAAATAGGTGCAGCGCAGCAGATATTCGCCCGCTGTTTGATTTTTTAGTTCAAAAACGCCGTCCTCGTTGGAGCGCGTGAAAGCCAGCAACGAACTGTCGGCAGGGGAGAGGAGCATGACGGTGCTGCCTGCCAAGGGGGCCGAAGTGGAGTCGGCCAACGAGCCGCGCAGGGTATATTTTTGAGAAAAAAGTAGGGCGGGCAAAAAGAGCGTCAAGAAAAAGGGAAAGAGGATTTTTGTCTTCATAATCAAATGCTGATGAATGATGGGGCAAAGGTATCGGGCGCGTTGGCGGGGGCAGGTTAACCGACCTTGAAGGAAGGTTAAAAAAGGTTAATGCGCTTGATGGTGCACTGTGCCGACGCTACCCTTTTTCGGCATATTTATTGACTGACGGATGCAGCAACTTTGCGCGCGATTCATACTGTCCTAAACGTGTTTTTGGCAAGCGATGCAATTGGGCATGTCAACGAGTTGGTTTGACCAAAACAGGCGACATTTTGTTGGTATATACCTCGCGCCGCCAAGTTTTGGGCAATGGCTGCAATCGCTATCTGTCCAAAATCATGTTCATCTGACAAATCCTATCGAATCAAGGTATAAATTGTCCCATCAGCACATTACACTTATGAGTATCAAACAAAGGATTACCATGCTTCGGGCGTTGCGTATCGCCTTTATCTGTCTTATGATAGGTGCTGGAGTCCTCCTGATTAAAAGCCTCTCCGCTTATTTTGGCTTCACGGGCAATGGCCCGTTCATCAATGGTTGGGTGACGATGATAACGGAAGTGGAACCCGTCAGCACTCGTCATCCCGACGGCACTTCCACCGTCACTTTGATTCACACAAACCACCACAAGTGGGTCAAGATAGAGTTTGAGCAGATGGGGCTGATTTTTAAGGAAAAATACTTGGCTTACATCGTCTTTCATATGCTGGCTTGGGTGCTGGGGATTTTCATCTTGTACAAAATGTATCTGATAATCCGCAACATCGAGCAGGGGCGGGTTTTTCAGCAGACAACGGTGCGCTATATCCGGCGCATTGCGCTGGCCTTGCTGGGCATTCCCTTGTTGCTGTATGTATCCAGTTGGGCGTTGGAAGGCATCGCCTACACGTTTCACGGCCACCAATATGTCACGGATATTCCAGACCTGCACCGCGAGCGTGTGGTAATCGGCGCATTCGCGGCGCTCTTGGTGTTTGCGCTGGGTGAGATATTTCGCACGGGCATTCATCTGAAAGAAGAACAAGACGAGGCACAGTAGAGAGGGGTATGTGCAAGTTCGTTCAAAAAAAGCGGGCTGCGCGACGTTCGGTGTCGCGCAGCCCGCTCGATTTTTAGGGAAAAAACGCTTTACGCATCAATCCGCGCATATTTCGCGTTCGCCTCGATGAAGGCGCGGCGCGGCGGCACCTCGTCGCCCATGAGCATGGAGAACATACGGTCGGCTTCGGCGGCATCGTCAATGGTCGCTTGTTTGAGGATGCGATTGACGGGGTCCATGGTGGTTTCCCAGAGTTGCTCGGCGTTCATCTCGCCCAAACCTTTGTAGCGTTGCACTTTCACGGAGTCGTCGTCTTCGCGGCCACCTGAGAATTCGAGTTGGGCCTCTTTGCGTTGTTTGTCGTTCCAGGCATAGCGTTGGTTTTTGCCTTTTTTCACCAAATAGAGTGGCGGCTGGGCGATATAGACGTGACCTTTTTCAATCAGCTCGCGCATGTAGCGGAAGAAGAAGGTCAGGATGAGCGTGGTGATGTGCGAGCCGTCCACGTCGGCATCGCACATGATGACGATTTTGTGGTAGCGCAGCTTGTCGGTCACGAGCACGCGGTGCCCTTCCTCGTTTTCACCGACCGACACGCCGAGGGCGGTGAAGATGTTTTTGATTTCCTCGTTCTCGTAGATTTTGTGTTCCAATGCCTTTTCCACGTTGAGGATTTTGCCGCGCAGGGGCAGGATGGCTTGCGTGTTGCGGTCGCGGCCCTGCTTGGCGGTGCCGCCGGCGGAGTCGCCCTCCACGAGGAAGATTTCGCTGTCCTCAGGGTTGCGGCTGGCGCAGTCGGCCAATTTGCCGGGCAACCCTCCACCCGAAAAAGCGCCCTTGCGCTGCACCATTTCGCGGGCTTTGCGGGCGGCGTTGCGGGCGGTGGCGGCCAGCACCACTTTCTCGATGATGCGTTTTGATTGGTTGGGGTTTTCTTCCAAAAATACTTTGAGGGCATCGCCCACGCAGCGGCTCACGATGCCGAGCACTTCGGAGTTGCCCAGTTCGCCTTTTGTTTGGCCCTTGAACTGCGGCTCCGGCACTTTTACCGACACGATGGCGGTGAGGCCCTCCATGAAGTCTTCGCCCGAAATGGAAAAGTTGAGTTTTTTGAAAAAACCGCCGTCTTCGCCATATTTCTTGAATTCACGAGTGAGCGCCCTGCGGAAACCGCTGACGTGTGTGCCGCCGTCGCGGGTCGAGATGTTGTTGACGAACGAAATGACGTTTTCGGAATAGGAAGTGTTGTAGCTCATGGCTACTTCCACCTCTACTCCTTCTTCCTTGGCTGTGATATGGATGGGCTTGTCAATGAGTTTTTGTTTGGCTTCGTCGAGCCAAAGCACGAATTCTTGAAGGCCGCCCTCAGAGTAAAATTCCTCTTGTTTGAAGCTGCCATTCTCAGGTTCGCGCTCGTCGGTGAGGCGGAGGGTAAGTCCCCTGTTTAGAAAGGCCAGTTCGCGCAGACGATGCGCCAGCACATCGAATTTGTACTCGTCCGTCTCGAAAATTTCCGGGTCGGGCAAGAAAGTGATGATGGTGCCGCGGTCGTTGGTAGTGCCGATTTCGCGCACGTCGTAGAGCGGTTTGCCCTGTTTGTATTCCTGTTCGAACTTTTTGCCTTCGCGGTGCACCTCAGCGCGGAGATGGATGGAAAGCGCATTGACGCAAGAAACACCCACCCCGTGCAGGCCACCCGACACCTTGTAGGAGTCTTTGTCAAATTTGCCGCCTGCGTGCAACACGGTCATTACCACCTCAAGGGCGGATTTTTTGAGTTTGGGGTGCATGCCGGTGGGGATGCCGCGTCCGTCGTCTTTGACGGTGATGCTGTTGTTGGCATGGATGGTGACCTCCACATAAGTGCAGTGCCCTGCAAGGTGTTCGTCAATGGAGTTGTCCACCACTTCCCACACAAGGTGGTGCAGGCCTTTGGTGTCGGTGCTGCCGATATACATGCCGGGGCGCTTGCGCACAGCCTCCAGCCCTTCGAGCGCGGTGATGCTATCAGCCCCATATTCGTTGTTGTTGGGGAGGTTTTCAGCCTGATAATCTTGTGGGTCGAGGTTTTTTTCGTCTTTTTCTTCTTTCATCTTAGCAATTTCCTTGTGCATGGGCGCGGCGTGTGGCACCGCATTTTCAATCCTTCAAAAAAGTGTGCAAAGATACGATTTAATACTCGCTTAAAGAAGGAAATCCTGTCCCCTTCTTCGAGGCTTTTGCCGTGTGCGGGTCTTGCGACCTTGCACACAAAATGTTATCGGCAAGACGATGATGCGGAAGCGTGTGCGGGGGCGAAAGACCCGCGCACGGCAAAAGGCAGGCAATAATCTGCGCTCGCCGAGCGGCAAGCGTCACATACCCAGCAGCATGACCTCCTTGGCCTCCACCTCATGCACCTCGCGGCGTATGCGCTCCTCCCAGGGCAGCTCTTCGGAGGGCTTTTTCTCGAAAAGCACCAGGTAGCCGCGCTTTTCGCCCAACTTGTCCAGGTAGCGGGCTATCTGTTGGAGGCACTCGGCCTTCGACCACCGGTCGTGGTTGATTTTCAACTCGACGGGGATGACCTGACTTTTCCAGAACACGGCCAAGTCGGTGCGCCCGTTGCCGACGGCCATCTCGCGCTCGATGCGCCCGCCGCCATTGACGATGCGCTGCGGAAAGGCCATCAGCAGCAGCTGGTGCCCGGCCTCCTTGTACTGGATGCGCTCCAGCCACGATTCGGAGTGCCGGCGGTAAAAAGCGACAAAGGCATCGAGCAGTTTGTCCATGTCCAGCGAGCCGTCGGGCCGCAGGTACCAGGAAGTTTGGGCGATGTCCTGGTTGATGTTGTCGGCAAAGCCGCTGTTCAGGATGCGGGTGATGATTTCCCGATAGACGGGGTTGGCAAACTGGATGGGGCTGTCCTGTGTGACGATGCCCAGGTCGCGGCAGTAGCGCACGGCATCGTCCCAGGCGTCGAAGGCGGGGGCCTCGCCCGATATGATGGCCATGACCACGCGGCGCACGCGCTCCTCCCGGAGCTTGTCGGCCAGGCTGTCCAAGTGGGTCTGCCGCTGCTCTATGAGGCGCTCCTTGGCCGTTTCCACCATGTCGGCGGTAATGGGGCGCGAGTAATCGTTCTTGAGCATCTTGGCCACGATTTCGTTGGCCAGGGCGTTGGTCAGGCTGGCCGCCGGAGCACTCGTGGAGCCGGACGACGGCCTCCTCGGGGAAGGCCTGCCCCGTGTCGTCGGTGTGCTGCCGCAACAGGCCGCGCACCTCTTCGAGGCTGAAGGTGGGCAGGAAGAAGGACTCCGCCTTGACGTTGAAGGGCGAGCCTGCGCCGATGGACGGGGTGTCGGCGTGGGCGCGGAGGCGGTACTCTCGGATGTCGCGCAGGCCCACCAGCGCGACGGACTGGGACACGACTCCTGCGCCAACCGCAAGGGCAAAGGCGCCCACCGCGCCATCCAGCGCTACCAGCACTACGCCCGCCGCTACTCCTTCGTGCTCAAGTGCGACATCCGAAAGTTCTTTCCCAGCCTCGACCACGAGGTGCTCAAGCAGGAACTCCGCTGGCGCTTACACGACCCCGGCACCCTGTGGCTCTGCGACACCATCATCAACGCCTCCAACCCCAAGAAGAGCACGTCGCCTACTTCCCCGGCGACGACCTCTTCACCCCCCTCCAGCGCCGCCGAGGCCTGCCCATCGGCAACCTCACCAGCCAGTTCTGGGCCAACGCCTATCTCAACCGTTTCGACCACTTCGTGAAAGAAACCCTCCGCGTGCCCGGCTACATCCGCTATGTGGACGACTTCGTGCTCTTCGCCGAATCCAAAGCGCAGCTCCGCCTCTGGAAGGCCGAACGGGAGCGCTACCTCGCTGGCTTGCGCCTCCTGCTCCACCCCGCCAAGACCCGCCGACACCGGCGCTTCATGAAAGGCAAACTCCGAAAATACCTCAACGGTGAAATACCCCCCCCCGACCGGCTCGAGGCCGCCATCAACGCTTGGTCGGTCGCCCACTCCCTCCACGAACACCCGCGAAAAAAATGGAGCGGCAGAACCTTCGCGCGCTCAGGCGCTACCAATACTGCCGCTCCGGACGGCGCGGGCCGCCTTTTTGTCCCGACAGCGTCGGGAACGGGACAACCAGCTGTTCATCGGTGCCGTCCGGCATTCCTGTGATCTAAAGGGCAAGGCGGAAGCCGATGTCGTTGTTGCGGTTCGTCGGCTCCCAGTTGTTGCGGTTGGCGGCGCGGCAATTCCTGGAGGTGTTGTTCCAGCCGCCGCCACGGTTCACGCGGTTGACGCCCTGTGCTGGTTGACCAACTGCCGACAAAGGTAGCAACTGCCCGTCACCAATGCCCCAAGCGCTCCAGGGCATTTTTTCGCAACGCCCGGGCATCGGCGTGCTCGGCGAAGGCGAGGAGCGGACGGGCGTGCCGGGCGCATGCGGCCTCGTCCCACGACCCGTCGTGGTACCGTTCCGTGATGTAGCGCAGCTTGCGCAAAAAACGCGCCTTGCTCTGCTGCAACAGCCCGACGTGGTGCGGGAAAACGTGGTACCCAAGAAACGGCAGCCCCGTCGCGCAGCGGTTCAGCACGATGGGCTTCAGTTGGCAGCGCAGACGCTCGCCGAGGTACTGCTCGATGGCTTGCAGCGCGTCCTTCAGCGCCGCCTTGTCGCGGTGCCACAGCACCATGTCGTCCATGTAGCGCACATAAGCCTTGATGCGCAGACGCTCCTTGACGAAATGGTCCAGTTCCGACAGGTAGTGGTTGGCGAAATACTGGCTGCTCAGGTTGCCGATGGGCACGCCCCGGTCGGGCTGCGCGGCATAGCTGTCCACTATGGCCGCGAAGATCAGCAGGAGCCGCTCTTCCTTGAACAGGCGGTTCAGTTGACGCTTCATCACGTCGTGGTGCAGGCTGTCGAAAAATTTGCGCACGTCCAGTTTCAAAAACCAGGTATGTTTGTTCGTGTGCGCCTTGGCCCGCTCGAGCGCCGCATAGGTGCCCTTGCCTTTCCGACTGGCGTAACTGTCGAATATCTGCGCCCGCTCGAAGTAGTCGTGGCACACGTTCATCAGCGCATGGTGCAGCACCTGCTCGCGGAAGGCGCTGGCGCATATCTGCCGCTCCTTCGGCTCGTACACCTTGAAGTAGCGGTAGTCGCCCACTTCCACCGCGCCGCTCAGGATTTGCTCGCGAAGCAGCAGCAGGTTCCGGTCGAGATGGCGCTGGTACTCGAGCACCGCCGAGGCGTACCGCTTGCCCTTGGCCGCCTTCCACGAGGCCAGGCGCAGGTTGTCGGGGTCGGCGATGAGCGGGATCAGGTTATTCGCCCGGCGCATTGGTGGCAGTGGTGTTGGCGTTGACGAAATGCTTGCCGTACTTCTCCACTTTTTTGTCGCCGATGCCCTTGATCGCCTTCATGCCAGCCTCGGTGATGGCCTCCAATTTGGCCATCTCGGCCAGTTCGGCATCGGTGAACACGATGTACGGGGACACGCCCTCCTCGGCGGCCAGTTTGTTGCGCAGGTCGCGCAGGCCCCGGAACCGCTGGAAGGACGCATCGTCCAGCACCGTGCGGTAGTCTATCTTTTCCTTGGCCGCCCCCGGCGCCACGCCGCCCTCCACATAGCGGATGCAGAAGCTCCACACAGACCCCTGCTGCTCCTGCACCAGGCGCTGCTCCACCTGGATGATCTTGTGCGTCCGCAGAAAGGTGTTCAGTATTTCCTCCATGGCCTCGCTGCCCGACACCGGGATGCCGATTACTTTGACTTGCATTGTTTTACATTTTTTGTTTTAAAAACCCGATTTTCAAAAAAATTTTTTGGGGCTGCGCCCCAAGCCCCACTTTGTTTTCACCACTTCTTTCTCCGCCGCACTGCCGCCTCCACTTCGCGGGCGGGGGGGCGTCCCTCCCCCCGCCGCGCTCGTTCCGGGGCAGCACGGCATCCCCCCATAGATCACAGGAATGCCGGAGCGGCCACCTCCAAACTAAAGGGCAAGGCGGAAGCCGACGCCGGTGTCGCGGAACGTCGGCTCCCAGGCGTCGCGGGCGGCGGCGCGGCAATTCCCGGAGGTGCGGCCCCAGCCGCCGCCACGGTACACGCGGTAGACGCCCCTCGGGCCGTCCACCCACGCGCGGCCGTCCGTCGGCGCACCGGAAAAACTGCCGTGCCAGTCGTCCTCCACCCATTCCCACACGTTGCCGCTCATGTCGTACAGCCCCAGTTCGTTCGGTTTTTTCGTGCCTACGGGGCGCGTGGTTTTTTGGGCGCCGAAGGTATTGCCTTTTTTTGCATTCTCGGCGTACCAGCCCACCTCGTCGAGGTTGTTGCTGCCGCCGTACAGGTAGCCCCGGCTCTTCGCCCCGCCCCGGGCGGCGTACTCCCACTCGGCTTCCGAGGGCAGGCGGTAGGTCTTGCCCGTGAGGGCGTTCAGTTTTTTCAGGAACTCCTGGATGTCGTTCCAACTCACGCGCTCCACGGGGCACTCGTCGCAGCCCGTGTTGTACAGTTCGGGCGGGTCGCTGCCCATCACGGCGCGCCACTGGGCCTGGGTCACTTCGAAGCGCCCGATGGCGAAGTCGGCTACCCGCACCTGCCGGGGCGGTTTTTCGTCGTCGTAGCATTGGCCGTCGCGTTTTTCGTCCTGGCAGCCCATGGTGAAGGTGCCGCCGGCCACGGCCACCATGTCGGCTTCGAGTTTTCGGATGGGGTCGGGCAGGGGCAGGGCGGTCTGCTCGCCGGGCCGGGCGGGGCCGGGTTCGGTTTGGCCGGTGGTGGGCTGGTCTTTGCCCGGCTGCGGGTCGGTAACGGCGGGTTCAGTAGTGGCAGCGGGCGGTATTTTCACCAAGGGCAGCGCGGGCAGGCTGTCGGCGCCTTCTACTATGAAGGTGCGGGTCTGGGTCTCGTAGCCGGCGGCGCTGAAGCGCAGGCCGACCTGCGGGCTTTGGTAGCTGGCGGGCAGGCGCAGGGTGTAGTGCCCGTCGGCGGTGGTGCGCAGGTCGGCGCCGGGGCCTTGCACGCGCACGCCGGGCAGGGGGGCGCCGGTGGCGCTGTCGAGTACGCGGCCGGGTATGGCGGGGCGTATGGCGATGCGCACGGTGGTGTCGGGCGCGGCGCACCAGGCGGCGGCGCGGCTGATCCAGGGAAGCCCCGGTCCCTCCCCCCGGGGGAGGGGCGCCGTAGCGGCCGCGCGCGCGAACCACGCGCAGGCGCGGCGGCGGTATTCGGAGGTGTCGCTTTGATAGCCCGACTGGGTCTGGCGCAGGCTGTCGGCGGCTCGGTAGTCGGGCAGAGCCGCGTTGTAGGCCGAATTGGACACGTTGTGGTGCGCTTGGGTGTCGAGGGTTATGTTTTGCGCGAGGAGTTGGTTGAGCAGGCTGTCGAAGCGGGCGATGTCGGTTTCGGCGGCGGCCTGGCGCAGCAGGTATTCATGGAGGAGGGCGCGCTCGGCATCGGTGGCGGCGCACACGCGGAGGGTTTCGCCGGTGGTGTCGAGCAGGCGCACTTCGGCTTGTTGGCCGGCACATTCGGGGGCGTGGGGGCGCCACAGGCCATACAGGCCGAGGGCCAAGGCGGCCAGCAGGGCGGCGGCGCGCAGGCCGTCCTTCCAGGCGTCGCGCAGGCCGAGGGCGGGCAGGCGGCCCTTGAAGAGGCGTTTTTTCCAGCTGTCGGGCAGCAGTTGGTCGAGGGGGCCGGGGCTGCCGCGCAGTTCGCGCACGGTGATGAAGTCGGGCGTGCCGTGCTGGTCCATCCAGCGGGCTATTTGCGCTTCGAGGGCTTTTTTGGCCTCGGGGTCGGTGGCGGTGAGCCACTGATTGAAGGCAAGGTGCAGGGCGTGGTCGTCCCAGGCGGCGCTGTCGGGGGGCGGGCCGTGCTGTTCGAGCAAGGCGTGCAGGGCCTCGCGCAGGCGCGGTTCGAGGCCGGGTCGGGTTTGGCGCAGCCAGTCTATGAGGGCGGCGCGGGCGGGGTCGGGCATTTCGCCGGAGGCGAACCAGGGCAGGCGCAGCAGCTCGGCCAATCGGGCGAAGCCGAGCAGGGGTCGGCCGGTCTCCTGTTCGAGCCAGGCGCCGAGCCAGCAGGTGAGGTCGTAGTGGAGCTCGGGCCAGAGGGCGCAGGCGGCCAGCCAGGTGCGGGTGTCGGGGTCGGGCAGTTGGGTTTCGAGGGCGTGCAGCAGATCGTCGGTGTCGGTCAGGACGATGGGGTCGGGCATGGCGAGCGGGGCCATGCGGGCGGGGTCGGGCAGGCGGCCTTCGGCCTCGTCGCTCTCGAACAGTTCCACCACGGCGCGCAGGCCGGCCACGGTGGCGGGGGCGAACCGGAATCGGGCGCCGAGGGCGCGTTCGCGGCGGCCCCAGTCGGCGGCGGGCAGGGTGCTGAGCAGGGCGCGGTCTTTCCAGCGGGCGAGTTGCTCCGTCCAGGCGGCCAAGCGGCCGGTGGCGCTGCTGAACCAGCGGCGGCCGTCGCCGATGACGAGCAGGCGGTGGTGGGGGTATCGGAACAGCAGTTCGTCGAGGCCGAGGCCCTCGGGGTGTTCGTCGTTGTGGCACAGGCGGGCGTCTCCGTCGAAGAAGAAGCGCACGGCCAGCACCTCGTTTTGCAGCAGCAGACGGTAGAGGTCGTCGTAGAACCGGGCGCGGTGGTCGCGCGGGTCGGTGCGGTCCACTAACAGGAGGTACTCGGGCGGGCGGGTCTGGCGGCGGAACACGAATCGGGCCATGCCGCCGCGTCGGATGGTAGCGCGCACGGTGGCGGGCAGGTCGAGCAGCAGGTGCTCGTCGGCGGCGCGGCGGCGCAGGGCGTTGAGGGCCGGGGCGAAGGCATCGCCGGGTTCGGGCAGGGCCAGGTCGGGGATTCGGATGGGCCACACATAGGGCGGGCGGGCATCCTTGTCGCGCCGGGCCACGAGTTTTTGGCGCTTGCGGGCGCGGGCCAGCGCCCAGGCCCACAGCGCGGCGGCCGCGGCGGCCAGCACGAGCAGCCGGATGAGCCAGGCCCAGCGCGCGAGGGTGCGGGCCACGGGGTCGGCCTGCTCGAACTGCATGGCCCGGAGGAGCGAGTCGTGCTCGAAGGGCGGGGGCTGGGGCACGAAGAGGTACTGGATTTCCGGCTTGGCCGGGCGGGTCGCCACCGGCCGGGCCACCTCCATGACGGCCTCTACGCCGAGGCTGCGCCCGTCGGCTAAGGTGAGCCGGTAGCGGACGGTGTCGCGCCCGGCGGTGTCGGGCAGGGCGGCGTAGCGCAGGCAGCCGGCGGTGTCGAGGGTGGCCGTGCCGAGGCGCAGGGTACGGGTATAGCCGGTGCGGCCCCAAGTGGTGGCTGGGTCGCCGAAGGCCGCCGACCGCACGTCGCCCAAGCGGGCGAGCAGGGCGCTGTCGGGGCAGAGCGCAGCCTGCCCGCCGGCCTCCACCATGCGGTAGAGCGGGATTTGGTCGGGCAGGGGATCGGGCGCGGGCGTTTTTTTCTGAAAAAACAAAAACCACACGAGCAGGGCCATCGTGGCGGCTGCGGCGGCGGCGAGCAGCAGGGGAGCGTGTTTTTTCCAAAACGGCGGCGGGGGTGGGGGCGGCGGTGTCGGGCCGTCGGCGTGCAGGGCGGCGGTTTCGGCGGCGGCGCGTTCGAAGAGTTCGCGGAAGCGGGCCTGTTCTTTGTCGTTTTTGGCGGCTATGGGGGCGAGGGCGTCGCGCAGTTGGTCGGGGGGGAGGTCGTCGGGCAGGATTTGGAGCAGGCGCTGCCAGCGCAAATGCTCGTCGGGGGCGAAGCGGCGGACTTCGTCTTCCCAAAGGGCAAGGATGGCGGCGGCGAGGGTGTGTTTCATGTGTTCATTTTGCCCCACGAATGAATTCGTGGGTTGATAAATGCGGCTCTATGGACTGGCCTTCGGCGGGCATGGTGTGAAAGCCAGGGGTAAAAACGCCAAAGATGACGAGCGGAGGTAATTTTCCAGACACTGTCTGGAAAATTACGGGACACGGATTTGTCAAGTTTACTGGCACCGGCAAGAAAGCGTAAAAATTTAAGCAATTGATGATCAAGCGAATATTTAGATAGTTTTTCAAATTTTGGTGCGCAGGGGTTGTGCCAAAAGTCCCGTAGGGACTGCATCTGTGTAGATGATGCCGGAGGATGGTTTGCACCGTTCCGTAGGAACGGTATCTTGGCGAGCGAGATGCCGTTCCTGCGGAACGGTGATAAAATTTTATTCGCAAGCCTACACAGATGCAGTCCCTACGGGACTTTTGGCACACCTCCTATACTTTTCATCAACGTTTCCAGATCGTTCCTTGTCTTGGCCAGCACCGGCAGCGAGTACCCCAGCAGGCGGCGCTGGTCGGCGTCGAGGTTGGCGGGGATGTCGAGGCGGCTGGTGTCCACGCCGAGCTGGAGCAGGGCGGCGGCCCAGTGGAGCAGTTCGGCGGTGGCGGGTTTTTTGTTGAGCACGCCGAAGTCGGCCCGGCGGATGCGCTCGAAGAGGCCGATGACCTTGTCGGCGTCGAGGCGTTCGAAGCCTTCGAGTTTGGTGCGCAGGATGTCGAGCAGCTCGTCGGGGCCGGGAAATTTGATGTCGAAGAATGCCACGCGGCGCAGGAAGGGATCGGGCAGGTTTTTTTCGGAGTTGGAGGTCATGATGATGATAGGCCTGTTTTCGGGCGCGGCGGTGTAGGTGAAGCGCTCGGGGTCGCCGGTTTCGGGCACGCTGAAGGTGAGTTTTTCGAGGGCGGCGAGCAGGTTGTTGGGCAGGTCGCGGGGGGCCTTGTCTATTTCGTCGAGCAGCACCACGCGGGTTTGGCCGCTTTTGATGGCGGCGCCGAGTGCTTGGTAGCGGATGTAGTCGCGCTCCACGATGTCGGGCGTGAGGGCCTCGCGCACGACCTGGGCGTGCTGGAAGTGGCGCAGCGCGTCGTAGGCGTAGAACAGGTCGGTGACGGTGCTGGAGGTCTGGCCGTTGAAGGTTTCGGGCTTGCCAAGGCCGTAGTACCAGGCGATGTGGGCGGCCAGGTCGGTCTTGCCGCAGCCCGGCTCGCCGGTCACGAGCAGGGGCAGGCCGAGGTGGAGGGCTGTCTGCACGGCGGCCCAGAGCTCGGGGGCGGGCTTGTAGTGCTCGGGCGCGTTGAAGCGGCTGGGCGCGGGGCGCGGCGGCAGGGTGCGGGCTTGGGGGTCGGCGGGTTGGTGGGCGAGTTGCATATTGTCAGTTTTGAGTGTTGAGTTTTGAGTGGGTGGTGGAGATTTCGGAAGTTTTTTTTCAAACTTCCGAAATCTTGTGGTGAAAGCGTTAGAGTTTTTCTTTGTTGTATGCTTCGAAGACGATTTCCTGTACCAGTTCCACGCGGTTCATGTTGAGC
Organism: Saprospiraceae bacterium; assembly: GCA_019638455.1. Lineage (GTDB taxonomy): Bacteria > Bacteroidota > Bacteroidia > Chitinophagales > Saprospiraceae > M3007. The sequence continues at coordinate 518,759 of JAHBTU010000005.1, forward strand.
AGTTTTTGCCGGTAGAGTTCGCGTTCGTCGGGGGGCAGGGCGTTGGCGAGGGTGTCGAGCACGGGCCGGAGGCGGGCGGTGTTGGTTTCGCCGAGGTCGAAGAACCAGTCGCGCAGGTCGGTTTCGGGCACGGGCAGCAGGGGGTAGAAATGGCCGGCTGCGGGGTGGCGTTCCACGAGCGCGTCGAGGGCGGTGAGGATGGCGGCGCTTTTTTCGTCGCTGCAGGTTTGGGTGGCGGGGTCGTAGTGGCGGTGGAGGTCGTCGAGGTACACGACGAAAAAGAGCAGCAGGGTGGGGCCGCCGGGCGGGCGCTGGGCCAGTTGCTGGGCGATCCAGTCGAAGTATTCGGGGAAGAAGTCGCGCCATTCGGCCTTGCGCAGGCTAAAGGGCAGGATGCTGAAGGCGTAGTTGGGCTTGGGGAACAGGTTTTGGGCGAGGGCGTGCGGGAGGTCGGTGTGGATGGGCCAGTCGAAGTGCGCGGCGAGGAACTTGCGGAAGAGTTCCTGGGATTTTTCGAGGGTGATGCCGATGGGCAGTTTTTTGAGGTCCACGCGGTCGTGGTTTCGGGCGTTGTAGCGGCAGAAGACGGGGTTTTTGCCGTCGTCGAGCAGTTCGCCGAGCAGTTCATAGACCATGCGTTCGCCGAGGGAGGGCGGCATCTGGCTGGGGCAGGAGCTGAGGAAGTAGTAGTGGTTGGGGGCCTTGAGGGTGTTTTGGCGGTGGTCGAAGCCGGCCTCGAAGCGGTCGCGCAGGTCGAGGCGGTCGCAGTTGACGAGGTGCAGGCGGCCCATTTCCCCGGTGAGGCTGAGGTCGAGCACTTTTTCGCGCAGGAAGGACTGGCCGCTCTCCGTGCCGAGGTCGTAAGCATCGGCGAGTTGTTTTTTCACGTCGGTCAGTTCGAGTTCGGCCTCGGCGATGTTGTGGTCGTACTTGAACTTTTCGTTCTCGTCGGTGGCCAGAATGCGGGCATCCCGCAGGCGGCCCACTTTTTCTGCCAAGAGGTTGCGCCGTGCTTCGAGGCGCTTGATTTCGTCCGGTGTGATCTGGCTCATGGGTTCAGTTCGGATTTGAGGGCGGCGATCTGGGCGGCGAGTTCCTGCAGCGTTTTTTCGTAGGCGAAGCGGCGGGCCTCATCGGTTTCGAGCAGGTGGGCGGTCTGGAGGCGGTCGTGTTTTTGGGTGGCGAGGTCGAGCAGGCGTTGTTTGCCGGCGCGTTCGGCCTCGGTGAGGGCTGCGGGGGCAGGCAGCAGGTCATCGGGGCGGAGGCGGGCGAGCAGGCTCTGCAGGCCGGCCACGGCGAGGGTCTCGGCTTGCATTTTTTCGGAGAAGGGGATGGTATCCTGGCCGAAGGCGCTTTCGGCGGCGGTCAGGTTGTGCGCGTAGGCATCCAGTTCGGGCTGAAAGGCCAGTTCGGGGCGGATGGTGCGGCGCAGCAGGGCGATGGCGTCCTTCGCCCGGGCATCGGCGAGCAGTTGGTTGATTGTTGTTTTGAGTTCATCGAGTTTGGACATGGAAGAAAGCCGCTGGTTTTGGCCGTAAATGTAGCGCACGCATCGAAAGAACGAGGAATAAAATTTTGGTTCAACGGTGCGCGGCTCTTCCCGCCTCGCACACAGCGAAGGCTCTTTTGCCGTGCGCGGGTTTTACGACCCCGCACACGCTTCCGTAGCATCGTTTTGCCGTGCGAGGGTCTTTGGCCCTACGGCATGCACACATCTTTTGTTGATTACCAGTTTGGTCGGAATGGGTGCGTTTCAAATTGTCGCAAACAACATGAGTCATTCCGCATTTTTGCCCCAGTGGGGGGAATATGGGCAAAAACTCCTTCGTATTCCGCCCTGCTGGGCAGTTAGAAGACTTGATTTTTAGCAAAATAGTGAGCCAAAATCTGTTTTTCAAAATTCGGGATGGCTCATGTTATGCCTGCACAGCGTTCCGGCGTACATAGGCGACAATTTGAAATGCACTTGGAGTTCGACGAGAAACTCCAACACCTTAGTACGTTCCGGCGTACATAGGCGACAATTTGAAATGCACCCGTTGACAGGCTTATATGTTTTTGATAGGGTTTACAGGATTTATAGGGTTTTTGGTGGCGAAGCCGCCTCGTCTATCCTGTAAATCTTGTATAGTCAACGCAAATCAGCCCCGTCCGCTTCACTTGGCCGGGCAAGCCCCTGAGTACAGGGTCTGACAAGGTGGTTTTGAACGAACGGCGCTCGCAATCCTTTGAAAATCATGCAAATCAATCAAGGGCATCCCTGCCTAGCCAAAGGGCTGGTTCAAATCCTCTTTAATCCGGGTATAAATCCTGTCAAAATTCAGTGTCTGTTGTCACACTAATGGACATTTTGAAATTTGCCACGAAGTCACCAAGACGCAGAGCAAAACACTCATTGATTTGCGGCATTTTGTGCCTTTGTGTCTTTGCAACACAAAAATAATGTCCAGTAGTGTGCAATCATGGCCATCTGACAAATTCTAGCGAATCGAAGTATAATTTGAAGTTGCGCCTTGCCTCCCCTTGCATAATCGGAAATTATTTTTGAATCTTTGCATCATCGTACTGATACAATGTTGCAATCAAGATGGAACTGACGCAAACCGCATACAAGGACTTGATTTTAGGGCCGGAAGAAGGGATGGCCTACGGCGGCACATTTGTGCCTGAGGTGCTGTTGCCCAGCCTTCACGAGATAACCGATGCATTTGAGGAAATCAAAAACGACGAATGTTTCGTTGCCGAGTTTCACCATGCGCTCTGCACTTTTTCTGGCCGCCCTACTGCGTTCACGCCCCTGCCGCGTCTTTCGGCTATGCTTGGTGGCGCACAGGTTTTTCTGAAAAACGAGGGTCTGAACCACACCGGGGCGCATAAAATCACGCATTGCATCGGGCAAATCTTGCTGGCGAAAAAACTGGGCAAGCGACGCATCATCGCCGAGACGGGCGCTGGTCAGCACGGCTATGCCACCGCTGCCGTGTGTGCCCGCATGGGGCTGGATTGCACGGTGTACATGGGGCGCAAAGACTACGAGCGCCAGCGCCCCAACGTGTATTGGATGGAGCTCTTGGGCGCAAAAGTGGCGGCGGTGGACGATGGCGACCAAACCCTCAACGACGCGGTCATCGCTGCTTTTAAGGATTGGGTGGCGCATCCTGAGAGTTATTACCTGCTTGGCTCGGCGGTGGGGCCGCGCCCATATCCCGCCATGAACACTTTTTTTCAAAAGGTGGTGGGGGAGGAAATTCGTCGGCAGTGTCAGGCCGCCACTGGGCGTTTGCCCGATTATTTGGTGGCGTGCGTGGGTGGTGGCTCCAATGCGCTGGGTATGTTCTTCGATTTTCTCGACGATGAGGGCGTGACGCTTGTTGGCGTGGAGGCGGGTGGGCGCGGCTCCGCGCCGGGCGAACACGCGGCAAAGATGAGGCAAGGCAAGTTGGGGGTTTTCGAGGGCTATCACTCCTATTTTTTGCAGGACGATGATGGCAATATCGCGCCTACTCACTCCGTGTCGGCGGGGCTGGATTACTGCGGCATCAGCCCCATATTGGCTTTTTTGGCGGACGAGGGGCGCGTTCGGTTTGAGACGGCGAGCGATGAGGCGGCTTTGACGGCGGTCAAAACACTTGCGCGGACGGAGGGCATCATTCCGGCTTTGGAGTCGGCTCATGCTTTTGCACATGCTTTTGAGTTGGCTGCCCAATTGCCCAAAGACTGCATCGTGGTCGTGAATGCCTCTGGGCGCGGCGAGAAGGATTTGTTTATCACGATGCGGCATTTTCAGGAAGAAAGCCTGCGGGATTACGCGCGGCATTTGCTGGCGTTTTGAGGGGACAGAGGGGTTGACACGCTAAGTTTTTACAAAAAAGCAACATAACCAGTCGGTGAATTGGGAACGCAAGCCGAAAAAACACACTTGTCACGCATGAACACATTGGAAAAAACAGGAGGGTTCTCTTTGATGAATGGGCGCTTTCGGGAAGGGCAGTTGCCCATCATGGCGCACCTCGTCGTGGGTTATCCGAGTCTGGAGGAAAGCTTGCGCACGGCGGAAGCATACATCCGCGCCGGGGTGCAGGTGCTGGAGCTTCAAATTCCGTTTTCGCACCCGACGGCGGATGGCCCTATCATCACGGCAGCTTGCCGGGAGGCGGTGCGGCAGGGCGTGACGGTGCGCGATTGCATCGTCGCAATCGCCGCGTTGCGCAAGCGGCATCCTTCACAGGAAATCGTGGCAATGTCGTACCTCAATCGGATTTACGCTTTTGGCTGTCAGCGGTTTATGGGGGAAATGGAGGCATTTGGGGTTCAGCATTTGCTCGTGCCCGATTTGCCGGTTGACCACATTGATTTTCCAAGTTTTCAAAATTTGAGAAATCGCCGGGTAAAGCTTGTTCCGGTACTTGCTGCCAACGTCTCCGATGCTCGTTTGGAAAAACTGCTTCAAATGGGCTTTGATTTTTTTTACCTGATGTCGGATTTCAAAATCACGGGCAGCGCGTTCGGTTTGCATCCGCGATTGAGGGAGGTCATTGCGCGAGTCAAATCCCACCCGGTCGCCCACTGCCAGTCAGCCTATGCCCCATTCCCGCGAGTCGGTGTCGGATTCGGCATTTCCACCCCCGAACAGGCGCGGTTGGTGGTGGAGGATGCGGACTTGGCGATTGTCGGCTCGGCGCTCATTCAGGCGCAGCGCGAGGGGCGATTGGATGCTTATTTGGACGAGCTTAAAAATACCTTTGCGCGAGCAACCGAGTGCGCGTGATTGTTGTTTTCAAAAAAAATTGAAAGTTGACTCAACTTCAAAAATACGCAACCCAAAACCTGTAAATCTTGTAAAAACGTAGTCAGCTTCCAAGCGCAGAGGATTCGGTTGTCAGGCTTGTATGTTTTTGACAGGATTTACAAGATTTACAGGATAGATGAGGCGGCTTCGCTGCGAAAAATTGTGTAATCCTGTCAAAATTCAATGCCTGCTGTCCTGCCTAAGTGTTTACTAAATCTTTATTCAAAATGCAATTCCAACCCATTTTCGATAAAAAACGCCCTGTGCTCATCGCTGGCCCTTGCTCGGCAGAGACGGAGGAGCAGGTGCTGGCGACGGCGCACGGGCTTGTGAGATTGGCCGAAAAACCAACGATTGACCTATTCCGGGCGGGGATATGGAAACCCCGCACGCGCCCCGGCGCTTTTGAAGGCATCGGCACGCCCGGCCTGAAATGGCTCCGCCGCGTGAAGGAGGAGACGGGGCTGCGCGTCACGACTGAGGTCGCCAATGCTCAACATGTTTATGAATGTCTGAAATACGGCGTGGATGTGCTTTGGATTGGCGCTCGCACCACGGTGAACCCGTTTTCTGTGCAGGAAATCGCCGATGCTTTGGAGGGGACGGATGTACCGGTGCTCGTGAAGAATCCCGTGAACCCCGACTACAAGCTTTGGGTGGGTGCCATAGAGCGGCTGCATAAGGCTGGTTTGCGGCGCATCGCGGCGGTTCATCGCGGTTTTTCGACTTATGGCGACTCAAAATATCGCAACGTGCCGCGCTGGCAAATGCCGATTGACTTGATGCAGGAGTTCCCCGATTTGGAGGTGATTTGCGACATATCGCATATCTGTGGGCGGCGCGACATTCTGGCCGAGACTGCGCAAAAAGCCTACGACCTTAACTATGATGGCCTCATGGTGGAGGTGCATCCTACGCCCGATGTAGCATGGAGCGACGCGGCGCAACAAATCACGCCCGCACAATTTGTGGAGATGATCGGCTCGGTCATTCGCCGTGCGGTGACCACCGACGACCCCGATTTTCAGGAGCAAATCGAGCAGTTCCGCCACCAGATTGACGAGTTGGACGAGGAAATCATTCACCTCATCGCGCAGCGAATGCACCTCGTGCGCGAAATCGGATATGTGAAAAAGGATAAGAACGTCGCTATTCTGCAACCCGAACGCTGGCGCGCCTTGGTGGAAGCCTGCCACCATCGGGCCGAAAAGAACGAGTTGAGCCGGGAGTTCACCAATCTGTTTTTGGAGGCCATTCACCAAGAGGGCATCGAGCAGCAGGAGCGCATCATGAACGACGGGGTGGCGGCAGCCGAGGTGCCTTCGCGTGGGCTTTGGCTCGACGACTGACCCCCCCCTTGTCTTGTGCTACTTGCTTCCCACTGCTTTGCTGCCTTTGCGGGTTTTCACCTTTTCAGACACATATTGCCCCACCTCGTAGCCGTTTTTCAGGCCTTTCAAGTTGCCCGTGCGGTAGTGAATGCCGCCATAGAGTCGGCTCATGCCTACCTCCTCGGAGGCTTCTTTGAAGGAGGCAAAAGTGCGCGGGGGTATGCCGAATTCCATTTCCGTGCTATCGGTGAACGAGAAGTTGTCGCCGTATAGGTTGGTCAACACGGTAGCGGCGGCGGCGGATATGGTGCTGTGCCCGCTGGAATGCTCGGGGAATGGCGGGGTCTGAATCAGCGGCGACCATTCAGGGTCAATGTACTGGTTGATGTATGATTCTGGGCGGATGAGGTTGTACTCGTACTTGGCGTACCAACAGGAGATGAAGCCATCAACCAACGCGCAGGCAACTTTCACATACGTTTCAGCCGAAAGCATCATGTCGGCGTTGGCTTTTCGGCAGGCATGGCTGGCGATGTTCATCCAGTGGCCGCCGGGGCTGATTTTTTTCACGCCTACCATTAGGTGGCCGCTCACGTCCATGCGGAAGGGGTTGTCGTCCCAATACCACGCCGTCGAGTCCTGCCAGGGGGTTAGGTTTTTCACGATTTCATATACCTCCATAGCCTCTTTGTGAAAGGCACTGCCTTTGGCGGTGCTGAATGGTTGGTGGGGGTCGCATTTGAACTGGTTGGCCGAGTCCAGCACCCAGGGGCGAATGGTGCGCCAATGCGGCTCCAAAGCGTCGGCGTATTGGGGTGGGGTGGGGCGCCAGCGCGAGGGGTCTTTGGTGTCAATGGTGAATTTTGGGGCGCTGCGCGTTTGTGCGTAGTTGTCGGTTTTTGACCAATCCAAAATGTGTTTGGCCACCGCCTCGCCGTATTCCATCGAGCGTTTGTACACATCGGGCGGCATATTCATCAGGGTAAAATCCTCAAAGATTTTTTCTTTCAAATCTTGGATGTCCCCTTCGGAAAAGACGAGTTGTTTGCCCACCGTCAGCATCGCGTTCACGCTGGCCAGCGGGAAGCAGTATTCTTTGCCAGCCTCTGGCTGGGGGCCGGGCTTCAGTCCATTGAGTTGGCCCGCCAAACTTTGATATTCGGGGAACCCCGGAATGAGCGCCTCGTAGCCCGCCACTGTGGAATAGGCATAAATACGCGCCGAGATGGGAGGCGCAAAAATGTCGTGGCGGATAATCTCGGTGATGCGCCGCACCCCTGCGTGCAGAAATTCCGGGTTGTCGGCCTGTTTGGGGTAGTCCTTGTTGTATTCCTTGCAGCCGGGGAACCACAGAAGCATGGCCAGCGCGGCGCAGACGGGTAGTTTGTAACTCATTTTCGCAAAAAAATTATTTTTCAAAAACTGTCTTTCAAACGCGGTTTGGTCAATTGCGGGCCGTGAAATTTTACATTCAAAGGTAGAGTGGCCTCCCAAGACATCAGATTAGAAACTGCTTAAAACGCTCCCCTCCACCTTCAAAAATTCCTCCACATCATGCTTTCCACGGGCTTGTCGGTGCGAAGGTTGTATTTGGCATCCCGTTTTTTGTTGTAGTAGTTCTCAATATCGCCATCCACCCTGAAATAAATCAATTGGCCGATGGGCATTCCAGCATAGACGCGCACGGGCTGTACGCAGGAAATTTCGAGCGTCCATGTGTTGGAAAAACCCACGTCGCCTTTGCCAGCCGTCGCGTGGATGTCAATGCCCAAACGCCCTACACTGCTCTTGCCTTCCAGAAAAGGCACCGCGCTGTGGGTTTCGGTATATTCTTCCGTGACACCGAGGTAAAGCGTGCCGGGTTGCAACACGAAGCCCTCTTCCGAGATTTCGAGCATCTCTATTTGGTTGTGCTTTTTGGCATCCAGCACCCGGTCTTGATATACAGCCAGAAATTTGCCCAAATGCACGTCGTAAGAATTGGTGCCCAAGCATTCGCGGCGGAAAGGCTCAATGACGATCTCGCCGTTGCTGATGCCTTCGAGGATTTTTTTGTCGGTCAGAATCATGTTTGGAAAAATGGCCGGCGGGTTTTCGTCCGTCCCTTGTCTTGAAAAGCGGGCAAAAGTACCCCATTGCCTTGAAATAAAACGGTGTGCCTAACTTTTTACCCGACATATTGTTTCTGCGACGACCTTTGCAAAAGGGCGGAGGGAAAGGGGTTGGGGTTGTTGGTCGTTTCTACCGACATTTCGCCCCGCCGGGGCTGGGGCTGGTGGTCGTTGGTCGTTTCTACCGACATTTCGCCCCGCCGGGGCTTGGGCTGGTGGTCGTTGGTCGTTTCTACCGACATTTTGCCCCGCCGGGGCTGGGGCTGGTGGTTGGTGGTCGTCGTTGCCGACATTTTGCCGGGGCTGGGGCTGGTGGTCGTTGTTGCCGACATTTCGCCGCGCTGGGGCTGGTGGTCGTTGTTGCCGACATTTTGCCGCGCCGGGGCTGGGGCTGGTGGTTGGGGGTCGTTGTTGCCGACATTTTGCCGGGGCTGGGGCTGGTGGTTGGTGGTCGTTGTTGCCGACATTTTGCCGCGCCGGGGCTGGGGCTGGTGGTCGTTGTTGCCGACATTTCGCCGCGCTGGGGCTGGTGGTCGTTGTTGCCGACATTTTGCCGCGCCGGGGCTGGTGGTCGTTGTTGCCGACATTTTGCCGCGCCGGGGCTGGTGGTCGTTGTTGCCGACATTTCGCCGCGCCGGGGCTGGTGGTTGGTGGTCGTTGTTGCCGACATTTCGCCGCGCCTGGGCTGGTGGTTGGGGGTCGTTGGTCGTTTCTACCGACATTTCGCCCCGCCGGGGCTGGGGCTGGTGGTCGTTGGTCGTTTCTACCGACATTTTGCCCCGCCGGGGCTGGGGCTGGTGGTTGGTGGTCGTCGTTGCCGACATTTTGCCGGGGCTGGGGCTGGTGGTTGGTGGTCGTCGTTGCCGACATTTTGCCGCGCCGGGGCTGGTGGTCGTTGTTGCCGACATTTCGCCCCGCCGGGGCTGGGGCTGGTGGTTGTTGTTGCCGACATTTCGCCGCGCCGGGGCTGGTGGTTGGGGGTCGTTGTTGCCGACATTTCGCCGCGCCGGGGCTGGTGGTTGGGGGTCGTTGTTGCCGACATTTTGCCGCGCCGGGGCTGGTGGTTGGTGGTCGTTGTTGCCGACATTTTGCCGCGCCGGGGCTGGTGGTTGGTGGTCGTTTCTACCGACATTTCGCCCCGCCGGGGCTGGGGCTGGTGGTCGTTGTTGCCGACATTTTGCCGCGCCGGGGCTGGGGCTGGTGGTCGTTGTTGCCGACATTTCGCCCCGCCGGGGCTGGTGGTTGGTGGTCGTTGTTGCCGACATTTCGCCCCGCCGGGGCTGGTGGTTGGTGGTCGTTGTTGCCGACATTTTGCCGCGCCGGGGCTGGTGGTCGTTGTTGCCGACATTTTGCCCCGCCGGGGCTGGGGCTGGTGGTTGGTGGTCGTCGTTGCCGACATTTTGCCGGGGCTGGGGCTGGTGGTCGTTGTTGCCGACATTTCGCCGGGGCTGGGGCTGGTGGTTGGTGGTCGTTGTTGCCGACATTTTGCCGCGCCGGGGCTGGTGGTCGTTGTTGCCGACATTCCGCCGGGGCTGGGGCTGGTGGTTGGTGGTGTCGTTGCCGACATTTGCCGGGGGCTGGTGGTCGTTGTTGCCGACATTTCGCCGGGGCTGGGGCTGGTGGTTGGTGGTCGTTGTTGCCGACATTTTGCCGCGCCGGGGCTGGTGGTCGTTGTTGCCGACATTTCGCCGCGCCGGGGCTGGGGCTGGTGGTCGTTGTTGCCGACATTTCGCCGCGCCGGGGCTGGTGGTTGGTGGTCGTTGTTGCCGACATTTCGCCCCGCCGGGGCTGGTGGTTGGTGGTCGTTGTTGCCGACATTTCGCCCCGCCGGGGCTGGTGGTTGGTGGTCGTTGTTGCCGACATTTCGCCGCGCCGGGGCTGGTGGTTGGTGGTCGTTGTTGCCGACATTTCGCCCCGCCGGGGCTGGTGGTTGGTGGTCGTTGTTGCCGACATTTCGCCCCGCCGGGGCTGGTGGTTGGTGGTCGTTGTTGCCGACATTTCGCCGCGCCGGGGCTGGTGGTCGTTGTTGCCGACATTTTGCCGCGCCGGGGCTGGTGGTTGGTGGTCGTTGTTGCCGACATTTCGCCGCGCTGGGGCTGGTGGTCGTTGTTGCCGACATTTTGCCGCGCCGGGGCTGGTGGTCGTTGTTGCCGACATTTCGCCCCGCCGGGGCTGGTGGTTGGTGGTCGTTGTTGCCGACATTTCGCCGCGCTGGGGCTGGTGGTCGTTGTTGCCGACATTTTGCCGCGCCGGGGCTGGTGGTCGTTGTTGCCGACATTTTGCCGCGCCGGGGCTGGTGGTTGGTGGTCGTTGTTGCCGACATTTCGCCGCGCTGGGGCTGGTGGTCGTTGTTGCCGACATTTTGCCGCGCCGGGGCTGGTGGTTGGTGGTCGTTGTTGCCGACATTTCGCCGCGCCGGGGCTGGTGGTCGTTGTTGCCGACATTTCGCCGGGGCTGGGGCTGGTGGTTGTTGTTGCCGACATTTCGCCGCGCCGGGGCTGGTGGTTGGTGGTCGTTGTTGCCGACATTTCGCCGCGCTGGGGCTGGTGGTCGTTGTTGCCGACATTTTGCCGCGCCGGGGCTGGTGGTTGGTGGTCGTTGTTGCCGACATTTTGCCGGGGCTGGGGCTGGTGGTCGTTGTTGCCGACATTTTGCCGCGCCGGGGCTGGTGGTCGTTGTTACCGACATTTCGCCGCGCTGGGGCTGGTGGTCGTTGTTGCCGACATTTCGCCGCGCCGGGGCTGGGGCTGGTGGTTGTTGTTGCCGACATTTCGCCGCGCCGGGGCTGGTGGTTGGTGGTCGTTGTTGCCGACATTTCGCCGCGCCGGGGCTGGTGGTTGGTGGTCGTTTCTACCGACATTTCGCCCCGCCGGGGCTGGGGCTGGTGGTCGTTGTTGCCGACATTTTGCCGCGCCGGGGCTGGGGCTGGTGGTCGTTGTTGCCGACATTTCGCCCCGCCGGGGCTGGTGGTTGGTGGTCGTTGTTGCCGACATTTCGCCCCGCCGGGGCTGGTGGTTGGTGGTCGTTGTTGCCGACATTTTGCCGCGCCGGGGCTGGTGGTCGTTGTTGCCGACATTTTGCCCCGCCGGGGCTGGGGCTGGTGGTTGGTGGTCGTCGTTGCCGACATTTTGCCGGGGCTGGGGCTGGTGGTCGTTGTTGCCGACATTTCGCCGGGGCTGGGGCTGGTGGTTGGGGGTCGTTGTTGCCGACATTTCGCCGGGGCTGGGGCTGGTGGTTGGTGGTCGTTGTTGCCGACATTTTGCCGCGCCGGGGCTGGTGGTCGTTGTTGCCGACATTTCGCCGCGCCGGGGCTGGGGCTGGTGGTTGTTGTTGCCGACATTTCGCCGCGCCGGGGCTGGTGGTTGGTGGTCGTTGTTGCCGACATTTCGCCGCGCCGGGGCTGGTGGTTGGGGGTCGTTGTTGCCGACATTTTGCCGCGCCGGGGCTGGTGGTTGGTGGTCGTTGTTGCCGACATTTCGCCGGGGCTGGGGCGGTCTTTTTGCACATCAATACAATCCGTTATAGTCAGTAATTTTCAACAGTTCACGTTCCTTCTATTGCTGGGGTGTTGGGTGGAAGAAAATATCCGAGAAGGCTTGACGCACTTTTCTGAGCGTTCTCTTTCATTGAAACTATTTTCACCAATATAACCCTCCACCATCCACCTTCTACCTTCTACCCTCCACCCTCCACCTTCTACCCTCCACCTTCTACCCTCCACCTTCTACCCTCCACCTTCTACCTTCTACCTTCTACCTTCTACCCTCCACCATCCACCCTCCATCCAAATTTTTTTGTTCAATGAAAAAGACTCTTGTGCTTGGCGCTACCGACAACCCGGCTCGCTATGCCTATCTTGCGGTGATGCGGCTGAAGCAACGCGGCCATGAAGTGGTGCCGTTGGGCAATAGTGACGGCAGCGTGGAAGGCATCGAAATACTAAAAGGGCAGCCTCTCCTGGAAGACATTGACACCGTGACGCTATACCTCAACCCGCAGCGGCAACAAGCGTATTATGATTACATCCTGTCGTTGCGCCCGCGTCGCATCATATTCAACCCCGGCACCGAGAACCCGGAACTGATGCGATTGGCGCAAGAACGAGGCATCGAAACGGTGGAAGGTTGTACCTTGGTCATGCTTTCTATCGGAGCCTATTGACATCCCTCAAACCACCCTAAACACATATCATCGTGAGATACCTATTTGCACCACCCGCTCTTTTTGCGCTCGTTTTTCTTTCATTTTCCTGCAAGGCTCAGACCGCCCCGCCCACACGCACTTTGTTGCTGGGGGCTGGTCGTGTGGCCATGCTGCTTGACAGCACGGATGCGGTCCATGCCATCACGACCGACAAACACGACCGCTATTTTGAATTAGTGACAGCTTCGGAGATGTCCATTCAAATGAAACAGCCCCTTGGCGAGGGGCAAACCCGTGAAGGGTTGCTGCCCGATTACATTCATTTTTTGAAAAGCGACGTGGAGGGCTTCTCCACTGCCGATGTGGAATTCATGGAGAAGGTGTTGCGCAAAATGTTCAAGACGGTGGGCGAAGTCAATGCAAGTATTTTCCCAGACACCTTAAAGTTGATAAAAATCAAGGGCACGCACTACGGCGAGGCGGTTTGGTACACCCGCGACAACTGCATCGTCGTCCCCAAAGGAGAGCTGGAGGCCAAAAAAACCAATCCCTTCACCACGACCATGTACCACGAGCTGTTTCACGTTTATTCGCGGCTCAACCCCGCCAAACGTGCCCAGCTCTATCGGCTCATCGGTTTTGAAAGCATCGGTTTGTCGAACCTGCGTCTTCCTGCGGCGCTGGCCGAGCGGGTGCTCTACAATCCTGACGGCGCTGATTTTGCGCAAAGAATCGCGTTGGCGACGGCGGAGAACACGACCATTCAGGCCATCCCGATTATCTATGCAAAAAATGTGGGCGCGAAGGAGGGGCAGCGCGAATTTTTCGGTTATCTGGAGTTCAATTTGTTTGAAATAAAATCGAACGGCGACGGTGTCTGGAATGTCGTGACGCAGGCCGATGGCTTCAGCAGCACCCTGAAATTGAATGAGCTGCCCGATTTTTTCAATCAAATCAAAGACAACACGGGCTATATCATTCACCCCGACGAGGTGCTGGCCGACAACTTTTCCTTCATCATGCTGGAAAAATCCAACTCACAGTACACTTCCAAATTCTCGGCTGGGGGCAAAAAACTCTTGCGCGACATGGAGGCCATTTTGAAAACAAAATAGCGCCTCGCCGTCGGGGCCTCCGCTCGATTTTTCGCCAGTCCTTGACGCTCCTTCATTTGCCACTGAGCGGCTTGCCCGATTGGACGTAGGTTTGCGACATGACTTTTTTTAAGCACTGTAAAAACTTAGGTGGAAGGTTGAGGGTGGAAGGTTGAGGGTGGATTTCATCTCCATTGAAACAGTATGCGCCCCAAGAACAAGTCATTCAGCCCTCTACCTTCCGCCTTTTACCCTCTACCAAAAGTTTTTACAAACCACTTTTCAATATGCGCTACGCCCTGCTTTTTACCCTCGTGCTGTCTTATTGCGCGACTGCTTTTGCCCAGATGAAAATGTTCCAACGCATCACGGCGCCTGTCTTTAAAGATGGTGTCGAATTGGCCTATCCGTTCACGGGTGGGCTGAACAATCCGCAGTTCAACGCAGCGGATTTGAACAACGATGGCATTCAGGACTTGGTCATTTTCGACCGTGGGGGCAATGTGGTGCTGACGTTCATCAATCGCGGCATACCCGGCGAGCCGAGCTATGAATACGTCTGGCAATATGCTTGTTTTTTCCCAAAGGTGGTCAATTACATGGTCATGCGCGATTTCAACAAGGATGGCGCTATGGATATTTTCTGCGCTGCCTTGCAAGACGGCTCGCAGGAGATGCAGGTTTTTCAAGGTTATTATGAAAACAATGTGCTGAAATTCAAACCAGTCTCTTTCTATTATCCGGGTTGCAATTTCTGCAACCCCTTGCATATCTGGTACCCCAGCCTTTCGGGCGTGGGCAACTGGAGCAATCTTTCGGTGGCGAGCTCCGACGTGCCTTCCATTGACGACATTGACGGCGACGGTGATTTGGATATCGTGACGTTTGCGGCGGGCAACACCACGCATCTTTGGTACCTGCGCAATGAATCGGTGGAGATGGGTTACGGGCTTGACAGCCTGAAATTTCGGCTGGTGGACAATTGTTGGGGGCGTTTTTACGAGGATGGGTTCAGCGGATGCCGCGCTGTGCTCAGCTGCCACCCCGACTCGTGTGCGCCCTGCTCCAATGGCTTTGGCTTTCAGGCGGACGACCGCGAGCAGCGACACCCCGGTGCAACCGTGCTCACTTACGACCACGATGGCAATGGCGTCAAAGATTTGATTTGGGGCAACATCACCAACGATTGTCTTGGGTTCATCTACAACGGCGGCACTGCCGAGAAAGCATGGATGACCTCGCAAGACACGCTTTTTCCCTCGTTCAACACGCCAGTCAATTTGCCCAAGTTTCCCGCAGCATTTTATCTCGACATTGACAATGACGGGAAAAAAGACCTCATCGTGTCGCCCAACAATCCCACGGTGGGAGAAGACCGCAACTGTGTGTGGTTTTACAAAAACACGGCAAACACGGGCCACCAGTTCGAGCTGCAAACAAAAAACCTGTTTGTGGAAAACATGATAGATGTAGGCTCCTCAACTCACCCGGCCATCGCCGATGTGGATGGCAACGGATTGCTCGACTTGGTGGTGGGCAACAACGGTTTTTTCACGCCACCCAGCAACTTCAACAATGGCCGGCTCTATCTTTTCCTGAACATCGGGACACCTAGCGAGCCTCGATTCATGCTGGCCGACGTGGATTGGCTCGGAATGTCGCAATATACCCCACACGACTACGATTTTGCGCCCGCTTTCGGCGACCTCGATGGCGACGGCGACCTCGACCTGTTGGTGGGCAGCGTGGGCGGCGCGCTCTATTTTTTTCGCAACACCGCTGGCCCGAACAACCCCATGACATTTCAACAGGATTTCAACCCGATGTGGGTCTCCATGTATGTGGGCACTTCCTCCACGCCCGCCATTGTGGACCTCGACGGCGATGGGTTGCAAGATGTGGTGATGGGAGAGTTTCAGGGAAACATCAATTTTTTCAAAAACATCGGCACCCCGACCACCCCTCTTTTCAACAGCCTGCCCACGATTCAGAAAATCGGGAACATTGACACCGACCTTTTCCCCGGTGCGCCGGGCTACAGCGCCCCCGCCTTTTTTCAGGCACCCGACGGACTTCGATTGGTCACGGGGGGCATCAAAGGCCAATTGGAGGCTTACAGCGACATCACAGCCACCGCCTCTCCATACACGCTTATCTCTCTGACTTGGGGAAATGTGGATGAGGGCAACCGCAGCTGCCCCGCGTTCGCAGACCTCGACGGCGACGGTATTTTGGAAATGGTGGTAGGCAATCAGCGCGGTGGCCTGAGTCTCTACAAGACCGTCATGGTGGACTGCGAGGTGCCAGTGAGCGCCAAAGAACCCGCCGCTTCGCTACCGCTTTCCGTAAGTCCCAACCCTGCTCGCGATTGGGTGCTGATATTGATTCCGTCAGAAGCACCGGCCCGCTGGCAATCTTTCAACGCGCTGGGTCAGTTGGTGGCGCAAGGGGAATCCTTTAGCGGGAGTTTGCAGCTCTCCGTCGGGCATTGGCAGCCAGGCATCTACTTTATCGAAGTGGTAGCTGAGGGGCGGCGCGGTGTGGCGAAGGTGCTGGTGCGGCAATGACGAGCAGCAATCAAATATCGAAGCTATAACCCACCGCTACCAACTGTTCGTACTTGTCTTTGTCAAACTGATAGAGTTTCGCAGGGCGGTGCGCCACCCCCTCCTGCACCTCGTTGAGGTCGTGCAACAGGTTGGTAGAGAGTATTTTTTTGCGAAAATTACGTTTGTCAATGCCTTTGGGTGGCGCGAGAATAGCCTCGTAGAGCAGCTGCAACTCCGTCAGGGTAAACTTGGGTGGCAGCAGCTCAAAACCGATGGGAGCCATCCGCACCTTGCGTTTCAACCGTTTCAGGCAACTGTCGAGAATCTCGTTGTGGTCGAAAGCCAGCTCGCCCACTTTCGATACCGAATGCCACTTGGCCGATTGCGCAAAGGAGGCAGGCGTGACGGTGTAGTCGCTGATTTTTATCAATGAAAAATAGGCAATCGTGATGACACGCCCCAAGGGGTGGCGGTCCACGGCACCGAACGTGCGCACTTGTTCCAGATATACGCCACGCAGGCCCGTCAGCTGTTCGAGCACGCGCTCGGCAGCAGTGTCCAAATCTTCATTGGGATAAACCAAATCGCCGGGAAGTGCCCATTTGCCCCGGTAGGGTGCCGCGCCACGCTGGATGAGCAGGATTTTCAAATCACCGCCGTCAAAACCAAAAATAACATTGTCAACCGAAAACGCGGACTTAAAAAAGCTCTCAACTTCGCTCATAATTTTTTGCTGCTTATAGGTCGTGCCAAAATTACAGCCTTATTGTTTTTTCTACACCAAAGGGGAGCTAAAAATAGTTTTTAAAGAGGCGAGATAGTCTCGTCCCCCACTGCTGGACATTTTGAAATTTGCCACGACGTCACAAAGACGCAAAGCAAAATACTCATTGATTTGCCGCATTTTGTGCCTTTGTGTCTTTGCAGCACAATAATAATGTTCAGTGGTGTGGTCTCGTCCTCCGCACCACACCCCAAAAAACAAGCCTCTAAACTATCAGGCGGAATTGTATTTGGAATACGCTGAGTGGTGGTTTTGCCGTTTATTCCGCTGTTTGTCAGAGCGTGATACAATTGAATCTCATACTTTTGTGCGCACTTTGGCAGAATAATTGTTCAAATGCGATAATCTCTAAATCCGATTTTTCGCCTTAACATCCCAACCATGCAAATAGATATACCTGCGCACATCGAGAAACTCCTTTTTCTACACGATACACTGACGATTCCCGGCTTTGGCTCATTCACGGCCACCAAAATCTCTGCCACTGCCGATTATGTCGGCGGCACGGTGAGTCCTCCCTCCAAATCATTGACATTTAGCGAAAATATCACCACCGACGACGGCATTTTGGTGAACGACGTGGCACTCACGCACGGAATTTCTGCGGAAGAGGCTCGCCAAATCGTCCAGAACTTTGTGCAGGACACTCAATCCAAACTCGACCAACGCGAAATCGTGACCTTGCCCGCCGTCGGAAGGCTTTACAAAAACTACGTTCAGAAAATTCAGTTCCTCCCCGACACGACGAATTTCAGCCCCGAATCCTTTGGCTTGCCGCCGCTCCAATTCTCGCCCATCGCTCGCTCCCGCGAGGTGGAAAAAACCGCAGATGTGCCGCCACCCGCGCCCGCACCCGGCTCCACCATCCGCACCAACACAACACCTCCACCGCCGCCCGCCACCACCGTCAAGACCCCGCCACAGACGGCCACTCCCCCTGCGGTTGCGACGGAGCCATACGTCCAGTCGTCGGCCCGTGCCGGAGGAGCAAAATGGGCCACCGCGTTGGGTATTTTCCTTCTGTTGTGCGCACTATCTGGCGGCTATTGGCTCTGGCAACACCAGAAAGCAAAACTGGCCAACGCCAACAGACAAAATAACGAGCAAGTGGAACCGCTCCTGCCCGGTGCTGGCAAGACCAACGAAGCGCCCAAAAAAACCGAACAACTGGTAGCCGTAGATGAAGTGCCTCCCACACCGGAAGAAGAAAACGAGAGAAAGATACAAGAATCCATTGCGGAAAGAACCCAAGCCGCCCGTGAAGAGGTCAAAAACGCCATCCCTAAAGGCGCGCGAGAGTGCATTCTTATCGTGGCTACCCTCCGAGAGAAAGCCAACGCCGACCGCTTGGAGCAGATGTTGAGCGAAGAGGGCTTTGAGGTCTATTCTCTGCAAAAAAATGGCTATCAGGTCGGCATACGATTCCACTACACCCAAGCAAAAGAAGTGCAAGAGAAGATTGTCACGCTGCAAAATTTGACGGGTGAGAAAAACATTTGGATAAAGAAAAAATAAAAACTTGGGCAAAGGGCAGATGGAGGAAGGTAGAGGGCTGTGAGACTTGCTTTTGGATTGCATACTGTTTCAGTAGAGATGAAATCAGCCTTCAACCTTCCACCCTCAATCTCCTACCTAAGTTTTTACAAGAAAAAATAATTGAACAGCAGAAGGTTGAGGGCATCTCGAACAAAAAACAAGTCCCTCCACCTTCCACCCTCCACCCTCCACCTTCCACCCTCCACCCTCCACCCTCCACCCTCCATGATTCGCATAGACCACATTGGCATAGCCGTCAAAAACATGGATGAAAGCAACGAGCTTTTTCGCAAATTGCTTGGCCAATCCCACTACAAAGTCGAAACTGTGGAAAGTGAGCAGGTAGCCACCTCTTTCTTTCTCATCGGCGAAAGCAAAATCGAACTGTTGGAGGCATCCGGGCCGGAAAGCCCGATTGCGAAATTCATCGAAAAACGCGGGGAAGGCATTCATCATATTGCTTTTGAAGTGAGCGACATACGCGCCGAAATCGAGCGCCTCGAAGCAGAAGGATTCATCCCCCTCAATCGCGAACCCAAGCGTGGGGCAGACAACAAATTAGTTGCTTTTCTGCATCCTAAATCGGCCAACGGGGTTTTAGTGGAATTGTGTCAGGGCATATAGACTCTCCTTATTTTACATCCGCCATGCCCAACGATTACGACCGCATCATCAAGGAAAACATAGAACCGCTCCAGTTGCCTTTGCTGCGTAAGGTGCTGGGCTTCGACCCCCCGCGCCTCGTCCCTTTGGAAGCTAAGATACAAGCCACGCTTGAGCGGGAAATGGACGACATCAAACGGGTAGTGCACGACGACCCCGCCGATGACTATGGCCTCCAGACGGAGTTTCATGTGACGGACGAAGACCTCCGAGCACGCAACTTGCTGCACTACGGCCTGTTCTACCACAAGTACCGCATCCCGTTGCGCCAAATCGTGATTTACCTCGGCGTGAGCGAGCCGACCCGCATCGTGAACAACGTGCTGGACATCCGTGGGCAGCGGCTCGAGTTCGAGGTAGTGGTCTTGAGGCACATCCCGAAAGAGACCTTCATTGATTCGGAGGTGCCGGAGGAGGTCTTGTTGGCGGTGCTGTGCGATTTTGGTCAAGACCAGCCGGCATCAGTAGTGAGGCAAATTTTGTGGAACCTCAAAAAAATCGTCAAACGGTCGGAGCGTTTGAAAAAATATCAGAAACAACTGTTAGTTTTGTCTCGGCTACGCAAGTTGGAATCCATCACCAAAACAGAAGTATCTGCCATGACCATTCACTATGACATCAAACAAGATGGCCTTTATCAGGAAGGTCTTGAAAAAGGCATCGAGAAGGGCATCGAGAAGGGCATCGAGAAGGGCATCGAGAAGGGGCTTGACCTCAAAGAGCGAGACTTTGTCCTGCGTTTATGGAACACGGGAGAGTTCACGCTCGGCAAGATAGCCTTTCTGACGGGGGTGGCGGAAGAGCGGGTGAAGCAGATTATCGAACAGGATGCTTCCGCTCAACCCAAGCATTGAAGTAACCCGCATAAACGATATGTGCTTCTCGCCGCCAAATTTTGGGCATGGCTAAAAGCACAATCTGTTCAAAATCAGCGAGAGCGAGCATGGTGAACTGACAAATCCTTGTGAATCAAGGCATACAATGAACATGAGTCATCCCGAAAATTCGGCGATGACTCATGTTTTTCCCAATAACAATCAGAATGATTTATGGCTGGTCGTACATGACTGACTTGCAACAATACAACGATGCTTTCCGCGCCTTTTTAGCTTCCCTCAATCCAGCCCAACGCCGGGCAGTGGACACCACGGAAGGCCCCGTGCTCGTCATAGCTGGCCCTGGCACAGGAAAGACGCACATCCTGACCGCTCGCATCGGCAATATCCTGCTCAACACCGACGCGAAGGCTCAAAATGTCCTTTGCCTCACTTTCACCGACGCGGGCGTTCACGCCATGCGTCGCCGACTGTTGGAACGCATCGGCCCGGAAGCACATCGGGTGCCGATTTTCACCTTCCATGCGTTTTGCAACCGCGTCATTCAAGAAAACATGGAGCACTTCGGCAAAGGGAATTTGGAGCCGATAACGGAGTTGGAACGCATTGAGATAGTCCGAAATCTGCTCGCCAAACTCCCCCCCGGACACCCACTGCGAGAAGGCAGGAAAGACACCTACCAATATGAGGCGCACCTGCGCGATGTGTTCGCCACCATGAAAAAGGAAGGCTGGTCGCCGGGTTTTGTGTTAAGACGAACAGACGAATTTCTGGCGGGGCTTCCTTCCAACCCGGATTTCATGTATCAGCGCAACGGCAAAAATTTCAAGAAAGGCGACCCCAAGACCGCGCAAATTGAAGAGACTACGGAAAAACTAACGCGCCTCAAGGCTGCCGCCGATATTTTTCCAAAATATGTGGCGGCCATGGAACGCGCCGGACGCTATGAGTATGAGGATATGCTTCTCTGGGTGACAAAAGCATTTGAAAAAAACGAAGCATTGCTCCGCACCTATCAGGAACGCTACCAATATCTCCTCGTGGATGAGTTCCAAGATACCAATGGTGCGCAGTTTCACTTGCTCAATCTCTTACTCGACTTTTGGGAAGTGCCCAATGTCTTCATCGTGGGCGACGACGACCAAAGCATTTACGAGTTTCAAGGAGCTCGGCTGGAGAATTTGAGGGAGTTTTACAAAAAATATCAAAAAGGGCTTGAGACCATCGTACTGGAGGAAAACTATCGCTCCACGCAGGCGCTGCTCGATGCGGCAAAAAGAGTGATAGACAACAATGAACTCCGGGCGCTATACCTGTTTGAAAAACCCTTGGAAAAACGGTTGAAGACCGCGAGTGCCGAAGACGGCAACCCGCCCAGAATAGCCGTTTACGAAACCAAACTGCACGAAGTCGCGGATATTGTCGCCCAAATCGAGCATCTGGTCAAAAAAGATGGCGTGCCTCCTTCCGAAATCGCCGTCATCTACGCCCGGCACCGTCAGGCCGAGCGACTGCTATCCCTGCTCGAAAAAAAAGGCATCCCATACCAGACCAAACGCCCCGTCAACATCCTTGATTTGCCCATCATTCGCCAATTCAGGGAATTTTTGAAATACCTCCATGAAGAGGCGCAACACCCCTTTTCCGGGGAGCATCGGCTATTCCGATTGCTGCATGCCGCGTGGTTCGGCTTGGAGCCATTGGATTTGGCCAAAATAGCCATCGCCTGTCACCCCGCACGCACTGGCGACGGTGGCGAAGGGCGCTACGAACGAGTAGGGCAGGCTCAGGAGACAAGGCTGCATTGGCGCGAGGCATTGAGTGCCCCGTCGTGGCTCAATCGCCTTTCGCTCTCACATCCGGCTGTGCTAAGCGACCTCTCGCAGCGTCTCGAAGGGTGGATAACCGACGTGAGCAACCTGCCACTCTCACACCTCATCGAGCGACTTTACGCGCAAACTGGCCTGCTCCATTGGGCCTTGCGCCAATCAGACAAAGTGCTGTGCTTGCAGATACTCAGCACCTTCATGGATTTTGTGAAAGCCGAATCGTCGCGCAGCCCGCGTTTCTCCCTCGCACGCTTGCTCACGCTGTTGGATAGCATGGACGACAACGATTTGCCCCTCCCGCTTCAGCAACCCATCCAGAGCGGCCCCGGGGTGCAGCTGCTCACCGCCCACGCTGCCAAGGGACTTGAATTCGAGCACGTCTTCATGCTTGACTGCACCGATGATGCTTGGGAAAAAAATGGGAGCGGCCATCGCGGGCGGTTCGCGCTGCCGCCTACGCTCACGCGCTCCGGCGCGGAAGACGAGATGGAGGCCCGTCGGCGGCTCTTTTATGTCGGCATGACGCGAGCGAAGCGAGCACTGCACCTGTCATTCGCACGAACAGGCGACGACGGCAAGCCTCTCGCTCAGGCGCGTTTCGTGGACGAGACGGCATTGCCCCACGCGACGCTCCATGTGCCGCCCAGCCTTTTGACTGAGACCCAAACCCTGCTTTTGCTGGAACCAACCCGCCCCGTCGTCACCCTGCCCGAACCCACCCTGTTGGACGAGCTGCTGGCCCATTTCAGCCTCAGCATCACCGCGTTCAATCGCTATCTGCGTTGCCCCTTGGCCTTCTACTACGAGGATTTGTTGAAGGTGCCGGGCACCTCAAGCGAAGCGGCCGCTTTTGGCATGGCCATGCACGGTGCCTTGCAGCAGTTTTTATTGAAAATGAAAAACCACAAAAAAATGGAATGGCCCAGCCCCGAAAACCTCCAGCGCCTCTTTGACCAAGAAATGGAGCGGCAACGCGGGTGGTTTTCCGAACATGGCTTCGCGCAACGGCTCACCCTCGGCAAGGACTATTTGCGCCGCATACATTTGGAACAAGTACCTTTTTGGAAAAAACGCGCCATCGTGGAGCGCCGCATTGACCGCGTGGAACTCAACGGCGTGCCACTCACGGGCGTGCTTGATAAAATAGAATGGCTCGATGGAGGCTCGCTCCGCATCGTGGACTACAAAACAGGGACTCCCGACCTCCGCAAAACAACCCCTCCCGACGCCCGGCAAGCACTCGGCGGCGAGTATTGGCGTCAATTGGCCTTCTACAAGATACTGCTCGAAAATGCGCGCATCTACCCTGAGCGCGTGGGCCGGACGGCTATCTCATGGCTTGAACCTGACAAACGCGGCGCATTTCCCATCACTGAAATATCTTTTTCGGGAGAAGAAATTCATTTTGTGGAAGAGATGATTCGAGAGGTTTATTCAAAAATCCAAAATCGAGCATTCGCCGATGGCTGCGGCGACCCGAGTTGTGCTTGGTGCCGTATGCACCACGACGGCACAGCGGCCACCCTTTCTGAACGCGGCGTGGAAGAAGGGCTGGACGATGGCGCCTGACCGAGGGGGGGGCAGTGAATAGTGCATCTGGCACCGCTGTTGGTGAGAGCACCAGCAAGGGCGGAAAATTGCCACAAAGACTCTAAGGCACAAAGACTTTGAAATCAATTCCTTAAAGAGCCTTTGCGGCGACTTTAAGTTACGGTGCACTATGTTTTCTGGTGTTTTTTCTTTGCGGCCGGGAACAGGATGTTGTTGAGAATCAGGCGATAACCCGGCGAGTTGGGGTGCAAAGCCAAGTCTGTGGGCGGGTCGCCGACGTAGTGGCGGTAATCCTCCGGGTCGTGGCCTCCATAGAAAGTCCAGAAGCCATAGCCATAAGTGCCGTGAATGTAGCGGGCTTCGTTGGCCGGCTTGTTGTCGCCCATGATAAGCACTTGCGGCTTGATGTGTTTTTTCTGAAAAGCAGTTGCTTGCCCCATGAAGCCTTTCACTGTGCGCGTGTGGCACTGCGTGAGCATGGTAGGCACGGGGTCCCATTTTGCGGAAAAATCAAACAAGGTAAAATAGTCTTGTTCCGGTATCACGCGGCGTCCCGTGTATTCGCCGTGGTCAATGGTAGAGTGTTCGTAGATGCCCGGCTCGGTGATGACCGAGAAACCCGTGAACGCAAAAGTCTTCGAGTAATCCAGTTTGTTGTTGCAGTTTGGGTCAATGGGGTCGCCGTCGAACACCGAGGCACAAATATCCGTGCCCTCTGCGGCCAAGGCGATGTCGTAAGTGTCTGTGGCCGAACACATGGCAAACATGAAGCCGCCTCCTGCCACATACTCGGCGATTTTTTTGCACACGGCCAGTTTGAGCTTGCTGACTTTGGTGAAGCCATTTTCTTTGGCCAGATTTTCCATCATGCGGACGTGTTCCCGATACCAGGGTTGGCTGCTGTTGCTGGCGTAAAACTTCCCGTACATACCCGTGAAATCCTCGTGATGCAGGTGAAGCCAGTCGTATTCGGGCAGTTTGCCGTTCAGCACCTCATTGTCGTACAGGATATCGTAGGGGATTTCGGCATAGGTGAGCACCAGCGTCACGGCATCGTCCCAGGGCTGCACAGTCTCGCCTTTTTCGTTTTTGTCAGGGCTATACACCGCTATTTTGGGTGCTTTTTCGAGCTTAATCACGTCCTGATTCACCTCCGGGTTCAGGATGTCGTTGCGGATGCTGGCAAACTGTGCATCGGCGATGACCTCGAAGCTCACGTCGCGGGTTTTACATTCTTTTTCAAAAATAGTGGTATAGACAAATGCAAAGCTGCCGCCCCGGTAGTTGAGCAACCAATAGGCCTCCACCCCCTGCGAGAGCACCCAATAGGTGATGCCATAAGCTTTCAGGTGATTGCGCTGATAGGTTTCGTCCATCGGGATCAGGATGTAAGCAGCGCGGAGTTGGGAAAGGCAACAGGCGAACAACGCGGTGATAATAAATAATTTGCGCATGGTGCGAGTGTTTATTCGTGGAGAAAAGTCAAGCGTAATGGGAGTACTTACTTCAAGAGACAACAATTGGCGTTCAGGTTGTTTCAAGTCGAGCAGAAAAACGCCGTTTTGGGAAAAAAGATTTTTTATGAAAATCAAATGGCAAAAATAAGGCTAAAAGGATGCTCTCCAAAATTGCCACTATCCCAAACACAGCGAGCCAGCCCGCGTCTATGGGCTGACTCGCTGCGGCCTGCAAGAATCGGCATTCGCACAAACGCTCAAATCTTGACAAACTTCAGCACATCCGTGTCGCCATTGCCACCGCTTGTGTGCTCAAAGTGCATGGACGCATCTTCGATGGCGATGATGCGCCAGTCCTCTTCCAGCTCTGACAATGCGCTGGGCACGGTGCCGACAAAATCAATCAGAAACTTGTTCGCACTGTCATCAATGCCCGTTTGCCAAGTACCCGGCCACGTTTGGCTGCCGTTGGTGGCACTCAGGCTGCCATTGGAGCCAAATTCAAAAGTATAGCTGACATAATTGGAGGTTTTGTCCTGTTTGTCGAAAAAGTAGCTCACCCTCCATTGCCCCGGATTAGGTGTGGGCGGGTTGCTCGGATTGTTGTCGTTTTTGCACGCCGGGAGGGCGATGGAGAGAGAAAGCAGCAAAGCAGCGAAAGCAAATAATGCCTTTTTCATAGTAGCCGTTTTTTTTTTGTGAACAATCAAGATGCCACAAAGAACGCAGTCGCGCAAGGCGAACGACAACTGTCGGCTACCGAAGTGGCAACATTGGTTGCTGAACGGGCATTTGCGTCAATTGGGCAAATGACGCAGCTTGTCGGGCTTCAAGACCTGAATCGCTCCCTCCTTGATGTCAATCAAGCCTTCGTTTTTAAAATCGGTCAGGGTGCGGATAAGTGTTTCTTTGGCCGTGCCGGCCAGCGAGGCGAGGTCTTCGCGCAAGAGATTGATGGAAGGGCCGCTTTGGTCGTAGAGCTGCACGAGGACAGTGGCCACGCGCTTGCGGACGGAGTTGTAAGCCAGTTCGATGAGTTGTTGTTCGCGCTCGGCGACGTGGTTGGCGAGCATCTTGATGAATCTGGCATTCACGTCGCGATGGCCAAACACCAACGCGGCAAAATCCGATTTCGGAATCAGTTTGACCGCGCAGTCTTCCACCGCTGCGGCGCTTTCCGGGTAAGCATCTTCTTGGAATAGCGCCAGAAAGCCAAGGAAATCGCCTGTTTGTGCGATTTTCACGATGAGCTCGCGCCCGTCGTCGCTGGTCTTGTAAAGCTTCACTTTGCCACTTTCCACAAAAAACAGCCAGCGCGGGTTTTCGCCTTCCCTGAAAATGACGTCTTTTTTGCGATAGTGCCGCACCTCGCGGTTGTCAGAGAGGTGTTTTATCGCCTCCAAAGCGCGTGCCTCGTCTATGAAATGGTCGAGCGAACCCGTGTGCTGGGCGGAGGCGACGCGCAGGCGTTCGCTTTTTTGAAGCCGTGCCTCTATGGTTTGCAGCAGGGCCACGTCGTCGAAAGGCTTGGTGATGTAGTCGTCGGCACCCAGCGACATACCGCGTCGGAAATCTTCCTTTTCGGCCTTGGCGGTCAGAAAAATGAACGGTATGTCGGCAGTGTTGGCGTGGCGGCTCAGTATGTGCAACACCCCGTAGCCATCCAGCTCGGGCATCATGATGTCGCAGAGAATGAGGTCGGGCAAGACTTCCTGCGCCTTTTCCACTCCGATTTTGCCGTTTTCGGCGGTGAGCGCCTCGTAGCCCCCCAACATGAGAATTTCGGAGAGATTTTCACGCACGTCGGCGTTATCTTCGATAATGAGGATTTTTTTCATGGCAGGGCAAATGTAAAATAACTGTATTGATTTCAATCAATTCGCTTGCTAACCTGCATCATTCTGAAAGACGGCCGACACCCTCACCTTTGTCGTGCTGCTTCGGATGAAGACAGCCTCAACAAATAAAACTCGCGCCATCGAATTTTCAGCATGATTGAAACTTCAATCCATTCGAAATCAAGGGTAGCAATCATGGTGAACTGAAAAATCTTGGCGAATCAAGGCATAAAACAAAAGTCTCTCAATCATGAACGTATTTGCACCAATCTCCAGCCTGATGACCGACTACAAGCACTTGGTAACGGTCAGCCCGGAAGACACCCTTGAAAAAGTGAAAGAAATTTTCGACGCGCACAAATTCCACCATATCCCGGTGGTCAATTTCCGCGAAATCGTGGGCATTATCAGCAAGGTTGATTTTGAACATTTTCTGGGCGGGGCCACGCTTTATGGCGAAAACAACGTAGTGAGCACCCAACGACTGCGCGAGGCGCGTGTGCATCAAATCATGACGAAGCACCTCGGCAAAGTGGAGCCTGACGACCGCATCAACGTGGCGCTGGAAATTTTCACCCTCAACCGATTCCACGCGCTTCCGGTAGTGAAAGACGGCGAGCTAGTGGGCATCATCACACCGTTCGACATTCTGAAAAAATTGGCCGAAGAAAAACCCGCTCAGCCCCACATGGTCTATGAAGCGGAAAATTGAATGCGAGCGCCGCCAGTCACCTTCCTAAGTACAGGGCGGGCAAGGTGGTTTTGAACAAACGGCGCTTGCAATCCTTTGAAAATCATGCAAATCAATCAAGAGCGTCCCTGACTCGCCGTTCGGCTGGCTCAAATCCTCTGTAATCTGGGTATAACATGACCACTATAAAAGTTTTTGGAGAACATGACGAGGCTACTCGCCGCCTGCGCGACAACCTCACCCGCGCCCTCTCGGATTTTCCTCTGGACAATCGAGTGGTGGAGGTGTCGGAGCCGAACGCCATCCGAGCCGATGGCGTGACGGACACCCCCGCGCTGATGCTCGACGGCGATATGGTAGTGGAAGGTCGTGTGCCTACAGTGGAAGAGCTGACTGCCATCTTCCAAAATCGCTATCTCTACAAAAGCAAATTGTTTCGCTTGCAAAATATCACGGTACCAGTGGACATCAGCGAGCCGTCGGGCAACGCATTGGTGTTCGCTTGGCAGCTGGCTCAGCAATTGGATGCCAAAATAGAGGTGGTGTATGCGATGGATAGTATTTTTGAAGGCAGCCTGCCTTCCGCGTCGGGTTTTTTGTCGAGCTACAAAAAAACGGTGCAGACGGAGCTGGATGCCTTTATCAAGGATACGCTTAAGAAAATCGAGGTGGATTATCAGCCACCCGCCCAAACCCCACCAACCCCCAAAAACGGCGACGAGACCGCAGCACCAGCCATCAAATCAACGGTGATGTATGGTTTCCCCGAAGAGGTCATCGAGGAGCAATCGCGCAAGGCAGACCTCATCGTGATGGGCACTACGGGGCGCGGCGGCGTGGCACGCAACCTGTTTGGCTCGGTCAGCACGGAAGTGTCGCAGTCTTCGCATTGTCCGGTGCTTTTTGTGCCGATGGAAGCCGCTTTTCATGGTTTCAAAAACGTGCTCTACGCGAGCAATTTCGATTCGCTGGATGCCTTGCGCGTGAAGCAAGCGGTGGCGTTCGTGCAGCGATTCGGCGGTCGGGTGCATTTTGTGCACGTCGGCCCGGCGGGTGAGGAAGGACTGGATTTGGAGCGGAAGCTGTTCGAGGTGGATTACCAACGCTCGGAACCTGAGCACCCCTTTATTTTCAACAAGGTCATTGGCGACGACGTGGTGGAACAGCTCAACGATTATGCCTTCCAACACGGCATTGACCTGATGGTTTTTGTGACGCACCAACGCAGCTTCTGGGAAAACCTGCTACACAAAAGCGTGACGCGCAAGGCCCTGCTGGGCGCGGGTTTGCCTATGCTCATCATGCACGCTGACGATGATATGAAAGGACGTTAGCGCCTATTTCAAAACATACCCTATTGACCTCCTCTCAAGCTTGAGGTTTTTGTTCGCCCCGTTGGCACGCCCTGCGTACCGGCGGGGTTTTTTGGTTGTTGCCGCGAACAGCTTATAGTCAACGCAAATCAGCCCCGTCCGCTTCACTTGGCCGGGCAAGCCCCTGAGTACAGGGTCTGACAAGGTGGTTTTGAACGAACGGTGCTCGCAATCCTTTGGAAATCATGCAAATCAATCAAGGAAATCCCTGCCTTGCCAACCGGCAGGTTCAAATCCTCTTTAATCTGGGTATACCTCGCGCCGCTATGTTTTGGGCATGGTTAAAAACGAAATCCACTCAAAATCAAAAACATCAATCATGGGCATCTGACAAAACATAGCGGCGAGCTGGCTTTGTTTGGGAAGACATTGTCAATCAGGTCGAGTGCTGACGGAAATCATCCCTACCTCTTGCAGTAACATCCATTTTTGTCTTCTCATCTCTTTGTTGGCCTTTCTAAATGTTTTCCACATGGCACTCAATTTTAACAAGTACGTCCAAGATGGCGAGCAATTCTTAAAGGAAGTTGCCCGCGAAATCAATGACCCCGACAATGTGGCCAAGGCAGGTCGTATCCTGCGAGCAGTGCTTCACGCGTTTCGCAACCGAGTGTCGCCGCAAGAGTCGCTTCAGCTCATCGCCCAATTGCCAATGCTTGTCAAGGCTGTCTATGTGGATGGTTGGCGCATCAGCGACGAATCCAAGACACTCCGCACGTTGGGCGATTTCATCGAAGCAGTGCGGGAAGAGGGTGGGCGTGGCACCACAAATGATTTCGTTACCGACCGCGAAGTCGAACACGCCATCCATGCAGTATTTACCGTATTGAAAAAACACGTTTCGGCAGGGGAAATTAAAGACATCGTCGCCACGCTGCCAGCAGAACTGCGGCCTTTGTTGGCTTAAAAACGTCTAAGAGGCTGTCATGCCCAAAACTTGGCGGCGCGAGGTATAGATTCCTGCCGGAGTGGGAAGGGAAAGCCCAGCCCTAAAAAAACTTCATGCTTTCGCAAAAGAAAACGGCTTGACCGTTCGAGGCAAACACCATGAAATCTACCTTAGCGACCCGAATCGCACGGCATCGGAACAGATGAAAATAATGCTCCGGCATGCCGTGAATTAAGCCGACCTATTGCTTTCCATGACTGAAATCATTGACTTCATCGCTCAGTATCACCCGACCACACAGGCGTTTTTTGCCACCTTGTTCACTTGGGGCGTCACGGCGTTGGGTGCCGCGTTGGTTTTCTTTTTCAAAAGCGTGAACCAACGGGTGCTTGATGCCATGATGGGCTTCGCCGCGGGCGTGATGATTGCCGCCAGTTTTTGGTCGTTGCTCGCGCCCGCCATCGAAATGAGCGAGGAAGTGAGCGAGTTGCCAAAGTGGGGGCCTGCGCTAATTGGCTTTTTGGCGGGCGGCATTTTTCTTTCCATCGTGGATAAGATATTGCCGCACTTGCACCCCGATTTGGCCATGGACCAAGCCGAGGGCATCTCTACCAAATGGCGGCGCAGCGTGTTGCTTGTGCTGGCCATCACGCTGCACAATATCCCTGAAGGTCTTGCCATCGGCGTAGCTTTTGGTGGGGTGGTGCACGGTATGCCCGGCGCTACCATCGGGGCCGCTGTCGCATTGGCCATCGGCATCGGGTTGCAGAATTTCCCGGAGGGCACCGCCGTGTCCGTGCCGCTTCGGCGGGAGGGGATGTCGCGTGCCAAGTCGTTCTGGTATGGGCAACTTTCGGGCGCGGTGGAGCCTGTGTTTGCCGTGTTGGGCGCTATGGCCGTGCTGACCATGAAACCCATGTTGCCCTACGCGCTGTCGTTTGCCGCAGGCGCCATGATTTTTGTGGTGGTAGAGGAATTGATACCGGAATCCCAACGCGCCGGCAACACTGACCTCGCCACACTTGCCACCTTGTTGGGCTTCAGCGTGATGATGGTGTTGGATGTGTCGCTGGGGTAAGCGATTGATGCTGAAGCGCGTCATCGAATTGGGTTTGCCCTAAAACGAGCCACATCTCATTGAGAATTGGCACCACCTGTCCCGAAGATTCGGGATTCTCAAAATAGCACATTAGCAAATTGTACTTGCGATGCACCAGCCTCTTCTTCCAATCGCGTTTCCAAAGCGGACACCCTTGCTCGAAGGTGTCCCGCTGCTCGCAGCCGACGTGGGCGGCACCAAAACGGCGCTGGCACTTTTTGAAAAGCGCGGGGGAGTGTTGGCCATCGTTCGGGAAGCCGTCTATCCCTCCAAATCATTTGGCTCACTGGCCGAGGCCGTGCGTCATTTTGTCGGCAACGGTTTGCGGCCTGCGCGATTGAGCATCGCTTTCGCAGGGCCAGTGCAGGGCGGCAAGGCAAAAGCCACCAATCTGGGTTGGAACATTGAAGTGGCCGCCCTGAGCCAAGCAATGAGTATCCCGGAAGTATTTTTGCTCAACGACCTCGAAGCCTACGCCTACGGATTGGCTGCGCTGACGCCATCGGATGTGCAAACCATTTTTTGGGGAACCTCGCCTGCTACTGGCAACGCGGCCATCATAGCGCCCGGCACAGGACTTGGTGAGGCGGGTCTCTATTGGGATGGTGTCGCCCTGCATCCTTTTGCCACAGAGGGCGGACACGCGGGTTTTGCGCCCCGCGATGAATTTGACTGCACGTTGCTCCTTTTTTTGGAAAAAAAATATGGCCGCGTGAGTTGGGAGCGCGTGGTGTCTGGCCCCGGTATCCATCAGATGTATCGCTTCCTCCGCGATGTGAAGTCAATGACAGCGCCCGCCGAAGTGGAGGAGAATATGGAATATCAAGACCCGGCAGCGGCCATCAGCCTCGGCGCAGTGGCGGGGCATCCTATTTGCGTGGAAACGCTGCGCCTTTTTGCCCGCTACCTTGCCATGGAGGCCGCTAACCTCGCCTTAAAACTCAAGGCTACGGGCGGCGTTTTCATCGGCGGCGGGGTGCCGCCCAGAATCTGGAACGACGACCTGCAAGCCGTTTTTCTCGAACACTTCTTCCAAGTGGGTCGCCTGCGGCCCTTGCTGGAATCGGTGCCCGTGCATCTGGTGCTGAACGAGCGAGGTGCCTTGCTGGGGGCAGCGTGGTATGGGGGTGGTGTGGTGTGAGTCATTGGGTGGCATGGTTCTGTGCGGCACCTGCGAGATATAGTCAACGCAAAGTGTTTTGAACGAACGGCGCTCGCAATCCTTTGAAAATCATGCAAATCAATCAAGGAAATCCCTGCCTTGCCAACCGACAGGTTCAAATCCTCTTTAATCTGGGTATACAAGGTTTCGTAAACGCAGAAGCCTCCTCGCCTCCTCCTCAATCACCCTTCTTCGACCTATTGCCTGCCAAAAATCCCCAACCGCCGGAGCCGAGCAGGAAGCCGAAATTGTACCAGCCGCCCGAGTTGTTGATGGCGTAAATGGCGACCTTGCTGTCGAACAGGCTCGCCACAAAACTGACAGGGGTGATGAACCCGTGCAGCAGGCCGTGGAATAATCCATAGCGTTTCCCGGTCAGGCAGGTTTCGACTGGCTCCACGCTGGCGCAGGCTGCAAAAAGGCAGCAAATGAAAATGGCTGCCAGGAGGGTTAGGAGGGCGCGATGCTTTTTCATAAGTTTTACAGTTCAAAAAATTGTCAAGATGAAAATGGTTTGCGTGACCGCGCAGGCCAAATTCAAAAACCCCATTTCAGCCTAAAAATGAGCGCGTTGCCAAGATTTTTAAATTGACCGCTCGCTGGCGCAAAAAACGATTGTGCCACCAAGTTTGCGTCCCAGTTGTCGCTCAAAGAGTAGGTGAGTACGGGGAATGTGATAAAAGCATCCGCACCGGGGCAATAAATCAGGCTCAGATTGGCTGTGAAAAGTGGCGTGATGGATTTGGCGACTTGCCCAAGCAGGGAATATCTGAACGGCATCAATCGTTTCGCGGAAAGTTGTTGGGTAGCCAATTGTTCCAACGCTTCCGCGTCGTCGCTGCCGCCCGAGGTGTAAAGAAATGCCCCACCGATGTACCAACCGTTCTGGAAACTATAATCGCCGCCCAATGTCAATGACAGCAGGCCGATAGTGTCGCCAGATGATTGTCGGGGCTGAAACCAAGTCGCTTCGCCCTTGAAGCCAGCGTTGCCGATGCTGCCGGCCCACCCAATGCCCACAGCGAGGTCGTCCCTAAACCATCCTCCCAGTATTTGAAAATCGTAGCCCCCACGATTGAAACGGTATAGCAGTGCTGCAATCGTCGAGGCGGAGTCTTTGCCGTGGCTTATGGCCAAGTCGAAACCTGACATGCCGCTTGTGTGATAGCGTACCCGGATGGCATCGCTACCTGGGCGCTCCTCATAGTCGAAATCGAAAAAGTTGTAGGCATTGAACAGGTCGTTGGGATTCCAAGCCGTTGTGATGCCCCAATTGACCCGTTGCCGCCCGATGGTAACGTCCCAGCCTTGTTTTCGCCAGTTCAAGGAAAGCCGGTCTGTGATGGTGTGCAGCACGACGGCGGGTTCGTTCGCCGCCACCCACGAAAGGTCCATCAAGCCATTTTCATAGTCAATCTGCTCGGCAAACCCCGGTGTCCAGCGTACCTGTTCGCCCCAGAACAATCGGGTGCGCAACTCCAGCCGCGCCGAAATGTTTTCCGAAAAATCGTATTTGAAATTCAGGCGGTTGTGCAAAAAATTGCCCGTGAAAAGCGAGCCTTTGTCCCTCGTGAAGGTCGCTGTTTGCAAATCTTTGAGATAACCTTGAAAATGGAAACGGGCGGGTTTTGACTCCGCCGACTCAGGCATGGAGTCGGTCTGCCCTTTTGATGTGAAAGGGAAAACGAAAAAGAGAAACGCCGTAATAAAGAAGGTTTTCATGAAAACACATTTTGGGACGTTCGTTTATGAGCCTCTCGAACCCCGTCCGCCGCGCTTGGCCGAGCAAGCCCTCAAGCCACACTGACGCTCGCCGTGTCCGACGCAATCCGCCCGTCCACCAGCGTGATGACCCGGCGGGCGCGTTCGATGACGCGGGCATCGTGCGTTGAAAAGATAAAAGTCATGCCCTCTTCGCGGTTGAGTTGTGCCATCATATCAAGCAGGTTCGTGGCCGATTGGGAGTCGAGGTTGGCCGTAGGCTCGTCAGCGAGGATGAATTGAGGCTTGGATGCCAGCGCTCTGGCGACGGCGACGCGCTGTTGTTGGCCACCTGAGAGCTGAGCCGGGCGCACGTCCATTTTGTCGCTGAGGCCGACGGCGTGCATTAGTTCTTTCACGCGCCGTTCGCGCTCGGCCTTTGGTGCGCCTTGCAAAAGCATGATAAACTCCACATTTTCGCTGGCAGTCAGCACCGGAATCAGGTTGAACGATTGGAACACAAAGCCGATATTGTGCAGTCGGAACTGAATCAACCGATTGGGCGACAGGGCCGTGATGTCTGTGTCGTTGATGACGACCTTGCCTTCTGTGGGCACATCGAGGCCGCCGATGATGTTGAGCAAAGTTGTTTTGCCCGAACCCGACGGGCCGACCAAGGCCGTGAATTCGCCTCGTTCGATGTGCAGATGCACACCGTTCACGGCGTGCACCGGAATGGTGTCGGGATTGTAAATTTTGCTGACGTTGTGGATGTCAATGACTGTTGTCTTCATAATTTTTTCAATGCCTGATGGCTTCAGCAGGTCTCATTTTAAGTGCTTTCCATGCCGGAAACACTGAGGCGAGCAATGCCGTGACAAAGACGATTTGTATAATTTGACACACTTTGTCGCCCGGCAGGTCAGGATAAATCACCACGCCATATCCGAAGCCTTTCAGCAAGTTTTCGGCGATGGCGCTCAGGTCAATTCCCTTTTTTGAAAGCCAGGAATTCGCCAGCCAAGCCAACCCAAACCCAATAGGGCATCCGGTCAACGTCAGCAACAGGGTTTCCAGCACGACCATGCCGAACAGCCGGAGTTTGGTCATGCCGACGGCCATCAGCATCCCGATTTCACGGGTGCGTTCGAGCACTGCCATGAGCATGGTGTTGACGATGCCAAATGCCAGTGCGATGAGTATGATAGCAATGATGATAAAGGAGGAAATATCAAGCGACGACATCACAAGAGCTGTCTCTGGCGAAATGGCACGCCAGTCTTGCACCTCAAGCCCCGGCAACTGTCGCGTGAGCGCAGCCATTGCGGCGGGCAATTCGCTTTCGTCGGTCAGTAGAACAGCGGCTTCCGTGCCACGTCCCGGGGTGTCGAGCAACTCGTCGAGGTCGCCGCGCCGCACATACACGTTGCGCTCGTCGAGCGGGGCATTGGCAGTTTCGTAGATGCCGGCAATGCGAAAAGCGCCGGAGGTGATGTTTTGCTCTATGTCTTGAAATGTCAGCACGATTTTGTTGCCCGGCGCGAGCTTCATTTTGTCGGCCAATTTTTTCCCGACCAACACCTGATGCTTTTTCTCGGCTTCAAAGTATCCGCCGTTTATGATGAAATTTTTCAAGCCCCGCGTCTTGTCTTCGGCATCGGGGTCAACGCCGTTGACCTGAACGCCGTTGCTACCTGAGGCGTTGGCCAACATGCCTTGCACCGTGGTGCGCAGCGAAAAAGCCTTCACGCCCGGTGTGTGGCGCAGGGCGGCTTCGAGGCTGTCGAGCGCAAAATTGAAAACCACATCGTGGTCGTCGCGGAATTTTGGATGATGCACCTGAATGTGCGACACTTCCTGCTCGATGGCGATGCGCACACGCTCGTTGCCCATACCGTAGTAGAGCGACACGATGAATGCTCCTGCCCACACCCCCAGCGCCACTGAAGTGATGATGGCAAGGCTGCGTGTCCGGTGTCGCCATAAATTCCGCCAAGCAATGATGATTAACATTGTGATGACTGTTTGAGTGGTGAGATGAATGGCTCAAAAATTACGCTCGCATGGCATCTACGGGTTTAAGAAACAATACCTTGGCAATAGGGTAGAGCGATAGCAACAAACCGATAATCAGGACAGCTAGCGCTTGG
Source organism: Saprospiraceae bacterium (assembly GCA_019638455.1). GTDB lineage: Bacteria > Bacteroidota > Bacteroidia > Chitinophagales > Saprospiraceae > M3007. Next base: position 554,335 of record JAHBTU010000005.1, read on the forward strand.
TTCCAAAAGATAGAAGGGGCTAACGATGCCGGGAATATGGCCTCAAAGCCGAATTTTTCATATACCTCTGCCATCTCGCCCGTGATTCTGATGGGATGCTCCTTGAGCCACCACACCAAAGGGATGCTGGCCAAAATACCAAATAGGCAACCCGTCAAGGTGATTAGCACCGACTCGAACATGACCATTTGGGCAAGCTGGCGTTTTTTCATGCCCAACGCGACGAGCATCCCAAATTCGCGTTGGCGCTCGGCCAGCATCATCAGCAATGTGGCGAAAATTCCGAACGAAATCAGCAAGTACAGTACGCCTAAAATAATGGCGCTGCTTGCCGTGTCGGCTTGGATATGTTCGTGGATGTCGGGCATCATTTCCTGCCACGTCAAGGTTTCAAAATCGGGAGGGAGCGAGGCTCGAAGTTGGGCGGCGATTCGTTCGGTGGCTGTGGGCTTTTCGGGCGAAACAACCAGCGTGGTCGCCAGCCCCGGCGCATCAAGCCAGTGTTGGGCTGCCGCCAATGGCAGGAACACCACTTGGTCGTTGAGTGCGGGCGAGCCGAATCGCAGGATGCCGCCGACGGCATATTTTCCGGCTGCGGTGGTGCCGTAGTAACCCTGACCAAGCAAGATGACGGTGTCGCCAAGACCTGTTTGCAGGCGCTTGGCCAAACCTTCCGCAATCAGAATCGTCTGTGCACTGTCCTGCAAATACGCACCCGCCACTATCTTGCTTTTCAATCGCGTGACGCGTTCTTCCGTGTCTGGGGCGATGCCGGCCACGAGGCAACCTTTGGTTTTTTCACCTGTGGAGGCTAGCGCGAAGGCTTCCAGTCGTGGTGTCGCAGCGGCCACGCCCGGACTCGACAAAACGGCCTTTTGGATAGAATCGGTCAGCGGAAAGCTATTTTCCAATGTTTGCTCCGACTGATAGCCCGTCCGGTGGACTTGCACATAGCCACTGTAGAAACTGACCACATTGGATATCAAATGGTCGAACACGCCTTTTTGCAAACTACTCATGGCAACGGCCAACACAACCGCACACCACACTGATGCCATCGTGATGAACGAGCGGTTGGGGTTGCGCCAGAGATTGCGCCATGCAAGTTGTAGGAGCATAGGTGCTGGTTTGATAATAATGGCTTGTTGCGGTGAGGGTCTTTGGCAAAGGGAAAAGCGCTCCACCGCAACAACTCTCTACTTGACTTTCGTCATATTCTCCGTCGTGAAAAAACTATCGGCCAACGGCTTGTCAAATTCGAGCGACTTGTAGGCGATTTCGGTCTTGTGTCCTTGTTTGTCGGCAGGGGTCATTTCGATGCGCGACGGGAGCAATTTGCCGCCAAGCATTTTCAGGTCAGCGCCAATCATGGTCTGCGAAAGCGCGCTGTTTTCGTCGTAGAATTCAGTGCGGAGTTGGATGTAGTCTTTTTTGTCAATCCAGACGACGACTTTCCCCCATACGACCGCTGCTTCGGGTTTTGGGGTGAGTTCAATTTTGTGACAGTCTCGGTCGCCCTGTTTCTCTGAGCCGAGCAATTTGTGCACATAATCGTCCACAATGGAGGATTCTTTCACCAAGTCGTCGTTGGTGAAGTCGGTGCCCATCCACGACTGCGACATCATGGAGGGGGGTAGTTTGATGGTGCGCTCGAGCGAAGGAAGCCAGTTCCAGACTTCTTTTTTGCGCTTCAGGAAAGTCGTGCCTTTGTCTTTGGCGGGCGATTTGACCAAAATAAGCGCCATGTCGTTGCCCTTCGTCCATGCTTTGATGTCCATCGAGCGGGTCCATTTGGGGCGGACGGTGGTGATGCTCATTTCGGCGATGGAGGTTTTTCCACGCGCTCGCTCGTCGGCTTTTCGGACGATGGCCACGGCGTCTTCCTGTTGCTGGGCGGGGGATGATGTGCGCACGCCGAATAGAAAAACAGGAATTAAGAGTAGAAGGGTCTGATTTTGCACAATGGTCAGCGGTAGGTTGTGGTGAATAAATTGGGCAAAAATAAAAATACCGGGCGACAAACGAATGTCGGCCCGGCACCATGGTTTGCTTTGTACTAAGTACGCTGGCGTTCAGAGCAAACTAATGCCGTCAGCGTACTTACATCAGTCTGCAACATCGCTCAACCCCGCACGCGCCGGAAGCCGCCGAAGTAGTACTGTAGCCCCAATGCCAACGTGAACTGGTTGGTGCGCGTCTTGGTGGTAGTAGTGACACCTCCCGTGGTGGAGTCGAACTGGCTGTTGGCGTAGTTGTACTTAAAAATGGTCTCAATGGCGAAACCGCCTCTTGAATACACCGTCAGGCCTGGGCCAGCACCGATGGCAAAGACGTTGGTCTCGATGCTTTGCTTGTTTTCGCCCACTATTTGCTCATCTTTCGAGTTGCCAAACCCAAAATTGGTTGTGAAAAACAGCGCCACGTTGTCGCCCAGAGAGAAGTAGTAGCGTGCAAATGGTCCAAAGAGCAAGTCGCTGTCAGTTGTTTTGTCTTGGCCGGGTTCGGTCACGGAGTTGAGTGTGTAGTCAGCACCAAGGCCCAAGGCAAAATTGTCCAAAATGAAGTAGCCGATAGCAGGGGCCACATTGACCTGTTGGGCCGAAAGTCCTTCGCTGCCTGCGCCTCCGCTGGTGACCTTTGAGTTGGCGGTCGAGAATCCCACCGTCGAGCCAACCATAAAATTGCCCTGCTCCAACAATTGGGCAACGGACGCAGTATGCGCCAAGAGCATCAAGGCGGGGATGATAGCCAATTTTTTCATAGAATGAGAAAGGTTTGAGTGAATGAACAATCTGTGTTTCATCGCTCCGCAGGACTGGGGCTTTCGTCACATCCCGCTTTTGCATGCCCAAAGGTGGGGACGCACATCGCCGCTACATAATGATGCAAATCAGGGGCGAAAAGAACTGTTGTCAGGCGAAAGGCTGAGGGAGGTGAGAAACAGGGGTGATATTTTGTGAAATCGCTAAATCGAATCTCATTCGCTTTGCTTGCGCGAGCCTGCCCGAACGGCTTAGCTGGGCGAGCAATCAAATCAATCAACATCACCCTACCGCCTGACCATTATCATTTCCCGCTTCTTCACGTTCCTGCCACTTTTGGGCAAACAAAAATCGGAATATCATGCCCTCCTTGATTAAACATTTCTCTGAAATATCCATACGCGAACTCGCCCTTGTAGGCGGCAAAAATGCCTCGTTGGGGGAAATGTTCTGCCAATTGGTGCCAAAAGGCATCATGGTGCCAGATGGGTTTGCGGTTACTGCCGAAGCGTATAGGCTGTTTTTGGAAGAACATAAATTGCGCAAACCCTTGAGCGACTTGCTGGCACAGTTAGACAAGGCGCATCTCTCCAATCTCGAATTCATCGGCACACAAGCACGCGATTTGATATTGAAAGCAGCCTTGCCCAAAGCGGTAGAAGCCGCCATCAAAGAAGCTTACCAACAGTTGCGCCAGCGTGAAGGGGCAGATATTTCGGTGGCTGTGCGCAGCAGCGCGACGGCGGAGGATTTGCCCACCGCAAGTTTTGCCGGGCGGTTGGATAGTTTTCTCAATATCAGCGGCGAACAGGGGCTGGTGGACGCGGTGCATCGCTGTTTTGCCTCCTTGTTCACCGACCGCGCCATCAAGTACCGTGAAGACCAAGGCTTTGGCAACATAGACGTGGCCATCTCGGTAGGGGTGCAAACTATGGTGCGTTCCGATTTGGCTTCTTCCGGCGTAGCCTTTACCCTCGACCCCGACACGGGTTTCGACAAGGTGGTGGTGATTGACAGCGTGTATGGCCTCGGAGAAAACATCGTGCAAGGCCGCTCCACCCCCGATGAGTTTTTACTTTTCAAGCCTCATATCGGCACACACTTCAACCCCATCATCCAGAAAAAACTCGGCGGGAAAGAATGGACGATGATTTATTCCAAATCCGCCAATGCTGCCTCAACGGTAGAAAACAAATCTACCCCCGACAACAAGCGCGACGTCTTTTCCATCAGCGATGCCGATGTGGCCATGCTGGGCAAATGGTGTGTCCAAATCGAGCAACACTACGGCAGGCCGATGGATATCGAATGGGCCAAGGACGGTGCGACCGGCAAACTCTACATCGTGCAAGCGCGACCAGAGACCGTCCATGCGGGCAAGAGCAAACAGGCTGTGGTGCGTGCCTACAAAATAAAAACAAAGGGGCAGAAACTCGCCGAAGGCATCGCGTTGGGCGAAAAAATCGCTTTCGGGCGGGCGAGGCTCCTGCGCTCGCCTCAGGAAGCCAACCTCCTGCAAGATGGGGAGGTGCTCGTGACCGACATCACCAACCCCGACTGGGACCCTATCCTCAAACGCGCCGCTGCCATCGTCACCAACAAGGGCGGGCGCACCAGCCATGCCGCCATCGTCGCCCGCGAACTCGGCACCACTGCCATCGTCGGCTGCGGCAACGCGACCGATAAAATTCACGACGGCGACCTGATAACGGTCAGTTGCGCAGAGGGCAAAACGGGCTTCATCTACGCCGGAAAAGCCGATTGGGAAGTCGAGGAAAAAGACATCTCCAATCTGCAAATGCCCAAAACGGCCCCCATGCTCATCCTCGGCGACCCGTCGCTGGCGTTCCAGCAGTCGTTTTTGCCCAATCGGGGCGTGGGGCTGCTGCGCATGGAATTTCTCATCACCCACCATATCAAGGTGCATCCGTTGGCGCTCACCCGCTTCGAGCAAGTCGCCAACCCCGGCATCAAGGAAGGCATTGCCCACCTGACACGGCACTACCGCGATAAAAAGGACTATTTCGTGGACAAACTCGCCCAAGGCGTGGCGACCATCGCGGCGGCGTTTCACCCGCACGATGTCATCGTGCGCATGAGCGATTTCAAGAGCAACGAATACGCCAACCTCGTCGGCGGCCAGCAATTTGAACCGTTGGAAGAAAACCCGATGCTCGGTTTCCGAGGCGCGTCGCGCTACTACTCGCCGCTTTACAAGGATGGTTTCGCGCTCGAATGCAAGGCCATGAAAAGGGTGCGCGAAGAAATGGGATTCGACAATGTAAAACTGATGGTTCCCTTCTGCCGCACGGTGGAGGAGGGCAAGCAAGTAATAGAAACGATGAAAGAGTTTGGCCTCGAACAAGGCCAAAACGGCCTAGAAACCTACGTCATGGTCGAGATACCGAGCAACGTGCTGATGGCCGAAGAATTTGCCGAAGTGTTCGACGGATTTTCCATCGGCTCCAACGACCTCACCCAGCTCACGCTCGGCCTCGACCGCGACTCCGCCCTCGTGAGCAATCTTTTCAGTGAAAAAAATGCGGCGGTGATGCGGCTCATTGCCTCCGCCATTCGCACCGCTCGCCGAAAAGGCATCAAAATCGGGCTATGTGGGCAGGCGCCCAGCGATATGCCAGAGTTTGCGCAGTTCTTGGTGAATGAGGGCATTGACAGTATTTCGTTCAATGCGGATGCGCTGCTAAAGGGGATTGAGAACATGAACGCGGCAGAGTCGAAGGAATCCAAAACAAGTATTGAAGAACTGCTGCCGATGGGCGAAACGACTTCGCCTGCCTGCGACAATACCTACGTTAATCCCGCCCCCGTCACCAATCGGGAATGGGAACGGGAAGGTGATGGCGGGGAGATTTTTAAATGAACTGACCAACATATTTTGAAGCCATGCGCTATTTCGCCGTCATTTTCCTGTTCAGCCTTCCCTTTTCGACAGAAGCGACGATTCGCACAGCGCCTGATTCGACCTTTGTTTCGCAGTCCTCTTTTTTGGTAAAACGAGACGGCGGGAAACGCGGGTTTTTGAAAAAGTTTCTTGAAAAACGGCTGCTCAAGCGCCTGGCGAAAGCGGAAAAATTCTTGGGGAAATCCGGTGAAGGTGACGGAAAAGGGCTTGCTATTTCGGGCCTGACGGTTGGCTTGCTTGCATTGCTTTCTTGGTTTATTTCGCCTTATTTGGGCTTTATTTTGACTATCCCGTTTGGGCTCGCGGGACTCATTCTAAGCATCATCGGGCTTGTAAAAGCCAAGCGCTGGTATCGTACCGGGCTTATTCAGGGGTTGGCCATTGCTGGGATCGTATTGAATAGTTTGCTAATTGTCTTGTTTCTCGGCTTACTGGCTTATGCCTCTTCATAGATAAATTTTCAGCAACAAAACAATAGAAAAAAAATCCGACAACAAACTACATCACCATGAACAAACAAACAACCCTTACAATGTCACAATTCAGACTGGCGATTTGCCTACCTGACTGTATAGTTTGCAGGTGCGAACAAAAGATGGTCGCTTGGCTGCCTAAAAATTGATTCACAAGTGACAAAACGATTCAACAAATCAACAATTCTACAAATCAACCAACTATGGCTCGTTTACAAAACAAAGTCGCCATCGTCACTGGCGCAGCCGGGGGCATGGGCGAATCCATCGCCCGCCTGTTTGCACAAGAGGGTGCCTCGGTGTTGGCCACCGACATCCAGTTTGAAAAAATGAACACTTGGGTGCAGGAGGCTCGCAAACACAGTCTTTCCATCGAGTGCATAAGCCACGACGTAACCTCTGAGTCCGACTGGCAAAAAGTCGTGGAAAAAGCCGTGCAACTTTACGGTAAAATTGACATCCTCATCAACAACGCCGGGGTCTATCAGCCGATGGAAACCACCGAGCTGACTTCGCTCGAACGCTGGAATAAAATCCTCTCCATCAACCTGACGAGTGCCTTTTTGGGCGCAAAGGCCGCGTTGCCGCATCTGAAAAAATCAGGCAAAGGCTCCATCGTCAACAACTCGTCCATCGCTGGCCTTGTGGGCGGCAACGGCGCAGCCTACTCCTCCTCAAAGGCGGGCATGCTGCTGCTGACCAAAGACCAAGCCATTGAGTTTGCGCCATTCAATATCCGCGTCAACTCCATCCACCCGGGCGGGGTGATGACCCCGATGACGGAACACATTCTCCCGGCTGATTCGGCTGCACGCGACGCAATGATGAAAGCGATGTGCCCGTTGGGGCGTATCGGCGAGGCTATCGAAATTGCTTATGGGGCATTGTTTCTCGCCTCCGACGAGTCGTCGTATATGACAGGTGCCGAACTGGTGATTGATGGAGGGCTGACGGCGAGATGAGTTGCTTGAGGGGTTTGAATTGCATCTCAAACCCCTCAAACAACTCAAGCCGTCCCAGCTAACTATTTTTGAGGCAAAAAGGAAGCTTATGGCAAAATTTGAATTAACCCTTCCTGAAAACACCCGCCGATTTCTGCACGATGCTGGCGAATTGAGCCGCTTTGCTGCCCGCTTTTTTGCAGAAGGATTCAGCCCCCGCTATGAGGTGCTCGAGTTTGTGCGCCAGTGTTTCGTCGTTGGTTACAAATCGCTGCCTCTTGCGGGTCTCACGGCGTTCATCATGGGCTTGGTGCTGACCATGCAACTACACCCGACGATGGTCTATTATGGTGTGGAAGCCATGATACCGGCAATGGTCGGCATTTCCATCGTGCGCGAAATCGGGCCGATACTTACGGCACTAATTTTTGCCGGAAAAATCGGCTCCAGCATCGGCGCGGAATTGGGTTCCATGAAGGTGACGGAGCAGATAGACGCGATGGAAGTGTCTGGCACCAATCCGTTCAAATACTTGGTCGTCACCCGCACGCTTGCTGCCACGCTGATGTTGCCTATCTTGGTCATCATTGCCGACGCCATATCGCTCTACGGTTCTTATTTGGGCATCAACATTTACGAAAACGTAAGTTTCTATCTGTTTTTCAAACAGATATTTGACCACCTGCTTTTCATGGACGTAGTGCCCGCCGTCATCAAAACCTTCTTTTTCGGATTTGCGGTCGGTATCATAGGGTGTTACAAAGGCTACTATTCGAGCAAAGGCACGGAAGGGGTGGGACGTTCGGCCAATTCAGCCGTGGTAGTGTCGTCCGTCATGATTTTTATCCTTGACCTGCTTGCTGTTCAGATAACCGACTTGTTGTAAACATGGCACGCAACTCAGACCACAAGGAAATGGTGATAACCATCGAGGGGCTTTGCAAATCGTTTGGAGCCAACATGGTTTTGGACGATTTCAACCTATCCTTGCATCGGGGCGAAAGTCTAGTCGTGTTGGGCAAGTCGGGTTCTGGCAAATCGGTACTGATAAAATGTATTATCGGCCTGATTCGACCCGACCGGGGCATCATCAGGGTGCTGGGTCAAAACGTGCTCACTCTCAGTCACGATGCCTTGGATGAAATTCGGGTTAAAGTGGGATTTCTGTTTCAAAGCAACGCGCTCTACGATTCCATGACCGTGCGGGAAAATCTTGAGTTCCCGCTGCGTCGTCATTCGTTCAATCTGACTCAATCTGCCGCGAACGATATGGTGATGGAGGCACTACACAACGTTGGCCTCGAACACACGGTGGATATGATGCCGGCAGAGCTGTCTGGCGGCATGCGCAAACGCATCGCATTGGCACGCACACTCATCCTGAAACCCGAGATTATTTTGTACGATGAACCAACCACTGGCCTCGACCCTATCACAGCCTTGGAAATCATTTCGCTGATGAAAGCCATTCATGAAAAATACCGAACGTCTTCTATCATTATCACGCACGACATGAAATGCGTGAGCCTCACAGCAGACCGCGTGGCCATGCTCATTGATGGGCGATGTTATGCGGAGGGGACTTACGACGAATTGAAAATGGCTCAGGATGAGAAAATCAAGCAGTTTTTCCAGTAATTTGCCTTATGCAAAAACACACCGCTAACTCCGTCAAGCTGGGAGTATTCGTCCTCGCTGGCATTTTTTTGCTCGTCCTCACGCTCTACATTTTGGGCAAGAACAAAGGGATGTTTGGTGCCAGCTTCGACCTGAAAACACATTTCAGAGCCGTCAATGGATTGGTGAAAGGCAACAATGTGCGCTTTTCTGGCATTGACATAGGCAGCGTGAAAAACATTGTATTTGTCAACGACACCGTCATTGAGGTCACGATGAGCATTGAGCGGAAAATGAAGAGCATCATTCGCTCCAACGCCGTGGCGAGCCTTGGCACCGATGGGCTGATCGGCAACCGAGTGGTGAATATCGCGCCAGCGCGCGGAGAGGCCCCGCTCATCAAGGAAGGAGACCTATTGCCCTCCAAAGACGAAATCAACACCGACGAAATGCTCCAGACCCTGCGCCGCACCAACGACAACGTGGCCGTTATTGCCGAAGAGCTGCGCAGCACCATCCACCGCATCAACACCAGTGCGCAATTGACCGAGCTGCTCGAAGACCGCACCATGTCAGCCAACTTAAAAGCCTCATTTGCTCATCTGCACGAAGCCACCGAAAAAGCCTCAGCCCTAATGACCGACGCATCTGCCACGCTAACCCTCGCTTCTCAGGGCAAGGGCGCCTTGGCCACCCTCCTGACCGATACTACCCTGTCGCAAGAGATTCGCCAAGTTGTTAAAAAAATAAAACAAGTGGAAGAAAGTGCCGACCGCCTCGCCAACGACCTGAATCAAGTGGTGGTTTCGGTGGACAAAGACTACAACACCGGACAGGGCACCGTGAACGCTTTGATGAAAGACTCCTTGATGGCTGCTCAACTGCGCCAAACGATTGACAACGTGGAGAAAGGCACGGAAACATTCAGTCAAAACATGGAGGCGCTAAAGCACAATTTCCTTTTCAAACGCTATTTCAAAAAAATAGAAAAAGAGGAAAAGAAAAAGGCGGTCCAAAAGAAATCGCAATAGCCCTTGAGCTAATGCTCGTCCGTCTTATCAACCCTCTGCAATCATGAAATCACTATCCTGCACCGTCGCTTTGGTTCTTTTTTCGTGGCACTTGTTTTGTCAAGTCGAGTGCGTTCCGAGCAATGCTTCGCTTCCCACCGAAAACCAAGCTTTTCTCGGGTACATCAGCCGTTTCCAATCCATTGCTATCGAGGAAATGCACCGCACGGGCATCCCTGCCAGCATCAAACTGGCCCAGGCCATCTTGGAAAGCGGAGGCGGGCAAAGCGAGTTGGCACTACAAGCCAACAACCATTTTGGCATCAAGTGTGGCCTCAATTGGGGTGGTCGTACCTACCAAAAACAAGACGACGACAAAGACGCGGCGGGCAATCCCATACTTTCCTGCTTTCGCAAATACAACAAGCCGGAAGAGAGCTTCTACGACCACAGCGAGTTCATCTGCGACCCCTCCAAGTACGCCCGATACGGCTTTCTTTTTCTCCTCGACCAAACCGACTATGTATCGTGGGCGCGAGGTCTGGAATCGGCAGGCTACGCCAGCGGAGCAGGTTACGCCGACAGACTACTCAACCTCATAGGTCGCTACACGCTGCATCAATACGATGCCCCCCCAATTTCCCTGCGCGATTCGACACGCACTGATGTGGCAAGTCGCGTCGGACGAACCAACCGTGTCAAAGTCGTATTTTCAAAGGCCAACGAACGATTGGATGACATTGCCATGAGGTTTGATTTGAGCGTGGAGCAATTGGTCGAATACAATGACCATCGCCTCGCCCCCGGCACCCCCTTGAACCCCAACACCCGGGTCTTTATTCAGGAAAAACGCAAAAAGTGGCGCGGCCAGCTTGCCTACCACATTGTGCAAGAAGGACAAACAATGTTTGAACTGTCGCAACGCTATGGCATTAGACTATCCACCCTGCTCGAACGGAATGGCCTGAAACCGGGACAAGAGCCTGCCATAGGAGAACCTGTACGCCTGCGCGGTCGCCCGCTCTTTGGCAAAATAGCTGCGCTGAGGCTGCGTGGCACGGAGCCTGGCATCAATGGCCCGTGATGCAAATATGAACGCTCCCACATCATTCGCCAGCCACGGCATCAATACCCCACCAACCGCCTCAACTGCTCCTTCATTCTTTCCACCGGGAAAAAATGTTGTTCCAGCGGAATAGCGAACGGCACGGGCGTGTCCAGACTGGCCGCCCGAATCACCGGCGCATCCAAGAATTCAAAGAGATGCTCCGAAATCCACGCCGCGATTTCGCCGCCAATACCGCCAAACAAAGTGTCCTCGTGCAGTATCAGCACCCGATTCGTGCGTTTCACTGAGTCAGTAATCGCCTCGTAGTCGAGCGGCACGAGTGAGCGTAAATCCACGATATCGGCATCCAGCCCCATTTCGTTTGCCACCTGTTGCGCCCAGCGAACCCCAAGGCCATAAGTGATGATGCTCACCTGCTCGCCCCTGCGCACCTGCCGCGCCTTGCCAATTTCCACCGTGTAGAAGCCCTCCGGCACCATGCCGCTTTCCGAGCGATACAGCGCCTTGTGTTCAAAAAACATCACCGGGTTGGGGTCCTCAAAAGAAGCGAGCAACAAGCCTTTCGCGTCGTGCGGGGTCGAGGGATACACCACTTTCAAACCCGGCACATGGGTGAACCACGCCTCGTTCGACTGCGAGTGGAAAGGCCCCGCCCCCGTGCCGCCGCCCGTCGGCATTCGGATGACCACATCAGCGTGTTGTCCCCAGCGCCAGTGCAGCTTTGCGAGGTTGTTGACAATCTGGTTGAACCCACAAGTCACGAAATCGGCGAATTGCATCTCCACCATACTCTTGAAACCGCCCAAACTCAGGCCCAGCCCAATACCGACAATAGCACTTTCACAGAGCGGCGTGTTGCGCACGCGGTCTCTACCAAACGTCTCCACAAAACCCTGCGTGATTTTGAACACACCACCATAATCCGCAATATCCTGCCCCATTAAAATCAGGTTGGGGTGGCGCTGCATCGCTTCGTGCAAGCCGTCGGACAGCGCATCAATGAATCGTGCCTCCTTGCCAACATTGCTGGCAGCGACTGACTTAGGGGCCTCTTTGTAAACATCCGCCAATTCCTCCTCCCTGTCTGGCACAGGCTCCGGCTCGGCAAACATGACATCCACAGCCGCCTGAATTTCCTTTCTATATCCGTCTTTCAATGACTTGATGTGCCCTTCGTTCAAAACACCTTCTTCCAGAAGCCATTTCTCGTAATTTTCAATCGGGTCCTTTTTAGCCCACTCATCCATCAGCTCCTTAGGGACGTACTTGGTGCCGCTCGCTTCCTCGTGACCGCGCATCCGAAAGGTGCGACATTCGAGCAACACAGGTTCGGGGTTATTGCGCATCTCCTCCGCCAGTTGCCGGATAGTCGAATACACCTCTATCATATTATTACCATCAATGCTCACCCCGCGCATCCCATATCCAACGGCGCGGTCCACAAGGCTTTCGCAGGCGTACTGTTCCGAAGGCCGAGTGCTTAGGCCATACCCGTTGTTTTCAATCAAAAAAATGACCGGGAGCTTCCAAACAGAAGCAACGTTGAGCGCCTCATGAAATTCGCCTTGACTTGTGGCACCCTCACCTGTAAAAGCCAACGATATGCGGCCCTCCTTCTTCAACTTGTGCGCCATCGCCACCCCCGCCGCCAGCGAAAGTTGAGGCCCGAGGTGCGAAATCATGCCTACGATGTGGTGTTCCATCGCACCAAAATGAAAAGAACGGTCACGCCCTTTGGTGTAGCCGAGGCGCTTACCCTGCCATTGACAAAACAGACGGTCGAGCGGCATATCTCTCGCCGTGAACACACCCAAGTTGCGGTGCATGGTGAAAATGGTCTCATCGGGCAAGAGCGCACAAGCAGCACCAACCGAAATCGCCTCCTGCCCGATGCCACTAAACCATTTCGATATCCGCCCCTGCCGCAGCAGGTTGAGCATCTTTTCCTCGATGAGACGCGGTTTTACCAGTTGTTCATAAAGATGAAGCAAAGTCGCTTGTGACAGATTACCCTTGGAAAAAGAGAGAGGCTCACCAGATTTGTTGGGCCGATGGGAGGTTTTGCGACGGGTGCGAGAGGTGCTCATGGCTGCGGTTTTATTTTATCAGGCTTAATAGCGTTTTTCGACGAAGGCAGGGAAATGCCTTACCTTTCGGCATAATGTTTGGTGAAAATGCAGAGGCGTGCAATGATTTTTTGAAATCAAATTCATCAAGGAACAACCGCCAAAAAGAGGTCGCAAAAATCCGAAAACTCTTCAAAATCAGCCGTTCCCAAATTGCCTTCAATTTTTTTTTCAACTTTACATGAGTAGGCTTGGTAATAACAAACATGGTTATCTACATTTGCCTTGCCATTTGTGGCAGATTTTTTAATCGCGTGTTTTAATCCCGTAGTCTCGTGAGCGAAGTTTGTCGGACAGTTCCTGCGTCCGGCGTTTATTTCAGGAAACATCTTTCCTGATTTCTTCTCTCCATACATCACATTCCCTTTCCCGATTTGGCGAGCGCAACGCTCTCTCTAAGTGCTGCTGCGTATGCCTTGCAACCATTGTTTTTCGTGGTGGTAGTGGATGGCTATTTTGCTTCTACTTAACTCACCATCACATTCAGCATATAGTCGAGTCATCAATCATATTGGTCGGCTCTTCGAGGTTCAATTGAGTCAGATTTGATGCAAGCCCCTGCGGCAATCAAAGTCTGGCTCTCGGTTTTTTCGACATTAAAACATTATTTTTTAAAAGCCGACAGAATATTTTCACTCGCTTCGGCGAGGCGGCTTAATCAACCAAATTTATTTTCTCATGAGAAAAGACTACACTCTTAACAAGATTTCCGCTACTGCCTTGCGGTGTTGTCTTTGTTGGTTATTGCTACCAGCAGGACTGGCCTTGTTGCCATTCTCCGAAGCACAAGCTAAGTTTTTGGATTATTCATCTGGAAACCCAGCCGCTTTTTCTTCGGGAAACAACGGCTCACATGCGGGAAATGGTGCTACAATCAATGCTCCGAAAGCATCGGATGGCATCGGCACAAGCTCCTGCATTACCATCAATTGCCCATCTTCAGTTACAATCAATACGAGTAACATGGGCACACTTGGCGACTGCGCGGGTCAGTTCGAATGGAACCACCCCGTGCCTTCCTCGACATGTGGAGTCGTTTCCTACTTAGTG
>JAHBTU010000006.1 GCA_019638455.1 Saprospiraceae bacterium
ATGCAGTCCATTAAAAAAGGCGAACAACTCGCCGTCCTCATGCGAAAAAGCGGAGTTGTTCTGCGGGAAATTTATGTCCTTCATCACCGAGTTGCTGTCAATCTGCAAATTTCCCTCGGTGAAAGTCAGGATGCTATGGCCAAGAGTGGGGTCATATCCTCCAAGTGCTGGGTAGCCTAGTATCCAGGTATTGTCGTGCAGTTGGGAGAAGATGTGTAGAGGGAGCAGCAAGCCGACTATGGCAAAAAATATCGCTTTCATGTTCAAAAACAAAAAAGCCTGCTCGTGGCGCGGTAATGCCACGAGCAGGGAAGGTGAAGAAAAAGTTTAGCGCGCAATCACAAACTTGACGGGCTGAAACGTTTGCCCGCCAGTGCTGGCCTGACAGAAATAAACGCCCGGCACAAGCCTCGAAGCATCGAGCGCGAGGTTGCCGTCGGCGGTGGCGAGGTCGCGTTCCAGTATCGTCCGCCCCGAAATATCGGCGACGCGCAGGCGCACCTCCTGCTCCGCTTCTATGCCCGGCAGGAACAGTTGGAGCCGTCCGTCGGTCGGGTTGGGCCACAGCAGCACCCTGTCAGAAAGGGGTTTCGGGGTTGCTTTTGCGGAACGCTCGTCAGCAATGGCGCACAAATCAAAATCGTCGAAATGCTTTTGTTCCTTCATCTGATACAGCGCGCGGGCCATGTACACCGCGCTGCCGCCCGCCAGTGGGCATTGGTGCGCGATGGGCGAGACAACGTCAAACTGGGCTTCGGTCAGTTGCGCCGTGCCCGCCGCAGTCACTTCCAGGTAGATTCGAAGCGCGTCCTTGCGATTGCTTTGCAACACATTGTTGGCCGGGAGCGCCATTACGGTCGGCAAGACGGACAAGGCCCTGATTCGGCGGAGCGAGTCCATCTGGTGTTGTTTTTCAACCGCTGCGGCTGTATGGGGCACGAGTCTTGCCCGCACCGACTGCGACTGCCAGTAAATGTCGAGGCTGTCCGAGCGGGTGCCGGCACCTGCCAACGCCGCCAATACAGCGTCTGCCTCGGCTTCGATGGCCGCTATGGAATCGGCGGCCGTCCGCAGTGCCTGCCCCCATGCCGTCGGTACGTCCTGCACCGACGCGACCATCGTTTCGGCGATATGAAAAGACCGCACCGCGCTGCCCGCCTCTGTGGCCGAATAAAAAGCATCCACGCTTGTTGATTCCCCGAGCATGCCGGGATGCGCTTTCAAGCGGGCGTACAAGTCGCGCTCGCCCTCCCATTGCAGCGCCGTGCCGCCGGCTATACTTCCGAAAGCGTTCTGAACGATCAGGATATCGGTCGGCTCGATTTCTTCCCTGCCTCCAGTTGGATAGACAGGGGCGGGACAATTGGCATCTGTGGCGCAAACTCCTGAGGATGCTCCGTTGACTTCAAACCATAGTCCCGGACTGCCGTTTGGTGTGACAACTTGCTGCGGGTAGTGTGGCGTATTCTGGTTGGTGACAGAGAATTGAGAGGCGTTTAATATGGGCACCGGCCCATCATTCCATGCCGTACCCGAAGCTGCTCCGAAGCGGTTGCTGTTGGTGGCATTGCTCAGTGTCGGTTGCTGTCCTATGACGGTGAAGCCCGTATTGGCATTGCCCGGCAGCCAGAGCGAGAAGTCGTGGGCGGCCATGTCGGTCTGGCGGTATTGGGTGCCGAAGCAGGCACCCATGAACAGCGAACCGACGAAGTTGCCCTCCGTGCTGTTGCAGCAAAAACGGTTGCCGAGGCTTGCCAAGGTGGCAAAGCCAGTCGTGGCGTTGAAACCGACGCCCGTCATGTCCGCGATGTTGTTGCCGTAGAGGTAGTTGTAGTGGGCGTTTTGCAGTTGGATGCCCGAACTGGTCAGTAATTCGCTGTTGGGGTGGGCGGAGAACTCCACGCGGTTGTCGCTGATAGACCAATTGTTTAGGTTGTCAATCCAAAGCCCGCCCACTTGGTCGTTGATGTATATCTCGTTTCGAGAGATGCGCCCGGCACCGTCGGGCAAGGTCAGGTTGCTAAGATTGACCAACTGAACCGTCCAGTCGCCGTCGGTGGCCGCCTGCACGTCCTGCGTGAAGAACTTGTTGTTGTCAATGACGTGCGAGGAGAACCACGGATAAGCCGCCAGATTCCAGGCCCGGATGCCGAAGTCCGTGAAACGTATGCCCGGATTGTCGAAAACACCTAAGGCTGCCGGATTCCAGGCTTCGACACCAAAACGCACCTGCTCGGTGCTGCTGCCCCGCAGAGAAAGGAAAGCGTTGCTGCCAAAGAGCGCGTGTCCTGCGCGGTTGAAGTTGGCATCCCGCACGTTGTAGATGCCGTTGTTGGCCACCACGCCAACTCCCCGCGACAAAGCGAAAGAAGGCTGAAAGTTGGAGAAGCCTATCATGTTGTTGAAATTGGAGCGGTCCACGTTGAGGAAAACGCGCTCGGCGATGACACCGTTGCGGAGGTTGGAGAAGGTGTTGTAGGCACCGCCCGCCGCCCCGATGTTGAAGTTGGCTCCAAGCACCACCGCGCCGGCGTATCCGTGTTCGTCATCGTAATTTTCCAAACCCGCGTCGCAGGGTGGCAGCAAATCACCGAGCGCGTTGCCCGGGCCTTTGCACAGGATGTTGTTGCCGACGAACGGTGTCTGCCATACCACCCCACCGAAAAAACCGCCGCCGTTGCCGGGGATGAAAAGATTGACATGGTTGCGCTCGAAGCGGTTGTACTGTATGTCCACGCGGGTGGGCGTTAGCAGTCCGAATAACGTCACCGGTTCTGCCCAGAGGGTATGTTGACCGTCCGACACCTTATTGTGGCGGAAGGTCAGGTAGCCGTAAGGCTCCACCTTGATGCGTTGCCACATTTGTTCGCAACCGTAGATGGTGTTGTACTCCATCGTCAGGTGTCGGAAGCCTTGCACCACGATTTCGGCGCAGGGCTGCATCCGAATATTGTCGCAGCCCGCGATGGTCATGTTCTGGTCCATAATGAGCCGCCCTGCGATGGCGATGCAGCCGTTGTGTTCGCTTTCGTCTATGATGCCGTCATCGTTCTGGTCATAGTTGTAGAATGATTCCAACACGGAATAAAGGGTACCGTTCCCGTCTGCCTCTATATTGAGCGTGTTGGCTTCGGTGCAAGGACACGCGAGCAAATCAGGCACAACAACTGCTTGGCAAAATTCCTTGAAGCACCCACAAACAGCGGTGACGCAGACCGTGTAAGTGCCGGGGGCAGCGTAGGTGTGCGTCAAGTTGTTGCCGGTGCCGTACGAGCCGTCGCCGAAATCCCAACACGCATCCGCATCTGCGGGCAGGTCAGCGACGAAGCGGATGTTGCCGTTGCCGAGGTTGCTGCTCGTGAAATTCACCGGGAAAGCGGAGTAACAGGTGAGTTGAATATTGTCGAGCCCCAAAGAGCCGAACTCTTCGGCATCAATACTCCCAATGACAAAAAGTAGTTGATTGTTGCCTGGGCTGTTTGGGGAAAAGGTGATGTTTGCCGTCTGCCATTCGGCGCCCTCCATCTCCTGTTCTGTCAGCAGTTGCCAGCCGGGGTCAATGTTTAACGGCTCATTGGGGTTTTCTATCGGATGGTCGCTAAGCCCGTTGGCCAAATAAACTTGCACTTGGCTAATGCCCTGATTATGCATCGCCCGATAGCGAAAAGAGAGCTGGTACGATTCTCCCGCGCACAGGTTCACGTTTTGGAAAATGCCTTCGGGGTTGGTTCCTATGCAGGCGAGCGCTTGACCTTGAGCCGGTTCGACAAAACAGACTGAGGGGGTGCCGATAGCCGATTGCCAACCCTCCACGCAACCCAAATTGAAGGCTGCATCGAATATGGTGGGGGGCGAGGGGTTGCAGTTTGTCCCGTTGGTGTGGTTCTCAAAACCGCCATTGACGATGAGCGACGCTGGCGGCACACATTGAGCGTTCGCAAAACGCGGGCTGACACTAAGCGAAACTCCAACCATCACGATAAAAACTATTTGTTTTAAAATGGGGGGGGGCATCTGGGCGGAGATGGGCGCTTGACTGCGCGGATTTGAACTTGATTGCTCTTTTCATTGGAAGAAAGTTTTGATAAAACAATAAGGTGAATACCCCCATGGAACACTCCATCGGGAAACCTTTCATGAGAATCAGGACACACAACCTAGGGGTCTGAAAAAAGATTAAAAGGGGGAAGAATCGGGTCTATTCTGCTGCCTCGTTCGTAGGCACGAGAAAAAAATGCGAGTTCATGACAAATGTCGGCAAGCCTACATAAAGAAGTAATAGGGCGCGGAAAACTTAACATGGGAAACAAGCGTCGGCACGGCCCGTCTGCTGCCGTTTGCTTGCAGTGTCCGACCGCTACATCTTGAAAAGCCGCCGTTTTCTGCTTTTTGCCAGAAATGGCATGGGGGAGGGTTTGTGCCCCCATGCCAAGCGCACGAACAAGAACGCTATTCCAGCATGAAGCGGAATAGCGCGTCTTGTGCGCGATAGCAGTGCATTGTGCACTCTGAACAGGTAAGGAAGCACTTGTGTCTTCCGCAATAAAGCGTGCTCAGGCAAGCGTTCAGGAGAGTATATGCGGGCGGGGGCCCCCTGCACCACGAGGATTATGAAGACGCGGAAAATGGACAATGGCCCTATTCCCCGCAGAAACTAAGATGCTCCTTGAGCGAAGCGAAGGCGCAAATGCATGCCCAAATCTTCAACGAGATGAAGTCCTGCTGGCAACACGTTGAGTTTTAGGTCAAGCGCGGCGACGACGGCTGGTGGGATGGGGCATGGCTCGGGCATTTCGAGGATTCCGTGACGGAGGTGCCGCCGCATCAGGTTGGCACAAAGCCACTCGCGGCGAAAAATCAGGGAAACACCTTTGCCATCGTTCCAAGCAGTAAGCACGGCGTGGGCATGACTACAGCTCGTTCGCTTGACTTGCAAACCTGGTTGATGGTTTTTTGCGACTATTTTGCAGATGCCATTGCCGCCGCAATTGGAGCTCGGCGAGCCGAACATAACTTCACATTGCAGGGAGAACGGCTCCTTGCGGGCAATTTGGGGCGAGAACAGCGGATGCGCCGCCGTGAGTTTTATGGTTTGGGTATTTTGATTCATAATCTGATTGTGTTCTGAATTTATGCCTTGATTTGCCAGGATTTGTTAGATGGACATGATTGCTCTCCTTGATTTTTAGCAAATTGCGCTTTTAGCCATGCCCAAAACTTGGCGGTGCTATAATTGGATGGAGATTACTTCAAATAATCAAACTTTCCCTCAAAACATTTGTCCTTACACTCCCATTACGTCAATTACAATGATATTCCCGTTTCCGTCTTGGCAGGTAGCCATTTCTCCAGTGAGGAACAATAAAATCCAACCGAGTGGTAAAGTCCAAGTAGCCATGATGCTGAATTAATTAGTTAACACGTCAAAGGTATTCGCACGGCGAGGGGACAGTTTAGGACAGAAATCAAGGGTTCATCCCCCAGTTGTTTCGGCTTCTTTTTTCGCGCCGACGGAAAGTTTTTGCTTGACTATCAATCACTTGACGAAACGAAAAAAATCTCCAAAACTTGGTTTGGCCCCTAAAAGCGAAGCCGCCCAACAGGTAATGTTCCCTGTTAGGCGGCTAAAAAAACCGAGTTTGAAGTGACGAAGAGCATTCAAGGCAGCCTCATCCGAAGCGATTCCGTTCGAGTTGGCTCTTTCTCCAACGCATTGACGGTCATCTGCCAAAGTGCTTCGTAGGGGATGATTTCAATCTCGTATGTTTGGTTGGCTACTTCCATGGGCACGGAGCAAAGCATACTGTATAGCTTCTGGGTTTGGCGCGTCACTCGTTCTCGATGGAAGGCGTAAATCGGGATTTGAAGCAACATCTTGATGAAGCAATTGCTTCTGAACGTGTCATTTTGCTTCAAATAGCGGCTACAGTATTTCTCGATTCCCTCCATGCGGTCAATGCATTGCTGATACTCGCGGTCGGCAAGCGCATACAATATCTGTATTACAAGAATGGGTATGTTCATGCCGCGCTTGTCTTTGGAAAAGACAGGGGTCTCGTTCAGGAATTTGCTGAGTTTGAATCTTGCGTGACGCGGAGAGGAAAGATTTTCGGCAGATAGTTTTCCCACTTTGATGAGGAAGTGAATGTATGCTTGATATATTTTCCAGACTTCTGTGATTTGAAATGATTGGTTGTCGAACCGCGCATCCCCCATCACCCTATCCATGATGCGTGCTGCTGTTTCATAGTGAGCGGTGTGCATCGCCAAAAGGAAAAACAGCTCTTGGAGCTTGAACCAATTGAATGAGCCATGCTCCACCAAGCCTTGGCATCGCTCAATGATTTGCTGGCCTTTCTCAAATTCGCGGAGCTGCAGATAGCAAGTAATCAGGTTGTAATAGAAAATTTGAAGAGGGAAACCGCTGTCGTATTCTTTTTGGTCAAAAAACTGCACGGCTTCCTCACAAAGTCGAGCGGTGGTGACGTAGTCATTGACACTGCTGTATGCAAAAACCTGAATGAGCCGACCAAAAAGCTGAAGCTTGAACGATTCGCATTTTTCCAAATCGGGCTTGATGATGCCATAATATAATTTGGCTTGTTCCGACACTTCCATCTTGGTTGCCTTACTGTTCACATACCGAATAATCAGTTCGGTATAGAAGTCCTCCACGCGATTCTCTAAATGCCAAATTTCTTGATAATGATGCAGCTGCTCGCGGATGCTCTCATATTTTTTCAGGTCGCCACCGGTGGTGCTATAATGTATCCGCAAGGCACGCAAGATGTCGCAGGTGAGTTCGGTGAATTCAAACCGGATGGCGTGCCGCAACAATTTCTCCAAGACATCGTACCCGACCACTTTCGCGTTCCGCATCACCAAAATCATGGCCGCCGCCCATTTTTTGTAGCATTCAAAATACGCCCGCTGCCTGTCGGAGAATCCCGGCTCTTTGAAGTCGAGCAAAAAGACCGAGTCGAGCATGCGCTCTTTCAGTTTGTTTTTCAGGTTGGGCAGCTTGGAAGCGTCGTCGCCGCCTTCCGATAGCCAAGTGAGCGCCTCTTCGTCGGAACGCACTTTTTGGCTCACGAGGGCATCGTAGAGCTGTTGCATCTTTGAGTCGGGTTCAAGGATGATGCCGAGGATGCCGCTGGATTTTAGTTTGGTTTTGTTGAGCAGATTGGCTAATTCAATC
Organism: Saprospiraceae bacterium; assembly: GCA_019638455.1. Classification (GTDB taxonomy): domain Bacteria; phylum Bacteroidota; class Bacteroidia; order Chitinophagales; family Saprospiraceae; genus M3007. Next base: position 7,199 of record JAHBTU010000006.1, read on the forward strand.
AAATCTCTCATAACAAGATTCTTTCAGGTCGAGAAGTGGTCGGTTTCAGCTTTTTCGCAAGAAAAAAGGCAACAAAAGTCATGCACTTGCCATCGGTCGGCAAAGCGTTGGAAACGATGATTAAACCCTAAAAGTGCCAAGGGCTGCGTTCAGAAGTCCCTCCGACCGGCGGCAGGCGAGCGATGGATTATCAATTTGGATATAAAAGTAGCCAAACGGCGGTAAAAGTGCGAGACTTTTTGCAGAGAAACAATCGCAGGTGAGGAAAAAGCACGGCGCGACACAAAAAGCAGCGCGTCGCCCCCTTTTATGTGGTGACGACGCGCTCCAGCGGCCATTTGATGTTTTTTTCTTGTTGCCCTTGACAACCCGATAGTTTTTGAGGCCGTCAAGCATCGCGCAACAGCTGGCGATAAAGGCTATACAGCGAACCGACCATGAAAAAAATGGTGAGGAAAACAGCCCATGTTGGTCGCTCCAATTGCAGTTTTGCATCGAGCCAACGCCCGATGAACACACCCGCAAGGCAAGCGCCAAGCAACTGGAAAGCCATGCCGCCATATTTGGCGACGGCTTTAATTGCGGGCTTCGGCTTTTGCTCCGGCGACTGCTGGCTCATTCGACGACGATTTTGCATCTCCGGGTTTGGCGATGCCGTTGGCTACCGTTGCGCCGCTTTCCATCTTGCAAGAAACGTTGAAACGGGCACCGCTCTGCACCAACAGTTTGTTCGTGGTGATTTCGCCGTCTACTTCTGCCGTTTCGCGCACGTTGAGCAGTTCGGACACTTGCAGATTGCCCTTGAAGCGCCCTTCGATGACGGCATTTTGGCAGCGGACTTCGCCTTCCACTGCTCCCGTGGGGCCGATTATGACCTTTGCTTGACAGACAAGCTTGCCTTTGATGGTGCCGTCTATGCGCAAATCATTGTCGCAGCGAATATTTCCTTCCACTACCGTGCCTTTGGCGAGCGCGTTCAGCGCATTGGGTGTGGACGAAGGGGCGGATTTTACTTCCTCGGTGTTTTTGCTACTGCCAAACATAACTTTTTCGGTTTTGAATTTTTGTTTGAAAAAACGACTTTCTGCTTTTCGGATTACACTCTTAACAAAAGAGACTTCGTGGGAACTGGCAAAAATGAAAAAGATTTCCGGCGCACCCAAGCGTTCGGAAATCTTTTTGCACAGTCATGGAAGTCACGCAGGTCATTTCATTCAGAATCAACGTGCTGGGAAAACTGCCTGCCCTTCTTGCTTGAGGGGCATCAGAAGTTCGGGCAGTAAACACCGCGACGCTCTGGGCCGCATATCTTGTACATCAGCGAAAACTCGAAGGCGCCGTTGCCGTTGCTTGCCGTGCTGAGGTTGGACGTGTTGATGTCGTAGCTGAAGCCGATGGTAAAGTATTCGTAGTCGAAGCGAGTGCTTAGGATGATGGCATCCAAAAGTTTGCCGTCGTCCAGTCTGTTCGACATACGCGCCCACGCACCGAGTTGGAAGGCTTGGTTGAGGCGGCGGCTGTTGCCTAAGAGGAACTTGAAGGACGTGCCCGCATTGACTTGGAAAGATGGGCCTTGAATGAAGGTGACCACACCCGGCAAAAGGCCTGTCTTTTTTGCAATCATAAATTCACCGCCTGCGTGGAAGGTGAATTTGCTGTAAAGCGGAATGTTCTGATTCTCGAAGGATTGGTTGGCGCGGTTCAAGTGGCTGAACGCCCCGCCGAAGTAAACGTTGGCATCGTCGCCAAAGACGCTGAACCACAAGGCACCGGCAGACATGTCCACAAACATGAAGTTGGGGTCGTCAATTGGTTCGCCCGGTTTGGTTGGGTCGAACACCCCGTTGCCATTGTTTTGGCTGGGCCATTGCAGGTTGGCGCTGTTGATGCTGCGTTGGCTCACCCCGAAGTCGGCACCCAACACGAGGTAGTGGGCTTTTTTGCGGTAGCCGCCCATTTTCTTGGCGTAGGAGCCGGAGAGGCGAGCCTGAAGCGTGGCAAATTCGGAAGCGCCCGCTTTGTCGCCCCAAAGCGTGCCGCCCACACCAAAATAGTCATAGCGACCTACGGCTACTTTTTGGTCGTAAGAAGCGGAGTAAGTGTTGTAGGCATTGCTTTTCAAAATGGAGGCCCACTGATTGCGGTAGTTGGCCACTACGCGCTGATTGCAGTTCATCACTCCGGTGAGAGCGGGGTTGAGGTTGAGCGGGCTCATGTAGAACTGTGAGAAGTGGATGTCCTGAGCTTGCACAGCTACCACTGACAACATCACCAAGCACAGCGAAAGAATGTGTAAAGTAGTTTTTTTCATAAAAAGACAGACCAAAGAGTTTGGATGAAAAACAGCGTACAATGTTAGGCAGACTATTGGAAACCGCCCAAGCTTTTTTTGTTAAAGTGCGCGAAGGTAGGTTTTTCCTACATTTCGATGCGCATGTGACCAAAGTTTAGCGGGGAGACTTCGACAATTTTAACTTTTGGCACTCATAAGGTGGAGCCAGAACGGAGGTTCCTCGGTTTGTATTTTGGGGGATGTGTTAAGGTTTTCGGGCATAAGAGGTTTTAACAAACGAAAACGCTGCCTGTGAGGGTGAAAGCATCATTTCACAGGCGCACACTTACCTTCCTTGCCATTTCATTTTTCCATGTAGCGAAAGTGCCGTCAAAGATGCGTCGTCGTGCTTCCCCGACGAGCCAAAGGTAGAAACCCAGGTTTTGAAGCGATGCCAGCTGCATTCCCAAAATCTCTTCATTGATAAATAGGTGTCGCAAATAAGCACGAGAATGGATGCGGCTGGTAGGCACGGGGCTGGTTTTGTCTATCGGAGCGAAGTCTTCTTTCCATTTGGCGTTGCGGATGTTGATTATGCCGTCGGGTGTGTAAACCATACCATGCCGGGCGTTGCGGGTCGGCAGCACACAGTCGAACATGTCAATGCCTCTTGCGATGCACTCCAAGATGTTTTCCGGCGTGCCGACGCCCATGAGGTATCGCGGCTTGTCTTTTGGCAAAATATCGGTCACCAATTCGGTCATGGCATACATTTCCTCCGCAGGCTCACCCACTGAAAGGCCACCAATCGCATTGCCTTCACACCCGAAAGAGGCAATCGTCTCGGCAGAGATTTTTCTCAAATCAGGATATGTGCTTCCTTGCACGATGGGGAACAACGTCTGTGCATAACCGTGGAGAGGGCTGGTGTGAGTGAATCTTTCCACACAACGCTCCAACCAGCGGTGGGTCAGGTCAAGCGATTTTTTGGCGTAACGGTATTCGCATGGATAAGGCGTGCACTCATCGAAGGCCATCACGATGTCGGCTCCAATGATACGCTGAATATCCATCACGTTCTCTGGCGTGAATGTGTGTTTGGAGCCGTCAATATGGCTTTGGAAGGTGACTCCTTCTTCCTTGATTTTTCTCCGGTGTGCCAAGGAGTACACTTGAAACCCGCCGCTATCGGTCAGGATGGGGCCGCTCCAACCATTGAAACGATGTAGGCCTCCTGCCTTTTGCAGCACTTCCAAGCCGGGGCGCAGATAAAGGTGGTAAGTGTTGCCGAGGCAAATTTGGGCCTTCACATCGGCCAAAAGCTCGTGCTGATGGACGGCTTTCACCGTGCCGGCCGTCCCGACGGGCATAAAAATCGGGGTCTCTATGGTACCATGTTCCGTGACAAGCAGACCCGCGCGGGCACGAGTGTTGGGGTCAGTATGCTGAAGAGAAAAAGTCATGTCGAGGCAGGAGTTAAGCGAACAGGGGCAGCGGCTTCACGACGCGCTGTCCTTCAGGCGCTTATGGACCCGCCACATTCGCAGGCCAAGGCCCAACAGAAGGAAGCCAAACGCAGCGGCATAGAAACCAAGCCACCACATGATGGAGATTTTGCCGAGCGTCGGGTTCACTATCATCACCACGCCCAATGCGATAGAGACCACCCCTGCCAGCCCCAACAGCCATTCGTTGTCAATTTCCTTGCGCAGCTTGATGGCAGTGCCGATTTCAAAAACACCTGTGACGAGCAGCCAAAGCGCCAATATCAAAAGCAGCCCGGCGGCTGTGAGCTCGGGATTGACCAGCGCCACCACGCCCAGTCCCACGCCCAAGGCTCCTTCCAACAATATCGTCCACCAATCATCATCGTGTCCGCGCATACGAAGACCGAGCACCACCGCAGTGGCCCCATCCACGAGCAAAAAAACGCCCAACACAAGGATGAGCACCTCGAAAGCGAGCGTGGGATTGGTGAAGGCAACGATGGCAAATAAGATAGAGATGATGCCCCTCAAAACGATGAGCCACCAAAATTGGGAAAGACGTTGTAAAAGCATGGCATTGTTTTGTTTTGTTCTTGCGAAAAGCAGGGGAAAGGTACTCACTTCGCCCAAAGATTGTATTTCAGAATGCAATAAATCGCTCGAAAACCATCCTTGGCTCCGATTTTTTTCCCTTCTGCGTAAGAGCGCCCGTAGTAGGAAATGCCAACTTCATAGATGCGGATGCCGGGCACGCGACTCATCTTGGCCGTCACCTCCGGCTCAAACCCAAAGCGCCGTTCTTTCAATTTCAAACCTTTCAACACATCGGCACGGAAGAGCTTGTAGCAGGTTTCCATATCGGTCAGGTTCAGGTTGGTGAACATATTGGAAATGAAAGTCAGAAACTTGTTTCCGATGCTGTGCCAAAAAAACAAAATGCGATGCGGCCGGCCACCCATGAAACGCGAGCCATACACCACATCGGCATGGCCTTCCAAAATGGGTTTTAGCAAAATGTTGTATTCTGCAGGGTCGTATTCGAGGTCAGCATCCTGAACGATGATGTATTGACCCGTGGCGTGTTGAATACCAGTGTGCAGTGCGGCGCCCTTTCCCTTGTTTACTTCATGCTTCAAATATCGAATGTTTAATTGGGGATTTGTCGCCATATAGCGTTGAATGGCGCCTTCCGTGTCGTCTTTGGAACAATCATTGGTGATAATAATTTCTTTTTTAATGTTGCCGATAAGTTCCACTGCTCTCACCTTGTCCAAAATAAGGTGAATCGTGCGCTCTTCATTGTAGGCTGGCATGACGATAGAGAGGGTCTCGTTGTTCATAAGTTCGGAATGAGTGGAAGCGATTGGGGCGGCGAAGGTACGTTGGGTTTTCAATTTTGATGGGCGACACCCCCGCCGCAGCAATGCGAAACTTTAACTAAAAATATCCGAAAATCGGAAAACTTTATCCATAAAAGTCTCGTTAGTCCCTTGAAATCAAACACTTAATCCCTGTTTGCATCGCATTGTAGTATTCAGCAAAACTGTTTTGACTTATGGCACGCCGTACCAACAAACTTCGTAGGCTGTGGCGCAAATCGCCCCGGTTGGCATTTGCCTACCTGCGTCGCAAAGTCACTCGTCAAGCCAAGCGCATTCTTCCGGTGGATGAATACAAAAACTGGCTCGGCGAGGAAATGCGTCCCTTTAATAGCCTTCGCAACTGAGCATGTGATTCGCCGAAGGTTGTTCGTGATTGGCTGATGCGACGCGGTCAGCCGATTGCAACCAACCGCCACGACTGCACGTCGCTGCAAAAGCCCTCCCGCAAGAGAGGGTTTTTTGTTTTTTAGGCCACGCGCTTCTCATTTTTTCTGGCATAACGCCGTGATTTTTCTGTTCGATTCAAATATTTCTACTTTTGGCGCTTCGCGTCAAGACAAACGAATCGAACTTATGAAAGATGCCCGCATTATTCAAAACAAAGAACTTAGTGTCTGGGAGGCTTTGATTCCTCTCATCGTATTGGTCGGCCTGTTGGCGTACAATGTCACGGTGTATGGCGACGATGCGTTGAGCGGCTCAAACCAGTTTATCCTGCTGATTGGCGGCGCGGTGGCCGCCATAGTGGGTTTTTTCAACAAAGTTGGGTACAAGCAAATGCTCGACGAGGTCTCCAACAATCTAAAATCAACCACCGAGGCCATTTTGATTTTGCTGTTGGTAGGAGCCTTATCAGGCACTTGGCTCGTGAGCGGGGTCATTCCCACGCTGATTTATGGAGGCATCCAGCTGCTCAATCCCGCGATTTTTTTGCCAGTCACCGTTTTGGTGTGTTCGGTCATCTCGATAGCAACCGGAAGCTCTTGGACCACCTCTGCCACGGTGGGCATCGCGCTCATCGGCATCGGAAAAGCTTTGGGCTTGCCGATGGGCATGGTGGCCGGCGCGGTGTTGTCGGGCGCTTATTTTGGCGACAAGATGTCGCCACTTTCCGACACGACCAACCTCGCGCCAGCCATGGCGGGTGGCGATTTATTCTCGCACATCCGCTACATGACCCTCACGACCGTGCCGACCTACATCATCACACTCATCGTGTTCATCGTATTGGGGCTGTCTCACAAGGCGTCCGGCGTGGCCGATACTTCTGGTATCCTTTCGGCTATTGATTCCGCGTTCAATATCAGCGGCTGGTTGATGCTCGTGCCACTTGCTGTCATTGGGTTGATTATGCTCAAAACCAAGCCCGTCATTTCCTTGCTGTTTGGTGCTTTGCTCGGCGGTGTTTTCGCCATCATTTTCCAACCCGATTTAGTGGCCAAAATAGGTGGCGCGGAGGCGCTTAATTTCAAATCAGCCTATCAAGGCATGATGAATGCCCTTACGAAGAGCACTACCGTGGAGACCAGCGACCCCTCGTTGAATGATTTGTTTACCGCAGGTGGCATGAATGGAATGTTGGGCACCATTTGGCTTGTCGTCTGTGCGATGGTGTTTGGCGGTGTCATGGAAGCCATCGGTGCTTTGGCTCGCATCAGTAGCGCATTGTTGAGTTTGGCCCATTCGGTGTTTGGTTTGTTTGCCAGCACGGCAGCCAGCTGCATTGCGGTGAACGTGACTGCTTCCGACCAGTACTTGGCTATCGTGGTGCCGGGTAAAATGTTTGCCAAAGCTTACGAAAAAAGGGGGCTGGCCCCCGAGAACCTCAGCCGGACTTTGGAGGATTCTGGCACCGTCACATCTGTGCTGGTGCCTTGGAACACCTGCGGGGCATATCAATCAAAAGTGCTGGGCGTGAGCGTGGGCGATTATTTTGTTTATGCGGTTTTCAATTATCTCAGCCCGTTCATGACGCTGTTCTTCGCCGCTTTCCAAATCAAGATAAAACAACTGGCTTCCAACGGCGACAAGTCGGCTTAGAAACTCAAGGGGCGTTTTTCCCCAGAACAAGACGGGCCGATTCCTGTTATTAGCCTCGCTGTCCAATGTTTTGCTTCATTGAGTCTTTTCAACTATTCACAAACATGAAATACGCCCTTTCGCTCTTTGCAGCCGCTGTTTTGGTACTCGTCTCCTGTGGCAAATCCGACCCGAAACAGAGCAACGGTGGCGGCCCTTCCGCTCGCAGCGCAAGCCTGAACGTGACCGCCGTGGAAGGCTTCGTGGTGCGGCCCACCCAACTCACCGAATCTGTCACCGCCAGCGGCACCCTCATTCCTGCCGAAGAAACAGAGCTCCACCCCGAAGCAAGCGGGCGCGTGGTCAGCATCAACCTGCCAGAAGGGCGCAGTGTGCGCAAGGGTGATTTGCTGCTGAAAATCTTCGACGAAGACCTCAAAACCCAACTCCAAAAATTGGAAATTCAGCTCAAACAGGCTGAAATCACGGAGCAGCGCCTCGGCGACTTGCTCAAAGTGAAAGGAGTGAGCCAACAAGAATATGACCTCGCCGCCTTACAGGTGCAAACCCTCAAAAGCGAGATGGAACTGGTGCGCATCAACATTCGCAAGACAGAGTTGAGAGCACCTTACGACGGCATCATTGGCTTGCGCAGAATAAGCCCGGGGGCTTATGTGACACCAGCTAGCCCCGTTGCTATTATCCGTGCCTCAAGCGCCTTGAAACTCGATTTTGCCATTCCCGAAAAATACAGCAACCTGCTCCGCCCCAACCAGACGGTCACGTTCACGGTGGGGGGCAATCCCAAGACTTATTCGGCCACCGTGCAGGCCACCGAGCAAAGCATCACCGCCGACACGCGCAACCTGCAAGTGCGGGCGCTCGTGCGCGATGGCCGCGACCTTTTGCCGGGAGCCTTCGCAGAGGTCAATCTCACATTGGGCAACAAAATGCAAGCGTTGCTTATCCCCAATCAGGCAGTCATTCCGCAGGCACGCAACAAACAAGTCATCGTGAGCAAGAATGGTCAAGCCAAGTTTGTGGTCGTCAAAACAGGTGTTCGGCAGGCAAGCATGGTCGAGATTACGGAAGGCATTCAGCCGGGCGACACGGTGGCTGTGACGGGGATGCTTTTCCTTCGCCCCAACGCGCCGATAGCCTTTTCAAAAATAGATTGAACTACCTCATTGTCAGTATTTTTTGAAATTTTAAACGGTCGAAATCGCGCCTTTGGGCCAATTTCTACCGATACGTCGCTTACATGACGATTTATTGGCAAACAGGAAGGGAACATTAGCTGGGAGTTGACTTACTTTCGCCGAACATTTAAACTTTAAACATCCCTTCCGTATGATTAAATCTATCCTTGCCTTCTTGCTTCAAGTCGCGTGTGTGGCCGTTATATCCGGCCAATCACTCTATTACACCGTCAAATTCCCCGACGACTACACCGTGTACGGCTGTGGCGCAGACCCCGGCATCACCTACCCGTACATCGTGCAGTACAGCTGCAACTTCAATGTCGGCGTGTCGTATCACGACCAAGTGTTCTACACCAACAACACGGGTGGTTGCTACAAAATCCTTCGCACATGGAAACTCCTGTACTGGTGCGATTATGACCCCAACTGGCCCGCACCTTATTACATCCCAAATCCAGATAACACTGACATCGGCCCGACGGTGAACGGCAACTCGTACAACCACGGCTATTTGCAGTACACGCAAATCATCAAGGTGCTGGACAACGAGAAACCCTACTTCCCCGACTGTCCGACGGGCCCGCGCACTTTCTGCGACTTCACGACCAACGACCCGACGCAGTACAACAACGGCTACGTGGACCTCTGCGAAGGCCCTGTCAATTTGAAAATTGAAGTAACCGACGACTGCTCTGGTGCCGATATCAAACTCTCCTACCGCCTCTTCCTCGATTTGGACGGCAATGGCACCATGGAAACTTTTATCAGCAGCAGCAGCCCGAACGCTTGGCCCATCGAAACGACCATATTGGGTGGCGTGAACCTGCAAGGCCAAATCAAATTCCCTCCCGGACACGGCTTCCCCTATGGCACACACAAGATTGAGTGGATTGCCGACGACAAATGCGGCAACGAAGCCATCTGCAAGTACGAATTTATCGTCACAGACTGCAAGCCTCCCACCCTCGTTTGCTACAACGGCCTCAGCGTAAACATCATGCAGACTGGCATGATTACCATCTGGGACAAGGACTTTATCAAAGACCTCTTCGACAACTGCACACCGAAACACAAAATCAGAACCGGCATTCGCAAAGCGGGTACGGGTACTGGCTTCCCCGCGCAAAGCCCGTCGGTCACATTTGATTGCAGCGAACTGGGCAAACAATATGTGGAAGTGTGGGCTGTGGACGAAAGCGGTGCCATTGACTACTGCCTGACCTACATTGATGTGCAGGACAACAGCGGCTCTTGCCCACCATCCAACAAGTTCACGGGCACCATCACCACCGACGACCTCGACCCTGTGGCAGGCGCTACGGTCAATCTGAGCAAATTCAACAACGTGATGCTCTCCGTTGTCACCGACGACAAAGGCAAATTCGAGATAAGCCCCATGACGGCCAGCTGCAATTACAAACTGGCTCCCACTTACAGCGCCGCTACGACAAAAGGCATCAACACCCTCGATGCCTTGCTCGTGGCAGGTCAAATTGACAACGTCAAATTGCTCAACTCGCCCTACAAGCTGTTGGCCGCAGATGTGGACAAGTCTGGCAACCTGACGAGCGCCGATATCAACAACATCGTGAAAATGGCTTTGGGCGTGCAGAGCAGTTTCCCGAACAATGTGCCTGCGTGGCAGTTCGTACCGAAGAGCCATGTGTTCCCCAACCCGCAGAACCCTTGGTCGGCATCAGTGCCTTCGTCGCTCACGTTCTGCCTCTCCGGACCTATCAAGTTCGACCCGAATTTCATAGCCATCAAAACAGGTGATGTGAATGGCTCCTTCGCCACGGATGACTTGGGAAGCCCCAACGCGGAAGACCGTGGACTCGGCGTGGAAGGCGCTGTGTTCCAAACAAACGACCAGATATTCTCCTCCGGCAAACAAATCGCGGTGGATATCATCACGCCAGAATTGGCTGGCCTCGCAGCGTTCCAATTCACGTTGGACTACAACCCCGACTATCTCTCTTATGTAGGCTTCGAGTCTGACCTCGTGCCAGCCGACTTTATCGCTGACCCAGGTGAACACCACCTGACTGCCAGCTGGCACTCCTCCGTCATGCTCGACCCCAATGTGCAAGGCAAAAACATCCGCCTGCGTGCATTCAGATTGATTTTCAACACAGTGCAAAAAGGATTGCTGAGCGAAGTGCTTAGCATGAGCTCCGCCGTCACCGATGCTGAGGCATACACGCGCAACCTGCAGACCATCCCGGCCTCTCTGGAATTCTTGCAAGCGCCCGTGAACAAGGCTACGCCTTCGTTCCTGTCCGTGCGTCCCAACCCAATCACTGACCGCTTCACTGCGGCCTACTATCTGCCCGAAGCTGGTTTTGCCACCTTCACGCTGACGGACGCCACAGGGCAGGTGCTGCAAAGCATCGAGGCTAATCGTGAGCGCGGCTACAACGAAATCGAAATGGATGTCGCCAACACCAAGCCCGGTATGCTGTTCCTTCGTTTGGAAGGCCCCGGCGGCACCGATGTGCAAAAAGTAATGAAGTTTTAAGCAAATAGTTATTGGTCACGAATCGTATTCTGACCAACGGCTTTTTTGAAGAATCGAGAGCCAAGAACACAAAGGTTTCCATACGGAGACGAGTGTTCTTGGCTCTTTCTTTTGAAGTGACATAGTTCAGCAGCCACAATAGAGCTTCAATCCCTCATTCGCGTTTAAAACAATTTTTCTTTTTTTGAAACAAATTGAGGTATGTTTGCTGCGGCTTTGCGAATTGTCAACAGCTGTCTCGCAAGGCTGAGTTTCGACAGGATTGACAGATTGCTCTTTTAATAAACATAGACCTTCCCCATTCGCGCCTATTCATGCTGAACATTGAAAAAACAATTCCTCTTGTCCGCATCTTCGACGAATCGAAAGCACGCGAATACTACTGTGACTGGCTGGGGTTTCGGATAGACTGGGAACACCGATTCGAGGAGGGTACGCCAATTTATATGCAGGTCTCGCTCGGCAATTTGACCTTGCACCTCAGCGAACACGTCGGGGATTGCACACCCGGCGGAAAGGTTTTTTTGCGATGCACGGGGCTGCGCGAGTGGCACCAAAGCCTGGTGGGAAAAAATTACAAATACTATCGCCCCAGCATTGAGGATGCTTTTTGGGGCGGGATCTGTATGGGATTGACAGACCCGTTCGGAAACAAGTTGTTGTTCAGCGAGGAATAGGAATCGTCAAACAAGACCATCATTCCTCGCGCTCAAATTTCCCATTGAGGAAAGTGCCTCGTTTCACCCAGCCGATGCAGTTGGCCTCAAACTCAAAATGGCCGCCGATGGCACCTGATTTTGGCTCAAAATGGGTGAGCGTTATCTCGCCGGAAAGCGTCTCGTAAGTCTCTGTCCTGTCGTCGGCATAACGCGCATGAACGATGCCGGAGAAATGCCGCAAGCCGATTTCCGCGTTCACTTCCAATTCGCTATAGATGGGCAACTCGCTCAACTCGCTTTTCTTCAGCCCCCCGATGAGCAGATAAATCGGGTGGGTCTGTTCGAGGCTATCCTTCCAGAGCAAATTGATTTGCAGGGAAATCGTGTCGGTATCATCCAGCGCATCGAGCAGTTGGGTGCATTTTTCCCACGGGAGCTCGCTCGAAGTGGTCACCTCTGCTTTCATGATGGAATCGTAGTATTTCCAGTGCAGGAGGTTGACCATGCCGGAGGTCACTTTGTTGAATGGCAACAGATGTATCCCTTTCCACACAGCCAAGTCCACGACGGCGATGGAGCATTGAGCACAGCCCAAGTCGAACAGTTGGTTTGGCGCTCCCTTCACGAGGGTCGCTTGAGCAAAAGCAGTGGAAATGGGGAAGGCGGCGAAGAGTAAAAAGACAAACGTTCTCATATACGGGTGGGCAAAAGTAGGAAATGTGGGGATACCCACAACATTTCCGGCAGGCTCTTTCACCCCTGCACATACACCACGAATTTTTCATCGAAAAACGGCTCTTTGAAAAACTCCCGAATTGGAAAGACATCGGAGTAGGTCTCGCCTTTGCCCGGCAAAGCCTTTATTTCGGCTCGCAAATCGCCGCCTTTTAGAGCAATGATGCCGTTGGGGTAGGCGTGCGAATGTTTCTTTTTCAGCAGACGCTGGCTCCAGACCAACAATTTGTCGAGCGGAGCCACCCCCCGCGACAACACAAAATCAAACTGCCCATTCATTTTTAATTCCTCCACCCGTGCGTGTTGGGCAGTCACGTTTTTCAAGCCAAGCGCGTCAGCCACTTCCTGCACCACGCGGATTTTTTTGCCCGTGCCATCCACGAGGGTGAAATGCGTCTCGGGGAAAAAAATAGCCAACGGGATGCCCGGGAAACCGCCACCGGTGCCCAGGTCCAGCACTTTTGCGCCGGGCTTGAGTTGGAGCGCCTTCGCAATCGCCAAGGAGTGCAGGATGTGGCGCTCTTCCAGATTCTCGATGTCTTGCCGCGAAATGACGTTGATTCGGGCGTTCCATTCCGTGTAGAGTGGCGCCAATTGCTCGAAACGAGCGCGTTGTTCGGGGGTTAGGTTAGGAAAATATCTGTCGAGCAATTCCATAGAGAGGGTCATTCGGAGAGGTGTTTCAACATTTTTTCGGCCTGCTCGCGTCGCATGGGGTCTTGTGCGTTGGAGCGTGCGCGATTCACGGCTCGAACAGCTTTGTCGCGCAAAAGCGGATTGTTGGCAGCAGCCTGCACCAGTGCCAATGCCTGATACCAGTAAATATCTTCTCCAAAACGCTCCAAATCTTCGATTTTCGCAAAACATTCGAGTGCCAAACCCGGCTTTTGTTGCTCCACCGCGATAATGCCGATGTAATAGAGCGCGTCGGAATGACAGGCGGTCAGCGAATCTTCCAGAATGTCGAACAGCACCGCCTGAGCAGACTTGTAGTCCTTCACTTTGTAAAATTCATCCGCTTCGCGCAAAATAAACTCGCACGCGTTGGGGCGAGCCGTCACCGAATCGTTGCCGCGCTCGGGGCCGTAGCGCGTGCGCACATCCGACATGATGCTCTCTGGCAGTTGGAAATGCTCGTCGTAGAGTTGAGCGGGGGTTTTGGAGCGGGCAAAATAAGACCAGACCAGCAAAGCGGCAGTCAACAGGGCAAGCACAAGGAACAGGTTGCGGAATGATTTGCTTGGCGGCGTGGGAGCAGGTTTGGCGGCTTCTTGCCAGTGATGCTCGGCGATGCGCACCTTTTCCCAAAAGAGATAACCCTCCTCGTCGGCCCGTTCGCCTTTTTTCCAGTCGGATATTTTTCGCCGCGTGTCGCGCAATTCCTCCGAAGTGAGCACTGCGATACTTGCCCCCAGCTCGCCAGCATTTGGCTCCACAGGCGAAAACGGCTGCCCATGCTCTTCGAGCCAATCCCTGTAATGCGCCGACGCGAGCGCCTTCAATTGGAGGGCAAAAGGCACATCGCCAGAGAGCTTCCCCAATTGGGCCAGTCGCGCCGCCTCCACGAGTGCCGCTTGAAAGAAGGCAACCCCTTCCGATTCGCTGCCGCCCAAGTCGGCTATCGCCTGCACGACGAGCGGGCGGCATTCGGGATAAAGCGCGCTCAGCACGTCTGCATCAGCCTCGCGTAAGCCATTGATATATCGTTCGGTGGAAAAAAAATCGGAAGGAGTCACGGTCAAAAAAATTTCGGCACAAACTTACATGATAATCGCCATTCGCACGAAAGGTGGGAAAAACGGCGAAAAACCCCCAAAAAAAGAGCCAGGACATTGCTGCCCCGGCTCCATGAAAACACCTAAAACCCTATTAACTAACCTTATGAAAACAACTCTTTTTGGAAGAGGTTTAAGCGATTTGAATGGTTTTTACCACGGGCTTGGCTTCTTCTTTTTTGCCCAGCGTCACGCTCAACACTCCGTTTTCGTAAACAGCACCAATCGCGTCTTGGTTCACGGTCTTGGGCAATTTGAACGAACGTTGGAACGACGTGGCCGAAAATTCGCGGCGCGTGTAGCGTTCGTTGCTCTCTTCGTTTTTAGTTTCGCGGCTGGCCGACAGGGTCAGGAAATCATTTTCAACGTTGATGGAAAAGTCCTGCTTGTCGAAGCCTGGCGCGGCGAGTTCCAATCTGAACGACTCATCCGTTTCGATGATGTTCACCGCAGGCACATTGGGCAAATAGTCGCTGCCGATGAAATTGGAAATGCCTCGGTTGAAAAACTCGTCGAGGAAACCATTGAAGAGGGGTTTGGTTGAGGGAAGCGGCTGAAACTTTACGATGTTGGTCATTTTTTGACAATTTTTATGGTGAACGACTGTTTGAAAAGCAATTCGGGCGTTTTGAAAAACCCGACGTTTCAGCCTTTTTCAATCTACGTTCCAAACGGGAAAAATGGATTTTTTGACAGCGAGACCTTATTGAAATATGCCATTTTGACACTTCCGCCATTGTCAAAGTGCCAAAATGACACCAACAGAAATTGACTCAATCGGATAGCGCATCTATGAGATTTTCACTTCCAAGTTCCCCTCCCCTTGCGCCTTTTCTCGGAAGAGGGGCTGGGAATGAAACGGACACAAGGCCGCGAATGGTGCCGAAAGCCACCCTAATACTCCTTGCGTCTTTTCTGACCCTAACAAACCTCCTCGCACAATCCTCCTCTGATTCGCTTCGCCTGCTCCAATCATTGCCCGTCAAGGCCATATTTGCCGCCACCGACAACCTCGCCAACGTCTATGTCATCACCCCCGATAACGCTATTGAAAAATACGCGCCCGACGGGCGACGGTTGACGCGCTACTCCAACAACCGCCTTGGCCAGGCCACTCGGCTGGACGTGTCGAATCCCCTCAAAGTACTGGTCTGGTACGCCGATTTTCGCATGGCGCTATTCCTCGACCGAAGCCTGACCGACCTTGGCGAACTCAATCTCATCACTGCCGGATACCCCGAAGTGCGCACGGTGGCCGCCGCACAAGACGGCAATATGTGGCTCTACGACGAGGCCAATTTCCGCCTCGTGAAAATCACGCCGGAGGGAGAGCGGCGCTACGAAAGCCAGAGCATGAACCTGCTGGAAGCCACGCCCAACCGCCCTGCTTGCATCCGGGAAGGCAGCGACCGCGTGTTTGTGGCCGACTCCTCACAAGGGCTTTTTGTGTTCGACTGGTTCGCCCAATACGACCGCTTGTTTGCACCGCAGCATCCGGTGCAAGATTTTCAGATGGTGGACAACCAATTGCATTACCTCGTCGGCAGCAAAATCGTGACCGAGCATCTGCGGCTGCGGCTGAGTCGGGAAGTGGCTCTTCCCGCGGCGCTATTGGAGGGGAAAAAAGTGATGTTGTCGCCTGGCAAATTGTTGGTATTGGGCGAGACGGTAGAAGTGTGGGGGTATTAGGGTTGTTGCGGCGGAGGCCTTTGGCGAAGGAAAAGCCCTTTTTCCGACTGGCTTCGTTAAATTTTTCGCCGAATACACCCAATTTCGACTGCAAAATTTGCCTTGCCAGTCGAAAAAATGACAATTCTCTTCACTCAACAACAACCCTATTGAATCAATGGATTGATAGATATTTGCCCGCTATTCACCACTATCGCACTCAACGCATGACGCACTCCCTCCGCACATTCCTTCCGCTTTTCTCAACCCTTCTTTTTTTCGCCTGCTCCAACCAGCCCAAAACACCCGTCCCCGACCTTGTTTTGTTCAACGGCAATTTCTTCACCGCCGACTCGCTCCGCCCGCAAGCGACGGCGGTAGCCATTGGAGGCGACCGCATTTTAGCCGTCGGAACGGACGATGAAATGAAGAAACTGGCCAAGCCCAGCACCACACTTGTTGATTTGGAGGGCGCATTCGCCATGCCGGGGTTCATCGAGGGGCATGGTCACTTCTCGTCGCTGGGCAGGAGCCTGCTCAACCTGAACCTGCTAAACACCAAGAGCTGGCAAGAAATCACCGAACTCGTGGCCGAGAAGGCCCAAACCGCCCAAGCAGGCGACTGGCTCGAAGGCAGGGGCTGGCATCAGGAAAAATGGACCACCTCCCCCGGCACCACCGTGAACGGCTATCCCTACCACGACGCGCTCAGCGCCGCCGCACCCAACAACCCGGTGGTGCTTTATCACGCCAGCGGCCATGGGCTTATTGCCAACGAGCGGGCCATGCAACTGGCGGGCATCTCGCGCGAAACCAGCGCCCCCGTCGGCGGTCGCATCGTGCGCGACGCCAAAGGCAATGCCGTGGGCGTGTTTGAGGAAAACGCGATGGATTTGATTGAAAAACCTTTTTCGGAGTGGAAAAACCGCCGCTCGGAGGCTGAGAAAGTAGCGGCCTTCGAAAAGGCCATCCAACTCGCCTCGGAGGAATGTTTGGCACGCGGCATCACCTCGTTTCAGGATGCGGGCAGCGATTTTTGGGAAATCGGCCAATACCGCCGCATGGCCGAGGCCAGCCAACTGCCGCTCCGCCTTTGGGCGATGATTAGCCAGCCCAAACCGTCGGACTTCGCCAAACTTGCCGACTTCCCTCAAATTGGCCTCGGCCAAGGGCATCTTACCGTCCGCGCCGTGAAGGCTTATCTGGACGGGGCGCTTGGCTCCTATGGGGCTTGGCTGCTGGCTCCCTATGCCGACAATCCTGCTTTGACGGGGCAAAACGTCACGCCCGTTGACAGCATCGCCGCCTTGGCCGCCGCCTGCAAAAAATACGGGCTTCAATGCTGCGTCCATGCCATCGGCGACCGCGCCAACCGCGAGGTGTTGAACATCTTTGAAGCCAACACTACACCCGACGGCGATTACAGATGGCGCATCGAGCACAGCCAACACATTGACCCACAAGACATCCCGCGCTTTGGTCAACTGGGTGTCATCGCCTCCGTGCAGGCCATTCATTGCACGAGCGACGCACCTTTTGTGGTCAAACGCCTCGGCACGGAACGCGCCCGCTCCGGGGCCTACGCTTGGCGCAGCCTGCTCGACAGCGGCGCTCACCTTGCAAACGGCACCGACGCGCCAGTGGAGGACGTGAACCCCTTGCCTTGCCTCTACGCCACCGCGACTCGCAAGCGCACCGACTCGGATATGGAATTTTTCCCGGCGCAAAAAATGACCCGCGAGGAGGCTTTGCTCTCCTACACACTTTGGAATGCCTACGCGGCATTTGAAGAGAAAGAAAAAGGTTCTCTTGCGGCGGGCAAATACGCCGATATAGTGGTGCTTTCAAAAGATTTGCTTCGCTGCTCGCCGGAAGAAATTTTGCAAGCAAAAGTGCTGAGAACTATTGTGGGCGGAAAAACGCGATATAGTGCGCGTTGAGTTTGAATGTGGCAGGTCAAGGTATACCCAGATTAAAGAGGATTTGAACCTGCCGGTTGGCAAGGCAGGGATTTCCTTGATTGATTTGTATGATTTTCAGAGGATTGCGAGCGCCGTTCGTTCAAAACCACCTTGTCAGACCCTGTGCTTAGGGGCCTGCCCAGCCAAGTGAAGCGGACGGGGCTGATTTGCGTTGACTATATATACTTCGCTCCGCCAAGTGTTGGGCATGGCTAAATGCGCAATCTGCTAAAAATCAAGAACATCAATCATGGCCATCTGACAAATCCCAGCGAACCAAGGTATAAAATTGCTACTTTTCGCCGCACAAATCGAACAAGAAAATGTCTGATGCCACTACTGCCCCCCGCTATCTCTCTGTTGATTTTTATCGCGGCCTCACCATCGCCTTCATGATTATCGTGAACACGCCGGGCACTTGGGAACATGTGTACGCGCCCTTGCGCCACGCGGTTTGGCATGGTTGCACGCCCACCGACCTGGTGTTCCCGTCGTTCATGTTCATCATAGGGGTCTCGATGTGGTTTTCCTTTGCAAAATTCGACCGCCAGTGGTCGCCTGCCGCCGGGCTGAAAATCTTGCGACGCACCGCGCTGATTTTTCTCATCGGTCTTTTGATGAACAATTTCCCGTTTTTTTGGAAAAACTGGGACTCGTGGCGCATCATGGGCGTGTTGCAGCGATTGGCGCTGGGCTATGGTGTGGCATCCGTGTTGGTGCTCACATTGCCTCGAAAGGCGTTGATGGTGGTCGCGGCGGGGATTCTGCTGCTCTATTGGGGCATTTTGAATTGGTTTGCGGCGCCGGGTGCCGACCCATACGGTGCAGAGGGGAGCGCCATTTTGCGGCTCGACGCATGGTTGTTCGGGGAAGCGCATCTGTACAGGGAAACCGTCGCGCCGGGGTTGCGGATTCCTTTCGACCCAGAGGGTTTGTTGAGCACCTTGCCTGCTGTCGTCACGGTGTTGTTGGGCTGGTGGAGCGGCGAGCTGATGAGCTGCCGCACGGCGCAAAAGGATTTGCTGGTGCGCGATTTGCTGGTTTTGGGGCTTATGGTGGGGTTCGCGGGGCTGGCTTGGGACTTGTTTTTTCCCATCAACAAAAAAATATGGTCGAGTTCATACGTCCTCTATGTGGGTGGCCTCTCGATGCTACTGCTGGCGTTGAGTGTGTGGCTGATTGACATTCGCGGCTGGCGCAATGGGCCGGGTTTCTTTCTTGCTTTTGGTGCCAATCCGCTGTTTGCTTATATTTTTTCAGAAGTTTTGGTCATCAGTCTTTACGAAATCAGTTGGGGGACTGGCGAAAATGCGACCAACGCGCAGGCTTGGATTTACGACACGCTTTTCAGGCCTCTCGAAGGGGCGGAGTTCAGTTCGTTCCTCTTTGCCATTGTCTATACGCTGGTGTGCTGGTTGGTGTGCCGATGGCTTTATGTCCGCAAAATTTACATAAAAATATAGGAAGGCCCCGTCCTGCGCGAGCGCATGGATTTACGCTGCAATGGGCACGGTCTTTCTTCGTTCATCGTCCATGAAACGCCGCGATTTTTTCACCCAAACCAGTTTGACAGGGTTGGCCGCCGGGCTTCCGCTTTCGTTGAGAATGATTGAAAATGTTTTTTCCGAACACAGGTCTTTGCTCAAGCCGCCGCGATTGCGTGCAGGGGCGACGGTGGCGCTCATTGCGCCAGCCAGCCCATTCACGGAGGAAAAATGGCTGAAAGCCCGTCAGAATTTTGAGTTGTTGGGCTTCAAAATCAAGGAGGGGCAGCACCTTCACGCCCAACGCGGCTACCTTGCCGGAACGGACGAGCAGCGTCTTTCCGACTTGCACGGCGCTTTTGAAGACCCAGATGTGGATGCGGTTTGGTGCATTCGAGGCGGCTATGGCTGCACCCGACTGCTTCCCCAAATTGACTTTGAGCGGATTCGGAAAAACCCCAAGCCTTTTATCGGTTATTCCGATGTGACGGCGTTGCATCTGGCGATTCAGCGACGGACGGGCTTGGTGACATTTCACGGGCCTGTGGCAGCGGCGGATTTTCCCGAGAACACCTTGCAGCACTTTCGCGCCGCGCTCATGGAGCCGATGGCCAACTATGAGATAAAAACCCCGAGCACGTTGACCGAGCTGCCCGGCGATGAGTTTAGGCCATTCGCGATTGCGCCCGGCAAGGCTCGTGGGAAATTGACGGGTGGCAATCTCTCATTGTTGGCCGCCTTGACGGGCACATCTTTTTCGCCTGTTTTCAAAAACAAAATTGTCTTTCTCGAAGATGTGGGCGAGCAGCCTTACCGCATTGACCGCATATTGACCCAGTTGCTGCAAGCCACCGATTTGAGCGCGGCAGCCGCGATTGCCTTGGGTGTTTTTCTCGATTGCCAACCCAAGCCCTCATCGCTTTCCCTGACTTTGGAAGATATGTTGCGCGACCGTCTCGGCGGGTTGGGCATACCCGTGATTTATGGATTGCCTTTTGGCCATGTGGCACACCAAGCGACTTTCCCTTACAACGTTGAGGCGGAATTGAACGTGAGCGACGGAACATTGACGCTGCTCGAAGCGGGCGTAAATTGAGGGCGAGGGGACAATCTCACCACTCGTTTCCCGGGTACGTCCTTTGCAGGTGCTGCATTTCGGCAAGCATATAACCGAGATACTCCGTGTGTCGGCCTTCTTTGCCCCCGCTTTGCATCCAGTTGTTGTCGGGTTTTGTCAGCGTCGCCTCTTCGAGTATCGCGTTCACTTTGGCCTCCCACAAGGGTTTTATTTTGGACAAATCCGGCGCGATGCCTGCTTCGGCCATGAGGCGGTCGGCCTCGCTGGGCGTGGTCAATTCGCCGGTGAACATCCAAAGAGCGTCCACGGCGGCCTGCATTTTTTGGTGGCTCGTCTCGGTGCCGTCGCCGAGGCGCACCATCCATTCGGAGGAGTAGCGGAGATGGTAGGTGGTTTCTTTGAGCGATTTTTCGGCGATGGCGGCGAGGCGCTCGTCGCGGCTTTGGAGGAGCGCCTGATAGTTGTGAAAAGCGAAGGCATCGAAAAAAAACTGCCGTGCGATGGTGTACGCCCAATCGGTGTTGGGATATTCCACCAGTAGTGCGTTGTGGAATTGGTGCGCGTCGCGGAAGTAAGCGAGCGTATCTTCCGAACGGCCTTTGCCTTCGAGTTCGCCAGCATGGGTGAGGAGCATGCGGGCTTGGCCGAGCAGGTCGAGCGCGATGTTCGTCATGGCGATGTCCTGTTCGAGCACGGGGCCATGGCCGCACCATTCGCCGAGGCGCTGGGAGAGGATGAGGGCGTTGTCGCCAAGTTGGAGGAGATATTGGAAGTGCATTCGATTGTGCCGATTGGTTCGATTGTGCCGATTGGTTCGATTGTGCCGATTGGTTCGATTGGGCCGATTGGTTCGATTGGGCCGATTGGTTCGATTGGGCCGATTGGTTCGATTGGGCCGATTGGTTCGATTGGGCCGATTGGTTCGATTGGGCCGATTGGGCCGATTACATGTGTTTCACCGCGTCGGGCAAGTCATAAAAAGTCGGGTGACGATAAATTTTATCATTGGCGGGGTCGAAAAAGGCTTCTGTGTCCTCGGTGGAGGCGTGGATATGCGCTGATTCGACGACCCAAATACTGATGCCCTCGTTGCGGCGCGTATAGACATCGCGGGCGTTTTCGAGGGCCATTTGCGCATCGGCAGCGTGGAGGCTACCGACGTGTTTGTGGCTCAGCCCTTGTTTCGAGCGAATGAAAACTTCCCAAAGTGGCCAATCTTTCATAAAAATGGTGTGTGGTGTTGAAGCAGATGGCGGCAAAACGGGTCATCGTCCCGTTCCCTTTACAGGTGGCAAAGGTAGAAAAGTTACGATCCACGACCCGCGACTTGGATTGGTATTCTTTTGGGAGTTGGGGAAAGCCGTACTTTTGGCCGCATTACACTTCGCGTCGTCAAGTTTTCAGGATATGTGAAGCCCTGGTTCATTCAAAATCAGGTAGAGCAATCACGGGTAGATGATAAATCTTGGCGAATCACGGTGTGTTTTTTTTGCCAACTAACAATGCTGAACACAAAACATTGAACATGAAATTGAGATACGCTCTTACATTCCTGCTCGCTTTTTTTGTTTTTTCCTTAAATGCTCAAATCCGCTACGGGTTCAAGACCGGGCTGAATTTCGCCAAATTCAACAGCCCTTCGGAGACCGACAATGCGGGGAACAGTTTGGAAAATTGGGACAACGTGACCGGTTTCCATGTCGGAGCCACTTTTGGCTACAACTTCACGGACAATTACAGCGTCCGCGCCGAGTTTTTGTTCTCCAAACGCGGAGCCAAGTACACCTTCGACGGGGAATCGTACAGGGTGTTTCGCTTTCCAAATGGTCAAACGCTGACCACTGGCAATTCGCGCTACCTGATTAATGTCAACAACTCCTACATTGACATCCCCGTCGTGTTTGTGGCGCGCTGGGGTAGTTTTGAACTGTCGGGCGGCGGCTACGCAGGCTTCTTGGTCGGCTCCACAGGCGACGGCTCGCTGCGTTATTCCGGCAAAACGGTACCGCTCGGCAATACCGTCGTGAACGCGGAAACCGGCGTGACGGAACTAGTATGGAACCTCAGTCACAACTATCGCAAGGACAAAGCGGGAGCCGGAGAAGGCCCCGGCATTGTCATTGCGAGGGTGGATGCACGCAACATAGAAACGCCCGCTACTCTCGGCGCCTATTACGATATTCCCGACACGCGAAAAGTGCTCTACAACACGCTCGACTATGGCTTGGTGGGCGGCCTTTCCTATTACCTGAGCAACTCGCTCTACATCGGCGCTCGCATCCAATATGGCTTGGCCGACATCACCAACAACGCTGCCGACCTCTCGAAGACGCAAATCAACGTGAGCGATGGCACCCTGATTTTCCGCGACGACAAGGACAAGAATTTTATGATTCAGGCATCCGTGGGTTTTAGTTTCTAATGCACCGTGATTGGGGTTTGCCACAAAAGCTCAAAGACACAAAAGTTGACCAATCATTTTTTTTTGGGGCCTATCCGGCGACCTCAATAAAATAGAACAACGATGTGCTTTTCCCCCATTCGGCAAACTGGGACGCTCAACCCAAAGTAAATTTGAATACTGATTCTTGGCAATCATTCGATTTTTACCGCCGAGCACATCCCGCGCCCGGCGGTAAAAATCGAACCAATCGGCACAATCAAACCAATCGAACCAATCGGCACAATCGAATCAATCAAACCAATCGAACCAATCGGCACAATCGGCACAATCGAATCAATCAAACCAATCGAACCAATCGGCACAATCGAATCAATCGAACCAATCAAACCAATCCAACCATTCGGCTACACACATGAAAAAACTGCTCCTTTCCCTCCTGTTCGCCCCCTGCTTTCTTTTTGCGCAGGGCGGCATGTGGCTCCCCTCCCTGCTCGAGAAGCAAAACGAAAAAGAGATGAAATCACTCGGCATGAAAATCAGCGCCGACGACATCTATTCCCCCGTAAAATCGAGCCTCAAAGACGCGATATGTCAGTTTGGCGGTGGTTGCACGGGAGAGATGATTTCTGCCGAAGGGCTGCTGCTCACCAATCACCACTGTGGGTTCGGCGCCATACAGCGGCTTTCCACTTTGGAAAAAAATTATGTGGAGGATGGTTATTGGGCAAAAAACCGCAGCGAAGAGCTGCCCGCGCCGGGCATCACGGCAATGTTCGTCAATCGAATAGAGGACGTGACCGCACTGGCGTTGATGGGTGTCACGGAAAGCATGGCTGAGGCTTCGCGCCAGTCGCAAATAGACAAAAACCTCGCGCAAATCCGCGTCAACACCAAAAAAGAGAAGTGGGAAGACATTCAGATTCGCCCCTTCTACAGCGGCAACCAATACTATTTGTTTGTCACCGAAACCTACAAGGACGTGCGGTTCGTGGGAGCGCCGCCAAGCAGCATCGGCAAGTTCGGCGCCGACACCGACAACTGGGTGTGGCCGCGTCACACCGGCGATTTTGCACTCTTCCGCGTGTATGCCGACACCGCCAACCGCCCGGCGGACTACTCGCCCAACAATGTGCCTTTTCGCCCCAAAAAATTCCTCGCCATCTCGCTCGATGGCGTGGACGACGGCGATTTCACCATGGTTTTCGGCTTTCCCGGTCGCACCGACGAATACTTGCCGGAGGCCGCCGTGCGCCAAACCGCCGAAGTGCTCAACCCCGCCCGCGTCAATGTGCGCGACCGCGCCCTGAAAATCATGGACGGCTTCATGCGCGACGACCCTGCGGTGAAAATCGCCTACATCGCCCGCCAATCCAGTATCTCCAACGCTTGGAAAAAGTGGCTTGGCGAAATGCAGGGGCTGCTCAAATATGGCGCATTGGAGAAAAAACGCAACTACGAGACCGAATTCACGCGCCGCATCGAGCAAAAAGCCGATTGGAAATACAAGTACGGGAACTTGCTCCCGCGCTTGCGCCAACTCTATCAAGACATAGAACCCTACGCGTTGGCCCGCGACTACTACTTGGAAGCCTGTGTGCGCAACAACCAAATTCTCGGCCTCGCCGCCAGTCTGAATAGTTGGATTGAATCGTACCACAAAAACGGGGAATCGTTTTTTGCCAACAAACAAAAAGAAGCCACCGCCGGGTTGGACGACTATTTCAAGGACTACCACCCCAAAGTGGATGAGGCCGTATTTGCTGGCGTGCTGGAAGTTTTTGGGGAAAATATGCGCGACGAATGGGGCGGGGCATTCGTAAAAATGGCCGCGAAACAAAACGGCGGCTACGCGGGCTTGGCCTCCAATATGTTCAAAAACAGTGTGTTGGCAAGCCAAGATAAAATGAACGCCCTCCTAAACGAAAAGCCAGCCACCATCGCCGAGACCTTGAAAAACGACCCGGCTTACGTTTTTTGGAAAACCTTGCAGGACAATTACGCCGCCAACGTGCAGCCCAAAATCCAAGAACTCCAACCACAAATCAACACGCTCCAACGCCAGTACATGGCCGCCCAATTGGAAGTGTTCAAAGAAAAACGCTTTTTCCCCGATGCCAACAGCACCCTCCGCGTCACCTATGGCAAAGTGGACGATTACTCGCCCCGCGATGCCGTGACCTACAAGGAGCGCACCTATCTGGATGGGGTGATGGAAAAATATGTGCCGGGCGACTACGAGTTCGATGTGCCCAAAAAACTTGTCGAACTCTGGAAATCAAAAGACTATGGCCAATACGCCGATGCGCAAGGCCGGATGCCCGTCGCTTTCATCGCCACCAACCACACTACTGGCGGCAACTCTGGCAGCCCGGCATTGGATGCCAACGGCAATCTCGTGGGCCTCAACTTCGACCGCGTGTGGGAAGGCACCATGAGCGACCTGCACTACGACCCGACTATTTGTCGGAACATCATGGTGGATGCTCGCTACATCCTGTTCGTCATTGACAAATTCGGCGGCGCAGGCCACTTGGTGCGGGAGATGAAATTGGTGAAGGGGGGGAAGAAGAAGAACTAAACAGCATATGCAGATAAGAGCGTGTCTAGAATTTAGTGCCGAGGCGAAAGTGAGCAAATTTTGTTTCAGGCAAGGCAAAATTTGCAGGGCTTGACCCCGATTTGTCTGGGCATAGCCGGGTGCATCTGGCGAAAATTTTAACGCAGCATGAAACAAAATTTGCCGCTTGCAGCCCGGTGATTGAATTCTATACACGCTCTAAGTTAGAACAGCTCATCACCGACCACAGGGAAGCCTAAATACAAACTGCATGAGACAGATGCGCTCTTTGGCACGAACTCTATCAACAAATGCCGGGGTGTTGCCCGCATCCCACTCCACCAAATTTTTTAGGTGATTCAACCAATATCCGCTTACACCCAATTCTATTTTGCCAATCTTTCTGTATAGCCCGACACCGCAGGTTATGCCACAATTGACTTTGGAAAGCGCATTGAATTTGTCAAAATCATCGAGCAGTGGCTGTTTGCTACGACTCAACATGAAATCTATTCGCGGCCCAATCTGCAATTGCAATTTTGTCTTGCTTCTAAGGGGGTTGATATTGGCTAAAAAACCAAATGAACTATAATCAATGATAACTTCTGAATACTGGCCAAAGTCCATCACCGCTTTTTCGGTAAATTTACCTCCGCTTCGATAAAACGTTGCCTCAGAGCTGACGGAAAATAATCCCTTGTTAAAATATTCTACTCCGATTCCGAGGGCATAACCGATAACTGGCGCATTGTCCAGTTTTTTTTCAGAAAGGGGGGATCGGACGAGCCACTCTAATTCAGAGTATGTGGCACCGACTTTCGCGAAGAGCGTTTGACCTATACTCTTAGTATGACAAACGCCTGTCAAAACGATAAAAAAAAAGGTTCTTGTCATATCTGATAAGGTTACTCTATTTTTAAACAATACCAAAACACCCCGTCATTGGCATACAGATACCCCAAATCAGGATTTAGCAGTACGCCGCCATAGGTGAACTTGGCACTTGGGTATCCCATCTGTCGAGCGGGGGGTAGCGTTTGCCACTCCAGTTTGCCAGTCGCTGCGTTGATGCACCGAAAAAAACCATAAACACTGACGACATAAATTTTGCCCTCTTGAATGACAAATTCTTTATCCCACCCATAGTCATCATCCGTTTTCCACACTTGCGCACCTGTCTGCACGTCGAAGGCATAAAAGTCTCCATTGTCCGATTGCGCAATGAGAAGACGTTCGTCGAACACTTTCACACGAGCGCCTGTAAAAGAGGGGTAAATGCTGCCGTTGTAATTTTTCTGCCATAAAATGTTCCCCGTGGCTGCCTCGATGCAAAAAAGCGTCCGCATTCCTTGAAAAAATATATGGTCATGCCACACCAATGGCGGCTTCACGCTGGAATTGCCCTCCGGCACCAAGTCTTCGATTTTCCATGCCAGTGCGCGGGTACGGAGGTTAAGCGCGTACAGGTTAATCCTGCCGTATATGGCGGCGAAGTTGTACTGCCTTCCCTGAAAAATTAGCAGCGTGTCACCTTGAGGGGAAAGCCAGATGTCGGGCATTTCAAAGTTGGGCGAGTAGTCGTTGGGGTGCTGCTTGTAGTCTGAATAAAGGGTGTCCCAAGTGCTACCACTCATCACGGAAGCCCGCACCAAGTGCGCCGACGAAACTTCAGTCCCTTTTGGCCTGTGCACATGGTAAACATGATTGTTTACTATCCGAATACGAGGCATTCCGCTGGTATTGTCACTGCCAACGTCTGAGTGCCAAAGGAGAGCGCCGCTTAGACGGTCAAAAGTATGTATATCAGAATGCGAACAGACAAGTGCAATATCGTTCCACGCTTCAAAAGAGCTTACGAAACTGCCATCGCCCCATTCTGAGGGATCCGATTTTGTCCATCTACGTTCACCCGTCTTGCCGTCAAACAATTGAACAACGCCTTCGCCGCCACAAAAACGTTTCACCGACAGCAGGTCACTATTTACCACGCGGCACAAGCTGCCACTACAAGTACCTGTATCAGAGCTATTAGGCGACATCCACACCAACTGAAAGTGCTTCTTAAGCGTAGTTGTGTCGGTGGTAGAAGGATCTATGGGTTCGTGCACTGGCTGTTTCTGGCAAGAAATGATTGTTAAGAAACCAAGAATTAAGAAAGTCATTTTCATACTGGAGCGTTTAAATAAAAATTCCTACCGCCCTAATGAGCGGCAGGAATGAGCAAAAGTTATTTTTCTTCGGTAATGAAGAAATCTCCGTAAAGCCCGTCGTAAAGATTGATCAGCACATCTTTCAGGTTATTGTCGTTTCGCATTTGCTGGTGATTGCTTCCGGACATCACGATGCTCAATGCGCTGCTACCGAATCCGTCCGGATAGTGCATTGCCAACTCTGCCAGCACGATGCCGTCGCATTTTTTTTCAATGAACCCGAACCCGTATGCCTGCCTGAGCTGACACTCTTGATACAGGCCGCCAATGCCCAAGGGGCCACTTTCACACTCGTCCGGGAATGCGCTTCCATAGGAGTGCCACGCCCAATCGGACAGCAACTGTCCTTGCGAATTGTAGTATCGGCACCAGCATTCATATTCATCAGGCAACGGTAAAGAATCAACCGCTTCCAAGGCTCCCGTGATGATCCGAAACTGGTCATTGGCGGTTTCCCACCATTCAAGTGTTTCATCCCAGCCGGCAACGATTTGTGGGATTTGGTCTCGTTTCACCCAGCACCCGGGCGGAAGACCGTAATAAGCACACACCGAGTCATACTCGCTAAGCGGGGCACCATGCAGGTCCAATAGATTTACCGTGTAGTAAACGCCATGCCAATACCACCCCCAACGACGAGCCAGCGCCGATGCATAGTTGGTATCACGCCACATCACGCCTCTGTCGTCATGCACCGCATCGAAATAGTCCTCTTGAGTAGGTGAGTTTATCAGGTAATGCATGACCCGCCAGAATTGGGTAGAGTCATCCTCCACACCATAGAAAGCGACCTTAGGCATGGAAGAAGTGTCACTGTTCAGCAAGCCAACCACATCGGAACCAACCCTGAAATCCTGAACGATTTGGTTCTTATAATCCTCGAAGGCCACGTTCGGGACAAACTCGCTGATGTAGCCACACAGAGTATCGGTCAAATCAGCAAACCAACCATCCTGAATAAACCATCTGACAATTGGAGTGGACTGAATTTGCGCATCAATTTCTTCCGCATAGCCAGCCTTCATCCCAACACATGCTTTGTTAAAAAACTGCTGAACTAATGGCGCGACACCTCCCGTTTCAGGAATAGCATTGTTGACCATTTGCGCCCCCTGATGTGCGCTGCCAAAGGTTACCAAACCGTAGTAGCCTCGTGCATTGGGGTCAGGGTCTAAGTCGTATTGATAATCCAAGTACCGTCCGACCAAGCCGCCAAGAGAATGCGCAATCATAAAATTGGAGCGGCGCTGTTCGGGTGATTGGGTAATGAAAACCCCGTTGCCCTCTATTTGCCCTTCCACGTTTTTGGCCGCTTCACTAATGGTGTTTTGAAAATTTACATAATTTGGAGGAAAACAGTTCGCTTTGCGAGCCGGGAATCCGGGCGCAACATTCCACTCTGTCGCGGTGAGCGCCTTTGACCATGAACCCTCATCGCCACCCAAACCATGCAACCACCAAATGATTCGATTGGGGGAATTAATAGGGGAACCTCCAGGTGTGATAGCCGTGGGAGGGGTCAAAACTCCTTCGGTTTTGTGTATTTTAAGAGATTTGCCAACGACACAAGATTGAGAATCAACCTGAGCGTGGATTTGCCATTTTAAAACAAATAGCATTACAAGAAGAGAGAGGATATGTTTGATGCGCATGGCATGGAAAATTTTTAAAGTGAGAAACTCAGATTTTCACAAAACGGAGCGTTTCGACTTTCTCCGCAAGCAGTATCCTGACCCAATAAGCGCCGGGAAACAGATTGGAGACATCAAGCCTTATTGAAGTATCCGAGTATAATGACCATGATGTGGCTTGGACGAGAATCCCTGCTGAATTAATCACTTGAATCTCTGCCGTATTCGATTTTGTCTGCGGCAGCTTAATCTCGACAAAGTTGCTGGCTGGATTGGGGATGAGTTTAGTCCCTGGCTCTGCTTCAAAGCCTTGATTGCCCATGTTTTGAGTTCTTTCTCCCGACTCGCGCACGATCTGGTAATTGGAGAAATGGCTTTGACGCACTCGCCGAATGCACCCACCACTAACGAGCGCTTCAGATATGACGGTCTCCCTGAGAGTGGGCACATCTTCACCGCTGGACAAGGCACCATAAACAGTTTGTTCTGAGAGCCAGTTTTGATTTTCCCTGTCAACGCGCGTCTGAGTCAAACGGCGGGCGAGGTCATAGACAACCGTGCGTTGACCTGTCGTCCCCGTCACTACGCCGCCGCCGGAGAGAGAAACCGAATATCCTTGTTCGGTAAGCCGCTGAGCAATTTCGGCAGCCTTATCAGTGGCAGGAAAAGAAAATGATTCTAACTGGCTCATCAAAGCGCTCAAAATTACCATGCTTTGCTTCAGCTCAGTCGGGTTGTCCTGACTAAAGAACAATTGCCAGTTACCATCGTAGAAAGATACCGCTTGCGGTGTGACGACGATGTGCTTGGGGTGAGGAAGCTTTTGCGCGTCATTCCGAACGGTGTTGTCGGTAATGAAGGCAATCGGTTGGTTGTTCAGGTCAATGTATCCATCAACATGAAAGACCTCTTCTGAGCGCCTGAATTTTAGGCGCTCTAATCCATTTAATTGCTCACTCAGTGTGAACGAGTCTAACTGGCTAAAGGTGACTACTTTTTCATCATAACTCACCCGTAAAAGAGGGGTTGTTGGAGGGGCTGGTTGGGCATTTGCTCGAAAAGTAGTCAGGAGAAATGCCATCCAGAAGATGGCTTTTAATCCTGAAGTGCGGGGGGGGGAGATTGTTTCATAAAAAATCTATTTTGGTGAGAACAAAAAGTGTCTAAAGTACAGCGAAAATATGTCTTTTTTTGGAACATCTGAAGATAAAAGTTATTGCGAACTTCGCAATTTTAACAAAATCGCTCCTCATCATTGACAAATTCGGCGGCGCAGGCCACTTGGTGCGGGAGATGAAATTGGTGAAGGGGGGGAAGAAAAGGAGGAAGTGAAAAGTTCAAATTCGCCCAAAATCCCTTAATTTTGTGCATAAAAACTCAGAACGACGACAAACCTAAGCCATCAAATTAACGGGCATACTGCTGTTTTGATGCCTGAAATGCAGGTAGAAGTGCTAAATTTCATTGAATTGCTGTAAAAGCTTTGGTAGGGGGTAGAAGGTAGAGGGCTGTGAGACTTGCTTTCAAGTCGCACACTGTTTTAGTGGAGATGAAATCAACCTTCTACCTAAGTTTTTGCTTTTTATCCAAGTCTATCGAAAATAAAAGTTTATGACAGCATCGCTTTCAGCACAGGACCAAATCGCGGCTTTTCTGGCTGATGCCATCCCGGAAAAAATCCTCGCTTTCAAATTTTCTACTGCCATTCAGCGGCGGATTGAGGTGCTTGCCGACAAAAAAAAGGAAGGGCAAATCAACCGGGAAGAACAAGAAGAATTAGACCGTTATTTGGCTTACGACCTGCTCATCGGCTTGGCTAAAGCAAAGGCAAATCGTCATTTGCAACGCACATGAACCGCCCCATTCCCGATGCACTTCGCCAGAAAGTAGCCGAACGTGCGGGGTATGTATGTGAATATTGTCTTGTGCCAGAGCGTTTTCTGGCGACGGTTTTTCACATTGACCACATTCGGAGCATCAAACATGGCGGCGCGACTGTACTGGAAAATCTTGCTTACGCCTGCCCACACTGCAATCAGAACAAAGGCAGCGATGTGGCTACTTTCTAAGATGATGAAAGTGAAATCACCATACGCATTTTCAATCCTCGCAGAGACAATTGGGCAAATCATTTTGAAGCAATAAATAGCGAGATTATAGCTAAAACTTCGATAGGTGCTGCCATAGTGAGAATTCTGGAAATGAACCAGCCCGATCGCCTAATCTTCCGTCAAGCCCTCACAGAAGCGGGGCATTATCCATAAAAAGCGACTCGGATTGAAAGGAAAATTGAAAATGAACGACGTGTCCAATCTGCGTTTAAGTGAAATTTTGACCCACCTCGGCGAAGACCGTGAGCATTATTTCCATGCCGTCAGCCCCCCGGTCATCCAGACCAGCAATTTCGTTTTCCCAAACCTCCCGGCCTTCCGCGAGGCATTTTCGGACGAGCTCGAACACCACGTCTATACTCGCGGCAACAACCCCACCGTCGCCATTTTGCGAAAAAAACTCGCCGCGCTCGAAGGCACGGAAGATGCCTTTGTTTTTTCCAGCGGAGCGGGCGCGGTAGCGGCGGCAGTCATCAGCAACGTGAAAGCGGGCGACCACATCGTTTGCCAACAATCACCCTACTCTTGGACGACGGCCCTGCTGACGAAATTCCTGCCGCGATTCGGCGTGGAACACACTTTTGTGGATGGCACCGATATACGCAACATCAAGGCCGCCATCAAGCCCAATACCCGCGTCCTTTATTTGGAAAGCCCCAACACCATGACCTTCGAGTGTCAGGATTTGGCAGCCTGCGCCACATTGGCGCGGCAGCACGGGCTAGTCACCATCATTGACAACTCCTACTGCTCACCGCTCTATCAAAACCCCGCCGCATTCGGCATTGACATCGTCGTGCATTCAGGCACCAAATACCTCAACGGCCACTCCGACGTGGTGGTCGGCGTGCTCTGCGCGAGCAAGGCGATGGTGAAAAAAATCTTCGAATCCGAGTTGATGACCCTCGGCGGCATTCTCGGCCCGCACGACGCGGCACTCGTGATTCGCGGGCTGCGCACGCTCCCGCTTCGCCTCCAACGCAGCGACGAATCGGCCAAATGGTTGATAGAAAAACTGGAAAGCCACCCAAAAGTGGAGCGAATCTGGTATCCGTTTCACCACCGTTTTCCCCAGCTCGAACTGGCCAAACGCCAGATGCGCGGCTGCGGCGGCTTGTTCTCCGTACAGTTCAAAACCGACACGATGGAAAAAATGGAAGCGTTCGTCCATCGGCTGGAGCGCTTCCTGATGGCCGTGAGCTGGGGCGGCCATGAATCGCTCATCATCCCGACGATTGGATTCTACAACGTGCCGGGGCGCGCCACCAACCCGCCCATACCCTGGACGTTTGCTCGATTCTACATCGGCTTGGAAGACCCCGCATGGCTATGGGAAGATTTGGAGCAAGCGATGGAGGCACTCTGAGCAGGCAAAGACAAAACGGGCGTTGCGACGAGCTTTGACCAGCCCATCGCAACGCCCGTTTTTGTCCTCAAAAAGTCGTCACAGTGTTTACAAAAAATCTAACTCGAAAAACCGCCGAACACATACCTTAGCCGCCATCCTTTCCGAACATCACCACTACCTTATTCTTTTTTTACCGAAATAAATTTCGGCATTACGGCAAAAACACTCTTTTTGCGGTGCGGCGCTGTGCCGCCACTGCTTTTTGACCATATTTCTTTATTCAATCAAAATGACAAAAACTCGCACCCTCTTCCTGCTTATCCTACTTGCTTTGGCCGCGCTATGGTATTTCGCCAGCCGCAACGACAACCGCTACGCAAAAGCCGCCCAACGGCCCAACGACCCCTGGGTGTTCCGCTCCGTGATTGACAATCAGCCTCGCATGATAACCTTTGCCTTGCACGACAATCTGTGGGTGGCCTATTCCACCGATTCCTGCTCCCTATACAAAGCTTGGAGCGGCAGCTGCGATTTTACTGGGGCGGTTTACAATATGCGGCACGGCCCCCAACCCATGAGCATAGGCCCTTCGTGGTTCGAGAACAAATACCGTCAGCCTTGGACCGTCACCATAGGCGGCAGCGCCCAATCGCCGCGCACCGACTACAAAGGCCACCGCTACACCCGCAAGGGACAGGCGGAAATCATGTACGACCTCGTGTTGGCCGACGGTCAACGCATACGCATCAACGAACGCCCGGAATATGTGGAGCGCGACCGCCAACGAGGATTTGAACGAACTTTCACCATGGAAAACGTCCCTGCGGGCGCAAGTGTGGCACTCCGCACCAATGTCGCCTGCATCGCCGCCCCCGCCAACATTCAGACCGACGGCATCTGGAAACAAACCGCGATAGCACCAATAGAAAACATGCCCGACCATTTGCAGGCGCTCGAAGTGGAAGGCGAGCTGACCTTGAACACCAACAAGCCGACCCGCTTCACCGCCATGTTTGTCAGCACACCCCTCATTCCCAATCCTTTTGATGCCGAACGGCTTGCCGAGTCCGAGGCAACGGCAACCGTCAGCCCAGGCGAACGCCTCATGGCGAAAAGTGACTGCCGCACTTGCCACAACGAGGCCGTGCAAACCGTAGGCCCCGGCTATGCCCAAATCGCCGAGCGTTACAAAAACACCCCTGAGAATGTGGAAATGCTGGCACAAAAAATCATCAAAGGAGGCTCTGGGGTATGGGGAGCAGCCGCCATGAGCGCCCACCCGGATGTGCAACCCGACGATGCGAAGGCGATGGTGGCCTACATCCTTTCGCTCGATGAAGGCGAAGACGACGGCGAAGGCGGAGCCTCCAACAAAAATCTGGCCGACATCCCTGCCGAAAAATGGCTGCGACCCGACGTATCCGTCGGCGACCGCGACGTGATGCCGGGCCTCTCCGTCCGTTTGTTTCAGCTTTCCTTTTCGCCCCGCTCGCTCAAGGAAATTGATTTTGACAAAAAGCCAGATTTGGTGGCCATCGCCAATGTGGTGGATGCCGCCAACGATGGGTTCGGCCCATTCAAAGACAACTTTGCCCTCGTCGGCACAGGCTACCTGTTTTTGGACAAAGACGACAACATCCTATTCCAACTCAGCAGCGACGATGGCAGTCGTATGTGGATTGACAATCAGCTCATCATTGACAACGATGGCACGCACGGCTTGGAACCCAAAGAGGCCGAAATCGCGCTCCGCGCCGGCTACCACCCCATTCGCATCGAGTATTTTCAAGGCGGCGGCGGACGCGGCATCACCCTCAAATGGGCGCGTTTCGGCAGTCCGGGGCTAAAAGTAATCCCTGAGGCCAATTTCACTCACCGCCGCTCCGATGGACTCGCCGGGGCCGTCTCCATGAATGTCTCGAAGAATTTTCTGCCCGGCGACGTAGCGCCGCTCATGGACGTGCATCCTTCTTACGACCTCTTTCAAGCCCGTCCCGACGAGTTTCTGCCCAAAGTGGCAGGCATGGATTTTTTGCCCGATGGCCGCCTGCTCGTCTCCACATGGGATGCGATGGGCGCTGTTTATGTCTTGGAAAATGTGCAATCCGGCGACCCAAAGAAGATAAAATTGAAAATGATAGCCAAAGGGCTGGCAGAGCCTTTGGGTTTGAAAGTGGTGGGCAAAGACATTTTTGTGCTGCAAAAACAAGAGTTGACAAAGTTGATTGACCACAACGGCGACGACGTGATAGATGAATATCAATGTTTTGCCAAAGGCTGGAAGGCTTCGGCCAACTTCCACGAATTCGCTTTCGGCCTCGCTCACAAAGGCGACTACCTCTACGCCGCCCTCGCCACGGCGATTTTGCCCGGTGGCGCAAGCGCCCGCCCTCAAATCGCAGACAGAGGCAAGGTGGTGCAAATCAGCCTAAAAGACGGCAGCATCGAGTTCATCGCACGCGGGCTGCGCACACCCGATGGCATCGGCATCGGCCCCGACGGCGAGCTCTTCGTCACCGACAATCAGGGCGACTGGCTGCCCTCCTCCAAGCTCGTCCATGTGAAGCCCGGCGCCTTCTTCGGCTCTTATTCGGTGGATAGCACAGCCGTCGCACAATTGCCCGTCCAACAACCCGTCGCGTGGCTGCCCCAAGATGAAATCGGCAACTCCCCCACGCAGCCCGCCGTGCTCAACGATGGCCCCTACCAAAACCAAATCATTTTTGGCGATGTGTGCTACGGTGGTCTCCAACGTGTTTTTATGGAAAAAATCAACGGTGAATATCAAGGCGCGGTGTTCAAATTCACGCAAGGACTTGAAGGCAGCACCCACCGCCTTGTGTGGGGGCCTGATGGTGCGCTCTACGTCGGCATGATTGGAAATCCGGGCAACTGGAGCCAACAAGGCAAATTTTGGTACGGATTGCAGCGCCTGAAATACAACGGCCAATCCGCTTTTGAAATGCTGGCCGTGCGAGCCAAGACAAACGGCGTGGAAATCGAGTTCACCGAACCCTTGCGCGAAGGCGACGGGTGGGACGTATCGCACTATCAAGTGCAACAATGGTGGTACAAGCCTACCGCCGACTACGGCGGCCCCAAAATGAACGAAGAGACCATGACAGTCAAATCCGCCTCCGTCTCCGCCGACCGCAAAAAAGTTTTTTTGGAAATACCCGGCATCAAACCCCTCCATGTCGTGTACATTCGTCTGCTCAACCTGCCCCTCAGCGAACTCGAACATGAAATCTGGACAACCGAAGCTTGGTACACCATGAACGCCATCCCCTCTGACAACTACGGCACCGTAGTCAGCCGCCCACCCTACTCGCCACCTACCGACAACACCCTGACAGACAGAGAAAAAGCCGCTGGGTGGCAATTGCTTTTCAACGGAAAAGACCTCGAAGGCTGGCACAACTACGGCAAAACCTCCATCGGCAAATCATGGGTCGTGCACGACAACGCCATCCACTTGGATGCCAAGCCCAACCCCGACGGAGGTTGGCAGGCCGCCGATGGGGGCGACATCCTGACCGCCAGCGAGTACGAGAATTTTGAACTGACCTTGGATTGGAAAATCGCCCCCTGTGGCAATTCGGGCATTATCTACCACGTCATCGAAGACCCAGCCAAATACGATTATGTCTGGAAAACAGGGCCTGAAATGCAGGTGCTCGATAACAGCTGCCACCCCGATGCCCGTATTCACAAGCATCGGGCAGGTGATTTGTACGACCTCATCGCCTGCAAGTACGAAACCGTGAAACCCGCTGGCGAATGGAACCACGCACGCCTTGTCAGTAAAAACGGCAAGGTCGAACACTGGCTCAATCACCGCAAAGTGGTGGAAATACAGATGTTTAAAAATGGAAAGCCTACCAAAGAATGGCTGGCACTCATAGAGGGCAGCAAGTTCCCTGCGCTATCAAGCGACTTTGGCCTGTCGTCCAAAGGGAAAATCTCCCTGCAAGACCACGGCGACCCCGTCTGGTTCAAAAACATCAAAATCAGGAAACTGTGAGGGAGCGCGTAGTAGGCAAAAAAGTGAGGTGTCGCACAAGCCACTGAACATTGGTCACTGACTTGTGAGACACCTCAACCCCTCCATCAATGCGGCAATCGGTCGCGGAAATACCCATACACCCATGTGCCAGCAATGGCAGACAGAATGGTGACGCTGATGGCCAAAGCACCCGTGCCAAGTGTGGCAAAGAGGGGGCCGGGGCAAGCGCCCGTCATCGCCCAGCCAAAGCCAAACAACAAACCGCCGAAGATTTGGCCCTTATTGAATTTCTTGTCTTGAAACGTGATGGCTTCGCCGTGAATGGTCCGAACCTTGAATTTTTTGATGAGAAAAACCGACAACGCGCCCACTGCCACAGCGGTGCCGATGACCCCGTACATGTGGAACGACTGCAAGCGAAACATCTCCTGAATTCGGAACCAAGAAATAATCTCTGCCTTCACGAAGGTGATGCCAAACAGCACCCCCACAGCGGCGTATTTCAGGTTGTGATACCACGGAAGTGACACGTCTGATTCGTTGACACACATAGTATCCAACGAACGCACCTCATAGTCTGTCTCTGGGGTTATGGTGGTGGTATTGAAATTAGTCTGAGCCATTTTTTAGAGTTGCATGATGAAGGGTAAAATGAGATTGGCCATGATGAAACCGCCCGCCATAAAGCAGCAGGTGGCGACGAGCGAAGGCCATTGCAGGTTGGAAAGCCCCATGATGGCGTGACCACTGGTGCAGCCGCCCGCGTAGCGAGTGCCGAAGCCCACCAAAAAACCACCTCCCACCAGCAGAATGAATCCCCGGAGCGTGAAAAGGCTGGGCCACGAAATCAGCTCGACGGGCACCATACTGCTGAAATCGGTCATGCCGTAGCCAGCCAATTCTTCGGCCAACGCAGGTGCCACTTGCACCGGGTTGGGGTCGGCTAGCAGGGTGGAGGCGAGAAAAGCCCCGACAACGATGCCGCCGATAAAAAACAAATTCCACGCTTCCTTTTTCCAGTCGTACTTGAAAAACTTGACGTTTGCGGGGAGACAAGCGGCACAGATGTGGCGCAAGTTGGCTGAAATACCAAAGTGTCTGTTGCCCAAAATCAAAAGTGCCGGTACGGTGAGGCCTGCAATGATGCCTGCTGTGTACCAAGGCCAGGGGCGTTGCAATAGTTCGAGCATTTTTGTTCAAAAATTTAAAAGCAAAAATAGACAAGGTTGTTTCTGGCAGTTTGTGACATTGGTCACAAAGCCAATTTTCTTCAAAAATGATAGTCGAGCACCAAGTTGAAAAGGGTCATGTCCACCTTGTTGAAAATCAAGCCCGGTTTTTCATAAGTGTTTCCCGTGCCGACTTTGTGCACCACGAGCAGCGTGCCTTCCAGTCCTTCCAGCATTTTGTGAAAATGATGCCGTATAGAGACATTCAACTGAATGTAGGAGGGCATGGCGTATTTGTTCAAGCGCGCGTTGAGCGCATCGGGCAAATCGTAGTAGCCTGCGCCCAAGGCATATTGCCAACCGCGGCGTATCGTCTCCGCGTTCATGCTGAAGGCGTGCACATCGCCGAAACCCTCGTTGCGCTCGCGCGGCAGGAAGGTGTAATGCGGGTCGCGGCCCCACTCGCGCGGCATCAAGTAGCGCCCCGACGGGGTGATGCGGGTGTAGTTCAGATTGAAGTGCCGATGCTGTTCGCGCAGCCCCAGCCGCAGGCCAAACACTTCGGCATGCCCGCCCTTTTCAAAATAGGTCTTGGTCGGGTCGGCGTTGCCGCCATCTCGCAAGGCATCCTGCCGGATACCCTGCGCCTTCGCATAGAGCGTTGCGCCGTTTGCCAATTTGTGTTCGGCGCTCAATTCCAGCCAAGCGGTGTTGAATATATTTTCCGTGAAATGATTCCATGCTTGCAAACGCACGCCCTCACTCAGTTGAGCCTCCATCGCAGCAATAAACACGCCCTTGCTTTCGAGATGGCCCCGATAGTCGGAACGAGAGCCGTCAGGATTGAAGCCGGATGGATAGACCCCAATAGACTCGCCTGTTTTGAACCATCGAACGGTGGAGCGCGGGGAAAAGCCACCGAGCCACGCAGCATGCGCACGCCATTTTTCCCCGGGGCCTGCCTCTATCCATATCCCCTGCGCCAAAGTGGGGCGCATGCGCCCATCCTGAGGGTTGATGAAAGGCGATTTTGGCACAAAACGACCCACTGTGACGCTGGCCAAGTTGTCTTTTTTCCAGCGCAAAAACAGCTCTTCCGTGCGGTCGAGGTCAGTGGTGTTGTGCGGGTTTTCAATGTCAAAAAGCCCGATTTCGTAGCGATTGGGCATCCCGGTGAGGCTGTCGCGCATAGCAAGGTCGGACGAGGCGAGGTTGAAAATCATGAAGCCCGATATGCCAGCCTCGAACCCCGCGATGGCAGGGGTGACGTAGCCCAACCCCACCCCTGCCGCGATGCCGTAGTAGTCGGTCAGGCCACCACTGTTGTCGGTAGCCATGCCAAACAGGCGAGCGTGTCCCGTAAACTTACCGCATCGCAGCAGGTTTTGCAGGCAGGTGGCGGAGTCGTTGGGAGGATGGGAAGTTTGCGCCTTTAATTCAAAAAAGACGCTCAAAACGAGGAGGAGCAGAGCAATCCTTTTCATGATGTTTATTTGGTCGTGTGCAAGGGGGCAGCCTATTTCAAGCGCCATAGACTGCCCCCGTTGGCCAAAGGCTCGACGGCTTACGCAAGTTGTGTTTTGAGGCTATCCCAAGCGCCGCCGTTGTACACCTCTAACCCGTTTTTACTCAGGATGTCGGCCGCAACACCGCTGCGGTTGCCACTACGACAGACGGTGATGATGGGGGCATTTTTTGATTTCAACGCACTGACCTTAGCGCCGATTTGGTCGAGTGGAATGTTGAGCGAGCCTTTGATGTGGCCGCTGTTGTACTCGGCAGGGGTGCGCACGTCCACGATAATTGCGCCTTTTTGCATCAAAGCAGGCACGTCGAAAGAGGCCTCGGCTGTGCCGAAGAGTTTGCTAAAAAATCCCATTGTTTGAAAAGGGGGAAGTTGAGTGAAGGTTGAGTGAAGGTTGATGAGGGTTGATGGGGGTTGATGAGGGTTGATGAGGGTTGATGAGGGTTGATGGGGGTTGATGAGGGGTTGATGAGGGGTTGATAATCAACTTGATAAACCTTCATCAACCCTCATCAACCCTCATCAACAAGTCTGTTTTTTAAAATCAGAGCATCGTGGTGGGGCATACATAGTCGCTCACCGGAACGTTGCCCGCCTCTTTGAGGGCTTTGAAACCGCCGCGCACGTCAATGAGATTGTCGTAGCCGCGTGCCCGAAGTATCGAGGCAAAAATCATGGAGCGGTATCCGCCCGCGCAATGCACGAAGTAGGTTTTCTTTTTGTCCACCTGCGCCATGCTGTCGTTGACGAAATCGAGCGGGGCGTTTTCGGCATCCATGACGTGTTCGCTGAAATACTCGCTGGCTTTGCGCACGTCCAGAATGTTTAGCTTTTCGCCGCGTTGGAGGCGTTCCCCTACTTCTTTGGCATCCACCCGTTCGATGGCATCGGTTTCCATGCCTGCTTTTTTCCAAGCATCGAACCCTCCGTCCAGATAGCCAATCACATAATCGTAGCCTACGCGAGCCAAGCGGGTGACGACTTCTTTTTCGCGGCCCGGCTCTGCGATGAGCAGGATTTCTTGGCGAATATCGGGGATGAGCGCACCCACCCACGGAGCAAAATTGCCGTCAATGCCTATGTTAATCGAGTTGGGCACAAATCCTTTGGAGAAGGTTTCTGCATCGCGGGTATCGAGCACGATGGCACCTGTCTCGTTGGCCGCGGTCTCAAAGGCACGCGGGCTGAGCGCATGAGAGCCGCGTTTGAGCACCTCGTCAATGCTGTCGTATCCTTTTTTGTTGAGCATCACGTTGAGCGGGAAGTAGGCAGGCGGGGGCATGAGGCCCGTCGTCACCTCTTTCACGAATTCGGCTTCCGTCATGTCGGCACGCAAGGCGTAGTTGGTGGCTTTCTGGTGGCCGAGGGTATCGAAGGTTTCTTTGCTCATGTTTTTGCCACAAGCGGAGCCGGCACCGTGTGCGGGATAGACGATGACATCGTCGGGCAAGGTCATCACCTTTTCGCGCAGCGAGCGATAGAGGGTGGCCGCGAGTTGCTCCTGCGTCATATCGGCGGCTTTCTGCGCCAGGTCGGGGCGGCCCACATCGCCGATGAACAGCGTGTCGCCAGAGAAAAGGGCTTTTTCCTTGCCATTTTCGTCGAAGAGCAGGTAGCAGGTGCTCTCCATGGTGTGGCCGGGCGTGTGCAGCACTTTTATTTTCAATTTGCCCAATTGAAAAATCTCGCCATCGTGGGCGACGTGTGCATTGAAGTCGGGTTTTGCGGTGGGGCCATACACGATGGGCGCGCCTGTTTTTTGCGAAAGGTCCAAGTGACCGCTCACGAAGTCGGCGTGAAAGTGGGTCTCAAAAACGTACTTGATTTTCGCGCCACTCTTGGCCGCGCGGTCAAGATAGGGTTGCACTTCGCGCAGGGGGTCAATCACGGCTGCTTCACCATTGCTTTCAATGTAGTAGGCTCCTTGTGCGAGGCAGCCAGTATAGATTTGTTCGAGAATCATGAGCGAATGATTTTATTTAGATGGTTGCGAATGATGCCACAAAGGTAAATCCTGCAAGGGAGCGACTTCGGTGACAGGTGTTACAATGGGGGGTATTTTGAAAAAAACTCGCGTCTGCGGCGCTTATTTTTTGTTGAGGAAGGCTGAGTACATCCACACCATTTTTTCCTGTGCACGGATGTAGTCGCTCATCAAGGCATTGGTGCCTTCGTCGCCAGCATCTGCGGAGAGCTCGAGCAACTCGCGCTGCAAGGTGATGATGACCTGAAATGAGTTGATGATATCCTCCACGGCTTTGGTGCCATCCGATACTTGGCTGCTCTCCTTGATGAGCGAGATGTTTTTGTAATCGGAATAGCGGTGATTGGGCGAGTGGCCCAGCGTCAGGATGCGTTCTGCCACTTCGTCAATTTTGAGCAACAAATCGTTGTAAAGCTCTTCAAACTTCAAGTGCAGCTCAAAAAATTTCTCGCCCCGGATGTTCCAGTGATAGCCTCTCGTGTTTTGGTAGAAAATGGAATAGTTGGCCAGCAGCGCACTTAGTTTTTCTGCCAGCGTTTTTGATTTCGCCACATCGAGGCCGATGGCATTCAACTTCTTCATAGATTTTTCCTTTGTTTGGTGCAAAAATAGCTTTTTATCAAGCAACACACCCAGAAAGGATTGGTTTGGTTTTTACGTTCAGGGAATAAAAATCTCTTTCATGATGATGTAAATACCCATCATCAACACAAACCAGCCGAAACCTATTTTGAGTTTTTGGGCAGAGACGCGCTTGCTCATGGCATTGCCGACAAAAATGCCCGCGATGGCCAAGCCCGTTACTGTGAGCAACAACATCCAATCCATCGAGTAGTGCCCCAGGTCGCCCGTGAAGCCCAACAGCGACTTCATCCCGATGATGAGCAACGAGGTGCCGACCGCTTCTTTCATCGGTAGTTTGGCCAGCAATACCAGTGCCGGGATGATGAGGAAACCACCTCCCGCACCGACCAAGCCTGTGAGCATACCCACCACCACGCCTTCGAGCAGGATGAGGGGATAATTGAAATGCAGTCCGTTGGTGTTGGCGGGGGCGTCCGTCTCGCCGTTTTTGCTGCGAATCATCGAAATAGAAGCGGCTACCATAAGCACCGCAAACAAGAGCATCAGTAGAATAGACTTCGTCACTACGAAACCACCTACCGTAAAGACCTCTTGTGGGATGAGCGGCACTAGCCAAGCCCGCGTGGCATAAACGGCAGCGATGGAGGGGATGCCAAAAATAATGGCGGTTTTTACGTTCACCACGCCATTGCGCCATTTGGGCACAGCCCCTACCAATGCAGTGGAGCCAACAATGAACAACGAATAGGCAGTGGCCACCACTGGCTCCACACCCATCAGATATACCAATACCGGGACGGTAAGGATAGACCCCCCGCCAC
The DNA here is from genome assembly GCA_019638455.1 of Saprospiraceae bacterium. Lineage (GTDB taxonomy): Bacteria > Bacteroidota > Bacteroidia > Chitinophagales > Saprospiraceae > M3007. Next base: position 49,790 of record JAHBTU010000006.1, read on the forward strand.
CAATCAGCCCCAGCGAAACTCCAATAATCGCAGAAGCGACATAACCCAGCAATTCCATGTTAATTTATTTGGGAAGGAAAAAAGGTTAGCATTATTGGCGCTCGTTTGCCGGACAGGTATTCAGACCTACTATCGCGTAAATAGGGCAAAAGCCTACCAGACTGGTCAACACGAAGATGCCGCCGAGCGCCAGTAGCACATAGCCCACCATGCCGCCGACAACATTGGTGAAAAACAGCACAGCGAATAATGCTGCCGCTATGAGGCGGATGGTTTTGTCGAGCGAACCCATGTTCTTTTTCATGGCCAATAAAGTTTGTCAGTGTGAAAAAAAATGCGCCAACAAACCGACAAGGCTCGCCAACAGCAGGCATAAGAAGCAAACGAAAAGGAATTTGACCCACTTGGGTGCCGTGCGCTGCATATAGCGGTTGACGGTTTGTTTTTGATGCGACAAAGTTGCGTCGCCGTGGCAGGCCATCTTTGTAACACTTGCTACACAAGCTCTATTTTCCCCCTAAAAAGTCGCACAGCCCCTGCCCGCTCCAATTTTTTCAGCACTCTTGATATGGCTTCGCGTGGGCTGCCGATTTCGTCGGCGATTTCTTGGTGGGTCACGGTGATCAGGCGAGTCTCGAACAGCTTGGCCCTTTCCTCCAGCAAGTCAATGATGCGGTCGTCCAATTTTTTGAAATTGACCTTGGTGACGGCCTCCAACAACTCTTCATAGCGGGTTTGATAGAGTTTGAAAATGTATTCGGCCCAGGCGGGCGATTCGCGGATGAGGGAGGCGGCGCGTTCGGGGCGAATGAAGATGATTTCCGTCTCGTCCACCGTCACGGCACGGACTTTGGAGGCGCTGCTGTTCAACGCGCCGAGGATGGACATGACACAGCTCTCGCCGGGTTTAAGATAGTAAAGCAGGATTTCGTTGCCTTCGTCATCCTCGCCCACTACTTTCACATGGCCGCGTAGCACGACGGGTATGCTGCGAATATATTTGTGAAAATCGAGCAACACTTGGCCGGGTGGCAAGACTTTGACTTCGTTTTCGGCGGCGAGGCGGCGCAACAAGGATGGGTCGGCAAGCATATTCGAGTAGAATGACGGAGAGTAAATAGATGGTTTGGCTCGAACAAAATTAGAAACCCGCCTTGATATATGACCAACCATCTTCCTGCCGCTCTACGATGGCCGCGATGCCTACTGGCACAAAACCCGCCTCTGCCACGATTTGCGACTTTTCCAAGTTCTGCTGTTTCAAGGTATTCTCGCAAGCGATGAATTGGATGCCCTTGTTTTTCAGGGCGGTGATTTCGGGCTGCACGTTGGTCTTGTCTTTGAGCAACATCCCGATGCCCTTGTTGTGCGCCACTACTTCGAGCTGAGCGCCCGGCCAATGGGCGAGCACGTTGTTCAACTGCCGCGTGAGGGCGCGATAGGCAGCCGTGTCGGGTGTGGTGAGCTGGAACACGATGCGATGCTGCCGCTTTTCCGGCGCGGTTGTGTTTTGGGGGGAAAAGAATAAGAAGTGAAGGAGCGCGACGATGGCGCTGGCAGCGAGCAGGTATTTTGTCAAGTTGTTCATGGTCTGAAAAAAGTTGAAGTGCACAGCACGAGAAGCGGCTATTTTGCTTGTTTCAACGCCGCAATTTTATCCTTAATTGGCTGAAACGGCCCAAACTTATGCTGTTTTTCCGAAAAACTGTCGGCGAAGGGGCCGAAGGGGTGGTCAACGGGTTTGCCGAGCAGATTCGGCCAGTCGGCGGAAATATCCATGCCGGGGCGCGGCTGCGAATTGACGAAGGCCGCCACGTCCCAACATTCCTCGTCGCTGAGTTGTGGGTTTTGGTATGTGGCGCCGAACGGCATATTATACTTCACATAGCCCGCGAAGCGCGACAGTCGGTACAGCCCCGCGCCGATGTTGTAGCTGTGCGCCCCCCACAGTGGCGGGTAGGCGTAGGTTTTGCCATCGGGGGAGAGCAGTCCCTGCCCGTCGGGAGCGTGGCAACTGGCACATTTGGCGGCGTAGATTTCCTTGCCTTTGGCGGGGTCGGCGGCGCGTGTGAGGAATGGCAAGGCGACGATGCCAGTGCCGTTCGGCACCTCATTCTTTGGGACATCGCGGCCTAACCAGTTGATATACTGCATCATCGCCTGCATTTCGCGGCTGTCGGGCGGAAGGGTTTTCCCATTCAAGCTGCGCTCCATGCAGTCGCTCACCCTTTTGTAGAGGTCTTCCTCCGTGCCGCTGCGCTCGCGGAATTTGGGGTAAGTGGAGGCGACTGCGCCGTAGTTGTTGCCCCAGGGGCGTGTGCCCGCGTCGAGGTGGCAATTCTGACAGTTCAGGCCATTGGTGATATGCGCCACACTGCCTTTTGGCCCGAGGTAGGCGGCGGTGTTGGCGATGAGGTCGCGGCCATAGCGGATGAGGTCGCCTGTATCGTTGGCGGGAGCATAGTCGGCGTTTTTGCCTTGCCAGAGCGTGAGTTTTCGGGCGACGGCGAGGGTCATGCTATCGGGCGTTTCGTGATTTTCAACGGAATACGGCGAGGGAGCGCCTTTACTTTTGAACCAATTTTCTGGCTCCCACTTGGGCCAACTGTCGGTCAGGCTGACGACGATGCCCAGAAACATGACGAGCGCCATGAGCACGTTCAGCGTCACCGAGAGGTTGAGGCTGCGGCGCAGTTGTTCGATGGTGTGTTGTTCGTGGTTCATCTTCTTACAATTTTTATGACAAGCAGCCGAATCAGGAGCAGCCACGGCAAACCGTGATAGGCCAAGTCGAACCAATCCATCGGTTTCATGCCAATGGCGCCTCCGGCTACCCAGCGGAGTTTGCCCCAGATGTGCGGCTCCGGCACGAAGGGCGCCAGCCCCAGCGTGAGGCAGGCGATGAGCACGAATTTCCAGTCGTTGAGTGCCTTCATGTCATTATTGGATAGATGCAATTACGTTTTTCAAGGTCGCTTTGCTTTGCACACCCGCCTGTCGCCATTGCAATTTTCCGTTTTTGAAAATCATGAGTGTCGGCACGCTTCGCACATTGTATTGAGCCGCCAACCCGGGATTTTGGTCCACGTCAATTTTATACACGCGCACTTGCTCGCCCATGTCGGCCTTTAGGTCTTCCAAAATGGGCGTCACCATGCGGCAAGGGCCGCACCAAGTGGCAAAGAAGTCAATGACTGTGGGTGTTTCAGATGAAATGAGGTCTTGAAATGAAGTTTTCATGCTTCGAATTTATTGTTTGATGATTTGACAGTTGGCGATGGTTTTGCCTTGTTCGCTGAGCAAAATAGTGTATGTTCCCTTCGGAAACCATTTTAGAGTGACGGGCACTTGATGTTTTCCAGCCTGATATTCTTGTTCGGGCATTTTCAACACTCTTTTACCACTGGCATCGAATATCTGAATGCCGATTTGTTGTCTGGAAGTCGTTTCAAAAGAAACCTGCAACTCGTTGCGGAATGGATTTGGGATGGCTGAGACGTGCAAGGGATTTTGCTCCACGAACTTTGTGGCGCTTGCGGCACTTCGAACAAAAAACACCTTAAACAGCCGGTTGGCAGCCACGCTTTCCGCACCGGTATTGATGAAAAAAATGTTTGGCTGACTGCTCTGGATGCCGCCTAAAACGTACCCGACAAATGCGGTGTCAGAGTCGAGGTCGTCGAATCGAAGCACGCCATTTTCGTATCGCGGCGCGTCGGAGCGAGGGATAAACTCGGCGCTTGCGCCCGTCAGATAGGGCATTTCACCGATTTTCACTTCCGCCATTTGGCCGTCGGCAAAGCGCGTCACCATGCTGATGGTTTTTACGAACGGCACATTCGGGTCTTCGATTAAAAAACCCGTCACGTCGTCCACATAAAATTGGCTGATGCCGCCGAAAAAAATCGTGTGCATTTGATTTTCAGCGGCGCTGTAAATCGGAAGATGCGCCGTGTGGTACTGGTTCAAGTGTTGGTTGAAGGAGTTGTTCACCGAAAATCCCGTGCTGGTCACATCCACCGTGTTGAGCCACGGGAGGTCTTGGTCGTAGCGGAAAACGCCTGAAAACATCGTGAAGCCGTATGTGCCATCAGGAAAAATCTGCGGCACCATATTGTAGTCGCGGCGATGCAGGTTTTGGGTGTCTTTCCACGCTTCGTAGTTGGTCAAAGCCAGCGTGACACCGTCGTCCGCGATCTTGAAGCGGCGGACTTCGTTGGTGTACTCCTGAATAAATCCCGGACCATGATTTGGCCCCATAGGATTGTAGCGACCTATGAATTTTTGCCCTCCGGCGAGGTAAAAATAATCGTCGAGCGCATCGAGATAACCGCCGGTCACTTGTACGCGCGCGTCCTGAAGTTGGCGAAAATGAGGTGTCAATGATTGATTATTTATGACAGCCTCGATAACGCCCGGCACATTCACCGCAGTCAAATAAGGGTAAGTGATGTGGTCGCTGGCGGTGTTGGAATAGCCGTAGCCGCCCACTATGTAAAGTGTGTTACCCACCTGCCGGAACTCCATATTCGTGGATTGCAATTGCTCCACCATCGAGATGGGCAGCGTGTTGAGCGGCTTCGACCACACGTTTTGAGAAACCGGGTCGAGGACGTACACATTGTTGTTCATGCCTGCCACATCGAATGCGGCGAAAGGCTGGCGGCGGTGCAAGCCGTCTTTCCGCCCCCCGATGACGAGCCATATACCCTCGGATTCGCCGATGACGTATGCTTGCAGGCCGGGCAAATTGGGAATCGGAAGTTCTTCCAAGATGACTTTAAAATTGGGCGAAGATTGCCCTAAAAGGTTGTTTGCAGCCCAACTTAGAAGTATCGCTATTGCAAATAAATGCTTCATGGTCAATATCTTAACAAGGTTTTACCTAAACGCATACTCCACCCCCGTCACCTGCGTCAGCAACGTCGCCGGCGCATCCAAAGCCTTCGCGTAGCCGCGCGGCGCAGGGGTCACGGGCGAGTTGGCCGCCAGATAGTCGCGCATCGTTTGGTGCAAGGTGTAGGGCGTGTTTTTGCCTTCTTTCACATTCGGGATGCGACAAAGCACCGTGTCGGGGTCGCCGTCGCGCTCGCAGGCGCAGACGGTGTATGTCCTCTGCAAATCGAGCGGTTGGCCCCCGACGGTGACTTTTTGCACCCGCTTGCCGGGTTCGCCGAAGGCCAAAAATTCGACCTCCATGCCCTTGAATTTCACCACCCAGCCGCCGAAACGCTTGGAGGCGTCTTTGGCAAACACGTTGTTCAATTCTTTTTCCAACCAATCGAAGAGTTGCTGCCCCGTCACCTTTGCGGTACGGATGTATGAATCTACCGGCAGCATATCGAAAATGTAGCCTTCCGTAATCGGTGCGAGACCATCAGGCCCCACATTGCGCGGCGGGCAGAAACGGAAGCCGTTGGACAACACGATGTCCGTGTCCACGCGCCAGTCGAGCGCATCGAGAATCATGGTGTCAATCGTGTTTTCGATGACGAAGTAGCGATAAAGCGGCACGGTGCTGTACCCGTGCACTTTGTTGATGTCGGCCACGAAGGGCGCTTCGAGGTTGTCAATGAGTTTTTGAATTGCTGCTTTGGGCTTGTGTTTTTTCGCGTCCACTTCCAAAAGCTCGTACTTCTCGCCGACGATTTTGCCGTCTTTCACCTCCAGATCGAGCCTGCCGACAAAGGAGCCAAACGCGCCCGGCTCCACTACTTTGGCGTACTTGCACTGAATCGGCTCGCGCACGCGCTCGTGGGTGTCGCCGCCGAAAATGTAGTCAACGCCCTCACATTCAGGAAGGTTGGCTAAGTTAATTTGCTGCGAAAGGCCGAGGTGCGCGATGATGATGACAAAATCGCATTGCTCCTGTTCGCGCAAAACCCGCACCCACGGGGCAAGGCTTTCTTCGGGTTTTGTGTAAATGATGCCTTTGGAATAATTCGGCGACTGGCGAAGCGGCACCAAGTGGTCGGTGAGTCCGATGAAGCCGATTTTTACGCCCAAACGCGACCAAGTGTAGTAGGGCGGGAACACGAGTTCGCCCTTCTTGCCCTCACCCAAATCGTGATACATATTGGCGCACACTTTCGGCGCGTCGAGACCGCCGAGCAGGGTTTGCATTTGCTTTTTGCCGTAAATCACCTCCCAGTTGCCGGGCAAATAGAGGTCGTAGCCGAGTGTGTTCAAAATCGGCACGAAGGCTTTGCCCATTGTTTTCACGGACAGTTCGCTGCCTTGGAACATATCGCCCGTGTCAATGGTGAAAGTGTTGGGATTGGTCTTGCGGATTTTGTCGAGCATGGTGGCGAGTTGCGCGTAGCCAGCCGTTTTTCTGAACACCATTTTTTCGTTTTCCCAAAACATCTCGTCGTGCGGGTGGATTTGGCAATGCACGTCGGTGGTTTGGAGAAGGGTGAGCGTGCCGGATTTTTCGATTGATTCGATTGGGCCGATGGGTTCGATTGAGCCGGTTGGGTTGGCGACGGCTAATGGCGACAGGCTTGCGCCGATGCCTGTGAGGAGGGTGTTGCGGAGGAAATCTCTGCGTTTAAAGGACATAAATCACTGCGTTTTCCTGCAAAGATAGAGGGCGGGAAGTGGCGGGATTGTGACTAATGTTACCTTTTGTGCAAAGGGATTTGTGAGGCAGACAGTAGGGCGCCTTTCAGGACGTGGACGGCAAGGTGGAGGTGTATTCAGGGGATGTGACGGTGTCGTGGTGAGTGAATGAAATACTTGCTACTTCATTTTTGCACCCGCGCGTGATAGGTGCCGTTGGTAAAGATGATGGTGTTGTCTTAGGCACAAAGCTCTTGGGTTGTATAGCCTTCAGTTCTTGTTGTCGCATCAACGTGGCCGTTTGATGGCGACCAATCGCCAAACCCTGTGCTTGCAACTCTTTGCTGATCCGCCGAGCCCCATAGCGACGCCGATGTTCCGTAAAAACCTTTTTCACCTCCGCAGCGAACGCCATTCTGGTCGAACTCGGGCGAAAACTATCCCCGCGCTTCCAGGTATAAAACGAACTGAAACAAACACTTAGAACCGTACACAAAACTCTAACTGCATACTCTGCCGATAATATGTGAACTATCTGATAGAGCAGCGTCATGTCGTTCGTCCGAAGATGGCCAAGGCTTTTTTTAAAATATCCCGCTCCATTTCAACCTGCCGTGATTGCTTGCGCAATTGCTCCAACTCGGCATCACGACCGGACTCTTCCGGTGAATACGACGACTTTTGCTCCGTGCGCCATTTGTACAACAAGTTCTCGCTCATGCCCAAGGAGCGGGCTACATCCGGTACGCTCCGACCTCCGTTGACCATCCGTAGCGCTTCGCTTTTGAAGCCTTCATCATTCTTGCGACGCACTGCTTTGATCTTTTTTTGTTTTTCCATCTTGACACAAATTTAAGAGAGTTTTGTGTGCGGAAAAATTAGACCATCTCATTTTCAATCCACCCAATCTGCCACGAACACATTCGTGTCGCGTGTGCCGCCGTTGTCGCGATTGGAGGAAAAGACCAGTTTTTTTCCGTCGGGCGAGAACATTGGAAAGGAGTTGAAAATGCTCTCGTGGGTGATTTGCTCCAGCCCAGTGCCGTCTTCGTTTATCATGTAGAGTTGAAAATCGTAGCCCCGGGAAGAGTGGTGGTTGCTGCTGAAAATGATTTTTTTGCCAGAAGGATGGAAGAACGGTGCCCAATTGGCTTTGCCCAAGTGGGTCACTTGGCGCAGGTTGGAGCCATCCGCGTTGCAGGTGAATATCTCCATGTCGGCAGGGGCCACGAGGCCCTTTTTCAGGAGGTCTCGATATTCGGCGATGGCCTCGGCGGTTTTGGGTCGGCTGGCGCGGAACACGATTTTGGAGCCGTCGGGCGAGAAAAACGCACCGCCGTCGTAGCCGAGGTCGAAGGTGATTTGTTTTTGGTTGGAGCCATCCATGTCCATCGTCCAGAGCTCGAGGTCGCCGGAGCGGTCGCTGGTAAAGAGGATTTTGTCGCCTTTCGGGCTGACGACGGCCTCCGCGTCGTAGCCGGGGGTGGTGGTCAGCTGCTTCACGATGTTGCCTTGCATATCAGCCACAAAAATGTCGTAGGTGTCGAAAATCGGCCAGAGGTACTTGCCGCCTTCGCGGAGGTTGGGCGTGTGTGGACAGGCATGGCCTCCCGTGTGGGTGCTGGCAAACAGGATGTGCTTGCCATCGGGCATGAAATAGGAGCATGTGGTGCGGCCTTTGCCAGTGCTGATGAGTGTCGGTTTGTAAGTGCTGTCGCCCGCGGCTTTGCCCACTTCCATAGTGAAAATTTGGTCGCATTCCAGCCCCCAGCCCGTGTAGTTGCTTTGAAAGGTAAGCCATTTACCGTCGGGACTCCAGTAGGCCTCCGCGTTGTCGCCGCCAAAGGTGAGTTGGCGGATGTTTTTTAAGTGGGTTTCTGGTTTGAGGGTTGTTGGTTGTTCGTTGTTCGTTGTTCGTTGTTCGTTGTTCGTTGTTCGTTGTTGGTTGTTGGTTGTTGGTTGTTCGTTTTGGGAAAAACAAGGGGTTGAAATCAAACAGCAAAACAGGAGAACCGGAAAATGGGACTTGGAAAAAAGAATTTGGCGCATAAGAAAGGTCAATTTTGGGCGCAAGATTAGGGTAGTTGTGCGAAATGGCGGTCAGGATTGGGTAAAAAATGCCTACAAATGGCATGGGTCGTCGAATTCACTGTCGCCCGCTACAAACGCCACACGTTTGCTTATTCCAGCAAAGTAGCGCCGTGAATCAGGGTTAGGTCGAGAAAATGTCAACAATAGTGGTGAGAGGGCGTTTCTTTCGATGTCTTTCACCTCCAACACCTCTTCTTTCATGCGCGTGTCTCTCTTACTCTTGCTGCTTAGTGCGTTTGGCTTTAGCCTTTCCGCCCAAGACATTCCCTTCATCAAGGCTGAGCAAATCACCGCATGGAAAAACGCCGACACCGATACCTTGTATGTGCTCAATTTCTGGGCGACGTGGTGCGCGCCGTGTGTGGAAGAATTGCCCGCTTTTGAAAAATTGAATAAAAACTACGCCGACAAGAAGGTGAAAGTCATACTTATCAGCACTGATTTCAAGCGAAATGTGGAGCCAAAAGTGAAGCCATTTGTAAAAAAGCGCAAATTGGAAAGCACGGTGGTGTTCATGAACGAATCAAATCCAAACAACTATATTGACTTGGTGGACACAGCTTGGTCGGGCGCGATTCCGGCCACGTTGATTGTTTCAAAGAAAAAGAACGTGTCGCGGTTTTTTGAAAAAAAATTGACCTACACCGAACTGGAAGCGGCGGTGAAAGAGGCGCTTTAGGAGGCATTGAAGTCATTTCATCGTAAAACTTAGGTAGAGGGTAAAAAGCGGAAGATAGAGGGCTGAAAGCCTTGTTTTTGGGGCGCATACTGTTTCAATGGAGATGAATCCAGCCTTCTACCCTCAACCTTCTACCTAAGTTTTTACATTTCATCATAAAAATTTAAGCAACATGAAAAAAGTACTCTCGCTCCTCACTTTTGCTTTGGCATTTGTCGCCATGTCGTTTGTTGGCAGCCACCCGGGCGGCTACCATGTGGGCGACACGGCCCGCGATTTCAGCCTTAAAAACGTGGATGGCAACATGGTGTCGCTGGCAGGCATCAAAAATGCGGAAGGCTACATCGTCATTTTCACTTGCAACCACTGCCCTTATGCCAAGGCTTATGAAGACCGCATTATCGCGCTGCACAACAAATACGCGCCGCTTGGCTACCCGGTGGTGGCTATCAATCCGAACGACAAGGATGTGCAACCACAAGACAGCTACGACAAGATGAAGGTGCGCGCCAAAGAAAAAGGATTTCCTTTCGCATATCTCTACGACGAGACGCAGGAAATCGCCAAAGCTTATGGCGCCACGCGCACCCCACACGTTTATCTGCTCGACAAAGACCGCGTGGTGCGCTACATCGGTGCGATTGACGACAACTCGGAAGAGCCTACCGAAGTGAAGGAGCGATATTTGGAGAATGCCATTGACGCGCTGCGGGATGGCTCGGAAGTGAAAGTGAAAGAGACAAAAGCCGTGGGCTGCACCATCAAGTGGCGGAAGGCTTAAGGCATTTCTCTTGAAACTGTAGAAGACAGACCGCTTCTCGGCTTTGTGCCGGGCAGCGGTTTTTTTCATATTAAGTTTGTAGCGTCCACGAACTTTTTTTTGATTTGGCCATTAAAGCCACGCTTCTTTTCGCAACGTGTAAGCAGTCTAAATTTCATTGACAAACACTCTCAATCGCCTGCCCGATGATTCGCGCCTTTGGCTTAATTATTTTCGCATGGATAGCCCCGATGTTAACCAATGCCCAAGTAGATAAGCTGGACAGCTTGCGCAACGTATTGACCAAACTTTCACAACGCGACACGGCATACGTAATGACCCTTTGCCATATTGCGGCTGCGGAGGGATTTGTTGACCCCAGCAATGCGCTGCTGCACGCTCGCGAATGCCTTGAGCGGGCGGAAGCACTTAAGCACGATGCAGGAGTAATCTTTGCCCTCAATCTATTGGCCATCGAATCTCAGCGCCGGGGCAATTACCCAGAGGCCTTGAAGTTGTATTTTCGAGCCGTTGACCTGGCCGAAAAGGGGGAAAATGCCGCTCGGCTGGGAAAAACCATCAACAACCTCGGGCTGCTGTATTTCTACATGGATGACCACGACGAGGCGCTTCGCCAGTTTTTTCGCGCGCTGCCCTTACAGCCCGACCCCATGGACCGCGCCACATTGCTCTCCAACATCGGCATCATTCACCGAAAGGAAGGCCGACTCGACTCCGCCATGATTTATTTCCATCAGGCGCTGGCACTATTTATCCAACTTAAAAACGCGAGAGGTGCCGGCACCTGCTACAACAATATCGGCCTTGTCCATTTTGACCGAAAAGAATATGAGGACGCGGTGTTCTATTTCCGACGAGCGGGTGACCATTTGAGAAAAGCGCAGGTCACCAACTGGTACGCCAATTCGCTCAACAATCTGGGTATGGCGCTGACGCAGCAGCGGCTATACCGCATGGCGGAGGACACGCTTCGCAAAGGCTTGAGGCTCGTACGGGAACTGCAAAACCTGAAAATGGAGACTGAGGTTTCTCAGCGGCTTTACCAGTTGTTTGAGGCCCAAAATCGCTCCGATTCCGCTTTTGTCTGGCTCAAGCACTATATGTTCGTCAAGGACAGCCTCATGCAAAACCAGCAAAAAGAGGAAATAGCCACCATCCAAACCAAATATGATGAGGAGCAAAAGGTGATTAAATTGGAAAAAAACTTGGCAGAGGAACGTGAAAAACGTTGGGCATGGACGACGGGAGTGCTTGTTTTATCCATCATAACGAGTGTGGGTGGTTATTTTTTTTGGAAATGGTCGCGGGCGAGCCGGCGAAACGAATCTCAACATGCCCAAGTTTTGACCACCCTTCGCAACAATGAAGAGGCACAGCAAGCCCGCGAAGCCCTGCTCAACGAGGAACTGGCCTTTCGAAGCCGCGAATTGGCGGGACAGACCATCCACCTGCTGCAAAAAAACGATTTGCTCCGCCGAATCGCCGAACGACTGCGCGAAGGCATCGGCGATAACCCGAAGGACGAGCAGCGTTTTCGCCCCATCCTTCGCCTCGTCGAAAACAACATCAACGACGACGAACGCTGGGAGGAATTCAAACAGCGATTCGAAGGTGTACATACGGGCTTCTTCCAACGCCTGCTCGAAATTCAACCCAAACTCACCGCCCACGACCTGCGGTATTGTGCCTACCTCCGCATGAACCTCACCAGCAAGGAAATCGCCTCTTTGCTTAACACCTCGCTGCGTGGCGTGGAGACCCACCGATACAGACTGCGCCGCAAGCTCAATTTGGAAACCGATAGTGATTTGCCCGCATGGATTATTAAGGTTTGACCGCCCAACTAACCTGTTCAATGTACTTTTTTGCAAAAAAAACATCAAAAATGGCCGCTGGTGTAGCGTTGTGAAGCGCGTGTAGTAGTGTTGACGTACCCCATTTTTTGCTTACCGAATGTTGCCCCCTCCATCTTTGGGCCATCAAAACCAAGCCAATGGCCATGAACCACGAAGAAAAAACACTCGCACTTCACATCCGACAAACTACGATTCCCGACTTGGGGCAACGGCTGCACGAGCTGTTGGGAAATTATATCCCGATTGAGGTGGAATGGGGAGGTTTCAGAAACGCGCCTGCGTCGGCACTCCACCACTTGCGCAATTATATCGAGCGGCTTCAAAAGACCCTCGAGCTAATTGCGGGCGAGGAAAAAGAGGCCATCTCGCTGGCTACCAAGCTCAGGCGCATCAGCATACAACAAGTATCTTCCAATGAAGCTGTTGAATTGGTCTTTACCAACGGAGAGCTACATTCTATGGTCAACTTCAACGACATCGAAGGCATTCCGGCAGAAACAGAGCTGCAAAAAACAATCGAACATTTTGTGGCTCTGCCCGCATCGAGCTCGCACGAACAGACTCAGTAAACACTCGCTATATCAACACCAAAACAAGCAATCCAACATGACCAAAGCCACCTTTTTATGATGAGCCTTTTCTGACAGCCGGCTATTTCTTTCCCCCCGTTTTCTTTGCTCAATAATCAGCCTCCTAACCTTTTACAAGAGGTAATGGTCGCGGCGAGTATTGCCGCACATCGCTTCTTCGAACACCTTGCCGCTCGAAGAACAATATCTGATTGCCCTGCAAATACAAATCATGCCTTGACAGCTCAACTTTTTTTCATCACTTACCTAAAAATGTTCAAAAGCAATGAACAACACTTCTTATCGCGATTCCAAGTTTCTCGACCCACTTGACAAGCTCTCTTTGCTTTCCGCACCTATTTCGGAGTACTTCGGCAGCAATACCTTCAACCGTGCCGCCATGGAAAAATACCTGCCTGAGGATGTGCTCCAGCTGTTCGACAACGCCCTGCGAACAGGCCAAAGCATTGACCGCAATTTGGCGGATGCTTTCGCCGAGGGCCTTAAAAACTGGGCTATTGACAACGGGGCAAAACATTACACACACTGGATTCAACCCATCAACAACAATACCGCTGAAAAACACGATGCCTTTTTCAAACCCGCGCTCGACCGCCACAACCCCTCGCTCGAATCGTTCAGCGGCAGCGACCTGATGCAAAAGGAGCCAGATGCATCCAGCTTTCCCAGCGGAGGCCTGCGCAACACCGCTCAAGCTCGCGGCTACTCCGTGTGGGACCCTACCGCCACTATTTTCATTCTCGAAACAGAGCTGAGCAAGACACTCTACATTCCCAGCATTTACATCGCATGGACAGGCGAGGCACTTGACTACAAAACCCCGCTCCTGCGTTCCCTGCGCCAACTCGACCGCGCCGCTACGGAAGTGGCCCGATTGTTTAACCCTGACGTGAAAGGCGTGAAGGCCACACTTGGCTGGGAGCAAGAGTATTTCGTGGTGGAAGAGGATGTCTATCACCAGCGCCATGACCTCAAAATGGCTGGGCGCACCCTGTTCGGCAACAAACCTGCCCGCAACCAACAGCTCGAAGACCACTATTTCGGCGCCATCCCAGAGCGGGTGCAAAACTTCATCGCTGACTTTGAAACAGAGGCGCACCGACTCGGCATCCCCGTGATAACCCGCCACAACGAGGTGGCACCCGGCCAATACGAGTGCGCCCCCATGTTCGAGGACGTGAATAACGCCGTTGACCACAACCTGCTCCTGATGAACCTCATGCGTCGCGTGGCAAGCCGTCATGGTTTGCGCGTGTTGCTGCACGAAAAACCTTTTGCGGGCATCAACGGCAACGGCAAACACAACAACTGGAGCCTCAGCACCTACGAAGGGCATAACCTGCTTTCGCCCGGCAAAGACCCCGGCCACAACCTCTCCTTCCTCACATTCTTCGTCAACATTGTGGCTGCCGTCAATCGCGTGGCTGCCGTCAATCGCTTCGAATCGCTCATCCGCGCCAGCATCGCCACACCCGGCAACGACCACCGCCTTGGCGCCAACGAAGCCCCACCAGCCATCATCTCGGTCTATACGGGGGAGTTCATCGAAAAAGTGCTCGAGCGCTTCAAAACCGAAGGATTGCACGAATCCATCAATGCCAAATCGGTGCTTCACTTGGATTTGTATAGCGTGCCAACGGTAGAGCTCGACTCCACCGACCGCAACCGCACCTCGCCATTCCCTTTCACGGGCAACAAGTTCGAATATCGGGCGGTGGGCGCTTCGGCCAACTGTGCGCAGGCACTCACAGTGCTGCAGGCCGCCATTGCCGACCAACTTGCTCAATTCAAGCAAGCGGTGGATGAAAAAGTACAAAGCGGCCAATCCGTGGAGGAAAGCATCGTCGCAGTGCTACAGCAAACCCTTCGCGACAACGAGCGCATCATTTTCAACGGCAATGGGTACAGCGCCGAATGGGAGGCAGAAGCCGCTCGTCGGGGCTTATCGAACAATAAAACGGCTCCTGACGCTTTGGGTGCCTATTTGGAAAGCGGCGCACGGGAGCTTTTCGAGCGCACAAAAGTGCTGAACGAACGCGAGTTGGAGGCTCGCTACGAGATTTTTGCAGAAGAATACATCAAGGTGCTGGAATTGGAATCTCGATTGATGCTCGACATCTGCAACACCCACATCATACCCGGCGCCAACGCCTATCTGGGACAATTGGCCGCGACCAACAATCAACTTGCCCAAATGAGCCAAGCCAACGGCAATCACGCACTGTTGGCCACTCAACACAATCTGCAGAAACTGTTGGAGGCTGTCAACTGCGTGTTGGCCAACACCTTCACGTTAGAGGAAAAACTGACGCAGCTCCATCATCAGAACGATGTTACCCACGCGCTTCGATACGCTGGAAAGGAGCTAAAGCCCACGCTGGAAGCCACGCGCCATTGCGTGGACGCGCTCGAAGTGCTGGTGGACGACGATCGCTGGCACTTCCCGAAATACCACGACATGCTCTTTAATTTTTAATTTGGCAAATCCGACCAAACCATGCGCTCCGACGGGCATAGCCCGACCGGAGCGCAACCTTTAACCTGCACAATCAATGCCATGGAAAAAAAGTCAAAAAAAGCAGAAAGCCCAACCGCCACCCTTCAAACAGAAAATGGAATAACCAGCCATATTTTCAATACCGTCCAGCAAGAAATCGAAGTGGATTTTAGACAGCTTTTCCGCGCCTTGGATACCGAACAAAAAGGCTCCATCACCCTGCACCAGCTTTTTCGCCGCTTGCAGGAAATGGGCATAAAAAGGGACGACTTTCGACTGAGAGGCGTATTAGGCTCCTACCTCGACCGCGACGACGAAGATTTGGACGAAACTATACTCGAATTTGCAGATTTTCTTAAAATCATGCAAGGCGGTGACGGCGCCAGTTTGATTCAGAGTGCCATCCGCGGCGACCTCATCGTGCCAGAGTTCAAACAATTTTCCCGCGAAATCCGGGACATTTGCGAGTCCGTCAAGCAGTTAAAGGAGGGGAGTGTGGCAACCTATATACCCCAATTGAGCCGGGTCAATCCTGATTTGTTTGCCGTGACTATCTGCACTATTGACGGGCAGCAATTCCACTGGGGCGACCATCGGCAGTTTTTTAGCGTACAATCGGTCTGCAAACCCATCAACTACTGCATCACCCTTGAAGAACATGGCGAAGAAAAAGTGCATCGGCACATCGGGCGCGAGCCTTCCGGTATCGGCTTCAACGGCTTGGTACTCAACGACAAAGGGCTGCCGCACAATCCCATGATAAATGCCGGTGCCATCATGGCTTGCTCGCTTATCAAGCCCCATTTCCAAATGGCCGACCGTTTTGATTATGTGCTCGATGTGTGGACCAAACTAGCTGGCAACTCACCTGCTCGATTCAATAACGCTATTTACCTTTCCGAACGCGAAACAGCTGACCGAAACTTCGCCTTAGGCTATTTCATGCGCGAGAAAAAAGCTTTCCCAGAAAACACAGACCTGAACCAAACCTTAGAGTTTTATTTCCAGTGCTGCTCCATCGAAATCAACTCTGAACAACTGGCAGTGACAGCAGCGACGCTGGCCAACGCGGGAGTCTGCCCCACCACCGGAGACCGTATCTTCCACCCCGACACGGTGAAAAATTGTCTCAGCCTGATGTCAAGCTGCGGGATGTACGATTTTTCCGGCGAATTTGCCTTCACCATCGGCCTGCCCGCCAAAAGCGGGGTCTCGGGCGATTTGATGATTGTAGTGCCCAATTTGATGGGCATCGCCATTTATTCGCCTGCGCTCGACCAGCTGGGCAACTCAGTGCGGGGCATTGAATTCTGCAAGCAATTGATCAAAAACTTCAACTTCCACAATTTCGACTCGCTCACAGGCAACTTGAACCAGAAAAAAGACCCT
Organism: Saprospiraceae bacterium; assembly: GCA_019638455.1. GTDB lineage: Bacteria > Bacteroidota > Bacteroidia > Chitinophagales > Saprospiraceae > M3007. Next base: position 66,234 of record JAHBTU010000006.1, read on the forward strand.
CGTGTCAATCGCGCTCAAACGAAAATTGACGGGGTCATCAGTCTGTGTTGGGCCGCGAGCGAAGGCGACTTGTTCCAAGTGCAGTCGTTGGTAGCTAGAGGCGTGGACGTAGATGCTGCCGATTATGATGGCCGCACGGCTATCCATTTGGCCGCCTCCGAGGGGCACCCAAAAGTGGTTCGATACTTGCTCAACCAACGCGCACAAGCAAGTCCCAAAGACCGTTGGGGCAACACCCCACTATCAGATGCCATTCGTGGCAAACACGAAGAAGTCATCCGAATTTTGAAAGAATACAACGCAACAACCTAATGCTACTTGTCGCACACTCGAACCCATGACTGCACTTCAAAAAAAACTGACGAACAACAGCCGCAATGTGGCTTCTTTCATTTTTCTGGTTTTCATCGCCCTATCGGCCATATCCGCTTTTTATCCCTCCCGCCACCCGGAGGGAGGCACCTTCGAACCAAGCAACATTGCCTTCATGCTTTCGGCGGCAGGGCTTGTCCTGCTAATGACCCCGGGCTTGTCGTTCTTCTATGGCGGCATGGTGAACGCTAAAAGCATCATCTCCACCATGCTGCAAAGTTTTGTTGCCCTCGGCCTTATCAGCCTGTTGTGGTATGTAGTAGGCTTTAGCTTGGCCTTTGGCGACGACATTGGGGGCATCATCGGCAATCCGATGACCTTCCTATTTTTCGACAATGTGGGTCTGGCGCCACACGACCGCATGGGTACGGTGCTGCCTTTTGCGTTGTATGCTGCTTTTCAGCTGAAGTTTGCCATCATCACCCCGGCGCTCATCACAGGTTCTTTTGCGGAACGGGTTCGTTTTTGGGGTTATGTAATTTTCATTTGTCTGTTCTCCTTGCTGATTTACTGCCCGCTTGCACACATGACTTGGCATCCCGATGGCTTGTTTTTCAAGATGGGGGTGCTTGATTTTGCGGGTGGCACGGTGGTACATATCTCCGCGGGATTTGCGGCTTTGGCGGGCGCTATTTTTCTGGGTCGCCGCAAGTCGCATTTGGAGCAAAGGGCTCATACGCCCGTCAATGTGCCTTATGTGGTGCTTGGCACAGGGCTGCTTTGGTTCGGCTGGTTTGGTTTCAATGCGGGTAGCGCCCTGGAATCCAACACGCTGGCAGTATTGGCTTTCATCAACACCAATCTGGCTTCTGCCTCAGCCATGTTTGCATGGATGCTGTTCGACACCGTGCGTGGCAAAAAAGCGTCGGCGGTGGGCGCTTGCGTAGCGGCAGTGGTAGGCTTGGTAGCCATCACGCCAGCGGCAGGATTTGTCAGCTTTGGCAGCAGTATTTTTATAGGTGTGGTCGCAGCTATCGTTTGCAATTACGCCGTGCACTGGAAAACCAAGTCAGATTTGGACGACACGCTTGACGTGTTTCCATGCCATGGCGTAGGCGGCATTGTTGGCATGATACTCACTGCGGTTTTTGCCACCGAGGGCGGCCTTATTATCGGAGAAACCTCTCTGCTTGTCAATCACTTGCTCGCATTGGTAATCGTGAGCGCCTTCACATTTTTAGGCTCTTTGGCGCTTTACCGGTTCGTTTCTCTTTTCACCCCCATGCGCGTCACGGAGGAAGAGGAGGCAATGGGGCTTGACATCACGCAGCATCAAGAATCGGTTTTTGCCGAAGAAGCGCATCTCGCCAGCACTTGCCAATAAGCGCATGGAGTGGGTTGAAAATCGGCATTTCAAGACGTTTTGTAGAAACTTACCCTGCCCGGCTTGAACTTTCGGCGTACCTTTGGGTTCTCATTCGCCGAACTGCCGACCGATGTCACCACCATCGGTTTCTTTTTCACAAAAACACTCCCTCGCGTAGGTAAAATCAGATTTATGGGACAAACTGCAACCATCAGCGCCGACAACCTTCAATTGATTCGTCAAAGTGCCAAAGACTTCGCGGAGGCATATATCCGGCCACACGTCATGGACTGGGACGAAAGCCAGCATTTCCCGATGGATATGTTTCATCAAATGGGCGAACACGGATTCTTGGGCGTGTTGGTGCCAGAGGAATATGGCGGTGCCGGACTTGACTATCAGGCCTACATCACCATCATAGAGGAAATAGCCAAAGTGTGCGGCTCCATCGGGCTAAGCGTGGCGGCACACAACTCGCTCTGCACCAACCACATACTCATGTTCGGCAACGAAGAGCAAAAACACAGGTATCTGCCCAAACTCGCCACAGGCCAATGGATTGGCGCATGGGGTCTCACCGAACCCAATACTGGCTCTGATGCCATGCGGATGCAATGCACGGCCACCCGCGATGGCGATTACTGGGTGCTGAATGGCAATAAATTGTGGATAACGCATGGCAAGAGCGGGCACGTCGCAGTCGTCATCGCTCGCACCGGCGAGCTCCTCGACAGTCGCGGCATGACGGCATTCGTCGTGGAGCGCGGCACGCCGGGGTTTCTTGCCGGGAAAAAAGAGAACAAACTCGGAATGCGTGCCAGTGAGACAGCGGAAATGATTTTCGACAACTGCCGAGTACACAAAAGTCAGGTGCTTGGGCAAGAAGGCGAGGGCTTCATTCAGTCCATGAAGATATTGGATGGGGGGCGCATTTCCATCGCGGCACTTTCGCTCGGCATTGCCAAAGGCGCTTACGAGGCTTCCATCAAATATGCCAAGGAGCGCCACCAGTTCGGCCAGCCTATTTCCAATTTTCAAGCGATTAGTTTCAAATTGGCAGATATGGCCACAAAAATTGAGGCGGCGGAATTGCTGACCCGCCAAGCAGGCCAGCTGAAAGATGAAGGAAAAAAACACACCAAACAAGCCGCCATGGCAAAATACTACGCTTCGGAAGTAGCGGTGGAAGTCAGTACAGAAGGTGTACAGATACATGGTGGCTACGGCTACACAAAGGATTTTCCGGCAGAAAAGTATTATCGGGATTCCAAACTTTGCACCATCGGAGAGGGCACGTCAGAGATTCAGAAATTGGTGATTGCGCGCGAAGCTTTGCGAGAGTGACGGCTTTCGACAAAAAACAAAAAAAAAATTTTCCGGTACGATATTTGATTTTCCTACCTTTGCTGTCTCAACATCGAAATTTAAGATTTTTCCCATAGTTTGTTTTGTTTTGTAATTTTTGGGCCTCCGCAGCTTGCTGCAGGGGCCTTTTTGTTTTTGACCTGTGCGAGCGTTTTCGATATTTCAAAAACACTCGCACAGGGTGTCCGCGCCGCCGAACTTTATAGCTTTCGCTCCCCTATTTTCCGTTCCAACTCTGCCGATTTTCTGATTGCGTTGGCTTTTTTCCAAACCTCCACCGCAGCCGAGCGTTCGCCTTTTTGAAAAAGCGCGTCGCCAAAATGCTCCATGATACCGGGGTGCTTGTCGCCCCCTTGCGTGAGTAGTCGCTCGTAATGACCGACGGCAGCAGCGAAGTCTTTCTTGCCCAGCAGCGCCAAGCCAATTTGGTCCTGAATGTCCAAACGCAAGGCAAAGTTGTTGCCCGTCATCAGCACGGCCTGTTCCATCTGCGCACGAGCATTGTCGTACTGACCTTTTTCATTGGCTGCCAAGCCGTAGTAGTAGTATGCCTTGGGCTGGTTGGGGAAAGCATCTATGGCTTGGTCGGCCATGCGGAGCATCTCGTCGTGGCGTTGCTGTTGGTACAGGATGTCGAGGGTGTTTTCCCACACGGAGAAGACGGTTGGGTTGAGTTCTATACATTTTCGATAGCGTTCGAGTGCCTCCGCAGGGCGGTTGGCGTGATAGCGCAAATCACCTGACAGGCTCCATGCCTTGGGGTCGGTGGGGTGCGCCTGCTCCACGAGACTGCCGAGTTCGAGCAGGGTTTGAGTGAGCGATTCGTCGCGGCCAGCCTCAAGTTTGGGGATATAGGGCAGCAGCTCTTTTATTTTGGCATCCATGGAAATCTTCGAATCCGCAAAAAGCGGTTTGAGCGAGGCCAAGTAATCGGCATCGGAGCTGCTCTTGGCTTTGTCGAGCACGGCCAATTTTGCCTCTGGGTCGTCGGGGCGGCGGCGCAAGATGTCATCATACACTTTGCGGGCGCTGGCTTTGTCGCCCGATGTCTCGTAGTATTTGGCTAACCGGTGGCGATATTCGATGCGCTCGGGATAGGTGTCGGCGAGTTTTTGCAACTCTGCCGCGGCCTTCTTGCCGTCACCCATGCCCACATAAATCAGGTGTTTTTCCATCGTTGTTTCCAAGGTGATGCCGCGCAGGCTTTCGACCCGCTCGAGGGCTTTCAACCCACTTTTAGGGTCGGCGGCAAGCACGGACAGGTAGGCCAAATGCTGCCAAAACTCCACCGTGTTGGGGAAACGCTTGGTCAGTCCCTCGTATACCTTGACGGCATCTTTTGCTCGCCCCGTTTTTTCCAGAATATCGGCTTGAAAAATCTGGTACCATTCGTTGGCTGGCTCCTTTTCCACTGCCTTAGCGACGGATTCGAGCGCATTGGCCATGTCGTCTTTGGCAAAATAGGAACGCGCCATGCCATACCAAGCCGCTCCGACATCGGGGTTGTCGTAAGTGAATTTTTTGTACAGCTCGATGGCTTTGTCATGATGACCAAGCAGGCGCTCGCGTTCGGCGTTCACAAAGGCGCTTTGGCGCGTCACCTCCGCCTCCGGGACGGTCTTTGCTTGTCCGTCAAGTGTGTTTTGAGCAATCAAGATGGCAGGCACAAAAAGGCACAAAGCCGCAAGCACAACAGATATGTTTTTGAATTTCATGTCAAAATCCCAAAGTAATGATGAACATCTTTAGCCGCTCCATAACGTTCAGCAAGCGCAGTATATTCGATTGGTTCGATTGATTCGATTGGTTCGATTGATTCGATTGGGCCGATTGGTTCGATTGATTCGATTGGGCCGATTGGTTCGATTGATTCGATTGGGCCGATTGGTTCGATTGATTCGATTGGGACGATTGGTTCGATTGGTTCGATTGGTTCGATTGGGACGATTGGTTCGATTGGGACGATTGGTTCGATTGGGACGATTGGTTCGATTGGTTCGATTGGGACGATTGGTTCGATTGGGACGATTGGTTCGATTGGGACGATTGGTTCGATTGGGACGATTGGTTCGATTGGGACGATTGGTTCGATTGGGACGATTGGTTCGATTGATTCGATTGGGCCGATTGGTTCGATTGGGACGATTGGTTCGATTGGGCCGATTGGTTCGATTGATTCGATTGGGCCGATTGGTTCGATTGATTCGATTGGGCCGATTGGTTCGATTGGGACGATTGGTTCGATTGTCCGCCCCATGCCGCATCAGGTGATTCTTTTCAGTTTAAAGTCTTTGACAGGGCGCAGCACAAGCGGCACTTTTTCAAGGTCAACCGAGTCGCTGTCGAGGCCAAACCAGTTTTGGGGAGAAGCGGTGAAGCTTTTTACGGCCAGATAGACCGTCATCACGATTTGTTCCAGCACGGGCAGGTCGTTTTCGTGCGACAGGAATTCTTGGATAATGACGAATTTGAAATCGCCCGTTGGCAGCCCGTCGCGGCTGATGTGGTAGCGCGATTCGATATTAACCTCCTCATTGAGCAAAAGTTCTTCCACCACCTTGCGCAAAAACAGGTTCATACGCTGCTCCACTCGAAAACCGAGGCGGAAGGTGACTTTATAGACATCGTCAGCGGCGAGCACGTTGACTTTGTACTCCATGGTGTACGGCTCGTCGGTGACTTCGATGTGCACGAACCAATATATGTCGGCGCGTTTGGGTTGGGTTTGGAGAATGGAGTAGAGGATTTTTTCCTCCACCTTTTTGGGCGATTTGGCGCTGCTGAGAAAAACGAGGTTGGTGGCATATTTCGGCACGGATTCGTCGTTGCTCAGCGCGATGAGCTGGTCTATGTAGTAGTTGATTTTGATGTTGTGAATGAAACGGGTTCTGATTTTTTTGGCCTGCACCCACACATACATCAGCACGAACAACACAGAGGCGATGACGATGGTGATGAAGCCTCCTTCCTTAAACTTCAGCAAGTTGGCTGAGAAAAATGCTCCCTCAAAGCACAAGTACCAAATCAGGAAAATCCATACAAGCAACGGTGGTCTTCGGCGCGTCACGAAAAAGTTGGATAAGAGGATGGTGGACATCAGCATCGTAATCGTGACAGACAATCCATACGCTGCCTCCATGTGTTTGCTTTCTTGGAAATACAAGGTCACGAAAACACAACCTCCCCAAAGCAAGGTGTTCACCGCTGGCACATAGAGCTGCCCTTTCAGATGGGTGGGGAAAATGACAGTCAGTTTTGGCAAAAGACCCAAGCGAATGGCTTCGCTGACGAGGGTGAAAGACCCTGATATCATGGCTTGGCTGGCAATAATGGCTGCCATGGTGGCGACAGCGATGCCAATGGGCAAAAACCAATCGGGCATGACACCGTAAAAAGGATTGAGCGTCTCGCCTTTGACCAACATGGTCTGGCCCTCAAAATGGAGGCACCATGCGGCTTGACCAAGATAATTGAGCACCAAACACGTTTTCACAAAAATCCAACTCACCCGGATATTCTGCTTGCCGCAATGCCCCAGGTCCGCGTAGAGCGCCTCCGCCCCAGTGGTGCAAAGAAATACCGCGCCCATGAGCACCAAAGCATTGGGATGATGGAGCAGCAACTGCATGGCGTGCATGGGATTGAGCGCCTGCAAAATGGACCAATTCCCGGCCAACTGCATCAGCCCCAAAAGCCCCAGCATGGAGAACCATATCAACATAATGGGGCCAAAAAATCGCCCGACCGTCGCCGTGCCGAATTGCTGAAAAATAAACAGCGCAGAGAGTATGCCTATGGTGATGGCAACTATCGGAATGTGAACGTCGTGCAGACTGTCCACTGCTTGAAGCCCTTCTATGGCCGACGAGATAGAGATAGGCGGCGTTATCATGCCTTCCGACAATACCGCGCTACCACCTATCATGGCCGGAAACAACAACCAACGGCGGCGGCGGCGGACCAAAGTGTATAGGGAAAAAATGCCGCCCTCGCCCTTGTTGTCGGCTTGCAACACCAAGGTGACGTATTTGAGCGAAGTTTGAATAGTAAGTGTCCAGAACACCAGCGATACCGCGCCGAGTATCGTTTCCCGATTCACAACATCGGTGCCCACGATGGCTCGCATCACATAAAGCGGCGACGTGCCGATGTCACCGTAGATGATGCCGAGGGTGATGATTAAGCCAGCTGTGGTGAGCCGGTGGTGGTGGCCGTTGTGTTCGCCGTTGGAGGACATTTTAAGGGTGGTTAGAGGGTATTGTCGGCATTTCCACTACTTGTTTGTCAGCACGAGATACTCCCAGGGTTTTAGTGTCAGAGTCATTTTGGGGGTCACTTGCACGGTGCTTGCGCCAAAAAGGTTCAGGTAGGCACCGCGCACATCGCTATTGGGGGCAAGGTTGACGGTGCGGGTACTCTTGCTCAAATTCAATACCACGATGACGCGGTCGCCATTTTTCTCGCGGGTGAACGCATAGACGTGTTCATCCGAATCGGTGGATATCTTCTGCAAGTTGCCGCCGTTTTTCCCCGACCACAATGCCCGGTTGGTGTGTCGGAGGGTGCATAGTTTTTGAAAAAAATCTGTTTTCGCGTATTTTTTCCAGCGAATGGGGTCTTTTTCAAAAAACTTCAACCGCCTTGAAAGACCGTCTTCCTGTCCGTTGTAGAGCATGGGGGTGCCTTGCCAAGTGAACATGAGCACGTTGAAGGCATCCAATGCAGGGCCGTACAATTCGGCATCGGTGCCGCTCCAAGAGTTTTCATCGTGGTTGGAGGTGAAATACAATTGATAGTAGTCCTTCGGGTAGAAGCCATCGAGGAAGTTGAGGAGCGTGTCGAGCGATTTTGCGTTTTGGTTTCCAGCGGCGATGTCGCGGGTCACGTCTTTCCATTTCCAGCCGTAGTTGGCATTGAAGCAGGATTTGAAATGCGCTGGCTCGTCTTGCCATTCGGAGAGCATGAACAGGAGTTTCACGGAATCCAGCGCGGGGCGCGCCTCCATCCAAAAGTCGTTCGGCACGAGGCCAGCCATGTCCACGCGATAGCCGTCAATGTCGCAAGCCCTCACCCAGTATTGCATGGCCGCTATCATGGCCTTGCGCAGGTCTGGGTTGGAGTAATCGAGGTCAGCGCAGTCGTCCCAGCCAGTAGGCTGGCCGTGCTCGTTGATGGGCGTGGTGAAGGCTCCGTTGATTTTTGTGTAAAACTCGGGGTGTTCTTTCATCCACACGGCATCCCAGGCGGTGTGGTTGGGCACCCAGTCGAGAATGACTTTCAGGCCGAGCGCGTGCGCTTCGCTGACGAGGCTTTTCAGGTCGTCGAGCGTGCCGAAATCGGGGTTGATGGCGTAGTAGTCTTGCACCGAGTAGGGGCTGCCGAGGTCGCTCGGTTTCATCTTGCGTTTTTCCTTCCCGATGGGATGGATGGGCATGAGCCACAGCACGTCGGTACCGAGTTCCTTGAGTCGGGGAAGTTGTTTTTTCACCCCAGCGAAATCGCCCGACGGCGAGAACTGGCGGATGTTGCACTCGTAAAGCACGGCATTGCGCGCCCATTCGGGTTCGGCAGGGCGAGCAGGCTTGGGCGACGGTGGTGGCGCGGTTTGCACGGCGGGAGCGGGTTTGTTTTCGCAGGAAAAAAATAATGCCGCGAAAGCGAGGGTGAAAAACAAGTTTCTCATGGCAGTTTATTTTGAATGTCAGACGAGAATCAATGCTCTGGCGGCGCGGTCTTTGAGCCGGCTACCCGCACCTGTATGCCGGTCACGTTCAGGTCGGTATTGCCTCTCCAAATCATCAAAAAGCCTTTGTCGGTCACGGCCCATGTGTTGTTGATGTAAGGGTCTTTGCAGGCGAGATAAATTTCGTTTTTGGCTTCGTCCCAATTCCAGCGCCCAGTGTCCACCACTTTGTTTTTTATCAAAACGTCGAATGTCTGGTCTTCGCGGAAACGCAGCCACTTGGACTGGTAATGTTGGTGCACGAGCGTGTCGGTGGGCTGAAAGGCCATGTTCAAGTGCCACCAACCCGTGCTGAGATATGCCTTGCGGCTGGCGCTGGCGGGTGGTAGCGCATCAATGGGCACCGCGACCGTGCGCGGCGGCTCCTGTATCTGCATGGAATAGTTTGGGTCGGGGTTGTCACCTTCCACTATATGCGAGGCATTCCAATCGCGGCCATCGGTAGGGGTGTAAACGGATGGGGGAGACGACGTAGGGGCAGCGGGTGGTTCGGCTTCGGGCTTTTTGAATGTTTTGCAGGTCAGGTATCCCAATGCGATAGCCAGCAGACCAAGCAGGATGTTGAGTTTCATGTTTTTGTGTGCGAATGAAGGTTGTGAGATGGAGGTGTTGTGGCGAAAAATATGCCTCGATTAAACTGGGGTCTGAAACAGCCTATTGGCAAGGCAGGGTTGTCCTTGGTTGATTTGCGTGATTTTCGAGAATTGCAGGTGTCTCGCTCAAAACCACCTTCTCAGGTGATGTTTTAAGTGCTTGCCCGGCCAATTGAAGCGGACGGGGCTGATTTGCGTTGGCTATATCAGGCGACAGTTGTGCCTGAAAGTTGGGCCAACAGATTGTTGAAAGTCAAGTTTTCAAAACCGGGTATCACCAAATGTGCTTTGGGAAGATACTCCGGCTGACCAATGCCCACGACGGTGAAACCACCCGCCACGCCTGCCCAAACTCCCAACGGCGCATCTTCAAACACCACACATTCCGCAGGACGTAAGCCAAGCCCTTGCGCAGCCAGCAGAAACGACTCCGGGTCGGGCTTCACCTTGCGGGTGCTGTAGCCATCAATAATCACATCAAAATAAGGCTCAAGATGGGTGGAGCGCAACACCGACCGCGCGCTGCGCGAGGCCGACGATAGCGCCATTTGAAGCCCTGCCTCTCGCACTTGCCGCAGAAACAACAGCGCGCCCGGCAGCACATCCGATGGCTTCAGGTTGGAGATGAGCTCGACATACCAGTTGTTCTTCACGTCCGACCAATGCAGCTTCTCTGCCTCGGTCATATACACATTGCCCCATTCGAGGATTTTTTCGAGGCTCGCCAAGCGGCTCAGCCCCCGCAGCTCCTCGTGTTGCTCTATCGAAAAATCAAACCCCAACTGATTGGCCAGCCTTTTCCACGCCGTGTAATGGTGTTTTGCCGTGTCAACGATGACACCGTCCAAGTTGAAAATACAGCCCTTTATTTGCTCCGAGAAACCTGCCATGAGCGAACTCCGATTAGGGCGGCGAAGTTATTGTAAATCCAACGGAAAGGAAGGAAAAACGATGTCTTGTTCCGCATTTAGCCAGCCGGGCTGTTGGCAGCATGGCGGCTTATCGCGCATTTTTTCATTCAAAAAACCACAACGAACTTGTGTACGTTTGCTGCGCAAACTGCCACATGCACATGGCTTCCGAAAAGAAAAAAAAAGACGAATCTTACACGAAAAGAATTGACGCGCTGGCCCGCATCATCATCGCTTTGCTGGTGGGCATGATTATCGGGGTGGTGGTGTCGCAAGTAGGCATGGAAGCGCTTCAAAACGAGATTCACCATGTCGTGCTCTTCTTTCTGTGGCTTATCATCATCACGGGGCTGTTCGCGCTTTGGGTTGTTCAAAACAAAGAGAGGCTGTTGAAAAAACTGTTTGGCGTGTCCGACACGGATTTGAGCGAGCTCAACAAAACGGGTCAATCGTTGCTTTTCAGCGTGGTGGAAAAAGAGTACGACCAAGCGCGACGCGACCTGAGCCTGTTGTTTCGCAAGATAACGGCTTGGTACTCCTGGATGAATTTCCGCCGATGGGTCGTGGTCGCGTTTCAGACGCTCATGGTGGGCTTGGCGGGTGTGCTGGGCACCTTGTTGCTCTACAATCAGAACAAACTGCTGAACCAACAAAACCAGTTGCTCAACCAACAAAACTTCCGCCTCGACCAGCAAACTTACCTCCAAGAAGCCGAACGTCGCAGTTCGTTCATCTTCCTGATGGGCAATATCTTGGATGCCGTTGACAGCGAGCTCAAAGATGACGTGGGCGTGCAGGGCGTGCGCGACATCTCGCCTCAACTGATTGGGCGCATCATTGCATTGAGCCACTCGCTTCGCCCCTACCGATACCTCGGCACCGACTCGCTGGTGGGGCGCGAACTCAGCCCCGAACGCGGCTATCTCTTGCTTTCCATCGTGAGCAGCGAGATTGACAAAAGAAGCCTGCGCCGGGTGTACCAATCTGCCGATTTTTCGTTTGCCGACCTCAAAAAAGCGGTCTTGTCCGGCGAATATCTTGCAGGCATCAATCTAACAGGGGCCGACTTGGAGGGCGCTCGCCTCGACGATACCGACCTGAGCAACGCCAACCTGAGCGACGCGGAAATGAACGATGCCATTCTTGTCCACGCCAATTTGCGCGACGCGCGCCTCCGCAATACGACCCTGCGAAAAGCTTACTTGGAATCGGCCAACCTCTCCAGTACCAATCTATCCGGCGCCGACCTCCGGCGCGCCAATCTTTCCTCCGCCAATCTCAGCAAGGCCCGGCTGAGCGGCACCAACCTCAGCGGCGCCAATCTGAGCCATACGATATTCGCAAAAGCCGCCTTCGACCAAGCACTTTTCGACAGCACGATTGTGGCCGAATACACTTGGCTCGACTCGCTCAGTCGCATGGGAGCCGACACCCTGCGCGGCACAAGGCACTTGGTTTCCAACTACTACATGGACTCGGTGGAGACGAATCTGGGATGGTTCTACTTATTGCGGAGAAAAGAAGGGCAGTGAGGGGAGGGCTGTCTGCATTGGTGCCGCCAACTTTCAGTTGGCGGGGTGCGAGCGGTTCGCCAACTGAAAGTTGGCGTTACTAATGCGCTTCCAGCCAGTTCTCCCCCGTGCCCATTTCCACCAAAATCGGCACTTTCAGGTTCGGGAGCGCCGTCTGCATCTCGTGCTGGATAATTGGTTTCAGGCGTTCCAGTTCGTCGCGGCGAACATCGAACACCAACTCGTCGTGGACTTGCAGAATCATGTGAGACTTGAACTTGCCCTCGCGCATCGCCTTCCAAATGTTCACCATCGCCACCTTAATAAGGTCTGCCGCCGTGCCCTGAATGGGCGTGTTGATGGCGATGCGTTCGCTCATGGAGCGCATCATGCCGTTGCCCGAATTGATGTCGCGCAGGTAGCGGCGGCGGCCCAGCAGCGTCTCGACATAGCCGTGTTTGCGGGCGAAATCCACGATGTCGGTCATGTAGTTTTTCAGCCCCTTGTATTGGCGGAAATAATTTTCAATCAACTCTTTGGCCTCCGTGCGCTTGATGCCGAGTTGGTTCGAGAGATTGCTCGCGCCCGCGCCGTAGATGATGCTGAAATTGACCGTTTTCGCGGCGCGGCGCTGTTCGGGTGTGACCTTGTCCAACGGCACGCTGAACACCCCGGCGGCAGTGGCGAGGTGAATGTCCAAGCCTTTTTGAAAAGCGTCGAGCATGGCCTCGTCTTTTGAGATTTCGGCGATGAGCCGCAGTTCGATTTGCGAATAGTCTGCCGACAGCAGGATGTGGTCTTTGTCGCGGGGGATGAACGCTTCGCGCACCTTGCGCCCTTCGGGGGTCTTGATGGGGATGTTTTGCAGGTTTGGGTTTTGGCTGCTGAGGCGCCCCGTCGCCGCTAGCGCCTGATTGAAAGAAGAGTGTACCCGCCCTGTGCGCGGGTTGATGAGCGCGGGCAAAGCGTCCACATAAGTGCTTTTGAGTTTCATCAAACCCCGGTGCGCGAGAATGTCGGTACAAATCGGGTAGGTGGCGGCCAGTTCCGTCAGCACGTCCTCGTCGGTGCTGTATTGGCCCGACTTCATTTTTTTGCCCGGGTAGGGGAGTTTCAGTCGGTCGAACAGAGCTTCGCCGACCTGTTTCGGGCTGGCGATGTTAAAATTAAAACCCGCTTCGGCGAGTATTTTCTTTTCTAAATCAGCGATTTGCACCGCGAGCTCGTCGGAGTATTCTTTCAAAAAATCGGGAGCAATGCGCACGCCTGCAAATTCCAAATCGGCCAGCACTTTCACCAACGGCGTTTCCACTTCGCGGAACAGTTTGCTCAAGCTCTCGCCGCCCGCTTCCAATTTGGGTTTCAAATACTCGTAGAGTTGGTAGGTGATGTCGGCATCTTCGGCGGCGTAGTCCTTTATTCTTTCAATCGGCACGTCGCGCATGGTGCCTTGCGCGCCGCTGGTTTTTTTGCCAATAAGTTCCTCGATTTTGACGGGCGCATAATTCAGATAAGTTTCCGCCATGTAGTTCATGTTGTGGCGGAGTTCGGGTTCAAGCAGGTAATGGGCGAGCATCGTGTCCCAAAACGGGCCGCGCAGTTCGCAGTCGTAGTTTTTCAGGACGATGGCATCATATTTCAGGTTCTGCCCGATTTTCACAATATTTTCATTTTCAAAAATTTGCCTGAATTCTTCGACGATTTTTTGCGCCTCGTCGCGTTCGGCAGGAATGGGGACGTACCACGCTTCATGCGCTTTCACGGCAAATGAAAAACCCACCAAATCGGCTTGCGTTGGCTCGATGGCGGTGGTTTCGGAATCGTAGCAGATGGCGGGAAAGGCCTCTAACAGGGTGACAAGTTTTGTTCTGCTTTCGGGCGTGTCGGTCAAAAAATACTCGTGTGGCACATTGTTGATATTCTTGTCGGCGACGCGGTGCGCAGAGCCTCCGCTTTCGACAATTCCGCCAGTGGCGACGGGCTGGGCAGCAGGGTCGTCGCCGAAAAGACTGCCTTGTATGCTGCCGTCCGAGTTGGCAGTTTTGGCCGCCGACTTAGCGGCTGTTTTTGCCCCTTTTTCAGCGGCTAGGGTCTCTGACGCGGGCGGGCTTGCCCATGGGCTTCTCAAAATCGCGTCGGCCAACGTCCTGAATTCCAATTCCTTGAAAATTTGGATGAGTTCCTCGCGGTTGAAGGGTTCGATTTCATACGCCTTGTCGTCGAACTGAATCGGCGCGTTCGTGTCAATCGTGGCGAGCCATTTGGAGAGCCTCGCCTTTTCGCCGTGTGTCTTGACGATTTCCTGTTGTTTGCCTTTGAGTTTGTCAGCGTTGGCGAGCAGGTTCTCCACCGTATCGAACTCTTCGAGCAGTTTGGCGGCAGTTTTTTCGCCGATGCCGGGCAGTCCTGGGATGTTGTCCACCGAGTCGCCCATGAGACCGAGCATATCTATGACTTGGTCCACGCGCTTGATGTTCCATCGCTCGCAGACTTCTTTTCGCCCCCAGATTTCTGCCGCATCGCCGCCTTTGCCCGGCTTGTATAGAAAGATTTTGTCGTCCACCAACTGCCCGAAATCCTTGTCGGGCGTGACCATATAGACTTCATAACCGTCTTTTTCCGCCTGTTTTGCCAAGGTGCCAATCACGTCGTCGGCCTCGTAGTTCGGCACAATGACAACGGGCAGGTTCATGGCGCGCACGATGCGCTCCACCCAAGGGATGCCGAATGAGATATCCTCCGGCTGCGCCTCGCGGTTGGCTTTGTAAGGCTCGTATTTTTCGTGGCGGAAAGTGCCGCCTTTCGGGTCGAACACGACGGCGACATGAGTGGGTTTTTCCGACTGCATCATGTCCCACAAGGTGCGCATAAAACCCTGAATAGCAGAGACATTCCAGCCTTTGGAGTTGATGAGCGGACGGGTGATGAACGCGAAATGCGCGCGGTAAATGAGGGCATGCCCGTCGAGGAGGAAGAGTTTTTTCGTCATAGCAAAGGGAGTAATTAGGGGTAATTGGAGTAACTATACTTCACGCCGCCAAGTTTTGGGCATGGCTAAAAGCGCAATCTGTTTAAAATCATGGACATCAATCATGGTCATCTGACAAATCCTAGCGAATCAAGGTATAAAAGTCATTCCTGAAATGTGCAGCAAGGTAGGGCGAAAAAACTATTTTTTGTTTTAAAAAATCTTCTCCACCGTGTTGTCATTCCGAACGAAGTGAGGAATCTGCTCAAGCTTATGACGAAAGCCCCCCCTTCGCCCCAGTCAGATTCCTCACTTCGTTCGGAATGAAAGCCTCAGGAAGAATGCCTCGCAAAATAATCCTGCATGATACTGTGTCGGAAACGCCAAGCAGCCCCCGACATTATGACTTGTTGCATGGTTTTTATTTTGGAGCAAAAACAA
The DNA here is from genome assembly GCA_019638455.1 of Saprospiraceae bacterium. Taxonomy (GTDB): domain Bacteria; phylum Bacteroidota; class Bacteroidia; order Chitinophagales; family Saprospiraceae; genus M3007. The sequence continues at coordinate 81,444 of JAHBTU010000006.1, forward strand.
GGTTTTAAAATCTCTTTTGCCGCTCACCGCAAGACGGAAAATGAATGCCCCACGCTGACCATAAAGCAAAGACCCGGCAGCATCGCGCTGACCGGGTCTTGTATTTCCAAAAAGGCTGTACGACAACCTTCTAACGTTCAAACGAGCGACCTTCTAATCTCTTTTTATGCCTTCACCGTCCCTTTGGCCTTCTCGATGACGGCCTTAGCCACGTTTTCGGGCGCTGGGGCGTAGTGGCTGAATTCCATGGTCGAAGAGGCACGGCCAGAGGTCAGCGTACGGAGCGAAGTCACATAGCCAAACATCTCGGCCAAAGGAACCTCCGCTTGTATGGCGACCGCGCCGCCCATGCGGGTCTCTTGGCCTTTGGGCAAACCACGACGGCGGTTGAGGTCGCCGATGACCGGGCCAACGTACTCTTCCGGCGTGATGACTTCGAGTTTCATGATAGGCTCCATGATTTGCGGCTTGGTAGCCGGAGCGGCGGCACGGAACCCTTCTTTGGCGCACAACTCGAACGCAATCGGCTTGGAGTCAACCGCGTGCATGGAGCCATCGGTCACTTTCACCTTCATTGAGTCAATGTTGTAGCCTGCCAGAATGCCGTTGTTCATCATCTGAGTGAAACCATCGGTAATCGGCTTGATATAGTTTTTATCAATTGCGCCACCCACGATAGCCCATTCAAACTGCAATTTCTTCTTGCCGCTCTTGAAGTCGTCGCTTTGCAGAAACTCCTCATCGGCAGGGCCAAGCGTGAATTCCATGTCGGCGAAAAGACCGGCACCCCCCGTTTGCTTTTTCAGGCGCTCGCGGTGTGTGGTTGTTTTGGTGAGCGCCTCCTTGTAGTTTACTTGTGGAGCACCTTGATTGCATTCCACTTTGAACTCGCGGCGGAGGCGGTCAACGATGATTTCGAGGTGCAGCTCGCCCATGCCGGAAATGACCGTTTGGTTGGTTTCCTCATCGTAGCGAACGCGGAAGGTTGGGTCTTCCTCGGCAAGTTTGTTGAGCGCCATGCCCAATTTGTCGAGGTCTTTTTGCGTCTTGGGTTCCACAGCCAGACCAATCACTGGCTCAGGGAATACCATGCTTTCCAGCACAATCGGGTGCGCCACGTCGCAGAGGGTGTCGCCCGTGCGGATGTCCTTGAAGCCTACCGCTGCCGCGATGTCGCCCGCTTCCACGGTGTCAATCGGGTTTTGCTTGTTGGCGTGCATCTGGTAGAGTCGGCTGATGCGCTCTTTTTCGCCCGAACGAGTGTTCAGCACATAAGAGCCTGCATCCAGCTTGCCCGAATAAACCCGAATGAAGCACAAACGCCCCACAAACGGGTCGGTGGCAATTTTGAAAGCCAACGCCGTGAAGGGGTCGCTCACCGTAGGCTTGCGCTCCACTTCTTTGTCAGTTTTCGGGTCGGTGCCTTTCACCGCTTCGATATCAATCGGAGAAGGAAGGTAGTAGCAAACGGCATCCAGACAGGCTTGCACACCTTTGTTCTTGAATGCCGAGCCACACATGACGGGGGTCATTTTCAAATCGCACACAGCCGCTCGCACGGCAGCACGCATTTCCTCCACCGTGATGCTGTCGGGGTCGTCGAAGAATTTCTCCATGAGCGTATCGTCGTAGGAGGCAATCTCTTCGATGAGCGCCTGACGCTGTTCGTGCACCGTGTCTTTCAAATCGTCGGGAATCGGGACGACGTTGTAGGTCATGCCTTGGTCGGCATCGTTCCAGATTATCGCTTGATTCGTCACCAAATCAACCACGCCTTTGAAATTGTGTTCCGAGCCGATGGGCACTTGCAGCGGAATGGCATTGGCACCGAGCTTGGCCTTCATATCTTTCACCACCATCATGAAGTCGGAGCCAGCGCGGTCCATTTTATTGACAAAACCGATGCGTGGCACTTTATAGTTGTCGGCCAGCCGCCAGTTGGTTTCCGATTGAGGCTCCACGCCGTCCACGGCAGAGAAAAGGAACACCAGCCCGTCGAGTACCCGCAGCGAGCGGTTCACTTCCACCGTGAAATCCACGTGACCGGGGGTGTCGATGATGTTCATGTCATATTTCTGCTCTTCTACCGTCCAAGCGCATTTGGTGGCGGCGGAAGTAATGGTGATGCCTCGTTCCTGCTCCTGCTCCATCCAGTCCATGGTAGCAGCGCCTTCGTGCACTTCACCGATTTTGTGCGTGACACCGGTATAAAAAAGAGTACGCTCCGTAAATGTCGTTTTGCCAGCGTCAATGTGCGCGGCGATACCGATATTGCGGGTGAACCGGAGGTCCTTTGCCATGATTTGAGTGTAATTGAGAGTGAATGAATGAATTTTAGTGCTATGAGACGCAGTTTCAAAACAAAGTATCGCAGTTGGCGAAAAAAATGTCCGTCTGCTAATGGTTTATTTGGGAAAATAGGGTTTGGCTTTTTTATTATTTTGAAAGACAAACAACGGGTGGCGCAAAGACAGTCTCTTTAAAAGCCAATACCGCCGGAAAAGAGCGTCTCATAAATCATTCGGGAGCCGTGAAAGTCATTTTTTTTAATTTGGCACACCTTGTCTCATGTGGCTTTCAAATTACAGCAAAATGACTCTTGACGACCTTCAACGACTTATGAGACACCCTCTTTCGACGGTAGGAATTTGACCACGAGGGGTCATTAAGCTCTGAAATGTGCAAAAGCGCGGTTCGCTTCCGCCATTTTGTGTGTGTCTTCGCGCTTCTTGACGGCGCTGCCCTCACCTTTTGCGGCGGCCATGATTTCGGCAGCCAATTTTTCGGCCATGCCTTTGCCGCTGCGGGCGCGGGCATATCGAATCATCCATTTCATGCCAATGGACACCTTGCGGTTGGCCGGGAGTTCCGTCGGAATCTGGAAAGTGGCGCCCCCGATACGACGGCTGCGCACCTCTACTTGGGGCATCACGTTGTTCAGGGCTTTCTTCCAGACTTGCAGCTCGTCCTCGTTGGTGCGGCTTTTCACGATGTCGAGTGCATCGTAGAAAATGCCAAAAGCAACGCTCTTCTTGCCCTCCCACATCAGGTTGTTGACGAAACGCGTCACAAGCGTGTCGTTGTAACGCGGGTCTGGAGACAATACTCGAGGTTTCGGTTTGTGCTTGCGCATTTTTTAATTTATTGTTGATTTGTGGATGTGCTGATTTGGCGATTTGAAGCTTTGCGGAGCATTGACTTTTCAATCAACGCATCAACAAATCACCCAATCAACAACAAGATTTATTTCTTCGGACGCTTGGTGCCGTAGCGGCTGCGGCTTTTTTTGCGGTTGTTCACACCGGCAGTATCGAGCGCGCCGCGAACGATGGTGTAGCGCACGCCGGGCAGGTCTTTCACACGACCACCGCGCACGAGTACGATGGAGTGCTCTTGCAGGTTGTGACCTTCTCCGGGAATGTAACAGATGACCTCGATGCCGTTGACAAGACGCACTTTAGCCACTTTGCGCAAAGCCGAGTTGGGCTTTTTGGGCGTAGTGGTGTAAACGCGGGTGCAAACACCGCGCTTTTGCGGGCTTGCGGCCAACGCACGGCTCTTGCTCTTGTATTCGACTTTCTCGCGGCTCTTGCGCACCAGCTGATTAATGGTAGGCATACCTTAATTTGCTAAAATTTGATGTAACTCGTTCAAAATCAATGAAAAAAACGCTCAAAAAAGAGGGCTTTTCCAAAAGCGAACGCAAAGGTACTTCAAGAGGTGAGAATTTTCCAAACAGGATTTAAGATTTTCCGAAAGAAAATTCGGGGCGCGTGGAATGCCGTTTTGCCAACCATTTCCATGCAAGCCCCTCCCATATTCATGCCTCAAGCATCACTTCGAACCGCGCCACTATTCTCGGCAGGCACTCTTGTAGGCTGAACACGGAGGTTTCGGGAAATTCAAAAGCAATCAAATCGCTGATTCTTTTGCGCCACGCGGCGGCGGTGATGATAGGGCGAATTTTCCCCGCCGGCGTGTGATAGTTTTGCGCAATCTGGGCGCAGACCCGCTCGCGCAATGTTGCCTGCTCCTCGTCATCGAGTTCGTCGAATCGAAGCACCCTTTGGAGCAAGCCGTTTTCGAGGTAAAAACAACTTAGGGTTTGGTGCTCCTCGAAATGCGCATAAGCCCGATTGATGATGGCATTTTTCAAGTTGACACGCACCAGTTCCGCCCATTCGCTCAGGCTTAGATGTTCCAATCGCTTGTCTGTGTCTATCAGGTGCACCGTCTCGGACAAGGGTGGCGCCTCGGACGCGGACAAGTCTTGGCGGTAGGCATCCTGTCCGCCACTGACGAGCACTTCAAGGATACGCACCAAGGGTCTTATGGAAATGCTTTCGACGGCCAGATGGCGCAAAATAGTGGTGATGAAATCCGTGCTGAATCGGGTGCGGGCTAGCGCCAAGAGGTTGGGGTTGGCTGCCTCCAGCGAATCGAGCAGAAAGTTGACGCTGCCCCGGTTGAGAAACAACGCCCCATGGCGGGTGAGGAAATTGACAAATTGGAGATTTTCAGTCGCCATGTCGCCAATTGGCCGGGTGGGAAATAGCAGGTCGTTGATTTGGAAAGCCATTTCATTGGGGGCGAAGTCGGTGCGTTTCTCGCCCCTTATTTTTGGGAATGGAATGCCCTTTATTTTAAAGGCGGCATCCACAAAATAATCGGCGCTTTCCACGAGGCGGTTGAAATCGTGCGGATTGTCGTCGGGGTCAATTTGGCTGGGGTGGGCGTGCATGGCAAACCTCACGGCTTCGAGGTCGCCTATGCACGCCTCTGCCCATGCTTCGGGCGTGTTGGTTTCTGAAGGCGAAAATCGCTCAAGATGTTGAAGACCAAACCCTTGGTTGAGCAGTACTTGCACGATGCGCTCTTGGCCGTTGGCATCGAAACGACGGAAAGATGGATGGGCTTTTTCCGCCACTGCCTCGACCAAATCGGGGGTGATGAGCAGCCTTCGATTGCTCAGTAGGTCGTCGCACAGGGCGACGACTTGTGCCGTCAGGGAGTCGTGAAGGCTGTGAGCGGTGGTGTAGCGCAATCGAGCTATCTTGCCATTGATGGCGACTTCTATTTTTTTGAACGCAGGGGGCTGTTTCTCTCTCACAACGACCACTACTCCCGGCACACCCAAGTGCTGAAACAGCGCGGTGGCATATTGCGACAACTGGCTCCACGCGAGGGGCTGCCCCTCTTCTGCGAGCGGATGTCCCTCTGGCACGCGGATGTTAATCTCGACTCCAATGTTTGAGGTATGGCTCATGTCGGCAAGGCTGCTTTTTCGGCATCGGTTAAGTGCAAGATTTCTCCCCGGCTAAAAAAGGTGCCGGGGCTGAGGTCGTTGAGCAGGGTGGCAATCTGGGGATGTTGGGTGGTCACAAAATGCCCAGCGCCGCCCAGCACGAAGTCGTTTTTGGGAAGGTATTCGAGAATTTGGAAAAAGGTCGGGTCGCTGGGGCGGATTTGCCAAAGCAACTGACCTGCGATGCTTTTGCCCACACTCGACAGAATTTCTTCCTCTTGCGCGGCGGTCAGATGCAACAAGGTCCGGCTCGAAGCCGTGTTGACGGGCAAATATGGGAGTATGGAGGGGTGGTTTCTCACATCTTGAGCGATGGTCTGGATGGACTTTTGCGACTTAAGGCCACTTTCGTATATTTCCTGTATCACATCAATTTGGACAACGGAGATTTTTTGCTTGAGCAACATTCGAATCAATTGGAAAAAGCCGGAAGCATAAGTGGCGGATTTTCCAACGAATTTGGCCGAGATTTCCGGCGAATCGTAGTGAATGAAGTCAGCAAGGTTGAGCTGAACGTTTTGCTCAAGCAGGTCTAAGAGGTAATCAAAAGCGTGTTCGGTATGCTCGTCGGAGGCGGTTTCACCGAAGTCCAACCAACCTTGTTGCATCGGGATGCCATCGAGGTCAATGACAAAGTTGGCACTTTCCACGATGTTCCAATCGGTAGAGAAACGGATGCCCGGCAGGGTGATGCCAAAGGCTTGTTTGAATCTTTCTCGCAGATTTTCAATTTTTTGCAATAAATTGGGCGCGAGATTGCCCTCCTGCACGAACCACTCTGTCAGGTTGTCGCGGAATCGCACCCGGATGGAAAAGGTGTTGGCCGAGCGCTCGTCGGGCAACACTCCGAAATGCCGCAATGAGACGAGCTTGCGCTCCAAGCGGCTGGCTTGCTGGCGGTACTGTTCGTTGGAAGGCTCGAGGCGGGCGGCTTGCTGCGCATGGTGCAGCGCCTCATGCAGGCCTTCAAGGGTCGCCGATGTTTCGGAGAGCTTGTCCAATGCTCCCGTCAAGTTGTCGTGATAGACGGCGAGGCTCGCGTCAGTGGATATGGCTTGGCGATAATGCTCGGCGGCATTTTGGTAATCCGCGAAATAATAGTGGATATTCCCTACACGATTGTGAAAGCTGGCTTTGTATGAGTCTCCTTTGACGGCTCGAATCCGACGCAATACTTCTACGGCTGGCTCCATGCCCGTTCCATCGCCGTAGCCTTTGTCGCGGAGGGTATCGGAAAGGTCGTGGAGGGTGTTGAGCGCAAAGTCGAACTGTGGGTCGAGCTCAAGTGCTTCCAAACAAGAGGCCATCCCTTTCTCAAAATCACCCATAGCGATATACATCTCGCCCGCCTTCACCCTGAGGGTGCGTGCGAACATGGGGCAGTGCGGCAGCGCCTTTTCATACCATCCGGCTGCTTCGGCATATTGTGCTTGCTCGGCACACAAAGCGGCCAAGTTCCAGTATCCATCCACCGCTTGGGGGGCGAGGTCAAGTGCCTTTTTGAAAAATTCGTTTGCCTCATCGTATCGTTTTTCTTGCTGTCGCAAATAGCCGAGCGCGACAATTGGCTCCAATCGCGATGGGTCGCCTTCGTGCAATTGCTGAAAGCAGTTATAGGCTGCCTCGGCATCCCCTCCTGCCTGAAAGGTGTATCCCGCCTCAAGCATATTGCTTGCTTCATTGTCCGGGTCGGCTTTGTCGGCCAATGCGCGGAGTTTATCTATCTCCTGTTTGTGCGTTGCGAATAGTGTTTCGTCTTTGCCCCAAAGCGCCATCTTGTTGCGGTAGCCCCCGGAGTTGCCGGGGTTTGCCGCGATAGCGTCCTCGAAACAACGAGCGGCTTCGTCCCAGTTTTTTTCTTCCAAAAAGCTGCGCCCTAAGGCAATATAGGCCTCTGGGTCTTTGGGATGCGAGGTCAAATGTGTGCGCGACAACGCTCTCGATGACTCGTAATGCCCCAGTATGCGCTCCAAATCGGCGCGGCAAATGGCCAAATAGGGCAGTCTTGGGAATAATTTTGCCGCTTGCTCAAGGTCGTGTTCCGCGTCTGGGATGGTGTTGTAGTACATCTGGATGGAACCACAAACAGACCACAAGTGCGCTCGTAAGAAAGGCGTTAGCGTCAATTGTTGGGCGAGTTCGCGTAGGAAAGGATATGCCTCGGGCCAACGCGCGTGTTCGACATGGCGGCCATTTTCCCTGAATCGGCTCAACTCTGCGGATTTGCCTTCAAACCAGTGTTTCTTTTGCTCTGGCACCGCCCCTGCAGCCGCTTCTGCCCACCACCATGCGAGCTGCGTGCGCCAGTGCGCGAGCGCCTCGGCGTAGCGCGTGAGAAAAAATGTCCATGCTGCTTCTTCCGACTGTTGGAGCGCCTGCTCCATCTCCGTTATCCAAGCCTGTTTTAGCCAACCGATGAAGTCTTGGCGAAGTTGGAGCAGGGGCGCTTCGGCTCTTGCGTCGCTGTTGCCTCCGATGATGGTGTCGAGCGTGCCACGCGCTGTCAAGGTGTCGCCCCCAACCTTCATATCTCGCCGCAAGGGTTCTAGCGTAGCGGCCAACGCTTGTATATCAGCCCCCTGCATGGCAGCGGCGTGGTAGGCGTCGGCAAAAATCACATTTTGCTTGTCAGAAAGCTCGGGTTTCATCACTCAGGGTATTTTTATCGTGGCAAGCCCGGCTCGGCACGACGGCTCTCTTGCGGGCTGTGGGTGGTGCGGTCGGTCATGGTGCTGGGGCCAGTGGGTTTGGCAATCGGGGCGCCTTCTGTTTTGGGAGATGGCACAAGCTGTCGCACTTCGTCGGGCACGACCATTTGGGCCGTCTCATACCCGCAGTTGAGGCAACGTTTTTCCGAAAGGTTGGCAACGGCTTTTTGGCAATTGGGGCAAAACCAAAGCGGGCCGGCATCACATTTTTTGCAAAATGTCCAAGCACAACGCCCTCCCTTGACGGGCAGAAGTTGCTTGCACTGAATGAGTGGGTCGCTGTGATTGGGGCACTCCCAAAACACAAAACTATCCTCATTGGTGGCTGCGGCAGCGGCTGGTTTGGCCACTTCCAGTTTTAGGGTGGCCCGCGAGAAGGAGGCCGAAATGCCGTACATGCGCAAGCGGTTGGCACTTTTTGCGGCGGTGTAGCGGGCGGCGTGGGTGACGGCCTCGTCCAAGTCTTCGCCTTTGGCCAACGCGGTGTATAGTTTTTCGGAAAAATCGGCGGCCTCCTCGCTTTTCACGGGGGTCTGTATGGCCAACACCCCATCCACCGACGCGACAAGGTGGAGCGCCATGTCGCGCAAGCTGCTACAGGAATCTGGTGGGGCGTGCAAAAAGATGAGGTTGGGTTTTTGCCCGTCTGGGAAGCATTGCACAAATTCGTCGGGGGTGAGCCACTCCTCTTTCTTTGCATGTGCATCGCAAAACGCGATGTGGCTCACCTCTTTTTCTGTTTTTCCTTTTCCGATGAAATGAACAATGTGGAAGGGGTGCTCTTTTTTGATGAAGGCCTCGAAATCTTTTTGGCTTCTGAACTCCTGTGGCCCCGATACTTCAATATTGACCCACAATTTTTTATCTTCTTCTTTCGGGGGCTTGGAGCGGCCAAAGACGCTTTGAGCGTCGTCGTCAATGCGCTGAGCGACTTCTTGAACTGCGGGTTTTGAATAAGCTACAAGGATGCGCAGCTTGTCTGCTTCTACCTTTTTTTCTTTCCCCACTGACGATAGGCGGCGCGAAAGCACTATGTTTTCTTTTTCCCCGATAAAAAAGCCCTCTTCTTGGCCTTCTGGCAGGGGAAGCCAGAGATACTCCCACGGCAGGCCAGCCAAATCGCTGGACTGGTCGTCGAAATGAAGCACGATTTTGAGTGGCTTGACGTCGGCAGGCATCCGGGCCTTGTAGGCTTTCACGAAAGCTTGTTGGGCTGCGGGGTCGGCAAAAAGCCGATAAAACAGCGCCTCGCCCAACACGCGGCAGTCTTCTTCTTCCAAGTCGCCTTTGAGCAGGAGGCGTTGAAGTATGGACAGTACCTTTTGCGGCAATCCTCTGGATGGCAGGGGGTGTTGCGAAACGGTGCCCGATTTGGAGAGCAACAGACATCGTTGTTGTTTTTGCCGAACGGCTATGATGAGCGCGTCGGGGTCGAGCTGGCGGAGTTCATTGATTTCTTCTGGCTTGAGGCCCGCAGCGGCGGATTGGGCTGGCTGGCTGGTTTTCACACTGTCGCGCACTTGGCGCGCGGCCCATTGCAGGGCTGCCTTCATCTCGTCTTTGTTGCCTTTTTCTTTGATGCGCTCGTTGGCTTTCACCGCTTGAATTTTGGGCAACATATCGTGGTCTTCCCACAGGCAGTCGTCCAGGATGACCGGGATGACCAGCGCAAGTCCCTGTTGTTGTTTTTCTAAGGCGTGTTTTAACTCGACGATGTTTTTGTACTCTGAATTGAGAAAATCGGAGCTGACTAGCAAGACGACGACTTCGGCTTTTTCCAGATTGGCCTTGATTTCATTGTCCCAAAATGCGCCGGGCTTGATTTCGCCGTCCTGCCAAAGGCGCCAATGGTTGCTTTGGGCCGCGGGCGAGAACTCTTTGATGAAGGCATCTTTGACGGGCGCGTCCTCCTCGGCGTATGAGATGAAAATGAGCAGGTCGTCCATGTTGTTGAGAGAAAAAATTCCCTCAAAAGTACAAAAGACTTGCTGCGGTGGAGGTCTTTGGCGAAGGGAAAGCCCTTTTTCCGACTGTCTTCGTTAAATTTTTCGCCGAATATACCCGATTTCGATTGCAAAATTTGCCTTGCCAGTCGAAAAAATGCCAATCCCCTTCACTCAAAGCCCTCCACCGCAGCAAGTCTAAAAGACTTTCAGTGCCAATGAAAATCCCCCGCTCCGACTTGCGGAACGAGGGATTTAACCTTGATTCAATTCACCAAGATTTTTCAGATGACCATGATTGATGCTCCTGATTTTGGATGGATTGGCAGTTCAATCAATCAAGCTGAAAAATTGACAACTCGAATTATTGTGTGCAAACGGTCACTGGCTTGAGCGACTTGGTGATTATTTCTCGAGCTGTTCTTTCAGCTGTGCGAGCACAGCCAAATCGCCGAGTGTTTCTTTCTCGACTTTTTTCTGCACTTCTGTGATGGCAGCTTGTGCCTCGCCTTCTTCTTTTGCTTTTTCAGCTTTCACGACGGCTTCGGCTTTTTGCTTCAAATCCTCCAAGTAGCGCGTGTGCGACACGAGGATGCGGCGGTCGTCTTTGTTGAACTCTATGACTTTCACCGTCACCGTTTCGTTGGCTTCCACCGGGTTGCCGTCTTCTTTTCTGATGTGTTTGGCGGGGGCGAATGCTTCGAGGCCGTGCGGCATCTGGAAAGTAGCGCCCTTGTCGTCGCGCTTGAGCACGGTAGCTTCGTGGTAGGAACCGACGGGGAAGATGCCTTCGAAGGCATCCCAGGGGTTCTCCTGCGTTTGCTTGTGCCCGAGGCTGATTTGACGTTTCTCTTTGTCAATGTCGAGCACCATCACTTCCATCGGGCTGCCCACTTTGGTGAACTCGCTGGGGTGAGCGTAGCGCTTCGTCCAAGAGAGGTCGCTGATGTGTACCATGCCGCCCACGCCTTCGGAGAGTTCGACGAAGATGCCGTAGTTGGTGATGTTTTTCACGGTGCCGGTGTGCTGACTGTTGATGGGGAAACGGTTTTCGATTTCGCTCCAGGGGTCGGCTGTCAGTTGCTTGATGGATAGCGACATCTTGCGGTCGGCGCGGTCAATGGTGACGACACGGGCTTCCACTTCTTGGTTCATCTTGAAGTATTCCTTCGCATTGATGCTTTGGTTGCCCCAAGATATTTCGCTGATGTGGATAAGCCCCTCTACGCCGGGCAGGATTTCCACAAATGCGCCGTAGTCTTCGATGTTGACAATTTTGCCCGTGACGACGGAGCCTTCGGTGACATCGGCTGGCAAAACCTCCCACGGGTGCGGGGTTAGTTGCTTGAGGCCGAGGCTGATGCGTTTCTTGTTCTCGTCGAAATCGAGCACCACGACGTTGATGCGCTGGTTGAGCTGCAACACCTCGCTGGGATGGCCGATGCGGCCCCAGCTGATGTCGGTGATGTAGAGCAGGCCGTCCACGCCACCGAGGTCGAGGAAGGCCCCGAAGTCGGTGATGTTTTTCACGATGCCTTCAAGCACCTGACCTTTTTCGAGGCTGCCGAGGATGTGTTCGCGTTGTTCGGCCAAGTCGCTTTCAATCAAGGCTTTGTGGCTCACTACGGCGTTCTTGATTTGCTCATTGACTTTCACCACTTTGAATTCCATCACTTTGCCTACATATTGGTCGTAGTCAATGACGGGCTTGATGTCAATCTGGGAGCCGGGCAAGAAGGTCTCGAGGCCGTTGCAATCCACGATGAGGCCGCCTTTGGTTTTGCTGATGACTGTGCCGCGAATGATGGTTCCGTTCTTGAAGGAGTCCACGATGCTTTCCCAAGCACGGAGGATTTTGGCTTTGCGACGCGAGAGACCGAGTTGGCCTTCGCTGTCCTCTTGGCTTTCCACATACACTTCCACGTTGTCGCCGGGGGCGATGCCGGGCATATCGCGGAATTCGCTCAGGGGGATGAGGCCGTCGCTCTTGTAGTTGATGTCGAGCACCACGTCGCCACCACTGATGGCGCTGACGCGGCCTTTGATGATTTCGTTTTCGGCGACGTTGCTGAGTGTCTCGTCATACTGTTTCAAAAGGGCAATTTTTTCTGCTTCGTCGTAAGCAAAAGTGCCACGTTTGTCCATTTTCCAGTTGAAATCGTCGTGGGCGCCGCCAGCTGCGACTGTGTCGAAAACAGGAAGTTCGACTTCTTCTTCCTCTTCTTCTTCGGTTGCGATGATTTCTGGCTGGGCCACCTCCGATGCTTCGGGAGCAGGGGCTTCTTCTTCGATTTCTTCCTCGGCCTCTGCTTCCACGATGGTTTCTTCCGCCTCGGCCATTGGGGGCGTGGTGGCTGCTTCCACTACTTCGGCAGTTTCTTCCGCCTCGGCCATTGGGTGCGTGGTGGCTGCTTCCACTACTTCGGCAGTTTCTTCCGCAACGGCCATTGGGTGCGTGGTGGCTGCTTCTACTACTTCGGCAGTTTCTTCCGCAACGGTTTCGGCAGCGGGCGATTCGGCAGCTGTTTCGGCGGATGCTTCCACAGTATTGTCCTGCTCGTTCTGGATTTCTTTTTCTTCGTCGAGTAACATAATTGAAAAGCGGTTGATTCTGAGGCTTTTTAAGTGTTTAATCACTTGCCGATTTCACTTCGGGGCGAAACCGTTACCCCTTGCTTTTTTCAAAAGCGGGCGCGAAGGTAACACTATTTCGATTTTAAAAGAAATACCAGTCAAAATTGAGTATTGTTGACAAAAAACGGATGCACTTTTTTGAACACCTTTCCTCGCCTTTGATTTCTTTACGGTAGTTTTGCAGCCCCTTAAAAAACTCGAGGCAATTTGAATCATCACACACCCAAACTTTTTACATTGACAATGGCAGAAAATAAGATTCCGCAACAAGCCGCTATCAATATCGAACTGTCGGAAGAGGTAGCTGAGGGTATTTATTCCAATCTTGCTATCATTTCGCACTCCAACGCCGAATTTGTGGTGGATTTCATTCGCTTGATGCCCAACGTGCCAAAGGCGAAGGTGAAAGCCCGCGTCATTCTGACTCCTCAGCACGCCAAAAGACTGCTTTTCGCGCTGAAAGATAATATTCAAAAGTACGAGATGCAGTTCGGCAAGATTGAGGACGTGGACCAGCCAACCCCTCCGATGAATTTTGGCACCCCCACTGCGCAGGCTTGATGAGTTGAAGGGCTTGTCCGGCCAACTCATTCAACCCGTTCAACTATACCTCGCGCCGCTAAGTTTTGGGCATGGCTATGGTCGCAATCTGCTCAATATCAAGGGTATCAATCATTGTCACCTGATAAATCTTAGCGAATCGAGGTATAATTTTCCCGAAAGTATTGCTGAGTTTGTTCCACGCTGAATGTTTTTGGGCGCACCTCTGGGGAGGTTCCAGATTCGGCGTCGAATCGAAAGGCGGTATCGCTTGCCCATTCGATGATGCCGTAGAGTGTTTTGCCGGTGAGTGGCCCGGTTTGAAAGCCACTTAAATCGAGGGTGGCGGGTTTTTGCCGACAGTCGTATTGGTATCGTGCAGGAAAGGTGTCGAACTCGCTACCAAATTTGAATAGCCACAATGCGCGCCCGTCTGGCTGGAACAACAAGACCCTGCCTTCCCGTGTAGCCCATCGGCCCGTGAGGTCGCGACAATCTTTTTTGGGTGTGCAGCAAAATAGGATTAAAGCGCCCCCGCCTAACAGGGCTAAGTGCGTAAAAAGTTGGTTCATGTGTCTGCTGTTTATGCGATGGTGAAATGCTCTAAAGACAACTCTTGTTGGCTTATGTGGCAGCCAATTCTTGAATGGTGATGCCTTCTTGCTGTTGCTCACATTCCTACCTCGTCCGCAAAGCTGTAGTAACCCCGCTCTGACACGATAAGATGGTCGAGCAAGGGTATTTCGAGCAGTTCTCCTGCTTGTTTCAGTTTTTTTGTCAAATCCACGTCTGCCTGACTGGGTTGCAGATTGCCGGAGGGATGGTTGTGTACTGCAATGAAGCAAGCGGCCCGAGCGTCGAGCGCGGCCTTCAGTACCATCCTCACATCCACTACCGTGCCGCCCATACCCCCTGTGCTGAGGCGCTCTCGTCCGAATACTTCATTGGCTCGATTGAGCAGCAATAGCCAAAACTCTTCGTGATGCAAGTCGGTGAGCAATGGCGCGATGGCATGAAAAGCGTCGCGGCTCGAATGTATGCGCGGGCGTTCGCGCAGGTCGGACAACTGACGCCGTCGGCCTATCTCGAGCGCGGCAGCTATGGTGATGGCTTTGGCTTCGCCCACGCCTTTGAATCGCTGCAATTCTTTTATTGAGCGTTTGCCGAGCTCATGCAAATTTTGGTCAACGGAAGCGAGTATGCGCTGCGCCAATGCGACAGCACTTTCCCCTACCGTGCCGGAGCCGATGAGTATGGCGAGCAATTCGGCATCTGACAAGGCTTGCTTGCCTTTGAGTTGCATTTTTTCTCTGGGGCGGTCTTCTTCGGCCCAAGCGGTGATGGCGCGGTAGTTGTCGGCGGGCATGATTTGTTGCTTTAGTGATTCGTGACAAAAGTCGTTTGTCAGACGCAAATACCCAAGCGATTAAAGCAACCAAATTGCATTTCATCAAATCAAGTGGGCTAATCATTCTCTTCGCACAAAAAACACTTCTCTATGAATTACGCTCTTCTATTGTCATCTGCCTTGGTCTTGTTTGCGCATTCCTTATTGGGCCAAACTTTTGCGCTGGGCGCGCGCGGTGGGTATTCGTTTACCAATATCCATCTTTCAGGGATAAAATGGCAGGATGGACTGGTGCCGCCGAACAGCACAGACCCGCTGCACGGCTTTCATGCCGGTTTGGAAGGAAAGATGGATTTCAATCAAAAATGGGCTTTGTTGTTTGGTGTTCAATACAGCCAAAAGGGTTTTGAGTCGCAACTTTTCTGGCCTGCTGGCCCCGCTTCGGCGAGGAATGTTTTTCACTATATCTACCTCCCGGTGGTCGTTGATTTTCAGGTCTGGCGCGGGTTGTCTGTTCAGGCAGGCATGGAAGGAGGGCGCTTGCTTAGTGTTCGCGCCATATCGGGAGGCGAAAATGTCAACATCAATAAACTGGGCATTTATAGGGATTTTGATTTTGGCCTCATCGCTGGGTTGGAGTACCGCATTCGCCGCTTTTTCATCGGGGCGCGGCAGAGTTGGGGCATCTATGATTTGTACGGAGATGTCAAGTTTACGGATGAGAATGGCAATGAATTGGGCGAACTTAAGAGTTTTCATCGCGCGGCGCAGATTTCAGTAGGATATCGCCATCCTTTGCCCTAAAAAAGAGGCAGCTGTCTCGCAAGATCGATAACGGTTGATGAGCGTTTATGAAAGTTGCTCCTAAAAATGCTGCCAGATGTCGCATCTCTTAGCATCAAAAATCAACCTTTATCAACCTTTTGAGATAGCTGCTCTTCCAAGTAGGTTTAATAAAACGGTCACAATCCAACGGTCGTCAACAGCTGCTCAAAAACACCAGCCATTGGCCTGTAGCAATGCTTGGGCCACGAGGCGGCGTTTTTCTTTTACATTTACCGGGGGGTATTTGGCGAAGCGCTTCACGCCCATTAGGAAGGTTTTGAGCAGGTCGCCTTCGGCAAAGGATGCGATAGCGTCGGTGGCATTTTTGGTCATGCGCGCCGTTGCATCGTGGAAGTAGATTTGCAACATCGCGTCGTACACTTCTTGTGGTTGCTCTTTTTGCATATCGGCCAGTTTCTGCACCCGCAACAACATGGATTCCGCTGTGTAGAGGTCAATGAGCATATCGGCACAGTTCATCAACAGTTCCTGCTCCTCTTTCAGGTTGAGTTTGCCATC
Source organism: Saprospiraceae bacterium (assembly GCA_019638455.1). GTDB lineage: Bacteria > Bacteroidota > Bacteroidia > Chitinophagales > Saprospiraceae > M3007. The sequence goes on from JAHBTU010000006.1 coordinate 97,266, forward strand.
CATCTGCATCTTGGCTGCTCCCCCTGCTGTCATCAAGATTATTTTTCTGAAATCAGCGAGGGCTTTGCGTTCCTCGGCATAGTCGCCCTCTACTTTTTCAAAAGACGGCATCGCCGCAAGTTCTTTCTGAACGGCCCACGCTGGGCCTACGATGTCCAACTGACCTTTCAATGCGCGTTTGAACAATTGGTCCACCATGAGCATCCGGTTGATTTCGTTGGTGCCTTCATAGATGCGGTTGATGCGGCTATCGCGGTAGGCACGGGCGGCTGGGTATTCTTCGCTGAAGCCGATACCGCCGTGAATCTGCACATTCTCGTCCACGCAGTAATCGGTCACTTCGGAGCCAATCACTTTCAAGATGGAACATTCGATGGCATATTCCTCCGCTGCCTCCAAGGTGGCTTGGCCGAAGGATTTCCCCTCCGCTTCGGCGGCTGCTTTTTTGTCTTGCATCAGTTGTGAAGTGCGGAACCCTGCGCTTTCGGCGGCGAAATTGCGCACTGCCATTTCTGCCAACTTGTGCTGAATGGCGCCAAAAGAACCGATTGGCTGACCAAACTGAATGCGTTCGTTGGCATAGCGAGTGGCCATGTTGACAACTTCTTTGTTGCCCCCGATACACATCACGCCGAGTTTGTAGCGGCCAATGTTCAGTGCGTTGAAAGCAATCAAATGGCCTTTGCCAATTTCGCCCAACACGTTTTCAGCAGGCACTTTGGCATTCTCAAAAAATACTTGACGAGTAGAGGAACCTTTGATGCCAAGTTTGTCTTCTTCTTCGCCCAATGTGATGCCCGGTGTGTCGCGCTCCACGATGAATCCGGTGAATTTGTCGCCACCGATTTTTGCGAACACGATGAATATGTCCGCAAAACCAGCATTGGTAATCCACATTTTCTGTCCGTTCAGGATGTAGTGGCTACCATCGGCGCTCAAGTCGGCTCGAGTCTTGGCATTGAGCGCATCGGAGCCTGAACCCGGCTCAGTAAGGCAGTAGGCTGCTTTCATTTCTCCAGAGATGAGCCGGGGCAGATATTTTTCTCTTTGCTCTTCGGTGCCAAAATACAAGATTGGCAACATCCCGATACCTGTGTGCGCCGCGATGGACGTGGAAAAAGAACCGCACGGCCCCAGCACATCGGCTATCACGGTGTTGGTGTTGGTATCGAGTTCCGTGCCGCCGTACTTGGCTGGCATGTGAGCGCCGAGCAGGCCCAATTCCCCTGCCTTTTCCAGCAAGCGTTCGGTCAGCCCTGGCTCGCGTTTTTCGATTTTCAGGCGGTTGGGCGCAATCTCGTTGTTTAGGAAGTCTGAGGCCATTTGTTTGACCATGAGTTGCTCCTCGTTGAGTTCTTCGGGAATGAACGTGTCCTCCGGACTGCTCTCTCTGATGAGGAATTCCCCCCCCTTGAGCACATCCGTTTTTTCCAAAATATCGAACATTGTATTAAGACAGGTTGTGAGACAAAATTAGTTAGCGAATTTTCGCCACAAAAGTATGAGTTAAGGTCTCAACAATGCAAGGCTGGAAAAAGTTTTTCGAAAGATTTTTTTGAAATTGCTCAAAACGGGCAAAGGATAGCGCAGGACAGGGCACCGATTGCCTGTTTTTCACAGGCGATGCTTTGCTGGCAATTTGATGAAAAGCCTACCGAATCGGCAGCATTGTTGTGTTCTTCACCTCCGTCATTACAAAGTGGCTTTGCACGCGCCCTATATTTTCGAGGGCTGCCAGTTTTTCCTTGATGAATCGTTGGTAGTCGTCCATATCGTTGACCACAACTTTGAGCAAATAATCATACTCGCCCGTGATATGGTGACATTCCAACACCTCTGGCAGGTCTATCACCGCTGCTTCGAATTGCAGCAAAAAATCGCGGTTGTGTTCCTTGAGTGACACCTCGCAAAGAACGAGCATCGCCAACCCGATTTTGCGGCGGTCAAGCAAAGCCGTGTAGCCAGCTATGTAGCCTTCTTTTTCCAATCTTTTCACGCGCTCAAAAACAGGTGTGGTAGTCAGATTGAGCCGAGCTGCTATTTCCTTGGTGGTCAGAAACGCATCCTCTTGGAGGAGTTGGAGAATAGCGCGGTCTGATGCGTCAATTGTCACAGATTTTTTTTCCACGAAATGGCAATTTAGAAAACAAAAATACACGATTATTCTTTAAATAAGTTGAATTTAAGTTTTTTATCCTTAAATCAATTTACATATTGGCAAACGATTCCGCAAACATGAATTTTGCAATAAAAATTGCCGCGTCATGAAACGAGATTTAAAACCCGAAACCTTGATGATGTCGCATGGCTACCGCCCCGAATGGTCGGAGGGTGCCGTGAAATGTCCCATTTTCCAGACATCAACCTTTGCATTTCGCACTGCCGAAGAGGGCAAGGCTTTTTTTGAAGTTGCATACGGGCTGCGCGAGAAGGGTGCAAAAGAAAGAACTGGCCTCATCTATAGCCGACTGAACAATCCCGACATGGAAATCCTTGAGGAGCGGCTTAAACTGTGGGATAAAGCCGAAGCCTGTGCTGTCTTCGAGAGCGGCATGTCAGCCATCTCAACGGCACTGTTCGAGTTTTTGCGGCCGGGCGATTTGTTGCTCTGCAGCAATCCTTTATATGGGGGCACAAGTCACTTTGTGCATCATGTGCTGACTAAGTTTGGCATTGAGGTGCTGGGCTTCAGCCCCGGCGCAAGTCGTGAAGAATTGTTGCAAATCGTTGAGGCATCAGGCAAAAAAGACCGCCTCGGCATGATATACATCGAAACGCCAGCAAACCCAACGAACGACCTCGTGGACATCGCCGTGTGTCGCTCTGTGGCAAACGTATTTGGTCGAAATGGCAGGCAAGTCTTAGTGGCTGTGGACAATACTTACATGGGACCGATTTGGCAGCATCCGCTACGCCACGGCGCTGACCTCGTTTTATACTCTGCTACCAAATATATTGGTGGACACAGCGATGTCATAGCAGGTGCCTGCCTTGGCCCGACGGAACTAATTTCACGGGTGAAAACGCTGCGTACCTTTTTGGGAAACATGATAGCCCCACATACAGGTTGGTTGTTGCTGAGAAGCCTTGAGACCCTTAAACTTCGAATGGAAAAGCAATCTGAAAACGCTCAGGTCATCGCCCGCCGCCTTGCCCGGCACCCAAAAGTGGCCAAAGTGCACTATCTCGGTCTGTTGACACCTGAAGATGGCGAGGCCTACGAAATATATCGGAGGCAGTGCTCATCGCCGGGGGCAATGGTTTCTTTTGAAGTGAAGGGAGGTGAAAAGGAGGCTTTTTCATTTCTTAACCATCTGAAAATTGTGAAATTAGCCGTGAGCCTTGGCAGTACAGAATCTTTGGCTCAACACCCTGCCACGATGACCCACGCGGGTGTTGGCCATGCCGAGAAAATTGCCTTTGGCATCAGTGACGCGCTCATTCGTCTGTCCGTTGGCGTGGAGCATGTGGAGGACCTGTGGTGGGATTTGGAACAGGCGCTCGACAAAATCCCAGAGCATCGGGAACCGGCACCGGAGGTGATGTTGAGTCCCAATTATGTTTGATTAGAAGCCAACGTTGGATACGATGCCCTGTCCCGGATTGACTGGAATGGGGCTTTTTCTTTGCCCAAATGAAAACGATTTGCGAAATTGTCTTGGTTGACACACCCCGCGCCGCCAAGTTTTGAGCATAGCGAAAAGCGCAAACTGCTCAACGTCAAGGAGAACAATCATGGCCATTTGACAAACCATAGCGAATCAAGGCGTACTTTTTCGCGCAATGCACACGCCTGTCCAAGGCGAGTTCCCACACGAATGGCGGCAATCATGTAAGTTTGCCACGCTTTGGCCAAAATCATTCCCACGAACCATTAACAAGGCAGCCCATCTCTTTTGGCCTCCGACCACACAATTTGAGCCAACCGCTCAGCATCTTTGCACCAATTTTTCACAAAATCAACTTTCGCATGGCAAACGAGACCAAAACCGAGAAAGGGAAAAATCGAGAAACGCTCTTGCTGGTCGTTATCGCCCTGTTTGGCATCGCTGGGCTTGTCGCGCTTCAATTTTCGCGGAAAGACCCCACCCGTCGTTCGGGCGACAAGTCACTTGTGCAAGCGGAAAATCAAGCCACCGACGTTGACCCCAACGCCTCCGCTCCCATCCAGAAAATACCCGGCGAACTACTGCACACCAGCGAACACCCGGAAGCAGGCCGTCCTTTCAAATTCTACATGGTGAAATACAGCCAAGGACCCGAATACGAACTCGATTTTGGCGACGGAAGCCCTCGCAAACCTTTTGTGGATGGCACCGTGCAACACACCTTTAAAAAACACGGCCCCTGCATCGTGACACTATACGCCCGCTATGAAGGTCAGGAGGTGGCGCTCGACACGCTCCGAAGAATCGTGGCCCGCGTCAAGGAAGAGGTGCTGGTAGGGCCGAAAGGAAAACCCGTCATTGATTATGACTAACAAACGGTTTTGCTTGATTTTTTTAACGAAAATTTTGCAGCCAAACCCTTTTCAGTAGTTTTGTCGCACACTGAAACGCAAACCGGTATTTCGCACACATCACAAACATTAGAACGGAATGAAGAAAATCGGAATTCTACACGGCAAGGAATCATCCTTCCCAGAGGCATTTGTCGCCCGCATCAATGCCAAAAAAGTCAAGGGCATACACGCCGAGCCAGTCCTCGTGGAGGAACTGATGCAAGGGCACCCAACATCTTATGCGGTGATGATAGACCGCATCAGCCAAGATGTCCCCTTTTATCGAGCCTATTTGAAAAATGCGGCGCTCAACGGCACCGCCGTGCTCAACAACCCTTTTTGGTGGAGCGCCGACGAAAAGTTTTTCAACAATTGCCTTTCCACTAAAATCGGTGTCCCGGTGCCCCGCACCATTCTGTTGCCCTCCAAACAGATGCCACCCGACACCAGTGCCCAAAGCTTCCGCAACATGAAGTACCCGCTCGACTGGGAAAAAATGATTGACTATCTCGGCGGCTTTCCCCTCTTTATGAAACCCCATGCAGGCGGCGGCTGGAAAAACGTCTATAAAGTCAACAACTTCGATGAGTTTTTCCGCGATTACAACGAGACCAACACCCTCGTCATGCTGCTGCAAGAAGCCATTGATTTCGATGCCTATTTTAGATGCTACTGCCTCGGCGGCAAATATGTGCGCATCATGGACTATGAGCCGCGCAACCCTCACCATCTGCGCTATGTGGCCGACCACAAAGTACCCAAAGCACTGCGCGACCAAATGCACGAGCTGGTGCTGCGCATCAACCACGCACTTGGCTACGACTTCAACACCGTCGAATTCGCCATACGCGATGGCATCCCCTACGCCATTGATTTCTGCAACCCGGCGCCCGATGCCGACGTAAACTCGGTCGGCGAGGAGAACTTTGAATGGGTAGTGGAAAATGCGGCGAACATGGCCATCGAGAAAGCCCTTGCCCACAAGGATGGCGGCAACAACCTCACATGGGGCACTTTCGTGCACGACGCAGTGGCTGGCCGTATGCCAACCATGCCCGATGGGGGAAAAGCCCAAAAAACAAGTGGCAAAGCATCGAAAGCGAAAAAGTGAGAATTTGCTTTCTGCTTCAAACAAACTGGAAACCCGCTCGCGAGTCATTCGCGCAGCGGGTTTTTCTTTAAGCCTCGATTCAAAAAGCACTCCACAGGAAAAATTTCCAAAAATCCATCAAACGCTGTTCACGCGAGTTTCCAACAACGCATCAACCACAGCATCCTTCCTCGAATCTTCAAAGAACCGCGCCTTTTCTGCACCTTCCGCTACGCCGACCACATTTCTGTTCTTTGACAAAACCGGACAAAACGTTGCCTCGTATATGTGACTTTGATACCGCTCAAAGTCTAAATCCCGCTCTCCTCAAAAAATTTTTCTCAAAAAAACCTGAACGCGCGATTTTTTGGCACTCCGTTTGACAATACCCCTGTATGCGCCGAAAAATAACAAAAAGCGCCGTTTAATCGAAAATCATCCACATCATCTCACAAACCAATACTTAAGCAACATGAAAAAGAACGCCGCAATTCCGACCATCCTGCTCGCTCTCGCCAGCCTCTTCGCTTTCCAAGTGAAAGCACAAGACGCTCCGACGTTTCAGGATTTCTTGGCTCAGTTTCCGGCTGCCGAGCTTCCCTACTCCTTCAACGCCGAAGAATTGCAAGGCCAGCTTCAAAACAACACCACAGCCAAAGCCAAGCGCCTTGGTTGGGAATACTACGAGTTCCTTCCCGAACTCGAGCGCAGCGCCCAATTCAGCAGCATGCCGGTATATCCAGAGCCAGTCGCAAAATTTGAAACGGAAAACAACATCGCCGTTCTTTACAATATCGCTCGCGGCCTGAGCCGTGGCACAAAAACCTACAGCATCACCATTTTCGACAAAGAAGGTCAATATGTCGGCACCCACTATGTGGCAGGTGTGAACCCCAACTCACTTACTGTTGCGACAATTGCCGAAAACCTCAGCGCCGACGTGAAGGAATACAAAGTGAACTGGGCCAATGACTTCCGCACTTTCGGTGCGCAAGACAATCAAATCAGCCTCAACCTCACCGACTTCCAGACGATTGACCTCGTTGCTCCCGGCAATCCTGACCAAATCGAGTGGTCGAGCCGCACCGCCCCACAGGATACTTCCGCTGACTTGGCTAAAATGAAATGACTGACAACCGAAGACATTAAAAACTGAATATAAGGCTGGAGCCATCCGATTCGTTTCGGGTGGCTCTTTTTTTTTGCAAAAAAAAAGCCCGGCCGCGACTTTTCACGACCGGGGTTCTCGCCTATGAAGCATAAGACATCTGAACCAATTGAAATGTGGTTAGAACGGGGCAGTTTCTTTGAAAAATTTTTTGGAAAGAAAACCTAATGTGATATTGGCCACTCCCTCGGAGTAGCCAATAACACATCAACAATGCCGACAAAAGCCAATGCCGAGGCCCGACACAGGAAGCAGCGTTGACATAGCCCGAGATTTGATACAAGAAAATAGGCTGGCAAAAAACGGCGCGATGAAACGCACCAATGGCACACGCAGCGCCGAAGAAAGGGAAGCTGGTCTGTTCATGAGACGGCGTAGGGATGTAGTGAGTAATCGGATGCTTTTGGATAAGGGATTAAAATAGTGCAGACAAAAATAAGGGGCAGATCCTTGCTTTTTCAACAATCAAACGAGCCTAACCTAAAAAGTGTCGCCTATCTGTCTTTTTTAACATTCGCCCAAGGTCCGCCAAAACATGGCAATTTAACAATTTTATGCTGTCTTTAACCCAACGCATACTTCGATTCGCGGGGGAACGTTAATGCAGCATCCGCAATCCCGAACAACCTACCCCCTATATCGGAATATCATCTAATCACACCACTGACCGACTTTATGGCAAGTGCTAACTACAAAATCCTGCTCGTAGAAGACGACCAAAACTTCGGCGACGTACTCCGCTCCTATCTCGAAATGCACGACTACGCGGTCACGCTCGCCACCGACGGCGTGCTTGGACTGGAAGCTTTCAGGAAAAACAGTTTCGACCTTTGCATCTTTGACGTGATGATGCCGCGCAAAGACGGCTTCACGCTTGCCAAGGAAATACGCGAGCGCAATCAAGAAGTGCCTATCATCTTCCTCACCGCCAAAACGATGAAGGACGACGTGTTGCAAGGCTTCAAACTTGGCGCCGATGATTATATCTCCAAACCTTTTAACTCGGAAGAACTTTTGCTACGCATCCAAGCCGTGCTTAAGCGCTTTCACAAGAACGCCGACCCCCGCGACGACCAGCGAGAGTTCACCATCGGCAAATACCATTTCAATTACCCCGTGCGCATCCTGACCTTCACGGAAGCGCAGCCCGGCGAGGAAAAACAATGGAAGCTCAGCCCAAAAGAGGCGGAGCTACTCAAATTGTTCTGCAAATACATCAACGACGTGATGCCACGCACAGAGGCACTCACCAAGATTTGGCACGAAGACACCTATTTCACCGCTCGTTCGATGGACGTTTTTGTGACCAAGCTCCGCAAGTATCTTGCAAAAGACCCTGCTATTGAGATTGTCAACATTCACGGCAATGGCTTCCAACTCCTCGTGAAGGATATGGTGGCCAGCCCCGCCTGAATTGTCTTGCCATAAAAAGTATCACATCCACTACAGCCCGTGCGCCAATCTCCCCCCCGGTCGTGCGGGCTTGTTTTTTTGTGGCCATTCCAAGCAATCGTTTAAAGCGCGTGCCAGCCGAATAAATCACCGATATTTCGCCCTCGAAACTAAAATCCGTTGTGATGCTCACTCCTGATTTTTCCAAAATACAATTCGACCCGGCACTGCGGCCTGCCGCTGCACCTCTGCCTCCCAGCAACGTGTGGCGACGATATGTCGCTGGCATCCCGCCCTTTCTCGGTGGTCCCTACTCTACGATGTATGCCACCCAGCCTTGGACCATTCGCCAGTACGCAGGTTTCTCCACTGCCGAAGAAAGCAACGCATTTTATCGTCGCAACCTCGCTGCGGGGCAAAAAGGGCTTTCCGTTGCCTTTGATTTGGCCACCCATCGCGGCTATGACTCCGACCATCCGCGAGTGGTGGGCGATGTCGGCAAAGCAGGTGTGGCCATTGACACTGTGGAAGACATGAAAATCCTTTTTGACCAAATACCGCTCGACCAGATGTCTGTCTCCATGACGATGAATGGCGCCGTCATTCCAGTCATGGCTTTTTACATCGTGGCAGCGGAGGAACAAGGGGTTTCGACCGAACAACTTTCAGGCACCATTCAGAATGATATCCTGAAAGAATTCATGGTGCGCAACACCTATATCTATCCGCCAGCGCCCAGCATGCGCATCATCAGCGACATTTTCGCTTACTGCGCTCGACGAATGCCCAAGTTCAACTCTATCTCTATATCGGGCTACCATATCCATGAGGCCGGCGCCCCGGCTGAGTTGGAGCTGGCATACACCCTCGCCGATGGCCTCGAATATATCAGAGCAGGGCTTGCCGCAGGGCTGGATATTGATGATTTTGCACCGAGGCTCTCCTTTTTTTGGGGCATCGGGATGAACCATTTCACCGAAATCGCCAAGATGCGTGCGGGACGGCTTTTGTGGGCAAAACTCGTCAGGCAATTCGGCCCCAACAACGCCAAATCACTCATGCTACGCACCCACTGCCAGACCTCGGGATGGTCGCTCACAGAACAAGACCCTTTCAACAACGTGGCCCGCACTTGCATCGAGGCGATGGCGGCAGTCTTGGGCGGCACACAAAGCCTGCATACCAATTCGTTTGATGAGGCCATCGCTTTGCCAACCGATTTTTCTGCGAAAATCGCCCGTGACACACAGATTTTTATTCAAAAGGAAAGCAACGTCACGCGAGCGGTTGACCCTTGGGCAGGTTCATATTTTGTGGAACAACGAACACTGGATTTGGTGGAAAAGGCTTGGACCTTGATTGAGGAAGTAGAACAATTAGGCGGCATGGCCAAGGCCATCGAAGAAGGATTGCCCAAACTTCGCATCGAAGAGGCTGCCGCTCAAAAACAGGCGCGAATTGATTCGGGCGAAGACAAAATCGTTGGGGTCAACATTTTTCAAGTGGCTGATAATGTTCCCTTCGAAATACTTGACATTGACAACGCCGCCGTGCGTGAAGGCCAAATAAGCAGACTGAACGAGGTGCGAAAAAACCGCGACGAATCTGCCGTAAAGGCGGCTTTGGATGCCCTGACGCATTGCGCAAAATCAGGGCAAGGCAATTTGTTGGAATTGGCCATCGCAGCTGCTCGCGCGCGCGCCACACTGGGTGAAATATCGTTGGCCATGGAAAACGCTTTCGGGCGCTTCGTGGCCACCACCAAATCCATTTCCGGCATCTACGCTGCCAACATGAAACAGAACGAAGACTTTGAAAAAGCGCGTCGGATGGCCGACACCTTCGCTGCGCAAGAAGGCCGCCGCCCACGCATAATGGTTGCCAAGCTCGGCCAAGACGGTCACGACCGGGGCGCAAAGGTCATCGCCACCGCTTTTGCCGATTTGGGGTTTGATGTGGACATCGGCCCCTTGTTCCAAACACCCGCCGAGGCGGCCCGCCAAGCGGCGGAAAACGACGTGCACATACTCGGCATTTCCTCCTTGGCAGCAGGGCACAAGACTTTGGTGCCCCAGACAATCGAGGCACTCCGAGAGCTGGGCCGCCCTGATATTCTTGTCGTGGTGGGTGGCGTGGTGCCTCAGCAGGATTATGATTTTTTGAAAAAAGCAGGCGCGGCAGCGGTGTTCGGGCCTGGCACAATAGTGGCAAAGGCGGCACAGGAGCTGCTGGGGGTGCTGATGAGTGAATGATTATACCTCGCGCCGCCAAGTTTGGGGCATGGCTGCAATCGCAATCTGTTCAAATTCAGGGGTATCAATCATGGTGATCTGACAAATCCTAACGAACCAAGGCATGCATTGCCGCATCTTTGAAACCTGACTTATCCAAATAGTTGGTTTGGTCTATAGCGTTTTTTCACACCACAATACCTTCTTTTTCTGGCTGACTCCCAATACTCAAATCATCGTTTTTGTAAATTCAAACAGTCTCTTAGAAAAAACGGAGTTAACCTCAGGAGGAAAAATAATCGAACGCTCAATCGCAAATCTACCTGCTGGCCTTTACATATTGAGATGGGAGGCGGCAGATGGGCAGCAAGGTACCCACAAAATAATCGTGCAGCATTAGGAAATGTAATCGAAAACCACACTACCGAGCAACCAGCGTCGGCAGTGTGGCCCGAAGAATAAAACTACCACTTCTTCCCCTTTTTCTTTTTCCCGAATTTCTCGAAAAATTTATCCTCTTTCGTCCTCTTTTCTTTGGGGGCAGAAGCATCATCCACCCGGATTCGACGACCATTGATGGTAAATTCGGAAAGCCCCTGACGCACCACATTTACATAGGCCGCGTCGAGGTCGAAGTGCATATAGGCGCGATTGAGGTCAATGTGGCCAATGGCTCTGTCGGGCACCCCGAAGGTGCGGGAAAGCAGCCTGATGAAGTCCTTCTTTGACACGCCATCCATGTCGCCGATATTGGCAAACAGACGAGCCATTTGCCCTGCGGGTTGGCCGTTGTGGGTTCTTGCGCCGCGTTTGTCGCCGCGCGGATAGACGTTGATATCGGGTGCGTCGCGGTAGTAAGCAAGAAAACGGTTGAACTCGACACTTGCAAACCGCTTGATGAGCTCTTCCTTGCTGAGGTCTTTCAGCTCTTCGTTGATGCGGGCCATGTACGGTTCTATCTCCGCGTGATGCACCTCTTGGTTGTGGATGTTGTTGACAATGTGGTAGAGCTGCTGCTCGCACACCTCAATACCCGTCGGGATTGTTTTTTTGGTAAAAGATGCTTTGTTCTTCCGCTCTATGAGGCGTATGCGTTCCTCGAACTTTGGCGTGACGATACTGATGCTCACACCGGTGCGACCCGCCCGGCCAGTGCGACCTGAGCGGTGGGTATAGACCTCTACCTCGTCGGGCAGGCCGTAGTTGATGACGTGGCTGATGTTGCTCACATCCAAGCCACGCGCTGCCACATCAGTGGCGATAAGCAGCTGCAAGTGGCCCTCGCGGAAACGCTGCATCACGCGGTCGCGGTCGCTTTGGGCCAAGTCGCCGTGTAGCGCATCCGAATTGTAGCCGTCGCGTATCATCTGTTCGGCCACTTCTTTCGTCTCGTTTTTGGTGCGGCAGAAAATAAGGGCATAAATGCCGGGGTTGGCATCCACCACACGTTTCAAAGTGGCATAGCGGTCGTCGGCCCTACAGACGTAGTAGATGTGTTCAATGTTCTCATTGGTTTGGTTGCGCTTGCCTGTGCTGAGTTCTTGCGGATTGGCCATGTAGTCAGCAGCGATAGCACGCACCTCGTTGGGCATGGTGGCCGAAAACAACCAGATGGATTCACGATTTTCGGCGGCGGCAAGGATGAAGTCGATGGCTTCTTTAAAGCCCATATTGAGCATTTCATCGGCCTCATCGAGCACGACGCGGCGCACGCCATCCAGCCGGACGGCTTTGCGTGTCATCAAGTCCATGAGACGACCGGGGGTCGCCACCACGATTTGTGCCCCTGCCCTGATTTGCCGGATTTGGCCCTCGATGCCCGCACCGCCGTAAACTGCCACCACTTTGTATTGATGGGCGAAGTGTGAGTAGTTGACCAAGTCATTGGCGACTTGCACGCACAGCTCGCGGGTAGGGCACATGATGAGCGCCTGAACGCCTCGCTCCGAGGGGTCAATCCGCTGCAACAGGGGCAGGCCAAAGGCGGCTGTTTTGCCCGTTCCTGTTTGGGCCAATGCGATGATGTCGTCGTCGGTGGAAAGTGCAGTGGGGATGACGAGTTCCTGCACAGGGGTGGGCGTTTCGAAGCCCAGTGCTGCAATGCCTTGCAGCAAGTCGTCGGCGATGCCGAGATTCTTAAAAGCTGTCATTAAAAATGTGTGAGTTAGAAAAAACAAGAGGGACTTGGCTGCCCAACCCTCTGCTCTTCTTCTCCACACATTCCGCCGGACGGGCGATTGCGAAAAACAATTGAAAGGAAGCCTTTGCCCTATTTTATCATAAAAGAGGATGTCTTACAAGTCTAAGTTTCGACTGGGTTGACAAGATTTACGGTTTTTTCCCTTCGAAGAAGGGCTTGAATCATGTAAATCTTGTAAATCCTGTCAACAAATTTCACTTGTGAGAAGTCCCCCTAACTTTCCCAAAAATGTCCACAAAACATGGATTTCCAGAAAGCGGCGGTTTTGACTCGAATGGTCGGGGTCGGTCACATCTGCTCTCAAAAAAGCGCCGCCGCCTGAAACGAGTTGTCGAAACAAAGCGGCGGCACCATTAACTGTTTATCAATTGAAATGCCTGCGACGAGCAGCGCATTTGTCATTCATCTTCCACCAATACTTCTTCTTGCTGTTCGCGGAACGGGCGCCCCGAACCCGTGACCTGCAAGCGGTCGTATTTGCGCATGCCCGTGCCTGCCGGGATTTTTTTGCCTACAATCACGTTCTCTTTCAAGCCCATGAGGTAGTCTTTCTTTGCAGCGATGGCAGCCGTGCTAAGCACTTTGGTGGTTTCTTGGAACGACGCGGCAGAAATCCACGACTCGGTGCCGAGCGACGCTTTGGTGATACCGAGCAGCATCGAGACGGCGGTAGCCGGAATGGCATCGCGGTATTCCACAAGTTTCTTGTCGTTGCGCTTGAGGAAAGAGTTTTCCTCACGCACTTGACGGAGTGTCACCAAGGCACCTGCTTTTAGTTTGGTGCTATCCCCTGCGTCAATGACGAATTTTTTATCAAAAATCCAGTCGTTGTAATCAATGAATTCGTTGCGCTCCACTGGTTCGCCTTCCAAGAAATGGGTGTCGCCTGGGTCAACGATTTCGAGACGGCGCAGCATCTGCCGCACGATGACCTCGATGTGTTTGTCGTTGATGTTGATGCCCTGCGAACGATACACTTCCTGCACGCCGTTGACGAGGTACGAGGAGGCTGCGAAAGGTCCGGCAATGGCCAGAATGTCTTTCACCGAGATGGCTCCTTCCGTGAGCGCGGTGCCAGCCCGCACAAAGTCGCCATCCTGCACGAGGACGTGCTTGGTGAGCGGGATGAGGTATTTCCGCTTTTGGCCGTCTTTTGCCTCGATGATGGCTTCGCGGTTGCCGCGCTTGAGCGCACCAAAGGTGATGACACCGTCAATTTCTGCCACGACCGCTGGGTTCGATGGGTTACGGGCTTCAAAAAGTTCGGTCACCCGCGGGAGACCGCCCGTGATGTCGGCGATTTTGCCCAGTTTGCGCGGAATTTTCACGATTTGTTGGCCGGATTTCACTGCCTCTTCATCGTCCACGGAGATGTAGGCTCCTACGGGGAGAGAGTAAGTTTTGAATTCTTCTCCGGTTTTGGCATTGAGAATCGTGACGGAAGGGATTTTCTTTTTGTTCTTACTTTCAATCACTACCTTTTCTGCGAAGCCAGTTTGGTCGTCGCGCTCCATGCGGAAGGTGACACCTTCCTCGAGGTTGTTGTAGCGCACGATGCCGTTGAACTCGCTCACGATAACGGCGTTGAAGGGGTCCCATTCGCATATTTTGTCGCCACGTTGCACTTCTTGGCCATCGCTGACATGCAGGATGGAGCCATAAGGGATGTAGTTGTTGGCGAGTACCCGATTGTTTTTCGGGTCCACCATGCGAATTTCGCCCGTACGCGATACGACCACTTTCACTGGTTTTCCCTCAGCGTCTGCGCCTTCGACGGTGCGGATAGAGTCAAACTCCAACTTGCCGTTGCTGCGGGCAGTGATGTTGTTCTCCGTTTGACCAATCATGGCCGTGCCACCCGTGTGGAAGGTGCGGAGTGTCAGCTGCGTACCCGGTTCGCCGATGGATTGGGCTGCAATGATGCCGGTGGCATCTCCCATTTCGGCGATACGTCCGGTCGCCAAGTTTTTGCCGTAGCACTTGGCACAGATACCGTGACGGCTTTCACAGGTCAGCACTGAACGGATTGTCACTGTTTCGATATCGGCGTTTTCGATATCGCCCGCGATTTTATCCGTGATGTATTCTCCCGCAGCCACAAGCAATGCCTCCGTTTCTGGATGGTAGATGTCGTAGAGGCTGTAACGTCCTTTGATACGGTCTTTCAGATTTTGAATAATCTTGTCGCCTTCTTTGAGGGCGGAGGTATCAATGCCGCGAAGCGTGTTGCAGTCTACCTCGCGTATAACTACGTCTTGCGCTACGTCCACCAGACGGCGTGTGAGATAGCCTGCATCAGCCGTTTTCAATGCGGTGTCGGCCAGACCCTTGCGTGCACCGTGTGTCGAGATGAAAAACTCTTGCACCGAAAGCCCTTCAAGGAAGTTGGACAGAATTGGGTTTTCGATGATGGCTCCTCCTGTGTCGCCGGACTTACGCGGTTTGGCCATAAGGCCACGCAATCCGCACAGCTGTTTGATTTGTTGTTTGGAGCCACGCGCACCGGAGTCGAGCATCATGAACACGGAGTTGAATCCCTGCTTGTGGGCGCTCAGTTCTTTCATGAGCTGGTCGGTAACGCGGTTGTCAGCGAAAGTCCATTTGTCAATGATTTGGTTGTAACGCTCGTTGTAGGTGATGAGACCCATATTGTAGTTGTCCCACACTTCATCTACTTCGGTTTGCGCTGCCTCAAGGGCCTTGCGTTTCAAATCTGGAATAATCAGGTCGCCCAGATTGAAAGAGAGACCTGCTTTGAACGCCCAACCAAAGCCCAGTTCTTTGATGTTGTCGAGGAATTCGGCGGTGGTTTTGAAGCTGGTGCGTCCCAATATGTCACCGATGATGCCTTTCAGGTTGCGTTTCGTGAGCAGTTCGTTGATGAAAGGGACACCTTGCGGCACGGCTTGGTTGAACAGCACTCGACCTACCGTTGTGTTGATGCGTTTGTGGACGATTTGGCCGTTTTCATCTTGTGGCACTCGGCACTCAATGCCTGCATGGAGGTCGAGTTGGCCTTCGTTGTAAGCAATCAGGACTTCCTCGGTGGAATAGAATCGGCGGCCTTCGCCTTTCACCGGATTGTCTGGGATTGACTTGCGCTCTTTTGTCAAGTAGTACAAGCCCAACACCATGTCCTGCGATGGCAGTGTGATGGGCGAGCCGTCCTGAGGGTTGAGCATGTTGTGGCTCGAAAGCATCAGCACTTGTGCCTCCAAAATAGCGGCGTGGCTCAACGGAACGTGGACGGCCATTTGGTCGCCGTCGAAGTCGGCGTTGAAGGCCGTGCAGACGAGTGGGTGCAGTTGGATGGCCTTGCCCTCTATGAGTCGAGGCTGGAAGGCTTGGATGGACAAGCGGTGCAGCGTGGGGGCGCGGTTGAGCATGACTGGGTGACCGCGCAGGATGTTTTCGAGAATCTCCCAAATAACTTGGTCTTTGCGGTCAACGAGTTTTTTCGCGGATTTCACCGTTTTCACGATACCGCGCTCGATGAGTTTTCTGATAATGAATGGCTTGAATAGCTCGGCTGCCATTGCCTTCGGAATGCCGCACTCGTGGAGTTTGAGTGTCGGCCCCACCACGATGACCGAACGGCCGGAGTAGTCCACGCGCTTGCCGAGAAGGTTCTGACGGAAACGTCCTTGCTTGCCTTTTAAAATGTCGGATAGCGATTTGAGTGCGCGGCCACCTTCGGCTTTTACTGCGTTGGACTTGCGCGAGTTGTCGAAGAGCGAGTCAACGGCTTCTTGCAACATCCGCTTTTCATTGCGCAGAATGACTTCCGGCGCTTTGATTTCCAAGAGGCGCTTGAGGCGGTTGTTGCGGATGATGACACGACGGTAGAGGTCGTTGAGGTCAGAGGAGGCAAAACGGCCCCCATCCAACGGAACGAGTGGGCGCAATTCGGGGGGCACCACAGGCAGGTATTGAATAATTGCCCATTCGGGGCGCTGGCCCGAATCTTCCAGGCCCGAACGGAAAGCTTCCACCACGCGCAGGCGTTTGTTGGCGTCCGTTTTTTTGGCTTGGCTGGTTTCGGTGTGAGCGTCGTGGCGCAACTGAGCCGAGAGGTCGTCCAGATTGAGGGTGCTCAACAGCGACAGGATGGCCTCAGCCCCCATTTTTGCGACAAATTTGTCGGGGTGCGAGTCGTCGTGCAGCTGGTTGTCTTTGGGCAGTGCGTCGAGGATTTCGAGGTATTCTTCCTCGGTCAGCAAATCCATGCGACTGATGCCTTCATCTGCTTTCACGCCGGGTTGTATCACCACATAGCGCTCGTAGTAGATGATGGACTCCAGTTTTTTCGATGACAAGCCGAGAAGATAGCCGATTTTGTTCGGCAGGCTCTTGAAGAACCATATATGTACGACTGGCACGACGAGGCGAATGTGCCCCATGCGTTCACGCCGGACTTTTTTCTCGGTGACCTCCACGCCACAGCGGTCGCAGACGATACCCTTGTAACGGATACGCTTGTATTTGCCGCAGTAACATTCATAGTCTTTGACTGGGCCAAATATGCGCTCACAGAACAGGCCGTCGCGTTCGGGCTTGTAGGAGCGATAGTTGATGGTTTCCGGTTTGAGCACCTCTCCATAGCTGCGCTCAAGGATTTCATCCGGGCTGGCCAGCGAAATGGTTATGCTGTCGAAACCCTGGTCTGTTTTGTTGCTTTTCTTTTTGAAAGGCATATTGCTGTTGAGAATTTGAAAGTCCGAGATTCAGTGTTTGGTATTTTGAGGGGCATCGCCGCATCTCACAAGCGCGGCGACAGAAAGATTTTCACCTAAAATGTGCTCACGTTTTGCCTTGTGGGCGCTTGAGCACCCAAATCAATCCATCTTCTATCAGCAGCTTCAAGCCTGCGCTTTCGAGCAGAACCCGACATTCAGTCACTTCTTCGTCGGAGAGTAATTCTGGATGTGGGTGTATTTCCAAAACAACGGTGTGAAGCTGCTCAAGCCACTGACGGTTCTCCCGCAAAAAGACCAATTCGCCACCTTCGATATCCATGATGAGCGTGTCGAACTTTAGGTTGTGTGCCTGCTCCAACTCACCCACCGTCTTGCCTCTGACGCTTATCTTTTCGGACCATTTTCGGCGCATGCTGCTTTCGCCGATAGTTGGGCCGATGTAGAAGTCGTTGGAAGCGTTGCTTGATATCATGCAATTTTCGATAGAGAACGCGCTGTTGTTGTGGGCCTTGTTCCGCTCTATGTAGGGTATCATTTTCGGATTGGCTTCCACCACTACATGCTGTTCGGGATGTTTGAGAAGTTGATTGGCCACGCAAGCCACCACCCCAAGACATCCTCCCAATTCCAACACGCTTGCCTCCGGGTCTAAGTATTCCTCCAAATAAATGCGCTCGCGTTTTTCGTAAGAGCCTATTTGAAATTGTCCTCGTAGGCGTATATCCGTCACATCATAGGGAACCAGCAATTCCACACCGTTCAACCTTACTTTTTCTTTTTGCAGCATGGTGAAATACATCCCTGCCAACCAAGTCTTTGTATGAAACTTGAGCAGGTTGAAGTCTTTGCTCAAATGTTGAATCGTGACACCCATTGCTTAGAAAAGAATGAAGTTGCGATGCGGAATTGCTGTGTGTCCAAGGGGCATCGTTTCTTGTCGAAATGAAAGCCCTGCGTCGTGGTTATTCAAATTTCACGTCCAACGCCAAGCCGCGCAATTCGTGCACGAGGACGTTGAATGATTCGGGTATGTTGGCATCGGGCAGGTTGTCTCCCTTGACGATGGCCTCATAAGCTTTGGCACGCCCCTGAATATCGTCTGACTTGTAGGTCAGCAGTTCTTGCAGGATGTTGGATGCGCCATAAGCTTCAAGTGCCCACACTTCCATCTCGCCAAAGCGTTGGCCGCCAAACTGTGCCTTGCCGCCAAGTGGCTGCTGAGTGATGAGCGAGTATGGGCCGATGGAGCGAGCGTGCATCTTGTCGTCCACCATGTGGCTGAGTTTGAGCATATAGATGATGCCCACCGTCGCTTTTTGGTGGAAGCGGTCGCCCGTTTCGCCGTCGTGGAGATACGTCTGGCCCAGTTCGGGCAGGCTTGCCTTTTCAATCCATTCTTCTACCTCGTCGGTCTTGGCTCCATCGAAAATCGGAGTGGCGAATTTGACACCTAATTTCTCTCCAGCCCATCCCAACACGGTCTCAAAGATTTGTCCCAAGTTCATACGCGAAGGCACGCCGAGCGGATTGAGCACCACGTCAACGGGGGTGCCATCTTCGAGGAACGGCATATCTTCCATGCGCACGATGCGGCTCACGATGCCCTTGTTGCCGTGGCGACCTGCGAGTTTATCGCCTACTTTCAACTTGCGCTTTTTAGCAAGATAGACTTTCGCCAGTTTCAACACGCCAGCGGGCAGTTCGTCGCCAATGCTGATGTTGAATTTTTCACGCTTATATCGGCCTACTTCTTCATTGACCTTGATGCTGTAATTGTGCAGGAGCCGGGCAATCAAGTGGTTGGTGTGCTTTTCGCTCGTCCAGTTGGTGTAGTCCACCTCGGCGTAGTTGATTTGCTCGCGCAATGCCTGCACGGTGAGTTTGCTACCTTTGGGCAACATTTCCTCGCCATAGATGCTGCGAATGCCGTTGGTGGTCTTGTCTTTCACCAGCACCTGAAGTTTGTCTATCAGGGTGGTTTTCAACTTGTTGAGTGCTACTGCGTGTTCGTCGTCGAGCTTGTCGAGCAGTGCCTTTTCTGACTCTTTGATTTGCTTGTCTTTTTTGGCACGGGCAAACAATTGCTTGTCAATCACCACCCCGTTGATGCTCGGCGGCACTTTCAAAGAGGCATCTTTCACGTCGCCGGCCTTGTCGCCGAAAATAGCGCGAAGCAGCTTTTCTTCGGGTGTCGGGTCGGTTTCGCCTTTGGGCGTGATTTTGCCTATGAGAATATCGCCCTCTTTGGCCCAAGCGCCGATGCGGATGATGCCATTTTCGTCCAAATCTTTCGTGGCTTCCTCGCTCACGTTCGGAATGTCGGCAGTCAGCTCTTCCTCGCCCAGCTTGGTATCGCGCACATCCAACTCAAAGTGTTCGATGTGGATGGAGGTGAACACATCTTCCTGCACTACTCGTTCGGACAGCACGATGGCATCCTCAAAGTTGTAGCCTTTCCACGGCATGAACGCCACTTTGAGGTTTTGCCCCAACGCGAGCTCGCCGTTCTCGGTCGCGTAACCTTCGCAGAGAATATCGCCTGCTTCCACACGCTGACCACGCCGCACGATGGGCTTCAAGTTGATGCAAGTGCCTTGGTTGGTACGCATGAACTTGGTGAGTTTGTAGGTCTTGCGCGCATCCTCGAACGAAACCAATTGGTCTTCTTCGGTGCGGTCGTAGTTGATGATGATTTCGTTGGCATCCACATACTCCACTACCCCGCTGCCCTCGGCATTGATGAGCATGCGCGAGTCGCGGGCGACTTTGGCTTCCAATCCCGTGCCCACGATAGGCGAGTGAGGCCGAATGAGGGGCACCGCTTGGCGTTGCATGTTGGAACCCATGAGTGCACGGTTGGCATCGTCGTTTTCCAGAAACGGAATCAGTGAGGCCGACACGCCCACGATTTGGTTGGGTGCCACGTCAATATATTCCACCTCATCGGGTGTCAGAATCGGGAAGTCGCCGTGTTCGCGTGCTTTCACGCGGTCGTTGAGGAATGCTCCATTCTCGCCCACGGGGGTGTTGGCCTGCGCGATTTTCATGAAGTCCTCGGCTTCGGCAGAGAGGTACTGCACATCACCTTCAAGCACCACTTTGCCATCTCTCACATGACGATAGGGCGTTTCCAAAAAGCCCATCTTGTTGATTTTGGCATGGGTGCAGAGGGTGGAGATGAGACCAATGTTGGGCCCCTCCGGTGTCTCGATGGTGCAAAGACGTCCGTAGTGCGAATAGTGCACGTCGCGCACCTCAAAACCAGCGCGTTCGCGGGAAAGACCGCCTGGGCCGAGTGCCGAGATACGACGCTTGTGCGTGATTTCGGAGAGCGGGTTGGTCTGGTCGAGGAATTGCGACAACTGGCTGGTGCCAAAAAACGAGTTGATGACCGACGACAAGGTGCGCGCATTGATAAGGTCAATGGGCGTGAACACCTCGTTGTCGCGTACGTTCATGCGTTCGCGGATAGTGCGCGCCATGCGAGCAAGACCAACACCGAATTGCGCGTAGAGCTGCTCGCCCACCGTGCGAACTCGCCGGTTGGAAAGGTGGTCAATGTCGTCAATTTCAGCCTTGTTGTTTATCAAAGAGACAATATAGCGCACGATGGCGATAATGTCTTCTTTGGTCAAGACCAAGTTGTTGGGGTCAATGTTCGTCTGGAGTTTGCGATTGATTTTGAAACGGCCTACCTCACCGAGGTTGTAGCGTTTATCAGAGAAAAACAGCTTGTCAATGATGCCACGCGCTGTTTCATCGTCTGGGGGGTCGCTGCCGCGGAGTTGGCGGTAGATGTAGGTGACGGCCTCGATTTCGCTTGAGGTTGGGTCTTTTTGCAGCGTATTGTAAATAATGGAGAAGTCCTCCTCGATGTCGGTGCGCTGAAGGATAATGGTCGTCGTGCCAGCCTCGAGTATTTGCTCGATATTTTCTTCATCCAGCACTGTGTCACGCTCAAGGATAATCTCGTTGCGCTCAATCGTGACTACCTCGCCGGTGTCTTCATCCACAAAATCTTCTGCCCACGATTTCAGCACGCGAGCAGCCAGCTTGCGTCCGATGGCGGCCTCCAGATTTTCGCGGGTGCAAGCCACTTCGTCGGCTAGGTTGAACAGGTCGAGAATGGCTTTATCGGTATCGAACCCGATGGCGCGAAGCAGGGTGGTGACAGGGAACTTTTTCTTGCGGTCAATGTAGGCATACATGACCAGATTGATGTCAGTGGCAAATTCCATCCACGCGCCTTTGAACGGTATGACGCGGGCGGAATAAATTTTGGTGCCATTGGGGTGATAGCTTTGCCCAAAAAACACGCCCGGCGAGCGATGCAATTGTGATACGATGACACGTTCGGCTCCATTGATGACAAATGTGCCTTTCGGTGTCATGTAGGGAATGTTTCCGAGGAACACATCCTGCACGATGGTCTGGAAATCAATGTGTTCCGGGTCGTTGCAGGAAAGTTTCAATTTCGCTTTCAACGGCACGGAATACGTCAGCCCCCGCTGCATACACTCGTCAATGGTGTATCGAGGGGGGTCAATGAAATAGTCGAGAAATTCCAGATTGAAAATGTTCCGCGCATCGGTGATGGGGAAGTTTTCTTGGAACACGCGATAGAGGCCCTCGTTGATGCGGTTCTCGGGCGTGGTTTCCAGCTGAAAGTATTCCTGGAATGATTTGAGTTGAATTTCAAGGAGGTCAGGATAGTGACCGGCGAGGCGAATTTTGCCAAAGTTCACGCGCTCTTGAACGCCTGTTTTGTGGTTTGCCCCGTTTGAGATGCCGTTATTGGTCATTTTTGCAAAATATGCTTGAAATGCTGATTGGCAGGGTGATGAAGGTTGAAGGGATTGAAAGGGTCGTGTGAAGATGGATGGGATAATTCCCCCAACTTACCATCGGTGCAAGCGTGAATAAACGATTTTAAGGGACAAAAGTTCAGGGCCTGTTTACAGACAACGATAGGCTTAACACGCTGCTCGCTGTGCGAGAACGTGTTAAGCCTTGTTGTTTTTATCTGAAAAAAGGATGAATCCCTGTCATTGTCGAGAAAAGTAAGAAAGTGAGTGTCAGTGAGATGGAACCGAAGGCTCGGAACCAGACCGAAACGTACTTCTCTTACTTCACTTCGACCACAGCGCCAGCGCCTTCGAGCGTGGCTTTGATGGAGTCGGCTTCAGCTTTGTTCACGCCGCTTTTGAGCGGGCTTGGAGCGCCGTCCACAAGGTCTTTTGCCTCTTTCAGGCCCAGGCCCAACAGGTTTTTCACTTCCTTCACGATGTTGAGCTTGTTAGCGCCCGCATCTTTCAGGATGACATCAAACTCGGTTTGTTCAGCCGGAGCGGCTTCGCCACCGCCGCCGCCAGCGGCGGGTGCAGCCACAGCTACTGCCGAGGCAGCAGGCTCGATTCCGTAGTCATCTTTCAAGATATTGGCCAGTTCGTTGGCTTCTTTAATCGTGAGGCTCACGAGCGATTCAGCCAGAGCTTTCAAATCTGCCATTGTCGTAGAATTTTTAAAGTTGTTTGCAAAATGAGTGAAAACGAAGGTTTCAAGGTTTCTGGATACGGGTTTTTGGTTGGGTGTATAGTGCGAACTTGGAAGCCTTTTTCAATGATGAATAAATGAATGATGATTTTGGTCGCGTTCGACATGAATCATTCATAGTTCTTGATTCATCATTATTTGCGCTCTTCCAGCGCCTTCACGATGCCTGCGATTTTCGAGCCGCTGGCGGTGATTTGGCTGGCGAGGCGACGAGCCGGAGACTGGAGCAGGCCGATGATTTCGCCCACCATCTCCTCTTTGCTCTTCAGCTTGACGAGCGCGGCCAACTGGTCATCGCCGATAAACACTGAAGAATCAATGTAAGCAGCTTTGAGAATGGGTCGCTCCTCGGTTTTGCGGAATTCTTCGAGCAACTTGGCCGGAGCCTTGGGGTTCGAAGAAATCAATATAGTGGTTGGGCCATGCAGCACTTCGTAGAGGGCGGCGTAACCTTTCGACTCTGGCTGGCTTTCGAGCGCTTTCTGAATCAAAGTGTTTTTTGCCACTTTGACCTTGATGTCTTTCTCGAAGCAAAGCCTGCGGAATTTGTTGATTTTGGCAACCGACAGCGTCGAGGAGTCTGTGAGGTAGAAAAACGGCGTGCCGCTCAACTCCTCCGTTAGTTCCGCAATCGCAACGGTTTTATCTTCTCTGGTCATATCAATCGAATTTGATAATGAGTCAATTTGAAAATTTGATAATGATGCAAGATGTTTGGAGCGTTCGGGCGGTTTGAGAATTGTCAAATTCCCGAAATTATCCAGTTATCAAATTACACCTTGATGGATTTAGGGTCAACCGCGATGCCCGGGCTCATGGTGCTGGCCACAGAGACCGTTCTCATGTAAACGCCTTTGGCGCTTGATGGCTTCATTTTCACCAAAGTGGAGATGAGCTCATGCGCATTGTCGGTCAGTTGTTCGGGAGCAAACGATACACGACCGATGGATGCGTGCACGATGCCGAACTTGTCCACACGAAATGCGATTTTGCCCTTTTTGACTTCCGACACGGCGGAGGCGATGTCGTTCGTCACGGTACCAGTTTTGGGGTTGGGCATCAAGCCGCGCGGGCCGAGGATACGAGCCACTTTACCCAACTGGGCCATCACATTGGGCGTTGCGATGATGACGTCCACATCCATCCAGCCTTCGCTGACTTTTTGGATGTAGTCGTCAAGACCAACGTGGTCAGCGCCCGCTGCCTTTGCTTCGTCAGCTTTGTCGGGGGTGCAGAACACAAGAACTCGCTTGGTTTTGCCCGTGCCATGTGGAAGGGATACGGTGCCGCGCAGGGCTTGGTCGGCTTTGCGCGGGTCCACGCCGAGGCGGACGTGCACATCAACCGATGCGTTGAATGAAGTAGTGTTGACCTCTTTCACGAGGGCCATTGCGTCGCTCAGCGTGTAGAGTTTGTCTGGGTCAACTTTTCCTTCAACGGCTTTGCGCTTTTTTGTCAATTTTGCCATTGAAAATGTGTGTTTAAGGTTGTAGCGTTCCGTTGGGCGGAACTCCCTTTGAATAATGTGCTAATCTTGCCAATGGGATAATGTGTTGATGTGCTATTGTTTTAAGAATCAGCACATCGGCACATTTTTCATTGGCCACATTAATTTTTCACTTCAAACGGCGCTTCGCCAGTCACGGTCAGCCCCATGCTTCGAGCAGTCCCTGCCACCATTTTCATGGCGGATTCGACGGTGAAGCAATTGAGGTCTGGCATTTTGCTCTCGGCGATAGCGCGAACTTGTTCCCATGTGACAGAGCCGACTTTTTTGCGGTTAGGCTCTGGCGACCCTTTGCCGGGGGCCAATTTAGCGGCTTCAAAGAGCTGGATGGCCGCAGGTGGTGTTTTGATGATAAAGTCAAAGGTTTTGTCTTTATACACCTGAATGATCACCGGGAGCACTTTTCCTTGTTGCTCTTGCGTCTGTGCGTTGAAGCGCTTGCAAAACTCCATGATGTTCACGCCTTTCGAGCCGAGTGCCGGGCCGATTGGCGGGGCAGGATTGGCTTGGCCACCTTTCACCTGGAGTTTGATATAAACATCAACTTCTTTTGCCATTTTTTTGAATTTGATATTTGACGAATGAGGTTGCGAGATAGAAGATGTCCGAGTTGGGTGTTCTATGGTTCGCTAATTACCTCATTATCAGATTTATGAAAAACCGTTGAGACCTGCCGGGTTGTGGAAGCGAGCCTGGGAGAACAGGCATCAATGGCTGGGTTCAACTAATTTTTTCCACTTGCATGAAGTTTAATTCCACCTCTGTGCCACGGCCAAAAATTTTGACGATGACCTTTAGCTTTTTCTTCTCTTCGTTCACTTCCTGAATGTCGCCGACAAATTCCGCAAAAGGCCCGTCAATGATTTTCACCGTCTCACCTATGAGGAAGGGTTCGCTCAGCGTCTCGCCAGTTTCGGCGGTTTCATCTACTTTGCCGAGCAAACGGTTCGATTCGGCTTGTGTCATCGGGATAGGCTGTTCTTTCCCGAGAAAATGAATCACATTGGGTATGTCGGCAATATGCTTCGCCACATCTCCATTCAATTTGGAACCGATGGCTTCTATTAGAATGTAGCCGGGCAACAAATTGCGTTCCTGCATCACCTTTTTGCCGTTCCGAATCTTGTAAACTTTTTCCGTCGGCACCACCACCGAAAAAACAAAGTCCTTCCACCCGGAGCGCTCTATCTCGAGCAGTATCCGTTCTTGAATTTTTTTCTCTTTGCCGCTAATGACACGCAGAGAAAACCATCTTTTTTCCTCGGCAGCCGCAGGGGCGACCGTTTCTTTTTCTTGGTTCATATCGTTATCTGCCGTAGGGGAAACAGGTGGACGGTATCTGCTTCAAGCTCACCAAATTCCGTACAAATAATTGAAAAAGATTTTGCTCGCACCGTCCATCAGGAAGATGATTAAGGCCATGATGCCCGCCGTAATCAAAACCACCATCGTGCTTTCTTGCAATTGCGCGGCAGTAGGCCAAGAGACGTTTTTCACGAGCTCGTGGTAACTTTCCTTCAAATAAAGGGTCAATTTTTCCATTACTCGAATTTTCGTTGTTCTTTGATTTCGTGTTCGTTCGAGCGTTTCGTCATTTGCGAAAAAAGTCCGTTGTCGCACGAGAACGGACAACGAACAACGATGAACGAGCAACGTAATTTTATCTGGCAGGGGCAGCAGGGCTCGAACCCGCAGCCTGCGGTTTTGGAGACCGCCACTCTACCAATTGAGCTATGCCCCTGAATGGTCATTGGTTGATTGGTGATTGGTCATTAGTGCAAGCACCAACCAATCACCAACCCAACCAATCACCGTTTATTAGTCAAGAATCTCAGTTACCTGACCAGCACCCACCGTGCGGCCACCTTCGCGAATAGCGAAGCGCAAGCCTTTTTCCATAGCGATGGTGTTGAGCAGTTTCACTTCGAGTTCGATGTTGTCGCCCGGCATCACCATCTCCACGTTGGCAGGGAGTTTCACATCGCCTGTTACGTCGGTGGTGCGGAAATAGAATTGCGGACGGTAGCCATTGAAGAATGGCGTGTGACGGCCACCCTCTTCTTTCGAGAGGACGTACACAGAACACTTGAAGTGTTTGTGTGGCTTCACGCTGCCGGGTTTGCAGATAACCATGCCGCGCTTGATTTGCTCTTTGTCAATACCGCGAAGGAGAAGACCAGCGTTGTCGCCTGCTTCACCGCGGTCGAGCAGTTTGCGGAACATTTCCACACCCGTTACAGTGGATGTGAGAGGCTTTTCGCCGTCTTTCATCATACCGATGATTTCAACGGGGTCGTTCACGTTGATGACGCCGCGCTCAATACGACCAGTAGCAACCGTGCCACGACCCGTGATGGTGAACACGTCTTCCACCGGCATCAGGAACGGCTTGTCCACTTCGCGGACTGGTTCCGGGATGTCGTTGTCGCAAGCATCCATCAAATCCATGATTTTTTGAGTGTAAACCGGGTCGCCTTCGAGGGCCTTGAGTGCCGAGCCTTGAATGATGGAAGCGTTGTCGCCGTCGAACTGATAGGCGCTCAGCAGTTCGCGGAGCTCCATGTCAACGAGCTCAAGCATTTCCGGGTCGTCCACGAGGTCAACCTTGTTCATGAATACAACGATTCTCGGAACACCTACCTGGCGGGCGAGGAGGATGTGTTCGCGTGTCTGCGGCATCGGGCCGTCAGTAGCAGCGCAAACAACGATGGCACCGTCCATCTGAGCGGCGCCCGTAATCATGTTTTTAACGTAGTCGGCGTGACCCGGGCAGTCCACGTGCGCGTAGTGACGCTTTTCCGTTTCGTATTCTACGTGCGCGGTGTTGATAGTGATACCGCGCTCTTTTTCTTCCGGAGCAGCATCAATGGCATCGTAGTCCGTCTTCTTAGCCAGACCCTTCTGCGAAAGTACGTAAGTAATGGCAGCCGTCAGCGTCGTCTTGCCGTGGTCAACGTGACCAATCGTGCCAATATTTACGTGCGGCTTGGTGCGAACAAATGTCTCTTTTGCCATTGGTTTAGAACTGTTTGTGTCAAATTTAGTGAAAAAATTTCTTTTGATGTGATAATTTGACAATCGTCGAATTTGATAATTATCAAATTGGCTCATTAACCTTATGAACCCACTTAATTGAGCTGTTGATGAGATTTGAACTCACGACCTCTTCCTTACCAAGGAAGTGCTCTACCCCTGAGCTACAACAGCAACTTTGATTGTTGATTGCCTATTTTTAATTGCCAACGACATTCGAAGAACAGTTAAGAATAAACAATGAGCAATCAAGAGGTGAGCGGCGGACGAGATTCGAACTCGCGACATTCAGCTTGGAAGGCTGACACTCTACCAACTGAGTTACCACCGCAAGTTGGATGATTATCTGCCATGAAACTTCGGGAGGAGATATTCAACCAGTTGTCAAAAAAAGGTGGGGGTGGTGGGATTCGAACCTACTCAGCAGTGAAGCACCAGATTTACAGTCTGGCCCGGCTCTCCAACTCCGGGGCACCCCCTGTTTGATTGATGATTGTTGATTGTTGTTCATTTAAAAAAGAAAAATGGTTGACAACCAACACTCTCTAAACAATCAGTCACCTAAACGGAGCCACTGGAGGGACTCGAACCCCCGACCAGCTGATTACAAATCAGCTGCTCTACCAACTGAGCTACAGTGGCCTAATTCGCGGCCTCCAAGGCTTTTTTTATCTATTTCAAACAACAATTTTTCGGGAAAAAGAACCCCCTCCCGAAAAGCGTGTGCAAAGGTAAAGCTACAATTTTGAACAGAAAAACAATTTTTGAAAAAAACCGGATTTTTTAGAAAGACCTTTGCGGAAGGTGAATAAACAAGTGATGTAACCGAGAAAGTCCCGAACCTCATTTATTTTTTTGTCAGATAAAAATGAGTCCACTTGACAAAGCCCTCGACTATTGCCAAAACCACACTTCCCCTGTGAATGACATACTCGCGGAGTTGGAACGCGAGACGCACCTCCGCACGCTCAGCCCTCAAATGTTGAGTGGGGCCTATCAAGGACAACTGCTTCGCTTCTTCAGTCTGATGATTCGGCCACGGAGGGTGTTGGAGATTGGCACATTCACTGGCTACGCCACACTTTGCATGGCAGAAGGGCTGGCTGACGATGGCCTTTTGCACACAATTGAGATTAACGACGAATTAAGCCCAATCATCCAAAAGTATTTGCGCAAAGCTGGGCTGGAAAAGCGGGTGCAACTTCACTTGGGCGACGCGGCACACATCATTCCAAGGCTCGACGAGACATTCGACCTTGTTTTTATTGATGCAGGCAAGCTGGATTATCCCCTTCATTATGAGCTGGCTTTGGGCAAAACCCGTCGGGGCGGTTTTTTGTTGGCCGACAATGTGCTGTGGGATGGCAAGGTGGCGGCTGGCGATGAAAAGGACGAAACCTCGCGTGTGTTGCGCACCTTTAATAATATGGTGTACGCTGACGAAAGGGTGGAGAATATCCTGCTGCCCTTGCGCGATGGATTGATGGTGATGCGAAAGGTTTGAGGAATTTCCAACACAGCAATATGATGTGGTGCAAATTGTTTGCGCAAACAGGCTACTTTGTGCCAGTTTCATTGTACCGCGCAAAAATCCCCCGTGTTTGAGGCAACAGTTGGGTAGGCCAACGTATCTTCATCGCCTCTAATCTTGTTCCGTGAACTAAATATTCGAATCATGAAAAGCCGGTTGCTCTCCGCTTCCTTGCTCTTTGCCGCACTTTTTTTTGCCCCTGGCATTTATGGGCAAAACACTTTTACTGTCAACATCGTGGGTCCTACTTTTTTGTGTGCGGGCCAGTGCGACACGTTTTATGCGCAGGTGCTGAATATCCCAGCCCCAGCGTCGGACTCTTTCAAATGGGCCATCATGGGCCCCAATGGATACACCGCTTTTGAGGTTGGTGAACGTTTCTTTTTTTGCCCCACCTCCACACAGTTTGCCACAGGCACCTACACTTTTTTGGTTCAAGTGATTAGTGCCAATGG
Source organism: Saprospiraceae bacterium (assembly GCA_019638455.1). Lineage (GTDB taxonomy): Bacteria > Bacteroidota > Bacteroidia > Chitinophagales > Saprospiraceae > M3007. Next base: position 126,624 of record JAHBTU010000006.1, read on the forward strand.
CGCTGTGATGGCTTCGGACACACATATTGTCACGGTGTTGAATTTTTTGCCACTTGATATTGTCTCCAATAATTTCGCCCCATGCAATTTTGACAGCACCAACATAAACCCGGATTTCCAGCCTTGCGAAAAAGTATGTCCCAACACCACCGTCACCTATTCTGTGCAAGCGAGCAATCCGGGCGGCTCGCAAAGCACCTTGACTTGGCAAGTGTCGGGCGCGCTTGCTTACACCGTCAACCCTCCGCTCAACAATTCTGTCACTGTCACTTGGGGCGGGCCAGGCGTGGGGTCAGTAGTAGTCGTGGCAGATGGGGGTATTACAGGAGCGTGTGCGGGCGAGAACGCGCGTTGTGTCACCATCATCGCCGAACCAGAGGCCAAATTCACCAGCGACCCCTCCCCGGCAGGCAACACGGTGCAGGTATGCAAAGGCCAAACTGTTTATTTTCAAAATCAGAGCATAGGCGCGGACGGCTATGAGTGGTTTTTCAGCGACGACCTTTCAACCTCTTTTGAAGTAAACCCACAACACGTTTTCCCGACACCGGGCAATTACACCGTCCGTCTTATCGCGCGAAGCGATTGTCTTTGCTCCGACACCACCACGCTGAACGTGGAAGTGCTCGACGCGGAAGCGCCCACACTGGATTGCGTGGGCACCTTATGCCCCGGTGCCATCGTCACTTATACTGCCTCGAACGCCTGCCCGCCCTACGCATGGGCGGTTACGCCAAACGGAACGGTGCTGAGCGGGGGAAGCGCCAGCACGGATAGCATCACGGTTCAATGGGACGGAGGGCCGTTCGGTACCATTACTTTGGGGGCGCAGCCTTGCTCTGGCGCGGCTTGCCCCAATCCAGCGAATATCAGAGTACCGATTATATCGGACGATGCCGCCATTCAAGGCGTTGGGAACGTTTGCCCTGCTGCCACAGAAGTGTATTCGATAGAAGCTTACGGTGGCACCGGATTCATCTGGACGCTTTCCGGCGGCGGCACCATCACCGAAGGCCAAGGGACGAATCGAATCACGGTGAAATGGCTGGATACGCCGAACCCATCCGTGACGTATTGGCTCGCCGTCGAATACGACAATTGTTATCTTGGCTGTGGCGGGAAGGATTCGCTCGCCATTCGGATTGTTTCGCCTTTCATCATCAATGGCCCGGTCGAACTCTGCGAAGGCGAAACTGGGAATTTCATGTCTCGATTGAGTGTCAATTTTCAAAATATTGCCTGCAACTGGACCCTTTTTGCGCCCAATGGCTCCGTTGCGTGGACATCAGCAGCACCCACCGCCTCGCCAGCGATTCCTTTCAGCAGCGGAGGGGGGCTTTATCGGCTATTGGCCTTGCCCAACGACCCCTCACTGACTTGTTCGGCACAAGCCACTTGGGTGGTCAACGTGACAAGTCGTCCAGCCAAACCAGTCATCTTGGGCGATGCGGGCATTTGTCCCAACACAACTTATACCTACGAGACAGGCGGCACTACTTCTGCCAACAGAATAAGATGGACGGTGCAAAACGGCCCGGGAGCGCCTACCGAATATTTTGGAAACAAAATAAACGTGACGTGGGGGGGCACCAACCCGCGTTGGATTTCGGTGGCGCAAGTTTCTAACAACGGCCTCAACTGTACCTCTGACACGGCTTTGCTCAACATCCAAAACCTCGGCCTTCTTTTCATAAGCGGCCAACAAGTGGTGTGTGAGGACACGAAATCTACCTATACGTTGCCGGGGCTTCAAAATCTCAACGTCAACTGGAGCATATCTCCCCCGTCGGCGGGTGCCGTCACGGCGGGGCAGGGTCTGAATGTTGTCGAGATTTTTTGGACAGAGGCCGGAGGCCATGTCATTTCACTTGATGTGTGTGGGCAAATTTCATCCCTGCCGGTCACCGTCATTGCATTGCCCGACCCTGCTGTGCAATATGCTGGCAGTGTGTGTCCCGGCCAAACAACCCCTATTCAAACCGCAACCCCCTACATCAATTATTCTTGGCGCGATGCGAACGGCACCGAGTTGGCCAACACGCCTACGGTGGACTTGGGCGTTGGGAGTTATTCCGTGCAGGTGGAGGATGCCAATGGATGTGTGGGCAGCCAGCCATTTACCGTGAACGAAGGGCCTGCCCCCAACATAAGCATCACAACTGCTGACCCAACGGGGTTTTGCAACAACTCCGCTTTCGTCACCCTGACCGCTCTCGCCAATGCGGATGGCGACCTCGTTTACCAATGGTTTCAAAATGGGAACCCGGTGGGTGCCAACACGCCCACGTTCGTCACCAACCAATACGGCATTTACTCGGTGCAGGTGACCAACCCGGACGGGTGCACGGCGGTGGCAGGTAGCATCTCTTTGTTCAACTATTGCGGCGGAAGCGGCGGCGGCGGCTCTGGTTTCCCTGGGGCCAGCGAGCCTTTTTGCCCTGCTGGCAGCGCCAATTTTTCGGTGAATGCCACAGCGGTGTGCAACACTTTCAATTTTCAGGTCATTCCAAGTCCTCAATATGTGCCGGGGTCGGCGTTTTGGACATTTGGCATATCGGGTGGTTCCATTCTCGGCACAGCTACGAGCGAAAACCCTTCTTTTACTTTTTTAAATGCTGGAAAATACATTGCCACGCTTCGTGTCACGCTTCAAAACGGCGATGTGTGTGTCGTGTCGGACTCGGTTCGCGTGGCGGCGGCGGCTCAATTCACTGTGACGGCTGATTGCGCGGGAGCCATCACGAGTTTTCAGGATGTCAGCACTTTTTTGCCGGGCAACTCCATCGCCCAGTGGAATTGGGATTTTGACGACCCAGCGAGTGGAAGCAGCAATTTTTCCACGCTCCGCAACCCGACACACCTCTACGCCAATGTAGGTTCTCCCGTAGCCACGTTGGTAATTACGGCAAACAATGGCTGCACTTCCACCGCCAGCCAGACGGTGTTTGTGCCGGGAGGCACGCCCGCGCCCTTCATGTTGCCCGGTGCGCAATGCCAAGGCAATGCGCTTGAATTTTTGGCTACCGTGCCGCCCGAAATCACTCAACTCAATTGGAATTTCGGCGACCTGATATCAGGAGCGGCCAACAATGCCACGAGCAACCCTGCATACCATAGTTATAACGCAACGGGCAATTTTGCGGTAGCTCTCACCACGACAAACGCCTATGGATGCACGGCCACCGAAACCCAAATCCTAACCATCGCCCCCAACACGCTTACTGGTAGCATCACCCCCAGCAATCCCGCTCCTATCTGCGAAGGCACCTCCGTCACACTTACTGCTCCACCCGGGGCGGTGTCTTATTTGTGGTCGGACAATGCCACCGCCACTGCAAGTTTCACCGCCACACAAGAGGGGGTTTACACTGTGACCATGACAGATGCCAACGGCTGCACTTTTTCCCCACCAGTGGTCAATGTAAAAATCAATCCCGGCCCCGACGCGCTTATCAAGGCGTTGTTGCAAAACGACTTGGGGCAAACCATCGGAACCGCCTATCCCACTTTGGCCACTTGCGAAGGGGAGGACGTGCGCCTCATCTTGCAATCAAGCGGCAACTACACTTACGTCTGGTCAAATGGTAACGGCACCGAACAACAAATCTCCTTTACCGACGACCGCAACAATCTCCTCAGCATCGGCACGCACGTTTTCACCGTGACGGTGACCGACATTGCCAACGGGTGCACATCCGCGACGGACCCGTTTGTCGTGACGGTCAATCCTGTTCCGAGCGCCGCCCCCATCACCGCGTCAGGCGTTTGTGCAGGCGATGCCAACGTGTTGACCTATACGGGAGCGCAAAATCCGGGCTGGGAACTTATCTGGAACAATGGCGCGACAGGCTCAAGCATCACGACTCAAAACCCCGGGATTTATTTTGTCCGTGTGGTCAACGAGTTTGGCTGCTCGGCCAAAAGCAACGTCCTCAACATCTTGCCCGGCCCCAACGTGGCTGCCATTCCGGGCGGCTGCCACACCCGATGCCGCCCCGACACGCTATGCCTTCCCACTATCCCCAACATTGTCAGTTGGCAATGGTATTTCAATGGCAATCCTGTGCCGGGCGCCAATAGCCCCAATTTTGTGGCGACCGAGAACGGTGCCTATTATGCAGAATTGACCGATATTTTTGGCTGTACCAACCAAAGCGACCCGCTCCAACTCAATCTGCTCGATGGTTTTGGCAACATCAACGGACAGGTGTGGGCCGATGTAAACAACAATGGCATCATTGACGCAGGCGACACCTTGGTCTCCGGCATCTTGGTCAATTTGTTGCAAAACGGAAACCCCGTCGAGACAGGTCAATCTGGAGCCAATGGGACGTTTTCGTTTGTGAATGTGGCAGCGAGCGATTACGTCGTGGAAATTGACGCTGCGCAGCTACCCGCCGGGTGGAGCATCATCGTCGGTCAAAACACCCTCTCACTTGTGGGCTGCAATGCCTTGGGCGAGTCTGCTTTGCTGCTTGGCACTTGCACCAGCACCTCTTCCAGCCTTACGGCTGGTGTTTGCCCCGGCGCATTCTATAATTTCAACGGCACGCTCATCGCACCCGGCCAAACACAGACCTTCACACTAACAGGCAGCAATGGCTGCGACTCCATCGTCACCGTGACGGTGTTGGGCTTGCCCCTCTTGACCTCCACGCTCAACGTCAGCGTATGCCCCGGCACATTGTATGACTACAATGGCACACTCATCGCGCCCGGTCAATCGCAGGCGTTCAACCTGAGCAACGCGGCCGGTTGCGATTCCATCGTCACGGTCGTGGTGTCTGCCTTGCACACCTCTGCCAACGCCCTTGACTTCAGCACTTGCACTGGCACTCTCTACGACTACAATGGCACCCTCATCGCACCAGGCGAGACGCGAGTGTTCACTCTTGTCAACGCAGTGGGCTGCGACTCCATCGTGACCGTGACAGTGAGCGAATCGCCCTCAGAGTATATTGTGGCACAAGCTTTTGTATGCGAAGGCGACTCCTTGCTTTTGGATGGCGTATGGATTCAGGCCAACTCCTCGCACATTTTCGCATACCAAAATACCTTCGGATGCGACTCCATCGTAGAAGTCGCTGTCGGCACTTTTGGCCCATTGGAAACTTCAAACTTGGATACGGTCATCTGCCCCGGCCAGACTTTCCCCTACAATGGATTGCAACTCGCGCCCGGCTCTATCACCGACGTGGTATTGTCCAATATCTGGGGGTGTGATTCCATCGTGCGCGTGACGGTCAATGCCTACACGGTGGCACCTCAGCTGCTGGAAGTCAGCGTTTGCCCCGGCGAGGCTTATTTGTTCAACGGCGAGACGATACTCGCTGGCGAGACACGGGACTTTGTTTTCCAAACACCCGAAGGCTGCGACTCTTTGGTGCGCGTGAGCGTCACGGCGCTGCCCGACGCGACTTTCGACCTGCTGACCCTGCCATCCTGTGCCACATCTCCCACTGGCAGTTTGAGGGTCAACAATGTTGTGGGAGGCTTGCCCCCCTATCGCTATTCGCTTGACGGTCTGGTGTTTCAGGATGAAATGGCGTTCGACAAACAAGCTGCGGGCAATTACACCGTGTTTCTTGAGGATTCAAACGGCTGTTTTTTTGAACAACAGGCCACCGTGCCGACTTTGCCCGCGCTTGAAGTGGCGCTTCCCGACGGCATTTTGCCTTGCGATGCGCCTTTCACACGACTCGAGCCTTTGGTGGGTGGCAATTTGACAGGCTTGGCGTTCAGATGGTTCAACGGCGACACGACGGCCTTTACCTCCGTCGCCGAGGTGGGCACGGTATGGGTGGAAGTAAGCAACCAATGCGAAACGGTGCGCCGCGAGGCGCTCGTGAACTGGGAAGGTCTGGCGGCCAATTCCAACTATGTGTATGTGCCCAACGTGTTCAAGCCCGCCTCCAACGACCCGGACAACTCGCAGTTCAGGCCGCATTTTCAGCCCGGCCTGACGCTGCTCGAATACCGTTTTGAGGTGTTCGACCGCTGGGGCAATCGCCTGTTCAGCGCCGTTCAGCCCGATGCGGGATGGCGGGGGGGGTTCCGTGGCGACGACATGAACCCCGGTGTGTTCGTGTGGTACCTCAAAGCACGGTTTGCCTTCTGTGGGCGCGAGCGCAATTTGTTGTTGTCGGGCGATGTGACGGTGGTTCGTTGAAGAGAGGCCTATCGCGCCACGCTCACTTTTGCCACCTCTGCCTTGCCAGTAGATTTGTTTTGCAAACGAGCAAAATAGGTACCCGGCGGGAGGGACATCACGTCAAAGTAGAAAAGGTTGGTGCCGGGCAGGATTTTCTGATTGGAGGCCGTCACCAAAGAGCCGCCCATGCTATGAAGCGAAAGCACCGCATCAAACGATGCCTCCGCTTGGTAAGTGATTTCGACACTGAACGAGGCGGGATTGGGTGAGATGCTCATAGTACCCCATTTTTTAGGGAATGGGTCAAAAATGGTCGTCGTGTCGCTGTAATAGCAGTCTGGTTCGACCATGTAGCCTTTTTGTACCAAAAATATCTTTGAGTAGCTTTCAAACATGGTTTGTTCCAAGATGAACGGACTGGCACCCAACCAATCTTGCAACAGGGTGGCAAATACCTGACGGTAGTCGAATTGTTTGTTTTTCAATTGATTGTCTGCCGTGAGGTCGTCGAGGTCAACATTGGTGCCGAGCACGGAGGGTCGTATTCCTTTCCCAAAAAGCAACATGGGCGCGAGTGTGCCATGGTCGGTGCCGAAAGAGCCGTTTTCTTTGGCGCAACGGCCAAATTCGGAGAAGGTGCAAGCTGCCACGCGGTCGGCAATGCCCAAGGCTTCGAGGTCGTCGAAGAATGTCTTGACCGCATCGGAGAGCGTTTTCAGCAGGTTGGCATGGGTGCCGAGACTGGTGTCGCCCGAATCCACTTGGGCGCTGTGATTGTCGAATCCGCCCAGTTGGCACAGATAAATTTTGGTTTGGCAACCGCCGCGAATCATTCGAGCGACGGTCTTCAATTGGTTGGCAAAACCGTTGTTCGGGTAGGTGGTGATAGCGTTCGAGCCGTTGTTGAACACCTGCGTGATGCGCTGCGCATACTGGTTGATGCTTTGTTCCACTCCCATGATGTATTCCAACTCAGCGCCTTGGTCAGTATCTGGCACGTTGAGAATGGGCGCTCCGCCGATGGTCTGGATAAGCGAGTAAAAGCCCGCCACATCCTGTCCGCTCAGGTTGATGACGTTTTGGTGCTGGGTCTCGGTGTGAAAGCCCAAAGAGGTGTTTGGGTCGCCCACCTGTATGCCCAATGGGTCGGGCATATCGGGTGTGGGGGCGCCCTCCACATCGGGATAGAAGGCTTGGAGCGCGCGCCCCATCCATCCCGACGGGATGTTTTGCAATGCCGGGGAACCTCCCCCACCGGATAGCCACAAATCCGTGCCCTTGAAGTGTGACTGGTTCATGTTGTCGTAGCCCACTCCTTGCACGATGGATGCCCAACCTTTGTCATAGAGCGCCTTTACGCCCGTCATGGCGGGGTGCAGGGCCACTTGGTCTTCACCGGGAAGGGTGCCGTCCAGAGGAATGTATTTGTTTTCGGCGATTCCGGTGGTGCCGCGCAGCTGCATGTAGCGGTCGTATCGCGGGATGGGGATGAGGGTGTTCAGCCCGTCGTTGCCCCCCTTCAGCTGGATGAGCACCAGCACCCGTTCGCGCACTTCGTCGCACGAGGAGAGCAGATGAGCCATTTTTCGGTTGGCGAAAGGCCGCATGGAGAATCCGTTCACCACGAAAGGGGACACGCTGGCTGCGGCGGGGAATATCTTGAGAAAACTTCTGCGCTTCATATTCGATGTGATTGTGTGGAATGGCGAAAAACGGGGATTGACGGCTCATTGGCTGGGGTACCGCTATTCGCGGAATGGCCACGCCCCCTCTGTTCGCATGAATCAAAAAGTTTGGTATTCTGGTGAAAACATGATGTAGGTAATCAGTCGTTCGAGGGCGATTTTCACCTCTTCGTCCTTGCCTGTGTCGAGATAAGCCTGCCACTCGTAGGTCCAGTCGGCAGGCGGCAAATTGTCAAGGAAAATCTGAATATAGAAGTAGTGGAAGCGGTCGGTGCTAATTTCATCGGGCAGCATATAGGCCAGCAGGTCTTGCACCAGCAAATATGGGTCGGAGGGTTCGGCGCAGATGCCGCTATCACGCACCCACGGAGCGATGTCCAGCTTGACCGCGATGGTTTGGTTGGGGCCGTTGCCCAGCACGCGCCTGCCCGTCAGCAACATTTGAGCAAGTTTGTAACGCGCGATGATAGATGTGGAATTGAACCAGTTGCGATTGTACTCGGGCTTTTGGTGATAGGCCGGATAGCCTGCCACGTCGTCAGGGTAAAAGAGTGGCATATTGGCGTAGCCTAGCATCCGCTCGATGACCCCTTGATTGAAGAACCGGATATAATGGTCGAAGTTTTGCGCGAACGGGTCTGGCGTTTTCACGTCGAAGAACGAAAGTGATTGGAGCGTCAGCTCGAGTGGCGACTTGATGATGCCGCCCACAAAATTGTCCTTGTTGTCGTTGTCGTCGGCATCATAGAAGTGCTCGCTTTTGAGCAGTTTTTTCAGCACTGGCGCGACTTCGTAGTTGTTGTTTCGGAAAATATCGGCCAATGGCAGAATGATGTCAGTTTCTGCCTCAGGGGTTATGGTGGGGTGCACAAAAAAACGATACAGCCTGCGGCAAATGTTTTTTGCCACCTCCGGCTGTCCAAAAACCATATTGACCAATGCATCCACTTCTGCCCACATACCCGCCGCGTTGGTCGCACCCGCGATGGTTTTGTTTTGGAACTTGTCGCTGAACGTCTTGGTGCCTTTGTCGTGACGGTTGAACACAGCCTGCCCTCGCGGGATGCCCGTTTCGGGGTCAGTTTGGTCGCGCAGGATGCGGGTGCGAAAACCCGTGAAAACGCGAGCTGCCTGCACGATGTCGTCTTCGGTGTAGAAGGTATAGTCGCCCGGCCCTATTTGCGGTCCTTTCCCGATGGTAAAGAGTTCGAGAAACTCGCGGGCAAAGTTCTCATTGGGGTTTTGTTCGGAGTTTTCGTGATTGTTCAAATAGCGCAACATCGCATTGTCGGGCACTATCTTGGTCGCCAGCTTTTTAAAATTGCCCAAAGCCCCCCAGCGCAACAGCGACAAATAGTCGAAGAAGGCAAAGTTGTTGAAAGCGTTGGCCGTCACGGCAAGATATTGATGCCAGAAAAAGACCATTTTGTGTCCTACGCCGGGGTCGCGGAGCGCCTCGTTGAGCCACCAGCCGATGATGCGTCTTTGCAAGTTGAAGTCCAGGTCGGGAGCGGTTTGGCCGGGCGGGTTTATCCACTGTATGGCTTCCACCGTCGGGGTGTTGGGGTTGTCATAGACGGGTTGGTCGAGTGCGAGCGGGTAGAGTTGCACCAAGGCATCCACCGCCTCGTCTGCAGTCTGAGCGGCCAAAGTGTCCACCATTTGTTTGGTGAAACAAAAGCTGGCGCGTCGGAGCAGGTGAGCGGCACGGCGATGACCCAGATTGCCTTGTAGTGTATTGAGTGAAGCCATCGAAGGAAGTTTGAGCGGCAGGAAGCTCCTGCGTCGCTTGGTCAGCAATAATGAGCAAGGAGGATGTTGGGGCGAAAGTAGCGATTGGACGGCAGTCTTTCGAGCAGGTTTAAAGGATAAAAAGATTTTTGGCAATTTTTTTTGGCGAGAAAAAAGAGAATCTCTACACAGCCACCCGACCCAATTTTGCCGGAACAGTCCGCCCTTATCACGGGTGTGTGTTTATATTTTGCAAATAGATGCTTTTGAAAAACCCTGTTCTGAAAAAACCATTCACACGCCCGTTTTTTACACAAATCGAAATTAGGGTTAAAAAAAACTTTGGAATAAGGAAAGTATTTTACGTTTGCCGACGGTTCTAATCAATTTTTTCACTAAAATCTGTTCCAGTTATGAAGTACAAACTCCTTTGCAAGAGCTTATTGCCGCTCTTGCTGCTCATCATGGGCGCACAAATGGCAATAGCACAATTCACCGTGTCTGGGCGCGTCACCGATTCAGGAGGCGAGGGTCTTCCGGGGGCTACCATAGCCGTCGTGGGCGCATCGCGCGGCACCACCGCCGACTTGGAGGGCAACTACCGCCTCGAAGTGCCGGGCACCTCTGCCACATTGGCCATTTCTTACACGGGCTACCAGACGGTCAAAGTTCAGGTCTCTTCCGCCAACCCGATGGTTGATGTCGTCATGGAAGAAGACTATGCCGGCCTGAGCGAGGTCATCGTGTCTGGTTTGGCGACAAACGTGAAGCGCGCCAATCTCGCCAATTCGGTAGCAACCATCAGCGCAAAAGAATTAGCTGGCGTGACGAACCAAAGCACGATGGATGGGGCCCTCTATGGCAAGTTTAGAGGGGCCGAAATCAGAGCCAACTCAGGCGCGCCGGGTGGGGGCTTCTCCGTTCGGTTGCGCGGTGTCACCTCTATTTTTGGCAACCAGCAGCCACTCTACATCGTGGATGGGATTTTTGTGAACAATGACGCCATCTCGTCGGGCACCAACATAGTGTCGGAAGCGGCAGGCGGTGGCAACCCTGCCACCAACCAAGACGATGCCTCCAACCGCATCGCCGACCTCGACCCGGAAGACATCGAATCCATCGAGATTCTGAAGGGCGCATCCGCAGCAGCCATCTACGGCTCACGTGCCGCGGGGGGCGTGGTCATCATTACCACCAAAAAAGGCAAGGCTGGCCAAACAAGGGTGACACTTTCGCAGACCATCGGATTCAGCCAGCCTATCCGGCTGCTCGGCATGCGCAATTGGACAGCTGACTTGGTCGAACAAGAATTCGGCGCGGCAAACCGTACTTTGTTTGAGCAAAACGGCCTTACCGACTACGAAAAAGAACTTTACGACAACCGTCCATTGGCTGCCACCACGCGGGTGGATGCTTCGGGCGGCTCAGAAAAAACCCAGTTCTTCATCGGTGCCACTTACAAAAACGAAGGTGGCCTCGTGAACAACACGGGCTATGAGAAAATCTCTGGCCGCCTGAACATCAACCATCGGTTCGCGGATTGGCTGGATGTTTCTGTGACGAACAACTACATCAACTCGCAGGCAGACAGGGGCTTTTTCAACAACTCCAACGCAAATACCACCATCGGCTACGCCCACGCCTTCACCCGTCCGTGGTTCGACCTGTTCCCATCCACGTCGGGCGGCGACTACCCCGCGATACCCTCCGTAGGTTCCAACATATTGGAAACCGTGGCGCTCGTCACCAACCGCGAGAATATCAACCGCTACATCGGCGGTGCTACGGCCAATGTGCGCCTTTGGCAGAATGACCGAAATGAACTGAAAGGCGTGGTCAGGGCAGGCGTGGACCAATTTACGCTCAGAACCACGTCTATTTTCCCGCAGAACTTGTCGTACTACCGCGACCCGGGCACACTCGGAGGCGTGTCAATTTCCGGCACGACTGTCAATACGAACAGCCTTTTGTGGGGATTCTTGGTTTACACACACACGACGAACAATGGTGTTATCCTGCGCACGCAAGGTGGCATGACGGCCGAGAACTTTGACCAAAACACTGTGCTCACCAGTGCGACGCGCTTGAATGGTTCTCAAACCAACGTGGACCAAGCGGGGGTCGTCTCGGCATTTCAGCGCCGTTTCCCGCAGAAAGACCGCGGTTTCTTCCTGCAACAGGAAATGAACTGGAACGACCAATTCATGATTGCGGTAGGCTTGCGTGGCGACAAATCCACCAACAACGGAGATGCCAACAAACTCTACTACTATCCAAAGGCAAACGCTGCCATCAACCTGCATGAGTTCGATGCGCTGTTCGACCGGCGCGGCGTGGTCAGCCAAGCAAAACTGCGCGTCGCTTACGGGCAGTCGGGTCGCTTCTCCAACTTCAACGACCGGTTCAACCCAATGGTAGGCTCGTTCATCGGCAATTCCAGTGGCTTGTTCACCGACCCACAACGCGGCAACACGCGGGTAGGCCCGGAACGCCAGAAAGAGCTTGAATTCGGCACCGACTTGGGCTTTCTCAAAAATCGCATCGTGGTGGACGTGACCTACTACATCAAGGACATTGACGACCTTCTGCTCCGCGCACAAGTGCCTCAATCCACAGGCTACACCACACAAGTTGTCAACGCAGGCGGCCTTAGAAACAAGGGGATTGAAATCGGTGTTGACGCTGCTGCGCTGCGCGGCAAGTTCAACTGGAACACGGGCATCAGCTTTTGGAAGAACAAATCGGAGGTGACACGCCTCGACGTGGACCCGTTCAACCTCGGCGGTTTTGCATTGAGCCTTGGCCAATACCGTATCGAGAAAGGTTTGCCCGCCACCACCATCGTGGGCACGGTGCCACGCGACGATGCCGAGTTTGGCAAGGCGAGCTATAAAGTTTATGGCAATGCCGAGCCGGACTTCAACATGGCGTTCAACAACTCGTTCAGCTGGAACAATTTTGAATTCAACTTCCTGATTCACTGGCGCAAAGGTGGCGATGCCATCAACCTTAGCACGCTTTTGTGGGACCTTGGCCGCCTCACCTGGGACTATGACGACCGCACCCTCGACCCGACCGGACAAATGGGCAACGGCCCATACCGCGTGTCGCAATGGAATGGCAACAGCAACACCCAGCCGTGGATAGAAGATGCGGGCTACGTACGCTTGCGCGAAGCGGGACTCTACTACACCATTCCGCGCAAAGTGCTGAACGACAAATGCAGCCTGCGCCTCGGCGTGAGCGGTCGGAACATCCTCAACTTCTTCGACTACAACAGCTACGACCCAGAAGTGTCGAACTTTGGCAACAACGTGTTGGCTAACACGGTGGAGGTGACACCCTTCCCCAGCGCCAAACGCTGGAACTTCCACCTGACGGCCAACTTCTGAACAGATTCGTTGCGCATCGTAAGTTCTTCAACAAAAACATCGAAGCAAAATCTTGTTTTTCAATGTTTTGCTTCAAAAATTCAAAAATTTGAACAATGAAAAAGATACATATCAAACCACTCTTTGTGGCATTGCTCACGGGTGTCCTCCTCAGCTTTTCCGCTTGCCAGCTGGACGACATCCCCAACCCAAACGCGCCCGACCAAATCAACCTTGAAAATGGCGGCGCCACGCTCAACGACTTGCGCCTGCTGGCCTCCGGCCTTGAGGCTGTGCTGCGCGTGGACATGGAGTTCCATTTCTGGACCACCAGCATCGTGGGCCGCGAATACTGGGACCTCCGCAACACCGACCCTCGCTACACAGGCGAGCTGCTCGGCAAAGGTGGTGGTGGCCTCGACGACAACGGCTTTCTGACCACGCGCTCCTACGCGGCGCGTTATCGGGCCGTTCGCTCGGCTTGGGTGCAGATACACGCCACGCAAAACAGCTCCGCTTCTCTCTCCACGGCGCAGCGCAATGGCTTGCTTGGTCACGCTCGCACCCTTCTGGCTTATTCTTTATTGCTCGAATGTAACCGCCAGTATCAAAATGGCATTCGCACCAACGTGGAAGACCCTGACAATCTTGGCCCGTTTGAGAATTATGACGCGGCGCTCCGTAGCATTAGGGCCATTCTCGACCAAGGCAACACCGAACTGACGGGAGCCGAATTTGTGTTCAGCTCCACTTTGGGCAACGCCGCCCGCGTGAAACAATTCAACCGCGCCATCGCGGCCCGCGTTGAAATGTACAAGGGAGATGCGGCAGCTATGCGTTCGCTATTGCAGGAAACATGGATGGACCCCGATGGGAACATGAACGAGGGTGTTTACTATGTGTTTGGCGCCGGTGGCAACAACCGTTTCAATCCGCTGTTCAACGTGCCTTTGCAGACGCAATATGTGGCACACCCAACTTTTGTGGCCGCTGCCGAACCCGGCGACACTCGTTTCAGCAGCAAGACGACTCAGCTGAGTGCGCCTTTTGCTACCGACGACCTCTCTGGCGACGTGCAAGTGACCATGATAGCGTCGAACACTTCCCCATTCCCCATCGTGCGCAATGAGGAGCTTGTGTTGATGTGGGCGGAAGCTAACATAGGGTTCAACAACAACGAAGCGGTGACTGCCATCAACAAGGTGCGTGCAGCAGCAGGTCTGAGCGGCTACAGCGGGCCTACCGACGATGCCTCGCTTGTCAATCAGCTCTTGCACGAGCGCCGCTACTCCCTTTTCGGGGAGGGGCACCGCTGGATAGACATGCGCCGTTTGGGTCGCCTCAATCAAATCCCGATTGACCGGCCCGGCGATGTGGTGCACCAACAGTTCCCGCGCCCAGTGTTCGATGTGGATTGAGGCAAAAGGGATTGATAGTGACAAATAAAAGAAGCGGACAAAGGGCAACAGCCTTTTTGTCCGCTTCTCTTTTTCATGAAAACAAATCCGCCTTACCACAAAACCGGCTCGTACATTTCCTCCGCCACCATCTTTTTCAGCGCAGCCTGCACCGTGTTTTTGTCTTCGGGGTAGGTGACACCGTACCACTGACTGGCGCTATTGAGGACTTTTACCTTCACCTTGCCTGCCTTGACGAGCGTGTTCACCACTTTGGGAATGTAAAACTCCGCCGAGGGATTATCTTTATTGGCCAATACAAATTCGCGGAATTGGGTTTCTATCTCCCCAAAAATAGTGGGGTGAAACCCCCAAAAGTTCATGGATACAGGTGTGTTGTCGGGCAAAAAATAGCGTCCAGTCTCATCCGAAAAATGGATGCCATCGGCATCGCGCCGGATATTGTGGCGCTCCACCACATCTGTCAGGAAACCGTCGGGGCTGACGGCACACACACCTCGCGAGACACTGCCGTTTTCGGAAAGGGTGTTTCCAATTTGATACGCGACCATGCCATATTGTGCGGGAGAGCAGTCCTCCCGAAGAAATTTGCCAATCGCCTTGAACGCATCAGCCCCGTAGAAGTCGTCGGCGTTGATTGCCACGAAAGGCTCCTCTATGCAGTCTTTGGCGGAAAAAATGGCGTGCCCAGTCCCCCACGGTTTTTTCCGATGGGGCATTTGGCCGAGCCATTCCAGCCCGGTCCCGATTTCCTGGAAGGTATATTGTGTGCGGATGCGCGGCTCTATTTTGCGTCCCACTATTTCCCGAAAGTCCGCTTCTATCTCTGGGCGAATGACGAATACCACTTTGCCAAATCCCGCTTCTATGGCATCGTGCACCGAGTATTCCAGAATAGTTTCGCCACCGGGGCCCATGCCATCGGCTTGCTTCAAGCCTCCGTAGCGACTACCTATGCCAGCCGCCAAAATCAAAAGTGTAGGTTGTTTCATCTTACTTTGTAGTTTCTGCTGTTTGGGGGGGCTGCGCTGCAAAGAGCGTTCCCAAAATAGATGCGGGCGCAAAGTTTAGGAATTTTGAAATGCCTACTGGTACATTCCCTCAATCTCTTGCTCAAATTTTTGCATAATCACTCGCCGCTTCAGTTTCAAGGTCGGCGTAAGCTCTGCTTCGGAGCCATCGGTTTTGATGGGTTCCCATTGAGTGGGCAGCAGCGTGAATTTTTTTACTTGTTCCACATGACCGAAAAAGGCATTGACGCGCTCCACGAGCATCTGATACCGCTCAAGCACTTTCGGGTGTTGAATCATGTCGGGCATATTGGTCCACGGGATGTCGTGTTTTTGACTCCACTCTTTCAGCCCCTCCGCCGACGGGATGAGTAGGGCCGACACAAATTTTCGGTTTTCGCCCACCACCATAGCTTGCTCCACGAGACGATGCTCCTTGAACACGGACTCAATCGGCGTGGGCGCCACATATTTGCCGCCGCTGGTTTTGAGCAGTTCCTTTTTGCGGTCAGTGATTTTCAAATACTTGAGGCCCCCCGGCCCGTCCGCGAGCATCCCAACATCGCCAGTGACGAGCCACCGCTCGCCATCAATGTATCGAATCATCTCCGCCGTTTTTTCCGGCTGCTTGTAATAGCCAACCATGATGCCGGGGCTTTGGGCCAAAATCTCGCCTTCGCCGGGGCGGTACTCGCCGCTCGGCTCGATGCGGATTTTCACGCCCTCCAACACTGGCCCGACCGTGCCCAACATAGTGTGCTCGTCATCGAACGCATTGAAAGTCAGCGCCGGCGAAGCCTCCGTCAAGCCATATCCTTCCCTTACCCGAATGCCCGCAGCATTAAATGTGCGGAGCACTTTCATAGGGCAGGCACTGGCAGCGGTAGTCATGCCTCGCACCTCACCACCGAGCGCCTCACGCCACTTGGAGAATATCAAGCGGTCGGCGATTTTCCATTTGATGGCCGTCAGGCCCTGAGGTTTGTGGCCAAAATCCCAATGCTCCGCAAGCCCTAGCGCCCAGAAAAAGAGTGCCCGTTTCAGCCCCTTTAGCTCCAGTCCTTTGGCGTAGATGCGCTCATAAACCTTCTCCAACAAGCGCGGCACACAGGTGAAAAAGTGAGGTCGGATGGCCCGCAAATCGCCCGTCTCTCCGCCCAAATTGTCGGTGCCAGTGAACGACACGCTCCCGCCATAAGCAGTGTAGGCATACACTCCCACGCGCTCATAGACATGGCTGACGGGCAAAAAACTAAGGATGCGGTCGCCGGGTCTGATAGGGGCCAACTTGCGGAGCGCCTCCACGTTGAACACGATGTTTCGGTGCGTCAACATGACGCCTTTCGGGTTGCCTGTAGTGCCAGAAGTATAAATCAGCGTGGCCAAATCATCAGGGCGGATGGTTGATTTGATGCGCTCCACCTCGGCGAAATCGCTGTCGGCAGGTGCCAAAATCGAATCCCAGCGCCTTGCCTCTGGATGGTCGTAGAAAGTGAGCATCTCTTTCAAGCCTGATGTTTTCTTCTTGGCGCTCAGCACTTTTTCGTACAAATCTCCCTCGCCCACAAAACAGTATTGCGCTTCGGACTCATTCAAAATGTACTCGTATTCACGCGAGCTAATGGTCGGGTACATGGGCACGTTGAGCACGCCTATTTGCAGCATGGCATAGTCGAGCGCCACCCACTCTGGCATGGCTTGATAGACCACCGTGGCCACCTTGTCGCCGGGGCGCAAGCCCAAACGCAAAAGCCCAAGGCTGGCGCGGTTGACCCAATCAACCATTTGTTCGGTGGAGACATAGCGCCACTCCCCATCCTTCTTGGAGCCGAAAGCGCTTTCGAGCGGATGCTCCCGCAACTGGTCGTAGAGGTAATCGAAAAGACGTTTATCTGACATTTTTTGAAACAAATTGTAAAAACCTTGCTTTTATGCGATTTTGCGTTCAATGTGCGAAGATTGTGGAAAAAAATTAATAATCAGGCATCGAACAACAAAAGAAAGTAGCCCTTTCGCAAATTATGTGGTTTGTTCGGCAAATACCCCGCTAAGGGAATGGTTATCCAAATAAAATTGCCTTTTATTTTTCAAAACAAATAATTTTTTTACAAAAACGTTAAAAAGCAGCTTGCACAAATGATCGAATAGCTGCACTTTTGTAGTCCTTTTGGGAAAGCACCCTTCTCGTAACCGGAACTTTTGGAAAACCTGCCGGTTATCCCTCTGCAAGGGCTTTATACTCAACGATTTTGTGGTTTCTTGGGCATTGTTCACCGCAACACGAGGTGTTCAATCAGTTAATCGTCGCTTGCTCTTTTTAAGGCAATGGCAGTGTCATCGTGAGATATGCCTGTCTGCTCAAGAAAGAGATGAAACCTTTTGCGCTTCGAACGTCTGCATGAGCTCGCACTTGTGGACATCGTAAATCACACTCCCCCAGTCGGCCAAAGGAAACTATTTTCATACATCCTTTTTCAAATAGCAGGCAGGATGACAACGCAACAACCGCAACCGCTCAAACTTATTTTTCGAGGACGCTTGGAGTTCGGCTCCGAGCGCACTTTCAACATGGTGCTCAATCACTGGAACACCCGGATTGAAAATTATTTCAAATCGGACATCCTGTTCAAGGCCGAGCAAGTTTTCAGCCATGAAGACCATGCGCTCTCGGTGCCCCAACAAGTGTTGATGAGCACGGAGAAGCATTGGCGCAGCACGACGGCGCTCTTGCAGGAAGTGGCACAGTTTGCGCTAGCGGGCAAAGTAGGCGCTTGGTGGGTGCAGAACGGCCAAGTGCTGGCTGAATATAACATAGAGCCTAAGACTGACAAGACAGCGGTGGCCGAGTTCATCCGTGGGCGCGACTTGGCTCAGCAGGGCGGCATGGAGATGGCCTCGGAAGCGTTGACCAATGCCATCGCCAAGTTCGAGCGCCATGCGTTGGCTTACGAACGGCGCGGCTACGTCAATTACAAGCTCAAAAACTTCAACGACGCGTTTTACGACTTTTCCAAAAGCATAGCCATCAACCCAAACAACCCGGAGCCATTCTACGGGCGCGGCAAGGTGCGTATGCTGAAAAACGAGTGGGACAATGCGGTACACGATTTTGACAACGCCATCAAGTTGTCGTTGGCGGTGCAGCCGCTGCATTGGCTGTCGCGTTTGCGCAAGGGCGATAGTTTGTACCATGCCAAACGCTACGAGGAGGCTGCGAAGGAACTGAAGTTTTTCTTGCAAAAAAGCTTTGCTGAGAGCGACCCCAATTTCCGGTTCCGCCCAAAGGCAGAGTATTTGCTGGGGGAATGCGAGAAGATGATGAAGGCTTAAACAAGGTGTTTTTATCCACAAAAGGCCGTACCGAAGATTGTTCGGTGCGGCTTCATGTTTTGTGAATCAAGGCTTAAAAAAGCCTCGGAGAGGCGAGATGCTAGTGACAATTTAGCCCCTCATCAATCCAAGGTATCGCCTTTGGCGGAGGCAAAACGTGGAACTGGTGTGCCAAATCTGTGCATTTAATGGTGCATCGGTCTAAAAAACCTGCATTTTTTTTGCTGTTTACCAATTAGTTGTGAACATTTGTGGGTTGATAGCGGCCTTTAGCACGGCTGTGTTTTAATCCCATCTGCTTTCGGGAACAATTTTTGACCTGCTGGCTATTTCGTTGTTGAGAGCACGATACTCGTTCTTGAAGCCGATTCATGAAGCAAATTTTCAACAACAGATTATGAATAATTCTGACGAAGCCAAAGCCACAGCGGTCTCCTCACAGGAGACGAAAAGCATAGAAATTGACCTAAGCACCATTGCGAAATTGACATTCCGAAGCAGCCCATGGTTGCTTGCCAGCATCATCGTCGCGCTTATCGGAAGCATCAGCCTTCCGATAGCCAAGTATTACGAATTGAAGGAACTCATCACCAAGACTAATCACAGCATAGAGCTGTTGAGCTTGCAAATCAAAGGAGAAATAGATTTGCTTAAAGAAAAAGAAAAGAACAACAAGGACAAAAAGGAGTAATGACGAGTTTTCACTCGGGCGAAAAGCAACCCTCGCCTCGAGTTTGGCAACAAGTATCAATAAGCGAATTTTGATTTTTCACCAGCAACGATTCAATCATGGCATCAGAACCTAAATCATATTTCACGATTCCGATGAGAGGATTCATATTGGTGATTTTGGGTGGATTTACTGTTTGCAACTTTACCATAGCAGGTTTGCTGAGCAGTGCCGAAGAAGACTATCAAAGGGTGAAAGCACAAGTGCCGCCCCTGAAAAAAGAAGTAGAGAGGCTGCTTATCCTGAGGCAAATGGCACAGACGAGTATCCCGCCAACGGTGATTAGCAGCGTGCATGAGCCGGAAAGCACAAGTAAACTTATCACTTCACATAAGAAAAAAGCGAGCAGGCCCCAATTCAAGTATGTGCTCATTGATGAAAGCTGCGTTGTGTCAGACCCGTCGTGCAAGGAGTGCGTGTTGAATGAGGAAAGTGAAGAGGCCTTTTCATCCCTGCTGCGTGTGTCTCACGACACACTGTATGTTTACACCATATCCGACGATCTGATTACGCTGGCGCATTGCACCAAGGGCAACTCAAAATTCAGCGATTGCGTGTTGGGCTATATACGCTCCAAGTTTAAGGGAAAATTCATGTGTATCGGGAAACTGAACGAGCGACACTCGCAAGGTATATCAACTGGTCAAGGCGGCCAAATTATTCTTGCCAATGGCTCTATCGGCCGCCAGGAAATCAAGAAAATCACAAAAGAAATTCCCACTGTGGGTGCGATTGGATTTAGCCCATCGAAACGCTGACCCACGTCACTCAAGATTTTTTTCAGAAAAAAAGACCCAGCGCCCCCACATGCGATGGGTCTTTTTTCATTTTCGCCCATTGGAGACTCACAAGCCTCATTTTTTCTGAAACCCAGCGTTTTTGTGCCTTACCTTTCGCACTGTTTTCCACACGAACACCTTATTTTCATGCGTATCCCATATTGGCTCCTGTTAACAGGATTTGTCTTTCTGATGGCTGTCCTCCCTTGTGCCTGCAACAAACAAGACATCCCTGCCCGCATCCTTGTCTTCTCAAAGACAGAGGGTTTCCGGCACGACTGTATCCCGACAGCTTTGGAATCTTTGAAAATCCTTTGCGCCGACAACGGCATCTTGATGGATGCCACGGAGGATGCCGAGATGTTCAAGGACGAGAACTTGCGCCGCTACAACGCGGTCGTTTTTCTCAATACGACGGGCGACGTGCTGAACCCCACACAAGAGGCCGACTTCGAGCGATATATTCAGGCGGGTGGCGGCTTTGTGGGCATTCATTCCGCCACAGACACCGAATATGGCTGGACTTGGTTTGGGGGGCTTGTGGGGGCTTATTTCAACGGGCACCCCAGCCAACAAGATGCCACCCTCTTCGTCAAAGACCGCAGCCACCCAGCCACCAAACACCTCGACAACACTTGGACACGATGGGACGAGTGGTACAACTTCAAGGACCTTAACCCCAAGGTGAACGTCCTGCTGAGCATTGATGAAAGCTCTTATCAGGGAGGCAATATGTGTGACTCCAATCAACAAGGCGACGACAAATGCCACCCCATGTCGTGGTATCACGAATACGACGGCGGTCGAGCCTTTTACACGGCATTGGGGCACACCAAGGAAAGCTACGCCGAACAGGCGTTTTTGCGTCACTTGCTCGGCGGCATTCAATACGCGATAGGTAAAAAAAAACGCCTTAACTATGCGGCGTGCAGAACTTCATCGCTTCCCGACCCCACACGCTTCGTGAAAACGGTATTGGCCAATGAGCTCACCGAGCCAATGCAATTTGGGATGCTCCCCGATGGCAAAATCTTGCTTGTCGAGCGGCGCGGCGCCATCAAACTTTTAGACCCCCACACTGGCCTCATCAACGTCGCCTACAAATTGCCTGTCCACTCGGAAGAAGAGGACGGCCTCATGGGATTGGCCATAGACCCCGATTGGGAGCGCAACCATTGGATTTACCTTTACTACTCGCCAGCAGGCAAGGAGGCTGTCAATCAATTGTCGCGTTTTGTTTTTCGAGGCGATTCGCTCGACCGCGCTTCCGAGAAAATCATTCTGAAAGTACCCGTGCAGCGCGAGGAGTGTTGCCACGCAGGAGGCTGCTTGCGCTACGCCGAGGATGGCTACTTGTACCTCAGCACAGGCGACAACACCAACCCCTTTGCTTCCGATGGCTATGCGCCCATTGACGAGCGACGCGGACGCAGCGCGTGGGATGCCCAAAAATCGTCGGCGAACACGATGGATTTGCGCGGCAAGATTTTGAGAATCGAAATGCACAACGACGGCAGCTATACCTGCCCCGTCGGAAATCTGTTCACGAAAGAAAACATCCACATCACCGAGGGCGCCACACCAACCGACCAACGTACCAAAGACAACAAGCAACGTGGCGGAAGACCCGAAATCTACGTCATGGGGTGCCGCAATCCTTTCCGCATTTCTATTGACGAGCGCCGAAAACTGCTCTTTTGGGGCGAAGTAGGCCCCGACGCGGGCGAACCCGATAGCACACGCGGCCCAGCAGGCCACGACGAGGTGAACCGCGCCCGCGCCGCCGGCTTTTTTGGATGGCCCTATTTTGTGGCCGACAACAAGCCATACCGTTACTACGATTTTTCCACAAACAAACACGGACATCATTTCGACCCGCAGCGCCCCATCAACAACAGCCCGAACAACACAGGCAGCCGCGAACTGCCACCCGCGCAGCCAGCCTTTATTTGGTATCCCTATGGCAATTCACCCGACTTCCCCCTGACTGGCAACGGCGGACGCAATGCGATGGCTGGCCCCGTTTATTATTGCGACAAATACCCCCCTGCTACCCGGCTCCCCGACTATTACCACGGCAAGCTAATCACCTACGACTGGATGCGCAATTGGCTCATGGCCATCACGCTTGATTCGCTGGGCAATTTCAGTCGCATGGAATCCTTCGGCGACAGCATATCACTTTCGCGGCCCATGGATATGTTCGTGGACAAAAACGGCTCAATATGGGTGCTCGAATATGGCACACAGTGGTTCTCCTCCAACCCCGATGCCCGCGTCAGCCGCATTGACTATGTGCGCGGCAATCGCCCTCCCATCCCTGTGCTTGGCGCCAACAAAACCGCGGGCGCAGCCCCGCTCACCGTCATTTTTTCCGCCTCCAAATCACGCGATTACGACAATGACAGATTGAGCTTTGAACTGGATTTCGGCGACGGCTCACCCAAATGGTCACAGAACAACCTCCGCCAAACCCTGCACGCCAGTTTTTCAAAAAACGTAAAAAAAAACCCCCTCGACTCTATCGCTCACGTTTATGAAAGGCCCGGCACCTACGAGGCTATTTTGAAAGTTGCCGACGCAACGAAGCAATACAAAACCACCAAACTCAAAATCAGCGTGGGCAACGAGCCGCCCCTTGTGCGATGGGACTTGGGCGGCAAAAACAGGAGCTTCTACGAGCCGGGGCAAGTGCTTGACTACAAGGTCGTCGTGGAAGACTTGGAAGACGGTTCGCTCGAAAATGGCGGCGTGCTGCCGACCTCGGTGGCCACCACCATTGACTATTTGGAAACGGGGTTCGACATCACCTCCATCGCTCAAGGCCACCAAAGCGCCAAACAACAGACCGAATACGCCAAGGGCAAAACCCTCATTGACCGCTCCGATTGCAAAACCTGCCACGCTGCCGACCGGCAAATCAACGGCCCCTCCTACGAGGCCATAGCGGAACGGTATCGAAAAAGCGAGTTCGCCGTCCGCACACTATCCGCCAAAATCATCAAAGGCGGCGCTGGCAATTGGGGCCAGACCGTGATGAGCGCTCACCCCCAAATATCCGAAGAAGATGCCGGGGAAATGGCACGCTGGATTCTTTCGCTCGGCGCTCCCGCCAAGACCAAGCAAACATACCCCGTGGAAGGCCAGTATGCGCTCGACCTGCCCGAACAAAAAGACAAAAAGAAAAAAGCGGCACCCGGCACATTCATCCTAAAAGCCACTTACAAAGACAGGGGCAGCGGCTCGCAGGCACCTTTGGAAGAAAGCGAAACACTCGCCCTGCGCCATGCCTTCCAGCAGGCCGAACAAGCGGACAGCACCTCCAAGGGGGTGACGCATTACCGACCGTTCGACGGCGACACGGTGGTGCTGAAAGACTTGAGGCACAATAGTTTTTTTGTGTTCAAACACACTGATTTGACGGGCATCCACTCTGTATCGGTAGGTGTTGGCTCCACCGACAATCGCCAGCAATTCAGCGGCGGACGCATGGAAATTCGACTCGACTCGCCCACGGGCGCTTTGATTGGCTCGGTGGCGATTCCGGCAAAAAATGGAGGCGCGGGGCGCATGGAAATGTCGGAGCTAAGCGCCCCGCTCAATATGATGCCCGATGGCAAATTCCACGACGTTTATTTTGTTTTGAAAAACGAAAACAACCCCTCGCAACAGGTGGCGGCGGTGGATTGGGTGCGATTCGAATTGATGGACGTGCCTCCTCGCAAATCGAAAAACGCAGAGAGTCAATAACTCGGCGCCCGGCATCGGTTTGGCCAACATTCAAAACTCAATCACTTTGCGCTTCAGCTCGAAGTGCTTGCCGAGATACACCTTGCGCACCATCTCGTCGGCGGCCAATTCTTCGGCAGTGCCTTGCTTGAGGATGCTCCCCTCGAACATGAGGTAAGCACGGTCGGTGATGCTGAGGGTTTCCTGCACGTTGTGGTCCGTGATGAGGATACCTATGTTCTTGGTTTTCAGCTTCGCCACGATGTACTGGATATCCTCCACCGCGATAGGGTCAATACCCGCAAACGGCTCGTCGAGCAATATGAATTTAGGGTCGGAAGCGAGGGCGCGGGCGATTTCGGTGCGTCGGCGCTCGCCGCCGGAGAGCGTGTCGCCGAGACCCGTCCGCACGCGGTTGAGGTTGAACTCTTCCAACAGCAATTCAAGTTTTTCGTGCTGTTCGGACTTGCTCAGTTTGGTCATTTCCAGCACCGCCTTGATGTTGTCTTCCACCGATAGTTTGCGAAAAACACTCGGCTCTTGCGGCAAGTACCCGATACCCTTTTGGGCGCGTTTGTACATCGGCAAGTCGGTGATTTCCTCGGCATCGAGAAACACATGGCCATCGGTCGGGCGAATGAACCCCACCACCATGTAGAACGAAGTGGTCTTGCCCGCCCCGTTCGGGCCAAGCAGCCCCACGATTTCTCCCTGTTTCACATCAAATGAAACACCCTTGACGACCGTGCGCTTGCCGTAGGTTTTGATAATATTTTCGGCTCTTAAAATCATGCGACTTTGTTGATTGGGTTGTTAGCGGATTGGTTGATTTGGCGCGAAATTTTACCTCGCCCAATCAACCAACCTTTGAATCAACACTCATTGAGCGAGCAGTTTTTTCACAATCTCCGAAATAGCCCTTCCATCCGCTTTCCCGGCTAATTGTTTGTTTGCAGCGCCCATCACCTTGCCCATGTCTTTGGCGGAGGTCGCGCCAGTGTCGGCGACGATTTTTTTCAGGATGGCCTCCAACTCAGCTCCTTCGAGCATGGCGGGGAGGTATTGTTTGATGACCTCGATTTCCTCGCGTTCCTTTTCGGCTAACTCCGGTCGGTTGTTTTTAGTGTAAATATCAAACGATTCTTGGCGAGTTTTCACCAATTTTTGGAGCATCTGTAGCTCGCGGGCCTCATCAATGGCCTGACCACTACCGTCTGTTTTGGCGAGCATGATGGCGCTTTTGATGGCGCGGATGGCGCGTAGCGTCACCTCGTCTTTGGCTTTCATGGCCACGACGAGGTCTTTGTTGATTTTTTCTTCGAGTGTCATTTCGGTAGCTGTTTTTTCATACAAAATGCGGTGGCGCGTCCTGAGTTCATTGAAGGATTGATGCACCAAAGCCAAACAAACGCTTTTCCTTCACCAAACGTGCCACCTCGCTTGGCACTTTTTCCTCCCAACCCGGCTCTCCATCTTGAATTTGCCTTAGCACCTCCTTGTGATAAATCCCCAGAATATCTGGACTGAACCGCTGAATGTCCACAATGTTTCGATGCTCGAGCAAATGCTCGTAGAGAAAACGGATGGCAGGGGGGATGGGAAGGGTTTGGGTAGTTTGAGGTTTTTTTGGGCCAGGCGCAGCGGACGGGGTTTGAAGGGCGGGGTGGATGTAAAATCGCACGTTGCGAGGAAAGAGCTCGCCGAATGCACCGAGCAGGTTGTCGGGGTTCGCTTCGGCAGTTTCGCGGAGGATGATTTCGAGTTTGCGGGCGCCCATTGCGAGGCCGATGTGGGGAATCTTGTAATCGGCGAAGTAGGCGATTAATTTTTTGTGCTGGAGGCAGTTCGAGATGATGACCGTTTGCCCCAGCGCGCAAAGAATGTCGGCGCGGTCGAGAAAGTCGCGCTCGTTGAGTTCGCCGTCGGAGCGCAGATTGTCGAGGGTGATTTCGGCGAGAAAAAAAGTTTTCTCGGCATCCACGTCGGGTTCGGCGCGAAACTGCTCGTAGGCCCGGCGAATCATGTCCTGCTGCACCAAGGTAGGCGGGCGATAACTTCCCCGCGCGATGAGAATGGAGGTTCGGTACAGGAATTCGCCCGCGTGCAAGCTATTGCCATCGGGGCCAAAAATGGCGACATCCGTGAGGCCATGCTTGACTGCCCAAAGACAAATCAGGCGATTGTCCAGGTCAGCGAAGTCAGGCCCCGCGATACGCACCATGTCCAATTTGACCCGCCCGCGCAAGTTGTCCATGAGTGATTGGAGCAAGGTCTCAGGGTCGCCGTGATAGCGGAAGCAGCCATAAATCAAGTTGACGCCAAGTATGCCGATGGCTTGCTGTTGGAGGCGATTGTCGTTGTCGAGCAGGCGAACATGGAGGATGAGGTCGTTAGGTTTCGAGTTGGGGTCGAGTTGAAAACGCAAGCCTAACCAGCCATCGCCTTTGATGGTTTTTTGATAGTTGATGGCTGCCACCGTGTCGGCGAAAGCAAAGAAATTTTGCTGCGGGCGCTCTTCGCGCAGTCGGCCCTCCATGAGTTTGTACTCGTGGTCGAGCATCCGATAGAGGCGCGATTCGCAGACATAACGGCCTTTGCCTTTGGCTTCCGTGCCATATATCTCGTCGCTCACCGTTTTGTCGTAGGCACTCATGCTTTTGGCAATGGTGCCTGCCGCCGCCCCCACCTGAAAAAAATGCCGGGCTACCTCTTGCCCCGCACCGATTTCGGCGAACGCGCCGTAGATGCGCTCGTCGAGGTTGATTTCCAATGCTTTTTGTTCCGTTTCGAGAATCCTGCGCATAAGTGTAACGCCAACCGCTGGTTGGCTCTCAATTCTTTTTTTGTAACATGATTTATCCCGAATTTTTGCCCAGCGGGGCGGAATATGGGCTAAAACCTCCTTCATATTCAGCCCCGCTGGGACAGTTAGAAGACTTGATTTTTGGCAGAATAGTGAGCCAAAATCTGTTTTCAAAATTCGGGATGACTCATGCTTTACAGTTTTTTTTACCTTTTAAAAACAACTTGATGACTTGAGGTCGTCTCCTCATCTGGGCTTATAACCCCAAATGGCGTAATACAAGATGTAAAGGTAGCAAGGCAGCATGGAAAACAGGAAAGCGGACTGGTATCCCACCGACTTTTCGAGCACCCCGTAGAGCTGCGGGATGAGCGCCCCGCCCGCAATGCCCATCACCAACAAGGCAGACCCAATTTGAGTAAATCTACCCAAGCCATTGATGGCCAGCGGCCATATTGCCGGCCACATGACGGCATTGGCAAGCCCAAGCAGCGCGATGCAGGTCACCGCGGTGGGGCCAGTGGTCAGATATGTAAGCACCGTGAACACCACGCCGAGCATAGCCGAGTATTTGAGAAAATTTTGTTGCGAGACATATTTGGGTATCAAAATAATGCTCAGAACATAACCCACAAGCATGGCTCCAAGCGTGAACGAGGTGAAATACTTCGTCTGGTCGAGACTGAACCCCAACGATTTGCCATACACTCCAATCACATCGCCAGCCATCACCTCAGCGCCCACATAGAGGAAAATTGCCAACGCCCCAAGCATCAGGTGCGGGAATTGCCACACACTGGTGCGGCTAGCCGCAAGGTTGGAAACAGTACCTTCGCTTGAGGTGCCGGCAGCGGTATCTATCTCTGGCAATGCCGAACGGCGTATCATCGCTGCCAGCAACCCCAGCACTATGGCCATCACGATATAAGGCATCACTACCCTGCCAGCCAGTTCGTTGAGCAGGCCAGCACGCGCCACACCGTCCGTCGCCTCGTTGATTTGCGCCTCAATGACACTGGCATTTTTCAAAACAATGCTGCTCAAAATCAGCGGGCTGAGAATGCCCGCCACCTTGTTGCATATTCCCATAATGCTGATGCGCTGGGCCGCGCTCTCGATGGGGCCGATGATGCTGATGTAGGGGTTAGAGGCCGTTTGAAGCAGCGACAAACCCATGCCTTGCACAAAAAGCCCCGTCAAAAACAAAGGAAACGCCCGCATATTCGCCGCCGGAATAAATATGAGGCAGCCCAAGGCCATCACCAGCAGTCCTAAGGCCATGCCGTTTTTGAAACCCGTCCGCTTCAAAATCTGAGAGGAAGGAATGGCCAGAAAAAAGTAGCTGATGTAAAAAGCAAAAGTGACAAACAGCGCCTGTAAAGTATCCAACTCACAAGCAAGTTTGAGAAAAGGTATCAGGGTGCCATTCAACCATGTGACAAACCCAAAAATGAAAAACAGCAAACCAATAATGCTGATTTGGTACAAGTAGCCAGCGGTGCGGGTGGAGGAATTCTGCATACTTTTGCGACTTTAGGTGTTTTTGCAATGAGGCTGATGAATAATGCCACGCAAACATCCAAATAATTTTTGCCCCTTGCATCCAGTCCGTTATAAAATAGAGCCAACGCCCCCCTTTCTCAAAACATAAGGATGGGCAACCCATCGCCAGAATATGCACAAATTGCCAACACTCCTCTCTGCCCTCAACGATTTTGCCACCCGAAATCCCTTCCCCCCCACCCCCAAGGAACTGTACGAACCTTGCGACTATATGCTCTCTTTGGGTGGCAAACGGCTGCGCCCAGCCTTGCTGCTCATGGGCTACAATCTTTTCCGCGACGACGTGGAGCAGGCGCTTCCGGCGGCATGGGCCGTGGAACTGTTCCACAATTTCACCCTGATGCACGACGACATCATGGACGCGGCCCCTCTGCGCCGCGGAAAACCCACCGTGCACACCCGATGGAACGCCAACACGGGTATCCTGAGTGGCGATGTGATGCTCATTCAGGCTTATCGTTTTTTGGGAGCAACCGATAGCGCCGTCGCGACAACGCTCATCCATGAATTCAGCGTGATGGCCACCGAAGTGTGCGAGGGTCAGCAGATGGACATGAACTTCGAGACTCGCGAACAGGTAAGCGTGGAAGAGTATATCCGCATGATAGAGCTAAAAACCGCTGTGCTACTTGGCTATGCACTCATGGCTGGCGCCGTGTGCGCTCGCGCGGAAAGACCCGCCCCCGAAAAACTCTACCAAGTAGGGCGCCTGGCTGGCATCGCTTTTCAAGTTCAGGACGACTTGCTCGACACTTATGGCGACCCCGCTAAATTTGGCAAACAAGTGGGCGGCGATATTTTGCAAAATAAAAAAACACTTTTGGTGCTAAAAACCCTCGAAGTGGCCTCCGAACCAGACCGCCGCGAACTCTTGCAATGGATGCAAGCAGGCGCTGAAAACCCCACCCAAAAAGTGGCAGCCGTGCGTGCCATTTTCGACCGCAACAACATCCCTGCCCTCATCAAGGCCGCAAAAAAACAATACCAAGAAAAAGCCTTTGAATATCTTGATGACGTGAGCGTGCCCAATGAGCGGAAAACCGTGCTGCTCGACACATTGGCGGATTTATTGGAGCGCGAGTGGTAACAGGTGCCGTATTTGAAAAAGTATGCGCCTCCCGCCAATGTGTTTATTTTTGCCGCACACATTTCAAATCAAAACGAATTGACCATGCGGCTACTCCCTCTCTTGCTCTTCGGCGCACTCGCTTGCAAACAAGCGGACTCCCTGCCCATCCAACCCAAAGACGACACCCCTTTGACGACAGCCCCCGGCGTGCAATGCGACACCTGCAAATATCCCGTTGTGATGGTGCATGGCTTTCTGGCTTCCGGCGACACTTGGGCAAAGTTCCACCAGTTGTTCACTTCCAATGGCTACAAGCCCGACCAATTGTACGCATTCGATTGGAACAGCTTGAACCAATTCGGCGCCGCTGGCACGGTGCAACAATTGGACGCTTTCATTGACAAAATTCGAGCAAAAACCAACGCGCCCAAAGTGCGCCTCATGGGGCACTCCGCCGGCGGAGGCATCAGCTACACCTACCTTTCCGATGCTGCCCGCGCCGCCAAAGTGGATGGCTATGTGCACATTGGCTCCGCCGTGCAAAGCGGCCCCGCAGGGCCGGGCGGTTCCGTGCCGACGCTCAACCTCTGGTCGAGCGCCGACGCAGTGGTGCAAGGCGGCGACATCGCCGGAGCCACCAACGTGCAATTGACCAACAAAGACCACTACGAGGTGGCCACCAGTAAAGAATCGTTCGCGGCCGTTTGGCAATTTTTCCACACCCAGCCGCCCGCCACATTGGACATCGTGCCAGAACCAGTTGTCTGCATCGGCGGCAAAGTCCTTTATTTTGGAGAAAACACGCCGCTCCTGAACGCCAAGGTCGAAATCTACAAAGTCAATCCCGCCACAGGCGAACGCCTCACCACCGACCCGTGGGAAACATGGCTCAGCGACTCGCTTGGCTTCTGGGGGCCGACCAACGTGGAACCCAACACGAACTACGAGTTCGTCACCACGCCACCAGCACCCGGTCAACGCAGGATTCACTATTTCCGCGAAGGGTTCGTACACCTCAACACGCTGGTCTATCTGCGCACCATCCCGCCACCCACTTCTTTGGCAGGCGTGCTGTTGTCCTCGTTGCCAAGCAACGAGGGGCAAACGGTGATGAACGTGTTCTCTGCCAGCCAAGCCATCATACACGGACGCGACGAACTTGTGGTGTCAGGCTCAATATTGTCCACCCCGCAATATGCCTCACCCGACAAAACGGCCATCGCCTATTTCCTCTACGACGACGGCGACAACCAAACCGAACTGACACCCGTCGGACTGTTCGGCACATTCCCCTTCCTCAATGGCGTGGATATGTATTTCCCCACCGCGACACCCAGCACCATCCCCGTTGTTTTTAACAATAGGCAATTGAATGTCCGCAACGTCAAATCCTCGCAGGGAATCGTGGTGAGCGTGTTTGACTAAAAATGTTCCTCTTATAAACAGACAGTCTTTTTTTGACAGGATTGACAGGGTTTTGAAAAAACAAAAACAATCCTGATAATCCTGTCAAAAAAACAATTCTCATTGAGCCTGTCGGCCATTTGGCAAATGAACCAAAACCTGACTTCATCCGAGCTCTGACATGAAAAAAATGAAACCCACCCTCGCGCTTTTTGCCCTGCTGCTGCTCCTCGCCCAAGCCAATGGCCAACCTTGGCAACGCGGCTACCTCAAACCCTCCCCCGACGGCCACCACTTGCAGCACAAAGACGGCACCCCCTTCTTCTGGCTGGCCGACACAGGCTGGGAACTCTTTCACCGACTCACGCTCGAAGATGCCGCCAAATACTTTGACAACCGCGCAAAGCTGGGCTTCAACGTCATACAAGCTGTGGCGATCGCCGAGTTCGACGGGCTGCGCGCCCCCAACGCCTATGGTCACATACCCTTCGTCGACATGGATTCAGACCAACCCAACGAGGCATATTGGCGAACTGTGGATACCATGATTGACATGGCCGCCCAACGCGGCCTCTATGTGGCGCTGTTGCCCACTTGGGGCGACAAAGTGACCCAACTGTGGGGTGTCGGGCCGCAGATATTCGATGTCAACGAAGGCGACCGCGCCTACCGCTACGGGCTTTGGATAGGCCTCCGCTACGGTCAGCGGCCCAATGTGCTGTGGATGTTGGGGGGCGACCGCCCTGCGGTGCACAACGGGGAAAGAGAGGGCATCAAGTTCAGCACCGACTACCGCCCCGTGTGGCGCTCTATGGCCCGCGGCATCTTGGAAAACAACCCCTTGGCCTTCATCACCTATCACACATCAGGCGGCGAGTTTTCGACCTCACAGTTCATCCACCAAGAAAACTGGCTGAAAATGAACACCATGCAGTCGGGCCACGGCAGCGGCCACGACGTGCCAGTATGGGAATGGATTGCCCGCGACTACCATCTGCAACCAACCAAACCCACCCTCGATGCCGAACCCAATTACGAAGACCACCCTGTGAGCCCCTGGCCCAAATGGGACCCAGCCAACGGCTATTACAGCGACTACGATGTGCGCAAACAGACATATCGGTCGGTATTTGCCGGCGGCTGCGGGGTAACATACGGCCACCATGCCGTGTGGCAATTCCACTCGCCACGCCACGAGGCCGTCAATCACGCTGACCGTTACTGGACGAAAGCCTTAGAGCGCCCCGGTGCGGAACAGGTCGGCCATCTGCGGCAGCTGATAGAGTCGCGGCCCATGCTCCAGCGCGTGCCTGACGCATCGCTCGTTGCTGCCGGGCAGGGCGAAAAAGGCGAGCACATCGTTGCCTGTCGCGCCGCCGATGGCCGCTATGCCATGATATATCTGCCTGTCGGCAAAACAATCGTCGTGAACACCCTGCCGCTCAAAGCCAGCACTTTGGCCGCTTGGTGGTACGACCCTCGCACAGGCAAAGCCAAAAAAATCGGGGAACTTCCGAAAAAAGCCGAGATGGGATTCACGCCGCCCAAAACAGGCCCCGAACAAGACTGGGTGCTGGTGCTCGACGATGCCTCAGCAGGCTATGCCCCGCCCGGCAAAACAAAGTAAGGCACGACGAACCCGATTTGCCCGTTCTGGCATTTTTGATTTAACCCGTTGGCTTTCAAACTTTTGAAACGCCGTTTTCGTTGCATTTCTCTGTTTTTTTCATAAAAACGGGCAACGCGGGCAGCGCCACGGAGGGTCTATGCGTTCTGAGAACGTACTACACACAAACCTGACTACATCAACCATGACAGCCACCCTTTCCTACACCCTCGTACTGGCCGCTATCTATGTCGCCCGAAAATTGTGGGCATTGAAGCCGCACCACGCCTAACCACTTCCACCACAGAAAAAACATGAGTCATCGCCGAACAGTCGGGATGACTCATGTTCTTTTGGAAAAAACGTGAGTTCGGAGATTAGTTCTTTAAAAATCAATTGCGTAGAGAGCGAACGCCCTAAACATAAGTCATCCCGAGTTTTGAAAAACAGATTTTGGCTCACTATTTTGCTAAAAACCAAGTCTTCTAACTGCCCCAGCAGGGCTGAATATGAAGGAGGTTTTTGCCCACATTCCGCCCCGCTGGGCAAAAATTCGGGATGGCTCATGTTTCGCGGAGCTATCACCCAATATAGCCAACGC
This sequence comes from Saprospiraceae bacterium, assembly GCA_019638455.1. Taxonomy (GTDB): domain Bacteria; phylum Bacteroidota; class Bacteroidia; order Chitinophagales; family Saprospiraceae; genus M3007. The sequence goes on from JAHBTU010000006.1 coordinate 159,604, forward strand.
AAATCAGCCCCGTCCGCTTCACTTGGCTGGGCAGGCCCCTAAGCACAGGGTCTGACAAGGTGATTTTGAACGAGCGGCGCTCGCAATCCTCTGAAAATCATACAAATCAATCAAGGAGATCCCTGCCTTGCCAACCGGCAGGTTCAAATCCTCTTTAATCTGGGTATAACTTGCGGAACAATTGCTGTGAAATGAGCGAGTGACGCACCAACTCAGATACTGATTGGCTTTGCTAACCCCGAACTCACGTTTGAAAAAGAAAGCAATAGATATGCCTCGTGGTACTTAGCCACCCTTTCCAAGTCCTTCTCGGTAAGTGGCCGTTTCAAACGGGTCAGGTTCATATTGTCTCGCAGGTCCGACAATTTAACCTTTCGGGCATCCTCGTTTTGCATCAATCGTTGCAAGTATGTTTCATAGCCTTCGCCCTCGACCTTTGTCATTGCTTGGACAGCGAGGCAAACACGAGCGACAAAATGCTCCGTCAACCGCTCAAAATTCCACTCAGGACAGTCTTCCAACAAATCATGCAAAAGCGCAATCGTGAAAAGCGTTTCGTCCTCCCGAAAAGGCGCGGCCACTCTTTGCAAATGGAAAATATATGGCTCGCCCGCCTTGTCAAATTTGCCAGCGAAAGCCTGAAAAATGATTTCGTATGCTATTTCTACCATGATTTTGAAAATTGTGTCCGCCGCACACTACTGAACATTATTTTTGTGCTGCAAAGACACAAAATGCGGCAAATAAATGAGTGTTCTGCTTTGTGGCTTCGTGGCAAATTTGAAAATGACCAGTAGTGTGGCCCACCCGTTTTCATGGCAAACTGGCAAATCCTGACGAATCATGGTGTAAAAAGTCGCTTCACGGGCACCGCTCCTACAGCCTAACCATCAACAACTCCGCCATTCGCCCGAAGGCGCTTTTCCATGCGTCGTTGACAAACACCCATGTGCCTTTGCGGAAGCCCTTGGTGAGCAGATAGAAGACATTTTGGCTTCTCCAAACAAAGGGTTTCAGGTTCATCTCATGCACGATATGGAGCACATCGGCCAACCACTCGACGCGCTGGGCGGAGGATTCGTCCATCTCGATTTTTATTATCTCCCGATAGATGCGCTCACTGACCGCATGGCGCACGGCTTCCTCGTCGGTCAGCTTGATGTTCCAGCGTTTCAAATCCTCGGCAGTGCGCCGCAGAGTGCGGGTGTCTTTGATATCGCCATTTTGGAAAAAGTGCAGCAAATCACTGTTGAGCACATAAGCGGCGATATTGCGCCAAGCGTCGGGCACTGGCAGCCCGTTTTCCTCGAGGCCGGCCATCAGTTGGTAGCTGTCGTTGAAAACATCGCGGAACGAGGACTCTGCCACCGCGAGGCTGGCATCGGTGATGTCGCGGATAATTTTGATTTTTTCGTCGGCGAACAGGCTGGATAAGGTGAATTTTACCGGGCCGAAATACTCTTGCAAGATGCCGATGACTTCTCCCAATTGCGCGGCGCGAAAGGCTTTGCTCGCGCGTTCCCACATGGCGTCGAAGGTAGCTCGATTCATCGTGCTCGACAAGTTGCCGATGATGTGCTGCTGTCCCAAATACACCACCGCGTAACACGCTGACTTTTCGGCATGGCTCAGCCGCGAACGAATGTTGAGCCGTCCGGCGGCAAACTGCGGGGTGCCCGCTTCTATTTTTTCAAAAAAATCAACCGTGGCGGTGTAGTTGAACAGGTCAAGCCCGTGCGGGTCGGCTTCAAACAAGGAGGCTACCGCAAAGTGCATGGCCACCCGTTCCAGCGTGACCCGTGTGGGCACCACGTTTTGAACGAAGCTAACCGAGCCGTTGGTCAGCACGTTGCTCGGCGCTTCGGCGAGGCGGCGGGTGAATTCGCCGTGCAACTCCACGTTCGACACGTCTTTGGCGTAGTCCATTGCGCGGAGGGCATATTGCAAAATCTGGTTGGTTTCGATGCCCGAAATTTCGTCGAAAAACCACCCGCAGCTGGTGTACATCAACACCGCGTGGCGTTGCAGCTCGAGCAGGCGCAGCACTGCCACCTCCTCCAATGGGCTGAGCGTGCGCCGGGCGTGTTTGTTGAAAAAAGCAGCTATTCGCTCGTCGCTTCGTTCGAGCATGACATCTATGTAGTCGTTGCGGGCTGCCCAGGGGTCACGCAAGAAACGGCTGGCTTCGCGCTCGTAGAGGGGGGCTAGTTGGTCGCGCAGCCAGTTGAGGGTGTCGCGCAGAGGCTTGCGCCAACGTTGATGCCAACCGGGGTTCCCGCCTGTGTTGCAGCCACAATCGCTCCGCCAGCGTTCCACGCCATGCACGCAGCTCCAAGAGGAATTTTCGTGGATTTGCACCTCCCATGTGGGTGGGAAGAGCTCCAGAAATTGAGCATAGTTGGTCAGTTTGGCCAAGCTGTTGTCTTCGATGTAGTTCAGGCAGTCGGCCAAGGCCATTTCGCCGTGGCGATGGTGGTGGCCATAGGTTTCGCCGTCGGTGGCAATATGGGCCAATTGTGGTTCGCCATCATCGTCGAAGAGGTTGGTCAGGCGGTTCGCAAAATTTTTCCCACTGCCCAGCAATCCGTTGAACGCCACTTCTTGCGCCACGCCTCCGTGATAAAAATACAAAGCTATGCGTCGTCCGCTGGGCAATTGGCACCAGTATGGGTGGCGCGTGTCAATCGTTTCTGCATTGACGGTTCGCCATTCTGTGGCAGTGTCTCCCCCGGCTATTTCCCGGACAGCTTTCGCCTGGCGCGGGGCAAGTATGGTGAACTGGATGCCGTGCGATGCCAACACTTCGAGGGTTTCGGTGTCCACCGCCGTCTCGGCGAGCCAGATGCCCTCCGGGTAGCGCCCGAACCGATGCTCGAAATCACGGATGCCCCACCATACTTGCGTCACTTTGTCGCGATAGTTGCACAGCGGCATGATAAGGTGGCTGTGCACTTGCGCCAACGCGGAGCCGTGGCCGCCAAAGCGCGAGGCGCTGCGTTGGTCGGCGATTTGCAGCAGGCGATATGCCTCGGGGTCGTTGGTTTCGAGCCATGAGAGCAGCGTGGGGCCAAAATTCCAGGAAATGCGATTGTAGTTGTTCCTGATTTTCACAATCCAGCCTTGTTCGTCGAGGATGCGGGCCGCGGCGTTGGGCGCGTAGCACTCAAAATTGATGCGGTCGTTCCAGTCGTGGAAAGGATGCGCCGATTCTTGCTGCTCCACCGTTTCGAGCCATGCGTTTTCGCGTGGGGGTTGGTAGAAATGGCCGTGAATACAGACGTATTTATTTGCACGAGACATAAGGCAGATGTTGGATACCGTGGCTGGCTTTTGGGTGAATGAGGGCTGATGTGTGTGGCAGGATTGCTTACAACCAGCGCACCAAGCCAAAATCCTGACGATGGGCGAGCAATGGGTGGTTCGGGAAAAGCCGGAAGCCAAACTCGAACACGCCCGCTGTGTCGGGTACTACATCGCAGGTATAGGTGGCTTGGTTGGAGGTTTGTTGTTTGAGTTCAAACGGGTAGGTGGCGATGAGCTCGAGCTCCGTTTCTGAAAGTCGCCGATAAAACACGACCTCCATGCCCAAGTCGGCTGCTTTGAGGTCCTGCACATTTAGCGTGACGGATGCCTTGAAGTGCTCGCCGAGGGGCAGTGAGCGATTGTAGGTGTCCGGCACGTCCATTTTGACCAGCTCGATGGCCTCCCAAGCCCGCCGGATGCGGGCTTTCCATTCCACCAAGTCTTTCACGGCGCGGTAGTCGCTTTTTTTGAGTTTGCGGCTGTGTTCCCACAGTTTGGAGTAGAAACGCGCCTGATAATCGTCGAGCATTCGGCCCATCACGAAATCGGGCGCGATTTCGGCGATGGTTTTTTTGATGTGGCTTGTCCAGCGTTCGGAGATGCCATTTTCATCCTGTTCATAGTAAGTGGGCAGGATGTCGTTTTCGAGTATGTTGTAAATGGTCTCGGCATCGAGCTCGTTTTGCAGCGCGGCATTTTCAAATGTTTCTTTTTCGGGCAAGGCCCAGCCCGCGCCGGGCTTGTAGCCCTCGCACCACCAACCATCGAGCACGGAGAAGTTCATCACGCCGTTCATCACTGCTTTCATGCCCGAAGTGCCGCTGGCTTCTTTCGGGCGTGTTGGGTTGTTGAGCCAGATGTCCACGCCCTGCACGAGTAGCTTTGCCATCTCCATGCTGTAGTTTTCAAGAAAAATAACCTTGCCTCGAAAGAGCGGGTTTTTCGTGGTGTTATAGACGAGGCGAATAAATTCCTGACCCGCTTTGTCGGCGGGGTGTGCTTTGCCAGCAAACAAAAAAATGACGGGGCGGTCGGGGTTGTTCACGATTTCCGCGAGTCGTTTTTCATTGGTAAACAACAAGGTAGCGCGTTTGTAAGTGGCAAAACGGCGGGCAAAGCCAATGACCAACGCATCGTCGCGCAGGGTCTTGATGACTTCAAAGATGCTGCTGGGGCTTTCGCCGCGTCGGGCCAAGTCGTCCTGCAAGCTGTGGCGCACCCAGTCGAGCAAGCGTTTTTTCAGCAAGCGGCGGATGTCCATGAGCTTCGAGTCAGAGACACCGTGAATTTTTGACCACGACTTTTTGTCGCCTTGCTCTGTCAGGATGTTTTTGTGGAGCGCCGATTGGTACAGTTCGAGCCATTCGCGAGCCACCCATGTGGGGAAATGCACGCTGTTGGTGACGTAGCCGATGTTGCTTTCGGCGTAGTTGTAGTCGGGATTGAGGTCCACAAACATTTTTTGACTCACTTCCCCATGCAAGCGGCTCACGCCGTTTATTTCTTGCGAGGTGCGGATGGCAAGGTGGCTCACATTGAAGAGCTCTGCCGCGTCGTCGGCTTTCACGCGACCCAATCCGACGAGCTCGCTCCACGGGATGTCGAGTGAATAGGTGTATTCGAAGATGTAGTCGCGCAGCAGGCTTTCCGGGAAGGTATCGTGACCTGCTGGCACGGGTGTGTGAGTGGTGAAAAGTTGGGTCGCCCGCACGATTTCCAGCGCCTCTTCGTAGCTCAGTCCCTTGGATTTCATGTAGTTGCTGAGGCGTTCCAACCCCAGAAAGGCTGCGTGGCCTTCGTTGAGGTGGTAGAGGTCGGGTTTGAGGCCCATGGCGTGGAGCGCTCGCCAGCCACCCACGCCGAGCAGGAGTTCTTGGCGGAGGCGGGTCTCGTTGTCGCCGCCATAGAGTTGATGGGTGATGGCGCGGTCTTCCCAGGCGTTGTCGTCAATGTCCGTGTCGAGCAGGTATAGATTCATGCGGCCGACGGGCAATCGCCACACCTTGGCCCACACGGTGCGCCCGGTGAGGTTGACGTTGATTTTGAGCCATTCGCCGCGGGCATCGCGCACGGGCTGGAGCGGCAACAGGGTGAATTTGGCCGGTTCGAAGTGGTGAATCTGCTCGCCGTGCAGCGAGATGCCTTGCTGAAAATAGCCGTAGCGATAGAGCAGACCTACCCCCACGAGATTGAAGTTGCGGTCGCTCACCTCTTTGAGATAGTCGCCTGCAAGCACACCAAGGCCGCCCGAATAAAGCCTCAAGCTTTGGTGCAAGCCATATTCCATGCAGAAATAGGCGATGAGCGGCTCCGACTTGGCGGGGGCGTTCATGTAGTTGCGAAACTCTGTATGCACCCGCTTCATGCGCGTGGTGAAGTCTTTGTTTGCCAGCAACTCTTGCGCTTTCACGCTGCCCAATTCTTCCAACAAAGCGACGGGGTTGAAGTTGAGGGCTTCGAATTTTTGCGGGTCAATGCTTTTGAACAAGTCTATCGCATCGTGATTCCACGACCACCACAGGTTTTGCGAAAGTTCGGCGAGTGGGGCGAGGCCATCGGGGAGCTTGGGTTCGATATAGATGCGTTTGAGTTTGGCGCCTTTTTGCGTCAGATTCCCAACCATGATTTGTGTTATGTTGAATGTTTGAATGCTGTTTTTGGGCAAGACGGCTACCGTCACAGCAACCTCATGAGGCCTTGCTTAGTGCGAAGGTAGGTCTTTTTGGAAACTTCGTGTGGATTTGACTGTAAGCCGAATCGGAAAAGGTTAGGCGGTATGAGGGCTGCTCGGCAATAGCTTTTGCAATCGCAAGCGAATCATGCACTTGCAAGGTAAATCAGCGGGCAGGGGGAGACGTGTTTTTTTTATTGGCAAAATGCAGGACACCAGCCTTTACTCACTCTTGAGCGACTGCGCTGGATTGACCAAAGCTGCTCGCACGCCTTGATAGCTCACCGTGAAAAGGGCCACCAACAGCGCCGCAACACCTGCCAAGGCAAACATCCACCATTCCATCTCGATGCGGTAGGCAAAATCTGAGAGCCATTTGTTCATCACCCAGTATGCAAGTGGCGAGCCAATGACAATGGCAACGACAACCAATTTTAAAAAATCCTTTGCCAACAAACCCGTGATGCCCGCCACGGATGCGCCCAGCACTTTTCTTATGCCGATTTCCTTGGTGCGGCGCTCGGCAGCAAAGGCCGCCAAGGCAAACAATCCCAAACAGGCGATAAGGACGGCCAATAGGGCAAATACGAGCGCCACTTTTGCCATGCGTTGCTCGCCGCGATAGAGCGCATCCAGATGTTCGTCCAAGAAAACAAAGTCGAACGCAGAGTTGGGCATGGTGCGTCTGAAGGCGGCTTCCATATCGCGCATCACGGTGGTCAGTTGTTCGTTTTGCAGCTTCACCAGCAAGAAGTCGAGGCCTTCCGTGCGGGCATTGTGGAAAGCGTAGTTGCCGATTTTCTCGCGCATACTGCCGTGGTGAAAATCTTCCGTCACTCCTACGATGACTGCGTTGGGCAGGCTGGCTTCCACCTTGCGTCCGAGGCATTGTTCGGGTGTCCAGCCAAGTTGAGCGGCTGCCGTCCGATTGATGACGATTTCGGTGATGGTATCGCCTTGCTGTGGCACCCTCATGGGCCGGCCTGCAATGAGGGGAATATCGAGCACGGCGAAGATGTCGGGACGAGCACGGCAAGTAGTCAGGTTGGGGCCTTCGGTCTCGTTGAGGTGGGACAGGGTGCGACCGCTGCCGCTGCGACCGGGGAACGTCTGCGTGTACGCGGTGCCTTTCACCGAAGCCAACGCCCCGATTTCATGCTCAAGCGCATCCTTTTGCTGGCGACTTTCGGCGCTGTACACATTGAGCGCCACGACTTGTGTTGGGGCGTAGCCGAGTTTTTTATCTCGAATAAACTCAAGTTGTTTGTAAAAAACCAAGGTGCTGACAATGAGCGCGGTAGAAATACAAAACTGCAACACGACCAGCCCTTTCCGAAACCATCCCGCACTACCCGCTCCCGTTCCCAACGACAGACGCGACACTTGCGAGGGTGAAAATGAAGATAGAAACACGGCGGGATAAGCGCCTGCCACCAGCGTCACCAAGAACCATATCGCAACGATGCCTGCCCAAAACCATGCTTGGGTCAAAAAGGTCGCGCTGAGGTTTTTATCGGCCAATTCATTGAAAAACGGCAATCCCAATCGCAACAGGAAAATACTGCCCCCGATGCCTATAAGTGTTATCAGCGCCGTCTCGGTGTAGAACCTTGCGGCCAGATGCCCCGAACGAGCGCCCAAGGTTTTGCTCAAGCTTACCTCTCGCGCCCTGCGTTGCGATTGGGCAGTGGCGAGATTCATGTAGTTGATACAGGCGATGAACAACAGTAGCACGGCCAAGCCCACCAAGATGTGGACTTGCCGAATGTCGCCGTAGGGTTGTTTGTCGAAAGTGGATAGGTCGGCAGAGTGCAGATGCACGTCGAGCAGCGGCTTGAGGGAGTATTGGAAGGGAAGGCGTTCGGCAGGAGCATCTTTCAGCACCAATGCCTCGATTTTCTTCTCCAATACGGAAAAATCGGTCGCGGGGCGAAGCAGCAGATAGGTGTAAAAACTCGCGTTGCCCCAGCTCTGATGCTCGGTTTTTCCAAAATTGACACTATGAAAAGCCGCCACGATATCAAATGGCGAATGTGTATTGGCAGGAAAATCAGCGAACACCCCACTGATTTCGAGGTCAATATAGTTGTCCACGCGGATGGTCTTGCCTACCGGGTTGCTATCGCCGAAATAGCGACGCGCCGTGGAAGCGCTCACGATGGCTGTGTTGGGCTGCTCGAGAGCATGTTCCGAAGAGCCTTCCAACATCTTGAACGTAAAAACTCCAAACACGTTCGAATCCGCCCAATAGAATTGGCTCTCTGCATGGTTTTTATTGTCGGCCTTCACGTTGGCAACCCCGGTGAAGTTGTTGGCAAAGACCCGCGTGGCAGCCTCCACTTCGGGCAGCCGCTCCTGCAAAAATGGCGCAAGTATGTTAGGCGCGGTAGCCAGTTTTTGCGTTTGGCCGTCGTAGTGGATGCTCGACTCCACCCGCGCGATTCGGGCCGCGTTCAGATGGAATTTTTCATAAGAAATCTCATCCTGCACATAAAGCAACACCGCCATCGCGGCTGCCAGTCCCAGAGCCAGCCCCACCAAGTTGATGGCGCTGAAGGTTTTGTTCTTGCGGAGGTGGCGAAACGCCAGCCGAAGATAGTTTTGTAACATAGCTCGAGTGTTCAGTTGAAACCCCAACCTCCACAGGACATCAATTGTGCCCGAAAAACTATCTATTCATTTTCAAGCGTTTAGAAAGTATTTGAACGATATTTCGTGTTCGATTTCGGACAAATCTGTGCGGTATTGGACGGGTGAAAAGAATGGCTATTGTATCAAAAAAGGAATTTTCATCTTTGCCCCGTGAATCGCAAAACAGAGATCGTCATCATCGGGGCATTGCTGGTTGCCTCAGGTGTTTATGTGTTGCTCCGGGCTTGGCTGTTGCCAATCACGGTGGATGAAAGCGCTACTGCCATCAACCACGTCCCGCGTCTTGTTTTCGACACCTTGTTCTATGAAAAAGAGGCCAATCCGAACAATCATATCCTGAATACCTTGTCCATCAAAGCCCTCACAGGGCTTTTGGGTTGGCACCCTGTCGTGGTGCGGATGCCCGCGTTGCTCGGAGGGTGCTTGTATGCGGGAGCCGCCGTCATGCTGTCGCAGAAAATATCGAGTCATGCTTGGGTCAGATTGTTTGCTTTGATAATGTTGTTGGGCAATCCCTACTTGCTGGAGTTTTTCTCTTTGGCGCGGGGCTATGGGTTGGCAGCAGGCTTGCTGCTGATGGCGGTGTGGCAGGCCTGGCGTTTTGTGGAGGACAATCAGCGCCGACACTTGACCGGCGCGATGGCTTTCGCAGGGCTGGCAGTCTATGCCAATTTTACCATATTGCTATTTTTCGCACCTTTTGTCACATTGCTGCTGCTAAGCGCGTGGCAGTCGAACCCCACTTGGTCGCGTTGGAGGGAAAAGAGCGGTGCCGCGCTGGGTCTGCTCGGTGTTTTTGTCGCGCTTTGGGCGTTGCCTTTGCATCGCCTGAGCAACGACTCCGAGATAAGGCATTGGGAAAGAATCGGGTCTTTCTTTGGCTCGCTTCGATTGTCCGTCCAGTCTGCCACTCACGGCAATGCATATCTTGGAAAAGATACCGTGCTGACGCTGACGTGGGCGTTGTTGCTTTTTGCGGTGGGCTGCTCGTTGGTGTCATTGTGGCGCTGGAACCAACATGGGCGCCGCTTCCACGCCGCTCCTCATCTATTCGTCGCCGCACTGTGGCCGGGAGCAGCGCTCACCAATGTGCTGGAGGCCAATCTGACCGCCACGCCTTATCTTCAATCAAGATTGGCGTTGTTCTACTGGCCTTTGTTCGCCCTGTTGCTCGGTGTGGCAGCTGCTTGGCTTTGGGCGCGTCGCGGTCAGTGGGTGTGGGCTATGTTGGCACCGCTGCTGTTGCTCACCGCTGTCAACATGATTCGTTGCGTCAATTTGAAAAAGACTACAGATTGGTGGTTCGACGAAGGCACCTATCGCGTTTTTGATTATTTGAAAAAAAATCACGAAGGCGAGATGCGCCCCGAACCGTACTCGTTGGACGCGCACCACGTCATGCTGAACTCATTCATCTTTTATCTTGAACACGATTCGAGAGGCTTCAAAAGGTATGTGAAATTGGCGCCGTGGCATGGGTTGCAGCCGCCCTCGCAGGATTGCGATTTCTACTTTGCCATATCGGAAGAGGAGGCCAAGCCCCTTTTTGAAACCCACGACGTGGTGTTGCGCTTGCGCGACAATACGCCCTTGTTATTGCGCAAGCGCCTGCGCCAAAACAGAGGAGCCACCCGGCATCCCAATTCTTGATGCGGGTGGCTCCTTTACAGCCGAGAAGGTTTGGCGTAGCGCCAAAACGTTATGGCGTCGCGCTTTTCGCTTTGGCATTCTTGGGTGCTTTGCCCATGCCAGCCTCGCGCCAAATCGCTTTTTTCACTTTTTTGCCCTTAGTTTGCTCCGCCAACGTCACAGCATTGGTGGCGCTGACGATGCCGCCGCTCACACAGAGCGCCGAAAACGGCACCTTCTCCGACGTGCCGGGCTTATAGACCTCTCCGTCCTGCTTGGCGACAGACTTGATGAGTATGTCTTTCACTTGGGTGGCCGAAAGCTCGGGGTAGTATGAGCGGAGTATCGCGGCCACACCCGCCGCCGCGGGGGCAGCCATAGAGGTGCCGCTAGCATTTTTGTATTCGTTGCCGGGCACGGTGGAGTACAGCTGGTGGCCGGGAGAGAAAAGGTCAACGTTCTTTTTGCCGTAGTTGGAAAAGCTGGCGATGCGGCGGTCGCCTGTTTTCCAGCTGAGCGCGCCGATTTCCATCCAAGTAGGCACCGTCTTGTCTTTTTTGAACAGCCCCTTCCTTACGGGCGTGAGGTAATTATCGTTGGGGAAATTGGGGTCGGTGTCGTTGTCTTCCGCATCGTTGCCAGCAGCGTGCACGAGCAACACATCGTGTTCGGCGGCATAGCACATGGCGGCATCCACATAAGCTTTCTGAGGGCTGTAGCCTTTGCCAAACGACATATTGATGATGCTGGCGCCGTTGTCCACCGCATAATAGATAGCATTGGCGATGTCTTTGTCGCGCTCGTCGCCGTCGGGCACGCAGCGCACGGTCATGATACGCACGTTGTCGGCGATGCCGTTGATGCCTTTGCCGTTGTTGCGGATGGCAGCGATGATGCCGGCGACGTGGGTGCCGTGGAAGGCATCGGGGCCTTCGTAGTCGTTGTTGCCGTAGTAGCGATTGCTGAGGTCGTTGGGGTCGTCGCCCACGATGTCGCGCGGGTTATAGTCTGGGTTGAGGTTGTATTCGAGTTGGTTGGTGAAATACTTGGTGGCCTCTTTTTTCTGCTCTTCCAAATCTTCGCGCGAAGCGATGCCCTGCCCCATCACCGCTTGCACCAGCCCGATGGCTTGCTTCAGGTCGGCGTTTTCACCTGCGTTCACCTTGGAGAGGTCTTCAGCGGTAAAGTTTTTCTTGCCGATGGCTTTTTCCACGGTTATGAAGGCCTCCTCCACTTTTTGCAACTGGCCTTCTATGCGGGCCTTGCCGTCCTCTGCCTCGGCGCGTTGTTCCTCAAATGCGGTTTTGATTTGCTCGTAGTATTTGTATTCTTCTTTGGCTGGTCCGTACAATTTTTTGGGGTCGGTGTCTTTGAAGCGTTTGCTCAGGCGGACATACTCGCGGGTGAGTTCGAGGGTCTCGTGGTGCACGCTGCGGCCATCTTTTCCGCCGAGGAAATTCCAGCCGTGGATGTCGTCCACATAGCCGTTGCCGTCGTCGTCAATACCGTTGCCGGGAATTTCGCCGGGATTGACCCACATAATGTCTTTGAGGTCTTCGTGGTTCGGGTCCACGCCCGAGTCGAGCACGGCGACGATGATGGTTTGGCCTTTTTTGCCTTTTGCCTTGAGGGTTTTTAGGGCTTGGTCGCTACCCGTTCCGTTCACTTTATCGGTGGTGGGATCGAGTGTGAACCAGTTCTCTGGTGCTTTATTACCCTGCGCATGGATTGCCATTGTCGAAAACAAAAGCGCCAAGACTGCCAGATAGTGCTTGATAGTCATGTTGAAAGAAAATTTTTGATGTTGAAATTTTTTTTAAAAAAACAACTGGCTGCCAATGAGGTTGCGGCAGCCAGTTCAAACGGCAAAATTAGGTGCTTTCTTGCCAGAAATTTTAACATTAGACAAATAGGCACGAACAGGCTATGGATTGCGCAATTGCATGCCTTGTCGCACTATAAGGTGCCTCGCAGCGCCTGCTCGCGTTCGATGGCCTCGAACAGGGCTTTGAAGTTTCCTTTGCCAAAAGATTTGGCCCCTTTGCGCTGGATAATCTCGAAGAACACCGTTGGGCGGTCTTGGATGGGCTTGGTGAAAATCTGGAGCAGATAGCCGTCCTCGTCGCGGTCAACGAGGATATTGAGGCGCTTGAGGTCTTCGATATTCTCGTCAATGTGGCCCACCCGGTCAAGGACATCCTCGTAGTAGTTTTCGGGCACATAGAGAAAGTCCACGCCATTGGCACGCAACTGCCCCACCGTATCCAAGATATTGTCGGTTGCGACCGCAATATGTTGCACGCCCGCGCCTTTGTAAAAATCAAGATACTCCTCTATCTGGCTCTTTTTCAACCCCTTGGCTGGCTCGTTGATGGGAAATTTGATGTAGCCGTTGCCATTGCTCACCACTTTCGACATAAGGGCCGTGTATTCCGTGGAGATGTCCTTGTCGTCGAAGGTGATGAGGAGCTTGAAGCCCATCACGTCTTGATAGAACTTAACCCACTTGTTCATGCCGCCCAGCTCGACGTTGCCCACACAATGGTCCACATATTTGAGGCCGACTGACTTAGCGGGGTAGGCGCTCTTTCGCGGCTCGTAGCCGGGCATGAACACGCCTTTGTAATGGCTGCGCTCCACCAAGGTATGAATGGTGTCGCCGTAGGTCTTGATGGCAGCCAACACAACCTCGCCATGTTCGTCGCGCAAGGTTTTGGGCGGAAAAGCCGACTCGGCGCCGCGCTTCAAGGCGGTGTAGTAGGCACTTTCGGCATCGTCCACCCAAAGCGCCAGCACTTTCACGCCATCGCCGTGGAGTGCCACATGGCGAGCGATTTCGGAGTCGGGCTGCAAAGAAGCGGTGAGCACGATGCGAATTTTATTTTGCTGCAACACATAACTCACGCGGTCGCGCACCCCCGTCTCTGGGCCGCAATAGGCGATAAGTTCAAAGCCAAGCGCGGCCTGATAATACATGGCGCTCTGCTTTGCGTTGCCAACATATAATTCGAGGTGGTCGGTGCCATTTATGGGGAATGTATCGGTGGCCAACTTGGCCGCTGAAGCCTCTGTGGAGGCGGGAGCTTTGGTCAGGACTTCCATGTGCGATTCTTTTTTGTTTTTATCGGGCAAAGGTAAAATTTGTTGGTGAAAGGCGTTCGCTGCAACTGCTTGCTTTGACAACTCTTGCCGCGTCTGGCGAATGACCCTCAATGACCCCCAATAACCCTCAATAACCCCTAATGACCCATAATTACCCTCTTAATGACCCCCAATAACCCCTAATGACCCCTCAATGACCCTCAATGACCCCTAATGACCCTTAATTACCCCCAATAACCCTCACCAGCCTGCCCGCGCCCACCGCCTTGCCACTCCCGTCGCGCAAGACCACCGCGTACGCCCCCGCG
>JAHBTU010000007.1 GCA_019638455.1 Saprospiraceae bacterium
CTAAATGGCAAACGTAACGAATTACCATGTGCTTTTCTACGGCACTTCTGATGGCTACCAAGACAATCGCGCACAAATCTCGCTCTACAATGGCAACACCGTGTTGGGCTACATCCGGTTTCACGACACCGGGATGCCTTTTCCAAACGACAGTCAAACGGGTGGGCGGGTTACTATGCATTTGCCCTCGTCCATGTTTCAGAGCGTGCTCGATGTACTTAGAAACGAGTCCCCCATCAACTACTATTTTGCATCGGGCCATGCCTTCTTGGGCACAAGTACCGAACCCGTAGGCGAGGGAGAATAAATCCATAGGGTATTGAAATTCAAAAACATGGGCTGTCCTGTATCGCCGGAACAACCCATGTTTTTTTGTTTGCCCTAACGTGAGTTCGGAGTATAAACTTTTGAAAATCCAAGGGCAGCGCCCCGAAGCATTTCTGCCCTTGTTGGCGTCCCGCCAACAAGGAGCGGTGGAATGAGTGGCCGAGCTAGGCGTACCGCTCCGCCGCCTGCTGTTGGCGGGACGCCAACAGCAGGCGAAGCAGTATTCAACTTGGATTCGGAGATTATTTCCCTGAAAATCAATTTTATAGGATGCAAGCGCCCTAAACATTCCAAGTTTTGAAAACTTGGAATGTTTCGCGGAACCGTAATAGCCACGAGTTGAGCGGGTAATGCGCCAAACCAAATACCGAGGGGTTTCATTAACCCCGAATTCGCGTTACTCAGTATTAAGAAGGTTAAATACTCATTAAGGCGATTTCGCCAGCGCAGCAGATGAATAGGGAAGAACGTATCCTTGCAAAAATCTTTTTTAACATGAAACAAATACTTACAATCGGCATCCTATGCTTCCTCGCCCCTCGCCTTTCAGCACAAACGACCAACGAAAAACAGGTCAAAAACGAAGTGAAATACAACCAGCACGAATACGAAATAGGGATTGACGTCAAGTCCATTTTTTCTTTGCAAGGCATTGGCTCGGGGCTTATTTTCAAGAAGCGGATAGGCGAAAAAAAGTACATCAACGTCTATGAAAAAAGGGCATTGCGCCTGTCATTGGGCGGCGCATTTGAGGTCCCCACCAATGCCAAGGTAGAAGGTAATTCTCCGGGAAACGACGTGCGCGACTTAAAAAGCGCTCGCGGGTCAATTCTTGCCGGCGTTGGGTTAGAATGGCAAAAGCAAAGAGAGCGAATCCAGTTTTTTTATGGGGGGGACTGTTTTGCGGCATATTCGACTTTCGGCACGGGGTTATACTCGTCTGTGGTTTACATTTCAGACCAAAACATTACCGCGAATGTGTATTACGACCAAACTCGCTCATTGACTACCGGCGTGAATGGATTCGGCGGCATTCGTTTTTTCTTTTCTCCACGCTTTAGCGTAAGTGCCGAGTCAGGCATGCTCATTGGCTACAGGTTTGGCAAAACACGCTTCCATTACACTTATGTTGACTCCAATTTTTCACCTCAAAAAATCACAAGAGAGGAAAAGGCGGGTAGCATCGTTTGGCAAACACAGTACCTGCGTTCGCTTTACTTCAGCTATTATTTTTGACTGGGAAATTCAACTTTTCGTGGGCTGGGCAATCTTCCTTACATCATAAACTGCAAGCTAGGGTTCAGGTAGGTGTAATTGTCGAACACTCCATTGCCGATACGGCGGCCATTGGCGATATGCAGCCCCAGTTTGAGTTTGTTGCGATTGAGCAGCCAGTTCACCCCGCCTGACCATTGTGTGTGGGGCGTTGCTTGTGTGTATGGATTGACTTGCCGTGCGAACATGGCATCGCTCTTGTCGCCCGTGTACATCACGCAGAATTGCCAAGCGCCGCCCCACTTGTCCGGCACATTCCACGCGGCTTTTATCACATAACTCTGGTCAATGGTGCGCAGGCTACTGCCGTTGTTGAGCGGCGAGTCGCGGTGAAGCCAAAGCCACTCCCCCACCACATCAAGTGGCCCCCAGTTGATTTGTAGGTCTGTCCCCAAGAAACCGTTGTTGCGAAAAAGATTGGTTCGACGCTGATAAGCATGGCTGAAGCCCACGCTCACGCCCTTTCTCGCCCCAAATCCAGACTGGAAATAGGTGGTCAGGTACTCCGTCATCTCGCGGTCGCCCAACATGAAGACCATCCGCGAGCAGATAAGCGGGCTCCAAACTGGCCCGTTGCCCCGAATGGCGGGATGGTTGGGGTCGAAAACCCCCACGTCGTAGAGCAGCGAGAACGACGAACCAGTGTAAAGCCCCCCGACGTTGATGCCCGTCTCGCGGCCTATGCCCCGCCCAGTGACGTGGATGCGCGGATGAAAACTGGGAAGTCCTTTTTCCTGCGAGATGCAGAACGAGGAGCTGTTGATGGACTCTTTGCCGGCTCGGGGACGAAAATACCCGGTGGTGATATTGAGCAGCGGGTGCGCCCGGTAGGTTATCTGGATGTCGCGTGGGAAAAAAGTGGTGTTGTCCTCGGCGTTAGGCACACCTGCTGCAGTGGTGGAGGGGTCTTTCCCGACACCGTCATAGGCGAAGGAAGCATTGAGAAGTACCTTGCTGCTCAAGCGCCCCGACACCCCCAGCCGCCCCCTTCTAATGTGGGGGTCTAAGCGCGGGTCGGCCTCTAAGCCGGAATAGCGCAGTGAGATGACGTTCCAGAACTGGATGTACTGATTGATTTCGACGAAGCCGCTGTCGCTGATAGGTATGCGGGCTGCCCAATCCTTGAAGAGCGGGTTTTGCGCGGATAAGGATGGCGACACCATCCACAGCAGCCAAATTAGCGTAGTGTTTGTCAGTTTGGGCATAAATCGGCAACACTTCATTTTTTTCACTCCATCCCCTTCAAGAGGCTGTCAATCTCTTTGAACGATTGCAAATCTTTGATGACGTAGTAAATCGCGCCCTTGGCGATGGTTTGCAGGGCGACCCCGTAGTGTTCCTGTGAGGAGAGCATGATGACCTTGATATCCTCGTCCGTCTTTTTGATTTCTTTTAAAATATCGAGGCCGTTTTTCGCGCCCGGCACTTCCGAATCGAGGTAATAGTCTAGAATGATGAGGTCGGGGTTTTCGTCGAGGTTTTCCAGACATTGCTCCCCCGTCGAGAAAGTCTTGACGGAATAGCCTTGTGCTTCCAGATGGTCGGCGAGCATGGCAGCGTACATATTGTCGTCGTCCACGACGAAGATGTCTCTTTTCGAGTTTTCCATATTGAGTCAGGTGTGTTGCGCGGCGAAGGTAGATAAGTTGCGCAGATGAAAAAACGAGAAATCTTCGACGGCTACTCCAATGCTTGAAGGTATCGCGCCAACAAAGCCTGATATGTCGCTGCGGAGGCTTCGAGGGTGGGAGCGGGGTGCTGTTCCCATTCCGTCAGCGCCACTTTGAGCCGAACGTTGGCGCGGTAGGCTTTGAAATAAAGAAACAGGCGCTCATCTTCCGCATTTTCGAGGCAAGGCCAGTGGTGGCAATAGGCCTTCATAAATGCCGCCGCGAGTTCGGGGTGGCCGTTTGCTTCCAAATCCATGCAGAGGAAAGCCAGTTCGTTGAGCACGTCCAGCTGTCGGAAGTGTGGGTTGAACTCGATGCAGTCGAACACCACCGGGCCTTGTGGCAGCAGGAATATGTTCCGTGCGTGCAGGTCGCCGTGCCCTTCCACCCAAAAACCTCTGAGCGCACGCTCGTGCAGTCGCGGCTCGTGCTCGTTCAGAAAAGTGCCGACCTGATTGCGCCACGCCTCGAACTGCTTCGATGCGGCTGCGCCCGACACCTTTTGCGCCGTCGCTTCCAAGCGAAACAAATCATTGAAATCGGCTCGGTGGCTGCTCGGCTCGTAGTCAAGCGTTTGGCCATCCAGCACCGCTGTTCGATGAAATCGGGCCAACATGGCGGCCAGCGCCTCCATGTTGGCGAGCGTGACGGTGTGTTGGCGCAGCAGCTTGTCCATCTGTAAGCCATTGTCCATGCGCTTCATGGCAACGGCGAAATCAATCGCGGCTTCTTCGGCGGCAGTCTGGCTTATCGCGAGCATTCCGTTTTTTGAAAAAATAATCGGTAATACTTCCAGATACATATCGGGAGCGAGGCGGCGATTGAGGCGCAGCTCTTCCCGGCAGTAATGCGCCCTTTTTTCCAAAGTGCTAAAATCGAGAAATGGGAACCGGACGGGTTTTTTGATTTTGAAGGCAAACGTAGGGGTCAAAATGACCCAAGAAATATGGGTCTCCACCAAATCAACTGGCGCGGAAGGCCCCGGAAAGCCACCCGCCGCCACTATCGAATGTATCTGTTCTGAGGTCATGGCACACGCGCTTTTGAGATACGCATCAGTCGGGTGCGAGAGAGTTCTTTGCCCCTTGCCAGTACCTTTTGCTCTTGGGCGGCGCGAATGTTTTCCCATTGGTTGGGGTCGGCGGCGGTCAAGAGGTCGAGCGTGACGCGCCACACTTCGGTGCGCCAACCCGTGATGAGCTGTGCGAGCAGCCATTCGTCCATGCGGCCCATCAATCGGTCCGCCAAGGCCATGACGGGCGAGCGTGGCTCTATCACTTCGTCCTGCACCGCGTCAATGGTCTCCGCGATGATGATATTGACCGTCTCGTGGTCGGTCTTTCTGATTTGTCGTTCAGGTTCCGCGAGGGTTGGCCATTCGGCGTGCAGCCCGTCGTAGAGTGCCAATGGCAAATCGTAGTTGATATGCGCGTTGATGCCCAGCAACAGATGCTGCATGATATGCAGGCGTTTTTGCAGCGCCACGTCGTGCACTTGTTGCCACACGGGGGGCGTGTCGGGGTGTTGCTGTTCGTAGAGTGTCAAGGCATCGTAGTAGTAGTCGGCGAACCGCAACATTAGCCGCTCCACCCATTGCGCGTCGGTGAAGCGGCCTGTGGCGATGGCCTGCGCCATGTTGCGGCTCATCATGCCGTAGCAACGCTGGAAGACGTACCGCTGGTCGCTGTCTTTTTCCCAAACATCGGCTTGGGCGAACATACGGTCGAGTAAGTGTTGAGTTGTCTGCATGAGGGCAAATAACGAATGAAAAAGCCACGTCTCCACCTCTTCCTCAAATTCTTTCGGCGGTTTGGACGTAGTTGAGCATCTCAGTCGCCATTTCGTCCAAAGTCATCGCATCCGACCAAAGCACGAGGTGCGGCTCCGTCAGTGGCTCGTGTTCTTTTTTTATTTTTTCAAAAATGGAGAAATCGGCCTCGCTATCGGCTCGTGGTGTTTGCAGGCGCTCGCGGATGGTACGCTCTTGCGCGCGCACTTCTACCCAAAAAAGTGCCGCTCCACACGCCGCAGCCACGCTGCGAAATGGCTTGCGGATGGCCTCTTTGTAAAATGTGCTGTCCACCACTACCTCTTGGCCTTCGAGTAGCGCGGCGCGGGTGCGTTCCAACAGCGCGTCGTACACTTTTTTTTTGTCCGATGGTTGGTAATGCCCCATCAGGCCCAATTCTTTGCGGATGAGGTCGCTGTTGAGATGCAGCACCGCTCCGTGGGGCGCTCGGCGAGCGGAATATGCTTTGGCCAAGGTGGTTTTCCCTGAACCCGGCAGGCCAGTGACGAGGATGAGTTTGGGTGGGTGCATCGAACGATTTGTAGCTTGTTGCGCAGTTGCGAAAAACGAGGGCAAATATCCGTCACACGCGATATTTTATACCTTGATTCGCTAGGATTTGCCAGTTCACCATGCTCGCTCTCCCTGATTTTGAACAGATTGTGCTTTTAGCCATGCCCAAAACTTGGCAGCGCGAAGTATATCATTGTTCGCTTTTCATGTCTTCGTCATCGGCTTCTCCGGGAATTTTTCAAAAATCAACCGCACGGCCTGTTCGATGCGGGCTTCGGCTTGTTCGGCAGACACCTGCTCCAGCACGCCAACTGCCG
This sequence comes from Saprospiraceae bacterium, assembly GCA_019638455.1. Lineage (GTDB taxonomy): Bacteria > Bacteroidota > Bacteroidia > Chitinophagales > Saprospiraceae > M3007. The sequence continues at coordinate 5,892 of JAHBTU010000007.1, forward strand.
CCCCGCGCCAGACTTGGCTGCCCGCCCGGGCATCTATGAAATCAATGATGAGGGTGCCCTCCGCATAGTTGACCGGCCGCAGGCGATGACAGCGGCCATAGTCGGTGCCGATGGTCTCGTCGCACCACCAGTCTTGCACGAAAAACACCTCGTTTTGAAAGACGACATGGAAGTGGAGCACCAAGTCGGGCCGTTCGTCGCAGGGCTTGAACCCGTGGCGCTCCATCTGGTGTTCCACCGAGCTGCGGATTTTCTGCTCTGCGCGGTCGTTGAGCCATTCAGGGCCGTTGTTTCCCCGCTTCACGAATTTGTTGTCCAACCAATTGAAAGTGCGGTATTTGAAAAAATTGACACCGGGTTCTTCTTCTGAATAAACTTTGTAGATGGGGGAGCAGCTGCTCAATGCAAGCAATGCCCAGCAGGAAAGCGCAAATGCAATTTGTTTCATCGTCGCGGATTGTGGTTTGAAACACAACCCCGCAAAAGTGTTGCGCCGCTTGTCCCTAGCCAATGATTTCGCTTAGTCGCGCAGGTGAGTTATATTTTTCGCCGATGCGCACCATTGTCTGTAATTTTGGTGCTTTCAACGGCTCCAAGGTCGTTTTCACTCAAACAAAGTTGGCCATGAAAAATGCGCTCTTTCTCGGCACCGTTTCGGGCATCAAGATATTCATCCACTGGACGTTTCTCATCCTGATAGGCTGGCTCGTGTTCAGCAATCTGAGCCGAGGGCTGGGTGGCACCGAGATTGTGTGGTCGGTGCTGTTCGTGCTGACCATTTTCGGGTGCGTCACGCTGCACGAGTTGGGTCATGCTTTGGCTGCCAAAAGATTCAACATCAAAACCCGCGACATCACCTTGTTGCCCATTGGCGGAGTGGCACAGTTGGAATCCATCCCTGAAAAGCCGCAGGAAGAGCTCATCGTGGCTTTGGCAGGCCCGGCGGTCAATGTGGTCATCTTCGCTTTGTTGCTGTTGGTGCTGCCCCGACAAGCGGAGAGCCTGCTCGAACTGCAGCAAATCGGCCCCTCCAACTTTTTATATGCACTGATGCTGGTGAATATGTGGCTGGCTTTGTTCAACATGATTCCGGCGTTCCCGATGGATGGGGGGCGCGTGTTTCGCGCATTGTTGGCATTTCGCATGGACCGCGCCAAGGCGACCCGCATAGCGGCAGGTCTGGGGCAGTTTCTTGCCATCGGCTTTGTGTTTTTGGGTTTTTTCTACAATCCCTTTTTGGTCATCATCGGGTTGTTCATCTTTTTGGGCGCCCAATCGGAAGCGCAGCACACCGAGACCCAATCGCTGATGCGGGGCTTCACCGTGCGCGACGCGCTGTTGGTGGAAATACCCGACATCGCCGCCGACGCTACCATTCAGGATGCGACCGATAAGCTGCTTCAAGGTCAGAACAAGCATTTTTTGGTGAAAAACGACGGCCACCCGGTGGGCACGCTTGGCCGCGACGAAATCATAAGGGCGCTCGGCAATTTGGGCAAACAAGCACTCGTGCGCGATGCCATGCGCGGCGATTTGACGTACCTGCCGCCTTCCACGCCCCTTGAGGAAGCTTGGAAAACGATGCAACTTCAAAACCAATCTTTTGTGTTGGTTGGTTCTCCGCAACAGATAGTGGGCGCGCTGGACAGCGACAACATCGCGGAGTTCCTCATGATTCGGGCGAAATTGCGTTGAGCAGCTACTATTAGACTTTGGACACTTCATAGGGAACGTTCCGTAGGAACGATTTCGACTGGTGCCCAAAATCTGACAGATTTGGCGTTCAAAAAAATCATTCGTGGATAACCCAGAACATGGTGTTGGGCATTTTTCCGAGTGGCAGCCTGACCAACTTTGTCTTTGGCTACTCCCCCAACTCGCATTTTGTCAATGAAATCATGGAACCGTTGCTTTGGATTTGGTTGCTCGCCTTTTTCACCCTGAAAACCGTGTATCAGGAAGGTTGGCTGCGCACCATCCTGAAGGCCGCCGCCGTTGCGTTGGCTTGGATGCCGATATTGGTTCTGTATCGTTTCGTGGTGTTTCTGGCGACGTTTTATAGTATCTGAGCTGCCTGTCGGAGAAAACACTCCAATAGGCAAATCCCCGTACCTCGACGCTTAATTGCCTATCCCAATCACCTCGGCGAACAAACCCGCCGCCGTCACCTCGGCGCCTGCGCCGGGGCCGCGCACCACGAGCGGGCGTTCGCGGTAGCGCTCGGTGGTGAACACCACCATGTTGTCGCTGCCCGAGAGAAAATAGAACGGGTGAGTGGGAGGGTAAGCCTGAAGGGAAATGGACGCATGGGTGCCTTCCAATTTTGCCACGAAACGCAGCACCTTTCCATCGGTGGCAGCCTGGCGGCGGCGTTTTTCAAAGTCGTCGTCGTGTTTTTCCAAGTTCTCGAAAAACTCCTCCACCGTGCGGACGGCGAGGCAGGCGTGCGGCAGGATGTTCTCTACCTCAATGTCGCTGGCTTCCAGAGGCAGCCCCGTTTCGCGGGCAAGTATGAGCAACTTGCGGCGCACATCGGCGCCAGAGAGGTCTTCGCGGGGGTCGGGTTCGGTCAGGCCCAGCTGTTTGGCCTCTTTCACGATGTGGGAAAATGTGGCCCCTGCCACGAAGTGGTTGAAGATAAACGAAAGCGTGCCGGACAGAATGCCTTCGATTTTCAAAATGCGGTCGCCGGAATGGATGAGGTCGTTGAGCGTGGTGATGATGGGTAGCCCAGCGCCCACGTTGGTCTCGTAGCGCCACGCCACGCCGCGTTTGTTGGCAATTTGCTTCAAGCGTGCATATTGCAAATAGGGCGAGGAAGTGGCCACCTTGTTGGGCGTGGAAATGGAGATGCTGGCATCCAGAATTTGCTCGTAGAATCCCGCCACTTGTTCCGAAGCGGTGTTGTCGAGAAAAATCGCGTTGGGCAAATTCAGCGCCTTCATTTTTTCCACAAAATGCGACATCACGAACGGGTCGCCTTGTTCGAGCGTGTCTTTCCAATGTTCGAGCGGCACGCCTTCCTCCGAAAACACCATCTTCCGGCTGTTGGCCAGTCCCGCGATTTTGATTTCCAAATTTCTTTTTTCTCTCAAAAAGGCGGTCTGTGCCTCTATCTGCCGCAGCAAGGTGCCGCCAATCAGCCCCACGCCCACCATGAACAAGTGCAGCGTCTGTGTGTCGGACAAGAAAAATGCCTCGTGGATGGCGTTCAGCGCCTTCGTCTCGTCGGCGGCATTGATGACGACCGACACGTTCAACTCGCTCGACCCCTGCGCGATGGCCACCACATTGATGCCGTTTTTGCCCAGCGCCGAAAACAAGCGCCCCGCCACGCCCGGCAAATAGCGCATATTCTCGCCCACTATCGCCACCACGGCGAGATCGTCCTCTATTTTCAAAGGCTCAACCAACCGCTCGCGGATTTCGTGGGCAAACTCCCGCTCCGCCGCTTTCTGGGCTAGCTTGGCCTGCTGTGGCGACACGGCGAAGGTAATGGACGACTCGCTCGACCCCTGCGTGATGATGACAATGTTGACCCCCGACTGCGCCAGAGCGCCAAACAACCGTGCCGCGATGCCCGGCACCCCAAACAAGCCCGAGCCTTGCAGGGTGAGCAGGCAAATTTGGTTGATGGAGGAAATGCCCGTGATGACGTTACCTGTTCCTTTGGGGGGAGGAATGCCGATGTGGGTGCCGGCAAACGTTGGGTTGAACGTGTTCCTGATGACCAACGGAATTTCCTTGGCCAACGCGGGCAAGATGGTCGGCGGGTAGATGACCTTGGCGCCGAAGTGGCTCATTTCCATTGCTTCGCGGTAGGTCATGGAGGGCAAGGTGAAGGCTTTTTTCACCCGGCGCGGGTCGGCGGTGAGCACTCCGTCCACATCCGTCCAGATTTCGATGGCGCTGGCTTCGAGCGCCGCGCCGAAGATGGCCGCAGTGTAGTCCGAGCCGCCTCGACCGAGCGTGGTGGTGATGCCGTCGGCGGTGCTGCCAATGAATCCCGTGATGGCCTGCACTTGGGGGTGCGCCGCGAAATGAGCGCGAATACGTTGGTTGGTCTCTTCAAAATCCACGTGCGCGCTGCCAAAATGAGCATCGGTGCGCACCACTTCGCGGGCATCCAGAAACTCGGCGGGGATGCCCATTTGCCGCATGGCATGGGCAATGATGAAGGCCGAGTTGCGCTCTCCGAAACTGACCACGAAATCGAGCGAGCGCGGCGACACCTCGTGCAGCAGAAATATGCCTTGCAGCACATTGCCCAAAGCCTCGAAATTGGCCGCGATATGGCTTTCCACGAGTGGGCGGATGGCGGGGGCAAGCAGCTGCTCGATGGCCTCCAGATGACGCGCTCGCACCCGCTCGAACACCTCTTGGTAGCGTTCGTCGCCTTTGCTGGCTTTTGTGGCCATCTCGATGAGCGCGTCCGTCACTTTCGAGAACGCCGAAAAAACAATGGCCAATTGCTCCCCGTTTTGGTAGCGTTCTTTTAAAATCCGAAGCAACCCCTTGATGGCTTCAGGCGTTCCGACGGAGGTGCCGCCAAATTTCAGGACTTTCATGTTTGAATCGTTTTTTCAAATTTTGCGGGGCAAAAGTAGAGCCTCACGCACAACGGAGCATCCCAAACGGTCGCACTTTGCCTTTTGAAACAGCGCCCCAAAAGCCCACAACCCACCGCGACTGCTGAAATGCGCTCGCCTTTCGCCACACATTGCTTAATCAGACTCTCGACATTATGCGCCCCCCTTCAGTTTGTTTTATTGCCTGCCTGATTGCGCTGTTCCATCTTGCGCTGTTCGCTTGCAAGTCGAAAGTGAACCCCTGCGTACAGTCACTTGCCGAACGCGACGCAGCTCTCTTGCACCACGCCGATTCTTTGATGCTGGGCCGTGCGGCAATGCCCCTCGAAACTTACCGTGACGCGCTGGAACAGTTGCGCACCCAAGAGCAGCAACTTTTTCAAGCGGCCAACGACTGCGACTTTGGCAAGGACTTGCAAGCCTACAACTATTGGCATCGCGGAAGGCTGAAATTTCCAAGCAAAATCGAACAGGAATGGCAGCGCCTCGAACACGCTCCCATCGGGAAATGAAGGGAGCGCCACAAAAAAAAGCCGCAGGACGGAAAGCGCCTGCGGCCTCATTGTTGGTTTGTTGTTTATGCGGCTGTGAAGGGAGGATTCGAACCTCCACGGGGCGATTAGGTTTCGTTTGACCGAGGCTTTGTTTCGTGTTCCCCACCCCCGAGACAGGAGGGCTTGGCTGCCAATTTCAACACCTCACATTGTTGTTTCAGATTGCCGACCTTGTTTTTAAAAACCGTCAACAATCAAGAACTTTGATGCGACAAAGGTAGGCGCATCGATTTTTTCTTTGCAAATTTTTTAATTATTTTTTTAAAAAAATACATTATTTACAAAATAAAAAAAGATTTGTTTCCAAATTAAAAATATGAGACGTGTTAGGCGACGTATTTTTTTCAATCTGACAACAAAGCCCGCGCTCGCCCGTTGAAGCAACTTTCAAAAAAATGATTTCGACCGATAGCTTTATAGAAACGCTCCGCCGACGCCTTGCCAGCCCGCTGCCCGGCGCGGAGGCTCAGTTCAAAATGGCGTTTGCCCGCCGCGCCGAGGAGCTGCGACTCAACCCCGTGCCGCCCCCCAACGCAAAGGTGGCTTGTGTGCTCAACCTGCTTCACCAACACGACGGGCGCTGGCGCACCGTGCTGATAGAGCGCACGGTGAACCCGCGCGACCAGCACAGTGGCCAAGTGAGTTTTCCCGGCGGTCGCTACGAGGAGCAGGACGGCGCCTTGGTGAACGTGGCGCTCCGCGAGGCACATGAGGAGGTGGGCGTGTCGCCCGTGGAAGTGGAGGTGCTGGGGCGGCTCACTGAGCTGTATATCCCTGTGAGCAACTATGTGGTGCATCCGTTCGTGGGCGTATTGCTTGGCGCACCCATGTTTAGGCCACAGCCGGGCGAGGTGGAAGCGATACTGACACCACCAATTGACTTATTTTCGCAGCCGGAAAATCGAAAAATGACCGACCTCTCCGTGGCGCAAGGCATCAAACTGAAGGAAGTGCCTTATTTCGAGGTGGAAGGGCGCATCGTGTGGGGAGCGACGGCCATGATTATGAGTGAGTTTGTGGAGCTGATGCAAGTGCCCTGATAAGCGACTGTCGTGGCACGATATTTTTCACAATTACGAACTAATGCGAATAATGGGTGGAAGAGGCCGTCTCACAAGTTTAAAGTTGGACAGGATTAACAAGGTTTACAGGTTGTTTACCCGAAAAAGGACGCGAATCTTTTCAATCCCGTCAAACAAACATCACTTGTGAGACATCCTCTTCAACCCATTATTCGCGTAACTATCCAATCGCAATGAATACAGCCAGCGTGTTGCTCATAGAAGACGAACCCAAATTAGCTGCTCCGGTAAAAAAGTGGCTGGAGGAGAATGGGTTTGAGGTCGAGCTCGCTCCCGACGGAGCCGTGGGGAGGCATCTGGCGCAAGCCAACAAGTACGACATCGTGCTGCTCGACCTGAACCTGCCTTTTGTGAGTGGTCACGACGTATGCCGGTCCATCCGCGCCACGCACCCTCAATTGCCGGTCATCATGGTGACGGCGTTGGGCAGCGTGGAGCAAAAGCTGACAGGGTTCGACGCGGGTGCCGACGACTATATCGTGAAGCCGTTCGACTTCCGCGAGCTGCTGGCACGGATGCGGACGTTGCTCAAACGAACCCCCGGGGCGCCTGCCGAATCGGAGCCGGGGGAGTTGCTGCGCGTGGCGGACCTCGAATTGAACACGGGCTTCAAGACCGTGACACGCGCTGGCAATCCCATCGCGCTTACCGCCAAAGAATACACCCTGCTCGAATACCTCGTGCGGCGCAATGGCCGCGTGGCATCCAGACACGAAATCGTGGAAAACGTGTGGGACGTGAATTTTGATACCGGCACCAACGTGGTGGAAGTGTATATCAATTTCCTGCGCAAGAAGATAGACCGCAACTTCGAGCCAAAACTCATACACACCAAACAGGGCTTGGGATACTACATAAAGGCGCTCTCGACATGAACATCCGCACCCAGCTCACCCTGCGTTTCACGGCGATAGTGGCCACCATACTGCTGGGCTTTTCGCTGGCGGTCTATCTGCTGTCCGAAGACTATCGCAAGGAAGAGTTTTTCAATCGGCTGGAGAGCCGCGCCGTCACCACCGCACGGCTTTTCGTGAGTGTGCAGGAGGTAGATGTCAAGTTGTTGCGCATCATTGACAGAAACTCCATCCATGCGTTGTTCGAGGAGAAAGTATTGATTTTTGACCCTAAGGACAGGCTTGTCTATTCCAGCTCTGAAAACTTGGATGACACTTACCCAGCCGAGATGTTGAGCCAGATTCGCAAGCGACGAATCCTTGAATTTGAGGAGGACGACATGGAATGCGTGGGCATTGTTTATGAGGATGCACAGGGTGAGTTCGTGGTCGTTGCTTCTGCCTACGACCGCTATGGGCGCAGCAAGTTGAACAATTTGCGCAACGTGCTGCTTGCTGGCCTCGTCATAGGCATCCTGATTATCTTGGCAACGGGTATCATGTTTGCGGGGCAGGTGTTGCAACCCTTGGCCCGCATCAACGCCGAGGTGCAGAGCATCAGCGCAGGCAGCCTTGGCCGCCGAGTGGACGAAGGCAACCAACGCGATGAGATAGCGCAACTGGCCATGAATTTCAATGATATGCTGCAACGGCTGGAATCGGCTTTTGAAATACAGCAGCAATTTGTGAGCAATGCCTCACACGAGTTGCGCAATCCGTTGGCTGCCATCACGAGCCAGCTCCAATTGATGCTCGACAAGGAACGCAGCCCGGAGGAATACCGACAGGCGCTACAGTCGCTGCTCGACGACACGCGCACCTTGGTTGAACTGACCAACGGGCTGCTCTCGCTCGCCCAATCGGGCGTGGAAAAGCAGCGATTCACCTTCACACAAGTGCGCGTGGACGAGACCCTTTTCGCCGCACAAAACGAATTGGTCAAAGCTCATCCCAACTACCGCTTCCTCATCGAATACGACACTTTCCCCGAAGACGAGGCACAACTGACGATTGCCGGAAACGAGCACTTGCTGAAAACGGCCTTCCTCAACCTGATGGACAATGCTTGCAAATTCTCCAACGACCGCACGGTGCGAATCGGTTTTTGGGCCAAAGAGAGCAATATCAATATCTCTTTCAGCGACAATGGCGCTGGCATCACCCCGGAGGAACAAGAAATGATATTTACCCCCTTCTATCGAGGCAGCAACACCCAATCGTCGGTGAAGGGCTATGGCATCGGGCTTTCGCTGTGTCACCGCATCGTGCAGCTCCATCAAGGGAGCATCAAAGTGCAATCCGCACCCGGCAAGGGCAGCCGGTTTGAGTTGATTTTCCCGCTATTTCCTGCCCAAAAATCATTTTAATTATCTTTTAATTTCGCTTTAATGCACTCCTTTGGCGAGCAAAAGACATTTGTTTCGTCTTTTCAGAATGTCATAAATTTTTCAAACGATACAATCCGCTTTTCGCGGGAGGTTTTTCATTCGTAGGCGAAAGGCGCTTTCAAAGGAGAGCGCCTTTTCGTTTTTAGGCAAAGCCCATTTTAAGGACTTTTAACCCGTTTTTAATCCATTTTTTAAATTTCGGTGATTTTCGGCAAGGTTTTGGGCGGTGAGTGCGGATTCATTTTTTCCATTAATCACTCACCATCTCATTAACACGATGCGATTATTTCTTGTACTCTGTCTCCATGCCCTGTTTCAAACAAGTGGCATGGCCCACGCGCCTTTCACGGTTTCAAATGCTGCATCAGCTAACCCAAACCATACCGCCGACCGAATCGGCGAAGTGGCGCACAAGCCTTTGGCGCTCACCCTTGAAGTGGATTCCATTCACCATGTCAACTGCTTAAGAGCAACAGGCTACCTTGCGGTCGTCGCCAGCGGCGGTGTGCCCGGCTACACCTATACTTGGAGCAATGGCAACTCCGGGCCTGTGTCGCCCAATCTCGCGCCCGGCACCTACACCATCACCGTGACCGATGCGACAAGTGCGACCGCCACCGTCAGCGCCACTATCCTGCAAGACTTCGCGTTCCCCACTGCCAACGCGGGTGCCGATTTCACGGTGCAATGCTCCAACACCCAAACTACCCTGAACGGCTCCGGTTCCGTCGGCCCAGAGTTCACCTATCTGTGGACGGCCTCCAACGGCGGAGCTATCAAATCCGACACCTTCACGCTCAACCCCACCATCAGCCATATCGGTACTTTCACGCTGCGAGTAACGAATACCACCAATGGCTGCACCACCACTGATGCGGTCATTGTGACTTCCAATTTCACGCCGCCAGCAGCTATTACGATGGGGGGGGTTATCACTTGCACACAGACTTCAGTCGTGCTGAGCGCCACTTTCAACCCCAACAATGCGTCATTTGTGTGGACGGGACCGGGCGGGTTCAGCTCGCCTCTGCAGGAGCCTAAAGTCAATGTGCCGGGTATTTACACTTTCGCGCTTACCGACACCATTACGACTTGCACGAGCTATACGCCCGCTTTGGTTGCGATAGATACGGTAGCTCCAACAGCGACCGCAAGCGGCGGCGGTGTTATCACTTGTCTGCAACCTACCGTCCAACTTTTTGGCAGCGGCACGCCAGCGGGTGTCACCTTTAATTGGACTGGCCCGGGCGGGTTCAACTCGCCCATCCCGAACGTCAGTGTAAGCGCGGGCGGCACCTATATCCTCACAGTCACAAGGCCTACCAACGGCTGCACAGACACGAGCTCCGTTGTCGTGATTGCCGACAACACACCTCCTACGGCATCAGCTTTCGTCAATGATGTCTTGACTTGCGCTGTCAACACAGTACAAATTTTCGGCAATGGCTCACCAGCAGGTGTCGGCTTTTCTTGGACGGGTCCAGCTGGCTTCAATTCCTCTCAACAAAACCCATTCGTCATTTTATCAGGTGTCTATACCCTGACCGTAAAAAACCCCTCCAACGGATGTTTTTCAACGGCTACCGTGACAGTGACTTCAAATTTCACTCCCCCCGGCGCATCTGCGACAGGGGGCGTGAAAACGTGCGCCAACCCCAGCGTCATCCTCAATGCCAACTCCCCGACGTCAGACGTGACATATTTTTGGACAGGCCCTGGTGGGTTTGCTTCCTTGTTGCAAAACCCTACGGTAAGTATAGCGGGTCAATATACAGTGACCGTCACCAACCCAGTTAACGGCTGCATCAGCACCGCAACTGCCACGGTGACGCAAAATTTGATTCCGCCAACGCTCACCGCGACTTCCGCCACTGTCACCTGCTTCAATCCCAGCCCTAATGTCAATGCGACTTCGCAGACCTTCGGCGCTACTTTCGCATGGACAGGCCCCAACGGTTTTACGGCAAACATTCCAAATCCACAGGTCACGGAGGGCGGTTATTACACTGTGACGGCCACCAACCCGGTTAACGGTTGCACTACCCTCTTGAATGTTTTTGTCAACCAGAACAATATGCCACCTTTTGTGTATGCAGGGGTGGACCGCGCCATCAACTGCATTTTCAGCACTATATTGGCCAACCCTCTCGGCACCTCGCAAGGAAGCAATTTTTCCTATCAATGGACCACCTTGGATGGCAATATAGTGGGTGGCGAAAACACGCTCTACGCACGCTTCGACACGTCAGGCACCTACACGCTGACGGTGGTCAACAATCAAAATGGCTGCTCTGCATCCGACGACATGGAAGTGACCATTTCCCCCCCCGTCGGTGCCACCACCACCCTGTTGAACGCCGTCACTTGTCATGGCGGCAGCAACGGTTCGGTAAGGGCAACAGGCACCGGCGGCAACACCATTTATACCTACGCTTGGTCAAATGGCGCACAAACGGCAACGGTCAATAATTTGCCCGCAGGCACCTACACCGTCACTGTCACCGACGGCGAAGGATGCACAGGTACAGCCTCCGTCACGGTGACACAACCAGCCGTGCTACAAGCCAATGTGACCGTCACGCACCAAACGATGGCCGGACTTGACAACGGGACGGCTACCGTCGCTCCTTCAGGTGGTGTAGGCCCCTACACTATTCTTTGGAGCACTGGGGCAACAGTGGCGGCCATCGGCGCACTGCCTCCCGGCACCTACTCCGTCACCATCACCGACAGCAGAGGTTGCACCCAAGTCAACACCGCCACCGTCAATGAAGTGAGCTGCTCCATCACGGGCGTGGTGGCAGCCGTCAATCTGAATTGTTTTGGCATCAACAACGGCTCTGCCACCGCCAGCATCACAGGAGCATCTGGCAATGTGAGCTACGCTTGGTCGAACGGCACCAGCCAACAAACGGCCTCCAACCTCGCCCCCGGCACCTACACGCTCACCGCAACCGATGCCATCGGCTGCTCCATCACATTGACGACTCAAATTGCCAGCCCTCCACAATTGCTGACCAGCGTGGCAAACCAGACCAACGTGGGTTGCGCAGGCGAGACAAACGGGGCGGCCACCGCAGGCATTTCCGGCGGCGTTGCTCCCTATACATTTGTTTGGTCAAACGGCGACACGGATGTGACTGCCAACGACCTCGGTGTCGGCATCGTGACCTTCACCGTGACAGATGCCAATGGCTGTACCGCAAGCCAAACCGTGCAAATAGTGGTGGGAGACGACACTCCCCCACAATTGGTCTTGAAAAATGCCGCCGTCACGTTGGATGCCAACGGGCAGGCTACTGTAGCCGCCGGTATGTTTGATGATGGCAGCACAGACAATTGCGGCGCTATTGCCAGCTGGAGCGTCAGCCCAAGCACTTTTGATTGCAGCGACCTCGGCACACGCACCGTCACCCTCACGGCTACCGACGAAAACGGCAACACCGCCACAGGCACCACTACCGTGGAAGTGACCGACAACATCGCACCGACGATGGCCTGTCCGCCCAATGTGAGTGTAGGCATCTGTGATGCCATTGTGGACTATCCGCTCCCTCAGGTGACCGACAACTGCCCCGTACTCGTCGCGCCGGAACTTCAAAGCGGCTTGGTGTCGGGTGTCAGCTTCCCAGTCGGGGTCACAGAACAAGTATTCTCCTACACAGACGCGGGTGGCAACAGCGCCACTTGCAGCTTCACGGTGACCGTAGCCGAGGACATCAGCGTCGCGGCAACATCTATCCCAGCCAGCTGCACTAGCTTCTGCGACGGCAGTGTGCTGCTCAACATCACGGGCGGTCATGCACCTGTCGCCGTGACGTGGAACAATGGGCAGACTGGCAACTTCCTCGATGACCTCTGCGCAGGCAACTATGAGGCCACCCTGACCGATGCTTCAGGCTGCTCTACCACTCAAACCATTGAAATTATTGAGCAAGACACCGAAGCGCCCAGCCTGACCTGCCCCGACGATGTGGCAGCAGGCTTATGCAACCCCATCGCTATTTTCTCACTCCCACAAGTGTCTGACAACTGCACGGTGGACGTTGCGCAACTTGAGTTGGTGGACGGATTGCCCTCTGGCTCGACCTTCCCGCTTGGTGCCACGACGCAGACCTTCCGCTACACCGACGGAGGCGGCAATGTGGGCGAGTGCACTTTCGCCGTGACGGTACATCCGCAAATGGATGTTGCGGTGGAACAAGTGAGCGGCAACACGGGTGGTGGCAATGGCAGCATCTCCATCAACGTAACGGGCGGGTTAGCGCCCTACCTCTATGCTTGGACGCTCAACGGGGTGCCGTTTGCCAATACGAAAGATTTGAACAACCTCTTTGGCGGCGAATATGCCGTCACGGTGACCGATGCCACGGGTTGCACCGTGACCAGCGGCCTCATCACCGTCACGGGCGCTGCGTCCACTTCATCGCCCAACAGCGATTTGACGTGGGGCCTGTACCCCAATCCTGCCGCCTCGGAAGTGTTTTTGAAAATCAACGAGCCTGTGTCGGGCAATGTGCGCCTCTCTATTTTTGATGCCACTGGGCGTTTGTTGCGCGAGCAGGAATGGAGCACGCTCCACCAAGAGCCGGTTCAAATCAGTTTGGCCGGGCTGCCCGATGGTTGGCTGCTGTTCAGACTTGCCGATGCGCAAGGTTTCCGCGTGGAGACACTCGTGAAAGCGCAGTGAGAATTTGAGAATCAAGGTGTAACTCATTCCGTTGAAGTAGTTACAGCTAAGATAGCAGCGAGGCGGCGACTCACCATCGTCGCCTCGCTGTGCATTTAAAGGGTTACTCTCCGGCCTTCTCTTGCCGACAATTGGATGGCTTCCACCACCCGTATGTCGCGCAGGCCTTCCTCGCCCGGCACGATGACGGCGGTGTTGTTGACAATCGCAAGTGCGTCGTCGTCCATCTGCTTGGCTTGTTGGTTGGGGATTTTCAGGGAGAGTTTGCCCCTGTTGGATTCGCCTTGAATGCCGCTATATGCTTGGAACGGGTCGAGCCGATACCAGCCTTGCTCAGCGGTGACGTAAAGATAATTCATGCTCATGCCGAGGCTGGTGGCGCAGTTGGCCAATGCGCCCGATGGAAATTCCAACTGGAAAATCGTGGTCTCGTCCACATCGGAATAAATTTCCGGGCGGGTGGTTTTTTCCTGAGCCAGCACAGCTAGCGGCTCTTCCCCAGTGACGTATCGGGCTGCATTGAGCGAGTACACCCCCATATCGTACATAGCGCCGCCGCCCATAGCACGGTTTTGCTTCCAATGGTCGGTGCGAGGGTCGAAGTAGCCCGCCGCCACCGAAATCATCTTGATTTTCCCGAAGGTCTTGTTGCGGCCATATCCGATGATTTCCTGCGTGTTCGGCTCGTGCTGCATCCGGTAGCCGATGGTGAGTTTCACTTTGTTGTCGGCACAGGCTTTTATCATGGCTTCACATTCGGCAGCCGTCATAGCCATTGGTTTTTCGCACCAGACGTGCTTGCCCGCGTTGGCCGCCCTGATGGTGAATTCTTTGTGGAGCACAGGCGGAAGCACCACATACACCACATCTATGTCGGGATTGTCGGCAATGCGGTCAAAATTGCGGTAATCGTAGATGTTTTTGTCGGGCAGGTTGTGTTTTCGCTTCCATCGCTCCGCCTTTTCGGGCGAGCCTGTCACGATGCCCGCGAGGTGGCAGTGCTCTGTCAGTTGCAAGGCTGGCGCGAGAATGTCGGTACTGTAATAGCCCAGCCCTACCAGCGCCACGCCGAGACTTTCTTTTTTTCTTTTGGGCAAAATTTGGGAAATGCCAATCGCGGCAGCACCGACGACCACAGTGCCGATAGCGGCTTGTTTGATGAATTTTCTGCGTTGTATCATGGCTGTTTCAATTTTTTTCACAGACCAAATGTGCCCATCATCCTTGATTCATCAGGATTTGGCAGCTCGCCACGATTGCTCTCCTTGATTTTGAACACTCTCGATTGCGCTTTTTTCCATGCTGAAAACTTGGCGACGCGAGATATATCACACTATCACCCTAGCACATTACCCCATCGCGGTTCAGCCTACACCAACCTTGTCACGCTTGCCTGCGCACTCAATTTCATATCGGCCTCCACTCCTTGCAACAGCAGCACACCCGGCATCTTCCCTGCCTCCAAGCTGCCCAGCGTGTCATCAAAACCCAGCGCCTGTGCCCCGTTCAAAGTCGCCCAGCGCAGCAGGGTCTCAAATGGCACATAGCTCTGGTATCGAGCAATTGTTTTCATCTCCTCCAGGATGGACAGTTGCCAATTGGAGGTGAGGCTGTCAGTGCCGATGGTGACGCGGGCATTAGTATCGAGGAAATGCTGGTAGTGGGGCAGGCGGTTTTCAATGTACAGATTGGCATTCGGGCACGTTGCCCAAAAAACCTTGGGACTCCATGCGTGGGCTGCCTTTATATCGGCTTCGGTGGTCAGCGTATTGTGAACGAAAAGCGTGCGGTGGGCGGGGTTGAGATGCTCCAGCGCATAGTGAATGGAGGGTTTGCCTGTGGGTTGAAAATGGTCGAGCGAGATGCCGAATTTTCCATAAAAATCGAAAAATGCTCCCCTGCCCTGCTCAAACAACTCATTCTCCGGCGGTGTCTCTTGGTTGTGAATACTCACCGTGACGGGTGCGGCGGGCGCGTTGAAATCGTTGATTTTTTGAAACAGCCGCTGGCTCACTGAATAGGGGGCGTGAGGCACCAGCGAACGGGCACTTCCGGGAGCCAGTTCGATTTGCTCATACACCGCCGACCAGTCGGCAAAAGCCTTGTCAGCCCCGGACGTTTGCAGGAAGTCGAATAGTTCGACAAAAGTGTGGTAGCGCATTCGGCCCTTGGCCTTCACGGCAAAGGTATCGGGGGCATTGGAGATGTCGCCCAGCGCCACGATGCCGCCTGTCAACATCTCGGCTTCTGCTTGGGCGATGGCCTCGGCAATGACCTCAGACGCGGCGTTGCGCTGTGTCACCACGCTTGTGATGAAAGGTATCAACCCCGTGCCTGTATGCACCTTGCCTTTCATGTGGGAGAGCTCGAGGTGGCAATGGGTGTTCACGAACCCCGGCGTGAGAATGCCCCGGTGGATTTCCAGACTGGCTGGGTCGTGTTGGTCGCGGCGTTCGAGGGCGAGGATTTTGCCCGCAGGGTCGGTGATGACCACCCCCTGTGCGATGGGCGGGCTGGCTATGGGAAAAACCCAATCAGCGGAGATTTTGCGCATGGTGTGTAGAGCGTATCGTGGGACAAAAGTCGTTTCCCGCGCCGAAAAAACAATAATCTTATTGGAAAACAGTGTAGGCTTGTGCTGCGTTCAACGCGTGTTCGGGGTTAACGATACCCATTGAGGTTTTAGTCGGTGCATCACTCGCTCAATTCGCAGCCATCGTTCCGCAAGTTATTAGGTTCCAGTTTTGCAAAACGAGGATGTTCACCCTCTACGAAATTGATTTTCATAAAAATAATCTCCAAACTCGCATTTAATTGCCAACAATGCTCCAACTCCGCCCAGCTACCATCGCCGACCTCACCCTGCTCCAACACTGGGACGAGCAGCCGCACGTCGTCGAATCCGACCCGAACGACGACTGGGAATGGGAAACTGAACTGCTCCGCACGCCCGACTGGCGCGAACAACTCATCGCCGAATCGGACGGGCGGCCCATCGGCTTTGTGCAAATCATTGACCCGGCTCGGGAAGAAACGCACTACTGGGGCGATGTGCCCGACAATCTGCGAGCCATTGACATTTGGATTGGTGCAATGGAGGACACGGGAAAAGGTTACGGCTCCGACATGATGCGGGCGGCACTTCGGCGCTGTTTCGCCGACCCGGCGGTGTCGGCGGTGCTGATTGACCCGTTGGCCTCGAACACGGCAGCGCACCGATTTTACCAACGCTTGGGATTTCGCTTTGTGGAGCGGCGGCAATTCGGCGAAGACGACACGTTTGTTTTTCGGCTGGAAAGGGCGGATTTCGGAGGATGACCATTTATGCAGCCTGAAAGCGCCAACGACATGGAAGAAAAGTGAAAATCCGTAGAAAAAAACAAATGCGCAGGCATGTGTGCCGACCTTCGAGCTGTACTTAAACATTGACGTTAATGACAGCCATATTGACCCGCAGCCCACAATCTGCCGAAACAAAACTTTTACAGGCGACCTCCTTGCAACAGGTCCTCCTCGATTACATCACGCAATCCGCCCAACTCAACGAAGCCGAGGCGCAGGGACTATTGGAAATGGTGAAAATCCGCGAATTCCCCAAGGGCGCCATTCTGCTCCGGGAAGGGCAAGCGGGCAAACACTGCTACTTCGTGCTGAAAGGATGTGTGCGGCAGTATTACTTGTTAGACGGTTCGGAAAAAACGGTCAATTTTTTCACCGAAGGGCAGCCCGTCACCGCCACCGGGTTCCCCTACGACAACAAACCCTCCAAATGCTACCTCGTGTGCAACGAGGCCTGCATCCTGATTTTCGGCATACCGGAAGACGAGGCGGCTTTCTTTGAAAAAATGCCTCAATTCGCCGACATGAGCCGCATTGGGGTCGAATACGAGCTCAAGAAAAGCCAAGAGGCCCTCGCTGATTTCATCACCAGCAGCCCCGAAGCACGCTACCGAAGCCTGCTCGCTACCCGCCCCGAACTGCTCGACCGTGTGCCGCAATACCAGCTGGCGAGTTACCTCGGCATCACCCCGGAGTCGTTGAGCCGGATTCTGAAGCGGATTATGGGCAAATAAATTTCGGCCAAGCATCGCTTTCAACACCACTTCTTACCCAAAGTCAATGAACCGCAGCCGGGCGCGCCTCGACCTTTGCTTCAAATTTTAAAAGCAACGTCTTATGAAGCAAAAACTCGGTCTGGCGGCTTGGCTTGCCGTCTTTTTTAGTCTCCAACTTTTTGGTCAAATCCCCACCCAAACCGTCCGTGGCGTCGTGCAGGATGCCGACAGCGGGCTGCCGTTGGTCGGGGCTACCGTGTCCCTGCACACCGATGCTGCCCCAAACGGAGAGCACAGCAACGTCATAGGCAGCATCACCGACGCGCAAGGTCGTTTCCGGCTCGAAAAAGTGCCGGTCGGCAGGGTCTCGCTGCGCGTCGCCTACCTCGGTTACGATGCGCTTGCCATCCCGAACATCGTGGTCAATTCCGGCAAAGAGGTCGTGCTGGCGCTCGAACTGCGCGAATCGGCTCACACGCTCGCAACGGCCACCGTCACGGCCGGCCGCAACAAGGGTGAAGCCCTCAACGAGATGGCGCTGCTCGGCGCCCGCGCCATCTCGCCGGAGGAGACCAACCGCTACGCCGGCGGCTTCAACGACCCCTCGCGTATCCTCGCCAACTTCGCGGGCATCACCAGCACGCAGGACGGCTCCAACGACATCATCGTGCGCGGCAACTCGCCCAAGTACGTCCAATGGCGGCTCGAAGGCGAACAAATCACCAACCCCAACCACTTCGGCGACCAAAGCGCCGTGGGCGGCTCGGTCAGTATCCTGAACAACAACCTGCTCGCGGCCTCCGACTTCCTCACCGGGGCCTTCGCACCCGAATTCGGCGATGTGCTCTCGGGCGTGTACGATGTGCGGCTGCGCGCGGGCAACAACGAGCGGTTCGAGTCGGTCGTCGGACTGGGGCTGCTGGGCATGGAAGCCACCCTCGAAGGCCCGTTCAAAAAAGATTACGGCGGCTCTTTTTTGGTCAACTACCGCTACTCCACGGCGGGCTTGCTGAGCCAATTGGGGCTGCTCGGCGACATCAGCGGGGTGCTGAAATTTCAGGACATGACCTTCAAACTCGTGTTCCCCACCCGCAACATGGGCGTTTTTTCGGTGTACGGGCTGGGGGGCATGAGTACCTTCCGTTTTGAGGACGTGACCCCGGCCATCTGGGTGATTCCGGGCACGAACGCCTCTCGGGCCGAAATCCGAAACGATTTTGACAAAAAAGCGCACCTCTTCAACACGGGCATCAAAAACGCCGTCAACTTCGGTGAAAAGACCATGCTCAATACCGCCCTCACCTACTCGAACGAGGGCATCGAAGACGACATTTTCGAGGCGGGCATCGTAAAATTGTACGACGACAAAGGCGTGTTCCTGCGCGACTCGGTCATCAGCAAACGGCTGAATTTTCAGGGTACTCTGCAAAAACCCGTCTGGCGCGCATCGGCCACGCTCCACCACAAATTCAACGCCCGGCACAAGGTCCAAATCGGCTCCAAGTACACCCTGTTCGACTACCGTTTTGCACAGAGCCAACTGCGGGGCGCCGAAAACGAGCGGTTTGTGTTGCTCGATTTTGCCGAAAAAGTCGGTACGGTGCGCAACTTCGCCACCTGGAAATACCGGCCCACCGAAAAACTCTCCTTCGTGGCGGGCCTGCACAATATGAACGTGCTGCTCAACCAAAAGAGCACCCTCGAGCCGCGGCTCGCGCTCGAATACCTCCCCGCGCCGGCCTGGGCCGTCCGCCTCGGCTACGGCAAGCACAGCACCATGGAGAGCATCCACCACTATTTTGCCAAAGTGGAGCAGCCCGACGGTTCTGTCACAGAGCCGAACCGCGACCTCGACCTGCTGAAAGCCGACCATTACCTGCTCGGTTTCGAGCGGCGCATCGGCAAGGATATGCGAGCCAAACTCGAATTCTACTACCAGCGCCTCTACAACCTGCCCGTCGAGAATGTGGATACCAGTTATTTCGCCACCATCGTGGAAGGGCTGGATTTCCGCTATGTGGATTTGGTGAACGAAGGCAAGGGGCGCAACTACGGCGTGGAACTGACGCTCGAAAAGTTTTTCAGCCGCCACTACTACTTCCTGCTGAACGCCTCGCTGTTTGAATCCAAATACACCCCCCTCGACGGTCGCGAGCGCAACACGCCGTTCAACGGCAACTACATGGTCAACTTCCTCTGCGGCAAGGAGTTTCCCGGGCTGGGCAAGCGCAAAAACCAGACGCTCGGCCTGAACGCCAAAGTCTTTGTCGGCGGCGCCCGGCGTATCATCCCGCTGCTGCGCGACGCACAGGGCAATCTCGCCGCCGACCCCGCCGCCAACCGCTACTGGGACTACGACAAAGCCTACGAGACTGGCCTCGACACGCCCTATCAGGTGTTGCTGTCGGCGAGTTACAAATGGAACAAGCACCGGGCTACGCACGAGATTTTTCTCAACCTCGACAATATCACCAACCACAAAGGCCGGATTATGGAGTTCTACGACGCGAGCGAGCCGGGCAACATCGGCCACATGACGCAGTTCGGTTTTTTTCCGAACCTGATGTATCGGGCGTATTTTTGAGCCTGTAAGCAAAAAGAATCGAACAGCATGGCCTTCATCATCACATCATTTCTGACAACGCCACACAAGATTTTCCTCTTGGACGGTTTGGGGGCTATGCTCTCTGCGACCTGCTTGGGCATCCTCCTCCCTCGTTTCCCAGACACTTTTGGGGTGCCGCTGGGCATTCTTTTCCCATTGGCAGGCGTGGCCTGCGTTTTTGCGGTGTACTCGCTTGCCTGTTATTTTTTGGCCCCCGTTCGGTGGCGGCCATACTTGGCCGGGATTGCGCTGGCTAACACGCTGTACGGTCTTCTGACCCTCTGGTTGGTGTTTGGGGCCGACCTTGATTTGCCCTTGTGGGGGAGCGCCTACTTTGTGCTTGAACTGATTGTGTTGGCGGGTTTGATTTTTTTGGAGTGGGGCGTTGTTTTTAAAAAGTAAACTCGCCGTCCGCCGAGGCGGCACGTTTTTCCAAACAATCTCAATGTGGTTAAGTCAACCCAATTTCGCGGATGCGTTTACAGCAAGTTAAACACGCTTACTGCCAATATGCCAGCCGTTTCCGTGCGCAAGCGGGCGGTGCCGAGGCTGACTTCCTGAAAGCCCTGCTGAAGCGCCCACTCAATTTCGGCTGGCGAAAAATCCCCTTCGGGGCCGATGGCGACCACGGCGCTTTGCGTCGGCGAGAGGGTTGATTTTAGGTGTGGCAACGGCGCGGAGGCACACCAGGCAATGCGCTTTTGCGATGCCGAGGTGTTGAGCGCAAATGTTTGAAAACGAGTTAGTTCATTCAGTTTTGGCAGTCGGGCGCGAAGCGACTGTTTCATGGCGGACACAAGGATTTTTTCCAACCTGTCCATTCGGATAGTGTCGCGTTCGGAGCGTTGGCAGAGCAAGGGGGTGATTTCGCCCACGCCGATTTCGGCGGCTTTTTCCAAAAACCACTCGAAACGCTCCATTTGCTTGGTGGGAGCCATGGCGATATGCAGCAGGGAGGCGTGTTCGGGTGGGGCTGCCGAGGAGGAGAGGATATGAGCGAGGGCATGGCGTTTGCCCACTTCGGTTAGTTCGGCCTCGTGGAAAAATCCCTTGCCGTCGGTCAGTTGCAGTCGGTCGCCCGGCTTTCGACGCAGCACGGTGAGCAAGTGTCGGCTTTCTTCCTCGTCGAGGTGCGCGAAGCCATGTTCGATTTTTGGCGCGTAGAAAAGCATGGGGCATCAAGGTTCAAAAAAGCCAACGCTTGCGCCTACCCAATCTTTGCCTTGGTTGTAGCGCACGCCCACCATCTCGCCTTTGCTCATGCGAACGAGGTTGTTGACCAGTCGGGGTTTGTCCCAGTTTTTATCCCAAACAATCATCATGCGGATTTCACACTTGGAAGGCTCGGCGGGATTGAGGGTTTCGACCCCCGCCACATATTCGACCTTGCGTTGGAGGATGAAATTGGCGGGATTGTCCACATTTTCCACATCGGCACGGTTGATGTTGATTTTCACGCCTTGCCCGGAAAAGGAAAAGAGCGGCTTCAACACCCAATTTTCGAGGTCGCTCGGAATTTCTTTCAATTCGTTGACAAAAAGCGTTTTCGGCACAAAATCGCTTTGAAGAAATGGTAAGGTGTGTTTTGAGATGCGGAAAAACCAGTTGGGATGGCCGACCCATTCCGCGTTCACCTCTGAGGTCAGGTCCCATTCGCGGGGCAAGTCGGCGCGTTTTTCCAGCTCGTCAAAAATGATGCGATTGTAGATGCGCTCCACGCCCACGCGCCGCCCGTTGTCGTCGAGATAATAGAGGTCGCGGCCTTCGCGCTTGAGTTTGGAAAGGCACAGCACCTTGATGCCGAGATATTTTTGGCTTCCCCAAAAATCAATTCGGGTGTTTTGCTTTTCGGGTTCCACTTCTAGCAAGATGACGTTCTCCGGCTTGGAATTGCCCACGATGACCTGCCGGAGCAGCTCGATGTAGCCATGCTCGTCGAGGCCGCCGAACAAATGGTGGAACGCAGCTGGAACCTCAAAATGCTTGCGGTACGACTCGGCCAGCAGGTGCTGGAAAAAGTAGAGCGAGGGAAACCCCTGCATCTCGATGAGCTGTGGCGTGAAATGCCCGTCCGCGTCGCGGCACACGCCAAAATCGAGTTGCAAAAACATCGTGTGCGCATCCTCGCCCGGCACTCGCAGGTGGGCGGGCAGCGCGGCCTCGCTGCGCTGCACGAAATCTGGCTGCGTGATGACCGCACAAATATCTTCCACCCCTTTCAACAGCTGGGCTTTTAGTGCCTTGGGCACAAAAATCGGTGTCTCCGACACGCGGAATGTGCAGGCCTCCCCGTAGGCTGTGTTCACGGTGTCGAGAAATGCCTGGTATTTTTCGGGGGTGAATGTCGCGTTGTAGCGGTGGCGGGCTTCTTTGTGCATAACTTTTTTTACGGGTTTTGCGCATGGCGTGACCACTCCATGCGCGGCGGGTTGTCAGGTTTGTGCGTTAAGGCAAAGGGGTGAGGCGCGTGCCGGGTTCCCTAGGTTCGATGCCGAAACAAGCGCACCCCCGCCCTGCCCTTCCGGCGAAGGTTCGCATTTTTTGAAATTTGAAAATGATATGACGGGAAAAAAATCTTGCAAAGTGCCGCCACATCATGTTGAAACCTGAAAAAACAGCATTTTGAAATACCTTTGAGGGTTCTACGAATGTCGGTTGAAACCCGAAGCAAAGGGATTCCGTAAACAAGACCTGCAAACCGTCAATCCTCCAAGCCTTTCACAGAAATATGTCCGACCTGAAATCGCTCATCATCCCCGACAAAGTACCCCGTCATATCGCTATCATCATGGACGGCAATGGCCGCTGGGCCAAACAAAAAGGAATGCCGCGCGTGCTGGGGCACCGAAGCGGGGTGAAAAGCGTGCGCGAAGTGACGGAGGCCGCCGCCGAAATCGGCGTGGGCTTTTTGACGCTCTATGCTTTCAGCACCGAAAACTGGAACCGCCCACCCGCCGAAGTGACGGCACTGATGAGCCTTCTGGTGGAGACCATCAAAGGAGAGATTCGGGATTTGAACAAAAACGGGGTGCGGCTCGCGGCCATCGGCGACATCGAGGCGTTGCCCAAATCGAGCTACAAAGCCCTCGTCGAAGGCATCGAACAGACCAAAAACAACCAGCGCATCACGCTGGTGCTGGCACTCAACTACTCTGCCAAGTGGGAAATCCTTCGCGCCGCCCGCCAATTGGCCGAACAAGCCAAGACAGGGCAAATAGAACCATCGGATATTGATGAAAATATGTTTGAAAATGCGTTGAGCACTCGTGGCATCCCCGACCCCGAACTGCTCATCCGCACCAGCGGCGAGACCCGCATCTCCAACTTTTTGCTCTGGCAAATCGCTTATGCCGAGCTGTACTTCACCCCCGTTTTTTGGCCGGATTTTGGTCGGAAAGAGCTGTTCGAAGCTATTTTGAGCTACCAGCGCCGCGAACGCAGGTTCGGGATGACGAGCGAACAATTGGCGCGTTAGAAGACCACAAAGTTTCCTACCTTCGCGCTCCCAAACACTGCATGGAAGCGACTCGAAAACGTTTCCCCCGTCTATGAGCGACAACAATTTGAAGTCTCAAAATAATAGTCTCCAGACCGCCCGTCGGTGGCTGTCTGAAAAAACAGCCCCTGCAAAGGCCGCTTGGTCGCAACTAACGGCTCCGGTTCGGGCGTTTTTAGCGCCAGCCACCGATGCGTGGTCACGTTGGACTGCTCCGATTCGCGCCGCTTGGGCAGGTTTCAAGCAGCGCCATCCTTTCGTGGCAGGCACCTTGGGTTGGGCAGGCTGGTTGGTCAAGTGGGCAATTTACCTGTTGCTTTTTCTCGTGTTTGGCGTGTGGGTCGGTTTTTTTGGCAAACTGCCCACCACCGCCGAGCTCAAAAGCATCGAGACGGCCAACTCCACAGAGATTTATACTGCCGACAGCATGTTGATTGGCAAGTTTTTTATCGAAAACCGCACGGCTGTCACACTCGACAATGTGTCGCCCTTCATCGTGAACGCGCTCATCGCCACCGAGGACAGGCGATTTCTGGAACACAGCGGCGTGGACCTTCAAAGCTGGCTGCGCGTGGGCTATGGCTTGCTCTCCGGCGAAGGGCTGGGCGGAGGCTCCACGTTGGGTCAGCAGTTGGCCAAAAATCTTTACCCCCGCAAAAAATACAAGATTCCCGGGCTGGGCCTTATCGTCAGCAAAATTCGAGAGAACTTTATTTCCATCCGTCTCGAAAAAGTCTATACCAAACAGGAGCTGTTGAGCTTTTACCTCAACACCGTGCCCTTCGGTGGCGATGTGTTTGGCATCAACGTGGCCTCGCGGCAGTATTTTGATAAAAAACCCAAAGACCTCACGGTGGACCAAGCGGCCACGCTGGTCGGGATGTTGAAGGCCACTACTTACTACAACCCCGTGCGAAACCCCGAAAACGCCAAGAAACGCCGCAACGTGGTGCTGATGCAAATGGTGAAAAACGGCGACCTTACCCAAGCGGAATACGACACCCTGAGCCCAAAGCCCGTCGGCGCTCGGCGCTACAACGTGGATAGCAACAATGCTGGCACGGGCACCTATTTCCGCGAGCACCTGCGCACCGACGTGATGCCGAAACTGTTGGAAAAGTATCGGAAAAAGGACGGGGAGAAATACAACCTCTACACCGACGGTCTCAAGATATACACCACCCTGCACTCGAAAATGCAGCAATACGCTGAGGAGGCAGTGGAAAAGCACATGCAAGAGCTGCAAAAACAGTTTGACCAACATTGGAAGAACTACAAAAAAGAAAAACCTTGGGGCGACGACAAGTGGGTGCTCGATTGGGTGAGGCGCAGCAATCGTTGGGAATCGTACAAAGAAGCTGGGCTGAACGAGGAGCAAGCATTGGAAGAATTCGAGAAGCCCGTGAAAATGACAATTTTCGCTTGGAAAAACGGCGGCTCCGAAGTGGACACCACCCTTTCCCCGCTCGATTCGGTACGCTACTATTTCTGTTTGCTCAATTGCGGCTTCATGGCGATGGACCATCGCAACGGCTATGTGCGCGCATGGGTGGGCGGCACCAATTTCAAATACTTCAAACTCGACCATATCAAGACACAACGGCAGGTTGGCTCCACGTTCAAACCAATCGTGTACGCGGCTGCTTTGCAATCAAACATTTCACCCTGCTTCTACCTGCCCAACGAAATCACGAAAATCGTGGATTGGGAGCCACACAACGCCGACGAACGCTACGGGGGATATTATTCTCTGTCAGGAGCACTCACCCGCTCGGTGAATGTGGTGGCCGCGCAACTTATCGAAAAGGTAGGTATTCAGTCCACTATTGATTTGGCAACAAAAATGGGGGTCACAGCCAAACTTCGCCGCGAGTTCGGCATCAGCCTCGGCGCTGCCGACATCAGTCTTTACGACATGATAAAAGTGTATGGCACGATGGCCAACCAAGGCGTGCGCCCAGAGCCAGTCACCGTGCTCAAAGTGCTCAGCCGCGACGGTGAAGTGGTGTACGATTACAAAGAAGAACTGGCCCAAAACCCGAAGCTTGGCCCTTTCGTGGAGGCGCTCTCCACCAATCAGGCCGCCACGATGACCAAAATGTTGCAGAACGTGGTGGATTATGGCACAGGCGCCCGCTTGCGCTATGGATACGGCGTTCGAGGTGATTTTGCAGGAAAAACCGGCACCACGCAAAACCAAGCCGATGGCTGGTTTATATGCTACAACCCGCAACTTGTCACGGGCGCTTGGGTGGGAGCGGCAAGCCCTGCCGTACGCTTCCGTTCCATGAGCCTCGGACAGGGCGCTTCGATGGCGCTGCCCATTGTCGCGTGGTTTTGGCACAAGGTGGCCAACGATAAAAAATTGGGCGGCATGCTCAATGAAAAATTCCCCACGCCCAAGCCCGAAGTTTTGACCGCCTTGAGTTGCCACCCCTGGATTAGCATCGCGCCCGATTCGTTGGATATGTTGCTCAACGAACAGGGGGACTCCACGCTCCGGGAGCAAATTGTCGCCTACTACACCACGCCCATTGACGAGCGGACAGACAAACCTTTGCCCCTGCCGGGAGGCGAGGGCGGCGGAGAAGACGTGCCGCCCGCCAACAAAGAAGAAGAGGAGAAAAAAGGCGGTATTTTCAAACGGCTGTTCGGTCACAAGCCCGATAAGTCGGATGACAGCGACAAAGACAAAGAGAAGAAAAAACAGGAGAAGAATTAGGGGGCAATTCAAGTTGCTACCGACATTTTGCCATGCTGGGGCTGGGGTTGATGGCCGTGGTCTTTGCTACCGACATTTCGCCATGCTGGGGCTGGGGTTGATGGTCGTGGTTGTTGCTACCGACATTTTGCCCCGCTGGGGCTGGGGTTGATGGCCGTGGTCTTTGCTACCGACATTTTGCCATGCTGGGGCTGGGGTTGATGGCCGTGGTCTTTGCTACCGACATTTTGCCCCGCTGGGGCTGGGGTTGATGGCCGTGGTCTTTGCTA